>CAVYPW010000001.1:0-1592455 GCA_963770515.1 uncultured Alphaproteobacteria bacterium
GTACAGTTGGGTGGGAACCGCGAACGACGCGCTTCAGCGTTGATAAACCTAACGAATTTACTTCGCCTGTAGCGCCTTTTGTATCAGCGTTTTGTATTCGTCTCAATCATCCATTGGGCTGCAGCTGCACCAGATAAGCCTTCCAATCATCATTCCGCTTGAGAACCCCGCGCGTTCGAATGAGTGTAGCGAGAATATCCTGTCTAACGTCTGGATTTTGCCGAGCCTCGATACAAGTCCGAAAAGCTGAAGCCCAGTCAGAGCACAGACATCCATGGGCGCAATCTTGCGTTCCATCGCGTCAGGAAAATCTGGCTCGACCCTCTTGGAAAGCGGCAGCAATCGGAATGTGTTCGCAACGAGAATGCCCTTGCAGGCGCTCTCAGGCCCATTCGTATCCATTGGGAGCTTGCTGAGGCATTCCCAATAGGCCTTTTGATCAGCTGCCCTCTCTTCGGGAGCGGACGAACGCTGCCCAGCGATTGAAGAGGTAGTTGATCGCCTTGGCGGTATCGTTCTTGGTGGAGAGCAACGCTCGTTGCTGGTGCATCCAGATTTCAAGCTCGACAACGAGCCGCCGCGATTGTTCACGGCGCACGGCAAGCCGCTGCTCCGGCGTTTTACCGTTAATGCTGCGCTCGATCTCGAACAGGACATCGATACGCCGCACAGCCTCGCTGGCGATCGGCGCCTCTCCCTGTTTCACCAGGTCGACGAACTTCCTCCGGCCGTGGCTCCAGCAGGCCGCTTCAAGAATCGGAGCCGGCTTCCGTTGAGCCTTGTAGAGCTGGTTGTAGCCATCAAAGGCATCGGCCTGCATGAGGCCCACATAGCCAGCAAGGTGGCCTTGCGGATACTCCCCGGCACGACTGCGCGAGTAATGGAACGCGGCCGCCGGCGGATCCGTGCCGCCAAACGGCCGGTCATCGCGAACATAGGTCCAGATCCGGCCGGTGACAGTCTTCAGTTTCGCGAGTACGGGCACCGTCGTGTCATCAGCGTGGATGCGTTCCGCGCTCATGACATGGGTCCGGATCGCCTCAATAATTGGGTGGAGCGCCACCACGCAAGCGCCGACCCGATCCGCCAGTGTCGAGACATCGATCTCGATCCCTTCTCGGGCATAGGTCTTGCTCTGGCGGTTCAATGGCTGATGCAGCAAGAACTTGTTGACCAGCACCATCGCCAGCAGGCTCGGCCCAGCAAAGCCACGCGGGATCGGATGGGAGGGCGCCGGCGCCTCGGTAATCGCCTCGCAGTCCCGGCAGGAGAACTTCTCACGGACGTGCTCGATGATCTTCCAGCGCCGCGGCTCGCATTCAAGGGTCTTCGATACCACCTCGCAAAGCTTGTGCAGCCGCCCGCTGCCGCATTTACCGCAGGCGCAAGGCGCGGGCTCGACGATGCGTTCGACCGGCAAATGGTCTGGCAACGGCCGGCGGGGCGGCCGGGGATTGCGTGCGAGCCTCTCCTTAGCGGCTTCTGGAGCTGCGATCTCAGCCTTGGTTTCCTGTTCGGCCTGGGTCTCCTCAAGATCCTCGATCGCAAGCTCGAGCTGCTCGACCAGCAGCTTGCCGCGTTCGGAGGATTGCCCGAACTGCTCGCGCCGAGCCTTGGCCAGCATCAGCTTCAGCCGCTCGATTTCCAGGCGGCCGACGGTCACTTCGCTCTTCGCCAGCGTCAGCTGCTCGCGCTGCGCAAGGATCATCGCGTGCGCAGCGGCACTGGCAAGGAATGTTGCTGTGAGCGCCATCTCAGCCAATTCGGGCCTGACGGCTTCACGCACCTCGGGCCATTGGGTCCAAGGCCAGCTCGGGTCCGCGTCGGAGTTCTCAAGATGCTCTAACGGTGCGTGGGGGAGCCAAACCCGCTCCAACAAATGCTCTTTCCGATCAGCCCAGTGCTCTGGTGATCCGGGATCGCTCTCGTGCCTCGCGACGAACCACAAATACCACCGGCCCGCGAGGGCAAGAGCGTTGAGTTTCGTGAGCGGCTGACCCTCGCCCTTTGCCGCCGCGCGAATGCGCTCAATCTGCGTTTCAACTTCCGCCATGGACGATGTAATTCGTCATACCGCGCTCACGGTCGGAAGTCCGCAAGAGGTGATCGACAAGACGCTTAGCTTTAGGCGCCACTTCGGGAACTACGACCGCCAGCTCTTCATCCTCGACATGGGGGGCGTTCCGCTCAAGGAAGTGTTGGCTCAAATTGAAATACTCGGCGATAAAATTGCGCCGATCCTCAGAAAAGAGGCGTCGCGTGACGCTGTTGCGATGACAAACTGACTGTTCTTGCCGGGATTGGATGGACTGGGCCACAGCCAGCACAGGCTACGTCGTTGAATTTTTAGAACGTTAAGTCTCAATCGTGTTGGCTACCGGACTACAGCAGAACGACCTAATTCTCTTGCAAACGAGGCCGTCGGAATAGAGCCGCACTACCATTGGTATGCGTGCAAATCATCTCCCGATGCCCGTCGATCTGCTGGCTTTGCTTCCAAGCGTGGCGGCCAACGCAAAGATGCCGACGCATTCCGATGCTGCCGGGCAAAAACTGAGGAGCTGTAACGTGCCAAAACCGAAAATCTTGATCGTATTCTATTCGCGTAAGGGTTCGACCGAGGATCTCGCGCGGGCAGTCGCGGCTGGCGCCGAGGAGTTTGGCGCGGAAGTGCGACTGAGGCGCGTGCGGGAATTCGTCAGCGACGAAGTGATGGCGACCGCTCCTAGTTGGAAGGAGGGTGCGGCGGCGATGAACGCGCGCCATGAAGCGCCCACAGCCCTGGACGCGGAATGGGCGGATGCGATCATCTTTGGAACGCCGACCCGCTTCGGCGGCGTCGCAGCCGAATTGAAAGCCTTCATCGATTCGCTAGGTGGCCTGTGGTTTCAAGGAAAGCTGAACGGCAAGGTCGGCGCGGTATTCGGCTCGACGTCATCGCAACATGGCGGCAACGAAGCGACCTTGCTGTCGATCTACCCGGTGTTGTCTCACTTGGGCTTGATCATCGTTCCGCTCGGCTATTCCGACCCATCCTTGCACCAAGCCGGCACGCCCTACGGAGCTACTTTCATATCGCGAAAGGATACCCAGAAGCCAGGCACAGCAGATATTGCCGTCGCCAAATATCAGGGTACACGCGTCGCAAATATCGCTTCGCGGCTCGCCGCGCCCGCGGCCTGAGACTGTGCTTGGATAGCGGTGGCTTCAATGGCGGCAGGATTGCAGGCTCAACCGGGTGAGCTTCAATCAAAGGGCCGGCTCTGCCCAGTCAAACCAAGTCAGGTCGACCTGCTGTCGTCGGCGATGGCCGTCGGGAGTTCGGCGGCGAGAAAGTCCGAGAAAGCTCTTACCGAGGGCAGCAGGCCGCGGCGCGATGGCGCCAGCAACGTGATCGTGGCTGTCTTGGCCGTCCATTCCGGCAAGATGCGTATGAGCCTCCCGTCACGCACAGCGTTTCGGCAAAGATAGAGCGGCAAAGCCGCAATACCAAGCCCGCTTTCCGCCGCCTTCTTCAACGTAACCATATCGTCGCTGCAGATCCGTGGCTTGACGCCGACCGCGCATTCTTCTTTCGATTTGCTGGAAAGCCTCCACGAGTTTTCCGCACCGTTGCCGCTGAGGTGCAGCCCCGTATGCGCGGCGAGATCCTTTGGCAAGGAGGGCACGCCCCACTCGTCAACGTAGGACTGGTTCGCAAACAATCCCCAGGGGGTCAGCGCCATCAATCTGCTGATCAGGCTTGAATCCGTCAGCGGCTCTGAATGCGCTCGCAATGCCAGGTCGAAGCCTTCTTCGACCAGATCGACATAACGGTTAGTCGCATGCTGGATGATGTCTACTTTGGGAAACCGCAGCGCAAATCGAGGCAATAGATCCGCTACGACGAACTGTGCCACTGGCACCGAGCATGTGATGCGGATGGCCCCTTGCGGCTCCGCCATACGTCTCTTGACCGATTGCTCGGCTACCTCGGCATCCGCAAGCATGGCCTGGCTATGCTTGTAAAACTCCCGACCGACATCCGTGACAACGAATTTCCGCGATGTCCTCTGGATAAGACGGG
Source organism: uncultured Alphaproteobacteria bacterium (assembly GCA_963770515.1). Classification (GTDB taxonomy): domain Bacteria; phylum Pseudomonadota; class Alphaproteobacteria; order Rhizobiales; family Xanthobacteraceae; genus Bradyrhizobium. The sequence goes on from CAVYPW010000001.1 coordinate 4,067, forward strand.
CGCCCAATTGGTTTTCAAGCTCTGCGATACGTCGACTGAGGCTCGATTTTGGGATATTCAACGCCTTGCCAGCGGCTGAGAAACCATTTTTATCGACCACCTGCACGAAGTAGTACATGTAGTTGAGGTTGAGCATAGAGATCTCCGCGGTTGTTCAGCCGATTTCGCCTTGCCTGTGAACTACGCTCCTGATGCTTATTACATAGGACCCAGCGAGATTGAGCCGGCCAAGGCGCTTCGGCCCGGATATCGGCTTCTTTAACTGATAGGAGGTTTTGGCAACACAGCCTCGCCTGCTTCCATCACGAAGCGATAGTTCAGCGTATACCAAGGACACTCCATTCCCGTCATCGGAGGCTCGCCGGCGTCGTGCCGATGAAACTCCCCGACCAGAGACCCCGTCACACCAAAGACGACGTCGCTTTCAAGATGCTTGTCGTCATCTACATACACCTGCGTGACAAGCGTCTTCAGTCCAGGCTTGAAGCACAGAAAGTGAATGTGGGCGGGTCTGTAAGGATGGCGCTTTTGCGCTTCCAGCATCTCGCCGACCGGTCCATCCGTCAGCACAAGATAACCGGCAGGTTTCACCGAACGGAAGCTGAAGCGCCCGTCGATGTCGGTGACGAATTTGCCGCGCAAGTTTATGTCGGCCTGCTCGTAGTCCTGGTTCTCATAAAGACCGACGGGCGACGATTGCCAAACGTCGACTTCCACGCCCGGGATACCCTTACCAACGGCGTCCACGACCTGACAGGAGACAAGGAGATCCTCCCCCGGGGTCGGCGATCTTGCGATCGTCGCACCGCTTTCGGTTCGCGGGGAATTGGCGCGCCAGAATGGTCCGAGCAATGCGGTCGCCGTCTCAGCGGCCGTCGAATTGTTGATCAGACATACCAGCGTCGACAGCCCGACAGCATCCGAAAGCAGGACGGCCTCGTTGTGGGCGCTATTTGTCGCTTGCCCAATCCGATTGAGATACTCAAGCCCGAACTCTAGCTTACGCTCCGTCAAGGCGACTTCACGGGCGAATGCGTGAAGATGCTTGACCAGCAACTCCATAACGACGCCTAATCTGGCGTTGTCGGCGCCCGACATCGCGCGCAAGACCACCGGCGTGACATCCTCGACGGATTCGATGATGCCACCGGCCGTTGCGTTAGACGACGTCTTCTTCAGCATGAATTTTTCTCCCGCGTTCGTTGCGAGCCCTCAGCGATCGGCATGTGAAAGGCTAGCAGACTTTTCGGTCGATCGGCCAAAATGCAATAGCGGGCCGCTTCTCTCGAAGCCCGGCCACTCAACTTGCGATCCGGTGGCCGGATCGCCGTTGACGACGAAGGAGATGATCGCGCGCTGAAAGTCCCGGCGCAGCGAACTCAACTCCTCATCGCCAGCACCGGCAAGCATCGCCGCCTTTTCCCAAGTTTTGAGATTACCAAAAAGGAATGGCAGCTCGATGCAATGGCACGCTCCAAGCGGCGAGCCGGAAGGAGACCAATCAAATTGGTAGGCAAAGCCGATGCCGCCATTGTCGGCGTGCCGGTCCAGGATATTCAGCATCGGCACCAGGAACGTTGCTTCGGTCGACAATTTGAGCATCGAGTGGGCCGTCGCGGCCGAACCTGCCGCGGCAGCAGGGTATTTTCGTTCGGCCGGGGAACGCTCCGCCGATTGAGCGGCAAGAACCTTTTCGTCGAACGCCAAGAAGCCGGGAACGCCGTACCAGAACGCGTTAAACTCATCGGAGGTCGCGCCCATGATTACCGGTCGGCAAAATCCAGCGTCGTTCGCCGTCGGACGTATGTGAACGATCTCGTTGTCGATGGTCGGACGAAACGGCATGCTGAATATGTTGGGCGGTGTACGCTCAGCGAAGAGACGCATGATCTCGCGCTGAGCCTCGAGCAACAGCGTAACCGGTACTCCGCAGAGCGCCTTGTGATCGCGAGCATCTATGCCGAGCGACGACAACAACGGCTTGGCGACGGCTTCTGCCGCTTCCTCGGCTGTCTGTAACGAGCTTCCAAGTGGTGCACTCAACATGATGGCTTGGTCGAATAGATCCTGGAAATCCGGCTGCGCCAGCAATAGCGCAATCGACAAGGCGCCCGCAGACTGCCCCGCGACCGTTATCCTGCGGTTGTCGCCGCCAAAGGCCGCGATTTCCTCGCGGATAAATCGAAGGGCCGCAATTTGATCGTGGAGGGTGAGATTGGCAGGCACCAATCCTGGAATCGGAAGCAGGCCCAAGGCTCCGAGCCTGTAGCTTACATTGACAACGATCATATTGCCCTGCGAGGCGAGCAAGCTCCCGTCGTAACAGGGCATCCCGCCGCCGCCAGCGATCAATGCTCCGCCATGCAAGAACACGAAAACCGGCAATTCTTGATTGCTTTCGCTCGGAATCCAGATGTCCAGGTGAAGACAGTCTTCAGATTGCTCGATCGCATAGTCGCCCATGACGGACGCCAGCCGTGCCGGCCATTGTGGCGCCATCGCGGTAGGACCGGTTGCGTCAAGCACACCATCCCACCGATCAAGCGGATACGGTTTTGCGAAACGACGCGCACCGTATGGCGGCAGCGCATAGCGCAGGCGCGAGAGTCGAACGACATCCCCCTCGATATGCCCGCGCACGATGCCGTAACTGGTTTGGAATTCCCTGAACATTAACCGGGCTCGACGACGAAGCTGGTGTATCCTGCTTGAATATTTCGGCGCCTCGCCGCGACCCCGCTCACCACATGCTTTCCAATAGCGTCACCAGCTTGGACTGAGAGCCCTCGCCGAGATCGGCGACTTCCTTTGGATAGTTGGCCGTGAGCAGGCGCGCGACTTCGGGCAGTTGGTCTTTTGAAAGGTCGAACGAGCCGATCCGGTTGGGCAGGCCAAGATCCGCGACCGCTGTCGCGATTGTGTCGGCCAGCTTTTCGGCGGCGTCATCAGAGGAATCCGGTGCGAAGATCGAAAGCTTGTCGCCATAGAAGCCGGCGCACGCACGGATGACAGGAGCCAACGCGATACAGGAAGTAACACTGTGGGGCAGACCGAACGTTCCGCCGAGAATGTGACCAATTCGGTGACTGAGCCCGTAAATTACGGAAGCGGGATAGAAGTAGCAGTGCCAGGCACCCAATTGCAGTTGCAGCAGATCGTCGTAAGTCACCAGCCTGTGTTCAATGGCCTCGTGAGGCTCCAACTGCTTTGGCCAGGCACGCAAGACCCGCAAAATTTGCGTGAGCCCGCTCGCCGCCATGATGGCGTGCGGATGGTCTTTTTCGACCTGGCGCATGCCCTCAACCGCGTGATCCAATGCCTTGATTGCCGAGGGCAGAAGCAGACTTCGCGGTGTCGCGGCAACAAGAACCGGGTCGATGACGACGAGTTTCGGAACGGTTTCTCTCACCGCGTAGCTGCGCTTGAACTTGTTCTCCGCATTTGTCTCGGTGATACCGAAATAATGCGAATATTCAGAGCCGGAGAGCGTTGTCGCCAAAGCGGCGATCGGCAGATGCCGCCCGTTTCGTTGGTAGTGAAGGTAGGAAACCGCCTTTGCCGCATCCAGCACGGAGCCGCCGCCCAGCGCGACAATCGATTGGGCGCCGTTTGCCAAACAAGCATCCAGCGCGAGGTTCACGTGCTGATCGGGAACATGGGGCGGCAGATCGGCGAAAGTACCGACAGCGTTTTTCAGGTGAGGTCGAACGTAGGTCCGATTAAACTGCTGCAGTGCCGGCGCCGTGAAGACGATCGGACGCGCGATCCCGTAATTCTCAAAGTCTGAGACAGCATCCCGCAGGATGCTGCGGCCCCAGAGGACCGTGTCTTGTGGCAGCCTGTTCAGCACGTTCATGATCTTGACCGGCCTTTGATCGATAAATCAGGTTCAAATACCGGCTGTCAGCCGAGCCGACTTTCGAGGCTCACTTGCCAGCACGACAGACAGCCGCTCCGCCCGCGGCGCCGACGCGCCGCAGGACACGCCGAGCCTAAGCCCGGGCCACGCGATCGATCAGCCGCGGAAACAGCTTGAGATAGTTTGAACGCTCGATCTTTTCCCTGTCCGCGGGCGCGAAGAAGTTAACAACCCCCTCCACGGTTTCACGAGTCGTCAACTCCGGCATGTAGGGGTAATCGCTGCCAAACAGGATCTGATCGGGTTGAACCAGGGCGAACAGTCCTGACAAGGTGTAGGGGTTCGCTGACATGGCGGTGTCGTAGTAGAGCCGACGCAAAGAAGCAATAATGTCCTTTGGCTCCGTGGGGCGAAGTCTTGACGCAATGGTCGAAGCATAGGTCAGACGGTTTGCGAGATAAGGCACCGTGCCGCCGGCATGGGACAGCACCAGCTTGAGGTCCGGGTAGCGATCCAGTGTTCCGGAGAACAGCAGATTGGCGACCGCCCGCGTGGTATCGAAAGTGAATTCGTAAAGCGACGGCGGAAGATCAAAAGTCTGCTGATCTTTGGCGCTCGGAATGTTCGGATGTATAAAGGCGACCGCACCACGATCCGACAAATGACGGAAGATCGGCTCAAACCTGGGATCGCCTAGATAGATCCCCGAAAAATTGCTCAGCAGGCCGACACCGTCGAGACGCAGCTCATCGAGCGCATAATCGATTTCGCGAATCGCCGCCGCCACGTCAGGCAGCGGAACCAGCGCCAACGCTCCATACCGGCGCTTGTGATTACCGATAAGGCGCGCGAACGCCTCGTTCGTTTCCCGAGACAGGCGAACCGCGTCGACGCCCTCGACAAGCGTTGCCCCGGGCGCAGTAACAGAAAGGATCGCGACTTCGATGCCGTTACGATCCATGACCTCCAGGTCAGACTCGACGTCCCACGTGATCGGGTCGACGCCAGCGAGCTGCGGCTTGCCGGATTTGCCGAGCGCCGCCAAATAAGGTTTTGGCAGCGCATGGTGGTGAATATCGATACGGCCAGTGATCGGTTTCATGGCTAGACGTCGATCGGCTCAAGACGGCTTAAAAACTCCTCGCGTTGCGCCTCAAACTGCCGTGGCAGCTGGAAGCGCTTGCCGAGTTCTTGCGGCAATTCATCGCAAGTCCAGCCACCTTCCGGATGAGTGACGGCGAGTTCGCAGAGCAATCCGCCAGGCGCTCGGACGTAAACAGATTTGAAGTATTTGCGGTCCTTGAGCTCGGAAAGGTCCGTATAGCCGGCGCCCTCGATATCCAGCTTGAGCTCGTTCTGATTCTCAAGATTGACAGCATTGAAGGCAAAGTGGTGGATGGTGCCACCGCCATAGATCCAGCTGCCCTGATCGTCATCGCGATTGACCGACAGCTCGATGGCGCCGCCCTGCCCGGCTGCCCCGGTATTTATTGCAAAACGCCCGCCTTCCTTGGTCGCGTCGCGGCCAGCCAAATACTTCTGGGCAAATTCGACGGCCATGTCGGGCGTGTGAACGTGAACGCCGACACCATAGACACCGTGAATTGCGTGCTCCTTTGGCACGCCATGTCCGGCATGTCCTTCTCTTCGATCGCCCTCCACGCCGACCAATACATAATCGATGCCCGACGGGTGCAGGAAGCCAAGCCGCCGGGTATCGAATGCGTCGAACGCGGTCGTCGCGATATGGTGGTCACCCAACCGGTGCTGCCAAAAGTCCAGAGAATGCAAGGGCACAGATAGCAGCACTTCCCGCGCCTGATTGGTGCCGCGACGCCCGTTGATGCCCGCCTGGTGAAACGGGAACGTGGTCACGATCGAACCGGGATCGCCGTTCTGATTGCTGTAATACAGGTGGTAGACCGGGACTGTCCCGTCAAAGAGCACCGTGCGCTTGATGAAGCGCAGCCCAAGCATCTTGACGTGAAAATCGACATCCTCCTGGGCTTTCCCGACGCAAAGAGTGATGTGATGGCAACCGCTCAAAGTGGGCATCGTTGGCTCCTCCACATTTTTCTGGCTTTCATCTGAACTGTACGGTACAGTACATATCAACCCCGGTTCGACTTGGCAAGCGCCGTCTTGCCGGTTTCCAGTATTCAGAGCTTCAAAGCCGAAATGCCCCACCGACACGTTCGCATGGCGCCGAGGATGTGCAGCCACGGCCAAATCGCTGGTAAGGTTCGTTCCGCGGTCGACAACAGATCGCTTCATCCCTTCAACGGTGGCAATGCCGTCCGTGACGGCATGGACCCCGCCGAATTGCGGCGTCGCCGCCTCCGATTGTCGCCAGAACTGGTCGAGAAAAATGCGCTCCAATTTATTGTTGAAGAAACGAAGAACGGCCGTGGATAGAGCTTCCAAAGGTGGTCCCGACGCGAGCTGCAAAGACGAGAGGCCTCCGCCGGGAGGTGAACGCGCCATCAAGAAGCGCAAGGATATCCTTGATGCCGCATTGCAGGTTTTCTTGGCGGAGGGCGCGGCGACCAATCTCGATACCATCGCAGTCGTCGCGGGCGTGTCCAAAGTCACGATCTATAATCACTTCAAGACCAAGGACGCTCTGCTGCTGGAAGTCGTCGGCGCAGAATTGAGCAACGCCCTCGCCAAGACCGAGCATATGATTCAGAACAGCCTCGGCAGCGCCGTCGACTTGCGCGTCGCGTTGGAGGAGCTCTGCCGGGCATGGGTCAAAGGGCTGCGTTCGCCTCGTCTCATGAACCTTCGTATCCTGGCCATTAGCCAGGTTCGACGTCTTCCCGAACTCGGCAAAGTATGGATCGAGACCGGCCCGGACCGCCTGCACGAGCACATCGCTTCAAAGCTATCGACACTCAGCGATCGCTTCGCTCTGCGAATTCCCGACACCAAGCTTGCCGCCCTACAGCTCGCGGGCCTGATTGTGTCGCCGCATGTCATGTATGGCCCGCTAGGCGGAGGCCCGGACGATGGCCTCACTGAGCGCCTTGTCGTCAACGGCGTCGAGATGTTCCTCAGGCAATACTCGCTCGATGCGGCGCCGAGCGCCGGGAAACCGGCCAGAACTAGCCGCGACCGCCCGGCCGGAAAGCGGCCATAGAAGGGCCGATCGTAAACCAGTCAACGAGCTTTTTCGTAAAGGGAGAGACATGTCGGAAGAGCGCATTGTCATTGCAGGCGGCGGTATTGGCGGCTTGGCGAGCGCCCTTGCACTGGCTCGGCGCGGTTTTCGCGTTACTGTCCTGGAGAGAGCCCCCCGGTATCAGGAAATTGGTGCAGGCATTCAGCTCGGCCCTAACGCGTTTCACGCCTTCGATCGGCTGGGTCTCGGCGATGCCATCCGGTCCATCGCGGTTTTTATCGATCAGTTGCGCTTAATGGATGCAATAACGGCCGAAGAGATTACGCACATTGATCTGACCACCTATTTCAGATCGCGTTTCGGGAACCCGTACGCGGTGGTCCACCGCGGCGAGTTGCATGGAATTCTGGTCTGGGCCTGCGAAGAGCACCCGTCCATTACGCTTCGCACGAATTGCGATGTGACCGGTTACGAGCAGGCAGATCGAAATGTGAATGCCATTTTGCACACCGGCGAGCGCATCGCTGGCCGTGCCCTGATTGGAGCCGACGGCTTGCGATCGAAGATCAGACGCCAGATGAACGATGACGGCGAACCACGGATCGCAGGGCACACAACCTACCGCTCTGTGATCCCAACCGAACAGATGCCCGAGGACTTGCGTTGGAACGCCGCGACATTGTGGGCTGGCGCCAAATGTCACCTCGTCCACTACCCTCTTTCGGGTTGGAAGGTATTCAACCTGGCCATCACTTGCCACAACGATCCCACCGAGGCATTTGCCGCCAAGCCCTTCTCTCATGAAGATGTGCTTGCACAGTTTCGCGACGTGCATCCGCGTGCCAAGGCAATCATTCACCACGGACGAGATTGGAAAGCCTGGGTGACCAGCGATCGCGACCCGACGGAAGCCTGGGTCGACGGCAACGTCGCACTGCTGGGGGACGCGGCACATCCCATGCTGCAATATTTTGCGCAAGGAGCGTGCATGGCGGTCGAGGACGCCGTGTGCCTCGCCGAACGGGTCAGCGCAGAGCCGGACAATATCCTGCAAGCCCTGCAAAAATATCGCACCGAGCGCCTGCTACGGACGACGCGCGTCCAGCTCCAGTCGCGGGAACTCGGAAATCACGTTTATCACCCGTCCGGTGCTCATGCCTTGTTGCGCAACCAATTGGTTCGCGACACCAGCCTCGAGCAATTCTGTGAAAACCTATCGTGGCTTTATCAGTCGCCGTTCGACAATTACGAACCTAAAGCCGTTCACAAGAATCACTAGGTCCTCGGGCCTTCGAGCCTCGCGACAGTATCGCAAAGTGCATTGTCTCCTCGCGCAACGAGGTTGAACGCTTCGCGTATGGACGCACATCGAACGACGCCGTTCTGCGTGCTTTCGCGTATCTTTCAGACGTCACGATTAAACAAACGGAACAATGACTTTTGAATTCGCGCTCTGCTCCCTCATCGTTCAGTAATCGGAACAGAGTGTCTCAGCAAAGCGCGATTGTGATTCCTCGATGCCTGCGCCTAACATTTATTTCCAGAAGGTTGACACAGCGCCAATGGGATCAACGCGCGAGTAACGTTGGGGACGGCGACGGTATCAGCACGATGCGCAAAATTTTTTGTAGCGCGGTCGAGCTGATGAGAGAACCGCTCTCGCACCCTAGCGGAATGCCTTGCGATCAACCATGCCCTTGCCGGCGAAAGCCTGACATTTCATCGTGGAGGATGATTTCTAATGTCGACACAAGTACGACCTTTTTTTCCAGCGCTTGCGAGTCTCTGGGGCTCGCTTGATGGTTTGAGCAGTATTCTGCTGCGCGTCGGCGTCGGTGGATTCCTGCTGCCGCACGGCTTCGTCCGCCTGTTCGGTGGCGGAATTGATGGCACCGCTCAGTTTATGGCTAAAGCCGGACTGCAACTGGCCTATCTGTTGACGTACTATGTCACAGCGCTCGAGATCATCGGCGGCATTCTTCTTGTCCTGGGGTTGTTAACCCGCCCGATCGCCGCCCTGGTCTTTGGTTTCATGGTGGTTGGTGTCTTCGTTCACTGGAACGCGTTCGGTTATTTCTGGACCGCAAAAGGGGCGGAAGTCCCGCTGAGTTGGGCGATCTTTTCACTCGTCCTGTTGATCAAGGGCGCGGGACCTTATTCGATCGATCACAAGATCGGCCGCGAAATCTAGTTCGCGAAACCTAACCTGGACCAGCGTCAATCGGGGGCATGAACATGAAACAGATTATTGGAGCCACAGGCATGCTCCTTACCGTTCTGAATAGCACGGCCCAGGCCGACATCTCGATCGGATTGATGGCCACCCTTTCGGGCCCTCAGGGGGTCCTCGGCCAGGATATCTATGACGGTTTTATGCTGGGTGTGACAGAGCTCGGCGGCAAATTGGGCGGTCAGAAAGTAACGATCATCAAAGAGGACGATCAATCAAAACCCGACCTTGCCGCACAGATCGCAACGAAGTTGATCGAGAAAGATCACGTTCCGATCATCGTCGGTGTGACTGCATCCAACATCATGATGGCCGTCCACAAACGGATTACAGCCGCCGGCGTCGTGCTGATAGGAACGCTGGCGGGCCCCGCGCCAATCGCCGGCGCAAGCTGCAGCGAGAATTTCTTCTCAACGTCGTGGAACAACGACGCGTTGCACGAAGCCATGGGTGCATATGTCACCTCCGCAGGCTACAAAAAAGTGGTCGCGATCGCGCCGAACATCCAGTCTGGCACCGACGCCGTCAACGGGTTCAAGCACTTCTACAAGGTTCCGCTGGCTGACGAGATTTACGTGCAGTGGAATCAAAGCGACTATTCGTCGGAGATCGGATCGATCCAGGCAGCGCAGGCCGATGCTGTTTATGCTTTTCTTCCCGGCGGCATGGGCATCAACTTCGTCAAGCAGTATCAGCAGGCCGGCTTGCTCGGCGTCATCCCGCTCGTTAGCACGTCCACCATCGACGGCACGACGCTGCCGGCCCTGAAGACTTTGGCGGTCGGAGCCGTTACCGGTGGCTCCTACAGCACCGACCTGAAGAACCCTGAAAATGAAAAATTTGTTTCCAGGTTTGTCGCTGCCTATGGTCGCCTGCCTTCGCAGTACGCCGCACAGAGTTACGATGCTGCCAAATTGCTCGATTCAGCCATCACGAAGGTGGGCGGCGACATCAGCAATGTTCCGGCATTTCGCGCGGCTCTCAAGAAAGCTGACTTCAATTCGGTTTCCGGACCTTTCCGCTACAACACAAATCACTTCCCGATCAGGGACTTCTTCCGTGTCGACGTCGCGAAAGACGCTTCCGGTCAGGCCGTCTTCGTGACCAAAGAGACGGTGCTGAAGGGCCACGCGGATTCTTATGCCTCGAAGTGCCCGTTGGCCGACTGATGAGCGCCCAATTCATCGTTTCCCAGCTCCTGAATGGACTGCAATTTGGCGTCTTCCTCTTCCTGATGGCGGCCGGATTGACGCTGGTGTTGGGAGTCATGAATTTCATCAATCTGGCGCATGGTTCGCTTTTCATGATCGGCGCTTATCTTTGCGCCGCGATTTTTGAGCATAGCGGATCGTTCGTTCTCGCTGTGGTCATGGCGGTCTTGGGCACGGGACTCCTTGGCCTCATCCTGCACTTGTCTTTGCTGGCCAAACTGCAATCCGCCGGTCACTTGAAGCAGGTGCTGGCAACGTTCGGATTGACCCTGTTCTTCAACGAAATCGTGCGGATCATCTGGGGCCCGTCGTCGCTCTATATGCAGATTCCTGACGGCTGGTCGGGCACCGTATCGTTCTGGGGTTTTACTTACCCCGCCTATCGGCTCGCGCTTGTCGGCGTCGGACTGCTCGTTGCCTTGGGACTATGGTTGTTGATTCACAAGACGCGGGTGGGGATGCTGATACGCGCGGGCGCGACCCACCCCGCGATCGTCGAGGCGCTCGGGGTCAATATCGTAGCCTTAAACGCCACGATTTTTTTACTGGGCGCGACCCTGGCCGGCCTGGCCGGTGCGACCGCTGCGCCGCTCGTCTCCGTTCAATCCGGAATGGGTGACCCGATCCTCATATTGGCGCTTGTCGTCATCGTTCTCGGAGGAATGGGTTCGAGTAAAGGCGCATTCCTCGCTGCTATCCTGATTTCCTTGATCGATGCGACCGGAAGGACGTTCATCCCTCTCCTGTTTCGCTCCATGATGGAGCGCTCGCTGGCCAACGCCGCGGGGCCCGCCGTCGCGGCCATGCTGATCTATTGCGCAATGGCAATCATCCTCGCCATACGTCCCGACGGTCTGTTTGGCACACGGAGCCGTTGAAGGGATGCCACCACGCTTCATCGCCTCGCAAACCAGCCGACAATGGCTGAGCGCCTCTCCGGCGGCAGCTGTATTTGCGCTACTCGCCATCCTCCCGCTGATCGTCGGCCTGGCCGGCGCTCCCTACTACCTGACGCTGTTCAGCCGAATCATGATCATCGGCATAGCGGCGATGGGTCTGAACTTGATACTCGGCTTCGGCGGCCTCGTGAGCCTCGGTCACGCGCTCTACATCGGGGTCGGCGCCTATATCGTCGGCATTTTGACCCGCTATGAGATTACAGATCTCGGCATCCATCTCGCGGTAGCGGTCGTGGTTGTCTCGATCGTTGCTGCTGGCGTCGGCTGGGTTTCACTTCGCACGCGAGGCCTGGGCTTCATCATGATCACGATGGCTTTCGGTCAGATGTTTTACTATCTGGCCGTAAGCCTGAAAGTTTACGGAGGCGATGAAGGCCTTGTCGTTTCGACGCGGAGTCTTGTCGCGGGAGAGCACATGCTCGAAGATCCCGTCGTATTCTATTATTTCGTCTTCTTGATCCTTGGTTTCGTGACCGCTGGCATTCATGCGCTAACGATAGCGCCATTCGGCCTGGTGTTGTCGGGCGCCCGGCAGAACGAGCAGCGGCTCACAACCTTGGGCTATCCGTTGCTGCGCTACAGATTGACTGCCTACGTTATCTCGGCGCTCATCACGGGTCTCGCCGGATGCTTGCTGGCTAACCTGACACGATTTTCTTCACCCGAATATATGAGCTGGACCCTGTCCGGCACGCTCGTCGTGATGGCCGTCCTCGGCGGGCTGTCGTCGACGATCGGCCCCTTGATGGGAGCGATCGTGCTTCTCTTGCTCGAAGAAGGATTGTCGTCCTGGACCGACCACTGGATGGTCGTGATTGGGCCGCTTATCGTCGCGGTCGTATTGCTCGCAACCGACGGAGTCTATGGCGCCCTCCTCAACCTGCGCAGGACCGATCAATGAACGCGGCAGCTGCGCTTCGCATTGATCACTTGTCGAAGGCCTACGGCGCCTTGCTTGTCACCAACGATGTCTCCATCTCGATCGGCTCGGCGAGCATTCACGCCCTGATCGGCCCCAACGGTGCTGGAAAGTCGACGTTGATCGGCCAGATTGCCGGCGAATTGGTACCGGATGCAGGTCGGATCGAGCTTTTCGGTGAGGATATTACGGAGCTTGGCGCACACGAACGGGCTGCGCGCGGCCTTTCACGGTCGTATCAGATCTCGTCCATCCTTCTGGAGTTCTCGGCACTTGAGAACGTGCTTCTGGCCATCAGAGCCAAGGGCGCCAGCGTGTTCGATTTCCGGCCTGGACCGCTGAAAAACGGCGAGTTGATCGATCGCTGCAGCGAAGCGCTACGCACGGTAGGTCTGGCTGATCTCGGCTCGATACCGGCGTCGCGCCTTTCCTATGGTCAAAAGCGGCAGCTTGAGCTTGCCATGGCGATCAGTCAGGAACCCAAGGTGCTGCTTCTCGATGAGCCGCTAGCCGGAATGAGCCCTACCGAGAGCAAGCTGATCGTGGAACTCATCCGTAAGCTTTCTCAAGGGCACGCCATCTTGCTCGTGGAGCACGACATGCCGGCGGTCTTTACGCTGGCAACCGAAATTACCGTGCTGGTGGGCGGCCGTGTGGTCGCCTCAGGCGAGCCTGCGGCAATTCGGGACAATGACACCGTAAGGACGGCCTACCTGGGCGAAGAGGACACCACCTCGTGAGCGACCTTCTCAGTATCAAGGGCTTGAACGGCGGTTATGGTGCAAGCCAGGTTCTGTTCGAACTTTGTCTGCGCATCGCAACAGGCGAGGTCATAACCCTGCTGGGGCGCAATGGCATGGGCAAGACGACGACAGTCAAGGCGATCATGGGGCTCCTGAAAGGAGCAACCGGCGACATCACGCTCGAAGGTACGCAGATCCTTGGGCAACGAGCCTACAAGATCGCCCGTGGCGGGCTCGGCCTCGTCCCCGAAGGACGCGAAATCTTCCCGACGTTGACGGTTCGGGAAAATCTGATTGCAACCGCGCGGCCCGCTATCTCGGGCAGTTCGTATGACTTGAATTCGGTTTGTGAACTCTTTCCGCGCCTGCGGGAGCGGCAAAACAATCTTGGCTGGCAGCTTTCAGGCGGCGAACAGCAGATGCTTGCGATTGCCCGTGCCTTAATGACGAACCCACGTCTGCTTATTCTCGACGAAGCGACCGAAGGTTTGGCTCCGACCATTCGCGATGACATCTGGCGTTGCCTCAATCAGCTTCGCGCGCGAGGCATGTCGATGCTGATTATCGACAAGAACCTGAAGCCGCTAATGGCCATCGCCGATCGGCATTATATTCTCGAAAAAGGCGCTGTCGCCTGGGCAGGCACCTCGGCAGATCTACGCCGGCAAGATCAAACCATTAATCGCTACTTGGCTGTCCATTAACGATGGGCGCCGCTTCCCAATTTGAAGCCGCGCACTGCGCAGCTTCGATGTTGCCAAATCTCCCGATGATATTGAATATCAACTGCCCTGATGCGAATTGACTAGCACCGATGGACGGACATGAGTTTTGCTAACCGAATTAGGGGGACGGCCTCGCTGAGCACGAACCTTGTATACAGGTATCTTTGATAACAGCAAACGCTTCAATTTCAATCATCATTCCTGGCCAAGCCAAATCCTTGATGGTGATGAGCGAACTGGCTGGGTAATTTCCCTTAGGGTAAAACTTCTTTCGCATTTGAGTGAATGGGGTGCCATCTACTTGGTCCTTGATGAACACCGTCATCTTTACGATATCATCCGTCGTTCCGCCGTACGTATTCAAAGTCTCAGCGAACTGACCGAAGATGTACTCGATTTGGGCTGGGGTATTATTAGAAATATCATTGCCGTTGGCATCTTTAGTTCCACCCTCGCCCGCTAGCCAAATCGTCCGGCCACCCTCTGTTGCCACTGCTGTGGAGTAGCCGCGGCATTTTTGAAAATCACCGGTCAGATAATCGGCCGCTATAGCTTGGCCCCCGTAAACGACAACGATCGCAGCAGTCATCATCAAAGCGATAATTTTGAGCATGGTCCCCTCTGATTTTGATGTGAAAATCGCATGGCTATGCCGGTGCAGATTCTCAAGAATGGTTCGCGTTTTCCTTAGACGATATGCATCGCCACAAGCGCCGCGAACGGCACTACGGCGTTCCCATCATTACCTGTCCGAGCGCGTACTCTTCTGTCTGATCGGGCACGGCCGTTCAATGTACCGCAGCGGCGTTCAAGATTGGCTGCGGGCGTTGCGGTATCGTAGTTAATCGGGTTGCTCGCCCTTCGACCACCGGTGCATCCATGACTACAGTTTTGACTAAATCGTTTCCGCACGAAGCCGAATTGTCGGCTGACAAGTCGGGGAACAAGAAACGTGTCGTGATCGTCGGCGGTGGCTTTGCCGGCGTGGCAGCCGCGCAGGCGCTAAGGCGAGCCGATGTCGAGATCACGCTCATCGACCGGCGCAATCACCATATCTTTCAGCCGCTCCTGTATCAGGTTGCCACGGCGGTCTTGGCACCGTCCGAGATAGCGGCTCCCATCCGACAGCTCGAAGCGAGGCAGAAAAACCTCAGCGTTTTGCTCGGTGAGGTCAGGGGTATCGATGTCGGAGATCGTATTGTCGACGTCATATGTCCCGGCGTCGGCAACCGAAGGCTCGGTTACGACTTCCTGGTGGTCGCAACCGGGATGCGTCCGAGCTATTTTGGTCATGACGAGTTTGCGCAATTCGCGCCGGGTCTCAAGAGTCTCCACGATGCTGAAACGATCAGAACCAAAATTCTGAGCGCGTTTGAACTTGCGGAAACAACAGATGACGAGAAGGAACGCGCCCGTCAAATGACCTTCGTGCTGGTGGGGGCTGGCCCGACCGGTGTCGAGCTTGCCGCTTCGATAGCTCAACTGGCCACGGTGACCCTGCGCAAAAACTTCCGCAAGATCGATCCTGAGAAGAGCCGGATCCTGCTCCTCGACGGCGGCCCGCGCATACTCCCGACCTTCGCGGATTCCCTGTCTCGGAAGGCCGCCATACGACTGGCCAAGCTTGGGGTCGAAATTTCAACGGGTATAAAGGTCGACAAGGTCGACGAGCAGGGTGTCATCGCGGCTGGCGCCCGCATTCCCAGCGCCACGGTGCTTTGGACAGCAGGTGTCAGCGCCTCGCCTGTCGTAAAAATGCTAGGAACAAAGACGGACCGCGCCGGACGCGCATTTGTTGACCCCTTCATGAACCTTCCCGAGGCGCCAAACGTCTTTGTCGCTGGCGATGCGGCCGCGATGACGCAGGGCGGACAGCCTGTCCCTGGAGTGGCTCAGGCAGCCATTCAGCAGGGACGTTTTGTCGGACGTCTTATTGCCAATCGCGTCAACGGGCGGGAAGACGGGCAACCGTTTTGGTACCGCAACAAAGGCAATATGGCTGTGGTTGGCAAGAACTTCGCTATTCTCGAGGCGGGCCATTTACGTAGCGGCGGGTTCGCGACGTGGGTGGTGTGGGCAGTCTTACACGTACTTGCCTTGCCGCAACTTCAAAATCGATTCCGGGTCCAGACCCAATGGCTTTGGTCTTACCTGTCCGGCCAACGGAGCTCACGATTGATTTCCGAAGGACCGCGGTCCTCGGCGTCGTAGCAGATCTGCTGCCCGGTTTTGGCGACGCTTGTCACAATGAATTCGACAAGATGAAACCATTTTGAACCTGTCCACGATCGTGTAGCGGTTATGTCTACGTGGCCAACGCTTCGTCTAGCTTAATCGTACTTAACGACACCGAGCATTTCTGCGTAACAGATCAGGGCAAAAGCCAGCCCGAACAATATACAGGTCACGAAAAATAGTCGGCGAAGGATTTTCACGACAACTTCAAGACTGCGTCGCTATGCCGTGACTTTGCCGGATCGCGTGAAGTCCGGCTTGCGCTTTTCCAGAAATGCCTTGAAAGCCTCCTTGGCGTCGTCGGACCGCACCTGCACACTGAACTCTTCGTTCTCGGCCTTCATCGCGGCCCTGATCTGATCGCCAAACGGCCGTTTCATGAGTCGCTTGCTGGCTTGGAGCGCCAGCGCCGGCTTCGCTGCCAATTTCTCGGCCGTTAGCGTCGCCCTCGCCATGACCTCTTTATCGGGCATGACTTGGGTCACAAGACCAAGCTCTGCAGCACGTCTGGCATCGAACCGCTCGCCCAATAAAAGCAGTTCCGCCGCCCGGAGGTGACCGATCCGCGCCGGTACTGAGCAGCTCGATCCGAACTCAGGAACGACCGCAAGATTGATGAACGGCATCTGGAATTGCGTGTTCTCGCCGGCATAGATAAAGTCACAGTGCGTCAACATCGTGGTGCCGCCGCCGATCGCTGCGCCATGGACCGCGGCGACCAGCGGCTTGTCCAGGTCGAGCAATGCGAACATCAGGCGGGCCTGCGGCGATTCGCCAGCGCCCGGCGGATTCTTGAGAAAATCGTCGATATCGTTGCCGGCGCAGAAGGAATCCCCGGCGCCATACCAAAGAATGACGCGCGTGTTTTCGTCTTTACCCGCGTCGTCGACGATGGCTGCAAGGGACAAATACATGGCTGACGTCATCGCGTTCCGCCTTGCCGGGCGGTTGAGCTGGACGCGCAAGACGCTTCCGGCTCGTTCGGTGACGATTTCATCCATTGTCGAAGTCCTGGCTGTCTTGGCTGCTATTAATGCTATCAGGTGCAGCGCGAAGGAGCCGAGCTTCGGCTGCCGTATTGCCGCTAAGCTGCGTGTCCCTTCGGCTTCGCAACGGCCCCGCTCGAGTGCAAGCCGTCAATTTCAGCGGCGCTGAAGCCAAGCTCGCCCAATACTTGCTCGTTGTGCTCGCCGATTCCCGGCGCGCGCTTTGCGGGTACTTTGACGACGCCATGAACTTTAATGGGGCTGCTGATCGTCGAAGTCAGCTTGCCTCCTGCTCCCTCGAGCGGAACGACGATGTCGTTCGCGCGAAGCTGCGGATCATTGATCACCTCCTGCGGCCCGCGGACGGCACCGAACGTGACATGCGCACCATTGAGAACCTCGAACCAATGCGCCATCGGCTCCGAAGCGAACGTTTCGTCGAGAATCGCGGTCAGTGCCGCCATGTTTGCCATCAGCTTCGACGGATCGGAGAAACGTGGATCAGTCAGAATATCGGTGCGGCCAATAGCTTTTGCGACGGCCACCACCTTGTCGGAAGTAATGATCAGCACAAACCAGATGTCATCCTTGGTACGATAGACGTTCATGGCCGCGTTCGCGGGATTCGCGCGGTCATGAAGTCCGTAGAATTTTGCATCACAGAGCGCTGCCTGGATGGAGACACTCGCCGACCATACGCCCTCTGCGAGAAGGGAAGTCGTAACATGCGCTCCCTGCCCCGTGCGCTCACGGCGATAGAGGGCGGTAACGATAGCCGAATAGAGCCCGACGGCGGTCGCGTTGTCGCCGCTGCCGGCCACCGGCCACGTCGGCGGAGCGCCCGCATCGCGCGTCATCGAGAGTAATCCGCTGCGGGCCCAGTACGAGGTGATATCAAAGCCAGGCAGATCGGCATCGGGTCCCTTGTCGCCAAAACCCGAGATGTCGGCATAGATCAGGCGTGGATTCCATCCCACCACGTCTTCATACTCAAGCTTCAGTCTGGCGCGAGCCGGATGCGGTGTATTGACGACCAGGACATCCGCCCATTTGACAAGCTTTTCCAGCACCTGCCTGGCGCTAGGCGATTTCAGATCCAGTGCAATTCCACGCTTGTTGCGGTTGGCGAGATGCCATGGATAGGCATCTTCGGCGACCGGCTGCGGCGGTATCTTGTTCGCATGCCGCCACAGTTCGCCGCTCGGCGGCTCCACCTTGATGACGTCGGCTCCGAAATCAGACAAGATCACCGCGGCGCTGGGCCCTGCGATAAAGCTCGCCAGGTCGACTACTTTCAATCCAGAGAAGATATTGTCGTTTGTCATCGCTGTCCCTTCCAAATCCCCGGCCGCTATTTCATTTACCTTGAAACTTGGGTACACGTTTCTCGAGGAAGGCCGAGGTACCCTCCTTCTTGTCTTCGGTGGCAGCACAAATGCCGAAGTAGGACGCTTCCAGAGCGAGACCTTCGCTTTGGGCGATTTCCAACCCTTTGTTGACCGCCTGCAGCGAGAACTTCAGGGCGATCGGCGCGTTGGCGAGGATCTGTTTCAGGATCGTCTCGGCTCGCGCTATGAGATCGACCGCAGGGACAACTTCATTGACGAGGCCGATGCGGTACGCTTCCTGGGCGGAGATCGTCTCTCCCGTAAGGATCAGCTGCAGCGCTCGCCCCTTGCCGACCAGCCGCGGCAGGCGCTGCGTTCCGCCGCCGCCTGGCAGCAACCCCAGCTTGACTTCCGGTTGTCCAAACCTGGCATGCTCAACAGCAACCCTGATGGTACAGGCCATTGCCGTCTCGCAACCACCGCCAAGCGCAAAGCCATTGATGGCCGCGATTACCGGCTTGCCCAGGTTTTCGATGAGGTCCAGCACACCTTGGCCAAACCGACTGGACTCCTCCGCATCGTAGGCATCGACGTTTGCAAGTTCGCTGATGTCTGCGCCTGCGACGAAAGCCTTGTCGCCGGCGCCCGTAAGAATGACGCCGCGCACGGAGGCATCCTTCTTTACGTCTTCGAAGGCGGTATGCAAATCGGTCCAGGTCGGCGTATTCAGCGCGTTCAGCACCTTGGGCCGATTGATCGTCACATACGCGATCGGTCCCCTCTTCTCGTACCGAACGTTCGCAAGCTCCAATGCTGTCTCGGGCGAGGAATCGGGTACTGTTGCGGGCGACGTTGTCATTGATCCGGCTCCGGAGGCCATGGTCGTATCTCCTGGGCTTTGGGGGGCAGCCGGCGTCGGAGCGCCGGCCGCTGAGATGTCACGCGAAGGCGCCGATGCCGGTGACGGCCTTGCCGATGATCAGATTCTGCATCTGATACGTGCCTTCGTATGAGTACAGCGCTTCACAATCCGCGAAGAAGCGTGCCGCCTTGTAGTCAGCAACAATTCCGTTTCCGCCGATCAACTCGCGGGCCCAGGCAACCGTCTCGCGGCATTTGGCTGTAGCGAACGCCTTGGCAAGCGCGGCATGGGCGTCCGTCAGCTTACCTTCGGCATGCAGCTGCGCCTGGCGCACGATCAGGCACTGTGAAGCGGTGATGTTGGCGATCATTTTCGCGAGAAGGTCTTGGACTAGCTGGAACGACGCGATCGGCTTGCCAAACTGCAAGCGCTCTTGGCTATACTTCAGCGCGGCCTCGTAAGCGCCCATCGCGCATCCAGTCGCCATCCACGCCACGGCGAAGCGCGTCATCTTCAGTACCTTCGCGGTGTCGCGGAATGAATTGCCGCCCTGGAGACGGTTCGTCTCCGGCACTCGAACATCCTTCAGCGTGATATGGCCGTTCTGGACCACCTTGAGCGCAATCTTGTTCTCGATCTTCTCGACACTGAAACCGGGCGTGGTCTTGTTCTCGACGATGAAGCCCTTGACCTGGTTATCCCCGAGATCACGTGCCCAGATGATGGAGAGGTCGCACCACGGGGCATTGCCGATCCAACGCTTCTCGCCATTCAGGATCCAGGTGTCGCCCTCGCGCTTCGCCGTCGTCAGCAGACCACCGCTGGCACCCGAGCCAACCAGCGGCTCCGTCAGGCCGAAACAGCCAATCTTCTCGAAGCGTGCCATCTGCGGCAGCCATTTCTGCTTCTGCTCTTCCGATCCATCGATGTAGATTGAGCCCATCGCCAGGCCGACATGCACGCCAATGAAGGTCGCGATCGACGGGTCGACGCGTGCGAGCTCCATCTGAACAAAGCCCAACAGTGCCAGGCTTCCGCCTGCGCAGCCGTAGCCCTGCATTGCAAGCCCACCGATGTCCAACTCCTTGATCGCCGGCAGCAATTCGAAGGGAAAAGCGTCGTTCACCCAATAATCTGTGATGACAGGCGCGACCTTGGTTTCCATGAAAGCGCGCACCCGTTTCACCGTCGCGAGTTCGTTGGCACTTAAGGTCTCGTAGACTTCGTAGAAGTCGCTATTTGGCGCCGGTAACGCCTTCGGGCCGGTGGCTTTGCCTGCTGCGGTTGCGGTGGGCATTCGTAACTCCTGATGCTGAGGCTCGAGAGCCGGAATAAGTTGCAGGTTTGATCGATATTGCCGGCGGCAGCTGATCCTAGGCGCCCGTCGATTTCGCGACTTTTTTGCGCAGCTCAATCAGACCAAGCAAAACCTCGTCGCGCTCTGCCGCAAGTTCGCCGATCGAACGCGATCCGGCCTCGGCATGAACGCTGTCGATGAGCTTCTTTTGCACTTCCGGCGTCAGCACTGGAGCGCCGAGAGTTTTCCACCAGGCCGTCATCGGGCCGCTGAATTGCTGGAAGAAGTGCTCGATGCCCCCCGGACCGCCGCCGAGATGATTGAGCATCAGGTTGCCCATAACGCCCCACCGCAGGCCCGGCCCCCAGCAAAGGGCGGTGTCGACGTCGGCGGCGCTCACGACGCCTTCTGAGACAAGGTAGTAAACCTCACGGGCCAACGCCGCTTGTAGACGGTTGGCAACATGTCCCGGCATTTCCTTGTTGAGGCGCACCGTCCGCTGCCCGATCGACGTGTAGAATTCCGCGGCGCGCTGGATTGTTGCTTCCGAGGTGTTTGCGCCGCCGACGATCTCGACCAACGGGATCAAGTGCGGCGGATTGAACGGATGGGCGATGACGCAGCGCTCCGGATGGGTCGCGGCGCCCTTCTGGATCTCGCTCATGGTGAGTCCCGACGAGCTCGACGCGATAATCACGTCGGGGGCCAACAGCTCGTCGAGCTGCCCATAGAGCTTCTGCTTGAAATCGATCCGCTCAGGTCCGTTTTCCTGGACGAGATCGACGCCGTCGACCGCTTGGGCGAGCGCGGCGGTGAACTTCAGGTTTGACTGCGAGGCTTCGGGCGAAAGGCCCAATCGCTTGAGCGCGGGCCAGGCCGCCTCCACGAAACTCCTTAGCGCGGCTTCGGCATTCGGCGCGACGTCCGTCGCGACGACCTGTAGTCCTTTGGC
Organism: uncultured Alphaproteobacteria bacterium; assembly: GCA_963770515.1. GTDB lineage: Bacteria > Pseudomonadota > Alphaproteobacteria > Rhizobiales > Xanthobacteraceae > Bradyrhizobium. Next base: position 25,494 of record CAVYPW010000001.1, read on the forward strand.
GAGAAACAGCGAAGTCCAACTCGCCCCGATGACGCCCGTGCCAATCATGGCTATTCGGCGAATGGGCTTGGTTTGCGACATGTTACTTCTCCTTCGGGATTTCGGCGTACGCGATGCCGGTCAGGTTGCCCTGCGCGTAGAGGAAATTGCGTTCATTTGATCCATCGAGATGCGCGGAGTAGATCGAGCCTGCAAAGTCAGTCACGAACATCCGATCGTTAGGAACATCGAGCGCGATGCCGATCCCCTCCATGAGGTGCGTCACGACGATCTCCGGCTCCGCAGGCTTATTGTCGACCGATGCACGGTTCACTGTATTGCCGCGCGGTGGATCGCCGCGATCGGTCCAATAGAGAACGCGGTTTTCGATATCGAGTTCAAGATCGATGGGCTCCGGCAAGCCATCGAAGAAGACCTCGATGTCCGAACGATTTGCCGCGGTTTGCCCCGCGGGGATTTCCAGGCTGGCGCGGAATATGCTGCCAAGGCCGGCGTTGTCCGGCCCTTTCTGGGACCAGTAGATATGTCCGAGCTTTGGATCGATCGTCAGGCCGACACACCATTTTGTCGCATCCCGGCTGTCGGCCTCGCCGCGGCCGGATACGACAATGGTCTCGATGGCAGACCCGTCGAGATTGCAACGCATGACGCGCATGCCCTCTCGATCACACCAATAGAGTTTGCCACTCTTCTTCTCGAGAATAATCTGCTTCGGCGTATGGGTTTTTCCGACTGGTACGATCACCTTGCGGTTCTTGCCGTCGAGATCAGAACGCTCGATCGACCCGTCGTCCAGATTGGGGATTCCCATATTGGTCCAGTAGATATGGCCCGCCTCGACGTCGACGACGATGCCATCGGGCAAATGACAGCCCGTTACGATCGTCGTGCGATCGGAACCATCCGCGTTCATGCGGTGAATGCTGCCGGCGTTTATCTCGAGTACAAAAAGACGAGCAACGGCAGCGCTCGCTCCGGCGCCTCGGCCATTCTTGGTGACGGATTCAGACATGGGGCACCTGTACAAAAATCTGACGTGAATTCGATCATCGCTAGACCTCGACTGTGCCGCGAATGCTCACAGGGTTATTGAACGAGAGTGCCGTTGGTGGGACGGTCGTGCTTATTAATGGCTGCGAAGTTTACCGCCCGAGCACAACTGCAACTCCACGTCATAAAACATTCACACGTCATTTCGGAGCGGATTCCGATCGATGCATCGAACCAAACCGAGCGGCGGCCGTGTTGACGGGCGCGCAAACTCCGCGATCCGCTGAGCTACAAGGTGAGCTGTTCCGGGCGACGGAGGTTGGACCGGGGGAGCACGATTGTACAAAACGTTCGAGCGAACCGCGGGCTCGCTGCAAGATACGACCGGACAAATGGCTTACGGTAACGGCCAATGGGCCCGTCCATTTCCGGGCTAAAAGACGTTACTTGGTCGAGCGAGATCCGCTACCGATCTCGAAGCAGCCGTGACGGATACCCCCGCGACATCATTACGATTTGAGCATATCCAGACAAGCGTCTGAAGGGCATGCGTGTAAAACTTGCGCAGGCATGCCTCAGTTGCGGTCAGCTCGACCCAACGCAACCCTTGCCATCGCATAGCGAAAGTCCCGGTGTTCGGCATGGAGTTGTTATGAAGGTCGCAGCCGTATGTCGGCCTGTCCCACCGGCGCGCCTTTCCAAAATGCCTATTTCTGCGACCGGACACTCGAATTGCAGGAGGAGCGTTTGCATTTTGGCGTTGCCCGTAATGCTATGTAGCTGTGCGCAGGATGGCGCTCCTTCCTTTGACATGTTTGGCGCCTTTTTTCCCGCTTGGCTTCTCTGCGCCGTGCTGGGCATCTTCGTAGCGCTGGGCGCACGCGTCGCCTTTACTGCCCGCGGTCTTACGCATGTCCTGCCGTTTCAACTTCCGCTTTGCGCATCGATCGGCGTCGTCTTTGCTCTACTGGTCTGGTTGATCTGGTTCGGACGCTAACCATGAAAGCGGCAGGCAAACGCACGTCTTCCCGACCGGTCGGGAAATTGATCTCACTATCGATTATTGCCGTAGCGGTTGGGATCGCGATTTATGTTGAGCGGCGAAATGCAGTGTTTCCATGGACCGACGCGGCAACGATTGATGCCGACGTCGTACATGTTGCTGCGGCCGTCGGCGGGCGGATCATCGATATCCCGGTCTCAGAGAACACACTGGTGTCCAAGGGAGACCTTCTCTTCCAGATTGATCCCGCCCCTTACCGTCTGGCAGCCGCTCAGGCCGAATCCGACTTGGCAATAGCGGAGGCCTCCCTTGAAACCCAGCAAAGAGTGCTGTCGACCCAGCGTTCCGCTGCAAAAGTCGCCGCCGAGCAGGTGCGGCGTGCGGAGACCAATCTGGAACTCGCCAAACGGACCGTCGAACGTCTGACGCCGCTGGCCGCCAAAGGCTACGTCCCCACGCAGCAGCTTGATCAGGCGCAAACCACGCAGAACGATGCGGAAACTTCGCTTCAGCAAGCCCGCGTTCAGGAGGCGGCGGCGATCGCCGCCATCGACACGGACGCGGCCGCGAAAGCAACCATCCAAGCCCGAAAAGCAGCATTGGCAATTGCCCAGCGTGCACTCGAGGACACCACCATCCGCGCAACCCATGCAGGCCGTGTCGTCGGACTAAGCGTATCCACAGGCGAGATGGTCGCCCCCTCCCAAACACTGTTCACGCTCGTCAACACCGAGGAATGGTTCGCGGTCGCGAACTTCCGGGAAACCGATCTCTCCGCCATTTCGGTCGGCGATTGCGTTACCGTGTACTCGATGATCGACCGACAGCAACCTCTCAAGGGGATCGTTCAAGGCATTGGAACGGGTGTTCTCGATACCGACCGCGTGAATCTCCCGCGTTCCTTGCCTTACGTAGAACGGTCGCTCAATTGGGTGCGCGTCGCGCAACGATTTCCGGTGAAGGTGCAGATCGAGCAACCGCAACCACAACTCATGCGGCTCGGCGCAAGCGCGGTCGTCGAGGTGAAACATGGCCGCGCCTGCCGATAGCGTTCGGGAGAAATTTGAACAGATCTTGGCCCTGCTGCGACCGTTTCCAGGTCGCGTCGAATTTGCAAGCAGGCTCGCACTGGCTTGCGCGCTGACGACGCTGGTCGTCGAAATCTATCAGACGCCCGACCCGGCGCTAACGGCCTATGTCGCGTTTTTCGTCATGAAACGCGACCGAATGGAAAGCATCATCATCAGCATCGTACTCGCGATCCTGATCTCGCTGATCGTCGCCATACTCATTCTCGTTGCGACATCGGTGATCGACCAGCCGCTGTGGCGAATGGCCAGTATAGCGGTTTCATCCTTCTGCATGCTGTTCCTGGCTTCCGCCAGCAAATTGCGACCGCTTGGCGCGATCATCGCCTTGATCGTCGGTTACGCGCTGGATCTTCTGAGTAATGCCCAATTGGGAGAACTTGCGACACGCGGCTATCTCTATGCCTGGCTGTTCGTCGCCATTCCGGCCGCGGTCTCTATCGCGGTCAATCTTTGCCTTGGTCCAGCTCCCCGACGGCTTCTTGAACAAGCCCTTGCACATCGTCTTTCGCTGGCGGCGTCGCTGATGCGTAGCCCGAACGAAAAGATCCGCGAGGCTTTTACCGAAGCACTTTCGGAAGGCACAACGGAGCTCAAGACCTGGCTAAAGATGGCGAGCCTCGAGAAATCCTCGCCTCCGGAGGATGTCAGCGCTCTCGGCCAGGCGACCGAAAGCATCACGACCATCCTCTTGCTGATCGACTTTGCCGAGCGTACTCCGCCAAACGATATGCCTTGGTCGCTCCGCGACGAGATTGCGAAAACACTGGACGCGATGGCGGCGATCCTGCATGCAGGGGGATATCCCGTCGATGTTGCGATCGAGCATGATTACGAAGAACTTCCGCCGTTCGCTGCCGCACAGCTCGCCGACCTCAAGGAAGCGCTAAGGCGCTTCACCGAGCGTGTCCTTCCCGACCAGACCGTTGTCAAATCCGCCAATGCCGGCTTCTTCCTGCCCGATGCATTCACAAATCCCGACCACGTCTACTACGCACTCAAGACCACTGCTGCAGCGATGTTCTGTTACGTGGCCTACTTCCTGCTGGATTGGCCAGGAATTCATACCTGCTTCATTACTTGCTACATCGTCTCCCTGGGGACTACGGCCGAGACCGTCGAAAAGCTTTCACTGCGGATCCTCGGAGCGCTCGTCGGTGCGGGAACGGGACTCGCTGCGATCGTCTTTCTGTTGCCCCATCTGACTTCGATCACTGCCCTGCTGATCGTCATCCTCGCCGCCAGCTTCGTCTCCGGTTGGGTTGCCGCTGGCAGCCCAAGAATCTCCTATGTCGGCTTCCAGATCGCGTTTGCGTTTTTCCTGTGTGTCATCCAGGGACCGAGCCCGGCTTTTGATCTGACGGTTGCTCGAGATCGCATCGTCGGCATCATGTTCGGGAACATCGTTGCCTACCTCATATTCGCGAATATCTGGCCGGTCACGGTCGCCCGCCGCATCGATCCGGCGCTCGCCTCGCTGCTGCGCCGCTTTGCCGATTTGACAGGTGCGAACAGCCGGTCACGGCGCTCGGTCCTTGCTACCGAGGTGGCTGATGCCATGGGGGCGATCAGTCAGGACGTCCAACTCGCCGAATACGAGCCCTCCAGGATTGCGCCGTCAAAGCTGTGGCTGGCAGCGCGCGTGCACACGCTTCATCGGCTCCGCGCCATGATCGGTCCTCTCCTCTTGCTGCCGAACGAGGAACCGCTCGTAGCGAGGCATGTTGCCCATCGGCTCGATGTACTGGCGGACGAGCTAGGCCGCGGATCAGAGATGAATGAGTTGGCGACGGACGCGCCCGGCCCTCGACCTGACGGCGAAAAGGATAGCCGCTATTCCTCCGCGGTCGGTGGATTGGTCTTGACCGATCTCGAGGCCTTGGAGTCCGCACTGCGTGGTCCAGAGGGGGGAGTTCGCGCACATGCGTCAGCTTAAACTGAGCGTGGTTATCTCCGTTTTTTCCGCATGTCTTTGTGGCTGCGCAGCCTGGGACGTCGATATGGCGCCCGAGCGCGCCGACCGACCTTGGGCACCAACAACCACGGCGAGCGGAGAAATCGTCCCGGGCGCGAAATCCTCCCCGGCGCTCAAGTCCAGCTATGCACTGCCGGTCAATGCCGATCTCACTGGATTGCCGGCTCCGCTCGGACTCGATCGACGGAAAGTCTACTCGCTGCCCGAACTGATCGACATCGCCCAAAGCAACAATCCGCTCACTCGAACCGCGTGGAACGGCGCCCGCAACGCGGCGCTAACTACCGGGATCGCTGAGAGCGCATACCTACCAAAATTGAGGGCAACCGCAGCCGAAGTCTACCTCAACAATCAGGGAAGCCTGTCCGTGGCGGGGAATAGCGTCTCTTCCGACGCCGAGGCCCACGGCACGATCGCAGCCGCATCTCTTGAGTGGCTCTTGTTCGACTTCGGCGAGCGGGCTGCCAAGATCGAGGCAGCCAAACAGGGATCGGTGATCTCCAATATCACCTTCAACGCGACCCATCAGCAAATCATCTACGACGTCAGCGTCGCCTTTTATGTCAATGCCGCTACCCGCGCGCGCGTCGCCACCGCCAGCCAGTCTCTAAAGAACGCCCAGGAGGTCGAAGCGGCCGCAAGTGATCGCTACAAGAATGCGATCGGAACGGTGGTGGAGGTCTCTCAGGCCCGCCAGGCGACCGCGCAGGCGAAACTCGCGGTTGTACAAGCCACCGGAGCGGCGGAGAACGCCTACCTGAATCTGATTTCGGCCATGGGTATTTCACCGCTGACACGGATCAATATCGCCTCCGCTGCGGGTCGCAAACTCTCGCCCGCGATGACGACTTCAATTCAAGGAGTGATCACCACGGCACTTGCGCGTCGTCCGGATATCCTGACCGCCTACGCCGCGCAGAAGGCCGCGAACGCCAATGTCGACGCCGCCGTAGCAGAGTTCCTGCCCAAAGTCTTCGTGAGCGGCACAACCGCCTACAATCCGGGGAGTCTTTCGGTCACGGCCATCCCGGGATTGGGGCAGCAATCAGGAACGGCGAATCTCAGTTCTTCTCGGTTCGCCAGCAGCGTTCTTGTTGGCGCGACAGTTCCGATTTATGACGGCGGCGCTCGTGCCGCTCTACTGGAGCAGGCGCGCAACAACGCCGATAGCGCGGCGGCGCTCCTAACCCGGCGGCGCAACGATGCCGTGCGAGAGCTTGTCGTCGCCGATAACGCTCTGCGCACCAGCCTGTCAGCCTACAGTGCCTCAAATGCTCTTGCTGCAGCTGCCCAAACGACATTCGACAGCGCGCTGGCGAGCTATCGCAACCGCGTCGGGTCGATCACGGACGTCAACATCGCGCAGACTCAACTGCTGCAAGCCCGAAACGCCTCTACCGATGCTTACAGCACGGCGTTGTCCGCGGCCGCTACGCTGGCGCTGGCCACCGGTGCTCTCGGTAACGCTCCGAAATAGAGCTGAGGTTGAAGCAGGCCTCGCACATGGTTACTCAGGCCTGAGCTCGCTGGGTGACTTGTTCGTCCAGCGGCGAAATGCGCGGCGGAAATTCGCGGAATCGCTGAAGCCGAGCGCCAGCGCAATATCCTCGTTCGCAAGCTTTGTCGTGCGCAGATATTTGATCGCAAGGTGCATTCGAAGTTCGTCCAGCAAGCCCCGGAAGGAAACGCCCTGCTCCCGTAGCTGACGCCGCAACGAGCGATCGCTCACGTCGAGGACCTTTGCTATCGCCGCAAGGGTCGGAGGATTGGCGATATCCCGGATCAGAAGAGCCCGAATCTCTCCCGCTACCCCGACTTGCGATTTCAGCTCGTTGAGCAGCTCGTCGCAGAGGGCTACGACCGTCGGATATGTCGTCTTGTTGCCGAGGTTTGCGTCCTGGTCGAGCCACGCCGAACGAAAGACAACTTGGTTGGTCTGCTCTTCGAAACTCAGACGGCATCCAATCTCGTCTGCTGGCAGGCTGAGTTCTTCGGCCTGCGGATACGTCAGGTTGATCCGATCAGGGATGAATGTAGGACCCATGACGTCGCGCATCAGGGAAATGTGAATGCCGATCTGCATCTCGGCGATGAAGCGATACATCCGCGGATCGCCGGCAGCTCGCGCATTAGGCTCAATAACCCAGCTGGCAAATCCCGCTTTCTCCCTAAATTCGATCGTCGCCAGCGGCGCGGCCAGCGAGTGATACAGCTCAGCAAAAGCCATCGTCTTGCGAAAGTCCGGGCAACAGAGAATGGCAAACCCGTACATCCCGTAAGTAGAAAGATGGACCGAGGCACCGACGCGATAAGGAAGTTGCGGGTCGTTTGAGAGCTTCATTGCATTCTCGCAGGCAGCAAGAAGCTGTTCAAGGGAAATTCTTGTCTTCGGGGAGTGAACCTCGTCAACGGTCACATTTACCTTTCTTAGCACTTCATGCGGAGGGTAACCGTGGTTGACGAGCATATCGAACAGCGCGGCGAGTTTGCTCGTATCGTAAACCCGCTCGCTCAACCCAACGGCCGGTCGATCCATTGCGTCTTTCGCAATGGAACGGAGAGCAGGTGGTTTGTCGGACTCCGTCGAGTCGTGCAACTGAATATTCCTTCCGTGATCAACGGCTCTTCTACGTTTCGCGGACAGGATAGCATTTTGGAGTGCCCACCGCCTTTCCGACTAGAACCGCCAGCCGCTTTTTTTGGAACGAAAATAGAGCAGTTTTATTCAAGACCCCGCCATCGGCGACGCCTATTCGATCCGGATTGGGCCTTTCCTTGTCCGATTCGGACCTAGCAAAGCGCTAACGAAAACCGAACTCCTGGCCAGATGTCGGCGGTACAGCCCTTGCCATCGGCCGCTTCACGACTGCCCGCCGGTCTTTCACGTAAGCGATAGGAACGCCCAACCTTTCCACGATCGCGATGACCTCGCCGTCAAGGTCGCGATCGCAATTCATATGCGTAGGCGCGATAAAAAACTCCAACTCGTCCCACTCCGATCCAAAATCCCAATGCAATTGCGGAAGCGAGACCGTCCGATCAAATGGCAGACGTTCCCCGCACACGGCGACCGAATAGACCTTCGGCGCCTGCCCGGCTTCGACAGGTATCCGGTCGCGTACAAACGCTTCGAGCATGCGGGTCGCCTCGGGCATGCTGTTGAACCAGTAATCCATATCATAGCGGCGAAATGCTCCCGGGAGGCCCCCGACGAGCGAATTGTAGTAGAGGTTCTCGTAGGGGTGCAGCCGCACCAGCGTGCTGCCCTCCTGCAGGATGCATGCGCAGACCAATGCGAAGGCCGCCAACGTCATAAGCACACTGCGCTCCGCAAACTTGTCAAAGAGCGCGTTGAAACCAACGCCCGCCAGCGTCGCAAGTGGGGGAAGCACGAAAAGGAAATGCCGCATTCCGGTAAAAGCCGGGCCATGCAATGCCAGCTGGCTCATCAGCGGTACGATTACCGTTAGTGATACCAGCACAATTTCGCTTGCCCGCCGGTGCTCGCCTCGTTCCTGGCTTTGCTGCAAAAGTGACGCCATGCCCAATCCTGCGCCCGCTAGCACGATCAGCGGTACACGGATCAGGAGATAGCCGACAACATAGAGTCGCGGCACGCCAGCCATCTCGTAGATATGCCCCGCAAACATCGTTCGGATCGGGTAATGAAATTCCGAGAAGGCAAAGAGACCTCGGATTGGGTTGAGCGGAGACAATGCGGCCCACGGCCAGGCAACGATCATAATGAGATAAGCCAATAACACGGCTGGAACCGTCATCCAGACTGAGCCACCGGCAAAGCGCAGACGCGCACGCAAGCCCGCGCGCCATGGCAGACAAATGATAATTGCGAGGCCGAGATACACTGCAGAGAGCAAACCAAGGCTTCTTATCCCAAGCGCGGCCCCAGAAAAACAACCGAAGGCCACCACATCAATGATGCGAGGTGACGGCAATCGGCGAGACACGCGAACGAGGAACAGTGTTGTCCCGGCCATCGCGGCGGCAAACGGAATGTCTTTGGTATGGTTGTACATCGAGCCGTACCATACGCCGCAAAGCGTAAGGGCTATCGCAGCCACCAGGCCCGCGCGCGATCCCGCGATCAATCGCGCGGTCACCGCAGCAGCGCCGACGCCGCCAATCCCTATCACGGCACAAAGAATATGGCGCAGCTCATAAACGTCCATCGGGACGACGTGAGCGAGCGCGATTGCGACAAGATCGAAAAGGCCGCCGTAGAGGTAGAGGTTTTCGAACGTGAACAGATCGCGCGCGACGAAGCCGCTGCGGTAGTACTCGACGATCAATTCACCATAACGCTGCTGCACCCCTTCGTCGTTGGAGATTGCGTAATCTTTGAAAGTGCACAACGCGACGATCAGCAGAGCAGCTAGAAGGATCCAAAGCAGGAAATCGAATGCGCTCGAAGGTACGATCGACGACAACGTCGTTCCGCAAAGCTGATCCGGCCTTGCAATGGCGAGAACGCGATTGTTATTTGGTTTCACCTCTATTCTTAATAACGACTGTTGTGGTCTCATCTTCGCGGACTATTCGATAACCATCAGCGCTACACCGCTTTAAACGTCTGGGACGGCATCTGGCCTTCAGCCGAGAGCTTTGGATGACTTTTCTCCAACACAGCTCGAGCAGCACGAGAGAATTCTCTCCGAGCAGTGAGAGCACGGTCGTAACAAGAACGGAATCGTACCAACACGCCAGGCGCCCTCCGACGTCTGCCGCGCGGTGACTTCAAGCCGCGCTGGGCAGCGTTCCGGCATCCGGCTTTGCGCCGAGACCGGCGTCAACGAAAAGATTCGGAACCTGCCGCGCCCGATCCAGAAGCCACGCAGCGACCGTCATGATCGCCATACCGGCCAGGCTTACCGCGAGCTGCTCGATCACTGCGCTCTTCCATTGTACGAGTATCCAGTGCGCTCCGAAGGAAAGGAATACGCCGAGGCAGAACAACGGAAGCGAATGCTGCCCGCACAAGACGAGCGGGCGCAGCCACTTCGACCTCAGGCCGGTCCAGTCGCGCTTGAGGTAACGCGCGATAATCAGGGCGAGCGCCAGGAAGTGAGTGAGCCGGAGCATATCCAGATTAGTCTTGTCGATGGGATAGATCATCTTGACAAGCCATTTTGGGATCAGCGCATCGATCGTCGCGCTGTGCCAGCTCATCACGATGAAAAATGCAAAAAGTACCCAAACGATTGCCGCGCCAAATACAATTCGTGATCGGAGGATTTTCGATACCCGGCCTACGGCACCGCAGCCGCACCAGGCACCAAAAAAGAATAATAGCTGCCAGGCAAAGGGGTTGAAATACCAGGTCGCCCCTTTCGGATACGACGGCAGATTCCAGTCGAAGTAACGCGCCAGGATGTAGAGCGCTACCGAACCAGCCAGTGTCAAATTCGGACGGCGCAGCAGACACCACACCACGAAAGGCGAAACCGCGATGAGGCAGATGTAGAGCGGCAACACGTCGAGGTCGACCGGCTTGTATTGCAATGTGAGCGCCTTACCGATCAGTTCGTCTGGGTGCGCGAGGAAGTTTGCGACATTGAACTCGTCTTTGTACATTGGATTATCCCATCTCCTTGCAGCGCGGGCGATCTGCGCGGTGAAAACAAGGAAGAGAAGGATGTGGGCGACATACATTTGCCAGGCCCTTAGCCACAACCGCTTCAACGCAGCCATGAATTCGCCCGCGGCTACGATCGGCACATAGATAAAGCCGAGCAAGTAACCAGAGATGAAAACGAAGAACTCTGCTGCGTCACAAAATCCGTAGTTGCGAAGCGTTAGCCAAGACACCACGTCATCTGGAATATGGTCTAAAAAGATCATCCAGAGGCCCACGCCCCGCAGAAGGTCGAACCTCAAGTCTCGTTCAACGGCAAAAAGACCCGTACCCTGCTCTTTCATATCGACCAATCCTGTGGGTTAGGCCATCAAGGTTCGATTGGTAGCCCTGTAATCGCGGCAAATAGCGACCGACGCCGGAGCAAATTTCTGTATTCTGCTATCCTGTATCATGAGTTTTATCCCGTCAGCTTGAACGGAACTGCTTTGACCTGCTAGCGCCCGGTCGCCGCTCGCCTGTACCCGGCGAATATCTTCGCAATGCCGCATAGGATCAGGATGCCGGCGACACCAACAATCACATGCAACACAACGCCGGCATCAAGCTCCATGAGAAGCGCATAACCGGCGAATGACAATGCTACGCCAACGGCGAAGAGCTGAAGCGAATACTGCCCGCAAAGGATGAGAGGCCGCGCCCAAGGTGATTTTAGCCCTGCCCAGCCGCTCGGCACGAAGCGCAAAGCGACAACGGCCAGCGCCAAGAAATGAGCAAATCTCAGAATGTCAAAATCCGTCTTGTTAATCGGGTAGATCAGCCGCCCAAGCCAACCGGGGATCAAGCTTTCCAGACTTGGAAGATACCACGTCAACGTCACGAAGAAGGCCGCGCATAGATAAGCGGCGGCGACCCAGAGCACCAGCGATGACTTAAGGATCGGCGACAACCGCCGCCCGCCTCCGAGCGCACACCAGGCACCGAAGACGAAAAGCAGCTGCCACGCGTAGGGATTGAACGACCAGAAACCATCGGGATAGGTCGACAGATGCAGGTCGTATCGAAGCGTGAGGATGTAGAGGCCGATTGACAGAACGAGCGGCAAATCCCCTTGCAATCGGGCAAGCTGCAAGACCGGCGGAAGAAATGCCATCAGCACCACATAGAGTGGTAAAACGTCCATGTTCAATGGACGGAAGCGCAATAGGAGGGCCTGGATCATCATGGAGCCGGGCTGCTTGAAGAACTCCCCGACCTCCATTTCCTGGATGTAGAACGACGGCTTCGCCGAAACCGTTGTAACATAAACGATCTCAGCCATCAGGACGAGAAATAGCAGCAAGTGCGCAGTATATATTTGCCACACTCGCCGCAGTACGCGCGCCGTTCCGATCGCGATCCCGGACTCGAAGGTAAGCCTGCCGTAGACCAGCGCGGCGGTGTACCCAGAGATAAAAATGAATATTTCGGCGGCATCGCTAAAACCATAGCTGCGAAGCGTGCCCCACGTAAGGATGTCGGGCGACACGTGATCGATATAGATGAGCCACAATGCCAGGCCACGGAACAGGTCGAGCCGCAATTCTCGCTGGCCGGCTGCAACAGAAAAACTGGGTTTCGACGGTACCAACGACCTGAGCCGCATACATGGAGTAGTCCGGACGCCCGAAGCGGTGGGGGCAAGCTTGTCCTTGCTTGCTACCGGCCCGGCATTTTGCGAAGAGGCCGTCATTCTTTCTCCGGGATTGAGATTCGCGCGGCACGACTTGGAGAGTTGCACGGCCGCCGACGCTCACCGCCCGCAATCGAGCGCAGAGCCATTACTTAACGATCAAGGATAACACTGTCCGGCTAATCTTCGATGAGAGGTCCGATTTCGTAGCATTGCGTTAGTCTGTCTCGATGCTCCATAGCTGAAACGGACAAACGTGGGTCCTTCTCCGACCATCAACAACAGCTTTCGCTTATTTGCTTCGAGTGGCGTTGACTCCGATGTCATCAAACCGCAAAGCGCTTATGTTTGCGTAGCGGTTCGGCAACTCTGTTCATCAATAGGCACCCATCATGAATGACGCCGAACTTTGTAACCTCAGCAATTGGCTAACGGCCGGCGCGCCGGGTGCAACCTCACCTGACGATCTGCTAAGCGGGATTTGCCGACGGCTGGTCGGCGCTGGCGTGCCGCTGTGTCGGGTCGGCGCGTTTGTTCAGACACTGCATCCCGACGCATTGGGACGGAGTTTTGTCTGGCGGCCGGACGCGGATGTCGTAATTGACACCATAAGCTTCGATTTCTTGGAATCGGATCAGTTCCGCCAGAACCCACTCACCGTTGCCTATACGAGCGGACATGAAGTCCGCTACCGGCTCGACAATCCCGAGAGCAGGCGCTTTCAGTTCCTGGAAGACATGCGCGCCGAGGGCGTAACCGACTACATCGCGTTGCCGCTGCCTTTCACCGACGGCTCCGTTCACGGCACGAGTTGGGCTACCGCGGCGACGGGCGGCTTCACCGACAAACACCTGGCGGCGTTGCGATCTATTATTCAACCGTTCGCGCGGATCGGCGAAATCTTCGCACTTCGCCGTACCGCCGCATCGCTACTAGACACCTATGTCGGCAACCGCGCCGGCGAGCGGATCATGGCAGGCCAGATCCGCAGGGGTCATTCTGAGTCCATGCAGGCGGCCATCTGGCTATCCGACTTGCGAGGCTTCACCGCACTTTCCGACCGACTGGTGGCCGGCACCATCGTCGATATCCTCAACCGATATTTCGACTGCCAAGTGCCGGCGATCCGCAAGCATGGTGGCGAGATCCTGAAGTTCATGGGTGACGGGCTACTCGCGGTCTTTCCGATCGCGAACGATAGCGGCAATCTCGGCGAGGTCTGCAGCCGCGTGCTGGAAGCGGCCCGCGAGGCCAAAGCCAGTGTCGAAGCGATGCAGTATCCGAGCAGCGAAAAGATCGAGCGCTTCCGCTTTGGTGTCGCGCTGCATATCGGTGAAATCCTGTTCGGAAATATCGGCGGCTTGAGCCGGCTCGACTTCACCTGCATTGGACCAGCGGTCAATCTTGCCGCTCGGCTGGAGAAGATCGCGGGCAAACTGGGCCGCACCGTGGTGGCCTCCAGCACCTTTGCAGGAGCATCCGCCACCGGTTGGGTCGATCTTGGCGAATTTCCAATCTCAGGATTCTCCCGGGCGCAGCGGGTTTTCGGCCGAAGTGATGAGGCTACGATCTAATACGTCTGGTCAGCTCGTATTCGTCAAAATGATACCGCCTCGAAAGCTGATAAAGGTGCTGCCACGACCAGTGGGCGATGGCGCGAATGTGCCATGCCGCTATTCTTCGAGTGGCGCATGTCTTTTTAGGGAAGCAACCTGCGGGGCTGGCCGCACGCGTCGTACAATGCACCCGGAAGACTCCCGGAGGCTGCGGTTGACGACGTTTATACCCAGCCGTTCAACACTCCGGGCGATCGGGTGCATATTCCGGTCTCAAATCGACTAGTGCCACCGCCGGGGGCGATAAGAAAGAGCATCTGCCCGCGTGCAAATCGAGTTCTCGTCGCCAGGTCGCCGGGCTTTGAGAAAAAGCCCGCTTGAATTGTCTGCATAGATGCGCTTGATCGGAAAAGCCTGCGCTCAAGGCTATTTCACTCAACGTTGCTTTACTCGTTATCATGAGATGACAAGCCTTTTTTAGACGCATTCTGGTAACGTAAGCATGCGGCGTTTCACCGAAGGACAATTTGAATTTTCGACTGAAGTGGGCGGGACTCAGACGAGCGACCACACAGAGATCTCGGACATGAATCGGTCGATGCAGGTTGCTGTCAACGTATTCGCGTACACGAACGACCTGCCAGGCCACCAAACATCCTCTTTGGAAGTCCTTGGCACCGGAAAGCCGCTCAATCTCCGCATGCAGAATGTCTGATGCTGCAATCAGCGAAGCCTTGGCCAACTCGCGGTCATGCTCCAGCTCTCGTGCTGCAGTTTCGAGCAGTTCGACCAGACCGGTCGCCACAGCTTGTAATGGCTGATCGACTGAATATCGGGTTTCGGTTGTCGCGACTGCAGGTCCCGGCTTAAGACGAAACTGCGCCAAGTTTTCAGAGCGTACGATCGATCTTGATGCGTTCATAATAACCTTGCGTGCTATCACCGGAGCCATTCCCAGCAAGAATGCTGCTGACGATTTGAGTGCTGCGAACTAGTCCTCGCGCGGGGCTTGAAGCTTGTGAAGGGCTGAACCGGACATACGTTGGTCTGAACTGGATATTGGTCCGTCAACAAGCGGGAGGTCGTGGAAGATTCTGGCGTATTTTCACCGCAATAATCTGGTCTAGCGAGCGGCTGTCGTGCCGCTCCGGCCCAGGTATTTGAGCTAGACATCTTCATCTCGTGCTCATGCCGCGAGCTTGACAGGCCCCTAGACCAATGAGCACAACCCCGTCTTCGATAATGATCAAATCATTCTCGACCGCCCTGATCGTTTGGCTCAGATCAAAAGCGGAGCCGACTCTCCCCTGAAGCCCATTTCTGAGTTTCTGACTGTGCTGGCGCCTCTCCTCCAGAGAGGCGCGATCCTTTAGGCTCACAAAACTTTCGACGATTGGATTTACTGCTTCAGACATTGATTACATCCACTACTGGCGTCCCTAGATTGGTATCACGCAGCGCGCTATTGTCCGCGCGGCTTCAGTTGGAGCGCACGTTTGCCGCCGGCGTAACCCTGGGGATTGATCGGCCTGCCCCCTCTCGTGTTCGACGCGCGCGGCAAGGTGCTCGCAGCCGACCCTTGATTGAAGCGCTGACCAAATACATTCGCTCGAGCGCTTCAAGATCGTGTCTGCCTCCCCGTCGCACGCACCGGTTCAATCCTTGCAAGCCGTTCATTGCGCAGCCGCCTGATCTCCGATGTCGATCGGCCGCAAGAGGGTCTCACCGTCATCCGTCAAGATGAATGTGCCAGCCGTCTTGCGATAACGCGCGGCCTGGTCGTGCGATCGTGAATAAAGTACAGCCACACTGACGAACTGGTCGTGCCCCAGATCGTCGTGCTTTGCGAGCCTCGAGATGTCGACAACTTGGACCTTTTCTTTCAAGGCGGCCTCCCGCACAACGGGATCGTTGACGTCGATATCGCCAGCACGCGCGATGCCACCGTCAAGAAAACTGGATGCTTGGAGCGCACCATCATCCTTGGAAACAAGAACGAGCAAAGGTGGATCGAGCGGACCGATGTCTTGAACCTGAGCGCGGAACGCCTTCGCGCTGATGTCGGGCGCCGCCAGTACAACACGACTTAGCCGGGCAATCACCCGGTCTTTGCCTTCGATACGAAGCTGGCGCAGAGCTTCCACGGTCAACATGCCACCCATGCTGTGAGCAACCACCGTAATGTCGCTGACCTCGGAGCTGCTGCTCAACGTGGTTAGTAAAGCCATCAGATAGTCGCGAGAATAGCTTGCCGATCGCTTATCTATTTCATAGGCCGCCACCTGACCTTGCGATGGCCAGGAGAATAGGATCGGAATCCCGTCGATCTTGATATCCGCTTGCAATTCGGCGAGCCGGAACAGCAACTCTTGGAAGTTGCTGTTAAACCCGTGCACGAAAACGAAGACCTTGTGTTTTTTTCGCCGAGTATCGCCTTGCGGAGCGACGGTTTTGCGAAACTCGGCTTCGCTCATCACGGCCTGGTCTACGACAGCAAAGCTGTTCCGTGGATCGGGTGTTGCAGTCGGCATTTCGAGATCGCCGGACTTGTGGTTAGGCGGCACCGAGACGACAAACTTTGCAAAGTTGAGCGTATTGGCGCGGTTCGCAGTGAATATGTTCGACGACGAGCTCTCGCGCTCGCGCGTGGTAGCCACATAGATCTGCAATGTCTTTTCTCCAGACGAGGCCGCCACGGGCGTCAGCACCTCTGGGCCAGGTCTGGACGCGCAACCGACCAAAACGAAGGGCACCAGAACAGCGACTGCCCAATCTACCCTGCGGCAACGAAAGCTACTCGACATGGCAACTGGCTCCCCATCAAACTTACAAACGCTGATACTATTGCTCCTGGGGCACCATGGGATGGCCTGCTCCGTCACCGATCTTCAAGGCTCGGCGCGAGAGCGCCACTGAGGACGCGCTGGCGAAGATTGAGGGAAGCGAGTTCCTCAACGTTCTGCTTGGTCTCACACTCGGTCATCACACCGCCGTCGATATGGTCGAAACGGGGAAGACACCGTTCGAGAAGTCTGTTTCCGATCGATCGTTCGAAACGTCCGAAGCTAAGTACTTTGCCGTGCTCTCGGCTCATGAGAAGTTTTTATTCCCACCGGTTGTTGAAACAGGCTCGCTGGGAATTCGACGCTCACGTCGCCAACTGCTAGGGCTTTTCCCGAAAGATTGCCTGAAGAGTCTGGATAGATGGGCCTGATCCGAAAAGCCCGCATTCAGGGCTATTTCGCTCAAGGATGCCTCGCTGGCCATCATCAGATGGCATGCTTTCTGCAGACGCCTTCTCATAACGTACGCGTGAGGCGGCTCACCAACGGCTAGTTTGAACTTGCGCGAGAAGTGAGCCTGGCTTCGCCGCGCAACAGCGCTGAGCTGCCGGACCAGGATCGGACGGTGCAAATTCTTGTCAATGTAAGCCTGGACACGAGCCATCTGCCAAGCTGCCAGACTGCTGTTTGCAGAACTGGTGGCGGCCGCACGGCGCTCGACCTTCGCGTGCAGAACATGCGGGGCTGGTGACGCGACGTCGAAGTCGTCACTCAACAGACCGGGTAATTCGACGGCCGCACCCCTTGCCGGTGGGACGCCGTTTGCAGGCTGAGAAAGGGGGCACGATAGTCCGCTTTGGTTTATCCGAATCGACAGTTCACTGTCGTGGCATCCCACGGCGTCTCTCCTCCGGTCGCTCGCTGCGTTCGCGTTGGCCCCAGCAAATGGCGATGCCCACCTTCGGATTCGAAGGCTGCGCTCGACCCTGCGGCCAAAACCTTTGCGCGCAACCTTGAAGCTTGTGAAGGTTGAAAGCGGACAACTTGTGGTCCGAACCGGACATCCGAGTACCGTCTCCGAGAGACGCAGCGTTCGAATAGTTGAACGATCTTGTCCATTTGCTCGAGGCCGACCGAAGTTGGATATCAGCCACCGGCTCTCTTTGCGACGGATGGCATTGTGTCGTCTCCGCTCTCACGGAGGTCGCGTTCCGAACCGAGAAAGCGGCAAGTGGCGCCTGATATCGTGGCCAAAGATTCAATTGCGCTGACAGGGGCACCGATTCGATTCTCGATTGACCCAATTCCCTCAATTTCACATCGAACAACATCGCCGGTGAAAGCAAGCTCGGGCTTGCCATGGCATAACTGACGCCAGATGACCGTCCGGTCGCGATAACATCGCCGACTTCCAAGGTCGTCTCCTGCGAGAGATTTGATATGATCCTTTTCAGATCAAATATCATTTGTGAGGTGCGGGCTTGCTGGCGCAGCTCCCCATTCACGCTCAAGGAAATTGCAAGGTCTTGCGCGTTCGTAACATCATCTTTGGGTACGATCTAACGTCCCATCGGGCACGCTGCCGGCATTGCTAGCCGCGCGGTCAGCCAGGCTCGCCAAACCGTTCGTGAGATTTCTGAAATTGCTCCGCAGCTTTGAACCCAAGCGTCTTGCCACCTCGGAGGCCTAATACATCATGGCTGATTTTTCTTGTATGATTTGATCCAAAACTGCTCATAGTCGGGCCGGCGCTTCTGCATAAAGGCATCGAGTCCTTCGCGCCACTCGGCGGCAGGCACTCGGCCCGAACAGGAAAGTATGCTCTGCCAGTCGAGCGGCTGGTGGTGACTGAGCTGCTGCTTGGCAACCCCGAGCGCGCCGGGCGGGATGCTCCCCACGATCGAGGTGGCAAGGGACACCGCGCGCGAAAGAACATCGTCGGCCCCGACATGGTGGGTCGCCAGACCAATTCTAACCGCTTCCTCAGCGCCGACTTTTCTTCTCGTCAGCACCATGTCCATCGCTCGGTGGCGGCCCACGACGTGCGGAAGGACCGCGATGCCGAGCGGCGGAATAACGCCATGCCCGAGTTCGGGCGCGAGAAAGGCTGCGCGGTCGCCGGCCACGACAAGATCGCAGGCGAGCGTAAGCTCCAGCCCGCCACCGGCGGCGATGCCCTGCACGGCCGCGATCGTGACGCGCTGATCCGTCGCCATACGCTGGAAGAAATAAAGAGGATCCACGTCGGGATCCCCGCCTTCCATCCAGCCGGACCTGAGATCATCGATGTTCGCGCCGGCACAGAAACTGGGTCCATTGGCGCCCAGGACAACCGCACGGGCGCCATCCTCGACGGAACGCTCATGCAATCGATTGAGTTCTGTAATCATCGCCCGCGACAGCGCGTTGTGACGAGAAACGTCATCCAACATCAGAACCGCAACGCCGTTTTCAAATTTGTAGGATACCGTCACGAGCGCCCCGGCCCCTTGTCATGTTGCGTGAACAATGCCCTGACGGCATCCGGAATACGAATTGGCTTGTGCTGCGCTCGGTCCATCATCACGCAGGTAGCCTCGCTGGTTGCGAACCGACCTTCGGGCTCATACAGGCCCTGAGACACCTGAAACGACGTATTACCGACTGCCGTCACGCGGGTCCCGACCTGCACCTCGCCGGGATAAAACAACTCGCGTTCAAACTGGATCGTCAATTTGGCGACGACCACGTTCAGTTCGGCAATCACTTCGCGCAAACCAGGTTCCGAAAACAGCGCCATCCGTCCGCCCTCGCAATAACTTGCGATGGCAGCGTTGTTCACATGCCCGAATTGATCGGTATCCGCGTTGCGAATGCTCTCACGAATCCAGAACGGATAGCTCGCTTTATCCGGAAATTCTGCCTGCTTTGACATCTCCCGGCCGCCCTCACTCCTTCGGACGCAAGTGCCGGGAGGTCTCCTCTTCCATTCGGAAATAAATCTCCTCGGCCATGGGCTGACGCAGTTCTTCCATGACATGACCGACAAGGCCGATCGCCCGCGCTGCCACCGCCAGGCCTCGGCACATTTGCCACTGCAGACCGAACTCGGACGCCACCGCCGCCATGGCGCCGGTGACATTGACCGGAAGATCTCGCTTTGAAGCGCGGGTTGCCTCGGCGCCGATTTTGGTCATGAGCGCGACGTAGCGTCCATTGAAACCGGTTTCCTGGGCCACCTTGAAGAGAGCCGGTGTTCGAGGATCAATCGGCTTGTGAAACGGATGACCGATGCCGGGAACGATCTCGCGACGCGCCCTGTAACTCGCAACGATTTCGGCCGCCAAGGCGTCGAGGTCGGCATCGGCTGGAGCCTTGGCCAGCGCCTCCTGCAGCATGCGGGCGGCATTGTCGAGCGATCCGACAAAGACCGATCCCAGGCTGAGCAGGCCGGCGGCGATCGCCGCCTGCACGGCTTCCGGTGCGCCGCAAACGGTCATCCGCGTAGCGAGCGATGACGGCGTAATGCCGTGTTCAACTAGGATCACCATCATCGCATTGAACATGCGCAGTTCGGCAGCCTCGGGCAGGCGCGCGAAAATTTCCAGAAAAGCCATCTGCCCCAGATCGAGCTTGCCGACGATCTCCTCGCAGAGGTCAAGCCCTCGAACCACGACCTTGGTTGGCGTCGCCCATGCAATATCGGACCTAACCTCGCGCGGTTCTCTCATGACTTGCTTCCTTTTTCGATGAGTGTGTCAGCCAGCTCCCGGAGCTTATTTTTTTGAATCTTCACGCCGTTAGGCCCGGAGATCTCCGGAAACTGGTCGACAAAGACGATGCGGCTCGGAACTTTATAATTTGAGATGCCGCTTCCGCAAAAACTGATCAATTCCTCTTCGGAACCGGCACAGCCGTTACGCGGGAGAACGAACGCTACGGCGACATCGCCGCGGCCTTCGCGATGAACGCCTACGACCTGGGCAGCGCCAACGCTGTCGTGGGTCGTTAAAAAGGCTTCTATCTCCGCAGGATCTACCAGATACCCACGGAGCCTGAGGCCGTCCTTCATGCGGGAAAGATAAACAAAACTCTCGCCTTCGCTATAGGCAAGATCACCGGTTCGAAACCATCCATCTGATGTCACCGCCGCGGCCGTGGCCTCTGGATTATTCAGATAGCCGGCCATAACGTTTGGGCCCTTAATCTGCAATTCGCCAGCCATGCTATCCGGTTGAAGCTTGTCAGTCGTTGGATCGACGACACGGAAATTGATCTGTTCGGAGGTTGGCTTGCCTCCCGGCACGGCCCGCTGCTCAGCTGGCAACGCGGGATCTCGGAACGCCATCAACGCATAACATTCGGAAGAGCCATAAATTCCAACGAGCCGGAGCCCGAATCTTTCTTCGGCAAAGTCAACCAGGTTTCGGCCAAGTCCGGCGAAATCGGCAAAGCCGCCCCGCCGCAATCGAGAAAATTGATGTCCCGGCACACGCAGCACCGGATCAAGCAATCCGTCCGAGCCGTAAAAGTGAGTGACACCCTCGTCATCCATGATCCGGGCTGCGCCCTCGGCGTTATACACCGGCATGGACACGCAGCGGCCGCCGCCGGCGATGGTAGCCACGGTGGAAACAAAACTAAGAACGCCGTACAGCGGGAGCGCGCAGAGAGATACCGTCGTTTCGTCCATCTCCAGCGCTTTCGCGACGGCTTCAGCGTGCGTGCAGATGCCGGCCTGAGTGTGCGGAGCGAGCTTGGACCTTCCCGTTGTGCCTGAAGTACCGAACGTGCAAAGCAAAGCCGCCGGGTCCGGCTCGGGCAAGGACACCGCCGTATCCTGAAAAGCCCCTGCGAAGAAGTCCTTCGTGTCATCCAGCGCAATGAGATGCTCTAAGATTCGGCATGTTCCGCGCCAGCGTCTCGACAATGCGCTGGTAATCCGCCTTCAAAAACTTCCGGATAAATACCAAGCCCTTGGCCCGCGACGTTTCGAGAACATGCGCTATTTCGAGATCGCGATAGCGCGTGCTGATCGGCACCACGAGCAACCCGAGTTGCGATGCAGAGAACAGGAACTGAAGCCAGACCACGCTGTCCGGAACAAGGAGACAGATAACGTCGCCCCTCCGGAAACCCAGCATATAAAGGTGCCGGGCAGCGGCCTCGCTCGCCGCGAGAAGCTCTCCGCGCGTCACGGCAATATCGTCAACTTTGTAGACTTCAGTATCTGGCGCCCTACTCAGCCACTTCTGCATTGGCGACAGTGGGGACCTATCAACACCAACCATAAGACAACTCAATCTGCGAGAGCATTTCGTGCAATCTGGATGCGCTGCATTTCAGAAGTACCCTCGCCAATCCGAAAGCCCCGCGCGTCACGATAGAAGCGCTCAACAGGTAGTTCGCACATGTATCCCATACCGCCGAATATCTGCAGGACGCGATCGGAAACACGACAGCCCATCTCACTGGCGTAGAGCTTTGCCCGCGAGGCCGCGATACGGAAGTCGGGATCGTTCGCCTCGGCCAGAGCGACAGCCCGATGGATGAGCGCCCGCGCGGCCTCAATCTCCACATCATTATCGGCCACCATCATCTGGATGGCCTGATGTTCGCGAAGAAACGCACCAAACGCCTTACGCTCCCTGGCATAAGCACAAGCCATCTCGTGCCCCCGCGCCGCAAGTCCGAGCGACCGGCACGCTGAGAAAATTCGGTCGTGGTTGATTGACGCCATCATCGCAAGAAAACCGTCTCCCGGTTCACCGAGAACGTCATTGTCCGGCACGAAGCAATCCTCGAGCATAAATCCATTCAGGTGATAACCGCGCCAGCCCATTTTGTGGTAGCGCGTCATCCCAACGACCCCCGGATTCTTCCGCTCGACGACAAAGGTCGTCAGCCGCTTCTTTAGCGAGGCAGCTTCGTCCGTGACCGCGAGAACCAGAATGTAATCCGCTGTCTCCGCATGGGAGATGAAGTGCTTGGACCCTTTCAGGCGCCACCCGCCGTCGACGCGAACAGCCCGCGTGCGCACGCCTCCGAGATCGGAACCGGCCCCAGGCTCAGTCAGAGCATAAGTCACCGTCTTGTCCGCATTCAGAACCGGATCGACGATACGCGCTCGCTGCTCTGCGTTGCAGTATGTGAGCGATAGAGGCAAATAGCCGAGAACTTCCGAAAGCGGAACCGAGGTGTAAGTCAACTCTTCCAGAATGGCGAGTTGCATCGACGCCGACAAACCTGGACCACCGATTTCGGCGGGCATGTTGAAGCCGTACAGCCCCAGACCCGCTGCCTCTTTGCGCAAATCAAAGAGAAGCTTGAGGTCGATGTCGTCCGCTTTTTCGATCAACTCTTCCAAGGGAACTAGCCGCGAGCGCACGAAACCGCGGACAGTCCCGCGCACCATGTCGACCTCAGAAGCATCGTGGCTTGACAACGTAGCCTCCCTTTTACAAAAACGTTTCCGGTCGCAAGAATACCCATCGTAATGCGGTTGTCAACGGCCAAAGAAAATCGTGGCAACATTGACATTTGCTCATTTTTGCCGCAAAATCAAAAACGTTTTTGGATTACAACATCCGCCCCCTCGATGTGGATCGAGACGCACGTCACCTAAAAACGAGCCGGACCTCCCTGACAAAACAGGAAGCGCCGGCAGGAAAAGACAATCATGATTATCGACATGCATGCACACGGCCTCAGCGAGCGCTTCCTGGCCGACCTGATCAAGTCCCCTCAAGCCGACCTATCGTGCCAGCGCAACGAGCGGGACGAATTTATGCTTTTTCACAAAGGGATTGCCGTCGGAAAGTCGCTCGACCGGCATCTGCATGATCTGCCGACAAGACTTGCAAGCCTCAGGCGCCGCCATGTCGCTCGGCAGGTATTCGCGCCGCCGCCGGGCCTGATCGCCACGCCAGGCTGGGCGCCCGGAGCCGAGTTCACGCGTCTTATCCACCGCCAGCAAGACGACATTGTGAATGAATCCGAGGGCCTGATGGAAGCCGCCGCCGTATTAGCGCTGGGCGAACCGGAGAAGGCTTGTGACGAACTAAGGCACGCCGTCGAGCAGCACGGGCACCGCTCCGCGATGATTCCGAGCACGGCTGGCGGCCGCCCGCTCGACGATCCAGCCTTCGCGCCGCTGTTCGCGCTGATCGAGAAACTCGGGATCACTCTCATCATGCATCCGACAACGGGAGGCCCACCCGATGCGTTTGGACGGTATGTCGTTCAGGTCCTGGTCGGCTTTCCCGGCGAGACGACATTGGCGATTGCCCGGCTGATCTTTGCGGGTGTTTTCGAACGGCACCCGGCGCTGAAGTTCGTCCTCTGCCACGGCGGCGGCAATCTGGTTTTCCAGAAAGGGCGCCTCAATTCCGCCTATGAAGCAACTGGCTGGGAAGCCGATCCGTACTTCACCGACAACATCAACAAGCCGCCGAGCCATTACCTCAGCAGACTGTACTACGACACCTGCACGCTAAGCACTGACAGCAACCGCTTCGTCATCCAGACGATGGGCGTGGACCAAGTTGTGTTCGGCACCGACTATCCGTTCGACATCGGCGACCCTGAGGGCCGCAGATCGGTGCCGGTGATCGATAGCCTGCCTGCGCCGGACCGTGCAAAAATCTATAAGGACAACGCCGCAGCCCTGTTGGCGCGCAAAGGAACTGGCTCAACGTCCTGATCAAGCCTCCACACTCCGCGCCAGGGCGATCGACCGGACCGAAAGCCGGGTTCACCGCTTACGAGGCTACGGGACCTTTCTTCGGAAATGTTGACGGAAACGTTTTCGATTCATAGCTTAGACAGGATACGAAGAATCGTGCGGATCTTGATAACATCGATTTTTCCCGCGGTTCTGAACAGCTTGGCAGCGCATGAATATCCAACAATTCGCCAAGGCGCTTCGGCTGTCTGTTAGCACAGTCTCGCGCGCCTTGAACGGTTATGCCGACGTAAACGCGGAAACGCGGGCGAGGATTATCGAGGCCGCCAAAGAATTGGGGTACACCGCCAATCCTATGGCGCGAGGACTACGAAGGCGTGGAACAGGGTTTGTTGCCTTTATCCTCTCGCCGCCGCAAAAAAACTTCGCAAATCCATTCTTCCTTGATTTGCTTGTCGGCGTAGAACAGCGTCTACGCGAGACCGAACTCAAGCTCATGGTCGTTTCGGCAAGTTCGTTTGAAGAGGAGATGGAGCGCTTCAAAAACCTGGTAGAAGTGCATCGAGTCGAGGGTTTGATTTTCGCGCGAACCCGCGTGAATGATCGGCGCATCGAATATCTGCAAAAACGCAATGTGCCGTTCGTAACGCACGGCCGCAGCAAAACCGGCGGCCAATTTCCCTTTCTCGATATTGACCATGAAATCGTTGGGCACGACGGCTGCGCGCGCTTTATCGGGCTCGGTCATCGACGGATTGCGCTGCTGAATACGCCGAGTGAGCTGATGTACAGCCACCACCGGCTCGCGGGATATCGGCGCGCGCTGAAGGCAGCCGGTCTGCCCTGGGATCCAGCCCTGGTGATAGAAGAGGAACTTACCGAAGAGGGCGGCGCCAACGGCGTGCGTCGCTTGATGGCAATACCCAACCCACCCACGGCGATCTTGTGCGGCATCGACCTCGTGGCAATGGGTGCCATGCGCGCTTTGCACGAGCACGGCCGGATGCCGGGGCGAGATGTGGGGATTATCGCCAGTGACGACAATCCATTCGGCCCTTATATGTCTCCTCCGCTGACCACTTTTACAGCGCCGCGCGTAGAGGCTGGCCGAAGGATGACGGAGATGCTCATTGAGGCGATGAACGGAGCCGCACCTAAGAACCTTCAGGAGGTTTGGAAGCCTACCCTCGTCATTCGCGCTTCGGATGGGCCGCCGCGCGATGTGGTCAAGGCGACACAATCTCGGCGCCGAACAACAGCTCGATCCTCATCCTGAGCTTGAGGACGCGGTGCCGGCATCCTGGCTCCGGCACTTGTGTCGTATCGTGCAGGCGGGCACCTCTTAGAATCGGACCACTAAGCGACCGCCGTAGCTTCGATTTCAAGCAAGGCCCCATAATGGAGCGACGACACGCCGGCGACTGCACGGGCCGGGCGAGCGTCTCCGATCCAATCGCTGTAGATCTCGTTGAACGACGACCATAGCGACATGTCGACAATATATACCCGCACCTGAACCAGCCGGGCTCGATCCGTGCCCGCCGCCGCAAGGCAGGCATCCAGGTTCGCGAGAACCTGCTTCGCTTGAACCTCGAAGGACTGATCGCTTAGTGTCACTCCGGCCTGATCGATCGGCAACTGGCCGGAAACATAAACGACGCCCCCTGCAGCACAGGCATGGGAGTAATGGCCTGCGGGCCGCATCAATTCCGGGCTGTTCAAGTAGGCGACCTTGTCGCCGGTAGGCATCTGTCGATTCATCTTTCCCACATTTTTTAGATAATGACTCGAATGAGAGCTTGAAGACGAGATGGAGCTTTCCTGCTGTTAGCGGGCATTCGACGACGCAGTTCTTGTTGCCTGCGGCGGTCCGGCTTTTTCGTCAAACCCGCCTGCAATAGCAACTAAAAACGGCGACTTATTGACTTTTTCAAAATCGTTTTTGGTGCAGACTACCTGGCAAAAAACGAAGCTGGCAATCCACTGGCATAGCGGCTCTTTATCTCATTTTCAGCCTAAATTCCCAACATCTGGGCCTAAGCAGCGAGCGCAGATCAACCCCCGTCCGGGAATATGATTGACAAGCTCCACAATTTAGGTCTCAATCCCAAAAACGTTTTTGGTTGCGAGTTTACATAGCTGCTGTCAATCCGGCGCATCCGGCGCCGTTCAACTTATAGGGCCGCAATGGATATCTCGGGGCTGATCCAGACCAGCATGCTGTCCGTCGCCGTTGCCGGGCTCTACGCTGCCGTTGCGTCAGGGCTAACGCTGGAATTCGGCGTCACGCGTATAGTCAACTTCGCCCACGGCGAATTTGTCATGCTCGGCGCCTTCATAACCTACTTTCTGTATTCGGATTACGGCTTCCCGTTTATCGCCTGCGTGGCGATTGCCGGTGTGGCGATAGCGCTGTTGTCTTACCTGGTGTTTGTATCGTTCTTGGCGCGGGTGTTGAAACAGGACGAGCATAACCAGTTTCTGGCCACGCTCGGCCTCTCCATTTTGATGGTGAATCTGGCGGCGGTTTTGTGGACGCCTGACGCCCGGTCCATGCATCCAGGAAATCTGCTTCCCGCCCTGCACCTTGTCGGAGCCACCCTGCCCGGCAATAATTTTCTGGTTCTTCTGATCAGCGCGGCCATGTACGCCGCTTTGATGCTCTTTATGCGCTATACGCGATTCGGAATTCAGATGCGCATGGCGAGCAGCGACATCGACCTTGCAACTCTCTGCGGCGTCGACGTCGATCGAGTATTCGCGCTTTCTTTCGTCATCGGGGGATTTACGGCGGGGGTGGCAGGATCTCTGGTCGCTCTCATTCTATACGTTCATCCCCTCGTCGGACTGGATCTCGTCATCCGGGCTTTCGCAATCGTCGCCCTCGGCGGCCTTGGAAGTATTGGGGGGGCGGTAATCGGAGCGCTTATTCTTTCGCTGGCGGAAGGTTTTGTCAGCACGTTCGTTCCCGAGGGCGGCAGCTGGGGGTTCGGCGTTGCCTTTGTGCTGATTGTGTTGGTCCTCGTCCTTCGACCAGCCGGGCTTTTTGGCCGGAGTGTTCGAGCATGATTGCGGTCTGGTCAACACGGGCTCTGCCTTACCTACTCACCCTCATCACCGGCATCGTTTTGTTGGTCGGTGCTGATCCCTACTGGATTCAGATCGTATTGGGCGCCGGCCTGCTCGCGATTCTCGCGCTGTCATGGGACATTCTATCTCGAACCGGCCAGGTCTCACTTGGCCAGGCGGCGTTTTTCGGCATCGGCGCCTATGCGTCGGCGCTATCGGGCGACATCGGCTGGCTCGCCGGCTGGCTGGTGGCCGCCGCCGTCTGTGGCGTTACCGCTCTGCTGCTCGGTCTGCTGACACTCCGGCTTCGACAAGTCTATTTCACCATCGCGACCATGGCACTCAGCCTCTCGTTCAAGGTCCTGATTGTGGTTTTCGGGACTTTCACCGGCGGCGCCAGCGGTATTTCCCCGCCGATCATCGGTGACGGTGATCCGGTCGTCCAGATGACGGCGGTGCTTACCCTGCTGGTGCTTTCGATTGCCGCGTCCGACCTCTTCCTGTCCGATCGATATCGTCCGGCTTTTTTCATGATCCGCTCGAAGCCTAGCCTGGCTGCCGCCAGCGGCATCCCGATCGTCCGTATGAAGATCCTGGCTTTCGTTGTGTCGGGGGTGCTGGCCGGGCTTGCGGGAGCTGCCTTCGGAGGACTCTACGGATACATCGTCCCCGATGACGTTTTCGCGCTCTCATGGAGTGTTATGCCGCTGGCCGCGACGGTCCTCGGAGGCATGGACAGCACAATTGGTCCATTCTTTGGCGCACTCGCTCTCAAGGTACTTGAAGGCGTGGCGCGAAATTACATCGGAGGGGTTGGCTACCAGGTTGTGTATGGCGCGGTGATGATCGTGTTCATTGCTGTGCTTCCCAAAGGCCTGGCTGGACTCCTGGCAACGGTTCGCGAAGCTACCTCACAGCGGCGCCTTGGAACGGCACCCGAGCCAACAAAGCAGGTTCTGTAATGGAACAGCTATGCGTCGTTGACGTCACAAAATCCTTCGGTGGCCTGAAAGCGGTCGACCAAGTGTCACTAACCTTCGAGCGCGGTCAAATCACCGGACTCGTGGGACCAAACGGCTCCGGCAAGAGCACCTTGGTCAATATCCTCTCCGGCGAATACAAGCCGACCGCCGGCCAGATCTACCTCGGCGAGAACAATATCGCCGGCATACGCCCTGACCGCATCGTCCGGTTAGGTCTTGCCCGCACCTATCAGATTCCGAAATTCCCGCCTCAGCTCACGATTGGGGAAGTTATCGACGTGCCGCTGCGCTACGTCGGGCGGCAAGAGCATGCCTTGCAGGACCTGAAAGACGGCCCGTCGATCGCTGACTTTTGCGGCCTCGCGCAATCCTTGAACACGCACTGCGGACAGCTCACCGTCACAGATCTGCGCCGCCTGGAGATTGCTCGGTCGATCGCCTGTTTCCCGACGTTGCTGCTGCTGGACGAAGTCATGGCCGGACTATCGCACGAAGACGCCGCAGCGATCGTCACGCTCGTGCGCCGGCTGAAGGCCTGGGGCATCACCGTTGTCATCATCGAGCATTTGATGAAGGTGATCACCGACCTTTGTGATCGCGTCGTAGTGCTCAATAGCGGTAAGCTTCTCGCGGAGGGGCTCCCCAACGAGGTACTCGCACGTGAGTCGGTTCGCGAGGCTTATCTAGGGAGGAGCTTCAAACTGTGAGCGCCTTTGAGACAGCATTTACCCGCGCCGGATACGGCGGACTGGTCATTATCCCGGAACTGCAGCTCTCGGTCGAAAAGAGCGAACTCGTCGTCATTCTCGGATCCAACGGCGCCGGAAAATCGACCACGCTTCGTGCGATCATGGGCCTTGTCCAGACACAAACGCGCCGTGTGAGCCTCGACGGAGAGGATCTTTCCAATGCCAAAACGTCGCAGCTGCCAAAGCGCGGGATCGTCCTTGCGCCCGACGGCGCCCGCTGTTTTGCCGAGTTGACGGTGACCGAGAATTTGGAAGGCACATTCATCTCCTCCCAAACGCACCAAGATCCGGCATCGATGCGCTCGCACATGTCCGAAGTTTTTGGGCTCTTTCCAATCTTGCACGAGAAGAGGGACCAGCCAGCGGGCACGATGAGCGGTGGTCAAAGACAGATGCTCGCGGTCGGTCGCGCGCTGATGGCCAGCCCACGCGTCATGTTGCTGGACGAACCGACCGCCGGCCTTGCGCCGAAGATCGTGGAAGAGATGTTCGAGGCGCTAGCCAAAATCAAAGCATCCAAAGGATGCTCGATCCTGATGGCCGAACAAAATGTGGCGTTTGCGCAGCACATTGCCGACCGATGCGTCATCATCGAATCCGGCCGGCTTGTTGCGCAAGGACCGATGGACGAAATGGCTCAGAGCCAGATCCTACGTGAAGCATATCTGGGTATGTAAA
Source organism: uncultured Alphaproteobacteria bacterium (assembly GCA_963770515.1). GTDB lineage: Bacteria > Pseudomonadota > Alphaproteobacteria > Rhizobiales > Xanthobacteraceae > Bradyrhizobium. The sequence continues at coordinate 55,296 of CAVYPW010000001.1, forward strand.
AGGAGGAGATGCAATGTTGAGACGCTCGATTGCTGTACTGCTGGGGGTTCTTGCTTTCACTTCAGCTGATACACGTCCAACCATGGCCCAGGTTCCGTCCAACGCATCCGATCCGATCCTGATCGGCGTTCCGCTTCCGCTGACGGGCAATCTGTCGCAAGCCGGCCAATCGGTGCTCCGTGGCATTCGGTATGCTGCCGAACAAGCGAACCGCTCGGGCGGTCTCCTGGGTCATCCGATCAAGCTTGTGGTCGAAGACACCAAAAGTGAACCCAACACCGCAGCCACGGTGGCAACGGGCATGGCTACGCGCGACAAGGTCTACGCTTTCGTCGGCGGCTTCGGCAGCACCGCCGACATGGCACTGCTGCAAAGCATCAAACGTTTCCAGCCTATCTTCATTCACGCCTCCTCCGGGTCCGTGAAGCTGGAGCAGACTTTTGGCCGCGAGCCCTGGTACTTTCACGTGTACGCTTGGGACTACCATAGGCAGGCCGCCAACGTGGCCTTCTTCAAATCGCTGAACCCGGAGCCGAAGACGATTGCAATTGCCTATGAGGACAGCTTGTATGGCAGCGACGCGGCTCGCTATGCGGAGCAATACTTGACGCCCGCGGGCTTTCAGATCGTCATGCGCGAGCCGTTCAAGAGCGGCACGCCGGATTTCTCCCCTGTTCTTGATCGGGTGAAACGGCTGAATCCGGATATTTTCTATGTCATCGGTTATGCAGCCGATAATTTGCAGGTTGTCCGGCAGGCCCGCGATCTCAACATCTCTCCTAAGCTAATGCTGCTCGCGGGAGCTGGCGAGAAGCGACCGGATTTCGGTGACTCGGGAACGAACATCGCCGTCATCCTGGAATGGGCCGCCGAACAAAAGACTCCGGACAACTCGGCGCTGATTAGAGGTGCTTCGGAAATCGAGCCGAAGACAGACGTCCTCAGCGCGCAAGTCATGACGGGTTATTCGGGGATGAACTCGCTGATAGAGGCCGTCCGACAGGGAAACTCTCTTGAGCGCGAATCGGTGCTCAAGATGCTGACAAGCCTGACGTTCGACACCCCGTTCGGCACGCTGCAATATAAGAAATCAGCCGGGGGCGCACTACATCAGATGCTGACCGACAAGGATCTAATTGTGGTTCAGTACCGCGCCAAAGGTGAAGATGTGGTTTTTCCGCCCGAGAAAGCCAGTGGCGCGATCGTGTATCCCGTGAAACCGTGACAGTTGTGTCCGGATGCGGCTTTTGGGACGTTCCGTGTTTTCTGCGTCCGTCGTGTGGACGCCTCGCGGATGACGCATTAAGGAGTGCGCATCGAGCGCTTCTCTAAAATCGAGACTATTCTATTGCGGCCCGCCGTCGAGCGATGGGTGCTCGTCGCGCATCACGCCTTCGTCCTGAAGCTGGGCGAAACGCAGCATCATCGCTCGGGTCGACTTAACGTTGCCCAGCATACGCACGAGCAGATCCTGATGATCGCTTAGCCACCCTTCAGGTAAGAGCGCAACGTCTCAGAACGCATATCATTACATTTGGTCCAACAGCACCTTGGCCCGTCTAACTCGCAGCGCCGAGAAGCCTCCGGAAAATTGATTACATACCGCGGCAAGCACCGATCGCGCCTCAGCCTGTCTGTTCTGGCGTTGCATAAGCTCTGCAAGGCTTGTCGCCGAGCAAAGCTCCCAATAACGTGCCTGCTGTTCACGCGCCTGGATCATCGACCGGCGATACAAACTCTCGATCGGTGCCACGTCATCGGAGTTACGCAACGCAAGTAGATCGCCCTTCACTCTCAGCATTTCGGGCACAAACCATAGATAGTCAATCTCCGCCGCGAGATGCAGCGCCTCGTCCAGTTCGGAGATCCCGTCGCCGGGCCGGCCGATCGCGCCGAGCGCCGCGGCCAACTCCGCCATAAAGAAGGGATAGAATAGCAGATAGCTCGCCTTTTTCATTTCGGCGAGGCCGGTGCGCAGCAAGTCTATTCCGGCACCGGGATTGCCACGCTTTGCCGCAAGACTGCCGCGCACGCAAAGCCCCGCCGCGTGGAACGGGCGCAGCGAATACTTGTAGGCGAGATCGCTCAGCTCGTCGCCAAGCTGATCGGCGCGGTCCCACTCATCCAGACCTAAAAAGACAAAGCCAGCCGCCCATGCGAGCGAAACGCACAGCACGGTCGGATGACCCGTGCCACGCGCCTCCTCGATGGAGAACAATGCCGTCCGCGATGCGTCATCCAGCCGTCCAAGCGAGAGCAGATTAACTGTGTGGTGAGCGGATGCCGAGGCACGAAGATCGCTGCCGAACCGAACAAGGTCCAGGCTTCGCCGATCGGCCGGGTATTGCTCGATCGCTCGTTCCAGCCGCTGGGCGGCCTCCCCGTGCGCGGCCATGTAGGTCAGCGGTATCCCGACGATCCAATCGGCGACTGCCTGCGATTGGATATCCCGGGTACGCGCGACGTCTTCGTATCGGTGCGCGAAAACAAGGGCCTCCTTGGAGGCCGCCGAGCGTCCCAGGAATAGCCAGAGACCATGCGTCGCTCGCTGCTGGTAGTCGAAATCCCCAAGCTCCTCAGCTAGTGCCAGGGCTCGCGTGAGAGCCGCACGAGCAGGCGCAATCATGCCCCGCGTATAGGTGAGTGCCAACCCGAGACTGCATTGCAGGATCATCTCAGAGCGGGTGCCGACCGCATTCCCCATCTGGGCAGCGGCTTTCTCCGCCCATTCGCAAGAACTCGGTAAGCAGAGACATCGCGGTCCAGAAATCGGCTGCCGTAGCCGCGAGCTGGACTCCCAAGGCGGCGTCCCCATCGGGGGAAAACGCCCATTTCAGCGCAGCGCGAAGATTGTCGATTTCCTCTCGATAACGAGGAAGATTTTCAATGAGAGCTTGTAACTGTCCGTCGCTTGCGAACTGAACGAACAGAGTACAATAGAATTCCGCATGCCGTCGCGCGATCCGCCTGGCTTCACCGCTTTCGTGCAACTTCTCGAGTGCATATACTCGCGTTGTCTCAAGCAGCCGCCAACGCCGAGTCATTTTCGAATCGTCGGCCGCAACGAGCGACTTGTCGACGAGATTGGCCACTGCATTCATAATAACCGACGAATTGTGGTCCCTTTCGGCCGTTACCGCGCACACCGCATCGAGGGAAAAACCGCCTGCGAATACGGCCACGCGGCACAACAACTGTTGCTCCGACTTGGGTAGCAACTCGTAACTCCAATCAAGCGCGGCGCGCAGCGTCTGGTGGCGCGGCAGGGCCGTACGCCGACCGCCAGTGAGGAAGGCGAAACGATCGTCAAGATGTCCCGCGACTTCCTGAACACCAAACGTTACTGCGCGCGCAGCAGCAAACTCGATGGCAAGCGGAATGCCATCCAGTCGCCGAACGATTGCCGCGATCGCCGGAAGATTTTTGCCGTGAGTCAGGAAGTCCGCGTCCAATGACCCCATTCTTGTGATAAATAGCTGCACGGCGCTGTGCTTGAGGACGTCGCTCAACGTCACCTGTTCGGGAGATGGCACTTCCAGCGGGGGGACGTCGTAGACGTACTCGCCCTCAATACGCAGTACCTCCCGACTAGTGGCGAGTACCGTTGTGTGCGGACACAGACGCAAGAGAGCTTCGACAAGCTCCGCCGCGGAATCGATCACGTGCTCGCAGTTGTCTAGAACCAGCAAGAGCTTCCTATTGCCAATGGCCCGAGCGACCGAAGCCGGCGAAATCATCTCGCCACCCAATCGTAGTCCGAGCACCCCTGCAACTTTCGACGGCACTAATTGCGGATCCGAGAGCGAAACCAGTTCAACAAAAAAAACGTCACTCTCAATCTCTGGGAAGAGCCTTCGGGCCATTTCGGATGCCAACACCGTCTTACCGATCCCGCCAAGCCCGGCGAGTGTCACCACGCGGTAGGCAGTGACAAGGTCGCGCAGATTCTGCACCGCTGTCTCTCGCCCAACGAGTGCGCTGGCGGCTACTCGAACATTTGACAGAAACGAAGTTGGCGTCATCCTGGTTCGGTCCACCAGATCCAGGTTGGACTGCGTGCGACCCTGCTGAATCGTCCAATTGCCGAGCAGACGGTAACCACGGCCGGGGACGGTTTGCAGCAGCCTGCGATCCGCGCCCAGCGCCTTGCGGATGGCAGAGATATGAACCCGTATGGTGCCGTCCTCGACGACGGTTGCGCCCGGCCACGCGCTTCTCATGAGCGCATTCTTGGTTACGAATTCATCGTTTGATCTCACCAGCGCCTCGATGATCTCGAAAGCGCGGCTGCCGATTGGAACTGCGACGCCATTGGCGCGCAGTTCGCGCGTCACGAGGTCGATCGCCCACTCACCGGACTCAACGACGTCTCGTTCAAATTCACCCACGTGAACGTCCCGTTTCAGGATTTGATTCTAGCTTACGGATTGGTCGATAGCTAGATAGGCCGAGCCAATGGTTGTCGCCGCTCAAGCAGCTGCTTTGCCACCAGCGTATCAGCAGTGTCGAAGCTTTCAAGGTTTGCAGGAACCGGAGGCCTGCGAAATCGATGACATGCAGGCCGCCCAAACCTGGCGTCAGACGAAAGCACTCAATCCCGTAATGGCTTTGCCGACGATCAGCGTGTTCATCTCCCTGGTGCCCTCGTAGGAGTAGATCGCTTCAGCATCGGCGACGAACCGGCCGATATGGTTTTCGAGCAGGATGCCGTTGCCGCCGAGCAATTCACGAGCATAGCCGACGGTTTCACGGCACTTCACGGTACAGAACGCTTTCGCGAGCGATGCATGCTCGTCGCGCATCACGCCTTCGTCCTGAAGCTGGGCAAGGCGCAGCATCATCGCTTGGGTGGATGTGACGTTACCCAGCATGCGCACCAACAGATCCTGCACGAGCTGGAAACCACTGATCGGCTTTCCGAACTGAACGCGCTGCGTCGCATAACGCAGTGCATGTTCGTAGGCGCCCATCTGGCAACCGACGGCGAACCACGCCACGCCGGTGCGCGTCATTCTCAAAACCTTTGCCGTGTCCTTGAACGAGTTGGCGGCTTGCAGACGATCCGCCTCCGGCACGCGGCAGTCGGTCAAGGAGATCAGGCCATTCTGTACGACCCGCAACGCCATCTTGGTCTTGATCTTCTCCACGGAAAAACCAGGATTGTCCTTTCCCACCACAAAGCCCTTGACCCGGTTCGAACCTTCCTCCTTCGCCCAGATCACGTTGATGTCGGCGAAGGTCGAATTGCCAATCCATTTCTTCTGGCCATTGAGAATCCAGTCGTCTCCTTCGCGGCGGCAGGTCGTCATCATTCCACCTGACGTCGCCGATCCTACCAGCGGCTCCGTCAGGCCGAACGAGCCGATCTTGTCGAAACGCATCATCGGCGGCAGCCATCGCTGCTTCTGCTGCTCGTCCCCGCACAAATAAATCGACCCGGCCGAGAGGCCGGTGTGCACGCCCCAGAACGTTGCGACCGATGCATCGACGCGCGCCAATTCCATCGCAACAAGACCGTTCAGCAGCCAGCTGCCGCCGGCGGCGCCGTATCCCTGATAGCCAACGCCGCCGATGCCGACTTCGGCCATCTTCGGGATGATCTCGAAGGGAAACGCATCGCGGCTCCAGTAATCCTCGATGACAGGCGCGATCACGCTTTCGGTGAACTCGCGAACACGCTTGATCAAGGCCCGCTCGCCACCGCTGAGGGCCGCTGCAATCCGGTAGAAATCGCCATCGACCGGAGGCGCCGCGTAGTCCGGTTTCCCGGTCAATTTCGTCTGCTCAGTAGCCATCGGCTCCTCCCTACGCTAGGTGATTTGCCCGCGTCTTCATTTCTTTCCGTCTTGCTGCGCTTGAACGTTACGCCGTTCTCCAAGCGCCGGGACGAGACCTCTGGCCCAGCCGGCCATTCGCGAGAGCGGAGATGATGGCTCGATCTTTCTGCTCGCGTCGGCCAGAAAGGCCTCGATCAAAGAAGCGGTTTCCTCGGGCTTGGTCACGATGAACAAGTGCCCGTCGTCGATCATTTGCAGTTCGGCGTTCGGGATCAGAGCCGCCAGGATGTGACCGTTGATCGGAGGGACCAATGGATCGTCACCGCCCATCAGAACGAGCGTCGGCTGCGGCAACGACCACAGCCAAGGCAGGCTGGTCCAGCCCGCAATGGCAAGAAGTTGATACAGGTAGCCGAGGTTGCGCGCGCCATGCATCGCTCCCGCATGCTGGCCGATCAGCGATGGATCACGACGAAAGGCACCTCCATAGAGATCCGCCGCAATGCGGTTCATGTACGCCTTGTCGGTATAGCGGCGCGGCGTCAGCATCTTCCACAGTACGGAAGGGCCTCCCGGCACCATCGTGACCCCGGGCGCCGTCGCGGCGAGCACCAGCCTCCGGCACAGCTTTGGATATTCATGCGCGAACTGCTGCGCGATGCCGCCACCCCAGGACACCCCCGCAACATCGATCTCCGCGTAGCCGAGTTCGCCAACCAGTCCGGCGGCAAGCCGCGCCAGCGTCGACGGCCGATAGGGAAGCAGCGGCCTCGGAGAGCCGCCGACGCCTGGCACGTCGAAAATGATTGCCGTCGTGCTCGTCAGTGCTTTCAGGAATGGCTTCGCTAATTCCCAGTTAGCGCCGATCCCATTGAACAGCAACAGCGGCGGTTGCCGGCCGCTGTTGTGCCTGATGGCAACCTGGAGCAACTGCCCGTCAATCGCGATTGTGCGCGTCTCGATCTCCGAGGCCGCGGCTCCATTCGTTCTGGCAAGATCGTCAGTCAAAGACGTAAGTCCCCGGGGCTGGCGCGAGGACGGGATGGCGTTCGTTCCCCAGCGACGCGGGCGCTGCGACCTCCTCGCCCGATCGGACCTGCAGCCAATCGCGCCAGTCGAGCCACCAGCTTCCCTTTCGCTTCTCGGCGGCGGCCACGAACGCATCCGCACCGGATGGATTGACCGTCCCGATCATGAAGGAGGCCTTCGGATTGGTCGGCGGATTGAGCAGGCTCTGCAAGTGACCGCTGTTTGAAAGGACGAAAGTCGTCCCCTCGCCCATGATCTGAGCGGTCTTGTGCACACCCTTCCACGGCGTGATGTGATCGGTCACCCCCGCGACGACATAGCTGTCGGCCTTGATCCTGCTCATGTCGATCGTCTTGCCGTTCAACGCGAGCTTTCCGGTATTGACGAACGGATTGGTGAAATAGAGATCGAGGTAATCGCCATGCAGGCCGGCCGGAAGCCGGGTCGTATCGGCGTTCCAGTACAGGATATCGAACGCCGGCGGCTGGTTGCCGAGCAGGTAATTGTTGACCCAATAGTTCCAGATCAGATCGTTCGGCCGCATCCACGCGAACATCCGAGCCAGTTCGTGGCCGTCGACCATACCGCGCAAACGGGAGGCTTCCTTGGCTGCGTTCATCGTTTCCGGCGTCATCAGGCAACCGAAGGCGCTTTCGTCGGCGGTGTTCGGATCGAGCAGACAGACCGCGAGCACCATGTTCCTGATCTTCTGTTGCGCAGCACTTCCGAGCGTCGCGAAATAGGCCGTCGAGGTGATGCCTCCGGAACAGGATCCCATCATCGAGATATCGTCGCATCCGGTTATATCGCGAGCGGCGTCGACGGCTTCATCAAGCGCCGCGACGTAGGTATCGAGTCCCCATTCGCGATGTGCCGCGGTGGGGTTGCGCCAGCTGACGCAGAAGACCTGAATGCCGCTGTCGAGCAGGAAGCGGACCATGCTTTTTTCGGACGACAAATCCAGCGCGTAATATTTGTTGATCTGCGGCGGAGTGATGACCAGCGGCCGCTTTCTCACGTCAGGCGTTGTCGGAACATACTGGATCAACTCCAGCAATTCGTTGCGGAAGATTACCCCGCCGGGGGTCGTCGCGAGCGTTTCGCCAACCTTGAAGGCGCTTCGATCCACCATCGACGGCATGCCGCCGTTTTTGGCGAGATCGTCGAGGTAGTTCTGCAGCCCGGACCACAGACTTCGGCCGCCGGTATCGACGAATTTGCGTACCGCCGCCGGGTTGGTCAGCATTGCATTGGTCGGAGCCACCGCATCGATCAGGATTTCCGTGACCAGATGCGCCCTTGCCTTGTCGATCTCGCTCAGGCTCGACTTGTCGACCAGACCGCTGACGGCATCGCCCCAGGCGAGATATGCCTTGAGCAATCCGCTGTGAAGAGAACTCTCCTTCCAGCTGGGGTCGGAGAATCGCCTGTCGCCCGCCTTCGGTGCACGCTCCGACTTGCCGGCGGCGATAGCGCCGAGTTCACCGAGCAAGGAAAGCCACTGCTCGGTAGCAACCTTCGGCTCGTTGACGACCGCCTTGAACAGAACGCCCGCGCTGTCGATCAGGTCCTGGCCCCGGATCCCAACAAGCGGATTGAGCGACAACGTGTTTCGGGATGCATCTTCGGAGATCCCTTCCGTGGGCGGCGACGATTCACGCGGATCGGTGCTCATGGCTGATTTGCTCCCTTGGCGGGAATCAGAAGCGCCAGCGTTTCGGCGATCAGCGCCGGTTTTTCCGATCCCTCCACCTCCAGCGTATTCTGGGTCTTCATGATCACCTGCCCGCCTTCCCGCGGCTCGACCCCGACGAGCACGACGCGCAACCTCACGCGCGCTCCCGCAGGCACCGGCGCCAGAAACCGAACCTTGTCGATCCCGTAGTTGAGGCCCGCCGCGGCGTCCTTGGGAATGACACCGACCTGCATCGAAAGCGGCGCTACCATGGCGAGCGCCAGATAGCCATGCGCGACCGGACCGCGGAAAGGACTTTCCCGCTTCGCTCTTTCAACGTCGACATGAATCCATTGTCGATCACCGGTACACGACGCAAACATGTCGATGCGGGGCTGATCTATCGTGACCCAATCGGAAAGGCCGAGTTCCTGCCCGACCCGATCGCTCAAACCGGCAAGGGTTAAATTGCTCACGTTTCCTCCTCGATCTTTTCGTTGGCGCTCGAATGGCTACATGTCGCCGTACCGCTCGCGCAGTTCCTTCTTGTTGATCTTGCCGACGCTGGTTTTTGGAATGCCGTCAATGAACAGGATCTTCTCCGGAATTCCGTACTTCGAGATGATGCCCTGGTCAGCAAACGTCTTGAGGTGGTTCTTGATGATCGCGTCGCTGACGCCATTGGCATCGGAGGACCGCTTGACCACGAGCGCCAGCGGACGCTCGCCCCATCTGTCGTCCTTGACGCCGATCACGGCCACCTCGGCAACGCCGGGGCATTGCGAGATCAGATCCTCGATCTGCAGCGACGACACCCACTCGCCACCGGTCTTGATCACATCCTTGATGCGGTCGGTGATATGCACGTAGCCGTTCGCGTCCACCGTGGCGATATCGCTGGTGTGCAGATAACCGCCGGCCCAAAGCTGCTCTGATCCTTCGGGATTGTTGAAATAACCCTGGGTGAGCCATGGCGCCCGCAGTACGATTTCGCCGGCCGACTTGCCGTCATGCGGCACGCTCTTCATGTCGGGATCGACGATGCGCAGGTCTACCAGCGGCCCGGCAATGCCGGCCTTGGCGCGAAACTCGACCTCGCCGTCCGGATCGCCGGTCAGGTCCTTTGATCGGACATGGGACACTGCGGCCAGCGGACCAGTCTCCGACATCCCGTAGCCCGCGAAGATGTCGATGCCCGCCGCAAGTGCCCGCTTCCCCAGCGCCTTCGGCAAGGCCGAACCACCAATCACCATCTTGAGGCCATTTAGATCAGCCTTTGCGGCGGCCGCTGCATCGAGCAGCATTTGCAGGATGGTCGGCACGCCGTGGGTGAAGGTGACGCCCTCGCTCTTGATCAGCCTGACCAGCATCGCCGGTTCGTAACGTCCGGGGTAGACCTGCTTGACGCCGGCGAGCGTCGCGGACCAGGGGAAACCCCAGGCATGGACGTGGAACATCGGCGTGATCGGCATATAGACGTCGTCGCGCGAGAAGCGTCCATGCTGCCCCGCCATGCCGAACAGCGCCAACCCGCAGATCGAGTGCAACACCAGTTGCCGGTGGCTGTAATAGACCCCCTTGGGCTGACCGGTCGTTCCAGTGGTGTAGAAAGTGGTGGCCTGTGTATTCTCGTCGAAATCGGGAAAGTCGTAGTCAGGCGCAGCCGCCGCGAGCAGGCTTTCATATTCGCCGATAAAGGACAGGCTCCCTGTCTGAGGTGCAGGCCGGTCCGACATAACGATCAGCCGCTTGACCTTCGGCAGCCGCGACTTGATCCCCTCCAGCAATCCGACGAACTCGTCGTTGACGAGGAGCGTCGAGGCGCCGGCGTGGTCGATCGTGTAGGCGATCTGTTCGGGTGAAAGACGGACATTCACCGTCTGCAACACGGCACCCATCATCGGGATCGCGAAGAATGCTTCGAGAAACCTGTTGCTGTCCCAGTCGAGGACCCCCACCGTGTCACCGCCCACGACACCAGCTTTGCTCAAGGCCGACGCCAAACGCCCAATCCGCTCCCTGATCTGGAGATAGGTGAAGCGCTTTAGATCGCGATAAACAATCTCCTGATCCGGCGCCTGCACACGCGGCGTGTGCCACAATTGCTTGAAGATCAGTGGATACTGATAAGCTGATTTGGCGGACTGAATCAGTCTCCCCACCATCGCGGCCTCTCCCTCGACTTGTTTCCTTCGGCCATCTCGACGTCCGCCATTCTCGTGAGCGGATCGCCTGGTCTGCCGTTCTGCTGTCGGTCGACCGCACCAGACCGGCGCGAGCGTCGCGCGCAGGCTCCTGCTTGTGAAGGTCCGAAACGGACAACGACCGGGTCCCAGCCGGACATTTTGCCGGTCCTCGGCGGCGACGTCTTGGATAAAGATGCTGCATTTTGCATGCTTGGGAAGACGGCACCTCGACCGGCCAAGCTACGGGCATGTTGGAAAAGCTGCTATCTTGCCCAAATGACCCGTGACAGAAGCTTTGAACCGTAGGTACCAAAGGTAGGTTCAGTTGCCCAACTCCAAGCCGTCCGCAAAGACTTCACGCTCTATGTCGAACAACGCAAAGGAAAAGCCAATCATTGGATTGCGTGAGCGTGTTTACGAACCAACCAAGCTTGCCGCGCTGTTCGACATCCTCGTCAACCAGGGTTGTCCACCCCGCGAAATCCTGAAGAACGTCAACCTGACCGCGGATGAGGTGCACTCTCCGAAATCGAGAATTTCGCTCGTGGATTTGATAACGGCGGGCAAGAATGCCATTCGGCTTTCAAGCGACCCGCACCTGCCCTTTCGCATCGGCACGTCAATTCACGTCTCCGCTTACGGTATGTACGGGTTCGCTATTCTTTGCTGTCCCGACTTTCGCAAGATGATGGCTTTTGCGGAATTGTACCACGCGCTTGCAACGCCGCTGGCAACAATCAAATTCGCTGAGCAAGACGGCTTGGCAAGCTGGGCCATTGAGCCCAATCCGGCCGCAGTAATCGATCCGCAACTCTATCGCTTCGTCACCGAAATGCAGATTGGCATTCATATATCGCTGATGCGGGACGTCATGGGCCCCGCCTTCACGCCAGACCGGATCAATCTAGCCTATCCGGAGGCGCGCGAGTTTGGCTTGCCTGCAGACGAAATCGGATGCCCTCTCGGTTTCGCAAGCGGGACGAACCAGATCATCTTTCAATCAAAGTGGCTGGACCGGGCTGCAAATCTCGGCAACAGGACCACTTACCCCATGGTCGTGGGCCTTTGCGACGACCTGCTCCAGGAGCTCAAGTCTCGCGTTGGCGCCGCTGGAGAAATTCGCGCTCTGCTGATCAGGGATATTGCCAAGCCTCCAACGCTTGCCGCCATAGCCAAGCTGCTTGAAGTGAGCGATCGCTCGCTGCGGCGTCAACTCCAGGACCAAGGCATCTCCTTCCGCAGCTTGCTCGATGAACTTCGCATGCAAATCGCGTTGAAATACTTGCGCACAACAAGGCTCGCCAACGAGGATATCGCGCTGGCTCTCGGTTTCAGCGACGCAGCGAATTTCCGCCGTGCATTCCGCCGCTGGACGAGCAAATCTCCCAGCGAGATCAGAAGTGAATAGCTTCGATGAGCAAATGGTGGCGGAGAGACCGCTCGAAGCAGGCTTGTCAAAGAGACGAGTTTCTTGTCCTAACTCGGTCCCGGCACGCTTATCGCGACGCAGCCTCCAAGGTGCCTCTCAGCCGGCCGCTGCGGCGATCGGCTTAATCTTCGGCGCTTTGTCAGCGTTCTTCGACCAAGACCGGTAGTAAGCCAACATGGTCATCATCAAAACACCGACAACGCTGACTACGATCTGCATCCAGATAGCGTCGGAAATCTCGACCAACACAAAATGTGCAGCAAAGGAAAGGAATATGCCTGCGCAAAAGACTTCGAGCGACTGCTGACCGCATTTGATTGCGGGCCTAAAGATCCCCCATTCCAGCCCCGGCCAATCGCGCGGCAGGAGACGCACGACAAAGAAAGCGAACACAACAAAGTGCAACAAGCGATAGGGCGCGAGGTTAGTTTTGTCGTTCGGATTGAAGGCGCTGTAGATCTCCGGCGGGATCATCGAACGCAGCGTGTCGAACCGAGCGGCCATCGTCATTATTAGAGCAAACAGAAGATAAGCGGTGCCAAATACCAGCGCGGTACGCGACCGAATGAATGGCATCGCCTGTGCCGAGCCGCCAAGAGCGAACCATGCCCCGAACGTAAACAGAAATTGCCATGCGAATGGATTGAAGTACCAGTCGCCAGCTGGATAGGCCGTAAGGTTCCAGCCGAAGTGCCTCGCCAGAAAATAAAGCAACCCCGAAGCGGCCAGCGTCAAATTGGGTCTGCGCAGCATCAGCCATAATATCGGGGGGAACACACCCATCAGCACGATGTAGAGCGGCAGTACGTCCATATTCACCGGCTTGAAGCGGAGTATCAGCCCCTCGAACAGGAACTGTGCCGGATTCGCTAGAAAGCCCCGTATATTGAAGTCATCGGTGAAAGAGGGGTTGTCATATCTTTGCGCGACATATCCGATTTCGGCGAGGTAGATCACGAAAAGGAAGACATGGGCCACATAGATTTGCCAGACACGCTTCAAAAGCCTCGACGCGCCGATGATGAACCCGCGTTCAAGCATCATCCGAGCAAAGACAAACGCAACAGTGTAGCCGGAAATGAAGATGAAGAGATCTGCCGCGTCACTAAAGCCGTAGTTCCGCGTTGTCACCCAGTTCACGACGTTGTTGGGGATATGGTCTAAAAAAATTCCCCAATTAGCCACACCTCGGAACAGGTCGAGCCGGAGATCTCGGCCTTTCGCCGGGAGTGTAGCGAGAATCTTCATTTAGAGGAAATTCTCCTTCACCGTTTCCAAGACGTCGCGGCGGTCGGTGCTTGGCCTCAATCTCTCAACGCTGCATGTGCAAATTCATCAGCTCCGGACCCGGCATCATGCTGTCGTTCAAATCGGCCATGATCAAGAGCGACCCGACGACGACCAGGCCGACGATCAGCACGCCGAACGCGAGCGCCATGACGTTGTTGGTGTTGTCGGGCCCCGAGGTAACATGCAGGAAGAACACCAGGTGGATACCCATTTGAGCCATCGCCAGCACCGTCAGCCCGATCGAGACGCCGCCCACCCAAAGCAATGAAGTGTTGGCGACCCAGAACGACATCACCGTGAGGCCGACTGCGAGACCGAATCCGATCGTGTAGACAAGCACGCCGGACGTCCTGCCCTGTTCTATATCGGGAAGCGCCGACGCGTCCCCGGGCGCGCGATCGTAATCGTCGTACGTATCGCTCATGAAAGGATTCCCTTCAGATAAACCACGGTGAACAGCCATACCCAAACAATGTCGAGGGCATGCCAGAACAGTGAGAAGCAGAGCAGGCGCCGCTCGACCGTCGCGTCGTAAAGGCCCCTGATCGCGACCTGCGCCATCATGACGACCAGCCAGATAAGGCCAGCGGTCACATGCAGCCCGTGACAACCAACCAGGGTAAAAAACGAAGAGAGAAATGCGCTGCGCTGCGGTCCTGCTCCCAGGGCGATCATGCTGGAAAACTCCCGCAGCTCCAGCACCAGAAACATGGCTCCGAGCATAAACGTCAGGATCGCCATCCCGTAAGTGACGGCGTACCGCCGCGACGTGACGGCCAACTGCATCAATCCGCACGTGTAGCTCGAGGCAAGAAGGCAGGCGGTTTCGATCGCGACGCTGCGCTGATTGAACAACTGCACGCCGGTTGGTCCGCCCGCCGTCGCATGCGCGAGCACCGCGTAGGCGGCAAAGAACGCCGAAAACATCACGATGTCGCTCAAAAGGAAGATCCAGAAGCCGTAACCAACGACGACACGCTTGGAGGCGGGAACGCTTTCGGACGTACCGTCCCGATAACTGGTGCCGCCAACGACAATGGTGCTCATCATGCAATCTCCGACGGGTTGACCATCTCAAGTTGGGCGATCTGCTCCACCGGAATTTCGATTTCCTCTTCCTCGCGAAATGCGAATGCGAGCATGGTCAGGAAAGCGCCGACGATTGCCGCGCCGGCCATCCACCAGATGTGCCAGATCATCGCAAAGCCGAATATGACCGCGAAAAACGCCGTGACAAATCCGATTGCACTGCTCTTTGGTAGCTCGATCGGCTCGAATTTTTTCTCTTTCGGCGACGAGGCCTGCTGCGCACGGCGGTCTTGCTTGGCCTTCCAGAAAGCGTCGATCCCCGTGACGTGCGGCTGGATGGCGAAATTCCAGGGTGGTGGCGGTGATGCGGCCGCCCATTCCAGGGTGCGGCCGTTCCATGGATCCGCGGTGACCTTCAGCCTCTCGCGGTTGCGGATCGAGACGACGAGTTGGATGATTTGGCTGACGATGCCCACAAGAATGATGATAACACCAAGCGCCGCCACCACCAGCCACGGTTGCCAACTGGCAACATCGTAATGCTGCATACGACGGGTCATGCCCATCAGGCCAAGCGCGTAGAGCGGCATGAAGGCGATATAAAAGCCGATCAGCCAACACCAAAACGACAACCTGCCCCAGCCTTCGTCGAGCTTGAAGCCGAATGCTTTCGGGAACCAGTAGTTGTAACCCGCCATCAAGCCGAACACCGTGCCGCCGATGATGACGTTATGGAAATGTGCGATCAGGAACAGGCTGTTATGCAGCGCGAAGTCAGCCGGTGGCACGGCCATCAACACACCGGTCATCCCGCCGATCACGAACGTGACCATGAAGCCGATCGACCAGAGTATTGGAACGGTGAACCGGATACGGCCGCCGTACATCGTAAATAGCCAGTTGAAGACTTTGACGCCGGTTGGCACCGCAATAATCATTGTCATGACACCGAAGAAGCCGTTCACGTTCGCGCTGGCTCCCATGGTGAAAAAATGGTGCAACCAGACGACGAACGACAGCACGCAAATCACCATCGTCGCGGCTACCATGGAGCGATAGCCGAACAGCGGCTTTCCCGAGAAGGTCGAGACAACCTCCGAAAAGATGCCGAATGCGGGCAACACCAGGATATAGACCTCTGGATGACCCCAAACCCAAAACAGGTTGACGTACATCATCGGGTTGCCCTGGCCGTCGATCGTGAAGAAATGAAAACCGAGGTAGCGATCGAGCAGAAGCATCGCCATGGTCGCGGTTAGGACCGGGAACGCCGCGACGATGAGAAGATTTGCAGCCAGCGACGTCCAGCAAAAGACAGGCATGCGCATATAGGTCATTCCCGGCGCCCGCGTTTTCAGGATTGTCGCGACAAAGTTTATTCCGGTCATCAGCGTGCCGACGCCGGAGATCTGAAGCGCCCAGAGATAGTAGTCGACGCCGACACCCGGCGAGAATTGCAACTCACTCAGGGGTGGATAGGCAACCCAGCCGGCCTTCGAGAACTCGCCGACCGCAAGCGAGATATTTGTCAGGAGAATCCCCGACGCGGTCAGCCCGAGGGCAACCGAGTTCAGTGTTGGAAACGCCATGTCGCGGACGCCGAGTTGCAGCGGCACCACGAAATTCATCATCCCGATCACGAACGGCATCGCCATGAAAAAGATCATGATCGTGCCGTGCGCCGAGAAGACCTGGTCGAAATGCTCGGGCGGGAGGTAGCCGTGTGAGCCGCCCGCTGCGATCGCCTGCTGGCTTCGCATCATGATGGCATCAGCAAATCCGCGCAGCAGCATGAGCAGCGCCAGTATGATGTACATGACGCCGATGCGCTTATGGTCGACGGAGGTGATCCACTCTCGCCAGAGATAAGGCACGTAACCCTTGAGCACGACCCACGCAAGCACACCCCCGATGCCCAGGACCATGCCGCCAGACGCACCCATGATGATCGGC
Source organism: uncultured Alphaproteobacteria bacterium (assembly GCA_963770515.1). Lineage (GTDB taxonomy): Bacteria > Pseudomonadota > Alphaproteobacteria > Rhizobiales > Xanthobacteraceae > Bradyrhizobium. Next base: position 71,664 of record CAVYPW010000001.1, read on the forward strand.
TGGTCAAACGGAATCGCGCTCCAATCCAGCTTGCCAAGCAGGCTCATTTTTCGGCCCTCATTAATGTCGGATATCTGCGGCACATTGCGTCGTCGGACTGCACTTCGGAAACAAGGATGTGTTCAAACAGATCGGGCGCGACCGAGCGGTAAGTGTATGGCGCGACGGCAACACTCTGCTTCGCCAGATTTGCGTAAGCTGTCGCGTTAAGCTCCGGACCGGCGCCACGCGCCGTCTCAATCCACTGCGCGAATTTTTCGCCCGTCACGACCTCGGCGTCGAAATGCATGTCCGAGAAGCCGTCGCCGCTGAACTGCGCAGAGAAGCCGCGGTATGTTCCAGCTTCATCGGCCAGCAGGTTAAGACGGGTGATCATTCCCGCCATCGTATAGATCTGGCTGCCAAGCTGCGGCACGAAGAAGCTGTTCATCACGCCGGAGGAGGTCAGTTCGAGGCTGATCGGGGTGCCAACTGGAATGGTCAGCCGGTTGACGCTCGCTACGCCCTGATCGGGATAGATGAACAGCCATTTCCAGTCGAGCGAGGCGACCTGCACCCGCAGGGCCTTTACACTGGACTCTATCGGTTTGCGCGGGCTCACATCATGCGAACCAACCCACGCCACGCCGCCAACAAGGAATACAGTCATGGCCGGGATCGACCAGACCAGCATCTCGAGACGGCCGGAATATGCGAAATCGGGCCGATAGCGCGCCCGCATGTTCGATGCACGAAACCAGAAGGCAACGCCAAGTGTCGCAACGATCACCGGGATCACGATCGCCAGCATGATGCCTAGGGAATTGAGTAGAATTTGCCGATTGGCGACCGCGATAGGTCCCTTCGGATCGAGCACGCCTTCTGTGCAGCCGCCGAGTATCGCGGCGCCCGTCAGGACGACGGCCAGCAAAACATATCGCATGTCAGACCTCACCCGTGCTGAAGTTGGTGAAACTGCTCGCGTTGCGAACGGTGCCGGGCCGGAGTTCGGCATGCTCCGATCGAACAGTCCGGCCTCCATGCGACGAACGCATCGTCGAGAGTGAGCTGCCCCCACGGTCAATCAGCAGGGCCGCGAATAGCGCGAACAAATAAAAAATCGAAAATACGAACAGCCTGTGAGCAGCCCGGCGATCGACCCCGGCGCTTCTGTTGATCCGGCTCGCGAGCAGAACAAAAACCGCGCCGCAAGCCGTAACGATCGCGCCATACTTCGCACCGGCGAAACCCAACACCCAGGGCAGCCCCGAGGCGAGGACCAGGAGAGCGCTATACATCAGGATCTGACGCGCCGTTGCAGCACGGCCCGATACAACCGGTAGCATCGGTACACCCGCACGCGCATAGTCACTGACGCGATTAAGCGCGAGCGCCCAGAAATGAGGCGGCGTCCAAAGGAAGATAATTAGAAACAGCGTCAGCGGCGCGAGCCCGACGTCTCCGGTCGCAGCAGCCCATCCAATCATGGGCGGCAGCGCGCCAGCGGCGCCACCGATGACGATGTTCTGCCGCGTGGTTCGCTTCAGCCACACTGTATAAACGACAATGTAGAAAAAGATCGTGCCGGCCAGCAAAGCGGCCGCCGTAAGGTTGGTCGCCAGAGCCAGAACGGTCACCGCGAAGACGCCGAGCACGAGACCAAAGACAAGCGCCTCGAAGCGGGTCACCCGTCCGCGCGGAATCGGCCGCATCGCGGTACGGCTCATGGCAGCATCGATATCGGCGTCGTACCACATGTTGAGCGCACCGGAAGCGGCGGCGCCAACGGCAATGGCAAGAACGGCGGCAAGAGCGGTGAACGGATCAAGTCGAATCGGCGCGAGGCTCATTCCGACGAGCGCCGTGAAGACGGCAAGCGCCATGATGCGCGGCTTCGTCAGCGCCAGAAATTCAAGAGTGCGCCAGCCGTGCGCGACCGAAGATCTCGCGTCGAGATCGGTGGGCCTTTCGATAAACTGGTTATCTACGGCTTTGGCGTCCATCGCGATGCTCCGGCTTTATCCAGAAAGTACCGACCGTGCGTGCGCCAGACCGTCCGTCGGCGCGCTTACGTCGTAGTGCCCTCTTGGCTCTGGAATCGCTTGAACGCGGCTGCTCGCCTTGGGTGAATCCTGCTAAAACCGTTACCCGTAAACAACGGGCGCAGTTGCGTTCGCGCCGCGCAGCTTTGTCGGCGACGCAAGCGAGACTTACGAAAAAGGTTGTCGCTAACGCTCAACCCAAACGGTCATGCCGGGTTCGAGGTCCGCCGGTTGTGCCAGCGGATCGAGGCGCATCCGCAACGTATTGCGGTCATGATCTCCAATTACGCGCTCGGCCTGCCAGGTGGAGAACGTTCCGAGCGGCCGTAGTCCGGTGACAGTCGTTTTGATCGCACCACCCGTGCCGCTTCGCGCCACGTCCACGGTCTTTCCAACTGTGAGACCGTCGAGGTGGTCCTCGCGCACGTTGAAAGACAGCCATTGCTTGCCTGCCGCTTCGACCATCAGGATCGGTTGGCCCGCACGAATATTTTCGCCGACCTCTGCGGCGACGACGCTGATTACACCGTCGGTCGGAGCGCGCAGAATCATCTTCTCAAGACGGCGCTCGAGCACGGCCACTGACGCGGCTGCGGCCTGCACTTGCGCTTCGGCGATCGCGCGCTCCTCCTGCGTCGGGCCCGCCACAGCCGCATCATAATTCGCTTGAGCCTCCGCAACATCCGCACGTGCGCCCGCGGCGTCGCTCTCGGCCTGATCAAGCGCCTGCTGGGATTCGAAGCTCTGACGTGCCAGCGTACTGGTCCTTGTCAACTGTGCTTGCACATATTCAAGCCGGGCGCTTGCCTTGGCAATCTGGGCTTTCAGCGAATTCGACCTGCTCACGACGGACTCCGACATAGACGTTGTTGCGGTTCGCGGTTGCCGATCCGAGGGCGGCACGCGCCTGGTCGGCTTGCGCGGTCAACTCCACCGCGGAAAGCTTCGCCAGGATATCACCCGCGTGTACGTGCGCGCCCTTCCCGACCGCAATGAACACGAGTTGGCCGTTCACTTCCGGCTCGACCCTCACTTCGGTGGCCCGCACCACGCCAACGATCGCGGCCAGCGATTCGGAACGACGCGAGGAATAGATCAAGGCGCCGGCGACAAGCACGAGCGCGATCGCGGCGATGACGGCACCCTTAGCCTTGCGCATTGACCTGTCCTCTCTTGACGGCGAGCGCGGAGATCACGGCGAGTGTAAAATAGGCCAGCGTCAGGCACCACAGTCCAAGCCAGTCGTGCGCCACCTCCCAGATACCCGCACCCAGCTGGTTGATACGCACGAGGCCATCGATTGCAGAATCTGCCGGGAACAGCCGACCCAGCGCCTTGGCTGTGTCGGGAATTGCCTCGCGCGGCCATGCGAAGCCAGCGGTGAAGAATTGAGGCAAGCTGGTCGCAAGCAGGAGAAGAGTAGCGTTCTCCGGCTTTGTGAACCAGGCCCCGATGGCCTGTCCCATGAAGCTCGTCGCTAACAAAAACACGGTCGCGAGCGCGAAGAGCTGCGGAAGATGGCCGAGCGTCGAAAAGCCGTAGATACGTGGCAGCACGATCAGATAAAGCGCGAGCGCCGGAAGATAAATGGTCAGATGGGCGATGCCGCGGCCCAGAACGCCGACAAACGCGCCGCCGGCGCTTGCCAGCGCACTACCGGTCAACATCGCCACGCCGATCAGAAGTGTTTGCTGCAAAATCAGCAGGAATGCCGCCGGGACGACGTAGCTCGCATAGCCGCCCACCGGGTTGAAGATCGGCTGCAGCAGGACGTCAGCAGGGCTCAAGCTCGCCAATTTTGCCTTGACAAGGCTCCCATCGGAGCGTGCGCCTCGCGAAACGAGATCGGACGTCAATGTCCCGAGAGCCGCGGCGACCCCGCTTGCGGTCGATCTGAATATGAACAGGTAGGTGGCATCCGCGTAGATCGGGATATGAGCGGTGATGCCCTTGAGCACGTCACGTTCGGTATCTGCCGGGATTTCGACGGCAGCAAATGCCTTTCCACGATCGATTGCGGTGCGCGCCTCGGCAAGCGTGCGGGCGCGAACCGTAACGCTCAATGCTCCGCTCGCATCCAGCGTCTCGACGATCTGGCGGCTAATATCGCTCAGGTCGTTATCGACGACGGCAATGGGAAGCTTGCGAAGGATCTGGTTCAAGTACGGTTGCGGATAGTAAATACCGTAAATCAAGGGAGCCAGGACCAACAAGCTGAAGGCGCTCTTCGTTCCGAGTACGCGCCGCCACTCCGCCATAAAGGCTCCGCCGATGCCTGGCGATGGCCGGATGATCTCGGACTGGCCAGGAGGTCTCGTCATCTCAAACCAGCCCCTGCGCTTGAGGCTCGCCATGCGCAATAATGCGAGACCGGCAAAAAGCATCGTCAGGCCCGCGAGCGCCGCAAATGGAACGGCGGATTCCGAAACCGGCAGTCCCCGCGCCGCTTGCCCCAGCAATACGGACATGTACCAGCGCAGCGGCAGGATCGTGCTCCAGACCTGTGCAAACGCATTCATGCCGACCGTGGGAAAACCGACGCCGGCGTAACCGAACGCAGGAGAGACTAAGAGACCCGTCAGTCCCAGTCCCGTCGCCAGATCGCCCGCCAGAAGCTGCAGGAAGGCTCCGAGTGACAGGTGGGCGATAATCAGCAGTGAAGCCGCGACCACCAGCAACGGCAGGTCTCCCTTGAAGGGAATCTGCAATGCGCCCTCGAGGAAGAGCGCCTCAGCCAACATGAGCAGAAAGAAGATACCGAACAGCGGCGCGAGCTTGCCGACCAGCGCGACGACCGGATCGCCTCCTGCGCCTTCGAGCCAGGCTCGTGCATCGCGACGTCGGAATTCCGACCCGACGGAATAGCCCGCAGCCAGGGTGATCACGACGTGAATGATCATCGGCAGCAGCGCGCGTAACAGGAATTGCGCATAGTTTTTCTGCGGATTGACAAGCGCGATGGTTTCCGCTGCCAGCGTTCCGATAGAAGCCGGCGCGGGTGCCGCGCTTTTGGCAGGAGCGGCGACGGCCGCCGCGGCGGAAAGCGCGTCGCTCAAGCCCGAAGACGCAATGCCCGCGGCGGTGAGGAACTGCTGGTTGTAGAATCCTACGACCTGCGGACGACGTCCGGCCTTCAAGTCCCGCTCGAAGTCCGGCGGAATATAGACCGCCGAGATTGCCTTGCCGGATCGAATGTCCTGCGCAGCCGTCGATAGAGCACCGGCGTGGTCGACGATATGCAGGCTCGGAGACGCTGCAACGTATTCCACAAGGGCCCGCGAAGCGTCCGACCGGTCCTCGTCGACAACGGTCACCCCAAGCCCCCGGATGACCGGATGACTAAAGACGGTCGTGAGAACCACGAATGCAAACAGCGGCACGCCGAAGATCAAAAGCAATGCTACCCGGTCGCGAAACAGCCATCGGCATTCGCGCCGCGCGACCAGAAGAAATCCGGGCCGTGGTGCCGGCTTCATTGCCTGGAACGCCAGTCGAGATAAGCGCTCATCCCCGGTCGCAGGTCGGGCACCGGCTGGACAGGATAAGCGCGGATCGAAAATGTCCGTAAGTCGAAGTCGCCCGTAGCGCGCGTGGCACGCCAGCTCGCATATTCGCCCTTGGTTGCAATGAGCTTGACCTCGACAGTGATACTGCGGTCACCGAGGGCCGGGATCCGAACGTCGAACCGATCGCCGACTTTCAGCGTCTTCACCAGATCCTCGCGAAGATCGAAGTGGATCCAGACGTCGGCCAAATCGATCAGGGTGACGAGGGGTACACCCGGCGACACATATTCGCCAGGCTCTACGTTGCGCTGGTAGACCTGCGATGCGACGGGCGCATAGACGGCGAGTTGATCTATGATCGATTGAACACTCTGGATATCCGCATTTGCCTTTTCGACGTTGGCCCGCGAAATGGCCCGCTCCTCCTTTGTGTAACCGTTGATGGCCTGGTCGTAGGCCGATTGGGCCTGATCGACCGCGCGTTCGCTTTCATGCAGCGAATCGGTCATTTGGTCGAGCCGGGATTGCGGCGAATTGCCTTGCTCGGTCAATGTGCGGGTACGGTCGAAGGTTTTCTGCGCCAGCACCAGAGCTGCCTGCGCGCGCTCCAGCTCCGCTTTCCGCGCAGCGATGGTTTCGACCCGCGTTCCGACGAGTACGTTGGCAAGCTGTGCCTCGGCAACAGTCTTTGCCGCTCTCATTTGCTCAAGCTTGGCGACAGTTTCCGGATTATCGATCCTTACGAGCACGGCGCCCGCGGCAACGTTCTGGCCGCGTTCGACGGGTACTTCCTTGACCCGTCCGTCGACTCGCGCCGCTATGTCCAGCCGCGTTGCATCGGCCTCGCCCTGCACAAGCAGTGGTTCCGGCCGCAACAGATAGAAAAGGGAAAGCGCGACGACGATAGTTGCGACAAGACCAACGATGATGGAGGGAGTGCGTGCCAACGTGTTCTTCTCCCCTCCAGCTTCTGGCGCTTTCGGCGTGCTTTCGTTTTTCGTACTGGCGACTGGCATGTCCATCCTTGCGAAGTTTTGGACGATCTGCGGCTTAACTGGATTGTAAGAACCTGCCACAACTTGGACGCGGCGCTCAACTTTTTGGGAAGACGCCGGGGCAAGCCTGGGCGGGACGGCGGCTACGATCCTCCAGGTGAGCAGGGATAACCAGATCCGGCAACGCCGTCAGTCATGGTAGCACCAGAATATGTCACAGGATCTGTTGTCGCTAGCCGTCGGCGCGGACATTCCTCGACCCTCCGGCCGCGGACCAACGCCAACTCGAAGCTGTTGAGGTGCGGGATGAGGTGCGCGGGTCACCTTCCGGGGGTTGCGCGCGGCGGCCGCCTCCATCTGGCTTGTGGAGACAGCAACAAGCAACATACCAGTAATAGTCAAAATCCTCGTTCGCATTTTCGTCACCATTGAGCGATGTGTTGACGAAAAAGAACGCGACCTTGCTTGGCCGGCCCATCCACGAATCCAGATACCCATTACCGCAGCAAGCGGCCTATCGCGCTCCGACGTGTAACGCCCCCTCGTCGCGTGCAGAAGACCGTCTCGCAGGCTCGTTTCGCCGAGATATAGGCGTCCGCCCGCTTTGCATCGAGCGCAGGAGGGCAAACCAAGACAACTCCGAGCAGCTTCATTCAATCGGATATCCGACAGGCACGTAATCTTCAGCCGAGGCTCGCCGCCGCCGGGAAGATCGCGCCAACGGAGCCAGCGACGCTCCCCAGCATTTTCGCAGCCGAGTAATTCGCTCATGTTGAACAGACGAAAATTGATCCTCGCTCTGGCGCCCGCCGCCATTCTCCCGACGGCTTCCACAACGTCGATCGCAGCGGTGAACGAAACCGGGAACGCCAATTTCGCGCCGTCGTTCTTCTCTCCAGACGAATGGCAATTCATCAATGCCGCGGTGGCTCGGCTCATTCCAGGCGATGGGAATGGTCCCGGCGGCATCGAGACCGGGGTACCGGAGTTCATCGACCGGCAAATGGAGGCGCCTTATGGCCACGGCGCATATTTCTACATGCAGGGACCGTTTCATCCCGATGCGGCGCCAACGCTCGGATACCAACTCCAGTACACGCCTCGAGAGATCTATCGCGTCGGCATTGCGGACGCGAACAAGAGCAGCCTTGACAGCAGCGGAAAGTCGTTTGCCGACCTGACGCCGGACAAGCAGGACGGATTTCTGGAGCAGACGGAAAAGGGCAATATCTCCTTTGAGAGGATCCCGGCGGCGAGTTTCTTCGCCCAGTTGCTTGAAAATGTGCGTGAAGGATACCTGGCCGATCCGATGTACGGCGGAAACCGCGGCATGGCCGCATGGAAGTGGATCGGATTTCCGGGAGCCCGTGCCGACTTCACCGACTGGATCAACAGACCGGGATCGCCCTACCCGCTCGGCCCCGTCGCCATCCAGGGCGCGAGGCGCTGATGGCAAAGCGAGCACGACCTGTCGATGCGGTCATCATCGGTTACGGCTGGACCGGCGCCATCATGGCCAAAACGCTGACAGACGCCGGTCTTTCCGTCGTCGCGCTGGAACGAGGGCCTGCACGCGACACATCGCCTGATTTCGAATTTCCGCGGATCGTCGATGAACTCAAACATGCCATCCGCGGTGAGCTGTGGCAGCCGCTCGCGAAAGAGACCGTTACTGTTCGACATCACACCGACGATGTCGCCGTTCCATATCGACGCTACGGATCGTTTGTCCTCGGCAACGGCGTCGGCGGCGCCGGCGTACACTGGAACGGCCAGTTGTGGCGCGCCTCGCCCGAGGATCTTCGCCTCAGAAGCCGTCTCGAAGAGCGGTACGGCAAGGATGTCATTCCCGAAGGGATGACGATCCAGGATTACCCCGTCTCGTTTGAAGAACTCGAGCCGCATTTCGATCATTTCGAGAAGGTTTGCGGCGTCTCGGGAGTCGCCGGCAACTTGCGCGGAGAGATCAAACCCGGGGGAAATCCATTCGAAGGAAAGCGCAGCGATGAATTTCCGACGCCGCCTCTACCGGCGATCGAGGTCGCACGGCGCTTCGAAATCGCCACGGCCGAGCTTGGCTACAAATCGTTCCCGACTCCGGCCGCCAACAGCTCGATTCCCTTCACAAATCCATATGGCGTTCGTTTGGGTCCCTGCAATCTCTGCGGGTTCTGCGAGCGCTTCGGCTGCTTCCTTTACTCCAAGGCGTCGCCCCAGACCACGATCCTGCCGATCCTCGCGGAGCGGCCTAATCTGGAGGTCAGGACCAAAGCCTATGTAACCCGCATCCTGCGCGACAGCACCGGCAAGAAAGCCACGGGCGTCCTCTACATCGACGGCGAAGGACAAGAAGTAGAACAGCCCGCTGATCTTGTGATCCTGAGCGCCTTCCAGATGCACAATGTTCGTCTGCTTCTGCTCTCAGGCATAGGCGAACCATACGACCCATCGACGGGCAACGGCGTCGTCGGAAAGAACTACGCTTACCAGATGTGTAGTGAAACGGCCTTGTACTTCAGCGAAGACGTGGAGATTAATCCCTTCATTGGCGCCGGCGCCGCGGGCCAGCGCGTGATCGATGAATTCAATTCCGATCATTTTGACCATGCCGACCTGGGTTTCGTCGGAGGCTCCCTGATCTACGCCGGCGCCACCGGGGGGCGTCCTATAGACCAGATGATGATTCCGCCCGACGCGCCGCGATGGGGATCCGGATGGAAGTCGGCGATACGCAAGCACTACCGTCATTCTGCGCCGCTCGGAACGCAAGGTTCGGTCATGTCCTATCGCGATAGCTACCTGTCGCTCGATCCGACCTACAAAGATTCTCACGGCTTGCCGTTACTCCGGCTGACCTTCGACTGGCACGATAACGAATACAAGATGGCAGCCTACTGTGCCGCCAAAATGGAAGAAATCGTTCGCGTCATGAAGCCCGAGAGGTACGCAACGCTGAGCTTTAAGCCTGGCAATCACTACGATGTGCGTATCTACCAGTCCACGCATACGACCGGGGGGGCGATCATGGGCTCGAACCCGCGGGACAGCGTGATCAACCGGTATTCCCAGAGTTGGGATGTATCGAACCTCTTCGTCTTCGGTGCATCCGCCTTCCCGCAGAACATCGGCTACAACCCGACAGGTCTGCTCGCCGGTCTTGCCTATTTCTCCGCAGCGGCCATCCGGGACAGTTATCTCAAATCGCCAGGACCACTGGTTCCCTCATGAGATGGAAACTCCTAGCCAAAATCGTCGTAATCGGCGGCGCGGCCGGATTTCTGGGCGTCGTTGCCATATCGAGCGTCTTGGACCACGCGGCCGGCGAAAGGTCTCTCGCTGCGTCAGAGGCGACGCCGTCGCTCATCGCACGTGGCGAATATCTTGCCAGGCTCGGCGATTGCGCAGCTTGCCACACGGTCCCCGGGCGCCCACCCTTCACAGGCGGATTGCGGATGGGCACGCCGATCGGTGCAATCTTTACGACCAACATTACGCCTGATCCAACATATGGCATCGGCAATTTCACACTGACCGACTTCGACCGCGCGTTGCGCTTCGGCGTTTCCAAGGGTCACACGCTCTATCCGGCGATGCCCTATCCTTCATATGCAAACACCAATCCGGAAGACGTAGCGGCGCTGTATGCTTACTTCAAATCCGGCGTTACCCCTTCGGCAACTGCGAATGTCACCAATGAAATTCCGTTCCCGCTATCGATGCGTTGGCCGCTGACGTTCTGGCGGCTATTGTTTTCGCCGCCACCCGCGCCGTTCAAGCCGGGCTCCCTCGATCCGATCGAGGCGCGCGGAGCCTACTTTGTCGATGGTCTCGGGCATTGCGGGGAGTGCCACACGCCGCGTGCCTTGACCATGCAAGTGCGTGCTCAATCTCGAACAGACGGGAATGCGTACCTCTCCGGCGCCGTGATCGAAAATTACTTTGCACCCAATCTGCGGACCAGTGGACACGGCTCACTGGCCGACTGGAGCGCCCAGGACATCGCCGAATTTCTCAAGACCGGCGCCAATAGCCGCGGCATCGTGTTCGGCTCAATGACAGACGTCATCGTGCACAGCACGCGATTCATGACCGATGACGATGCGCTTGCCGCAGCCAAGTACCTTAAATCGATCGTCGACAAGGACCGGCAGACTTTCACGTACGACGGGGCGAGCCACCATGCCTTGCAGGACGGCGACACAAGCAAACCGGGATCCCTGCTCTACCTCGACAATTGTGCCGCCTGCCATCGGACCGACGGGCTGGGATACAATCGCGTCTTTCCGCAACTGGCAGGCAATCCCGTGGTGATGGCGCCCGAGGCGATATCGCTGGCTACGATCATTCTCGAGGGCTCGCTTACACCAAAGACGAACGCCACGCCGGCACAATTCGCAATGCCTTCCTTCGCGTGGAGGCTGAACGACCAAGAGGTCGCCGACGTCGTCAATTTCATCCGAAGCAGTTGGGGTAACCAAAGCGCGCCGATAATCGCAAACGATGTCGCGAAGCTGCGAAAATCGGTTCGGCCAAACTGAGGCAGGCAACAGATCGCGACATGGTGAGAGCGAATCTATGGCGCTGACGCTCGTATCCGCGGACCATTGAAGGAGAGACCCATGCGCATTGTCCATTTCGAGACAGGGGATGTCCGCGGAATTGCCGCGGACGACGGGTCAGGCTGGCACGGCCTTACGGAGCGCGAAAGTGGATTTCCAGGCACTCTTCCCGACCTGATTGCACGAGGTGCAGATTTGTTGCGAACAGGCAGAGACCTTCTTCGCATGCACGCAATCGACCTGGACGCGGTTCGGATACTGCCTCCGGTGTCCAAGCCGCCAAAAATCCTCTGCGTCGGTCTCAACTACGATGATCACCTCGAGGAAAGCGGGCTCAAAAAGCCGGTCTATCCCGAAATTTTCGCGCGATTCGCGACGAGTCTGATCGCTCACGGTGAACCGATCCAGCAACCGCCCGAATCGTTCACGCTAGACTATGAGGCGGAACTCGCCGTGGTGATCGGCCGGGGAGGACGCCGCATCAGCCGCGATAGAGCCCTCGATCACGTTGCCGGCTACTCCCTGTTCAACGATGCAACAATTCGGGAATTTCAACTGCGCACGCCGCAATGGACGATGGGCAAGAATTTCGATGCCACAGGAGCTTTCGGTCCCTGGCTGGTGACGCCCGATGCCCTGCCGCCCGGGGCTCACGGGTTGCGCATTCAGGGCCGTTTGAACGGCCGGGTGATGCAGGATACCTCGACCGACCGGCTCATCTTCAACGTCCCCGCGCTGATCGAAATGATCAGTGTCGCGATCAGTCTGGAGCCGGGTGATGTGATCATCACCGGAACGCCCGGCGGCGTTGGGGCGGCGCGCAAGCCACCTGTTTACATGCAGCCGGGCGATGTCTTCGAAGTGGAGATCGAGGGGATGGGTGTCTTGAGCAACGCTGTCCGGCGCGAGTCATGAGGCGGGGCCGTGGATCATGCAGCAATGGGGCCTCATCGAAACGATCCCTCAAAAGGAGCCATTTCCATGCAATATTCTGACTACAAATGTTTCCGGTTAGAGTTCGATTGCGGAGTCGCATTCGTCAGCATCAATCACCCGCCGATCAATCTTCTTGATGAAGTTCTGTCGGCCGAGTTCGACAGGCTCGGCAAGGAACTTGAGATCGACGAGAGCGTCCGTGTTGTGGTCTTGCAAAGCGCGCTTCCGGATTTCTTTATAGCCCACTCTGGATTGGGCCGAGTTGGAGCCGCCTCCAAGACGGTCTCTCATACGCGCAGCTTTCGTCTTACGCAGATGATCGGCGAGCGATTCAGAAACATGCCCAAGGTGACCATTGCCAAGATCGAGGGGCGAGCCCGGGGCGGAGGGAATGAGATCGCGCTGGCCATGGACTTGTGTTTTGCCGCCGTGGGCAAGGCGATCTTCGGCCAGCCGGAGGTCGCGGTTGGGCTTGTTCCAGGCGGCGGCTCCACGCAAAGATTGCCACGGCTCATCGGACGGGGACGCGCCTTGGAGGTGCTGCTGGGTTGCGATGATTTTTCCGCAGAGCTGGCAGAACGTTACGGCTATATCAATCGAGCGCTGCCGGCAGACGAGCTGACGCCTTTTGTCGAGAGGTTGGCCCACCGCATCGCCTCGTTTCCCGCGCATACCGTCGCTCACGTCAAGGCAGCCGTGGATCTGGGAGCATTCGGCTCCTTGGCGGAGGGGCTTCTGGTGGAAGCCCACGAATCCGATTTGAGTGTCGCCAGCGAGGTCACGCAAGCGCGCGTGGCGGAAGCATTGAAGGTCGGTGCCGAAACTTACGAAGGCGAGTTGGAGATGGAATTTATATCGAGACTCTCCCCCGCAAGATAACCCGCGACTGACGGATCGGCCTCCGCCGATGGCACGGGCCGGCGACCTTGCGCCTATTTCTCGTGCCCAACTTCAGGCATGATCACCCCATTTTCCATCGCCTGGCTCGCCGACACCTCCTGTAACGCGATGGAGAAATCGCGATCGGATACGCCCGTCTTTTCCTGGAACATTTTCCATAGGGATTGAACAAGCCGGGATTTCTCTTCAGGCGTATGGCCGGCGCGGATGACGCCCACGATCGAGCTGACCGGCGAGCGTTCCGTGGCGACATACGCATGGCTTCCCGGATAGGTCGGGAAAATCGAATGGACAAAATTCGCAGGAACGTTCATTGCCGTCGTGTGTATGCGAACGAGCTCAGCCGCGATCACGTCTCTCTGTTGGGCCGACAGTAATCCGTCCGGCGTTGTCACCGTATAAAGCGGCATGCTGCTCGGCTCCATTTTTAATCGACGATTGAGCGCCTCGGTAAGACAGGCGCTCAATCGTCGACACACGCTTCCGGTCAGATGTTTTCCTTGATCATTTCGATCAGATCGTGGGCTTGTCCGCCGAGCACGGCCCGCGCGGAATAAAGGACCATTCCATAGGCTGGACCGAATTCGATCGCCGGTGGCATCACCAGCGTCATGGGCTCGACATTCACATCGAGCAAAGCAGGGCCTGGCTGAGCGAGCCACTCACCTATCGCTGCCTCGAGCTCGTCCGCCTTGGCGACGGTACGGCCCCATAGGCCCATCGCCTTTGCGACCGCGCCGAAGTCGGGGTTTTGCAGATGGGTATAGAGCGGCAGCAGCCCTTCCGATTTCTGTTCGATATCGATGAAGCCGAGCTTTCCGTTATTGAACACAGCCACCTTGATCGGCAGCTTGTGCTGGACCGCGGTCAAGAGATCGCCGAGCAGCATCCCGATCCCGCCATCGCCCGAGAGAGCGATGACCTGGCGGCCGGGCTGCGCCTTTTGCAGACCGAGCGCGGTCGGCATGGCAGCCGCCATGGTTCCATGCAGGAGACTGGCGTAGAAGCGCCGTTTGGCGGTGGCCTTGAAGTAACGGTGCATCCAGACGGTCGCCGTTCCGTCATCTCCCGCAACGAGGGCATCGTCGGCCGCCATACGGTCGATCAGTTCGGTAAGGTAGATTCCGGAAATGGTGCCGCGTCGCTTGGGTGCGGCTTTCTCCATCTGCTGGGTGATGACATCGCGGTGGCGCTGGACGAAGTGATCGCGAAAAAGAGTGTTTGATTTTTTGTGCAGCCGAGGAATCAAAGCTTCTAGGGTCGCCTTGATGTCGCCAACCAACCCTTTCGTCACCGGATGGCGGCGGCCCAGATGGGTCGGCTCGATGTCGATCTGCACGATCTTGGCGTGGTCGGGATAGAATTGCCGCCAGGCGAAATCCGCGCCAAGCAGCAGCAGCGTGTCGCATTCCCGAACGGCGTGATAGGCCGCCTCGTTTCCGATGAGCCCGGTCATGCCGACGTTGTACGGATTGTCGTATTCGAGGGAGTCTTTGGCCCGGCTGGTATGGGCAATCGGCGCCTTGAGAATCTCGGCCACACGAAGAATCTCGTCATGCGCGCCACGGCAACCTGACCCGCCATAGATGGCGACCTTCTCGCCGGTATTGATGATGGCCGCGATCTGGTCCAGATCGGCGTCGGTGGGACGTATGACCGGATGGCTCGTATGGACTGCGTACGGCACATCGTCATTGGCGTCGGAATGCGAGATGTCGACCGGAACGATCAGTACAGCCACTCCGCGCTTGGCGATGGCTGACTGGCAAGCCATGACAGTCTTGCGCCGGGCCTGTTCAGGGGTCAGGATCATGTCGCAATAGACGCTGATGCTCCCGTAGATCGCCTTGAAGTCGACCTCCTGGGGAAACTCGAATCCCAATTCGTCGCGAACGATCTGGCTCGCGATCAAAATGACGGGCGCGCGATTGCGGTTCGCCTCGACGATGCCGTTGATGAAATGCAGGCTGCCGGGGCCGCAGCTTCCAGCGCACGCAGTAAGGTTGCCGGTTATCAAGGCTTCGCCATGTGCGGCGAAGGCGCCTGCCTCTTCGTGGCGCATACTCACCCACTCGATCCCGCTTTTGGAAATGTGGTGCGCGATCATGTTGAGAGTATCACCCACGACGCCGTAGCAATGCTTGACGCCCGCGCTTTCCAGCGTCTCAACGATGATCTCTGCGACCTTCTTGCTCATGGCGGAAAATCCCTTTTTGCACTTGGGCGGCAGCATGGGCCCCGACGCGAGATCGGGCTTGTAGGGGAATGCGAAGATTTGTATGCGGTTGCGCAGTCGTTGCAGGCGCCCTACCCTAGCCGATGGGCTTGTTTTCGGTTTGAAGCCGATCGAGGATTTTCCGTGCTCGCTCATGAACGGGAGCTACAATCCCGGCTGGCATTCGATCGAAAGCCACGCTGAGATATTCGTAAGCTTCCGGCGCGCGTCGCTGTATCAACAATAGTTCGGCCAGGTCCGTAGCGGCACTCAATTCAAACAAATTTGCGGATTGGCGCTTAGCCCAATCGATTGCCGACAGCAGGCTTTCTTCAGCTTCGAAATAATCCTTGGTAGATCGCGACGCCAAGACCAGCCCTTTCATTCTAAACAAAGCGGACATGTACAGGAATTTTCCGCCACGATGCTGCACATCTATGGCGTTCATAACCATCGTCAGAGCCTCCTGATGATCACCAACCTCAATGAGACCCGCAGCCAGGTCGCAGACAAAGTCCATGTTGAGCATTTCATGGCGCTGGGCGTGAAGTTCTTCCAGCGATCTTTTCAGCATCGGAATCCCCTCGCTGAGATTATTCTGGAGGATCAACCACCGGCCTCTCAGACCCGTCGCCACGGCACGGTATGGCTTCAACGAATAGGCTGATGAGAGTTCGGTCAACCACGTGATGTACTGTTCCGATCGGCGAAAGTCTGCCATCGTCAAATACACCGGAAGAACCAGGCTAAGAGATCGACAAAGCGTGGCGGCATGACCAGATTTTTCCGCTTCTTCTATGGCACGCTTTGCGTGGTCAAGTGACTGGCCTACCAGACCTCGGTACAGCAGGCACCGAGCCATTCCGACAAGTAAAAGACTGCTGTGATAAAATAGGTGCTGCCCTAAGCGGAAGCGCCAGCCCAAGGCAGAGTGATTCAGCCCCGTTTCGAAATGCTTAAACGCGACGAGGTGATTTCCAGCCAAATGATGGGCAGCGCCCAACATCGATTCGGCGAGCGCTATATCGTCGTCATCCCTGGTTTTTAGCGCCACCTCTTTGCTTCGAGAGGCGATATCGAGCGCAGCATTGATGTCGATATTCCAACGGTAATACGTGAAGAGCCCGCTCAGAAGCCGCAATTTGTAGGCAAAGTCTCCCTGCACGTCCGCAGCGTCGAGCGCCCGATCGAATGTTTTGCGAATCAGTTCGCTACTCCCTTCGGAATGCATCAAGGCAAAGGACAACGACGTAGAAATTTCCAAATCCCGCCGAGAATCTTTGCGTTGATCTCCGAGACGAGCGATTGCTCGCTCCGCCCAGATTCGACATTCGATCAGCAGCGAAAGTTCGAGAAACAATTCCGTTGAAGCGGCCGCGAGTCTTGTCGCGACCTCGTTGTTGCCGTGCACTCCAAAGCTCCATTCGAGCGCCGACCGGACGTTGCTGAGTTGCGAGGAATAGAGTGCAACTCTTTCAGAACTTGGCAGAGCCGATCTCATCTCTTTTTGCGATTCGAGCTGCTGGATCACATATTCCGCGTGCCGCAGTGAGATGGGATCGAGTTCCCCGTGCTCCTCCAGTTTTTCCAGCGCATACGCCCGCGTCGTCCCCAGCAACCGGTATTGCGGCTCGCCGTGGTCAAGCCGGGTCGCAATCAACGACTTTTCGATCAGACCGGCGATCGCGTCGAAGATCGCTCCATCGCCGGAGCCAGGATCGCCCGCGACACGTCTTGCTCCTTCAAGGCCGAATTGTCCGACAAACCGGGCAATTCGTCGGAGGACAATTCTCTCCACACCCGACAGCAGATCGTAGCTCCAATCCAGCGTCGCCTTGAGCGTCTGATGCCGAGGGATCGCCGTTCGATGGCCCCGTTTCAGCCACTCCAGCCGAGATGCCAAATCGGCAAGAGTGCTCTTCATGCCCAACGCAGCCACGGGGCCGGCGGCCAATTCGATTGCGAGCGGCAATCCATCCAGCCTTCGGCACATATCGGCGACAAACGGCGCTTCACGGTCTGTGAGAACGAAATTGCCACCTCGAGCCGCCACCCGCTCAACGAAGAGCTGCACAGCAGGATAGCGAGCCACGACATCCGCCGTTTGCTCCGACTCGGTCGGCGGAACATCTAGGGGATCAACGCGACAGCAATGTTCGCCCTCTACCTTCAGCAATTCGCGACTTGTAGCGAGAAGATGGACTTGTGCGGCTCCCTGAAAGAGCTGTTCGGCGATCGACGCGGCTGCCTGTATCACATGCTCGCAGTTATCCAGGATGATAAGAAGTTTTCTCAAGCGGGTGAAATGGACGAGTTCCAGGCTTGCTTCGTCCGATTTCAGCGCAAGCCCCACAGACGTCCCGATCGCCCGAACGACAAGATCCGGATCAGCAAGGCTTCCCAGGTCGACGAAATAGACTGCTCCGCCGAACTCTGCGGCAAGGGCGTGGCCGGCAGCCACGGCGATGGTGGTCTTCCCGATGCCCCCCGGGCCAAGCAGAGTGACGAACCGCTGTTTGCGAAGGCTCTCTTGAACGTCGCTCAGGATGAGGTCGCGCCCGACCATCCTGCGGGATCGCGCGGGCAGGATGCCCTCATACCGAGGGTGTGGATCATCGGTCTTTCGCTCGACGTGTCCAACCACAGAGCCGACAAACGAATAACCTCTGCCCTGGATGTTCGCGATGTACCGGTTTCCGAGTTTGCCGTCCCCAAGCGCCTTTCGGATCGCGGCAATATGGACGCGGAGACTACCCTCCTCGACCACGACGTCAGGCCAGACGTGATCAATGAGCTCTTTCTTTGTTACGACTTCGCCGGGGCGCTCAACGAGATAGATCAAAATATCGATCGCTCGGCTGCCAAGGGGAAGCACGACACCATTGCGCTGAAGGACTCTCTCGCCGCTCGAAAGCTCAAAAGGGCCAAACTTCAGTTTTCCGTGAACGCCATCGCCTGCCATGGTTTCCAACGCGGATTTCCTGTTTCCCGCAATACCAACACAATCGGGACGAAACCGGAGTTCGCGCCCGCTGGTCGATATTGGCCTGCTGCGGCGCTCGCGTGCAACTGCAGTACCGGGGCTTGGCACCGGCGACTGGCCCGCGAGCTTGTCTCTAACGTTCCCAACCCTTCCCTCTCGCGAACTGTGATCGTACACTTCTGCCATTGAGGGTATCCCCCAAATGGGGGAAGACCGACACGCGAAGGGGGTCCCTTGATCGAGCCCAGCTCAAGCCACGATGCGATGAGAGCTGGAATCGGCGCTCTGGCCGGCGAAGGACGGTTGCCGTTCCTGGCGACCAAGATCGTGCCGGCACGACCTAGGGGGCTTGTCGCCCGTCCGCGGCTGCTCGCGATGCTGTCCGGGCTCCCGGCCAAGCGACTTGGGGTCATCAAGGCGCCGGCGGGGTTCGGCAAAACCTCCCTCGCGGCTGCTTGGGCCGAACAACTCGAGCAAGAGGGCTGTGCTGTTGCATGGCTTACCATCGACTCAGACGACGACGAGGCCACACGGTTTCTGTTCTATTTATCGCAGGCCGTGCACCGTGCCTGTCCGGACATCGGCGCCGGGGCGATTGAGCTGATCCTTGAGAATAACCTGATCGACCCGCCAGCCGTTCTATCAAGCTTGATCAACGACCTGACGGAAGTGGACGAGGACGTATACTTCTTTTTTGAAGACTACCACTGGCTCAGCGCTTCTCGCATCCATCAGACGGTTGCGTATTTTCTCAAGCACGCGCCCTCTCACTGCCACGTGGTGCTGACGACACGCACAGAACCTCCCCTGCCACTCGCGACCTTGCGAGCCCAGAACCAGCTGATCGAGATCGATGCTGCAGCCCTGCGGTTTGATATGCAGGAGACGCTGGCTTTTTTCGACCGCACCAGACCCGGGGTGCTGGCGCCCTCCGAGGTCCAGCTATTGCAACGCAAGACCGAAGGGTGGCCAGCCGCGCTACGAATTATCGTGTCCATGGCCTCGCAATCCGGGCCCAACCTGAAGGACTACGTGCACGGCCTCTCGGGTTCGCAGCGTCCGATCGCCGCCTATCTGTCGGAGATGCTTGATGCACTTCCGGTCGACTTGGTCGATTTCATGGTGCGAACAGCCATTCTCGATCGGCTCTCCGGTCCGCTATGCGAGGCCGTAACCGGCGCCAGCTCGAGCCGCGCGATCCTGACATCGCTTGCGCAGCGCCAGATGCTGCTCACGCCACTTGGCAATGACGGCGTTTGGCATCGTTACCATACGTTGCTCGCCGAGTACTTGAGACAACGGCTTGAGGCGGACGGCGATATTGAAATTGCCGAGCTGCACAGGCGCGCCTCCCTTTGGTATGCCTCGCAGGAATTATGGACTGAGGCAGTCCGGCACGCGATCGCGGCCGGCGATTCAGATCGAGCGATCGGCTGGATCAAGAATTGCGCCATGGCTTTGATCACGAAGGGCGATCTGTTTACCCTGCTTGAATGGCGGCGTCTGTTTCCAGGCGAACTCATGCGAGGCCAGCCCGAGGTGAGAATGGCGATCGCCTGGGGGTTGGCGCTGGCACTCCGCTTCGAAGAGGCCCTGCAACTCGCAACCGAAATTCAGCAGGATGTGGATGCAAAAAATCCGCGGCGAAGTGACCTGCTGTCGGAATGCCGGGCGATTCGCGCTCTTACCATCGGGCTCATGGATGACACCGAACGGGCGCTGCCTTTGGCACAGGATTGCGTGAATAACTCTTCCGACCCGTGGGCTGCGAACGTCGCCTCAAATGTCGTTCGTTTTTGCCATCTGAAGGCGGGAGACCTCAAGCAATTCCATGCTACGCCATGGATCCCATATTCGATCGAAGAGGATAGCAGGAACGCATTTGCGTCGGTATACCGGCGCTGCCTTCAGGGGCTTGCCGAGGAGCGGCAGATACGTCTCGCGGCGGCGCAGGCGCAGTATCGCGAGGGCTTGCGGCTCGCCGAACAAGGCGTAGGACCGAATTCGGTCGCCGCGGCTTTGCCGGCAAGCTTAATTGCAAGAATCAAGTATGAGGAAGGCCAGATCGATGAGGCGGAGGCTTGGATTATCGACCGGGTGCCGCTGATCATCTCCGGGACGATGCAAGAATGCGTGTTAAGCACCTATTTCGTGCTCGCCCGGGTCGCTGCCGCCCGGACCAACTTCGAGCGAGCCCGCACCGTCCTGGAGCAAGCGGAAAATCAGGGCGTCACGCGAGGCTGGGGAAGGCTCTCAGCCAGCGCGATAGCAGAGCAGGTGCGACTTTACCTGAACGAGGGCCGCATCGATGAAGCCGCCGCCTGCGTCGATCGGCTGGAGCACCTTGCGCGAAAGTACCCGGCAGTCAGGCCTTGCGCCTGGTCGGAAATTGAATGGTATCACAAGTTGTCGCGCGCTCATCTATTGGGGCAACAGGACCGTCCTGACGACGCCATCTCGATCCTGCAGGTTCTACAACGCGAAACCGAAGCGGCGCAGCATCGCCACTTCCTGATCCGAAGCGCGATTCATCTGTCGGCAATTCAGCTCAATGCGGGCAAGCCCGGCGAGGCTACGAACCGCTTTCGCCGCGTTCTGACAGCATGCGCAGCAGCCGGCCTTTACCAGACCATTTTGGACGAAGGGCCAATCATTGACCAAATTCTCCGGGTGACCCAGATCAACGGGAATCTAGGTGCGGATCTGACTTCCTACGTCGACAGGCTCATGACAAGTGTCGAGCGCCCGCGGCAGGCTCGCCTTGCGCCAACTTCGAGATCACAGCTTCTCGGCGCATTGAGTCCGCGCGAAACCGACATTCTCCACCTGATCGCGCACGGATTATCAAATAAGGAAATCGCCCGGCGCCTCGACATCGGTCCAGAGACGGTTAAATCGCATCTCAAGAGCGTCTTCACCAAACTGGGTGTCGAGAGGCGCTCCCAGGCGGTGTCGCGCGCGCAAACTCTTGGTCTCGTCGTCACCGAATGAGCCAAACGCTCTGTTTCTGTCAATGCGCGGTCCCGATAACATGATCGCGCCAGTACGAGCCGTCCAGCACACGAGCAGCCAGTCTCAGGTCGAACGTGTCAGATCCGTCGCGGAATTTCGCAAGAGTAGCTCGCAGGATCGACCGGGCCTCTTCCCTTGCCTCGTCTGACTTCTCGGCTATGGCAAGACTCGTCGCCGTTCTCAGCGTCCACGACAGGCTTCCTCGCTTGTCCGACATCTCCATCGCACGGAGAAAGTAGCCTCTGCAAACAGCCAGCCCTTCGTTACTGCTGAAGGCCAGTTCGCCTCTGATCCGAAGCAACTCGGGGACAAAAAGCTGGTTCTCGTCATCGATGTCGATTTTTGCACGATCGAAGACAGTAACCGCTTGCCGGGTGTGGCCAAGAACCACCAAACACCGCGCAAACTCTGCCTGCAGGATCGGATGGAAAACACCGTAGCGCGCCGCGGCCAGCTTCTCCAATCCCGAATAAAGTAAATCGGTGGCCGCCTCGACCGCGCCTTGCCTGACCCTGCCGAGCGCTTGCATCGCAAGGCCGAAGCCATAGTAGCTATCCACGGCATGTTTTCCGGCGTGCTCGACGAGCTCGTTGGCAAGAGCATCGGTTTCGCCGCCCTCCGGATTTGTCAGATACGCAGTGAGGGCCGTCCAGGTGAGCGCAACGCAGAGCGGGACGGCCTGATCGAGTTGGCGAGCCTCGGCGATCGCCATTCGGCCAAGCCGCTGCGCCTGATCGGGCGCACCTCGCAACCAGGCCAGGTTCGCCAAAACGGCCAATGCATCCGTTTTTCGATCGTAGCCAAATTGTTCGATGATCGCCTGCCGCGCGGCTTCGACATCGTGGTGCAGCGAGGCCTCAAGCATACTTTCGGCTTGCGATAATCGCCCCGTGTGGTGGTAAGTGATCCCCCGCATATAGCTCGCGGTCGCGATAGCGCCGCGGTCGCCGGACGCCCCGGCGACCTCACCGCAGCGCTCCGCCAATTCGATTGCTTCGGCATAGCGTGGCAGCCTGATCCTGTGAGCCCAAAGGACAAGCAGCGAGGCCAGGTGATATTCGACATCTCCGAGTTCCTCGGCAAGAAGCCTCGCCTTGGCCCAGCCGGCATATGACTCCTCGGTCATGCCAAGCGTAAACATCATGCTGCTGGCGAGCGCAGATTGAATGATCATCTCCTGCCGCGAACCCGAATTCATGACGTCGAGGCAGCTAATGGCCTTTGCCATCCACTGCCGGCATTCGGTCAGCAAGGCCATCCCAATCCAGGTGCTCGCCGAAGCCGCCGCGAGATCAACGCCAACTTTCGGATCGCCCTCGCCGGAAAATGCCCAGTTAATGGCGGCCCTGAGATTGCCGATCTCAACCCCAAGCGCTTTTGGCCAACTTGACACGTCTATTGAGGTTCCCTGTCTGAACAGGTCGCTGAAATAAAGAGCATGACGGCGGCGGAACGCGCCTTGCTCGCCCGCTTCGACCAGCCGAAGCGCAGCAAAGGCTCGGGTGGTGTCGAGCAGGCGCAATCGCGAGTTTTGACCGTAGACGGCGATCATCGATTTCGACCGCAGTTCCCAAAGACAGTCGGCCACTGTTGCTTCGTCGACCGAATCGTCGGCGACGACAGCGATCGCTGCCTCGAAGGTGAATCCGCTCGAGAATACGCTCAGCCTGTTGAGTACGTGCCTTTGCTCTTTGTCGAGAAGATCGTAGCTCCATTCCAGCGCCGCATTCAGCGTCTGATGCCGCGGCATCGCCGTCCGGCGTCCGGCCCACGACAGATTGAGGTGACCGTCGAGCAAGCTTGCGGTCTTGTCGAGGCCATAGACGTCCACCCTGCCCGCTGCCAGTTCGATCGCCAAAGCAATGCCGTCCAGCCGCCGGCAGATTCCAGCGGCAATCGGCGCATCCAGATCGTGCAAGTCAAAGTGCCGCTGCAACGCCTTGATGCGGTCAACCAGCAATTGGACGGCAGGGTATTTCAGGGCATCCGATGCCAGGATGGTCTGGTCTTCCGGTGGGTACGCAAGCGCGGCGAGTTCGTGAACGTTTTCTCCCTCGGCGCGCAGTGCTTCCCGGCTGGTCGCGAGCAGGTGCAGTGTCGGCACACGGCCGAACAGCTTTTCTGCGAGCGCAGAAGCGCCATCAATGAGATGTTCGCAACTGTCGAGCACAAGGAGCTTCGGCGTTCCAGCCAAGCGGTCGATCAACAGCGGAAGTACGTCGGCCGTTTGGATCGCAAGCCCGAATGCGCTCGCCACGGCGGGAGCGACCAGAGATGCGTCATCGAGCGGACTGAGGTCCACGAACCGAACTTCAATGTCAAAGATTGAGCGCATCTCATGAGCGACCGCAACTGCCACGGTCGTCTTCCCTATGCCCCCGGGCCCGACAATCGTGACGAACTTCTGCTCAGCAAGCTTCGTCTTGATCGTTGCAACGGTCTCGTTACGACCAACCATGCGCTCCAGACGAGCGGGCAGCCCCGCATTGCGCGCCGGCTCAAACTCGGGCCTCTGCAGAGAAGACGTGGCAATCGGAACGATGAAGCTGTAGCCGCGCCCCGGCACGTTTGCGATATACCGTCTGCTGGGGTCGCCTTGAGCGAGCGCCTTTCGCAAAGCCGAGATGTGGACGCGAAGGCTGACCTCGTCGGCCCTTTGGTTGGGCCAGACACGCTCAATCAAATCGCGCTTGCCGACAACCGCGCTTGGCTGTTCTACGAGAGAAATGAGGATATCCATGGCACGCGTCCCGAGGGGCACGGTCTTCGTGCCGTTTGTCAGACGCCTGCTGTCGACCGAAAGCTCGAAAGGACCGAAGCTAAGAACTTTCCGGTTGTCATCGCCCATGGGATTTTTCTGATCAGCGCCAGCTTTCCGGATTTAATCCATCTTATTGCATCTCTCGTTCGCGTCGCCAACTGGCAGGGCTTTGGCCAAATGCTTGCCTGAACAACTTGCAAAGATGCGCCTGATCCGAAAATCCCGCGCTCAGTGCTATTTCGCTCAGCGGAGCCGAACTGGTCACCATTAGGTTGCAAGCTTTCTCCAGGCGTCGCTTGACCACGTAGGCATGCGGCGGTTCGCCAAAAGTCAGCTTGAACGACCGGGAGAAGTGAGCCGGGCTTCGCCGCGCGACCGCGCTCAGGTCCCGGGTATGAATCGTGCGATGCAAGTTCTTGTCGATGAAGACCCGTACCCGGGCGATCTGCCAGCCCGTCAGCCCCGCCGCTCCCGACTGCTTGGCGCCCGAGTGGCGTTCGATCTCGGATTGCAGGATGGTCGAAGCAGCGGCAAGCGATGCCTTCGCCGCCTCGCGATCATGCTCCAGCTCACGCCTTACCGTCTCGAGAAGCTGGGCCAGGCTGCTTGCCAGGTAGCCGAACGCCGGGTCTGTCGACGAAATATCTAGTGCCGCTTGAGGTTCATCCATGGCGCATCCTCCCGGTCAAACGAAGGATGCCCCAGACCGCCCGTTATGGCTTGTTAAGTTGTGTTCTGAATTATTAATTGGAGTGAAATGGATAGCCAAATGACAGCATTTTCAGATCTTTACGAGGAAATCCTCATACCGCCTGCCCCGCATTTGAAGCCCGCACGCACAGCGAGGGCACCATCAATAAAACCGGAATACACACGTAAATGGCTTCGTCCGCGCGGGCAGAAAAATCGAAACCTGACGCCCATCCTCATCCCGGATAGACGAGGCGGCGTCAACATCACGTCTTCACTGCTGCCCGGAGACGCTCAACGCGTCAGATTGACCTTTGCAAGGTCAATGAGCTGTGTTGCCCTTCCGTCGAGGACGGCCTTCATCATGTACATCCCGAAATGATAGGCCTGATCCAGTGTCGTCTTCGGCGGCATGGCGAGTTCCTGTCGAGCGCTTACAACGTCGACCAATACCGGCCCCTTGTGTTCGAGCGCGGCCTGGATGGCTGCGTTCAACTCCTGCGGTTTCTCCACACGGATGCCGCGGACACCGACCGCTTCAGCCATTCGCGCGAAGTTCGGATTCTTGAGGTCGCACCCGGTGTCGAGGAAACCGTTCGCCTTCATCTCCATTTCGACAAAGCCGAGCGTGCCGTTGTTGAGGACGATGACCTTCACCGGAAGCCCCATCTGGGTCAGCGTGATGAAATCTCCCATCATCATGCTAAAGCCGCCGTCGCCCGACATCGAAATGACCTGGCGACCTGGAAACGCCGTTTGGGCGCCGATGGCTTGCAGCATCGCGTTCGCCATCGATCCATGATTGAACGAGCCGACGATGCGCCTCCTGCCGTTCACCTTGAGATAGCGCGCGGTCCAGATGATCGGAGTGCCGACGTCGGTCGTGAATATCGCATCGTCAGCCGCCAGATCACTGACCAGGCGCGTGACATATTGAGGATGGATGATGTTGCTGTTCGGACCGCTCTCCGCGAGCGCGTCGAGTTCGCTGCGTGCCTCCTTGTAGTGAGTCAGCGCACGTTTGAGATGGCTCGCATCAGCCTTCTCCTTGATCGCGGGCAAAACGGCTTCCACGGTGTCCTTTACCGTGCCGAGTAGGCCGAGGTGCAGCGAACAGCGATTGCCGAGCGCCTCAGGCCGTACGTCAATTTGAGCGATTTTTGCCCGTTCGGGATAAAATGCCCGATAAGGAAAATCCGTACCGAGCATCAGTAGGGCATCGCATTCCTTCATGGCCGCATAACCTGACGCAAAGCCGACAAGGCCGGTCATCCCGACATCGTAAGGGTTGTCGTACTCGATGAACTCCTTGCCGCGGAAGGCGTGCACAATCGGCGCCTTCAGTTTTCGCGCCAACTCGACGACCTCGTCGTGCGCGCCCGCACATCCAGCCCCGCAGAACATGGTCACGCGCGAAGCGCTATTGAGGAAATTCGCCAGGCGATCAACGTCGATGACGTCCGGCCGCAAGACAGGCGCCGCCGGCAAGAGCCATTCGGGTACCTCCGCGTCGATTTTCATAAGGGCGACGTCGCCCGGCAACACGACGACAGCGACGCCGCGTTTGGCGACGGCCACGCGAATGGCACGTTTGAGAATCTGCGGCAGTTGCCCCGGATTAGAAACGAGCTCGACGTAGTGGCTGCAATCCTTGAAGAGACTTTCCGGATGCGTGGCCTGGAAATAGTCGATGCCGATTTCGCTACTGGGAATGTGAGCCGCGATTGCCAGCACTGGCACGCCGTTGCGCTGGCAATCGAACAGACCATTGATCAGATGCAGATTGCCGGGGCCGCAACTGCCGGCGCACACGGCAAGGCTACCGGTCAGATGAGCCTCCGCGCCAGCCGCGAACGCTGCGGCCTCTTCGTGCCGCATGTGGATCCAGTCGATCGATTTTCTGCGTCGCATCGCGTCGGTAAAACCGTTGAGGGAGTCGCCGACGACACCGTAGACGCGCTTGACTCCCGCTTTTTCGAGAGCCTCGACAAGATATTCTGAGGCGGCTTTGCTCACGATCTTTTCTCCTTGAAAATGGGCCTCGCAGAGGACCTCCACGGACGGAGGGACTATTGGTCCGCAGAGGCCCTCTCCGGCGGAGCGGGGAGGAGACGCTACGCCGTTTGTCATTTACGCGTATGATCCTCGAGGATCTTGAGATCGGTGACCGAATAAGCGAGCGAGTACCGGAAGCCGGATTCGACGCGTTTCGGCGCAAGCGCGTGCAGCTCCTCGCCCTTCGCCTCGGGAAGATATAATCTCGCCCTCCCCCACCCAGGCATTGACTACAGCCAGATCGTCGGTGACCGACATCACCAACTCGTCGACCGCCGGTTTGTCCTGGAATCCAGTGGCGAGCCTCGGAAAGTATCGCAACAGAACCGTCGGCCGACTGAGCAGCGACGATCCATTTTCGATCGGCTTGCGCAAGGTGATGCGAGCTTCCGCGAGCCGCTCGCCGTGTGCGGAAAGGCTCGCGCCAAATCTACCGCCGGGCACGACCGGGGCTGCGGCTGCACCCGCGGCGGCAAAGGTGCGCGTTTGGAAAATGCTGCCCATCTTCTTGGGGAAGCCTTGCGTCCACCCCCGCGCCAGCGCGGCATCGTTATCGACATAGATGTAAGGGCACCACATGACGGGTTGGCCGCGATAGATCGCATCGAGCAGCACGAGCGCCTCACGATATTGGTAACGGGCCGGATCGAGAAACTCGTCATCCTGAGCGGTAAATTGCCAATCCAGGAACATCATGACGGCATGACCGTTCGACTTTGGATCGGGCGAAAGGCCGTGCGGCAGTGTCGCCGCGGCCGCAGCCGGGTCCGCCCAGAACTCAACTCCTACGACGTCGCCCGAGTAGTGCCAGGGCGGCGGCGCAGCCAGTGCTGCCTGGCCGAATGGCGACTTGGGAACGGTGAAACCCTTAAGCATCTCAATTCCTGCGCATCTCGCTCACTTGCGGGAAAGTCTATCAAGACTGGCCGCAATTGATTTCACGGGCTTGCGTCAGCTTGTCTATTCTTGCGGTGCCGCCTCCAATGACGCGTTGCCAGTTTTGGTGGGTATGAAGCAGGAGCTAGACAGCCAGATTTGCTAATATCTCGTTGCTGGAAACCGAAAAGGAGAATGCGAATCGATAGCCGCGTCCGACCTTGATCGGGCCCAGCATGTCGAGATCTTCGCCATGCACCTCGGGGAAGATCAATTCCGCCGAGCCGATCCATCCGTCGGTGATCAGTATATCGTCCATGATGCACAGGACCAGTTCGTCCACGACCGGCTTGTCGTGCACGCCGGCGCTAAGCCGCGGAAAATATCGCCGCGTCACAACAGGTCGATCGAACAGGCCGTCGAGCCGATCCACCTTTTCGTGCAAGGTCACGCGGGTCTCTGCCAGTTGCTGCCCATGGGCCGACACACAACCGGCAAATCGACTGTTGCGAGCGCGAGGTGGCGATGCTGCACTTTGGGCAGCAAAGGTCCGGGTCTGGTGGATGGCGCCGAGCTTTCTTGGGTAACCCTGGACCCAGCCCATCATGATCGCCGCATCGTTGTCGGTGTAAGCGTATGGGCACCAGGCGATCCGCGAACCTTGCCACGTGGCGTCAAGGAGAACGATGAACTCGCGGCTCTGGTAGCGCGCTGGATCAAGGTACTCCTCGCCGTTTGCCGTAAATTGGCAATCCGCGAAAATCGCGACAGCGCGCCCATTGCTCCGAGCGTCGAGTTCGACCTCTTTGGGAAGCATACTAACTGATACTTCCGGATCGCTCCAGAACTCCACCGCCAGCACATCGGCTGCGTAGTGCCACGGCGGCGGCGGCGTTAAAGCCGCGCCCCCCCGCGGAGACCGCGGGACCGTAAAGCCCTTCAGCATCAGCAGACCCTCTGCACCGGCGGCCAATTGCCAAGCCGCAGAAATTTCGCAAAAAAAACTTAAGCCTGCCGGGATTTCGATCTTGTCGGTCCATGCCGCAGATTGGCTAATACTGCCCGCACAAGTTGCGACAAAACCACAAAATCACACCGGGGCGGCGCGTAGCCGGAACACGAAGGATGCTCGCCTTGATGGGCAACGGGTGCTGATCATCCCAGGCGTTCGCAGCGCAGCCGACGCAGAGAACGATTGAAGCAGTTTTGAACAAGCACTGGCACGACCGTTCCCCCTATACCCGGGGCGACTTCCGCACGCCAAGCTTGGAGACACGACGATGGTAAAATTCCTGATGACCGCCGAACTCGCGGGCAGTCTCGCTGGTCTGACCTCCATCGCCGAGGCACGCTCGCTCTACGACGGGTCTTGGGACCTTCTCTTCGTGACGCAACGTGGCACGTGTGACCCGAACTATAGTTTTACGGTCAACATCAACGACGGAATCGTCACGCATCCGAACCTTGTCAGGTTCAAAGGTTCTGTCGCGCCCTCGGGCGCGGTACGTGCGTCCGTCACCGTCCAGGACAAGTACGCTTCCGGCACCGGCAGGCTCGCTAACAGAGCCGGTCATGGCACCTGGCGGGGATACTCGGGCGCCACGCGTTGCTCAGGCTATTGGACCGCTCAGCGCAACTGATAATTTGGGAGGGCCAAAATGATTATCGCGAAGATTGAAGACTATCGCAAACAATGCGAAGCGCAGCTCCCCCGTTCTTGTACGACTATATCAGCGGCGGCTCGTTCCCACCCTGCACGCGAATATTGCGGAGCTACAGGCCACGTTGCAACGCCAACGCGTGGCAACTGGCGAATCCGGGGTGCGAGACATGCTGGAAATCCTGAGAGAGGAGCTCAGCGTCGCGATGATTTTGACCGGATGTAGTGACGTCAACCAGGCCAATGCCGGCTTGTTGCGCAAAGATTGACGCACGCCACGGTGGTGGAAATTACGGAATGGATGGCTCAATTATTTCTGCGCTCGCCGCCCTGACCGGAGCAGCCGTCGGCGGCTTGACGAGCGGCATCGCCAATTGGATCAACCATCGGAGCCAGGTTCGCGCCCAATGGCTCAATCATGAAAGGAATCGTCGGCAGATACTCTACAAGGATTTCATTGAGGAGGCTTCCAGGTGCCACATCGATGCGCTGCAGCACAATGAAGCGGACATTCCCGGTCTGGTCGGTCTCTATGCAAAGCTGAGCAGAATGCGAGTCTTGTCTTCCCCGGAAGTGATCGAAAATGCTGAGATGGTTACACGCAAAATTCTGGATACCTATCTGGAACCTGAGAAGAGCTTTTTCGAACTGCGAGAAATGGCTATCGATGGCACCATTGATTTGTTGCGCGGCTTCAGCTCTGCCTGCCACAACGAGTTTGAAGAGTTAAAGACGCGACAGCTTTAGCGTCGCGCCAGACCGGCTACCAAATGCGAGGGCAGCCACCCCGCAATGCTTAGGTCACGAACGTATCGTTATCTTGACATCCACGCCGACCTTGATCGCGTTCGAATACGGGCAGATCTCATGAGTGGCCCGACTAACCTCTTCGCCTCCGTCTCCGGCAGATCAGGCAAAAAACGTCGAGCGCAGCCGTAATGCCAAACCCACCCTCGGAGCGCGGACCAATAGCGACGGTTGCAGTGACGGTCGATCCCTCCGGACGTTTGATCTTCGTCCTGGCCGATGCCGTGCGCATGGCGGAGAGGAAGCAGGCGGCATAGCCCAGCGCAAAGAGTTTTTCGGGATTTGCGCCGGCGCCGCCGGGGCCTCCTAATTTTTTCGGAACGACGAGGTCGAAGAACATCGTGCCGTCGGCCGGCGAGGTTCTTCCGTCGCGGCCACCGCCGCTCGCTGTCGCGGTCGTATGTACTTCGGATCGACGGACATGGGATATCTCCTTGGGCTCCGGGGAGCGGGCTTGGACCCAGTCACCCAGATATGACCAGAAGCTAGCGTGCAAGTCTGGCTCGAGCGCGGTGGCGTCAGCCGCCTACCGCTCCGCCTCGCGGCTGCGCGACGAGAGGCTGGATCGCAGCCACGATTTTTCCGGCAAGCGCGGCGTCGTCCATTCCGAGGTGATGCTGCCGGAGCATGCGCCGCAAGCGTGGGGCGACCGCGAACGGCTCTGGAACGATGTCGAGGCGTTCGAAATCCGCAAAGATGCCCAGCTTGCCCGCGAGGTCGAATTCGCCATCCCGCGCGAACTGACGCAGGCGCAGGGCATCGAGCTCGCCCGCGACTTCGCTCGGGGCGAATTCGTCGATCGGGGCATGATCGCCGATCTCAACGTGCATTGGGACATCAGCGAGGACGGCCTGCCCAAGCCCCACGCCCATGTCATGCTGACCATGGGCCAAGTCGGCGTGAATGGGGACGAGAGCGGTTTTGGCCAAAAGGTCCGAGACTGGAACCGGACCGAGATGGTCGAGCGCTGGCGCGAACGCTGGGCCGAGATCGCCAATGAGCGCCTGGCCGAACTCGACATCGACGCGCGGATCGACCATCGCAGTCTGGAAGCGCAAGGCATCGCGCTGGAGCCACAAAGCCAGATCGGCGCCCCCGCCAAACGCATTGAAAATCGAGGCGTCGAGGGCGAAGGAAGCGAGGCCGACCGCGCCGAAATGCACCGCGAGATCGCGCGCGGCAATGGCGCGCGGATCATCGCCGATCCTACCCTTGGGCTCGACGCGATCACGCAGCAGCAATCGACCTTCACGCAGCGCGACATGGCGAAGTTCGCGCACCGGCACAGTGACGGGATCGACCAGTTCAACGAAGTCATGGGCGCGATGCATCGCGCCCCGGATCTGGTCGACCTCGGCAAGGATATCAGCGGCGAGGACCGCTTTACCACCCGCACAATGATCCAAGCGGAACAGCGTCTGCACCATGCCGCCGAACGCATGGCCGAACGGGGTCGCCATGAGGTGCGTGATGGGGATCGCGGAGCGGCGCTGGCGCGGGCGAAAGAACGCGGGCTTGTCCTGTCGGGCGAGCAAGCCGAGGCGCTGGCGCATATCACCGATGGGCGCGATCTCGGCATTGTGGTCGGCCATGCCGGAACGGGAAAAAGCGCTATGCTGGTCGTAGCGCGAGAGGCCTGGGAAGCAGCGGGCTATGAGGTCCGGGGCATGGCGCTGTCCTGCATTGCTGCCGAAAACCTCGAAAGCGGATCGGGTATATCCTCCCGCACCATCGCCAGCATGGAACATAGCTGGGAACAAGGACGCGACCTGCTCACGACCCGCGATGTCCTGGTGATCGACGAGGCCGGTATGGTCGGCACGCGCCAGTTGGAGCGCGTGCTGTCCCATGCCACTGAGGCCGGCGCGAAGGTCGTACTGGTCGGAGATCCCCAACAACTGCAAGCCATCGAAGCCGGCGCAGCGTTCCGCTCGATCCATGAGCGTCACGGCGGCGCGGAAATCGGCGAGGTACGCCGCCAGCGGGAAGACTGGCAACGGGACGCCACGCGTGATCTGGCCAATCGCCTAACCGCCAACGCGCTGGAAGCCTATCGTTCCCACGAGATGGTGCACGAGGCCCAGACCCGCGAACAGGCGCGCGGCGATTTGATCGAGCGCTGGGACCGCGACCGCCAGTCAGCACCGGAGCGTAGCCGGATCATCCTCACCCACACCAATGACGAAGTCAGAGCGCTTAACGAAGCCGCGCGCGAGCGGATGCGGACGGCGGGCGATCTGGGCGATGACGTCCGCCTTGTGGTCGAACGCGGCGGGCGGCACTTCGCTAGCGGGGATCGGGTCATGTTCCTGCAAAATGAGCGCGGCCTCGGCGTGAAGAACGGCACTCTCGGGACCATCGAGCAGGTCGGTGCGCAATCCATGACCGTGCAGACCGACGATGGCCGATCCGTTCGCTTCGACCTCAAGGACTACAACCGCATCGACCACGGCTATGCCGCGACCATCCACAAGGCGCAGGGCATGACGGTAGACCGCGCCCATGTGCTGGCGACACCGGGTATGGATGCCCATGCGAGCTATGTCGCCCTGTCGCGGCACCGCGACGGCTTAGAGCTGCACTATGGCCGCGATGATTTTGCGGGCCAGGACCGGCTTGTTCGCACCCTGTCGCGCGATCGCGCGAAGGACATGGCCGCGGATTACGAGCAACGCGATCCGGCGCAAAGCTACGCCGAGCGGCGCGGGATCACCTTCCGCGAGCGCGTGGCCGAGATCGTGCGCAAGGTCGTGCCCGATAAGGTCCGCAACGTGTTCGACGGACTGCGCACATCCGCAGACGCTGCGCTAGGTTTGGATGATGGGCAGAGGCCTGAGCGGGAAACGCGGGAAAGGGAAAGGAGTGTTACCGCAGCCGAGCGGCGCGAGACCGAAGCGCCGGAACGGAAGGTGGCGGAAGACCTGGAAAAAGAAATGCGTCGTTTCCGCACCCGGATGCTTGTGCGCCATGCCCGCGCCGTGGATGCGATCTTCGAGGCGCAGGAGATGGGTGGCGAGGCGAGTCCCGAGCAGGTGAAAGAACTCCAAAAGGCCCGAAAAATCTTCGAGGAGGTGCGGCCCTATGGATCGGTCGACGCTGAAGCCGCCTACAAGAAGGATCCCGACCTTGCCCACGAGGCGGCTGGCGGCCGGGTCAACCGTGCCATCCGCGCGCTTCAGCTCGAAACCGAATTGCGCATCAATCCGGAGCGCTACGCCGACCGCTTCGTGCAGCGGTGGCAGGAACTCGACCACACCAGCCTGCGCCAGTATCAGGCAGGCGACTTCTCCTACCCGCTCCGCGATGGGCGATATGGCGAGAGGCCTCGAACGCGATCCGCAATTGGAATCTCTCCTCGAAAACCGCAAGCGGGAACTCGGCATCGCATTCAAATCAGGCCGTCGGCTCGGCCTGGAATTGGCATTCACCCACGGCATCGACCTCGGTAGAGGTAGGGGCATCGAAATTTGATTCATCCTATTTTCCGCCGTCTGAACGCCAGAGTACGGTGATGTATAAAATGCGCTTGCGCGCCCGCAACGGCCTGTCCTGTCTTGTCTCAGATGCCGTCAGAAACAGCGAGCACGAGGCAGCGCGGCCATGCGCGAACCAGACCGTATCATCCGCTTGAAAACCGTCCTCGCCAGGACCGGGCTGTCCCGGTCCACCATCTACCGCAAGATCGCCGAGGGTACGTTTCCGGCTCAGTTCAAAATCAGCACCAATGGGACCGGCTGGCATGAATCGGACATCAACCGTTGGATTGCAGATCCAGTCGGATGGCGTCCGGAGCGCGAGTCAGATGCAGTCTGACGAGGTCTACGGTTGCTTGCTGCTCGGACCGGCGTCAGGCCGTAAGGGCCTTGACGGCCCGAGCAAGCAGATAAGGGCGGACTCGGCGCCGTGCTGATTGCGCTGCGGGCCTTCACCGCTCATCTCGGGAACGGTGCGCTTCCAATTGGAAAAGAGAGCGCGAAGCGTGCGGCGACAGCGCGGCGGCGACATGATGTGAACTTCGCGCCATCAACTAGCAATCACAAGAGAGTCATCAGGGTCTTCTCGACGTCAGTCAGGCGTTGGCGTCGTATGATGGTAGCTACGCGGTAGCTAGGTTGGTCCACGAGTTCCGCCGATCTTTACTAACTATCTGAAGTTTTTGGTACAGTTGGGTGGGTACCGCCAACACTCCGCTTCAGCCTTGATAAACCTGGCGAATTTGCGCTCAGCAAGTCGCGTTTTGTATTACCTTTTTGTATTTCTGGAAAGCGCCTTTCTAGCGCTCCAGTGGCGGAGCCAGCGTTACGTTAGCTGTCAAGATGAGCGGCACGCTCGCAGGACATTGGCATGTGAGTATTCGATAAAAAGTCGCTAGAAGACACAGCCCTCGCGGCCGACGACCTCACAAATGCTTCCAAGCTCTGGCGTGAGTTCCTCAAAACCGTTTTCGAAGATCACCCCGACCTTTTCTAGGTTCTCGACGACTTCAAAAGGCGCGCCGTCACCGATTGAAAGAAGATCACCTGAAAATATTTCGCGGCCATTCTTGTCAACCACGTCCGATGACCGGACGAAGTCGTAATCACCCGTTGTGTACAACTTAACCCAATCTGCGGGGTACCATCCGTAGAATGGTCCCTTCTCATCACCTGTGACCTTGTGGCGTAACTTTAAGCGCTGCCCCAAGCTTTAAACCGCTGTTCGCGACGGCTACAATGCGGCAGTCGCGGGGTAATCATCCCAAGTACGATTGTCGAGAACACGCCCGTTTCTCTTTTTGTTGGTGCCGCCCCATTGCTTGAAATGAAATGCCACATCCTGATCAATACAAGCATCTCGGATATTACGGACCCATTCCAACTCTACCGGCCGCGCATTTGGGCCACTCTCCCCACCGGCGATAGCCCATTGTATGCCGTCGAAATCCAACGATTTCAGCGGTCCAAGGAGTGGCTCAAGACTAACAAAGCGGACGTGAGCCTGAACACGGCGCAAATGATCGACGCGCCACCAGTAATCTTCGCTCTCTACGCTCACCCCTATCCAAACATTTCGGCTCCAGCGCAGTTTCGCTGACAGAGCAGAAAGCCTTTCAGCGCGTTTTGTGAGGATTTGGTAGGTGTGCTGAGGCGTCTTCGCCATCACGGCGAACACTTCCTGAATGAACTCAAACGGAACTTTGTCGTGGAACAAGTCTGACATGCTGTTTACGAAAATGCGTCTCCCCCGCACCCAATTCATCGGAAGTTCGAGCGATGAGCGATCCGCTTTAATCCTTCCGGTCCACTTAGGCCGCCCTCCAGTTATCCTCGTCGTACCTCGGTACTTCTCTTGGCCCATAGCTTCGAGCCGCTTTGCCATCCGCATTGCGTAGCAGTTTGTGCAACCCGGCGACAGCACAGTGCAACCGCTCACGGGGTTCCATGTGGCTTCAGTCCACTCGATGTTTGATGAGATGGCCATTACGCACGACCCACTGGCTTGACTGGGAAGGTCACAACAACTCCGTCTGCGAACGTACCCGCTTTAGGCACGCGGTCGGTCGAAATGCGGCCAGCAGCACGAAGGTTTCCGAGAGCATCTTTATAGTTCTTTTTGATGAACGGCCGCTCCATGTTGTCTCGATGATAAATCTGCTCCATCGTTAGTTTTTGGCCAGCGAACTCTACCACTAGACGATCTTCAAGCTGGTCTAACGCATCCTCGAACAGCGTGCCGGCGCCCACCATAGAGGGAGCATATTCGTAGCTTGGGACGCCTTGGTCGAATTGCGAGCTATGTGTACCCATAATCTCTTTCATTAGCTCGTATCCAGTCGAGTGTTTCGTTGCAAAGACGAGGTAGTGCGTGGTCCTAGTATTGTTCTCGTTGCGAAAACGAAACAACAGTGCGTGTTTTGCACCAGCCTCGATCACTGCGGTCCTTAGATGCTCTATGATCATGCCTTCGCGATTAGCCTGCGATGCGTTCAGTGATGCCCGAAGGTGCTCCAAGTTACTTTTTCCGAAGAGCGCTTCCATGTGCGCATTAACGACCGGATTATTGATGCCAGCATTGATGCGGGAATAGTTGAAGAAGAATACGCAGTCGCTGCCCCAATCCTTCATAACGCTTCGAATGAGCGCCCAAGAGAGGCCCTTGTATCCGAAGGGATCGATAAACGAGAATGTTGGTATCAGTTTCGTCTTCTCGAAGTAGTCAGCGATTGAGGCATTGACTTCGCCCTCGTAGATTTGGGGATCGAACTTCAAGTTCGATTTTCCCGACAGGGCGTCAATCTCTTTACGTAATGTCTTGGTGTGATTTTCATCCATGTCGTTGAAAATGGACACCAGCCCGGCAGCGACCTTTGGGTTTGCAATAGCTTTGCTCAAAACCATGAGCGGTGTTGACGCTGAGCCGTCTTCGTAACGGCCAGGGCCTGCGAATAGATCTATATAGGCGAGCTTCCCATCCGACAGCATAGTTCTTGGCGCTATGATCTTTGACCAAATGTCAAAATACTGGCTCACGATCAAAGCTTTGACTTCCGATTGATCGGCGCGCTCCGAAAAAAACTCGTCCGGCATTTCCGAATGGTCCTCCACCCACACGTTCCGCGAAGGATAGACCAAAGTCTCTAGCATTGCGTTTAACCTCGAATGTTGGCTCAACTTAGAACAAATAAAGAACATAGTGACAAGTCCCTCGCCCGGCAGACTTGTAAAAATCCTAAATGGACGTATTGTTATTAGACAGGAGCAAGCGACCATGATCGACGAGGCGATTATCACCTACATTCGCGTATCAACGTCCGGCCAAGGGCGGTCAGGGCTTGGCATTGAGGCACAACGCAACACGTTGGCTCAGTTCGCCAATAGCGAACGCCTTGTGGTCGCTCAAGAGTTCGTGGAGGTTGAAACCGGCAAAGGGGCTGACGCACTAGATCGGCGACCACAGCTCAAGGCCGCCTTAGCCGCCGCAAGGAAACTCAAGTGTCACGTGGCCGTCGCCAAGCTAGACCGTCTCAGCCGCGACGTTCACTTTATCTCCGGCCTCATGGCCCACAAGGTCCCGTTCCTAGTCGCCGAGCTTGGGCCTGACGTAGACCCCTTCGTCCTTCACCTGTTCGCCGCATTGGCTGAGAAAGAGCGGTCGCTCATCTCCACGCGCACTCGGCAAGCGCTTTCGGCCGCCAAGGCTCGCGGCGTATCCTTGGGAAACCCGAAGCTCCACGTGGCCCGCAAGAGCGCTGTGGAAGCTGTGAAGGCGGAAGCCGAGCGATACGCCGCTAACGTGCTGCCCATCATTCGCGAAGCGCAGAAGGCAGGTGCGCGCACACTTCGAGAGATAGCAGAAGCGCTCAATGCGCGAGGCATCGCGACGGCGCGGGGTGGACAATGGTACGCGCAGAGCGTCGCGAACATCCTTGAGCGGGCGTAGAGGCGAACAAAAGTTTAATCGGCCGCCTCGTGGTGGCGCGGGGAAACCTCCGTCGCTTTGGGTCCCCTACCCGGCCCCCCTACGGTTTTCAAATTCGAGGCACTGCCAGCTTCAGAACCTTCGGCTTCGCTGGCGAGCCGCAGCCGAGCTAAGGCGAGCGGCGTTCCCTCGATTGAACGAACGGATTGAGCTTGTTGACCAGAATTTTTGTGGTAGTAACGCCGCCTCACAAATCAGGGAATAATCAGTGGCCAAGAAAGCAAAGAAGAAGACGGCCGTGCGTCGTGAATACACCAAAGCCGATGTTAAAGAGTTGCGCGCTCACTCGAAGTCAAAGACGCCGGTCGCCAAGATTGCAAAGCTGACCAAACGGTCTGTTGGATCGCTACGTCAGAAGGCGCTCAAGCTTGGAATTAGACTAGGACATCGGCGTTAGAAAGCGAACATGGCGCTGTTCACCAAAGTGTTCTCGACGAAGACGTTGGTTTTAATCGCTTGCGTCCTTGGCGGCGTCCTCGCGATGAAAAGCATTAGCATCCACTATGGGTTCAGCTGGGCAGATGCTCTAGCGACGCAATAGGGCAGCTTGCTTGTCACGCCGCTGGCACGCGTCCTTCGTCAACCGCGACGCTCATAAGCTCATGTAGGTCCGTGACGCCTTCGGAAGCCGTTCGGACTATCCGCTCCGCCATCTTCGCCTTCGTAGCCGGTGTGGGCTGCGAATAGGCGATCTGTTCAACCGCCGTGTCCAGTGCCGCCTTCATGAGTGCGACCAATTCGGGGCTGAAGTGCGAAGGCGGAACTTTGGTCATCACAGGCCTCTCGTGGGGACGCCACGGCTCAGCGGTCGCCCGTGACGAATACGTGTCGATCACCTTAACTTTACGGTAAGGCATTTGGCCTGTGGTGCCGAAGGTATCAGGCACGTGCCATTCGGGTTACTCGGGGAGACAGGTGGCACCCCAACGCGGCCTCGTGGCGGGCTGCGGATTTGGGTCCTCCTCCAACCCAACTACGGTTCTCAAATGACCGACATCCCCGGCTTCAAAATCGGACGCTTCGCTGGCCAGCCGCTGCCGAGGTAAAGCGGCGGGCGGTGTAAGCGTTCAGCTATCGCTGATCTTTGTGCAACACCACGCAAGCCGAGTAGTCTCCCATTGAGTTGTCCTAAGCGGGTGTATTCGCGCTTGATTTCAAGCCCTGATTGAACGAAAGTTGTCCTAGTCTAGGGGGCTATTCAATGAAAAAGGCGACCTGCGCTCTTTTGGGCGCGTTATTTCTTGCTGGCTGCGCATCCAGCTCAAGCGACATCACACCGGCCTATGTCTCTCCCGTGCTTTACCAGT
Organism: uncultured Alphaproteobacteria bacterium; assembly: GCA_963770515.1. GTDB lineage: Bacteria > Pseudomonadota > Alphaproteobacteria > Rhizobiales > Xanthobacteraceae > Bradyrhizobium. Next base: position 110,405 of record CAVYPW010000001.1, read on the forward strand.
CTTATAACTGTCAGCAGCTTGCCTTGGAAGCTCAGGGCATCTCGGCGCGCGCTGCGGCCTTGTCTGGAGCGCAAGACAAGCAGCGAACCAATGACACCATCGCGACGACGGCAGCCGTTGTGATCTTCTGGCCCGCAGCGTTCTTCGTTGGCGGCGATAAGCAAACAGCCGCCGAGTTGGGACAGATGAAAGGGCAGATGGTCGCTATTGAGCAAGCGTCCATTGCAAAGAAGTGCGGCATCAAGTTCGAAGGTAAGCCTGAGGGTAACTAAGGCGAGAACGCGTCGATCAATGCAAAGCAGCTTGGGCGTCTAGGCTCCTGTGTCTCAACGGCCCGTAATGAATTTGAATTTAGTACTGCCAGCAGATGGAGACCCTATATCAGTTTCACGCGTTCAGCGTTCTAATGAAAGCTCGATTATGGATTGTCACGACCCCAATCTCGACGATGCCAATCTTGGCACGCAGGATTGGCCTGATCATCTTCGCGCGCACGCAACTATCTATCGCGAAATCGCCGAGCGAACCGAGGATGCGTTTATCAAAAATGAGCTACTTGATCTGGCGTCTGTCTGCGAGGAGGTCGCCGACAACATCGAAGATCATCAAACACAAACACGGCACTAGGAAGATGCAAACATCCTTGAGCGGGCGGACAGAGGAGCAAACACGGCACTCATCGGCCGTTTCGTGGCGGTGCACGGGATGGCTTCGGTTTGCTTAGGGTCCTTCCTTCGACCCACCTACGGTTCTCAAATGGCCGACATCCCCGCCTTCAAGACCTTCGGCTTCGCTGACCTGCCGCTGCCGAGGTAAAGCGAGCGGTCTGGAGAGCGACAAGCCATCATGGACCTAGCGCATCCCGGCCCAGAAGCGGGAGTATCACGTCCTCGTGGTCTCACGGACGGTTGTTGCAAGTAAAGATTGCATCTGGTAATTCGCTCTCGCCTCATTGGGGGCAAAAAAATAGGGAGGTTTATGATGCGATATTTCTTACTTGTGGCGTAACCATGCGCTGTAGGCCGCAGGTACGCTGATCTGTCCAGTTAACGGTTAGACCGTTAGACTTCGTCGGGCTCTTCGTTTTTCGGCTTGATCATCGCAGCGAGCGCTTGGCGGCGTTTTTTGATGATGCTGGGGTCGTCCTTGTGGATTGCGATCAGATTTGTGAGGTTCTCAATTCCATCATCGGTGAACGCCATCACGCCGTCTTCCGACGCCGACGACCCATAGCTGGCCATCCTCGGTGTCCATTTCTTCGGCGACATCGAACAGCCAGTCTTCGTCTTCTCCAAGCATCTCGGCAACATGGCCAAGGGTAAACACGTGGCTGACTTTGTTGACGTGCCCCATCAAGCCGCCTGCATCGCAAGGCGTTGCTGTTGAACAGGCTTCCAATTCCAAGGCAACAGCTCATCGAGCCTGTGAGTGGGGTGTGCGGCAATGCGAGCAAGCACATCGGCGAGCCATGCCTGAGGATCGACTTCGTTCATCTTCGCTGAGACGATGAGACTATACATGGCAGCGGCGCGACGCCCTCCACGGTCGGACCCGCAGAATAACCACGACTTTCTGCCCAATGCGATGCCGCGCAGCGCTCTTTCGGCTGCGTTGTTGCTGATACAGATGCGCCCATCGTCGAGGAAGCGTGTGAAGGAGTCCCAGCGCTTGAACATGTAGTTCATGGCCTTTGCCAGATCGTGACCGCGGGAGAGCTTGGCGCACTGCTCGCGCATATAGGCTTCCAGATCGGCAACCAACGGCGCGCTCTGCGCCTGGCGGACAGCCTTTCGGTGGTCGGTGCTTTGGCCATTGATCGAGCGCTCGATCGCGAAGAGGGCGTCGATGCGGCGCACGACCTCGATCGCAATCGGCGAGAGGGCGATCTCCTTCTTGCCAGCAGCCTTACGTCGCGCGTTTTCCTCAAAATCCGCCATGGCGAAGAACGGGCGCCGGGCATGGACCCAACAGGCCGCTTCCCTGATAGGCCCAGGACTTCGCTGGGGCTCGTAGAGTTTGGTGTATCCGCCGAAGGCGTCGGCCTGGAGGATACCGCTATAGTTGGCCAGATGCGCCTGCGGATGCTCGCCCCTTCGATCGCGCGAGTAATAGAACATTGCCGCTGGCGGATCTGAGCCGCCGAAGGGGCGGTCGTCCTTCACATAGACCCAGCACCGGGCGACATCGCACTTGCCCAAGGCCAGCACGGGCACGGTGGTGTCGTCGCCGTGGAGGCGTTCGGCTGCCATGACATAGGCCTCAAGCAGGCGAAGAAGAGGATCAAGCACCGCGCAGACTGATCCCACCGCGTCGGCCATCGTCGAAAGCGCGACCGGCACGCCTTCCAGAGCGTAACGCTCGGCCTGGCGGTTCAGGGGTTGGTGCTGGCCGAACTTCTCGAACATGATCATCGCCAGCAGACTTGGGCCAGCCCAGCCTCTTGCAACGGCATGGAATGGTGCTGGTGCCTGGCTAATCTTTTCACAGTCGCGGCAGCTAAACTTCTCCCGCACCGTCTCGATCACTTTCCACTGGCGCGGCACCAATTCCAGTGTCCGGGTCACGTCTTCGCCGAGCTTGCGCAAGCGATTGCCGCCGCAGCATTCACACGCCGTTGGCGGATCAATCACCACGCGCTCGCGGGGAAGATGGTCGGGGAACGTATTGCGTTCGGGACGCGCGCGCGTAAATCCGCGCACCGTCGTCGTCTTGGCGACAGCTTGTTCGGCGGCCAGTTCGTCTTCAGTGGCATCTGCTTCCAGCTCTTCGAACGTAAGCGCCAATTGGTCGATCAGGCGAGACGAGCGTTCCGATCTTTGGCCGTAGATCTGGCGTTGCAGCTTGGCGATCTGCAGCTTCTGCTGGGCAATCAGCGCACTGTCTTCCGACGCCCTCGCACGGGCAACCGCAAGCTCCGCTGCGATATCCAAAGCCTTCGCGCGTTCGCTCGCCAACGCCACTTTCAGAGCGTTTATGTCGTCGGGAAGAGCGTCGCGAGGCGTGTCCATACAAACCAGAGAATCATAAATTCAGTGATTTGTGGCGCCCTAAAATGCGCGTGGTCCAAATATTTTATTTGGCTCAGCCGGCGCTCTGCGGGCGCCACGTCATTTGTGGATTTCTCCAATCGATCCCTTCCAGCATATAAGCCATCTGGGCCGCTGAGATCGACACCGCGCCGGATGACACCGAGGGCCAGATGAACTTCCCGCGGTCAAGACGCTTGGCGTATAGCGACAGGCCGATGCCATCATGCCAAAGAATCTTGGCGAGATCTCCCCGACGCCCGCGGAAGATATAGAGATCGCCGGCATGAGGATCGCGCTTCAAACTCTCCTGAACCGTCAAAGCCAGGCCCTGCATGCCGCGGCGCATGTCCGTGTGCCCAGTGGCGATCCAGACCCTGACGCCGCTCGGTATCGGGATCATCGTCGGCTCAGAACATCAAGAACCCGCCCCAACGCCTCAGCGTCGACATTCTCGTCAACGCTGACGCGCTTGCCGTCACCGAGCTCGATTTCGATCAGGCCCCGGCGCTTTCGGGATGGCATCGCCACTGGGGCTTCGATCGATCGGCCGCTTTCGGCCGCTGCCGGGGTGAGCTGAACCGGGACAAGCCGCGGTCCCGCCGAAACGACACTCGCCAGGCGAGCCCGCCGCCGCCACGTGAACACCAAACTCGTCGCAATGCCGTGTCGCCGCGCGATCTCCGTCACCACCGCGCCGGGCGTCAGCGTCTCTTCGATGATCCGCATCTTATCGTCGCGAGACCAGCGGCGGCGACGCTCAACCCCGCCCAGAACCTCTACCCGCATCTACCGACCTTAAGGCTAGCCTTAAAGCTAGATCTTCGCCGGATACCCGTAACTGAACAAGGCGGCCCACACCGGAGGAATACCTTGTGGCTGCTGCCTTCTCGCTTTTGGTCACCGGAATTGCCCCCGCTAGCGCCTGTCCGGCAGGGACGCATCCTGTGTGCAGTTACGATGGCGGTTCTCATTCCAAGTGCCACTGCGAGTAGTCTTCGTGACGCGGCCGGGTTTACCAAAGTGGACCCGGCTGTTTCCATCGCAAGCCCACACTTACTCAAAAGCTAAGTTCTACGGCAGCCACCCCGCGAAAACCCGTTATTCACGGTGCCTCCAGATGGGCCTGCGGTTACCACTGGTAGCCATTTGAGCTGGCTGGTCCGAGGTGGGCGAAGGGGCGGCAAAAGAACCCAAGGCTCCGCTGGGGTTCTCAGGCGCTATCCTTGGTGGCCCCTTGAAACGGCATCTGCTGATCCCCCTTCGCTACGGACTTTTTGTCGTCAGGATGGGGGCACCTAAAGGCCCTAACATTCCTTCCACGTTATGGACTGGTCTCCCGCTGTATGAATTCAGGTAGATTATCAGTGATAATAGCCACCCTTACCTAGGTACTACTTAGGGTCTCAGCTTCCCTAAAAATCCTCTGGATCATCTTCAGGGTCAAGTTTTGGGGTCACGCCGGTTTGCTTGCGAAACTGATCAATCAGTATCCCCTTTGCTACAAGAAACTTCGAGGCTGGAACGATTAGGCTGTCGTGTACAGGCAGGCTCGGAATTTGATGATCACGCATGAGCGTCAGCATTGCGCCAATAATCGCCTCGCTCTCCATGAACATAAGGTCGCCGTAGCCCCGCACGCGCCCCTTAAGCTTTCCGCCCCACCGCGTGAGCAGCGGGTGTCTTTCAAGCACTTTCTCCTTGATCGTCCTCATCGGATAGAGGCTCTTGTCGAAACCCGACAGTCCTTTCTTCTTAAGCTGGTCCTCCAAGTCATCAACCAAATCCTTGGTCCACTTGGTCAACAGCTTGCTGTTACCGAACGACGCGTTGATCCAGAACTTCGCGACGTGCCTGTCGAGTTGCGACGGCCCTAGAATGTTTCCGTAAGCATCCTGAGTGTTATCGAGCACCTCATCACAGAGCGAATAGAAGATGGTCAGGTACGAGGACGAGAAATCAATCTCGATTACGCGCTCGTCATTGATGCGCATCTGTAGCCGCGTCGCCTCGGATTGGTTTTGATAGCAGGCCGGTCCTTGAGGTTGAGAGTAAAGGCGGCCACCTTTGTCCCAACGGAAGCCCTCGTTGTACCCGTGGAACATCCTGATCCAACCGAGGTGCTTGATCGTCAGAGGTGTTAACGTCTGCTTGGCAAAGAACTCGTTCAACTCAGCTACGTCGCTCCGTAGCTTGACGACCTTTGGCGTGTTCGGTGTTGGCTCGGAGGGCTGGGTGAGCCAAATCAGCTCGGATGGCATCTTGAACTCGATCCTGAAGTGCTGAAGCACGTTGGCCGGTGTGATCCCGTGTTTTGCAGCAATCTCAAGGAGCTTCGGTGTCGCTCGGTAGCGCGTGAGCTTCCCCGAGGTCGGCCCAGGGTTGCCGAACGCCAGCATGCCGGGATACCCCGGTTTATGCTCAATCAGACCCGCCTCAAGCCACGCTTTTCGAACACCGTCGAACGTGGTCCATTTGACGTACTGGTCGGTGTAATCAGACTTGTTGTGTGAACACCGAAGCCAACCCTCGCTACGCTTTTTTGCAGCTGCGGCAAGCAGATCGGCGATGAACGCCCCGCCTGCGTTCGCATAACCCACCAGCGTCTTGCGGCGCGCATAGGTCTTCCCCTTCGCCGCTTGTGGCCTCGGATAGCGCTCAGCCAAGTCGCGCATGAGCGCTGCAGCCTGCGCGGTTGCCGGTGTTGCACGAAGAGTTGCTAAGGGCGCGTAACCAAGCGCCTCGCGTTTTTCTTTAGGGGTCTTAGGTTCCCACGCGAGCTGCTCTGGCGCATCCCAGTCGTCGTATTCGTCCGTCATTCTGCTCAATCCACTAAACCAGAACGTATTCCCTAAGCTCGGTTCGCCGGTCGGGACCTCTCCGCGTCCGACAGCTCGTATCGTGGGAATTTCTTCATCGCCACCGCCAAGTCTTCGGGAGTTGGTTTGGTGTAAGCCCTGCCGGTCGTCGCTGGTGAGTGCCCAGTGATTGCATCGCTGTAGCGCTCATCCATTCCCACTCGCGCAGCCTGCGCCTTGAACGTATGACGCCAAGCGTGGTTCGGGCTTATCTCGGTGTCGGTTACACCGATGCTCCTAACCCATTCACCGAGGTGCGCTCTCGTGGTGGCCGCGCGAGACCGACTTGGCTTCAACGGATCACCTTGGTGCGCTCGTTGTGGCCCTTGATCGTTATAAAACAAAGCACCTCTGCCAACTTTCTGAACCATCTTGAGGAAACCTTGGTCAATGAGGTGCTCGTGTATCGGCACGGTGCGTATTTGGCGCGTCTTTATCGGACCAGCATCTGGCGTCAACTTCATCACATAGAAGTGCCCACGCTGCTCTATGTCGCGTCCACGCAACTGCGTGATTTCACCCGCACGAGCGCCGGAATAAGCGCACAGCCATGGCACCCAACGCTTAGCCCGCTCCCATGGCGTCTTAGGATGCGTGCAGGCAAACGACGCTTTCAAGATTGTCTGCGTTTCTTCCGTCGTGAAAGCCTTGCCAGTCTCGCGGGTTTGCACCTTCCGTGGAACGTCTACCTTTATGGTGGCAAACGGATTATTGCGGACGAGTTTTTGATCCACGCCCCAACTGAATACACTCCGCGACGAAGATAACCACACTTCGCGCACAGTCCGTGCAGAGCGATCCTCGGACACCAAACCTCTGATCCATGCCCGAGCTGCGTCCTCGGTGATACCGTTTGCTCCAATATCTGCGAATTGCTGCTGCATCTTGAGGAACACGGCACGCCACCGCTCCACAGTGCCGTCAGCGAGCTTCTTCGCTTTTACGGATGCTTCGAACAGGTCCCAGCAGCCGATACCTTCGGACTTCCCTGCTGGCCCGTTGATGAAAGGTGGAAAGCTCTCTGGCGTGGTGTCAGCCGAATAATCGCCATCAGCTCGACGCGCTAGAAGCTCAAAGGCAGGATAGAGGTTGTCGCCCACGGCATCGACAAAGAGCGCGTAGGCATCGTTGTTCAGAGCCAGTCCCTCACTTGCCAAGAACCTTGCAACGCGCGCCTCCTCCGCAATCTGCGGCCTCACAGCCTCGCGCACGTCTGGGTCCTTTACCCACTCCCAATGAGGATCAGCCTTCGGGTCTTCGAGGTAGCTATCGGGTGCGTGGGGATAGAGCACATCCCACACGAGGTGCTCGCCAAGGTCCCGCCAGCGCTTTGCTGGCCACGGCTCGGCCTCATACTGCCTCACGAACCATGTGTACCAACGGCCAGCGAGCGCGATGGCGTTTAGCTTAGTGAGGGGTTGACCTTCCCCGTTCCGCTGAGCACGTAAGGTCGCAATGCGAGTTTCAATCTCCGCGATGAACTCCGCGTGGCGTGTCTTTGCTTCCGCTCTCGGGGTATCGGCGGGCTGCCTCAGTTGGGCTTCCCAATGCCCACCGTAGAGGCGCGAATAGGCGTCGCGCACGTCAACCGGGATGACCTTTCGAGAGAAGAACTGACCGTTCGGCAAACGATTTAACGCAACCATCCGCAATGCCATTTGTGACGCCTTTTGTATTTTAGGCGAGGCAAATACGTCAGGTCTATCAGTACGTTGCTGAAATCACGGGGAATTTTGTTGTGATGGTACAGTTGGGTGGGCTCGAACCACCGACCTCCTGTTCCACAGTAAGTTTTCGCTGAAATTACGTGATACGCGATAACACTTCATGAGACAGAGAAACATTCAATTTAACCATATTGTATGTGCACTTATTTAACTCATGCCATTGCAATTCGTCTCGAGCAATCTCACATCTTTTGGAACTTTTTTGGAACCTTTTTAACGAGCCCGATATGCCAAGGCGTATTCAACCTCTAAACGCGAAACGACTTGAAGCGGTGCGTCCACGCGACGATGAAGTGGTTGAACTAGGGGACGGTCACCTGCCCGGCCTGCGAGTGCGGATCAGCCGGGGCGGTCGGTTTTGGTCGCTCAACATTCGTAACTTGAAGGGCGAACGGCGGCGGTTCGATGTCGGTGACAACCTGTCCCTTGCCGAGGCTAGGCAGCGGGGGGAAATAATCAAACGGGCCGTTAAACAGGGGGGCGACCCAACCGGCGAGCGTCGTGAGGCTAGGCGACGGGTCAGGGACGCTAAGGCCGGAATAGGGACATTCGACAGTGTCATAAAAACCTACTTCGACGGGGACGGGGCGGCGCTCCGGACAAAGGATGAACAGCGAGCGCGCATAAGGCACGTGTTCAGCAAGCACCTCGATAAACCCGCAACTGATGTCACCGTGAGGGAACTGCAACTGGCGGCGGACGCTCATCCTAGTGCGTCCTCGGCGAGCCGGGCCATTACCTACCTCAAGCCCTTGGCACGATGGGCTGAGAAACGAGGACTGATGCAGCAAGGTTTCTCCCAACTGGAAAAGCCCGCTGAACGGAGCATTGAAGGGGGCGGCCATACCGTACTGGACCGGAAAACCCTCACCCTAGTCCTGCCCGAACTTGCTAAGGGGCATCACGGCCCAGCCGCCAAACTAATGCTTTGGACTGCTGCCAGACTGGACGAGGTCTGCGCAGCGACTTGGAGTGAGTTTGACCTTGATGTTGGCTTGTGGACGGTCGCTGCGGGACGGCGGAAAGACACCCGCAGCAGAGCGCGAAAAAAGCAAGCTCCAATCCAACCGCACGTTATCCCCCTGCCGGGCCAAGCCGTTTCTATGCTCGCCGTGATGCGCGAAGGAAAAAGCCCGGAGGATTTTGTCTTCCCGAACGCCCACGGCGGCAAGCTCGACAACTGGGATCGCTGGTCTAAATCCATCTTCAAGCGGACGGGAACGGGCGGCTGGTCGCGCCACGACCTGCGAAGGACCTGCGCCACGCTGGCCGCCGAACTCAATGTTGCACCCCACATTATAAGTATCATGCTCGGTCACAAGACGCCCGAAAACAATCACCTCCTCGGCATATATAGCAAGGGACGGTATCGTCAGCAGCATGGCGAGGCGTTGCAGTTAGTGAGTGACCGCATCGAGGCAATAGAAAAAGGGAACGCCGACGTCGCCGCGCCCGTAGAGGCGCAGGGGGACCAGCCGTGAAGAAGCCCAAGCCTCTCGTCGAGGTATTCGCAGATTTGCTGGACCCTTACGGCATTGCATCCCTGCCCCTCCAAGAGGTTCTGCGCGAGGCGGCAATACGGGCTGGCTGGCGTCCACCGTCCGCATCATTGCAACTGCGTCAATATAAAGCTGCGCAGGGCCGAAAAACTCAGCGCGAAGAGGACTTGGCCCTCCGTAGGGTCTTTGTCTCCATATTTTTCAAAAAGCTGGGTCCCAGCCTTCGTGCCAAGCCCGGGTCACTAGGAACTGCTCAGGCGATCCTCGGTCGACTTGACGCGATGAAGCTCGAACGGAAACCCCCTATGACCGTTCGGACGATACAGGCGGATATCAAATTCTTGAGAGAAAACGGGAATTTCGGCATTTGAAAATTTAAGCGCAACCAGCCTAGGCTGGCTGCACTTCACCACGCCTCAACTGTGATCACCTCCTCCCAACTCAGAGGAGATACCGATGACGGCACTGTTAGCAGGCAAGAAAACCCTTCGAATATGGCAGGTTGTTGAAAAAGTTGGCCTCAGCGCGCCAACCATCTGGAGACTGTGTTCTTCCGGCGAGTTTCCGAAGCCCATTAAGATCTCAAAGGGCTGTACTGGATGGTTTGAACACGAAATCGAAGAGTTGCTAGAAGTTAAACGTCTCGCGCGGGACGCCTGTCTAGATGTTCGCACAGACGCTGATCTAGAGGGCAGCTTGGCTGCTCTCATGCCGAAGCAACGTCGATGACTGACTGGAGCACAGTAGCGGCCTTCATGAGGCAAGTTGTACCGTGGCCGGGAACCCCGCAGGAAGCCGGCTGGGTCAACCTGCACTATTCGTATCCGAGCCGGGAAGATCCGAAGGTCTTGGAGAAAAAGGGCGGCTGGCCGAAGAAGGACATCACAAGCTTCATAAGCAGTGTGTCCTACGCTATGCAGTCGCCAACCCGCTACAAGGATATTTGGTACTGCACATCGTTGCAGTCGGAGACCAAGACGAACAGCAAGGGTAAGCTTCGCGCGCATCGTCTGAAGGCGAACGCGATGAAGCTCAAGGCAATCTGGATCGACGCTGACGTCGATGATGACCCAAAGCACTATCACACTATCCCCGACGCGCTAAAGGCTATCCTCGAATTTCAGGTGAAGGTCGGGCTGCCACCACCAAGCTCCATCGTGTTCTCGGGCGGCGGCGTCCACGTCTACTGGATCAGCAAGAACGAACTCACACTAGCGGAATGGCTCCCCTACGCCGACGGCCTAAAGCAGCTTCTGCTCGCGAACGCGATCAAATGCGACGCCGGTATAACGACTGATGCTGCGCGCATCCTGCGAGTACCAGGCACGCTGAACTATAAGTACGATCCACCGAAGCCGGTGACGCTCGCGCCGGGGCTAATCAAGCTCTACGACTTCGCTACGCTAGACTTCCTCAAGCAGCACGCCGGCACAACGACCGCAAAGACCGCGCGGGCTCACCAGTTGTTCGCCGATGATGCGAACATGGACAGCTTCAAGAGCGGGCCGGCCTCCGACTTCAAGATAGAAGGAGAACCTGACTTACAGGCAGGGATTGATAGCTTTGGTGATCGTTTACTCGACCCCCTACCAATCTTCCAGCAGTGCGGCTTCTACCAAGAGGCGCGGCTCAACGCCGGAAAGAACAACGACAACCCCCAGTGGAACCTAGCCGTACTGGGTACAACCTTCATGGAGGGCGGCAATGACATCGCACACAGCATCAGCAAGGGGCATATAACGTATTCCGAGGAAGATACGCAGGCGCTCTATGATCGCAAGCTGGTTCAGCGCATTGATCGAGGAATTGGGTGGCCAAGCTGCGCCGCTATCGCAGGGGCTGGCTGCAAAGCGTGCTCGTCGTGCCCGCTCCGCGGGAAAGTAAGGTCACCGCTCAACATCAGGCCCAAGGTTACCGCCGCTGCAACAGATACGGGTTCTTCATCAAGCTCCTTTGAGCAAGGTCCGGCCCCGACCAGCGAGGCAACCGTCTACTATTTCCCCGGTAACGAAGTCGCCTGCCGCACGGCGCTCGACAATGTAGTGGCCGCTGATTTGTCGACCTTCACCTCCGGTGACATCCTCACCATCCTGCGCGTGCCAGATCAAGAAAAGCCCGGTCTTGAAAGATGGGGCGGCGATCTGCCGGGCACAACGCTGGCGCTTCCCGCCGACATCATAGAGCGAGCGGAACGATTGAAGTGGATGGCCCCGTCGGGGGGCAAGGCCTCGTCAAGGGACAAGTCAGAGGACAAGGGTGATCAACAGCGTTGGAAGCGATGCAAGCCACCCCGTGATTTTTGTACGGATTACATAACGCAGCGGCGCGGTCGCTACGCTGCTCGCTTGCTGGTCGGAATTGCCCGGGTTCCTTTTATTCGAGATGATGGGACTATTCGGTTTGAGCCGGGATACGACCCCGAGACGGGCATCTTCGTAGATCGTGCGCCAAATCTGGTCGTTCCAGATTTCCCAACGCTTGACGATGCAAACGCCGCTCTCGCCCGGGTGATGAAGCCGTTTGAGTATTATAAATTTGAGGACCCTGAACATGGGCCTCTACAGGTCTTGGCAGCAAATCTCACCGCACTTCAACGACCGTATATGAAAACGGCTCCTATGTTTGTTGTGAACGGTGTGCAGGCCGGTACCGGCAAGGGACAGATATGCCGTGCCATCGCACATCTAGCACTGGGAACAACACCACCTTTCATGTCGTGGGGGCACGACGATGACGAATTTAAGAAGCGATTTGACACAATGCTGCTCGCGAGCCCCGTGATGTTGGTGATTGACAACTGCAATGGTCGAGTGCTGCGCGGCGATACGTTAGAAATGATCCTCTCCGAGGGCGAGGCGACTATCCGAAAGTTTAACAAGCTAGAGGCTATAACTGTGCGAAGCCGCACGTTTCTCATGGCAAATGGAAACAGCATTCAGATTTCGGGCGACATGAGCCGGCGCGGCATCAAGATCAACGTTCTCCCGCACTCCGCAAGTCCCGAAAGCGACGTGTTCCCCTTCACCCCCGAGGACTACGTTGCCGAGCATCGCGATGCTCTTCTAAGCGACTATTATACGATCATGCGCGCCTTTCGGCATGCTGGCATGCCTCGCAGCAGGCTTCCTGCTGTGGGCTCGTTTCCTGAATGGGAACGTAAGGTCCGCGATCTCATTTTCTGGTTGACCGGTCACGACCTGAGTGGCGATTTCAAGAAGAACAAGCTCGACGATCCGGAACAGCAAGAAGATGCAGCGGTCTTGTCGGCACTGCGTGCTTTCTTTGCAGATCGGTGGTTTAAAGCCTCCGAAGTTGATACCGCTCTCAAGCGAGCAGCCGAACGGCGTCGCCCGGGCGTGGCCTTAGGATTTTGCCCCGGTCCGAAAACAACTGCCGCCATGAGGCAGAACAACGTCCCCACCATCGACAAGCTAATTCAGGCGATGCAAGCCGGCGCCATCCCTGTCGATACTGACGTTCTGCACGAGATAAAGGACCTTCGAGAGCAGGAAGCTCGGGTGAAGAAGGAAGCCGCGCTTTTGGAAGCAACGGAGCAGAAGTTCGCTGTCAAGCAGGACTATGCAAAAGCCATCGGAAACTGGGCGAGCGGAATTCAGAAAAAGTTCGTCGACGGGCTCATCTTGCATCGACAGAAGGACCCACACTCGAAAATCCATCGGTTCAAGGTAGCGACGGCTTAATCCGATGGCTGAGCAATAGTGCGGGCTTTGCGGTGTTTCGTGATGCCAGTTACCTCCGGCATAGGCGAGCAATCACTTCTCGTTTTTTATTGTATCTGGCTAAATACGAAGAGATTGCTCAAGATTAGCTCAGGGAAAGTACCCCTCAAAAGCCCGCAAAGCCCGCACGCGGATTGTTTGCCGTCTTCGCTTGCTGCTGTTCGCGTCGCCTCGTGGTGATGAGAAGGAAAAGGTGTCACCGTCCTACTCTCCCCTCTCGGATCATCCCGACCACCACCGTGCTCCCGTCCCGCCATGACGAGCGGCTGTTGGCACCCACCGAACATCCGATTAGTCGCTCATTTACCAAAAATAATCAGCGGCCTGTTTACAACACCTGCGGCGGATCAAACGAGACCGCAGGAGGCGCTAGTGTCAATTCTGGGACGGGTACACCGTATAAAGGCCGAACTATCTGAGGGTGAAACCGACCCTTGGCGGCGCGTGCTCGAACGCGCGTTACCGGCCAACGTGAACTGCACCAGCACGGTAGCCCTCCTTGCCTTGCTCGATTTTCCCGTCACCACCGGCAACGCGCGCCGCTTGGCTCGGACCATGAAGTCTATGGGCTGGGTTGGCATCAAGTCGCGGCGGCTGGCGCCCGGCGGTTGGCGCACCACCGAATGCCGAGGCTGGTCTCGGCCCGTTCGGGAGGTAAGGAAGGATGCTTGCCATGTTTAGTGACGAGCAGCACCCGGACGTTTCGTTGTCCGATTGGGAGGCATTCCAGAAATGGGTTTCACCCTATCCAATGGAAAGGGTGGTCAACCGAAGCGACATTGCATTGCCGGACTGGTACGGGCCCTTAGCGCGTGGGGCGGCGTTTCCTAGCTCCAGCCTTTTGCGCGTCGCGGGTTATCGTCCGGGCGCTCACCGCCCGCGGGGTTGGCTGAAAGCCAAGGAAGAGGTTTTCAAGGACCTTGGACGGAAGTGTCTGATAGTTCAAAGCTGCAAGCCGTTTTGGCGGATCGGGTTTGATCCCGGAACACTCTCCCGGCCGCATAACCATTCGAATTTTGCGTTAGTCCACATTTTCGGCTCGACGCCGATCATCACCCACACCTATCAGGAGGCGACGTACCTAGCCGAATTTTGCTTCAAGGAGGGTCCGTTGCTAACTGGGCTTCGATGGGTTCAAGAATGTCCCGACGATATGGACGGTGCGATTGATTTCGCTCACGAGCGTTGCATCAACGAAATAAGAGCCGCGCGAAGCCGGCAAGCTTCGCTAAGTGCGTGGACGCCCGACGCGCCGCCGACGCTCATGAACTAGACCTCTATCCGAATGCCAACGTAATTGACGACGGCCACTCGTGGCTTCCCGATCTGTAGATCGACTGACGCTCTATCCCATATCGTTTTGAGGAGCGCGCTAACTGGCAAAGGAGTGCGTCTAGCTTGTTTCCGTGACTTGGCCGTAAAGCTTACTTCGCAATCGGAACGAATTGCGGCGGAGCACGTTGCTTTGCATACGAGGCAATCCATGCGGCATACCCTTCATATTGACGAAGAGCACATCAAAGCCATTCTTGCCGAAGTCGGCGAGCGCCTGCGTATCATCTTCTGGTTGGAAGGGCGGCAGAAGGTGCCCCGCTCCATTCGGCTGTCGATAGATCGTCTTGCCGAAGTAGACCATGAGACCGCGGTGACAGCATCACCATCGATTGTGCCTTCGGGAAACGAAGGCTGGCTCCGCCGCCTGCTGCCAAGGCGATTTCGCTAAACTTTACGACGTACCACGTCAATCTGGTAACGGTCGCATCGGGCGAAGCGGTTTCCTGGGGCCAGTCTCGAATTGGAAATACGAAATAGCGTCGGGAACAAAGTAACGGCTCAGTCATTTATTGCACCGTGCCGTCCCCCCGCGGCACATCTGTCCCCTGACGGCCTCAGCCAGCCCCTGCCCAAGCTGAGGCCGTTTTCTTTTGTAGAGGACTTATCGCCGCAATCCCGAAGGCTTTGCAAAGAGGGGCCGGAACTCAATTTTCGCTCGCGAGTTAGTGATCGAAATCGAGACCGAGTGGTCGCGGACGATGATCTGGAGTGATGGGCGAAATGTCTCAGTTGCCGAGCGCTATGTTGGCGATCTTTTTCGCAGCTGTGATGTTAATAGCCGGGCAAATGTTCATCAAAAGCAGGGCTGAAACGACTTTCATGCTCCCTGCGGCTCAGGCGTTCCCAAAGCTTGAGGCACCCGAAACAAAGCGATCACGACCTGCCCAGTTCTCTCGATACGATTGATGTCTCTAACCATGCGCTTGACCCATAAATTCGCGTTGCTAGCACCCGAGATGAGGCCGCAGGACCCGCAAATGGATGGAAGCGGCCTTCGCTTTGAGACGATGGAGCATGGCGGGGAATATCCCGACACAATGCCCCAAGCGATCAAACTGACTGACGCCCGAGGTCGCTCGTGCATTTATGTGCCGATCACGCAGAGCGGAAAGGTCGTCGATAGTCAAGGGTGCACGATAGACATCGACGACGAATGATTGGAGGCAGTGACCTCGAATTGTCGTATGGCTTACGGTCGTTGTGGGTCAAACCGAGACAAATTGGCAAATTCGCGTCACGTCCGGGTTCACCCCAATAACCGACATCAAACCAGCAAGGTCTGAAGGTGCCACCGCTTCACCCCGCGCGACGATGAGACAACGTCCGCGCTAGGTTTTCTGAAATGGCACCTTGCCACCTACAGGCCGCTGCGAGGACCAACCCGCAAAGGCATGTCACGGCAGCGGGCTTGCTTCCGCTTTCGGGGCATCGCGGACATGGCCGGGCTTGCTGGCGGCCCGACCCGGTAGCGATTGACCCGAAGCCGACGTGGTGGAGAATGCGCCGTTGCGACGCGGCATAACGCTTTTGTGTCGCTTCCCTTTGAACGCCGACCAGACCAGTCCGACCTACTTGGTGGAAGGGAAGTGTCGATGACCCAGACTGTTGCACCCATGAAAAAGCTACGAGATACGCCGCTGCGCTACCGCATAGCCGCTTCACTCCTCTTTGGTGGGACATCGCTATTCCTGTTCGGCGTGGTCTTTGCTCTGGTGGGACAAGCAGATCATGCCGCAGCGGATCAAGTTTGGGGTTGGGTGATGGTGGTGACACTTATCGCCGTGACCGGCGCTACGGGCGCTTTTTGTGCATTGGTAGCTTGGGGGGCCTTGAGCGACCCGAACTCTCGGATCGGCGCTTGGGTTCAGAAAAAGGATTTGGCTGGCTCCGTACAATACTTTCTCGTCGAGGCTGCAATGCTCGCACTTTTGCTTTTCGGGCTCTGGCTTTTAGGGATCAAAGAGTTCTGAGGCCAAGCTCGCACCTCTTTCACTTGAAGCGCGCAGAGGCGCCTTCTCGACATACCGGCTTATGGCACGCAACGGACCAACCGGGTCGGTGTGTTGATGTCCGTTGGTCGGGGTTGCTCGGAAGTGATGGGCAGACGCTCAAGGCGACGCTCATGACCCGCTTCGGACATTTCGCCCAACGCTGATCGAACTCGCGCCAGAGCGTCCAGCATAGCCTCTCCAGTCCTAATTCGTAGGACCAAAGATCAGGATATTGAGCCAGAGCAAGAAAGTCCCTATCGCAAGCACCGCGATGAACGCAATAGCCAGCCAGACCGATCGACGGTAGGAGGCATAGTACTCTCTTGAGAACTCACTCGGTAGCGGCCTTCTGAGCGAGAACAGGCTGCCGCGTCGATCCAAGTATTCTCCAGTCCGAAAAAACGTACTCCTGGCCCCCAAAACCAGGAGTACAACCGCGCATCCGTAATCCACCAAGATCAGCAAATGAAGAAAGTCGCGCAGAACTTCACGAAGCATAACATTCAATCCTCGGCCGTCCCTTTCATATCAAGCCAACCCTGCAATGTCGCCTGATGGCACGAACCGGACCACCAGTGATGTCCGCAGTTTGGTCGCTATCGGAGGAGTAGCAGACATGGCCCGGAGGGCTCATTTCGGTAACGATTGACCCGAAGCTGACACGCGAAAGCTGCATCAGGGGGTTCGTTGGCCGCGCTTGACAATGTTGTATTTCTTCTTCCTGAAATAAATCTCGATCTTGTCAACCAAAGCGCGACGATCATCTTCCGTGACATTTGGCGGGAGGTAATACTCGTAACCATCGGACCCATTGTAGTAGAGATCAATATCGAAGTGCTTCCCGAGGTGATCATACGAAATCAATTCCCGACTACTCCTCCTCACTACGCTCCCATCGTCAAATCGGTAAGTAGTGCATAAGGAAGTAAGGTTGCATAGCGACAGGCGCATAATCCCGATGCCTCCCACATAGGCGTTAGCTTCGATGTCATTTTACCGCTTTAGAACAGATCTTGAGCCATCCGTGATACGGGTCGAAGCGGAAATACTCAAGATCGTCCATGCTCTAGTTCCCGAGGCGGAGCTAAAGCGGATAGGGCCGCTAGGGACGGATGAAAAGTCTACGTGGTCGTGTTGGATAATTACGGCGACGGACGAAGAGCGAGACTGCATTAAGAACGATAGCGAGTTGATTGCCCGACTTTGGAAGGTCAGCTCCGATGCGGGTTTTGCGCCGGATGGTTTCATGGTTCAATCGCAAGAAACGGTACAGCGCGATTACAAGGGAAATTGGTTTTACGCGATGCGCTAGCAGCACTCGTTGGGGTGCGTTAGAAATGTTGCCATGTCCGTCTTTGGCACATCGCGACATTTCGCTGCGATGCAGAACTTGGTCGCTATCGAGGCATACCGGACATTGAGCAAGTCGCACCAACGAGTGCGCGTCTAAAGGTGAACGCCCTCCCCGCCTTTGGCCTCCCGATCCTTTGAAATGCCCTCATAGCCTCTTCAATGTCGATCTTTCGATGGGCGATGGCGTACGTCCGGGTGCATACTATGGCGTATGACCGCCCTCATCTATTTTGGCGAAATGCTAGTAGCCTCCTTGCTCGCAATCCTCCTGCTGACGATTTCTCCGTTCGGGCTGAGTTCTGACACTACGCTCTTCGCCGCCGGCATCGTCGCATGGACCTTTGCCGAATATGTCGTTCATCGCTTTGTGCTGCATGGTCTCTTACCAACCCAACATGGGCTTCATCATGCCAGTCCCGACGCAGCAGTCCTCACTATTTTTTGGCAGATATGGGCCTGTTTCGCACTAATCTATTTGATCGCCGGCGGCGCCTTCCTTGCGGGCGGCTTATTTGCCTATTCATGGTACCTATTCGTGCATCATTGCGCCCATCACGGTCCCGATATGTTGCCGCTGCTATTGCTTAAGCACCACCAAAGTCATCATCAATTCGCAACGAGAAACTACGGCGTCAGCACAACGCTGTGGGATCGCGTATTCGGGACGATGTTGCGCTAATGGCCCGCGAAGGAGGTGGAACCCCCTCCCCCGGGCGAAGCTTGGGCTTGTCGCAACGGGTCCAAAACATCGCTATCGACCATTTCCGTTTCGACCCGGCGCAGCGTCTCCGCGTCTCGGCTTTACTGTCATCAATTTGCCAACTAGCTCAAGGTACGCTCGGTCGATTAATCCCTAGCTCCCGATACCGCCCATGCAGAAGCCCCCACTTGATCCTGATGTCGCCGATGCCGCGCCGACGGACTTGAAGCTGACGCCCTACGATCAAGAGCACGCTGTCACCTATTTGCGGCTGCTCGACGCCGACGCGGAAGATGCGGATTGGCAAGAGGTCGCGCGGATCGTTTTGCATATCGATCCTATTCGCGAGCCTACGCGCGCTTGGAAAGCATTCGAAAGCCATCTGGCGCGCGCGAAATGGATGGCCCACCACGGTTACCGGCACCTCTTGCGCGATGGCGGATTTCCTTCGCGAAATTGATGGTTGGCCGTCCTAAGGCTGCGGCTAGGTGGAGCGTCGGGCTCATTCAGGCAACGCCGCTTTCCGAAGTCCCTCGATCAGCAGATGGGAATTTGATTGATCTCCCCGAGCTATCCACGCGGATATTGTAAAGGAGGGATCGGCCTCAAGCAGACGAGCCGCCGCCTGACGAGCTTCGGCATCGCTTCCAAGATGGGCCAAAGCGGCCGCCAAACCTCGGGAAGCTACCCCATCGGATGATTTCAGACGAAGAGCCTTCTTGAAAATCGCGACCGCCTCATCGAAACGGCGAAGCTCGATCAATGCATAACCGATCCCGGCAAGATTATTATGAAGGTAGGGATCCAACGGACCCAAGCGAATGCTGCGTTCAAACCTCCGGATTGCTTCTTCGTATTGACCTGCATATTTGTAGATCCATCCCCCAGTAGTCCAAGACATAGGTTCATTTGGGTTGGACGCGACCGCGCGATCATTAAAATCGATGGCAGCCTCGTAGTCACCGTCAAAGAAAGCGGCTTGAAATGACGCCGACCGCAGTGCTGCCTCGTCATTCTCGTCTAGGCTTAATGCCAAGCGGACTAGCCGAGCTGCTTCGTTGCGGTCGAATTGAGGATCTTTAGCAAAGCCCAGAATAACGTTGTTGAAGTGGGCATGACCGGCCGTTACGGCGGCCAACGTAAAGTGAGGGTCAATATCCAAGGCTCGTCTAGCCAATCGGATCGTTTCGGCATTACCTTCACGGGTCCTAAGAGAGGCTTTCTGTCTGGCCCTCAGATACAAATCATAGGCGGTTAGGTTTCCCGGCCGGCGGCGGGTCGCCATTTCGATTTCTGTTTGAAGCAGCTTGGGCTGAATAGCCGAGACAACGGCGACCGTTACTTCGTCCTGAAGAGCGAATATGTCTGTCAGGTCACGCTCGAACCTGTCGGCCCAAATATGCGCGCCTGTCACGGCATCAATCAACTGTCCTGTGATCCGAACCTTCCCGGATGCTTTCCGAACAGACCCCTCAAGAACGTAACGCGCGCCGAGCCTCCGTCCAACCTCTTTTATGTCGACGGCTTTGCCTTTGAATGTGAAGCTTGAATTGCGAGCGATCACGAACAACCATTTGAAACGCGAGAGCGCCGTGATGATTTCCTCAACGATCCCGTCCGCAAAGTACTCCTGCTCGGGATCACCAGACATGTTCTGGAACGGCAGCACGGCGATGGAGGGCTTGTCGGGAAGCCGGAGTGCCTGAGTTTCGTTCGCACTCAAACCTGATTGTACCGACGAAGACGTTTGACCCGTCAACCGAAGCCTCCACGCCTGCATTGGCTCAACGATGTTCTTGAGATGCTGCGGTCCCATATCGTCACAGGCAATCTCGACCTTGCCCCGTACCTGCCGGTAGGCGTCATTGGACATGCAGACGCCGCCCGGTTCTGCAATCCCTTCAAGATTGCGGACGCCACCCTCGAACAGCCGCACAACGTCTATACGAAGGCCCTCGACGAAGGAGCCATTTTGCGCGTCGTCGCGCAACCTACCATGAAGGACGGCAGATTGCATCGGCTGTTCATTACCGACGCTAAGCTCGCGCCGAGGAGGCGCGTCAAGGCTTAGGCAGACGCCGGAGGCGTCATAATGGCAACCAAGGATATCACGTGTAACTTTATCGGCGATTTCAAGGTTGGAGATAACATAACTCGAAATGCGGCTTCGCTATGCAAACTGGTCGATACGAACGAGAACGCGATATTCAATAAGCTCATTGTTGTTCAGGCAGGCTCAATCGTCGAAGCCGCTCTTGATCAGATTTTTTACAGAGCGAAACATCACACCAAAGAGGGTGTCCCCACCATAAGTGAGGGACATCGAGCGAAGATAGCGGCAAAGAAGCTCGGTCGTTTCAAGGTTATCATCGATAAAATGAGGGAATACAAATTGCTCGATGAATTGGGCGTTGACATTTATAGCGAGCTCGAAAAATTGAGAGCGTATCGAAACAGAGTTCATATTCAGCTTGATCAAGCACTATGATAGACCTCGATCATCGGCCGCCTTTCCTCTCGCTTGGCTTTCCCCCATTGCGTGTGCAAGCGCATAACGTTCGACGGGTTCTACATGTCACCGAACATAGCTAGAACGATTACCGAACTCCAAGGAATAAGCTAACGCAATGACTGCTGGCTAAAATATCGTGCCACCGCCTCTACGCAGGTTTCGAATACGTCTAGCGCTTCGAGGCCACGTGCTTTGCCGTCGGTTGGAAGAAAGACCGGGTATCCGCCGCTCAGAACCGCTCCCACAATCATGAGATTATCCGGTAGATAGAAGCCCTCGATGCCGAGGCCCCCATGCGTCGGGCCAAGTTGCTTCCGCATCCGCGTTTCGAAGGTTTCGGGCGTGTTCGAATAACCAAAGATCGGTTTGCCTTTCCCGAGAAACCACCCGACCTCGATCAAGGTGCCAGCATCGGCGGACGCGCCCGCGAACGGCGTGAGGTTGGCAATTATGATGTCGCTTTTTTCCATCATAGCGACGTCCTTTTCATAAATTGAACGCCACGCCTCCTGCCCCGTAGCGGCTGCCTCCGCATCTTCGTTGAGCGGCGGCAGGCCGCGCACTCCAAACCGTCGGCATATTTCTGTCTTCGTTGCCGCATGCGGGACGGCGTTCGGAAGAAACACGTCAGGTCCCGCTAGATAGGCTATCGGTGTCATAGCTTTCCACTTCGAAGTCAGATCGATCTGCGTCGATCCCGCAGTCTCGCCATTGGCGGTTTGATACGATTGTCAGCAGTCAGGGCTGAAATCACGCGCGGCTACTGAGACCGCATGCCTCTGATAGCGCGGTGCACTGAGCCACCGAGCCGCACGCAAGCAAGCGTAGCGAGTATAGACGATGACCCTGCGCGAAGCCCTCCTCAAGACGGCATCGTTAAGGAACAAATCCAAATTATCGCAACTGCTATCGGCACGCCCATGCCGAGCGTTCCGAGAACCGTCAGAGCGAAAGCTGTGAGCAAATTTGGCTTGGGTTGTACCTCGCGTATGAACATACCCGTTACTCCATCGAGCCCCCACGAGCTTTCGCCCGCCGCCCAATGATTAACGATCAACAGTGTCTCGGATCGCACCGCGACATCCTGTTACCCGCGCCAGTACGACCTGAGGCTGCCTGTGTGTGGTTAACAAAAGGTTAACGGCCCTTTTTTCCTCCTAGATATTTCTGGCTGCGGTCTCGCGTATCGAGATGGGGGTGGTCTGTCCAAGGTACCGGGGGGATAGATTTTGCGCCCATCAGCCTGACCAAACTCCGAAGCCTTGCCCTACGCGGCTCTGGCAAGCGGCCAATCGTGGCCGCGTCAGCAGCGAGGCAGGCTATGAAACGTGATCTCTATGCGGAGGTGTCCGCTCGCATTTTAGCGGAGCTAGAAGCCGGTGCCGCCCCGTGGGTTAGGCCATGGTCGGCAAGCCCGGGGGCGAATACGCCGTGCAATGCCGTGAGCAACCGGCCCTACTCTGGCTGCAACGTCGTCCTGTTGTGGATGGCACAAGCAGCCGGATATCGCACCCCTCGCTTTCTCACCTTCAAGCAGGCTTTGGAATTGGGTGGCAACGTCCGCAAGGGCGAGCGCGGCACAAAGGTCTATTTCGTGAAGCAATTGCAGGTCCGCGACCAAGGTGCGGACGATAGGTCGTCAACGCGCCTAATCCCGATGATGCGCGAGTATACGGTTTTCAACGTCGACCAGTGCGACAACCTGCCTGATAGCATCAACACTGGAAAGCCGATGCGCGTTCGCAATCCCGACACACGCGACGAGCTTGCCGACGCCTTCCTGCACTCAACTGGCGCTGACATCCGCGAAGGCCACGGTGAAGCCTGTTATGTGCCTAGCCGCGATTTTATCTCGATGCCTGCATTCGCCGGGTTCAAGAGCGCGGATCATTTCTACAACGTGGCGTTCCACGAATTGACGCACTGGTCGGGCCATAAATCGCGGCTTGATCGGGATTTGAAGAACCGGTTCGGTTCACGCAACTACGCAGCCGAGGAATTAATTGCGGAGTTGGGTGCGGCGTTCTTGTGCGCGGAATTTGGCTTTGACGGTGACGTTCGCAATGCTGGCTACATCGGCAACTGGATTGAGCTTATCAAGGCCGACAAGCGGGCGTTCTTTACTGCGTGTAGCCAAGCATCCAAGGCTGCGGACTTCCTGCGTGGCCTAGCCCTTGCTGAACCGGCGGAAAGGGCAGCGTGATGGCACCGCTACAGCCTGTGCGCCATCCGCCAATCCACGACGTTCACCCGCTGACCGGCGTCAGCATCGAGGTGTTCTACGCTGACTGGGCAATGGAGACGTTCGGCAGGAGCGAGGCGGTTGGTTTTGGCCGGTGCGCGTTCAAGCCGGATGGGCCAGCAACTGGTCCGTTTGCTACGACCTATGCTGCCTACCGGCACGCGATAGTTACAGCGCGGGTCTCTTCGTGACGACGCGCCTCTATGCCCCAATGCATCAATCCCCCCGTTGGCGAACAGCGCGAGTTGCCAGTGCGCGAATACTGAAGGCGGCGCGCCTTTGGAACCTTAGTGGAACCTTTCTAGAGGGTCGAGAATTTCCTACTCTGATACCACCTATAAAGTGTAAATATTTCAGCTAGTTATCTGGTACAGTTGGGTGGGCTCGAACCACCGACCTCCTGTTCCACAGACAGGCGCTCTAACCAACTGAGCTACAACTGCATCCTGATCGGGCCCTCAAAGGGGGGGTCCCGAGATGGGCCGGAAACTAGAGCATGATCCGGAAAAGTGGAAGCCGGTTTTCCGAAAAGCCTGCCCTCGGGCTCGACCCGGGGATCGTGCTCAAACAATAATCCAAAGCGCGATTGCCCGTTTCCGCGGATACCGCGCGCTTTAGATGCAAGCGTGCCGCTTGGCAAGGCCGCCCCGCCGCCCGGACCAGGTATTATAAGCGCTTCACCGGTCTCATCCGGCGCGCGCCGCCCAATAAAAAACCCGGGCCGCCGGCCCGGGTTTTTTCGAACTCAGCCGTTAACTCAGGCGGCGGGCTTGAACAGCTTGTTGGCGTTGGCCTTGAGCGGCTCGACGGTCTCAGACGCAACCTTCTGCGACAGCTCGGTGAGCTCCTTGCTCCAGGCGGTGAACGCCTCGAACTGCTTCTTGGCGTGGCCGGTCCACAGCTCAAGCGCCTCGGCCGGCGTCTTCACGGCAACCAGTTCCTGCGCGAAGTCAAGCGAAGCACTGGTGTTGGCCTTGAGGATTTCCATCAGCTTGGCGGAATACTCGCTGGCGCCCTTGCTGGCGCTGGAGAATACGGCTTCCATCGTCGAGTTGTTGCTCTCGGCGACGTCTTTGAAACGGGCGTAGTTGTCGCGCGCCTGCGAAACGCCTTTTTCGGCGAAAGCGCGGACTTGCTCGGGGACCTCGAACGGGATGATCGAGGCAGAGAACGGATCGGTGGAGTTGGCCATGGAATGCATCCTTTGGGAGAGGGGTAGGCACGGTGTGACCCCTTGCGCGCCCGGCAGACTTCCGGAAAACGTCGACACGGATCACTGAAGCGGAAATGCCCTATTGGGCGCTTAAGATATGAGCACAGTATCATGGCAATTTTGTGCAACGCAACCAAATCTCGGGTGCAATGCCATAAAATAATCCTTAGGGAGCCGGCACCCAGCGCCCTGGATGCCGGTTCGTATTACCCTAAGCCACTGTAGCATATCAGTTTTTCGGCTTTGCCGCATCCATCGCCGCGCGGCCCATGATCTGGCCCATTTCACTGGCCTGTTCGGCGAGCGAGCGCATCTGGGCCTGAACATATTCACGATGCAGCCGCATCATCTCGCTCAGATCTTTGGCATGCACCAGCGCCTGGGCGTAATCGAGCGAGGCTTGCACGTTCTTTTCGGCGAAGGAAAACGCCATCGCGCTCGCGTCCTTCGCGCCCGCGCCGACGGTAGCCGTTCGCGCGGAGAGCGAATCGGCGGCAGCTTGCGCGCCTTCGATGAATTTTTCGAAGGTTTTGCGAGCCTGTTCGAAACTCGCTTCCGCCATCGACCGGACGTTTTTCGGAATCTCGAAATGGTCACGTTCTTCCATGTTCCACCTCCCGTTTTGCACCTTTAAAGGCTGTTCAACGCCAACGCGGCGGCGCGCAACAAGGTCCATGGGAGCGGAGTGGATTTGACATTTGCTACCCAAGCCCAGCGCAGCGGCTGAGAAGGGATGCGAACGTTAGAATCGGACTGTCGCAGTGTCCACCTTCACGAACTTCGGAAAAGTCCTGGGCTACTCACAAGCTTATTGAATCCAGTACCGCTTTAACGATCTGAAGTCCCCGAACGAACTCGCCGCTTGCGGTACAGGGACTTCAGATCGGCGGTACCAGTTAGGGTTATCCAGCCTTTAGATGCTCGATCTTATGCCCTGGCCGTGGACCTGCCAGAGCCGGAAGGCGATACTAACGCTCCGTTAACGCTGTCGTGTTCGGCAGCCCAAAAAGCCTGTGCCGGGAGACGATGCCACATACGGAATCCAAGCTGCACGGCCCCGACGATCCGCGGCTGGCGGTGCATGCAACAAGCCCCCTTCCCGCCTGGTTATGGTCGGCCGACGGCACGAGGGTGCTGTGGGCCAATCCGGTCGGCGCGCTGACGTTTGGCGCGGCGAACAACGCCCGTCTCGCCAGCAAGATCTTCGGCCCGGCCGACCCGCAGCGCCGTCAGGTCGCGCAGCTCGCGCACCGGCTATTGCCGAACGGCCCGCTTCGGCTGGAGCGGTTGCGCGGCTTCGGCGCGCGTCTCGGCACGCTCGTCACCTGCGCCTGCGCACGGCTTGAGTTTGCCGACGGCAGCGAAGGCGTTCTGATCGCCCCCGTCGAGCGGGCCGGACGCTTGATGCCCTTGACCGAACGGCTGCAACGGCTGGTCGACGACATCGATACCCCGCTCGCGACCTTTGAGGCCGACGGCACGCTCGTTGCCGCAAGCCGCAGCGCAGATCTCAATGGCGTCCATCACCTCACCGAGGCCGGCCTCGAGGAAGCGCGCCATATGGCTTTGAAAGACGGCCGCGCCGAGACGTCGTTCGGCTCCGGCCGCATCACGCTGCTGCGCCTCGGCAGCCGCGCCGATCTTGGCCTCCTCGCCTTGATCGCACCCGCCGAGACGGCCGCCGCCCACGACGACTCCCCAGCCGGGACGATCGGCGAATTTGGAGAGCAGGCGACTTCAAGCGAAGCTGCGGCCGAAGTCGGGCAGATGCCGAACGACACGCCCGAAAACGCCACCCCGCAAGGTGGGGCTTCCGAGCCGGCTGTCCCCGAAGCGCCGACGGCCGATCCTAATCTGATCGAACCAACGACACCGCAGCCGCGCAGGAATCCGCTGCGCTTCATGTGGCAGATGGATGCCGATGGCCGTTTCTCGCTTGGTTCCGACGCCTTCACCCGTTTGATCGGGGTAAACACCGCCGCCGGTTTCGGCCGGCCGTGGCAGGAAGTCGCTGATGTTTTCGGGCTCGATCCGGAAGGGCTTGTGGTCAAGGCGGTCGCCACACGCGAGGCCTGGAGCGGCATTATCGTGAATTGGCCCGCCGATAATGGCAGCCGCCTGGCCGTCGAATTGTCCGGACTGCCGATCCACGATGCGCAGCGAAACTTTGTCGGCTACCGGGGCTTTGGCGTCTGCCGCGATCTCGAAGGCCTGACGCGGCTCGATGGCCTGCGTAGTCGGGAATTCTTCAACGATCCGCCATCTGCGGACATGATGTCGCCCGAAATTGGCCGCGCCGTCGCGGGAACTTGGGCAGCGGCTGCGCCCTCGCCCCACGTTCCCGACCCCAGCGTTGATGTGACTGCACCTGCCTCTTTGACTGCATCTGCTTCATCCGACACATCCCAACCAATCGATCTGGAAACGCCGGTGGAAACGCCCAACGACATCCTTCAGGAAGTGCCCGCCTCGCCGAACGTCGTCCCGTTCCGCCCCCTCGGCGAAGCGCGCGCACCGGTGTTGACGCCGGTCGAAAACAGCGCCTTCAACGAGCTCGCTCGGCAATTGTCGGCGCGGCTGGAGAGCGAGGACGAGGCCACCGAGCCGTCAGACGCGCCGCAGGCCGTCACGGCGCCGCCGGTGGCGGCGGAAACGATCGCGACCCCCGTCAAGCCGCCGAACTGGCTGGCCGAGCCCGAGCCGCCGGCGCGCGCCGAGAGCAAACGCGACAAGATGCTGTTCGACCTTTTGCCGACCGGCGTGATGATCTACCGGCTCGACCGCCTGCTCTATGCCAACCCGGCGTTCCTCGAGCGCATGGGATATCCGAGTTTGCACTCGCTGGAGCAGGCAGGCGGCGTCGATGCGCTTTATGTCGAACCGGGCGTCTCGAGCGCCAGCAGCACGTCGGATACCGGCACGCCGGTCAGGATTTCTTCTCCGGAAGCCCCATCCGCCGGTGCCATTGACGCGCGGCTCCATACCATCAGCTGGGACAACGACAGCGCGCTGGCCTTGATGTTTGCCGGCGCGTTTGCGGCAAACGTTGCCCCGGCGCCTGTGGTTGAGTTGCCAATCCCCGCTGCACCGGAGCCGTCCACCGTCGGTCATGCCAATGCGGAAGAACTCGCCGCGATCCTCGACACCACTACCGATAGCATTCTGATGTTCGACGCGCAGGGCAACGTCAGCTCCTGCAACCGCAGCGCCGAGGCCCTGTTCGGTTACGATGGCGCCGAGCTGACGCAGCAGAACCTCGCCACTTTGTTTGCCCCGGAAAGCGGGAGCATCGTCAAGCAATATCTCGAAAGCCTCAACGGCACGGACGTTGCGATCCTTGTGGAAGACGGCCGCGAGGTTCTCGGCCGTGGCCGCGGCGGCGGTCTCGTTCCGCTGTCGATCACCATGGGACGGACGCAGGCGAACAGTCCGAATTTCTTTGCGGTGTTCCGCGATCTGTCACAACTCAAGAACAGCGAGAGCGAATTGCGCGAGGCGCGGCGGCTCGCCGACCGCACTGCCAATGCGAAAGCCGATCTGCTGTCGAAGATCAGCCATGAAATCCGCACGCCGCTGAACGCCATCATCGGCTTTGCCGATGTGATGATCAGCCAACGTTTTGGCGCGCTCGGCAACGAACGTTATATCGAGTACATGAAGGACGTTCGCACCTCCGGCCAGCGGGTGATTGCGGTCCTCGACGATCTTACCGATCTCAGCCGCATCGAGACTGGCAAGCTCGACCTCGCCTTCACCAGCCAGAACCTCAACGACCTCGTCGAAAGCTGTGTCGCGATGATGCAGCCGCAGGCCAACCGCGAACGCATTATCATCCGCACCTCGCTGGCGCAGATGTTGCCGCCGGTCGTGGCGGACGGCCCGGCGCTGCGCCAGATCACCATGAACCTGATCGGCAACTCGATCCATCTCACCAATGCCGGCGGTCAGGTGATCGTTTCCACCGCGCTTACGGACTTTGGCGAAGTGGCGCTGCGGATCCGCGATGGCGGCCCGGGACTCAACGACAATGAGGTGGCAGCCGCGATGGAGCCGTTCCGCCAGCAAGCGCCGCTGGATGGATCGCCGGAGGCCGCCGTCAGCCTGTCGCTGACGAAAGCCCTGGTCGAAGCCAACCGCGCGCAATTCAACATCAAGACCGGCACGCGCTCCGGCACCCTGGTCGAAGTGGTGTTTTCGCAGGCGGTGGCGAAAACCTGAGGCCGAGGTTCCGGTCGTGAGGCAAAAAATGCGGTCGTCCGCTCAATCAATCGATAGGCGGCCTGCAAAGCAATGAGTTACCCAGCCAAAGAATTGTAAAGCCGTTCCCGCGTCTCCGACGAGCGTGGCGACTGTCCAAGCTGCGATGTCTTAAGGGCCCAGCGGCACCAGGGCGTTGCTCAACGGTTCACTCGAAATCGTGATGAGTCCGGAGAATGGATGGCTCAGGTCGAGTATCAGAAAAATTGCGGACGATGCTGAAATCGCACAAAAGAACAACGCTGCGAGGATGGTCAGGTTGGGACGCGCAAAGAGGCCGAAGCTGACGAAGATCAACGTTATCCAAAACACCAGCACGACCAGGAATGGTGTCGGAATGACGTTTCCAGATTGGGCGAGAAGGAGGCGCGTTTGGCCCAGATCGATCCCAATTTAAATCGCCTTGGCCTGCATCTGGCGCTGAGCGTCATTCTGCGGCGTCAGCGCAAGCAACTTGTCATAGAACAGATCGGATTGAGCGCTGGGCTCGAAAGAAACGCCGGGGATGGGTGCGGCGTCCCCTCTGCCCCACACCCGTTCGACAAACGTTTTTACCGCGCCTCGCAGCAAGACACGAACCGGCTCCGCCTCGGGTCCGGCCCGGGCCAGGATGTTGTCGAGCAGGATAACATTGGCCGTGAGTTGTTTGATTTGATTGCTTTGGGTCTGGAACGACCCCTGTGCGGAAGCGATCAAGAGGCCCAGAACGAGCGCGGAAAGCGTGGCGATCAATCCGGTGCTCAACTTCACTACGTCCTTGGTATCAGAGCTCAAATGAGGCGCTGGCAAAACGAGCCGGAGCAACATGCCGAGCAAAGCACCGCCGAAAATGAAGGCAAAGGCAACTTCTGAAATGTTCACGGCGCCTATTCCGTCAATCATGGATCCGGCCCGACCGAAATCAGCTACAAGATTTCGTCTCGGATGTGACGGAGTATTTCTGCTCAACACCAGCCGTGCAACGGCAAAACTGCCGTTGCTGAGGCACGTTAGATCAAAGACCTGTCTCTAAGTAGCTGTCATTCGACTTCGGCGCTGGATCATCCCTTGAGCTTCGCGATCTCGTTCTTGGCGGCGGTGACGATCTCGTCATTGTTGTGGGCATGGCCCCAAAGGCCCCAGCCGCCTTGCACCGCTTCGGTGAGCAGAACCCATGTCCGCTCTTTGAGGCTGTCGTCGCCCGCGGCCTTGGCGACAAGGTCGGTCAATTGGCGCACGACCTCAATTTGTTTCGGCCGGTCGAGCGCGCCCGCATTGGTGAGGACCTGAACGCGAACGTAGTTGGTGTCGCCGTCCACGTTCGAGAGCGCGCCGCCTTTGAGTTCATGCACGAAGGCCGCGGTGTTCTTGCGGAACATCGGAATATCCGGCACCTGCTCGATCGACTTGACGGTGGCGGCGGCGTCTTTTGCCAGCGCGTTCGGGTCGCTAAAGGTGCCTGCGGTGGCGTAGATATCGATCATCGGCATCGACGGGCTCCTTAACTCGGATCTCACTCGGGGCTATGATGACTATCATAGCCTACTATGACAATCGTCATAGTCAAGGGACATCGTTCCGGAGGCGAAGCGGTTGGCTGGCAATATCAAGCAAACGATGATCGAGCGCACCGCGGTGCTGCTCGCCAAAAAAGGCCTGCAAGGCGCGTCCTTTAGCGAGATCCTGGAGGCCTCCGGCGCGCCGCGCGGCTCGCTCTATCACCATTTCCCCGGCGGCAAGGACGAACTGGTTCTGGCCGCACTCGAACATGCCGGCCACCAGGCGCTAGGCGTGCTCGATCGTCTTTCCGGCAAACCGGCGCGCGAGGTCGCGGAAGGCTTCTTGTCGTTATGGCGCTCGGTGCTGGCGCGATCGGATTTTTCAGCAGGCTGCGCGGTCGTCGCCGTGACAGTGGCGGCGGAATCGGAAGACTTGAGGGCGCGCGCGGCCGAAATCCTTCGCAGCTGGCGCGAAAAGCTCGCCACGCTGTTTGTCGCCAGTGGACTCCCGAAGAAAAAAGCCCGCAGCCTTGCCGCAAGCCTGGTGGCGGCTTGCGAGGGCGGCGTGATCCTCGCCCGCGCCGAACGAAGTTTCGAACCCTTTGATCTCGTCGCCGCCGAGCAACTGGCAATGATCGAGACCGCGGCGAAATCGGCGCGCTGAAATTTCTTCCGGACCGAACTAGGGGTTAGCGGCCAGAGCTGGATCGTTTTGCGGTTCATTCAGTTGCGGCGACACCAGCACGCGGATTTGCTTGCTTTTGCATTCGTTTCCGAGCGCGGCCTTGCTGCCATAGGCGCTCACCGTCCCGTCAAAGCCGAGACAGGCCAGGCGATAAATCAATTGCTGGGACAATTGCCCTTCGAAGTAGCCGCCATGCACGTTCGGCCGAAGCGGCGTGGTCAGATAAGCCCATAGAAGGTGGAGATGCGCGAGGAACGAAAGTTTTGCCTTCGGATTGTGGCGCTTCTCGCACTTCGCAAAGGTGAGGAGCGGCCGCTTGACGCCCTTGTTGTCTAGATCGTCGTAGTCAGTGCAGTCGAAATAAGTTAAGACCTCCGGCAGCGGCGGTTGCTTCCGCTCGTGCGGATGCAGTTCCGTCCGCTCCAGTAGATGCGCCTCGGTCCGCTGTCGCGCTGCCTCGCGCGAGGCCCTGAAATTTCGCAGTTTGTGATCGAGCTCCCGGAGCGTCAGATCGCCGACCCGCAAGGTATCGAGAAACTGATCATGCGACGGCTCGATCAACCCGAAGTCGCTCGAAAGGATTTCGACATTGCCGAGCCGGAAGCCGTGATTATTGGTCTTGGTCGGAAACGTGAAGTAATTCGCTAGCGTTGAGATCTGGCGCAGGACCTCGTCACCTTCGTTGCTGAACAGATAGGCTTCGTGGAAACGCGTCAACGCGGAAGCAAGAAAGTTGCCGCGATCCGACAGCAGGGTTTCTGCGGGAATATCAGGCGAGGCCAACACGAAGCGTTTGAGCTCGAAAAAATCACCGATCTTGTGCAGATTTTTGACCGGCTTTGGTGCAGCGGCACCGAAGTCGCTCAAGCCGGCGACCTTCGTCTTGAACACGTCCGTGAGCGTGCGGATGGTATTGGTAACGACAAAGCCGCCCATGCTGTGGCCGATAAAGGACAGATCGACCTTCCAATCGGGATCTTCCGTCATGCCAGGCGCCTTGCGTTGCTCCTTGATCTCGTCGTGGATCGCCCGGATGATGTGAATAAGATCCGGAACCCCGAAATTGGCTGCGCGATAGTTGTCGCGGAAATAGACGATGAGGCGCAGCAGCGCGGCCATCCCGATCAGACTGATGAGGATCAAGCCGGCCAAGACCAGGACGTGCCCGAGCGTGCTTCCGGTGGCGCTGGAGAAAAGCCACACCGCCAGAGCGAGAATGGCGAGGCCGACAAAGACGACCCAACGCGGCAGCAGTGGCAGGGCGCTCCACCAACTGCGCCTCGGCTGAAACATTTTCTCCGAAGGCCAGCGGTAGCCGACACACACCAGACCGTCATCGCCTGGAATTTTGGTATCCCCATTAACGGCGAGTGCCGCCTGCGCATACATCTCCAGAACGGCCGGCTCGGGATTGTTGAAGCCGTGAACCATCACCACCAGGTTCGGATTTTTGCCCTTCGCAAGATGGCTCGCGATCTCCTTCACGGCATCGTCGGCGTTTTCGACGTAATTCAGATATTTCTGAAGATCTTCCGGAATCTCCTTCACGGGATCGACAAATTCGGTGTCGTCGACGTTATCCGGCGCCGTGCTTTCGATGAAATAAATCGGTACTCTCAATTGATCGGTCTCGGCCTTGTAGGCCCTGAAAAACGCCATAACCAAATGCCCCAAGCGTGAAATGCGCGCGGGCTCAGCCTAGGAAGACTCATTTGAACTTACAATCTTTGGTTGTGACGCCATGGGTCTAAATTTGCGAGACCCGCGGGGTTCGTGCCCTCAGGCCGGCGCGGAATGGCCTTCGGGCAGAAAATCCGCAATCGCGTCGAGAAAGGCCCGCGGCGCCTGCAATTGCGGCACATGCGCGCAACCGGCGAGAATTTTCAGCCGCGCATTCGGCAACAGAGCCGCCAGTTCATGCGACATCGGCAGCGGCGTCGCCTCGTCATGTTCGCCGACCAGCACCAGCACGGGCATTTTGACGTCAGACAATTCGGGGCGAAGATCGAGTTCGGCGAGTTGCGCGCACGCCGCCTGCAAAACGACCGGATCGGTTTTTGAAAAAGCCTCGCGGCGTTCGCGCATCAGGTCGGGATGGGCTGTTTGAAACTCGGGCGCGAACAGCCGGCGCATCGCAACATCGGTGATCGCGGCCAGTCCCTTGGCCTTTGAGGCCGCGGCCATGTTACGGAACGCTTCGCGACCGGCTTCCGAGAACGCGGCGCCGCAATCGGCGAGGATCAGTTTGCGGGCGATCGAGGGATGCCGGATCGCCATTTGCAGCGCGACAAAACCGCCATAGCCGTTGCCGAGCACGATCGCGTCACCGCCTCCGGCCTCAGACACGGCTTCCGCCATCCGGTCGGCAGTTGCCGCAAGCCCACCGCTGACCGCCTTCGAGCCGCCGAAACCCGGCAACTCCGGAACGATGACCTGATGCGTCTTCGAAAGCTGCGGCGCGATGGCATCGAAACTCGCCCGGTCCGACAGCAAAGAGTGAAACAGGAACAGCGCCGGCCCCTCACCCGAAACCGCCGCATTCACGTTGCCTTGAGCAAACAATCGATCCATGCGGGCCTCTCGTTATCTGGTGCAGCGAAAAGCCGCGAAAACCGCTGCGATGGAACCGATTGATAAATCAAACCGCGGGCTTTTCAAGCCCTGAGTGCTTGACGTGATATTTCACGAATGCAAGATAGAGCAGAAATCACGCGGAATAACCCATGCTCTTGCGCGACAATGTCTACGAAAACCTGCGCGCTGATATTTTGAGCTGCCGGCTGGCGCCGGGCGACGACATGCGCGAGCAGGAGCTCGCCGAACGCTATGCCGTCAGCCGCCAGCCGGTCCGCGAAGCCCTGCTGCGGCTGGAGCGTGAGCATCTCGTCACCGTGCAGCCGCGCCAGGGTTACCGCGTCAATCCGATCTCGTTGTCGGATGCGCGCGATCTGTTGCGGTTTCGCCTCGCGCTGGAGCCCGCCTGTGTCGCCGAAGCAATCGAATACGCGCCGGAAAAGACCCTCAACGCGCTCGACAGCTTCAGAGACTTTTCCGGCGATCGCGAGGACTTCATCAGCTATAACCGCGCCTTCCACTGCGCGCTTGCCCACGCCTCGGGCAACCGCCGCATGGCAGGCTCCCTGTGCGACCTGATCGGACAGGCCGACCGCCTCGTGCGCGTCAGCCTCGCCAATGTCAGGGACCACGATCCGACGCAATTGGTCACTGAGCATGGCGAACTGATCGAAGCGATGCAGCGGCGCGACCGGCGGCGCGCGTTGCATCTCATCAAAGCCCATATCCAGCAAACCGAAAAGCGCGTGCTGCCGGCACTCAAGCGCAACGCCGTCATCGTGGAGGAACGAAGCTCATGAATATTCCAGCCAGACCGGGCTCTTCCTCCATCGAAATTCACGGCAATTTCGTCGACGGCCGCGAGATCGAAGCCGGTCATGGCGCAATGCTCGACGTGCGCAACCCCGCGACCGGCGAGGTAATCGCGCAAATCCCGAACTCGACTGCGGACGACATCGACCGCGCCATGAAGAGCGCGCGCGCGGCTTTCGAAGGCAAGGCGTGGAGCGGCATGGACATTCGTGCCCGCGCCCGCCTCGTCAACAAGCTTGCGGATGCGTTCGAAGCCAATCTCGACCAGCTCTACAAGCTCGAGACACTCAATAACGGCCGCCCGGTCAACGAGACCCGCGCGCAGCTGTCGCGGCTGCCGGATTTCTTTCGTTACTTTGCAGGACTGGCGCTGGCGCGGCGCAACTCGGTGATCCCGGTCGAGGGCTCTTATCTGAATTACACGCTGCGCACACCGATCGGCGTCGTCGCCAACTGCACGCCGTTCAACCATCCGCTGATGATCCTGTGCAAGTCGCTCGCCGCGGTGCTGGCGTCGGGCTGCGTTACCGTGGTCAAGCCGTCGGAATATACGCCGCTGACGACGTTGCGGCTCGCCAAGATCTTCACCGAGGCCGGCCTGCCGCCGGGCGTGTTCAATGTCGTGCTGGGCCTGGGGCAAAGCGCCGGCAAGATGCTCGCCGAGCATGGCGACATCGATAAACTCGTGCTGACCGGCGGCACCGAAGCCGGCCGCGTCGCCGGAAGTGCGGCGGCGAAAGTGTTCGCGCATCAGACCATGGAACTCGGCGGCAAGACGCCGGTGATGGTGTTCGACGATTTCGACGTCGACCGCGCCGTCAATTACGCGGCGTTCGGCGCCTTCATCGGCGCGGGGCAAACCTGCATCTGCGCCTCGCGCCATCTCGTGCAGGCTTCGATCTACGACGAATTTGTCGAAAAACTCAAAGCCAAGACCGAAACCATCAAGATCGGCGATCCTTCCGATCCCTCCACGCAGCTTGGTCCGGTGATCTCGGCGCGCCAGCGCGACCGCGTGCTGTCCTATTGCAACTTCGGCCATGAAGACGGCGCGCGGCTTGTCGCCGGCGGCGTGCCGGCAAGGATCGCAGGGTTCGAGAACGGCTATTTCGTCGAACCGACGGTGTTTGCGGACGTGAAAGCCGACATGCGCATTTTCCAGGAAGAAGTGTTCGGCCCCTTCACCTCGGTCACCCCGTTCAAGGACGAGGCGGATGCGTTGCGGCTTGCGAACAACTCGCCGTTTGGGCTGGCGGCGGCGATCCGCACCCGCGACGTCGCGCGCGCCCATCGCGTGGCTTCCGGCGTGAAATGCGGCATCGTCTGGATCAACGATCACCACCGGCTCGATCCGGCTTCGCCCTGGGGCGGCGTCGGCGATTCCGGCCTCGGGCGCGAATGCGGAACCGAAAGCTTCGACGATCATTTCAACGTCAAGAGCGTGATGGTCGCAACCGGCGACGCGCCGTTCGACTGGTATCGCGACACGGCAGGACAGCGACGGCTCAACTGAACGTTCGAGGCCGACCGAAAAAGCGGCGGCCTCGGTTTCTTTTAAAGGGGGGAATTTCATGGCTCTTGCAGTAAACGCCGGCGCGCGCCTCGACCGGCTGCCGATCTCGCCGTTTCACTACCGCATCTTCTGGCTGGTCGGCGCCGGCATGTTCTTCGACGGCTACGACCTCTATGTCGCTGGCGGTGTGCTGGCCTCGGTAGCCCAGTCCAAGTTCTCGACGCTGGCGCAAATCCCGCAATTCATCTCGCTGACATTCGTCGGCATGACGGCGGGCGCGCTGATCACCGGCTTTATCGGCGACAGGTTCGGCCGCCGCTTCACCTACCAGATCAATCTCTTGATCTTCGGGCTGGCCTCGCTCGCCGCCGCCTTCGCACAGGACATGCCCCAGCTCATCGGCTGCCGCTTCGTGCAGGGCTTAGGGTTGGGCGCCGAAATCGTGGTCGGCTATTCGACCTTGACCGAATTCGTGCCGCCGAAGACGCGCGGTCGCTGGCTGTCGATGATGGCCTTTATCGTGGTCGCGGGATTTCCGGCGACCTCGCTGCTCGGCTATCTCGTGATCCCCAATTTCGGCTGGCGGCCGATGTTCGTTATCGCCGGCATCGGCTCGCTCATCGTCTGGTATCTGCGCAAGAACTTGCCGGAATCGCCACGCTGGCTCGAATCGGAAGGCCGTGATGAAGAGGCCGAAGCCTTGATGCAGGCCATCGAAAAAGAAGCCTCCGGCGGCGAGCCGCTGCCGCCGGTGGTCATTCCTCCGGCCGTCAAGCCTGCAGCTGCGATCGACATGATCAAGCCGCCGCTGTTGCAGCGGATGATCGTCGGCTCCTGGGTGCTGATCACGATCAACACGCTGATCTTCGGCTTTGTGATCTTCCTGCCGCAGTTCTTCCTGCGCCAGGGGCTGACGATTACCAATTCGCTCGCCTATACGCTGGTGCTCTCGGTGGGCTCGCTGGTCGGCTGCGCATTGGGGGCTTATCTGTCGGATGCGATCGGACGGCGCATGAGCATCATCGGCGCCTCCATCGTGACCATCGTCAGCGGCTACATCTATGCCCGTTTCGATGCGACGGCCGATCCGGCGATCGTGCTCTCGGTCGGCTTCATCCTGGTCGTCGCGATCTACGTGCAGACCGCGATCCTCTATGGCGTCTACACGCCGGAATTGTTTCCGACCGAGATCCGCCTTCGCGCCAACGGCATCTGCAACTTCTTCGGCCGCGGCGCCACCGTGGTTTCGCCGTTCATCGTCGGCAGCCTGATGGCCTCCTACAAGCTGCCGGGCGTGGTCTGGCTGATGATCGGGCTCGTGGTGGTGCAGATCCTCGTGGTGTGGTCCTGGGGCGTCGAGCCGCGCAACCGCGCGCTTGAGGATGTCGCCGCCAAAGGGAGCGCGTGAGGGTTTTATCCACCCACGTCATTCCGGGGCGCGAGTAAAACGAGCGAACCCGGAATATCGAGATTCCGGGTCTGGTCCTTCGGACCATCCCGGAATGACGGCGTTAGATAAAAAACCAACTTACGCGTTCTTCAGCGCCACTCGAAAGTCAGCCTCGGTCTTCGACTTCACCTCGTCGAGCGTCACGCCATCGGCGAGCTCAATCAGGGCCATGCCGTCCTTGCCGTGCTTGTCGATGGTGAAGACGGCGAGATCCGTCACCACCATGTCGACCACGCGCTCACCGGTCAGCGGCAGCGTGCACTTCTTCAACAGCTTCGCGCCGTCCTTGGCGGAATGCTCCATCACCACCACGACGCGCTTGACGCCGGCGACGAGGTCCATCGCGCCGCCCATCCCCTTCACCATCTTGCCGGGGATCATCCAGTTGGCGAGATCGCCATTCTCGGCGACCTGCATCGCGCCCAAAATCGACAGATCGATATGGCCGCCGCGCACCATGCCGAAGGATTCGGCGGACGAAAAATAACTCGTGTCCGGCAGTTCGCTGACCGTCTGCTTGCCGGCATTGATGAGATCTGGGTCTTCCTCGCCTTCATACGGAAACGGCCCCATGCCGAGCATGCCGTTCTCGCTTTGCAGCGAGACGTCGATGCCGTCGGGAATGTAGTTGGAGACCAGCGTCGGAATACCGATGCCGAGATTGACATAAAAGCCGTCGCGCAATTCCTTGGCGGCGCGGGCGGCCATCTGTTCGCGGGTCCAGGCCATGGGAAGCTCCTCAAATGCTCTTTAGTTTGCGCATGATCTGATCGAAAAACCGGTTCCCACTTTTTCGGATCATGCGCTGTCGAAATCGGGTTAAGCGGCAGGCCGCGGGCGCGTATTGCGGAATTCGATGCGCTTCTTGGCGCTGCCGACCTCGATGATGCGCTTGACGAAGATGCCGGGCGTATGGATGTGGTCCGGATCAATCTCGCCGGCCGGTACCAGATGCTCGACCTCGGCGACCGTGACCTTGGCGGCGGTCGCCATCATCGGGTTAAAGTTCCGTGCGGTCTTGCGGTAGACCAGATTGCCGGCGGTATCGCCCTTCCAGGCGTGGACGATGGCGAGGTCGGCGAACAGCCCGCGTTCCATGATGTACTTCTCGCCGTCGAACACCTTTTCTTCCTTGCCCTCGGCGATCAGCGTGCCGACGCCGGTCTTGGTGTAGAAGGCGGGAATACCGGCGCCGCCGGCGCGGATACGCTCGGCCAGGGTGCCTTGCGGATTGAATTCGAGTTCGAGTTCGCCGGCGAGGTATTGCTGGGCGAACAGCTTGTTCTCACCTACATAGGACGAGATCATCTTCTTGATCTGCCGGGTCTCGAGCAGGCGCGAGAGCCCGATGCCGTCGACGCCGGCATTGTTGGACACCACCGTCAGGTTCTTGACGCCGCTATCGCGGATCGCGTCCGACAGGGTCTCGGCGATGCCGCAGAGGCCAAAGCCGCCCGACATGATCATCATGCCGTCCTTGAGGATGCCGTCGAGGGCCGTTTTGGCGTCGGGATAGACCTTTTTCATGCGAATAGCGACCTGATGGAGAAAATGCGTAAACCGCTCGCCAACTATTAGGCGAAATCTTCGCAATGCGTCAATGATGAGGCATCCGTCCGACCCGGTGGCTTTCGTCCTTCGAGACGCCCGCCTGTGGCGGGCTCCTCAGGATGAGGTCTGAGGCTTTCCATGCATCTGGGCATCTTTTCCCTCATGGTGAGGAGCGTGGCGACGCCCGAGCAGGCCGAGCGTTGGCGAGGCCGTCAAGAACGGCGCATACAGACGCCGCGCGTCCGGACGATGCCTCGCATCGCCTGGAGAACCATGAGGCCAGCGGACGCCCCCGCCCCCCATCGGCCTTGAAAGCGTCAAGAAAAACCAGCAAGTTGCCGCAAGTTGGAACGGGGCAGGCGGACCCCGATCCCCTGCCCACGCTTTCGGCAGCAACCGTGCGGCCTCAAAGCCGATGCGCGCATCCGGCAAGGCAAACCAGACTTGGATATTACCAGGATTTTCCGTTGACGATGGCCCAGGGAACAAGGCGCCTCGCGATGCCGGTCGTGGCGCTGCTCGGCGCGGCGATGGCCGCCCTGATCGCTTCAAGCTGGCTGCTCAACCGCGACGCACTTCGCGTAGCGGTTGAAGCGCAAATCCGCGCCGTGACCGGGCTCGACCTGGTCATCAAGGGCGGGACCGACATTTCGGTATTCCCCGGCAGTTACGTCTCCTTCCACGACGTGGGTTTGCGGGGTGGGGCTGCGGCCGATCCCGCACTCACCGTCGATGTGCTGACGGCGAACCTGCGCCTGCTCCCGCTATTACTGCAACGTTTCGAGATTGCTGACGTGATGATGCTGCGGCCGCACATCCGCGTGGTCCGCGACATCAACGGCGACAGCAACTGGACGCCCTTTGTCGGCACCATCGCCCACACCATGAAGCCCGGCGCCGACAATCAGCTGTCGTTCTCGGAAATCCGCATTCAGGACGGCACGCTGTCCTATGAAGACCCCGTCCGTCAGGTCAAGGAGGCGCTCGACGATATCGATCTGTCGCTGGCCTGGCCGTCGATCTCGCGCTCGTTCGCCGCGACCGGGCAATTCGACTGGCGCGGCGAGCGCGTCGACGGCAGCGTTTCGATCAGCGATTTCCTCGCCGCCCTCTCGGGCGACCGCTCCGGTTTCAAGGCGCGCCTGGCAAGCGCGCCGCTCAAGCTCGCCTTCGACGGCACCGCCGCCAACCGCACCAGCCTGATGATGGAAGGCACGCTGACCGTCGATACGCCGTCGCTGCGCAACGCGCTGCACTGGACCGGGCAGGAGCCGCCAGGCAGCGGCGGCTTCGGCCGCTTTGCGCTTAAGGCCCGCGCCAATGCGGTCGGCGCTTCGGTGGCGCTCACCAACGTCAATGTCGAGCTCGACGGCAATGTCGCCGAGGGCGTGATGACCTATGCCAATAACGGCCGGCAGTCTCTGCAGGCGACGCTCGCCGCCGACGCGCTCGACTTCACACCCTATATCTCGACCTTCCGCCTGCTCGCCAGCGGCGCGCACGACTGGAACCGGCAGCTGTTCGACCTCAATTCGCTGTCGATGACCGATCTCGATATCCGCCTTTCGGCGGCACGGCTGACCGTCGGCCCGTCCAAACTCGGCCGCACCGCGCTTGGCGCGAACTTGCGCAACGGCGCGCTGGCGCTTTCCGTGGGCGAAGCCCAGATCTATGGCGGCATCGCCAAGGGTTCGTTCGCGCTGTCGCGGATCGACGCGGACGCCGATGTGAAAGCGCAGTTCCAGTTTACCGATGTCGACTTGCAGGCCTGCGCCAGCGAGTTGTTCGGCTTCAACAAGCTATCCGGCCGCGGCAATCTTGGCGTCTCGCTCGCGGCCTTCGGCTCGAGCCCGTTTGCGCTGGCGCAATCGCTTGACGGCACGGCGACGCTCACCGGCCATGACGGCGCGATCTCCGGCTTCAACGTCGAACAACTGCTCAAGCGCCTGGAGCGCCGGCCGCTCTCGGGCGTCGGCAATTTCCGCTCGGGCTCGACGCCTTACGACAACCTCACCATCGGCGTGAAATTTTCCGACGGCGTTGCCACGCTCGATGATGTCCGCATCGAGGGGCCTGCACGTATCA
The DNA here is from genome assembly GCA_963770515.1 of uncultured Alphaproteobacteria bacterium. GTDB lineage: Bacteria > Pseudomonadota > Alphaproteobacteria > Rhizobiales > Xanthobacteraceae > Bradyrhizobium. Next base: position 151,007 of record CAVYPW010000001.1, read on the forward strand.
CGCTGACCGGCACGGCCTCGGTGCCTGGCCGCGAATTCGACATGAAGGGGGTCGCGAGCCTTGCCTCGGCCAACGCCACGCCCGGCTTCGAGCTACCCTTCGTGGTGCAGGGCCCGTGGGACGATCCCCTGATCTTTCCCGATCCCGACAGCCTGATCCGCCGCGCGCCGGGGGCAGCACCTCTGCTCGATGCGCTGAAGAACCCCAAGGCCCGCGACAGCGTACGCTCCGTGATCGAACAGCTCACTGGCGGCGCCAAACGCGCAACGCCCGACGAGGCCGCGCCGGCCAATGCGCCGGCGACGGTGGGGGATGTGAAGTAGCGATCAGCAGCGCTACGGCGCTCTCGCGGCACTACTCGCGTCAAGACAGGTGTTTTGCGAGTATTTCAGGGCCCCGAAAGGCGGGCCTGACGAACAACTGAACTATTCCGGTTTATCAGACAGGGGCGTCGGCGCAGACCGAGAGCTCCTTTCGCCCTCTTTGCGGGCGTTGCGCACAATCCGGTCGACAAAGAATCCAGCTAACCCGGTGTAAATATGCGGATCCAGCATTTCGTCAATTTTCTCGGGTGTTAAATTTCGTTTGATGTCCGGATTGTCCAGCAAGCCTTCCTTGAAAGACGCATCGGCCTCGAAGACCTTCATGCAAATCTCATAGACCATCTCATGAGCCCTCTGCCGGCCGAATTTGGCGCCTAGCGCCATCATGACCGGCTCGGACATCAGGAGACCCTTCTGAAGCCACAAATTGCGCTCCATGTTTTGCGGCTTCACGGTCAGGCCAGCCACGACGGCAACTGCTTTTTTGGCTGCGGCATCCGCCAGGCAGCATGCTCGTGAAATGAACTCTCGCTCTGTCTGCAAACCGATCTTGTCGCGTTCATGCTCCGTCATCATTGCTTCCAGCGCCAGTGGCGCCGTGCTGCGCAAGATCCTCGATATGGCCACGATTGTTTCACAGGTCGGCGGATTGCGCTTATGCGGCATCGTGCTGCTGCCGACCTTGCCGGGCGAAAATGGCTCTTCCAGTTCGGCGAACTCCGTTTTCTGCAAGGAATAAATCTCGTGCGCCATCCGACCGATCGTCGAGGTGCAAATAGCGAGGACGCAGACAAGTTCGGCGATACGGTCCCGCGATGACTGCCACGATATCTCTGGGCAGGCCAGGCCGAGCTCATTCATCAAGCCCCGGTGAACCTGCTCACCTTCGGCCCCGAGAGCCGCGAGTGTGCCGACGGCTCCCCCGAACTGGCCAACCAGCACCCGTCGTCGCATTTCCTGGAAACGCTCGAGATTGCGGCAGAGTTCATCCAGCCATTGGGCCACCTTGAAGCCAAATGTTATGGGAAGAGCTTGCTGACCGTGTGTGCGGCCAGCCATGACCGTGGATTTATGCGCCTCGGCAAGATCCGCCAAGTTGCTCAACAGCCGCCGGGTCGCTGCTTCGATCTCGTCAAGAGCTTCGCGCAACTGCAAGATCGTGCCGGTATCCATAATATCCTGCGTTGTCGCGCCCCAGTGAACAAATTCACCGGCATCGCCGTCGCAGATTTTTTTTATGGCGCGGACAAGCGGCACGATCGGATGGCTTGTCCGGTCCATTTCGCGCTTCATCTCGTCGAGATCGAAAAGCTCCACCCTGGCTTTCCGGCTTATTTCGTCCGCAGCCGCCTGCGGTATGACACCTAACCGCGCTTCCACGCGCGCAAGCGCTGCTTCCACATCCAACCATTTCTGAACGGTATTCTCGTCGCTGAAGATGCGTCGCGATGCCTCGGTGCTGAACTGGTCCCCAAACAACCTGCTATCAATGACGTAGGCGGCCATGTTTTCTCCCGCTGGTTTTCTACGAAAGTTAGTCTGCGTGAAGGTTCGCCGCCCGGATTACATTGCCCCATTTCACCGTTTCATCGGCGATGAAGCGTCCGAAGTCGGCCGGCGAATTTGCAAACGCGGTTGCGCCCTGTTCGCCAAGCTGCGTTGTCAGTTTCGGCCCAGCGAGCCCTGCGTTAATTTCCTTGTTGAGCGTCTCGACAATTTCCGCCGGCGTATTCTTAGGTGCGCCAATCCCGTACCAGCCGCTGGCTTCGTATCCCGTCAGAAACTCGCCCACAGTCGGAACGTCCGGAAGCGCGTCCGATCGCTTCGTGGTGGTTACCGCCAGAGCCCGCAGACTTCCAGACCGGACGTGTTGGATACAGGCAGGCATCGTACTGAAGAACACCTGAACCTGCCCTGCCAGCAGGTCTGTGATCGCAGGGCTCGCGCCGCGATATGGAACGTGAACGAGGTTTACCCCCGCCATTATCTTGAACAGTTCACCCGATACATGCGTCCCGCTGCCGATGCCGGCCGATGCCATATTGAGCTTGCCAGGATTGGCTTTGGCGAGCGCTATGAATTCCGGAACCGTGCTGGCCTTCACCGACGGATTCAACACCATCACGTAAGGCTCGCGCGCGATCGAGGCGACCGGCGTGATGTCTTGCATGAAATCGAAACTGAGATTTTTGTAAAGCGTCGCACTGATTGAATTCGGTGCGCCAATCAAAAGAAGCGAGTAGCCGTCGGGACGAGCCCTAACGACTGCCTCCGTTGCGATATTGGTGCCTGCACCCGGACGGTTCTCGATCACAAATGGTTGGTTGAGACGTTCTGAAAGCCATTGTCCTATGAGACGCGCAATGATGTCATTGCCACCACCGGCCGCGAAGCCCACCACAATGCGAACTGGCCGAGCGGGAAACCCGGTCGCCCATGCCAGGCGCGACGGCGAAATTGGAAACGCAGCGGTGGCGGCGGTGAGGTACAAAAAATGGCGCCGTAAAAGCTTCATGACAATCCCCTCAGCACATGACGATTGCAGATCGCAGCAGCAAAGCAGGTTATCGAAAGTTCAAAACGCTCCCTTCGGCATAAGGCCGCCATTCGCTCGGTAGATGGAGCCATGTACGACGACGCGACCCTAGACGGATCGCGGTCGAATTTCGAGCGCCGCCGCCCCAACGCTTACAGAATTTTAACAAGACAAAGCCCGCTTCCCTCGGCAATCTTCGTGAGCACCACCACGGAGAGGGGCCTTTAGCCATGCGCTTTGTTCAAGCCGCGGCATCCGCCGCCATCATCGCCCTGCTGTCGGCCGTTGGCGCGATCGCCAAGCCGGTCGCCACGACCGCGGAAACGAATTTAAGGAAATCGCCCGGCACCAACAGCGAGGTTGTCACGCTGATCCCGAAGGGCACGACCGTCGAGGTCGGCAAATGCACCAGCGGCTGGTGCGAGGCCTCGGTGGACGGTAAGGACGGCTTCGTCATCGGCCGCAACGTCGGCATGGGCCCGCGGCCGGCGCCGCGTGGCGCCCCCCAGGTGTACGAGGAGGAAGAAGTCGTCGACGGCCCGGTTTATGCCCGGCCGCCGGGGTATTACCGGCCCTATCCCTATTACGGGTATTATGGCTACTACCGGCCCTGGGGTTTTGGCTGGGGATGGCGCGGCTGGTAACAGCGTGCCCCTTCATAACATAGCGCCTCCGAGTTCCCCCTTAAATTCGCTGTCACCAAAACAAGGCCGCCTCCGTTGGCGGCCTTTCTTTTTTCCTCTCGCTTTTTTTGCCATTGATGATTGCCTTTGATCCGACAAATTAACAGCTGTAACATTTCCGCAAAGATCGCGTTGCAAGCGACGGCTAGAATGCGGGAAGCTAAAACCCGGAAGTGAGTGGGAGGAAATCATGGACAACGCTCAACGGTGTCGCGCCATAGCGCTCCTCTGTCGCCAGCAGGCTTGCCTGCACCCCGAAGAAAACTGGAAATGGCTCGCGCAAGCCGAACGGTGGGAGCACCTGGCGGAGGCGACGTTTACGCTGAAAAGCGAACCACCGAGGCCCGAGCCACAAGACGCCGCGGCCTGATCCCCGGCGACAGCCGTTAAACGGCGCGGCCCGAGGTCATGTTTCAGTCGTCCCTGCTTTCGCACGCAGGGACCCATAACCACAGACCTCGATTGTGGCGCGAAACCCGTCGAACAGCGTCTTTCAAAATAGCCGCCGTGGCGCATGGGTTCTCGCGTTCGCGAGGACGACAGCTCGGAATTGTCGAAGCGAAACCTTCCTAGTCGTTGCAGTCCATCGGCGATCGGTAGCCGGGAACGGTGTACCATAAGTCCTGGCAGCTCCCCCAGGGGAGATAGCTCGGATATGGTGGGTTTTGCTTTCGCGGCTGGTGATATTTCGGCGCGCGCATCGGCTGATAGCGTCCATGCTCTTGCTGCGCGAAGACCGGGCCTGCGAGGGCGGCGGCTACAATCGCAATCAGGACTGTCCTGTTGGTCATCGGGCTTCCTCCTGTTCTGCACATTGCCCCTGACCCGGAAAAACAATTTGGCTCGCAAAGACACGTTCCCCCTTGCCAGTCCTCTTGCGGCTAAAAGAAAATTGAGGGTGTTGTTGTTATCGGACGAGATCGTCTCTCACCCGCAAGGACACGTCCTGCCTTCAACGTTCAAAGAGGTTTTAATGATCGAAAAATACTCTGATCATGCGGCGAATGAACGGACCTTTCTCGCATGGGTCAGGACCGGGATCGCCATCATTGCATTTGGCTTTGTCGTCGAGAAGTTCAACCTGTTCGTTCGCAGCATCATTGAAGCAAACGCATCGGACGGCGCGACCCGGCTGCGGCTGGAACGCTTCTCAGGCTCGTTCAGCCACTATGACGGCTTTGCGTTGATCCTCATTGGAATGGCCATCATCGTCCTGTCGCTCGTGCGCTTCGTCAAAACCAGCCGAATGATCGACGATCAGCAATCTCATCCCGCCGGCGGCATCAAGGTCGAGTTCGTGCTCGCCGTGATCCTGGGATTTGTTGTGCTGTCGATGGCGGCTTATTTTGCGCTGTAACGGCCGCCCGTGAAGCACGCGGCCTCACACCGTGATGTCGAGCAGCGCCTTGCTGTTCTGATCGTCCGCCTTCAGCACCGCCGCATTGGCGGCAAAGCTGTAGCTGGCGAGAAGCTGGCCGACGAACTCCTGGGCGAGGTCGACATTGGGCGCGGCGACAAGACCGTCCTGGTTCGCAAAGGAAGCCTGCGGATCGTAGACCGTGGTCGTGGACGGAGTGACCGTGGTGAGGGACGTCTGGACGCCGCCACTGGGGCTCTCGGTCTGGACAACTTGAAGCGGCGAATAGGCCTGCGGTGCCCCGGCCGGCACGGTGCCGTCGGCGTTCGGCAGCGCGCCCGTCGTAAAGGCATTGGCGACGTTCGAGGCGGAGACCTGAAGGCGGCTCGCTGCCGCGTTCAGGCCGGACAGGGCAATCGTCGAGATGCTGCTCATCACGGACTCTTTTAGGAGTGTCGAGCCACACCTAACGCAGATGCCCGATAAGCAAGCTTTGAAGCCGGCATCTGGATTCCATCGATCGCGATAACGCCTCGTTTACCATTCCGCTTGCGGCCGCCGAATTCGATCTCCAGCCATGATCTCCAGCCGTGATCTCCAGCTATGGGCGGCAGCGAATCTATTTTTCTATGCGTTCAATTGTCACGATGGGATGCGGCCTCCACTCGTTCGCCAACTTTTCCGCCTCCGCGATTTGCGCGCTCGTCATAAGCGCCACAAGCCTGTCTCGCTGTTCCAACGCTGTGAATTTCGACGTATCGACCAGCTTGATGCCAAGCGGCGCCGGCGGCTTTGTATCGCCAAACGCGATGGCCAAACTGAACCACATGAGTGCGCGGACATAGTCCTGAGCCGTGCCGCGACCTGACGCATACATGGCTGCGATATTATACTGCGGACTGTGTATCCAGGTGTTACCGGGTCGGTCGTAAATCTTGTTCGCCGCACGCCGGTACCATCGAAATGCCTCGGCGTCGTCCTGTGCAACATTAAAGCCGTGCTCGTAAGCGACGCCAAGAACATTTTCCGCATAAGAAGAACTTTGATCGGCAGCGATGCGATACCACTTGAAGGCTTCGCCAAAGTCTTGCGCCACGCCGAGCCCCAGAACATAGCTGTCCGCGAGATTGTTTTGGGCGACGACCAAGCCTCCCCGGTCCGCAGCAAGGCGAAACCATTTCACCGCCTCGGCTTCGTTTCGCTCGACACCCTGGCCTTGTCGATACAAAACTCCAACCTCATTCTGCGCGTCCGGCAACCCCTTGTCCGCTGCGAGTCGCAGCCACCTCATTGCCACAGCGTAGTCCTGCGGGACGCCGAGGCCCTTGACGTACATGATCCCGAGAAGGCGTTCAGCATAGGGGTTGTCTTGATCCGCCAAGGTCCCAAGTAATCGCAGGGCGGTTACGTAGTCGCCCGTACCGATCGCCGCCTGCGCGTCCTCGAGTTCGCCTGCGGTAACAGGCAGGACGAACGCCAAGGTCCATAACGTGACGGCAAACGATTTGAATGGACTTTTGAACACGACTTACCGTTGCGGGTTCTGATCTGTCTGAAAGCTATGTTGGCTTGAAATGATGCGTCAATAGCCGACATCCAGGCTGGCTCGGCATGTGCTGCAATCATATCTGCGCCGGCTCGCGTCGCGAGCAACGTCTCACGGCTCCATGGTGTAGGAGCGCCCAGGTTCGAGCACGTAGATGGTGAGAAAGCGGAGCGGACGCTCCGGGTCACAATTACGAAAAAGCGTGTGTGGAATATCGGGGCGATCCTGCAAGGTTTCGCCTGCCCGATACTGACGCGGCTCGTCGCCGCCATAAGCGGACTCGGCAACGCCCTCGACGATGTAGATCGCTCCGCCAACAGGATGACGGTGAAGCGGCGCCGAGCGACCGGGCGGATAGGTTACTTCAACCACGACGAGTTCCCGATGATCCCCGGGCACGGGAACACGTTCGAGAATCCTGCGGGTGACGCCGGCGAACCCGGTCCGCTGGGCGCTGGCCTGACCATCGACTGGTTCAACCATGGGATACCCTCCCTCATCGAGCGTTGAACTGTACTTGCCAACGCGGGCCTGCGGCTTAAGTCGGCGCGCCGCGTCCTACCACCCCCAGCCCTGCTGCGCCTGAGGCGGATAGAGACGGCCGTCAGGATAACGCTGACCGCGCAGGCGCGTGTTGGCGGCCTGGGGATTGCCGGGTTGGGGATTGCCTTGCGGATCCCAGCTGCGCTGGAAAAAGGAGCCGAAGAAGTTTCCATCGTCGCCGCTCGCGACGGGAATCTCCGTCGTCGTCGGCTTGCGCGTGATGAAGCCGCCCTGCGGCTGGTTGCTCAGCACCGCGACGAACTCGGTGCGATAATTGGTTTCCTTGCTCAAGGGCTCATCCGAGATGATGATCGACGATCGCGGCACCGCGGTCGGCGCGATGCGCGCCAGCACATCCGGCGGGATGGTGATGCGGTCGAGTGCGTCCTTGGCGTCGTCGCCGTTGTCGATCGTGACTGCGCTCCAGCGCAAGCCTGAATCGTTGCGCGCCATCGCCGTGAAGATATGCGTTCCGATCGGTTGGTCGGGATTGCGGATCGTGACCGGAACCTCGATGCTGAAATCGAACACCTCGCCGCCATCCGCCCACGCCTTGTGGGTATTGCGCCGTACGTAAAGCTTTTGCGTCGCGCGGCTGATGTAGACGGCGACCGGCTCGAGCGCGAGCTTGGCCTCGGTCGCCGCCTTGGCGCTTTCGGTCTTTTTGGCCGCGGTCGCCTTGGCAACATCCTTGGCGCCAGCCGCCGCATCAAGCTTCGGCTTCACGTCGGCCTTGGCGGCATCGAGCTGGGTCTGCGCTTCCGCAGCCTTCGGCTCGGCCTTCTGCCTGGCTTCCTCGGCCTTCGCCCTGGCCTGGTCCGTCTTGGCGTTGGCGAGCATCTTGTCGGCGTAGGCGAGCTCGGCCTGGGCGCGGGTATTGAACAATTCCAGTTTGCGCAACGAGGCGTTCAGCGCTGCGGTGTCCCGCGTCGCGGTCGCAGCGGCGGCCTTCGCCTCATTGGCTGCCCTGGCGGCATCCTCAGCCTCGAGGCTGAGCTTCTCGGCCCGTGCTGGTGCTGCCGCGAGGGCCTGCGGGTCCGGCACGAATAGCGCCGGATGGGTAAAGTCGACCGGCGCCGCATCGTTCGGCGAGATGATCACCCGCATTCCGATCGACGTCCTGTCGAACATCTTCTCCGCGAAGTCGTAGGGCATCCGCACGCAGCCGTGCGAAGCGGCATAGCCGGGCAGCGGGCCGCCGTGCAGCGCGATCCCGTTCCAGGTGATGCGCTGCATGTTCGGCATCCAGGCATCGTCATACATGGTCGAGTGGTGGTCTTTGTCCTTTTCGACGAGGGCGAAGACGCCGGCCGGCGTCTCGCGGCCGGTGGTGCCGGTCGAGACCGGCGCGCGGAAGATCCAGCCATCGGCGTCGTAGAACGTAACCTGCTGGGACTTGATCGACACGATCGCCATGATCGGCTCGCCCGCCACGCGCGGCGCCGTCGCCTCGGTCGGTGCTGCCGACCGCGCCTGCCTCGCTGCGGCACCCGCCGTCAGCACCGTCAATGCGGCCATCGCCGCCAGCGTCACCAGCGTCGAAGGCCGAAAGCACCGCACCGCCCCGGTGGATCGCGCCGTCTCACATCGAATTACCATGTCATGTCCCGATTGAAATGCCTGTGTCCGCGCCTTGTTCAATCAAGCGCGAGATCGTGATTTTTGGATTAATGAGCCGCCGCCACCATCCACGCCGTCCCCTCTGTAGACTATCCGACGACAAATCTCTCATATATGACAGCCCATGCAGGAGGAAGGTCGGCCCGCGGCCGGTTCGTGGTGATCTGAAGCAAAGTCCGGGAGAAGGCGGAAAGTTCGGGATGTCGGGAAAGAATTGGGACAGAGTACCGATCGACGCGCAGAGCATCGACGCCCCGCTATCGCTTGCCGCGGTATTTCTCGTGGTGACCGTCGCGAGCGAACAGGCCGCTCTCGCGAAGGTCGCCTCGGTCCTGGATGGGCTGGACGATCTCGTCAAGACGGTCGGGTTCCGTGATCTTTCCGGTCGCCTGTCGTGCATTGCCGGGATCGGACGCAATCTCTGGGATCGTCTCGATTCGGGCAAGCGGCCGAAGGAGCTGAGACCGTTTGCCGCAATCAAGGGAGCGGCCCATGCGGCGCCGTCAACCCCGGGCGACCTCCTCTTCCACATCCGATCCGAACGCCCCGACCTGTGCTTTGAATTTGAGCGGATTCTACTCGACAACCTTGGCGACGGCGTGACCGTTGTCGACGAAGTTTCGGGCTTTCGATATTTCGACGCCCGCGACCTTCTTGGCTTTGTCGACGGCACGGCCAATCCGACCGGCCTGGATTTGCCCACTTCCGCGCTGGTCGGCGACGAAGACACCGACTTCGCGGGAGGCAGCTATGTCGTCGTTCAGAGGTATCTGCACGATCTCAGCGCCTGGACGCGGACTCCAACGCCCCTCCAGGAGGAGATCATCGGCCGCACCAAGATCGACAATATCGAAATCGATGACGACGATGCGCCGCGCAAATCGCACAAGTCGCTGGCCACGATCGTGGATGCCGATGGAAACGAATATGACATCCTGCGCGACAACATGCCGTTCGGCCGGCCGGGCAAGCAGGAATTCGGAACCTATTTTATCGGCTATTCCCGGTATCTCTGGGTAATCGAGAAGATGTTGCAGCGAATGTATATCGGCGATCCGCCGGGCGCCTACGACCGGCTGCTCGATTTTTCGACGCCACATACCGGGACGACGTTCTTCGCGCCAACCCGCTCCATGCTGCAAACGCTCGTTCAGGCGGCGCAGGGCGGGTGACCTGCTCGACGAGCCGATGAGCCGCACAGGGCGTGCCCCACCTGCCCCCACATCGTCGTCCCCGCCTAGTGCGCGATTGCGCACGGGGGGCGGGGACCCCCGCGTGAGCGTAGCTCATTGCGACGCCGGGTCGATCGTATTGAGACGCTGTTAGACGGCTTTCGCGCAACAATCAGGGCCTGTGGTTATGGGTCCCTGCTTTCCGCAGGGACGACAGAGGGACTTCACCTCTACCTTGGTCGGACAAGATGCCGCTAGCCCGCCCCGCAGCCCTGCGCTAGTCTTTCACCCGACCGGTTAACAATAAAGCCGGCGCCAATGAGGGAGGAAGATGTTGAGAATTCGGGCAGGAATCCGGCTTTTCGCCGCCGCAGCCACGTTACTGGTCGCCACACACCCTGTCGCAGCGCAGGACACCATCACGGTCTGGTGGGGCAAGGGCTTTTACAAGTCCGAAGACGACGCGCTGCTCAAGGTCATCAAGAAATTCGAGGAAAAGACCGGGACCAAGGTCGAACTGTCGCAATACGCGATCCCGGACATGATCCCGAAAACGGTGGCGGCGCTGGATTCCGGCACCGTGCCCGACGTGGCCTATTCCGACACCTATGACGTGCAGGCCGGCGGCAAATGGGCCTTCGAGGGCAAGCTCGAAGACCTCTCCGACATTCTAGTGCCAATCAAATCGAAGTTCGCGCCGAACACGCTGGAGACCGCCTTTCTCTACAACGGCGTGACCAAGAAGAAGGGCTATTACGGTTTTCCGCTGAAGCAGCAGAGCATGCATGTGCAGATCTGGAAGGATTTGCTCGAAAAGGCCGGCTACAAGCCAAGCGACATTCCGACCCAATGGAACGACTACTGGTCGTTCTGGTGCGACAAGGTGCAGCCGGCGATCCGCAAGGCGACAGGACAGCGCATCTACGGCGTCGGCCAGCCGATGGGTGTGGAATCCACTGACTCGCTGCAATCGTTCTACACTTTCATGGACGCCTATAATGTCCATCTGGTCGACGACGACGGCAAGCTCACAATCGACGACAAGACGCGCGACGGCCTGATCCACGCGCTGAAGGATTATACCGATACCTACATCAAGGGCTGCACGCCGCCCTCCTCCACAACCTGGAAAGACCCGGACAACAACGTCGCCTTCCACAACAAGACGATCGTGATGACCCACAATTTCACGATCTCGATCGCGGCCAAATGGTTCGAGGATTCCACCAACCCGGCGCTGACGCCGGAACAGCGCGCGGCCGGCAAGAAGGCCTATGAAGAAGACATCATCACAGCCTCGTTCCCGCACAAGCCGGATGGCGGGACGATCAAGTATCGCTCCGACGTCAAGACCGGCGTGATCTTCACCGCGGCCAAGAATAAGGCCAAGGCGAAGGAGTTCGTCGCCTTCCTGCTTCAAGAAGAAAACCTCGGCCCCTATGTCGAAGGCGCGCTCGGCCGCTGGTTCCCGGCGACGATCGAAGGCCAGAAGAGCCCATTCTGGCAGAGCGACCGCCATCGAAGAGCGGTCTACGCCCAGTTCACCGGCGGCACCCAGCCGTTTGATTTCACCAAGAACTACAAGTTCACGATTCTCAACAACGAGAATGTGTGGGCGAAAGCGATGAACCGCGTCGTCAGCGAGAAGGTGCCGGTCGAGAAGGCGGTCGACGAATTGATCGCTCGCATCAAGGAGGTCGCGGGGTAGTGTCGGGGAAGTAAGCATTTCCCGTGTCCCGGACGCGACGCAACGTCCTTCACGCTGCGCTGCGTCCGGGGAACGCGATTTGAAACTACGGCTGCAATATCCGTCCAAGAGTAACGCATATGGCGATCACGATCTCAGCCTCCGACCAAGCCGTAGCAAGCGCGCCGCTCGCACCGCGGCTGTCGACGCCGCAGGTCTGGGGCATCGTGCTGATCGCGCCCTATCTGCTCGTGTTCGCCGCCTTCGTGGTCTATCCGGTGGCTTACGGATTCTGGCTCGCGCGGGCGCCATCCAATTACGTCGCGCTCTATCATGACCCGATCTTCGCGCGCGCCGCCGTCAATACGCTGATCTTTCTTCTCATCGGCATCAATATCAAAATGCTGATCGCGCTGTTTCTGTCCGGCTTCTTCGTGCAGCAGCGACGCTGGATTCGCTGGCTGTCGGTGATCTTCATCCTGCCCTGGGCGGTGCCGTCGATTCCGACCATTCTCTCGGTGCGCTTCATGCTCAATCCGGAATGGGGCATGGTGAACCAGCTGATCTTCAAGTTCACCGGCGACGACGGGCCGAACTGGCTCAACGACCCTACCGTAGCGCTTTCGATGGCGATCGGTGTGCACATCTGGAAATCGCTGCCATTCTGGACGCTGATCCTGATGACCGGACGCCTTGCAATCTCGCAGGATTTGTTCGAGGCCGCCGACGTGGACGGTGCGAACTGGTGGCAGAAATTCCGCTTCATCACCTGGCCGTCGATGCAGGCGCTCTATCTCACCTGCACGCTGCTTTCGATGATCTGGACGCTGGGGGATTTCAACAGCGTGTATCTGTTGACCGGCGGCGGCCCGGCCGATCTGACGCACGTGCTCTCGACGCTCGGCATTCGTTATCTGAGACTGGACCAGCTTAACCTCGCCATGGCCTCGATCGTCTGCGCGATGCCGCTGGTGCTGCCGCTCGTCTATTTCATGATGAAAAGGTTGTCGCGATGAAGCTGCCTTCTTTACGCGACACGGCGACCGAAGCGCGATTGCTGCTGATCGGCATTCCCGTCCTGATCTGGACGATGATTCCGATCTACCACATGTTCGTATTCGCGATCTCGCCCAAGGAAGACGCCTTCTCCGGCAAGTTGTGGCCGGACCATCCGACCCTGCACAATTTCAGTATCGTATTTCATCAGCAGCATTACTTCCTGCGCGATTTCTGGGTGCAATTCGGCAATTCGGTTGTGATTGCGGCGGCCGTCGGCGCGCTCACGCTGGCAATCGCAACCGCGGCCGCGTTTTCGATCTCACGGCTGCGCGTGCCGGGCGGGCGCGTCGTGCTCAATCTCGCGCTGTTCACCTATTTCATTCCGGCTGCGTTCCTCGCCGTGCCGATGTACCGCACCATGGGCAATTATGGCCTGCTCAACACCAGCTGGGCGCTGATCCTCGCCATGGTCACGATTGCCTCGCCTTACGCGATCTGGGTGTTGAAGCAGGCGTCCGACAAATTGCCGGTCGAGCTTGATGAAGCCGCCGTGATGGATGGCGCGACACCGCTACAGATTTTCCGCCTGGTCTATGTGCCCTTGATGATGCCGTCGCTGGTGGCGATCGGCACCTATGCCGTCTTGCTCGCCTGGAACGAATATCTCTATGCGTTCCTTTTGCTCTCGAACGACCGCGACATCACCTTGCCGGTAGCGCTCGGCAATTTCCTCGCCGCCGATGACTCGCCATGGGAGTTATTGATGACGACCGGCTTCATCTATGCGCTGCCGCCGGCGGCGATCTATTACGCCTTCCGCCGCTACATGGTCGGCGGCCTGACCGCGGGCGCGGTAAAGTCGTAGCAGAGCGTCGTTCCGGGGCGATGCAAAGCATCGAACTACGATGTGCAATTGCACATCGGAGAACCTCGAGATTCCGGGTCTGGTGCTAACGCACCATCCCGCAATGACGCTACTACAACGGCGCGGCGCTTTTGCCGCGGGCGTCGGAGATTTTCGAGGCGAGCGAGGCGACGACGATCACGGCCGCGATCAGCGCCACCACCAGCGTGCAGATCGCGTTGATTTCCGGCTTCACGCCGAGCCGCACTTCCGAATAGATCCGGATCGGCAGCGTCGCCGAGCCGGGGCCGGTGGTGAAGCTCGCGATCACGAGATCGTCGAGCGACAGCGTGAAGGCCAGCATCCACCCGGCCGCGACCGATGGGACAATCAGCGGCAAGGTGACGGCCACGAACGCGCGCAAGGGATCACAGCCAAGATCCATCGCCGCTTCCTCGAGGCTGCGGTCGAGCGCGCCAAGACGCGCCTGCACCACCACCGCGACAAAGCACATGGTCAGCGTGGTATGGGCGATGACGACGGTCCAGAAGCCGCGCTCGGCGTTGATGGCGACGAACAGCAGCAGTAACGACAGCCCGGAGATCACTTCGGGCATCACCAGCGGTGCGTAGAGCATGCCGGAAAACAACATTCGGCCCTTGAAGCCCGCCCCGCGCGAGAGCGCGATCGCCGCGAGTGTACCGAGCAAGGTCGCCAGCGTCGCGGATGTCGCCCCGACACGCAGGCTCATCCAGGCGGCATCGATCATGGCACTGTCGTTGAAGAACTCCGTGTACCAGCGCAGCGACCAGCCGCTCCACACCGTCACCAGCCGCGAGGCGTTGAACGAATAGATGATGAGGATCACGATCGGCAGATACAGGAAGGCGAACCCCAGCGCGAGCGCAGTAATATTAAAACGCGAGAGCTTGCTTGCAGCGTTTGCCATCACGTCCGCTCCAATTGCCGACGTTGCAGGCGGTCGTACAGCAGGAGCGGGGCCAACAGCAGAAGCAGAAGCACGACAGCGGTGGCTGACGCCACCGGCCAGTCCTTGTTGGTGAAGAATTCCAGCCACAGCGTCTGCCCGATCATCAACGCGTCGGACCCCGCCAGCAGATCGGGAATCACGAATTCGCCGACGATCGGAATGAAACACAGCAGCGCGCCGGCGCCGATGCCCGGCAACGATAGCGGGAACGTCACACGCCAGAAGGATTCGCGGGGTGAGGCACCGAGATCGTTGGCGGCTTCCAGCAGCGCCGGGTCCATTTTGGATAGCGTCGCGTACAGCGGCAGGATCATGAACGGCAGATAGGAATAGACGATGCCAAGATACATTGCGCCATCGGTCGAGAGCCACACCACCGGCGTGGAAACCACATGCAGCGCGAGCAGGATTTGATTCAGCAAACCATCGTGCTGCAAAATGTTGATCCAGGCATAGATGCGGATCAGAAACGAGGTCCAGAACGGGATGATCACCAGCATCATCGCAATCGCCTGCCAACGCTGCGGCAGCCGCGCCATACCGTAGGCGATGGGATAGCCGATCAGAAGCAGGATCGAGGTCGAAATCGCGGCGACCGTGAGGCTGCGCAAATACGACAGAACATAGAGATCGTCGGAAACCAGCAGCCGGAAATTATCGAACGACAACGCGGCAAAAGCAGCTTTGATCGCCTCCCATCCTTCGCCCAGATCGAACACCGGCGTATAGGGCGGCTGCGCAATGGCGGTCTGCGACAGGCTGATTTTCAGCACGAACAGAAACGGCACCAGAAAGAACAACGCCATCCACAAATAGGGCGCGATGGCCGCGAGCCGCGCCGGCCGCGTAAAGATCGACGGCGTGCTCATTGCTCCAGCACCACGCAATCTTCCGGCGAGAACCACGCTACCACGCGCTGGTTCGCGCTGTAGGCGTCGAGGTCAAGCCGCGCGGTATTGGCCATCGAAGAGCGTAACACCGCGCCACTGTCGAGCTTGACTTTGTAGCTCGTCATGCCGCCGAGGTAACTGACATCGGTCACCACCCCTTCGAGCCGGTTGATGGCTCGCGTGTCGTCAGACGCAGGCGCACGGCGCGACAGTTTGACCTTTTCGGGACGGATCGCGACGCAAATATTAGTTATCGTAAACGGCTCGCGCGGCTCGGCGACGTAGATCGTTCCGGCCTCGCCGGTTGCGATGGCGATCCGTCGTGCCATCGTCGGGTAGCTTCCATCGCCTGTCTCGAGCTTGCCCTCGAACAGATTGATGTCGCCGACGAATTCGGCGATCCAGCGCGAGCGCGGCGCCTCATAAAGTTCGCGCGGGGCCGCGACCTGTTCGAGACGGCCGGCATCCATCACGCCGATCCGGCCCGCCATCGTCATCGCCTCTTGCTGATCGTGGGTCACAATAATGAAAGTGAGGCTGAGCCGCCGCTGCAATTCCCTCAATTCGAGTTGGGTGCTTTCGCGCAGCTTTTTGTCGAGCGCGGCGAGCGGCTCGTCGAGCAGCAGCAGTTTTGGGCGCCGCGCCAGCGACCGCGCCAGGGCGACGCGTTGCCGTTGGCCGCCGGAGAGCTGGTCGGGTTTGCGTTTTTCCAGCCCATCGAGCTTGACGAGCGCAACCATTTCGGCAACGCGCGTATTGATCTCGGATTTCGACATGCGAGCGTGCTTCAATCCGAACGCGATATTGTCGCGCACGTTCAAATGGGGAAACAGCGCATAGTTCTGGAACATCATGTTGACGGGCCGCTGATGCGGCGGCACCTGCGCGATATCCTTGCCGTCGAGCAGGATGCGGCCTGAGTCAGGCGTCTCGAAACCGGCCAGCATGCGTAACAGCGTGGTCTTGCCGCAACCGCTCGGGCCGAGCAGCGCGAAGAATTCTCCGGCATGAATGTCGAGCGACAGGGCGTCGACCGCGCGAAATTGGCCGAACCTCTTGACCACAGCATCGATGCGCAGAAGCGGCATGCCGGATGCCGGCTGCGGAATGGATTGCGGCGAATCCGCCCCTCGCGCGGCCCTCGCAGGTTCTTCGGTCATGCTGCCAGCCTACCCCATGGAAGGAGCACGCTAACCCTGCTATCGCCCTGGCTCAACCGCAGCGCTGTGGACAGCGGTTGGAGAATCGACCCGTGGCGCCGCCGTCGCCATGAAAACCGCCAGGCGTTCGCGATCCTCTTGCGCGATGGTCAGGCCGAGCTTGGTGCGCCGCCAGAGGATGTCGTCCGGGAAGCGCGCCCATTCCTTTGTCATGAGATGGCGTACTTCCGCTTCCGTCAGGTCCGGCCCGAAGCTTTGGCCGAGATCGGCCTTTTCGTTGGCCTCGCCGAGCACCTGATGAAGCCGCGAACCATAGGCCGAAACCAGGCGCAACGCCTGGTCGGAAGTCAAAAACTTCCAACGCTCGCGCGCGGCCTCGACCTCCATCTCGAACCGTTCCGCGGGAAAATCGCCACCAGGCAACGGTGCCTGCGCGCTCCAGCGCGGCGACATCGGATAGAATGGCAGGAGATAAGAGACGGCGCGCTCGGCGCGCAGCCGCGCCGTTGTGACGTCACCACCGAAAATGGTCAGAAGCGGCGCCCTGCGCCGTCGCGCCTCGAACGTCACCGCTCCCTCGCGGGCAAATCGTTTGCCGGGACGCACCGTGACAAGATTGACGCCGGCCACCGACCTGATCACGTCGGAGGTATCAATCCGCTCGCGGAAATACCGGTTGGCCGCGTCGCAGAGATAGGCGACCTCATCCGCAGCCATCGCAACCGCCGCCGGGTCGCCCCTGAAATTTCGTGCGACGGTGCCGATCATGGTGAAATCGCGCTGATAGGGGCTGGCAAAAACCAGCCGTCGGTCCGAATTCTGCAAGACGTAGACGTTATCGGTCTCAAACAGGCGCCTTACGATGATCTGACCCAGCTTGACCGCGGCCGTGCGCGGCGGCGACACCCGCAACACCGTCTCCGCAACGGTCGCGGTCCAGGCGCCTGAAGCGTTGACCAGCGACCTTGTCGTGATCACCTGACGATGCCCGCGATCGATCATCACCAGCCGCCAGATATCGCTCCGGTCGGCGCGTACGCAGCGGGCGCCGGTGCGGATCGCCGCGCCCCGCTCGGCGGCGTCGATGGCGGTCGTCACCACCAGCCGCGAATCGTCCACCAAGCAATCCGAATATCCGAAGGCGGTGCCGAACGGCCGTTGCAACGCATCGCCGATCGGATGATGGGTGATGTCGATGGTGGCCGAGCGCGGCAGGCTGCCGGGCGGGGCCAGGCGGTCGTAGAGGTACAACCCCAGGCGCAGCAACCAGGGCGGACGCTCGTCGGAATGCGCGGGAATCACGAAATGCGCGGGCCGCACCAGATGCGGCGCGATCCGCATCCAGGCCTCGCGCTCCGTCAGCGCCGTGCGCGTCCGCCGGAACGCCCTTCGTTCGAGCACCGAAAGATCGCCCTGGATCAGCCGCCCGCCGGCCGCCGACGCCGCGCCGCCAAGATCCCCCTGCTCGATCAGAATGACCCTCAAGCCGCGCCCGGCGGCGTCCCGCGCCACGCTGACGCCATTCAATCCACCGCCGATGATCGCAAGATCGTAATCCGCCATATTAAACGTATAGCGTCTTCACTTGTTCATCGCTTGACAGAAATGGCGCAAGAGTTAGCCGGTCTTGCGGGCAGGCTCGGCGGGATCGCTTGGCGCACGGCCAACCAGCGCATCGTATTGCTCGATCGGGAACGGCTTGCCGATGAAGTAACCCTGCACGGCGTCGCATCCCTGTTCAGCGAGGAAACTGAGCTGGTCCTGGGTTTCCACGCCTTCGGCGACGATCGACATTTCAAGACCGTGACCGAGGCCAATGACCGCGCGCACGATCGCCGCCGATTGCGGATTGCGTCCTAGATTCATGACAAAGGCGCGGTCGATCTTGATCTTGTCGAACGGGAACGCCTGCAGATAGCTCAGCGAGGAGTAGCCGCTGCCGAAATCGTCCATCGAGATTCGTACGCCCAGTCCCTTGAGGCGGCGCAATAGCGCCAGACCGCGATCGAAATCCTCGATCAGCACGCCCTCGGTGATTTCAAGTTCCAGCCGCCCCGGCGCAAGCCCGGTTTCAAGCAGGATCGAATGCACGAGACTGACGACGTCGCCGTGCATGAATTGCGCCGGCGACAGGTTGACCGCGACTTGCAGCGGAACCGGCCAGGAGGCGGCCTCGCGGCAAGCCTCACGGAGAATCCACTGGCCCATCTCGAAGATCAGGCCGCTTTCTTCCGCCAGCGGAATGAAATCGGACGGCGGCACGAAACCGCGCACGGGGTGACGCCAGCGCGCCAGCGCCTCAAAGCCGATGATCTCGCTTTTGCCCGACTGAAGCGACGACGCCTGCGGCTGGTAATAAAGCGAGATTTCCCCGTTCTTGATCGCGATCGAAAGATCCTGGTGCAGCACGCGCCGGTCGCGGATCTGCTGATCCATCTCCGGTTCATAGATGCTGATCGTACCGCGCGATTTCGCCTTGGCGCGCGACAGCGCCGCTCCGGCATTGGCGAGCAGAGACGCGGCGTCCGCGCCATTGTAGGGAAATATCGCAATGCCGGTCGTCACGCCGGTGCGGACCGATTTGCCGTCGATCATGATTTCCTTGGCCATCGTCTCGGCCAGTTGCTCGGCCAGCAACATGCCGGCAATCGGCTGCTTGCCGTCGATGATCAACCCGAACTCGTCGCCGGAAAGCCGCGCCACGACGCCGCCGCGCGCGGACGCCTGCAACCGCTGCGCCACTTCGATCAAGAGCTTGTCGCCGGTGTCATGGCCGAACACATCGTTGACTTCCGTCAGACCGTCGAGATCGATCGACAGAACGGCGAATTGCTCTTCCGCTTCGCTGCAAGCCTCGATCATCTGCGTCAGCGCCTGCAGGAATGCGGCGCGGTTCGGCAGATCGGTCAGCCCGTCGTGATAGGCCATATGGGCCATGCGCGACTCGGTCTGACGACGGTCGGTGACATCCTCGTGGGTCTTGATCAGATATTGCGGCTCGCCGGCATCGTCGAGCACGGTCACCCGGCGCGTCAGAAACAGCCGCAGGCCATCCTTGGTGCTGATCGGGTGCTCCTCGGTGAGAGGCCGGCGCTTTTTGAGTGCCGCCTCGTCGCGCGCCATGATGAGCTTGGCTTCGCGCTCATTGAAGATTTCCGCCGCCGTCAGCCCTGCGACCTCTTCGCGACGGCGGTTGAGGATGATCTCCGCGCTGCGGTTTGCCAGAAGGTATCGCCCGTCGCTCGCCCGTTCGACCGTCAGCGAGACCGGAATGTTGTCGACGACCAATTCGAGGAACTTCTTGGTGTTCTCCAACTCGTGGGAAAGCACATTGCGGTCGGTCACGTCGTCAAACAGCGCGATCAGGAATTCCGGCTCGCCTCTGTCGTTGCGGGCAACCACGCGGCTGGAGGCGAGGACCCGCTTCTGCGAACCACGTTCGACGACGAATTCGTTTCTGAACTGACCTTCCGTCGCGTTCAGCGCAGCGCGGTCGGCCGCCTCGATGCCGGCCGCCGTATCGGGCGTGAAAATCTCGTCGGCGCGCTTGCCTATGATGGAGTCTCGCGAGAAACGCGAGAAGCGCTCGAACGCGCGGTTGGCGAAGATGTAGCGGCCGTCCTCGATGTTTTTGGCAGCCACGCAGACCGGAATGTTTTCCAGCACGGATTCGAGAAACTGCTTGGTGGAAGCGAGCTGCCGCGAAAGCTCGCGCTGCTCGCTGCAATCCTCATGCGTCGCGATCGATCCGCCGTTCGACAATGGAAAGAATTTGACGTGAATGGACTGCCCGTTCGGCAACTCGGTAACAAGGCCCTCGGGGTTGCCCGCCTGGGCATAGAACTCGTCGACGCTGATATCGAGCACACCGCGCTCACGCCGCAGTTCGAGGAGCTCGGCGCCGGTCATGGTCGGCGTGATGTCGGAACGCGAGAGGCCGTAAATCTCGAGGTAACGGTCGTTAAGGAAAACAATCCGTTGCCGGCAGTTGGTGATCACCACGCCCTGCTTGAGATTATTCAGGGCGGAGCTGACAAACGCATTTCGGCGCTGTTTCGATTGCTTGACCCGCCGCAGCGTGGACATGACCGATAACCCGACAGCGATCAGAAAGCAGCAGACGACCAGGCCGCCGAGCACCGCATCCGAGACATTCTCCGGATCGGCCGTATTGAAATACCCGACAAGGCTGGATTCCGCACCCGATGCGACGGCGGCCCAGACGGACGCAACCAGACACACCACGATTCCTGCCGGAATCATGATCCTGCTGCCTGCCTGCCAGTTCTTGTCAGCCATCGGTCACCCGCGGATTTCTGCGGCTGACTTTCTGGCTTCACGGGTTTGGATCAGGTAAACGCGTACCCCGACCTGGCTCTTTTGCCATGCGAAATTGCGCCAATTGCCCGGACATGATTAATGGATCGCTAACGAGTTGAGGTCGACCAAGTTCTGGAACAAATCCAAAGAGTTGCGTAAATATGCAGACTACAACCAAAACCCCCGGCCAAGCGGGTCACTAAACGCGAGAGTTGCATCAGCCGACTCACCCGCTATCCCCTTTGAGCCAGACATATCCGGATCAGAATTTCTTCCATGGAAAAGGTCGAATGCGTCGTCGTCGGTGCGGGAGTGATCGGCCTTGCCGTAGCGCGACGGCTGGCACAAAGCGGCCGCGAGGTGATCGTGCTGGAGGCGGCCGAGGGAATCGGCACCGTCACCTCCTCACGCAACAGCGAGGTGATCCACGCCGGCATCTACTACCGCGCGGGCAGCCTGATGGCGCGGATGTGCGTCAGCGGCAAGCAGGCGCTCTACCGCTACTGCCGCGACCAGGGCATTGCGCATCGCAATTGCGGCAAGCTGATCGTTGCAACGACGCCCAAGGAAAGCGAAAAGCTGCAATCGATCAGGGCCCATGCCGAGGCTAACGGCGTGGCCGACTTGCAGACGCTCGCGGGCGACGCTGCACGTGCGCTGGAGCCCGAGCTTCATTGCGAGGCGGCCTTGCTGTCGCCCTCCACCGGCATCATCGACAGCCACGCCTATATGCTGGCGCTGCGCGGCAACGCCGAAGATGCGGGCGCAGCCTTTGCCTTCCACACCCCGCTAATCGGTGCGCGGGCCCGCGGCGGCTGCATCGAGATTGACGCCGGCGGCGCCACGCCGATGTCGCTGGAGTGCCGGCTTCTGGTCAACGCCGCAGGCCTCGGCGCCACATCGGTTGCGCGCAGCATCGACGGCATGCCGGTCGAAATGATTCCGCCGGCTTACCTTGCCAAGGGCAACTATTTCAGTTGCTCGGCGCGGTCGCCGTTTTCGCATCTGATTTACCCGGTGCCTGAGCCCGGCGGCCTCGGCGTGCATCTCACGCTTGATATGGCGGGACAAGCGCGGTTCGGCCCCGACGTGGAATGGGTCGACAGCATCGACTATGCGGTCGATCCCGCGCGGGCCGAGCGGTTCTATCCGGCGATCCGACGCTACTGGCCGGCACTGCCGGATGGCGCGCTGATGCCGAGTTATTCGGGCATGCGGCCGAAGATCGTGCCGCCAGCGGTTGCGGTGCAGGATTTCCTGATCCAGGGCCCGAAGGACCACGGCATCGACGGATTGATCAACCTGTTCGGCATTGAATTGCCCGGCCTGACGTCGTCGTTGGCGATCGCGGATCACGTCGGCGAACTAGTGTCCCGGTTCTGACATTCGTATCATGTCACGGCAGCTTCGTTTACGAATGTCAGAACCAAAGGGACACTGGCAAATATCGTATTCCAGTGCGGTTTTGGATTTGACATTCGCTCGGAGAACTCGATGCGCCGCTGAAGCGAATGTCAAATCCACCACACTGGCGGAAGCGTGAGAACGTTTATCGCAACCTCAAAATCGTAACGGCCCGGCATCCACAATGCCGACCGGCCGCCGCGATCAAAGCAAAAATATCAGGACTTGGCTGCGCTGATTAATGCAACGTGGCGCTGGCTGAAAGCCTCAAGCGCTCAATCTCGTCCTTGACCATCAATTTCCGGCGCTTCAGTTCGACAATCTGCAAATCATCTGTTGAAAGGTGTAGAAGAGCATCGTGCAATTCGTTTTCGAGAACCTTGTGTTTGCGTTCCAGTTCAACGAGATGCGCGTGAATTGCCATTCGAAACCTCCTCGGTTGGATTAAGACCTCAGATTCGATCCGGACGATAAAGTCTACACCACGGCTTGAATTTGTCGATGGCTTTGCAGGACGTCATCCTCATATTTCACCGGTATCTGTAACGAATCGTGAGCATCACGCCTGTAATGTCGCGCCGCACGGGTTGGCCTTTGGCGCGGGAACCCGATAGCCAAGGAACTTCCACGGAGGTGGCAACACCGGCCGCCGGCCAGGGCGGCTCCGCCGCTCACCATGGTTTGCGCGCTTTCGCACCCTTCGCGGGTCGCCTTCGAAGCTGCTTGCGGAGCAGCTTGCCCCGGAGGATATTCGTGTTCCGCTTGAACTTTTCGCAAATCTCATCCGCGTTTTCGATTAAGTAAACCATGACCGACGAAGATGAGCGCGAACTCCAATCCGAGCTCGCGAGGTTGCAACAGGAACACCGCGATCTCGACGCGGCGATTGATGCGCTGCACCAGTCGCCGGCGCCCGACCTGTTGCGGCTGCAACGGCTGAAGAAACGCAAGTTGCAGTTGCGCGACCGTATCGCTTTCATCGAAGACCAGATTACGCCCGACATCATCGCCTGAGGCGCCCCGCCGAATGCACGCCGCGCAAAACAGTACTTGACTTTTTAGAACAAAAGAAGAACATTTGCGCGCTGACGACTTCGCGCTTTGAGGAATGACGCCATGCCCGAACCTGCTTCGTTTCCCTACAGCCCGAGCTATGAACAGGCCTGCGATCGGCTGATCGCCATGTGCAATGGCGATGCGCGCAGCACCATCAAGGCCCTGATCCTGGCGAACGAGTATCTGGAAATCGAACTGAGCGAATTGCGAACGAAGGCCTCACACCTGGGCGCGTCGGCCCGACAGGCGCGCGCCAGAAGAGACACAGCCTGATCCATCAGAAGGTAGGAGACGCGTAAATGGCCAACGTCACGTATTACGTCGCCATGCCGTTTTTGCAGGACGAGACCGGGTTGCCGGTCGCAGGCGCTGCGGAGGAATGTCAGCATTCGAGCGCCGCATTGCGCCGCGCCGAAGCCATGTCACGCGCTGTCGGCAGCATCGGCGCGGTAGCCTTCTGCCGCAGCGGCGATCCGATGGTCGGCGAATTTAGCGATGCGCGCGTGCTGCAGAAATTCGGACAGGTGCCGGACGATCTGGTGTCCTGTTTCTGACATTTCACCGCAATTCGCGGAAGAACGCGCGCACCTCCTGGGCGAGAGCTTCGGGTTGTTCGAGCGCGGCGAAATGGCCGCCCTTCTCCATGACGCTCCAGCGCCGGATGTTCCTGAATACGCGCTCGGCGGTGCTGCGCGGGGGTTTGAGGATCTCGCGAGGGAATTGCGCATAACCGACCGGAACGGTGATGACCTCGCCGGGCGGCAGGATGGCGGAGCCGTGCAGCCTGGCGTAATAGGGCCAGAATGAAGATGCGATCGCGCCGGTGAACCAGTAGAGCGAGATATCGGCGAGCATGCGGTCGCGGCTGATTGCGCGCTCGACGTCGCCGTCGCAATCCGACCAGGCACGGAATTTCTCCACGATCCAGGCCGCGAGGCCGGCCGGCGAATTTGTCAGCGCAAAGGAAAGCGTCTGCGGCCGCGTGCCCTGAATCCATTGATAGCCGGTTTCTTCGCGCAGCCAATGCGCGAGTTCGCCGAGGTAACGCTTCTCCTCTTCGGTCGGGTCTTGAAATGCGTTGGGATCGCGGCCTGCCGCCATCATGAAATTGACGTGGATGCCGATCATTTTCCCGGCATCGGCGTAAGCGAGCCGGCTGGTGACGCCGGCTCCCCAGTCGCCGCCTTGCGCGGCGAAACGCGAGAAGCCGAGCACATCGTGCATCAGCGCGGCGACACAGTCCGCCATTTCAGGCACGCCATATCTTTTTTGACCGGGTTTGAACGAAAGCCCGTAGCCCGGCAAGGAAGGCGCGATCACCGTAAAGGCATCGCGCGAATCGCCGCCGAAGCGAACCGGGTCGGTCAGGCGCGGAATGATGTCGAGAAATTCGAACACCGAGCCCGGCCAGCCGTGCAACAGCAACAGCGGCATCGGGTTTTCACCGACGCCTGGCACGTGCAGATAGTGCAGGTCGATGCCGTCGAGAGCGACGCGGAATTGCGGGAACGCATTGAGGGCCGCTTCTTCCGCGCGCCAGTCAAACCCGCCGCGCCAATATTCCACGAGGGTGCGCAAATAGGCGACGTCGGTGCCGTAGGCCCAAGGATCGTTCGAAGGATCGTTCGAAGCTTCGCCGGGGACTGAATCAGGAAAGCGCGAGCGGGCCAGACGATCCTTTAGATCGGCGATATCGGCGTCAGCAACGTGAAGCTCAAACGGCTTGGGTGCGGTCATGATGCTACTCGGCTGGTTGGAGGGTATGAAGGCCTTTTCGAAACATTCGTGTCAGGCTTCGTGGCGCCGCTGCGCCTTGCGTACATACATCGCGCAGTCGGCGTCCGCCAACGCCTTCGCGGCTTCCGAATGCGGCCCGAGAATCGCGACGCCTGCGGAGACGCCGGTCGCAACCGTGTGGCCCTCGAAGGTAAAACTAAGGCGGTCGATGTCCTCCTCAAACGACGACGCCTTGGCATGGGCATCGGTTTCGCTGAGATTCCACAGCAGCAACGCAAACTCGTCGCCGCCGAGCCGTCCAATGACGTCAGAGGAACGGATCTGCCGCGACAGCACGGCAATGATCGCCTTCAACACCTCGTCTCCCGCCGCGTGGCCGAAATTGTCGTTGATCGGTTTGAGCCGATCGACGTCGATCACGACCAGCGCGCCGCTGGCCTGATAACGCTGGATATAGGCGATGGCGCGGCCGAGTTCGCGCTCGAAACCGCGCCGATTGGGAATCCCGAGCAGGAAATCCGTCTCGGCCGCCGCCTGCAACGCCTCGATGCGCGCATTTGCCTTGGTGAGCTGCATTTTGAGCCGGCGGATTTCGGCCTTCGCGTCCTTCCCTGCCGGAGGCCGGGCGACCGGCGCGGCGCGGCGCACCAGCGCCTTGCCGCTTGCCGGTGCGCTCTCGCGTCGTTTCGCAGTTCGCGCGGCGCCAACTCTGGCTTTTTTCTTCATCGCTTTTCCCAAAAGGCGCGGATTTCGGCACCGGAACCGCCCTGCAAACCGCCTTAATCTTAACCCCGCTGGCTACTTCTGCACTTAAGAAGGCTTGCCCGTTTGCACCGGGACAGGATAGTCCCTTGCGAGCCGCATCGGCCAGCCTCGTTGACCAGTCTTGTCGACCAGCCTTGCCGATCAGAGCGCCGATCCTATAATCCGGCCCTAAGTTTTGGATTCCATCAGAAGTATTAACGACATGCCCGCGCCGATCGCCATCATCATGGGAAGCCAGTCGGACTGGGACACCATGCGCCACGCCGCCGAAACACTTGGTGCGCTAGGCGTTGCCTGCGAGAAACTCATCGTCTCCGCCCATCGCACGCCGGAGCGGCTTTATGCTTTCGCCAAGGGTGCAAAGGCGGCCGGCTTCAAGATCATCATTGCCGGTGCGGGCGGCGCCGCACATCTGCCGGGCATGACCGC
Organism: uncultured Alphaproteobacteria bacterium; assembly: GCA_963770515.1. Lineage (GTDB taxonomy): Bacteria > Pseudomonadota > Alphaproteobacteria > Rhizobiales > Xanthobacteraceae > Bradyrhizobium. Next base: position 177,069 of record CAVYPW010000001.1, read on the forward strand.
ATCGCTGACGGAACTTCCGGTCCTCGGCGTGCCGATCGAATCGAAGGCGCTGTCAGGCATCGATTTGCTCTATTCCATCGTCCAGATGCCCGCTGGCGTTCCCGTCGGAACGCTGGCGATCGGCAAAGCCGGCGCGATCAACGCGGCGCTCCTGGCAGCGAGCATGCTGGCGCTGAACGACAAGGCGCTGTCGGAACGACTGTCCGCCTGGCGCAAGCAGCAGACGGACGCCGTCGCGGAGCGCCCGGAGGGGTCGGCGTGACGGCGCTACCACCGGTGAAGCTGAAGCCGGGCGATACCATCGGAATTGTCGGCGGCGGACAGCTCGGCCGGATGCTGGCCATGGCCGCGGCGCGGCTTGGCCTGCGCTGCCGGGTGTTTTCGCCCGATCCGGATTCGCCGGCCTTCGACGTCGTGGCCAATGCGACCTGCGCCGAATATGCCGATGTCGAGGCGCTTGAGCTGTTCGCAGGCGACGTCGACGTCATCACCTATGAATTCGAAAATGTACCGGCGGCGTCCGCGATGATCCTGGCGGCGCGGCGGCCGGTGCTGCCCGATCGCAATATTCTCGAAACGACGCAGGATCGTCTGGTCGAGAAGGATTTCGTCACACGTCTGGGCATCAAGACCGCCGACTATGCCGACGTCTCGTCGCCCCAGACGCTGCACGCCGCGATCGCCAGGATCGGCCTGCCCGCGGTGCTCAAGACCCGCCGCTTCGGCTATGACGGCAAGGGCCAGACGATGATCCGCGCCAACGACGATCCGGATCGTGCGTGGGACGACCTCGGCACCAAATCAGCGATCCTTGAGGCCTTCATTCCATTCGAGCGCGAAATTTCTGTGATCGCCGCCCGCTCCCGTGACGGTCACGTCGAATGTTTTGACGTCACTGAAAACGAGCACAGGGACCACATCCTCAAGGTTTCGCGCGTGCCCGCCGCCATCTCGGACGCGCTCGCGGCAGAGGCCCGCGACACGGCTCAGCGGATTGCGGACGCACTCGACTATGTCGGCGTGCTGGCGGTCGAGATGTTCGTGGTGCCGGGCGACCACGGACCGCAGATTTTGGTCAATGAAATCGCACCGCGCGTGCACAACTCAGGACACTGGACGCTGGACGGTGCGTCGATCTCGCAATTCGAACAGCACATCCGCGCCATTGCCGGGTGGCCGCTCGGCAAGCCGCTCCGCCATGGCGAGGTCACCATGACCAACCTGATCGGAGACGAGATCAACAGCTATGGGAAATGGCTTGCCGTTTCCGGCGCGACCGTCCACCTCTATGGCAAGGGCACACCCAGGCCCGGGCGCAAAATGGGACATGTCACCCAGGTAACCCCGCCTGAAACACCCCCGAAAACCGCGTGAGCGGTACTCCCGGGGGGCGGGTTTCAGCACGATCGACCGGTCTATTTTTGCTTGCGGCGGTGGACATTAGGACCTTTGTCTGATACATCCGCGCGCTCAAAGGTCAGGTGCTTGGCTTTTTTGTTGGCCCTCTGACCTTATCAGAATCCAAACCGATCAATTGAAAGAGGATGCCGCGTGCAGGTTCTCGTTCGCGATAACAACGTCGATCAAGCCCTCAAGGCGCTGAAGAAGAAGATGCAGCGCGAGGGTATTTTCCGCGAGATGAAACTCCGCGGTCATTATGAAAAGCCTTCCGAGAAGAAGGCCCGTGAAAAGGCCGAAGCCGTGCGCCGCGCGCGCAAGCTGGCCCGCAAGAAGTTGCAGCGTGAAGGCTTGCTGCCGATGAAGCCGAAGCCGGTGTTTGGCGCCGGTCCCGGCGCCGAGCGCAGTGGTCCGGGCGGCGGCCGTAGCGGTCCGGGCGGACCTCGCGGGCCGCGCTGATTGATTAACTTTCGGATTAAAATCTCGCAATGCGGACCCAGTGGTCCGCGTTGTTGTTTATATGCCCTCGACCCGTAAACGCACTGGCGATTTGGCCGATGCATTTCGCAACGGAGCGCGCTACCACTTAACAGGTGAGCGCGTGAGTATCCCGTTCGATGACTGTGCCGGTTCCCTTTTCCGGAAATTTGCGCCACCTACCGCGCGCACCTGCGGCGATTGCGCTGGCGGCGATCACATCGGCTGCGATCGTGCTCGGCGGCTGTTCGATGACGCTGGGATCGCTGACGAACTCCCCCGAACCCAAGGAAGAGCCGGCGCAAATCACCTCTTCGGCCAACATCGCGTCGCTCACCGAGACCATCAAGAACAACCCCGATAACCCGCAGGCCTACAATATGCGGGGATCTGTGCTGGCGCAGGCCGGAAAGACCGAGGAAGCGCTGGTTGATTTCGACAAGGCGATCAGCCTCGATCCCAATTACGGACAGGCCTTCGCCAACCGCGGCCAGATCCTCCGCAAGACCAAACGGCTTGACCAGGCGATGTCCGATTATGAACAGGCGCTGGCGCTCGATGCCAATTACGCGCCGGCGTGGCTTGGCCGGGGCCTCGTCCACAAGGCGCGCGGCGAAGCGACCCAAGCGCTCGAGGACTTCAACAAGGCGATCGCGCTGCGTCCCGACGACGCCGAGGCTTATTACAATCGCGGCCTGCTCTATCAGAGCGAAAAGCAGCACCCGTTCGCAATCGAGGACTTCACCGCGGCCAACGGCCTGGTGCCGCAACAGCTCGAGCCGTTGCTCGGCCGCGCACTGAGTTATCTGGCGCTCGGCAAAGCCAAGGAGGCAGCGAGTGATCTCGACGAGGCGGTACAGGACGATCCGCAAAACGTGCAAGCCTGGATGACCCGTGGGCTCGCCTATGAACGTCTGGGCGACAAGACCAAGGCCGCCGGCTCCTACGGCCGCGCCATTAATCTGCGCCCGAAGGACGAAGCTGCGCGATCCGCCTTCGCCCGTGTCGGCGGCAGGGCCGGCCAGAGTTACGAAACCTTCTGAAATAATTTGCTAAAGCATGATCCGGAAAAGTGTGAAGCGGTTTTCCCTCGCGACAAACGCAAAGCGTTTGCGCGGAGATCATGCGCAAACAAGCTGCGTCAGACGCCAATTCAGGCCGCGTGGCCGATCGGCGGCCGAATCACTGTTGTTGCTTCGGCAGCACCGAGTTGAACATCGACTTCGCGGCCGAGAGCACGTCGTCGGCAACCGATGGCCGTTTCGCAGGACGATCCGCGGCATCGGCGCGCAAATCCAGCGGAGCACGCGGATCTGGAATATCGGCCGGCGGCGTCGGGCGGAGCGGATCGTCGACCCGCACGGTAGGCGGCTTGTTATCGAGCGGCGGCGTCGACACCATGATCGGCGGCGGCAACGGCTGAAGCGACGGGGCGGTGGCAACCGGCACCGAGGCGGGTGCCAGCGGTGCGGCCGGCGTTGCCACAACGCGAGGCGGCTCAGTTGCTTTGGGCGGTTCCGGTACTCGGGCGCTCTCCTGCACCCGGGGAGCAGGTTCAGTACCGCGCAAGCGCTCGATCGCCGCCCGCGCCAGATCATTGGCGTCCAGCCCGGCGGAGGGTTCAGCCGATGGGGTGGTAACGGGGGCTGCAACCACAGGCTCCGCCGCCGGGGCCGGAGTAGGCTTCGAAGCGGCCTTCTCGCGCGGTGTCGGCTGGTGGTGGCGCGGCTCCGCCGGCGCGGTCGGGGGAATGCTGGCGGTTTCCGAGGGCCGATCGGCCTTGTCGGTGGCTTTATCGGCGGGCTTTTCGATCACCGATTTGTCAGCCGATTTGTCGATGATGGACTTTTCCGAAATACCCTTCGCCCGGACGCCGGGCTCGGGAAGGTTGCCGAGATCGGCCGATCGCTCGGCGGGCTTTAAATCGGCCTTCGAGGCCGCCTTTTTCGGGCCGGCCAAGGACACGGCGGCAGCATTGGCCGGCGGCTTGGTGTTAATGTAATGATTGACGATATAGGCGCCGAGGATGGTCGCAATCACCGACGGAAAAATGTCCATCGCAAATTTTGAAGCCAATTTCAGCATGCCGACAACTCCCGCGCGGGCCCAGATGCCCGAGCTTTGAGGCATATCGGTGGCAATTCGGTAAACGGCGGGTTTATGGTTTCAACTCCACTTCCAGAAAGACGATCTCGGACGCGCTCTCATTGAGCACATCGTGCTCAACACCGGCTTTACGGAAATATGACTGTCCAACGCCAAGCTGGGCCTTGGAGCGCCCGCCATCGGGCGCAACGATGGTCATTTCGCCGGCGGTCACGGGAACGATAACATAGTCCATCCCGTGAATGTGGGGGCCCGTGGCGGTTCCAGGGGCCAGCCGCCACCGGGTGACGCGGACCTCCGGCGTATCGACCTGGACATCGGACGCAGCGCTCATCATTTCAGCTCTTCTTCCGCTCAGGGAACGAACACCAGGAACATAAATACCGCAAATACCACAAGGTGGACCAGCCCGAAAAGGATATTGGTGCGGCCGCTCCCCAGTGTCAGCAGGCTGAGCAGCAGCGTCAGCGCCAGCAGCACCATGTCCTGGGGGGAAAGTCCCAGCACGAGCTGCTTGTCGAGTTCATAGGCGGCCACCGCCACGGCCGGAATCGTCAGGCCGATGGTGGCGAGGGACGAGCCGAGCGCGAGGTTGATGCTCTTTTGCAAATCGTTCTTGCGCGCCGCGCTGACCGCGGCGACCCCCTCCGGCATCAGGATCAGTAGCGCCACCAGAATGCCGGCAAAGGCCGGCGGAGCGCCGATCAGGGCGGCGCCGGCATCGACCACTTGTGAGAATTTCTTCGCCAGCAGCACCACGGCCAAAAGTGAAATCAGCAACAGGACGGCGCTGAGCACGATCGTCCGGTTCGAGGCTTGCGGGCCGTCATGAGCGGCATCGCCCGCTTGCGCGACGAAATAGTCCCGGTGCCGCACGGTCTGGGTATAGAGGAACACGCCATAGAGCAGGATGGTGACGGCACTGACAAAACCGAGTTGCCCCGTTGAAAAAACCGGCCCCGGCGTTGTCAGCGTGTAGTTGGGCATGATCAGCGTGATGGTCGCGAGCACCGAGAGAACGCTGAGATAGAGGTTCGATCCGCTCACCTGGATATCCTGCTCGCGGTAGCGCAAGCCACCGGCCAGGATACAGAGGCCGACCAGCCCGTTGCAGACGATCATGACCACTGCAAACACCGTATCGCGCGCCAGCGTGGTTACGCTTCCCTCGCCCAGCATGATGGTTGCGATCAGCGCGACCTCGATGATGGTGACGGAAAGCGTAAGCAACAGCGTACCGAAGGGCTCGCCGATCCGCTCAGCGACGACTTCGGCGTGATGCACGGCCGCAAAGACCGTTCCGAACAGGATCAGGAGCAGCCCGCCGGCGAACACAAGTCCGGCCGGCGATGGCGTAAAACTGTAGCCGGCCGCGGTCACGGCGGCGAACAACAGAACTGCCAGGGCCGGGAACATCCATGCCGATTTCGGCATCGGTCCGTGGGTGCTCATGTACCGCAATCTTGCAAGAGCGGCGACCTCACATCGCCTTGACGATATTCTCGGTGACCTTCTTGGCGTCGCCGAGCAGCATCATGGTGTTGTCGCGATAGAACAGGGGATTGTCGATGCCGGCATAACCCGACGCCAGCGAGCGCTTGATGAACATCACTGTGCCGGCTTTCCACACCTGCAACACCGGCATGCCGTAGATCGGCGATGTCTTGTCGTCCTCGGCGGCCGGGTTGGTGACGTCGTTGGCACCGATGACGAAAGCGATATCGGCCTGCGCGAATTCGGAATTGATATCCTCAAGCTCGAACACCTCGTCATAGGGCACGTTGGCCTCGGCGAGCAGCACGTTCATGTGGCCGGGCATGCGGCCCGCGACCGGGTGGATGGCGTATTTCACCTCGACACCCTCTTTCTTGAGGATGTCGGCCATTTCACGTAACGCGTGTTGTGCTTGGGCCACCGCCATGCCGTAGCCGGGCACGATGATGACCTTGGAAGCGTTCTTCATGATGAAGGCGGCATCGTCCGCCGAGCCGAGCTTGGCGGGCTTCTGTTCGCCGCCGCCACCAGCCGCCGCCACGGTCTCGCCGCCGAAGCCGCCGAGGATCACCGAGATGAACGAGCGGTTCATCGCGTGGCACATGATGTAGGACAGGATCGCGCCGGACGAGCCGACCAGCGCGCCGGTGATGATCAGCGCCGAGTTGCCAAGCGTGAAGCCGATGCCGGCCGCCGCCCAGCCCGAATAGGAGTTCAGCATCGAGATCACGACCGGCATGTCGGCGCCGCCGATCGGAATGATCATGAGCACGCCGAGGGTAAGCGCGAGGATCGTGATCAGCCAGAAGTCGAGCGCGCTGCCACTCATCACGAGGCCGACGATGAAGAACACCAGCGCCAGAGCGAGAGCGATGTTGATGACGTGACGGAACGGCAGGATGATCGGCGCACCGCTCATCCGCGCCGACAGCTTCAGGAACGCAATCACCGACCCGGTGAAGGTCAAGGCGCCGATCGCAACCCCGAGCGACATTTCAACCAGACTTTGCGCATGGATGTGGCCGGGCGTGCCGATGTCGAAGGCTTCAGGCGCATAGAAGGCACCGGCGGCGACCAGCACCGCGGCCATGCCGACCAGCGAGTGGAAGGCCGCGACCAGTTCGGGCATCGAGGTCATCGGGACTTTGCGCGCAATCACCGCGCCGACGCCGCCGCCGATCGCGACCGCAACGATCACCAATAACCAGGCGACGCCATCGGCCGGCGGATGGGACGCAAGTGTCGTTGCCACCGCGATACCCATGCCGATCATGCCGAAGAAATTGCCCCGGCGCGAGGTCGCCGGGCTCGACAGCCCGCGCAGCGACAGGATGAACAACACGCCTGCCACGAGATACAATACCGCAGAGAGATTGGCGCTCATCTCAGGTCCCCCGTTTGCCGCTTCACCCCGAGTTGATTGCCGCTCATTTCAACTTCTTCTTGTACATCGCAAGCATTCGCTGGGTGACCAGGAAGCCGCCGAAAATATTCACGCACGCGAAGATCAGCGCAACGAAACCGAAGCCGCGGGCCCAGCCCGAGCCCGAGGAAATCATCCCGACACCGACGGCGAGCAGCGCGCCGACCACGATCACCGAGGAGATCGCGTTGGTCACGCTCATCAGCGGCGTATGCAGCGCCGGCGTCACCGACCACACCACGAAATAGCCGACGAACACGGCAAGCACGAAAATCGACAGCCGGAACACGAAGGGGTCGACGGCCTGCGCGAGATGCTCCATGGCTTCTCCTCCTATTTCGGCTGGAAGTTCGGATGGATGACGGCGCCGTCTTTGGTCAGCACGGTCGCCTTGACCAGCTCGTCGTCCCAATTCACGGCCAGCGCCTTGTTCGCCTTGTCGATCATGGTCTCGATGAAGTTGAACAGGTTGCGCGCATAGAGAGCGGAGGCCGAGGCCGCAACACGACCGGCGACATTGGTATAGCCGACGATCTTGATGCCATCGACCTCGGCGACTTCGCCGGCTTTCGCGCCTTCAACGTTGCCGCCGCGCTCGACCGCAAGATCGACCAGCACGGAGCCCGGCTTCATCGATTTGACCATCTCGCTCGAAACCAGCTTTGGCGCCGGGCGGCCCGGGATCAGCGCGGTCGTGATCACGATATCCTGCTTCTTGATATGCTCGGCCGTGAGCGCAGCCTGCTTGGCCTGATACTCTTTCGACATCTCCTTGGCGTAGCCGCCGGCGGTCTGCGCGTTCTTGAATTCCTCGTCTTCGACCGCGAGGAATTTCGCACCAAGGCTTTCGACCTGCTCCTTGGTGGCCGGACGCACGTCGGTCGCGGTAACGACGGCGCCGAGACGCCGCGCGGTCGCGATCGCCTGGAGGCCGGCAACGCCGACGCCCATCACGAACACTTTCGCCGCCGGCACGGTGCCGGCTGCCGTCATCATCATCGGGAAGGCGCGGCCAAAGGCTTCGGCGCCCTCGATCACCGCGCGGTAGCCGGCCAGGTTCGCCTGCGAGGACAATACGTCCATCACCTGGGCGCGGGTGATGCGCGGCATCAATTCCATCGCAAAGGCCGAGACACCCGCATCCGCCATCGCCTTCAGCGCGGAATCGTTGCCATAGGGATCCATGATGGCGACGACCAGCGCACCGCGCTTATAGTTGGCAAGTTCGGAAGCTTCCGGCCGCTTCACCTTGATGACGATGTCGGCGTCCTTGAGCGCATCCGCGGCAACGATCGCGCCGGCCGCGGTGAATTCCGAATCCGGCAGGCCGGACTTGATCCCGGCGCCGGGCTCGACCGCAACCTCGGCCCCCAGCGCCTTGAATTTTTTTATCGTGTCGGGCGAAGCGGCGACCCGCGGCTCGGCGGGGTCGATTTCCTTGGCGACGGCAATCTTCATGGGGCCTCCGGCGGCGCGGAAAACTCGCAGGCGTCATTTGCCGCGCTAGCTTTGCAAATCCGACACCGGCCTTGCAACCACCAAGCGCCGGTTCACGGCGAGCTTTGTCTCGAAATCGCGCCTCCCTTTGGCGGCGCGAGCATCTGCATCAGGTCAGGAAGATCGCCATCATGGCAACAATGAAGATGACGGCGAAGGTGCCGTACTTCACCAGCTTGATGAAGCCCTCATAGGTCTGCTCATGGGCCACGTAATCGTTGCCGTCAGCCGTCGTGTAGGCCACTTCGCTATGGTCTGCCATCTTTATCCCCAGTGAATCTCAGCGTCAGTAGATTAGCCGTCGAATTACCGTAAAGCGCAAGGCAGGGCAACGCCGCTAGTGGAGTAGATTTGACATTCGCTACCCCTTAGCCGCGGATTCGCCAAGCGAATGTCAAATCCAAAACTCCACTAGAAACCTATATTTGCTGGTGGTCCCTTGATTCTAACATTCGCAAAAGTGACTGCTGAGAAGGGATGCGAATGTTAAAATCGGACCACTAGGACAGCTTTTGTGCCGGCTTGACGGCTTATTCGGAAGGCCAGTTGTCCCCGATCCAGCGGGTCAGGCTTTCCTCACTGACCTCGCCGGCGGCAAGGGCAATAATGATCTTCGTCGCCTGTGCCGGGTCCGGCGCGAAAGCCACGCCGTTTTTGTGCAGAAATGTCATCATCGCCATGAAGGCGATCCGCTTATTGCCGTCGATAAAGGCATGGTTCTTCGCAAGCCCGAATGCGTAGGCGGCCGCAAGCTCGGCCGGCGGCGACTGTTCGTAGGTCCATTTGTTGACTGAACGTTCCAGGGCTGAGCGCAACATCCCCTCGTCACGTAAGCCCGGCGCCCCGGCGAAGCGGCGGAGTTGCCGACTATGGATGGCGATGGCTTGTTCGTAAGTGATCGAGAGCGGCTCCTGCGCCTCGCTCATTTGGCCAACGCTGCAAGGGTGTCGCGGTATTTGTCCATGATCTCGTCGGCGATCTCCATGGTCCGCTCGAAATCCGGATCGTGCGGGGTCAGGACGAAGCCGCCACCGGGCTGCTCGAGCAGGAACAGCCGGTCGCCCTCCTTCAGATCGAGCCGGGCCGCCGTTTCCTTTGGCAGGATGAAGCCGATGGAATTGCCGATTTTCCGGACCTGAAGGGTGCCCGAGCCGGACTGAAATTCTTTCTGATTTTCACTCATGTTCTCGCTCCCGGGCCTACTCCATTATACAAATGTATAACACGTCCGGAAGCTGCGTTCAACAAATGTTTTACGCCTCTTTTAGCCCATCGCTTCCAGCTCATCGATCATGCCCGAGATGACCGACAGACCCCCGTTCCAGAACTGCGGGTCCTTGGCGTCGAGCCCGAAAGGCTTGAGGAGTTCGGAATAGTGCTTGGTGCCGCCGGCCGACAGCATTGCGAGGTAGCGCTCGGCAAAACCGGCTTGCGCGTGTTCATAGGCGCCATAGAGCGAGTTCACGAGGCAATCGCCGAAGGCATAGGCGTAAACATAGAACGGCGAATGGATGAAGTGCGGGATGTACATCCAGAAATTTTCATAGCCCGGGCGGATATCGATCGCGGGCCCGAGGCTCTCGCTTTGGACGCTGAGCCAGATTTCCCCGATGCGCTCAGCCGTCAGCTCGCCATTCTTGCGCTCGGTGTGAACCGCGCGTTCGAAGGTATAGAACGCGATCTGCCGCATCACCGTGTTGATCATGTCCTCGACCTTGCCGGCGAGTAGCGCCTGGCGCTGCTTGGCGCTCCTGGTCTCGCTGAGTAGCCGGCGAAAGGTCAGCATTTCGCCGAACACGCTCGCGGTTTCCGCCAAGGTCAGCGGCGTCGGCGCCATCAGCGCGCCGTTCCCGGCCGCGAGCACCTGGTGCACGCCGTGGCCGAGTTCATGGGCAAGCGTCATCACGTCCCGCGGCTTGCCCTGATAATTCATCAGCACATAGGGGTGCGCCGACGGCGTCGTCGGATGCGAGAAGGCGCCTGGCGCCTTGCCTGGCCGCACCGGTGCATCGATCCAGCGATCGGTGAAAAAACGCTCGGCAATGCCGGCCATTTCCGGCGAGAAGCCGCGATAGGCCGACAACACCATGTTCTTGGCATCGAGCCAGGCTATCGCGCCCGAGGCGGCAAAGGGCAGCGGCGCATTGCGGTCCCAATGCGGCAGCTTCTTCTTTTTGAACCAGCCGGCCTTAAGCCGATAATAGCGGTGCGAGAGCGTCGGATAGGCCGCTCGCACCGCGCTGACCAACGCATCGACCACCTCGCGCTCGACGCGGTTGTTCAGATGGCGTAAGTCGGCGACATCCTTGAAGCCGCGCCAGCGGTCGGAAATTTCCTTGTCCTTGGCCAGGGTATTGGTGATCAGCGCAAACGTCCGCTCATTGGCATTGAAGGTTTTGGCCAAAGCTTCGGCCGCCGCCTTGCGCTTTGCACCATCGCGGTCCTGCAACAGATTGAGCGTCGGCTCGATCGCAAGCTCCTTGGCCGAAACCTTGAAGCGCAAGGACGAGATGGTCTGGTCGAACAGCCGGTTCCAGGCGGCGTATCCACTCTGGGACTTTTCGTGAAACAACTGCTCGACGCGGTCTTCGAGTTGATACGGCTTGTCCTTGCGCAGATCCTCGATCCACGGCCGATAATGCGCGAGCTCCGTCGTGCTCATCGCATTCTCGATCACCGCATCGTCGATCCGGTTGAGCTCGAGCGCAAAGAACAACAGATGTACCGAGGCGTTGGTCAGCCGTTCGGAGACATCGCCGTAGAATTTCGAGATTACGGGATCGACGCTGTCACCGGCATGCACCAGTCCGGCATAGGAGCTGAGACGGCCGGCGAGATCGTCGATCGCCTCGTAGCGCTTCACGACTCCCGCAAGCCAGCGTCCACCGCCCTCTCCCGCCGTCCGCTCGGCGAGCTTGCCTTTGCAGTCGTTCTCAAACGCGACACATTCGGAATCCAACCTGTCGAGGTCGTGCGTCACTTCCGGCGCGTCGATCGCGGAATAGAGGTCGGAAAGATTCCATTCCGGCAGCTTGTCCGCTTTCGACGAGGAGGCTTTCCTGGAATCGGTCTTGCGTGGGGAGGTCGATTTGCGAAGGGCTGAGGCGGTGCGCGAGGTCATCTTGTTCGAAACCTGTATTCGATCATAACGGCGAGGCAAGGTTTAAGCAGGCGTTAATCGACGTCGGCCAGAGTGCCCCGAATTCGAGACAGATAGTTGTTGCGTATGAGGAACACCATGCCTGCCACCATTTTGATCGCCGACGACGACGCCGTGCAACGCCGCCTGGTTGAGAATATGGTGCAAAAATGCGGTTACGAGACCGTCGTGGTCAATTCCGGCGACGCCGCGATCGCGCTATTGACCGCTCCCGATGCACCCGCGATCGATGCCCTCGTGCTCGACCTTGTGATGCCCGGCCTCGACGGCATGGGCGTTCTCGCCAAAATTCGCGAAGTCGGTCTTTCCGTCCCTGTCGTGGTGCAGACCGCCCATGGCGGGATCGACAATGTGGTGTCGGCGATGCGCGCCGGCGCCCAGGACTTTGTCGTCAAGCCGGTCGGCATGGAACGGCTGCAAGTAAGCCTGCACAACGCACTGACCACCAGCGCGCTGAAGGGCGAATTACAGCGCATTCGCCACAGCCGCGAAGGCCGGCTGACCTTCGCCGACATCATCACCCGCAGCGAGGCGATGGCGGGCGTGATGCGGACGGCGAGGAAGGCAGCGGCCTCGACCATTCCTGTGCTGATCGAGGGCGAATCCGGGGTCGGCAAGGAATTATTCGCGCGCGCCATCCACGGCAGCGGCGAACGCAAATCGAGGCCGTTCGTGGCCGTCAATTGCGGCGCGATCCCCGACAACCTCGTCGAGTCAATTCTGTTCGGCCACGAAAAGGGAGCCTTCACCGGCGCGACTGAACGTCACACCGGAAAATTCGTCGAAGCCTCCGGCGGCACGCTATTCCTCGATGAAGTCTCGGAGCTGCCGCTTTCTGCCCAGGTTAAACTGCTTCGCGCGCTTCAGGAAGGCACAGTCGAGGCGGTCGGCGCGCGCAAGCCTGTGAAGGTTGACGTGAGGATCGTCTCCGCGACCAACCGCAAATTGCTCGACCGGGTGAAAAGCGGGCACTTCCGCGAGGACCTGTTCTATCGGCTCCACGTGTTGCCGCTCACCGTTCCATCCTTGCGGACGCGCCGGGAGGATATCCCGCATCTGGTACGCCACTTCCTCGCGCGTTTCTGCGCCGAGGAAAACCGCCACGTCACCGGCGTCAGCGGCGAAGCAATGGCGCATCTTTCGCAACTGGATTGGCCGGGCAACATCCGTCAGCTCGAGAACGCGGTTTACCGCGCCGTCGTGATGAGCGAGGGCGATCAGCTTGTTCTGTCGGACTTCCCGCAAACCGCGGGAATGCCGTCGCCGCCGACGGCGGCCCACGGCGAGCCGCTGATCGTCGAGCAGGGTTTCCACGCGACAGCAGCGGCAATAAATGGTAATGAAATACCGATCGCACCCCTTCCGGCGTCGGGCACGCTCTCGATGCTGACGAATAGCGGCGAAGTCAGGCCACTGGAGGAGTTGGAGAGCGAGATCATCCGCTTCGCGATTTCGCATTACCGCGGACAGATGTCGGAAGTGGCGCGCCGCCTGAAAATCGGACGCTCGACGCTTTATCGCAAGCTTGACGAAGACGCGGCGGACTCCGCGGGCGGAACGGATCAGACAGGATAGGCTTATAGGAACAGGTCGGCCCGTAACGCACGGACGAAGCGGCTGAAATTCCAGAGAGCCGAACAATTTGAACCGTTGCCCACAAGTGACAGACAAATGGCAGCTCGCGTGGCAAGAATCCTGTTGAAGGCGATGCAACAGGACATGATGAAGTCAGTTTGTCGTGAGTTGCCTCTCTGCTGCTGGCTGCATGAGGGGTGCCCGTGTATCGTCTGCGTATGAATCGTTGCGTCAGCCATGCCAAACCAGGAACTCTGGAGCATAATTTCACCTAGAAAAAGCTTCAGAAACCGATCGGGCCGGCGCTTTTGCGAAAGCTTTGACGGATAAACCAAGGCTGCTCCACGAGCGGGGCAGCTCACCCAAGGGGTGCGATGATGCGTGACTGTTGGAAGAACCGTAGAGGATATGACCGCGTCTTGATGACGGTCGCGGCGACCTTCCTCACGGTGTCGGCGAGTTCGGCATTCGCGCAAGACGTTGCTCCGCGCAACTCCGCCGCCGAACTGGCGATCGATGCGGCGGTCCCCCGCCCCGAGCCGGCCAACGTCCCGCCGCCGACGGCCGCCGATTTCAAGCTCGACACCCCATCCGCCGACGCGACCAAGTCAGCCGAGCAAGCGGCGCCGGCGACCAAGCCCGCTGATGTCGCCACGGCTCCGATTTCCGAACCCACCAAGGTCGAGACCGCCAAGCCTGAAGCTACGAAGCAAGAGGCGACCAAGACCGAGCCCGGCAGGAACGATGCTGCCAAGAACGATGCTGCCAAGAACGACGCTGCCAAGACCGACGCTGCCAAGACCGATACGGCCATCGTAGCCCCCGCGCAGGCGCCGGCACCTGCTGCCACTGCTGCTTCGCCCGAACCGGCCAAGGACCCCGTCAAGGCCGCCAGCAATGTCGCAGCCGAGGATCAGCCGGTTGCCGACAAGCTGCGCGAGGCGTTCGGCGCCAAAGCGCAGCGCTATTTCGACCGCAAGGCAGAGCGGGCGGCGGTCGATAAATTCTATACCGCGCGCGATTTCGCACCGGTGTGGACGCAAGGCGGCAAGCTGACCGACAGCGCCAAGGGCGTTGTTGCCCGGCTGAAGGACGCCGCCTCCGACGGCCTGAATCCCTCGGACTATCCCATTCCCGATTTTACTGCTGCGACCTCGCCCGATGCGCTGGCCGATTCAGACCTGAAGCTCACCGCCAGCATGCTCGACTATGCGCGCCATGCCCAGAGCGGCCGGATGCACTGGTCGCAGGTGTCCGGCGACATTCAATATCCGGAGCATCCGACCGACCCGGCGGAAGTGCTCGCCAACGTGACCTCGGCGAAGGACGCTTCGCTTGCGCTCGACGGCTATAACCCGCCGCACAAGCTCTATCTCGCCTTGAAGAAGAAACTCGCCGAATTGCGCGGCCAGGGCGACGGACCGGTGATCCAGATCGCCGATGGCCCGATGCTCAAGTTCACCCCGGCGCGGAAGAACCAGCCCGCGGTTGAAGTGGAAGACGATCGCGTCCCGCAACTGCGCGCCAAGCTCGGCATTACTGAAAACCCTGACGACCGCCGTTACGACGCCAAGGTTGCGGAAGCCGTCCGCAAATTCCAGGCAACCGCCGAGCTGAAGCCGACCGGCGTGCTCGACGACAGGACCATCAAGGCCATCAACAGCCCGAAGCGCGACCGCCAGATCGATACGGTGATCGTGAACATGGAGCGTTGGCGCTGGCTGCCGCGCGACCTCGGCGCGCCTGCGATCGGCGACGCCTATGTCATTCTCAACATCCCCGACTATACGCTCAAGGTGATGCAGAACGGCGCGCAGGTCTGGACCACGCGGGTCGTGACCGGCCAACCCGGCATTCATGCCACGCCGCTCCTGACGGAGACGATGAAGTTCATCACCGTCAACCCGACCTGGAACGTGCCGCCGTCGATCATCTACAACGAATATCTGCCGGCCCTTCAGCAGGACCCGACGGTGCTTGAGCGCATGGGACTGAAGCTCGAGCACAGCCGCGACGGCAGCATCCACATCTCGCAGCCGCCTGGAGAAAGAAATGCGCTCGGCCGCATCCGCTTCAATTTCCCGAACAAGTTCCTAGTGTATCAGCACGACACGCCGGACAAGAACCTGTTCGCCAAGGAAGACCGCGCCTTCAGCCACGGCTGTATGCGGGTTCAGAATCCCGACCAATACGCCTCGGTCCTGCTCAACATCACCGAGCCGAACGCGCACTACACCCCGGAAAAAATCAAGAGCATGTACGGGCAGAGCGAGATCGACCTGAAATTCCCGACGCCGATCCCGGTCAACATCACCTACCAGACCGCCTTCGTGGATGACGGCGGCAATCTTCAGTTCCGCAAGGACGTCTATGGCCGCGATGCGATCATGCTGTCGCTGCTGCGTTCGGGCAAGAACAGGGATCTGGAGAACGTCATCGCCCACTCCCAGCCCAACTACGTCCGGCCGGTCGGCGATGTGCACCTGGCCAGCGAGAATTCGTGGTCGCCGTCAGGACCGTCGTTCTTTGAGCGGCTGTTCGGCGGCTCCAGCCAGCCCCAGCCCGCCCCTCCCGGACGGCGGCGGCTCCTGCCGCAGCAGGGGCAGTCGTATTATCAACGCTAACTCGTCAGCTAAATTTACCCAGCTAGATCAAAGGCCTCGCCCTTAGGCGGGGCCTTTTAACGTTAACCATTCTCCACCCTGGCTTAACCAATGGCTCTTTTTCGCCACACTGAACGGGTTAGTTCGAGGTGGATTTGGGGGAAAGGGTTAAATCTTCCTTAACCCTAACGCGTTAAGAGTACATTTACCCTCTTTCGCCACACGGGGTCGCGAAAGAGTTCAACCATGATCGTCTGTTGGGGTGGGCTCATTACGTGCTGACCGGTTTCGCACGCCAATTCAATTTGTTGTCTCTGCCGAAGGCCGGATATCAGCTCGGCGTGACCTCGGTGCTGCTGCTGGCGGGCATCGGCTCAGTCCACGATGCGAGCGCCATCAACGAAACCCGCACGCTGTCATTCCACCACACCCATTCGGGCGAAGACCTCACCGTCACCTTCAAGCGCGACGGCCGCTTCGACGAAGAGGCCTTGAAGCAGCTCAACCATTTCCTGCGCGACTGGCGTACCCAGGAACAGACGACAATGGATCGCCATCTGTTCGATATCATCTGGGAAGTCTATCGCGACGTTGACGGCAAGAAACCGATCCAGATCATCTCCGCCTACCGTTCCCCCGAAACCAACGCCATGCTCCGCCGCCGCTCCGCCCATACCGGCGTGGCGCGCTT
This sequence comes from uncultured Alphaproteobacteria bacterium, assembly GCA_963770515.1. Classification (GTDB taxonomy): domain Bacteria; phylum Pseudomonadota; class Alphaproteobacteria; order Rhizobiales; family Xanthobacteraceae; genus Bradyrhizobium. The sequence goes on from CAVYPW010000001.1 coordinate 193,493, forward strand.
CAGCCAGCACATGCTCGGCCATGCGATGGATTTCTACATCCCGGATGTGCAGCTTGAGCAGATCCGTTACGCCGGCCTGCGCCTGCAGCGCGGCGGCGTCGGTTTCTACCCGACTTCTGGATCGCCGTTCGTGCATCTCGATACCGGCAACATCCGCCACTGGCCGCGCATGACCCACGACCAGCTCGCGCGCGTCTTCCCTGACGGGCGGACCGTCCATGTCCCCTCCGACGGCACGCCGCTGAAGGGATATGAATTGGCCCGCGCCGAGATCGAGCGGCGCGGCGAGGATGATGGCCCGGCCACGGTGAGCAAGCCCAACCTGTTGACCCGTCTGTTCGGTGGCAAGTCGAACGACGATGATGAGGAAGCTTCTGCTCCCGTCCAGGACAAGACCGCTCCCGCCACCCAGTTGGCCGCGGCGAAGCCAGCCGACACCGTGCCCATGCCGCGTGGGAAACCTGCGGCCACGATGATTCAACTGGCCTCGGCCGACATGCAGATCGTGCAGCCTGCCAAACCGAAACAGCCCGCCGCCTCGGACAAGTCTGAGGCAAAGCCGGAAACGCCGGCCGATATCATCAATGCGCGCGGTTTCTGGGACGACATGCCCACGACGCCGAAGCAGGCCACGCCCGCACAGGTCGCAGCCATCAGCGCCCGTCGGGCGTTGGCGTCAACCGATCCGCAATCGACCTCGAGTGTTCCGGCCGCCTATCAGGCGCTGGCTTACGCACCAGCGGCGTCCCCACCAGTTGATCGCGCCAGCGCGCCTGCTCCTCGCAGGGCCCGCGCGGCTTCAGCCAATCGCAACCCGGTGGCCGCAAACGACACGCCCGTCGCCGCCAAGGGCCAGGACGGCGTAGTGACCGCTTCGACGCGGATCGTCGCCTCGAAGGCCGGCGATACCTGGATGCGCATCATAACGCTGGCGCCGAGCGCGAGCACGTCAATGTCGGTCACTATGCTCGGCGATGCCAACATGACGCTGCTGAGCGCGCTGTTCGTCAAGCCGCAAGCCGTGGTCGTGATGGGCTTCTCGGACGATCCGCAAGCGGGTCTCACCGCCGACCGCTTCAGTGGCTCGGCCACCGCGACACTTGCGACGCAGTCTTTCGTATTGCGGACGGCGTCGCTGCACTAGAGCATGATCCGGAAAAGTGTGTAACGGTTTTCCGAAAGATCATGCTCAATCAAAGAATTAAAGCGCGATGACGATCATCCAAATCTCATCGCGCTTTAGTGGAGTGGATTTGACATTCGCTACCCCCTAGCCGCGCATTCGCGATGCGAATGTCAAATCCAAAACTCCACTAGTGGTCCTTTGATTCCAACATTCGCAAAAGTGGCCGCAGAGAAGGGATGCGAATGTTGGAATCGGACCACTAGCGTCATCTCCTCAGGACGAGGAGAACTTCACAGCATTCCCAATGCCTGCATATAGGTTTCCAGGATCGTCTCATGCTCGGCGCGCTCGTTGGCGTCCTGCTTGCGCAGACGCACGATGGTGCGCAGCGCCTTGACGTCGAAGCCATTGCCCTTGGCCTCCGCATAAACATCGCGGATATCGTCAGAGATGGTCTTCTTTTCCTCTTCCAGCCGCTCGATGCGTTCGATGATGGCCTTGAGCTGATCCTTGGCAAATCGCGTCGCGGGGGCTTCGTCTTCCTTGACGGCAGCAGAGGTGGCCATCGATCGGGTACTCCTGAAATAAACTGGCGGTTTGATGAAAGAAAGCGCCGCACGTCTCGAAGCGCGAAAGCGCAGTTCTCAAAATGACCCTCAAGAGTAAGGCTGCTCACGTCAAGGCGACTTGCGTGCTCATCCACAGCGCGCCCACAGGAAGGCGCTCAGTCGCCTCGCTTCGGTGCACTTGGTCAATGGCCGGGATTGACTTTGTTCATCGCCGCGAGTTGCTGCGGCGATGCTGTTCCCTGAAATCTTTCTTTCCAGGTCTCATACGGCATGCCGTAGACGGCCTCGCGGCTCTCATCCTTGCTCATCGCAGCGCCCTTGGCGTCGGCTTCTTCCTTGAGCCAGTTGGACAGGCAGTTGCGACAGAAGCCCGCCAGGTTCATCAGATCGATGTTCTGAACGTCGGTACGACCGCGCAGATGCTCAACCAGCCGCCGAAAGACCGCGGCTTCAAGTTCTGTTCTGGTTTTGTCGTCGATCGCCATGGCCAATTCCGCCCTTCCATGCATGGCCCAGAACGGTCATGCTCTCACCTAGGTAGGAAACTGTCACATATTTTTCCACATCGCGACGCAAACATTCAGACGGTGTTTATGGGGGCCAGACCGATCCGAAGGCCCGGAATATCAGCGAAATTCCGCTGGACCGTCGGTGGACCCTCACGCGAAACCGTCAATATCTTGATATAACTTGGCCTTGATGATCCAAAGAGATTCGCTTCCCCTGCCCCAAACAGCAAAACGCTTCCGCGCCGCCCTGGCACCAGCTCTGCTGTTTGTGCTGGTCTGCCTGTGGAACGGATCGGCAGCGGCGGACTTTCGTCTGTGCAATAACACCTCGAGCCGGGTTGGTATCGCGCTCGGCTATAAGGATGCCGAGGGCTGGACCACCGAAGGTTGGTGGAACGTATCCTCGCGAAGCTGTGAGACGCTGCTGCGCGGTACGCTTGTTGCACGGTATTATTATATCTATGCGCTCGATTACGATCGCGGCGGCGAATGGTCGGGACAGGCTTTCATGTGCTCGCGCGACAAGGAATTCACCATCCGCGGTGCGGATAATTGTTTGGCGCGCGGTTTCGACCGGACCGGCTTCTTTGAAGTCGATACCGGCGATCAGCGAGCCTGGACGGTGCAGCTCACCGAATCCAACGAGCAGCAACCCGCGCAGCGCGTGCCGGGGATTCCGGGCACGATCGGCCCGGGTGGTTCCGGGAATATTCCAGGCATCTCCAACCCGCCGGGCGGATTGCCCCCGGGCGCGACGGGTCTGCCGCCAGCCGCAGCACCCGGGACCAAGCCATGAGGCGTATGCGGCGCATCAAGATCCTGGCAACGCTTGGCCCGGCCTCTTCCGACGGCTCCGTGATCCGGAAGCTGTTCGAGGCCGGCGCCGACGTTTTCCGGATCAATATGAGCCACACCCCGCACGACAAGATGCGGGAGCTGGTCGCGACCATTCGCAACGTCGAGAGCAGTTACGGCCGGCCGATCGGCATTCTGGTCGATTTGCAGGGCCCGAAGCTGCGGCTCGGCTCGTTTGCCGAAGGCGCGGTACAGCTCAACAACGGCCAGAGCTTTACGCTCAATTCCGACAAGACGCCGGGCGACAACACCCGCGTTCAGCTGCCGCATCCGGAAATTCTCGCCGCACTCAAGCCGGGCCACGCGCTTCTGCTCGACGACGGCAAGGTGCGGCTGATCGCCGAGGAAACCTCTCCCGATCATGCCGTCACCCGCGTCGTGATCGGCGGGCGGATGTCGGACCGCAAGGGCGTCAGCCTGCCCGACACCGACCTTCCGGTCTCCGCGATGACGCCAAAGGACCGCGCCGATCTCGAAGCGGCGCTCGTGACCGGCGTCGACTGGATCGCACTCTCCTTTGTGCAGCGCGCCGAGGATGTCATCGAGGCCAAGAAACTGATCCGCGGCCGCGCCGCCGTGATGGCCAAGATCGAAAAACCGCAGGCGATCGATCGCTTGCCCGAAATCATCGAAGCATCCGACGCGCTGATGGTAGCGCGCGGCGATCTCGGCGTCGAACTGCCGCTGGAGCGGGTGCCGAGCCTGCAGAAGCAGATGACGCGGCTGGCGCGCCGCGCCGGCAAGCCGGTGGTGGTCGCAACCCAAATGCTGGAATCGATGATCCAGTCCCCGGTGCCGACCCGCGCCGAGGTCTCCGACGTCGCCACCGCAGTCTATGAAGGCGCCGACGCCATCATGCTGTCGGCGGAATCGGCGGCCGGCAAATTCCCGGTCGAGGCGGTCTCGACCATGAACCGCATCGGCGAGGAGGTCGAGCGCGATCCGACCTATCGCGGCGTCGTCAATGCGCAACGCGCCGAGCCCGAACCAACCGTGGGCGATGCCATCGCGGACGCGGCGCGGCAGATCGCCGAGACGCTCGATCTTTCCGCGATCATTTGCTGGACCAGCTCAGGATCGACGGCGCTGCGCGTCGCCCGCGAACGGCCCAAACCGCCGGTGGTGGCGATCACGCCCAATCTCGTCACCGGCCGCAAGCTGTCGGTGGTGTGGGGCGTGCATTGCGTCGTCGCCGAAGATGCACAAAACCTCGACGACATGGTGAAACGTGCCGGCAGTATCGCCTTTCGCGACGGTTTTTCGCGGGCCGGGCAACGCGTCATTATCGTGGCCGGTGTGCCGCTGCGCTCGCCCGGCACTACCAACATGCTGCGCATCGCCTCGGTAGGACCGGACGGCGATGCGGAAATCTAAGCGGCATTGCCGCCCTTTCCTCAGACCAGCTTCGCTTCCAGCGAAATCTTGGTGTTGAGAAGTTTCGACACCGGACATCCGGCCTTGGCCATGCCGGCCAGTTCCTGAAATTTCGCGTTGTCGGCGCCGGGGACTTTCGCTTGAAGCGAAAGATGGACCGAGGTGATGGCAAAGCCCTCGCCGACCTTTTCAAGCGTGACATCTGCCTTGGTTTCCATCTGTTCGGCAGTGAGCTTGGCCTCGCCGAGGATCAGCGACAGCGCCATGGTGAAACAAGCGGCGTGTGCAGCTCCGATCAGTTCCTCCGGGTTGGAACCTGGTTTGCCCTCGAAACGGCTGGCGAAGCCGTAAGGGTAATCTTTCAAGGCGCCGCTCTTGGTCGAAATCGCGCCCTTGCCGTCCTTGATACCGCCCTGCCATTTGGCAGATCCAGATGTGGTCGTCATGTGAGCTCCGCTGGCTTGAGATGAACCATGATCATATCCTGGATCATCAATGCGGCGGAATTTTTCGAGGCTCGCCCTGTTCCCGCAAGCCTCAGGACGGCTCTTGCGCGGTCCGCGATTTGTAGACCAGCGGACATGCCGCGATCTCCCGATGGTCGGCGGCCGGGATACGCTCACAGTTGCGCGATCCGTCAATTTCCAGATCATAGGCGGCGAGTAGATCGTTTCGCGGCGAGGTTCCGACAAAGAACAGCGCTCGCACGCCTCCTGGCAGCGGATGAGCCAACCCCCAGCGAATGCGCCGATCAAGCACGCCGCCCGGCGCGATCGGCAGCACGATGTCGGACACTTGATACGCCCTTGAAGCGAGTGGAAGCAGCGGAATGACATACCCTGTCGGCTTCTCAAGCAGCATATAGGTCGCCGGCGTCAGCAACGCGCCGGTGAGCTGCGGCTGATACGGATCGGACCACGGGCGCCGCGACCATTCCGCAGGCCGTGTCCAGACAACGATGGCCAAGGTGACGATCACAACAGATACAGCCGGGACAAACGAAGTCCGGGATTGTGAGGGACCGCTTAGCGTTTCGATAAACCGCGACAACAGCAGCACGATCAGCGGAGCCGCCATCAATTCGAGCGCGATCGCATAGCGGTGGATCGCAAACATCTGCAGCCACAGTGCGTAGGAGACGACGAAGAACAGCAGGAATTGCTTGTCGCGCTGCCGAAAGATGGGCGCGTTGCGCAGCAAGCCCATTCCAGCCGTCATCGCCAATAGAACGATCGCCACGGCAAAACGCGGATCCCGGAACGCAAATTCCGACGAGCGATGATCGCCGATCAGCCAATAGAAGGGATAAGCCAGGGCGTCCAGCAAGCCATGGGGCATGAAGCGCACGTCGGTGATCGGTTCGAGCGGCGCTTCGGGAGATCGGAAAATCGTATTGAAGTACGGAAACACCGGACTGCCGAATTGCTGCCACAGCATCCAGCTCCACGCTCCGCCAGTCGCAAGGCCGCCCGCCGCACTGCCTGCGACAAAGGCGCCGATTTTCGGGAATGGACGATCGGCCACGACCAGTGCGGTCACAGCGCCAAACAGGAACGTGGCGTTGGTCAGCTTCAACCCAACCGCTGCACCCATCAGAAGGCCGGCCGCGACAAGACGAACCGCATACCGCTCGCCGGCCGACAAGATCAGGCCAAGACCCGCGATCACCGGCAGCGCGGTAAGGATGTCGGAGAAGCTGGTGCCGACTTCGGACAGCGTCATTGGACCGAACGCTGCGATGACGACCGCGGCCAGAACGGCCCATGCCGAAGCGGAAGTTCCGAGCAATACCCGCGAGAGCCACCAAACAAGAGCGAGGTTGAGGCCGTGGATGGCCCCAATCAGAATTCCCCAGAACGGCGCACCGACACCATGCCGCAGCAGATAGGCGGGAACGTAAACCAGCGGGTTCAGGAAGCTCTGAAAACCACCCGGTATGACATCGGTGTCGAACCGGCCGTTGAGCAGCGCAAAGGCGCCATACTCGTGATAGTTCTGCCAATCCCAGTTGATGTCTTCGCCGCTGAACCACGCGTAAAGCGCACCGGCAAGAAGCGATGCAACGATCACGATCGCCGGCGAACCAAAATGTCTACGTGCGACCATGGATGAAAGGGCTTCCGCGTGCTTTTGAAACCCTACGCAAATAGAGGGGAGAGGTATCAAAATCTTTGCAGGCAAGGATTGGCGTGACCACAAGGTAAATAAAACCTTGTCGGCGGCCGAAGGCTGCCGCCGTGGCTTACGCGCCGACCAACGTCTTGGCGGGCAAGACCGCCTGTACCACGAGGCCACGGGCGCGGGCATCCATCACACCCACCGCGCGCAGTGCGAGCAGCGTCACGGTCTGAACGGCATCGCGGAGCTTTCCCGGATCGTCCATGTTCTCCGCTGCGAGCGGCCCAACGAGCAACTCGTTCAAGGCACCGAGCAGCGCGGTCGCGGCCAGGCTTGTGTCCTGCGCCGGCAGATGTCCTGCACGAACCGCCGCATCGATCCGGCCTGCGATTTCACCAACGACCGCGCGGCGGCTGGCGAGCCGCGACGCCGTGACATCGACATCAACGGGTTCGGCCAGAATGCCCCAGGTGAGCTTGCGCTGCGACAGCGCATGCACCGCGACCGTGGTGACGGCTGCCGCCAGCGCCGATGACGGACCAGGTGCGGCGTCCGCAGCTCGACGGATAGCCGACAGTTCGTCGCGGGAGACCTCGGCGATCAGTTCAGAAATCAGGTCGGCCTTGCACGGGAAATAGCGGTAGACGGTGCCGGCGGCGACATTGGCCCGGACCGCGATCGGCGCGATCTGTACGGCAGCCATACCGCCCTCGGCGGCCGCGTTTCTGGCAGCAGTGAGGATGGCGCTGCGACGCGCCGCGAGGCGTTTCACGACCTGATGGGTCCGCCGATAAACCATGCTGCGTTTCCCGTTCCCACGCGCTTGACGGGCGAAAAACCCGCCGAAGTGCGCATTCAGTTTTTTGGCGATCGACGACCGATCGCTTCAAGAAGTGAACAATAATTCAGACGTGAAGACAAGCCGGTTTTGGATGCAGGCCTATTCGGCGGGCGCCATGGCGGCCGACGGCGCGCCCGGCTCGCGCCACCACGGCCCTATGCGCCAGCCGATCAGGGCGGCGACGACGAGCGTTGCCCCGAAGCCCGTCGGCGCGCCGAGCAGCGGGTAGATCATCAGGAGCGCGGCGACAAGGCCGAGTGCCGGTAGTTCGTGCCGTGCAAACCCCTCATCCAGTCCGATGCGGACGAGAAACGCCACGGCAATCGCAAGCACCATCTCGTCGTAGAGAAACAGATAGGGCGTCGCCAACAACGTGCCGGCCGCGAGCGCCGCGGCTTTCAACGGGTATTGGACCTTGCGGCTGCGCCATAGAAGCGCGAGCAGGACCGCCACCGTGACACTCATGATCCATTGCAACATCCAGGCGAACGTCTCAGGGCCGCCGAAATAGCGGGTCAGCGCGAAGATGCTTTGCATCTTGCCCCACGGCGCGCGGCCCTCGACAAGGAAGGCCTTGTTGAACATCGGCATCCAGTGGACGAACGCTTGCCAGCTCTCGGTACCGAAGGCGAGCCATGACAGCCCGGCAATCAAAACCGCAACCACGCTGGCGGTGAAAAACACCCGCCATTGCGCGGCCGCGATCAGGACCAGCGGAAACAGCAATCCATATTGCGGCTTGTAGCTCAAAAGCCCGAGGCAGATGCCGGAAAGCACCGGCCATCTTGGCATCAGAACCAGCGTGCCGCCGATCAGCGAGGCCGTGAGAAATCCGTTCTGTCCGACCAGCGTATTGGTGAACACCACCGGAAACGCAGCCGCGAGCAGCAAGCCGAACCAGCGGCCGACGATGGCGCGCATCGCGGCCAGATAAGGCAGGAAGCTTACGAGCGCCCAGCCGGCATAGGCCACAGCATATGGAAAATGTGCCAGCACCGCGGCGACGAACAGAAACGGCGGCGGGTAGTGCCAGGCGAAATTGCCTTCGTAGCTCTGGCCGAGGACCGCGACCTGAACCGCTTTCTGGATGTCCCAGTCGTAAGCCAGTTCCGGATGCCCATCGAGCACCAGGCGCCCGGCGGACCAGACATTGACGAAATCGGTTGGAATGCCGAGCCCGTTTCCATCGAAGATCCACCAATGGGCGGTGACCCCGCTTTGCAGCATCGCCGCGTTGATCACACAAAGCACAAGGCAGACGATCAGGAGCGCGGGCGGGATCGCGCTCCTCGTTGCGGGCATACCGATGTCGGATGTCAGCACGGCCATGCAGGGCTCCCGGCGCGCGAAGCGCGCGCCACCCTTAAAGCTTTAGGCCGGCCGGCTTGCCGAAATCTTAAGACTTGCCGGTCTGTCGCGGGATTTGACCGTTCAGGCGACGGCCGCCGATGGCGGCAGTGGTCCGATCCTAACATCCTCACCCCTTCTCAGCGGCCACTTTTGCGAATGTTAGGATCAAAGGACGACTGGCAAATATAAGCTCTAGTGGAGTCTTGGATTTTGCATTCGCTTGACGAACTCGCGGCTAGGTGGATCGCGAATGCAAAATCCGCTCCACTGGCACCTCGCGGCCGCGCATCAATGCCATGTAGAACAAGGCGCCGAGGGCTGCGCCGATCAGCCAGCCCCAGTCCCCGAGATTGGTCATCAGGCCATAAGCGCCGGCGAGCGACAGCCCGATCGCGATCGTGGCCGAACCGGCCAGCGCCAGCAGCGCCCGCGTGTTCCAGCCATTGTCGAAATGCAGCGTGCCCTGCGGCGACATCGTGTAGAGATCGTTGAGGACGATCTGCTGGCGCTTCACGCGATAATAGTCTGCCACCATGATCCCGAACATCGGACCCAGTGCGGCACCGAAGATGCTGACGAAGATCGTGATCGCCTGCGGACTCGAGACGAAAATCCACGGACACACCATGACCGAGAGGATCGAGGTGATCAGTCCGCCGCGGCGGAAATCGATCTTGCCGGGATAGAGGTTGGAGATGTCGTAGGCCGGCGAGACAAAATTGGCGACGATGTTGATGCCCATGGTCGCGACGATGAAGGTGATCGAACCGATCGCCACGACCCAGGGATTGCCGATCCGCTCGACAATGGCGACGGGATCCATGATCGCTTCGCCGAACACCTTGACGGTGCCCGCGGTGACGATCACCGTGATGATCGCAAAAACAATGAAGTTGACGGGAAGGCCCAGGAAATTACCCACCTTCATCGATCGTTCGTCTTTCGCAAAACGGGAGAAGTCGCCGAAGTTGAGCAGCAGCGCGGCGAAGTACGCCACGATCAACATCGTCGCATTGGCCATATGCCCGATCGCGGATCCTTCGGCCCGCGGGCTCAGCTGCAACGACAGGCTCGAAGCACCGGTTTGCGTCACGATCCAGATCGCGAGCGCAAACATCACGATGTAGACCACGGGTCCGCAGAAATCGATGAACTTGCGGATGGTCTCCATGCCGTTGAGGAAGATCAGAAGCTGGAACAGCCACATGAACAGGAAACTGGCCCAGCCCAGCGCCGTGAGGCCTGCAAAGCCGAAATGCGTCCACGCTTCCGCGCCCGGATAGAACGTCAACACCAGCGCCTGGACGGCCTTGGAAGCAAAGTAGGTCTGCACACCGTACCAGACGATGCCGACAATGCCGCGCAAGCCGGCGGCAATGTTGGCGCCCATCACGCCGAACGCCATCCGCGCCACGACCGGAAACGGCGTGCCGTATTTCAATGACGGACGCCCGATCAGGTTCATCAGGAAGTAGACGATGGTTATGCCCACCACCATCGCCAGCAGCACTTCCCACCCGGTCAGACCGAGAAAGAAAAAACTCGCCGCGAAGGTATAGCCGCCGACCGAATGCACATCTGACATCCACATCGCGAAGATGCTGAAGACACCCCAGGTGCGTCCCGCAGGCGCAATCGGCGCGAGATCATGATTGTAGAGCTTGGCGTCAGCATTCGGCACGGCGATGACGGGAGAGGCGCTCGTGTTACCTGACATCGGCAGCTCCTGTCCCAGTGCCCACTTTTCGAAGTTCGCACCCCATCGCAGCGCCCACTTTTACGAGCTTCGAAAAGTCATGGGGAAGACTGACAGATTATTTCAAGCAAGTCCCGCGCCAGGGATCGGGACACTGGTGTGGTGGTTCAGAAGTTCTCTTCATTATATCGGCGAGTCCTTCGAGAGAACTTCTGAACCAAAACCACACCAGAACCATAAATTACTAGTGTCCTTTCAAATCCGAACTTCGGATTCGGGACACTGGTCCTGTGTCATCCTGTCCCTTTCAGGAGGTCCAGCGCGCCTATCGCTGATCTTTCGGAATCACGAACTTCAGGCCGGACCAGGTGTCGTCGATGGCGCAGACTTTGATGTCGACGAGGCCGAGCGGAAGCGCGGTGTCGCGCACGACGATATCCGTCAGATCGCTGGCAACCCCTGAGGATTTTTTCGGCCACGAGACCCAGATCATGCCGTCGGGCGCGATTGCTCCGCGGTAACGACGTAGCTTTGCGGCAAGCCCCTTCGACTGCAAGGCAAACAGGTGCACCATGTCGAGAGACGGTTTTGCCGCGGCTTTGACCGTGACGTCGGCGGGCAACGGGCCGACGATGGCGCCATAGGCCGACGGCGCGCCATCGACAAAAATACAAAAGCCCGGCTTGATGCCGAGCTTTTGCGCAACTGATTTACCCGAGGCCATGGCCGCGGTCGTGAGTAACTTAGGCCTGCGGCTGCGGCTCCAATCCGGGATCCGGATCGGGACGCGGACGCGGCTTGCCCGCGGGCGGCACCGCGGAAGCCCGCGGGGTCGTCGGTTCGAGCACCAACTCGCGGTTCGGCTTCTTGCCCTTCAAGAGATCGATGATCTCATCGCCGGTGAGCGTTTCGTATTCCAGAAGACCCTTGGCCAGTGCTTCCAGATCGGCGCGCTTCTCCGTCAGAATCTTGGTCGCCTGCTGATAGCCTTCTTCAACGAGGCGCTTGATCTCGCTGTCGATCTTCTGAACCGTCGCCTCCGAGGCGTTCTGGGTGCGCGACACCGACATCCCCAAGAACACCTCGTCCTGGTTTTCGCCATAGGACACGGTGCCGAGTTCTTCGGACAGACCCCAGCGGGTCACCATCATCCGCGCCAGCCGCGTCGCCTGTTCGATATCCGAAGCGGCGCCCGAGGTGACCTTCTCGCGGCCGAACACCAGTTCTTCGGCAACACGGCCGCCCATCATGATGGCGAGCCGCGAGGTCATCTGCTCCAGCGACATCGACAGCTTGTCGCGCTCCGGCAACTGCATCACCATGCCGAGCGCGCGGCCGCGCGGAATGATCGTCGCCTTGTGGATCGGGTCGGTGGCAATCACGTTGAGGCCAACGATGGCATGGCCGCCTTCGTGATAGGCGGTCAGCATCTTCTCTTCCTCGGTCATGACCAGCGACTTGCGCTCGGCGCCCATCATGACCTTGTCCTTGGCCTCTTCGAACTCGGCCTGCGTCACCATGCGCTTGTTGCGCCGTGCGGCGGTCAGCGCCGCCTCGTTGACGAGGTTCATCAGGTCGGCGCCGGAGAAACCGGGCGTGCCGCGGGCGATGGTCTTGAGGTTGATATCGGGCGCCAGCGGCACCTTGCGGACGTGAACCTTGAGGATCTGCTCGCGGCCGACGACGTCCGGATTGGGGACCACGACCTGACGGTCGAAGCGGCCGGGCCGCAGCAGCGCGGGGTCGAGCACGTCGGGACGGTTGGTGGCTGCAATGAGGATCACGCCCTCGTTAGCTTCAAAGCCGTCCATCTCGACCAGCAACTGGTTCAGCGTCTGCTCGCGCTCGTCATTGCCGCCGCCAAGGCCAGCGCCGCGATGCCGGCCGACCGCGTCGATTTCATCGATGAAGATGATGCACGGCGCATTCTTCTTGGCCTGCTCGAACATGTCGCGGACACGGCTCGCGCCGACGCCGACAAACATCTCGACAAAGTCCGAACCGGAAATGGTGAAGAAGGGCACGTTGGCTTCGCCGGCGACCGCGCGCGCGATCAGCGTCTTGCCGGTGCCGGGAGGGCCGACCAAAAGCACGCCGCGCGGAATCCGCCCGCCGAGCCGCTGATACTTGCCGGGGTCGCGCAGGAATTCGACGATCTCCTGCAAGTCCTGCTTGGCCTCATCGACGCCGGCCACATCCTCGAACGTCACGCGGCCATGCGCTTCGGTCAGCATCTTGGCGCGCGACTTGCCAAAGCCCATCGCCTTGCCGGCACCGCCCTGCATCTGCCGCGACAGGAAGATCCACACGCCGATCAGCGCAATGAAAGGCAGCCACGACACGAGCAGCGAGACGAACCACGGCACGTTGTCGCCCGGCGGCTTCGCGGTGATCGAGACCTTGCCGTTATACAGGCGCGACACAAGCGTGGGATCGTTCGGCGCATAGGTCTGGAAGCTCGAGCCATTGGTGAAGGTGCCGTGAATTTCCGGCCCCTGGATGACGACGTCGCGCACATGATTGGCGTCAACCTCGGTCAGAAGCTGCGAGAAGGAGATGTCCTGCGAGGAGGCGCGCTGACCAGGGTTCTGGAAAAGCGTGAACAAGGCCAATAACAGCAAAACAATAATGACCCACAGGGCGAAATTGCGCAGATTGGCGTTCATCGATTTTCCTTCGTGGTCGCGCGGATCGCGGCCTTGGTCCTTGGGCCAGCGCCAGGGAATCCCCTAAAGCGACTGCGCGTTACAATCTAGGTGCCAAGGCGCTCGCTGCCAAGGGAACCGCATGGGACTATTTAGCCTATCCCGGGACTATTACGGTCCAAATCGTGGCCTGAAAATAAGGTGATTTCGGGGGTGGTTAAGGGGCGCAAAACACGGCCCTCCGCCCCCTCAACTGCTCCGACGGCGACGCGGCGGCGCCGGTCCGATGACGATTCGCCCTCCGCTGAGGCTGATAACGGCACCGGCCAGCGTCTGTTTCAGCCGCACCTGGCGTTTTACCCGGCGTTTTTCAGTAACCGTTCGCAGCGCCCGGTCGAAAACCGCAAGCAAGGCTTCGACCTTGCCAAGTTCCGCCGGCCCTTCGTGGCCGAACCGGTCGATCGCGCGCAGCAAGAGCCGCAACCTGATCTCCTCCGGCATGCGGGCGAACGCCACAGCCTCAAAGGCGGCATTTTGGGACCGGGCGCCAGATGCCGGCGGCGATGGGGCCGCGCGATCCCGAAGCGCCAGATAGCGCGCGGCACCATCGACCAGAACTTCGATCGCCGCATTGGCCCGCGCCAGCCGCGAGGCCAGCCTTGCCAGGTTGCGCGCATCGCCGCCTTCAGTGGCAAGCCCCTCCATGACGGAACGGATCCGCGGCCGGGTAAAGTTGACGTCGCGGTTGGTCGGGTCATCGGCATAGCCGATGTTGGCTTTTGCCAGCGTCGCGATCAGCCGCGATTTCGAAATGTTCAGAAACGGCCGGGCGATGAACACGCCTTCCCGCTCGCTCTCGCGCGCCATTGCCGCAAGACCGCTGATGCCGCTGCCGCGGAGGAGCCGCATCAACAATGTTTCGGCCTGATCGTCGCGGGTATGGGCGGTGAGGATATGGCTGGCGCCATTTTGGCGCGCGATGCCGGCAAGCAGACGATAACGTGCCGCCCTGGCTGCGGCCGGCACGCCCGATTTCGGCTTTTCACCGGTCCAGCGCACCGTGCGATGTGGCACATCGAGCGCGCGCGCCAGCCGCTTGACGTCACGCGCTTCGCGCGCGGACTCAGGCCTAAGGCCATGGTCGACCGTTACCGCGAGGAGAAGAGGCCCGCGCGAAAGCGCTTGCCGCCACCGCGCCGCGAGCCACATCAAGGCGATGGAATCGGGACCGCCGGAAACGGCGAGGACAAGCCCGCTCGCGTGCTCCCACTCCGCAAACAGGCTTTTTGCCTGCTGCACCGAGATCGGGGATTTGTCGTCCTCTGGCATGACGTCGCCGGCTGATGGAGGCCAAGCCCATGAAGGCCAAAGCCCTGGCTAGGTGCTCTAGACTGGTGTCCCAATTCCGAAGTTCGTAGCCTTTTGCGGAGCCACGTTTCGAACGTCGGAATCGAAAAGACACTAACGAACTTATTGATCTAGTGTGGCTTTGGTTCAGAAGTCCGCATGACCAGACCTGCGGCACGAATGATGCGGACTTCTGAACCGCCACACTAGCACTTTCCGCGCTTCTGCTCGCGGTCGACGGCCTGCTTGATGCTGCCAGCGGCGTGCGGATATTTCCGCGTCACCTCGCCAAATGCGGCGCAGGCGGCTTCCTTTTCCTTCAACGCCGCCAATGACTGGCCGAGCCGCAGCAGGGCATCCGGGGCTTTCGTCGACCGATCGAATTTGGTGGTCACCGCCAGGAAGGCTTCGGCTGCGTCGCGATATTGCTGGCGCTGGAAGAAGCTCTCGCCTAGCCAGAACTGCGCCTCCGCCATCAACGGATCGCCGGGATATTTCCGTTGAAAGTTGCGCATGGTTTCTTCGGCCAGCGCGTAATCCTTGCGCTGGATATAGCCAACGCCGAGATCGAACTCGTCCCTGGGCGTTGCCGAGGGCGGCAAGGTGGTGAGCGCGCCCGTGGCGTTGGTGTTGCGCGGCGGCGGGGGCGGCAGCGCGCCTGCCGGGGCCCCGCTGGTATTGCCGAGGGCAAGCGGCTCGGCGGGCACCGGCAGTTGGCCGCCACCGAGCGCCCGCGGCGCTCCAGGTGCGTTGGGATTCTGGCTGGGGTCAAAGGCATCGCCACGTCCGCGGCCCGTCGGCGGCACGCCCGCAGGCTCCCGAACGATGGGCGCCGGAGCGGCGATCTGGGGCGGATAGCCTCCAGGCGGCTGCAGGTAGACGGGCGGCGGCTGGACGGACGGCAGCGCGGCCGTTGTGGGCAGGGGGGCGGCGCCGGGCTGGCCGGCGGCAGCGCCCTGGGGACCCACCTGGGCACCGCCCTGAAGCATCCGCAGGCGCTCTTCCAACTGCCGGTTGCGGTATTGCAATTCCTCGTTCTGCCCGGTGAGCTGCCGCAACTGGTTTTCGAGCTGCTCGATCCGCACCTCGGGATCGACATCGTCGGATTGCGCCAGCGCCGGGGAATGCCACGCGAGCGGACACAAAACGACCACCGCGGTCAACGCCGCGGCACGGGTAACTTTATGTAATCTGGACGACATTTTGGCCTTGCGGACGGAACCGGGCGTGAGCGCGAAGACGGATCAGCTTGAGAGTGGGACTACGCCAAAAATGTGACTGAGACAAATGGCGCCCGTACTACACGATCTCCAAACGAGAACCGGCGCCCTCAAGGCGCCGGTGAAGTCGCTCGTTAAAATTCGGCCGCGTCAGGAGCTTGCGTTCAGCACCGTAACCGCGCGTCGATTCTGCGACCAGCAGGAGATGTCGTTGCAAACCGCGACGGGACGCTCCTTGCCGTAGGAGATGGTCCGCATCCGCGAAGGATCGATGCCACGCGAGGCGAGGAAGGTGCGCACCGACTGGGCGCGCCGCGCGCCGAGCGCGATATTGTACTCGCGGGTGCCGCGTTCGTCGGCATGACCTTCAATGGTGAAGCTGTAGCGGTTGTAGGTTTGCAGCCACTGCGCCTGCTTCTCCAGCGTCGTGATCGCCTGCGGCGACAGTTCGGTCTGGTCGCTCTCAAAGAAGACGCGATCGCCGACATTGACCACGAAGTCCTGCTGGCTGCCCGGCGTTGCAGCGCTGGCCATCGCACCGTCGGTCAGCGGATTCTTCGCGCAGGCGCCCATCGACAGCGCGACCGCTAGCGCGGCAGCGAGCTTCAAACCCTGGAGGATACGCATAGGATGTTTCATTCGGGAGCCTCCACGCTCACGTTTTCGACTTCTATCCGGTCTACAGGGCGATGGTTAAGCGAACGTTCCGTCAACCTTGATGGGATGTTGCCGAACCCGTTCAAATGCCCCCAATCGGCGAAAAGCAACCGGCATGGTTAATGAGTTGTAAATGTGGCACGAGGGTGAAGGCAAGGCGTTTCACCCATTATATATCGACTTTTCAAGGCCATCGGCTGGGATTTGCCCGCAAAAGCCGGAATTGGACCGCCGGGCCAGATTCCAGATTGAAGTGTACCGAACCCAGTTCGGACTCGGGGGCCGATTTAGGCCGGCTAGCCTTGCGGAGCGCCCGGAACGCCGCTTCAGCGGGTCGGCGCGATGGATGCTTGTCCGAGCGGGAACTCGGGAAGATCGACCACCGGCAGCAGGCTGTCGCCGCGGCGTTGGAACAACATCTGCCGCTCCGACTCGGTCGAGCGGAATAGCGGATAACGCTGGAACACCTTCTCGCGCAGTTTCGGATAGTCGACGGCCATCAGGCAAAGCGGCTTTGTAAGTGTCGGGTACGGACGCGGCAGGCACAAAGGCTGGTGCAGGAACACCCGGCGATAAAACGCCTGGTGCTCCTTGCGCACGGTCGCGGTGCCGATATCGGCGCCGAAATGCTCACATGCGACGTAAGCGAGCCGCAGCGTGATGTATGGAAGTTGCGGAAATTTGGTTCTGCGAACGGGATCGGCGACGAAGCGATTGGGATCGACGATAATTTTGCCCTTTGCCAATTCAGGCTCGAGCAGGTCCGGAAAGGCGTCGACGGCTGGCGTATCGTGGCGATCCGGCGTCGCGACGCTGATGCGAACCGAACTCATCAACTCGCCGCCGAGGTAAATGCCGAAAGTCCATGAACTCGGCAGATCGTCGAAACGATCTTTCAGGCGTTGATCGGACCGCGCTTCGACGGCTCCTTCGTTCAGGTAGGCGCGATACCGCAAGTTGTATATTTCTTCCTTTTCAACTTCTGCTTCTGCTAGCCGGTATTCGACTTGATCAAGCAGATCGGCCTTTCGCCGGTCGGGCCCGCGTCTGGTTTCTTGCACTAAACTCAATCGGGCCTCCTGCAGCGGCCAACTAGCCACGTACAACCGAAGGTTAATTGTTTATTACCGCAAGTGCAAACGAAAGGGCCTGTTAGGGTTAACCCGGCCGTAGAGAAAAGTTCAGGCCAGCGGGAATAAACCCGCTGAAATCGGGACTTAAGCCTCGGGATGGATGTCCTCGCGGCCGATCAGGAGGGTCAGGCGGTCGATCGGGAGGAGAGAGATTCCTCGTCAGGCCGCCGGCCGTGGGAGGCGTTCAAGAGCTGGCGCACCCGCACCGCCGGCACCGGCCGGCTGAAAAGATAGCCCTGGGCCTCGCTGACGGTGCCATCGGCATTGACGAGTTCGAGCTGCTCGTTGGTCTCGATGCCCTCGACCACGACCGACATGCCGAGATCGGCACTCAGCCGCGCCACACCCCGCAACAGCCGCAACGGACGATCGGTGTCGATGCCTTCCAGGAAGGAACGATCGATCTTGACCTTCTGCAAGGGGAAATTGTGCAGATAGCTGAGGCTCGAATAGCCGGTGCCGAAATCGTCGAGCGAAATCCGCACGCCGAGTTCGCGCAACTGCGCAAGCAACTCATGGGTATGCTGGGTATTGCGCAGCAGGGAAGACTCGGTGATTTCGATTTCGAGGCGCTGGGCCGGCAGGCCGGAAACGTCGAGCGCGTAGCGAACCTCGCTCATGAGGTCGCGCTGATGGAACTGTTGCGGCGAGAAATTGACCGCGACACTGACCGCCTCGGGCCATTGCATGCACTCCAGGCAGGCCTTGCGCAGGATCCAGCGGCCGAGATCGACGATCATGCCCATGTCTTCGGCGACCGGAATGATATCGATCGGCGATACCGTGCCGCGAAGCGGATGATTCCACCGCAGCAACGCCTCGCAGGTCGATATCTTGCCACTCTGCAGATTGACGAGCGGCTGATAGAACAGCTCGAACTCCTCGTTCGCCAGCGCCCGGCGCAGATCGAGTTCGAGAATGCGGCGCGCCTCGACGATTTGCGCCATTTCTTCGCGGAAGAAACAGAAGGTGCCGCGGCCGTCCGCCTTGGCACGGTAGAGCGCCATGTCCGCGTTCTTCAAAAGCGTGTCGGCGCTGACGCCTGTGGTCATCGCGATGCCGATGCTGGCGCCGATCTCCACCAGGTGATTGTCGATCTTGTACCGCTCGCTCAGGTGGTCGACGATACGGCGGGCCAGCGCCGCCGCCTCGTCCGGCGACTTGATGTTCTGCTGGAACACGACGAACTCGTCGCCGCCGAACCGCGCCACGAAATCCTCCGGGCGCAACATGGCGCGCAGACGGTCGGCAACCGCGCACAACAACTGATCGCCGCAGGGATGGCCGAGCGTATCGTTGACTTGCTTGAACTGGTCGAGATCGATGAACAGCAGCGCCGACATTTGACCGGTGCCGTGCGGCGCCGCCAAAAGATGCTCGATCTCGTCCCGGAAATTGACCCGGTTCGGCAATCCCGTCAGTTCGTCGTAACGCGCCAGATGCGTAATCCTGGCTTCGGCGTTGCGCCGCTCGGTGACGTCTTCCAGCAGGACGACGGCGCCCCCATCGGCCATCGGCTGGAACGCCCACGACAGCGAGCGGCCACGCGCCACATCGGGATCGGTCGTGATGATGCCTTTGGCCTGCGGATTTTCGATTTCGGCCAGGATCATCTTTCCGCTCGCATCCGAGATCGATCCGGCATCGACGCAGGCCGAAAGAATACCGGAAGCGCTGGGGCGCAAATGCGCCAAATCGGACGGCAGCTTCATCATCTCGCTGAAACAATAATTCATCACCGCCAGATGCCCGTCACTGGTGAACATGCACAGGCCCTGCGGCATGTTGTTCAACGCGGTGTCGAAGCGCGTGGCCAGTGCCGCTTCCCTCTTGCTGGAGGTCAGGGCATCGACGAAAATGGCATTCAGACTGAGGTTGATGTACTTCAATCCGATGAAGAACAACGCCAGCAAGAGCCCGAGCCCGCTGTAGTAGGCGTCGCCGTGCAGGACCAGCGCCAGCGCCAGCGGCGCGCAGGCAAACACGATATGACGCTGAATGATCCACGGGCGGGCATAATTGCGCCCGGCACTCGCAGCCGTGTACCCGATCGTGACGGCGGTGCACAGCATGTGAGCGATGGCGTCGTCGCTGCCGAGCACCACCACAAAGCACCACAGGCCGAGCGAACTGGCGTAAAGGTCCGCCAGATTCTTGTAGCTGTTTTCCCACCATGGGGCGCGCTCCGGCGTGAGCGGGGAAACACGCCGCTCACGCTCGTACTTGCGCATCTGCATTGCGCGCGCGATGCCGACGATCGAGATCCAGATCGCACACGGCCAGACCATCTGATTGCCGGTCTTCAGCGCCGTCATGACGGCGACAATTGTCGCACACAACGTGCCGACCAACGTCGGAACGAAATTTTGAAACAGCGAATCGACGAGCGCCGCATAGATCGACGGCGGCAGCTCTTCTCGATCGCTTCGCTTTTTCTGGTCGTACAATTGCATGCTGGGCGCGGACCGCGGACGTCGTTGGCCAGCGAAGTCTTACCCGCCGCCGGTGAAGTCTTTCTGAGGGAACATCGTTACCGGGACGTTGTTTTTTGCCCCTTCTTCACGAATTTGACTACGAAATCAGCAAGGTAGGCAAGGTTTGCCGATTGGCCTGCCCGCCGCGCCGGCAATTCCCGCGTTAACCTTCAGGACAGGAGCGGCGACCAGGCCGGATCGGAGGCAAATCCCGGCGTCGGCTCGCGCTGCTCGAAGCGTCCGGAAATATCCACCGTGAACAAGGACGGCCCGCTGTTGCCGCCGGGATCGCGGAAAAACATCACGACCCGACCGTTCGGTGCAAAGGTCGGTCCTTCATTGTGGAAACCCGAGGTGAGAATCCGTTCGCCCGATCCATCGGGCTTCATGATCCCGATGGAGAACTGCCCGCCGCCCTGCTTGGTGAACGCGATATAGTCGCCGCGCGGCGACCAAACGGGCGTCGAGTAACTGCCATCGCCGAAAGATATCCGCTGGGCCTGGCCGCCGCCTGCCGGCATCACATAAATCTGCGGCTTTCCGCCACGGTCGGACTCGAAACAGATCTGACCGCCGTCGGGTGCGTAGGACGGCGAGGTATCGATCGCCGGCGTATCGGTGAGGCGCGTCGTCGATTTCGACCGCAGGTCCATCACGAAAAGGTTCGAATTGCCGCCCTGCTGCAGGCTCATGATCACGCGCTGCCCATCCGGCGAAAAGCGCGGTGAAAAACTCATGCCTGGAAAATTGCCGACGATTTCACGCTGCCCGGTTTCGATATTGAGCAGATAGACGCGCGGGTCGCCCTGACCGAACTCCATATAGGTAATTTCCTGGGTCGAGGGCGAAAAGCGCGGCGTCAGCACCAGATCGGTGCCGCGGGTCAGGTAACGGACATTGGCGCCGTCCTGATCCATCAACGCCAGCCGCTTGATGCGTCGCTCCTTGGAACCGGTCTCGTCGACGAACACGACGCGGCTGTCGAAATAACCTTTCTCGCCGGTCATGCGTTCGTAGATCTGATCGGAAATGATATGAGAAATCCGCCGCCAGTTCTCTGGCTGGGTGAAATATTGCTGGCCGGCCAGCGGCTGGCCTGTCGCAACATCCCAAAGCCGGAATTCGGCCTTCAGGCGACCATCCCCCTGCCGCGTCATGCGGCCGGTCACCAGTGCCTGCGCGTTGATGGTCTTCCAGTTGTTGAACTGCGGCACCACATCGAAGTTGACGACCTTTTCGAGGTAGGCGGCCTGATCGATCGGCGCGAACAACCCGCTGCGCCTGAGATTGTTGGTGATCACCTGGGTGACGCCAGCGCCGACGTCACCATCGGAGGGCGTACCAGCGGCGAAGTTCGGAATCGCGATCGGCACAGGCGCGAAATCGCCCTCGGGCACGATGATGCGCTTTTGCGCCCGGGCAGGCGCTATCGGAACGCCAGCGAGCACACCGAGCGAGGCCACGCCGGCAACAAGCTGACGGCGGTTCAGGTGAAACGGCATCTGGCGCTGTAGGTCTTTGTCGGTCATCTGCAGGGCTTCATTTCATATACGCGGAACGTAACGCTCACGTTTCAGCTCTTTCGTTCGGTGAACACCGGCGCAAAAAACTTCCATTCGTCGAACCAGGCGGCAGGAAGGTTATACGGCTGGCATTCGATGATCGCGCGCAGCGCACTCTCCTGATAGACGCGCAGATAAGGCGTCGCCGGCGTGCCTTCCGGAATCGGTGCTGCTTCCAGCGTGCCATCGCGCTTCAGCCGGATCGAGAAGGCGGCCTCCGGATTTTGGCTCTCAATTCCGCCAAACGGCTTCTTCCAGCAACGCTCGACCTGTTGCTGGAACATCGCGCCCCAACTCGCCGAATTGTCCGCGGCCTTTCCCTTGGATGTTCCGAGCGCCGCGTTGGAATTGAGCGTGTCGCCGGTGACGGCCTGGCGCGAAGGGTCACGCTTGTCGAGCAACGCTGCGATCTTGGTCTGATCGAAGGTCCGTTCCTTCGGTTGCGGCGGTTGCGGCGGCGGCTTGGCTGCCTCGACCTGCGGCTTCGGCGGCTTCTTCTCTTCCTTCTTGATCGCTTCAGCGATCGGGTCGGGAGTTTCAGGTTTTTTCTCGACCGACTTCGGCTCTTCCTTGGGCTTTGCCTCGGCTACCGGCTTTGGCGGATCGGGCTTCTTCTCGACCGGCTTTTCGACGGGCTTGGGTTGTGGCGGCGGCGTTGTGTCGGTGACGACCGGCGGCTTCTCGGTGATCTTGCCGACAGCGTCGTCGACCCGCGGCTTGGCCTCGGCGACCTTCTCCACCAGCGGCTTGGGATTTTCCTTCTTGCCGGTCTTCGTGCCGGCCATGGCATGCGAAAGCTGATCGGCGGAGATCACGTCGACGGCAACCACATCCTCCTCCGGCATCACAAAGGCCTTGGTCGAAAACGAAAGCATCATCCACCCAAGCACGAGGACGTGCAGGACAATCGACGCAATCAGTGTCTTTTCGATCTTGCCCTTCAAGTCAGGTCTTCCGTTTCGATCCAGACGTCGCTTCGCCCGTCACTCTCTCAGGAACCCTGCTCGGGTATGATGACGATATTAGCCTTGAATCCGGCGGTCCGGATCTGCCCCAGCAATTTCATCATATCCGTGTAGCAGACATCCTTGTCGCCGCGCAGATAAACCACACTTTCGGCCTCCGACCGCGTTTCACGGATCGCCTTGATTTTAGGCAACAAATCGGCGGCCGCAACCGGCGCATCCCCAAGATAAAGCTCGACATTCGAGTTGCAGCCGCCGTTGGTGCGTTTCACCGACAGCGTGAGCGGCGGCGTGTTGGCAGCGATCGATTTGCCGCCCGAGGCGACCGGCAGGTCGATGTCGATGTTCGAGGTCATCAACGGGGCTGCCACCATGAAGATGATCAGCAGCACCAGCATCACGTCCACCATCGGCGTGACGTTGATTTCCGCCATCACGGCGGCACGCCGGCCGCCGCGGCGCCCGCCACCGGACGAGCGAGCCATGTTCATCGCCATGTTTCGGTGCTCACAATAAGCTCACACGATTTCGACATCGACCTTCATCCACGCTCGTCGATCTGACGTGACAGGATAGCGGAAAACTCGTCCGCGAAGCCTTCCAGCCGTTGCGCCTGCCGGTTCACCTCGGAGGTGAACTTGTTGTAGAAAATCGTCGCCGGAATGGCGGCGATAAGGCCGATGGCTGTGGCAAAAAGCGCTTCCGCAATGCCCGGGGCAACCACCGCCAGCGAGGTGTTCTTCGAGGCCGCGATCGACTGGAAGCTCGACATGATGCCCCAGACGGTGCCGAACAAGCCGACAAACGGTCCCGCGGAGCCGACGGTGGCAAGCACCAGAAGCCTGCGTTCCAGCCGTTCGATTTCGCGTGCGATCGAGACATTCATGACCTTTTCGATCCGCATCTGAAGGCCGGCAAAGGACCGCGCCTGGCTTTCAAACGAGCGTTTCCACTCGCGCATCGCGGCGACGAAACAGGCTGCCATCGATTGCGTCGGCTTGGCCGCCAGTGTGCGATAGAGCTCCTCAATCGACTGGCCGGACCAGAACGCCTGCTCGAAACGATCCATCGCCCGGCGGGTACGCGAATAGAGAATGATCTTGTCGATCGCGATCGCCCAAACCCAGACCGAGCAGGATAACAGCCCCAGCATGACGCATTTCACGATCCAGTGAGCCTGAAAGAACAGGGCAATCAGCGAGACGTCAGCGGATGGCAACGGCAAGGCGGACTGCGCCACGTCGGCCGGATTCATAAGCGATGTCCTCTCTCTTCCGATAGCCGTCTTCGCAAGGGTGCAATGGCTATCGGTCCAACGGCCGCGCAAAAACGCGAGCGATCAACACCGGCGCGAAAAGCCGCGATGTGTCACATGGGAGGCCCGTCCAAGCCGGGGCTGGCTTCCCCTGCCAACGTGTCAAAACAAGGGCTTTCCGCGCGTCCTTTCGTCTCTCACCAGACGACAATCGTGGTTAACGTCTGGTTACCAAAGGGGATTTTGGTCGGGGGAAATACCGGCCGGCCAAGGGCTTAAAACTGCCTGTAAACCGCCGTTTTAGCGGCCAAAACGCAAAACGCCCGCCTGCGTTCAGCAGGCGGGCGTTTCTGGGCCTTGAGGTCATAGGGGCATTACGCCTTAAGGCCTGGTTCCGATCTCAGTTTTGCGGGTGGTCGTCGGACGGGGGCGTCGGACGGGTGCGGTGTTGCGCCATGAAGAGATCGAACTCTTCCTTGTCCTTGGCGTGACGCAGACGATCGAGGAATTCGCGAAACTCCTTCTGCTCGTCCTCAAGCCGCCGCAGCGTCTCCATGCGATAGTCGTCGAAGGCGCGGTTGCCGCTCGAAGGCGACCCGAAGGGGAAGCCATGGCGCTCCATGCGGTTGCGCATCCGCTCCATTTTGTACTGCATCCGCTCCATCTTGTTCGACCAGCGATCTTGATGACTCCAGCAACCCATTTTTCTGCTCCCGAGTGTGAAAAAGAGAAGGCCAAGACCGATCGGCCACCAGATCAGGAAGCCGAGGATCGTCACGGCAATCCAACCGGGATGCCAGGGCGAATGCAGCATGCGGGGGTGGTCGTACTCTTCGGTGGGGCCGCGCCATCGATTGACATCTGCGGTGTAGGCCATCTGCCTCTCCATCACGGCAACATGCCGTTGTGAATGTAAATAACATTTACATACGTAAACTCTTCCTGATTTTTGTCAAGCTGGGCGCAAGCCGGCCCGATTAAATTATTTTGCGCTGCCCCAGGGACCCGATGACCGGCTCGACGGTTTCGGATCGGCCGCATCGGAAGCCGCGGCTCTGCGGTCGGCCAGAAAACCCAGGCCGCGCAGATAGATCAGCACTTCGGCTTCCAGAAGTTCCTCCGCCGACATCGGCAGCTTGCGCCTCGCCGCATCGCCACGTGCAAACAACGAGGCCACACCGTGCGACATCGACCAGATATGCAGCGCCATCATCAAGGCCGGCGGCCGCGGCGAGCCTGGCGGCGCCAGCGCGGCGAGCCGCTCAGCCGCCGCGCGAATCACGGCAAAGGCACGCTCGGCCGCAGCATGCAGGCCGGCGCTGGCATCGGCCGGAAGGCCGGATTCAAACATCGCGGAGTAGAACGCCGGCTTCTCGCGGGCAAACGCAAGATAGGCCTTGCCGACCCGCTCAAACGCCGAGACCGTGTCGGGCCGTCCATCGTCCCAGGCTTCCGACAGCGCGGACTCGAACTGTTCGAAACCGCGCTGCGCGATGTTCGACAGCAACTCGTCACGGTCGCGAAAATGCCGATAGGGCGCAGCCGGGCTAACGCCGGCGATGCGCGCCGCGTCAGCAAAGGTGAAGCCGGCCGCGCCTTTCTTGGCGATCAGATCAAGGGCTGCCTGCAGCAGCGCCTCTTTCAGATTGCCATGATGATAGCCGCGGTCGGCGCGGGCCTGATCCTTGTCCTTGCGCCAGCTCATGTTAAAGGCTTTTACATGAAGCCGGCGCCGAATAGAAGTCCGCGTGCCGCCGACACGCGGCTCACGGACTTCTAACCAGAAACGCGGTTAGCAGATTTCCCGGAAGGTCTAACCGCCGGGAATCGGGAGAACCGGCATGATCTCGACGGACTCACCCGGGAAGATCGAGAAGTGCGGATGATCTTCAAACATCTTCGCCGCCGCCTCATGCGAAGCGGCGCGAACCACCGTGAAGGCGCCCATCGGGTTGGTGACGTCGGCAATCCCTTGCCCATCGACTTTCTTGGTCTTGCCCAGCGGGCCACCCATCGCGACGATGGCCGCCTGGTGCTTCTCAACCCATCCCTTCCAGGCCGAGATGCCGCGGATCTCCCTCGCCTTGCGTTCGGTTTCTGAAAGCGCATTCCAGGCCGTCCACTTCGCGCTGTTTTTGCTGCCGAGGAAGACAGCGAGATACGTATCGTTCGTGCTCATCGAATTCTCCTGGTTGGTGGTTGGCTGGTAGAATGGTTCAGCGCCTGGCCTGCATTTCGGTGAAGCCGGCGGCCGCCTCCTGAACGTCGGGCGGAAAGTCCGCCATTTCGAAGACCTGGCGGATCTCGATGGTTTCGTTGTTGGCCGCCGGGCAACGTTTGGCCCAGGCGATCGCCTCCTCGCGCGACTTCACGTCGATCATCCAATAGCCGCCGATCACTTCCTTCAATTCGGTGAAGGGGCCGTCTGTCACGACCGGCTTGCCGCTTTCAAACGAGACCCGGACGCCCGTCGACGGCGGATGCAGGCCGTCCAGCGTGATCAGGACACCGGCCTCCTTCAGTTCATTGTTGTATTTCATCATCGCGGCGACCGCTTCCTTGGCCGGCGTGGCGCCGGGGGCAGCTTCGCAGTACCCCCGCGGGATCATCAGCATCATGAATCGCATCGTACTCCCCGTTTTGCTTCGAAAAGCTCCGGCCAGGCCGGCGCTCTTCGATAAGACGATTGGCCTCGGACGATCCCGACATGGCGGGTGCAATTATTTTGGACGCGATGGATATCGGCGAAATGGCCGTTTGCAGGCTTAATCCGCCGCAACCTCGTTGAGCGCGGTCCAGAAATCCGTGAATACCGGCGGCGGTTTTGGCGAATCCATCACCCGCTGGGTCAACAGAATGCCGGTGAGTTGGGCCTGCGGATCGGAATACCAGGACGTTCCGTAACCGCCATCCCAGCCGAACCGGCCGGGCTTGGCCTGCGGATCGTCGAGCCCGGTAAAAACGGACAGGCCGAATCCCCAGCCCCTGGCGCTGCCCAGGAACAATTGCGACTCGCGCTTCTCGTCCGCGACAATCTGGTTCGTCGTCATCAACGCCACGGATTCCGGCGACAGCACGCGCGCGCTTCCAAGGCTGCCGCCATTGAGCAGCATCTGGGCGAAGGCGTTGAAATCGTCCGCGGTGGAGACCAGACCCGCAGCGCCGTTTTCGAAGGCGGGCGGGCTGGAAAACCGGCCGGTGACCGGAGGATCGAACACCTTCAACTCTCGCGCCGCGGAATCGTTCATATAGGCTGTCGTGAATCGATGCTGCTTGTCTTTGGAGGCATAGAATGCGGTATCTTTCATTCCGAGCGGCGTAAAAATGCGCTCACTCAGGAATTCCCCGAACGTCGTGCCCGCCACCCGCGCGATCAGCACGCTGAGGATTTCGCTGCCGGCGTTGTAGAGCCATCGCTCGCCCGGCTGGAACACCAGCGGCAGGCTGCCATATCGCCGCATCAATTCGTCCGGCGGAAAGGACGGAAACACCGGCCCGGGCGCAAGACCCGCTTCGGCATACGCGCGCTGGATCGGCAGGCGTTCGGGAAAAATCGGAATGATGCCGTAGCCGCAGCGGAACGTCAGCAAGTCACGCAAGGTGATCGCGCGCCGCGCCGGCACGGTTTGATGAACCATCGCATCGATCGTGAGCAGCACCTTGCGGTTGACCAGTTCCGGCAGCAATCGGTCGACGGGATCGTCGAGATGCAACCGGCCCTCCTCGACCAGGATCATCGCGGCCGCGGCCGTGACCGGCTTGGTCATCGAGGTGATGCGGAAAATCGCATCGCGCGTCATCGACGAGCCTTCGAAAGCGAGCCGCCCGATCGCATCGACCTGGACTTCGCCATGGCGGCTCACCAGCATCACCAGGCCCGGCAGATCGCCGCGCTCGACATGACCGGCCATCACACCACGAAGACGATCAAACCCGGCTTTCGAAAATCTGCCCTCACCTGTCATTCCGTCGTTTCCTCAGCTTCAAGTTTCACTGGCTGCTTACACCGGAAGTCATCGGAGTACCATGCCGGTGGCACGCCGGCGGAACAACGCAGAGGTCCGGCTTCCGTGCTAGAGACGACGCCAGGAAAATCAGGATGAAACAGGCATGACCGCCTCCTCGCAAAACGTCGCTTTGATCACGGGTGCTGCGCGCGGCATCGGCCTTGCCGTGGCCAACCGCTTCCTCGCCGACGGCTGGCGCGTGGCGCTTCTCGATATAGAAGCCGGTCTGCTGGAGAAAAGCGTAGCGGCGCTCGCGAGGCCCGACGCCACGCTGGCCGTGACCTGCGACGTCTCCAATGCGGATGCGGTTGCTGCGGTCTTCGCTCAAATCGAACATCGCTTCGGAAGGCTCGATGCGCTGGTCAACAACGCCGGCGTCGCCGTGTTCGCGCCATTGATGGAAACATCCGAGACCGACTGGAGCCGTGTGCTCGCCGTCAACCTGACCGGACCTTTTTTGTGCACGAAGGCCGCGGTGCCATTGATGCGCCATCATGGCAGCGGCGCGATCGTCAACATTACCTCGATCTCGGGTTTGCGCGCCTCGACGCTGCGATCGGCCTATGGCACCAGCAAGGCTGGACTTGCGCACCTGACCAAGCAGCTCGCGGTCGAACTGGCCGAGCTTGGCATCCGCGTCAACGGCGTGGCTCCGGGACCGGTCGACACCGCGATGGCAAAGGCCGTTCACAGCGCAGAAATCCGCGCCGATTATCATGATGCGATTCCGCTCAACCGCTACGGCCTTGAGGAAGAACTGGCGGAAGCGGTGTTTTTCCTGTGCAGCGACCGGGCAAGCTACATCACCGGCCAGGTTCTCGCCGTCGATGACGGTTTCGATGCGGCCGGAATCGGACTGCCGACGCTGCGCGGCAAGAGGCGCAACGGATAACGCCCGCATCTCCCTTGATGCGACCTTGCTTATTTTTCCATTTCCTTCGCTGGCGCAGCGTGACCTCCATGACTCAACCACCTAAGGTTGGAGGGCGCGGCGATGGTCCGGCGCCGTCGACAATGCTGAAACTGAACACCGGATCGGGGGAGTTTCGCGTCATGTCGGGCATGATTATCAACCTTCTTATCCAGATCATCGCTGGCGCCGTCGGCGGAAACGTCGCCGCAGGCGCCGCCAAGAACATCGATCTCGGAACAATTGGAAATACCCTCGCTGGGGCGATCGGCGGCGGCGCCGGCGGCCAGCTTCTCGGTATGCTGATTCCGCTGCTGGCCAATTCCGCATCCACGCCGGATATCGGCGCCATCATCGGCCAGGCGGCCGGCGGCGGCGTTGCAGGCGCTGTCCTCACCGCGATCGTCGGCGCGATCAAGAACCGCGCGGCCTGATCGGCGGACGACCTGATCGACTGGCTGGGCTCGATCGCCAAAGAGCGCGCGCGCCGATTGGAGCGCGCGCACCATGTTGCTTGCGACGGCTTGCCGACGTTTGCACGCAGCAAGACGAAGCGAATAATGCGGCGCTTTTCCGATCGCATCTCTCAGCAGATCGTCGAATAGGCCGGAACCCTGGCGCAGGTTTTGCAATTGCCTTTGCAATTGCCTCCGATAAGAGAGGCTTCCCACTCACAGGTGAGCTATCTCGGCAGAGGGAGAAACATGCAGACATCTTTCGCCAGAATTTGCGCGGTCGCGGCGACGTTGTGCGCGCTTGCCTCAGCGCCGGCGCAAGCCGAAGTCCGAATCCTTGGCAGCCGCGGCGGACAAGTCGGCCCCTTCCTCGACCTGTTCGAAAAGGTTCGCGCTTCCGGTGAACGCGTCGTCATCGATGGCCCCTGCCTTTCCGCCTGCACGCTGGTGCTGAGCATGGTGCCGCACGACCGCATCTGCGTGACGCGACGCGCCGTGCTTGGATTCCACGCCGCACGTTCGATGGACCGGCGCGGGCGGATGTATGCGGAGCCCGAGGCCTCCGCTATAGTGCTCCAGACCTATCCGTCAGGTGTACGCAGCTGGATTAAGCAACGCGGCGGTTTGACCTCGCACCTGCTGCTGTTGCGAGGCCGCGAACTCGCCGCGTTCTATCCCATCTGCCGCTAACCGGCTCCCAAGAAGTGCTACATCCCTTCCAGCGGAGAGTTCACCATCCAGGGAATACCGAACTGATCGACGCACATGCCGAAGCCTTTGGAGAAGAAGGTCTTGCCAAAGGGCATGTTGAGGCTGCCGCCCTCCGCCAGCGCATTGAACTTGCGTTCTGCTTCGGCGGTATCGTCGATCGTCAGCGAGACCGAAAATCCCTGCGGCTTGTGGAAATGCTCGGGCGGAGAATCCGACGCCATCAAGATATGGCCGCCGATCGACATGCGTGCATGCATGATTAGCTTCTCCCGACCGGGCCCCGGCTTCATATCCGCGGGTCCCTCGTCGGCACGCAGCATCATCTCGATTTTGCCGCCCAGCACCTTCTCGTAAAACCTGAAGGCGGCTTCGCAATTGTCGTTGTAGAACAGATAGGGACTGAGCTGCATCACACTTCCTCCTTGCTTGATGACTGTTTCGTCGGTCTATTTTTCGGTCAGCGTCTTCAGATTGGCGAGGCCGGCCTCGAAATCCCTGCCGATCATCTTGTCGAAGTCCATGAACACCTGCATCACCCTGGACATGAAGGATGACGGTCCCTGCATCACCCAGATGACGTTGGTCGCGGCAACATCGCGCTCGGGCACGAAAGAGAACTCGGCCGTGTTATGACCTTCAAACGGTTTGAAGAAGTCGAGCTTGATCGTGATTTTTGACGGCGATGAGGCATCGAGAATTTCCATGCGGCCGGAACCGACATTTTTGTTGCCGTCCCACGCATAGGCCGCGCCCTTGCCGCTTTCGGCGCCCCCATAGTCGCGCTTCATCGCGGGATCCTTGTTCTCCCAGGGCGACCATTTCGTCCATTGATGAAAATTGTTGACCAGTGGGAAAATTTCTTCGGCAGGCGCCTGCACTATCGCTGACCGCCGGACACTGAAGGTATCCGGCTTGGCCGAAGCAAGACCGAGAACGATGAGAATGGCGACCGCCAGCACGATGGCAGCGATAGTGATGAGCTCAAGCATGGGACGTTCCCCTCCGTTTCCCGACGTCTATCCGGCAAAGCGGCCCGATAGCTGCAATAATGTTCGCAATTTACGGTCGCGTAGCCAGAGCCCGTTCCACACCATCATGCCAAGGCAAGAGCCGAACAGGATTTGGCTGTACAGCGGACTGCCAGTTCGTATATGCAACGAAATTGCCGCGCCGACGTAGCCGATCAGAAGCAGAGGTCCGAAGATCGAGGCCATCGGGAGCGCACAGAGACCGGCGCAAGCTGCGGCGATCACGATAAGGCTCCGCGCAAGACTTTCACTTGCACTATAACCGATCCGATCCATCGTCTCCGTGACGATCCGCCACGGCGCCAGCTTGATGAAGCTGTCCAGCAACAGGATCGTGATTTGGATGGCTTGCATGTTCATCTCACGCGTCCCTCTTCAATAGGCTCTCTGCCCTAAAGACGAACGGAGGAGACGTGGACCGACAGGTGCCGTATTATTTTTTTGCCGCCGTGGTCCCGGACGGCTGGCTGTCGCGGATCAGCCGGTCGAGATGCATGCGGATGTGAGCCGCTTCCGCCGACGTATTGGCAAGCGCAATAGCGCGATCGAACGCCACGCGCGCCTCTTCGTTGCGGCCGAGCTGCATCAGGAACGCGCCACGCACGCCGAAATAATGAAAATAGTTCGACAGCCGTTCAGCGAGCGGCTCGATCATCTGCAAGGCGGCCTCGGGCCCGCGCACCTTGGATGCCGCTACCGCGCGGTTGAGCGTGACCACGGGCGAAGGCTGCATCAGCTCGAGCGCACCGTAGAGCAGATCGATCTGCGCCCAGTCGGTCTCTTCAGGTTTGGCCGCGCGGGAATGCAGCGCCGCGATCGCCGCCTGCACCTGGTACGGCCCCGAGCGGTGGTGCCGCATCGCCTTGTCGATCAGCGCCACGCCTTCCGCGATCAGTTTCTGATTCCACAGCGTGCGGTCCTGATCGTCGAGCAATATCAGTTCGCCGCTCGCATCGAACCGCGCCGCCGCACGCGCATGTTGCAGCAACAATAGCGCGGTCAGTCCCATGATCTCCGGTTCGCTCTGGAACAACCGAAGCAACAGCCGCGCCAGCCGGATCGCCTCCTCGCACAACGGCTTGCGGATTTCGGAGGTCTCACCGCTGGCCGAATAACCTTCGTTGAAGATCAAATAGATCATTGCCGCGACACCGGCGAGCCGCTCGGAGCGCTCGACCGCGCCGGGTGTCTCGAACGGCACACCGGCATTGGCGACCTTCGCCTTGGCACGGGTGATGCGCTGCTCCATCGCCGGCTCCGAGACCAGGAAGGCTCGCGCGATCTGCTTTACGGAAAGGCCGGAGACGATGCGGAGCGCCAGCGCAATCTGCTGCGTCGCCGGCAAATCCGGATGGCAGCAGATGAATAGTAGCCGCAGGATGTCGTCGCGGTAATGCGAACCGTCGAGCCGATCGGCCAGATCCTCCTCGGCATCATCCAGATCGGAAATGACGGCATCGTCGGGCAACGCTTCCTGTTTATGGGTCCGCCGCACCTCGTCGATCGCGGCATTGCGGCCGACCATGATGAGCCAGGCCGCCGCATCGCGCGGCGGACCGTTTTGCGGCCAGCTTTTCAAGGCGCGCAGGCAGGCGTTCTGGAATGCTTCTTCCGCGGTATCGAGATTGCGAAAATAGCGCAGCAAGGCACCGACAGCCTGGGGACGCGCCGAACTCAGGGCCGCATCGATCCAGGCGGTGTCGGTCATTTTGCGTTTGCTCCAGGCTCGAACAGGCCGACGGGGCGAATCTCATAGGCTCCGCCAGGATTGGCCGCGCCAAGCTCGCGCGCGACGTCGACCGCGGCGTCGAGATTCTCGCAGTCGATGATATAGAAGCCGAGCAACTGTTCCTTGGTTTCGGCATAGGGACCGTCCAGCACCAGCGGCGGATCGTCCTTGCGCAGCGTCGTCGCTGCGGTGGTCGGCAACAGCCGCGCGACCGGACCGAGCCGGCCTTCCTTTTTCAGCCTGTCCTGGACGACCGAGAGTTTCGACATGACGGCGGCGTCCTGTTCCTTACTCCAGGAGCCGACGAAATCCTCATCATGATAGCAAAGTATGGCATAGAGCATAGGCAGAGGCTCCTTTGTGGGTCTGGAGCTCCGATTCCGAAGTTCGCAAGCGACCACAGCGACTTCTAATGCGAACTTCGGAATCAAAGGAGCTCTAGCAATTTATTGATTCTAGTGCGGCTTTGAATTTGAAGTTCCTATGATGGACTCGCGGCGAAACTGATAGGAACTTCAAATTCGCCGCACTAGTCGGCGATACAAGGACGAACCGGAAAGCGACGCCCCGACACTGCTTATGAAAAAAAAATTGCGATGAAAACAACCCCCGCTAAGGTCGCACCCGAATTGCGAGAGGCAAAATAACGATGGAAAAAGGAACGTTGGCGCTGCTGATCCATGGCGGCACCGAAAACTGGTCGCCGGAGCGCTGGAAGCGTCGGTTTAACGACGTCTGCGCCGACCGCCCGGTCTGGGTAGTGTCGGAACAAGGCGGCAATCCGGCCGACGTGCACTACGCAGCGGTGTGGAAACCCGCGCCGGGCGAGTTGGCCTCTTTTCCGAATCTTCGGGTGATTTTTAACCTCGGGGCCGGCGTCGATGCGCTGATGGCGGACAAAACCCTCCCGAAAGTGCCGCTGATACGCGTCTCCGTCGGCGATCTCACCGGCCGGATGACCGAATATGTGGTGCTGCATGTCTTGATGCATCACCGCCAGGAACGCTACTTGCGCGACAGCCAGCGCGAAAAGCGGTGGCAGCCGAAATACCAGTGGTCGGCCGGCGCCCTGACCGTCGGGGTCATGGGGCTCGGCACGTTGGGATCGGATGCGGCAGAAGTTCTGGTGCGGCTTGGCTTCCAGGTCGTCGGTTGGAGCAACAGCCCCAAGACCATCGAAGGCGTCGAATGCTTTCACGGCAAGGCGCAGCTCGATGCGTTTCTGCGCCGCGTCGACATTCTGGTCTGCCTTTTGCCGCTCACGCCGGATACACGCGGTATCCTCAACCGCGACCTGTTCGCCAAACTGAACCGATCAAGCCCGATGGGCGCGCCGGTTGTGATCAACGCCGGCCGCGGCGGCCTGCAGAACGAAGCCGATATTCTGTCCTGTCTTGACGACGGCACGCTCGGTGCGGTCTCGCTCGACGTCTACACGATCGAACCGTTGCCGCCGGACAGTCCATTCTGGACCCATCCAAAGGTCCTGCTAACGCCGCATAATGCCGCCGACACCGACACCGACGAGATCTCGAAATATATCGCGCGCCAGATCGAGCGGTTTGAGGCCGGCGAGCGGCTGGAAAATCTCGTCGATCCGGCGCGGGGGTATTGACGCATCGCGCCGTGACACCGTCAGAACGGGCTTTCGCCCAAGCCCGGTACATCGGCCGGCCGCGGTCCGGGCGCGGCCCAATGAAAGCGCCGGTCTTTTTCGGCAATTGCGATGTCGTTGATGCTGGCCTCGCGCCGGCGCATCAGGCCCTGCTCGTCGAATTCCCACTGCTCGTTGCCGTAAGAACGATGCCATTGGCCGGAGGCGTCGCGCCATTCATATTGAAAGCGCACCGCGATACGGTTGCCGTCGAAGGCCCAGAGATCCTTGATCAGCCGATAATCGAGTTCTTTCGCCCATTTGCGTGTGAGAAATGCGACGATCGCGGGACGTCCTTCGAAAACCTCGGAGCGGTTGCGCCAGCGGCTGTCCTCGGTATAGGCGAGCGCGACGCGTTCGGGGTCGCGTGAGTTCCAGGCGTCTTCCGCCATGCGCGCCTTCTGCGCGGCGGTCTCTCTCGTGAACGGCGGTAACGGTGGACGCGACATAATGACCTCCCGGCTTACGGATTGCCGCGAGACTATCGCCTCAATCAAGGGAGTCGAGGGCCGTGTTTCTATCGGTCGATTGCGATCGCCAATCGAGGATGGTCCGAAACATCTCGTCTATTCGAGATCGGCCTTCATCAACACGCGAAGCGATTTAGGAATCGGCTGCGCCCGCCCCTCGCTGATAAAGGCGACACGCGCCTCAGCGGTGACCAGAACGTCGGTACCACGCCGTACCTCCTGCGCCAGCGTGATCGAGGCCCCCTTCACCGCGACCGGCCAGGTCACGATATCCAGCACATCGTCCATGCGCGCCGGCTTCAGGAAATCAAGCTTCATCGAACGCACGACGAATGCAAAACTGGGCGTCTCGGTCTGTGCTTCGGCAAACAATGCATGCTGCTCGGCGCCCATCAGCCGCAAATGATTGGTCCTGCCGCGCTCCATGAAGCGCAGATAGTTGGCGTGATAGACGATGCCGGAGAAATCCGTGTCCTCATAGTAGACGCGGATCTCCATGTGGTGGCGGCCGTCGCGTATTTCGCCGTCAAGATGAGGTAAGGTCACGTGCGGCCCTCGATCGTCTTCCAGACGACCGTTTTGCGCAAAATCGGCGCGCCGTGCAAGCGCACGCTACTGTGATTAGTGGCTATGAAACGATCGGAAACCTAAGATAAGAACAGATTTGGCTTGCCCACCGTCACCAGCACGATCTCCGGAGGAACGCCGAGCCGGAACGGCACGAAGCTGCAACCAAGTCCTCCGGACACCACGACATCGCAGTTCATCCGGATGTGACCGTAGGCCAGAAGCTGTCCCGAGGGCGCAACGGGCGACCAGCCGAGCAGGCGCACCTGTCCCCCATGCGTATGGCCGGAAAGCTGGAGCGCGACGCGTGAGGGCACGCGGCGAGCCACATCCGGCTCATGCGCGAGCAGAATGACCGGCGCATCGTCGGTCACCTTACCGAGCGTTGCGCCGAGATCGTCGACGCCGATCCGTCTGACGATACCGTGTCGCCGCGCCGGCGCGTAAGCCAGTTGGTCGCCAAGACCCGCAAGCCAGAATGGATGGCCGGCCTTGTTCAAGCGCAGGACATCATTCTCATAGACCGGGATGCCGGCGGCTTCGAGCGCGCGGCGGGCAACTGGCGTTCCCACGCCCACGCGCTGCACGATTCGGTCATCCCAATAATCGTGATTGCCAAGGACGGCGTGCACCCCGAGCGGTGCCTTGAGACCTGCGAGCACGGACGCCCATTCATCGGCCGGAATGAATTGCGTGACATTCCGGTGACCGGCGACGTAATCGCCAAGCAGGACGGTGATGTCAGCGCCGAGCCTGTTGGTGTGTTCGACGATCGTCTGAATACGCTCCAGCGACATCCAGGGATCGCAGGCATGAACATCGGCGATGACGGCGATCTTGAGTTTCAGATCCGCCGGCCATTGCGACGGCGAAACCTGATAGCGCGTGACCTGAAGCTGCAGCTCGGGTTCGCTGAAGCCATAGGCGGCCGTCGAAACGCCGGCAACGCCGAGGCCGGAAAATGTACGCAGGAAATGACGTCGCGAGAGCATGGCAACTCAGTTGTGATGCAACTTCCTTTCTGACCAGCAAATACAGCTGAATTGGGGAGCGCTCGTGCAGATATCGAGCAGTAACCTTAACCCTGTGACGCCAGCGGCAGTATATGATCGCGCGTCAGGGGCGCAAGATGAATGTCGGGTGGCGAAGCCGGATCGACCCAGATCGCCTCATCAATCTCCCGGCTCGGCGAAATCTCTCCGGTCACATCGACGCGATAGAGATTGGCCTTGACGCGAAAGCCGGGTTCGTTCGCGGCCACCGCATCGAACTCCCCAAGAGGCAGAACCGAGGCGGGATCGAGAACGCAGCCGAGTTCTTCCGAGATTTCGCGCGAGAGCGCGGTGATGTCGTCTTCGCCGGCGTCAAGCTTGCCACCCGGCTGCATGAAGGCTTTCGTGCCGCGTTTACGCACCAGCAACACACGCCCTGCATGATCGCGTATCACGGCAGCCACGATCTTGATCGTGCCACCAGCCGTCATTCGTCCTCGCTGTCGTTGCCGAACAATCCAAACTGCGATGGATCGCGCGTCGGCTCGGCCAGACCGAGGTGACGGAAGGCGTGCGAGGTCAACAACCGCCCGCGCGGGGTGCGTTGCAGATAGCCGCACTGAATCAGAAACGGCTCGATGATGTCTTCGATCGCGTCGCGCGGCTCCGACAAGGCCGCAGCCAACGTCTCGACACCGACCGGGCCACCGCCGTAGTTTATCGCAATGGTCATGAGATAGCGGCGATCCATCGCATCGAGGCCGGCGGCATCGACTTCGAGCGCGCTGAGCGCGTGGTCGGCGATTTTGCGGTCGATCGAATCCGCATCCGCCGCGGAAGCAAAATCCCGCACGCGGCGCAACAGCCGCCCCGCGATGCGCGGCGTGCCGCGGGCCCGGCGGGCGATTTCGTTGGCGCCATCGCTGGTCATGCCGATCTGGAGCACGCGGGCACCGCGGGTGACAATCTTTTCCAGCTCATCTTCAGTGTAGAAATTCAACCGCACCGGAATGCCGAAACGGTCACGCAGCGGATTGGTCAAAAGTCCCGCGCGTGTGGTGGCGCCGACCAGCGTGAACTTGGCGAGTTCGATCTTGACTGATCGGGCCGCCGGCCCCTCGCCGATGATCAGGTCGAGCTGAAAATCCTCCATCGCGGGATATAGCACTTCCTCGACCGCCGGGCTCAGGCGATGGATTTCGTCGATGAACAGCACGTCGCGTTCTTCGAGATTGGTCAGAAGGGCGGCAAGATCGCCGGCCTTGGCGATCACGGGACCGGAGGTCGCACGAAAGCCGACGCCGAGTTCACGCGCGACGATCTGCGCCAGCGTGGTCTTGCCGAGCCCAGGCGGACCGACGAACAGCACATGATCCAGCGCCTCGCCACGCTTGCGCGCCGCTTCGATGAAAATCGAAAGGTTCTTGCGCGCCTGCGCCTGGCCGACGAATTCGGACAGCAGTTGAGGACGCAACGCGGTGTCGCCGACATCATCGGTGCGGCGTTCCGGCGTGACGATGCGAGAGGGCGGGTTCATTCGGATTTACCCAACAGGCTGCAAATCAAAAGAGACAATTGGTATGCCGCAAACAACACCACACCTACCGCGAGGAAAAAGAAGGGTTCAGATATTGCTTCTTTTGCCAGGGAAGCTGCCCCGATTGGCAACAAGCTCACCGCGATAACGGAAACCGGTACAACGATAAAAGCGCTCCACCAAGTCGGGACGCGGTACATTTGGATGGTTGCCGAAACGAATGCTACCGCAATCGCGAGCGCACCCCAAACCTCAACAGCACTTGAGATCACTCCTACGGTATCACGAGAAACTGAAAAGCATCGAATATGCGAATTCCAAGTACACGCGGAAGCCGACATCACGAGTACAACAAAAATGCCAATGGCCAGCGTTACAACTAAGAACGTAAGAAAGGAGTATCCAAAGCGCCATATTCGTAGCTTCCCTTCTCGGCGTTCCGGCGTCACGATGCGGGTGGGCGGATTCATTCGTTGCCCCGACGGTATTTGTTCGGCAACAGCTCACCGATCTTCGTCACCTTCGGGGTGCGGCCGTTGTCGGGCACGATGACGCGCGCCTTGGCGTCGTAATCGTAAATCAGTTCGCGGCAGATGCCACAGGGCGAGACCACCGCGATCTTGCCGGGCTCGTCGGGTTTGGGGTGACGCACGGCGACGATGGTCTCGATACCGTGATCGCCGCCTTCGGTGATGGCGCGGCCGATCGCGATCGCTTCGGCGCAGACCGCGATCCGGCCGATATAGGCGTCGATATTCACGCCGGTGATGATGCGGCCGTCGCGGGTGCGCATCGCCGCTCCCACTTCCTGCCAGTCGTTGCGATATCGCTGGCTGATCGCCTTGGTGGCAGCGACGATTAGTTCCTTGTCTTTCTTGCTCAGCATGGCGGGTGGTGCATTCCTTACGCGTCTGGCCGGCAACGATAGCCTACTTCGCCAATTCCTTCAGGCCCAGTCGGATGAGTTGCGCCGTCTCGGCTTTTTCGCCGGCGCTGCGCGAGGCCGCCGCAATCGCGGCTGCCGCCTGCGGCTGGCCATAGCCGAGATTGACCAAGGCCGAGATCGCATCCGTCACCGGGCGGGGGCTGCGGGAATCGTCGATCGCGCCCGAAAGGCTGACCACCGCCGGATCGACATTGGCGAAGGCAGGCGCCTTGTCCTTCAACTCGGTCACGATGCGCTCGGCGACCTTGGGGCCGACGCCCGGCGTACGCGTCACCGCCGCCTTGTCACGCAGCGCGATCGCATTTGCCAAATCCGATGGCGTCAGCGTGCCGAGCACGGCGAGCGCGACCTTGGCGCCGACGCCCTGTACGGTTTGCAGCAGGCGAAACCATTCGCGTTCGATATCGCTCTTGAAACCGAACAGCTTGATCTGGTCTTCGCGAACATAGGTCTCGATTGCGAGCACCGCCGCCTCGCCCGGCGCAGGCAATGCCTGCAAGGTGCGCGAGGAACAATGTACCTGATAGCCGACGCCGCCGACATCGAGGATGACGAAATCCTCACCGTAGGAATCGATCAGCCCCTTGAGCTTGCCAATCATAGGCCGACCACCTTGAGCCGCATCGTGGCGCTGCCGCGGTGATGCGCATGCGTGATCGCGATGGCGAGCGCGTCGGCGGCATCAGGGGATTTCGGCTCGGCCTTGGGCAGCAGCACCTTCAGCATCACCAGGATCTGGTTCTTGTCGGCGTGGCCGGCGCCGACCACCGTCTTCTTCACCTGATTGGGCGCATATTCGGAAACCGTAATTCCAAACATCGCCGGCGCCAGCATCGCCACACCGCGGGCCTGGCCCAGCTTGAGGGTGGCAACGCCGTCCTTGTTGACGAAGGTCTGTTCGACCGCGGCCTCCGCAGGGCGAAAATCGCCGAGCACAGCGGCCAGTCCCTCGTGAATGGCAAGCAGACGGCTTGCCAGCGGCAAAGTATCCGGCGGCTCGACGGAGCCGCAACCCAGGTAAAGTAAGCGGTTGCCCTCGATCTCGATCACGCCCCAACCGGTGCGGCGCAGGCCGGGGTCGATGCCGAGAATGCGGATGGGTGAGCAAATCGGCGGTGAGGACATGGGCATTTTATACCCCATGCTGCAGAGTCGCGCCTAGCAAAGGGAATGCGCCATCAACGACTGCGAGACGAATTTCGTGCCCCGGACGCGGCACAGCACGAAGTGATGCGCTGCTGCGCCGGGGCCTATTTTACTGGTGGGTCCCAACTCAGCGGTGCATCGTAAGAACGCTGCACCGCGTCCGGGGCAGGTGCTACCCGCCCATCCTGGCGACCAGTGCGTCGGAGATCTCGAAATTGGCATAGACGTTCTGGACGTCGTCATGTTCGTTGAGAAGGTCCATCAGCTTCAACAGCTTCTCGCCGGTTTCGTCGTCCACCGCGATGGTATTTTGCGGCTTCCAGATCAGCGCGGCTTTCCGCGCCTCGCCAAATTTCACTTCCAGCGCCTTGGCGACATCGCGGAAGGTTTCCTGCGAGGCGTAGATTTCATGGCCGTTTTCGCCGGAAACCACATCGTCGGCGCCGGCGTCGATCGCAGCTTCCAGCATCGCATCGTCGGACGCCGCCTTGGCGTCATATTCGACGATGCCGGTGCGATCGAACATGAATGAAACCGCGCCGGTTTCGCC
The DNA here is from genome assembly GCA_963770515.1 of uncultured Alphaproteobacteria bacterium. Taxonomy (GTDB): domain Bacteria; phylum Pseudomonadota; class Alphaproteobacteria; order Rhizobiales; family Xanthobacteraceae; genus Bradyrhizobium. Next base: position 233,891 of record CAVYPW010000001.1, read on the forward strand.
GAGATTGCCGCCTGATTTGGTGAAATAGGAGCGGATGTCGGAGGCGGTGCGGTTGCGGTTATCGGTGAGCACCTCGACGATCACGGCCACGCCGCCCGGACCATAGCCTTCGTAACGGATCTCGTCGTAATTCTCGCTCTCGCCGCCGATCGCCTTCTTGATCGCACGCTCGATATTGTCCTTCGGCATATTTTCCTGCCGCGCGGCGATCACAGCCGCGCGCAGTCGCGGATTCATCGCCGGATCGGGCGTTCCCAATTTCGCGGCCACCGTGATTTCCCGCGCCAGCTTGCCGAACAGCTTCGACTTCTGGGCGTCCTGGCGGCCCTTGCGGTGCATGATGTTCTTGAACTGGGAATGTCCGGCCATGCGTCTTTTCAGGTCCGTGAGGGGGTGATTTGGATGGGAAAGGCGGCCTTATAAGCCGTAGGCCCGCCAAAATCAAAGATTTGGGAGATTTTCGGTATGCAGGTAGAGGAGACTGCCTCCAAATCAGGCATTTGTTAACCATGACTTCACGGCGCCGTGAGAGGATAACGCCATCATACCCGCGGCCGAGAAACCGAATGGCCATTGGATTGTTCCGGAAATCCGTGCCCGAACTGACCGTGCCTGGCCCCGAAGCCGAGGCCAAGCCGGCTGTAGTGGCTGCGGTTGCGGATAACTCGGAAGCCGAATCGAGCCGGCAGATTCTCGAACTGCTTGAAATCGAGCTTGGCGGCATGATTCGCCAGTTGGAGCGCGCGGCGAACTCCGTTGCCGGCGGCGCGGAGGCCACGGCCGCCACGCTGTCCGCGGTCCGCCAGCGCACCGACGCGCTCAGCCTGCGCTCGAACGAAGCCCAGAGCACCGCGGCCACCTTTTCGCAGGCCGCCGGCAAGTTCGCCGATTCCGCCGAAGGCATCGGATCGCAGGTCCGCAACGCCGGCAAGCTCGCCGACGAGGCGGGCGCCGCGGCCCATGATGCAAGCCTCAACGTCGACCGGCTCAAGGAATCTTCCGCCGCGATCGGCAATGTCGTCAACCTGATCTCTCAAATTGCCCGGCAAACGACGCTGCTGGCGCTCAACTCGACCATCGAGGCGGCACGCGCAGGCGCCGCCGGGCGCGGCTTCGCGGTGGTCGCCACCGAGGTCAAGGCGCTGGCTGTGCAAACCCAGGATGCCACCGAGGAGATCAAGAAGAAGATCGACGCGCTGCAACGCGACGCCGCCGGATCGGTCGAGGCGGTGCACCGGATTTCGCTGGCCATCCAGGCGATCCGCCCGGTGTTCGAAAACGTCAACGGCGCGGTGGCCGAGCAGAACCAGACCACCAGCGAGATGACCGAGAACGTCGCGACCGCCTCGAATTTCATTGCTTCGGTCGGCGACAGTGCCGCCGAGATCGACCACGCCGCGCGCGAAGCGGAAGCGCATCGCGAGCATGTCGCCAACGCCGGCAAGGATGTCACGATCTTCGCGCAAAAGCTCAAATCCCGTTGCGCGGTACTGCTTGGCAAGGACATGGGCTCCGACCGCCGCAAGCGCGAACCGCTGCCGTGCAGTCTCAAGATCGAGATCGAGACCGCGCAAGGCCGCATCGCCGCGCAGGTCTACGGAATTTCCATCGAGAACATCCTGATCGGCGGACCGGAAGCCGCGAAGGTGCCGCTCGGCCAAATGTTCAACGTCACGCTGGAAGGCATTGGAAACTGCAAGATCCGCAGCGGCGAACGCTCGAATGCGGGCGTTCACGCGAGTTTCCTGACAAGTGATGCCGCGTTCGTGGAGAAGATCGAAGACAAGCTCTGGTCGATCCACGACGAGAACACCGATCTGGTGATGCGGGCGATGGAAGCCGGCGTTCAGCTCCGCCAGATTTTCGAACAGGCCGTCGCAAGCGGGGCGATCTCGATCGATGCTCTGTTCGATACTGATTATGTCGAAATACCTGGCAGCAATCCGCTCCAGCACCGCACCCGCATTCTCGACTGGGCGGATCGCACTTTGCCGCCGTTCCAGGAAGCCTTCCTCGCCAGGGATCCGCGCATGGCGTTCTGCGTCGGGATCGACCGCAACGGCTATCTGCCGGTGCACAACAAGATCTATTCGCATCCGCAGCGTCCCGGCGACGTCGCCTGGAACACCGCCCACAGCCGCAATCGCCGGATTTTCAACGACACGGCCGGACTTGCCGCGGGCCGCAACCAGCGCACCTACCTGATCCAGAGTTACGCCCGCGACATGGGTAACGGCGTCACGGTGATGATGCGCGAGATCGATGTGCCGATCCGCGTCCAGGGGCGGCACTGGGGCGGATTCCGCACCGCCTATAAATTGTGACGCGAAACAGCCATGCCGATTACAACAGTAGCCATTAAACAAGATGATATCGCAGCGGGCCGGTCGGACCATGACCGCCTGGTCGACCAGCTTGCCAGCCGGATCGGCGGCCTCGGGGTCGAGCTTGCGGATGTTGCGGGCAATCTCAAGGAAGTCGCCGGCCGCGTCTCCACGCAGGCCGATCGTTTCAATCATTTGCAAAAGACCGCCGAGACGATGGCTTCCGCCAACCATGACATCGCCACCGCCTCGCGCGCGGTGCAAACGGCGACCTCGGCTGCCGTAGGAGAGATCAGCCAATCGCGCGCAGTCGTAGAGACGGCGGTGCAGCACATCACCGAGCTGATCTCCGCCGTGGGTCGGATGGAAAGCCGGCTTGGCGCCGTCAGCGCTGCACTGGCGCAGGTCGCCAAAGTGTCGGGCTCGATTGAAGCGATCGCCAAGCAAACCAACTTGCTGGCGCTCAACGCCACGATCGAGGCGGCAAGAGCCGGAGCGGCAGGCAAGGGCTTTGCCATCGTTGCCAGCGAGGTCAAGAACCTTGCCGAAGCAACCCGCCAGGCAACGCGCCAGATCGGCGATACGGTGCGCGACCTCGACGGCCAGGTCGGCAACCTGATCGGCGAGAGCAGTGACGCTTCGCTGCGGGCCAACAACGCCGGTGAAGGCGCAGAGCAGATCAAGGGCATCATCGCTCGCGTCCAGGACGGCTTTACCTCGGTGAACCAGGAGATTGACGGCGTCGCCATGGCGACAACTTCCAATCTCGGACATTGCGATACAGTGATCGAGGAGCTGCGTCATCTCGCAAAGGATGTCGACCTGTCTTCGACGGACCTCAAAAACGCCGATGATCGCGTCGCCAAGCTGCTCGACCTTTCCGAAAATCTGATCACGCTGATCTCCGACAGCGGAGTCGAAACTTCTGATACGCCATTGATCAGCGCCGCTATCGAAACCGCCAAGCAGATTTCGGCGGCGTTCGAGGCTGCAATCGAACGCGGCGAAATCCGCCTCGATCAATTGATGGACGAGAACTATCGCGAAATTCCGGGCACCGATCCCAAGCAATACTTCACCGACTACGTCGAATTCACCGACCGCATCCTCCCGCCGATTCAGGACCCGTTGCAGAAGACCGATCCCCGTATCGTCTTCTGCGTGGCTTGGGCCAATAGCGGCTATCTCCCGACCCACAACCCGAATTACCGCCGGCCGCCCGGGCCGGACCCGGTCTGGAATAATGCCAACTGCCGCAACCGGCGCTTGTTCAAGGATCGGGCGGTGAAGAAGGTGGCTGCCAACACCAAGCCGTTTCTTCTGCAAACTTACCGGCGCGATATGGGCGGCGGCAATTTCGTCCTGATGAAGGACGTCTCCTCCCCGATTTACGTGCGCGGCCGCCGCTGGGGGGCTTTCCGCATGGGATTCCGGCAATCCTGAGCCGGCGCGGTGTTGCGGACGCCGCCTTCGGAGCCGGCATCGTCCTCCAAGGAAACTTGTATCCTCCTGTCGTCGTCTATTCATCTGCGCGTCCTATAAGCCGGCTTGTTTTGTTTCGGCATGATCTTTTCGGAAAACCGCTGCACAGTTTTCCGGATCATGCTCCAGCGGAGGACATTGCGATGGCCGGAGAGCATCCTGAACTCGACGAACTGCAAGCCACCTACAAGGCCGCGGTGGAAGCCTGGATTGCCGCCATTCGCAACGAAGAGGCGCTTGTGGCGGTCAACCACTCGGTGGCCGAAGTCGACAAATGGGAACAGGCACATTTCGCGGAAGACGAGATGCGCAGCGCCGTGAAGGACGCCAAGGCGAAATACGAAGACGCGCTGCGCGAAGAGTTCTTCGGGTTCTAGCGCGTGCCTGCCTCTTCGTTCTGATTCAATTTTCAAACAGCCAATTCGGCCTCATGGTTCGAGACGCGCCGCTCCGCTGCGCTCCTCACCATGAGGGTCGAGGCTTTACCGCTTGTATCGACCTCATCCTGAGGAGCGCGCGCATCCGAGCAGGCCGAGCGTTAGCGAGGCCGTCGCGAATGGTGCAAAAGAAGCGCGCGTCTCGAAGGATGCGCCGCGACACGACTTGGGCCACACTTTCTCGTTCTCGCGGCATGATCTGCCCGAGTTTTGCATGATCTTCCCCTCTGAAAATAGAGGGCGCAGGGAATGCCGGGCGCTCGATGCGCCCGCAGATGGGGTAACGGGCCTCTTGGCCCTTTGGGTGGTCGTCCCTCACATGATGGTGTGACGGAGTTGAGGATTGGCCTCGCTCCAAGCATCGAGGAGAGACGACCATGGAGCATTATGCCGGAATCGACGTGTCATTGGAATGCTCAAGCGTGTGTGTGGTGGACGGGAGTGGCAAGATCATTCGCGAGACGAAGATCGCGAGCGAGCCGGCGGCATTGATTGGCTGGCTCGGCTCTCTGGGCTTTGGGCTTGGGCGGATCGGGCTGGAGGCGGGGCCGCTGTCGCAATGGCTTTATATGGCAATGAAGCAGGCCGGGCTTGCGGTCGAGCTTTTGGAGACGCGGCACGTGCGTGATGCGTTCAAGGCGATGCCGGTGAAGTCGGACCGCAATGACGCCCGAGGGATCGCGCAATTGATGCGGCTTGGCTGGTTCCGGCCGGTGCACTGCAAGTCGATGGCTGCACAGGAGGTGCGGGCCATACTGACGGCGCGCAAGCTGGTGCAGAGCAAACTTATTGATATCGAGAACAGCCTGCGCGGGATCTTGCGTGGCTTTGGGTTGAAGGTCGGCAAGACAACGCGGACGAACTTTGCCGGGCGGATCAGGGAGTTGGTCAAGGGTCACCCGAACCTGAAGACGGTCGGCGAGGCCCTGCTCTCGGTGCGCGCCGTGTTACTGGGTGAGTTCAACGCGTTTGAGAAAAGGGTGCGTGCGATGTCGCATTCGAATGCAAACGCCAGGCTGTTGATGTCGACACCGGGGGTAGGACAGATCGTGGCGCTGACCTATGTTTCTGCCATCGACGACCCGGCGCGGTTTCGATCGTCAAAGCGGGCAGGACCGCTGTTCGGGCTGACACCAAAGAAATACCAATCCGGCGAGATCGACCGCTCCGGGCGGATCAGCAAGATCGGCGATACCACGGTTCGGGCCGCGCTCTATGAGGCTGCCCACATCATACTAACCAAACCAATCAAGGGATGCTCGCGGCTCAAGAGCTGGGCGATGCGGATCGCCAGGCGCGCCGGCATGAACAAGGCGAAGGTTGCACTGGCGCGCAAGCTCGCGGTCATCCTGCATCGCATGCTCGCCACCGCAACACCATTCAACGACGCTGCCGCGGCAGCCTGATCGGGAGGCGCAACACAGTTTTCGGGCGGCCTCTCCACACCAGGCCTTCCCGAAGCGAGGTCCCTGCCGGGACGATGGATCAGGTCAGGCCGCCACGCGAGTCGTCGACGCCATCTCAAGATGCGATCACGCCCACCGCAGATTGGCCGACCTATCCTCCACGAACCCCATCAGGCGACGGCCTTTGTGCCGATCCCGGACAGAAGCAAGTCCCCGGCAAGTGGATCACGCAAAAAAGGGATTGACTCATCGAGGCCCGTTACAGAAGCCTCGCGTGCAGAAGTAGAAAGCACACGAGTTAGTCACCATGGTCACGCCGGGATCACCCGGCATTCCCCGCGCAATGGTTTTAACGGTTTCCTTCGTGCTCTCCTTGGTGACCGGGCTTTGTTGTCACCATCCCCGGTGCGATGCGCAAGCATCGTCACCAGGTTGAACGCCAGCATCGGGGCGTCAGGACCACACGGCTTTGCCGTCCGCGACCAGCGCTGTTCGTCTTTCAGCACTGACGCGTCCACCGCATCCCGCACCCAACGTCCGTGACGATCGCGATACGCCCCTCTTTTCGGGCACAGGATGGCGCGAGGTCTTAAAGATGATTTGCCCGACGGCGAAAGTGAAAATGCCTGCGGCAGATTGGCACGACGGGCAAATCAGTTGCCTCCTTCGAAGATGTGTCAAGGCCTCATCGTCATTCCGGGGCGCGAGTGCAATGAGCGAACTACGATGTGCCATTGCACATCGGAGAATCCATAGTACCGCATCAATGCTGGGAGGTATGGATTCCGGGCCTGCGCCTTCCGCGCAAAATAGCTTTCGCTATTTTGTCGCGTCGGCGCATCCTGGAATGACGACGGTTAAGTGGATTGGCCGATAAACCAGATCACCAAAATCCCGGCAACGCCGGTTCAAGCCTGCCGCCCACGCGCACCGGCGCGACTTTCACCGCAAGCCCGGTCGCATCATCGGTCTCGACCGCGATGCCGCTCAATGTCGCCGGGCCCAGCGCCGGCTCGAAGCGTGCCGCCGGAATGCCGGACGTGAAACGCCGCATCGGCTCGTCCTTCTGCATGCCGATGATCGAATCGTAATCGCCGGTCATGCCGGCATCGGTCATATAGGCCGTGCCGGCGGCAAGAATCTGATGATCGGCCGTCGGCACATGGGTGTGGGTGCCAACGACGAGGCTGGCGCGGCCGTCGCAGAAATAGCCGACCGCCTGCTTTTCGCTCGACGCCTCGCCGTGGAAATCGACCACCACTGCGTCCGCCGCTTCGCGCAACGGGCACGCCGCGAGTTCGCGGGCCAAAACCGCAAAGGGATCGTCGAACGGCGTCATGAAGACGCGGCCAATGGCGTTGATCACCAGTGCGCGCTTGCCGCTTTTGGTGTCGATCAGCGCCGCACCGCGGCCGGGCGTGCCCGGTGGAAAATTCGCCGGGCGAATGAGCCGCGGGGCGCGCTCGATGAACACCAGCGCCTCGCGCTGATCCCAGGCATGATTGCCGAGCGTGACCGCGTCCGCGCCGGCATCGAGCAGTTCCTGATAGATGCTTTCAGTGATTCCGAAGCCGCCGGCCGCGTTCTCGCCGTTGACGACGACGAGATCGAGCGACCAGTTGCGGATCATCCCGGGCAGATGCTCGACGACCGCGGTGCGACCGGCCCGGCCGACGACGTCGCCAACGAAAAGAATGCGCAAATTAACTACTCCGAAAATCGAACGCTTTCTTTTCCGTTAGCACATAATCGAGCGCGACGTCGTGCGCGAGCGCGGGGACAGCCTTGATTTCCTGCGCGGCAAAGGCGAGCCCGATCGCCGTGATCGGCTTCGCTTTCCGCAGATGCGCCAGTGTGAAATCGTAATGACCGGCGCCGTAACCAATTCGATGCCCGAGGCGGTCGAAGGCGGCCAGCGGCACCAGCATGATGTCGGGATCGAGTTCGGCCATCGCCGGCGACGGCTCGAGAATGCCGAGCGGACCGAGCGTGAGGCGATTGCCCGGCGACCAGGCGCGAAAGACCAGCGACTTGCCGCGCGCCATCACCGCCGGCAGCGCGAGTTTTGCGCCTTGCGCGGCGAGCGCACGCATCAGGGGGACAGGATCGAGTTCGCTTCGGATCGGTGAATAGCCGGAGACGATGGTCCCAGTCGCGATTTCGAACGGCAGCCCGCGCGCGGCGAGTTTTTCGCTGGCTGTCGTGCGGGCGGTGGCAGCAAGCGCATCGCGCGCATCAAGCGCGATTTTGCGCAAATCACCTTTCGATGGAGTTGCGGTCATGCGGCCGTGCTCTGTCGTCAATGGAAGCACGCAGGAAATCAAGTACGTAAGAAAAAGAAAGTGCGAAGCCGCAGTCGCCGTTGAAGCGCTCGATCCCGGAGTTCCCTACGAAAGTAGGTGGGCACCATATGACCGGATCCACGGACCCGGCCAGGGACAGTTCCCTAAAGGATCGATAAGGCCCCGGGGATATATGGCTCCTGACGCACGACGCAGCCTCGCGGAACCAATGTAACAACGAAGCAGCCGAATAACCAGCGGCGTGAACAGATGGCGTTATTGCCGTCCTTTTGGAGCTTCTTCGGCGGACATGACGCTTCCAGTCCCGGCCGGCACGCCCCGCAAGCGCAAACTCTAGCCGTTCCGGTAGGTGTAGCTGTAGCCGTTGAGCGCCGGAGCCCCGCCAAGATGCGCGTAAAGCACCTTGGCTCCGTCTGGAAAGAAACCCCTTTTGACCAGATCGATCATCCCTTGCATGGACTTGCCTTCGTAGACAGGGTCCGTGATCATGGCTTCGGTCCGCGCGGCGAACCGGATGGCATCGTTGGTCTCCTGGCTGGGCACGCCATAGGCGGGATAGGCGTAGTCTTCCAGAATCACGATTTCGTCGTCGCGCACCTTGCGTCCGAGTTCGACCAGTTCGGCGGTCTGGTCGACGATCTGGCGGACCTGCGCGCGCGTCTGCGCAAGCGTGCCGGATGCATCGATGCCGATGACACGGTTTGCGCGATCATCCGCCGCAAAGCCGACGATCATCCCGCCTTGCGTCGAGCCGGTCACGACGCAGACGATGATGTAATCGAAGGTGATGCCCATCTGCTTTTCCTGGGCGCGGACCTCTTCGGCGAAGCCGACATAGCCGAGGCCGCCGTATTTATGCACCGACGCGCCGGCCGGAATGCCGTAGGGTTTACCGCCGGCATCTTTCACCGACTGGATCGCGTCTTCCCAGCTCTTGCGGATGCCGATGTCGAAACCGTCCTCGACAATCCGGCTCTCGGCGCCCATCAGCCGCGTCATCAGAATATTGCCGACACGGTCATAGACCGCGTCTTCGTGCGGCACCCAGCTTTCCTGAATGACCACGCACTTCATGCCAATCTTGGCCGCGGTTGCCGCGACCATGCGCGTGTGGTTCGACTGAACCCCACCGATCGAGACGAGCGTGTCGGCATTCGACGCGATGGCGTCGGGAACGATGTATTCGAGCTTGCGCAGCTTGTTGCCGCCCATCGCAAGGCCGGAATTGCAGTCGTCGCGCTTGGCATAAATCTTCACCTTGCCGCCAAGCGCGTCCGTCATCCGCGGAAGATATTCGATTGGGGTCGGGCCAAAGGTCAGCGGATAACGTTCGAACTTGTCGAGCCTGAGCATGTCGATCTCCGGGTCAGCGGTTGGCGCAGATGTAGCGAAAATCACCGGAAAGGTGCTCTCTAATTTTGATCTCTTCCTTACTCTTATGCCTCGTGATATAGCGGTAACTCACGAATAGCTTCGAAGAATATTGATATAAATGAAAGATTCTTCCACACCTTTGGGGCTAGACCGCATCGACCTGCGCATCCTCCGCCGGCTGCAACGCGATGGACGGATGACGAATGCCGATTTGGCCAAGGCTGCCAATATCAGCCCGGCCACCTGCCATCGGCGGACCCAACGGCTGTTCGACGACGGCTATATTCGTTCCGTGCGCGCCGATATTTCGCCGGCCAAGGTCGAGCGCGGGGCGCTTGTCATCGTCGGCGTGGTGCTCGATCGCTCGACACAGGAGAGTTTTTCCGCCTTTGAAGCGGCGATCAGGAAACTGCCGCTGGTGCTCGACTGCCATCTGGTGGCCGGCGACTTCGACTTTTTTCTCAAGATCCGCGTAAAGGACATTGCCGATTTCAATCGGCTGCACGGCGAGCAGTTGATTGCGTTGCCGGGCGTTCGGCAGACCCGCACGTTCTTTGTCATGAAGGAAGTGGTCGACAACGCACCGCTCGACTTTTAGCGGGATTTTACGGCACACTGTGAGCCCGCCATCATGGCGCTTCAACGGTCAAACCGCCGCATTCTTCTTACTCCGCCGCGCTGACAACGACTTCCACAGGTGTGGGCGCAAATCCGGCCGCCGGGTTGTGTTGCTGCGGGCAGTTGGAGATCACAACGATGAGAGGCATTTCGGCCCGCAGGAGCACGTAGTCGCCCGCCTTCGATATGCCATCCACGATCGTCAGCTCGCCGTCGGCGGCGAACTTGACCCTCATGAAGAAGTTGATGTTCGAGACGATTTCCGACGGCGACATCGCCCATTTGGCAAGCTCGGCGATAAAATTCGTTCGGCAGCTTTCCGTCTTGTCGACCCCGTAGCGAACCTTGTCGATCTCGCAACTACAGCAGCCGGCCAGCGTGTCATGGTAGCCGCAGGTATCTTCGAGCACAGACATCATGACGCGGGCCCGGTCCGAATAGATCTTCGATCCCTTCGTGATGTAGAGCGACTTGTTCAGCCTTACCGTGGTCGGGATATTGATCCGGTCGAGCGGGAGCTCAGCGCCGTAGCAGAGAAAGTCGATCGCCTGTTGCCCCATGGTGTCGATCATCTTCAACGTCTGACCGGGCTCCAGACGCACGGACCATCGTCCCTTCGCTTCGACGGTTTCGCGGCGAATGACAGCATTCGGCCCGGTCTCGGCGGCTGTTCCCATCACGTTCTCCACGCATTCAATCGGCCCAGGCGGCTATTGCACCATCGCGTTCAATCCCGAAAAATAGTAATGTATGAGAATTCACATCAGCATTACTGATATAACCCATGCAAGTCTCGAACTCGGACCTGACGTCGCTTGCGGTCTTTCGCTCAGTCGTCGAACATCGGAGCTTCCTCGGCGCGCAGGTCGCGCTCGGGCTCAGCCAGTCCGCGGTGAGCTTTCACATCAAGGGCCTCGAACAGCGGCTCGGCTTCCGGCTTTGCCGGCGCGGACGAAGCGGCTTCGAGCTGACCGACCGCGGCGCAATCGTCTACGACCAATCGAAGTTGCTCTTCCTCGGCCTCGGCGCATTTGAAGACACCGTCGGGGGCCTGCGAGACCGGCTTGCCGGAACGTTACGGCTGGGCCTGGTCGACAACACCGTGACCGACCCCGACATGCCGATCTACCGCGTCATCGCGGCCGTCAGCCGAAAGGCACCTGAAGTCATCATCAAGATCGAGATCAAACCGCCGGAGCTCCTGATTTCGGAGCTTGGCAATGGCGGGCTCGACGTTGCGATCGTGCCGGAGACGCAGACCTATCGGGGCTTACGCTTTTCTCCCTTAAGAGAAGAGCCGCAGTCGCTGTATTGCGGGGCCTCTCACCCGTTGTTTCGCGCAAGCCCCTCCAAGATCGATGCGAAGACGGTAAGACAATATCCGTTTGCAGTCAGGCCTTACGCGAAGGGTTTTGAACTGCAGCACGTGCCCGGCGCGAGCGCCAAAACCGCCGTCTCAAGCATGGAGGCCCAGGCCATGCTGGTACTCAGCGGGCTCTATCTGAGCTATCTGCCCGAACACTACGCAAAGGCCTGGGTAAAGACTGGCGAAATGCGATCGCTTTCGCCAAAAATCCCCCGCATCTTCTCGAAATTCTTCCTGGCCACGAGAGCCGAAAAGCGATCGTCATCGATCCTGGATGTCTTCATTCAGGAATTGATCTCACTCGGGTCGGAAAGCTCGCATCGGTTAAAGGGTCTGCTGCCAAAACCGGCGAAACGGCATCCGCGGAAAGATTCTGGATTGCTTCGCTAACGCTCGCTGGCGACACCAGCAGAAATTCCCTTCACCCGATCGCCACGCCGCCGCCCACGGTGCGGTTGAGCACCTGCGTGGTTTTCTCGATGCGGTCGGCCGCGGCGTTGAGCGCATTGGCGACCGCAACTTGCGTGGACTTGGCGCGGTCGGCCGCGACCGCGCGCACGTCGCGCAGCGCCACCAGTTCTTCCTCGAGGGCGCGGATGCGGTTGCCGGCATCCTGCAATTCGTCGCAGACGGTGAGCGCCGCCATCACGGTCAGCCGCGCATCGCCTATCTCGCCGAACTTGCCGCGCAGGCTTTCGATCCGCAACTCCAGGGCCTCGGCGAGCTTGAGCAGCCGCACCTCCTGCCCTTCCTCGCAGGCCATGCGGTATTGCCGGCCGTTGATGGTGACGTTGATGTGGCTCATGGCATCTCTCCCGCCTCCAGCACCTCGCGAATGGTGCCGATCGCCGCATCGAGCTTTTCGGCGATCTCGCGGTTGGAGCGCTCGAGCCGTTTCGACCGCACCAGCGATCCGTCGAGTTCGTCCGCAAGCCGGGCGCGATCGGCCCCCAATGCCTGGATCCGCGCCGCCAGTTCATCCTCGTCCCGGTCGGCGTCACGCCGGCGCTCGACGGCCCGCTCCAGCCCATCCAGCGCCGCCATCAGCCGGCGCGTGGCGGCATCGATATCGGCGAAAGCCTGTTCGGGTTGGCCCGAACCGTTGACTGTTTGATCGTCCATGGCATCGCTCATGACAGGCGGACGCTTTTCGCAAAATCAAGCGCTTGGAGGGAGAAACTTACGTAACGAACAAGGCCAGCGCAACGCTGCAACGGAACTATGCACCGCAAAGCAGGTTGAAATGTTCCGCTTCCTTTTGACTTTGGCAGATGAGGTGCTATCCAGCCCCCGACTTCAGGTTCCATCCGAGGCATTGGCCTCTTGCACAAGACTCACCCAAGCACCTCATTATCTGACGGAATTTCAACATGACGCAGGTCGATCACGTCCGCATGGCCAACGCGATCCGTGGACTCGCGATGGATGCGGTCGAGAAGGCAAAATCCGGCCATCCGGGCTTGCCGATGGGCGCCGCTGACATGGCGACCGTTTTGTTCACGCGTTTCCTGAAATTCGATGCGGCCAACCTCGCCTGGCCGGATCGCGACCGCTTCGTACTGTCGGCCGGCCACGGCTCGATGCTGCTCTACGCGCTGCTCTATCTCACCGGCGACAAGGAGATGACGCTCGATCAGATCAAGCGTTTCCGCCAGGTCGATTCACTTACGCCGGGCCATCCGGAAAATTTCCGCACCAAGGGCATCGAGACCACCACCGGTCCGCTCGGCCAGGGCATCGCGACCGCGGTCGGCATGGCGCTGGCGGAGAAGATGCTGGCCGCGGAATTTGGCAAGAAGATCGTCGACCACCATACCTACGTACTGGTCTCCGACGGCGACCTGATGGAAGGCGTCTCGCAGGAAGCGATCGCGCTCGCCGGAGTTTGGCGGCTCAACAAGATGATCGTGCTCTACGACGACAACGGCATTTCGATCGACGGCCCGACTTCGATTTCCGACTCGGTCGATCAGATCAAGCGCTTCAAGTCGGCCGGCTGGGCGGCCGAACTGATCGACGGCCAGGACCAGGCGGCAATTGCGGCTGCGATCACCCGCGCGCAGAAATCCAACAAACCCTCGCTGATCGCCTGCAAGACGACCATCGGTTACGGCGCGCCCACCAGGGCCGGCACGGCGAAAGCCCATGGCGAGGCGCTCGGCGCTGAGGAACTGAAAGGCGCCAAGGAAAAACTCGGCATTTCGCTGGAGCCATTCTCGGTGCCGGACGACGTGCTCAAGGCCTGGCGCGAGGCGGGCAGCCGCGGCGCCCCGGCGCGGATGGAATGGGAAGCGCGCTTTGCAGAGCTTGGCCCGCGCAAGCGCGCCGAATTCGAGCGGCGGTTGCGACATGAGCGGCCGGCTTCGCTGGCCAAGGCGATACGCGATTTCAAGAAGAAGCTTTTGGAAAGCCCGCTCAATATCGCTACCCGCAAATCCTCGGAAGCCGTAATCGATGTGATCGCCGAAGCGATGCCGATGGAGTTTCTGGCGGGCTCCGCCGATCTCACCGGCTCCACCAACAACAAGGCGAAATCGGCGGTGGGCTTCTCCGCCAAAGCGCCGAAGGGCCGTTTCATCCATTACGGCATCCGCGAGCACGGCATGTGCGCGGCCATGAACGGCATTTTCCTGCATGGCGGCTTTGCGCCGAACGGCGCCACCTTCCTGGTGTTCACCGACTATGCCCGGCCGGCGATGCGGCTCGCCGCGCTGATGGGAACGGGCGTGGTCTATGTGATGACCCACGATTCGATCGGGCTTGGCGAAGACGGCCCGACCCATCAGCCGGTCGAGCATCTCTCGAGCTTGCGCGCCATTCCCAACATGCGGGTGTTCCGCCCCTGCGACGCGGTCGAGGTCGCCGAGTGCTGGGAACTGGCGCTCAACCGCACCAACGGCCCGACCGTGCTGGCGCTGACCCGCCAGAACCTGCCGCAGCTGCGCACCTCGGCACCGTCGGATAATCCTTGCAGCCACGGCGCCTACGAACTGGTCGCGGCCTCCGGCGAGGCCAAGGTGTCGCTGTTCGCATCAGGTTCCGAGGTCGAGATCGCGGTCGCCGCTCAAAAGGATCTCGCCGGGCGCGGCATCGCGACGCGGGTTGTTTCTGTGCCCTCGCTGGAATTGCTGCTGTCGCAACCGGACGACAAGCAAAAGGCCGTGATCGGCAACGCGCCCGTGAAAGTCGCGATCGAAGCCGCCGTTCGCTGGGGCTGGGATGCCGTGATCGGCCACGATGGCGTTTTTATCGGCATGCATAGTTTCGGTGAAAGCGGTCCGGCCAAGGACCTTTACAAGCACTTCGGCATTACCGCCGAGGCCACCGTTAACGCAGTTCTGAAACGCGTCTCGTAACGGCTGCCGGGCGTTGAGATTGTTGGAAAAAAGGACTAGCTAGAAAGCATCTAGTCCGTTTTCGCCCGGCCGAACCGGGTGAGCCGCCGTCCAAATCTCCGAAAGGGGTGCGTTATCCGCGTCCTTTTGGGGATGGCACCAGCTTTAGAGGAGAAACACGCATGGCAGTCCGGGTCGCTATCAACGGGTTTGGCCGCATCGGCCGCAACGTACTGCGCGCCATCGCCGAGTCCGGCCGCAAGGACATCGAGGTGGTCGGCATCAACGATCTCGGCCCGGTCGAGACCAACGCGCATCTGTTGCGCTTCGACAGCGTGCACGGCCGCTTTCCCGGCGCGGTGACGGTCGAGGGCGACTCGATCAGCCTCGGCAACGGCAAGATCAAGGTTTCGGCCGAACGCGATCCGGCAAAACTGCCGTGGAAGGCACTCGGCGTCGATATCGCGCTCGAATGCACCGGCATCTTCACGGCCAAGGAAAAGGCGGCCCTTCACCTCACCGCCGGCGCCAAGCGCGTGCTGGTGTCGGCGCCGGCCGAGAATGCCGATGCCACGATCGTCTATGGCGTCAATCACGACAAGCTCACCAAGGAGCATCTCGTGGTCTCGAATGGTTCTTGCACCACCAACTGCCTCGCGCCGGTCGCCAAGGTGCTCAACGACACCGTCGGCATCGAAACCGGCTTCATGACGACGATTCACGCCTATACCGGCGACCAGCCGACGCTCGATACCCTGCACAAGGATCTCTATCGCGGCCGCGCGGCGGCGATGTCGATGATCCCGACGTCAACGGGCGCCGCCAAGGCGATCGGCCTGGTGCTGCCGGAACTCAACGGCAAGCTCGACGGCGTCTCGATCCGCGTGCCGACGCCGAACGTCTCGGTGATCGATTTCAAGATCGTCGCCTCGCGCAAGACCAGCAAGGAAGAGATCAACGAGGCGATGAAGCGGGCGGCCGAGCAACAGCTCAAGGGCATCCTCGGCTACACCACGGCGCCGAACGTCTCGATCGACTTCAACCACGACCCGCACTCCTCCACGTTCCATATGGACCAGACCAAGGTGCAGAACGGCAACTTCGTGCGCGTGATGTCCTGGTACGACAATGAATGGGGCTTCTCCAACCGCATGGCCGATACTGCCGTGGCGATGGGGAAACTGCTGTAGGGCACGCTTCGTGTCCCGGACGCGATGCAGCGCGTTAGCGGTGCGTCGCTGAGCCGGGACCGATCGTCAGCATAGGTCCCGGTTCTGCGTGGCGGCACTTCGCGCCGCAGCGCGCCCGGGACAAGAGAGCGCCAATGACAAAACCATTCCGCACCCTCGATGACGTCGACGTGAAGGGCAAACGCGTGCTGCTCCGCGTCGACCTCAACGTTCCCACCGACAACGGCCGCGTGACCGACGCGACCCGCCTCGAACGTGTCGCTCCCACCATCACCGAGATTTCCGCCAAGGGCGGCAAGGTGATCCTGCTCGCGCATTTCGGCCGGCCCAAGGGCCGCGATCCAAAGGATTCGCTCAAGCCCGTCGCAGCGGCGCTGTCGCAGGTGATCCAAAAGCCGGTCGCCTTTGCCGACGACTGCGTCGGCGATGTCGCAGCCAACGCAGTCGCGGCGATGAACGACGGCGACATTCTCTGTCTGGAGAACACCCGTTTCCACAAGGAAGAGGAAAAGAACGATCCTTCGTTTGTCGCTGAATTGGCGAAACTCGGCGACATCTGGGTCAACGATGCCTTCTCGGCCGCGCACCGCGCCCACGCTTCGACCGAAGGCCTCGGCCACAAACTGCCGGCCTATGCCGGCCGCACCATGCAGGCCGAACTCGATGCGCTTGGAAAGGCGCTGGAAGCCCCGGCGCGGCCGGTGATCGCGATCATCGGCGGCGCCAAGGTTTCCACCAAGATCGATCTGTTGGAAAATCTCGTCAGCAAGGTCGATGCGCTCGTGATCGGCGGCGGCATGGCAAACACCTTCCTGCACGCGCAGGGCATCGGCGTCGGCAAGTCCCTTGCGGAAAAAGACCTCGCCGCCACCGCGCTGCGGATCCTCGAAAAGGCGGACGCCGCCAACTGCGCCATCATCCTGCCGGTGGATGCAGTGGTGGCGTTTCATTTCGCCGCCAATTCGCCGTCCCATGCTTACGGCCTCGATGCCATTCCCTCCGACGGCATGATCCTGGATGTCGGCCCGCAATCGGTGGCACGGATTCATTCCGCCATTGACGATGCCAAAACGCTGGTCTGGAACGGCCCGTTGGGAGCCTTCGAGATGACCCCGTTCGACCGCGGCACCATGGTCGCCGCCAAGCATGCGGCCGAACGGACCAAGGCGAAGAAGCTGGTTTCGGTCGCCGGTGGCGGCGACACCGTGGCGGCGCTAAATCAGGCAGGCGTGGCTGGCGATTTCAGCTATGTTTCGACCGCAGGCGGCGCCTTCCTGGAGTGGATGGAGGGGAAACCCCTGCCCGGCGTTGAAGTTTTAAAGAGATAATTCATTTCGGGCGATCAGCCCCAATGCGGAGAACAGGACCGATGGCTCGGATCACGTTGCGTCAATTGCTCGACCACGCGGCGGAGCACGACTACGGCGTGCCGGCCTTCAACATCAACAATATGGAGCAGGCGCTCGCGATCATGGACGCGGCCTCCGGCCTCGACGCGCCCGTCATCATCCAGGCCTCGCGCGGCGCGCGCTCCTATGCCAACGACATCATGCTCCGCCACATGATGGACGCGGTCACCGAAATCTACCCCTCAATTCCGGTCTGCGTGCATCTCGACCACGGCAACGAACCGGCGACGTGCATGACCGCGATCCAGGCCGGATTTACCTCGGTCATGATGGATGGCTCGCTGAAGGCCGACGGCAAGACCCCCGGCGACTGGGACTACAATGTCGGCGTCACCAGGACCGTCACCGACATGGCGCATCTCGGCGGCATTTCGGTGGAAGGCGAATTGGGCGTGCTCGGCTCGCTCGAGACCGGCATGGGCGACAAGGAAGACGGCCACGGCGCGGAGGGCAAGCTCTCGCACGACCAGCTTCTCACCAACCCGGAGGAGGCGGTAAAGTTCGTCAAGGAGACCAAGGTCGACGCGCTCGCGATCGCGATGGGCACCTCCCACGGCGCCTACAAATTCACCCGCAAGCCGGACGGCGATATCCTCGCCATGAAGGTGATCGAGGAAATCCACCGCAAGCTGCCGAACACGCATCTCGTGATGCACGGCTCGTCCTCGGTGCCACAGGATTTGCAGGACATCATCAACGCCAACGGCGGCAAGATGAAGCCGACCTGGGGCGTGCCGGTTTCCGAAATCCAGCGCGGCATCAAGAACGGCGTCCGCAAGATCAACATCGACACCGACAACCGGATGGCGATGACCGGGCAGATCCGCAAAATCTTCAAGGACAATCCGGAAGAGTTCGACCCGCGCAAATATCTCAAGCCCGCGATGGAAGCGATGGCCAAGCTGTGCAAGCAACGGCTTCAGGAATTCAATACCGCAGGGCAAGCGAGCAAGATCAAGAAGGTGCTGACCACGGCCGAAATGGCCAAGCGCTATACCAAGGGCGAACTCGATCCCCGCGTCGCGTAGCGATCGCGAAGGTGGCGCGAGCGAAAACAGCTCTTCTCCGCTGTCATCGTCCGGCTTGACCGGACGATCCAGTATTCCAGAGACCGCAACGCCTGAGCCGAGAGGCCGCGGCGTACTGGATCGTCCGCTTTTCGCGGGCGATGACGACCCAAGGGAACACGCCAAGGCCCCGAGCCCCCTCCTACCAACGTCAAACTCCTCTTTTGCCCGAGAACGGTCTATTTTGACCGCCAAAACCCGCGCACCTTCCGGAGGAAGTTCCCGATGAATCTCGCCGATCTCAATAAAGTGGCCGTGGCCATGGTCACGCCGGGCAAAGGCCTGCTCGCCGCCGATGAATCGTCCGGCACCATCAAGAAGCGCTTCGACGCCATCAACGTGGAATCGACCGAGGACAATCGCCGCGACTATCGCGAGATGCTGTTCCGCTCGCGGGCAGCGATGAGCCAATACATTTCCGGCGTCATCCTCTATGACGAGACCATCTGGCAGAACGCCAAAGACGGCACGCCGCTGGTCAAGCTGATCGAGCAAGCCGGCTCGATTCCCGGGATCAAGGTCGATGAGGGAACGCAAGCCTTGCCGAATTGCCCGGGCGAACTCGTCACCGTCGGCCTCGACAAGCTCGCCGAGCGCCTGAAGAAATATTACGAGCGCGGCGCGCGCTTTGCGAAGTGGCGCGCGGTGATCGATATCGGTAGCGGCATCCCCTCGATGACCGCGATCAGCGTCAACGCCCACGCGCTGGCACGCTACGCCGCGCTGTGCCAGGCCGCGCAGATCGTGCCGATCGTCGAGCCGGAGGTGCTGATGGACGGCGATCACGATATCGACCGCTGCTACGAGGTAACGCAACGCGTCCTCAACAAGACGTTCCAGGAATTGCGCGTGCAGCGCGTCGCGCTCGAGGGTATGATCCTCAAACCCAACATGGCGATATCAGGCAAGAAATCGCCAAAGCAGGCGGCTGTGCAGGAAGTCGCCGAAAAGACCGTCCGCCTGTTGAAGGCGTGCGTGCCGGCGGCCGTGCCCGGCATCGCGTTTCTGTCCGGCGGACAGTCCGACGAAGAAGCGACCGCGCACCTCAACGCCATCAACGCCATCGGCAACCTGCCCTGGAAGGTCACCTTCTCCTATGGCCGGGCGCTACAGGCGGCGCCGCAGAAAGCGTGGTCAGGCAAGTCCGAAAACATCGCGGCCGGACAGCGCGCGTTCAGCCATCGCGCGCATATGAATGGGCTCGCCAGCACCGGCCGGTGGACGGCCGATCTCGAAAAGAAGGCGGCTTAAAAGTTGACCACAAAGCCTGTGCCACCGCGCCCGCTTCCGCGCCTTTATCTGGCGACGCCGCCTGTCGACGACCCGCAGGCTTTGCTTGGCGTGCTTCCGGATCTCTTGAAAGCGGCCGATATCGCGGCCGTCCTGCTGCGGCTGAATCCATCCGATCCGCGCACGCTGATCTCGCGCATCAAGGCGCTCGCGGCCGTGATCCAGGACCAGGGCGCGGCACTGCTGCTCGACGGCCATGTCGACCTCGTGGCGCGCGCCGGGGCCGATGGTGCGCATCTCTCAGGGCTCGATGCGTTCGAGGAAGCCTTGCCGACGCTCAAGCCCGACCGCATCGCCGGCGTCGGCGGATTGGCGACACGCCACAACTCGATGACAGCGGGTGAACGGGGTGCGGATTACGTGTTGTTCGGCGAGCCCGACGAAAACGGACAGCGCCCGTCGATGCAGGCGGTCTGCGATCGCCTGCAATGGTGGGACGAAGTGTTTGAACTGCCTTCGGTCGGCTTTGCCGGCACGTTGGAAGAAGTCGGCGCGTTCACTGCTGCGGGCGCCGACTTCATTTTGGCCGGTGATTTCATCTGGAGCGCCTCTGAAGGCCCGCTGAAATCCCTGCACGCGACCGTTGAAGCGATCCGCAAAGCCCACGCCGCGATGCCGGCGAAAGCCCCGGCGCCGCAAGACTAGAGCCCGAAATGAAAATCACGCGCCCATTTCTAGTGCCCACTTTCCGAAGTTCGTGCTCCACCGCAGCACGCACCTTTCACGAACTTCGGAAAGTCGTGGGCACTAGCAAAATTATAATTCAAGTGCCGCTTTTTCATTTGAAGTTCCTGGACGGGATTTGCCGCTTGCGTTGCAGGAACTTCAAATGGGCGGCACTGATCCTCGCTGCCGTGATGTGGACAGCTTGCGCCTCCGCGCAGGTGTCGCTCGCGCCGGGAGCAACACCGGACAAGCCGGCTCCTGCCGCAACGCCTAAAGTCAGGCCCGCGGCCAAGAAGCCCCCATCTGCACCTATCCCGCCCTCCGCAACTACGGCGACACCCGCTCCGCCTCCCGACGATCCCAATGCCGATCTGGTGTACGGCGCCTATCAGCGCGGCTTCTACAAGACGGCGTTCGATCTGGCGATCAAGCGCGCGCAGGAGAACGGCGATCCCAAAGCGATGACCATGCTCGGCGAGCTCTACGCCAACGGGTTCGGCCTCAAGCGCGACGATGCCAAGGCGGTCGCCTGGTACAAGCGCGGCGCCGATGCCGGCGACCGCGAGGCGATGTTCGAGCTGGCGATGCTGCGGCTTGCCGGCCGCGGCGGGCCGGTGAATCGCGAGGAGGCGGCAAAATTGCTGGCGTCCTCGGCCAAGCTCGGCAATTCCAAGGCGACTTACAATCTCGCTTTGCTGTTTCTCGGCGGGGATGTACTGCCGCAGGACTTGAGACACGCGGCGGAACTGATGCGGGTCGCGGCGGATGCCGGCAGCGCGGAGGCCCAATACGCGCTCGCGACCTTCTACAAGGAGGGCACGGGCGTGCCCAAGGACGCCGAAAAGGCGGCGCGCCTGCTCCAGGCGGCCTCACTCGCGGGCAATGTCGATGCCGAGGTTGAATATGCCATTGCGCTGTTCAACGGCACCGGCACCTCCAAGAACGAGGCTGCGGCGATCACCTTGCTGCGCAAGGCGGCCAAACAGAACAATCCGGTCGCGCAAAACCGGCTGGCGCGGGTGCTCGCCAGCGGCCAGGGCGTTCCGGTCGACAAGGTAGAGGCACTGAAATGGCACACCATCGCCAAGACCGCCGGCAAGGGCGATCCCGATCTCGACCAGGCCCTCTCGGCGATGAGCCCTGAGGACAAGGCCAAGGCGGACGCCGCGGTGCGTAAATGGCTCGGCGCCAAATGAGCTTGACGGCGCTGGCGCCACAGGGCACCCACATCCTCGCCGATCCGCTCGCGGGGACGGACCTTGATCTTTCCGCTGAAGAAAAGTTGCCTTGAATCATGCTGCAATCAGCCCTCCTCAACGTCATGATCAAGGCGGCGCGCCGCGCCGGCCGCAGCCTCAAGCGCGACCTCGGCGAAATCGAAAATCTTCAGGTGTCGCTGAAGGGACCGGCCAACTTCGTCAGCCTGGCGGATCGCCGCGCCGAGGAGATGCTGTACGAGGACCTCGCCAAGGCGCGCCCGGGCTACGGCTTTATCGGCGAAGAAGGCGGCTCGCGCCCGGGCGACGACAAGACCCACACCTGGATCGTCGATCCGCTCGACGGCACCACCAACTTCCTGCACGGCATTCCGCAATTTGCGATCTCAATCGGGCTTCAGCGGGAGGGAACGATCATTGCCGGGGTCATCTACAATCCCGCCAATGACGAGCTCTACACCGCCGAACGCGGCAAGGGCGCGTTTCTCAACGACCAGCGCATTCGTGTCGCGGGCCGGCGCAAGCTCAACGAATGCGTGATCGCCTGCGGATTGCCGCATATCGGGCGGGGCGACCATGAACTGTCACGCGCCGAGATGAGCGAAATCCAGAACCGCGTGGCGGGCCTGCGCCGGTTTGGTGCTGCTTCCCTCGATATGGCCTTTGTCGCCGCCGGGCGTCTCGACGGCTATTGGGAACGCAACCTTCAGCCCTGGGACATGGCGGCGGGCCAGATACTGGTGCGCGAGGCCGGCGGCGTGGTCAGCGGCATGGCCGGCGACGACGATCCGCTGCTCTCCGGTCATGTGATCTGCGGCAACGAGTTCGTGCACGGCGAACTCGTGAAGATCTTGAAGCCGCTGGGGTAGCTTGCCATCGGCACGCTGAGTCGGTCGAAAATACAGCGAAAAAACTTAACTGGTCTCTTTTCGAATCCAGTCCAGATATTTTTCGAGCCTGGCTAGAGCCAAATCGCGCAAACGAGAAAGCCGGCCAGTAACGCTGGAAGTCTGCTGGTAATCGCGCAAGGATCGCGGGGATGGCGAAGCAACCCGGCGCATGATCTGGCTCTGTTGACCGAAATGCCGCTGCAAGGAGGTATGGGTGATGTCCAGAACGTCCAACAATCCGTGGCCTGATCTGGCGATCTCCAATCTTCGGCCGACGACCGATGCTCTCCATCTCTGGAGCCAGATCGTCGGCAAAGTGCGGTTGATGCTGACACCGTGGATCAATCATAGCTGGCAGGCAACCTTTTACCTGTCGGGCCGCGGCTTCACGACCGGACCGATCTATGCGGAGGACGGGCGCGCCTTTGAAATGGAGTTCGATTTATTGAGCGACCTGCTGCGGATCGATACCGCAGAGGGCGAGGCCAGGCGTGTGAAACTGGAAGTGCAGAGTGTTGCCGCATTCTACGAGGCGACAATGATGGCGCTTACCGAGCTTGGGGTGGCGGTGAAGATCAATCCAATGCCCTGTGAAATTCCCGACGCAGTCGCCTTCCCCGAGGATCATGCGCCCCGCGCCTACGACCCTGAAGCAGCAAGAGCGTATTGGCGCGCCATGCTGCAGGTGCAGCGGGTCTTTTTGCTTTTTCGCTCGCGCTTTGTCGGTAAATGCAGCCCCATCCATCTGTTCTGGGGCAGCTTTGACCTGGCGGTGAGCCGCTTCTCGGGACGCGATGCCCCGCCGCATCCAGGCGGGATGCCTCACGTGGCGGACGCCGTGGCTCGCGAGGCGTACTGCCGGGAAGTTTCAAGCGCAGGCTTTTGGCCCGGTATCGATCATCCCGCCTTCTACAGCTATGCCTATCCGGTGCCAGACGGCTTCGACCTTGCCAAGGTTGCGCCGGAGGCCGCGATGTTCGGCCCGCGGCTTGGAGAATTCCTGTTGCCTTACGACGCGGTTCGCTCCAGCGCGGATCCGGACGCAGCCCTCTTGGCCTTCTTGCAAAGTACGTACGAGGCCGGCGCCAATCTTGGCCATTGGGAGCGATCTCGCCTTGAGCGAGCGCAAGGCCGGCTCGGGCGGGTGCCCGAGAATTTCTAGTGTGGCGGTTCAGAAGTCCGCATCATTGTCGCCGCAAGTTCGTCATGCGGACTTCTGAACCAAAGCCGCACTAGATCAATAAGTTTGCTAGTGTCCTTCGATTCCGAAGTTCGTAAAATGAGGGGCCGCGCAAGAATACGAACTTCGGAATCGGGACACCAGGGGTCGGGAGGGCCTCTGTATTTGCGGGACGATTCCCGGCCAAAATAACTTTCAGATCCAAAATAACTTTCAGATACGGCATGAAGCAGAGTCAACGGCGCGCTTGGCCTGGGCGATACCGGACGCGCTAAAACGACCTTGGTTCTTAGGTGGAGCAAAACATGGAATTCAAAGGTGCAACATTTTTATACACATTGGCCGGCCTGATGATCACATTCGCGGGGTTCTCGACGCTGTTGTTGGCCCTCCGACCGGCCACTGGAGCGAGGTTGTCATTGCTTGACAAATACCTTGCAAGAGCGGTCATGACGCACATTTTCGTATTGACGGCGGCAGCGCTGCTGCCGGCGCTGTTTGCGCTCTACGACATTCAGGAAAAGTGGATTTGGCAAGGCTCTGCTGTGCTTTTCGCACTCCCGATGCTATCTCTTCAGCTCACCTATCCGCACCGGCGCCGCATGGTGGCCGGCGATGGACCGCCGCCCGCAATATTCGCGGTCTTCGTTGTATTGGGCTCCACTGTGACACTGGCGATGCTTGGCTACGTCTTAGCCGGTCTCCAATATTGTGCCGCAGCCTACATCACGGCGTTGACGATCGATTTCTTTACGGTCATTTTCGGCTTCATGATCGCGCTCGATGTCATTATGCAACAACCAATGGAAGTGTCTGAGCGGCCGGCGCCGCATTAGCTGCGGGTCCTAGGAACAAACTGATGTAACCGCCGCCAGGCCACATCTCGGCCGAGCAGCCTCTCTCAATCGCGCAAGGCAAGCGGCGCCACACGAGAAGCCACACCGGATTTATCCCGTGCGACGGATTTATTCGGACGGGTTGCACGTCGGGATGAAGATTGCGGCAGTTCGCCTACTTCGTCGAGCCCGGCCAAAAAGTCCGCACCCGCCCGCATCACGTGTTCGGCGGCCAGCGCCGCAGCCGCCCGTTCGTCGCCGTCAATAATGGCACGCAGGATCTGCGCATGCTCATTCCAGGACCGCGATTGCCGGGACGGCGACATCGGCGCAAACAGCGTGGCGGTGCGGTCGCGTAGCTTCTGCAGCAGTTCGCTAAGCACCCTGTTCTGGCCGGCGGCGGCCAGCGCGTCGTGGAATTGCTGGTTCAGCTCGAACAGTTGATCGAAACGGCTGGCTGCGACCGCCGCCGTTCCCTTTTTCAGGACGGTTTCGACGCGCTTGATCAATTCCTTGTCGTGGCGCCGCGCGGCAAGCCGCGCATTTTGTCCTTCCAGGAGAGCACGCACCTCGATGGTTTCCCGCGCTTCCTGATCGGACATCACCGCGACCGAAGCGCCACGACGCGCGGCAACATCGACCAATCCTTCGGAAGCCAGCACACGGATGGCTTCGCGCACCGGATTGCGTGAAACGCCAAGTTCATCGGCAAGCTTTCCCTCCACAAGGCGTTCGCCGCCCTTGAGACGGCCGGTCAGAATTGCCTGGCGCAGTTCGGCAATGACCTGGCCATGCAATGAAGCATGCTCCTCACCAAGCCGGCGCTTGAACGATCCCGAACCAACAGCCATGAGTATTTGCCTGCCTTACGTGAGTCCACTGTGGAGACGTCTCGAATATATCGGGCGCAACGAATCAGAAGTGGCGATCAGTGTTGATATTACAAGCTTTGCTGATCCACCGCACCGAGGCGATCGGCCTGGACCATTTTGCCGTCCACCCGCGATCGAGCCTTGGCGACCGCGCCCGTTCGAGAACGCCCTCCGGCCAGAGCTTACGAACCGGTCTGGCCATCGACTGCTGAAGCCGCCGTCGCTGCCGCCGCGCCTTCGGCGCTCCGCGGCGAATTCCCGCCACGCTCCGACAAGGGTGTCCACGATACTCCGACATCGCCGTTCAAAAAGGTCTGGCACGCCATCCGATAGCCCGCCCGGAAATCTTCCTCGGTCAGATGCTTGCGTTCCTTCGGCTTGATCGCATCGGTGTTCTCCAGCCCTGTTTCGATCCGGCACCGGCAGGTGCCGCACAACCCCCCGCCGCATTTGAACGGAATGCCGCCCTGTCCGCGCAACGAGACGCGCAGCAGATTGCTGTTCTCCGGCGCTTCGACCGTCTTTCCATTATTGGTAATAAAGGTGACCTTGATCATCGCTCGCTCGGCAGGAGCATCAGGCAGCTGCGGCAGTGGCCGTCTTGCGCAAGCTCGTCTCCATGTGACCGAAGGTCGTCAGATGCTCGAGCTCCCGGAAGGCGAGATCGCGCGAGTCGAATTTTTCCAGGAATTTGCACGGCACGTTGTTGACGATTTCGCTGATCTCCTCGACCACACGGATGCGGGTATCGTGTTTGACGAGTTCGGCGATGACGAAGTGCGCCTTCTTCTGGCCGTAGAACAGATAGTCATAGGCCTCGAGTGGCCTCAAGCCGTCGGTGATCTCGGTCCTGAATTGGCCGGGCTTGCTGGTCAGGATCACATACATGGCACCCTCGCTGTCGGCCTCAATGATGCGGCCGCTACGGCTGTTGGCTCGTCGACGGTTCGGTCTTCGGCGCCTCGGCCTTCAGCGGCTGAAGCGGCTCCTTGGGTTGCTCGAGTTCGACGTCCTGGTTGAGCCAGAGCTGGCAGATCAGCCGATAGCCCTCCTCCAGATGCGGGCCCAACCTTTGCTTTTCCTTCCAGTTGGGCTCGGGCAGATGCTCGGCGCCCTTCAAAACGCGGCACGCGCACTTGGCGCATTTTCCCATCCCGCAGCCGTAACGCAGATGCGGATATGGAAACTGTCTGATACCTGCCTTGACGACGAGATTGCTGTTGCCGGCAACCTCGCCCTGATAGGTCTGGCCCTCGCGATGCAGGATGACGAGCGGCACCGCGTCACGCCACTTTGCGCTCGGTCATTTCGAGCTGCTCGATCGGAACTTCCTTGGCGACGTAATCCCAGTACAGCGCCGTGGTGTAGAGCAGCCGCATCTGCGCGCCGACTTCGCAGATCTTCAGGCAGCGCTGCTGCAACTCGACCGTATTGGCATGTTCAAGCACGATCTGATAGCCGCGTTCGCCGTGGATTTCGTCCGAGACGATATGGAGGTCGAAGAACTCCACCTCTTCGTCGGTGAACTTGTACTTGTCGCGGAGCGTCGGGGTCTGCCGGCGATAGATCGAGGGCACCTGCGATTCCAGGCCGACGACGAGGCCCGCCACGGCGACGATCGGATCCTCGCGCATCGCTACCGCATAGCACCAGCTTTGCAAGCCACGCGTGGTCGGCGACATATTGTCCGGATCGATGACGCGCTCGCGCGTGGTGCCGCAGGCCTCGGCGAAGCGGATCAGAAGGTCGGTGTGGCGATCGCCGCCGATTTCTTCCTCATACATGTTGGCGAGCAAAAAATCCTTCGCTTCCGTGTAGCGATCGGGCATGCGGGCATAGACGTAAGCGAGATAGTCCGCGAACGGACCGACATAGTGAAAATGGTTCTCCGCCCAGCGGGCAAGATGGGTGCGGCTGAGCTTGCCGCTGGCCCAGGCGATGCTGAACGGCGCCTTGTTGGCGCTCTTACCCTTGATGGCGTTCTCAAGCGCGGTGCGAAAGTCCACATTGTTCATCAATTCGGGCATCGTCGGCACTCCCTTTGGCGAGGTCGTGAGGATCGCGAGCTGCGATCCGGTTGCAATTCATTTAGTATATAGTATACAATTTTGATCCATGTCAATGCGGGCCGAATAAGGCGCCTGCTTCGGCAAGAGAAGCATCAACGAGGGAACGAGCCGGCCCGCCAAAGGCTGGCCAAAATTGAATTTTGTATACAAATTAAGTGGGCTGCGCCGAATGACTCACCCTATCGTAATAACGGCGGCCCATTGGGCCTATGTGGCGGGCATCATTGCCATCGTCCTGACCATGGTGCTGCGCGCTAACGTCGTGCTGCCGTCGATCGTCGCGACCTTCGTCGTGGCTCTGGCCTGGACGGCAAGTCCGGTTGGCGCGGTTGCGAGCATTTTCAACGCGAGCTTCGTCGCCGCCAAGGAGCTGTTCAATATTTTCCTGGTGATCGCCCTGATCACGGCACTCCTGAACGCCCTGAAGACGCTACGCTCCGACGTGCTGATGGTGCAGCCGTTCCGCGCGATCATGGGCAACGGCCACCAGGCCTTCTTCATCCTCGCCGCGGTCACTTACGTCATTTCGCTGTTCTTCTGGCCAACGCCGGCGGTGCCGCTGGTCTCGGCCGTGCTGTTGCCAGCCGCCATCGCGGTGGGGCTGTCGCCGCTGGCAGGCGCGATGGCGATTGCCATCGCAGGCCAGGGCATGGCGCTTTCCTCCGACTATGTGATCGGCGTCGCGCCCGCCATCAGCGCAAAGGCGGCCGGAGTGACTGTGAGCGCGGCGGCCGTTGCCGACCGTGCGCTCGCGCTCTCGCTGATCACAGGCAGCGTGGCGTTGCTGCTCGCCTATATCTCGATCCGCAAACGCAAGCTGATTCAGCCCGGAAGCGAAGCGCTGCTTGAGCAATGGCAGCGGCAGTCGGGTAATGGCGATGCCAAGCGGCTGGAAGCCCAGGGCACGTTCGACAAGGCCGAGATTGCGCGGGCGACGGCCTACGACGAGCCGATGGCGATCGACGACAAGCTGCGCCACCATTTACCGCTGATCGACAAGCGCCGCGCCGGCTGGTCCAAGATGTTCGCCATTCTGACCCCGCTCGGCTTTGCCGCCGTGATCGCGGTGATGGTGGCACCAAAGCTCGGCTTTCACGGCATTTTCACCGAGCTGAAGGGCGGCGATGCTGCCGCGCTCGTCGGCGGCATGGGCACGGTGTTGATGATTCTGGCCACGATCGCAGCCGAGGGCCCCCGCAAGAGCCTTGATATCTGCGCCGATCATATCACCGATGGCTTCGTCTTCGCTTTCAAAGCCATGGGATCGGTGCTGCCGATCGCCGGTTTCTTCTTCCTCGGTGCGGGCGGCGACCTTGCCGCCGGGATCCTGAACGTGCCGGCCGCACAGGCGCCGCCGCTGTTGTTCGATCTCGTCCAAACCGCGCAAGCGTTCATCCCTCACAACCATTACCTGGTTGCATTCGGCGTGCTCCTGGTCGGCATGATTACGGGCATCGACGGTTCGGGCTTCGCCGGCCTGCCACTAACTGGCTCCCTCTCGGGGGCGCTCGGGCCTTCCGTCGGCCTCGATGTCGCAACCCTCTGCGCGGTCGGTCAGATGGGCGCGGTCTGGACCGGCGGCGGGACGCTGATCGCCTGGTCGTCACTGATTGCGGTCGCCGGTTTTGCTCGCGTATCCGTGCTTGAGACGGTGCGCGCGCTGCTGTTGCCGGTCCTCGCCGGTCTGTTCGTCGCGACCGTCTGTGCCGTGCTGTTCTGGAGCTGAACCGATGAGCCTTTTGCGCCGGCCCGGGCGCACCCGACTTGAATTTTACACCCGGATCAAGACCATCTATCGCGGTATCTAACCTGAAAGACAGACGGGACGACGACATGCGACAGACATTCAAGCTAGAGCGCGCCGAGGCGAGGCTGATGGTGGCGGCGGCCATCGCGAAGGCCGAAGAGATCAAGGTTTTCGAGACCGTCTGCGTTGCAGACGACGGCGGCCATCCCCTCCTGATCGAGCGTATGGACGGCGCGCGAATTACCGGTCCTCAGATCGCCTGGAACAAGGCCTTCACCGCCGCCGGCCACAAACGCTCGACCCATCTGTTCAATCAGACGCCGAATGGTCCCGCACTGCCGGGCAACGAGGCTTTCGGGATCCAATGGAGCTTTGAAGGCCGCTTTGCGGTGTTTGTCGGTGGCTTCCCGATTGTGGTCGACGGTGAGGTAGTCGGCGGCGTCGGCTTGAGCGGCGGCAATGGCGAGCAGGATACGGCTTGCGGTGTCGCAGCGCTCAAAGCCCTGGCGGAGCACTTCGGCGCGAAGCATCGCGTGCTGGTCCAGGCTGACATCAAGCTTTAAGTATAGCGGCCGCGCGGCCGCCATGGGCCACCACTACATCGCCTTCATCCGATAGTGGCTCACGCCCCATTCGCTGCCGCCCGAAAAACCGAACAGGCCGCCGGTCGCCAGAAAGAACCAGCGCCAACGCCGCATCCACAAGGCGGTCT
The DNA here is from genome assembly GCA_963770515.1 of uncultured Alphaproteobacteria bacterium. Taxonomy (GTDB): domain Bacteria; phylum Pseudomonadota; class Alphaproteobacteria; order Rhizobiales; family Xanthobacteraceae; genus Bradyrhizobium. The sequence goes on from CAVYPW010000001.1 coordinate 263,681, forward strand.
CCGCGCCATAAACGCCGCGCAAGACAGTTTCGATCTCGCTGCGATGAGCGTCGAAATTGGCAAGCCAGTCCATCGCGGTGCGCTGATAATGCTCGCCGCTCCAGCGCCACTCCTTCTCGACCTCGAACAGATCGGCATATTGCCGGACCAAAAGATGGCTCGGCATCACCCCGCCGGTGAAAAAATGCCGCGCGATCCAGTCGGCCTTGTCGTTGCGATCAAACAGATAGGCGCCGGCACGATGGGTAAAGATATGCATGAACAAACGGCCCTGCGGCGCGAGCCACGACCGCGCCCTTCCCAGGAGCTCGCGCCAGTTCATCATGTGCTCGAACATTTCCACCGAGACGACGCGATCGAATTGTCGCCCGGGATCAAAACCGTTCATGTCGGCGGTCACCACAGAGAGATTGGTCAATCCGCGCGCGGCGCCTTCGCCCTGGATGTGCATCCGCTGCGAATGCGAGTTCGACACCGCGACTATTTTTGAATTCGGAAACTGCCGCGCCATCCATAGCGATAGCGAACCCCAGCCGCAGCCGAGTTCGAGGATCGACTGCCCGTCGGCAAGGTCGGCGTGATCGACGCTCTGGCGCAGCGCCTCTTCCTCGGCTTCCTGCAAGGTCGAGGCCGCCGCACGATAGAAACAGGAGGAATATTTGCGGTTCGGCCCGAGCACGTGGCCGAAGAAGGCAGCCGGCACTTCGTAATGCTGCGCATTGGCCGCTTCCGCATGTTCGGCGACGGCGCGCGCCGCCATTTCCCGCGCGAAGTCGGCATCGCTTGCCGCATCACCGGCGGCGAGCCGCGCCGCCGTGCGCGAACAAAGCTGGTGGATCGCGGCGCGGATCACAAAATCGGGCAGCGGCACCCGCTCGGCGAAGCCGATAACCCCGGACGTCAGGCTCACCTTGGCTCTCCCATACGCTGTGGCAGCGGGAAGAACGCGCTGGTTCGCGACTGGTAATCGCGATAGCGCTCGCCGCGCGAACGCAGCATCTGCGCTTCCAGCGGCGGCACGCCGGTGACGTGAACGAGGATCCAGTACATGAAGGCAGGCGCGAGCAGGCTTGCCCAGCCCCACACATAGTCCGGCGAGATCGCGATCACGGGATAAGCGAGCCAGCCCAACCACTGGAAGAAATAATTCGGATGCCGCGACCAGCGCCACAATCCGACGTCGCAAACCTGGCCGCGATGGCCGGGACTTCCCCTGAATTGCTTGAGCTGGCTGTCGGCGACCGCTTCGCCGATAATGGCGACGAGCAAGACGAACGCGGCAAAATAATCGCGCCAGCGCATCATCTCATTCGGAAAATGCGCCGCGACAAAGATCGCAAATACCAGCGGGATCGAGCCCAGCGCCTGGTTTTGCAGGAACAGGAACATCCGGCGCGGTGCGTTGAGACCCCATTCCTGCGCGAATGCCGCATAGCGCGGATCGTCGGAAATCGCCGCCGTTCGCACTGCGATATGCACGCCAAGCCGCAACGACCAGATTGCGACGAGAGCGGCGACCAGCCATTGCCGTGCATTCAGCGCACCATTCGAAAGCGGCCAGAGCGCGCTGGCCGCACCGACGAGACCGACCGAGAATGTCCAGATCGTATCGACCCAGCCGGAATTGCCGGTACGCTGTTGCACGACCCAGGCGCCCGCCATCAGGATCGAAAGCGACAGCGCAATCGCCGCCAACGCCACCAAGTATGAGGTCATTGAAAATTCCTGCCTAAACACCTGAGCTTTCAGGGCTTTGCCTAAATACGGGCGAGATACCGCCGGGTTTCACGCGGAAGTTCCCATCCGATCGTTCCCACCCGCCCCAAGCGGCCTTTTATCTCGGGCTCGCTGTGCCATATTGGTGCCTCGAAAAAAGCCGCAACAGATGAGCTCGGCAATGCCCCCTTCTTCCCGCTCCGCGATGGAACTTGAATTCACGAAGCTCGCTCCGCCGCGGATTTTCCTGGTGCGGATGCTGGTGTTTCTGGTGCTGTGCACGCTGATCACGGTCGTGCTCTACAAGCAGATCATCACCGCTTTCTTCGCCAATCCCGGCCTGAATGCGCTGATCGGCCTGGTGCTCTCGATCGGCATCGTCCTGTCGTTCCGGCAGGTGATCCGGCTTTATCCGGAAGTGGCCTGGGTCAATAATTTCCGGATCGCCGACCCCGGCTTGGCGATCGCCCGGCATCCGACGCTGCTGGCTCCCATGGCGGCCATTCTCGGCGGCGAGCGCTCCGGGCGCATCACCATTTCGCAGCAGACCATGCGGCATCTGCTCGATTCCATCGCCACCCGCCTCGACGAGGCGCGCGACATTTCCCGCTATATGACCGGCCTCCTGGTGTTTCTCGGCCTGCTCGGCACATTCTGGGGCCTGATCGAGACTGTCGGCTCGGTCGGCCATGTGATCGACGGGCTGAAGGTCGGCGGCGATGCCGGGGCCCTGTTCGACACCCTGAAAGAAGGCCTCGCCGCGCCGCTCGGCGGCATGGGCATATCGTTTTCGTCCTCGCTGTTCGGCCTTGCCGGCTCGCTGATCCTCGGTTTTCTCGACCTGCAATCGAGCCAGGCGCAAAACCGATTCTATACCGACCTTGAGGACTGGCTCGCCTCCACAGTGGGCAACTATTCCGGCGAGACCGGACCCAGCGGCGACCTTCAGGCCGCTGTCGACCGCCTGCGCGTGGCGCTCGAAGAAGGCGGCAGCAACAAGAGCACGACGACGGCGATGGCGAACCTGGCCGAAGCCATCCAGGGCCTCGTCACCCATATGCGCACCGAGCAGCAGATGATCCGCGAATGGGCCGATGGCCAGGGTGAGCAGAACCGCGAGATCAAGAAGCTGCTGGAGCGGTTGGCGCGTCAGCCGGAGAAGAGTTAAGCGCAGGACCGGGCCATGCTGGATCACGTCACCATCGGCGTTGAAGATATCGAGCGATCCCAGCGGTTTTACGATTCTGCGCTGCGACCCCTGCAGATCGCGCGGCTTTATGGCGACGGCAATCGTTTCGCAGGCTATGGAATCGACCCGAAGGCCTTCTTCTGGATCGGAATGCGCAATACCCGGCAGACCGGCTCGCATATCGCGTTTGCAGCCGATGACCGCGCCACGGTCGATCGGTTTTACGCGGCGGCGATCGCAGCCGGCGGCAGGGACAACGGACCGCCCGGGATTCGTCCGCATTATGATCCAAACTACTACGGAGCGTTCGTGTTCGATCCAGACGGCCACAATATCGAGGCCGTTTGCCGCCTGCCGGAGAAGGGTTAGGATGCAGTCATCAGCGCTGATGCGAGACACGAGTCGCAGTTTCACCTCTCCCAAAGGGAGAGGTCGGATCGCTCCTGGCGAAGCGATAGCATCGTCCAGTGCGATCCGGGTGAGGGGTTTTAGTCAATCGATGGACCACACCCCCTCACCCCAACCCTCTCCCCATGGGAGAGGGGGCACGCTGCCAGTGCCGCAATATCTTCATCCAAACTAGCCGAGTACGCCCATGGCCCTTGCCCGAGCACGCCGCAGCGAAAGTGCCTTCAACTATTGGCCGGGCTTTGTCGATGCGCTGTCGACGCTCGTGCTGTCGATCGTATTCCTGCTCTCGGTCTTTCTGGTGGTGCAGTTCTTCCTGTCCCAGGAGGTCACCGGCAAGGACAAGGCGCTGGAACAGCTCAACGCCAAGATCGCCGAGTTGAACGATCTTCTGTCGCTGGAAAAGCTCGGCAAGATCAATGTCGAGGACCAGCTCACGCAGGTGCGCGCCGGACTTGTCTCGGCCGAAGCGGAGCGCGACCGCGTCAAGGGTCTCTATGAGGGTCTTGCCGGCGCCGGCGGCGATGCCGCCAGCCGTGCCGGCGAGCTCAACAAGGCTCTCGATTCCGAGAAACAGGTCTCGGCGCGAGCGCTGGCGCAGATCGAGGTGCTGAACCAGCAGATCAGCGCCCTGCGCCGCCAACTCGCCGCGCTCGAAGAAGCCCTACAGGCTTCCGAAAAACGCGACCAGGAATTGCAGGGCCGCATCGCCGATCTCGGACAGCGGCTGAACGTCGCGCTGGCGCAGCGGGTCCAGGAATTGTCGCGCTACCGTTCCGAATTCTTCGGGCGGCTGCGCGCCATTCTCGGCAACCGGCCGGATGTGCGGATCGTCGGCGACCGTTTCGTGTTCCAGTCCGAGGTATTCTTCGACACCGGACAGGCGCTGTTGTTGCCCGAAGGCCGCGCCGAACTCGACAAGGTCGCTGCCGCGCTGACCGAGCTCGACAAGCAAATCCCGAGCGAAATCGCCTGGGTGTTGCGGGTGGACGGCCACACCGACGTTCGTCCGATCACCAACAGCCCGCTGTTCAAATCGAACTGGGAACTGTCGTCAGCGCGCGCGATCTCGGTGGTGCAATATCTGATCTCGCTCGGTGTGCCGGCGCAGCGGCTGGTGGCCGCGGGCTTTGCCGAATTTCAGCCGCTCGACACCGGCAACACCGAAGAGGCCTACAAACGTAACCGCCGCATCGAACTGAAGCTGACGGAGCGATGACACTCGTGTCCCGGCCACGCGAGCATCTGCGAGCGCGAGCCGGGACACGATGAATCTGTCCTTCACTCTCCGCCCCTACCGCGACGGCGACGAAGACACCGCCATCGCGCTGTGGTGTGAGACCTGGCAGCAAACCTATCCGCACATCGATTTTGCGGCGCGCTTGCCGTGGTGGCGCGAACGCTGGCGCAGCGAGCTGGTGCCGAAGGCAACGATCATCGTCGCGGAACAATCAAGCGCGCTGGTCGGATTCGTGACCATCGACCCACGCGGCTATCTCGACCAGTTGGTGGTCGCGCCCGGCCTGTGGGGCTCAAAGCTTGCGGACGCGCTGGTCGATGAAGCCAAGCGACTATCGCCCGCTTCCATCACGCTATTGGTCAACGAGGACAACGCCCGCGCGATCCGCTTCTACCAACGCAACGGGTTTGTTCATGCCGGCAAAGACGTCAATCCGACCTCAGGCCGGCCGGTTTTGAAAATGGTTTGGAGGCCCTAGGCGCTGCTTTCTTACCCTCTCCCCTTGCGGGAGAGGGTAAAGCCTCACACCCCTTCGAACTGCAACCGCGCCAGCCGCGCATAGAGTCCGCCTTCCGCGACCAGCGAGGCATGGGTGCCCTGCTCGACGATCTTGCCCTGATCCATCACCAGAATACGGTCACACGACAGAACCGTGGCGAGGCGATGGGCGATCACGAGCGTCGTGCGATGGCTCATCAATTCTTCCAGCGCGGTTTGCACCAGCGTCTCGGATTCGGCATCGAGCGCTGACGTCGCTTCATCGAGCAAGAGCAGCGGCGCGTCGCGCAGGATCGCGCGCGCGATGGCGATGCGCTGGCGCTGCCCGCCCGAGAGCGTGACACCACGCTCGCCGAGCGGCGTGTCGAGGCCGCCGGGCAGCCGGCGGAGAAACTCGGTTGCATGCGCCAGATCCGCCGCGCGTTCGACGTCGGCGTCGCTGGCCTCGGGCCGGCCGAACCGGATATTGTCGCGGGCACTCGCCGCAAACACCACCGGATCCTGCGGCACCAGCGCAATACGCCTGCGCACCTCGGTCGGATCGGCGGAGGGAATCGGCACGCCGTCGACCGAAATGGCGCCGGAGGCCGGATCGTAGAACCGCAACAGCAGATGAAACAGCGTGCTCTTGCCCGCACCCGAGGGACCGACGATGGCGACTTTTTCGCCCGCGCGCACCGAAAATGAAACGCCATCGACGGCGAGCGCCTTCGGACGCGTCGGATAGGCGAAGCGGACGTTGTCAAAGCTGATATCGCCGCGTGCGGGCTCCGGCAACGAAACCGGCGACACGGGTGGCGCGATCTCGGACTTCACCCGCAGGATTTCAAACAGCCGTTCTGCGGCGCCGGAGGCCGCCGAAATCTCGCCCCAGACCTCGCTGAGCTGACCGAGGCCGGTGGCGGCAAACGCCGTGTAGAGCACGAACTGGCCGAGCCGGCCCGGACTGATCAGGCCGGCCTCGACATCGTTCGACCCGATCCACAGGATGACCACGACGCTGGTGAAGACGATGAAGATCACGATGGCGGTAAGCACGGCGCGGGCCCGGCTCGAACTGCGGGCAGCATCGTAGGCCTGTTCAACTTCACCCCCGAAACGCGCATTCGCAAGCCGCTCGCCGGTATAGGCCTGCACGGTACGGATCGCGCCCACCAGTTCGGAAGCATAGGCGCTGGCGTCGGCGAGTGTGTCCTGGGCATTGCGCGACAGCCGCCTCACCCAGCGCCCAAACGCCATCAGCGGCAGCACGATCAGGGGAATGGCGAGCAGCACCAGGCCGGAAAGCCGGGGGCTCGTGATCACCATCATCGCAGTGGCGCCGATGAACAGCATCATGTTGCGCAGCGCGATCGAAACCGAGGCGCCGACGGCCGATTTGATCTGGGTGGTATCGGCCGTCAGGCGCGAGACCAATTCTCCGCTGTGCGAGGAATCAAAGAATGCCGGCGACAGCCGCATCAAATGCGCGAACACGTCGCGCCGGAGATCGGCGACGATCCGCTCGCCAATGGTCATGACCAGATAGAAGCGCGACGCGCTGGCGAGCGCCAATACGCCGACCACCGCAATCATGACGCTGAAATAGCTGTTGATGCGGGCGATGCCTTCCGGCGTGAAGCCGAAATCGATCATCCGCCGCACCGCGACCGGCACGACCAGGGTGGTGATCGCGGCGACAGTCAGCGCAATGAAGGCAAGCGTGACCCGGCCGCGGTAGCGCGCCATATAAGGCGCGAGCGCGAGCAACGGACGCAGTCTTGCGGTGCGCGCGGCGGGAGCCGGATTCAGCGCCACATCGAGCGGCGAGGCCACCTCGCCGGTGGCGGACTGCCCGGCCAACCCATCGCCAGATGGCATCGCTGGATCACGCCCGTCTTCAAGCCCTTCAACTGCGCTCATGAATTTCAAACCACTGGTTTTGCCACCCCCAGATAGGCTCCATCATCTACGCTGGCAATCGGCGTCCTGCGGGGCAGCCGACGGCAGGCCTCAAATCGGCGCCACAAGCTTGTTTTGGCGCGCCGCTTGCGTTATAGACCCGGCCAAATCCGACACCGCACAACCGAAACACGGGCGCCGGCGCGCCGAAGGACCTGCTATGAAAGCGGAAATTCACCCGAATTATCATACGATTACGGTCGTCATGACCGACGGAACCGAGTATCAGACGCGTTCCACATGGGGCAAGGAAGGCGACAAGCTGAACCTCGATATCGATCCCAAGTCGCACCCTGCCTGGACCGGTGGCGCCCAGCAGCTGATGGATCGCGGCGGCCGCGTTTCGCGTTTCCAGAAAAAATTCTCGGGCTTTCTCAAGAAAGATTGAGGCCTCTCGGCCTCGCTTTGCGACAAATAAAAACGCCCCCGCGTCATTCGGGGGCGTTTTTATTATGTGCGGGCTTCGACCGGCGCGCCGTTATTGTTCGAACGCAGCCTTCAGGCGATTGAGCTGCGGCACAAGGGGATTTCCGATCGGGGCGCGCTCGGTGGTGGGAGCCGCGTGGATCGTGGCGTCGAGACGGCGCACCTTGCCCTGCAGCGCCATCGAGCGGGCGATCAAATCCTGCAACTGCTGAGGCAGCTTTTCGATCATCTCGTCGGGGCCGGGATCGGCGGCCGAAAGCTTGACCTTGGTTTTTTCGCGATTGGCCTGGGTCAAGGTCATTTCGCCTTCCTTGACCGCGCGGTGCAGCAATAACCACGAGGCCAACTGCATCAGGCGGGTGGTCAGCCGCATGCTCTCGGTGGCGTAAGTCAGGCTGACGGAACGCTCGAGCGCCTTGGCTTCAGTGCGGCCGGCGCCGTCGAGATAGGCGGCGGTCTCCTCGACCAGGTCCATGCCTTCCCGGAACAAAGTGCCGAACGCCGCCGAGTTGGTCAGTCGCTCGCTGAATTGGACAAGCGGGGTTTCGCCTTGCGACCGGTCCGACATCTTAACGCCTCACGCGACTGTTCATCGCCGGCTAGCGCCAAATAGGCGGCACTGAAGGGGGCCGGGATTATTATGATGAACAAATCATTGCGCGTGCGGACCCGAGAGTCCAGCCGCAAGCGAAATTATGGTTTCCAACGCCCTCCGCAAAGCTCGTGCGAATGCCGTGAGAACTTCAGACTTGTGCCGAAGGTACGGCGAAAAAGGGCAAAAAAGAGCCGCCGTTTCCGGCGGCTTTAAAGTTGATAACAGGGAGGCGTCAAACAGAGTGGACAGGAGCCACTCGGTGTCCAAAGAGGACAGCGACAGTCATACCTGAGAAAGCTTAATCAACCGTAAATGAGCGATTTTTTTCAGACTTTGTTTGCCATGTCGGTCATTGGCCGAGTGTGTCTCGTGCCCCGGATGCTGCGCGGCGCTCTTGCGGTGCGCTGCTGATCCGGGGCCCACCTTTGTCCCGCGCACAAGTATGGGTCCCTGCGCTTCGCTTGCCCGGGACACGAGAGTTCACGACTTGAAAAAATTGTTCGCCGCTTCCTTCGAGGCGCGCTTCTTGGTCGCCGCCGCCTGCAGGCGCTCGATCTCGGACGTCAGCAGTGAAATGCGCTCGTTGAGTTCTTCGACCGAGAGCAGCGAAAGATCCTGCCCGATCTCGTGGCTGATTTTCCGTCTTGGCTTGTCGTCGTCCTCGATGGCCATGCGCGCTGCTCCGTGATCGACAAAGGGAGTGGGACTAGCTAATCAATTGGGACTAGTGTCCCGATTCCGAAGTTCGCAGCATTTTGCGGCGCCACGTTTCGAACTTCGGAATCGAAAGGACACTAGCAAACCTATTGATCTAGTGTGGCTTTGGTTCAGAAGTCCGCATGACGAACTCGCGGCGATAATGATGCGGACTTCTGACCGCCACACTGGCTCATCAGATGTAAAATTCTAGCGTTTGGCCGAGGACAAATCATGGAAAAAATCCCTTCGCAAATGACCGTCATCGGCATCAGCAAGCCAGGCGGTCCGGAGGTGCTTCTGCCGGAGACGCGGGCCGTGCCGGTGCCCGGGCCAGGCGAAATCCTGATCAAGGTGATGGCCGCCGGCGTCAACCGGCCCGACGTGGCTCAACGCGCCGGCGTTTATCCGCCGCCGCCTGGAGCCAGCGATTTGCCCGGCCTTGAGATCGCAGGCGAAGTGGTCGCGCTTGGCGAGGGCGCCCACAAGCACAAGCTTGGCGACAAGGTGATGTCGCTGGTCGCCGGCGGCGGCTACGCCCAATATTGCATCGCCCAAGACGCGCAGGCGATGGCGGTACCGGCTTCACTGTCGATACTTGAGGCCGGCGCCACACCGGAAACATTGATGACCGTCTGGCACAATGTGTTCGAGCGCGGCCAGTTGAAAGCCGGCGAGACTATCCTGATCCATGGCGGCTCGTCGGGCATCGGCACCATGGCGATCCAACTCGCCAAGGCTTTCGGCGCCAAGGTGATCGTCACCGTCGGGTCGAAAGACAAGGCCGATGCGTGTCTCAAGCTCGGCGCCGATCACGCCATCAATTACAAGACCGACGACTTCGTCGCTGCCGTCAAGCCGATGACAGAGGGCAAAGGCCCCAACGTCATTCTCGATATGGTGGGTGGCGACTATGTCGAACGCAACTATGAGGCTGCCGCAACCGACGGACGAATCGTGCAGATCGCAACGCTTGGCGGCGCCAAGATATCAGCCAATATCGCAAGAACTCATGGTGAAGCGGCTGCATCACACCGGTTCGACACTGAGACCCCGTAGTAATGCGGATAAAGCGGCGATGGTCGCCGCGATCGAGGCCAAGGTGATGCCGCTATTGCGTGAAGGGCGCATCAAACCCCTGATGGACAGCACTTTCCCGCTGGAAAAAGCAGCGGAGGCACATCGGCGCATGGAGACGAGCGAACATATTGGCAAAATTGTGTTGGCGCTTTAACGATCGCGGCCGATCAGAGGCCGGAAACCCTTTGATTTCCTTCGCATTCATGTCATCTATCCGAACACGCCGGGCTGTGATCGACGCCCGCGAATGGTGTTGACCGCGGAGAACCGACATTGCGCCTGATCAGGTGCCTGGCAGCGTTAGCGCTGGGCCTCATGATTGTTGCGGCCACGCCGGCGTGGGCCATCGACGCCGTCAGCGTCCGCGGGGACGTGTCTGCGATCGACCTGACCGCCGTGCTCGAGCATCAGCACAGCGATACCGACCGCATCCAGGTTTCGACGGCGCCCGGCACCGACGGCATTGTCCGCCGCATTGAAGTCCGCGCCCGCGAGGGCGGCCAGAACTGGGTGGTGTTCGCGCTCGCCAACAACACTGACGACCAGCTCGACCGTCTGATTGTCGCGCCTCACTACCGCATCGTTTCGTCCGGCTTGTTGTGGCCCGATCTTGGGCTGTCACGCATCGCGACCATCACGCCCTCGACCGGCGATCGTCCCGAACGGCAGGAGAGCGCGACCGCGGATATTTTCCGCATCACGCTCGATCCGGGTTCGGTCGTCACCTTCGTCGCGGAGTTGCGTACCGACAAACTGCCGCAGCTCTATCTGTGGGAGCCCGACGCCTACAAGGACAAGGTCAACTCGTTCACGCTTTACCAGGGCATCGTGATCGGCATCTCCGGATTGCTGGCGCTGGTTCTGACCATCCTGTTCGTGGTCAAGGGCAGCATCATGTTTCCGGCGGCCGCCGCGCTCGCCTGGGCGGTGCTGGTCTATATCGGCGTCGACTTCGGCTTCTGGGGCAAGGTCCTCGACATGTCGAACAACGCCGAGCGGGTATGGCGCGCCGGCGGCGAAGCGATCCTTGCCGCCACGCTTCTGGTGTTTCTGTTCGCCTATCTCAATCTTTCCCGCTGGCATGTGCGTTACTCTCACATCACCGTCGGCTGGCTGGTATTTCTGGGCTCGCTGGTCGCGCTTGCGCTGTTCGATCCGGCGGTCGCTTCCGGCATCGCGCGAATGTCGCTGGTGTTGATCGCGATCGCAGGCTTCGCGCTGATCGTCTATCTCTCCACGCACGGGTTCGATCGCGCGGTGCTGCTGATCCCGACCTGGTTCCTGCTCGTGGTCTGGGTGATTGCGGCCGGGATGACGATCACAGGCAGCGTCACCAACGATATCGTCGGCCCCGCATTGCTCGGCGGCCTGGTGCTGATCGTGATGCTGATCGGCTTCACCGTGATGCAGCACGCATTCGCCGGCGGCGGCGCCTCAACCGGCATCGTTTCCGACGTCGAGCGACGGGCGCTGGCGCTTGCCGGATCCGGCGATCTGATCTGGGACTGGGATGTCTCCTCCGACAAGGTCTTCACCAGCCCCGAGACGGAATCGCTGCTCGGCCTCAAGCGCGGGACGCTGGAAGGCCCGGCGGCCAAATGGCTCGAAGTGCTGCACCCGCTCGATCAGGATCGTTTCCGTGCCGCGCTCGACAGCGTGCTCGACCAGCGCCGCGGCCGCCTGGTGCAGGACTTCCGCCTGCGCACGCCGGATGGACACTTCATGTGGTTCGCGCTGAAGGCCCGTCCCGTCGTCGGCTCCGACGGCGAGGTCTCCCGCGTGATCGGCACCTTGACCGACGTCACCGAGAGCAAGAACGCCGAGGAGCGCATGTTGCACGACTCGGTGCACGACAACCTCACGGGGCTGCCGAACCGCAAGCTGTTCATCGACCGCCTGGGCGCGGTCGCCAATTTCGCCAAGAGCATGCCGAACCTGCGGCCGACACTGATGGTGATCGACCTCGACCGCTTCAAACAGGTCAACGACTCCGTCGGCATCGCGGTCGGCGATTCCATCCTGCTGACGCTGGCGCGCCGCCTCACCCGCATTCTCAAGCCGCAGGATACGCTGGCGCGGTTGGCCGGCGATCAGTTCGGCCTGATCCTGATGTCGGAACAGGATCCCGTGCGCATCACGGCGTTCGCCGAAACCATTCGCAAGACCATCCGCGCGCCGATCGCCTTCAACGACCGCGAGATTTTCCTGACCGCATCCATCGGGCTCGCGCTCTCCGACCCGCACACGCAGCTCTCCGACGAGATCATCAAGGACGCCGAGCTTGCGATGTATCACTCCAAGCGGATCGGCGGCGATCGCATCGACGTCTACAAACCCGCGATGCGCGCGCGAAAGACCGACCGTCTGACGCTGGAGAGCGAATTGCGCCGCGCAATCGAGCGCGAGGAGATCACGATCCTCTATCAGCCGATCGTGCGGCTGGAAGACCGTTCGATCGCCGGCTTCGAGGCGCTCGCGCGCTGGGATCATCCGAAGCTCGGGCGGATGTCACCGGTCGAATTCATCAGCATCGCCGAAGAGATCGGCCTCATCGTCGATCTCGGCACCTTCGTGCTCGACCGTACGGCCAGGCAACTGGCGATCTGGCAGCGCGCGATGCGCTCGCGCGAGCCGATCTTTGCCAGCGTGAACGTCTCCTCGCGGCAATTGCTGCGACACGATCTCATTCACGACATCCGCACCGTGCTGTCACGCTCTTCGGTGGCGCGCGGCACGCTGAAGCTCGAATTGACGGAATCGCTGGTGATGGAAAATCCGGAGCACGCAGCCCAGATGCTGACGCGCATCCGCGAGCTTGGTACCGGCCTATCGCTGGACGATTTCGGCACCGGCCATTCGTCGCTGGCCTACCTGCAACGCTTTCCGTTCGACACCATCAAGATCGACCAGTCTTTCGTGCGCACCACGAGCCGCGGCACCCGCCCGGTGATCCTCAAATCGATCATTGCGCTCGCCCACGACCTCGGCATGGACGTGGTGGCCGAAGGCGCCGAGACCGATTCCGACGCCGTCGAGCTCTATCAATTGGGCTGCGAATATGCGCAAGGATTTGCCTTCGGCGAGCCGATGGACGCGGATGCCGCGATGCGGCTGTTGACCGAGGTCCGCCTGGAGGCGGCGAGCTAAAGCGAATCCTCGCTCTCGCGCGGACGACGGGTGGTCTTCATCCGGGTGAACCGCACGCTTTTGCCGTCCGGCAGCCTGGTCGCGATAAAGCCAGCCTCGAGGCAGGCTTCGCGCTGCGGCATCTTTTCCTGCGGGCTGCGCAGCGTCTCCCACCAGGAAGCGCGATGAGCTGCACGCGGCAATGCCGCATCGAGGATCTCCTCGATCTGATCGAAGCTCAGCACGAATTCCGCAGGCTTCTGTTGCTTCAGATAGTCGCGCAGCGCGTCATAATGGGTCACAGCGGCTCTCACGGACAGGCACCGTTTGCCGAACAGATTCGGCAACGTCAGGCGCCGTTTTAATCGCTTCAGGGCGTCCTTCAAAGCGCCAGACGATCAGGCCGTTGGTCCGGTGGCAACGAAACATTAACGTATTACAGCTCTCACCCGGCCCATTTAAGCCGGCAGCAACCATTCGCGGCGCATTTCCATGCTTCCGGGAGTGAAGTGGTGATGGGATCTGGACGGCGCAGGGACAAGGCCAGCCGGCCATGGCGGCTATCAGCAAAACTGCTGATCATCTCCTCTATCGCTACCGTGATCGGCTTCTCGGCGATTTGCGTCAGCGTGATGCTCGACATGCGCCGCAGCGAGGAAGAGCTGGCGCGGCAGACGCTCGAAAATCTTGCCTCCGGCATCGATTCCGACATCGGCCGCAACGTCGAACTGTTCGATCTTTCGCTGCGCGCGGTCGCAACCAACATGGTGGCGCCGGAGATCAACGGGATCTCCAAGCCGCTGCGGCAACTGATCCTGTTCGACCATGCCGCGACGGCCCGGCATTTTGGCGCGCTCCAGGTATTCGATTCCAAGGGAAAACTGATCGTCGATGCTTCGACGCTCGATCCGCTGCCGGAAGACCGCGGCAGCGAGGAGTATTTCACGGTGCACCGTGATCGACCTGATGCGGGCCTGTTCATCAGCCGGCCGATGCTGCATCACGGCGCCTACGCCATCGTGCTCAGCCGCCGCATCACGGGCGAAGACGGCCGCTTCCTCGGCGTGGTCGCCGGCTCGATCCGGTTTTCCTATTTTCACGACCTGTTCGGCCGGCTGCGTCTTGATCCCAATGACGTCATCACGGTGTTCCGGCGCGATGGCACCGTGATCATGCGCATGCCCTTCGATCTCGACGTGATCGGCAAGAACCTCGGTGACCTGCCGGGGGTGCGGCGGGCGCTTTCCGAACCGAGCGGTTCCTATTCAGGGGTCGCTTCCGCGACCCACTCGCCGCGTCTTTATGTCTGGCGCGACGGCACGCGGCCGCTCGTCGTCCTGATCGGCAAGCGATGGGCCGATATCTACAGGCTGTGGCGCGTCGAGGCGACGCGGATCGGCTCGATCATGGCAGCGCTCGCCGTGTTCGTGCTCGGCGCCACCCTGTTTCTGGCGCGCGAAATCAGTCGCCGCGCGGCAGCCGAAGAAAAGCTCGAGGAGCTTGCCACCACCGACGCCCTCACCGGCTTGCGCAACCGTCGCAAGTTCGACGCCTCGATCGAGATCGAGTGGCGGCGTGCATCGCGGCTGAAACGGCCGCTCGCGCTCCTGATGATCGACGCCGATCACTTCAAGACCTTCAACGACACCTTCGGGCATCAGGCCGGCGACGAGGTGCTGGTCGGCATCGCGATATGCATCTCGGATTCGGTGAAGCGGGCCGGCGACTGTGCAGCCCGCTATGGCGGCGAGGAATTCGCCGTGCTGCTGCCGGACCTGTCACCGGCGGAGGCGTTTGTCGTGGCCGAGACGATCCGCCTCAAGGTCGAGCAATGGTGCGGCGAAACGGCGACCACCACGGTCAGCATCGGCGTTGCAAGCCTGGTGCCGAACGCCAATATCGAATGGACGGCCATGGTCCGAGCAGCCGACGAAGCCCTCTATGCAGCGAAAGCGAGCGGCCGCAATCGCGCCGTGCTTGCCGCTGGCCCGAAGCTGTCGCTGGTCGCTTGAACAACGATCGCGTCATTTTCCGGAATATTTCTTCATCTCCGCAAGCAGGCCCTCGCGCAGTTCCGGGCGCGCCATGCCGAAGGCGATGTTGGCGCGCAGAAAGCCGGGCTTTGAGCCGCAGTCGTGCCGCTCGCCGGCAAACTCGACGCCGTAGAATTTTTGGGTTTTCGCTAGACCAATCATCGCGTCGGTGAGCTGAATCTCGCCGCCGGCGCCGCGTTCCTGGGTTTCCAGGATTTTGAAGATTTCCGGCTGAAGAATATATCGGCCGGTGATCGAGAGGTTCGACGGCGCCGTCCCCTTCGCCGGCTTTTCGACCATTCCATCGACCTCGAAGACCTTGCCGTGGCGTTTTCCAACGCCGCAAATGCCATATTGGTGCGTCAGGTGATCGGGCACCGCCTCCACCGCAATCAAGTTCGATTTCTCGCTTAGCTTGCTTGCCGCCTCGATCATCTGCGCCAGACATCCGGGCGTATGAAGCACAAGTTCGTCAGGCAGCACCACGGCGAAAGGCTCATCGCCGACAATGTCCCGCGCGCACCACACCGCGTGGCCAAGTCCAAGCGGCGCCTGCTGGCGCGTAAAGCTCACGGCGCCGGCCGCCGGCTGGTCACGGGCGAGAATATCGATCTCCGCCTTCTTGCCCCGCGCTTCGAGCGTGGCGTCGAGTTCATACATCCGATCGAAATGATCCTCGATCACATGCTTGTTGCGGCCGGTGACAAACACGAAATGCTCGATGCCGGCTTCCCTGGCTTCGTCGACCACGTATTGGATCAGCGGCTTGTCGACGATGGTCAGCATCTCCTTCGGCATCGCCTTGGTGGCGGGCAACACCCGGGTGCCGAGACCGGCGACCGGGAAGACGGCTTTGCGGATTTTCATGGGGTGGCACTGCCTTGCGGAAGATCAATTGAACCCGATATTTGGTAGCGGGTTTGCGACCGGGAACAAAGGCCAATTGGGCCCGCAGTTCCAACGGATGCGCTCTTTTTCGGCAAATCCCTAACGCCAGAAGCCTGCCTTTGTTAAGCTATTGGAAACGACATCAAGGCCTCCTGAGGGTAGGCCTTGCGATGGATTTTACGGGTGGATGATGAAGTGGAAAGCCGAACGGCCAATGCGACACACAGGCGCGGCCGTGCTCGCGGTCGCGCTTCTTTGGTCGGCGCCAGCGCCGGCCCAGTCGGCCAGTGGCCCACTCGATTTTCTCGGCAACATTTTTGGCGGTAAATCTTCCACGCCGTCGGCCCAGCCGGCCTCGACCGGCAGCTCGACGGCCTGGAGCGGCGAGGACGGCGCCTCCGGTCATCCCTTGATGACGGCGGGCGCCATCCGCGAAGCGGCCGCAAATTTCGACAGTTGTGTCGGCTCGATGTGGCCGGATGCCGCACGTCGCAACATTTCCCAGGAGAGCTTTCAGCGTTTCACGGCGGGCCTTACCCCCGATCTGCGCATCATGGACCTGCTCGACTCCCAGCCGGAATTCACCAAATCGATCTGGGATTATCTCGATATCCTCGTCAACGATGTCAGGCTCGCCAAGGGCCGCGAGGTTCTCGCCAAGTACAAGCCGCAGTTCGAGGCGACCGAGAAGGCTTACGGCGTCGACCGCTATACCATCGCGGCGATCTGGGGCATCGAATCCAACTATTCGACGCAAATGGGCGATCGCAGCGTCCTGCAATCGACCGCAACGCTCGCCTGCATCGGCCGCCGCCAGAAATATTTCCGCGACGAGTTTCTCTCAGCGCTCGAAATCCTCCACCACGGCGACCTCAACCCCGAACAGATGCGCGGCTCCTGGGCGGGCGCTTTCGGGCCGACCCAATTCATGCCGACGGCATTCAAACGCTATGCGGTCGATGCTGACGGCGATGGCCGCCGCAATGTCGTCGACGATCCGGCCGAT
Source organism: uncultured Alphaproteobacteria bacterium (assembly GCA_963770515.1). GTDB lineage: Bacteria > Pseudomonadota > Alphaproteobacteria > Rhizobiales > Xanthobacteraceae > Bradyrhizobium. The sequence continues at coordinate 280,523 of CAVYPW010000001.1, forward strand.
CTGATTGCATCGACCGCCAACAATCTGAAAAAGGACGGCTGGCAGAGCGGCCAGAGCTGGGGCTACGAGGTCGTGGTGCCCAAGGACTTCAACTACATGCTGGCGGACCGCGCCAAGGTCATGACCTTTGCGCAGTGGGAGCATCTCGGTCTCAGGCGCGCCAACGGCCAGCCATTTCCACCGACAAGCGACAAGGCCTATCTGCTGGCGCCGGCGGGCGCCGAGGGACCCGGCTTTCTGATGCTGCAGAACTTCCGCGTGATCATGAAATATAATCCGGCCGAGGCCTATGCGCTCGCTATCGGCCACTTTGCCGACCGCTTGCGTGGCGGGCAGCCGTTCGTGCAGGCCTGGCCGCGGCAGGAACGCGAATTGTCGCGGGCCGAGCGGCTGGAACTGCAACAATTGCTGGCGCAGCGCGGGTTTTATCGCAGCACTCCGGACGGCCAGTTCGGCGGCGAAACCCGGGAGGCGTTGCGCGGCTTCCAGGCCTCGGTCGGGGCGCCCGCGGACGGATTTGCCTCTTCGGAAATGCTCGACCGGCTGAGAGGGCAGTGATTCCGACCGGTAGAGGCTTCGATTTTAGCCCTATCCCGGAGTGCGGCGGAAAAGCCGGTTCCAAGTCGGTCTGGATCGTGCTCTACGACAGGGCTTATAGACTTTAACGGTAACCTATTGTGTCCGCCTGGAACGGGCTTTTATCCGCCCGTTTGCAGCCCGATTTTGTTACTATTGTCGCCCGAGCGACCCATTGCGACCGAGCCGCATGCCAAAGACACGATCCTTTTTGCGCCTGTTCACGGAGACCGGACCACTGGTCGCCTTTGCGGTCGCGTTGCTGATCGGGATCGCGGCTCCGGCGTCCGCACAGTTCTTCAATTTCGGCGGCCCGCCCCGGCCACAACCGGGGCCGCAGCGCGGACCCGGCGGCTGGTTCGGTGGCGACCTGTTCGCTCCCTTCCAGCAGCAGGCGCCTCGCGTGATCGAGAATTACTCCAAGGCACCGCCGCCGCAAAAGCGTGAGACGGTCCCGGAACGCAATGTGCTGGTGCTGGGCGATGCCATGGCCGACTGGCTCGCTTATGGCCTCGAGGATGCCTATGCCGAGCAACCGGACATGGGCGTGATCCGCCGGCACAAAACCGTCTCCGGCCTGATCCGGTATCAGCCCAAGGGCGACCCGGCCGACTGGGCGGCGGCGGCGAAAACCATCCTTCCGGCCGAGAAGCCTGACGTGATCGTCGTCATGCTCGGCCTGAGCGATCGCATCTCGCTGCGCGAGCCGGAAAAATCCGACGCCAAAACCGGCGACAAGACTTCTGACAAAACGGGCGACAAAAAGAGCGACAAGAAGGACGCCCGCGGCAAGCCGGGCGATGCAAAGAGCGACGGCGCAACGGACGCCGGCAAGCCTCAAGACAAACCCCAAGAGAAGATGCTCGACGCTGAGCTGCCGCCCGACGATGCTGCCGACAACGGCGACGTTCCCCAGGTGATGGCGCCGGAAAGAGGCCGCGCAGCGAACGGCGTGGTCGAATTCCACGACGATCGCTGGGTCGAACTCTACAACAAGAAAATCGAGGAGATGATCACCGTCCTGAAATCGAAGGGCGTGCCGATCGTCTGGGTTGGCTTGCCCGCCGTGCGCGGCGCCAAGGCCACCGCCGACATGCTGTTTCTGGATTCGCTCTACCGCGAAGCTTCCGCCAAGGCCGGCATCACCTATGTCGACGTCTGGGACGGCTTCGTCGATGAAGCCGGACGCTTCCTACAACAGGGCCCCGACTTCGAGGGCCAGATCCGGCGTTTGCGTTCCTATGACGGCGTCTATTTCACCAAGGCCGGCGCGCGTAAGCTGGCGCACTATGTCGAGCGCGAAATCACGCGCCTGTTGGCTTCTCGCTCCGGGCCGATCGCGCTGCCGAGCGAACCCGCCACGCCCGACGTCAGTGCGCAGCCCGGTCAGCCGGCGCCGCGACCGCTGGCCGGACCGATCGTGCCGTTGGTAGCGTCCTCCGTCGGCACCGACCAGTTGCTCGGCGGTCCGGGATCGCGCCCCGCCGCAGTCGATGCGCTCGTCGCACGCACGCTGGTGAAGGGCGAGCCACTGACGCCGCCGGCCGGGCGCGCCGACGATTTCGCTTGGCCGCGCCGGGAAGTCGGACGCGAACAGGCAAGAGGCGATACGCCGGTGGCCTCGGTATCTCCGGACGGAACGCCGGCCACTGCTGCGCCCGCGGCGCCGCAAAAGCCGAAGCGGCCCACCGCCGGACAGCCCAGCCCATCTCAGGCAGCTCCGCATGCGTTCCGGAACCTGTTCGGCTTTGGCGCTCCCCCACCGCCGCCGCGACAGCTTCAGCCGCCGCCCCGACCCGCGCCTGGCCCTAATGTGCCGCGGCCGCCGGCCAATGTCGGGCGATCGGCGTCGGTGCCGCCGGGTAACATCGCGCAATAGATCTGACGCGTCTGAATACCGAGCGCGCGGTCAACGCGTGTCTCGATCCGTTGACTTCGCGCGGACCAGTAGTAGCTTTTGCCTGAAACGACGGCGGATAAACCGCTGAAAATCAGGGAGGCCCGCGATGGCCGTGACAATTCGCCAACTTCACCCGCATTTTTTCGGTGAGGTCTCCGGCGTCGATTTGCGAAAGCCGCTCACGGCGGAAGAAGCCGGAGACATCGAAGCCGGCATGGACAAATACGCCGTGCTGCTGTTCCCCAATCAGGACATCACGGACGAACAGCAACTGGTTTTTGCCCGGAATTTCGGCGAGCGCGAGAGCGCGCGCGGCGGCACGGTCACCAAGCGCGAAGATTACCGCCTCACCTCCGGACTCAACGACGTCTCCAACCTCGGCAAGGACGGCAAGCCGTTGCCGCGCGACCACCGGACCCACCTGTTCAATCTCGGCAACTGCCTGTGGCATTCCGACAGCTCCTTTCGCCCGATCCCGGCCAAGTTCTCGCTGCTCTCCGCGCGAGTGGTGAATCCGAAGGGCGGCAATACCGAGTTTGCCGACATGCGCGCGGCCTATGACGCGCTTGACGACGACACCAAGGCCGAAATCGAGGATCTGATCTGCGAGCACTCGCTGATGTATTCACGGGGATCGCTGGGCTTCCTCGATTACACCGAGGAAGAAAAGCAGATGTTCAAGCCGGTGCGGCAACGGCTGGTCCGTACCCATCCGGTTCATCGCCGCAAATCGCTTTATCTGTCGTCACATGCCGGCGCGATCCTCGGCATGAGCGTGCCGGAAGCGCGGCTGTTGCTGCGCGACCTCACCGAGCACGCCACCCGGCCCGAGTTCGTTTACGTCCACAAATGGACGCTGCATGATCTCGTGATGTGGGACAACCGCCAAACGATGCATCGCGTGCGCCGTTACGATCAATCGCAGCCGCGCGACATGCGACGCGCCACGGTGGCCGGCACCGAACCCACCGTCGCGCAGCAGGCGGCGGAGTAGTCTTGTAGATTGTGCTTCGGCCGACCTCTCCCCGCCTGCGGGGAGAGGTCGCAGCGCATCGAAAGATGGGTTGCGGGTGAGGAGACTCACCGCTAAATCGGTGCGCGGACAAGGCCCCTCACCCCGACCCTCTCCCCCGCAAGAGCGGGGCGACGGAGAAGTTATGCGTGACCTGCTTCGTTCGAGAGCATACCGACGTCGATCCCGATCTTGCGCAGCGCGCGGGAATATTTTTCCTCGACATCGCTGCCGAAGATCAAATCGGAATCAGCGTCACAATGCAGCCAGCCATTATCCTGGATTTCGCTTTCGAGCTGGCCTGCGGCCCAGCCGGCATAGCCCAACGCCAGGATCGCGTGCTTCGGCCCGGAGCCTTTGGCGATCGCCTTGAGAATATCGACCGTTGCGGTCAGGCATATCTCGTGGTCGATCCGCAATGTCGCATCTTGAATGAAGAAATCGCTCGAATGCAGCACGAAGCCGCGGCCGGTCTCGACCGGGCCGCCCTTGAGCACCTTCAGGGTTTCGGCGTTTTCCGGCAGCTTGATCTGGTCGGCCTTCTTGATGATGTCGAGCTGGACCAGCAGGCCTGGAAAATCGATGCTGCCCGCCGGGCGGTTGACAATGATTCCCATGGCGCCTTCCGCCGAATGCGCGCAGAGATAAATCACCGAGCGTTCGAAGCGAGGGTCACCCATGACGGGCATGGCGATCAACAACTGGCCATCGAGATAACGATGGCTTTCGCTTGCACCGGCGCCGGCAATTTCGCGGCGACCTGTTCCCGATCTTTTGCCTTCAGAACTCATCGCCAAAGACTCGCTTAGATGATCTATCCTGATATTGGGCTTGAGTTCTGTCAATCAAGACCATGTCCCGATTCCGAAGTTCGTATCACCTTGCGGCCCCACATTTACGAACTTCGGAATCGAAGGGACATTAGCAAAATTACTGATCTAGTGTGGCTTTGGTTTCAGAAGTCCGCATGACGAAACTCGCGGCAGTAATGATGCGGACTTCTGAACCGCCACACTAGTATCGCCGATCTGAAGTCCCTGCGGTGCAAGCAGCGAGTTCTTCCCAGGGACTTCGGATCGATAGGCGATACTAGATCTATTAATTTGCTAGTGCCCCTGACTTTCCGAAGTTCGCAAAAACGTGTTGCTGAGACGGGATTCGAACTTGGGAAAGGGGGCACTTGGGTTAAGTTTCCGCGTGCATCACAAGCAATTCAATAGCTTGCAATCTCGCCTGGAGTTAAGGACGCTTTATGAACGCAATGGTTCCCCCCTGTCACGAGCGCGTACCGACGTTGCGCAGCGCACGATCGGCGGCTCTGTTCGCCCTGGCCACGCTGACCTCGTTTTCGTCGATGGATGCGCAGGCGCAGGATGCCTCGCCATGGCAGAAGGGATCGCATGCCGCGGTGCGGCTTCTTGCGGGGTCGCGCAGCGGACCTGTGCTGCTCGGGGGCGTCGCTGTTCAACTCGATCGGGGTTGGAAAACTTACTGGCGTACCTCCGGCGATTCCGGCGTTCCGCCGCGCTTTGATTTTTCGAAATCCGATAATGTCGAGGCCGTGACCGTTCTGTGGCCGGCGCCGACGAAATTCGACGATGGCGCCGGCGGCTTCTCGCTCGGCTATCACGATCAAGTGGTGCTGCCGCTGCGGATCGTGCCGAAGGTCAACGACAAGCCGGTGACGCTTCGCGCCAACATCAACTACGCGGTGTGCGAAAAGATTTGCATTCCGGTCGAAGCGAGCACGGAACTGACATTCGCAAGCGTCGCGAGCACCGAAGACAGCGTCCTGTTCGCCGCGCTCGATACCGTGCCGAAGCCGGCCTCGGTCGGCGATCCCAATCCGCTCACCATTCGCGACGTCAAGCGCGAGGGCAAGTCTGCGGTCGTGGTCGACGTGCTCTCGCCCGATGCTAGAACGGTCAATTTATTTGTCGAAGGTCCGACCCCGGACTGGGCGCTGCCGGTTCCAAAACTTGTCGAGCACGGCCCGCCTGACATCAAACGCTTTTCCTTTGAACTCGACGGCGTGCCACCGGGCGTCAACCCTGAGGGCGCGGCTCTCAAATTGACGCTGGTCGGCGGCGACCGCTCCTATGAGTTCAACATCAATCTGGAATAAGCGCTTCCAACCAAATCTTAACGAAGTGTTGATAGCCAAAGCCTTGGCCGCGACGCCTGCGGCGTGAGGACTTCCCGCTTGGCCGTCATGGACGCTCAATCCGCCACCAATCAGCCGTCTGGGCTCACCGCGCGCCTGCGATCGATGCTCGGCGGTGAGGGCTCCAGCGAGGCCTCGGTCACCCGGCGTCTGGCAGGGACGATCTTCATCATTCGCGTGTTCAGCGCAGCGCTTGCCTATTTCTCGCAGGTGCTGCTCGCGCGCTGGATGGGCGGCTCCGACTACGGCATCTATGTCTATGTCTGGACCTGGGTGCTGCTGCTCGGCAGCATGATGGACTTCGGCATTTCCTCTTCGGCGCAGAAGATCATTCCGGAATATCGCACCCGCAACGAGCACGCGCTGTTGCGCGGCTTTCTTTCCGGCAGCCGTTGGATGACGTTCGTGGTCTCCTCGATCGTCTCGGCGTTGCTGGCTAGCGTCGTTAAATTACTCTCGCCGTGGATCGGACCCGGTGAGGTCGTTCCACTCTACATCGGCTGCGCCACACTGCCTGCCTTCGTCGTGGCCAACACCCAGGACGGCATCGCGCGGTCCCATGACTGGATGCGGCTCGGATTGATGCCGCAATTTATCATCCGCCAGGCCCTGATCATTGGCGTCACCGCCGGCCTGTTCATCCTCGGCTTTCATCTCGGGGCCACCGCGGCGATGCTGGCGAGCGCGGCCGCGGTCTGGATCGCCATGATCGGGCAGATGGTGGCGCTCAATCGCCGCCTCGCCGGTCACATCCCGCCTGGCCCGAAAGCCTATGACGTCGGTTTCTGGCTTTCGATTTCGCTGCCGATTTTGATGGTCGAGGGCTTTTACCTGCTGTTGTCCTACACCGACGTGCTGGTGCTGCAACAATACCGTTCCTCGCAGGAAGTCGGCGTCTACTTCGCCGTCGTAAAAACCCTGGCGCTGGTTTCCTTCATTCACTACGCGATGTCGGCCACGACCGCCCATCGCTTTGCCGAGTACCATGCGCTCGGCGATCAGGCGCGGCTCTCGGCCTATGTCGCGCATGCGATCAAATGGACGTTCTGGCCTTCGCTGGCCGCGACCATCCTGTTGCTCGCCCTTGGCAAGCCATTGCTCTGGCTGTTCGGACCGCAATTCGTCCTCGGTTACGACATCATGTTCGTGGCCGCGATCGGCCTTGTGGTGCGCGCGGCGGTCGGGCCGGTCGAGCGGCTGCTCAACATGCTCGGCCATCAATATATCTGCGCGCTGGCCTACGGGCTGTCATTTGCCCTGAACGTTGCGCTCTGCATCGCGCTGGTGCCGCGCTTCGGCGGCCATGGCGCGGCGGCCGCGACCTCGATCTCGCTGATCTTCGAGACCGTGCTTCTGTTTTACATCGTCCGCCGGCGGCTCGGGCTTCACGTGCTGGCGTTCGGGAAGTAACCGAACCGTCATGCCCGGACTTGATCCGGGCATCCAGATGGATTGCCGGGCACAGGCGACCGGAAGCGACGCCGTTCTTCGAACGGCTATGCCCGACAATGACGAAATCTGGCAGGGCCCCGCCGGACTTTCCTATTCCGCGGTCCAGCCGCCGTCGATCGAGAGATTGGCGCCGGTGATCTGCGATGCATCATCGCTGCACAGGAACAGCGCGAGCGCGGCGACCTGTTCGGAGGTCACGAACTCCTTGGTCGGCTGCGCGTCCAGCAGCACGTCCTTGATGACCTGTTCCTTGGTCATATTGCGCGCTTTCATGGTCTCCGGGATCTGGTGCTCGACCAGCGGCGTCCAGACATAACCGGGGCTGATGCAGTTGCAGGTGATCTTGAAGGTCGCAAGCTCAAGCGCCGCGGTCTTGGTGAGGCCTGCGATGCCGTGCTTGGCCGAGACGTAGGCCGACTTGAAGGGCGAGGCCACCAGCGAGTGGGCAGAAGCCGTATTGATAATGCGGCCCCAGCCGCGCTTCTTCATGCCGGGAATGGCAGCGCGAATGCCGTGGAACGCCGACGACAGGTTGATCGCGATGATCGCATCCCATTTCTCGATCGGAAATTCCTCGATCGGCGACACGAACTGGATGCCGGCGTTGTTGACGAGGATGTCGACCGAGCCGAAGGTCTTTTCGCCGAGCGCGACCATGTCGGCGATCTCGGCGGGCTTGGTCATGTCGGCCGATGAATACGCCGCCTTGACCTTGTAGTCGGTCTCGATGGCCGAACGCTCCTTTTCGATATCGGCGGGTGCCCCGAAGCCGTTGATCACGACGTTGGCGCCGGCGCTGGCGAAGGCCCGGGCGTAGGCCAGCCCGATGCCGGAGGTCGAACCGGTCACTACCGCCGTCTTGCCTTTCAGATCAGTCATTTCGGTCACTCCTTTGTGGGGGATTTTCTTCGCCCGAGAGATCGTAGGTCACCATGGTCTCGCCGGATTGCGACCGCTCCAGCCATTCCTTGTGCTGCATCGAGCGGTAGACGTCGCGTACGCCGGCTTCCCAATGTTCGACCATCGCAACGTGGGAAAAGTCGTAATCCTTCGAGGAAGTCTCGTAATTTTTGCTTCGGTAAATCAAATGCACCACCGTGACGGTGTTCTCCTTTGCCGCCTCGCGCAAAAAGACCGTCGAAGGATCGTTCTTGAGATGGTCGGGCAGTTTATCGATCAGATCGCGGACCGCCTTGCGGGCGTTGTGAATCTGCCGGTTCTTGTCGGTATTCATGCGCGTGCGGCTGGAGAAGCGAATATCCTTCTCGCGTTCGGCCGCCTCCAGCATGGACTCCGGCAGCGGCCCGCGGGCACTGAAGAGATCGACCTGGAAAATCAGAAGGTCGTTGATGGTTTCCATATCCAGCACATAATCGAGCGGCGTATTGGAGGCGATGCCGCCATCCCAATAATGCTCGCCGTCGATGACAACTGAAGGAAAGCCGGGCGGGAGCGCGCCCGACGCCATGACGTGCTCGGGGCCGAACCGCTTGCCGAGCTTGTTGAATTCGACATTGTCGAAATATTTGAAGTTGCCCGTAGTCACACCCACCGCCCCGACGCTGAGCCGGCACTTCAGATCGTTGATGCGGTCGAAGTCGACGAGCCGCTCCAGCGTCTTGCGCAACGGAGCGGTGTCGTAAAAACTCTGCGCCTGCGGGCTGCCCTTCGGCCATAACGGCGCCGGCGGGACGCGCGGCGTGAAGAAGCCGGGCGTGCCGAAGGTTGCAACCATCGCTGCACTGGTTTCGTTATAGAGCGAGCGCTCCCGATCTCCTTTGGTGATCGGAGCCGGAATCCAAGGCGCCACCGAAGAGACCATCTGCCAGAATTCTTTCAGCCGGTCGACGCGCTTCGACGGCTCATTGCCGGCAATGAGCGCGGCATTGATCGCGCCGATCGAGATCCCCGCAATCCATTCCGGTTCGAAATCGAAGTGGCAGAGCGCCTGGTATGCGCCGGCCTGATAGGAACCAAGCGCACCGCCGCCCTGAAGGACGAGTACGCGCTGTGCTTTTGCGGGCGTCGTTGCCATCATCGCCTGGGATATTTGATTGCGGACGTCGGAACTAGGACACTAGTTCGCGGTCGCGTCAATCGGCGAGGCCGGTAGGGATTGGTATGCCAATTTGTTCACGCGGTTCGGTCGATGCGAGAATAAGCGTCCAGAATACCTTGTACTTGGTATTTGGAGCATAGCTCGCCGCGATGCCCATTTTTGTGACACCCATTTGAAGCATATTTGCCCGATGCGGCGGCGAGTTCCGCCAGCCGGAAAACGCCTCAGCCAGGGTGTGGTATCCGGCTGACACGTTCTCGACCGCAATCGTTGCCTTGTATCCGGCCGCTTGCAGGCGCTTGGGCAGTGGGGCCTTCACATCGTGGTCGAGCTTGTTGCGGCTCGCCATGGCCTGGGACTGGCCCTCCGCGACCCTCATCAATTCAGGGTCGATCACCACGGCGCCGAGGCCGCTATTCTTGCGGTAGAGCGAGATCATCGTGGCCGCAGCCTGGGAATCGAGCTTGGCGCCCTCAGCCATGTTCAAATACATGGTAGGCTGCTCGATCGGCGCTTCCGACGTGCAACCGCTCAACACCAATAGCCCGATCATCGCGAACTCGAGCGCGCATCAATGGAACATCCCCCAACAGGTCTGAGGCGCGGTTGTTGCACGCCAACCGTGGCTGAAAGGTGAACGGGGTGGCTTTTTTCGGGCTGGCTGGGTTGCGGCGCGCTAGTGGTCCAATTCTAACATTCGCATCCCTTCTCGGCTGGCCCTTTTGCGAATGTTAGAATTAAAGGACCACTAGCAAATTCAATATTCTAGTGGAGTTTAGGATTTGACATTCGCCTGACGAACCCCCGGCTAGGTGGGTAGCGAATGTCAAATCCACTCCACTAGGGGGTCTTAACGAGATGGATTCCGCATTCGGTCTTGGATCGGCCGCGCCAGCGGCCGTCGCGGGCGTCCTCGCCGGGTTCGGCGCGGCTGCTGCAAGGCATGCAGCCGACCGATAGAAAGCCTGATGTCACGAGCGGGTGTGACGGCAGCTTCGCCTCCGCATGGATCGCCTCGATGTCGGTTCGCGTGATCTTTGCAAACGGGTTGAATTTCAGCCGGACACCGTCGGCCTCGACCACCGGAATCTCGGAGCGCAAACCGCCCTGGAAGCGTTTGCGCCCGTTGATCCAGCCGTCAAACGGCGCGAGCGCCCGCTTCAAAGGTTCCACTTTACAAATCCGGCAACACGCATCGGGATCGGAGAACCACAATTCACTATTTGCATCCTCGCGGCGCAGCGTCTCTTCCTGCGGCGTGATCGTGCGAACGTCGCGCAAGCCCAATCTTGCGATCAGCGTATCGCGATGGGCGAGCGTCTCCTCAAACAGCCAGCCGGTGTCGAGAAAGATCACGGGGATCGCCGGATCGACATCGGCCATGACCTTGAGCAGTGCCGCGGATTCGATGCCGAAGGAAGAAACCAGCGCCAGCCGCTCGCGACCAATCACGCGCAAGGCGCCCTCGATCACTTCCGATGGGGCCGCGTGACGAAGCGTGGCGTCGAGCGCTTCGGCTTTTTCGGTCGCAGGAAAGTCCTCGCGTATCTGCTCAGCAAGAGGTTTCACTAGCGCGCACTCTCCGAATGGCGTTGCTGCATCCGCCGGTGAAGCGCGGTGATCCGGCCATCGCCGGTCGGCTGATAAAACACCGAATAGCGCCTGGCGGTGAGTGCAAAAGCTTCCGCGTCGCTTTCCTTCCTGGCTTCGAGAGCGTCAAAGCCCGCGCGAAGCATGAACAGGAACTGGTCGCGCAACACCTGTCCGGTGGCGCGCAATTCGCCGCGATAGCCGTGCCGCTCACGCAAGAGCCGCGCCTGGCTATAGGCGCGACCGTCGCGAAAACTCGGAAACACCAGCGCAACCGCCGCAAGCCGGTCGAGGTATGGCACGAGATCGTCGAGGTCGCGATTGTTCGGCCAGATCACACCGAGCTTTGCGGTCTTCGCCAGCAGCCTTTCCGGGTTTTCGAGGAAGCGCGCGGCCGAAACCAGCACGCCGCCTCCCTCCGGCAATTCGGCGTCGTCCGCTACATGAACGAAGCTGTCGGCGGCAATCTTGCCGTGCTTAACGAGTGGCATAGACCCGCTCCCTGAAAGGTTCGACGCCAAGCCGCTTCACCGTATCGACGAAGAGTTCGTCGGGACGCTCGCGCAGCGCGAGGTAGGCTTCAACGATATCCTCGACCACGTCGGCGACTTCGCCGTAAGCCACGGCGGGCCCGATCAGTACGCCAAGCTCGGCGTTTTCGTCGGCGCGGCCGCCGATCGTGATCTGGTAAAACTCCTCGCCGTTCTTCTCGACGCCGAGAATGCCGATGTGGCCAACATGGTGATGACCGCAGGCGTTGATGCAGCCGGAAATGTTGATGTGCAACCGGCCGATCAGTTCGGCGGTGTCGTGGTTGGCAAAGCGGCGGGTCAACTCCTGCGCGATCGGAATCGAGCGCGCGTTCGCCAGCGAACAATAATCCAGTCCCGGACAGGCGATGATGTCGGAGACCAGGTTGACGTTGGGCGTTGCCAATCCAAGTTTGTCGAGCGCCTTCCACAGTGCCGGCAGATCACGCCTGGCGACATGGGGCAACGCGAGATTTTGCTCATGGCCGACGCGGATTTCGCCGAAGGAATATTTGTCGGCGAGATCGGCCAGTGCATCCATCTGGTCGGCGGTGGCATCGCCCGGCGGTCCACCGACGGGCTTGAGCGACAGCGTCACGATCGCATAGCCCTGCACCTTGTGCGTAAAGACCGAGTTGCGCCGCCAGCGCTCGAATAGCGGATCATGCGCCGCCTTCCTCAGTTCTTCCGGCAAGTGCGGCAGCTTTTCGTAAACCGGATAGGTGAAGCGCGAGCGGATGTCCTCGATGACGCCGTCATCGACCGTGAGCGCGCTGTCGCTCATCGCGCGCCACTCCTCCTCGACCTCGGCGGCGAATTTCTCGATGCCGAGTTCGTGCACCAGGATCTTGATGCGCGCTTTGTAGATGTTGTCACGGCGGCCGTACTGGTTGTAGACGCGCAAGATCGCCTCGACATAGCTCAGCAGGTCGCGGCCATGGACGAACGGCTTGATGGTCTTGCCGATAAAGGGCGTGCGGCCCAACCCGCCACCGACCAGGACCTCAAATCCGATTTCGCCTTGCGCATTCCGGTGCAGTCGCAGCCCGATATCGTAAATCTTGATCGCCGCGCGGTCGTGCGCGGAAGCCGTGATCGCGAACTTGAACTTGCGTGGCAGGAAGGAGAACTCCGGATGCAGCGTGGTGTATTGCCGCAACAATTCCGACCAGATGCGGGGATCCTCGACCTCGCCCGGCGCCACGCCCGCCCATTGATCGGACGTAACGTTGCGCGTGTTGTTGCCCGACGTCTGCATGGCGTGGATGCCGACTTCGGCCAGATCGGCGAGCGCATCCGGCAGTTCGCCAAGCTTGATCCAGTTGAACTGGATGTTCTGCCGCGTGGTGAAATGCCCGTAGCCGCGATCGTATTTTCGCGCCACATGCGCCAGGCGCCGCAATTGTGGTGAGGACAGCGTGCCGTAGGGAATCGCGACGCGGAACATATAGGCGTGCAGTTGCAGATAGACGCCGTTCTGCAACCGCAGCATCTTGAATTCGTCTTCAGTGAGCTCACCGGACAGCCGGCGCTTCACCTGGTCGCGAAACTCCTCAACGCGTTCATTGATGAGCGTTCGATCGAGTTCGTCATACGCGTACATGGCAGATTGGCCTTATGCCGGAACCGGAAGAAGATCGATGGTGACGCCCTTGAGGCGAATGCGCTCGCGTAGATTGCCTGGTCTGATCTTGCCGTCACCGGCGATCTCGACCGGCGCAATATAGGGGCCGATGGCGCCGACATCATCGGCGACCGCCTCGGCCAGAAGCGCGCGCGCCTCCTCGGCGTTGCGAACGACCGCAGCGTCCGCGAGTTCGGTCGACCAGCCCTGGGCGTGATTGCGATAAACCACCGCGCCATCGATGGTACGGTTGGCGGTGACGATCGATGGACCCGTGATCCTGATCTTTTGTTGCAGCGGCGATGTCATTCGGCAGCGACCTGAAAATAAGAGGCAAGTTGGGTGAGTTCTTGATGGCGCGAAGGCGCGGCATGCGCGACCACGTCACCAATAATGAGAACGGCGGGACCGCCGGCGATCTTTTCGACGAGATCCGGCAGTTCATCAAGGGTGCCGACCGCGGCGGATGCGTCTTTTCGCGTCACGCGCGCGAATACGCCGACGGGCGTTTGCGGCGAGCGCCCCGCGGCGAGCAAGCCAGCGCGCACCGACGGTGCCGCCGTCATCCCCATATAGACCACGATCGTCATCTTGACGTCCGTCAAGGTCGACCAATCAACAGCTTCGGCATCCCTGGCCTTGTGGGCGGTGAGAAAGGTGATGCGCAGCGCCTCGTGGCGGAAGGTGAGCGGCACCTCGAATTGGGCGGCCGCACCTAACCCTGCGGTGATTCCAGGAATGACCGAATAGGCGACGCCCGCCTGGCGCAGCGCTTCGATTTCCTCGCCGCCGCGGCCGAAGATGAAGGGATCGCCGCCCTTGAGCCGCACCGCACGCCGGCCAGCCCGCGCGGCTTCGATCAACAGGTCGTTGATGGCGTCCTGACCGATGCCGGGCTTGCCGACACGCCGGCCAACGGGGATGCGAGCCGCATCGCGGCGCGCGCGGTCGAGAATTTCGCCCGCCACCAGCTCATCGTAGAAAATCACGTCGGCATCCTGCAACGCGCGCAATGCCTTGACCGTGAGCAGATCCGGGTCGCCGGGGCCAGCGCCGACGAGCGTGACCCTGCCCTCCGCTTCGCCCGACGGCGTGCTGCCTGCGAAGGCGGAGGCATCACCGATATCCTTCAAGGCCGTTTCAGCCTCGTCCGCGCGTCCAGCCAGTACCAGCGCGCCTATCGGACCATCGACCACGCGTTCCCAGAAACGCCGGCGCAGCGCAAATTCCGGAATCTGATCGTGGATCGCCTTGCGCCAGCGGCCGATGAAACCGGCGAGTTCGCCGATCCGGGCAGGCAGCATCGCTTCGATGCGCTCGCGCACCCGCCGCGCCACCACCGGTGAAGCGCCGCCGGTGCCGACCGCGACCACGACATCGCCGCGATCGACGATGGCCGGAAAGATGAAGGTGGAATGTTCGAGATCGTCCATCACATTGACGGGCAGACCAACTGCGCGCGCGCGCGCCGACATCGCCGGGCCGAGGTCGCCGGCCCCCGCGCATAGAACCGCGATCACGCCGTTCAATTCAGCCGTCAGCGGATCGCCCGCGGCGAACTCGATCCGCGACGTTTCATCCACACCGAGACCTGAGAAATCGTGGTTGCCGTCGGTCGCAAACAAACGAACGCGGGCACCGGCGGACGCGAGCAAACGCAGCTTGGCGCGGACGAGTTCGCCCGAGCCAACAAGCATCACCACGCCGCGTTGCAGATCGAGGAATACCGGTAGAAACCGCATCCGACCGTCGTCTCCGGAACTTCCGAGTTGACTGGAATTATTTTCTATATATGTGTCACCAGACACCCGCCAAGAGAAAATTATTTCTTCTCTTGAGCAAGGCAAATATAGAATTTTCGCTTCGCAAGACCAAGGGTCGGTAGATGCATCTTCTTGAACAAGGATACGCGCATAACAGGGTGCATCGAGACATCTCGAACAACGTCGTCTCGGTCACGCAAAATTCAAGCCAGACGCGGCCGCAAGGCCCCTCAATGGACCACCTCGACACCCTCGAGGCACAGAGCATCTACATTTTCCGTGAAGCCTTCGCGCGGCTGAAAAGGCTGGCGCTGCTGTGGTCCCTCGGCAAGGACTCCAACGTGATGATCTGGCTCGCGCGCAAGGCGTTCTTCGGCCGCGTGCCGTTTCCGGCCTTGCATGTCGATACCGGCAAGAAATTTCCGGAGATGTATGCGTTTCGCGACACCTTCGGCAAAAAATGGGAGCTCGATCTGAAGGTCGAGCCCTGCCCGCCGATCGAGGCCATCGATCCGACCTTGCCGCCGGCGGCCCGCTCGGCCGCCCGCAAGACCGAAGGCCTCAAGCTTGCGCTCGCCAAATATGGCTTCGATGGATTGATCGCCGGCATTCGCCGCGACGAAGAGGCCACGCGCGCCAAGGAGCGGGTGTTCTCGCCGCGCGGCACTGAGGGCGGATGGGACGTTCGCGATCAGCCGCCGGAATTCTGGGACCAGTTCAACGCCTCGCCGCCGCCGGGCGCGCATTTGCGCATTCACCCAATCCTGCATTGGACCGAAGCCGACATCTGGGCTTACACCAAGCGCGAAAACATCCCGATCATTCCGCTTTATCTCGCCAAGGACGGCAAGCGCTATCGATCGCTCGGCGATTACGACATCACATTTCCGGTCAATTCGACCGCCGCGAGCATCGAAGAAATCCTGATCGAGCTTGCGCGCACCCAGGTGCCGGAGCGCTCGGGGCGCGCACTCGATCACGAGACCGAAGACGCCTTCGAGCGGCTGCGCGCTGCCGGCTATCTGTAAACAATACTGCGTCGAGCCCCGCCATGAACATGATTATCCCCGCTGAGCCGTTGACGACGCCGAACGGGACGACCCGCCCACAGGTGCGCATCGTCATCGTCGGCCATGTCGATCACGGCAAATCGACGCTGGTCGGCCGGCTGCTGCATGAAACCGGCAGCCTGCCCGAAGGCAAGCTGGAGATGCTGAAAGCGGTCAGCGCGCGGCGCGGCATGCCGTTCGAGTGGTCGTTCCTGCTCGATGCGCTGCAAACCGAACGCGACCAGGGCATCACCATCGACACGACGCAAATTCGTTTCCGCACCCGTTCGCGCGAGGTGGTGTTGATCGATGCGCCGGGCCATGCCGAATTCCTGCGCAACATGATCACCGGCGCATCCCAGGCCGACGGCGCGCTTCTGATCGTCGATGCGCTGGAGGGCGTGCGCGACCAGACCCGGCGCCACGGCTATCTGCTGCATCTTCTCGGCGTCAAACAGGTCGCGGTCGTCGTCAACAAGATGGACCGGGTCGATTTCAGCGCCGCGCGCTTTGCCGAGATTCGTGACGAGATTTCCACGCACCTGACCGGCCTTGGCGTCACGCCGCTCGCGGTGATCCCGATCTCGGCCCGCGACGGCGACGGCGTCGCCGCGCTGTCGCCGCGGATTCGCTGGTACGACGGGGTGACCGTGATCGGTGCGCTCGATCAGCTCGAGCCGGCACGGCCGCCGGAACAGCTTGCCCTGCGGCTGCCGGTGCAGGCGATCTACAAATTCGACGATCGCCGCATCGTCGCCGGCCGGATCGAATCCGGCAACCTTGCGAGCGGTGATGAGATCGTCATCATGCCCGCTGGCAAGATCGCGAAAATCAAGAGCGTCGAAAGCTGGCCGGTGACGCCGATCGAACGCACCCAGACCGCGGGCCGCTCGGTCGGCATCACGCTCGATCGTGAGCTATTTATCGAACGCGGCGATGTCATCGCCCACACCAGATCGGTCCCGCGCGAAACCAGACGGATCCACGCCCGCATTTTCTGGCTTCACGACAAGCCGCTTGGCAAAGGCGAGCAGATCCTGGTGCGGCTTGGCACCCGCGAAAGCCGTGCCAGCGTCGTGGCGATCGAGAAGGCGGTCGACCCCGGTGAACTGGCGAGCGTCGAGACCCAGTCAATCGCCCGCAACCATGTCGGCGAGATCGATATCGCGCTGGCTCAGCCGATCGCCGCCGATGCCTATGCCGACAATCCCAGGACCGGACGGCTGGTCATCGAGGTCAACGGCCGGATCGCCGGCGGCGGGCTGGTGCTGTCGGTGGATGCCGGACAACGCGCGATTCCAATCGATATCGTGCCGGTGGAATCTGCGCTCCGTCCGGACGAACGCTCGGCGCGCTACCGCCATCACGGCGCCGTGGTCTGGCTGACAGGACTGCCCGGCTCCGGCAAATCGACGCTGGCGCGGGCGCTGGAACGCGCCGTATTCAGCAAAGGCGGTTCACCGATCCTGCTCGACGGCGACACCTTGCGCGCCGGCCTCAACCGCGACCTTGGCTTCTCGGCGAGCGACCGCAGCGAGAATATTCGAAGGCTTGCCGAAGTTGCTACCCATCTGGCGCGCAACGGGCACATCGCCATCGTCGCCGCGGTATCGCCTTCGCGCGCAGACCGCGCCAGCGCCCGCCAGATCGCCGACACCGCATTCCGCGAAATCTACGTCGCAACACCGGCCGAAATCTGCGAGGGCCGCGATCCGAAGGGGCATTACGCCAGAGCGCGCGCCGGCAGCCTGCCGGCCTTCACCGGCATCGGCAATGACTACGAACCGCCGCTCGATAGCGAGCTTGTCATCGATACCTCGACAAGCTCGGTCAGCGATGCGGCCGGGGCAATCGAACACATGCTGGTGACGACAGGCGTTCTGTTCGACGAAGTCATTGATCTGGCTGCCAATATTTGAGCCGCGCCTGACGGCGCCCTAAGCAATTCAAGGGCTTTTCTTGCGGTGCGCTTTGGCGCTAAAAGGCCATCGAACCTTCGCGCCCTGCTGGCGCGTTTTTTGCCTCGAAAATCCCTTAAGGACGGCGCCCCCCGGCGCTGCCTCTTGCGAGAAAAATCCATCATGAATCGTATCGACGCCCACGGCTTGAAGATTGCGCCCGTCCTGTTTGATTTCATCGCCAAAGAGGCGGCGGCGAAAACCGGGATTGCGCCGGACGCGTTTTGGGCGGGACTTGCCGGCATTGTGCGCGACCTGGCGCCGAAGAACCGCGAACTCCTGACGTACCGCGATACTTTGCAGACCAAGATCGACGGCTGGCACCGCGCCAACAAGGGCAAGCCGCTCGACCTCGGGGCGTACACCGCTTTTCTGAAAGAGATCGGTTATCTCTTGCCGGAACCGGCGACCCACAAGGTCGAGACAGTCAATGTCGACGAGGAGATCGGCAAGATTTGCGGACCGCAGCTTGTGGTGCCGCTGACCAATGCTCGCTACGCGCTGAATGCTGCGAATGCGCGTTGGGGCAGCTTGTACGACGCATTTTACGGCACCGATGCGATCCCGCATGATCCGAGCGAAGGGGCTAAGGGCTTTAACAAGGCGCGTGGCGACAAGGTGGTGGCGAAGGCCAAGACCTTCCTCGATTCCGCCGTTCCGCTCGCCACCGGCAGCCACACCGATGTGGTTTCCTACAGCGTCATCAGCGGCAAGCTCGCGGTCAAACTCAAGAGCGGCAACGCCACGGCGCTGAAATCCAACGATCAGTTCGCAGGCTTCGTTGGCGACGCCGCCTCGCCGTCCGCCATTCTTCTCGTCAACAACGGACTGCATATCGAGATCAGGATCGACCGCAGCCACATGATCGGCAAGAACGATTCCGCCGGCGTTGCCGATGTGATTCTGGAAGCCGCCGTCAGCACCATCCTCGACATGGAAGACAGCGTCGCAACGGTCGATGCCGAGGACAAGGTGCTTGTCTATCGCAACACGCTCGGTCTGATGAACGGCACGTTGTCCGCTGACTTCGAGAAGGGCGGCAAGACGTTGAAGCGCGCGCTCAACCCGGATCGCGTCTATACGACGCCGGAGGGCAACAAAGAGCTCAAGCTGCACGGGCGTAGCTTATTGTTGATCCGCAATGTCGGCCACCACATGTTTACCGATGCGGTGCTCGATGCCGCCGGCGAAGAAATTCCGGAAGGCATTCTGGACGCGGCCGTCACCGGCCTGCTCGCGATCCATGACGTCAAGGGACAGTCCAGCTTGCGCAACAGCCGCACCGGCTCGGTTTACATCGTCAAGCCGAAGATGCACGGACCGGATGAAGTGGCGCTGACCTGCGAGCTGTTCGGGCGCGTCGAGAAAATGCTGTCCTTGCCGGAAAATACCCTGAAGGTCGGCATCATGGACGAGGAACGCCGCACCACCGTCAATCTCAAGGCCTGCATCCAGCAAGCCCTGAAGCGTATCTTTTTCATCAACACCGGCTTCCTCGACCGCACCGGCGACGAGATCCACACGTCGATCGAAGCAGGCCCCATGATCCGCAAGAACGACATGAGGGCGCAGCCATGGATCAAGGCCTATGAGGACTGGAACGTCGACATGGGCCTGATCGACAGCCTTCCGGGTCATGCGCAGATCGGCAAGGGCATGTGGGCAGCACCCGACATGATGGCGGATATGCTGACGCAAAAGATCGCGCATCCGCAGGCCGGGGCCACCACGGCATGGGTGCCGTCGCCGACCGCGGCGACGCTGCACGCGTTGCATTATCATCAGGTCAACGTGCTGGCACGTCAGCAGGAACTCGCCAAGGGTGGTCCGCGCGCCAAACTGTCCGACATCCTCACCATCCCGGTCTCCAAGTCGAACTGGGCGCCCGATGATGTGCGCCAGGAGATCGACAACAACTGCCAGGGCATTCTCGGCTACGTGGTGCGCTGGATCGATCAGGGCGTCGGTTGTTCGAAGGTGCCGGACATTCACGACATCGGCCTGATGGAAGACCGCGCGACCTTGCGCATCTCGAGCCAGCATCTGGCGAACTGGCTGCTTCAGGGCGTCGTCACCCAGGAGCAGGTGATTGATTCGCTCAAGCGCATGGCCGTCGTGGTGGACGGCCAGAACAAGGGCGATTCGCTGTACCGGCCGATGGCGCCCGCCTTTGACGGTGTCGCCTTCAAGGCAGCCTGCGATCTTGTCTTCAAGGGACGCGAGCAGCCGAACGGCTACACCGAATATATCCTCACCGCACGGCGCCGCGAGGCCAAGGCCGCAGGTTGAACGCGTTTCCGGAACGATCAGGCATCGCAGCCGTTGATTCGTCTTCTCAACGGAGGAGAGACGACGATGGATTGGAACCAGGTCGAAGGTAACTGGAAACAGATCAAGGGCAAAGCGAAAGAGAAGTGGGGCAAACTCACCGATGACGATCTCAACGTGATCGAAGGCCGCCGCGAACAGCTCGAAGGCAAGTTGCAGCAGCGTTACGGTTTTGCCAAAGACCAGATCCACAAGGACGTGGACGACTGGTTCAGGACGCTCAAGTAACGCTCAAGTAAGACGGTTTGAAAACTTCGGATCGAACGTTTCCCAGTAAAAAAGCCCCGGCCATCCAGGCTGTGTGAGAACTGGGGCAAATCAGATAGAGAGGCCGCATCATCAATGATGCGGCCTTTTTCATGCGCTACATTCGAGGTGGGGACCGTAACCAGGCGAGTTTTTTGCCGGCACGGATCGATGATTACGTTGCCGCTGATGCGGCGGTGCGGGTGATCGATGCCTTTGTTGAAGGTCTCGATATGTTCGGGCTCGGCTTGGTTCGAGCGACACCGGCGGCGACCGGGCGGCCCGGCTATGACCCGCGCGATCTTCTGAAGCTCTATATCTACGGGTACCTCAACGAGGTTCGTTCGAGCCGCAAGCTGGAACGCGAGTGCCGGCGCAATGTCGAACTGATGTGGCTGTTGGGGCGGCTTGCCCCCGACTTCAAAAC
Source organism: uncultured Alphaproteobacteria bacterium (assembly GCA_963770515.1). Taxonomy (GTDB): domain Bacteria; phylum Pseudomonadota; class Alphaproteobacteria; order Rhizobiales; family Xanthobacteraceae; genus Bradyrhizobium. The sequence goes on from CAVYPW010000001.1 coordinate 301,201, forward strand.
AATTGCGGACTTTCGGCGGGACAATGCAGCCGGGATCGTAGGGACATGCCGGGCCTTCGTGCTGTTCTGCCGCGAGCAGGGACTATTTGCGGCCCGTCTGGTGGCCCTCGACGGTTCGAAGTTCCGGGCGGTGGCGAGCGCCAAGCGGATTATGGGCGAACGCAAGGTCGCCGAAGAGGCCGTCCGGATCGATCAACAGATCGCGGCTTATCTTGCCAACCTCGACAGCATCGATGCGAGCGAGCCGGCTGACAGCGATGCGGAACAGACGGCTGCGGCCCTCAAGGCTCTCAGGGCACGCCGCACCGACCTTGATGCTCTGGCGGCGCGACTTAAGGCGGAAGATCGGACCAGTCTTGTAGAAGGTGAGCTCGATGCGCGGCCGATGGGTAAAGGGGCAGGCTCCAAGCCTCCTTCCTACAATGTCCAGACGGCGGTCGATGCTGCGACGGGGCTGATCGTCCACCATGAGGTTACTACCGAACCGACCGACAACCGGCTGCTCCATCCGATGGCCAAGGCGACGAAGGATGCGGTTGCGGCCGATACGCTCACGGTGGTGGCGGACGCTGGCTATTCGAACGGAGCAGACGCGGCAGCCTGCGAGAACGATGGCATCACGCCTTGTGTGCCAGCGAACCGGGCCGTCAACAATCAAGGCGACTTCTTCGACCGCACGGCCTTCATCTATGAGCCGCAAACCGACAGTTTTCGTTGTCCGGCGGGCCGAACACTGGTGCGCAAGCAAATCCTCACCAGAAAGCAGAGCGTCTTGTATATGGCCGACGATTGTTCGGGTTGCGCGCTCAAGCCGAGATGCACCAGCGTCGAGCGCCGCTTCGTTCAAAGACACCTTTACGAGGACGCGCTTCAACGCATGAATGCCCGCGTCGAAGCCGATCCACACCTCATGCGGCAGCGGCGATGCGCCGCTGAACACCCGTTCGGAACCATCAAGCGGATGACGGCTGGCGGCAGGTTCCTCACCCGAGGCCTTACCAACGTCAAGACTGAAGCCGCCCTCAGCGTTCTTGTCTACAACATCATGCGGGTCATCAATCTCATCGGCCCGCAAAGCCTCAAGATCAGGCTCGCCTGACCCTAAAAATGAAAAAAGAGGCCCCGGATCACCGGAGCCTCTCGTTTCCACACAGCCTGTTTGAGGCCGGGGCTTTTTTTGAGAGATGCCGGAAGGACCGGGCCGCTAGAATACCGCAATATATTTGAGCAGCGACAACACGCCCAGAATGATCACGATAACGCGAACGATCTGTTTGGCGCGACCATCGAGCGGCAAAAGGTTAACGAGATATAAAATCAGAATGACGACCAGAAAGGTCACAAGCGCACTGATGAGCATGTAATTTCCCCTGATACACGCGAGAAGAGAGCGAAAGAGCGTTGGCGGTGCAGCCTCAACGCACAGACCTCCCCGCTGGTTCCTTGTGCGGAACCCCTCGCAATATACCAGCAGCATCAGCGCTTTCACCCCGACAACGGCAATGCCGCTGTCTAAAAATTTACCCTTTTTTGGCTATGTGGGCAGGCTTGCCTTGGGGGTGTCATGCTCGATCGCTTTACGGTGTCTTCACTGATCAAGTCGGTCATCGTTTTGATGGCCCTCTGCATGACGGGGTTGCTCAGCTTCAGCGCCTGGAATTCCTGGGGACGGCTCGCAGTGACCAGCCGGATCCTGCTGGTTTCGGATGCCTCCTCGGGCCTTTTCAAAGCCCTGCACAACCTGCGCAGCGATCGCTCCGCAACCAGCCGCAACCTGAAGGAAGATGCGGTTCTGCCGTCCACGATGCAGAGTTACATGCGTGAGGTCCGCGACGCCGAACTGTCCGCGATGCGCTCGGCAAGCCATACGCTCAGCGAGATGGATTTTTCCGATCGCGCAAAACTGCTTTCCGAGTTGAACCGGCTGATCGACGCGTTCGCCGTGCTGGAGGCCGAATCGTGGGACGCGCTGAAAAAGCCGAAGGCTTCGCGCCGGCCTGAACTCGGCAAGGAATTCATGGACAATACGGCCGCGCTGGTCGAAACGCTCGACAAGATTTCGACCAAGGTCGCAGCAGCCGTAAATCACGACGACCCGGTCATCGACCAGATGTTGATGATCAAACAGCTCGCCTGGCTGATGCGCAATACCGCCGGCGAGGCATCGCTGCTGGTATCGAATGGGCTTGCGGCCGGCCACCTGTCGGCGGATGTCCGCCAAACCTACACCAAGCTCGTCGGCGGCGTCGAAACTGCCTGGAACGCGCTGACGACGGTCGCGGCTGCGACCGAAATGCCGCCCGGTTTTACCCAGGCGATGGCGGAAGCCAGGACTGCCTATTTCGAGCCGCAGTTTCTCGGCCAGCGCGACCGGCTCATCAATGCGCTGGTGAACGGCGACAAGCCGGAAATGAAGGCCAACGAGTGGAATCCGTTTTCGGTCCAGCATATGACCAGCATCGTTGCGGTCGCCGAGCGCGCGCTTGATATCGCCAGGGATTATGCCGCTGCTCAGCACGCCGGAGCCCAGCGCCTGCTGGTACTCCAGCTCGTCCTGCTCGCGGCCGCGATTGCCTTGACTTGTGGCACCATGATCGCCGTGACACGCCGCATTATCCGCCCGCTGCACATCATGCGCGATGCGATGCTGAGCGTGGCATCCGGCGATCTGACCGTCGATACCGGCTACGCGCAGCGCTGCGACGAGATCGGGGCGCTGGCCGGCGCGCTTGAAACCTTCAAGCAGCAAGCCACGGACAAACTCAGGATCGAGCAGCAGGAGCGTGAGCGCAATGCCGGCGCAGCCGCACGGCAACGGGCGATCGAGGGTTATGTCGGCGAATTCGAAAGCCAGGTGCACCAGACGCTGGACCGCTTGAACGACGCCTCCAACGGGATGCGAGGGACTTCCTCGGACCTGTCGAAGGTTTCGGAGCAGACCAATTCGCGGGTGAAGATCGCCGAGAAAGCCTCCGGCGAGGCCTCGATGAACGTCGAGAGCGTCGCCTCGGCGTCGCATGAGTTGAGCGCTTCGATCGGCGACATCAGCCGCCAGGCCTCGCATGCCGCCGGAATCGCCAGCCGCGCCGTCTCCAGCGCGCGGGAAACCGACAACACGGTGCAGGGATTGGCAAAGACCGCCGCCGGAATCGGCGAAGTGGTCGGTCTGATCAACTCCATCGCCTCCCAGACGAACTTGCTGGCGCTGAACGCGACCATCGAAGCCGCACGTGCCGGCGAAGCCGGCCGGGGCTTTGCCGTCGTGGCTTCCGAGGTCAAATCGCTGGCGAGCCAGACCGCCAAGGCGACCGAGGAAATCTCCGGGCAGATCGCCGACATTCAGAAAGTGGCCAATGAGGCCATCGAGGCGATCAAGGGAATCGGTGGCATCATCGGCGAGGTCAATGAGGTCGCAACCGCCATTGCCGCTGCGGTCGAAGAGCAAGGCGCCGCGACCCAGGAGATCTCGCGCAACACCCAGTACGCCGCGCAAGGCACCCGAAACGTTTCCGAAAATATCGCGGGCGTCAAAGCCGACGCGGATGCGGCGGCTAGCGTTGCGCAAAACGTCAAGCACGCCTCGGAAACTCTAGAGACGCAGGGTCTCGAGCTGAGCAACCAGGTCACCGAATTCCTGCAGAAAATCCGCGCGGGCTGAACCGCGCGCTGTCGCTACTGCGACGCGACGACCGGCACACGCCGGTAATGCGAGCGTATCGAGTCCGGCGCGGGGGAAAGATCGAGCGAGGCGCCGCGCCGATCGGCACTGCGACCAGCGACCATCAGCCCGTTGGATCCGGCGACGATATCGCCCCGGCGCAACGTCGGATCGTCTTCGATTTTCACTTCCGCAAGACCGACCGGGTCCTTGCCGTTGCACGTGCAGCCGGCGACGAGTTCATCGCGATAGCGAAAGGCGTTGGGCAGTTCGGAATAGGATTTGCCGCTCTCGGTGACCGCCTTGTCGATATTGCCGCCATAAACCACCTTGGTTTCGCTGGCCGGGCAAAAACTGTTGCAGGATGCAGCGCGGCTTTGATTGCCGGCGCTTGAAATCGGAAAATAGCGCCCGTCGCAGGTGCGCACGCAATAGGCCTGGCCACCGCCGCCATAGGCCCGCGGGCGCGATACCACGCCTTCCGGGGGAAAAGCCGTGTTTTCTTCGCCGCCGTAAGGCAGCCGCGTCATCGACGCCGGCTGCGGCCGGTGAACGCCGAACGCGCCAAAAAGAGTGGACAGGAAATCCTCGGCTTGCACCGGCGACGACATCGCCACCACGACCAGTGCGGCAACCCCACCCAATGCCGTCTTGCTCTTGGCTATGCCCATGCCGCTTCGCCTCCAAGGTCAGTCCAAGGCCAGGCTCTTGTCCTCAGTACAGCGAGGACATTGAAAGGTTCACCGCCCGACGTCCCGAGGGAAGCGTCGTTACCTCGGCGCGAGGCTGTGGCGCGACGGAAGCCACATCGCCTCCGGCAATCGGCCGCGCCGCGATGTGAGCGGCATTTTTCGGCAGCACCACCACCTTCGTCCCAACGCTGACGCGGCTGAACAGGTCGGTCACGTCTTCATTGGTCAGCCGGATACATCCGCTGGAGACGAATTTTCCGATCGTCGTGGGATCGTTGGTGCCGTGAATGCGGTAGTCGCTGGAGCCCAGATACATGGCGCGTGCGCCGAGCGGATTGCCGGGGCCACCCGCCATGAAGCGCGGCAGATAGGGCTGGCGCGCGATCATTTGCGCCGGCGGATGCCAGTCGGGCCATTCCGCCTTGTTGGTGATGGTTTGCACGCCCGACCAGGTGAAGCCTTCGCGGCCGACGCCGACGCCATAGCGGATCGCGCGGCCCTGACCCAGCACATAGTAGAGCACGGTGTTGCCGGTATCGATGATGATCGTGCCTGGCGCCTCATTGGTATTGAGCGCGACCGTCGTTCGGCGCAGCCGCTCCGGAAGCACATTGGAGCCGGCTACAGCGGAATCATCCGGTGCGACCGTGGCGTCATCCGATGGAAACGCGGACAGCGGCGCCGACGCATAGGCGAGCGCTTGCGCGCTTGCCGGACTTGAAAAAGCCAGCGGCGCCAGCGAAAGCATGCCGGTGACGATGAGCGCATTGGTCGTCGTCGCCCGTTGCTTACGCGCCGGCCGATCCGTTTGTTCGGGTCGCTGTGACATGATTTGCCCCGCTTTTGCTGCGCATCAGGAGATGCGAGTTACCTAGGCAACAAACGCCGGGACGCGCGCCGGGTTCCTCCGCCGCATGCGGCCATATTGTCGCTGTCAAGAATTCGGTAATTCACATCTGCGCGACGGAACTTTTGCCGGCGCGGCGCCTTGTGTCTGCATCAAACCTTCTGGTCGCGACGCCGCGGCGAGCCGCGGGGAGAGCCGTTTGCGTGTGGTGCCCAACGAGCGTGCGCAGGCAAGGGACGACGATGGCGGCTCACAATCGCCCCGAACCCTTCGCCGCTCCGAGTTCGTCGCCTTCGCGCTGATTTCACTTCTGGTCATCAGCGTCGTTGCCGTTCTTTACGTCGCCAAGGCTTTCTTCCTGCCGATCGTGGCGGCGTTCGTGATCGGCACCATGTTGTCGCCGGCGGCGGGATTTCTTGAGCGCCACCGAATTCCCCGCGCGCTTTCGGCCGTGCTGATCGTGAGCGCGGTCGGCGCCGGCGTCACCTTCATCATCGGTCTCATTTCCTCGCCGCTGATGGATTGGAGCACGCGGCTGCCCGAACTCGGCGCCCGCCTGAAAGACAAGCTCCATATATTCGACCGGCCGCTTGCGCTGTGGCGGGATCTACAGGGCATGATCGGTGGACCCGACGCGCTGCCGCCCGCGCCGTTTCAGATACCAAAACTCGAATGGGTGCAGCCGACACTGGAATTCCTGTCGCCGACCTTCACTGAATTCCTGCTGTTCTTTGCAACGCTCGTTTTGTTCATTGCAAGCTGGCGCGACCTGCGGCGCGCCCTGATCATGACCTTTACCGGTCACGATTCGCGGCTGCGGGTGTTGCGAAGCCTCAACGCGATCGAAGAGCAGCTCGGCTCGTACCTGCTGACGGTGACGCTGATTAATATGGGCGTGGGAACGGCGACCGGGCTGATCTGCTGGGCTGCGGACATGCCAAACCCGGCCGGACTCGGCGCACTTGCCGCCACGCTGAATTATCTGCCCATCATCGGTCCGGTCGCGATGTTTGCAATCCTGGCACTGGTCGGGCTGATTGCATTTTCAACGATCGGGGCGGCCTCGGTCGCGCCGCTCGCCTTCGTCGGGCTGACGTTTCTCGAAGGCCATTTCGTTACGCCGACCATCATCGGACGCCGGCTGGAGTTGAACGCGCTCGCGGTCTTTATCTCGCTGGCGTTCTGGACCTGGCTGTGGGGTCCGATGGGCGGCTTTTTGTCGTCGCCGCTTTTGATCGTGGCGCTGATCCTGCGCGATCATTTGTCGACATCGACCGCACCGCAACCATCATGAACCGTTTCGACGGCTGTCGGTTTCACATCTGGAACTTACCGAAGTCGGAAACGTTTCTCCTGATATCGATCCAAACGCCGGGAGCTTTTGATGTCGAGTATCAACGGTGAAATGGGAATGCAGGACATGGCAGACAAAGCAACCTATGAACGGCTGGAGAAGGATGTGGCCAACGTGAAAAACGATATCAGCGCCCTCGCCGATCAAATCACCGACGCACTGAACACGCTCGCAGGCACAGCGAGCAAGCAGGCGCGCCGCGGCTACAAGAATGCCCGTGCCAATGTCAATTCGGTCGTCGATGACCTTTCCGAACGCTCAAGCGCCATGATGGGCGCCGCCCAGGACGCGGCCGCATCGGTGGAAGAAACGCTGGAAAATGTCATCACCGAGCGTCCGCTTGCGACCGTAGGCCTCGCGCTTGGATTGGGCTTCCTGATCGGCGTGACTTGGCGTCGATAAGACTTGGCGCAGGTAAGAATTGGCGCAGGTAAGAACTAGCATGGATGGAAACGTAACCGGCGAGGCGGGCAGATGTTGACGCGGATGATCGACGACATCAAGGACTCGGCGGGTGTGGCCATCAGAATGACCTCGCTTGCCGCCGCGATCGCGTTGGCTTTTTTGGTCACGATCGCATTCCTTTCCGCCGCCGCCTTTGTCTACGTCCTGCAAAATTACGGCCCGATCGAAGCCTGCCTGACCGGCGCGGGAATTTTCTTCCTGATCGCACTGATCGGAATCCTCGTTTACGCCGTCCGGAAGCGGCAGGCCCGGCAAGAGGTCAAGGAAACGGCAAAGTCCGCCTTGCACACGGCGCTCGCCGATCCGGTCATGGTCGCCACCGCCCTTCAGGTGGTCCGCGCCATTGGCGTCAAAAAGCTGGTCCCGATTCTGGCCGTCGGCGGATTGGCTTTGGGATTGCTCGCCAGCCGCCCCTCCTCAAACGAAGCGCCGGCCGAGTAATTTTAATTTATCGGATGCGCCGATCAGGTGACGCAGCGGCCCGGCTGAAGTTGTTTGGCAACTTCGGTCAACACGCTGACCATGGGCTCGCATGCCACCACCGGCTTGCGCGCGACGGGCCTGGCCGGCGACGGCGCGGTGGGAGTGCTGGCGGCGACAGGGACACGAACCAGGAAGGTGGTTTCCGAAAAGCCATTCAGCTTCAGCGAAACCGTTCGCGTGAGAGCGGGCGCGCCCGCCGGCCCCGTCGTCCGATCCGCCTTGGCGCCGCGATTGACCCCAGTTGCATCTGCTGCGAGAGCGCCGGACGACTGCGATGATTGATCATCGATGAGCGAAAGCCTGCTGGAGGTAGGGGACAGTCCCAAATCCCGACCCAAGGCAAACTGCGCCGCGCCGGAAATCAGCACGAGGGCGATGGCACCCGATATCCCCGTTGTGAGCCGTGACATTTCTTGTCCCGCGGTCTGAGACCTGTTGGTCAGACATCAACGCGGTCGAAACCCCAAGGTTTCTCGAAATAAGCCGTTTCCGACAAAAAAGTGGCCACGAAAAAATCTGAAAAAAAGCCAGACCCGCCTGGAACGATCCAAAGGCCTGTGCGTCATTTCCGCAGCCGGTTGTCCCCCCTGCCCCATTGACCGGCGATGCGGGGCGCGGCTGTGGTGATGCCAGCCGCGCCCCGAATTTTCTGCGGAAATCGGGCAAAACTTTTCCTACTGCCCCACCTTCGGAGGTAGGACCAGCACCCCAGTACCTCGCTTGAGGCGCCTGAAATTTTCGTGATGAGGGTCGCCTTTGGTGTTTCCGCAAATCGGCTTCCGGGAACTTCGCGAGATGGGCCTAAAACGCCGCGAGAGGCGACCCAACGCGGATTTAGCAGAGGGGGGGCGATTTGCCGTACCCATCTGTAGACGCTCGCCGTCGATCTGAACTTGAATCAGCTTCGACAGCGTCCAACCTTCGGGAAGCGTGGAAGAGCTACTACGATAGATCCGCCGACTTCACGACAGGGAAGTCGATGGCTGTTCGGGCCATGAGGTTGAAATAAACGCGGAACATGGAAAGCGAAATATACGCCACGATTTCAACGAGCTCGGCCTCGGTGAAACCAGCTTTCCGGACTGCCGCAAGATCGCCTTCAGAAACGCGCCCATGCTCGCGGGCAGCTTTGTAACGTCGTTGGATCGCGCTCCTGGAAAGCTTGAATCAGAATTCGCTAATAAGGTACGGAGCCTAGCTAGGTTGCGTAGCTTTGCGGGGAACAGGTTTGCCGGACCCGAACGACCGAGTTGTCAGCGTACGAATAAAGAGCACGCCAGCGCTATGCCGACTGAAAGGCGAGTAGCCTCACAGAGGCCTTGTCCAAGCACATCCGCAACCCTGAACGGCAAGCCTACGAAATCGCGACGATCTCAAGCTCCTGACTTCCCGAGCCTACGACATCGCCGACGACTTTGCCCATCAGGGACTTTGCTGCCGGCGATGCGAACGAAATTGATCCGCCTTTAGGATCGGCTTCGTCTTCCCCGACGATACGAAATTTTTGCACACGGCCGTCATGACGGCTGAATGTCACCGTGCTGCCAAAAGCAACAACGTCGCACGATATCGGATCGGCGATGACCTGGGCCGTTCTCACCCTTTCCGAGAAGTAACGGGTGTCCCGCAAGGGAATCGCGGCTTCGCGTCTGCGTTCATTCACATCCTCAATTCGCTGCGCTGCCTCGTAGGCTTCGCGAGCCTGTTGAAGCTGAGATTCCAGAGCCTTCAATCCTTGTTCGGTAACGAGATTGGGATGAGGCGAGATCGGACGATCGGGCAGCAGCGTCTCGGACGCCGTCTCGGCACTTTCTTCCTTGGTGAAGGCAACACTCAATTTCGAACTCCTTAGGCATAGTCGCTTATAGGCATAGCCGGTAATTGGCGCGTTCCCGCGCACAGTGCCCTGATTTTGGGCCTAATCGACATCAAACCCCATTTCAATTTTGTATAGCCGCTGCGCCGTCACCTCGTTCCGGGAATGGCGGATGGCAGCGACGCAGCTTGTCGAGCATCGGATATGTTTTCCACCGTTTTTTGCCGCCACGGAACCCGCGAAACTAAGCCATGGAAGCAACTGCGAAAATGAATCCGCGAGTGTTGCGCGTCGTTCCTAGACGACCCATGGCGCTTAATCTTAGGTGTCGTCGCGCCGGCACGTTGCACCTTGCCGCTACGCGTATCCATTGCAACCGGCAGGAGCGGTTCCATGGCTGATGAGACCATTGCCTCGGTTATTCCCCTTCATCAAATCCCGCTGAAGAAGCGGGATAAAAAAGGGGCCGAGCGGGCCAGGGCCCCCCGTCCGCGCAAAAGAAAGGCGAAGCCCGCCGCTTCTGCGGAGCCTGAATCTTCATCTTCTGAGTCATGGGCATCGTCGGAATTTTTGATCCCACCGGAATTTTTGCCAACAGAAGAGGCAATCCCGGAAGCGCCGGTCACGCCGCCAACGGCCGTGACGTCCCATCCGAACGAAACCGCCCTGCGCTCGCGCGATCACGTGGCCCTAGTGCTTTTATCGATCGCCGCGCTTTCCCTTGCCGCCGTCGGCATCACGATCAACGGCTGGTTTGCCCGATCACTGGGATCAAGCGATATCGCGGGATGGCTTTTCCTTGCGGTTGGCGTGGCCGCTGACCTCGTCGCCCTCGTGATGCCATCCTGCGCCGCCGGACTGTGGCGGACGGGGCAGCGCGCGACTGCGCTGGTTGGCTGGGGCGTCTGGCTCATGACATTCGTGTTCGCGGTAACGGCGGGCATCGGCTTCGCCTCCACCAACATCAGCGACGTGGCGGTCGCGCGTGCCTCGCGCGTCACACCGGCTGTCGCCAACGCGCAGGCCGCGCTGACCGACGCGATGACTGCCCGTGACCGGGAGTGCAAAGGCGGCGTCGGGAAATTCTGCAGGGAGCGCGAAGCAGCTGTCGTGGAACGTCGCCAGATCCTCGATTCCGCCATGACAGCCGTCGGGCAGACCGCGGATCCTCAGAGTGACGCAGCCATCAAGCTTGTCACCTGGGCGTCCCACGGCTTGCTGCGGCCGACGCTGGAGGACTTCGCCATGCTCCGGCTTGTCTTGCTGGCATTGCTGCCGCAAATCGGCGGGATACTGCTTCTGGTCGGACGCCACTCGCGCCATAAGCCGGATTTACAATAAAAAACGGACGCGCTTTCCGCGCGTCCGTTATGTTGGCTTCCTTGGACGATTTATCAGGTTTTATCACGCCACCTTGGGCGAGCGGTTGCGCGAATTGCGCTGGAAGAACAGCGCCTGGCTCGCCACCGCCGATACCATCGCCGGCTGGAACGGCTTTGAGATCAGGAACGCGGGCTCCGGACGCTCGCCGGTCAGGAAGCGTTCGGGATAGGCGGTGATGAACACCACCGGCACCTCGAAGGTCCGCAGCAATTCGTTCACTGCGTCCAGACCCGAGCTCCCGTCGGCCAGCTGAATGTCGGCGAGAATCAAGCCGGGCCTCTTGTTCTTGGCGAGCGCTACCGCATCGGTATGCGTGCGCGCGACGCCAATCACATTGTGGCCGAGGTTCTTGACCAGGCTCTCGAGATCCATCGCGATGAAAGTTTCGTCCTCGATGATGAGAACATCGGTGGCGATTTCAGCGGCCATCTCGCGCCCGGCTGTGTCCGCAAGCTTGCGGGCCTCCGGCACATCGACGCCGAGAATGAAGGCGACTTCCTCTTCCGAAAAACCTTCAAGCGACAACAGCAGAAAGGCCTGACGCGGCAGCGGAGTGATATTCGACAGCCTGCGCTCCGGCGGCATCGGCAACGTCGCGACGTCAGGATCGTCGTTGATCGAAACCGAATTCCAGATCTGGGTGAACAGCCGGAAAAGACCGGCGCGGGGGCCATGGTCTTCGTCGAGCAGGGACGGATCCTGAAGCAATGCCTCAAGCATGGCTCCGACATAGGCATCGCCCGAGGACTGGTTTCCGGTCAATGCGCGGGCATAACGGCGCAACAACGGCAAGTGTTCGGCAACGAGCTGTGATCGGGACATCCCCACTCCATATCTCTTTTCTGGGTCGAACCATCGAAATGGGGGCTGACCCGACACTCCCCAAGATGCGGGATTTACGTCCGAGTGGAGGAAAAGTTCCAAAGGTTCGCGGAACTTTTATCCTGACTTCGAATTAGGCCTTCGAACGGAAGGAGCCGAGGCATGGGACATTTTGAGGATTAATCGTGAAAATACAAAAGCTTAACCCCCGGGGAAGCGTGGGACAGGACATGAAGGAAGCAAAAAAGCAGGGCGGCCTGAATGCCGAGATCCAGTCCAGAATCGGCCATCAGTTGCGCGCCATGTACGACGATGTTGTCCGGCAGGGCGTTCCCGATCGGTTCGTCGAGTTGATCCGCAAGCTTGATGTCCCCGAGACTAGTCCCCAACTAAAAGATGCGGGCAAAAAAGACGGAGGGGAATAATGCCTCTCACCAATTCATTGCGCGACGATATCTTGGCGTCGGTGCCGAGCTTACGCGCCTTTGCAATTTCGCTTTCGGGTAGCGGCGATCGCGCCGACGATCTGGTGCAGGAGACGTTGCTGCGCGCACTCGCCAACATCAACTCCTTCCAGCCGGGTTCAAACCTGCCGGCCTGGCTGTTCACGATCCTGCGAAACCTGTTCCGCTCGGATTACCGCAAGCGGCGTCGCGAGGTCGAAGATGCCGACGGCAGCTACGCCAAAACCTTGAAAGCCCAGCCAGCGCAGAATGCGCATCTGGAGTTCGAGGAGTTTCGCACCGCGCTCGACAAGCTACCGCAGGACCAACGTGAGGCGCTGATCCTGGTGGGTGCTTCCGGATTTTCCTATGAGGATGCGGCGGCGATCTGCGGCTGTGCGGTCGGCACCATCAAGAGCCGCGTCAATCGCGCGCGATCCAAGCTCTCCGCACTGCTCTATGTCGACGGTGCCGAGGACTTTGGTCCCGATGAGACCGTGCGCGCCGTGATCGGCGGCAATGGTTAGGGATTTCGGGTCTATCGAACAGGCTTGAGCGGCGCCGAAAATTGTTCGGTCCGGTCTCGTTCCGACATGTCGACGACGGTTTCCATCGGGGCTGTCAGTTCGTAGACATAGCTGACATCGGTGAAATACCTCTTCGATGTGCCCCCGAGCGCCTCGGGTGCTACGCGATCAAGCAAGATGAGGCTGAAATCGCTATCGGCGCGGCGGGTTGCGGCGCTGGTGTTGAATTCCTCCCAGCGAAACTGAAAGATCGTGTTCGGTTCTTCCCCGGACACTTCCCAATGCGCGACGATGTGCGGATGTTTTCCGACCAGCGAGAGCCCTTCGTCGGAATGTGAAGCCAGTTCGAAAAACAACAGCGACAACGACTGCGCCGCCCGCGCGCTCACGATGATCTCGGGGCCGCTGACGGCAATACGGTCGGCATGCGGTATGGCGCGCGCTTCGAACAATCCCTTCAGGTTGACGCCCTGCCACTGGCTTTCGCTGAGCAGCGAAACCACGTTCGACATCGCGTGAATCCGACCGATCAGGAGTTCGCGGGCAACATCGATATCCGCCCCGTGGCGCAGCGTGCGCGTCACGATCGACTGAATCACCGCCAGGATGTTCTTGACGCGATGGTTGAGCTCGTCGATGACCGCGGTAAGACGCCGCTCGAAGCCGATCCGCACCTCGATTTCGCGGCTGAGGCGCAGGTTATTATAGGCCACATACCCGAACAGACCGCAGACGATGGTGGTCAAAGCGAAGCCAATGGCCGCCACAATCGCCGCCGTCTGGCGGGCACGGTTCATGGCATTGGTCTTGGCGTAATAGGTCAGCGTCCAGTCGCGCCCGCCAAATGAAACCGTCCGGCTCACGACCGGAGTCGGGCTTTGCGGGTTGGCCGGTCGCGAAACAACGGTACCGCCCTCGCCTGCAACCAGTTCGCCATGTTCGTCGCGCGGATCTTTCAGCGCCACCGAGAACAGCGACAGGTCGTCGTTGGTCAGCATCAGCGGCGCGAGTTCGTAAGAGAAGGTCACGAAGCCGGCCGGCTGGGCTCCGTTGCTCTGCAAAACCGGTGCTGCAAGGACGAGGCCGACGGGTCCGTCACGACGCAACAGCGGAAGTGGATCGGACGCCACCGGCTTCATCTCCGACATCGCCCGCGCCAGCATCGGCCCCAGAATGGGATGCTGATCGAAACAGCGGCCCGGAAAGTCCATGGTCTCCACGTTGCGGGGCTCAACATCCATCAACACGTCGACCGGTTGGGAAAGAGCGGCCGTCTGCAGCGGAGTGCCGTCGTAACTTCGGATGGCCGGATTGGGAAATCCGGCATTTGCAAGCTCAGTGCGCGCCCCGGCCAACTCTTCGGGACGAAGCCGCGCGATCCAGCTTGCCACCACGAAGTCAGTCTTGAAGGCATAGATCGAGGAACGCAAAGGCTCCAGCATGTTGGCCTTCATCACCGACGGTGAACGGAAAAGGCCGGATGCCACGCTCGCCAGCAACTCACGCTCGGTCAGGCGGTCCTGGACCAGGCTGGCATGAACGTCGATCGCGCGCGCCAGCGCAATTCCATCGACCGTTAGCTCCTGATCATGAACGCGATAAGCCGCAAGACCGGAGAGCAGAACTCCGATCAGGGCGATAAAACCGGTGATGAGACCCAGCCGAACCACTCGTTCACTCAAATAAAAGGCGTTGGCAAATCGATTGAACTACCTCTGATGACGGCCTTGACGGCCATAAATCGGAATGCAGTGACAACCAACCGTCATGCATGGGACGGCTGTCATGGTCGATCGGAACGGCAGTTAGCGGAACGTGATCTAACACGGCGGGCAAAGCGACTACCACGCAAAATAGGTTAACGGCGTCGAAGGACACTAACGGACGCAAGCCAATTTTGTTCCCAACATGCTCCGGCCATCCAGTGAATTGGTGAAGCAAGTGTAACCGAGACGGGCGTCAGCGCCGCCCGGCTCCGAGCTTGCCGGCGGGCTTGGCTGGGCTCAGACCACCTTTGGTTTCGATGAAGCCGATGATGCGATCGAGGCCCTCGCTCTTTTTCAGGTTGGTCATGACAAACGGCCGCTCGCCGCGCATCCGCCTGGCATCAGTATCCATCTTTTCCAGCGAGGCGCCGACATAGGGAGCCAGATCGATCTTGTTGATCACCAGAAGGTCCGAACGGGTGATGCCCGGGCCACCTTTGGAAGGAATTTTGTCGCCGGCCGCCACATCGATCACATAGATCGTCAGATCCGCGAGCTCCGGCGAAAAGGTCGCGGCGAGATTATCGCCGCCGGACTCGATCAGGATCACATCGAGACCGGGAAATTTGGCGCGCATGTCGGCAACTGCCGCCAGATTCATCGAGGCGTCCTCGCGAATGGCGGTGTGCGGGCAACCACCGGTTTCGACACCCGCGATCCGGTCCGCGGTCAACGATCCCGAACGAACCAGGAATTCGGCGTCCCATTTGGTATAGATGTCGTTGGTGATTGCGGCGATGTCGTAGCGCTGGCGCATCGACTTGCACAACAGATCCATCAGCGCGGTTTTTCCCGATCCAACCGGACCTCCGATGCCGACGCGAAGCGGGCCGTGCGAACTAGCCATGTCGAATACCTCTCCACCGTCGTCCCCGCGAAAGCGGGGACCCATAACCATCGAACTCAATTCCCAGAGCACGGTGGGTGGGTCCCCAGCCTGCATAACCACACGCATTTGTGGTTATGGGCCCCGGCTCGCGCTCGCGCCGCTCGCTTGGCCGGGACGACAGCAGAATAGTCCGTCATGACCGGAACAACCGCGTATACTGCGTTTCATGCCGCATGCTGGCGAGATCGGCGCGGAAGGTGGCGCTGCCGAGGTCGTCAAGCGAGGCCGAAAGCGCACGCTTGGCCGTCGCAACCACGTCCGGTTCGAGCTGCGCCAGCACGCGCTGGCTGTCGGTTTGGCCCAGCGGCACCAGGCGCGCGCCGGCCGAGATCCAGTTCGACGTCACCGCATGCAGGAAGGCGTGAACTGTCGGCGCGAGCGGAATTGCGTGCGCGACGCTGACGAGGCCAACCGCAACCGGATAGACGATAGCCGCCTCGCATGAGGCGATCAGCCGATCCAGCAGCGCGTTACTCCATGCGGCACGCGCAATCTCGATGAACGCCCTGCCCTGCGCCGTGGTCTCGAGATGGCGCTCGCGCGAGGGTGCAAAGGCGGAAGCAAGCTCGACGATGTCCGCCAGCAATGCGTCATCGCCGGACGACGCAGCCCGATAGCTGTGCGCCAGAAAGATGCCGTCGCAAATCCCACCGCCGTCCGTCAGCAAGGAAGCGAGCCATTGCCGCAAGGATGCTGCGTCCGTGACGTCGCCGGCCTCCACCGCCCACTCGATGCCGCTTGAATAAGAGAACGCGCCGACCGGAAATGACGGCGAGAGCCACGTCATCAGACGATAAAGGCTAGCTGCTTCGCTTTCCGGCAAATCGGCCGGGTCAGGCACCGGCGCAGCGCTTGACCCAACCGCTTCCGGCACCACGCTTCGCCGCTTTCCGGGTGGCTTATTTGTCTTCATGAGCATCGGAATGGCCGTGGTGATGGTCATGCTCGCAATGCTCGTCATGGTGATGATGATGGTCGTGGTCGTGAGCATGGTGATGACCATGGCCATGATGATGATCGGCGTGATCATCCGACGAATGACCGTGTGACGCATGGTCGTGCGTTTCACCGGCCGCGTGCGCATGGCCGTCACCGGCATAGGCACCGCCTTCCGGGTCGAACGGCGCTTCGATCTCGATCAGGCGCGCACCGAGCCCCTTCACCATCGCTTCAATCACATGGTCGCGCCGGATACGTAAGCCGCGTCCCGTGATCTGCGTCGGCAGATGACGATTGCCCAGATGCCAGGCGACGCGAACCAGATGCTGCAGATCGCTGCCGCGGATTTCCACCAGCGGCTCAGGCGCCGCCACGACCTCCACCAGCCGGCCGTCCTCGAGCACCAGCGCATCACCGCCGCGCAACGCCACCGCATTTTCGAGATCCAGCAGGAACTCAAGCCCGCGGGTAGCCGTCATGGCCATTCGCCGCCGGTGACGATCGTCGAAATCAAGCACGACGGTATCGGCCGGCGACTCGTCCCAGCGATGTTGGCCGCGAACCTGCGTGGCCCGGATCATAGGCTAACGACCATGGGTGCCGTCCTAGTACATGAAATAGCGCTGCGCCATCGGCAGCACTTCGGCGGGCGCGCAGGTGAGAAGCTCGCCGTCCGCGCGCACCTCATAGGTTTCCGGATCGACCTCGATCTTGGGCGTGGCGTCGTTGTGGATCATGCTCTTCTTGGAAATCCTGCCTCGCGTGTTCTGCACGCCATAAAGCTTCTTGGCGATGCCGAGCTTACGCCCAAGGCCCGAAGTGATGGCGGCCTTCGAGGTAAACACCACGGAGGAAGCGGTCAGCGATTTTCCGAAAGCGGCAAACATCGGCTGGTAATGCACGGGCTGCGGCGTGGGAATGGACGCGTTGGGATCGCCCATCGGAGCAGCGACGATCGAGCCGCCCTTGATGATGCATTCGGGCTTGACGCCGAAGAACGCCGGCGACCACAGCACGAGATCGGCCAGCTTGCCCTTCTCGACCGAGCCGATCAGTTTCGAGACGCCGTGCGCGATCGCGGGGTTGATGGTATATTTGGCGATGTAACGCTTGACGCGGAAGTTGTCGTTGTCGTTGCCCTTGTCTTGCGGAAGCGCGCCGCGCTGTTTCTTCATCTTGTCGGCGGTCTGCCAGGTGCGGATGATAACTTCGCCGAGCCGGCCCATGGCCTGAGAGTCCGATGACATCATCGAGAGCGCGCCGAGATCATGCAGGATATCTTCGGCCGCAATGGTCTCTTTGCGGATGCGGCTTTCAGCGAAGGCAAGATCTTCCGCAATCGACGGATCGAGGTGGTGACACACCATCAGCATGTCCAGGTGCTCATCGATGGTGTTGCGGGTGAAGGGCCGCGTCGGGTTGGTCGAAGACGGCAGCACGTTCTTCAGCCCCGCAATTTTGATAATATCCGGCGCGTGGCCGCCGCCGGCGCCTTCGGTGTGGAAGGCGTGGATGGTTCGGCCCTTGAACGCCTTCACGGTATCCTCGACGAAGCCGGATTCGTTCAGCGTATCGGAATGCAGCATCACCTGGACGTCGTAGTCGTCAGCGACGCTCAGGCAGTTGTCGATCGCCGCCGGCGTCGTGCCCCAATCCTCATGCAGCTTGAGCGCACAGGCGCCGGCCTTGATCATTTCCACGAGCGCGGCCGGCCGCGACGCATTGCCTTTGCCGGAGATGCCGAGATTGACCGGAAACGCATCGAACGACTGGATCATCCGTCCCATGTGCCAGGGGCCGGGGGTGCAGGTCGTGGCATAGGTGCCGTGGGAAGGTCCGGTGCCGCCGCCGAGCATCGAGGTGACGCCGCTCATCAGCGCATGCTCGATCTGCTGCGGGCAGATGAAATGGATATGGCTGTCGAAGCCGCCGGCAGTGAGGATCTTGCCTTCGCCGGCGATGACATCCGTGCCAGGCCCGATCACGATGGTCACGCCGGGCTGGATGTCGGGGTTGCCGGCCTTGCCGATCGCCGAAATCATGCCTTCCTTGATCGCGACGTCGGCCTTCACGATGCCCCAGTGATCGACGATCAGCGCGTTGGTGATGACGGTGTCGGCCGCACCCTGCTTGTTGGTCACCTGCGACTGCCCCATGCCGTCGCGGATCACCTTGCCGCCGCCGAACTTCACTTCCTCGCCATAGGTCGTGAAATCCTTCTCGACCTCGATGATGAGATCGGTGTCGGCGAGCCGCACCTTGTCGCCCGTGGTCGGGCCGAACATGTCGGCATAAACGGAACGCTTGATTTTCACGGACATGACTTCACTCCGACCGACTTTCTCATGCTCACAGCTTCCCCATCACGTCGCCGCGAAAGCCGTAGATGGTGCGCTTTCCGGCAAGCGCGACGAGATGCACCTCGCGGGTCTGGCCGGGCTCGAACCGCACCGCGGTGCCGGCGGCAATATCGAGCCGCATGCCGCGTGCTTTCTTGCGCTCGAATTTCAGCGCCGGATTGGTCTCGAAGAAATGATAATGCGAGCCGACCTGGATCGGGCGGTCGCCGGTATTGGCGACCGAGAGCGTTACCGTCTTGCGGCCGGCATTGAGCTCGATGTCGCCGTCCTTGATGAAGAGTTCGCCGGGAATCATTTTATCTCCTCCAACCTCTGGATTCCGGGTCTGCCGCTTCGCGACATCCCGGAATGACTGGCGTCACCGGATCGGCTCATGCACGGTGACGAGCTTGGTGCCGTCCGGAAACGTCGCTTCGACCTGAATGTCATGGATCATCTCGGCGATGCCATCCATCACCTGGGCACGGGTCAGAACCTGCGCACCGGCCTGCATCAGTTCGGCCACCGTGCGGCCATCTCGCGCGCCTTCGACGATAAAGTCGGAGATGATGGCGATGGCCTCGGGATGGTTGAGCTTGACGCCGCGCTCGAGACGCCGCCGAGCCACCATGGCGGCCATTGAAATCAGGAGCTTGTCCTTTTCGCGGGGAGAAAAATTCATGCGCGCACTCTGGTGTTGAAAAATCGATCTTTTCGTTTGAGCATGATCGTTTCCGAAAACCGGTATCCACTTTTCAGGATCATGCTCAGTTAAGCCACAACCGCGGCAATGCCGAACCGCTGGCACGGCCCAGCACCGCCATCATATCGGCCCGTAGCCGCGCCGCATCTTGGGCACAGAAGCGGGCCATTGCAAATCCATTCCATGCGGAGATGCCGACCTCGCCGCCGAACGTTGGCGCGAGCTCACGAATCCGCTCCACGAGCGCGTCATCGCCGGGCACGATCAGCGCGGTGCCGATCGCGACGCCGCCTTTGGCGATCGCCGGGCTTGCCAGTTTACCGCCGATATCGCCGTCGAGCCGGATGTTTTCGGCGAAAACAAGCTTGCCGCCGCGGGAGAACCGCCAGCGATCGACAAATTCTCCGGTCAGAATTCGCTCGCCCATCGCAAGCCGGCCGAACACCACGATTTCGCAGAGCAGGAGCGAGGCGGTTTCGGCCAAGTCGATCTCGAAGCGGCGGTGGATCCGCGTGCGGTCGAACAGGATGGTCTCCTGCGGCAACCACGATAAATGCGAACGGCCTTCGACCTTGAGCGTGACATTCAGCTCCGCCGGTGGACCGTCGGCGCGGTAAATTTTCTCCGCCGCCGCTGTTGTGACGGTCAGCCGCGCATCACCCCCGCTTGCAATATCAATGTCAAAGCGGTCGCCGCCAGCGATGCCGCCCGCGGTATTGACCAGCACCGCCGAAAGCCCATGATCCTCCGGCGAGGGAAAGCGTACCCGGAGCGATCCCGCTTCGTGCAACTCGCGGCGGCGAGTCACGCCGTCGATACCGCTCACATCGAACCGCACCGCGCCCCTGGCCCGGTTGGCGGCGAAAATCGCGGCACTCTGACGTGCGGTATCGGTCTGCATCCCCTACCCCAATCGGACGCGCCGCTTGCCGCGCCAGAGGCCTCTCTCACAAGGCCATTTGACGGCTGATTTCGCCCGGATCGAGATTGCTTCGATCGCAGGCGTATTTCACGGCGCCCCGGTCCATCACCGCGAAATTGTCGCCGAGCTCGCAGGCAAAGTCGAGATACTGCTCGACGAGGACGATCGCAATGTTGCCGAGGCTGCGAAGGTAGGTGATCGCGCGCCCGATATCCTTGATGATCGAGGGCTGGATGCCTTCGGTCGGCTCGTCGAGCAGCAACAACTTTGGCCGCATCACCAGCGCCCGCCCGATCGCCAATTGCTGTTGCTGCCCACCCGAGAGATCGCCGCCGCGGCGGCCAAGCATCGATTGCAGCACCGGAAAAAGCGTAAACACGTCCGCTGGAATGTTGCGGTCCTGGCGCTTCAACGGGCCAAAGCCGGTTTTGAGGTTTTCTTCGACCGTCAACAGCGGGAAAATCTCACGGCCCTGCGGCACAAAGCCGATGCCTTTGCGCGCCCGTTCATAGGGTCTGAGGCCGGTGATGTCGGCGCCGTCGAAGGTAATCGATCCGTCGGAAATCGGATATTGCCCGACCATCGCCCGCAACAGGCTGGTCTTGCCGACCCCGTTGCGGCCGAGCACGCAGGTCACCTTGCCCGGCTCGGCTGAGATCGAGACGCTGCGCAGCGCCTGGGCCGCGCCGTAGTAGAGGCTGATATTGTCGACCTTCAGCATCAGCGACCTCCGGTCGCGAGGTGGCGATTAGCGAATGGCGAACAGCGAATGGTATCAGTTTCAATCATGTTCGTTCCAAATCTTGCTTATTCGCTACCCACTACTCGCCTATCTTCCAAGGTACACCTCAACCACCCGCTCATTCGCCGACACCTGATCGATGGTGCCTTCAGCCAGCACCGTGCCTTCATGCAGGCAGGTCACCTTGACGCCGAGTTCACGGACAAAGGTCATGTCGTGCTCGACGACCATCACGGTCTTGTCCTTGTTGATTTCCTTCAGGAGCTCGGCGGTCTGATGGGTTTCGACATCGGTCATGCCGGCGACCGGCTCGTCCACCAGCAGCAATTTCGGATCCTGCGCCAGCAGCATGCCGATCTCGAGCCACTGTTTCTGACCGTGCGACAGGCTTCCCGCCAGGCGGTTGCGCGCATCCTTCAGGCGGATGGTCTCTAGCACGCGCTCGATGCGTTCGGCCTCCGCATTGCTGCCGCGCCAGAACAGCGTGCCCTTGACGCTATGGTCGACATTGAGCGCCAGCAGCAGGTTGTCCTCGATGGTCTGGCTCTCGAACACCGTTGGCTTCTGGAATTTGCGGCCGATCCCCAACTCGGCAATCCGGGTCTCATCGAGCCGCGTCAGGTCGGTGACGCCGTCGAAAAGCACCGTGCCTTCGTCCGGCTTGGTCTTGCCGGTGATGATGTCCATCATCGTGGTCTTGCCGGCGCCGTTCGGACCGATGATCGCGCGCATTTCACCAGGCTCGAGCATCAGCGACAGATTGTTGATGGCGTGAAATCCGTCGAACGAGACATGCACGCCGTCGAGATAAAGCAGCGCGGACGTAGCGCGGGTATCCATGACGTTCATCGGCCTACTCCGCCATATGGGGTTCGCTGACGCCGTCTTCGGCCGCCGCGCTTTCGGCGTTGGCGGTCGAGCGCCTGGCCTTCCACGGGTCCCACCACGCATTGAAGGTGCCGACAATGCCCTTGGGCAGCAGCAGCGTCACCAGGATAAACATCGCGCCGAGCATGAACAGCCAGTACGGCGCAAGCACGCCCGAGGTAAAGTAGGTCTTGGCATAGTTGACAACGACCGCGCCGAGCGCCGCGCCGATCAGCGTGCCACGGCCGCCGACGGCGACCCAGATCACGGCCTCGATGGAATTTCCGGGCGCAAATTCACCGGGATTGATGATGCCGACCTGAGGCACGTACAAGGCGCCGGCCACGCCGGCCATGCAGGCCGACAGGGTAAACACGAACAGCTTGTAGGATTCGACACGGTAGCCGAGGAAGCGGGTGCGGGACTCGGCATCGCGCACCGCAATCAGCACCTTGCCGAGCTTGGAGGAGACGACAGCCCGGCAGATCAGGAACGCCACGATGATGGCGGCGCAACTGAGCGCAAACAGGGCAGCGCGGGTCCCATCCGCCTGGACGTTGAAGCCGAGGATGTCCTTGAAGTCGGTCAGGCCGTTATTGCCGCCGAATCCAAAGTCGTTGCGGAAGAATGCCAGCAGCAAGGCGTAGGTCATCGCCTGCGTGATGATCGACAGATACACGCCGGTGACGCGGGAGCGGAACGCCAGCCATCCGAAGCAGAAGGCGAGCAGTCCCGGCACCACGATCACCATCAACGCGGCGAACCAGAACATATCGAAGCCGTACCAGTACCACGGCAATTTCGGGTAGTTCAGGAACACCATGAAGTCGGGCAGGATCGGATTGCCATAGACGCCGCGGCTGCCGATCTGTCGCATCAGATACATGCCCATGGCGTAACCGCCGAGCGCGAAGAAAGCGCCGTGGCCGAGCGAGAGAATGCCGCAATAGCCCCAGATCAGGTCGATCGAGAGCGCCAGCACCGCGTAACAGGCATATTTGCCGAACAGCGCAACCAGATAGGTCGGCACCTGCAACATCGAACCCGACGGCAACAACAGGTTCGACAGCGGAATCAGCACACCGAGCGCGGCCACCACCAGCACGAAAAGCGCCGCGCCGCGATCGAGCGAACGCGTGAGCAAGTGCGGCCTCATGCTTCCACCGCCCGTCCCTTGAGTGCGAACAGGCCGCGCGGCCGCTTCTGGATGAACAGGATGATCAGGACCAGGATGGCGATCTTGCCAAGCACGGCGCCCGCGACCGGCTCGAGGAATTTGTTGGCGATGCCGAGCGTGAAGGCGCCGACCAGCGTGCCCCACAAATTGCCGACGCCGCCGAACACCACGACCATGAAAGAGTCGATGATGTAACTCTGGCCGAGATTGGGGCTGACGTTATCGATCTGCGACAGCGCGACGCCTGCGATCCCCGCAATCCCCGAACCGAGCCCGAAGGTCAGCGCATCAACCCGCGAGGTCGCAATCCCCATCGAGGCCGCCATGCGGCGGTTCTGCGTCACCGCCCGCATCTCGAGCCCAAGCGCGGTATAGCGCAGCATCGCCAGTAGAATCGCGAACACCGCCAGCGTGAAGCAGAGAATCCACAGCCGGTTATAGGTGATCGTGATCTGCCCAAGCTCGAAGGCGCCGCTCATCCAGGATGGATTTCCGACTTCGCGGTTGGTCGGGCCGAAGACGGTGCGTACCGCCTGTTGGAGCACCAGCGAGATGCCCCAGGTCGCCAGCAACGTCTCCAACGGACGGCCATAGAGGAAGCGAATGATGGTTCGCTCGATCAAAACGCCGATCGCGCCGGCGACGAGGAAGGCGAGCGGCACGGCGATCAGCAACGAATAATCGAACAGGCCGGGATAGCTGGTGCGGATGATCTCCTGCACCACGAAGGTGGTGTAGGCCCCGAGCATCACCATTTCGCCATGGGCCATGTTGATGACCCCCATGACGCCGAAAGTGATCGCGAGCCCAATCGCCGCCAGCAAAAGCACCGAACCGAGCGAGAGCCCGTACCAGGCGTTCTGCACCGCCGACCAGACGGCGAGCGAGCTCTGGATCGAGGCGATCGCGCTCACAACCGCCTTCGTAACCAGCGGAGACTGGTCGGTAAGACCGGTCAGGAGCGCCAGCGCTTCCTGATCGCCCCTCGCCTTCACGGTGGCGATAGCCTCGAGCTTTTGGACATCGGTGGCATCGGATTTATAGAGCAGCACGGCAGCACGCGCTTCGGTAAAGGCGGCCTTGGCAGCCGCGTTGGTTTCCTTGGCAAGCGCACCGTCGATCACGGGGAGCACGCTTTCTTCATGTGACTTGAAAACGGATTGCGCCGCCGTGATACGCTTGGCGGGATCGGGCGACAACAAAGTCAGGCCGCCAAGCGCCGCCTCGACGGTACGGCGCAGACGGTTGTTGAGGCGAACAGCGGCGGCATTTTCCGGCAATTTGTCGACGGCCGCACCCGTTGCCGCATCGATAACCTTGCCGTCATCCTGGGTGATAAAGACCTTCTTGGTGTCGGGATCGGCCGATAGCCGGCCGTCCTGAAGCGCACTGATGATGGGAAACGCGAGCGGATTGCCGGAGCTCGCAACCGTGTCGATCGCCTCTTCGGTATCGGAAAATTCGTCGTTGGCGAATTTGGCGACCGCATCCTCAAAGGCGCCGGCGAATGCCGGCACGACCAGCGTGGCGATCAGGAAAAAGGCAATAACAAGCGAACGAAGACGGTCAAAGACATTGGCGACCACTGGACGACCCCGGCAGAAGTAAATGGGAAGGCGGCAAAATCACCGCCTTCCCGTCTTGCAGGCAGACTTTTAGCACGATCCTGCGGGCAAAAGACTCTGCGCCTGTCTTACGACAAAGCCGTTTGCCCGCCTGGATCAACCCTCGGAGATCAGGATCCCTGACCGCCGCACTTGTTGGTCTTGGTGTTGTAGTTGCCGCACTTCTTGCCGACCCAATCGCCGATCAGGTCCTTTGAATCCGGCAGTTCCTTTGACCATGCATCGCCGGCGACCAGACCCGGCGTCTTCCACACCACGTCAAACTGGCCATTGGCCTTGATCTCGCCAATGAACACCGGCTTGGTGATGTGATGGTTCGGCAGCACTTCGGCGATGCCGCCGGTCAGGTTCGGTGTCTTGGTGCCCGGGAGCGCATCGATCACCTTGTCGGCGTCGACCGACTTGGCCTTCTCCACCGCCTTCACCCACATGTTGAAGCCGATATAGGTGGCCTCCATCGGGTCGTTGGTGGTGCGCTTCGGGTTCTTGGTGTAGGCCTGCCACTCCTTGATGAACTTCTCGTTGGCCGGGGTCTTGATCAATTCGAAGTAGTTCCAGGCGGCGAGATGGCCGAGCAGCGGCTTGGTGTCGATGCCGGCGAGTTCTTCTTCACCGACCGAGAACGCGACAACCGGAATATCGGTCGCCTTGATGCCCTGGTTGCCAAGCTCCTTGTAGAACGGAACGTTGGCATCGCCATTGATCGTCGAGACCACGGCGGTCTTCTTGCCGGCCGAACCGAACTTCTTGATGTCGGCGACGATCGTCTGCCAGTCGGAGTGACCGAACGGCGTGTAGTTGATCATGATGTCTTCATCCTTGACGCCCTTGGACTTCAGATAGGCCTCGAGGATCTTGTTGGTGGTGCGCGGGTAGACGTAGTCGGTGCCGGCCAGCACCCAGCGCTTCACCTTCTCGTCCTTCATCAAATAGTCGACCGCCGGGATCGCCTGCTGGTTCGGCGCCGCACCGGTGTAGAATACGTTACGCTCGCTCTCCTCGCCCTCGTACTGCACCGGGTAGAACAGGATCGAGTTCAATTCCTTGAACACCGGCAGCACGGATTTGCGCGACACCGAGGTCCAGCAGCCGAACACGACGGCCACCTTGTCCTTGGTGATCAACTCACGGGCCTTTTCGGCGAACAGCGGCCAGTTCGACGCGGGGTCGACGACCACGGCTTCAAGCTTCTTGCCAAGCACGCCGCCCTTCTTGTTCTGCTCGTCAATCATGAACAGGACGGTATCCTTCAGCGTGGTTTCGCTGATGGCCATGGTGCCGGAGAGCGAGTGAAGAACACCGACCTTGATGGTGTCGTCGGCGGCCTTTGCGTTCGAGAACGCCGACAGGCCCATCGCCAAACCCGCGGTGGCCGCGAGCCACCGGCGGCGGCTTAAAGTCGTTTTCTCATGAATGAGTTTTGTAAGCATGAAATGTCTTCTCCCTGACGCAGGCGTTAAACGCTGCGAACGGCCCCACGGCCGCCTGCATCAACGGAATCGCAAGAACCATGCCACGCCCGCTTCCGTAGGTAAACCAATGCATCTATTGTAGAATTTGACTTGGCGGCTTGCTGAAAATGCTATATCGCCTACTTTTTATGCAGAAAAAATGGTTGTCCTTTCTACAAATCGACCATTCCTTAGCCAGGTTTCTCATCACAACGGGGTGTCGGCCCAAAAATTTGGCAGCCTCCCGTTAGGTCTTCGCAAGCGTTTCGAGCGGCTCCGGGCCGTCGACAACGAGTTTGACCTTGAAAGTGCCGTGTTCGTGTTCCATATGGGTGCAATGCAACCCGAATCATCGGGTCAGCGCGAGCTGCGTGTTCTTTAGCCCTGCAGGTTTGCACCGGCTTCTGGCTTGCCCTTTCAGCAAACAACATCGATGCCCCATACACGCGGGTGTCTCAGGCACCCCGTACGCTGCTGGTCCCGACAGGACCGGGCAGCCAACGCTTTACATGGAAAGTACCCCTATTTTGACCTCCTTTCAGGATTTCGGCCTCGCCGATCCCATTTCGCGCGCGCTCACGGAAGAAAATTACCTGACGCCCACGCCCATCCAGGCTCAAACCATTCCCCTCGCATTGGCCGGCCGCGACGTCGTCGGCATTGCCCAGACGGGCACCGGCAAGACCGCCGCTTTCGCCCTGCCGATCCTCCATCGCATCCTGGCCAACCGGATCAAACCGCAGCCCAAGAGCTGCCGCGTGCTGGTGCTCAGTCCGACGCGCGAACTGTCC
This sequence comes from uncultured Alphaproteobacteria bacterium, assembly GCA_963770515.1. GTDB lineage: Bacteria > Pseudomonadota > Alphaproteobacteria > Rhizobiales > Xanthobacteraceae > Bradyrhizobium. The sequence goes on from CAVYPW010000001.1 coordinate 327,902, forward strand.
GGGCAAATTCTCGACAGCTTCAATGCCTACGGCCGGCACCTTCGCCTCACCTCGGCACTGGCGATCGGCGGCGTTCCGATGGGACGCCAGGTCCGCTCGGTGATGCCGGGCGTCGAGATCCTGGTGGCCACGCCCGGCCGCCTGCTCGACCTCGTGCAAAGCAACGGGCTGAAACTCGGCCAGGTCGAATTCCTCGTGCTTGACGAGGCCGATCGCATGCTGGACATGGGCTTCATCAACGACATCCGGAAAATCGTCGCCAAGTTGCCGGTCCGGCGGCAGACGCTGTTCTTCTCGGCGACGATGCCCAAGGATATCGCCGAACTGGCCGAAGCGATGCTGCGCGACCCCGCGCGGGTAGCCGTGACGCCGGTGGCTTCCACCGTCGAACGCATTACCCAACGTATCATCCAGGTCGATCATTCGGCCAAGCCCGCATTTCTGGCGCAGCTTCTCAAGCAAGAACCGGTCGATCGGGCGCTGGTCTTTACCCGGACCAAACACGGCGCCGACAAGGTGGTGAAGGGCCTCGCGCGGGCCGGCATCACCGCCGACGCCATCCACGGCAACAAGTCGCAAAATCACCGCGAGAGGGTACTCTCGGCATTCCGTTCCGGTGAAATCCGCACCCTCGTCGCAACCGACATTGCCGCCCGCGGCATCGATGTCGACGGCGTCAGTCATGTGGTGAACTTCGACCTGCCCAACGTTCCTGAAACTTACGTCCATCGCATCGGCCGCACCGCGCGCGCCGGCGCCGAAGGCGTCGCGATTTCGCTGGTCGCGGGCGCTGAAGAGCTGTCCTATTTGCGCGACATCGAAAAGCTGATCCGCATCGCCTTGCCGAGAGAGGATCGGCGCACACCCGGCCATCGCGACACGGCGCCGGCTCCTGCACCGCATCGCGGCGGACGGGCTGCGCCCCGCGCGCATGCGGCACGCGCAAATGATGCTGGAGAGGGATCGAAAGGCCCTCGCCGACACCGTCGTGGTGGTGGTAATAATGGCGCTTCAAAACCGAACCGGAACAACGAGGTCAATCGGCAGAAGCCAAACCGCCCCTCGCAAGGTGGCGGTGAGGCCGAAGGATTGCAGGGGGTCGCCTTTCTCTACCGTGAAAGCCGTCCGAACACCCAACCCAACCGCACTCGTCGGCCACGCTAACCGCCGGTCGACCTGGAGATAACCATGGCTAAAGAAGAGCTGATCCAGTTCGAAGGACTGGTCACCGAAATCCTCCCTGATGCCCGCTACCGCGTCCAGCTCGACGCAGGGCACGAGATCGTTGCCTATACCGCAGGCAAGATGAAGAAAAACCGGATCAAGACCTTGGCGGGCGACCGGGTAACGATCGAAATGTCGCCCTACGATCTGGAAAAAGGTCGATTGATCTTCCGTCACAAGGATGAACGTCCGGGTGGAGGAAGCGGCGCTCCTGGCGCCCAACGCGGTGCGCCGCAGCGCGGCCAATTCCGCCGCAGATAAACCTCACGACGCGGTTGGCCGCGTGACAGGATCGTGTCGGGCATCTTGCGCCATCTGACGCCGCCTCTCGGGCGCGATCAAAAAATCGCGCCCTCAGGATTGTTTGAGGCGCTACTTTGGAATAATATGACCTTATCGATTTTCGGCCGGACGACATTAGCTATCCACCGGTACAGCCGGTTTAGGCGCTGACGACCCTTCCAAAATTCGATCTCACCTGCCTGCGAGAGCAGGCTTCGTTATATCTATCTTGAGAAGGGACTATCCCGTGAGCATGGGAACCGTAAAGTGGTTTAACGCGACCAAGGGCTACGGCTTTATCCAACCGGACGACGGTGGCAACGACGTATTCGTACATATCAGCGCCGTCGAACGCGCTGGCCTCGGAACGCTGCGTGAAGGCCAAAAGATCAGTTACGAAATCGTCGCCGATCGCCGTTCCGGCAAATCCTCCGCCGACAATCTGCGCGCAGCCGGCTAAGCTCGGCGTCGCGCAGGAAATCAGGGCGGCGCGAATTTCGACCGCCGCGATTTTCGGCCCTGTGCCGACAATGCCTTATGCAAATAAGGCCTTATGCAAACAAAAAGGCCGCGTCCTGCGCGGCCTTTTTTCATGATGCCATAGCGGCCCCGATCAGCCTCAACTCTGCGGGCAAAGGCCTGCGACTAGCACCGGGACATTGTTGTAGACGACGCACGTCGCCTGGCGCGGAGCGCTGTAGGCGAAATCAGACAACGTCACGCCGGCCTTGGCCATGAGACCGCCGAAATCGACCGCAGGCATGAAGAGATAACTTGTCTCGCTGAAGATCAGGTAGGTCTGCTTCTGCAAAAGCGTCGGCGGCACTATCGTGGTGACGACATCGCCCGCATTGCGGGTTGACGTGACCAGCGTCGCCTGCGTGCCGGCCGGTGCAAGTGTCGCGGCCCTGCTCCACACAATCCTCGCAACACCGCTGGAGTCGACATAGATTTCTGAGACGGTGACATTCGCCGAAGGCGACGAATTCTGCAAATAGGGCATCAAAATCTTGAGGCCCGCGGTAAACGCGTTCTGCAGCAAGGTGTCGGTTGTCACCGCGTATTTGGGTGACGTTGCCGGCGCTTGGGACGTAATATCGGAGACCGCCCTTGCAAAAATCGTGATCTTCCGGTCGACCGCTACCGCGGACGAAAACTCCACCGTGCCAAAGAACAGCACGAGCATGAGGGGAACGATCACGGCAAACTCGGTCGCGGCGATAGCGCGGCAATCCCCGAACAGCTCCATGACAGCGCGCGGCATGAAGGGCTTCAACATCGCCGCCTTCTTCATTAGTAAGGCTCCGTCTGGAAGGCGGCCGTGGCCTGCAGAACCCGCGTGTTGGAGCCGCACAAATTCGACATGTTGTAGCCGAGCCCGGTGACGAACAGCGGCCATTGGTAGTAGAGCGTCACCGTGACGGTGGCTTGAGGTCCGCCGGGGTTATAACCGAAGCCGCTCGAGTCGAAATTACAGTTGTTGATCGGGTTGCTGACGGTCGTGGTGGAGAACTGCGTCGTGCTCTCCACGTCGACGTAGATGTTGGCGCAGGTGAGCAGGGCCGGGATCTGGGGACAGACAACGTTGTCCCTGAAATTCGACCAGTTCTGATAGCTCGCGCCCTGCGCCTGTCCGGTCAGAACCTGGCGCGCGGAATTCTGCGTGACGGTTTCGAGCACCTGGCTGGCAAAAAACATGATCGCCGTTTCGAGGATCGCAAACAGCAGCGCGATGAAGACTGGCGCGACTAGCGCGAACTCGATGATCGCCGATCCCCGGCGATTGCGGCCAAACCGGCGAAAGATATTTCTGGTGGATGCTGTTGGCGCAGCGGGCGATGACATCGGAGAACTCACGCAGGTGGCAATTGGCCGATTAACGAGCAATAGCGCAAAGTGATTGTCGAAGTGTTCGACCAACCAGCGTGGGACCGCATCTTTCTTTAACCGCGCGTTAGCCAAACTCGCAAAATCGCCGTGTCGTGCCAGGCAGCGCCGCTCTTTTATTACTTGGGAGCCCCCGCGCCGGCGGCCGAGCCGCTCAGGTTTCCGGCCTGATCCATCGTCGTTTTGAAGAAGGCGTCGCCGTCGCCAAGCGTGACGCGCCGCTGGCAGATCGGCATGCAGCTATAGGACTCGCGGTCGACGCCGCGATAGACGGTGATGAGCTGATCGCTCGGACCCTCGACCTGAATCAGGCGGTCCACGAGGATCTCGCCCGAACGATCCATCGCAATGAAATTGGTGGCGCCGTAGCCTTTCCCAGTCACGACGAGCACCCCGCCGGCCTGCAGCGCGACGTCCGCGATCAGCGGATTGCCGACAACGATGGTGGCGACGCGAGCCGGTAGCTTTACGAGCCTTGCCTGGTCGACGTTCACCGCAATGGTGTTGGCCGAGGGCTCCGCGTTGACCGCTATCGGCCACATCAGCATTCCGGCGACGAGCGAGTGAAGCGCGAAGCCCAGACTTCGGAAAGAGCACAAGGATTGAAGCGACATACGATACCCCGGGGCGTTGACAAGCCGGCTTAAGCGATACGCAGCGGAACCGGCGCCCGACGAGGTGAATTTGCCGTCAATTAGTGAATGAACTGCAAATGAGGGGCGAATTCGCGGGCCGCAGCGACCCTACTGACGAAAAGGGTAAGCAAGTTGCCCAACAATTTCATTAGGAATGCGCGGATCGTCGGCGCCGAAGTCTTGCGGCAACCGGCCTTCCGGCATCCGGAACGTCCCAAACAGAATGTCCCAGATCGGAAACGTGCCTGCAAAGTTGGTATCGCCGCCTTCCTCGAGCGAGGTGTGATGCCAGCGATGAAACACCGGCGTCGCCAGCACATATTTGAACGGCCCGAGCGTCCAGTTCAGGTTGGCGTGCACGAAGGCGGAGTGGAAGGTGGTGAAGGGCCCGACCCAAAGCATGATGTTCGGCGAGATCCCGGCCATCAGCAGGATAACGTCCACGCCAATCGTTCCCAGGAACAGATTGACCGGATGGAAGCGTGCCGCCGAAATCCAGTCCAGCTCTTCCGATGAATGATGGATCGCATGATATTTCCAGAAACCGCCGCCATGAAACAGTCGGTGCAGCCAGTACAGCATGAAGTCGGAGAGCGCGAGAAACAACAGCGCCTGAAGCCAGAGCGGCAGCTGCGAGAGCGGGCCGTGCCCGTTGTCGTAAAATGCGATCAGCTCGTCGGCATCATGAATGTTGAAGACAACGCCCGCGCCAAGCACGAGCAGGCCGATCCGCAGCACCCGGGCAAATAGCGGAACGAAGAACCAGTAACAGACATCGGTGATAAGCTCCCGCTTGCGCCACCAGGGCGTTCCGGGGTTGCAGGCCCAGAAATGGGTCAGCACCGAAAACACCAATGCCAGTACGATCGTGATCGGTACCACCTTGGCAATCGTCTGACCGAGCATTTCGACGACTTCCAAAGTTAAACTGGACATGGCGGCCTCATTTGAACGATTGCCTAGAGAGGTACGCCTCATCGCTTAAGGAGCCGTAAAACAGGGCGCCATGCCGGGTTCGTCCGTTCCTTATCGACAGGAGCGTAATATTGCGGGCCGCAGCGATTGAATTTTAAGAAGCGGGTTAAATCCAAATTTACTCTGCGCAAGAACAGCGCGATTTCAGGCTTTTTCCGCGGTCGAATTAACCGTGCCGAAATTTGTCCGCACGTAGGGTCCGCCATGGTCACGGTGCTGAGAACGCCGGCGAGACCACAGTTAGTTCGACCAGCCACGTGTCACATGGAGTTATCTATGAAGAATCTGATTGCGCGTTTTGTGAAGAACGAGTCCGGCGCCACCGCCATCGAATACGGCCTCATTGCCGCTGGCATTTCGCTTGCCATTATCGCCGCCGTCAACGGCCTCGGCACCACCCTGAACGGCAAGTTCAGTTCGATCAACAGCTCGCTGAAGTAAGCGTCGGTTGACGTTTTGACATCAAGGCCCCGGTTGATCCGGGGCCTTTTTTTCGTCCGATAACCCGTAGCGTAGCGTCATGCGTATTGTTCCGATTGCGCCGGTTCCGGCGAGGCCGCTGCCGGTTCCGGATGGCGGCTGGCAGGCGTCGCCGACGGCGATCGTATGCGTCGCCTTGATGCTCGCGCTCGTCTTTCTCGCGTTCCAAATCGCAAGCGTTTTGCGGGCACCTCCATTTCCCGATTGTTCATCTATCGGCGATAGCGTCAAAGACAGCTGTCCCCTCTGATCCATGCGAGCGGCCCTCTCATGATTCTTGATGTTGCGCGCCTGTTGTTTTTCCCGGCCCTGATGGCGTTCGCAGCGGCGAGCGACCTTTTCACGATGACGATTTCAAATCGGGTATCGCTGGCGCTCGCGGCAGGATTTCTCGCTTTGGCATTCGCGAGCGGCATGGCCCCGATCGATATTCTGATGCACCTAGCGGCAGGCAGCGTCGTGCTGGTCGGCGCTTTCGCCTGCTTTGCATTTGGATGGATCGGCGGCGGAGATGCGAAGGTGGCGGCCGGCGCCGCGCTTTGGTTCGGCTTTGCCCATCTGCTCAACTATCTGGTCTATGCCTCGCTGTTCGGCGGTGTGCTGACGCTGCTGTTGCTCCAGTTCCGGCAATGGCCGCTGCCCTTTGCGCTGGCGGGCCAACCCTGGCTGCTCAAACTGCACGCCAAGGAGAGCGGGATTCCCTACGGGATCGCACTCGCCGTCGGCGCGCTGATGATCTATCCGGAAACCGAATGGATCAAGGCCGTCGATCTGACGCGCCTGATGATCGGTTGAGCTCGCTATCGGTCACCTTCCGAAGTTCGGACCATGCCTCAACACACCTTTTACGAACTTCGGAAAGCTATGGGCGCCGGAAAACTTATTGGTTCCAGTGCTCCTACATTTGAAGTTGAACGGGTGTAGCCGCTCGCGGCGCAGGAATTTCAAATAGGCGGCACTAGAGAGGTAAACTCTCGTTAAGGCGATTTAGATACGCCTCATTAACCATGCTTTGACGAATAACTGGTCAACTCCCGTTACGGCGGCGGAAGCGTCGCAGCGTAATGTGGAAAGTGAAGCGTATGAATAGGGCACGCATTGTCGTCCTGGCCGTCGCTCTCGGTGCTGGCGGTGTTGCTGCCTATCTCGCAAGTGGATCGGATAGCAAACCCCCACCGGCCGAGCCGGTCGCGCAGCTACAGACTGTCGATGTTCTCGTGGCTAAAGCCGATATTGGCCTCGGCCAAACGGTCACGCCCAACGACATGCTGTGGCAGACCTGGCCGGCGGCTGCCGCCAGCAACTCTTTCATTCGCCGCAGCGAACGCCCGGATGCCACCAAGGAGATTACCGGCTCGATTGCGCGCTCGCCCTTTATCGCGGGCGAACCGATCCGCGAGCCGAAGCTGATCAAGGCCAATGGATCCGGCTTCATGGCCGCGATCCTTCCGCAGGGAATGCGCGCGATTTCGACGGAAATCTCACCCGAGACCGGCGCCGGCGGTTTCATCCTGCCCAACGACCGGGTGGATGTCATCCTGACCAGGCGCGAAAAGAACCCGGATCCGAAAGCCAGCAACCCCGATATCTCGGTTTCCGTCGTCCTCCTTCCGAATATTCGCGTGCTCGCGATCGATCAGGCTCCAAAGGAAAAGGACGGCCAGAATACCGTTATCGGCAAGACCGTGACGCTCGAGCTGAAGCCCGAACAGGTGCCTGTCCTGTCGGCCGCACGCCAAGCCGGCGTGCTGTCGCTGGCGTTACGCAGCATCGCCGACATCAACCAGGTCGAGGTCGCCGTTGAGGATCGATCCCGCCAGGTCGGCAGCATCAATGTGGTTCGCTACGGGGTGAACAACCCAACGGCGGTTCAAAAGTGACCAGAGGACTCTACGACATGAAATGCAGGGAAAATCAGCTTCCAATGCGGGCCCTCCGGGTCCGCGCCCTGTCGTTTTCGGCTGCGACTGCGATGGTGCTCAATCCCGCTCTGGTGCCGGCGGTGGCCGCCGACTACCGTCCGGTCCCGCAGGTTTCCACCGACGGGCAGATGAACGCGCGGTTTCTCTCGCTCGGCATCGGCAAGTCGATCGTGATCGACCTGCCCCGCGACATCAAGGACGTGCTGGTCGCCGATCCGAAAATTGCCAACGCGGTCGTGCGCTCGGCGCAGCGCGCCTACATCATCGGGGCGGCCATCGGGCAGACCAATATCGTATTCTTCGATGCGGCGGGCCAGCAGATCGCGGCCTATGACATCGCCGTCAAACGTGATCTCAACGGCGCCCGCGCCGCGCTCAAGCAACTTCTGCCGAATTCCGACATCCAGATTGATGGCCTGGGCGACAGCATAGTCCTCACCGGGACCGCGGCTAACCCGCTTGAGGCGCAGCAGGCGGGGGATCTCGCCGCGCGGCTGGCGGGCGGCACCGATAAAGTCGTCAATTCCATCGCGGTCCGCGGCCGCGACCAGGTGATGCTGAAAGTGACGGTAGCTGAAGTCCAGCGCTCGATCATCAAGCAGCTCGGCATCGATCTCAGCGGCCAGCTCAATTACGGCACCGCGGTCGTGAACTTCAACAACTCCAATCCGTTCACCGCTACGGGCCAGCCGCTGGTCAGCGGCAATGCCATCACGACCTCGTTCGGCGCCACCCCGTCGGTCAAGGCTACCTTGCGGGCGATGGAGAGCGCTGGTGTGACGCGAACGCTGGCTGAGCCGAACCTGACCGCCATTTCCGGCGAATCGGCCACCTTCATTTCCGGCGGCGAATTCCCGATTTCGACTGGCGTGACCTGCCAAACCACGGCGGCTGGCTCGGTCGGGCAGTGCGCCCCCTCGATCGCCTTCAAGAAATTCGGCATCTCGCTCAACTTCACGCCGGTTGTGCTCACCGAAGGCCGCATCAGCCTGCGGGTGATGACGGAAGTATCGGAAGTCTCCAACGACAATTCGATCAACATCACAGGGGTCCAGGTTCCCTCAATCAAGACCCGTCGCGCGGAAACGACCCTCGAAATTCCCTCGGGCGGTTCGATGGCGATGGCCGGTTTGATTCAGGACCAGACCAAGGCGGCGATCAACGGCCTTCCCGGCCTGTCGCAGCTGCCCGTCCTCGGCACCTTGTTTCGCAGCCGCGACTTCCAGGACAACAAGACCGAGCTGATGGTGATCGTGACGCCTTATATCGTTCGCGCGGTCGCGCAAAAGGATCTGTCGCGACCGGACGACGGCTTCGCCTCGGCCTCCGATCCGCAATCCGACCTGCTCGGCAGCATCAACCGCATCTACGGCGTTCCCGGCCGCACCGATCCAGCGGCCCGGAGCTATCGCGGCACCTATGGCTTTATCACGGACTAAGACGGGACAAGGACGAAGACCATGACAGCCAGGACACCCGTCGAATACCGGCGCGCCCTGCGTATCGCGGGGGCGCTTCTGGGTCTCGCCACCGCGCTGGGCGCCTGCACGCATACCGACGAGGTGGCGAGCACGTCGAGCATTCCCGACGACTATCGCCTGCGGCACCCGATCGCGATCCAGGAATCCAATCGTTCCGTCGTGATCTTCGTTGGCCAGGCGCGCGGCGGCCTGTCGGCGGAGCAACGCGCCGACGTCATGGGGCTCGCGCAGGTCTGGCTGCAAGAGGGCACCGGCGCGATCGTGGCCGACGTTCCGGTTGGTACTCCCAACGCACGCGCCGCCGCCGACGCCTTCCGGGAAGCCCAATCCCTGCTCACCGCGGCCGGCGTCCCGTCGCGCGGCGTCACCTTACGTCACTATCATCCGGATGATCCGCGCCAGCTCGCGACGCTGCGGCTGAGCTATCCGAAAATCTCGGCGGTGGCCGGCCCGTGCGGATTGTGGCCCGATGACCTCGGTCCTTCGATCAAGGACAAGGGCTATCTGGACAACAAGCCGTATTACAACTTCGGCTGCTCCTATCAGCACAATATCGCGGCGATGATCGATAACCCTGCAGACCTCGTGCAGCCGCGTCCCGAGACCCCGGCCTACACCACGCGGCGCACGGAAGGCTTCGAGAAATATCGCAAGGGCACGACCACCACGACTACCTATCCCGAAGCCGACAAGGCCAAACTCAGCGATACAGGAAAATGATCAGTTACGCGCGTCAGAATTCAGAAGAACAGCCGGACGGGGCTTCGCCGGCGGCAGAAGATCACATCGCACCCGCCCCACGGGTGTCGGTGCAGGCCTTTTGCGAGACGGTCGAAACGGCCGCGGCCGTGCAGTCGGCTGGCGAAGACCGGCGGCTTGCCAAGGCGCATCTGAAAATCCAGATGGGCGGCATGGCTGCTGCGATCGAGGCCTATCGAACCGCGCCCACGCCGAATGTCATCATTCTGGAGACCGAAGGCCGCAACGATATCCTGACCGGCCTCGACCAGCTTGCCACCGTGTGCGACTCGGGCACGCGGGTGATCGTGATCGGCCGTATCAACGACGTCACGCTGTATCGCGAACTGGTGCGCAGGGGGGTCAGCGACTACGTGATCGCCCCGATCAATACGCTGGACGTGGTGCGCTCGATCTGCGGGCTGTTCTCCTCTCCGGAAGCAAAGGCAGTGGGCCGCATCATCGCCATCGTCGGCGCCAAGGGCGGCGTCGGCGCCTCGACCGTTGCCCATAACGTCGCCTGGGCGATCGCACGCGACCTGACGCTGGATTCGGTGGTGGCCGATCTCGACCTCGCTTTCGGCACCGCGGGCCTCGACTACAATCAGGATCCGCCGCAGGGCATCGCCGACGCGGTGTTCTCGCCCGACCGGGTCGATACCGCCTTTATCGATCGCCTGCTGTCGAAATGCACCGATCACCTCAGCCTGCTGGCTGCGCCGGCGACGCTCGATCGTGTCTACGATTTCGGCGCCGACGCCTTCGACGCGATCTTCGACACGCTTCGCACCACAATGCCGTGCATCGTGCTCGATATTCCGCATCAATGGTCCGGCTGGACCAAGCGGGCGCTGGTGGCCGCCGACGACATCCTGATCGTGGCTGCGCCCGACCTCGCCAACCTGCGCAACACCAAGAACATCTTCGACCTGTTGAAGTCGGCGCGGCCCAACGACCGGATGCCGCTCTACTGCCTCAACCAGGTCGGCGTTCCCAAGCGGCCGGAAATCAACGCGAGCGAATTCGCCAAAGCCATCGAGTGCGAGCCGATCGTGTCGATACCTTTCGATCCGCAGATGTTTGGCGCGGCGGCCAACAACGGGCAGATGATCGCGGAGATTTCCGAAAATCACCGCAGCACCGAAATGTTCCGGCAGATCGCGCAGCGGCTCACCGGCCGCGGCGAGACCAAAAAGCCGCGGGGTTCGTTCCTGTCACCACTGATCGAGAAACTGCGGTCAAAGTAAGCTGACCCGTCGGGAGTGTAGTCGTGTTTGGTAAGCGTAGCGGAACAGAAGGCGATTCAAGGACCCTGCGGCCGCCGGCTGCGGCACCGGAGCCGCCCGCCGGAGCCGTCGCTCCGCGCGCCCCGGCTCCGCCCGCCGTTGCGTCGCCTCCGCTGGCGCCGGCCAAAGCGCCCGCCGCGCCGCCGCCCGCGGAAACCCGGCGCTCCGACAGCTATTACCAGGTCAAGGCGACGATTTTCGGGGCGCTGATCGAGGCGATCGACCTCGCCCAGCTGGCCAAGCTCGACGGCGAATCGGCGCGGGAGGAAATCCGCGACATCGTCAACGAGATCATCGCGATCAAGAACATCGTGATGTCGATTGCCGAGCAGGAAGAACTGCTCGACGATATCTGCAACGACGTCCTCGGCTATGGCCCGCTCGAGCCGCTGCTGGCCCGCGACGACATCGCCGATATCATGGTCAATGGCGCTGGCACGGTCTATATCGAAGTTGCCGGCAAGATCCAGCGTACCGGCATCCGTTTTCGCGACAACCAGCAACTACTCAACATCTGCCAGCGCATCGTCAGCCAGGTTGGCCGGCGTGTCGACAAATCGTCGCCGATCTGCGACGCCCGTCTTGCCGATGGCTCGCGCGTCAACGCCATCGTTCCGCCGCTGTCCCTCGACGGCCCCGCGCTGACGATCCGCAAATTCAAAAAGGACAAGCTGACGCTTGATCAGCTGGTCAAATTCGGCGCGATTTCGAAGGAAGGTGCAGAAATCCTGCAAATCATCGGCCGCTGCCGGTGTAATGTGCTGATTTCCGGCGGCACCGGCTCGGGCAAGACGACGCTTCTCAATTGCCTCACCAACTACATCGATGAAGAAGAACGCATCATCACCTGCGAAGACGCCGCCGAGCTTCAATTGCAGCAGCCGCACGTGGTTCGGCTCGAAACCCGCCCGCCCAATATCGAAGGCGAGGGCCAGATCACGATGCGCGAACTGGTCCGCAACTGCCTGCGTATGCGCCCCGAACGCATCATCGTCGGCGAAGTCCGCGGACCGGAAGCGTTCGATCTGCTGCAGGCCATGAACACAGGCCACGACGGGTCGATGGGCACGCTGCACGCCAACAACCCGCGCGAAGCGCTGTCGCGATGCGAATCGATGATCACCATGGGCGGCTTTTCGCTGCCCTCGCGAACCATCCGCGAGATGATCTGCGCCTCGATCGACGTGATCGTCCAGGCTGCGCGTCTGCGCGACGGCTCGCGGCGCATCACCCACATCACCGAGGTGATGGGCATGGAAGGCGACACCATCATCACCCAGGATGTCTTCCTGTACGACCTGATCGGTGAGGACGCCAACGGCAAGATCATCGGCCGTCATCGCTCGACCGGCATAGGCCGGCCGCGTTTCTGGGAACGCGCGCGTTACTACGGTGAAGAAAAGCGGCTTGCCGCCGCCATCGACGCCGCCGAAGTCGCGAACGAGAACTGAGGAGAGCCGCGATGAAGATACAAGTACTCGCTTTGGCCTTTCTCGCTACCGCCGCGATCGGCGGCCTCGCCTGGGTCTTCCTTTATCCGCTGCTTTCGGGAGAGAAAAAAGCGGAAGGCCGTCGCGCTTCCATCGCCAAGTCGGAGCCGGTCGCGGCCCGGCAGACACAAAAGGACCAGCGAACCCGCCGCGAGCAGGTCGAAGGATCGCTCAAGGAAGTCGAAGCCAGGCGCGCGAAAGACGCAAAGGTCACGTTGACCACCCGCCTGACCCGGGCCGGGCTCGACTGGGAGCCGCGGAAGTTCATGATCGTTTCCGGCATTCTGGCCGCCGCGGCCTTTGCGGCCGCGATGCTGGGAGGCGGCGGACCGCTCGGCGCGGTCGGCCTGGCTTTCGCCGCCGGATTCGGCCTGCCGCGCTGGATGCTGAGCTTCCTGAAGAAGCGTCGCGAGAAAGCCTTTCTGCGCGCGCTGCCGGATGCCGTGGACGTCATCGTTCGCGGCATCAAGGCCGGCCTGCCGCTGTTTGAATCGCTGAAGGTTGTCGCGGCCGACTCGCCGGAGCCGCTGCGCTCCGAATTTTCCGCCATTATCGAAACCCAGGCGATCGGCATGCCGCTTGGCGAAGCCTGCGGCCGCCTGTTCGAGCGGATGCCGGTGCCGGAGGCGAACTTCTTCGGCATTGTCATCGCGATCCAGCAAAAGTCGGGCGGCAACCTCTCCGAAGCGCTCGGCAACCTCTCCAAGGTGCTGCGCGACCGCAAGAAGATGGCCGAAAAGATTCAGGCGATGTCGATGGAAGCCAAGGCATCCGCCGGCATTATCGGCGCGCTGCCGCCGATCGTCATGATCCTCGTCTACCTCACGACGCCCGACTACATTTCGCTATTGTGGACGCATCCGACCGGCCAGCTGATGCTGGTCGGCTGCGTGATATGGATGTCGATAGGCATCCTCGTCATGAAAAAAATGATCAACTTCGACTTCTAACGGTGCCGCATGATTAGTTTTCTGGTCGAAAAGATTCACGATCCCCATTTCATGACCATGCTGCTTGCCGCTATCGCGGTCAGCGCCACGGCCTACACGCTGATCATGCCGCTGTTCGCCGGCGAAGGGCTGGCCAAACGCATGAAGGCGGTCGCCAGCGAGCGCGAGCGGATCCGGGCGCGGGAGCGCGAGCGTCTCAACAAGACCGAAAAAGTGTCGCTGCGGCAGACACCGAAACAGATCGTCTCCAAGGTAGTGGAGGACTTCAACCTCGGAAAATGGCTGGCGCAGGAAGCGGCGCGCGACAAGCTGACCCAGGCAGGTTATCGCGGCCAGGCGCCCTATATCACGTTCCTGTTCTTCCGGGCGGTAACGCCGATCGTGTTTTTCGTTTCGGCGGTACTGTACGTGTTCGTGATCTCGCATCTCCAGAAGTCGTTTCCGGTCAAAGTCGGCATCTGCATCGGAGCCGCCTATCTCGGCTTGCAGGCGCCGATGCTGTTTTTGAAAAATGCGATTTCAAAGCGCCAGTTGTCGATCCGCCGCGCCTTCCCGGACTCGCTCGACTTGCTCCTGATCTGTATCGAATCCGGCATGTCGATCGAAGCCGCTTTCCGCAAGGTCGCCGTCGAGATCGTGACGCAGTCGGTCGCGCTGTCGGAGGAATTTACGCTGACCACCGCCGAGCTTTCCTATTTGCAGGACCGCAAGGTTGCCTATGAAAACCTCGCCAAGCGCACCGGCGTCGACGGTGTCAAGTCGGTCTGTCTCTCGCTTCAACAGTCCGAACGCTACGGCACGCCGCTCGGTCAGAGCCTGCGCGTCATGGCGCAGGAAAACCGCGACATGCGCATGAACGAGGCCGAGAAGAAGGCCGCGGCACTGCCGCCGAAACTGACCGTGCCGATGATCCTGTTCTTCCTGCCGGTATTGTTTGTCGTCATCCTTGGGCCGACCGGCATCAAGATCGCCTCCATGCAATAGCGCGCTGAAGACGCGAGCCGCGTCTTCAGGATTTCAGCCGCTTGATAAAATGGGACGCCGTCACTCCGGACGGTTCAGCGAAGCAACGGGCATTTTTCCCGCATTGCCGAGACGCGGATCGTCTTTCCGATTCAGCATCTGCTTGAGATAGGCGACGTTGGCCGCCGCCTCGTCGGCGGGGAGATCGGCGCGCACGATCTGTTCGGCCTCGGCGAAACGGCCTTGCAGGCCGATTACCAGCGCCAGGTTCTGCCGCACCCTCGCATCGGCCCGGCCGCTGGCATAGGCCTGGCGAAGCGCCTCCTCGGCCTTCGGCAGATTCTTCGACAGCATGTAGGACAGGCCGAGATTTGACAGCACCGACGGCTCGCCGGGAACGATCTTCAGCGCGCTCTCATAATAGCGCCGCGCCTCGTCATGGCGGCCGAGTTGATCGAGCGCGGTACCTTGCACCGACAGCAACCGCCAATCGGGATTATCGGGCGAGTGGGCGCGGTTCAGGACGTCGAAAGCCTGCTGAAAGTTTCCATTGTCCGCCAACGCCCGGCCGTAGCCCGCCAACAACGCCTTGTCGGTAGGATGGGCAATCGTGGCCTGCTCCAGTACGGCCGCCGCCTGGCTGCGCTGCCCGGAGGCGCGCAGCGCCTGGCCATAGGCAAGGGCCGCTTCGGCATTCTTGGGATCGGCGCGGTAACGTTCGCCGGTGACTTCGACCGCCTGACGCGAGTCGGTCTCGGCGCTCGCCGAGCTCTTCGGCGATATCGAACCCGTGATATCGGACATGGTTTGGCAGCCGCCCAGACCGGCGGCCAAAATCGCCGTCATGGCAACGGATGCAAGAAGCCGGATGGATTGCTGACGCATGCACGGGACTCACGGATATCGGCGTCAGACCGAGCCGAATTTCGCCCAGCAATAGTCTGTTAACCCTAATGCGGGGTTAACGCCGCCCCAGGATCACCGTTGTTTGGTCCCGTGATTTCCGCAAATCCGCCTCGTCCTGGCCGAGGCGACGGGCGGCGCAGCCCGAAAAAGGCACAGACTGAAAAAGGCCTGCACCCGCCTGGGGAGGCCAACCGGGACCATTCCCGCGTCCGTGGTTACTTGTGGTGCTTGCGCAAATAGGCGTGCAGCGAGTCGGTGCCGGTTTCCGCCAGCAGGTTCTTCAGCATCATGTCCTTGCGCCGGCCTTTGGCGAAGTGCTCGCCATAGGTCTTGCGAAGACTGCCGATGCGGGTGTTGCCGTGCTTCTTGTCAATGCGGCCAGTTGTGTCGCGATGCCGGCCGTCCAAACCGTTCCTAGCCATCTTCTTAGCCATCTGACATCCCCTGCTGATCCAATTCATGCAGGCTATCACGGTGGCGCGAAAACGTGTAGACGGCGCCGCCGTTCACGCCGTTGCTGCCGATTGAAGTCCTGCACTGCACGCGGCGGACTTCGAAAAGTCGGTACTGGTTTGACATCGCATGCCATTGTAGAATTTCGAAAACGCGCAAGCAGTTCTTGCCGCCATCCGTTTCAACTGAAGATCAAAGCATGCCCTCCGTGTTCGAGACCTTAACCGCGACGCCGGCCATTTCCATTACGTTTGCAACAACGGCGACTTGGGATGCAGTCTCCGCCGCTCTTCCCGAACCCTCCCGACAATTCGCCCGCGCCAACGGATTTACGGCCAAGCCGGGCGCATACCTGGCGCTGCCCGACGCCAATGGTGAGATCGCGCAGGTGGTCTTCGGGCTGGACAATGAGACCGCCAAATTCCGCGATCCGTTCCGGCCCGGCCAATTGCCGGGTTTGTTGCCGCCGGGCGTCTATCGTTTCGCCAATATCGCCCCCGATCAGGCCCACCTCGCGACGCTCGCTTTCGCACTCGGCTGTTATCGTTTTGGCCGATACCGGAAGTCAGAACCGCCCGAGGTCAGGCTGGTGCCTCCTGACGGCATCGACATCGCCGATATTACGCGGATGGCGGATGCCGCCACGCTTGCCCGCGATCTCATCAATACGCCGGCCAATAATATGGGACCTCAGGAACTGGCGCAGGCGGCACAACAGCTTGCGCAACGTTTTGACGCCAAATTCGACTGTATCGTCGGCGACGAGCTGACGCGGCAGAACTTTCCGCTGATCAACGCGGTCGGCATGGCGTCGCCGCGCGCCCCGCGCCTGATCGATTTTACCTGGGGCGATCCGTCTCATCCCAAGGTGACACTGGTCGGCAAGGGCGTGTGTTTCGATACCGGCGGGTTAGATTTGAAACCTTCCAGCAGCATGCTGATCATGAAGAAGGACATGGGCGGGGCCGCCAATGTGCTCGCTTTGGCGCAGATGGTGATGGATGCGAAGCTCAAGGTGCGGCTGCGGGTCTTGATTCCGGCAGTGGAGAATGCGGTCGCCGGTAACGCTTTCCGTCCGCTCGATATCTTCACCTCGCGCAAGGGCCTCACCGTGGAGATCGGCAATACCGACGCGGAGGGGCGGCTGGTGCTGGCCGATGCGCTGGCGCTTGCCGACGAGGAGAAACCCGATCTGTTGATCGATCTCGGCACGCTGACGGGCGCGGCGCGGGTGGCGCTCGGCCCGGATTTGCCGCCGTTTTACACCGACGACGAAACGCTGGCCGAAACTCTTTCGGCTTGCGCGAAACAGGAGCATGACCCGCTATGGCGGCTGCCGTTGTGGCCGCCATACGATAGCTGGCTCGATTCGAAAGTCGCCAACATCAACAATGCGCCGTCCGGCGGCTTTGCCGGCTCGATCACCTGCGCGTTGTTCCTTCAGCGGTTCGTCGAAGCGGCCAAGAGCTGGCTGCATGTCGATATCTATGGATGGACGCCAACCGCCAAACCGGGGCGCCCCGAGGGCGGCGAGTGCCAGGCCGCGCGCGCGATCTATCGCCTGTTGAGCAACCGCTATGGATGATGATCCGCGTCTCACGCCAGCGAGGGCCGACCTCGCCGCGAAATATCTCGAAGGCAAAATCGAGGCAAAGCGTTTTGTCACCGGCGAGGAATTCGAAATCTCGGATGCGCTGGCGCCGCTGCGTCGCGCTCCATCTCCCGACGCGGAGCTCTCGACGCAGGCGCTCAAGGGCGAGCGTGTAACCATCTATGACCGCAATAGCGAAGGCTGGGCCTGGGGCCAGCTCAACAGCGACGGTTATGTCGGCTGGTTGCCCGATCAGGCGCTGAAAAAACCTGCCGGCCAACCAACCCACAAGGTGACGGCCTTGCGGACCTTTGCGTTTCCGGGCCCCTCGATCAAGCTGCCGCCGGCAGAGACTTTTGTGATGGGAAGTTTTCTGACGGTGCTGCGTGAGGAAGGTTCGTTCGCGATAACACGCGACGGCTGGCACCTGCCGCGACAGCATCTGGACCTGATCGATCATCATGTCCCCGATTTTGTCGCGGTCGCGGAAGCATTTGTCGGCACGCCTTATCTGTGGGGCGGCAAGAGCAGCCTAGGGATCGATTGTTCGGGGCTCATCCAGGTTTCGCTCACCGCCGCCGGCACCGGCTGTCCGCGCGACAGCGACATGCAGCAGGAGGGGCTCGGCCGCGAACTCAACCCGCGCGACACGAAGAAACTCAAACGCGGCGATTTGATTTTCTGGAAAGGCCATGTCGCGATCGCCCGCGATGCCGAGACCATCGTTCACGCCAATGCGCATCACATGGCCACGACCATCGAGCGCACGCAGGAAGCGATTGCGCGGATCGAGATTTCCGGCAGCGAGGTCGCGGCGATCAAGCGGCTGGATTAGGCGCGGGGCGCTCTCCAGGCAGCACATCTTGATGAGAGCAAGCCACCGGCACCGACGGCGCTATACAAGCACGCGCTGGTCGCGGTAGGACTTGCCACCCCTCGAGTGGGTGACCGTCCCACCACGCGCTTCGATCACAGGCAACGCGGCCAGCGCATTCACCACGTGATGCAAAGTCGGGAGGTCCGACCACTCTGCCTTGTGGAAGCGAACCATGCCCACGCCCGTCTGGCGCCGTTCGATATGCCTGTCCGGATCGGCAGCCGGTGTCAGCGTCACCTGGCACAAATCCGTCTCGCCCCAGGCGCCGGTGCGCGGCTTGTACTTCAGCATCAGGGTTCCGTCCGAAGCGGGGCCTTGCTGGTTTAACTCCGCGTCTTGCAACTGCGAAACCTCAAGCTCGAGAAAGCGGAATCCCATCCAGCCTGCCGTAGCGATCTGGACCCCGTTCCACCGACGCGGCTCCTCGATATCGGCATAGAGTTTGGGATGCCCGATCTCGTCACGTCCGGTGATGATGGGGTCGGCGAGATTCTCCCACCCGACGGCCAGGAATTTGCCGTTGGCCCGGTCCCGGCTCCCCGTGAACGTCGCCGGCCAGCTGACCCAGATCATCGTGTAGCCACGCCCCGCGAGCCAGTCGATGTCCGTCATGTGATGGAATTCGACCGTGACCACCGGCTCGCCGGCCAGCGTAAACCCTTCCGGCAAATGCCTTTCAAGCTGCATGGGATCGGTCAGGAAACTCGCCGTGACGGAGAGCGTTCGTCGACTGCGCTTCGGGTCGACCACGACATCATCAGGCAATTGGCGAGGCCCAAACGCCGGTCCGAAATGCGTCGGCATCCGATAGATGCGCCCGGCCTCAAATCGATAGCTCATTGCTCGCCCTTTTACTTAAACGCACCGAACGCTTGACAGCGTCGTTAAACTTGACATTACTGTCAAGAATAAATTTGACACCACTGTCAATTATGGCGTAATTAGGCGCGATGGTTGGCACGCGACAATTCGACGAGGATGCCGTGCTGGAGGTCGCGCTCAAGACCTTCTGGCAGAACGGATTTGCGGCGACATCGATGATCGACGTGGCGGAAGCCACGGGGGTTCAGCGCGGCAGCCTCTACAACGCCTATGGCGACAAGGAACAGTTGTTCCTGTTGACCTACGAGCGCTACGCAAACCGATTTCTCGATTCAGTCAGGCAGTCGCTGTCGAACCCCGATCCCGCGGTCGCGCTGACGGCCTTGCTCAAGGCGGTCATCGCCAGCCTGATCGTGGGTGCCCCTTCGCGCGGCTGCCTGACGACCAAGACGGCGATCGAATTGCCGCTCGCCGGCAAGGCGATCGAGGCCCGGGTCAAGCGACTGCTCGAAGAGCTGACCGCGCTGATCCGGGAGGCGCTTTCAACGCCGGCCGCGAGGCGAAAGCTTATTTGCGATCCCGAAGTTGCTGCGGACCTCGTGGTCACCTTCACGCGGGGACTGGCGGTGATGGAGCGCGCCTATCGAAACCCACAGCACCTCGAAAGGCTGGCGCAGCAATTCGTGAATGTCCTGGTGGTGAAAGCCAAGCGCCGGCACTAGTGGTCCGATTCTAACATTCGTATCCCTTCTCAGCGGCCACCTTTGCGAATGTTAGAATCAAAGGACCACTAGCAAATATGGGTTTCTAGTGGAGTTTTGGATTTGACATTCGCTTGACGAACTCGCCGCCAAGCGGCTTGCGAATGTCAAATCCACTCCACTAGACCCTCGCGCGCGGCGCGACCAAAGCTCAGTCGAGCGGGCTCCGACATGGCGCTGTGAAAAACCCGACCATCATCCATGTCATTTACGAACTGGTATCGTGGGCGGATGCGCGCTATCTGATGCGTCGATAACCCCATGAGTCCATGATGCCTCATTTGACCGCTTTGCTCGGCTTTGCCCTCGTCTCCTTCGGCATGGTGCTGACGCCCGGACCGAACATGATCTATCTGATTTCGCGCTCGCTGACGCAGGGACCTGCGGCCGGCATCGTGTCGCTCGGCGGCGTCGCGCTCGGCTTTGTGTTCTACATGCTGTGCGCGGCGTTCGGCATCACCGCACTGTTGTTCGCCGTGCCTTACGCTTACGACGCGCTGCGCTTTGCGGGTGCTGCGTATTTGCTGTGGCTGGCCTGGCAAGCCTTGAAGCCCGGCGGCCGCTCGCCGTTTCAGGTCAAGACACTCAAGGTTGACGGTCCGCGCAAATTGTTCGCGATGGGGTTTGTCACCAATCTGCTCAATCCGAAGATCGCGATGCTTTATCTGGCGCTGCTGCCGCAATTCATCGATCCCGCCGCCGGCAGCGTTCTGATGCAGTCGGTTGTACTGGGGTCGATCCAGATCGTGATCAGCGTCAGCGTCAACGCCATGATCGCGCTCGCCGCCGGATCGATCGCGCGCTTCCTCGGCACGCGCCCGAGCTGGCTGTTGGCGCAGCGCTGGCTGATGGGCACGGTGCTCGCGGGCCTTGCGGTGCGGATGGCGCTCGAAACGCGGCGGGCTTGATTCCTTACCCTCTTCCAAAGGGGGAGAGGGTAAGATGCGCCCGGCACGAGCAATCAATCCAGCTTCGCTTCCATGCCGCGCTTGACGGCAGGCCGCGCCATCATGGCGTCGTACCAGCGGCCGACATTTGGAAAATCCGAGAAAGACACCTTGTGGCGTTCGTGCCGCCAGGCCCAGCCGAGGATCGCGAAGTCCGCAACCGACAGCGTGCCCGCGACGAATTCGCGAGTCTCCAGGCGCCGGTCCAGCACGCCATAGAGCCGGCGCGTCTCAGCCATATAGCGCTTCAGTCCGTAGGCGCGGTCCTGCTCGTTCTCCAGCGCAATGAAATGGTGCACCTGCCCCGGCATCGGTCCAAAGCCGCCCATCTGCCACATCAGCCATTCATAGACCGGAATGCGCTCGGCCAAGGGCGAAGGTAAGAACTTGCCGGTCTTCTCCCCGAGATACAGCAGGATCGCGCCGGATTCGAACACGCTGACAGGCTTGCCGCCGGGACCGTCGGGATCGACGATGGCGGGAATCTTGTTATTCGGGCTGATCGCCAGAAACGAGGGCGCCATCTGTTCGCCCTTGCCGATATTGACCGGAACGACCTTGTAAGGCAGCCCCATTTCCTCGAGCGCGACGCTGATCTTGCGGCCGTTCGGCGTATTCCAGGTGTGCAGTTCGATGGTCATGACGGATCCTTAAGCGGCATTGATCGAGCATTGGCGGGAGGAAAGCGTCTGTAGCATCACCCGACAGGCTCGCAAATGGCCTCGCGCGCGGGACCTGCCCTGCTGACGGTGGGGGTTCCGCACCAGCGCAGTGGATTTGACATTCGCTTCAGCACCAACCCCCGGGTCCGGAGGCGAAGGTCAACTCCAAAACTGCACTGGAAAACTGCATTTGCCGGTGCCCTTTCGGCTCAGACATTCGTAAATGAACCCGCCGCGACATGGTACGAATGTCAGAGCCGGGGCACTGGAATTGGCGCCCGTCCACGCATAGATTGCGCCACCCTGTACGGGAGAATCACGTTTGTCCAAATCCGCTTCCCGCGCCCGCCTCGTCGAGATCATTCGCAAGCGCTCCTTCGGGCGCGGCGAAATTACCTTGGCTTCGGGGCGCAAGAGCAATTTCTATTTCAACCTGAAGCCGACCATGCTGGATCCGGAAGGCGCCGCCCTGCTGGCCGAATTGACCTATGAGGCGCTCAAGGACGACGGCCTCGACTATATCGGCGGGCTGGAGATGGGCGCGGTCCCGCTGGCCGGTGCCGTCGCCCAGCTCTCCTGGCTCAAAGGCCATCCGATCGCGGCCTTCTTTGTGCGCAAGAAGCCGAAGGAACACGGCGCAAGACTGGCAGTCGAGGGCCTGACCAAGAACGAGAGCCTGCATGGCAAGCGCGTGGTGATCGTTGAAGACGTCACCACGACCGGCGAATCGGCGCTGAAGGCGGTCGACGCGGTGCGCGATGCGGGCGGCGAAGTCGTTCTCGTTCTGACTATGGTGGACCGCGAGGAAGGCGCGGTCGAAAACTTTGCGCAAGCCGGCCTTGCCTTCCGCTGGCTGTTCAGGGCGAGCGAATATCTGAAGGACTGAAGTTTTTTCTCGCTGTTCTCTTCTCGCTATCCTGGCTCTTGCGGGGCGATGCGAGAAATGAAGCACTTTCTTTGTCGCTTCGGCGGCCTTGCTCATAGCTCGTTTACCATCCCGCACTAATGTCGACGACGCCGGGCAGTGAGTTACTGCCGGCTTGATATCCTGGCGTTGGGTGGGGTGAGCGTTGCGTACAGAGTTGACCGATCAGCGCCGGCGGCGTCGCAAGATGCCCGTGGCTGCCATCCTCCTTGCCAGCGCCTTTCTTGCGCCGCGCGAGGTGTCTGCCGAAGGCCTGCTCGACATGTTTTTCGGCGGGCTTCAGAAACAGCAGCAGCGCCAGGCGCCGCCACAGGCAAATTTCTTCGCCGACCCTTTCCAGCAGAACCAGCCGCCCGCGCCCCGACAAGCGGCTTCCGGCGGCGGTCCCGCTTTTTGCGTGCGAAGCTGCGACGGCAAGTATTTTCCGCTGACGCGCAGCAACGCTTCGCCGATCCAGATGTGCCAGGCCTTCTGTCCGGCCAGCCCGACCAAGGTCTTCTATGGCAGCAACATCGATGGCGCCACGAGCGCGAGCGGCGAGCGTTATGCCGACAGCGAAAACGCCTTTGCCTATCGAAAGGCGCTGCGCGCCGATTGCACGTGCAACGGCCGCGATGCCGCCGGCCTTGCACCGGTCGATCTGACGCTGGATGCTTCGCTGCGCGCAGGTGACGTGATCGCCACCACGGATGGGCTGGTGGCCTATTCCGGCATCAAGGTCGGCAACAACCAGAACCCGGATTTCACCCCGGTTGCCTCCTATCCCGGCCTGACGGCGGAGGTCCGTGCCCGTCTCGGCGGAATGAAGGTGGCGCCGGTCGCGGCAGATGCGATCGACAATGAGGCCCCGAGGGTGGATATGGGCGGCGACGTGACGGCGTCCATCACACCCACACCGAAACCTGTCTTGCGAGCCAAGCGCGCGGAATCGAACTGAATAGCTGGCTCAGCCTCATGGTGAGGAGCGCGCCGAAGGCGTGCCTCTCGAACCATGGCGAAGCGGAAATGCGGCCATCCTTCGAGACGGCGCTTCATTTGCACCATTCGCGACAGCCTCGCTACCGCTCGGCCTGCTTGGGTGCGCGCGCCTCCTCAGGATGAGGACCTGTAAAATTCACCGCCCGACAATGACGCCGATCACATTCGGCGCCGCGCGGTATTTCTCCTCGATCTGGGCCCGCGCGGCGGCGCGGTTGTCCGGCGTGAGCAGGCCGCGTTTCTCGGCGAGGATCATCCAGCAATAGCCCCACCAGTCCGTCAGCATGCCCTCGTCGTCCACGAGGTCATAGCCTTGCTCGGCGGCGAACAGGCGCGCCTGCGCCTCATCGAGCGAGTCCAGAAAGACGTGATCGGCATCCGAAAACAGATCGTCGCTGATGTCGTCGGCGGTGTAGCCCCACACCGACTGGCAGACGGCGTTGAATTCCCGGTCGATCGCGTCGTCATCCACAAGCTGCCGACGCGAGGTTTTATGCAACCGCGACAGCGAACGGGCGAAGTCGGCGATGCGGGTGAGCGCGAATTGATCAAAGGCGATGGTGGACATGTAGTCCTCGAAATCTCGAATAGACCATAGATGTTGTGTGGAGACGTTTCGAATCACTATGATATATCAAAGACTTGCTAAAGTGTTCTTAATTTGTTCCGGCCAAAGCGAGACTCTGCCCTTTGGTAGAGGGTAGTTTTGGGAGGAGTGAGAAATGCCAAGAGGCGACATCATCCGGAAAGCTATCGAGTTAGGTCGCCAGAAGGGCTTCGTGACCTTCGATGAGCTCAACGAGATATGGCCATCGACCACGACCGAGCCAGAAGACATCGAAGCCGTGATGGCAGCCTTAAGTGACGAAGGAATAAACATTATTGAAGACGAAGGACCACCGTCGGATTAGGCGTCAGGGTATTGAATCGGCCCGGTCCTTGCATGAAATTCATGCAAACGTCGCACAGTAAAGTCCCGGGTTTCGATCCCGGCGCAAGGTGCGGTATCGTGGGGGCCGCTGCAGGGGATTTAATTTGTCAGAGTCATCAATCCCAGTTTTCTCGGTGCCGGATCCCATCGATGAGTTGGCGCTGACGGAAATCAAGGGCGCCATTCTTGCCAAGCTCCGACTTGCGATCGGCAAGGACGCCGGCATGGCGACCAGGCACGACTGGTACAAGGCGGCGGCGCTGGCGCTGCGCGACCGCATCGTGCACCGCTGGCTCACGGCCGAGAAGATGAGCTATGACGCCGGCCGCAAGCGCGTCTATTATCTCTCGCTCGAATTCCTGATCGGCCGCCTGTTCACCGACGCCCTGAATAATATGGGGCTATTAGCGCTGTTCGACGCCGCGCTCGGCGATCTCGGCGTCGGCCTGTCGGATTTGCGCAAATGCGAGCCGGACGCGGCACTCGGCAATGGCGGCCTCGGCCGTCTCGCCGCCTGCTTCATGGAAAGCATGGCGACGCTCGGCATTCCCGCGATCGGCTACGGCATCCGCTACGATTTCGGCCTGTTCCGCCAGATCATCAACAATGGCTGGCAGAAGGAATATCCGGACGAGTGGCTGAGCTTCGGCAACCCCTGGGAATTCCAGCGGCCGGAGGTGGTCTATCACGTGCATTTCGGCGGCGGCGTCGAACACGTCGATGCCAGGGGACGCGACCGCGCAATCTGGCATCCGGCGGAAACCGTGCAGGCGGTCGCCTACGACACCCCGATCGTCGGATGGCGCGGCCAGAACGTCAACGCACTCCGCCTGTGGTCGGCGCGCTCGCCCGATCCGCTCCGGCTCGACGTCTTCAACTCCGGCGATTATGTCGGCGCCGTCGCCGAGGAGACACGCGCGGAATCGATCTGCAAATTTCTCTATCCCAACGACGAAAGCCCGGCCGGCCGCGAACTCCGACTGCGCCAGGAATATTTCTTCGTTTCGGCGTCCTTGCAGGATCTGGTCAAGCGTCATTTGGCGGCGGACGGGCAAATACGCGGTCTCGCGGCGAAAGTCGCGGTGCAACTCAACGATACCCATCCGAGCCTTGCCGTTACCGAGCTGATGCGCATTCTCGTCGACCTGCACAACATCCGCTGGGATGATGCGTGGAAGATCACGGTCGATACGCTGTCCTACACCAACCACACGCTGTTGCCGGAAGCGCTCGAGACCTGGCCGGTCGAGTTGTTCCAGCGGCTGTTGCCGCGGCATCTGGAAATCATCTATCGCATCAATGTGGCTCATCTTGCCCTCGCCGAGGAACGCTGTCCCGGAGATGTCGATTTCCGCGCGTCGGTCTCCCTGATCGACGAGAAATCCGGAAGGCGCGTGCGGATGGGACAACTGGCTTTCGTCGGCTCCCATCGCATCAACGGCGTCTCGGCGATGCACTCCGATCTGATGAAGGAGACCGTGTTCCACGATCTCAACCACCTCTATCCCGGCCGCATCACCAACAAGACCAATGGCATCACCTTCCGCCGCTGGCTGATGCTCGCCAATCCGAAGCTGACCGATCTGTTGCGCGAGGCCTGCGGCGAAGCCGTGCTCGACGATCCGACCCGGCTGCAACTGCTTGAAAAGAGCGCCGGCGACAGCGCGTTTCAGGAAAAATTCCGCAACGTCAAGCATCACAACAAGATCGCGTTGGCGCGCCTGATCGGCGAAAAGATCAACATCAAGGTCGACCCGGCCGCGTTGTTCGATGTGCAAATCAAGCGCATCCACGAATACAAGCGCCAACTGCTGAATATCCTGGAAGCGATCGCGCTTTACCACGCGATCAAGGACAATCCGCAGGGAAACTGGGTGCCGCGCGTCAAGATTTTTGCCGGCAAGGCGGCGGCGAGCTATCGCTACGCCAAGCTGATCATCAAACTGATCAACGACGTGGCCGAGGTCGTCAACAATGATCCCGTGGTCGCCGGACGCCTGAAGGTCGCGTTCCTGCCCGACTACAATGTGAGCCTGGCGGAAATCATCATCCCGGCCGCCGACCTCTCCGAGCAGATTTCGACCGCGGGCATGGAAGCCTCGGGCACCGGCAACATGAAGCTCGCCCTCAACGGCGCCATCACCATCGGTACGCTCGATGGCGCCAATATCGAAATCCGCGATCATGTGGGCGCGGAGAACATCGCGATCTTCGGCATGGAGGCGATGGACGTAGTGGTGCGACGCAAGCAGGGGCTGGATGCCACCGACGTGATCCGGGCTTCGCCGGCGCTCTCACGCGCAATCAACGCCATCGGCAGCGGTGAATTCTCGCCGGACGATCCTAGCCGCTTCGAATCGATCGCCCACGCGCTGCGCCATCTCGACCACTACATGGTCAGCGCGGATTTCAATTCCTACTATGCCGCGCAACGCGGCATCGACGCGCGCTGGCAGACCCAAGCGGCATGGACGCGAGCTTCTATACTCAACGTCGCCCGGATGGCATGGTTCTCGTCCGATCGCACCATCGCCGAATATGCCGAGGATATCTGGAACGTTCCGGTGAACGGACACGCCCGGGTCGAGCAGCTTCGCGCCGAAGGATAACGCCTCTCATTCCCTGACGGCGCCATCAGCGGCGGCTTCCAGACCGAAGGCGGCGGCGAACAAGGCGCGGGTATAGTCGGTTTGCGGTCGCTTGAACAAATCCGCCGCAGCGCCTTCTTCCACCACCTTGCCGTCGCGCATCACGATGAGGTGGCTGGCGAGCGAAGCCACCACGCGCAGGTCATGCGAGATGAACATGTAGGTCAGGTCGCGCCGGCGCTGCAATTCGCGCAACAGATCGACCATCTGGGCCTGAAACAGCATATCAAGGGCGCTGGTCGGCTCGTCCAGTACGACGAAGTTTGGCTCCAATACGACTGCCCGCGCGATGCTGATACGCTGGCGCTGCCCGCCGGAGAATTCATGCGGATAGCGAAATCGCGTCGCCGGATCGAGACCGACGTCGCGCAACGCCTGGATCACACGGGCTTCGCGCTCGGTTTGCGAGAGCGATTTCTGGTGCACGCTCAGCCCCTCGGCGACGATATCGCCGATCGACATTCGCGGGCTCAGGGCGCCGAACGGGTCCTGAAAGACGATCTGCATGTCGCGACGAAACGGGCGCATTTCCTGAAAGCGCAGACCCTGGATTTGGCTTCCTAAGAAGACGATCGGCCCATCGGAGGAGATCAGGCGCAACAGCGCAAGGCCGAGCGTGGTTTTGCCGGAACCGGATTCGCCGACGACGCCGAGCGTTTCTCCCTTACGCACCGACAGGCTGACCCCGTCCACCGCCTTGATGTGACCGACCGTCGAACGCAACAGGCCGCGCTTGATCGGAAACCAGACCTTCAGATCATCGGTCGAGATCACGACCGGAGATTCCGGCCGCGGTGGCGCGGGATCGGGCTTGGGTTCGGCGGCGAGCAGCGCGCGGGTATAGGGATGTTTCGGCGCGGTGAAGACCTCTTCGACCGGCCCCTGCTCGACGATCTTGCCGCCATTCATGACGCAGACCACGTCCGCGATCCGGCGCACGATGCCGAGGTCGTGAGTGATGAACAAAAAACTCATGCCGAGCCGTTTGCGGATGTCCGCGAGCAGCGCCAGGATTTGCGCCTGCACCGTGACGTCGAGCGCCGTGGTAGGTTCATCCGCAATCAAGAGATCCGGTTCGTTGGCGAGCGCCATCGCGATCATCACCCGCTGGCGCTGGCCGCCGGAGAGCTGATGCGGATAGCTCTTGAGCCGCGTTTGCGGATCCGGAATACCGACTTGCGTCAGCAGCTCAAGCGTGCGCGAGCGCGCCATCTGGCCGCCGACGCCCTGGTGCAGTTGCAGGATTTCGCCGATCTGGGACTCAATCGTGTGCAATGGATTGAGCGAGGTCATCGGCTCCTGGAAAATAATCGAGATGTCGTTGCCGCGAATGCCCCGCATCTCGCGCTCCGACATCGTCAGCAAGTCGCGACCCTTGAACAAAATGCTGCCGGAAGGATGCGAGGCGGTCGGATACGGCAGCAGTTTCAAAACCGACAGCGCGCTGACCGACTTGCCGGAGCCGGATTCGCCAACCAGCGCCACGCATTGTCCACGCTGAATCGAAAATGAAACGTGGTTGACCGCAATGGTGTCGCCGCTCGGCTGGTGAAACGCCACCGACAGGTCGCGGACATCGAGCAGGGGCTGGTTGATGGCGTCCATGGCGAGGCTCACCTGAACGTCTTGCGCGGATCGAAAGCATCGCGCACGGCTTCACCGATGAAGATCAGCAGCGACAGCATGATCGCGACCGCAAAGAATCCGGTGAATCCGAGCCACGGCGCCTGAACATTGGCCTTGCCCTGCGACAGCAGCTCGCCGAGCGAGGGCGATCCCGGCGGCAACCCGAAGCCGAGGAAATCGAGCGCTGTCAGCGTCATCACCGACGACGAGACGATGAACGGCAGGAACGTCATCGTCGCCACCATCGCGTTCGGCAACAGATGACGGAACATGATGACCGCGTTGGAGACACCGAGCGCCCGCGCCGCCTGGATGTATTCGAAATTGCGGCCTCGCAAAAATTCCGCACGCACCAGACCGACCAGTGACACCCACGAAAACAACAGCAGGATGCCGAGCAGCACGAAGAAGCCTGGCACCAGCACCGACGACAGAATGAGCAGCAGATAGAGCGAAGGAATCGCAGTCCAGACCTCGATCAGGCGCTGGAACGTCAAATCGATCCAGCCGCCGAAATAACCCTGCACCCCGCCCGCGGCGACGCCGATGATCGATGAGATAATGGTCAGGCTGAGGCCGAACAGCACGGAGATACGAAAGCCATAGATCAGGCGCGCAACGACGTCGCGGCCCTGATCGTCGGTGCCGAGCCAGTTATATTCTAAGTCTCGGCAGCTCTTGAGGCCTTTTCGTTCCACCACCTCCTTGC
This sequence comes from uncultured Alphaproteobacteria bacterium, assembly GCA_963770515.1. Taxonomy (GTDB): domain Bacteria; phylum Pseudomonadota; class Alphaproteobacteria; order Rhizobiales; family Xanthobacteraceae; genus Bradyrhizobium. The sequence goes on from CAVYPW010000001.1 coordinate 357,051, forward strand.
ACTGTGCCTCTGTCAGCATCCAGGTCGGCGGCGAAGGTGCGGGCGTTGGAAGGTCGAGATTGTGGGTGTCGTAGGAGTAGCGGATCAGCGGCCAGACGATGGTGCCGCCCTTCGCGGCGATCAATTTCTGCAAATAAGGATCGCGATAGTCGGCCGCGGTTTCGAAATCGCCGCCGAAAGTCGTCTCGGAATAGCTGACGAAAGCGGGCCAATACAAATGCCCGTCAAACCGGATGAAAAAGGGCCGGTCATTGGCGATGAGTTCAGCAAACAGCGACACGAAGAACAGGAACAGGAATATCCACAGAGACCAGAAGCCCCTGCGGTTCGATTTGAAGTTCTGCCAGCGCCGTCGGTTAAGCGGTGAAACGCTGAGCCCATGGCTCGTCGTCGGAACTGCCGCGCCCAGCGGTGACTGCGTCGTGGTCTCGACCGGAGGCGGAGCGGGCGCGGTGCCGTCTTTCTGGAGCTCGTAAGTCATCAGACCTCCCGCGCCTCGAAATCGATCCGCGGGTCGACCCACATGTAAGCGAGATCGGAGATCAGATTGACGACGAGACCGACCAGCGAAAAGATGAACAGCGTTCCGAACACCACGGGATAGTCGCGGTTGAGCACGCTCTCGAAGCCAAGCAGGCCGAGCCCATCGAGCGAGAAAATGGTCTCGATCAGGAGTGAGCCGGAGAAAAAGGCATGGATGAAAGCGCCGGGGAAGCCGGCGATCACGATCAACATCGCGTTGCGGAAGATGTGGCCGTAAAGCACCTGGTTCTGGCTGCACCCTTTGGCGCGCGCGGTCATCACATATTGCTTGCGTATCTCATCGAGAAAGGAATTCTTGGTCAACAATGTCATGGTGGCGAAGGCGCCAAGCGCCATCGATATCAGCGGCAGCGTGATGTGCCAGAAGTAGTCGATGATTTTCCAGTACCAGGGAAATTGCGACCAGCCGTCCGATGTCAGGCCGCGCAACGGGAAAATGTTGAAGAAGGAGCCGCCGGCAAACAGGATGATCAGGAGGATCGCGAACAGGAATCCCGGTATCGCAAAGCCGACAATGACCACCGCCGAGGTCCAGGTATCGAATTTCGAACCGTCCATCACCGCCTTGCGGATACCGAGCGGAATCGAGATCAGGTAGGTCAAAAGCGTCATCCATATCCCGAGCGACATCGAGACCGGCAGCTTCTCCTTGATCAGCTGCAGCACGCTGACGTCGCGAAAATAGCTTTTGCCAAAATCGAACCGCGAGAAATTCCACACCATCAGGAGGAATCGCTCCGGCGCCGGCTTGTCGAAGCCGAACTGCTTCTCCAGGCTCTTGATAAAGTCCGGATCGAGTCCCTGCGCGCCGCGATATTTGGAGCCGACCGCATCCGACGAAACGCCGACCTGGTTGCGTGCGCCGAAATCGCCGCCCGATGAGCCCGAAATCCTCGACGTGCCGCCTGTATCAGCGCCGGAAAGCTGCGCGATCACCCGCTCGACCGGGCCACCGGGCGCGAATTGCACCACCACAAAAGACACGAACAGGATTCCCAACAGCGTGGGAACCATCAATAAAATGCGGCGTGCGATATAGGCGCCCATGAATTATTTCGCCTGCCCGGCTGCGGCCGCCTTGCTGGCGTCCTGCCACCAGTTTTCCGGCGCGCCGACGCCCGAGGCGTAACGCGGCGGCTTTTCGGGGTGAGCGAACAAATCCCAATAAGCGAGCTTGTGCGTGTTGGCGTACCACTGCGGTACCCAGTAACGCCCGGCGCGAAACACCCGGTCGAACGCCCGGCAGGCGACCGTCAGATCGGCACGGCTGTCGGCGGCCAGAATCTTTTCGACCAACGCGTCGATCACGGGGTCGGCGATGCCAGCGAGATTGTAGGAGCCCTTGGTCTTTGCCGCCTGCGAGGTAAAGAACGGCCGCATGCCGTCGCCCGGGGTCGCCGACATGCTGAAGCGTTCGATCGTCATGTCAAAATCGAAATCCTCGACGCGCGCGCGGTACTGGACCGGATCGACGAGGCGCAAGCTCGCCTCGATGCCGAGTGTCCCGAGATTCTTGATGTAGGGCGCATGGTGCGGCTCGATCGAGGGCTCGTCGATAAGAAATTCGATCCGGAAGATTTCACCGTTCGGCAACAGCCGCTTGCCGTCCTTGATCGGTAGACCCGCGTCTTGCAGCAATTGCTGGGCTTTACGCAAAAGCGCGCGGTCCTGTCCCGACCCGTCCGAGACCGGCGGCACGAACGGTGCGCCGAAGACCTCATCCGGCACCTGACCGCGAAACGGCTCGAGCAGCTTGAGTTCTTCCGGCGACGGCGGACCGTTCGCCACCATATCGGAATTCTGGAATGGCGAATGGGTGCGCGCATAGGCGCCGTACATGATGGTCTTGTTGGTCCATTCGAAATCAAACGCCTGAATCAGCGCCTCGCGCACGCGCGCGTCCTTGAATTTGTCGCGACGGGTATTGATGAACCAGCCTTGCGCCCCGGACGGGGTTTCGTCCGGCAGTGTTTCGCGCTTGACGCGGCCGTCGCGCACCGCAGGAAAATCATAACGCGTCGCCCATACCCGCGAGGTGAACTCCTCGCGATAGAGATAATTTTTAGCGGTAAACCCCTGGAAAGCGACGTCGCGGTCCCGGTAGAATTCGTAGCGCACGATATCGAAATTGTAGCTGCCGCGGGCGACGGGAAAATCGCGGCCCCACCAGTCCTTGACCCGTTCGAACTCGACGAAGCGATTGACCTCGAATTTTCCAACCCTGTAGGGACCAGAGCCGAGTGGAATATCGGTCGTCGATTCGTCAAACGGCCGCGTGGCGTAATAGGTCTTCGAGAAGATCGGCAGGCTTGCGACGTAGAGCGGCACGTCACGCGCCCGCTTTTCGGCGAAGCTGACGACCAGCGTGGCATCGTCGGCGGCCTCCGCCTTCACCATGTCGCGCATCTGCTGGAGAATCAGCGGATGGCCCTTGGTCTTCAGCGTCATCAGCGAGAACGCGGCGTCTTGCGCCGTCAGTTTGGAGCCGTCGTGGAATTGCGCCTCGGGACGCAACGTGAAGCGATAGGTCAGCTTGTCCGGCGAAATCTGCACTGATTTCGCCACCAGACCGTACATCGCATCGGGTTCATCGCCGGCACGCACCATCAACGGCGCAAACGTCATGTCCATGCCCTGCGCGCCCTCGCCTTTGAGGATATAGGCGTTGAAGGAGTTGAAGGTCTGATAGGACTGGTTGTAGGAACGAACCGACGGGATCAGCGAAAATGTGCCGCCTTTGGGCGCGGCCGGATTGACGTAGTCAAAGTGCTGAAAATCCGCCGGATATTTCAGGTCGCCGAACACCGAAAGCCCATGGGCCTCGAGGCCCGCATCCGCCGACAACGCCGGCCGCAACCAGGACGCGTTGAAAACACCGGCGCCGAGAGCGCTGCCGCCAAGACCAAGCACATGCCGGCGAGAGAAAAACGCCATGCGCGAAAAGTCCCTCAAGATTTCTTGCCGAGTTTGGCCGCCTTGTCGGCGTCGAACCACCACAAAGCCGGGAATCCGGTGAGCCCGTACTTCGGCATTTCGGCCGGCCGGCCGAAGCGATCCCAGCGCGCAGTCCGCGCTTTGGGATAATTCCACTGCGGCACCACGTAAAAATTCCACAGCAGAACGCGATCAAGCGCTTTGGTCGCCGCGACCAAATCGTCCCGATCGGTCGCGAAAATCACTTTATCAACGAGGGCATCGACCGCAGGGTTTTTGATGCCGATCAAATTTCTGGAACCCAGCACATCGGCAGCTTGCGATCCCCAATATTCACGCTGTTCATTTCCGGGCGATAGCGACTCCGGCCAGCTATCGATGATGATGTCGAAGTCGAAATTTCGTTTTCTGTTTTCGTACTGCACTTCATCGACCACACGAACTGAGGCAGTTACGCCGATACGCTCCAACGACGGCTTGAAGAACAGCGCAACTCGTTCGTAGGTCGGATCCTCCACCAGAATCTCTGCCATCACGGGCTTTCCGGTTGGATCCAGCAACTTTCGGTCCTTGATTTCAAATCCAGCTTCTTTGAGCAGTTTCGTGCTTTCCCGCAGATTATTGCGGACGGCATCGGGATTGCCACCGACAGGATTTTGATAGGGCGAGGCGAACACTTCGGCCGGCACTTTGTCACGAACCGTCTCGAGGATCGCAAGCTCGCGCCCCTGCGGCAGCCCCGAGCACGCAAGCTCCGATCCGGCGAAGTAGCTGCTGATACGGAAATACTGCCCGAAGAAAAGCTGCTTATTCATTTCCTCGAAGTCGAAAGCCCAATTCAATGCGCGCCTGACCCTGATATCCTTGAACTGGTCGCGGCGGATATTGAGCACAAAAGCTTGCATGCGGCCGGAGCTGCGGTCCGGAAATTCTTCCAGCACCACACGCTTCTCGGTCACCGCCGGGAAGTCGTAGGCCGTGGCCCAGTTCTTCGCGCTGTTTTCCAGGCGCCAGTCGACCTGATCTCCTTTGAAAGCTTCGAGCGCAACAGTCGAATCGCGAAAGAATTCGTAACGCAGCTCATCGAAATTGTTCTGACCAACCTGAACCGGCAGATCGGCACCCCAGTAATCCTTCACCCGCTCGAGGCTCACCGAGCGGCCGGCAACAAACTCCTTGATGCGATAGGGGCCGGAACCCAACGGCGGCTCCAGCGTCGTCTGGGAAATATCACGCTTGCGGCCCTGGCTGTCGCTGCCTTCCCAATAGTGCTTGGGCAAAACCACAAGCTCACCGACGATGTGCGGCAGTTCGCGGTTTCCCGGTGCGTCGAAGGTGAACTTGATCTCGCGTTCGCCGGACTTCTCGGCTTTCGCGACGTGACGGTAATACGAGGCGTACATCGGGCTGAATTTCTTCAGCTGTTCAAGCGAATAGACGACATCCTCCGGCGTCACCGGCTTGCCGTCGTGCCAGCGCGCTTCCTTGCGCAGCCGATAAACCACCCAGGCGAAATCGTCGGGGTGCTGAGCGGCTTCCGCCAACAGGCCATATTCAGTCGCGACCTCGTCCAGAGCATGTGCCATCAGCGTTTCGTAGATCAGCCCGATGGGAGCGATCGAACCTTTGACGCCCGATACCACGATGTTGAAATTGTCGAAGGTACCAACTGCGATCTGCCGCACGATGCCGCTCTTCGGCGCGCCGGCATTGACGTAATCAAAGCGCTTGAAGTCGGCGGCGTATTTAATGTCGCCAGACAACGACAGCCCGTGGCGCCAGACCGGCCCGCTTGCGGCGGTCTGAGCCCGCGCGGGACTGACGACGGTGAAGCCGGATGTTGTGCCAAGGGCCGGGGCCAGCGCAGCAAGCGCGCTGCCTTTCAAAAGATGTCTTCGGTTCAATGCCAAAGGAGAATCCTCTGTTTGGTTCGCGCTCTCCCGAGCGCAGTATAGGGCAAGGTTTCGGCCGATTAAGTTGCTTTTTGCTCATGATAACGCCGCTCGTGGGGCGAAAGGCCGCGGTAACAATAGCGAGACTGCCCTCACTCTGGCTGAACCGGAAGAGGACCCCTTAAAGGGAACCCATGGGCCAAACGCGAAACGGCCGGGGTTGAACCCGGCCGTTGAAAAATGCCCGAATAATTTGCAGTTACTTTGCCGCGGTCGGCAAAGGCTGCGGGCTATCGGAAAGCGAGTTCAGATACGCGATCACATCGGCGCGCTCGCTGTCCTTCTGGATGCCGGCAAAGCCCATCGCGGTGCCGGGGACGAAGCCCTTCGGATTGTCGATGAACTTGTTGAGGTCATCGATGGTCCAGGTGCCGCCCTTGCCCTTCATGGCCGCCGAGAAATTGAACCCGCGGCCTTCACCCTTCTTGTCACCGACGATTCCGAAGAGATTCGGACCGACCTTGTTGGGCCCGCCCTTGGTGAAGTCGTGGCAGGCGGCGCACTTCTTGGCGGCTTGCTCGCCCTTCTGGACGGAGGCGGTCTGCAGCAGCTTCTCGATCGGCTCGGCCGGTGCAGCGGCAGCGGCTTTTTCGCCGCCTGCGGCTACTTCCTTCACAGCGATCTCGAAACCGGGCTTTTCCGGCTTGTTGGGAGCGAAAAGCGCGCTGGCTGCAAAGCTCGTCACCAGCAAAATGAGGCAGGTGCCGAGGACGGCACCAAGAATTTTATTGAGTTCGAAGGAGTCCATTGTGGATCAGGCTCCGGGCCGGAAATGTCGACTTTGGCCGGCGGGAAACGGCCGCGATAGCGCCAGGAATCGGGCTTTCGCGCCGCACCCTGAGCGCAGATGAGATATCGGTTTGCCCGTGCTCTGGCAACCCGTATAAACGCCTTGGCTTTTGACCCATCCCCATCATTTCCAGCCGCTTCTCGGAGGGGCACCAGACCGCATTCTGATGACCAACCCCCGCATTTTGGTGCTGATTCCTGCCCGCATGGCCGCCACGCGCCTGCCCGGCAAGCCGCTATTGGAGATGGCCGGCCTGCCGATGATCGTCCATGTGCTGCGCCGCGCGGAGGCCGCCGGAATTGGCCGGGTGGCGGTCGCAACCGACACGGCCGAGATCGCGGCGGCGGTCAAAGCGCATGGCGGAGAGGCCGTCATGACCCGCGCCGACCATCCCTCCGGCTCGGACCGGATTTTCGAGGCGCTCGGTTCGCTCGACCCCGGCAGCAAAGCCGAGATCGTCGTCAATCTGCAGGGCGATTTTCCAACGATCAGCCCGGATAATATTCGCGATGTGCTGGCGCCACTGGCCGACCCCGCGGTCGACATCGCGACCTTGGCCGCGGAAATCCACACCGAGGAAGAAGCGCTCAACCCCAACGTCGTGAAGGCGGTCGGCTCGGCGATTGGCCCCCGGCGGCTGCGCGCGCTCTATTTCACCCGCGCGACCGCGCCCTATGGCAAGGGACCGCGCTACCATCATATCGGTCTCTATGCCTACCGCCGAGAAGCCCTTGAGCGCTTCGTTCGCCTCCCCCCCTCGCCGCTCGAGCAGCAGGAGAAGCTGGAGCAGTTACGCGCGCTGGAGGCGGGAATGCGGATCGACATCGGGATCGTCGATACCGTGCCGCGCGGCGTCGATACCCCAGCCGATCTTGAAGCTACTCGTCAGATACTAGCGCCCCGTTTCCGAAATTCGTAACCGCCGGGGCTCCTCTGAACGAATTTCGGAAACAGAAGGGGGCTAGCAAAAATAGGATTTCTAGTGCCGCTTTCGATTTGAAGTTCCTGGGAGGACTCGCGGCAAGCACCGCAGGAACTTCAAATCGGCGGCACTAGCCAAATCGTGAGCGGCTGGTACAAGGCGCCATGACCAAGACGACCAAGATCATGAAAATCGCATTCCAGGGCGAGCCGGGCGCCAATTCTCATATCGCCATCGCCGAGGCCTATCCCGACGCCGAAGCGCTGCCCTGCCCGACCTTCGAGGACGCGCTGGCCGCGATCTCCTCGGGCGAGGCCGATCTCGGCATGATCCCGATCGAGAACTCGGTCGCCGGCCGCGTGGCCGACATCCACCATCTATTGCCGCAATCCGGCCTCTTCATCGTCGGCGAGTGGTTCCTGCCGGTGCATCATCAGTTGATGGCGCCGCGCGGCGCCAAAATCGGCGACATCAAGACGGTCGAAAGCCACGTCCACGCGCTCGGACAGTGCCGGCGCATCATCCGCAAACTCGGCATCAAGCCGATCGTGGCCGGCGACACCGCCGGCAGCGCGCATATCATTGCGGATCGCGGCGACAAGACCTGCGCCGCGATCGCCCCGAAACTCGCAGCCGAGATTTACGGCCTGGATATTCTGGCCGAGGACGTCGAGGACGAAGCCCACAACACCACCCGCTTCGTGGTACTGGCGCGGCAAGCCGACTGGGCCAAACAAGACTCGGGGCCGCTGGTCACCACCTTTGTCTTCCGGGTACGCAATCTCCCCGCTGCGCTCTACAAGGCGCTGGGTGGCTTTGCCACCAACGGCGTCAACATGACCAAGCTCGAAAGCTACATGGTCGACGGCAATTTCTTTGCCACGCAGTTCTACGCCGATGTCGACGGCCATCCCGACGACAAGGGACTCGCCTTTGCGCTCGAAGAGTTGCAATTCTTCTCGCGCGAATTCCGCATTGTCGGCGTCTATCCAGCTCATCCGTTCCGCGCCACTTTCAGCGAGCAGCAGGACTGATTGGCCTACGCCGCCGCCTGGGCGCGCAATCCGAACGCGTCCGCCAGCAGGCTGTAAGACTTCTTGCGCGCCTCGTGATCGTAGACGGCCGTAATCACCATCAGCTCGTCGGCCTGGCTTGCCTCAATCATCGGCTGGAGCTTCTGCATCACCGTTGCAGGGCTGCCGACAAACAGACGGGTGCGGTTGCGCGCAATGACGGCCCGATCGCTTTCCGTATAGGGATAGGCCAGCGCCTCCTCGATGCTCGGCAGCGGACGATATTGCCCGCGGTCGCGCCATAGCCGGTTGAGATCCATCGACGTAGCAAGCCGCTCGGCCTCCGCATCCGTTTCGGAGGCCACGACCGCTACCGCGAGAATCGCATAGGGCGTCTCCCGCCAGCCAGTGTTCTTGAAATGAGCGCGATAGTTCGTCATCGCGGCAATGGCGTCATAAGTCGCAAAATGATGCGCGAACGCGTAGCCCATGCCGACCTGGGCCGCCAGTTCCGAACTGTAGTCGCTCGAGCCGAGCAGCCAGATCGGCGGCAGCGGCGTGTCGTCCGGCATCGCCACGACCTGATTGAAGGGATGATTGGGTGGGAAAGCACGGGTCTCCCACAGCGTCAATTCATGCAGCCGTTCCAGGAAGTCATCGCCTTCACGGCGCTCGAGTCGGCTGCGCAAAGCATACGCCGTCGGACCGTCGGTGCCGGGCGCGCGGCCGAGCCCGAGATCGATCCGACCCGGAAACAACGCCTCCAGCATTTTGAAACGCTCCGCCACCACCAACGGCGCATGGTTCGGCAGCATCACCCCGCCGGAGCCGACGCGGATGTTCTTCGTCACCGCCGCGATCTGGCCGATCATGAGGTCAGGCGCGGGGCTCGCCACTGAAGCCAGGTTGTGATGTTCGGCGAGCCAGTAGCGGGTAAAGCCGAGCGCATCGACATGGCGCGCGAGATCGATGCTGTTGCGCAGCGCTGCGGCAGGTTTGGTCGCGGTGGTGACGACCGAAAGGTCGAGGACGGAAAGCGGGATCATAGGCCTAAACCTAATGCGGCGGCCCAACGGTACAACCGCCGCTCTTGCAGGGCCTTTGCAGGGCCGCCCCGCACCCGAACCGCCAGAATCAGGTGGGTAGATAACTTTGTATTTCTTAATATCTTCACTTTGCCCACCGTCAAGCCATCTAGAATATTGAATTTTATACATTAAATCCAGTTATATACGCCATACCGATCGCTGCCCACCTCAATATAATTCTGAGTGAAACCTAGATGTATATAGGATAAGTGGGCAATTTCCCATACTCGGTGGGCTATTTGGCTCAAGCCTTTTCGCCTACTTTAGCGTTTCCAGAACCAGCGCCATGCAAGGTGTGAGGTTTGCCGCGGAGATTATTGAGTACCATGAGCGAAGCTACCCCTATTGCCTCCAGCGGACCCCGCGCGGCCAAACAGCCGGCGATCTCGTTCGAATTCTTCCCGCCCAAGACCGGGGAGATGGAGAGTAGCCTGTGGGAGACCATCAATCGCCTGGCCCCGCTCGCGCCAAGCTTCGTCTCCGTGACTTATGGTGCCGGCGGATCGACCCGCGAGCGCACCCATTCCACCATTGCCCGCATCCTCGGTGAGACTGAGTTGTTGCCGGCCGCGCATCTGACCTGCGTCGGGGCATCGCGCGGCGAGATCGACGACATCGTTGCCCGCTATCACGAGACCGGCGTTCGCCATATCGTGGCGCTCCGCGGCGACCCGCCGGGCGGCATCGGCACGCCCTTTACGACCCATCCCGACGGCTATCAAACCTCTTCCGAACTCGTCGCCGGCATCAAGAAGCGATTTCCGGACATCGAGGTCTCGGTTTCGGCCTATCCGGAAAAGCATCCCGAAAGCCCCAGCTTCGACGCCGACATCGATGGACTCAAAGCCAAGGTCGATGCCGGCGCCTCGCGCGCCATCACGCAGGTGTTCTTCGACAACGACCTTTACTTCCGCTACCTCGACCGCGTCCGCGCTCGCGGCATCGATATTCCGATCGTGCCCGGCATCATGCCGATGCATAATTTCAAGCAGGCGAGAAATTTCGTCACCCGCGCCGGCACCACGGTGCCGGATTGGCTCGCGGAAAAATTCGACGGGCTCGACGACGATACCGAGACCCGCAAGCTGGTGGCCGCAACCGTTGCCGCAGGGCAAGTGCAGAAGCTCAGCAAGCGCGGCGTCGATACCTTTCATTTCTACACCATGAACCGCGCCGATCTCGTCTTCGCGATCTGCCATCTGCTCGGCATCCGCCCCGCAGGCGCGCAGAAGGCGGCCTGAACGATGGTCCTGTCCGTTTCCCCGAAACGCTCCGCGTTCCTCGACGCCGCCAGGAAGCGCATTCTCGTGCTCGACGGCGCCATGGGCACCATGATCCAGGCGTTGCAATTTGACGAAGCCGCCTTTCGCAGCGCGCGGTTCGCCGACTTCCATCGCGACGTCAAGGGCAACAACGACCTGTTGATCCTGACCCAGCCAAAGGCGATCGAGGACATCCACGCCGCTTATCTGCGCGCCGGCGCCGACATCGTCGCCACCAACACCTTTTCCTCGACCTCGATCGCGCAGGCCGACTACGAGATGTCGGACCTCGCCTACGAACTCAACCTCGAAGGCGCGAAGCTTGCGCGCGCTGCTGCGGTTCGCGTCAACGCTGAAGACGGCAAGCCGCGCTTTGTCGCCGGCGCCATCGGCCCGACCAACCGCACCGCCTCGATTTCTCCCGACGTTTCCAATCCCGGCTACCGCGCCGTCACCTTCGACGATTTGCGCAAGGCCTATGGCGAACAGATCAACGGTCTGCTCGACGGCGGCGCCGATCTGCTGCTGGTCGAAACCATTTTCGACACGCTCAACGCCAAGGCCGCGCTTTACGCAATCGCCGAGATCACGGAAGAGCGCGGCGTCGATGTACCGGTCATGGTTTCCGGCACCATCACCGACAAATCCGGCCGCCTGCTGTCGGGACAACTTCCCGAGGCGTTCTGGAATTCGGTCCGTCACGCGAGGCCCATCACGATCGGCTTCAACTGCGCGCTCGGCGCCGAGGATCTGCGCGCCCATATCGCGGACATTGGCCGCGTCGCCGATGCACTGGTTTGTGCTTACCCAAACGCCGGTCTGCCCAACGAGTTCGGACAGTATGACGAGAGCCCGGAATATATGGCGCGCCTGATCGGCGAGTTTGCCTCCGCCGGCCTCGTCAATGTCGTCGGGGGCTGCTGCGGCACCACGCCCGACCATATTGCTGCGATTGCAGCCGCAGTGCAGCCGCACAAACCGCGCGTCATCCCCGACATCACACCGCGTTTGCGGCTTTCCGGCCTCGAACCCTTCGAGCTGACGCCCGCCATCCCCTTCGTCAATGTCGGCGAGCGCACCAACATCACGGGCTCGGCACGATTCCGCAAACTGATCACCGCCGGCGATTACACCGCCGCGCTCCAGGTGGCGCGCGACCAGGTCGAGAATGGCGCGCAGATCATCGACGTCAACATGGACGAAGGGCTGCTGGATTCCGAAGCGGCGATGGTGACCTTCCTCAACCTCGTCGCCGCCGAGCCCGATATTGCGCGCGTGCCGGTCATGGTCGACTCCTCGAAATTCCACGTGATCGAGGCCGGCCTGAAATGCGTGCAAGGCAAACCGGTGGTGAACTCGATCTCCATGAAAGAGGGCGAGGAGAAATTCATCCACGAGGCCAACATCGCCAGGCGGCATGGCGCGGCCGTGGTGGTGATGGCCTTCGACGAAAAAGGGCAGGCCGACACCTTCGCGCGCAAGACCGAGATCTGCAAGCGCGCCTACGACATCCTCGTCGACCGCCTCGGCTTTCCGCCGGAAGACATCATCTTCGATCCGAATATCTTTGCGATCGCCACCGGCCTCGAGGAGCACAATAATTACGGTGTCGACTTCATCGAAGCGACGCGCTGGATCCGCGAGAACCTGCCGCATGCGCACATTTCCGGCGGCGTCTCCAATCTTTCTTTCTCGTTCCGCGGCAACGAACCGGTGCGCGAGGCCATGCACTCGGTGTTTCTGTATCATGCCATCAAGGCCGGCATGGACATGGGCATCGTCAATGCCGGGCAGATGATCGTCTATGACGACATCGATCCCGAACTGCGCCAGACCTGCGAGGACGTCATCCTCAACCGCGACGCGAACGCATCCGAGCGCCTGCTCGCGCTCGCCGAAAAATTCCGCGGCAAGGAGCGAAAGACCCAGGAGCAGGATCTCGCCTGGCGCGAATGGCCGGTCGACAAGCGGCTCAGCCACGCGCTGGTGCACGGCATCACCGAATATATCGATACCGACACCGAAGATGCGCGGGCGCTGGCCAAGCGCCCGCTCGAGGTGATCGAGGGGCCGCTGATGGCCGGCATGAACATCGTAGGCGATCTCTTCGGTGACGGAAAAATGTTCCTGCCGCAGGTCGTGAAATCCGCCCGCGTCATGAAGCAGGCGGTCGCCTATCTGATGCCGTTCATGGAGGAGGAGAAGGCGCGAAACAAGGCCAACGGCGTTGCGAGTGATGGCCGCAACGCCGCCGGCAAGATCGTGCTCGCCACCGTCAAGGGCGACGTCCACGACATCGGCAAGAACATCGTCGGCATCGTGCTGCAATGTAACAATTTCGAGGTGATCGACCTCGGCGTGATGGTGCCGGCGGCCAAGATCATCGAGACCGCCAAGCGCGAAGACGCCGACATCATCGGCCTTTCCGGCCTGATTACGCCTTCGCTCGATGAGATGAGCTTTCTGGCCGGCGAGATGCAGCGCGAGGGGCTCGAAATTCCGCTTCTGATCGGCGGCGCCACCACGAGCCGCGTCCACACCGCCGTCAAGATCGATCCGAATTACCGCTCCGGACCGGTGGTGCATGTCAACGATGCGAGCCGTGCGGTCGGCGTCGCCTCTTCGCTGTTGTCGCCGGAAAAGCGCACGGCCTACGCCGCCGAGGTGCGATCCGAATATGCCAAGATTTCGGCGGCGCATTTCCGGGCGCAGGCCGACAAGAAGCGCTTGAGGCTTGCGGATGCGCGCAAGAACGCGGTCGCGATCGATTTCGCCAAAACGCCGCCGAAACGGCCGGCCTTCATCGGCATCAAGACGTTCCGCGAATACGTCCTCGCCGAATTGGCGGAATATATCGACTGGACGCCGTTCTTCCAGACCTGGGAACTGACCGGGCGCTTCCCTGCCATTCTCGACGACGCCACCGTCGGCGAAGTCGCCCGTTCGCTGTATGACGATGCGCGCAAGATGCTCGACCGCATCATCCATGAGAAATGGTTCACGGCACAGGCCACGATCGGCTTCTGGCCGGCCAACGCGCAAGGCGACGACATCCTGGTCTATGCGGATGAGACGCGCGACAAGCCGATCGCGACCCTGCACACCTTGCGTCAGCAGCTCGAAAAGCGTGAGGGGCGTTTCAACTCGGCTTTGTCCGATTTCATCGCACCGCGCGATGGTGGCATCCCCGATTACATCGGCGCATTCGTGGTCACCGCCGGCATCGGCGAAGACGTGGTGGCCGACCGTTTCAAGAATGCCAACGACGATTACTCCTCGATCCTGTGCAAGGCATTGGCCGATCGCCTCGCGGAAGCCTTTGCCGAGCGCATGCATGCGCGAGTACGCCGCGAGTTCTGGGGTTATGCGCCGGATGAAAACCTCGCGGCCGACGATCTTCTCCTCGAGAAGTACCAGGGCATTCGCCCTGCGCCGGGCTACCCGGCGCAACCCGATCACACCGAGAAGGCGACGTTGTTCAAGCTGCTCGATGCTGAGACGACCTGCGGCGTGACGCTCACCGAAAGCTTTGCGATGTGGCCGGGCTCGTCCGTATCGGGGCTCTATTTCAGCCATCCCGAAAGCTTCTATTTCGGCGTCGGCAAGATCGAGCGCGATCAGGTCGAGGACTACGCCGCGCGCAAGGGTTTTGGCGTCGAGGAGACTGAACGCTGGCTGGCGCCGATCCTGAATTACATCCCGTCGCAAGACCAATCTGCGCAGGATCGCAGCGTCAAGGAAGCGACATCGGCGCCAGCGCCTTTCTCCGCAAAGCCCGCCAACGACGTCGAGGCGAAAGAATTGTCGTCGCATCCGCCAGGCTGCGATTGCGCAGTGCATCTCGCCTGGCGCAAGAAAAAGGTCGGCGCGGGGTAAGATCCTCGCCACCGTTACGCACACTTATTCAAATTTCAAACAGCAGGATGCGAGTATCCGGGCTTCATGGTTCGAGACGCCGCGTTGCGGCTCCTCACCATGAGGTCAAGTTTCGCACCGCGTAGACTGCCTCATCCTGAGGAGACCGCCGCAGGCGGGCATCTCGAAGGATGGACCGCAGCAAGATCGAAGACACACGCCCACATTCCCGCGGCGCGCTTCGCCCGGGTTTTGCCGAAACATCGCCCTCCAGCCAAACAGAGGGCGCAGGGAATGCCGGGTGTATCAGCCTACCCGCAGCCTCGCGTGCAAATGTAAAAAGTACACGAGTTATTCACCACAGGTTCGCCGAAACATTCCGGCATTCCCTGCACGAATGGTTTTAACGGTTTCCTTCGTGATCTCCCCGGTGAACGGCTTGGTTGCCACCGTCACCCCTGAGAAGCGTTAGCTTCTTAAGAGCTTGATGCCAGCGTCGCGGCATCAGGACCACACGACTTCACCGTCCGCTTGACTGCGCGCTCGTCCGGCGCGCCGCAAGCGTCCATCGCATCCCGCGCCCAACGTGTCGTGACGATCGCGAAACGCCCCTCGATCGGGCGCGAGACGCGAAGAGCCCTAAAGGTGATTTGCCCGACGGCGAAAGCAGAAAATTTCTGCCAGCAAGGATGGACTTTATGAAGGGATCAGAACTCACGCAGTGATTTGCCCGTCGGGCAGATCACTGCAAACATTGCAGCGGCCGGTCCGTGACCGGCCGCTGCTTCCTTTGGCACAGAGAGCTCAGACGTCAGCGGCCGGCAGGCGCGGACAGCGCTTCGTCACGGAAGCCGCCGGACTCGGCCGAATAAACATAAAACGGCACAGCCGACGCGTTGGCGTTGCGAACCTGTTCGTTCGTGGTTGCGGCAAAGTGGTGCTTCTTGGTGCGTTCTGCGGCGGTGGCGCTCTGGATCATCGACACAGCGATCAGCGTTGAAACCGCTGACAAAGCGATGCGCTGGCTCATCTTGTTCATGGTGGTATCTCCCGGCTTGTCTAGTACGAAGCAAAATCGCCTCGGTTGAGCTGAACGTAGTTGCGGCCGGGTCGGGCGATAATATGCAAAAGGCGAAACAGATTGTTCCGCCAGGCTTGATAATCGGCACCTTGAAAAAACGCCCGCGCACGGGGTTCAAACAATTCTGATTTTCAGGAAAAAGGATCGATTAATTTCTTCCGCTCCGCGCTGCGCTGCGCAAGAAGATCGATGAAGGTTCTAACCTTCACAGATAGTTGATGGCGATGCGGATAGACCGCATTCATGGACAGCTCGACGGGCCGATATTCCGACAACAGACGCACCAGCCTGTTGGCTTCGAGATCGTCATGAACCAGGAATCCCGCGGCAAGACAAATGCCGACGCCCTGAAGGACGGCCACCCGCAGCGTCTCGCCGCTGTTCGTAACCAGATTGCCCGATACTTTCACGGCAGCCAAAGCGCCTTTGCGATCCGTGAAATGCCACCCATCCTCGAAAGGATAAAGCACGTGGCGCAGGCAATTGTGGCTGGACAGATCGGAAAGCTGTTCCGGCGGCCCGTGCTTCTCGAGATAATCATGCGAACAGCACAGAACATGCCGCCAATGGGCCAGCCCTCGGACGATCAGGCTGGAATCTGGCGGCGGCGTCAGGCGGATGGCAACATCGTACCCCTCATCGATGAGGTCGACGGTCCGTTCGCCCATCGTCAGATCAACGCTGGCCTCGGGATAGCTTGTCAGGAATTCGGTGACGACCGACGACACCAGTGGGACCATGCTGGTCGACGTATGGACACGGAGCGTGCCTCTGGGTGTCGACTGCAACGCGCCTGCGATATCGTCGGCCTGCTCCAGGTCGCTGAGGATATGCGTGCAACGGTCGTAATAGGCTTTGCCTGCCTCGGTCAGGCTAACCTTGCGCGTGGTGCGATTCAGAAGCCGCACCCCCAGCCGCTCCTCGAGCGCATGCACGTGGTTGCTGATCATGGCCGTGGACATGTTAAGGCGACGGCCGGCGGCGGAAAATCCGCCGCTGTCCACGACGCGGACAAACGCCGTCAGGCTGGTGAGCCGATCCATCCAGATCCCCGATGATCAATCGCGCCGGGGAATGTTACATCTTCGGTTGCCGGCGACAAACCTACTTGCCCGGCTGCGAGGAATCCGGCGCCAGCGCGCGCTTCTGCAATTCCGGAATGTTGACCTTGACACCGTTGGCCATGACGACATCGCCCGGCTGCTGGTCGGCGGTACAGGCCCCGAGCCACCTGCCTTCGCTCGTCATCTTGGTATGCGGCAAATCCGCCCCTTCCGCTGTCACCGTCATGGTGTAGGTGCTGTCGAAACTGCCGGTGATATCGGCATGCGCACTTGCCGCCTTGCCGTTGAAGTTGCATCGCGAGTCGATCGTCATCCCGGTGTCCGACTTCTTCACCTCACGCTCGGGGCAGGCCGGTGCAGAGAACGGACCGGCGCTCGATTGCAGCATCTGATCGGTCGCCGCATCGATGCATTGCTGGACCGTGACCCCGCGCTCGTGGCCCTCGATGGTGGTCTTGACCTCCCACAGACCCGGCTTGCGTGCTGGCAAGTCGGCGGCCTTCGCGTACGCCACGAAGAGCAAAGCAAAAGCCGCGCTCAAGCACAACATGACGGGCGGCCTGTATGTGTTGCGGCTCATCGGGCCATTTCGTGATTTCGCGCCATGACGGCTCCCTATCAAGTTCATCACCCCCCGCGCAAGTACGATGGATATCAACGAAAGCCGCTTTTTCGGCGTCTTGGTTTAGGGCAGCCGTGTGGCGAGGCCGTGTGACATTATGTTACATTTGTAACCTTTTTTATGGAGGCGTTGCCAGATAGAAGCTGATCCGCAACGGCTTCGATCGCATCTTTATGAATCTCTCCGCGCCTTTTATCCGCCGTCCGGTCGCCACCACGCTGTTGTCGCTTGGGCTTGTGGTGGCGGGCACGATCGCGTTTTTCAAGCTGCCGGTCTCGCCGCTGCCGGACGTCGATATCCCGACCATTTCGGTGCAGGCGACCTTGCCGGGCGCGAGCCCGGTGGACGTGGCGACGACGGTCGCGAGCCCGCTCGAGCGTCACCTCGGCCAGATCGCCAATGTCACGGAAATGACGTCGACGAGCACGCTGGGCTCTGCCCGCGTCAATCTGCAATTCGACATCGGCCGCGACATCAACGGCGCCGCACGCGACGTGCAGGCCGCCATCAATGCGGCGCGCGCCGACTTGCCGTCGAGCCTGCGAAGCAATCCGACCTACCGCAAGTTCAATCCCGCCTCGGCGCCGATCCTGATCTACACCTTGACCTCGGACACGCTGGTGCCGGCCGAACTCTATGACGCCGCCTCGACCGTACTGGCCCAGAAGCTGTCGCAGATCGAAGGCGTCGGCGAAGTCGCCGTCAGCGGCGGCTCGCTGCCCGCCGTGCGCGTCGAGCTGCTGCCGCCGGCGCTCTACAAATACGGCATTGGGCTGGAAGACATCCGCGCGGCACTCGGCAGCACCAACGCCCACAGCCCGAAGGGCGGCATCGACGTCGAGAGCCAGCGCTACCAGATCTATTCCAACGACCAGGCCAACAAGGCCACGGACTACCGTTCGCTGATCGTCGCCTATCGCAACGGCGCGCCGGTGCGCCTGGCCGACGTCGGCGACGTCATCGAACTCGGTAGAAAACCTGCGTACCGTGGGACTTGCCAACGGCAAGCCCGCGGTCATGATGATCGTGTACCGGCAGTCTGGCGCCAACATCGTCCAGATGGTCGACCGCGTGAAGTCGCTGATGCCGCAATTGCGCGCTTCAGTCTCGCCGGCCATCGACATCAACCTTGCCGTCGATCGTTCCAAGACGATCCGCGCCTCGCTGCGGGACGTCGAAATCACGCTGCTCATCACCGTCGCGCTGGTGATTCTCGTGGTGTTCGCGTTCCTGCGCGATGCGCGCGCGACGCTGGTGCCGGTCGTGGCGGTCTCGGTGTCGCTGGTCGCGACATTCGCCGTGATGTATCTGCTGGGCTATAGCCTCGACATCTTTTCCCTGATGGCGTTGACGGTCGCAACCGGCTTCGTGGTCGACGACGCCATCGTCGTTCTGGAAAACATCACCCGCCACCTGGATGCCGGCATGTCGCGGCTGGATGCGACGCTGATTGGCGCCCGCGAGGTCGGCTTTACCGTCGTGTCGATGAGCGTGTCGCTGGTCGCGGTCTTTGTCCCGATCCTCCTGATGGGCGGACTCGTCGGCCGATTGTTCCGGGAATTCGCCATGACGATCACGATCGCAATTGCGATCTCGCTGGTGGTCTCGCTGACGACCACGCCGATGATGTGCGCGGTATTGCTGCGCCGGAATCGCGGCGAGGCACACGGGCGCGTCTATCAGATCAGCGAGCGCATCTTCGAGGCGATGTTGAGCGGCTATCGCTGGACGCTGGCGATCGCGCTGCGTCACCCGCTCTCGGTGATGCTGATCCTGGCCGCGACGCTGTGGCTGAACTTCCACCTCTACGGCGTCGTTCCCAAAGGTTTCGTGCCGCAACAGGACACCGGACTGTTGATCGGATCGATCCAGGCCGATCAAAGCACCTCGTTTCAACTGATGCGGCAGAAGCTGACCCAGTTCATCGACATCGTCAAAAGCGATCCGGCGGTCGACATCGCCGTCGGTTTTACCGGCGGCAGCGGTCCGGGCCCCGGCGGCGCAACCAACACCGGCACGGTGTTCGCGTCGCTGAAGCCGATTGGCGAACGTCAAATGCCGGCCGACCGGGTGATCGAGCGGCTGCGGGGCAACCTCGCCGCGGTGGCCGGCGCCACGCTGTTCCTGCAATCGGTCGGCGACCTCGGCGCCGGAGGTCGTTCGGGCAATGCGGCCTATCAATACACCTTGCAAGGCGCGAGCTTTGACGAGTTGAACGAATGGACGCCAAAGCTGGTCGCGGCCCTGCAACCCAATCCGGCGCTCGCCGACGTAAGCAGCGACCAGCAAAACAAGGCCCTGCAATCCAATCTGGTGATCGACCGCGATCTGGCCGCCCAGCTTGGAATCACGGTGAGCCAGATCGACAACACGCTCTATGATGCGTTCGGGCAGCGGCAGGTCTCGACGATCTATGTCGCGCGCAACCAGTATCATGTGATCATGGAAGTCGAGCCCGCCTATTGGCAAAATCCGCAAACCTTGCGGGATGTCTATGTCAGCACCGCGGGCGGGCCCGCGACCGGCTCACAAACCACCAACGCGGTGGCCGGAACAATCACCTCGCCTTCGCAGAAGAATTCGATCAGCGCGGTGGCGGCCAATGCGGTGCGCAATCTCGCGACCAACTCGATCGGCGCCTCCGGCAAGGCAGCGTCATCGACCGGAACGGCCGTCTCGACCAGCTCGGAGACGATGATTCCGCTATCGAGCGTCGCCCAATTTACGCAAGGCCAGACGCCGCTGACCGTCAGCCATCAGGACCTCTTCGTCGCCACCACCGTCTCCTTCAACCTCCCGCCGGGCGTCTCGCTGAGCACCGCCGTCACCGCGATCGAGAAGACCATGAGCCAGATCGGCATGCCTGCCAGCATGCACGGCAGTTTTGCGGGAGCCGCCAAGATCTTCCAGCAATCGCTGGCGAACGAGCCGTTCCTCGTACTGGCGGCGCTGGCGACGATCTACATTTCGCTCGGCATGCTCTATGAGAGCTACGTCCACCCGCTTACGATCCTGTCCACCCTGCCGTCGGCGGGCGTCGGCGCGGTGCTGGCGCTCATGCTGTTTCACACCCAATTCGACATCATTGCGATGATCGGCGTAATCCTTCTGATCGGCATCGTGAAGAAGAACGCCATCATGATGATCGACTTCGCGGTCGACGCCGAACGTCAGCGCGGGCTGTCGTCGGCCGAGGCCATCTTCGAGGCCTGCGTGATGCGTTTCCGGCCGATCATGATGACCACCATGGCCGCGCTGTTCGGCGCGGTGCCGCTGATGGTCGGGCTCGGAGAAGGCAGCGAATTCCGCCAGCCGCTCGGCATTGCCATCTTCGGCGGGCTGATCGTCAGCCAGATCCTGACGCTCTACACCACCCCGGTCGTCTATCTCTATCTCGACCGCGCCAGACATTGGCGCCGGCGGCGAAGAGAGCGCCGCCTGGCGCCCGGCGAATAAGCTTGCGCCCTTAAGCCAACTCCGCCCGCACCATCGCCGCCCCTTCGGCGAGCGCCTTTAGTTTGGCAAATGCCAGTTCGCGCGAAAGATATTTCATGCCGCAATCCGGCGCCGGCACCAGCCGATCGGGGGCAAGAAATTTGAGTGCCGCGCGAATTCGATCCGCCACGATGGCCGGCGTCTCGGCCTCGGGCGTGGCGAGATCAATCACGCCGAGCATGATCTTCTTCGGCGCCAGATCCTTGAGCACGCCGAGGTCGAGTTTGGGCTGCGCCGCCTCGATCGATATCTGGTCCGCTTTGCAGGCGCCGAGTTCGCCCAGGAACGAATAACCAACGGGCTTCTCGCCCTTGACGACCGCGGCATAGCCGAAACAGAGATGTATGACCGTCGTCGCTTTAAGACCGTCAAGCGCGCGATCGATCGCCTTGACCGCGATGCGTTTTGCCGCAGGCGGGTCCTGACGCAGCCACGGCTCGTCGAGCTGGATCACATCAGCGCCGGCTTTTTCGAGATCGCGCGCCTCGGCATTAACGGCGGCGGCAAAATCCATCACCATCTCGTCGTCGTCTTTGTAATATTCGTTGACCGCCTGCCGGCTCATCGTGAACGGACCCGGCAGTGTGATCTTCGCCATCCGCTCTGTGTTACGGCGCAAGAATTCCATATCACGCGTTTCGACCGCGTGCGTGCGGCGGATCGGACCGACCACACGTGGCACGGCGGTGGCGAGACCGGCTTTTGAGACCACCTCGCCCGGCCTGCCGGATGCAATGCCTTCGAGCGCGGTCGCAAAGCGGTTGGAGTAGCTTTCGCGCCGTACCTCGCCATCGGTGATGATGTCAATGCCGGCGCGCTCCATGTCGCGGATCGCGAGCAGCGTCGCATCGTCCTGCGCCTGCTCCAGCCAGGGCTCGGCGACGCGCCACAGATCGAGGCGCACCCGCGCCACGCCCTTCGACAGCAACTGACGGTCGACCAGCCAGTCCGGCTGCGGATAGCTGCCGACAACCGTGGTGGGCAACAATTTTGCGGTCATGCTGGTCTCCTTCGCGAATTATCGGATTGATACACCAACCGCGCCAAAAGTGCGCTCCCTCTCCCGTGGGGAGAGGGTCGGGGTGAGGGGTTACGATCTCTCGCGAGAACGATCCCCCTCACCCGGATTGCATCTGATGATGCGATCCGACCTCTCCCCATGGGAGAGGTGAAGGCTGGCGGCTTGTCACGCCGTCCCGCCGAGATAAAGCCGCTTGACGATGTCGTTGCCATGCAACTCGGCGACATTGGCCGCGACCACGATCTCGCCGTGGACGATGATATAGCCGCGATCGGCGATGCGCACCGCCTGGTTGAAGTTCTGCTCGGCCAACATCACGGTCAGCCCGAACTGCTCGCCGAGTTCGCCGATCTTTGTGATCATCTGCGAGACCAGAAGCGGCGACAGGCCCACCGAAGGCTCGTCGATCAGCAGTAGCCGCGGCGAGGACATCATGGCGCGGGCAATCGCCAGCATCTGTTGCTGCCCGCCCGACATGGTGCCGGCAAGTTGATTCGCGCGTTCCTTCAGCACCGGAAACGCGTCAAAGGCGAGCGCCAGATTGCGCTTGATGTCGCGCCGCGCCGCGCGGCGGAAGGCGCCGAGCATGAGGTTTTCCGACACCGTGAGCCGCGGAAACAATCGCCGCCCCTCGGGCACCAGCGCCACGCCGAGATCGACGATCGCCTCGGGCGATAATTTGCCGAGATCATGTGTGGTGCCGTCGAGGGTAAGCGAAACACTGCCCCGCCACGGCCGCACCAGGCCCATGATGCACTTCATCAGCGTGCTTTTGCCGTTGCCGTTGGTGCCGAGCAACGCCACGGTCTCGCCGGTCGCAACGTCAAGCGAGACGCCACGCAGCGCCTTCACCGCGCCGTAACCGGCATCGAGATCGCGGATCGCGAGGCTAAGTGCCAAGATAGGCCTCCTGCACCCGCGCGTTCGCCATGACGTCCGAAGGCTGTCCGATCGCGATGATCTTGCCGGCATCGAGACACATGATGCGTTGCGAGAACCGCATCACCGCCTGCATGATGTGTTCGATCATGATGATGGTGATGGATTCGCCGGCGAGCTTGATGAGGAGATCGAGCACTTCGTCGACTTCCGAGCCGGAAAGCCCGGCCATCGCCTCGTCCGAGATCAGGAGTTTCGGACGCGTCGCCAGCGCACGCGCCAGTTCCATCTTCCGCAGCTCGACCTGGCTCAGGCCCGTAACCCGCGCATCCGCTTTCGCCGCAAGGCCCATCTGTTGAAGAATGGCCATCGCACTGTCGCGATGATCGTCGGCCGAGAGGCGAAGATGGGTGGCGCTGGTGAAATCGGCGGCGACCATCAAGTTCTCGATCACTGTCATGCTTCGAAACGGACGCGGAATTTGGAAGCTGCGCGCAATGCCGCGCCGCGTGCGCACGTGCGGCGCCAGCCGCGTGATATCCTCGCCACCGAAGAGGACGGTCGAGGGCTCGGTGCGGAAGGCGCCGGAAATGCAGTTGATCAGAGTGGTCTTGCCGGAACCATTGGGGCCGATCAGGCCAAAGCGCTCGCCGGCCCTGATATCGACGCTGACATTGTCGAGCGCGG
This sequence comes from uncultured Alphaproteobacteria bacterium, assembly GCA_963770515.1. Classification (GTDB taxonomy): domain Bacteria; phylum Pseudomonadota; class Alphaproteobacteria; order Rhizobiales; family Xanthobacteraceae; genus Bradyrhizobium. Next base: position 380,259 of record CAVYPW010000001.1, read on the forward strand.
TGAAGCCGCCGAAGCGTTTTGTCAGCCCCTCGATCCGCAGCAGCGGGAGTTCGGCAGCGGGCGCGGACGTCATGTCTTGCCCTCCGCGCGGCGGCTCTTGCGGAACAGCCCGATGATGCCCTCGGGCGCGGCCACCACGAACAGCACCAGCATGACGCCGAGCACGAGCACGTTGACTTCCGAGGAGATGGTGACGGCAAGAAGCTGCTGGGTGACGCCGAGCAGGATGGCGCCGATCACCGGCCCGATCCAGTGCGAGGTGCCGCCGATCAGCGCCATCGCCAGCACCGAGACCGAATAGTTCAGGTTAAAGGCCGACGCCGGATCGGCATATTGCAGATACATCGCCGCCGGCGCGCCCGCCGAGCACATCAGCGCCCCGGAAATCACGCAGGCCACCATTTTCAATCGCAGCGTCGGTACGCCGGTGCATTCGGCAGCGAGTTCGTCATCCCTGAGTGCCTGAAGGCCGCGGCCGATCCAGGAATTCTGGATATAGCGCGCGACCGCGACCGCCAGAACAACGAGAATGGCCTGAACGAACACCAGCATCTGCACATAGCTGTGGAACGGTGCCGTTACCGGCGGCCGCTGGATCTGGATTCCGGCCGCGCCGCCAAGATACCGCCAGTTCGTCACCGAGGTTTCGATAACGATGGTGACCGCAATGGTTGCAATCGAGAAGAAGATGCCTTGCATGCGCAGTGTCAAAAGACCGACAGCAAAGCCCAGGAAAGCCCCGACCAGGGCCGCGGCGGCGATCTGCACGATCAGCGGCGCGCCCGCCGCCTGGAACAACAGGATGGCGGTGTAGACGCCGACGCCGAAAAACGCGCTGGTGCCGAAATTCACGTAGCCGGCATAACCGCCGAGAATGCTCCAGGCCACCGACAGCACGATGAATTGCAGGATCACGTAGCCTGCGAAGAACGGATATTCGTTGGCGACGAGTTGCGTCGACGCGAGCACGGCAACGAGAAACAGCAGGGCTGTGCCCCAAAATGCGATGGCGCTACGTTTCATCATCGCCTGCCCAACAGACCTTGCGGCCGAACGGCCAGAACGCCGAGCAGCAGCGCAAATGAAATCGCCGGCGCCCAGGACGCGCCGAACATCGTCAGCACGATGGTTTCGGCGACGCCGAGGATGATGGCGGCGATCAGCGTGCCGGTCATGCTGCCCAGTCCCGCCATCACCACAACGCAGAAAGTGCGCCCAATATAGGCGCGGTCCAGCGTCGGATCGACGGGCGAGACGATGATCAGCAGCGCACCGGCAATACCCAGAACGGCGGTCGCAATCCCGAACGCCCATTGCTTGATGCGAACCGGGTTGGCGCCCATCAGCCGCACCGCTTCTTCATCCTGCGCGACCGCACGGATCGCGCGCCCCATGAAGGTCCGCGACAGATAGGTTGCGAGCAGCACCGTCAACCCGGTCGCGACCGCAAATGCCACCATCAGGCGAAGCGGAATCCGCATCTCGCCGAACCGCCAGGACTTGCCGATGTAGGAAGCCGTCACCGAGCGTTGGTCGACGCCGAAATACAGGATCAGCAGCACTTCGATGATGAAGGCGACGCCGAAGAAAAACGCAATGCCGCGCACCCCCGCGTCACTGCCGCGGCGCTCGAAGGTCTCGTAGTAAAGCCGGTAAGCGCCGAGCCCGAACACGAACAACAGCGGCGTGATCAACAACCCAGCCACCAGCGGATCGATATCGTAACTGTCGTTGAGGAAATAGACCCCATAGGAGGCCATCACCAGGAAGGCCGGATGCGCCACCTGGGGAACGTCGAGCAGACCAAAGGAAACCGACAACCCGATGCTGACGGCTGCATAGAAGCAGCCGAGCAGCACGCCGGTCACGACCGCTTCGAGCAGCAGGTCCATTGAAAACAAGCGAGGTCCCCCTGCCCCTTAGCCGTCCTTCAAAGCCTACTTTCGCGCGGCCTCGAAAGGCGTGATGAGGTTTCCGGACTTCAGTTTCGCCGGGAACAGAATCACCTGTTTGCCGGGCTTTTTGAACTGGTCCATGTTCTTGTCAACGATGCCCTGGAACTGCGCTTGCAGCGTCGCGGTCTCCTTGCGTTCGCCGTCCGCCGAGAACGCGATGGGACCGACGATGGTCTGGACTTCGTTTCCGTGCAGATATTTGGCAATCGCCGTCTGGTCGAGCGATCCGACCGATTTGACGGCCGCTTCGATCAACTGCCCGGACGCATAGCCGAACGGCGCCAGATAGAAGCCGAGCGGATCGACCTTGGCCTCGATCGCGCGCTTCGAATAGGTCTCGAAGAACGCTTTCGTGCCGTCGTAATACATCGCTGGTTCGGGCAGCCAGGTGTTGAAGTTGACGACGCCGTTGAGCAGCGAACCCATATTCGCCATGACAGGGCCGAATTGCAGGCCGACCATGCCGCCGCCGAACAGCTTGACGTTGTCGCCAATCCCAATCTCGTTGACGGCGCGCAGAATGCCGGCCGAATCCGGCGGATAGGACGCGACGTAAACGACGTCGGGCTTGGCGGCCTTCAGCGCGCGAAGGATGCCGGAGAATTCGACCGTGTTTGGTGGATAAGCCTGATCGAACACGATCGGCATGTTGCGCTTGGTCGCAACCTCTCGCGCGGTCGTCGCCAGATTTTGTGCGAACTCCTGGTCGGCGGTGAGCAGCGCCACCGTCTTGCCGCCGGCCTTCTGGCCGATATCGAGAAACGCCGATGCCCAGGCATCGGCCGGCCCCCACGGCGCATTGTTGAACCACATGTCGTGGTGGATCTTGCTGTTCACCTGGAACGAGAAGTTCCCGATCAGCACCATGCCGCGCTGCTTGACCAACGGCAGGATCGGCGCGGTCGGCACCGTCGCATAAGGCGCGAACAACAGATCGACCTTGTCGATGTCCAGCAACTTGGAATAGATCGCCGGCGTCTCGGAGGCGCTCGACTTGTCGTCATAGACCACAAGCTCGATCTTGCGGCCGAGCAAGCCGCCCTTGGCGTTGATGTCGTCGCGCCAGATTTCGTGGCCGAGCAACGAAGCCTTGCCGCCGCCCGCCAACCCTCCGGTTTGCGCCATCGACAGGCCGATCTTGATCGGCGGCTGATCAGCGCCGGCTTTCGAAATCAGCGAGACGCCAATGCTGGTGACGGCCGCGCCAAGAAAAGTTCTGCGTTTCATCGTTCCTCCCCTTTATCCTGTTCTTATATTTTTCAATTGCCCGCGCCGGTTTCTTTGTCCGGTGTCCGCGGATATCAAGATGTCACCCAAAGTTTAAGGCCGGGACGCGCCCGGCCACAACCCAACTCTGGTCGCATGAGGCTACCCGCCAACGCGCGAGCCTTGGTCAAGCCGGCTGCTTCAGGATCGCGGCCGGATCGGCGCCCACGCGTCCGCCGGCCCGGTCGGCCGCGGTTTCGCGCGACAGGCGCATGTCGAAACGGATGCTCGGCAGGCCCGGAATCGGGCATTCCGGGTCCTTCGGATTGATATCAACCGCCAGATCGCCAGACGAGCCGAACACGACGTCGTCGGCCAGATGCGGGTCGTCGCGCAGATAAAGCGCCGTCACCAGCTCGCGATAACCGGGCGCGCCGACCAGGAAATGAATATGCGCCGGCCGCATGCCGTGACGCCTCTGCGCCGTAATCATTTCGCCGACCGGCCCATCCATCGGGATCGAATAGCCGAGCGGCTTCACCGTGCGCAGCAGAAACAGGCCGTTGGCGTCGGTGGTGAATATGCCGCGATAGTCGACTGAGGTCGGATCTTCCTGAATGTCATAAAGGCCCGTGGCGCTGGTCTGCCAGAGCGAGACGGTGGCGCCGGCCAGCGGCTTGCCATTCACGTCCGTCACACGACCGTAAAGAATGATTTCCGTGCTCGGATCGGCATTCTTGGCAATCTGGCTGCCCGCGGCCAGATGCGGCGTGGTTTCGCGATAAAACGGGCCGAGCAGGCTCGTGTTCGTCCCCTCTTCCAAGGCGGTCTCGTCATGAAGGCCGTTGACCAGCGCCGACAGGCCCAGCGTATCGGACAACAGGATGAATTCCTGCCGCGCCGGGGTGCAGATTTTCCCGACCGCGGTCATGAAGGCGATGCCCTTGATCCATTCCGCCGGCGTCAGGTTCACATCCTTGGCGAAAGCATGCAGATGCTTCACGGCGGAGGCCATAATCTGCTTCATCCGCGGATTGGGCGTTGTGGCCATCTGGTCAAGCACGGCTTGCGTGATGGTTTCCGGCGTCAGCTCCTGCATAGATACCTCCCTCGATCCATTATTCTTGGCCCTCCATGGCTTTGGCTATCCATGGCTTTTTGATCTTGATTGGCGATAAGCCTATCGCGCTGCGGGCGCGACCGCAAATCCCCAGTCACGGAGCACGGCGCGAAATCGCACGGCGTACCAGTCTAAATTTTCATCAGGTGATAGGTTAATCAGTCGGTCTGGTCGCGGCGGACGCTGAGCGGGTGGGTTTGCGCGGTCGCCGTGGCAGTACCGAACGAGTGCGGCTGGGTCAGGATCTCCGGCTGAAGGATCTGGTCGAGCTGTTCGCGGGTCAGAAGTTTCTTGGCGAGCACCAGATCGTAGACGCTTTGATCGGTCAAAAGCGCCTGCTGCGCGATCTCTGTCGCATTGGCGTAGCCGATATAGGGATTGAGCGCGGTGACGATACCGATCGAGCGCTCGACGCCGCGGCGCAGATGCTCGCGGTTAGCGGTGATGCCCTTCACACACCGCTCGGCCAGCGTCAGGCAGCCAGCGCGCAGATGGTTGACGCTCTTGAACAGGCTGTGCGCGATGATCGGCTCGAAGGCATTGAGCTGCAACTGACCGGCCTCGGCGGCAAAGCTCACCGTGACGTCGTTACCGATGACTTCAAAAGCAATCTGGTTGACGACCTCGGGTATGACCGGATTGACCTTGCCCGGCATGATGCTGGAGCCGGCCTGCATCGGCGGCAGGTTGATCTCGTTCAACCCGACGCGCGGGCCCGACGACAACAGACGCAAATCGTTGCAGGTCTTCGACAGCTTGACCGCAACGCGCTTCAGGACCCCGGACAGTTGCACGAAGGCGCCGCAATCCTGCGTCGCCTCGATCAGATTCGAGGCGGTGATCACAGGAATGCCGGTAACATCCCGCAAATGCTGGCAAACCAGACGCGCATAGTCGGGGTGGGCATTGATGCCGGTGCCGATCGCGGTCGCGCCCATGTTGATCTCGCACACCAGCAGGACTGCTTCCTTCAGGCGCAATTCGTCCTCGCCGAGCATCACCGCATAGGTCGAGAACTCCTGGCCGAGCGTCATCGGGACCGCATCCTGCAACTGGGTACGACCCATCTTGATGATGTCCTTGAACTCCTCGGACTTCGCCTCGAACGCCTGGCGCAGCGTTGCCATAGCCTCGACCAGGCGCATGATGCCGGAATAGGCTGCGAGCTTCAGCGCCGTCGGATAGACGTCGTTGGTGCTCTGGCTCATGTTGACCTGCTCGTTGGGGTGCAGAAACTTGTAGTCACCCCTCTCCCGGCCGAGCAATTCCAGCGCGCGATTGGCGATCACCTCGTTGGCATTCATATTGGTCGAGGTGCCGGCGCCGCCTTGAATGACGTCGACCACGAACTGTTCATGCAGCCGTCCGGCCCTGACTTCCTCGGCGGCGGCGATGATGGCGTCGGCCCGCGTCGCATCGAGCAGGCCGAGGTCGCGGTTGCTTCGCGCCGCCGCGATTTTGATCGCAGCCAGCGCCGAAATCAGGTCGGGATAGATCGAGATCGGCGTTGCGGTGATCGGGAAATTCTCCACCGCCCTCAAGGTATGGACACCGTAATAGGCCTCGGCCGGAACGTCCCGGTCGCCCAGCAGATCGTGTTCGCGTCGCATGCTCATGGAGGCCTCAATCAGTTGCGCGAGAGAAGCGCGATAAAAACAGGGTGCGGCCTGTTTTCCAAGCCGGGATTTGTTGCGCTGCGGTAGTTTATTGGCAGCCTTCTCTTTCTTGGTTGCAGCAGGCGCTGCGAGGGTCGAATCACTGCCGCAAACTGCGATTTTCACCGCTATTGGCGGCTTTCGGCGTGTTTAATCGCCGCTAACGCGCTGCGGGAGTTATGTTTAAACCATCCTTTAGATGTAAGGGCTACGCTTTCTCGGCAATTGCCCTGATCCAAAATCCCTTACCCAAAATTAACAAACAAGCTTCCACGATTTAAACCGCGGCGATCAGGGGGCGGGTGGACCGAAGGAATGACCAGCGCGCCTGACGAGATTGACTTCGATTACGCGACGACAATTGCGGATCGGGCCAACGGCTTCATGGCGCAGCACCGCGTGCCGCCGACCCCCGATAATTTTTCCGTCTGGTTTCACTACACGATGGGCGGCTCGCTCACGCTGAAAAAAACCATCGACATCCTGATCGCCAACAAGCGGAAGTTCGATTCCATCGTCAATCGCGATCTCTACGTCACCTACATCAAACCGCAGCACGATCTGAGCGCCGTCGAGGAGTTCCCCGAGCAAATGCGCGGCGTAATCGCCAGCGCGCAGGATTTCCTGGCGACCGCCATTTCCGACAATCGTTCGCACATGGAAAGCCTGGGCGAAGTCAGATCGGAATGTCAGACCACGGCCGATCCGCGGCCGATCATCGAAAAGCTCCTGAAGGAGCTGTCGAACGCGACGTCGCGTTCCTCGGCGCTCGAGGCGAATTTCCTCAGCACCACGAAAGACCTCGATCAGATCAGGGACTCGCTGAAACTTGCCGAGCAACACTCCAACACCGATCCGCTCACCGGGCTCGCCAACCGCCGATCGCTCGAGGCATTCCTGCGCACAGGCCAGATCACGGCGATGGAGGCTGGAACGCCGCTCAGCATCCTGATGATCGATATCGACCACTTCAAGAAATTCAACGACAGCTACGGCCATCAGGTCGGCGATCAGGTTCTTCGGTTGGTCGCCAAGGTCTTGCAGGAGAGCGTCCGCGATTGCGATCTCGCCGCGCGTTACGGTGGCGAAGAACTGATCGCGGTACTGCCGGGCGCAACACTGGATGCCTGCGTCGAGGTCGCCGAGCGCATCCGTCGCCGCATCGGCGAAGCGCGGCTGACCCGCCGCGCCACCGGCGAGGAAATATCAAGCGTCACGGTCTCGATCGGGGTGGCGCAATTCCGCATGGCCGAGTCGGCGGACGGCATGATCGAGCGGTGCGATCGCGCGCTCTATCAGGCCAAGCGTTCGGGCCGCAATCGCACGATCAAGGAAGCCTCGATCGACGAAGAGATCGCAGCCTAGCGGATACCGCTTCAGATCGCCGCCGCAACCTTCTCCAGCCCGATCAGGCGGGCAAGCGAGCGCACCTCGCGCTTCTGGTCTTCGCGCAACTGAAACAACAGCGGCATCGCCGCCGATTTCAATTGCTGGACTTCCGCCGCTTCAGGGTCGATCGGCACGGCGGCGGCGTTAGTGGGATCAGCCTGCCGTGAGGCGTGAATCTTGTTGGCAACCGCGCGCAACGCATTCTCCACCGCCGGCCAATAATATTCCTGGGACGGCGACAATTTCAGCCGTTCCTTGATGCCGGCGATCTGCGTGTCGCTCAACAGCGTGTAGGATTTCTGCACCGGCGGCCTGGCGACGACCTTCGGCTTTGGCGGCGCCGACGGCCCTGCCGGATCGGCCACCTTGAGCCCTTCGATTTCGGCCGATGACGTCGCTGCAAAAGCCTGCCGCAGCGGTTCGTTCGCGATCGAGTCGGTTTGCGCGGGTTCCATGGAATCGGGCGTAGCCGAGGCCACGGTCAGCTTGTCGCCCTTGCTGTCCCGGTTGGATACGACCCGTTGCAACATGGCGGTCGGTTCCACCATCGCGGCCCCCGCCGCGGGTACGCTCTCACGGCCCAGAATGGCGGCTGCGGCGGCGCCGACAACCAGAAAGCCGGTCAGGGCAATAACGGTAATGGCTTTCGACAGCTAACTCTCCATCTGCGAACGACTTGATTTACATTTACGAACGATTTGGACCTGACATTCACGGCGAGTCTGGCCGCGTATCGGTCTCAGTTTCCCGACAACGGGGGAGGAAATAAGGCTTAACCGTGCCACCGCGGTGACTATCTGCCCCCGGCGGCCGGGTCAAAGGATCAAGCGGCGGCGACGAGTTCGTAGGCCTCCTGGATATCGGCGACGATATCGGAGGCCTCCCACAGCGCATCGGGCGCGACCGTCTGCCAGGTGATGGTCCAGTTTCCGCCCCTGGTCGAGCGGGGCATGCCGACGACGTCGAATTTCACATGGCGGCAGAGCGGATGACGTTCTAGGGCGTAAGCGACCCGGCGCTTGATCTCGTCAATGGTCGCCGGCGTCTTTTCAAAAAGCGTCTCGAAATCCATGTCACTCCACCCGCAACTGCCGCTTCGGCTGCCCGCGCAAACCTTGCGGAGACGGCCCTGGACATGAATCTTGGGGGAGCGTGGTTAATGGCCGGTTAAATGGCCGAGGCCGGCAACGTGTGAGCGTTACAGCGGCGGGTCGATGGCCTCGTCGTATTCCTTTTTCAAGCGCGCGATCAGCTCAGCGGCCGGCACGATCTTGTCGAGGCTGCCGATGCCCTGACCTGAACCCCAGATCTCCTTCCAGGCCTTTGGCCTGACGCGCTCGCCGGAATCATCCGTCCCGAAACTCATCTTCGAGGCATCCGATTGCGGCAGATTTTCCGGGTCCATGCCGGCGGCCAGGATCGATGGCTTCAAGTAGTTGCCATGCACGCCGGTGAAGAGGTTGGAATAAACGATGTCTTCCGCGCTCGAGGTCGCGATCATCTCCTTGTAGCGCTCGACGGCGTTCGCCTCTTTGGTGGCGATGAAGGCCGAGCCGATATAGGCGAAGTCCGCGCCCAGCAGACGCGCCGCGCGAATCGCGCGGCCGTTGGCGATGGCGCCCGACAGCGCGATCGGACCGTCGAACCATCGCCGCGTCTCCGCCACGAAGGCGAACGGCGAAATCACGCCGGCATGACCGCCGGCGCCGGCTGCAACCAGGATCAGGCCGTCGGCGCCCTTCTCGATCGCCTTGTGGGCAAATTTCTGGTTGATCACATCGTGAAACAGGATGCCGCCCCAGCGATGCGCGGCCTGGTTGACCTCTTCGCGCGCGCCCAGCGACGTGATGATGATCGGCACCTTGTGCTTCTCGCAGAGCGCAAGATCATGTTCGAGGCGGTTGTTCGACCGGTGCACGATCTGATTGACGGCAAACGGCGCCGACGGCCGCCCCGGATGGGCCGCATCATAGTCGGCAAGCTCTTGCCTGATGCGCGTCAGCCACTCGTCGAGCAATTCCGGCGGCCGCGCATTCAACGCCGGAAACGCACCGACGATGCCCGCCTTGCATTGGGCAATCACGAGATCGGGCACCGAGACGATGAACAGCGGCGCCCCGATCGCGGGAAGCGAGAGACGGCCCTTGAACAAAGCAGGCATCGACATCAGCGAAATCCTCATGGAGTGGATTTGACATTCGCTAACCGCCTAGCCGCAAGCTCGTCAAGCGAATGTCAAATCCAAAACTCCACTAAAAACCAATATTTTGCTAGTGGCCCCTTGATTCCAACATTCGCAAAAGTGGCCGTTGCAACCGGATGCGAATGTCAGAATCGGGCCACTTGTATTCCGGATAGCGGAAAATCCTGCATCCGGTGGCGTTTCATTCGGAATCCAAGCTCGGGATTAAAGATGCCAGACATCATCTCAACTAAGCAATCGCGCTTCTGAAAAAGAAAGCTGCGCTACCGGCAGAGCGCGCGGGTGACGAAATGATCGGTTCGGCAATCGTCCGGCTTGCGGGCCCGGCCCGGGATCAAGACTTTTGCCGAACAGGCTTCGACCGAATCCGTCGACAGGCTTTTGCCTTCCTTGAGGCCCTTGGCCTGACAGAGCTTGTCGGCCGCCACCTTGCAATCGGAGGCGCCGTTGGCCGACGCGGGACACTTGATGCGGCCCTCGGCCACGGAAGACGGCGTGGCGAGGCGCGACAGGCCTTCGCCCGCATTCCTGGCCGCGTCCTTGGCGCGGGCATTGAGATCGTCGAGCGTCTCGCCTGTGCTTTTCAGCGTCGGCAGGATCGACAGGGATTTTTCCAGCACCTTGCCCATTTCGTCGAACAGGCCCGGATTTTCCGGGGCCGCTGGTCCAGCCGGAGCCCCATTTGGCGGCGGTCCTCCTGCCGGCGGCGCTGTCTGCTCCGGCGATGGCGGCGGGACCGGCGGTGGAGCGGCCGTCTGCGGCCAGCCGGCGGTAACAGCGCTCATCCATACCAATGCGGCGACCGCGATCCTTGCGAAAAGCGGGTGCGGCAACGCCCGGAAAGGGCCGGATCGATCACGCATGGCGGCAGGATAGCCCGGGCCGATCGGACGGCAAAGCTTCAGATCAGCTTGATGGCGATGACGAACCCACTGGCGAGTAGGATCACGAACGCGGTCAACCACAGGCCCAGGCGCTTTTCGATTTCGGCGCGGATCACGTCGCCATAGCGATTGAGCACAACCGCAACGATGAAAAAGCGGCCGCCCCTGGCGATGATCGAGCACAGGATGAACAGCCAGATATTGTAGCCGGCGAAGCCCGAAGTGATGGTGACGAGCTTGTAGGGGATCGGCGTCAATCCCTTCAGCAGGATGATGACGCTGCCCCATTCGGCATAGGAAGCGCGAAAGGCTTCGACCTTGTCGCCGAGATGATAAAGATTGATCAGCCAATTCCCGACCGAGTCATAGAGGAGCGCTCCGATGGCGTAGCCGAGCACACCACCGGCAACGGAGGCAATCGTGCAAAGCGTCGCAAACAGCCACGCCCGGGCCGGCCGCGCCAACGACATCGGCAGCAGCATGATGTCGGGAGGAATCGGAAAGAAGGAGCTTTCCGCGAAAGCGACCGCACCTAAAATCCAGAGGGCATAGGGCTTGTCGGCGGCGGCGATACACCAATCGTAGATACGTCTGAGCATGCCGCGATGAAGCATCACGGAGTGCGTTTGTCCATGCCGGAAAAGCGGGGAATTAGTGGCGCTTGCGTAGGGCCCGGCCTTCGAGCGCGACAATTGGCCGCCGGGTCGAGGGAACCTTGACCGGCGCCTTCGGCATCTTCTCGGCGATGCCGAGCAGATGCTCGCGGCGCTCCATCTCGCGCCACACATCTTCGGGACGCACGCCGGCCGCCGCCCACAGCACCGTCAGATTATAAAGCAGGTCGGCGCTTTCGCGGATAACGGCATCGGTCTTGCCGTTGACGGCATCGATGACGACCTCGATGGCTTCTTCGGCGAGCTTCTTGGCCATCTGGTCGGGGCCGCGCTGAAACAGCCGGGCCGTCCGCGAAACCGAGGGATCGAGATCCTTGGCCGCGATTACCGCCTGATAAAGCCGTTCGAGCGAATCACTCATGTGCCTAAGATAATCCAAACGCCACGCCGGCGTGTTAACGGCCTCACAATTAACGGAAAACCACGGGCCACGGTGACCAGTGGCTTAACTCGGTCGCGAGATTTTAAAGGTTGCGGCAAATAGCAAGCGGCGTAACTAGGCGACCTGCTTGCCTTGCAAGGCCAAGCCATATCGGCTTCGATCGGCCACGTCACGGCCGTAATATTACGGTCGGAGCGCTTATCTCGCAGATGTGAAGACCTCGCGGATTGCGCAGCCTCTCGCGACTAGTGGCTCTGCACAGTGATTTTGACGGGTTGGGTCGGGCGTTCAGATTAGCTCGGGCAGGAGTTTCGAATCAACGAGGACCTCGATGCTGCGAGGCGTCCTTGGTTGCCTTGTGATGAGGCCGGCTCGTTCCAGCGTCAGCACCATCTGGTGAACCGAAGGCGGGCTGACGCGGAAATATTCCTGGATGTCGGTTTCGGCCGGGGGTCTGCGGTGCAACCGCGTATAGAGGTGGATATAGGCCAGATACTGCCCCTGCTTGGGCGTGAAGGTTTTTGTCGAAGGACTCACGCCGGCCATCCGATTCAGTTGTTGATGCGCGCCTCGAAGAAGGGGGCACGCCATGAATGTACGCTATCGGGTCGACCTCAGCCAAATCGAGCGCACCGCACTGAGGGCGCTGCTCAGCGGCGGCAAGCATGCGTCGCGCAAGCTCAAGCGAGCACAGATTTTGCTGGCCGCCGATGCCGGGGCCAGCGACGAGGAGATTGCAAGGAGCGTCGGCGTGGGCGGCTCGACCGTGTACCGGACCAAGCGACGCTTCGTGGAAGGCGATCTGGAGCGGGCGCTGAGTGAAGAGCCGCGTCCCGGAGCGGAGCGCAAACTTACGGGCAAGGAAGAAGCCTTGCTGGTGGCGACAGCCTGTGCCAGCCCGCCCGAGGGCCGCGCCCGCTGGACGCTTGAGCTGCTGGCAGGCGCGATGGTCAAGCTCACCGAGCACAAGAGCCTGTCGCACGAGACGGTTCGACGGCGCCTGGCCGAAAATGACCTCAAGCCCTGGCGTAAAGACATGTGGTGCATTCCGAAGGTCGATGGCGAATATGTCGCCCGCATGGAGGACGTCCTCGACCTCTACGCCGAGGCGCCCGATCCCAAGCGGCCGGTGGTGTGCTTCGACGAAAGCCCGGTGCAACTCATCGGCGAGGCGCGTCAGCCCATCCCGGCCAGGCCGGGTCAGCTCGAACGTTACGATTACGAGTATCGTCGCAATGGTACGGTCAATCTCTTCGTTCTCCTCGACGTGCATCGTCCCTGGCGCAAGGTCAAAGTCACCGAGCGGCGAGCGGCAGAAGACTACGCCCAATGCATGCGCGATCTCGTCGACATCCATTATCCCGATGCCGAAATCATCCGGGTCGTCCAGGATAATTTATCGACCCACTCCGCCGGCGCCCTGTATCAGACATTCCCGCCCGCCGAAGCCAGGCGGATCTTGCGACGGCTCGAGTTCCACTACACCCCCAAGCACGCAAGCTGGCTCAACATGGTCGAGATCGAGATCGGCGTCCTGCGCGGTCAGTGCCTGGATCGCAGAATCGACGACCCCAAACGACTACGCCGCGAAATCACAGCCTGGGAGCGAAGGCGAAATGCCGCCCGCTCCCGCATCAAATGGATGTTCACAACAGACAAGGCCCGCGCCAAAATGGGCCGCGCCTATCCTGCCACTTCCAAAGAGTCATAATCACTGTGCAGAGCCACTAGTACCGCCCATTTGAAGTTCCTGCACCACAAGCGGCGAATTCGATCCAGAAACTTCAAATAGGAAAGCGGCACTAGAATCATAGATTTGCTAGTGCCCATAACTTTCCGAAGTTCGTGAAAGGTACGCGCTGAGGTGTGGCACGAACTTCGGAAAGTGGGCACTAGTCGGTAACCATCGCCGCTCATCTGCGGTTAAGGTTGGCCTTGGCAGAATGAAACAAAGGCCGGAAAAGGTGTCATGAAACCGACATATCCGGCGCAGCAACTGGCTTCCAATGCGCGTCATTCAGACCCTTTTTGCCTGTTGGCTTTCGGCAGTCTGTCTTGCCGGCCTGGGCGTGCATGCCGCAGAGAACCCTCACCTGCTCACGGTCGCGCTCTCATTCGATCGCCCGATCAACGCTAGCGCCGCGCCGCTCGTCGTCGCCATGACCGACGGCCTGTTTTCCTCCGAAGGGTTGGCCGTCATAACCAAAATCGCCGCCGGATCGCCCGACGCAATCGCGAGCGTTGCCTCCGGGGCCAGCGAGTTTGCCGTCGTTGACATCAACGCGCTGGTCCGCTTTCGCAGCCACGCGGCGGCCCCGGTCAAGGCAGTATTCGTCCTGTTCAATAAAGCGCCCTATGCCATCGTGGCCCGCAAAAGCCGGGGCATCCATGTGCTCTCGGATATCGAAGGCAAGACGCTCGGCATTGCCGACGGCGACCTGTCGGCCGGGCTGTGGCCGGCACTGGCGCGCCAGAACGGGATCAATCTCAATCACGTCAAGCAAAGCCGGATCAGCGCGGCGGTGCGTGAGCCGATGCTGTCGGCCGGCCAGGTCGACGCTGTCACCGGATTTTCCTACCAGTCTGCCATAAACCTGAGGGATCGCGGCGTTCCCGCCGACGACCTCGCGGTGCTGCGCTTTGCCGATTACGGCTGCGAGGCCTACGGCTTTGCGGTGATCGTCAATCCTGAATTCGCCGCCAAACGGCCGGACGCCGTGAAGGGCTTTGTGCGCGCCGTGATAGCCGGCACCAATCTGACCATCCGTGACGAAGGCCATGCGGTCGACCAGGTTCTGACCCGGATGGAGGAAGGCTCGCGCGAGCTTGAGCTGGAACGGCTGCACGCGGTGGTCCGCGACAACATCCTGACCGACGAAGTAAACCGCAACGGCCTCGGCGGCGTCGATCCGGTTCGGCTCGAACACGCAATCGATCAGGTCGGCGAAGGCTTCCATTTTGAAAAGCATCCCACGGCCGCGGATATTTTCGACGACCGCTTCCTGCCGCCCCGCGCCGATCGCCTGATCAACTGAGCAAAAGCTCCACCAGATGCGAATGTTAGAATCGGACCACCAGGAGGCTATATCTTCGCACCACTCCCTGATTAAGATGCACCGGTCGGATAATCGTCATTACCGCGCGCCTGGTGCTGAAATCGCATGTCTCTGCCTCGCCTTTATCTGCGCGTGCTCCAACTGCTCGGCAAGGAAGCGCGGCTCGGCTGGATCCTGGCCGGCGCCAACCTGTTGCTCGCGGCCGCCCAGTTCGCCGAGCCGGTGCTGTTCGGCAAAATCGTCGATTCACTCTCCGGCAAGCCGGCCGGCGGCTCACTCGGCTCGTCCCCGGCCTGGCCATTGCTTCTGGCCTGGGCCGCGTTCGGCCTGTTCACGATCCTGTGCAGCGCCGCGGTCGCGCTGCACGCCGACCGGCTGGCGCATCGCCAGCGTCAGGCGGTGCTGACGAGCTATTTCGAACATATCATGCAACTGCCGCTCACCTACCACACCGGCACCCATTCGGGGCGGCTGATGAAGGTGATGATCAACGGCACCGATGCGCTGTGGCGGCTGTGGCTCGGATTTTTCCGCGAGCATTTCGCCGCGATCCTGTCGCTGGTCGTGCTGCTGCCGCTGGCGTTTTACATCAACTGGCGGCTGGCGATCCTTTTGTTCGGGCTCTGCGTGGTGTTCACCGTCCTGACGACGATGGTGGTGCGCAAGACCTACGGCATGCAGAGCGAGGTCGAGACCTACTACGGCGATCTTTCGGCGCGTGCTTCCGACGCGCTCGGCAATGTCGCGCTGGTGCAGAGCTTCGTGCGCGTCGATGCCGAGGTGCAAGGCGTGCGTTTCGTCGTCAACAAATTGCTGGCGGCGCAGATGCCGGTGTTGTCGTGGTGGGCGCTGGTCACCGTGATCACGCGGGCATCGACCACGATCACGATTCTGGCGATCTTCACGGTCGGCATCGTGCTGCACGAACGGGGCCAGACCTCGGTCGGCGAGATCGTGATGTTCGTCTCTTTCGCCACCATGCTGATTCAGAAACTCGAGCAGGTGGTCAGCTTCATCAACAACGTCTTCATGGAGGCGCCGCGCCTTGCCGAATTCTTCAACGTGCTCGATGCAGTGCCCGCCGTCCGCGACCGGCCGGATGCGATCGATACTGGACGCCTGTCGGGACTGGTCGAATTCAACGACGTTTCGTTCTCCTATGATGGCAAGCGACCGGCGGTCGAAGACCTTTCCTTCACCGCGCTGCCTGGCCAGACCATCGCGCTGGTCGGCCCGACCGGCGCCGGCAAATCCACCGCAATTGCGCTATTGCATCGCGCCTTCGATCCGCAGTCCGGCTTCATCAAGATCGACGGCATGGACGTGCGCGGCCTGACGCTGACGGCGTTGCGGCGGAACATCGGCGTGGTGTTTCAGGAAGCGCTGTTGTTCGACCGGACGATCGCCGACAACTTAAGGGTCGGCAAGCCGGACGCCACAGACGAAGAATTGCGGCTCGCAGCTAGCCGCGCGCAGGCGCTGGAATTCATCGAACGCAGCGAACACGGCTTCGACACCAATGCCGGCGAGCGCGGCCGAATGCTGTCCGGCGGCGAGCGGCAGCGGCTGTCGATTGCACGCGCGTTATTGAAGGATCCGCCGATCCTGATTCTCGACGAGGCGACCAGCGCGCTCGATGCCGTCACCGAGGCCAAGGTCAACGCCGCGCTTGACGAGGTGATGAAAGGGCGCACTACCTTCGTCATTGCCCACCGCCTCTCGACGATTCGCAATGCCACGCTCATTTTGGTGTTTGACGGCGGGCGCGTGATCGAAAGCGGAACTTTCGAGGAACTGGTGGCGAAAGGCGGCCGTTTCGCCGAATTGGCTCGCGCCCAATTCATGGTGCAGGAGAGCGCTCGCGCGAGCCTCGAAGCGCCGTAAAAGGGGGAGTGGATTTAATATTCGCTACCGTACAAACCACGAACTCTGCTTCACGTCGGCGTCAAGATTGAAGCACTGTCGAAATTCGGCCTATTTCGGTGTCGAATTAGTTATTGAGCCCCCGCAGCGAGCCGGATAGGTTGGCGACTGCCGCCGGACGCGCTTGAAACCCTGACGTCACATGGTGAGGGCCTCCTTTACTCTCAAAGGCGGGTCTCAAAGGACCGGAATCGGATCGTGCAATTTCATCGCCCGTCGCTTTTCAAATCGCCGCTGCGTTTGATCGCTGTTGTATCGGCCTTCACGCTCGCCACCATCGGCGTGGCGAACGCCGAAGCGCTGCTGCTCGTCGAAGCCGATAGCGGCAAAGTGCTGCAAGCGGAGAATGCGACCAATCCCTGGTATCCGGCATCGGTGACCAAGCTGATGACGGCCTATGTGACGCTGAAGGCGGTCAAGGAGGGACGCATCACCCTCGATACGCTGTTCACGGTGTCTCCGACGGCGGCCTCGCAGTCGCCCTCGAAAATGGGATTCCGTCCGGGCACACAAGTAACCGTCGATAACGCGCTCAAGATGATGCTGGTGAAGTCGGCCAACGACATGGCCGTGGTGCTGGCCGAAGGCGTCGGCGGCTCGATCGACGGCTTTTCCGAGCTGATGAACCGGAACGCGCAGCGGCTCGGCATGACGCAGACCAGTTACGTCAATCCGAACGGCTTGCCGGCCGATGGCCAGATCACCTCGGCGCGGGATCTTGCGATCCTGGCGCGGGCGATCATTCACGACCTGCCGGAATACGAATATTTCGTCCACATACCCTCGATCCGTTACGGCCGCAGGGTTACCCAGAATTTCAACAAGCTGATCGGACGCTATCCCGGCGCCGACGGCTTCAAGACCGGCTTCATCTGCGCGGCCGGCTATAACCTCGTGGCGTCCGCGACTCGCAACGGCCGGCGGCTGATTGCAGTCGTGCTCGGCGCTTCGTCCGGCCAGGCGCGCGCCGTCAAAGCAGTCCAGATGCTGGAACGCGGCTTCTCCAACGATACCCTGTCGTGGCTGAAGCCTTCACTGGGCACCGTGGATAATCTCGTGCCGATCGATGCCTCGCCGCCGAACCTGCGCGACGAGATGTGCAGCGGCAAACGGCACAAGCCGGCCAGTGACGAAGACGAGGATACGACGGTCAGCAACGGCGTCTCGGGCAGTTCGCCGGCGCTCGCCTTCTTCGCGACCGGTGGCCAGGGGCCGGCCTTGAAGCCGTCGGAATTGCTCGCGGCAGCACCTGCGCCCTCCGAACCGATCCCCGTCTATACCGGACCGACCCGCACCGGGGCGGCGTTGATTGCGGCGGTTGCGGCCGATACCGCCGAAGAACAGGCGGCCGCGAAGCATCGCGGAAAGAAAACGCATGTCGCGGCCAAGAGGCCCCCCGAGGCGGGAGCCGACGACGCCGCCAAGCCGGCCAAGCATGCGAGTGCAACAGCCAAGACCACCGACAAACCTGCGACATCCGACAAGTCGGCCAAGCCGAAAGCGGTCGCCAAGCCCGCCAGGCCCAAGCCTGACGTTAAAGGTAGCGACGCCAAAAACAGCTAAGCTGTCTGGTCCGGCGCGCCCTTCCGGGCCGCCAACTTTTTCGTGACCCGTCTTGTTCAGTATGACGGCGGCTTGCCATCGGCGACCGCAACGCTCAATATCGCCCGAAAATCGAGATGACCCGTCACAACAAACGGGCACAATCCAAGGGAAGCGAAGCGAGAGGGGAAGTGACATGGAGCGCATCTGGCTCAAGCAATATCCGGCCGGCGTGCCCGCCGATATCGATGTGACCCAATATTCATCCCTGGTTGAATTATTGGAAGAAAGCTTTGCGAAGTTCCGGGAGCGCAAGGCTTTCATCTGCATGGACAAGTCCATCACCTACCGCGACCTCGACGAGATGTCGCTGGCGCTCGGCGCCTATCTCCAGAGCAAGGGCCTGCAAAAGGGCGCCCGCGTCGCGCTGATGATGCCGAACGTGCTGCAATATCCGATTGCGACCGCCGCCGTGCTGCGCGCGGGCTATGCAGCAGTCAACGTCAATCCGCTCTATACGCCGCGCGAGCTTGAGCATCAGCTGAAGGATTCCGGGGCCGAAGCCATCATCGTGCTGGAGAACTTCGCCACTACCGTGCAGCAGGTGATGGGCAAGACACAGCTCAAGCATGTCATCGTCGGCAGCATGGGCGACCTGCTCGGCCTCAAGGGCGTGCTGGTCAATCTCGTGGTGCGGCGGGTGAAGAAGATGGTGCCGGCCTATTCGATTCCGCGCGCCGTCAGCTTTAACGATGCGGTCGCCGCGGGGCGGACCATGACGTTTCAGAAACCCAAACTCATGCCCGACGACGTCGCCTTTCTGCAATATACCGGCGGCACCACCGGCGTCTCCAAGGGCGCGACGCTGCTCCATCGCAACATCCTCGCCAATGTGCTTCAGAACGATGCGTGGCTGCAGCCGGCGCTGAAAAAGCCGCCGCATGTTGATCAGCTCTTTATCGTCTGCGCATTGCCGCTCTATCACATCTTTGCGCTGACCGCCTGTTACCTGCTGGCGGTGCGCGCCGGCGGCGTCAACCTGTTGATCCCCAATCCGCGCGACATGCCCGGCTTCATCAAGGAACTGTCGAAGTACCAGATCAACAGCTTCCCGGCCGTCAACACGCTTTACAATGCGCTTTTGAATACGCCCGGCTTCGACAAGATCGACTTCTCCAAGCTCAAGACTTCGTTCGGCGGCGGCATGGCGACCCAAAAGCCCGTTGCCGAAAAGTGGCTGGCGGTGACCGGCTGCGCACTGTCGGAAGGCTACGGCCTGTCAGAGACCTCGCCGACGCTGACCTGCAACCCGGCCGACGCCGACCGCTTCTCCGGCTCGATCGGCATTCCCGTTCCCTCCACCTGGCTGTCGATCCGCGACGACGATGGCAACGAAGTGCCACTCGGCCAGCCCGGTGAAATCTGCGCCAGGGGGCCCCAGGTGATGGCCGGTTACTGGAACAGGCCCGACGAGACCGCCAAGGTGATGACGGCGGACGGCTATTTCCGAACCGGCGACATCGGCGTGATGAGCGCTGACGGCTACACCAAGATCGTCGACCGCAAGAAGGACATGATCCTCGTCTCCGGCTTCAACGTCTATCCCAACGAGATCGAGGAAGTGATCGCAAGCCATCCGGGCGTGCTGGAATGCGCCGTGATCGGCGTGCAGGACGCCAAGTCCGGCGAGGCGGTCAAGGCCTTTATCGTCAGGAAAGACCCGAGCCTCACCGCCGAGGACGTGACCAAGTTCTGCGCCACGCAGCTCACCGCCTACAAGGTGCCGAAGCAGATCGAGTTCAGAACATCACTGCCGAAAACCAATGTCGGCAAGATCCTGCGCCGCGAACTGCGCGAGGAGACCAAGGCCGCGGCGGCTTAAGGCGACAAGTCCACGCATCGTGCGATGAGTGACGCTCAGGTGTTTGCGCCGGACGACGTCCTGGCCTTCTGGCGCGCGGCGGGAGACGAGCGCTGGTACAAACGCGACGATTACTTTGACGCCGGCGTGCGCGAGCGATTTCTCGCTTTGTGGCAAAAGGCTACCGTGGGCGAGCTGTCGTCCTGGGAGACGACGGATCACGGCACGCTGGCGCTGGTCATCGTGCTCGATCAATTCCCGCGCAACATGTTTCGCGATGTCCCCAAGGCCTATTCAAGCGACGCGCTCGCACGCGACGTCGCGCACCGCGCGCTTGCCCGCGGCGCCGACGAACGCATTGAAGCACCCGTTTTGCCATTCCTGTATTTGCCATTCATGCATTCGGAGGATCTGGGCGACCAGTTGCGCTGCGTCGACCTGTTCCGCGCGACCAACGATACGGAAAACTTCCGATACGCCGAGGAACATGCCGATATCATCCGCCGGTTCGGGCGCTTTCCGCATCGAAACCGGGTTCTTGGCCGCGCCACGACGCCCGAGGAGCAGGCCTTTCTCGACGGCGGCGGATTTTCCGGCTAGGGCTATGACGCGATGACGGAACGGTGAACGGGCCAGCCTGTTGCCGTTTCGGTGAGCTTGCGAATATTGTGCAGCGAAATACGCCGGTCTACCAAACATCCGCATCATTTGAGGAGAAGTGACGATGACGATCAAAGTTGGCGACAAGCTGCCCGAGGCCAAGTTTCGCGTGATGACGGCGGACGGCGTCCAGGTCAAGACCACCGACGACATCTTCAAGGGCAAGAAGGTCGCGCTGTTCGCCGTGCCCGGCGCCTATACCGGCACCTGCCACAAGATGCATCTGCCGAGCATTTTCCTCAACGCCTATGCTCTGAAGGACAAGGGCGTCAACACGATCGCGATCGTTTCCGTCAACGATGCCTTCGTCATGAGCGCCTGGAAGCGCGACACCGACGAGCGCGACGAGGCCATTTTCCTCGCCGACGGCAACGCCGAATTCGCCAAGGCGATCGGCATGGAGCTCGATGCTTCCGGCAACGGGCTCGGCATTCGCTCCAAGCGCTACTCGATGGTGGTGGAAGATGGCGTGGTCAAGAAATTCAACCTCGAAGCCGCGCCCGGCAAGGTCGAGGTGTCCGGCGGCGATACGCTGCTCGGGCAGCTGTGAGTTAGACCGCCTCAGCACCACAACTGTCATTCCCCGCGAAAGCAGGGAATCCAGTATTCCGGAGTCGCCGGAATGGATTGAGAAGCCGCGGCCTACTGGATCGCCCGGTCAAGCCGGGCGATGACAACAGAAGTAGTCGCCTACCCCCTCAATCTTGCCATCGCGACGCCGTCGCGCGCCAACTGGTCCGCGCGCTCGTTCTCGTCATGACCGGCATGCCCCTTGACCCAGTGCCAACGCACCTCGTGCGGCTTTAGCGCTTCATCGAGGCGCTGCCACAGCTCCGCATTCTTGACCGGTTTCTTGTCGGCGGTGCGCCAGCCGTTCTTTTTCCAGCCATGGATCCAGCCGGTGATGCCCTGACGGACATACTGGCTGTCGGTGTAGAGGTCGACCGAACAGGGCTTTTTCAGCGCTTCCAGCGCCGAGATCGCCGCCATCAACTCCATGCGGTTGTTGGTGGTGTGGGCCTCGCCGCCCTTCATCTCTTTTTCGACGTCGCCGAATTTGAGAATGGCACCCCAGCCGCCCGGGCCGGGATTGCCCGAGCAGGCGCCGTCGGTGTGGATGATAACGGAAGGCAGCGAACTCACTTTATTATCCTTTAGGCAAGCACGCCGTAGTCGCGGATCGAAGACACGCTTTGATGAAAGCGCAGCTTGCGGACGTATTCGAGCGGATCTTTCGGGCGCACCAGCGCGCCCTTCGGCACGTTGAGAAAATCGACCAGACGCGTCAGCAAAAAGCGCAGCGCCGAGCCGCGCGCCAATAGCGGCAGCGCATCCTCTTCGTCCTTTGAGAGTTGCCGTTCGCGGCCATAGGCCGACAACAGCGCGCGCGCCTTGGTGACGTTGAATGAGCAATCGCTTTCGAAGCACCAGGCATTGAGGCAGATCGCGACGTCATAGGCGAGCATGTCGGTGCAGGCGAAGGTGAAGTCGATGATCCCGGACACCCTATCGTCGAGGAAAAAAACGTTGTCCGGAAACAGATCGGCGTGGATGACGCCGACGGGCAAATGCTTCGGCCAGATATTGCTTTCGAGATAGTCGAGTTCGTCCGATAAAAACGCGCGCAAGCCAGGCTGGACTTCGTCGGCGTTTGACGCCGCCTGCTCGAACAGCGGCCGCCATCCCGACACCGACAGCGCATTGGCGCGCGACATCTTGAAATCGGCGCCCGCCAGATGCATTTGTCCCAGGACCTTGCCGACGCCGGCGCAATGAGTGGCGTTGGGCTTGCGCGGCCAGATACCTTCGAGAAAGGTAATGATCGCCGCCGGGCGGCCGGCCAAGGTGCGCAGCGCCTCGCCGCTCTTGTCCTTCACCGGTTGCGGGCAATTGACCCCGCGCGAGGCAAGGTGCGTCATCAGCTCAAGAAAAAACGGCAGGTCGCCCTTGGCGACCCGCTTTTCGTACAGCGTCAGGATGAAAGAACCTGATGTCGTGTGCAGCAGGAAGTTGGAATTCTCGACGCCCTCGGCGATGCCCTTGTAGGACAACAAATCGCCGATCGAGTAATTTTTCAGGAAGTCCGCAAGCTCGTCGGCGGCGACGTCGGTGTAGACCGCCATGAGCGATACCCTGATTTAAGGTTATTCCGCAGCGTCAGGCCGCAGCGAACGCGGCAACGGGAAGAACTCGTTTTCTTCCGCGGCCGACACCGTCTCGACGTGCAGTTCGTAACGCTCGGCGAAGGCGCCCATGATCTCCTCGACGATCACTTCCGGAGCCGAAGCGCCTGCCGTGATGCCGAGGCTCTTGATGCCGTCAAACCGCGACCAGTCGAGGTCGCTGGCGCGCTGTGCGAGAATCGCGATCGGACAGCCTTCGCGCTCGGCGACTTCGCGCAGGCGCTGTGAATTCGAGGAATTCGGCGCCCCGACAACGATCAAGGCGTCGACCACGGGCGCGACCTTCTTCACCGCGAGCTGGCGGTTGGTGGTGGCATAGCAGATGTCTTCCTTGTGGGGACCGGAAATGTTCGGAAACCGTCCCTTCAGGATCGCGACGATTCCCGCGGTGTCGTCGATCGACAGCGTGGTCTGGGTCACAAAAGCGAGATTGTTGGGATCCTTCGGCGTGAAGGTCGCCGCATCCTCTGCGGTCTCGATCAGCGTCACCGCGCCTTGCGGCAATTGCCCGAGCGTGCCGACCACTTCCGGGTGATGGGAATGGCCGATCAGGAGGATTTCGCGGCCACGCTTGAAATGGATCGCCGCCTCCCGGTGCACCTTGGTGACCAGCGGACAGGTGGCATCCAGCGAAAAGAAATTGCGGGCGCGGGCATCGGCCGGGACCGACTTTGGAACCCCGTGGGCCGAGAACACCACCGGCGCGTTGGTATTGTCGGGGATTTCGGCCAGTTCCTCGACGAAAATGGCCCCTTTGGTCTTCAGGCTGTCCACCACGTAGCGGTTGTGGACGATCTCGTGGCGGACATAGACCGGGGCGCCATAGATCGTGAGCGCCCGCTCGACGGTATCAATCGCCCGCACCACGCCGGCGCAGAAGCCGCGCGGAGAACAAAGCACGATTTTCAGGGGTGGTTTGGCTGGCATCAGGCGGCCTCGGACCGGATCGGCCCCAATCGTTAAGGGGGCGTGGAACGGTCGATTCAAAGGGATTTACGCCAAAGGACTTGGGACGGCTTTTGGGCGCTGTCAAGGGCGACCCATTGCGTAAGCCGCCCGGGAAGGCTTATAAGGGGCGCAATTCCCGTCATCGTTGATGACTATGGCTTCGCCTCCCGGAGGTGGGCGAAGCGCAAAGGAGATTTGCCATGAGCAATGCACCGCTGATGCCGAAGGCAACTGCCGTGTGGCTGGTCGATAATACCGCCCTGACCTTCGATCAGGTGGCGGATTTCACCAAAATGCACCCGCTCGAGGTCCGCGCCATCGCCGACGGCGACGCCGCGCAGGGCATCAAGGGCATGGACCCGATCTCGACCGGTCAGCTGACCCGGGACGAGATCGAAAAGGGCGAAGGCGACCCGAACTACCGGCTCCGGATCGCCGAGAGCAAGGTGACGCTGCCGCCCCAGGCCAAGAAGAAAGGCCCTCGCTATACGCCCGTGTCGCGCCGTCACGAGCGGCCGAGCGCGATCCTGTGGCTGGTGCGCAACCACCCGGAATTGAAGGACGCACAGATCATGCGTCTGGTCGGCACCACCAAGACCACGATCGCGAGCGTCCGCGACCGTACCCACTGGAATGCCTCGACCCTGACCCCGATGGACCCGGTGACGCTCGGCCTCTGCTCGCAGATCGAACTCGATTTCGAGGTGCAGCGCGCGGCCAAGGAGAAGCCGACCGACATCGGCGATGGCGGCCCGACGCTGCTGCCGGCCTCCGAGACCACGCGCAAGGAGCCGGAGTTCGAGCCGACGGAGAAACAACGCGACGACCTCAACGTCGATGCGGTCTTCGCCAAGCTGAAGACCATCGGCGGCAAGAAGCCGGACCAGGAATAAGTTTCTGTTGGTGGTGGGACCGATTGGTCCCACCACGTAGTTTCCCGGAAATTACTTTTGGGAAACGCGCGCGCATAGTTCGTGGCTGCGAATCGATGATCGATTTCGCTTGCGGATATGCGAACTCTGCGGGCCTACATATGGCTGGAATTTGTTTTCTGATTGCGCTTTTGCTCGGCGGCGCCGCGTTCCTGTTCTGGGAGGCGGCCGACCAGATTTCTATCGGCACGGATTGGGCAAGCCAGGTTTGCTCGCTGTCGTCGACCTTCTGCCATAACCCGGAATATCTGGCCTATGCCGGCGGGGTGATGCTGGTGATCGCGATCGGCGCCAAGCTCGGCAGCCTCGCGAACTAATTTGAATTTCAAACAGCCTGCTATGTCGTCCCTGCGAAAGCAGGGACCCATAACCACCGACCTCCGTTGTTGGGCGAAAGCCTCCGACAAGCGTCTCTCGACACAACCGACACGGCGTCGCGATGAGCTACGCTCACGCGGGGGTCCCTGCTCCTGTGCGCAATTGGCAGGGACGACCGCGATCGGCTATTTCAAACACACCTTCTCCTCCTCGCGGCGCGGTTAGCGCCCGAGTCGTGCATGAACCTTGGTGCCCCGAGATCAGAGGGCGCAGGGAATGCCGGGCGCCCGTTGCGCCCGCAGCCTTGCGTGCAAAAAATAAAAGCACGCAAGCAAGTCACCACGGTCACACCGGAGACATCCGGCATTCCCCGCGCAATGGTTTTAACGGTGTCCTTCGCGCTCTCCCCGGCGACCAGGCTTTCTTGTCACCGTCCCCGCGCAATGCGAAGCATTGTCGCGAGTTGACGCCAGCGTCGGGGCGTCAGGACCACACGATTTCGCCGTCCGCCTCAAACGCGCTCGTCCTTCGCGCCAAAGCGTCCACCGCATCCCGCGCCCAACGTTTTGTGACGATCGCGAAACGCCCCTCGAGAGGAGGCGGGATGCGAATGCTATATTTCTGTTTCTAGCGGACCGTCAAGCGATTTTCGGAAAATCCGAAATAAATCTGCGGTCCAAACCGACGCCTTCAACCAGCAAAATCGGACAATCGGTAGTTCCGAGATTACCTCGTAACCGAGCGTCCTTCAAACGATACTCTCTTTTATCAGGGCTTCCGTCGCTTGCTTGACAAACGCTGCGTCATCACCCGGCGTGAGCTGACTCTCGATGTTCAGCATGAGGACGCCAAGTGCCAGCGCTTGAGGCCTATTACCAGCAGACCATAGCCGGCGGGAGACGTCTCGAAGCTCTTTTAAAATTCGTTCTCGATCCGCGCTGCTGGCCAATTCGTAACCTTCATTTACGGGGCCATAGGTCGATCTGATGTAGTTGAAACACACCGATCTCGGCTCAACGTCTAACGCGTCGATCCGTCGCTTTAGATCATCGTATTGCTCTCGCAGAATGTTGCCGCGCACCTTGCACCGTCCAATCGAGTTCTCGGTGTAACGTTAGGTCTCGATTGAGTCACGCGGGACACCGAGCTAGCGCCTCCCGATCACGCCGCCTCGCTTCTTAGTGCGGGTATCAGAGTAAACCCCGCCCAAGGTGACGGCCAAGGCCGAGTTACTTCCGATTATGACTGCCGGACATCAGGGTTGATCAAGCTGCCAGTTCAAAGGCCAAACCGATCAGCGCTTCCTTACGCCACACGACGCGACAGTTCTGTCGAATTTCACCGTGTGAGATGTTGAGCTTGAATTCGTGAGGAATGCAAACCCGACGGTCCACCTGGAGCGCCGCGCCCGTTGCGGAAATGTTCCGCAAAACGCATTCGACTGTCCTGCCGTCGAACTCAATCGATCCGCCTTTCAGAACCCGCCGCCGCTGTGTCGCTCGTCGCTCCATTCGGTCGAGTTAAGCCAAAATTCTAAGAAACGGGCTAACTGCGATACATAGAAACGGCGGCAACCAGCAACGAATTGGCAACCAAGCAAGATGTCCGCTTTGGCGCTTTTGAGACATGCCGAATGACCCTACGGATGTCCGCTGGTCGGGGAAGACCAGAAGCGACCGGCCACCGCCAAAGTGACGCGATTGACCCCAAGTCGGACATGCAAGAGTGATATCCTTTGGCAGAACGACGGCGGTCAGGCTCGTGCGTGGCGGATGAATGATGCGCGCTTCAGTTCGGAAACCCGGCGCGGTTCAGTCTTTCATCCCTCCATTGCGCTAGATCAATGGTTTCCAAAAATGAGCGCCTAGTGTTCTGGCGAGCATTTGCCGAGCGGCACACGAGGGAGCCGTTGTGGTATCTGCGTTAGAGGCCCGGATCACCCCGTCCACGCCTCGTTGGGCACGGCACCTGTCACACCAACTCCGTGGCGGGACGTGCTCCTGTTGCTCCCCCTTTACGGGCACAAGGCGCCCGTCTCTCGTTTGATCACCCGAAAGGAGATCAGTCATGTCACGTCGAACCATCGTCTCGGTTGCTGCATCCGTCATCATTGGCATTGGATGCATTGCGACGATTTCAACTGACGCCTTTGCGTACCGCGGTGGCGGTCGTGCTGGTGTTGGTCGTGCTGGCGTTTATCACGGTGGCGTCCGCCACGCTGGCGTTTACCGTGGTGGCGTTTACCGTGGTGCAGCCGTACGCCGTGGGGTGGCCGTAGGCGTCGGAGCGGCTGCGGTCGGTGCTGCTGCTTACGGCGCATACGGCGCATACGGCGCTGCCCGCTGCGGATACTATCCCTATCCAGCCTGCAACTACTAGAACTGGTGCAGAACTCGGTGCCCCTTGGGCCGGAGCGCTGGCTGAGAACAACAATCTGATCGACCTTTGTCAGGATTGAACAGTGAAGCCGCCTTCGGGCGGCTTTGCATTTGGCGGCATCAATCGGAAGCTCCCCGCAGCTCTGGGCCCCGACGTCTCTTCATGGGCACTTTTCGGACATGGCCTGAACTCCGAGGTGAGTCCGTTGTGCGAGCGATAGTGTTGCAAAAGTCGTTTTGCAGGAAATGCAAATTTTTCTTGGGGCCGTTGGCGCGTTATTCGTGTAATGATCTGAGGGACCTCATCGCCTTGGGCCAAATTCGTGGGCGACTTCGGTAGCGCGACTAAGACTATGCGAATCATCGACCTCTTTGCGCTTCAGGTTTTCGCCAAAAATTTGGACCGCTGCAACTTTCGAGTTTTGCAACGCAATCCGAGCAACAGCGGACATCAGCCAAGGCGACTGAATTTATGGGTTCGCGCCCTAGTTTCTTAAGGCTTGGTCGGATTGTTGAGCATGTACTCGCCGAGATCGCGCTGCTTCCTGTCGGCGCGATCGATGGCATTGCCGCGCTGGGCATCGCGATCCTTGCGGCAGGCGACATATTCGGGCGAGCCGGATGCGACCTTGCCGCCGGCCCGGCAAAAGGTGTCGTCATCCTCGGCCAGCGCCGCATTATTGGCCGGCATCTCTCCGCGACGGGCGCAAGAGGAAAGGACGAGCGCCATCAGCACGAGGATGATTGATGCAGATTGACGTCCCATGCGTGCGTTCAGTCCGTGATTTCTCTTGGTCATTGCCGGGCATAGCCGTCTAACGGACGGCGTCGCTTCCGCTCGCCTATGACCCGGCAATCCATCAAAAACAAGGCATTTGTTTCGAATGGATGCCCGGGTCAAGCCCGGGCATGACAAAGACACTTACGTCCTTCCCTGCAACGCCTCCGTGATCTCGTCCAGCACCTTGGGATCCTCGATGGTGGCGGGCATGGTCCACGCCTCGCCGTCGGCGATCTTCTTGATGGTGCCGCGCAGGATTTTCCCAGAACGCGTCTTCGGCAGACGCCCGACCGTGATCGCGAGCTTGAACGCCGCGACGGGGCCGAGCTTGTCGCGGACCAGCGCCACGATCTCCTTTTCGATCTCCATCGGTTTGCGCACGACACCGGCCTTCAGCACCAGGAAGCCGCAGGGCACCTCGCCCTTGATCGCATCCTTGATGCCAAGCACCGCGCATTCGGCGACATCCGGGTGCGACGCCAGAATCTCCTCCATGCCGCCGGTGGAGAGCCGGTGGCCGGCGACATTGATGATGTCGTCGGTGCGGCCCATCACAAAGACATAGCCGTCCTCGTCCATGTAGCCGGCGTCGGAGGTTTTGTAGTAGCCGGGAAACTCGTGAAAATAAGCCTCCTTGCAACGCTCATCCTGCTGCCAAAGCGTCGGCAGACACGCCGGCGGCATCGGCAGCTTGATCACGATCGAGCCCATGGTGTTCGCAGGCACGGGCTTTGCCGCTTCGTCCACCACCTCGACCCGGTAACCCGGCATCGGCACGGTCGGCGAGCCGTGCTTGACCGGCAGCATCCCGAGTCCGACCGGGTTTCCCGCGATGCACCAGCCGGTTTCGGTCTGCCACCAGTGATCGATCACAGGCACCTTCAATTGCGCCTCCGCCCATTCCACCGTCGGCGGGTCAGCGCGCTCGCCGGCCAGAAACAGCGTGCGGAATGACGACAGATCCGAGCTGCGAATGAACTTGCCTTCCGGATCCTCTTTCCGGATGGCGCGGAACGCCGTCGGCGCGGTGAACAGCGCCACCGCCTTGTGTTCGGAAATCACGCGCCAGAACGCGCCGGCGTCGGGCGTGCCGACCGGCTTGCCCTCATACATGATCGAGGTCGCGCCGTGGAACAGCGGGCCGTAGACGATGTAGCTGTGGCCGACCACCCAGCCGATGTCCGAACCGCACCACCAGACCTCGCCCGGCTTGATGCCATAGAGGTTGAACATCGACCATTTCAGCGCCACCAGATGCCCGCCATTGTCGCGCACCACGCCTTTGGGCCGGCCCGTCGTGCCCGAGGTGTAGAGAATGTAGAGCGGATCGGTCGCCAACACCGGAACGCAATCGGCGGATTGCTCAGCGTATTTCTTGGCCTTGATCGCGGCGGCGCGCAACGCCGCCCAGTCGTGATCGCGGCCTGCGGTCAGTTCGCAAAGTTGCTGCGACCGTTGCAGGATGACGCAGGCCTCAGGCTTCACGTTGGCGAGCTTGATCGCCTCGTCCAGCAGCGGCTTGTAAGACACGATGCGGCCGGGCTCGATGCCGCAGCTTGCGGAAAAGATCAGCTTCGGCGCGGCGTCATCGATCCGGGTCGCGAGTTCCTTCGCGGCAAAGCCGCCGAATACCACCGAATGCACCGCGCCGATCCGCGCGCAGGCGAGCATCGCCACCACCGCCTCCGGCACCATCGGCATGTAGATGATGACGCGATCGCCTTTGCCGATGCCAAAATCAACCATGATCGCGGCGAGCGTCTTCACTTCCTGCAACAGCTCAGCATAGGTGAATTTGGTGACGCGGCCCGTAAGCGGCGAATCATGGATCAGCGCCAGCTGATCGGCGCGCCCGCGTTCGACATGGCGATCGAGCGCATTGTAGCAGGTGTTGACGACAGCGCCGGTAAACCAGCGGCCGTAAAGGCCGAGCGTGGAATCGAATATTTTCTCCGCCGGCTTGATCCAGTCGATCTCGCGCGCCGCCTCGCCCCAAAAGCCCTCGGGGTCCCGCAGCGAGCGCGCATGGACCTCGTGATAGGTACTCTTGTGCAGAATATTCATGGCGTCCTCCCGTTCGACGCGAATGCCGGCGGTCCCGCGAAACGTCCACCTTGGCCACGTCGACGCGCCAAGCCATGAGATGGATCAAATCGGGCCGCTTTTCGGTTCGCATTGTGATGGGAAGCGCGACGAGATCAAGCCAGGATCGCCTCGCCGTTCGGTTAAAGCGACTGTTTGGAGGCTAGTGTGGCGACACTGACGTTCCTTTCAGTATCGCCGCCAGTTCTTCGAAGGAACGTCAGAGTCAAAGCCACACTAAAATCATATGGTTGCTAGTGTCCCTTTGGTTCTGACATTCGTAAAATTGCCCGCCGCGATAGGATACGAATGTCAGAACCGGGACACTAGAATCGGCCCACCAGTGCAAGCAGATGGTCGAGCCGGTCCCGCATCATCTTTTGCAGGTCGAAGTCCGCTCGTCCGAATTCGGCATTGCGGCGGGCGAGAAAGTCATCCTGCTCGCGCTGCATGGTACGCCCGGCGCTGGGGTCACCCTGGCTGGCCTGACGGACCACCTTGATATTCACGGCGTTGATCTCGCGGTCGAGATTAGCCAGTTCGGGATTGGCGCAGATCGCCTTTTCGACCGGGCGTCTGGCCGTCGCGCAGTTGAAGCTCGGTTTGTTGTTGACCGCCATCAACGCCCCGATGCGCTCGACCTCCAACGACAGCGATTTGTAATTGGCTCTCGCGCTGACGTGATTGGGGTCGAGTTTGACCGCGGTCCCGAAATCGGAGAGCGCGTGCACCCGGTCGCCCTTTCTGCGCAACAACTCACCCCGCGCGTTGAACACGTCCGCCTGCGTCGGATCGAGCCGCAACGCGATATCGTCGTCGCCGATCGCGCGCTCGATCTCGCCCTTGCGGTCATAGGCTGAGGCGCGCGCGATCGCGGCCTTGATGCGGTCGGCCTTCGGCGCCTTGTCGTTGCCGATCAGGGCGCCACAGGAGGCGATGATCTTGTCGTCGTCGGCGGCCGTCAAAGCGGCCGTGCAGGGCGCGGAATCGATTTGCTCGCCGGTCGGCTCGACGGTCGCGGCCAAGGCGCGATCCGGCATGACCATGCAGGCAACGGCGAGGCTTGCCGCCAGGACTGTGAGGATGAATCGCATCGAGGACTTTATGTCACTTTCAGCGTGATCCCGCCATCGACCACGAGTTCGATGCCGGTGACATATTTCAATTCGTCGGAGGCGAGAAAAAGCGCGGCATTGGCGACATCCCAGGCCTCGCCCATATGCCCCATCGGCACCTGGGCGTCACGCGCGCGCCACATCGCTTCGACGTCGCCGTTGGCGTAGCTCGCGGCAAGGCCTGCGGAATGCTCGACCATCGGCGTCTTCATCAGCCCCGGCAGGATCGCGTTGACGCGGACTTTTTGTGCGGCGAATTCCACAGCCGTGGTGCGCGTCATCTGGTTCATCGCCGCCTTGGTGGTCGCGTAGGTGACATAGGAAATGCCGAGATGCCGTATCGAGGCGATCGATGAAATATTGATGATCGAGCCGCCGCCTTGCGCCGCCATCACCGGAATAACGTGTTTCATGGCAAGGTACGCGCTCTTGAGATTGACGGCGAAGACCCGGTCCCAGTCGGCCTCGGCGACGTCCACCACGCTGCCGGTCTCGGCGATGCCGACATTGTTGTCGAGCACATCGATGCGGCCATAGGTCTTCAGGCCAAAAGCTACCATCGCCGCGACGTCATCGGCACGCGAAGCGTCGGCCGCAAAGCTGGCGGCCTTGCCGCCCTCCCCGGCGATGATCCCGGCGGTCTCGGTGGCAGCAGCCGCGTTACGGTCGACGCACAGGACCTGCGCGCCCTCGCGCGCAAACGTCACCGCGGTCGCCTTGCCATTGCCCCAGCCGGGCCCGATCGAGCCGGCGCCGACCACGATCGCTGTCTTGCCTGCCAGACGTCCCACGCGGCATCTCCCCTTTTTCACGAAATTAGCCGCTCCTGGTGGTCCAATTCCAACATTCGCATCCCGTCGCGGCTGTCTCTTTTACGAATGTTAGAATCAAAAGGACCACTAGCAAATATAAGTCTTTAGTGGAGTTTTGGATTCGACATTCGCCTGACGAGCAGGCGGTTACCCGATAGCGAATGTCAAATCCACTCCACCGGCCCGCGGTCAACTGTTCTGTCGCGCGACGAAGGATGCATGTCCAAACACTAGCAACAACAGCGCCGCCCGCGTAATGTCCCCTCGCGAACCCGCCCGTTAGAGGCGGGTCCCATGGGAGAATGCCAATATGCCTGTCTTTCGTACCGTTGGATTTGCGCTTGCGACCGCGATGCTGTGCGGCGCCGGTGTCAACACCGCCTGCGCCAAACCGTTCATGATCGTCGGCATCGACGAGAAGGTGACCTGGGACGACGAGGGCAAGACCATCCTGTCCGCGCCGGGCAAGGACTCGGTCCTGATCGTCGATCTCGCCAACCCAGAAGATCCCAAGATCGTGGCAACGCTGCCGCTGGAGAATTCAGTGATCGGGCCGCCTGTCAATCTCGACATCGATCCGACCGGATCGGTCGCGCTGGTTGCCAACTCGGTCGACGTCGTGAAAGACGGCGATGCGCTGAAGCAGGTGCCGAACAACAAGATTTTCGTCATCGACCTGAAAGCCAATCCGCCGAAGCTCGCGGCCACCTTGACCGGCGGCAAGCAGCCTTCGGGCCTGAGCTTCAGCCCGTCGGGGAAGATGGCGCTGGTTGCCAACCGTGCCGACAACTCGATCAGCGTGCTGTCGGTCAACGGCACCGACGTGAAAGTAACCGACACCATCACGTTTCCCGACAGCGTCGCGCATGTGATTTTCACGCCGGACGGCAAGCACGCGCTGGTCGCGAGATTCCCCGCCCACAAGGTCTCGGTGCTCGACGTCACCGGCGACAAGGTGACCTATAACAAGGTCGATTTGCCGACCGGCCTATGGCCCTACAACGTTGTGGTCACGCCCAACAGCAAGATTGCGCTGACCTCCGACAATGGCAACTCCGGTGCTTCCGACGGCAGCGTCGATACCACCAGCGTCATCGACCTCGAGGCCAACCCGCCGCGGGTCATCGATCGCGTCGTGGTCGGCGATGGTCCGGAGGGGCTTGCAATGTCACCCAAGGGCGACCTTGCGGCCGCAGCCATCCTGCGCGGCTCCAACGGCAACAAGAAGGCGTTCTTCTACAACAAGAACGGCAGCCTCTCGATCCTGAAGATCGACGGCAAGAAGGTGACCAAGACGCAGGACATCGAGGTCGGCGGATTGCCCGAGGCCGTCGTGTTCGCGCCGGACGGCAAATATCTTCTCGCCGGAAATTACATGGACCAGGATTTCTCGATCCTGAAGGTCGACGGCACCAAGGTCACCGACACCGGCAAGCGCTTCAAGGTGCCGGGCCATCCGGCCTCGGCCCGGATGGGACACTGAATCGACAAACGCCGGCCGGCAGCAAGATCGCCGGCCGGCGTTTTCTTTGATTATTCGTCGCGCCTAACTCTGCGTTCCGCATTCGAACTGCCGCACGGCCTCATGGCGTGCCAGCAGGCGCTTCGCGTTCTGGTACGTCGGGACTTCGACCAGCGCGCCATCGAGTTCGACGCGGGCCTGACCCGCGGCGCGAGCCTTTTCGAACGCCGCGACAAGGCGGTGAGCGCGGCGAAGTTCGTCTTCAGTAGGTGACAGAGCGCCGTTGACGATGGACGCATGCGCCGGATCGACCAGGCTCTTCGCCGCATAACCCAGCCGCCGCGCCCAACGGGTGTCGCGCGCGACGCCTTCGGCATCGCTGAAGGTATAGGGGCAATCGACCGCGACGACACCAGCCGCAACGCATTCGACCAGAAACCGCTGGCGGCAATAGGCCAGTTCGACGCCGTCCTCGCCGCGTTCGGCGCCAAGATCGGCAGCCATGTCCTCGGAGGCCATCAGGCAAGCCGCGGTACGCCGGCTGACCCTGGCGATCGCAACCGTTTGAACAAGGCCGCGAGCGAATTCGATGTTCGGCAGCAAGGCCGTCGATCCCCCAGGAATGCCGTAGTCGCGTTCGAAGCGCGTCACCGCTTCATCGAGCCGCGTGACGTGAAATGGCTCGGCCACTTTCGGTAGCGCGACGATATCAGGCGCACCGCGCATGACAGCGGCGAGATCGTCCATGCCGTCCTGGTCGAGCGGGTTGATACGCACCGCAACCACGGCGCCGGCTGAACGCCATGCGGCATAAAGGTCAGGCGCGAGCGAGCGCGCCGCGGGTCGCAACTCAGGCGGCGTGAAATCCTCCAGTTCCTGGATCAGGACATCGGCGCCACTCTCGGGCGCACCAGCGAGCACGTCCTCGTTGGCGCCTTCCAAAAACAGCCAGGAGCGGCAGAGGTGCGCGGGCCGCAGACGGCGCATGTTTACCGCCCTGTCAGCCGGCGGTCACTGAAATGTCATATCGAGACATTTCGAGATGTCCGACCCGAGCCCCGAACTGATGGTGAGGCAGCCGCGCACCTTCTGCTTGGCGTTGTCGCTGACCCAGATCGAATAGCCGCCGGGCCCGAAGAACGAATTGGTGTTCGGCGGCTCGGTCTCGGTGGCGTCGAAGGAGTAATCGGAGTCGGTCTCGAAAACGCGCGGCTTCTTGGCGCAGCCGCCGTCGGTCTGGACGTTGATCACTTCCTTGTTGTCGCGGGTCAGCGCCAGCGTCACCTGACAGCGGAAATATTCCGACGTCTTGGTATTGAAGACATAGGCGTAGGACTTGCAGGTCGCGGTGTTGAGTTTGCCGGCGGACAAGCCCCGGCTGCAGGAAATACGCTGGTTGTTGCTGAGCTTGAAGTTGTCGGCGCGCGCGGCATCCGACAACGGCAGAAACAACGCAGCAACAAAACCGATCTTGACAATATGGTTCATCCGAATCGTCCCTATAACGTTTTCCTGCAAGATCGCTTTCTAGACGGATTTTGCGAGGAAGCGAAGCGTGAGGCGGGGAATCCCGGCCTCACATCGCATCATGTTGACGGGCCGATGGTGTTCGTGATTTGTTCAAAACCGACTGGGCCGGGACGCCTGACGTGAAATGCTGGGAGGATGACAGGATATGACGCGATTTTCGATCAAACCGCTGATGGTGGCAGGGGCGCTCGCCGCGCTGACGGTGCCGGCCTTCGCCGAGACACCGACGCCGTGGGAGCTGAAGCCGGACATGGGCTATGGCT
Organism: uncultured Alphaproteobacteria bacterium; assembly: GCA_963770515.1. GTDB lineage: Bacteria > Pseudomonadota > Alphaproteobacteria > Rhizobiales > Xanthobacteraceae > Bradyrhizobium. The sequence continues at coordinate 415,573 of CAVYPW010000001.1, forward strand.
ACGGCAAGGATGGCAAGACCTTCGTCTACAAGATGGGGACCAGCAACGCCGGCCTGCTGCTGAAGGGCGCCAAGAAGGTGCCGAAGGGTACGCTGTTCTTCATCGGACAGAACGGACAGCTCTATATGCGGACCGCCCCGTATCTCGACGGCGACGGCAGCTTCATGTTCGGATCGAATTGATTTCTCTTTCCCTTCTCCCGCCGCAAGTCGGGCCTGCCCGACTTGCGCAACTAATAGTGCGCAACCGGGATAAACTCCGGTTGCGAGGGAGAAGGTATCCTCGCGAAGCGAGGGCAGATGAGGGTCCAAGCTAAAACGCCGCGGCCAGTTCCTTGGCGCCCGGCCGGTTGCTGTTGGCATCCATCCGGTTGTCGGTGATCGCGAGCAGCTTGGCGACCGTATTGTGGCGGATCGCCACCGGATTGCGCTCATAGCCGGTGCGTTGGAAGAAATTCGAGGTGGGCACCTGCTCGCGCATCGCCTGCGGCATGGTCACCATGTCGAGGCCGGTGCCGTCGCCGGTGAGATTCATCATCTCCAGTTCAGCGGCGGAGAGCGGACGGGTGTAACCCTTGGCGCGCGCGAAGATGACCGAAGTCAGGAGCTTGTGGGTTTGCAGCATCGGACCGACGTCGATATCGAGCACCATGGCGTGAACCGCCCAGCCCTGCGGCGTATCGGCCAGTTTCTGGTGAGCCGACCAGTCGTCCGGCACGGAACGCGCATAGGCCACCATTTTCTTTAAGACGGCGATCTTGCGGTCCATCACCTGGCGCTGCGGCCCCAACAGGCCTGCTGCCCTCGCCGTCAGCTCTTTGACGAACTCCTGGCCCTGTTCGGCCATCAGCTCGACGCTGTTGGTGGTAAGGAGCTGGTTATAGCCCATCGCGGTCGAAATAGCGCGCTTGCCGCCATGCTCTATGCCCGCCTGCACATCGTAATTTCCGGTGCCGCCGGTCTCGAACGAATAGACCCGCACTGCCTGCTCGCGCGTCAAGCCGGCGGCTTGCGCGTAGCGCGCATAGGCGCGTTTGAACTCGACCTCGCTTGCAGGCTTTTGCGGCACCCACTGAAAGTGCTCGTTGGCAGCCTGCAACAGATCGCCCACCACCGGAATAGCCTTGTATTGCCGCGGCGGCCTTTCTGGCTGCTCTTCCGGTTCGGGATTCACCGGCCGCTTCGGCCCGGTATAGACCGGCGGCTGCGTCAGCACATAGTCGTCGAGCGTGATCTGTAGATGGTCGCGCCGCTTGGCGTTGCGGCCGCGACGCTTCTCCGTGATCGAGCTCCAATAAGCACCGGCCTTGTCTTCGAACGCCGCGCGGGCTTCCTGATATTCGCGCAGGAGCCTTCGATATTCCGTGATTGCATAAGGCGAAGCGGCCTGCGCCATGGCGCCATCGGCAGGAAACGCCGCGCCATCAATCGCCTGCGCCGGCAGCGCTAGGAGCGGCAGAGCGAGCGCGAGCCATCCGGCGCGAGCGCGAATCGTTTGAAGGAACATGACCGGATTCTAGAATAGGATGGCCCGAAGTGGGAGCGGGTTTCGCGCGAAAACCGCACTTACTCCGGCTCGACGCCGCTCGCCTTGACGAGCTCCGACCACTTCTTTTCATCCTTGTCGATGAAATCGGCATATTGTTCCGGCGTGCCGGGCGTGATCTCGGTTCCGTCAAGCCCCAGCTGCTTTTTCACCTCATCGGAGGCAAGTGCGGCTTGCAGCGCCTCATTGAGCCGATCGATTACGGGACGCGGCGTGCCTGCCGGCGCCACAAGACCGTAGCACAGCGATGCGTCGAAGTCTGGCACGCCGGCCTCGATCATCGTCGGCACGTCAGGCAATAATGTATTGCGATGGATGGATGTCACGGCAAGGCCGCGTAACAGGCCGGCCTTGATGTTGCCGGCGGTCGTGGCGATCGGCGAAAACGACATCGGAATATGACCGCCTAGCAAATCGCTCAACGCAGGTCCCGTTCCCTTGTAGGGAATGTGAACGAGATGGATGCCGGTCGCGTGAGCGAAATATTCGCCGGTGATGTGACCAACCGTGCCGATGCCGGCGGAACCGAAATTGACCTTGCCGGGATTGGCCTTGGCATAGGCAATCAGTTCGGCCACGGTCTTGACGGGAAACGACGGGTGCACCACCAGCGAGGACGGAGCACATCCGATCGAGCCGATCGGCTCGAAATCCTTGCGCGGGTCGTAGCCTACATTGCGGTAGAGCGAGGGGCCGATCGCAAGCGTGCCGGTGTATCCGGCCAGAAGCGTGTAACCGTCGGGCTCGCTCTTTGCGACCGCCTTGGTGCCGACCGTGCCGCCAGCACCGCCCCTGTTGTCGACGACGATGCTCTGGCCGAGCAACTGGCTCATCTTGTCGGCGACCACCCGTCCAACGATCGAGGTCGAGCCGCCGGGCGGAAACGGGACCACCAGCGTGATGGTGCGGTTCGGATAGGTTTGCGCCCGGGCAACGTTGAGATTGCCGCCAAGGCCGAACGCCAGCAGCAACATCGAAAGCGACGCGCTCACACCGCGCATTAGCCAACCTCCCGGGCATTTCTCGTTTTCTGCATCGTCGTCGAAACAGCAGAGCTTCGCAAGGCGACCATTCCGCTTGACTAAGTGGCATCATCGATTGATGAAATGACCGCGACTAAACCCGCGCCCTGGAAATCGCCCCTGATGACGACAGAAATGGCCGACGAGAAGCTCAAGGCGGACGGCTGGACCGTGGTCGAAACCAGCGGGTTCCTGAATCTCATTGGCCCGCTGTGGGAGCGCGTCGTCGACGGCCATCACGAATACGCGATCCTCACTGAGGACAAACACCATAACCGCCGCAGCCGCGTTCAGGGCGGCGTGTTGATGACGCTGGCCGACCGTGCCTCCGGCATGATCGCGCGCCTGGTTTCCGGCCGGCCGACGCTGGCCACGGTTCAAATGGACGTGCACTTTATCGACGCGGGCCAAATCGGCGAACTTCTGATCGCCAAGCCGCGCGTGATACGTGTTACGCACACGCTGATCTTCACCAACACCGAGGTGGTGGCTGAAGGCCGCTGCGTCGCGACCGCCAGCGGCGTGTTCAAGATCCTGAAAGACAATTCCTGACCTTGCCCGGCTTTTCACTCGAAAGGAACGCGTCCAGTGGAATATCGTCAACTCGGCCGCAGCGGCCTGAAAATCTCGCCGATCTGCCTCGGCACCATGATGTTTGGCGGCCCGGCCGATGAGGCCACCTCGACGCGGATCGTTGCGAAAGCGCGCGAGGCCGGCGTGAATTTCATCGACACGGCGGACGCCTATTCGAACGGCGGCTCGGAGACGGTGGTCGGCCGCGCCATCTCCAACAACCGGCCGGGCTGGGTGCTCGCGACCAAGCTCGCCAATCAGATGGGCGACGATCCCAACCGTGGCGGCCTGTCGCGGCGCTGGTTGCTCCAGGCCGCCGACGAGAGCCTGAAGCGGCTCGGCACCGACTACATCGACATCTATTACCTGCACAAGGAGGACCACTCGACGCCGCTTGCGGAAACCGTGCGCGCCATGGGCGAACTGATCAAGCAAGGCAAGGTCCGCTATTTCGGCGTCTCGAACTATCGCGCCTGGCGGGTCGCCGAAATCTGCAACATCTGCGATGACCTCGGCATCGATCGCCCGATCGTCAGCCAGCCCTATTACAACGCAATGAACCGCATGCCGGAAGTCGAGCACTTTCCCGCTTGCGGCTATTACGGGCTCGGCATCGTGCCCTATAGCCCGCTCGCGCGCGGCGTATTGACCGGCAAATACAGCCCGGATGCGGCGCCCGACAAAGACAGCCGCGCGGGGCGCAGCGACACACGCATGATGCAGACCGAGTGGCGCCCCGAGTCGCTGAAGCTCGCACAAGAGATCCGTGCCCATGCCGAAGCGCGCGGCATCACCGCCGGCCAGTTCGCGGTCGCCTGGGTGCTCAACTCCGCCTTCGTCACCGGCGTGATCGCAGGCCCCCGCACCGAAGAGCAATGGGACGACTACGTGCGCGCGCTCGAGTATCGCTTCACCGCCGAGGACGAAGCCTTGGTCGACCGGCTTGTCGTCAGCGGCCATCCCTCGACGCCCGGCTACAACGATCCGCAATATCCGATCGAGGGCCGGAAAGCGCGAACGGCGGTTTAGAAATCATCGGAAACGTTTGCGGAATTCACTGCCCGTCGGCGGGCAAAGCTTGCCGGGGTCTTAACCGCGCCGGCGCAATTGACCGTTGATTTATAAAGGTAATTTATCTGGCCTGAGGTTTGCTTAGTGGGCCTTGCCATTTTCGTTTCGGTTGCGTGAGTTCCTCACCGAAGGAATCCAACATGTCAAAACATCACACGCTGCCGCCGATCATCTACACGCCGCCGCCGAAGCCGAAGAAGATCGAGAAGAAGCGCCGCATCGGCATCGGGATGCTGAGCGAACTCGACGAGACCGCCGATACGCGCGAGACCGGCGGGACCAGTCAGGCGGCGCCGATCATCAACCGCCCTCCGCCACAAAATTTTCCCGAGATCGAGGGCGCTGAACGCAAGCCGCAACATCCGCGCGGCCGGCTCAGCGAAGGCACGCTGAAAGCCATGCTTGAAGTTCAGGAAATGAAGTAGCCGGCAGGCGCTTCCAGGGCGTCCGCGTGATGCGCCCGAGCCTGAGGCCCCTCAGATCGAGGCGGTTCCGGCCGCAAGCTTGCGCAGCATCGCATCATAAGCGCGCTTGATGCGCTCCACCGCCGGCGTCTTATAGAGGAAGCCCTCGTTGCGGGCGTGAACCAGCATCGAGGCATTGACCTCGAACACGACGACATTCCCCGATGCGTCAAGCCCGCAATCGATCCCGAAATAGTCGAGACCGACGCGCCGACGGATTTCGTGCAGCGCCTCACGCTGCGCCGGCCCGAACACGGCGGCGGAATCGTTCAGGAACGCCGCCTCCTCCTGCTGCATCCACGGCTGGTGGGCCATGTCGGTGTTGATGTGATGCAGTTTCCAGTCACGCCCGATGCACAGATGATAGGGCAGGATCTGGTCGTCGACGAAGATGAACCGGTATTTGCGAAAATGACCGTCGGCCGAGATGTAGTCGATATATTCGATCAGATAGTGGTCATGGTCGGGGCGCTGCGACAGGAAAGCCGATAACGCAGCGACATCCTCGACCTTCTCGAAATCGTCGCCGCCATGGGTGCCGACCGGCCGGGCGAGAGCCGTCGAGGTGAATGGCAGCAGCGCCTTCAGCGCGGCTTCCGAACAATCGGCGCCCGCTTTCAATCGCGCGGCTTGCGGTACGCGGCAGCCCGGAATCCCTTGAAGCAGGTGAGCGACCGCATCACGCGTCGTCTGCTGCACCCGGCGCGGATGGTTGAGCGTCGGCAGAGAAAGCCGGTCCACGAGTTCAACCGCAAGCGGTAACAAGGCTTCCGTCTGGTCGGCATCCGAAACCAGATTGATAACGAGCTGGATATTCCGGCCGAGCGTTGCAGCGTCGTATTCGCGCGACGCAAACAGCGCGAGCGTATCGGTGTCGAAAAACGCATCCTGGAACAGATATTCGGTCGGCGTATTGCCGCCGAACGGCGCGTATAGCGCCAGCACGCGAAATTCCGCCGGCTGCTTGGCCGCCGGGCGGCTGATCAGCGGCTGGATCCGCGCCGCTTCCGCATAGGCGGCCTGGGCGGCCTCATCGTCGCCGGTCGTCTGCTTCAGCGCCCCGATCCAGTTGATGCTCTCGGCATCCTGCGGATTGAGGGCGACCGCCTCCTGAAAGCTTGCGATCGCCGGCGCTATTTCGTTCAGCTCGAAATAGGTTTTGCCGAGCAGATGGTGGATACGCCCGTCCTGCGGGCGCTCGCCCTTCAACTCGATCAGGATCGCCTTGGCAATGAGATATTGCTTGGCGGCCATCAGCGCCTGAACCATGTTGGCGCGCGCCGCCCAATGGCGCGGATTGAGCTTCAAGGTCTGAAGATAAAGCTCGATCGCCCTTTGGTGCTGCCCGCACCTCAAGTACAGGTCGCCGAAGCTGCACCAGCAATTCGTCAGGTGCGGCGCGATCGTCAATGCCGCCTGATAATTGACGCTTGCGAGCTGGAAATCGCCGCTGGCTGCGGCCACGTTGCCGAGCCTCGCGTGCAGTTCGGACAGTGTCTCGGTGGATTCGGTGCCGGCCTTCTCGGCCTCGAGCAAACCGTGGCGGAACGCCGCGATGGCGTCCGCGGCTTTTCCCTCACGGTACAAAGCCAGACCGAGGCGCAGTTGCTGCTGGGCGATCGAGCCGGTCGTGTCCGTATCCGGGGATTCACCCGCAAGCGCTGATGTCTGCATCGAGGTCGCCCTTGTCCGAAGACGGTGGATCGGGGAAGAATTTCGCGAAAAAAAGCCCGCGTCGAGCTTTGCCAATTCTTGGTTAACAGGTTCTTACCGGCGTCAAATCGCACGCGCGGCGCTACCGCTTGCGGCCGACCATTTCGAACACCGCACCGGGATTATTGTCGTTAAACCGCAGGTCGAATTCATGCAGGTTGGCGATGGCGGCGGTGATGCTCAAGCCAAGCCCGCTACCGGGGACGCGATGGCCGCTGGAGGTCCGGTAAAACCGCTGAAATATTTTGTCACGTTCCGCCGGCTCGACGCCGATCCCGCTATCGCGCACCCGCACCACCGGCAGTCCATCCTCGCGGATGACCGATATGCTGACGGCGCCGTTCTCCGGCGTGAACTTGATCGCGTTTCCGATCAGGTTCGATACCGCTTCGCGCATCAGGTCGCCGTCGCCCTGGATCTGAACCGGAGAATGGGTTTCCAGAGTCATCTTGATCGATTTCGATTCCGCCAGCGGCTCATAGAACTCGAACAGGTCGGCGCAGATCGTCGACAAATCGATCGATTGAAAGTTGCGCGATTTCGGACCGTATTCGACATCGGCCAGGCGCAAGAGCGCGGCGACCGTCAGCATGGCCTTGTCAATATGGGCGAGCGCCTGTTTCGCGGCGCTACGCAATTGCTCGTCGCTTGAGCTTTCAAGCCCACGTTCGAGCTGGGCATGGACAACCGCCAACGGACTGCGCAGATCGTGAGCGATATTGTCGCCCACGCCCTTGAGCTGCACCAACAGGCGACCGATCTCGTCAAGCATCAGGTTGACGTCCCGCGATATCGTCGCGATCGGGTCATGCCGCGAGCCGACCGGCAGGCGCAAATCCGTATCGCCCTTCATGATGCGGCCAATGGCGTCGTGAATGGCGGTGAGGCGGCGCGACGAGCGGCGGGCGAAGTAGGCGCCGATCGCAAGCGCGAGCAGCAGCATCGGGGCCAGCCCCGCCACGAGCGCGCTTTGCACAATGCGGCGGAAGGCCAGGGTCTCGAGCAGGCTTCGGCCCAGCAGCATGACGGTGCCGTCGGCGCGCTTGCGCGCCACGAAAATCACGGGCTCGAGGCGGTTATCGCTGCCGGGCACGTGGGTCGCGGGCGTGTAATGCGCTTTTCCATCTACCGGAATCGACGGCAACGTTTCGATATTGCCGAACATGAACTTGTGATCGGCGTCAAACAGCGCCGCATAGTCGATGCGTCGCAAGTCATTCGTCAGCCTGACCTCAAAGGCGCTTCTCAACTCCTCGACCGAGCGATTGACGCTCTTGGCGGCTTCGATTTCGAGGATGAGGCGGTTCCTCGCCTCATTCGCTTCGCCGATCCGGAAGTACACCAGACCGAACACTGCCGTGGTCGCCACCGTGGTGACGAGCACGAAGGCGAGCGCGACACGCACCGCCGAGGAACGGAAAAATTCAAGCATTCGCATTCAGCATGAAGCCCGCGCCGCGTATATTCACGATCAGCGAGGGCGTACCCTTTGTGTCGATCTTTTTCCGCAGGTTACTGATATGGACGTCGACGACGTTGGTCTCGAGCGAGAAATGATACTGCCAGACCTCCTGCAACAGCATTGCCCGCGTGATGACCCGTCCGGGATGGCGCAGGAAATATTCCAGGAGGCGAAACTCGCGCGGCAACAGATCGATCCTCTCACCGCCGCGATGGACCGTCTTTTCGATCAGATCCATTTCGAGATCGCCGACGTGTAATTTCGTGGTGCGCACGTCATCGAGGCGGCGCAGCATCGCCTCGACCCGCGCAGAAAGTTCGACCATCGCAAATGGCTTGGTCAGGTAATCGTCGCCGCCAGCCTTCAGGCCCTTGACCTTCTCGTCGACGGATGACAAGGCCGAGATCACCAGGACCGGCACCTTGACGCCCTCCTTGCGCAAGATCTCCAGCGTCTTGAGGCTATCCTCGCCGAAAACAATCCGGTCCATGATCATCATCGCGGCATCGCCGACCCGAGCTGCATCGGCCGCTTGCGCGATGGAGGCGACCCGAACCGGATAGCCCTTGCTTTCGAGCTCAGTCTTGATCTCGACCGCCATCGCCTCCTCGTCCTCGACGAGGACGATGGCTTGCGCGCGGGTGTCAGCCTGTTTCGTCAACGGCGCGATCCCTTACCCTCACGTCAGGGCGTCAGTCCCGGCGGCGGCGGCGGCCGCAGATGCGGCGGGTCCTGGGCCAGACGTTTGACCGCAGCGACCACCGCAGGGTCCGGGTGCCTGACCGACGGGATGACTTCATCCGGCGGCCAACCGCCACCAAGGGCCTTATAGAGCGCCACAAAACTGTCGCCGGCAAGCCGGACGACCTCGGCGCGTTGCTGCTCCAGGGTGAATTGCTGCCGTTCGGCGTCCAGCACGTTGAGGAAGTCTGTGAGACCCCGGTCATAACGCTCGGTCGCCACCCGGGTCGCCTGACGCGCGGCCTCGAGCGCGAGGTCGAGGCTGCGCACGCTTTGGCGGAAGGCCTGATAGGCCGCATTCGCCTCGTCCACCTGCTGGATCGCGGTGAGGATCGATTCCTTGTAAACGGCCGCCAGTTCATGGGCGCGGTAGTCGGCGATCTCGATCTTGGCATCCAGCGCCCCGAAGTCCAGGATCGGGGCATCGAGAGTTGGGCCCACCGATCCTATCCAGGTGATCGGAATACCCGAGCCCGACTTCGGACCGGCTTGCCCGCCGGTGCCAGCGGTGATCGCCACGCTCGGGAACAGGTCCGCCGTCCGGGCGCCGATATCGGCGACGGCGGCTGCGAGAAGGCGTTCGGCCTCGCGGATATCGGGCCGGCGGCGCAGCAAGTCGACCGGAGTTCCGGCAGGCGCCCGGGCCGGCAGGCGCGGCACCGCGCTGGGACGTTGCAGACGGCGGACCATGTTTTCCGGATATTCGCCGACCAGAACGGCGATCGCGTAAGCGTTGGCGGCGATCTGTGCCTTCAGCGGCTCGACGTCCGCCTGCAAGGTTTCGACCTGACGCCTGGCGAGCAGCACGTCCAGTTCATTGGTCAACCCGCGATCGAGGCGGGTCTGCGCGAGGTCAAGCACCTTCCGCGACGCTTCGATGTTGCGGTAGAGGATCTGCAGACGGTCCTGGCGCGCGCGAAGATCGAAATAAAGACGGCTGACGTCGGCTGCTATCACCACATAGACCCAGTCGCGCGCCTCCTTCAGCGCCTCGGCGGTATAGACCTGCGCCTCGATACGGCTCGCGATCTTGCCGAAGATGTCGATTTCCCACTCCGCATCGAGACCGCCGACGCCCGTGATCTTCTTGAGGCCCGTGTTGTTGTCGCCATCGCGCAAGGCCTGCGCGACCCTGCCCTTGGTCTCATCAGTGCCGGTGCCGGTGCCGGCGCCGACCCCGCCATTGAGCTCCGGCAGCTGCTGCGCACCAAGCACGACCAGTTGCAGCCGCGCCTGCTGCAAACGATCGAGAGCGATCTTGAGGTCGAGATTGTTCTGGATCGCAAGCTCGATCAGTTCGTTGAGCTGACGATCGTGCAGCGTCCGCCACCATTGCCACTGCTCAGGGCTGGCGCCGCCTGATGGCAGCCGCTCCCCCGTCGGGGCGGTCACGAAATTGACGGGAAGCGCGGCATCCGGCGTGAAATATTCCGGGCCCAGCGAGCATCCCGCCAACGCTCCGGCACACACGACCAAACACGCGAGATGTTGAACTCTCATGGTTGGATTCTCATGCACCTGTTCCAGACGCTATGCCCGTCGACAAGCGCGAGACGCTAAATACCGCCGATAGGATGTCGTCCGCCACACCGGCGTCAACCCGTCCGGCAAACTTTGAGAGTTCTGGCAAATTTTGGTGGAGGCTTGTTGTCAAAAGGCAACGGACTTCGCTCATCTCACTTCGGCCTCATGGGCCGGAGGAGGCGCGGCATCCTTCGCGACCCGCACCTGTTCGCCCTGCGACAACGAATCAGGCGGGCTGTTGATAATCGTGTCGGAGGGGCCAAGACCTGCCAGCACCTCGAACTCGGTTCCGAGGTTGCGTCCGAGTTTCACCGAGCGCAACTCGACCTTGTCGCCCGCGCCGAGGATCGCCAGTTGCGGGCCGTTCTCGCGGAAAATGAGCGCGCTGGTCGGGATCCGCAGCGTGGTGGGGTTGTCCGCGAGATTGAAACGTACCTGCGCGAATGTGCCCGGCTGCAACAGATTATCGGCGTTGTCGGCATGAAGCTCGACAAGCAAGGTCCGCGCCGTCTTGTTGATCGCCTCCGACGTCGTCGACACCACCGCCTTGAACGTCTTGTCCGGATATTGCGGCAACGTCACCTCGGCGGTCAGGCCGGCGCGCATGCTGGACGACTGCTCCTGCGGCACCTGAACGAACACCCGCATCTCATGCACATCGGCAACTCGAAAAAGCTGCGGCCCGGCGCTGGCGCCGCTGCCGGCATTGATCAGGGCGCCGACGTCGGTGGTGCGTGACGTCACGATGCCGTCGAATGGCGCCACGATGCGTTTGAAGGCTTCCAGCGCCGTGAGTTGATCGACCTGGCTCTGATTGACGTTGGCCTCGGCGAGGGATGCCTTGTAGCGCGCATCGGCGCTGCCGGATTCCGCCTTCTTTGACTCGGTCTCCTGCTCGGAAACGACGCCCTTCGGCGAGTCGCGCCAGCGCGCATAGGTCGTCTCGGCAAAATTGCGCTCGGCCTCTCGCACCTTGACCTGGGCTTCGGCCGAAGCCAGCCTTGCTTTCGCCGCGGCCAATTGGGCGTCGAGATCGGGCGCATCGATTTCCGCCAGCAGCTGGCCCTTCTCGACGTGCGCGCCGAAATCGAAATACCAGGCTTTGAGATAGCCGCTCACCCGCGCATAGATCGGCGCCTCGAACCAGGCCTCGATATCGCCGGGCAGCGAAACCTGCTGACCCGTCACGCCCCGTTTCGGCGTAACCGTGGCAACGACAGGCACCGCAAGCTCCGTCGTCCATTTCGCGACTTCGCTCTCCTGGTGGCGGCGCAACAGAATGCCGGTGATGGCGATCCCGACGGCGACGAGCACGGCGACGATGGCAATCAGCCGCGACCGGTTCGGGCGCGACGCCCGATTTATCCCGGAAGCACTGGTCTCCGGTTCGGCCTCGGCATGGTGCGGATGAGAATCAAGCAAGGCACTTCTCCAAAATCACCGGCTCGCTGTCTGGCCGCTCTTGTCGCGGTGAAGAACACTGAAGACGGTCGGAACGAAGAACAGCGTGGCGATGGTTGCGATGGCCAATCCGCCGATCACGGCGCGGCCGAGCGGCGCGTTCTGTTCGCCGCCCTCGCCCATCGCCAGCGCCATCGGAACCATGCCGATGATCATCGCCAGCGCCGTCATCAGCACCGGACGAAAGCGGGTGAAGCCGGATTCCAGCGCCGCAGTCGTGGCGTCGAGGCCATTTTCCAGACCTTCGCGGGCGAAACTCACCAACAGAATACTGTTGGCGGTCGCAATGCCCATGCACATGATGGCGCCGGTCAAGGCCGGCACCGACAGCGTAGTGCCGGTGGTGAACAGCATCCAGACAATACCGGCCAGCGCTCCAGGCAACGCCGTGATGATGATGAACGGGTCGAGCCATGACTGGAAGTTGACGACGATGATGAGATAGATCAGCACGATCGCACCGGCGAGACCGATGTAAAGCTGGCTGTAGGCGTTATTCATGGTCTGGACCTGACCGCGCACGGCGACATAAGAGCCGCGCGGCAGATCCTTCTTGGTCTCGGCGAGGATTTTCGAAATGTCGCCGGCGACGGCGCCGAGGTCGCGTCCTTGCGTATCGCCGAAGATGTCGATCACCGGCTGGACGTTATAGTGCGACACCACGCCCGGGCTCGGCCCCTGGGTGATCTTCGCCAACCCGCCGAGATAGCGTTGCGCGCCGACGCCATTTTCCTGGGTGGTGATCGGAATATTCGACAGATCGGAAATGCTGTTGACCCGGTATTGCGGCATCTGGGCCACGATCGGGTAGGACACGCCGTTTTCCGGGTTGAGCCAGAAATTCGGTTTTACCTGGCCACTGCCGGACAGCGTGACCAGGAGGCTGTTGGCCACATCGCGCTGGGTCAGGCCGACATCGGCGGCCATGGTCCGGTCGACGTCGATATTGATCTGCGGGTAGTTGAAGACCTGCTGAATGCGAAGATCGGCGATGCCTGGCACCTGGCGGATGCGCTTGAGCACCGCGTTGGCATAATCGTAGTTGCCTTTCAGCTTGTTGCCGACGACCTGTACGTCGATCGGCGCCGGCAATCCGAAATTGAGAATTTGCGATACGATGTCGGCGGGCAGGAAGGAAAAGACGGTGCCCGGAAATTTCTGCGGCAATATCGTTCGCAGTGTTTTGACGTATTCCGCCGTGGGACCGTGATCTTCCTTCAAGGAGATCAGGGCATCGCCATCCTCGGGGCCGATCGTGCCGGTGTTCTGATAGGCCATGTTGATGCCGCTGAACGGCAGGCCGATATTGTCGACGATATTGTCGAGCTGATCCGGCGGAATCGTCCCGCGCACCGTCTGTTCGACCTGTTCGAACAGACGGGCCATTTCCTCGATCCGTGTGCCGGGCTGGCCGCGCACATGCATCAGGATCTGGCCGGAATCGACGGCGGGAAAGAAGTTCGAACCCAGAAACGGCACCAGGACAAACGACAACACCACGCAGGCGAGAAAGCCGATAATGAAGGTCTTCGGCGCTTCGAGGGCCCTGACCAGCAGCGCGCGATACCGGGCGCGGAAACGTTCGAAGTGCTGTTCGAAGCTCTGCTGGAACCGCAACACCGGATTGCGCGAACGGATCGGCAACCGGTCGTGGCCGATATCGGTCTCGATGCTGTGGTGGTGGGCACGCATCAGGTAATTCGCCATCGTCGGCACCAGCGTGCGCGACAGGATGAACGAGCCGATCAGCGCGAAAACCACCGCTTCCGCCAGCGGCCGGAACAGATAGCCGGCGACGCCGCCAAGCTGGAACATCGGCACGAACACGATACACAGGCAAAGCAAAGTGACAAAGGCCGGGATCACGATCTGCTGCGCGCCGTCGAGAATCGCCGGCTCGACCTCCTTGCCCTGCTCGAGGTGATAGTTGATGTTTTCGATCGTCACCGTGCCGTCATCGACGAGGATGCCGACCGCAAGCGCCAAACCGCCCAGCGTCATGACGTTGATGGTCTCGCCGAGCAGCGCCAGCGCGGTGAGCGAGAACAGCACGGCGAGCGGAATTTCGGTGAGAATGATGACGGTCGAGCGCCAGCTGCCGAGAAACAGCAGGATCATCACGCCGACGAGCGCCGCAGCCAGCACAGCCTCGCGAATGACACCGAACACCGCGGCCTTGACGAACACCGATTGATCGCCGACGGCGTGGAGATTGAGGCTGGACGGCAGACTTTCCTGCACCCGCGGCAAAACCGACTTGACGCCGTTGATGACGTCCAACGTTGATGCCGCTCCGGCCTTCAGGATGGTCATCAGCACCGCCCGCGCACCGTTCACCCGCACCATGTTGGTCTGCGGTGGCGAGCCCTGGTGAACGTAGGCGACATCCCGCACGAAGATGATCGTGCCGTTGGATTTCTTCACCGGCAGGTCGTTGATTTTTTCAAGATTGACGGGGCTCGCATTGAGCGCCACGTTCCAGTCGAACTTGCCGATCTTCTGATCGCCGGAGGGGAGAATCAGGTTCTGCACCGAAACGGCATTGACGACGTCCTCCGCCGAGACGCCGTGGGCCTGCATCGCCTGCTGGTCGAGATCGATCTGCACCTGCAAAACCTGTCCGCCATAGGGGGACGGCACCGCCGCGCCCCGGACGGTCGACAACTGCGGCCGGATGAAGTTTTGCCCCATATCGAACAACCGCATCTCGGGCAGCGACGTACTGGAGAGCGCCAGTTGCAGGATCGGCACGCTGGAAGCGTTGTAGCTCAACACATAGGGCGGCGTGATGCCGGGCGGGAGCAATTTCAGCACCGTCTGTGAGGCCGCCGTCACCTGCGCCATCGCGGCGGCGATATTGACGTCCTTCTGGAAGAATATCTTGACCACGCCATAGCCCGAGAGCGACTGCGACTCGAGATGCTCGATGTCGCTCACCTGGGCGGTCATATAGCGCTCGTAATAATAAATCACGCGGCCCGACATGTCGTTCGGCGGCAGCCCGTTATAGCTCCAGACGACGGCGATCACCGGGATGTTGATATTCGGGAAGATGTCGGTTGGCGTCGTCAGCGCAGCCCGGATGCCGAACAGGGCGATCAGCACCGCAAGGACCACGAACGTATAGGGGCGCCGGAGCGCGGTTAGAACGATCCACACGGCGGCGCACCCCTCCTACATCCGGCCCGGAATATCGATCTCAGCCGACCCGCCATATGGCAGCAGCCAAGCGGTACGCTATCAGTATTGCACGATCTCGGCGCGGAATTCGCTATTCCCCGCAAGCTCCGGACGGATACCACCATGACGACTGCTTCGTATCCTTCCAGCACCCAACGTGAGATCGAAAAGCGCGCATAAGGTCACACCAGCTTGGCCAGCCGGGATCGCGCGCACATCCAGCACCCCGTCAAAATGATGCGAAGCATACCGCACCGCGGCAACTAATATAAATTTTAGTGTGCATTCAGGGTGTTCCCTGCTCTTCACTGCCTAGACTTTAGGCCACGTTCGGCACTGCGAGGAGGGCAGCATTGCAGCGCAACAACGCCGGAAAACCGCGGCCAAATTCGATTGTTTTACACGGCCGTCATGCGGCATGAGCCGAAGGTCAGACGGTGCAGTCGTTACGATTTGCGCGGCCGGCCTCGTTTGGCAAAAACCACGCCCCGTTCGTCGGCGGAGCGGCGAAGCGCGCCCGCAACTTTAAGGGCTTCATTGCGCTCGGGTCCGGGAGCCATCTGACGCGCAATCTCCAGCGCGTCGGCGGCAGCCTCGTCCCAATCCATCCGATGACGTTCGGACGAGCGTTGAGTGTCCTTGCTCATCGCCCTGACGCTCCCTACCCGTGTCCTTATTTCAGATAATGTATGAATCACGGGTCGCCCAAAGATTGGCGCGATTCCCAACCATCGTCAACGACCACGTTCCACCGCGCGGAATGCCAGCCAGCACCCTGATTTCATGATCAATTTTTCATGCCGGTGATCGAGGAAGAAACCGCCCGCGGATCGCGCTGTGGCCAGCGGCCGCTTTCCACGTGCTTGAGGAAATCGCCGAGGATCCGGTTATATTCCTCCGGCTCCTCGATGTTGATCGCATGACCGGAATTCGGGATCACCGAGAGCGCGGCTGAGGGAATGTTCTGCTTCATGAGGATACCCGGCAAAAGACACGGCCAGTCCTCGTCGCCGGTGACAACCAGCGTCGGCACCGTGATCCGCTTCATCTCCTCGACGAGCGTATAGAGGGACGGCCGCTCCTTCTGAACGCCCTGCTGGGTATTGGCGGAGCCTGTCGCCGAATGTTCGGCCAGCATGGCCTTGAACTCAGCGTGTCCCCGCGGGTCCTTGTTTTCATATTGCACGCGGGTCGGGCCATAGGCGTAGCGCTCGGCAAACGCGGCCATGCCGTCCTTCCGGAGCGCACCTGCGATCACATCGGCTTCAGTGCGGAAAATCTCGCGCTTGTCGGGCTCTGCGCCGTAACCGCAGCCGCCGATGCAGAGCGACAGCGCGCGGCTATGATGACGGATACCGAAATGCAGCGTCGCAAAGCCGCCCATCGAGATGCCGACGATGTGCGCCTTCGGCGCGCCGATCTGATCGAGCACCGCCAGGATATCGTCGGCGGCGCGGGCCTGCGAATAAGAGGAAATGTTCTCCGGCACATCCGACGGCGGAAAGCCGCGCGCATTATAAGCGATGGCGCGGTAGCGCTTGCCGAAATGACGCATCTGCGGTTCGTAGCTGCGAAAGTCGCCGGCGAACTCATGCACGAAGATCACGGGCTGGCCCGATCCGGTCTCCTCGAAATAGAGGCGCACCCCGTCATCGGTCACGGCATATGGCATGGCAGTCTCCCTGCTTCTTGTCGATCATTATATCGCAAGATTCTTCGGCGGCTTGTTGCGCGAAAGATAGGCGCCAAAGCCTTTAGGCCCGACGAGCCGGCCGTCTTCGACCACGACCTTGCCGCGCACCATGGTGAGAACCGGCCAGCCGGTGACTTCGATGCCCTCATAGGGCGTATAGTCCGACCCGTCATGGATCAGGTCGTGGGTTATGGTCACCTTGCGCTCCGGATCCCATATCGCGACGTCGGCGTCCGATCCGATCGCGATCGTGCCTTTGCGCGGGTAAAGGCCGTAAATCTTGGCATGATTGGTCGCGCTGAAGGCAACGAAACTGTTGAGGTCGATGCGGCCTTTGACAACACCTTCCGAGAACAGGATCGGCAGCCGCGCCGCGACGCCTGGAATGCCGTTCGGCACCCAGCGGAAACTGGTGCGCCCCTTCGGCACCAGCTTGCCTTGCGGGTCGTCATAGCGGAACGGGCAATGATCAGAGGAAAACACCGAAAACACCTTCTGCTGCAGGCCTTCCCAGCACGCTTTCTGACTGGCCTCGTCACGCGGCGGCGGCGAGCAGACATATTTGGCGCCTTCCATATTGAGCTGATCGAGGTCCTTTTCGGTCAACACCAGATATTGCGGACAGGTCTCGCCCAGCACTTTCAATCCGCGCTGCTGGGCGCGGCGGATTTCCTCCATCGCCTGACCGTTCGACACATGCACGATCATGATCGGCACATCGACCAGTTCGGACAAGGAAATGGCGCGGTGCGTGGCCTCGCGCTCGACCGGAATCGGCCGCGAAGTGGCGTGAAAGCGCGGCGCGGTATTGCCGCCGCGCTCAAGCCGGTCGGTGAGAAACTTGATCGCGTCGAAGTTTTCCGCGTGCACCATCAGCATCGCGCCAGTCTCGCGCGCAACCGACATGGTTTCCAACAGCTCACGATCCGATAGCGCGAGCCCCTCATAGGTCATGAAGACCTTGAGCGAGGTGTAGCCGTCTTCCACCAGCGCCGGCAATTCCTGGCCGAGCACGTGTTCGGTCGGATCAGTGACAATGAGATGGAAGGAGACGTCGACATGGCATTCGCCGTCCGCGAGCGCGTGGTAACGGCGCAACGCCTCGCGCAACGTCTGGCCTTTCTCTTGCAGGCAAAACGGCAGCACCGTGGTGTTGCCGCCGAACGCTGCCGAGCGCGTGCCGGAGGCAAAGCCGTCCGCCATGACGATGCCGTCGCCCGACGGCTGCGCAAAGTGGACATGGCTGTCGATGCCGCCGGGCAGCACCAGCCGGCCGGTCGCGTCGATGGTGGTTTCCGCAGAGCCGAGATCATGGCCTAACGCCACGATCTTTCCGTCGCGAATGCCGACATCGCAGGCAAACGTATCGGACGCGGTCGCCACCGTGCCGCCGCGGATGATGGTATCAAACGACATCAGCGGGTTCCTCCTCGCTTTGGCTCTCGATGCTCGATCACCGCGGCGAGCGGCTCGGCAAGACCTTTGGTCGGTTTGGGATCGGGACGCCGAAAGGTCCCGGCGACCGCCTTGCGCGGCTTGAGCACGGCGAGCGTTTCCGCCTGCCGAACAGCGGCCGCGATCGGATCGATGACCGGAACCGGAATGCGATCGGCGACCTTGCCGGCAAGACCGGACAGAGGCGCGCCGGATAAAATCACAACATCGGCTCCATCCTGCTCGACCGCCAAATTCGCGAGCCGCACCAGCACCTCCTCCTTTTCGGATTGCACATCTGAGATCGCTTGAAACGTCTCATCGAGCGCGCGGATACCGGCACAGCGCGCATCGAGGCCATGCATCGCCACGCACTCCTGATACCACGGCGCGAGCGTGCGCGAAAAAGTCACGATGGAAAATCGCCGTCCCACCATGCAGGCGGTCAGCATCGCGGCTTCCGCTAACCCCACAATCGGAAAAGCGAACAGTTCGCGCGCGCCGAACAGGCCGGGATCGCCAAACGCCGCGATGATCGCGGCATCAAATCCGTCGCCGGCCTCGGCGAGCATTTCCAACGCGATGGCGCCACCAATCTGCGCCTCGGCGCGCGTGGCGATGTAGGGCACGCCACGTTGCGCGGTCATGGCCACGAGCTCCGTGCCTGCTGACGCCGCGCGAATACCCGCGGCATAAAGCAGATCGGTCACTTCCGAGGTGGTGTTGGGATTGAGCAGGAGAATTCTCACGGGGTTGCTTTCTTTTGCGTGAGCGTGTCGGCGACGATTTCTCCGGTGCGGCGAACGTGGCGACCGAGCAGACGTCCCGCCCGCTCTGCGTCGCGCGCCTTCAACGCGGCGAGGATCTGCTTGTGCTCGCGCACCGACTCCTCCCATCGCCCGTCGGCCGCCAACGCAAA
This sequence comes from uncultured Alphaproteobacteria bacterium, assembly GCA_963770515.1. Taxonomy (GTDB): domain Bacteria; phylum Pseudomonadota; class Alphaproteobacteria; order Rhizobiales; family Xanthobacteraceae; genus Bradyrhizobium. The sequence continues at coordinate 434,375 of CAVYPW010000001.1, forward strand.
CAAGCGCGCACGCTCCACCCGTGCCAGCAGCGCGTCGTGGGAGGCCTTCAGCACGCCGTTGCGGGCAAAGCCGACGATGGTGATGTGAATCTGCTGGTTGACCTCGAAATAGTCTCGCAACTCGTCGCGATCATGATGCCGTTCGATCCGCTTTTGCAGCACCTCGAGCCGCTCCACGTCCGCAGCCGTCATGCGGACCGCGGCGAGTTCAGCCGCGCAGCGCTCGATGCCGCTGACGGCTTCGAACAGCTCGGTCAGTTCGTCACGCCGCAGCGGCGCGACAACCGCGCTGCGGTTGAGTTGCAGTTCGACCAGGCCTTCGGCGGCGAGCTGCTTCAAGGCCTCGCGCAGCGGCGTGCGTGAAATGCCAAGCGCCTCGGACAGGTTGACCTCCAGCAACGGCTCGCCGGGCAAGAGATCGCCACGCACGATCAGGGTACGGAGTTTTCTCGCCGCCTGCTCATGCAAGCCGGTGCGCGGAACGCGCAACGCGCGCCGTTGCAGTATCATCGCACTGCGGCAGCGCTTTGGCTCTTTTTCGTTCGGCCTGGTCTTTGCTGTCGTCACGGCGGCTCACGAATGCTGTCGGAGAGACATGGAGGCGGCGGGCGGCAAGAGCTGCGGACCGGCAAACACACCGCCCCAGCCACGAACCACAGACGGATCGACGCCGGTGGCGACGAGGCACGCCCAGAGCGTGACCGCGATCGAATCGAAGATATCGGCGCCAAGCGTGCGCTCCAGCCGCTCCGCCACGCCAGCCCCCCGCATATTAGTGCACAACACCACGACTGCATCGGCGCCCCCGCGCACGACTTCCTCACACAAGCGCGCCACTTCGGCTTCCGGCACTTCAGCAAAGGAAAAATTGTCCGCCAGCGACAGGTGCCGCTCGGCGATGCAATTCAACCCCTGCGAACGCCAGTTGCTCATGATCCGGTTTTGCACATCGGCAGTATACGGCGTCACCAGCCCGATGCGCGCGGACGGAAGGCGTTGGAACAGGTCGCGATAGCCGAGCACCGTCGTACAGGCACGGATCCCGGTCGCTTCCGTGATGCGCTCGCACAGCCGTTCGTCGCGATCAAAACCGAGCCAGCTCGCCGAGGTGCCGTTCCAGGCGATGACATCGACCTTGGCGTGCGCCAGCAATTCGGCCGCACGCAAGATCTCGCTGTGGTCGAACTGGCGCAGCGCGGAATCCGACAACGCAATTTCCGTCACCTTGAAGCGCGAGAAATGCACCGAGACGCCTTCGACACCGGCCAGCATCGCATAGGTGATCGGTTCGAGCGCGGTGTTCGACGAGGGCGTGAGCATGCCGAGCCGGGTCATGTTCTATCCTTGAAGCTCAGTTCCGTTCACACCGGCAGACGGCGGCTGTAGTCGATCAAGGTCGAGCAGATCAACAGCGCGACGCCCGCGAAGGCAAAATACATCAGCGCCAGGAAGTAGGAACCGGTCGCCTGCACGATGAAGCCGATGATGATCGGCGTCGTGATCCCGGCGATATTGCCGCCGAGATTCATGCAGCCGCCGAGGAAGCCGGCTTTTTCTCGCCCCGCGAGCGCGGCAGGAATGACCCAATACATGCCGCACCAGCGCAGAAAGAACAGCGTCGATGAAAGCAGGACGACCACCAGGACGGCGTTGGACGTATAGGCGACGAGGAAGATCGAGATGGTCACCATGGTGGCGGCAATAGCGAACAGCGTGCGGTACACAAGATTTGGCGAGCCGCCGCTCGAACGCCAACGGTCGCCGATCCAGCCGCCGATCAGTTCGCCGACGAAACCTGAAAAGAAGATGATGAAGGATGCGCCACCGAGCGACTTGATGTCGAGGTTGTGGACGTTGAACAGATAGGTCGGCATCCACGTCAGCAGGCCGTAGAACGTCACGTTGAAGAACATCCAGCCGAGGCACATGCACCATACGGAGCGGTATCGAAAATATCCGATCCAGCTCCCGCCCGGCGAAGCGGGCGCAGCCGCGTCTTCCAGCGCATGGGCCTGTTCGATATAGCGCGCTTCCGCTTCATTGACCGACGGATGCTCTCGCGGCGAGTTGCGGATGTAGTACCAGGCCCACAGACCGCACAGCATGGTGCCGACGCCGGCAATGACGAACGCCATGCGCCAGGAATCGAACTTAAAGATCAACCACGCGATCACGATCGAGCCGAGCGCGGCACCCAGCGGCGCGCCGCCGTCGAGCAGCGTGGCGCCACGCCCGCGTTCGGTTTGCGTCATCCAGATGCCGTTGAGTTTGCCGCCTGCCGGATAAATCGGCGCTTCCGAGGCGCCCAGGCCGAGCCGGCTCAACAGCAGGACGAACGAGTTGGTCGCGAGTGCGGCGATCGCCTGAAACGCACCCCAAAACACCGTCGCCAGCGCGATCACGATCCGCGGCTTGAAGCGATCGGCCAGCATGCCGCCCGGCACCTGCATGAACGCGTAGGTCCAGAAGAACGAACTCAGGATCAGACCCTGCCAGGCGGGATCGATGCTGAATTCTTTCGAGATCAGCGGCATCGCGACCGAGAGCGAGGCGCGGTCGATGTAATTCACCGAAACCAGAAACAGCATCAGGAAAAAGATTTTCCAGCGCACGCTGCTCGGTCTGGCGGCGCCTGCCGCCGCGATGGCCTGATCAGTCATGTTTGCCCCCAAACGCCGGCATCTCCGTGCGCAAGCCTGATCTGACCAACCTTGCGCGACCGTCGCCATTGACGGTCCTTCCCCGCTGCCTGCGGATGAGGTCAAGTTTGCTAGAAGGCAGGAAGCACGGCAACGACATTTTGCATGCTGCATGCAATATACGATAACATATTGATATAATTTATCGTTTTTTAAAACCTCTGCGCGGTGCCGTAACTTTTGTCGTCAGCCTGCTGAACGTTTGGGCTGTCTGAAGCGGCTCAGACCTATCACTCGCCGGATCCAACCGGCGTTCCGTCGGCCATGAGATTTTGCCCCTTCCGTTCGACAATCATTCGATAGGCATGAGGCTGCCGGTGAATGTCGAAGTTGAAGGTGGTGCGCTTGTACGAGTTGCAGAGATCAAGGTCGCAGCGCGCCAGGGCGATCTCGTCGCCCTTCGTGGTGCAGGCCGCAACGACTTCGCCCGACGGTGCGACGATGCAGCTCCCGCCGATCTGGTCGACGCCCTCTTCGATTCCCGCTTTGGCCACGCCAACCACCCACGTGCCGTTTTGATAGGCGCCGGCCTGCATTACGAGCTGGTTGTGGAACAGCGAGAGATCGTCATGTTCCGGCGCGGGCGGGTTGTGAACCGGCGTGTTGTAGCCGATCAACACCATCTCGACGCCCTGCAGTCCCATCACGCGATAGGTCTCGCTCCAGCGGCGATCGTTGCAGATCGCCATGCCCATCACGCCGCCGAACGCCTCGACGACGCCGAAGCGATCTCCAGGTTCGAAATAGCGCTTCTCCAGGTGCTGGAATTTCCGCCAAGGCTCGTGCTCGGCGTGACCCGGCAAATGCACCTTGCGGTATTTCGCGAGGATCGCACCGCTGTTGTCGACAAGGATCGACGAGTTGTAGCGATGGACAATGCCATCCTCGACCGCCAGTTCGCCGTAGCCGAGGTAAAAGCCAATCCCGAGTTCGCGGGCGAGGTCGAACAGCACCTGCGTCTCCGGCCCCGGCATCTCGCGCTCGAAGAATCGGTCGATCTCCGACTGATCGTCCATATACCAGCGCGGGAAAAACGTCGTCAGCGCCAGTTCCGGATAGACAATCAAATCGCACCCGTTGGATCGCGCCTGGCGCATCAGGTCCGACAGGCGCGCCACCACCTGCGTCCGAGTGTCGGTTCTGGCGATAGGGCCGAGCTGGCCCACTGCTACATTGACAAATCGCACTCCAAAACCTCCTTCGTCCACCGCTGCTCTGGCCGAAGGCAGCCAGCCCACGGCCGCGGACTGACTTTACGCCCGCCATCCGGTAATTTGGATACCACCGCGACAAGCAAAATCGGCATTTGGTATAGTTCATATTTGAACCATGTCGTCACTGGACCACGCAAACCGTCAGGCAGGAAGACAGATGTTTCAAGCGCAAGATCCAAACTTCAAGGAGCGCGTGCGCGCGAGCTTTGCGCGGCAACAGGTCATGGCGACACTCGGCATCGAGATGGTTTATCTCGAGCCGGGCGAAGTCCACCTGACCATGCTTGCCAATCCTGCCTACGCGCAGCAACATGGATTTGTGCATGCGGGCATCATCACCACGGCACTGGACAGCGCTTGCGGCTACGCCGCGTTTACGCTGATGCCGATCGATGCCGCGGTTCTGACCGTCGAGTTCAAGACCAACCTGCTGGCGCCCGCCAAGGGCGACCGGTTTGTCTTTCGCGCCCAGGTCATCAAGCCCGGCCGAACGCTGACCATCTGTGAAGCCCGCGCGCTGGCGCTGGAAGGATCAAAAGAGAAGCTCGTTGCGACGATGACGGGCACGCTGATGGCCGTCACAGGGCGGCAGGACATCGCGCACTGATCTTGCTTGTCGGCTAGGCGGAAACGGACATCTTGGCGATCTCGGCCGCGTTTGGCAGGTTCTCGACATTCCAGCACGCATCCATCACGCGCCGGATCATCGGATGAGGAATGATGCCTTCGGCGAGATCGGAGAATTTGGTTTCGAGCTGCTGGTCGGTCATCGGCTTCTCGACGCTGCCGATGGCATGCTCGATATAACGATGCAGTTGACGGCCGTCCTTCAGTACGATCGTCATGTCGACCTGCGCGGCGGCAACTCCCGGCGTGACCACCGGGTTCACCTTGGCCCGGAGTGCGACAATGGTCGGGTCGTTGACGGCGCGATCGCTGAATTGCTTCTCGCCGCCGGCTCCTTCGACCAGCGCCACCGCAACGGCATGATAGATGCTGAATTTGCCTTCCAGCCCCTCGTGAATGTTCTTCTTGCCGGTGAGCTCGAGCACCAGCGGATGAACCTTCAGATCGACGCGCTCGACCTGGTCGGCGGTGAGCTTGTTCTCGTCGCGCAGCTGAATTGCCGCGTCGATCGCCGGATGCATCACGATTCCGCAGGCAAACGGCTTGTAGGTGTTGAGTGCTGACTCGTAGCGCTTGCCGAGGTCGCCGAGGATCTCGTTGTAATCCTGCTTGGTGCTGATCGTGTTGGCCCAGCCGCGCTTGGCTTCGATCATGCTGTCGGAGGAGGTGAAATTCTTCGACGCCAGCATCGCCGCGAAGATGCCGTTGCTCGCCGCGCGGCCGGGATTGAAGCTCTTGTTCATCGAGCCAAAGGATTCGCGCAGGCCCACCGGCTGCGACGCCGCAAGACCCAGGGCCCAGACCATCTGCTGTTCGTTGAGCTTCAGGAGTTTGCCGACCGCGGCGGCTGAGCCAAACACCCCGGCCGTGCCCGTGATGTGCCAGCCGACGTCGTAGTGATTGGGATAGACGGCGTTTCCGATCCGGCATTCGGTCTCCACGCCAAGCACCAGCGCGTTGAGGAACTCCTTGCCTGACACCGGCTGCATTTCCGAGAGCGCGATAATCGCGGACGCCACCGGCCCGGCAGGGTGAATGATCGTCTTCAGGTGCGTATCGTCATAGTCGAAAATGTGGCTGGAGACGCCGTTGAGGAAGGCGGCGTTCATGATATCGAACCGTTCGCGCCGGCCGAACAGCGAGGCCTGCGCCGGCCCGGAGAACGGGGCGAGCGCGGCCACCGCGATATCGACCGTCTGGTGATGCGAGCCGCCGATCGCGACACCGACCCAGTTCAGAAGCGTCCGCACGCCCTTATATGGGACGTTTGAAGTCAAGTGCTAATTCATGGTGCTTCCTTTTCGTGCCACTCGTACTGGCGATTGGGTGGTGATCGGCCGACGCCGATCGACCTCCACCAGTCAGGCGGCGGCGGCCGATCACTTGGCTTAGAACAACACAGCGACACGAGGTGGAGCCCGCTTTCAAGTTGACGATGGTTGTCAAAACCAGCCGCCACATCCTTATATACGGTGGATCCGTTGGATCCGAACCATGATGCAACTATGCGCATCGAAGGCGAGGCTCCGAAGCAGCAGTAGCCCATTCTCTTTCCCGGTGCAGAGAGACCATGGGAGTTTAGCGGGCCACTGCTACCTCGGATCGTTTTTGGCCGTTTCGTCGCTATGTGCGCCGAGGTGCCAAAACCTGGTATTTCTTATTTCTTCCTATTGCCGATTACGCCGCTGAATGCAGCCTGAAGCCTTCCGGTATGAGGCCGTCATTCGCATAGCGCCACAGGGCAATGATGAGCTTGCGGGCAAGCGCTACAATCATCGGCTTGCGTGATCCCTTTGCATTCTCGGTGCGTTGTTTGAACCATTGTACCAGAGCGCTGTCGGGCTGGAACTTCACCATGCGCCAGGCCAGTTGGATCATGATTTTACGTACCCGAGCGTTGCCCGAGCGGGAAAGGCCCTTTTCTCGTCGCTTTGAGCCGCTTTCATCCGGTGAGCCGGTCAATCCGGCATAACGGGCTACAGCTTTGCGATCGCGTAACGTTCGGGACAAAAGCTCCTGCACCAAAAGATCGGCCGTCTCCAAACCAAGCCCGTAAATCCGTACCAGCAGATAAACCATCCTGTTCGTAAGAGCCTCCGGCTTTTGTTCAAACCGCTGCAGCCGGGCCTGCTCGATTGCCTTGATTTGTTCCTTGATGATCTTCAACCGCTCCATTTCCCGTCGAAGGGCGGCGATCGTGTTGGGCGGCAAGGACTTGCCCTCTGGTGTGCGGACAGTCTCCAGCTTCACGCTCGCCTTGCGTAGCTTGGGATTGAAGTTACGGACGCCAAACTGAATCAAGGCTGATTTCATGCGATTGATCACACGGGTTTGTTCATGGACCAATCCCTCGCGCTCGCGATGCGGGCGTTTAGCATCCTCTTCCTCCATGGTCGGGACAATTGCAACGGTGCAATGGCCTCGCTCACCACGTAGCCAACCAAGGAAGCCGCGCTTCAACATCGCCGTATCGAGCCGATCCGTTTTAGCTCGCCGATGTTCGCGGGATACGGTCACGCTGTTGGCGTGGATGACATGCGCATCTATGTCGCGCTCCCGGAGCCAGCGAGCCAGCCAGAAGCTATCGCGCCCAGTCTCGTATGCCACGGCAATCCGGGTGATCAGCCTGCCGGCCTCAATTGCCTCATCCCGCCAGCGATGAAGCAGTTTCAGTAGGTCTTCCGGGCTCGGCTCCAATTTCTTCAGCGGTTCCCGACTAACTCCCGGTATCAGCCCGGCGACCAGCCAGCTCGATAAACTGAGTTCAATGACCGCGATCAGCGTGTTATCCTGAATGAAGGCGGCGGGACTGGCTTTACTGTTGTCGTGGGGTTTCCGCATTGGGAGCTCCGTCAATTGCAAGTTGAACGAAGCGACGATTTTACAGCTGTCTCGCCGCTACCCATAGCATCTCTTTCCGGACATTGGCGGGAAGGTCATCGTAGTCAGCGGTGATGATGTAATGCGCCAGCTCGCGCGTCACGTTCTTGGCAGGCGCGGGCTTGGCTTGAACCGCCGGAGCTGCGCTCGGAGCTTGCGCGAAGGCGGCTTCCGTAGCGGCTATCACTGGAAGCGCGGCTGCCGCCTGCATGAAAGCCCTGCGATCGGTCATGGCCATTGTTTCAAGTCCCTTAATTTTAACGACATCAGATTTATCGAGATCCAACCGTGGCAGCAGGAGGGTTTAAGTGGCTTCGAGCTTGCCGCCGCCGAACAGGGCGTGGACATACCGCGGCGCGCCGATGGCGGCCTGAAACCGGTGCTTGGTCACCACCGGATTGAGCGCGACCGGCGGCCGGACGACGTCGAGGTCGGGCTCGGTCGCAAGCACCAGGCATTCGGCGCCGGTACGCGCCGTGCCGGCGCGCAGCTTGTCGGCGAGCGCCTGCGGCTTTTCGATGTTTTCGCTCAAGGCAATGCCGGAGGCGCGGGCGAGTTGCGCCAGATCCAGTCCGGCATTGGTCAAGGCCTGGCCGCCGGAGGCGGCATGGACGCCGTTTTGAATGATGAGCACCGTGAGATTGGCGGGATTGACGGCGCCGACCGTGACCAGCGCGCCCATATGCATCAACAACGCGCCGTCGCCCTCGACCACGATCACCGGCCGGCTCGCTTGCGCAATCGACAGGCCGAGCGCAAGCGGCAGCGCCAGACCCATCGCGTCTTCGAAATAAAAGTTTTCCGGCGCCTCATGCAGCTTGGCCCAGAGATAGGACGCATTGCCGAGCGAGGTCACGACCAGCGCCTGCGGCGGCAGATTGTCGGCCAATACCCGGTAATAGTCGGCCCGGGTCGGGCGCGTGGTCGCAGCGCTCACCATTGAATATCTTCCCGCGACAGCAACAGCGCAAACGGACACGAGGCCTCTTCCGCATAGGTCGCGGCATGCTCGACCTGAGGGCCGATCGGACGATGGCGATCGACGACGGCATAGTTGAGCCCGATGCCGCGAAGAACCGGTTCGGTCGCCCGACCCTTGGGCACATGATAAAATACCGGATCGTCCGGCGTGCCGCGGTAAGACACGAGCATGAGTAGCGGAAATTGATAGCGTTGCGCCAGCGAGACCATGCCGGCGCCCATGCTGAGCACTCCGGCATTCTGCACCAGAAGCGCGGTGCGGATACCGCCAAGCCGGATGCCGCAGGCGATCGCCAGCGCTTCCTCTTCATGGGTGGCGCGGACCAGCCGCATTGTCGGCTCATGTTCGATGCGAATCAGCATCTTGCCGAGCCAGCCGTCCGGCACCGACACGACGGCGCCGAAACCAAGCCGCTTCAGCGTATTCAGCACGTCCGATGGCCGATGCGCATCGGCCTGCGTCGCAAGCATACCGTTCAAACCATCCCTCCCACCCGGTCAACGAGCTGAAACGACCGCCTTTGCCGCGAACTTAACGGCGGCGGGCTTTCTTGTCGATAAGCGGCGGGCTTTCTTGTCGATAACAAGACCAGTTACCGCCGTTGTCGGCTGCCGCGCAATGGTGCAGAATTGCTCCGCCGGTAAGTATCTGACGACGCCAAAAAAGCGTCGCGAGAGGAATTTGACATGCGTCGCTTCTGGCTAGCCTTATTTGTTCTGCTTCTTTCCGTTCCCGCTCACGCGCAGGACAAGCTCGTTGTCAGCATCTGGGGCGGCAGCTGGCGCGACCTGATCGCCGAAACGGTGGCCAAGAAGTTCACCGCCGAGACCGGCGTGCCGGTCGAGTTCGTCACCGGCGGCACCATCGACCGGCTCAACAAGGAAAAACTCGCCAAGGGCAATCCCGAGAGCGATATCACCTTCACGACGTCGCATGTCGGATGGCTCTATGCCAATGACGGTCTGCTCGAGACGCTCGACACCTCCAAAATTCCCAACGCCAAGAACCTGGCCGATGAAGCCCGGATCAGCCCCTATCATCTCGGCGCCTGGGCTTACGTCTACACCATCGGCTATCGCGCCGACCTGCTGAAAGACGTCAAATTCGAGAGCTGGAACGACCTCTGGAAGCCGGAACTGAAGGGCAAGCTCGCAGCCCCCGACTTCGACCCGAGCCATATCATCGTCGTCGCGGCCATGCTGTCCGGCGCGGACGCTGCGCATTGGGAAAAAGGCGAGGACAAGCTCAAGGCACTGAAGCCTAACTTCAAGGCGTTCTACACCAACGACGCCAACAGCCAGCAATTGCTGGCAAGCGGCGAGACGCCGATACAAATCGTGCTCTCGATGAACGCGTATTACATGATCGGGCAAGGCGTGCCGATTACGCTTGCGATCCCCAAGGAAGGCGCGGTGCTCGGGATCGATACGGTTGCGATCATGAAGGGATCGAAGAAGGCCGACCTCGCCTACAAGTTCATCAACACGCTGTACGATCCGGAAATCCAGGCCGAGATCGCCAAGCTGAAAAAAGGCAGCCCGGCCGTGCTCAACGCCAAACTCGATCCGGAGATCGCGAAGCTGCCGGGCGTCTTCACCACCGCGGAGCAGTGGAAGCAGCAAATCAATATCGACGCCAAATTGCGGGCCGAGAAAACCGCCGAATGGCGTAAATGGTTTGCCGAAAACATCATGAACTGATCGGGCAAGCCTCAAGCCATCATGAACCAGCGGCCTTTCTTTCGCATCTTCACGATGCCGGCCGCGCTTTGCGCGCTCGGCTTCGTCGCCGCCATGGCGGCCGTGCTGCAATACAGCCTTCGCGCCTATATTCCGGGTTCGCTCGATCCCGGCGGTTTCACGCTCGTCAATTTTCTTGACCTGCTGAAGCCGCTTTATGCCCGCGTGTTCCTGGACACGGTCTTGATCTGCGCCTTGACGGCTATCGTCACGCTGCTGGTCGGCTATCCCCTGGCCTATGCGCTGGTGCATATCGAGCGGCGATGGATCAAATCGGCAATGCTCGTCATCATCGTCACGCCACTGTTTCTCGGCGAAGTGGTGCGCACCTATTCGTGGATCATCGTGCTCGGCAATAACGGCTTCATCAATTCGCTGCTGCGCGGGATAGGCCTGATCGAACAGCCGATACAATTCATGTTCACGACATCAGGCGTCGTGGTCGCGCTCGTGCATGTGACGCTGCCGGTGATGGTGATCATGCTCGCCGCCGGTCTGTCGCATATCGACCGCGACTATCAGCGCGCCGCCGAAAGTCTCGGCGCCGGGCCGATCCGCGCCTTTCTGACGGTCACCCTGCCGCTGTCGATGCCGGGCGTCATTGCCGGCGTCACCACGGCATTCGCCTGGACGTTTTCGGCTTTCGCCACGCCGCAGATGATCGGCGGCGGCCGCGTCAACATGGTCTCCAATCTGGTCTATCAGTTGGGCCTGTCGAGCTTCAATTTCCCGTTCGCGGCCTCGCTCTGCGTCACCGGTCTCGCGCTGACGATCGCGGTGCTGTCGATGCTTAGCCTGGCCTCGCGCCCATTCAAGAATGTCGGATTACATTAGGATGACGCCGCGCTCGACCTATCAGCGCCTGCTCGGCTATGCCGGCTGGCTCGTCGTCATTCTCATCCTCGGCTTTCTGATCCTCCCCGCAGCCGTCGTCACCATCGCCGCCTTCAACGATAAGGCGATCCTGTCGTTTCCGCCGCAGGCGTGGTCGTGGCGGTGGTTCGAGCGGGCGCTGGCCTATCCCGATTTCCGCAGCGGTTTTCAGAACGGCCTCATCGTCACGGCCTGGAGTTCGTCCATCGCACTCATCATCGGCGCGATGTTTGCCTTCGTGATCGACCGCTATCAATTCAGGCTCAAGCGGGTAATCGAGGGTATATTAGTGTCGCCTCTGGTGATCCCGCATTTCACCGTCGGTCTCGGCTTTCTAATTCTCGCCGCCCAAATCGGATGGAGCCGCGGCTTTGCGGTCGTCGTCGCCTGCCATGTCGTCCTGGTGCTGCCGTTCGTGCTGCGCAGCGTCTACGTGTCGCTCAGGAATCTCGATTCCAGTTACGAACTCGCCGCGGCGAGCCTCGGCGCCACGCCGCTGCGCGTTCTGTTGACGATCACCGTGCCGCTGCTGCTGCCGGGCCTGGTCAGCGGCTGGTTGTTTGCCGCGATCCTCTCGTTCAATGAATTCACGGCGTCGCTGTTTGTGACCTCGCAGCGGACGCAGACCTTGCCGGTCGCGATGTACAACTACGTCCGTGAATTCGCCGACCCCTCGATGGCGGCGCTGTCGGTGATGTATATCGTGGCCACCGCCGTCCTGATCGCCTTCGCCAACCGCTTTCTCGGTCTCGGCAAGGTGCTCAATATCGAACAAAGCCACTGACGGAGCGACATGACGAACCCGGCCCCGATGATGGAAGACACAGCGGTCACCTTCGACAGCGTCAGCAAGAATTTCGGCGACGTGAAGGCGCTCGATCGGGTGTCGCTTGAGATCGGCCGCGGCGAATTCATGACGCTGCTCGGACCGTCCGGCTGCGGCAAGACCACGCTGCTCAAGCTCGCCGCGGGTTTTCTCGCGCCCGATAGCGGCACCGTCGCGATCGACGGCAAATGCGTCAACAACGTGCCGACCTACCAGCGCGAAATCGGCATGATGTTTCAGAACTATGCGCTGTTTCCGCATATGAGCGTCGCCGAGAACATCGCCTATGGCCTGAAGACGCGACACGTTCCGCGGCACGAGATCCGGCAGCGCGTGGCGGAAGCGCTGGCGCTGGTCAAGCTGACCGGCATGGAGGATCGTAAACCACGGCAATTGTCTGGCGGCCAGCAGCAGCGCGTGGCGCTCGCGCGCGCGCTCGTCATCAATCCCACCGTGCTGCTGCTCGACGAGCCTTTCTCGGCGCTCGACAAGAATCTGCGCGCCTCGATGCAGATCGAACTCCGGGAAATTCAACGCAAGCTTGGCCTAACCACGATCTTCGTCACCCACGACCAGAGCGAGGCGCTGAGCCTTTCCGACCGGATGGCGGTGATGTCCGAAGGAAAGATCCGCCAGCTTGGCGCTCCACTCGAAATCTATCGCCGGCCAAGCGACCGTTTCGTGGCGTCCTTTGTCGGCGACACCAATTGTTTGCGCGGCGAACTCCTTGGTGTCGCAGGGCTTGAGGCCGTGATCGCGTTGGGTGGTGCGCAAATCAAGGTCGGGGGCGAACATCTCTCCGGCGTAGGCCCCTCTGCGCTCGTTGATTTGTTTGTCCGGCCGGAGCGCCTTCGCATCGGTGCGCCAGGCGAGCCCGGCACAATGTCCGGCCAGATCGTGGCGCAAACCTATCATGGCGGGCACGTCGATCTTCAGATCGCGTGCCGCGCCTGCAGCGACGGCCTCCTGCTGGTGCGCTCGGCCGGCGATCAGGCGGTGGCGCGCTGGCCGGCCGGCGCTGAGGTCGGGATATCGATCGACGCTGAAGGCTGCGCCGCGTTTCCAGTGGCGTAGCGCCGCCTCCACTCCGGAGACGAATGGCTTCGATCAATCGCCCCGCTGATGATAGGCAGTTTCCCAGAACAGGTCCTTCCAATCGCTGACCTTTGATTTCATCGCGCCGATGCGGTTGAGAAACGCGGCGAAATAGGCAATGCGATGCGGCTGCGACGTGAACTCGAAGCCCGGATCGTTCAGCAAGTGAAATAACTCGTCGACGCTTTCGGAGGCGTTCTGCGCCTTCTTCCAGAGCACCGCGGCAGCGCGCTTGTCGGCGCTGCACAGCTTGTTTGATTCTTCCAGCGCGTTGGCGACCGCCTTGAATAGCGTCGGGTTCTTGTCTTTGGTTTGTTTGGTTGCAAGCAAGGTGACTTGCGTCAGCGGCCCGCCAAATACGTCGCGGCTGTCCGCAACAACATGCGCGCCCGGCAGTTTCAGCCCACGGTCCGTAAAGGGCTGCACGCCGATATGCGCCGTCACGGTGGCCGCGCCGTAGCCCGCCGACAATGCCGCGACCGCGTCCGCGTGGCCGAGGCCGACCGTCAGATGGTCGAGGCGATGCGGATCGTTCCATAATTTCTCCGCCGCCATTTCCAGCATCATCGCGTTGAAGGATATGCGCACCGACGGCACCGCGATGCGGTCCTTCTCGGTGAAGTCGGCGATCGTCTTGACGTTCGGATTGATGGTATAAAGCACCATGGCTCCGTTCGACATGGTTCCGACCGCCCTGACTTCGTTAGGCGTGCCGTGGGTCTTGTCCCAGAGCGTCAGCAGCGACGGCAGCGCTGCCGTGCCGTAGTCGGCCGACCCCGACAGCAACGCGTCGATGACCGGTGCGGGACCGCTCAAGGTCCGTGCCGTGGCTTCGACCTTGCCGAGCCCGAGCTTGGTTGCTTCCTGTTGCAGGACGCCGCCGGTGACCATCATGTCGACGGGGAGATAGAGCAGGCCGCGCTGCTGGACGAAATTGACCGTGAGCGGGGTTTGCGCGCGGAGGATCGCGGGCGCGGCAAAAAAGCCGACGCCACCTGCCATGGCCGCGACGGCATGCCGCCGGCTCAAAAGCCGGTCACCCTTGCTTTGGGGCATCTTGACCTCCCGATTTGGTCGCGGTTCTTATCGTTGCAGCGTTCGCCTGCTGGCGCCTTGGCTTCATGATGGTCGCGTTAGGCGCAAAAAACAATAATGAGCGCGACGGGAGTGATGCCAACATGAAAATCGAACAAATCAAGGTCAACTTCGTCCGCCTGCCGCTGGAAGAGCCGCTGGTCGGCGCGCCCTACATGCTAGGGATGCTACGCGAATTCTTCACGGTGCAGATTCAGACCGACCAGGGCATCGAGGGCATCGGCATCACCACCTTCGGCGGCAAACTGGTGCGCGCGCTAGGGGCCGCGATCGAGGATTTTGGCGAGTTGATCAAGGGCGACGATCCGCTCCGCACCGAACAAGTCATGGCCAAGCTGCGCGCCGCGTCGGCCTCATGCGGCTCGGGCATCGCGATGCTTGCGATCTCGGCGATCGATACAGCGTTGTGGGATATCCGCGGCAAAGCCTTCGGCGTTCCGCTGGCGCGGCTGTTGGGCGGCTCGCGCGACAAGGTGCCGGCCTATGCCAGCGGCGCGCTGACCCGCACCACGCCAAACGACAGACTGCAACGCGCGGCCTCCGCACTGGTCGAGAAGGGTTACCGGCAGGTCAAGACGCAAATGGCCGTGGAAGGGTTCACGCCCGCCCAGGAAATCGAGCGCATCCGCCTGATCCGCGAGGCGGTCGGCCCGGATGTCAACTTGATGGTCGACATCAACCAGCGCTGGAGCGTTGCGGAAGCGATTTCGATCGGACGCCGCGTCGAAGAACTGGGCCTTGGATGGCTGGAGGATCCAACGACCTGCGATGACTATCAGGGGCACGCGAAGATCGCCGACGCATTGACGACGCCGGTCTGCGCCGGCGAATATCTCTGGGGCATCGAGCCGCACCGGCAGGCGATGTCGCACCACGCCGTCGACATCACCATGATCGATTTGCTGCGGGTTGGCGGCGTCACGCAATGGATGAAGGTGGCGGGCATGGCGGAGGCCTTCAACAAGCCGGTGGCCAGCCATCTGCTGCCGGAAATCCATGTACATCTTGTCGCCGCCATACCGAACGGACTGGTCGTCGAATATATGCCGTGGACATGGCGCCTGTTCGACAATCCGCCGATGCCGGTCAATGGCGAGATCGCCGTGCCAACCGAACCCGGGCTCGGACTGAAATTTGCACCCGACCTGTTCGAGAAATACGGCGTCGGTTAGGGCGCGGTTGAGCACGTACGAGAATGGCTGATGGTGCAGGGGCGGGCGCCATATAGAACGCTCAACTATTTGATATTAATTAGCAAATTCCAAACAAACAACGAGACGTACCAGCGCGGATACCAGCTTTTTTCAGCAGGGCATGCTCCTTTCTGTGGCAAGACACCGGAATTCCGTTTGGGCGATGCTCTTCGTCGCGCGCGAGAGCGAGAAGGAAATACATCGGTTACGCCTAAAAGCCTTGCTGGCCCCCCATTAGAGCCCGATTTGCGTTACTCACGCCGGCAGAAATTTCGCTAGCGCCGACGGCGACATGATGATGATGATGACGATGATGATGCCGGTCATCATGATGGTAATGATCAGGATGATGCTGGTGATGATGTTGTGATGTTGACGGCGATCATCGCCGTGCCGACCATCATGATCTTCTGTTGGTTCGTTGCCGTGACCGTCTCGCGACCGTTACCCGACTGACCTGAGTGATCGTTGAGCCCTTCGCTAACTAACTCATTGAAATCTAAACGAAATGATGTAAGCGAACGACAACATTTTGTATTGTACACGAACGACGACATTTTTCATTTGTCAACGAACGCCGACTTATGCTAATGTAAGCGAACGGTTACACTAGGTCAAACCATGCTCATACGTACGCCCACAGAACTTGGCGCCATCATTCGCGACAAACGCAAGCGTCTCAAGCTCGACCAGTCGACGCTGGCCAACCGTATCGGCGTCAGCCGTCAATGGCTGATCGACGTCGAGCATGGTCATCCGCGCGCCGAGTTGGGCCTCATACTGCGGGCGCTCGACGCTTTGGACATTGGTTTCGACGCAAGCAGCAACGAACTCACCAAGAACCGCAGCTCGACCAAGTCCGGCGTCGATATCAATGCCATTCTGGCCAAAGCCAAGAAGGGCAAAAGATGACGAACGAACTCGTTGCTCTTTTGGATGGAAAGGAAGTCGGCCGCGTACGCAACGACGCGCGCGGACGGCTGACCTTTGTCTACGACAACAGTTGGCGGGAAAGAAAGGGCGCCTATCCACTATCGCTCTCCATGCCACTCGCCGCCGAAGAACATGGTCCAGCCGTAGTCCAGGCCTTCTTGTGGGGCCTTCTACCAGACAATGAGCGCGTGCTCGATCGGTGGGCCAAGAAGTTTCAGGTATCGGCGCGCAACGTCTTTGCCCTCATCTCGCACGTTGGTGAGGATTGCGCAGGTGCCGTTCAATTCGTCACACCAGATCGTCAAGAGACTCTGAAGAGTGGGAAGGATGATAAGGTTGAGTGGCTCGATGAAGCTAAAGTAGCAAAACGACTACAAGCTTTACGCGAAGACCATGCTGCTTGGCGTTTGCCGCGCGATACGGGACAATTCAGCCTTGCCGGCGCCCAGCCGAAAACCGCCTTTCTTCTGCAAAAGGGTCGTTGGGGCGTCCCTTCGGGACGCATTCCGACAACACATATCCTGAAACCGCCGACCGGCCATTTCGATGGTCACGCCGAAAACGAGCACGTCTGCCTCTTGCTTGCAGGTCAGCTCGGCTTACCCGCGGCGGAAACCCAGGTGATGCGGTTCGAGAAAGAAATCGCCATCGTCGTCGAACGCTATGACCGGCGAGTCGTCGGGAATGACATCGTCCGCATCCATCAAGAAGATATCTGCCAGGCACTCGGCATCATGCCGACGAAGAAATACCAAAACGAAGGGGGACCGAGCCCTTCCGATATTGTCGAGCTATTGCGTACCTACTCCACGGATCGCGAAGACGATACTGACACCTTTGTCGATGCCCTAGCCTTCAACTGGCTAATTGCCGGCACCGATGCGCACGCCAAAAACTACTCGCTGTTACTTGGCGGTGGTCCCGTAGTGAGGCTTGCGCCACTTTACGACATCGCCAGCATTCTTCCCTACGACGATGTCGATTTTCAGAAGATGAAGCTCGCGATGAAGATCGGCGATGAGTACAGACTCAGCCTAATTGGACTACGCCAATGGCAGAAATTCGCACGCGAGATGCGATTTGATGCTGACAAAGTACGTGCTGGGCTAACCAAAATGGCCGAGCAACTTCCTGACCTTGTTACGAACGTGCACTCGCAAGCGAAAAAAGACGGATTGGACAATGCCACCGTCGGACGCTTGGCGAAGGAGTTGATCGCAAGGGCCAAGGACTGCGTGCGCCGCCTGGGCGAAAACTAACTCTCGGCGTGACGGCTCGACGATCGCGTATTGTCGGACACGACGATGATCAGATCACAGGCTACCCATGCTTTACGACGCCGTCCCTCGGCGAAGCACTGTTAAGGATCATTTTCGGTAGCCATGGGCAAAGCGCCCACTTCCTATTCGCAGGGTAAGCACCAGAAGTGTCCGGAAAATATCCAGCGGACAGTTAGCTTATTGTTCGCTCATTTCAAAAAGGCCTTGCGTAGCCGTTAAGAACATCAGTTTCGAATTGGCTTTGCGAGAGAAGGCAAAGGCGTCTCCTGCCAGACGTCGCTGAGGGTAGGTCGACGATGACCCATCAACGGTCTTCCCAAGCGTTTGCAATGAATTGCAACACTTTGCAATTCCGACCGCCAGCCGCTTGGCCTAGATTTTTCTCCATTCGGAAGCGGCTAGTCTCATTCAGTCTTGTTTGCCCCTGAACGGACTTAACGAGAGTGGCCCGGGCCAACAGATTTGGAGAATTAGCTATGATATCGCGAATAATTTGCCTTGTTGCTGCCGCTATCATCGCGTGCAGCCACGCCCACGCCGCAGAGGCAACCATGTCGATCAATTTCGTCGGCGATTGGTGCTATTCATCGCAAGAGGACAAAACGACCTCATACGCGTTGCCGAGCTGGACCGAGGGTGGCCGCTGCACAAAAATTCTGTCCATCCAGCCGGAGGTTTTCTACGGCGAGGGCCAGAATTGCGATCCGGTGGATATCCGGTTTACGAAGAAGGTCGCGCATTCTGGCGCCGCGTACACCGCTTTGGTCGTCGCCCACTGCCAACCCGACGGACCCGTGGTGCAAGGCAAGCGTCTAACCTTCGAGTTCTATCGCTACAAGGGCAGGCTGACGGTCACCACGAAATAGGAAAACGAAACGGTGGCGCCAGCGCGCTGTGCGCGCTGGCGCTGTCACGTTTTGGCGCGACGCCGACCTCGTCCGCTCTGAATTGGATGTTGACTGCAGGCGGCAAATCTCGCCGCGCGGCTGGCCAGGTTGCCGCGATTGATTCCCCGAACCTCACGTGCCCCGTCTCGAAGCGCTGCAACGAATTGCAACACGCTGCAATTCTGGCAGCCGGCGGTTTTTCCTAGTCTGCCTTCATCCGAGCACGCTTCGAGCAAATGGGCCGCAGTCCTATCGCGGCCGATCGCAGAAGCCTCGCGGTACTTTCTCTCACACGAGCGGCAGGAGGAAAAAATGTTCGAAAGATACCATACCAAGCTTTATCGCCAGGACGGAACGATGGCCAGATCGGTGCGCCTAACGGTCAAACCGGACGGATCGATCAAGATCGACGCCCAAGACACCGGTAAATACGTAGAAGGAACTTGGGGCGACAGCGACTACGAATTCTGGGTTGACGTTCCGGCTGGCGCACTCGCCAAGCTTGCGTTTGCGCTGCTGCGGGACCGATACGCTGGTCACGCAGGTGCTGTCGATGCTTTCCACGACTTCTGCAAGAAGGAGCAAATCGACCACAAATGGGGCAGCTGGGTGTAGCGCTTCCTGACGTCTCATTTTTCGGCGCCGCCGCAGTCTCCTTTTCTTCGGATATTTGCCGAAGTCAGGACTCCTGACTTCGGCGCCCGCTCTGATTCAAGCCCGTCGGTTCGACGATGCGAACCCGTTTACGTTCTCACGATCGATGGATCGCGCGGAATGTGGCGGCCCGTGCAGTTTCCGAACAGCCTCCGGCAGAGATCATCCGGCAAGTGGCTCCAACCGATTACAATACACTGCAATTCTGATGGTGGACGGTCTTGCCTAGTTTGCCTCCATCCGATCACCCGATCGGTCCAACACGGAGGACTGAGAAATGAAGACGATTTACGCGCTGGCGATTGCCGTTGCCGCACTCAACAGCACCGTTGCTTCCGCTTCGGAAGTCTACGGTAGCTTTTTTCTCGAAAACACCCACAAGAAGGCTGAAATCGTGCAATTGTGGAGCGCTCTGGCCGGCACGGACGATCCCTGGCAGCAGGTCACCCTCAGCAAGAGCGTTAAGCCGGGCGACTATCGGCAAATCTCTTATCACGGCGAAAATTGCAGCTACGATCTGAAAATCCGGTTCAACGACGGCTACGAGCAGGGGTTCAGGAGCGTGAATGTATGTGACGGTAGCTTCGTGAAGGGAAACTGAGGCCGACGATCGTGATCGCATCCGGAATAAAGGAATCCTCGAGGCCGGGCGGCGCGCGTGCTCGATGCCCGGCCCGAACGATACGCAGAGGAGAACTTAATGAGTACTTTGGAACGGGCGATTTCGATCGCCGCAGAAGCCCATGCCGGGCAAGCCGACAAGGCCGGAGAGCGTTATATTCTGCACCCGCTACGTGTTATGCTTGCTCTATCCACGGATGAGGAGCGGATTGTGGGTGTGCTTCACGATGTCGTCGAGGACTGTGCGGGCTGGAGCTTCGAACGGCTGCGCGCAGAAGGCTTTTCCGAACCGGTGGTCAGCGGGATAGCGGCGGTGACACGCAACCCCGATGAAGATTATGTCACTTTTGTTCGACGCGCCGCCCAACATCCAATCGGGCGGAGGGTCAAGCTTGCCGATCTTCGCGACAACAGCAATCTGGCCAGGATCGCAAACCCGAGCGCGGCTGATCGGCAACGGCTCGACCGTTACCTTCGCGCGATAGATATGCTTGAACAGAAATGATCTCTGGCAACGTCAGGCGCTGGTAGGCGCCCTCACAAGGTATTCGGCAGTTACTACCGATAAGCTGGAGTTGTCTCGTTGCATCAAACGGCTCAGATTTGTGAGCAGCCGCGCGGTGCGTGCTTCGTCAAGCCGGCCAGGTAGCGGAATTCCGGCTTTCTCCGCCCGAGGGTCGAGCTTTCCGATAACTGCCCGGTCAAAGACGATGATAGCGGTAGCCCTATAGCGACCAGGGATGGGACGGAGGGGTGTTGGCTCTGGAAGGATGTGGAGTCGCTTTCCCTCTATTTGCGGCGAGAACGGCGACGGTAACCACATAAAGCTGTCATCGAAACGACCTTCCCACAACCAGCCAGACGGCGAAGGGTCGCGGGTTACGGAGGCGTAGACCAACGGCTGCACCTTCAACTGCGCGATCATGTCACCCTCGATCGAGATTTGGCCAAGGTGTTTGCCAATCTCGAATTCTACCGGGCCCTCGTTGGCTCCGCGGAAGCCGTCGAACGACCGATCCGCCGTGAAACGTTCGACCATCAACCTAAGTGGTGGCCCGTCTTGTGGTGCAGGAGGTACCAGTTGATCCAACAAACCGCGATGGGCGCGGTCCAAACTGTCGGCGCTAACCCCTTTGCTCGCCGCGACCAGCTTGGCAGCGAACTCGAACAAGGGCAGGTAGAGGTCTCCGCCGCGCAAGGGAGATCCGATTGAGCCGCCTTTGGCCCCGGCATGCACCTCAATGCGCCGGTTGATAACGCTTGCGAGCATATCCGCCGCGTCCGGCGGGAAGCCTAGATCGCCTTTGAGCATCTTCGAGAACTTGGAGGGGCCTTCGTTCGGTCCCCAATAGGCGATCGCGATTTCGCGGTCAGATTGAGGCATCTGCAGCAAATCACGAAAGAAACGCCATTTCAGATATAGCGTCGAAACCTGGTCACTCATCACGGGTGGTCCGAAACCGACAGCTTTGAATTTCCTATGGGGTGCAATACTTTGCAATGTGCCACAATAGGCTCTTAGCGTCCGAAACGGCAGTATTTTTGCAGAGATAACGATTTTTCCGTCCATTGATTTCTCACCCTGGACCCCATGGGTTTGGCGGCGGGTCTGGACGGCAACGCAGGAGAAAGCGGCAATGCCGGACACCCCCTCTGCAGCAGCGTCACAGTCGGCGAGCGAGAGCCAAAAATCCAGTTCAGGCGGGCTGGTGGCTTCCACAAGCAGGGCGGGTTACGCCGCCGCCGCACTCGGCGGTATCGCAATAGCAGCCGCAGTCGTTTTGGCCACCTCGTCGAGTACGGCGCCACGCGGGACCGCCAGTGAGCCGGCCATCAAGCAGGTCGCGCTGGCCGATATTTCCGAGGCAGCCACGACCCTCGCGCCGAACGCAGCAGCGGCGATGGGTGAGGAAGCAAAGAGCTGCAAGGCGCCCCTGGCGGAAGTAGTGCTGAAGAATGCGCCGGGAGCGGCACCCGGCTTGGTGCGAATTCGTTCAGGCTCCTATTTGTCACCGCCCTTCACACTCACTGATGCCCCGCAGCGGATCGCGATCCCGTTCCCGACGCCCTATCCGACCGGCCGCGGCATCATCGTTATTGAAGGGGCGAACACAGGTGCGACAATCTCTCTCTATCCCACCAACACTGTGACCTCCGGAAGCTTTCCGATCAATATCTGGTGGGCTCCCCAGAAGTCGTGCTGAAAGACTTTAGTCATGAAAGGATTTTTCAAAACTAATCAGATCTGGGCGATTACCATCGGCGGTGTTCTCGCCAGTGTAATTGCTTCGTGGGTTCTCAACTCGATGCCCGGCTTCGACGGCGTTTGGAAGAGCTTGTCTGCCGGAACGCGCACCGGAATTTTGATGACCAGCACGACGGCCGCGTTCGTGCTTCTTGGACTTGGGGTTGCTCTTTACGCCGGACGGCTAGCCCGTATAGCGGCAGCCCAGAGACCGACCGTCGGGGGAATCTCCGCTCAGGCCAAACTGCTGTTCTCACCCGAACGAGCAGAACTGGTCCATCCAGTCGCCGCGATCGAGAATCTCGAGGGCATGATTGGGTTAGTTCCGGTGAAGCGCGAGGTCAACACGCTTATCGCCCGCCTGCAACTCGATCGCATCAGGGCGGAGCAAGGTTACGCGCCCGAAAAGATCGGCATGCACATGGTCTTCACCGGACCACCCGGTGTCGGCAAGACGCAGGTGGCCAGCGCGATCGGTGCCATTCTCCGCTCGCTCAAAGTCTTGCGTAGCGGTCACCTCGTAGCGGTCGACCGGT
Source organism: uncultured Alphaproteobacteria bacterium (assembly GCA_963770515.1). Classification (GTDB taxonomy): domain Bacteria; phylum Pseudomonadota; class Alphaproteobacteria; order Rhizobiales; family Xanthobacteraceae; genus Bradyrhizobium. The sequence continues at coordinate 456,754 of CAVYPW010000001.1, forward strand.
CCGAACTCGTCGCGGGCTATGTCGGCCAAACCGCCATCAAGACGATGGAGAAGTGCCGCGAGGCGCTCGACGGAATTCTCTTTATCGATGAGGCTTACGCCCTGGCCGAGCCGGCGGGTGGAGGCCCTGACTTCGGCAAGGAGGCGATTACGACGGTGATGAAATTCATGGATGATAACCGCGACCGGATTATCGTGATCGTCGCCGGATACCCGGACGATATGAGACGCTTCATCAGTACCAATCCGGGTCTGGCAGGCCGTTTCACGAAATACATCGATTTCCCGTCATACAGTGCCAAGGACCTGTGCCAAATTTTCCGCACGATGGCGGCACAGCAACGCTTCTTGTTGCCTCCGGGCTTCGAACCCAAGGTCACAACCTGGATCAACGAGAACTCGCGTATCGAAGGTTGGGCTAACGCACGCAACATTCGTACCCTTCTCGAAAAGAGCCGCGAGGCGCAAGCCTTGCGCCTGGTGACCAGCAAGGGCGCCGACGTTTCCCGGATCGAAATGGTGGATATCGAACGTGCGATGGAGGCACGGTGATGAACGGCAGGCTGGCAAACCCGCAATCGGGGATTCTTCTGGTCACGACCGCAGTGGCGACCGGTGCGACCTTCGTCGGCTTGATGATCGCTGGTGGTTTCTCTGCGTTCGCAGCCGCTTTTCGTGCAGGGCTGGGCATTCACATGGTCCTCACGCTGCTCGGGGTGTTCGGCGCGGGCCTCGCGCTCACCTACGTAGTGGCGTCGCTGCTGTTGGCGCGTAAAACGGCCGACGAGGCTGCCGACGAACTGGAAGTACGGCCCATTCGAATTAAGGAAGACGAAGAGCCGGCCCCCGTTGAGGAGGAGCCTCTTGCGGTTGCTTTGCGAAAACTAGACGAAATGGTCGGTCTCGCACAGGTGAAGGAAGAGGTCTCGACACTGATGGCCCGGCAGCAGTTGGAGAAACGCAGACGGGAGCAGGGGCTTCCAGTGTCACCAATGGGCATGCACATGGTCTTCACCGGTCCCCCAGGCGTCGGCAAGACCGAGGTCGCGAGGTTGATCGGGCGGATCTACAAAGCCCTCGGCGTGTTGCGAAAAGGGAATACTGTCGAGGTTGGACGTAACGACCTTGTCGGCAACGTTATCGGCGATACCGCGATCAAGACGATGGAGGTGTGCCGCCGAGCGCTGGACGGTATCCTCTTCATCGACGAGGCCTATTCTCTGGCCGCTCCCTCGGGTGGTGGTGCAGACTTCGGAAAGGAAGCGATAGAAACGATCCTCAAGTTCATGGAGGATTTTCGCGACCGCATCGTCGTCATCGTTGCCGGTTACCCCGCCGATATGGACAAATTCCTGGATTCGAATGCTGGCTTGCGCGGTAGGTTCAGCAAGACCATCGATTTTTCGCCTTACAAGCCTGACGAACTGATCGAGATTCTCCGACGTGCGGCCAGGAGCCAGGAATTCAATTTGCCGGCGAACGTCGGCGAACTTGTTGCGCCGTGGATCAAAGCCGAAATGCCGAAGAATGACTGGAGTAACGGCCGTTCGATTCGGCAGTTGCTGGAGCGGATGCGCGAAGCACAGGCAGTGAGACTGGCTACTGACGCGGATGCTGACCTATCGACGATCGACGCGGCCGACGTCGCTCGTGCGACGCGGCTCGGAAACAAGGGCGACGATCAGCAGCCGCTTCCCGTCGAAGAGGAATCGCTCACGGCAAATTTGCGCCGGCTTGACGAGATGGTCGGCCTTGCAGGTGTCAAAGAAGAAATCACCACGTTGATGGCGCGGTTGGAGCTCGAAAAGCGCCGGCGCGAGCAGGGACTGCCTGTGTCCGCGATGAGCATGCACATGGTGTTCACGGGGCCGCCCGGTGCAGGCAAGACGGAAGTGGCCCGGCTTGTCGGAAGAATTTACAAAGCACTCGGAGCCTTGCGAAAGGGCAATATTGTCGAAGTCGCGCGTAACGACCTTGTCGGTCAGTATGTTGGTGAGACCGCGATAAAGACGATGAAGGTCTGTCGTGACGCGCTGGACGGTGTTCTTTTCATTGACGAAGCTTATTCGCTGGCTGCTCCCGCGGGTGGCGGACCTGACTTTGGCAAGGAGGCGATCGATACCATCCTCAAGTTCATGGAGGATTTTCGTGATCGCGTCGTCGTCATCGTGGCGGGCTACCCTGGCGACATGGACAAGTTCCTGGATTCGAACCCGGGATTGCGTGGCCGTTTTAGCAAGACCATCGATTTTTCGCCTTATAAGCCCGATGAACTAATTGAGATTCTGCGACGGGTAGCGAACAGCCAACACTTCGATTTACCTGCCAATATCGGTGAGCTGGTCACCCCGTGGATCGCGGCCGAAATACCGAGGAAGGAGTGGAGCAACGGCCGTTCGATGCGGCAGCTATTCGAAAGAATGCGCGAAGCGCAGGCCGTCAGGGTTGCTCGCGTTCCAAGCGCGGACCTTTCGGCAATCGAACCCGCCGATATTGCTCGCGCGGTACGCTCGCCCGGCAGTGCCGCGCAGCCAAACTGATGAGGCCATGTACAGTGGACGAAGCGTTCGGGCCTTGTCCCCAATTACTTGAGCCCAAGCGAAGGACTGCAACAGCTTGCAACAGCCAGCAATAGGATCCGCGAGCCGGCAAAGCGAGGATGATCATCGGGCGCGGGAGATCGCGCCGCAACCGAAGATCGCAGCGATGACCATGTCCCTTGATTTGAGCCTGATCAGACGATTTCTTCCCCGGCGGCGCTATCGCCAGCCTTTCGAGCTATTGGATGCCTTGGTTCTGGAACCTGCATTCAAGGACGAGATGCGTGCGTTCGTCATCGACCTTGCCGAGCAGCTGAAGGGACGAAAGCAGTTATCATCGAACCCGATGATTCTGGTGCGGGCACCTCGTGGTTCTGGAAAGACCTGTCTTGCTCGCGCCCTGACATCCGCACTTTTCCGGCTTGGCGCCTTGCGTCGGGAAAAGCCTCATGAAATCTGGTTCGGCGACCTGCGAGCTGGCTACATCGGGCAAAGCGAGCGAAAAAGCCTGGATCATTGCAACGCCGCGCTGGACGGCGTTCTGATTATCGACGATCTCTTAGGACTCAGTGGCGGATTTGGCCGGGATGCCTTTGACACGGTTCGGCGCTTTGCCGTCGAAAATCAGCGTCGCATTGTAGTGTTTTTTGAAAACACGCCGTGGCGAGCGGAGCAGTTCTTCGAGGCCTGTCCCCACCTCGAGCAGGTATTTGGCCGCATTATCGATTTCCCGGCTCTAAGCCCTGTGCAACTTTGGGATATCTTCAAGCGGCTGGCCGTGCAGAAGTGGATTTGGCTGCCTGACGGTGTCGAGACCTTGTTGATGCCGCTGCTCGAGCGCGCGGTTGTCGAGCGTGTTTGGCCGCATGGCCATTGGGCAGGTGGCCGCGAGATGGATTTCTTGTTGGAAACGGCTTTACGGCTGGCTACGGAACGCGTGAGAAGATCGTCAGGGGCCCTGGTCGTACCGGAGGTGGAGCTCGTCGATATTGTCAACGCGCTGGCCAAAGGTTCGATCTTTTCGGCAACATGACGCAGGTAGTTGACTAGCAGGATTTCAAAAGGACTTTCTCATGTCTGCGAAAGCGGCGAGCCTGATGTCAACCCACGGACGTCTCTGGTACGACGATCCGATATACCGGGCCGCGTGGATAATAGCGCCGCAGTGTATTGCTCTCGTTCTACTCGCCTGGCTGTTTGGAGCAGCGCCGACCAACCCTTCGGTGCCTTGGGGCAAGCCGGCCGCACCACCGGCAGTGACTGACGACGAGATGCGAGTTTTGCGTGATCAGGCGAACACGAGCCGTGACGCGATGACGAAGCTTGAAAGCATTGCGGCAACGGGCGAGCCGATCTCCAATTTCTACCTGGGAACGCTCTACGATCCGGCGCTCAAGGTGGGAAAAATCGTCAGTCCCGATATCGACAAGGCTATCGCATATTATCAGATGGCCACGAATGGTGGCGCGAGTACGGCCCAGCTATATCTCATGAATTTCTATGGCGATCCGGCCTACGGGCGACGCGATACGGTAAAGTACTGCGACACTGCAGCCAAGCAAACTGCGCAGCCTACGGGGTACATTCTGAGGGAGCTCGGCTATTGCTACTCCGCGGGATGGGGAATGACAAAAATCGACCTCGTCAAGGCCGTTGCAGCCTTTCGCGCGGGGGCCGAGAAGGGCGATGCGCGCTCACAAGCCGAACTCGGTGCTTATTACGTAACCGCCGAGGGTAATTTACCCCAAGACTACAATATGGCGCTGAAACTCTACAAGCAGTCGGCAGACCAGAAAGATCTTCTCGGGCTCTACAATCTGGGAGCTTGCTATGAATTTGGCTGTGGCACCGCCGTGCAGAAGAATCCAATGGAGGCTGCGAGGCTCGTGGCGCTTGCGCTAGACGGAAAGTTCAATCTTGCCGTAAATCTTTTGACCACGCAGCCGAACAGTTTCTCATCTGCATTCTGGCAAGAGCTCCAGCGCCAGTTGGTGAGAAGAAATGTCTACAACGGTCCGCTGGATGGTGTCCCGAGCCCGGCGGTGATGAGCGCGATCAAACGTCTGGGCGCTGCCAACTGACGCGACCTCAGCGGCTCTCCCCGGCAACGGCCGGCAAGACCTTATCAAGATCTGCGGCCTGCTGATCCGATACGGCGGCCCGCATACGGGCCGCCGTCGGCGCGAGGGTCGCGGCGTGCTTGGCATCGAGCGTGTTGCGAACGGCGAGGCGGGCCCAGGCCAGCGCCTCGATCGGGTTCTTTTCGATGCCTCGACCCTCGCCATAGGCCCGCGCCAGCAATTCCATGGACTCGCCGACCTGCTGACGCGCCGCCTGGCGCAGCAGCTCTATACCGGCGGCTGGATTGGTCTCCACGCCAATTCCTTCGAACAGCACACGGCCGGAGATATAGGCCGCGATACCCGAATGGTTGTCCACAAACACCTTGGCTTCTCGCAGCACCTTTGCACCATCCTTCGCGTCGAACGCCTTGAGCGCCGCGTCGAGGCTCGGGGTGTTGGGATTGGGGCGTAGATTGTAGGTTTTCAACGCATTGATGGCGGCCTGGTCGCCCTGTTTGGCCGCGAAATTCAGCCAGAGTGCGCCGAGGCCATGATCGGCGGCGCTGCGCTTGGGATCCATCAGCAGCACGCCCGCCACCTGTTGGGCGAAAGGCAGGCCCTGCTCGGCGGCAGCCTTGGACCAGGTCAACGCGGCCTCCATGTCTTGGGGCATGCCCCACCCCTTGTAGTAGAGGTAGCCAAGCCAGAACTGGGCGATCGGTTGGCCGGCTTCAGCCAGACTACGCAGATCGGGGATGGTTTCCGTGTAGCGCTTGGCTTCGATCAGGCCAATCGCGTTTTGCAAGAAGATCAATTCGGCCACGGCGGTCGACAGGCCGAGTTGGTCCGCAACTTTCAAAACGGCGACCGGAAGCGCCATGCGCGTTGGGTCGGCCGGTCGAACTTGCGTCACGGGCGGCACAGGTGGAGGTGTGACCGGCGGGATCGCGGTGGCAACCTGCGGTGCTTCGGGGCGCGCATGTGCAGCAGTCAGCGTGTTGGGTGATGAAGCCACCGCTGTCGATGTCCCCGCTGCGATGGAAGGCGTCGCTTCAGGCGATCGAGGCCACAGCCAAAAAGCGGCGCTGCCTAGCGCAATTGCCGTAGCCAGCGCTAAACCAACAAATAGGGGTAAGCGTCTGCGTGAAGGCGTTGCGAGATCGATTCCCTCGTCGATCGTCTTAGTAAAGGGGGGACCGCTCCTTTGTCCCTCCGTTGGAACTGGCGTCGACGGTTCTTTAGTTTTGCCGCTTTCGACCAGAGTCACAGCCGGCATGGCGCCCTGAACGAACAGCGCCGGCCGCTGTACGCCATCGGTCGCTTCGATCACCCGCCTTGATACGTCGAACATCACCTCATGCAGCATGCGGCCCGGTGTCAGCAGCGCGTCGGCGAGTGCGGTCGCGTAGGGACCGTGGTCCACGGAGCCGTCCAGAGCCACGGTGTCGGCCGATGTCGAAAAAACGATCAGCGTTGCATCCGGGACATCCCGCATCGAGGCAAGCCCCCGCTGCACGTCGCGGGTGCTGCGCGTCGCATCGGGAAGCGGATTATTGCGGCAGGCATCGAGAATCATGACTTTTGCTGCAAACGGCGACTTTGCCAGCTCCTCTATCAGTAGCTGCACCGAGACCGCGCCGCTCGGCAGGAAGGCGACATCGGGAATGTCGGCGTCGACGGGAATGAGGAAGTTCTGTCCGCTGAATTGAATACCGTGGCCCGCGAAGTAGAAAAGGCCGACGGCCTTACGTCCGGCGCGCCGCAGTTTCAGGCCAAAGTCGATGACGGCACGCTCGATTTGCGGCTTGGTGCCGTTTGCCAATAGCGTCACATCGAACTCTAGCTCTCGGAGCGTGCTGCCAATCATTTCCGCGTCGGCGACCGCGTTCTTGAGCCGGCCGCCTACGTACGTTCCGTTGCCGACGACCAGGGCAATGCGCTGTGCATGAACGCCATCACTGGTCGTTCCCACTTTCGGCTCTACGTCGAAAAATCGACTGCTCATCTATCTGGGCCAATAGAACGCGAACGTTGATGCTTGGCGCGATCTTGCGCCGACCGATAATTCGCGGAAACAAACATTTATTCCTGCAAGATACCATTTCTTCATTCAAGGGGTAGTTGGTCGCGAGGCTCTTGCTTGCCGCGCGAAATGCCGGTCACCGGGTCACCATCAGGGTACCGGTGGGCCTTTACTCGAAAGAGGCCTCTCCGGTCGTATTCTTGAAAACGGAGACAAATGATGAGGTTGCTGGAGAAGGGTTCTCCGCCAGCCGAGAGAAACTGGTATCGATAGCGCGCTATGCATTAGCGTGATCCGCAGTTCTTCGTTGACGCCAGCGTGATCGCGACTGCGGGTTGAGCAGTGTGGTGCACTTGGTATAATTGGCGAAAGACCGGGTGGATCACTGAACCCACCGGGAAGGATGTTCGTCATTGTAGACTTTAGCTATGGTGGATTGATGAGCGACTACGCGGCTGACCCGTTCGACCTCCATCGCTTCATTAAAGCTCAACAGTCGATCTACGCGACGGCCCTTGGCGAGTTACGGATGGGGCGCAAGCGAACTCATTGGATATGGTTCATTTTCCCACAAGTCGAAGGGCTTGGAAGCAGCTCAATGGCTCAGCACTACGCCATCCATTCTCGGGACGAGGCTACAGCCTATCTTGGACAACCATTGCTAAGTGCCAGGCTGATTGAATGCACGGAAGCCGTCCTCGGGATCAAAGACAAGTCCGCGAACGATATCTTTGGCTCACCTGACGATAAGAAATTTCGTTCGTCGATGACGCTCTTCAAATCCGTCGGCAAGGTTAGCTGCTCTCAGCTTGCGCTCGATCGCTTCTATGATGGGAAGCAAGATGATGCGACGCTCGCGATTCTGAAGAAATGGGCGCATTAGGACGGTCATGCGTCAGCTCACCAGGACACGAGAACGCGCGACTGCCTACGATTTGCCATTGCGCGACAGGCGGTAGTTTTCTGAGGTCGCGGTTGCGCCGCGATGGACAAAACATCGAACAATCCCGGGAATCGTTTCGACGTCCGTTCCCGTGGGGCGGATGGCCGAGCGCACTGTTTGCGACGGGCGCGCGACGGTTCTGCAGTCCTTGATCGATGCGGCAGTCAGCAATCGGCGTGCGCAGAAATCGCATGCCCATTGACGTGTGATGCACGGATTCGACGGAGTGAAATATCGTATGTGGAGTGCACGTTAGGCGCTCGATGAAGACGGCAAGATAAAGCGAACTTCGTTCGCGCATCGCTCCGCTTGCAAGAAGTTGTCTGCACATTGTTTTTCGCTGCGCGAAGCTTTCCAGTAGAGATAGCGCGGCGTCGCTTTTTTCCTTTTTCGCTTTGCTTTCAATGCGCCGAGAGACGGCGGTCCACCGTTACTACGCCAGAGCACGCAAATTCTGCGTGTTCATTGATGTCCTGAAGGCGTTGTGAGGAGTTTCGCTAAACCGATTTCGGTGGATGGTAGTCGATGGTCATGATTGCGCGAGTACCAAACGTACGGTGATTTGTTGCCTGCCGATGGCGAGTGGGCCAGACCTGCTCCGCCTCGTCCAGCCTCGCGCTGCCCGCGCGCCCGGCTCCGCCGGCCCGCGGGCTTGACTGGGTGTCGCTGGCCCGGCGAGGGCTGCTCGTGCCAGGTAAGGCAATGTGTGAGCGGTAAGCTCGGATCTCGACCCAGATTGAGACCGCGGCTTCCGTCGTTGTTCTTGTTGTTTTGGCCGAGCAACTTGCAATTCCAAGCATGGCTCGGAAGCGGAAGTCTCGAGGGTGTGAAAGCTCTTGTTTCCTTGCTCTGGGCCTTTCGTTGGCCTATCAGCGCAAGCCCGCACGCACCATATGTGCGCCCGCGGCGAGCAGAAGCGCTACTGCCATCGGATCGAGAACGGCGACAAGTGCCAGAGTGAGCAGCCGGACCGGTCGCTCAAGGTCAGAGGCCGGCGCGCCGATCAGCTCGGCGAGGTATCGCACGGGGCCGACATCCGCCTCGGCTCGCCTGCGCTGCGCGTCAATCTTGGCCTTTTCGATCTGGAGGCTGGCGAGGGCCTGGGCTTCGCGCCGGCGCGCCGCGACGATGTCAACGCGATCGCGGCGCTTCTGATCAGCGATCATCATCGCACCAACGGGGCGGCCAAGCCGCGTTGAATTCCTCGATGGCTGCATCGATCTGGGCGATGCGCCGGTCAAGGTCGGCGACGGTCTGCCCCTGAAGGGCGAGGCGGCCCTCGGTGTCGGCCGTTTTGTCCGCGAGCACCAGTTCGACGGCCGCCATGTGATCGAGGTGGGCCCGCGTGAGGAAGCCGAACACGCCGACTGCATTCAGACCCATCAACACTCCAATCATCGCAACGAGAATCAGGCGCAGGAGGTATGGCGCCGAATGCCAATTCTCGTTCAGCCACGCCGCACCGACGAGCTTTCCGGCTTCGAGCGCGGTGCCCATGGCGATCACAGGCCAGAACGCACCGGCAAAGATTGCGGTCAGGCCATGAATGGAAATGGTCGCTGATACGCAAGCAAGCGCCAGCGCCACGATCAATGCCGCGAGCTTGACGGGTGTCATCGAGCGCCGTGCGACCGTGAACTCAGGCATGGCTGTGACGCCCACGATCGGCGTAACACTGGGTGTAACAGACGTAGTTACGATGATCTCATCGGTGTTACGGCGGATGTAGCCGGCCTCCTGCCACGCCCTTAACCGGCGCCCGGCCCGCATCCGGTTCCAGCCCCATTGACGCCCGAGCTCTGCCGAACTAGCGGTCACACGTCCATCAGGCTGCGAGCGCAGCCAATCCAGCGCCTCACTGTCATCGAATGGGCGGCTCAAAGCGGTTTCGGTCATGACGAGTGCTTCTCTTCAACTATTAGTTGGCGCGACCACAGAAGGTTCTCGCTTGGCTGGTCCGACGATGTTGAGGCTGACCTCAGTCGGCGAGGAAGCGGAGCCGCGTAACAACCGGGAACGCGACAGCTCGTCGACGTGATAAACGAATGCGGTAGACGAACTGACGTGGACCAATACGAACGGAGAGCGAATCGTTGCCGGGTACGCGCCAGCGCCGCGCGGCTCGTGCGGATACGCAAAGCGAACCAAGCTTCACCGATCCCAGCCGTCGCCACCAGCCAATAAAGGTGGCACGCGGTACACCGTGGCTGAATGGCCAAACTTCGCGCCGTAGCACGCTGCAGCTCTCCAACAGAACGTGCTACAGGCTCAACTCTCGTGGCCTGATGCGACCGAACGAATAGCCAACGCCGTGGTTCCGAGTCGAGATTGGAGCGCACTCGCTCCCATCTTGCCTTACCTGCTTGAGCAGCCCTGGTCGGGCCAGCAACATCCAGTCAAGCCCGCGAGCCGGCGGAGCCGGGCGCGCGAAGAGCGCGCGGTTTGACGGGGTGAAGCTGGTCCGGCTCGCTCGTCAAAAGCAAGTCAACAAATTCTTCTGCCACCACGTGCCGCGTTCACTGTCATGGATGCGAGTGCGGCGCTCGGGCAAATCGTTTTGACGGCCCGTTAGCATATCGCCACACATCGAGCAGAACACGCACACAAAGGAGCGCGCCGTCGCTCGGAATATTGATCTCGCTAACATTTTCGCAAAGAGCGCCAGCAGGACGATTCTTACGACGGCTCTTTAACCTCAACTCCTACAACCACAATCAGCGCGACCGGAGGCGGCGCTTTTATCTCGCCGTCCAAATCGAGCACCCAACCTCTACTCCATGCTACGATATTTCCCTCCTTGGAAACAGCGCATCATACGCCAGTGCGCATGCAATTCATGCGAACGCGGTGCGGAGCGGCGGTCAATGATCGCGACCGCAACGCGGTGCCAAAGGCATCATTGACGGCTGCGAGTACGGTGCGCAAATTTCCGCGATCAAATCGGCGCGCAATTCCGAAATCTGGATATTGGGAAAAATACCTTTGAAAAATTTGTGTGGCCGATTATGTCCGGTGCTTCTCTGTTGTTCGCGCGTTTTCTTTCCCCCTCGCCAACGTAGCCGGCAGCCTCCGTTAACTCATTATTCCGCAGGAACTCATCGTCCCGTCTCTGGATGGAGAGGATGTCGATGCGGCACGGTCAAAAGAATGGTGATATTCAAGCTCCTGGAGTTACGAATGCCTTGGCGCCTGCCGCGATCCCGTTCGCGCATCGGCTAAGCTGCACGATAGCGGAGGCGTGCGAGGCCACGGGTTTGGGGCGAACCAAGCTTTACGAACTAATCGGAGATGGTCATCTCACCACCGCGACTGTAGGGCGCCGATGTCTGGTGCTGGTGCGGTCGCTTCTGTCACTACTCCAGACACGCTCATCAGAAGCCAATGGGCGTAACGGGTAGAAAAGCAGATCTACGCCGGTTCAGAATCTTTCTTCAGGCCCGGATCTTGACCACGCGCCCAAGGCCCCGCAGTCGATCCAGCTCATCAGCCCACCAGCGCATCATCCGCACCCGCTCTTGCCAGAATTCGGCAGCATGGATGTAGGCGCCGCGGACCTCGTTCGCCTCTTGATGTGCAAGCTGGCGTTCAATTGCGTCCGCATTCCATTTTCCGCTTTCGTTAAGCAAAGTCGAAGCGGTCGAGCGGAAGCCGTGCGCGGTCATCTCCGTTTTGCTGTAGCCCAGCCGGCGCAGAGCCGCATTCAAAGTGCCGTCCGAAATGGGACGGTGCCAAGAGCGGATTTGCGGAAAAAGATATCGCGAATTTCCTGTAATTTCTTGAAGGGCCTTAATCAGCGCGGCCGCTTGACGCGATAGCGGCACCCTATGCGGTCAATTCATCTTCATCTTTTCGGCCGGGATATTCCAGACGGCGTTTGGAATATCGAATTCCTTCCATTCGGCATGACGAAGTTCGCCGGGCCGCACGAACGTCACCGCGATCAGTTGCAACCCCGCCCTAGTCGTTGGCTGACCATCGAGATCATCGATGGCACGCAGCAACGCGCCGACGGCTTTTGGTTCGGTGACGGCGGCACGATGCTGAATCTTAGGCGAGATCAGAGCCCCGGCGAGATCAGTAGATGGATCGCGCTCAGCTCGATTGGTCGCGATTGCAAACTTGAAAACGCGACCTGCCAGACTTCGCGCACGTCGCGCAGTATCAAAACGGCCGCGACGCTCGATCTTGCGAAGCACTTCGAGCAATTCCGGTGCCTTGATCTCGGCGATCGGTCGATCGCCGAGATCGGCATTCACGAAGCTGAGAAGCCACTTCTTTTTCTCCAAGGTCTTTGGATCGTCACCCTCGATTTTGAACTTTTCGAGCAATTCGTCTGCGACAATCCTAAAAGTGTTGGAGCGGGCGATCCGGGCGGCACCACGGTCGATTTTCCGCTGAACGGACGGATCAACACCTCTTGCCAACAAGCTCTTGTTAGCGTCGCGGCCCGCGCGCGCCTCAGCCAGTGAAACAATTGGATACGCGCCGAGCGCAGCGAGCTTTTGTTTTCCATCGAAACGGAAGGCGTGGCGCCACAGTTTCGAACCGTTCTTTTCCACCAGCAGATAGAGGCCGCCGCCATCGCTCAACTTGTACGGCTTTTCGCGCGATTTGCTGGTACGGCAGGTGGTGTCCGTAAGCGGCATCGGTTCGGTCCCCATGGGGTCAATCTACCAACAGCCGTCTGCTTCAATACCAGCAGTGATACCAACAAATGCGCCGGTCGCCAGCGGAAGGCTGCGAAAACCAACGGACGAAAAGTCCGCTAATTTCAGGCCTTTCTAGCACATTTGCGGAGGGTGACGGAAGTCTGCGGAGGAGGTCATGGTGCCCAGGGGCGGGATCGAACCACCGACACTGCGATTTTCAGTCGCATGCTCTACCAACTGAGCTACCTGGGCGTTCCCTTTGCCTGAAAGGCTAACGGGAGCGGCGGTTTATAGTCAGGCAACGCGGCTCTGTCCACCATGCTCCGCCTGGCGGCTTCGCATGGCGCAGCCGTGCGAAAAGCCGACAGCGAAGCATGTCCAGCATAGCCCCAAGGGCGAAGCCGGACGACCTCGTAAACCAATGAAAATAATGAAAATTTTCAAATATCGCTACTCGTTGTCGTCATCCTCGTCCGCACGGGCCGGGACGACATAGGAGCCCGACAGCCAGCGATTGAGGTCGACGTCCCGGCAGCGATCCGAACAGAACGGACGGCTTTCCTCGGTGGAAGGCTTGCCGCAAATCGGGCACGGCTTGGCGGCCGCCGCGCGGGCAGACGGCTTGCCGGACGACTTAGCTGGCATTCAACCAGCCGAAGCGGATCGGGAACCCTTCGCCGCCGAGCAGTGAAATCAATTCATACAAAGGCAGGCCCACGATGTTGCTGTAGGAGCCGACCAGCTTGACCACGAACGATCCCGCGATGCCCTGCACGGCATAGCCGCCGGCCTTGCCGCGCCATTCGCCGGAGCCGATATAGGCCTGAATGTCTTCTTCCGAGAGCCGCTTGAAACGCACGCGGGTCTCGATCAGGCGCTGGCGAAACGCTTCGCGCGGGGTGACGAGACAAATCGCGGTGTAGACGCGGTGGTTGCGCCCCGACAACAAGCGAAGGCACTGCGCGGCTTCGTCGACCAGATTGGCCTTGGGCAGGATGCGGCGGCCCACCGCTACCACGGTGTCGGCGGCCAGAATGAAGGCGCCGCGCAGCTCGTCATCGAGTTGCACCGATTTGAGCGCGGCGTCGGCCTTGGCGCGGGCGAGGCGATTGGCGCAGGCGCGCGGCAACTCGCCGCGTTTGGGGGTCTCATCGACATCGGCAGGACGCAAGGCATCGGGCTCGATGCCGGCCTGGTTGAGCAGGCCGAGACGTCGCGGTGAACCTGAGGCGAGAACCAGTTTGGGACGGCCAAGCATGCGGATTTAAAGTCGGTGGGAGGAGAATTCGAAGCCCCTGAATGCGCGCGGAACCTATCGGAAGGCTCACGCCGAGACAACCGTGCATTCGTTACCGGCACGACAAACGGCACGCCCGCTAACTACCCGCCCTGCTTCAGGAAAAGACACTGACATCCGGCCGTCACGAAGTCGCAACTTCGGCTTGCATCCGGAACCGCGTCGACAAACTCCGCGTTCGCCCGTTTAACCGCTGGCCGCGCCGACGTTGGAAAACCGCTTGCGAATGCGCAACAGCAGGCCGTCGCAAACCTCGCGATAGGCCTCCAGCTTCTGTTCGCGGCTGCCCTCGAGGCCGGTCGGGTCCGGCGTCGGCCAGTATTCGACGTCGGCCGCGAGCGTTCGCGTCAGATCCAACGCCCTGTGATGCGCCTCCGGCGCCAGGGTGATGATGAGATCGAAATTGAGGCCTTCCCAGTCGTCGAGTTCCTCGAACGTCATCGGTCTGTGCTGCGAAATGTCCTGGCCGAGTTCGGCCATCACGGCGACGGCGAAGGGATCGAGTTCGCCTTTCTTGACGCCGGCCGACCGCACATAGAGCGCGTGCGGGAACATCTGCTGCAGCAGGCTTTCCGCCATCGGCGAGCGCACGCTGTTAAAGCCACAGGCAAACAGCACGGCTTGCGGAGCACGCAAGGGCGGCGCCGCCATGTCAGGCTTTTTTCAGTTGGCGCATGATTTTTGGGGTCATGCTTGTTTGTTGGCGCATGATCTCCGCGCAAACGCGTCTTGCGTTTGTCGCGAGAGAAAACCGCTGCACACTTTTCGGGATCATGCGGCTCACCCCTTCCAGTGCAAGACGCAGATCAGCGTAAACAGGCGGCGGGCGGTCTCGAAATCGATCCGCACCTTGCCCTTCAGCCGTTCCTGCAGCGTGCGCGACCCATCGTCATGGATGCCGCGCCGGCCCATGTCGATTGCCTCGATCCGGTCCGGCGTCGCGGTGCGGATCGCCTGATAGTAGCTGTCGCAGATCATGAAATAGTCTTTCACGATGCGCCGAAACGGCGTCAGCGACAACAGATGCGCCACCACGGCCGAACCATCCTCGCGGCGGATATCGAAAGCGAGGCGGTTGCCGGTGATGGAAAGATGCAGCGCGAAGGGCCCGCCGTCGACGCCCTCCGGCGCGAACAGGTTCTGCTCGATCAGGTCGTAGATCGCAATCGCGCGCTCATGCTCGATGTCGGGGCCGGAACGGCCGATCGATTCCTCATCGAGCGTGACCGCGACGATGCGATTCTGTGAATCATCTCCCGGCGGCGGCTTGTTCATGACAGGTTGAGACGGATTCCGACGGAGCGTGCATGGGCATCGAGACCCTCGGCCTTGCCGAGCGTCATCGCCACTGGGCCGAGTGCGCGCAACTGATCGGGCCCACATTTGAGCACCGACGTCCGCTTCATGAAGTCGAGCACGCCGAGACCGGAAGAAAATCGCGCCGAGCGCGCGGTCGGCAGCACGTGATTGGAGCCGCCGACATAGTCGCCGATGGCTTCGGGTGTGTGGGCTCCCAGAAATATCGCGCCGGCATTGCGGATTTTTGCCGCCAGCGTGTCCGGATTCGCCGTCATGATCTCGAGATGCTCGGCAGCGAGCGCATCAGCAAGCGCGACCAATTCGTCTATGGTGCGCACCTTGACGATCGCACCGAAATCCTGCCACGAGGCGCGCGCGATCGCCGCGCGCGGCAAGGTCGACAATTGCGTTTCAACCGCGCGGGTGACATCGCTCGCGAGGACCGCATCATCAGTGATCAGGATCGATTGCGCGTTGGCGTCATGCTCGGCCTGCGCCAGCAGATCGGCCGCGATCCAGGCGGCATTTGCAGACCGGTCGGCGATGACAAGTACTTCGGACGGGCCCGCGATCATGTCGATGCCGACCTTGCCGAACACCAGCCGCTTGGCGGCCGCGACATAGGCGTTGCCGGGTCCAACGACCTTGGCGACCGGCGCGATGGTCGCGGTGCCATAGGCCAGCGCCGCCACGGCCTGGGCGCCACCGAC
This sequence comes from uncultured Alphaproteobacteria bacterium, assembly GCA_963770515.1. Classification (GTDB taxonomy): domain Bacteria; phylum Pseudomonadota; class Alphaproteobacteria; order Rhizobiales; family Xanthobacteraceae; genus Bradyrhizobium. Next base: position 472,277 of record CAVYPW010000001.1, read on the forward strand.
GCGGTAGATTTCCGAAACCCCGGCCAGGTTGGCCGCCGCCAGCACCAGCGGATTGAGCTTTCCGTCCGGCGACGGCACCACCATCACCACACGATCGACGCCGGCGACCTTCGCCGGCACCGCATTCATCAATACCGACGACGGATAGGCGGCAGTGCCGCCGGGAACATAGAGACCGACCAATTCGATCGCGCTCCAGCGCCAGCCGAGCTCGACGCCGAGCGCGTCCGTGAAGCGTTCGTCCTTCGGTAATTGCCGGCGGTGAAAACTCTCGATCCGGTCGCCTGCGAACTCAAGTGCTGCGAGCGTTTCGCGATCGCAGGCCTTCACCGCCTGCGCGATCTCGTCGGGGCCGATCCGAAGCCGCGAGGCATCGATGTCGAGCCGGTCGAATTTCTGCGTCGCTTCGATCAGCGCCGCATCGCCACGGGTTGCGACGTCATCGACAATGCGGCGGCTGGCCGCCTCGACATCGGCGGCGGCCTCGCGCTTCATCGCCAGGAAGCTGGCGAAAGCTTTCGCAAAATCGGCGCTGGAGGTGTCGAGCAGAACGGGCATGGCGGCTTTCCGGGCATCTTGAAGTCGTAAAGTAAAGGCTTCTGCTCCATGGCGCGAGGGCAAATCGCCGTCAACCCTTTAAGGGCTAACGGCGCTCGGGGGACGACGATCCATGGCGCGGCGGCGGGCCGCCTTGCGCAATAGGCCTCCTCCTTATTAAAGGAGGGCCGGAGCTGCTACGCGTTCAGTCGCTGATGCGCTCGATGCGGGCACCGCAGGCGGAGAGCTTCTCCTCCAGCCGCTCGAAGCCACGGTCGAGATGGTAGACGCGGTTGACCATGGTCTCGCCCTCGGCGGCGAGGCCTGCGATGACCAGCGACACCGAGGCGCGCAGGTCGGTCGCCATGACCGGCGCGCCGCGCAATTCGCCGATGCCGTGAATGGTGGCGGTTTCGCCGTCGAGCTGGATCCGGGCACCGAACCGCGCCAGTTCCTGGACATGCATGAAGCGATTTTCGAAAATCGTCTCGGTGATGTGGGAATCGCCCTTGGCGCAGGTCATCAGCGCCATCAGCTGGGCCTGAAGGTCGGTCGGGAAGCCTGGAAACGGCGCGGTCGAAACCCGCACCGGATTGAGGCCTGCGCCATTGCGGGCGACGCGAATACCTTCGTTATTCGCGGTCACGACCGCGCCGGCCTCGGTCAGCACGTCGAGCGCGGCCTGCAGCAGTTCCGGCCGCGCGCCCCTCAATTGAACATCGCCGCCGGTCATCGCCACGGCCATGGCATAGGTGCCGGTTTCGATCCGGTCCGGCAACACGGTATGCCGCGCGCCGTGCAGCGCATTGACGCCCTCCACGACGATCCGCGGCGTGCCGGCGCCTGTGACGCGCGCGCCCATCTTGTTGAGGCAATCGGCGACGTCGAGGATCTCCGGCTCGCAGGCGGCGTTGGTGATGACGGTGGTTCCCTTCGCCAGGGTGGCCGCCATCAGCGCGACATGGGTGCCAGAGACCGTCACCTTGGGAAAATCGATCTCGCCCCCCTTCAACCCGCCCGGGGCGCTCGCGATCACATAGCCGCCGTCGATGACGATCTCGGCGCCGAGTTTTTCCAGCGCCATGATCAATAAATCGACCGGCCGCGTGCCGATGGCGCAGCCGCCGGGCAGCGACACTTTCGCCTCGTGCATCCGCGCCAGCAGCGGCGCAATCACCCAGAAGCTCGCGCGCATCCGCGACACCAGCTCATAGGGCGCGGTGGTGTCGATGATGTCGGCGGCGGAAATGTGCAGGGTCTGGCCCTGATATTCGCGGTCGCCCGGCCGCTTTCCGGCCGACATGATATCGACGCCGTGATTGCCGAGGATCCGCTGCAACTGCGCAACGTCGGCGAGCCGCGGCACGTTATCGAGGATCAGCGTCTCCTCGGTCAGAAGACCCGCGATCATCAAGGGCAGCGCGGCATTCTTGGCGCCGGAAATCGGAATGGTGCCGTTGAGTTGATTGCCGCCAATGATGCGAATGCGATCCATACCGAAACCTGCTTCTTGCTACGCTCACTATATACACGGCAAGCTTTGAATTTGCGGCTATTTAATGGGGATAGGGATTAGACCCGATTAATATCTTCGCTTTCCAGCACTGCCCTGGGATACCCTTCCCTCGCCACCTTGATCATGGCGCGTCCGACCTGTTCGGTCGTGGTCATGTATGCCGGGGCCACGCGATTGAGCAGCGACAACAGCGGCGCGGCACCGATATAGATCGCCTGAACCCAATAATCCATGAAGTCCTGATGCAGGATTTCACGCAGCCTCGGCTGCCGCTCGCCGATCGGGGTGCGCCCGACCGCGAGCAGACTTTGCGCCGAACAGGATGACCTTCAAGGTTTGACTCACGCCGGGTGGAAACGCCGAACCGCCCTGATGATCGCGAGAACAAAGAGCACGAGCACGATGCCCTGCACGACGGCGAAGGGCGGCTCGCTTGGCGGGACGCTCGGCGCCAGCGCATGCAGCGGCCCGATCTTCAGGAAGCTCTGGATCACCAGCACGAACACGTTGAGATAGAGCGAGACGATCGCGGTGATCAGGTAAATCGCGCGCCATGCCCCGGAAAGCTTCGCGCCGTAGAGCGCGTAGCAGGCGATCGCGAGCAATATCAGCGACAGGATGGCGATGATGTGCGACGGCAACAGCTTCTCGAAGGGAAACATGAAGCCGGTGGCGTTGGTCAGGATGGTGGTGATGAGGAAGATGGCGGTCATGCCCGGCATCGATTGCGACTTGAACAGGCCGAATAAAACGACGAGGCCTGTGACGATGGCGACCAGACTGATGATGACGTGCAAAATCGTAACAGCATGCAAGCTCAGACCCAGCATCATGATGAACTCCCCCTGTTGGATCGCTCGATGCTACGGCCGTTCAGTTGAAATTGCCACAGCCAGCACGCCTATCAACCGCGGGCGCCGGCGTCGCGCGGGATGACCGCGTCATGGAATTTTTGCAATGCCGTCATGGTGGTGACGGCGCAAGCACCGATATCCGGCTCTATAGCGCCGGTCTGGCGGCATCGTTGAGATAGCCGTGCAGCGCCGCCACGACCTGGGCGCCCTCGCCGATCGCGCCGCCGACGCGCTTGACCGACCCCGAACGCACATCGCCGACTGCGAAAACACCGGGCACCGACGTCTCGAGCGTCGATGCAAGCGACGCTCCGCCGCTTGGCGCGCCCGTGATGACGAAACCGGCGCGATCGACCTTGACGCCGCAGCCCTCGAGCCAGCCCGTGGCCGGGTCGGCGCCCACGAACAGGAAAAGATTGCGGGTATCAAACCGGTTTTCTTCGGGCGAGAGGCGGCTGCGCCAGCGCACGCCTTCGAGCGAGCCCTCCTTGGCGCCCTCAAGCCCCGTGACCTCGGCGTTGAATATCAATTCGATATTCGCCGACGCCTCGATGCGCTCGATCAGGTAGCGCGACATGCTGGCGGCAAGGCCGCCGCCGCGGATGACCATCTGAACCTTGCTGGCATGACCCGACAGGAAGACTGCTGCCTGGCCAGCGGAGTTGCCGCCACCAACCAGGACGACCTCTTGCCGGGTGCACAGCCGCGCCTCGACCGGCGAGGCCCAGTACCAGACTCCCCGGCCGTCGAAGTCGGCGAGGCTTTCAATCACGGGCCGCCGGTAACGCGCGCCGCTCGCCACCACGACAGAGCGCGAGCGCACCACCTCGCCATTGTCGAGCGTCAGGCCGAAAGCGCCGTCGGCGCGCGAGCAATCGAGCGACTTCACCTCGACGGGGATCATGATATCAGCGCCGAATTTCTGCGCCTGGTTGAAGGCTCGCGCCATCAATGCGTGTCCGGAAATGCCGGTCGGAAAGCCGAGATAGTTTTCGATTCGGGCGCTGGCGCCGGCCTGGCCGCCGAAAGACCGCGTATCGCAGACGGCTACCGTCAGCCCTTCCGAGGCCGCATAGACCGCGGTCGCCAGTCCCGCAGGACCCGAGCCCACGACAGCAACGTCATAGATCATGTCCTTTGAGACGGCGCGGACCATGCCGATGGCGCGCGCCAGTTCGGATTCGCTCGGGTTGCGCAGTACGGTCCCGTCGGGCACCACCACCAGCGGCAGGTCGGCCGGCGAAGGCGAATAGCGCGCAATCACTTCGGCAGCGTCCGGGTCCGCATACGAACACAGCACGTGATGCGGATAGCTGTTGCGGGAGAGAAACCCCTGAAGGCGAATGACGCCGGCGGAATTCGCCGGGCCGATCAGGACAGGCCCGCCGGCGCCGCCCCGGATCAGGTTGACGCGGCGCAGGATCAGCGCCCGCATGATGCGCTCCCCGAGATCGGCTTCTGCGACCATCAGCGCGCGTAAGCGTTCCGGCGAAATCAGCAGTGTTGTGACATCACCCTCGGCATGGCCATCCACCAGCGCGGCGCGTCCCGACAACTGACCGATCTCGGCGAGGAACTGGCCCGGCCCCTGATCGATGATCGGCGTGACCCGGCCGAGGCCATCGCGTTGAGTAATGGCAACATGGCCGGACAGTACGACAAACATGCCGGGCCCCGCCTTGCCGGTCTCGAACAGCGCTTCGCCGTGGTAATAGTTGCGTTCCTCCCCGAACCGGCGCATCCGCGCGATTTCCTGCGCGGTCAGGGTCGGGAAGGTCTGCTCATAGCGGGGAAAGGCACTGGCGAGGCTGGCGGCGGCGCTGGTTTCTTGTCCCAAGATGGCTTCGTCCGACATTCCCAGCGCCTTATCCAGCAAATCACCCGGTCAAGGAGTTTCATCAACCGGCATACGAGAACCGGCATGCCTGAGCCAACCGGCTATTTGCCCGGGCTTTCTTCGCTGCTATCGGGAGAGACCGCATCAGAAGCGGACGACGCCGGCGTGAAATCGCCTCGCTCTCTCGCCTGCGACTTTCTCCGTTTGAGATTTTCGCGCAGCGCCAGCTTCAGCCGTTCCTGACGCCGGTCTTTTGGGGCCTTGCCCGCCGGCCGCTCGCTTTCGTTCCCACCAGCCATCAACGTCAACCTGCTCACGATGCCGCCCATTGTGTTGGCGCCGTCCTGCCCAATCAAGGCACCGGTGAGGTGGTTCCCGCGCCCGGCATTACCGGCCAGCCGATATACCGGCTTTAAGCCGGCCGGAGGGTGCTTTCCCGCGCTTGCGCGCTCCCTAGCCTTGTGGCAAGGATCGCCCCGCTCTGTGGAGCCCTTTTCGGCCGATTCTTTGATCTAGTGTCCCGGTTCCGAGCGCATGCTGCCGTAGCTCAGTGGTAGAGCACTCCATTGGTAATGGAGAGGTCGACAGTTCAATCCTGTCTGGCAGCACCATTTTTCGGCGTCGAGCCCTTTTCGCCTGCGACGCCGGCTCAAGAGCATCTCATTTCGAAGCGTGCGGCGGCATCCGCCGGCGGTTCCGGCTGTTGCCGTCTTTCACCACGCGGCTGCCAGAAATTAAGGCGTCTTTAAGGCTTCATTAGGCGGTCATTAAGCACAAATTCGTGTTGTTCCCCAATATGTTGGGTTCTCCACGGGTGTGGCTGAACAGTGACAGCTTTTTACTCAAAAGCTGGCTAAGTGCGCGCCATGGACGGCGCAGAAAGCGCTCGATCTGAAAAACGAACGACACTCTGGAGACTTACCAATGAAGAAATTTCTACTTGCAACTGTGGCTCTCGTCGCCCTCGGCGCGACCGTGCCAGCACTCGCTGCCGACCTCGCCGCTCGCCCCCAATATACCAAGGCGCCGGCCTATGCCGCTCCGCTTTACAACTGGACCGGCTTCTACATCGGCGGCCATCTCGGCGGCGTGTTCTCGGACAACAGCAATTTCGGCGGCCTGACCACCGGCAACAACGGCAATGGCCGTTTCCTCGGCGGCCTGCAGGGCGGTGCCGACTATCAGTTCGCCCCGAACTGGGTGGTCGGTGCGGAAGCCGAGTATAGCTGGATCGCCGGCAACAATGGCAGCGTCGTCTTCCCGAACGGCAACTCCTACACCAACAACCAGCGTGGCCTCGGCTCCGTCACCGGCCGCATCGGCTACACCTGGGGTCCCGGCCTGCTCTACGTGAAGGGCGGTTATGCCTATTCCGACAACAATGAGTCGGTTGTGAATGGCGCGGGCGCCGCGGTTCCGTTCGCCTTCTCGGGCAACCACAGCAACGGCTACACCGTCGGTGCCGGTCTCGAATACATGTTCACCCAGAACTGGTCGGGCAAGATCGAGTACCAGTACTACAACTTCGGCAGCTCGAGCTTCACCGCTCCGGCCGCGCTGGTTCCGTTCGGCAGCTTCCGCACCGACGACCACGTCGTCAAGGCGGGCATCAACTATCGCTTCAACTGGGGAGGCCCGGTGGTCGCGAGGTACTGATCTTCGCGGATCACTCGGTTAGAAAAGGCCGGCCTCGCGCCGGCCTTTTTGCTTTTGCGACCACCTCTCGCTGCCTCGAATTGGCGATTGTGTTAGGTGACAGACCCGCCGATATTGGGCGGACTAACCTTGCAAACCGGGCCGGGGATGACGGATTCCAAAACAGACGCGATGAAGTCCTCAGCAGAAGCCCTGCGTTACCCTTGGGAAAACCACCCCGGCCCCGATCAGGTCGTGGAGATCATGCCGGGCGCGTTGTGGGTTCGCCTGAAGCTGCCGTTCCGCCTCAACCACGTGAATATCTATCTGCTCGCCGACGGCGACGGTTGGGCGATGGTGGACTCCGGCTTCGGCAATGAGGAAACCATCGCCGCCTGGACCGCTCTGTTTGAAGGCCCGCTCGCTGGCGTCAAGATCAGCCGGCTGATCGTCACCCATTCCCATCCCGATCATGTCGGCCTCGCCGGCTGGGTCGTTGAGCGCTTCAATTGCCCGTTTTACATGTCGCAGGTCGAATATCTGCAATCGGTCTATCACCAGAACCGTGGCACCGAAGAACGCAAGCAGGCGCAGCGGCTGTTCTTTCGCCGCCACGGCATGGACGAAAGCCTGACCGACAAACTGCTCGGGCGCGGCCAGGAGTATCTGCAGCGGGTCTCGACCTTGCCGGCTTCCTATCGACGGATCTCGCATGGCGATGAGATTTCGATCGGCACGCGCCGCTTCAAGGTGATCACCGGCGGCGGCCACGCGCTCGATCAGGTCATGCTCTATTGCGCCGCCGACAAGCTGTTTCTGTCCGCCGACCAGGTGCTGAGCAAGATCTCGCCCAATGTCAGCGTCTGGGCGGTCGAGCCTGAGCAGAATTCGCTCGGCGAATATCTCGCCTCGCTCGCGAGCCTCACCACCACGCTGCCTTACGATCTGCTCGTACTACCCGGCCATGGCGTGCCGTTCTACGGCCTGAAGACGCGGATCAAGCAACTGGCCGATCATCACGAGGAGCGTTGTCGCCTCATCGCGGACGCGTGCCGGGAAGCATCCAGGACATCGTCACAGCTGGTGCCGGTCGTGTTTCACAAACATGTGCTCGATCCCCATCAGATGGGATTTGCCGCCGGCGAACTGATCGCGCATGTCAATTACATGCTGGTCGAAGGCCGCCTCATAGCTGAGGAAGTCGACGGCGTGCTTTGCTACAGGACGACATGATCTCCATGAGACGAACTCTGGCTCGCGGCCTTCTATTGGGTCTGGCCGCGCTCGGCACGGTGCCGGCGATGGCGCAAAATGCGCCGCAAGTGATCTTCATGACCGCCGGCGACGGCAGCGCGTTCCTGCCCTATGGGCAAGGGGTCGCGGCCTATCTCGCCACCAAGGGCCTCCACATCGAAATCAAGAAGAGCGGAGGCTCGAACGAAAACCTGTCGGCCGTCGATGCCGCGCCGATGACGATCGGGACGGCCTTTATGGCGTCCGCCTATGAAGCCGTCAGCGGCATCGGCTTTGCCGCCGGCCGCAAACATGAAAACATCCGCGCGCTGTTTCCGATGTACGAGACATCGTTCCAGATCGCGGCGCTGCGCAAGAGCGGACTTCATTCGCTCGCCGATCTCGACGGCAAGAAAGTCGGCGTCGGCCCGGCACGCGGCCCGGCCGAAGGATTTTTTCGCGCCGCCGCCGCCTTCGCGCATATCAAGCCTGTGATCGTCAATGGCGATCCGGCCACGCTCTCGCGCCAGGTGCTTGACGGCGAGATCGATGCGCTGTGGCAAGGCGCGGTGGTGCCGATTCCGTCGCTGGTCGCAGTGGCCAATCAGGCGGACGCGATCGTGTTCGGGCTTACCGACGCTGAAGTCACGGCCGTACTCGCAAAGCTGCCGGCGCTGTCGGCGACAACCATCCCAGCCGGGGCCTACCGGGGGCAGACGGCCGAGATCAAAAGTTTTTCGGCGTGGAATTTTGTGGTCGCCAACAAGGAGTTTCCGGACGAGGTGGCCTATGCGATCACCAAGGCCGTTCTTACGGCAACTGATCCCAAATCCCAGATTTATCCGACCGCCGCAGGCACGCGCGCGGCCGATGCCGTGAATAACCGCATCCTGCCGTTCCATCCCGGCGCGATGCGGTTCTATCGCGAAGCGGGCGTCACGCTGCCTTCGCCTTAACCCTACGATTCAAGATTAAACAGCTTCGCCGCGGTCCGGCCTAGGATGTCGGCCTTCTCATCTTCGCTGAGCGAGGTGGAAGCGAAGATGTGGTCCACCGGGCTGAGCTGCCAGGGATAGGGATAATCGCTGCCGAGCATGATCTGGCTCGCACCGACCTGCGCCGCCAAATGGCGGATCGCCTCGGGCGTGAACACCAGCGAATCGAAATAAATCTGCCTCAAATATTCCGTCGGCTGTTTCTTCAGCTTGATCTCGGGATTGCAGCCCTTGGGCCCGACCATGCAGGGATGATCGGAACGGTCGGCATAAGAGCCGAGGTAGCCGCCGCCATGCGCCGCGATCACCTTTAGTCCGGGGAAACGGTCGAGTGTGCCTTCAAAAATCAGATGCGACAGCGCGATCGTCGTATCCAGGGGATTGCCGATCGTATTGTCGAGCCAGCCATTGCCCGCGAACCTTTTGCCGAGTTCGGGCGTGCCGCGCGGATGGATGAACAGGGGCGCGCCGAGTTCTTCCGCCTTGGCCCAAACGGGATGGAACCTGGAATCGGAAAAATCGACATTGTTGACGGAGCCGCCGATCGCCGCGCCCTTCAGGCCCTGCTTCTTGATCGCGGTCTCCAATTCCTGCACGGCAAGGTCCGGCGCCTGCAAGGTCAGCGAAGCAAAGGCTGCAAAGCGATCCGAATGCGAAGCGCAGAATTCGGCGAGCTTCTCGTTCTGGATTTTCACGATTTGACCGGCGAGATCGCGCTCGCGGTTGTACCAAAACGGGTTGATCGACAAAATTTCCATGTCCACGGCTTGCGCGTCCATCGCGGCCAGCCGCTGCTTGAGATCGATGAAAGTTTCTTCCGCCCCGTTGATCGGGCCGGCCTGGAGCCTAGCACCCTCCGCGCCCAATAGCGCGCCGGCTTCATGGAAGCTGCAGTGTGCGTGCACGTCGATGGTCTTGACGCGCTTGCCGTTGACCATGACGGGGAGCTCCTGCCTCGCCGGTTGCTGGTGGGCATACACGCTACGCAAAAGGCCGCAGCCGCAAAAGAAGATGCCGGTGGCCGCAGCCGCCGTGCCGGCTTTCAGAAAATCGCGGCGCGTCGTCATGATGTTTTCTCCCATGGTTCTTGTTGGGCCCGCACGATTGGCGCGATGCAGGCCATCTACCTTGATGGCAGAGTTCAGGGAGAGATCGTAGATAGAGGGCGATGCGCGGGCAAGCCGCCCGATTTAATCAGGCACAAAAGAAACAAACCCTGCATCCGCACGGGCCAGTCGACACTATCACCGGCGCCCGTAAGCAAGGCGGCCTTGCAATCGTTTGACGAATTGCGAGGCGGCGTAACAAAACAGGAAATAGATGACGCCGACGATCAGATACATTTCGACCAGACGGCCGTCGCGCTGGGCGATCTTGGTGGCCGCGCCGAGAAGATCGGTCGCCGAAATGACGTAGACCAGCGAGGTGTCCTGGAACAGCACGATGGTCTGCGTCAGCAGGATCGGCAGAACGCTCAGGAACGCCTGCGGAAACAGAACGTAAATATAGGCCTGGAGCTTTGAGAGCCCGAGCGCGTCGCAGGCCGAATATTGTCCCGTCGAAATCGAACGGAAGCCGGCCCGCACGATTTCGGCATAATATGCCGCTTCGAACAGCACGAAGGTTACGTAAATTGTCAACGACGCCCCGACCGCGACGGGACGGCCGCCATTGGTCAGCCATCCGATCGCCCAGGGGACGAGGAAGAACACCCAGAAAAGCACGAGGATCAGGGGGATCGAGCGCATCAAATTGACGTAAGTCGTTGCCAGCGTCGACAGCAAACGGTTCGACGATAGCCGCGCCACCGCCAGCAGACTGCCGAACAGGATGCCTCCGGCTACCCCAACCAGCGTGATCTGCAGCGTGAATATCAGCCCTGTCAGCAGGAACGGCGCGGCAGACACGATGGCGGAAAGATCGACTATCATTTCCGCCCGCTCCCGCTGACAAAACTCGGCAGCTGCACGGCGCGCTCGATCCGGTGCATGAGCTGCCAGGCCAGCAAAGCGATCACGAGATAGACGATCGTGACCACGCCGAAGGCTTCAAAGGTGCGGAACGTGTTCTCGTTGATCTCGCGTGCGGTCGCCGTCAATTCGACGAGCCCGATGGTCAAGGCCACCGAGGTGTTCTTGAAGATCGTCATGAACTCGTTGGTGAGCGTCGGCAGAATGATGCGAAACGCCTGCGGCAGCAGGACCAGGCGATACATGCCAATTCGGCCGAAGCCGAGCGCGGACGCAGCCGCACGCTGTCCGGTTGGGAGTGCTTGCACACCGGCGCGGACTTGTTCGGCGATCCGCGCCGCCGTGAACAGACCGAGGCAGATCAGCGCCGGGACGAAACTGCCCCAAGGCGGATCCATCTGCTTGATCGCAAGGCCGATGCGCTGGGGTAGAAGTTCCGGCAGCACGAAGTACCAGAAGAACATCTGCACCAGCAGCGGAACGTTGCGGAAGGTCTCGACATAAACCCGCCCCAACCTGGGCCAGATTCCTGCCGGCAGCGTGCGCGCCACGCCGACCAGCGTGCCGACGACGAGCGCGATAGTCCATGCGCCGAGCGCCAGCGATAACGTCCAACCGAGCCCGCTCAGGATCCAGTCGATATAACGGCTCACGCCATCGGGGGTGGTCTCGAACAACAAGGACATCGCTCACCCCCTCGACCGTATTCGTGTCCCTCGTTTACTGGCCGTTGGCCTTGTCGCTCGGGGTCTTGACCAATTCCTTGAGCTTGTCCGATTGCGGGAATTTCAAATTGATGTTCTTCGGCGGAATCGGGCTCTCGAACCATTTGGCGTAAAGCTTGTCGTAGAGGCCGGACTTCATCGCTTCGGTCAGCGCGTCGTCGACGAGCTTTTTGAACTCAGGATCGCCCTTCGCCATCATCACGCCGTAGGGGTCGCTCGGAAACGCATCGCCCAGAAAGGCGAAGTTGTCCGGCGACGACGCATTGGCCTTGAGGCCGGCGAGCAGGATGTCGTCTTCCATGAAGGCGCTGGCGCGGCCGGTCTCGACCAGCAGAAAGGATTCGGCGTGATCCTTGCCTTGCAGGATTTTCAGGCCCAGGCTCTTCTCGGCATTGAGCTTGGCGACAAACTGCGCGGTGTTGGTGCCTTGCGTCACCACAACGGCCTTGCCCTTGAGGTCATCGGTGGTTTTCAGGTTCGACGACTTGAGCGCAATCCATTTGAATTGCGGTGCGTAGAAGATCACCGAATAGGCGACCTCCTGCTGACGCGCGATGGTATTGGCGGTCGAGCCGCATTCGATGTCGACGGTGCCGTTCTTGACCAGCGGAATACGGTTGGAGGAGTTGACCGCCTGATAGGCGACCTTGAGGCCGGGCTGGCCGAGCTTCGCCTTGATCTTCGCGACCACGAGGTCGCACAGTTCGAGCGAAAAGCCGATCGGCTTCTGGTCGTTATCGAGATAGGAGAACGGCACCGAGGAGTCGCGGTGGCCGATCGTGATCGTGCCGGCGTCCTTGATCTTCTGCAACGTCGGGCTGAGATTTTGGGCCGATGACACGACTGGCGCAAACGCAACCGTCAACAGACATAGCGTGGTGAGGCTAAAGGCGGATCTCGTCATGATGTACTCCCCTCCTACAGATTTACGCAACGCGCATTCGGCGCGTCTTCATTTGACGGACGCGACCGCGGCATCGACCGCATCGCCCAGACGTTCGACAATCGTATCGATCTGCTCTTTGTTGACGATGAACGGCGGCGCGATCAGAACGTGATCGCCGTTGACGCCATCGATCGTGCCGCCCATCGGATAGACGCACAGGCCGCGCGACATGGCTTCGCGCTTCACCAGCGCGTTGATCTTCAATTCGGCAGCGAAAGGCTTCCTGGAATCGACTTCGGAGACCAACTCCACGCCGCGGAACAGGCCGCGACCGCGGATGTCGCCGACATGATGATGGTTGGCAAAGCGCTCTTCCAGCCGCCGCTGCAAGTGACCGCCCATGGCGACGACGTTGTCGAGCAGGCGGTCACGACGAAGCACCTCCTGCACCGCGAGCCCGGCCGCGGCCGCCATCGGATGGCCCATATAGGTGTGGCCGTGCTGGAAGAAGCCGGAGCCTTTGGAGAAAGCTTCGAAAATCTTGTTGCTCAATAGTGTTGCACCGACCGGCTGATAGCCGCCGCCGAGACCTTTGGCGATCGCCATCAGGTCCGGCGCGACGCCGTCCTGTTCGCACGCATGCAGCGTTCCAGTGCGTCCCATGCCGCACATGACTTCGTCGAGAATGAGCAGCACGCCGTAGCGGTCGCAGATCGCGCGGATATGCTTGAAATAGTCAGCCACCGGCGGCACCGCGCCGGACGTCGCGCCGACCACCGTTTCTGCAACAAAGGCGATGACCTGATCTGACCCGAGTTCGAGGATCTTGTCTTCGAGCTGCTGCGCGGCACGCGCGGCATAATCGGCATCGCTTTCGCCCGCTTTCTGCCAGCGATAGGCATAGCAGGGATCGATATGGTGGGTTTCGATCAGAAGCGGCTTGAATTGCGCGCGGCGCCATTCGTTGCCGCCGGTCGCGAGCGCGCCCAGCGTATTGCCATGGTAGCTCTGGCGGCGCGCGATGATGTGCCGCCGTTGTGGTTCGCCCTTCTCGACGAAATATTGCCGCGCCATTTTCAGCGCGGCCTCGATCGCTTCCGATCCGCCGCTGACGAGATAGACGTGGTCAATTCCTTTCGGCGCGGTTTCGACCAGCCGGTCGGCGAGCTGCTCGGCCGCTTCCGTGGTGAAAAATCCGGTATGGGCGTAAGCAAGCTTGTCGAGCTGCCTGTGAAGCGCGGCAATCACGTCGGGATGGCCATGGCCCAGGCAGGACACCGCGGCGCCGCCGGACGCGTCGATATAGGTCTTGCCGTTCTGGTCGAACAGTTCGATGCCCTTGCCGCCGACGGCGACGGGCATTTCGGCGTTGGCGGCGCGATGCAGAATATGGGTCATGACGACTTCTTGTTGTTTCTGGATTTGAGATGGGTGTTGAGCGCGGCGAGATGCCCGTCCGAATGCCGGAGCGAGGCCAGCGCAGCATCGCCGCCCCGTCCCGCAATCACCGCGCCGAGAACCTCGGCAATGGCAAAGGCCGGCGACATCGCGTGAAAGAATGACGGGCTCTCGGTCGGAACGATGACGGTGTGCTCGGCGATCTGCGCCAGCGGCGCGACTTCGCTATCGGTGATCGCGACCACGGCAATGCCCCGCGCCACCGCATATTCCGCAAGCTCAATGGTCAGGCGCGTATAGGGCATGACGCTTGCGACCAGCAGCACATCCTTGTTGGTCGCGCGCGCCAACGCATCGGAGCCCGTGGCGCCAATGCCCTCGATGTGAACCGAACGATCGCCAACCAGCGTGAGCACGTAGTGAAGATGCCAGGCGATCGAATGGCTCGATCGCAGTCCGAGGCAATAGATGCGGCGGGCGGAAGCCAGCGCCCTGGCGGCGTCGACAAGACGCTCGAGGCGCGCAGGCGCCGCCAATTGCTGAATCTGATGGCCGATCGACGTCAGCATGTCCGCGGCGAGCGCCTTGTCGCCCTTCAATTTTTGGCTAATGACCTGGACGCCGGCCTTGCCGGCAAAGCCGAGGTCGCCGTCGCGCACGGCGGCGGCATACAGTTCGCGCACCTCGTCATAGCCGTCCATGCCGAGACGTTTGGCAAGCCGCGTCATGGTCGCCGGCTGCACCCCGGCCTGACGTGCCTGCTCGCGCATCGACAACAAAGCGACGTCGCGCGGACGGTCGAGCACGTAACGCGCGCCTGCCTGCAATTGCGCTGGCATGTCGTCGAACGTCCGGATGATGCGTTCGGTCAGCGGGCCACGGTCCATGGCTCGATCCTAGGCCGCGGTCCGCCGATTTTGCAACAATTGTTTCAAAAATAGCCACTTCAATTCAATTGGATCGCGCATTCTCGTGAGCTTTTTCGGCCGACGCTATCCAGGCGTGGTCCAGCACGATTGAGAAAAAGGCAGCAATTTTAGAAAAGCTTGAGGAAGTGCGGTGGTTTACGGTCACGCATGTCAGAGCCGAATAGCGCGCGCACCGAAACTTGACCTGAATCAAGGCCTTCGGCCTCGAGCTGTCGTTCGATTACAGCTCGACACGGATTATAGAAACCCTCTAAAAAGGTATTCTCAGTTTCGGCCTCACGCCAATTCCAGGTTCCCGCGATGGATTACAGCCAGTTTTTCCGCACCGCCCTCTCCCGCCTCCATGATGAACGACGGTATCGGGTTTTTGCCGATCTGGAACGCGTCGCCGGCCGCTTCCCTCACGCGGTGTGGCATTCGCCGAAAGGCACGCGCAACGTCGTGATCTGGTGCTCCAACGATTATCTCGGCATGGGCCAGCATCCGAAAGTGGTTGGCGCGATGGTCGAGACCGCGACCCGCGTCGGCACCGGCGCCGGCGGCACCCGCAACATCGCAGGCACCCATCATCCGCTGGTGCAGCTTGAGCACGAGCTCGCCGACCTGCATGGCAAGGAAGCAGCCCTGCTCTTCACCTCGGGCTATGTTTCGAACCAGACCGGCATTGCGACCATCGCCAAGCTCATTCCCGACTGCCTCATTCTTTCGGATGCGCTCAACCACAATTCGATGATCGAAGGCATTCGCCAGGGCGGCTGCGAGCGGCAGATCTTTCGCCACAGCGACATGGCGCACCTGGAAGAATTGCTGCGCGCCGCCGGGCCGGACCGGCCGAAGCTGATCGCCTGCGAAAGCCTTTATTCGATGGACGGCGATATCGCGCCGCTTTCGGAGATCTGCGATCTCGCGGAGAAATATGGCGCCATGACCTATGTCGACGAAGTGCACGCGGTCGGCATGTACGGCCCGCGCGGCGGCGGCATCGCCGAGCGTGACGGCGTCATGCATCGGATCGACATTCTGGAAGGCACGCTCGCCAAGGCCTTCGGCTGTCTCGGCGGCTATATCGCCGGCACCTCGGACATGGTGGACGCGGTGCGTTCCTATGCTCCCGGTTTCATCTTCACCACCGCGCTGCCGCCGGCAATCTGCTCCGCCGCAACGGCGGCGATCCGGCATCTGAAGACCTCGAACTGGGAGCGCGAGCGTCACCAGGAGCGGGCGGCCCGCACCAAGGCGATCCTGACCGCCGCGGGCCTGCCGGTGATGTCGAGCGACACCCATATCGTGCCGCTGTTCGTCGGCGATCCCGAAAAATGCAAGCAGGCGTCCGACCTGCTGCTGGAAGAGCACGGCATCTACATCCAGCCGATCAACTATCCGACCGTCGCCAAAGGCACCGAGCGCTTGCGGATCACGCCCTCGCCCTATCACGAAGACGGGCTGATCGACCAACTGGCCGAGTCGCTGTTGCAGGTCTGGGACCAGCTCGGCCTGCCGCTCCGGGAAAAATCGCTGGCGGCGGAATAACGCGCGAGCCACATAGCCTGGAAACACCTCAGGACGCGCGCGCCGCGCGCTCCTCAGGATGAGGTTAACGTTAGCAGGCCGTTTCGGTAGCTGGCAGCATACACGCCGTGCTTTGCGCAGCCGATCGCGCTATACTCCCGACGGACCTTAGGGAGTAAGCAGCGATGCTGCACGACTGGGGCGTGATCGCAGCCGCCTTCGGCTACATCGGCTTCCTGTTTTTCGTCGCGAGCTACGGTAACCGCCTGTCGCCGACGCAGCGCGGCCGCGCCAGTGGATTGATCTATCCGCTGTCGCTGGCGATCTACTGCACCTCCTGGACCTTCTTCGGCTCGGTCGGCTTTGCCACCCGCACCAGTGTCGACTTTCTGGCGATCTATGTTGGCCCGATCCTGATGATCGGCCTCTGCACGCCGCTCCTGCGCCGGGTCATCCAGCTCGCCAAGTCGCAAAACATCACGTCGATCGCCGATTTCATCGCCGCGCGCTACGGCAAGAGCCAGGCGGTGGCCGCGACCGTGGCGCTGATCGCCATCATCGGCTCGGTGCCCTACATCGCGCTTCAGCTCAAGGCTGTCGCCTCCTCGCTTGAAACCATCCTGAGCGAGGATCAGGCGATTTCCTCGATCCCGCTGCTCGGCGATATCGCACTGACGGCGACGCTCGCGATGGCGGCCTTCGCGGTGCTGTTCGGAACGCGCCAGACTGATGCGACCGAGCATCAGCATGGGTTGATGCTGGCGATCGCGACGGAATCCATCGTCAAGCTCGTCGCCTTCATCGCGGCGGGCGCTTTCGTCACATTCTGGATGTTTTCGCCGCACGAACTGATCGAACGCGCGATGAAAACCCCGGAAGCCGAGCGCGCTCTCGAATATGTGCCGTCGGCCGGCAATTTCCTGACCATGACGCTATTGTCGTTCTGCGCGATCATGCTGTTGCCGCGCCAATTCCATGTCAGCGTGGTCGAGAACTCCACGCCGTCGGAAGTCAGTCGCGCGCGCTGGCTGTTTCCGCTTTACCTTGTGGCGATCAACCTGTTCGTGATTCCGATCGCGCTTGCCGGACTCATCACCTTTCCATTTGGCGCGGTGGACTCGGATATGTATGTGCTGGCGCTGCCGGTGGAGGGAGACGCGCCGTTGCTCAGCGTCGCCGTCTTCGTCGGCGGCCTGTCGGCGGCGACCGCGATGGTGATCGTCGAATGCGTCGCACTCTCCGTCATGGTCTCGAACGACATCATCATGCCACTGGTGTTGCAGCGCCGGCGCGAGACCGGCAACGAACAGCAGGATTTCGGCCGCTTCCTCTTGGGGACGCGCCGCTTTGCGATCTTCGCCATCATGGCGATGGCGTATTTCTATTATCGCGCGCTGGGCGAGGCCCAATTGGCCGCGATCGGGCTACTGTCCTTTGCCGCAATTGCGCAGCTCGCACCCGCCTTTTTCGGCGGACTGTTCTGGCAGCGCGCGACCGCGCGGGGCGCCATGGGGGGCATGCTGGTCGGCTTTGCGATGTGGGGCTATACACTATTCCTGCCGAGCTTCCTGGATGGCACACCGGCCGGCTTGCAATTCCTGCACGACGGCCCGTTCGGGATCGAGGTGCTGCGGCCGCAGGCGCTGTTCGGATCCGATCTGTCCCAACTCATGCACGGCGTGCTATGGTCGCTCTCCCTCAACATCCTGACTTATGTGCTGCTGTCGCTGACGCGCCAGCCATCCTCGATCGAACGGATGCAGGCGGACCTGTTCGCGCCCAGCGTGTTGACCCCGATGACCCCGACCTTCCGCCGCTGGCGGACCACGGTGACGGTGCAGGACATCCAGAGCACGGTGGCGCAGTATCTGGGACCCGATCGCGCACGAGATTCTTTCGACGCGTTTGCGGCTTCGCGCAACGTTCGATTGACGCCGAATGCCCCTGCCGATTTCGAACTGCTTAAGCATGCCGAACATCTGATCGCATCATCGATCGGGGCGGCCTCTTCGCGCCTGGTGATGTCGCTTTTGTTGCGCAAGCGCACGGTCTCCGCCAAGGCGGCGCTCAAGCTGCTCGACGACTCCCACGCCGCGCTGCACTTCAATCGCGAAATCTTGCAGACCGCGCTTAATCACGTGCGGCAGGGCATCGCCGTGTTCGATGCGGATCTGCAATTGATCTGCTCCAACCGCCAGTTCGGCGACATTCTTGGGCTCGCGCCGCACCTCGTGCAGATCGGAATTCCCTTGCGGGAAATCCTTGAATTCATGACGGCGATCGCGCCTTCCGAGTTCGGCGACAAGGACGAGTTGGTCGAGAGACGGTTGAAAGCCTACACGGCCGAGGGAGAGCCGTATCTCGAGCGCCTGCCCGACCGGCATATGGTGATCGAGGTGCGATCGAACCGGATGCCGGGCGGCGGTCTCGTCATCACCTTCTCCGACGTCACGCCCTCCTTTGAGGCCGCCGAGGCACTGGAACGCGCCAACGCCACGCTGGAAAAGCGCGTCCGTGACCGTACTGAGGAACTGACCCGGTTGAACTCGGAACTGGCGCTCGCGAAAAGCACCGCCGAGGACGCCAATATCTCCAAGACACGTTTTCTGGCGGCCGCGAGCCACGACATCCTTCAGCCGCTCAATGCGGCGCGCCTTTATGTGACAAGCCTTGTCGAACGTCAGAACGGCGGCGAGGATTCCAGACTCGTCGAGAACATCGACGACTCGCTGGAGGCAATCGAAGAAATTCTCGGCGCGCTGCTGGATATCTCGCGGCTCGATGCCGGCGCAATGACGACGTCGGCCACGAACTTCAAGATCGGCGACCTGATGCGCTCGCTGGAAATCGAATTTGCCCCGATCGCGCGCGCCAAGGGATTGAAGCTGACCTTTATGCCCTGCTCGTTGCCGGTGCGATCGGATCGCCTCTTGCTGCGGCGGCTGTTGCAGAACCTGATTTCCAACGCGATCAAATATACCCCGCGCGGGCGCGTGCTGGTCGGCTGCCGCCGCCACGGGCAATCCTTGCAGATCGGCATTTATGACACCGGCGTCGGCATTCCCGTTCAAAAGCGCGGCGAGATCTTCAAGGAGTTTCACCGGCTGGAACAGGGCGCACGGATCGCGCGCGGCCTGGGGCTTGGTCTGTCGATCGTCGAACGGCTCGCCCGCGTGCTCGGCCATGGCATTGCGATCAATTCCATCGCCAGCGGCGGCTCGTTGTTTTCGGTGACGGTGCCGACCGCAAAGGCCATCAATCACACCGCCGCGGTCACCAGCGCCACACCGCTATCGCGAACGCCGATGTCGGGAGCCTTGATCGCCTGCATCGAAAACGATGCCGCGATCCTGGACGGAATGAAGACGCTTCTTAAAGGCTGGGACGCCGAAGTGATCGCGGTCGCCGATCCCGAAGCTGCCATCGAGGCGATGGAGGCGGCGGGCAAGCCGGTCACGGGCCTACTGGTCGATTATCATCTCGACCGCGGCAACGGCATTGCCGCAATCCGCGATATCAGAAAGAAATTCGGCGAGGCGATCCCGGCAATCCTCATTACCGCCGACCGCAGTCCGCATGTCCGCGCCGCGGCGCGCGAGGAAAACATCGCGGTTTTGAACAAGCCGGTAAAGCCGGCCTCGCTGCGCGCGCTGGTTGGACAGTGGCGTATCCAGCAGATGGTCGCCGCGGAATAATCTCGTACGCGCGGCGCCGCGCTTGCGATGGCGAGGCCGCGCCCTAGTGGCCCGATTTTAGCATTCGCATCCCTTCGCAGCAGACACGTTTGTGAATGTTGGAATCAAAGGACTACTCGGAATATTAGATTTTAGTGGAGTTCAGGATTTGACATTCGCATTCCGATCTGCGGCTAGATGAGTAGCGAATGTCAAATCTACTCCACTAGCCGCCACTGACCGCCGGCGATCTTTGCGGCGGCAATCACGGCCTGCGTGCGGCTCTCGACGCCGAGCTTTTGCAGGATCGCCGACACATGCGCCTTGATGGTCGCTTCCGACACCCCGAGTTCATAGGCGATCTGCTTGTTGAGCAGGCCTTCCGAAAGCATCATCAGCACCCGCACCTGCTGCGGCGTCAGCGTCACCAACCGATCGCGCAGGCGCGCCAGTTCGGGATCGGTGGCCGACGACAGGTCGGTATCCGCCGGCACCCAGACGTCGCCATCGAGCACTTTCATGATCGCGTCACGCAGCGTCTCGACGCCAAATCGCTTCGGGATGAAGCCGGATGCGCCGAAATCAAGCGACTGGCGGATGGTGCCGCCGTCATCGCTGGCAGAAACGATCACGACCGGAATCGCCGGAAACTGCGCCCGCAGGTAAATCAATCCGGAGAAGCCGGAGATTCCGGGCATCGTCAGGTCGAGCAAGACCAGATCGACGTCGGAATCCCGATCGAGCAGGGCAGTCAGTTCCTCAAAACTGCCGGCCTCGTCGATTTTTGCCGACGTCACGACACTCGCCACCGCCTGACGCAAAGCGTCGCGGAACAGCGGGTGGTCGTCGGCAATTACAAGATGGGTGGCAGTCATCTATGGCTTGCAATGGGTTAGTTGTGGAGCAAGTTCGGTGTAGCCGTTTTGCTTTTCGATTGTCCTGCGGCCTACGACCGCATGCAAGAGTAACAGTACCGCCATGCGAAATAGCGGTTAATTCAGACACTTGTGCGCCGCAACAGCAATCCCTGGATCAACCCGCGCAGCGAGACGTCCATCCTTTCACAAATGCGCCTTCCACAGCGGGCCGAAAGTCTTACTGGGCGAGGTTTCACGGCGATGTTACCGTGCGCGTTAACCTCGTGGCCTGGTTCGGCCGGCGCATGAGGACGAACCAGCAACATGATTTCGGGGAGTGCGAACAATGGCAATGGCAGCAACAGCGGGTAGTGGCGACGTCCGCACCGGGGGGATGACCGCAGAAGAGCGAAAGGTCATTTTCGCATCGTCGCTCGGTACAGTGTTCGAGTGGTACGACTTCTACATCTACGGAACCCTCGGCGCCTTTCTCGCCAAATACTTCTTCTCCAACGTTCCGCCGAATGTCGGCTTCATCTTCGCGCTGCTCGCCTTTGCGGCCGGCTTTGCGGTGCGGCCGTTTGGCGCGCTGATCTTCGGCCGTCTCGGCGACATGATCGGCCGCAAATACACCTTCCTGATCACAATGACCCTGATGGGCGTCGGCACCTTCTTCATCGGCCTGCTGCCGGGTTACGGCAGTTGGGGCATCGCGGCACCGGTGGTGTTGATCGGCCTCCGGCTGATCCAGGGCCTGGCGCTCGGCGGCGAATACGGCGGTGCTGCGATTTACGTCGCCGAACACGCGCCGGCCAACAAGCGCGGCTATTACACGTCATGGATTCAGACCACCGCAACGCTCGGCCTGTTCCTCGCGCTGCTGCTCATTCTCGGCGTCCGCAACTGGATGGGCGAAGCGGCGTTTGGTGATTGGGGTTGGCGCATTCCGTTCCTGCTCTCCGGCATCCTGCTCGCGGTTTCGATCTGGATCCGCTTAAGCCTGAACGAGTCGCCGATCTTCAAGAAGATGAAGGAAGAAGGCAAAACCTCGAAGCGTCCGCTGGGCGAGGCGTTTGCTGAATGGAACAACGCCAAGATTGCCATTCTCGCTTTGTTCGGCGCCACGGCCGGCGAGGCGGTGGTGTGGTATGGCGGGCAGTTCTATGCGCTGTTCTTCCTGACCCAGACCCTCAAGGTGCCCGGCGTCACCGCGCAGATCATGATCGTGGTTGCGCTTGCGCTCGGCACGCCAGGCTTCGTCCTGTTCGGCTGGCTCTCCGACAAGATCGGCCGCAAGCCGATCATTCTGGTCGGCTTCCTGCTCGCGGCGCTGACGTATTTCCCGATCTTCAAGGGCATCACGCACTTCGCCAATCCGAAGCTCGAGACGGCGCTTGCCGCCGCGCCGGTAACGGTCATCGCCGACCCCTCGGAATGCTCGTTTCAGTTCAAGGCAACCGGCACCGAAAAATTCACTACAGGCTGCGACATCGCGAAGTCCGGACTGGTCAACCTGTCGGTGAACTATCAGAGCCAGGACGCGCCGAAGGGAACGCCGGCACAGGTGAAGATCGGCGAGCAGACGCTGAACGCGAGTTCGCCGGATTTCGCCAAAGCCCTACCGGCGGCAATCAAGACCCACGGCTATCCGGCTTCCGCCGATCCTGCCGAAATCAATCACGTGATGACAGTGATCCTGCTGTGGCTGCTCGTGGTCTATGTGACGCTGGTCTATGCGCCGATTGCGGCATGGCTGGTGGAACTGTTCCCGAGCCGCATCCGCTATAGCGGCATGTCGCTGCCCTATCACATCGGCAACGGCTGGTTCGGAGGTTTCCTGCCGGCGACGGTGTTCGCCATCGTCGCCTATACCGGCAACATCTATTCCGGTCTTTGGTATCCGGTCATCATCGCCGTCATGAGCCTGGTAGTCGGATTCCTGTTCCTGCCCGAAACCAAGGATGTCGACATCCGCAACAACTGATTCCCGCTTTAAGTTCGGGACAAAGGCCGGCCGCGGGAAGCGCTTCCCGCGGCCGGTTTGTTTTGCGCCTGACTATTGATGCGACGTCGCGCCAACGAATTGCACGACAATCTCGCGGGCGTGCGGTCGTCGTCGATGCTCGATCAGATAGATCGCCTGCCACGTCCCCAGCATCAGCCTGCCCTTGAGAAGCGGGACTTGCAGCGAGGTTGCCGTCAGCATGGTCTTGATGTGGGCCGGCATGTCGTCGGGGCCTTCGGTGTCGTGGCGCCATCCCGCATTTTCCGGCGCGAGACGATCGAGCGCGGTAGTCAAATCGGCCAGCACCGTGGGATCGGCATTCTCCTGAATGGTGAGCGAGGCCGAGGTGTGACGAATGAACAGCGTCACCTGGCCTTCGATCGCGCCCGCTTCCTTGACGAATTGTGCAACCTCGGCCGACAGATCGAGAAAGCCGCGGCCCGACGTCTGAACGTTAAGCACAGAAGATACGATCGAACCGGCGGAAACCGCCGACGCGACGTTGCGAGAGATGGAGGGAGATGCTGCCATGCGCGGCTTTCAGATCTTGCCGCTGACGTCTTTCTGCATCCGGTTGGCCATCTCGACCAGCCGCCGCCAGGCTTGTTCGAGGAACGACATCACCCGATCCATGTCCCGGTCGCTCGGCAACGGGATTTCGATCTTGCGTTCACCCTCGGCAACCTTCGGTTCGGCCTTTTTCAGCGAGTCCGATTTGGGCAGCGCTTCGTCGGTCTTGCCTTCGGCAACCGGTGGGCGCGAGACCAGTTCGGCCTTCAGCCGTTCCACTTCCGCCTTGGACTTTTCATTCTCGGCCTGCAGCCGGCCGATTTCCGCATCGAACGCCGCGCGCTCGTCCGGCACGGCATAGCAGGCCCAGCCAGCGCTGCCATTGCTGCAGGTCGAGACCGCGCCGGTGCGGGTATCCAGCCTGATCACGCCGTCGGGGATCGGCGACAGTGCAAAACGGCCATTTTCATTGTCGGGCATCGCTTCAGCCACAGCGCCGCGCGCTCCGGCCAGGACCGATATGAAGACAACGGCTGACGTCAGGTATGGCGCTCTGGTCATGGGCTGCTCCGCCTCAAAAGGCTGTCTGGTGTGGCGGTTCAGAAGTCCGCATCGTTTGCGCCGCGGGTTCGTCATGCGGACTTCCGGACCAAGGCCACACTAGATCAATATGTTAGCTGGTGTCCTTTCGATTCCGAAGTTCGAAACGTGGCTCCGAAAAATGACATGAACTTCGGAATCGGGACACTGGGTCTTCCCGCTATCGATCCGTGCCCGCCCCTCAAACCTGCGAGCGATAGGGCGCACGACCCGATTTCAATGCGTCCGCCAGCAATTCGATCCGATCCTGACCCCAGAATACTTCGCCGTCCAGCACATAGGCTGGCGACCCGAACACGTCGGCCGACAACGCATCCTGACAATTCTGTTCGTATTTCTGACCGATCTCGTCCGTCGCGGACCGCTCCACCAGCGCTTGGCCCGGAAGGCCGCAATCGTCGGCCAAGCGAACCAGCGCTGCGGCATCCGTCAGATCGAGTTCGTCTTCCCAGACGCCTGCAAAGGCCCGGCGCAGGAAGGGATCAGGATCATGACCCGCCTCGATCGCCGAGATCACAAGCCCGTCGGCCAGCCGTGCATTGAAGGGTGCGTGCTTCGGCTGGAAATGAAAATTCAGCCCCCGCTTGTCGCGCCAGCGCTGCAATTCGAGCATACGGTAACGCTGTCGCACCGGGTGACGTTTGACGAGCGGCAGCCCGCCGGTCTCGGAGAACAGATCGACCAGCACGACCGGCTTGTGATTGACCCTGAGGCCGTAGGTAGCGACGACCTCCCGGAACAGTTTGTGCCCGATATAGGCCCAGGGAGAGGAAAGCGAGAAGTAGTAGTCGATCTGACGCGGCATGAGGTCTCTCAGGAAGGCGTTTTGGGATTTGGCTATCGATGAGATCATCCCAACACGCGCCTGCTGGCGAATGTCAAATCCCCTCCACCGGCCGGTGCAAGGTGGTTTCCGGCGCGGATTTATGGCGATCCGGGAGCGATCTATTGCAGTGCGGCGACCACGCGATTCAGGCAGCCAAGGATAAAGCGAATATACAAGCAATATCAAATAGATGCATAGCTGTGACGCAATCTTGACTTGATTTAACGTGGTCAGTATGGTCCGCGCGGCTTTTGAGGGGTGACGGGCGTCGTTTTCATTCTCCGCAATCATTTCGGGTCTTAGCAAACATGGCGCAAGGCACGAATGACCGCGAAGAGGAAAGCAAATCGTCTCCCGACGAAGCCGCGCTTTCCGCAAGGCTCGGAAGTCTGGAGCACCGGTTGTCCGAAGTTCGGGGCAGCCGAAACATCAGAACTGACCAATCCGAAGCAGGAAGTGGAGACGGCAGCGCCCGCGCTTCGGCGATGGCACTCGGTTTCCGCCTCTCATCGGAGCTGGTCGCCGGCGTTCTCGTCGGGGCACTGATGGGCTGGGGTTTCGACCGTCTGCTTTCGACGTCACCTTTCGGGCTCATCGTGTTCGTGCTGCTCGGCTTCTCGGCCGGCGTTCTGAACGTGATCCGCTCGGCAGGTGTTGCTCCAGGCAAGACTGGCCGTTAAGGAAGTGCCGGACGACATGATTTGAAATGCCGGCGTGGCCGGCAACAGCTAGAGATGCCGCGCGGATGGTCGATCCGATCGAACAATTCCATATCGAAAAGCTCTTCACGATTGGCCATATCGGCAATCAGGAGATCGCCTTCACCAACTCCTCCGCCTACATGCTCGGAGCGGTGGCGCTGATTTCGCTGCTGATGCTCGGCTCCGGCCGGCGCCTGGTGCCGGGACGCATCCAGTCGGTGGCCGAGATCGCTTACGAATTCGTCGCCAACACGATCCGATCGACGGCCGGCAAGGACGGAATGAAATTCTTTCCGCTGATCTTTTCGCTCTTCATGCTGATCGCGGTCTCCAACATCGTCGGCGTCATTCCCTACAACTTCACGATTGCAAGCC
Source organism: uncultured Alphaproteobacteria bacterium (assembly GCA_963770515.1). Taxonomy (GTDB): domain Bacteria; phylum Pseudomonadota; class Alphaproteobacteria; order Rhizobiales; family Xanthobacteraceae; genus Bradyrhizobium. Next base: position 497,849 of record CAVYPW010000001.1, read on the forward strand.
ACATCATCGTCACCGCGGCGCTGGCGTTTCTGGTGTTCTTCACCGTGCTGATCTACGGCTTCTACAAGAACGGCCTGAAATTCCTCAAGCTGTTCGTGCCGTCTGGCATTCCGATCTTCATCCTGCCGCTGGTCGTTTTCATCGAGATCTTCTCGTTCTTTCTGCGGCCGATCTCGCATTCAGTGCGTCTGTTTGCCAACATGCTGGCGGGCCACATTGCGCTCGCGGTGTTCGCAAGCTTCATTCCGCTGCTGGCGGGCCTTGGCATTGCCGGCTACTTCGGCGCCATCCTGCCGCTTGGCATGGTCATCGCGCTGACCGCGCTCGAACTTCTGGTGGCCTTCCTTCAGGCCTACGTCTTCACCATCCTCACCTGCATCTACATCAACGATGCTATCCATCCGGGCCACTGATCGGCCCCTCTAGCCAAACCTCAAGAAGGAGTTCGTTTCATGGATCCGATTGCCGCAAAGTACATTGGTGCTGGTATTGCCTGCATCGGCATGGGTGGCGCTGGCGCCGGCGTGGGCATCATCTTCGGCAACTACCTTGCCGCTGCGGTGCGTAACCCGTCGGCCGCTCAGGGCCAGTTCGGCAACCTGATTTTCGGCTTCGCGGTGACCGAAGCGCTCGGCATCTTCTCGCTGCTGATCGCGCTGCTCCTGCTGTTCGCGCTCTGATCCATCGCCGGTCACGCCTCGCTTAAGAGGCGGGAATCGAATCTCGGTTAGCCGAACAGGAGAAGCCCATGGCTGAAAGTCATGGCGAGCCGAAGGGCGCCACCGCTCATACCGAGGCCGACGGCGGCCACAAGGCGCCGTTTCCGCCGTTCCAGAAGGACACCTTCGCCTCGCAGCTGGTGTCGCTGGTGATTGCGTTCGTCGCGCTGTATCTGATCGTCTCGAAATTTGCGCTGCCGCGCGTCGGCGGCGTGATCGACGAGCGCCAGAACACGATCGACGGCGATCTGGCGGCAGCACAGAAGCTGAAGGACGAGTTCGGACAGTGCGCTCAAGACCTATGAGAGCGAACTGGCCGCCGCGCGTTCCCGTGCGCAGGCGATCGGTGCGGAGACCCGCGAAAAGCTGAATGCGGCCTCGGAAGCTGAACGCAAGACGCTGGAAGAGCGGCTGGCGGTCAAACTGGCGGATGCCGAAAAAACCATCGCCGCGACGCGAGAAGCGGCGATGAGCAATGTACGGGGCATCGCGACCGATGCGGCCGCCGCCATCGTCCAGCGGCTGACCGGAGTGGCACCGGATGGCGCGTCGGTCGGACAGGCCGTTGACGCGACCTTGAAAGGGTAAGCTGGATGTTCGCCGAACCGGAATTCTGGGTCGCCGTTGGCTTCGTCATCCTGATGGGCGTATTCGCCTATATCGGCGTTCACCGTACGGTGCTGACCGCGCTTGATCATCGCAGCGAACGCATCAAGGCCGAGCTCGACGATGCCCGCCGCCTCAAACAGGAAGCCGCCAATCTGCTCGAAGAATACAAGGCCAAGCGTGCCACCGCCGAGCGCGAAGCCCAGGACATCATCGCCGCGGCAAAGGTCGATGCCGAGCGCATCGCTGCCGAAGCCAAGGGCAAGATGGAAGACTTTGTCGCCCGGCGCACCAAGACCGCCGAGAACAAGATCGCGCTCGCCGAAGCTCAGGCGCTTGCCGATGTCCGTGCCGCCGCAGCCAACGCCGCGGTGACCGCGGCCTCCACCATCCTGTCGCAGACGGTGAAGGGACAGGTCGCCGACGATCTGCTGGCCAAGGGCATCACTGAAGTTCGCGAAAAGCTGAACTGACGAATCCAATTCACGGGAAGACAAAAGCCGGCGCGAAATCATAGCGCCGGCTTTTTTATTGCCGAAAAGCTTGATCCGGTCTTATTTCCGGCGCGACGGTTTGGCCGGTGGCGTAACCGCTTGCGGATCAAAGCCGACATAGAGAACGAAGGAATCGCTCGTAAGCTGTGCGGGCATGTTGAAAAGAAGGTCTTCACCGACCAGGCTGAAGGCGCCACCGGACTCATTCATCGATACCGTAGTCCGATACACCTTGGTGGTAAGCACCCTTTCGTTCACACCGGCCTGCACCACCGCGACACGAACCGGGATTTCGACGGTCTCGGGCGCGCCGGCGGGACCGGCAATGACACGGCCCTGAATGCCGATCCGCGCGACAATCTGGCCGTTGGGGGTGCGTCGGCAATCGCGTGCCGTACGCGTGATGGTCGCCTGATAGTTCAACTCGCTGGCCACGGGTTGCTTGCCGGGCGGCGCTACCCCGTAGGTGGACGCGCCGGCGCGAATTTTCACCACCGGACAATCGACCTCGGTGCCGTCGGGTGCCGTTTCAGAGACCTTTCCACGGCCGCCAAACAGCTGATCGAACCGCTCGCTGATTGTGGGAATATCTTCCTGGGGCGGCGGCGCCGTGCTGAAGGGACTGTTGATAGTGGTCCCGCTGCATGACGTCAGCAACGCGGCTGCAAGCGCCATCGCAATGCGCTTGTGGCCTCCGTTGCCGGCCACCCTCGCCTGCCCGATCCGTTTGTGCCGCATTACCGGAAAATCCCCGACTCAAATTGCCCCCGAATAGGCTTTCGACGGCGCATATGCCGGTGCTTATAGCAGCGCAATGGAGGCAAACCCAAGGCGCCTGTCATAATCCGGAAACAAGGTTATTTACCCGCAACAAGGTTATCAGCCGCGGAAATCTTCGTGTAGCAGGCCAAACAACAGGTGGTCCTGCCAGACGCCGTTAATGCAGAGATAGCGCCGCGCGAGGCCCTCGCGGGTAAAGCCGCACTTCTCCAGCACCCTGATCGACGGCGTATTGGTGGGAATACAAGCGGCCTCGATGCGGTGCAAATTGAGCTCGCCGAACAGCGAGGGCAGCAGCACACGCAGCGCTGTCGTCATGTAGCCGCGATGGGCATGGGGCTGTCCGACCCAATAGCCGATCGTGCCGGCCTGAACGATGCCGCGGCGGACATTCGCCAGGGTGATTCCGCCAATCATCACACCATCGGTCTCGCAGAACACGATGAAAGGATACGACCGGTCGGCCGCGATATCTTCGGCATAGCGGCGCAAGCGGCGGCGGAAGCCGGACCGGGTCAAGTCGTCGGATGGCCAGATCGGCTCCCAGGGCGTCAGATAGCTGCGGCTGATTTCACGCAAATGCGCCCATTGCAGAAAATCCGACATCTGCGGCGCCCGCAGCAACAGGCCGTGACCGCGCGGAACAAGCGCCGCCGGACCGCTTGATGGCAACCGAAACAGGGCCATGGATGAAACTCCCCCGATGCCTCAAACGGGATCGCTGCGAAACTGAAAGGAACGTCAGTGAAGGCGCTCCTTGGCTTTCGATTTGGTCAATCCTTCCGCAAAAGCGACCGCCGTGTCTAGCCCCCTCCCGCTGCCAAGCGCAACGACCGCGGGCCGGCTGCGGGACAACAGCGCGCGCGCCGCATTTTGCGTGGTCTCGACGCTGACAGCATCGATCCTCGTCACCAGCTCCTCAACCGTCAGCGGCCGTCCATAGGCCAGGATATGGCGTGCCAGTTGCTCCGCGCGCGAGCTGCAGCTTTCCAAAGCCATCAACAGACCAGCCTTCATCTGCGCCTTGGCGCGCGCGATCTCGGCTTCCGTCAACGTCTCGACGGCATCGTTGATGACATCGACGATGACTTCCATCATCTCCGGTGCGTCGCCCGGATCGGTGCCGGTATAAAGGCCGAAGAATCCGGTATCGATATAGGGTGCGTGGAAAGAGTAGATCGAATAACAGAGGCCGCGTTTCTCGCGTACTTCCTGAAACAGGCGCGATGACATGCCACCACCGAGAATGTTGGTGAATACCTGAAGCGAAAACAGCGACAGGTCGGTTTGCGGAACCCCTTCGAGCGCCAGCGTCAGATGCGCCTGCTCAAGTTCGCGATGCACCACGCGCGAGCCTCCCTTGCCGAACATCGCCGGCTCGGGCTTTGGCGCCGGCGTGCCGTCGAAACCTGCAAAACGCTGCGCCACGTCTTCGACCACGCGCTTGTGATCGACGGCGCCGGCTGCCGCGACCACCATGTCGGGACCACGATAATGCGTCGAAAGATAACCGCGCAGCATGTCGCGGTCGAAGGACTTCAGCGTCTTTGCCGTTCCGAGCAGCGATCGCCCCATCGGCTGCTCCGGATAGCACAGTTCGTTGAGATGCTCGAACACGACGTCGTCGGGCGTGTCCTGGGCCGCGCCGATTTCCTGCACAATAACGCTCTTTTCCCGCTCGAGCTCATCGGGCACGAAAGAGGGATTGGTGAGAATGTCGGAGAGCACGTCGAGCGCCAGCGGAACGTCGGCCTTCATGACACGAGCGTAATAAGCGGTGGTTTCCGTCGAAGTGCCGGCGTTGAGATCGCCGCCGACCGCCTCGATCTCCTCGACGATCTCGCGTGACGTCCGCCGCGTCGTTCCCTTGAACGCCATATGTTCGAGCAGATGCGATATCCCGTGCTCGTTGGGCTTCTCGTCGCGGCCACCGACGCCCGCCCAAATCCCGAGCGCGGCAGTCTGCAGATGCGGCATTGTATCGGTGATGACGGTGAGGCCAGACGGCAGCTTGGTGACTTCAACGCTCATCCCGCAGTTCCTTCCTTCGCAGCCCGGCTGACCGAGCGGACAAATCGCGCAACTTCAACCTTGTCGTTTTTCATCACCTGGACGCGCTCAGACCTGGTCATCAAACCTTCAAGCCATGGCGGCAGTTCCGGCCTAACACCGCAGGCCGCCTCCACTGCATCGGGAAACTTGGCGGCATGCGCGGTCGACAGCACGATGTTGGGCACTTTCGAATCCGGCCTGTCGCGATCCGCTACCGCCAGCGCGACCGCCGTGTGCGGATCGACCAGATCGCCCGCTTCGCGCCAGGCGGCGCGAATGACGGCGCTGGTCTCGGTTTCGTCGGCGCGGCCGGCGTCAAATTCGGCGCGCACCGCCGCCAGAACCGCATCTGGCAGCACGAAGCGGCCGGACTGCTTGAGCGAGGCCATCAGCCGCCGCACCAGCGCCGCATCACGATTGCTCGCTTCGAACAGCAGACGTTCGAAATTCGACGACACCTGAATATCCATCGACGGCGAGGTCGAGGCGTGGACTTCGCGGGTCTCGTAGATACCGGTCTTGAGGGTGCGCGGCAGGATGTCGTTGATGTTGGAGGCGATGCGCAGCCACCTGATCGGCAGCCCCATGCGCTTGGCCACGAAACCGGCGAAGATATCGCCGAAATTGCCCGTCGGCACGGTGAAGTCGACGCTGCGCGCCGGCGCGCCAAGCGCCGTGGCCGATGTGAAATAGTACACCACCTGCGCCACGATGCGCGCCCAGTTGATGGAATTGACTCCCGACAACGCGACCGCATCACGAAACGCGTGATCGTTGAACAATTCCTTCACGATCGCCTGGCAATCGTCGAAGGTGCCTTCGACGGCCAGTGCATTAACGTTGCCGGCGCCGGTCGTGGTCATCATCCGCCGTTGCACATCCGAGATGCGGCCGTGCGGAAACAGCACGATGAGATCGACGTTATCGAGACCCGCAAAGGCATCGACCGCGGCACCGCCGGTGTCGCCGGATGTTGCCACCACGATCGTGGTGCGCTGCGCCCGCTTCGCCAGCACGTGGTCCATCAGCCGAGAGAGCAACTGCATCGCGACGTCCTTGAACGCCAGCGTCGGGCCGTGAAAAAGTTCGAGCAGGAATTGATTGGGTCCGGTCTGATCGAGCGGCACCACGGCAGGGTGACGAAAGGTGGCATAGGCCTCGTTGGCCATGCGCCCGAGATCGGCATCGGAAATCTCGTTGGCGACAAAGGGACGAATCACGTCGACCGCGACTTCCCAATAGGGCCGCCCGGAAAATCCGGCGATGGTCTCAGACGACAGCTGCGGCCAGATTTCGGGCACGTAGAGGCCGCCGTCGCGGGCGAGCCCGGTCAGCATCACGTCGCAAAAACCCAGAGCGGGAGCCTCCCCCCGCGTCGAAATGTACTGCGTCAAACCAGTGCCCACTTTTTGAAGTTCGTACTCCATCGCAGCGCCCCCTTTTACGAACTTCGAAAAGTTATGGGCACTGGCAAATTTGCTATCCCGGTGCCGCTTTCTATTTGAAGTTCCTGAGCCGAATTCGCCGCTTGTAGAGCAGGAACGTCAAATAGGCGGCACTAGCCTCCAACGGCCCGATATCCAGTCAAGCCTTTGACATTTTTATATAAAATCACCTTGCCGGTGACAAAGCGGCGCCACCATAAGCGTTTTGGCAGGAACTGGAAACCGCTTCTTCGTTCCGACGCACGAGGCCGGAACGCCTGGCAGGGCGGAGAACGCGGCGTTGTCGGCTTTCAGGCTGTCCGGCCCACACCAACCGGTATGCCAAGCCTCGCCGCGTGTCCTGGCGATGCGTGGCCGGCAAGGACCGGGTTACCGCAGACGAAGCGGTGAGCGGAAAAGTTGATCCGTAATTGACGCAAGCACGGTGAGGTTGCAATCTCTCAGCGGGACCGAGGGGACGCGATGGCTGACGCAGCCCGGCAATGGGGGAGGCGAGCGCTCGACTTTGTGGATGCGGTCGAGCGTCTCAACGCGCCGGGTGTCATTGAGCTGTTCGAATCCGAAATCAGGGCGTGCGGATTTCACGCCTATATCATGGCCGGCCTGCCGGCGCCGGGAACCGCGCTTCCCGAACTGACGGTCGCCAACGGCTGGCCGATGGAATGGTTCGAACTCTACACGCGCGAAAACTTCAGCATCCTGGATCCGGTCCCGCGTCACGGCGCCTCCACGGTTCAGCCGTTTGGATGGTCTGAAGCGCGTTACGACAAGGACGATGATCCCGCCGCGCATCTGGTGATGACCCGCGCAACCGAATTCCGGCTGAGGGATGGCTATTGCATTCCGCTGCACTACGACGAGGGCGGCGCGGTGATCAGCCTTGCTACCGAATACCTGCACCTCGACCCGGTTGCAAAGAGCGCGCTTCAACTGATCGGGGTCTACGCCCACAATCGCATTCGATCGCTGTCCCGGGCACAACCGGAAAAGCGCGATTTGCTGACGACCCGCGAGCGGGAAGTTCTGCGCTGGGTCGCGGGCGGCAAGACCTCATGGGAGATCTCGGTCATCTTGAGGATCTCGGAGCGCACCGTGAAGTTCCATCTGGTCGAAGCTTCACGCAAACTGAACGCCGTCAACCGAACCTCGGCGGTTGCCAAGGCCCTTGCCCGCGGACTGATCAAGCTCTAGTGCGGCGGCTCTGACGTTCCTTTTAGTGCCGCCGCGGGTCCTTTGAAGGAGCGCCAGAGTCCAAGCCGCACTAGTGGAGTGGATTTGACATTCGCCTCGCCACGAACTCCCAAAGCGAATGTCAAATCCAAAACTCCACTAGAGACCTATATTTGCTAGTGGTCCTTCGATTCTAACATTCGCAAAAGTGTCCGCTACGAAGGGATGCGAATGTTAGAATCGGACCACTAGAATCATACGGTTGCTGGTGTCCTGTGGTTCTGACGTTCGTAAAATTGCCCGCCGCGATATGATACGAATATCAGAACCGGAGCACTGACCTGTCCTTTCGGACAGTAGCCGGTTGACGTGCGAAAAAACACTCTCCCGACCTGCGCAAATCGCGCGCCGCTCGGGAGAGTTCTATGGACGTCCATGTCATCCGTCGCGACAACCGGCATTTGTACTCGGAAATCCTCGAAGACTATTTTCGGCTTCGCCACCAGATTTACGTCGTCGAGCGCAAGTGGAGCGCTCTCGATCGCCCCGACAAACGCGAAATAGACCAGTTCGATACTGACGAAACGGTCTACCTTCTGGGCCTGGAAGGCCGCTCCATCGTCACGGGCATGCGCCTGGTGCCGACGACGGCGCCGACGCTGCTCAGTGATTTGTTTCCGAAGCTGTCGCTGGACGGTCCCATTCGGCGCGCCGACGTCTACGAATTGTCACGGATTTTTGTCGTACCCAAGCGGCGCGGCGAACATGCCGGGCCGCGCGCCGAGGCCGTGATTCAGGCCGCCGCCATGGAATACGGACTTTCAATGGGGCTGTCGGCCTTCACGATCGTGCTTGAGAGCTGGTGGCTGCCGCGCCTGCTCGATCAGGGCTGGGTCGCACGCCCGCTCGGCCTCCCTCTCGATATCGAATCGATGTCGACGATCGCCGTGATGGTCGACGTCAACGAACAGGCCTGGACGGAAATCTGCATCCGCCGGTCGGTGCCGGGACCGATGCTGGTCTGGCAGGGCCTTCCCGCCGTCGAACGTCCCGCAATCAGCGTTCTGATTCCGGCTGCCTGACAGGGCGTTTTATGTTCGTGATCATCAGAACAATTTGGAAGACGATTTGAGACGCCGCACTGGCGCGAGGCGTGCAGGAAGCAAAGGGGATTTTCATGTTCCGAGCGAAAGAGACGAGAGTACTGGTTGAAAAAATTGACGACGCCATCGAGCAGGCCGAGGACCTCGGCCTGGCTTTCGTAGCTGGCATCCTGATGATGGCGCGGCTCGAGGCGGTTCAAACCGAACAACTGGCGGTCGTCAGTCGCGAGAACAGGCAATTGTCCTGATGGGCCGGCCGGCCGAATGCAACGAGCAGGCTATCCCTGCCCGGCGCGGTGACGTTTGCCGCGCCACCAGACGAGAAAGGCAATCATGACCGCACCAGCCAAAGCGAACCAGGTGACGGCGTATTGCAGGTGGTCATCCTTGAGATGCACTTGCAGCGGACCGGGTTTCGGAATGCCGCCCGGCGGCAGCGGCAGTTCGAGGTCGATGTAGAATGGCGCCATTGTCTTGCCGGCATCACCCCAGCCGAGCGCATGCGCCATCGCCAGATGATCGCGTGTGAACCAGAGCCGCTTCTCGACATTGGCTGCCGGTGTGAGGAGACCCGCGCTTTCCGGGAAGCGGATGTAGCCGACAAGCTCGGTCGCTTCATCAGTGCCAAGGTGCGCTACCGCGCGATCCTGCTGTGGGCGGTCCTGCATCGTATTCTGCACAAAGCCGGCATTGACCACGACAATTTCGCCGCTCGGAAGCCGCGCCGGAATGAAAGCCCAGGTGCCGGGTCCGGAAACATCGTCGCGGACGGCCGAACCGGAGCTATAGACCATGACATCTGGCCCAGGGCCAAAGGTCGCCCTGAAATGGACGCGGCGGAATTCATCTCTCTCGGCGTTGAGCGAACTCCAGGTTGCCGCAGGCGGCAGCGGGACCGGCGTGGCCGCGAGCCGTTCGGTCAGCGCTGCGATCAGCGCATGCTTTTCTATCCTGCGCTGGAGTTGCCAGACGCCGAGACCAATGAAGGCGGCGACCATGGCGAGCGTAAAGAGGCTGAAGCCGAGGCGAGGCCGTCCTGCGGTCGCGCTCATTTCGGCTCGCGATCAATCAAACGACCCGGTGCGGCCTTGTGGTGGAATTGCAGCGCGATCAGAAGCGCCTTCATCGAACGCAACGGCAACAGCGTGGTGACCAGAATCAGCGGCAGCCAGAGCACAGCGTGCAGCCAGAACGGCGGCTGATACTTCACCTCCACAATCAGCGCGCAGGCCACGACGATAGCACCCGCCAGCATGATGATGAAGATCGCCGGGCCATCGCCGGTATCGATGAACGTATAGTCCAGCCCACAGGCTTGGCATCGCGGCGCCAGCGTCAGAAAGCCTGAGAACAACTTCCCGCGGCCGCAGCGCGGACATTTGCAGGCGAGGCCACGCAGCGCGCTCTGCAAGATGCTGGATTTTGGGGGCGCGGGTTCACTCATGGAACAGCCGTTTAGCACAACGGAGCGTCGCGGCGTGAGGTATCAATTCCGCTGGCCTTGCTTTCACATGGAAATGAAAAAGGGCGACCGCGGGGCCGCCCTTTTAGAATGGATGATGGGCAAGCCTATTCGGCGCCGATCAACCGACCGCCGCCGGTGCCCCAGACATAGATACAGGCGAACAGGAACAGCCACACCACGTCGACGAAATGCCAGTACCAGGCGGCGAATTCAAAGCCGAGGTGCTGGGTCGGCGTGAAGTGACCGGCATAGGCGCGGATCAGGCAGACGATCAGGAAGATCGTGCCGACCAGCACATGGAAGCCGTGGAAGCCGGTCGCCATGAAGAAGGTCGCGCCATAGACGTTGCCGGAGAAACCGAACAGCGCGTGGCTATATTCGTAAGCTTGCACGCAGGTGAACAACGCTCCAAGCACGATGGTCAGGATCAAGCCGTATTTCAGGCCCTGACGGTCGTTTTCCAGGAGCGCATGGTGGGCCCAGGTCACCGTGGTGCCCGAGGTCAGGAGCAGGAGCGTGTTGAGCAGCGGCAGATGCCAGGGATCGAAGGCCTCGATGCCCTTCGGCGGCCAGGTGCCGGGAACGCTGCAGGCGCCCATCTGGGTGCCGGCGCCGCATCCAAAAATGGCATCACGGGCCGCGTGAACCGCGTCCGCCGGGAACAGCGCCGAATTGAAGAAGGCCCAGAACCAGGCGACGAAGAACATCACCTCCGAAGCGATGAACAGGATCATGCCATAGCGATGGCTGATCTGCACGACGCGGGTATGATCGCCCTTGTACTGCGCCTCGCGGATCACATCCGTCCACCAGCTCGCCATGGTGTAGAGCACACCGATGACACCGATGAAAAAGATGATCGGCGCCGCGCCGGTCATATGATGCATCCAGGTGATGGCGCCGACGGCCATGATGAAGGCCGAAATGGAGCCGACCGCCGGCCACGGGCTCGGATCGACGAGGTGATAGTCGTGATGCTTGACTTGCGCCGTAGCCATTTTCGATCTCTCCGTTAGCAGGGCCTGTGCGGCCACTCCGTCTCAGCCGTTAAATTCAGACTTCGCAATGGCCGGAGCTCACCCCAGCCAAGGCGCACGCTTCTCAAAGGTTGCCCTTCTCGTTCCCTTTGGGCTTTTCCACCTCGCTCGCAGCCAGTGGTTTGGTTACGGGATCGCGGACGGGGTAAAACGTATAGGACAGGGTGATGGTGCTCAGGGTGTCATTGTCGCTGTCTTTGACAATCGACGGATCGACATAGAACACGACCGGCATCTCGCGGGTTTCGCCCGGCGCCATGGTTTGCTCGGTGAAGCAGAAGCAGTTGATCTTCTCGAAGTAGGACCCGACCGTCAGCGGCGCGACATTGTAGGCGGCCTGCCCGGTCGTGGTCCGAGCGGACTGATTGGTCACCTTGTAGAAGATGGTTGTGACCTCGCCGATCTTGATCTCGATTTCGGTCTGTTCCGGTTCGAATTTCCAGGGCAGCCCGCCGGCGACGTTGGAATCGAAGCGAACCGCGATCTTGCGTGCCAGCGGCGCGGCCGAAGGCGCGGAAGTTGCCACCTGCGTGGTGCCGTTGAATCCCGTGGCGCGGCAGAACCAGTTATAGAACGGCACCGCGGCGTAAGCGGCCCCCACCATGAAAACCACCACGAAGCCGCAGATCGCCGCCACTGTGGCATCGCGGGTCAGGCCGCGGCGCGACGACGCTTTCTTGCCCATGGAAGCCTGATGCTGGTTCGATTGGTTCGCCATGTCTTTACTTCGCCATGTCTTTACATCGGCCGCACGAGGACGGCCGGCCCCTTGACGAGGGTGACCGCGAAAAACAGCACGACCAGAACGCCGAGCGCGAGCGCAATGGCGATCGACCGCTGACGGCGGCTTTTCTTTTGCGCCTCGGTCAGGACAATTCCCTCTGGTCTGTCGTTATCGGCCATTAGAGCTGCCATGCGCCCTTACCAGATCGACGCTGCGACGGCGCGGACAACGACCTCGATCAGAAGGGTCGCAAACAGCGCAAACAGATAAAAGATCGAGAACGCGAAAAGCTGGCGGGTGGCGCGCGCGGCTTCACGCCCCTCACGAAGGCGGTAGACGTTGATCGCAAGCGCCAGCATGCCGGCGCCGAGCACAAGCGAGACGACGCCATAGGCCACATCGAAATAGCCGAGCGGCCAAGGCGAAAGCGCCACCAGGACCAGCACGAGCGTGTAGAGCAGGATTTGCAGCCGCGTCGCGTCCGGTCCCGCCGTGACCGGCAGCATCGGAACGCCGGCGCGGGCATAGTCATCGCTGCGGAACAGCGCCAGCGCCCAGAAGTGCGGTGGGGTCCAGAAGAAGATGATCAGAAACAGCAACAGCGGCTCGACCGAGAGCGAGCCGGTCGCCGCAGCCCAGGCCACCACGGGCGGCAACGCGCCGGCCGCACCACCGATCACGATGTTCTGCGCGGTCCAGCGCTTGAGCGCCATGGTGTAGATCACGACGTAAAAGAAGATCGTAAAGGCGAGCAGCGCGCCGGCGACCCAGTTCACGAGGATACCGAGGGTCATCACCGAGAAGAAGGCCAGCGTCATGCCAAAGGCGGCGGCTTCCGGCGGCGTGATACGGCCGCGCGGGATCGGCCGGTTGGCGGTACGCGACATCAGCGCGTCGATGTCGGCCTCGTACCACATGTTCAGCGCGCCCGACGCGCCTGCGCCGACCGCGATGCAGATAATCGAGGTGAAGGCGAGCACCGGATGCACATGCGCCGGCGCGATTACAAGACCGACGAGCGCGGTGAAGACAACCAGCGACATCACCCGCGGCTTTAGCAGCGCGACGTAATCGGCGACCTCGGCCTCGGAAATCCGCGGCGAAAGTTCGATGCTGGTGTGATCGACGACCGACAAGACGGCTCTCTTCCCTGCAAGGACGCGGCGCTCATCGCGCCACGTGGTTCATTACTGTACGCGCGGCAACACCTCGAACTGATGGAAGGGCGGCGGCGACGACAGCGTCCATTCAAGCGTGGTCGCACCAACACCCCACGGATTGTCGGCGGCCTGCTCCTTGCGCAGGAAGAAGGCGTCGAACATGCAGTAGAGGAAGATCAGCACGCCGAAGCCGGCGATGTAGGAGCCGATCGAGGAGATGAAGTTCCACCCGGCAAAGGCGTCGGGATAGTCGACGGTGCGCCGCGGCATGCCGGACAGCCCGAGGAAATGCTGCGGGAAGAAGATCAGGTTGACGCCGATGAAAGTGACCCAGAAGTGCAGCTTGCCGATGGTCTCGTTGTACATGTAGCCGGTCATCTTCGGGAACCAGTAGTACCAGCCGGCAAAGATTGCAAACACCGCACCGAGCGACAACACGTAGTGGAAGTGCGCAATCACGTAATAGGTGTCGTGCAATACGCGGTCGACGCCGGCATTCGCCAGCACCACGCCGGTGACGCCGCCAACGGTGAACAGGAAGATGAAGCCGATCGCCCACAGCATCGGTGTCTTGAACTCGATCGAGCCGCCCCACATCGTGGCGATCCAGGAAAAGATCTTCACGCCGGTCGGCACTGCGATCACCATGGTGGCCGCGACGAAGTAGGCCTGCGTCGCCGACGACATGCCGACCGTGTACATGTGGTGCGCCCACACCACGAAGCCGATGCCGCCGATCGCCACCATCGCATAGGCCATGCCGAGATAGCCGAACACCGGCTTCTTCGAGAAGGTGGAGACGATCTGGCTGATCATGCCGAAGCCCGGCAGAATCAGGATGTACACTTCGGGATGACCGAAGAACCAGAACAGGTGCTGGAACAACAGGGGATCGCCGCCGCCCTCTGGCGAGAAGAACGTGGTGCCGAAATTACGGTCGGTCAGAAGCATGGTGATGCCACCCGCCAGCACCGGCAACGACAGCAGCAGCAGGAACACCGTGACCAGGATCGACCAGACGAACAGCGGCATCTTGTGCAGCGTCATGCCCGGCGCGCGCATGTTGAAGATCGTGGTGATGAAGTTGATGGCGCCGAGAATCGACGACGCACCGGCCAGATGGATCGACAGAATGGCGAAGTCGACCGCCGGACCGGGATGACCCGAGGTCGACAGCGGCGCATACAGCGTCCAGCCCGTGCCGGCACCCAGGGTGCCGGGCTCGCCCTCCACCATCGTAGACATGAGGAGCAGCGCGAAGGAAGCCGGCAGCAGCCAGAACGAGATGTTGTTCATGCGCGGGAACGCCATGTCGGGCGCCCCTATCATCAGCGGCACGAACCAGTTGCCGAAACCGCCGATCATCGCAGGCATCACCATGAAAAAGATCATGATCAGGCCATGCGATGTCGCGAACACGTTGTAGGTATGGGTGTTGTGGAAGATCTGCACGCCCGGATACATCAGCTCGGCCCGGATCGCGATCGACATCGCGGCGCCGATGATCCCGGCGATGATCGCAAACACCAGGTACATCGTGCCGATGTCCTTGTGATTGGTCGAGTAGACGAAGCGCCGCCATCCGGTCGGATGATCGTGGGCATGATCGTCATGGGCGTGATCGGTGTGAGACGCTGCGGTGGTTGCCATTTTTAAATCCTGCCTTGCAATCCTTCTTGAGACCCTGCGGTCTTCGTCCCCTTTCCGTCGGCGCCCATTGGCCCTGACGGAAATCTCCGGCTAGCCCGAAGGCCAGCCCTTCGGCTCATTGCGCCGCTGTACCGACCGAAGCGAACGAGTTCTCCGGGTTGGCGGCAAACTTCTTCTTGGCGTCCTCGATCCACGCGGCGAAGTCCTGATCGCTGACGACCCTGACCGCGATCGGCATGAAAGCATGGTCCTTGCCGCATAGCTGGGAGCACTGGCCGTAATACATGCCGGTCTTGGTGGCCTTGAACCAGGTTTCATTGAGACGGCCGGGAATGGCGTCGATCTTGATACCGAAGGCCGGCACCGCGAAGGAGTGGATCACGTCCGCACCGGTGGTCTCGATCCGGATGACCTTGTTGACCGGCACGACCATTTCATTGTCGACGCCGAGCAGGCGGGGCTGCTTGTTCTCGGCCATCAGCGAATCGAATTCGAACTTGCCGTTATCGGGATAGGCATAGGACCAGTACCACTGCTTGCCCGTCGCCTTGATTGTAAGGTCCGCCTTGGGAATATCGAGTTCCTCGAACATAAGCCTGAACGACGGCACCGCGATGCTGACCAGGATCAGCACCGGAATCAGCGTCCAGGCCACCTCGATCAGGGTGTTGTGAGTTGTCCTGGAGGGAACCGGATTGGCCTTGGCGTTGAACTTGACCATGACGATGGCCAGCAGCGCCAGCACGAACAGCGTAATGACCGTGATCAAGACGGTCAGGAAGTTATGGAACGAGGTAATGTTGTCCATAACGGGAGAAGCCGACCCTTGCAGCTTGTACTCCCACGGCGCCGGCTGGCCCAATTCGGCAAACGCCGTTCCGCAAGTCAGAAATGCGGTGCCGGCCACCGCCCAACCCAGCAACCGACGGCCGATTTGGCCCTTCGACATCTTCATGCCGCTCGCGCTCCCTTATAAAATCCCCTCGCGCATTCTCCCCGAGGGCAAAGAATGGCGCACAACTCCGCCTCTGACAAATGGCCTTAGGATGTACTTTGGCAGTACACGGGGCCAGCTTGCTCGAATGCGTCTAAATCCAGCCTCTCAAACCATAATTCCAAGGCCATCGCAATGCAGTAGTACGCCCTGCAGGGGTGCATAACCGGCTATTCTGAGGATGTTATGCGAATGTCGCAATTTCGCGGGAAATCAGCTGAAACTTCCCGTTTCCTGCCTGCGATGGCTTGACAGGTGGATTACCGGATGTACGCACAGAAATGTTGCGCTTGCGGGGTCTGATTCGTTGGCAGATCGAGGCTTCCGGTGATACCCGGCCAGCCATCAAGGCGCCGTCATTACCGTATCAGTCGGGTGCGTCCGATGTTGCCGACGACATAAGCCGAAGAAATACCAAGGGATCGACCCTGATGGGCCCTTCGAAATACCCGACCAGTTCCGTTGCTTTCCGCTGCTTGCGAATTCGTATCCGGGACGTGTTCTCGATCGGCGCCATGGGCGCAGGTCTGGCTTCAAGTGTCGCTTTGGTGTGCTGGTTGGGCCTGACGGCGCCAGCTGGCGCCCAGGGCGCGGTGCGTTCGGTCCACGGCGACTGGCAGATCCGCTGCGATACCCCGCCCGGTGCCCAGGCCGAACAATGCGCGTTGATTCAGAGCGTGGTAGCCGAAGACCGCTCCAACGCCGGTCTGACCGTCATCGTGCTGAAGACCGCCGACCAGAAGAGCAAGCTGATGCGGGTGGTGGCGCCGCTCGGCGTGCTTTTGCCCTCAGGCCTCGGCCTCAAGCTCGACAATGTCGACGTTGGACGTGCCGGTTTTGTCCGTTGCCTGCCCAACGGCTGCGTCGCCGAGGTCGTGATGGATGACAAGCTGTTGGGCCAGTTGCGGAGCGCCAAGACCGCGACCTTCATCATCTTCGAGACGCCTGAGGAAGGCATCGGCTTCCCACTCAGCCTGAACGGGCTCGGCGAGGGCTACGACAAATTACCGTGAGGCAATCTGCCTCGCTTTATGGCAAGCCCGCCCCTCCCTTTCGCAGACCATCGCGCCTATTTTGGAGAAAGTGGCCTGGGTCACGCGCGCCGGAGCAGATCCGGGTTACCGTGATGTAAGGCGACCGCTTTGCGGGATTTTGCTTAGCTGAACTACCTGCATGTCGCCGCCTGCCGGATTGGAGAACACATGACGCCCCCGACCTCGCTTCTTGACCGCGCCCAACTCGACCGCGATGCCGTTCGCCACGAAATCGCGCGTGGGCTTTCGGGCGCCGATGATGGCGAGTTGTTCCTGGAATATGGCCAGACCGAAGCCCTGATGTTCGACAATGGCCGGCTGAAGCAGGCGACCTATGACACTAGTCAAGGTTTCGGCCTGCGCGCGGTAAAAGATGACGCCGTCGGCTATGCGCATTCCTCCGACGTTTCGCTGCCGGCCCTGATTCGCGCCGCCGATGCGGTGTCGGCGGTGCGCGGCGGCTATAGCGGAACCTTCGCCGCAGCCCCGTCCCACACCAATGTCCGGCTTTACGGCGATGAGAATCCGCTGGATGGGCCGGGGTTCGAGACCAAGGTCAAGCTGCTCGCCGAAATCGACGCCTATGTCCGCGAAAAAGAACCGCGGGTGCGCCAGGTGACGGTCAGTTTGGGGGCCACCTGGCAAGTGGTCGAAATTCTCCGTCCCGATGGCGAAAGCTATCGCGACATTCGCCCGCTGGTGCGGGTCAATATTTCCGTGGTCGCTGGCCAGGGCGATCGCCAGGAGAGCGGTTCCAGAGGCTATGGCGGCCGCGAGGGCTATGCCCGCTTCATCGAGACCAAAGCGTGGCGCGAGGCCGCCGACGGCGCCATCCGCGAAGCGCTGGTCAACCTGGAATCGGTGCCGGCGCCCGCCGGCGAAATGGATGTCGTGTTGGGCGCGGGTTGGCCCGGCGTGATGCTGCACGAAGCGGTCGGCCATGGGCTCGAGGGCGATTTCAACCGCAAGAAAACATCCGCCTTTGCCGGCCTGATGGGACGGCAGGTGGCGGCCAAGGGCGTTACCGTGGTCGACGACGGCACCATGGCGTCGAGGCGTGGTTCGCTCTCGATCGATGACGAGGGCACGCCGACCAACCGCACGGTATTGATCGAGGACGGCGTGCTGGTCGGCTACATGCAGGACCGGCAGAATGCCCGGCTGATGAACATGAAGCCGACCGGCAACGGCCGCCGCCAGGGCTATGCCCATGTGCCGATGCCGCGCATGACCAACACCTACATGCTCTCGGGCGGCCGCGACCCGGCGGAAATTCTCGCCTCGGTGAAGAACGGCATCTATGCCGCCAATTTCGGCGGCGGACAGGTCGACATCACCTCCGGCAAATATGTGTTCCAGTGCACCGAGGCCTATCGGATCGAAAACGGCAAAGTGGGCGCGCCGCTGAAAGGCGCGATGCTGATCGGCAACGGACCGACCGACCTGCACCGCATCACCATGGTCGGTAACGACCTGGCGCTCGACACCGGAATCGGCACCTGCGGCAAGAACGGTCAGGGCGTTCCGGTCGGCGTCGGCCAGCCGACGCTGCGGATGGAACGGATTACGGTTGGAGGTACCGGTTCATGACGATGGAACGGCAATCGATCGCGACGCGCGCGCGCGGCTGGGGCGCGCAGCTTGTCCAGTTCGCGGCGGCACTGGGACTGGTTTTTCTGGCGAAGGGCGCCATCGCCGAGCCGTTCTATGTCCCGTCGGGCTCGATGGAGCCGACGCTTTTGATCGGCGATGCGCTGCTCGCATCGAAATTCCCCTACGGCTACGGCACCGCCTCGCTGCCGATCCAGATCAATCTGCCCGAAACGGGGCGGGTATTCGGCAATCCGCCGAAGCGTGGCGATGTCGTGGTGTTCCGCTGGCCCGGCGACCGCTCGCAGGCCTGGGTCAAGCGGGTCGTTGGGCTTCCCGGCGACCGCATCCAAATGCGCCAGGGCCAGCTCTTCATCAACGACCGTGCGGCCTCGCTCAAAGCTGATGGTATCGGCGAGGTGGAAGACGAGCGCGGCGAATATGAGCCGGCGCGCCGCTTCATCGAGACATTGCCGGGTGGCGTCAGCCACGCGATCTTCAAGATCCGCGACAATGGGCGGCTCGACAATACGGCCGAGGTCACGGTGCCGGAAGGCTATCTGTTCGTGATGGGCGACAATCGCGACAACTCTGCCGACAGCCGCGTGCCGCTGCGCGACGGTGGCGTCGGGCTGTTGCCGATTGATGATCTGGTCGGCCGCGCCGACGCCGTGATCGGTTCCTGGGACCTCGGCATCCGCGGCCAGCCGGTATGGACGTGGCTGTCGGGTTTTCGCCTCGCGCGCTTCTTCACTTCGGTGCGCTAGCCACGATGCGCTAGCCATCGGCTAAAGCGGGATGAGATTTCGATAAATCGTCGTCTTGCTTTAGTTCTTCGATTGAACATGATCTTTTCGGAAAACCGTTACACACTTTTCCGGATCATGCTCTAGTCGCAGCACGCACTTTTGCCATCTCGTTGGACAGGCGGGCAAGGCACCGAGCCGTACGAGCAGAACACGCAGCAATCGCCGGGCTGGGGCTTGAGTTTCTCGCCGCAGCCCTTGCAAACGTAGAAAAACTGGCAGGCATTGAGCGGCATCGTCTCGGCGGCCGTGAAAGCGCATCTCGGACAGGTCAGCGTCGATTCCAGTTGCATGGCCGCACTCCCTCCGCGTCTAAAACGACGTCGTCAAATCCGTCAGCCATTGCGGCGAGGCTTCGACCAATGCCGCTTCGATGCGCTTGTCGGCGCCGCTGACGATCGCGATACCGATGACGATGAAGGCCGCACCCAACAGGCCCTTGCCGAGCTTTCCCGCCGACATCAGGTTGGCGCGCACGCGCATCAAGCTTGCCCGTGATAACAGCCCGAGGAGGACCAGCGGCAACGCGGCGCCGATACCGAACACCGCCATCGTCAGCGCGACCATCAATAAGTCATGACCTTGCGAGGCGAGCAACGACGCAGCCCCGAGCGTCGGGCCAACGCAAGGCGACCACACCGCGCCAAGCAAAAGGCCGATCGCAAATTGTCCACCAAGGCCGGAACTCGCAAAGCCGCCGAAATGCCGATCGGCCCAGGCCGAAACGGGACTGCCGGCGCCGGCGAGCCTCGCTTGCCAGGAAGGCACCACGAGGACCGCGCCAAGCATGACCATGATCGCCGCCGCCGCGAAGCGAAACATGCCGGCGTCGATGCCGAGCCCAAATCCCACCAAAGCCAGCATCAGCCCAAGCCCGGTGAAGGACAAGGCCAGTCCCGCAGCGAGAGCGATGGCGCCAAACGGATGGGTGGTTACCGCGGCACCGAGCACGATCGGCACCAATGGCAACACGCAGGGCGAAAGGATCGACAGGATCCCGGCCGCGAACGCCAGCGCGAGAGCGGTCACCTGGAGATCAGAGGCTCTTGTCGAGCAGGGCTTCGATTGAAGCTTCCTTGGTGTCGCCGACCGAGCGTCCCTGTTCGGCGGTCCCCTTGAAAACGATCAGCGTCGACTGCATCTGCGCGCCGAACTGCTTGACCACCGGCTTCATCGCATCGAAATCGACGCGGAAGACTTTCAGGTCGTTGAACTTCGCATTCGAAGTCAGCCTGTCGAGAATGGGGTTCTGCGCCTTGCAGGTCGGACACCAGTCGGCGTGAATTTCAACCAGGATGGGGCTTCCAGAGGCTTGTGCGGCCTTGAAAGCCTCGGCCGAGAACGGAACAGCCGGGTTGGTCCCGGCGGAAGCAAACGGTGCGGCAGCCGCCAAGACGCCGACCAAACCACCTGCGATCAAGGCTCCGTTCAAAAACCTGCGCGTGAAGATCATTTTCCACTCCGTGGCTGGTCGCTGTCCCTCGCTTCGCCGCGATGGCGGCGTGCGGGCACTAGAGCTCCGATTCCGAAGTTCGCAAACCATCGCGGCGACCTCTGATGCGAACTTCGGAATCAAAGGAGCTCTGGCAAATATTGGTCTTGAGTAGCGGCTTTGAATTTGAAGTTCCTATAACGAACTTGCGGCAAAGATTGATAGGAACTTCAAATTCACCGCACTAGCCTAGTTACGCCGCCAACAGGGGCAATGTTACCTGACGACGCCAGAGGTGAAGCCGGGCTTGCGCCGCGGCGGCTTGATTTCCTTCTTCAAAAAACAGTGAGGCTCCCGGCCCACATATCCCGGACGGGCATAGGTCCAGGCCCGGCATTTATTGTCGGCGCCGCAGTCTGCCTTGCAGACCTCGTCGCCCTCGCCCCGCTTGAGCTCGAAACTGCGGTAGTCGCCGCCCGCGCGGTCGATCGAGGTTTCGACCGCGCCATTGCGCGGTTCGACCACGCCGGCGCCGCGCACGCCCGAGATGCAACAATCATCCGCGATGCGAGCCGGCACACTGTTCTTCAGCCAGCAGAGCGCCCCTCGGGAGGTCTCATTCGGATAGTTGAAGCTCCAGGCGCGGCAACGCCGGTCCCGTTCGCATACCAGCGCGCAATCGGCCGGGTCCCCCGAGGGTACCGGCGAACTCTGATAGTCGCCGCCCGGGCGATCGAAATTGGCCTGCGCCTGCGCCGGTTGGCTGGTGGTCACGACGGCGAAGAGAACGAGCGTCCCCAAACACGCCAGTGAGAGGCGACCTCCCCACATTCGCAATGCTTTCAACCGATTGGAGTTACCCGCAAACGGCGGCTCCGCCATTTTGTCAATTGCGGCCCTGCCATTTGATCGCCATGAACCTGTACGGCTGATGAACGGCGCCGGGCGATTTTCCGGCCCGGCCCGGGCGACTTCCCGATTTAAAAAGCGTATTCGCTGTAGGCGGGGTCGACCGAGCCTTGCCAGGGGCCGTTGAACTTCGCCAGCATTTCCTCAGCCGGGGTCACCCCGACGTCGATGATCCGGTCAAGCGGTTCCAGGTAGCGCGTCTCGTCATGCCCGGAGTGATCGACATGGCCGCGGCGGCGCAACCCGGCATGCGCCAGCGCCAGGCATTCCTTGGCGACCTCGAAGATATAGCGATTCTTGATCCTGGCCTTGAAGCCGAGACGCGGCACGTCATCCCGCAGCGACTGTCTTTCACTGGACTTCCAGCCTTTGACGATATCCCAGGCCGCATTCAGGCTGGTGTCGTCATAGAGCAATCCGACCCAGAAGGCCGGCAACGCCGGCAAGCGGCCCCACGGCACGCCGTCGGCGCCCCGCATTTCCAGGTAACGCTTCAGCCGCACTTCCGGAAAGATCGTCGAAAGATGATTGGCCCAGTCCGACAGCATCGGGCGCTCGCCCGGAAGGGCTGGATTTTTTCCCGCAAAGAAATCCCGGAACGAGGAGCCTGCGACGTCGATATAGTTGTCGCCGCGCTTGACGAAATACATCGGCACGTCCAGCGCATAATCGACCCAGCGCTCGAATCCCATGCCGTCCTCGAACGCCCACGGGATCATGCCGGAACGCGCATTGTCGGTATCGCGCCAGATTTCCGAGCGGAATGAGAGAAAGCCGTTCGGCTTTCCTTCCGTGAAGGGCGAATTGGCGAAC
The DNA here is from genome assembly GCA_963770515.1 of uncultured Alphaproteobacteria bacterium. Lineage (GTDB taxonomy): Bacteria > Pseudomonadota > Alphaproteobacteria > Rhizobiales > Xanthobacteraceae > Bradyrhizobium. The sequence continues at coordinate 519,832 of CAVYPW010000001.1, forward strand.
AAAGCGGTCGCCACCGGCTGCAACGCTACCGATACCCGCAATTTCTTGACCATGTCAGCTTCGGAGGAGAAGTCGAGATTGGTCTGCACCGTGCAGGTCCGGTACATCATGTCGAGGCCGTAGCGGCCGACCTTCGGCATGTAATTGGTCATGATCTTGTAGCGGCCCTTGGGCATGACCGGGATCTGTTCGCGCGACCAGGACGGCGTCATGCCGAGGCCGAGAAAGCCTATGCCTAAGGGCGTTGCGATCTCGCGCACTTGCGCCAGGTGCGCCATCAACTCGCCCTGGGTTTGATGCACGGTTTCCACCGGCGCGCCCGATAATTCGAATTGTCCGCCAGGCTCGAGCGAAATCGCGCCGCCGCCGGTGACGTCATAAAGCCCGATGATGTTGCCGCGCTCCATGATCGGCTCCCAGCCGAGCAGGAGCTGCATGCCTTCCAGCAGCGCGCCGATGCCGCGGGCGCCTTCGTAAGGCACCGGCTGATGGCCGCTCAATGTAAACGGCGTTTTTTCGTGCTCGGTCCCGATCCGGAATTCGGAAACGGGCTTTACGCCGGCCTCCAGCCATTCGACGAGTTCGTCGCGCGACTGAAGGGGCGTCATATCGATCTGGTCACGCGCCATGCAAATTCCGAATGTAGGGCGCTGCGGCCGAACGCGCGCGGTGCCGGAGACTTCCGCGAACCCTGCGGTTCGCGGGGATGAATGAGATGGATAATATCATCGGGCGGGCGCGCCGTCTTTTGCGGCGAGCGAGGGTGTCTCCCCGCCCGAGCAGCAGCCGAGCCGGTCCAAAAGGCCGCAGAGCTTCATGGCGTCCGCGTCCGACAGCTTCGAGCCAACATGCTTTTCGATGACAGCCGAATAGGCGCTCCACATCTTCTTTTGCAAGTCACGTCCGGTTTCGGTGATCTCGACGAACTGGCCGCGCTTGTCGATTTTGCATTCGCGGCGCACCGCCAGGCCCTCGTCGACCAGCCGGTCGATCAGCCGCGACGTGGAATATTGCGGCAACAGCATCTGCTTTTCCAATTCCACCGGCCGAAGCTCGCCGGCGGGCGCGCGCGACAATTCAAGCAAGGCGTCATACCAGGCGAGCGGCGGGAATCCGGCCTTCTTCAAATCCTGCTCGACCGCATTCAGCACCCGGCTCTGGACCCGCATCAGGCGAATCCAGGCGGCGGTTGCTTCCGTCGATGGTTTGCGTTTCATGGTCGAGGCCCACACTGTCGAACTACCCTAGCGCACTTGATGCATATGCATCAATGTTGACTGCTTCATGCAAATGCATTTAACCATGCCTTGCCGATTTGCCATAACCCCAGGGAGAAGCCCCCATGAAACTCTATTATGCGCCCGGAGCCTGCTCACTTTCCCCCCACATCGCGCTCCTGGAAGCCGGCCTTCCTTACGATCTGGTCAAGGTCGATCTGCGCGCCAAAAAGCTCGAAAACGGTGACGATTATTTGAAAATCAACCCGAAAGGCCAGGTGCCGGCGCTGGCGCTCGACAGCGGCGAACTCATCACCGAGGGACCGGTCATCGTGCAGATGATCGCCGACAAGGTGCCGGCCAAGAACCTCGCCCCCGCCCGCGACAGCGCCGAGCGTTACAAGCTGCAAGAATGGCTCACCTACATCAACGGCGAACTGCACAAGAACATCGGCCCGCTGTTCAACCCGGCGCTTTCGGACGAAGCCAAGGCTGTCTTCAAGGACCGGGCGATGGGCAAGTTCAAATATCTCGACGGCCAGTTGGCCGGCCGCGACTATCTGATGGGCAAGCAGTTCACGGTGGCCGACGGTTATCTGTTCGTGATGCTGAACTGGGCCGAGCGGATGAAGTTCGACCTTTCAGGATTGAGCAACCTGATGGCCTACAAGGATCGCGTCGCGGCGCGGCCGAAGGTGGACGAAGCCCTGGTCAAGGAAGGCCTGAAGGCAGCGTGAGGCCTTATCTCACCTCCCCTTAAAAAGGGGAGGTCGCTTGGCTCGCCGCGCGAGCAAAGCGGGAGGGGATCGTAGTGACCCACTCACTCTCAGGGACCCCGACCCCGACCCTCCCCCCTTTCCGGGGGAGGGAGAGCAGAAGCTACGCCGCCGCCTGCTTCTTCGGCGGGAAGCGGCCGTAGAAGGTCTCGCCCTTGGCGGCCATCTCGATCAGCAGTTTCGGCGGCGTGAAGCGCGAGCCGTATTTGGCCTCAAGCTTGTGGCATAGCTCGACGAACTTCTTCGTGCCCATGAAGTCGATGTAGGACAGCGTGCCGCCGGTGAACGGCGCAAAGCCGAAGCCCAGAATCGAACCGACATCGGCCTCGCGCGGATCGGTGATGACGTGGTCCTCCACCGTGCGGGCCGCTTCCACCGCCTGCACCACCAGAAACCGCTGCTTCATCTCCTCGACATCGAGCGTATCCGGATCGAGGTGCTTCGGCTGAAGACCGCCGAGAGCGGCCCACAGGCTCTTCTGGCCCTTGCCCTTCTCCGGATAGTCGTAAAAGCCCTTGCTGTTCTTGCGGCCGAAGCGGCCTTGCTTTTCGACCATCTCGACCAGAAGCTTCTTCTGGGCCTGATCGATCGCATTCGGCCCGAGGTCGGCTTCGGTGGCCTTCATGATCTTGAGCACGAGATCGAGCGCCACTTCGTCCGACAGCGACAGCGGCCCGACCGGCATGCCGGCCATCTTCGCGGTGTTCTCGATCATCGCCGGCGGCACGCCCTCCATCAGCATTTCGAGGCCCTCGGCCGTAAAACGCAGCACGCAGCGGTTGGCGAAGAAACCTCGTGAGTCATTGACCACGATCGGGGTCTTGCCGATCTGGCGCACATAATCGAGCGCGGTGGCGAGCGCGACATCGCCGGTATTCTTGCCGACGATGATCTCCACCAGCATCATCTTCTCGACCGGGGAGAAGAAGTGGATGCCGATGAACTTTCCCTGGTCCTTGAATTCCTCCGCCAGCGAATTGATCGGCAGCGTCGAGGTGTTGGACGCAAAGATCGCATCACCCTTCAACAGCGGCTGCGCCTTGGCGTAGGTTTCAGCCTTGACCTTGCGGTCCTCGAACACCGCCTCGATGACGAGATCGCAATCCTTCAGTGCGTTGTAGTCGGCAGTCGCCGTGATACGCGACAGGATGGTCTCGCGATCGCTCTCTTTGGCGCGGCCTTTCTTGATCAGGTCGTCGATCACCGATTGCGCATGCGCCTTGCCCTTGTCGGCGCTGGCCTGGTCGCGATCGATCAGCACCACGTCGATGCCGCCGCGCGCCGAGACATAGCCGACGCTCGCGCCCATGAAGCCGGCGCCGATGATGGCGAGTTTCTTGACCTTGGTCGGCGGCACGTTTGGCGGACGCCGCGCGCCCTTGTTCAATTCCTGCATCGACAGGAACAGCGAGCGGATCATCGCTGCCGCTTCGTTCGAGCGCAGGATCTGCGTGAAGTAGCGCAACTCGACGCGAAGTGCGGCGTCGATCGGCAACTGCAGGCCTTCATAGACGCATTGCATGATCGCGCGCGCCGCCGGGTAATTGTCGAAGGTTTCACGGCGATAGATCGCATTGCCCGCCGGGAACATCATCATGCCGGCCTTGGAGTAGACCGGCCCACCCGGCAGCCTGAACGCCTTGTCGTCCCAGGGGGCGGCCGCCTTGCCACCGCCCTTGATCCAGTCCTTGGCTGCCTTGATCAGATCGGGCGCCGGCACCACGGCATCGACCAGTTTCAGCGCCTTGGCCTTGTCGAGATTGATGGCCTCGCCCTTGAGCAAGAGTTGCATCGCGTCCTGCGGCGACACGATGCGCGGCACACGCTGGGTGCCGCCGGCGCCGGGGAAAAGCCCGACCTTGATTTCAGGCAATCCGAGACGGGTCTTGGGGTTCTGCGCGGCAACACGGTGGTGGCAGGCGAGCGTCAGTTCGAACGCCCCGCCCAGCGCCAGACCGTTGATCGCAGCGACCCATGGCTTGCCCGAGGTTTCGATCGCCCGAAACGTCAGCGACATCTTGCGGCTCTCGTCGAACAGCATCTGGTTGGCCGCGACTTCGCCCTTGGTCTTGAACAACGCAGTGTAGCGGCCATGCATGCCTTCCAGCATCGACAGGTCTGCACCAGCCGAAAACGCTTCCTTGCCCGAAGTAATGACGACGCCCTTCACCGCCGCATCGGCCGAAGTCTGCTTCACGATCTCCTCAAGCTCGGCGATCGTGGTTTCATCCAGCACATTCATCGAACGGCCGGGAATGTCCCATGTGACAAGCGAAATGCCGTCGGCATCGGTCTCGACTTTGAAATTCTTGAAGGCCATTTCCCATTCCCCCTTACACGCGCTCGATGATCGTGGCGGTGCCCATGCCGCCGCCGATGCACAGCGTGACCAGCGCAGTCGACTTATTGGTGCGCTCGAGTTCGTCGAGCACGGTGCCGAGAATCATCGCGCCTGTCGCGCCAAGCGGATGGCCGAGCGCGATCGCCCCACCATTGACGTTGATCTTGGCGTTGTCGATGTCGAAGGCCTGGATGTAGCGCAGCACCACGGAAGCGAACGCCTCATTCAGCTCGAACAGGTCGATGTCGGACTTCTTCATGCCGGAGCGTTCGAACAGCTTTTCGGTGACGTCGACCGGGCCGGTCAGCATCATCGCGGGCTCCGAGCCGATATTGGCGAAGGCGCGGATTTTCGCACGCGCCTTCAACCCGTATTTCGCGCCCGCCTCCTTGCTACCGAGCAGCACCGCGCCGGCACCATCGACAATCCCAGACGAGTTACCGGCGTGGTGCACGTAATTGACGCGCTCGATTTCCGGATGCGACTGGACTGCGACGCCGTCGAAGCCGCCCATCTGCGCCACCTGCGCAAAGGACGGCTGCAATTGCGCGAGCGTCTGCATGGTCGTCGAGGGCCGCATATGCTCGTCCTTGGCGAGAATGGTGAGGCCATTGACGTCCTTCACCGGGACCACCGATTTGTCGAAGCGGCCCTCATCCCAGGACTTTGCCGCGCGCTGCTGGCTCTGCACCGCATAGGCATCGACGTCATCGCGCGAAAAGCCGTATTTGGTGGCAATCAAATCGGCCGAGATGCCCTGCGGCATGAAATAGGCCGGCACCGCGATCGAAGGATCCATCGGCCAGGCGCCGCCGGAGGCGCCGATACCGACCCGGCTCATGGATTCCGCGCCGCCGCCGATCGTCAGTTCGTTCTGGCCGCTCATGATCTGGGCCGCGGCGAAATTCACCGCATCAAGCCCTGAAGCGCAGAAACGGCTGATCTGCACACCCGGAACGGATTCGCCCAAGCCCGCTTGCAACGCCGCGAAGCGCGCAATGTCGGAGCCGGCTTCGCCCACCGGATCAACCACGCCGAGGATCACGTCATCGACCACGCCTTCGGTGAGATGGTTGCGCTCCTTGAGCGCCTTCAACGGCGCGGTGGCCAACGCCAGCGCCGTCACTTCGTGCAACGCGCCGTCGGCCTTGCCGCGGCCGCGCGGGGTACGAACGTGATCGTAGATATACGCCTCAGGCATGATGCCCTCCCGGGTTGAGGATCATATTCAATTTGAAAGACAGACGCGGGACCTCAGCGGTCCCGCGGTTAAGAAACTGCTCCGATCAGAAAGCGTCAGCCGCCAATTCCATGATGGTCGCGCTTCCGCTCTGGATGCGCGCCAGATGCATTCCGGTTGCCGGCAGCACCCGTTCCATGAAGAAGCGGCCCGTCACTAGCTTGGTCGTCAGATAAGCCGTTGCGCCGCTTCCCGCAATCTTGTCGTTGGCGACCTTTGCCATCTTGGCCCACATATAGCCCAGCGTCACCAGGCCGAACAAATGCATGTAATCGGTGGCGGCCGCTCCGGCATTATCCGGTTTCATCATCGCATTCTGCATCAGCCATGTGGTGGCTTGCTGCAGATGGCCAAGCGCATTGGACAAGGGCGCAACGAAGGGCTTCATCGCCTCGTCGCCACCATGCTCCCTGGCGAAGGCAGCGACTTCGCCGAAGAAAGCCATCACGGCGCGGCCGCCGTCACGCGGCAATTTGCGTCCGACCAGATCGAGCGCCTGAATACCGTTGGCGCCCTCATAGATCATGGCGATGCGCGCATCGCGCACGAACTGCTCCATGCCCTGCTCGGCGATATAACCGTGACCGCCATACATCTGCTGGGCTTGAACGGCATTGGCAAAGCCAGTCTCGGTCAGGTAGCCTTTCATGATGGGCGTCATCAGCCCCATGTGATCGTCCGCTTCTTGGCGGTCCTTCGGATCGCTGGAACGGTGAGCCACGTCGCTCTTGAGGGAGGTCCAGACTACCATGGCACGCGCCGCCTCGTTGAAGGCGCGAATGGTCAGCAGCGTGCGACGCACGTCGGGATGCACGATGATCGGATCGGCCGGCTTGTCCGGCGCCTTCACGCCCGACAGCGCGCGCCCCTGCAAGCGATCACGGGCATAGGCTGCCGCGTTCTGGTAGGCGACTTCCGACTGCGCGAGGCCCTGCACGGCAACCCCAAGCCGCGCCTCGTTCATCATCACGAACATGCCCTGCATGCCCTTGTTTTCCTCGCCGATCAGCCAGCCGGTGGCATCGTCGTAATTCATCACGCAGGTCGAATTGCCGTGAATGCCCATCTTGTGCTCGATCGAACCGCAGGTGACGCCATTGCGCGCACCGAGCGAGCCATCGGCATTGACCAGGAATTTCGGCACCACAAACAGCGACACGCCCTTGATGCCGGCGGGCGCGCCTTCAATGCGCGCCAGCACCAGATGAATGATGTTCTCGGTCAGATCGTGCTCGCCGGCGGAAATGAAGATCTTGGTGCCTGTGATCTTGTAGCTGCCGTCGCCCTGTTTGACGGCCTTGGTACGCAGCAGGCCAAGATCCGTTCCGCATTGCGGCTCCGTGAGATTCATGGTGCCGGTCCATTCGCCCGCCACCATCTTCGGGACGTACATCGCCTTCTGCTCCGGCGTGCCGTGCACGAGCAGTGCTGCGGTCGCGCCCACGGTGAGGCCGCCATACATGGAAAAGGCCATGTTAGCCGAGCACTGGAATTCGGTAACGGTCTGGCTCAACGTGATCGGCAAGCCCTGCCCGCCATATTCCGTCGGCACGGAGAGCCCGAGCCAGCCGCCTTCAGCGACCTGTTTGAACGCCGCCTTGAAACCCTTCGGCGTCGTCACGCTGTTGTCGTCATGACGGACACAGCCTTCGAGATCGCCCGTGCGATTAAGCGGCTGCAAGACTTCTTCGCTGAGCTTGGCGGCCTCGCCCAGAATGGCCTCGCGCACATCGGCCGACGCGTCGCTAAATCCGGGGAGATTGTCGTAACGGTCGATTTGAAAGACGTCGTTGAGCAGGAAATTGACGTCTTCAAGCGGGGCTTTGTAGATCGGCATGACGTTCTCCCGGCGAGGTCTTGGTGGCGTTTCTTGAGCGGCTGGAAGCGGACCTTAACCGCTTCCTTGAGTCGAGGGCAGCTTCTATCGCAACCGCGCGGTGGTCTTGCAGCGCGTCATTTAAGGCTTCGGCTGGTGTGGTGGATTTGACATTCGATTCAGTATCACCGCGAGTCCTCCAGGCGAATGTCAAATCCAAGACCACACCAGAACACCATATTTTGCCAGTGGTCCCATGATTCTAACTTTCGCAAAGGTGGCTGCCGCAAAGGGGGCGAATGTCAAAATCAGACCACTAGTTGCTCGCCCATCAAACGATGCAGCAGATTGATGGCTTTCAGCGGGCGAACCATCACCTTGAAATTCGTAATACGGCCGTCGGCGTCACAGGTAATGATATCGACGCCATTGATCGTCACTCCTTCGATTTCATCGATGAATTCCAGCACCGCCCCGGTTTCGCTGATCCATTCTCCAACAAAGTTGAAGCTTGGACTGCCGAGGACTTTCACGACGCTGGTCAGATATTTGAAGGTGATCTCACGGCCGCGCTGCGGCGTATGCACGACAGGGCTTTCGAACACGACGTCCGGATGGAGCGAGTCCCAAAGCATTGCAGTGTCGTGGGATCTGACGAAGTCGCGCCATCGTTGAACGCCGTTCATTGACGCCTCCCGCGCAACGGCCCGGATGTGGGCCAACTGTCTTCTCATATGCATATTGACGCATATGCATCAATACGCATAAAGTCAAGCGTGTTCATTTCGGATCATTCGACGCCCGAACCCGAAAATCGGCGAACAGGAAATCGACCTTTGGCCCTTGCTGACGCCATTCTCGCCTGCCTGACGGAACATCCCATGACGGGCTATGAGCTCGCCAAGACGTTCAATTCCTCGATCGGCTTTTTTTGGAAGGCCGACCATCAGCAGATCTATCGCGAGCTCTCCAAGCTGCGCGAGCGCGGCCATATTCAGGGGCGCGAGGTCGTGCAGTCCGGCAAACCCAACAAGCTGGTCTATACGCTGACGACCGAGGGCAAAGCCGCGTTCCGCCATTGGGCCGCCAAGCCCTCGACGCCCGCTTCGATCAAGGACGATCTCCTGGTCCGGATTTATGCGCTCGACGCCGTCGACATCGAGCCGCTACGCGCCGACCTGATGGCAAGGCAGGAACATCACCGCGACCGCCATGACCGCTATGAGCGGATCCTGAAGAAACGCTTTCCGCTGGGAAACGCTTTGGCCGCCGACATGGGCAAGCTGCTTGGGCTTCGCATCGGTATGCGATACGAGCAGATGGTCGCCGAGTGGTGCGAGGAAACGATCAACGCGCTTTCAGCGATTTCAGGCGCTGCGGGCGTCGTGCCGTTCGATGCGGCGCGGAAAAAAAGTCCGGTTCCAGCGAATAAGGCGAAGCTGGCTGAGAGCCTCCGACGGCCCCGTAAACTTTACGGCCCGGCGGCCTCATTCCTTAACCCGTTATTTACCGTAACGCGAAAAAGTCGATCTGCAGAGGCAGACGACCCGCGCCGAATTCGATTGTCTCTTCTTTGGGGACGCGCGGGGAGGCCGGAGGCGCCAGGTGGAGCGCTGAAGCGGAACCGGACGGAAGCATGAATTCGCGCGTATCGTGGAGTACTGAAGGCATCGATCCTGCCGTCCGGGAGCGGGCCGAGGCCGCCGCTCGCCGGGCCGGCATGTCGTTGAGCGACTGGCTCAACCTCAGCCTGGGCGATGCCACCCCGCCGAATTTTCGCAGCCCACCCGAACAACGGCCAGCCATGCCCGCCCAGCAAAGCCGCGATGTCGCCGACATCCACCAGCGGTTAGATGCGATCACCCGCCAGATCGAACACATTTCGCAAGCAAAGCCGCGCAACGATGTCCCGCGCAGCGAACCGCCGGTCGCACGTCAATTGAACGATGCCATCGCACGCCTCGATGCGCGGCTTTCGCAGATTTCCAACCCTGCACCCGCGCGCCAGCGCCAGGCCCAGGAAAATCAGCGACAGGCCGAGATGGTCGAGCGTGCGGCCGCACAGGTCTATCGCCCCTCGCCGCCGCTCAATCCGGCCTCCTTCAATTCCGCGATCGCGGAAATTTCAGCGCGCCAGAACGAGCTCGACAGTTTTGCCTCCCAGCCGATGCTGCGCAGCGCACCGCCGATTGCGCCTGCTGCCGCCTACGCCCCGCCGCCCCCGCCACCTGGCCCTGATTTCTCGGCGCTGGAGCGACACCTCGTCAAAATCACGAGCCAGATCGAGTCGTTGCGGCAACCCGACCACGTCGAACAGTCGATCGCGGCTTTCCGCAGCGAGCTCGCCGAAATTCGTCACGCCATCACCGAGGCGATGCCACGCCGGGCGATCGAATCGATCGAGAGCGAAATTCGCCTCCTGGCCCGCCGCATCGACGATAACAAGCAGAACGGCAGCGACAGCCAGGCGCTCGCCGGCATTGAACGCGCACTTGGCGAAATCCGCGAAGTGTTGCGATCGCTGACCCCGGCCGAGCAGCTTGCGGGCTACGACCAGGCGATCCGCAACCTCACCGCCAAACTCGATCAGATCATTCGGGCCAACGACGACCCGTCCACGATCCACCAGCTCGAAGGCGCGATTGCAGCGCTTCGCGCCATCGTCTCCAATGTCGCATCCAACGATGCGCTGGCTCGCCTCAGCGAAGACGTGCACGCTTTGTCAGCCAAGGTCGATCAGCTCTCCCGTCCGGATGGCCGCTCCGACTCGCTTGTAGCCCTTGAACAGCGCATCGCCGCGCTGATGTCCTCGCTCGAGAACCGCGAACAACGGCCATCGGCCGGCGAGAATTCCGAGCAGATCGAGCGCGCCTTGCTGGCCCTGTCCGACCGCCTCGACCGCATGCCGGTCGGCAACGACAGCGCGTCCGCCTTCGCGCATCTGGAACAGCGCGTATCCTATCTGCTCGAACGGCTGGAATCTTCCTCCGATCACCGCTCAGGCAATCTCGGGCGGGTCGAAGAAGGCCTTCAGGATATTCTGCACCATCTCGAACGGCAGCACGCGAGCTTTGCCGATTTCGCCGCCAATAGCCGCAGCGAGCCGGCCGCGCAGGACGATGGGCTCGCCGACCTGTTCAAGCGCGAACTGTCCGATATCCGTTTCAGCCAGGCGGAAACCGATCGTCATACCCAGAGTTCGCTGGAAGCCGTCCACAACACGCTCGGCCATGTGGTCGATCGCCTTTCGACGATCGAAGGCGATCTGCGGACGGTTCGCGTGCAGCCCACAGCGCCGGCGGCAGCAGCGAGCTACGCAACACCGGCCCCATCGGCTCCCGAACCTTCTTATTCGGCGCCCGAAGCGCCGCCTGTGCTGCAATACGCAGAACCAGAGGTGGTCCAATCGGTGGCGATGCCGCCGCCGATCAAGCCGGAATTGCCGAGCCCCGCCGCAACACAGGAGAATTTTGCCGCTGCCCCGCGCGATTTCCATGCAGCTTCCCAGGCAGAACTGCCCGCAACTCCGCCCCGGACCATCAGCGAAATTCTGGAGCCGCATACAGCGCCCTCGCGCCTTGCAATCGACCCGGACCTGCCACCCGATCACCCGCTCGAACCGGGCACGCGACCCTCGGGGCGTGTCGCTTCGCCGTCGGAGCGCATCGCGGCATCCGAGAGCGCGATCGGCGACATTCCCGCCGCCGCTTCCAAGGAGCCCGTCAGCACGTCGAGCTTCATTGCTGCCGCGCGCCGCGCCGCACAGGCCGCCGCCGCAGCGCCACCGCTCGACAAAGCTGGCCGGCCGGCGAAGGCTGCAAAGCCCGCTGACCAGACCAAGGCGGCCTCGAACATCACCTCGAAGATCCGGTCCCTGCTGGTGGGTGCGAGCGTCGTCGTGATCGTACTCGGCACATTCAGGATGGCGATGACGCTGCTCGATACCGGCGCCCCGCCGGCGATGTCAGGGATGGAAAATTCGACCGATGCGCCGTCGCCGGCTCCTGCCGATAAAGGTGCAAGCCCGGCGATGCCGGCCCAGACGACGCCCTCGATGACGTCGCCGACGCCGATCGGACGGCAATCTTTCAACAACGCAGTAACCGGGACCGGCGACAGCAGCGCCTCGGTTCCGATTCCACAGAACAGTGCGTCCTGGGTTTCCTCCGCGGGCGATGTGACCGGAACGATCCCGCTCTCGCCCGCCTCATCCAGCACCGGCAAGCTGGCGATGATTCAGGTCCCGCCGACCGAGCGGCTGCCTGATGCGATCGGCGGTCCGGTTCTGCGCGCCGCCGTGCTCAAGGGCGATCCCACCGCGGCCTATGAAGTCGGCGTGCGCTTTGCCGAAGGCAAAGGCGTCACGGCGAACTACGACGAAGCCGCCAAATGGCTCGACCGCGCGGCGCAGGCCGGCGTCGTGCCGGCGATCTTCAGGCTAGGCACCTTCTACGAGAAGGGCCTGAGCGTGAAAAAGGACGTCGATATCGCCCGCCGCTACTACATGCAGGCTGCCGAGCGCGGCAACGCCAAGGCGATGCACAATCTTGCAGTGCTCGATGCGGATGGCGGCGGCAAGGGCGCCAATTACAAGAGCGCATCGCAATGGTTCCGCAAGGCTGCTGATCGCGGCATCGCCGACAGCCAATATAACCTCGGCATTCTCTACGCCCGCGGCATCGGCGTTGAGCAGAATCTCGCCGAATCCTTCAAGTGGTTCAGCCTGGCCGCCGCCCAAGGCGATGTCGACGCCGGCCGCAAGCGCGACGACATTGCCAAGCGTCTCGATGCCCAGTCGCTGGCTGCGGCCAAGCTTGCGATCCAGACCTTCACGGCTGAACCCCAGCCCGACGACGCCGTCAACGTGGCGGCGCCCGCGGGCGGCTGGGATTCGGCCCCGGCGACAGCCGGAAACACAAAGCCCGCCGTCAAGCCGGTGGCGACGAAGCGCACGGCATCTGCGCACTGACGTTAGCGGCCCCAATGTGGCGCCGCCGACATATTCGAAGCCAGCAAGTTCGATTAAACAGCACAACGTCCTGATTGCGGACTGCGCCGATCACGGGCGCCGAAGAGGTTGTGTCGTTGGCAGATCGCGAAGACCCGCAGAGTCCATTCCAGAACTCGCCGACCGGTCCCTGGGTTACGCCGCCGCGCGCTCCCACCGCCAATCCGTCTCCGGCACCGCGAAACGTCGAGATCGGCAAGAGGCGACGGCCGATCTGGTCGGCGATATTTTTTGCCGTTCTGATTCTGAGCGTCGGCATCCGCGCTTATCGCGACCTGTCGCGGCCCGAGGCGTGGATTTACTGGAAGGAATCCTATTTCGCGCCGACCATGACGTCCTCCGTCGTTGCGAAGATCGACCTTGACGACCGAGATCGCGGCCGAGCGGCATTGGCCATCCACGGAACGATCGGCGAAGCCAGCGCGAGCTGGTTGCGCGCTCGGCTTGACGAGGCCCATCTCACGGCGGGCGACATCGTCCTGCTGTCTTCCCCGGGCGGAAATCTCGGCCAGGCGCTGATCATGGGCGAAATCATCCGCTCGCGCGGGCTCGCGACCGCCGTTGGCACGACGGACGCGTCAGGTCGGATTACGCGATCTTACTGCGCCAGCGCCTGCGTCCTTGTCTATGCCGGTGGTTCGCCGCGCTATGGCATTGACGGTTCGGCGCTCGGTGTCCATCGGTTTGTGACCCCTTCGCCCGGCCGCGATCCCGTCGCCGATGCGCAGCGAACGACCGGAACAGTCCTGAGCTACATGACGAAGATGGGCGTTTACTCTTCCGTGATCGAAGCCATGTCCGCAACGCGAGAGATCCGCTGGCTTGACCCTTCGGAAGCTTTGCAGATGCACCTCATCACCGATCCGATCGGAAACGCTCACGCCGCTCATTAATCGTTATTTTTCACCACGTTGCCAGATAGGCCAGGGCACGCATCAAAAAATCAGCTTGTTGCGGATTCTTTAGTCCCTCCGGCTGCCGAATTCGGCTATGCAGGAGCGCGGCCTGGTGGAGTGGATTTGACATTCGCCACTCGGCCCGCTCTCCCGATGAAACCAGGCCATGAGCGGTTTCGGCCGGCCTCACGGCTTATTCCGAAACGACGCGCGTGCAGCTTTATCTCCCGATCGCCGACATTCCGGTCAATATCTTTCTCCTGCTCGCCATGGGCGCAGCGGTCGGTTTCGTCTCGGGCATGTTCGGCATCGGCGGCGGCTTCCTGATGACGCCGCTTCTGATCTTCATCGGCATCGCGCCTGCGGTTGCGGTCGCCTCGGTCGCGAGCCACATCGCGGCCTCGTCGTTTTCCGGCGCGATTTCCTACTGGCGCCGCCGCGCCATCGATCCTGCTCTGGCGCTGGTGCTGTTGAGTGGCGGCACGGTCGGCACGGCGCTTGGTGTGTGGACCTTCACGCTGCTGCGCTCGCTCGGTCAGCTCGACCTGATGATCGCCCTTTCCTATGTCGTGCTGCTCACCACTGTCGGCGCGCTGATGTTCTGGGAGGGCCTGCGGTCGATGCTTCGCATTCGGCGCGGCATCGCCGTGCCGCTGCGCCGGTCCGGCAGCCACGGCTGGGTCCACGGCCTGCCGCTCAAGCTGCGCTTCAAGCGCTCCAAGATTTACCTGTCCGTCATTCCGGTGATCGCCGTCGGTCTCATCATCGGCTTCATCGGCGCCATCATGGGAATCGGCGGCGGCTTCATCCTGATTCCGATCATGATCTATTTCCTGCGGGTGCCGACATCGACCGTGATCGGAACGTCCATGGTGCTGACGCTGGTCACCATGACCTTCGCCACGTTGCTCCACGCCGTCACCAACCATCTGGTCGACGCCGTGTTGGCGCTGATCCTGATGATCGGCGGCGTCACCGGCGCCCAGTTCGGCGCCCGGGCCGGTCAGAAGATTCGCGGCGAACATTTGCGGCTGTTGCTTGGACTTTTGATTCTCGCGGTCGGCATTCGCTTTGCGGTCGAACTCGTCATCCGTCCCGACGATCTCTTCACCATCCGGGAAGCCGGAGGCGCCGCATGAGCGGGCGTTTCCTCCGCGCTACCGTGGCAGCGATGCTTGCGCTCGGCGCGGCCGTTTTCGCTTCGCCGGCGAACGCAGAGCGGCTGATCGTTTCGGTCTCCAACCATCGCGTGACCGTGACGCCGAACTATTCGGGCGAAGAACTGGTGCTGTTCGGTTCGGTGGAAAAGGACGCCACGACTCCAACCAGCCGCAACAACTACGATCTCGTCGTCACCGTCATGGGTCCCCACGCCGACATGGTGACCCGTCGCAAGGAACGCAAATTCGGCATCTGGATCAACACCGACTACCGCGAATTCCTCCAGGTGCCGACCTATCTCGCGCTGTTTTCCAACCGGCCGTTCGATGCGATCGCCTCGCCCGAGGTGGAACGGCGACAACAACTCGGCCTCAACAACGTGCTGCTGACCCAGCGGGTCGGAACGGATTACGCCGACGTCGTACCCAACGATGCCTTCCGCAGCGCCTTTGTGCGGCTGCGCGAGGAGCACGGCCTCTATCGCGAAGAGACCTCGGCGGTGACGTTCCTGACGCCGACGCTGTTTCGCACCGGCATTCCACTGCCGGCCGAGGTGCCGATCGGCACTTACAAGGTCGAGATCAGGCTGTTTTCCGACGGCGCCCTGATCACGCGGACCGAAACCGCCTTCGACATCGTCAAGGTCGGCTTCGAGCAGTTCGTTGCGACCACCGCCAAGCAGAACGGGCTGCTCTATGGCGCGTTCACCGCCTTCATGGCGCTGATGACCGGCTGGATGGCCTCGATCGTGTTCCGCAAGGATTAGCACGGCAGTTCGATCACCGTCTTCACGCCGGGCTCGAGAAGCTTCAGGCGCGATCCAAATCCGAGCGTGTCGAAAGAATTACGCAGGTCATTCGCATTCTGCTTGAAGTGCGCCCATCCATCGGTGTGGAGCGGGATAATCGTGGCATCGGGAAACGCGCGCGCGGTCTCGATCGTGTCGTTGGTGTCCATGGTAAGATGGAAAGGCCCGCGGGTCTGTGCCGCGCCCGCGAACGGCATCACGACGGCCGCCTTGAAGCGTCGCGCCACTTCCGCAACCCCGTCATACCAGACGGTGTCGCCACTGATGTAGATCGGGCGGCGATCCTTCGCGGTCAGAACGAAACCGATGACGTCGCCGGCGAGCGGTTCGATTCCCGCCGGGCCATGGCGCGCGGGCGTCGCCGTGACGGTCAACGAGCGCCCGTTCTTCGACAATTCAGTAGATGCCCAGGGCGCGAACCCTTCCGCATGCCCGCCGAGCCGCTTCGCGCCCACTTCCGTGGTCAGCACGCGCTTGGCCTTGGGCAGAAAGTGCTTTCCTGAGTCGTCGAGATTGTCGGCGTGCTGATCGTGACTGAGCAACACCGCATCGATCTCACCGATCGCATCCTCGGCCAGTGCAGGCCCGGAAAGCTTCTCCAGCTTCACATGGGGCAATTGATAGGCCCGCGGCGCATCGAAGGTCGGATCGGTGAGCAGGCGGAAGCCGTCGATCTCAATCAGGGCGGTCGGGCCGCCGATCAACGTGAGTGTGAGTGAAGACATCGATTTCTCCTATCGCAAAGCGGAAGGTGCACGGACCGGACGCGTCACCAGATAGATACCGAGCGCGACCGGAATAATGCCGAGGAGGTCGCGGCCCGTCAGATGCTCGCCCAACACGATCCAGGCGAACAGCATCCCGAGCGGCGGCATCAGGAAGTGATAGGCGCTGGCGGCCGTCGCGCCGCAAACCCGCAAGAGATGGAACCAGATGACGTAGGCCAGCACCGAGCCGCCGAGCGTGAGGAACGCGAACGCACCGAGCAACTGAAGGTTCGGCACGATGTCACCGAAATCAGACAACGTGAAAGCGAACGGGATCAACACTATGCCGGCCGTCAGATTCTGCACGCCGTTGCCGATCCAGAGACTGCCCTTCGGTGCCAGCAGCTTGAACAGGATGGTGCCGGCCACAATCGAGGCCAGCGATGCGAACGTGAACAGGATGCCGTGCAAGCTGTCGGTGCCGACCGACAGGCGATGCCAGGCGATCAACCCGACACCGAGAACGCCGAGCCCAAGTCCTGCGACCTTGCGCCAGGTAAGTTGCTCGTTGAGCACCAGCGCGGCGAACACGGCGGTGAAGACCGGATTGGCGCTGACGATCAACCCGCCGAGGCCGGCGGACACGGTCTTGAGGCCGGTATAGCCGAGGCCGAGATAAAGCGCGTTATTGGCAACCCCGATCAGGGCAAACACCAGCGTGTCCCGCAGGGATAGCGACCAGCGCTCGCCGCGCAGCGCGTTGATCCCGAGGATCAGAATTCCCGCCAGCGAAAATCGCGCCGCCAGCAGAATGAGCGGTGGGCAATAGGTGACGCCGATCTTGCCTGCGACGAACGCGAAGCTCCAGAGCAGGCAGAACAGCGCGATATAAAGCGGCAGCGAATTGAAGGCGGGGCGGGGAACCGCAACGGAAGGGGCTAGCGACATGGGAATTCTCCTTTGCCCATGATCTAGGGCGGCCCCTTGCTATTTGGAAATTAAATAATAAACTGCCATCCAGTGGATAAACAAATGGGTCACTTTCATGCTCGATCTGGAGCTCTTGCGCAGTTTCGTGTCCGTGGTGGACGCTGGCGGCTTCACCCGCGCCAGCGAACGCATTCACCGCACCCAATCCACCGTCAGCCAGCAGATCAAGCGGCTGGAAGACGAGATCGGCCAGCCGCTTCTCGACCGCAGCGGCAAGGACGTGACGCCGACCGAGGCCGGCGAACGGCTGTTGTCCTATGCGCGGCGGCTTCTGGCGCTGGAAGAAGAAGCCCGCGATGTGCTGGCGCGGCCAGGCAATGAAGGCGCGGTGCGGCTCGGCGTGCCGGAAGATTTCGCCGCCTATCGGCTGGCCAAGTTGCTGGCGTCTTTTTCGCGCTCGCATCCCACCCTGCGGCTCGACGTCCGCGCCGATCAAAGCATGAATTTGCAGCGCGATCTCGGGCGCGGCGATCTCGACCTCGCATTGTTCAAGCGTTCGGCCGGCGAAAAAGGCGGCATTGCGGTGTGGCCGGAGCGCGTGCACTGGGTCACGAGCAAAAGCCATCCGATCGACGCGAAAGCCGGCTCCGTGCCTTTGATCGGCTTTCCCGCCGGCTGCCTTTATCGCGCCGGGGCGATCCACGCGCTGGAAAGCGCCGGCCGCGCCTGGCACATGTCCTATTCGAGTTCCAGCTTGGCCGGCATTCAGGCCGCGATCGCCGCCGGCATGGGCTTGAGCATTCTGTCGGAGATGTCGATTCAGGCCGATCACCGCGTGCTGACGGCGAAAGACGGCTTCTCGCCCATTGACCGGACCGAAGTGGCGCTGGTGGCTTCGCCTGACGCCAGCCCGGCGACGCTGCGGCTCGCCGATCGCCTCGCGGAATTCTGCGACAACGTGCAGGCGAAGGCGGCTTAAAATCTCAGCCGCTTCCAGAGCCCGTCGTCGTCCCTGCGCACGCAGGGACCCATAACCACGAATGCCTGCATGATTCAAAAGCTGGCCACAGACCTCGCAACAATACGCACCGTTGGTTATTGGTCCCGGGTCGCGCTAACGCTCGCCCGGGACGACGTAGACTGATTCAACTTTCAAGCAGATATGGGTTCGCATTCTCACAGCGCGATTCCGCCTGAGCTTTGAACTCACATCGTCCCTCGAAAGAAAAGAGGGCGCAGGGAAAGCCGGATGCCCAAGCGCACCCGCAGCCTCGTGTGTAAAAGTAGAAAACACACGAGTTAGTCACCACAGGCGTGCCGAAACGATCCGGCCTTCCCTGCGCAATGGTTTTAACGGCTTCCTTCGCGCTCTCTCTGGTGATCGGGCTTTGTTGCCACCATCCCCGCGCAATGCGAAGCATTGTCGCGAGTTGATGCCGGCGTCGAGGCATCAAGACCACACGACTTCGCCGTCCGCTCTCGCTGCGTTCGTCTCACGCACCGACAGCGTCCATCGCATCCCGCGCTCCACGTCCGTGACGATCGCGATACGCCCCTCCTGCGAGGCGGGACGGCGGAATCAGTAATGCTGTGTCTACCAAATCGCGAAGCGAATTATTTTTGCGAAAAGGGCTGGACAGGATTCCGGGTGATTTGCCCGTCGGGCAAATGAGTGTTACGTGCCACGCACCCACTCGCTCCACCGTGATGAAATTGAGAACGTCCATCCATTTTGGCCATCGTTCATGACGGCCTACCTTTTACCTAATCCTTTGTAGCAGGTAATATCGCCACGCTCCGCGAGTTTTTGGCTCGCGCGGGTTCTATGGTTGTGAGGTAGTCGTCTTTTCTGCGCTCCATCTATATCCTATCTTTAACTGACCTCGCGCCGCAGGCGGTCATGCACCTCTTCAAGGTGCCTATAGAAGTGCGCCAGGTTTTCTTCAGTGTGCTTGATGCGCGGAGCGATCCAATTTGGTAGCTTTTTATCTAGTATCTTGTCCCATACATCGACGAACTCGATAAGCTGGATAAAATATCCTCGCGTTTCTGGCTCAGCGAGCCACATTTTGTCGCGGAATATCGAGATCATCTCGCGGTAGCGCGGCATTATAAGCTCGCGAAACGTTTCGTTCTCGTCTTCGACGTTTGTATCGACAATGCGAACATGTGCATCAACACCGTCAAGGGGATGAGGGTCATCGAGCGCTTGTTGAAGTTTCAGCCGCAGCTCGCCTCTCGCTAGGATTTCCTTATGAGCCGCAAGGAGAGGCCCATAGAACTCTTCGAGTTGCTGCTTTTTGAATGCTATTCGGCGCGCTACTTTCTCGCGCCGGCCGATCGCCCACTGCGTTCCAGTGGTGCCGAGCAATCCTCCAATGCCCAGGCCTCCGACAATCCCCAGCCAGTCCAAATGAAGTCTCCGCTCGCTAAAAACTATTATCTTTTACTAGCTTCGCGGACCGACCGGCGGGTCAATCGCCTCGTTTCAATTCCGGCATTTCCGTCCACCGGACGCGATCCATCGCCTAATTTCTAGGCAATATACCACGTCCCGCTTCTCGAAGGTCGGGTCAGCCACCCCCCTCCGCCACCTCCTGCTCAACTCTCCCGCATACAATTCGCAAAATCTGCCGCCGTTTTAGTCAGCGGCAAAATCACCCGATTTCCGCCTCTCCGATTTTCATCAATCAAAACAAGCAGATAAAACCCGCGACATTCTGGCACGAAGCTTGCGAAAGGGTTTCGGGCCTCGCAAACCGGCGTGGCCGCGAGAGTGGAAGCGGGATTTAACCGCCACGGGGAGTAATCAATGGATTTCAACAGCATTTCACGACGGCGCCTGTTGCAGGGAAGCGCGGCGCTGACACTGGGCACCGCGCTCGGTGCACGCACCGCCGCCGCCGCCGACACCACGATCGGCTTCATCTATGTCGGCTCGCGCGACGACTACGGCTACAACCAGGCACATGCGCAGGCCGCCGCCGCGCTGAAGAAGATGCCGGGCATCAAGATCGTCGAAGAAGAGAAGGTACCGGAGACCGACGCCGTCGAAAAGACGATGGAGTCGATGATCAATCTCGACGGTGCGAGCCTCGTGTTCCCGACCTCGTTCGGTTACTTCAACCCGCACATGATCAAGATGGCGAAGAAGTATCCGAAGGTGCGCTTCGAGCACTGCGGCGGCCTGTGGACCGACAAGGACCCGAAGAACGCCGGCAGCTATTTCGGCTATATCGACGAGGCGCAATATATCTCCGGCATCGTCGCCGGCTACACCTCCAAGACCGGCAAGCTCGGCTTCGTCGCCGCCAAGCCGATCCCGCAGGTGCTGCGCAACATCAACGCCTTCACCCTCGGCGCCAAGCTCGCCAACCCGAAGGCGACCACGCAGGTGATCTTCACCGGCGACTGGTCGATGCCGGTCAAGGAGGCCGAAGCCACCAACAGCCTGATCGACCAGGGCGTCGACGTCCTGACCTGCCACGTCGACGGCCCGAAGACGATGGTGGAAAACGCCGCCCGCCGCGGCGCCATGGTGTGCGGCTATCACGTCGACCAGTCGCCACTCGCGCCCAAGGCCTATCTCACCGGCGCGGAATGGAACTGGGAAGCGCTGTATCCGAAGTTCCTCAAGATGATGACGACGGCCGAAGGCATCCCGAATTTCTACCGCGGCGGCTTGCAGGAAGAGATCGTCAAGGTCTCGCCCTATGGCCCGGCGGTGGGAGAGAAGGCGCGCAAGCACGCCGACGAGGTCAAGGCCACGTTCCTGGCCAAGGGTCTTGCGATCTTCAAGGGTCCGCTGATGGACAACAAGGGCAAGACCGTCATCACGGCAGGCACCGAGCGCGGCCAGAAGGATCCCGAACTCGAGAAGATGGACTATCTGGTCGAGGGCGTGCTCGGCGCGACTTCGTGACATCTGGAGTGTAACTTCGTGACATCGGAAGTTGCTGATCCGGCAGAGGCGGTGGCCGTTTCGCCTTCCGCCGACCCCGGATTTCTCCAGCGCCACGGCGCTACCATCGAATACATCCTGATCCCGGGCGCGGCGCTTGTCGGCGCGCTCGTGGTCTTCGGGATTTTTGTCGCGCTGTTCGGCAAGAATCCGCTCGACCTGTATTTCTACATGTATCAGGGCGCGTTCGGCACCTGGTTCTCCTGGCAGAACACGCTGACCCGCGCCGCGCCCTTGATCCTGACCGCGCTGTGCACGGCGCTGCCGGCGCAACTCGGCATGGTCATTATCGGCGGCGAAGGCGCGCTTCTGATCGGCGCGCTCTCGGCGACATCGATGGCGCTCACGATCCAATGGGCGCCGCCGCTGGCGGTTCAATTGGCGATGGCGGCGGCCGGCATGGTCGGCGGTGGCCTGTGGATCCTGTTGTCGGGCGCGTTGCGGCAATATCGCGGCGTCAACGAAACGATCTCGAGCCTGCTGCTGGTTTATATCGCGCTCGCGATCCTCAACCATCTGGTCGAAGGCGTGATGCGCGACCCGGCGAGCCTCAACAAGCCGTCGACCTACGAGATCGGCGCCGCCAACATGATCGGCTCGATCCCCGGCACCGATGTGCATTGGGGCCTGGTGTTCGGGCTCGTCGCCGCGATCGCTTCCTATATTTTGATCTATCACACCACCTTCGGCTTTGCCGCGCGCGTGGCCGGCGGCAACATCCGCGCCGCCAAGATCGTCGGCCTTTCCGTCGGCAAGCTGATCCTCACCATCTGCTTCCTTGCAGGCGCCTGCGCTGGGCTCGCCGGAATGGTGGAGGTCGCCGCGGTTCAGGGCCGCACCAACGCCAACCTCGCCGCCGGCTACGGCTTCACCGGAATCCTGGTCGCGTTCCTGTCGCGTCAAAATCCGCTCGCGGTCATCCCGGTCGCGATCCTGCTCGGCGGCATCAGCGCCTCCGGCGGCCTGTTGCAGCGAAGGCTCGGCCTGCCCGACGCCTCGGTGCAGGTGTTGCAGGGAATCATCTTCGTGTTCGTGCTGGCGAGCGACGCGGTCTACGGACGGATCGGCTTCCTCAAGGGCAAATAACCTTTGCAAGTGATGTTGCAAGCGAGATCGAAAGGCAAGCGATATGGCGGCTGACGGAACGATCGGGCTCTGGACCGTACCACTCGCGGTGCTCGGCGGCGCCATCCGCGTCTCGACGCCGTTCCTGTTCGTGAGCCTGGGGGAATGCATCACCGAGCGCTCTGGCCGCATCAATCTTGGACTCGAGGGCACGCTGGTGATGGGCGCGATGAGCGCCTACGGCATCTCCTATCTGACCGGCTCGCCGTGGCTCGGCGTACTCGCCGCCGGCGTTGCCGGCGCGGCGCTGGGCGCGCTGCATGCCGGGATTTGCTCGCTGCCGCGCGTCAACGACATCGCGGTCGGCATCGCACTCATGTTGTTCGGCACGGGGCTCGCCTTCTATCTCGGCAAGCCGCTGATCGAGCCGACCGCCGCACGGCTTCCGGCGATCGATTTCGGCTGGTGGAGCGATATCGCGCAGCTCCGCGCGGCGCTTCGCATCAACGTCTTGTTTCTGTTCGGCATCGCGCTGGCGCCGATTCTTTACTGGGCGTTCCGCAGCACGCGCTGGGGCCTTCTGGTCCGCACCGCCGGCGAAAGCGCGGACGCCGCGCGCGCGATGGGCTATTCGGTGCTGTCGATCCGCCTGCGCGCCACCATGGTCGGCGGCTTCCTCGCCGGCATCGGCGGCTCGTTCCTGTCGCTGTTTTATCCCGGAAGCTGGAACGAGGGCCTGTCGTCGGGGCAAGGCGTCACCGCGGTCGCGCTCGTCATCTTCGCGCGCTGGGACCCGATGCTGTGCATGTGGGCCTCTCTTGCTTTTGGTGGTGCGGCGGCGCTCGGACCGGCCCTGCAATCGGTCGGCGTCACCTCCGGCTATCATCTCTTCAACGCAGCGCCCTACATCCTGACGCTCGCGATCATGATCATCACCTGCTCGCCGAAGCGCACGCTGACCGGCGCGCCCGCCGAACTGTCGATCACCAAGTAAACGAGGCCAACCATAAACGAGGCCAACCATGCCCGAGCGCTATACCAAGTCCGAGCCCTATGCCTGGCCCTATAATGGCGACCTGCGTCCCGCCAACACCGCGCTGATCATTATCGACATGCAGACCGATTTCTGCGGGCCCGGCGGCTATGTCGACAAGATGGGTTATGACCTGTCTTTGACCCGCGCGCCGATCGAGCCGATCAAGAAGCTGCTCGCGGCGATGCGCGCCAAGGGTTATCACATCATCCACACCCGCGAGGGACATCGTCCCGATCTCGCCGATCTGCCCGCCAACAAGCGCTGGCGCTCGCGCCAGATCGGCGCCGGGATCGGCGATCCCGGTCCGTGCGGGCGTATTCTCGTGCGCGGCGAGGCCGGCTGGGAAATCATTCCAGATCTCGCGCCGCTCGCGGGCGAGCCGATCATCGACAAGCCCGGCAAGGGATCGTTCTGCGCCACCGATCTTGAATTGTTGCTGCGCGTGCGCGGCATCGAAAATATCGTGCTCACCGGCATCACCACCGACGTCTGCGTTCATACCACCATGCGCGAAGCCAACGATCGCGGCTTCGAATGCGTGCTGGTCGAGGACTGCTGCGCGGCGACCGACAAGAGCAACCACGATGCTGCGTTGCAGATGATCAAGATGCAGGGCGGCGTGTTCGGCGCCGTGACCAAATCCGCCGACCTGATCGGAGCAATTTCTTGAAGATCGGCGAATATCCTGCGCCGACCGGCGCGTTCGGCATCGACGCCATCGCCATGACGATGCGCTTCGGCGATTTCGTCGCGCTCGACAATGTCGAGCTGAAAGTTCGGCCCGGCACGCTGCACGCTCTGCTCGGCGAGAACGGCGCGGGCAAGAGCACGCTCGTGAAATGCATCATGGGCTATTACCATGCCACGCAGGGCGAAATCCTGGTCGGCGACCGCGAACAGACGATCGCCAATCCGAAGGATGCGCACGCGCTGGGCCTGGGCATGGTCTACCAGCATTTCACCCTGGTGCCGGCGATGACGGTGGCCGAAAACCTGGTGCTGGCGCGCGACGACGTGCCGGCTGTGGTCGACTGGGCCAAGGAAAAAAGAGAACTCGAAGGCTTCCTGTCGCAGATGCCGTTCAAGGTGCCGCTGAACGCCCGCGTCGCGGACATCTCGGCCGGCGAGCGGCAGAAGTGCGAGATCCTCAAGCAGCTCTATCTGAAGCGGCGCTTTCTGATCCTCGACGAGCCGACCTCGGTGCTGACGCCGGGCGAAGCCGACGAGGTGCTCGGCATGCTGCGCACCATGGTGCAGAACGGCGAGCTGACCATCCTGATGATCACGCACAAGTTCCGCGAGGTGATGGCGTTCGCCGACGAGGTGACCATCCTGCGCCGCGGCAAGCTCGCCGGCAAAGGCCTCGTCAAGGAGCTGACGCCGGATGCTATGGCGCGCGCGATGATCGGCGCCGAGGAACTGACCATCCAGCCGCCGCGCTCGGGCGAGGCCGGCAGCGTGCGGCTCGAAATCAGCAAGGTCTGCGCGCTCGACGACGCCGGCGCGGTTGCGGTGAAGGACGCCTCGCTCTCGGTGCGCGGCGGCGAAATCGTCGGCATCGCCGGCGTCTCCGGCAACGGCCAGCGCCAGCTCGTCGAGGTGCTCGCCGGTCAGCGCGAGGCCGAAAGCGGCGAAATCCAAGTCGCCGGCGACGTCTATCACGCCAGCCGCGAGGAAATGCGCCGGCACAAGATGTCGCTGTTGCCGGAAGAGCCGCTGAAGAACGCCTGCGTCGCCGGCATGAGCGTCGCCGACAACCTCGCGTTCCGCGAATTCGACCGCGCGCCGTTCGCCAAGGGCGGCTGGTGGCTCAACGGCGCCGCGTTCCGCAGCGACGCCGAGCGCAAGATCGGCCTCTACAAGATCAAGACCCGCACCCCGGATACGCCGATCTCGGCGCTGTCGGGCGGCAACGTCCAGCGCGCGGTATTGGCGCGCGAACTCGGCGGCGATGTCGAGGTGCTGATTGCCGCCAATCCCTGCTTCGGGCTCGATTTCGCGGCGGTCGCCCAGATCCACGCCGAGATCATGGCGGCGCGCAACCGCGGCGCCGCGGTGCTCCTGGTCAGCGAGGACCTCGACGAATTGCTCGAATTGTCGGATCGTCTGGTGGTGATGTTTCACGGCCAGTTCGTCTACGAGGCGCGCGCGAGCGAAGCCGACCTGACGGAAGTCGGCCGCCACATGGCGGGCCATTAAAAAGCGTTTTCAAGCGAAGTGGACACCGGTTCGCATAGCAATCAAGTTTACGCAGATTGCGTAGACTTATCTGCGGTAGAAAACGCGTCAAACAAGAATCTGACGGCGAGACGCCGAAGACAGATGTCGATGGATTGACGCAGGACCAGTTGGACGACCACTTCCCGCGGCATTCCTTTGACGTCGCCGCTCGATGACGAACGGCAACCATCCGTTCGGCCATTCTGGTCGATCGAAATAGGCGAAAGCCGAAGCTCGCCCAATCACCACGACGCGTTACGGCTTTCCCTTACGAGGCCCGCCGGCAAAACCTTATCAAATAAAGCTCAATAAAAAATGGCGCCGCGATCAAGTCGCGGCGCCATCGTCGTTAGATATTTCAGGCGATCAGAACTTCACCGTGATACCGGTATAGACAGTCTGCTCGGTACAGGTGTTGGTGCTTACACCGTTCACAGCACAGATGCCGTTCACTGAGCTGTTGTGGTCGAGACCGAACTTGTTCTGCCAGTAGCGGTAGGCAACCCAGACGTCCACGAAGTGCGCGTACTTCGGACCCCAGAGCGCCTTGGAGGCATCGAAGGTCAGACGGATCGGTTCGCTGTTGATTTCCGTCTTGGAAGGCATGATGCCCGTGAGCGGCTGGTTCGAGTCGCCCTTCGGCCCATAGAAGCCGGCACGGCCGCTGATGGAGAAGTACTGCATGTTCTGCGGCAGGAAGCCGAGATCCATGTAGTAGTTGATTTCAACCGCCCAGGTCCACTTGAAGTCGGTGTTGCCGTCCGTGAGACAGGTTACACCAGGAGTGCCCGGTTGCTGAAAGATGCTGGCACACGAGTCGAACGAATTGTGGTTGATTTCCTTGTAGGCCAAGGGCGCGACGTTGAAGAAGCCCTTGTAAGGCAGGTCGAAGGCGAACTGCAGACCGAGGACGCCGTCACGCTTGGCGGGAGCCAGGTAGCTGTTTTCAGCTTCGATGTCGGCGCCGATTTCGAACGAAATGTTATGCAGCGGGCCCATGCTGAAGGCCTTGGTGCCGAAGATTTCGTTCCAGCCGAAGGTCGAGCGGAACAGTCCGTAGAACTCGGTGGCGCCGGCGCAAACCGTGTTGCCACCGTTAACCGAAGCGGAGTTCTGGGTCGAGGTGGTCGTGAAGCCCGTGCACGGCGAAGCCGGATCGTTGTGGTCCGACTTGAACATCGAAATCGTGAAGAAGTTGGTGCCGTAGCCCCAGATGTCAAAGTGCGTGAACGAATAAACGCTCTTAGCGGTGTTACCGTTAAAGCCGCCGCCGTTGGCCTTCAGCGAATAGGCGCCCGGATCGGTGCCATTCGGCATCCACGAATAGGTGACGCGGTCATCGATAAGCAGGAAGAAAGGCAAATCTGCCACCGGCTTCTTGGCCTTGACCGGGAGATCCGCGGCCCGAGCCATACCGGCCGAAGCAAGCGCGGCCAAGGATAGCGCCGCGGTTGCGAAGATTGTTTTTCTGAACGACATTAGTACCCCCAATTGCAGAGCGAACCATCACAGGCCCTGAACGAAACAGTTACGCCGTTCACACGACCTGAGAAGCCTCAACTTTTTCCACCGCCTGCCGCAGGATTAATCAAAAATAGCCAAACGATCCGCGATTTGGAGGGCCTATTATTGTGGATGGCGATATCGCGAGACTCGGCGAGCCGTGACCACATGCCACGTTCCAATTGTTTTTATTGATTTTTTCGAGGAGCCTTCGGGCTAGCGCAAAGTCCGTGGTGCGGCAAAACCCCCTCGCCGCAACGTCCGGAGAGCCGTCAAATCACGATGCTTACATCCAAAGCAGCGCCCCGCTGCCAGTGACGAATTGCAACAGACCGTCACAATTATGCAACAGCACAACAAACCGTCAAAAGCCCGAATGGTATCAATTTAGGGCTACCCGGCGGGTTGCTTGAGAATCACTCTCAGGTCTGGAACTGCTGAAGGCTTGGGCAACGACTGGCGCTTTTTCGCTACTTACGTTGGCGTCTAAAGTGGCACAGTATCGAGGCGGTCTTCTGGGGAACTGTGAACCCGAATGTCAAATTCGACGCCCGTCAGCCCACATTCCGGCGAAACGCCGCTTTTGCAAACCATTGGGTTGACCAAGCGCTACGGCACATTCCTCGCCAATGATTCCATCGACATCGATATCTGGCCGAAGGAAATCCATGCGCTGCTGGGCGAAAACGGCGCGGGCAAGTCGACCCTGGTCAAAACCGTCTACGGCCTGATCCAGCCCAGCGAAGGCGAGATGCGCTGGGAGGGCAAGAAGATGGTCCTGTCCGGACCGTCGGAGGCGTGTGCCCGCGGCATCGGTATGGTGTTCCAGCACTTCTCATTATTCGACAACCTCACCGTGGCCGAGAATGTCGCGCTCGGGCTCGACGGCAAGGAACCTTTCAAGGATATGTCGGCGCGGCTCGAACAGGTGGCGAGCACTTACGGGCTGCCGCTCGATCCTCGCCGCGAGGTCTGGCAGCTTTCGGTCGGCGAGCGGCAACGCATCGAGATCGTGCGCGTTCTGATGCAGGACCCGAAATTTTTGATCCTCGATGAGCCGACCGCGGTCTTGACTCCGCAGGAAGCCGACCAGCTCTTCGTTGTATTGAACAGGCTGAAGGCCGAGGGCCGCGCGATCCTTTACATCAGTCACAAGCTCGACGAGGTGAAGCGGCTCTGCGACACCGCAACGATCCTGCGCGGCGGCAAGAAGGTCGCGACCTGCAATCCGAAGGCAGAGACCGCGGCTTCGCTGGCGCGGATGATGGTCGGCACCGAGATCAAGGAAGTCAAAGCGGCGGCGACGCGAAAAATCACGGTGCCGCGCCTCGTCGTCAACAATCTCTCGCTTGAGCCCGACGATCCCCATGGCGTGCGGCTGCAAAATATCTCGCTCGAACTTCGCGGCGGCGAAATCCTCGGTATCGCCGGCGTTGCCGGCAACGGGCAGGACGAATTGTTCGCAGCGCTATCGGGCGAACGATACTCCAACGACCCCGGCACAGTGGTGATCGAAGGAACCGCGGCGGGCCATCTCTCCATCACCCATCGGCGCAAGCTCGGCGCGGCCTTCGTGCCGGAAGAACGGCTCGGCCATGGCACCGCGCCGCGCATGAAATTGTCGGAGAACGCGCTGCTCACCGGTCATGCCGCCAGCGGTATGGTCAGGTTCGGCTTCGTCAATACGCCGGCGACATTGGCGACCGTCGACCGCACCACAAAGACTTTCGATGTGCGCAAGGCCAAGCGCGATCCGGAAGCCGCTTCCCTTTCCGGTGGCAACCTGCAGAAGTTCGTGGTCGGGCGCGAAATCCTCCGCAACCCGGCCGTGCTGGTGGTAAGCCAGCCGACCTGGGGCGTGGATGCGGGAGCCGCCGCGGTGATCCGTCAGGCGCTGCTCGACCTTGCCGCCTCCGGCGCGGCCGTTCTGGTCACGAGCCAGGACCTCGACGAACTCGCCGAAATCACCGACCGGATCGCGGTGATGTTTCATGGGCGGCTGTCGCAGGCGCTGCCGACGGCGGAAGCCACCCGCGAGAAGCTCGGGCTGTTGATGGGCGGAAGCGGCCTCGATCAGAAGGATGTGGCGCATGCAGCTGGTACTTGAAAAGCGCGCCGAGCGATCGAACACCATTGCACTGATTTCTCCGCTGATCGCGATCGGCATGACGATCGTGACCATGGTCATCCTGTTCGCCATCCTCGGCAAGAATCCGCTTCTCGCGCTCTGGGTCTATTTCATCGATCCGTTGACCGACAGCTATTCGCTGCAGGAAATCGCGGTCAAGGCGACGCCGCTGGTGATGATCGCGATCGGACTGTCGCTCTGTTATCTCGCCAATGTCTGGAACATCGGCGCCGAAGGACAATTCCTGATCGGCGCCGTCGCCGGCTCCTGGATCGCGGTCAAAACTCAAGGCACCGACGCCGGTCCCTGGGTGTTGCCGGCGATGCTGGCGATGGGGGCTGCGGCAGGCGCGCTCTACGCGCTGATTCCGGCGATCTGCAAGGTGAGGTTCGGCGCCAGCGAAATTCTCACCAGCCTGATGCTGGTCTATGTCGCCGATCTCTTCCTCGATTATCTGGTGCGCGGTCCCTGGCGCGATCCGAACGGCTTCAACTTTCCAACCACCGCGGAGTTCGATCCGGTCGCCACCGTGCCGCTTCTGGTCAACGGCGGCCGTTTGCACCTTGGCGCGATCTTCGCGTTGATCGTCGTCGGGGCCGCCGCGATCCTGCTCGGCCGAATGATCAAGGGTTTTGAAATCCGCGTGGTCGGCGCCGCGCCGCGCGCCGCGCGCTTTGGCGGCTTCAATTCCAAACAGCTGATCCTCCTGACCTTCGCCATTTCCGGCGCGTTGGCGGGGCTTGCCGGAATCATCGAGGTCGCGGGTCCCGTCGGCCATCTGCAACCGAGCTTTTCACCCGGCTACGGATTCACCGCCATCATCGTTGCCTTCCTCGGGCGATTGAATCCGGTTGGAATATTAATTGCAGGACTTTTCCTGGCGCTTACGTTCATCGGCGGCGAACAGGCCCAGATCGCAATGAAAATACCCCTCGACGTGACCAAGGTTTTTCAGGGCATCCTGCTGTTCTACGTGCTTGCCTGCGATTCCCTTATTCTCTACCGGATCCGGCTGGTTTCCACCTCGCAACAGGTGCCAAGTGGAACTGCTTGAGGCCATCATCCTATCGGTACTGGCGGCGTCGACACCCCTGTTGATCGCGGCCACCGGCGAACTCGTGACCGAACGCTCCGGCGTCCTCAACCTCGGCGTCGAGGGCATGATGATCGTCGGCGCAGCCTGCGGTTTTGGCGGCGCCTGGCTCACGGGTTCGATCATTGTTGGCGCGATTTGCGGGATGGTCGCGGGCGCGTTGATGTCGCTGATCTTCGCGCTGATGACGCTCGGCCTTGCGGTCAATCAAGTCGCGACCGGACTGGCCCTGACCATTCTCGGGGTCGGCCTTTCCGGCCTGATCGGTGCCGGCTTCGTCGGCGAAAGAATCACGCCGGCACCGCATCTTTACATTCCCGGCCTCACCGACATTCCCTTTGCCGGCCGAATCCTGTTTGGCGAAGACGCCTTCGTCTATCTCTCGCTGGTTCTTTTGATCGCCGTCTGGCTGTTTCTCTATCGCACGCGCGCCGGACTGGTGCTGCGCGCCGCCGGCGACAATCACATCTCATCCCATGCGCTCGGCTATCCGGTGCTTCGCATCCGCCTGTACGCCGTGATATTCGGCGGCGCCTGTGCGGGACTGGCGGGCGCCTATCTGCCGCTCGCCTACACGCCGTTCTTCATTCCCGGAATGACCGCGGGCCGCGGCTGGATCGCGCTGGCGCTGGTGGTGTTCGCCTCCTGGCGCCCGGGCCGCCTCATCATCGGCGCCTACCTGTTCGGCGCCGTGACCATCCTGCAATTGCACGTACAGGCGTTCGGCCTCGGAATCCCCTCGCAATTCATGTCGTCCCTGCCATACTTGGCAACTGTCATTGTCCTTGTTCTGATTTCGCGGGCGAGAACAGGCGGCTCAACCGCCCCCGCCGCGCTTGGCACGGTGTTCGTGCCCGATCGCTGATTTCGCGTTTCAGGACGCGGCTGAAGGGGGGCACCGCGTCTTGAATGTAAGTTTTACCCCGAGAGTGTGGAGATTGATAATGAGGAAAAAACTGCTTGCGGCTGCGGCCGCAGTTCTGCTGGCCGGAAGCCTGAGCGCTTCGGCCGCCGACAAGTTGAAGATCGGGTTCATTTACCTCGGCCCGGTTGGAGATTTCGGCTGGACCTACCAGCATGAAGTCGCGCGACAGGCCCTGGCGAAGGAATTCGGCGACAAGATCGAGACCACCTATCTCGAAAACGTCAGCGAAGGCCCCGACGCCGAGCGTTCGATCGAACAGCTTGTGCGCGCCGGCAACAAGCTGATCTTCACCACGTCCTTCGGCTACATGGATCCGACGCTGAAGGTCGCCAAGAAATATCCCAACGTGCATTTCGAGCACGCCACGGGCTTCAAGCGCGACAAGAATATGGGGACCTACAACGGCCGGTTCTATGAAGGCCGCTACATCCAGGGTGTGATCGCCGGCAAGATGTCTAAAGCCGGCGTGCTCGGCTATATCGGCTCGTTCCCGATTCCGGAAGTCATCATGGGCATGAACGCCACGATCCTCGGGGCGCAGACGGTCAACCCCAACATCAAGGTCAAGATCATCTGGGCCAACACATGGTTCGACCCCGGCAAGGAAGCCGACGCCGCCAAGGCGCTGCTCGACCAGGGCGCCGACGTGATCATGCAGCACACCGATTCTCCGGCCGCGATGCAGATCGCATCCGAGCGCGGCAAGCTGGCATTCGGCCAGGATTCCGACATGATCAAGTTCGGACCGAAGACGCAGCTGACCTCGATCATCGACAACTGGGGGCCGTACTACATTCGTCGCGTCAAGGCCGAGCTCGAGGGCAAGTGGACAACCGACAACGTCTGGGACGGCCTGAAGGACAAGATGGTCGTGATGGCGCCCTACACCAATATGCCCGACGACGTGAAGAAGCTGGCGATGGATACGGAAGCCGCCATCGTCGCCGGCAAGCTCTATCCGTTCAAGTGCCCGATCGTCGATCAAAGCGGCAAGACGGTCGAGTGCAAGGGCGGTGACCATCTCGACGATGGCCAGGTGCTCGGCATGAACTTCTATGTCAAGGGCATCGACGACAAGATGCCGGGCAAGTAAGCGAGTCTGCGGGTCAGCGTTCTCTTATCCCTCCCCCCGCGAGCGCAAGCGAGTGGTGGGGAGGGTCGATGCGAGAGAAACGAGCATCGGGGTGGGGGGTGCAAGAAAAAGGCCCCCACCCTGGCCTCCGCTTCGCTGCGGCCTTCCCTCCCCGCGCTTCGCGGGGGAGGGATCAGACGCTAGCCCCGCGCGGGCGAGGGAGCGCATTTTTCTAGCCGGCCTGTAGAGCGCGCGCCGCCGCGCTATGGCGACAGATCAGATCGGCGACGTCGAGCCCGGGAATGGCGCCATCGATGACGGTCCATTTCCCCGCCACCATGACGCGATCGGCGCGATGCGCGCCGCACAGCACCAGCGCGGCAATCGGATCACCGTGGCCGGAGAAGCGCAACTCGTCGAGCTTGAACAGCGCCAGATCGGCGGCCTTGCCGACCACGATCTCGCCGAGTTCCGGACGGCCGACACAGGCCGCCGAACCTTTGGTGGCCCAGCGCAGCGCGTCCTTGTGGCTCACCTTGCCGACGCCATAGCGTACGCGTTGCAGGAGAAATGCGGCGCGAACTTCCTGCATCAGATTGGACTCGTCATTCGACGCCGAGCCGTCGACACCCAGCCCGATGCCGACGCCGGCTTCTTCCATCTCGCAGACCGGACAGAAGCCCGACGCCAGAATCTGATTGCTGCAAGCGCAGTGGCTGATGGTGGTTTTGGCCTTGCCGAGCCGCTTCATTTCGGACGGGTTGAAGAAAATGCCGTGCGCCAGCCAGGTCCGTGCATTGAGCCAGCCGCAATCCTCCAGATAATCGAGCGGGCGGCACTGATAGAGCTGTTCGCAGAACCGGTTTTCGTCCTCGGTCTCCGCCAGATGGGTGTGCATGCGGACGTCGAGCTTTTCGGCAAGTTTCGCGGTTTTCTTCATCAGCGACGTCGTTACCGAGAACGGCGAACAGGGCGCGAGCGCGATCTGCACCATCGCATCTTCGCCGCGCTGATGAAATTTGCCGACGACGCGTTCGCTGTCGGCAAGGATGGTATCTTCGTCCTGCACCACGCTGTCCGGCGGCAGGCCACCGTCGCGTTGCGACAGGTTCATCGACCCTCGCGTGAGGAGCACGCGCAGGCCAAGCCGTTGCGCCACGGCAACTTCGATATCGACGGACTCTTCGAGCCCCGCCGGGAAAACATAATGATGGTCGGTCGTGGTGGTGCAGCCGGAGAGCATCAGCTCCGACATCGCCACGGTGACGCCGAGTTCGAGCGCCTTGGGCGTCAATCCCGCCCATACCGGATAGAGCGCCTGCAACCAC
This sequence comes from uncultured Alphaproteobacteria bacterium, assembly GCA_963770515.1. Lineage (GTDB taxonomy): Bacteria > Pseudomonadota > Alphaproteobacteria > Rhizobiales > Xanthobacteraceae > Bradyrhizobium. The sequence continues at coordinate 553,063 of CAVYPW010000001.1, forward strand.
GGGAACAGCTCACGGTCCATCGCCGCCGGCACCGCCCGCGTCAGCGTCTGGTAAAAATGGTGATGGGTGTTGATCAGCCCGGGCAATACCACATGCGCCGAGGCATCGAACACCACCGCGTCCGTCCTGGGTGTCGCCCCCGCCGCCACCAGTTCGACGATCCGCCCGCCCTGAACGACAATCCCGCCGTCCGCGCCCTCGGCCAAAATGGCTTGCGGGTGCTTGATCCAGATCGCCTGCGGTTGCGCCATTGTTAACGCCTTTCCTCTCGAATCTTCCCTGCAATTCAGAGACCAGGGCCGCTTTCTATTTGAAGCTTGTGCTGCGGGAAGTTCAGCTAGACGGCACTGGTCTTGCAAGGCTTACAGAACAAGACTGTTACAGAAAGAGTGATGGCCTTGAAAGCGTTAGCCAAGTATCGGACCACTGGCGTATGGACCTGAATACGATCACGGCGGTGGCGCGTCCCAAAGCGCGCTCCGAACTGCCCGCTTGGACGGCAGGCGATGCCTGGCTCGCGGGCGGCACCTGGCTATTTTCGGAACCGCAGGCCGATCTGCATCGCCTGATCGACCTGGCCGCGCTTGGATGGCCGGCGCTGACCATCGACGGGAATGGACTGTCGATCGCGGCTACTTGCAGCGTCGCCGAACTCGACGCAATCGCCTGTCCGCCGGACTGGCTCGCCGCACCTCTGATCAATCAATGCTGCCGGGCTTTTCTGGCCTCCTTCAAGATCTGGAAGACCGCAACCGTCGGCGGCAATATCTGCATGTCGCTGCCGGCAGGACCGATGATCTCACTGACGTCTGCTCTTGATGGCATCTGCACGATCTGGCAGCCGGACGGCGGCGAGCGAACCGTTGCCATGCTCGACTTCATCACCGGCAATCGGGCCAACCTGCTCAAGGAAGGCGAGTTGCTACGGCAGATCGACATTCCCCTTGCCGCGCTGAAGCGGCGATCGGCTTTCCGCCAGATTTCGCTGGCGCCGGTGGGACGTTCGGCGACGCTCGTGATCGGCACCATTGGCCATGACGGCGCGCTCGCGCTGACAGTGACGGCTTCGACCAAGCGGCCGGTCAGGCTGTCGTTCAAGAAATTGCCGGACGCCTCTGACCTGCGCGAGGCGATCGGGCAGGCCATCCCCGATGATCTCTATCACGACGACATTCACGGCAAGCCGTTCTGGCGCAAGCACATGACGCTGCGCTTGGCCGCCGAGATCTGCGACGAACTGGTGGAGTAGATTTGAGCTTCGAGATCAACGGCAAGAGTTTCGAACAGCAACCGCGCACCGGGCAATGCCTGCGCACGTTCCTGCGCGAGCTCGGCCATTTCGGCGTCAAGAAGGGCTGTGATGCCGGCGACTGCGGCGCCTGCACCGTGCTGCTCAACAACGAGCCGGTGCACAGCTGCCTGATTCCGGCGTTCCGGGCCGAAGGCCACACGGTGACCACCATCGAAGGCTTTGCGGGCGACGCCGCTATCCATCCGATGCAGCAGGCGTTTCTGGATGCGCAGGGATTTCAATGCGGCTTCTGCACCGCCGGCATGATCCTGACCTGTGCCTCGCTGAACCAGGCGCAACGCGCCGATCTCGGCGCCGCGCTGAAAGGCAACATCTGCCGCTGCACCGGGTATCGCTCGATCGAGGACGCGCTCAACGGCAAGACCAATGTTGAGAAGGCCGACGCCGGCGATGCGTTCGGCCGCAGCCTGCCGGCGCCGGCAGGGCCGCTCGTGGTGCGCGGCGCGGAGCGCTACACCTTCGATACCGAGGTCGAAGGCCTGCTCCACATCAAGATGCTTCGCTCGCCGCATCCGCACGCCAGGATCATCTCGATCGACAGGAGCGACACGCTCGCCGTGCCCGGCGTTCAGGCGGTGTTGACCCATGAAGACGCGCCGTCGACGTTATTTTCGACCGCGCGGCATGAGAAAGACTGGATGGACCCCGACGATACCCGCGTGCTCGACGATGTCGTGCGCTTCATCGGGCAAAAGGTCGCGGCGGTCGTGGCGACCAGCGAAGGCGCCGCCGAAGAAGGCTGCCGTCGTCTCAAGGTGACTTACGAAATACTGCCGCATGTGGTCGATCCGGCCAAGGCGATCGCCGAGGGCGCGCCGGTGATCCATCCGGGCAAGACGACCGAAAACCGCATCGCCAACGCGCAACGCAATATCGCCGCCGAAACGCACGGCGAGTTTGGCGACGTCGCGGCCGCCTTGGCTGCGTCAGCCGTGACTTACGAGGGAACATTCACGACGCAGCGCGTACAGCACGCGGCTCTGGAAACCCATGGCGGCATTGCCTTCGTCGATGAGGAAGGTGTCCTCACCGTCCGCTCGTCGACGCAGGTGCCTTTCCTGACGCGGCGAACGCTCGCCGACCTGTTCGACCTTCCGGCAGAGAAAGTGCGCGTGTTCTGCAAACGCGTCGGCGGCGGCTTCGGCGGCAAGCAGGAGATGTTCGTCGAGGATATCCTGGCGCTGGCCGCGCTGAAGACCGGCCGGCCGGTCAAACTCGAACTGACGCGGGAGGAGCAATTCATTTCCACCTCGACGCGCCATCCGATGCGGGTCCACATCGAGGCCGGCGCCGACAAGGATGGCAAGCTCACCGCGTTGAAAATCGACGTGCTCTCCAACACCGGCGCCTATGGCAATCATGGCGGACCGGTGCTGTTTCACGCCGTCAGCGAATGCATCAGCGTCTATAACTGCCCGAACAAGAAGGTCGATGGCGTTGCTGCCTATACCAACACGCTGCCGGCCGGCGCTTTTCGCGGCTACGGCCTGCCGCAGACGCAGTTTGCGGTGGAGTCCGCGATCGATGAACTGGCGAGGCAGCTTGGCATCAGCCCGTTCGAGATGCGCCGCCGCAACGTCGTCAAACCCGGCGATCCGATGCTGGCGCCGCCGGGCTCCGAATATCACGACGTGGAATACGGCTCCTATGGGCTCGACCAGTGCCTCGACCTGGTCGAGCGCGCCATGGCCGCGGACGCCTCGAAGCCGCAATTGTCCGACGACTGGCTGATCGGCGACGGCATCGCGCTCACCATGATCGACACCGTGCCGCCGGCCGGCCACATCGCGGACTGTTACATCTCCTTGCGCGACGACGGCGGCTTCGAGTTGACAGTGGGCACCGCCGAGTTCGGCAACGGCACCGCGACGGTGCATCGCCAGATCGCGGCGACGGCGCTGGCAACCACCGTCGATCAGATTTCCCTCAAACAATCCGACACAGCCAATGGCGGCCACGACACCGGCGCCTACGGCTCGGCCGGCACCTTTGTCGCGGGGCTTGCCACGAAGGTGGCGGCGGAAAATCTCGCCGCCGAGATCAAGGCCTTTGCCGCGCGCGCGATGGGCGCGCAGGCGGCCACCAGCGTGCTCGATCGCGATCACCTCGTTTCGGGCCATACGCGCCTGCCGTTTGCGAAGATCGCCGAGACGGCACGCGTGAAGGGGAATCGGCTGTCAGCCCATGGCAATTCGGGCGGCACGCCGCGTTCGGTCGCCTTCAACGTGCAGGGCTTTCGGGTCGCCGTGAACAAGGGCAGCGGCGAGTTGAAGATTCTCAAGAGCGTGCAGGCGGCGGATGCCGGCCGGGTCGCCAATCCCATGCAGTGCCGCGGTCAGGTCGAAGGCGGCGTCGCGCAGTCGCTCGGGGCCACGCTCTACGAGGAACTCGTGATCGACGAGGAAGGGCGCATCGTCAATCCGCGCTTTCGTGACTACCACCTGCCGTCCTTTGCCGACGTGCCGCGTACCGAAGTCTATTTCGCCGATACCTACGACAAGATCGGGCCGATGGGCGCGAAATCGATGAGTGAGAGCCCGTACAATCCCGTGGCGCCCGCGATGGGCAATGCGATCGCCAGCGCCACCGGCATCCGCTTCACCTCGACGCCGTTCAAGCCTGACCGGCTGTTTCCGGCGCTGAAGGAAAAATTCGGAAGCTGAGCCGCGCCCAAGGCGTTTTGCCATGCGGCAACGCGAGAGAGCCATCTGGCACGGGGCGTGAATTGCTGCAATCATATGACGGCGGCAGGGCACCACACTAGCGCGCCGTTGGGGGGGTAACCATGAGCAGCGAGATTCATCCTGTCGACGAAGTCCTGCCGGTCCCGCGGCTGTTGGTGCTGGGACTGCAACACGTGCTGGTGATGTATGCCGGCGCGGTCGCCGTTCCCCTGATCATCGGGCGAGCGTTGAAACTGTCGCCGGAAGACGTCGCGTTTCTGATCAGCGCCGATCTATTTGCCTGCGGTCTTGCCACGCTGGTGCAGTGTATCGGATTTCCCGGCGTCGGTATCCGCCTGCCGGTGATGATGGGCGTGACCTTCGCGTCGGTCGGCCCGATGCTGTCGATGGCGAGTTCTCCCGATATCGGGCTGCTCGGCATTTACGGATCCGTCATCGCTGCCGGAATCTTCGGCATCATCGTCGCACCTTTCATCAGCCGCCTGCTGCCATTGTTTCCGCCTGTCGTCACCGGCACTATCATCATGGTGATCGGCATTTCCCTGATGCGGGTCGGCATCAACTGGGCCGGCGGCGGTTTGCCGATGCTGACCAAGGCGTTTGATGGCGCCAACTACACCTATCCCAATCCCGCTTACGGCCAGTTGCAGGGTCTCGGAATCTCGCTCTTCGTGCTGCTTTTCATTCTCGGCCTGATCAGATGGGGCACGGGCTTTCTCGCCAACGTCTCGGTGCTGCTCGGCATCATTGCCGGCGCTGTTCTCGCAAGCGTGCTCGGCGTCATGCATTTCGAGAAAGTGCTGGCCGCGTCCTGGGGCGACATCGTCATTCCCTTCCGCTTCGGTGTGCCACAATTCCACTTCGTGCCGATCCTGACCATGTGCATCGTGATGATCGTGGTGATGATCGAATCGCTCGGCATGTTTCTGGCGCTCGGCGAGATGACCGGCAAAACCATCGACCGTGACGCGTTGTCGCGCGGCCTGCGCGCCGACGGCGTCGGCACGCTGATCGGCGGCGTCTTCAACACCTTCCCCTACACGTCGTTCTCGCAGAACGTCGGCCTGGTCAGCGTCACCGGCGTGCGTTCGCGCTGGGTCACGATCACGGGCGGCGGAATCATGCTGCTGCTCGGCCTGTTGCCGAAGCTGGCGGCGCTGGTCGAAGCGGTGCCGCTGGTGGTGTTGGGCGGCGCGGGCCTCGTGATGTTCGGCATGGTGGCTGCGACCGGCGCGCGGATTCTCACCAATGTCGACTTCAAGAACAACCGCTTCAACCTGTTCGTGGTCGCGATCTCGGTCGGCTTCGGCATGATCCCGCTCGCCGCGCCCGGCTTCTTCCGCAACCTGCCGCACGATCTTCAGCCGCTGCTGGAATCCGGCATTCTGCTTTGCGCGGTCACGGCCGTGATCCTGAATGCGTTCTTCAATGGGATCGGTAGCAGTTCGAGCGCGAAAGCCGACGCCGCGGCGATGGCCTCATCCGCCCAGCATGTTTGAGGTGAAAGTGGTTAGCTGCCGCGATAGGTCGCATAACTCCAGGGCGTGACCAGGAGGGGCACATGCAGATGCCCTTCCGGATCGCTGACCGCAAAACGGAGCGCGATATCGTCCAGGAACGGCGGGTCGGAGACCTCCACGTTTCGTTCCCTGAAATAGTTTCCGACGTGGAAAATCAGCTCATAGCGGCCGATCGGCACCGGCCGCCCGCCGATCAAAGGCTGATCGGTGCGGCCGTCCGCATTGGTCACAGCGCGCATCACCACACGGCTGGCGCCGAGCGCCGAACGCTCGACGAGTTCGACCGCGATCCCCGCGGCGGGCTTGCCGCTATGGGTGTCGAGCACATGGGTCGAAAGCCGCCCATGGACCGGCAAGCGGTCGCCGGAAATCACGAGCTGATCGAGCCGCAGTGCCGCAATCCGGCAAATCTCGGCAATCGAGGTCGCTGTTTCGGTCGTGACATCGTTCGGCAGCCGTTGTTCGAAATCGCGGAGGACCGAATCCCTGGTGTGACGGCGGACGCTGACGATATAGGGAAAGCCAAATTTGGAACGGTAGGCATTGTTGACGCGCTCGAACGCCTCGTATTCGGCATCCGACAGCCGGTCGAGTCCGAGACTGTTCTGCTCGGCGCTGGATTCGGCCGTCAGCTCATCGGCGCGTTTGGTCTTGTCGGCCAAATCAGGGTGCGACTTGATCAGCGCGAGCCTCAGCTCTTGCGGAGCACGCTCGACCGCCGTCTTCATCGCAGCAAACAGCGCATTGACGCCGGCAAAGGGCCGCGCGGCAAAGGCCTGCTCAGCGACCCAGGGCGAATATTCAAAGATATTGGCAAGCGCCGCGACGAATTCGCCTTGTGTGCAGGCGTTCAGCTCCTCAAGCGGCTTCTGCAACACTTAATCCCCGCTTACATCCATCCGCTTATGGGGTTCTGCCCTGGCCGCCCGACGAGTTTCCGCCCACGTCGAAGGACATGCCGAACAGGCCGCCGCGCCGAACTTCCGGTTCAGGGGCCGGGGCCGACTGAAGTTCGGCCTGCGGCGGCGGAGGAGGCGGCGCCGGAAGGTTGGTACAGCTCATCGAATAGATCAGCTCGCGGCTGGCGGTTTGGCCGATCGGCACACAGGGATCGACGCGTGCGGCTCGTGTCACCGGCTTTGTTTGCGACCAGGCCGGCGTTGCCGCCGCCACAACCATCATGCACGCGAGAAGCTTCTTCATTGTCTTAACCTCGAAATCGACCCCCACCTCCATTTACCCGGTTTGGGGCGGCGAAGTCCACATGCCGCATTTTTGGGCAAAGTACTGCCAACCGGAAGCGCTGGAAAATCATCGCGATAGATGTCACACAGAACTGGGGCATCTGGCCGGGGTTGGCCGGACGAGACGCGCGGGACCGTCGCCGGATATGCCGCGCGAGGGATGGAGCCGGCGATGTGGGCATCGATACTGTCGGAATGGGCCAGTCTGATTTTCCGCTGGCTGCACGTGATCGCGGCCATCGGCTGGATCGGAAGTTCGTTTTACTTCATTCACCTCGACCTCGAACTCAAGCCGCGCAGTAGCCTGCCGGAAGGCGCCCATGGCGAGGCGTGGCAGGTGCATGGCGGCGGCTTCTACCACATCATCAAATTCCTGGTCGCGCCGTCGCAGATGCCGAGCGAACTGACCTGGTTCAAATGGGAGGCCTACACCACCTGGCTGTCGGGCTTCGTGCTGATGGTCATCGTCTACTATCTCGATGCCGAACTGTTTCTGGTCGACAAGTCGGTGCTCGACCTGACGCCGCTGCAAGCGGGGCTGTTCAGCCTCGTCAGCCTCGCGCTAGCCTGGCTGCTCTATGAAGCGGCCTGCCGCTCCGGTCTTTCCAGCCACGAACTGCCTTTCGCGATCGGCGGCTACATTTTCCTGGTCGTCCTCACCTATGCCTTCACCCATGTGCTGAGCGGGCGCGGCGCCTTCAACCAGATCGGCGCCATCATCGGCACCATCATGGTCGCCAATGTCTTCACGCTGATCATCCCGAACCAGAAAAAGGTCGTGGCAGCGCTACTCGCCGGCCAGACGCCGGACCCGAAATACGGCAAGCAGAGCAAGGAGCGCTCGGTCCACAACAACTACCTGACCTTGCCGGTCGTGTTCCTGATGATCAGCAACCATTACCCGCTCATCTTCGGCACCCGCTTCAACTGGCTGATCGCGGCGATCGTGCTCGCGCTCGGCCCCGTGATCCGTCACTTCTTCAACGAGCGCCATGCCGGGCGCAAATCGCCGTGGTGGGTGTGGGGCGTGGCGGCGCTTGGCATGATCGCGATCGCGTTCCTTTCGACCGCCGGTCCGCGCGACGCCAAGGTGAGCGCGGTGGTGCCGAAGCACGACTTCGCCGCCGCCCAGGACATCGTGCTGTCCCGTTGCAGCATGTGCCACGCCGCCGAGCCGGTATTTGACGGAATTACTGCGGCACCAAAGGGCGTCCGGCTCGACGATCCGGAAGCGATCCTGCGCAACAGCCGCCTGATCGGACGCAACGCGGCCTGGTCCAGCGCCATGCCGCCGGGCAACATCACCGAAATCACCGCCGACGAGCGTGCCGTGCTCGCGGCCTGGCTCGCTGATTCCACGCGCTAGTGGAGTGGATTTGGCATTCGCTACCGTATTGACCGCGAACTCCCAAAGCGAATGTCAAATCCAAAACTCCACTAGAAACCCATATTTGCTAGTGGTCCTTTGATTCTAACATTTGCAAAAGTGCATGCCTCACCGGGATGCAAATGTTAGAATCGGACCACTAGGTCGGGCGTCTCGCTCGCTTCGTGCCGCGCGGCCCGCGACCTTACCCCTTCGGCGGGATCAGCGGTTGCACGATTTCCTTGAAGACCGGCAACGCCTCGCAGCGCGCGGCGTGCGCAGCGAGCGCGGGATGGCGCACATCGTCGAAGACGCCAGCATGGGCCTCGGCGGTGAACCTGAGCGCGCAAGCGACCGCGATATCGGCATGGCCAATCTTGACGCCGAACCAAAACGGAGAAGTGATTGCTGCACGCTGCTCTTCAAGCGCAGCGAGCACCGCGCCGATCTGCGCCTCACAGCGCTCGACCCAGATCTTTGACGGATGGTCTTTCCGCAGCACGCGCTCGTAAAGTAGACTGACCGCCTTGTCGGCGAGCCCGGTCGCGAGCGCACAGCTCTTCAGGCATTGCCGGCGCTGCGGTCCATGAGCGGCGATCATCGCCTTCTCGGGCCCGGCCAATTCATCGAGATAATCGAGGATCATTGCGCTTTCGATCAAGGCTTCGCCGTCATCGAGCACCAGCGTCGGCACCCGCCGCAGCGGGTTGTAGGGCGCGATCAGTTCGGCATCGCCGAAGGTCGACCACGGCCTGTGCTGGAATGTGAGGCCGTAAAATCTCAGCGCGATCGCGACACGGCGGACGAAGGGGGAATCATATTGGCCGATGAGCATCATGAAGAGTACGCCCCGCTGTTTCTAGACCTTCTCATGAATCACGCGTTTGACCGTTTCGATCGCGTCTTCGTCGCGCTTGTACATCGTCCATTGCTTGATGCGTTTGGTCTTGACCAGTTTGGCCGCAATCAGGACGCGCATATGCTCGCTCAAGGTCGGCGCGCTGACGCCGAGCTTTTCCGCAATCAGGAGACCGCAGACGCCGTCTTCCACGAGATCACCGTCCACCTGGGCGCGGAAATGCCTCTCCGGATCCCGAAGCCAGTCCAGGATCAGCAGGCGCCGCTCGTTGGCCAAAGCGCGCAACGCGATTGCGATTTTCATTTAGCTATTTTGCTAATTACCTAACTTGTGTCAAGATGACGTGTAAGAGGCTCTCATGGCAGAACGGCGACGCGTCACGCTCACATTCGATAACGGTCCGACGCCGGGGATCACCGAACGCGTGCTCGAGATATTGGAGCGCCAGGGTATCCACAGCACTTTCTTCGTCATCGGCCGCAATCTGGCCGACCCCGAGGCCGCGTCTCTGGCAAGGCAGGCCCATGCGGCAGGCCACTGGATCGGCAATCACACCTTCTCGCACTCGGTGGCTTTTGGAGATCGTCCCGAGGCGGATTTCGCCGCGGATGAAATCGCCACGACCCAGCGCGCGATCGGCGAATGGTCTCACCCGGACAAACTGTTCCGGCCGTACGGAAACTCCGGCCTGATCGGCCCTCATCTCCTGAGCCGCGCGGCCGTCGACTACCTGCTGGCGAACCATTTCCAGACCGTGCTCTGGAACAGCGTCCCGGGCGACTGGAGGGATGCGGCGGGATGGGTCGAGACCTGCATCGCGCAGGTGCTTGAAAACGACTGGAGCGTCGTTGTCCTGCACGACATCGAAAGCGGTTGTTTGCCGCGCCTGTCCGAATTGCTTCAACGCCTGAACGACCTCGGGGCGGTCCATGAGCAGGACTTTCCTGAGAGCGTCATTCTCACGCGCGCCGGCAGTATCGTGAACCTCTCACCGGAATATGTCAGCGATTAAAGTTACCGGGACTCACGGCAAGAGCAGACCCATGACAGAGATGAACCCGATCACACGCGAACGCATCGCAGCCACGGAAGCTGTGATCCGCCCCTTCGTGCGGCGAACGCCGCTCGTGGTAGCCGACATGGCCGACTTCGGCCTTCCGCCCGGTCCCCTCATCTTCAAGCTCGAACTGTTGCAGCATTCCGGCTCGTTCAAGGCGCGCGGCGCCTTCGCCAATCTCCTGCTGCGAAAGCCGCCTCCCGCGGGTGTCGTGGCGGCCTCCGGCGGCAATCACGGCGTGGCGGTCGCTTATGCGGCGCATCGCCTGGGCGTGTCCGCCACGATTTTCGTGCCCGATGTCGCCTCGCCGGCCAAGCAGGAGCGCATCCGAGGGCTTGGCGCGCAACTCGTGATCGCGGGCTCGCTCTATGCCGATGCGCTCGCCGCCAGCCAAAGCCATATCGCCGAGACCTGCGCGATGCCGGTCCATGCCTACGATCAGGCGGAGACGCTGCTCGGCCAGGGCACCGTCGGGCTGGAGCTGGAGCAGGACGCGCCCGAGATCGACACGCTGCTGGTTGCGGTCGGCGGCGGCGGGCTGATCGGCGGCATCGCGGCGTGGTATGGGCGCAGGATCCGCATCGTCGCGGTCGAACCCGAAGCTGCGCCAACCCTCCACACGGCGTTGAAAGCCGGCCGGCCCGTGGATGCGCCCGCCGGCGGCATTGCCGCCGACAGTCTGGCGCCGCGTCAGGTCGGCGAACTGATGTTTCCGATTGCGCGCGACAATGTTTCGGAGGTCGTGCTGGTGACCGACGACGCGATCCGTCAGGCGCAGGAAGCGCTGTGGTCGAACTTGCGGTTGGTGACCGAACCCGGCGGGGCGGCGGCCTTCGCCGCGTTGCTTTCGGGGCGTTACAAGCCTCAAGCCGGAGAACGCGTCGCGGTACTGCTGTGCGGCGCGAATACGACGGCGGTGAGGTTTGAGGGGTAGATCGACCTGAAGCCAAAGGCCCGTTATTCGGCACCAGAGATAGGTAACGGATGGTCAAACCCGCTATGCCGTCACGACGACTTTATCACCGACTATCGCTCTCGCTTCGATTTCAGCCTCCTTTGGCACCAGGACCGAATCAACAACGGCTAAGAAATCAAAATCATCCACTGGGTCGTAAACCAAGGCCAGGGACGATCTTGGATAAAAGTCGCCTAGCTGAGACACGTCAGCTTTAGGAATTTCAATTTCCCGACACCAAAACTTTTGATCAATATCCACTAAACGAGAATGCTCCGCGGCATTGAGCTTGCGCCCCATCGCGCGACCGTTAATTGCTGGCCCCCCAATTAGACGCCATTCTCGTTGGCGATAGTAACCAAGCTCGTCGCCGGAGAAAGTGTTGTCCGTGGGATAAAACATATTCAGGAATACACTTAGTATGCCCACGCTGTGGTCGAAGGGGATGTTCCTATAGCCGACGTGTTGCATGATGTTGTTTATATCCGAGGCAAGCACATCCGACTGCGCAACTACCGTTCCCGAAGGGTCCGTATTTTTGAGAGTAATTTTGCAATTTGGTGCTAACGGGTGACCAAATTTCTTAATTGCTAGTTCAGGATCGCTCGCCTCTCGCAGTCCCTGCAATTGTTCTAGTACATACTTGGTGTGGTAGGCTCCTCGAACACAAAGCGCACCAATTTGACTAAGTGGGTTATCGGCTACGCCTTGAGGCGAATAGATGACTGGAGTGGCTCCAATCCCACGAAGCTTGCCTATATCGAACGATAGAGAAATTGGGCCAAACACCGCACTATGTTTGGCCAACTCCGTAGCTCCAAGTTCTGTAAAACAAGCCCTCTGCTGAAGTATGGCTACCTTTTCTTTTTCTCCGTTCGTAAACCCGATATTCCAGGTTACGACTTCAGGAGCTAGCACTAAGCCCACCTCCTTCATAAAGGCGAGGATTTCGAGCGCGCGACCAAGTGTATCTGAACTATTTTCCCCAACCTTCGGACGAGGAAAACTATGGAAGAGATACCGATCATGCATCGACTACCCCCCACGATCATAAGACTGGTCGCGCTTACCTATCGCGACCCCAAGAAATTGCAGTAGAGGGGTCGACTACCCTCTCTATCCCTCATCGCTCGCCAGCACGCCTTTGACGGCGCGCGCCCAGCCCCTCAGCTTCCGTTCGCGCGTGGCCGCGCTCATGTTGGGTTTGAAGCGGCGTTCGAGCCGCCAGTGATCGGCGAATTTTGCAGGCTCCGGATAAACACCGGCCTCGAGCCCGGCGAGATAGGCCGCGCCGAGCGCGGTGGTCTCCTGAATGACCGGACGGTCGACGGGCGCGTCGAGCAAATCCGCCAGCCGCTGCATCGTCCAGTCGGATGCGGTCATGCCGCCATCGACTCGCAGCACGATATTGGCGGCTTTGGCCTCCGGCCAGTCCGCGCGCATCGCATCCCGGAGATCGAAGGTCTGATAACAGACGCTTTCGAGCGCGGCATGCGCGAGTTCCGCCGGGCCAGTGTTGCGCGTCAGCCCGAACAGCGCGCCGCGCACCCGCGGATTCCAGTAGGGCGCGCCGAGACCGACAAAGGCCGGCACCAGATAAACGCTTTGCGCGGGATCGGACTTTGCCGCGAGCGGGCCGGTCTCGGCCGCCTGTTTGATGACGCCGAGCCCGTCGCGCAGCCATTGCACGGCGCTGCCCGCGACAAAGATCGAGCCTTCGAGCGCGTAGGTGCGCTTGCCCCCGAGTTGATAGGCAATCGTCGTCAGCAGCTTGTTCTTCGAAGCCACCGGCGTCGCGCCGGTGTTGAGCAGCGCGAAGCAGCCGGTGCCGTAAGTCGACTTGATCATGCCGGGCGTAAAACACGCTTGGCCAATGGTCGCCGCCTGCTGATCCCCGGCGATGCCGCAAACCGCGATTGAGCCGCCGAAGAGGTCAGGCAAGGTCTCGCCAAAGCGATGCGAGGAATCCTTCACCTCCGGCAGCATCGCGCGCGGCACGCGGATAAGCTTGAGGAGGTCGTCGTCCCAGTCGCCCTCGTGAATATTGAAAAGCAAAGTGCGCGAGGCGTTGGTGGCGTCGGTCGCATGCACCTTTCCGCCGGTCAGGCGCCACAGCAGGTAACAATCGACGGTGCCGAACAGCAATTCGCCGCGCACCGCGCGCTCGCGCGCGCCGGGGACGTTATCGAGAATCCATGCGACTTTAGTGCCGGAAAAATAGGGATCGATGATCAGGCCGGTTCTGGCCGTGATCGTCGGCTCGTGGCCCTCGTCTTTCAGTTTCGCACAGATGTCGGCGGTGCGACGATCCTGCCAGACGATGGCGCGATGAATGGCCTTGCCGGTGGAGCGATCCCAGACCACCGTCGTCTCGCGCTGGTTGGTGATGCCAACAGCTGCAATGTCCCTGGCGGTGAGGTCAGCTTTTTTCAGCGCGTCGCGGCACGTCGCAACGGTCGAATTCCAGATGTCCTCCGGATCGTGCTCGACCCAGCCCGAAGACGGAAAATGCTGCGGAAATTCCTGCTGTGCGAGGCCGGCGACCGAGAGGTCGGCGCGAAACACCATGGCGCGCGAGGACGTGGTGCCCTGATCGATGGCCAATACGAAGGACATGAACGTTTCCCGGCGTTATCATTTTGGGCAAGGCAAGCGGATTGGAAGAAGAAGGTCAAGGCGGCTCTCGTGCCCCGGACGCTGCGCAGCATGAAATGATGCGCTGCTGATCCGGGGTCCATGACCAAAGCAAAAAAATAGGTCCCGGATCTGCGGAGCAGCGTGAAACGCTGCACCGCGTCCGGGACACGAAATTCGCGAGCTACACCGCCGCCGTGGTCACGCCGCCGTCGACCACAATCGTCTGCCCGGTCATGAAGCTCGAGGCATCCGAGCCGAGATAGGCGACCGCGCCCGCGATCTCGTCAGGCTCGCCGATCCGCCGCAGCGGCGTGGTGGCGCAGCGGCGCTTCAGCCGCTCCTCGTCTTCCCACAGCGCGCGGGCAAAATCGGTCTTCACCAGCCCCGGCGCGACACAATTGACGCGCACGCCCTTCGGTCCCCATTCGCCGGCGAGGCTACGGCACAGCGCGAAATCCGCCGCCTTCGAGATGCCGTAGGCGCCAATCACGGTCGAGCCGCGCAAACCGCCGATCGAGGAAATAATCACCACCGAACCCTTAGCCCGCTCCGCCATTGGCGGGATCGCGAGCGCGCAGAGCCAGAGGTTGCTCTTGACGTTCGACGCCATGATCTTGTCGAAGGCGTCGTCCTTGATGTCGAGCAGCGGACCGTAATAAGGGTTCACCGCAGCGTTGCACACCAGAATATCGATCTTGCCGTAATGCTTGATGCTGCCCGCAACCAGCGCCTCGACTTCCTCGCGGCGCGAAATGTTGCAGGCGATGACATGGGCGTCGCCGCCGGCTTGGCGGATGCCTTGCGCCACCTCCTCGCAGGCCTCCGCCTTGCGCGAGGAGATCACGACTTTGGCGCCGAGCTTGGCGAGCAGTTCCGCCGAAGAGCGGCCGATGCCGCGGCTTGAGCCGGTGACGACCGCGACTTGTCCTGTGAGATCGAAGGGGGTTGATTTCATGGTGTTTCCGTTGGTTCTTAAACCTAACCGTCATCGCCCGGCTTGACCGGGCGATCCAGTACGCCGCGGCGGTTATCAATGATGGAGAGGTCTCTGGAATACTGGATGCCCCGCTTTCGCGGGGCATGACCGATAGGGGTTAGCGCTACACCAGCCCGCCGTTCGCGGTGACGCGGCGCAGGTGATATTCGGTATCGCCAAAGGTGTTTTCGATCATGGTCAGGCGCTTGAAATAATGGCCGATGCTGGCTTCCATGGTCATGCCGATACCGCCATGCAACTGGATCGACTGCTGGCCGACGAATTTGCCGGACTTGCCGATCTGCACCTTGGCGGCGGCGACCGCGGTGGCGCGCTCCTTGGCGTCCTCGAAATCGCAAGCCATGGTCGCAAACATCGACATCGAACGCGCCTGTTCGAGCGCGACGAACATGTCGGCGGCGCGGTGCTGCAAGGTCTGGAAACTGCCGATCGGCACGCCGAACTGCTTGCGCGTCTTCAGATACTCGACCGTCGCTTTCAGGGATTCATCCATCAGCCCGACGGCCTCGGAGCAAAGCGCGGTGCGCGCCTCGTCCACCACGCGCTCGATCAGCGGCAAGGCGTTTTCGGGATCGCCGATCACGGCATCTGCGCCAACCTCGACGCCGGTGAGGGTGATGTCGGCGGCGTGCAGGCCGTCCTGGGTCGGATAGCCTTTCTTTGTGACGCCCTTGGCGCCGGCCGGCACCAGGAACACGCCGATGCCGCTTGCGTCGCGCTGGCCGCCCCTGGTACGCGCGGTCACGATCAGGGTGTCCGCCGCCTCGCCGTTGAGCACGACGAATTTTTCGCCATCGATGACCCAGCCGTCGCCCTTCTTCTTGGCGGAAGTTGCGACATCGGCCAGATCGTAACGCGAGTTCTTCTCGAGTTGCGCGAAGGCAAAGGTCTTGCTGCCGTCGATGATGGAGGGGATATGCTCCCCTTTCTGCGCAACTGATGCGCCATGGCGCAACAAGCCGCCGCCGATCACCACCGTCGCCAGATAAGGCTCGATCACCAGCGCCCGGCCCAATGCCTCCATCACGATCATGGTCTCGACCGCGCCGGCGCCGAAGCCGCCGTCGTCTTCGGAAAACGGCAGGCCGAGCAGACCCTGCTCGGCGAACTTGTTCCAGATCGCCTTGCTCCAGCCGCCCGGCTCTTTCATGTATTTCTTGCGTGAATCGAAATCATAGGCGTCGCTGAGCAACCCCTCGACGCTTTCCTTGAGAAGCCGCTGCTCCTCGGACAAATCGAAATCCATTTTCGTTTCCTCGACTACAAATCTCTTCGAAGCTGCGCTTTCTTCACCTCGCCCCGCTTGCGGGGACAGGTCGATCACGAAGTGATCGGGTGAGGGGGAATCACCACGCGCTGAATTGCGGAAAGTCCCCCTCACCCCGCCCCTCTCCCCGCAAGCGGGGCGAGGGAGAAGAATCAAAGCCCGAGCACCGCCTTGGTGATGATGTTGCGCTGGATCTCGTTCGAGCCGCCGTAAATCGAAACCTTGCGGTTGTTGAAATAGCTCGGCGCGATCTGCGCGGTCCATTCCATCGCCTCGTTCGAACCGTCGTCGCCATGCTCATCGAAGGGCGCGGCGAACGGACCGATCACTTCCATCAGAAGTTCCGTGGTCGCCTGCTGAATTTCCGAACCCTTGATCTTGAGCACCGATGAAGCCGGATTGGGCTTGCCTTTGCCGTGCTTGCCTTCGTCGGCGACGACGCGCAGCTGCGTGAGCTCGAGCGCCTTCAGCTCGATCTCGACCGCGGCGAGTTTTTCGCGGAAAGCCTGATCTTCCATCACCGGCCGGCCGCCGGACTCGACTTTCGAGGCGAGATCCTTGATGCGGCGGATGCGTTCCTTGGAAACACCGACGCGTGCAATGCCGGTGCGCTCGTTGCCCAGCAAGAACTTGGCGTAGTCCCAGCCCTTGTTCTCCTCGCCGACGAGATTTTCAACCGGCACCTCGACGTCGTCGAAGAAGACTTCGTTGACCTCATGGCCGCCGTCGATGGTCTGGATCGGGCGCACCGTGATGCCCTTGGACTTCATGTCCATCAGGATAAAGGAAATGCCGGACTGCTTCTTGGCGGAGGGATCGGTGCGGCACAGATTGAAGATCATGTCGGCATGCTGGGCGAGCGTGGTCCAGGTCTTCTGGCCGTTGATGATGTATTTGTCGCCCTTGCGCTCGGCCTTGGTCTTCAGCGAGGCGAGGTCGGAGCCGGAGCCGGGCTCGGAAAAGCCCTGGCACCACCAGTCGTCGACATTGGCGATGCGCGGCAGATAATGCTTCTTCTGAGCCTCGTTGCCGAAGGTGTAGAGGACGGGACCGACCATGCTGACGCCGAAGGCCAGCGGCGCCGGTGCCGGGTGGGCCTGAAGCTCTTCGTTGAAGATATATTGCTGCACCGAGGTCCAACCGGTGCCGCCATATTCCTTCGGCCAGTGCGACACGCCCCAGCCCTTCTTGTTCAGGATGCGCCACCAGGTGACCATCTCGTCCTTGGTGAGATGGCGGCCTTCGACCATTTTCTGCCGCGTCGCCGGCGGCACATTGTCCTTGAAGAACGCACGCACCTCGTCACGAAACGCGATTTCTTCCCTGGTGAAAGCGAGATCCATCGGATTCTCCTGTTTGCCTGAAATGGTCATTCCGGGGCACGCAAAGCGTGAACCCGGAATCTCGACTTCAATCTCCAGATTCCGGATCAGCGCTATGCGCTGTCCGGAATGACGCCAACGAATTACTGCACCACTTCGAACAAACCGGCAGCGCCCATGCCGCCGCCGACGCACATCGTCACGACCGCGAATTTGGCTTTGCGGCGGCGGCCTTCGATCAACGCGTGACCAGTCAACCGCGCACCTGACATGCCGTAGGGATGACCGACCGCGATCGCGCCGCCATCGACGTTGATCTTTTCAGGGTCGATGCCGAGCTTGTCGCGGCAATAGAGCACCTGCACCGCAAACGCCTCGTTCAGTTCCCAGAGATCGATGTCCTCGACCTTCAACCCGTGACGCTTCAACAGCCGCGGCACCGCGAATACCGGCCCGATGCCCATCTCGTCCGGCTCGCAGCCGGCGGCGACAAACCCACGGAAGATGCCGAGCGGTTTCAAGCCGCGTTTTGAGGCTTCCTTGTCGCTCATGATGACAGAGGCGCTCGCGCCATCCGACAACTGGCTGGCATTGCCGGCGGTGATGGTGAAGCCGTCGCCACGCACCGGCTTCAGCGACGCAAGCCCCTCGGCGGACGTATCCGGCCGCGGGCCCTCGTCCTTGGCGAACGTCACTTCCTTGAACGAGATTTCGCCGGTCGCCTTGTCGGCAACGCCCATCATGGTGGTGATCGGCGCCAGTTCGTCATTGAACTTGCCGCCCTGCTGCGCGGCCGCGACGCGGCGCTGGCTCTCAAGGGAATACTCATCTTGCCGTTCGCGCGAGATACCGTAACGTTTGGCGACGACCTCGGCGGTATCGATCATCGGCATGTAGACCTCGCCCTTGATCTTGAGCAGCGCCGGGTCCTGGGTGTGAAACTTGTTGGCGTGATCATTCTGCACCAGGCTGATGGATTCGCCGCCGCCGCCGACCGCAATTTCGACGCCGTCGAAAATCACCGAACGCGCCGCCAGCGCAATCGCCTGCAAGCCCGAGGCGCATTGCCGGTCGATCGTGGTGCCGCCGACCGTGACCGGGAGCCCCGCCCGCAGCAACGCCTTGCGGGCGATGTTGCCGCCGGTCGTGCCCTGCTGCAAGGCCGCACCCATCACGACGTCCTCGACCTCCTTGGGATCGACCTTGGCGCGCGCGACCGCCTCGCCAATGGCGTGGCCGAGCAGGGTCGCACCTTCGGTGGCGTTCAGCGCGCCGCGATAGGCCTTGCCGATCGGGGTGCGGGCGGTGGAAACGATGACGGCGTCGGTCATGGCTGACCTCCTGTTGCGAGTTGTGGCTGTTTTTGTGGCGCGGTTCGTGTTGCGGATTGCTGGCGCAATTCATGGCGCGAGAGCTTGCCGACCGGCGTCCGCGGCAATTCATCGACGAATTCAAGTGCGGCCGGAATCTCGTGCTTGCCGAGCTTGCCGGCGAGAAACGATTTAAGCTCATCCAGCGAGAAGGCGTTGGCGCCGGCGCGCAATTTAATGAAAGCCTTCGCCGCCTCGCCGCGGTATTCGTCGGGAATTCCGATCACGATCACTTCCTGCACGCTGGCGTGCTCGTAGATCGCCTGCTCGATCATCTGCGGATAGACGTTGAAGCCGCCGGAGATGATCATGTCCTTCTTGCGATCGACCAGATAGAAATAGCCGTCCTTATCCATATAGCCGATATCGCCGGTCAGGAAACGGCCGTCGGCGAAGGCTTCCGCGGTTTCCTTCGGCCGGTTCCAGTAGCCCCTGGTGACGTTCGGTCCCTTGATTCGGACTTCGCCGATTTCGCCCGGGCCCAAGACCTTTTTGGGATCCTCGAGCGCGACCACATCCATTTCGATGCCGGGCAGCATCAGCCCGATCGAGCCAGGCTTGTCCGGACCTTCCTTTGGATGGCCGGTGCCGGGCGAGCAGGTCTCGGTCATGCCCCAGCCGCTCTTCAGCTTCATGTTGGTCTTTCGTTCGAAAATCTTGGCGACCTCGACCGGCAGCGGCGCGCCGCCCGAGCCGCAACTGACCAGCGACGACATATCGCGCTTGTCGAGATCGGGAAGGCCTGCGATCGCGATCCACATGGTGGGCACGCCGGGAAACATCGTGGCGCGCTTGAGCTCGATGTCGCGCATCACCGCCTCGACGTCGAAGCGCTGGTGCAGCGAAATCAGGTAGCCGAGCCGGATCGCGGACAACATCACTACCGTCAGCGCATAAATATGAAACAGTGGCAGCACGCAGATCACCCGCTCGATCGCGTTGCGCTCGAGCCGCGCCGGCCTGCCCCACACTTCGTAGATCGATACCGCTGATGTCAGATTACCGTGGCTGAGCATCGCGCCTTTCGGCAATCCCGTCGTGCCGCCGGTATATTGCAAGAGCGCGACGTCGTCGGCCGAAATTTCGGGCCACCGCGCCGGCCGCATCGCGCCTTCGACGAATTTCGCAAAGGTGATGATGGCGGGGTGATCCGGAATCGGCGCATGCGCATTGCCGACCGCGCCCCAACGATCGTCCTCGCAGACGATCAGCCGATCGACCAGACCCCTGTCGAGGAATTTCAGCGCCGTTGGCAACAGCGTCGCCAGATTGGAGGTGACGAGAACGCGTGCGCCGCTGTCGCTCAATTTGTGGGACAGCGCACGCTCGCCATCGAGCGGAGACAGATGGGCAATGCGGGCGCCGGCTTTCAACGCTCCGAAGAAATTGGTCGGGTGATCGGGCGAGTTGCCAAGAAACAGCGCCACCGTCGTGCCCTTGCTGAGGCCAGCGCGCAGGAACGCGGACGCAGCGGTTTCGGCAAGCCGTTCGAGCTCAGTGAAGCTGATGGCGCGGTCGCGGAATTCAATTGCCGGCCGCGCACCGAATTGAGCCGCCGCCTTCGACAACAACCCAGGCAGCGTTCCGCTTTCGATCGCGTCGTCCCAACGGACGCCTTGCGGATAAAATGGTTCGCCAGGATGGGTCATATGCAGCCGTCATTCCGGGGCGCGAGCCCTTTGCGAGCGAACTCCGGTGCGCAATTGCGCACCTGAGAATCTCGAGGTTCCCCGATGCGCAGTGCGCATCCGAGGTCTGCGCCTGACGGCGTATCCCGGAACGACGCGTAAAAGCCGAACACCATCACGCCGCCTGCGCCAACGACGCGAACGTCTTGCCTTCGGCGGCCAGCCGCTTGAGCAGCGGCGCCGGCTCCAGCGACGGATCGTTGGTCTCCTTGGCGTAAAAAGCCAGACGATCGGCAACGTGTTTCAGACCGACCTGATCGGCATAGAACATCGGGCCGCCGCGATAGATCGGCCAGCCATAGCCGTAGAGCCAGATCACATCGATATCGCTCGGGCGCGCCGCGACCTTCTCTTCGAGAATCCGCGCGCCTTCATTGATCATCGGATACATCATGCGCTCGAGGATCTCCTCGTCGCTGACGACACGGCGCTTGCGCCCCAAACGTTGCAGCGTCTCGTCGATCAGCTTCTCGACTTCGGGGTCAGGCAAGGGCGCTCGCGAGCCGGCCTCATATTTGTAGTAGCCCTTGCCGGTCTTCTGACCGAAGCGTCCGGCTTCGCACAAGGCATCGGCGATTTCCGACTTGATGCCGCGATCCTTCCGCGACCGCCAGCCGATGTCGAGGCCGGCGAGATCGCCCATCGCGAACGGACCCATCGGCATGCCGAATTTGGTGACGACGGCGTCGACCTGCTGCGGCAACGCGCCCTCGAACAACAGCTTCTCGGCCTGTTTGCCGCGCTGCGCCAGCATGCGGTTGCCGACGAAGCCGTCGCAGACACCGACCACCGCCGGGACTTTTGCGATTTTCCGCGCCACCGCCACGGCGGTGGTGAGAACGTCCGGCGCGGTCTTGGCCGCGCGCACGATCTCGCACAGCTTCATCACGTTGGCCGGCGAGAAGAAATGCATGCCGAGCACGTCCTGCGGGCGCTTCGTCTCCTTCGCGATCTCGTCGATATTGAGATAGGAGGTATTGGACGCCAGCACCGCGCCGGGCTTGGCGTATTTGTCAAGCGCGGTGAAGACTTCCTTCTTGATCGCCATGGTCTCGAACACAGCTTCGATGACGAGGTCGGCATCCCGGACGTTCTCAAGTCCGACGACGCCGTTGATCAGCGCCATGCGCTTGGCCGGCGCATCCGCCGGAATGCCGCCGCGCGCCGCGGTTGCCTCGTAATTCTTCTGCATCACGCCCATGCCGCGCTTGAGTTGTTCCTCGCCGGTCTCGATCAGGGTGACGGGAATCCCGGCATTGGCAAACGACATAGCGATGCCGCCGCCCATGGTGCCGGCGCCGATGATGGCGACGCGTTCGACGGGGCGCGGCTTGGTGCCTTCGGGAACTCCGGCAACCTTGGCGGCCTCGCGTTCGGAGAAGAAAGCGTAGCGCTGCGCCTTGGACTGGTCGCTCGCGACCAGCTTGAGGAACGTTTCGCGTTCCTTCTTGATCCCTTCATCGAACGGCAAATCGATGGCCGCGCCCACCGCGTCGGCCGCCGCAAACGGCGCCTCCAGCCCGCGGGCTTTTTTCGTCATCGCCTGGACCGCATTGGTGAAAACCGAGCGGTCGGCCTTGGCGGCGGCAAGCTTGCTGTCGTCGTCGCGCAATTTCCGCAACGGCCGTTTCTCCGCCAATACCTTCCGCGCAAATGCCTCGCCACCGGCGGCCGGCCCCTCGACGATTTCCTCGATCAGGCCGTTCTTCAGGGCGTCGGACGCGGAAATCGGATCGCCGCCGACGATCATTTTCACCGCGAGTTCCGGTCCCACCGCGCGCGGCAGGCGCTGCGTACCGCCGGCGCCAGGCAATATTCCCAGTTTTACCTCGGGCAGGCCCAGCTTGGCTTCCTTGGTTGCAACGCGGTAGTGACAGGCCAGCGCGACCTCCAACCCGCCACCAAGCGCGGTGCCGTAAATCGCCGCGATCACAGGCTTCGGCGAGTTCTCGATCTCGGCCAGCACGTCATGAAGGCTCGGAGGAACCGGCGGCTTGCCGAACTCGGTGATGTCGGCGCCGGCGATGAAGGTGCGGCCGGCGCAGGTCAGAACGATCGCCTTTACGTCGGGATCGGCAATTGCGCGCTTGACGCAATCCTTGATGCCGCCGCGCACGGCCGCGCTCAGCGCGTTCACCGGAGGACTGTCGACCGTGACGATGGCAACCACATCATGACGCTCAAGCCTGACCACTTCGTTCACGGCACTCTCCCTGGCTCGCCTGTTCTTGCGCAGCTTATTTTCAGTCTACTAATTATTCCGCATTGCGGAATTGAATTCCGCATCTTGACAGGGAGGGTTATTTTGAAGCACGTCCCTTGTCAACAAAGCGCGCCTGGTGGTCCGGTTCTAACATTCGCATCCCTTCTCAGCGGCCCCTTTGCGAATGTTGGAACCCTCCGGACCACCAGCAAACCATAGATTCTAGTGGAGTTTGGGATTTGACATTCGCTGTACGAACTAGCGGCTAGGTGATTAGCGAATGTCAAATCCACTCCACTAGTCGAGCTTTGGATTTGACATTCGCTCTACCTTACGTACCCGCGATTTCAAGAAGCGAATGTAAAATCTGCTCATGTAGCGGGCAAGCGTCGGCGACAGATCATGAAGCGTCAAGGCAAGAAAGTAGCGACTGATCGCAGTTTCGTTGTCGCACTTTCCCGCGGTCTCGATGTACTGCGCGCATTTCAGCCCAATGACGGGCTTCTCGGCAATCAGGAAATCGCCGCCCGCACCAAGCTGCCGAAGCCAACCATCTCCCGGCTGACCTATACCCTCACCAAGCTCGGCTACCTGACGCCGGTTCC
Source organism: uncultured Alphaproteobacteria bacterium (assembly GCA_963770515.1). Classification (GTDB taxonomy): domain Bacteria; phylum Pseudomonadota; class Alphaproteobacteria; order Rhizobiales; family Xanthobacteraceae; genus Bradyrhizobium. The sequence goes on from CAVYPW010000001.1 coordinate 576,149, forward strand.
GCGGTTCGAGAAATATCAACTCGCCCCCGCAGCGCTCGCGCTCGGCTATTCCGCGCTCGCCAATCTCGGCGTCCGGCGCCTGTCGGAACCCTACCGCGAGGAATTGATGCGCGAGACCGGCGGTGCGGTCGCCATCGGCGGCCGGGACCGGCTCAGCATGATCTATTTCGGCCAGAGCCGCGGCATGACGCTCGGCGTTCAACTCGACGTCGGCTCGCGCATTCCGATCGCCACCACCGCGATGGGGCGCGCCTATCTGTGGGCGCTGCCCGAAGAAGAGCGCAACGCGCTGCTGCGCGACTTGCGCGAACATTACGGTGCCCGCTGGGCCAAGATGCGCGACGGCATCGAACAGGCCGGAGAGACCATGGCCAAGCACGGCTTTGCGATCTCGGCGGGCGAATGGCACGATGACATCGCCGCCGTCGGCGTAGCACTAAAGCTTAATGACGGAACCGGCCCATATGCGTTTAACTGTGGTGCGCCCGCGTTCCGCTTCACCGAGGACCGTCTGCGCAACGACATCGGTCCGCGTCTGGTCACCATGGTCAGGAATATCGAAGCCGTACTCGGCGGAATCCCGCCGCAAGCAAAAAAACAAGACGGCAGGAGACTGAAAGCAGGAGGGAAGGTTGCGCGTGTGGTTGAGGGGATCAGATAGCCTTTGCCGTGCTGATTGCGCAAAGGCGCTGCCTGGCTCCGGTCGGATGATCCGCCGGTGCGGGGAACGATGACCGAGCCCCAGACGGCACCGGCGGCCTCACCGCTGCTCGCGGTTTGCGACGTCAGCGTCGTATTCGGCGGCATCGTTGCCTTGAACGGCGTATCTTTCGACCTGCACAGGGGACACATCCTGGGCCTGATCGGACCGAACGGCGCCGGCAAGACCACACTCTTCAACTGCCTGAGCCGGCTCTACCAGCCGAGCGCGGGCGACATCCTGATGGAGGGCGCGAGCATCCTGAAGCGGCCGCCGCACCGGATCGCTGAAATCGGCATCGGCCGCACCTTCCAGAATGTCGCTTTGTTCGCCAACCTGTCGGTGTTCGATAATGTCCGGATCGGCGCGCACGCCCGGACCCGCAGCGACATCATCAGTGATGCGCTGAAGCTTCCCGGGGTTCGCCGCGTTGAGGCTGCGCTCAACGCGCGCGTTAAGGAAATTCTCAACTACCTCGAACTCGAGGACGTCGCCCATGCCACCGTTTCGGGCCTGCCTTTCGGCACCCAAAAGCGCGTCGAACTGGCGCGCGCGCTCGCCGCTGAACCCAAGATCCTGCTGCTCGACGAGCCGGCCGGCGGCCTCAACCACGAAGAGGTTTATGCGCTTGGCGACCTGATCCGGCGCATTCGCAACGATCGCAGTGTCACGGTGCTATTGGTCGAACATCACATGGGTCTCGTGATGTCGATCGCCGATCACGTGGTGGCGCTGAATTTCGGCCGCAAGCTCGCCGAGGGCACGCCGGCCACCGTGCAATCCGATCCCGACGTGATCAAGGCCTATCTCGGGAGCAAGGACCAATGACGGCGCTGTTGAACATCAAGGCGCTGAATGCCTATTACGGCCAGGTTCAGGCGCTGCACGGCCTCGAATTCACCTTGAACGAAGGCAGTGTGACCACGCTTTTGGGCGCCAACGGCGCCGGCAAGACCACGACCTTGCGCGCGATCTGCAACATGGTTCGCACCTCGGGCGCGATCGAATTCGATGGCGCTCCCTTATCGAACCGCTCAACCGAAAACATCGTCCGTCTCGGCATCGCCCATGTGCCGCAGGGCCGCGGCACCTTCACCACCATGACGGTGGAGGAGAATCTTCAGCTTGGCGCGATCACGCGCGGCGACAAAGCCGGCGTTATGTCCGATATCGAGCGCATGTATGCGCATTTTCCGGTCCTCAAGCAGCGGCATACCCAGCAGGCCGGCACGCTTTCGGGCGGCGAGCAGCAGATGCTGGCGGTGGCGCGCGCGCTGATGCTGCGGCCGCGGCTGATGCTGCTCGATGAACCGTCATTCGGGCTGGCGCCCCTGATCGTGCGCGACCTGTTCAAGATTCTCGGCAAGATCAACCGCGAAGACAGGGTCACGATCCTGGTGGTCGAGCAGAACGCGCAGCTCGCGCTGGAAATCGCCGACCAGGCCCATGTGATCGAGACCGGCCGCATCGTGATGTCCGGCAAGGCGAACGAGATCGCGGACAATGAAGACGTCCGCAAATCCTATCTCGGCTATTAGGGAAGGCAGGGCATGGAACTTCTCACCAACCAGATCCTGGCCGGCATCGCCACCGGCGCGATCTATGCCTGCATGGCGCTCGCCGTCGTCATGATCTATCAGGCGATCGACCATCTCAATTTCGCGCAAGGCGAAATGGCGATGTTCTCGACCTTCATTTCCTGGCAGTTGATGCAGTGGGGCGTGCCTTACTGGGGCGCTTTCCTGCTCACGCTGGTTCTCTCCTTCATCGGCGGCATCGCGATCGAGCGGCTGTTGTTCAAGCCGTTGGCGAAGGCGCCGATCCTGACCAATGTGGCCGGCTTCATCGCGCTGTTTGCGATCATCAACAGCTGCGCCGGCCTGATCTGGGATTTCACCATCAAGGAGTATCCGACGCCGTTCGGATCGTCGCCTTTCCTCGGCAGCCAGTTGATCTCGACCCATCAGGCCGGCATGATCGGCGTGACCGTGCTGCTCCTGATCGCGCTGTACGTCTTCTTTCGCTACACCCGGATTGGGCTGGCAATGCGCGCGGCCGCCTCCGTGCCGGAGTCGGCCCGGCTGGTCGGCATCAACACGTCCTGGATGATTGCGCTGGGCTGGGGCATGGCGGCCGCGATCGGCTCGATCGCCGGCATGCTGATCGCGCCAGTGGTGTTTCTCGAGCCCAACATGATGGGCGGCGTGCTGATCTACGGCTTCGCGGCTGCCGTGCTCGGCGGCCTCACCAGCCCGTTCGGCGCTGTCATCGGCGGGTTTCTGGTCGGCGTCATCGAAAATCTGGCCGGCACCTACATTCCCGGCATCGGCAATGAACTAAAGCTGCCGATCGCGCTGGCGCTGATCATCACTGTTCTGGTTGTCAAACCGGCCGGGCTGTTCGGCCGGCCGATCGTGAAGCGAGTTTAAGCATGACCGCCGTGCAGGAAGCCGTCACCGGAGCCGCCGCGATCGAGGCCGTTCCAAAGCGGGCGATGACGCTTGGCGCCGGCACCTCGCTCGTCATGCTGGCCCTGCTGATCCTCGTGCCGCTGTTTGTGAAGAACTTCATCATCTTCCAGCTGACCATGCTCTTGGTCTATGGGCTCGCGGTTCTGGCGCTGAACATCCTGACCGGCGGTAGCGGACAATTTTCGCTCGGACAGAGCGCCTTTTATGCGGTCGGCGCCTACACCTCGGCGATCCTGATGGAACACGTCGGGATGAACTATGCGCTGACGCTGCCGATCTCCGGCCTCGTCTGTTTCGCCTTCGGCTTCCTGTTCGGCCTGCCGGCGTTGCGGCTTTCCGGCGTTTATCTCGCGCTCGCGACTTTCGCGCTTGCCACCGCGATGCCGCAAATCCTCAAGCTCGGCTATTTCGAAACCTGGACCGGCGGGGTGCAAGGTCTTGTCGTCACCAAGCCGGACCCGCCGGAGGCCGTACTGAGCGTGCTGTCATGGGTCCATCTGAAGATGTCGCAGGACATGTGGCTCTATTACTTCACACTCGTCGTCACGATCGCGATCTACATTTTCTCAGTGAACCTGCTGCGGTCGCGCTCGGGCCGCGCCTTCATGGCGATCCGCGACAACGAAATCGCGGCCTCCGCGATGGGCATCGACGTGGCGCTCTACAAGACGCTGGCATTCGGCGTCTCGGCGGCGATCACCGGCATTGCCGGCGGGCTGGGCGCGATCGCCGTGCAGTTCGTCGCGCCTGATGGCTACACCATCACGCTCGCGATCTCGCTGTTTCTCGGCATGGTGGTCGGCGGCGTCGGCTGGCTGCCCGGCTCGATCGTCGGCTCGGCCTTCATCATTTTCGTGCCGAACATCGCTGAGGGAATTTCCAAGGGGCTTTCCGGCGCCGTGTTCGGCGTCATCCTGTTTCTCGTGATCTTCCTGGTGCCGCACGGCGCAAGGCAAGTCGCCGTGGTCGCCGAGCACCTGCTGGGCCGCCTCAAAAAACGTCAAAAATAGTCCAAGGAGAAAACCATGCTTGCAAGACGGAAACTGCTGATCGCCGCGGCCACTGCCGGAGCCATCGCGCTTGCCTCGACCGGAAGCGCGCTTGCCCAGAAAAAATACGACAGCGGCGCGAGCGATACGGAAATCAAGATCGGCAACATCATGCCCTATAGCGGCCCCGCTTCCGCCTACGGCGTGATCGGCAAGACCGAAGCTGCGTACTTCAACAAGATCAATGCCGAGGGCGGCATCAACGGCCGCAAGATCAACTTCATCAGCTATGACGACGGCTATAGTCCACCGAAGGCGGTCGAACAGGCACGCAAGCTCGTCGAGAGCGACGAGGTGCTGGTGATCTTCAATCCGCTCGGCACGCCGTCGAACAGCGCGATCGAGAAATACATGAATGCCAAGAAAGTCCCGCAGCTCTTTGTTGCGACCGGCGCCACCAAGTGGGACGAGCCGAAGCAGTTTCCGTGGACCATGGGCTGGCAGCCGAGCTATCAGAGCGAAGCGCGGATTTACGCCAAATATCTGCTGAAGGAAAAGCCCAACGCCAAGATCGGGGTGCTCTATCAGAACGACGACTTCGGCAAGGACTATTTGAAAGGCCTGAAGGACGGGCTCGGCGCCAAGTCGTCGATGATAACAGCGGAGGAGAGCTATGAGACCTCCGAGCCTTCGATCGACAACCATATCGTCAAGCTGAAGGCCGCCGGCGCCGACGTCTTCATCAGCATCACGACGCCGAAATTCGCCGCGCAAGCGATCAAGAAGCTGGCCGAAATGAACTGGACGCCGCTACACATCGTGTCCAACGTGTCGAGTTCGGTCGGCGGCGTGATCAAGCCGGCAGGATTTGAAAATGCGCAAGGCATTCTGTCCGCCAACTACGCCAAGGATGCCTCCGATCCGCAGTGGAATAACGACCCCGGCATGAAGAAATTCCTGGAATTTCTCGCCAAATACGCGCCCGACGCCAACAAGCTCGACGGCTCCGTGGTGTATGGCTATGGCGCCGCCCAGACCATGGTTCAGGTGCTCAAGCAGTGCGGTGACGATCTGACGCGCGAGAACGTCATGAAGCAGGCCGCAAGCCTGAAAAATTACGCCCCCGATATGCTTCTGCCCGGCGTCACCATCAACACCTCGGCTACCGACTTCGCGCCGATCAAGCAGTTGCAGATGGAACGCTTCAAGGGTGAGAAGTGGGAATTGTTCGGCGATATCATCTCGAGCGAGCTGAGCAACTAGTGGAGCGGATTTGAGATTCGCTGGCCTGTAACTCCCGATGCGAATGTCAAATCCAAAGCTCCACCAGAAGTATATTTGATAGTGGTCCTTAATTCTAACGTTTGCAGACGTGTCCGCTTCGCCGGGATGCGAACGTTGGAATCGGACGACTAACATTTCGCTCCGCGGATAGGTGTCGCCGATCGCCGCGCCTTGCACGCCTACTAAAGAAGCAGCCCTTCGCATCGCTTGCGGAGGGCTTTTTCTTGTGAGCAACACGGTAAAATGATACGCAGGCAGATGGAAAGAGCTTTCGATCAAGAAAGCCGCCCAGACACAACCATCGAATCACGGACGAGAGGGAGAACGTCATGGCTGTTTTCGCCAATAGAAATGCGATCGCGTCGGTTGCTGCGCTCGCAATGTTAGCAGCGTCCGCCAGCGGCGCGCTGGCACAAAAGAAATACGATACGGGCGCAACCGACACCGAGATCAAGATCGGCAATATCATGCCCTATAGCGGGCCTGCCTCCGCTTACGGCGTGATCGGCAAGACCGAAGCTGCCTACTTCAAGATGATCAATGATGCCGGCGGCATCAACGGCCGCAAGATCAACTTCATCAGCTATGACGACAGCTATAGCCCGCCCAAGACGGTCGAGCAGGCGCGCAAGCTCGTCGAGAGCGATGAGGTCCTGTTCATCTTCAATCCGCTCGGCACGCCACCGAATTCCGCGATCCACAAATACATGAACGCCAAGAAGGTGCCGCAACTCTTTGTCGCCACCGGCGCCACCAAGTGGAACGATCCAAAGGACTTCCCATGGACCATGGGCTGGCAGCCGAGTTACCAGAGCGAGGGGCGCATCTACGCCAAATATATCCTGAAAGAGAAGCCCAACGCCAAGATCGCCGTGCTCTATCAGAACGACGACTACGGCAAGGACTATCTCAAGGGCCTGAAGGACGGTCTTGGCGACAAGGCTGCCTCCATGATCATTGCGGAGGAAAGCTACGAGACCTCGGAGCCGACGATCGACAATCATATCGTCAAGCTGAAATCGACCGGCGCCGATGTCTTCTTTGACGTCACCACGCCAAAATTTGCGGCGCAGGCGATCAAGAAGGCAGGCGAGATCGAGTGGAAGGCACTGCACATCCTCAACAACGTTTCCGCTTCCCTCGGCAGCGTCATCAAGCCCGCCGGCTTCGAGAATGCGCAGGGGGTTATCTCCGCAGCCTATCTGAAAGATTCCTCCGATCCACAGTGGGACAACGATCCCGGCATGAAGCAATTCGTGGGCTTCCTTGCCAAGAATTTCCCGGAAGGCAACAAGTTCGATCAGTCCACTCTCGTCGGCTACAGCGTGTCACAAACCCTGGTTCAGGTGCTCAAGCAGTGCGGCGACAACCTCACCCGCGAAAACGTCATGAAGCAGGCCGCTAACCTGAAGGATTTCCGCACCAGCCTGCTGCTGCCCGGCATCGCCATCAACACGTCACCGACCCATTTTGCACCCATCAGCCAGCTTCAGCTCCAGGTATTCAAGGGCGAGCGCTGGGTATTATTCGGCGATATCATCAGCGGCGAGATCGGCGGCTGATTTCCGGTATCGTGTCCCGGACCAAGGTAGCAGCGCACCAAAAGCGCGTTCACGTCCGTCTTCGACGCGCTATGGCGATGCTCCGAAGATCCGGGACCCACAGAGCGTAAGGCGCGGACCCCGGATCAGCAGCGCGGCATTGCATGCCGCGCAGCATCCGGGGCTCGCTTCGGTCGCCCCCGGCAAACTTCCATTGCGGGGGTTTTCTTTTGCCGCAAGGGGAGTGATAACGGCGTTCCTGCCCCGAATTTTTCGAACGAAGCCGTGACACCATGACCGACCGACGCCCTCTGCTGCGCGCGATTCTCGATGCCGCGGTTGCCGCCGCGCATCCCGACGTCGTGCTATCGGCCCATCTGCGGCCTGTGCCCAAGGGAAAGATCATCTGCCTTGCCGCGGGCAAGGGCGCAGCCGCGATGGCAGCCGCCGCGGAACGATACTATCTCGATGAACTCAAACTGGAGCCTGCGCGCCTGTCGGGGCTCGCCACCACGCGGCACGGCCATGGCGTGCCGACGCGGCGCATCAGGGTGGTCGAGGCCGGCCACCCCGTCCCGGACGAAGCCGGGCTGAAGGCCGCCGACGAGACGCTTGCGTTAGCTCGAGAGGCGGGTCCCGACGATCTGCTGCTGGTGTTGCTATCCGGCGGTGGCTCGGCCAACTGGGTTGCGCCGGCCGACGGCGTGACCTTCACGCAGAAGCAGCAGGTGAACCGCGCCTTGTTGCGCTCGGGTGCGCCGATCGGCGAGGTCAACACGGTTCGCAAGCATTTGTCGCGGATTAAAGGCGGAAGGCTCGCGCGCGCCGGACAGCGCGCCGAGATCGTCACGCTTGCGATCTCCGACGTACCCCATGACGATCCGTCGGCGATTGCGTCCGGTCCCACCGTGCCGGATCCGACAACGCTTGCGGATGCGCGCGCCCTCGTCGCCAAATATAACCTCGCAATCGACGACGCCGTGCGCCGCGCCCTCGACGATCCCAACAACGAAAGCTGCAAACCGGGCGATGCCGCCTTTGCCCGCGCGCGGTTTGAACTGATCGCGCGGCCGAGGGCCTCGCTTGATGCCGCCATCAAGGTCGCGGCCGACGCCGGCTATGCAATAATCGACCTCGGCGCCGATCTCGAAGGCGAAGCGCGCGAGGTGGCCGCCGATCATGCCCGGCTCGCGCTGAAAGCGCGCGCAGAAGGCAAGCGCGTGGCGATCCTGTCCGGCGGTGAACTCACGGTGACCGTGCGCGGCAACGGGCGTGGCGGCCCCAACCAGGAATATGCGCTGGCGCTCGCTGGCCTCCTCAAGGATATGCCGGATGTTTCGGCGCTGGCCGCCGATACCGATGGCGCCGACGGCGGCGCCGGCAGTGCCAGCGATCCCGCCGGCGCCATTATCGACCACGTAACTTTCACGAAAATGAAATCACTCTCGCTCGATCCGGCGGCCTATCTCGCCAACAACGACGCCACCACGTTCTTCGCCGCGACCGGCGATCTGCTCCAGACCGGGCCGACGCTGACCAATGTCAACGATGTCCGGGTGATCCTGGTGGATTGATTGCGCCCCTCATCCCGAGGAGGCGCGCCGGCGCCGTCTCGAGGGATGCTGTTGGCCTTCATGGTTCGAGACACGCGAAGACGCGCTCCTCACCATGAGGCCCCCCTCAAAACTCGTTGGCAACTCTGGTCAACATCGCCACCAGCGCCGCGCGATTGCCGGGACCGAGCAGTTCATTGAGACGCGCCTCGTGCTTGGCGGCCACCAGTTTCTTGGCCCGCGACAGCATCGTCCTGCCCTTGTCGGTGAGAACCAGATGGTGCGACCGCCGGTCGTTGGTAGATCGCACCCGCGCACATAACTCGCGGCTTTCAAGGCCGTCGAGCATCGCCACGAAATTCGGCCGGAGAATTCCGAGCGTATTGGCGATCTCGGTCTGGTTGCGGCCGGGATTGCGGTCGAGCAGGAGCAGCACGGAAAACTGCGCCGGCGTCAATTGCAGCGGCGCCACGCAACGCAGGAAATCCTCGAAGATTTTCAGCTGGGCGCGCTTCAGCGCATAGCCGAGCATTTCCGACAATTCGCCGAGTTCGATTGGCGCGTCGTCGGCCTCCTTGCGGGCGGAACGCGATGCCTTGGCGGCGGTGTCGGTTCTGGAAACGGTCATCGCTCGGTGTTTTGAAAATCGCGCTATGGTCGAAACGCCCCAAGGCAGTCGGGCCTTGAGGTTATATTTGATAATTGTTATCCATCATATCAAAATAGCGCGGCCGATTTCAACCGTCGGCAAGGGATGAGGGAGCGGCCCGTTTGAACACGACCATCATGCTGTTCCTGCTGCAGGACGGCATCACCAACGGCGCGATCTACGCCCTGCTGGGCTTGGCGTTGGTATTGGTCTTCGCCGTGACACGCGTCATCCTGATTCCACAAGGCGAATTCGTCACCTATGGCGCGTTGACCTATGCGACGCTCGCCTCCGGCCAGGTGCCGGGTACGGCGCGGCTCGCCGTCGTCATGGGGATCGTGGCCTTCGGCCTTGACCTCGTCATGCGCCGACGAACCTTGCGGCCGGCTTTGATCGGGCGGAGCTTCGCGATCAACGTTCTTTTGCCGGTAGTGATCCTGGCGCTGACCTTGACGCTTGCCGGCAAGCAGACGCCAATTGCGATCGACATCGTGCTCTCGCTTCTGATCGTCGGCGCGATCGGGCTTTATCTTTACCGTATTGCCTTTGCGCCGATCGCGCACACCTCCGTGCTGGTGCTGTTGATCGCCGCGGTCGGCTGCCATCTCGCGCTGCAGGGCATCGGCCTTGTCTTCTTCGGCGCCGAAGGCCAGCGCGGTCCGCCGCTGTCGAACGCCGCCTTCACCATCCATCCCCTGCGCTTCACCGGCCAGAGCCTTGCTGTCTATGCGGTGACGGTCGCGCTGATCGCCGCGCTCTGGCTGTTTTTCGGCTTCACGCTCTTTGGCAAGGCGCTCCGCGCCACCGCCGTGAACCGTCTGGGCGCGCGGCTGGTCGGCATCCGAACCGCGCAGTCGGGGCAAATCGCGTTTCTGCTCGCCGCGGTCATCGGCGCCACTTCAGGCATCCTGATCGTGCCGATCACCACGCTCTATTACGACACCGGTTTTCTGATCGGCTTGAAAGGCTTTGTCGCGGCCATCATCGGCGGCCTCGTCAGCTATCCCCTGACCGCGATCGCCGCACTCCTCGTCGGCACCGTCGAGTCCTTCTCTTCGTTCTACGCCAGCAACTTCAAGGAAGTGATCGTGTTCGCGCTGATCATTCCGGTGCTGCTGTTGCGCTCGCTGGCTGCGCCCGCGGTCGAAGAGGACCAGGACTGATGCGACAGCGGCTGCCGGTCGTGTTGTTCGCCGTCGTCATGGCGGCGATCCCGTTTGTGCCGGGCATGCCGCCATTCTGGATCGTGTTGTTGGACAATATCGGACTTTCGGCGCTGGTCGCGATGGGACTGGTGATGCTCACCGGCGTCGGCGGCTTGACGTCGTTCGGCCAGGCGGCGTTTTGCGGTTTCGGCGCCTACACGTCAGCCGTGCTGACGACCGCGTACTGCCTCTCGCCATGGCTGACGTTGCCGCTTTCGCTGCTGGTGAGTGGCCTCTTTGCGGTCGCGCTCGGGCTCATCACCGTGCGGCTCTCCGGCCACTATCTGCCGCTCGGCACCCTCGCCTGGGGCCTCGGTCTTTTTTATCTCTTCAGCAAACTCGAATTCCTCGGCCGCAACGATGGCATCTCCGGCATCCCGCCGCTTGCGATTGGGTCGCTGAAGATGATCGGTCCCGGCACGATCTATTTCGCGATCTGGAGCGCCGTCATCCTTTGCGCGCTGCTCACCATGAACCTGCTGGATTCCCGCACCGGCCGGGCGATCCGCGCTTTAAGACGCGGTCATGTCGCAGCCGAAGCGTTCGGCATCCACCCGCCGCGGACCAAACTTCTGGTGTTCATTTATGCAGCCGTACTCGCCGGACTGTCCGGCTGGCTCTATGCGCATTTCCAGCGCGCGGTGAATCCAACCCCGTTCGGCGTCCAGACCGGCATCGAATACCTTTTCGTCGCGGTGATCGGCGGCGCCGGTTATGTCTGGGGCGGCGTATTGGGCGCTGCGATCGTCGTCGTCCTGAAGGAAATCCTTCAGGACTATTTGCCTTATCTTTTGCACGGCGAAGGCCAGCTCGAAACGATCGTGTTCGGCATGATGCTGGTGCTGCTGCTTCAGCTCGCGCCCGGCGGCGTATGGCCATGGCTGGTCCGGCGTTTGCCGATGAAAGCGCATCGCAAACATACTGATCCATCGCTGGTGTTGCCGCCACGGGAAAAGATCGCCGCGGAAAGCGACGTGCTCTTGCGCGTCGATCACGCGCGCAAACAGTTTGGCGGCGTGATCGCGGTCAATGACGTCTCATTCGATGTGAGGGCACGCGAAATCGTCGCTTTGATCGGCCCGAACGGCGCCGGCAAGAGCACGACGTTCAATCTCATCACCGGCGTGCTTCATGCTTCCGGCGGCACCATTTCTGTCTTCGGCAAGGCGCTTCAAAGGGCAACCCCGCAGGCCGTGACAAAACTCGGCATCTCCCGAACATTCCAGCACGTCAAACTCGTCGCCGACATGACGGTCCTTGAAAACGTCGCGATCGGCGCGCATCTGCGCGGGAACGCCGGCGCGCTCACCAGCCTGCTGCGCCTCGACCGGGACGACGAAGCGAAATTACTGACAGAGGCGATGCGCCAAATCGATCGCGTCGGGCTATCGGCACAGGCCCATACGCTTGCCGGAAACCTGTCGCTCGGCCAGCAGCGCATTGTCGAGATCGCGCGCGCGTTATGTGCCGACCCTATGCTGCTGCTGCTCGATGAACCGGCAGCGGGCCTGCGCCACCTTGAAAAGCAGCGGCTCGCCAATCTGCTGCGCGAGCTTCGTGACGGCGGCATGTCGGTGCTGCTGGTGGAGCACGATATGGGATTTGTGATGGGCCTTGCCGATCGCGTCGTGGTGCTCGACTTTGGCACCAGGATTGCCGAAGGCACGCCGCAAGAAATCAAGACCAATCCCGATGTGATCCGCGCCTATCTTGGGGCGGCAACATGAGCGACGGCACGCGTAACCTGTTGCAGCTGACCGATGCTCACATCGCCTATGGCAAGGTCGAAGCGGTCCGTGGCGTATCGCTCGACGTCGCCGAGAACGAAATCGTCACCATCATCGGCGCCAACGGCGCCGGCAAGACGACACTGTTGAACGCCATCATGGGTATCCTGCCGCTCACGGGCGGCGTGACCTTTGCCGGAACCGACCTCACCCGGCTTGAGATCGAGGACCGCGTCGCGGCCGGATTGAGCCTCGTGCCGGAGCATCGCGAGTTATTCGCGGCGATGAATGTCGAGGACAATTTGCGGCTCGGCGCCTTCCGGGTCGGAAAAGCGTCGGCGGCCCAATCGCTGGACCGCGTCTATACGCTGTTCCCGCGGCTGAAGGAACGACGCCGGCAATTGGCGGGGACGTTGTCCGGCGGCGAACAGCAAATGCTGGCGATGGGCCGCGCGCTGATGGGCGCGCCGAAGCTCCTGATGCTGGACGAACCGAGCCTGGGGCTCGCGCCGACCATCGTTGCTGACATCTTCCGCACCATCACCGAATTGCGCGGCAGCGGCGTGTCGGTGTTGCTGGTCGAGCAGAACGCACAGGCCGCGCTGCAAATTGCCGGCCGCGCCTATGTCATGGAACTCGGCGAATTTGTCTTGGCCGGGACCGCAAAGGACATCGCCGGTAACGCCGGCGTTGCCGCAAGCTATCTCGGCTTCTAGTGCAACGGCACCCAGGGGGGCGCCTGATCCGGCCAAGCCGGCGTTTTGCCCCCGATCCCCTTCCGGCCTGCCGTATCCGTATGGATGCCCTTAATGGAACTTTAGCCGTTAAAGGTTATTTTGGCCGAATCAGAAACAATTGCATGACGATTTTGACAAGGCTGCCCAAGTTTTGTCGAAGCTCCAGAGGTCCCCGGTGGTAGCGGCATCGGCAGCATTACTTTCGGTATTGGACGCGATTGATGGATGGCCTCCCGAGCGGTGGGCTGACATCCTCAATCAGGTCACAAAGTTTTTCGTGGGCCACGCTGACAGCCTGGCTACCCACCAGATTGCCCTGTTTGACGACGTCTTTGTCCGGTTGATCGATCGGGTGGACAGGCAGCTCCTGATCCAAATAAGCCGGCAGTTGACCGACACGAAGTGCACGTTGCCACAGGCAACCCGGCGGCTTGCCTTGCACGAAGACGAATCGATCTCGCTGCCGATCCTGAAATCCGGAAGTCTCGTGCAAGACCTGCTGATCGAGGTGGCCCAGTCCTGCGGCAGCAAGCAACGCCTGGCGGTCGCATGCCGGTACGACGTCGCCCGTCCCATCAGCGAGGCCCTCGTACGGTATGGAGATCGAGCCGTGCATTACGCGCTTGCGGAGAACAAAGGCGCGAAACTGTCCGAGGAGAGTTGGGCCAGACTGATCCAGCTCGGTGAGAGCGATCAGGGCCTTGCGCAAAGGCTCGGGCGAAGAAGGGACATTCCAACCCCGCTGAAACGCCGGCTTCACTCCAAGCTGGAAGATACGCGGATGCGGGAGCTGAACGCGCTGCCCGGCGTCATGCGGGATCAAATTGAAAACACGATCGCCACGACCGACGCAACCGGGGTCTTGGGGAATTCAGATGCCCCCGATTATGCGAGCGGACGCGCCAAATTGGTCGAACTTAACCGCAAAGGCAGGTTAAACGATTCGACCATCAACCGCTTCGCAATCTCCGGCGAATACACCAACATCGTCGGGGCGCTTGCGTTGCTGACCGGCTCACCAACGGACGTCATTGAACGTTTGATCGCCAGCGACAACATTGAGGGGCTCGTTCTGGCGTGCAAGGCATCCAGGCTCGACTGGGCAACGGCCCATGCGATCGCAAAGCACCGCCCTGGCCACTCGCCGGTGCCTGCTGAAGAACTGGAAAAAGCCAAGAAGACCTTCGAGACATTTTCGCTATCGGCGGCGCAACGGACGGTCCGATTCTAACGATCGTTCGCCGCAGCGTTTTCAAGCGAAATGGGAACCGGTTCGCGTCAAAACATAAGATTAGCGCGTCCGTAATAACGGAACCGACCTTAAGTCTATCGGTCGGCAAGCGACTGCCTTTTCAAAGACGTTTCGCGCGTTTTTGCTCGGCCTTGTTCGTCAGAAAGCGGATGCCTGCGATCGTGCCGTCAAGCCAGACCAGCTCACACCGTCGAAACGCCAGCCCAGTCGATGACAGGACCAGAAAGAATTCCCTGGCCTGGAGAACATCGGTCGTTCCCTTGATTTCAAGCCTTGCCCCGGTCGACGACACGTCACGCAACTGCGCCGCCAGGTGCCATCGACCCCCATGAGGTTCGCGGGGTAGGCTTGTTGAAACTGAACCCGATCGGATTTGCGATTGCCCCAGGTCACGCAATCCCCTTCTTGAGATCGCATCGCGACAGGAGGTCATCGCGACAGCCCGTTATCTGCCAATAAATAAAGATGGCGCCATAAGTTCTAATGAAATGGAACCTAGTTTCGAACGATTAACGAAGCGTGATCATGACGGTCACGCGATCCGCGCAGACTGACAGACCTCGTTTTCACAATCAGGTTTTCACAATCAGAAAGTGCCGCGCCCTCACATCGCCGGAACGTATTTGCCGTCCTTTACCGTCAGCAGGATCCGCGAACGGTCGTCGAGGCCGGAACGATCCTTTTCGGTCCAGTTGTAGACGCCTTGCGTCGCCGCGATTTCGTGTTCGCTCATGAAGGCCTGGCGGATCGCTTCGCGGAATTCGGCCGTGCCCGGCTTGGCGCTCTTGAGCGCGGCCGGAATGACACGCTTGAGAACCTCGAACGCGTCATAGGCGTGACCGGCGAACTGGCTGCGGCTGTTGGGACCATATTTGGCTTCGTAAGCCGTGTTGAGCGCAAGGCCGGGCTTTTTGGTCAACGCGCTGTCGGCCTGGCCTTCCGGATTCATCACCGGACCCGCGGCCATGATGACGCTTTCGGCCGCGGGACCTGCGATGCGGATGAAATCCATGCTGGCGGCGCCGTGGGTCTGATAGATCAGGCCCTTGTAACCACGCTCGCGCAACGCCGACTGCGGCAAGCCAGCCGCGGTGCCGGACGCGCCGATCAGGATCGCATCGGGATTGGCGGCCACGAGCTTCAGCACCTGGCCCGCGACCGATGTATCCGGCCGCGCAAAGCGCTCTTCATCGACTACCGTCAGACCCATCGACCCGCCCTGCTTCTTTAAATCGTTGAACCAGAGATCACCGTAGGAATCGGAGTAGCCGATATAGCCGACGGTTTGGATGTTGTGCGCCTTCATGTGCTCGTAGAGCACCTTGCCCATGATCGGCACCGGCTGCGGCAGCACTACCGACCATTTGGCGCGCTCTGGCGTCATCGGAAACGGCGCGAGACCGATATGAGGAACGCCGGCCTCGGCGGCGACGTTGGAGATCGCAATCGTCGGCGGCGTGGTCGAGGATCCCACGATAACGTCGGCCTTCGATTCCGTGACGAAGCGCCGCGCATTGGTCGTGGCATTGGTCGGATCGCCGCCATCGTCGAGCACGATGACCTTGAGCGGGACGCCTGCGATTTCCTTCGGCACGAATTCGAGCGCATTGCGCTCGGGCACACCGAGCGCAGCCGCGGGTCCCGTGGTGGCAATCGAGATGCCGATGGTGATTTCGGCTGATTGTGCGCCGGCGGGCGACACCGGTAGCGCCAGGGCTGCGATAATAATGGCAGCAGCCATGGCGGCAATGAAGACCATCCTGTTCATGAATTCCTCCCCTGATTTATTTTATCGTTTCGCTCTCGCCTGCCGGCCAATCATTCTTTCAAGAATTTCGCAACGATTTCCTCCGGCACCGGCGCCGACTTCAGACGGGCGGGATCGTCGGGATGATGCCCGACAAGCACCCGCGTCTCGAACGCCTCGATCGCCAGCGCATCGCCCTTGTAGACCTTGTGGGTGACCTCGAAGCTCGACCGCTTGAAGCTCTCGATCCGGCTTTCGATCGTGATCCAGTCGCCATGGGTCGAGGCAATATGGAATTTCGCCCGCGTGTCCACCATGGGAATGCCGACCAGGCCGTATTTCCTGACGATATCCTGTTTGGAGAAACCGGCTGCCTCGAACATGATCGAGGTCGAGTCGTCAAACATTTCGAAATAGCGCGGGTAATAGACGATATTGGCGGGGTCGCAATCGCCCCACTGGATCTGCACATTCCTGCGATGAACGAACATTCGAGCCGGCCTTATTTCGGCGCCATCCGCAGCGAAGCATCGAGCCGCACCACTTCGCCGTTGAGATAGGGATTATCGATCATCTGCATCACGAGCGATGCAAATTCTGTTGGGTCGCCAAGGCGGCGCGGAAAAGGAATCGCGGCGGCGAGCGAATCTTGCGCTTCCTGCGGCAGGCTGGCGAGCAGCGGCGTGAGGAACAGGCCCGGCGCAATCGCCAGCACCCGGATGCCGAATTGTGCGAATTCGCGCGCGATCGGCAGCGTCATCGCGACAATGCCGCCCTTCGAAGCCGAATAGGCCGCTTGCCCGATCTGGCCGTCATAGGCGGCGATCGAGGCGGTGGAGATCACCACTCCGCGCTCGCCGGTCGACAACGGCTCGAGTTTCGACATCTCGGCGGTCGCAAGCCTGAGCATGTTGAAGGAGCCGATCAGGTTGATCCTGATCACGCGGTCGAAGTCGGCGAGCGGCATCGGCCCCTCACGGCCGATCACCCGCTTGGCGACGCCGATGCCGGCGCAGTTGATCAATACCCGTGCCGGGCCATGGGCCTTGGCAGTTGCGGCAACCGCCGCTTCCGCCGATGCGGCGTCCGAGACATCGCAGGTCACGGCGACACCGCCAATCTCGGCTGCCACCGTCTCGGCCAGTTTGGCATTGAGATCACATACGGCGACCTTGGCGCCCTCCCCGGCGAGCCGCCGCGCGGTTGCAGCGCCCAATCCCGACGCTCCGCCGGTGACGATCGCAGCCTGATCCTTCAATTGCATCGCTTCCTCCAGAAATATTGACTTAAGGCGTTATCACGCCGGCACCCGGCGTGGGCAAATAAAGCGCTTCAACCAGAGCCTGTCGATGGTCGAGCACCGCGCGCTGGTTGATCGATCCCTTGTCGGTGATTTCGCCGCGGTCGATCGAGAGCGGCGCATCGAGCAGGAGCGCGCGGACAACCCGCGTCGAGGAGCCGGTCGCGGCCGACTGAAACGCGGCGAAGCGCTGCCGGAAGGCACCGCGCACCAACGCATCCCGTGCGCAGACGGCGATATCGTTCGCCGGCAGCGCAGGATTGATCAGGCGGCAACCGTCGAGATCGAGCACGACGAGAGCCGTGATGTCGTCGCGGTTGATTCCGGCGATCACGACGTCGCGCACCAAAGGCGCGCACGCCGCGATGAAGCGGGCGCGCAACGGGCCGACGCTGACCCAGGTGCCGCTAGCCAATTTGAAATCCTCAGCGATGCGGCCATCGAAGTCGAGACCCGCCGAAAGATCGTCCGCGACCGCGGGCTTGGCGGCATCGCCGAACTTGTAAAATCCCTCCTCGTCGAAGGCGGCCAGGGTGAGATCGGGTTGACGCCAATAGCCCGGCGTAACGTTCGGCCCCCTGACGCGCAGTTCGAGCTTGCCATTGCCCGGCACGAGCTTGATTTCGTTGCCGGGAACCGGAAGGCCGATATGGCCGGAGCGGCTGGTGCGCGGGTTGGCCGACACGCTCATCGGCGCGCTCTCGGTGGCGCCGAGCCCCGTCAGCATCGGCACGCGAAAGCCGGTTTCCAATGCCGAGAGTCCATCAAGGCTGTTCCAGACAAAGGGCGACATCGCCGCGCCTGAGAAAAACATCGCCTGCAACCGGCGGAAGAAGGTGCGCCGCAGATGCGCGTCGTCGCGCAAATAAGGCAGCAACGACTCGTAACCTTTCGGCACGTTGAAATACACCGTCGGCGAAATCTCCCGGAGATTCCGCACGGTCTCCTCGATGCCGCCGGGCATCGGCTTTCCCGCATCGAGATAGATCGAGCCGCCGTTGAACAGCACGAGCCCGAGATTGTGATTGCCGCCGAAAGTGTGATTCCACGGCAGCCAGTCGACGATGACCGGCGGCTCCTCTTTCAGAAAAGTCAGGGTCTCGCGGAGCATGACCTGGTTGGCGCACAACATCCGCTGCGTGTTGATGACGGCCTTGGGATTGCCGGTCGAGCCCGACGTCAGCAGGAATTTGACGATCGTATCCGGACCGATGCTCCGATGCGCCTCATCGAGACCCGGATCCAGCTGCGTGGCCAGCAAATCGGAAAACTTTGCTTCGGCACGGCCGGCCAGCGTGCCGCGGGAGGCAACGATTTCGATTTCCTCGGGAATGTTGGCTTGCAGCGCGGCGGCGAATTGATCGGCGTCGTCGACGAAGACCAGCCCCGGCGTCAGAAGCTTCATCAGATACGCAAGCTTGCCGTAATCCCTGGAGATCAGCGAATAGGCCGGCGACACCGGGCAGAACGGCACGCCCGCCACCATGGCACCGAACGACATCAGCGCATGGTCGATCGAGTTGCCGGACAGGATCAGAAGCGGTCGTTCGGCGGAAAGATCGCGCGCCAGCAGACTGGAGGCGATGCGACGACTCTGATCGAGAAGCTCGGCGTAAGTGATCTTGCGCCAGCCGCCGGTGCTATCACGACTATTGCGCTCCGCCACGAACAGGCGCTGCGGCGCAACACTGGCCCAGTGATACAAAGAATCGGTCAGCCGCGCCGGATAATCGATCAGCGCCTGTTGCGGCCTGAGATAGATCGTGCCGTCGGTGCGGCGATCGACCGTGACTTTCGGATCGCCAAAGGAAATCGGACGCAACGGAGGCGAGCGGACGCCCGATGACGACAGGTCACCGCTTGCTTGCAAGGACAGGTCGGCTTTCGCGCTCATGTCCGGTGCTCATCCTCCCGATTAGTTATGTTTTATAACTAATTTGGGTGGAGTCAATAATTCAGAAGCTTCCGGCCGCTCCTTCCTCATCCCGAGGAGCCGCAAAGCGGCGTCACGAGGGATACGAAAAGGCCTCATGGTTCGAGACGCGTGCCGAGCACGCTCCTCACCATGAGGGTCGAGCGGCATGCCTCAAAGCACCTGATGCACGTCGACCATGACACGATCGGTGTGACGCGCGGCGGATGCCACGAACAGGCTTTGCATCAGCCAGCGATATTTCGGTGCTCCGGTTTCGAAACGCGGCACGGTGCGGAAATAGATCAGCGCCGGATCGACCGCTTCGCCGCGGTTGAGCTTTTGCACGAGTTCCGCCGGTCCGCGGCGGATGCCCCGGTTCTCGACATAGATCACCGCGCCGTCATCGGTCTCGATCGCGTATTTGGCCTCGAGCTCGATCGAGGAATCCGGCCTCACAATCTGGAAATCCGCCCCGAAAGCGCAGACCTTTCCGTTGACGTCCTCGCCCTTCACCTCGCCGCCAACGATCGGAATGATGCGGCGCTCGCCGACGCCGATATCGCCGGCCGACACGATGCCGGCGACGTGAGCGGTGATGGTGAAGACGTAGCGGGTTGTCAACACAGGTTCCATCGAGGCACTCCGCGACTTCGAAAAAATCAACGCGCCATCATGTGTTGCGGCAACCAGGTCGCCAGCAGCGGAAACGCGATCAGGATAATCAGGCGAACAATATCGGTAACGACAAAGGGAATAACGCCCTTGAAGATCGTGGTGAAGGATACGTCCTTGACCACGCTCTTGATGACGAAGACGTTCATGCCGACCGGCGGATGGATCAGGCCGAGTTCGACCGTCATCACGATGATGACGCCGAACCAGATCGGATCAAATCCAAGTTGGGAGACCACCGGAAAGATGATCGGAACGGTGAGGATGATCATCGCCATGGCGTCCATCAGACAGCCGAGCACGAGATACATCACCATGATCACCGCGAGCACGCCATAGCTGCCAAGGCCAAGTCCTGTGAGGAACTCCGTGACCCTTTGTGGCGTCTGCGTCACGGTAAGGAAATAGCCGAAAATCAAGGCGCCGATCAGCACCGTGAACACCGCGGCCGCCGTCCGCGTCGCCTGCAACAGCGAAGCGAGAATCTTCTCTTTGTCGAGCCGGCCGGTGAAGACGCCGATCAGGAAGGCGCCGGTAGCGCCGACGCCGCCGGCTTCGGTGGGCGTAAAGCGCGGCAGATAAGGCAGGCCGTAAAGTCCGCCGATGACAAAGATGAAAAGCAGAACCGGCGACCAGATGTCCTTTAGTGTCGCAAAACTCTCGCGCCAGGACGTCTCATTGCCTGATGGCAGGAAGCCCGGCCGCAAATAACCGATCAGCGCGATCGTAATCATGTACATCGTCATCGCAAGCAGGCCCGGGATGATGCCGGCCATGAAGAGCTTGCCGATGTCCTGCTCGGTGATGATGCCGTAGACGGCGAGCACGGTCGATGGCGGCAGCATCGCGCCCAAGGTGCCACCGGCCGCGATGACGCCGGTGGCAAAGGATTGCGGATAGCCGAAGCGGCGCATTTCCGGATAGGCCACGGCCGAAAACGTCGCGGCGGTCGCGACCGACGAGCCGCAGATGGCGGCAAAGCCGCCGCAGGCCGCGACCGTCGCAATTCCGAGACCGCCGCGCAAATGTCCGACAAAACCATTGGCGGCACGAAACAGGTCGCGGCTCATGCCGGAATGGCTGACGAAGGTCCCCATCAACAGGAACATCGGGATCACGCCGAACGTATAGTCGGTCACCGTGCGCATCGAAGTCTGACCGACCAGCTTGAGCGCCGGCGTGGGACCGACGAGGTAGCTGAATCCGGAGACGCCGACGAGACCCATCGCCATGCCGACCGGCACGCGCAGCAGCATCAGCGCAAACAGCGCGACAAATCCGAGGACGGCGACGGCATCCGTGCTCATGCCGCGCTCACTCCGTGCTCTTGAACTTGGGGTCATGCATGTCTTCCGGGTGGAAGATCAGCCGGTAGGTCCGGATCGCGATCAGGAGCACGGCGGAGACGTCGCCGATCCAGGCGACGGCAAAGAACGGCCAGGTCGGCAGATGCAGGTCGAAGGTCGTGACATGGTCCTGATAGGTGCCGCGCACCTTGTCAAACAGCGTCCAGGTCTGCACCGTCACCACGAACAGAAGCACCAGCGTCGCGAACACGTCGATCCAGCGCTGGTATTTCGGGCCGACATTGCCCCAGATGAGATCGACGGTGATGTGGGTGCCGCGATAGCTCGTCGCAGCGATGCCCCAGAAAATCAGGATGCCGAGCAGCATGCGCCCGATATCGAAGGAATCCGGAATCGAATAGCTGAAGAGATTGCGCAACAGCACCGCGACGAAAATATTGACGGCGACGATGCCGACAAAACCGGCCGCGATCCATTCGATCGTGTCGATGAAACGGTCCATGAAGTTGCGCATCATGTACCGCTCCGATGATACGCGGGATGGCAACCGGTCACTACTGCGTTAGCGCATTGTACTTGGCGAGCGAGGCGCGCAGGTCAGCGAGCGCGGAGTCAGGATCGACCCCCGTCTTGCGCACGCCGTCACCCCAGGTCTTGATCAATGGCTCGGAGGCTTTCTTCCACAACGCGGTCTGTTCCGGCGTCAAGGCGTAGACTTCCTGACCCGCTTCCGCTTTTACCTTGTCGAGACCTGAGTCTTCGAATTTTCCCCAGAATTCGCCGACGCGCCCGGCGGCCTCGGTGTTGCAATTGTCGTCGACCGCCTTTTTCTGCCGCTCCGACATTTCGTTATATTTGTCCTTGTTGATGACAAGGACGAAGGTGGTGACGTAGAGCGGCGCGTCCATCTGGAATTTCGTCACCTTGTCGATGCCGAACAGCACCAGCGATCCCCATGGGAAGGTGACCGCGTCCGCCACGCCGCGCTCGATGATGTCACGGACTTCCGGCGCGGAAGACTGCACATTGGTGCCGCCGAGCAGCGTCACGAAATTCGCGATCGTCGCGTCCGCGGGCCGGATCTTCATGCCCCTGATGTCGTCGGGCACGACGATCTTCTTGGTGCGGGAATGAAACGAGGACGGCGAATGGATGAAGGCGAGGCAGAATTTGACGTCCTTCATCTCCTTCTCGGCATACCGGCGATACCAGGCGTCCAGTCCCATCGAACCGCCCTTCGCGTCCGACATCAGAAACGGCAACTCGCCGGCGCCGATGATCGGAAAACGGCCGGGCTGATAGCCGGGATTGACGTAAGTCATGTCGGCGATGCCGTCGCGCGCCATGTCGTAGTGATCGAACGCCTTTCCGAGTTGCTGGGCCGGATAGACGCGGGACTTGATCGTGCCGCCCGAGGCCTTCTCGACCGCTGCGCCCCACTCCTCGAGCGATTTTTGCAAGGGATGCGATGCCGGCACCCAATGCGATATCTTCAGCTCGAAGTTTTTTTCCTGCGCGAAGGCAGGCGTCGTGCTGACGGCCAGCAGCAAGGCCAGCAGGGCTTTTTTCATCGATCTCCCTCCCTGAGATAAAAGCGGGCTTTGCTCAGCCGTCTTTATTTAACATGTTATATACAGCGCATTTGGCTTTCAAGGTGTGCGGATTCCGTGGGTCACACGTCCAACGTTCCTTGGCAGACCGTTATACGTTATAATTAGTTTTGGCGCTTGCATATGACGATTGCGGATCGCAGGCTGATGCCATCGGGGAGAACGGGTATTGCGGACCAAAATAGCCATCATCGGCGCGGGGCCCGCCGGCCTTTTGCTCGGGCAGCTGCTGCACGCTCACGGCGTGGACAACGTCATCCTGGAACGTCACACGCCGGACTACGTGCTTGGCCGCATTCGGGCCGGCCTTCTGGAAGAAGGCACCGTCGCGCTGCTCGATGAGGTCGGCGCCGGCGAGCGCGCGCACCGCGAAGGCCTGGTCCATGAAGGCATTGAATTGGCATTTGGCGGAGAGCGCCACCGCATCGATTTGCATCGGCCGACCGGCAAGACGGTGATGATCTACGGCCAGACCGAGGTGACGCTCGACCTGATGAATGCGCGGCGCGCGGCCGGATTGACCACTATTTACGAGGCCGAGCACGTCAAGCCGATCGATTTCGACACCGACCATCCCCGTGTCTCCTATGTCGAGGACGGCATCACGCATGAGATTGGTTGCGACTTCATCGCCGGATGCGACGGCTTCCACGGCGTCAGCCGGGCCAGTGTTGAGCCTTCCGCGATCGCGACCTATGAGCGGATTTATCCGTTCGGCTGGCTCGGCATTCTCTCGGAGACCCCGCCGGTCAGCCATGAACTGATCTACTCCAACCATGCGCGGGGATTTGCGCTGTGCACCATGCGCTCGACCAGGCGCAGCCGCTATTACGTGCAGTGTTCGCTCGAGGATCATGTCGACCAATGGCCGGACGACCGGTTTTGGGACGAGTTGAAGAGGCGCCTTGACCAAAAAGCCGCCGATGAACTCATTATCGGCCCCTCGATCGAGAAGAGCATCGCGCCCTTGCGCAGTTTTGTTGCCGAGCCGATGCGGTTCGGGCGGATGTTCTTGGCTGGCGATGCCGCTCACATCGTGCCGCCGACCGGCGCCAAGGGGCTCAATCTTGCGGCCAGCGATGCCCATTACCTGGCGCAGGCGTTCCGTGAATATTACGACGAGAAATCCGCCGCCGGCATCGACGCCTATTCCGCGAAAGCGCTGTCGCGGGTCTGGAAGGCGGTGCGCTTCTCCTGGTGGATGACGTCGATGCTGCACCAGTTCCCGGACACCGGCGCCTTCGGCGCACGGATCCAGCTCGCCGAACTCGATTATGTCGTGAACTCGAAGGCGGCCGCCGCTTCGCTGGCCGAAAATTACGTCGGGCTACCGTATTAGTTTCCGTTTTAAACTTTGTAGGCGGTGCAAACTGCAAAGCGATTGCGTTCAATACGGGCCCGTCAACCCGAGAACCGCCGATGACGCCGTCCGATATTCCCGAAGGTTTCGAACGCCAAACCCGGCGTAGCCCCCTCACCGATCCCTGGGAGCCGATCTATTCGAAACAAACGCCTGACGCGATCATCCTGGGACTTCGACTGGCGACGGCGCATACCAACGCGCGCGGCTTCGGCCATGGCGGGTTGATCGCGGCGCTGACCGATAAGGCCATGGGCCATAGTTGCGGCCACAAGATGCGTGGCGCTCACTCGCTGGTGACAGTCAGCATGTCGATCGATTTCATCAGCAGCGCGCAGATCGGCCAGTGGCTGGTGTTCGAGAGCGAGGTGATCAAGACCGGCGGCACGCTTTGCTTCGTGCAATGCCGCGTCACCGCCGACGGCGCCGTAATTGCCCGCGCCAACGCAACGTTCCGCGTGGTCAAGAAAGAATGAGCTTACCCGAAGTGCCAGTCGCTGATTTCGACCACGAGATCGATGAAGGTGCGCACCTTCGCCGACAGCAACCGCGAGGTCGGATAGACAATATGGATCGGCAGCAGTGGCTGCTCGAATTTTGTCAGCACAGCCTTGAGACGGCCACGCTTGATCGCGTCCGCCGCCTGATAGGCCAATACCCGCGTCAGCCCGCCGCCGGCTTCCGCATACCGGATCGCGGCGTCCGCCGAATTGGTCGACAAGCGCGGTGAATAATCCAGGCGAATCTCGTTTCCGCCTTCGACAAATCGCCATTCACCGGAGCCCGCCGCGCTGCCGAACTGAATCGTATCGTGCGCTGCAATGTCCTGAGGCTTCTTGGGCTCCCCGCGGGCCTTCAGATATCCGGGCGAAGCCACCGTGATCCGCCGCATGTCGCCGACTTGGCGCGCGACGATCGAAGAATCGGCCAGATGGCCGATCCGGACCGCGAGATCGATGCCCTCCTCGACCAGATTGATCATGCGATCCTCCAGCCTCAATTCGGCGGAGACTTCGCGGTAGCGCTTGAGATAGGCCGTCAGTACCGGGCTGACGTGAAGACGCCCGAAGCCGACTGGCGCGGAGATCACGAGCCGCCCGTTCGGGCGGGCGCGTTCGCTTTCGGCGGCGATTTCGGCTTCCTCGACATCGGCGAGAATACGTCGGGCCCGTTCGAGGTAGCGCGCGCCCGCATCCGTCAGCGTCACCGACCGCGTGGTTCGCTGCAACAAGCGCGCGCCGATGCGATTTTCCAGCGCCGAGATCAGCCGCGTGACGCCGGGCGGCGACAGCCCGAGCTTGCGTGCGGCCGGGGCAAATCCCCTGAGATCCGCAACCGTGACAAAGGCCTGCATCGCGTCCAGCCGATCCATGGGATTATTTCATATATTGCAATGATCCGCTGTCAACTAGAGTGATTGTTTTAGAAGGGGATCGGGATCATCTTTCTTGCAAACGAGGACAATCGTCTTTCGGAGATTTCCGATGCCGGAGAGCCATGTCTATTCCAGCGATGTCGCCTTCACTCCCGCCGTCAAAGCGATCCAGGAGCGCAAGGGATCGCGCGAGGCCTATGCCCATGTCGAGGCACGCGGTGGCTGGCGCACCGAGCTCGATGAAAACCTGGCTGCATTCCTGGCTGACGCCAGCAGCTTCTATCTCGCAACGGCCTCTGCCGATGGGCAGGCCTATATCCAGCACCGCGGTGGACCGAAGGGCTTCATCAAAATTCTCGACAAGAACACGCTTGCCTTTGCCGATTACAGCGGCAACCAGCAATACATCACGCAAGGCAATCTATCCGAAAACCCGAAGGCCTATATCTTCGTGATGGATTATGCCCATCGCCGCAGGGTGAAGCTGTGGGGCGAAGCGCGGATCGTCGAAGACGACCCTGCGCTTCTAAAATCGCTGATGCCCAGGGGTTATCGAGCGCGCCCCGAACAGGTGATTGTGTTTCGGGTGGCCGCCTGGGACACCAACTGCCCGCAGCATATTCCGCAGAAATTCGACGCCGCCGATGTGGCCGCGGCACTCGCCTCACGCGATGCGCGCATTGCGGAGCTCGAGGCAGAACTCGCCGCGCTCAAGGGAGAGAGCGGCGAGGCCAAGTCTGACGACGTTACGCCTCAGGCTGCCTCTCGGAGTGGGGCCCAGGCAAATTCCGGGTAATACTGTCCCATCATCCGGTCGACGTAAGCGGTTAGATTGTCGAATTGCCGGGCGCGCTCCCGCAGCGGCGAGACGAAGAACGGCGTTAGAGTTCCGGCCAGCATACCGAACGCCGTCGCATCTGCCCCGCAGGGGGTTTCCCCCATCAGATAGGACTTGTCGCCAAGCTGCACCGACAGCGCGAGCAGCGAACGGACGGCAAGATCGACATCCTCATCCGGCGCATGGCGGCCGAGGCCGCTGATGAGATAATTCTCCGCGACGCGGAATTGCGCGTCCTCGCGCAGTTTCTCGCGCATATGCGCCGGCGCGCCGTCGAAGAAATGCGCCGGGCCCTTGGCGAAATTCTCCGGGCGGGTCCAGCGCGCGCCGACCAGCGCCCAATACATGTGATGCTCGATCATGCGTTCGAACGCCCAGGCCTGCGCGCGCTGCTGCAAGTTAAGCGGCGCGTCGAAATCGAAACCGTATTTGCCCTCGATATGCGCGCGGATGAATGTCGAATCGGCAACGGCCTCGGCATCGTCGACGATATAGGGCAATTGCCCCTTGGGCGATGCCGTCGGCATCGCCTTCTCCTTGCCATAAGCGAGACCCGCCATCTTGAGCTGGACCTCGGTCTTGGTCACGAACGGGCTCTTTTCGGGCAGGCCGAAGCCGGGGCCAAAGCCATAAAGCGTAATCACTGGAGCACTCCCATTCTCCTGAGAAACCGCTTCAGACTAGCCATGGCCTGCTGCCACCGTGGTGTCAGCAGTGGCGACATCATGGCCCAGAGATCCAGGCCGTAGAGTATGATCATGGGACAATCCCTCTCGATTTGAGTGTTGCCACCGATATACTTGCCAGCTGCTGCCAACATGGTGTCAGCATCGAATGTCCCGGTTCTGACATTCGTATCCCGTCGCCGCGGGTTCGCTTACGAATGTCAGAACCAGAGGGGACATTCGCAAATATGGGATTCTAGTGCGGTTTCGGATTTGACATTCGCTTGGAGAACTCGCGACAACGCTGAAGCGAATGTCAAATCCACCGCACTAGCGACACTGACGGGGAAGATACGAGACCTCCCATGCGACGTGCCGATCGTCTGTTCCAGATCATCCAGGTGCTCCGGCGCACCCGCAAGCCGCTGACCGCGGATGCGATCGCGGCCGAACTGGAAACCTCCAAGCGCACGATCTACCGCGACATCGCTACCTTGATGGAGCAGCGCGTGCCGATCCGCGGCGAGGCCGGCATGGGCTATATTCTGGAGAAGGGTTTCGACCTGCCGCCCTTGATGCTCACACCCGACGAGATCGAGGCCGCCGTGCTTGGCGCACAATGGGTCGCCGGCCATGCCGATGAAGCACTCTCGCGCGCCGCGGCCGACCTGATCGCGAAAATCGCCGAGACCGTGCCGGAACGGCTGCGACCGTTCGTGCTGGAGCCGGCGAGCCGCGCCCGCCCGGGATGGCGCAAGGAGCCCGACCGCATCGACATGGGGCGGACCCGGACGCAAATTCACGAGGGGCGCAAGATCGCGCTGCGCTACCGGGACGAACAGGGCCGCGACAGCGAACGGACGATCTGGCCGATCGCCATCGGCTATCTGGAAGCGGTGCGGCTACTCGCCGCATGGTGCGAATTGCGCCGGGACTTTCGCAGCTTCCGCACCGACCGCGTCATCGATGCGGTCTATCTTGAGGAAAAATACCCCGAGCGGCGTGACCTGCTGCGGGCGAAATGGCGACGAAGTCTGGTCTGGGAAGCCCCGAGCGATATGTGATGATGGAAACCGGCCAACCGCCTTCCATATCCGAAAGCCCGTGTCAGTCCTGCGGCGCCTGCTGCGCCTATTCGCAGAACTGGCCGCGCTTTTCGACCGAAGACGATGCCGCGCTCGACCTCATTCCGGCGAAGTTCGTCAACGGGAAACAATCCGGCATGCGCTGCGACGGCGACCGCTGTTCGGCGCTGGCGGGGCGAATCGGGGTCGAAACCTCATGCGTCATCTATGCGGTGCGGCCCGAAGTGTGCCGCACCTGCATGCCGGGCGACGTCGAATGCGCTCTGGCGCGCAGCAAATGGGGATTGCCGGTTCTGGCGTCCCCTGCCTTTAAGTGAGAAAAGTGGCGAGTGAGAAAGCAGCGATCAGGCCGTGACGGCCTTTATGCGGTAATAGCCTTGGCGAACTCGGCAAAGTCCTCGTCGTCGGGTTCATCCTCGATCGGGGCTACCGCCGAGAGCGGCTTGGTGGAGAGCGTGATCGGCTTGCGGCCGCCCTGCAGGGCCGGCGAGGTCCGCGCCGCCGGTTCGCGGGACAGTCCGTAAAGCGTCGAACCAACGCGACCGCCGACCTGGACCAGGTCCTGTTCGCTGCAGCTTGCCGCAATCGTCAGCGCCAGCGAATAAAGGTGGCTCCGGCGATAGCAGAACAGCGCCAGCATGGCGCGAACATCGGGCGAGACGCTAGCCACCAACTGCGGCAGGCCGTGTTCGCTGGCACGATACATTTCCCCGAGCAGGTCGTCCCGGACCGGGCAAAAGTCGTTCTCGAAGGCATCGCGGCTTGAAAACATTTGCATATCCCCTGATGCAGAGGATGCAATGCGACTCTCTAACGAAAGGTTAACCACCGCCCCCAGTAGTGCCACGGGGGACTTGATCGAAAAGCGTTATCGGGAAACGCATTCGACCGAATCAGTTTGCGGCCATGAAGATCGACAGGCCGAAGTCGGTCAGATGGTGCAGCGACTGGTCCACGCCAATCAACGTCCAGAACCACGGGTGATGGTTTTCCTGCGTCACGCCGAATCTCGATGCGATGATGCCCTTGCAGCGATCGATCGTGATGTGAATGGCGAAATCGATCACGGCCACGAACCAGAACCGCGGCGCGACCACCAGGATGAATGTCATCGCGACAGCAAAGTGCACGCCGCAATGGGCAAGCAGCGGAAGAAACCAACCGGTTCTCTGATCCTTGCCGATCGCCATCCAGGACGTTTGCAACACAAAGTCGGCGATGACGTGCTTGACGGTCAGCAACACCATCCATCCGATCAACGCGCCGAGAGGTACTGACGCGGACATGGGGGGAAACGACAATCTGAAGCCCTCGGGCGTGAATGACTGGGTAAAATGTGCGGAGCTTCAGTGCGACTTCTTCTTGAATCCCGACAAATCCGGTCGAGTTCCCTTTTTATGACATCTCCCAATCGAGAATGCACCACCACCGCCTTGGAAAAACACAGGGTGTGACCGAACGGCACATTCCGGGAATCGGCCCGAGCGTAAACCGGGGTATAGCGGCGGTAGCCCGGGCCACACCAAGGGTAAGGTTACCAGGAGTGGTTGGTTTGCATTCCACGGCCATGCGGATATCATGCAGCTAGATAAAATTATCGTTCTTTTTTAGGCATTTAGGACGTCGTTGGCGCGGGTTCGGCGCCCTTTGAGTTGCGGATATGGGCCATGAGTGCTGAAGTCCCAACGCCATCATCCGATACGCGACGCTCGCGCCCTCCGCTTCTCAACAGCAACCGCAAACAAGTGGTCCTGTTTGCGGCGCTGACCTTGCTCCTGACAATTGCGACCGTATGGGGCGGCCGCATCTGGCTGAGGAATTCCGAAACGTTGACCTTTGCCGTGGGCGAGACCAACGGGCTTGAGGCCCGTTTCGCCGCCAAGCTCGCCGCCATGCTCAAGGCAACCTCCTCGCGGCTGGAGATCAAGATCATTCGCAACGTCGACAATACCAAGGTGCTTGCCCAGTTCGAGCGAAAACTGGCTGATCTCGCCGTGCTGCGAACCGATGCGAAAATTCCGCCCCGCGCCCGTTCGATCGCGATCCTCGAACATGACGTGTTCATGCTGATCAGCCCGGGCGACAAGAAAATCAAATCGCTGGCGGAGTTGAAGAAAAAGAAGATCGCGCTGCTGACGAGCTTCAGCAATAACCTCGCCTTCGTTCGCAAGGTTCTCGACATTCCCGAAGGATCGGATGCCAGTTCCCGCCTGCAACTGGCCCCCGTTAATTCGACACTCGACAGACTGTTTACGTCCGGCGGCTATGGCGCCGTCATCGCGGTCGACCATGCCTCGACGATCGTCAAGGACAAGAGCTTCGAACAATCGGCCAGACGCGCACCATTCACGGTGAATGCCATTGACGAATCGACGGCATTGACCCGGCGCTATCCCGGCATTTCAGAGGAAACGCTGGCCACGGGCCTTCTGTCCTCGACGCCGCAGATTCCCGACGACGATCTGGATACGGTGGGACTGCACTGGCTGCTGGTGGGCCAGGCCGCGATACCAGCGAACACTGCCGGCGAACTGGCGCGTACGATCTATGAGAACAAGGCCGAGCTTTCGCTCGACGACGGCTTCGCCTCCAAGATCGAGCCGGCCGATGTCGACAAGAGCGCCTTTGTCGCGGCGCATCAGGGCGTCGCTGAATATATCAATGACACGTCCAAGTCGTTTCTGGAACGCTATAGCGACCTGCTATACTTGGCGGTCGCCGCGCTCAGTGTGATCGGATCGATCTTTGTCGCGATCTATACCAAGGTGACACGGGTGGCGCCGGAAAAAGCCAGCGAACTCGCGACCGCCATCCTCGACATCGGTGAGCGGATCGCGCATGCCCAGACGATGGAAGCGCTCGACAGCCTTCAAGACGAACTTGAAAGCGTGCTGCGCGGTGCGGTGATCGGACTGCGCGACGGCACCATTTCCAGCGATGGGCTGGACACGTTCAAGCTCGGATACGAATTCGTGCGCGACGAGATCGGCATGCGGCGCGAGAGCCTGAAGCGGCAGGGCGGCCACGACGACAATGTGGTGGTCGTCAAGACCGCGCAAAGCGCCTAAGGACACATCGGCGCCCCCATGTCCAAATCGTCTTTTTCCGCAAGGCTCGATCAATTTGTGACCGCAACGACCGGCCGCAACATGACCAAGGCGGCCTATGTCGCGGTCACCTGCGGCGTTGCGATGATGGTGCTGCTGACGGTCGAGCCGGCCTACACGGCCCTGCACTCTTTCGTCGACGCGCTGCTGTGGGCGTGCCTCGCCTATTTCGTATTCGAATGGGTGATCAGGCTGCGCCATGCAGCCCAGGCCGGCCGCCGATCGGCCTATTTGTTGTCCTTCCGTGGAATCGTCGATGCGGCTTCCGCGCTTGCGGTGCCGATCGCGCTGGCCGTAGGGATGGATACCAAATCGGCCTGGCTGCTCGGCATGTTCTGGGTGCTCAAGGTGGTACCGGGGATTCGCGGCTTAAGGCAATTGCGCCGGGTTCTGGTGCTGGAATCCGGACCGCTGTTGAGCGTGCTCGTGATCTTCCTGATGGTTCTCTTCATGGCGTCGATTGCCGAGTTCTATCTCGAGCACGATGTCCAGCCGGCGGCTTTCGGCAGCGTCCCGGCCGCCCTGTGGTGGGCGGTCGCGACCCTGACCACGACAGGATATGGCGACGTGGTGCCGATCACCCCGCTCGGCCGCATCATCGCGGCCGGCGTCATGATCTGCGGCCTAGGCGTATTCGGCCTGTGGACCGGTATCCTCGCCACCGGCTTTGCCGCCGAAACCCGCCGCGATAATTTCCTGCGAACCTGGGAAACCGTCAGCAAGGTGCCGTTCTTCGCCTCGCTTGGCCCCGCTGCGATCGCCGACGTCACGCAGATGCTGCGGACCATCGACCTTCCGGCGCGCACCACTATCATTCGCAAGGGACAGACCGGCGACTGCATGTATTTCATCGCCAGCGGCGAGGTCGAAGTCGATTTGCCGGGCAAGAAAGTAGCGCTTGGCGAAGGCGCCTTCTTCGGCGAAATGGCGCTGCTCGGCAATAACCTGCGCTCGGCCAACATCACCACGACGCGGGTGTCGCAGCTTCTGGTGCTCGATCTCGTCGACTTTCGGCTTCTGATGGCGCGCCACCCCGATATCGCCGAGACCATCGATGCCGAAGCCAAGCGGCGCGTGCTGGAGAACAAGTAGAGCATGATCCGGACCGGAACGGCCGCGCGCTGGCGAAAAGTGACAACCGGTTTTCCTCGCGACAAAGGCGAAAGCATTTGCGCGGAGATCATGCTCAAGACAAACGGAACAAAGCGGAGGTAAAAAATGTCGGAAACCGACGCAAGCCCGCCGGTGCTGGAACGCCAGGGCGCACGCGCCACCATTCGCCTGAACCGGCCGAGGCATCTCAATCGACTGCAGGCTGACGATCTCGACGTGCTGTTGAAGCTGTTTGCGGAGATCGAAGCCGACCCCGCGGTCCGCGTTCTCGTGCTCACCGGCACCGGCCGCGCTTTCAGCGCCGGCTATGATCTCAACTCCGTTGCCGAGCGCGCCACCAGCGAACTCGAACAGAAGAGCGCGGGCTCCGCCTTCGAGGCGGTCGTCAACCGGCTCGAAGACATCGGCGTTCCCACCATTTGCCGGCTCAATGGCGGGGTCTATGGCGGTTCGACCGATCTGGCGCTCGCCTGCGATTTCCGCATCGGCGTCGACACCTGCGAAATGTTCATGCCGGCCGCCCGGCTCGGCTTGCACTATTACAAGAGCGGCATCGCGCGCTACGTGGCGCGGCTCGGGCTCGACAACGCCAAGCGGCTGTTTCTCACCGCCGAGAAAATCGGCGCGACGGAAATGCTGCGGATCGGCTATCTCACGTCAATGGTTCCGGCCGAAGCGCTGGACGAAGAGGTCGACAGGCTGGCCGGCATTTTGGCTGGAAACGCACCGGCTGCGATGCGCGGCATGAAGCGCACCATCCACGAAATCGCACGCGGCAAGCTCGATGAGGAGGCGGCGGACCGCCGACACCACGACAGCATGCGCGGCGAGGAGATCAAGGAAGGCATCAAGGCGTTTGCCGAGAAACGTCCGCCGAGATTTTGATCGGGCAAAGACCTCATCCCGAGGAGCGGCCGATAGGCCGCGTCTCGAGGGATGGCTGCGGGCTCAACCTCATCCTTCGAGACGCGCGTAAGGACGCGCTCCTCGGGATGAGGACGAGAGATATTCTACTCGTCAACAAACGTCGCGGCCTCCACCACGCTCGCCCGCGAGGTGCGATAGCTGTTGATGCGGTGATCGCGGTCCGCGTAACCAAACGATATTCCGCACACCACCCGCCGGTCGGCGCCGAGCTTGAAATGGCGCCGGATCAAGCCCGACTGATGCGCCAATGCGGCTTGCGGAATCGTGCCAAGGCCGAGCGCTTGCGCCGCCAGCATGAAATTGCTGACATAGCCGCCGCAATCGATCGCGCCATAGACGCCGAGCGCCTCATCGGTGTGGATGATGGCGACATGCGGCGCGCCGAAAAAATTAAAATTCTCCAGCGACTGCCTGGCATAGGCCGCGCGATCGCCGCGGGGAATACCGAGCGTGTTATAGAGCTGGAAACCGCTTTCCCGCCGCCGCTCCAGATAGACGCCGCGATATTCCCGCGGGAACGGAAAGTCGCCATCGTCGGCGCCGGAGCTTGCGGCCGCATAGATCTCTTTCCGGAATTTCTCCTTCGCCTCTCCGCTCGCGATCACGACCTGCCAGGGCTGGCTGTTGCACCAGGACGCGGTGCGTTGCGCCGCCTTCAAGATTCGCTCGATGATCGGGCGCGGCACCGGATCCGGCCTGAAGGCGCGGCAGGAAAATCGCTCGCCGAGCAGTTCTTCCAGCACGCCGATCCGCTTCTCGTCTTCTAGTGGCATCTGGCATCCTTCTTTTTTCAGCCTTGCGCTCACGCTAGTGCCCACTTTCCGAAGTTCGTGCACCACCTCGGCACGTACCTTTCACGAACTTCGGAAAGTTATGGGCACTAGTGTGGCGGTTCAGAAGTCCGCATCATTTGTGCCGCGCGTTCGTCATGCGGACTTCTGAACCAAGGCCACACTAGATCAATACGTTAGCTAGTGTCCTTTCAATTCCGAAGTTCGAAACGTGGCTCCGTAAATGCTGCGAACTTCGGAATCGGGACACTAGCAAATCTATGATTCTAGTGCCGCTTTTCTATTTGAAGTTCCTGGGTCGAATTCGCCGCTGGTGGTGCAGGAACTTCAAATAGGCGGTACTAGACGTGGACGGCCGGCCCAGGCAGGCGGGAGCGCGGCGGTTCCTTGGCGCCGTTCTTTGGACGGCAAGACCCGATCGCGACGCGGAGATTGCATGAAGATGGCCCATCCTTCCATTCCACTGCCGTCATCCATTCGCTCGCGCAGCATCGAGGGTATCAACGGCCTCACCATGCACGTGCTGGAATCGGGCTTTGAGACCCAAGGCCAGCCTCGAGACCGGCCTTGCGTGTTGTTGCTGCATGGCTTCCCCGAACTCGCCTTCAGCTGGCGCAAGGTCATGCCGGTGCTGGCGGAAGCCGGCTACCACGTGCTGGCGCCGGACCAGCGCGGCTATGGCCGCACCACCGGGTGGAACGCGGATTATGATGGCGACCTCGCGCCATTCCGGCTGACGAACCTGGTGCGCGACGCACTCGGCGTCGTCACGGCGTTCGGCCATCGATCGGTCGCGGCCGTCGTCGGGCACGATTTCGGCAGTTCGGTCGCGGCATGGTGCGGCGTGATCCGGCCCGACGTGTTTCGATCGGTCGTGTTGATGAGCGCGCCATTCGCGGGCCCGCCGCAAATCGCGCCGAATACAGCTGACACGCCGTTGCCGCCCAAGCACGAAGATCCCATGCAGCGGGAGCTGGCCGCACTGCCGCGGCCGCGCAAGCACTATCACTGGTATTACTCGACACGCCAAGCTAACGCCGACATATGGCAGGCGCCGCAAGGCGTGCATGATTTCCTGCGCGCCTATTACCATCACAAGAGCGCGGACTGGAAAGACAACCGGCCTTATCCGCTCACGTCCTGGTCGACGGGCGAACTCGCCAAGCTGCCGACCTATTATGTCATGGATCTCGCCAAGACGATGCCCGAGACGGTCGCGGAAGAAATGCCGTCCAAGGAGGCGATCGTCGCCAATGCCTGGCTTCCCGATCACGAGCTTGCCGTCTACAGCGCCGAATATCAGCGGACCGGATTCCAGGGTGGCCTGCAATGGTATCGCTGTGGCACCTCGGGTGCCTTCACCGCCGAACTTGAAACCTGGTCGGGCAAAAGCATCGACGTGCCCTCCTGCTTCATCGCGGGCAAACAGGACTGGGGCACCTATCAGCGCCCCGGCGTTTTCGAGACGATGCAAAGGAGCGCCTGCACCCGCATGCTTGACGTTCATCTGGTCGAAGGCGCCGGGCACTGGGTGCAGCAGGAACAGCCCGGCGAAGTCAACCGGCTTTTGATGCAATTCCTCAGCGCGGCCGCCGTTTAGCCGGTTCAACTTACCAGCTTAGTCCCGGAGCCAGCGCTGCTCCCGGGAACCATTGCAAAATGCCGGCGTTGCCGCCCGACGGGCTTTGCAACCCGACACAGGAAATTGAAGGAGGAATTATGCATAAAACGATCACCGGACTGTTGGGCGCAGTGGCGACGCTCGGCGTGGCCCAGGCGGCTCCAACGCCGGACCCCAACGATGCTTTGAAGGCGAATTCTTTTGCTGAACTGCTGGAACCAATTCCCAACGCGACGGCGGTCCTGAACGCGATGGACGAAAAGCCCGCTACAGAAAATAACGTTCAGGTCGCTCAGTTTTATCACCACCACCACCACCACCACCATCACCATCACCACCGTTACTGGCGGCGTTATCGTCATCATCACCACCATCACCATCATCACTGGCGATAAACGGCATCGGACGCGAAACAGGGCCCTTGGGGCCCTGTTTTTTGTTGCTTTCAGCGCTATTCCTGACGCGCTTTTTCCTTTGCCGCCCGGTGCAGGTGCCGGTAAGTCCCGTCAAATACCGTATCGGTCGAAGAGGTCCATTCGGTCCCGGCCGAGAGATTGGGTCTATTATTGTAGATGCGGCGCGCCTGAAGTTCGCGTTCGGCAAATTCCTCCGAACTCATGGGCTCGAGCTCGAAATCGGCCTCTTCGGGAATCACGATGATCTGCGCAAAGGGCTCTTTCGGCCTGAAGATATGCGTACGTCCCTCCGCCGGCGCCTTGAAGACGCAGAAGAACATCATCGGCCACCAATTCCGCACCAGGGCCGGGACCGCAATCGGTACGGTGTCGCTGGCATCGGTGTAGAAGCGCGGATGCGGTTCGGTCCTGACCGCCATGCCCTTCTCGACCTTCAGATCGAGCAGGATCTGGTAGGTATAGAACGTGTCGCCAAAATTCCGGAACGGCGGCCATTGCAGACCGCTATCCGGCGGATCACCCCAATCGCCCTCCAGAACCAGGTGACCGTTCCTGGTGCTGACATGCAGTTCGTTGTCATAGGGATAGAAGAGTTCGATCCCGTATTGGGCACCTTCGGAAAATGGCACGCAGTGCCACACCTGTTCGCGTGAGCCATCTGCGCGGGGCTCGCGCTTCCCTGCCCACCCGGGAATCTCGAGCTTGGTCCGTCGCGGCGCAAGCCGCGGATCATTGAGCCGATATGTGACCTTTCGCATGACGCTCCCTTGCAACGTGTCGGAAAGTCGAACGAGCGGGAACCGGAAGGGTTCCCTGAGACAAAGGCGATCTGGGAACTGATGAATTGACCGGACGTGGACTGACGGTATACAAATTAGAATTATTCTAAACTGAACGGGAAGGCCGCGCCGTGAAGAAATTTGCCGATTTGACCGAGCGGGAAGTGCTGGCGGTGGCGATCGCCTCCGAAGAAGAGGATAGCCGCATCTACATGAGCTTCGCGGAAGACCTCACGGAGCGTTATCCGGAATCGGCCAAGCTGTTTGAGCAGATGGCGGAGGAGGAAAAAGGCCACCGCCACATGCTCCTTGAAATGTATGAGCAACGCTTCGGCCAAAATCTGCCGCCGATCCGTCGCGACAACGTCAAAGGCTTTTTGCGCCGCCGCCCGATCTGGCTGACCAAGAACCTGTCGCTGGATGCCATCCGCAAGGAGGCCGAGACGATGGAGTTCGAGGCCGAGCGATTCTACATCAAGGCGGCCGAGCAGACCCAGGATGTCGGCGTCCGCCGGCTGCTCGCCGATCTCGCGGAAGCCGAGAAGGGTCACGAGCACGTCGCCGCCAAACTGACCGACGAAATCCTTACCCCCGATGTGCGTGCGGCAGAAGACAAGACGCGCCGCCGCGTATTCTTGCTGCAATATGTGCAGCCCGGCCTCGCCGGATTGATGGACGGATCGGTCTCGACGCTGGCGCCGCTATTCGCCGCCGCGTTCGCCACGCATCAGAACTGGCAGACCTTTCTGGTCGGCCTCGCCGCCTCGATCGGCGCCGGCATCAGCATGGGTTTTGCGGAAGCCTTGTCGGATGACGGCTCGCTCACTGGACGCGGCTCGCCGTGGCTGCGCGGCCTGACCTGCGGATTGATGACGGCGCTCGGCGGCCTCGGCCACACCATGCCCTATCTGGTGCCAGACCGCTGGGCCAATGCCTTCTGGATCGCGACCGCGATTGCCGGCGTCGTGGTGTTCTTCGAGCTTTGGGCGATCGCCTATATCCGCGCGCGCTATATGGACACGCCATTCCTCCAGGCCGTGTTCCAGATCGTACTCGGCGGCGTCATCGTGCTCGGCGTCGGTATTCTGATCGGTGCGGCGTAGAAAACGTTGGCGACTGCAATGCCGG
Source organism: uncultured Alphaproteobacteria bacterium (assembly GCA_963770515.1). Lineage (GTDB taxonomy): Bacteria > Pseudomonadota > Alphaproteobacteria > Rhizobiales > Xanthobacteraceae > Bradyrhizobium. Next base: position 614,013 of record CAVYPW010000001.1, read on the forward strand.
TCTAGCGGCCGTCATCTTATCTCCGCAATATTCCGGTCGAAGCGAATGCAGACCAGGAGAGAAGCGTGACGACATCGCCCTGGAATTTTGCGACCGCAACCGAATTGTCGGATGCGCTCGCACGAAAAAAGATATCTGCCGTCGAGTTGGCGGAGCAGGCGATCGCGCGCATCGAACGTCACGACGGCAAAATCAACGCGATTTGTGTTCGCGATTTCGACCGCGCGCTTGATGCCGCCCGTGCCGCCGATGCGGCGCGTGCCCGCGGCGAAACGAAGCCGTTGCTTGGCATTCCCCTCACGGTGAAGGAATCCTTCAACGTCGCCGGACTGCCGACGACCTGGGGTATTCCGGCTCACAAGGATTTTCGTCCCCAGGAGGACGCACTCACGATCACGCGCATCAAGGACGCCGGCGGCGTTATCCTCGGCAAGACCAATGTGCCGCTCGGGCTCGGCGACTGGCAGAGCTATAACGATATCTATGGCACGACCAATAACCCTTACGACCTCACCCGCACCCCCGGCGGTTCTTCGGGCGGATCGAGCGCCGCGCTCGCGGCGGGTTACGGCGCGCTCTCGCTTGGCACGGACCTCGCTGGATCACTGCGGGTGCCGGCTTTTCACTGCGGGGTCTTCGCGCACAAGCCGACGCAGGGGCTTGTGCCTTTCCGTGGCCACACGCCGCCGCGATTCCCGCCGCTGCCGCACGATCGCGACATGGGCGTAATCGGCCCGATGGCGCGCTGCGTGGCTGACCTTTCGCTTCTGCTCGACGTCATCGCCGGGCCCGACCCGCTGGAAGCCGGCAAGGCTTACAAGTTATCGCTGCCGACGGCGCGGCATGATGCGCTGAAGGACTTTCGCGTGCTGGTCATCGACAGCGATTCCCTGATGCCGACGGGCGCGCTCATACGCTCGACGATCGAGAACCTGGCCGTCGGCATCGAGAAAGCCGGCGCGAAGATCGCGCGTGAAAGCCCGCAATGGCCAAACCTGACCATCGCCTCCAGCCTTTTTATGCGGATGCTATTGTCGTTTCTCTCGGTCACTTTCCCGCCCGAGATCTATGCCGGCGCGGTGGCGGCAGCCGCCAACCTGCCCACCGAGGCAACCAGCCTGCAAGCCGAGCGTCTGCGCGGCATCGCGCTCAGCCATCGCGATTGGGTGATGGCCGACGGCGCGCGGTCGCAGTTGCGGGCGCAGTGGCGCGCTCTGTTCGAAAGCTTCGATGTGGTGATCTGCCCGATCATGCCGACGCCGGCCTTTCGGCACGACCACTCGCCAGAGCAAGAGCAGCGCCGCGTCAAGATCGACGGCCGGGACTTTTCCTATCCTGACCAGATGGCGTGGTCCGGCATCGCCAATCTGACTGGCTTGCCGGCAACCCAGATACCGCTCGGCCTTTCGTCTGAGGGTCTGCCGGTCGGTGTTCAGATCATCGGCCCGTGGCTGGAAGACCGCACGCCGATCAAACTCGCTGAATTGATCGAGCGCGAGTTCGGCGGCTTCGTACCGCCGCCGGCCTTTGACGATTGATTGCTATGAAGCGGCCAGTTCGCCGGCCTCCGCCATGCCGATCGCGCGTTCGCCGAGCAGGGCGTCCGTGATCACACGTTGCGCACCATCGTCGGCAAGCCGGAACGGGTCACCCGAAGCGAGCCGGTGGTCGATCACGAGCCGCGACAACAACAGCCTGCGCGCATCGCCGCGCATTTCGTGGATGCGGTGCGCCTCCCATGCCATCGCGACCGCGCTAGCTGCGTGATACAGCAGGCTGGTGGCGCGGCGCGCCTCGGCTTCGTTCTCGCTGTGGCCGGCAACCTTGCGCGCAAAGCCGATGGCCGCATCGATCAACCCCCGCAAGCGGTCACGAAAGACGACGGGAACGCCGGCGCTGTCGTCGAGCCTCGTATGCAGATCGGCTGCGAGCGCGCTATCGGCGCCATGACGGCCGATCGCCCGCGCAAGCGCATCGATCGCGACGATATTTCCGGTGCCTTCCCAGATCGAGCCGAGATGCGCATCGCGCAATAGTCTGGCGGTGGCGAATTCCTCGATGTAGCCAATGCCGCCGCGCATCTCCATGGCATCGCCGCAGACTTTGCGGGCGTCACGCGTGGCGCGAAACTTCAGCGTCGGCGTCAGTATCCGCAGCAGCAGGGCAGCGTCCTGACTGCCGGCCTCGGCGCGATCAAGCGCGTCGGCTGTTAAAAAACTCATCGACAGCGCCTGCTCGCTCGCAAGCATGATCTTCATCAGCTGCCGCCGCGCCAACGGCAGATCGATGACGCGGCGGCCGAACACCACGCGATTTTGGGCGACCGTCATCGCATCGTGATAGGCGCGGCGCATCAAGGCGGTGGATTTCACGCCGTTGGAAAGCCGCGACGAATTGACCATCTCGGCCATCTGCACAAAGCCGCGATCGAGTTGGCCTACCGCATAGGCGATCGCGCCTTCGAGCTTGATCTCACCCGAGGCCATCGAACGTGTGCCGAGCTTGTCCTTCAGCCGAACGATCCGGTAGTGATTGGGCGAGCCGTCATCGAGCGTTCGGGGCATCAGAAACAACCCGACGCCGCGCGTGCCCGGCCCCGCGCCTTCCGGCCGTGCCAATAGCATGACCACTTTGGCGTCGGCGTTCGAGCAGAACCATTTTTCACCATAGAGCCGCCAGTGATCGCCTTCGGCTACCGCTGATGTCGTCAACGTGCCGACGTCGGAGCCGCCTTCCTTCTCGGTCATGAACTGGCCGCCCTGGGTCAGCTTGTCCATGTCGGTCTGGGTCAGACCATCGAGATATTTTTCCTTCAGCGCTTCACTGCCGAAATTCGAAAGTAGCTTGGCGCAGCCGTCGGTGACATTGATCGGACACCCAAGGCCGAACTCGGCCTGATTGAACAGAAACGTAAAGGCATGCTTGGCTGCGACGGGATATTTGTCGGGCCAGCCCATGACGCCCTTGCGAAGCGACATCGCATGAATGCCGAACTCGCCGAAGGCGGCGCGCTCGAGTTCGCGATAGGCAGGATGATATTCGATCCATTGCACGTCGCGGCCGAAGCGGTCGCGCTGATGCAGCACCGGCACATGCCGGTCGGCGAGCCGCGCACATTCGTCGAGATGACCGCCGGCGAGGCCGCCCAAGCGATCAAGATGCGGCTCGATGTGGCGAAAAAGAGCATCGGGCAGATGGATGCGTAACAGATCCGCCAGAGCCGGATCCACGCGGTAGAAATTCATGCCGGAAGTGTCCGGCGCCAGCAGCGCCGATCGGGCGTCTGAATTCGCAATGCGATTTTGCGAACGCTCCTGCATTGAATTCCCTTGGTCGCTTCCTCATCTGTTGAGACGAACTATCGCATATCTTGTGTCCGATAAAACAAGGAACATCCGATGGAGACCCCAAAATACAAGAAGGCCCTGATCGTCGGCGCCGGCGCGGGCCTGAGCGCTTCGCTGGCGCGGCTATTGGCCCGCGAAGGGATCGGCGTCTCGCTCGCGGCCCGCAGCGTCGAAAAGCTCGGCGCGCTGTGCTCGGAAACCGGCGCGCGCGCCTATGCCTGCAATGCGACCGAACCCGATGAGGTCGAACGGCTGTTCGGTCTGGTCGAGCGCGAAAGCGGAACGCCGGATGTGGTGGTCTATAATGCCAGTGGCCGGGCGCGTGGCCCGTTTGTCGATCTGGCGGCAGCGGATGTGGCACAGGCGATGGCAGTCAGCGCCTTCGGCGGCTTTCTGGTGGCCCAGCAGGCGACCAAGCGCATGCTGCCGAACAAGCACGGCGCCATCCTGTTCACGGGTGCATCCGCCAGCGTCAAGGGTTACGCGCAGTCCGCACCATTCGCGATGGGGAAATTCGCGCTGCGTGGATTGGCCCAGAGCATGGCGCGCGAGTTGTCGCCGCAGGGCATTCACATCGCGCATTTTGTCATTGACGGCGGCATTCGCAGCACCGCGCGCGCCGAGCCCGCCGACCGGCCGGATTCCATGCTCGATCCCGACGCGATCGCGGCAAGCTACTGGAATGTATTGCAACAGCCGAGGAGCGCCTGGACCTGGGAGTTGGAATTGCGGCCCTGGGTCGAGAAGTTCTGAGGCACCCTCTTCCCTTGCCGTCATTCCGGGGCGCGAGCGAAACCTGAATCCATTTCTCCGAGCGTTCATGCGGCGCAATGGATTCCGGGCCTGCGCCTTACGGCGCATCCCGGAATGACGAATACATTGGATTGCTTCGCTGACGCTCGCAATGACGTGGGAGGTTACGCCACCATCTCCGCCAGGCGCCGCTCTGCCGCAAGCTTCCAGCTCGCGCAGGGGATGCCCCGACGCAACCGGTCCACCGGCTTCTCGAAGCGCGCGAGCTTCCAGTCGTCGGGGTGGCGGGTGAAAGCAAAGGCCAACTTGCGGGCCAGCGAGATCATCGCCTCATTGGAACGTAACGTGTCGCCGAACATGCGGCGCGCGCCCAGCGCGGCCGCCCGGCATTCCAGATTGCCGAGCAGCGCCGAGCCGATGCCCTGGCCCTGCCAGCGATCGTCGATCGAAATGCCGAACTCAAAGCTGGCGGTCGCGGAATCGAAGCCATAGCGGGCTTCGCCGACGATGATCTCGCGACCCTCGATCATCATCACCGCCACCACGCTGAAACGGTCATTTTCGCCGACGTGAATGAAATGCCCGAGCTCGCTGGCCGACAGTTCGCTCATCGCACCCAGGAAGCGGCTGTGGCGCGATTGCATCGAAAGCTGACGGAAGTAGCGCTGCAGCGCCTCACCCTCGTCGGCCCCGACAAAACGAACAGTTAAAGTTCTCCCGTCGCGCAGCCTCAGACGGTCGGTATGGCGTGGATGTTCGGAGAGATTGATTGCTGCCATGGCGGCCTCCCGCCGGATTTAAGGGACTTTGGCCGGCGCCCCTTTTGAGGAAGGCGGCGCCGGCCCTGGCTCTCAAAGCGCGATGACCTCGGCATCGACCGTCATCGCGCCTTTGCCTTCTTGTCTGGGCGAAATCTCTGCGCAAACGCGTTCGCGTTTGTCGCGAGGAAAAACCGGTTCCCACTTTCCCGGGATTACGCCTAAGCCCGCCAGAATGGCTTCTCGGCCTCGCGGGCGACCTCGCTCCACGACAATCCGACGTCGTGCAGATCCCGGTCGGACCAACGGGTCAGTTCATGGCGTTGCTGCCAGCGGTCGGCCCAGACACGGAATTGCTGGCCGAGCCGGGCCCGAAAGCCAGATTCATGATTATTTGTCAGTGTTTCGGATAAGCACAGGGACATTTCGCCCTCCTAAATCCAACGATCTCACTCGGAAACTAGTGGATTTTCGGTGTTGCCACAAACGACACTTTGGGCCACAATGGATGATATAAGCTCATGAAAGGTCCCATGGTCGCCCGCCTTCCCTCGCTCAATGGATTACGCGCCTTCGAGGCCGCCGCCCGGCATTTGAGTTTCACGGCAGCCGCCAGCGAACTGAACGTCACCCAGACCGCCATCAGCCATCAGATCCGGCGACTGGAAGCCGAACTTGGGATCAGGCTGTTTGTCCGGCAGAACCGCAGCCTGACGCTGACGCCAGAAGCCAGGGAATACCTGCCGGGCATTCGCGCCGCCTTTAACGATCTACGGCTCGCCACCGACCGGCTACTGCGCAAAGACGGGGACCGCGTGCTGACCGTATCCACGCTGGCGTCATTTGCGGCGAAATGGCTGCTGCCGCGGCTTTCCAGCTTCCAACAAGCCAATCCCGAGATCGATGTCCGCATCACCTCCTCGACCAGCCTGGTCGATTTCCGCCGCGACGATGTCGACGCCGCGATCCGCTACGGCCGCGGACACTGGGTTGGCCTGCGGGCGGATTGGCTGACGGCCGACGAATTGTTTCCGGTGTGCAGCACAGCGCTATTAAAAGGCGACAAGCCGCTGCAATGTCCGAAGGATCTGGCTCATCACACCTTGCTTCACACCAGCGGCGGCTATGACGATGACTGGCGGCTGTGGCTGACGGCAGCCGGCCAGCCTTCGGATATCTCCAAACAGCGGGGCTTGAGCTTTGACCTGATCCTGATGACCGTGCAGGCTGCCATCGACGGGCTGGGCGTAGCTCTCGGCCGAACCACCTATGTCGAAGACGATATCGCCAAGGGCCGGCTGGTAGTGCCGTTCAAGATGGCGCTGCCGGCCGACGCCGGCTTCTATCTGGTTTCGCCGCAGGCGCGCGCCGAATCGCCCAAACTGTCGGCGTTTCGGCAATGGCTCCTGGCCTCGGTCCAGGGCGGCTTGAAAATCGCCTGACCACCCGGCGCGATCCCGGAAAGCGAATGTTGGAATCGGACCACTAGCGTGGCAGATTGGCCGGACAAATAGCCCTCGCTTGCTCGAAACGAGCTCATGCGGCGCGGGATACAGGGAGAAACCGATAATGACGCCATCGTCCAGTTCGCCGCCGCCCGAACTCAAATCGCGGATCGGCGCCATTCTCCGGGCGACCAGCGGCAATTTCCTCGAGCAATTCGACTTCTTCCTGTTCGGCTTTTACGCCCGTTATATCGCCGCGGCGTTCTTCCCGGCTGAAAACGAGGCCGCAGCGCTGCTCCACACTTTCGGTGTGTTCTGGCTCGGCGCTTTGATGCGCCCGGTCGGGGCCATCGTGCTCGGCGCCTATATCGACCGGATCGGCCGGCGCAAGGGTTTGATCCTGACCTTGTCGATCATGGCGATCGGTACCGTCACCATCGCCTTCTGTCCGACCTATGCCACGATCGGCGTCATCGCGCCGATTATTGTTCTGGCTGGCCGCCTGTTGCAGGGCTTTTCCGCCGGCGTCGAATTGGGCGGCGTGTCGGTATATCTCGCCGAGATCGCGACACCCGGCAACAGGGGATTCTACACCTCGTTCCAGTCCTCAAGCCAACAGGTCGCGATTTTCGTGGCCGCGATCATCGGCTTCGCACTGAGCGAAATGATTCCGGCCGAAACCGTCGCGGCCTGGGGCTGGCGAATTCCGTTCTTCATCGGCTGCCTCATCATTCCCTTTATTTTCCTGTTGCGCCGGACGCTGGAGGAGACGCCGGAATTTCTGTCGATGAAAAAACATCCGACGACAAGCGAGGTCTTCAGTTCAGCAGCGGCAAACTGGAGGATCATCGTGCTCGGCATGATGATCGCGGTGTTAACCACCACGACGTTCTACTTCGTCACTGTCTACACCCCGACTTTCGGCCGGACAGTGCTGAAGCTCTCATCCAAGGATGCGCTGGTAGTCACGCTCCTGGTCGCGGTCACGAATTTCTTCTGGAATCCGATCGGCGGCGCATTGTCCGATCGTATCGGCCGAAAGCCTGTGCTGGTCGGGATCGCGAGCCTGTCGCTGATCACGGCCTACCCCGCTTTGCATTGGCTGGTCGAGGCACCGACATTCGGCAAGATGCTGGCGGTGGAAATGATGTTTTCGTTCTATTTCGGCGTTTACAGCGGCACCATGCTCGGTGCCCTGGTCGAAGTGGTGCCTAAACACGTTCGCACCACCTGCTTCTCGATGGCGTTTGCGCTGGCGGCGGGCCTGTTCGGCACCTTCACGCCGTTCGCATCGACCTGGCTGATCGGTCACACCGGCGACAAGGCCTCTCCTGGATACTGGCTGATGTGTGCCGCCGTTCTCGGCATCTTCGCAGCACTTGTCGTCTATCGCGGCGGCGAGGCCGCGGCGAAGGCGCACGCTGTCGCCGCCGAATAGCTGTTTCGATCATGCTCCAGAAAGGTATCGCCCTGCACCGATGCCGGTTTTGATTCCCATGCAAACAAGATAACCAAAGCGCATGGCGGATTTGACCCTGAAATACGACGTGCTGGTGATCGGCGGCGGCAATGCCGCGCTTTGCGCGGCGATCAGCGCACGGCGCGACGGCGCCTCGGTGCTGGTGCTGGAGGCGGCTCCGAAATTCTATCGCGGCGGCAATACCCGGCACACCCGCAACATGCGCTGCGCCCATGACGCGGCGACCGACATCCTCACCGGGCCTTATACGGAAGACGAGTTCTGGGAGGATCTGCTTCGCGTCACCGGCGGCCAGACCGACGAAGAACTGGCGCGGCACATGATCCACGAATCCAAGGACATCCTGCATTGGATCGTCCAGCAGGGCGTGCGCTGGCAACCCTCGCTCGGCGGCACGCTCAGCCTGGGGCGGACCAACTCGTTCTTCCTTGGCGGCGGTCGCGCCATGCTGAACGCGCTGTACCTGACCGCCGAACAACTCGGCATCGATATTCTCTATGATGCCGAAGTGATCGATCTCGAGATTGCGGACGGCATGTTCCTTTCCGCCACGTTCAAACAGGGCGATGGGAGCGCGACCGCCGCAGCTTCGGCGCTGGTTGCCGCCGCCGGCGGCTTCGAGGCCAACATCGAGTGGCTGAAGCAATATTGGGGCGACATCGCCGATAACTTCCTGATCCGCGGCACGCCCTATAATCGCGGCATGGTTCTCAAATTACTGCTCGACAATGGCGTGCAGGAGATCGGCGATCCCACGCAATGCCATGCGGTCGCGATCGATGCCCGCGCGCCGAAATTCGACGGTGGCATCATCACCCGCCATGATTCCGTGGTGTTCGGTATCGTCGTCAACCGCGACGCCCAGCGCTTTTACGACGAAGGTGAAGACATCTGGCCGAAGCGTTATGCGATCTGGGGACGCCTCGTCGCCGCCCAGCCCGATCAGATCGCCTACATCATTTTCGATGCGAGTTCGCGCAACAGCTTCATGCCGACGCTGTTTCCGCCGATTGAATCCCTGACCATCGCGGGCCTCGCCGAAAAGCTGACGCTCGATCCCGAGGCACTGGAAAAGACCGTTGCCGGCTTCAATGCCGCGGTTCGTCCCGGCACCTTCGATCACACAATTCTCGACGATTGCCGCACCGAAGGTCTGACGCCGCCGAAGACGCACTGGGCGCGGCGGATCGAGACGCCGCCCTTTTATGCCTATCCGGTACGGCCCGGCATCACCTTCACCTATCTCGGCACGCGCGTGAACAAGCAGGCGCGGATGCTGATGAAGGACGACAAGCCATCCGCCAACATGTTCGCCGCCGGCGAAATCATGTCCGGCAATGTGCTGGGCAAGGGTTACGCCGCCGGCATGGGAATGACCATCGGCAGCGTGTTCGGCCGCATCGCAGGCCGGGAAGCGGCGAAGAATGCAAGGAATTGAGCCAGTGCTGCGATCACCTTGCCCCGCTTGCGGGGACAGGGAGAAGAGGGAATAGCCATGTCTAGACTGATCTCCACTGCGACAGCGGCAATCTTGGTGTCGTCCATCGCGGCACAGGCCGCCGATCCAATCTCGTTGCGCGACATGGGCTCGTTCCATGTCGGCGGCCGTCTGGTCGAGATCAGCGGCAAGCCGAGCAAGGAAGTGACGTTTACGCCGGGTGGTGTGCCGGCGAAGGTCGATCCAAACGGCGTCTATCAGGTCGAGCAGATGTACGTGCAATATTTCCTGCCCGCCAACGAACATGGCGCGTTTCCGCTTTTGATGTGGCATGGCGGCGGACTGACCGGCGTCACCTGGGAGACCACGCCCGACGGACGCGAGGGCTGGCTGAACTACTTCCTGCGCAAGGGCTGGAGCGTCTACAATTCCGATGCGGTCGAACGTGGCCGCGCCGGCTGGGCGCAATACCCCGACATCTTCAAGAGCGAGCCGGTGTTTCTGACCACCGCCAACCCGTTCGAACGTTTTCGCATCGGCGACGGGCCGAACTCCTACAATCCGGATCCTGCGAAACGCAAGCTGATGCCGGGCAGCCAGTTTCCCGCCGAGGGTTACGACAACTTCGTCAAACAGGGCGTACCGCGCTGGACCACCAATGATGATGCGACGATTGCTGCCTATATCGCCGAGGTCGATCGGGTCGGCCCCTGCATCATCATGGTGCATAGCCAGGCCGGCAGCTTCGGCTTCAAGGTGGCGCAGGCGCGGCCCGACAAGGTCAAGGCGCTGATCGCGATCGAGCCTGCGGCGGTCGGCGATCCCGCCAAGATCGATGCGCTGAAGAACATTCCAACCCTGATCATCTATGGCGACTACATCGATCGCAATTCGCGCTGGCCGAAGATGCGCGCGGCCGGCATCGCCTTCGCCGGCGGCATCAAGGCCGCAGGCGGCAGCGTCGATGTCATCGACCTGCCGCAGATCGGCATCAAGGGCAATTCGCACATGATCATGATGGACAAGAACAATGCCGAGGTCGCGGGTCTGATCGAGGGCTGGCTCGAACGCAAGGGCCTGACCAAGTGAACATATCGACAAAGCCATCCAGCGTGCACGGCACCCAGGTCCTGAACGAAGCCGACCGCCTGATGACGGTCTGCAATTCCTGCCGCTACTGCGAAGGCCTTTGCGCGGTGTTTCCGGCGATGGAAATGCGCCGCGCCTTCTCCGACGGCGACCTCAACTACTTTGCCAATCTCTGCCACGCCTGCGGCGCCTGCTACACCGACTGCCAGTTCTCGCCGCCGCACGAGTTCGACGTCAATGTGCCGAAAACACTGGCCGCCGCGCGCGCCGAATCCTGGGCGGCTTATGCCTGGCCGCGGGCATTCGCAGGCCTGTTCGTTCGCAACGGCCTCGCCATCAGCCTCATTGCGGCGGTGAGTGTCGCCGCCTTCATTTTCGGATTTGCCGCCTTGACCGATCGGCAGGTGCTGGTCGGTGTACACACCGGTCCCGGCGCGTTCTATGCGCTGATGCCGCACAATGCGATGGCGGGCTTGTTCGGCGCGGCGTTTCTCTATGCGGTCATCGCACTCGCGATGGGGCTGCGCGCCTTCTGGCACGATATCGGCGAGCCTGCGGGCACGCTGGCCGATCCGCCATCGCTGTGGCAGGCGATGAAGGACGCAGGACAACTGCGCTATCTCGATGGCGGCGGCGTCGGCTGCTTCAACGAAGACGAACGACCGACCGACTACCGCCGAATCTATCACCACCTGACGTTCTACGGCTTCCTGCTGTGTTTCGCGTCGACCTCGGTGGCGACGCTCTACCATTATCTGCTGGCGCGCGAGGCGCCGTATGCCTGGTGGGACCTGCCGGTGGTGCTGGGCACGCTCGGCGGCATCGGGCTCGTGATCGGGCCGATCGGATTGCTCGTGGAAAAATTCAAACGCGATCCCGCGCTGGTCGACGCCAACAGTTCCGGCATGGATTCAGCCTTCACGCTGATGCTGTTTCTGACCGGCACGACCGGGCTTGCGCTGCTGCTGTGGCGTGAGACGTCGGCGATGGGCCCGTTGCTGGCGCTTCACCTTGGCGTGGTATTCGCACTGTTCATCACGCTGCCCTATGGAAAATTCGTGCACGGCCTCTATCGTTATGCCGCGCTGGTGCGTTACGCGCGCGAACGGCGCATGATGGGTCATGTTTGATATTGCCGGATCCGGGAGAAGGCCATGAAAGACCTCATCGCGATTGCCGAACAGGTCGCCGCCAGACTGGTCGCGCGGAAGGAAACCGTTGCGGTTGCGGAATCTTCCACCGGCGGGCTTATTTCGGCAAGTCTTCTCGCCGTGCCCGGCGCGTCGGCCTATTTCCTGGGCGGCGCGGTGGTCTACACCCGCGACGCGCGGCGGCTTCTGGCCGATATTCCTGACGAGGCGATGAAGGGAATCCGCTCGGCGTCCGAACCCTATGCCCAACTGCTGGCGAACCGGATCCGCGAGCGTTTTTCGACCGACTGGGGCCTGTCGGAGACCGGCGCCACCGGTCCCACCGGAAACCGTTATGGCGACGCCGCCGGCCATAGCTGCATGGCGGTTGCAGGGCGGGCGTCGGAGGTCATCACACTCGAGACCGGCAGTGCTGACCGGCACGGCAACATGCACGCCTTTGCCTCGCGCGCGCTGAATCTGCTGCTGGAGAATTTGTCGCGGTGATTGTTCGTCATTCCGGGCTCGCTCATTTCATTCGCGCCCCGGAATGACGGCTCAGCGAAGCTTCGCCGTCACTTCTCTCTGAACGCGCGCATCAACTGATCGTTCAGCGGCTTGATCAGGTAGGACAGCAAGGTGCGCTCGCCGGTCTGCACGAAAGCCTCGACCGGCATGCCCGGAATCAATTTGACGTCGCCCAGGCGCGCGACCTCTTCCGGCGGCATCGATACGCGGATCGTATAATAGGACTGTCCGGTGCGCTGATCGGTGGTGACGTCAGGCGAGACGCGAGTGACGACGCCGTTCAATTCCGGCGTGGTGCGCTGGTTGAAGGCCGACAGCCGCAGCAGTGTCTTCTGGCCGACCTGCAGTTTGTCGATATCCTGCGGATTGACCTTGGCTTCGACCTGAAGGTCGTCGGCCTGTGGCACGATCAGCATGATGGTGTCGCCGGCGGAGATCACGCCGCCGACCGTATGCACGCTGGATTGCAGCACCATGCCGGACTGCGGTGCGCGGATGTCGACCCGCCGCAACTGGTCTTCGGCCGTGACCTTGCGTTCGACGAATTCGCCGATCTTGTCATTGGTCTCGCGCAGATCCTTGGACACGTCGCTGACCACGTCCTTGTCGACCTGGATGATCTGCAACTCGGTTTCGGTGATCTTGCCCTTGGCCTGGGCGCGCGAAGCGACGTATTGCGCGCGCTCACCCGACAGTCTCGCCGCGTCGCGCTCAAGCGTCGTAAGCCGCGCCATTTGCACCAGATGCTTGTCGTAGAGATCGCGAACGCCCGTCAGTTCCTTCTCGACCAGTTCGATTTCCTGGTCTTTCGCCTTTTCCTGCGCGGCAAGACCGGTGATTTCCTCGTTCAACTGAACGATGCGTTCGCGCAGCTGCGCCTTCTGACCGGTCCTGCCGTTGACACGGACCTCGAACAGCTTGCTTTCGCTCGCCATCACCGCCTTGACTTCGGGATCACTGGCGCGATCGGTTAGCATCGGCGGGAATGTGATCTTGTCGAGACCGCGCTGTTCGGCCTCCAGCCGCGCCGCGCGCGCCCACAAACCGTCGAGATTCTTGGTGACGATCGCAAGGCTCGCCTTGGTGACGGTGTCGTCGAGCCGCACCACCACATCGCCCGCCTTGACGAGATCGCCGTCATGGGCGCGCACCTCGCCGACGACGCCGCCGGTCGGATGCTGCACCTTCTTGACGCTGGATTCGACGACGATCGATCCCGGCGCAATCAAGGCGCCGGAGATTTCCGCGGTCGAAGCCCAGCCGCCGAGTCCTCCGGCGAGCAGAATGACCACCGACAACCCGACAATCAAATGCCGCTGGATCGAAAAGCGCGTTCCCTTCCCTTGAAAATCAATCATGGCTTTGAAACGCCTCCTTCAGAGACGATCTTGATCGGCGAAGGTGCGGCGACGCGCGGTTGCAACACCTGTGCCAACACGGTTTCCTTCGGTCCAAAGGCCTGCACGCGGCCGTCCTTGAGCACGAGCAACTGATCGACCGCCTCGATCCCGATCGGGCGATGCGCGACCACCACCACGATAGCGCCGCGTTCGCGCGCCCCGCGGATCGCGCGCGTCAGCGCTTCATCGCCTTCGGTATCGAGATTGGAGTTCGGTTCATCCAGCACGATGAGGAAGGGATTGCCGTAAAGCGCCCGCGCCAGCGCCACGCGCTGCGCCTGCCCTGCCGAAAGCGCCGTACCCTGCTCGCCGACCTGGGTGTCGTAGCCTTCGCGCATCTTGATAATCATCTCGTGGACGCCGGCTTCCTTGGCGGCCGAGATAATGCTGTCGGAAGTGGCTTCGGAATCAAAGCGGCAGATATTCTGGGCCACCGAACCGGAAAACAATTCGACGTCCTGCGGCAGATAACCGATATAGCGGCCAAGCACGTCCGAGGACCACTGGTCGAGCGCCGCGCCGTCGATCCGCACCTTGCCGCGCACCGGCTGCCATACCCCGACCAGCGCGCGCACCAGCGAGGACTTGCCGGACCCACTCGGCCCAATGATGCCAAGGCCGTTTCCGGCCGTCAGCGCGAAGGTGACGTCCTGAACAATGAGCCGCTGATCGCCGGGCGGCACGATACCGACGGCCTCGATCGACAGACGGCTCGACGGCGTTTGCAGCAAGGTCGGCGTCGCGCGAACCGGCATCGATTCCAGCAAGCGGGTGAGACGGTGCCAGCTCTGGCGCGCAGCGATGAAACTCTTCCAGTGCGCAATTGCGAGATCGACCGGCGCGAGCGCCCGCGCACTGAGGATCGAACCGGCGATGATGATACCGGCGGTCGCCTCCTGATGAATCACGAGATAAGCGCCCACCGCCAGCACTGCCGATTGCAACGTCATCCGCATGACCTTCGCGACAGCACCAAGGCCGCCGGAGACATCGCTGGCACGCTGGTTGCCGTCGAGATAGTTCTGATTGGCTTCGGCCCAGCGCTTGGTCAGCCGGCCGGACATTCCCATCGCGACCAGCACCTCGGCATTGCGCCGGCTGGCCGCGGCCAGATCGTTGCGCCGCGCCGCCAGTCCCAGCGCCTGACGTGCCGGCGCGCGCGACAGAAACTCGGTCATGACGGTGAGCGTCACCAGAATGACCGCGCCGACCAGCGCGGTTAAGCCGATCATCACGTGGAAGGCAAAACAGATCGCCAGGTAAAATGGCAGCCACGGCAGGTCGAAGAACGCGCCCGGTCCCATGCCGCCGAGAAAGCTGCGCACATTGTCGAGGTCACGCAACGGCTGAAGGCCCTCGTTGCGGCCGCCGACGGTCAGCGGCAGGCGCACCACGATATCAAACACCCGCGCATTGAGCGTCTCGTCGAGCGAGGTTCCGACACGGCCCAGGATTCGACCCCGGATCAGGTCGAGAATGCCCTGGGCCATATAGAGACCGCCCGCGAGGATGATCAGGCCGACCAGGGTCGGAACGCTGCGGCTCGGCAGCACCCGGTCATAGACCTCGAGCATGAACAATGACCCGGTCAGATAGAGCAGGTTGATCATACAACTCATGACGCCGACGCCGATAAAGGCGCTGCGGCAGGCGCGCAACGCTTCACCGAGTTCGGAACGCCGGACACCGGGAGCGGCTGCCATGTATCCTGATCTCTTCACCTGGGGATCGCGTGCCCTGCTCATCACGGGTCCGCGGTTGCATTATTACCGATTCTTGCGGCCGTCGTCGAATGAAGTCACGTTAACCTAAATGCCTTCAGATCAACGGCTTTTCCTGCCGCCGGGCGGGCAAAACCCGCCCGTTCTGTTAAGTCAGCGCAAGCACGCCGGAAGTTCAAGGCCGGCCGTTCGAAGGCCCGGCCGGCCCTGGCCTATGAAAGGTGTCAGAAGCGGCCGCCGGTCCGAACCAGTCTCACGATCAGGAGCAGGATAACGGCGCCGATTGCCGAATAGATGATTTCTCCCACCAGGCCGCTGCTGAGGTGAAAGCCCAGCTTTGGGAAAATCCAGCTAGCGATGAAAGCGCCGGCGATGCCGACGACGACGTCGCCGATGATGCCAAAGCCGGTGCCGCGCACGATCTTGCCGGCCAGCCAGCCCGCGACCAGGCCGACGAATAGAATAACGATAAGGCTCTCACTCGATATGTACATGAACAGTCCCCCGGTTGCCGCGCGGCGTTCCTCCCGCGCTGGTTGGAAACCTATCCCATAATTGGCTGACGTGGCCACGCCAATTTGAGGCCGGATCGATTAGACGGGAACGATATTCCCTCGATATTACCTCGGGACGACCTAGCATTACAGTTGCCCTTTCTGAAGATTTCTGAATCCATGGGCAACCATGATTTGGACATCGTGGACGCGGATGGCGTCGGTTGAAGAGACGCTTGCGTTATGGGCTGCGTCGCTTCGGGAGATCAAGCAACGGATGCGTCCGTTGTTTAAGCAAGAGCGTGTTGCGGAGAGTGCGGGCTTGTTCCTGGAAGGTCTGCTCGGAGATGAGCAGCGCAAGACAGGTTGGATGCGCGCGGAGGCGGCCGGCGATCCCGGCCCGTGGCGGCAGCAGGCGATCCTGGGTCGCAGGGATTGGGACGCTGATGCTCTGCGCGATATCGTAGGCGACTATGTTATCGAGCATTTGGCCGATGACGATGCGGTGCTGGTGATCGACGAGACCGGCTTTCTCAAGCAGGGCAAAGCGTCGTGCGGAGTGGCGCGGCAATACACTGGTTCGGCAGGCAAGATTACGAACTGCCAGATCGGCGTCTTCGCTACCTATGTTTCGCGTCATGGTCATGCGTTCATCGATCGCGCGTTATATCTTCCGAAGGAATGGACCGACGATCCAGACCGTCTGGAAGCCGCCTATGTGCCCCCCGACGTCGGTTTTTCGACCAAACCAAAGCTCGCGACGAGAATGATCGCACGCGCCATAGCCGCGTCTGTCCCATTCAAGTGGGTTGCTGGCGATACTGTCTACGGTGTTGGCGATATCGAACAGCAACTGCGCCGCGCAGGCAGAGGCTACGTGCTCGGGGTCAACAGCGCTCATGTGTTTCGATCCTGGGGCAAGCGACCGCCGGTCACCGGTACGGCCGCGGACATCGCCCGGACGCGGCGCTCATCCGACTGGAAGCGCCTGTCGGCGGGCGCCGGAACCAAAGGACCGCGGCTGCATGATTGGTGTTATCTCGAATTGGCCGATCTCGAGGCCGAAGAAACCAACAGCGCTAATCAAGGACTGTGGACGCGTGGTCTGCTGATCCGTCGTCGCATCGCCGATGGTGATCTCGCCTTCTTCACCACCTGGTGTCCAGCTGCAACATCCATCGAAACGCTGGTCGCCGTCGAAGGCCATCGGTGGGCGATCGAGGACAGTTTCGAGACCGCGAAAAACGAATTCGGCCTCGATCACAACGAGAGCCGATCCTGGCATGGCTGGCATCGTCACGTTTCCATGGCTATGCTCGCCTTCGCCATGATGGCGGCGATCCGACATCGCGCCAATCCGCCGCCGCCCAAAAAAACGAAACGTCGACCACCGGCAAAAGTCAAAGCAAAGCCACGGCGTCACTGATCCGTTGGTCTATCCAGGAAATTCGCCGCATCGCCATCAAGCTCGCGCGAAAACGGATCATGCCAGCACACATCATCGCATGGTCATTCTGGCGTAGAGCGCACCAGGCTGCCGCTCAACGCGCACACCTCAAAGCAAAACGGCAACTGTAATTCTAGACCATCGCAGCGACCGCGACACGTTCCGCCAGGATGCACCTTGCAATTCGCTCATTGGCCATTTGCACGTTGGGCGGGAGAGCCTCCAAGCACCGCGCTTCGGCAAAACCGCACCGTGGCGCAAACGAGCAATTGACGGGTGCCTTGTCGAGCGTCGGCGGCGTTCCCGGAATTGTTTCAAGCCGCTCGCCGCGTTTGGCGCCATGGACGGTCGAAGCCAGCAGCCCCTTCGCATAGGGGTGAACCGGCGAGCGCACGATCTGGCTGAGCGTGCCCTGCTCCACGATTTCGCCGGCATACATCACCGCCACCCGATCGCAGATTTCGATGGCGACCCCGATATCGTGGGTCACGAAAATCACCGACATGCCGAACTCGCGCTGCAACTCGCGCAACAGCAAGAGGATCTGGATCTGCACGGTGGCATCGAGCGCCGTCGTCGGCTCGTCCGCGAGCAGGACCTTCGGCCGGCAGGCGAGCGCCAGCGCAATCATCGCGCGCTGGCGCATGCCGCCGGACATCTCGTGCGGATAGGTGTCGAGCCGGCGTTTGGCCGAGGGAATGCGCACCACTTCCAGCATTTCCAGCGCGCGCGCCCTCGCCTCGCTCTGGCTTTTGCCTTCATGGCGCATCACGGTCTCGGCGATCTGCTGGCCGATCGTATAGACCGGATCGAGCGCCAGCGCCGGCTCCTGAAAAATCATCGAAACGGTCTGGCCGCGGAAGGCCGACAGCTCCTCGTCGTCGAGCGCGAGCACGTCGCGGCCGCAAACCTGAATGCCACCGGAGATATTGGTCCGCTTCCTCGAAAACAGCCGCATGAGGGCGCGCAACGTGACGCTCTTGCCGGAACCGGATTCACCCAGCAGCCCCAGCACCTCGCCCTCGCCTACGGAGAACGAGAGATTGTTCACGGCATGCACCGTGCGCTCGCCCGAAAAGCGGATGTTGAGGTTACTGACGTCGACGAGCGCGGTCATGGCAGGTGCGGCACCTTTTCGTGAAAATCAGTCGCGCGCTGGAACGCCGCGCCGATCCGCAAGATCGTCGCCTCATCGAACGAGCGGCCGACCAGTTGCAATCCCACGGGAAGGCCGCTTTTGGTAAAGCCCGACGGAATCGACAGCGACGGCAGACCGAGGTAGTTGATCGGGCGGGTGAAGCGCGTCAGCCGCTGGATCACGGCTTCGGCGTTAGGTGCGTTGCCGACATCGCTTTCGGCAATGGTCGGGGCCGGAATCGGCGACACCGGCGCGATGACGGCGTCGACGTTTGCCGTGGCCGCGATGTGGGCGGCCAGCGCCGGACCCCGCCAGCGCAACGCCTCGAGATAGGTTACGCCTGAGATCGCGAGCCCGTTCTGAAGCCGCATCAACACCTGCGGGCCATAATCCTGCGGACGCTCGATCATCCAGCGCTTGTGGAAGGCCGCCGCTTCGACCGCGAGCACCAGTTGCGAGGCGCTTGCGAGTTGACGCTGATCGGGCAGATCGACCTGAACGACGTTGGCGCCCTCGCGCTTGAAGACGGCGATCGTCGCATCGAGCACGCTGGCAACGTCAGGATCGAGATCGTCGACATAGAAGGCGCCGGGAACGCCGATGGTAAGACCCTTCACCGATTGGGCCGTTGCCGCCGTATAGTCCGGCAGCGATCCGGTGATGGCGGTGGGATCGGCGGGGTCGGCACCCGCCATCAACCCCAGAAGCACGGCGCAGTCTTCCGCGGTGCGCGCGAGCGGCCCGACGGTGTCGAGCGATTGCGACAACGGCATCGCACCGGCGCGGCTGACGCGGCCCACGGTGGTTTTCAAACCCGTCACGCCACAGAAATGCGCCGGCATCCGGATTGAACCGCCGGTATCCGAGCCAAGCGCGGCAAATGTCAGCCGCGCGGCAACCGCGGAGCCGGATCCCGACGACGAACCGCCGGTGACATGGGCTAACCCAAAGGGATTATGCACCGGGCCGAAGTGAGCATTGTGGCCAGTCGGGCCGTAAGCAAATTCCGCCATCTGCAGCGAGCCAAGGCGAATCGTGCCGGCATCCTTGAGGCGTTGCAACGCGGTCGATGTCGTCTTTGCGACGAAGTCGCGGCGAATGCGCGAGCCGCAGGTCACGACTCGGCCCTCCTCGTAATACATATCCTTGTGCGCCAGCGGCACGCCGTGTAACGGCCCGCGGCGGCCACCTTTGGCGAGCGCCGCATCGGCGGCATCGGCTGCCTTCAGCGCCTCATCTGCCTCAATCGCCATGAAGGCGTTCAGATGCGGCTGCCACTTCGCGATCCGGCCGAGACAGGATTGCGTCACTTCGCGGGAGGAAAGGCGCTTGTCGGCAATTGCGCTTGCAACCGCCGTCAGCGACATCAAGGCCGGTTCGCTACTCATCGGGCGGCCTTTTCGGTTTGAACCAGCACAAACGTCGAAGGCTCAAGATCGAACGGCAGCGTGCCGGCAATCGCCGCAAAGCCATCGAACGCGGGCCCAATGGAGTTGGCGATGCGCGCGGCAACTTCCATATCGACCGGCACGCCGGCGGCGCTGGCGATCGCGCTGATCTCTTTCTCCGTGGGTCTTGTCATATGTTTGCCCCTTCTTGTTTTGGCGCGCGGCTATGGCCGGAGCCCGAGATGGCCATGTAACAGGCCGCCTGATGGCCCACTTTATCAAGCGCGGTGAGTTTAGGTGTCGCGCCGGCGCAGAGCGGCTCCGCAAACGGACAACGGGTGTGGAAGCGGCAGCCCGACGGCGGATCGATCGGATTGGGCGGATCGCCGGAAATCGGCGGCGTCTCGGTTCTCCGATCGGGGTCGGAAGAGGGCATCGCCGCGAGCAACGCCCGTGTATAGGGATGGGCGGGTGCATCCCACACCTTATCGACGGGGCCGAGTTCGACGACTTCACCCAGATACATCACCAGCACGCGGTCCGAGATATAGCGGACCACGTTGAGGTCGTGGCTGATGAAGAGATAGGTCAGGCCGAACTCGCGCTTGAGATCGGCAAGCAGATTGAGCACCTGCGCTTCGACCGATTTGTCGAGCGCCGAGACCGCTTCATCGAGGATGACCAGGCGCGGCGACAGCGCCAAAGCACGCGCGATGTTGACACGCTGCCGTTGTCCGCCGGAAATTTCGTGCGGATAGCGGCCGGCGAAATTCTCTGGCCTTAAGCCCACCTTGCCCAAAAGCTCACGCGCCAGCGCCCGCGATGCGCCATCCGCCATGCCGTGCACCTTGGGGCCGAAAGCGATCGATTCCTCGATCGTCAGCCGCGGATTGAGCGAGGCATAGCTGTCCTGAAACACCATCTGCATGCCGCGGCGCAGCTCACGCAGCGACAATGCGCGCCCGACCTGCATGCCGTCATAAATGATCTCGCCGGCGTCGCGCGCCATCAGATGCATCAACAACCGCGCGGTGGTCGACTTGCCACAGCCGGATTTACCGACAATGCCGACGGTTTCGCCCTTGGCGATCGAGAACGACACGTCATCGACGGCGCGCACTGTCTTGCGCGCGCTGAACCAATCGCCACGCACCGGAAAATGTTTCGTCAGCCCGCTGACTTGGAGGAGCGGCTGCGCGGCGCCGCCGACGTCCTCGATCGGTTCGAGCAGCGTCATCGCCTAGTTCCTGATGTCCATGGCCGAGCGCATGCCGTCGCTGAGCAGGTTGAAGCAGATCGAGACCGCAAAGATCATCGCGCCCGGCAACGCCGCAACCCACGGGTTGACATAGATCGCGGTGCGCAAGGTGTTGAGCATCAGTCCCCACTCCGGCTCGGGTGGCTTGGTGCCGAGACCGAGAAATGAAAGTCCGGCGGCCAAAATCATCGACACCGAGATCAGGCCGGTGGCGTAGACGAAAATCGGTCCCAACACGTTGCCGAGCATATGCACGCGCATGATGGTGAAAGGGCCGGCGCCCGACGCACGCGCGGCTTCGACGAAATCCATGTTGCGAACGCTGGTGGTGACGCTTTCGGCGACGCGGGTGATTTGCGGCATGAAGACAATGGTCAGCGATACGATGGAATTGACGATGCCGGCCCCCAGGGCGCCCGAAATCGCGATCGCGAGCAGCACCGAGGGAAAGGCATAGAATACGTCGATCGTACGCATGATCGCGGTGTTGATCTTGCCGCCGACATAGCCGGCAACGAGACCGAGCGAAGTTCCAATCGCGAAAGCCAGGATCACCGGCAGAATGCCGATGATCAGCGACAGCCGGCCGCCATAGATCAGGCGGGCCAGCATGTCACGGCCGAGTTCGTCGGTGCCGAGCGGATAGCCTGCCGTGCCGATATGGCGCAGCCGCCGGATCATCGAGCCCTGATAGGGGTCGGCCAGCCCAAGCCATGGCGCGCAAATCGCCGAGACAAAAATCGCGATCAGGACGATGGCGCAGGCCATGCTGACCTTGTCGCGGGCGATGCGCCGTCCGACGGTTGCCCAATAGCCGCGCGACCTGGTCGCGGGTGGCGCCTGAAGAGCTATATCCATCGCGCTCATCGGCCGACTAGCTCCGCTTGATCCGCGGATCGATCGCGGCCTGCGCGATATCGACCAGCAGATTGAGGATGACGAAGAACATGGCCAGCACCAGAATGGTGCCCTGGAGCAGCGGCAGATCGCGCTGGAAAATCGCGGAATTGAGCAGCAACCCGGAGCCCGGCCAGGAGAACACCGTTTCGATCAGGATCGAGCCGCCCAGCATGTAACCCAACTGAAGGCCCATGACGGCCATCGCGGTCGGAGCCGCATTCTTGATGACGTGACGGAACACGTCGGTCTCGTGCAAACCCTTGGCGCGCAGCGCCTCGACAAAATCCTGGCTCAGGATGTCGCCGGTAAGCGCGCGCACCGTGCGAGTGACGATGCCCATCGGAATCACCGAAGTGGTGACCGCGGGCAGGATCAAATAACGGATGTGATCCCAGTCCCAGGCCCAGGCCCCGGAGCCGCCGGGGCCGGCGCCGACCGCCGGTAGCCAGCTCAATTGTACCGAGAAGATGATGACCAGCACCATGCCGAGCCAGTAATGCGGCACCGAGACGCCGGCAATCGCGATTGAAGTGGCGACCTTGTCGATCCAGGTGTCGCGGAAATAGCCGGCGATCAGGCCGAAGAATAGACCGAGCGTAAACCCGATCAGGGCGGCCGCGATCGCCAGCATCACGGTGTTACTGACCGCGCGCAGGACTTCGCTCAGGACCGGACGGCCGGTCGCAATCGAATTGCCGAGATCGCCGTTGACGGCCCGCCATAGCCACAGCCCGAACTGCACGGGCAAGGGACGATCAAAGCCGTAGGCCGCACGCATCTGATCGGCAAGTTCCTGCGAGGCGTCAGCCGGCAGCACCGCGGCCAGCGGGTCGCCGGGGGTGATATGCACAAGCATGAAGCACACCAGCGCCACGCTGAGGAGAATCGGGATCACATAGACGATGCGGCGGGCGATGTAGATGAGCACTAGAGCTCCGATTCCGAAGTTCTTTTCCCTTCTCCCCTTGTGGGAGAAGGTACCGTGGACGAAGTCCGCGGCGGATGAGGGGTTCTATTCCCACGAAGACCAATTCCTGAAATGAGAGGTCCCGGTCCGCGGGAGGCAGACCCCTCACCCGTCTTCGCGTCCCGCGAAGCCACCCTCTCCCACAAGGGGAGAGGGGAAGAGGCATTTCATTGCGTCAGAGTTATCGGCGACAGATCGACGAACCAGCTTTTCGGCTGCACGAAGTTCTTGATCTTCGGGCTCATGGCGCGCGGCGCCACATCGTGGGCAACATAGAGGAACGTCGCATCGTCGACGGAAGCCGCATGCAATTCCGCCAGCGCCTTGTCGCGCTCGGCCGGATCGAAGCTCTGGCGCGCTTTCTTCACCAGTTCGTCGAATTTCGGGTTGTTGATGTAACCCCAATTGTTCGATACCGGCGGCGCCATTCCCGATTGCAGGAATCGCACCATCGCGAAGAACGGATCCATGGCCGCGTAGGTGACGTTGGTGGCGTTGGCGCCGTTGGCGGAAGGATCCTTGGCGCCGCGCCGCCAGTTCGTGAATAGCGTATTCCACTCGATGACGTCGAGCTGGACGTCGAAATAGCACTCGGCAAGCGCTTGCTGCAGATACTCATTCATCGGCAGCGGCAACATCTGGCCCGAGCCCGAGGCCGAGGTCTGAATCTTGACCGTCAGTTTCTTGTTCGGGCCGAAGCCCGCTTCCTGCATCAGCTTTTGTGCCGCCGGCTTGTCGTATTTGATCTGGAAGGTCGGATTGCCGCGCCAGGGATGGCCAGGCTCGAAGGTGCCGGTCGCCGGCACCATCAGCCCTCCGAGCAGCCCATCCTTCAGGCCTTCGCGATCGACGCAGAGATTGGCCGCCTTGCGCACGCGGATGTCGTTCCAGGGCGAGCCCTCGACGCGCGAGAACTGCCACGGCCAGACATGCGGCTCTTCATTGGAGTAAAGCACAAAGCCGCGATGCTTGATTTCTGGAAGCGCATCCGGCGCCGGCGCTTCGATCCAGTCGACCTGACCGGAGAGCAGCGCCGCTGTGCGGGCGTTCGCCTCGGGCATCGGCAGCAAGACGATCTTGTCGACCTTGGGAACGCGGGCCTTGTCCCAATAATTTGCGTTCTTCACGAGCTCCAGCCGCTCGCGCGGCGTAAAGCTCGACATCTTCCAAGGACCCGTGCCCGAGGGATCTTTCGCGAAAGCGTCCCAAGCGGCTTGCGACTTGGCTTTGGTGTCGGCGCCGGTAGCAGCATCGAACAGCTTCTGCCACTTCGCCGGGCTCGCCATGAACAGATTGGTGAGATTGATCGGCAGGAAGCTGTCCGGCTCCTTGGTGATCAATTCCACCGTCATATCGTCGATCTTGCGCGCAGAGGCCAGTGTCGGCATCCTTGAAGCGGTCACGCCGACTTGGCTGGGATCGAACTGAACCGCATCCTGCTTGAGAACCTTCTCGACATTCCAGACCACTGCATCGGCATTGAACGGCGAACCGTCATGGAATGTGACACCCGGACGAAGCTTGAATATCCACTTCTTCTTGTCGGCGTCATCGACCTTCCATTCGGTCGCAAGGCCGGGAATCATCACGCTTGCCTTGTCGGCCGATGACAGGTCCCACATCGTCAAACCGTCGTACATGGTCAGACCAGTGAAACGGTTGCCTTCAAAACCCTGATCGGGCTGGCCCAGCGTGCGCGGAATATCGGCCGCCGTCATGCCGATACGGACGACCGTTTCAGCGCGGGCCAATTGCGGCAGACATACGCTCATAACCGCCGCAAGGATAAGCGCTGCGGTTTGGCGCTTTCCCGCGATCTCACTCAATTTGGTCATCAATCCCCTCGATTTTTCGATGACTATTTTCTATGCAATTTTATGCAATGGCTGTGCCACCGAGAGCAATAGCTCCCTTGAATGTGATGGTGTCGCAACCTTTGTTTACGCTGCCCGGAACTCATTGTCGCAGGTGCATTTTTTGGCATCAACCTTGCACGCCATTCGCCCGTTATTTGTTCAATGGAGACTTCAGTTCATGCGCGTCCAAAATCTGATCTTGGCCCTGTCCGTGGCCCTTGCCGTGTGCCTCGGCATGAAGGCCAACTCCGCGGAGGCCGAGACCGTGGTGCGCTACGGGATTTCGATGGCGGATATCCCGTTAACCACTGGCCAGCCGGATCGCGGCGCCGGCGCCTATCAGTTCACGGCCTACACGATTTACGATCCGCTGGTCGCCTGGGAAATGGATGTTGCGGACCGGCCCGGCAAACTGGTCCCCGGCCTCGCCACTGAATGGAAGGTTGACGATAAAGACAAAACCAAATGGCGGTTTACCCTACGCAAGGGCGTCAAGTTTCACGACGGCAGCGACTTCAACGCCGACGCGGTGATCTGGAATCTCGACAAGGTCCTCAACGACAAGGCACCGCAATTCGACAAGCGGCAGAGCGCGCAGGTCAAGACCCGCCTGCCCTCGGTCGCGAGCTACGCCAAGATCGACGACGACACGATCGAGATCACCACCAAGACGGTCGACTCTTTCTTTCCTTATCAGATGCTCTGGTTTTTGGTCTCAAGCCCCGCCCAGTACGAAAAGCTCGGCAAGGATTGGGACAAATTCGCCAGCCAGCCGTCGGGCACCGGTCCGTTCAAGCTGACCAAGCTGGTGCCGCGTGAGCTGGCGGAGCTTTCGAAGAACCCTGATTATTGGAACAAGAAGCGGATTCCGAAAGTCGACAAGCTGGTTCTGATTCCGATGCCGGAAGCGTTGGCGCGCACCAACGCACTGCTCGCCGGCCAGGTCGATCTGATCGAGACACCGGCGCCCGACGCGGTGCCGCAGCTCAAGGCGGCCGGCATGCGGATCGTCGACAACATCACCCCGCATGTGTGGAATTATCATTTGAGCGTGCTGCCGGGATCGCCATGGACCGACATCCGCCTGCGCAAGGCGCTCAACCTCGCAATCGACCGCGACGCCGTGGTCGGACTGATGAACGGTTTGGCAAAGCCCGCCAAGGGACAGGTCGACCCTTCCAGCCCCTGGTTCGGCAAGCCCACCTTCGACATCAAGTACGATCCGGTCGCCGCGAAAAAACTCGTCGAGGAGGCCGGCTACTCGAAGGAGAAACCGCTGAAGGCGACGTTCATCATCGCGCAAGGCGGCACCGGACAGATGCTGTCGTTGCCGATGAACGAATTCCTGCAGCAGAGCTTCAAGGAAATCGGCATCGATATCGACTTCAAGGTGGTTGAACTCGAGACCCTCTATACGCATTGGCGCAAGGGCGCGGCCGACGAGATCAATGCCGGCATCACCGCCAACAACATCGCCTATGTGACCTCCGATCCGCTCTATGCGATCGTGCGGTTCTTTGCCTCCGATCAGGTGGCGCCGGTCGGGGTGAACTGGGGCGGATACAAGAATCCGAAGGTCGATGCGTTGATCAGTGAGGCCAAGCAGACCTTCGACATCAAGAAGCAGGATGAGCTGATCGCGCAGGCCCATGCCCTGATCGTCGATGACGCCGCACTGGTGTGGGTGGTGCACGACACCAATCCCCATGCGCTGTCGCCGAAGATCAAGAAATTCGTGCAGGCGCAGCACTGGTTTCAGGACCTGACGACGATCGGCGTGGAGTGACGGAGCGTTCTTTCATTCACACGCCCATCTGCCCTTCCGCGATGCCCGGGCTTGACCCGGGCATCCGCGACTTGCTCTCCTGCTATTCAAGGCGGGATGAAGGCTATTTCGTCAACAACGCGAAGGCGCCGTTCCAGTCGTCGGGCGGCGGATTCTTCTGATAATTGAGGATGCGCGCCTCATAGAGATCGTACAAATAAGCGAGTTTGCCGGCCTCGTCGGTACGCCGGCCGCGTTCGATCGACATCAGCGCGCCTTCCCAATCGCGGCTGCGATAGCAGGCGAGCATCTCGATGGTGAGATTGCGCAAGTTCTGGAATCGTCCCGACATCGCGACATCTTCGCGCCCGGCGATGGCGTAGATGACCTCCGGCTCCTTCTTGCCTTTGACCATGATGAAGTCGAGCTCGAGGATGGCGAATTTGTCCTTTGCCGCGAGCGCCGTCTTCGAGCCTGCGATGATCGGAAAGCCGTACTCCTTGGATTGCCCTTCCAGCCGCGACGCCAGATTGACGCTGTCGCCCAGCACCGAATAATCGAAACGCAAATTCGAACCCATATTGCCGACGACGCACACGCCGGTGTTCAGGCCGACGCCGACATTGATCGGAATATAGACGTGGCCGCCGTGCTGCGCCTCGACCTCGCGCTCCTTGTTCAGCCCATCGATCTTTTCCAGCATGTCGAGCGCGGCATTGCAGGCGTTGATCTGATGTTCCTTGTCGTCCAGCGGCGCGTTCCAGAACGCCATGATCGCATCGCCCATATATTTGTCGATGGTGCCCTTCTGCGCCAGAATGGCGTCGGTGAGCGGCGTCAGGAAGCGGTTCATCAGCGCAGTCAGGCCCTGCGGATCGTGCTTGTAGGACTCCGAAATCGTGGTGAAGCCGCGGACGTCGGAGAACATGATCGTCATCTCGCGCTCTTCGCCGCCGAGCTTGAGCTTTTCCGGCGACTGCGCGAGCTGTTCGACCAACGCCGGCGAAATATATTGGCCGAACGCCGAGCGTATCTGCCGGCGCTGCGCCTGTTCGCGGACGAAGCTTGTAAAGATCAGGGTGAGGTAGATCGCGGTGGTCGACAGCAGCGGATAGGTGAAATCAATCAGCAGCCGTTGCTCCCGGTAAAAATACCAGGACGCCCCGATCAGCACGGAAGCGAACAAGGCGCCGACGATAACCAGCGTGACCGGCCCCAGATTGGGTGCGAAGGCGATGACCAGAAAGCCGAGAAGGAACGCGGCGAGGAGTTCAACACCGACCGCGTAATTTGGTTGTGACAGCACCGCGTGGGTGAGCGCGGCCTCCAGCACCTGCGCATGGATCTCGACGCCCGGCATTGCATTGGACACCGGTGTGGTTTTGATATCGTTCAAGGTAGCCGCCGAAGTGCCGATCAGAACCAGCTTACCCCTGATCTTGTCGACCGGCGCGGTGCCGTCGAGAACACTGGTCGCCGAGACGTAGATCGAAGGATCCTGGCGCGCAAAATGAACCCAAAGCTCGCCAACCTTGTCGGTTGGAATATCAAGCCCCCTGACAGCAACGCTTTTGACGCCGTTCCGGTCGTATTTGGCAAGAACTGTCGAGGTTCCCGTGACGACCCGAAGCATTTCAAGACTTAACGCCGGCATCATGTGACCCTGCGCCTGCAACATCATCGGCACCCGGCGGATGATACCGTCGCGCTCGGGCACAATCGTCACCAGACCGCGGCCGGCCGCGACCTTTTCGAGAGCCGGGACGTTGCGCAACAAACCGGGAAACTCGAAGAAGCGCGGTTCAGCCCCCGCTTTATCGCCAAGCGTCGCAAACCCTGTAAAGGGAAGGTCATTGTCGATTTCCGAAATCACCTTGTCGAGGCCGGTTTCGCCGAGCACCACGCGGGCGCGCCTGATGGCATCGGCCAGGGTCTGGTCGTTAGTTGGCAATCCGCGCAACCTGCTTCGGGTCAGTTCATCCAGGTAGCGCATGTTATCGGCCAGGATGTCCGGGTTGAGCCGGTCGGGTTCGGAAAAGACCACGTCGAACGCAATGACAACCGCGCCAAGATTGGCGAGGTTGATGACCATGTCCGCCAGGCGCGTGCGCGGCCACGGCCACTGGCCAAACTTCTTCAGGCTCGGTTCATCGATGTCGACGATGGTGACGGGGCGCGCCGTCTTCACGCGAGGATCGAAGCGCTGGTAGAAGTCGAAAGTCCTGACGCGAAGTTCTTCGATCGGCGCAAAATCGGCGATGCGCAGCGCCGCAAAGCCGATCAGCAGGAAAAGGCACACCAGCCGCGAAAAGCCGAACCTTCGCCCGAACCAGCGCCAGATGATTTTGAGACGCCTCATACCTGCAAATCGGGTTGGAGCAATGTCGTCAGGTCCGCTGGCGATCGTGGCAGGCGCATTTCAAGCACGAAAAATCCTGACACGACAAGTCCGCGACGCCCGAACGGGTGGATGCCGTGGCCGATCACCATCGCTCGCGCGTCGGCTTGAGGCCGGATGCCGCGACAGGCTCCCTGAAAACCGGAAGGACACCGCGCCGCCGCCGGGCGCAGCTCACACGAAATGGAAGTCCGCGGCGTGCAGATGCGCCTTGGCGAATGGGCTCAGACCGATGTGGTCATGGCCATCGCCTCCTGCGGGCGTCCCCTGGTCGGGCGGGACGTTCGAGCCGGTGTGCAGATTGGTCAACATCGAACCACCAGGCTGGAGGTTTTCCAGGTCCGGATGGAAATCCGTCGTCGGAGCATGGCTGTGACCGGCAAAATTGAACACAAACCCGTCGGTGCCGTCTTTACCGGTCGAATGCTCATTCGAGGCGACCGTCGTACCGCTCGGCGTTTGACCGCCCGTGTTTACGGGCGGATCGACGATCAACGTACCGCCCTCACCGTCACTCTCAATGGTGAAATTCGCCAATTGATAGTTGCCGTCGAAGTTGATGCTGTCGAGTGCCTGGCCGTTCGCGTCATGCAGGGTCAGCGTTCCGCCGGTACCGGCGGCATTTTCCATATAGGTCGTCTTGCCGGTCGCGACATCGGCAAAGTTGACGTCCATGACGTCGATCAGGTCCGAATTCGCAATAGTCCCGTCGCCGGCGAAGCCTGCGATCGTGCCGGTGAAATCCTTGGAGTCGGCAAGGACCAGATCGCCAGTGGTGCCTGTGCCGTTGGTGAACGTCACCGTGTTCGAACTTGCAGCCGAGATGCTCAAGGTCTGATCGCTGTCGATCGTCACGTTACCGGTCGCAGAGGGATCATCGAGCATTACCCCGCCATGTCCGTCTGACGAAACTTCGAACGAGCCCGAACTATTTCCGGAAACCTTCAGGGTAACGGAATCCAGAGCGTTAAAGAATCTATCCGTCACGGTGACGGTGACGTCGCCGTCGGTGCTGTCAAAGGAAGCGTATACGTGTTCTTGTTCCGACGGGTTCGGCGGGTTCGGGTTGTAGTGCAAATCCGTGAGATCGACGTGATTTTCTGCGCTCTCGCTGGATGCTTCGGTCAGGCCGACGATCGTCCCGTGAAAGTCATGCGAGTCATCGAGGATGAGCGTGCCGGCAGCGCCTGCCGAGCCGAAGGTCACGGTCTGACCCGAGGAAACCGAGCCCCCAATTTCGACCGTCGAGTTGTTGAATATCTCGATCGAGCCGGTGCCCGTGATATTTCCGGTGACATCCACAGAAGCGCTCGAATGACCGCCCGGGTTGCCGGATTCGATCAATCCGTTGTTGAGAACGTTGTCATCGATTTGCAGCGTATGGCCCGAAGAAGCTTCGAGGACGCCGCCGACATTGTTCGTCACCATAAGATTGCCGACGAGACCGGTCGAGGTGAAGAAATTGGTGCCGGTATCGATGACCAGCGCATGCGATCCGGTAGCGTCGATCGTGCCGCTGTTCGACAGCGTCAGGTGACTGTCACCGATCGTGCCGGCACCGGAGATCGTGTCGAAGTTGGAAAGCTTGGCTGCCGACCCGTCGCTCGCGATGAAACTGTAAAAGTCGCTGTTCATCGTCACGTTGCCGCCGCCGGTGAGCGAAACGTTGCCGGAAATATCGATCCCCGTGAAATGGCCCGAAGCATCCAGCGCGATCGTGCCGGCGTCAGTGATGATGCCGACAAGGTCCAGTACGGTGCCGTCAGCCACCTCGACCGTCGTGCCGCTGGCGATGGTGACGCCGTTGAACGTATTGAAGGCGCTGACGGTAGTGATCGTCCCATCGCCGCCAAGCGTACCGCCCATGATGTTGGCGTCACTCAGCTCGATCGTGCCGGTCGTGGCGTCAATCTCGCCGTTATTGTCGATCGTGCCGGTCAGCTCCAATACACCTGCCGAAGCGGAGATCTTGGTGCCGGCCGCGACCGTGACATTCTTCAGAATGCTGAATTGATTGAAGCTGTCCGTCGAGATCGTACCGAGACCTCCCAGCGTGCCGCCGATAACATCGGCGTTATGCAGATGAAGCGTGCCGGTGGCGGCGTCGATTTCGCCGTTGTTGGTGGTGATCCCGGTCAGGTCCAGCGTACCGACTGCCGCCGTCACCGTACTGCCGCTGGCAATGGTGACGCCGCTTAGGACGCTGTCGGAGTTACCGCTCGCGGTGGCGATCGTCCCGTGACCGCCGAACGTGCCGCCATCGACGGTCGCGTTATCCAGATCGAGCGCGCCCAAGGTGGCGTCGATCTCACCGTTGTTGAAGATCGTGCCGGTCAATTCCAGCACACCGACGGCGGCCGTCACCAGGGTGCCGAATGCCAGGGTAAGGCCGTTCAGCGTGCTGCTCTTGTTGGGGGAGACCGTTTCAATCTTTCCACCGAGCGTGCCGCCATTGATGGTGGTGTTCACCAGGTCGATAACGCCGCTTCCAGACGACTTTAATATGTGGCCGGCGTTGTTGATCGTCATGGCGGTGAGGGTGAGCGTGCCTTCAGCCTCCAGAGTGCCCTCATTGACGAGGCTGGAAAGGCCGCTGAACGAGCTGTCGCCAGTGAGGTCGATGGTACCGAAGTTTTTGATAACGCCACCGGTGATGGAAGAATCTTCCAGCGTCAGCGTGGCGTTCTGGTCGACCTGGATGGTGCCGTCACCGCTGCTGCCGCTATTGGTCACGGCATCGTCGTCCAGCACCAGGCCCGTACCCGAGTGCACTTCGATCGTGCCGGTATTGGTCATCGGGGTCGGATCGATCGTGAGCGTGCCGCTGACGATATTGATCAGATTTTGATTGATGATGGTGGCGTCGCTGATCGTGCTGGAGCCGGTCGAATCCAGCACGCCCTGAATGTTGAGCGTGCCACCATCGATCGTGGCGCCGTTGAAAGTCAGCGTGGTGCCGCCGCCGACCAAGATCGTCCCGCCAGTCGTCGTATCGGCGAAACTTGTTCCGTTCAATGTGACGGTGTCGAGCGTCAGCGTGACCCCGGAATCCACCGTGATGACACCGTTGGAAACGGTTGCGTTCTGGATTGTGCTGTCGGCGCCGACGGCTACCGCTGTGACCTTGTCGGTGCCGCCGGACAGTGTCACTCCGTCAAGCGTCACGGTATTCAGTGTCAGCGTCTTTCCGGAACCGACCGTAATGTCGCCGGCAACTGTGGCGCTCTCAATCGTGCTGTCGGCGCTGACGGTCACCGCCGTGGTGTCGTCGGTGCCGCCGGACAGCGTCACCCCGTCGAGCGTCACGGTATTCAGTGTCAGCGTCTTTCCGGAATCGACCGTAATGTCACCGGTAACCGTGGCATTCTCGATCTCGCTCGAGGCGCCGATCGAGAGCGTGCCGGTGTCGTCGATCGTGCCGCCGTTGATGGTGGCGCCATTGAGCGTGACCGTGTGGTCGATCGTCAGCGTATCCGCATTGGTGAAGCTGCCCGCCAACGTCACGCCGTCGAGCGTCACCTCCGAGAGGGTCAGCGTGCCGGTGGTAACCGTCAGGTCGCCGCCGCCGTTGACCGTGGCGTTTTCGATCTCGCTCGAGGCGCTGACCGAGAGTGTACCGATGTCGTCGATCGTGCCGCCATTGAGGGTGGCGCCATTGAGGGTGACCGTGTCGTCGATCGTCAGCGTGTCCGAATTGGTGAAGCTGCCTGCCAGCGTCACGTTATCCAGCGTCACGTCGGAGAACGTCAGCGTACCGCCGGTGACCGTGAGGTCGCCGCCACCGTTGACCGTGGCATTCTCGATCTCGCTCGAGGCGCTCACCGACAGCGTACCGGTGTCATCGATCGTGCCGCCGTTGATGGTGGCGCCATCGAGCGTCACGGTATCCTTGACCGTCAGCGTGTCCGAATTGGTGAAGCTGCCCGCCAGCGTCACGTCGTCCAGCGTCACCTCGGAGAGCGTCAGCGTGCCGCCGGTGACGGTCAGGTCGCCGCCACCGTTGACCGTGGCATTCTCGATCTCGCTCGATGCGGTCACCGACAGCGTGCCGATGTCGTCGATCGTGCCGCCGTTGATCGTGGCGCCGTTGAGCGTGACCGTGTGGTCGATGGTCAGCGTGTCCGCGTTGGTAAAGCTGCCCGCCAGCGTTACGCCGTCCAGCGTCACTTCCGAGAGGGTCAGAGTGCCGGTGATAACCGTCAGGTCGCCGCCGCCGTTGACCGTGGCGTTCTCGATCTTGCTCGACGCAGTCACCGAGAGTGTCCCGGTGTCGTCGATCGTGCCGCCGTTGATGGTGGCGCCATTGAGCGTGACCGTGTGGTCGATGGTCAGCGTATCCGCATTGGTAAAGCTGCCCGCCAACGTCACCCCGTCGAGCGTCACCTCCGAGAGGGTCAGCGTGCCGGTGGTAACCGTCAGGTCGCCGCCGCCATCGACCGTGGCGTTCTCGATCTCGCTCGACGCAGTCACCGAGAGTGTGCCGGTATCGTCGATCGTGCCGCCGTTGACCGTGGCGCCGTTGAGGGTCACCGTGTCCTTGATCGTCAGCGTTTCCGAATTGGTGAAGCTGCCTGCCAGCGTCACGTTATCCAGCGTCACGTCGGAGAGCGTCAGCGTGCCGCTGGTGACCGTGAGATCGCCGCCACCATTGACCGTGGCGTTCTCGATCTCGCTCGAAGCGCTCACCGAGAGCGTCCCAATGTCGTCGACCGTACCGCCGTTGATCGTGGCGCCATCGAGCACTAGCTGGCTGTCCACCTGAATGGTGCCGGAATTCGTGACGTTGACGCCATCCAGCGTCGCACCACCGGCGCTCTCGATATCCAGCGTGTTGCCGGTATCGATGATCAGATTGCCGTTGGTGATGGTAGTGCCGTCATCCAGCGTGAGCACCGTTCCGGTCGTCGTCGTGGTGCCGACTTCGATGGTGCTGGCCGCAACCGGGAGCGTCGCATTGGTGCCCGTGACGTTGACGCCATCCAGCGTGGCGCCGCTGGTCGTGACGTTCAACGCGCTGCCGCCACTGATCGTCAGATTGCCGTTCTCGATGCTCGTGCCGTCATCCAGCAAGAGGGTCGCCGCGCCCGACGCGCCGATCTGGATCGTGCTCGGAGTGAGACCGCTCGTCCCGATGACGCTGACGCCATCGAGCGTTGCATCCGGCGTACCAGCCGGAAGCGAAACCGCGCCCATCTCGACGTCGAGCACACTCAGGCTGCCGAGCGTCACCTCCCCTTTGGTGATGACAGCGCCGTCGCTAAGCTTCAGTGTCGCACCACCGTCGACCTGGATCGTGCCAGGGGTCGTGACCGGCAAATCGTCGCCGGTTGTGGTGACGAAATTGGCGATATCGACCTGGACATCAAGCGTGTCGCTGACGATTTCGATGGTTCCGGAATTCGTAATGCTGCTTTGATCACCGAAAACACCGCCCTCGGCGAGCGTGACCGTGCCGTAGTTGTCGAGAACACTATGTTTCAGCAGCTCGGCAATGCCACCAACGCTGAGTGTTCCAAAATTCTTGATGATCGATTCAGCGGTCAGGGGGGAACCAGCATCCGTACTGGTATCCATCTTGAGCGCGCCAGCGATCGTCAGCTTGCCCGTCGACAGAATATCCAGCTCCGGGATCGATGTCCCGAAGTCGGTGAAATAATCCATCGTCAGCGATTTGGCCGCTTCCGCGTCAGTGACTGTCGCCGGAAAAACCGGCGTTCCCGGTTGCAACTGGTCCGTGCCGATGAACACGTCGTCAGTGCCTTGGGTGCTTGGCGCCCTGTCGCCTTCCCAATTCGCAGCATCGCTCCACTGCGCCACACCGCCCGGCGGGATTGGATTGGTGTTGGTCCAGACCACCGCCGCTTCGTTGTTGCCGCCGATCGTGACGACGATGTCCTGGACGGAGGTCGCGCCTTGCGAATCCGTGACGGTGACGGCGTAAGTGAGGACCAGCGACTCGCCGTTGGGAACGAGGTCCGCCAGATAGACCTGAAGGTTCGCCAGCGTCCACTCGATCGTCCCGGCGCCGGTTCCGGTGCTGTCTTGGCCGCCATTCGACGAGATGCTGGCAGTCAACGCCGCCGTAAGTTCATTGATCACGCTTTGGCCGGCCGTATTCGCAAGGGGCTGGCCATTCAGCAGCGCGCTCGCCATTTGGACGGCGACCGTGTGGGTATCGGTGAGATCTGGATCGGTGAAGTTCAGCGTGCCCTGGGTCGCGGTGTTCGGAATCAGCTCGCCGCCTTTGGTATCCGTGCCGGACGAGACGAAGCTGACGTTTTGCTGCGGGCTGGTAATGACCGGCGCGTCGTTGGTGCCGGTGATCGTGATCGTGATCGTCTGCGATCCGGCCTGGTCGAGCGGCTGATAATTATTATCGACGGTTGCCGTGTAGGTCAGCGTCAACGTCTCGCCGGCAGCGAGGAAGTCAAAGGCCTTGTCGGTGACGCTATAGTTCCAGGTGGCGCTCCCGAACCCGCCGGTGTTGGGACCGGTATTCCCGGACACGGTGACGGCGGCTTCGACTTTCGCAATGTCCGCAAGCTGCAGGCTGGTCAGCGAACCAGTGACATCGTTCCCCTTGGCATCCTGGTAGGTGAAGGAAGAGAACTTCACCGACACCGTGTCATGATCAGTCACGTTGACGTCGTAGTACTGGATTTGGCCCGTTACCTTATCGACCGCCGTGCTGTTGGTGACGTGGGGCAGTTCTGTGATCGTGCCGGGGTCAGCAGAGTTGATCTGCGGCGCAAACGGAAGATGATCGGAGGCCGTGGCAGCAGTTGTGGGCCCCGCGGCCCCCGCCGGCGGCGGCGGCGGCGCGGCAAACGTCGACAGATTGCCGTTGACGAGCGCAAAATTGACCGGTCCGAACGCATTCGGGACGATCGAAATCGGTAAAATGCTCGATCGACTTGGTGTTCGTGCTGTCGGAAAATTTCAGCGAGAACACATCCGTGATGAGCTTTTGGATCTCGGGTGACAGCGGAGCCAGCGTCTGGCTCATGACGCCGTTCGAGACGTTGATCTGCATCCCGGCCTTGTCGACGACGGCCAGCGGCGTGAGCGTGGTCTTGTCGAACAGGATGTAGGAGCCGGTCGTGCCGTCCGGCTCGACCAGAACCTGGAATTTAGCGTCCGGTGTGGCGCCAGGCACCGAGAAGTCGATCTCGACCAGAACCGCGGTGCCGCGGATGCCCATGGTCGCAACCGGCGTATCGACTTTCATGTCGCCGTGCTTGGCGGTTTCGCCAGCGACGAAGGTGATGGTGCCGGCGACGAGGCTCAATAACGACGAATTGTTCGACCCGTTGGGGTCGTAGACCATTTCGTTCAGCACCATCCGTGCGTTCGACGACAGGCCGAACACGGTGCCATCGATAAAGGTGATGCCGACCGTCGAATCTGATCCGGAGGCGACCACGTCGCCTTTTTCGACGTTGTCGCCGTTGTTGAGGATGATCGAGACACCGTTGCGGATGGCGGTCGCGGTGCCGGCGAGCTTGGTCACATGGCCGATGACCTGGCCGGCCGCCGTATTGCCGCCGGCTTGCGCGATTTGAACCTGGCCGGCGAGCGCGTTGACGAGATCGCCGGTGAGATGGGCGCCGTCCGGCGAGGCCAGCGGCGCATGCTTCTCGCCCTTGAAGTAATCGTGCAGCACCAACTCGCGGCCATCGCCGGAGAGAACGAGATCGACACCCGTGCGCTTGAACTCACCGCCAAACAGCAATTGAGCGTCGGGAACAACGATGGCATCCGACGGGGCGTGAGAGGCGTGAACCGTTTCGGAAAAAAGGTGACCGCTGGGGTGTTTGCCCAGCGCATCGGAAATCGTGGCGTCAAATTTGCCGGAGTAATTCACCCGCCCACCGCAATGGTTAATAAGTATATAATTTCAAAGGTCTAAGCTTCCTTATCATCAGCGGGCCGATCGCGAAACCATCTCTTGCTTGCAGAAAGACACCTCGAGGCGCGGTTGGCGCGGATTTCTGTCGCGCCTATGCTTAACCGGATTCTCACAAGTAGTCGAAAGGCTTTGATCGTCCAATATCCGAAGCGTATTTCGGCACGATAAGGAAGTCATCGCATGTATTTCCATGTATAGTCTTCTTCATTTGTACTATGAATAGCTTCCTGAGGCCTGCCATCGCGGAATACTGCGTCAATTCATGCCCCGGGAATGTGAACTAGATTACAAAATCAACAACTTTCATCGAATTAGTCATATCAGCCACAAAAAGGTTCTACCGCCCGCTGTGCTCCCTTTGCCACAGCATTTTAAGCAAGACGGTAAGACGCCCTTCAGCCTGTTTGGGACAAACCCCGCGCCGGCACGCCGGCTTTAAGCAGAATAAAAGCGGCCCGACCGATTATCCCCGGCAAAACGATCCGGTCACGCGCGGCTGACAAAAGCCCCGCCGATGCCCGGACGAAGGGGTGTCAAATGGGTTATTTCGGTCATACGCCGAGCTGGCGTGCGGTCATTCTGGCTTTGGTCCTCGCCTGGGGCCTGGTCTGCTTCGGACCTGCGGCCCGCGCCGGTAGTCTGATTTCGCCGGGCACGCTGGACGTGATCCGCAAATCGGCCGAGCCGTTCGGGCTTTTTGCAACAAGATTGTCCGGTGGCGGTCTGCTCGACAAATGGAACGGGGTCGAGCGCAAGCTCGAGGACGAAATGGTGCAACTCGCGCTCTGCGACGGCGATCGCGAGCGCTGCGTATCCCCTGCCGCCCTGCAATTCCTTGCCATTGTGGACAGCGCTCGGGCTCGCGAAGGCCGCGCCCGCTTCGGCGAGATCAACCGCGCGATCAACCTGGCGATCAAGCCGATGAGCGACATGGCTCAATACGGCCAGATCGACGTCTGGAGTACGCCGCTGGCTACTTTTGCCTCCGGCGCAGGCGATTGCGAGGACTATGCCATCGCAAAATTCGCGGCACTGCGCATGGCCGGCATCGCGCCCAAGGATATCAGGATCGTCGTATTGCGCGATTTGCTCCATGGCGAGGATCACGCGGCCGTGCTGGCGCGGCTCGACGGCCACTGGTTGATGCTGGACAACCGGCGCATGGCGATGATCGAGGACATCGACGTCAGAAACCACCGGCCGCTGTTTGTCATCGATGACGGCGGCGTCATGCGCTACGATGATCAGTCCCCGTCCGCCAGCGCGGCGCGCCAGGATTCCGCTCCGGCCGTAGCCGTGAATCTGGTCACGCCAGCCGACTTCGCCTCAAACTCCAACTGAGCATCCCGACAATCGCTCCCCAGGGCGCCTAAGACGCCCGGGGGATTTCGACATCACTTGTCGAGGCATTCGTTGATAAAGGTCACGCGGTCCCTGCGCAGCACCTTGGCCGCATCGGCCTTCTTTGAGCATTCGAACAGCTTGATCTGTTCGGCGCGGCGCTTCTCTGCCGCCGCGCGGTATTCCGGAGCAACCGTATTCGGATCGACGAGCTTCTGGGCCATGCTCGCGCCCGACCACGCCGCAGAGATCAGGACGATACCGAGCTGCAAAACAAATCCAGCAAATAATCCCCGCAGCAATACACCAGGCCGCAATGTCATGGCTTTAAATCCCGCCCCTTCAAAATGCTCGTATCCAGACAACAAATACGGGAATGACGGCCCGCAGCCCCGGCAATAAAGCCACGGTATCATTAGCCGCGGCCCGCATCAAACGGACGCCGGCTGCGATGCCAAGACCTAAACAATTTCATTTCGCCGCGACAGCCAAAAAGCTACGATAGCTGCAATCGTCTGGCTTTTCGTTTCGGGGGATCGGGATGCGGGCATTCGCTCTGGCAATCGTGGCTTTGGGAATCGGGCTGACTCAGTCGGCGCATGCCGACAATGCGGCCGATTCCAATCCATCGATGACCGATATCCTGCCCTTGTTCGTCAAAAATCATTGCGAAGAAACCAAGGTCCCGGCGGATCAGATTTTCTGCGGCGATCCCGAACTGAACGCGGCCGGCGTCAAACTCAACAAGGCCATCGCCAACCGCCTGAACAGAATTCCGAACCGGCGCCTCGCCATCGAGGAAAATGCCGAGTGGGTTAGGGACCGGAATTCCAGTTGCGGAATTCTCGGGCGGCAGCCAATCCGGAGTGCGGACATCAAACCGGTCAGGGACTGTCTGTTGAAGGAGACCGAAGAGCGGATCCTCATCTTGACCGATCCGAATTTCGATTGCCTCGCTGTCAATACGAGCGCCGGCCTGTTGATTTGCAGCGACCCCTCGCTGGCATTGGCCAAGACGGAACTCAATGAGCGGGTGATGGGCGTGATCACCCGACTGAAAGACAACGAGGAGCGGGACGCGTTTGCGGAGTTCGAGCGATGGACCAGGGCGCGCGACCGTAAATGCGGCCTTGAGAACAAGGACAATGTTCCGCTCCAGGAGCTTTCATCTTCCGAGAGTTGCCTGTCCGATTATTTCGACCGGAAAATAGCCGACGTCACCGCCGCGAAAGGCGACCCCAGGAAGCTGTTCGGTACACAGCAGATGTCGCCTGTACCGAACGCGGATGCGGTCGACCTGTGCGTTGCGCAGATCCACTCGACACAAACATGTGGAAATTTCCTCGCGGTAAGCCGGATCTTTCAGATCGACAGCAAGCAGACCGATGAAAGTGCCGAGGTGACCACCGCAATCGAAATGATCGTTCTCTCGCCGTTCACGGCCTGCAGTCCCATTGCGTCGGGCTGCACCGGCACCTGTTGGGATTTGAAATCGGGGAAGCCGAAGTCTACGCCCGGCAGCCGTGAACAATTGCAGGTCGGCTATCGCTTGCGCATCGAAAAGTCGTTTGCATTTCAGAAAAACGGCAGCAGCTGGCGCTGCAACGCGACGGCCATGCAGCCGGTGGAAGTCGGCATGGCCTTGAGCGGGCCGTAACGCAACGAGCGCCCGCTTTCCAACATTCAACGATCAAATTTCGAACAGCGAAACTGACCTGCGCTTATTTCGCGTGGCGGAAGAAGTCGCGACACAAGTTTCATCTTCCTTTCGGCAGCTTTGATTGACGGCGCACTTCGCCGAAGCATACGATTGCGGCAGATCCGCTAGAGATCAAAATGGGAGGAACAGATGATACGCTGGACGTATACCGACTTTGCTCGCCGTTTTTTCCCCGAAACCATCGTCAGATTATCCGACCCGCAACGCCTGACGCGCGCAACCGTCGCGATCGGCGTCGCTCTTGCTATTTCCGGCGGCGTCGCGCTCGCCCAGAAGATGGAAAAGGGATCGGCGGATCACATCAAGGCTGCGACTTCCGCCGTTGACGCCAACTTCATCAAGGCCAATACGCCGACGTCGAAGGATTGGCCCACCATCGGGCTCGATTACGCCGAGACACGTTTCAGCAAGCTCAACCAGATCAATGCCGGCAACGTCAAAAATCTCGGCCTGAAATGGACCTACAATCTTGAATTGGTCCGCGGCGTCGAGGCGACACCGCTGGTGGTCGACGGCATCATGTATGTCAGCGCGTCGTGGAGCGTGGTCCACGCCATCGACGCCCGCACCGGAAAACGGCTCTGGACCTACGATCCCGGCGTCAACCGCGAGATCGGGTACAAAGGCTGTTGCGACGTCGTCAATCGCGGCGTCGCTCTTTACAAGGGCAAGGTCTATGTCGGCGCCTATGACGGGCGTCTGGTCGCCATCGACGCCGTGACCGGCAAGAAGGTCTGGGAAAAAGACACCCTCATCGATCACTCGCACTCCTACACCATCACCGGCGCACCACGGGTCGTGAAGGGCAAGGTACTGATCGGCAATGGCGGCGCCGAATATGGCGCGCGCGGCTACGTCACGGCCTATGACGCCGAAACCGGCGAGCAGGCATGGCGCTGGTTCGTGGTGCCCGGCGATCCAAGCAAGCCTTTCGAAGATGAATCGATGGAAAAGGCCGCAAAGACCTGGGATCCCGCCGGCAAGTGGTGGATCAACGGCGGCGGCGGCAATTCGTGGGATTCGATCACCTACGATCCGGACCTGAACCTGATCTATATCGGCACCGGCAACGGCGCGCCGTGGAATCGCAACCTGCGAAGCCCGGCCGGCGGCGACAATCTCTATCTGGCATCGCTGGTGGCGCTGAATGCC
Organism: uncultured Alphaproteobacteria bacterium; assembly: GCA_963770515.1. GTDB lineage: Bacteria > Pseudomonadota > Alphaproteobacteria > Rhizobiales > Xanthobacteraceae > Bradyrhizobium. Next base: position 654,835 of record CAVYPW010000001.1, read on the forward strand.
GACACCGGCAAATACGTCTGGCACTATCAGGAAACGCCCGGCGATAACTGGGACTACACCTCGACCCAGCCAATGATCCTGGCCGATATCAATATCGAGGGGAAACCGCGCAAGGTGATCCTGCATGCGCCGAAGAACGGCTTCTTCTTCGTCATCGATCGCACCAACGGCAAATTCATTTCGGCAAAGAAGTTCGTCGATGTGAACTGGGCAACCGGTTATGACGCCGACGGGCGGCCGATCGAGGTGACGGCGGCGCGCTCACCGGACAAACCCTTCGACGCCATACCGGGTCCGTTCGGCGCGCATAATTGGCACCCGATGTCCTACAATCCGCAGACCGGACTTGTTTACCTGCCGGCGCAGGGCGTGCCGTTGAACCTGACCGGCGAGAAGGCGCTGGCGCAGAATGCGCCAGCACCCTTCAAGTTCGGCGCCACCACCGGATGGAACGTCGGCTTCACGCTTAATGCTACCCCGCCGAAGAACCCGGCGTTCGGACGGCTGATCGCATGGGATCCGGTGAAGCAGAAAGAAGCCTGGCACGCCGAATACGTGGCGCCGTGGAATGGCGGCACGCTCACGACCGCCGGCAACCTCGTGTTCGAGGGCACGGCCGATGCGCGCTTCATCGCCTATAACGCCACGACAGGCGAGAAACTCTGGGAGACCCCGACCGGCACCGGCGCGGTCGCCGCCGCCGCGACCTATCTGATCGACGGCGTGCAATATGTATCGATTGCGGTCGGCTGGGGCGGCGTGTTCGGCATTACGCAGCATGTCGCCGACAAGGAAGGACCGGGTACGGTCTATACCTTTGCCATTGGTGGAAAGGCGCCGCTGCCGGAATTCACCAAATACCAGCTCGGTAATCTGCTCACGGGCGTCAAATACGATCCCAAGGATGTTCCGGACGGCACCGCGTTGTATGTCGAGGCCTGCGCCACCTGTCACGGAGTGCCCGGCGTCGACAAGGGCGGCAACGTCAAGAACCTCGGTTATACGACGACGGAGCACATCGCCAACCTGAAGGACATCGTCTTCAAGGGGCCGTTCATGGACAAGGGCATGCCGGACTTCACCGGCAAGCTGACCGACGCCGACGTCGTCAAGATCCAGGCCTTCATCCAGGGAACTGCGGACGCCGTGCGTCCCAAGCCTGTGGATGCTGCGACCGAGGGCGCAAATACGGCGCCGCAGAAGTAACGGTCGAGAGATGCGCGCGAGCCGACAATCTCGCGCGCATCTTGCAATTTTGGCTCCTCGATTCACCCCACCGAAACGGTTTCCAGTTCATGGTCCTTTCGGCTGTAACGAGGATCGCCCGGCATCATGGCTTTCGATCAATCGGCCCTCGAGTTGCGAGGGTTAACAAAGCGTTTTGACCGTCCGGCCGTCGATGCGCTCGATCTCACCGTTCGATCCGGCGAATTCTATGCCCTGCTCGGCCCGAACGGAGCCGGCAAGACGACAACGCTCCGCATGGTGGGCGGTCTGTTGCGGCCCGATGCCGGTTCCATCTCGATCATGGGCATCGATGCGCTCAGCGATCCCGTCGCGGCCAAGCAAGTCACGGCATGGGTATCGGACGAGCCGATGATCTACGACAAGCTGACGCCGCTCGAATATCTCGAATTCGTCGCAGGGCTCTGGGGCGTCGATCCTTCGATCGCCGAGCGCTCGGCGCGCGAACTGCTCGTCTCGCTTGGCCTCGCGACCAACATGCACGAGCGCTGCGAAGGATTCTCCAAGGGCATGCGCCAGAAAGTGGCGCTGGCGGGAGCGCTGGTTCACGATCCCCGCCTGATCATTCTCGACGAGCCTCTGACCGGTCTCGACGCTGTGTCCGCCCGCCATGTCAAGGGACTGCTTGGCGAGCGCGTGCGCAACGGATGCACGGTCATCCTGACCACGCATATTCTCGAAGTAGCCGAGCGCATGGCCGATCGCATCGGCGTGATCTCTTCGGGGCGCCTTGTCGCCGAAGGGACCTTGACCGAACTTCGACAGCAGAACGGCAGAGGCGACACCAGCCTCGAGGACGTATTCATCGCGCTTGTCGACTCCGAAGCGGCGGCGGCATGACAACGGCGGCGTTGAGCTGGTTTGCCCGGCACGAAGTCCGGCTGGCCTGGCGCGAATGGCTGGCGATCATGACCGGCGGACGGCGCGGACGCCGTCGCGCCGTGATCATCGGCCTGCTGGTTTTCGGGGCGCTGTTGCACGTGCCGGCCTACGCCGTAATCGGCAAGTACGCGACGATGGAATCGCCGCTCGACAAGTCGGCGCTGATCGTCATCACGGCGACCATTTTCTTAGCCTGGTCCTTGATGCTGTCGCAGGCGATTGAATCCGTGACACGGGTGTTCTACGCCCGCGCCGACCTCGATCTCATCATGTCCTCGCCGGCCGCGATAACCCGGGTCTTTTCGGTACGGCTTGCCGCCATTGCGCTTTCGATCACCGCGATGGCGACGTTGCTCGCAACACCCTTCATCGATGTTCTGGTGTTGGGCGGCGGTCTCCGCTGGCTCGCGGTCTACGGCGTGGTCTTCGCCATCGGCCTTTCCGCTGCCGCCGTGGCCATCGCCGCGACCATCCTGCTGTTCCGAACGATCGGCCCGCGCCGAACCCGGCTGGTCGCGCAAGTCGTTGCCGCCGTGATCGGGGCCGGCTTTGTCATCGCGTTGCAGATCGCAGCCATCTTGTCGTACGGCACGCTATCGCGCTTTGCGATTCTCACCTCGGACGCCGCGGCCGCGTTTGCCCCCGGCCCCGACAGCGTGCTCTGGTGGCCGGCGCGTGCGGCGCTGGGCGATGGCGAAGCGCTGCTGCTCCTGCTGGCGGGCGGACTCCTGCTGCTCGGCGCCGTGATGGTGACCTTTTCGGCCAGCTTTGCGGACACGGCCGTCCGCGCCTCAACGGGAGCCGTCTCAGCTCGCCGCGGCTCACGCTCTCGAAGATTCCAGTCCGGATCGCGGCAACAGGCGCTGTGGCGGAAAGAACTCATGCTGCTGCGCCGCGACCCCTGGCTGGTGTCGCAAAGCCTGATGCAACTGCTTTATCTCGTCCCACCCGCCGTGCTGCTATGGCGAAGCTTTAGCGACAGTTCGGTCGCCATCATCCTGATCACCCCCGTGATCGTGATGGCGGCGGGGCAACTCGCCGGCGGCCTCGGATGGCTCACCATCTCCGGCGAGGACGCCCCCGATCTCGTCACCGCAGCACCATTGCTCCCTTCACGACTGATCCGCGCAAAGATCGAAGTGGTGCTGCTTGTGATCGGTGCCCTGTTCGCACCACTCGTGATCGCGCTGTTGTTTGCCTCGCCGCGACAGGCCGCCGTCACCGCGGTGGGCGTCCTGGTTGCGGCGGCTTCCGCCACCGCAATCCAGCTCTGGTTCCGCATGCAGGCCCGCCGCAGCCAATTCCGCCGCCGCCAGACATCATCCCGGCTTGCGACGTTTGCGGAAGCCTTTTCGTCGATCGGATGGGCCGCAACCACAGCGCTGGTGCTTTCGCTGCCCATGGCCGCGCTGATCACGGGATTGATGACCATGGCGATCCTCGCCGCGACCTGGAAGTTCAGCCCGCGGCGGGATTAAAGCGTTTTCAAGCGAAGCATGCCCTCGGACTTGATCCGGGGGTGGGCACCCGCTCGCGTAAAGAAAACGCGTCAAAACAAAAATTAGGGCGCGGCTGTGGCCCTATCAAAACGAGGCTCCGCCGGTCTACGACTTGATCAGCTCCGTCACGGCCGTGGCAAAGGCTTCCGGCTCTTCCTGCGGAAGGTTATGCCCCGCATGCGGGACCACGTGATGGGCGCGGCGGTTGCTGAATTTCGCCGCAGACGACGAGCCGTCGGTTGGTGGGGCAACACCATCCGCATCGCCATCGAGCGTGATAGCGGGGACCGTGATCATCGGCTGCGCCGCCAGATGCCGCTCCAACTCAGCATAACGCGGATCGCCTTCGGCGAGGCCGTAGCGGTGGCGATAACTGTGAATCACGACATCGACATAGTCGGGATTATCGAAGGCCTGTGCGGTCCGCTCGAAGGTCGCATCGTCGAAGTGCCAGTTCGGCGACCACTGCCGCCACAGGATCTTCGCGATCTCGCGCCGGTCGGCGGCGAGCCCCGCCCGGCCGCGCTCGATCTGGAAGTAGTATTGATACCAGTACGCGACTTCATGCATCGGCGTTGCAGGGATCATCGCGCGCGCAATGTTCTGAATCAGATAGCCGTTCACGGTCACAAGGCCCGCGCAGCGATCCGGCCATAGCGCCGCGCCCACGCAGGCGGCACGACCGCCCCAATCATAACCGGCAAAGACCGCGCGCTTGATGCCGAGCGCATCGATCAGCGCAATCAGATCGGCACCGACGGCCGCCTGTTCGCCCGAACGCGGCGTCTTGGGATCGAGAAAACGCGTTGGGCCGTAGCCACGCAGATATGGCACGACGACGCGGCAGCCTTTGGCGGCCAGCAGCGGGGCGACATCGACGTAGGAGTGAATGTCGTAGGGGAAACCGTGCAGGAGCACGACAGCCGGACCGTCGGCAGGTCCTGCCTCATAATAAGAAATATCGAGGACGCCGGCCTCGATGGACCGAATCGGCTCCAGACGCCGCGATGAGACTGCGCGCGGCAGCGCCGGGGTTTGTCGTGACCCGCCATCGGCCGCAGTTGCCTGAGCGAATTCCACAGCAAAACCTCCGGTCAGGGCCGCACCGAACGCGAGAACGTGCCGGCGATCGACAAATACTGACACCATGGCACCCTGATATCACAGCAGCCGGATCGACAACCGGACGCGCGGCGATCCGATGAAGTCTAACCAGAAAGCCGGAAGACAGTCATTCAAATCGTCGCGCCATCACATGCGGCGTCAGCCCAGACATGTGCGAACGCCGGCATGACGGCTCACGAATTTGGCGATAGAGTGAAACTTCGCGAAAAAAAGTCCGGTCGCATGCCCCTGATGTTGCGAGTTGCTGCCTTCGTTCTTGGCCTCATAGGCCTGCCAATCTCGACGGCGGCCGCGCAGGAGGCTCCGCGGGGCAGCGAGTGCCTCGCCATGGCGCAGGTGCCGCCGCGCGTCACGCCGGTGTCGCTGCGCCGGCTGTCGGCGAAGGCCGAAGAAGTTACGATCACTTATGCCGGTCATTCGACCTATTACATCGACACTCCCGGCGGTGTGCGGATCGCAACCGATTTCAGCGGCGCCTACACCACCGGCCGCCTGCCCGATGTCGTCACCATGAACCGGGCGCACAGCACGCATTACACGTTATTTCCCGACCCACGCATTCCCAATGTCCTGCATGGCTGGAACGACGACGGCAGTCCGGCCCGGATCAACGAACGCATCGGTGACGTGCTCATTCGCAATGTAACCACCGATATCCGCCGCTACTTCATGGACGATTCCAGCGGGGAGATGATCAAGGATGGCAATTCCATCTTTATCTTCGAGGTCGCCGGCCTCTGCATCGGCCACCTCGGTCACCTGCATCACAAGCTCGACGATAGCCACTTCGCGGCGATCGGACGGCTCGATATCGTGATGGTGCCGATCGACGGCGCCTATACGATGTCGCTAGATGGCGTCTCTGAGATTACACGGCGTTTGCGTGCCTCGGTGGTGTTGCCGATGCACCGCTTCGCCACCCCGCTCGACGAGTTCATGCGCAAGATCGGCCAGCAATTCGAGATCGACGAGCGCACCGAACGCAGCCTGACGATATCGCGGGACACCTTACCTAAAGCGCCGACGGTCATCATTCTTCGCGGCGTCTAGCCCAAACCAATAAAGTGCCCAGGGAGGAATTCGTGGTCGTCAGTACATTGCCTTCCTCCAGAACCGGGCTTTACGCCGACCCACGGCCTGACTGGCTTGCCTTGCACGAAGAGCAAGTGATCGACCCGGCCCGCCGCATTGTCGACCCTCATCATCATTTGTGGGATCGCGGCGGCCAACGCTACCTGCTCGGCGAGCTCACCTCCGATATCGCCTCCGGCCACAATGTCGTCGCCACCGTCTATGTCGAGGCGCGTTCGATGTACCGTGCGAAGGGACCGGAAGCATTTCGTCCCGTAGGCGAGGTCGAATTCGCCAACGGCGCGGCTGCGATGAGCGCCAGCGGCGGCTATGGCTCCGCCGCCGTCTGCGCCGGCATTGTCGGCCACGTCAATCTTCTTCTCGGAGATGATGCCCGTCCAGTACTGGAGGCGGAAATATCGGCGGGCCAGGGCCGTTTCCGCGGCATCCGGCACTCGTCGGCCTGGGATGCCGATCCCGACGTCGCCCACATGTATGCGACAAGGCCGAAGGGTTTGTTGCTCGATCCGACGTTCCGCAAAGGATTCGCCTGTTTGGCGCCGCTTGGCCTGAGCTTCGATGCGTGGCTGCTTCACCCGCAGATCGGCGAACTGACCGACCTCGCCCGCGCCTTTCCGGACACGCGCATCGTGCTCGACCATTGCGGCGGCCCGGCCGGCACCGGCCAATATGCGGGTCGACGCGACGAAATTTTTACCACCTGGAAAGCCTCTATCAAAGAGGTCGCCAGATGTCCCAATGTCGTGGTGAAGCTTGGTGGCCTCGCCATGTGCCTGCTCGGTTATGATTTCCACCAACGTCCAATGCCGCCCCCCTCGGAAGAGCTGGCGACAGCGTGGCGGCCTTATGTCGAGACCTGCATCGAGGCATTCGGCGTCGAACGCGCCATGTTCGAGAGCAATTTCCCGCCCGACAAGGGCCAGTGCAGCTATCAGGTGATCTTCAATACGTTCAAACGCATCGCCGCTTCCATGACCGAAGCAGAGAAAGATGCATTGTTTTCGGGAACGGCGATGAATGTCTACCGGCTGAAGCTTACCTGACTTTCTCAGGTCGAGGCCAGGCCCGGCGCCACGCGCTTCTCTGACAGAAACACGACGCGCTTGATCTTGTTGAACGCCCGCGCCACGAAGGCCAGCACCATGGGCTGTGTGGTCCGGCAGAAAGCGAGCTTGCGGACGCGGCCCTCGACATACCACCGCGCATGCGCGCCGTTTCTGAAGAAGATCACGTCGCCGGGGCCGTAGCGGGTCGGGCGCATCGTGTCGTTTTCGAGCACGATCGAGCCTTCCAGGATCAGGATGGTTTCGTCGAAATCGTAATACCAGTTGAACCTGCCTTCGCTGCACTCCCAAACGATGGTCGTGGCGAGGCCATCGGCGCTCTTCGACAGCACGGACCATTGCGCAACCGGGTTGCCTTCGATGATCCAGGACGGCTCGATCGGCTTCGGCGTCAGATTGACAACGAGGTTGGTCGTTTCGATCAATGCCATCTCTCGCCCCTCAAATTTCCCGAAAAACTGTTTTAAAATTGCAATTAGTTTTCGCCCGGCAACGTTGCGGGAAAAACTAATAACAACCTTTTAAGCTTTCCTTACGGCCTGGAGCCGGGCCGGTTCGTGGCGCGATAGTTGTTCGCATTCACCGACACGATCCGGCGGGCGCGACTTCGTCGGTTGATTTTTTTGCAGGGTGGTCAGGCCCACTCGCCCTTCCGGAAAACCGGCACGCGCCGGCCGTCGGCGTAAAGACCGTCAATATCGATCTGGCCCGAACCGATCATCCAGTCGATGTGGATCAGGCTGGAATTGCCGCCTTGCGCCGTGATCTGCTCCGGCGTCAGCTTCGTTCCGTCGACAAAACACTTCGAATAGCATTGGCCAAGCGCAATGTGGCAGGCGGCATTCTCATCGAACAGGGTATTGAAGAACAATAGCCCGCTGTGTGAGATCGGTGACGAGTGCGGCACCAGCGCCACTTCGCCGAGACGGCGGGCGCCTTCATCGGTATCGAGGACCTTGTTGAGGACTTCCTCGCCACGCGTCGCCTTTGCCTCGACAATGCGACCTTCCTCGAAGCGCACCGCGATGCCTTCGATCAGCGAGCCCTGATAAGACAGCGGCTTGGTGCTGACCACATGGCCGTCGACCCGCTTGGCATGCGGCGTGGTGAAAACCTCTTCCGTCGGAATATTCGCATTGCAGGTAATGCCGTTCTTGGCCGTGGAGCCACCGCCCTGCCACTCATGTCCGTCGGCAAGACCGACCGTGAGGTCGGTGCCGGGTCCGGAAAAATGCAGCGCGCCGAATCGTTGCCCGTTCAGCCACTCCCTTCGGCCGCGCAATATCTCGTTGTGAGCGTGCCAGGCCGCGACAGCATCATCCCGGTCGACCCGGGAAGCGGCGAAAATGGCATCGGCGAGCTTGGTGACCGCGGCATCCTCTTCGTCCTGAGGAAACACGAGCTTCGCCCATGACGGCGACGGATAGGCGATGATATTCCAGTTGATGTCGAAATTGACGATCCGCTCGAGCGCCGGTTTGTAGGCAATGGAGTTGGCCTTGCTCGCACGGGCAACCTTCGTCGGATCCTCCCCCGAAAGCAGCATCGGATTGTCGGCAACAATGGCAAGCCGCGCCGTATTGGCCGCAAATGCCTTCGACATTCCTTCATAGAGCCAATCGGCCGCGCGATCGAAGCCCTCGTCTTGCCCAAATCGGTAACGCAGCAAGGTGACGGCTTCGTCCGACAGGATCGGGGTCACGAGACCGGCGCCGGCTTTGTAGGCATGTTCGGCGACCTTGCGGACCAAGGGCAATGCGACCGTCGGCGCCGTCACGAGGAGATTCTGTCCGCGCTCAAGCCGCAGCCCCACCTTGATGGCGACTTCCGCCAGCCGGTCGAGTTTCACGGGATCGATCGGTGTCGAGGGATTGGCATTGGAAGCGTTCATGGTGGCTCGCCTATCGTTGCTGCACGTCCATTATATCAGTTTTTGAAGGCGGTGGAACACGATGCCGCCGGCAACTCCGACGTGGAGGGCATACGATATTTATCAATGCGAGAAGGTCGAGTGACGATCAGGTGAACGAATTCGACATCAGCACGAAATGTCTTCCAGTCGCAGGTTCCGCGTTTCGATCATACGGGTTGCGGCAATCAGTCCCACGATGGCCACGACAGCGAACATCAAAAAGACCGCGTCGACCCCGCCGCCTTTGCCCAGCATGAATCCGATCAGGGTCGGGCCGATCGCGGAAGCTACCCGAAGCCAGGACGTAGCAACTCCTGTTCCCACCGCGCGCATCCGCGTTGGATAGATTTCCGGCGTGTAGAGATAGACCACAGCCGCGATCGATCCGATCAGTCCGTAGCTGAGCGTGCTCAGAACGATGAACCACGAGACGTCTTGCGCGCCGCCAAGCCCCAAGATGCCGAGCGTTACCGCGCCAAGACCAAAAGCGCCCATCATCCAGTATTTGCGGCCGGTACGGTCGATCACAAGGGCGCAGATCAGCACCAGAAATACCTGCGCGACGTTGGTCATCGAGGCCGCACGCAGCGCCTGCGGCAGAGCGAGATGATAAACCGTGGTGTAAAGTGTCGGCATCCAGTTGTTGAGGCCGTTGGCGACGAGAAACGCCGAGGCCCACAAAACCCAGGCAATCAGCGTGCGCGCACGATAGGCGGGCGACAGCAATTCGCTCCATTTGCCGCGCGAGCGCGCGGGCATCTCGACCTGGGCCGGCAGTGTCTCGGCCGGTAACGCAACTTCGATGACGCCGGACTTGTCGGATGCCGCCTCTAATCGCCTGATGACCGCCTCCGCCGCGGCAAGCCGGCCCCTCCCGATCAGCCAGCGTGGCGATTCCGGCAGCCGCAACAACATCAGCGCAATGACGAGACCGGGGATGCCGCCGATCAGAAACATGATCTGCCATCCCATCAGCGGCACCAGCCATGCGCCGACCTGGCCGGTCACCATCAGTCCGATCGGAAAGATCATCTCATAGAGCAGGAAAAACCGGCCACGGCCGCGGGCCCTGGAAAGCTCGCTGATATAGGTCGCGGCAACCGGCATTTCGCCGCCGACTCCGATGCCCTGAATGAAGCGGAATGCCAGCAGAATGTTGAAACTCCAGGCCGCGGCACAAGCCAGACTCATCACCGCGTAAATCGCCGTCGCCGTCGCAGCGCAGGGAATTCGGCCATAGCGTTCGGCGCCCCAACTGAACGCAAGCGCGCCGATGATCTGGCCGACATAGCTTGCGCCGATCAGAATGCCGATTTCCGGCGGCGTGATGTGCCAGAGCGGCACCAGGATCGGGAGAACAAAGGCGATCGACAGCGCGTTGAAGGCATCGAAGAAGGTCGCGCTTCCCATCACGATCCGGGCGACAACGAACCAGCGCGATGTCGGCACCCGTTCCATCCGCGCTATCAGATCGGCGGAGGCTTGCTCGGTATCGAAAGCAGGTACGGAGAGGGAGACGCCGGCAGCCGCGGACTGCGACGTAGCGCTGACAACTGACAAGGCTTCCTCCGCTCTCTTATTTTCGGGCCGCTTCAAGCGGCCCATTATTCAGAGACTAATCAGCTATCCTTGGCGCGCCCAACCAGCTCCAGAATTTTTTCGGCAATCACCGCCGGGCACTCGATCGGCGTCAAATGGCGGACATTCGGTAACACCGAAAGCGTGGCACCCGGCACGGCTTTTTGGATTTGCTCCGACATCGCGACCGGCGCGGCGTAATCTTCCTCGCCAACAATCACACTCAACGGCATCCGCATGGACCCCTGATAGTGTCTGAGATCGGCGTCACCGAGCATTTCGCAGGTCGAGCGATAGCAATCGACGTCATTGGCGAGAAACACGTCCATATGCGCGCGGACGACATCCGGATGCGCTTCGCGAAAGGAATCACTGACCCAGCGCGTGGCTTGAAACGCCGACAACGCCGCAAGCCCCTTTGTCACCGCGGTCGCAGCGCGCTCGCGCCAATCCTTCGGCGCGGTTGGGCCGTACCAGGCCGTACTGTCGATCACCACAAGACCCCGGACCCTCTCGGGATAGACGCCCGCAAAGGCTTGCGCGACACAGCCGCCCATGGAGCAACCGGCGGTCACCGCGCGTGGCCAGTTCACATGATCGAGCAGACTGGCGAGATCGCCGGCAAAGAGTTCCGTCGTGTAGGTCATCTTGACCTTGGCGGATTGGCCGTGACCGCTACAATCATAGGTCAAGACATCCGCATGCGGGGTCAACAGCGGCACCACCCCAGTCCAGAAGCTGCGGTCGAGCGCCAGCGAATGGATCAACGCAATCCGAGGGCGCGCGGGTGATCCGTCGCGCGGCTGCGCTGCATGAAGCGTATAGGCGATCGAAGCGCCATCCGGCGCGGTGGCGCTTCCCGTGGAGGACGTCACAAGTTTGTTCATGCCGCGGCCGACTTCGACGACGACCCCGGTGTCGGCGCCGGTTCATCCAGCGGGACATTCCAGGCGTCGTAACCGTAGAGCCAGCTCGGATCGTCGTTACCGCCGCTCATCCAGGTGTTGGCGCTCGATATCTCCTGAATTTTCGACGTGCGCGGTTTACGATGGGCCTCAAAGCGCTTGAATGCCGCTTCGATGCCATCGACGGATACATCCTTCAAACAACGCGCCAGCACGGCGGCATCCTCGATCGAGGTCGCCGCGCCTTGCGCCATATAAGGTGTCATCGGATGGCAGGCATCGCCGATCAGGACCACCCTGCCCTGGCTCCAGGTCGGAAGCGGATCGCGTTCAAGGATCGCCCATTTGTGGCAATCAGGGCAGGCATCGAGCACCATCCGCACTTCCTGATGAAAGCCCGCATAGGCCTTGCGTAACTCCTGCACGTCGCCTTTCGCCGACCAGGACTCCTTGGTCATCCAGTCGGCCGGCTCCGGCACGCTGGTGACGAAGTAAAGCTGGCTGCGGTCCTTGGTCGTGCAATAGATCACGATGTGGCGGTCCTCGCCCCACCATTTGACGCGTGAGCGCGAGATTTCCTGCGGCAAAAGATTCGAGTTGAACACCGCACGATACGCGATCCGCCCGCGATGGATCGGTCTGTCGGGCCCGATGATGATATCGCGCACCATCGAATGAACCCCGTCGGCGCCGATCACGGCATCGGCCTTGGCTGCCGTCCCATCGGCAAAGAACAGCGTCACCGGGCCGCCGTTCTGCTCCAGCCGAACCAGCTTCATGTTCAGATGGACGATCTCGGCCGGGATGACCGAGGTCAGCGCTTCGTGCAGGTCTGCACGGTGCATGCACAGGAATGGCGCGCCGTAAAGGTCTTCCGGCATCGGCAACTCGCGCTTGAGCTCCCCGGTGTCGCCGACCCGATTGAGATGGGAGAAAGGCGCAAAGGCGCGCTGACGCAGCCGGTCCTCGACGCCGATGCCGCGCAGGACCTTCATCGAATTCGGCAACATCTGAATGCCGGCGCCGATCCGGCCGAACTGATGCGCCTGTTCGTAGACCGCAACGTCAAGGCCTGCCTGCCGAAGCGTGCCGGCAGCCGCCATGCCGCCCATTCCGGCGCCGATGATTGCAATTTTTGGGGAGGCCATGCTTTTTTGCCGCTCCTCGATGTTGAAGGTCCCTTTTTTTAAGGTCGCCTTTTTAGGGTTCCCTGGCCTTCGCGGTCTTGGGCGCTGCCCTTGTCGGTAGGCGCCGTTATGATCTCTCCATATATCGCCTGCCATCCCGGATCAATCTCGTCGCGATGCGAACGCCCCTGCGGCAGAGGCCAATTTCGTTCAGGAACGGCCGGTGACGGCTCAAAGGCGCCGCCACAAATGCAACAACCGCCCAGAAGGGCGGTTGCGCAATCCGTGATCGGCTTAAGGCTTTTGGCAGTGAATGCCGTGCGGACCCTATCGTTTTACTTCGACGCGACGGTCGCAATGCGCGGCCACTCGTCCATCTGAATGCGGGCAACGAGCTTGTAGCCGCCATCGGCGGGACGGAAGATAGAGGTCTCGCCTTCCTTGACGTCGAACCAATCCTTGCCGAGCGCGGCGACGATATTGGGCTGGTGGGTGATGAGGATGGTGTTGGAGTGATCCTTCGGCACCACGGCGAGCATCTTCCGGAAGGCGTCGGCGCGCCGGTTATTCTCGTTCGGCGAAACGATCAGCCCGCCCTCGGTCAAGTCGGTCGTCTTCTCGATATCCGGAAAACCTGCGATGACGGCGGTCTCGTAAGCGCGGTTATATTTGCTGGTGTACACCTTGCCGATGGGAACGCCGGCCTGACGCAACGCATCACCGAATGCCTTGGCCAGCGCCTTGCCTTTATCATTCAAATTGCGCTGAGCGGCGATGTTGTCGAAGTTAAGCGGATCGGTATCGGCCTGGTCCGGAAACGTCGCGCCGTGGCGAACGACAAGGACGAGACCGCCAGCGCGCAAGGCTTGTGCAATATCCTTGTCGCCGGCACGGGCGGCCGGTGCGGCCATCGCAAACGCCGCAAAGAGACTGACTGAAGCAACAACAGCGGCAATCGATTTCGATATGGTAGACATCATCTAAACTCCGTTTCGATCCAACCCGCCCACCTACAAGACTTGTGAGCCATCGATTTTATTCCCTGTCGTCTCCCGCCAGAGCCGGCGTCAATTTCGCGCGCGCCGGCATCCGCGGCAACATCCGCTGCAGCACGCCGTCACGCAATACCAGCCGATGGAACAGTGCGGCTCCGGCGTGAAGACCAATGAGGAGCATCAGCGCCTTGGTGCCGATCTCATGGGCCTCCACAAACAGACTGCGCAGTGCCGGGTCAGGTTCCAGCAGCGCCGGAACTTGCCAGACAAATAAATCGAAAGCTTGACCGCGCAGAATTACTCTGGCCAATCCCGTAATCGGCATGGCCAGCAGCAGGATGTAGAGGCTGTATTCATTGGCCTTCGCAACGGTTTGCTGAAATTTCCGCATGCTCGGCGGAAATGGCGGCAGATAAGCGAAATAACGCCGCCAGAAAAGACGCGCCACCACGACGATCCAGATCGACACGCCCGTGCTCCGATGCAACGTCAGAAGAGCCGCAGCAAGATCGCTCTGGTGATCCACGGCTTCACGCGCCCAGATGCTTGCAAATTGCACGACGATCAGCAGCACCGTTGACCAGTGAAGAATAATGCTGGTCTGATCGAAGCGACCATCTTCGCGCGGTATAGCGATGACGGCCACTTCTGTTGATTCTGAATTTTTTGTCATGTCGATCTGCTCCGTCTGGTTGCTCGGCATCATTCGATGCGGAGAAGACCGGAGCGATCGCGACTTTATTCCTTTGGCCTTTTGCTTAACGAGCCCTCCGCTTAACGATCACGGTAAACAGAGACCGACAGAGAACTCGCGATCACAACATAATGATCTCGCTGCGGCGGAGTTCGGCCGCCTTCACCACGGCTTCCGTCCTGGTGCGCGCGCCGAGTTTTCGAAACAGCGATTCAACATGAAATTTTACGGTGTGCAGCGAGATGTCCAACCGCCGCGCGATCGCCTTGTTGGTCATGCCTTCGGCCAGCGCCGCGAGCACTTCGAGTTCGCGCGGGGTCAGCAACGCATGACCTTCGCTTTCGCGCGTGGCGCCAAAGCCATTTTCGCGGGCGGGGGCGCGGACGATCAGGCCTGCGGCGACCGCGCGAATGGCGGCATCGATCTGACGCGCATCGGCGTCGCGCGGCAACGCGCCACGCAGACGATCGTCCACGATGCCAAGCCCGACGACGTGACGAGCCTCCTCCGGCGGACGACCACCGTCGGCAAGCACAATGTCGGCTTCGTCCTGCAGATCGACGACGATGTGGCCAGCCTCGGCGATAATTTTGCAAAGCGCGGTGCGGCGAAGCGGATCATCTGCATGGACTGCGACCCGCAGCCGGTGGGCAAATGCGACGGCGCTGGCCACTTCGCTCACGCAGCCCTCCGTTCCGCAATGGTCGTTTGAACCGTGATGATGGCGCCACCGCGGATCACGCGGACATCTGCTTTGCGTCCAATACTGTCACCGCCGAAATAGCGGGCGATCTTTCGAAACCGACGCGCCGATATACCGTCGACACTCAGGATGATGTCGCCGGCCACGATGCCGGCTTGCGCTGCCGGGCCGTTTTCCACGACCGACATCACCATCATCCCGCTGCTTTGATCCGCGCCCTCACGCAATGCATCGGGGACGGCGACGGCCTGTAGCGCGACCCCGAGCCAGCCGCGTGAAACATGCCCATCCTTGACGAGTTGCGGCACCACGCGCGTCAGCGTAGCGTGCGGAATGACAATGACCTGACCGCGCGGCCCGAACGTCGACATGCCGAGGCAACCGCCCGCCGCGTCGAATACAGGTCCGCCCTCCTCGCGATGAGCGAGCCCGATATCGAGGATGATGCGCCGGTCGATCAGGCCGCCACGGCGGGAATGCCATTCACCGCCGACCAGATTGACCACGCCCAGTCGTGCGCTTGCGCCACCCTCGCCATCGGCGCCGATGGCCAAAGCGAGCGTACCCATAAGAGCCTCGGCGGCTACGAAAGCCGGAGCAGTAATCGAATCGGCGGTTTTCAGAATTGCGATGTTGGTCGAGGCGTCTCGCCCGGCGAGCTTTGCGACCACGTTCGAGCCTCCCGGCGCAACCAGTTCGAATTCGTCCCCGCGCGGCAGCGACTGTTCGGAGACGACGACAACGCCCGATTGCCACACCAATCCGGTCAGATGCCTTGCCTCACCAAGGCGAACCGCAACGACGGCATTTCTGGCGGCTTCCGCCCGCGCCGATATCGCATCCGATAATTGACTGAGTACGTCTGACGAAAAGGACATGATCCACTCCTATCGATGAAGATAGGAACTATTCTGCGGAATGCAGCGCCCTCAAACTATCGGCCGGACGACCGGGATGATCCCGGCCGTTTGACCGGGCAGCTAGTGTCCCGGTTCTGACATTCGTACCCCGTCGCGGCAGGCACTCTTACGAATGTCAGAACCAAAGGGACACCGCGAAATATTGGTTTCTAGCGTGGCTTTGACTCTGACGTTCCTTTGGCTGCGGCCAATTGGTCGCGCAAGGCACGAACAACGTTCGGGGCGGAATAATCAATATTGCGTCACGGAATGGCGGCTGAAGCGTTAAACAATGGGAACCATTGGAATCGACGACAAATCAATGACAGCTGCGAAACCGCTCACGGCAGCGCGCTGCCGTCGTCTCGCTCGAGTTGCAACTGAGTTGCAACGGCGGCATCGATCCCACCAGGCCCAACGGATCAAAATCCGGCAATGCGGATTTCGAATCCACGCGGAGTGCAGGTCCCGCGGTAATGATGCGAGTTGACGCGTGTCAACTCGCACCGACCATCATTGTTATTGGTGGTTTCTGACTCCTGGAGCAGAATTTTCTCGTCGACGCAGGAGGCTCTGATTTTGCCGGAGATCGAATTGCCGCTGACGTGACGTGATGTAAATGTTCCAGTCCTCAAGTCGTAGGTCGTCGTCCAGTCGCCGACGTGTCCGGGAAGTCCCGACTTCGCGGTGAGGGTATCTGGACACTCAGCCTGAGCGCATTCGACAGGAACGAGAAACAATGCTGCGAAAAGCCAGTTTCTCATCATTGATCCTCCCACGGTTCAGCAGGGATCGGCTGACCTGGCTGGGGGAAACTCAATGGTCAATGTCCCGTTTGTTTCCACTTCAGGAACTGCTGGTAAAGTTGCCCGGCCTTCGAATTGGCATCAGCGGCATTGGGATCAACAGCGCCGTTGGAAATTGCAAGCTCTTTGAATTTCGACAGCGCTTGCGCGTCGGAGTTGGCCGCGCCCGATCGGGCTGCTAGCCAATCCTCGGCCGCGTCGGAGCGCTTCCAGCCATCGATCTTTGCGGAGACGTTGACTTCACGCCATTTGGCGTGAAACGGCGGATTCTGGAATGCTGCGACCTTCGGAAAAAAGGCCTCCACGAACTGCGCGACGCGACGGTAACGATCAGTATTTTTTGGCCAGTTGTACCCTATCAGTACCACGCGGTCTGCAATCGTATCGATCTTTTGACCGACAGCAACCAGGTTCGGGTAGTCATCGTGGCTGAACGATGTCGGCAGATATTCGGTGGCGATATCCTTGGCAAATGGAATGGGAACGAAATGCATGCCGCGGTCGAATTGCAGGTTCGATATCAGTTTGGCGGATTTGCCGGCAATGTAGGCCGTGGCAGCGATCTCGCCGGCATTCAGCATCTTGACCGCTTCCGTTTGCGAGACGTTGACCTCCTCCACCTTCATCCCGAGGCGCTTGAATATATCCCGCATGGTGTAGTTGGTCCCGCTGCGAACGTCATCGATATTCACCTTGCGGCCGTTGAGCTGCTCGATCGAGGTGATATCCGGCCCTGCAATCAAATGGACCTCTTCGTTGAACAGCCTGGTGATGTAGACGATCTTGTCGTCGTCTTTGCCAAGCGCCTGGTTGGAGCGTCGCATCCCGTCCATGATGCTGACCTGCGTTAATCCGATATCGACGCCCTTCAGGTAGCGCACGTCGCGAATGTTCTGCGGCCCGCCAATTCCAACCAGCGGAACAACGCGCAATCGATCATGGTCGTTCAGTACCGACGCGAGATCGCTTGCGACTTCGAGATAGGTGTCGTCGACAGTAGGACTGCCTGAGATGATTGAAACCGTATTCTCGTTGATCTGCTCGTTCGCGTAGACGCCGACGCCGACGCAATAGTTGCCCATGCGTTCGATGTAGGTCGACTTGTCCTCGATGGTTTGGGTCAAGGGGCTCAGGAAGCGAAAGTCGACCCAGCCACTGCCTGGACCTTTGCAGACTTCCAGCTGCTCCCGCATCATGTATTTGCCGTTCTGATCGCGAAAATTGTAGAGGTTCGTTCCCGGTGTCATCGTGGGAATCGCACCATTGGCCATGACGACCCCGTTCTGGTCGAGGATGTAGGCGTAGAGATCGCGGTCGATGGTCCCCCCGGACTTACTCAGAACAGCTTTGATCGTAGCGTCGTATCCCGATTTCCTGAACATGTCCTGGACGCGGTGGACCATCGCAACGGCTTCTTCCCGGGTGCCAAATTGAGAAGCGGCGAGCGCGAGATTCGGCCACGACAGCAGCGCCGCCACGAATACGAGAGCCAACATCGCTGGGTTCAGCGTCGAAGTGCGACGTTCGTGCGAACGCGCGAGTATTTTTCTGCTGACCGTCTCGATCGATTGCCGCCCGGCCTCATCGCACATCTTCGACCTCCCGAACTTCGTGTGGTGCTTCTGTTCAGCCACGCCGGCTCTTGGGTTTATGTGGATCGCACGAAATCGTGAGCAACCGGTCTATGGATCGCACGGAACCGTGAAAAGCCGATGAAATTCGGGCAAGAATATGGATGTCGGGATCATGCGTCCGCAACGCGCGCGGCGGCACGAGCGAGCTCTGGCCGCCTGCTCTCTGGGTGGGCGTTTCGCCTAAGCTTTGATCACAAACAAGGCGACGGCTCTCTCAAATCACGACGAAGCCATGCGTGCCGTCGCGCTTGAGCTGTTCGACCAGTCCGTATTCCCAATCGAGATAGGCCTGCATCGCCTCTCTCGACGCTCCGGTGCCTTCATAGGGACGCCGGTAGCGATGCTGCGGATCAGGCCTGGGCAATACTTGCGGCGGTCCGACTTCCAGCGCGCCATCATAACCGCCGTCGAGCACATAAACTTCCCAACCCATCTGCGCGAGCCAGGACGCCGTCATGTTGGCGCGCGCACCCAGAATGTCGGCGAGCAGAATGCGCGCCCCGCGCACTGGCGCTGCCATGTCGATTTCCTGGACCAGCTGGCCGCCCGGATAGTGGCGAAAGCCGCTGATGTGCCCGGCCGCATACTCCTCCACGGAGCGAACGTCGAAGCGATAGAGCGTGCGCTTTGTATCCGCTTGCAGCGCGGCGGCCTCGCGCGGGTTCAAGTGCCGGGCGCCGGCGCGGTAGGCGACGTCGCGGGCTCTTTCATTCGCGCCTTCGAACGGACCGACACCGCCGTGCCGGTCGGCGCCGTGCTCGAGCGCTTGGTTGGCCAGCGTCCAGCCAATAGTGCCATTCCGAAGCGCCACCACCTTGTTGGCTACTCCGGCATTGATCAGCGATTGCGTGCCGATGATCGATCGGGTCCGTCCGGCACAATTGACGATGATGGTGGTCTCGGCATTTGGCGCAACGTGACCAGTACGAAGCACCAGTTCCGCGCCGGGTACGCTGACCGAACCCGGGATATTCATGGTCGCGTATTCGTCCGGCCGCCGGACATCCAAAACCTTGACATCGGCATCGCCTGCGATCAACGCGGCGACTTCTTCCGCCGACAGTGACGGCGTGTGACGGCGGGCCTCGACCAGTTCACCGAACGCTTTGGCGTAGGAATTGACGTCAATAAAAATCTCAAACCCCGCTCGTTGCCAGCCTTCCAGGCCTCCCTTGAGCTGGCGAATGTCGGCATAGCCCAGCGCGGCGAGCCGATCCGCCGCCTCGGCCACGAGGCCTTCGCCGGCATCATAGACAACGATCGACACACTCTTGCGGGGAAGCCTGACCTCAGCCTCGAGCGCGATCCGGCCGGCGGCCATGTTGGCGGCGAACAAAGGATGGCCGGTGGCATAGGCCGCCTCATGGCGCAGATCGAGCAGCGCGATTTCCTCGCGCAGCAGCAACATGTTACGGACTTGCGATGGGGTGATGGCCGGGATGTTCATGGATAACTGGCTTGGAGGGACCGAAATTCAGCCTTGCACCGTCGCGCCAGACATTTCAACCGGCGTTGAGCTTCGGGACGAGCCGGTATTTTCGCTCCCGGCCACCGGAACTTCTCCCTAAGTCACGCGTTCGTCTCGGTTATATTGACGCTTTTCTTGGACAGCGGGGAATTTGCGTGGAGCGTACGGAACGGTTCGAGGCCTCGAAATCCAGCGAAGGCCGTTTCCGGACGCTGATCGATGCGATCACCGACTACGCGATCTATATGCTCGACCTGGACGGAACCATCACAAGCTGGAATCCCGGTGCCAAGCGTTCCAAGGGTTATGACGAATCCGAAATCATCGGCGAGAATTTCTCGCGCTTTTACACCGAAGGCGATCGCAAGGCCGGGCTTCCCCAGCGTGCCCTCGAAATCGCGGCACGCGACGGCAGATTCGAAAGCGAGGGCTGGTGCGTCCGCAAAGACGGCACCGAATTCTGGGCCTATGCCGTCATCGATCCGATCCGGGACAACAATGGCAGACTGATCGGCTTCGCCAAGATTACGCGTGACCTCACGGAGCGGCAGAAAGCCGAAGCCGCACTGCGCCAAAATCAGGAGCAATTTCGCCTGCTGGTGCAGGGCGTCACCGACTACGCCATCTTCATGCTGAGCCCCGCAGGGCTTGTTTCGAGCTGGAATGCCGGCGCGCAGCGGATCAAGGGGTACGAGCCGGAAGAAATTATCGGCCAGCATTTCTCGCGCTTCTATTCCGAACAGGACCAGCAAGCCGGCCTGCCACAAGCCGCGCTTGAGGTTGCGGCGCGCGTGGGGCGGTTTGAAAAGGAGGGCTGGCGTGTTCGCAAGGACGGCACGCAGTTCTTTGCCCACGTCATCATCGACGCCATTCACAACCCCGACGGATCGCTGCTCGGCTTTGCAAAAATCACCCGCGATATCACCGAACGAACCAATACGTCGCGCGCGCTCGAGGAGGCGCGCGAAGC
This sequence comes from uncultured Alphaproteobacteria bacterium, assembly GCA_963770515.1. Classification (GTDB taxonomy): domain Bacteria; phylum Pseudomonadota; class Alphaproteobacteria; order Rhizobiales; family Xanthobacteraceae; genus Bradyrhizobium. The sequence continues at coordinate 675,433 of CAVYPW010000001.1, forward strand.
GCTGCTCCAGTCACAGAAGATGGAAGCGATCGGGCACCTGACCGGCGGCATCGCCCACGACTTCAACAATTTGCTGATGGCCATTCAGGGCAGTATCGAGCTTTTGCAAAGGCGGCTGCCTGCAAGCGATCCGAAAGTCGCGCAACTGATCGACAACGCCCTTCAGGGCGCCCGGCGCGGCGCCGCGCTGACCCAACGGATGCTGGCCTTTGCACGCCGCCAGGAACTCAAGCTGATACCGCTCGACGTGCGCGATGTGGTGCAGCGAATGACAAACCTCTTGCAAAGTTCGCTCGGCCCGTCGGTCCGCGTCGAAACGCATTTCCCGCCCGAACTCCCGAAAATCAATGCCGACGCCAACCAGCTCGAGCTGGCGCTTCTCAACCTGGCGATCAACGGGCGCGACGCGATGCCGAAGGGAGGGACAATCACGATCGGCGCGACAAAGCGAACCGATGTGCCGGGCCTGAAGGCAGGAAATTATCTTTGCGTGAACGTCACCGACACCGGCACCGGCATGGACGAAGAGACGCTCAAGCGTGCGATGGAGCCATTCTTCACGACAAAAGGCGTCGGCAAGGGCACCGGCCTCGGGCTGCCGATGGTTCATGGAATGGCCGAACAATCCGGCGGGACACTGCTTCTGAAAAGCAGGCCCGGACACGGGACGTCAGCCGAACTCTGTCTCCCGGTTGCGCTCAACGAGTTGGCTTCCGCGGCGCGAGAGTTGACAGACCGCACCTTCCGGACCGACAGGAAGCTCGCGATCCTCACCGTCGACGACGATCCTCTGGTCGCACTCAACACGTCCGCGCTGCTCGAAGAACTCGGCCATACGGTTTTCAGCGCGCCGTCAGCCTTGCATGCGCTCGACATCCTGCGCCGGGAAAAGAAAATCGATCTGATGATCACCGATCAATTGATGCCGGACATGACCGGCTCGGAACTTGCCACCCGTATCCGGCAAGAGAACGCGCAGATGCCGATTATCCTGGCAACCGGCTATGCCGAACTGGCGCCGGGAGAAGGTGAAGGGCTGCCGCGTCTGGCCAAACCATTCAGTCAGCGCGAATTGGCCGAAGCCATCGCCCGCGCCGTCGGATCTTAGAAGCACGGCCAAGCCTATCCCTTCACAAGCCTAGCCCTTCATCCGGCCGGCGTAGCGGTTAAATCCGATTGCAACCTCTCCCTTCGTGAATGCGAAAGTGCCATTCAGCGCCGTTTGACCGCGGCTGATCCGGCGCTAAGATTGCCGGAAGAGGGAGAAGAAACATGGAGGACATCGCGGCAAAGCGCGCGGCCGAGTGGCTTTTGGCCGAACATCAGGCCGGACATCGCTTCAAGACGCTGGGCCCACCGACCGCGCCCGCCACTATTTCAGATGCCTATAACATCCAGGAAAAATACGTAGCGCTGCTGCGTCAACAAGCCGGAGAGCCGGCCGGCTATAAAGTCGGGCTCACCTCGGCGACAATGCAAGCGTTTTGCGGAATAGATCATCCGATTGCGGGCGTCGTGCTCGCTTCTCGCCCGCATCGGTCGGGAGCCCAGGCCCTGTTGAAGGACTTCGGGCGGCTTGGCCTCGAATTCGAAATCGCCGTTCGCATCAAGTCGGATATTCTTGCGGCTGCCAAGACTTTCACGGCCGAGACAATTGCACCTCACATTGGCGGCGTTTGCGCGGCGATCGAACTCATCGACGACAGGGCTGCGGATTATGCGAACCTCGACGTGCGCTCGCTGGTTGCCGATAATTCCTGGAACGCCGGCATTGTGCTTTCGGAATTCAAAACGGCCTGGCCCGATCTCGCGGCCGCGCGCGGCCGCGCCGCCAAGGGCGGCGATTTGATCGGCGAAGGATATGGACGGGATATCCTCGGACACCCCTTCAATTCGGTGGCATGGCTTGCTACCCAACTGGCTTCGCGTGGCGCGACACTGAAGGCAGGCCAGATCGTGATGACCGGAAGCATGATGAAAACCGTCTTTCCCACAGAGGACGCGCACTATCACTTTGAAATCGAGGGATTGGGCTTCGTTGAAGTGCAAGTCTCTTCTGCCGGTCAACGCAGCTGACGAGAATGCCGCCCCGTTCTGGTCAAGGCTCTGCCGCAGGGCCGGCTGGAAATCCTCGACGGCAGCGGTCACCTTCCGGAAGTCGAACACCCCGATATCGTCAACAAGATGCTACGCGACTTTTTCGGCTGAATAGCCATATATCAGCCCTGGCCATTGGCTCACTACCGGCGAAAACGCCTTCGGCCGGACAAAGTCCGGCGCCTAAAATCATCGGGAGGGACGCTGCCTGATGCGGACAGGAGCCTTCAATCCGTGATACTTCGAATCAGGCTGTCCCCTTTGACTAGCAGGCTGATGACATCGTGAGCGTCCCCGGAACCCGCCCGTCAGCGATCGCGCGCATCCGGGCCCTGCTAAGTCAGCCCGCCCATCATTATCGCCCGGCAACTACGGTTTTTCTCGACCTGAACGTCGACCGCGTCGCGGACGAATTCGGACTGGCTACGCTCGGAGGCGAGCGCGGCGCGGAAAATCGGCCGACGTCGGACGCGCAGACGATGGACGATGTCGAACACAAGATCGTCGAGCGCATCGAGGCCCACAAACAGGATGCGAACGTCATCTATCTCGACCAGCTTCACACCTATGACGAGCGGATGAATGCGCTCAGCTTCGAGGAACGCTTTGCGACCATCCAGCAGGCTGCGCCGGAAGCTGTCGGCGACTTTCGCGCCGAAGCCACCGTCGGCCGCGATGAGCTGTTCGTGTTGCGCCGCCGCCTCAACGAATTGGAGATCGAGCGCGAGCAATTTCGCAAACACCACCGCATCGAGCGGCCGGCGCGGCTGGCAAGCCCCGGCAAGATCATCCTGAAAGCCGGCATTCTGGCGATCCTGTTCATCATCGAGGTCGTGATCAACGGCAGCTTTCTCGCCAAGGCCAATCTTGGCGGCCTGCTCGGCGGCGCGGTGCAAGCGGTGACGTTTGCCGCGCTCAATATCATTGCCAGTTTTTTCTGGGGCATGGTGCTGATCCGGCTCGTCAACCGCCGAAACTATTTCCTGAAGCTGATTGGCGTTCTGTCGTTCCTTGTCTATCTCGCCTTCGCGATCGCGCTCAATCTGACGCTGTCGCACCTGCGCGAAATCCCGCCTGCCGTTGCCTTAAGCGACAATGTCGGGCAGGAGGTGCTGCATCGTCTCTTGACCGCGCCCTATGCCCTCACCGACATCAATTCGTGGCTGCTGTTTGCGCTGGGCTTTGTCTTCTCGCTGATTGCGATGGCGGACGGGTTGATGTTTTTCGATCCCTATATGGGCTATGCCGGTCTCGAACGGCGATGGATCGAGGCAACCCGTCAATTCGCCGATACCCGGGGCGAATTGATCGAGCGGCTTCGGGATATTCGCGAGGACGCTACGGAAACCATGAACGAGGCAGCGCGCGATCTCTCGGTCCGGCGCAGTGAGTACGATTCGCTGTTGCAGGGCCAGGCACGGCTCGCCCAGCGCTTCGACCAGCATCAAAACCAGATCGAGCAAACCGGCCGCGCGCTGCTCGAGATCTACCGCGAGACCAACCGCAAGGCCCGATCGACGGCTGCTCCTGACTATTTTGCCAGGCCCTACGCCATGGAGCGGATCAGCTATGCGGGTGGCGAGCCCAGCACCAGCGCACGGGAAAATTTGCGCAGCATGATTGCCGAGACCCAGGCGCTGTTGAGCCGGCAGATCAAGGCTATCCACGAAGCCTTCGACCAGGCGGTGCGCACCTATCGCGAGATCGACGAGTTGCTGCCGGAGAAGAAGAGTGGCTAGACGCCGCCCCAGGCAGCGCAGTTCGTCCGCGCTCGGCTGGTCGGGCTTTGGCGGCGTACTGCTGCTGCTGATGGCGATCGGGGCAGGCGGCGCACTTGCCTATTTCTATTTCGCGGCCCCCGAGCGGCCGGCGCTCGATCCGCAAACGCTGTGCCCGGTCGACGGTCCGAAGGGAATTACCGTGGTGCTGGTCGACACGTCGGATGACCTGCCGGACACCACGCGGCGCGAAGTGTTGGGCCAGCTCGATGACATGATCACGACGCTGCCGCCGTTTTACAAACTCGACATCCGGGTTCTCGACATCGCGGGCGTGCGAAGCCGCTCGCTGTTTTCGAAATGCAATCCCGGCGACGGCGCGGGCTTGAGCGAATGGACCGACAATCCGCGGATTGCACGACTGCGCTGGATCGAGGATTTCCGCAAGCCCGCCGCGGAAGCTGTGAAAAGCAGCATCTCCGCTGCAAAGGCCAGCAGTTCGCCGATCATGGCGGCGATCCAGGACATTGCGATTACGCAATTCTCAAGTGCGTCGAGCGAAAACGCGCGAAAAACACTCTATATTATTTCCGACATGATCGAGTACACCAGGGACTACAGCCAGTATCCGCGGGCCGGCGATTTGTCGTTCCAGCGCTACAAGCAATCTCCGGCGTACTTGAAGTTTCGCACCGACCTTCACGGCGCCACCGTCATTCTCCGTTATGTGACCCGGCAGACCGGCAACCAGCAGATCGTGGATAGCACCAAACACATGGAGTTCTGGAAGGCCTGGATCGAAGACAACCGCGGCTCGTTTGGCGGCGTCAAACGGCTGCAGGGAGCCTAGTGGAGCGCCATGGCGGTTTACGATTTCAAACCGAATTTGCCGCCCGGCCTTTTCAACGGGCTCGTGTTCTTCGCGGTCACCGTCTTCGGCAGCGGCTACATCATCTTCTCGAAACTGCACGATTTCGGCGCGCTGGCGGCGACCGCCGTTCCGGTCCTGGTCATGATCGGCTATGCCGCTTTGCTCGGCGCAAGGCTGTTTCGCCTGCGCGATGACCAATCCGGCGACAATCTCTACTACATGGGGTTCCTGTTCACGCTGACCAGTCTTGCCGTCTCGCTCTATCAGTTTTCCGCGGCGGGCTCGGCCGAGCAGATCGTACAGAATTTCGGCATCGCGATTGCCTCGACGATTGCAGGCATCAGCTTGCGGATCATGTTCAACCAGATGCGGCGCGATCCGGTCGAGACCGAAGCCACTTCCCGGCTGGAATTGGCGGAAGCCTCGCGGCGGGTAAAGCGCGAACTCGAAAGCTCCATTCTCGAATTCGGCTATTTCCGGCGCATGACCCAGCAATCCATCACCGACGCGCTGGACGAAGTGCGCGAGAGCATCGGCAAGGCGCATCAGCAATTTGCCGGCGAGTTGCAGAAGCTTGCGACCAGCACAAGCCTGCCGTTCGAGGAATCCTCCAAGGTTTCCGGCGCGACGTTAGCAAGCCTGAACAAACGGACGGTCGAGGTTCTCGAAATATCCAGGCAACTGGTGCAGGAAGGCGAAGAGCTCGCCAAAAACACCACGAGCATTGTCCGATCGATCGACGCGCTGTTCGCGCGCCTCACCGCGCACCAGACCTCCGAAGAAGCGATCGGGACCCAACTGGTCCCGATGATCGAGCGCCTGACCGAATCGGTCGATGCGCTGAACGATAACGCTCAAACCCAGGCAAGGAGTGCGGAGATCAACTTGCGGCACGCCCACAGCGTCGTGGTCGCCATGAAGGAGCTGTTGATCGAGATCCAGGCGACAAAACGGGGCATCATCCCGCGCGCCCTGGGCTTCATGATGCCACGATCCAACGACAATCCGAGATAGGGTCAGCTTTCGGTGGAAGGACAGATACTCCAGCAACGATCATCATACCGGCGGGGCCTGGTGCTCGGTCTCACCATGGCCGAGATCATGGTGCTGTTGGTATTTTGCCTCCTGATCGCGATGGCGACCTTCCTGAAACGCGAGGAAACCCGACGCATCGCCGCGGAACAGGAGCTCAAGCAAGAGAAGGCGCAAAACGAGCATATCCGCGAGGTGGTCAGCTCGTTGAGCCAGAGCGCAGCGGTGGCCGAGAAAGTCGAAAGCCTCTCGGGCCTGAGCGATCCTCAGGCGATCGACCAGTACTGGCGCGAGCTGGTGGATAGCCGCAGCGTCGTCAAGGAGATCGAGAAGAACCTGACCGTGAAAGAGCTTCGCGAAAGCCTCGCCAATATCGTGGCGTTACGCGCCAGCGGCATCGATGTCGACAAGGCCATTCAAGACGCGGAAATCGTCGGCGCCATCAATCGCGCGATGAGCAAGCCGGGCGAGCCGCCGGTGTCGGCGCAAAACGTCCTCGATACGTTGGCGCGGGGCATGGCGCCTGGCAATGGCGGCCATCAATGGCCGCCGATTATCCGGATGAGCGAGGCCGACGGCTATTTCTTCAAATCGGGAAGCGCGGAGCTGTCGCCAACCTTTCAGGAAGCGTTGATCACCAAGACCCCGGCCGAGATTCTCAATTACATCCGCAAATACGATGTCGATATCATCGAGGTCGTCGGCCACACCGACGAGCGGCCGATCGGGGTGCGTCAATATTCCAATCTCGATCGCGATTTGTTGCCGGTCTTGAAGAACAATGCCGGAGTCATCAGCCTCATGCCTGCGGATAATGCGGGACTGGGGCTTGCGCGCGCGGTCGCGGTGGTCAGCGTGCTCCGCCAAAGCCCCCTGCTCGCCGGATACAAGCTCATTCCGCTATCGGGCGCGCAACTCGTGAATACCGATGAGACGCTCGCCATCTCGGGCTCGCCCGGCGACATTCAGCAGCGCCGCCGTATCGAAATACGTCTTGCGCAAATCATCCAGCGGGGAAGCGACCGGCAGCGTCCCGGCAGCGGCGGCAGCGGCAGCGCCGCGGTAGCGCGACGACACGTCCGGTCTTATCAGGGGCGTCCCAAGCGAAGTTGCTCGATATCGGCGAGAACGCGGGCGATCTCGCTGGTCGGAACTGGCTTGCTATAAAAATATCCCTGAACCTCGACACAGCCTTCGAGATTGAGACAACGCATCTGCTCTTCCGTTTCGACGCCTTCGGCCGTCGTCGTCATGCCGAAGCTGACACCAAGACCGGCGATCGCGCGAACGATAGCAAGGCTGCCCTCGTCAATCAAAAGGTCGCGCACGAACGATTGGTCGATCTTGATCTTGTCGAAAGGAAAACTGCGTAAATAGCCGATGCTGGAATAGCCGGTACCGAAATCGTCCATCGATATGCGAACTCCGAGTTCACGCATTTGATTAAGGATCGAAATATTGCGCTCCGATTTTTCCAATAGGACCGACTCGGTAATCTCGAGCTCCAGCCGCGACGCCGAGAGACCCGAGGAAGCAAGGGCACTGACGACAGTCGAGACCAGATTGCCCTTGGAGAATTGTAGCGGGGAAAGGTTGACGCACACGCGGATATCGTCCGGCCATTCCGCCGCTTCTATGCAGGCGCACCGCAAGGCCCATTCTCCGAGCTGGATGATGAGGCCCATATCCTCCGCGACCGGGATAAATTCCGACGGCGGCACCGCCCCGCGGTCCTTGTGGTTCCAGCGCATCAGGGCCTCGAAGGCCGTCACGCGCTTGGTCTGCAGATTGACTAGTGGCTGGTAGTAGAGTTCGAACCCGCCCAACGCGAGCGAGGTCCGCATGTCGCGCTCGAGCGAGCGGCGCGTCTGAACGATCGCATCCATTTGCGGATCGAAGATGCGGTAAGTGCCGCGCCCCTCAGACTTGGCGCTGTACATCGCTAGGTCGGCGCTTTTGAGCAGGTTCTCGGTGCTCATTTCGCCTGGACGGGCGATCGCAATGCCGACGCTGGCGCCGACGGTGACGTCGTGGCCGTCGATATTGTGTGGCTCAGCGACGATTTCGATGATCCGCTCAGCGAGCGACGTGGAAGATGTGGGTTGCGGGCTCGACATCTGAAGGATGGCAAACTCGTCGCCCCCGAGCCGGGCAATTCGATCCGTGGAAGGAAGCAAGTCGCGCAGTTTCACCGCAATTGACTTCAACAGCAAATCGCCGACGGAATGTCCGAGGGTATCGTTGACGGCCTTGAAGCCATCGAGATCGAGGAACAGAACCGCCAACGGATGTGGGGTCACCGAGACGTCCCTGAGAGCCTCGTCGAGCTGTTCCTTGAACAGCAGACGATTGCCTAGCCCGGTCAGGGAATCGTGATAGGCGAGATATTGCGATCTGGCCTGCAATTCTTCGCGGTCGGCGATCTCTTCCTTCAGCCGCTGATTGGCATCGATCAGCCGGTGGGTCCGTTCTTCGACACGGCGCTCGAGATCCTCATTTGCTTTGCGCAACTCCTCGTTGGCCAAGGCAACCTGTTGCTCCGCCCGCCTGCGGCTGAGCTGCGTATTCACGCGCGCCAACGCGACTGCGAAATCGACCGGCTTGGTGACGTAATCGTTTGCACCTTGCTCGAGCGCATCGACAATGTTGTCGCTTTCCGATTTGGCCGTGACCATGATGACCGGCAGAGCGGAGGCGGACTTTCGGCTGCGAATGCGCTTGAGGGTTTCCATTCCGTCGATCCCCGGCATCATCACGTCGAGAAGCACGAGATCGAACTGGCTCCTCTCGATCAAATCGATCGCGATCAGGCCAGACTCCGCTTCGCTGACGTCAAAGCCCCGGCGTTCAAATCGCCGCTTGAGGACGGTACGGTTGTCGCTGATGTCATCGACTATCAGGAGGCGTGGCTGCACCTCCTGCCGGCCGTTTGCCGCGTCGGCCACCTGGTTTGGAGGCGAAAAAGCCTCGCGAAGATTAGTGGAGGAATTCGACATTTTTTTATTCTGCTTCTGATTTTTATACCGCTGCTGAATGTGTGAAATTTAGTATGGCGCCGGTGGAATCTTCCGTATCTTGCTGTTCGATCATCCAGGCGAGCACCCGTATCGTGAAGCTCGAGCCCTGGCCGACTTCGCTCTTGACGGAAATGCCGCCGCCCATCAGCGCACACAGCTTCTGACTGAGCGCAAGGCCGAGGCCGGTGCCGCCATACTTGCTGGAAGTCGAGCGGTTGGCCTGACCGAAATTCTGGAACAGCCGCCCGATATCCGATTCCGCGATGCCGATACCGGTGTCCTGCACCTGGATCTCGATCCAGTCTCCCGCCTGCCGCTTCCTGCGCTGTACGCTCAACGTCACCGTTCCATCCTGGGTGAATTTGGCGGCGTTGCTCAACAGATTGAGCGCCGCTTGCCTGAGCTTTGTTTGATCGCTCGAGACAACGCCGAGATCCTGCGGACACTTGACGATGAGTTTGTTCTTGTTCTCGATCACCACGGGTTCGACGGTCGCCACGACCTCCCGCACCATCTCGTTGAGATCGAATTTCTGGATATTCAGATCGATATGGTTGGATTCGATTTTCGAGAGATCCAAGACGTCTGTCACCAGCGACAACAGATGCTTTCCGGCCGAATTGATGCGCTGGAGATCGGCCCTCTTCCGGCTGTTCTTGCCGTCAAGTTCGACGTCATCAAGCAGGATCTCGCTGAAACCAATCACGGCGTTCAACGGTGTACGCAATTCGTGACTCATCTTGGCAAGGAAGATCGACTTCTCCCGGTTCGCCTCATCGGCCAAATCCTTGGCCTCGCGCAGCCGGATCGCGGTCTCGCGATGCCGCTCGGCCTCGCGCTCAAGGTCCGATCGCGCCGAAATCATGTTGGCGTAGTAGATCGCCATCCAGGACATGTAGACGGTGGCCGAGAGGATCGAGATCCAGCCGACGATCGACAACTGATCATGAGAGAGTAGTTCGGGAAAGCCATAGGTGAGGTACGCTGCCGCAAAGCCGCCGATGTTGAACGTGAACAACCCGACGACAAGGATCGGCCGCTCCGACAGATAGAAAAATCCGAGCAGCAGACTGACAAGCATCCACGGCAGGAACGGCGAGCTGACGCCGCCGTAAAAATAAGCGCCGAAAAGCGACGCAAAGGCGAGCAGCTCAACCGACATCGTGGCCGCGAGCCGCAGATTGCCCGTGTATTTGTAAACGAAAGGCAGCGTCCAGAACAGCCAGATGCAGACGATAACGGTCCAGCAGGCAAATCCTGGGTGCGGATCGCTGAGATACAGAAAGACACTGATCGATTGCGAGAGAGCAGGTCCGGCCAGATGCGTGAAGACAAAGTTCTGCGCAAGCCCAAGCTCGGAGCGCTCCAGCTTGGCCTCAGCGGGAATGAACCAGTCGATGAACCTGACGATATGGCTCCAGAGTTGCATTATTCGCCCCCGCCGACTTCTGTCATTGCGGAACTTAGCGCGGCCCGCTTTAAAATTCGGTTTAGTTTCGGCTTTCATGAATTAACGCGGTTTTAAGCCGGGCCTGAAAATGTTAGCTGTGGGCAACTCTGCATGCTTGTCCGTGGTGTGTCGAAGCAGCGACCCACCGATATCATGACAAAATCACTTTGCAGAAGGCGGCGCGACGTTCATGAAAGCGAAACTTGCAACGGCAATTGCGGCCCTCGATCGTCTGGTTAATTATTTCATCCCTGCCAACATCTCGGCCGACCGGGATGCAAGAAACCGGGCGCACGTCTTTCTCGTCAGCCACATCCTTGGCCCATTCATCGGAAGCGTGGTTCCGATCTCGATCTATGTACTGGATCCCGCGCCCGGATACGACGACGCCGTGCTCGCGGTGTCGATCATCGCATTCTGGGTGTTTCCCTTCGTGCTGCGGGCCGGCGTGCCGTATAATCCGCTGGCCCTGGTTTCGATCGAGAATCTGATCTTCTGTATTTTCTGGAGCTGCTATTTTTATGGCGGCGTCACGTCGCCGACGCTCGCCTGGGTTCTCGTCATTCCGCTGCTTGCGTTCTTCTACATCGGCTCTTCGAGCAAGCTGGCCCTGATCGTCCAGGTGATGTTTGCCGCTAACGTGGTAATCTTCAGTTCATTTTATTTCTTTGGTTTCCACGTCAATAACAACCTGCCGGTCGCAGCGATGCAGGGCCTTGGCCTGGTGTCCACCACGGCGGCGGCGCTCTACGTCGCGATGATGGCACTTTATTATGCGCAAATTCAAGCCTCGCACGGCGAATTGGAAAGCGAGATGCGCCAGCATGTGGCGACCGCGACGGCATTGCGCGCGGCGACCGAGGAAGCCGAAAGGGCCAGCGCGGCAAAGGCCGATTTCCTGGCCAAGATGAGCCATGAACTGCGCACCCCGCTCAATGCGGTCATCGGCTACAGCCAGATCCTGCTTGAAGACGCCGAGATCGAGGACGACAAGGCGAGCGTCGCGGATCTGACCAAGATTAAACAGCCGGCCAGCACCTCCTGAAGCTCGTCAATGAGATTCTCGATCTGTCGAAGATCGAGGCGGGAAAGATGGAGCTCGATCTGGAAGAAATCGATATTTGCGAACTGCTCGAGGATATCGCGGACAACGCCAGGCCTGCCGCGCTAAAGAACGGCAACGAGTTTAACTGCATGATCTCGCCCTACCTGGGCGTGTCGCTCTGCGACGCCGCGAAATTCCGGAACATGGCCGGACAACTGCTCGATAACGCCGCGAAATTCACCCAAAGCGGCAAGGTCGAGTTAATTGCCAATCGCATGCCCGCCGAAGATGGCGACGATCTGGTGGTTGACGTCATCGATACGGGAATTGGTATTTCACCAGGCCAGATCACGCACCTTTTCGAAAAATTTACCGTCGCCGACGATTCCAGCACGAGCAAGTACGGCGGGACGGGACTGGGGCTGGCCCTCAGCCAGAAGCTCTGCAAACTGATGGGCGGAGAGATTTCGGTCGAAAGCACGCTGGGCGAAGGCAGCCGCTTCACGATTTGCATGCCGTTAACCGCGGGCCGGCGGCGCACTGACGCTCACGTAGCCGCAACGCTTGTACCGGATGCTTCAGACGCCTCGCTCGAGCCGACCGCGGAAGTCTATCATGCATAAGATTTGCTTGTCGAAGACAACGAAATGAACCGGGACATGCTGACCCGACGTTTGCAACGTCACGGCTTTTCGGTCTGCTGCGCCCACGACGGAGCCGAAGGCGTCGCGATGGCCGCAAGCGAAGATCCAGACCTCATTCTGATGGATGTGGCGCTAGGCGAAATGGACGGCTGGGAGGCAACGCAGCTGATCAAGGCCAATCCGGCGACCTCAGCGATTCCGATCGTTGCGCTCACGGCTCATGCCTTGGCCAGCGACCGGGCGAAGAGCGTGGAAGTCGGCTGCTCGGATTTCGACACCAAGCCTGTCGACCTGCAGCGCCTTCTCGGCAAGATGCGGGCATTGCTGCCTGAAGCCAAACAACCCAGCGCCGCAGTCGCCTAAGACGAGGGCGCCGGAAAAGGCACTTTATTCCAAAGCCAGCTCAGTATTTCGCTACGACCGGACTAGCCCAGTCGAATTGATAGTTCACGCCGAGAAGAACTTGCTGGCTGCGAAGCCTCAGCGAAACGGTATCGGACAACGCACCGGTGGCGCCGAATCCCAATGACGGATCGGCTAGACCCGTCGAATAAAGATTGCTGCTCCTGGTTCCGAAATCCAGATAGTTGTATTCGCCGAACAGGGACCAGCCGCGCGCAAACTTCCATTCGAGACCAGCGCCGACCGTATAGCCGGTCCGCGTGAAATTCGCGGTCTCTCCGGGCACAGCACCGGGAGCCAAAGATGCCGCGCTGGCATTTGCCCAGGCGGCGCCGCCCTTAACGTAGCCGAGAATTGCGGGAGAGAACGCATAACCAATGCGCGCGGTAAGGTCTTCGGTATTCTTCAACCGGTACGCCGCGGTAATGCCGGGAACGACGACAACAGGATTAGTCGAACTGATTGCCCCGAAGTCCGCCTTGCCCTGGATGCCGATGACCCAGTTCGATGTAAACTGGTAGTCGCAACCGACCTGTCCACCGCCAATAAAGCCCGCCCCGCTGCTGCTGCCGTAATCAACAGGTGGCACAAACGGCATGCCGGCGAAGGCTAATCCGTCGGTGTGGGTGCTGTCCCATCCCGCACCAATATTGCCGCCGAGGTAGCAGCCACTCCAGCTCGGCGGCGCCGGATAGACCGGCGGCGCTTTGGAATAGATCGGCGCGGATAAGTCTGCTGCTAGGACAGAGGCCGTCCCGAATATGGTGCCGATGGCAACCGTTGCGGAAGCGAAACTAACTGACCTGATCATGAGCTACTCACTGTGATTTCGACGGGCCATAGGACGCAGCAACGGGCCTGCGGTCTTAGGATTGTGGCAATCGAGATACAGCCTTTATGGTTAATGTTCCGCTAAACGAAAAATTCTGGCATTGACCGCGCTATGCTTGATGCCGCGCCTGGATTTGTCGATGCCAACCAAAAATTTATAACGTCATCAAAAAGTCCGAAAAAATGCCCGGCGCGGTACCAAATCCCGCCGGGTTGTTAATCTCGACCCCGCATCGTGCCCCTTTCGGCAAAATAAAAATCTAATTGGCCGAACGGGGATGACGATGAACGGCGATATTTATACCCAAGTGCCTTCTGCTGCCCTGACGGGAAGCATGCGCGATTTCCGCGTGCCAGGCGGTGCGGACCTGTTGGGTCGAACCGAAGGATTTACCGTTGGCAGGACCTGCGACGGCAAAACGGCCTTTGGCCATTTTCGCGTGCGACTGAAGATGGGCCGAAAACCATCTGCGCGGCGCAAGACGACAGCGGCAACAAGATGCAGGGCGTCAACTTTGCATCGCAGGACTATTTGAGCCTGTCGTCACATCCGGAAATCAAGGCGACTGCAATCGAAACGATCGAGCGCTGCGGCGTCCACAGTGCAGGCTCGCCTGCTCTGGTCGGCAACACCTCGCACTCGGTGGCGCTCGAGCGCAAGATCGCCGAATTTCTGAACATGGAACACGTCGTGCTGTATCCGACGGGATGGGGCGCCGGATTGGCGTCGTGAAGGGGCTGGTTCGTTCCGCCGACCATGTCGTGATGGATATGCTTGCGCATTCCTGCCTTCAGGAAGGCGCGAACGCCGCCACTAACAACATCCATCTGTTCCGCCATCTCGACAACAAGTATTGCCGCGACGTGCTCGCCAAGATCCGCGCCAAGGACAAGGACAACGGCATTCTGGTGCTCACCGAAGGCCTGTTCTCGATGGACTCGGACACGCCCAGGCTTCTCGAACTTCAGACGCTCTGCCACGAGTACAACGCGACGCTCGTTGTCGACGTGGCGCATGATCTGGGGTGCCTCGGCAAGGAAGGCCGCGGCCATATCGGCATTCAGGACATGCTGGGCAAGATCGACGTGGTGATGGGCGCCTTTTCGAAGACATTCGCCTCGAACGGCGGCTTCGTTGCCAGCAAGAGCCGCGCCGTCAAGGAATATCTGCGCTTCTACAGCGCGCCGGCGACGTTCTCTAACGCACTGTCACCGGCGCAGGCAGCGACCATCCTGAAGGCCTTCGATATCGTCGACTCGCTCGAAGGACGGGTGCTCCGGCTCGAGTTACTCGCCAACGTCATTTCGCTGCGCCGCGAACTCACCGAGGCCGGTCTGGAATATTATGGTGATCCCTCTGCGATCGTCTGCGTCAAGATGGGATCGGAAGGCCTTGCCCGACTGGTGTCCCGCCGCCTGCCCGATCTTGGCCTGGTTGCCAATCTGGTCGAATTCCCGGCGGTTCCAAAAGGCGCGGCGCGCATTCGCATGCAGGTAATGGCCAACCACACCGAAGAAAATATCACCGATGCCGTCGGCATCATGAAAACAGCGAAGGCGGAAGCTGCACGGGAGCTGGAAAGCCTTAACCGTGAACCAGAACGTACTGATCGCAAGGCGGCTTAAGTTTAAGCTATTCCGCAGTTGGTCTGATTGCGATGAGAGTTTCTTTAACCGCCTTGTGGTCAAATCTTTTTATCAGCGGAGTTGGGTTATGAAAATTTGGTCGTCTGCTAAGCACGCCTTCATGATCTTCTGGTATCCCTACGTCAGAATGCTGAACGTCATTTTGCCGTCGATTGTTGTTCAGAAGAAACGGCTCGTCGTATTTCCTGACGTCTACAAACCGCTGGAAAACGAATATGCTTGTGCCGATTATTGCCGCGCTGGCGACAGGGTACTGGACCTGGGCTGCGGAAGCGGCGTAGGTGCCGTGTTCTGCGCACCCAAGGCAAGTGAACTGCTCGCTGTCGATATCAATCTATCGGCGGTGAAGAATACCGCGGAGAATTGCCGCCTCAACGGCTTGAGCAATGTCACCGTCAAGCAGAGCGACATGTTTTCCGCCGTCGATGGCAAATTCGATCTGATTTTAGCCAACCCGCCCTATCTCGAGGCGGAGTTTGCAGACAACGACAAACAGTTCGCAACGTCAGTGCGCTACTTGCCTATGCTTTTCGCGCAGGTCGGCGAGCACCTCGCCGATAACGGCCGGCTTCTGATTCAGTACCCGATATGGTTCCGCGGACTGATCGAACGGCTCGGCGCAGAGCGAGGCCTGAAGCTGGTTGAGGTCAAGCGCATGCCGCTGAAATCTCCTGCGCTTCTTCTCCTGAGCCTGCTCTACATGCAATTCGGCTTCCGGTCAGCGTTCTACCTGCTCGAGCCGGTGCAAATGCCTGAGACCAAAAAACTCGCCGCCTGAGTTAAAGTTTGACACTTGCCCATGTTGTGAGGTTTGCAGCCATGGCAAATAGCACAACATGGCATGCGATTACTTGAATCGAGTCCGACGCGGCGGCGAATCTGCCGTGTTGTCTTCCTCGACAAGCAGACTGCCGCTGAGCTTCGGGCGATCTTTGCTTCAGTGCTGATAGATCAGTCTTGCGCTGATCGTGCCATCGAGCGCGCGAATTTCATTTAGCAATTCGCTGCAGTCGTGGTCGGCGAGATCCACATCCAGCACGACATAGCCGACATCGCTGTCGGTTTCGAGATATTGGGCCGCGATATTGATGTCGCGCTGGAGAAATACCTCGTTCAGGCGTCTCAACATGCCCGGCACGTTGTGATGGACATGGCTGAAGCGTACGCCATGGGCCCGCGAATGAAGCTGCACCTGCGGAAAATTGACCGCGCCCATGGTCGAGCCGTTGATGCAATAATCGATCAGCTTGCGCGCGACTTCCTTGCCGATCCGCTCCTGCGCTTCTTCGGTCGAGCCGCCGATATGGGGGGTCAGGATCACGTTCTTGAGACCCTGAACCGGGGTTTGAAAGCGTTCGGAATTCGATGAAGGCTCAACGGGAAAGACATCGAGTGCCGCGCCGGCCAGATGTCCGTCGCGAAGTGCCGCCGCAAGCGCATCCAGATCGACCACGGTGCCGCGGCTGTTGTTGATCAGGCAGGAGCCGGGCTGCATCAGGCGTAATTCCCGCGCGCCGATCATGTTGTAGGTCTCCGGCGTCTCCGGAACATGCAAACTGACGACGTCGCTTTGTGCCAGCAAAGTCTCCAGCCGATCCACCGGCTCCGTGTTGCCGTGCCGAAGCTTGTCGGTGCGGTCAAAATAGATGACCCGCATCCCCATCGCCTCCGCCAGCGTCGAAAGCTGGGAGCCGATATTGCCATAACCGATGATGCCCAGCGTGCGGCCGCGTACTTCCCGGCTGCCGGCAGCGGATTTGTCCCAGCCGCCGTCATGGGCAGCGACGGAACGCGGGAAGATCTGCCGAAGCAGCATCACGATTTCGCCGATCACAAGTTCGGCAACGCTCCTGGTGTTTGAGAACGGCGCATTGAAGACGGGAATACCGCGTCGCCGCGCTGCGTTGAGATCGACCTGGTTGGTCCCCACGCTGAAACAGCCCACCGCGACCAGCTGATCGGCTGCGGCGAAGATGTCTTGTGTCAGCGCCGTTCTGGAGCGGATCCCGAGCAGGGAAATGCCTTTGAGGGCTTTGCGAAGCACCTCGCCTTCCAGCGCCTTCGGAAGCCGCTCGATAGCCGAAAAGCCGGAGGTTTCGAGCAATTCAACCGCGCTGTCGTTCACGCCCTCCAACAGCAGGAGCTTTGCCTTTTCAGCGTTTGCGGTTGGCATCGCGCTTTCCAATGAGTGGCTGGTCGGAAGACCTTTGACGTCAGCCGTTCTTAGAGATTTGGGCTGATTCGTTCCAGCGGATAACCCTGCCCAACCTGCGCCGTTCCCGATCAGCCTCACGACGGCATCCGTCGCGCTGGCGGCCGGGTACCGCCTCCGCCCAACAACCATGACGCACAATCGCCTTTAAGATTAACGGCAGGTTTAAGATTTGGTGGCAGGTAAGGGTATCTGGACGATCGGAGTTATCGATGGCCAAGTTTGGAATTAGCGCAAAGCTGCTTTTGTTCTCTGCGATCATCTTTGCCGGCTACGCTTTTCTTGCCTGGCTCGCCAGCCACAAGATCCACCAGACCATCACCTCCGAGCGCATCGAAATGGTCCACCATGTCGACGAGGTGGCCGTGTCCATGGTCAAGACCGCCTATGCCCGCTTTAAGAGTGGCGAGCTGACCGAGGAGGCGGCCAAGAAGCTGGTCAAGGACCAGCTGCGGACGGTGAAGTACGGAGCCAGCGGCGAATATTACTACATCCATGACTACGAAGGCCTTTGCATTCTGCATGGAGGAAAGCCGGAACGCGAAGGTAACAACTACTATAACTTCGTCGATCCGAACGGCCGGCAGATTATCAAGGAGCAGATCGAAGCCGGCCGCAACGGCACGGGCGCCGTCTTTGCCCTGAGCCCGGTCGCGCGCGGCAACTCCAGCGAACCCGTCACGAAATTGAGCTATGCGACTGCCTTTGAGCCCTGGCACTGGGTGATCAGCACCAGCATGTTTGTTGACGACATCGATGCGCGCTATGCCGAAATCGCCTGGCAATTCTTCCTGGTCGCGGGCATTGTCGGCCTGTTCATGGCGGTCTGCGCCTACTGGTTGTCACGCCAGATCACCCGGCCCCTCAACCGTCTCGTGCAGTTTACCGAGCAGCCGCTGTCGGCTGCTCCCTCTTCCGAGTTCGAACGCGATCTGCGCCTGAAGGACGAGATCGGCACCCTGGCGCGCGCGCTGCAGGGCTTCAAGGAGAGGTCGGTGGAAGCCGAACGGCTGCGCAGTCAAGTCGATGTCCAGAAGGGTGAGGCTGAAATAGCGCGCCGCAAAGCCCTGGCCGACATGGTTGCGACCGTCGAGACGGAAACCGACACCGCCGTGACGGGCATCGACAACCGGATGACGGCGATGACCGAGGCAGCTTCGGTGATGAGCCGGTCGGCCGAATTGGTCGGCGCGAGCGCTCAAACCGTCGCAACCGCCTCGGCACAATCCCTCGCCAACGCACAGACGGTCGCCAGCGCCACCGAAGAATTGTCAAGCTCGATTCGGGAAATCAGCACCCAGGTCTCCAATGCGACCAAAGCCACGGGCGTCGCGGTCAGCCGCAGCGAGACCGCCCGCACCACGATCGCAACCCTGGCCGAAGCCGTCACGCGCGTCGGACAAGTAACGACGCTGATTTCAGAGATTGCTTCGCAAACCAATCTCCTCGCCCTCAACGCGACCATCGAGGCTGCGCGTGCCGGCGAAGCCGGCAGGGGCTTTGCCGTGGTTGCGAGCGAAGTGAAATCGCTGGCGACCCAGACCGCGCGGTCGACGGAGGAGATCAACCGCCAGATCAGCGAAATCCAGAGCATCACCCAGGAAACCGTGCGCGGCATGGACGAGGTCAGCAGCACCGTGCGCACGATCGACGAAATTGCGGGCTCGATCGCCGCGGCCGTCGAACAGCAGCATGCGGCGACCAGCGAGATTTCGCGCAATGTGACCGAGACGGCCAATGGCGCCCGCGAGGTCTCGAACCGGATTACCGAAGTCTCGGGCGAAGCGACACGCCTGAGCGGCGAGGCCGGGCGGGTTCACAACTGCGCCGCCGACGTCAACGAAGCGGTGTCTTCGTTGCGGAAGGTCATCGTGACCGCCGTTCGCAGCTCTGCCGCGGCCTGATCGATATCCGGGGCAACCACGCTCGCATTACTGCTGCCGGTCACGCACGACCGGCGGGTATGATTGCGGCGCCTCAGCGCGATCGTACATCGTGTAGTCGCGCGTGATCTCGAAGGCCTTGCTGTCCACCGACGTATCCCGTGCGCCCGGCGCGTGCTCGGAAAGCACAAGAAATTTGTCTTCCCGGTAGACGCTTTTGAAGAGCTCGCCGGCGGCAGGCGCCGCCGGTTCGGCATCTTGATAGCCGACCCAAAGGGCACGGGCCGCGGAAGCGGCGCGCGAAGGGTCCACGGCCGGGCCGATCCGCAGACGATAATCGCTGAAATGCTGCTCGCGCCCGGCGCGCTGGATCGCGCGATGCTGTGTATTCTGGCGCCAGCGGATCAGCGATTCCTCGTCTTCCCACCATTGATGCGAGAGAATGACGTCGGGTCTTGAAGTGCTGGTATAGCGGTCGACGAACAGGACGCCGCCGCTGCGCTCCAGTTCGGGTTTCAGGCCAGCTGCCAGCTGGAAGTAACGCTGCGCGTGGCCTTCCAGCGGGACGACTTCAAAGAACAATCCAATCATGGGCGTTGCCTTTTTGCGCAAATTGTACCGCGGTTCGATATCATATCGATGCAAATCCTTCGAGCCACACCCCATCATCAATATCGATGGCAAAAGAAACGGAAAATCACCGGCCGTTCACGACCGGTGATTTTTCATGCCCAATCGAACATCGATCAATGGCCCATGCTGACCGGACCACCGAGCTTGACGGTGCGCAGCGTCAGCGCAAGCGGCACCGCCGAAAGCGCGATTGCCATCAGCACCCAGAAGGCATCCATGAACGACAGGAATGAGGCCTGGGTCTGTACCTGCGCCCCGATCCATTGGACCGCCTGATCGTGGGCCTGCGCCAGCGAACTGCCGTGAGCGCTGAAGTAGTTCGTGATCTGCTGCAACGTATCCTGATATTGCGTGCTTGAGGGCACCACCTGCTCGACCAGCCGGCTCTGATGGAACTGCTCCCGATGGGTCAGCACGTTGGACACGATGGAGACGCCGATCGAGCCGCCGGTGTTGCGCGCCGCGTTGATCAAGGCCGAGGCCTGGTCAGTCTTCGACGGCGGAATGCCGTCGTAAGACGCGGCCATGATCGGCACGAAAATCAGCGGCAGCCCGACGCCGAGCAGCATCCGCGACCGCGCCATGAACCAGAAGCCGAGATCGCCGTAGACATTGGTCATGCTGTACATCGAAAGCGCGATCAGCACGGCACCGGCGATAATCAGATATTTGGGCTGCACTTTTGCCGCGGCACGGCCGACGACGAACATCATCGCCATGGTGACCACGCCGCCCGGCGAGAGCACGAGGCCCGCCCAGGTGGCCGTGTAACCGAAATCCTGCTGCACCAGTTGCGGCAGGAACTGGGTGGTCGCCAGCAGAATGGCGCCGGTTGCCAGCATCACCAGGAAGCAGGCGCCGAATTGACGGCTCACCACCATGCGCAGGTCGATCATCGGGTTGCGGCGCGTCAACTCCCAGGGAATCATCAGCACGAACGCCAGTGCGCAGATGACGGCGAAGGTGACGATGAAGGGCGAAGAAAACCAGTCGTCCTCCAGGCCGCGGTCGAGCACGACTTCGAGGGCGCCGAGGAAGGTCGCGACCAGCAGGAAGCCGATCAGGTCGAAACTGTTCCCCTGCCTGCTCGCAGCGCGCCTGGTCTGAGGCTCGCGCAAGACGAGCGAGATCATCGCCATCGCGAATACGCCGACGGGGGCGTTGATCAGGAAACACCATTCCCAGGACAGATTGTCGGATAGCCAGCCGCCGAGCGTCGGCCCGACCACCGGCGCCACCAC
Organism: uncultured Alphaproteobacteria bacterium; assembly: GCA_963770515.1. GTDB lineage: Bacteria > Pseudomonadota > Alphaproteobacteria > Rhizobiales > Xanthobacteraceae > Bradyrhizobium. The sequence continues at coordinate 696,156 of CAVYPW010000001.1, forward strand.
GACGGCAACACCAAACACCGCAAAGGCCTGACCTCGCTTGGTTGGCGGGAACGCGTCCGCCAGGATCGATTGAGCGACCGGCACCATGCCGCCGCCGCCGAGACCTTGCAGGATGCGAAACAGCAACAGCGTATTCAGGTTCGGTGCGAAGCCGCACAATATCGAGCTCACCGTGAACAATCCGAGGCAGAGAAGGAAGAAGGTCTTTCGGCCAAGCAGGCGCGCGAAGAAGCTCGACGCCGTCAGGATGATGGCGTTGGAAACGAGATAAGTGGTGACAACCCAGGACGCTTCGTCCTCGCTCACCCCCATCCCGCCGGCAATGTAAGGCAACGCGACATTGGCGATGGTGGTGTCGAGCACCTCCATGAAGCTCGCCAGCGCAACCACCAGCGCGATCAACCACGGATTGACGGCCGCGCCACCGCCAGCGGCGCTGCCGTCCATTTCGATCGTGGCGGCACTCATAGATGCCTCCCCAGGCGCTCAAACAGCGACGGATTGGAATCAACGCGCACAGTCGGGACCACCGACATGCCGGGGCCGAGCGCGACATCCTTCGGCGGGTTGTCCATGACGATCTTGACCGGCACACGCTGGACGATCTTGACGTAGTTGCCGGTGGCGTTCTGGGCGGGCAACAGCGAGAACGCAGTACCCGATCCCGGCTGGACGCTGTCGACATGGCCGCGGATCGTCCGGCCTGGATAGGCGTCGATCTTGAGCGTGACGGGATCGCCCGGCCGCATGCGATCGAGCTGGATCTCCTTGAAGTTCGCCGTCACCCAGGTCTCGTCCGGAACGAACACGGTCAGGCTGGTGCCCGGCTGCGCAAATTGGCCGACCGCGGCGCCGAGATTGACGACACGGCCCGGCTGAGCTGCCGTCACCGTTGTGTAGGACAGGTTGAGTTGCGCCTGATCGCGCTGGGCCTCGGCCTGGGCGAGGTTGGCGCTCGCACTCTTGCGCTGGGCCTTCAGGGATTCGACCTGCCGCTGCGCCAGATGCAAGGTTGCCTGGGCGCTCTGAAGCGCGGCCTGCTGCTGGCGCAGTTGCGAGGTGTACTGCTCGGAGTTCTGCACCGTACCGTAGCCGGTCTGCTCCAGGTGCTGATAGCGCGCGGCCTGCTGGCTCGCGAACACCAGAGCCGCTTGCGCCTGATCAACCTGAGCCTGGTTGGCGTTGATCTGCGCGTTCTGCACTTCGAGTTGCGCACCGATATTCTCGATGCTGGCTTGCGCCGCCGCGACCTGCGCCTCCGTCTGCTCCAGCGCGATGCGGTAGTCGCGATCGTCGATCCGGGCAATCACGTCGCCGGCGGCAACATGCTGGTTATCGGTCACCGGGACGGCCGTGATGTAGCCGGATACTTTCGGAGCAAGCGAAGACTGCCGCGCCGCGATGAAGGCATCATCGGTCGACTGAAAATGCCCGGCTTGATCCACATAGACATAGCCGCCACCCAGAACGGAAACCAACAGCAGCGCACCGATCGCCGATACGACCGGACGCCGCCGCCAAAGGCTTTCTTGGCTGGGCTTACTAACCGGCGCGACCTGCTCTTCTGCGCGAGACCGCGATTCAGGCTCTTGCGGATTTTTCGGTGTACGAGCCTCGGGGCTTACCTTGGCGATTACCTTGGGCTCCCAGGATGGTTCGCGAACTGTGTGTGGCGCACCCCCTTCGGAGGTCGCCCGGTTTTCAGTCTCCAATACTGCGTCATTCTGCATGGCCTTGCTCCAGGAAAGAAACGAAACTGTGTCGTTCTATATTTACGCCGACCCGCTGTGTCAATAAGAACGATACCGTTTAGTTCTATTTACTTTCGAACCAGATATGCATAGATTGCAGGGGTAAGCAGCCCTCCAGGGGCCATGAGATTCGGAAATTGGTGAGAAAAATGAATGAATTGAAGGAGAAGCCCGCGCGACGGAAGGCTTCCGTCCGCGCCGCTGTGCGGCTGGGGCGCCCGCCCAAGGAGATGGAGGGCGAAGTCGACGAGCGCATCCTGAATGCCGCTCGAAAGGTCTTTCTCGAGCGCGGCTTCGAGGGCAGCAGCGTCGACGAGATCGCGCTGGCTGCGCGCTCCGGAAAACCGACGATCTATGCGCGGATCGGCGATAAACGCGCCCTCTTTACCGCGGTCGTCATGCGCGACGTCGTGGGGAGGATCGCGCAGTTCAAGACCGAAGTGCCGACCGGCGGAACGATCGAGGAGCGTCTGGCGCGGGTGGCCATCGCGGTGCTCGATTGGATACTGGACAACGAAAGAATGGCGCTGATGCGGCTCGCCGTCGCCGAGGTCAACCGATTCCCTGAGCTCGCGAGCACAGTCAGCCGTACGGCGCAGCAGCTGAGCGCTGAAGTCGCGGCCCGCTTCCTCGGCGAAATGGCGCAAACCGACGAGATCGGGACGTTACCGGCCTTCGCCCCCGAACGTCTTTTTGCGACCGCACGTTTCTTCCTCGACCTTGTCGTCCTGCCGATGCTGTTACGAGGACTGTTCGAGCAAAAGATCGACGTGTTGAGCGAAGAGATCGGAATGCACGTCACCCGCCGCGTTCCCTTCTTTTTGGCCGCTTGCCGGCACGGCGGCTGAACAACTTTTGCGCCAGGGCGACGCTCGATCCTCGAAACGACCAACCGGAGTAACCATCATGCCTACCAAAGCTATCGTCGAGGCTTTCATCGCGCAGGTGATTTCCGGCGACCATGTCGGCGCCATCCGTGACTGGTACCACGACGACGCCTGGATGCAGGAAAACCAGGCGCCCCCACGCCAAGGCGGACGCGGGGCGCTGATAAAGCAAGAGGCCGCGATGATGGAGCGCAGCCAGTCGGTCACGACCGAACTGCTCGGCGGCCCGTTGATCGAGGGCGACCGGGTTGCGGTACGCTGGCGATTTACCTTCGTCTTCAAGGACGGAGGCCGAATGCAACAGGAGGAGGTCGCCTGGCAGACCTGGCGAGGCGACAGGATCGCAACCGAAACGTTCTTCTATGACCCGGCCCAGCGCGGCGGTTGACTCAAGTTCCTCGCTCGGCGCGGGAACGATCTCTGCCACGAGGCGGCGCATTTCGACACGAAAAAAATCAAGCTTGTTCAAATCTCGAAAAATGGCGCGCCCGGAACAATTCGAACGTCCGACCCTCAGATTCGTAGTTTAAAAATATCTCTTCGCTGCACTTCTCAAGTGTACGCTGCGATACGACGAGAGTGTAGGTAGTCCTTTATTTCAAGGCATTTCTCGCATATCTTCGTAGCCCGTCGTACACCAACCTCCGAACTCCCCACTTCGCCAAAACCGTTTGAAAACCGTTTTAGTCCCTGGATCACACCCATGGCTGATGTCCGGATTCTATTGACCGACAAGGCAATCGCTCGACTGCCCATCCCGAAGGAAGGCTGGTACTTGGCTCGAGATACCGAATTGAAGGGCTTCTTCGTAGTCATCGGAAAACGGAAGAGGACGTTCACGATCCAAGGCGACCTACGACAGGGAAAGAAGCGAGTATCGTCGGTCCGAGTAGCGATTGGCGATGCCAGTAAAATCTCGACACGTACGGCGCGCGCAACTGCAAAGGATTACCTGGCTCAAATCAGCCGAGGCCAGCATCCGAAAGTCGAAAAGCGGGGCTTGGGAGTCGATCAACCTGCAACCACCGAGGGTGATGCGACCGCCTCTTTGATCACGCTGAGACAAGCCTGGGAGCGATACCGGGACGCCCACATGGTTCGGAAGGGTCGCAGCGAGCGCACGATCGAGAGCTATCGCGATCACGTTGAGCGCATTTTCAAAGAATGGCTCGATTCATCACTGCAAGAGCTTGGCCTGGATCCAGCCAAGGTGGTGACCAAGCACGATGACATTACGAAGGAAAATGGCCCCTATATCGCAAACGGCAGCATGCGAACCCTGCGCGCCATCTACAATCATGCTCGCAAAGCCAACAAGTCTTTGCCCGCCGACAACCCTGTCAATGCGATCGACTGGAACGGGGAGAAGCGTCGTGACACCGGAATGGGGACCAGCGACCTGAAAGGATGGTTTGCCGAGTTGGCTGCGCTCGACAACCCGATCCGTCGCGAGTTTCATCTGTTTACGCTGCTTTCCGGTTGTCGGCCTACCGCGCTGCAGGAAATCCAACCCAGCCACGTCAATTTTCGACGACGGATGGTAAATATCCCTAAGCCCAAGGGCGGCGCCAAGCGGGCCTTCGATATTCCCCTCTCTCGTGAAATGATCCTTTGCCTTGTTCGGACCATACGCCTCGGTCGGCAGATGTACCCGTCACAGGCTGCAGATTGGATATTCCCAGCCGACAGCGCATCAGGGCATCTCGTCGAGCAAAAGGAGGATCGGGCCACGCTGTCGAAGTGGGGCAATGATCTTCGTCAGAGCTTTCGAACTATTGCGACGGCCGCCGGCGTGTCGGAGTTCGACGCAAAACTGCTTATGAACCATGCTATCCCCGACGTTAGTGCCGGCTACATCACCAGGCACAAGCTTCTCGAAGATCATCTCCGCAGGCAGCAACAAGCCATCAGCAGCGCCGTGTTTGCGGCCTTAGTAGGTCTGCCCGTCGAAAATCGTAAAATTCGGGATTGGCTTGACCGCGGAGCCGCTCGCCGAGCTCTGCGGGAAGCTAAACAAGATCTGTCCGATAACTATGGGTGTCCCGCGGTTGTTGAGCCGAGACGTCGCGAAGCCGCCTAACTCGGACACTCAACTGCCGATACCGACATCCGCCGCCAGCCTTGGGCGCCGACGAGGAACAAAGGTCAAGGCTATTCTCAGTCTATGAGCGCGAAAGAGCAGCCGTGCCGGCTCCCGACAAACTTGAAAGCAGCGCGGTGGCCTCTACGAAATCCAGGCCGGTCGTGTGTTCTGCGACCCTCTCGATTATCGGCGACAAAATGTCTCTGGCGACGGTGGCTTCGCCGTGATCGGCGACACGGCACGCCATATCGCGACCGGCTCGCAGCAGATACAGTCCGGCCTCCTGTCGGTAAGCGATTTCCACTGCAGATTCGAATGCGCGCCGGGCCTCATCATTTCGATCCTGCCTCAGAAGCACCTGCCCGGCGAGCCTTTTCAATTCGGCAAGCGCGAAGGCATCGCCGTGTCGCTCGGAAGTTTCGATTCCGTTCAAGACAGCTTTTTCCGCGCAATCAAGATCGCCGACGCATAGCGCGGCCTCGGCGAGATAGGACGACCAAGTTGGAATATGCAGTGTGGCACCGGTCTTCTTCCAGCTTTGGATGCCCCGCTCTAATTGGGTGATGCCCTGCGGATCTTTGTCGAGACAAGCCTGGGAAGCGCCATGAAGGATTTCGTGAGCGGCCGACCAGAAAACGAAACCTTGCTCCGAGCAGAACTCGATTTGCTGCTGGACCAAAGCGGCGCAGGGTTGGTATTCGCGACGGAGCATCAACACCATGCCGAGAGCCGTCGAAGCGAAGGCTACCATCAAGGGAAAGTTTAAGGTTTTTGCCAGAGAGAGCGCCGCCTGCGCTGATGCGAGGCCGCTGTCGGCATAACCTCGAACCGCGAGGGACAGCCCTTTGTATTGCAGCGCAACGATGTGGGGCTCCTCGCCGTGGTGGGCAAAACAAGTGCCAAGCGGCGCTTGGCTGCCGAGAGTGATGACACGTTCAAATGCCTCGATTGCACGGACAAATTCACCCTTGCTCATAAGGGTCGAACCGGCGGCGCGAAACGCGAGGCAGGTCTTCTCAGTGCTCGAATCCTCCGTCCCGATCGCGCATAGCCTCTCGGCAAGCGCCAAGGCGCGATCGAGTTGGCCACGGTCGTAAAGGTAGTGCCATTGACCGCGGGCGCTCGTGAATACAGCCTCGCGGTCGGACAAAGCCGCGGCGAGCTGGCCTGCTTCCTGGTAATTGCGTTCGACCTCTTCGGATGCATAGCCTCGCGCCGCGAGCAGTGCCGGTCCGAGCGCGAGACGGAACGCCAGCTGCTGCCGATCTCGCTCTTCGCCCGGTGGTAGCTCAGCCATCAGTTTCAGGCCGTTGGCATAACTTAGAGCAGCCTCGTCATTGGCGAAGCGGTGCATCGCCTGAGTCCCCGCACGGCCCCACCATTCGATCGCCGTCTTCGGCAACCCCGCTCGCGTGAAGTGATGCGCGACAATTCCGGGCTCGCGGTCGGCTCGTTCCGGGAATCGATCGCGAAGGCTTTCGGCGATCCGTTGATGTAGCTGGTGCCTGCGTCCTTTGAGAAGGGTCGCATAGGCCGTCTCCTGGACAAGAGCGTGCTTAAACGCATAGGTCGCCTCTGACGGCGTCCGGTGGCCAAAAACCAGTCCGGCGGCCATCAATTGGGCGAGCGCGTCTTGGAGCGCGACGCCCCGGATCGGGGATACCTCTTCCAAAAGGTCAAAAGCGAACTCGCGGCCGATGGTCGCGGCGATCTGCGCGATCTCCTTGATCGGAGCCAAACGATCGAGCCGCGCCATGAGGGAGTCCTGCAGGGTCGAGGGAATCGTGAGCGGCGTAAACACGGAGGCGAGCACGTAGGACCCGTTGTCTTCACGCAGCAAATCGGACTCCAGCACGGTCTTTGTCAATTCCTCCACAAAAAGCGGCACGCCATCGGTCTTGGCGACGATCTGCTCCAAAACCTCTGCCGGGAGTGCCTTGCCGGCGGCGACTTGATCAATCAAGGCAAGGGCGTGGCGCCGCCCGAACCGGCTTAGCGCCAACGACTGGACGTGCGCTTGGCCGGCCCAAGGCGGCACGAATTCCGGCCGAAATGTAACGATCAGGAACGCCCGGAGTTTTGGCAGCCGGTCGACGAGACGATTGAACAACTCGAGCGATGACGGATCGGCCCAGTGCGCGTCTTCCAGTAACGCGAGCACTGGCGCCTCGTTGGTCAAACCTTGAAAGAGCGCTAGCAGCGCGCCAATCAAACGCTCCTTCTGTTCGGCAGGCGTCATCCCGGGCTGCGCATAGCGACCTTCGAGCGGAACTGAACAAAGCGACGCCACAAATGGTACGACCTCTATCGGCTCGAGCCGCGAGCGGCGGGCAATCGCCTCGAGTTTATCAAGTCGCGCCGCCGGTGGTTCGTCGTTGCCAAACTCACAGCTGCGCCAGATGTTGCTGACAATCGGGTAGAAAGCATCGTTCACATGGTGCGGGGAGCATTGATAGCGGATCACGAGATGTGGCTCGTCGGCGATCCGTTCGCGCACAGCGGCCAGAATGCGCGACTTACCAATGCCGGGCTCGCCCGAAAGCAACGCGACCTTGCCTTCGCCTGCGCATGCGTCCCGCCATCGCTCGATCAGCAACCCGACCTCGGGCTCGCGTCCAACGAACGGAGTCATTCGGCTTGATCGCGACGCTTCGAAGCGGGTTTCTGTTTCGGCCTCGCGCACGACTACCCAGGCGCGGACCGAGGCACCTAACCCCTTGAGGTCTTGCAGATCAAGCGGCTTCAACTCGAATGCGTCGCCGAGTAACCGACGCGTCTGCTCCGCGATCAGGACACCACCTGGCTCAGCGCGCGTTTGCAGGCGCGCCGCCAGATTGGGCGTATCGCCGATAACGGCTTGCTCCTGCGCAGACCCCTCGCCGACAAGATCTCCGACGACGACGATGCCCGTCGCGACACCGATGCGGGTCTGCAGGATTTCTCCACTGGGCGTCCGAAGATTTGCGACAGCTTCGGTCAAATCAAGTCCAGCCCGCACAGCCCGTTCGGCGTCGTCTTCGTGGGCGCGAGGAAATCCGAAATAAGCGAGCACGCCGTCGCCCATGAACTTTGCGACGAAGCCGTCGTAGCGTACAACCACACCGATGCACGCGTCCTGATAGGCCCGAATGATCTCGCGCATGTCCTCCGGGTCGAGGCGAGCAGACATTGCCGTCGATCCGGCGAGATCGCAGAATAGGACGGTCAGTTGGCGGCGCTCGGCCGCAGTCTGAGGTGATTCCGCGTCCGGTGACTGACCGTCAGTGCGCGCGACAGCAGGGACAGTTGCAACGGCCGCCGACAGCTCTGCGATCGCAGTCAAAATCCTGCGACGATGCCCGACCAATGCGACGCCGAGTTCCTTGAGGTCGTCCGCCGTCAAATTCGGAAGGATCTGATCGTCAATCTCATTTTCGCGAAACGTGACTTCGTATTGCCCGAGATCGATGCTTCGAAGCCACTCGCCCATATCCATGGTCAGCTCCTCGCGATGGTAGATCCTCTGCCTCGCGATGCCGGGCAAGGCAACGATTCCGCTCATGCGCGCCTGTACGTTTGCTATCGTCCGCTTTTATCCCGCACCCGCAATTTGCCGTCCGAGGCGAACAACCTCTCGCACCAGCAGCTCAAGATCGGAGCTTCGCGTGCGATGGTTGTTGATGGCGACCCTCAAGCAGTGTCTGCCATGAACGGTCGTGTCCGAGATGGCGGCTGTGCCGTCCTCCTGGAGCCTCATCATGATTTCGGTATTGAGCTTTCTGGCGGCCTCGTCGTCGAGTCCCGGCGCGCGATAGCGGAAGCAAACGATGTTGATGGTGGTCCGGGCTACAATTTCGAGCTGCGGCTCCGAGGCGATCAATCCATCGAGATAGTGACCTTGGGCGATATTTTGATCGATGAGCCGTCCGAATTTTTCGACGCCGTGCTCCTTGAGCGCCATCCAGACTTTCAGGGCGCGAAATCCGCGGCTGGTTTGCAGACCATATTCATAAAGCCAGTCTGCAGAAGCGAGCCCGCGCGGTGTCCTTCCCAGATATTCCTGCTCCACGGAGAAGCTAGCCAGATGGGCGGCGGCGTCGCGAACCAGAACGCATCCGACTTCGAACGGCGCGTGCAGCCATTTGTGTGGATCAAGCGCGATGGAATCGGCGCGCTCCAGGCCGCGAACGCGATGGCGGTTGTCGGGCGCGATAGCGATCAGTGCCCCGATGCATCCGTCCACGTGGAACCAGAGATCCTCCTGCACTGCTAGGTCGGCGATAGCCTGGAGGTCGTCGATCGCCCCGGTGTTCACGGTGCCCGCATTGCCAATTACGCATGCCGGATGAAAACCGGCGGCGCGGTCTCGCGCGATGGCTGCGCCGAGTGCCTGCAGGTCGAGGCGGAGATCGTCGCGGGTCGGGATTCGTTGAAGCGCGCCGTTGCCGAGGCCGATCGCCTCGATCGCCTTGCGATGGCAGCTGTGGAGCTGGTCCGAGGCATAGAACCGCAGCGGCCTCTCGATCGCAGCGACGCCCCGTTCGCGTATGTTGACGCCCGCCTTGACGTTGCGCGCGACGATCAGCGCTACGGTGTTGGCCATTGATCCGCCGCTGACGAGCGAGCCGCTGGTCGAAGCCGGAAAGCCGATCATCTCCTTGCACCAGTCGACGACCTGCTCGTCCATCCGTGCGGCGGCGTGATTGCCGCCACCAAGATTCGATCCTTGGATCGCGGCCAGAAAGTCGGCCAGCGCACCGGTGAAGTTGCTGGACCCCATGTACCAGGCCCAGAAGCGCGGATGAATGTTGCCCATTGGAAACGACATCACCGTTGCGGCGACCTCGCGATAGACATCGGACAGCTGCGTTGGAGAATGCGGCAGGGGTGTCTGGAAACTCCTTCTGACCTCATCCGGCATGTTCTGCCAGACCGGACGAGCGCGAACGTCGCGGAGATACGCAATCGCGTCGTCGACGGCTTGGCGAGCAACGGTTTGCGCGTCGCTCCAGTCCTCCGGGTCGAGCGTTTCCTCGACGGCCTTGGCCGATCGGTCGGGCAGGCTTTGCATCGCCAAAGTCTCAAGCAACCGAAAACTGGCAACTTGGGGTCGAACGGGACACCGCAAGTTCCTCCTCGCTCATGTCTGCCTGGATAGAATCGAACAGCGGCGTGCTCAGGTAGCGTTCTCCGGTATCGGGCAACATGCACAGGATGGTCGAGCCGGCCGGTGCGCGTTGCGCTACTCGGCGCGCGACCGCGAACGTCGATCCGCCAGATATTCCGGTGAAGATACCTTCCTTCTGCGCAAGCTGCCTGCACCACTCCATGCCTTCGGCGCCGGTGACGGGCACAACCTCGTCGCAGGATTTCGAATCGATCGCCTCTTGCAGCACGGCAGGAATGAAGTCTGGGGTCCAACCCTGGATCGGATGCGACTCCCATGCCGGATGGCTGGTGGCCGGCGCCCCCCCGACAGCACGCTGCTGCGCGACCCCGCTTCCGACCAACTGGGCGTTGGCAGGTTCGCACAGCACGATGCGGGTCTCCGGTCGCTCGCGCCTGAGCACACGCGCGACGCCAGCGACTGTTCCGCCGGTGCCGTAGCCGGTAACGAAGTAGTCGAGGCGCTGGCCGGCAAAGTCATTGATGATTTCGCGGGCTGTCGTGCTCTCGTGGATCTCAGCATTGGCCTCTGTCTCGAATTGTCTGGCGAGAAACCAGCCGTGGCTCTGAGCCAATTCAGCTGCCTTCTGGTACATGCCGATGCCTTTCTGGGCCCGCGGCGTCAGTACCACCTTGGCGCCCAGCATGCGCATCAGCTTGCGCCGTTCGACTGAGAAGCTGTCGGCCATCGTTACTACCAGCGGATAGCCCTTTTGGGCGCAGACCATGGCCAGGCCGATGCCGGTATTGCCGCTGGTCGCCTCGACCACCGTTTGGCCCGGTTTTAGCGCGCCGGTGCGTTCAGCAGCTTCAATGATGTTGAGGGCGAGCCGGTCCTTGACCGAAGACGCCGGGTTGAAGAACTCCGCCTTGGTGTAAATCGTCCTGCCTTCCACGCCGAGGTTGTTGATCCGGATCACTGGGGTGTCGCCAACGGTATCGAGAATGCTGTCGAATAGGCGACCACGGCCCCGCGTCGTTCTGATGGCTGTTGCAGCCGGCATTTTCGTGCTCCTGTTTGACAGGTGGCCCATCCGACGCGGCGCCGGATGCGGCCGAATAAATTCAATGATACAAGGTTTTAGGGTCCGCTGCCGTTGGAACGACCGTGGAAATGTCAATGGAATGGAATCCGCCGGGATGCCATCGCGAGCCTGAAGGCGTTCGGCTCCGCATGCTGGGACCATTGGCGATTGAGCGCGCAGGCGCGCCGCTAGAATTGCCGGCCTCTCGCAAGACGTGCGGCCTGCTCGCCTATCTCGCATTGACGCAATGCCCGGTGCGGCGCAGCCGGCTCTGCGAGTTGCTGTGGGACGAGGCAGCCAACGACCCTAGGGGCGAGCTTCGCTGGTGCCTCAGCAAGCTGAGAGGCCTCCTCGGAAATGTCGTCGTCACCTCAGGAGATACCGTTGCGCTGCGGCTCGACGGCTGGTTCGTGGACGCAGCGGAAGTCGCCGCCGCGATGGATGGCGCGATCAATACGCTCGGCGCCACGCGATTGGAGGCTCTTTGCGAACTCTACACCGGCGAACTGCTTGAGGGGCTTGTTATCGAACGCTGCCCCGAATTCAATCTGTGGCTAACCGGGCAGCAAAGTCGATATTCTGCCTTTCGGGCCACGCTTCTTCAACGGCTGGTCGAGAGCCTTCCTGCGGATTCCGACGAGGCGCTTGCCGCGATCGAGAAGTGGGTCGAGGTCGCGCCGTTCGATGACAGGGCGCAGATCGGGCTGCTGCGCCGCCTTGCCGGCCGCGGGCGCGTGGACGCGTGCAGGCGGCATCTGTCGGCCGCGGCGAAATTGTACGAGGCCGAGTCACTAGATTTCGAGCTTGTTAGGAAGGCTTGGCAGGAGACAAGCGACGTCCGGCCGGCCGTGATTGCGATCAGCACCATCAGGGGTTCGGCGGCAACGGCGCCTGACAGAGCAGCCGAACTCGGTTCGAAACGGGCGCGCCGCCCCTCGCTGGCGGTAATGCCGTTTCACGCGGTGCCGGACCGGCGGGAAGGTATCGGCGAGACGGCCGACGGGCTCACGCATGACACGATTACCCGCCTTGCCAAGCTGCGGAGCTTCTTCGTTATCGCCGAGGGATCGGTTTTTGCCCTCGGTCTTCGAAGGATAGGCCCCGAAGAAGCCGGCCGGCGGCTCAACGTCGACTATGTCGCCAGTGGATCGGTACGGCGGTGGCAGGGTCGAATCGGAGTGAGCGTGGAATTGATCGAAACGAACACAGCGAGAATCCTTTGGGCAGAGGATTTCGATTGCAGCCATAACGATGTTTTCTCGATCCTAAACGACATCAGCAACCGCATCGTCGGGTCGATCGCAAGCGAGATTGAAACGATCGAACGTAACCGCGCCGTACTCAGGCCGCCGGACTCGCTAGACGCGTGGCAGGCCTATCACCGTGGGCTCTGGCATATGTACCACTTCACCGAGACGGAGAACGAGGCGGCCCAGCGGTTTTTCGAAATGGCTGTGCGTCGGGATCCGACGTTTGCCCGAGCCCATGCCGGCCTTTCGTTCACCCATTGGCAGAGCGCATTCCAGAATTGGGGCGATCGGAAAACTCACATGACCTACGCCCTAGAGGCCGCAGGGCACGGCCTGATCGTTGACGAGCACGATCCTGCGGCGCACTGGGCGATGGGAAGGGCGCTTTGGCTCAAGGGAACCCACGGCGAAGCGATCGGTGAGTTGCAGCGGTCGGTGGACCTTAGCCCGAACTTCGCACTCGGCCACTACTCGCTCGCCTTCGTACATTCGCAGTCGGGCGATCCTCGCGCCGCGATCGAGGCCGCCGACCACTCGCGCCTGCTAAGCCCTTTTGATCCGCTCCTGTTTGGCATGCTGGGAAGCAAGGCGATGGCCCATGTTCGGCTCGGCCAGTTCGACGAGGCCGCGGCATGGTCCGTCAAGGCGGCGGCACAGCCGAACGCCCATATCCTGATCCTCGCGATCGCCGCATTCTGCCACGTGCTCGCGGGAAGAAACGCGGAAGCGCGTTTCTACGCTGAAGCGATTCGCCGGGCCCAGCCCCGGTTTGGCGTCGAGGAGTATCTGAACGCGTTCCAGTTCGCCCCCGATGCTGCGACGCTCTTCCGCAGCGCCGCGAGAAAAATCGGCATGAGATAGCGGCAGCTGCGTCATTGCCTGCACAGCTGGGACGGTCGCGGTCCAAACAGCCGCGCGGTTCGATGCGCGACGCCGCTAACGCAGGAGCCCCTGTTTTCTGATGGGGGGCTAACTGTGGGGCCGTGTCGTAGCCTCCTCAGAGACGGCCACTCCATACCGCTCATTGAGTGAGTCGACCCAGTTCATTACCCAAGGGCTTTCCTGCTTTAACCATCAAACTTCGGAGCCACGAGGCCTCAACTACTCTTCAGCGGAAACGCGACACGCAGGTCAGACACGAGCCGCGCGATGGCGGGCAGCGCTGCTATATTTGGAATCTCCGCGCCGCCCGCTCTCGGTTATGCCCGGTCCTGTAGCGTTTCCTGCGAAATGGTGGGCGCATCTGTCACCCGTTCCACAGCGAATGCCTCCTTTCCCTTTTCGGCCCAGAGCGCTCGCGCCTGTTCGCCTTGATTGCTTTTGAGCCTGTCTGCCATCCAGAGCATCGCGCCGAGGATGATGGCGCGATCATCGCCGGTCAGGTCCACCACACGAGACTTGACGACGAGGCCGCCCAGTTCAATGAGGTGCCGTGTGCGCTTGCGGCGCTCGACTTGCCATGCGCGCATGTCATGTCGCGCCCTTGCTGCCTGTTGACGGTTGCGTGCTGCCCGGTTGCGCCCGAACGCCGCCAGTGTGGCGCTCAGCTGCCGGCGCAGTTCGCCGCGCCCGGCTTTGAAAAAACGCGGCTCCGCGCCTGGCCCATGCCTCCCTCTCTTTCCGGCCTCTTTTGTCTCGGCAAGCACGATCAGCGCTCCGGCCAGTTCATCGACGCTAAGGCTATCTGCCCCGGTTGCGATGACCAGTTCGCCAAGTTGCAGGACCTTGCGGCTCTTGAGGTCGCGCGCCTTGTCCCCAAGTGCTTTCAGTTCGTTGTCGAAATCCCTCGGCTTGCGCATCACGCTCTCCAGCCATGTTGATGAGGGGATGATAGTTGAGCCCTGGGCATAATGCTGTAAGGTCGCAGGGACGGTTTGAGACGGTGTAATCCCTCCCGAGATTTTTTTGAGGGAGGGCGCGCTTATACGTCGTTCCGACGTGCGCCTCGCTGTGCCACTGATCTGATCGCGATGGCGATCTATCATCTTCACGTCAAGGTCATTGGCCGCAAGTCTGGCTCCAGCGCGGTGGCGTCAGCCGCCTACCGCTCGGGCGCGCGGCTGCGCGACGAGCGGCTTGATCGCAGTCATGATTTTTCCGGAAAGCGCGGCGTCGTTCATTCCGAAGTGATGCTGCCGGAGAATGCGCCGCAGACTTGGAGCGACCGCGAACGGCTGTGGAACGATGTCGAAGCGTTCGAAATCCGCAAAGATGCCCAGCTCGCCCGCGAAGTTGAATTTGCCATTCCACGCGAGATGAGCGAAGCGCAGGGTATCGAACTCGCCCGCGACTTCGTTCGGGGCGAATTCGTCGATCGAGGCATGATCGCCGATCTCAATGTGCATTGGGACATGGCTGAGGATGGCATGCCCAAGCCCCATGCTCATGTCATGCTGACCATGCGGGCGGTCGACCAGAATGGTTTTGGCCAGAAGGTACGCGACTGGAACCGTACCGAGATGGTGCAGCGCTGGCGAGAACGGTGGGCCGAGCTTGCCAATGAACGGCTGGCCGAGCTCGACATCGACGCGCGGATCGATCATCGCAGCCTGGAAGCGCAGGGCATCGCGCTGGAGCCGCAAAGCCAGATCGGTGCCCCCGCCAAACGTATCGAGGTTCGGGGCATCGAGGGCCAAGCGACCGAGGCCGACCGCGCCGAACTGCACCGCGAGATCGCGCGCGGCAATGGCGAACGGATTGTCGCCGATCCGTCGGTCGCGCTGGATGCCATCACGCATCAGCAATCGACGTTCACGCAGCGCGACATGGCGAAGTTCGCGCATCGCCACAGCGATGGGATCGCCCAGTTCAATGAGGTCATGGCGGCGATGCGCAAGGCGCCCGATCTAGTCGAACTCGGCAAGGATATCAGCGGCGAAGACCGCTTCACAACCCGCGCGATGATCGAGGCAGAACAGCGCCTGCATCGCGCGGCCGAACTGATGGCCGAACGGGATCGCCATGAGGTCCGTGAGACGGATCGCGAAGCGGCTCTTGCGCGTGCCGAAGAGCGCGGACTTGTCCTTTCCGGCGAACAAGCCGAGGCACTGGCGCATATCACCGATGGACGCGATCTCGGCATTGTGGTCGGCCATGCCGGCGCCGGCAAGAGCGCGATGCTGGGGGTGGCGCGGGAGGCCTGGGAGGCGGCCGGCTATGAGGTCCGGGGCGTGACGCTGTCCGGCATCGCGGCAGAAAATCTCGAACGCGGATCGGGAATTGCGTCTCGCACCATCGCCAGCTTGGAACACGGCTGGGAACAAGGACGCGACCTGCTCACGTCGCGCGATGTCCTGGTGATCGACGAGGCGGGCATGGTCGGCACGCGCCAGTTGGAACGCGTGCTGTCCCATGCCGCAGAGGCCGGCGCAAAGGTGGTGCTGGTCGGCGATCCCCAACAACTGCAAGCCATCGAAGCGGGCGCCGCCTTTCGCTCGATCCATGAGCGCCATGGCGGCGTGGAGATCGGCGAGGTGCGCCGCCAGCGCGAGGACTGGCAACGGGATGCCACGCGTTATCTGGCGACGGGCAGAACCGGCCATGCGCTGCGAGCCTATCGCTCCCATGGCATGGTGCATGAGGCCCCAACACGCGAGCAGGCGCGGGACGATCTGATCGAGCGCTGGGACCGCGACCGGCAGGCGTCGCCGGATCGGAGCCGGATCATCCTCACCCACACCAACGACGAGGTGCGAGCGCTGAACGAAGCAGCGCGGATGCGGATGCGGGCCGCGGGCGATCTGGGCGATGAGGTGCGTGTGACGGTCGAGCGTGGCGAACGCGGCTTCGCCAGCGGAGATCGCGTCATGTTCCTGCAAAACGAACGAGGCCTTGGCGTCAAGAACGGCACACTCGGGACCCTCGAACAGGTGAGCGCGCAGTCCATGACCGTTGAGACCGACGACGGCCGATCCGTGCAGTTCGACTTCAAGGACTACAACAAGATCGACCACGGCTATGCAGCGACCATCCACAAGGCGCAGGGCATGACGGTAGACCGAACCCATGTGCTGGCGACGCCTGGGATGGACGCTCATTCCAGCTATGTCGCCCTGTCACGACACCGCGACGGCATGGAGCTGCATTATGGCCGCGACGATTTTGCCAATCCGGACCGGCTCAGGCGAACCCTGTCGCGCGACCGGGCCAAGGACATGGCCTCGGACTACGAGCGTGCCGATCCCGTCCAGAGCTATGCCGAGCGGCGTGGGATCACCTTCCGCGAGCGCGTCGTTGAGATCGTCCGCAAGGTCGTACCGGAGAAGGTACGCAACGTGTTCGACGGCCTGCGCTCTCCTGAAAGTGTGCCGGGCCCGGATGGCGGACGGAAGCCGGAGCGGGAAACGCCGGAAAGAGACAGGAGCGGTACGGGAGCCGAGCGGCGCGAAACCGAAGCGCCAGAACGGAAGGTGACGGAAGAGGCGGAAAAGGAAATGCGTCGCGTGCGAACCCAGGCGCTCGTGCGCCATGCCCAGGCGGTAGATGCGATCTTCGATATGCAGGAGCTGGGCTTCGATGCAAGTCCCGAGCAGGTGAAAGAACTCCAAAAGGCCCGAAAAATCTTCGAGGAGGTGCGGCCCCATGGCTCGCACGACGCCGAAGCCGCCTACAAGAAGAACCCGGATCTTGCCCGCGAGGCGGCTGGAGGCCGGCTCAACCGCGCCATCCGCGCGCTCCAGCTTGAGACCGAACTGCGCATCAATCCGGGCCGCCGCGCCGACCGCTTCGTGGACGACTGGCAGAAGCTCGACCAGGCCAGTCTGCGCCGGTATCAGGCGGGCGACATCTCCGGCTACAGGTCCGCACGCTCGGCGATGGGTGACATGGCGAGAGGCCTCGAACGCGATCCGCAACTGGAATCGCTCCTCGCCAACCGCAAGCACGAGCTCGGCATCACGTTCGAATCAGGCCGCCGGCTTGGCCTTGAACTCGCCTTCAGCCACGGCATCGACCTTGGCCGAGGTCGAAGCAGGGGAATCGAAATTTGAACCATCCGATTTACCACCAACTCTGCGCCATAGTACGGCGATGTGTGAATTGCCCTTGTCCGCCTGCAACACTCTGTCCTGTCTGGTCTCGGAGGCCGTCAGCAACAGCCAGCAGGAGGCAGCGTGGCCACGCGCGAACCAGAGCGTATCGTCCGCCTGAAAACTGTCCTTTCCCGGACCGGACTGTCCCGCTCGACCATCTACCGCAAGATCGCCGACGGCACCTTCCCCACCCAAATCAAGATCAGCACCAACGGGACCGGCTGGCATGAATCCGATATCAACCGCTGGATCGCCGATCCCGTCTCATGGCGTCCGAAACGTCAGTCCGATGAGGTCTGATTCAGCTGCTCAAGGGTAGAAGCTAGGGCATCGCGAGACAGCTCATCGAGGAACACTTGTAACCCATCGTTCAACCTGAGCAATCGGCTGATCGCTCATTTATCCAGGATTATCTAGCAACAAAACGACCGGGCAGCGTGGTTCGGGATTCTCAACAAACTCGGGATTTCGAAATGCTCTTGCTCAAAGCTCGTCTCGCTCAACAGCCCCTCACAGGTTGTATTTATGCATCATTCCGCCACTAATTTAACCGGAAACCAGCCCCGCATTGATGGCCTTTCTTTCGAGCCGCGTTGCGGAATAGCAACGAGGGAGGCCGAGTATTGTTGCCGCCGCGACCCGTGACGCCCGCCCCTAATTTCTCCATTCTTTCTACTTCAATAACTAGTTAAGCCGTTGATCGTCCGTCTAACAATCTAGACAATAGTATTGATAAAAGTCTAGATACATCCCATAATAAGCTATGGAGTTCGACTGGAATCCGGCCAAATGTGCCAAGAACGTTGCCGAGCGCGGCATCGACTTCGCGGACGTCGTGGTGGCTTTCGCGGATCCCATGAAGAAGGTGGCGAAAGACAACCGCAAGGACTACGGCGAAGAGCGCTTTAATATGCTTGCTGTGGTCGAAGAGCGGGTCTTCCACGTTACCTATACGGAGCGTGGAAAGGTCATCTGGATCATCTCCGCCCGAAAAGCAAACAAAAGGGAGCAGCGGCGTTATGAAAAAAGCTAAAGCACGCGCCGTCCTAGTCGACGGCAAGGCCTATCAAAAGAAAGCAGACGGCACTTTGGTGCCTTTGAAGGGCAAGACCGACTGGAAGCGTCTGGATCGCCAGACGTCTGCGCAAGTTGAAGACATTGCAGCCAAGGATCATGAGGGCGCGCCCATGTCCGATGCCGATTGGGCCCGGGCGGAGATTGCGCGGCCGGAGAAGGTAGCCGTAGGCATCAAGCTGGATAGTGATGTCCTGGACTGGTTTAAGGACCAGGGCAAAGGCTATCAGACCCGGATCAATGGAGTTCTGCGCCGCTTTTACGAAGTACATACGGCCGTCGGATTAGAGGGACGTCACCGCGATCGAACCGGTGAGATCCGCCAAAAGCGTGGGGATACTTTGGTGGGTACCCTGCGCGAAACCTATGGAAGCGATTTTGCGTCGGACCGTCGTAGTGACATGCGGCTCGATGCCCTGCGGTCTAGAAAAGCTGGTTCGCGCTCTAAGGGCGTCAAAGGGAAATAGCTACTCTGTCCGCCACTTGTCTCGGCCGCCTTTTTCAGTGTCGCGAACGCGTTCGATCAGAGGTTTCTGATCAGGAAACATCTTTTCAGCTTTTTCGATCGCTTTGCGTTGCGTCGGTGCCGTACCACTGGCACGCTCCGACCCGCCCTTTCTGATGGCGTAGTCCCCTTGTTCTCTCCGTTCAATGTAGACTCGGTCTTTATTGTTACTCATGAGAGCCCTCCCATCTGAAGTTTGCAACTCTATCGATTTGTTGGCAACTGCGGATTTCCAAGACCTAAAATAGTCCTAAAACTCGGGCAGATTGTCCAAATTATCCCTGGTGGTGTTATCTCTCTTCGTTTTTATGTAGGCAGTGCCGTGGATGTGGACGATGAACACCTCCTCTCCTTTTTTCCATTGCCCATCGCTCGCCTTGAAGGCGGTAACGAATGTGAGGCCGTCATTGATAGCCGTCACTACCGTCTGACGCGTGTACTCTTGAGGTGCCTCCAGTGACTCGCCGTTATCTTTGTGCGCCCTCACCCTATCGATGTGGGTATGCTTGTCGTTAAACCTGACCGCCGTGATGACGTAATCCGCCCATTTAGCCATTTCCTTTACCCTTTTTGCGCAGGCCGCTGGCTCCGCACACTGACACGCGGGGCCTGTCGCTGGAATACCCTTTGGTTGTAATTTTTCGTTCGATATCCCATTGTGAATATCCTGCGAACTCGTACGGTCCGCCGAGGCGGGCACGTTCTCTCACCTAGCTGGCTTCACGACCTTTGAATAAGGAACATTCATTGAAATGAACCGCGTCTTTGCCGTGCTTCTCAGCGTTCTGTTCGCCTGCGCGACTGACCGAGCGCACGGACAAAGCTTCGACTGCCGCGCTGCCGCTCTTTCAATTGAGAGGGCTATCTGCGGGGACCCAACTCTTTCCGAGTGGGATGCGCGCATGGGGCAACAGTACCAACAAGCTCTTCGGGCTAGGAGGTCAACAGAAGCCCAGACGCTCATCGATCAACAGCGCTCATGGATACAGCATCGTAACGCCGCTTGCGGGGCCGTTCCGGGTAACGCGTTCTGGTCCTGCCTGCTGGACATGACAAAGCAACGGCTCGCGGCGTTAGCGGCATTGCCTCCAGCCCCAACGACAACGCCAACACCCCAACTGTCTCCTCCATCCCTTCCAACCAGCGTCCAAGGTCCCCCGACAATTCAGAATGTGCCTAGCCCAGGTTCGCCTTCAATCGCTCAGATAACTCCAACACCACAGACCGCGCCTGCTTCAATCGCTTCTTCGACCACGGCAAGTTCAGACGGCACGGGATTGTTGCTAGTGATCGTCTTTGCGATAGCTGCTGTTGTTGGGGGAGTGTTTGTCATCAACAGCGTAGCGCAGCGTGAGCGCAGGCAGCGTCTCATTGCGAAATACGGCGAGGAAATCGCCGAAATGATAATCGCGCGCCAGATTTGGCAAGGGATGACTCAGGAGCAGCTTGTAGAGTCCTTAGGTGATCCAGTTGACCGCGATTACGAAGTCAAGAAAACGAGAACTAAAGAAACTTGGAAGTATGGTCAGACGGGGAGGAACCGGTTTAGCAATCGGGTCTACTTGGAGAACGGCGTAGTGGTTGGTTGGAAGCAATAAGCTTCAGGGACGTGCTAGCGTGATACCGCTTGGTAATTCACGTCCGCCTGAAGGTAGGCCGTATAAGCGGCTTCGACTGCCCCTCTCAGTTGAGTTCTTGCGTGTACAACTCGATCGTGGAGCCGTCTAAGCTCGTCATAGCCGCTCCGTACCGCTTGCTCCAATCTCCGACGTTCTACGACGATCTCGTGCTCAATTTTGTCTATGTCGCGACGATCAACGCCAGTAGCTGGGTTGAAGACGAAGCGCGCTTCGAGCGACTGACGCCACGCATATAGCGTTCCACATAGCTTCGGTCCAAATCCTGGCACTGACTCAATTGCTTTCCCAAGCAGGTCTGCCGCTGTTTCGATTCCGTAGGACTGCAAGGTGCCTTTACGTCCATCTCCGATCCCATCCAACTTCGCCTTGTCGATGTCGAAACTATCGAGGTATCTTGAAAGCTGAACTTGCTTCACTGATTTCTTGAGTTGGTCTAATTTTGTATTTCGTAGCTGCGGAAGATAGTCGATCGCGGCTTTGAGGCGCAAAACCTCCTCCTTTTTTGAGTCAAACGCCGCTGATCCAGTTCGTTCAGCCCATTGCTGTTGTGCGCGTACCCAGATTTCCTTCGCTGCCGCTTCTGCCGCTCGAAATTTATAGACATCGCTCGATCTGTCGAACCACCTTCGCGCTCCGAAGAACGAAACAAGAGCCGCAAATAGCAGGAGGAGCGGGGCAGGCGCACTCAACCCGCCAAACACACCAACACCACCGATCAAGAGTGCCAAGCCAAAAGCCAAGACATTTGCACGCCTGAACGAACCTGCGATTGAAAGCGCCTCCGCACTGGCGTCTGGGCGCGGCACGTTGATTTCAGGCGCCGGTCCCGGGCTCGAAAGGGATTCGATCTGACGCCAAAGCGAGGTTAAGTCGAGGGCTCCGCCAGTCCCAAAGGAGACAAAGGGAAAAAGCTCTATGCCGGTTGCCGCTTCCATTGGGCACCAAGGGCACGCGATATCCTTAAGGTGCCAGTGGGCCGCGTTGGCGTTGCAGTTCTTTAAACTCTTCTCAAGGTCGATTAGAGCCTGCACCCACTCATTTGGAGAGGGTCTGCCTCCCTGGACCATCTGCTTCGCAAATGCCCGCTCAAACAAGAAAGCAACTTGATCGCCGACAATCGACAATGATGGTGTGTGTGGGGGCTTATCCATCTGCACGTCTGCTCGCATGGCGCTATACGCAAATCGAAGCTCTGAAATTGCCTTGGGAATCGGCATATCGCCTCGTCCCAAGTAGCGCCCAGCGAATGGATGTCTCCCCATAAACAAGAGGAGAAACATCATGACGGCTAGCCCGAAATTGTCGTGGTTGGTTGACCGAACGACTTCTCGAAGGTTTTTCCCTTGGAGTTCCGGGGGAGTAAAGGTCTCAACACCAACTTCGCATGGATATCGCTTGCCTTTATCCAAGACCTGATAGCTATCGCAGTCAATCAGCCTAACTGTGGCGTCCTTCGCGACTAAGACGCTACCTTCGTTGATGTCTCCGATCACGCAACCAGTTTCATGGATTGCTCTAAAAGCGCGCGCTGTGTTCGCACAGGCGCGTACCAGAAATCGCCAGTCCGCTTTTTCGAACTCCGCAAGGCGACTCTTAGGGCTGTATAACTTATGAATGTCCTTGGCATTGCTTATCAAGGGCATGAGAAGCCCGACAGTGGCGTGGTCCGTCTTGGAGAGAATGATGCCCGTGGGCCATGCGGATACTCGCTTCACGTCGTCGTTTGAATAGGACAACATGATGCGTATTTTCGCCGCGCGATCCGCAGAAAGCGGCTTATGATATACCTTAGCTACTACCTCTTGAGACGATGCGACGGCGTACACTGTGCCCTCGCCGCCCTTGCCGATGACCGCTCCCAACCGCACCTCTCGGCCTGTTGCGTCAATAAGATTAGGGGGCGGCATTTGCAGCACTCGAGGGCGTAAGACGGGTCGCGAGGACTAAGGACTTATCGTCATCCGTCCGTTCACAGACCCGATCTGAACTAAGGTATCGAATCAAGCTTTGCGAGAGGACTTCATCTACCCCAACAGCCGATGAATCTTGCACCCGTGTGATCATCGCATTGAAGAACGTGTCGTGGACCGCCCTTGTTGCATTGTTCAGGACGACGTTTTCGATTCCATCGGAGAAGCATGAAAAGCTTTCAATAATGCGATTTGTAACGGCGAACTCCATCACAGACGCGGCGTTAGATGCCGTCAAAAAATTCGTAGTGTTGATGTATTCCCCGTGTTGGGGCCAGAAAACATAGGACCATCCTTCATCTCCAGGTTCGCGTACTACCATTGCGCCGTCGCCTACCTGCAAGAAAGCAGAAGAGTCAGCGCCAATTATCGCAACCATGAGCGTGCAAGCGAACTCTCTCGCTGATGTTCCTGCACCAATCGCAAGGTTTGATATGACTGACTGGACTTGGGCAAGCCAACTAAGGGCCAAATCACGCCCTATCGAAAGCAAAGTACCGCCCGCGCTGAGGTAGTTTTCGGCCAGGTAGGTTACCGTCGTTACAGCCGCGCGCGACCCAATTTCAGAATGAGCAGCGCTCCCCGCGCCGTCGGAGACAGCAGAAATTAGAATCGGTCCTTGGGGTGTGTCGATTAAGCGAACGCGCACACTGTCTTGGCACGGTAGACCTGTTTTGGCGTGGGATGTGCCTATAGCCGATGCAGCGGCAATCCGCCAACTCATGGCACTAGACTTCGGTCCAACCGGTAGGAGGCGGAAGAGCAACACGATCTCCCGTGCTAGAGGCAGACACTCGGCTTAGTGAGCTAGATAGCCACATGAAGAGTTCTCGAAAATTAAGGCCATCTAATTTTAGTGGGCCGCGTGGAGCAATCTGAGCAAGTATTCCCATATCAGCGTTCGCAACGCCTATAGCAAAGAACGAAAACTCCTTACTTTCTTCTCCTTCGCGGACGCGCTGGGCAGCCCGTTGCCAGCTATCGGTGGGGGCACCGTCTGTGATTAGAAAGATCCACGGCCGATAGTACGAAACGCCGTTGTCCTTATATCTCTGCTTCCGCTCCCTGAGCATGTCTATGCCTTGCTCAATCGCAGCACCCATCGGCGTGTCGCCTGTCGTAGATAGTGCCGTCGGCTGCCAATAATCCGGCGTTTGAAACCCGGACTCTATATTTACGGGACCGAAAGTAATAACACCGATTTCAACTCGCTTCATAGCAAGCGCGTCAGTCGCTAGTTGGTCCTTT
Source organism: uncultured Alphaproteobacteria bacterium (assembly GCA_963770515.1). Classification (GTDB taxonomy): domain Bacteria; phylum Pseudomonadota; class Alphaproteobacteria; order Rhizobiales; family Xanthobacteraceae; genus Bradyrhizobium. Next base: position 719,764 of record CAVYPW010000001.1, read on the forward strand.
AGAGTGACGATTCCGCGATTGAGTTCGGAAATCGGGCGACCTTGCATTGAATGCGAGGTGTCCAGGAGCAGCAGACAAGGACACCTGGGTTCTGGATTGCCGGTAAAGCCATCGTCTCCAAATGGTACTTGTTCGAAACCAGTCATGATTACTCCGATCGCTCTTGAGGCAATAGCTGCAACGGTGGGCCGATGCTTTCATTTCGCATTTTCGGACGCGGCCGCGGCAGCGGGATTGGGCCGTTGATCAGAGTGTCAAATTGCTGGTCGCCCCCGGCCGTTGATCCTGTGATATCGCCTTTTTCCGGAGGGGCTACTGTCGCGCTTATCGCTGCGCTGTTCTGAGAACTCGAATGAACAGCGAGGTAAAGGAGGCCAAACAAGAAGGCAGCGATCACAAATGGTGTAAGCGAATAGCGTCTACGGGGCAGTATCGCACCAGCGATGTGGCCAACCGGATTAGGTGGAGTTACTGGCGTGGAATATGAAAGCCCCGAACCCGGTATGCCGACCGTGACACGGGAGCCGTTTGATCCCACGTTGTAAGTGAAGCCTCTGCCGCCAAACGAAACGCTCGTGCGCCTCAAGCCTACGTTCAGGCGCACCCCTGGAACTATCCTGATGGACTTCCGGAACCGCAGTCCCATTTGTTCTCCCCCTGGTTGCGATATTGAGATACAATCCAAAGGATTGCAACTAGCCTGGGCGAATACGAATGAGACTTTCGGCGCTTACATGCCGCGCTCTGAGGCCCCTTCTTGCGTTGTCCTGCTCCACATCCCTGATTGTTCTCCGCTTCTTTGCGGGAGATGCAGCGGCATCGGAATTCGTCGAGCAGACATCCGTGATCGATGGCGACACGATAGAAATCCACGGACAGCGTATCCGTTTATTCGGTATCGGCGCCCCAGAAAGCACTCAGCTTTGCCGAGGAGCAGATATCTTGGAGGCACAAGGAGCGGCGCGCTGAGCCCCCTCAAATTTTACGATGTAACAGAATCATCTTTGAAACTAGTGGTAGTTTGCTCCCTCGCCCGCAATCAACCCTTCCCAGACCGTATCTTATGTCGATGATGTTTGTTTCGATCTGAACGCAGGCTCCACCCTAGATGCCATCCTCGCCTTTATGCGTTGACGTAACGTAAGGTTGCCGCTCAACTTGGACGAGCCGAAATGGCAGAATGTTTTCGGGGGACCCTGTGGCTGCGTTAGGCTGGTTTTACACAACACAAGACGGTTACGCCGGGCCGGTTGGTAGCGAAGAGATTCGAGACCTACTATCCAAAGGCCAGCTTACCCCGAACACGCTCGTTTGGAATGACACATTCGGGGAATCGTGGAGACCAATTCGAGACACCGAAATTGCACAGCGTGCGAGTCCCCCTCCAATTCCGCCAACCGTTCGCGTAGCTGTCAAAGACAAGTCGAATGCGTCCCTCGCCAAGAAAAGTGCCCTAATAAGAGGGATCGTGATGACCGCGGTGTTGTTGTTTGTATTTTGGCTATTCGGGGGAGGCATTTTGGTATTGCGCTTGATCGGATACGATACGGAAACGATGTTGAGCAATGCCATTCCGAAGTGCAATAGCACCACGGCAACAGACCTTGCTAAGCAAGCGTTGGAGAACGCGCCGCTTACCACAGTTGTCAAGGTTACAGTCTTCCAACTTCAAGACGTACAAGAACTTTCTTACGACGATGGCGCGGAGAAGCGTACATGTCATGCGACCGCGCTGCTCAATTCGGGCAAGCGGGAAGTCAAATACACAATCGAATGGGCAGATAAAGCAGAGAAGAAAATCTGGTTAGAAATTGCGCCCTCCGATGGGGATTAAACGACCTTGAGTATTAGGTAGCCCGATTCAAACTCTTCTATGCGGCGAGCCTCAGCATGTCCTTCACAGCGACCACCTATCGTGTGTTGATCGCGTCACCCTCCGATCTAGCCGAAGAGCGCAAAGCGGCTATCGAAGCCGTCTATGAATGGAATGCACAGCACGCTGCCGCAGAGTCGTCGGTGTTGTTGCCCGTTGCGTGGGAGACGCACGCGATTCCAAGCTCCGGCGTACGACCGCAAGAGGCGATCAACACCCAACTCCTAACCACGTCAGACATCCTAGTCGGAATGTTCTGGACGAAGCTAGGGACCAACACCGGAGTTGCGGAATCCGGTACCGTCGAAGAAATAGATAACTTCGTCGCGGCAGGAAAGCCGGTCCTATTGTACTTCTCCAATCGACCGATAGACCCGAATAAAATCGACTTGGCACAACACAGACGGTTGAAGCGCTTTCAACGCGACACCTACACGAAAGCCTTGGTGGGCTCGTTTGCGTCACCGGGTGAACTGAAGGTGGCTATCACTAAGCACCTACTGGCACAGCTTCGGCAAATGCAAGCGACCAAATCCCGCGCGCGAATGCCCCGAATTGACGAAGCGTTGAAAGTGACCAAACTGATGGTCACACACAGGAAGCACAAGATCACGCCGGAAGCCTATGCGCAGTTTCGAGAGGAATTGTTAGGCAAGCGCCGCACGCCCAATCAAACGACTGACCCGATTCCGCCCGGCGAGGTTGGACCGAACGGCCACCGTGTCGGGTACACGAAGGAAGGCGATAAAGTTGAGTGGATTCCGGACGGTGAAAACCCCGGCAAAGAGTGGCCGATGATTTTCCGGCGCAACGACAATGTAATCCTAGCGGCAGCCGAAGAATTCACCGACCGAATTTGGTACGACCGAAAACTAGTGTTGCTTGCCAATCTGAAGGACCGCACGGAGACTATCAAACCCGACATTTACGCGGGCATGTTGAAGGCGATGAAGCGGGCCGAACGGAAGTACGGTGGCAAGAAGGCGCTTCGCGAATACTACAGCAACGATTTTGAATGGGGCATGTTGAACGGCAAGCTATCCGCGCTCCGTTGGGTGATGGGCGACGAATGGGACATGCTCGATACGTGAGCCGTGCCGCACCGGGCTTAGGCGTCAGGTAGCCAAAATATTTTTAATTTTATCGGACGAATCGCCCGCGCCTCCGTTCCGCCCGTATTGCATTTTTGCGCCGGAAGGACCGGTCGCCCCGAAAAATTATTTCGAAATCAGGTGCGGTGGAGACACGGCTCAAAAATAGGAAAGCCGCCCCGAGGGCGGCTTTCTGAAAACCTGATAAAATCAGAGGCTTGTTTGGTTACGGGGATAGGATTTGAGCCTATGACCTTCGGGTCATGAGCTTCACGAACTGCTGGTCAAGGACACCCCGATCTCAGTTGACCGCTGGACCGACTAAAGTTACGAAAGTTCGATCCCTGCAACAAAGCCGTTTGAAAAACCGTTTTAGTTTGCGCGGCTCAAACGGTGAACTTCCGTAAGCCCTTGATCTGAATGGCGCGCCCGGAACGATTCGAACGTCCGACCCTCAGATTCGTAGTCTGATGCTCTATCCAGCTGAGCTACGGGCGCGTGTTTCGCAAAAGAGCTCGAACCCTAGGGTCCGGCCGCTGCAAAACCTGTTTGCAGGTCGCGAAAGCGGGCCATTGCTAACGGCTCCGAACCGGCTTGGCAAGGTCTCGGGCAGACCGAAATAAGCGAGAATCGGCGTTTACGCCCGCGCCCGTTCGTTACGGATGCTCAAGAGTTCGACCGGCCGATCCGGTATGGTGATGCGGAAGGTCGCGCCGATGGTGCCTTCGACCATGTGAATTTGGCCACCGTGGGCGCCCACCAGTTCAGCGGCGATCGCAAGGCCGAGCCCGCTGCCGCCGGGCCTGCCTGAGGTCTGGAACGCCTTGAACAGATTCTCGCGGGTCGCGGGCGGAATGCCGGGACCGGTGTCGGACACTTCGATGATGGCAACCGCACCTTCGCGCCGGCCGGTGATCCGGATTTGCGTGGCGGGCTGGCCCTCAAGCGCCTGCTCGGCATTGCGCACCAGGTTGAGCAGCACCCGGAACAATTGATCAGGATCGGCATCGATCGTCAGGCCGCGCTCGATCGCACTGATCCAGGTGATCGAGGTGTCGGCGGCAAGCCCTGCCGATTCGCGCACTTCGGCCACGACCGGCTCGATCAGGATCATGCGGCGGTCGGGCGCGGCTTCCTGCGCGCGGCCGTAAGACAGCGTCGACTGGCAAAACGCGATCGCGCGCTCCAGCGAGCGCATCAGCTTTGGCGCAAAGCGCTGAACGCGCGGGTCCGGCACGCTCGCCAGCTGGTCCGAAAGCAATTGCGAGGAGGCCAGAAGGTTGCGCAGATCGTGGTTGATCTTCGACACCGCAAGGCCAAGCGCCGCAAGGCGGCTCTTTTGATGCAGCATCGAGACGAGGTCGCGCTGCATGTCGGATAGTTCGCGCTCCGCCACGCCAATCTCGTCGCTGCGGTTCGACGGCACGATGATCCGGGCCGAGCTTTCCGGATTCTCGTGAAAGCTGACGAGGCTTTCGGTCAGCCGCCGCATCGGCCGCACGAACAGGAAATGCAGCGCGAGATAGACCAGTGCCGCGGTCAGGATTGCAATCGCCAGCGAGACCAGCAGCAGGTTGCGGGAAAACCGGTACATCGCCTGGCGCAACGGTATCTCATCGACCACCACCTCGATGAACTGGCCGCCACCTGGCGCCGGGCCGATGATGCGGATCGTCTGATTGCCGGTCTCGAACATCGTCTCGAAAGACGTGAGGATCGAGGACCAGACCGTCAATGTCCGCATATCGACGTCGTGGTCGATCGCCGGCGGCAGATTGGCGCTGGCGAGCAAGCGCCGCTGCTGGCCGAGCTTGATCGCAACCGCCCGCGCGCCGATGCTGTCGAGGATTTGGTGCGCCAGCGATTCCGGAACCATGCCGGAAGGTGCGGCGTCGAGAACCAGCGCGGCCGTATTGGCCGATGCCAGGCGGCCGTTAAGCCGGTTCATCCAGAAGTTGGCGATCGAAGGCACATAGATCAGGACTTCCGCGATCATCACCAGCGGAATGGTCAGCAGCAGCAGTTTGCCGGACAAACCAAGTCGGCGCGGGAGCCTGGCCCGCGGGGGCGCCCTGTTCGGCTGCTCGTCAATGTCTGACGCCATAACTACCTTCGAAGCCTTGCTTTTTGGCTATTTGGGCCCTGCGCGTCGGGCCGTCAAATCAAGGTTTAATAACAGTGACCGCGGGAATCGATGGGGTCAGATACCGGTTCCCCTGGAAAGCCTCAAGGTGACCGGCACGGCCAAATTGCCGCTGGCCGCCCGGCGAATGACAAAGCCTTAGCTACCGAGGTAATACACCGCGACTGTTGAATTATTCGCAACAAATCCACCATACCAGGGAACCTTACATCACCCCTCCCGCGACATTGACGAAAAGGGGTCCCTCCCTTATAAGCCGCGCCAATTGTGCGCGATGAATCCGGCTCAAGCCGGTAGGCCTCTTTCGGGCCGGAAATGGCCCTCTTGGGCCTGCCCCACATCGGCGGACATACCTCATTTATCAGGCAAATTGTCGCCCTAGCAGGCAAGTTGTCAGCGGAGAACGACCCGTGAAGCGGACTTATCAACCGAGCAAACTGGTGCGCAAGCGCCGCCATGGCTTCCGTGCCCGTCTCGCCACGACGGGCGGCCGCAAGGTCCTCGCCGCACGCCGCGCGCGTGGCCGCAAGCGCTTGAGCGCCTAGTGTCCCGGTTCTGACATTCGTATCATGTCGCGGCGTCTTCGCTTACGAATGTCAGAACCAAAGGGACACTGGCAAATATGGGATTCTAGTGTGGTTTTGGATTTGACATTCGATTTGAGGACTCGCCGCAGGGCTTAATCGAATGTCAAATCCACCACACTGGCCGGGTTCCCTTCAAAGAGATCTTATCATGGATCGGCTAAGGCAGCGGGCGGACTTCCTCGCCGTTGCCAATGGCGCGCGGACCAGTACTGCCGCTTTTGTCGTGCAGCGCCGCCGACGCGACGACGAAGGTCCGGTCCGGGTAGGCTTCACCGTTACCAAGAAGAATGGAACCGCGACGGAACGCAACCGTATCCGGCGCCGGCTTCGGGAATTGGTGAAACGGCTGCCGGTGGTATCGCTGCAGCCACACTGTGATTATGTGCTAATCGGCCGCCGGGCGGCCCTGACGTCCGACTTCTGCAGCATGCTCGGCGATCTCAGCCAGGCGCTGCATCGCCTCGACCGGCAAAGCGCAAATCGCGCGCCGCAACCGAAAAGAACGACGAGACCTTAACCGATGACCGACAGCCGCAACACCATCCTCGCCGTCGTCCTTTCCGGGCTCGTGCTCCTCGGCTGGCAATACTTCTTCAACATTCCGCAGATGGAAAAGCAGCGCGCCGCGCAGCTCGCCCAGCAAACCCAGACGACGGTGCCGGCGCAGAATGCCGGCACCGTCAACACCACTACGCCACAGGCCACGTCGCCTGCGCCGTCATCGGCCAACGCGCCCTCGAACGCACAGGCGGGTTCGGCTGCCCCGGTCAGCCGTGAAGCCGCGATTGCCGCCAGCCCCCGTGTCAAGATCGACAGCCCTCGTCTTGCCGGCAGCATTTCGCTGAAGGGCGCGCGGATCGACGACCTGTCGCTGGTGCAATTCCGTGAGACCGTCGATCCGGCTTCGCCGCCGATCGTGCTGTATTCGCCTTCGGGCTCGGAGGCGCCTTATTACGCGGAATTCGGCTGGGTCGCTGCCAGCGGCACTTCGGTTAAAATGCCGGACCAGAACACGCTCTGGCAGCAGGAAACGAGTGGCAGTCTGGCGCCGAACCATCCGGTGACGCTGAAATATGAAAATGGCGACGGACTTACCTTCCGCCGCACCATCGCGATCGACGACCGCTATCTCTTCACCATCAAGGACGAGGTGACCAATGTCGGCAATGCGCCGGTCACGCTCTATCCTTTCGCTCTGATCTCGCGGCACGGCACGCCCAAGACCTCAGGCTACTACATCCTGCACGAGGGTCTGATCGGCTATCTCGGCGACCAGGGCCTTCAGGAATATACCTACAAGAAGATCGACGATGCCAAGAAGGTCGACTTCAAGGTCACCAACGGCTGGCTAGGTATCACCGATAAATATTGGGCGTCGGCGCTGTTGCCCGATACCCGCGCGCAGCTGCAGGCACGCTATTCGTCGAACCTTGTCGGCAACGTCCACACCTACCAGACCGACTATCTTGAGGATCCGCAGACGATTGCCATCGGCGGCACCGGCAGTGCCAACACGCGGCTGTTCGCCGGCGCCAAGGAAGCCGGCGTCGTCGGCATCAATTTCCCGATCCTCGGGCCTGCCGGTTACAACAAGCAACTCGAACTCAACCATTTCGATCTTCTGATCGATTGGGGCATGTTCTACTTCATCACCAAGCCGATGTTCCTGGCGCTCGACTTCTTCTATAAATTCATCGGCAATTTCGGCATCGCGATCCTGCTGGTGACGGTGCTCGTCAAGCTGATCTTCTTCCCGCTCGCCAACAAGTCCTACGCCTCGATGGCGAAGATGAAATCGGTGCAGCCGCAACTCGCCGCGCTGAAGGAGCGCTATCCCGACGACAAGGTGAAGCAGCAACAGGAAATGATGGAAATCTACAAGAAGGAGAAGATCAACCCGATCGCCGGTTGTCTTCCCGTCGCCTTGCAGATTCCGGTGTTCTTCTCGCTCTACAAGGTGCTGTTCGTCACCATCGAAATGCGGCACGCGCCGTTCTATGGCTGGATCAAGGATCTGTCGGCGCCCGATCCGACCAACCTTTTCACTCTGTTCGGCCTTTTGCACTACGACCCGACGCAGCTGCCGGTGTTCGGTCATTACCTCGCGCTCGGGGTATGGCCGATCATCATGGGCATCACGATGTGGTTCCAGTTCAAGCTCAACCCGACCCCGCCCGATCCGACCCAGCAGATGATCTTCGGCTGGATGCCGCTGATCTTCACCTTCATGCTCGCGGGCTTCCCGGCGGGCTTGGTGATTTACTGGGCGTGGAACAACACACTCTCGGTTTTGCAGCAAAGCCTGATCATGCGCCGCAACGGCGTGAAGGTGGAATTGTTCGACAACGTCAGGGCGACATTCGGCAAGAAGGCCGAAATCAAAGACCTGACCGGCGCCTCATCCTGAGGAGCGCGCTTCGCGCGTCTCGAAGGATGAGGTACACGCTTCATGGTTCTCCTGGCGATGCGATGCATCGTCCAGTGACGGCGTATTACTTTTTTGTGCCGTTCGCTAACGGCCTCGCTTACACTCGGCCTGCTCGGGCAGCGCGCCTCCTCACCATGAGGAATTCACAAACGGACTCCCTTCGCATGACCGCCGAACCCGATGCGAAGCTGATCGAACAGGGCCGCAAATTATTCGCGGGCGACTTCAAGTTCATCTGGGCATCACCCTCGATCGAAACGCTGCCGCCGATGGCGGGCGTGGAAGTCGCCTTCGCAGGCCGCTCCAATGTGGGCAAATCCAGCCTGATCAACGCGCTCACCGGCCGCAACGCGCTGGCGCGGACCTCGAGCACGCCGGGCCGCACCCAGGAACTGATCTTCTTCGACGGTCCCGATCATGCCGGCCTGCGGCTCGTCGATATGCCCGGCTATGGCTACGCCTCGGCGCCCAAGGCCAAGGTTGCGTCGTGGACCGCACTGATCCACAAATATCTCCAGGGCCGCAGCAACCTCGCACGCGTCTATGTGCTGATCGATGCCCGGCACGGCCTTAAAGATGTCGACCTCGACGTGCTCAAGACGCTCGACCGATCGGCCGTCAGTTATCAGGTGGTGCTGACCAAGGCCGATCAGATCAAGCCGGCCGAACTGGAAGGCCGCATCGGCGATATCAAGACTTCGCTTTCAACGCATCCGGCTGCTTTTCCCGACGTACTCGCGACGTCTTCGGAAACGGCTATCGGAATCCCGGAACTGCGGGCCGCGATGGTGCGCCTGCTCGGAGAGCGCTAGCGTGGCGGTTTAAAAGTCCGCATCATTGATGCCGCGAGTTCGTCATGCGGACTTTTGAACCAAAGCCACACTAGACTAATAAGTTTGCTATTGTCCTATCGATTCCGAAATTCGTAAACAGGGGCCGCACATTGATACGAACTTCGGAATCGGGACAATAGAGATGAGAGCTTTTCGCATCCTTGTCATCCTGGCAGGCATCATGGGCGCCGATGGCGTGATCCTGGCCGCCGTCGCCACCCATCAGGGCGATACGGCACGGCTCATGCCGGCCTCCTCGATGTTGCTGTTTCACGCAACCGCCGTGCTCGCGGTCGTGGCATCGACCGAACGTGGCATCGTTGCTGGCAAAGGCGGGCTTGCCGCGGCCTTCGGCTTTGTGATCGCTTCCGCGCTGTTTGCCGGCGATCTCTGTTTGCGGCACTTCGCCGACCACGGCCTGTTTCCGTTTGCGGCGCCGATCGGCGGCACGCTCCTGATCGTCAGCTGGCTGGTGCTGGCCATTGCCGCTGCATGGCCCCGGCGGAACTGAACGGCAGGCGCCGCATCCGCTTTGCGCCCTGCCCGACAATCGGATAGAACCCGGCTCGAAATCCGCACCCGCGAGACCCGCTTCATGACCGACGCGTCCCCTATCACTCCGCTCGATCAGGCCCGCATCCTGTCGGAAGCGTTGCCGCACATGCAGGAATATGATGACGAAACCATCGTCATCAAATATGGCGGTCACGCCATGGGCGCGGAGGATGTCGCCAAGGCGTTCGCCCGCGACATCGTGCTGTTGGAGCAGACCGCCATCAATCCGGTGGTGGTGCATGGCGGCGGCCCACAGATCGCCACCATGCTCAAGCGGCTCGGCATTCAATCGGAATTCGCCGCAGGGCTTCGCATCACCGATGCCGCCACCATCGAGATCGTCGAGATGGTGCTGGCGGGTTCGATCAACAAGCAACTGGTCGGCTATATCAATGAAGCCGGCGGCAAGGCCGTCGGCCTCTGCGGCAAGGACGGCAATATGGTGACGGCGTCGAAGGCGACGCGCACCATGGTCGATCCGGATTCGCATATTGAAAAGGTCGTCGATCTCGGCTTTGTCGGCGAACCGGAAAAGGTCGACCTGACGCTGTTGAACCAGATCATCGGCTACGAGTTGATCCCGGTGCTAGCGCCGCTCGCCACCTCGAAGACCGGCCAGACCTTCAACGTCAATGCTGACACCTTTGCCGGCGCGGTGGCGGGCGCACTCAAGGCCAAGCGGCTGCTGCTGTTGACCGACGTGCCCGGCGTGCTCAACAAATCGAAGAAGCTGATTCCTGATCTTTCGATCAAGGATGCGCGCAGGCTGATTGCCGACGGCACGATTTCGGGCGGCATGATTCCGAAAGTCGAAACCTGCATCTATGCGCTCGAGCAGGGCGTCCAGGGCGTCGTCATCATCGACGGCAAGCAGCCGCACGCGGTCTTGCTCGAACTGTTCACCAACCAGGGCACGGGCACGCTGATCCACAAGTGATGAAAGGCGCGGTCAAGCAACGAAGGCGCATCATCGCCGGATTTTTTCCGGCTATCGCCCTGTTCGCCGGCATCGCGCCGGCCCATGCCGACCTGAAACTCTGTAACCGCATGAGCTATGTGATTGAGGCGGCGATCGGCATCGACGACAAATCGGCGACCGCGACCCGCGGATGGTTTCGTATCGATCCGGCGGGGTGCCGCGTGGTCCTGCAAGGCACGTTGACCGCCGACCGTATCCTGCTCAATGCCCGCGCGCTTGGCGTTTACGGCGCCTCGCCGCTGCCGCAGAACGGCAGCGACACCCTCTGTGTGGCTCCCGATAATTTCGTCATCGCCGCCGCCCGCCAGTGCCGGGCCGGCCAGACGCCGGCGCCATTCACCCAGATCACTCCGACCCGCGCCGACGACGGCAACCTCGTCGCATACCTTGCTGAAGACAGCGAGTACGACGATGACCAGGCGCGTCTGGCCGCCATTCAACGCTTATTGGTGATTGCAGGTTTCGACGCCTCGCCGATCGACGGCGTCGACGGCCCGAAAACACAAGCCGCACTGGCGGCGTTCCTGAAGAGCCGCGGACTGACGCCGGATTTCGTCCAGTCAACGAATTTTTTCACCACCATGGTCGAGGCCGTGCAGGCCCCCTCCTCCACCGGGCTCACCTGGTGCAACGACACGCCGCACAAGGTGATGGCGGCCGTCGCGACAGACGATGGCAAGACGGTGGTCAGCCGCGGCTGGTATCGCATCGAGCCCGGCAAATGCCTGCATCCTGATGTGACCGGCCAGCCCAAGCGCATCCTCAGCTTCGCCGAAGCCGTCGACGCCGACAACCGTACCATCCGCTTCAAGGACAAACCGTTGAACTGGGGTGGAGAAACTCCGCTTTGCACGCGCGAGAGCAAGTTCGAAATCAACGAACAGGGTGAGTGCGGCACCCGCGGCCTCGCCACGACCGGGTTTACTGCCGTGGACCTGTCGAGCGGCGGCAAGACGCTGCGCTTTGCGATGCCATGATGACCGAAAAACGCGCCTTCACCCATGTCGACACCTGGGTTTTCGACCTCGACAACACGCTTTACCCGCATCACGTCAACCTGTGGCAACAGGTGGATCAGCGGATCGGCGAGTTTATCGGCGCCTATCTGAAGGTGTCGGCCGAACAGGCGCGGATCATCCAGAAGGACTATTACCGCCGCTACGGCACCAGCATGCGCGGCATGATGACCGAGCACGGCGTGCACGCCGACGACTATCTCGCTTACGTTCACCAGATCGACCACTCGCCGTTGGAGCCAAATCCGGCGATGGGCGCGGCGATCGCGAAACTTCCAGGCCGCAAGCTGATCCTGACCAACGGCTCGACCGACCATGCCGAAGCCGTTCTGACGCGGCTTGGCCTGGCGGCGCATTTCGAAGCGGTGTTCGACATCATCGCCGCCGAGCTTGAGCCGAAGCCGGCGGCCCAGACCTATCACAAGTTCCTTAAGTGTCACGACGTCGATGCGAGCAAAGCAGCGATGTTCGAGGATCTGGCGCGCAATCTGGCGGTGCCGCATCAGCTCGGCATGACCACAGTGCTGGTCGTTCCCGACGGCTCAAGGGAAGTCGTTCGCGAGGACTGGGAGCTCGAAGGCCGCGACGATCCCTCTGTGGACCACGTCACCGACGATCTGACAGGATTTTTGCAGGGGTTGGCGAAAGGCTAGGGCCACGGCCTCTTACCCTCTCCCTTGCGGGAGAGGGTAAGAGGCCGCCTTGACTCTCCGTCTCCAAATCCCGAAAAAGCCCCGTAACAACTGTCCAAGCACGATCCAAGGATGAGTAATGTCCGCTGCTGCTCTCGAATCCACCATTAACGCCGCGTTCGACGCCCGTGACGGCATTTCCGGCGCGACCAAAGGCGAGGTCCGCGACGCCGTCGATCATGCGCTCGACTTGCTCGACAAGGGCGAGGCGCGCGTGGCCGAGCGCGAAGCAAGCGGCAAATGGAAAGTGCATCAGTGGCTGAAGAAGGCGGTGCTGCTGTCGTTCCGGCTCAACGACATGGCCGCGATTGCCGGCGGCCCGGGCAAGGCGTCCTGGTGGGACAAGGTGCCGTCGAAATTCGATGGCTGGGGCGAAAACCGCTTTCGCGATGCCGGCTTTCGCGCCGTGCCCGGCGCCATCGTCCGCCGCTCGGCTTTCATCGCGCGGAACGTGGTGCTGATGCCGTCCTTCGTCAACCTCGGCGCCTATGTCGATGAAGCGACCATGATCGATACATGGTCCACCGTCGGCTCCTGCGCCCAGATCGGCAAGCGTGTCCACATTTCGGGCGGCGTTGGCATCGGCGGCGTGCTGGAGCCGTTGCAGGCCGAGCCCGTGATCGTCGAGGACGATTGTTTCATCGGCGCGCGATCGGAAGTGGCTGAAGGCGTGATCGTGCGCAAGGGCGCGGTGCTGTCGATGGGCGTGTTTCTCGGCGCCTCCACCAAGATCGTCGATCGAGATACCGGCGAGATTTTCATCGGCGAGGTGCCGGAATATGCCGTGGTGGTGCCCGGGACGCTACCGGCAAAACCCCTGAAGAACGGCCAGCCGGGCCCGGCGACCGCCTGCGCCGTCATCGTCAAGCGGGTCGACGAGCGCACCCGCGCCAAGACCAGCATCAACGAATTGCTGCGGGACTAGCTCGAACCGGAGGCCCTGTCAGCGCGACCAATCTCCGATCCGCGGCCCTCCGCGGCGCGGAGGTTGGCGATGGATTGGGTCTGGTTTCTGTTCGGATTTGACGGCCGCATCAATCGCGCCAAGATGTGGCTGGCGATACTCGTCATCGTTTGTTGGATGCTCTTCATCGCCTTGCTAATGGTGATCATCGAGCAGGTGTTCGGTAGCCCCGTCAAATCCATTCATTTCAACATCAACGATATCTTCGGCATCGTCGACCCCGCGGTGCTGCGCGTCGCCTTCGCGCGCCTGCGCGAGGGCAAGGAGGCATCGCCGGCCCATTTCGTACTGGCTTTTTTTCACGCCGTCGGCACGCTGATATTCATCTGGGCCTACCTCGCAGCCTCCATCAAGCGGCTGCACGATCGCGACAAGGCCGGCTGGTGGATGATCCCCTATTTCGCGCTTCCCGGCCTCTATGCCCAGTTCCAGAACCGGCTGCCCGACTCGTACCTGATATTCCCCCTCGCGCTGGCCGTCTGCTTTATGACGATCTGGGGTTTTATCGATATGTATTGCCTGAAGGGGACGCGGTGGACCAACCGGTTCGGACCTAACCCGCTTCCGAAAACGCAGACCAGAGCGCGCACCTCATCTGCGTCACGTTGGGACCAGACCAGCGCGTATGAATTTGTCTCGCATAGCGCTAGCCCCCCAGCGGCCACGCGTGTTAATCGGGACGCATGACTGATGCCCTCTCGATCGCCCGCGATCTCGTCCGCTGCCCCTCGATAACTCCGGCCGATGCCGGAGCGCTCGGCGTTCTGGAAAATCTTCTAAAAGCCGCCGGTTTCGATACCCACCGGATCACCTTCAGCGAACCCGGCACCGCCGATATCGACAATCTTTATGCGCGCATCGGCAACGAAGCGCCGCACATCGCCTTCGCCGGCCATACCGATGTGGTGCCGCCCGGCGATGAGACAGCGTGGACGGTGGGCGCTTTTTCCGGCGAGGTGAAGGACGGCTTTCTCTACGGCCGCGGCACCGTCGACATGAAAGGCGGCATTGCCTGCAGCGTTGCCGCGGCGCTGCAATACCTTGCAGACCATGGCGGCAAGCCGAAAGGGTCGATCTCGTTTCTGATCACAGGCGACGAGGAAGACGTTGCCGTCAACGGCACGGTCAAGCTTTTGCAATGGGCTGCCGCGCGTGGCGACAAATTCAACCATTGTGTGCTGGGCGAACCGTCGAACGTCGAGACGCTCGGCGACTGCATCAAGATCGGCCGCCGCGGCTCGCAGTCCGGCACGCTCTACGTCGAAGGCATTCAGGGGCACGTCGCCTATCCGCACCGCGCCTTGAATCCGGTGCCGGATATTTCGCGCCTGATCGTGGCGCTCAGCGACGAACCTCTCGATCACGGCAGCGAGCAGTTCCAGGCCTCGAACCTCGAATTCACCTCCGTCGATGTCGGCAATGCCGCCAGCAATGTGATTCCCGGACAGGCCCGGGCCAGGTTCAACATCCGCTTCAACGATCTGCACACCCAAGCGACGTTGCGTGAACTGGTTGAGGCGCGGCTAGCCAAGGCAGCCGGCAACCACATCAAGGCGCGCATCGTCTGGGAGCCGTCGAACTCGAACGTGTTCGTGACCAAGCCCGGCGCTTTCACCGATCTTGCGGTGGCAGCGATCGAGGAGGTCACCGGCCGGAAGCCGGAATTGAGCACGAGCGGCGGCACCTCGGATGCCCGTTTCATCTCAAACTACTGCCCGGTGATCGAGTTCGGTCTGGTCGGTCAGACCATGCACCAGATCGACGAGCGAACCCCGGTGGCCGATCTTGAAAAGCTGACGAGAGTATACCGCAGCATTCTTGATCGTTATTTCGCCTGACACGCCGTTATCATCATCCGGGAACGTATTCCGTCATGAATAACTATTCCAACGGTAAACTGGTGGTACGCTGCTTCGGCGTATCCGCCGACGGATTTGGGGCTGGCCCCAATCAGGACGTCAACAATCCGATGGGCGTCGATGGAATGGCCCTGCATCAGTGGGTATTGCCAACGCGCACGTTCCAGAAAAAGTTGTTCGGAAAGGACGGCGGCACCGAGGGGCCCGATGACGATTTTGCGAAGCGCGGTTTCGTCAACATCGGCGCGTGGATACTAGGCCGCAATATGTTTGGTCCGGTGCGTGGTCCGTGGCCGGATGATCAATGGAAGGGCTGGTGGGGCGACGAACCGCCCTATCATTGCGATGTCTTCGTACTGACCCATCACGCCCGCTCGCCGATTAGCATGAAGGGCGGCACGGTATTCCACTTCGTCACCGACGGGATCGAGGCCGCATTGCAGCGGGCTCAAGAGGCTGCAGGCGACAAGGATATCAGGTTGGGCGGCGGCGTCGCCACCATCCGGCAATATCTTCGCGCCGGACTCGTCGATGAATTGCATATGGCGATTTCACCGGCGCTGCTTGGGTCGGGCGAAAATCTGCTCGCAGGAACAGATCTGGTGAGCCTCGGCTACAGGTGCACCGAGCATGTCTCTACGGAAAATGCGATGCACGTCGTCATTGCCAAGGCATAGCGCCTAATAATCCACCCGCACCAGATAAAGCCCTTCCGGCGGCGCGACCGGGCCGCAAGCAGGCCGGCTGCGCGCGTCCAGCGCGGCGGCGAGATCGCTGGCGGACCAGCGGCCCTCGCCGACCCACACCAAAGAGCCCACCATCGAGCGCACCTGGCTGTGCAGGAACGAGCGCGCCGAGGTCAGGATATCGACCTCCTGGCCATCCCTGATCACGTCGAGCTGGTCCAGTGTTCGCACCGGCGATTTCGCCTGGCATTCGGTATCGCGAAAGGTGGTGAAATCGTGCTTGCCGAGCAGCCGTTGTGCAGCTTCATGCATCGCATCGGTATCGAGCGGCCGCGGCAACCGCCAGGCCCTGCCGATATCGATCGCCAGATTGGCCCGGGTATTTCTGATCCGGTAGCGGTAGTGGCGCTTTTTTGCGGAGAACCGCGCCTCGAAATCGTCAGGCACGATGTCCGCCGATATGACGCCGATCGGATGCGGCCGCAGGTGCGCATTCAGCCCGTCGCGAAAACGGCCCGGCACGAAATGCCTGGCAATATCGCAATGCGCCACCTGGCCGAGCGCGTGGACGCCAGCGTCCGTTCGTCCAGCACCGTGGACGCGAACGTCCTCGCCGCAGATTGCCTTGACCGCGGCTTCGAGCGCGCCCTGCACCGATGGACCGTTGTCCTGAATCTGCCAGCCCGAGAACGGCGCACCGTCATATTCGATTGTCAGTCTGTAGCGGGGCATCAGGTGAGCCGCGCCGGCGGCTTGACCGGCGTGCCACGCAAGAATTCTTCCGCCTTCATCGGCTGCCTGCCGGCGCGCTGCAATTCGAGCACTCGTATCGCGCCCTGTTTGCAAGCAATCGTCAAACGATCATCGAGCACGGCGCCCGGCTCACCGGACGCTTTAGCCATCTCGCAAAGCAATATCTTGATCCGTTGGCTTGCGCCTTCCAGCGGTATCTCGCACCAGGCACCGGGGAACGGCGACAATCCGTGAATATGGCGCAGCACCTCGTGGGCTGGCCTGTTCCAGTCAATGCGCGCTTCGGCCTTGGTGATCTTGGCGGCATAGGTGACGCTTTCGTTCGGCTGCGGCGTCAATTGCAGCGTACCGCGTTCCAGGGAACGCATTGCTTGCCGCATGAGTCTTGCTCCGGCACCCGCCAGATAGCTACGCAACCTTACTTCAGTCGTCTCGTCTGTGATTTCGACAAACTCACCCAAAGCAATATCGCCGGTGTCGAGGCCTGCATCCATCTTCATCACCATCACGCCGCTCTCGGCATCGCCCTCCATGATGGCACGGTTGATAGGTGCGGCTCCGCGCCAGCGCGGCAGCAGCGAGGCATGAAGGTTGAAGCAGCCGAGTCTCGGCGCATCCAGGATCGCCTGCGGCAGGATCATGCCGTAGGCTACAACGACCGCAGCATCCGCGTTGTGCGTGCGAAATTGATCGAGCGCCTCCGGCGTTTTTAGGGTGCTGGGTGTGAGTACCGGGATGCCAAGGTGATGCGCTTCCTGCCCGACCTCTGTTGACAGCAATTCCAGACCCCGACGGCCGCCAGGCTTCGGCGCGCGGGTATAGACGGCCACGATTTCGTGTTCGCGATGGAGCACGCGCAGGGTCGGCACCGCAAACATCGGCGTCCCCATGAAGATCAAACGGAGGGACATCGGCCCTAATCCTCGGCGCGCTTGGCGGCCTTGGTAAATTTCTTCAACACGCGGTCGCGCTTGAGCTTCGACAGATAATCCACGAACAGCACGCCGTTGAGGTGATCGATCTCATGCTGGATGCAGGTGGCATAAAGCCCTTCGGCGTCTTCCTCATGCATCTTGCCGTCAAGATCGGTGAAGCGCACGCGCACCTTCGCCGGCCGTTCGACCTCCTCATAGTATTCGGGGATCGAAAGGCAGCCTTCTTCGTAGACCGAAGTCTCCTCCGAGGACGATAAAATTTCCGGATTGATGAAAACCCGCGGCTGCGGCGTCACCTCACCCTCTTCGGTCTTCTTGGCGAGATCCATGGTGATCAGCCGTAGAGGTTGCGCGACCTGGATCGCGGCAAGCCCGATGCCCGGCGCATCATACATGGTCTCGAACATGTCGTCGGCCAGTTGGCGGATCTCCGCCGTGACTTTCGCGATCGGCTTGGAGACCAGCCGCAACTGCTTGTCGGGCAGGATGATGATTTCTCTTAATGCCATGATGTCTCTTAAAGCGCTGGCGGGCGATTTAAGCCGCTGATTTGCTGGGGTCAATGCAAGCGAGCGGGCATTTACCCGCGGTTAACCATGATTGTTAGGCAAGCGTTAACCAGAAAAATTTACCTGGCATTAACCATAAATGTTCCCCCTTCGTTCGTATTCAAGACCGAATCGGCTACAAGAAGCGGCATGAACGAGATCCTTTTCATGATCGGCACCCTGCCGGTCCACACCGGCGAGGCGCTGATCGGGTTTGGCGTACTCTCCCTCATCCTCTTGCTGGCCATAGCCATCGTGATCGCGCGCTCCGGCCGCCGCGGGGCGGAGTTGGCGATGGCGCAGGCAATCCGAGCCGACGAGCTTGAGGAGCGCCTGAGCGAAATGCTGCGCGCCCAAAGCGAAGCCACCGGCCGCGCTGACGCGATGGGACAGGCTTTGGCGGGGCGGCAGGCCGAAATGGCCCGCGCGGTGTCCGAGCGGCTCGATTCGGTGACCCATCGCGTTGGCCAGTCCATGGAACAGACGACGCGAAACACCATGGATTCGCTTCGCGTGCTGCATGAGCGGCTCGGCATCATCGACAACGCACACAAGAATCTCACCGACCTGACGTCACAGGTCACGACGCTCCGCGATGTGCTCGCCAACAAGCAGTCGCGCGGCGCGTTCGGCCAGGCGCGGATGGAAGCCATCGTCCAGGACGGCATGCCGAAAGGCGCTTACGAGTTTCAGCATACGCTTTCGAGCGGAAAGCGGCCGGATTGCGTGGTGTTCCTGCCCGACCAGCGGCCACTTTGCATCGACGCCAAATTCCCGCTGGAAGCGATCACCGCGCTGCACGACGCGCGCACCGACGAGGAAAAGAAAATTGCAACGCAACGGCTGCGCGCCGATGTGATGAAGCATGTCAGCGACATCGCCGAAAAATACCTGATCGCCGGTGAGACCCAGGACACCGCGCTGATGTTCGTGCCGTCGGAATCGGTCTACGCCGAAATCCATGACCGCTTCGACGACGTGATCCAGAAGGCCTATCGCGCCCGCGTCGTGCTGGTTTCGCCCTCGCTCTTGATGCTCGCGATCCAGGTGATGCAGCAAATCCTCAAAGACGCCCGGATGCGCGATGCTGCCGACCAGATTCGCACCGAGGTGCTCAATCTCGGCGACGATTTGGGGCGGCTGCGCGAGCGCGTGCTGAAACTGCAAAAGCATTTCGCCGATGCCAACGAAGACGTCCGGCAGATCCTGATTTCCGCCGACAAGATCGAAAAGCGCGCAGGACGCATCGAGGAACTCGATTTCAGCAAGGAGACGCCGGCCGAACCGCCACGGCTCGTCAAGGCGGGCACGCCCGAGCTGTTTCCGCTGCCGCGCAAGCTCCAGGCCGGGGAGTAGCCCAGAACCGCTATTGTCATCGCCCGGCTTGACCGGGCGATCCAGCATTCCAGAGACGGCCAGTGGGGGCACACAGCTACTACGTTTACATTCTCGCCAACCGCATAGGCGGCACGCTCTATGTAGGCATAACCAACGACCTCATCCGGCGCGTCTACGAACATAAGTCCAAGTCGGCCGAAGGCTTCACCGAGAAATATGACGTCGTAAAGCTTGTCTACTTCGAGCAATTTGACGATCCCGAGAATGCGATAAAGCGCGAAAAGCGGCTGAAGAAGTGGTCGCGAGCCTGGAAGATTTCGCTGATCGAGAAAGACAATCCAGATTGGCATGATCTTTATCCGGAGATAGCCGCAGGCGGCGGATAGGCCTCTGGAATACTGGGTCGCCCGGTCAAGCCGGGCGACGACAGGATTTCTTCGAATCTGCTACCAAGGCCTTATGACATCTCCCGACACCGAAACCAAAACAAGCTCGTCTGCTGCGGCTACACGCCATGCTTCCTGGCGCGAGAGCCTTGCGGTCTATCTCAAGCCGCGCGTGCTGATCGTGCTGTTGCTCGGCTTTTCGTCCGGCCTGCCGCTGGCGCTGTCGGGATCGACGCTCCTGATCTGGATGCGCGAGTCCGGCGTCGACCTCGGCACCATCGGACTTTTCGCGCTGGTCGGCACACCCTACACGCTGAAATTCCTCTGGGCGCCGCTGGTCGATGCGCTGCACGTGCCATTTTTCACGCGGGCCTTCGGCCGCCGCCGCGGCTGGCTCGTATGTTCGCAATTGCTGCTGATCGTATCCATCCTGTTGCTCGCGCTCGCCGACCCCGCACGATCGCCCGCCTTCGTCGCGTTTGGCGCGCTGCTGGTGGCAACGATGTCATCGACGCAGGACATCGTGGTCGACGCGTTTCGCGTCGAAAGCCTGCCCGAAAGCGAACAGGCCGCCGGCATGGCAGCCTATGTCGCGGCCTATCGCATCGGCATGCTGGTCTCGACCGCCGGCGCGTTGTTTCTAGTCAGCGGCTATGAAGGCACCGGCATCGCACGCGCATCCGCCTGGATGTGGGGCTATGTGACCATGGCGGCGCTGGTGCTGATCGGCACCGCGACCGCGCTCGCCGCCACGGAGCCGGAGCAATCGGGTCGCGCGGAGGCCGCGACCGGCACCGAGACGGCTCTTGCCCGCGTCCTCCATGCCGCGACGGGCGCGTTCTCCGAATTTCTCCTGCGCCCGGATGCGCTGGCGGCGCTGGCATTCGTGGTGCTGTTCAAATTCACCGACGCCTTTTCCGGCACCATGACCGCGCCCTTCGTGATCGATCTCGGCTTTTCCCGCAACGACTATGCCGCCATCGTCAAGGGCGTTGGGCTGGCGGCAACCCTTATCGGCGGCTTTGCCGGCGGCTTCGTGGCGCGGCGCTATTCGCTCGCGGCGAGCCTCTGGATCGGCGGCGTGATCCAGGCGCTCGCCAATCTCTCCTTCTCCTGGCTAGCGCTCGTCGGCGTCAACCACTGGGCTTTGGTGCTGGCGATTACGGCGGAAAATTTCACCAGCGCCGTCGGCACCGTGATCTTTGTCGCCTACCTCTCGGCGTTGTGCCGAAACCCGCTGCACACTGCGACGCAATATGCGCTGCTCACCGCGCTGGCCGCCGTCGGCCGAACCTATCTTTCATCCGGCGCCGGCTATGTGGCGAAAGCCACCGGATGGCCGCTGTTCTTCGCGATCTGTGTCGCGGTCGCGCTGCCGAGCCTCTTGCTGCTCGCGTGGTTGCAGCGGCGCGGACATTTTGCGGCGCTCGGGCCCA
This sequence comes from uncultured Alphaproteobacteria bacterium, assembly GCA_963770515.1. Lineage (GTDB taxonomy): Bacteria > Pseudomonadota > Alphaproteobacteria > Rhizobiales > Xanthobacteraceae > Bradyrhizobium. The sequence goes on from CAVYPW010000001.1 coordinate 740,866, forward strand.
TCAGGGTTTAGGTCCTGTGGACTCTAAGGATTCCCTTTTATCAACAAATCAGATTCAAGGCTTCTTTTGGGGAGGCGGCCTTGGGCGTGATGGATCGTTTGGTTTTGAGCGACGTGGCTTGGGGGCGGATGGCGCCCCTGATTATAGGTAGGCCTGACCAGAAAGGCTCCACCGGGCGCGACAACCGGATGTTCGTGGAGGGTGTGCTTTGGATCGTGCGTACGGGCTCTCCTTGGCGTGATCTTCCGGAAGCGTTTGGCGATTGGAACAGCGTGTTCCGGCGCTTCAGTCGTTGGAGCCTCAAGGGGATTTGGTGGCGGATTTTCGAGGCGATGTCCGATGATCCGGACTTCGAATATCTGATCGTTGACTCCACCATCATCCGAGCCCACCAGCACGCTGCCGGGGCGAAAAAAGGGGGTCTGAAGATCAGGCGATCGGCCGCTCGCGCGGCGGCCTGAGCACCAAGATTCATATGGCTGTTCGCGGCTTGGGATGTCCTGTGCGGTTCACGCTTACCGCAGGTCAGAAGGGCGATGCACCGCAAGCCGCCGCATTGATCGAGGGACTACCAGCCGAGGTCGTCATGGCCGATACGGCCTATGACGCCGATCACTTGCGCCAGGCCATCGCGGCCAAAGGCGCGGTCGCCGTCATTCCCAACAACCCGTCACGGGCGCTCAAACATCCGCTCGACAAACATCTCTATGCCCAGCGCCATCTCGTGGAGTGCTGCTTCTCAAAGCTCAAGCACTTCAGGCGCGTCGCCACGCGCTTCGAGAAAACCGCTCGCAACTATCAAGCCGTCCTCACCCTTGCCGCCATCATCCTATGGATGCGATAAGTGTCCACAGGACCTAGTGCTTGGTCACCACGCTCCATTTGGAGACCACGGCCTCGCTCATCTGCCCGGCATCTTCGGCGCAGGCGACCTCATCAACGCGCAGCGAGATTTCCTTGCCGACGAAACCCTTCAGCTGCGCCGTTTGGGCGTCGCTATTCGTCACGATCTGAAAGGTCTCAGGGCCTGTTTCGAGGCCGCAAAGGCCCCCAGGCGGCGGCAACCGGTGCGGCGGGCTCGTGAGCTGGTAGGTCGCTGTGCGCTTGCCCTTCTTGCTCCCGTGGCCGCGCAGCGAATTGAGTTCTCCCGACAGGACATCACCGGCCTTGATCAGGGTGCCCGGCTTGTTGTCGGCCGCGGGCGCCGGCTCGTCCTGTTGCGCCCACACCACCGGCACTGCCATGATCGCCGCAATGATCGTACCCAAGACGAGTTGTATGCCGAATCCACGTTTCGTCATTTCAATCGGTTCCGTTTGTTTGGCTAAAACAGTGTCCGCTGCCGCATCGCCGCGGACAACGTGCCCTCGTCGAGATAGTCGAGTTCGCCGCCGACCGGCACGCCATGGGCCAGCCGCGTGACCCGGACATTGGCGTCTTGCAGCAGGTCGGTGATGTAATGCGCAGTGGTCTGGCCGTCGACGGTCGCATTCAGCGCCAGGATGATTTCACCGACCTGTAAATCGTGGGCGCGTTTGACCAGCGCATCGATCGTCAAATCCTGAGGGCCGACGCCGTCGAGCGGCGACAACGTGGCGCCGAGAACATGATAGAGGCCGTTGCTGGCATTTGCCCGCTCCAGCGCCCAGAGATCGGCCACGTCGGCCACCACCACGATGATCGACTGATCGCGCCGGGGATCGGTGCACACCGTGCAGGGGTTTTGGGTGTCGATATTGCCACAGGTTTTGCAGACCTGGATCTTGTCGATCGCGACCTGTAGCGCAGTAGTCAACGGGGTCATCAGCGCTTCGCGTTTCTTGATCAGATGCAGCGCCGCGCGCCGCGCCGAGCGCGGCCCCAATCCGGGTAACCGCGCCAACAGCTGGATCAGGCGTTCGATTTCAGGTCCGGCGACCGCAGTGGGCATTTGCTAGTGGTCCGATTCTAACATTCGCTTCCTGTTGCGGCGAGTACCTTTGCGAATTTTAGAATCAAAGGACCACTAGGAGAAATAGAATATCTGGTGAAGTTAGAGTTTGACATTCGCTTTACGGATTCGCGGCAGGGCTGAGCGCGAATGTCAAACCACTTCACCAACCGATACTCACTAGCCGAGACCCAATCCCGGCGGCAGACCTAGACCGCCGGTCAGCGCCTGCATCTTTTCCTGCATCGCGATTTCTGCCTTGCGCCGCGCGTCGCCAAGCGCGGTTACCATCAGGTCCTCGAGGATTTCGCATTCTTCCGCCTTCATCAAAGACGGATCGATCTTGATGGCCTTGACCTCCATCTTCGCGGTCATCCGCACGCTGACCAGACCGCCGCCCGAAACGCCCTCGACCTCGACGTTGCCGAGTTCCTCCTGCATCGCCTGCATCTTCGATTGCAGCTGCGCCGCCTGCTTCATCATGCCGAGAAAGTCAGCCATCGACGTTCCTTTTTGAAATCGTTACGCGTCGTCGTTATCGCCGCCGTCGGCGAGATCATCACCATCAGCATGGGATTCCGGCGGCTCGGCGGCAAGCCTGCGCACCTCGACCAGTTTCGCACCGGGAAACCGCGCCAACACTTCCTGCACCCTGGGATCGGATTCGGCTGCGCGCTCGCGTTGATTCTTCACGGCCTCGTTCTGCGCCCGCAGCGTCGGCTGGCCGGCTTCGTTGGACACGATCACGGTCCAGCGCCGTCCCGTCCACTGCTCGAGCTTGCGCGAGAGATCGTTGATCAGCGTTCGCGCGGCGCTGCGCTCCAGCGCCACTTCCAGCCGCCCATCCTCGATGCGAACCAGCCGCACATCGGCTTCCAGCGCCGCCTTGGTCAGCAAATCGCGCTTTTCGCCGGCCAACGCCACCAATTCGGGAAAGCTTGCAATCCGCCGCGCCGGTGCAGCTTGAACGTCCGGCGGCGGCGGTGCCATTTGCGGCCGCATCGATGGCTCGGCGCTGGCTCGCGGGGCCGCGACCGGCCGTGGTGACGATGACATCGATGCCACAGGTGCCGACGTCGTCTGCCGTGGTGCGGCGTTTGACGTCGCCGTCGTTGAGGCTCCGCCGTTCTGCTCGATCATCCGGATCGCCTCATCCGGCGTCGGCATATCGGCGACATAGGCGATGCGCACCAGCACCATTTCGGCGGCGGCCGCGGGCCGCGTGGCGCCCTGTACTTCGCTCGTGCCCTTGAGCAGCATCTGCCACATCCGCGACAGCACCCGCATCGAAATCTTCGCCGCAAAGTCTCGCGCCCGCTTCCGTTCGGTTTCGCCGAAGGCGACGTTGTCGGCGGTGGCCGGCACGATCTTGACGCGGGTGACGAAGTTGACGAATTCGGCAAGGTCCGAGAGCACCACGACCGGATCGGCGCCGGTGTCGTATTGCTCGCGAAATTCCTTGAACGCGCTCGCGATGTCGCCGCGGACGAGATGTTCGAACAGGTCGATAACGCGCGTGCGATCGGCAAGCCCGAGCATCTGCCGCACGGCGTCGGCGCGGACCGGACCCGCGGCATGCGCGATCGCCTGATCGAGCAGCGACAGCGAATCGCGCACCGATCCTTCGGCGGCGCGCGCGATAATGCCGAGCGCCTCGGCTTCCGCCTCGACGCCTTCTTTCGCCGCGATATTGGCCAGATGCGCCATCAGCACGTCCGCCTCGACCCGGCGCAAATCGAAACGCTGGCAGCGCGACAGCACCGTGACCGGAACTTTGCGGATTTCGGTGGTCGCGAAAACGAATTTGGCGTGCTCCGGCGGCTCTTCCAGCGTTTTCAGGAACGCGTTGAACGCCGCCGTCGAGAGCATGTGGACTTCATCGATGATGTAGACCTTGTAACGCGCGCTCGCCGGCGCATAGCGCACACTGTCGTTGATCTGGCGCACGTCGTCGACGCCGGTGTGGGAAGCGGCGTCCATTTCCAGCACATCCATGTGCCGGCTTTCCATGATCGCCTGACAATGCACGCCGAGCTTCGGCATATGGATCGTCGGCCCCTTCACCGATCCATCCGGCAGTTCGTAGTTCAAGGCGCGCGCCAGAATCCGCGCCGTGGTGGTCTTGCCGACCCCGCGGACGCCGGTCAGGATCCAGGCTTGCGGAATGCGTCCGGTTTCAAACGCGTTCGAGACGGTGCGCACCACCGCCTCCTGGCCGATCAGATCCTCGAAACCTGCGGGCCGGTATTTCCGCGCCAGGACGCGATAGGGCTTGGCGGCCTCCGTCTGCTCGCTGAGGCTAAAGCCGCCTTGGCCGGCGTTTTCGGAATCGTGAGGGGTCAGGGGCGCGCCAGCATCATTCATCGGTCGGTCCGCAATTGATCATCTCGCGAAGCTGGCTTTGCGGAACAGGCACATCGCGGAGCAGCCGCCCGGCGGAATCGGTCGCAGCGCATGCGCTATTCGCCGGCAAAACAGGTAGGAGACTGACGAGCGACCCGATCCGGACCTCGTTAGGGCTGCTTCCTTCCGGACCTGACCCGGTTGGCGAGTGGCTCGTCCACCGCCAATCTCCCGGCCCATATTTGGAGCCAAACGGCCCGGAAAGCAAGCCGGGGCGGGGCGGTTTGCAGGACTTGTACAGAATCGCGGATAAGGCATTAGTTGCAGGGTTCTAACTAGTTGCAGGGTCCTGGCCAGGCAAAACAGGGAAATATCCATGGCGCCTGAGGAATCCGCCTGGTCGCTCCATACGCGGCTCAAGGAAGATACCATCGACATCGGCGACCTGCCGCTCAGCCGCGTGCTCGTGATCAAGGACGCGCATTATCCGTGGCTGCTGCTGGTGCCGCGCCGGCCGGATATTGTGGAAATGATCGATCTCAACGAGGTCGAGCAGGCGCAGTTGATGACGGAGATTTCCCGCGTTGCGCGTGCATTGAAAGAGATCACCAAATGCGAGAAACTTAATATCGCAGCGCTGGGGAATATGGTTCCGCAATTGCACGTGCACATCATCGCGCGACGTTCGAGCGATGCCGCCTGGCCGCGGCCGGTCTGGGGGGTGATGCCGCCGCTCGCGCATGATGCCGAGGAGGTCCAGCGATTTATCAGCGCGCTTCGCCGAAAAATCTGGTTGAACACATGAACGCATTCGATTCATTTCCATTGGGACAGCCGGGTTTCGTATCGCATATCCTCGATCGCGCCGCCCATTTGCGCGGCGACGAGGCGAAGCTGCTGGCGTTGGAAAACCACCCCGATGCCCGCGCCTATGTGGTCTACCGGGACTCGCTGGTGGTGAGGCGGGAAGCGGCCGGCCCTCGCGCGCTATTGAGCTTCGAGGAGGCTTTGAAGTTCGGGGCCAATCCAGGCACCATTTTTTTGGGACTTCGCGATCAGGCGCCGATCTTCGGCATGGGCATTTCGCCGGCCGCCGTCGAGAAGCTGTTGACGCGCGACGACGCAGCGGTGAGCGAGTTGCGCGGCATGGCGATGCATGGCGCGGTTTCCCCCAACGAACTGTCGGCGATCGCCATGGCGAAGTCGATGGTAAATTGGCATCAGCGGCACGGCTACTGCGCCAATTGCGGCACCCGCACGGCGATGAAGGAGGGAGGCTGGAAGCGCGACTGCCCCAACTGCAAGGTGGAGCATTTCCCCCGTACCGACCCGGTCGTCATCATGCTGGTGGCCTTCGGCGACAAGGTCCTGCTCGGCCGCCAGAAGCACTTCCTGCCCGGCATGTATTCCTGCCTCGCCGGATTCGTCGAAGCGGCCGAAACGATCGAGGACGCGGTTCGCCGCGAGATTTTCGAGGAATCCGGCATCCGCTGCACCGACGTCCAATATTATATGACGCAACCCTGGCCTTACCCCTCATCCTTGATGATCGGATGCACGGCGCGCGCGCTGAACGAGGACGTTGTGGTCGATCACGCGGAGCTGGAAGACGCGCGCTGGTTCGATCGGGCGGAGGCGACCTTGATGATCCGGCGGGAACATCCCGAAGGGCTCGCCGGCCCCCACCCGTTCGCGATCGCGCACCATCTGCTCGGGCGGTGGGTGCAGGATGGAGCGGATCATTCCGTATAACGGAACCCTCGATGACTACTTTCGTTAGGCCTCCAACCGCCAATACCCCGGAAACAGCATGACCGACGCCACCTCAACCCCGCAAGTCGCGGGGAAGCACTCTCCGCGGATCCTCTGCATCGGCATGCCGGTGCGCGATCTGACGTTTCGCGTGCACGGACTGCCGGCGCGCGGCTCCAAGGAAAACGCCACCCATTTTGACGAAATCTGCGGCGGCAACGCGCTCAACGGCGCGATCGGGATCGCGCGGCTCGGCGGCCGCGCCTCGATCTGCGGACCGATGGGGGACGAACGGGAAACGACGTCCCGCTACATCTACGAGAAGATGGCGGAAGAAGGCATCGAGACCAAACACCTCGTGCACATGCCGGGCCTGGTGACGCCGATCTCCAACATCATGATCGACCCGAGCGGTGAGCGCACCATCGTCACCTTCCGCGATCCGGAATTGTGGAAGGTTCACTTGCCCGATCCCGATACGCTGCTGGAAGATTGCGATGCCATCCTGACCGAAAGCCGGTGCGCCACCTTCTGCACCGATCTGTGCGCCGAAGCGACGCGGCGCGGCATTCCCGTGATCGTCGATGTGGACCGCGCCATGTCGCTGCGCGAAGGTCTGCTCACTGCGTCATCGCACCTGATTTTCTCCAGCGAGCCTTTGCAGGAGACGGCCGATGTCACCGACGACGGCGAAGCGCTGAAGAAGATTGCCAAGCTGACCCCTTCCTTCCTCGCAGGCACGCGCGGAGCACAGGGGACGATCTGGCTCGACGAGCGGCAGAACCTGCAACAGACGCCGGCCTTCCCGGTGCACACCGTGGACACGCTGGGCGCTGGCGACGTTTTCCATGGCGCGTTTGCGCTGGCGATCACCGAAAACCAGGATTTGCGCTCCGCGCTCCGGTTCGCTTCCGCCGCCGCCGCACTGAAATGCACCCGCTTCGGCGGGGCCTTCGCGGCCCCGCAACGTGCTGAAGTTGAAGCACTTTTGAGCCAGAAGCGATCGTCCTCCCGATAATCCTGCCGCGATAATGAGCTTGAACTAGAAGAATTTTCTCTATATGAGGTTTGGAAACCTCTTAAATGGAAGAAAGTTCTTCTAACATGACCGAACTTGCCGTTCACGCCCCTACCGAGACCAACCGCAGGCTCGATGCCATCGACCGCAAAATCCTCACCGTGCTGCAACAGGACGCTTCCCTCTCGGTTGCCGAGATCGGCGACCGCGTCGGCCTTTCCTCAACGCCGTGCTGGAAGCGCATCCAGCGGCTGGAGGCCGATGGCGTGATCCTGCGCCGGGTGGCCCTGGTCGATCAGAACAAGATCGGGCTCGGCATCACCGTCTTCGTTTCGGTCGAAAGCGCCGATCACTCCGAGGCCTGGTTGCAGAAATTCGCCGAGGCAGTTTCTGCGATGCCGGAGGTAATGGAATTTTACCGAATGGCAGGCGATGTCGATTACATGTTGCGGGTCGTAGCCGAAGACATGCAGAGCTACGACGTGTTCTACAAGAAGCTGATCGGCGCGGTGCCGCTGAAGAACGTGACGTCGCGCTTTGCAATGGAAAAAATCAAGTCGGTGACCGCACTTCCGGTGCCGGCGAATTAACGCAAGACCGGCGGTCAGGCAGCGCCTGAAGGTTGATGTCGGCGTCGCTTCCCCAGGCAGCAAACAACTTTCACGCTTCCCATTACGGTAATACAACTTATTGTATTATTTGAAGAATTTCTAACGTCATGAATATAAATTTACCAGCAATTAGCTTTGCTCCGATAGTTTTTCGCACATGGGACACGAGAGCAGCATTAGCGCCTGCCGGTGGCCTGCGTGGTTGAACGCCGCCATCCTGCTGCTTTCGAGCTGGATTTTTATCGCGGCGCTTTCCTTTCAAGCCCGTCCGGGCGCCGAAGTGGTTGCGGTGGTGTTTCCGCCCTGGTGGAGCGCGCAACATGCGCTCCAGGCCGCGGCTTCCGCCAACGCCGCATTTGTGAGGACCACCGCGATCCCAGCCGTTCTGGTCGTGCGGCCTGACGAGCGGGCCGGACTGACCCGGCTGCGTGACGCCGGTGCCTGGATTGCCATCGACCCACAGGCCGTTGCGGCCTGCTTGGCCCTGAAGGGGTGAAGGACCTGACAATGAATATTGAAAGCCATGATTTGAAGACATTGCGCGAAACGACCAGCCGGGCGTTGCTCACGGTGCTCTGGCTGCATGTTCCGATTTGCCTCGCCATCGGCCTGATGCGTAGCGGGGACTGGTTATTTCCCGTCATCTTCACGGCGGCCATGGCGGGTGCGGCGACACTGTCATGGCGCATGACGGGCAATGAGCTTTCAACCCGCCTGATATTTGCCGTCGCGCTGATGGCCGATGTTTCGGTCTTCACCTACCAGCTTGCCGGCCATGCCTGGCAAATCGACATGCACATGTACTTCTTCGCCGCCTTGGCTTGCCTGGTCGCCTATTGCGACTATCGGCCGATCATGGTCGGCACAGTGGCGGTCGCGTTGCATCACCTGACGCTGAATTTTCTGCTGCCCGCGGCGATCTATCCCGGCGGAGCCGATTTCGGGCGCGTGGTGCTTCACGCGGTTATTCTCATCATTGAAGCCGGCGTCTTGATCGCGCTCGCCCATAAACTCGCGAACCTGTTCGATACGGCGGCGAAGAAAACCGCGGAAGCCGAAGCGGCGAGCGCCGCCGAGGTCCACGCCAATGCCGAGCGTATCGAGATCGAGAAGCACGCCAAGCAGGACCGGGACGGCGCCAGGCGCGAGCTCGCGTCCGGTTTCGAGCGCACGATCGGGCACATTGTCGAGTCCGTCGCCGTGACGGCGCAGGAAATCCAGCAGCTTTCGACATCCATCAGCGGCAACAGCCGGGCAACGGCCGAGCAAACTGCCGCTGCCGCTGCCGCATCGACGCGCGCATCGACCAATGTCGAGACGGTCGCTGCGGCCACGGAAGAACTGACCGCTTCAATCGGCGAGATCGCCAAGCAGGTCACGCGTTCGGCCGAAATCGCCGGCAAGGCGGCCGAAGAGGCAAAACGCACCAACGCCGTGGTCGAGGGATTGGCGAGCGGCACCCAGAAGATCGGCGAGGTCGTGACGCTCATTCAAAACATCGCGAGCCAGACCAACCTTTTGGCCTTGAACGCCACCATCGAAGCGGCGCGCGCCGGCGAACACGGCAGGGGATTTGCCGTCGTTGCAAGCGAGGTCAAGGCATTGGCCAACCAGACCGCGAAGGCGACCGAGGAGATTTCCGCGCAGGTCCAAAGCATCCAGAGCGCCACCGGCGAGGCGGTCACCGCCATCGAGACCATTGTCGTTACCATCGCGGAGATCGACGAAATATCCAGCCAGATCGCAACGGCAGTCGATCAGCAGGGCGCGGCAACGCGCGAAATCGCCGGCAACGTGCTTCAGGCAGCCGACGGCACAAGGGAAGTCAGCGGCAACATCCACAGCGTCACTGATGCCTCCAACGAAGCCGGTGTTGCGACCGGCCGTCTTCTCGACGCAGCCAATGGCCTGTCGTCCCAGTCCGAACAACTAAAGTCCGAGGTCGATCAGTTCCTCGGCTCGCTAAGGGTTGCAAGGTAAAGCGACACGCTTTCGTTCTGCTCCGGTTGAGCGAGAACAAGGGCTCAAATCTTCTGGTTATATTCGCCGACTTCCGGATGCGTGCGCAGCACTGAATCCATTGCCTCGAACATATCGCGCATCCGCTGTTCCGAGACCGGGCTTTCGACGACCACCACAAGTTCCGGTTTGTTGGAGGAAGCCCGCACCAAACCCCAGCTGCCGTCCTCGACGGTGACGCGCACGCCATTGACGGTGACGAGATCGCGGACCTTTTGCCCTGCGACTTTCTCGCCGCGCTGTTGCAGCCCCTCGAAATGCCTCACCACCTGATCGACGACGCCATATTTGGTCTCGTCGGCGCAATGCGGCGACATGGTCGGCGACGACCACGTCTTCGGCAGATCGTTCTTCAGATCGGCCATCGACTTGCCGGCTGCGCGATCGAGCATGTCGCAGACTGCAATCGCCGAAACCAGCCCGTCATCGTACCCGCGGCCGTACGGCTTGTTGAAGAAGAAGTGGCCGGACTTCTCGAAGCCCGCCAGCGCGCCCAATTCATGGGTGCGGCGCTTCATGTAGGAATGGCCGGTTTTCCAATAGACCGTTTTCGCGCCCTGCTTTTGCAGCACAGGATCCGTGACAAAAAGTCCGGTAGATTTCACATCGACCACGAACTGCGCGCCTCTGTGGATCGCCGACATGTCACGCGCCAACATCACGCCAACCTTGTCGGCAAAAATCTCCTCACCGGTATTGTCGACGACGCCGCAGCGGTCACCGTCGCCGTCAAAGCCCAGGCCGACATCGGCCTTGTGCTGGAGTACCGCATCGCGGATCGCGTGCAGCATCTCCATGTCTTCGGGGTTGGGATTGTATTTCGGAAACGTATAGTCGAGTTCGGTGTCGAGTGGAATGACCTCGCAACCGATCGCTTCCATCACCTGCGGGGCGAATGCGCCTGCGGTGCCATTGCCGCAGGCGACCACGGCCTTCAGCTTGCGTTTGAGCTTGGGGCGCTTGGTCAGATCGGCGATGTAGCGCGCCGGGAAATTCTCGTGAAACTGATAGGAGCCGCCGGCCTTGTTCTTGAACTCGGCGTTGAGAACGATCTCCTTCAGACGGCTCATCTCGTCGGGGCCGAAGGTCAGCGGCCGGTTGGCGCCCATCTTGACGCCGGTCCAGCCGTTATCGTTGTGCGAGGCCGTCACCATCGCCACACAGGGAACATCGAGCTCGAATTGCGCAAAATAGGCCATCGGCGTCATCGCAAGGCCAATGTCGTGAACCCGGCAGCCCGCCGCCTGCAGTCCCGAGATCAGCGCATATTTGATGGACGCCGAATAGCCGCGGAAATCGTGGCCCGTCACGACCTCCTGCTTGACGCCGAGTTCAGCGATCAGCGCGCCCAGCCCCATGCCGAGGGCCTGAACGCCCATCAGGTTGATCTCCTTTCCGAACAGCCAGCGCGCGTCATACTCGCGAAAGCCGGTCGCCTTCACCATCGGCTCCGACTCGAAAGCGTAGGTGTTGGGAACCAGTACGGGTTTTGGTTTTGGAAACATTGACCGGCCTTGCAAACATTCAACGATATGGCCGAAGCCATAGCGAATGCACGGGCTCAACGGAAGGCGGAAACAGCCGCTCCATGAGGTTAATTGCGACAAATTCGGGAAAAGCTTAGAGCACGACGCCGTGAGAGACGACGATTACTGCTCTAGCACCATCTTGCCGTTGGCGTATTCGAACCGTCTTAACTTCGACAGGAACGACAGTCCGAGCAGGTTTTCCGACAGCGCCTCGTCCGGCAACACCATCGCATCGACGTCGCGCACGATGAGACCGCCGAGTTCGACCATGGCCAATCTTGTCGGCGCCGCCTTCACCGTACCGTTCGCCGTTGTCACCGTTGCCCGATAGTCGTTGCGCGACGGACGCAAGCCGAACCGGGCCGCCGAGCTTTCATTCAGCGCAATGACGGAAGCGCCGGTATCCACCATGAAGGCGATGCGCTGGCCATCGATGCGTCCCTCGGTCGCGAAATGACCGCGGCCGTCACGGGGAATGCTAAGACTGCGCAGGCTGGCGTCGGACGTCGTGTCAGGTGCAACGGCCAATCGCACCGATGGCGTAGCGGATGCAGGCGCGGGCGTCATCTTGTCGGCTATTTGCGCCATGAAGGTGCCAAGCCCGATCATGATCGCCGCAAAGATCATAATGTTACGCATCACGCCACTCTCGATCGCATGGTCGCCGCACCAGCCCACTCCATCACGGTCACGACGAAACTTCGACCGGTGGTGCGCCACGCGGATGGCAATTTTGGCGAAAAGGATGAGCGAAGGGTTAACGAACCCGCGGCTGGCCGTTATGTCCCCTTGTCAGGTTCCTTTGGGCTTGACGCGGCGGGTCGGCATCGCGTTTGCCGGATCTTCCGGCCAGGGATGACGCGGATAGCGCCCGCGCAAATCGGAGCGCACGCCCGCATAGCTGCCGCGCCAGAAACCAGGCAGATCGCGCGTCACCTGCACCGGACGGTGCGCAGGCGACAGCAACTCCAGCACCAGTGGAATGGCGCCCCTGGCAATCGAGGGATGGCTGGTCAACCCGAACAATTCCTGCAGCCGCACCGCAATGGTCGGCCCCTGCTCGGCTTCGTAGTCGATCGCGAGTTGTGTTCCCGTCGGCGCCTCGAAATGCGTCGGCGCTTCCTTTTCGAGCCGCGCGCGCAAGGCCCACGGCAACAGCGATTGCAAGGCGTCCGACAAATCGCCGGCGGAGAAGGCCTTCAGCGACGTCTTGTCGAGCAGCGCCGGCACCAGCCAGGCCTCGCGTTGCGCGGTGAGCGCATCATCGGACAGATCCGGCCACGGATTATCGGAAGCTTGGCCCTCGGCAGCGCGTAAAAACATTACCCGGTCACGCCATTGCTTGATCGGTTTCGACCACGGCAATTGATCGAGGCCTGTAGCGATCAAACCATCGGCGAAAACCTTCGCGGTCTGCTCCGACGGTTCGAGCGCCATCGGCGCCTCCGACAGCGTGATCGCATGCAGGGTTTTCTTGCGCCGCGCCCGCAGCGCCATCGCACCCCGATCGAAGGAAATCTCGTCGGTCATTTCGATCTGATCGGCAAAGCGCGCCTCGATCTCTCCTTGCGTGATCGGCGCCGCCAGCAGGATGCGCCCCTGCATGGCGGTGCCGGTCAGTTCGGCGACCGCAATATACGGCGCCCGCGACAGCGCGGCGGTTGGTTCGAGCGCGGCGCCGCGCCCATTGGCCAGCACAAAACTGCCGTTGCCGCGGTTTTTCGCCACACGGTCGGGAAACGCGAGCGCCAGCATGACGCCGTTGGAGGGATTATCGTTGCGCGTCACGCCGGCTTTATCATCGGCCGCCACCTGGGACGCCCAGCGCTGCGCCTGACCGCGCGCGGCCTCGGCGCGTTGCGATCGGTCGCGGCGAAACCCATCCAACCGGACATCGAGATCGACGTGGTCGCCGCCGAGCCCGCGCTCGGTCAGGACAGCCGCGATATCGGCGGCGGCGCGGCCGGCGCCGAGACGATGCGAATCCACGATCATCCGCGCCAGCCGCGGCGGCAATGCCAGCGCCCGCAAACTACGGCCTTCGTCCGTGATCCGCCCTTCCCCGTCGAGCGCGCCGAGTTCGCGCAACAGCTCTCGCGCCTCCTTCAAGGCAGGCGCGGGAGGCGGATCGAGAAAAGCAAGGCTCGAGGGATCGCTGACACCCCATTGCGCGAGGTCCAGCACCAGCGACGACAGATCGGCGCTCAGGATTTCCGGCTGGGTATAGGCCGCTAACGAAGCGGTCTGCGGCTCATCCCACAGCCGGTAACATACGCCGGGTTCGATGCGTCCGGCGCGTCCGCGGCGCTGATCGACCGCCGCGCGCGAGGCCCGCACGGTCTCGAGCCGCGTCAAGCCGATATCCGGCTCGTAGCGTGGCACCCGCGCGAGACCGGAATCGACCACGATCCGCACACCCTCGATGGTCAGCGAGGTCTCGGCGATTGAAGTTGCGAGCACGACCTTGCGATGGCCCCTCAGTGGCGGCGCAATGGCGCGGTCCTGGACAGATGCATCCAGCGCACCGAACAGTGGCACGATTTCAATCGAAGCGTCGTGGACGCGCTCGGCAAGAAGATTTTGCGCGCGGCGGATTTCCGCTGCCCCCGGCAGGAACGCCAGCACCGAACCGGGATCGGCGCGCAGCGCGGTTGTGATTGCATCCGCGATCTGCCGCTCGATCGGCGCGTCGGCCTTTCGGCCGATATAGCGCGTCTCGACCGGAAAGGCGCGGCCTTCGCTGGCGACCACCGGAGCCTCGCCGAGCAGTTTGGCGACGCGGGCGCCATCAAGCGTGGCCGACATCACCAGGATACGCAAATCCTCGCGCAGGCCGGTTTGCGCGTCGCGCGCCAGCGCAAGACCCAAATCCGCGTCGAGCGAGCGTTCGTGAAATTCGTCGAACAGCACCGCGGCCACGCCATTCAGTTCCGGATCGTCGAGAATTTGCCGGGAAAAAATTCCCTCGGTGACGACTTCGATCCGGGTGGCGCGCGAGATTTTGGAACCGAAGCGGACGCGGTAGCCGACGGTCTCGCCGACCCTCTCGCCAAGCGTATGCGCCATGCGTTCGGCGCTGGCGCGCGCCGCGATCCGCCGCGGTTCCAGCACGACGATCTTTTTGCCCTTGGCCCAGGGCGCATCGAGCAGTGCCAGAGGCACCCGCGTGGTCTTGCCGGCGCCGGGCGGCGCGACCAGCACGGCTGCATTATGGCCATCGAGCGTTCGTGCCAGATCGTCCAGCACGGCGTCGATGGGAAGCGGCGTGTCGAAAGTGCGGGGCAATGTTGGCTCGTTTTGTCCGGGGTCCTCCGCAGATAACGACGCTGCGCATCAATCGCGATATTCCACGCTCACATCATCTGCTCGAGTATCCCTGCGATAAATCTTATCACCCGGCGGAACGGCAACCGCTATCGTCTTGTCATCCTTCCATTCAACGGTGAGCTGATGCTGACCATCCATAGAGAAGAATGATGGGTTCCGATGCCGCGAAAAGCGCGAGGAGACAGAGACTACACTTGCCTGTGTATTAGACCCCACCGTGGCTCCGCATTTCGCCTCGAAAATAACGACCATTTTCTTCCGGTCGGGACTGGGTATGGACTGACGAACGACGATCTCACAAGGATCAAAGGTGTATGCATCATAGGCTAAAAAGCCGGCTATGAGCACTCCGGCGACGGCACCGAGGATTGCAAGTCTCTTCAGCGACATGGGGACTTGAAGATCAATCCAGCGAATCAGCTGGCCGGCCGACGCTTTCGTAGATAAAGCCGTGCGCCGCCATGTCCTCGGGGCGATAGACATTGCGCAAGTCGACGACGACGGGGTGGGCCAGTTCGCTCTTGAGGCGTTCGAGATCAAGCGCGCGGTATTGCGTCCACTCGGTCACCACCACCAGCGCATCCGCGCCACGCGCGCAGAGATAGGGATCGTCGCAATATTCGATGTCCGGCAGTTCGCGGCGCGCCGCCTCCATGCCGACCGGATCGTGCGCCCGCACTTTCGCGCCCATGTCAAGCAACCCCGTCACCAGCGGAATCGACGGCGCCTCGCGCATATCGTCGGTGTCGGGCTTGAAGGTGAGGCCAAGCACGGCGACCGTCTTGCCGCGCAGGCTGCTGCCGACGGCGCTGGAAACCTTGCGCGCCATCGCCCGCTTGCGGTTATCGTTGACGGCAAGCACCGCCTCGACGATGCGAAGGGGGACGTCGTGGTCGAGCGCGATTTTCACCAGCGCGCGGGTGTCCTTTGGAAAACATGAGCCGCCGAAACCGGGACCGGCGTGCAAAAACTTGGATCCGATGCGGTTGTCGAGCCCGATGCCGCGCGCAACCTCCTGCACGTTGGCGCCGACCTTTTCGGAAAGATCCGCCATTTCGTTGATGAAGGTGATCTTGGTGGCGAGAAAGGCGTTGGCCGCGTATTTGATCAATTCCGCCGTGCGCCGCGCGGTGAACATCAGCGGTCCCTGATTCAGCGACAACGGCCGGTAGATATCGCCCATCACCTTGCGGGCGCGCTCATCCGAGGTGCCGATCACGATACGGTCCGGAAACTTGAAGTCGCGGATCGCGGCGCCCTCGCGCAGGAACTCCGGATTGGAGGCCACCGCGACATCGGCGGAGGGATTGGCCTCGTGGATCAGCCGCTCGACCTCATCGCCGGTGCCGACCGGCACGGTCGACTTGGTGACGACGACGGTAAATCCCTTCAGAGAAAGGGCGATCTCACGCGCAGCGGCATGCACATAGCTGAGGTCGGCATGACCGTCGCCGCGGCGGGACGGGGTGCCGACCGCGATGAACACGGCGTCGGCTTCGGCCACGGGTGCGGCCAGTTCGGTCGTGAAATTCAGCCGTCCGGCCTTCACATTGGAGGCGACGAGCGCATCGAGCCCGGGCTCGAAAATCGGAATTTCACCACGGAGAAGTGCTGCGATCTTGCCTTCATCCTTGTCGACGCAGGTGACTTGATGTCCGAAATCCGCAAAGCAAGCGCCTGACACCAACCCCACATAGCCTGTGCCGATCATGGCGATATGCATTTGGAAACCTGTCGAAAATGGTTAACGGGACGATTCGTTATGCGACGTCATAAAGCATTTTGTCACAAACAGAAAACCGAAGGAAATCATGACAATGGCATGTCACTTGCGTGAATAAAGGAGAATGAAACGGATACGGCCGATGATGCAACAAAGCCGTTCCGGAAAGGGATTGCAATGACATCAAACGGCACATCTGCCGTTGCCCAAACGGGCGGCCGTGCCCGCTCCGGCCGGGTCGATTGGGTCGACTACGCCAAGGGCATCTGCATCATCATGGTGGTGATGATGCATTCGGTGCTGGGGGTAGAACTGGCCGCCGGCGAGACCGGCTTCATGCACCTCTTCGTCGCCTTCGCCAAACCGTTCCGGATGCCGGATTTCTTCCTGATCTCCGGTCTGTTCCTGCCGCTTGTCGTCGATCGCGACTGGCGCACTTATCTCGACCGCAAGGTGGTGCATTTCGTCTATTTCTACGTGCTCTGGGTGACCATTCAGTTCGGTTTCAAGGCGCCTGGCTTTGCCGCCGATTCGAACTGGGCCCATGCCGGATACCTGTATCTGGAATCCTTCATCGAGCCGTTCGGCACGCTGTGGTTCATCTATTTGCTGCCGATCTTCTTCGTGGTCACCAAGGCGACGCGACGCATTCCGCCACTTCTGGTTTGGGCTATCGCAGCAATGCTGGAGATGGCCCATGTCTCGACCGGCTGGACCGCGATCGACGAATTCGGCGCGCGCTTTGTGTATTTCTACACCGGCTATCTGTTTGCCGATGCGGTATTCGCACTGTCCAATCGCGCGCGGATGCAACCAGGTCTTGCGCTCTCCGCGCTCGCACTCTGGGCAATCTTCAACGCGAGCCTCGTGTGGCTTGGGTTGAGCGAATGGTCGGTGATTTCGCTGATGCTGGGATTGGCCGGCGCTTGCGCCGTCGTCGTGGTCGCGACCTTGCTGGCGCGGGCCCGATGGATCGACTTCATCCGCTTCTGCGGCGAGCATTCGATCGTGATCTACCTCGCCTTCTTCCTGCCGATGGCGGCGACGCGGACGCTTCTCCTGCGCACCGGCATTATCCACGACATCGGCGCGATGTCGCTGACGGTCACGCTGGCCGCACTGTTCGGCGCATTGGCGATCTGGCAGATCGCGCTCAGGTGCGGCGCGAACTTCCTGTTCGAGCGCCCCAAAGCGTTCTGGATCGCGCCGAAGAAAACGGGCCCTGCGCTGCAGGCGGCGGAATAGCGCGCTGAAAACTTACGTTCCCTCGATCTTCACGCCGCCCTGCATCTTGGCAAGCTTTTCGCGAAAGCCCTGCGCATCGCCGAAATCCGCAAAGCCCTGATAGTGTGGGTGCGGGCCGAGCACCCGACGCGCATGCTTGATTGGACACCAGTAGATCTCGGTACGCGCGGCGACCTCTCGCATGAACGCGACAGCGCCGTTGGCGTAGGAGCAATAGGCGCAATTGACCTTCTCGATGATGTTGAGATAGGCCAGATGATGTCGGTCGAACACGAGATAGTCGCGGCGACGCACTTTGGGAATTTTATAAACCGGAAAGCAGATCGCCTGATACGCCATGATCCAGACATCGAGCAGCACAATCGGGATGATGAGCGAATAGATCACCGGCGAAGTCAGTATCATCAATGGGTTGGCATCGAGCAGATACTTGGTCGCCCGCGTTTTGAGTTCGCGATGAATCCGCAACACCTCCTTCTCGAACACGATCCGGCGATTTTCGATTCGGAAACGCAGCTCCTCCCGTCGTCTGGCCAGTTCTGACTCGATCTCGGCTTCGACAGATCGCAGCTTTTCCATCAAATCGTCGAGTGCCGCGGTCATGACCAGTCCTTTCGAGTCCACCCTGCCGGCACAGGGTCACGGAACGGACGTCGATGCAACCTATTCCCCGGCGATCGCCGCCTTCGGGTCGCGGGCCAATCTTACACCGTAAGAAAAAGCGCGCCGGAGGTGACGCCGGCTTCGAGATCGGCATGGGCGCGTGCGGCTTCGCTCAATGGATAGGATTGTCCGGCCACCTTGAGCATGCCGCTTTCGATGCCGGCAAGCACCGCCTTCGCAGCCAAATGATAGGCCTCGGTCTCGTTTAGATAAGCCATCACACTCGGCCGCGCGAGCGACAGGCTGCGGCGCGGGCCGAGATCACCGACGTCAACAGGCGGAATAGGTCCCGCCGCCTGACCGATGCTCGCCACCACGCCGAACGGCCGCACGCAGGCGAGTGTCTTTGCCAACGTCGTGCCGCCGACACCATCATAGGCAACATCGACGCCGCGCCTGTCGGTGAGTTCTCCAACGATGCCCGCAAAGTCGGCGTCGCGGCCGACGATCACATGCCGCGCGCCGGCCTGCCGCGCGATCTCGGCCTTGGCGTCCGAGCCGACGGTTCCGATCACGGTCGCACCGAGATGGCTCGCCCAACGGGTCAACAACTGCCCAAGGCCGCCGGCGGCGCTGTGGACCAACAACACCGTGCCGCGGGCGACCGGATAGGTTCGATTGAGCAGCATATGCGCGGTGATGCCCTTGACGAAGGACGACGCCACAACCTCGTCGGTAAGGGTATCCGGCAGCTTGACCGCCCGCCATGCCGGCAGATTGCGCTCCGACGCATAGGCCCCGACCGGCGCACCGGCATAGGCGATGCGATCGCCAACCTTGAACCCCCTTACATCCGCGCCGACGGCGCTGATGACACCTACGCCCTCAACGCCGGGAACTTTTGCCTCCGGCAACGCATACAGCCCGAGGCGCTGATAGATGTCGATGAAGTTGACGCCGATCGCGGTCTGACGAAGCCGAATTTCGCCCGCAGCCGGGGGCGGCAATTCCGTTCGCACCAACTCAAGCTGTTCCGCGCCTCCGGGCGCCTTCAATCTGATGATATCAGCCATAGCGATCGCTCCATTTTGCCGCGCAAGGACTATGGCGCTGGCCGGCAATATGCGAAATTACCCAAATTGGAATTCTTATTGTGAGATTTCGCACAATGCTCGACTGGAACGACCTGCATCATTTCGTCGTGCTGGCGCGCGAAGGCACGCTTTCGGCGGCGGCCCGCGCCCTTGGCGTCGACCACGTCACGGTTGCACGGCGCGTCGCCGCACTGGAGGCCGCAACGGCGCTGAAACTGGTCGACCGGCGGGCACGAAGTTATGCGCTGACCGAGGACGGAAGGCGGATCGCCACGGCGGCATCGACAATGGAGGAAGCGGCCTTTGGCGTCGAACGCGCCATGCAGGCGGCCAAGCCCGGCATCAGCGGCGAAGTTTCGATCAGCGCACCGCCGTCGCTCGCCAATGCGCTCGTAGCGCCAAGGCTGATCACGCTGCGGCGGCGGCATCCGGGCATCATGATCAAGTTGATCGGGGAAAAGCGCAGCGCCTCGCTGAGCCGCCGCGAAGCCGATATTGCACTACGACTGTCACGGCCATCTGAGCCGGGACTGATCGCACGGCGGATCGGCCATTTCGGCTTCAGCCTTTATGGCGCGCCGTCTTATCTCAAGGAAATGCCGCCACACGCTTTCACCTTCATCGCCTACGACACTAGCATGGAGGAAGCGCCGCAACAGCAATGGCTCAAGACCATCGCCGGAAATCGCGACATCGTGCTGCGAACCAGCGATCTGGAAAATCAGGCGGCGGCGGCGCGTGCGGGTTTGGGTTTGGCGGCATTGCCGCACTTCCTCGGCGACAGCGATCCGCGACTTGAGCGCTACGAGAGCGGCGAGAAGGAGGTTGGCCGCGACGTCTGGCTTGTGGTTCACCGCGACCTCCGCCGCGCGCCCGCGGTTCGCGCCGTCATGGAGTTCCTGGCGAGCTGCCTGAAACCACAATAACAAGCAAAAAATCCGGTGTGCGGGATTGCCGAACTGGCTGTCAATGAGGCCAAAAATCCCTACATTGCGGCCATGCCGAAATCCTCCCCGCAAGCCGCCGCCCCCAAGCCCGTTGCCGCCAAAGCCCTCAAGAAGGGCGACCATGTATTTCTGGTCGACGGTTCCTCCTATATTTTTCGCGCCTATCACGCGCTGCCGCCACTCAACCGCAAATCCGACGGGTTGCAGGTCAACGCCGTGCTCGGCTTCTGCAACATGCTCTGGAAGCTGTTGCGCGACATGCCGCCGGACAACCGGCCGACGCATCTGGCCATCATCTTCGACAAGTCCGAAATCACGTTCCGCAACAAGCTCTATCCCGACTACAAGGCGCACCGCCCGCCGGCACCGGACGATCTGATTCCGCAATTTTCTCTGATCCGCGATGCCGTGCGCGCCTTCGATCTGCCCTGTCTCGAACAGGTCGGCTTCGAGGCCGACGATCTGATCGCCACCTATGCGAAGGAGGCCGGCGAACGCGGCGCCACCACCACCATCGTGTCCTCGGACAAGGATTTGATGCAGCTCGTCACCGACAAGGTGACGATGTTCGACACCATGAAGGACCGCCGCATCGGGATTCCCGAAGTGATCGAGAAGTTCGGCGTGCCGCCCGAGAAGGTCGTCGAGGTGCAGGCGCTCGCCGGCGATTCCACCGACAACGTGCCGGGCGTTCCCGGCATCGGCATCAAGACCGCGGCGCAACTGATCGTGGAATACGGCGATCTTGAAACGCTGCTCAAACGCGCCGGCGAGATCAAGCAGCCGAAGCGGCGCGAAGCCCTGATCGAGAATGCCGGGAAGGCACGCATCTCGCGGCAACTGGTGTTGCTCGACGACAAGGTCAAGCTCGACGTAGCGCTCGACGATCTGGCAGTGCATGAGCCGGACGCGCGCAAGCTGATCGCCTTTTTAAAGGCGATGGAATTCTCCACCCTCACCCGCCGCGTCGGCGAATATTCGCAAGTGGATCCTGCAAACGTTGCGGCCAATGCCGGTGTATTTTCGCCACTGCCGCTTGCCGAGAAAGTCGACGAGTTCGGCAACGCACCGGCTTCCGAACGTAGTGGCGATCTGTTTGCCGACCAGAAACCCGCCTTGCCAAAGGGCCGAGCTCCTTCGAGCAAGCCGGGCGACAGAAGCGACAAGACATCGAGCCTGAAGGGCACGCCGCAGGCGCTCGCGGCAGCGCGCGCCGAGGAAGCCCGCAACACGCCGGTCGATCGCAGGAGATATCGGACCATTCGCAACGTCGCCGAGTTGGAGGCCTGGATCGGACGCGCGCGCGATGCCGGGCAGTTCGCGCTTGAAGTCAAGGCAAGTTCGGAAGACCCGATGCAGGCCGAGGTCTGCGGCATCGCGCTTGCGCTCAAACCCAACGACGCCTGCTACGTTCCGCTCGGCCACAAACAGGCCGGCGACGGCAGCGGTTTGTTCGCCGCCGGCCTTGCGCCGGACCAGATCAAGGTGAGCGATGCGCTCGTGGCGTTGAAGCCGCTCTTGGAATCCGCCGGCATCCTCAAGATCGGATTCAACATCAAATTCGGCGCGGTGATGCTGGCGCAGGCCGGCATCACGCTTCGCAACACCGACGACGCGCAGCTCATGAGTTATGCGCTCGACGCCGGCCGCAATGCGCATGGGCTCGACTCCCTTTCGGAGACCTGGCTCGGCCACGCCATCATCACGCATGGCGAGTTGACCGGCAGCGGCAAGGGAAAACTCAGCTTCGATCAGGTCACGATCGACAAGGCAGCCGAATATTCGGCCGAAGATGCCGACGTGATCTTCAGGCTCTGGCGGCTGCTCAAGCCGCGCCTCGTCGCCGAGCGCATGAACGTGGTCTACGAGATGCTGGAGCGGCCGCTGGTGGCCGTGCTGGCACGGATGGAGCGGCGCGGTATCTCGATCGACCGCCAAGTGCTATCGCGCCTGTCGGGCGACTTCGCCCAGACCGCAGCACGGGTCGAAGCCGAAATCCAGGAGATCGCTGGCGAGCCGGTCAATGTCGGCAGTCCGAAACAGATCGGCGATATTCTTTTTGGCAAGATGGGAATTCCCGGCGGCACCAAAACCAAGACCGGCGCATGGTCGACCTCGGCGCAAATCCTCGACGAGTTGGCCGAACAAGGCCACGAACTCCCGAAAAAGATTCTCGAATGGAGGCAGGTCTCGAAACTGAAGTCGACCTATACCGACGCGCTGCCGACCTATGTGCACCCCGACACCCATCGCGTGCACACGACCTACGCGCTGGCCGCCACCACAACGGGGCGACTGTCGTCGAACGAGCCGAACCTGCAAAACATTCCGGTGCGCACCGAGGACGGCCGCAAAATCCGCCGCGCCTTCATCGCTTCTCCCGGCCACAAGCTGGTGTCGGCGGATTATTCGCAGATCGAGCTGCGGCTGCTCGCGGAGATCGCCGATATTCCCGTGCTCAAGCAGGCCTTCCGCGACGGGCTCGACATTCACGCCATGACGGCGTCGGAAATGTTCGGCGTTCCCGTGAAGGACATGCCGGGCGAGGTGCGCCGCCGAGCTAAAGCGATCAACTTCGGCATCATCTACGGCATCTCGGCATTTGGGCTCGCCAACCAGCTCGGCATCGCCCGCGAGGAAGCTTCCGCCTACATCAAGAAATATTTCGAGCGCTTCCCCGGCATTCGCGCCTACATGGATGCGACCCGCGATTTCTGCCGCGCCCACGGCTATGTCGAGACGCTGTTCGGCCGCAAATGCCACTACCCCGACATCAAGGCCTCGAACGCCTCGGTCCGCGCCTTCAACGAGCGCGCCGCGATCAATGCGCGGCTTCAGGGCACCGCGGCCGACATCATCCGCCGCGCGATGATTCACATGGAAGAGGCGCTCGCCGAGAAGAAGCTGTCGGCGCAAATGCTGCTACAGGTTCACGACGAACTGATCTTCGAGGTGCCGGACGACGAAGTGGCGGCGACGCTGCCGGTGGTCCAGCGCGTCATGGAAGACGCGCCGTTCCCGGCCGTGATTTTGTCGCTGCCGCTGCATGTCGATGCCCGCGCGGCGCACAATTGGGACGAAGCGCATTAAGTCCAGTGGATTTAAGCCGTCATTGCCTGCGACAAACGCAAAGCGTTTGCGCATGGGAGCGTGAGCGACGAAGCAATCCAGATTCTTTCACTGGACCGCTTCGCTCTCGCTCGCGATGACGGATTACGGAGACTGGATTTACTCTGCCGCGAGTTTGACCTCGGGCGCGGCGGCGAGAACGTCCGCATCGACCTTGGCTTCGAACTTGGCAAAATTCTTCTGGAACATGCCGACCAGCGCGCGCGCGGTCCTGTCGAACTCGGCCTTGTCCTTCCAGGTGTTGACGGGGTCGAGAATGTCGCCCGGCACGCCCGGCAGCGCGGTCGGCACCGCAAAGCCGAAATACTTGTCGGTGCGGAACTCGACATTGCGCAAGGAACCGTCGAGCGCGGCGGTAAGCAGCGCGCGCGTCACCTTGATCGGCATCCGCGTTCCGGTGCCGAATTTGCCGCCGGTCCACCCCGTGTTGACCAGCCAGCAATCGACATCGTGCTTGGCGATCAACTCGCGCAGCATGTTGCCGTAGACCGACGGATCGAGCGGCAGGAACGGTGAACCGAAGCAGGTCGAGAACTCCGGCTGCGGCTCGTTACCGAGACCACGCTCCGTGCCCGCGACCTTGGCGGTATAACCGGACAGAAAGTGATACATCGCCTGCGCCGGCGAAAGCTTGGCGATCGGCGGCAGCACGCCAAACGCGTCGGCCGCCAGCATCACCACGTTCTTCGGGTGACCGGTACGGCCGGTGCGCGAGGCATTCGGGATGAAATCCAGAGGATACGCAGACCGCGTATTTTCCGTCTTCGAGCCGTCGTCGAAATCCGGCACGCGTGTGAATTCATCGAGCACCACATTCTCCAGCACCGCGCCGAAGCGCTTGCTGGCGGCATAGATCTCGGGCTCGGCCTCTTCCGAGAGCTTGATGCACTTGGCGTAGCAGCCGCCTTCGAAATTGAAGATGCCGTCGATGCCCCAGCCGTGCTCATCGTCGCCGATCAGCGTGCGCTTGGGATCGGCCGAGAGCGTGGTCTTTCCGGTGCCGGAAAGCCCGAAGAAAATCGCGCTGTCGCCGGCCGGGCCCACATTGGCCGAGCAGTGCATCGGCATCACGCCCTTCGCGGGCAGATAGTAATTGAGCGTCGTGAACACGCTCTTCTTCATCTCGCCGGCATAATAAGACCCGCCGATCAGGACGATCTTGCGGGCGAAATCGATCGCGACCACGTTCTCCGAGCGCACGCCGTGACGTTTCGGATCGGCGCGGAAGCTCGGCAGGTCGATGATGGTGAGTTCGGGCGCAAATCCGGCAAGCTCCGACTGCGCGGGGCGGATCAGCAGCGTGCGAATGAACAGCGAGTGCCAGGCGAGCTCGGTGAAGACGCGGGTCTTGATCCGGAACGTCGGATCGGCGCCGCCATAGAGGTCCTGTGCGAACAGCGTCATGCCTTCGGCATGCTTTAGAAAATCGGCATAGAGCGTCTCGAACTGCTCGGCGGTGATCGACTGGTTGCCGGCCCACCACATGTTCTTGTCGGTGGTGGCGTCGCGAACCGTGAACTTGTCCTTCGGGCTGCGGCCGGTGAACTCACCGGTATCGGCGCACAACGCACCATCGGCCGAGAGTATGGCCTCGCCTGCCGACAACGCGTGCTCATAAAGCTGCGCAGCGCGGAGATTCCAATGCACCCCTTTAAGATTTTTCAAGCCGAACTTGTCGGCCCCAAAGGCACCGTTGCGCTTACCCGTCTCTTGCACGAAAACTCCTCCTCGAACCCGCGTATCTCGATCGCGCGAATGCCTTGAGCCGCGCGTCTGTCACGGTTTTAGGCTGTTGAATATAGCCGCCCGGCCGAGGCCCGGCGAACGAAAATTTCCGGCGATCATTATTGATGAACGCCGGGCTTGCCAAGCCGATCCCGTCGATTTGGTTTATTCCCAAAGGCACAGCCGATCCTTTTGGCCGCATGGTGCGACGCAACGTCGCTGCCCTCACTGGCTTTGGCTGTTCGCGGCTACCCTTACGCGCTGTTTTGGGCCCGCGCCTGTTCCGCCAGGCGGACCAGTATCTTCCGCAACTCGCCGGGTCCGGTAATCCGCTCCGGAAAGTCGAGCCGCAAAGTCTTGTTTCCGGCTTGCAGGTCGATGCCATCCGGATCGATCCCGCTGCAACGCCAGTCGCACACTGAGGCCCCCAAAAGACGCGTGGCGTAGAGCCCGAGCGCCTCCTGATGGTCGGTATTCATGTGCTCAACGGCACTTTGTTCGGCTTCCAGAAGCGCGCCGGCGTCCGAAATATCCGTCAAAAACTGTGAAGGTTTCAGGTCCAGAATCCGTCCGAAGCCGGCCACCAGATGCGTTCCGGCGGGACGGATTCGGAAGAATAAAAAGTCCTTGAAGTCCACGAAAGCTTCCGCTGTGGGGTGCGCGGCGAGATAACGCTGCCGCACGATGTCGCGGTCATCAGTGATTTCTTCGGCGTGGCCCGCCAGCATGATCCGCGATCCCTCGAGCGGATCGCCCTCGACGCGCTCGTCCAGCATCAGCGAGACGCGGGCGTCCGCGAGCAGGTTTTTGGTGTGAAGGGCGAGGCGGGAAATCAGCAGGATCGGCGAGCCGTCGGGATGGCTTGCGACATTCACAAGCGAGCAATAGGGATCGCCGCTTCCGGTCATCAAAGTCGCCAGCGCCCCCTGCCGGCCGCGGCGTAAAAGCGATTTAACCGCCTTGGAGGGGTTAAAATCCGGGGTCAATTGCATCGATTATTTCCTCGCATCCTGTTGCAATTGGAGCCTTTTTTCGGGTAAACCAGCACTCGTAAGGGACGAAGCGCCTTAGACTTAAGTGGCGCTTTCATGGAACTCGGTCACACTTCAGCCCAGCTTGCATTGCTCGTTGACCGCGTCCGAAGCCCGATTATGCGGCGCACCCACCGATTAGCCGCCGTTTCAGCAACGATAGTGCGAAAGCAGGCTCATGCCCACCATTGCCCTGGTCGATGACGACCGCAACATTCTTACCTCCGTTTCGATTGCGCTCGAAGCCGAAGGCTATCGCATCATGACTTACACGGACGGCGCGTCGGCGCTGGACGGATTCAGGACCAGCCCGCCGGACCTTGCCATCCTCGACATCAAGATGCCGCGCATGGACGGCATGGAGACGCTGCGGCGGCTGCGGCAGAAATCCGATCTGCCGGTGATTTTCCTGACCTCCAAGGACGAGGAAATCGACGAATTGTTCGGCCTCAAAATGGGCGCCGACGATTTCATCCGCAAGCCGTTCTCGCAACGGCTTCTGGTCGAGCGCGTGAAGGCGGTGCTGCGCCGCGCCTCCCCGAAAGACCCGACCGCCGTGCCGAAGGAAACCGACGCCAAGGCGCTGGACCGCGGCCTGCTGCGCATGGATCCGGAGCGCCATACCTGCACCTGGAAGAATGAGCCAGTCACCCTTACTGTGACCGAATTTCTCATCCTGCAGGCGCTCGCCACGCGTCCCGGCGTCGTCAAGAGCCGCAATGCGCTGATGGATGCGGCCTATGACGACCAGGTTTATGTCGACGACCGCACCATCGACAGCCACATCAAGCGGCTGCGCAAGAAGTTCAAGGTCGTGGACGACGAATTCGAGATGATCGAAACTCTGTACGGGGTCGGATACCGCTTCAAGGAAGCCTGAGGGATCGGTGGGTCATACGCGGTTTGCCGACTGACGCGGCCCCCCGGCTTGAGATAGTATGCGAACGCGATAGGGCATCGCGGACAGCCCATTTGAAACAACCGCCGGTTTTGGCCATTGCTTGATCGAACGCAGCCTGATGCCAGTCTGAGCGCCGACGACACTGCGCCCGTCGTCATGGATACCCTTGCCGCCGAAAATCCGCCGGCCGCCGGATGGCAGCCGCTCGGATGGCTGCGGCGGGCCGGGCAATTCTTCTTTGCTCTCAGTTTTTCCAGCCTCACGCGGCGCATCGTTTCGCTCAACATCGCCGGCCTGCTGGCGCTGGTGGCGAGCATTCTCTACCTCTCGCAGTTTCGCGCCGGCCTGATCGACGCCCGCGCGCAAAGCCTTTTGGTGCAGGCCGAAATCATTGCGGGTGCGATCGCCGCTTCCGCGACCGTCGAAACCAACACCATCACCATCGATCCGGACCGGTTACAGGATTTGAAGCCCGGCGAAACCTACGGTGCGCCGGACGAATTTTCCGGGCTCGATTTCCCGATCAACCCGGAGCGCGTGGCGCCGGTGCTGCGCCGGCTGATCTCACCCACCAAAACCCGCGCCCGGATTTACGACCGCGACGGCTCGCTGATTCTGGACAGCCGCAGCCTCTACGGCCGCGGCGACGTGCTCCGCTTCGAACTGCCGCCGCCCTCGGTGGAAAAGCCCGGGATCGCCGAACGCACGACGATCGCGATCCGAACCTGGCTCAATCGCGGCGACCTGCCGCTCTATACCGAACTCGGGCCGGATAACGGCAACGGCTATCCGGAAGTGGCGCAATCCTTGACCGGCCAGAAGAGCAGCATGGTGCGCGTCAATGACCGCGGCGAGGTGATTGTTTCGGTCGCCGTCCCCGTACAACGTTTCCGCGCGATCCACGGCTCCCTGATGCTTTCGACCCAGGGCGACGATATCGACCAGATGGTCACCGCCGAACGCCTCGCCATCCTGAAGGTCGGCGGCGTCGCCTCCGCCGTGATGATTGTGTTGTCGCTGGCACTGGCCAGCACGATTGCAGGGCCGGTGCGCCGGCTCGCCGACAGCGCGGAGCGGGTCCGCCGCCGTATCCGCACCCGCGTCGAAATTCCCGACTTCACCGGCCGCCGCGACGAAATCGGCCATCTCTCGGGCGCGCTGCGCGACATGACGGTTGCGCTTTATAACCGCATCGAGGCGATCGAGATGTTCGCCGCCGACGTCGCCCATGAATTGAAGAATCCGCTGACGTCGCTGCGCTCGGCGGTTGAAACCCTGCCGCTTGCCCGCACCGACAACAGCCGTTCGCGGCTGCTCGCCGTGATCGAACATGACGTCAAGCGCCTCGACCGGCTGATCTCGGACATTTCCGACGCAAGCCGAACTCGATGCCGAGTTGCAGCGTCAGGACATGGCGCCGGTCGATCTTCGACGCCTTCTCACGGCGCTCGCGTCGGTCGCCAACGAAACCCGGCGCGGCAACAATATCGGCGTCGAGCTGCGCTTCGAAGGCCGGGGCGTCGACACCTTCTCGGTGCCGGGCCACGATTCGCGGCTCGGACAGGTAGTCTCCAATTTGCTGTCGAACGCCCAGTCGTTTTCGGAGGCCGGCAGCAAAGTGCGGATCATATGCCGGCGCGTGCGCTCGAACATCGAAGTCGTCGTCGACGACGATGGGCCGGGCATTCGCGACGACGCGCTCTCCCGGATCTTCGAGCGCTTCTATACCGACCGGCCGCATCAGGGCTTTGGCCAGAATTCGGGCCTCGGCCTGTCGATCTCCAAGCAAATCGTCGAGGCCCATGGCGGCAAGATCTGGGCTGAGAACCGCGTCGGGCCGCCTGGCGAAAACGGCGAAGCCACGGTGGCCGGCGCCCGCTTTGTGGTCCGCCTCCCCGCTCTGGTATGACCGCGGACACCAGCATCCACGCATCCGCGGTACAGGTGGGCGACCGCGCCGTTCTCATCCGCGGACCATCCGGTTCCGGCAAATCGCGCCTGGCCTTCGACCTGCTGCTGGCCGGCCGCGCCGGCCATATCGCCCCCGCCATGCTGGTCGGAGACGACCGCGTCCATGTCTGGCCGCATGAGGCCATGCTGTTGGTTCGCCCGGCGCCTGCCCTGGCCGGCCTCATCGAAGTCAGGGGCCTCGGAATCCGCCGCTGCGATTTCGCCTCTGAGGCTCCGGTCGGCTTGGTCGTGGACCTCGATGCGCCCGACGCCGAGCGCGTGCCGCCGTCGGAAGCCCTTCAAGTTCGGATTAATGGTATTTTGATACCAAGAATCCCCGTTCAGCATGGATTTTCCGGGCTTCCGCTCGTGATTGCTGCCCTTACAATGACCGCGAATTCATCTTCAGCGGATTGCTCGAAGGGATTTGGTAACCATATCACCCCCACTATCGCCACCGAATAGACCGGCGCCGGCCCTTTTCTCTTCACTAGTTTCCCCGAGAAATGCGGCATCCCCTCTTGCGTGGGGGCTCTGGATGGTCAAAGTGGCGCGTTCGTGCGGTGCACCAAAGGCACCCGCGAGGAGTTCTCGATGATTGGTCTAGTACTTGTGACCCATGGGCGCCTTGCCGACGAATTCAAGGCGGCGCTGGAACATGTCATGGGTCCGCAAAAACAAATTGAAGCCGTGACGATCGGGGCTGAGGATGATTCCGATCTGTGCCGAAGCGACATTATCGAAGCGGTCAATCGCGTCGACAGTGGCGATGGCGTCGCGATCCTCACCGACATGTTCGGTGGCACGCCCTCCAATCTCGCCATCTCCTGCATGAGCCGTCCGAAGGTGGAGGTGCTCGCAGGCATCAACCTTCCCATGCTGGTCAAGCTTGCCAAAGTCCGCGAAGAGCGAACGCTTCCTGATGCCATTGCGATGGCCCAGGAAGCCGGCCGCAAATACGTGACCATCGCAAGCCGGGTGCTCGCCGGCAAATGAGCGACGACGGCGCGTCGCCTGAAACTCCTTCCGGGCCGAGCGTTCCGGAAGGCGCGCTTTCCCGGGAACTGCCGATCGTCAACAAACGCGGGCTCCACGCGCGGGCGTCCGCCAAGTTCGTGCAGATGGTCGAGCGCTTCGAAGCCGAAATCTGGGTGACCAAGGGCAGCGAGACAGTCGGCGGCACGTCGATCATGGGCCTGATGATGCTGTCGGCGGGACCCGGCACATCGATCGTCGTCTCCGCGGCCGGACCACAGGCTCAGGCCGCGCTGGATGCGATCAGCGAACTCGTCGCCGCCAAATTCAACGAAGAGAATACGTGATGATCAGCGTCATTCCGGGGCGCTCTGAAAGAGCGAGCTATGGTGCGCAATTGCGCACCTGAGAATCTCGAGATTCCCCGATGCGCAATTGCACATCTGAGGTCTGGTGCTAACGCACCATCCCGGAACGACACGTCACTTCGCCGGCGGCTCGATATAGACCTTCCAGGTCGTCGCCGGCCCCGGATGGCCCTTGAAAAAGCGCTGCGTGCTCACGGCCACCTGCTCGGCATCCTTGGCGTTCTCGGCCATCCAGGCCTCGCACTCCGGCAGCCGGTTATCAGTGGTGTCGCAGATCCCGATGAAACCGAGGCGCTTGGCTTCTTCCAGCGAAGTGAGACCCGACGACCAGAGTTCGCCCGGCGTCAGCGGCGCCGGATGATCGGGGCTATAGAACGTCATGGGCTCGCCGATCTCGGTCGTACCGGCGACCACGGACCAACGTGAAAAGAAACGGTTGTGCCACAGGCCCGTCAGCTCGCGCGCCAGCTGCGAGCGTGCGCCGTAGCTGAAGGCCGCATTGGGACTGTCGGTGATGCCGTGTAGCGCGATGGTGGGCGAGGCGGCGAGCGTGGCGAGCGTGAGCACCAGCCAGATCGCCGCGATCCGGAACAAAGCCACGCCGGGCAAGCGCAGCTGCGGAATCGCGACCAGCGCCAGGGGCGTCAGAAAGAACAGCGAAATTCCCCAATCGGTCTTCATATAGACCGACAAGATCAGTCCGCCGAGCGGCGGCCCGACCGCGACCACGATCTGGATGATCCAGACGTTGAGCGCCTGCGCCGGGTTCACGCCCGCGTTGACGCCGCGCGACCAGATGCGCGCCAGCGGGACCTTCGGCCGGCGCAGCATTCCGGTTCCGGCAACGGCAACGCCGGCAATCACCACAGGCAAGGCCAGCAGTCCCAGATTATGTTCGACGTAACCGAGAACCAGCATCGCGCTTTCGGCGCGGGTTCGATTCCCGTAGACGTCGCCGGCATAGATCAGCGGCGCGAAGTCCACCTCTTTCAACCACAGAAGATGCGGGATCATCGCCACCACGGCGGCTGCGATCGCAACCCAGGGCGCCGGCGACCGCAGGAACGTCAGCCGATCGGGATGAATGAGCGCGGCGAGCCCGACCGCGCCGATCATGGTCAGCACCCAGTATTTCGTCATCAACGCCAGCGCAGCGGCAAGCCCAAGCCAGAGGCCGGAAAACGCCGAGCGTTTTTCAAATGCGTTCAGATAGGCCAGCACCAGAAGCGGCAGCGTGACGAGTTGCAGCAGGTCCGGATTGAACTTGAAGCCCTTGAAATTGAAGATCGGATAGATCGCCAGCATCACCACGACAAAAAACGCCCGGCGATAGTCCACCACACGGATTGCGATCAGCCATGAGATCACAAGCCCGATGCCAAGCGTCGTCATCGCCAGCAGATAGGTGGCCCAATCGGTCACCGGAAACATGTCGAACCAGATACCGGCGATCCAGCCCGCCAGCGGCGGGTGCTTGCCGTAGCCGAGCTGGAATTTCTGTCCCCAGGCAAACGCCTCGGCGACGTCCATATGGACGTCCTGCGCCGCCTTGAGATTGATCAGGATCGCGGTCCAGAGCAGCGCGTGGATCGTGGCAAAGCCGAACACAAACGCCGACGCGCTGTCGCGCTTCGTTGCCGATGCCATCACCCAGGCCGAGAATCGTCGAAGGCTCAGCCGCCGGATGGCCCGGCGGCGTGGCAAGGTTGCTGACGAAAGCAGTGTCGGGGACATACGCTTTAGTACCTCTCCTGATCTCCGGCGTTCCCGTGGGTAGCGCGTTTTCCTCCGCCGTTAAATCAGCTTGACGTGAAGAAGACCCGTTAAAATACCGCAATATGGTTGCCGCACTGGAACGCGAATGCTATCCCGCGCCCCATGACCTCAGTCCCGATTTCGAACATCCGCAACTTTTCGATTGTTGCGCATATCGACCATGGCAAATCGACGCTGGCCGACCGCCTGATCCAGACCACCGGCGGGTTGCAGGCCCGCGAGATGAAGGAGCAGGTGCTCGATTCCATGGACATCGAGCGCGAGCGCGGCATCACGATCAAGGCGCAAACGGTGCGGCTGACCTATGCGGCCAAGGACGGTCAATCCTACATCCTCAATCTGATCGACACGCCCGGCCACGTCGATTTCGCCTACGAAGTGTCGCGCTCGCTCGCGGCCTGCGAAGGCTCGCTGCTGGTGGTGGATGCGAGCCAGGGCGTCGAGGCCCAGACGCTCGCCAACGTCTATCACGCGCTCGACGCCGGCCATGAAATCGTGCCGGTGCTGAACAAGATCGACCTGCCGGCCGCAGAACCCGAACAGGTCAAAAAGCAGATCGAGGACGTGATCGGCATCGACGCCTCCGACGCCGTGATGATCTCGGCCAAGACCGGTCTTGGCATCGACGAGGTGCTGGAAGCCATCGTGCACCGGCTGCCGCCGCCGAAAGGCGATCGCGACGCGCCGCTGAAGGCGCTTCTGGTCGACAGCTGGTACGACGTCTATCTCGGCGTCGTCGTGCTGGTGCGGATCGTCGACGGCGTGATGAAAAAAGGTCAGCGCATCCGGATGATGGGCACCGGCGCCGCCTACGACCTCGAGCGCGTCGGTTTCTTCACCCCGAAGATGCACCAGGTCGAGGAGCTCGGTCCCGGCGAGATCGGTTTCATCACTGCCGCGATCAAGGAAGTCGCCGATACGCGTGTCGGCGACACCATCACCGACGACCGCAAGCCGGTGACCGATATGCTGCCCGGCTTCAAGCCGGCGATCCCGGTGGTCTTCTGCGGCCTGTTTCCGGTCGACGCCGACGACTTCGAAACCCTGCGCGCGGCGATGGGCAAACTGCGGCTCAACGACGCCAGCTTTTCGTTCGAGATGGAAACCTCTGCCGCACTCGGCTTCGGTTTCCGCTGCGGCTTCCTCGGGCTGTTGCATCTGGAAATCATCCAGGAACGCCTGCAACGCGAATTCGATCTCAACCTGATCGCGACCGCGCCGAGCGTGATCTACCGGATGCATCTGACCGACGGGCAATCGATCGAAATCCACAACCCGATCGACATGCCCGATGTGGTGAAGATCGCCGAGATCGAGGAGCCGTGGATCGAGGCCACGATCCTCACCCCCGACGAATATCTCGGCAGCGTACTGAAGCTTTGTCAGGACCGGCGCGGCTCGCAGAAAGAACTCACCTATGTCGGCAACCGCGCGATGGTGAAATACGAACTGCCGCTGAACGAGGTGGTGTTCGATTTCTACGACCGCCTGAAGTCGGTCTCGAAGGGCTACGCCTCGTTCGACTATCACCTCACCGACTACAAGCCGGCCGATCTCGTCAAGATGCAGATCCTGGTCAACAACGAGCCGGTGGACGCATTGTCGATGCTGGTGCACCGCACCCGCGCAGAAGGCCGCGGCCGCGCCATGGTCGAGAAGATGAAGGAACTGATTCCGCCGCACATGTTCCAGATTCCGATCCAGGCCGCGATCGGCGGCAAGGTGATCGCGCGCGAGACCGTGCGGGCGCTGCGCAAGGACGTCACCGCCAAATGCTATGGCGGCGACATCACGCGAAAGCGCAAGCTTCTGGAGAAGCAGAAGGAAGGCAAGAAGAAGATGCGGCAGTTCGGCAAGGTCGACATTCCGCAGGAAGCCTTCATCGCCGCGCTGAAGGTCGATAGCTGAGCCTTAAGCGCTGCAAGAGCCCTGCGGTCCCCGCTGTTCCCACCCGACAATTCTGCATCGACTTCCCTCGCGCGCATCTTGATCCCGGCCGCGAGTTGGACCAACATGCCCCTAATTGATCACTCGATAAAGTACAGGGAAACGCCATGAACAAGCCCGTAGCCGGGAGCATCGCCACGGGCCTCGTCGAACGCGCCAAGGCGCTTGCACCCCTGATCGCGGCAGAGGCCGACGAAATCGAACAGACCCGGCGCCTGACCCCAAAGGTGGTTTCGGCTCTGATCGAAAACGGGCTTTATCGTTCGCTGTTGCCCAAAAACATCGGCGGATTCGAATCCCCGCCCATGGTTTTCATGGAAATGCTGGAGGAAATCGCCAAGGCCGATGCCTCCACGGCGTGGTGTGTCGGACAATGCTCGGTCGTCGCCATGACGGCGGCCTATCTCGATGCCGACGTGGCGCATCAGGTTTTCGACAAGCCCGACGACATCATGGCTTGGGGCGCGATCGCCCATGCGGTACAGGCGGTTCCTGGCGGCTATACGATCAGCGCGCGCTGGGATTTTGCCAGCGGCTCGCGCCAGGCCAACTGGCTCGGGGCGCATGTTCAGGTGCTCGAAGCCGACGGCACGCGGCGGATGAGGCCGAACGGGACGCCTGAAATCCTCACCATCGTCTTTCCCATGTCCAGCGCTACCATGCACGACATGTGGAACGTGATCGGGCTCTGTGGCACAGGCACCGATTCCTATTCGGTCGAAAATCTGTTCGTCCCCGAGAATTTCGCCGCGCTGCGCGACGATTTCTCGGCGCTGCGCGAGAAAGGTCCGCTTTACGGCATCACGACCTACAGCATGTTCGGATTGGGCTTTGGCGCGGTGGCGCTCGGGGTCGCCCGCGCCACGCTGGATGCGGCGATCGATCTCGCCCGCAAGAAGCACTCGGTCGGCATCGCCGCGATGAAGGATAACGGCGCGGTCCAAGGCCTGATCGGCCGCACCGAGGCTAAACTGCGCGCGGCGCGGGCCTATCACTTCTCCACCGCCAGAGAGGCCTGGCAGGAAATATCGAGCACTGGGCGGCTCTCGGAGCAGGGCAGAGCCGCCATTCGTCTCTCGGCGACCTATACCATTCACCAGGCGGCCGAGATCGTCGATACCGCCTATCACATGGCGGGCGCCACGGCCGTGTTCAAATCGAATCCTTTCGAACGACGATTCCGCGACATGCATGCCATCGCGCAGCAAATCCAGGCCCGCGACAATCATTTTGAAGACGTCGGCAAGATGATCCTGACCAACAGCGTGATCCCGCGCGGACCGACCATGTAAGGCGACCTGTCACGCTCGACTAAGGTCGAAGCGCCAGGCGCGCGTCACAATGGCGTCATCGCGGGGTTTGAGGCCGCCGGCGAGATCGGCCGCGCCTGAAAAGGCAATCAGTTATTAAGCACTTTCTGGGAATTTCGGGTCACCCTTTGCAAGGCTTGAAATCCCATGTTCCAGCTCCGGTCGATCGCGGCACGCCTGATCCTTGCGATTTCGCTGACGGTTGCGGCAGCCTGCGGAATCCTTGGGACGTTTTCGGTGATGCAGGAGCGCGCGCTGATGCGCCTGGCGCTCGATCAGCAGCTCAAGCTGCAATATGACAGCGTGATTGCGACCCTCGATTATGAAGGTCGCGCGGGGTTGGCGGTCAGCGCCGTCATTGCCAATCTGCCTCCGGTTGCTGACGCCGTCGCCAAGGGCGATCGCGGAGCACTCGAGCCTTTGCTGAAAGCGCCGTTCGAGGCCCTCAAGGCGCAAGGCATCCCGCTGCTCAGCTTCCACACGCCGCCCGCCATGGCTTTCTACCGGGCCCACGCTCCAGGCAAGTTCGGCGAAGATATCTCGGCCCGGCGCAATACGGTGGTGGAGTCGAACAAGACCGGAAAACCCATCGTCGGCGTCGAAGCCGGCCGGGATTCCTTAAGCATTTTTGCCATGACGCCGATCATGCGCGATGGAAAAAGCATCGCCGTCGCCGATATCGGCGTCTCCTTCAACAAGCAGTTCGTCGACAGCGTCAAGCAGCGCTTCGGCGTCGATCTCGCGGTGCATCGCTTCGACGGCACGGCTTTCACCACCATCGGATCGACCTTCGCCGAAAAATCGCTGGCCAGCCAGGAAGAGTTGAAGAGCGCCTTTAACGGAAGCGCACTTCGCCGCGACACCACACTCAACGGCCATCCGGCCGCGCTCTATCTCGGGCAAATCAAGAACTATGCCGGCCAGCCGGTCGCCGTAATCGAACTGATCAAAGACACCACCGCGTATGAGGAAGCCTCTGCCGGTTCGCAGCGCACGCTGATTTTCGGCACCATCGCCATTCTGATCGCCGCCGCTTTGCTGGCCTTCCTGCTTGGCCGCGGTATGTCGCGTCCGTTGGCCGCGATCACCGCCGTCATGAATCGCCTTTCCAGCGGCGATACCGACGTCGAGATCCCCGGCGGCGACCGCAAGGACGAACTCGGCACCATGGCCGGCGCCGTCGACGTGTTCCGCCGCAACATGATCGAGTTGCGGCTGCTGCGCGAGGAACAGGAAGCAGCCAAGAAGCAGAGCGAGGCGGAGAAAAGCGCGCTGCAACGGCGCATGGCCGACCGTTTCGAGGCCGACGTCAAGAGCCTCGTCACCGCTGTGGCACGCGCGACCGACGACATGCAGCGCGTCGCCGCAGAAATCACCACAAGCGTCAATGGCACGTCGGCGCAGGCCACGGCTGCCGCGGCGGCGTCCGAGGAAGCTTCCTCGAGCATCAACACGGTCGCAGCCGCCACCGAAGAACTCGCCTCTTCCGTGGCGGAGATCGGCCGGCAGGTCACCCATTCCAGCGACGTCGCGGATGCTGCGGTCGGCAAGGCGGCGAAAACCAACGAGATGGTCGGAGCGCTGGCCGCTTCTGGCGAGAAGATCGGCGACGTGCTTCGCCTGATCAGCGCCATTGCCGGCCAGACCAACCTCTTGGCACTGAATGCGACCATCGAGGCGGCGCGCGCCGGTGAAGCCGGCAAGGGCTTTGCCGTGGTCGCCTCCGAGGTCAAGGAACTCGCGAGCCAGACCGCCAAGGCCACGGACGAGATCGCCGGACAGGTCGCCGCGATCCAGGCTTCCACCGCGGAGTGCGTTACCGCAATCGGCGGCATCAGCAATACCATCCGCGAAATCAGCGGGATTGCCACCACGATCGCCTCCGCCGTCGAAGAACAGGGGACGGCGACGCGCGAGATCGCCCAAAGCGTCCAGCAGGTCGCCGCCGGCACCAGCGAAGTCGCCGTCAACGTGGCCGGCGCCAGTCAAGCTGCCGAGCAATCGCGCGCGCTCGCCGCCACCGTCCTCTCGGCATCCGGCGAGCTCAGCCAGCATGCCTCGGCGTTGTTCAAGAGCGTCGATGGTTTCCTCGCCGGCCTGCGCGAAGCTGCCTAAGTTACGCTTTCAAGCACGGTCTTGACCGCCAGGGCCGGAAAATCAGCATGACCGGTACATCGAAGCGCCTTGGCAAACCGAAGAGTCCTGGCAAGCCGAAGGCAGCCGTGAAGGACCGTTCGTCGGCAACCGCCGTCGATGCGGTATTCAAGACCTATCCGCAACCGGCGAAAGCAAAATTGCTGGCGCTGCGCCGCTTGATCCTCACTACCGCCAAAGCCACACCCGGCGTCGGCCGAATTGAGGAAGCCTTGAAGTGGGGCCAGCCCAGTTATCTCACGCCGGAGACTAAAAGCGGCAGCACCGTGCGCATCGATCGTGTGGCCGGCAAACAAGTGGCGATCTATTTTCATTGCCAGACCGATCTCGTCGCGACCTTCCGCGAACTCTATCCCGACCATTGGAGCTATAGCGGCAATCGCTGCATTCTTTTGAGCGTCGAGGACAAGGTCGACGAAGCGGCACTGCGCCATTGTATCGCGCTGGCCTTGACCTACCACTTGAACAAACGGCGCGCGCGAAGACCCGCCGAACCGCAGCGCAAGCGAGCGGACGCCTAGGTTGTCTTCGCCGATTGGTGAATTCCCTGTCAGAGGCACGTCAGGTAGAGTGCGGGCATGAATCGGCGCCCGCTTTTTATCTCGGCATTTCTGGCCCTCGTGTTCGCCGGCGGCAGCTCCGTTGCGCTGGCTCAGGACAAAGGCAGCGTCGATCCAAAGCCGCTGCCGCCGCTCGCCAATCCGAACGACCCCAAGCTCGGCGCCAAGGAGTTGTTCGGGCGCAAGGTCCTGCCGGCGGCGATGCCGACGAAGGTGATCGGCTTCTATTCTCATGGCTGCATCGCCGGCGCGCACCCTTTGCCGATCAATGGCCCTACCTGGCAGGTGATGCGGCTGTCGCGCAATCGCAATTGGGCGCATCCGGAGATGGTCGCGTTGCTGGAGCGATTGTCGGCGAAGGCGCACAAGGACGCCGGCTGGCCGGGCATCCTGGTCGGTGACATGTCGCAACCGCGCGGCGGTCCGATGTTGACCGGTCACGCCAGCCATCAGGTCGGCCTCGATGCTGATGTCTGGCTGACGCCGATGCCGAATCGTACTTTGTCGCGCAACGAGCGCGAGGAAATGTCGGCCGTGATGATGGTGCGATCCGACCGGCTTGACATCGATCCGAACACATGGACACCGCAGCATCTGACGGTGATCCGCGACGCCGCCCAGGAGCCGAGCGTCCAGCGCATCTTCGTCAATGCGGCGATCAAGAAAGCGCTTTGCCGCGAAGCCAAGGGCGACCGGGGCTGGCTTGCCAAGATCCGGCCGATGTATGGCCACGACTATCACTTCCACATCCGCATCAAATGCCCGGCCGGCAGCACTACCTGCGAGAGCCAGCCGGACAACAAGGAGGGCGAAGCCTGTAGCGCGGCCGATCTCGCTTACTGGTTCAAGGATGAAGTGATCCATCCCAAACCGTCACCGGAGCCGGAAAAGCCGAAGCCGGGGCTGACGCTGGCGCAACTGCCGGCGGAATGCCGTCAGCTGCTGGCCGCACCGAACGCCAAGCAGTAACATTTGCGAGGCGAACCTATCGCACACGTGTTGTATGCGGTAGTATATATCGCCGTTGATGCCGTAAGCAGGCGGCTTAACCGGGACGACAATCCCATCTTCTATTCAGTCAGAAGACCGTCATACCCGCGGCGGATCGAGCGCGGCTCGACAGTGTGGAGACCCTCATGCGCATCAGTGCACGCAACCAGATCAAAGGCACCGTTCTCGAAGTCAAGAAGGGGGCGACCACATCCCATGTTCGGGTCGATATCGGCAACGGGCAGGTCATTACTTCATCGATCACCAATGAGGCGGTCGATGAGCTCGGCATCAAGGCCAAGGGTCATGTGACCGTGGTGGTAAAGGCTTCTGACGTCATGATTGCGGTGGATTGATGCGTAAATCCCTCTTCGTTGCTCTCACCTTGCTTGCAGCCGCCCCCGCGATGGCGGAAGAGCCGAGCGGCTGCGACAAGTTCAAATGGAATATCGACCACGCCCGCGCCGCGCTGACCGCGCCGGATCGCACGAAACTCAACTCCGGCAGCGAACTCGCCGCGTTGCCTGCAACCGGGGTGACGATTGCCCTTGTCGCGCCGGCCGACGCCAAATTGCCGACACCGCCGGAGCGCGCACCGAAGGACGGGACCTTTGCCGGCTTCGCGAAATTCCCCGCTGTCCCGAAGGCCGGTAGTTACACGGTCAGTCTTTCCAACGGCGCATGGATCGACCTGATGCAGGACGGTCATTTTCTAAAGCCGACGGCGTTTAGCGGCGCGACCGATTGCGACGGCATTCGCAAAACCGTGAAGTTCGACCTCTCGGCAACTCCCTTCGTGCTTCAGATCAGCGGCGCCCGGGAGAATGCGCTGTCGATCGCGATCCAGCCGTCGGAATGAGGCCGCCGCCTCGCCCAAGGCGGCATTTGAACACTTTGATCTGAACCATCCGCCTGATATTGTTTTCTTTTAGCGAAGCTCCCATCGGCCGTAAGCCGGCGGGAGCAGCGGAACGGCGCTTTCGCTGGTCGCACCTCACGATGGACCAAGACCTGATGACGCGCGCCGCGTGGCGGCCAGCGCTCGGGCGCGGAGCGCTGCCATGGACCGGCTTGTCAAACTTCTTTTCGCGCTCGCGATCACGGGCGGCCTTTCTTTCCCGCCTGCATCCGCCGAGGAAAAAGGCCTGACCGTATTTGCCGCGGCCTCGATGAAGAACGCGCTCGACGATGTCGACGCCGCCTACACCGCCAAGACCGGCGTCAAGGTGGTTGCGAGCTAT
Organism: uncultured Alphaproteobacteria bacterium; assembly: GCA_963770515.1. GTDB lineage: Bacteria > Pseudomonadota > Alphaproteobacteria > Rhizobiales > Xanthobacteraceae > Bradyrhizobium. Next base: position 781,064 of record CAVYPW010000001.1, read on the forward strand.
GCCGCAAGCTCCGTGCTGGCCAAGCAGATCGGCCAGGGCGCACCCGCCGATATTTTCCTGTCCGCCGATACCGACTGGATGGACTACGTAGCCAAACAAAAAACCATCAACACGGACACGCGGACCAACCTGCTCGGCAACAGCATCGTCCTGATCGCGCCGAAAGACTCTTCGATCGGCAACGTGACCATCGGCCAGGGCTTCGACCTGGCCAAGCTTGCCGGCAATGGCCGGATTGCCACCGGCGACGTGAGTTCCGTCCCTGTCGGCAAATACGCCAAGGCCGCGCTGGAAAAGCTCGGTGCGTGGGAGACGGCCGCGCCGAAATTCGCAATGGCCGAAAGCGTGCGCGCCGCGCTGACACTGGTGGCGCGCGGCGAGGCGGTGCTCGGTATCGTCTATGCCACCGATGCCAGGGTCGAACCGGAAGTGAGGATCGTCGGCACCTTCCCTGCCGATTCCCATCCTTCCATCATCTATCCGGTCGCCGCGACCACGTCTGCCGGCTCTGGCGCTAGCGGCTATCTTGCTTTTTTGCATTCGCAGGCCGCCAAGACCATTTTTGAAAAATACGGATTCAGCTTCCTGATCCGCCCTTCATCCTGATCGCATTTTATCGGCGTGTTCGAGATATCACCCACGGAATGGACCGCGATCCTGCTTTCGCTGCGGGTCGCGACCGTCGCAACGCTGGTGGCGACACCGATCGCCGTCGCGGTCGCGTGGCTGCTGGCGCGCCGGGAGTTCTGGGGCAAGGCCCTGCTCGACGCGGCGATCCATTTGCCGCTGGTGCTGCCGCCTGTCGTCACCGGCTATCTTCTGCTTCTGACCTTCGGCCGCCGCGGCGCGGTCGGGGCGTGGCTTGCCGAACATCTTGGTCTCGTCTTTGCGTTTCGCTGGACCGGAGCCGCACTCGCCTGTGGAATCATGTCGTTCCCGCTGCTGGTACGGCCGATCCGCCTCTCGATCGAGGCCGTGGACCGGCGGTTGGAACAAGCCGCCGCGACGCTGGGCGCCGCTCCCTGGCAGGTGTTCCTGACGGTGACCTTGCCGCTGGCGCTGTCAGGTGTGCTCGCCGGGATGGTGCTCGGATTTGCCAAGGCGCTCGGTGAGTTCGGCGCGACGATTACATTTGTGTCGAATATTCCCGGCGAGACGCAAACCATTTCGTCGGCGATCTATTCGCTGATTCAGACCCCGGATGGCGATACGGCGGCGCTGCGGCTGGTGGTGATATCGGTGCTGATCTCGACGGCAGCCCTTGTTGCTTCGGAATGGTTTTCCCGGCGCGCGTTGCAGCGCCTGCACGGGAGTTGACTATGTTACGTGTCGACGTCTCGAAACGATTGGGCGAATTTACCGTCGAAGCTGCCTTTGCGAGCGAGGGCCGCGTCACCGGGCTGTTCGGCGCCTCCGGTGCCGGCAAGACGTCGCTGATCAACATGATCGCAGGTCTGCTGCGGCCCGACCGCGGCATCATCGCCATCGATGACGAGACACTGGATGATACGTCCGCACGAACACACGTCGCCGCTTACCGCCGCCGGATCGGCTACGTGTTCCAGGACGCGCGGCTGTTTCCGCATCTCGACGTGCGCGACAATCTCGATTACGGGCGGCGCATGAACCGCCTCCCTGAGGATGCCGCGCAATGGCGGCGCGTCATCGAGCTTCTGGATATCGGCGATTTGCTCGATCGCCGTCCCGGAAAATTATCCGGCGGCGAGCGCCAGCGCGTGGCGCTCGGACGGGCGCTGTTGTCGCAGCCGCGATTGCTGCTGATGGATGAACCGCTGGGATCGCTCGACGAGGAGCGCAAGGAAGAAATCCTGCCCTATCTGGTTCGCCTGCGCGACGAAACGGGCATCCCGATGGTCTATGTCAGCCACGATCCATCCGAGATGCGGAAGCTGGCGACGCAAATCGCGATTATCAGGCGTGGCCGCGTAACGGCGTTTGGCGGCACCGAAGTATTGCCGGTGGCTCACGCGCCTGCCTGACGCGGTTGAAAGCTTACATTTCTCCGGAAGCGTCATCGTTTCCGTTAATGATCTCCATAAAGGTAAACGCGCGACGGTCGTTGACGCCTGACATCGCTGGCCTATTGGTGATGACATCGCAAACCCAAAGGCAGCCATAAAATGTCTCGCGTTTATGCCGCATTGATTGCTTCAGCCCTTTCCGTCACCGCCCTTCCAACCGCTGCTTCGGCCGGTTGCTATGGCTGCTACGCCCCGCCGCAGCCCTGCGGCGCCTGCTATCAGCCGCAAGTCATTCCGCCGCAATACCGCACCGTGCAGGAGACCGTGATGGTCGAGCCCGGCCGGCTCATCGCTCATCGCACGCCCGCACAGTATCGCACCGTGATGGTGCCACGGATGGTGATGGTCGCGCCCGAGGGCGTTGCGTACGAGCGCGTCGCGCCGCAATATGCGGTTCGTGAACGCGTCGAGATGGTTGCGCCTGCCCGCACCTATTACGCGCCGGCCGTGCCGCGCTGCGGTTCCTGCGGCTACTGATACCAGCAGACTTTTAATCGATCGATGGCGTGGGCCCGATGCTGCGGCCCGCGCCATTTTTTAAATCCCCGCCACCGACGACCAGAGGCTCGCAAGCTTCTGCTTGAGTAAATCAAGCCTCGTCGTCTCCGGCACTTCATCGGGGTCTTCGGGCAGACGAAGACCGATAATATTCACCCTCCCGCCGCTGATGCTGCGCGCCACCAGCACGATGGTGTCGAGATCGAGCGTCGCACCTTCCTTCGGCGCGTGGTCGAGATGGATGTCGAAATAGTCCGCAAGCGTCAGGCTGGCTTCATCCGCGCCGACCTTGACGCCATAGACTTCCGCCAATTCGCCGAGCGTGTGCTCACCTGACACGGTGAAATCGCCGAGCAGGTGCGGATCGGGCGCCGAACTCGGCGGCATATCGACAAAGAAGCGGTCGAGCGCCTCGGCCTTCTCGGGCGGCGCGAGCAGGTAGACGTAATCGCCCGGACGGACGGGGTCGGCCTCCGCCGGCGAGAGAATGTGTTCGTCGCGGATCACCAGCGTCGGTTTCGACCAGGACGGTGTCAGGCCACGGCGGAAGAACAGGCTTTTTGGCCGCACGGGATAGCCGACGAGTTCCTGCTCGAGTTGTCCCGGTAGATCGAGTTCGACCCGCCGCGGGCCGCGATCGGCGCGCGGCAACGCGACATGCAGCCGCCGCGCCGCGGCCGCAAGGGTCCACCCCTGCAACAGCAGCGAAATGACGACGATGACGAAGGCGACATCGAAATACAAATAGGCCTTCGATAATCCGACCAGCATCGGAATCGACGCCAGGAAGATCGCGACCGCGCCGCGCAAGCCGGTCCATGCGATGAATATCTTCTCCCGCCAGTTGAAGCGAAACGGCGCCAGACAAATAAACACCGCGAGCGGGCGCGCCACCAGCATCAGGACCAAAGCGATGACCACCGCCGGTCCAATGCTGCCCACCACACGCTGCGGCGAGGCGAGAAGCCCGAGCAGCACGAACATCACGATCTGCGCCAGCCACGTCGCCGCATCCAGGAACGTCACCACCGCATTATGCGCCCGCGTCGGCTGGTTGCCGATGATGATGCCGGCCAGATAGACGGCAAGAAACCCCGAGGCATGCACGATCTGCGCGGCGCCGAATATCACGAGCGCGGCGGTGAGTACGAACGGCGCGTGCAGGCCCTGCGGCAGCGCCACGCGGTTGAGCGAAAATACCACGAGCCTGCCGCCGACGACGCCGGCAACCGCGCCCAGCACCGCCTCACGGCCGAGTTCGACGGCTATGTGGGTGAAGGAACTGCCGCCCACGGAAATCAGCTCGACCAGCATCAGTGTGAGAAACACCGCAAACGGATCGTTGGTGCCGGATTCGGCTTCCAGCGTCGCGCCGACGCGCGGACGCAACCGCAATCCTTGTGCATGCACCAGCAGAAACACCGCTGCCGCGTCGGTCGAGGCCACCACGGCGCCGACCAGCGACGCTTCGGTCCAGTTCAGATCGAGGGCAAATTTGGCAACCGGCGCGGTGATCAGTGCGGTCAGCAACACGCCCACGGTTGCAAGCACCATCGACGGCGCGATCACGGCGCTGATGTTCTGGAAACGCGTTCGCAGACCGCCGTCGAACAGGATCAGCGCCAGCGCCACCGACCCAACCAGATAGGTGGTACGCAAATCGTCGAACTGGAGCTTGCCGGGACCGGACTCCCCGGCCATGACGCCGATCAGAAGAAAGACCAGCAGCAACGGCGCGCCGAAACGCAGCGCCAGCAGGCTCGACAAGATGCCCGCCATCACGAGCACCGCACCGAGCAGAATGGCTATGCTGACCGAGTTGAGAGAGGCCATGGGCTTTACGTAGATCCTTGCGATAGCATCCTTATCGTCGCCACAGTTCGACGCCAACCCATTTCTGCCGTGGTGCGGCCAGCAGGCGCAATCGCGTCTTTATGGCCGCCCTGCAATGGCGCCAAAGCTCCGGTTATGTGAAAATCCTGCCCGCATTCGAATCAGAGCCTTCATAACGATCGCCCGAACCGAGATTTTGACGATGGATTTAAGCGACATCATCGACTACCTGCGAATGGTGGCGCGCTCCGTTGGCGCCGAAATTTCCTCGCCCTTTTTCTATCTGCAATTCGGTTTGATCCTGACCGCGGCCGGGATCGCACTGGCCGCCAATGCTGCGCTTCAGGCGCGCGTCAACACCGACTCGCTCGCCAATCGCTGGCCGCCCCCGCTGCGGCGCCTCGCCCATGTACTGGTGGAAAGCTTCTCCACCGTCGTATTTGCGATTCTGGTCATTGCCGCGCGTATCGTGATGTTCCATTCGACCTGGCCAAGCCGCAGCTACATGCTGGTGGTCGCAGCCAAGCTCGCGCTCGCCTGGCTGATGATCCGGCTTGTGACTTCGGTCATCCGCAACGCATTCCTGGTCAAACTGATATCGCTGTCGGCATGGGTGATCGCGGCGCTCAGCGTGATTAACCAACTCGATCCGGCGGTCGATGCGCTGGATTCGATTTCGATCGTTTTGGGCGGATTGCGGCTGACGCCGCTCGTCGTGATCAAGCTCGGCCTGCTCTTGATCGCCGCGCTCTGGCTCACCAATGTCGCCAGCAATTTTGCCGAAAACCGGATCAATCAGTCGACCGATCTGACGCCGTCGATTCAGGTCCTGCTGGTGAAGATGATCCGGATGGGGCTGCTGATCGTCGCGATCGCGGTGGCGCTCAGTGCGGTCGGAATCAACCTGTCGGCGCTGGCGGTATTTTCGGGCGCCGTCGGCGTCGGCATCGGCATCGGATTGCAGAAGATCGTCGCCAACTTCATCAGCGGCATCATCCTTTTGGCGGACAAGTCGGTCAAACCCGGCGACCTCGTCACCATCGGCGACAGTTCGGGGCGCATCAGCGCGATGAAGACGCGCTACATTTCGGTCGCCGCCGGCGACGGCCGCGAATTCCTGATCCCGAACGAGGATCTGGTGACGCAAAAGGTCACCAACTGGACCTATACCGACAAGAACACGCTGGTGAAGGTGAATTTCGGCACCAACTATGAATCCGACCCGCGGCAAGTTTGCCGGCTGGCGGCCGAAATCGCAGCCTCAGCGCCCCGCGCCATCAAGTCCAGGACGCCGAACTGCATCCTGATCGAATTCGCCGAGGCGGGCATGAGGTTCTCGCTGACCTTCTGGATCGCCGACCCCGACGGCATGGATAACGTGAAAAGCGACGTCATGCTGTCGCTGTGGGAGACGTTCAAGCGCGAGGGCATCCGGGTGCCCTACCCGGTGCGCGAGATCCGCGTTCGTGGCGGGGCGCTGCCGGTCGATACCACGGTCGAGGTCTCCAATTAACGGCGGTTCCGGGCCTCGCTCTGCCCCCGGATCGCTTGCGCGGCGCGCGCCAATCATTAAATTAGACACTTCAACCCGCCTTCTCAGCGAGACACGATCCGCCCATGAGTTATGTTGAGGCCTCCGATACGTCCCTGCGCAAAACCGGGCAGATCAAGCTGCACGGGGCGAGCTCCTTTGCCGGCATGCGCAAGGCCGGCGCGCTGGTGGCGAAATGCCTCGACGAGCTGACCGACATCGTCAAGGCCGGCATGCCGACCTCGAAAATCGACGATTTCGTGCGTGATTTTGCCTTCAGCCATGGCGCCTTTCCGGCGACGCTGATGTATCGGGGCTACCGTTATTCGACCTGCACCTCGATCAACCATGTGGTGTGTCACGGCATGCCCGGTGACCGGGCGCTGAAGGAAGGCGATATCGTCAATATCGACGTCACCTTCATCGTCGACGGCTGGTACGGCGATTTCGAGCCGGATGTATGCGATTGCGCCGATCGCGCGGAAGGCCGAGCGGCTGATCGAGGTGACCTATGAGGCCATGATGCGCGGCATTGCCGCCGTGAAGCCCGGCGCTACCACCGGCGACATCGGGCATGCGATCCAGAGCTTCGTCGAACCTCAGGGCATGAGTGTGGTGCGCGATTTCTGCGGCCACGGTCTCGGCCGGCTGTTTCACGATGAACCGAACATCATTCATGTCGGCCGCCCAGGCGAGGGCGTACCGCTTCGACCCGGAATGTTCTTCACCATCGAGCCGATGATCAATCTCGGCAAACCGCATGTGAAGATTCTGTCCGACGGCTGGACGGCCGTGACGCGGGACCGATCGCTGTCGGCCCAGTTCGAGCACTCGGTCGGCGTGACCGCGACCGGTTTCGAGATCTTCACGCTGTCGGAGCGCCATCAAGAGAAGCCGCCGGCAGTGGCCTGATTCGTTGGCGGCTGACCCTGCCCGTTGATTTATAGAGCCGGCATTGAAGCGCGGCATTTCCCACCGAAAAGCAATTTTCTCCAAGCGGGGGCATCGGTCTTTTGCGAGACATCGCCAAAGAACACGAGGTCTCCCATTGGAGAACATCAATGGCCGGCGAATCGCTTTCGTTCATTGAGGCGCTGTGCGGTAGCGGCGGACCCGCGGACGACCGCGCCGACAAGATGATGCTTTACGGTCAATTTGTAGGAGCATGGGATGGTAGCGTCATCGTGCACCGGGCTGGCGGCGAGCGCGTCGAATCAAGTTGCGAAGTACATTTCGGCTGGGCACTGGAAGGCCGCGCCATTCAGGACGTCTGGATCGTACCTTCACGAACGAACCGGCGTCCCGGCGAAGCCGACCGGATGTATGGGACCACCTTGAGGATTTACGATCCGCAACAGGAAGAGTGGCAGATCATCTTTGCCGACCCGGTCAGGCAAGCCTACAACCGGATGACGGGCCGGAAGGTCGGTCCCGATATCGTGCAGGAGTATCGCGACGCTGCGGCAACGATTTGTCAGTGGTGCTTTACCGAAATCGAGGCCAACTCACTGCATTGGATCGGCCGCGAATCCGCCGACGAGCGGAAGACGTGGCGCCTCGTTGATGAGTTTTATCTCAAGCGTAGAACATGATCGCAAAGCGCACCGGCGGTCGCGAGACCGCCGGCAAGGTCTGTCCGCCGGACCTCCCCTCTCATTCCGTTGCGAGATAGATCAGCGCGAGCACCGGCAACAGGCCGCCGATCCATGCCGCCAATGTCCAGCCGCCATGCGCATAGGCCCAGGCGCCGATGAACGAACCCGCCGCGCCCGCTAGGAAGAATGTCGTCATGTAGAGGCCGTTCAATCGGCTGCGATGTTCGCCACCAAGCATGAACAACGCGCGATAGCCCAGCGTGACATTGCCTTGGGTGCCCGCATCGATCGCGAGCGCTGCACCAACAAACGCGGCGAGCGAGAGGGTTGAACCAGGTGCCGTCAGCAGTGTCAGCGCAAAGCCGCCTGATGTCAGCAGCATGGCCAGCGCCGTCGCGGGCTTGGTCCAGCCGCGATCGGCAAGGCGACCGGCAATGGGGGATACGAGGGCACCCCCGACACCGGCGAGCGCGAAAAGGGCAATCCCGGTCTGCGACATGTGGAAGGCGGGGCCGGCCAATACCAGCGGCACCGTGGTCCAGAACAGGTTGAACGCGCCGAACAGCCCGGCCTGATACAGCGCGCGGCGCTGCAATACCGGCGTGGTCCGCGCCAGATGCACCATCGATGCCAGCAAGGCGCCATAGCCGAGGCGCGCCTGCGGCTTGCGCTCCGGCAACGCAAAGTACAGCACCAGCGCCAGCACGACCGTGACGCCGGCCGACAGCGCATAAACCGCGTGCCACGAGGATACCGAGGCAATGAAGCTCGATACCGGACGCGCCAGCATGATACCGATCATCAGCCCCGTCATGATATTGCCGATCACCCGTCCGCGGATGCGCTCAGGCGCGAGGTGGCCCGCGTAAGGCACGAGAATCTGCACGGTGACCGACCCGAAGCCGACGCAAAGCGCCGCCACAAAGAATGGAAGCATGTGCGTCGCGAAGGCCGCCGACGCCAGCGCGAGCGCGCCGAGCGCCATCACGGACAGCACCAGCCGTCGATTCTCGATGAGATCGCCGAGCGGCACAATCAAAAGCAGCCCCGCCCCGTAGCCGATCTGCGTCATGGTCACGATGAGGCCCGCAGCCTGCGGCGACAGGCCAAGTTCGGCTGCGATCGGGCCGACCAGCGGCTGGGCATAATAGACGTTGGCGACCAGCACGCCGCAGGACAACGCAAGCAGGAACATCATCCAGCTCGAGATCGAGGGTGTATGGTCGGGAAGGTCGGAGGCGATCGCTGTCACGTGTTTTTCCTTATTTTGGGGATGCCATATTTTGGGAGCATCCATTCTCTAATTTGCCAAAAAGGTCGGCGAGTGAAAGGTGAACTCATCAGGCGAGAAGTTTCATGGCGATGTCGACGGCGGCGGCCGTATCCTGCGGCGCCCGCCCGGATTTACCGACCACGCGCAGTCCCTGGGTGAGGCAGACCATGACGCGCGCCGTCTCCTCCGGATCGATCGCAGCCGGAATCGATTTGTCCGCCTGCCCTTGGCGGATCAGATCGGCGAGAAACGCCTCGTTCTTGCCAATGCTGGCGTTGACGCGCGCGGCAACCTCGCGGTCGAGGATCGCCAGTTCAACGGCACTGCCGACCACCAGGCAGCCGCGCCGGCCTTCGATACCCTTCGACACTTCGACGAAATGGGCGAGTACGTCGCGCAGCCGCTCGCGCGCCGGCTTGGAGCTTCGGGCTGCGGCGGCGATCTGCTCCTTGCGCAGCACGATGTGACGGTCCAGCGCCGCCAGAAATACGGCGCGCTTGTCCCGGAAGGCCTTGTAAATACTACCCGAGGCCAGCCCCATAGCGTCGATCAGGTCACCGATCGAGGTAGCGTTGTAGCCCTGTTCGCAAAAAACCCGGATCGCCTGGTCGAGCGCTTCGTCCATGTCGAACTCGCGCGGCCGCCCGCGGGGGCGCACGGGTACTTCGGTGGCTTTGGCTATCCTGCTCATATTGGCGATATAGGGATAGATCATTCTCTAAATCAAATCACGCTTGCGTGGGCGGCATTTTGACCGCGCGCCGCACTTCCCGGTTGCAAATCTTTCCCGCCACGGCACATTGCAGCCGATGGGCAACGAGACCGGCGATCCAGTTAACGAGAAGGTTGCGCGCGAGGAGCCGCCGCATTACCACGGCCATCGGGAACGTCTGCGCGAGCGCTTTCGCCAGGCGGGAGCCGGTGCGCTGAGCGACTACGAACTGCTCGAAATGGTGCTGTTCCGCGTCATCCCGCGCGGCGACGTCAAGCCGCTGGCCAAGACCTTGATCAAGACCTTCGGCTCGTTCGCGGAAACCATCCATGCACCCGAGACGCGCTTGCGCGAAATCAAGGGCGTTGGCGAGGCGACCACCACCGAATTCAAGCTGATCGCCGCGGCCGCGCACCGGATCGCCAAAGGCGAGCTTCAGCAGCGCGCGCTGCTGTCGTCATGGAATGAGGTGATCGATTATTGCCGCACCAACATGGCTTTCGCCGACAAGGAGCAGTTTCGCATTCTCTTTCTCGACAAGCGCAACCAGCTGATTGCGGACGAGGTGCAGCAGACCGGCACGGTGGACCACACGCCGGTCTACCCGCGCGAGGTCATCAAACGGGCGCTGGAATTATCGGCGACCGCCGTGATCCTCGTGCACAACCACCCCTCCGGCGATCCCTCACCTTCGCAGGCCGACATCCAGATGACGAAAGCGATCATCGGCATTGCCTCGCCGCTCGGCATCGCCGTGCACGACCACATCATTGTCGGCAAAAGCGGGCATGCGAGCCTGAAGGCGATGAAGCTGATCTAGCAAGCGGCGTGAGTTCGGACAGCAGCACTGCCATTCAACGCCACAAGAAAAGCAAGCCCGTGTGAGCGAGCTCACATGGGGCGCTCTGGCCCTGTGCTTAACTGACCTAACTCAACCATTGATAGAATATTTTTCCAAACGGGAGTGAGGCACAAGGATGAGCGGCAAACCTCCCGTTCCGAAGCGTGGTGCATTTCCAACGCCCAAAGAGGTGCGCGACAAGGCGCCACCTTACATCCCTGACCACGATGCGGCGGACGATCAGCAAGGCACCAAAAATCGTTCGCCGGATCCTGCTCAACCTGAAGACGATCGGAGCGACACCAAGGACACGAACAAATAATCTGGTTCATTCAAGCAAGGAGCAGCACTATGGCTATTGAACTTGGAGGAAGTGGACGAGGCAAAACCCCCAGACGCGGAGCGTCCCCCTCGCTGAGGAGCGCGTTGGCAGCCGCCATGCCGCATACCCCGGTTGAAGGAGCACCACCGAACTCCCTGACCCTGCCGCATCAGATTTCATCGTGGGGCAATTTCGACCACGGCGATTGCGTCACCGCCGAAGAGGCGTTCGCAAAGGCCTGTCATAAGCCGGAAATCTTCATCACGGACCAGATCGCGATGGCCTGGGCTGCAAAGCACAAGGTGCTCGAAGGCGCCAATATCCACGAGGTCATGGAGTGGATGCAGAGCGGTGGTTTTCAGGAGAGCGGAAAGACCTTCGACGACGGCCAGATCTTCTCGGTCGACTGGACCAATCCGGCCACGCTCAACAGCGCGATTTCGAAAGGGCCGGTCAAGATCGGCGTCGCCGCAACCCAACTCGAAACGGCCTGGCGAACGACCAATGGTCAAACGGGATGGTTTGGCCTCGGCTTCCAGAAAGACGATGCCGAGGACCATTGTGTCAGCCTCTGCGGTTACGGCTCGCTCGCCTGGCTCGCCGGGCAGCTCAAGGTCGCTGTTCCGGCCGGAGCCGACGGCACCAAGCCGGGCTATGCCCTGTTCACGTGGGACTCCATCGGCATTGTCGATCAGCCTTCGATGATCGCAATTACCCGCGAGGCATGGCTTCGCTCCCCGACCACGGTGATAAAGCCCAGCCAGATGGCCGAAGGCCACCGCGCCACGGCTTAAGGCGAATATGATGGCGCGCCGCAGTTGATCCAAGCGCGCAGCAAAATGCCGGCCGCCCTGCGGGGCGGTCGGCGCGTCAAGATCACTGTCGCATCATGATCAGCGGATCGGGGCTGTCGGGCACCATCCGCCACTGCGCGTTGTCGTCGGCCTCGAACTGCCAGGTTTCGCCCTTGTCCGACATCAGGAGCATCTGGCCATGCTCCAGCCTCCACCGCGTCGGAGCGAACGTCGTGATGGCGGCATCGCATTTCGGCTTCAGGAAGACCTGAAAATTGTCCTGACCTGCATCGGTGTTCGTCAGCGTCAGGCCGCAAATAGACTGGCCGTTACCGCGCACCATGGCCCAGTCGCCGATCATCTGGTCCATCGATTTGGCGAGCGAGCGCGCGGCTGCGAGATTTTGCAGGATGTAGACACCCTCGTTCTGCCGCACGCCTTCGAAGATGCCGCTCTCGACTTCGGTGAAGTCGATCACCGGCTGGCCGCTCGCATCCTGCAAGCGAACGATATCGAGCCCCTTGACGTTCCAGGCGGCAATATCCTTGGCAAACGGCAATGCCTTGGCACAGCCCGGCTCGAGTTCAAGCTTCAAACCCTGTGGCGCCGCGTCGGCTTTCAACGTGACCACGCAGGTCTTGCTGCGCTCGGTGGTCGAAAGCTCCCACTGGCCGACCATGTCCTTTTTCAAGGTGGCCGCATCCTGCGCGGCGGCCCGATGCGTCAGGGCGAACGACGCCAGCAGCGCCGCCACCATGCGCGGCCACCTTCCCATTTAACGACCCTTCGCCGGGGTTTCCGCGATCGGCGTCAGCGGTCCCTTGCCGGCGAACCAGGCTTTCAGATTGTCGACCACGAGCTGATCCATCGCATTGCGGGTGACGACCGAGGCCGAGCCGATATGCGGCAGCAGCACGACATTCTGCATCGCCTTGAGTTCGTCGGGCACGGCGGGTTCGTTGGCGAACACGTCGAGGCCCGCGGCCAGAATGGTGCCGGACTTCAGCGCCGCGATCATCGCCTCTTCATCGACGACCGAGCCGCGCGCGACGTTGATGATGACGCCGCGCGGACCGAGCGCCTTGAGCACATCGGCATTGATCATTTTCGCAGTCGAGGGGCCGCCGGGCACGATCACCACCAGCGTGTCGACGGCTTTCGCCATCTCGATCAGGTCGGGATAATGCTTGTAATTGAGGCCCGAGACCGGGTTGCGCGAATGATATACCACTGGCACTAATGACGCATCGAGGCGGCGCCCGATTGCCTGGCCGATCCGGCCCATGCCGACGATTCCGACCTTGCGGTCGCGCAGCGAGCCGACGCTCAAGGGGTATTGCTGCGTGGTCCAGAGCCCGGAGCGCAGGTAGCGGTCGGCCTTGACGAACTCACGTAACGTGGCGATCAGAAGACCCATCGCGATATCGGCGACCTCTTCGGTGAGGACGTCGGGCGTGTTGGTCACGACGATGTTATGCTCACGTGCATAATTGGCGTCGACGTGGTCGTAGCCGACGCCGAAGGACGACACGATTTCGAGCTTGGGGAACATCGCCATCACGCCGTTGTCGCAACGGGCGGTGCTGTAGGTGACCGCGGCGCCGCGGATTTTCGCGGCGACCGCCGGGCTCACGCGATCGAGGTCGGCGCGCGTCTCGACGGGATGGAGCACGAATTGATCGGAAAAGCCCTTGTCGATGATCGGCTTGTTCGGCCCATAGACCAGAAGGTCGATCTTCTCCGATGAAATATTTCCGCCCGCCATCTAATTTTCCTTTCCAAGCGCACTTTCGTGCCAGCGCCGCAGCACCAGGTGCGAGGCTAGCGCCAGCAGCCCATAAATGACAATTCCGGCGGCCGAGAGCAACAGTAACGCCGCGAACATTCGGGGAATGTTGAGGCGGTATCCGGATTCCGCAATTCGATAGGCAAGCCCCGATCCCGCGCCGGCCGACCCAGCCGCGATCTCGGCCACGACGGCACCGATCAAAGACAGGCCACCGGCAATGCGAAGGCCGCCGAGAATGAACGGCAATGCGGCGGGTAATTTCAGAAAGCACAGGGTTTGCAGCCTCGATGCGCCGTAGAGCTGGAACAGGCCGGCGAGGTTGCGATCCACCGAATTCAGCCCGAGTGTCGTGTTGGACAATACGGGAAAGAAGGCGACGATCCAGGCGCAGACCACCACCGCCGTGGGTTGCGGCAGGTAAATCAACAATAGTGGTGCAATCGCGATGACCGGCGTGACCTGCAACACCACCGCATAGGGGAACAGCGAATATTCCAGCCACTTCGATAAGTTGAACAACAGCGCCAGCGCGACACCGCCGATCGCGGCCGCCGCAAAACCTTCAAACGTCGTCAAAAGCGTGGTCAGAAGCGATTGAGAGAGCACGTCCCAATCGCGGATCAGCGTCGCCAGCACCGCCGAGGGCGCCGGCAGAACATAGGGCTTGATATCGTTGAGGCGAACCACGAGTTCCCACAACCCAACGCCTGCCACCAGCACGACGACGGGCAGCGCGAACCGAACGAGACGTAAAGCGCGCGTGTTGCCGGAGCGCGCGGGAGCGGCAAGCGATGGAGAAACATCCGGCGCGCTCATGCGGACGATCCCGAATAAGCGGGCGCCAGCGCGTTCGACACCTTCCGGCAGTAGCCGGCATAATCGGCCGAGGTTCGAAATTCCTCGCCGCGAGGCTCCGTGGTTTCAATGCCGATTTCGGCAGCGATCCGTCCGGGCCGTGCCGTCATCACCAGCACGCGCTGCGACAGATAGACCGACTCAAAGACGGAATGCGTGACGAAGATGACCGTCTTGCGCAGATTACGCCACAACGCCAGGAGATCGTTGTTGAGGCGAAAGCGGGTGATTTCATCCAGCGCCGCGAAGGGTTCGTCCATCAGAAGAATATCCGGCCTGGTAACCAGCGCACGCGCCAGCGACACGCGCATCTTCATGCCGCCGGACAATTCGCGGGGGTAAGCGTCCGCAAACTCGGAAAGCCCGACTTGCGCGAGCGCCTCATCCACGCGCGCCTTCGCAGCCGAAAACGGGACATGCGCGAGCTTCAGCGGCAAACGGACGTTTTCGCGCACCGTGGTCCACGGCATCAAGGTCGGCTCCTGAAACACGAAGCCGACCGGGTGTCCGCCGCCGGCCGTCGCAACCGGCCGCGCCACGCGGACTGCTCCCGAGGAAGGCAGGCTCAGGCCGGCGATCAGACGGAGCGCGGTGGATTTGCCACAACCAGACGGCCCAAGCAGAGACACGAACTCGCCACGGCGGACCTCAAGATCGATCGGGCCGAGCGCAACGACGCCGTTGTCATAGACTTTGGTGGCGTTGCGCAGGCTGACCGCGACCGTCCCACCCGCCGGATCGGAGTCCGTGTCAGCCATGTCGCCCCGAACCTAGTTCTTCGGCCGCAGATCGACGCCGACACCCTTGTTGATGAAACGAAGCGTGTAGGACTTGCGATAGTCGACATCGGCGCGGACGACATGGGCGCGCGCCATCTTGTCGAAAAAACTCGCCATCCGCGCATCGTTCATGGCGCCGATGCCGTCGCGCAGCGAATCGCCGGAATCGACGATGCCATATTCCTTCATCTTGGCGATCGAATAGGCGATCAGCTCATCCGTCATCTCCGGATTGAGTTTCTTGATCATCGCGTTCGCCGCCGCGTTGTTGCCGTAGAGATAGTTGTACCAGCCGATGATCGATGCGTTGACGAAGCGCTGTACCAGATCCGGCTTCTTGTCGATCAGGTCGCTGCGCGTCTCGATCAGGGTCGAATAGGCATTGAAGCCGTAATCGGCAAGCAGGATGATGCCGGGCTTGAACCCGGCCGTCTTCTCGATGGCGTAGGGTTCGGACGTGACATAGCCCTGCATCGCACTGTGCTTGTCGGCCAGGAACGGCTGCGGATTGAAGGTGTAGGGCCTGACTTTGTCTTCGCTGAATCCATATTCGGACTTCAGCCACTGAAAATAGCTCGAGATACCCTCCTTCGAGACATACAGCGTGAACGGCTTGAGCTCTTCGAGCTTCGTGATCTTGAATTCCGGGTGCGTCAGCAGCACCTGCGGATCTTTCTGGAAGATCGCCGCAATGGTGACCACCGGCACATCGTTGGCGACCGCATCGAACGACATCAGCGTGTTGGCGGCCATGAAGAAGTCGAGCTTGCCGGCAATCAGCAGCATGCGGTTGTTCTCGTTTGGACCGCCGGGCACGATTCTGACGTCGAGGCCGTATTTTTCATAGGTGCCGTCGGCCACGGCCTGAAAGAATCCGCCGTGCTCAGCCTCGGCGACCCAATTGGTGCCGAAAGAGACCTTGTCGAGCGTGGTCTGGGCCCGCCCGGGCGACAGGCCCGCCGCCATGACCAAGAGGAGAGCCGTCAACGCTCGCGGCAAAAGCGCCAGTGCCGCCGATTTGAAATCCCCACACAGCCCGCCGCGAGTTCGTTTGCGGGATTTCAGACCGAAAAGCGGCACCGGAATCATTAATCTGCTGGTGCCCACGGCTTTCCGAAGGTCGCAAATTAGTGTCGATGCGAGGGAATGCGACCTTCGGAAAGCGGGCACCAGCTTCATGATTGGACTCCGCAGGTCATTTGGCCTCATGATAGGGACGATCAGACATCCCCATACAAACTATCTTTGCGCGATGACTTCAACCCTCCCGCCCCGCGATTGGACCGACATTCGCAGGCCCGACATGGCCGGTCTCGATCGTGCGCGCTGGATTGCAGTGCTGCCGCTGGCTGCGACCGAGCAACACGGCCCGCATCTGCCGCTTCAGACGGATATCCTGATCGCGCAGGCGTATCTCGCGCGCGTGCGCGAATGGCTCTCTGAGGATTTGCCGGTCACTTTTTTGCCGATCGAGCCGGTTGGTATTTCGACCGAACATACGGACTTTCCGGGCACGCTGACGCTTTCACCGGAAACCGCCCTAGGGAAATGGACGGCGCTCGGCGAGAGCGTGGCGCGCGCCGGGATCAAGAAGCTTGTGATGGTCACGAGCCACGGCGGCAACAGCGCCGCCATGAGCCTGGTCGCGCAGGAACTGCGCGCCCGCCATCAGATGCTGGCCGTTACCACCGCGTGGGGACGCCTCTCGGCAGCCGCAACGTTATTTCCCCCCGAAGAGATCGAGCACGGTATTCACGGCGGCGCCGTCGAGACGTCGATCATGCTGGCGCGCTATGTCGGCGAGGTGAAGCGCGAGGCGATCGCCGATTTTCGTCCCTCGACCGTCGACATGAAAAAGGACTTTCGCTGGCTGTCCGCGCAGCGGCCGGCGCCGTTTGCCTGGCAGACTCAGGACCTCCATCCGAGCGGCGCGGTCGGCGATGCGACGTTAGCCTCCGCCGAGAAAGGCGAACGCCTGATCGATCAGGGCGCCAAAGCGTTCTGCGAATTGCTCGCCGAGGTCGATCGATTCGACCTGCAACTATTGTCCAACCGTCCGAAACCCTGACTTCGGTTCTGCGCGCGGCCCCGCATCCCGTCCTCACAGGCGGCGTTGACATAGCATAGGGGGGTATCCTATATTTGAGCCATGTCGCACACCATCAAAGAGAAGAAAAAGCTGATTGCCCGCGTCGGCCGCATCCGCGGCCAGGTCGAGGCGATCGAGCGGGCGCTAATTGACGAGGCCGAATGCGAGCGCATCATGCATATGATCGCCGGCGTCCGCGGCAGCGTTGCGGGGCTAATGGCGGAAGTGGTCGAGGACCATATCCGAACGCATTTGGTCGACCCGGAGAAGAACCCCGGCGCGCTGAATGCCGACGCGGCCGACCAACTCATCGATGTGGTTCACACCTATCTGAAGTGAGGCTAGTGTGACGGTTCAGAAGTCCGCATCTTTGGCGCCGCGATTTCGTCATGCGGACTTCTGAACCAAAGTCACACTAGATCCATAAGTTCACTAGTGTCCCTTCGATTCCGAAGTTCGTAAACGTGGGGGCCGCAAAATCATACGAACTTCGGAATCGGGACACTAGCATGACGGAGCAAGGCCCGGCCTTTCAGATATCGCCGCATAGCCATGTGTTCCTGGGCCACGATCACGAGCGGGCCGAGCGGCGGACATGGGTGGTCATCATCCTCTGCACGGTCATGATGGTCGCCGAAATCGTCGGTGGCGCCTTGTTCGGCTCGCTGGCCCTGATCGCCGATGGCCTGCATATGTCGACCCATGCGGGCGCTCTGCTGCTCGCCGCTCTCGCCTACACCTTTGCCCGCAAATATGCCGAAGACTCGAGCTTCACATTCGGAACCGGCAAGTTCGGCGATCTCGCGGGATATTCCAGCGCCATTGTGCTGGCGATGATCGCGCTCCTGA
Organism: uncultured Alphaproteobacteria bacterium; assembly: GCA_963770515.1. GTDB lineage: Bacteria > Pseudomonadota > Alphaproteobacteria > Rhizobiales > Xanthobacteraceae > Bradyrhizobium. The sequence continues at coordinate 798,866 of CAVYPW010000001.1, forward strand.
TCGCTTATGAAGCCATATCGCGTTTTCTCGATCCGGTTCCGATCGCCTTCAATGAGGCAATCCCGATCGCGGCGCTCGGGCTTTTGGTCAATATCGCCAGCGCCTGGCTTCTGGCAGGCGGGCATCATCACGAACACGGCCATTCCCATGGCCACTCTCACGATCATGACCACGACGGCGACCATGATCACGACCATGCCGATGACAGGCATCATCGCGACAACAACATGCGCGCCGCCATCGTTCACGTGATGGCCGATGCCGCCGTCTCGGTGCTGGTCATCGTCGGCCTGCTTTTGGCACGCTCGTTCGGCTGGCTCTGGATGGACCCGCTGGCCGGCTTCATCGGCGCACTCGTGATCGCGAGCTGGTCGGTTGCGCTGATACGCGATACCGGCGCGATCCTGCTCGACCGCATGCCTGACCCCGGCATGGCCGAGAAAGTCAGACATGCGGTCGAAGGCGAGGGCGACCGCGTCACCGACCTGCACCTCTGGCGGCTCGGACCGGGCCATCTCGGCGCCATTGTTTCGGTCGCGACATCGGCACAGCGTGAAGCGGCACATTACCGGGAGCGGCTGGCGCATTTTCAGGACCTGTCGCACGTCACGGTCGAGGTTTTGCACCTCTCGTAAGTCTGCGGTTGACAGCTGATGGAACCGGGCGTAGGTGCCGCGCGTCACTGTTACATTAGTGTCAAACAAATCCTTCAATCCTGACAAAAGAGCCATATCACCCATCATGGGCAGTACCACCTTCGGCGACGTCACCCCGGCAATGACCGGGCTTACGCAGCCGGCAATATTCAATATCGATCGCGCCGGTTTTCGCCGCGTGAGGATTGGCGGCCCCGCTTAAGGCGACCGTCGCTCACCGGCCTGCCGCGCTATCAGCGGAAGTGGAGGCGGGCGATGAAGACAACAGCAGCAAAGCGCCTTTTCCTCAGCCGTTTCGCCTTGGCGTTGCGCGGCGATTTCGCCGTGCCTGCGATTCACAAAGCTGGATAGGGGTTGGCCATGATCACGTCGATCGAGCAGACCGCGCTCAACCTCGGTTTCGCAACGCTGCTTGGCGCCTGCATCGGCTTCGAACGCCAGTGGCGCCAGCGGATGGCGGGACTGAGAACCAATACCCTGGTCGCCATCGGCGCGGCGAGCTTTGTCGTGTTCGAAAGCCTGTTTCCCGACGACGGAAGCCCGACCCGGGTGGCAGCCCAAGTCGTCTCGGGGATCGGCTTCCTCGGCGCCGGCATTATCTTCCGCGAGGGACTTCAGGTGACCGGCCTCAACACCGCGGCGACCCTGTGGTGTTCGGCGGCGGTCGGATTGCTCGCCGGCAGCGGGCATCCCTTACATGCAGCCACCGCGACGGTGTTCATCGTGCTCGTCAACCTGACGCTGCGGCCGCTGGTTCGCCTCATCAATCAGCAACCGATCGCGCAGGCCGAAACCGACTTCCGTTACAGCGTTCGTGTCGTCTGTCGAAGCCCCGAGGAGGCCCATGTCCGGGCGCTGTTGTTGCAGACCACCGGCAATGGTCACCTCAGCCTGCGGCAGCTCGACAGCACCGACCTCGAAGAGAGCGGACGTGTCGAGGTCAACGCCTTGCTCACCTCGCCGATCAAGAACGACGCGGTGCTCGAACAGGTCGTCGGCCGCCTCAGCCTGGAGCCGACTGTTTCGGCGGCAAGCTGGAGCGTCGGGCCTCTGCTGGAATAACCAAGCGGAAACTTGCAATTGCGAAAACCCGGTGCTCTGTCAGGTCTTCGCGCGACTATAAACCTATCATAAACCCGGCCTATCACTGAACGTCGGGGCACCCTCCTCAAAGCCGGCAGGTCCGGCCAATCGAACCAAGACAGCACGAAGGCAGCAGGCATGACGCTGGACGATATTCTGACGCCGAGACTGGGGCAGGCGTTGCGGCCGAACGTCTGGGATTTGGTCGCGCTGGTTCTCGTGATCGGCGCGATGGTGCTGATCGTCTATGGCGGCGAGCAGACCACGCTGCCGCTGTCGGCGCTCCATGCCGCTCCGGTTTCGCTCGATCCGACCAATTTGCCGCTCTACGCACTGCGAACCACGATGCGCATGCTGCTCGCCATCGTGTGCTCGATCATTTTCACCTTCGTCTACGCCGCCCTTGCCGCCAAAAGCCGGCGGGCGGAGATGGTGCTGATCCCGCTGCTCGACATCCTGCAATCCGTGCCGATCCTCGGTTTCCTGACCTTTACGGTGGTGTTCTTCCTCAATCTGTTTCCCGGCCAGGTGTTTGGCGCCGAGCTGGCTTGCGTGTTCGCGATCTTCACCAGCCAGGCCTGGAACATGACTTTCAGCCTGTACCAGTCGATCCGCAACGTGCCGAAGGATCTCGAAGAAGCCTCGCAAAGTTTTCACTTGTCGGGATGGCAGCGGTTCTGGCGGCTCGACGTGCCCTTCGCCATGCCCGGCCTGATCTGGAACACGATGATGTCGATGTCCGGCGGCTGGTTCTTCGTCGTGGCGTCGGAGGCGATCACCGTCGGCAACACCACGGTCACCTTGCCCGGCATCGGCTCCTACGTTGCGCTCGGCATCGAAAAGCAGAATTTGCCGGCGATCGGCTACGCGATCCTGACCATGCTGCTGGTGATCATTGCCTATGACCAGTTGCTGTTTCGTCCCGTCGTCGCCTGGGCCGACAAGTTTCGGTTCGAACAGACCGCCTCGGCCACGGCGCCGACCTCCTGGATGCTCGACCTGTTCCGCCGCACACGGGCGCTTCGGGCGCTGACGCTTCCGTTCGCTACCCTCAACAAGGCCATTTCGAACCTGCATCTGGCGATCCCGGGCGGCCTGAAGCTGCCGGCCAGATCCGGTCCGCCCTCGCGCATCGTCGATGGGGCCTGGTTCGCCCTCGTGATTGCAAGCACCGGATATGCCGGGTTGAGGGCCTATCAATACATGTCGGCCACACTTGGCCCGTCGGACGTTATCGCGGCCATCGGATACGGCCTGCTTACGCTCGCGCGCGTCATCGTGCTGATCGCATTGGCGTCGCTGATCTGGGTGCCGGTCGGCGTCTGGATCGGGCTCCGGCCGAAACTGGCCGAACGCATCCAGCCGCTCGCGCAATTCCTCGCGGCCTTCCCCGCGAACCTCGCCTTTCCGGTATTCGTCGTGATCATCGTGCGCTACGGCCTCAACGCGAATATCTGGCTCAGCCCGCTGATGATCTTGGGCACCCAGTGGTACATCCTGTTCAACGTCATCGCCGGTGCCAGCGCCTTCCCCTCCGATCTGCGCGAAGCCTCCAGCAGTTTTCACCTTCGGGGATGGCGGTGGTGGATCAAGGCGATCCTGCCCGGGATCTTCCCTTATTACATCACCGGCGCGATTACCGCCTCGGGCGGTTCATGGAATGCCTCCATCGTGGCGGAAGTGGCCAGTTGGGGAGACACCCATCTGACGGCCAAGGGCCTCGGTGCCTATATAGCGCAGGCGACCGAAGCCGGGGATTTTCCGCGCGTGGTGCTCGGCATCGCCGTCATGTGCATTCTGGTCACGCTGTTCAATCGCCTGCTCTGGAGGCCGCTCTACGCTTTCGGAGAACGCCGTCTTCGCCTCGGGTAAATCTTAAGGAAAGCCCATGCTCGACACTTCCAAAGAAGCCACCCTGCTCGATATCCGCAGCGTATGCCGCTCGTTTCCGAAGGGCAGCGGCGAGGAACTGCTGGTTCTTGAAAAAGTCGATCTCACCATCCGTTCGGGCGAGATCGTCGGCCTGCTCGGCCGCTCCGGCTCGGGCAAGTCCACGCTGCTCCGCATCATCGCCGGGCTGATCGCGCCCACCTCGGGCGACGCCAAATGCCGCGGCGAAACCATCGCGGGACCGCCGAACGGCGTCTCCATGGTGTTCCAGTCGTTTGCGCTGTTTCCGTGGCTAACGGTGCTGCAAAACGTCGAGCTTGGTCTCGAGGCCCTTGGCGTCGAAAGCGCCGAGCGCCGCAAGCGCGCGCTGGCGGCGATCGACCTGATCGGTCTTGACGGATTTGAATCCGCCTACCCGAAGGAATTGTCGGGCGGCATGCGCCAGCGCGTGGGCTTTGCCCGGGCGCTTGTCGTGCATCCGGACCTGCTTTTGATGGACGAGCCGTTTTCCGCACTCGACGTGCTGACCGCCGAAACGCTGCGCACCGACCTGATCGATCTCTGGATCGAAGGCCGGCTGCCGATCAAATCAGTGCTGATGGTGACGCACAATATCGAGGAAGCGGTGCTGATGTGCGACCGCATCCTGGTATTTTCGTCCAATCCGGGCCGCGTCGCCGCCGAGATCAAGGTCGAGCTGGCGCATCCGCGCAATCGCCTCGATCCGACCTTCCGCCAGCTGGTCGACAGCATCTATGCCCGCATGACGCAGCGGCCCGAACCCAGAGCGCCTGCGATCGAAGGCATTCACGGCACCGGTGTCGGCATGATCCTCAATCACGTCTCGTCCAACGTGCTGTCGGGCCTGATCGAGACGCTCGCCGCGCCACCCTATAACGGGCATGCCGACTTGCCGGTTCTGGCTGGCCACCTGCAACTCGAGGCGGATGAGATCTTCCACCTCGGCGAATCCCTGCAACTCTTGCGCTTCGCCCAGTTGAGCGAAGGCGATCTGATGCTGACGGATGCGGGAAAGCGTTTTGCCAATCTGGAAACCGACGCGCGCAAGCGGCTGTTCGCCGAGCACATGACCAACTACGTGCCGGTCATCGGCCTGATCAAACGAGTGCTGGACGAGCGGCCCTCGCACACCGCGCCGGAGGCGCGCTTCCGCAACGAGCTCGAGGACTATATGAGCGAGGGGGCGGCCGACGAAACGCTCAAGACGATCATATCGTGGGGACGATATGCCGAACTGTTCGCCTATGACGAGCAGTCGGAGACCTTCAGCCTGGAGAACCCGCACTGACAATTCAGTCGTCATTCCGGGGCGCGCGGTAGCGCGAGCTGTGGTGCGCAATTGCGCACCTGAAATCCATTTCTAACAGGATTCTTTCGGCGCGATGGATTCCGGGTCTGCGCCTAAAGTGGCGCATCCCGGAATGACAGAAGAGGTTGTTAAAGCACCGGCGCAAAGCTATCCACCTGCGCCATCGCCCAGGCCTCGCGGAAGCGGGAATCGCTGGTGCCGTCGATCAATTCGCCGGGCCGCAGCGACGGATAGAGTTTGGCGAAGGTCTGCACGTCGGTGGTGGACGTCCGCTGCGAGAAGTGGATCGGCCGCAAGTCCTGCGGATGATCGAGGCCCGCGGCCGCCAGAAGCTCGGCCAGCGCATGCAGCGTGGCGTGGTGGTAGTTGAAGACTCGTTCGACCTTGTGCGGCACGAACAAAGCGCGATTGCGCGAGGGGTCCTGTGTGGTGACACCGGTCGGGCAGCGGTCGGTGTGGCAGCTCAGCGACTGAATGCAGCCGAGCGCAAACATGAAGCCCCTTGCCGAATTGCACCAGTCGGCGCCGATCGCCATCGCGCGCGCCATGTCGAAAGCAGTCGCGATCTTGCCCGCCGCGCCGATGCGGATGCGGTTGCGGGCATTGATGCCGACCAGCGCGTTATGGACGAAATTGACGCCCTCGCGCATCGGCATGCCCATGTGATCCATGAATTCGAGCGGAGCTGCGCCCGTGCCGCCTTCATTGCCGTCAACCACGATGAAGTCAGGATAAATGCCGGTTTGCAGCATCGCCTTGCAGATCGCCAAAAATTCCCAGGGATGCCCGATGCAAAGTTTAAAGCCAGCCGGCTTGCCGCCGGACAGGCGGCGCATATCGCCGATAAAGGCCATCATCTGCAACGGCGTCGAGAACGCCCGATGAAAGGCCGGCGAGATGCAATCCTCGTTCATGGCGACGCCCCGGATCCGCGAAATCTCCTCGGAAACTTTTGCGGCCGGCAACACGCCGCCATGGCCGGGCTTGGCGCCCTGGCTCACCTTGAGCTCGACCATCTTGATCTGATCGTCGGCGGCGACGCGGGCGAACTCGTCCGGATTGAAGCTACCATCGCGGTTGCGGCAGCCGAAATAACCGGAGCCGATTTCCCAGATGATGTCGCCACCGTTCTCGCGGTGATAGGGACTGACGCCGCCTTCGCCGGTATCGTGAGCGAAGCTGCCCTTTTTGGCGCCGGCGTTGAGCGCGCGTACGGCATTGGGGCTGAGCGCGCCGAAGCTCATCGCCGAGATGTTGAAGACCGACGCTGAATAAGGCTTGGTGCAATCCGGACCGCCGACGGTGATACGAAAATTCTGGTCGGCGTGGACCTTGGGCGCCACCGAATGGTGAATCCACTCATAGCCATCGCGATAAACGTCTTCCTGGGTTCCGAACGGCCGCTTGTCGAGCACCATCTTGGCCCGCTGGTAGATCACCGCGCGGGTATCGCGCGAGAACGGCATGCCGTCCTTCTCGCTCTCGAAGAAATACTGCCGCATTTCGGGGCGGATTTCTTCGAGCAGAAAACGCAAATGCGCCGAGATCGGATAGTTGCGCAGCACCGCGTGGCTCTTCTGCGTCAAATCGCGAATGCCAAGCAGCGTGAGCGCGGCAAAGATCGCCAGTGGAATGACGACCAGCTCGAACACCTTGTGATCGACGATGCCGAGGCCAAGCAGCAACGCTGTCACCACGGAGCATATCGTGAGAACGATGAAACGCGGCGAGAACGGCAGCATCAGTGTTTCCATGGGTCCCCTCAGGCCGATTTGCCAGCCCATACGATATCGGCGGCAACAGTCATATATATATGACAAATTGCGCCAGGTGATTTGCCTGCTCCAAAGCTATCTAATCATCTGCGCGATGATCAATCCATCCTCGTGGAGTGGATTTGACATTCGCTACCCACCTAGCCGCGAACTCGGAAAAGCGAATGTCAAATCCTAAACTCCACTAGAAACATAAGTTTGCTAGTGGTCCTATGATTCTAACATTCGCAAAGGTACTCGCTGAGCAGGGATGCGAATGTTAGAATCAGACCACTGGTGTCCCGGTTCCAAAGTTCGTATCACACGAGTGACCGGGCTCGTCGAGCCCCGCCGATTTCGCACTGCAGCGTGGCGTCTTCAAAAGACAGCGAATGGCGGCCAGAGGCAAGCGCCAAGGCGCTCAGTGGCCATGTGCCCGTAATGCGCCCGGGATGTGCTGTTTCTCTAGGCCATGGTTGGCAAGCCATTCCTCCGTGCTTTGGATCGACCGCTCGATATGCTCTGCGGTGAGCGAGAAATCGTAAGGTGAGCCCACCAGCGGACATAACGGCGGCACCACGAAGTATTCGATCTCGGGCGGGAGGTTTTCCAGTTCACTCACCATTTGCCGCGCGATCAGCAGCGTCAGTGCGTGGAGCGCATTGGCGACCGCTCCTACCGGCGGCGCGTCGGAGGCACAGGCGTACCCAGTCGGCAGGATGATGAGGCGGCGTGCCCCCTTTGCGACCGCGACCCTGATCGGCGTGTTGGCCGAGATCGCGCCGTCCGCAAGATAGCGGCCCCGGTACGGCACCGGTGCGAACGCGCCCGGGATCGAGGTAGACGCCACAATCGCCTCCACGGCTGACCCTTCGGAAATCACGATGCTTTCGCCGGTGACGATGTCGGTGGTGACGATATGAACCGGAAGTTGCGCCTCCTGCAAATCGCGGTACGGCAGATGATCCTCGAGCAGCTTGCGCAGGCCGTCATGCGAAATCAGGAAATCCCGGCGCCAGCACGAATCCGAGCATGGTCCGCCAGGTGATCGGGAAGACGTCGTGGCGCGTTAGCCCGCGCCAGATAGTTTCGAGTTCAAGAACGCCCTTCAGGTGAGGCGCCCCGGCATAATACGCCCCGTTGATGGCGCCCACGCTGGAACCGACCACCATATCGACAGTGATGCCGTTGGCGACGAGCGCGTGCATCATGCCGACCTGAATCGCACCAAAACTGCCGCCGCCTGCGAAGACGAACGCCGTCTTCGCCCTCTCGTCTTGAATTGACGCGGACAAGGCCTGCCCCCCAGAGTCAACGCGCCGCTTGATCAGCCCGCGTCATTTTCCAAAACCATAGCTAAGGGCCAAATGACCGCATCATCAAGAGTGGGTGTTGCAGCCGGGCCCCTCGGATCGGTCATCAGCCGGAAGATCGTGACAATCGCGCGCCAGTCGATATCGTCCGGCCCGCACACCAGAGCTTGAGGATGCCGCCGAATGAAGATTCCGACGCTGCCTTTCACCGTCACCGACTGGAGCAAAGTAGATGCCACGACGCATCCCGGCGAAAGCGGTCAGGCCTTCTGGCGTACGCTGAACATTGGCGACGTGCGGGTACGGATGGTCGAGTATACGGCCGGATATCTCGCCGATCACTGGTGTGACCGCGGCCATGTGCTTTACGTGCTGGAGGGCGAACTCATCAGCGAATTGCGCGATGGCCGCAGCTTCACGTTGAAAGCGGGCATGAGCTACCAGGTGTCGGACTTTGGCGATGCCGCGCATCGCTCGTCGACCAGGACCGGCGTGAAGCTTTTTATCGTCGATTGAGAGCGCGCTGGCAGGCCGTTCAGCGCTCTACAAACGCCTTCTCGATCACGAAGTGACCGGGCTCGCTGTGATTGCCTTCGGCAAAATCGCGGGCGACGAACATCTGGCGCAATTCTTCCAGCATCGCCGGGCTGCCGCACATCATGATGCGGTCGCCTTCGATATTCAGCGGCTCCTGGCCGATATCGTTGAACAACTGCTCCGAGGTGATCAGGTCGGTGATGCGGCCGCGATTGCGGAACGGCTCGCGGGTGACCGTCGGGTAATAGACCAGTTTTTCGGCCAGCAGCGGTCCGAACAGTTCGTCGCTCTGCAAGTTCTTGACCACCTCTTCGCCGTAAGCGAGCTCGGATACCTGACGGCAGCCGTGCACGAGAACGATGCTTTCGAACTTGTCGTAGACATCCGGGTCCTTGATCAGGCTTGCAAACGGCGCGAGCCCGGTGCCGGTCGACAGCAACAGCAGGCGTTTACCCGGAAGCAGATTGTCGGCGATCAGCGTGCCCGTCGCCTTGCGGCCGACCAGGATGGTGTCGCCTTCCTTGATCTTTTGCAGGCGCGAGGTGAGCGGGCCGTCGGCCACCTTGATCGAAAAGAATTCGAGCTGTTCTTCGTGATTGGCGCTCGCCATCGAATAGGCGCGCATCAGAGGACGGCCGTCGACCTCGAGCCCGATCATCGCGAACTGGCCGTTCTGAAACCGGAAGCCGGCATCCCGGGTGGCGCGGAAGCTGAAGAGCGTGTCGGTCCAGTGGCGGACGGAAAGAACCTTTTCTTTATGAAACGCGCTCATGGGCTTGCTTTTCCGCTGCTGTTGGTTCGAACGGCCGACAGGGTCTCACCGCGCCGGGCGGTGGAAGCCCCTATGGAGATTGAGGAATTGTCGCCGTTGAAGTATCCCAATTTCGGCTGGAGTCAACATGCTGCAGTGCAAGATAAGGGTTCGAAAATCGCAGAGCGACGCGCCTGAACCGGCCCCGGCCAAAACCTTCTCCGCCAGGCGCTTTCGACGCAATTAACTTGCTGAAAACGCGCGCAATTCGCGTGATTAATTGCCGCCCCACGCCGGAAGAAATTCGTTAGAGATATTCTTTGAAAAATCCGGAATGCCAGATCGCCTGATATTGCATGCGTAACTTGCGGGAATTTCGCGCGGGAAAGCCCGCCTCCTATCCGGACCAGACGGTCTATGCCGGCTATGCTTGCGCCGAACTCGGACTGCGCTTTGAGGATATCGACGGCGGCACAGGCCTCGCCTTTCGCGTCGCCTCACTAACCAAAGCGGCTTATTTCGGCGCCGGTCGCTGCTCCTGGTATCCGCAAAACAATGCGACCGCGGCAACGCTCGCCTCCGACAAGTATTTCGCCAACCGCATTCTTGAAGAGGCCGGCGTCACAACCCTTGGCGGCGACTACTTCTTCCTAAGCGCTCGCCATCGCACGCTCCGACCCGCTGGGCATGAGCGCGAGAACGCTTTCGACTACTTTAAAAAATTGAACCGAAGCGCGTTCCTGAAACCGCTGACGGGATCGCGCGGCGACTTTGCGCAAGTCATCGACAGCGAAGCCGCGCTCGATCGATATCTGGACGACGTCGCGCCACATTACGACGCGGTGTTGATGCAGCCGGTCGCAAGCGGCCTCGAATACCGCCTCTTTCTGCTCGACGATGAGGTCGTCTATTCCGCGCGTAAATTTCCGCCGGCGCTCGAAGGCGACGGCACGCATCGGGTGCGCGATCTCCTCAAGGCGCACAACGCCTTGCTGGAAAGCCATGCTCTTTCTGTCATCGCCCCCGCCGCGATATCCGAGGCCGATCTCGACAGGGTCTTGCCGGCCGGCGAACGCCTTGAAATTCCCGGCCGCACCAACCTGAGCGCGGGCGGCCACATGGCGTTCGATACGCCCAACGCCACGGCGCTCACGATGGCGCAGAGGGCCGTCCGCGCGCTGGGCCTGCGGGCCGCCGCTGTCGACCTGTTCACGGGTCTCGGCGGAAATCCGGATGCGGTAGCGACCATCGAGGTCAATTCCAACCCTTCGATCCGCTTGCTGGAAACATTGCAGCGGCCGGATTTGATCCTGAAAATCTGGCGACACTCGTTTTCCGCGGTCGGACTGCTTGATGTTTGACCTTCCGAAATACGGCAAAGGCACTTGCCTCGCGCGAATGGCCGTCCTGTTAGAGGCCCTCGCCATCGACCGCGCCGGGTTGCAGAAAATGTCGGTCGCGATCACCGGCTCGAACGGCAAGGGCTCGACGGCGGCGTTTTGCACCTCGATCGCCCAAAGCCATGGCTTGCGCACCGGTCTCTTCACCTCGCCGCATCTGTTTCGTATCAACGAGCGGTTTCAGATCGACGGCGTACCGATTGCAGACAGCGAGCTGAATGAGTTGGCCGGCAGGGTCAGAGCCGCCATCGACAGGGTTTCGCGGCAATACAGCGAACAGTTCGGCGCCTTTGAAGCCATGTTCGCGCTGGCGTGTCTGTATTTCCAGGAGAGCGATTGCGAATTCATGGTGTTCGAGGCCGGCATTGGCGGCCGCTACGATCCGGTTCGCTTGCTGGGCGGCCACGTTTCAACGGTTACTTCGGTCGATTACGAGCATGTCGAATTGCTCGGCAACTCGCTGGAACTGATCGTCTCGGACAAAAGCGATGCCTGTGCGTCGGGCGGCGTCACCATCTATGGCGAAAATTGCCGGCCACTGCGGCCGCATATCCTCGAATATAACCACAACCGGAACGTCCAAAGCCTCTTCATTCGCGACGAAGTCAGGATCGGCGGCGAGACCGCTACGGCCACCGGCCAAGCCTTCGATTTTGCTTTCGACGCCTATGAATTTCGTACACTGGAGGTGGCCTTGCCCGGCAATTTCCAGATCAACAATGCCGCTATTGCGATCATGCTTCTGCTCCGCTGGCTGAAGTATGTGCGTCCTTCAGAAAGCGACGCGTATCTGGAGGCCGCCGTTCGGTCCGGCCTGCGGAATACACGCTGGCCCGGCCGCCTCGAAACGATCGCTGAGGATCCTTTGACCGTGATCGACGTCGGTCACACGCCCGACGGGATCAGGCAGGCGCTCGCGGGGTTGAAGCAGTTTCACGGCGAACAAGACTGGGTTCTCGTCGCCGGCGTTTCCTCCGACAAGAAGGTAGCCGAGATCGCAGGCGGGCTCGCGCCTGACTTCGACACCATCATCTGCACATCCGCGCATCACAAAGGCGGCGATCCAGCCGTGCTTGCCGAGGCGATGCGCAGGTCCAACCCGGATGCCCATGTCGAGATCGCCGCAACCATCGAGCAAGCGTTCAGCTTGAGCCAGACGCTTGCCGCCTTGCCCAAGCGGAGGATTTATGTGGCCGGCGGATTGTTCACCGCGATCGAATTTGCCGCGGTCGCACGCGGGCTGGATGCGAAGCAACTGGCCTTCTTCTGAAGGCATTCTTTTGAGGCTTCTGAGCCGGCTTTTCCGCGGTAACGATTTGTTAACCATAACTGGCCGATGGTTGCCCGCGTATCGGGAGCATCCCATGGCCAGCATCTTACCCGTTCCGTCTTTAACGCCGCCCGTTGTCAACAAACCGGCGAACACTCCGAACCAGGCCCAAGCCCAAGCGGCATCCTCGTCGCTGTTCGGCAATCTTCTCCGCAGGACCGAGGTCGCGATTGGAGTGAGGTCACAGACCGGCTTTTCCTCCGGCGCGACTTACGACACCCAAACGATCGCGGGGCAAACCAAGGCGACGCTGAACAGCGCCGTCAGCGCGACCAAGAGCTTTCTCCACATCAAGTAGATCTTTAGATCGTCCTGGTCGACACCCGCCGCGAGCGCGCAGCTCGCAGGCGGAACATCATCAATTGCTCACGCCATCGCTGTCGTCGAGCGCCTTGAAGGCATCCTCGAGCTGCGGCGATATCGCGACGTTCATACGCTCGCCGGTCGGCAGGCGGGAAACGAACCACTTGTTGTACAGCGGAACGAGATCGTGGTTGGTGCCGAGCTTGCGGAACGCGCGCTCCACCACCGCCGTCAGTTGCGGCTCGCCCTTGCGGAACATGATGCCATAGGGGTCGTAGGACAGATAATCGCCGGTAACCTTGAAACTGTCCTGCGACTTGTGCCGCGCGATCAGACCGTAGAGCAGGATGTCGTCAGTGGCGAAAGCATCGGCCTTGCCGTCCACCAGCATCTGATAGGACTGTTCGTGATCGCCAGCCGTCACGATGTTCAGGCCGAGATTGAACTTCTTGTCCACCGCATGCATGGCCTGCTCGTTGGTCGTGCCCTTGGTGACGACAACCGTTTTGCCTTGCATATCCTTCGGCGCGGAGATGGTCGAGGCCTTCGGCACCATCAGCTTGGTGCCGGCCACAAACATCAGCGGCGAGAACGCCACCTGTTTTGCGCGTTCGGCATTGGCCGTGGTCGAGCCGCATTCCAGATCGACCTTGCCCTGCACGACCGCTGGAATGCGGTCGTCGGACGTGACTTTTACGTATTCGATTTTGAGGCCGGGGTCGTCGACCTCGACGCTGATTTCGTCCACGACCGCCTCGCATAGCTCGAGGCTATAGCCGATCGGCCGATTGGCCTGGTCGAGGAAGGAGAACGGCGGCGAGCTCTCACGATAACCGAGATGCACGGTATGCCGGCTCTTGATCGCGGCGAGCGTCGGGCTGAGCCCTTCGCCGGCGACTTGCGCGCCGGCGGTCGTCGTAAGCAGGCATCCTGCGAGCCACAGCCCGCAGGTCCCAATCGATCTCCTCACCGTTTGGCGCATCGTTCCCTCCCGTCAATGGCCCATCGCCGGGACTTCGCCGGGAATCATGGTCGGCGGCACCACGTCGTCGGGACCGAGCGCGTGCTCGGGCGCAAGTTCGCCCTCCCATTTCGCCACCACGGAGGTCGCAAGCGAGTTGCCGATCACGTTGGTGGCGCTACGTCCCATATCGAGGAACGTATCGATGCCCATGATCATCAGGAGACCCGCCTCCGGAATGCCGAACTGGCCGAGCGTCGAGGCGATCACCACGAGCGAGGCGCGGGGAACGCCGGCGACGCCCTTTGAGGTGATCATGAGCGTTGCCAGCATCGCGAACTGGGTGCCGAGCGACATGTCGATCTTGTAGGTCTGCGCGATGAAGATACTGGCGAAGGTGCAGTACATCATCGTACCGTCGAGGTTGAACGAATAGCCGAGCGGCAACACGAAGCTCGATATCCGCGACGAGGCGCCGAAGCGGTTGAGGCCTTCCAGCGTTTTCGGATAGGCAGCCTCCGAACTCGCGGTCGAGAACGCGATCATCAGGGGTTCGCGGATCAGCCGCAACAGATGACTGTATCTTGGCCCGATGACGATGAAGCCGACGATGACCAGGATGCCCCACAGGAGCATGAGCGAGATGTAGAAGCCGCCCATGAACACGATGAGCTTCCACAACACCGCAAGGCCGTTCTTGGACACGGTCGCCGTGATCGCCGCCCACACCGCGATCGGCGCGAACAGCATGACGTAGCCGGTGACCTTGAGCATGATGTGGCCGAGGTCATCGATCAGCTCCAGCATCCGCTTGGATCGCTCCGGCATCGCGCCAAGCGCGACCGAAAAGAACACCGCAAACACCACGATCTGAAGAATTTCGTTCTGCGCCATCGCGTCCGCGATCGAGGTCGGGATCAAGTGGGTGAGAAACTTTTCGATCGAGAACGCCGACACCGGCAATCCCGTCGATTGCGCCTTGTCCGGCAGCGTGCCGGGGAAATTCGCGCCGGGCTGCAGCAGATTGACCATCAACAGGCCAAGCAGCAGCGACACGAAAGACGCGCTGACGAACCATCCCATGGTCTTGGCGAAGATACGCCCGAGTTTGGCGCCAGAGCCCATATGGGCGATGCCGCCGACCAGGGTTGCAAACACAAGCGGGGCGATGATCATCTTGATCAGGCGCAGGAAGAGCATGGCGATCAGGTTGACGCTTGAAGCGATATCGGCGCGGCTATCGGGCAGATAGTTGAAGACCAGCGTTCCCACCACGATGCCGAGCACCATCGCGATCAGGATGTATTGCGTAAACCTGTTGGACATGTCTTACCCCCGTAAGTTCCTGTTCGTGCGAGTTTGGCAGATTTCGGGGCCGACGCAACACGCTTCCATGGCCGTGAGGTTACCGTTGTGGAACGCGCGCCATGGGACTAGCCTCTTATGCAACGCACAATGCGGGAGTTGCGCATTTCTTGCGCGCTCACTGCATCAAGAACAGCCACAGGGAGAAAGCCATGACCGACGGTGTCAATCGCCAGGTGCTTCTCGTGGAGAAGCCGACCGGGAAGCTCGCACCCGAGCATTTCAAGATGCGGGACGGAACCATCCCCGAGGTGCGTGACGGCGAGGCCTTGCTGCGGGTGCGCTATATCTCGCTCGACGCCGCCAACCGAGCGTGGATGCATGGCGCCACCTATCGCGCGGCGGTCGAAGCCAACACCGTGATGGCGGGCGGCGGCATCGCCGAAGTCATCTCGTCCAAGGCGCCGGAGCTGACTGAGGGCGACATCGTGTTTGGCGATACCGGCTGGCAGGATTACGCCGCCGTGTCCGCGAAGCACCTCGCCAAAATGCCGAAGGTCGAGCCGATGACCTATCTGCTCAGTGTTTACGGCATCGCAGGCCTCACCGCTTATTTTGGGCTGCTTGACGTCGGCAAACCCAAAGTCGGCGAGACCGTGGTGGTCTCGGCCGCCGCAGGCTCGGTCGGTTCGATCGTTGGCCAGATCGCCCGGATCAAGGGCTGCCGCGTCGTCGGCATTGCCGGCGGAAAGGACAAATGCCATTGGCTCACCTCCGACCTCGGCTTTGATGCCGCGGTCGACTACAAGGACGGCGCGGTGTTCAAGGCGCTGAAGGCGGCTGCGCCAAACGGCATCGACGTCTATTTCGACAATGTCGGCGGCGATATTCTCGAGGCGTGCCTGGCGCAGATGAACATTCGCGGCCGCATCGCCTGCTGCGGCGCGATCTCGCAATATGACGGCGCACCATCGGACACCGGACCGCGCGGCGTGCCCGGCTTGATCGTCGTCAAGCGCCTCACGATGCAGGGCTTCATCGTGACCGACTATATGGAGCGCCGTAACGAGGCGATACGCGACCTCCAGTCCTGGGTCGCCTCAGGCACGCTCAAGGTCCAGGAGGACGTGATCAACGGCCTTGAGAACACGCCGAAGGCGCTGATTGGATTGCTCGCCGGCGACAACCGCGGCAAGCGGATGATCAAGGTGTGATGCAGCGCTAGTGTCCTTTCGATTCCGAAGTTCGAAACGTGGCTCCGTAAATGCTACGAACTTCGGAATCGGGACACTAGCATTACAGTTGCCATTTATGGAGCCTTCTGAATCCATGGGCAACCATGATTCGGACATCGTGGACGCGGATGGCGTCGGTTGAAGAGACGCTTGCGTTATGGGCTGCGTCGCTTCGGGAGATCAAGCAACGGATGCGTCCGTTGTTTAAGCAAGAGCGTGTTGCGGAGAGTGCGGGCTTGTTCCTGGAAGGTCTGCTCGGAGATGAGCAGCGCAAGACAGGTTGGATGCGCGCGGAGGCGGCCGGCGATCCCGGCCCGTGGCGGCAGCAGGCGATCCTGGGTCGCAGGGATTGGGACGCTGATGCTCTGCGCGATATCGTAGGCGACTATGTTATCGAGCATTTGGCCGATGACGATGCGGTGCTGGTGATCGACGAGACCGGCTTTCTCAAGCAGGGCAAAGCGTCGTGCGGAGTGGCGCGGCAATACACTGGTTCGGCAGGCAAGATTACGAACTGCCAGATCGGCGTATTCGCTACCTATGTTTCGCGTCATGGTCATGCGTTCATCGATCGCGCGTTATATCTTCCGAAGGAATGGACCGACGATCCAGACCGTCTGGAAGCCGCCTATGTGCCCCCCGACGTCGGTTTTTCGACCAAACCAAAGCTCGCGACGAGAATGATCGCACGCGCCATAGCCGCGTCTGTCCCATTCAAGTGGGTTGCTGGCGATACTGTCTACGGTGTTGGCGATATCGAACAGCAACTGCGCCGCGCAGGCAGAGGCTACGTGCTCGGGGTCAACAGCGCTCATGTGTTTCGATCCTGGGGCAAGCGACCGCCGGTCACCGGTACGGCCGCGGACATCGCCCGGACGCGGCGCTCATCCGACTGGAAGCGCCTGTCGGCGGGCGCCGGAACCAAAGGACCGCGGCTGCATGATTGGTGTTATCTCGAATTGGCCGATCTCGAGGCCGAAGAAACCAACAGCGCTAATCAAGGACTGTGGACGCGTGGTCTGCTGATCCGTCGTCGCATCGCCGATGGTGATCTCGCCTTCTTCACCACCTGGTGTCCAGCTGCAACATCCATCGAAACGCTGGTCGCCGTCGAAGGCCATCGGTGGGCGATCGAGGACAGTTTCGAGACCGCGAAAAACGAATTCGGCCTCGATCACAACGAGAGCCGATCCTGGCATGGCTGGCATCGTCACGTTTCCATGGCTATGCTCGCCTTCGCCATGATGGCGGCGATCCGACATCGCGCCAATCCGCCGCCGCCCAAAAAAACGAAACGTCGACCACCGGCAAAAGTCAAAGCAAAGCCACGGCGTCACTGATCCGTTGGTCTATCCAGGAAATTCGCCGCATCGCCATCAAGCTCGCGCGAAAACGGATCATGCCAGCACACATCATCGCATGGTCATTCTGGCGTAGAGCGCACCAGGCTGCCGCTCAACGCGCACACCTCAAAGCAAAACGGCAACTGTAATGCTAGGCCACTGCGATTTATTGATCAGGCCAATTGACTTGTGGCGGCGAAGAACGACAATAGTCCGCCGCCAATATTTCACGACCAATGTATTTATCATTTAACGTCGGCCAACACGACGGCTTGCGGCAAAAACGACAGGGATGGATGCCGATGATTGGCACATTCAGCCGCGCGGCGGCACTTTGGTTATCTTTGGTGACCGTGGGCATCGCTATTGCCACGCCCGCTTTTTCGCAAGCCCCGACCGATGCCCAGCGAAGCGCGATCCGGGCCGAATGCCGCTCGGACTATCAGGCCCATTGCGCCAGCGTTCCGCCAGGCGGAATGGCATCGTTGCAATGCCTGCAGAAAAATATGTCGAGCCTCTCGTCGGGCTGTCAAAGCGCCGTGCGCGCCGTCGGGACTCCGTCTGAATCCAAGGCCGAGCCGCCGGCAGCGCCTGCAAAGACCGAATCCGGGACGGCCGTTGCACCCAAGGCAGAGCCTGACGCGGCTCCTCCGCGGCCGGCCGCCGAGGGCGCGGCCACCACCCCCAAGGCAGCCACCGCGACAACGAGCAAGCCAAGCAACGCGAACATTGCCGCGATCCGCAGCGCGTGCCGAAGCGACTATTCGAAGGTTTGCGCCGGCGTACCGACCGGGGGTGCCCCCGCACTCCAGTGCCTGGAAAAGAACAAGTCGAGAGTCTCGGCCGCTTGCCAGAGGGCCGTCGCTGCTGTGAGCGATAATGCCGCACCGCCGACGGCTGGCGGCGCCGCCGCTCCAGCTACCGAGGCGACGGCCGGCCCGGCGGGCGTGCCGGCTGCGCCGGTACTGGTGCTTCGGCCGATGCGACCGCGCGAAGAACTGTTCGTGCTGCGGTCGGCATGCGGCGCCGACGTCCGCGCGCTTTGCGCCGGCGTCGCTCCCGGCGGCGGCCGGTTGATGCAGTGCCTGGCGGCGCAGTCCGCTTCGCTCTCGCCGGATTGCCGTGGCGTATTGTCCGAATTCGCCGCACGATAAGCCGCTAGTAGAGTGGATTTGACATTCGCGACCCCGTCGCCGGGAATTCGTGAATAGCGAATGTCAAATCCAAAACTCCACTAGAAACCTATGTTTGCTAGCGGTCCTTTAATGCTAGCGGTCCTTTGATTCTAACATTCGCAAAAGTGCCTGCTAGATAGGATGCAAATGTTTGAATCGGGCCACTAGCGCGTCAGATACCTTGCCTGACTGCTTTGCTTCGAGGCGTTTTCTTGCGGATTTTGGATGGCGCCGAAAGCAGGCACCGGATAGGATGGCCCTAATCAACAGTATACTGTCGATCTAGGGAGGAGGAAGGCGTGCGTATCGCCGTCATTGGCGGAGGCCCCGGCGGCCTCTACTTCAGCTATCTCTGGAAAAAGCGTCACCCCGACGCGCGCATTGATCTGTTCGAACAGAACCCCGCGGGCGCGACCTGGGGCTTTGGCGTGGTGTTCTCCGAACAGGCGCTGGAATTCCTGCGCGCCGACGATCCCGACACGGTGGATGCGATCGCGCCGCGCATGGAGAGCTGGCGGAACATCACGCTGAACCTGCGCGGCGAAAGCGTCGAGATCGACGGTGTCGGCTTTTCCTCGATCGGCCGGCTCGATCTGCTCCGGATCCTGCAGGCGCGCGCCGCTTCCGTTGGCGTCGCCCTGCATTTCGACACGCAAGCTTCGCTCGACCAATTGAGCGGCTACGACCTGATCGTCGCCGCTGACGGCCTCAACTCCATGGTGCGCCGGACCTTCGAGGGCGATTTCGGCACCTCGTTGTCCTATTCTGCCAACAAGTTCGCCTGGTATGGCACCACCAAGCGTTTCGAGACGCTGTCGCAGACCTTTGTTGCGACCGACCTGGGCAGCTTCAATGCCCATCATTATCGCTACGCTTCCGGCATGAGCACTTTCCTCGTGGAATGCGATTTGCCGACCTGGCAAGCTTACGGTTTCGCCGACAAGACGGTCGAGGAATCCAGGGCGATCTGCGAGCAGGTGTTCGCCCAAACCCTCGACGGCCATGGCTTGATCTCGAACAAGTCGGTGTGGCGCAATTTCCCGTGGGTCTGGAACGAGCGCTGGTTCTTCAAGAATAGGGTGCTGATCGGCGACGCCTTGCACTCGGCGCACTTCTCGATCGGCTCGGGCACGCGGCTTGCGATCGAGGACGCGATCGCGCTCACCAAGGCGCTTGTGTCGGAGCGCAACCTCGGCGACGCACTGGCCCGCTATCAGAGCGAGCGCCAGCCGATCGTGAAGAAGCTGGTGACGGCCGCACGCACCAGCGCCGACTGGTACGCAACATTCCCGGAACACATGAAGCTCGATCTGCTGGATTTCGCCTATAGCTACATCACCCGCTCGGGACGGATCGACGATGCGCGCCTGCGCGCGATGGCACCTTCTTTCATGGCGCACTACGAGGCGTCGCGGTCAGGCTCGGCCGGCGGAGGCAGATCATGACCCTGTCCGCATCGTTGGAGATTTCCGATCAGGTGCCGACCGACAGCGCCGGCGCGCGGGAGATCGGCTTTTCGATTCCGAGCATTTACAACGCAAGCCGCGTTCTGTTCGACAATCTCGACAGGGGCAACCGCGATCGCCTCGCACTGACCGGCCCGCTCGGCGATGTGACCTATGCCGAGCTGTGCGCGGAAGCCTCGCGCTGGGGTCACGGCTTGATCTTGCTCGGGCTCAAGCGTGGCGATCGCGTGTTGATGTTTCTGGATGACACGCCCGCCTATCCCGCGGCGTTCTTCGGCGCCGTGCGCGCCGGCTTCGTGCCGCTGTTGATCAACACGCTGACGCCACCGGATCTCCTGCAATTTTATCTTTCGGATTCCGGCGCTACCGTTGCCGTCGCCGACGCCGAGTTTTGCGCGCGGTTCAACGCGGTCGCGTGCAAGGACACAGCGTTGCAGACGCTGATCGTCGTCAATGGCGGGGCGTCTGGTCATGCCGTCGCGAATGCGCTCGTCGCTCGCTCCTGGCTCGCGGGCTTTCCGGCCGATCTGGCCGAGGCCGGCACCCATCGCAACGAAATGGCGTTCTGGATGTATTCGTCGGGCTCGACAGGAAGGCCCAAGGGCATCGTCCATTTGCAGCACGACATGGCCTATAGCGACCAGTCGTACGCGCAAAACTTTTTGAAGCTCACGACCGGCGACATCTGCTTCTCGGTGCCGAAAATGTTTTTTGCTTACGGCTTCGGCAATTCCGTCACCTTTCCGTTCTCGGCCGGCGCGGCAACGCTGCTGCTGCCGGGCCAACCCAGACCGCTGACGATTTTCGAGGCGGTTGGGCGCTATCGCCCGACGGTCTTCTTCGGCCTGCCGACGCTCTATACGTCGCTCACCAAGGCTGAAGGCGCGTCAGCGGCGGATTTTTCTTCGCTGCGAATGGCGGTGTCAGCCGCCGAGGTGCTGTCAGCGGAAGTCTTCCAGGGGTGGAAAGCCTTGACCGGTCTTGAGATCATGGAGGGCCTCGGGTCGACCGAGGTGCTGCACATCTATCTCTCCAACCGGACGGAGACGAAGAAGCTCGGCGCTGCCGGACTTCGCGTTCCCGGTTACGAAATCGCATTGAAAGACGGCAACGGGCGCGACGTCGGCGACGATGAGGAAGGGATTTTATGGGTGCGCGGCGATTCCAGTACGCCGCTGTACTGGAACCGGCCCGACAAATCGGCCGAGACCATCCGCGAGGGCGGCTGGATCTATACCGGCGACCGCTTCGTGCGCGACGCGGATGGTTTTTATTTCTTCCGTGGCCGCGCCGACGACCTGATCAAAATTTCCGGACAGTGGGTCTATCCGCTCGAGGTCGAGCTGTGTCTCGCCGAACATCCTGATGTGCGCGAATGCGCCGTCTTCGCCGCCGAACTGCCGGATCGGCGCATGACGCTCAAGGCCGTCGTCGTGATGAACCAGGCTGCGGCCGACGAGAAGGAAACAACGAAGCGGCTGCAGGATTTCGTCAAGGCGAAACTCCTGCCTTACAAATATCCGCGCGAGATCAAATTCACCGACGAATTGCCCAAGACCGGCACCGGCAAGATCGACCGTCAGGCCGTGATGCGGATGTAGTACGACACGGTCCGGCTGGCCGCGGAACCCGGTCCGGGCACCATCCGTTGTTATGGCGGCTCTATGCGAAGGCTTCTTCAGCATGGGTAGGACGACAGTATTAATCTCGGGCATAGGGATCGCCGGGCCGACCCTTGCATATTGGTTGAAGGCGGCCGGATTTGCGCCGACTCTCGTCGAGAGCGCGCCCACCTTGCGTAGTGGTGGCTATGTCGTTGATTTTTGGGGCCTCGGGTACGACATCACCGAACGAATGGGTTTGCTGGAGCAGATCAATCGCGCCGGATACCATATTCGCGAGATGCGGATTGTGGACGATCGCGGCAAACGCATCACGGGCTTTGGAACCAATGTCTTTGCTGAACTGACGGGCGGCCGCTACGTGACTTTGGCACGCAGTGATCTTTCACAACTGCTGTTCAAGGCAATCGAGGACAAGACCGAAACGATCTTCGGCGATGAGGTCGTCAGCCTTCAGCAGCAAGCCGATTGTGTCGAGGTTCAGTTCAAGCAGGCCGGCCGCCGTCGGTTCGATTTAGTCGTCGGCGCCGATGGTTTGCACTCTCAGATTCGAAAGCTGGCGTTTGGGCCGCAAGATCGATTCGAAAAGCACTTAGGCTACGCAGTTGCGGCCTTCGAGGTCCGCGGGTATCGTCCGCGCGACGAGGATGTCTACCTGCTGTACGGACAACCCGGCCGAATGCTCGGGCGCTTTACCGAGCGCGATGATCGGACATTATTCCTGTTCGTCTTTACGAACGAGGACGGCGCATTGCCTGCGCAGCTCGGCTTGCAAAAAACCATGCTGCGCGAAAAATTTCGCGACGCCAAGTGGGAGGTCCCTCGCGTCCTCGACGAACTCGATCGGGCGCAGGAGCTCTACCTCGACGATGTCAGCCAGATCAGAATGGAAGGCTGGTCGCGCGGCAGCATCGCTCTCGCCGGCGATGCCGCTTTCTGTGTATCGCTGCTGGCCGGACAGGGTACGGCACTCGCCATGATTTCAGCCTATGCGCTGGCAGGCGAGCTTGCGCGCGCCGGTGGACGACACCAAGAAGCCTTCGCGAGATACGAGAGTTTGTTACGCCCTTTCATAGACAGCAAGCAGCGGGGCGCCGAGCGCTTTGCGGCGGTCTTCGCGCCGAAAACCAGATGGGGTCTGCAATTTCGCAATCAGATAATAAAGGCCTTTGCCATTCCGGGGCTGGCCAGACTTGCCGTTGGCAGGGACATCATCGACAGGCTACAGCTTCCTGAATACCGCTGGCCGGCAGCCAGTGGAGTAGATTTGACATTCGCTACCCCCATAGCCGCGATTCGCGAATAGCGAATGCCAAATCCAAAACTCCACCAGAAGCCCATATTTGCCAGTGGTCCTTTGATTCCAACATTTGCAGAAGTGCCCGCCACACCGGGATGCAAATGTTGGAATCGGATGACTAGTTGATGACCTAAGACGTCAACCCCGTCCCGCCATAGAGCCAGGCGAGATCGTCGTGCCATTCACCTTGCGACTTCGCGCTCATGATGGCGTTGCGCAGCCGCGCGTGCTCGCCATCGGGGTGATAGATGTGCTCGCCGATGACGCGCGAGAGCATCTGCACCTTTGCGGTGCGCGGAAAGCGAAGCTCGCGGTATTTTTCCAATGCGGCGGCGTGATCGCTCGCGTGGTTGCCCAGCATATGCGACAGACAGACGGCGTCTTCCATCGCCTGGCAGGCGCCTTGCGCGAAATATTGCAGCATCGGATGGGCGGCGTCGCCGAGCAGCACCACCCGGCCGTCGACCCAACGTTCGGTCGGATCGCGGTCGCACAGCACCCAGAGTTTCCAGTTGATGCCGTGGTGAATGATATCAAGCGCGGACTCATGAATGTGCGCAAACCCCTTCATCACCTCTTCTTTCGACACAGGCTTGCCGGCCACCGGCTCGGGCGCGTCGTTGTGACAGGTGATGGCGAGGTTGAACACCTTCCAGCCCGAGAGCGGGTAGTGCACAAGATGGCACTTCGGGCCGGCCCACAAGGTCGCCGCGTTCCAGCGCAAATCTTCCGGCATCTGCTCGGTCGGAATCACTGAACGATAAGTCGTATGGCCGGAGACGCGCGGCTTGCCGTCGCCGACGACCTGCTTGCGCACGTTCGACCACAACCCGTCCGCGCCGATCAAAAGCGAGCCGGTGACGCGATCGCCGGAAGCCAGGCGCGCGGTGACCGATGAGCCGTCCTGATCGTAGCCCACCACTTCGGAGCTGACGCGCAGATCGATCAACTCGCTGTCGCGGCAGGCTTTCAGGAAAACGCCGTGCAGATCGCCGCGATGCACCACCGCATATGGGTTGCCGAAACGGCCACGAAAAGCCTCGCCGAGATCGACATGGCAGATTTCCTGCGCCGTCATCGCATCCATCAGGCGAAGCTGATCGACATAGACCGCCATGTTGCGCGCGGCTTCGCCGACGCCGAGATAGTCGAAGGCGTGAAACGCGTTCGGCCCGAGCTGGATGCCGGCGCCGATCTCGCCGAGTGCGGAAGCCTTCTCGAGCAGGATCGAGCGGATGCCTTTCTGTGCGAGACTCACCGCTACGGCGAGGCCGCCGATGCCACCGCCCGCGATCAGGACCGGTTGGGTGTTTGTCCCCGCCATCAGCTCGCTTTCCCCAGTGCGGTGGATTTGACATTCGCTTCAGTAGCGCCGCGAGTCCTCATGGCGAATGCCAAATCCATAAACCGCACTGCAAATGTTATATTGCTGGTGTCCCTTTGGTCATGACATTCGTAAACGCTTTCGCTGCAACACGGTACGAATGTCATGACCGGGACACCAAATGCTCCAGCGCATCTTCGGCGCGCAGCGGCACGCGCGAGGCCTCGTTGTTGAGATCGACAAGCTGTTCGAGCAGCGTCAGCAGTGACTTGCGGTCGGCGGGCTTGAGCGGCTGCAAAATCCGCGCCTGCACGCGATCGACCGACGGCATGATCTCGCGCAACAGGTTCATGCCGGCCTTGGTCAGGTACAAAAGCTTGACGCGCTTGTCTTCGGGAGCAGGTTTGCGTTCGACATAGCTTTTGGCCTCCAGCCGCTCGATCACGCTGCCGAGCGTCGAACGGTCGAACGCGATCACCGCGGAGAGCCGCGTGGCGTCGATGCCGGGATGGGTGCGGATCGCGATCAGGGCTGCGTATTGCACCGGCGTCAGGTCAAAGGCCCTGCATTCCTCGATGAATATCGCGACCGCGATCTGCTGCATGCGGCGGAACAGATAGCCGGGCGCGGTGTAGACCGCGTCCATCGTTACGTTGTCGGGCTTACTCGGCATCAGGCTGTCGCTCCGGTGCGGCGTCAGCGAACGCCTTGAGTTGTTTTGCCGCCGCTTCCGCCGTGAGCAGGCGCGGAAAGGCCGCGACATCGACGCCGAAGCGGCGCGCATTGGCGAGTTGCGGCACCAGACAGAGGTCGGCAATCGTCGGCGCATCGCCAAAACAGAACGGCCCGGCCTCATGCGCGATCAGCTTCTCGCACGCGCTCAAGCCTTCGCGGTTGGCCCACGCGGCCCATTCCGTGACCTTTTCTTCCGCAAGGCCGAGCTCGCGCAGGCGACCCAGGATCTTCAAATTCTGGATCGGATGGGTGTCGCAGGCGAGTACTTGCGCGAAGGCGCGGACCTGCGCCCGGCGCAACGGTTCTTTCGGTAACAGCGGCGGGGCGGGATGGGTTTCATCCAGCCATTCGATGATCGCAAGCGACTGGGTGAGAATGGCGCCGCCGTCGCCTTGCAGGGTGGGAACCAGGCCTTGCGGGTTGATGGCGAGATAATCGGGAGCGCGCTGCTCGCCCTTGCGCAGGTGGTAGCTCAGCTGTTCCGCGCTTAAACCCTTCAGGTTCAATGCGATTCTGACCCGATAGGACGCGCTGCTGCGGAAATAACCGTGCAGCTTCATCGCCGACCTCCCATTATTATTTTGTAGACTGGCCCTTACAGGCCATCATTGACGCTATCCATATTGGCAGTATACTGTCAATCACGAAACGACATAAGAATATAATCAGGAGGTCGCCATGGAAGCCGTAGTGAAGACGCCGGAACGCGAGGCGTTCTACAAAAAGATCGACGGCGAAAATCTTTCCGCGCTGTGGAACGTGCTCGGCGATCTCGTTACGCCGGAGCCGAGAAGCGCCTGCCAGCCTCATCTGTGGAAATTCGATGCTATCCGCGCCTACATGAACGAGGCCGGCAAGCTGATCACCGCGAAAGAAGCCGAGCGGCGCGTGCTGGTCCTGGAAAATCCGGGACTGCGTGGCCAGTCGAAGATCACGACGTCGCTGTTTGCAGGCGTCCAGATGGTGGTGCCGGGCGACGTCGCGCCGGCGCATCGTCACAGCCAGTCGGCGCTGCGCTTCGTGCTCGAGGGCCAGGGCGCCTACACCTCGGTCGATGGCGAACGCACCGCGATGTCACCGGGCGATTTCGTTATTACGCCGTCGATGACCTGGCATGACCACTCCAACGAAACCTCCGAGCCGATGTTCTGGCTCGATGGGCTCGACATCCCCCTGGTGCAATTCCTTGACGCCTCGTTCGCGGAACATTCAACGGAAGACCAGCAGAAGATCAGCCGTCCAGCCGGCGACAGCTTCGCGCGCTACGGCCACAACCTGTTGCCGGTCGACGGGAAGCGCACATCGAAGACCTCGCCGATCTTCAACTATCCCTATTCCTACACCCGCGACGCGCTCGAAGCCGCCAAGCAGCGCGACGAATGGGACGCCTGCCACGGGTTGAAGCTGAAATTCTCCAACCCCGAGACCGGCGATTTCGCGATGCCGACCATCGGCACCTTCATTCAGCTATTGCCAAAGGGCTTCAAGACCGCGCGTTATCGCTCAACCGATGCCACCGTGTTCGCGGCGATCGAAGGCAAGGGCCGCACACGGATCGGCGACCAGACCTTCGAATGGGGACCACGCGATTTGTTCGTGGTGCCGAGCTGGCGTTGGGTCACGCATGAAGCCGACGCGGACTCGGTGCTGTTCTCGTTCTCCGATCGTCCGGTGCAGCAGAAGCTCGATCTGTTCCGCGAAGACCGCGGCAACGCGTAATGCTGTGATCCCCGCCATCCTTCGTCATGCCCGGGCATAGCCGTTCGAAGAACGGCGTCGCTTTCGCTTGCCTATGCCGGGCATCCACGTCTTACTTACTTCCTGTGATTAGCGGACGCGATTGGCCGACCGCAGCAGGAACGGAAGCATGATCACCTTCAGGTCGAAAGTTATGGCATCCATCGGCCTTTTTTCTGCTGCGGCCATCACGCTCACTTTTTTCAGCTCTCCCGCAAGCGCCGTGGAACAATGCCGGTTCATCCAGGCCAAGCCGGAGCGCGAAGCGTGCTACCAACGGCAGGAAACTGAGCTCGCCGCGAAAAAGAAGCCCGAACCGCGCCGCGACCCGACCATGGAAGCGGTCCAGCGGATGAAGCACGAGGACGAAGCGCTGGATCGCCAAATCCACAACATTTGCCGCGGCTGCTGAGTTCTCAACCGTCGTCCCTGCGAAAGCAGGGACCCATACGCCGCGGCTTCTCTTGGGCCACCGTGTTGAACGATTTTCGGTCGGTCACAACCACTTGTGGTTATGGGTCCCCGCGTGCGCGGGGACGACGACGCCGTTTCAGCGCAGTGATTAATTAGAGCCTGCGCGCCCATCCGGCGAACGCATCGAGAATTTCATTCATCACTTCGCGATCGTTGCGGCCCGAACGCGCCAGCACATGGAAGGAGTGATCGGCGCCGTCCACCAGATGCAACGTCGCCGGTGATCCCAAACGCTTCACCACGCCCTCGATCAGCAACACCTCCGCAAGGCCGTCGCGCGTGCCTTGGAGAAACAGCATCGGGATATCGATCTTGGCGAGGTGATCGGCCCGATCGATCGAAGGCTTGCCGGCCGGATGCAACGGGAAGCCTACGAACGCAAGCCCGCGCACACCTGCCAACGGCGTGGCTGCCTGCGCCTGGGAGGTCATGCGGCCGCCGAACGACTTTCCGCCCGCGATCAGAGCAACGCCGGGAAATATCTCTGCTGCCTTTGCGACGGCTGCGCGCACGGTAGCCTGCGCAATCGCCGGCAGGTCCGGCCGCTTGCTGCCTTTCTCCATGTAAGGAAATTGATAACGCAAGGACGCGATGCCGCGTTCCGAGAGGCCGTTCGCAAAGGTTTCCATGAAGGCATGCGTCATCCCGGCGCCGGCGCCATGGGCGAACACGTAGCACGCGCGCGGCGCGTCGGGGCGCGAGAGCAGCGCCGAGACCGGTCCGGACCTTCCGGTCTCGATCGTCAGATGTTGACTACCGGCTTTCAATGCATCCGAAGCCATTGGAGGAGATGGCGATCCCGGCATGACTCGAACATGCGACCTACGGTTTAGGAAACCGTCGCTCTATCCGGCTGAGCTACGGGACCGGAGCTTTTCGCTTTTGGCAAGCGGCGTCTCGGCTTCCATTTACCAGAGCGAACAATGGATCGCTAGCCTCCCTCAGGAATAGAGTTTACGCGTTGTCGCACTCTTTTCCGCCGCATCTGGCCCACGGAACGTACCGAACACGCCGTCCAGCGTCGGGTTGCTGACGCCAAACCAGTGTTTCTCGCTGATGAAGTGATGGCGCAAATGGTACTGCTTGATCCAGCGGCCGAACCTGGTTCGCGGCTGGTAGGGAATGTGGGCGACGTAGTGCACCCATTCATAGTGCAGGATCGCCAGCATCATGCCGAACAGCGCGGACACTGAAGCTCCCGCGCCGAACACCAGCGCGATCAGGGCGGTAGTGACGGCGAGATTGGGCGCCAGAAACCAGATCGGCAGAAACAACAGATCGAGCCGGCTGGGCTCGACATGGTGGTCGTAATGGAGGCGGTGTTGCAGCTTGCGTGCCGGCGGCCATGACAGCGGCGGCGCATGAAAGGCAAAACGGTGCATGCCGTATTCGCTGAGGTAAAACAATAGCGCCCCGAGCAGGATCAAGGCTGGCCTCGGCTCGATCCAGCCGAAGCAAAACGCCAGCCCCGCGACGGCGACACCCGCCAAAAGCGCGGCCACACTGCCGTGACGAAGAAACACGAGGAACATCGTTTGGGCCGACCTCCGGCAATTGCCCGTTATTTTTATTCTTTATTTTTTCTTGGGCGATGAAGCGAAAATACAGGAGAACGCAGCCGGCCGCCAGCATCTCCTCTGGAGATCTGAAGATGCGCGCGGGTTGCGCGGCTCATTTCTGTTCCGGATGCAGCGTCGCTTTCTGCGTTTGTAGTTCGGCGATCAGGGCCGGGGCCGCCCGGTCGGCGTCACGATCACGCGCGACGGCGCGCTCCTGGTCTCCGAAGACGGTAACGGCACGATCTGGCGCATTACGCATTAGCGCATGATCCGGAAAAGTGTGGAGCGGTTTTCCGTCGCGACAAACGCGAAAGCGTTTGCGCGGAGATCATGCGCAAAAATTCGAAGACGAGCGTTAGCGCGGACGCGCTACTCGCAATATTCCCTGCCGTTGAACACGAAACACTTCGGATTTTCCACAAAGGGAAACGCCCGGTGCACGAAGTGTCGCCGGTGGATGCGCGGACGCGGCTGCTCCGGACGATGTTGCACCGCCGGCGCCGTGCAGCGCTCGTTGATATCTTTGTCGGCAACCGGCTTCCATGACACGCGATCGCCATCGGCCGTGCACGTCAACATCAGGGATTTCTGAACGCAGACAAAAGCGCCCTCGCTGTAGGCCTTGCTTTCATAGAGGCAGACCGGGCCGGCATTGGGCTTGGGTTCAGGAGCAGCCCAAGCCGAACCCAGAGCCGTACTCCAGACCGCACCCAGCCAGCTTCCACAGGCCAGCAGCAGGATCAAACGGTGCATCATCTCGGCCCTCCCTTCAGGGGCTCGCGCTGCAGGAACTCGCGCGTGGCGCCTTGGTGGCCGCCAGCCACAACGAACCCAGCCCGCACGGCCTCCATCTGTGCGCCAATTCACAGGCGGCGCCAATGGTGCCGGGCCCGAGCTTGCCGGGCAAGGCCCCGATTGATATGAAAAAGCGCAACATATTTTGGGGGCCCGGGGTGAGGTCCGCATTCCTTTTTTTATTTGGATTTTTGTTCTGTCTTTCGACTGATCCAGCGCTCGCTGACAAGCGCGTCGCGCTCGTCATCGGCATGTCCAAGTATCAGCAGGTGCCTCGGCTCGCCAATCCCGCGCGCGATGCCGACGCGGTCGCGGCTCTGTTCAAGCAGGCCGGCTTCGACACCATCAACAATCAGCGCGACCTCGGCATCGTCGAGTTGCGCCGCGTTATCCGCGAATTCTCCGAGACCTCGCGCGATGCCGATATCGCGGTGGTGTATTACGCCGGGCACGGCATCGAGGTCGACGGCACCAATTATCTGGTGCCGGCGGACGCCAAGCTCGTCAGCGACTTCGACATCGAGGACGAGACCGTCTCGCTCGACCGGGTGCTCAAGGCGCTTGAGGGCACCAAACGGTTGCGGCTGGTGATCCTCGACGCCTGCCGTGACAATCCTTTCGCCAACACGATGAAGCGAAGCCTCGCCAGCCGTTCGGTCGGCCGCGGCCTCGCCAAGGTCGAGCCCACCATGTCGGATACGCTGATTGCCTTCGCAGCCAAAGCGGGCGCGGTGGCCAGCGACGGCGACGGCAACAACAGCCCGTTCGCAATGGCGCTGGTGAAGCACATCGCCGAGCCCGGGCTTGATCTGCGCCTCGCTTTCGGCCGTGTGCGCGACGATGTGCTCAAAAGCACCGGCAACCGTCAGGAGCCGTTCGTCTACGGCTCGCTCGGCGGCCAGACCATGTCGCTGGTTCCGCCTGCGGCGAAGCCGGTCGATCCGGAAGCCGAAGCCCGCGTCGATTACGAGCTTGCCGCCCAGGTCGGCACCAGGCAAGCCTGGGATTTCTTCCTCGCCAGCCATCCGAACGGCCTCTATGCGAACCTGGCGCGGGCGCAAACCAGCAAGCTCGCGGCCGCACAGGAGTCCCGCACCAAGGCGGACGATGCCCGACGGGAGGCCGAAGAGCAGGCGGCCTTGAAGGCAGCGGAGTTGCGCAAGCAGCTGGAAGAGCAGAGCCAGCGTCAGACCGCCGAGACCAAACAAAAACTGTCCGAGCAGGCGAAGAAAGACCTCGAAGAGGCCCGGCGCCAGGTCGCCGAGCAGGCCAAGAAAGAACTCGATGAGGCGAAGCGGCAGGTCGAGCTGGCGCAGCAGCAGGCCGAGGCCGCCCGGCAACAGGTCGAGGAAGCCAGGCGCCAGGCAATCGCCGAGGCGCAGCGCCAGGTCGAACTCGCCAAAACCGAGCAGGCCAAACGCAGCGCCAAGGAAGGCAACAACAAGGAAGCCAATAAGGAGGACGCCGACAAGCTCGCCAGCCTGACGCCAGGCCAGACGGCGCCCAAACCGTCGCCACCGCCGCAAATCGACCAGGCCGACGTCACGCGGCTGTTGCAGGCTCACTTGAAGCGCGTCGGCTGCAATAGCGGCAATGTCGACGGCACATGGGACGACAGTTCGCGCAAGGCGCTGGAGCTGTTCAACAAGAACGCCAATACCCGGTTCGACGTCAAAGTCGCGAGCCTCGACGCGCTCGATGTGGTGCGCAGCAAGACCGACCGCGTCTGCCCGCTGATCTGCGCCAAGGGACAGAAGGAGGATGGCGGCCGCTGCGTCCAGATCAGTTGCGGCAACGGCAGCTTCCTGAATTCGAGCGGCGCCTGCGAGAAGCGCCCCGAACCGGCGCCAAAGCCGCGCACCGCAACGCAAGACCCGGCGCCGCGGCAGCGGGCGGCCCCTGCCGGCGGCGGCGGAAAGTGCTTCTCCTTTAACGGCCGAAGCTACTGCGAATAACTGGCCGCGATCGCTTCAGCTCGGGATGACTCGATTGAAATCAAGTCGACGAAATTTCACTGCAAATGATTGGAGCCTGACCAAATGATTGACCGTATCCCCGCCGCCATCCTCGTGCTCGCGATCACCACATCGACGGCCTTCGCCGCACCGGCCCAGCTTTACGGCAGGTCGGTGGTCGTGAGCTGGACCGAAAACCGGATGCAAACCACTGACATCAGCGATACGCCTGTTGCCGAGACGGCCTCGGGGCAGCTTTCGGTGTATGTCAGCGACAAGGGCCGTGCCTTCAGTCGCGTCTCCATGTCAGTGGACCGCAGACGCGGACCGCGATCGGGGCAGCGCGACGCTGTTCAGGGCGAGGGCTCAGCAAGGAACATCAGCTTTCGCGGCAACTCGATGAGCGCGACCATGCCGCGCGGCAACGCCGGCGCGCTGCTGGTCGCTGTCACCTTCGATTCGGGCTTTCAGGGATGCAGCGCGCATGTCGTATCGGGGAAGACCGGCGGCGCACAGTCCACACGCATCACCAGTATGGTCACCGGCCGTCAGTACGATTTCTATTCGGTCAAAACCAGCGGCGAGAGCTGCTCGATACAGAGCGGCAACGTTTTCGGCAACTGATTTTGCACCTCGATCACCAACTCTTTCAGGGTCGACAAGCCGGCCAATAATGGCGACAATCTGCGGTGTATCGGGTCCCTCGTATCCACCGCAGAACAACGCTCTTGACCGCTTCACGTAACCAGATCGGCCTGATGGCCGCGATCATCGGCTGCGCCGTGCTTTCGTCATCGCAGGCGAGCGCGCAGTGGTGGTCGCGCGGGCCGTCCGATTTCGAGGAATGCGCCGACATCGCCGAGAAAGCCGCGAGCAAGGAAGCCAAAAGGACCGGGCTTTCCGAATGCAATGCGAAATTCGCCGGCCGCCGCAAGCCGGGCGGCGGCTATACCTATTTCGATTTCATGCAGAATCGAAGCTTCGATATCGCCGGCCCCAATCCGACGGCGGAAGAGCAAAGGCAGATCGACGAGCAATATGCCGTGTATCTGGAAAATCAGCGGCGTCGAAGCATCGCGGCGGCCTTTGCCGCGAAACAGCAACAGTTGCAGCAGCAGGCCTCGTTAACGGGCGAGAGCGGCCGCGTGGCGCCTGCGACCGGCAGCATCGCCAAGCCGCCAGTGCCTGCAAGCGACCCCCGGCGCGTCAAACCAACCGGCTGTCAGCAGCATTCCTTCTCGTGCGAATGGCCGCGGCTTTCCGAAGGCATCAAGGACCTGAAAAAGGCGCTGTTCGGACCTTCGTCGAGCAAGGACAGGCGAAGCTGACGCTGCAATCCGACGGATCTGTCAGGTTACCGTTCAGCGCATGATCTCCGCGCAAACGCTTTCGCGTTTGTCGCGAGGGAAAACCGCTGCACACTTTTCCGGATCATGCGTTAGCTTTCCGAAACCCCGGTGCGGATCTGCGCGACCGTCAGCCGCGGTGAGCCTTGTTTTGCCGTCTCGGCATCCCGGATCAGCGCCACGATGCGGCGCGACAGCGGAACGTTCAATCCGCGGCGGTCGGCGATGTCGGTGATGACGCCCTGAAGGTAATCGATCTCGGTGCGGCGGCGGCGCTCGAGGTCTTCGCACATCGACGCGCGCGCCTGCGGATCGATCTTCATGGCCGGCGCCAGCGCGATCGCAAACAAAGCGTCAGGCAGCCGCAACAGGTGCGGCACCAGGCTCAATGCCACCGGGGTCGGCGATACCGGCTTGATCCCTTCCGCGCGCACCGCCATCAAGCCCTCGGCGATCTGGTCGGCAAACAATCGGCGCCAGCCGCGCTGCGCGAGCTGTTCGCGGAGCCGCAGGCCGGACAGCGCATTGATCGCGTTATTGAGATTGACGAGCAGCTTGCCCCATTGCACGCCGGCGATGTCGTCGGTGGCGCGCATCGCAAGCCCTGGCACCGACAGCAGCGCGGCGATGTCGGCCGCATCACGCTCGATCACGATATCGCCGGAGGTGGCGCGATGAAATCGCCCTTCGCCCGCCGCGATCACATTGAACGGCACCATGGCCGCGAGCACCGTCCTCCCCGGCAACCGGCTGCGCAGCATCGCCGCGTTGGCGACACCGTTCTGCAAACTGACGATGACGGCATCCGGCGGTGCGTGAAGCGCGATGGCGTCTGCGATCTCGGCGGTATCGGCGCTCTTGACGGTAACCAGCACCACGCTCGCCTCGGCAAGAACGTTCGAATCCTCGGACAATTTTAATTGCTGAAATGCCATATGCCAGGATGAGCCTTCGAGGCTCGTCAGGGTCAAACCGAAACGCTCGATCTCCGTGATGACGCGCGGACGCGCCAATAGCGACACGCGACGGTCGGCACCAGCCAAGAGACCGCCGACAAAGCAGCCGATGCTGCCGGCGCCCGCCACGACGATCGGCCGATCCTGCATGCCCGCTCCGGGCTCCATGAACTATCTGATCTTACCGCCGCTCTTGGTAGCGGACCGGAGAATACTTGTCGCCTTGTAACCGTCATACCCCCTCGCTATGGTTTTGACCCGGCGGGGCGGATTATCGGCAGGAGATGACGATGGGCTTACTCGATGTATTGAACGGAATGCAGAACGGTCCGCGCGGCCCCTCCACGTCCAGCGCGCAATCCGGCGGCGGCATGTCGCCGATGACCATGGCGATCCTGGCACTGCTTGCCTACAAGGCCGTCAAGCACATCAGCGGCGGCTCGGCCTCAACGTCGGCACCGGCGCCAGCGCCAGCCCCCGGCGGACTTGGCGGCAGTTTGGGCGGCGGAGGTCTTGGCGGTCTCCTCGGCGGCGTGCTTGCCGGAGGCGCGGCCGGCAGCGTTCTCAGCGGCGGACTGGGCGACCTGCTCAAGCAATTTCAGCAAAACGGTCACGGCGACACCGGCAATTCATGGGTGGCTCCGGGTCCGAACAAACAGATCGCGCCCGGCGATCTCGCCAACGCGCTTGGTGCCGATCAGATCAACAGCCTGATGTCGCAAAGCGGCCTGTCGCGCGAGGAATTGCTGAGCGGCCTCAGCCAGCATCTGCCCGAGGTCATCAATCATCTGACGCCGGACGGACGGCTGCCGACCGAAGACGAGTTGGCGGGCCGTATCTGAAGAGCATGATCCGGAGAAGCGGGAATTCGGTTTTCCCTCGCGACAAACGCGGAGGCGTTTGCGCGGAGATCATGCTCAAATAAGAGCCGAAGTGCGAACAATTTTCATACGTGGTTTTTAGGGGAGAAAGATACTCATGATCAGGATCATCATTGTCGGCTTTGTCGCCGGCATTATCGCGCGGTTGCTGTCGCCAGGCCCCAACAATCCGAGCGGCTTCATCCTCACCACCGTGCTCGGCATTGTCGGCGCATTTCTCGCCACCTGGGTCGGCCAGGCCATCGGTCACTATGAACTGGGCCAGGGCGCGGGCATCATCACCTCGACGATCGGCGCGCTGGTGGTCCTGTTCATCTGGAACCGCCTGGTGGCCAGCGGCGTGCTCCGCGACTTCAACAGATAGCCGTCATTCCGGGCCGCGAGTGCAACGAGCAGACTAGGGTGCGCAATTGCGCATCTGAGGTCTCGTGCTTACGCACCATCCCCAAATGACCGTTGTATTGTTACGCGATGAGATGTGCGCCGGCGTCGATCCGGACGATTTCGCCGGTCATGTTGCCCGATTGCGGTAATGCGAGGAAGCAGACGACGCCAGCGACATCCTCGGCCGTCGAAGCCCGCTTGAGCGGCACCTTGGCGACCACCGCATCGCGAACCTTCGCCGCCCCTTCGACGCCGCGGCCCTTGGTGAACCAGGGCGTGTCGATATAGCCGGGACATACCGTGTTGACGCGGATCAATGGTGCGAGCGCGCGCGCAAGCGACAGCGTGATGGTGTTCAGCGCGCCCTTGCTCGCCGCATAGGCGACCGAGGAGCCGACCCCGCTGATGCCCGCCACCGACGAAACATTCACGACGGAGGACGCGCGGCCCGATGCCTTCGCGCCGGCTTCCAGCAGCGATCGCGCCGCCCGCACCATCTGGAAAGGTCCGATCGTGTTCACGCCGAACAGGCGTTGAAAATCCTCCGACGACAGGCCGTCCATATCCCCGTGCGGGACGTGCTTGGTGGTGCCGGCATTGTTGATGAGCACATCGAGCCGTCCCCACGGAGCCGCCGCGGCCGCGATCTTGCGGCAATCCTCGTCGCGCGACACGTCGCCCTGAACCACCACCACCTCGCCGCCGGCACTGCGGCAGAGATCGGCGGTCTGTTCGGCCTCTTTCTGGCTGGAGGAATAGTTGATGACGATGCGCGCACCGCCTTTGGCCAGAATCGCCGCCGTCGCGGCGCCAAGGCCCGAGGCAGAGCCGGTTATAACAGCGCACAAACCATCCTTCGACATCGCATGTTCCTCACGTCGTTTTCGAATGTTTGTGGCGATCTACCACACGATCGCACCTTAAAGAAACTCCGTTGCGTGGAATAATCCGCCCAGCTCGGCCCGCATCGCTTCATTCCGCACCCGCAGGGCCCCTTGCGGTCACTAACGCTTGTCAGGTCTATCCCTTTTCCTCATCATGGCCGCAACAATAGCCTGCCGAGGAACGCCGTGGAAGAAGCCGAGAACATTGTTGCGCAAACCACCGAGCGGATATTTGCCGATCTGGCCGATGCGCAAACCATCAACAGCGACAAGAAAGGCGGCTGGAAGGCGCCGCTCTGGCGAGCGTTGAGCGAGGCCGGCCTGCCGCTGTCCTGGGTCGCCGAAGAATATGGCGGTTCCGGCGCCTCACTGGCCGAGGGCTTTGGCGTCCTGAGCGCCGCAGGACGTTTTGCGATTGCTGTGCCGCTCGCTGAGACCATGCTGGCCGGCTGGCTGTTGTCGCAAGCCAAAATCGCCAGCCCCGAAGGGGAAATGACGCTGGCACCGGCCGGCCCCAAGGACCGCATCACGCTCGATGCCGACGGCAAATTGTCTGGCCGGGCGCGCGGCATTCCTTTCGCGAGCGACGCCAAACACATCGCGGTGCTGGCACAAGGCGGCAACGGAAATCTGTCGATTGCGCTTGTCGACGCGGCCAAGTGCCGGATTGAATCCGGCCGCAATCTCGGCGGCGACGGCAACGACACCGTGACCTTCGATCGCGTCACGCCCGTTGCCGTCAAGCCCGCGCCCGGGGGTTTCGACTTGACCGCGCTGCTTCTGATGGGCGCGGTCGCCCGCAGTCTGCAGATTGCGGGCAGCCTCGAGACGATGCTCGAGATCAGCGTGCGCTATTCCAACGAACGCGTCGCGTTCGAGAAGAAGATTTCGAAGTTTCAGGCGGTCCAGCACAATCTGGCGAAGCTCGCCGGCGAGTTGGCGGCAG
The DNA here is from genome assembly GCA_963770515.1 of uncultured Alphaproteobacteria bacterium. GTDB lineage: Bacteria > Pseudomonadota > Alphaproteobacteria > Rhizobiales > Xanthobacteraceae > Bradyrhizobium. Next base: position 835,596 of record CAVYPW010000001.1, read on the forward strand.
CGCTGGCGGCCGCGACCTCGGCGGCGGATGCGTTGGCAACTGGCGCTGCGCCTGACGCGGTCTTTCTGGAAGCCGCGTCGGCAAAAATCCGCTGCTCGGAAGCGGCTGAGAAAGCCGCAGCGATTGCTCACCAGGTTCACGGCGCGATCGGCTTCACCATCGAACACATCCTGCACCGCTATACGCTGCGGGCGCTGGCGTGGCGCGACGATTTCGGCTCCGAGAGCTATTGGGCGGTCGAACTCGGCCGGCGCGTGGCCGCCAACGGCGCCGACGAATTGTGGCCGCTGGTGGCTTCGCGCTAAATTCAACCTCTTGAGATTTCCGGACGCAGCCCAATGACCGCAGCCCTTCGTTTCGATCCGATCCGCCTCCCTCCTGAGTGCGTGGCGTTGCGCAAGGAAGTGCGCGCGTTTCTCGCCGACGAAATCGCCGCCGGCACCTTCGGTCCGCACCAGCCCAACCGCGAGGACAGCGACGCCCCGGAATTTTCCCGCCGCGTCGGCGCGCGCGGCTGGCTCGGCATGACCTGGCCGAAGAAATATGGCGGCCACGAGCGCACGTTCCTTGAGCGCTATGTGGTCACCGAGGAGATGCGTGTCGCCAACGCGCCGACGCGGCGCTTCTTTGTCGCCGACCGCCAGAGCGGGCCGGTGCTGCTGAAATACGCCACCGAGCGCATCAAGATGGACATCCTGCCGCGCATCTGCCGCGGCGAGGTCTGCTTTGCGATCGGCATGAGCGAACCCAATTCCGGCTCGGACCTGTTCGCAGCCAAGACCAAGGCCACCAAGACCGATGGCGGCTTCCTGATCAACGGCACCAAGATCTGGACCTCGTCGGCCCACATCGCCGATTACATGATCGCGATCTTTCGCACCTCGCCGCCGACCAAAGAAAACCGCCGGCACGGCCTGACGCAGTTTCTGGTCGACATGAAGCAGCCGGGCATCAAGGTCAATCCGATCGGCCAGATCACCGGGCAGTTCGAATTCAACGAGGTGGTGTTCACCGACCACTTCGTGCCCGACGACCAAATGCTGGGTGAAATCGACGGCGCCTGGAAGCAGGCGACGTCGGAACTCGCTTATGAACGCTCGGGGCCCGAGCGTTTCCTGGAGACTTATTACGTGCTGACCGAACTCGTGCGTGCGGTCGGCCCGTCGCCCGATACGCGCGCCGCCGAAGGCATCGGGCGGCTCGTCGCGCAGCTTCACACCATGCGGCGGATGTCGGTCTCGGTGGCGGGCATGTTGCAGGCCGGCAAGGAGCCGGTGGTGGAGGCCGCGATCGTCAAGGACATCGGCACGATCTGGGAACAGCAATTGCCGCACCGGGTTCGCGATCTTGCTGCCTTCGTCGATGCCGACGCCAGCAATCACGAGACGCTGGAGAAGCAGTTGTCGTTCGCGATGAAGACCGCGCCCAAACTCACCATTCAGGGCGGCACCACCGAGGTGCTGCGCGGCATCATCGCGCGCGGGCTTGGTTTGCGATGATTTGGAGATTTCTTCTTACCTCTCCCGTGGGGAGAGGTCGGCGCATAGCGCCGGGTGAGGGGGTAAGGTCTAACGATAGACCGTAACCCCTCACCCCAACCCTCTCCCTAAGGGAGAGGGAGCGCACCACCGGCGACTAACGGAGATAAGATCTTATGAGCACCCACAAGGATATCGGCGTCGAGAAGATCGGGCATGTCGGCCTGATCGAAATCCGGCGGCCGCCGCTGAATTTTTTCGACATCTCGCTGATCAACCAGATCGCGGATGCGCTGGAGGAATTCGACCGCGACATCGAGATCCGCTCGTCGGTGCTCGCGGCCCAAGGCAAGGCGTTCTGCGCCGGCGCCAATTTCAACGATCCGGCGCGGCAGGAGCAGGAAGCCCGCGCGAAGGCCGATCCGGCCTCGGGGCTTGGCCCGATCGCGCACCTTTACATCCAGGCCGTGCGCATTTTCCGCAGCCAGAAGCCGATCGTCGCCGCCGTGCAGGGAGCTGCGATCGGCGGCGGGCTTGGATTGGCGGTTTCGGCGGATTTCCGCGTCACCTGTCCGGAGGCGCGCTTTGCCGCCAACTTCACCAAGCTCGGCTTTCATCCCGGCTTCGGGCTGACGGTGACGCTGCCCGATCTGGTCGGCAAGAATAACGCCGAACTGATTTTCTACACGTCGCGCCGGGTGACCGGGGAGGAAGCCTACCGGATGGGCCTTGCCAATGAATGCGTGCCGCAGGATCAGGTTCGTGAGCGCGCCATGAAGCTGGCGCAGGAAATCGCCGAGTGCTCGCCGCTTGGGCTACTCTCAACCCGCGCCACGATGCGCGCCGGGCTTGCCGATCGTGTTTTGGCCGCCACCAACCACGAACTCGCCGAGCAGACGCGGCTGCGCGCCACCGAGGACTTCAAGGAAGGCGTCAAGGCGACCGAGGAGCGGCGGGTCGCCAACTTCAAGGGGCGGTGAGGCGCCGCCATATCAACACGCCGTCCCTGCTTGAAGCAGGAACCCATACGCCGTGACCTATCAAAGGTACACTGAGGTGGAGACCATCCGTAACCATCAGCAACTGTGGTTATGGGTCCCCGCGTTCGCGGGGCGGCAACTGCCGGATGTTTCGTTTCGATCGTTGTTACTTCAATGGTTCTGAAACACCGGCTTGCGCTTTTCGACGAAGGCTTTCGCGGCCTCCTTGTGGTCGGCGGTCTCGCCGGCGCGTGAGTGATGGAACGCCTCGGCATCGAAGCAGGTTTCCAGCGGCAAGCGCTCTGCGTTGTTGATGTTGCGCTTGATATAGCCGAGCGTGATCGTCGGCCCCTGCGCGAGCGACATCGCGAGTTCACGTGCCGCTGCGTCGATTTCGGCGTCGGGAACGACCCGCGTCACCATGCCGAGCGCCAGCGCCTCCTGCGCGGTCAATACCGGAGACATCAGATAAAGCTCGCGCGCTTTGGCGCTACCGAGCATCTGGGTCAGGAAATAAGTCCCGCCGTAATCGCCTGATAGCCCGACCTTGGCAAAGGCGGTGGTGATCTTCACCGACTTGGACGCCACGCGAAGATCGCAGGCGAGCGCGATCGACAATCCGGCGCCGGCGGCCGCGCCGTCGAGCTGGGCCACCACGGGTTTCGACATCTCGTGCAGGACCCGCGAGACTTCCATGCCGCGCCTCAAGTTGATCATCCTGGCTTCGAACGACAGCGGCGCCCGGCCCTCCGCCATCGACTTGACGTCGCCGCCGACGCAGAAGGTGCCGCCGGCGCCTTTCAGCAGAACCGCACGGACCTCGTGATCCTCCGCCGCGCGCCGTGCCGCCGCTACCAGTCCCAGCGTCATGTCCGGATTGAGCGCATTACGCCGCTCCGGCCGGTTCATGGTGATCGTCAGCAGGCCGGATTCGAGGTTTTGCAGGACGGTTTCGTTGGACATACGTGGGTGCCTTTTGTTGGTCTTGGCTTTATTCCGTCATTCCGGGATGGTGCGTTAGCACCAGACCTCAGATGTGCAATTGCACATCGTAATTCGCGCGGAGCCTGTCATCGGGCCGCGCTTCGCGCGGACCCGTTGGCGCGCTCCGGAATGACGCTCCGCGTCACTTCTTCACCAGCGGGCAGCGCAACTCCGAGAGCGGCTGGAAGGCCTCATCGCCGGGAATCGTCGCCAGCAGCTTGTAATCGTCCCAGCGGCCCTTGGATTCCGACGGTTTCTTGACCTCGAACAAATACATATCGTGCACCATGCGGCCGTCCTCGCAAATCCGGCCGTTCTTGGCGAACATGTCGTTGATCGGGGTCTGCTTCATAATCTTCATGACGGGGGCAGCGTCGGTGGTGCCCGCCGCCTTCACGGCCTGCAGATAATGCATCACCGACGAATAGACGCCGGCCTGCGCGGCGGTCGGCGGCCGGCCAATCCGTTGCATGAAGCGTTTGGAGAAGGCGCGCGTGTCATCGTTGAGATCCCAGTAGAAGGCTCCCGCCACCAGCAAGCCCTGCGCGGTCTGAAGCCCGACGCCGTCGATATCGGTCACGAAGGCGAGCAAGGGCGATATCTTCTGGCCGCCTTTCATGATGCCGAATTCGGCCGCCTGCTTGATCGTGTTGATGGTGTCACCGCCCGCATTGGCGAGCCCGATCACCTTGGCTTTGGACGCCTGCGCCTGCAGCAGATAGGATGAGAAATCAGAATTGTTGAGCGGATGCAGAACCTCGCCCAGCACCTTGCCGCCGGCCTTCTTCACGACGTTGGCCGTGTCCTTCTCGAGGTCGTGGCCGAAGGCGTAATCGACCGTGATGAAGAACCAGCTATCGAGACCTTGTTTGACGGCCGCAAGGCCGGTGACGTTGGCCTGCGAGTAGGTGTCGAAGACGTAGTGAACCGTGTAAGGGCCGCAGGCTTCGTTGCTTAGGCGGATCGATCCGGGACCTGAATACATGATGATCTTGTTGCGGGCCTTGGCGATCTCGCCGGCGGCAAGCGCCGTTGCGGACGCGGCGACATCATAGATCATCTCGACACCCTGATTGTCGAGCATGTCGCGGGCGATGTTGGCGGCGAGGTCCGCCTTGTTGAGGTGATCGGCCGCGATGATCTCGATCTTGCGGCCCAACACTTCGCCGCCAAAATCCTCCGCCGCCATTTTTGCGGCCATCTCGGCGCCGGGCCCGGTGATGTCGGCATAAAGCCCGGACATATCGAGAATGCCGCCGAGCTTGAGCGGAGGTTTGCCTTGCGCGAGCGCCGCGGTCGCCATCGCCGCACACATCACGCCAAGAAAGCCGGAAAAAACCCGTCTCATGAAAAGCTCCCTGCCCTATCGCATTGCGGTAGAACCGCAATTGCCGTTATCGCAATCATGCCGCAAGCGCCCCCTAGCGGCAAGCTGGTGGTGGGGCCAAGGTCTTTCCATCCGGTGGAATGAATAGATGGTCCGAGCCAGGCACGGGTACATCCCGACCATGTCAAACCAACGTCGTTGGACAGCGACAATCGCGCTGGCTTTGGCGGCGGTCACAACCCTGACTTCAGCGTCGGGCGCGCCTTGCGCGTTTAAATCGCAGGGCGAGGGCCGCGTGGCAGCCGTGACCGATGCCCGCAGCTTTCGTCTGGAGGATGGACGCGACATCCGTCTTGGCGGGATTGAGCCGGCCTTCCCCGCGGAGACGGCCACCGAGCGCCAGCGGGCGCTGACCGCTATCCTTGCCGGGCGTGACGTGCGGCTGCGCGGAGAAGACGACACGCCCGACCGCTATGGCCGCCAGACCGCCTTTGTGTGGCTATTGCCGGACGAAACGCTGGTCCAGTTCGAGCTTTTGACGCAAGGCGAGGCCATCGTTTCCGCTGATGTGAACGACAGGGAATGTGCCGCGGCGCTTTTGGCCGCCGAGGCCAGCGCGCGTGAGGCTAAAAGAGGCATCTGGGCCGATCCCGCGGTCATAAAAAACACGGAAAGTCCGGGCGATATTTTGGCTGGGGTTGGGCGTTATATGCTGGTCGAGGGCAAGGTCTTGTCCGTCCGGCAGGCAGGGGCAATCACCTATCTGAACTTTGGACGGAACTGGACACGGGACTTCGCTGTGACTATTCCAAGGCGGGCGCTCGCCAGCATGGCCGCCGCCGGCCTTGAGCCTAAAGCATTGGAATACAAACGTATTCGTATCCGGGGGGTTGTTGAGGCGCGTACCGGACCACGAATTGAGGTGGTGCGAGCGGGACAAATTGAGCTGCTGAAATAGCTCGCCGGAACAACTAGAGTGGCTGCCGTGGTGGACGGTGTGGGACGTCACAAGACAAGCGTGAGTTGCCGGCTATGGGCCTCCCCCATCATGCTGGGCGCTACGCTTTTGCTTGCCGGCTGCGGCGACATGAACCGGTTTCAAACCGCAGCACCTTCATCGCCAACGACCACAACCAGGCCCAAAAGCACGTTCGTCCAGAGTCCGGCCGCCGAAAAGGAACATGAGCGCATCCTGTCGTCCTATGGCGGCGCCTATGACGATCCGAAGCTTGAGGCGCTCATCGGCAAGACCGTCGACCGGCTGGTGGCGGCCTCCGACCGGCCCGATCAGGCCTACAAGGTGACGATCCTCAATTCCGGCGCGGTGAATGCCTTCGCGCTTCCGACCGGCCAGCTCTATGTGACGCGCGGTCTGATCGCATTGGCCTGCGACACGTCCGAATTGTCCTCGGTGCTGAGCCACGAGATGGCGCACGTGCTGGCCAAGCACGCCGCCAGTCGCGAGGATCAGGCACGGCAGGTGGCTGCGGCTGCCGCGGCGACCCGCGTCGTCACCGAGGTGGGCAGCGATCAGGACCCGACGGCACTGGCGCTGGCGAAAACCAAACTGACGATGGCGAGCTTCTCGCGGCAGCAGGAATTCGATGCGGACAAGATAGGCGTCAGCATCTCGGCCAATGCGCATTTCGATCCCTACGGCGCGGCACGGTTTCTGACGGCGATGGAACGCAACGCCGAACTGAAGGCGGGCAAGACTTCGGTCGATCTGCGGGCGCAGGACTTCCTGTCTTCCCATCCGGCGACGCCGGAGCGCGTCGCCAACGCCCAGAACACCGCGCGGCAATACGTCTCGTCTGATGCCAACGAGCGCGATCGCGATACCTATCTCGCTGCGATCGACAACATCGTCTACGGCGAGGACCCGAGCGAGGGCTTCGTGCGTGGGCGCAGGTTCCTGCACCCCAAGCTCGGTTTCACCTTCACCGCTCCGGAAAACTTCACACTGGACAATACCGCGCAGGCCGTGATCGGCGTGCGTGAGGGCGGAGCACAGGCGATGCGCTTCGACGTCGTGCGGGTGCCGGCCGAGCAAACGCTGGGCGATTATCTCAATTCCGGCTGGATGGAGAACGTCGACAAGACGTCGACAGAGGACATCACCATCAACGGTTTTCCGGCGGCATCCACCGTTGCCAGCGGCGATCAGTGGCAGTTCAAGGTCTATGCGCTGCGCTTCGGCAGCGACGTCTACCGCTTCATCTTCGCCGCCAAGCAGAAGACGACCGAGAGCGAACGCAACGCGCGGGAAACCGTCAATTCCTTCCGCCGACTGTCGCTCGACGAAATCCAGACGGCGCGGCCGCTGCGCATCAAGGTAATCAACGTGCAGCCCGGCGATACCGTGGAATCGCTGTCGCACCGGATGGCCGGCGTCGACCGTCCGGTGGATCGCTTCCGCATCATCAACGGGCTCGAGGCCCACGCCCAGGTCAAGGCGCGCGACCGCGTCAAGATCGTGGTGGATTGAGCGGCGCTCGCAAAGCAAATGATACGTTGGATAGCGGTTGCCGCTTTCGTCTTCGCGTTTGCGCTTACGATATATTTGACATCCTATATTTCCAGGCTTCCAGAATCGAACTGCACAACTGGTCCGGTGTCCAGTTCGTGGTCCGGTGACCGCGTGTACAAAGCCACTCTTCTGAAGAAGGACTGCAATCTCTTCGAGACTACTTTTTACTCGGTCAGAATAGACAAGCCAGATGCTTGGTTTCTCAAGATCGAACTCAAGGAAGACCCATATCCGGTTCAAGCTTCCGAACCGTCAATGAAGTGGGATTTGCACAAACTGGAAATTGATATCCCCGCTCGGACGCTGTACGGCTCGATCGAACGCCGCGAAGGCGACCTTACGGTCGTGCGGACGTATGTCTTTCCCAAGCCTTAAACCTAACTGCTGGTCGTCCCGGCCAAGCGAAGCGCGAGCCGGGATCCATAACCACAAATATTTGGATTGCCATTGACTGGGGCCGCTAGCTCGCTTCCAAATTGAGTATTGATGGTTATGGGTCCCCGCTTTCGCGGGGACGACTTGGGGAAATAGTCGCGGCAAAGCAATCGAACAAAAAGCCCGGTCTCTTCGACCGGGCTTTTCAATTCGCTTGGATCGGAAAAGCTTACGCGGCTTCGTCCGCGACAGCGGCATCGTCCCCATCGGTGTCGGCATCCGCCTCGCCGTCGGCCTCGGCATCCGCCTCAGCATCCGTCTCGGCCTTGGCGCCGCGGCGCGGGCTCTTGGCGAGCTGGCCTTCGATTTCCTTGACCGCTTCGGTCTCCGTCACGTGCTGCACGACGGCGATTTCGCGCGACAGGCGATCAAGCGCTGCTTCGTAAAGCTGACGTTCGCTGTAGGACTGCTCGGGCTGCGATTCGGAGCGATAGAGATCGCGCACGACCTCGGCGATCGCAACGATGTCGCCCGAATTGATCTTGGCTTCATATTCCTGGGCGCGGCGCGACCACATCGTGCGCTTGACGCGGGCACGACCCTTGAGGGTTTCCAGCGCCTTCTTCACCAGCACAGGCTCCGACAGCTTGCGCATACCGACATTGGCGACTTTCGCCGTCGGCACCCGCAGCGTCATCTTGTCCTTCATGAAATTGATCACGAACAGCTCAAGCTTCGCGCCGGCGATCTCCTGCTCCTCGATAGCGAGAATCTGGCCGACGCCATGGGCCGGATACACCACGAATTCGTGGGTCTTGAAGCCCTGGCGCTGGGTCAACGGCTTCTTTTCTTCGACCCGCGGCGCGACAGCAGCCACGGGCTTTGCGGCAACAACGGGCTTGGCGACGACCGGAGCCTTGTTGACGGGCGGCTTGGGCGCAGCCGCCTTCGGCGCGGGCTTGTGGACGGCAGGCTTGTGAGTAACAGGCTTGGAAGCAGCAACCTTCGAAGCAGCGGCCTTCGAACCCGTCGCTTTCGCGGCAGTCTTTGCAGTCTTGTTTGGCATTGAGCTTCTTTTGTTTTTGGAGGACTTGGCAGCCGACGCCTTGGTTGTTTTCCGGGAATCCTTCGCGGACGCCGGGGCACGGCCCTTGGTTGCACCCCGGCTCGTGGCCGCGGCGGCTTTTCTGGAAGCCTTCGAAGTACTCTTTGTACGCGTTTTTTGTGACACAGCCTGCGCGCGGAACTGCCACGCCCCTGTTCGATGTTTTCACGGGAACCCATGGGGGCCGACAAGCGGGCTGACGGGTTCGGCTAGCTAGTGGGTCAATATAGCACATTTCCCGCAAAAATCAATGATTTATGCCCTCCCAGCGCCGCCTGGACGCGGTTTTGCCACCGAAATCACCAACAGGGTTAAGCTAACAGGCTATCCACAACCCTTTTTTGGCCTGTGGATAAGGCGGAAAACTCACCCCTCAGGGGTCAGTCGCCGGTGCCACCGTTAGGAGAAAAATATTTCTCGAACTTGCCTTCTTTTCCCTCGAAATCCTTGGCGTCCGGCGGGGATTCCTTCTTTTGGGTAATATTTGGCCAGGATTTGGCATATTCGCTGTTCACTTCGAGCCACTTTTCGAGACCCGGCTCGGTATCCGGCTTGATGGCGTCGGCGGGGCATTCGGGCTCGCACACGCCGCAATCGATGCACTCGTCCGGATGGATGACCAGCATGTTTTCGCCCTCGTAAAAGCAGTCCACGGGGCAGACCTCAACGCAGTCGGTATATTTGCATTTGATGCAGGCTTCAGTGACGACGTAAGTCATCCAAGGCTCCGGAACGGGTCAGCTTTTAAGTCAGATTTAAGAGGGTTGCGTAGCGCAGGAACCCCTGCGCTGCAAGCGAAGCTCCTCGCCTGCTGGAGTGCAGATAGTCACTCCGGGCTAACATTTGACCTCCTTCTCAGCACGACCCCTGCAAATCGACATAGAGGCCGCGCGCGGACGCCGAATCGCCGCGCCGCTCGGCAAATCCAACCACCTTGAGGACGCGCACGGTGCGGTCGAGCCCAACGGTGAGGACGTCGCCCGCTTTGACCGCGTGACCGGGCGAGGTCTCGCGCACGCCGTTGATGCGCACATGGCCGGCCTCCACCAGCGCGGCGGCGCTGGTGCGGGCTTTCACGAGCCGGGCATGCCACAGCCATTTGTCGAGACGCTGGCGCTCCACGCAACACCCACGCGAGAAGGTCTTTTTCTTTTTTGACGCGTTTCGCCTGAAAACGCCTCGCTTGAAAACGCTTCTCTCGTTTGACGCGTTTTCTCTAACGCGAAAACGCTACGGGTCCTTGCGGTTGGCGCTCATCTGTTCCTTGAGCGCGGCAAGCTTGGCAAACGGCGAATTGGGATCGATCGGACGATCACGCTCGCGCGGGTTCGCACTCGATGCATATTGCCGATGCGATGGACCGCTTTCCCGGCCGCCTCGGTCGCGGTCGCGTCCGCCTCTGTCGCCGCGACCTTTGTCGCGCCCCTTGTTGTCGCGTCCACTGTCTTCGCGTTTGCCCTTATTCCGGTCTCCGCCGTGTCCCTTGCCATCGACGCGATCGCGCGGCCGGCCATGTTCGCCATCACGCGATTCCCGTATGGGCGCGCCATCAGTTGCGGCTGGAGCCGCGACAGCGCCATCTGCCGCCGGCTGACCCGGGCGGAGTTTGTTGAAATCACGGTGACGGTCGCGCCGTCCATCCCGATGACGTTCGCGCTTGGCGCCGTCACCAGCAGCACCTTCGCCGGCGGCAGCAGGCTGCGTGCCTTCAGCGGCGCGATCAGGGCGACGATGCCGATTGCGATCATGGCGCGGCGGACGCCGCTCCTCGGACCGGCCACCGGGACGCCAGACTTCCACCAGTTCGGGCTCCGCGGGTGCCGCGGCCGTCTCCGTAGGCGAAACCTCACTCGCGCTTGCTTCTTCAGGAGCGGCTTCCGAACTTGCCTCGACCGGCATTTCCGCAGCAACAGACGGCGCCATAGTCTCCCGAGTTGAGGCCTCTGGAGTTATGGCTTCTGAAGCTACGGCCTCAGTGGTCTCTGGCGTTTCCGATGTCGGTTCAGACGCGCCCGAACTTTGCGCGAAATCGATCGCGGGCAGCAACGTCGATGAAGCCGCGGCCTCTTCGACGACCGACGCTGGCGCCTCAGTCGCTTCAGTGATCGGCGCGGCGCCAGCCGTCGATTCGTCTTCGCTGGCAGCCGCTTTCACAACCGGCTCGGAAGTCGCCTCAGAAGAGATGGTTTCCGAAGAAGACGCTTCGGAAGCGGTCTCTGACGGCGCAGCTTCAGCCGCAGCCGCGGGTTCAACCACGGCCGGCTTCGGTGGCAACGGCGGACGGCGTTCCATGCGATAGCCGAGCGCGCGCAGGATCGAGGCGAAATCTTCGCCCGCCGAACCCGTGAGCGACGTCATCGCCTGCGTCACCACAAAGCTGCGGCCATCGAACGCACCGGCGGGCTTTTCGCCGGGCGAGGTTTCGCGCCAGGAGAGAGCGGGGCGAATGAGATCGGCGAGCCGTTCCAGGATATCGACCCGCACCGCGCGCTCGCCGCATTGGCGGTAGCCCAGCACGCGATAGGCATCGCGCGGCAGCGTCTTGTCGATCGGGAACGACGTGCGGCCGCTGGAGGCCAGATGCTGGGCGCCCGATAGCGCGGACAGATCGACATTGGCCTCTTTTGATGCCCAGAGCAGCGAGGCCAGCGCCCGCGCGGCGGGTTTAAGCAGCGGCGGGACGTAGATGTGATAGGCGCCGAAGCGTACGCCGTATTTGCGCAAGATTGCCCGCGACGGCTGATCTAGGTCCTTCATCTCGGCCGCGATCTTGGCGCGCTCGAGCACGCCCATCGCCTCGACCAACTGGAACGCGATGCCGCGCGCGATTCCAGTGACGTCCTCGGCCTTGCTCAATTCGAACAGCGGTCCGAGCAGCTTCTCGATATGGGTTTTCAGCCACAGATCGAGCCGGGTCTGCACCGCCTCGCGCGGCGCGCCGCTCAAGCGCTCGTCGGAGATGATGCGGACGCGCGGATGCAGCGCATCGTCAGCGGCGGTCAGCCGGCCAACCGCATCGCCGGTCCAGCGGATGGTTCCTTCCGAGGTCAGCACGAACTGATCGTCGGGCGCGGCGGAGAGTTTCTCGGCGCGCGCGTCGATTTCGCCGGCCAGCGCCTTTTGCGCGGTCGCCTGCAAGGCCTTGGCCTCTGAGCCGGCTTCCGCCGCATCTGGCGCAAAGGTGAAACCATCCAGACGGCCAATCACATGGCCTTCTACGATCACTTCGCCGGTCTTGCCGATTTCCGTATTCAACATCGCGTTTTCCCGCAGGCGGCGCATCAATACACTGGTACGACGATCAACGAAACGCTCTGTAAGCCGTTCATGCAGCGCATCGGATAATTTATTTTCGACCTCGCGTGCGATCCCTTGCCAATGTTCGGGGTCGGCGAGCCAGTCCGGACGGTTGGCGACAAAGGTCCAGGTGCGGATTTGTGCGATCCGGCCCGATAACGTGTCGATATCGCCGTCCACCCGGTCCGCCTGATCGACCTGCGCGGCAAACCAGGCATCCGGGATACGCCCTTTTTGCATCAGGAATCGAAACAGGCTCGTGACAAGTTCGGCATGGGCGGCCGGCGCGATCCGGCGGTAATCCGGGATCTGGCAGGCCTCCCACAGCCGTTCCACCGCGTCCGCCCCCTCCGCCATTTCCCTTATATCGGCGTCCCGGGCGACGTGATCGAGCACACGCAGGTCCTCGGCGATCGGGGCGCGGGTCAGGACCTCGTGGTTGGGCGAAAGTGCGAGCGACACCTGGAGCGCGCCCAGCGAGGAGAAATCGAGCTTCGAATTGCGCCATTGCAGCATCCGCACGCTTTCGAAGGTGTGGTTCTGCAACGCATTGACCAGTTCCGGTTCGAAGGGCGCGCAGCGGCCGGTGGTGCCGAAGGTGCCGTTTCGCGTGGCGCGGCCGGCTCTGCCTGCGATCTGGGCAAATTCGGCCGGGATCAGGCGGCGGAATTGATAGCCGTCATATTTGCGGTCGGACGCAAACGCCACATGGTCGACGTCGAGATTAAGGCCCATGCCGATCGCGTCGGTTGCCACGAGATAATCAACGTCACCGTTCTGGAACATCTCGACCTGCGCGTTGCGCGTGCGCGGCGAGAGCGAACCGAGCACGACAGCGGCGCCGCCGTGCTGGCGGCGGATCAATTCGGCGATGGCGTAGACTTCATCGGCGGAAAAGGCGACGATCGCGGTGCGCCGCGGCTGCCGGGTGATCTTGCGATCGCCGGCGAATTCGAGCTGCGAGAGCCTTGGCCTTGTGACGATGTTGGCTGCGGGCAACAGCCGCTCCATCATGCCGCGCATGGTGGCGGCGCCCAGCAACAAGGTCTCGTCGCGACCGCGCCGGTTGAGGATACGGTCGGTGAACACGTGGCCGCGTTCCAGATCGGCGGCGATCTGGATTTCGTCGACCGCGAGAAACGACACGTCGAGATCGCGCGGCATCGCTTCGACGGTCGACACCCAGAACCGCGGCCGGGGCGGTTTGATCTTCTCTTCGCCGGTGATCAGCGCGACGGATTCCGAACCGGCGCGGTCGACGATCTTGTTATAGACCTCGCGCGCGAGCAGCCGCAGCGGCAGGCCGATCACGCCGGAGGAATGCGCCAGCATGCGCTCGATGGCGAGATGCGTCTTGCCGGTATTGGTCGGCCCGAGCACGGCGGTGACGCCGGAACCAGGAGCCCTTCCATTAGTGGCGAACGAAGGCGAAGTTGACGAAAGAGCCATGTTTTAAGGGGTTTCTGTGGCTTTCGGCGTTGAGCGCGAGGGCTGCGAAAATCGGTGGCGCCGGGTGAAAGTGTCTCACAATGCGACGCATGTAAGGTCGGGATTTAAACTTCGGAACGGTTGCGGAACGAATCGCGCCCGAATCGCTGACTCATAGCGTCACCTGTTTCGTTCACCGCAACATATCGCGCAGACAGGCTCTTGTAGCACTAGATCAAGTTTGACGTCGGCCTTCAAGCGACGGTTTGACGACAGAAATCCTTAATGCACGAGTTGAATCAGAAGCGAGCAAGAGTTCAACAGGGATTCGGTGAGATCGTCATTCCGGGGCGATACGAAGTATCGAACCCGGAATCTCGAGATTCCCCGATGCGCAATTGCGCATCTTAGGTCTGGTGCTTGCGCACCATCCCGGAATGACGGTGTAGAAAATCAATTCGTCTTGGCGACGCGGGGCGGGGTTGGCGTCGTGATGAACTGGGTCGCTTCCAGCATCGCGGTGCCAAGCGGCGTCGGGATCACCATGCGGAACGGCACTAGGATGCGGGTCCCCAACACCGGCGCAAACGCGATCTCCATGTTGCGCGCGGCGGTGAGATATTTGATCACCGGACGATCGGGAATATAGCCCGCGACGGGCGCGAAATAGATCGCGCAGACCACGACCGGGCCCTGATAGCCCTTCTCGGCCCGAACGGTTTCCATGCGTTTGAAATCGAGCTTCAGATCGTAGCGCATGCGGCCATCGAAGATCGCTGCACCCACGCGGCAGGCTTCAGGGCTGAGCGGGTCGGCGGTGCCGGGCACGTGCAGCATCGAACCGGTCATCGGATCGAATACGCCCTTCTTGTGCGCCTCTGTCACCGGAATGCGATCGGGATCGACCGGCGGCTGCGGCTCGATCGCGAATTCCTTGATGGTGCCGTTGTTGAGCGACATGTGGATCGCTTCGGTCTTTTTCGACGTCGTGGTCGACGCGCTGTAGTTGGTCGAGACCAGCGCGCCGTTGACGACGCGCCCTTGCGAGGCGCCCGAACCGGCACCGGATGCAAAGGTCTTCAGCAACCCGGCGGTGCCGCCGGAAGCGGCGGCGGAGAACTGGTCGTCGGAAATTTCAATGTTCCAAGCGCCCCTGCCGACGGGAATACCGGCCAGCGTCGCCTCATACTGCGCCTCGAGCTTGCCTTGCGCGAAAGCCGGCGTTGCGCCCGAGGCGGCAACCAAAGCCAGCGCCGGGAGCAACCAACGGGCCCGCCGGGGCGACGTCCTGCACAGATCGGTCACGGAAGTGGCAGTCCTCACAACAGAGCGGGATCTTTGTTTCATTTAAACCAAAAAATCCGGCGAACAACGCCTGCACGCGCCTTTAGTCAAATCAGGGGCAGTTAGATCAGTGGCAACTAAGTCAGAGGCCTGGCGCTGGCACAAAACCCGTTAATGGCCTTGGATATCGGCCCGGAATACGCCGTTTATATGATCCGGGAATTCGGCAAAAGCCCGAGAAAACCGGCCTTCCCGGCCCCTCCCAAACCTTGACGCCCTGCCGATCTGCCCCTATACGTCCGCCGCTCCTCAGGAATGGACGAGTTTTTGACCCTTGGCGCCGATCCGCATGATGCGGCGGAGGCCGGGATGGAAGAAGGTTTTTCAAGATGTCGCGGCGTTGTGAACTGACGGCCAAGGGCCCGCAGGTGGGTCACAAGGTGAGCCACTCCAATATCAAGACCAAGCGGCGCTTTCTGCCGAACCTGTGCAACGTGACCTTCATCTCCGATGCACTCGGCCGCAACGTGCGCCTGCGCGTCTCCACCAACGCGATCAAGAGCGTCGATCACAATGGCGGCCTGGACGCCTTCCTGTTGAAGGCCCGCGCTGCCAACCTCTCGCCGCGCGCGCTTGACCTGAAGCGGGCGATCGAGAAGAAGGTCGCCGCTGCGCCGGTCGCCAAAGCGGGCTGATTAGGGCGAGCTGAAGCTTCCGAAAGACGTCTGAAATTGAAACGGCCGGGTCAAAAGACCCGGCCGTTTGTTTTGGGGGTTTTTCCGGCTGATCGCCTGCGCGCGAGCTATTCGGCCGGCTCGTCCGATGCCAGGCCATCCGACGCCAAGTCGTCCGGCAGAACAGAGAAGTCTTTGGACTTCTGTCCATCCATGACTTCCGCAAATCCTTCGGCCGCCATACCGCGCTTGAGCAGTTCCCGAATGGCCGCCGCCCGGCTCGGCATCCGCTTGCTAAAACGCCAGGTATCGACAATCCGCAATTCGTCGTGGGTAAGCATGATCTGGAGCCGTTCGCCTCGATTGAGTGGACCCATCTGACCCTCCCGCAAAAAAACTCACTCCATTAACGCAAGAAACCCAAAATACGTTCCTTGCTATTTATACTCATAAATCTCATTTTTAGGCTTTGGCTACTAGGTATAAAAAACCCATAAAGGCGCTCAATACGCCATCAATGCATTGATCTTATTATTGTTTTCTTGATTAGGGGCTGCACGAGGCGCAGGTTAACGATCAAAGGAAGCCTAAAATGGCAATTTTGATCGAGCATGATGACGTCGGACTAGCCGAGGCCGACCATCGGATCGCCAACAACCTCGCCAGCCTGAGCGGCGCCATTCGGCTGCAACGCAATGCCGTCTCCAGGAGCGGCAAGAGCCTTAACGCGCGTGAGGTTTGCCTTCTGCTCGACGATATCAGCGCGCGCATCGAGGTGACCGCAAGACTCCACAAATCGCTCGCACTGGCCGTCAACGGCGCAGGCGTCAACCTCGGAAACTTCGTGCGGGACATCGCCGAGATGATTGGCACGCTCGGCGAGGAAGGAAAGATGAAGCTGACCGTCAATCATTCCGGCGAAGGCTTCATCGAGCCGCGTCACGTGCTTCACGCCGGGCTGATCACCGCCGAGCTTCTCACCAACGCCGTCAAGTATGCGCATCCGACAGGGTTGGCTGTCATCGTACAGGTCCACTGCGAGACCAATGACGATGGCTCATTCCTGGTCGAGGTGACGGATGACGGCGTCGGCTTCCCGGAAAATTTCGACCCCACCACCGATGGCGGGCTGGGCTTTCAGCTGATGCGGGCCTTGGCGGCCGGGCTTAACGCCAAACTTCAATTTGAGCACGACTGTCTTGGTGTTTGCGCCCGGCTTGTGAAAGCCGGGACATCAGGCGTCGCAAGCGTCGAATTCAGACCAGCAGTGAAGGGAAACTAACGTGGCATCCATTCTGCCGTTTAGCCGAAAAGCCGGTTCCGTCTTCGACGATCGGATAACCGAAATCATGGGCGAGGCGTTCGACAGCGCCCGCAAGGAGCTGCGCGATAGCGGTCAACCGTCCATCGTGTACGAGGTGATCGCCAGGCGCATCATTGATGCCACGCGGACCGGCGAGCGCGACGTGACGCGATTGCGCAATGTGGGACTGGCTGCGTTCGGGCGGCAGGACGACGGCAAGCAGGTGAGCTAGGCGGGCGTGGCCGTTTGCGTCTCGATTGGAATTTCAGGAATTCCGTATCCCTGCCAACGGCGATGACACCGGCGATCCTTTCGCTCTGAAAGCACTGACCTGCCCGGAGTGAGCAAAAGCGCTCACATTTAGATCGGCTGGATCGGCTCTCAGGGCCGTGCTGCCATCGGCACTGTGCTACAAGGTGGGCACATCAGGTTTTTGACGAGCCCGATTGCGTGTTCGAAGCCATGAGCGAACGGCGGCACGGACTCATATTTAACTCGCCAGGAAAGCGCCGAGTCCTCCATGGTATTGCATCCGATTCCGGGGTCCGCCAAAGTTCTCGTCGTCGAAGACGAGATGCTGCTGCGCATGCGCGCGGTCGATATCGTGGCGGACGCAGGCTTCACCCCGATAGAAGCCGTGAACGCCGACGAAGCCCTCGCCATTCTTGAGTCCCGCTCGGACGTCGATCTTCTTTTCACGGATATTCAGATGCCCGGAAGTATGGACGGCCTGAAACTGGCGCATGCCGTCTACGAACGGTGGCCATCCATCAAGATCATCCTCGTTTCCGGTAAATTGACGCCGACCGACAGCGAAAGACCCACCGACAGCCGCTTCTTTGGAAAGCCGCTTGAGGTGAAGCAGATGATCGCGGAAATACAGGAGATGATCGGTCAGGGCGCACTGAAACTCGTACCCCCCGATATCTCCGGGCTTATAGCATGGGCCGGCCCCGTTGAAACTCAAAGCCATCGTGCGCCGCGAACGTCGAACGATCATGCTTCCAACGAATTCCTGACCGCAGAAAACGACAGTCTTCGCTTGTTGCTTGAACAGGCGGGCATCGACGCAGAGGTCTTGTTGGCCCAGGCGGGCATCGACGCCAAGGAGCGTGAAGCTGCCGACAAACTGCAGAAACTCATCCTGGAAGAATTGCACCACCGGATCAAGAATACGCTTGCAACCGTAAGTGCCATTGCATCCCAAAGCCTGCGGACAGCGACAAGCATTGAGCACGGTCAACATGCTATTGAGGGGCGTCTGATCGCGCTCGGTCGGGCACACGATCTGCTGTTGCAGGCCCGATGGGCTAACGCGGACCTTTCCAGTACAATTCGGGGCGCGACCGAACCGTATGACAGCGAAGGTGGAGGCCGCTTCTCGATTTCGGGACCCGATATCAAAATCACATCAGGCGCCGTGATCGCGCTGGCGATGACGCTCAATGAGCTTTGCACCAATACGACGAAATTCGGTGCATTGTCGGTGCCGGGGGGGAGCGTCGACATCGCGTGGAGCGTCGATGAGGGAAAGCAACGGCTGCAGATGACGTGGTCCGAAAAAGGTGGCCCCGCGGTATCTGCGCCTTCCCGGCAGAGCTTTGGGACACGCTTGATCGGATCTCTCGGCCAACAACTGAAGGGCCAGGTCAAACTGGCCTATGACCCGACCGGCTTTGTATATGCATTGGACGTCCCAATGACGTCGCTGGTCGCGCCGGCCTAAAATCCTCTGGAACCGATGTTGCGGTGGCAGCTTGATGACAGGCGACCGGATGCGCGGGAACACCAGCATCCGGTGAACTGACGGCCTCAGCCCGCCCCCGCGCTGAGGCCGTTTTCTATTTTCCGAATGTGAGCAAAATTGACCACTGGCTCAGCACGAAATCGAGCCATGATTGCTCGTCACCGCACTGCACTCGGCCTCTATCGGTGACGAGAGCAAAGCTCCCGCCTGACCCAAAGGGGGCATCATGCCGTCTGAAAACCGAAGGGCGAAGCCCGAAACCGACAGCCGCCGCGAGATGGGCTACTTTATCGAGATGCGGCGCAATGTGTTGCGGTACGCCCGGACATTCCCGCCAGGAGGGAAACGCAATCAGCACCGGCAAATTGCGCTATCGCTTCGCAGGCTCTTCAGGAATAAGGCGTGGCTCGAAAGTCATACATTGGACGGCTGACGCCCGAAACGCTTTCCCTATCCTGGTTCGCAGACCGCGAGGCGCAGTGGAGTGAATTTGACATTCGCTGCCCCGTAGCCGGGAATGCGTAAAGCGAATGTCAAATCCAAAACTCCACTAGAAGCCTATATTTGCTAGTGCGGCGGTTCCGAAGTTCGTAAACGTGGGGCCGCAAGGTGGTACGAACTTTCGAATCGGGACACTAGTAGTCCTTTGATTCTAACATTTGCAAAAGTGCCTGACAGATCGGGATGCAAATGTTGGAATCGGACCACCAGCCGCTCAGGCAGCCGGCGAGATTCGGTGGCATTGATCCAAGCCAAAGAAGGGCTCTTATGAGCAAGCCGCCTAAAGACGTGTTCGACGCAAAGATATTTCTCGCCAAAGTCGGCGATGGGAAAGCGATACTCGAGCTTCACAAGAACCAGAAAATCTTCGAACAGGGCGACGTCGCAGAGACGGTGTTTTACATTCAAAAGGGCAAGGTCAAGCTCACCGTCTTGTCCGAACATGGCAAGGAAGCCGTCGTGGCAATCCTGGAGCCCGGGCATTTCTTTGGCGAAGGCTGCATGAACGGCCACAGACTGCGCATATCGACGACAACGGCGATGGAAGATTGCGTGATCACCTCGATCACCAAAGCCGCGATGATATTGGCGCTTCACGATGAGCCAAAGTTCTCCGAGCTGTTCATGTCCTATCTGTTGACACGGAACAGCCGGATCGAGGAGGACCTGATCGATCAGCTATTCAATTCGAGCGAGCGGCGTCTTGCCCGGCTGCTTTTGCTGCTCGCGAATTTCGGCAAGGACGGCGAGCCACAGCGGATCAGCCCGAATATCAGCCAGGAAACACTGGCCGAGATGGTCGGCACCACCCGATCCCGGGTCAGCCATTTCATGAACAAGTTTCGCAAGCTGGGGCTCATCAGCTACAATGGCCATATCGAGGTCAACAATTCGCTGCTATCTGCGGTTTTGCACGAGAAGCCCGTGCTCAAAGAGCGCGATTAGAACTATTAAGTTTCGAAATGTGAGCTGTATTGACCAGCCCCCCGAAACTGAAACGGGCATATTTGTTTTGTGGCCGCACCATATCGGCGACAGAGAGTTCGATAACGCTCCCGCCCTGACGGAGGAGAGCCATGACCTCGCCCCAGCAATTCCTCACCGACATTGAGCGCGCGCGCTGCTCTCGCTGCCAAACGCGGATGATGCTGGAACGCGTTTCATCGGGGCCAATTGGCTTCGAGCACCGGCTGTTCGAATGCCCCAGATGCGACCAGGTTGAAATACGCGTTATTGCATCGGATCCCTTCAAATCGAGGGCGGTCGGCTGGCTCGACGGCGAACTCAGGGCGCCGAACTGAGGGCTGACTTGGGGGTCATCTTCCGAACTTCACGTTCTTGCTGGGCTGTACGATCAATGTGCCGCTCGCGGCAACAGGTAACGCACGGTCATGCCCACCAGGGGTTCCTGCGTCACTACCATGACGTCACCGGCTTTCATTTCATTTCGCATCACCAAACGACATGAGACGAGCTTATCGTCCGAGCCTGGAAAATCCCCGAGCGATGAATGCAGCTCGCGTGCGTTGATGAGAATGTGCGACATGCCTCGGGAGGCTGCACGCCCAAACTGCGCGTTCAGTTCCTGACTGTAGTGCTCTGACGAAATCATCGACGTTCTCCCCCAATGTGCGGTTGTGTTATTCACTACTATCACCGCAGGAACCGGTCATCACGGTGGTTGCAAGGCTCTACGCTCAATTGGCCGCGAAGTCTCTGGCTTTGTTTTGGTGGTCACCTTCCAAAAATGAACCTTGGCTTAATCGGATTCGCAGTCGCAATTCTGTGACGACGCGCAAGGCGATGGTTCCTTAACGACCCTTGGCGATCCTTACCGATCCTTCATTGGAACTTCGTTGTAACCGCGCCTCGCGCTCATACGTATCCTTCCAACAGAGGAACGACACCATGAAGCAATCCGAAATCTTCCGCGAAAATGCCGAGAACTGCGCGCATCTTGCCGAAGGCGCGGACAGCGAGCCTGTCTTCAATCGCTACAAGCGGATGGAGGCGGCCTGGCGGGCGCTCGCCGACGAACAGGACTGGCTCGACGGCGAAGTTTCGCCGGCGCGTATTCCGATCGATCACGACGGCAACGGCCATGCGCCGGCAGGAATGGTGCAACTCAATTCCGTTCACGAACGACCTGCGAAAGATTCGCGATGAAAATTCTCGAACACTCCGAGAGCCACATTGTCAAAATGCACGACGGATCGGCCTGGCAGATCTTTCCCGGCGATATCGACCAGACGCTGACCTGGTTGCCTACGACGGAGCTTCGGCTGTTCGAGATCAACGACGACATCGCGACCCACGCGCTGATCAACACCGATGACGGCACGCGGGTTCGCGTCCGCGCGCTCGGAGAGCCGTGGCCGGAAACGAAGACGAAGACGATTCTCAAGCAGGGGTGAAACTGTCAATCTGTCGTCCCTGCGAACGCAGGGATCCATAACCACCGATCGTTGTGTTTGACAGAAAGCCGTCCGGCGCTTTGCCTCAAGAGAAGCCGCGGCGTATGGGTCCTTGCTTTCGCAAGGACGACGATGAAGTCTTGACACCTTTTTCGACGCGTCGACTGATTTGCTCGTCGTGCCAATATGTCGCGGGCTTTTTTCTTGTGACGACGGGCAAATCACCGGCACTTTTCCGCGCGTCTTCTGCCCTCATGAGGGGCGTTTCGCGATCGTCACTAAACGTTGGTCAGAAGATGCGGTGGACGCAACAAGCGCAAAGGACGAATGCGCCTGTCGCGGACGGCGAAGCCACGTGGTCCTGACGTCTCGACGCTGGCGTCAAGCCGGCATGATGCTTTTCGCATCGCGCCGGCGACGGTGACAAAAAGCCCGATCGCCGGGGAGAGCCTGGAGTAAGCCGTTAAAACCAGCCGCGCGGGGAATGCCGGATCGATCCGGCGTGACCGTGGTGACTAACTTGCGTGTTTACTACTTTTTACACGCAAGGCTGCGGGCGCGACCGGCGCTCCGGCATTCCCTGCGCCCTCCATGAGGGACAACGTTTTGTGATCACCCGGGCGTTTGGCGCCGCGGGGACGCGGAATTGCGCCTTCCGCTGGCAGCACGCATGTGGTGAGATGCAAAAAAATTTCGGGAGAAAACCGTGCTGCACCCCCAAAGCCCCCTGCCCTCACGCCGCCAATTTCTGAAAACCGCAGGCCTTGCAGCGGGCGCAGCCGCAACTCCCATGCTCAGGCCAAAGCGGGCTTGGGCGGCCGGCTACCCGGAGCGGCCGATCAAGATCATCGTGCCGTTCGCGCCGGCAGGCCCGACCGACATCATGGCGCGAATCCTCGGGAAAAATCTCGGCGCTGCATTGCCCGGCAATGTGATCGTGGAAAATCGCTCCGGCGCCGGCGGCAATCTCGGGATCGGCTACGCCGCGCACGCCGAAGCCGATGGCTACACGCTGCTCGTCACCTCGAGCGCCTATGTCGTCAATCCCAGCCTCTATGCGAGCGTGCCGTACGATCCGTTCAAGGATTTCGCGCCGATCGCCGAGCTCGGCACCTCGCCCAACGCGGTCCTGATCGATCCCAAGCTCGGCATCAATTCGATTGCCGAGCTGTTCGCCCGCGCCAAGGCGAAGCCCGACGAATTCAATTATGCAAGCCCGGGCGCCGGCACCACGCCGCATCTCTCCGGCGAACTGCTCAAGATCGTGGGCGGGGTCGAGATCACGCATGTGCCGTTTTCCGGGGCCGGGCCCGCGATCCAGGCGCTGCTCGGCGGCGTCACGCAGATGGCCGTCACCGCGCTGCCGCCGGCCATCCCCTATATCGAGTCCGGCGCGATCAAGGCGCTCGCCCTTACCGGCAGCCGCCGCTGGGTCGATTTGCCTGATGTGCCGACCATGGTCGAACTCGGCTACAAGGACTTCATCGCCGATACTTTCCAGGCCTTCATGGCGCCGGTAAAGACGCCAGCCGACATCGTGGCGCGGTTGTCGGCAACATCGGTCGAGGCGCTGAAGAAGCCTGAGACCGTCGAGCAATTGCGCGTCAACGGTTTCGAGGTGATCGCCCACGGCTCGGACGGCCTGCGCCGGCGCATCGAAACCGAAGTGCCGAAATGGCACGATATCATCGCCAAGGCCGGCATCAAGCCGGTGTGATTGTGAGGGCGGAAGTGGACGCAGTAATGCGAGAATGTCGTCCCTGCGAACGCAGGGACCCATACGCCGCGGCCCCACTATTTCAGGTACTGGCTAACGGCTTTTTCTCCAAACGAACAACAATGGTTATGGGTCCCTGCGTTCGCAGGGACGACGAATACCTTTAAAGAAAGGACCCCCGTGAAGATCGTCGACCTCAGCCGCGAGCTTTATCACCGCACCCCGAACTATCCCGGCCATTCCGCCATCATCCATGGCATGTGGAAGACGCACGAAGAATCGTTTGCCGATGGCGGCAATGTGCATGGGCTCGCCTCGATGTATTTCGCCATGCCCGACCATGGCGGCACCCATATCGACGCTCCCCTGCATTTCGACAAGCGCGGCGAGGCCATCGACAAATATCCGCTGGAAAAATGCATCGTGCCTGGCATCTGCATCGACCTGCGCCACATCGCGCCGCGCGCGGAGATCACGCCCGGCGATCTCGAAACGGCTGTGAAAAAATCAGGCCATCCGGTCCCGAAGGGCGGCACGGTGCTTCTGTGCACCGGCCATCACGAGCGAACCTTTCCGCGCCAGGAATATGCGACGGAAAATTCCGGCGTGAATGTGAAGGCAACCGAATGGCTCGCGCACAAGGGCGTGGTGCATTTCGGCATCGATTCGATGCGGCCGGGCCCCCAAGGCAAGGAAAACCTTTTGGTGCACAAGGCCTGTTTCGAGCTCGGCATCACCCATATCGAAAGCCTGTGCAATCTTGAGACGCTGTTGGGCGCGGGTCCCTTCACCTTCATCGGCCTGCCGATGAAATGGCGCGGCGGTACCGCCTCGCCGATCCGCGCGGTCGCGGTGTTCGGGATGTGAGGCGGGTTCTATCTGCCATCTGGCTTTCTTCACCTCTCCCTCATCTCCGTCGCTGTTACAGGTCGATCCAAACTCCAACTTGAAAGGCACATCATGAAACGGGTGATGATCCTCAATGGTCCGAACCTCAATCTGCTCGGCGTGCGCGAGCCGCATATCTACGGCACGACCACGCTCGCCGAGGTCAAGGCGAGTTGCGAGCGCGAGGCGGCTACGCTCGGGCTTGCCATCAGCTTTCACCAGTCCAACCACGAGGGCGAACTGGTCGATCTGATTCAATCGGCGCGCGAGAGCGCCGATGCCATCATCATCAATCCGGCCGGCTATTCCTTCACCTCGATCGCGATGGTCGATGCGATCAAGGCGTTCGACGGCGTGGTGCTGGAAGTTCACATTTCCAACATCCACGCCCGCGATGAGCATCACCGTCACTCCAAGATTTCCCATGCCGCAACCGGCGTCATCTGCGGGCTCGGGCCTTATGGCTACGTCGCGGCGCTGCGGGCGCTCACGGAGATGAAGAAGGCGTGATGGATACAGCGATGGCACCGTCGACGGCCTCATGGTTCGAGACGCGCAGCGCTGCTGCGCTCCTCACCATGAGGAATGACGGCTCAGCTCATCCTGACGAGCGCGCCGAAACGCTATGGCGTCACCGGAAAGCCCTTGGGCAACGCGATGCCCTTCTCGGCCGCAGCCTGGCGCAACAGATCGGGTCGGTCGGAAATGATTCCGTCCACGCCCATCTCGATCAGGCGTGCCATCTCGGAGGGTTGGTTCACGGTCCAGACCACGACCTTCAGACCCAGCGTGTGAGATTCGGAAATCAGCTCAGGCGTGAGGTCGCGGAGATAAGGCGACCAGATCGCGCCGCCCGCCGCCTTGATCGTGCGCGGGGTCGATCCTCCGTGCTCGGCCGGATTGAAGCCGGCGGTCCATTCCGATGCCCCGTCGCGAAAAACCGTCGGATCCCGTCCGCCCTGCACGGTCAGATACACGGTCGGGATTTCCGGCGCGAGCTTCTGCACCAGCTGCAACGTCCGCCAATCGAACGACTGCACGGTAACGCGGCTTTCGAATTTCTCGGCCCGCAGCAGGTCGAGCAGAGCTGCGACAAAGCGCTCCGGTGCCGGCGATTCGTCCGGGTGATTCGGGTCGATCTTGGTTTCGATGTTCAGCCGCACGCGATTGTCGCCGGACCGGCGCACCAGATCGATCAATTCCTTCAGCGTCGGGATTTTCGCGCCCGGCACCGCGTGCTGGTCGGGGAATTGCGCGGCATAGATGCTGCCGGGACGGATCTGCCCGACGTCGTATTGCTTCACCTCGTCCAGCGAGAGCTTGATGAAGGGCGTGCCGGGTTCAGTGACATATTTGCCGTCCGCGCCACGGGCGAGATCGGGATTCAAACCGCGCTCATGGGAAACCACGACCGCGCCATCGCGCGTCACGCCGATATCGAGCTCCAGCGTAGAGACGCCCATCGAGAGCGCGTTGGCGAATGACGCAAGCGTGTTTTCCGGAAACAGCGCGCGGCCGCCGCGATGAGCTTCGATATCGAACGCAGAGACTTTCACGTCGGCGATGCCCGCTTGTTCTCCGCCCACAGCCTTTGGCACGATCAAGGCCGCGGCCGCCAAAGCCGCGAAGCACCAAAGGATCGGTCGTCGATTGACCATTAACACGATCTTACCGCGCACCGAATGTGGTTTCACCGAACAGCGTCTTGTGCGAAGCCGGCTGCGAGCGCCAATATTGCGGCGGGGCAAACACCTCGCCGCCGAGTTCGGCCGCGGCGTGCCAGGCCCAACGCGGGTCATAGAGCATGCCGCGCGCGAGTGCGACCATATCGGCCTTGCCGGAATCGATGATTTCTTCGGCGTGGCTGGCTTCGGTGATCAGGCCGACGGCCATCGTGGTCACGCCGGTGGCCTCCTTGATCGCCTGCGCAAACGGCAGCTGATAGCCCGGCGACAGCGGAATTTTCTGCAGCGGCGATACGCCGCCGGAGGAGACGTCGATCCAGTCGGCGCCGCGTTTTTTCAATTCCCTGGCAAACTCGATGGTCTGTTCGAGATCCCAGCCGCCATCAACCCAGTCGGTTGCGGAGACCTTGATGCCGACCGGCTTTTTCGAAGGGAATACCGCACGCACGGCATCGAACACTTCGAGCGGATAACGCATCCGGTTTTGCAGGGACCCGCCATATTTGTCGGTGCGCTTATTGGAGATCGGCGACAGGAACTGGTGCAGCAGATAGCCGTGCGCGGCATGCAGTTCGATGGCGTCGATACCGAGCCGGCTGGCCCGCCGCGCGGATTCGACAAAGGCCTCGCGAACGCGCTTGAGCCCCATGACATCGAGCGCGAGCGGCTTCAGTTCGCCGTCCTTGTGCGCCACGTCGGACGGCCCCACCGTCTGCCATCCGCCCTCGGCGAGCGGTATCTGTTGCCCCCCCTCCCAAGGCTTGTGACTGGATCCCTTGCGGCCCGCATGGGCCAGTTGAATCGCGATCGCGATCGTCGAATGCCTGCGGACCGAAGCGAGAACCGGCCGCAGTGCCGATTCGGTGGCGTCGTTCCACAGACCGAGGCATCCCGGCGTGATGCGGCCGATGGCCTCGACATGGGTCGCCTCCATGCAGAACATCGCCGCGCCCGACAAAGCAAGATTGTTGATGTGGGCAAAATGCCAGTCGTTCGCCTTGCCGCCTTCCGCCGAGTATTGGCACATCGGCGCGACCATGATGCGGTTTGCAAGTGCCAGGTCACGCAGGCGGATCGGAGAAAACAGGGCACTCATCAAACGGTATCCGGCATTGGAAATATTCGTTTGCAACGATCTATAATTCACTCCGATGACGGACGTCGAATGTCGAATGCGTAGAACGGGCTTCCGTAAACGCAACGGTCTTAAGGTTTGATCCCGGCCGCCTTGATCAGCTCGAGATTCGCCGCAATCTCGCGCGCCACGAAGGCATCCATCTCCGCGGGCGTCATCGGGAATGGCTCGATGCCGAGTTTTGTCAGGCTTTGCTGCATCGAGGGCTCGGCGAGAGCCTTGGTTCCCGCATCGTGAAACTTGTCGATGATGTCGCGCGGCGTCTTCGCCGGCATGAATACGCCGAGCCAGAACGCGCTTTCCGCGTTTTTCAGGCCCACTTCGGCCGGTGTCGGCACGTCAGGCAATTCGGCCGCGCGCTTCGACGCCGAGATCACGAGCGCGTGTACACGGCCCTCCTTGATCAGCGGCAGCGCGGTTGCGAGCGGGCAAAAGTAGAAATCTATACGGCCGCCGAGAATATCGGCGATCACTTCCGCGCCGCCGCGATAGGGCACATGGGTGGTTTCGATTCTGGCCGCGAGACGGAATTTCTCGGCGCTGATATGCACGGCGCTGCCGACGCCGACCGAGCCGAATGCGATCGAACCTGGCCTTGCCTTGGCATCCGCGATGAAGTCCTGCACGGTTTTCCATGGCCGCGAAACCGGCACGATCATCACATTGGCGCTGACGCCGATCATCAAGGCCGACGTCAGGTCCCTGGTGATATCGAACGGCAGCTTCGGGTAGATCGCGGGCGAAATCGCCAGTGCCGAGGACTGGGCGAGGATGTTGTAGCCGTCCGCATCCGCCTTCACGACGGCCGCGGTGCCGATCGTGCCGCCGGCGCCCGGTCGATTTTCCACGACGATGGCCTGGCCGAGTTCGGCCGCGAGCCGATCGAACACCACGCGCGGCACGACGTCGGCCGCACTTCCCGCGCCAAAGGGGATCGTTGCCTTGATCAGGTGCGAAGGCCAGTTATCGGCGTGCGCCGCGGCCACAAATGCCATGATACCTGCCACGAACCCCCAACGCACGACGCCACGCATTCGTCACTCCGGTTCCCGCTACCGCCTCGACAAGATGTCGTGCACAGATTTGGGCGCCGGTGCAAGCGCGCCGGCGACGTCACCAATCGAGCCGCTGGTCCGGATTGGCGGGCTTGAGGTCGATGACGAGATAGTGATCATGACGGTCCCGGACGCAATCGGCCTCGGCGGCGAATCGACATGGAGTCTGCCGTCGCCGCGCTTCGAGGCTTACCCCAAAAGCGTAAATTGCAGCAGCAAGGTGCGCTGGATCATCGAAAAATTATCGTCGGACACCATGGTCAGCACAGTCTCGCCCTCCGCGGTGAGATGGGCGTCGATGCCTTCCATGTTGTCGACCTCATTGCCGAGATCGGCCTCAAAAATCGAGGGACCGTCGATTACGGCCCCGGGCGCCACCGAACTGAGCGGGATACGCCGGATACGGATGCCTATTCCGGACAGCCAGGAAAATTTCCGCTCCAGGATCAGGAGATCACCGGCCGGCAACAACACGGCGTCGCTGATATCGAAATCTTCGGTGCGGCGAACGCTGAACTGGCCCGGCATCGGGCCTCCGACCAGAAACCCGACGAGATTTCCGTTGGCGTCCAGGCCACGCTCGGACATCGCGATCAGCGTTCCCGAAAGCGGGTGGCCCTTCGGTACGAAGACCAGCGCTTCCAGTCCCTTGTTGTTCGGTAGTTTGCTCGCCGCTTTCGGCAGCGGCACCACTTCGCCCCGCGCGCGCGTGAAGCCCTTGCTGAAATCGAAGCGCAGCACTTTGTTGACCCGCTCGAGACCGATGTACACGAACGAGCCATCCAGCGCGATCAACTCCGAATCGTACCAGCCACGGGCGGTGATGGGTCTGCCGTCAGAGCCCAGCATCGGTGCAGACTCGACATCGGCGAGCCCCGTCATCGCGCGCCCCTGGTACTCGATGCGCCCGGTGAACCAGTGTCCCCTGTCGCTGAATGAAATGAAGCGTTCGCCTTTGACGTCGAGCCGTATCCCCGACAGCCCGCCGAAGCGCGGGAAAGGCGAGGTCAGCACCAGCCCGCTTCGATATTCCAGCGCGCCAAATCGCACGCGATCATGGTCGTGGCGATCGAACCAGGGAATCGATCGGGCTTTGACCTCGATCGAGGTGGCGGCGGCATCGGTCGGCGCGTCTTCGCCCGAACCGGGAAGCGGGACAAATTGCGCTTTCGCGGTGCGGGATGTAGCTGCAGCCGACACACCCGCCGCCGCCATTTGGAGGAAACGGCGGCGTGAACGGCTAAAATCCGGCAGCACTTTTCCGCGCGGGGTCACACCGGGATCAGGAATGCAGCCGGCGTCGCGGTGCGGCTGCGGCCGGTGCGGCCCCATGGGTCTCGCTGAACAGTTCGGCGAGCTTTTCGGTGATGGCGCCGCCAAGCTCCTCGGCATCCACGATCGTGACCGCGCGGCGATAGTAGCGCGTGACGTCGTGGCCGATGCCTATGGCGATCAGTTCGACCGGCGAACGCGTCTCGATTTCCTCGATGATGTGGCGCAGATGCCGCTCGAGGTAGTTGCCGGGATTGACCGACAGCGTGGAGTCGTCGACCGGCGCACCGTCGGAAATCATCATCAGGATCTTGCGCTGCTCGGTCCGGCCGAGCAGGCGCTTATGCGCCCAGTCGAGCGCCTCGCCGTCGATGTTTTCCTTCAGCAAGCCCTCGCGCATCATCAGGCCAAGATTCTTGCGGGCCCGCCGCCACGGCGCGTCCGCCGATTTGTAGATGATGTGCCTGAGATCGTTGAGGCGGCCGGGGTTGGCCGGCTTGCCCGCGGCCAGCCACGCTTCGCGCGACTGCCCGCCCTTCCAGGCGCGAGTGGTGAAACCGAGGATTTCGACCTTCACGCCGCACCGTTCCAGCGTGCGCGCCAGAATATCGGCGCAGGTAGCGGCGACTGTGATGGGGCGGCCGCGCATCGAGCCGGAATTGTCGAGCAGCAGCGTCACCACGGTATCGCGGAAGGTCGCTTCCTTCTCGTGCATGAAGGAGAGCGGGTGATAGGGATCGGTCACGACCCGCGACAGGCGGGCCGGATCGAGAATGCCTTCCTCGAGATCGAACTCCCAGGCACGGTTCTGCTGGGCCATCAATCGACGCTGCAACCGGTTGGCGAGCCGCGCGACGATGCCTTGCAGATGCGCCAGCTGCTTGTCGAGATAGCTGCGCAGCCGCTCGAGCTCGTCGTGGTCGCAAAGATCCTCGGCCGCGATCACCTCGTCGAACTTCGGCGCAAAGGCGTGATATTCGGGACCGCGCGGTTCGTTCTGGCCGCGCGAATTCGGCCGCGTTGCTTCGCCCGGCGTCTCGTCGTCGCCCAACTCGCCGTCGTCGAAGGTATCGGACGTGGACGCCTGCGCGCTTTCCATCGCACTGTCCGACATCTCGTCGGTCGTGGCCTGCGCCTGATCGGCGCTCATCTCCTGCGCGGCGTCGGATTCCGGCGACCCCTCGGCGCCGGACTGGTCGTTCTCGCCGTCGCGGCTTTCGTCCTGGTTCTCGTCCTCATCGGCTTCCGCGTTGCGGTCGTCGCCCAGTTCAAGCGCGGACAAGAGATCATGGACCGCGTCGCCGAATTTCACCTGATCCTCGGCAAAGCGGTCGAGCTGGTCGAGCCGCGCGCCAATCTTGTCTTCCAGAAATGGACGCCAGAGGTCGACCACCTTGCGCGCCGCGGTCGGCGGCGCGAGCCCGGTCAACCGCTCGCGCACCAGCATGGCCAGCGCATCGGACAAAGGCGCATCGGCACGATCGGTGATCTCGTCGAATTTGCCGCGGTGGAAATGATCGTCGAGCATCGCGGTGAGGTTTTTCGCAACGCCCGCCATCCGCCGCGAGCCGAGCGCCTCGACACGGGCCTGCTCGATCGCCTCGAACACGCC
Source organism: uncultured Alphaproteobacteria bacterium (assembly GCA_963770515.1). Lineage (GTDB taxonomy): Bacteria > Pseudomonadota > Alphaproteobacteria > Rhizobiales > Xanthobacteraceae > Bradyrhizobium. Next base: position 866,387 of record CAVYPW010000001.1, read on the forward strand.
GCGTGCCTGCGGATTGCCGGGCATCAGCTTGCGGTGCACCTTCGGATCGTGGCAGGCGAGCTTCAGCGCGATCGAATCGGCGTGCCCGCGCACGATGGCAGCATCCTTCCGCGACATCTTGCGCGGCGGTTCCGGCAATCGTGCCTTGCCCGGCGACAATCCCGGCCGTTCAGCGGCGAAACTGACCTCGAGCTCCGGCTTTTTTGCAATCGCGCGCAGGCACGCCGTGACCGAGCGCTTGAACGGCTCGGTCGGCGCTTCCTTGGGTCCGGTGCGGAACTTGCTGTTGGATGTCGTCATAGCGCCTTCGTCAACCAGTGTCGCGTGACGCCACCGGGGTATCCTTCGATCGAGCCAAACTCTTCATATCCGCATGTGCGGTAAAATCCCGGAGCCTGAAAGCTCATCGTGTCGACATAGGCGCGAGTAGCACCGATGCGCCGGGCCTCGTCTTCGATTGCCTTGATCAGCCTCGTTCCGAAATTCTTCCCGCGCAGCCCCTGCTCCAGCCAGAAGAACTGTATAAACAGCACCGCGGTCCAGACTTCTCCGACGATACCGCCGACTATCTTGTTTCCCTCGCGCAACGAGACGGCGAGCCGCTTGTGCTTCTGCTTGCCCATTTTTTCGTTGTTATAGCGGATCAATCCGTCGAGGACCGCCTTCTTCGTCTTTCCGATCGTACGCTCGACGGAAATCGACGGCATGCGTCAGCTCAACGCTACGTTGACCGCGGATTCGGCAAGCTCGGCATTGAAGCAACGCTGATAGAACTCAGCCACCAGCGACCGTTCCAGCTCGTCGCACTTGTTGAGGAAGGTGACGCGGAAGGCAAAGCCGATATCGCCGAAAATCTCGGCATTTTCGGCCCAGGTGATCACGGTGCGCGGGCTCATCACGGTCGACAGATCGCCATTGGCAAAGGCGTTGCGGGTGAGATCGGCCAGCCGCACCATCTTGTTGACGATGTCGCGGCCCTGGGTGGTGCGATAGTGATGGGCTTTCGCCAGCACGATCTCCACTTCCTCGTCATGCGCCAGATAGTTGAGCGTGGTGACGATCGACCAGCGGTCCATCTGACCCTGATTGATCTGCTGGGTGCCGTGATAGAGACCGGACGTATCGCCGAGGCCGACGGTGTTCGCGGTCGAGAACAGGCGAAACGCCGGATGCGGCTTGATCACCTTGTTCTGGTCGAGCAGCGTCAGGCGGCCGGAGACTTCCAGCACGCGCTGGATCACGAACATCACGTCCGGGCGGCCAGCATCGTATTCGTCGAACACCAGCGCGATATTGTTTTGCAGTGCCCACGGCAGGATGCCGTCCCTGAATTCAGTAACCTGCTTGCCGTCCCTGATGACGATAGAATCTTTGCCAACCAGATCGATGCGGCTGATGTGGCTGTCGAGGTTGACGCGCACGCACGGCCAGTTGAGCCTTGCTGCGACCTGCTCGATATGGGTCGATTTGCCGGTGCCGTGATAACCGGTGACCATGACGCGGCGATTTTTCGCAAAGCCGGCGAGGATCGCGAGCGTCGTGGCGCGATCGAACCGGTAATCCGCATCGACATCCGGCACATGCGGATCGACTTCGGAATAAGCGGGCACTTCAAGATCGGTGTCGATGCCGAATACCTGCCGCACCGACACCTTCATGTCGGGCATTCCAGCGGGTTCCTGAGCTTTGGTCATGGCGGCGGTCGTCATCAATCCTCCGAGGTCCCGGGCGCTCCCGAAACCAGATTTATTGGGTGTGGCTGCGGATGGTTACCTCACGAAACCTATCAGAGAGCTGCGATGGGCAGAAGCCCAGGCCGCAATCAAAGTTCCGTTGAATTTTCATGTAGATAAGTCGGCAGGTGCAGTTTTGGAAGGCTGCTCTGCAAATCGCGACAAGTTTTAGTCACGTGCTCGCGCGACCAAGGTTAGGGAGCATCTTTCCGGCACTATCCAGCCTCCCGGTGAGTTGTGGTAGGTCTGCGGCCGGGCGAACCGGCCTCAAATACTAAGGATTTTCGTGACCTCATTGATCGATCCGTTGATTTCGTTCGTCTCGACCCATGCTTGGCTCGCCTATTTGACGCTATTTTTGGCAGCGCTGTTGGAGGCGGTTCCGGTCGTCGGCGCCGTCATTCCAGGTTCCACCATCATTTTTGCGCTGAGTGCACTCGTGCCCGGCGGCCAGCTGCAATTGGCGTGGGTCCTGCTGGTCGCGATCGCCGGCGCTTTGCTTGGCGACGGGTCCGCCTTTTTGCTCGGATACCGCGAGCAGCGCGAAATCCTGAAAACCTGGCCACTTTCCAATTATCCGCGGCTGGTGTCCCAGAGCGAGGCATTCTTTCATCGCTGGGGGACACTCGCGGTATTTTTTGCGCGCTTCGTGCCGCCGATCCGGGCCTTTGTTCCGATCACCGCAGGCGCGCTCGGGATGAAGCCGGCTATGTTCTATGCGGTCAACATTCCGGCGGTTTTGCTCTGGGCGCCCGCCCACGTGCTGCCGGGGGTGCTCGCGGTTTCAGCCCTGCACCGCTACGGCGGCTTTGCGGTCCACGAAGGAATAGCCAAGCACTACTGGATCCTCGCGGTCGTTGTCGGCGCCCTGATCCTTGCCCTGGCAAGTTGGGCTATACGCCGCAGGCGCGGCGGCGGGGCGATAGAGCCGGCGACTCAACCAGACCACGGAAAGCCATGAGGCGATCCCGCCTGGCTTACGCGCGGACGACCGTCTTCAGGTAATTGTAGGCCTTGATGATCTCGATCAGGCGGTCTTCCGTGGAACGGTCGCCACCATTGGCGTCGGGGTGATGTTGTTTCACCAGCGCCTTGTACTTGGCCTTGACGTCATCGAGCGTGGCTCCGGCACCAAGCCCCATCACCTGCAGCGCCTTGCGTTCGGCGTTCATGACCTTGCGCGCTTCCGGCTTGATCTGCTCCTGCGCGCCCGGACCCGGCCGCCAGCGGCCGCGGCCGTTGAGCTCGCTGAACATGTGGAAGGGATCAGCCGCACCGTCGAGGTCGCCGTCGCCCTTCTTCGCGCCGCTGTTGGCGCCCATTTTCCAGGTCGGACGGTGGCCGGTCAGCGCATCCTTCTGGTAGCGCGCGACGTCGTCCGGATTCATGCCCTGGAAAAAATTATAGGACTGGTTGTACTCGCGGACATGGTCGAGGCAGAAATGCCAATACTCACGCGAATTCTCGCGGCCCTTCGGCGCGCGATGCGCGCCCTTGTTTTTGCACCCCGCCCATTCGCAAGCCACGGCTTCGCTGCCGGCCTGCGCCTGACGCTTCGCGCTCACCTTGGTGGGCTTGATGCGAATGGAATCAAAGAATTTGGATGAATCGATCGGCATGCTGTCTTTGACTACGCAACGCTTCCGGCTTCAAGTCTTGACATTGCGAAACCCTTCACTCCCGAGATGACATTGACGGGAGGCAACCAAAAGACGTATTGCCGCCACCATGAACACCAGAGGCATTATCACAAACAAGTTGATCGAAGCTTTCTCTCCGGAAAGCCTCGACGTGTCGGACGAATCACACCTTCATGAAGGCCATGCCGGCCACAGGCCCGGCGGCGAGACACATTTCAGAGTGTATATTGTGTCAGCGGCCTTCGAAGGAAAGAGCCGGATCGAGCGTCATCGCATGATTAATGCGACGCTGGAAACGGAACTAAAGGGCGGCGTGCACGCGCTGGCGATCAAGGCACAAGCGCCAAGTGAAGCGGGCTAAGCTTTGCCGGATTGCCGGTCAGCTCCGCCGAGATTCTCGTCTCAAAATGCCTTCCCCGATCAAAAGACCTTGCCCGCCCGCTTCGGCTTTTTTTCCGCGACTTCGGACTCGCGTGGCACCGCCACGATCCGAAGCGCCGTGATGCGGTTGCGCTCACGCCGCAGCACACGGAAACGGAAGCCGTGGAAAGTGAAGCTCTGGCCCCGATCGGGGATCGAGCGCGCCTCGTGGATCACAAGGCCTGCAACCGTCGTCGCCTCTTCATCGGGCAGGTGCCAATCCATGGCGCGGTTGAGGTCGCGGATCGGCACCGAGCCGTCGACGACCACCGAGCCGTCAGGCTGGGCGCGGACACCGGCTACCACGACGTCGTGCTCGTCGGAAATATCGCCGACGATTTCTTCCAGAATGTCTTCCAGCGTCACCATGCCCTCGACCTCGCCATACTCGTCGACCACGAGCGCGAAGTGGGTTTTGCGGCGGCGGAAGGCCTTGAGCTGTTCGGAAACGGGACGCATTTCCGGCACGAACCATGGCGGCAGCATGATGGTGGAGACGTCGATCTTGGATGTATCGCCGTCGGCGGCGCGGATGGCACGAAGCAGATCCTTGGCGTGCAAGACGCCGACGATGTTCTCCGGCTTTTCGCGCCATAACGGGATTCGCGTGTACTCGGTCGCGAGCACCTCACGCACGAGCTCTTCCGCCGGCAGGTCGGCGTTGATCATCACCATTTCGGTGCGATGAACCATCACGTCGGAGACCTCAAGCTCGCGCAGGTCCAGAAGCCCGCCAAGCATGTCGCGGTCCTGCTTTTCGACCTTGCCCTCGTGATGAAGCAGGTCGACCGCGCCGCGCAGCCGCTCGAACGGCGACAGAATCGGCTGATTGTGGTGCGCCGTAACGTCAAACAACCTCAACAACAGCCGCACCACAGCTTCGACGACCGTGACAAGCGGCCCGAGCAGGACCATCGTGATCTTCATTGGTCGCGCCACGACGAGCGCGACGCGATCCGGCGCATTGATGGCGATCGTCTTCGGCAATACTTCCGCGAAGATCACGACGAGGACCGTCATGAAGGCGGTGGCATAGAGCACGCCGACTTCGCCGAACCATACCGTAAAGATGCCGGTGGCGAGCGCCGACGCGCCGATATTGGCGATGTTGTTGCCGAGCAACAGCGCGCCGATCAGCCGCTCGCGCATCGCCGAAAAGCCTGAGACGATCTGGGCGTCCTGATTACCCTGCTTCGACAGCCGCAGCATGCTGGCGCGCGAGGCGCCGGTCAGCGCGGTTTCGCTGGCGGCGAAAAACGCCGACACCAGAAGGCAGACCAAAACGATGCAAACCGTGATCCAATCCATGCGCGTCTATTTACTCGTCCGGATCAGCTTGGCTTTCAGAAAATCACGAACCAATGACGGTTCGACGTCGGGCGTAATGACGGCGCGGCCGATTGCCTCAAGCAGGATGAAGGTCAGCCGTCCGCGCTTGACCTTCTTGTCTTGCGCCATCAACGCCATCAGGGCGTCCGCATCGGCAAGGCCCTCCTGAGCATAACCAGCGATCTCCTGCAAAGCGGTCGGCAAGCCGACGTCGGCCAGATGGCGCTTGATGCGGATGGCGTCAGCTTCGGCAATCATCCCAAGCTGCGCCGACAGTTCCGCAGCCAGCACCATGCCGACGGCAACGCCTTCGCCATGGAACAGCCGGTCGGAGAAGCCGGTTGCGGCCTCGAGCGCGTGGCCGAAAGTATGGCCGAGATTGAGCAAAGCGCGCTCGCCGTTCTCGCGCTCATCGCGGGCGACAATCGCGGCCTTGGCGCGGCAGGAGGTCGCGACCGCGTGCTCGCGCGCGGCGGCGCCTGCGAAAACGTCGGCGTGATTTTTTTCGAGCCACCCGAAGAAAGCCTCATCACCCAGCAATCCATATTTGGCGACTTCGGCGTAGCCGGCGCGAAATTGACGTGGCGACAGGGTATCAAGCACGGCGGTGTCCGCGACCACCAGCAGCGGCTGATGAAACGCGCCGATCAGATTCTTGCCTTGCGGCGAGTTGATGCCGGTCTTGCCGCCGACGGAGGAATCGACCTGCGCCAATAGCGAAGTCGGCACCTGCACGAAATCGACGCCGCGGCGCAGGATGGCGGCTGCAAAGCCTGCGAGATCGCCGACCACGCCACCGCCGAGCGCGACCACGAGATCGTTGCGCTCGATTTTGGCCGATATCAGCGCCTCGCTCACTTGTTCGAGAACCGCATAGCTTTTGGAACCTTCGCCCTCGCCGACCACGACATGCGAAGTCGCAATTCCGGCCTCCGCCAGCGAAGCTTCGGTCTTGGCGAGCCAGTGACCTGCAACGGTACGGTCGGTGACAATGGCGGTGCGCGCTCCCGGCCTCAACGCAGCGATACGTTTGCCGAGCGAGGGCAGGACGTCGCGGCCGATCACGATGTCATAGGCGCGATCGCCGAGCGCGACATCGACAGTGGTGGAATCGGTATGTTTCAGCGGTACGGTCATGGTGTGACGCCCAGGCTGTCTCCGCTGTGTGTGGCGCGGCCGGCGCAAAGCTTTTCATACAGCGCGCCGATACATTCATCGACGATCTTTTCGTGCGGAACGTCGCGCGACCAGACCGTCACGTCGGCTTGGCTATAGACCGGCTCGCGCTCCCTGATCAGCCGCTCGACGGTGGCTTCGGGATCGGCGGTCTGCAGCAGCGGCCGATCGGCGCGCCGCTTCACCCGCCGCATGATCACGTCGGTATCGACCTTGAGCCAGATCGAAACGGCCTTGTTGCGGATACGATCACGGGTCTCCTGCCGCATCACGGCGCCGCCGCCGGTGGCGATGACAGCCGGTCCGCTATCCAGCAGCCGCGCAATCACCCGCACCTCGCCGTCCCTGAAATAGGGTTCGCCATATTTCTCGAATATGTCCGGGATCGGCATGCCCGCATGGGCGGTTTCGATTTCGGCATCGGCATCAAGAAACGGCAGAGCGAGCCGGACCGACAGCCTGCGTCCGATGGTGGATTTGCCGGCCCCCATCATCCCCACCAGCACGACCGAACGCCCGCCCAGGGCGGCCGCAATCTCGGCGTCCTGAGTCGCATTGACAGCACTGGGCGAGACGATATCGGGCATTTCCTCGATCAATATTCGGCCTGTGGCGATGGGGGCGACCATACTACCGCCGCTCATATGGTTGCTAGTGAGAGCCGTAGACCCTTGCAACGAAATGTCGAACATGGTGGTAGTCAAATCGGGCCAATCCCGATAAATCCGATGGTTAATTCGCCTGGACCACCAGTACCGCCGATCTGAAGTCCCTGCACCACAAGCGGCGAGTCCTGCTAGGGACTTCAGATCGAAGCGGTACTGGAACTATAGATTTTCTAGTGCCCTTGGCTTTCCGAAGTTCGTACAAGAGGGTGCTGCGACGCATCACGAACTTCGGAAAGAGGCCACTAGCGCATGCCGAGCCTGTTCCGCTTTTTAACCGTCGTGGCGATCATCGCAGGGGTCGTCTACGGAGCTGTTTTTGCATTGGCGAACTTCGTCAATCCGAAGCCGCGGGAGATGACCATCAACGTGCCACCGGACAAGTTCCTCAAGAAATAGAGGCGGGAGACGGACGCACATAGTGTGGCAGTTCAGAAGTCCGCATCGTTGGCTTCCAAAAGTTCGTCATGCGGACTTCCGAACACAAGCCACACTAGAAATTGCGGATTTGCTAGTGTCCTTTTGGTTCCGAAGTTTGCAAATGAGGACGCCGCACGGGGATACGAACTTCGGAATCGGACACCAGGAGAGGGTTCGTCAAGCATTTGGGAGTTAGGGTTTGCCGATGCGCGCCAAACCGTCTGACGCCAAGCTGATCGACCTGTTCCTCGACATGCTCGCCGCCGAGCAGGGCGCCGGTGACAATACGCTCGATGCTTACCGCCGCGACTTGACCGATTTTTCCGCCTTCCTGGCTGCCAAAAGCCAAAGCTTTGTCGGCGCCGAGACGCAATCCTTGCGCGATTATCTCGGCGATCTGGACACCAGAGGATTCAAATCCTCGAGCGTGGCGCGGCGGCTGTCGGCGATGCGGCACCTGTTTCGCTTCCTGCTCAACGAGCGGATTCGCCACGATGATCCCGCCGCCATTTTGTCGGGACCCAAACGCGGACGCGGCCTGCCGAAGGTGCTGTCGATATCGGACGTCGACCGGCTGCTGACCCGCGCCAAGGTCCTGACCGAGGAGTTGGAGGCTTCGCCGCTAGCGCAGCTGCGCGCGATACGGCTCTATTGCCTGCTCGAAGTGCTCTATGCCACGGGTTTGCGCGTCTCCGAACTCGTCGCATTGCCATTATCGGCTGCCCGCAGCGACGCTCGGATGATCGTGGTGCGCGGCAAGGGCAATAAAGAGCGGCTGGTGCCGCTGAACGAGGCTTCGCGCCGGGCGATGGCCGACTATCTTGCGGCAATGGAGGCGCTGAAAGCGCCGAAAAAGAAAAATGCGGCCGCCTCGAAATGGCTGTTTCCTTCCTTCGGCGAAAGCGGCCATCTGACCCGGCAACATTTTGCGCGCGACCTCAAGGAGCTTGCGGTTTCGGCCGGACTGGCGCCGCGGCTGGTCTCGCCGCACGTGCTGCGCCACGCCTTCGCCAGTCATCTCTTGCACAACGGCGCCGACCTGCGCATCGTGCAAACGCTGCTCGGCCACACCGACATATCGACGACCCAGATCTATACCCATGTGGTCGAAGAGCGCCTGAAAAGCCTGGTGCGCGATCTGCATCCGCTGGCGGAGAGGTAGTTTCGAAAGTCCGACACTCCTTGACTTCAGCGCCTTCTCCCCCGAAAGAGCCCTTCCCGCTCACTCCCGAACCCAATGTTGGCCTAAGGGAGCCCGTGCTGACCTTGGAGCGCGCGCTAAATATCTGAAGATGCGTGCTTTCTTCGTGCAATCCAGGAGCCGCTTCGCTCCGGGGCAGCTTCGCCCCTATATTGATTTGATGCCGGATCACATGCGCAGCTACCTCGATTTCGAAAAATCCGTTGCCGAACTCGATTCCAAGATCGATGAGCTGCGCGTGCTCGCGGCATCAGGCAGCGACATCGGCGAGGAGATCGTCCGGATCGAGGAAAAGGCCGCGCAGGCGCTGGGTGACCTCTACGCCAATCTGACGCCGTGGCAGAAGACGCTGGTCGCGCGCCATCCGCAGCGGCCGCATTTCACCGATTTCATCGCCGGCCTCATCACGGAATTCACACCGCTCGCGGGCGACCGCAAGTTCGCCGAGGATGAGGCCCTGGTCGGCGGCTTTGGTCGCTTCCGGGGCGAGAGCATTTGCGTGATTGGCCAGGAGAAAGGCGCCAGCACCAACTCCCGCATCAAGCATAATTTCGGCATGGCGCGCCCCGAGGGCTATCGCAAGGCGGTGCGGCTGATGGAGATGGCGGATCGCTTCGGCATTCCGGTGCTGTCGATCGTCGATTCCGCCGGCGCCTATCCCGGCATCGGCGCCGAGGAACGCGGGCAGGCCGAAGCCATCGCGCGCTCGACCGATGCCTGTCTGTCGCTTGGCGTGCCGAATATCGCGATCATCACCGGCGAGGGAATGTCCGGCGGCGCCATCGCCATCACGACGGCCAACCGCGTGCTGATGTTCGAGCACGCCATTTATAGTGTGATTTCGCCGGAGGCTGCCTCCTCGATCCTGTGGCGCGACGGGACCAAGGCCCAGGAAGCCGCGACCAATATGAAGATAACCGCCCAGGACATGCTTCGATTCGGCGTGATCGACCAGATTCTCAAAGAGCCGGTCGGGGGCGCGCACCGCGACCCCGCCGCCATGATTGCGAGCACCGGCGAGGCCATCGCCCAGGCGCTCGGCGGCCTTGCGCAGCTCGACGCCGACGCCATCCGCAAGCAACGACGGCAGAAATTCCTCGATATCGGCCGAAAACCGTTCTGAAGGGGGCTTCTGCCGGAGCCGGCCCCGGGTTCTGCTGCCCCATTTTTTTCAGATTTCCGCCATTTCGGCCCCAATTGGGCCTTCGGCCGCACGTTTAAGTTTGATTTACCACGCCCGAGGGGCCACGCGTCGCGAAGCCAGCCGCGGCTTGCGACGGCCGGGGCTTTAAGGATAATATTTTACTCAATGGCTTCAGGGCGTCGACGCTGGTTTGGGGTGCGAGAATTGCCCGTTGGGTGTGGAGCTTTGCATTGATCGGCCGCTCATTGGTTCGCGCGCTCATGACGTCTGTTGCGCTGTCGGCAGCTGTGCTGCTGGCAGGCTGCAATAGCGACGAGATCGGCTCGCTCGCCACCAACGCCAAGGCCAATCAGCCCGTGCCGCCCAAGCTGATCGCGGCGATGGTCGAGAAGAACATGGATCTGCAATCGCCGATCCTGGTCCGCCTGTTTAAGCAGGAGGCCGAGCTCGAGGTCTGGAAGCAGGACCGCACCGGCCGCTTTGCGCTGTTGAAAACCTATCCGATCTGCCGGTGGTCGGGCGATCTCGGACCGAAGGTCCGCGAAGGCGACCGCCAGGCGCCGGAAGGCTTCTATGCGATCTCGCCGGCGCAGATGAACCCGACGTCGGCCTACTACCTCTCTTTCAATACCGGATATCCGAACGCGTATGACCGATCGCTCGGGCATACCGGCTCGGAGCTGATGGTCCATGGCGACTGTTCGTCGCGCGGTTGCTACGCAATGACCGACGAACAGATCGCGGAAATTTATTCGCTTGGGCGCGAGGCCTTTTTTGGCGGCCAGAAATCATTCCAGTTCCAAGCCTATCCGTTCCACATGACGGCGCTCAACATGGCGCGGCATCGTAACAGTCCGCACATGGCGTTCTGGAAGATGATCAAGGAAGGCAATGATCATTTCGAGGTGACGCGGCAGGAGCCGAAGGTCGATTTCTGCGAAAAGAAATACGTGTTCGACGCGGTGAAGGCTCCCGACGCCAAGCACGAGCCGGTGTTTGAAGCTTCGGCCAAATGCCCCGTCTATGTTGTGCCGGACGAAGTTGCCGACGCCGTACGTGAAAAGCAGCAAGCCGACGACGCCGAATTCGCCAAGCTGGTCGCCAGAGGAACGCCGGTCGCGCAACTCAATACCGGCATCGACGGCGGCATGCACAGGGTGTTCGCCGCCCGGGTGCCCGGCGGCAGCACCGGACTTTCGGAAGGCGGTTCGGGCCTTGCGCTGCTCTCAAACGACAGAGCGCCGGGCACGATCCCCGCGACCGTCAATCCACCGCACGGACCGGTCACTTCGCCGGACGAACCTCTGGCGGCCTCGCTGGCCCCTTCCTCGACCGCTCCGTCGACACGCGTGGCTACCGCGGCTCCGGCAGCGCAAAGCGGCGAGTCTGAGGGCTTCTTCTCCAGCCTCGCACGCAAGGTTGGCCTTGGCGGCAACGCGGCGGCCGATACCACCGCCACCACGACACAGCCGACCGCCCCGGCCAAGCCGAAGGTCGCCGACGTCAAGCCCAAACCTGCGAAGACCGACACCAAGCAGGCTTCCGCCAAGCCGGCGCTCAAGCCGGCCGTGATGACCTATACCGCAGCTGATACGCCTGCTCCCGCCGCTTCGACCAGCCTTGTGGCCGGTGCCCAGCCGGTCGTGTCGGCGAATTCGTTCGAGAGCCGCTTTTCGGCGTCCAAGTGATCTGACGTTCGCGCCACGCCTCGCGCGTTTTTCCCACATCCTGAAAGTCACGCGCTTGCAGCGAGCACACTTGCGGCTCGCTCACGGCGATTTCCTCGCTTCGACCTCCGCGATGCAGTAGCTTGGAGAAAAGCTGCGAGCCGCGGATAACGCGGCTTTGCAAGAAAAAGCAGGGAGACAAACCATGGTAGAATCGAAAGCCCGGGGCCTGCACCGCCGTCGATTCCTCAAAGGTGTGGTCGCGGCCGGCGGAGCCACGGTAGCCATTCCCAAAACTGCCGGTGCGCAAGCTTCGCAGGCCACAAAAGCCAATGCCCCCACACCGAGCGCGGCGGCGCAGGCCAAAGAGCGCGATCGGCCACCGGAGGTCGAACGTCTTACGACCGAGAAGACCGGCTCCGACTTCATGGTCGACGTCTGCAAGACGCTCAACCTCGACTACATCGCGTCCTGTCCCGGCTCGACCTTTCGCGCCTTGCAGGAAAGTTTCATCAATTACGGGGCTAACAAGCGCCCGGAATGGCTGACCTGCCTGCACGAGGAAGTGTCGGTCGGAATGGCGCATGGCTACGCCAAGGTGGCCGGCAAGCCGATGGCAGCGATCATGCACGGAACCGTCGGCACGCAGCACGCCTCGATGGCGATCTACAACGCCTACTGCGACCGTGTTCCGATGCTGCTCTTTACTGGCAATGCTGGCCCGCTCACTGAGCGGCGGCCCGGCGTCGAATGGTTCCACAGCGTGCAGGATGGCGCGGCGACCGTGCGCGACTTCGTGAAGTGGGACGACTATCCGATGTCGTTGCAGCATTTCGCCGAGTCGACGGTGCGCGGCTATGCGCTCTCTTGCGCGCAACCGTCCGGCCCGGTGTTTATCGTCGCCGACGGTAAGCTTCAGGAAGATCCGCTCGAGGAGCGCGAGGCGCGCAAACTCAAAATTCCCCGTCTGACCATGACCTCGCAAACCGCAGGCGATCCGAACGCGCTGCGCGAAGCCGCCAGAATGCTGGTGGCCGCCGAATCGCCTGTGATCATCGCCGATCGCTACGCGCGTTCGCAAAGCGCCATGGACGATCTGGTACGGCTCGCCGAGCTGTTGCAGGCGCCGGTGATCGACAACCGCGCGCGCATGAACATGCCGAACACGCATTACCTTTGCCAGTCGGAGCGCGCAGGCACCTTGATCGCGCAGGCCGACTGCATCCTGTCGCTCGAACCGGTCGATCTGTTCGGCCAGCTCAACACCATGCGCGATCAGATCGAACGCACGGAATCGCCGAGGGTAAAGCCGGGCGTGAAAGTCATCAGCATCTCGACGCACGATCTGCTGATGCATGCGAACTACCAGGATTTTCAGCGTTATGTCGGAGCCGATCTGGCCATCACTGCGGACGCGCAAACGACGCTGCCCTTCCTGATCGAGGCCGTACAGCGCGAGACTTCCTCCAACAGCAAGAACGCCAACGAGATGCGCGGCGAGAAGCTGCGTCAGGCCTATCGCGGCGCCTTCGAACGCGCGCGAACGGAAGCAACGTTCGCGTGGGACGCAAAGCCGATCTCCACGGCACGGCTTTACATGGAGCTGTGGGGGCAATTGCAAAAAGAAGACTGGGCGCTGGTTGCCGACGGCGACTTCTCGTCCCGCTGGCCACACCGGCTGTGGCCGCTGGAAAAACACTATCGTTTCATCGGCGGCTCGGGCGCTTACGGCGTCGGCTATCAGCCGGTCGCAGCGCTCGGCGCAGCACTGGCGCATCGCGACGCCGGTGGCGGCCGCGTCGTGATCAATGTTTGCGGCGACGGCGAATTCAACATGGCACCGCATACGCTGTGGACCGCCGCGCACCACGGCATTCCCTACCTGACCATTATCCAGAACAACCGCGCCTATCATCAGGAGATCATGCACGTGCAGCGCATGGCGAACCGGCACAATCGCGACATACGTACTGCATCGATCGGCACGACCATCGACAACCCGAATATCGACTACGCGAAGATCGCGCTTGGATATGGCGCGCTCGGCATCGGGCCGATCGAGGACCCGAACGATCTCGCCGACGCCTTCCGCAAGGGCATTGGCGCCGTCAAGGCCGGCCAGCCCGTATTGATCGACGTCATCACGCAGCCGCGATAAGGGGCAAGCCATGAAGCATCCCGGCCATGCGCTGGTGATTTTAACGCTGACGATCGGATCGGCATCGGCGCAGCAAGCATCGGCACCCTCAGGCAACGCCGCGCACGGCAAGACGCTCTATCGCGAAGTCGGATGCTATCAATGTCACGGCTTGGCGGGTCAGGGGGCGATGATGACCGGCCCGCGGGTGTCGCGCACGGAATTTGCGTTTGACGGTTTCCTCAACCAGCTCCGTCATCCCGCCAACCAGATGCCGCCCTATGAGTCGGCTGTGCTTTCCGACAGCGACGCAGCCGACATCTACACTTACTTGCAGCAGATGCCGGCGCCACGGGATCCGAACAGCATTTCGTTGCTCAAGATAGCGCGTTGAAAATTGACGGACCTATCTGCCGCCATCGTGGCCGCGTGAGAGCTTAGGCCCTCATGGGTACTTGCCGTGGCAATGCTTGTATTTCTTGCCCGAGCCGCACGGGCAATCCTCGTTGCGGCCGACCTTGCCCCAAGTCGCGGGATTCTTCGGATCGCGGTTGGCGGTCGCAGTGGGCACCAGCGAGGCGTTGGCGAACGCCATTTCGTCCTCGCCGGTATTGGGATCGAGCTTGTGGACTTCCATCGCCGGCAGCTCCGGCTGCTGATTTTCAGGCGGAACGATTTCGACGCGCATCAATTGCGCCGTCACCGCTTCACGCAGGTGGGCGATCATGGCTTCAAACAGGCTGAACGCTTCCGATTTGTATTCCTGCAACGGATCGCGCTGGCCGTAGCCGCGGAGCCCAATCACCTGGCGCAGATGGTCGAGCATCACGAGGTGCTCGCGCCAGAGATGATCGAGGGTCTGCAACAGAATGGTCTTCTCGACATAGCGCATCACCTCGGGGCCCCACTGCGCTACCTTGGCTGCCATGTGCTGGTCGACGCGATCTTCGATCCGCGTCAGCAGCTCTTCGTCGGCGATGCCTTCTTCCTTGGCCCACTCGTCGACCGGCAGATCGACATCGAGCACGCGCTTGAGTTCTTCCTTGAGGCCGGCGGTGTCCCACTGTTCGGCGTAAGCATGTTCCGGCACATGCTTGGTCACGACGTCCTCGACGAAAGCGTGGCGCATGTCGGCGACGGTTTCGGCGACGCTTTCGTCCTTCATGAGATCGACGCGCTGGTCGAAAATCACCTTGCGCTGATCGTTCTGGACGTTGTCGAACTTAAGAAGATTCTTGCGGATGTCGAAGTTGCGGGCTTCGACCTTCTGCTGCGCCTTTTCCAGCGCCTTGTTGATCCAGGGGTGGATGATGGCTTCGCCTTCCTTCAGGCCGAGCCGCGTCAGCATGCTGTCGAGCCGGTCGGATCCAAAAATCCGCATCAGGTCGTCTTCCAGCGACAGGAAGAACTTCGAGCGGCCGGGGTCACCCTGACGACCGGAACGGCCACGGAGCTGGTTGTCGATGCGGCGGGATTCATGACGCTCCGAGCCGATGATGTAGAGTCCGCCCGGCTTAGTCACCGTCTTTGCCGGCTTCGAACCCTTGGCCGGCTCGATCTCGATGGTTTCCTCGGCCTTCAGCACGATCTCGCGGAAGCGTTCGATGTCGGCCTTGATCTGTTCGATCTTTGCAGTGCGTTCGGCTTCGTCGGCGATCCCCGCTGCCTCATGCTGGACGCGCATGTCCAGCGAGCCGCCGAGCTTGATGTCGGTACCGCGGCCGGCCATGTTGGTGGCAATCGTGATCGCACCGGGCACGCCGGCTTCGGCGACGATATAGGCTTCCTGTTCGTGGAAGCGCGCATTCAACACCGCAAACAGCTTGGCCGGTTTGTTGGCGCGCGCCGCCGCGTAAAGCTTCTCCATCGCCTTTTCATTGCCGAAGTCAATCTGCTTGTAGCCGTTCTTCTTGAGGTATTCCGCAAGCACCTCGGACTTTTCGATCGAGGCCGTGCCGACCAGCACAGGCTGCAGGCGTGCATTGGCGCGCTCGATCTCGGCGAGAATGGCGGCGTATTTTTCGTTCTGGGTGCGGTAGACCTCGTCGTCTTCGTCGAGACGCGACAACGGCAGGTTGGTCGGAATCTCCAACACTTCCAGCTCGTAGATGTCGAACAACTCGTCGGCTTCAGTGACCGCGGTGCCGGTCATGCCCGACAGCTTTTCGTACATCCTGAAATAATTCTGGAAGGTGATCGAGGCCAGCGTCTGGTTCTCGGGCTGAACCGGCTGGTGCTCCTTGGCCTCCAGCGCCTGATGCAGGCCTTCCGAATAGCGCCGGCCGGGCATCATGCGCCCGGTGAACTCGTCGATGATGATGACTTCGTCGTCACGAACGATGTAATCCTTGTCGCGGGTAAACAGCGTATGGGCACGCAGCGCCTGGTTGACGTGGTGAACGACCGAGACGTTCTCGACGTCGTAAAGCGACTCGCCCTTCAGCTGCCCGGCGTCTCGCAACAGTATTTCCAGCTTCTCCATGCCGCCTTCGGTGAGCGTCACCGTTCGCTGCTTCTCGTCGACTTCATAATCGCTCTTGTCGAGCTTGGGGAAGAAGGTATCGATGGTGTTGTAGAAATCCGAGCGGTCGTCGAGCGGGCCGGAAATGATCAGCGGCGTGCGCGCCTCGTCGATCAGGATCGAGTTGACTTCGTCGACGATGGCGTAGAAATGCCCGCGCTGGACCATGTCCTCGAGCCGGTATTTCATGTTGTCGCGCAGATAGTCGAAGCCGTATTCGTTGTTGGTGCCGTAGGTGATGTCGCAGGCATAGGCTTCCTTGCGCTCGGCATCGTCGAGGCCGTGCACGATGACGCCCGTGGTCAGGCCGAGGAAGCTGTAGACTTGCCCCATCCAGGCGGAGTCGCGGCGGGCGAGATAGTCGTTGACGGTAACGACGTGGACACCCTTGCCGGCAAGCGCGTTGAGATAGACCGCAAGCGTCGCCACCAGCGTCTTGCCTTCGCCGGTTTTCATCTCGGCGATATCGCCTTCGTGCAGCACCATGCCGCCGATCAGCTGCACGTCGAAATGCCGCTGGCCGAGGGTGCGCTTGGCCGCCTCCCGCACGGTGGCGAAGGCCGGAACCAGGATGTCGTCGAGCGTCTTGCCGTCGGCGAGTTGCTGGCGAAATTCCGCCGTGCGCGCCTTCAGCGCTTCGTCCGAAAGCGCAACAAACTCGGGCTCGAGCGCATTGATGGCATCGACACGGCCCTGGTATCCCTTGACCCGGCGGTCATTTGCGGAACCGAAAAACTTGCGGGCGAGCGCGCCGATCATGCCAAATTCCTGTCCAAAGCTGCCGTGAGGTGGTCCGCCGGGTTGTCTATCAACTCATCGTGACGCGATGCGGACCCGCCCTGACCGGGGATCGATCGTCAAATGAGTGGGAGATCGGCAACCCAGGGTTCAACGGCAAAAACGCAGCAAAATTAACGTCTCGCCGTTGACTTAAGGTTTGGCAGAGATATGGCTGGGCCCAGTGCTTGTCAACGCCGCCCGCAGCTATCGATCGAGCACCGGGGCGCTCGATCGTCCCCCGTTTTCGGATTGTTTCGCAACTGGCCCGAATGGCGTTTTCCGGCGGCGTTATGAGGGCCTGTCCGAAGCCTTTTGGCTCACCGGATCGGCCCGATGGAAGGCCGGAACCCCGGCCTGCCTTTCCGGGATTTCATCATTTTGACAGACTTTTCGCGTTGCCAAGGCCGTGTGATTGGGCGAGTGTCGCGCCGCTTTAGGGCATGATCCGGAAAAGTCGAAACCGGTTTTCCGAAAAGATCATGACCACGTAAGAGAATGGCTCTGCCACAACAGCCAAATGGCTTTCGATATAAGGATTTTCCATGACTGCTTCGTCATCAGACGCCAAACGTGGTGTGCCCGCCCGCTTTGCCGTCGCCACCGGCGCACTTGCGATTGCTCTCTTCGCGAGCGTGCCGCTGCGTGCTGAAGACAACCCAGTGCTTGCCAAGGTGAACGGCGCTGAAATCCACCAAAGCGACGTCACGCTTGCCGAGGAAGAGCTCGGGCCCAGCCTCGCGCAGATGGATCCCGCGACGAAAAAGGAAAACGTGCTGGCGTTCCTGATCGACATGAAGATCGTCGCCAAGGCCGCGGAAGACAAGAAGGTCGAGGATCGCCCGGACTTCAAGGCCCGGCTCGCCTTCACCCGCAATCGCCTTCTGATGGACAGCCTGCTGGCGACGGAAGGCAAAGCTGCGACCACCGACGAAGCCATGAAAAAGGTTTACGACGAGGCCGCCAAGCAGATTTCCGGCGAGCAGGAGGTCCATGCCCGCCACATCCTGGTCGAGACTGAGGACGAGGCCAAGGCCGTCAAGGCCGAACTCGACAAGGGCGCCGATTTCGCCGAACTCGCCAAGAAAAAGTCCAAGGACCCGGGCGCTG
The DNA here is from genome assembly GCA_963770515.1 of uncultured Alphaproteobacteria bacterium. Lineage (GTDB taxonomy): Bacteria > Pseudomonadota > Alphaproteobacteria > Rhizobiales > Xanthobacteraceae > Bradyrhizobium. Next base: position 884,327 of record CAVYPW010000001.1, read on the forward strand.
CCGACGGCGGCGACCTCGGCTTCTTCACCAAGGATCAGATGGTGCCGGAATTCTCCACCGTCGCCTTCGCGCTCGAGCCCGGCAAGATCTCCGATCCGGTGAAATCGCAATTCGGCTGGCACATCATCAAGGTCGAGGAGAAGCGTAACCGCAAGGCGCCCGACTTCGATCAGGTCAAGGCCCAGATCGAAACCTATGTGACGCGCAAGGCGCAGGCCGAATATGTCGCCAAGCTGCGCGAAGGCGCGAAGGTCGAACGCATGGACCAGGCTTCCAACACGCCAGCGCCGGCGCCCGACGCCGCCAAACAGCCAGACTCCAAGATGGCGCCAGCCAAGAAGTGACGAGGTCATTCCGGGGCGATGCGTAAGCATCGAACCCGGAATCTCGAGGTTCCGGGTCTGGTGCTTGCGCACCATCCCGGAACGACGGAGATTGCTAAATGGCGACCGCCTGTGGTTATGGGTCCCCGCCTTCGCGGGGGCGACGAGAGGGCGCGTGCCCTCTCCCTTCCTCACGACGAAGGTGATACAGAGCGCTTCCCTATTTTCTTGCTGCCGGAAGCTTTCATGTCATCCACCGTCTCCCCGCTTGCTCCGACCGATGTTCCCGAAATGCCTGCCATTGCGGGCGTGACGCTCGCAACGGCGTCTGCCGGTATCCGTTACAAGGGCCGCACCGATGTGCTGCTCGCGGTCATGGACAAGGGTACGACGGTGGCTGGCGTGTTCACTCGCTCGAAATGCCCGTCGGCACCGGTCGAGTGGTGCCGCGCCAAACTCGGCTCGGGGCAAGCCCGTGCGCTCGTGGTCAACTCCGGCAACGCCAATGCCTTCACCGGCAAAACCGGCCGTCAGGCAACCTCGCTGACCGCTTCGATCGCCGCGAAAGCGGTCGGCTGCCAGGCGAGCGAAATCTTTCTGGCGTCCACCGGCGTGATCGGCGAGCCGCTCGACGCCACGAAGTTCGACGGCGTGCTGGGCGACCTCGCCACGCAGACAGTGCCTGACGGCTGGATGGACGCCGCGCGCGCCATCATGACCACCGATACGTTTCCGAAGGTCGCGACCGCAACCGTCAAGCTCGGCAAGGCGAAGGTGACGATCAACGGCATGGCCAAGGGCGCCGGCATGATCGCGCCCGATATGGCGACCATGCTGTCTTTCATCTTTACCGACGCGCCGATCACGGCCGCCGCGCTGCAATCGCTCCTGAAGGCGGGCGTCGAGGACAGTTTCAACGCTGTCACCATCGACGGCGACACCTCGACATCGGATACACTGCTCGCTTTTGCGACCGGTGCGGCCGCAAGCCATGGCGCGCCGAAGATCAGCCGCGCCAGCGACCCGCGCCTGAAGGCCTTCGCGAAAGCCTTTCACGCCGTGCTGGCGGACCTCGCCGAACAGGTGGCGCGCGACGGCGAAGGCGCGCGCAAGCTGGTCGAGATCATCGTCGAGGGCGCGACGTCGAAAACGTCAGCACGGAAAATCGCGATGTCGATCGCCAATTCGCCGCTGGTGAAGACCGCGATCGCCGGCGAGGACGCCAATTGGGGCCGCGTGGTGATGGCGGTCGGCAAGGCAGGTCAACCGGCCGACCGCGACAAGCTTTCGATCTCGTTCAACGGCATCCGCGTCGCCCATCGCGGCGCGCGTGACCCCTCCTACGATGAAGCGGAAGTATCAGCCACGATGAAGCAGCCGGAGATCCAGATCAAGGTCGCGCTCGGCCTCGGCAAAGGCCGCGACCGCGTTTTGACCTGCGACCTCACCAAGGAATATGTCGCCATCAACGGTGACTACCGGTCGTGACGTCGTCACGACCGGCTAGTTCGCTTCGTGCCCTTAGTTCGTAATGTGGGCGGTGACGAGCGCGTGGTTGAACATCGCAACGATCGCCGCGTTGATCTGGGCCGGCGTGCTCGCCGTATACATGTAGCTGCCTGATGAATCCGTCGGCGACGCGCAATTCGTAAGGCTTTTCGGAATGTTCGTGATGTTGTTGTTGGCGTAATCGTCTTCGTCGTTCGCAAAATTCGGATTCGGGTCGGCGATCGGCGTATAGGGAATATAGAGCACCATCACCTTGACGCCACGATTAGTGAGCTGCGCACAAGGCGAAGGGCTGGAAGAGATAACGGTGGCATGGTTGCTGCCGTTCCAACCGCCGGACGAGTTGAGCTGCTTGGTTTGCGGGTCGACCGCGCCATCAGTGACGAGGAACACATAAGGCAGCGTCTTGTTCGACGAACTGCCGTCGCCCGCGGTCGGAACGATGTTATTCATGTCGTTGATCGATTGAGTGATGTTGGTGCCGCCGGAGCCAAGACCTGAATTCGTGTTGGTATCGAGCAGACTGACGAGGTTAGCCGCCGCATAGTTGATGGTCGAGCTGTTAGTGGGGCTGCCGTTGATCTGGCTGGTCAAGGACGAATACGTAATAGTGTCCTGGATGAAGGGGTAGAGCCCGATCCGGAACTGGTTGGTAAGCACCTCTTTATTGTTGGCAGTCTCGAACAGCCCACTCACGCCGTTGGCGGCCTGTGTCGCGTTCAAGGCAAAGCCGACCGCGTCGACGCGCAACTGGATACAGGGTATGTCGCCCTGCATTGCGCTCGAATAGGGGGTCGGATTCGGACAGGATGAAACCGCCGGTATGCCGTAAGTCGGATCCGTATTGAGTGAACCAGGCAAACCGGAAATCATGGAATCCGGGAACCCAAGCGCCGTCGACTTCTTCACGCCATTCTTGGTCGCCTGCACATTAAGGAGATTTGTCAGCGCGGTTTGGTCCACACGCGTGTAGGCAAAGCCCATGCAGTAGCTATTGGTCTTGTATTTCTGGCCGCTATCGGAACACACGTTCTGCACCTGGAAATGACAGGCGAGCGTACAGCCCGACGGATACGCGCTGTAATTGTCCGGATTGACGTTGTTGAGCGCGGATTGTCCATTGGCGTCTGATGGCAGACCCATCGAACCCGAAACGTCGAGCATCACGTAGAAGTCTAGATAAAGCGACAGCGACGAAGTGGCACTCGAGCTGCCCGTCACTGTGAGCTGCGAAAAGCCAATTACCTGCATGAAGGTGACCGGCACGTTGGCGCTGAAGGTGACCGTCGAGGTCAGGGTCGGGCCGGTCTTCGTGACGGTGGCTGTGGTGGTCTTGGAATTGAGGGTGAAGAGGGAATTGTTGGCGCCGGTGATGTTGCCATTGAAAATATTTGTGGCAGCGGTTTCAGCGGCCGTGACCTCGCCATTGCCCGTCATGGTCGACGCCGCCAGCCAGCCCGGGGAATTCTGCGAAATCGACGCGACGGCCGCGGCATCGGCGGCCGATTGCAGCTTGGCCTTCATGCGCGTTGCTTCCGAATAATCGATCGCGCATCCGACCGCCGAGATCAGAGGAATGCAGGCGATCCCAAAGATCACGGCGATGTTGCCGCGCCGGTCCCTGCGGAAACGGTTCAACAAGCTGGAAAATGAGCGCATGGTCCCGCCTATATCGAGTAAGTCCTCTTCTAATTATCGGCTGGGGATTAACTTCGGCTTATTGCCGACGCGAAATTGGGGGCCTAATAGAGTTAACAAATTCCTTCCAACCCGCGGCCCTGGTTGTTCTGACGCATCGGTAAAACATGGCTGGAATCAAACTGACCCTGGTGGTCGCCTGCGCCCTGGTCGACGCCGACGGGCGCGTGCTGATCGCGCAGCGGCCGGAAGGCAAGACGCTCGCGGGCTTGTGGGAATTTCCAGGCGGCAAGCTCGAGCCCGGCGAGCGCCCGGAAGCGACCTTGATCCGCGAACTTCACGAGGAAATCGGCATCACCGTGAAAGAGGCGTGTCTGGCACCGCTGACCTTTGCGAGCCACGCCTATGACGACTTCCACCTGTTGATGCCGCTCTACATCTGCCGGCGCTGGGAAGGCGATGCGATCGCGCGCGAGGGCCAGAATCTCGCCTGGGTGCGCGCCAACAAGTTACGCGACTACAAAATGCCGCCAGCCGATATTCCGCTGATCCCGCATCTGATCGATCTGTTGATGTAACACGCGGTCATTCCGGGATGGTGCGTAAGCACCAGACCCGGAATCTCGAGATTCTCCGATGTGCAATTGCACATCGTAGTTCGATGCTTCGCATCGCCCCGGAATGACGAAGCAAGTGTCAACTTTTCTTCTTTAGCGCTTCGGCGAGGCTTGCTTTCGCCGATCCCGGTTTGAGCGGCTTTTGCTGGCTTTCGTGCGGCGCCCAACCCGACAGCCAGATGATATCGAAGGTCGCGCGAATGCGGCCATCAGGGCCGGCGAAGCGCTCGCTGTAGATTTCCGCCATTCGCAACATCGTGGCGCGGCGGGTCGGCATCCGCCGCCGTTCCACCAAAATATTGGTCGCGCCCATCCGCCGTAAATCGTGCATCAGGCCGAACACGCTGTCGTAACGCACGACGACGCGGTCGACGTCGGTGACCGGAAGCGCGAGACCGACCCGCTGCAACAGCGCGCCGATGTCGCGCAGATCGGCGAACGGCGCGACGCGCGGCGATATTCCGCCCTCCAATTCGGCTTCCGCCGCGGCAAACGACTGGCGCAGCTCGGTGAGCGTGTCGCCGCCGATCATGGCCGCCATCAACAATCCGTCGGGGCGCAACGCCCGGTGGATTTGCGCGAGCACGCCGGGCAGATCGTTGACGAATTGAAAAGCGAGTGCGGAAATCGCGAGATCGATCGACTGCGCCTCAAGAGCAAGCGGCTCGGATTCTCGCACCGGCAGATCGACTCGCGCGTATCGATCGAAGCGCGCCTCAAGGACGTGACTGACCTGATCGCCCGGTGTTCCGACCTCGGCCGCGCTCTTGAAATCCCGCAATACGGCGTTGAGCCGCTCCGCCATGTCCTCCGCGACGCGGTCCAGCAAAAAGGTCGCAGGCCCAAGCCGTTGCGCCCGGCCAAGGCGGGAACGCAACAAATAGCGGTCAAACAGGACGGGGGCTGTGGTCGGCTCGTAAACCATGCCGGTTGGTAGGCTTGCGATCCAGGGCTGACAAGCCGTCCCGTTCTGGTGTAAATAGACTCTTAATAGATACTTTTCTGAATCCTTTTTAGAGGCTAGCGTTTTTGTATGGCCACAGAAAAAGCCGAAACCGACCGAGTTCCCATCACGTTGGCCCTTTCGACCATCACCTATCTCGAGAAGCTGGTCCGACAGGGTACCCACGGGACAAGCGTGCCGGGCGTTGCGAGGACCTTGATTGAGGAAGGTATTCGTCTCGCCATCAAGGACGGGCTGCTTTCGATCCGTGACAACGGCAAGACCCCGTGAGACGGCATTCGGGACGGATCGGCGACTGTGAGGCCATTGGGGGAGCCGGAGTGACGGCTCATACTTTGGGACTTTCAAATGCCGGACAACACCTGGACCATCGAGCGCGTCGAACTCCTCAAAACCCATTTCGCGGCCGGGCTCTCCTGCCGTGAAATCGCCTGTGAAATCGGGGTGAGCCGCAACGCCGTGATCGGCAAGCTCTCCCGCCTCAGCCTGACCCGCGAAAAGAAGGTAGAGATACGCCGTCCCGGCCCGAAGACCGGGCGCTCGCGATCCGTGCCGAGGTTGCAGTACCGAATACTGCGAAAACTGTTCAACGAGGCGCCGCCGGCGGAAGACGACCAGGCCATTCACAGCGAACAGCACTGCTCCCTGCTGGAGCTGAGCGAAGAAAAATGCCGCTGGCCGATCAGCCACCCCGGCGAAGAGGACTTCTGCTTTTGCGGCAACCGGCCCCTTGACGGCCTGCCCTATTGCGCCGGTCACAGCCGGCTTGCTTATCAGGCAGGCTCGCGCCAGCGCCGCGCGGGATGAGATGGCGGCGCCGGCCTGGGCGCCCTGCCTAGCAGCCCCTCAGATACAGCGGCCGCAACCGCGAACGGAGCAAGATCCCAAACAACAAGCACGCGAACGGCGCCCCAGAAAAAATTCGTACCGTCGTGAGCCGCCTGAATGCTGAAAATCCGCTTATTCCAGTTGGGATCATGCTGGAAACGGATGTTTTCAATTTTGAAATCGGATTGACGGGCCTTCCATTCCGTCGCCCAGGCCAGATGCACCTGATCAAGTTGCCGACGAAGCTTATGAAATTCGGTCTGACGAAGTCTGGAAACTTCGATCTGGTACGGGTACGGAAAAATAGCCTTAAACATGTCGATCTGGCTTCACCGTCAGACCAATATAATGGCAGCGACGCAAACGTGGCGGCGGGCGGTCATTAAAGCAAGGTCACCCATGCATCGGCTCACACCATGTTGAGCGGCCTCTTACCGCTTGAGCGTTGGCTGACCCGACGATAGCCTGCCAGCCATGGACGCCGAGGCATCACCATCCCGCTCCATCTCCTCGCATCTTTACGGCGCGCTGAGTGCGTGCCGGGGTGCGTGGTCGCATGCGGCCAAACTGGCGCTCGACGTCGCGCTGCCGACGCTGTGCGTTTCCTGCCGCGACCCGATCGATGGCGAAGGCGTCTGCGCCGATTGCTGGGCCAAACTGTCGTTCATCGCGCCGCCGTTCTGCCCGCGGCTCGGCATTCCCTTTGTCTACGATCCCGGGCCCGACATGTTGTCGATGGAAGCGATCGCCAACCCGCCGGCCTATGCGCGGGCGCGCGCGACTGTGCGCTATGACGACGTGGCGCGCACACTGGTGCATGCCTTGAAATATCAGGACCGCGCGGATTTGGCCCCGGCGGTGGGCCGCTGGATGACGCGGGCCGGACGGGAATTGCTGGATGGTGCCGACGCGCTCGTTCCCGTTCCGCTGCACTGGCGACGGGGATGGAGCCGCCGCTACAATCAATCGGGCGCGCTGGCGCGGATCATCGAGCGCGAGAGCGGTGTTAAGGTGGCAGCCGAGGCGCTGCGCCGGATCAGGCCAACCGAACAGCAGATCGGCCTCTCGCGGCCACAACGGGCCAGCAACGTGCAGGGCGCGTTCAAGGTCGCGGCCGACCGGCAACACCTCATCAGCGGCCGCCGCGTGGTCCTGATTGATGACGTGCTGACTTCAGGCGCGACGGTAGACGCCTGCGCGCGGGCACTTTTGCGTGCGAAGGCCGCCACCGTCGACGTGCTGGTCTTTGCCCGGGTTGTGGACGGCCACCGAACTCCCATATAATCGGCCATCTCAATCAGGTTGCGAACGTCGAAAATCGGAGCTTTAGGGCGCGTCATGGCCGCTGCGATCGAAATCTATACCCGCCCCGGCTGCGGTTATTGTACCGCCGCCAAAAGCCTGTTGACGCGCAAAAAGGCCGACTTCATCGAGCTGAGCATTGCCGCCGACCCGAACTTTCGCCAGCAGATGTACGATCGCGCCGGCGCCGGCTCGACCTTCCCGCAGGTTTTCATTGGCCAGACTCATGTCGGCGGCTGCAATGAGTTGTACGTACTCGACCGCGCCGGAAAGCTTGACGCGTTGCTCGCCGGTGAGAAGGCCAATTCATGAGTGCTGACCGCTCCTTTACCGCCGCCATGGTGCAGATGCGCACGGGCTTGCTGCCCGGGCCAAGCCTTGAGCAGGGCATCAAACTGATCCGGCAGGCGGCCGCGCAAGGCGCCGACTATGTGCTCACGCCTGAGGTGAGCAATATGATGCAGCTGAACCGCAAGGCGCTGTTCGAGCATCTGGCCGACGAGGCGGACGATCTTTCGCTAAAGGGCTACCGCGCGCTCGCCGCCGAGCTGAAAATTCATCTGCATGTCGGCTCATTGGCGCTGCGTGCGTCCACCGAACGCGCCGTCAACCGCTCGTTCCTGATCGGACCCGACGGAGGCGTGATCGCCAGTTACGACAAGATCCATATGTTCGACATCGATCTGCCGGGCGGCGAAAGCTATCGCGAGTCGACCAACTATCAGCCTGGCGAGACCGCCGTGATTGCCGACCTGCCCTGGGGGCGTATCGGCTTGACGATTTGCTACGATGTCCGCTTTCCGGCGCTCTATCGCGCGCTCGCCGAAAGCGGCGCCTCGTTCCTCACCGTGCCTTCCGCCTTCACCCGGAAAACCGGCGAGGCCCATTGGCAAACGCTGCTGCGCGCCCGTGCCATCGAGAACGGTTGCTTTGTGTTCGCCGCCGCGCAAGCTGGCCTGCACGAGAACAAGCGCGAGACCTTCGGGCATTCGCTGATCATCGCCCCTTGGGGGGAAGTGCTGGCCGAGGGCGGCGTCGAGCCCGGCGTTTTCATGGCGAAGATCGATCCGACGCTGGTCGAGACCGCGCGCAAGACCGTCCCGTCGCTGCAACATGGCCGGCGTTTTTCCGTCGCCGATCCGAGGTCAGGTCCCGACCATCTGCACCTGGTGTCCCGGCTCTGACATTCGTATGCTATCACGGCGAGTTCGTTTACGAATGTCAGAACCAAAGGGACACCAGCAAATTACAAATTCCAATGGAGTTTCGGATTTGACATTCGCTATGAGAACGCGCGGCCCAAGGGGAGCGAATGTCAAATCCACTCCATCGGATCGAGGATCGGCATGATCCATTACAATCTGCGCTGCGCCAAGGGCCACGCTTTCGAAAGCTGGTTCCAAAGTTCGTCGGCCTATGAAGCCCAGGAAAAGCGCAAGCTGGTGAGTTGCCCCGTTTGCGGCTCGACCAAGGTCGAACGCGCCATCATGGCTCCGCGGATCGTCGGCAAGAAGGGCCGCGACGCCAAGCCTTCCGATCACAGGCCTTCCGATCAGTTGCCCGTGCCGGCCCCGGCCGCCGAAGTCATCCCGCCTTCTTCGCCCACGCCGCTTTTGATGGCGCAGGAGGCCGAGCTGCGCGCCAAGCTCAAGGAATTGCGCGACCATATCGTCAAGAACGCCGATAATGTTGGCGAAACGTTTCCGAACGAAGCGCGCAAGATGCATTATGGCGACATCGAACATCGCCCGATCTACGGTGAGGCCTCGCCGGACGAAGCCAAGGCCTTGATCGAGGAAGGCGTCGAGGTCATGCCGCTGCCGGTGCTGCCGGAGGACAGGAATTAAATCCTCCCCAAGGGAAACGGCGACATAATTTCCCGCTGAGGCCGCCCGATGAATCCTGAAACCCTGTCGTCCTGGCAACTCTGGGCGGTGCTGTCGGCAGTGTTCGCGGCCTTAACGGCGATCTTTGCCAAGGTCGGCGTCGAAGGCATCAACTCCGATCTGGCAACCCTGATCCGCACCGTGATCGTGCTGATCACACTGTCGCTGATCCTGTTTGCGACCGGACAGCTGTCCAACCCGGGGGCGATCTCGCCGAAAAGCTGGATTTTTCTCGTGCTCTCCGCGCTCGGCACCGGCGCGTCGTGGCTTTGTTACTTTCGCGCGTTGAAACTCGGTCCGGCGACGCTGGTCGCGCCTATCGACAAGCTAAGCGTCGTGCTGGTGGCGTTGTTCGGCGTGACGTTTCTCGGCGAACGGCCGTCGCCCTATGGCTGGATCGGTATCGTGTTGATTGCCACCGGCGCCGTGCTGATTGCTTTCAAGGGCTAACCTGGCGTTTTCGAGCGAAGTGGCCTCCGGTTCGCGTCAAGAAAACGCGTCAAACTAACGCTACGCGGCCACCAACAGCCCCACCCCGATCACGATCAACACGATGCCGACAATTTCACGCGCCGAGATCGGCTGCTTGAACGAATAATATGCGACCGCTTGCGCGAACAGCACTTCCACCAGCGCCAGCGTGCGCACATTGGCCGCGGCCGTCAGCGCGAACGCCAGGAACCAGAATTGCGAGGCGAAGGCGCCCATGAAACCCGCAAGCAAGGACGGCTTCCACAGGCCCAGGATCGCCTTGAGCACGCCGGGGGCGCGCGCCAACAGGTAGATCGTCAGGATCAGCGTCTGCACGAACAGTCCGAACACCAGCGTGTAGGTCGCCGCCGTCACAAAGGAAGCGCCATGGATCGTGATGATCGCGCCGCGATAGCCATTGGCCGAGAGCGCGAAGGCCGCGGCCGAAACCAGCCCGATCACGGTCGGCCGCCAATCGGAAAAACCTTTTTCGCCACCCGGCCGCAGCGCGGTGATGACTACGCCGACGGTCGCGATCAGGATCGCGATCACCTTCGAGACGGTCAGGTGATCGCCGAGGAAAATGAAGCCGAAGATCGCGGTCTGGATCGCCTCGGTCTTGATATAAGCCGTGGTCACGACGAAGGAGCGCTCGTTCATCGCGAGCAACATCAGGCCGGTGGCGACGATCTGGCAGAGCGCTCCGAGCAGAAGCCAGGGCCAGAATGCCGGCGTCGGCGACGGCACGGCGTCGCCGGTGAAAACCAGCACACCGGCGAAAAACAGGATGGCGAAGGGAAAACCAAACAGGAAGCGGATGTTGGTCGCGCCCCAGGTGCCAAGCGGGCCCGTCAACTGCCGCTGCATGGCGTTGCGCGCGACCTGGCCCATTGCAGCGGTGATCGTGAACGGAATCCAGAGCGAGGTAACGGTGAACATCAGGGAATGCGGAAAAGAGAAAACAGAATCAGGCTCAAATCATGCCTTCCGCGATCACCATGTAGTTCACGTCCATATCGGAGGACAAACCCCAGCGATCGGCGAAGGGGCTGTAGACTACGCCAGTCTGCTCAGTGATAGTTAGCCGGTTATCGAGGAGGTGGCGTGCGAGTTCGTCGGGGGTGACGAACTTCTCCCATTGATGGGTGCCGCGCGGCAGCCAGCGCAGGACATATTCCGCGCCGACGATCGCAAGCGCAAAACTCTTCCAGTTGCGATTGAGCGTGGAAACCACCATCTGCCCGCCGGGCTTGAGCATCGCCGCGCAACGGCCAAGGAAGATGCCGACGTCGCTGACATGTTCGACCACTTCCATCGCCAGCACGATGTCGAAGCGCTCGCGAACGTCCATCTCCTCAACGGTGGTGCAGCGATAATCGATCGAGAGGTGGCCTTTGTCGGCATGCAGTTTGGCCGCAGCGATATTACTGGCGGAGGGATCGACGCCGATCACCTGGGCGCCCAACCGGGTCAGCGGCTCGCATAACAGGCCGGCGCCGCACCCGATATCGAGGACGCGCAAGCCCGAAAGACAGTTCAGGCTTTTGACGTTGCGTTCGAACTTGCGGCAGGCGGCATCGCGAATGTAGGTCAGCCGCAGCGGGTTGATCTTGTGCAGCGGCGCCATCTTGCCCTTGGGATCCCACCACTGTTCCGACAATTTCGAGAACTTGGCGATCTCCGCGGGGTCGACGGTAGAGCCTGCGGCTCCGGAGAGGACGGCAGGCGGGTTTGATTGCATGGCCATGATGCCTGCCGCTCCTAGTGCGCGGTGATAGCGCTACGAAACGCCAGAGGCGAAGCGATCGTTTTGATCGGCTGGGGCTTCACTTCTCCCATGCTCACGATGGTGACGTTGCCGTAGTTCAGCAGACGGCCCGGAATGCTCTGGTCCACTTCGACGCTTGCGATCTTGTCGAGCGCGATCTCGAAGGTGTGCCGGTTGATGAACCCGGTCTTGTGCACCACCCGCCGGTCGGTCACGTCGGTTTCGGTGGTGAATCGATGGAACCAGCCTCGAATCGTGAAATACAGCGCCACCACGGCAATCACCGCGGCCGCAGGCAAGCCCACCAGGGCCATTGGCGGAAAAGCGACGGAGGCGGCGACGAGCGCCAGCACCACGATCCAGGCCGCGATCGCCGGCAGATAGAAGATCCAGTGCGCAGTGGTCGAATACAGCACTTTTTCGCCCGGCTGCAGGATCTCGTCGATATAACGCCCCATACGAACAGCCTCAATTAACTCAATGACCTAGCGCGACCCGGAACCGGTTGCTTGCCCCCGGTCACCTCGCTATGTATACGCGCCTTCTAGTGGTCGATACTAGCTGCGCGCTCGGGCGTTTGCGCCGGACCACATTAATAATCCGCAGGGGAATGCACCAGTCGTATGGGTCGCCTCGTGATGAAATTCGGCGGCACGTCGGTCGCCAACATCGAACGCATCCGCAACGTCGCGCGTCACGTCAAGCGCGAGGTCGATGCCGGCCATGACGTTGCCGTCATCGTCTCGGCGATGGCCGGCAAGACCAATGAGTTGGTCGAATGGTGCCGTGAGGCGTCCCCCATGCACGACGCGCGCGAATATGACGCAGTGGTGGCGTCCGGCGAGCAGGTGACGGCGGGATTGCTGGCGATCGCGCTGCAGGCGATCGGCATCCAGGCGCGTTCCTGGCAGGGATGGCAGATTCCGATCAAGACCAGCGACGCCCACGCCTCCGCGCGGATTCTCGACATTGACGGCGGCGAGTTGGTCAACCGCTTCAAGGAGCGCAAGGAGGTCGCCGTTATCGCCGGCTTCCAGGGCGTTTTTCCGCAGACCAACCGGATCACCACATTGGGACGCGGCGGGTCCGATACGTCCGCCGTGGCGGTCGCGGCCGCCATCCGCGCCGACCGCTGCGACATCTATACCGACGTCGACGGCGTCTATACGACCGACCCGCGGGTGGTTCCAAAGGCGCGCCGGCTCGACCGGATCGCTTTCGAAGACATGCTCGAACTGGCTTCGCTGGGCGCCAAGGTGCTTCAGGTGCGGTCGGTGGAACTCGGTATGGTGCACAACATGCCGATCTTTGTCCGCTCCAGTTTCGACAAGCCCGAGGATATCGACCCGCACGCCAACCAGCCGCCGGGCACGCTGATCTGCAGCGAGGAGGAAATCATGGAAAGCCACGTCGTCACCGGCATCGCCTTTTCCAAGGACGAAGCGCAGATTTCCATCCGCCAGATCGAGGACAAACCGGGCGTTGCCGCATCGATCTTTGGCCCGCTGGCGGACGCCAATATCAACGTCGACATGATCGTGCAGAACGTCTCGGAAGACGGCAAGACTACCGATCTTACCTTCACGGTGCCGGCCTCCGACTATACGCGCGCCCGCGACACCATCACTTCCGCCAAGGCCAAGATCGGCTATGCCCGGCTCGACACCGCCACCGATGTCGCCAAGGTCTCGGTCATCGGCAGCGGCATGCGCAGCCACGCCGGCGTCGCCGCCAAGGCGTTTTCGGCGCTCGCGGCACGCAACATCAACATCCGCGCCATCACCACCTCGGAAATCAAGTTTTCGGTGCTGATCGACACCGCCTATACCGAACTCGCGGTGCGCACGCTCCACACGCTCTACGGCCTCGATCAAGTTTAGAAACAATTTCTCTTAGCGGCTGCAACATTTCCTGACGCGGCCGTATCAGGGCCTGTGTACGGATTTCCGAACCGTCACAATGGCAGGGCTTTTGCTTGGCAAAACAAGGCTCGATTCGGTATACGGCCTGAAGATGAGCCCGATTGTGAACTGTGCCACTGTTTTGGCGGTGTGATTCGGTCAATCTCGAATGTGCGGCACCGCCGAATGAATAAAATTGTTGCGTTTTGCGTTTGACGCCAGCTCGGGGGCGCCCGGCAGGCTGGCTTGGTGGAAGAGGATTTAAAGAGATGCGAAGCGCGTCGGGAGGTCCCCGCGTCCTGTTGAGACGGCTTCGCGAAACCATGGCGGAGCAAGTCTCCGCCCAGGAACGTCTGGACAAGATCGTGGTGCTGATCGCCGCCAACATGGTGGCGGAGGTGTGCTCGGTCTACGTCTTGCGGGTCGACAACACGCTCGAACTCTACGCCACCGAGGGCCTTAATCGCGACGCCGTGCACCGCACCGTGCTGAGCGCGCATGAGGGCCTGGTCGGCCTTGTCGCCAGCGAGGCGACCCCGCTCAACCTCAACGACGCACAGAGCCATCCGGCGTTCTCGTTCCGGCCCGAAACCGGCGAAGAAATCTATCACTCGTTCCTGGGCGTGCCGATCCTGCGCGCCGGCAACACGCTTGGCGTCTTGGTGGTGCAGAACCGCGCCAAGCGCACTTATGTCGAGGAGGAGGTCGAGGCGCTCCAGACTACCGCGATGGTGCTGGCGGAAATGATCGCCTCCGGCGAGTTGTCGGCCCTGGCGCAGCCGGGCGCCGAGCCTGCCGCGCGGCATTCCCTGCACAAGACCGGGGCGATCCTGTCCGACGGCATTGCGCTCGGCCACGTCGTGCTGCACGAGCCGCGCGTCGTCATCACCAATTACATTGCCGAGGACCTGCCGAAGGAAATCAAGCGGCTGGATACGGCGCTGGCTAAACTGCGGGCCGATCTCGACCGCATGCTGGAGCGCGGCGACGTGGCGGACGGCGGCGAACATCGCGACGTGCTCGAAGCCTACCGGATGTTCGCCAACGATCACGGCTGGTCGCACAAGCTGCATGAGGCGGTGGCCACAGGCCTCACCGCAGAAGCCGCGGTCGAACGCGTCCAGTCCGATACCCGCGCCCGCATGCTGCGCTCGACCGATCCCTATTTGCGCGATCGGCTGCACGACCTCGAAGACCTCGGCCATCGCCTGATGCGGCAACTGGTCGGACAGGATCACGCGCCATCGCGCGAGCAGTTGCCCGACAATGCCATCCTGATCGCGCGCGCGATGGGGCCGGCGGCGCTGCTCGATTATGACCGCAAGCGCCTGCGCGGACTGGTGCTGGAGGAAGGCACTGCCAACTCGCACGTGTCGATCGTAGCGCGCGCGCTCGGCATTCCGGCGGTCGGCGAGGTGCCGAACGCGCCGGGTATCGCCGACCCCGGCGACGCCATCATTGTCGACGGCACCTCAGGCTCGATCTATGTCCGGCCCTCGACCGAAATCGAACAGGCCTACGCGGAGCGGGTGCGGTTTCGCGCCCGCCGGCAGGCGCAATATTCTGCCTTGCGCGACAAGCCTTGCGTCACCAAAGACGGACAGCCGGTCGAGCTCTTGATCAATGCAGGGCTTGCGATCGACCTGCCGCATATCGACGACACCGGTTCGGCCGGCATCGGCCTATTCCGCACCGAATTGCAGTTCATGGTCGGCCAGAGCCTGCCCCGCACCAGCGACCAGCTCGCGTTATACCGCACCGTGCTCGATGCCGCCGGCTCAAAGCCGGTGACCTTCCGCACCCTCGACATCGGTGGTGACAAGGCGCTGCCCTATATGGAGAGCGTGATCGAGGAAAATCCGGCGCTCGGCTGGCGCGCGATCCGGCTCGGGCTCGACCGGCCAGGTTTGCTGCGCGGCCAGATTCGCGCTCTCTTACGCGCCGGTGGCGGGAGAAGCCTGCGCATCATGTTCCCGATGATCTCGGAAGTTGCCGAATTCGATGCCGCCAAGAGCATCGTCGAGCGCGAACTGACCTATCTGCGTCAGCATGGACACGCGTTGCCCGAGCGCATCGATGTCGGAACCATGCTGGAAGTGCCGGCATTGCTCTATCAACTTGAAGAGCTCCTGAAGAAGGTCGATTTCATTTCGGTGGGCTCCAACGATCTGTTCCAGTTCCTGTTCGCGGTCGATCGCGGCAACGCCAAGGTTTCCGAGCGGTTCGACACCTTGTCGGCGCCGATCCTGCGGGTGCTGCGCGAAATCGTGCAGAAGGCCAACGTGGCAAAAAAATCAGCTTCCCTCTGCGGCGAAATGGCGTCGAAGCCGATCGGGGCGCTGGCGCTGATTGCGCTCGGTTACCGATCGTTGTCGCTGTCGGCTACCGGGCACGGCCCGGTCAAGGCGCTGATCCTCGACCTCGACGCTAAAAAGGCCGAAGCCGTCATGAACTCGCTGCTCGATGCACCCTCCGGCAGCGTGTCGATCCGCCAGAAGCTGACTGAATTCGCCGAGGCGGAAGGGCTGTCGTTGTAGCGGGACAATTTTCCGCTCCGCTCCCCATATGCTGAAAACGACGAAATTCGAGACCACACCATGTCGATGCTCCCCGAAGCCAAACTGGACATTCTGCTGGCGCACCACGCCTCGTTGGAGGCGCAGTTGCTGGGCCAGGTGAATTCAGAAGACTATGTGCGGATCACGCGCGAACTCGCCGAACTCAACCCGCTGATCGATGCCGTTAAAACCTATCGCGCCGCGCGCGGTGAACTCGCCGACACCGACGGCTTGTTGGCGGACCCCGCGACCGATCCTGAAATGCGCGGTATGGCCGAAGCCGAACGCGACGCGCTTCAGGCTCGTATTGGCGAACTGGAACAAAAGATCCGCGTCGCGCTGTTGCCCAAGGACGCCATGGACGACCGCAACGTGGTGCTGGAAATTCGCGCCGGCACCGGCGGCGATGAAGCCTCCTTGTTCGCCGGCGATCTGTTCCGCATGTACGAGCGCTTCGCCAACTTGCAGGGCTGGAAGGTCGAGGTGATCTCGGCGAGCGAAGGCACCGTGGGCGGCTACAAGGAAATCATCGCCGAGGTGCAGGGCCGCGGCGCCTTTGCCAAACTGAAATTCGAATCCGGCGTGCACCGGGTGCAGCGCGTGCCCGATACCGAGACGCAAGGCCGCATCCACACCTCGGCGGCGACGGTCGCGGTGCTGCCGGAGGTCGAGGACGTCGATGTAGATATCAAGCAGGATGATTTGCGGATCGAAACCATGCGGGCGCAGGGTGCTGGTGGCCAACATGTCAACAAGACGGAATCCGCGATCCGCATCACCCATATTCCAACCGGCATTGTCGTGATGATGCAGGACAGCAGGTCGCAGCATAAGAACCGTGCTTCGGCGATGAATATCCTGCGCTCGCGCATTTATGATGCCGAGCGCCAGCGCATCGACGCTGTGCGCTCGGCCGACCGCAAGGAGAAGGTGGGCTCCGGCGACCGCAGCGAGCGCATCCGCACCTATAATTTTCCGCAAGGCCGCGTCACCGATCACCGCATCAATTTGACGCTCTACAAACTCCCGCAGGTCATCGCGGGTGAAGCGCTTGGCGAATTGACTGACGCACTGACGACCGAGCACCAGGCCGCACAACTTGCAGCGCAAGGCGCTTCGGCGTGACAGAGCCCGCCTCTTTCGCGGGGCAGACTGTCGAGGCCGCGCGGCGCGCGCTGGCTTCAAGGTTCAGGGAACGAGGCATCGATTCAGCCGAACTTGACGCGCGCCTGTTGGCCGGCGCGGCACTCGGCCTCGACCTCACCGGCTTGATGACAGCGACAACGCGGATCATCACGCAATACGAAGCCGCACATCTTGAAAACTTCACGCGTCGTCGCCTGGCAGGAGAGCCGGTCGCCCGCATTCTCGGCGTCAAGGAGTTTTGGGGCCTGCCCTTGCAACTTTCGCCGGCAACGCTGGTGCCAAGGCCGGACACTGAAACCGTCGTCGAACTGGCATGGAGGGTTATTGGCACATCGCCCCGTCGTGATCTCCCGCTGCGAATCGTCGACATCGGCACCGGATCAGGTGCGATCTTGCTGGCGCTTTTGTCCGAACTATCCGACGCTTTTGGCGTCGGAACCGACATCAGCGTGCCCGCACTCAGGACAGCAAGCAGCAATGCCGCCAGGCTGGGGTTCGCGCAACGGGCTGCGTTCGTGGCCTGTGATTACGCGACTGCCCTTTCCAGTCCATTCGACCTGATCGTGTCGAACCCGCCCTATATCCGCTCAGCGGATATCGAGGGTTTAGCGACGGAGGTCCGGGATTTTGACCCGCCGGCCGCGCTGGATGGCGGCGCAGATGGCCTTGACGCCTATCGCAGGATCGGCCCCGAGGCGGCCCGGCTGCTGGCGCCGGGAGGCGCGCTCGTTATGGAGGTCGGGCAAGGCCAAAGCAGCGATGTTCGGGGTTTGATGGCGGCGGTAGGGTTAAAGCTTTGGGGGGCGCCTCAAGCCGATCTGGCGGGCATCCAAAGGGCGGTCGCCTTCCAAAAAAGGCCCCGATAAAGCCCTATTGGGATGCAAAAAAAGCACTTGGAATATTCCCCGGGAGCGACTACGTTCCGGCCAACATCAGTCCAGGGTTACTGGCCCCGTAGGCAGATACGGATCGAGGCCAGAGTTCTCACAGCGAGAGCCCCCGGGTGAAAGGTTCCAAAACGCAGGTCCCTTTGAGCGCGATGGCTTAGGCAAGCTGCGCTGCTTCCGACCGCAAAGCGAACGAAAGCCTGATATTGCGCTTGAAAAATCACGCTCGAAACCTGTGCTTGTTTTAGCAGGCGGAATAACTTGATGCGGCCGGCGACGCGCGCCGGGCTGGTGGGGAACGCGCCTTTGTTGACTGCGGCGTACGGTAAATCTGTGTGCAAACAAGCGGCGGTTTAGGTTCGGTGCGCGCGACGATCGCGCGCTCCGGATCAGGCGGCGCGCGACATTGAACGAAGCGAAATAGCGAACGAAGCGAAACGGCAGACAAGCGAAAACGGGACTCCAGAGCCCTCGACATCACGGCTCTTGGAAGTTTGAGGCAAGGTCATTTCAGGGCTGGATCAAAGGCACGACATGAGAAACGGTCAAAACAACAAGCGGATGCGTAACCGGAATAATAATAACAACAACAATAATAATAACCGGCGTGGTCAGAACCCGATGACGAGGGTGTTCGAATCCAACGGACCGGATATCAAAATCCGCGGGACTGCGTCTCACGTCGCCGAAAAATATGTCCAGCTCGCGCGTGATGCGCGCTCCTCCGGCGACCCGGTCGCTGCGGAAAATTACTACCAGCATGCCGAGCATTACTTCCGTCTGATTGCCGCGGCTCAGGAGCAATTCCGCCAGAACCAGCCGCAGCCCCGGCCCGATGCCGAGATGACCTCGGAGGATGGCGACGAGGACGAGAGCTTTTCGAACTTCGGCCAGGAGCCTGGATTCGTTCCGGTGCAGCAGCAGCCCTATCAGCCCCGCGACAACGGCCAGCGGGATCATCAGCAGTCATATCAACCGCGAGAACAGCACCAGCCGCGAGAGAATCACCGCGAACAACGCAGCCAGCCGCCATTTCAGCAGCAGCAGCCGCAACCCTCCGTTCCGGACAATGGCGGCGTCGATCGCCTGCCTTCCTTCATCACCGGGCCGCAGCCGCAGATCAATGGTGGCGGCTTCGAAGGCGGCAATGGCGGCGAACGCGAACGATTCCCGCGACGTCGCCGTCGTCCGCACGGGCCGCGTCCGGAAGGCGTGGCCGCAGGCCCTGCTGCGCCCAGCGACGATTTCACTCCGGGAAATGAATAGCCGGCGCCGCGCTTTTATGCGCAGACCGTAACGGCATTTATCCGTCATCCCGCTGGAATGACGACGGCACCAATACCGGCGGCAGCGCCGGTATCAGGCGCGTGCGTTCGCGGTGCGCAGGGATAGCGCGGTAAACCTGTTTGGTCGCTTCCACGATGTGGACGCCGGCAAAGGGCATCGAGATCGCGGCGCCGACGCGCTCCCACGCGGCCGCCGAGCGCAAGAACCAGCCGGCGGCGAGCGGCGGCACGAACAAGGCCTCGCCCCAGCCGATCGGCGTGAACCAGGTCTGCCGCAGCAACTGCGTGATCTGCGAACGCGAATAAGGCCGGCCGTGGCCGAACGGCGTATTGTCGGTGCGAGTCCATACGCTCCGGCGGTTCGGAATAACCGCCATCATACGGCCCGAAGGTGCCAGCACCCGCCACACCTCGCGCAACAACCCTTCCGGATCGTCAGACATTTCCAGCGCGTGAACCAGCAGGATACGATCGACCGCCGAGTCCGGCAGCGGCAGCGAAAGCTCATCGACCAGGGTCGCCAATGTCGGCCGCGCCGTCGGCCATTTCAGCACACCCTGTGCCGCCGGCATGAAGGCGATGCAGCGTTCAGAACTGTCGCGAAACAGGCCGAGATAGGGCGTGGGATAGCCGATGCCCAATACCCGCTGCCCCTCGGCTTCCGGCCAGCGGGCGTGAATGCCGCGATTGATCAACCGCCGCGCCACGATACCGAGGCGCTGCGAGTAGAAATCCCTCAAGTCGATCACATCAATGGTCATGGATCTCAATCTACCACGGTGAATGGCCGAATTGGGCCCGCAAAGGCGCATTGCTCATTCGGCGTTAACGCCCTATTTCAAGCCCAAAGATTGCTGGAAACCACTAGTAGAATGCAACGGAGATATCATGGCCGCCGAAATCCGCCTGTTCCCCTGCCTGTCCGACAATTTCGGTTATCTGATTCACGATCCCGCCACGAAAGCGACCGCCTCGATCGACGCGCCGGAAGCCGCGCCCATTATCGCCGCGCTGGAGCGCGAGGGCTGGCAGTTGACCGACATTCTCATCACCCACCATCACCACGATCATGTCGGCGGCGTCGCCGAGCTGAAGCAGAAATATGACTGCCGCGTCGTCGCGCCCCACGACAAGTCGACCAAGATCGCCGACGTCGACCTTCGCACCAAGCAGGGCGACGTTTTGAAGATCGGAAGCCTGCTGGCACGGGTGCTGGAGACGCCGGGCCATACGCTCGACCACGTCAGCTACGTCTTCGACAACGAAAAGGCGCTGTTTGCCGCCGACACCTTGTTCTCGATCGGCTGCGGGCGTGTGTTCGAAGGCACCTATCCGATGATGTGGGAGTCGCTGCTCAAGCTGCGCGCGCTGCCTGACGACTTCAAACTCTACTGCGGCCATGAATACACCGCATCCAACATCAAATTTGCGCTGACGATCGAGCCCGACAATGCGGTATTGAAAGCCCGCGCCGAGGAAGTAAAGCGGCTGCGGGAAGCAAACAAGCCAACGATCCCGACGCTGCTTGGCGAAGAGAAAAAGGCCAACGTGTTTCTGCGCGCGGACGATCCTTCGGTTGCCGCCAGCGTGCGGATGAAGGACCGCGGCGCCGCCGAAATCTTCGGCGAACTGCGCGAACGCAAGAACAAATCCTGATGCAAGAACGATCCTGATGGCCAAGCGGCCTTCCGCCTCCGACATCATCGCTTCGCTTGACCTGAAGCCGCACCCCGAAGGCGGCCATTATCGCGAGACGTTTCGCGATTCCAGCGTCGATGCCGTCGGGCGTTCGCGTTCCACTGCGATTTATTTTCTGCTGGCGCGTGGCGAGCGCTCGCACTGGCACCGGATCGATGCGGTCGAGGTCTGGCACTACTATGCGGGCGATGCGCTGACCTTGCAGATTTCCGATGATGACGGCACACGCAGCATCGCCCTCGGACCAGACCTTGCTGGCGGTATCCCGCAGGCGATCGTGCCGGCGCATGCCTGGCAGGCAGCAGAAAGTATGGGCGACTGGACGCTGGTCGGCTGCACGGTGGCGCCGGGATTCGATTTCGCGACCTTCGAACTGGCGCCAAAGGACTGGGCGCCGGAATAGGACCCCTCTAGTCTTTGTTTGACGCGTTTTCTTCACGCGAACCGGTTCCCACTTCGCTCGAAAACGCGCTAGCGCTTGCGAAACATGTCTTTGGCGGCGATCAATCCCCCGCCCGCAATGAGCACCGCGGCGATGGCGATGTTGGCGCTGGCCTTGGCAAATCCCGCCAGGATCAGAAACGCGGTCGAGAGCAGCGGCGTCGCGTAAGACGCGGCTCCCAATACCCGGATATCGCCGCGCTTCATGCCGATATCCCAGGTGTAGAACGCCGCGCCCACCGGTCCCAGGCCGAGCGCGACGATCGCGAGCCACTGCGCTGATGTCTCGGGCCATACGGTATTCTCGAGCAGCGCATGCATGAGCGCCGCGAGCAACGCAGTGGCGAGGCAAAACCCCGCGACCGCATCGGTCGGCACGGCCTTCAGCCGCCGCGACATCACCGAATAGCTCGCCCAGACAAACGCCGCGACAAACGCTGCAAAAAGTCCCGGAAGCTGGCCGGGTGCAAAGCCCGACAGGCCACCGCCGGTCAGCAGCAACACCGTGCCGGCAAGTCCGGCCACCGCGCCGATGACATGATGCACCGCCAGCCGCTCGCCGGGCAGGAAGGACGAGAACAGAACGATCAATAGCGGCCACAGGTAATTCAGAAGTCCGGCCTCGGCGGGCGGAGCAAAACGCAGCGCAAGAAAATAGAGCGCGTGATAGCCGAACAATCCGCCGACGCCGACAGCCCATACCAGCGGCGGCTGCCGCAGCGCGGAGAGCGCCTCGGGCCGTCCGATAAAGGTCGACAGCCCGACCAAGCCGCCGACCGCAAACGTGATCGCGGCCAGTTGAAAGGCCGGAATCGTTCCTGTCGCGACCGTCAGTACAGCCAACAGCGACCACATCAGGATCGCGGTCAGTCCGATCAGCGTCGCGGTACGGGAGGTCATCTAGCTGTCATTGCGAGCCAACGGGTCGGCGCATCGCGCCGCCCGATGACAGGCTCCGCGAAGCAATCCAGTTACTGTTATCACAAACTGGATTGCTTCGGAGCTTTAGCTCCCTTGCGCAAACGCTTCGCGTTTGTCGCAGGCAATGACGAAGAAGAGGTCACACCATATATTGACCGCCATTGATCGTCAGCGTCGAGCCCGTGATGGCGCCGGCGTCGTCAGCGGCGAGAAACACCACGGCGCGGGCGATCTCTTCCGGCTCGCCGAGCCGGTTGATCGGAATCTGCGGCAAGATGTTTTTTTCCAGAACGTCCTTTGGCACCGCCTGCACCATCTCGGTGTTGATATAGCCGGGGCAGATCGCGTTCACGGTGATGCCGCCCCTGGCCGTCTCCAGCGCGAGCGCCTTGGTGAATCCGATGTCACCGGCCTTCGCCGCCGAATAATTGACCTGCCCGAACTGACCCTTCTGGCCGTTGATCGAGGAAATGCTGATGATGCGGCCGAACTTCCTGGCCCGCATGCCCTCGATCACCTGTCGGGTGACGTTGAACAGCGAACCGAGGTTGGTGTTGATCACCGCATTCCACTGTTCGAGCGTCATCTTGTGAAAGGCGCCATCGCGGGTGATGCCGGCATTGTTCACGAGCACCTCGATCGGACCAAGGTCGGATTCGACCTGCTTGACGCCCGCGGCGCAAGCCTCGAACGAGCTGACATCCCATTTGTAGACGGGAATGCCGTTCTCGGCCTTGAATTTCTCCGCAGCCGCATCGTTGCCGGCGTAGTTGGCGGCAACCTTGTATCCGGCAGCCTTCAACGCCTTGCTGATCGCAGCGCCGATGCCTCGCGTTCCCCCCGTCACCAATGCCACACGTGCCATGTTGGAACCTCCCTTGGACATATTTTTTATGTAGCGTGGAATTATGCGGGCCGTTTGATGAACATCAAGAATAAAACGCCCAGCTTGCGCCGGGCGTTTCATTTAGTTCAGCACAGTGCGACTGCGAAGGAAAAATTATCGGCAGCGATTGAACCTTTTTTAGACGCGTGCAACGCACTCGTTCTCTCAATTCAGCCGCGCATCATGCGCTCTAGTCGCGCGCGATGCACATCGCAATTCCCATGCCGCCGCCGATGCACAAGGTGGCGAGGCCCTTCTTGGCGTCGCGCTTCTGCATTTCGTGCAGCAACGTCACCAGCACCCGCGCGCCGGATGCGCCGACGGGATGGCCGATCGCGATCGCGCCGCCGTTGACGTTGACCTTGCCGGTATCCCAGCCGAGGTCCTTGTTGACCGCGCAGGCTTGCGCCGCGAAGGCTTCATTGGCCTCGATCAGGTCGAGGTCGCCGATGCTCCAGCCGGCCTTCTTGAGCGCGGCGCGCGAGGCCGGAATCGGCCCCGTGCCCATGATCTTCGGATCGACGCCGGCCTGTCCCCAGGAGACGATGCGGGCCAGTACTTTCTTGCCTTCCTTGGCCGCCTGCTTGGCGGTCATCAGCACCACCGCGGCGGCGCCGTCGTTGATGCCCGAGGCGCTGCCGGCCGTGACCGTGCCGTCCTTCTCGAAGGCCGGCTTGAGCTTGGCCATCGCCTCCAGCGTGGCGCCGTGGCGCGGATATTCGTCGTCGGAGACGACGACGTCGCCTTTGCGGGTCTTGATCGTGACCGGCACGATCTCGTCCTTGAACTTGCCGGCCTTCTGCGCGGCCTCGGCCTTGTTCTGGGAGTGAACCGCGAACTCGTCCTGCTGAGCGCGGGTGATCTGGTATTGCCGCGCGACGTTCTCGGCCGTGTTGCCCATGTGGTAGCCGTTGAAGGCATCCCACAGCCCGTCCTTGATCATGGTGTCAATAAATTCGACGTTACCCATCTTCACGCCGCCACGCAGATATTGCGCGTGCGGGGCCATGCTCATGGATTCCTGGCCGCCGGCCACCACGACTTCCGAATCGCCGTTGAGCAGCGCCTGATAGCCGAGCGCCACGGTACGCAGGCCGCTGCCGCAGAGCTGGTTGACGCCCCACGCCGGGCTTTCAACGGGGATACCGGCCGCGATCGAGGCCTGGCGCGCGGGATTCTGTCCCTGAGCCGCGGTGAGGATCTGGCCCATGATCACTTCCGAAACACGGCCCGGCTCGATTCCGGCCCGCTCCAACGCGGCCTTGATGGCGATGGCGCCGAGATCGTGGGCCGGCAAGGTAGCGAAGGCACCGTTGAAGCTTCCGACCGGGGTGCGGGCGGCGCTGACGATGACGACATCGTCTGACATGGACATCTCCTGAGGCTTGAGGATTCTCTGCAAAGGGGGCGGGCCGGACTGGCGGGCCACTCTCATCCTCCATCCTCTTAACGTAGTTGAGGCATGTCAATTGGCCAGAGGGCAGAATTGCGCGGCAGTGCATTCAAATTGACTGACATGTTGGCGTCTTGGCGCTTTGCTGAGCCGCCTCCGTGCTTTGGAATTAACCGTGCCGCACAAAACGGTAGCCGAACTGCATTGAAAATGCTTACCTTTGCTGCAATGCGTTGACTTCAGCCCTTCGGCGGTCCGTAGGGTTCCCATTCCCGGTCTTTCTGTGTGAGCCCCCATGGCGAAATCAGACCAACCCACCACGATCAAGAAATACGCAAATCGACGGCTCTATAATACCGGCACCAGCACCTACGTGACCCTTGAAGACCTCGCGGCGATGGTCAAGCAGGGCGAGGACTTCCTCGTCTACGACGCCAAGACCGGCGACGACATCACCCGTTCGGTGCTCGCACAAATCATCTTCGAGCAGGAAAACAAGGCCGGGCAAAATCTGTTGCCGACCACGTTCCTTCGGCAACTGATCCGCTTCTACGGCGACAGCATGCAGATGGTGGTGCCGAAATATCTCGAACAGTCGATCGACACGCTGACGCGCGAACAGGAAAAATTCCGCAGGCAGCTCACCGATACGTTCAGCGGGACGCCCTTTGCGCCGCTGGAAGAACATGTCCGCCGCAACATGGAATTGTTTCAGCAGACGTTCTCGATGTTCAAGCCGTTCGTGCCGCAGCGCACCTCGGCGCTTGGCGAAACCGAAAAGGCGCCGGAGCCGGCAGCGGACGACAACATCGACGATCTGCGCCGCCAGATGAAGGACATGCAGGATCGCCTCGATCGCATGTCGAAGGAACCGAAGACGGAAGAGTAAGCCGTCCACTTCGATTCAAGTAGCAGTCATGCCCCGCGAAAGCGGGGCATCCAGTACGCCGCAGCTTATCGGTTCAAACATCAATGCCTCTGGAATACTGGATCGCCCGCCCCAGTGCGCAATCGCGCACAAGGCGGGCGATGACGAGTGGGTATAGCTCCACCTTCTCGCGCCGCGCTTTCGCGCCCGAGTTTTGCAAATTCTCGCCCCTCTAAAATCAGAGGGCACAGGGAATGCCGGGCGCCAGTGCACCCGTTACAGAAGCCTCGTGTGCAAAAATAGAAAGCACACGAGTTAGTCACCACAGGTTCACCGGTTCACACCGGCATTCCCTGCGCAATGGTTTTAACGGCTTACTCCGCGCTCTCCCTGGTGAACCGGGCTTGTTGTCACCATCCCCGCGCAATACGAAGTATTGTCGCGAGTTAACGCCAGCGTCGGGGCGTCAGGACCACACGGCTTCGCCGTCCGCCACCCCCTCGCACGCCATGCGAGGAGATCAGCGTCCACCGCTCCCTGCCCCGCGGTCGTGGCGATCGCGAGCCGCCCCTCTTGGTGGGACAGGATGGCGCAAGTGCGTAAAGGTCATTTGCCCGTCGGCGCAAGGGCGAAATCTTTCCATTTCTTCGGTCAGGCGAAACACTCGTCAGTTCGCTCGCACCTAAACTACGACGAGCAACGGCCGTCCGACGCGCCGCCTGGGCAAGATACCGATCGCGACCTAGCCCCTTCGACGAAGTGGCGGCGGAGGCGGCGGCACATAACGTTGCCAGATCGTCCCATTATCGAACTGGATCAGCATGCCGTCCGGCGAATACACCGCGCTGATATTGTAAGCGTCGATCCATAGGCGGCTGGCGGGAGAGTACCAATCCGGCCAGGCACGGGAAGCCACGCCGGCCTCGGTCAGCAGATTAAGTTCAGGCCCATTCTGGGTGATATGGGCCAGCCCGTCACCACGACACATCTGAACGCATTGGTAGGTCCCGGTGAGATCGACCGATTGGGCCGACGCAGCGGTGGTTGTCAGCGCGGCGACGATACCGCAGAAGAGCGATAGACGCTTCATGAAAGTGATCCTTTCGTTCGCACTTCGCTCCAACCGGGAGCCGACAAAGGTTCTCACCGCGAGACCGGCAAGCCGTTGATCTGCGTCAACCAAATTGATCCGACGGCGACGGCATCTCTCAAGGCTTCAGGTTGAACTCCTTCAGCTTCCTCGCTGCCGTGCCGAACTGGCCAAGCTGATAAACAGCAGCGCCCGCCGGCGAGAAGGTGAACAGCTCGAACGGTTCGGCGAGCAGCTTGTCGAGGTAGGTTCGTGGTGCGAGGCCAGTTGAGACATGCGGACTGAAACGTTCAGCCGTGTTTTTCGGAACAAACGATGAAACGTACTCGATCAGGAGCGGATCGATAACACGATCGCCCGGCGTCGTGACGAAGGCGGCCGAGGTTCCGCTCGTCACCGTGAACGGGGCCACCGCAGTGACCAGGTCCTGTTGCAGCTTGAGCAGTTCCGGGGTCGGTGTCGCAACAATGCCGGAGAGGCCCAGATCGCCGGATGGGACGTAGTAGAATTTGAAAGCTTCGAGCTTCATTGCGGTCACATTAGCGCGCGCAAGAACCTTGCCGGCGGCGTCATAGATCTTGTCGAGGCCTGCCGTGCGGACGAAACGCTGGATCATGGTCACGTGGGGGCGGTGCGCCGCATCCAGCGCAAATCCTTGCGGAAATATCTTCAGATGATCCGCGTTCACGGCTTCGGCGTGCCGCAGCATGACAGCGTCCGGCTCCAGCAGAATGTCGATGGCCGTGACCGCGCCGGGTTCGAACGGAAAAACCACGCCCCAATCGTTCTTCATGCTGACGACGGTCCAGCCAGCCTGCTTTGCCTGGTCATAAAGAGCCTGCGGGAAAGCACCCAGTTTCGGTTCGGGTAATCCCAGCGCGGGGCCGAAGGCGTATTCGCGCTTCGCATCGTCATGCAGTACCAGCAGCTCGAACCGCGCGCCGCCGCCACCTTGCGTGTACTCCAGCATTTCCTTGTCGCCGCGGGAATTGCCAAACGCGGCGATGGGACGGCGGCCGATGTGCCGGTTGATGGCAACGGGCTTGTCGCCCCGGTCATCATTGAAATTCAGTTCCGGCAAGCGTACGAGAACGGGCTTGCCGTCGCGCAATTCGAACTTCGTTTTGATGCTGCTGCCGACCACCTGTTCCGGCGGGATTCCATAAACCCGGTTCGCCCAAGGCCGCATGAACTCGATGCCGCCACCGGAGACGATGTAGTTCTTGAAGCCATTGGCGCGGAAGTAGGACAGCACTTCGAGCATCGGTTGATAGACCATGTCGGTGAAAAGCTGCCCGGTTTTCGGATGCCTCGCAGTAGCGATCCAATCCTGCACGATTTGCTCGAATTCCGTCGTGGTCATGCCGGCATGCGTAGCCATGACGATTTCGAGCAGCGCGTGGTCACCGCCGGCCATTGCCTTTTGAAAATCGCCCTTGAGCAGGGAGGCGAAAGGCTCGGTCGTCGCCCATTCCGGGTGTTGGGGCGCCAGCGCTTTGACCCGATCGAGCGCGAAATACAATTGCACCGGCATCGGCTGTTCGCACCACAGCGTGCCGTCATTGTCGAAGGTCGCGATGCGTTCGCCGGCAGGCACAAAGTCCGGCGAACCGGGTTTGGTGACCTTCTCGACGAAGGCGATGATGGATTGCTTCGCCGGGCCGTCGTTCCACGATGGCAGGGGGTCGGCTGCTTGGGAAGCGACGGTGGTGAATGCCAGCGCAAAGAGCGCAGCTATCATGAGAGCGGCTTTGAGCGCCGTTCTCTGCAAGCCGAAGCCGGCTGTGCACTCCGCGCACATGTTTCAGTCTCGCGAAAATTTGCCGACGCGACAACGCGCCTTCAGCCACATTGAACGGCTATTCCGCCAGGCGGCCTCGTGGCTTGATCCAGATCAATTTCTGCGGATCGGACAACTGTAGTTTCAATTTTCAATCGAGCCCGCCCGCGCCAATAAAATCCAGCAATTGCTCAAACTATTTTGTTTTGCCAGCCTGGTTCGCCGTCTCGCCCAGGCACTGCAATTACTTTTAAACCCGCCGCAGGGACGGCGGTACATCCCAAATGAAATGGAAATGCCACATGGCAAGATGGAAGCATGCCTTGGTCGCGATCACGCTCGCGGCGCCACTATTGGCGCCCGCGGCCGTGCAAGCGCAACAGCCACGAAAGCCAAATATCGTCATCATCTGGGGTGACGATATCGGACAATCCAATGTCAGCGCTTATTCGCGCGGGTTGATGGGCTATCAGACACCGAACATTGACCGGATCGCGAATGAAGGCACGATGTTCACCGACTTTTATGCCGAGCAGAGCTGCACCGCCGGCCGTGCTTCCTTCATCACCGGGCAATCAGGCTTGCGTACCGGCATGACCAAGGTCGGTCTGCCAGGTTCTCCGCTCGGATTGCAGAAAGAGGATCCGACGATCGCCGAATTGCTCAAGCCGCTCGGCTATGCGACCGGCTAGTTCGGCAAGAACCATCTTGGCGACCGCAACGAATTCCTGCCGACCGTGCATGGCTTCGACGAATTCTACGGCAACCTTTATCATCTGAATGCCGAGGAAGAACCGGAATTGCCGGATTATCCGAAGAATCCCGAGTTCCGCGCCAAGTTCGGTCCGCGTGGCGTGATGGATTGCAAGGCCTCCGACAAGGACGATCCGACGGTCGATCCGCGCTTCGGCAAGTTCGGCAAGCAGGTCTGCACCGACACCGGCCCGCTGACCAAGGCGCGGATGGTAACGATCGACGACGACATCGCCAACCGGGCTGCCGATTACATCAAGCGGATGAACAAGGCCGGCAAGCCGGCGTTCGTCTGGGTGAATTTCACCCACATGCACTTCCGCACCCACACCAAGCCGGAGAGCATCGGCCAGTCCGGGCGTTGGCAGAGCCCCTATCACGACGCCATGATCGACCACGACAAGAACGTCGGCACGGTGCTCAAGGCGATCGACGACGAGGGCATCGCCGACAACACCTTCGTGATGTACTCGACCGACAACGGTCCGCACATGAACTCCTGGCCAGACGGCGCGATGACGCCGTTCCGCAACGAGAAGAACTCGAACTGGGAAGGCGCCTACCGGGTGCCCGCCATGTTCCGCTGGCCGGGCAAAATCAAGCCGGGGACGGTGTCCAACGACATCGTGGCCCACCTCGACATGCTGCCGACACTGCTGGCGATTGCCGGCGATACCGAC
The DNA here is from genome assembly GCA_963770515.1 of uncultured Alphaproteobacteria bacterium. GTDB lineage: Bacteria > Pseudomonadota > Alphaproteobacteria > Rhizobiales > Xanthobacteraceae > Bradyrhizobium. Next base: position 913,921 of record CAVYPW010000001.1, read on the forward strand.
GTCAAGAGCAAACTGCTCACTGGCTACAAGGTCGGCGACATGACCTACAAGGTCCATCTCGACGGCGACAATCTCGTGCCTTACCTGACCGGACAGGCCCCGAAGAGCCCGCGTAAATCGTTCTTCTACATCAACGACGATCAGCAACTGGTCGGCCTGCGTTACGACAACTGGAAGCTCGTGTTCATGGAACAGCGCGCTAGGGGAACTCTGCGTGTGTGGTCGGAGCCGTTTACAAACTTGCGGATTCCGAAGATCTTCAATCTCCGGACCGATCCCTACGAGCGGGCCGATATCACCTCGAACACCTATTACGACTGGCTTCTCGACCACGCCTTTCAGCTCGTCCCGGCGCAAGCCTATGTCGGTCAGTTCCTGGCGACGTTCAAGGATTATCCGCAACGGCAGAAGGCCGCCAGCTTCAACATGGACGAAGTGATGCAGAAGCTGCAGGATTCGCCGGCGAAGGACTAAGCGCAGCCCGACATCAAACGATCTGCGGCCGGCCATGTTCTATGGTCGGCCGCAATAACGATCGGACCAAGGAGTTGGAGACATGTCTCTCGACCAAGCCCGCCGGTTGGGGCGACGGTTTCGTGGGAGGAATTACGGGTGTTCTTTCTTGCGGCCACATCGAGGCGATTCGGGCCAGTTCTGCTGATGACGGCTGCGCTGTTGTCCGCAAGCCGCGTCTCCGCACAACAGGCAGCAAACGACGCTGGCGATACACCTATCAACAACGACATCACCAAGCCCATTCATCGCCTCGATTTCTTTCTCGAGAATATTCAGTCGGCAGGCGGCACAACATGGACACCCAAGGTGCGATATGAACGTCCGTTCGATCTCTATGATGGATGGAAGATTTCCCCGCGGGTCGAATTTACGGCCGTCAGTACCAATGATGGATCTGATCCCCCCGGAACGTTTTCCAGCGGATTGGGCGACACCCAGTTTCAGGTGGTCTTGAGCAAAGAACTTGATGCGTTGCAAGGCTTCGGTTTTGGACTGAGGTTCTGGGCTCCAACCGCGAGCGACGACCAGTTCGGTAACGGACGCTGGCGCATGGCGCCTGCGGCCGGATACCGCTACAGCCTGCCCGAACTATCGCTGGATTCCTATTTTCAGATCGTCACCCGCTACCAGTTCGATTTTGCCGGTGATCCCAATCGAAGTCACACGAGCAACCTTCAGTTCGGTCCTACCCTCAACATCGGACTTCCGGACGGCGTCTCGGTGGCAATATTTCCGTCTACCGATATTCGTTACAATTTCATGACGCGGGAGTGGTTCGTTCCCCTGGATGTCGAATTCGCAAAACAATGGAATAAGAGTTTTCTGACCGGGATCGAAGTCGGAGTTCCGCTCTTCGAAACGGCAAGTCCGCTATACAAGTTCAAGATCGAAGGACACCTTGCTTTCCGTTTCTGAGACGCGCCCCTGATCCCAGCACCGTAGGGCTACGCCGTTGGCACGCAAGCGACGCAAAATTGGCAATGCCGACGGATCGCGGAAGAGACCTGCCGGAGAGATGCCGCAGGTCGCACCGTCGCAGGACCCTGTTCCCGGCAGGTCCAAAGCCACTTTGCTCTCGGGACGCCTGATCTGGCTTGCGACGATGGCCGCGGTGCTGATTATCGTTGCCGCCGGTCTCGGCCTTCACCTACACAACGGTACACGGGTCACCGCGCAAGACAGAGCCGTCGCGAATTTCGTCGGCAGCGATACCTGCGCAGGCTGCCACGCGACCGAAGCAAAGCTGTGGGATCGTTCGCAGCATAAGGCTGCGATGCAACACGCCACAGTCAAGACCGTGCTCGGCGATTTCAACGACGCAGGCTTCGATTATTACGGGGTGCACTCGCGCTTCTTCCGCAAGGATGAGAAATTCCTGGTCGAGACCGACGGGCCGGACGGAAAGCTTGCTGAATTCGAAGTCAAATACACGTTCGGTATCGACCCGCTGCAACAATATCTCATCGAGCTTCCCGACGGCCGCATTCAGGCTTTGTCGATCGCGTGGGACACGCGGCCGAAGGAAAAGGGCGGCCAGCGCTGGTTCCATCTCTATCCGAACGAAGAGATCAAGCACGACGACGTCCTGCACTGGACAAAGCTGAACCAGAACTGGAACTTCATGTGCGCGGAGTGTCATTCGACCGGCCTGCGCAAGAATTACGACGCCAAGGCGGATCGCTTCGCCACACACTGGGCGGAAATCAGCGTCGGCTGCGAGGCGTGCCATGGACAGGGCTCATCTCATGCCACATGGGCACGCGATCAAAAGAGCTGGTGGCCGTTTGGCAGGCGAGAGGATTTGAACAAGGGATTGCTTGTCCGTTTCGACGAGCGCCACGACGTAACCTGGCCGATCGACCTGCAGACCGGCAACGCGCACCGCAGTGCCGAGCCATCCACGCTTCGCAAGGAGGTCGAGACCTGCGGATTGTGTCATGCCCGCCGCTCGGGATTCCACGAGGACTGGATTCCCGGCCAATGGTTGTCGCAAACCCATCTGGTCGAGCCGCTGGCGCGCAGCACCTATTTTGCTGACGGCCAGATGCGCGACATAGAAGAAGCGTACAACTACGCCCCCTTCAGGCAGAGCAGGATGTTCGCCGCCGGCGTCACGTGCAGCGACTGTCACGAGCCCCACAGTTCGAAACTCAGAGCTTCCGGCGAAGGCGTCTGCCTGCAATGCCATGCATCCGAAAAATATGCGGATGTCAGCCATCGGCACCACGCCGGGATCGAAGCAGCGCCTACATGCATATCGTGCCACATGCCGGTGCGGACCTACATGACGGTCGATCGGCGCCACGATCACAGTTTTCGTGTCCCGAGGCCCGATCTATCCGTCACGCTCGGCACTCCGAACGCCTGCAATGATTGCCACCGCGACAAGGACCCACCATGGGCCGCTGCCGCGGTCGAACGATGGTTCGGCCCGGATCGTAAGGGGGTTCAAACGTACGGGGCCGCGTTCCACGCTTCGCGTACGGATCAGGCCGACGCCGCCGCGCTTCTTGCGGTCGTGGCGTCGGATCGCGATGCGCCGGCCGTTGCCCGCGCGAGTGCATTGACCGAACTTGCGCCCCGCATTTCTCCCGCAAACATTAACACAGCTCGCGGCGGGCTCTTCGACCCCGATCCCATGGTGCGGATCGGCGCCCTCGACATGCTGGAAAACGTACCCCCCGGTCAGGTCTGGCGATGGGCTGCGCCGCTATTGTCCGACCCCGTACGCGGCGTACGGATCAGGGCAGCTTCGCTGCTTGCAGCCGTTCCAACGCCAAGCCAGCCGCCGCCGGATCGAGAGTCGTTTGAACGCGCGGCGGCCGAATTTGTCGAAGCGCAGCGGTCCAACGCCGAGCGGCCCGAAGCCCGCACCACCTTGGGAAGCTTTCTCGCCCGCCGCGGACAGCCGGCCGAAGCCGAGACCGAATACAGAGCGGCGCTGCAACTCAGCCCGCAATACCTGCCGGCATCGATCAATCTGGCCGACCTTTACCGGCAACTCGGCCGGGATAGGGATGGAGAAACGGTGCTTCGCGCCGCTATCGCCGTTTCGCCGCGCGCGGCCGCGGCGCACCATGCGCTGGGCTTGACGCTGACCAGGCTCAAACAACAAGAAGCGGCGCTACCAGAGTTTCGGAGCGCGGCCGAGTTTGAGCCGGATGCGGCACGGTACCAGCATGTCTATGCGGTTGCGCTGCATTCCGCCGGACAGCGTGATCAGGCGATCGCGGTATTGAAAGACAGCCTGAACAGCCACCCGTCCAATCGCGAGATTCTACAGGCCCTGGTCTCGTTTAACCAGATGGCAGGCGACGCGAAGGCGGCGCTCGGTTACGCGGAACAACTAGCCGTCATCATGCCGGACGATCACGGCTTGGCGGCGCTCATTCTCGATTTACGCGGGGCCATCAGGTCACCAGCGCAGTGACTGTTTCAAGCAGGCGCGGCAACGTCGCACTTCGCCACTCGCATATTAGCATGTCTGCTTCGGCACCGATTTTCGCGGTGCCTGCGCAAAGTTGACATAAGTTTTGCAGGGAGTTTTGTCCAAGCCCTCGGCGTTTGCGCAAGGGCTTTACGAGCCTACCCCGCAGCCGGCAATACCGTGCCGGACGGCCGCTGCCAAGGCCGCTCCGAAGAGGCAAGCCCGATCAGCCGTCCCTGGATGTAATCGCAGCCCCAGTCGCGCAGCATCACGGCGGCTTCTTCGTCCTGCACCCACTCGGCGACCGTCTTGATTTGCAGCCGCCGCGCCAGGTCGATCAGCGTCTGCACGAAGGCGCGGTCGTCGGGGATGCGCGCGATGTTCTGCACGAAGGCGCCGTCGATCTTCACGATATCGACGCCGAGCTTGCGCAGGTTGCGGAACGAGGTGTAGCCGGCACCGAAATCGTCGATCGCGATCCGGCTGCCGAAATTCTTCAACCGCGTGACGAAGCCGCGGACGTCGTCGACGTCCTGAATGGCGACGGTCTCGGTGATCTCCACGATCAGCCGCTCGCCGACACCGGGATGCGCCCGCATCAGGGATTCGATCGACATCCACCAGTCCGGATCCATCGTGGTGTCCGGCGAAATATTGAGGCTGAGCTGGACGGCAGGCGAAGCCGCAAGCTCCGCGACCACGAGTTCGAGCACGCGGTGATCGACCAGACGTATCAGCCCGAGCTTTTCCGCCACCGGCACGATGTCGGGCGCCAGCAAAATCTGTCCATCGTGCTGCTCCATCCGGATCAGGCACTCATAAAAGGCGGCGTCGCGCCCACGGGCGTCCACCACCGGCTCGAAGGCCATCGCGATGCGGCGGTCGTTGAGCGCGGTGACGATCTCGTCGGTGACCCGAATATTCACCCGGCGCTGGGCGTCGCGCTCGACATTCGGCCGCCACAGCGAAAACGATCCCGCACGCCGGCTCTTGGAGGCGTCGAGGGTTTCCTGGGCGCGGTTGATCGCTTCATCGGCACTGCGCGCGTAACGAGGCACGCTGACGGCGCCGATCGACACCGTGATCGAGACCGGTCCGGATTTGGTCGGCACCACCTCGTCGCGGATCGCGGCCAGGAACCGTTCGGCGGCGACGTTCATGTCGTCGACCGTGCAGTTCTTCAGCACCAGTCCGAACTTGTTGCCGGAAAAACGCCCGAGCACGTCGCCGCCGCGCAAGCGCGCGCGAATGCGGACAGCGACCTCGGAAATCACCGCGTCGGCCACGTCGAAACCGAACGCGTCGTTGATGCGCGCCAGATGGTCGATGCCGATCAGCATGAACGCGCATTGATTGCGGAAGCGAACGGCTTCCTCGATGATCTCGGCGAGCGAAGCGACCAGATGGGTGCGATTGAGTTCGCCGGTCAGCGGGTCGTGGCGCGACAGTTTGACAAGCTGCTCGTCGCGGGCGTGACGTTCGTTGATGACGCGGACAATGCCCTGGACCCGAACCGGTTTGCCGTCGCTGCCTGCAAACCAGCAGCCGGTCTCCTCGATCCACTGAACGGCTGCGGATGTATTGGCCCGCACCCCATATTCGATCCGGTAAGGCGCGCCCTCTCCGCTTTGGGCAGCGGGCGAGACGCCAAGCGTGTCGGATCGGACTGAGCGCTGCGGCTCGATCAGGTTTGAAAATTCCGCGCCGCTGGCCAACCGCTCGAGCGGAATGTCGGGAAAAACCGCGGCCACATGCTCGCTCCAGACGAGGCTGTCGGTTGCGATATCCCAGACGAAGGCAGCCTGGCCGAGCGAGGCGAGGATGGCCGAGGCCGGGGGAAGAACTGGATTCAAGATCGCCTCGTTTCGGAACAGGCCACGACTAACCTGGTGATCCCTAGTCTAACGTTCGGGTCTCAAATCTAGGCCAGTTGCGCACCAACCTTATGTAAAGTTCATAAATATTCTGGAAACCACGTCAGCTTTTCGGTCAGGAACAAAACGGGCCGGAGCGGCATAACCCTTGCGAGGGCGACTGTAGCAGAGGACGAAATGTCCCAAAATGTAACAGTTCAGCCGGGGAGATGTCACCCCAATGCCCGACGATCGAACAAAGCCTGACCTGGATGTGAGCGCCGCTTCGGACGCAAAGCCGGCCTGTACGGCACTGGTGCCGCTGGCGTTCACGGAACGGCGGGCGCGCAGGCGCTGGTATCGCTGGGCGCCGGACCCGATCTTCGTTGCGCATTTGATCGCAGAGGCCCAGCACGTCCCGCAAGCCAGGGGCTTGCGGCGCGCGAGCCCGGCGGACGCACAGGCCGCTTACCGGCCGCGAAAGACGCCCGTCGAAGGCGTTGGAAGCCGGATGCGGGAAATCGTCTAAAAAAAGAAGTTAGTGCGCGGCTTCCGGCGGTTGCGCGCCACTTCCGGGCTTAGGTTCCACGGATGGCGCTTCGGATGCGGGCGCAGCGATCGTCATCTCGGGATGAGCGATTTCGGGACGGGTGAATGTCGGCTCGGAAGGCGCGGCACTTGAAGGTACAGGACTTGAAGGCGCAGGGCCTGAAGGCTCGTTGGCCGGCGGCCAAGCCCCCGTGTGAGGTTCATCAGGCTCGTGTCTGACCTCTGCCGGAAGTTCTTGGGCTGGAGCGCGCCGCGCTCCTCGTCCAGAAGACGCTGTGGCCGGCCGCTGCACGCGTAGCGCGACGCCGGACAGGAAATCCACCAGCGCCAACAGAGCCAACAGAAAATAGGTCGAGCTGGCAAAGCGCGGCCACAGCAGAAATTCCGCCATCGCGCCGCCAAAAACGATCAGCGACAGCAGATGGTCGGTGAGATATTTCGCGCCGGGTCGCGCGCCCTTCATCACCTCGAGCAGCAACATCGCGATGCCGAGCGCGAGCAGCCCATCGCTCAGCGTTATCGGCCATGGCGCGCCCGACATCAGCGGCAGCGTCACCAGCGGCTCGGCGAAGGAAACGCCGGGCATCAGGAACACGATGATGTTGTAGATCGCGAGCGGGATCAGAAGCAGCGGGAAACCGACCATCGACATCGGCAAGGCCTTTGAAGAGAAACCGGAACATTGCCGGGGCGAAGCGCGGTAACGCTTCGCCGCATGCAGCCGTCTCGCCTCTCGTGTCAGCTAATCAAGCCGACAGGCGTGAGGATCAGGAATCCTTCTTGGCCTTGAGAATCTGCCGGCCCTTGTACATGCCGGTCTTCAGGTCGAGGTGATGCGGACGGCGCAGTTCACCGGAATCCTTGTCTTCGGCGTAGGTCGGCTTCTTCAAGGCGTCCGCCGAGCGGCGCATGCCACGCCGCGATGGCGATGTTTTTCTTCTGGGAACGGCCATATCGGTGTCCTCTAGGGGTATTGTCGGTAGGCATCGTCCCGAAACGGGCGGCTAAAGCGCCAAGACGCAAGCTCAAAATGCCGATGAGGCCGCGCTTATAGAGGATGACGCGCCTCAACGCTAGTGGTCCAATTCCAGCATTCGCATCCCGTCTCGGCGAGCAGTTTTGCGAATGCTGGAATCAAAGGACCACTAGGTAAATATAGGTTTCTAGTGGGGTTTTGGATTTGACATTCGCTTTACGCGGCCGAGGTAAACACCGTAGCGAATGTCAAATCCACCCCACTAGCTTCAAAAACGGTAAAAAACGCTCAAAAACCGCTCCAGCAGCGCTGCCATTCCTGGCTTGGGCCCGGGCAACGTAAATTCCGGCGAGGCGGCGTACATCAGCCCCCGGGGTGCGGGCGCTGCGCAGATGCGGATTGGGCAGGATCGCCGCCAATAGCGCCGCCTCCCTCGCCGTCAGCGTCGAAGCGCCATGACCGAAGGCATAGAGGCTGCCGGTCTGCGCGCCAAACTGACCGCCGGGCCCGAGCTCGGCGATGTTAAGGTAGATTTCCAGGATTCGCGCTTTGGGCAGGACGAAGTCGATCCACAACGCGAGCGGCAGTTCCAGCGCCTTGCGGACCACGCTGCGGCCTGGCCACAGGAACAGGTTCTTGGCCACCTGCTGGGTGATGGTCGAACCGCCGCGGGAGGCCTCGCCGTCCTCGGCGTCATCGATCACCTCGCGAAGCGCGCCCCAGTCGACCCCGTGATGGGTGCAGAATTTGGCGTCTTCGGAAGCCACCACCGAACGCGGCAAGGAAGCGGCCATCCCTGCGAGGTCGACCCACTGCCGTGACACCGGCGCGCCGGTCAGGTAGCGCCAGGCCATCAGCGCTGAAGTCGGGTGGCCGGTGCGATACAGCGGCGTCAGAAGGTAGGGCAGCAAAAGCACGGCGAGCAGGATCGCCAGCAGGATCGGAAGCAGATTTCGGGCAATGCGCAAAATATGGTTTCTGGCTTAATGGGCCGGATCGACGGATATCTGCCTGATAATCCCTCGTTTTTTCAACTGTTTTAAGGCACCCAGAATGGCCCGGGCGCAATTGACGCGGGAAGCGTCATCAACGATTGTCCGCCCGATTTGACCAAAGAGCTTTGCTCGGGAGCTTTTCTTGATGACGACCGCCACGCCACCTCAGGACTTTGCGAAGCGACTGGACCAGACCGCGGAGGATACCGAGGCGCTGCTCGCAAAACTTCTCGCCGACACGCTTCTGCCCGACGAAATCGCGCGGCCGAAGCGGCTGATGGATGCCATGCGCTATTCGAGTCTCGGCGGGGGCAAGCGCTTGCGGCCGTTTCTGGTGGTGGAAAGTTCGGCGATCTTCGGCGTGCCCCGCGACGCGGCACTGCTGGCCGGTGCAGCGCTCGAATGCATTCACTGCTATTCGCTGATCCATGACGACCTGCCGGCGATGGACAACAGCGACCTGCGGCGCGGCCGGCCGACGCTACACAAAAAGACCGACGATGCGACCGCGATCCTCGCCGGCGACGGCTTATTGACGCTCGCTTTCGACATCGTCAGCCGCGACGAAATCCACCAAGACCCGACCGTGCGCCTGCTGCTCACCCGCGCGCTGGCGCGCGCCTCCGGCATCGGCGGCATGGTCGGCGGCCAGATGCTGGATCTCGCCGGTGAAGGCCGCTTCGGCGACCGCGAGCCGGTCGACGTCGCGCGCCTGCAACAGATGAAGACCGGCGCGCTTCTGCGCTTCGGCTGCATCGCCGGCGCCATCCTCGGTCAATCCTCGCCGAAGGAATACCAGGCGCTCGATGACTACGGCCGCGCGCTCGGCGAGGCATTCCAGATCGCCGACGACCTGCTCGACGTCGAGGGCGACGCCGCCGCACTCGGCAAGCAGACCGGCCAGGATGCGGCGCTGGGCAAGACCACGTTCGTCACCCAGCTCGGCATCGACGGCGCCAAGCAGCGCGTTCGCGATCTTCTGGCCCGCGCCGATCAGGCGCTGTCGATCTTCGGGACCCGCGGCGACGTGCTGCGCGCCGCTGCGCGCTTTGTCGCCGAGCGCAAGAACTAGAGCGGCATGGCAGGCGAAGAATTCGAGGAGCGGCTTTTTCGTTTCAGGAAGATGCCGAGGCCCATTCGCCTCGTTTACGCGCGACCGCGCACGTTCATCTCGATCGCGCTCGGCATTGTCGTGTTCTTTCTGCTGCCGTCGTCGCTTCGGGTCATCACACGCCTGCTGATCGGCTGGGACATAATCGTCGCGATGTATATCGTGCTCGTCTACATCATGATGGGACGCAGCAATCTGAACACGATCCGTCGCATGGCCGCGCTACAGGACGACGGCCGCTTTGCGATTCCGCTTTTGACCGCGCTTGGCGCCTTCGCAAGCCTGGCCGCGATCGTGTTCGAACTCGGCCAAGGCCAGCACAAGCCAGCCGAATTGATGTTTGCGACGCTGACGGTGGCGCTGTCCTGGGCCGCGGTGCATACCGGCTTCGCGCTGCATTACGCCCATGAATATTACCGGGGCCACAAGCCGGGCGGGCTTCAGTTCCCAAGCGGCGACAAGGAAGATCATGCCGACTATTGGGACTTCGTCTATTTCTCGTTCGTAATCGGCATGACCGCACAGGTGTCCGATGTCGGCATCACCGACAAGACGATCCGCCGCATCGCGACCGCGCACGGAATCATCTCGTTCGTATTCAACACCGCGCTGCTCGCGCTGATGGTCAATATCGCCGCGAGCGCGCTTTAGCGCGCCGGATCGCCTTATTGCACCGTGAGAGGTGCTGGCGTTGACCTCGGTCCCTTTTCAGGCAAGCTAGTGCCCTCTTTCCGAAGTTCGTGAGAGATCGCGGCAACCTCTTACGCGAACTTCGGAAAGCAAAGGGCACTAGCAAATTTATAATTCTAGTACCGCTTTCGATCTGGAGTCCCTGGGAGGAACTCGCTGCTTGCAGTTCAGGGACTCCAGATCGGCGGTACTAGCTCGACGAGGATCGAAACGATCGTGGAAGCCGACTTTCAGCTCTTTCTGATCCTGCTCGCGGTGCTCGCCGGAACCGCGCTTCTGGCACGGCGCATCGAGGTTGCCCCGGCAATCCTGTTGCTACTGGCCGGAACCGCGCTCGCCTTCGTGCCGGGAATGCCGACGCCGGAACTGCCGCCCGGATTGATCCTGCTGCTGGTGCTGCCGCCGCTGATCTATTCGGCAGCGGTTGCGATGAGCTGGCGCGAATTCAAATTCAATCTGCGCCCGATCATTTTGCTGGCGGTAGGTTGCGTGATCTTCACCGCTTCCGCGGTCGCGGCAGCGACCCATTATCTGATCGGGCTGCCCTGGAACGTCGGTTTTCTGCTGGGGGCGATCGTCGCGCCGCCGGACGTCGTTGCGCCACTGGCGATCGCCCGCAAGCTCGCCATCCCCCGCCGTATCATGGTGGTGCTCGAAGGCGAGGGATTGGCCAACGATGCCACCGCCCTGATCCTGTATCGTTTTGCCGTCGTCGCGATTTCGACAGGCGTGTTCTCGCTGCCAAAGGCGATCGGCGAGTTCTCCGCCATCGTCGCCGGCGAAACGGCGTTTGGAATAGCCGTCGGCTGGCTCTCGCTACGCGCGCGGCATTGGGCACGCGATCCGCAGGTCGAAATCACGCTGTCGCTGATCACGCCCTATGTCGCCTATTGGCTGCCGGAGCGCTTCGGAGGTTCCGGCGTCATCGCCACCGTCGCCTGCGGACTCTACATCAGCTGGAACGGGCCGCTGTTGATCTCCGCAGCCACTCGCTTGCAGGGCATCTTCTTCTGGAACCTCGTGATCTATCTGATCGAAGGACTGCTGTTTCTACTGACCGGCTTCCAGATGCGGCTATTGTTCGAGAAATCGAAGGCGTTTCCGCTCGACGATATCCTGATCGCGACCGCCCTGGTCACGCTGATGATCGTGATCGCGCGCTTCGCCTGGACCTTCCCTGCTATTTTTCTGCCGAGGCTGATCAGGCGCGTGCGCCGGCGCGATCCGTCGCCGCCATGGCAATGGGCGTTCGTGATCTCCTTTGCCGGCGTCCGCGGCGCGGTTTCGCTGGCGACGGCGCTCGCGCTACCCTTCACGTTGGCGGGCGGCGGCCCATTTCCCGACCGAGACCTGATCCTGTTCGTCGCCTTCGGCGTTATTTTCATCACGCTGGTCGGGTTCGGACTTGGCTTGCCGGCGGTGGTGCGCTGGCTTGGCGTCGCGCAGGCCGGCCGCAGCGAGCGTGTGGCCGAACTTGAATCCGAAATCAGCGCGCGGCGCGAGGCGCTCGATGCCGGACTCAGGTCGCTCGACGCGATCACCGAACACCGCGACATATCCGACGAGGTGATCCGGCTTTTGCGTGCGCGCCACGAAATCCGCGCCAACCAACTACCCAATTCGCTCGACCCGGATGCGCAGTTGCTCTCGGCGGCAGGAACCGATCTCACACGGGAATTGATCGAAACCGAACGGAAGTTCATCCACATCTTGCTGCGCGACGGCAAGATCACCGACGAAACCCGGCGGCATATCGAACGCGATCTCGACCTCGAGGAAGCAAGCCTCGCGAACCGCGAATTCCGCGACGATCAGCCGTGACGCTACCTGCGGAGGACGGACACCGATGATCCCACCCACCAAACAAGGCATCACGTTGCCTATGCCGGTAAATCTGGCCATCGAAACCGAGCATCTCATATTGCGGCGATGGCGCGATACTGACGTGATACCGAACACGGAAATGCTCGCCGATCCCGACAGCGCACGCTTCATCACGTCCGACGGAAAGCCGGTCGTCGATGCGTTCGTCGGCTGGCGCAATGCGGCAATCATGGCCGGCCATTGGGCACTGCACGGCTTCGGTCTGTTTGTGGTCGAGGAAAAACGGACAGACCGCTACGTCGGGCGAGTTGGACCGTGGTTTCCCGCGGGTTGGCCCGGCTTTGAAGTTGGTTGGGGTATCGCCAAAAGCTTTCGCGGCAAGGGCTACGCGGTCGAGGCCGCGACGGCGTCCATCGACTGGGCATTCGCGACGTTCGAGATCGACAAGATCGTCCACATCATCCGCCCGGAGAACGTCGCATCGCAAAAGGTGGCGCAACGCCTTGGAGCAACCATCGAACGCCAGGTCGAACTGCTCGGCCATGTCACGGATTTGTGGGTAACGCAGCGCGACGCCTGGACAACGCGGCCGAAGCCGTAAGTTCAGGACTTACTGCCGTCCCAGATGGGTCGCCTTGTCGATGCGGTCGAAGCTTTCCATTGACAGGATCGCGTCCGCCAACTGATCGGCACGGCCGTTGAGCACCGGGCGCGCCAGGGTCAGAAATTTCTGCGCCATCGCCTGTGCATCCGGGAACGAGTTCGGCTCGCCGGAGGGATCGTCATGGATCCGTTCATGGACACCGTCATCGGTGGTGATGCTGACACGGGCGCCAAAGGGATGCTTGCGGCCGATTTCCAGACGGTCGTCCTGCACGACATGGAACTTGTCGGCGAGCGCATCGACGGCGGCGTCGCCAAGCCGCCCGTAATCGTCCCAGCCGAAGCCGCCCTGATCGAGCGCCACCGCGCCGGTAAAGAACATCGAGAACTGTCCGCCGACCACCGAGGTCGGGTGCCGCTTGGTGGCGGCGTCGCCGGTCAGCGTAATGCCGTTGCGGTGCAACCCGATCTCGACGCGCTTGATCTGGTCCGGCGTCAGATTGTGCTCGCGGCGCATCGCGATCAGCGCATCCAGCGCGGCATGGGTGTAGCGGCAGCTGGGATAGGGTTTGACGCCGATCTTCATGGTCTCGTAGACCTTGCCGAGGCCGGCGACGGCTTTGTCGGGATGCGCGTTATCGCTGTAGCCGACCAGCAGGCCGTGCTTGCCCTCGACCGACTGGGTCGCGCCGACAAAATCGTTGCGCGCCAAGGTCGCCGCGATCACGCCGTTCATCGCAGATGCGCCGACCTGGTAGCGCTTGTTCCAGGCGCCATTGACCAGGAATTGCAGCGAACCGGCCGCCTGACTGCCGGCAACGCCGAAAGCGGCAACGATCTGCTCTTTCGACAGGCCAAACAATTTCGCCGCGGCGGCCGCCGCCCCATACGTCCCGGCGGTAGCGGTGGGATGAAAGCCGCGGGCGTAATGCGAGGTCGGATCGAGCGCATTGCCGAGCCGGCAGCAGACCTCATAGCCGGCGACAATCGCGGTCAGTACTTCGCGGCCCGACGCGCGCACGAGTTCGCCGACCGCGAACGCGGCCGGCACTACCGGCGCGCTCGGATGCAGCGAGGAGTCCGCATGGGTGTCGTCGAAATCGAGCGAATGGCCGAGCGCGCCGTTGAGCAGCGCGGCAACCGCCGGCGTCCAGGTCCTGTTGTCGCCAAACACGGTGGCGTCGCCGCGCCCATCCAGCGCAAGCGTCTCCAGCGTCTTGAACAGCGAGGGCGTCGATTCCGCATCACGCCGCGCCCGGATGGCGCTGCCGAGAAAATCCAGCGTCAGGGCCTTGGCGCGCGCGCGGACTTCTTCGGGGATGTCTTCGAAGCGAAGATTGGCGACATAGGCGGCAAGCGTTGCGGTTTCCTCTGCCATTCTTGTTCCCTTTGGTTTCTTTTCGGCTTGTTTTGGCGTGATTGTTCAGCGGATCAAGTCCGCAAGCTCCCGCCAGCCTAAGTCCCAAGTGCGGCTTGTTCAATGCCGCCATCGCATAGCCGCGCAGCGCTTGCCGTCATGGTGAAGCCGGCGTCCGCAAAATCTGCCCGAGCATGGATTTCGCGATCAGCCGGTGAAACGGCAAAATGACCGTGAGGTAGACGCGTCCGAGCCAGTTATGGGTGAGAACCAGGGTGGTCGCGGTCACTTCCTGGTCCCGGCCGCCGTCCGCCGGCGTTACGTCCACCACGACGCGGAAGTCCAGATGGTGGTCATTGAACCCGGCGACCAATTGCTCCGGAAGTCTCGCTCAAAACCGGAAACATCCCGACCATGCCGGCGGCTTTCGCTTCATGCGCGGCGGAGGTCTTCAAGCCAAATGGCGCAACGATCCTGTTGCGCAGGTCGAGCAGCATTTCGACCCAATGCGGACTGCGCGAAAATATCCGCTCGGCCGCACTGCGGGCATCCAGCCCCGTGTCAGGGACGGTGACCCGGAAGGCGTCGGCAAACTGCGCGCCAGCCAGCACGCGCTCACGGTCAACGTCGGGTTTGACTTCGCGGATCATCATGGCAGGCAAAATTTGCGCGTCCCGCAACCGGAAAGCAACGCGCGAATCCGCGCAGCTGCGTTAACTCCCGCGCGCCGGGATGCGGGTAATCCTGGCGCCAAGCGCATTGAGGCGTTGGTCGATCCGCTCATAACCACGCTCGATCTGATCGGCATTGTTGATGGTCGACGTGCCTTCCGCGCAGGCCGCCGCGAGCAGCATGGCCATCCCGGCGCGAATATCGGGAGAACTCATCAGCGCGCCTTTCAACTGGCTGGGACCTGCAACGATCGCGCGATGGGGATCGCACAATACGATGCGGCCGCCCATGGCGATCAGCTTGTCGACAAAGAACATCCGGGATTCGAACATTTTCTCGAACATCAGGACGACGCCGGCACATTGGGTCGCTGTCACAATCGCGATCGACATCAGGTCGGCGGGAAAGGCCGGCCAGGGCTGGTCCTCCAGCTTCGGCACATGGCCGCCGAAATCATCCCTGATCTTCAGCGTCTGACGATCGGAAACGATGAGATCTTCGTTCTCGACCTCGCAGGAAATCCCGAGCCGTTCAAATCCCATCCGGATCGAGCGCAGATGTGTGAGGCCGGCGCGCGCGATGCGAAGCTGCGAGCGCGTCACCGCGGCCAGCCCGATCAGCGAGCCGACCTCGATGTGGTCAGGGCCGATCGCATAATTGACCGCGCCGAGCACGGCCGGCCCATGCACCGCCATGGTGTTGGTGCCGATGCCATCGATACGGGCGCCGAGCGCGACCAGAAAATGCGCCAGATCCTGCACATGCGGCTCGGACGCCGCATTGCGCAAATAGGTGGTGCCATGGGCTGCCACCGCAGCCATCAGCGCATTCTCGGTCGCGGTCACGCTGGGCTCGTCCAGGAATACATCTGCGCCCCTGAGGCGGGAGCAGCGCAACTCGAGCCTGGCGGACGCGGTGACGGTGGCGCCAAGCTGCTCGAAAGCGAGGAAGTGCGTATCGAGCCGGCGCCGCCCGATCACGTCGCCGCCGGGCGGCGGCAACACCACCTCGCCGCAGCGCGCCAATAGCGGCCCGGCCAGCAGGATCGAGGCACGAATCCGCGCACATAGCTCGGGGTCGAGATCGGCGGCACGAATGTCTTTGGCGTGAATGGCGAGCGTATTGGGCTTTTGCCACTCGGCCGACGCCCCGACCGAGTGGATCAGCTCCACCAGGGTTTCGGTGTCGCGGATGCGCGGGACATTGTCGAGCGTAACGGGGTGTTCGGTCAGAAGTGCTGCGGCAATGATCGGCAATGCGGCGTTCTTGTTGCCGGAAGGCTCGATCGTGCCCGTCAGCCGGTGGCCGCCCTCGATGATGTACTGGATCGGCGGTGCGGGCACCTTGGTGCCTCACACATCCACATTCGCGCTGAGCGAATTATCCTGGATGAACTCGCGGCGCGGCTCGACCACGTCGCCCATCAGCTTGGTGAAGATGTCGTCGGCCTCGTCGACCTCCTTGACCTTCACCTGCAGAAGCGAACGTTCATTGGTGTCGAGCGTGGTCTCCCAGAGCTGGCCCGGGTTCATCTCGCCGAGACCTTTGTAACGCTGAAGCTTGACGCCCTCGCGCCCCGCATCGGTCACCGCCTCGAACAGGCTTACCGGCCCGTGGATCGCCGTCTCGTGATCCTTCCGCCGCAAGATACCAGGACGCGGATAGGCTTCCTGCAATCGCGCGGCGTATTCGTCGAGCTTGCGTGCGTCCGCCGAGCCGAGCAATGCATCGTCGATCATCGCGACGTCCTTGACGCCGCGCACGGTGCGCTCGAAGACAAAGCCTGCGCCTTCGCTGAAGCGGCCAACCCAGCCACGCTCGACCTCGTCGGCGAGGGCATCGAGACGCTTTGCGATATATTCTGCCGCGGCCATTGCCTTTGGCGGATCGCCAAAAACCTGATGGCGCAGCACGCCGGCGATTGCCGCCTGCTCGACCACGCTGCGGTTATAGCGGCTGTGCAGATTGTGCAGCGTGGCACGGATGATCCGGGCATCTTCCACCAGCGCCTGCAGATCGCGGCCGGAGCGATCCTCGCCCGAAGCAAGCTTGAAGACGCAGTCGTCGAGACCGGTATCGATCAGGTAATCTTCCAACGCGCGCTCGTCTTTCAGGTACTGCTCGGACTTGCCACGGTTCACCTTGTAGAGTGGCGGCTGCGCGATATAGAGGTAACCACCGTCGATCAGCGTCGGCATCTGCCGGAAGAAGAACGTCAACAATAGCGTTCGGATATGCGCGCCGTCGACATCGGCGTCGGTCATCAAGATAATTTTGTGATAGCGAAGCTTTGACAGGTCGAAGTCGTCGCGGCCGATGCCGGTGCCGAGCGCGGTGATCAGCGTGCCGATCTGCTCGGAGCTCAGCATCTTGTCGAAACGCGCGCGTTCGACATTGAGGATCTTGCCGCGCAGCGGCAGCACTGCCTGAAATTCGCGGTTGCGGCCCTGCTTGGCGCTGCCGCCGGCGCTATCGCCCTCGACGATGAACAGTTCGGACTTGGCGGGATCGCGCTCCTGACAGTCGGCGAGCTTGCCGGGCAGCGAAGCGACGTCGAGCGCGCCCTTGCGCCGCGTCAGCTCGCGCGCCTTGCGGGCGGCTTCGCGCGCCGCGGCGGCTTCCACCACCTTGCCGACGATGACCTTGGCTTCGGAGGGGTGCTCCTCGAACCAGGCCGCCAGGGCCTCGTTGATGACGTTCTCGACCACCGGGCGCACTTCCGAGGACACCAGCTTGTCCTTGGTCTGCGAGGAGAACTTCGGATCGGGGACTTTCACCGAGAGCACAGCCGTCAGACCTTCGCGGCAATCGTCGCCGGTCAGCGCGATTTTTTCGCGCTTGGCCATGGCATCGGCATAACCGTTCACCTGACGCGTTAGCGCCCCGCGAAAGCCCGCCAGATGAGTGCCGCCGTCGCGTTGCGGAATGTTGTTGGTGAAGCACAGCACGTTCTCATGATAGCTGTCGTTCCACCACAAGGCAGCCTCGACGCCGATCCCGTTCATCTCGGCGTTGACCATGATCGGCGCGGGCACCATCGCCTTCTTGTTGCGATCGAGATATTTGACGAACTCCTCGACGCCGCCCTCGTAATGCATCTCCTCGCGCTTCTCGACCGCGTGGCGCATGTCGGACAGCACGATGTTGACGCCGGAATTGAGGAAGGCGAGCTCGCGCAGCCGATGCTCCAGCGTCGCGAAATCGTATTCGACGTTGGTGAAGGTTTCCGTGGAGGCGAGGAACGTCACCTCGGTGCCGCGCTTGCCGTGGGCATCGCCGACCACTGTAAGCGGGGCGAGGGAATCGCCATGGGCGAACTCGATGAAATGTTCCTTGCCGTCGCGCCACACCCGCAATTGCAGTTTGCTCGACAGTGCGTTGACGACGGAAACGCCGACGCCATGCAAGCCGCCGGACACCTTGTAGGAATTCTGGTCGAATTTTCCGCCGGCATGCAGTTGCGTCATGATGACTTCGGCCGCGGAAATGCCTTCGCCCTTGTGGATGTCCACGGGAATGCCGCGGCCATCGTCGCGCACGGTGACCGACCCGTCCGCATTGAGGACGACCTCCACCGCGGTCGCGTGACCTGCAAGCGCTTCGTCGATGGCGTTGTCGACGACTTCGTACACCATGTGGTGCAAGCCGCTGCCATCGTCGGTGTCGCCGATATACATGCCCGGCCGTTTGCGGACGGCATCGAGCCCCTTCAGAACCCGGATCGATTCCGCGCCATATTCGACAGGAATCGGACGGTCGTTGTCGGCGATCGGTTGCCGGGCGGGTTCTGTCATGTGAGGCCTTTGAGTATCCGCGAATCAGCCGCGCAATACAGGCGCTGATCAATGTATTTCTGCCATGAAAGGCAGGGCGCGCCTAGCCCAAAGTCTGGACCTGCAAGCTACTGAAGAAATAGGATTTTTTAACGATTTTTCAAGCCCGCCAGATGCCGTTTCATGGACCTTGCAAAAGCGCGATTCGGCGATCGGCTGCGCACCCTTTTTGAGAGATTTCGCCTTAGTTCCGGCCGCTGATCTGGCCGGCCTCGACGCTAAAAATCTCTCCGGCCGAACCGATGTCGGCGAACGCGGCAGGGTCGGCGCCGGTCATCCAGACCTGGGCGCCGAGCTTTGAAAGCTCGTCGAACAACGCGGCGCGCCGGCGGGGGTCGAGGTGAGCGACCACTTCGTCGAGCAAGAGAAGCGGCGTGATGCCGGTCATTTCCGAAACCAGACCGGCATGTGCGAGCACAAGACCGATCAGCAGCGCCTTTTGCTCGCCGGTCGAGGCATCGCGCGCCGGCATGTTTTTCGGGGCGTAAATTACCTGCAAATCCGTCAGATGCGGCCCGTTCAGCGTACGGCCGGCGATGGCATCTCGCGGGCGGCCCGCCCGCAGGATCTCCCGGTAGCGGTCCTCTACCGCGGTTGCCGGTTCCGACATCAGCGCGTTTTCCATCCAGCCGTCGAGCGCAATCTCTGCGGAGGGAAATGCGGAAGCCTGCCCGCGCGCCCGCAGCATCGCGGCCAGTCGGGCTGCGGTCTGGCCGCGCATCGCCGCGACCGCAACCGCCAGTTCCGCGGTTTCGCGCTCGATCGCGTCGCACCAGTGGTCGTCATAATTGCGCACCTCGAGCAGGCGGTTGCGCGAGCGCAGGGAACGATCAAGCGCGGAGACCCGCGCCGAATGCTCACTGTCGATGGCCAAAACGAGGCGATCGAAAAAGCGCCGCCGCTCCGATGCCGGTCCCAAAAACAATCCGTCCATCGCGGGCGTCAGCCACACCATGCGCAGGTGGTCGCCGAACGCCGTCGCCGAGGCCACCGGTTCGCGGTCGATACGGCAGCGCCGGCTGCTCGAGGAGGCATCTGCCGCCGGCGCGTCGATGCCGGTGCCGAGCGTGGCCAGTCCCAACGCGCCTTCGACTTCGGCGGAAACCGCCCACGAGCCGTCGCCCTGATTGTCGGCAACGTCCTCCAGCATCGCCCGGCGCAGCCCGCGACCCGGCGACAAGAACGAAATCGCCTCGATGCAATTGGTTTTTCCGGCGCCGTTCGGGCCCGCCAGCATCACCACGTCGCCCCGCGTCTGAAGGCTCGCCGCGCGATAGTTGCGGAAATGCGTGAGCTTGAGGCGGTGAATGCGGGAAGCGGTCATTGTTCCAGTCGTCATGGCCGGGTTCAGTAGTCTGCCTTGCGCGGACTACGTACACTTGCCTGCGCTCCCGGCGGTGACGCTCACACCCGCATTGGCATCAGCACATAAAGCGCGCCCTTGGAATCCTTGTCCTGCACCAGCGTCGGCGAACCCGGATCGGCCAATTTCAGCACGGCGACTTCGCCCTCGATTTGCGCGGCAATATCGAGCAGATAGCGCGAGTTGAATCCGATATCGAGGGGATCGGAGGCGTATTCGACTTCGAGTTCTTCCGTCGCACTGCCGGAGTTGGGGTTGGTGACCGACAACACCAGCCGGCCGGCGGACAATGCGAGCTTCACCGCGCGGCCACGCTCGCTCGAGATCGTCGAAACGCGGTCGACCGCAGCCTCGAAATCCTTCTTGTCGACGACGAGCTCCTTGTCGTTGTTCTGCGGAATCACGCGGCCGTAGTCCGGAAAAGTTCCGTCGATCAGCTTCGAGGTCAGCACCACATTTTCGATCGTGAAACGGATTTTGCCTTGCGACAGTTCGATTTTGACTTCAGCCTCGTTGTCCTCGATCAGGCGCTGCACCTCGCCGACCGTCTTGCGCGGCACGATCACACCCGGCATGCCGGCAGCGCCTTTCGGCTGCGGCAAATCGATCTGGGCCAGGCGATGGCCGTCGGTTGCCACCGCGCGCAGCGTCGCCGCCTTGGCGGAGCCGGCCGAATGCAGATAGATGCCGTTGAGATAATAACGGGTCTCCTCCGTCGAGATCGCAAACTGCGTGCGGTCGATCAGCCGTTTCACGTCGGAAGCGGCCAGCGTGAACGAATGCGTCATGTCACCGGCGGCCAGATCCGGAAAATCGTTCTCCGGCAGCGTTTGCAGCGTGAAGCGCGAACGGCCGGCCTTGATCGCCAGCACCGAGCGGTCGCCGTCGCCCTCCAGAACGATTTGCGACCCGTCGGGCAATTTGCGCACGATGTCATAAAACATATGCGCCGGAACGGTCGTGGAACCGGCGGTCGCGGTTTCAGCCGCCAGCGTCTCGGTGACTTCGAGATCGAGGTCGGTGGCTTTCAGCGACAACCGCGCGTTCTCGGCCCGGACCAGCACGTTGCCGAGGATTGGAATGGTGTTGCGCCGCTCGACCACGCGATGCACGTGGCCCAGCGATTTCAGGAGTTGCGCGCGTTCGACGGTAACCTTCATTGCAATACCCGCCTGATCCGAAGAGGGAAAAGCCGGGCGGCTCCGAAAGCACACCGCGGCGTTTGGACCCGAAAGGCCGATCGAAGCTGGATTCGACCCGTCCGCCCGGGGGGACCCCAAAGTGGCGCGGATGGCGGGCAAGCGCAAGAGATGCGACAGGCCGTTCCCCACTTTTGGGATTTCGCCGGCCTATTGTTTCAGCACCCTATTTCAGCACCCTGGCCCGCCCTCCCGCACGGGAAGGGCAAGGCGTCTTCAAGGGCTATTCGCTCTGCAATTGACGCTTCAAGGATTCGACTTCTTCCGAGAGCGAGACATCCTTGGCGACCAGTGCCTCGATCTTGCGCACGGCATGCAGCACGGTGGTGTGATCGCGCCCGCCGAACCGGCGGCCGATCTCAGGCAAAGACCGCAGGGTGAGGGTTTTGGCCAGATACATCGCCACCTGCCGCGGGCGAACGACGTTGGCCGTGCGGCGCGACGACAACAGATCGGAACGGCTCACATTATACTGCCGCGCCACCACCCGCTGAATGTCCTCGATCTTGATCCGCTTCGGCTCTTGCGGGCGGATCAGGTCGCGCACCTCGCGTTCGGCCATCTCCAGCGTCACCGGCTGGTTGTTCAGCTTCGAATGCGCGAGCAGGCGATTGACGGCGCCTTCGAGGTCGCGGCCGTTATGGGTGATGGAACGCGCGAGATATTCCAGCACCTGCTCCGGGACGTCGAAGCTCGCGTGATGGGCGCGGGCCGCCGCAACGCGCGACTTGAGTATGCCGAGCCGCAATTCTTCGCCAAGCGAGCCCATTTCCACGACCAGACCACCGGCAAGCCGCGAGCGCACGCGATCGTCGAGGCTTTCGAGATCGGAAGGCGGCCGATCAGCCGCGATCACGACCTGACGCCCGGCATCGATCAGCGCGTTCAAGGTGTGACAGAACTCAGCCTGGGTGGATTTGCCTTGCAGGAATTGCAGGTCGTCGATGACAAGCACATCGATGCCGCGCAACGCTTCCTTGAAGGCGAGCGCCGTCTGCGTCTTCAATGCCGCGACAAAGCCGTACATGAATTTTTCGGCCGTCAGATACAGCACCTTGCGCTCGCTGCCGGAATTGCCGGCCCAGGTCACCGCCTGCAGCAGATGGGTTTTGCCCAGACCAACGCCGGCATGGATATAGAGCGGGTTGAACATCACGGGATCGCCGCGACGGCCTTCGGCCACCTGACGCGCGGCGGCGTGCGCCAGCGTGTTGGAACGGCCGATGACAAAGCTTGCAAATGTCAGGCGCGGATCGAGCGGCGAACCGCCAAGCGCGTCGTGGTTCGCCGAAACCGGCGCGGTCGCAACCGAGCGCAACTCCACCGCAGGCCGGCTGTCCTGCCGTTCGGGACGGCGCGCATCGAGCGGAGCGGCTGAGACGTCCTTGGCCGGCGCCGCACAGCGCATCGCCGTGCGCACGGAAAGATCGACCCGATGCACTTCGGGCATCTCGGCCTGCCAGCAGGACAGAACGCGCTCCGCATAGTGCGCCTGAATCCAGCTCTTGAGGAAGCGCGTCGGAACCGAAAGATGCACGCTTTCACGCTGCACGCTTTCCAGATCCATACGGGCAAACCAGCTCGTGTAGACATCTTCGCCCACGCTCGTACGCAACCGTCCTTTCACACGCGACCAACGATCCTGTTCGATATTTGTCATTGCTGGCTGGATATTTGTCATTGCCGAAAAACTTCTCTCAGTCTTGATGGAATTCTTTCGATGGTGGTCCGCCGTGCTCCGCACGGAGGTTGCCTTGCACGAAGTCCGCTTCAGCCATAGCTCGGCCGTTCGGCGAAACGCCGTCGGGCAGGTCTTGGGCTTGAAGGGAAACTTTGAAAGGCTAGCGCGTACTCGACGGTCTGTCCGGAGCTCGCGCGGAAGGCCGCTTGCGCACGGCCTCCAAAACGTTTGATGAGGTATTCGAATATCCGTTCGACACCGCGGCGCTGGCTGCGGGACTGAACACGCCGTGATGCTTAAATAGACCGGAACCAGGAATTCCAATGATTTCGTAAGACATGCTACCTCCCCCTCTCGCCGCAACCAAATACGGCAAGTCGTCACTCCAAACCTGTTTAAAATCGACCGGCGACGTCTGAAAACCAAAACAACTTTCAGCCGCTACGCCACCCGCTCCGCCCGCCTCGAATTCAACCCCGCCCGCGCGCTCCGCCTTCCTTGGCTTGCCGGTTCGACTGTCTCGTATCTCTCTTTTTTAACCGACGAAGCGCGAGCGCTTCGCTTTGAGAAATTTTGACACAGAACTTCCTTACCCATATCGCTATGGGTTCGAACTCAACGATCGCTTGGAAAGCGTCGCCAACGCGCACACCGCCGCCGATTTGCACGTCCGCCCCGATCCTTAATCCGCGCTGGTCTCAAGAGCCGTGGGCGCTGCGAACGATCTAAGAGATACAGCAAGCCTCGTTTCCCGCAACGAAAATGATTCAGCGCGGCTGCCTGCAAAAACAACTTGGCGTTTCGCCCAACAGCGCACGATTTTCGTGCAAAGCCGCAAGGTTTTGAATCTGTGCGAAGATTCGAAACGCCCCGTCACTGTCACATTTCGCACCAGCGCCTAAAATAAATTCATAAATTGTTTAAGTTCGGCCGAGGCGGGAGCGAATTTTCGAACAACCCGCTGTCACTATGCCGATAAGTGGCTACGCAAGCGCGTTTTTTTTTGCTCATCGAAGAAGGGTAACCTTCCGATGACGCGATGCGGTAGATTTCCCCGTGCGATTTTTTCAAGCGCACTGTCTTCGGTGACGGCTACGCTCGCTGCACGACGTGACAGCGCTACCTCGTCTGCGCTCACCTTGCTCCGTAAAAGTGCGGGGAAATGTTTGCCGTCAAAAATACCGCCGCAAAAAACAAAAGCCCGGCAGAGCCGGGCTTTTGCAGTCGTTGATTTTGGCTCGGCTTATTTCGCCAGCTTTGCGATCTGATGCACCAGTCGCGACACCTTTCGGCTCGCCGCGTTCTTGTGAATGATGTTGCCCTGCGCCGCCTTCATCAGCTCCGGCTCGGCGCCTGCCATTGCCTTGAGCGCTGCGTCGCGGTCACCGCGCTTGATCGCTTCTTCGACCGATCGGACCGAACTGCGCATCTGGGTGCGGCGTGATTTATTGATGATGGTGCGGCGGGCAATCTTGCGCGTCGCCTTCTTGGCGGAAGTCGTATTGGCCATGTTCTCAAATGTCCTTCGGCAGTGACCGATCGCGGGTGGGCGAAATGATTGCCCACGGTTTGCCTGATCGACGCTGATTGTTTCGGGTGCCCTGTCGAGAATGCCATACCGGTGGCAACGCTCTCAAAGAACAGCGGCGGCGGGATTGCGCCCGCCGCCAATTGGGGGGTCTTATAGAGGCCGGAGGTGACAGCGTCAACGCCTTCCGCCTCCCGGCCAGGACACCGGCCGGGCCTTGGGAAGCCGATAAGATGCTGGCGAGGTTGAATTTCCTGCGCCGCGCCGTTAATGGCTGGCAGCGCATATGGGCATGAGAGATGGTGGGTGAGGCATGATTCGCGGCTTTTTCCGTCTGGTGGGACTGTTGCTGCTGGCCGGCGGATTTATCTTCATGGTCTATGACGGGGCACGGTATGTCGCCGACAACACCTTGCGCTTTACCCGGTTCGGCCAGTTCTGGAACGACGTCCACCAATCCAGCCAGCAGGCGTTCCGCATCTGGGTCGAAGGCATCTCCCCCTGGCTCTGGAACAATGTGGTCCGGATCATCCTGGACCAGCCGGTTTTCGCGGTCATGGCCGTGCTCGGAATCGTGCTGATGCTTCTGTTCCGGCCGAAGAAGCCGTTGATCGGCTACTCCAGAAACTAGAACCGCAAGACGCCGTAACGGGGCTCCCGGCTTTCGCGTAACGGACTATATTCACCGGCAAGGTTGATCGCTGCCGGGACGGATGCGTCTGGCCAAGTGCAGCGAATTTGAAGTTCCTATCAGTTTTGCAGCAAGCTCGTCATAGGAACTTCAAGTTCAAGGCTGCACTAGCATCAATGAGTTGCTAGAGCTCCTTTGATCCTGAAGTTCGCATCAGAGGTCGCCGCAATACCGTGCGAACTTCAGAATCGGAGCTCTAGGAGGTAACCCATGCTTTTCATGCGCAAGACCACCACGCTGCCGAGCGCCACCGAGGCGCTGCCGGGCCGCGCCGAGCCGATGCCGACCGCGACGCGGCACTTCGTCAACGGCCACCCGTTGCAGCCGCCTTATCCCGCCGGACTCGAGCAGGCGGTGTTCGGGCTCGGCTGCTTCTGGGGCGCGGAGCGCAAGTTCTGGGAACTCGGCGATGGCGTCTATGTCACCGCGGTGGGATATGCCGGCGGCCACACCCAAAACCCAACGTATGAAGAGGTCTGCTCGGGCCGCACCGGTCACACCGAAGTGGTGCTGGCGGTCTTTGACCCGGCGAAGATTTCTTACGAGACGCTGCTGAAGACGTTTTGGGAAAACCACAACCCGACGCAGGGCATGCGTCAGGGCAACGACGTCGGCACGCAGTATCGCTCCGCGATCTATACGTTGAACGACGCGCAGCGTGAGGCTGCCGCCGCCTCGAAAACCGCTTACCAGAAGGCGCTGTCGACCAAGGGGCTCGGCACCATCACGACCGAGATCGCGCCGGCCGGTCCGTTCTATTTCGCCGAGGACTATCACCAGCAATACCTCGCCAAGAATCCGGCGGGCTATTGCGGCCTGGGTGGCACCGGCGTGTCCTGCCCGATACCCACGGGTGTCACGGCCTGATCGCGCTTGGCTTAGGACGAGCGGCCGGAGCTTTCGGCCGCTCCCACGGCGTTCGCTGGCAGCGGCAAAAAACGATTTGTTAACCATAACGAGTGCAAGACTGAGCGGTCTCGCTAAATAGGACAGCTCAGTGCGGCCGAATTTGAAGTTCCTATCAGCTTCGCCGCGGGTAACGCGCGCACTTTTTGTGCCGGTCATTGCTGCCATGGCCGCGCTCGCGCTTGCGGGCTGCATGCAGACGGGCAATCAGGTTGCGATGGGCCCGCGCAGCGACCTCGACGCCATGGCCTATGGCCAGCCTTCTTATTCTTCGTATCCGGTTGCCTCCGCCGATTCCGGCGGCGCGATCAGCGCGCTTCGTGCAAGCTTCGCCGCTTCGCCAGGCGGCGCTTATGCGCCGGTTGAAAACGCCTACGCCGCCGCCCCCGTCTCCGCCCGGCACGATGCGCCCTATCATCTTGATGCCGGCGACAAGCTCCGCGTCGTGGTGTTTGGCCAGGAAGGCCTCACCAACACCTATGCGATCGATGCCGGCGGCGCGATCACCATGCCCTTGATCGGCGCGGTTGCCGCGCGCGGGCGAACGCCGGCGGGATTGGCCACCGAAATCGCCGCCAAACTGCGCAACGGCTATATCCGCGAGCCTTCCGTGGCGGTCGAGGTCGAAGCCTATCGTCCCTTCTTTATCCTCGGCGAAGTCGCCGCTCCCGGCCAATACCCTTACGTGCCCAACATGAGCGTCGAAAGCGCGGTCGCGATCGCCGGCGGCTTTTCGCCCCGTGCCAAACGCGACAGCGTCACGCTCACTCACACCGAGGCCGCCGGCCCCAGCCGCGCCATCGTCCCGCTCGGCACCGCCATCAGCCCCGGCGATACCGTCCTCGTCGGCGAACGCTGGTTCTAAGCTTTCAGGTACTTGGCGAAGAAACCCAGGCTGCGCGGCCAGGCGATATCAGCGCTCACCTTGTCGTAGCTTGCGCGTTCGTCGCAATTAAAGCCGTGCTGCGCGCCCGGATAGATGTCGATCTCGACATCGGGACGTTTGGCGCGGATCGCCTTCACATCGGTCAGCGGAATGCCGGTATCCTTTTCGCCGAAATGCAATTGCGTCGGCACTTTCGGCTTGTCATCGGCAAACCGAACGATCGCCCCACCGTAATAACCGACTGCGGCTTTCAGGCCGGAGAGTTTCGTCGCGGCGGCGTAGGCAATGCTGCCGCCAAGGCAGAAGCCGATGATGCCGACCGGACCGACATCCTTGACGGCATCGATGGCGGCCTGGGTGTCGCGCAGCATCGCGGCCCAGTCCGGGTTGGCGACGAACTTGCGCGCCACGGCGACTTCATCCGGCGAATAGCCCGACTGGAAGTTGGGCTCGACGCGATCGAAGATCGAAGGCGCGACCGCAACATAGCCTTCATGCGCGAGGCGATCGCACACCGAACGGATGTGGTGATTGACGCCGAAGATCTCCTGGATCACGACCACCGCCGCCTTTGGCGTGCCTGCGGGGTCGGCGCGGTAGCCGCCCAGTTGAAAATGATCCGATGCCGTCAGTTTGATGTCGTGTCCCACGGGCTATCCTGTCCTTAAAGTGTGGTTGATGGGTATCGAGAGGCGGTGTGTCGCAGCGCGCGCCAAAAAGCGAACTCTCACGCGACAAGAATTCGTGATTTTGGATGCCACGGCCGTCGGGATAGCCGCCATCGCGCCCTTTTATCCGCCAAACGGAAAATGCACCTCCGATAAGTTCTTCCAGCGATATGACAGCATCGCTGCCGCAACGCACAACTCCTGCCGGCGATTGATTTTCATTGCCTCGCGAATGGATCGCTATCATTCTCTATATCGGCGCCATCCCGGTGGGTGCCATCTCAACAAGAAAAAAATGAGTTCCGCCGTAAGCGGTTTTCATACACCGGCAGGGAAAGAAACCATGCCTAATCTCAATATCAATGGACGGAATCTGTCCGTCGAGGCGGCAAACGATACGCCGCTACTCTGGGTCATCCGTGAGCAATTGCAGATGACCGGAACGAAATTCGGATGCGGCGCCGGACTGTGTGGAGCTTGCACCGTTCACATCAACGGTGAAGCTGTGCGGTCCTGCCAGACGCAGGTGAGCGACGCCGTCGGCAAGAAAATCACCACCATCGAAGGCCTGTCCGCCAAGGGCGACCATCCCCTGCAGAAGGCGTGGATCGCCGAGCAGGTCCCACAATGCGGCTACTGCCAGTCCGGCCAGATCATGCAGGCAGCCTCGCTGCTGGCGAAAAATTCCAACCCGACCAAGGATGAAGTGGTGGCGCATATGGACGGCAATCTCTGCCGCTGCATGACCTATTCACGCATCCAGAAAGCCATCATGCGCGCGGCCACCGAAATGCGCACCGCCTCCAACTCCGGCAACGAGCGGAGGGCCACATGAATTCGCACGTCAAAATCACCCATCACGAGCCGGCCGATCTGAGCCGCCGCTCGTTCCTCGTTGGCTCCGCGGCCACGGGCCTGGTGCTCGGCTATGCCGCGCTTCCAGGTGTGAGCGACGCTTTTGCCGCCGGCAATTTCGATCCGAGCGTGTGGTACTCGATCGCGCCGGACGGAATCGTCACGGTCACCAGCGGCAAGGCCGACATGGGCCAGCACATCGCCTCGACCATGGCGCAGATCGTCTGCGAAGAACTCGGCGCGAATTGGAAGGATATGCGGGTTCAGCTCGCTTCCAACGATCCGCAGTTCAACGATCCCGTGCTCGGCGCGCAGGTCACCGGCGGCAGCTGGAGCACCATGATGAACTTCGATGCGATGAGCCGCGCAGGTGCTGCGGGGCGTATCGCCTTGACGGAAGCAGCGGCGGCGATGATGGGCGGCATACCCGCCGGCCAGCTGATCGTGAGAGCTTCAACGATCACGGATCCGAAGTCGAAGAAGTCGATGACGTTCGCCGACGTCGTCAAGAGCGGCAAGATCACCAAGACCTTCTCGGCCGACGATCTCAAGGCGATCAAGCTGAAGACGCCCGACCAGTATACCATGATCGGCGTCTCGGTTCCGCAGCTCGACATCCCCGGCAAGACGAACGGCACCACCAAATACGGCATCGACGTCATGCTGCCGGGCATGGTCTACGGCAAGGTCGTGACGCCGCCGGTGCGCTACGGCGCCACCGTCAAGTCGGTCGACGACAGCGCCGCCAAGAAAGTGCCGGGCTTCATCAAGGCGGTAACCCTTGACGACAAGACCGGGTCGACCACCGGCTGGGTGGTAGCGGTGGCAAATACGTTTGCCGGCGCAACCAAGGCGGCCGAAGCGCTCAAGGTCAGCTATGACGGCGGTCCCAACGCCAAACTGTCGAGCGCATCCTTGGTGACCGAGGCCGAGCGGCTTCAGGGGCTCGACAACTCCGGCCTGTTCTTCGTCAAGGACGGCGACACGGCGGCGGCCTTTGGCACGGCGGCGAAGGTGTTGGAGGCCGAATATACCACCAGCATCAACATCCATGCGCCGATGGAGCCGATGACGGCCACGGCCGAGCAGAAGGGCGACATCTGGCACGTCTACACCGGCAATCAGTTTGCGACACGCTCCGGCGCGATCGCAGCGGGAGCTGCCGGCGTCGATCCCAAGTTCGTCGTGATGCATCAGCAGTGGCTCGGCGGCGGCTTCGGCCGGCGTCTCGAGGGCGATATGCTGGTGCCGGCGGTGCAGGCGTCGAAAGCCGTCGGCAAGCCAGTCAAGATCATCTACACGCGCGAAAACGACATGACGATGGACTTCTCGCGCCCGCTGACGTTCCAGAAGATCAAGGCTGGCCTCGACGGCGACGGCAAGCTGGTCGCGATGAACCATGACGTGGTCGCGGCCTGGCCGACCAAGCGATGGGGCATTCCTGCCTTCCTGTCGCCCTCGGTCGACAAGAAGGGCGCGCTTGACGCGTTCACGGTGAATGGTGCGGACTTCTTCTATACCGTGCCCAATCACAATGTCCGCGCCATCCTCAACGAGATGGCCCAGACCGCCACACCGTCGGGTCAGTTGCGGTCGGTGGCACCCGGCTGGACCTTCTGGGCGGTCGAAAGCATGGTCGACGAATTGGCGCACGCGGCGGGCAAGGATCCGGCTCAATTCCGGATCGAAATGCTCGACGGCAAGGGCGCCAACAACGGCGGTGCGCAGCGTCTGCGCAACGCGCTCCTCGCGGCAATGGGCTTGGCCGGCTACGGCACCAAGGAATTGCCGAAGGGCGAAGGCATCGGCGTAGCCTGCGTATCGTCGCAGGAGCGGGCAACGGCAAGCTTCACCGCCTGTGCGGCCCATGTTGCGGTCGCGCCGAGCGGCGAGGTCAAGGTCAAGAAACTGACGGTGGCCACCGACGTCGGCACGCAGGTGCATCCCGACAATATCCGCGCCCAGGTCGAAGGCGCGGCGTTGTGGGGGCTGTCGCTGGCGCTGTACGAAAAGGCGACGCTGAAGGATGGCGGTATCGAACAAACCAACTTCGATACCTACACGCCGTTGCGGATGAGCCAGACGCCGGAAGTTGCCGTAAGCGTGATCGCCAATGGCGAGCATGCCACCGGGGTCGGAGAACCGGCGGTGACCGTGATCGCGCCGGCTCTGGCCAACGCGATCTTCAATGCTTCTGGCGCGCGCGTGCGCTCGCTGCCGATCACCCCGGATGCGATCAAGGCGGCGATGAAGGCGTAAGAACCTTCAAACCAACGACAAATATCAGCCGCCGGAGGGTTTCCTCCGGCGGTTTTTTTCATTGCTAGCGACCACTTTCCGAAGTTCGTACTGTCTTGCAGCATCCACCGTTTACGAACTTCGGAAAGGCATGGTCGCTAGTGTCCCGATTCCGAAGTTCGTCGCATTTTACGGAGCCACGTATCGAACTTCGGAATCGAAAGGACACTAGCAAGCCTATTGATCTAGTGTGGCTTTGGTTCAGAAGTCCGCATGACGAACTCGCGGCGACAATGCTGCGGACTTCTGAACCGCCACACTAGCAAGAAATAACCTCGGCCAGTGCCGCTTTTCTGTTTGAAGTTCCTGGTCGGAATATGCCGCTTGGGATGCAGGAACTTCAAACATGCGGCACTGTAACCCAGTCAATTCAAATTTTACCTTCCGCGAAAGCTCCGCATTCACGATCTCTCTTAAGCCTCGGGGAATGTCTTCTAGGCTAGGTTGCGGCCCAACCGTCCGCACCGACCAAGAGGGTCCATGTCAGCCCCAGCCCATTCGACCAAGCGCCGCCTGCTGCTGGCTTCCGACAACCACGATAAAAGTCGCGAGTTGGAGCGCATCCTTCAATCGGTCAGCGAGGTGCATACCGTGTCGACGTCGGAGTTACCCGACGCGCCGGCCGATCAGATTTCCGGCATCGTGGTCGATATCAATCTGCGCTCCGCCGAGAGCGTGCAGCGGGTTCGCAACAAGTTGCAGCATGAAATCTTATCGCACCATGCCGCGCCTGTTCGTGCTGGCCGATGCGCTGCATCACGGCTCGATGCAGGCATGGGCGTTGGGCGCCACCGACACGATCGCACGTCCCTTCGATGCGGCCGGAATTCTGCAGCGCATCCGCGCCGCCTTCCCCGACAGCGACGGTTACGATGCGAGCGACCGCGGCAAGACCCTGAACCGCGGCGTCGCCGCCGCCCACGAGGTGATGGTCAAGATTTTCCACAAGCTTCCGGCAGGCGAACCGTTGAAGTTCAGCGATGTCGTAGAGGCCGAAAACAGGATCCTCAAGGCGCTCAAACACTCCTCATTGCGGGAATGGCTGACGGCGGTCGGCTGCCATCACGCCGACACCTTTCGTCACTGCCTGTTCGTGACCGGCTTTGCCGTTGCCTTCGCGCAGCATCTGGGTATGCGCGAGGACGACCAGCGGCGACTGGTGCGGGCCGCGCTGCTGCATGACGTCGGCAAGGCATTCATTCCGACGGCCATCCTGGACAAGCCCGGCCTGCTCAACGAAGAGGAAAAGAACGAGATGCGCAAGCATCCGCGTCTCGGCTACGATGCGCTGGCGGCCCAGGGCGGCTATCCGCCCGAGATGCTGGACGTCGTGCTGCACCACCATGAATTCCTCGACGGCACCGGTTATCCCGACGGCCTTAGCGCCAACGAGATCAGCGACATCGTGCGGCTGACGACGATCGTCGATATCTACGCGGCGCTGGTGGAATCCCGCCCCTACCGGATTCCCTTTACCCACGCCAGGGCTTTCCAGATCATGGAGAAGATGGAAGGCAAGCTCGACCAGCATCTCCTGGTCGCCTTCCGTCCGGTCACGCTCGGCGCGTATTGATCGCCGTCTGATGCCTGGGCGTCATTGCGAGCGCCAGCGAAGCAATTCAGGACTGAACAAAGGAAAGGCGTGGATTGCTTACGCTCCTCGCAATGACGAAGCGATAAATCCAGCGTCCTAGAGCCTGTCCTCAATTAAGCCAGATGATAGCAGCCGCGAGGTGGATTGCGGCGAGGAAATTTCTGGCGGTTTTGTCGTAGCGGGTGGCGATGGCGCGGTATTGCTTGAGCTTGCAGAAGAAATTCTCGATGAGGTGGCGTGCCTTGTAGACGTCTTTGTCGAAATCGCGTTGAACCTTGCGGTTGCTCTTGGGCGGGATCACGAACGACTTTCCCCGTGCAAGCAACGGCTCGATCACCCGCTCGTCGGCGTCGAAGGCCTTGTCTGCCAACAAGGTCTCGGCCGCCATATCCGCCAGCAGCGCGTCGGCGCCTTCCAGATCATGGGCTTGGCCCGGCGTCAGGATGAAGTCCAGCGGATTGCCCAACGCATCGACAAGCGCATGAATCTTGGTGCTCAATCCGCCTTTGCTGCGCCCGATCGCCTGGTCTTCGCCATCTTTTTTTGTGCGCCGGCACTGTGCTGATGCGCCCGCACGATCGTGCTGTCGATCATGGCGTACTCATTATCCGCATCGCTCGCCAGCATCTCAAACAGCTTCTTCCACACGCCGCTCTTGGCCCAGCGCGAGAAGCGCGTATGGATCTTGATCGGGTCGCCAAAGCGTTCGGGCAAGTCTCGCCAAGGTATGCCGGCCCGATAGCGGTAAATCACCGCCTCTACAAACAGCCGATTGTCCTTGGCCGTTACCCCAACATATCCCTCACGTCCGGGCAAGATATCCTTGATCCTGTCCCATTGATCGTCCCGGAGGGCGTAGCGGCGCATCTGTCAGCTCCGAATCAGCTGACCGCCTATGAATCACGCGATAATCTCCTTGGGAATCCTCTAATTGAGGACAGGCCCTAGATCGCATTATTTCTCATACGACGAAATTTCGATCAGGCTGCCGTCGGGATCGCGGCAATAGACCGACCGCAGCGCGCCGCGGGCACCCTGCTTCGTCACCGGGCCTTCCTCGATCGCCACGTCACACGCCTTCAAGTGCGCCACCACCTGCTCCGGCGTGCTCTCGGTGAGAAAGCATAGATCGTCGCTGCCGGGCGTTTCGTGATCGGCGGTAAACCATTCGACCTTGTCGGCGCCGCGTGGCCGCACATTGATTTTCTGGCCGCCGAACATCAGCGACGTCCGCACCGGCTTGCCATGGCCGGGATCGAACACCTTGACCTCCATGCCCAGCACCTTCCGATACCAGTCGACGCTGCTCGCCACATCGGCGACATTGATCACGATATGATCGAGCGCGTTGACCTTGATCGTCATATAGCAATCCTTTTGTCGTAGTCGCGCAGCGCTGGCTGCACCCGATTTTGTTTGTTACAAAGCGGATAATTTCTTGTCCAACAAGATCAAAATCCGAAGAAATTCGGACGCTCAGGGAGAAAAACATGATGCTCCGCCGCACCACGATGGCCTGGCTTTTATCCAGCTTGTGCGCGTTCGCCCTTCCCGTCAGTGGGGCCTCGGCGGCTGATTACCCCACCCACCCGGTCCGCTTTGTCGTCGGATATCCGGCCGGCGGTTCCACCGACATCCTGGCGCGCCTGATCGGACAGCGGCTGTCGGAACGGCTCGGCCAGCAATTCATCATCGAGAACAAACCCGGCGCTGGCAACAATATCGGCACCGAAGCCGTGACGCGTGCCGATCCCGACGGCTACACCGTGCTGCTGGTCAACCCGGCCAATTTCATCAACGCCTCGCTCTACACCAACCTCAATTTCAACTTCATCCGCGACATCGCGCCGGTCGCATCGTTTCTTCGCGTGCCCAACGTGATGACGGTGCCGAAGGACATGCCGGCGAAAACCGTTGCCGAATTCATCGCTTATGTGAAGGCCAATCCCGGCAAGGTGAATCTGGCATCATCGGGCAACGGCACATCGGTGCATCTGTCGGGCGAGCTGTTCATGGCGATGACGGGCGCCAAGATGCTGCATGTGGCCTATAAAGGCGCCGCACCCGCCACCACCGACCTGATCAGCAACCGCGTCCAGGTGATGTTCGACAATATGCCCTCGATCATCGGGCATATCCGCGGCGGCGAGCTCCGGGCGCTGGCCGTGACCACCGAGAAGCGTTCGCCGGAGCTGCCCGATGTGCCGACGGTTGCCGAAACGGTTCCCGGCTATGAAGCCAGTGCGCTGTTCGGGATGGGCGCGCCCGCCAAGACGCCGCCGGAGATCGTCGCCAGGCTGAATAAGGAGATCAACGCGGTGCTGGCCGAACCCGAGGTGAGGAAGCGCCTGATCGAGCTCGGCGGCGAGCCGCTGATCGTCACGCCGGACGATTTTGGCGCGATGATCAAGGCTGAGACCGATAAGTGGGAAAAGGTCGTCAAGTCCGCCGGCATCAAGATCGAATAAACAAAAACGGCGCCGGATCATCCGGCGCCGATTGGTAGATAGTCAGCGATCGCTATATCAGGTGCCGCCGGGCGCCAGCGCTGCGGACGGGGACGGAGACGGCGTGGTGCTCTCCGCCACCGGCGTGCTCGACGGTTCGGGATCGAAACCGAACAGCTCGACCAGAAACTTGTAATACTTCGGCATCTTTTCCTTCAGTTGCGCGCGGGTGTGCGGCTCGGAGATGGTTCCCTTGCCGGCCAGGAAAACGCTCGCGGTCACCGCGAAGAATTCCTGCGGGTTCGTCATCGCATAATCTTCCTTGGGGAACACGTTCTTGCTCACGGCTCGCGCGTACATGGCCTTGATGCCGAGATTCTCCAATCCCCCGCCCATCAGCTTGTTGTGATAGGCGTGGAGCAGCTCATGAAGGATAACCGGGTCCTCGGCATATTTCAGCATGTTGGGTCGCAGCTTGATGACGCCGGTGCCGGCGTCTGCTGCGAGGTCAACGAAATTCGGGTTGCTCCAACTCATGGTGTTGGAATCCCACACCGTGAAGGAGCGGGTCCGCGCCGTCGACGTTTCCGGAGGGACCGAAGTGTAGCAGGCGATCGGCGGACCCAGGTCAGTGCACGCCATTTCGCTGGCGACGATCGGAACCGTATGGAAGAACTGCAGCACCTTCGGCGAGAGCCCGACGCTCTCGACGACATCGAGCTGTTTCTTCAGAAGATCGACAATCGCCGCGTTGTCCTTGCGGTCCGAGTTTTCCGACAGATCGAAGATATATCCGCGGTAGGTTTCAAAGCCCGGCGGCACTTCTGCGGCCGGCTCGACCTGGATCACCCGCGGGCCCGCGCCTGCAAAGTTTGTGGCGAACGAAAGCATCAAGACGACAGATGATGTCAGAAATAGCCCACGCATGGTTTTCCCCGGTAAATTGTGTTTGGCGATCGATGAGGTGTTTGCCCACCGTTAGTCATCCGCATCATACTGAAGCGAACTTGCAACGCCGTTTCGCGGTTCGAAGCAACTTTGCGCGCGGTGTTACGGCGTTGTTAACTAAGCGTGCAGCTCTGCGACGCCTTCGCATGCACTCTTCGCTGCCTCGAAAATTGACAGACCCCCGCCTGCGCGGCGCAAGTGGGGGAGCTCGCACGGAGCAAGCAGGGGTCTGTGTTCTGCGCACGCCGCTGAGAACGGCCCGCCAGAAACTACTTCAACGAGGCGTTGATCGCGGTGAATTTGGTATTGAGTTTCGAGCCCAATCCATTCACCGCCGCGATGATGGCAAGGGAAATACCGGCGGCAATCAGGCCATACTCGATGGCCGTGGCCGCGGTTTCGTCTTTCAAAAATCTGGAGATAATATTCACAGCTGGCGTCCCATCCCGTTATTCTGTCCAAGCAAACCGTTCTGGATAGATAACGTGCGGGCTTCTCTCGCAGCGTGGTGAGCTACGGATAACGCATAACCTTTTACGGAAATGCTAAACGGCAAGGTTAAGAGCGGATTACCTTCCGATCGAATATGCCTCGTCGAACTACAGTCCTGGCGCGTCGCGGATCTCGACCCGGATCGGGGTCGGATTGAAGCCATTGCAGGGATTGTTCACCTGCGGGCAGTTTGAAATCACGAACAGCACGTCGATTTCCGCCGTGACATCGACATGATTGCCCGGCGCGGAGATTCCATCGACCACCGTGAAATTGCCGGAAGGATCGATCGGCACATTCATGAAGAAGTTAAGGTTGGAGACGATATCGCGCTTGGTGAGACGGTGCTTCGACAGTTCGAGAATGAAATTCTCGCGGCAGGCATGCTGGTATTTCGTCGGCTCGCCAAACCGCACCGCATTGCTTTCACAGGAGCAGCAGCCCGCCGACGTATCGTGGCGGCCGCAGGAATCAGCCGTGATGCGCGCCATTACCCGCCCCTTGTTGGAAATCAGCCGGGTTCCGAGTTCGATGTAGGCGGAGCCCTGGACGCGCAGCGTATCCTGCGAAGAGTAACGCTCGGCCAGATCGTCGGCACAATACAGCAAGGCATCGACCGCCTGCTGGCCCTCGCTGTCGATGATCCGCAAGGTCTGCCCTTTCTTCAGCACGCGCGACCACGGCCGTTCGGAAGGGATGTCGAAAGCGTAAGTCAAATTCGGGATGACGGAATCGGTCATGCGACAATTCTCCGTTAAGCGTATAGCCGGTCCGTAAAGGCGAACGCGCGCATGGCCTCCGGCGAGGCGGTTCGGCACAGGTCATCCTGGCTTGTCGCCGGCACGCGATGCTTGATCAGCGTGGCCGTGCCACCCCCGGACTGCGAGGGATTGAGCGGGTGTGCGCAATTGGAGGCCACAACCATCAGATTCATTTCCGCGCGCAGGTCGACGAAGTCTCCCGCCCGCTTGCAGCTTTCTTTCCAGAGAAAGCGGCCGGCATCATCGAGCGCGACCGGCGCGAAAAACGTGATGCAGGGCGAGATGTCCTGAACGCCGAGCCCGATCTTGGAGACGGCCGCCAAAAAATTCTCCTGCGTGTTGCGCCCACTGACACCAGACGAGGCCAGCACGGAAGCAGGCGTCGAACCGCCGACCAGAAGATCGTGAGTGCCAGAGCTATCCTCGATCAGCGAAAACGCCACGCGTCCCATATCGGACAGGATCACGCGGCCCTTCGAGATCGCGGCACTCCATTGTACTTTGATGGTGTCGGCGCAATTGATCCGCTCGGACGGATCCTCCTCACGCCACGCCAGCAGCGATACGCTGGCCTGACCGGCATCATCGATGATCCGCAACGCTTCGCCCCGGCGCAGGAGCAAGGTGGTGTACCAGCCGAACGGCACCATTTCGCGGTGGATGACCGCATCGGACCCGATCGGCGCACCGCCCAGCGCGGTCCGCTCCGGCAATCCCTTGGGCGTCAGCTCCTGCCCCGCGGCGCGAAGCTCTTCGTAGCGGCGCCGGTTTTCGGCAATTTGCTCGGGGGTCTGGGCCATCGTTGATTTGCTCCGGAATGCTATCCGCTAACCGTGAAATGCGCTTCGACCGGCTTTCCCGCTCTGCCGTTGATCGGCAGGATATCTTGCGGGCAGGCCGAGAACGCGATGATGAGATCCATCTCCGCGCGCAGGCGAACATAACCGCCCGGCACCGGCCGCGGCGGCGCTGCGAAACCGAGCGCCCCCTCCTTGTCCCAGGGAATATTCATGAACAGGTTGAGCGGGCTCGGCACCTCGCCCGGCGTCAGGCCGAGTTCGGCCATGCCGGCAAAGAGATTATCCGTGCAATTGTCGTGGTGACCTTCGACACCGAGGAACGCATAGCGATAGCGGTCGCAGGCGGCGATCAGCGTGTCGTGAACGCCGCCTGAGGTGTCTTCGATGAAGGTCAGGATCGGCCGCCGCTTGTTGGTGCGCAACACATCGCCGGGCTTCGGCACCAGATGCAGGCTGTGGGCGCGGGTGTGCTCGTTCGACATGAACTCGCCCAGGTCGACCCGGTTGAAGGCCCAGGTATCGACGACCTGTTCGCCGTGAGAATTGACGACGGTCACGATCTGACCCGCCGAGACGAAGGCGGCCTTGCCGCGCCGCGCGGGAATTTCAATCAGGTTGTCCATCGGTCCCCTCACGGTCTGAACGCAATCAAATCGATCTCGACAATGCCGCCACGGGCGAGATCGGTGACGCCCACCGTCGTCCGGCCGGGGCGGCGGCCGTCGGTGAAATAGCTCGAGAAGATGGCGTTCATAGGCGCATAGTCGCGCTTGAAATCGGTGAGATAGATGCGGACAAAGACAGCGTTGGCAAAAGACATGCCGCACCCCTTCAGCACGCGCGCGAGATTGTCCATCACCTTGCGGGTCTGCGCCTCGATACCGGGCGGAATCGGGGTCTCGTCGTCGTCGGGATCGGTCGCCAACTGGCCTGTCACGAAAACAAACGGGCCTGCTTCGACCGCGTGACTGTAGGGCGCGACCGGTTTTGGCGCATCCGGCAGAAAGTGAAAAATCGGATCCATGGCGAACTTCCTCGCGGCTTGTATTTAGCGCCTGCCGTTGGCGGTCTCACCCGAGTATCGTTGAATGAACTGGCGCGCACGGTCGGTTTCGGGATTGGAAAAGAATTGCTCCGGCGAGCCCGTTTCGACGACGCGCCCGTGATCCATAAACAGCACCCGCGTGGCGGCTTCGCGCGCAAAACCCATCTCGTGCGTCACGATCACCATGGTCATGCCTTCGCGGGCAAGTTCCCGCATCACCACCAGCACCTCGCCGACCAATTCCGGATCGAGCGCACTGGTTGGTTCGTCGAACAGCAACAGATCCGGGCGCATCGCCAGCGCCCGCGCGATGCCGACGCGCTGTTTCTGCCCGCCTGAGAGTTTGGCCGGGAAAACGTCACGCTTGTCGCTGAGCCCGACCTTGGCCAGTAACGCCAGCGCTTCCTCTTTCACCTCGGCCCTCGGCCGCCTTTGCACCTGGATCGGCGCTTCCATCAGGTTTTGCAGCACCGTCAGATGCGGCCAGAGCGCGAAATGCTGAAACACCATCCCGATGTGGGTTCGGATTTGCGACAGCTCGCGGTCACCCATCACGACGCCGCCGCCGGTAATGCCGACCTCCTTGCCGTTGAGATAGATCTGGCCGGCATCCGGGCGTTCGAGCCAGTTGATACAGCGGAGCAGCGTCGATTTGCCGGAGCCCGACGGGCCCAGCACGCAGACGGTCTCGCCCTTTTGCACCTGGAAACTGATATCGCGCAGCACTTCGAGATCGCCGAAGTGCTTGGATATTCCGACCACGTCGAGAACCTTGGGAATGTCTCTCATCGCAGCTCCTGGTGGACCGGGTCTGGCATTGGTACTCCTAGCGTCGCGTCGCCGCCATGCGGTCGACCGTACTCACCCCCGCCTCGATGATGAGACACAGGCCCCAATAGAGAAACACCGCGGTGATGAAAGCCGCAAACGGAACGTAGTGCCGCGATTGAATGGAGGCGGCCGCATGGGTCAGTTCGGGCAGCGCGATGATGGTGAGAAAGGCGCTGTCCTTGACGATCTGGATGATCTGATTGCCGATCACCGGCCCTGCCGCCAGTAGCAGCGGCGGCAGGACAATGCGACGAAACAGCGAGAGATTCGAAAAGCCGAAGGCAACCCCGGCCTCGATCGGCTCACGCGGTTGCGCCGCCCAGGCCCCGCGCAGGATTTCCCCCATATAGGCCGCGTTGTAGATCGTCAGCGCCGCAAGCCCGGCGGTCCAGTTGTCCAGCCGGAGGCCGAGCGACGGCAAGCCGTAATAGACGATATAGGCAAGCAGCAGGAACGGCACGCACCGCATGACGTCGACGAAGCTGCGCGCCGTCCAGGCGAGCCAGGCCCGCTTCGACATCAGCGCCGGCGTCAGGATAAAACCGACCAGCAACGCCGCAGCCGCCGACAACACCGACAGAATGGCCGTGTTGGCGAGCCCGCTCAGAAGCAGGCTACGCTCACCCCAGACGATGCCGAAATCATGAATCATGCGGCCTCGACCCTGATCTGGCGCCGTTCGATCCAGCGTTGCAGCGAAACCAGTATAAACACGATCGGCACATAGAGCGCGAGCGCCACCAGAAATGGCGGCAGCGGCTCGTAGGTCTCGGCGCCGATCCGCACCGCCGCGCGCGTGATATCGACAACCCCGACCACAGCGAGCGCCGGCGTCACCTTGATCAACAACGACATCTCGTTGACGAGGCCGGGAAGGCTGGCGCGTGCGATCTGCGGCAGCAAGATGCGGCGGAATCTGAGGATAGCGTTCATGCCGACCGACTGTGCCGCCTCATATTGATCCTTCGGAAAATTCATTAGCGAGGCCCGCCATACCTCGCAATTGAATGCGGCTGTACTCATGACCAAGGCGAGAATGGCAGCCGAGATCGGGTCAACCGCGATCCCGATATTGGGCAGCGCAAAGAACAGCAGCAGCAACAAGGTCACGAGCGGCGTCGCGCGCAGGATGCTGACATAGACGGCGACGGCGCGCGCCGCGACCGGTACGTCAGCCCAGCGCACGACCGCCAATGCGAGGCCGATCGGCGAGCCGATCAGGATGCCGGCGAATGACAGCGTCACTGTCACGACGGCACCCTGAAGAATGGCCAGCAGATCGCCCCAGCTCATGACCGATCAGCCAAGCCCCCAAATCAGAACTCGGGATCCCAGGTCTTGGGCAGGTTGGGGAACGCCTCGCCGAACCACTTCTTCTGCAATTCGGCGAAGCGGCCGGTTTCCTTTTCCTTGGCAAGAAATCCGTTCAGGAAATCCAGAAGCTCGGTATTGCCTTTGGCAACCGCCCACGCCGGGTAGGATTTGCCGGAGACGGCCTGTCCCAATTCGAACACGCCGGGCTTTTCAGCGACCATCGTCTGCAGGTTGATGACGGTGTTGACGACATAATCAACCCGGCCGAGCGCGAGGTCCTGATAGGCTTCCGGATAGGAAGTGTACTCCACGACCTTGCCGAGCTTTCCACCTTGTTTCTCCAACATGGTGCCGAGTTCCGGCAACCGCGCCAACAGCGCGCTGCCTGCCTGCACGCCGACCGTCTTGCCGTTCAGGTCCTTGATCGAGGAGATGCTCTTGTCGTCCTTGCGCTTGACGTAATAGTGGGTCGCGTCCGCGATCGGACTGGTGAAATCGAGCGACTGCTTTCTTTCCTTGGTAATGATGACGGCCGTGATGGCGACGTCGTATTTGCCGGTGCTGACGCCGGCCAGAATGCCGGTCCAGGGCAGGATCTGCTGCTTGATCTCGAACGGCGCGTATTTGCGCAAGTCTTCGATCAACTCGTTGTCGAAGCCGGTCGGCTTGCCGTCCTTGACGAATTCGAAGGGAC
The DNA here is from genome assembly GCA_963770515.1 of uncultured Alphaproteobacteria bacterium. Classification (GTDB taxonomy): domain Bacteria; phylum Pseudomonadota; class Alphaproteobacteria; order Rhizobiales; family Xanthobacteraceae; genus Bradyrhizobium. Next base: position 955,328 of record CAVYPW010000001.1, read on the forward strand.
GGAAATCGTCTTCGGTCGCAACGATCAGGCCGCGCTTCTTGATTTCATCCACGCTTGCCGCCTGCGCACTGCCAAACAACGCGGGCATTACGAGCAAAGCGGCAGCCAGACCCAGCGCAAGACGTCTGGGCACTGAATTGCGGGTAATCGAAACGGTCGTCATCGAAGGTCTCCTTTGTGATGGCCAGTCAATCAAACGTAAATCCGTGGGATCGCAGGTAAGGCGGAAACGCTGCGCCTTCGGCCTTGGCGGCCTGGCGGGCCTTGTCTTCGGACCAGCCGTAAAAGGCGGCCTCGCCGAACTCGGCATTGGACCGCTGCTGGTCTTTCGGAATGGCATGGATCGCATCGCGACGACGGTCGTAGTCGTCGATCGCGGCCGCCAGCGTGTGATCGTCGTAACGATCCGTGTGGGTCGTCACCTGGCGCGGCAGGCGCAGGCTGACAAAACCTTCAGCGGCCGGATAACCCAGGCAAAGTCCGGCAACCGGAAAGACGAGGTCAGGCAACGCCAGAATTTCGGCGACCTTGTCGACCTCGTTGCGGATGACGCTGATCGGACAGACGCCGAGCCCGTTCGATTCCGCGCAGAGGATCATGGTCTGCATCGCCAGCGCCGCATCGATGCTCGCGTTGAAGAAGCCTTCCAGCGTGGAGTTGTCGACCGGCTTGCCACGCAGCTCGCCAATACGATTCAGCCGCCTTGCATCGCCAAGAAACACAAGGAAGACCGGCGCATTGCCGATCCACGGCATGCCCGGAAACAAAGCGCCGATCGCGGCACGCCTCTCGGGATTGCGCAGACGCAAGATAGACGCCTGCTGAAAGTCCGATTTCGCCGATGCGCTCAAGGCGCAAGCGGTGAGGAGATCCAGCAGCTCCTCGCTGGGCATTTTCTCGCTGTAGCGCCGCACCGTCTTGCGGGTGAGAACGCGGCGCACCAGCTCATTGTCTTCGGCGCCCTCCGCCGAAGGCCCGCCATCGCCAAAGCGGCGCGCCAACATGTCCGCTATCCCGGGCATCAGCGCAGCCCGTCGAAAAGCTTCGGCCCTATCGGTCGAGACCTGAGGCAGTTCATCACCAACTCCGCACCGCTTCAAAATCCTGGAAATTGGCACCGACCTGCGCAGCGCCAATCAAGGCTACTGAGGTCTCCCGGGATTTTATCCCGCCGTGATCTGCGCGGATTTCTCCCGCTCAGGCGGCGGCTCTCGGACCAGCCATCGCGAACGCGCGATGCGGAACCCTAGCCGCCAACTCAATGAGGAAATAAGGAGCAAGGGACATGCCAAACTGCGGGCAGCTCGACGGCGTCAGGCTTTCCTCCCGCGCGGACATCGCGCTTCCGGCGCCAAGTGCCTCAGTCCGGCGAAGAATCGCCGCCGCAGCGTCTCTGTCATATTTGCGAAAATGCGAAGTATGCTTCGCAATTGCCCTTCAGCCGCGACCCGCTCCCGAAGCGCCGTGGCCCGGGCGACGGCTTTTCAGGCAGATTGCCCAGATTATAGTCGCTCGCCCGCCTGTGCCGGGACGATCAACCTGGCACGGCTGCGGTTTCCGCCTCCGAGGTGCGCGCGGCCACGATCTTCTGCATCATCGTGATAAACCGCTTTTGCTCGGCCTTGCTGAGACCTTCCAGCGTCTCATGATGCGCCGCACGTGCCGAGGCCTCGATCTGCCGTAGCAGGCGCACACCGGATTTGGTCAGCCGGCACATTTGTGCCCGGCGATCCCGGCTATGCACGGTTCGTTCGATAAATTTGCGGGATTGCAAACGCTTAAGTGCGCCGGTGGTCGTGGTGCGATCAAGCATGACTTCCGCCGCCAAGGTGGTCTGATCGGCGGTTCCACACCGGGCCAGCGCGGTCAGGAGACTGTATTGCAGCGGCGTCAGATCGAACGCGGCGCATTTCTTTTGAAACAACGCGACGTGAATCTGGTGCAGCCGCCGGATCAGAAATCCTGGCCGCTTTTCCAGCGGCCAGGCGCCACCGCGGCGCTGCACTGCTTTCCTGCTCATCCTCGTCATGGCCTCGCTTTCGCTGCACCCTTTTGATGCAGCCTGTGGTACGAATGTCGTCGTATTCAAAACACCCAGCAAGCAAAATACGAAGTATACTTCGTATTCGCCCGGCTCTATAATCGACGATAAAACCAGCTCTGGAAGAGGATATCAGCCATGTCCGTGAACACCAGCTTCGACCTGCTCCTGCGCGGGGGCCGAGTGATCGATCCGGCCGCAGGGATCGATGGCCTGAAAGACGTGGCGATCCGCAACGGCAAAATCGCCGCGGTTCAATCCGATATCCTGCCGACCAGCGCCAGGGAAGTCATCGACGTCACCGACAAGATCGTGTTGCCGGGGCTAATCGATACGCACGCCCATGTCTATCAATATGTCACCGGCCGCTTCGGCGTGAATGCCGATATGGTGGGTATCCAATCCGGGGTCACCACCCTGGTCGATCAGGGCGGCCCGTCCTGCATGACGCTGCCCGGTTTCCGGCACTTCATTGTCGAGCAGGCCAAGTCGCGCACGCTGGCCTTTCTGTCCGCCTATCTGGTCGGAGGCCTGGAAGGACATTATTACCCCAACCTTTATAGCCCCGACTGCGTCGAAATCGACGCCACGGTGAAGGCGGCCACCGCCAACCGCGACATCGTTCGCGGCATCAAGGCCCATGCTGAAATCGGCGGCTTCGCCCGCTGGGGCATTCGCGTCATCGAAATGGCCGCCGAGATCGGGCGCCGCGCGGACTTGCCGGTCTACGTTCATTTCGGTCAACTCTGGGGACTGCCGGCCAGCGGCACCAACGGCGAGGATGTCGATACCATCCTCGAGCGCGTGATTCCGCTGCTGCGCGCCGGCGATATTCTTGCCCATCCGTTCACGCGTCACCCGGGCGGCTTCGTCAATCGCGAGGGCGAGGTGCATCCGGTCATCCAGGCCGCGCTTGACAAGGGACTGAAAGTCGACGTCGGCCACGGCAGCCATTTCTCCTATCGTCTTGCCCGCAAGGCGATCGCCGCCGGCATTGTTCCAACCACGCTGGGCGCCGACATTCACGGTTATAACACCCATATCCCGGCGCCCGCGGGGACACCCGACGAACCCGCCGATGACGAGAACCATCCGTTCGCGGGACAGGCCAAGTTCAGCCTGGTGCAGGCCATGAGTTCGATGATGGCGCTGGGCCTGACGCTCGAACAGGTCGTTCCGATGGTGACCGCGCATCCGGCGGAAATGCTCGGGCTTTCCGGCGTGATCGGCACGCTGCGTTCCGGCGTCGATGCCGACGTCACGGTGCTGGACGAGAAGCGTGGCCGGTACATCCTGCGCGACAATGAAAAGACCGAAGTCGTCGCCGACCGCCTGTTGCAGCCAGCGTTCTGCTTGCGGGCGGGCATCCGTTATGATGCCATCGCCCCGATCCTGCCGCGCGCGGTGGCGGCTTAGCACTGGTGGAGTGGATTTGGCATTCGCTATACGGCTAGCCGCGGGTTCTTAAAGCGAATGTCAAATCCTAAACTCCACCAGAACTTAATATTTGCTAGTGGTCCCATGATTTTAACTTTCGCAAAAGTGCCTGCCGCGAAGGAATGCGAATGATAGAATCGGACCGCTAGCGGCTGACTTTAAAGGCAAGGGAACGGCAAAGGGGATGGCATCCGTCGAACGCGGGCCTGCGCCTGCTTCAACCACGGCGGCGGAAACCGGACAGGGCGTCGGCGCCCGGCTCCTCCGCAAGGAGGACGACCGTTTTTTACGCGGTCGCGGCCAGTACGTGGCCGACATCAGGCTGCCCGGCCTCCAGGACGTCGCCTTCGTTCGCAGCCCGCTGGCACATGCCCGCATCAAAGCCATCCATATTCCCGAGCGCTATCGTGACGTTGTCTTCACCGCAGATGCTCTGACCAATGTGAAGCCGATCCGTGCGGTGACGGCGCTGCCCGGTTTCAAGGTCTCCGAGCAGTCCGTGCTCGCGACCGGCAAGGTCCGCCATGTCGGCGAGATGGTGGCGATGTGCGTGGCGGAGACGCGGGCCGAGGCCGAGGACATCGCAGCCGCGGTCACGCTCGACCTCGAGCCGCTTCCCGCCGTCTATGACATGCAGAAAGCGCGAGAACCCGGCAGCGCGCTGGTTCACGAGCACTGGGGCGACAATGTCTTCCTCGAAAGTTTCTTCGAGGTCGACATCACGCAAGCGTTCGATGCACCGATCAAAGTCAGCCATGAAATCTCGACCGCGCGTCAATGCATGTCGCCGATGGAAGGCCGCGGGGTCGTCGCCACCTTCGATCACAGGCTCGACCAGCTCACGCTCTACACCGGTGCGCAGATGCCGCACATCGTACGCAACGGGCTCTCCGACACGCTTGGCATCGAGCAGGGCCGCATTCGCGTCGTGTCGCCCGATATCGGCGGCGGCTTCGGACACAAGGGAATTCTGCTGCCGGAAGAAGTCTGCCTTTCCTGGCTCGCTCTGTATAAAGGACTGACCGTCCGCTGGATCGAGGACCGGCGTGAGCATTTGAGCGCCAGTTCCAATTGCCGGGAGCATCATTACAAGATCACCGTCTATGCCGACCGCGACGGCAGACTGCGCGGCATCGATTGCGAGGCAACCGTCGATTCCGGCGCCTACTCGTCCTATCCCTTTTCAGCCTGCCTCGAAGCAGCACAAGTCGTCAGCATTTTGCCGGGCCCCTATCGAATGCCGGCCTATCGCTGCCGCACCTATTCGGCGGCGACCAACAAGTGTCCGATTTTGCCGTATCGCGGCGTGGCGCGAACCGGCGTCTGCTTTGCGCTCGAGCTGATGCTGGACGCGGTTGCCATGGAAGCAGGGTTAGAGCCTCATGAGGTCCGGATACGCAATCTGGTTTCTCCGGAGGAAATGCCGTTCGAGAACATCACCAAAAAGCACTTCGACAGCGGCAACTATCCGGAAGCCATGCGACGCATGTTAGAGGCGGTCGATGTTGCGGCAATCCGCAAGCGTCAACGCACCAAGGAGCCCGACGGGCGGCTGATCGGCTTCGGAATATCCGTCTATTGCGAACAGGCCGCGCACGGCACGTCGGTTTACTCCGGCTGGGGCATTCCCATGGTGCCCGGACACGAGCAGGCGACCGCACGCATGACGCCCGACGGCGGGCTGGAACTGCGGGTCGGTGTGCATTCGCACGGCCAGAGCATGGAGACGACACTGGCCCAGGTCGCCCACCAGATCCTCGGCATCGACACCGCGAAAATCCGCGTCATCCACGGCGACACCGCGATGACGCCCTATTCGACCGGAACCTGGGGTTCACGCTCGGCGGTGATGGCCGGCGGCGCGGTCGGCACCGCCTGCGAGATCATCGTCGAACGCGCCAAACGCATCGGCGCCAAACTGCTGCAACTCGATCCGGCCTCCGTCATCCTGCGCGACGGACGCGTCTGCGGACCGAACAGCAGCATCGGCCTTTCCGAGATCGCGCATACCTGGTACCGGCGGCCGCAGGATTTGCCGCCCGATGTCGATCCCGCCGGATTGGAGGCCACCGGTGGATACAAGCCGCAGCGCGACAGCGGCACCTTCAGCTATGCGGTGCATGCGGTGACGGTCGCTGTTGATCCCGACCTCGGCGACGTCGAGATACTGGATTACGTGATCGTCGAAGACGGCGGCGTGTTGCTCAATCCCATGGTCGTGGATGGTCAGATCTTCGGCGGCCTCGCCCAAGGCATTGGCACGGCGCTCTACGAAGAGATGCCGTTCGACAGCGCAGGCCAGCCGCTCGCCACGACATTGGCTGATTACCTGCTGCCGGGACCGACGGAAGTGCCGGAGCCGCGCCTCGATCACATGGAGACGCCGTCGCCCTACACCATGTTCGGCGTCAAGGGGATCGGCGAAGGTGGCGCGATTGCGCCGCCGGCGGCTATCACCAATGCCGTGAACGATGCGCTGCGGCCGCTCGGCGTCAAACTTCTGCATTCGCCGATCTCGCCGCGCCGGCTTGTCGAGGCCGTGCTGGAGGCACGCGGATCGGAAAGCCAGCTCGCATGAAGGCCGCCCCCTTCGCCTATGAGCGGCCGGCAAGCCTGGATGCGGCCATCGCCCTGATGGCAGAAGCCAAAGGCGCCGCCAAGATCATGGCCGGCGGACAATCGCTCGGCCCGATGCTCAACCTCCGCCTGGTCCAGCCCGAGCTGATCATCGACATTACCGGGCTTGCCGAGCTCAAACATGCCGAACGAAGCGGCGACGAGCTCGTGATCGGCGCGTGCGTCACGCACGGCGATATCGAGGACGGGCGGATTCCCGACGTCACGCGCGATGCGATGCGGCGGGTCGCCGGCGGCATTGCCTACCGCGCCGTTCGCAACCGTGGCACGATCGGCGGCTCGCTCTCTCACGCCGACCCCGCGGCGGACTGGGTTTCGGCGTTACCGGCGCTAGGCGCCAGGATTCGCCTGCGAAGTCCGGCCGGGCATCGAGATCTCGCGATCGAAGATTTCATGACGGGGGCGCTGGAATCCGCACTTTTGGAAAACGAACTGGTCGCAGCCGTGCGTGTTCCCGTCATACGGGCCTCAGCGCGCTGGGGTTATGCGAAAGCCTGCCGCAAGCCCGGCGAATTCGCGCACGCCATTGCGGCCGTGCTGATTGATCCCGAAGCGGCAACGGGGCGCGTAGTGATCGGCGCGATCGAAGCGCCACCGATCGTTCTGGCCGACGCATCGCCGCTGTTCGGTGGGAAGATCACCGGCAATTTCAAGCGGGAATTCGTGGCAAGTGCGGCTGACGCTCTCCTGATCAAGGCCGGCATCGCGAACGCGGCCGACCGGCACATTCACATTGCGATCCTGCGCCGGGCGATCGACGAGGCCGCGGCATGACGATGATCGGCCTCATAGTCAACGGACGCGCGGTCAACAAGCCCGTTGATCCGCGCACCCATCTGGCGGATTTCCTGCGCGACCAGCTCGACCTGACCGGGACGCATCTCGGTTGCGAACACGGCGTGTGCGGGGCGTGTACGCTGTTGCTCGACGATATGCCGGCACGCTCGTGTATCACTTTTGCGGCGGCTTGCGACGGCGCCCACGTCACCACGATCGAAGGCCTCGACAACGACGAGATCGCAACCGAGCTGCGCGCCGCGTTCAGCCGCGAGCACGCCCTTCAGTGCGGCTATTGCACGCCGGGCATGTTGATATCGGCGCGCGATCTCGTTTTGCGTCTCGAGACCTCAGATGAAGGCGCCATTCGCGTCGGCATGAGTGGTAACCTCTGCCGATGCACCGGCTATGTCGGAATTGTGCGCGCGATCCGTTCGGTGATCGATGCGCGGCGGAACCGCGGCATCGCGGCAGTTGTAGGCGGGGGACGCCAGCAACTTGGCCCCGTCGGATCCGGCCATGGGACGTTACAGAAATCGACCGGCATTGCTGGACCGAAGGCCGCTGTCGCTGACGAGCCACCGAGCGACAGCGCGGCGTTGCTCGTTCCGGATTTCGTGCCTGACAAAAACTTCGACGAGCATTTCACAGTCGCCTTTCCGCCTGACCAGGTTTTCGAGATGTTCGGCGATGTGGCGCGGGTCGCGGCCTGCCTTCCCGGTGCGGCCCTGACCGCGACGCCCACCCCGGACCGCGCCGAGGGGCAGATCAGTGTCAAGCTCGGCCCGATCTCGGCGAATTTTCGCGGTGCCGTGAGGATCGAGCGCGATGCCGCAACGCTTTCGGGCCGGATCATCGGGATCGGCAACGATCAGCGCAGCCGCTCATCCACGCAAGGCGACATCCGCTATCGTCTGTTGCCGCTCGACAACGGAACCTCGACGCGTGTCGAACTTTCGATCGGCTACAGCCTGCGGGGATTTCTGGCGCAGATCGCGCGTGAGGGGCTGGTGCGCGATCTCGCCAAACGGCTGACGGCGGAGTTTGCGCGCAACCTCGGTCTAGGCCTGTCAGGCGCCGCTCCGGAACAGTCGAAGCAGCTCAATGGACTTATGCTCGCGTTCGAGCTCCTGAAGAAAGGGCTCTGGAGAGCCCTTCGCAGAGGTCAAAGCGCTTAGTCTATTGGCGACTATCAGCGCTGCATCTTGCAGGCGTTGGTCGCCGATGCCAAACTTGGCGCGAAGTTCGGCCGCAAAGACCAGGCAAACTGGCATGTGAGGCGTGAGGGGAAACGATGACATTCGCTGCGAAGCTGTTCGCCGTCCTGCTTGCATTGTTCGCGGCCGAGAGCGCGTCGGCGCAATCCAGCTATCCGGACCGGCCGGTAAAAATCCTGGTCGGCTTCACGCCCGGCACGGCTCCCGACCTGGTGGCGCGCATGCTTGCCGACCGGTTTGCGGAAGTGTGGGGCACGGCATTCGTGGTCGAGAATATTCCCGGCGCCGGCAGCAACATCGCCACCGAGCGTGTCGCCAAGGCGACCGCGGACGGCTACACGCTGCTGATGGGCGGCAACTCCTCGCTGGTCATCAATCCGAGCCTGTACGAAACGCTGCCGTTCGACCCGCTCAGGGATTTCGCGCCGATCTCGCAGGTGTTCATCGCGGCGAATGTGCTCGCCGTTCCGCCTGAGATGCCGGTCAAGACCGTAGCGGAACTGGTGGCGCTCGCCAAAGCGCAGCCCGGCAAGCTTTCCTATGGCCATGCCGGCGTCGGCACGTCGCAACATCTCGGCGGCGAATTGTTCAAACACATGGCGCATGTCGACATTGCAGCCGTGGCCTATCGCGGCACGACGGCGCTGATGCCGGATCTGCTCGCCAACCGGGTGAACATGTCGTTCGCCAATATCGTGAATGTGGTGCCGCTGGCGCGTGAAGGGAAATTGCGCGCGCTGGCCATCACCTCGATCAAGCGCTCAAGTCTCGCGCCCGACCTGCCGACCATGGCGGAATCCGGCTTCCCCGGCTTCGAGGCCGTGCCGTGGTTCGGCCTGCTCGCACCGGCCGGCACGCCGCAGGATGTTCTGGATAAATTGCACACCGAAACCGTCAAGGCGCTGGCGATGCCGCAGCTGCGCAAGAAGTTCGACGAATTGGGCCTCGAGCCGGTCGGCAACACGCCGGCCGAGTTCACCGCGGTCATCAAAAAAGAAACGCCCGAATGGGCCAGAGTCATCAAGGATGCCGGCATCAAGCTCGGCAACTAATCTGGCAAAGCAGTGTCAGGCCGGATCCATGCCCTTGGACTTGAGAACGGCAGCGCCCACAGGGCCGGTCAGGAGGTCGATCAGCGATTTGGCTGCCGCGGGATTCGCGCTTCCGGATCCAATGCCGACCGCGAATACGATCTCGCTGTTAAGATCACCGGGCAGTGGGCCAACCACCTTGACGCCCGGAACAGCGGCCAATTCCGAGGCCTGGGCCACGCCCATTTCGGCCTCGCCCTTGGCCACGAGTTCGCCCGCTTCGGCTCCGGGCACCAGCTCAGTCCTGGATTTCATCTGATCGGCGATGCCGAGACGATCGAGAACCTTGGCGAAATAGACGCCGCTGGCGCCGCCCTTCGCCGGATCGGCGTAGGAGACCGACTTGGTGGCGAGAAGCACCGCCTTCAGCTTTTCCGCCGTGCCGATGTCGGGCAGAGGCGCACCGGCACGTATCCCGACGGCGACATAGGATTTTCCCACATTGGCGATGCTGCCCTGGACAATCTTGCCCTGGGTCTGCAGATCGTCGAGCACCGGGCGCGAGAGGATGAAGACATCGGCGGTTTCGCCGGCGTCGATTTGCTTCTTCAGGCTCGCGATGGTGCCGAAGACGAGGTTCAGCTGGTTGCCGCCAGTCTGATACTTCTGCGTGAGTTCACCGAATGCCGGCGTGAACGCAACCGTGCTCATGACCTTCACCTCGGCAGCCCGCGCGTCAGATGCTGACGCGCCCAGAGCCAACAGGATCGAACATCCGGCCAAAGCCGCAACCGCAGCCTGCCGAATAAAAAATCTTCGCATCCTCACGTTCCTGTCTTCTGTTTCGCTTGCTCCAAGCATAACCGAAGCGCGGTCCGAGCAACAAGCTTCAGCCCTAGTGTGGCGACTCTGACGTTCCTTTCAGTATCGCCGCCAGTTCTTCGAAGGAACGTCAGAGTCAAAGCCACACTAGAATCATATGGTTGCTAGTGTCCCTTTGGTTCTGACATTCGTAAAAGTGCCCGCCGCGATATGATACGAATGTCAGAACCGGGACACTAGCGCGGAAGCAAATTCGTCTTTGCCAGATCCAACACCTCATCGCCGCGGCCGTTCATGACCGCACGCAAGAACCAGAGGCTGAATCCCTTGACTTCTTCCGCCGTAATGGTGGGAGGCATCGAAAGCTCCTGCTTGGCGGTGATGACATCCAGAACTCCCGGACCGGGATGATCCAGCAACTCTTTCATCGCCGCCGGCAGTTCACCGGGATCCTCGACCCGGCGGCCAAACAGTCCCATCGCCCGGGCCATGGCGCCAAAATCTGGATTTTCGAGATCGACGTTTGTGTCGACAAAACCGGCGGCCTTCATTTCGAGCGCGACAAAGCCGAGAACGCCATTGTTGAAAATGACAACTTTGACCGGCAATTTCATCTGCGTCAGCGTAATCAGGTCACCCATCAGCATGGTGAACCCGCCATCGCCTGACAACGTGATGACCTGGCGACCGGGCTGCGCCGCCTGCACGCCGATCGCCTGCGGCATCGCGTTTGCCATCGAGCCGTGCACGAACGACCCGATCAACCGCCGGCGGCCGTTCATTTTAAGATAGCGCGCAGCCCAGACCGTCGGCGTGCCGACGTCGGCTGTAAAGACAGCGTCATCCGACGCAGCCTCGCTGATAACTCTCGCAAGATACTGCGGATGGATCGGCTTGCGGCCCGGAGACCCCTGCGCCAGCGTATCAAGGCCATCTCGCGCCTTCTGATAATGCGCGACCGCGCGATCGAGATGCTCCTGATCGCGCTTGATTTCGAGCAGCGGCAACAGCGCCTTGATGGTCTGGCTGACATCTCCGACGACGCCGAGATCGAGCCTGCATCGCCGGCCGAGGTTTTCCGGGCGGATGTCGACCTGCACAATCTGGCAATCGGTCGGGAAAAACTGCTTGTACGGAAAATCAGTGCCCAACATCAGCAGAACGTCGCAAGCGTGCATGGCGGCATAGCCGGAGGAAAATCCGATAAAGCCGGTCATTCCGACGTCATAGGGATTGTCGTATTCGACGTGGTCCTTGCCACCAAGCGCGTGCACGATCGGGCTCTTGAGCTTATTAGCGAACTTCATCAAGACATCGTGCGCCCCTTCGCAACCCCGGCCGCAAAAAAGCGTGACCCGCCGAGCCTTGTTGAGCATCGAGGCCAAGGCATTCAGTTCTTCCGGCTTCGGCTCAACGTTGGGGGCGGAAACGCTGAGACCTCGCGAAGTTGACGGCGCGCGCTCCGGCGCCTTTCGAAACGCAACGTCGCCGGGGATGGCAACCACCGAGACCCCTCGCAGGCCAACCGCCGCACGAATCGCGTTCTCCAGGACGAACGGCAACTGGCTGACGTCTGAAACCAGTTCGCAATAGTGGCTGCATTCCCGAAACAGGTTCTGCGGATGGGTTTCCTGGAAATAGCCGCCGCCGATCTCGGCCGACGGAATCTGCGCTGCGATCGCAAGCACCGGCATTCGGCTCCGATGGGCATCGAACAGCCCGTTGATGAGATGCAGGTTGCCCGGCCCGCACGAGCCGGCACAAACCGCCAGACTGCCGGTGATGTGTGCTTCACCCGCCGCTGCAAAAGCAGCCACCTCCTCATGCCGGACATGCACCCATTCGATGGTGCGCCGCTTTCGCAGCGCCTCGGTGAGACCGTTCAAACTGTCTCCGACGATGCCATAGATTCTCTTGACGCCCGCCTGTTCCAGGGTCGTCACGATGAGATCGGCGACGTTGCTGGCCATCATCAATTCTCCCGATCGGGTTTTGCTAAGGTTCCCGATGAGAGGCTATCGCCGTTTGCCAGAGGAGACCAATCAAGTTGCATGGCGTTCGCCCACACGATCCATCGGATTGAATCATCTGCGCAATTCGCGGGAGGCCGGGAGTGACCCAAGACCAGCATCCGGATTCGCGTCCGGCGTCAGCAGTGGCGAGCGCACGCCACGCCTTCAAATCATTTTATGAAACGGACCCCGAGGTCACTGGCGCACCCGACACGATTCGAACGTGTGACCTTTGCCTTCGGAGGGCAAATTACCGCCCTTCGCTTTTGTACGCCAGTCTATGCAAATCTCTTCGCCTCTGCGACAAAGTCTTGATTCATCGAAAGGAATTCGGCCACAAAGCTCCGCTATGGTACGCTCCGGCTTTCCACCATTTTCAAACTCGTGGTGAGTTTTTGGTGAGTTTTTCTGCAGGGCCGTGTAAGATGCCGAAGCTTACAAAAACTGTCGTTGACGCAGCGATATCCCGCGCCAAGCAATTCACGATCTGGTGCAGCGAACTGAAAGGCTTTGGCGTCTTTATTCAGCCGAGCGGAAGTCGCACGTACTTCGTCGATTACAGAAATCGTGAAGGCGCCCGCAAGCGGATGACGATAGGGCGGCACGGGAAGGTTACCTGCGAGCAAGCCCGCAAGCTTGCGATCGCGACCTTAGGCGAAACAGTAAAAGGCCAAGATCCAGCCGAGGAGCGCGCGAGGGAACGCAAAGCTATCACGGTGGAAGATCTGTGTGATCGCTATCTAGCGGCGGCAGAGAAGGGCCTCATCCTGGGAAAAGGAAATCGACCAAAAAAGGCGAGTTCTCTGTATGTCGACGGTGGTCGTATCAACCGCCACATCATACCGCTGCTTGGCAAAAAACGCGTGCAAAGCCTTAAGCCGGCCGACATCAGCAAATTCATAGAAGATGTGGCCAGCGGAAAGACAGCAGTCGTCGAGAAGACAAAGAAGCGGGGAAAGTCCGTCGTACGTGGTGGCTTGGGAACGGCTACACGAACCGCGGGACTGCTGGGCGGTATTTTGACCTACGCCGTCCAACTCGGCGCAATCGAGAGCAATCCGGCTCGCGGCGTGCGCAAGCCGGCCGACGGAGTGAGGAAGCGACGGTTGACCGATGAAGAGTATCGATTGCTTGGCAAAATCCTCCGAGAAAAGGCCAACGACGAGCAGTTCGATGTGGCTATAAAAGCTATCCGACACCTTGCGTTGACAGCTTGTCGTCGCAGCGAGGCCATCTATTTGAAGAAATCCGAAATTGACTTTGTTGATAGCTGTCTTCGCTTGAGTGATAGTAAGGAGGGGGCTTCGGTCCGTCCCATAGGCTTGCCCGTCTTGGACCAATTGATGCCAATCATTGGTGAAGCGCATGACGGAGGCTTTGTTTTTGAGGGTACGGTGGAGGGAAAGCCTCTGATCGGTTTTCCCAAACTTTGGAAGAAGATTTTTAAAGACACGGACCTCGCCACGATTACTCCGCACGTCCTTCGTCACAGCTTCTCTAGTATTGCCAATGACCTCGGATTTACAGAAGCAACGATAGGTTCTCTCATCGGACACTCGCGCGGGAGCGTTACCGGGCGATATATACACACCATCGATACCATGCTCATAATGGCGGCCGATACGATAGCAGGTTACATTCAGGGGTTGCTTGACGGAAAGACGTTTAAGCGCACGAGCTACGCGCTCGACAGGGCCTCACGAGAGGCCACGCTCTCCCGCTTGCTAGCTGAGACAAATGATGATGACGATCAACGCCTCGCCGCGTAGCGGCCGATAGATACCGACGGCGTTAGATGTCACCGCTTGGCCCTGAGCTCCACAGAAGGTTCGCACTGGGCACGTCGGTTGTCAGTGTAAGACCGGAAGTCGCTGACATTCGGCCAAATAGACGCTGATGACCCGAAGCGGTCATCAGATCCTATACCCCGGCATCGTACAATTCGATTGGCGCAGCGAGCCCTTTCAAGTCGTATTTATATCCGTCGCTTTGGAGCATGTCCTTCTCACACCGGTCGCGAACGACTTTTGTCACCAGAATCTGTCCCGCGCGGGCGGCCGATTGTGCGCGAGCGGCGGTATTTACCACGGTGCCGATCGCGGTAAGGTCGCGATGCGACTGGCCGAATTCGCCAAAACTGACATCGCCGCTGTTGATGCCAATGCCGATGCACAGGCTATCTTCATTGATGCCAAGTCCCTCCACAAGGTCAGGACGACGTGCGCGCCAGCGCTGTTGCATCTGTCGGGCGGCACGCACCGCTTGCGCGGCGTGATCAATCTGTCGAATCGGGAAATTGAAGAGCGCCATGATGGCGTCGCCAATCGTCTTGTTGAGCAATCCGTCGTGCTCCCAGATTGCTTCGGCGCATTCGTCGTAGAAGGCGTCTAGCGTTGACATCATGTCGCTCGAAGCCAAGGACTGGGACGCGGCTGTATAACCCCGCAGATCCGCGAAAAGCACCGTCGCGTCGATCGTGACGTTACGGGCCTTCATAATACGTGTGAAGGCTAGCTCGCAAAAAGTACAGGTGTTCGGATTCATTCGGCTTGGCCGGAGGCCTACGATTCGAAAGGGGATGGCTAAGGGACCGCGCAAGACGACCGGCAGGTGCAGATTCTGCCAGCACCCTTTGCAGATGGTCGAATGGTTTTGCAGGATCATTGGACATCTCCACCGCGCTGCCCATCATATCCGATATCCGACGAGCTGATCGAATGGAACTCGCCATGTCGCTTCATGGTGCACTTTGCAGATATCGGTCAATCGCCCGCCAATATCCGCCATCGGGAGCAGAACCAACATGATCGTTGGGCGCGGCAGGCCGCTCCTCTAACTACGTCCAAGGGTGCTCACGGACTTCGCGCAGCGTCCTTCAAACGATACTCTCTTTTATCAGGGCTTCCGTCGCTTGTTTGACAAACGCTGCGTCATCACCCGGCGTGAGCTGACTCTCGATGTTCAGCATGAGGACGCCAAGTGCCAGCGCTTGAGGCCTATTACCAGCTGACCATAGCCGGCGGGAGACGTCTCGAAGCTCTTTTAAAATTCGTTCTCGATCCGCGCTGCTGGCCAATTCGTAACCTTCATTTACGGGGCCATAGGTCGATCTGACGTAGTTGAAACACACCGATCTCGGCTCAACGTCTAACGCGTCGATCCGTCGCTTTAGATCATCGTATTGCTCTCGCAGAATGTTGCCGCGCACCTTGCACCGTCCAATCGAGTTCTCGGTGTAACGTTAGGTCTCGATTAAGTCACGCGGGACACCGAGCTAGCGCCTCCCGATCACGCCGCCTCGCTTCTTAGTGCGGGTATCAGTGTAAACCCCGCCCAAGGTGACGGCCAAGGCCGAGTTACTTCCGATTATGACTGCCGGACATCAGGGTTGATCAAGCTGCCAGTTCAAAGGCCAAACCGATCAGCGCTTCCTTACGCCACACGACGCGACAGTTCTGTCGAATTTCACCGTGTGAGATGTTGAGCTTGAATTCGTGAGGAATACAAACCCGACGGTCTACCTGGAGCGCCGCGCCCGTTGCGGAAATGTTTCGCAAAACGCATTCGACTGTCCTGCAGTCGAACTCAATCGATCCGCCTTTCAGAACCCGCCGCCGCTGTGTCGCTCGTCGCTCCATTCGGTCGAGTTAAGCCAAAATTCTAAGAAACGGGCTAACTGCGATACATAGAAACGGCGGCAACCAGCAACGAATTGGCAACCAAGCAAGATTTCCGCTTTGGCGCTTTTGAGACATGCCGAATGCCTCCGGCGCCGTTACAAGCTCGATTGGGAGGCTGGCCAGCAACCAGGCTTGGGCTGCCGGCCAACTGGTTATCAAGCAGCCTTCTTCGGCTTCCCCATCGCTCCCGATCCGCTTGGCGGCTTCTTTGGCAGTTAGGTCTTCCTCGAACAGCTTAGGCTGGTAAACGACATCACCGGAACCAAGGAACCGGAAGTTTTAAGGGGAACGCTGGATAGTTTCCCTGAAACCCAAAAAGAATCTCGCGCAGTTCCCGCAACGACACCACTCCACGCATGTTGACTCCTTAACGAAAGGAGCCATTTGATGCGAAAAATTATCCTGGCACTTACAGCCGTCGCGGCGGTTGGAACAGCGGCAGTTGCACCGGCGGAAGCCCGTGGCTTTGGTAGAGGCGCCGCGATTGGCGTTGGCGCTGCCGCGTTAGGTGCGGCTGTAGCAGCGGGCGCATACAATAACGGCTATTACGGCAACGGCTACTACGGCCCGGGCTACGGCTATGCCCCTGATGATGGATATTACACCGACCCGGGCTATTACAATGATGGTCCGCCCGTCTATCAGCGTCGATACTATAATGCCCCCGGCAGTTAGTAAGACAGGAAAGCCCGGCTTGAAGCCGGGCTTTTCTTGATTCAACGCGGCCAACCCAAAGGAAGCCCGGTGGTGGCTCTATTCCGTTCTCTTGCCGGGTCAACCGGCGGAAGGCAGTCCATTGCTGGCTCGCCTCGTTAGGCTTTATTCTCGCTCATTGCCCGAAAATAGTGCTCGGCGTGTTGAAAGTAATTCTCCGCCGCGATCCGATCCCCGATTAGAGCTTCAGCACGGGCAAGGGACAGATAGCGTTCATAGCTTCTTTGGAAGTGTTGAACGTTACCCGCCTGGGGACGGAGGAATCCGGTAGATTTTCCTTGGGTAGGTTGAGTTGATCTTCGCAGCATAGCGTTGGTCATAACTTTCGTATTTTGGCGCGGCTGGCCGGTGAACGCAGTCGTTCCTTTGCGCCGGGCGCCTTGCGCAAAATATCCTGAGTGGGTTGAGAGGTCGTTAAGTCAACCGCCTCAATGCTCTTTAGGTCCTCTGCTGCGGGAGTTTATTTAGGGGTGAGCAATAGTGACCGGCATTAGCCGCATCCGACCGAATGTTTGTTGCGGTGGTTTTCCAGGCTTCAAGCCACGTCCCGGCTAGGTCCGTTCATTCCACAACAGCCGACGTCCGGCGACTGCAACGGCAAGTCGGTTTTATGCCATGAAGCGAAATGCGCGACCTGCTCCAGGCTCCGCCGGCTAAGAAATTAGGGTGCTTCCGATTGAAGGCTCGGTCCTTGTGAGCGCGGACGGCGTTATCAGCTGATAAAATGGTAGATTCCATTCAGACCGATGAGTCCGGTAACGATGAGGTAGATGGCAACGACGTAGTTCAACAAGCTCGGCAAAATCAGGATCAAGATGCCTGCGATGAGCGCAGCGATCGGCGAAAGATGTTCGGCAGTGAGGGTCATAACGATCTCCTGGATGACTGCATGATTTGGATGAGCGCGTCGCCTCGCGAAGCATGACCAGCGGCTTGCAATTCGGCAGTGGGGAAACGCGCGGAGTTCCCCGCAACCCTGCTGCTATAAACGAACCCAACGTCTAGGTCAGATATGGATAATGCCCAATATCCGGCCCACAAGCCATGCCGCAACAGCCCACCCGGCACCCGTAAAAAACCCTACACAGAACCAAACGCCGATTAGGTACAGGTTGACGGTGGAAGGCATATTAGATTCTCCAGATAGTGGCGATCAGTGTCGGTGGTCAAATATTGCTTAGCCGATCAAAGTTTCACGCATTGCCCGCTCCGACAGTTGTTTCATTAACGAAAGCAGGCGTGGTTGCAACTTGATGGACTGCGGACCTAAAGCTACGGAGAGTCTCTCGCCTATTTCATCGCAAACTGCGCCGGCATGAAGATCGTTGATTTGCACAGCGTTCTGGGGGGGGATATGGCATCAGGCGCTCCAAGCTCTGCTGGCTTCCGCCTGAGGAGCCCTCAACGGGACAGCAATCACCGAAGCCCTTAGACGCAAGGGCTACAAAAGATTTGATCGTGGGAGCTGCTAACCGTGTGTCGCAATTCCCCTTCGGTTCGGGATCTACTCACCAACAACCTCTGTTGTGAATAGTTCCGCTTCCACAACTTATATGTTTTATAGTGGCGAAGTCCGACAAGTGGCTCGGCCCGACCGAGCACGTCGGCTCTGCGCTCATGAGCAGACATCACCGGCCAGATCGGTCATGTCGGTTGCGGGCCAAAGGTCTAAACCGCTCGCGCGGTAGAACGCCGCGGCTGGCGACACGGCGAAGCAATAGGCGACAGCTCATCGTGACGAGCGGGGCAATTAGCCCGTAGCTGGCGATGATCCGATGATCGAGAACGTGCTGATCTGGAAGTTCGTGGCGGAGCACCAATCATTGCACAAGAGCCAACTCGAATCCTCGATCGTGATTGTGTGCAAAGTCGCGCGAGTTGGACCCGGTCCAGGAATCTCGACGTAAGCAGAGTTTCAAATGCGGTGATGCTCTTTCCTTGCGGCGCACTGGTGCTTCACTATCGTCGTCTCACCGGTCACTCACTGTTGGAGGTGATCCATGAGAGACAAAAAAGACTCCGCGCAACAAGACGCGGGGCGGACTTTTCAGCGCGGTCCTAAATCAGTCGCGACAGAATATGAAAAGGTGCAGGAAGCCTTCCGAAAAACTTCGAACGGTTGAAGGCGGAGCGTTTGGCTAGGGGAGCGGCGAAGCCCTACGACAAAGAGCAAGACTGATAAGACAACAAGCGCGGTTCAAACGCGCCCTCCCTGCAGGCCAGATATGACCGAGCGGAAACCGCCTAAGCGAGAACCGAAGACCAAGACTGAGCTGTACGAGATGCTGGCGGAGGCCGTGCGCAATACGCAGCCCGAAGCCACACAACCTACAAAGCCGAAAAAGGGACGGTCCTAGACCACTATGCCGTCCTTGATCCTCTAGGGAACCTTTACTCTTGCTTCCGTATTGTAACAGAGCAGGCAAGTCGGCCTCGCCAGAGGAGGCGTTGTGCTCATTTCCTTTTTTCGGCTCGCAATCGAAGCCAACGAGGTCATCGGACTCAGAATGATGAAGATCATTTCGGGTGGTCCTGACGCTATCGCCGAGATAGAGTTGATGATCACCGAGAAAATCAACGCCTCCGCCGAAGCGACGACGAGTTTGATCTTTGGACAAAGTCCAACAGCGGTAATGGCAAGAGTCAGCGACCACGTCGCTAACAATCAGCGTCGGCTCTCAGCTTCACGTAGCGGCCACGATCAGATTAGGTAACGATATCCACGCTGTCTGCTTTAGCCGCAGCCGCCTCGATTTCCTGGGCTGCTTCGATCCTATTTTGATCTGATTTTATGGTAGCAGCGGTGGCGCTACTTGTTTCGTCTGCGACGAGCCTCAGTTCCGCCTGACTGACGATCAGCTGCGCCGGATACATGGGACCTATGGTGCTCATGCGATGCCATCCCTTCTGGAATAAACTTAAGTTTCGCAAAAAGTCATTCATATTTTCTTAAGAGTTTCGGTTAATGGGCCACGTGAATGACAACGACGAAGAGCTGGCAGAGAAACAGCTGGAGCAAATCTTCGCCGTAGCAGCAAAGCAACGCTGTTGGTTCGACGGCCGCGACATACCTACAGACCCACGCTGGGCTTCCAGCCCATTATATCTCTGCAGTTCGAAGCCGATTTGTAATCAGTCTGGACGGGATCGCGTAACGACCAGAAATAAAGCGGCGCCAAGTCAGGGCATTAGATGACTCATGATAGAAGAGTTATTCTATAATCGGTAAGGGATTTCGACGCTGGCAAGCTTTCGTGCGAGTCCAGCACAGCGGGACAGGGCGCTGCGACATAGGCCAACCTTGCAGACAATGGTATTGGCGGCCGAATTGGCGGGACGAGCTGCTCGTCACTTAGTGCTTATCTAGAAAAATACTCCCGGGGGCTTGAAGTGACCAGTGCAAACCTTCCTTAGCGAAGTTGAGTTCGACTTTTCCCCGAACGGCCTGTTCGATCATGCTCTTGATCACAACGTGACCAAAGCCCTTTTGCTTCGGCGCGGTCACCAATGGGCCATCGCGCTCGCGCCAATCCAGCTTCAGGCCGCCGGCGTTGGGCAGTTGATCGACCGTCCACGAAATATAGAGCCGTCCGCGCGACGACGATAGCGCGCCGTGTTTGACCGCATTGGTAGCGAGTTCATGCAGGGCTAATCCGATAGCTTGGCTGGTATCGGCCGCCAGGTTGACTTCCGGTCCCTGTATCTCCAATTGCGAGGAGGATAGGTCGATAAATGGAGCAAGCTGAAATTCGATAAGCTCCCGCAACGAGCTTCCGCGCCAGTCACCGCGCGCCAGCAAGGCATTCGAGGCAGCGAGGCCGCCAAGCCGGCCACTTAATCGACTCTGGAAATCCTTTTGGTCCTTGCTTTTGCGAAATGACTGATCTGCGATCGATTGCACCAGGGTCAACAGGTTCTTGGATCGATGTGAGAGTTCCTGCAAAAGAAAGCGCTGATGTGTCTCTGCAGCCTTGCGTTCGGTGATGTCTGTGGCGACGTTAATGACGCGATGTGCCTTGCCATTCGGCTGCCGATCGAGCACGTGCCCATAACCCGCGAGCCAACAAATTTGACCATCCGATTTCAGGATTCGGTACTCAGCCGGGAAAGAGTTTTGCGTGTCCATCAAGGCGTGATATTCGCCAAGCAAGGGTCGATCTTCGGGGTGCATCGCTTGACGAAACTCATCCGAATGCCCACCGACCTGGCCTCGACCATCTGGTAGATCGATCCCGAAGAGCGCCATTCCTTCGCGCGTCCAGGTTCGGATACCCCTGACAAAATCGATCTCCCAGCTTCCGATCCGGCCCAGATGCATGGCGGATCGGTATCTTTCCTCGCTCTTGCGCAGAGCTCCTTCCATCAGAACTCTATTTGTCGTCTCGACGGCGGTGATAAGCACCCCACCGACACCGCTCGGAGCCGAAGCGTCCGGGATTGGACTATAGCTGATGGTGAAATACGCCTCCTCCCACCGAGAGCCATACCGCTGAATTCTGAGAAGGAAGTCTTCCTCGAAAAAGGCGCTGCGTTCGCCGCTCAAGATACTCTCATGCAACGGAGCGAGTTGTGTCTGGACTTCCGGCCACACCTCGCGAAAGGGCAGGCCGAGCGCGCGGGGATGCTTATCGCCGAGGATCGGCCGATAGCCGTCGTTGTAGATCATGATAAAATCCGGCCCCCACCGGACGGCCATCGGGAAGCCGGAAGCCAGCAGGAGATTTACCACCAGCGTAAGACTTGGTGGCCAACAGTCTGGATGACCGAGACTTGTCTTCGACCAGTCCTTGGCACGAATGAGTGCGGACATGTTCGAGGTTGCAGATATGTCGGTATCTATCAGCAGGGTCATAAACTCGGTGGCTAAAAGCGCATGAACTGTCTCGAAAGGCAGGCGTTTATTGTCAATGCTGTAAAACGGACCTTAATCTCATCCCAGCCTAACACACTGTCCGGCACGCCGACGGCCATTCGCCCGCATGCCCGGGGCCTAATTCCATTGGGAGAGCACCAGTCCGGTCGTCTGTTCAGTTGTCGACACAACGCGGCCAGATTTGCAATTCCGCCGGAACGATAGCTTAGCGTCTCGATTTCTTCGCCTTCTTTTTCGTCGCACCACTTTTTGTTTTCTTCCCGGTTACTTTCGACCGGCTGGCGGCTTTGCTTTCTTGGCGGCTGTTTTTTGCAGTCTTATTCGTTTTCTTAGCCGACCTTTTGGCGGTCTTTTTAGCTGCCTCTGCTCGTGACTTCCTAGGCGGTTTTTTTGTGAACAACCACAAGGGGGCGCCACGGTATCGCCCAAGAATGAACGTGGGTTATCAGATTGGTTTGCTAGGATCGCTTTATCGTCGAGACGTCGAGCCGCACGAGATAAACCAAAATCATTTCACCTAAAGGTGCTTCCCCGGTGGCTTCGACGAAAGCCGCCTTTTCGCCCTCCGAGGCATATCTGGTTTACAGAGAGGCCTTTCTATCCCAAAGCGAAACGCCGTGGGATTTCAGCTGAGCGACTTCGTCTCGGAGCCACTGCTCGTGACAGAGCTCAGGGGACTCACGCAGGTTTTTGCTTCGAAGGTGAGAGTTGGTTTACCGCCGATGTCGAGTGTGAAGATGGCAGACATGGATCAATGGATGCCGGCGAGGTAACGAACAAAGAAAAACGACCCCACGACGACCATCCCTGTCACGGTGCACGCAAATGCTGCCCTCAGTCCGATTTGGACGAGGCTTAAGTCGAGCTGATGATTGGACATGCAGTTAAACGCTCGTATGCAAATAAGGTTCCAAGCCTGGAACGAGATTGCCTACTTGTTGGGTTAGCGGGCCAAGAGTTGACTCAGCGTGTGGCGACAACCGACTGCTCTTTTCGACATGTCACTGCTTTTTCTGCTGCGACCTATGGAGTGCGGCCTGTTCCAGAAATACTCGCGATTACCGGTCGCGGCTTCCGCATATTGATCGATGGCAATCAGGATCGCTTCGACGTGGTGATAGCACCAGCCTTCATGGGCGCCCATGTCTATGACTTTGGCGAGAGCATCCAGAGATGCGGGATTGTCCTTCGCGTTATGGTCATGCCATTCGAGTTCGGCATCAGTCCGCGGTCGGCAGCCGGCGCATCGTAAATTCGATCGTGTCATCCGGAAGTTCGCGCCACCGCTCTACCTCGCTCATGTAGGCAGCCGTCGGATACGATTTTAGGAAGGCCTTGGCTTTGGCTCGTGCTTGTTCGCGGGGCAGAGAAAACGTCTCCCTCACGAAGCCATCTGATGCCTTCGTCTTTTGCCTCGCCATGCGGTCGGCGAGATCCCGCGGTCGAGAAGCCATGCCGCCAACTCCAACAAATAACGACCTTTCGAATATAAGCAGGTGGATCGAGAATCCGAGTCCTTGAACTGGAACGAACCTGGAGTCTGCGGATTCGTTCTCGATGCTGACTACCAATCGCAAGCGGGTCCCTTCGCTCCATGGATGGGCGATTCTAGTCCTTCTCGAAGAGGGCGTGATACGGGAGTGCGCCGAGCATGGCTGGATGAGAGAAAGGGGCGATCCTCACGCTCGCATTCGAGCAATAGGTCTCGCCAAATCTGACCCACCGGCTGGCTATTCATCGGAGCAGGCGGTCGCTGAACTGCTAGACGTGTTGCAATCAATCGGAGACGAGTGCCCGGAGTGCCCACCCGATGTATGACACCCCGGGAAACTATGGCGCCCTTACTATTATTTGGAAGGTGCCTGTGCGTTCGCGTTGTTTGGGTCTTTCTTGTTCGCCTCGTGGTGGCCGATAGCGCAGCCCGCGGCGGCGCCCAATTTGCCATGTCCGGCCATATGGCCAGCGACGCCGCCGACAATGGCACCCTTTATGCAGCCCTTCGCGTCAGCGTTTCCAACCGAAGCTAACGACAACGCAGCCAAGCAGGCTGCAGCAAGAACGAATTTCATGGGGATTCCTCCTATTTCTTCCGCGAAGTCAATGCCGAGGGACAGGAGTCGGTTCCAGTCTGCAGGATATCGTTCGCCACGTCGGACGACATCAGCCGCTCGAATCAGGGGCGGACAAGCACCGTTATCGATCCGCGAGTTCGTAAATGATCGGCTGCAGCCCGTCCGGCGAGACGTCGAGGGTCGCAATCGTAATCGGAAGCTTGAAACGCCGTCGCCCGGCGCTGCTAGGATTCAAATAGAGCACCCTACCGACAGTATTGATTTTTGGCACATGGGAGTGGCCGGACACGACCACTTGGACATCCTCAACGACCGGATCGATTTGCAGCGCTTTCAGGTCGTGCAGGATGAAGATCGATCGCTCCGCAAGACGTACCATTTCGGTCTCGGGATAAGCTTCTGCCCAATCGCCCTTGTCGACGTTTCCCCGGATGGCCGTGACCGGCGCGACACGTCGAAGCTCCTCGATTAGCCCTGGGCGACCGATGTCTCCGCCGTGGATGATATGATCGACGCCCGAAAGACGACGCACCGCTTCAGGCCTCAGCAGGCCGTGAGTGTCCGAGATGGTTCCGATCCTGAATGCCATCGTCAAATCAGGAAGCCACAGCTGCGTAAGCAGCTCCCGTTACGCAGTCTTTCGCCTTCCGGCCGTCGATTTCTTCGCGTGTCCCGACTTCGCCCGCTTCTTGCCCTCGATCGGCATTAGCATTTCCTTTTGAACGGCCGATGCCTTCCTCGACCGCTTTGCGGCCTTTTGGGTGGCCGCAGCTTTCGGCGCCGACCCGCCTACACTACGTCGCAACGCCTCCATGAGGTCGACGACGTTATCGCCCTTGGGCCTTTCCTTCGGCTGGATCGTCTTGCCGGCTCGTTTCTGATTGATCAGATCGATGAGTGCGGTCTCGTAGTGGTCCTCAAACTTGTCTGGCTCGAAGTTACCAGACTTCTGGTTCACAATGTGCTTGGCCAAGTCCAGCATATCCTTGGTGACTTTGACGTCCTGTATCTCGTCGAAATACTCGTCCTCGCTCCGTACTTCGTAGGGATATCGCAGCAATGTCCCAACCAGGCCCTTCTCCAACGGCTCCAACGCAATGATGTGCTCGCGACTGGTCAGCACGACGCGACCAATAGCGACCTTGTTCATTTCGCGGATGGTCTCACGTATCACAGCGAAGGCGTCGTGGCCGATTTTGCCGTCCGGTCGCAGGTAGTAGGGACGGATCAAGTAGCGCGGATCGATCTCGGACTTTTCAACGAACTCGTCGATCTCGATCGTTCGCGTCAACTCCAGCGCAACCTCTTCGAGCTCATCCTTGGACACCTCTACGAAGGTTTCCTTGTCCAGCGCGTAGGCCTTTACGATGTCCTCATTCGCGACTTCCTCACCGGTGTCGGAATCGACTTTCAAATATTTGATGCGGTGGCCCGTCTGACGGTTGAGTTGGTTGAAGGAAATCTTCTCGGATTCCGATGTGGCCGGATACAGCGCGACCAGACAGGTGACGAGGGAAAGCCGGAGGAAGCCTTTCCAGTTGGCGCGGGGGGCCATCAACGCTGTACTCCACAAAAAAAGCGAGGGCGGCTTCGATTCAAGACGAATGGGAGACCTTGGTTCCGACAGACCTGTCCCGCCGGCGTCGTGATTTTTCAGCGTAGCGGGACTCGACAATTGTTCTTGTTATGTTCTAATCTGAGCATGACCGACCGACCCGCGAGCTGGCGCATGCCGACCCCTAAACAAATGGAAAAGCTAGCCGCCGAGGCCGCCCGGAAGCGCACCCATTCCGCTGAAGATGAACCTCTCCCGCCCGAGTATTGGGAATCGATACTCACGGATGCTCGCGCCAATGCGAACGGTGCCCAGATGCGGCAGCGACGTCTCTCAGACATCCAGCGTCACATACTGCGCGTCTCTTGCCGCCGCTGCGAGCGCACAGTGGAAATTCAAACCGCCGATGCGATGGCGAGAGCGCGATCTGGAAGGATGTTGCGCAGCGGATGCTTGATAACACCTGCCAGCAGCGGACCGGGCGTCACGAAGAGGACGGGTGCTGGCCGGCGTTCGAGAAGCCTTAGGTTAGTCTTCGCAAAAGTCGTCTGTAGGCACCATTGCTCGCGCCTTGAGGATTCCCATCTCTTTCGGGTACGCAACGCTTTTTAGTGAGGAAGACTTTCATGCCCTCGCTGGCAGCCGGCCTGCCTCCCGATCGGACTTCTAACGGCGCGCGGAGGTCCGAAAATCGTTCAATGACGAAGACTCGAAAATGACGATCGGGCCGACTGCCTGCCGCCGGCGTCGCCAATGATGGGAACGCGAGAGTGCGGGACGTTTCGAATTGTTTCGCACGGCATTCATCTGACCGAATAAAAATCTTTTTAGGTTCTGCCTGCTGTCTCGTTTGACTGATTACTCATTTGACCGCGTTGTATCCAAGCATTCGCAGCAGCAAGGATTTGAGATGGCCGACTATGAGGAGACCCTAGCCCATGAAGTGCATACCCTGTTACTTTCGGTAAAGCCGGAATTTGCCGACCGAGACCTCGCGAGCGCTGCCGAATTGGTGTCCCTCGAGAAAGACCTCACGGCATGTCGGAGAGACGATTTTAGGTGGGGAGCCTTTTCTGCTGTCCAGGACTTCAGGAGCGCGATCGCCGAGAGCGCCAGCTACTCCGAGCGGAGGCGACGCCTGCGCCATGCAGTGAACTGCGCGCACGGTTGGCTAAATGCACGAAGATATCCGAACCCATATTGATGAACGGCTTGCTATCGACCGTCCGGCGGCTACCGGTAGGGTCATCCGGAGATCGAGCAGATTACCCCGAGTCAATCCCCGCGAGAGACATTCTCAGCTTTGTCACCTGCAAGGAGCCGCAACGGACCTTTGTTCGATCGACAAACCTCGCCCGGATTTGAATTGACCAAGCTATCCCGCACGGCGATCACATCAACGCGAGAGGGGTCGTCCCCGTCGGGAGTTCGTGCATGACATCACAAAATCTAATCGCTGACGGGAGCGAAGACCGTTACCGATTCAACCGGGTGCAGCGCTGGCTGCATTGGACGATGGCCGCGCTGATTTTCGTTGCGATCGCATTAGGTGCAATATCGGCCTACCTCCCCGCCGGACACCAGCCGCGCCAGGGCTTATTGGAAGTGCACAAATCGCTTGGTTTTACGATCCTCGCTCTTTTGATCGTGCGTATCATCTGGCGTGTCGTGGCCGGCGAGCCTCGATACCGCACGCCGCTTGGACAGCTGACTCATCTGGCAAGCCGCATGGGCCACGTTGCCCTCTACTGTTTGATGCTCTTCATGCCCATCACCGGATATCTCTATTCGGCGGCAGGGGGCTATTCCCTGCCTTGGTTCGGTCTCTTTCAATGGCCTCGTCTGTTGCCGCACGACGATGGCATCGCCTCGTGGGAGAAGCTGCTGCACGATCGGGGCGGATGGGCTATTGCTGCTGTGGTGGCCGTGCATCTCGTCGCAGTGGCTTGGCACAAGTGGATCAAGCGCGACGAGGTGCTTTCCCGGATGACCGGCTGACGCAAAAGCATTTGGTTTGGTCGAAGCTTCAGGTAATCGCGTCGTCGTGACGGTGCGCCGACTTCTGGTCGTCCCTGGACAGCGGACATTCTTAGTGCCTATCGGCATGTCTCAAAGGTGCAGATTTCGTTGTAAAAGTCGGCTGTGATCGATGATGTCGTTCAGCCATTTCACTTAGGGTGACGGGGGTGGCCCCCCGGCCCTGACGCTCTCGACGCAACTGTTACGCTACGCAGTACAGAGAACCTGAGCGGGTGGCGGTCGCGCGACCAGCGATGCGAACCGGCGCAGGTTCTGAGCGATGGCGGCTAGAACAAACTCATCCTGGGCGCCTCGTGGACCACGCAGTCGAAGTCGGCCGAGCTTCAGGATGCGTTTCAGGTGCGCAAACCGCATCTCGATCTTCTTGCGCTCACGTCGCGACGTCTCGAAGCCCTCGGTGCCAGTGAGCGACCGGGCAACGTCCCGGGCGTTCTCATGTATGTCGCGCGGGATCTTGCGCGATGGTTCTTTTGGGCAGCACTGCGGTTTGAGCGGGCATACGTCGCAGTCGAGCTTGCTTGCGCGATATAAAAGTGTCTTGCCCTCGTGCACGGTGCCGCTCGTTCCAAGCCGCTTTCCTCCCGGGCAGTGGTAGACGTCGCTGGTCGGATCATATCGAAAGTCGCTGCGCGAGAAGGTGCCATCATCCCGCTTCGACTTGTCGAACACAGGGATATGTGGCGCGATGCCCTTCTCCTCGACTAGCCAGTTCAGCATCGGAGCGGCTCCGTAAACGGTATCGCCGACAAGCCGCTCCGGCTTGAGGCCAAAGCGCTCCTCTCTTCGCTCGATCATGGTCTTCGCGGCGCCGACCTCGGCCTGGCGAATGGATCGGGACGCCTCGACATCGACGATGACGCCGAACTTCACATCGATCAGATAATTGTCGGAGTAAGCGAAGAATGCCGGCCCCTTGTGCGCGCCGGTCCACTGGGCCGCAGGATCGGACGGCGAGATGAACTTCGGGACGACGTCACTAGCCGCACCCCACGCCGGTTCGTCGAGGGTTGCCAGATACTCCTTCACGGCGCGGCTGGACCTCGCCGGATCGCGATCCCTGCGCCAATCCTGACCTGCGATCGAACGCTGCTTATTGGCGTCGGCTTGGATCAGGCTCGCATCGACGGCAAAGCCTTCGCCGCCAACCAGACCGGCCGCGATGCACGCCGCGACAACTCGCTCGAACATGTGACGGAAAACATCTCCATCGCGGAAGCGCTCGTTGCGGGCGCGCGAAAATGCCGAGTGATTCGGGTTAGCGTCTTCGATACCGAGCTTGCAGAACCAGCGATAGGCCAAGTTCACCTGCACTTCACGGCAGATCAGCCGCTCCGAACGGATCGCAAACACCTACCCCACGACCAGCATCCGGATCATCAGTTCCGGATCGATCGACGGGCGACCCATCGACGAATAGTGAGCTGCAAGTTCGCTGCGAAGCCAGGACAGATCGAGAGCTGCATCGATCCGACGAACCAAGTGATCGTCAGGCACCGCATCTTCGAGGTTAAACTGGTAGAAAAGTTGAACCTGTTCGCTCTTCAGACGGCCCATCATGGATCGACCTCGTCGAGATTAGCGTCAAAACAAGGGAATCACGCCTGGAGCGCTATCTCAACTGACTTCTGCAACAAAATCTGCCAGGAACGGAAGTCAATCAGCGCCAGTTTGCTGATCAACTGGCATTATTCTCCAGCGATCCGAAACAGACGCGCCTGCGTGGGATACCGCGCGGCAAATTCGGACATCCATTTACTGATCTCATTGGCTGGCATCGGCTTGCCGATTAAATACCCCTGCACGTAGTCGCAACCTTCTGCCTTCAGGAACTCAAGTTGCTCCTCGGTTTCGGCACCCTCGGCGAGGATCTTCATGCCGAGCTTTTGGCCGATCTTTAGCAGTGCACCGACGATGGCTTCGGCCTGCGGCGTAGGTTTGCTCCAATTCAAAAAGGACTTGTCGAGCTTAATCTTATTGAACGCAAATGAAGAAAGCGTCCCGAGAGAAGAGTAACCGGATCCAAAATCATCCAACGCAATTGAAATGCCGAAGCTTTGTAGCGACTGCAATTCCTTCAGAACGTGTTCGGGACTTTCGATCAGCATTGATTCCGTGATTTCGAGCTCGAGGCGTTCAAATGGCAGGCTGCTTCGTCTAATCGCATCCATGACCACTGCTGTTATGTCCGCCGAACGAAGTTGCACTGGAGAAAGGTTTAAAGCCACCTTTAGCGATGCGGGCCATGACGACGCAATTTTGCAACCTTCTTCTAGCACCCACTGTCCGATCGGCACGATCAGCCCGGTTTCCTCGGCGATCGGTATAAACTCGGACGGCGGAACGAAGCCCAATGCGGGATGGCGCCACCTCAGAAGCCCCTCAAAGCCGACGATTTCCATCCCGGTAACGTCGCACTGCGGTTGGAAGTACAATTCAAACTGACCAAGCTCGAGGGCGCTCTGCATGTCCTGGCTCAACGTCCGGCGTCTGTGGAGACATTCGTCCATCGCTTCGTCGTAGAAGCAGATGCCGTTGCCGGGTATCCGGCGAGCTCTTTCGAGCGCTACGTTGGCATTTGCCATTAGCATTCCTTGACTAGTTCCATCTCGGGGGAACATTACAACCCCCATGCGAAAGCGAGGCTTTATGGCCCGACGCTTGATTTGCACCGCGAATGCGAGGCTTCCGAATATGACCTGGGATATGGCTTGAGCCTGCAAAACATCGCCGCAATCTACCACCGCAGCGAAGCGCGTTCCGCTAACTCGGGCGAGATACGCAGTCGTATTCAGCGCCGATTTCAGACGTCGGGATACTTCGACAAGCAGCTCATCGCCGCCTTCAGCCCCGGTCACTTCGTTTATTTCATGCAGGGCTGCGATATTGATCTTGTATATCGCGATTTTTCGACCTTCGAGCCCAGCAGCCTTGATAATTTCTCCTATTCTTTCTTCGAAAGCAGTTCGGTTAGGCAATCCGGTCAATGGATCATGATGCGACGCGAAGCCGACTTGATAACTAGCATTCATTTTATTGCGCTGATCTATTGAGTTTGCAAAGAAGCCAACGCCAATTACGAGACAACTGACGACAAACACGCCGGCCGCAAGAACGTCCCTCGGCAAACCTGCTGGCGCGTCAACCCCGAAGGGCACGATCGTCACGCCAGCCATCGCCACAAAATGAAGGCCAACAATACAAAGGACTAGAAGGCCGACACCAAGGCGCTTCGACATTGAAGACGGCATTCGCATCAAAACCGAAAAGACCATACTCCCCAGCAGTCCGCCGATCACAATCGACACACGCATGAAATACGGGTCAAAGGAAACAAGTCCCGCAGGTTCGTAAGCCTGCATTCCGATAAAATGCATCAAGCAGCCGCCAAGCCCGATTACAGCGCCACCCATTTCGGGAAGCCAAAAACGTTGATCGTACCGCGCGATCGCCAGGCCAGCCATCGTCGTAATGATGGCGCTTAGTAAGGACAGAACGGTTGTGATAGCCGCAAACGTGGCGGCCAATTGCTGCGAATACGCAAGCATCGCGATGAAGTGCGTGCTCCAGATTGTCGTTCCACCAGCCAAACCAGATATTGCAATCCAGTCGAAACTGAAACTTCGTGAATGCAGACAACGATCAAACAAATTTATCGTAATCCAGGATCCAAATAGGCAAATCCCCCCGGCCAAAGCCACCAGAGGAAAATAGTGCTCGGACTGGATACAAGTGTAGAGCTTTATCATTTACATCCGTATCCGATTTTGGCGCGCGCGCGTCGGGTTTGCGGATTGTGTTCGGCGAACACTTAAGGGGCGATAAATCTTCGAGCCCGTACATTCCCGGGTGCTTGCCTAAGCCATGTCGGTTCCGGATCAATCGCACCGTTCTGACCTTGGGCTTGCCACTTCCGGTCTACCCCCGATTGTGTTGCGAAACTCTTCAGGTCGCGATCGCAGGGCTCCGTTTTGAGCGCTGGCGGTTCGTTGGTTGCGCTCCCTGGTGTGGGAGCTGCGCTGCTTGACGCGACGCCTACGCAAGGCAAGCCTCTGCCAAAGGTGGCGGGGCACGGCAGAGAAGCCTGGCCAGCCGCCTGAGGTTTTGCGCGGTTGCTGTCAGCAGCACTTCGTCCCTGACGCCGCTCAGGCCCCGCAGCCGGAAACGATCGAGCCGGAGAATGCGCTTCATGTGCGCAAATCGCATCTCAACCTTCTTGCGCTCCCGGCGGGACTGCTGGAAGGCTTCCGTATCAGCCAAGGCGCGGACACGCTCTCGCACATCTTCGTTGATGTCACGGGTGACTTTGCGCATAGCCGCGGTCGTACACTGCGGCTTCAGCAAGCAGGCCGAGCAGTCTTTCTTGTTGGCCCTGTAGTAGACGATATGACCCTGGTCGATGTTACCGGTGCTGGTCAGCTCCGCGCCACCCGGGCAGACATAAACATTGCGCTCTTGGCCGAAGACAAAATCGGCGCGACTGAAGGTACCGTCGGAGCGCGCCGACTTGTCCCACACCGGTACGTGCGGTGTGATGTTGCGATCCACGAGCCATTTGAGCAGCCTGACCGCGCCATAGACCGTGTCGCCCGCAAGCCGCTTGGGCCGCAGATCGAAGCGGCGTTCAACGCGATCCACCATGGTCTTGGTGATGGCAATCTCCACGGTTCGGTTTGCCCGAGTGCCCACGGCATCGATGATGATGCCGGCCTTGTTATCGATCAGGTAGTTCGCATCATAGGCAAAGAACGGGTCCAGTCCTGGCCTTGCAACCCATGTCGCTTGCGGATCGGCAAGCGAGACTTCCTTGGGAGGCTTGTGTCGATCGCCACTTTTGCCTGAACCGCCAGCGTCTGCACCACCGTCCTCATCGCCGCGGGCGGTATCCAGGGCGGCGAGGTACTCGCGAACTGCATGGGATGCCTCCTCTCCTTTGGCCATGCAATCGGCTGGTCGCCGGGCATCCGCTTCTTCTTGTCTACATCCGCCTTGATCAAGCTCGCATCGACCGAGAACGCTTCGCCCCCAACCAGTCCGGTCGCAATGCACATTGCCACGACAGTCTCGAAGACCCGACGAAGGGCGTCACTCTCCCGGAAGCGTTCGTGCCGCGCACGACAGAATACAGAGTGATCGGGGATCCTGTCCTCAATGCCGAGCTTGCAGAACGACCTGTAGGCCAGGTTGACCTGGACTTCGGCGCACAGCCGGCGCTCCGAGCGGAGCGCAAACACGTAGCCAACGATCAGCATCCGGATCATCAGTACCGGATCAATCGAGGGCCGACCCGTGTGCGAGTAATAAGGCGCCAACTCCTTGTGCACCCAACTCAGATCGAGCAAACCGTCGATCTGCCGCACCAGATGATCGGGCGGAACTACCTTGTCGAGATCAAACGAATAGAAAAACTGTCCTTGTCCTTCTTCCCGCCGTCCCATCATGCGCCACTCCCGCCGATGCCGTCTCCACCAACGGAATCACGGTTCGCGATTCGCATCAAAGGGAGTTTTGCAACGCAATCCCCCGATCAACGGACACCAGCACAACGACCCGGTTGGTCCGTTTCGTGCGATAGGCGAAAAAGGACAGTTGGCAGCTCGTTAAGCGACTTATTCCTCAAACTTTTCCCGATATAGGTTACTGAAACGTGAATGGTGGTCCGCTTCCGTTTCGGAGCGAAGTGGCAACCAACGCAGCGAATTCCCCCACCATTGGCAACCCGTGTATTTACGGTCTCCAAAATTAACCGGTGCGCAGTGCCTACCGTGAAAGGATGATTGGAAGAATCAAAGCGCGATCAGCTCGTTTGGAAGTATCTATTCAATGGTCAAAACTCGGATTGCACATCGTCATCGCGTCAAGAAGGTTGCCAAGATAGAGTTCCGCGCTGAATCCCTTGATTGCACGGTGAGCAATCTTTCCCTTACCGGCGCTGCGATAGAGGTATTGAGCCAACTCATTATCCCTGAAACATTTACATTAGTTATGCCGGACGACGGATTGAATCTCTCCTGCCACGTCGTATGGCGCAAACAATACCGGATCGGAGTGGCGTTCGATTAGGCCGTCTCAGTCGGCAGACCGTTTGACTTTCAGCTGATGTTAAATAATTTCTCCGAGGCATCCTTTAATCGATAAGCACCGACGTTCCTCCTTTTGAAATTGTATGCCGCCTGCGATGCAGAAAGCACCGGACGATCTAAATTTCGAAGCGCGCCTCCGTGTGGAACTGGCGCGTCGGACGGGTGCGACCGACGCGCCGTACCGGCTTTTGACCGAAAATTCTATTGATGTTATCGCGTTGCTGTCGCACGACGGCACGCGAGTTTATGTTTCTCCCTCGTGTTTGCAGCTGACGGGATACACGCCCAAAGAAATGAGAGCGCTCCGGACAGCTGATACAACGCATCCGGACGATGTGGCGAGGGTGCTTGAAGTGCTGGGGAACCGACATGGTCAGCAAACCGTGACCTACCGCATGCGCCGAAAGGACGGCGACTATGTCTGGGTCGAGACAACATGCAAGCCGTTGGACGGGCCGGGCCGGGAGGATCTTCGCTTAGCAATAGTCCGCAACGTTGATGAGCGTGTGCGTGTGAACCAACGGCTAAAAGAAAGTGAAGAGCGCTACCGCTTCCTGGCCGATAACTCGGCCGATCTGATCATTCTGGTGGCGCAGGATGGCAAACGTGTCTACGTGTCCCCGGCTTGCGAGAGGATGCTCGGCTTTACACGAGAGGAGATGCTTGAACTCAATACGCGCGACGCCGTCCATCCCGAAGATGCTGATCGGCTTCTAGAGATCCTTGGTTCGGATGAGCTCATGCTAGCCAACCCAACGATCAGATATCGCACGCGACGCAAGGACGGCAGCTATATCTGGGTCGAGACGGTCGGGACGCCCGTAAGCGTCCATGGGCAGGAAAGCCAACGGCTCGTCGTGATCCGCGATATCGAACAACGTGTGCTAACGGAGCAGCGCCTAAGCGAAAGCGAAGCCCGTTACCGGATGCTCGCAGACAACAGCAGCGATATGGTGTTCCAACTAGATCATGACCTGATACGCCGGTATGTCTCACCGGCTTGCCGCGAACTGTTGGGCTATGAGCCAGAAGAGATGATCGGCGTCAAACCGGCCAGCATGGTACATCCAGACGACGCTCCACGAATCGCACTGGTGTTCCAGTCCCTCATGAACGGAAGCGCGAACCAGCATTCGATCGTTAACCGCATCCGCCACCGCGACGGAAGATGGATTTGGGTTGAAGCGCGGTTCCGCGCGTTGAAGGATCCCACAACTGGCGTGGTTACCGGCATCGTCGGCGCTCTTCGCGACATCTCCGATCTTCAGAAAAGCAAAGAGTTGCTTCATTCGACCTTGACGGCGCTAAGCGAAGGCGTCGTCGTCCAAGATATGACTGGTCGCATCATTTCTTGCAACCCGGCCGCCGAGAGCATCCTTGAGATCAAGCCTGATGATTTATGGGGAGTGACCGCCGCTGATACAAACTGGCGGGCGATCCGCGAGGACGGGCGGGACTTTCCCAGTTATGAACATCCGTCTGCGCTGGCACTCCTAACCGGCGAACCACAAAAACAAGTCGTCATGGGACTACGGCGCAATGACGGCTCTCTTACATGGATATCCATAAATTCAGTACCAGTTTTGGTCGAAGGAAACGCAGAGCAAAATACCGTCGTCACGTCGCTCTCCGACATCACTGCACGTAAAAATGCTCAGGAGGTTCTGACAGAGGCAGTCAACGCAAGCCCCGACGCGTTGGTCATTTACGATGAAACGGATCGCTTGGTAACATGTAACGAGGCATATCGACAGATATATGCTAAATCCGCAGCGTCGATTTTTCCCGGCGCATTTTTTGAAGATGTCGTGCGCTGCGGCCTTGAGAACAATCAGTATCCCGAGGCCGGTGAAACGCCGGCGGAACGCTCTGCCTGGCTTGCGGAGCGAATGAGGTTACATCGCGCTGGCTCGACGGATGCATTTCAACGTTTGTCAAATGGCCGTTGGATTCAGCTCCGCGAGCGTCGCACAGCGTCAGGGCTCACGATTGGTTTTCGCATAGACGTAACCGAATTGCGCAACAAAACCGCTGAGCTAGAGACTACAAATGCTCGTTTCGACGCTGCATTGAGCAATATGACGCAGGGGCTTTGCATGTTCGACGCGAACAGGAAGCTCATTATCTCAAACGGCGCGTTTCAGGAGATGTATAACGCCAGGGACGACCAGGTCAGACCTGGGTCCTCCGCACAGGAGATGCTGAAGCTCTGGGCGACGGGGGCCGATGAACTAAACACCAGCGTCGGCGAACAGGTCAGCTTCCATGCGGCACAACGGAGCCAGATCTATAGGTTAAGTGATGGTCGAGTGGTTTCCATCAAGCGCACGCCTCTCGCAGATGGCGGATGGGTCGCCACGCACGAAGACATTACAGAGCGCGAGCGAATTTCCGATCGCATGAATTATCTTGCCCTTCACGACACACTGACCGGTCTGGCCAACCGTGCTGAATTCAACACGAAGCTTTTGGAGGTGAGCAGACGCCGGAGTCGAGCGGACGGCACGTTTACCGTCATGTTGCTCGACCTCGACAAGTTCAAGGCAGTCAACGATACGCTGGGGCATCCCGCTGGAGATCAGTTGTTGATCGAGGTGGGCCGGCGTTTGAAATCCACGCTTCGGGAGACCGATACGGTCGCACGCTTGGGCGGAGATGAGTTTGCTATTATCCAGGAGGATAGCCCCGATCAGAATGAGGGCGCAATCACGCTGGCACTGCGGATCATTCAGGTCATTTCGCAGCCATTTGATCTCGATGGTCACGCGGCCAACGTTGGGACCAGCATTGGGATTGCCCTTGCGCCGGCGCACGGGGTTAAACCGGAAGATCTTCTGAAAAGCGCCGACCTTGCGCTCTACGATGTGAAGGCGGGGGGCCGAAACGACTTCCGCGTGTTTCAGCCCGAAATGCTGGAGATTGCGAATACGCAGCAATCAGCGGAAAGCGAACTCCGCAATGCCATTGAGCGAGAAGAATTTGAGTTGCACTACCAGCCGGTGACGGACGTCAAGACCCGACAACTCAGCGGCGTTGAGGCTTTGGTCCGCTGGCGACACTCGGCCAGAGGGCTCGTCGGGCCGGACCAGTTTATTCCGCTCGCGGAAGCGACCGGTTTGATCGTTCCGCTCGGCGATTGGGTGCTGCAAAGAGCTTGTGCGGACGCAGCTTCATGGCCTGCACATATCAAGGTCGCTATCAACGTCTCGGCGGTACAGTTCAAGAAGGGGAATTTATTCGACGTTATATTATGCACGCTGGTGGAGACTGGGCTGTCGCCGGAACGACTGGAGCTGGAGTTCACCGAAACCGCCCTTCTCGGGAACCAGGAAGCGCATCTGAGGACCATCCGGCAGCTCAAGAATCTTGGGATATCTGTCGCGCTCGATGACTTCGGTACAGGTTGTTCTTCCATGAGTTGTCTTACGCTATTTCCATTCGACAAGGTCAAGATCGACAAATCGTTCGCGCAGGGCGTTCTCAATCGACGCGATTGCAAAGCGGTAGTCGCCTCGACGCTCGCTTTGGCTCAGGGGCTGCACCTCTTAACGACGGCAGACGGCATAGAGACCGAAGAGCAGCTCGCGTACATGCGAGCGGCAGGGGTGGACCTGGTGCAGGGCCATCTGATTGGCCGGCCAGTCCCGGTCTCAAAACTCGACCTCAATAGCGCTGGATCACCGAAGGAAATGGTGGCGTAGCCGAGTCTGCTGTGGGTCTTGGTTGCGTGATAACGCGCTGACGCAGTCCGCGACCGCCCGCGATCCGGTCAATGCAGTCCGACACCGCAGATTTTGAACAATTTTTTTGTTAGACGATCAGGAGCCGCCCCTGAGGTTAGCGCCGCACCCCACACCCAAATTCAACAACACGTTGGTCGCGTTCGTCAGATGGACGGTCCGTATTTTCACAAGTGCCCAACCGCGCGATGGCGGGCAACGCTGCGATATTTGGAGTCTCCGCGCCGCCCGCCATCTCGTCATGCCCGATCCTGCGGCGTTTCCTGCGAGATGGTGGGCGCATCTGTCGCCCGTTCCACACCGAATGCCTTCTTTCCCTTTGCGGCCCATAGCTCGCGCGCCTGTTCGCCCTGATCGCTTTTGAGCTTGTCGGCCATCCAGAGCAGCGCGCCGAGGATCGTCGTGCGGTTATCACCGGTCAGATCGACGATCCCGGCCTTGACGACGAGGCCGCCAAGTTCGATCAGGTGCCGCGTGCGCTTGCGGCGCTCGACTTGCCAGGCGCGCATATCATGCCGCACCCTTGCTGCCTGTTGACGGTTGCGCGCCGCCCGGTTGCGCCCGAGTGCCGCCAGCGTAGCGCTCAGCTGCCGGTGCAGTTCGCCGCGACCGTCCCTGAAAAAACGCGGCGCCGCGCCTGGCCCATGCCTCCCTCTTTCCTGCCTCTTTCGTCTCCGCCACCACGATGAGCGCGCCCGCCAGCTCGTCGGCGGTGAGCGTGTCAGCCCCCGTAGCGATGACCAGTTCGCCAAGCCCAAGCACCTTGCGGTTCTTGAGATCACGCGCCTTGTCCCCAAGTACCTTCAGTTCGGCATCAAAGTCCCGCGGCTTGCGCATCATCATCTCCGTCAGTGTTCATGGAGAAATGATAGTCGAGAGCCCGACACAATGCTGTAAGGTCGTCAGGACGGTGTGAGACGGTGTAATCCCGCCCGAGAATTTTTCGAGGGAGGGCGCGCTTATACGTCGTTCCGACGTGCGCTCCGCTGTGCCACTGATCTGATCGCGATGGCGATCTATCATCTTCACGTCAAGGTCATTGGCCGCAAGTCTGGCTCGAGCGCGGTGGCGTCAGCGGCTTACCGCTCGGGTTCGAGGCTGCGCGACGAGCGCCTCGATCGCAGCCACGACTTCTCCGGCAAGCGCGGCGTCGCCCATTCCGAGGTGATGCTGCCGGAGAACGCGCCGCAGGTGTGGAGCGACCCCGAACGGCTCTGGAACGATGTCGAGGCGTTCGAAGTCCGGAAAGATGCCCAGCTGGCCCGCGAGGTCGAATTCGCCATCCCGCGCGAGCTGACGCAAGCACAGGGCATTGAGCTCGCCCGAGACTTTGTTCGGGGCGAATTCGTCGATCGGGGCATGATCGCCGATCTCAATGTGCATTGGGATATGGCCGAGGACGGCCTGCCCAAACCCCATGCCCATGTCATGCTGACGATGCGCCAGGTCAGCGTGAATGGCGACGAGAACGGCTTTGGCCCGAAGGTGCGGGACTGGAACCGCACCGAGATGGTCGAGCGCTGGCGTGAACGCTGGCCGGAGCTTGCCAACGAGCGCCTGGCCGAACTCGACATTGACGCGCGCATCGACCATCGCAGCCTGGAAGCACAGGGCATCGCACTGGAGCCGCAAAGCCAGATCGGCGCCCCCGCCAAACGTATCGAGGTCCGGGGCATCGAGGGCCGAGGAACCGAGGAAGCGACCGAGGCCGACCGCGCGGCGATGCACCGCGAGATCGCGCGCAACAACGGCGAGAGGATCATCGCGAATCCCGATCTGGGGCTGGACGCCATCACGCAGCAGCAATCGACCTTCACGCCGCGCGAATTGGCGAAGTTTGCGCACCGGCACAGCGACGGGATCGACCAGTTCAACTCGGTCATGGGCGCGATGCGCAATGCGCCCGATCTGGTCGAACTTGGCAAGGATATCAGCGGCGAAGACCGCTTCACCACCCGCGCGATGATTGAGACCGAACGGCGCCTGCACCGCGCCGCCAAACTCATAGCAGAACGGGAACGCCATGAGGTGCGTGACACGGATCGCGAAGTGGCTCTTGCGCGTGCCGAAGCTCGCGGCCTTGTCCTGTCAGGCGAGCAGGCCGATGCGTTGGCGCATGTCACAGACGGGCACGATCTTTCGATCGTGGTCGGCCATGCCGGCACCGGCAAGAGCGCGATGCTGGGCGTGGCGCGGGAGGCCTGGGAAGCGGCGGGCTACGAGGTCCGGGGCGTGGCGCTGTCCGGCATTGCGGCAGAGAATCTGGAAAGCGGATCGGGTATTGCGTCGCGCACCATTGCCAGCCTGGAGCATGGCTGGGGACAGGGCCGCGACGGGCTCACGTCGCGCGATGTGCTTGTGATCGACGAGGCCGGCATGGTCGGCACCCGCCAGTTGGAGCGCGTCTTATCCAATGCTGCCGAGTCCGGCGCCAAAGTCGTGCTGGTCGGTGATATCAAGCAGCTGCAAGCCATCGAAGCCGGCGCGGCATTCCGCTCGATCCATGAGCGCCATGGCGGCGCGGAAATCGGCGAGGTGCGCCGCCAGCGCGAGGACTGGCAACGGAATGCCTCGCGCTATCTGGCGACGGGCAGAACCGGCCATGCGCTGCAAGCCTATCGCTCCCACGGCATGGTGCATGAGGCCCAAACACGCGAGCAGGCGCGCGACGATCTGATCGACCGCTGGGACCGCGACCGGCAGGCGTCACCGGATCGGAACCGGATCATCCTGACCCACACCAACGACGAGGTCCGCGCCCTCAACGAGGCTGCGCGGAAGCGGATGCGGGTTGCCGCTGAGCTGGGAAACGAGGTGCATGTGACGGTCGATCGCGGCGCGAGAAACTTCGCCAGCGGGGATCGCGTCATGTTCCTGCAGAACGAACGCGGCCTTGGCGTCAAGAACGGCACGCTCGGGACCATCGACCAGGTCAGCGCGCAGTCCATGACCGTGCAAACAGACGACGGTCGGTCCGTGCAGTTCGACTTCAAGGATTACAACCGCATCGACCATGGCTATGCCGCAACCATCCACAAGGCGCAGGGCATGACGGTGGACCGCACCCATGTGCTGGCGACCCCTGGCATGGATGCCCATGCGAGCTATGTCGCCCTGTCACGACACCGCGACAGCATGGAGCTGCATTATGGCCGCGACGATTTTGCCAGTCCGGACCGGCTTGCCCGAACCCTGTCGCGCGACCGCGCCAAGGACATGGCCTCGGATTACGAGCAGCGCGATCCGGCGCAAGACTATGCCGAGCGGCGGGGCATTAACTTCCGCGAGCGCGTCGCCGAGATCGTGCGCAAGGTCGTGCCCGAAAAGCTGCGCGACATGTTCGACGGCCAGCGCTCTCCTTCAGATGTGCCGGGCCCGGCTGGCGGACGGGGGCTGGAGCGGGAAACACCGGAAAGGGAAAGGAGTGTTACCGCAGCCGAGCGGCGCGAGACCGAAACGCCGGAAAGGAAGGTGGCGGAAGACCTGGAAAAAGAAATGCGCCGTTTCCGCACCCGTATGCTCGTGCGTCATGCCCGCGCCGTGGCTGCGATCTTCGATATGCAGGAGCTGGGCTTCGATGCAAGTCCCGAGCAGGTGAAAGAACTCCAAAAGGCCCGAAAAATCTTCGAGGAGGTGCGGCCCTATGGCTCGGTCGACGCTGAAGCCGCC
Organism: uncultured Alphaproteobacteria bacterium; assembly: GCA_963770515.1. Lineage (GTDB taxonomy): Bacteria > Pseudomonadota > Alphaproteobacteria > Rhizobiales > Xanthobacteraceae > Bradyrhizobium. The sequence continues at coordinate 995,725 of CAVYPW010000001.1, forward strand.
TACAAGAAGGATCCGGGCCTTGCCCACGAGGCGGCTGGCGGCCGGCTCAACCGCGCCATCCGCGCGCAACAGCTCGAAACCGAGTTGCGGACCGATCCGGGCCGCCGCGCCGACCGCTTCGTGGACGACTGGCAGAAGCTCGACCAGGCCAGTCTGCGCCGGTATCAGGCGGGCGACATCTCCGGCTACAGGTCCGCACGCTCGGCGATGGGTGACATGGCGAGAAGCCTCGAACGCGATCCGCAACTGGAATCGCTCCTCGCCAACCGCAAGCGGGAGCTCGGCATCGCCTTCGAATCAGGCCACCGGCTCGGTCTCGAACTCGCCTTCAGCCACGGCATCGACCTTGGCCGAGGTCGAAGCAGGGGAATCGAAATTTGAGCCATCCGATTTACCGCCGACTCTGCGCCAGAATAGGGTGACGGGTAAAACCCTCTTGCGTGTCCTTGAATGCCTGCCCTGACTGGCTTCAGCAGCCGTTGGAAACAGTCAGCAGGAGGCCGCGCGGCCATGCGCGAACCCGACCGTATCATCCGTCTGAAAACTGTCCCGTCCCGGACCGGGCTGTCCCGATCCACCATCTACCGCAAGATTGCCGAAGGTACGTTCCCGGCGCAGTTCAAGATCAGCGCCAACGGAACCGGCTGGCATGAATCCGACATCAACCGCTGGATCGCAGATCCAGTCGGATGGCGTCTGAAACGTCAATGCGATGAGGTCGAGGGAGTTGGGTAGAGGGCTATATTTGTCGGTGATGCTAACGTTGTTTTGGCCATCTCCCATGGTCCCACCGGTATAAAGCGGCCTCTACGCCGCGATCGCCGTAATGATACCAACCCATGTCAAAGCCTCACGTATCACGCGATTCGAGATGGACCCACAGCTGTGGCGATCGCGGAGCAGCGTAACGGCAGGTTGATCCCGATTGAGATAAAGACAACGCTCTTAGAGCATGATGTTCTTATACGGAAACATAGCCTGAGTTTCTGAAATAGTTGGCGCACTCCTCCTTTGAGAAGAGATCGAGGAGTTGGCCGACCTTTCGCCAAGTTGCCTCGACGTCGCGAGGCTCTGCGGCTCGCATCAGGTGTTTGAGTTTGGCGAAGACCTGTTCGATCGGATTGAGGTCGGGGCTGTAGGGCGGCAGGAAGATCAGATGCGCGCCCTTGGCGCGGATTGCGTTGCGGGCAGGCTTGCCCTTGTGACTGCCGAGATTGTCGAGGATGACGACATCGCCCTTTGCCAGAGTGGGCGCCAGCACCTTCTCAACATAGAGGGTGAAGAGTTCGCCGTTGATGGGGCCGTCGATGACCCACGGCGCGCTGATCCGGTCGCAGCGCAACGCCGCGATGAAGGTCATGGTCTTCCAATGGCCGAAGGGTGCCGATGCTTCGAGACGCTGCCCACTCGGTCCCCAGCCGCGCAGCGGCGCCATGTTGGTTTTGATCCACGTCTCATCGATAAAGACCAGGCGCGAAGCGTCGATCTTGCCTTGATGGGCCTTCCAGCGCATCCGTTTACGAGCGATATCGGGGCGATCCTGCTCGGCTGGCCGAATGGTTTTTTTTGAAGCTCAGCCCTTCGGTGTGAACAAAGGTCCATACCGCTCGCACGTCCGTCTTGATCCCGCGCGCCGCCAGTTCCCTCGTCAGCTTGCGCAAGGTGAATGGCCCCGAGCGAATGCGCTTGCGCAGCCAGTCCGCATTGGCGCCGGACAGGACGGGCTTCTTGTGGCCACCGATCTTGCCGGGCGCAAGGCCTCCAGTCTCCCGCCTCAGATTCTTCCACTTCGTCACACAGGAGGGACTAATCTGAAGCGCTGCTGCAATCGAACGAACGGTCTCGCCGGCATCGGCCCGTGCCAGAGCGCGTTCGCGAATGTCTTCCGAATAGGGTCGCGTCATCCATGCTGGCCCCGTTCCCCAGCATGGAGCTTGAATCAGAAATTCCTCCTCTTGGGAATCCCGATTCCGGTAAAAAACATCATGCTCTAGCGCAGTACGTGGCAATTCCATTTTACTTCGGCGCAGGGCCAGTTGGCGGCGAAATTCCTAACTTCCCCCTGGGGGTCGCGACCGATCCGTTTCCGTGCAGTTAAGCAGATCCGTTCGAAATGATCGGTCGTCGCTATGGCTTGCCGATAGCGCGGACACCGGGATCAGGTGGGCCGAGATAAGGCGAATGCCCCTTCGACGCAACGGACCGCGGCTCTCATCGTCGCGAAGTCACGCCACGAGAACCAAAAGCGCTCGCCAACCGTCCATTCCATTGGTGAGTTTGTGGTGAGTATCATTTTTTTGGTCTTTGATGGCTCTGCGCAAGTTACTGGAATCACTGGCGCGCCACGGCCGATGAAGATGGGCACTACGCGTTCGCCGTAGCCCTATGATGCAGCGGCCTGGTTGCGCGCTCCGATCGCGAGGACTGTGATAGGCCACGATCCGGCACTTCGCCCTCGCCGCCGGTTTTCCCTCGCACGGGTTGGTCACGGGCATTGCCAGGATCAGAATCCGGTTTCATACTCCGGCACAAGCCGGAGGCGCATCTTGACCAGCTAACCTGACGGTGCGACCACCCAAAAAGGTTACTGGAGGGCGGAGAGACAGCGATGCTGTTTCGTCTCGCATTTGCTCTTGTGTCGGTGACGGCGCTGCTAGTTGATCCGATTGACGCCGTGTCGCAGGACATGCTGCGCAGCATCGACCTCAACAGTCCCGAAATGTCGACACCGGAGATGACGCGCGCCGAGGTCGAGGCGATTCTCGAGGCCGCGCCTCAAGACGCCGCGGGCCAACGCTCTGCAGATTTGCAGGGAAAGCGGCTGTCGCACCTCGATCTCTCGGGCCTCGACTTCTCCGCCAGCAATCTTCGCCTCGTCAAGCTCAACCGGACCCGCCTGAAAGGCGCGCGCTTCGATCGGGCCATCCTAAACCAGGCTTGGCTAATCGACGCGGATTTGACGGAGGCGTCCCTCGTCAAGGCATCGCTGCTCGGCACACAGATGCAACGCGCCAGGCTTGGCGGCGCCGATTTGAGCGGCGCTCGGATCACCGCCGATCTTTCCGGTGCCAGCCTGACCGGGGCCAAGCTTGCTGGCGCCGATTTGAGCGCCGACATGCGCAACCAATCGATGGGCATGATGCGTGGCGTGCTCAAATCCGCCGATCTCAGGAATGCGGATCTGAGCGGCGCCAATCTCTCGCGCGCCGATCTCGAATTCGCGAAGCTGCAGAACGCCAATCTGGCGAATTGCAATCTCAGCCACGCTGACCTTGCGGGAGCCGACTTGTCCGACGCCAATCTCGCTGGCGCCGATTTCACCGGGACCGACCTCGCGTCGGCCCTCTTGCCGAGCGCAGCCGCGCTGGCCGAGACCCGCAATCTGGACAAGGCCCGGAACTTGAACCTAGCGCGGCGCCCACGTTAGGGATCGCTTGGTGCCGGAAGCCAAGCGGAGATGGTTGTCCGGATGGACACGACCAGTCCGCTGTCTCCCGATTGCAGGGTGGCAGACCCGACCGAGCACAAAAACACTTTCGATAGGCCGAGACGACAGGCGGTCAGTTCGGACGCGGAGCTTTCGGCGGCATAATGTGCAATTTGCAAGCAGCCGACCACGATATCGTACGAAATCGCGAGATGGCGCGCCACGGCCGATGAAGATGGGCACTATTGCTTCGCCGTGGCGCTATGATGCCGGGGCCCAACACGCGTTTCAATCAGCAAATTTACGACATCTCGCGACGTTGCACTACGCATCGCGAGGTTGCCGATATTGCAGGGTGGTCCGGCTACCCTTCAACAGCGGCCCTGTCGATCAACCCCGGGATCGACGTCATGTGCCGTAAGCCATTCGGCAGATCTATTCCGCAATAGCATCATCTTCACCCTCCAGCAGTTGCTGGACTCTGTTCGCTCCGATCGCCCTTGTTCAGCCGACTTCATCATAAGCGACGCTACGGAGGGCTTGGCTGTCCGTGACCTCGATCGAACCATAATGGATGCGCAGCATGCCGGTCCCTTCCAGTTTCTTCAGGATCTTGCTCAGCGTTTGACGCGACACCCCGACCGCGCTTGCGAGATCCTCCTGGTTAATTCGTTGTCCGTCGGTGGCGTGGGTTTGGCCCACGCAAAAATGAAGCAGCCATCGCGCCAGCCGCCGCTCGGGGGACAGCATCAACGCGCCGGCCAAGTGAACGAGAGCCGTCCGGTAGTGAAGACATGTCAAGCGGGCGATATCGCGGTAGATGGCCGGCGCTGCCTTTGCGAGAGCGAAGAACTCGTCCGACGACACGAAGAGGACCGACAAGGGGCCCACGAAGATAGCGTCGTGAGGCCTTGGCCCGCCGTCAATCAGGCTGGCTTCGCCGAACCAGCCTCCGGGACGAACCATATAGTTGAGCAACTGCCGACCGGTTTCGGGATAGCTGACAAAGCGGATCTCGCCTTCGACGACCCCGTACATGCCATCGGGGGGATCGCCGACCCGGTAGATGGCCCCGCCGTTGGCAAAGCTCTTCAGCCGCGCATTATCGAGCAGCAGAGCCTGGTGTTCGGGCGCGATGCTGCCGAACCAGGGATCAGCCGTCAAAATCGGAAGCAGGTCGGCGTGTTTCATCGTCAGATTTTTGTCGTGGGAGCCAACATTGTAAAAAATTGGGCGGTCGTCGTCTCGAATATTTTCTTAATGGCCGTTGACTTGGCGCAATGCCGAGGTTCTCGCGCAATGCTGACGTTTCTATTGGAGGGTGCGATGATTGAATTGTCCGAGCGGCATGATCAACGTCTCGAATCAGATGGTGCTCCACCTTGGTTGCGCTGGTATGAAAATGTTCCGGCACATCTCAGCTATCCCGAAACCACCCTTTACGAGGTGATCGCTGCGACGGCAGCGCGCACGCCCGACACCATTGCCTGGGACTTCCTGGACGCCACCCAGACTTACGCGCAGTTTCTGCGTTCCATCGACAATTGCGCGAATGCACTGGCATCCCTCGGCTTGCGGGCGGGCGAACGTATATTGATCGCGATGCCGACGTCGCCACCGGCGGTCATCGCCTTCTACGCGGCGAACAAGATCGGCGTCGTTGCGGCCTTTGTCCATCCGCTGTTTTCCGTTCCTGAACTCGAGCAATATCTGGATGCCACGGGCGCGCGCGTCGTGCTTACGCTGGATACATTCTACGAAAAGTTCGCGCTGCCACGGCCGCGGCTTCCGATGCGGGCATTGATCCTGGTACGGATCGCCGACTATCTGTCGCCGCTGCGAAAGCTGAGCTTATGGCTGACCGAACGACCCACGCGCGTGCCGCGCGACGAGCAAGTGCGCTGGTGGAAGGCTTTCCTCGTCGGCCAGAACCCGACCGCAACGCGCGCTTCGATCGGAACGGACGATCCTGCCGCCATTCTGTTTTCCGGCGGTACGTCTGGAACTCCCAAGGGCATCGTATTGTCCAGCCGGAATTTCATCGCCGAAGGCATGGCAGTCGCCGCATGGGGCGGAGGCATGCGGCCCAGCGATTCAATCCTCGCGATCTTGCCGATATTTCACGGCTTTTGCCTCGGTGTCTGCCTGAATGCCGCTTTCACGACAGGCGCCAGGAGCATCATGGCCCCAGTTTTCAATCCCCGCATCACCGCTCGCCTTATTCGGACCAAGCGGCCAACGATTGTCGTTGGCGTTCCAACTCTCTATGCAGCCCTGGCGCGCGACAATTCGCTGGCGAAGACCGATCTTTCCTGCATTCGGGCAGGCTTCTGCGGCGGCGACGCGCTCTCATCAGCGATCAAGGGAGATTTCGAGCAGATGGTTGCGCGTCGAGGCGGCAACGCGGTCTTGCGTCAAGGCTACGGGTTGACTGAGACGGTAACGGCGGTAATGGCCATGCCGGTGCAGCATCATCGGGAAGGCAGCATGGGCGTACCGCTTCCGGATGTCCTAGCGAAAATCTGCCGGCCCGGCACGACGGAGGCGCTTCCACCTGGCGAAGAAGGCGAGATCTGCATTTCGGGACCGCCGGTCATGATCGGCTATCTCAACGATCCTGAAGCGACCGAGCAAGCGCTGCGCCGACACGATGATGGGGGCATCTGGCTTCATACGGGCGACATCGGCCGTATGGATGCGGACGGCTATTTCTATTTTGTCGACCGTCTCAAACGGATGATCAAATCGTCAGGTTTCAACGTATTTCCCGCGCAGGTTGAAGGCGTTCTGCGCCAACATCCGCTCGTCGCCGACGCTTGCGTCGTCGGTGTCCCCGACCCCGCCCAGATCGCGCGCGTCAAGGCCTTTGTCGTGCTCAAGGACGCCGGGCTTGCGTCCCCGGAAACGGAGAGCAGCTTGATCGCGTTTTGCCGAACGAAGCTGATCAAATGGTCGTGCCCGCGCGACATCGAATTCCTCACCGACCTGCCGAAAACGCGCATCGGCAAGGTCGACTACAGGGCGTTGTCAGCGCGCGAGCAAGGCGCTGGCGGGGAGGCAGCGATAGCAAGGCAGGCCGGTAAAGATGGGGGTGCCGCGGTCGCTGCGACGTTGCGCGCACACGGCGTCTCGCTGCTGTTTACGCTGTGCGGAGGGCATATTTCGCCCATCCTCGTCGGTGCCAAGGCCGCGGGCATTCGTGTGATCGACGTCCGCAACGAAGCCACCGCGGTCTTCGCTGCCGACGCCGTTTCACGCCTGACCGGCCGTCCCGGCGTCGCCGCCGTAACGGCCGGTCCGGGCGTCACCAACACAGTAACGCCGCTCAAGAACGCATCGCTCTCGCAAAGCCCGGCGTTGCTGCTTGGCGGCGCCGCACCGACTCTGTTGCAGGGGCGAGGCGCGCTTCAGGATATCAATCAGCGCCCAGTGGTCGCACCACATGTTAAATTTTTCAGACGCCTCAGGCGCGTCCGCGATATCGGCCTTACCGTTTCGGAAGCTCTGGCAGCCACGTGCGAAGGCGTTCAAGGCCCCGCTTTCGTCGAATGCGCGCTTGATCTGCTCTATGAAAAGACGCTCGTGCGGCAGTGGTATGACGACGCGGCGGGGAAAGGCAAATCGGTGATGGCGCGCCTGCGCCGCTTTTATGTCATGCGACATTTCAACAGATGTTTCGCCGAAAGCGAGACGCTCTCTCCACCTCACCCCAAACGGGCTGCCGTACTCGCCGTTAGCCGATCCCGCGTAGAGACTGCTGCCGAATGCCTTGCGCGCGCTGAACGCCCGCTCGCCATTGTTGGCAGCCAAGTGCTTGCTGCAGGGACGGATTCATCACGCGCTGCCGAGGCTCTGACCCGTCTCGGGGTTCCAGTTTATCTCTCAGGCTTGGCGCGCGGACTCCTTGGCCGGGAGCATCCGCTTCAGCTTCATCATCTCCGCCGGCAGGCCGTGAAGGAGGCGGACTGCGTTATTCTCGCTGGGACCCCCTGCGACTTCCGGCTGGATTATGGTCGGCAGATCCAGCAGAGTAGTGTTTTGATTGCCGTCAATCGCAGCCGCAAGGAGGCGCGCCTCAACCGAAGGCCCTCGGTCATCGCGATCGGGGACGTCGGCTCTTTTTTTGAGCGATTGGCCGAGCACACAGCCGGATCACCGCCGCGATGGGGGGACTGGACCGCCACCCTTCACGCTCGCGACTCCGAAAGGGCGGCTGAGATCGAACGGCTCGCTGAGACCCAAGGCGAATTCGTCAATCCGGTCGCGCTGTTGCACGCCATTGACCGCGTCGCAGGCGATAACGCAATCTTTTGCGCGGACGGAGGCGATTTTGTCGCGACGGCGTCCTATGTCATCCGGCCGCGAGGCCCTCGCATGTGGCTCGATCCGGGACCCTTCGGCACGCTTGGCGTAGGAGCTGGCTTCGGTCTGGCCGCAGCATTGTGTCGGCCCGATGCCGAAGTCTGGATTCTTTTCGGCGACGGTGCGTGTGGCTACAGCCTCTCAGAGTTTGATACGTTCGTCCGTCACGGCATACCGGTCATCGCCGTCGTCGGCAATGACGCGGGCTGGACGCAGATCGCGCGCGAACAGAAGAAGCTGCTCGGCGATGACATCGGTGTGGTTCTGGCGCGCAGCGCCTATCACGAGGTCGCGGCCGGCTTCGGTGCCGAAGGTCTATTGCTGAAGACATCCGAGGAAATCTCCGGGGTTCTGGCCCGCGCCCGAGCGACAGCGAAATCTGGCAAGCCGGTTCTCATCAACGCATGGCTCGATCCGACCGATTTTCGGGAGGGCTCAATCTCGATGTGACGAACCGGCAATCTTGGCCGCTAAGGCCATCTCGGGGTGAAACGTAACCCATGTGTCGAAATCCTCGGCCTCGCTAACTGCGATATCGCTCTTAAGCACGATTACACGAGCCCCTATTTTCTATGAGAAAACTATGGAAAGCTGCGATGCACTTTGAGATCGATCAGATTGCTTACCGCTTCGTTCTGCGATTGTTGCTGTTCGTAACAAAATCATACGTTGCGACGCGGCTCTAAGCTGAGAACTTCCGATGATGCAAGGCTGGGACAACTTTTACATCATGGCCGGAACGTCAGCCGCTACGTTGATTGGTCTGATGTTCGTTGTCCTTACGCTTGGCGCGCATCTCGCCATACCCGCCTCGCGTGCCGGACAAGGTCTCGACGCCTTCGTGACACCCACCTTGGTTCATTTCGGCGGCGTGCTGTTTCAGTCCATGACCGCGTTAGTCCCATGGTGGTCGAGGTGGCCGAGCGCAATCATTTTCGGCCTGAGTGGGTTGCTAGGTCTGACATATGCGGTGCTTGTCGTTCGGTTGCTGCGCAGGCTCGACTTTGTTTCCCTCGATCACCATGATTGGTTCGCATTTGCCGGGGCGTCCGCACTTGCCAATCTATGTTTGCTCGCCGGCTCGGCTGGACTGATAGCCGAAAAACCGTTCGCTCCCTTTGCCATCGCTGGCGGGGTCGCTCTCCTTCTTTTGGTCGGCATCCATGACGCTTGGGATATCACGCGCTGGATTGCCAAAAATCGCGATAAGGCTGATCGTTCGCCTGAATGAGAGCGGTCTTGGCGGCGGGTGAGCACGCCGGTCGTCGCGAACAACCCCCGCCGAGACGCTTGCTATTCTATCGGCGTCATTTCTGCACGCTCGGGATGTGGAAAGACTTAGCGGTGTTTGTACGGCCGATCGCGGCGAAATCGCACTGCATCGCGCAAAATCGCGAAATGGCGCGCCACGGCCGATGAAGATGGGCACTATAGTTTCGCCGTGGCGCTATGATTCCATAGCCGGCGATACGCTCCGATTGGCAAGTCTGGGATGCTCTGCGATCCAGCATTACGCCTCTTGGATCCTCGATATTGTTGGGCGGTTCGGTTAGCCCCTCAATAGCGGAAATCCCGAGTAGCTTCCGTGACAGACGAGAACGGCTAAAATCGACATACGCCGAAATTTGCACCTGATTGTGCATAGCGAGCTCTTGGGAATTGTCGGGTCAGGTGCAGAATGCCGGTCGTTCATTTAGACGGTTTGCTAACGCCCCAACTCCCGTCAGCAGCCTGGGTTAGAAACACCGGCTTTGGGCCGGGACTGGTAAGCTTTATCGTTTTGTCGTCAGTCCACGCAGCGAAGCTAGACTTGGCAGGTAAGCGTGTCTTACTCGCTTTGGACGTCCAAACCATAACTGGCTCTTTTCCCCGAGCGTCTAGGATCGCAAAACTTGATGCCGTCACGCCGTCATCGCCGTATTCCACGGTGAGCACCCAATTTCCGTCCGGCGAGAAATGAGGATATGCATATCCGAAATCCAGATCGTGGCCTGTTTTTCCATAGATCGCTTTGAAATGGCCGTCGTCCACACCGTAGTCACAAACGACAAAAATATGCGCAGTTGGATAGAAATCTGCGAGCCCGTAGCCAAATCCTCCTTCTGACGCACCAACTCCATTCTTGTTATCGAATACTTTTCGGCTGCCATCATCCATACGAAGAACCAATGTCTCACCCCGCATAGCAGCGAGGGGACCGGCCAACGCGACGCATTTTTTATTGAATTCTTCTGTCGAGCTCTGTGAAAAGGATTCGCCGCAGGTTTTGGCCCTTGGCGTGGACGAAGATGCATCTATTGGATCAGAAGGTTGTTCTGCGCCAGATAGCAGAGGCGCCTCAACCAAAATTATCCAGCTTACAAGTAAGAGAATCGAAATTCGCATCCGGCGATCCCCGAAGGGCCAATAGCTGACATGATTGTCCGCGACGAAGATAATTTCCTATTAGGCAGAGGTGAGCCGTCTCCCAAATACTTCATTTTCACATGGAGCACTGACAATCAAGCTAGTCGCTGATACCGTTTGGGAAATTAGCAACGATCCCGCATAAACACGCCGAAGACGCAGTAATACGCACACGTGGGCGCGCCACCCGATATGAACTCCTGGACTTTAAGAACGTGACGCAGAGGGTTAAGCAGCTACGCGACGGCTTCTCCAGAACCTCACCGCCGAACTTCCAAGATGGAAAATAGACATACCTCCGAAAAGTATTGCGGCGATTTGCCAAAACTCAGGCCCAAAGACCTGGGGCTCTCGTGCACTCCAAGAACTCAAAACGCTCCCGACGGCGCAAAAGCTTCCCAAAGTAGCCTGCGATTTAATCGACATAGCGTTGGACTGTTGTTGCAACGTATTTGCTGTGGTCATGCGCTCGGTTGTCGGTGCAAGTCCTGCGAGGAGCGGTCTGACCATGAGATATTCGAGGAAGTTCAAAAAGAGCAAGAAAAGGACAAAGCCTAATAGGACAGTTTCGAACGGCGCGAGACCTGGTATCAGGTCGGGCCAACGCGAAATCCCAAACATCCAGAGCATAAATAAGACCACACAAACACTTCGGATCGTCAGAATGCGGTCAGAGAGTGTGGCCTTTTGCTGGTCAGTCACCAGATAGGTGAGGCGCGGACCGAATGAGAGCCAAGGTCTCGGCGCGCCAAATAGCCAGCCTTCTGGTGTTTGCCTAAAGTATTGCTCCGCAGCGTAGAGTGGCAACAGTCGGAATCCACCTGCCATATGATTGCACTCCTGCCTGGTTGTCTGGGCTCCCTCTAACAACCTATCAACACAAAAGGCGAGGGACAACACATCATGAAGATCGTGACTATAAACCCGCGCCTTCCAGCTCTGGTACCGTCGAACGTCATGTCATAATGTAGCGATTGATTGAAACCGGCTACTTTTCGTTGCCATTCATCGCACGATCTGCCTTGAGCTTTGCAAGGTCAGTCAAGAAGTCAACTTTGGGTCAATCACGCCGCATTCGCGACGTCTGTTTTACCGTCCGCTACCCACAATACCGGACATTTTTGCGTCCGCTTGGGATGATTCAGCCACCGCCTTCCTGCGCCTGAATAGCAAACGACCGGCGCGACCGCGGCGGCTCCGGGTGCTGACATTGATCCCTTGGGCGCGCGAACCGTCACCAAAGAGCCGGCATATCGACTGCACGAAATCTGCTCTTGCCATGCTTTTCTCGGTCTTTTCTCATCGTAATTTGTCGAAGAATCTCGCAGGACTGGCGAAGCGCGAGAAATCGACCGCTTGATAGCAGGATAAAAGGCGCAAGGTGCGCCGCGGTCGGTCGTGTGACAGTGCAGAAGCTTATCGCAACTTTTCTGGCTTAGCCGCACATTGCAAGAATCCGGGTTCTCCTTTGCGCTCATCAGGTCAGCACAATGTGTGTTGCCGAGACATCAGCGCGTATCGAGGCGATGCCGGACCAGCCGACGCCCGTCAAGGCTCGCGCCTTGCGCGCCCGGCTCCGCCGGCTGACGGCCTTGACTGGCTTCGCCTGCCCCGGAGTTTGACGGCCACGCGCTGATGGCTCAGCGCGAGCGCGATGCCGCTCCTTATCGGAAATGACTCGGTGGACAAATTTGCGCCGTTCTCTCGATAGAGTCTGCCTGCCGGAAGGCGCCATGGCTCATCATCAAAAATCTCGACCAAGACGAACGCGGCCATTGGGTCCGTTGCCCGACGACCTCTACGACCATTTGCGGCCACCACATCGACGAAAGGGCCGCCCGGCAAAGAAGAAGTGCTCTGAGTGGACGGTGACCGACGACTGGCCCGCCGAGGTCCCGATTACTGAGGCCGAGATCGAGGTGTTTGAGGCCTGGTTCGGAGATCTGTTCGACGAATTGTTTTCGACCCGCCACTAACCCCTTTGCTTTGGAGATCGCCATGACGACGCCGGTTCGTGCTGCCCTCTATCTGCGAGTCTCGACCGGCCGGCAGGCAGAGAACGATCTTTCCATTCCGGACCAGCGCCGCCAGGCCAAGGGCTATTGCTCATCGCGCAAGTGGGAAATCGTCGCCGATTATGTCGAGCCCGGTTTGTCCGCGACCGATGATCGCCGGCCGGAATTCCAGCGCATGATCGACGCCGCGACCACCAAGCCGCCGGCGTTCGACGTGATCCTGGTCCACAGCTTCAGCCGCTTCTTTCGCGACCAGTTCCAGCTCGAGTTCTATGTCCGCCGCCTCGCCAAGTCAGGCGTCCGGTTGGTCTCGATCACCCAGGAGCTCGGCGACGACCCGATGAGCAACATGATCCGCCAGATCATGGCGCTATTCGACGAGTACCAGTCCAAGGAGAACGGCAAGCACACGCTGCGGGCCATGAAGGAGAACGCCCGTCAGGGCTTCTGGAATGGCGCGTTGCCGCCGATCGGTTACCGCATCGTGGAGGCCTCCGAACAGCGCGGCCACCGCACCAAGAAAACCCTGGAGATCGACCCCGTCCAGGCCGAGACCGTGCGCCTGATCTTCCGCCTGGCGCGAGAAGGCAACGGAAGCTCGGGGCCGCTGGGCGTCAAGTCTATAGCCACGCACCTGAACGCCAGCGGTATCCGTACTCGCGACGGCGGAAAGTGGGGTCTCGATGCGGTCCACAAGGTGCTGACCCGGACAACCTATGTCGGCCGCCATCGTTTCAATACCAAGTTCTGGAAAACCCGCGAGCGAAAGGCAGAGATTGAAATCGTGGAAATGGCGGTGCCAGCAATCGTCGACAAGGATGAATTTGAGGTCGTCCAAATGCTGCTGAAGAGCCGGAGCCCAGCGATGGTCGCACCGAGGATCGTCAGCGGCCCCACGCTCCTTACCGGCATCTGCTTCTGCGCCGCATGCGGTGGAGCGATGACACTGCGCACCGGCAAGAGCGGCCGTTACCGCTACTACACCTGCTGCACCAAAGCCCGCCAGGGCGAGACCGGCTGTCCGGGCCGCACTGTTCCGATGGAAAAACTCGACAACCTTGTAGCGGAATACATCGAGCAGCGTTTGTTGGAGCCCAAGCGGCTGGAGCAACTTTTGTCGCATGTACTCGATCGCCGCAGTGAGCGCGCCGAGCGGCGAAAGTCGCACATCGCCGAATTGCGCAAGCGGGCGGCCGAGTCAGACGCCAAACTCAAGCGGCTGTACGACGCGATCGAGAACGGCATCGCCGATCTGTCCGACCCCATGCTGAAGGACCGGATCACCGAACTGAAGGCCACGCGCGACCAGGCCCGCCTGGACGCACAGAGGGCCGAGGATGCGATCGAACGGGGCGGACCGACGATCACACCGGAAGCGCTCAAGACGTTTGCCAGGACAGCCCGCAAGCGCATGCGAACCGAGAGCGGCGGCTACCGCCGCGATCACCTCCGCGCGCTCGCCCAACGCGTCGAAGTCGATCAGAAAGAACTGCGCATCATGGGATCGAAAAGCGCGCTTCTGCGCACCCTCGTCGCCGCTTCAAGCGCAAAAACGGCGGGTTTTGGCGTGCCCAGTTCTGTACCGAAGTGGCGCACCCGACACAATTCGAACGTGTGACCTTTGCCTTCGGAGGGCAACGCTCTATCCAGCTGAGCTACGGGTGCATCGCGGTTCATTTAGCCGATTGGCCCGGCATCGGCAATGGCGGCGAGAACCACAATCGCGACCGCCATTTGCCCACCCCGCCGGTTGACGGCGGAGCGGCGGCCGATCTTGATTTTGTGGAACGGACGTCGTCCTGTGGACCCTGGGAAGTACTTCAGACAGGCCGCAAACGGGGGCGAAATTCGCTCGCGCTCCCGGTGAGGAATGCTCCTCTTCGCCGGGGTCGGCAATCAATAAAGGGGATAGCGTGCCATGGCGGGTCATTCAGGGTCTCCGCGATCTTTTGGTGGCGGCAAAGCCTGGCCGATTTTTGGTTCGCTCGCCGACTACCGCCTCCCCTATCTCAGGGGGGACTTGTTCGCCGGCCTGACGCTGGCTGCGATCGTCATACCGGAGCAGATGGCGACCGCACGCCTTGGCGGCTTCGCCCCGCAGATCGGCTTTTTCGCCTTTGTGGCGGGCTCGGTTGCGTTTGCGGTGTTCGGCGGCAACCGCTTCCTGTCGTCCGGCGCCGATTCGACCATCACGCCGATCTTTGCCGGCGGGCTCGCCGCGCTCGCGGCCACGGGCTCGCCGGACTACGCGACGCTGGCTGCGGCGCTCGCGCTGATGGTCGGGCTGATGCTGGCGGCATCAGGCATTTTCCGTCTGGGCTGGATCGCCGATCTGTTGTCGATCCCCGTCACGATCGGCTTTCTCGCCGGCATCTCAGCGCATATTTTGATTTCGCAGTTGCCGGCGATCCTCGGGCTGCCGGGGCCCGAAGGTCCGATGCTCCAGCGTCTGGTGACGCTGGCCGAACATCTCGGCGACACCAACGGCTTTACGCTCGTCATCGGCCTTGGCGTCCTGGCGATCATCGCGTTGTCCGAACAGATCGATGCGCGGATTCCCGGTGCGTTGATCGGCCTTGCATTGGCAGCCGCTGCGGTCGTGCTGCTGCGGCTCGAAAACCGGGGGGTCAGCGTGCTCGGCACGATTTCGGTGACGGCGCCGACGCTGGCGATACCGGTCGTATCGGTCAGCCGCCTGACCAGCCTGCTGTCGCTCAGCCTCATTATTTCGGTGGTCGTGATGGTGCAGACCGCGGCGACGACCAGGTCGTTTCCGACCGACCCCAACGAGCCACCGGATGTCAACCGCGACTTTATCGGGGTTGGCATCGGCAGCATCTTTGCCGGATTGATCGGCGCCTTTCCCGTCGATGCGAGCCCGCCGCGGACGGCGGTGGTTTCCGAAACCGGCGGCCGCTCCCAGATCGCGGGCCTCGTTGCGGTTGCCATCGTCGTTGCGCTGTTGGCCTTCGGCACCTCGTTGCTGCATCGAATCCCCAACGCCGCGCTTGGCGGGGTCCTGTTGTTCGTCGCGCTCCGGATCATTCGCTTCCGCCAGATCGCCGCCGTCGCCCGGCAGTCGTTCGGCGAATTTCTGCTGATCCTGGTGACGGCGGCGGCGATCATCGTGCTGCCGATCGAACAAGGCGTCGGCATCGGCATCGCGCTGTCATTGCTGCATGGCATCTGGAGCACGACCCGCGCCCGCGTGCGGCCATTCGAACGTGTACCCGGCACCTCGATCTGGTGGCCTGTAAGCTCCAATCTTCCCGGCGAGCAGGAAGCCGGCGTGATCGTTGCGGGATTTCAAGCCCCGCTGTCGTTCCTCAATGCCTACGATTTCCGTCGCGACATCCTCGCGGCGTTAAAATCCTCGTCGCAAAAGATAAAGCTGCTGGTGCTGGAAGCCACCGGCATCGTCGAGATCGACTTTACTGCCGCCCAGGTTCTGGCCGAGGTCATCAAACAATGCCACGACGACGGCATCGACTTTGCCATCGCCCGGCTCGAATCCTCTCGCGCACAGGACGCGATCGTCCGTTTTGGTCTCGATACCCTGCTCGGCTCCGATCGCCAGTTTCATAGCGTCGAGGAAGCGATACGCGCCCGCGCCGGGAAGAGCTAGCGGGTCTGCAATACATTTAAGCCGGTACGATCGCCCGGCCGATCGGCCATAATGCAATGCCGGCGAGTTTCAGGTGGGCCCATGCGAACGGGATCCCGATAATCGTCACCGCGAGAACGACCGCGGTGACGAGGTGGCCGAGCGCCAGCCACCAGCCCGCGAGCACCAGCCAGATCAGGTTGCCGATCAGGCCGAAAAGCCCCGTGCCAATGTCGGACTGGCCCGTCAGACTGTCGCGGCGCACGGCCCGCTGGCCGAACGGCAACAGCGTATAGACGGCGATATTGAAGGCAGCCCGCGCCCAGGGCAAACCGATGATGGTGATCGCCATGATGATCGCGGCGACAACCCAGCCAGCCGCCATCCATACGCCGCCGAGCAAAAGCCACAGGATATTCAGAAATATCGAGACCGGTTGCATGTCACCTCTCCAGGACGCGATGGGCTACGCAGGAACATAACTGCATCGAAGATGCCGCCATCGGCGCCCTCGAACGGCAAATGGCGATGTCTGGCAGGATAGCAAGGAAGGGACCGCCCCGGAATGACCCAGATATCAATCAAGACGCCGATTAAGGCATCAAGCGATCGGCGTTCTGCTCAGCGGCGATAGCGCGTGGGGCGGGCATAAGCCTGGCGATTTTCCTGCACCGGCCGGCTTGCTTCGTTGACGCGAGTTTCGCTGGCGGCGGGCGCGGCCATCTTCAGCTCTTCGAGGAAAACAGGATGGGCGAAGTAAAAGCCTTGCGCGTAACGAATGCGGGTGGCCGCCTGCAGGTAAGCCAGTTCCTCGAAGGTTTCGATGCCTTCCGCGATCATGGTCATGCCGAGCGCCTCGCTCAGCGATTCGATCGCCCGCAGAATTCCCTGGCTGCGTGGGCGAAGATGGATGTCCTTGATGAAGGAACGATCGATCTTGATCTCGTCGGCAGTGATATCGGCCAGCGCCGACAATGACGAATATCCGATGCCGAAATCATCGATCGATATGCCGACGCCGAGATTGCGGAAGATCGGCACGATTTCGTCCTGAAACCGGGTCTTGGTGACGAAAGCGTCCTCCGTTACCTCGATCATGAAACGGCGGGGGAAGCCGGTGGCCTCCAGCGCCTCGGCGAACGAGCGCATGAACGCGGGATTGTCGGCCTGCTTTGCCGCGACATTGATGCTGATCGTCGCCGATGCTCCGAAAGCTTCGTTGATGAGGTCGATCGATCTGACGATCTCCGCCAGCACCAGATGGGTAAGCTCGTCGATCAATCCCAATTCGGCCGCGAGATTGATGAAGGTGCCGGGTGCCTGGATGACCTCGTCGTCGTCGCGCAAGCGGACCAGCGCCTCGACACCCTTGATCTCCTTGGTCCTGATATCGACCTTGGGCTGGAAAGCGCAGCAGAACCGCTTTTCCAGGATGGCGTGCCGCAGCGACTGCTCGATCTTCATGCGGGCGAGCGCCTCGCGCTCCATACTGGAATTAAAGAAGGCGACCGCGCCCTTGCCGTCGTTCTTGATCCGGTACATCGCGATATCGGCATTCTGCAGCAACGCGTCGTAACTGCGGCCATGATCGGGAAACAGGCTTACGCCGATCGAGGTCGAGGCGAATATCTCCGATCCATCGATGAAGAACGGCGCTTTCAGCCGCTGCAGCGTAGCCTCGACATATTCAGCCACCTCTTCTTCGCTGTCGATCGGGGCGAGCAGAAGCAGGAATTCGTCGCCGCTGATGCGGGACAACATGTCGTTTTCGCGCAGGTTGAGCCCGAGCTTTTTGGCGACCTCGACCAGCAGCGCATCGCCGACCGAGTGACCGTAATAGTCGTTGATGTGCTTGAAATTATCGATATCGAGAAAGGCAAGCGCAAAAGCGCTGCCCGGCTTATGACGCTGGATCAGGCTTTGCACGCGGTGTTCGATCACCCGTCGCATCGGCAGGCCCGTCAGCTCGTCAAAATAGGCCGAACGGAACAGATGATCTTCGACCGCCTTCTGCTCGCTGATGTCGGCCGAGCACGACAGCAACAGGTTGCGGCCCGCGATGCGAGCCGGCCGATGGGCCGCGAGAAGCACCTGTTCCCCCTTGCTGCCGGCGCCTTTCACCTCGGCCACGGCCGGGCGCCCGGCACGGAGCAGCTCGAGCGCCATCTCCCGTCGTTCGTTCAGACGTTTTGCCGGGAGTTCGCCCGGCGGCTCGGCGGCGAGACCCAGCTGCGAGGCAGCCGCGTCGTTGATCAGCAGAAAACGGCCCTCTTCGTCCTGAACCGTCACGCCTGCCGGAAGCAGCCGGATGACATCTCGCAAAAAACCGAGGTCGCCCTCGATTGCGAATTCGTCTTCGTGTTGCGGGCTTTGGGGCGGGATTTGACTCGGAAACGGGCTTTTCATGGCGGGGTAGAGGTTGGCAAAGTCTCTTGTAGTTTTGGTTAAGTGAGCCATCCAGGATTCAAGCATAGGCGCCTGGATCGCGAGCCACCGCGATCGTCATTAACAGAACGTCAACGAGGAACCCACGCCCGGTATCCGGCTCGAGATTATGCCTTTTATGCCTTGGGCACGCGGCATTGCATGGTGCAATGGACTCCACTTTTCAGGAAACTGATCTCGGTCTTGCCATCGAACGGCCTGAGCGCCGATGCCAGCAATTTGGTGCCAAAGCCGGGTTCCCCGACCGTGCCGATCGAAGGCCCTTCGGTCTCGTCCCAGGCGATATTCAGCCGATCGTCGGTCATTGACCACGACACCTGCAACATGCCGCGCTCGGCGGAAAATGCGCCGTATTTCCCGGCATTGGTCGCGAGCTCATGAAAAATCAGTGCCAGGCTGACGGCAAGCTTGGCGGGCAGAAACAGCCGGTCGCCGTTCAAAGTGAAGCGGACATGGCCATAAGGTCCGAGTTCGGAAAGCAGAAGGTCCTGGATATCGCAACCGCCGCCGTCCACCTTGGTGATCAGTTCATCGGTCGCCAACAGCGCCCGCATCCGATGATCGATACTGGCCCAGACTTGCGGCTGGTTCTGCAACACCTGATGAAGCACGGCGTGGACGGTCGACAATTTGTTCTTCAGCCGGTGCTGCAATTCATCGACGACGAGTTTGCGATACTCTTCCTCCCGAATCAGCCGCTTGGAAATTTCGCGCTGATTGGAGGCCACGGAACGATAGTGCTCGACCCCCCAGATCGTCAGCCCGCATACGATCGCATAGATGACCAGGAGCACAAGCCGCGGAAAGAAACTGCTCGGCGCATCGCCGAAATTCATGGCGACGCCGAGCCCGCCGCCCACGAGCGCGGTGGCGATGCCGGTGCGATAGCCGGCCAAGGCGGTGGCAAAGAAAACGGCGGGAAAGTACGGCGTGAAATAGACGTCCGGCCGCAGCGCGGAGAGAAGCCATCGTGCCGTCGTCGACAAGGCAAGACAGCTTGCTGAAAAGCAAACACTAAACAGCAACGAAGGTCGGGAGATGCCTTGCCAGCCTTGTCGAAATTCGCCGACTAGTCGTTTCGTTATGGGTCGCATCACGGGTGGCTCTGATCCGAAGTCAGGTCAAGCATAGCGGAACTGTGACGGCTCGGCCGTTTGAATAACGGCCGGGCTTGTTCAATGTTGCGATCATTCGAACGGTTCCGTGGCGTGGGGGCTGAGCAGAGAGGGAAGGGTAATCTGCGGGTCAAGCGGTACGCGTGGCTTGCCTTGCCGAAGCAAGCCGCAGATATTTTAGCCCGAGAATGTCAAAAGGAGGAAACGCGTTATGGGACGGCTGGATGGCAAAGTTGCGGTGATCACCGGTGCGACAAGCGGGATCGGGTTGCGCACCGCGGAAGTTTTCGTGGCCGAGGGCGCAAAGGTCGTGGTTGCCGGCCGTCGCGCGCCGGAAGGCGAAGCGCTGGCCAAAGAGCTCGGCGCGGCATGCCTGTTCCGTCGCACCGACGTCACCGTCGAAGACGACATGCGCAACCTGATCAATCAGGCGGTCGACAAATTCGGCCGCATCGACTGCCTGTTCAACAATGCCGGCGGCCCGGCCCAGACCGGCGGGATCGAAGGACTTGAGGTCGATCGTTTCGACGCCGCGATGGCGACCCTGGTACGCAGCGTGATGCTCGGCATGAAGCATGCCGCTCCGCACATGCGGCGTCAGGGCTCCGGCAGCATCATCAACAACGGCAGCATCGCCGGCCGCCTCGCCGGCTTTTCGTCGTCAGTGGTCTATAGCGCCGCCAAGGCCGCCGTCATTCACCTGACCAAATGCGTCGCGATGGAGCTCGGCGAAGCCAATATTCGCGTCAACAGCATTTCGCCGGGCGCAATCGCAACCGGCATTTTCGGCAAGGCGCTGGGGTTGTCGGTCGAAGCGGCGGAGAAAACCCCCGACGTCATGCGCGAGGTATATAAAGCCGCACAACCGATACCCCGCGCCGGCTTGCCGGAGGACATCGCGCATGCGGCGGTGTTTCTCGCCAGCGACGAGTCGACCTTCATCAACGGGCATGATCTGGTGATCGACGGCGCCATCACCGGTGGCCGCAACTGGACCGCGCAGCAACAGGGCTATGCCGCCCTGCGCAAGGCGTTCGACCAGGCCGGCGGCTGATGGAGCTAGTGGTCCGATTCTAACATTCGCATCCCTTCTCAGCGGCCACTTTTGCGAATGTTAGAATCATGGGACCACCAGCAAATATATGTTTCTAGTGGGAGTTTGGGATTTGACATTCGCTTTACGGACTTGCGGCTAGGCTGGCAGCGAATGTCAAATCCACTCCACTAGCCTGCGGAACATCGAGCGCGCCAATCAGGCCTTTTGTTGTTTTACCGCTTCTTGTTGCAAATCCGGCGCATTAACCGGCGGAATGGCGACGCGGCCCGGACCGGTGAGCGACAGTGCGGCTGCGGCCTTGTCGTTCTCCATGATCTTCGCCATCACAGCCTGCCCCGCACGTTCGAACACCGCGCGATTTTCGATCAGGAATTTCTGCGACTCGCGAAGCTTGGCGACGTAGCCGTTGATCTCCGGAACCACGTAGCGGGCCACCAGATCCCAACTGCGTCTGGTATTTTCCGGGTTGGCCCAGTCGTGAACGAAGCCGATGATACTGCCGACGCCGCCAGACACCTCCATCAACTTCCTGATGGCGTTGATCAGATCATCGGGAGTGCCGATCGTGGATGCCGAGATACCCACCCCGCCGGCGGTCTTCTCCAGTGCCTCGTCAATCGATTTGAATGGCTCGAGACCTGGACGCTGGAGCGTCTTCACATTGTAGTCGTTGTGCCAGTGCATCAACCCGCGACCTGCCTCAGCTCTCGCCTGCTCACGGCTTTCGGCGATGTGCCAGGACAACAGCACGCGCCAGTCCGAGCGACTGACGGTGGCGCCGTGTTTCTTCGCGGCGTCTTCCGCAAAACTCCATTGCGTCGGCAGCGCCATCAATCCTTGCGTCGACATCGAACCGAGCGAAATGATGCCGATGCCGTATTTCCCGGCCAGCGTCATTCCCGATGGCGATATCTGCGAGGCGACGACGAACGGCATTTCTTCCTGGAGAGGAAGGATCTGCAATGCAGCGTCGTTCATCGTGAACCAATCACTTTTCGCCGTCACCCGCTCGCCCCGGAACAGCCGGCGAATAAGCGCAATCGCCTCGTCCTGACGGTCGCGTTGCACCATCGGGTCAATGCCCAAGGTGTGCGCGTCGGAGGCGAGCGCGCCTGGACCGGAACCGAAGATGGCGCGGCCACCGGTCATGTGGTCGAGCTGCACCATGCGCTGGGCGACATTGAAGGGATGGTGATAGGGCAGTGAGATCACGCCGGTCCCAAGCTTGATGCGTTTAGTGCGCTCGCCAGCGGCGGCCAAAAACATTTCCGGCGATGCAATCATTTCCCAACCCGAGGAATGGTGCTCGCCGCACCAGAATTCGTCATACCCAAGCCCATCGAGTTGCTCGACGAGATCAAGATCACGGCGGAATTGCAGCATCGGGTGCTCGCCGATCGGGTGATGCGGGGCGAGGAAGGCCCCAAATTTGAGACGAGCCATCTTTTGGGAAGCCATGGGGTTTTCTCCGAACAGTTCTTCTTGGTTGCCTCTCAAACTATGGGGTGGGAATGACCAAGGCAATCGCCTACCCGGGACCCTGCTGCGACGGCTCAGCAGCCGTCAAACCCGCCGCATTGAGGCAAGCGAGCGAATTTACACTCCCTGCCCCATCCGCTAAGAGGACCCCTTCGTTTTCCCCGCCGAGGTTGATATGTATTTGAGGCCGTCCGATTCCGCTGCGTCGCTTGCGCTTCCAACGCAGCGCAAGCGCGACCTCGTCAACCATTTCGAGGCGAATGGCGACGAACTGGAGCGCTGGCGCGAATTCAACGCCGCCTACCACCAGGACGATTTCAAGTTCATGCGCTTCCTGATTCCGCCCGGCAAGCGGGTATTGGAATTGGGATGCGGCCGCGGCGACCTGCTGGCAGCACTCGAGCCTTCGTATGGCGTCGGCGTCGACTTCGGCGCCAAGACCATCGCCAAGGCCAATGAACTGCACCCCAATCTTTATTTCGTACTCGGCGATGTCGAGGACCCCGCGACACTCACCTCGATCGAAGGACCGTTCGACTACATCGTGATCGCCGACACCATCGGCATGTTCGAGGATATCGATGCGACCTTGCGGCTGGTGCACCATCTGTGCGCGCCGTCGACCCGGATCATCATCTCCTATTACTCGCATTTGTGGGAGCCGGTTCTCAAACTCGCCGAAGCGCTGCGTCTGCGCGCCAAACAGCCGAGGATCAACTACATCGCGACCGCCGACTTCCTCAATCTGATGGATCTTGCGGATTTCGAGGTCATCAGCCAGGAGCAGCGCCAGCTGCTGCCGCGCCGCTGGCTTGGCCTCGGTCCGTTCATCAACCGCTTCATCGCGCCACTGCCGGGCATCCGGAAGTTATGCCTGCGAACCTATCTGGTCGGCCGTCCGGTTCGCCAATTTCCCGACCGGAAATTTTCGGCGAGCATTCTGATTCCGTGCCGGAACGAGAGCGGCAATATCGAGGATGCGATCCGGCGCATGCCGCGATTTGGCGCCTCGCAGGAAATCCTGTTCGTCGAAGGCAATTCCAGCGACAACACCTTTGCCGAATGCGAACGCGTGCGCGACGCCTACAAGGGTGACTGGGACATCAAGGTGCTCAAGCAGGACGGCAAGGGCAAGGGCGACGCGGTTCGCAAGGGTTTTGCCGCCGCCAGCGGCGACGTGCTGATGATTCTCGACGCCGATCTGACGATGCCGCCGGAGGCGCTTCCGAAATTCCATGCGGTGATCGAGACCGGCAAGGCCGAATTCGTCAACGGCACCCGCCTGGTCTATCCGATGGAGCATGAGGCGATGCGCCCGCTCAATCTGATCGCCAACCGCTTCTTCGCCTATCTGTTCAGTTATCTGGTCAACACCCGCCTGACGGACACGCTTTGCGGCACCAAGGTGCTTCTGCGCAAGGACTATGAAATGCTGGCCCGCGAGCGCGACTATTTCGGCAACTTCGATCCGTTCGGCGATTTCGACCTGATCTTCGGCGCGGCGAAACAAAACCTTAAAATTGTCGAGACGCCGATCCACTATAAGGCACGCACGTTTGGCGAAACCCAGATTTCACGTTTCCGCGACGGCTGGCTGTTGCTGAAAATGGTGTGGTTTGCCTATCGCAAGCTGAAAGCGATCTGAATTCGCGCGTTCTCGCTCAAACAGCCTGCCGTATTCTTGTCACGGGTGCGTCATTCGCCTTCCGGCGTCGAAGCTTTGCAAATATTTCTGAGGACTGACAGCACACAGTCTTTTTATTTCGCACTGCAGCAATTATCTGGTTGGTGGTACGTCCGCGATTCTTGCGGGCCAAGGAGCAGCCGTGTCGCTTGCCAGAAATATAGAGTTCCTGCGCCAACTGCCCCGTTTGCCCGGAATGAGCGCGTGGGATGGCCTTAACCATATTACCTCGACGGTAACCCGCGGCCCATTGGTGGAAACGAAGCAATTCGGCACCAATCCCGGCGGTTTGCGGATGTTTTCCTATGCTCCCGCAAGTCTTCCGGCCTCGGCGCCTCTGGTTGTCGTGCTGCATGGCTGCGGACAGACCGCAGCCGGTTACGACGTTGGCGCCGGTTGGTCGACGCTTGCGAAGCATTACGGCTTTGCGCTGCTGATGCCCGAGCAACAGCCGGGCAACAATGCGCACGGCTGCTTCAACTGGTTCAATCCGGAAGACACCAAACGCGGCCATGGCGAAGCCTGCTCCATCCGGCAAATGACCGCGCGAATGGTGGCCGAGCACAAGATCGACAAGCACCGCATTTTCATCACCGGGCTGTCGGCGGGCGGGGCGATGACCTCGGTCATGCTCGCAACCTATCCGGAAGTTTTTGCAGCCGGCGCGATCATCGCCGGACTGCCTTACGGAATCGCCTCCAATGTGCGGGAAGCCTTGAGCGGCATGTTGCGATCGCCGGCGCGCTCGTCCCACGAATTGGGCGGTCTGGTGCGCAGTGCTTCAAAGCATCGTGCGCCGTGGCCGAAGGTTTCGGTGTGGCACGGCAGCGCGGATCGCACGGTCAATCCCGCCAACGCCAACGAGATCATCAAGCAATGGCTCGATATCCATCGGTTGCCGTCGCATCCGATGTCGGAGGGCGTGGTCGACGGTTATCCCCACCAGGTCTGGTGGAACGCGGCCGGAGAAACGGTTGTCGAGTCTTACACCATCACCGACATGGCCCACGGCACGCCGATCGGGAAAGCCGAGAACGACCAGCGATACGGCAAGGAAGGCGCGTTTCTGATCGATGCCGGTATTTCGTCCTCGCATCACATCGCGAACTTCTTCGGAATCACCGACGGCATCCCGAAACTCGCCGGGCCTCCGGTTCGCGCGGCCACTGATTCCCCCAGTGCCAAGTTGATTCCGCTGGCATCGCCGATCTCGACGCCGTCAGTCCTCAGCAAGGTCTTGCAGCCCTTGATTGCGGCGGCCCAACCTGCCACGGCCCCCGCAGAGCCGGAAGCCAAGCGACGGGGCACGCTCGATGTCAGCGCCGCCATTACGCGTGCTTTGACCGCCGCGGGTCTCATGAAATAGCAGGCGGAAGGCCGACTGCCCTGAAGGCAAATGGCCCCCGCGCCGGGCGCGCGACCTCACATCGCGCCGGTGAGGAACGGATTGGTCATTCGCTCGTGGCCGATCCTGGAGCCGGCGCCATGGCCGCAGATGAAGCCGACATCGTCTCCGAGCGGCAACAGCTTCTCCTTGATCGATTTGATCAGGGTGGCGTGATCGCCGCCGGGCAAATCGGTGCGGCCGACCGAGCCGTTGAACAGGACATCGCCGACATGGGCGAAGCGCATGTCCTTGTTGAAAAAGACCACGCTGCCGGGGGAATGGCCGGGACAATGCAGGATGTCGAAGGTCAACTCGCCGATCGAAACCTGATCACCCTCTTCGAGCCAGCGATCCGGCGCAAAATCACGCACACCGGTGAAGCCGAAACGCGCCCCGCTCGCCACCACATTGTCGAGCAGGAATTTGTCGGCGATATGCGGACCCTCGATCTTGACCTTGAGCGCGTCGCGCAAATCGGCTGCGCCACCGACATGGTCGATATGGCCATGCGTCAGCCAGATCTTCTCGACCGTGACATTGGCCTCCTCGATGGCGGCCTGAATGCGCGGAAGGTCCCCACCGGGATCGATGACGATGGCCTTTTGGGTCGCCGTGCACCAAAGCAACGTGCAGTTCTGCTCGAACGGTGTCACCGGAACGATCATCGCGCCGGCTTTCGGCTTATTGTCGGATGGCTGATTCATAAGCCGCACAATGCCGATTTTTTGTATTCCGCCAAGGAAAACTTCAAGGAAAACTTCCGGGAGCTCCGCGCATTTATGATCGGAACAGGGTCGCCGCGACCGAGTGGATCGGCTTTCGAAAGGCAGATTTCCCGCTCTATCCACCATCAAACACGTTGCCTGTTTTTTGAGCCGCGTTCTATGCTTCGTCAGATGGAATCGCTCGCCCAAAAAGCCGCTGCCATGCCCGCGCCGGACCGACGTCAGTCGGAAACGGCGCTTGCGATCGCGCGCGGCACCGCGCGGCTATTGCACTCACTCGGCTTTGCCTGCATCAGCGAACTGCCGCTTCCTTCCGGCCGCCGCGCCGATCTCGTCGCCATCAATGACCGCGGTGAGATCTGGATCGTCGAAATCAAATCCTCGATCGAGGATTTGCGTGCCGACCAGAAGTGGCCGGAATACCGGACTCATTGCGACCGGCTGTTCTTTGCGTTCTTGCAGGATCTGCCGTGCGAGGTTTTCCCCGACGAAACCGGACTGATTATCGCCGATGCCTATGGCGCGCATCTGCAACGGCCGGCGCCCGAGCACCGGCTGCCGGCTCCGACCCGGAAATCGATGACGGTGAGGTTTGCGCGCGCCGCCGCGCTACGGATCAATCGTCTGGTGGATCCGCAAGGCCACGCGGAATTTTGACCAAGCGTTTTCGAGCGAAGCATGCCCTCGGACGTGATCCGGGGGTGGACGCCGGTTCGCGTGAAGAAAGCGCGTCAAAACCAAAATCTGGAACTTCGGCTCTGATTCAACCAAAGCTGATCATGCGCTAGTGGAGTGGATTTGACATTCGCTACCCACCTGGCCGCGGGTTCGTCAGGCGAATGTCAAATCCTAAACTCCACTAGAATATTGAATTTGCTAGTGGTCCTTTAATTCTAACATTCGCAAAAGGGCCAGCTGAGAAGGGATGCGAATGTTAGAATTGGACCACTAGCGCGGGGCGCGCTTGGCCAGAATTCGCTGCAACGTGCGGCGATGCATGTTCAGCCGCCGTGCCGTTTCCGAAACGTTGCGGTTGCACATCTCATAAATCCGCTGGATATGCTCCCAGCGCACGCGATCGGCCGACATCGGATTATTCGGCAGTTCGGATTTCTGGTTGCCGATGGCAAGCAGCGCCGACACCACATCGTCGGCATCGGCGGGCTTGGACAGATAGTCCACCGCGCCGAGCTTTACGGCGGTTACGGCGGTCGCGATATTGCCATAGCCGGTGAGAACGATGGCGCGCGCATCCGGACGTTTGCGTTTCAGCGCCGACACCAGATCGAGCCCGTTGCCGTCGCCGAGCCGCAAATCCACCACCGCAAAGGCGGGCGCTGCCTTGGAGATTTGAGTGAGGCCTTCGGTGACGCTGTCGCAGGATGTCACCGCAAAGCCCCGGCTTTCCATGGCGCGCGCGAGCCGTTCCAGAAAAGGCTTGTCGTCCTCGACGATCAGGAGCGAGCGATCGGAGTGTCCGGCGAGTTCAGGAATCGCGTTCAAGATAATAGCATCCTTGTCCATCGACCCCCACAACATATGGCGTCAACCACGGCCCGCCAAGGCCGTCCGGGGTTGATTTCGCTCGCTCAGGTTAATTCCGCGGCGGGTTCCTTGGTCTCGAAGCGGCTCCGCGGCCAGACGATCTGGACCACGGCGCCGTGGTCGGGAAACACCCGATTGGTAA
Organism: uncultured Alphaproteobacteria bacterium; assembly: GCA_963770515.1. Lineage (GTDB taxonomy): Bacteria > Pseudomonadota > Alphaproteobacteria > Rhizobiales > Xanthobacteraceae > Bradyrhizobium. The sequence continues at coordinate 1,023,118 of CAVYPW010000001.1, forward strand.
ATGAGACCGTTGCCCCGGTGCGCTCGAGCAGCGTGCGGGCGATGAACACGCCAAGACCGAGACCGCTGCGCGCGCCCTGGGCGTCATCCGTATCGCGCCGACGCGAGAGATAAGGCTCGCCGATGCGCTTGAGCAGATCGGGCGCAATTCCCGGGCCGTCGTCGGAAATGACGAGTTCGACGACCTCGGTGTTCCACCAGGCATTCACCTCCACCGCGGTTCGGGCGAAATCGACGGCGTTCTCCAGGATATTGCCGACACCATAGATAATGGCGGGGTTTCGCATCCCGACGGGTTCGGGCGTGCCGGCGACCGCAATGCGCACCTTGATCGCGACATCGAAATCGCGATGCGGCGCCACGGTTTCCTCGATCAGCGCGGACAGCGGCATGCGGTCGAACGGCGCGCCGCTCGAAGACAACTGCGTGATCTTGGCGAGGATGTCGCGGCACCGCTGCGCCTGTTCCCGCAACGTCTTGATGTCGGCTGAAAGCTGCGGCTTGTCGCCGACGCCTTGCTCGAGCTCACGCGAAATCAGGAAGATGGTCGACAGCGGCGTGCCCAGTTCGTGCGCGGCGGCAGCCGCCAGACCATCCAGCTGGGTCAGGTGTTGTTCCCGGGCCAGCACGAGTTCGGTGGCCGCCAGCGCGTCCGAAAGCTTGCGCGCCTCTTCGGCGACCTGAAACGCGTAAAGGCTGGTGACGCCGATCGCGACCACGATCGAAAGCCAGACACCGAACAGATAGATCGGCGGCAACACCAGTGGATCATCGCTGTCCCACGGCAGCGGGAAGTGAATGAACACGAGAACAGAGGCACAGGCCACCGCGAGCATTCCCAGCGCGATGGTGAACCGGATCGGCAGCGCGGTGGCCGAGATCAGAACCGGCGCCAAAACCAGGAAGGAGAACGGATTCTGCAAGCCGCCGGTAAAGAACAACAGCCCGGCAAGTTCGACGATGTTCAGCGCCAGCAGCGCGGCTGCAAACGACGGCTCGAGCCGTTCCATCGGGTTGAACCAGAGCTGAAGGATCAGGTTCAAAAGCGCGGAAAAGCCGACAATGGCGAGACATGGCACGACCTCGACGTCGAATTCGAGGCCCTGTTCGACGATGAAGATAGCCGCGAGTTGCCCGAGTGCGGCGAGCCAGCGCAGCCGCAGAATCGTGTCCAAGCGGACCTGGCGGCGCGGGAGACGAAAATCGGTGGCGGCGGCGTCGGACATAAGCACCAACTCAATCTAGCCGCACGAGCGCCTGCCGACAAATTTCCTTGATCCTTCCCCCGCGACGTAAGGCCACGGGAAACCCTGCCCCAGTGGAGTGGATTTGACATTCGCTACCTGCATGGCCGCAAGTCCGGAAAGCGAATGTCAAATCCCAAACTCCACTGGAAACATATTTCTTCTAGTGGTCCTTTGATCCTAACATTCGCAAAGTGCCTGCCTCCCGAGGGTGCGAATGTTAGAATTGGACCACTAGCGGTTAATGCCTCAATGAACAGGCCCGTATGACGAACGATGGTACGATAACAGGAGACGCTGCCCTAATCGACCGGCGCGAAACCGCGGCGATCGATGTCGCACATCTCGTAAAGGTCTATAAAACCACGCGGGCGGTCGACGACATTTCCTTCTCGATCGCACGCGGCAGCATCACCGGGCTGCTCGGCGGCAACGGCGCCGGCAAAACCACGACCATTGCCATGATCATGGGGCTGGTCCTGCCGACTTCGGGACGCATCGAGGTTTTGGGTCACCCGATGCCGGGCGAAAGCGCCGAGGTGCTTGGCCGGATGAATTTCGAAAGCCCCTATGTCGACATGCCTTCGCGGCTGACGGTGCGGCAGAACCTGAAGATCTTCGGCCGGCTCTATTCAGTGGCCAATCTGGCCGCGCGGATCGAGAAGCTTGCCGCCGACCTCGACCTCCGCGACTTTCTCGACCGCCCCAGCGGCAAGCTTTCCGCCGGACAAAAGACCCGCGTGGCGCTGGCAAAGGCGCTGATCAATGAACCCGAATTGCTGCTGCTCGACGAACCGACGGCTTCGCTCGATCCCGACACCGCCGACTGGATCAGGCAGCATCTTGAGACCTATCGCAAGGAAAACGACGCGACGATCCTGCTCGCCTCCCACAACATGCTGGAGGTGGAGCGTCTTTGCGACCGTGTCATCATCATGAAGCGCGGCCGCATCGAAGACGACGACAGCCCGCAACAGATCATGGCCCGCTACAACCGGGCGACGATGGAGGAAGTGTTTCTCGACGTCGCCCGCGGCCGGGTTCAGGAGGCGACGTCATGAACCGAACTGCTGTCCCCGCAGGCCTTTCGCCGCACCGGATCGCGGCCATGATCCTGCGCTACTGGTATGTGCTGATGTCGTCATGGCCGCGGCTGTTGGAGCTGCTCTATTGGCCGGCGCTGCAGATCGTCACCTGGGGTTTTCTGCAAAACTACATCTCGCAGAACGCCGGTTTTTTCGCGCGCGCCGGCGGCACGCTGGTCGGCGCGGTGATCCTGTGGGACATCCTGTTCCGCGGCCAGCTCGGCTTTTCGATCTCGTTTCTTGAGGAGATGTGGGCGCGCAATCTCGGTAACCTGATGATGAGCCCGCTGAAACCGATCGAATTCCTGATCGCGCTGATGGCAATGAGCCTGATCCGGCTTGCGATCGGCGTCATTCCGATGACGCTGCTGGCCATCATCTTTTTCGGCTTCAACGTCTACAGCATCGGATTTCCGCTGATCGCTTTTTTCTGCAACCTGATCTTCACCAGCTGGTCGGTCGGAATCTTCGTCTCCGGACTGGTGCTGCGCCATGGTCTCGGCGCCGAGAGCATCGTCTGGACACTGATGTTCGCCATGATGCCTCTCGCCTGCATCTATTATCCGGTAACGGTGCTGCCGTATTGGCTGCAACATGTCGCATGGGCGCTGCCGCCGACTTACGTGTTCGAAGGCATGCGGGCATTGCTAACAGAGCATGTATTTCGCGCCGATCTGATGATGGAGGCGCTCGCGATCAATGTTGCCCTGATTGCGGTATCGTTTGTAGTGTTTCTGGTGCTTCTGCGCAGCGCGCGGCAACACGGATCGTTGATCCAGACCGGCGAATAGCCCGTTAAAACCCGGGGGTTTAAGCCACGTAACTTGTGCAGCGGCGCGACAATGCTGATCTATGCATTGACGCTTTATTGTGCTTTTTGCACTATATTGCGACGCAAAAGGTAGCGAGGGCTAGTGCCGCCTATTTGAAGTTCCTGCACCGCAAGCGGCGAATTCGATCCAGGAACTTCAAAGGGAAAAGCGGTACTAGACACAATAGATTTGCTAGTGCCCATGACTTTCCAAAGTTCGTGGAAAGTGGGCGCTGAAACAGGGCACGAACTTTGGAAAGTGGGCACTAGATGCCGATTGGGGAGTTTGGCGGCGCGCCGCCGATGGTGGCCGAAGGCAGTCCGGCGCTGACGACGCCGATGTACTGGATGTACGAAATGGCGCACGCATCGCTCAATCCGGCGCGCGCCGTCACCGATGCCGCGAAGATCCTGTTTCAGAATCCGCTCAATCCGTGGTCGCACACCGAGGCCGGCAAATCGATCGCCGCCGCGTGTGAACTGTTCGAGCGAACCACGCGCCGTTACGGCAAGCCCGAATGGGGCCTGAACGATACCGACGTCAACGGCGTCCGCACGCCGGTCGAGGTTCGCAGCGTGTGGGAGAAACCGTTCTGCCGGCTGTTGTACTTCGATCGGAAACTGACGCGCCCGTTGCGCAGCCCGCAGCCGCGCGTGCTGATCGTGGCACCGATGTCCGGCCACTACGCCACGCTGTTGCGCGGCACGGTCGAAGCATTCCTGCCGGGCCACGAAGTCTACATCACCGATTGGGCCGATGCCCGGATGGTGCCGTTGACCGAAGGCCGTTTCGATCTCGACGACTATGTCGACTACCTGATCGAGATGCTGCATGTGCTGGGCGGCAATATGCACGTCATCGCGGTGTGCCAACCTTCCGTGCCCGTCGTGGCAGCCGTTTCCGTCATGGAAGCGGAAAACGACCCTTTCGTTCCGATTTCGATGACATTGATGGGCGGCCCGATCGATACCCGCCACAATCCGACTGCGGTCAACAACCTTGCCGCCGAACGCGGCATTGACTGGTTCCGCAACCATGTCATCACCAAGGTACCGTTTCCGCATCCTGGCGTCATGCGCGACGTCTATCCGGGTTTCCTGCAGCTCAACGGCTTCATCAGCATGAACCTCGACCGGCACATGGACGCCCACAAGGAGCTGTTCCGGAATCTGGTGAAGGGCGACGGCGATCTGGTCGACAAGCACCGCGACTTCTACGACGAATATCTGGCGGTGATGGACCTTTCGGCGGAGTATTACCTGCAAACCGTCGATACGGTTTTCGTCAAGCACGCTCTGCCCAAAGGCGAGATGACCCATCGCGGCCAGCTGGTCGAACCTTCCAAGGTCAGGCGCGTGGCGCTGATGACGGTGGAAGGCGAGAACGACGACATTTCCGGGCTCGGGCAGACCGAAGCGACGCACACTTTGTGCAGTTCGATCCCCAATCATCGCCGGGTGCACTATGTGCAAAAGGGCGTCGGGCACTACGGAGTTTTCAACGGCTCGCGTTTCAAATCGGAAATCGTGCCGCGCATTCACGATTTCATGGTGTCGGCAGCGAACGTAAAGCCCTCGCTCGCCTACGCCGCGGAGTAATCACATCAAGCACGTCGAAATTCGCACGGAACATCGCTTGCCGCAGAATCCGAGATCAGCCGGGCGGTCTCTAACCCGCTGATTTAGACAGAGGAAACCCGAATCCGGGGGCGATTGAAAGAGTGAATATTAATTCGTTCTTTGATGGCACCGGCGGGGCTACTTTTTCGTCCAAATTTCCCGCTTCACCCCCATTCTATAGGGTCGGCTGTGGCGTTTAACCCCTGTATATTGGGCAAATGATTTGTTTTTGCGCCGAGCGATTTACCTGGCGGCGGTTATGGCAGAATCCGGGCGAACTCTTGATCCCCGGAATAGCAGACATGGCCACTCGCGCGCTCCTTTATCGGCGGCCTTACGAACCTTCTCGCCTTTTGGTCAAACACGGCTCGCAAATCTATTCGGTGCGGTTGCGCCGTCACCGGCGCGCGCGACGTTACACCTTGCGGATCCATCCGAGCGACCGTGAAGCGATCCTCACCATCCCTCCGCGCGGCACCATTGCCGACGCCAAGGACTTTGCGCAGCGTCACGGCGGCTGGATCGCCGCGCGTCTCGGCCGGTTGCCGAAGGCGGCGCCGTTTCTTCCGGGCACGGTGGTGCCACTGCGCGGATTAGCGCACCGGATCGTGCATCGCGCCGGTCAACGCGGCACGGTCTGGACCGAAATTCGCGATAGCGGCGAGCGTATCCTCTGTGTGGCTGGCGGCACCGACTATATCGAGCGGCGGGTGCATGATTATCTCAAGCGCGAAGCCCGCAAGGATTTGCAGAAGGCGGCCGCATCCTATGCCCAGGCGCTCGGCGTGCGCGTGCGGCGGATATCGATCCGCGACCAGTCGAGTCGCTGGGGTTCATGCACGGCGGCAGGCTCGCTGTCGTTCTCCTGGCGGCTGATCCTCGCGCCGCCCTATGTGCTGGATTACCTCGCCGCCCATGAGGTAGCGCACCTCGTCGAAATGAACCATTCGGCGCGGTTCTGGAAGGTCGTTGCGAAAGTCTGCAACCACGTCGAACGCGCCAAGACCTGGCTGGACACACACGGCAACGATCTGCACCGTTACGGTATCCAGGATTGAGGTGCTCGCCGTCGAGCACCTCTGATAGGCGGACCCCGCCGCTGTTTTGAGCGAAAACGGCAACACTGCCCGATAATCTGACGGCCATCACGCTCGCGTGTTAGTGGAGTGGATTTGATATCCGCTACAGTTTAACAGCGAACTCGCGATGCGGATGTCAAATCCAAAACTCCACTAGAAACCTACATTTGCTAGTGGTCCTTTGATTCTAACATTTGCAACTGTGCCGCCTCACCAGCAGGCAAATGTTAGAATCGGACCACTAGAGAGCACACAGCTATGCGCTTTTGATCCACTTCTGAATTGCGTATGGATGTTGTCAGACCGCGTAAGGCGTTGGATAACTTGAATATGGGTGGGGCAAAAGTTTTAACCGGAACAGCGGCGGCGGTCGTTCTCCTTAGTCAGTTGGCGGCGTTGCCTGTCCGCGCGGACACGATGGAAGGCGCGCTGTTGCGCGCCTACCGGAACAATCCGCAGCTCAACGCCCAGCGCGCCTCGGTGCGCGTCACCGACGAAGCCGTCCCTCAGGCGCTGGCCGGCTATCGCCCCAAGGTGGCCGGCACTTTCACCGCGGGCGTCGGTTATATTGACCAGCTCGCGGACGGCAGCGTCGGCAAGAAGATCGAACAGGGCGACCAGAACTCCGCATTCCGCTGCGCTGACGGTGACCCAGACGATCTACAACGGCAATCAAACCGCCAACAAAACCCGCGCTGCAGAAAGCCAGGTTTTTGGCGCGCGCGAGGGCCTGCGGCTCATGGAGCAGTCGGTGCTGCTCGCCGCCGCCACCATCTACATGGATTACCTACGCGACGCCGCGATTCTGGAGGTCCAGAAAAGCAATACCCACGTGCTCGAACTGACGCTGAAGCAGACCCGCGACCGCTACAGCGCAGGCCTGGTCACGCCGACCGACGTCGCTCAATCGGAGGCGCAATTGGCGGCGGCGCAAAGCCAGGAACTTGCGGCGGTCTCGACGCTGACAACCACGCGCGCGAATTTCCGCCGCATCATCGGCATTGAGCCCGCGAACCTGCAACCGGCCTCGCCGGTCGACCGCTATCTGCCGCAAACGGTGGGGGGCGCCATCGAATTGGCGCTCCGGCAAAATCCCAACGTCACCGCCGCCATGTATGGCGTCGACGTCAGTTTTCTCACTGTGAAAATCAACGAGGGCGCGCTTTATCCCATCGTCTCCTTGCAGGCGGCGGTCGCGAAGGTCTGGGACCCGAACATCACGACCATCAACCAGTTCGCCGCGGCCGCCAGCGCCCAGCTGAATGTGCCGGTCTATCAGGGCGGGGCCGAATATTCGCTGATACGGCAGTCAAAGGAAACGCTGGCGCAGCAGCGCCTCACGCTGGATCAGGTTCGCGATCAGGCCCGTGCCGATCTCGTCACCGCATGGGGCCAACTGTTGGCGGGGAAGGCGCAGGTGACCGCCGCGCAGTCGCAAGTCGAGGCCTCCGAGATCGCCTATCTCGGCACCACCAAGGAAGCCCAGGTCGGCCAGCGTACCGTGATCGACATCCTTAATGCGCAGCAGACGCTGGTGAACGCCCGCGTGGCGCTGGTGACGGCGCAGCATGACCGCGTCGTTGCCTCCTACGCCGTCCTGAATGCAATCGGACGCCTGTCGCCTCAGGTGCTGCATTTGTCGACGCAAACCTATGACGCCAGCGTCCACTATCAGCAGGTGCGCGATAACTGGGTCGGCGTCAGCGCGCCCGACGGCCGCTGAGGTCGACGCGAAACACCCGTTCCGTTACGCCGCTTTTGCATTCTCAATCCGTTTCTTCGGATTCCAGCGCCTGGAACCGACACCCGGCGGCAGATCCGCCGAGCGTTGATAGTGGGACTCTCAAGCTTGCGCTTTCGGCTTCAGAAGGTCGCCCAGGCCGACACGGTGCAGCATCGCGCAGATGCCGCATTTCCACGTGGCCGACGATCTCAGGCGCGGAAGCCTGGTGGCCTTGCTCACGGATAGTCCGCCCCCGTCCGCGCCGGTCTCGTTGATGTATGCCCAGAACCGCCAGCTTTCGCCGCGCGTACGCGCATTCAGCGATTGGCTCGCGCGCCAGTTTCGCCAAAGCGACGACTGAACCTCCGGGCAATCCCGAAAATGCAGCGCGTATAAGTCGACCTTTACCGGCCGCCGAACAGCCGATCCACCAGCCAGCCGTCGAGGCCGCCGGCAGCTTCGGGGCGTACCGAGGCCCTGGTCGGCGCAGGCCTAACCGCACCGGGCACGGGCTGGCTGACGGGTACGCTTGACGGCACAACGCCCGGAGACACAGCGCTTGGCGACACGGCTTGCGCGATGGCGGTGAGCAGTCCGCCCGGCGTCGAGGCCGGCAGCGGTACGGGTGTCACGCCCTGATGAGCGGCCTTCATGAAGCGGGTCCAGATTTCCACCGGCAAGCCGCCGCCGGTCGCCTTCTTGGTCGGCGAACTGTCGTCATTGCCGAGCCAGACTCCGGTCACGAGGTTAGCCGTGTAACCGATAAACCAGGCATCGCGAAAATCCTGGCTGGTGCCGGTCTTGCCGGCCGCCATCCAGCCCGGCAGTTCGGCCTTGTGCGCGGTGCCGGAGAGCAGCGTCTCCTGCATCATCGTATTCATCATCGCAACGTAATGCGGATCGATCACCTGACCGAGCTGATCGGCGGTACGCGTGTAGAGAACCTTGCCATCGACGGTGTGGATTTTGGTCACGACATGCGGCGAAACACCGAGACCGCCATTGGCAAACGGCGCGTAGGCGCCGACCAGTTCCACGAGCGAGACTTCGGAGGTACCGAGTGCGATCGAGGCATTGGCATCGAGCTTCGATGAAATGCCGAGCCGATGCGCGGTACGCACCACGTTCTTGGGGCCGACTTCGAGCCCGAGCCTGACCGCGACCGTATTGAGCGACATCGCCAAGGCCTGCGTCAGCGTCACCGGGCCGAAATATTCGTGGCTGTAATTCTCGGGCTTCCAGCCCTTGATATCGAGCGGCGCGTCCTGACGGATCGTCTCCGGCGTCAGACCCGCTTCGATCGCGGTGAGATAGACGAAGGGCTTGAAAGCCGAACCCGGCTGACGCTTCGCCGTCACCGCACGGTTATACTGGCTTTCGGAGTAGTTGCGGCCGCCGACCATGGCGCGCACCGCGCCATCCGGCGACATCGCCACCAGCGCGCCCTGGCTGACATTGAATTTCAGGCTTTTGGCGGCGAGCTCGTCGATGATCGCGGCCTCCGCGACCGCCTGCAATTTCGGATCGATCGAGGTTTCCACCACCACGCTCTCGTCGATCTGGCCGACAAGATCGTCGAGCACTTCGCCGATCCAGTCCGCCACATAGTTGATCGTGCCGGCGCCGACCGGTTTCACTTTGTAAGAGGGATGGCCGATCGAGGCCTGCGCCTGCGCTTCGGTAATGAATTTGGCTTCCGCCATCGCGGTCAGCACGGTCCGCGCGCGCTGCTCGGCGCCCTCGGGATTGCGATTGGGTGCCAGCCGTGAGGGCGACTTGACCAGACCCGCCAGCATCGCGGCTTCGGCGATGGTGACGTTCTTGGCCGACTTGCCGAAGTAACGCTGGCTTGCTGCCTCCACGCCGTAGGCACCGGAGCCGAAATAGACGCGATTGAGGTAAAGCTCGAGAATTTCGGCCTTGGAGTGCTTGCGCTCCAGCCAGAGCGCCAGTTCGACCTCCTGCAATTTGCGCTGGAAGGTGCGCTCCTGGGTCAGGAACAGGTTCTTGGCGAGTTGCTGGGTGAGCGTCGAGCCGCCCTGCGACACGCCGCGATGCAGGATGTTGGCGACGGCCGCGCGCAGAATGCCCCAGGGGTCGATGCCGAAATGCGAATAGAAGCGCCGGTCCTCGATGGCGATAAACGCCTTCGGCAGATAAGGCGGCAGATCCTTCAGCGCGACATTGCTGCCGGCCATTTCGCCGCGAATGGCGAGCACGCTGCCATCGGCGCCGGTGATCTGGATCGTCGGCGGCCGCTTCGGGATTTCAAGCGACTGGATCGCGGGCAGATGCGCGCCGACCCAGACAACGAGACCGACCGCGGCAATCGCGCCCCAGAGGCCGAGCACCGCACCCCAATAGAACAGCCGGCCGATCGGAAGACCCTTGCGCGACTTCGACCGCCGCTTGGTGCCGCCGCGGCTGGCGCGCGGCTTGCGCTCGGGCGGCGGCTCGTCGTCAACATCGTCGTTCTTCGGCTTGGTCGATTTTTTCGCCGTGCTGCCGCCGGGGACACGGTCGTCGGGCGACAGCCGCAGATCGGAGAGCGCCGCAGCAAGGCCGAATACGGGCTCCTTGCGCCCACCGCCCTTTTTCCGTCCCCACGCCATACCCAGAACGCCCGCATCAATAGACGCAGCCAAGGTAGCGGGACGGATTTAAAGCCGTCTTAAACGATGGTTAATCGCGGGCGCGTCAACCTTATCTAAGCGCTTGAAACACAAGGAATTCAGACCCGCTTAACCCTAAGGGGGCGGAGAATTCCTGAGAAGATTGCTTCCGCCCGAAGATAAATTGGACGGCATCCCTGCCCCGACCGGTCTCAGCCGGCGGGGCTCGTGTCTTCGAGGATCGGGCCGAACATCTCCCAGCGTTCGCCGTTGAACCGCATCATCTGCAACTGCTTGTTGACGCGATAGTCGTTCGGCGTGGTGGTGGTCGCGATTCCCGGCAATGCGAGGTCGAGCTGCACATTCTTCAGGTTGGTTGCCTGCTTGAGAACGTTCTCGCGGGTGAGATCGTCGCCGCATTGCTTCAAGACATGAACCATCAACTGCGCCGTGCTGTAGCCATAGGCGTTGAAGTTCGAATTCTTGTCGCCTTCCGGATAGTACTTCGCCATGAAGTCGAAATACTTTTTCATGCCCGGATCGTCCTTCCAGGTCGGATCGAGCGGATCCTTGCCGTAGTTGACGCTGATCACGCCTTTGGAGGCCTCAAGCCCCGCGGGTTGCATCACCGCGCCGACCGAGGTGGCATTGATGTCGAGAATGTGCACCGGCTTCCAGCCGAGCTCGGCATTCTTCTTGATCGCTTGCGCCGCAAATTTCGGGGTCGATGCGCTGAACAACACGTCGGCGCCTGCGGATTTCAGTTTCAGGATCTGGGAATCCACGGTCGGATCGGAGACTTCATACGACGCTTCCGCCACGATCATGGTCGCGGCCTTGTCGCCCAGGCCCGACTTGAGGCCGTTGAGATAGTCGCGGCCCAGATCGTCGTTCTGATAGAGCACACCGACCTTGGCGTTCGGATATTGCTTGAGGATGTATTGGCCGTAGATGCGGCCCTCGACGAAATAGCTGGGGTTGAAGCCCAGAGTCCACGGGAAATTTTTCGGATCGGTGAATCTGGAAGCGCCAGTCGCGGCGAACAGTTGCGGCACCTTCTTGGTGTTCAGATATTTCTGCACCGCGGCATTCGAGGGCGTTCCGATGATCTGGAACATGAAAAGCACTTCGTCGCTCTCGACCAGCTTGCGCACCTGCTCGACGGCTTTGGGCGGGCTATAGGAATCGTCGTACTGGATCAAATTGATCTTGCGGCCGTTCACCCCGCCCTGATCGTTGATCATGTTGAAATAGGCGGCTTGCGTCTTGCCAATGCTGGCGTAGGCGGAGGCCGGTCCCGAGAACGGCACGGTCTGGCCGATCTTGATTTCGGTATCGGTCGCGCCGGGGTCGTATTTCTTTTGCGCATGGACCGAGGGCGTCGCGAGTGCCAGCGCCAGCACCGAGCCGGTGACGAAATGAAAAAGGCCGTTCCTCATGTCGTTGCCTCACCTGATATTTTGATTGTTGCGATGGCTTTTCCGCGTCACGGAAATCATCGTTTGACGCCAATACTGAATGAACGACCTCGCCGATGCAAGGCAACGCGGGCCCGTCACAAAGACTTAGGCCGCCCACAACAGGATGATGGCGAGCACCGCCGGTGCGGCCTGAACGAACAGAATTTTCCGGCTGACGGTTGTAGCGCCATAGAGACCGGCCGCGATCACACATAGCAGGAAAAACACTTTGATCTCGAAGGCGAAGGCCGCATTGGGCTGCACAAGTCCCCAAATCAGCCCCGCGGCGAGGAAGCCGTTATAGAGTCCCTGATTGGCAGCGAGCACGGCTGAATCCGCAGCCCGTTCAGGCGTATTTCGGAAGGTCTTCAGGCCGAGAGGTTTGGTCCAGAAGAACATTTCGAGCGCAAGGAAATAAACGTGCAGCGCAGCAACCATAGCCACTAGGATGTTAACGATGGCGAACATTTCTCTTTCCCCCTTAAGATCGCCTGAACAAACGCGATTGGTAGCAGCGAGGCAAAACGATGACAGGTTACATCGATCCGACCAAGGAAACATTCGCTCGCTTTCGCGAGAGCGATCGTCCCGGTCCCATTCACATGCTCAATCTCGTCCGCTTGCGCGAGCGCGCGGCCTACCCGGACGGGCGAACGGCCACGGGCGCCGAAGCCTATGCCGCCTATGGCCGCGAGAGCGGTCCGGTGTTCACGCGCCTTGGCGGCAAGGTCGCGTGGCAAGGCCGTTTCGAGCTCATGCTGATCGGCCCCCAGGAAGAACACTGGGATCACTGTTTCATCGCGGAATATCCGAGCGTGGCGGCCTTTGTCGAAATGATCCGCGATCCCGTCTATCGCGAGGCGGTCAAGCACCGTCAGGCGGCGGTGGAAAACTCGCGGTTGATCCGAATGAAGCCATTGCGCGCCGGCAAGACGTTCGGCGAAATCCCGGAAGACAAATGAACGGCGTGAGACGGCGTTAAGCCGCGGCCTTTTCGCTAGTGTCCCAATTCGCTAGTGTCGCAATTCCGAAGTTCGTATCATCTAGTGGTCCGATTTTAACATTCGCCCCCCTCAGCGGCCACTCTTGCAAATGTTAGAATCAAAGGACCACTAGCAAATTAAATTTTCTAGTGGAGTTTAGGATTTGACATTCGCTTTCCGAGTCCGCGGCTAGATGAAGGGCGAATGTCAAATCCACTCCACTAGCGGCCCCACGTTTACGAACTTCGGAATCGAAAGGACACTAGCAAACCATCGATCTAGTGTGGCGTTGGTTTAGAAGTCCGCATAACGAACCCGCGGCAATAATAATGCGGACTTCTAAACCAAAGCCACACTAGCGAGCAGATGCAACAAAGCGCTGCGGATCGCGGCCTGCCGCGTCGGCGCCGAGATTTGCGCACCCAGGAGATCCGTGACGTAGAACACGTCGCGGGCGCGCTCGCCGAAGGTCGCGACATGCGCGGAAGCGATATTGAGGTTGAGCTTCGAGATCGCCGTCGTCAGTTCGTAGAGCAAGCCCGGACGGTCGAGACCGGAAACCTCGATCACCGTGAAGCGGTCCGACCACTGATTGTTGACCGTTACCTCGGGCTCAACGACGAAGGGACGCGCCTTGCCGCGAGCGGCGGCGCGCCGCGCCACCACCTCGGGCAGGCGAAGCTTGCCTTCGAGCACATCCTCGATCATGTCGCCGATCCGGGTGGCGCGCCGGCCTTCATCTTCGTCGCGGTCGTATTCCCGGGTGATGGCGATGGTATCGAGCGCACGCCCGTCGGTCGTCGTGTAGATCTGCGCATCGACGATGTTGGCGCCCGCCGACGCGCAGGCGCCCGCGATGATCGACAGCAGCCACGGATGGTCCATCGCCAGGATAGTGAGCTCGGTGACGCCCCGTCCCTCGTCGAAGCCGACATTGACCGCAAGCTTGTGGCCAGCCTGTTCGCTGGCGCGCAAAAACCGCGCGTGGCGAATCTTGCGCTGCAGTTCGACCTTGAGCCAATACGCCGGATAATGCCGCGCGACATAGGCGTTGAGCTCCTGCTCCGGCCATTCGGTGAACGCCGCGCGGAATTCGCCTTGCGCCATGGCGAGGCGACGGGCGCGATCGACTTCCGAAAACCCGCCGGTCAACACCGGCTCGGTCTCGTAATATAAAGTGCGCAAGAGCTGCGCCTTCCAGCCGTTCCACACGCCGGGGCCGACGCCACGGATATCGGCGGTGGTCAGGATCGTCAGAAGCTTCATCTGCTCGACCGACTGAACCACGGCGGCGAAATTCTCAATGGTCTTGCGGTCCGACAGATCGCGCGATTGGGCGACCGTGGACATTGTTAAATGCTCCTCGATCAACCACGCCACCAGTTCGGTGTCGGCGGCGCTGAAACCGAGCCGCGGACACAGGCGCCGGGCGACCTTGGCGCCGGCGATCGAGTGGTCTTCGGGCCGTCCCTTGGCGATGTCGTGCAGCAGGGTTGCGACATAAAGCACCGCGCGGTGTTCGGGGCGAATCTTGCGCATCAAATCGCTGGCGACGATGAATTCATCGCTGCCGCCGCGTTCGATTTCCTGCAAGAAGCCGATACAGCGGATCAGATGCTCGTCCACCGTATAGTGGTGGTACATGTTGAACTGCATCATCGACACGATCCGGCCGAAAGCGCGGATGAAGTGACCGAGCACGCCGGTTTCGTTCATGCGCCGCAGCACGATTTCGGCGTCGTTGGAGGTCAGGATCTCCATGAACAGCCGGTTGGCCTCAGGATCGTTGCGCAGCTCGGTGTTGACCAGCTTGAGCGAGCGCGTCACCGTCCGCATCGCGTCCGGATGGAAGGCGAGATTGTTCTTCTGCGCCAGCCGGAATATCCGGATCAGGTTGACGGGATCGTGCTTGAAGACATCGGGCGCGGCGAGATTGATACGGTTGTTGTCGACGATGAAATCGTCGCTTTCGGGCACCCGCCGCCTGACTGTGCTCGGCCGGAACCGCGCCATCATGCGGCTGAGCACGGGAACCGGCTTGGCCTGTTCGTTTTCCAGCTTGGCGCAGAGAATCGCGGTGAGATCGCCGACTTCCTTCGCGATCAGGAAGTAGTGCTTCATGAAGCGTTCGACATCCTGCATGCCGGGATGCGAGGTATAGCCGAGCCGCACCGCGATCTCGCGCTGCATGTCGAATGACAGGCGCTCTTCCGCGCGGCCGGCAACGAAATGCAGGTTGCAGCGAACCGACCACAGAAAATCGGCGCAGCGGCGGAAGGTGCGGTATTCCTGCGCGTCGAACACGCCGCGATCGAGCAATTCGTCGGTCCGGCGGACGCGGTAGACATATTTCGCGATCCAGAACAGCGTGTGCAGGTCGCGCAGCCCGCCTTTGCCGTCCTTGACGTTGGGTTCGACCAGGTAGCGCGATTGTCCGGCGCGGCGATGCCGCTCCTCGCGCTCGGCGAGCTTCGCGGTCACGAATTCGGTGGCGTTGCCTTGCACCACTTCCTTGTCGAAACGCGAGACCAGCTCGTCATAAAGCGGCTGATCGCCGGTGAGGAAACGGGTCTCCAAAATCGCGGTGCGGATCGTCATGTCGCCGCGCGCCTGGCGGATCAATTCATCGACCGAGCGCGTCGCATGGCCGACCTTCAGGCCCATGTCCCACAGGCAATAGAGAATGGCTTCGGCGACCTGCTCGCCCCAGGCGGTCTGTTTGTACGGCAGGATAAAAAGAAGATCGATGTCGGATTCCGGCGCCATCAACCCGCGGCCATAGCCACCGGTGGCCACCACGGCCATCCGTTCGGCCCCGGAGGGAATCGGCGAATGGTAGAGATGGCGCGTCGCGGCCTCGAACAGAATCCGGATGATCTCGTCCTGGACGAAACACAGCCGCTCCGCGCAACGCCGTCCGTGCCGGTCCTTCAGGAGCACGGCCTGCGCGGTCGCGCGCGCCGCAACCATCTCGGCCTTCAGCAGCTTTGCTACCGCAGCGCGGAAAACATCCTCCCGTCCGGCATGTTCGCTCGCAAGCGCATTGACCGCCGCGGTGATCCGCAGCGAATCGAAACGCTCGTCGGCCTCGGGGCGGGCCGCCTTGACGATGTTATCCATCACCCATTCCGATAATCGACAGGGCCGCAACTGTCACGAAACATCGGACGAAGACAGCCAGTTCATTTGGTGTTCCCTCTCGATAGATAGCGTCTTCTTTGTCCGCCGCACGGATGCTTCGGCATTTTCTTTTTGCCCCCGAGCGCCGATATAACACATTGAAAAACAATGTTGTTTTGTGTCTCGGCCGGATCTGGTGACAACAGCACCCCGACCCGTTACATCCGAGGCAGAATAAATATCCGGGAGAGAAGAAAATGGACGCCACTGAGCTCCGCGCCACGCAGGCCCCGATCAAGGAAAAGTACAAGACCGATCCGAAAGCTGCTTTCATCACCTTGAAAGCAAAAGGCTCGATCGATCAGGACGGCATCGCCTGCAAGGTCGAGACCGGACGGGCGTTGGCCGTAGCGGGGCTGCATCCGGCGACCGGCGGCTCCGGGCTTGAATTGTGTTCCGGCGATATGCTGCTTGAGGCGCTGGTCGCCTGCGCCGGCGTGACCCTCAAATCGGTAGCGACCGCGATCGAAGTGCCGTTGAAATCAGGCAATGTCAGCGCGGAAGGCGACCTCGATTTTCGCGGCACGCTCGGCGTCGACAAGGAGGCGCCGGTGGGCTTTGCCGAAATCCGCTTGCGCTTCGACGTCGACACGGAAGCGCCGCAGGAGAAACTCGACCTCCTGCTCAAACTCACCGAACGCTATTGCGTGGTCTATCAGACCATCAAGAATGGCCCGAAAGTTTCGGTGACCATGCAGCGAGTGTGAAGATCCGCCCTGCAACCGGTGTCGTCCCCGCGAAAGCGGGGACCCATAGCCACCGGCTTGAATTGGTACGAAGGCTCTAAACCTCGATCATCCGACAAACATCCACCTGTGGTTATGGGTCCCGGCTCGCGCTCGCAAATGCTCGCTTGGCCAGGACGACAAATAGATGTCCCCCGACCTGCACTTCCTCCTTTTGCTCGCGCTGCGCATGGCGGTTGCCGCCGCCTTCGTGGTGACGGCGTCTTTTATCACGGAGCGCTCCGGTGCGGTGATCGGTGCGCTGATCGCGACACTGCCGATTTCGGCAGGCCCTTCCTACGTGTTTCTGGCGCTCGATCATGACGCGGCGTTCATTGCCGAAGGCGCGCTGGCGAGTTTTCCGATCAACGCCGTCACCATGGCCTTCTGTTTGACCTATGTGGTGCTGGCTCAGCGCCAAAATACAGCGGTCAGCGTCGGCGGCGCGGTGGTCGCGTGGATTGCATTGGCCGCGCTTGAACGTCTGGTGACGTGGACACTCCTCGGGGGCCTGATTGCGAATATCATTGCGTTCGCGATCTGTATTCCCGCATTCAAGCCGTTCCAGCATGTGAAGATGCCGCTGATCACGCGGCGCTGGTACGACATCCCGTTGCGCGCGACGATGGTGGCGACATTGGTCGCGATTGTGGTCACGCTGTCGCGCTGGGTCGGTCCGTTCGTCAGCGGCACGATCGCGCTGTTTCCGGTGGTGTTGACCAGCATGACATTGATCCTGCATCCCCGCATCGGCGGTCCGGCAACCGCTGCGTTGATCGCCAATGGCGGGTGGGGAATGATGGGATTTGGCATTGCGATTGCGGTGCTTCATCTCGCCGCGATACCCTTGGGCTCGGCCGCCGCGTTAAGCCTCGCGCTTGCCACCTGTGTCGCCTGGAATCTCGGCCTGTGGTGGCTGGGGCGGAGGAGAATATCCGCACACTGACCCACATGGTGAGGAGCGCGTCGTGCCCGAGCAAGCTGAGCAGCAGCGAGGCCGTTAGCGAACGGCGCCAAAAAGCAATGCGCGTCTCCGAACGATGCGTTACATCGCCGGGGGAACCATGAGGCCCGAAAAGGCCCACCATCCTTCGAGACGCGGCTTGCGCCGCTCCTCAGGATGAGGGCTGCCAATCTTTCGGCAATTTCGCCTTCAGCGCATAGAGCGCTTCCAGCGCCTCGCGCGGCGACATCTCGTCGGGATGCATCGCCTTCACGGCTTCAACCATCTTTTCGGCTTCGCTCGGCGGCGCTGACTCGGCAGCGGCACGCGAAGGCACGGCGAACAGCGGCAGGTCGTCGGCGAGCGCGCGGGCGGTCTGGCCGCGGTCCTGCGCCTCGAGTTTGGCGAGCACCGATTTGGCACGCGCGATCACACTTGGTGGCAGCCCGGCAAGTTTGGCGACCTGAATGCCATAGGAACGGTCCGCCGAACCCGGCAAGACCTCATGCAGGAATACGACATTGCCCTGCCATTCCTTGACACGGACGGTGGCGTTGAACAGCCGTGGCAGCTTCGCGGACAACGCCGTGAGTTCGTGATAGTGCGTGGCGAACAGCGCGCGGCAGCGGTTGGCCTCGTGCAGATGCTCGATCGCGGCCCAGGCGATCGACAGTCCGTCGAAGGTTGCCGTTCCCCTGCCGATTTCATCGAGGATCACCAGTGAGCGTTCGCTGGCTTGATTGAGAATGACGGCGGTCTCGACCATCTCCACCATGAAGGTGGAGCGGCCGCGCGCCAGATCGTCCGCCGCGCCGACCCGCGAAAACAGCCGGTCGACGACGCCGATCCGCGCCCGCGACGCCGGCACGAAGCTGCCGGCCTGTGCGAGCAGCGCGATAAGAGCGTTCTGGCGCAGGAAAGTCGATTTCCCGGCCATGTTGGGGCCGGTGATCAGCCAGATCTGGCCGGAAACCTGTTGCGGAGCGGGCGAAAGATCGCAGGCATTGGCAATGAAGGGCTGGCCATCACGCTTCAAGGCCTGCTCGACCACGGGATGGCGGCCGCCTTCGATCGCAAAACAAAGCGAGCCGTCGACCTCGGGCCGCACGTAATTGTCATCCACCGCGCGCTTCGCCAAAGCGGTCGCGACGTCGAGGCTGGCGAAGGCATACGCCGCCGCACGCAAATCCTCACTCGCTTCAACCGCGAGCGCGCAGAGCCGTTCGAAGACTTCCAACTCAAGTCCGAGCGCGCGGTCACCGGCATTGGCGATCTTGGCTTCGATCTCGCCGAGTTCGGAGGTGGTGAATCGGACTTGTCCGGCCAGCGTCTGGCGATGAATGAAGGTCGCGTTGAGCGGCGGCGACATCAGCTTGTCGCCGTGCTGGGCTGTGACTTCGACGAAATAGCCGAGCACATTGTTGTGGCGGATCTTTAAGCCCTTGACGCCAGCATCGTCCGCATAGCGCGCCTGCATCGAGGCCACGACGAGCCGCGAGGCGTCGCGCAAATTACGGGACTCATCGAGTGAAGGCTCATAGCCTTCGCGCACGAAGCCGCCATCGCGCTTGAGCAAGGGCAATTGTTCGGCCAGCGCGCGTTCGAACTCGGCCGCGAGTTCCCGCGACGGGCGGCGCAGCGCCACCATCGCCGTTGCAATCTCCGGCGAGGGCTGCTCCATCCGCGCCAGATGCGCCAGCGCCTGATCAGCGGCGAGAATGGCATCGCGAAGACCGGCGAGATCGCGCGGACCACCGCGCCCGACTGACAGCCGAGCCAGCGCGCGCGACAGATCGGGCGCGGCGTGCAACGTGCTGCGGAGGTCGTCGCGAAGGCCGCTATCCGCCACAAAGGCTGCAACCGCATCGAGCCGCCGCGCGATCGCAGCGCCATCTGTCAACGGCGCGGCGATCCGTTGCGCGAGAAGCCGCGAGCCGGCGGACGTGACGGTGCAATCGATTGCATCGAGCAGTGAGCCGCGGCGTTCGCCGCCGAGCGTGCGCGTCAGTTCGAGATTGGCGCGGGTCGCCGGATCGATCGCCATCGTGGTACCGACAGCCTCGCGCGAGGGCGGCGACAGCGGCGGGCGTTTTCCGACTTGCGTGCGATCGATGTAAGTGACGGCGGCCGCCGCAGCGGTCGCCTCCAGCCGCGACATCGCCGACAGGCCATCCATGGTGGCGACCGCAAAGTAATCGCAGAGCCGCCGCTCGGCCGTGGAACTGTCGAAGACGTCACGCGTCAACGGCGTCACCGCCGGCCATTCGCGCAATGTCGGCCCGATCTCGGTGTCGCCATACAAAGCATCCGCAACGATGATCTCGTTCGGGTTGATGCGCGACAGCGTCGCGGCGAGTTCGGCAACCGCGCATTCCGTGACGATGAATTCCGACGTCGAAATATCGATCCAGGCAAGGCCTAAGCGATCAGCGCCGGCCGCGCCACGCAGCCGCGCAATCGCGAGCAGATAATTGTTGGCCCTTGCGTCCAACAGCGTGTCTTCGGTCAGCGTGCCCGGCGTCACCAGCCGCACGACGTCGCGGCGCACGACACTTTTATTGCCACGGGCGCGTGCCGCGGCCGGATCCTCCATCTGCTCGCAAACCGCGACCCGATGGCCCTGCGCGATCAGGCGGTGCAGATAATCGTCCGAGCGTTCCACCGGAACGCCGCACATCGGGATATCGGCGCCCTGATGCTTGCCGCGCTTGGTCAGCATGATGCCGAGCGCGCGGGACGCAATTTCGGCATCCTCGAAGAACAGTTCGTAGAAATCGCCCATCCGGTAAAACAGCAGCAAGCCGGGATTGGCCGCCTTGATTTCCAGATATTGTTCCATCATCGGCGTGACGCGCGCCGCCGGCTCGGCGGCGGGCTGGGCGTCTTGGGCGGCGGGAAATGTCGGCTGGATTGTCATTGGCGGCGCAAACTACAGAATTTTGGCCTCCGATCCTATTCGGTTTCCTGCCTCTATACGCGTTTTCCACGCCGTCGATCCGTAGACTGGAATATCGGCCGTCTTTGCATGGCCGCCCCTTCGTGAAAACAGCGCCATATCAAAGGCGATCAATTGACCTGTTCCATTGCCGCTCCTAAAACTCGGCTCAAGGCGGCCAGCACAGGGAGAGACCGATGGGTGAGGTATTTGTATGTGATGCGGTACGGACCCCGATCGGTCGCTTCGGCGGCTCGCTCGCCAAGGTGCGCACCGACGATCTGGCGGCCACCCCCATCAAGGCGCTAATGGCGAAACACCCGAAACTCGATTGGTCGCAGGTCGATGAAGTCTATTTCGGCTGCGCCAACCAGGCCGGCGAGGACAACCGCAACGTGGCGCGGATGGCGCTACTGCTCGCGGGCATGCCGGATTCGGTTCCCGGCCAGACCCTCAACCGCCTGTGCGCTTCGGGTCTCGACGCGGTCGGCGCCGGTGCGCGCGCGATTCGCGCCGGCGAGATCGACCTCGCCATTGCCGGCGGCGTTGAATCGATGACACGGGCGCCGTTCGTGATGGGTAAGGCGGCGGAAGCGTTTTCGCGCTCGGCCGAGATTTTCGACACCACCATCGGCTGGCGTTTCATCAATCCGCTGATGAAGGCACAATACGGCGTCGATGCGATGCCCGAGACCGGCGAGAATGTGGCCGAGGAGTTTCAGGTCTCGCGCGCCGACCAGGATGCGTTTGCCATCCGCTCGCAGCAGCGCGCGGGACAAGCGATCGCGGCGGGTTACTTCGCCGAAGAAATCACCCCGGTTTCGGCCCCCGGCGGCAAAGCCGGCCCGATCACTGTCGACAAGGACGAGCATCCGCGCCCCGAGACGACGCTGGAAGGCCTCGCCAAATTGAAGCCGATCGTGCGCAATCCCGGCACCGTGACCGCCGGCAACGCATCCGGCGTCAATGATGGCGCCGCCGCAATGATCCTGGCGTCGGAGCTAGCGGTGAAGAAGCACGGCCTGACCCCGCGGGCCCGGATTCTGGGGCTGGCGTCGGCCGCCGTGCCGCCGCGCATCATGGGCATCGGACCGGTGCCGGCGACGCGCAAACTGATGGAGCGGCTTGGGCTGAAAATCACCGACTTCGATTTGATTGAGCTCAATGAAGCCTTCGCGAGCCAGGGAATAGCCTGTCTGCGCCAGCTCGGCGTCAAGGACGACGCCGACTTCGTCAATCCGCATGGCGGTGCCATTGCGCTCGGTCATCCTCTTGGCATGAGCGGTGCGCGTCTGGTGGTGACCGCCGTGCATGGCATGGAGAAGCGCGGCGGAAAACGCGCGCTGGCAACGATGTGTGTCGGTGTCGGCCAGGGTGTTGCCATGGCGATCGAGAAGTTGAATTGAGATTTCCCTCATCCTGAGGAGCGCGGCGCGTCCCGAAGGATGAGGGCCTCATGGTTCGAGACGGCGCTCGAAGGAGCGCCTCCTCACCATGAGGATGACCAGCAGGAGCGTCACCATGACATTCGCCTATCCGACCGAGAGCAATAAAGCCCATCCGGCGCGGCTGTCGCCGGACTACAAGAGCACGGTGAAGCGCTCGCCTTCGAAGCCGCTGATCATCATGCGCCACACGCTGTCGGAATTGACCGGGCCGGTTTACGGCCACGAAACCGTGCGCCCCGGCGACAGCGATCTCACCACCCAGCACACGGGCGAGCCGATCGGCGAGCGCATCATCGTGCACGGCCACGTGCTGGATGAAGACGGCCGCGGCGTGCCAAATACCCTGGTCGAACTCTGGCAGGCCAATGCCTGCGGACGCTACATTCACACCCGCGACCAGCACCCGGCGCCGCTCGATCCGAATTTCACCGGTGCCGGCCGCGCCCAAACCGACAGCGAAGGCTATTACCGCTTCGTCACCGTCAAGCCGGGTGCCTACCCCTGGGGCAATCACCACAATGCGTGGCGCCCTGCCCACATCCATTTCTCGGTGTTCGGCCATTCCTTTGTGTCGCGGCTGGTGACGCAGATGTATTTTCCCGGCGACCCGCTGTTTCCGTTCGATCCGATCTTCAACTCCGTCACCGACGCGAAGGCGCGCGCGCGGATGATTTCCGATTTCGATCTCGAAAACACCAAGCCCGAATGGGCGCTGTGTTATCGCTTCAACATCGTGCTGCGCGGCCGCAATGCCACGCCGATGGAGACCAAATAGTGTCCACAACCAAGCCGCAAGGCATTACGCCATCCCAGACCGTCGGCCCCTTCTTCGCCTACGGGCTGACGCCGACCGGCCAATATGAATGGAACGACGCGTTCACGAACAACCTCGTGACGGCAGATGCGAGCGGCGAGCGGATCCGGATCGAAGGAAAAGTGTTCGACGGCGACGGCAAACCCGTGCCCGACTGCATGCTGGAGATCTGGCAGGCCGACGCGCAGGGACGTTTCGCCGATCCACAGGACAAGCGCGCGCTGTCCAATTCCAAATTCCGCGGCTTTGGCCGCTGCGGCACCGGCGCCAACGGCGAATACGCGTTCGACACCATCAAGCCGGGGCAGGTCGCCGATCCCGACGGCAAGCCGCAGGCGCCGCATATTCTCGTTGCGATTTTCGCCCGCGGCATGCTCTTGCAGAACTACACGCGCATCTATCTCGATACCGAGGCGGCCAACGCCGCCGATCCTGTCCTGGCATTGGTGCCCGCTGAGCGTCGCGCCACGCTGATCGCCAAGCGCGCGCCAGGCGACAACGCCGTCTACCACTTCGACATCCACCTTCAGGGCGACGACGAGACGGTGTTTTTCGACGTCTAAAAATCCGAGGCTATTCCATCACCGCATGTTCCGGCCCCGCCGCCTGCTTGCGCAGCGCGACTTTGGTCGAACCGACCATGATCGCGAGCGGAATCGAGCCGAGAATAAAGAACATCACCAACTGATAATCCTGCGAGAAGGCGATGATCTGCGCCTGAAGCTGAACCATCACGTCCGCCATGGCGCGGCCCTTGTCGGTGCCGAGGTTGATCATGCCGCTGACGTCGGGCATCTGCATGGCGTGATTGAACGGAGTGATGTTCTCCGAGAGGATCGCATAAATCCGCCGTCCGCCTTCGGTCAGTTGCGCGATCACGATGGAGATGCCGACCGAGCTTGCGACATTGCGCATCAAGGTCAGCATCGAGGTGCCATCGGTGCGTAGCTGATTGGGCAGCGTCATGAACGCAACCGTCGAGAGCGGCACGAACACGAGTCCGAAGCCGAAGCCCTGGATGATGCTGATGGTCACGATCTCGGGCACACCGGTCTGGTCGGTCCATGCCGTCATCCAGTAAAGCGACAGCGCGGTGAGGCTGAGACCCGCGATGATCAACGTGCGCGCCTCGATGTAGCGCATCAGGCGGCCGACCAGCATCATCGCGACAAAGGTGCCGCAGCCGCGGCTTGCGAGCAATGCGCCAGCGGTGATGATGGGATAGCCGATCACGTTCTGCAAGTAGGGTGAGGCGAGCGCCATGGTCGAGTACAGCACAAGCCCCATCACCGTCATGAAGATGCAGCCGGTGAGGAAATTGCGATCCCGAAACAGCGCGAACTGGATGAACGGGCGCGATGTCGTGAACGAGTGCGCAAAGAAGTAATAGAACCCGACAATGGCGATAACGAACTCGGCGATGATCTCGTTTGATTCCAGCCAGCCAAGTTGTTCGCCGCGGTCGAGCGCGACCTGCAAGGCGCCGATCCCGATAGCCAGCGCCACGAAGCCGAACCAGTCGAAGCGCAGCTCGGTATCCTGCCGCGTCTCGTCCATGAACACCATCAGGCCTAGCACCGTGACGATGCCGAACGGCAGGTTGACGAAGAACACCCAGTGCCAGGAATAGGTTTCGGTGAGCCAGGCGCCGAGCGACGGCCCCATGATCGGACCCATCATCACGCCCATGCCCCAGATCGACATTGCCTTGGCGCGCTCATGCAAGGCGTAGGAGTCGAGCATGACCGCCTGCGACAGCGGCACCAGCGCCGCGCCGAACACGCCCTGGAGCAGGCGGAACAACACCATCTGGTTGATGTCCTGCGCGAGCCCGCACATCACGGAAGCGACGGTGAACCCGGCGGAGCAGATGATGAAGGTTCGCTTGCGGCCGAAGCGGTTGGCGATCCAGCCCACCGGCGCGGTCATGATCGCCGCCGCCACGATGTAGGAGGTCAGCACCCAGTTGATCTGGTCCTGCGACGCCGAAAGCGTTCCCTGCATGTAGGGCAGCGCGACATTAGCGATGGTGGTGTCGAGCGCCTGCATGATGGTTGCGGTCATGGCGCAGATCGTCACCATGTTCCGGCGCAAGCCGGGAACGGCGCTCGGAGCTTGAATCGCCGTCGGCGACATCGGCTTTAGTCTTCTTTCGCCGCGGCCGACCGCAAGCCAAGCAGGCCCGCGAGGGTGCGCTTGTGACCGGTATCGATCGTGGCATAGGCGCTCATCCCGGCCTTGAGCTTTTTGACGAACGGATCGTTTTGATCGAAATAGATCCGCACCGGAACGCGCTGCACCACCTTGACGAAGTTTCCGGTGGCGTTTTGCGGCGGCAGGATCGCAAATTGCGCGCCCGTGCCGGGCGAGAGCGAACCCACGGTGCCCTTGAACGTATGATCGGGGAAAGCATCGACCTCGATCTCGACCGCCTGTCCCACCTCGACATGCGTGAGATCCGATTCCTTTAAATTGGAATCGACCCAGGGCTTTGCGACATCGATGATGGTGAACACCGGCGCGCCGGCGACGACGAAACGGCCTAGCTGAATCTGGTCGACCAGAGTCGCGATTCCGTCCATCGGCGCCCGCATCTCGGTATGGTCGAGGTCGCGCTGGGCCTGGGCGAGCGCGGCTTGCGCCTGGTAATAGGGCGGAAAGTCCTCAAGCGCGAGGTTCGGGTTGCCGAGCAGCTGCGTCAGCGAGCTCGAACGCTGCTGCTGAACGAAAGCAAGTTCGGCGCGCACCGTGATCGCTGAATTCGTGGAGTTGTCGAGGTCGAGCTGCGAACCGAAGCTGTTCTTTACCAACGCCGACTTGCGCTCGACGTCGCGCTGCTTCAGATCGATGGCCTGCTGCATCAAGTTGGCCATCTCGTCGTAAATCCTGATGTTGGCGCCGAGGTTGCTGTAGCTCGTCTTGGCCTGTTCGAGCACGGCCCGCGCGCGGTCCACGGCAAGCCGGAACGGAACCGGATCAATCTCGAACAGCACATCGCCCTTGTGGACCAGTTGACCTTCCTTGACCACGACCTTGTCGATGCGCCCGGAGATGTCCGGCGTGATCAGGACCTTTTGCGCACCGACATAGGTGTCGTCGGTGCCGACGTAACGGCCGCCATTGAGATAGAACACGACGCCGCCGATCACCGCTACGATCGGCAGCACCACGAGCAGCAGGAAACGGCGATAGCGGCGCATCGCGGCCAACAGCCGGCGGCGCGGCTCGGCTGCGAGCTTCTCGCGGGGCGGTTGCCCGGGATTACCCTTTTGCTCGGGCGGAAATTTCAATACGGGATCAGCCATAGCGCTGTTCCTTCATTGCATCTGCTTCCGCATGGGCAATGGCGTGACGAACGTTTTCCTTGACCGCCTCCAACTGGGCAAGAAGCCGGCTCGCATCCGATGGGTTGATTCCTTCAAGCGCGGTTGCGGTCAGTTCGGAGCGCAAGCCGCTCAACTTGGTGAGCAGCGGCCGCGCCGCCTTGCGCAGATAAAGTCGATTGACGCGGCGGTCGCTGTCGTCGCCGCGGCGCTCGATCCAGCCATTGTCGCAAAGCCGATCAATCAAGCGCGTCAGCGTGATCGGCTGCATCTCCATCTGTTCGGCGAGCTCGGACTGTTTGAGGCCCTCGAACCGCTCGACCTTGGCCAGCACCGCCCATTGCGCGCGGGTGATGCCGTAGCGCGCCGCTTGCCGGTCCGCATAGGCCCGCACCAGCCGCTGCAATTCGCCGAGCGTAAACAGGAAATTCATATCCACGGAACCGCGTGACATCACGGTGAACCTTATTTTTAAGTTCGGGAAAGTTTCGAAGTTCGGCAAAATGCTGCGGCGGCGTTCGGCAGAACCGCCTCCATAAGCTTTACATATAATAAGCTTGCTTACTAATTTTTCATGACCGGCTTGTTGCGGCCCTGCCCTGCCAAAACGACATGGCTGAGGTATCAAGTCGCGGAGCGCTCAGCGGTTTTCCGCGTCACGGGATTTTGGTTCGCCTGACAAAATGCTAGGGTCAGTCCATGAGACTGGCCAAACCGACATTCCCCGCGCCCGATCACGATCACGGCCGCTGCACCACAGATGCGCTGCAGCATGCCGAACGGGTCTGCGCCAGGCGCTCGCAAAAATTGACCCCGACCCGCCGCCAGGTTCTGGAAGCCCTGTTGTCCAGTCATCGGCCACTCGGCGCCTATGAGGTCATCGAGGAACTGGCGAAAACCATGTCGCGGCCGGCGCCGATCACCGTCTACCGCGCGCTCGATTTCCTGATGGAGAACGGCCTCGTTCATCGTATCGAAAGCCGCAACGCGTTTCTCGCCTGCGCCCATGATCATGACGAGGCGGCGATGGTGGCATTCCTGATATGCGAGCGTTGCGGGCTGGTTGGTGAAGTCCCGGCGGCGCCCGTCGCGCAAAGCCTCAACGCCTCGGCGCGTTCGACCGGCTTTACGCCGAGAATGTCGATTGTCGAAATCACCGGCGTTTGCGCGCATTGTCAGAATTAACAAGAGGGCGATAAGCCTCAACGAGAATCCCATGAGTTCAGACAAATTGCCGCTTTTACAGGCGGAGCGCTCGCTCAGCCCGCGCGCGATTGCCTTAATGCTGATGCTGTGCCTGAGTTGGGGCTTCAACCAGGTCGCGGTCAAACTGGTGTTGCCCGACATTCCACCTCTGCTGCAAGGTACGATCCGCTCCATCGCCGCACTTCCCGTGCTGCTACTGATCGCTCGCCTTCGCGGCGTGAACGTCTTCGCGCGTGACGGCACGCTCCGCGCCGGCCTGCTTTTGGGTGTCGTCTTCGGCATCGAATTCACGCTGATCTATCGCGGGCTGCTTCTGACGTCGGCCTCGCGTGCGGCGGTGTTTCTCTATACGTCGCCGTTTTTCGTCGCGCTCGGCTCTCACCGGATATTGGGCGAGCGGCTACGTACCTCACAATGGGCGGGGCTCGCGCTAAGCTTTGCCGGCGTGGCGTTGGCCATTGGCACGCCACAAGCCGATGTCGACGCCAGCATGCTGTGGGGCGACCTTCTGATCGTCGGCGGCGGCGCGCTATGGGCGGCCACGACCTTGATCGCGAAGGCGACGGAGCTGCGCCACGCCCCACCCGAAAAGGCGCTGATTTATCAAGTTGTGATCTCGATCCCGATTCTGGCGCTGGCGGCGTACCTTTCGGGCGAAACCCTGACCCGCGTTCCGGGCCCGCTCGCGCTCTCGCTGATCGCCTATCAGGCGGTTTGGGTGGTGGGACTGACGTTTTTGCTCTGGTGGGTCCTGGTCAAGACCTATTCGGCCAGCAAATTGTCGGCATTTACCTTTATCACCCCTTTGTTTGGCGTCGTGGCTAGCTATCTCATCCTGCATGAAACGCTGACCCCTGTTTTCGGGGTTGCAGCCCTGCTTGTAATTGCTGGGCTTTTTCTCGTTAACCGGCCGGGCTCCGCGGCCCCTGTCACGACTGATCCGTTGCTGACCACAACCGAAACCTGATATCTGACGCTCATGAAGAAGCCCGAAAAACTGCCTGAAAACGACATCGCCGGCCCCAAGGCCCGGCACAAAACCACCCAGGTCAAGGTCGGCCATGTCGCCGTCGGCGGCGGCGCGCCGATCGTCGTGCAGTCGATGACCAATACCGACACCGCCGATATCGACGGCACGATCGCCCAGGTCGCGGCACTTTCGCGGGCCGGCTCCGAAATGGTGCGCATCACGGTCGACCGCGAGGAAGCCGCCGCCGCCGTTCCCCATATCCGCGACGGCCTGCGCAAGCGCGGCATCAATACGCCTTTGATCGGCGACTTCCATTACATCGGCCACAAGTTGCTCGCGGAATATCCGGCCTGCGCCGAGGCGCTCGACAAGTACCGCATCAATCCCGGCAATGTCGGTTTCAAGAACAAGCGCGACACCCAATTTGCCGACATCATCGAGATCGCCAACAAGAACGACAAGCCGGTGCGGATCGGCGCCAATTGGGGCTCGCTCGACCAGGAACTGCTCACCAAGCTGATGGACGAGAATACCGCTTCCGCCAATCCGCGCGATGCCCGCGCCGTGACGCGCGAGGCCATGGTGCAGTCGGCGCTGTTGTCGGCCGCGCGCGCCCAGGAACTTGGAATGCCCAAGAACAAGATGATCCTGTCGGCGAAGGTTTCCGCCGTGCAGGATCTGATCGCGGTCTATCAGGAACTCGCTCGCCGCTCGGATTACGCGATCCATCTCGGGCTCACCGAAGCCGGCATGGGCTCGAAGGGCATCGTCGCCTCATCCGCCGCGCTCGGAATCCTTCTGCAAGACGGCATCGGCGACACCATCCGCATTTCGCTGACGCCCGAGCCCGGCGGCGACCGCACGCTGGAAGTTCAGGTCGCGCAGGAATTGCTGCAAACCATGGGCTTCCGCACCTTCGTGCCGCTGGTTGCGGCCTGTCCCGGCTGCGGCCGCACCACCTCGACCACGTTCCAGGAACTGGCCCGCTCGATTCAGGATTTCATCCGCGAGGAAATGCCGGGCTGGAAGACGCGCTATCCCGGCGTCGAGGAGCTCAACGTCGCGGTGATGGGTTGCATCGTCAACGGCCCCGGCGAATCCAAGCATGCCAATATCGGCATCTCGCTGCCCGGCACCGGCGAAGCGCCGGCAGCACCTGTGTTCGTCGACGGCAAGAAGTTCCGGACCCTGCGTGGGCCGACCATTGCCACCGACTTCAAGGCGCTGGTGATCGACTACATCGACCAGCGTTATGGCGCGAACGCAAAGCCAACGGCCGCGGCGGAGTAAACCTCCGCGGCCCGGACGCGTCGTTCCGATATCTCAACTTTGTCTTGAAGGCTTCACTGCGCGACGAGTCAATCGATCAGTTCTCTTTGACCGCCACAAATCCGGTTGCCTTCAAGACGGTGGCGGCCGAGTGAGACGATATAAAGCGAACGAATGCGCTCGCGGCCTCTGAGGCCTTACTGGTCGCGATGATCCCGGCGGTCATTACGGTGGTGCTCTGAATCTCGCTCGGAAGCGGACCCGCAAGATCGACACCGGGCGCGATGACGATCTCGGTGATCTGCCCGATCTGCATTTCAATTTCGCCCCTCGCAACCGCCAGGAAGACGTTCTCAGGAACATTGCCCTCGGTTCGATCGAGTCTCAGCTTCGGCTTCAAATCCTCTGTCATGCCGAGCCGCTCGAGCAGGCTTGCTGCATAGGTGCCGGACGTTGAACCCGTTGCCGGATCGCGATACCCGATCGACCGGGCGGAGAGTAGCGCCCGCTTGAACGCCTCGACACTGCTGATGTCAGGCCTTGGCGCTCCCTTGCGCACCGCAACGCCCAGCGCGATTCCCGCGACATTGACGAGGCTTCCCTGCAGAACCCTGCCATTGCTTGCAAGCTTCTCGATCTGCGATCTGGATACGATGACCACATCCGCCGCGTCGTCTTGTTGAATCCGGCCAACAATGGCGCCCGCTGGACCGTATTCAATTGTGGCCCTGTGACCGGAAGCCTTTTGAAAGTCCGGCACAAGCTGGGACAGCGCGCCCTTCAATGAGCCGGATGCCAGAACCTTGATTTCGGCGGCATCCGCGCGGCCGCCGCTGCGCATGGCTGCGACCACGGCAAGGGCAGCGAGTGCGATCCTCAGACAGTTCATGAAGCCTCCCACCATTCCAAATTTATGCATGGTGCTACACGCGCTTTAGCGTTCTTACGGTTTTGTCTGCATCGAAAGCTGGCCGAGCAAGCGAGATAGATCGTCCGTCTCGTCGAGCGCCCACAGCGCCCGCAGAACGGTGTCGGTACGCTCCGGTGGCCAGCGCTTGCCCACATTGCCGCGGAATTTCCTTTCCACCTCGGATCGGTTCATCGGCCGTTCGGCGAAGCCCGGGGCGTAATCGACTTCGCGCGAAATTCGCTGCCCGTCGGCCAGGATCGCCGTCACGCGCGTGGGCGCGGCTCCGACCCGCGCCGTGAGGTTGGGGTCTTCGCGGACCGTGATCTTCTGCATGAAGGCGAGAATGCGTGGATCTCCGAACATGTCAGGCGCAAAGCTTTCATTGGTGATGTCCCCGTCGAACATCGCGCGCGCGGTGATGTAGGGCAGGCTGTGGTCGGCGGTCTCCCTGGTTTTGGGCGACCATTTTTCAGCTTCGCTGCCGGTCCGTTGATAGCCCCGCTGGGTTGTGGCGATCTCGATCGCGGCGATGCGCTCGAGCGACCCGACCTCCTTGGCAACTTCGATGCCGGCCACAATCGCGGTCTGGGTGTAGATCACCGCGGGGTACGGCTTTATGGAGCAGCGATGGATCCGGAACGGCCCATCGTGCGGCGCGAATTTGTCGGGGTCGACGTTGCCGGGGCCGGACACCTGCTTGAAGAAGCCGGATTGGCCTTCGAAAATCGGTGCCGGGCCGCTCAGACCGCCCCGGGCCAGAAGTGCTGCGAATACCGCGTTGCGCGCGGCTTCGGCATCGGCGAGCCCCTTCCAGTCCGACAGCGTCTGCACCCGGGTCTGGGCCATCGGGATGTGATCGTTGACGGCGATATTGACGGCTTGCGTCAACTGCTCGGGGCGGAGTTTCATCAACTTTCCCGCGGCAAGCGCCACCGCCGGAAGGCTCATCACCGGCGGGTCCCAGCCGCGCGCCGTGATGTCGAGGGCATCGACCAGCCGGCAGTTCACCTCATAGGCGATGACGATCGCGACGATCAAATCCCTGGCGCTGGCCCGCTCAGCCTCCGCGACTGCGAGGCAGGCCGATATGTGATCGCTGGGATGAACGGAAAAACGCCCGACATAAGTGTCGTTGAAGTCGAAATAACGGAATGCGGCGCCGTTGGCGAAAGACGCGAGCTCAGGTGTCGTGCGCCTGTTGGTCCCGACGATGGTGGCGTTGCCGCCGACCGCCAGCGCGACGTTGCGGCAAATGCCAACCGGCCCTTCGTCGAAGGCGCCGATGCCGCATCCGATCGTATCGATGAAGTGCGTCTTGACCCGCTCGACGGTTGCCGCGTCGATATCCTCATATCGCAGGCGATCGGCATAGGCCGCGAGTTTTTCCGCAAGCGGAGCGATGGACTGCCCCGACGGCTGCTTCGGGGGGTCTTGCGCGCCCGCCATCCGGAGTGCGGCCGGGAGCGCCGCAGCACCGGCTGCCAGGCGCAGAACAGCTCTACGCGCGAGCTTCATGGCATTTCCTCAATGTCGATATGCCGAAATTCGGCAGCGGTCCTTGACGGCCCTTTGTAATGGTTGGGCTGAGAGTATGTGAGGTTCGACGCAATGTCAGCCTCCGGCACAAACGGGGCATGGCGCGGATCGCCCGTCAGCGTGCTAACTTTCTTGGAGCCTCAGGTCCGAATATCCGGGGAGATCACATGATCAAGCGGCGCGCGTTTCTTGTTGGTGCCTTGGGCACGGTGGCGGCAGGAATTCAAACAACCGCGGCAACCGGTGTTGGCGCCTTCGCTGAACTGCCCGGCGTGAAGCTGTGGTTCACGGACACCGGCGGCACAGGCGTGCCACTCATTCTGCTTCACGCCAACACCGGCACGAGTGCCGTCTGGGCGAACCAGATCGCAAACTTCTCTCGGGCCGGATACCGCGTCATCGCTTTCGACCGCCGCGGCTGGGGCAAGAGCATTGCCAATCCCGCAACGGGACCGCAGCGGGGAAGTATTGCAGGCGATCTTGATGCGCTCGCGGAATATCTCAAGCTGGACACGTTTCACTTGCTGGGCGTCGCCGGTGGCGGGTTTGCGGCTTTGGACTATGCGGCGTGGCGTCCGGAAAAGCTTCGAAGCCTGGTGATCGCGGCGAGCACCGGGCAGATAGCAGACAAGGAGATCGCCGATTTCAGCGCTCGTCTTGAAATACCGGGATTGCGGAAGTTGCCGGCGGTCTACCGGGAAGTCGGGCCGTCCTATCGAGGCGCGAACCCGGACGGGACCCAACGCTGGATCGAGATCGACGAGCATGCGCGTCAGGCCGAAGCCTCAGATCAACCGCTTCGCACACCCAATACCTTGGCGAAGATCGAGACGATCCCGACGCCCACCCTTGTGCTTGCCGCGGATGCCGATCTGCTTGCACCTCCGGCCTTGATGCTGGTCTGGGCGGCCCACATGAAAAACCATGAATGGGTGGTCGTAGCCGATGCAGGCCATGCGGTGACGTGGGAGCAGCCGGACGTATTCAATGCGAAGGTTCTTGAATTCATCAAACGGCATTGAAGGGCGTTACGCTCACCCGAGCTAGAAGACACGAGCTCATCACGTTTGGTTTTGTTGGAACAGCGCGTCTCGCGGTCGCACGCGCTTTTCGCTAGGTTGGCTCGACGTCGATACCAAAAACAGTGGTTTGGGAGAAAGCGATGAAAATTCAACATGTGATTGGTCTGATCGCCGGGTCGGCACTGGCGCTGCTGGCGAATGGGGCGCAGGCGGCGGAGATCAAGGTTTTGGCTTCGACGGCCGTCAAGACGACGCTGGAGGAACTCGCACCGCAATTCGAGAAAGCGACCGGCAATAAAGTCGACATTACCTTCGCACCGGCTGCGGCCTTGAAGGTGAAAATCGACGATGGCGTGGCATTTGACGTTGCCGTGCTTACCGTACCGGTCATCGATAGCCTTGCGGGGAAAATCGATATGGCGCGGACCGTCATCGCGCATTCGGGGATCGGCGTTGCAATTCGCAAGGGTGCTCCAAGGCCCGATATCAGCACGACTGAGGCATTCAAGCGGACGCTCCTCAATGCCAAATCCATCGGCTTTACAGCATCAGGCGCCACCGGCGCCTATCTCAAGACGTTGTTCGAAAGGCTTGGTATCGACGCCGAGCTGGACTCCAAACTCAAGCCGTTGCCGGGGGCCGCCGGCGAGGCTGCCGCAAAGGGCGACGTCGAAATCGGCATGACCCAGATCAGCGAGATTTTGCCATATGCCGGCGCCGAGCTTGTTGGGCCGCTGCCAGCGGATATTCAGTCCTACACTTACTTCTCCGCGGCCGTCTCGGTGGCGAGCAAGGAAGCCGATGCGGCCAAGGCCTTCGTCAAATTTCTCGCCGCACCGCCGGCGCTGACTGTCATCAAGGCAAAGGGCATGGAGCCGGGTTGATCTGCAAGTTCATTTACCTGGCGTCCCCTTGGCCTTTCCTTCGGCCGAGCAGGGGTTGTCGCTCGAGCAGCTATCGCCGATCACGCCGATAGCCTGCACTTCGATCTCGATTCCGGGACGGGCGAAATTCGTCACGGTGATGAGGGCGCTGCCGGGATAGTTTCCGTTCTTGAAGAAGTCCTTGCGCATTTCGACGAATTTGTCGCCATACCGGGATTCCTTGATGAAGACCGTCATGGCGACGACGTTGTCCAAGCTGCCGCCGGCGCGCTTCAGGACGCCGTCGACCTGGGCGAACACCTGTTTGACCTGGGCTTCGAAATTATTGGCGATGTCGTGGCCCTGGCTGTCCTCCGTCGCAGTCTGGCCGGCGACCCAGACGGTTGTTCCGCCAGACGTTATGACCCCTGGTGAAAACGCGCGCGACAACTGGAACGGCGTCTTCTGCATGTACTCGGCCGCCTGCGCTGCAGTTGCGAGCAATGTAGCGAGTAATGCGATGACGATGCGATTCATCCGGAACTCCCGACGAAATAAGAGGCAGCATAGCAGCGATCGACAAGTGTGTGCCTGGAATGCCGGTCGGCGCAAGCCGACTGGCATCCGGTCACTTTCCGTAAGCCTGCGCGATCTGCCCGACCAGTTTGGCCCAGGGCATATCCAGGGCGTCGTAGACGGCACCGGCCTCCGGCCGTGCGTTGTCTTTCAGGATCTCGACCATCAAGGTCGCATAATCCGAGACGATCACGCCGGCCTGCATCATGCGCAGGAGGCCGGTCTGACGCTTGGTCTCGCTGAACGTTCCCGAGGCATCGACGGCGACGTAGGCGCCATATCCCTTGCCCACCGCGGTGACGGCGGGAAACGCGGCGCAGACTTCGAGCGAGATGCCGGCCAAGATCAGCTTCTTGCGGCCGGTCGCTTCGATCGCGCGCGCGACCCTGGCATCGTCGAATGCGTTGACCGACGAACGGTCAATGATTTGGACGCCGGGTAAGGCGGCCACGAGTTCCGGGAAGGTCGGACCCCACATGCTGTCGCGCGCGGTCGTGGTGACGACGATGGGCAGCTTCAACGCCTTGGCGGCTTTGGCCAACGCGACCACGTTGTGCTTGAGTTCTCCGGTCGAATAGTCGCGCACTCCGGTCATGAGACCGACCTGATGGTCGATGAGGACGAGCGCTGCGTTTTCGGATGTGAGCGGTTCATAGGGGTGAAGTTCGTCTGCCATGACATTCTCCCGAGATGTGGAGGGTTGAGATGCGCCGCTGATCGGCGCTGCGCCGAGAATCATCGCGGCGGCTCCGAACGTGGCGGATTGGATGAATTGACGCCGTTGCATGAAGGCCTCTGCCGGTCCACGGGCGGCGACAGTCAACTGCCGCCCCCTGCTATGGGAGTGAAAGCTAGTCGCTGGACCATCGGACAAAAAGCCGGCAATATCCGAACTTATCATCCAATATATTGGACAATGACCCGATGCTCGACCTCAACGACTTCTTCTATTTCGTGCAGGTGGTTGACCGGGGCGGTTTCACCGCCGCCAGCCGCACGCTTCGGCTTCCTAAATCAACTCTAAGCCATCGCATCCGCCAGCTTGAAGCGGGCCTCGGGGTTCGGCTGCTCAACCGCACGTCACGACGGTTTGGGATGACGGATGCGGGTGGCGAATTCTATCGCCATGCGACGGAGATGCTGCAGCAGGCCGAACAGGCTGAGGCCTCGATACGGCACCGGCTGAGTGAGCCGATCGGGACGGTGCGTTTCACATCGGGCACGGCCACCATGCAGTTCGCACTGCGCAAGGCGGTCACGGATTTTCTCGTCCGCTATCCCAGGGTCAACATCGTCGCGCATGCGACGGACCAAAAGGTCGATATCGTCGGCGAGAACTACGATGTCGCGGTCAGAGCGCATTCAGATCCACTTCCGAATTCGACGCTGGTCCAGAGGACGCTAGCACCGGCACCCTGGCTGCTGTTCGCAGGCTCCGCTTACCTCGACGCGAACGGCTCGCCCAGGACGCCGGAAGAACTGCGAAAGCATTCCTCGCTTTTCATGATGCGTACCGGGATTTCCCCAGCCTGGCGGCTTCGCCACGCAAGTGAACGAAAAAGCGAGGTTGTCGTGCCGCTGACGCCGCGCCTCATGAGCGACGACATGGTCGGATTGAAGCACGCGGCGATCGCCGGGCTCGGCATTGTCGCGCTGCCCGGCTATGTCTGTCGCGAAGAGCTTCGATCGGGAGCGCTGCGCAGGGTGTTGCCCACGTGGCTTGCCGGCGGTTCGACGCTGACCGCGCTGCTGCCCTACCGGCAAGGCCTCTTACCTTCAGTCCGCGCCTTCATTGAACATCTGGCGATTCAACTTCCAAAGGCTGTGGCGATGTAACTCGCCATATCCCTTCGAGAGCTTGCCTGGACGCCGGAGCGTCAGCCGGATGCGGAGCCGGGTTGATCTGCTCCGACCGCCGCTTCCTTAGGCAGCTTCGTCATTCGGTGCGGACCGAAAGCGGCTCGCTGTACAAAACTTCGTGTCCTCGTGGTTCGACGGCAGGTTGCATTAACCATTGGTGAATCTCTGCCCGATACGTTCTCTTGCAAAATTTCCGCGCAACATCCGCACATTAACCGGCATGCGCGGTCGTTGGGGTTCGATGGGGGCTTCCTGGCATGTTCATGAAATTCGCGATCCGCACCAAAATCATCTGCGTCGTTTTCCGTTCTGCTTCTGGCCCTGGCCGGCTCCGGCCTCCTCGCCGCCAGCAACATGCGGGCGATGAACGCGAACACCAGCGAGATCGCGACGAACTGGCTGCCAAGCGTGAAAACACTCGGCGAATTGAACGCCGGCATCATTCTCTATCGAACCGCGCTCCGTGCGCATCTGCTGGCCGAGACGGTCGAGGAGAAACAAGCCGTCGAAAAGACGCTCGAAAGGATCGTCCAAAACAACACCAGGATCCGCAAGAACTACGAAACCATGATCAATTCTCCGGACGAGCGCGCGCTCTACGACGACTGGTCGAAGCTCTGGCGGGAATACAAGGATATCGCTGCAAAGGTGATCGAGCTGTCGCGCAAGGAAGCCGGCCAATTTCCGCGGGAGGCGATCGAACTGAACAAGCGTGCCATCAAGGTAGGCATCGAGTCCGACGCCATCCTGAGCAAGGATATCGAGTTCAACAACGCCGGCGCCGAAAGGGAAACCAGGCGAGCGGCGGAGACCTATTCGTCGGCGCTGATTCTCCTTGCGGTCATTGTCGGAACGGCCATCATCCTCGGTGCCGCCTTCAGCTTCTATGTGATACGCGACATTTCGACGGGCATCGCTTCGATCGTCACACCGATGCAGGCGCTTGGCGAAGGCCATCTCGGCGCTGAAGTCCCGCACCAGGGCGAGAAGACCGAGATGGGCATGATGGCCGATGCGTTACAGGTCTTCAAGGACGCACTGATCGCCAAGAAGGCTGCCGATGAAGCAGCCGCGATGGATGCGCAAGCCAAGATCGAGCGTGGCCGCCGGGTCGACAACATCACCCGTGAATTCGAGCACATGATCGGGGGGATCGTCACGACCGTTTCCTCGGCTTCGTCCCAACTCGAATCTTCCGCAGGCTCGCTGTCGGCCACGGCGGCTCGTTCACAAGAACTGTCCACCGTAGTCGCGGCCGCGTCGGAAGAAGCCTCCACCAACGTACAGTCGGTGGCTTCCGCCACCGAAGAGCTATCTTCCTCGGTCAATGAAATCAGCCGCCAGGTCCAGGAATCGGCGCGGATGGCGAAGGACGCCGTGGGCCAGGCCCGCTCGACGACCGATCGCGTCAGCGAGCTATCGAAGGCTGCAACCCGTATTGGCGACGTCGTCGAACTGATCAACACCATCGCCGGCCAGACCAACCTGCTCGCGCTCAACGCCACCATCGAGGCGGCGCGCGCAGGAGAGGCCGGCCGCGGCTTTGCGGTCGTCGCCTCCGAAGTGAAAGCGCTCGCCGAGCAGACCGCGAAAGCGACCGGCGAGATCGGCCAGCAGATCAATGGAATCCAGGTAGCCACCCAGGATTCCGTCAGCGCCATCAAGGAAATTTCGGGCACGATCGAAAAACTATCGGAAATCTCCTCGACCATCGCGGCGGCGGTCGAAGAGCAGGGTGCGGCAACCCAGGAAATCTCGCGCAATGTCCAGCAGGCGGCGCAAGGCACCCAGCAGGTCTCCTCCAACATCACCGACGTACAGCGCGGCGCAACGGACACCGGCTCTGCCTCATCGCAAGTGCTATTGGCGGCAAAAACGCTTTCAACGGATTCTGGCCGGCTTGAGACCGAGGTGTCGAAATTCCTCACGGCTGTCCGCGCCGCCTGATTGTTCTCAGGCCGTCGCGTGACCGTCCGGTCGCGCGACGGCGTAACTCCACCTCGACTGCTCCTCGCATTTAACCCGTTCGAACCAGCCGCTATTTCGCGAAGGCCGGAAATACCGGCAGCTTTTCGACGTCGCGGGCGTCGTGCTGGATGATGAGCGTCGCCTTCAGATTCGTCGCAATTTTCTTGATGCGCTCGATCGAAGCCACCGTCTGGGCGCGGTCATAGTTGAACGAAGGCACGCCGTCCAAATCGTAGTTCTCGCGGAAATGCACCGCATCGCCTGAAAGGATCACGGGGCCCATCTGCGACAGCTTGACCAGCAGGCTGGAATGACCGGGCGTGTGGCCGGGTGTGCGCAACATGATCACCGTGCCGTCGCCGAACACATCCTTGTCGAGGGTCTGCGGCTCGACCTTGCTTTCACCCTTGATCCAGCTCTCGAACGGCTTGAAGTTCACGCCTGCCGCCGGCTTCGGCGCTGTAATCGCGTCCCATTCCCTGGCGCCGATCAAGAGGGTTGCTTTCGGAAACGAGGCAATCTGGCCGGTGTGATCGGCGTGATAGTGGCTGATGCCGACATATTTGATCTGGTCGGGTTTGACATCGATCTTTGCCAGGAGATCGACCAGGCTGACTTTTGGTGCGACCTTGGGCATGGTCATGGCATGGCCGGTATCCCACAACATATATTCGTCGCCGTGCTTGATGAGATAGCAGCTGAAGACGAACTGAAGTTTGAGATCACCGTAAGAGTAAGTATCCGAGAATCGCGGATTGACCGCCTGAGGTTCCTGGGGCGTGCCGCATTCGAAACGCGCCAGCGACACGTCCGGCGCCGCTTTCGCTGATACCGCGAGGCTGGCGAACAGACTGGCGCCGAAAGCGAGTGTGGTCAGTGCTCGATTCATGGTTTCTCCCCTTTGATTTGGCGGATTGAGACGCGGCTCTTTTTCCTGGTGGTGCGATCAAACTATTCGGCGCGATAAATCAGGTGCTAGGTTGCCAAGTAGAGCATGTGGAATACACGCGTGTGAAGGGGGACGGAATGTCGATGCGCAAGGCGTTGTGCCTATTGGCCTTCGTGATGCTCGCGGATTCGGCTTACGCCCAATCGTCGGCATCTGTGCCAGATACGATCGAGGGCCGCTCGATAGAAAGCCACTTGGCCGCGGGCAAGAACGCAGCCGGAGGGCGTAACAACACGCCCGACTTCTATGGGCTTGTGACCGCCATCTGTGTTGCGCCTCAGCGCGGCGCGCCTGCGCCCGACGCACCTACCCCTCGCGAAGATCCGAACCGCAAGGCGGCCTATATGCAGCCGAAGAAGGCGTTCGACGACGTCTATTGGCTGGGAACCGAAAGCACCTCGGCGTGGCTGCTCACTTCAGACGATGGCTACATCCTCTACGATACCGCCCATGTCTACGATGCCGAGGACGTGCTGGTCGGCGGCATGAAGCAGCTGGGTCTCGATCCGGCGAAAGTGAAATACGTCATCGTTTCCCATGGCCATCGCGGCGAATCCGGCGGAGCTTATCTGTTTCAGTCGCGCTACGGCGCGCGCATCGTGACGGCGGATTGGGATCTCATTGAAGGTTCTCTTTATGGATACCCGACGGGCAAGCCGAAGCGGGACATCGCTGCCACCGACGGCATGAAGATCACGGTGGGCAATCGCACGGTTACGCTCTACGCGACGCCCGGGCATACGCCGGGAACCATTTCCGGCATTTTCCAGGTGCACGATCAGGGCAAACCGCTGACGGCCGTCTATTCCGGCGGCACCGAATTCAATTTCCCCAACGACGCGGCGCATTTCGATCAATATCTGGGATCGGAACGCCGGCTAGCCTCGCTGGCGGCGGCCGCAGGCGCCACCATCATCATCAACAATCAATCCCAGTTCAACGGCGCCGCCGACAAGCTACGGATGTTGGCCGATCGGCAACCCGGCGAACGTCACCCTCTCAACGTTGGCATTGAGGCGGTGGCCCGTTATTTCAAGATCGAAGACGAGTGCGCCCAGGCCCAGCGCCTGAAGGTCATTGCGGGTCACTAGCACGACCTGGAAACCCAACCCTCGCTTGAGGTGTCCGTTTCGATAAAACGCCAAATAAGTCTCACAAATTTTCTGCTATGGATATCAGCCAACCTGCAAGGGAGTAATCCATGAGCTGGCAGCCCTCCAACGACCCGATCCTTGGCGATCCCGCCTCCTGCGATGCGCTGGAACTCGTCATCGTGCCGCGCACCCGCGACCTCGGCGACGGCTTTGAAGTTCGCCGCGCGCTGCCGCACGGCAGACGGCAGATGGTCGGACCTTTCATTTTCTTCGATCATTTCGGCCCGGTGCAGTTCGTGTCGGGCAAGGGCATGGACGTGCGTCCGCATCCTCATATTGGCCTTGCCACCGTCACCTACCTGTTCGACGGCAGCATCATGCACCGCGACAGCGAGGGCAATATCCGCGAAATTGAGCCCGGCGCCATGAACCTGATGACGGCGGGCCGCGGCATCGCCCATTCCGAACGTACGCCCGACCTTCAGCG
The DNA here is from genome assembly GCA_963770515.1 of uncultured Alphaproteobacteria bacterium. Classification (GTDB taxonomy): domain Bacteria; phylum Pseudomonadota; class Alphaproteobacteria; order Rhizobiales; family Xanthobacteraceae; genus Bradyrhizobium. The sequence goes on from CAVYPW010000001.1 coordinate 1,063,812, forward strand.
CGCGAGCGGCCAGAAGATGCTGGGCCTGCAAAGCTGGATCGCACTGCCGGCCGGAAAAGAAGAGATCGCGCCGACCTTCCAGCATTATGCGGCGTCCGACCTGCCGATCGTGACCGATCGCGGAATCACGGCGCGGATCATCGCAGGGAGCGCCTTTGGCGCGGCATCGCCGGTCGCGATGGTTTCGCCCTGGTTCTATGTCGAGGTGACGGCGGAAGCAGGCGTCAGCGTTCCACTTGATTCAGACCATGAGGAGCGCGCCATCTATATCGTGGACGGCGAGGTCGAGATCGCCAGTGAGCGCTATGAGGGCCCTCGCCTTTTGGTGTTTCGCCCCGGCGACCGCATCACCGTCAAGACGCTGAAGCCGGTGCGGATGATGTTTCTCGGTGGAGATGCCCTCGAAGGCCCGCGGCACATCTGGTGGAACTTCGTCTCCTCCAGTAAAGAGCGGATCGAGCAGGCCAAGCAGGACTGGAAGTCAGGCCGCTTTGCTCCGGTTCCCAACGAGCACGAGTTCATTCCGTTGCCGGAATGAGTTTGCTTCATTCCTGATCCTTTTCGAAAGTAAGATTGATGAACACCATGCTTGCGAGCGACTTGCCTCTCCCCCGGATCGGGCGCGGCAAGGTTCGCGACATCTATGCTGTCGGCGATGATCGCGTCCTGCTGTTGACCACCGATCGCATCTCGGCCTTCGACATCGTGATGGCGGAGACCATTCCGATGAAGGGCGCGGTGCTGACCCAGATCAGCGCCTGGTGGTTCAAGAAGCTCGAAGGCACAGTGCCGCATCACATGATCAGTGCCGACGCCGACACGATCATCCGCGAAGTGCCGGCGCTGCGGGATCATCGCGCTTCACTCCTGGGACGCGCGATGTTGTGCCGGCGGACGAAGGTGTTTCCGATCGAATGCGTGATCCGCGGCTACCTCTCCGGTTCGGCCTGGAAAGAATATGCCGCGCAGGGCACGCTGGCCGGGGACAAGCTTCCGCCTGGTCTTCTGGAGAGCGGAAGACTGGAGCCCGCGATCTTCAGCCCGGCCACCAAGGCCGAAACCGGTCATGACGAAAACATCACCGTCGCTCGGATGTGCGAAATCGTCGGCCGCGAAGTCACCGATACGCTAGAACACATGACGCGCGCGATTTACACAATCGGCGAACGCTTGAGCCGCGAGCACGGCATCATCATCGCCGACACCAAGTTTGAGTTCGGCCGCGACGCCGATGGCCGGATCATCCTGATCGACGAAGTCATGACCCCCGACAGTTCGCGGTTCTGGGCGGTGGACGCCTATCAACCGGGTCAACCGCAGCCGAGCTTCGACAAGCAGCCGTTGCGCGACTATCTCGACACCGAGCGCCGCACGGGCCACTGGAACGGCGAAGCTCCCCCGCCGCCTTTGCCCGATAGCATCGTGAACGCAACCAGCCAGCGTTATCTCGAAGCCTATCGCCGCGTCACCGGCAGCGATCTGAGGATATAGCGTCGGCGCACTCCGCGCTTTGACTATTTAGAAAAAATGATCTTGTCCTGACGCGCTGCCTTCGTCTACCACTGACGTCCGTCTTTTGGGGATCAACGCGTGAGCATTGAGTCGGTTGGTCTTCGGTATCGTGCCGCGCATTTGAAGTTCCTGCATGGCAGGCTGCAAATTCCGTCCGGGAACTTTAAATTGAAGAGCGGCACTCAAATCGTCGTTTTGCCAGTACCCATGACTTTCCGAAGTTCGTAACCGATGCAGGCCGAGATGGAGTACGAACTTCGGAAAGTGGGCACCAGGCTGCCGCTGCGTGTGATCCTGAAGGATGTTCTCGGCGGCAGCGCCGCCAGCGTTTTGACCGTCACCTTCGGGCTGTCGTACTCGCTGCTGATTTTTGGCGGACCCCTTTCGTCCTATTTATCCTATGGCGTCGCCGCGACGTTCATTTCGTCCGCCATCCTCGCAGGCGTGATCGCGGTCGGAAGCTCAATCCCCTTCGCCGTTTCCGGACCCGAAAGCTCCACCGCCGCCATGACAGGCATTCTCGCCTCGTCCATGGCGGAACGCATTGCGGCGGCCGACCCGTCCGCGCCGCTGCTCGCGCCGATCCTGATCACATTGGCGATCGCGACCATCCTGACCGGGCTCGTGCTGTGCTGTTTCGGAATGACGCGCATGGGCCGCGCGATCCGTTATGTGCCGTATCCGGTGGTCGGCGGTTTTCTGGCCGCAACCGGTTGCCTCATTATCCTCGGTGCGGTTCGTGTCATCACCGGGCAATCCCTGCAATTTCGAACCCTCGGTCAATTCGAGGACCTTCTCGCATTGGCCAAGCTGGCGGCCGCCTGCGCCATGGCGCTCGTTCTCTATTTGACATGGCACCGCTCCCGCTCGCCGTTTGGACTGCCGGCCATCCTGATTGGCGGCGTGGTCGCGGCCCATGTCGTGTTCTGGCTGGCCGGCATACCGCTGGCGGAAGCGCAAGCCGCCGGCTGGACCTTTCAGCCGCCCCCCAGCGTCACCTTCATGTCGCCGTGGAGCGTCAATGGGCTCAGCCATTATCCCTGGCATCTGTTGCCGGATCTTTCGGGCAATCTGATCGCCGTCATCTTCGTGACGGCATCATCCACGCTGTTCAACACCACCGGCATCGAAGTCGCGACACACCGGGAAGCTAACCTCGAGCGCGAGCTCAACGTCACCGGCTTGGCCAACATGCTCGCGGGTGTCTTTGGAGGATACCCCGGCTGCGTCTCCATCAGCCGATCCGTCCTCAACTACAACGGCGGCGGCACTGGCCCGCTGTCGGGGCTGACGGTGGCGGCAATCTCGCTATTGATGCTGATCTTTGCCCCATCCCTTCTCGGCTATATGCCGAAATTCGTGCTGGGCGGCCTCTTGATCTATCTCGGCGCTGACGCGCTCCACAAATGGATCGTTCAGTCGCGGCGGCGGCTCTCGCTGACGGAATACCTGTCGCTGCTCGTGATCGTCCTGATCATCGTCGAATGGGGCTTCATTGCCGGCATCCTGATCGGCGTCGTGATCGGCTGCGCGACGTTTGCCCTGAGCGCTTCGCGCATCGATTCCATCAAATTCAGTTTCGACGGCTCGGAATATCGCAGCTCGCTCGATCGCTCCCGCGAGGAACTAGCGGTGCTTGCGGCGCATGGCGGCAGCATCCAGGGCCTCAACCTGCAAAGCTATCTGTTCTTCGGCTCCGCCAACCGCCTCTACCAGCACGTCAAGGCGCTGCTGGCGCGGCATCCGGAGTGCCGCTTTCTGGTGTTCGACTTCAAGCTGGTGACCGGGATCGACTCCTCGGCAGCCTATAGTTTCGCCCAGATCAAGCGCACGGCAAACGACCGCGGCATCCGGCTGGTTCTGGTTCACTTGCAGGCGGCGACGGAAAAGGCGCTGCGATCGAGCGAGTTCATCTCGCGCGACGTCAGCGTCATGCCGGAGCTCGATCACGCGCTCGAATGGTGCGAAAACGATATCATCGCGCAGCACGAGGGCCACGGCGACGAGGAAGCATCCTTGAAGGATTGGTTCGTCCGCATTCTCGGCACCGACGAGGAAGCGATCGAATTGATGCAGCGATGCCAGCGTATTGAAGTTGGCGTCGGCGAGACCGTCGTCAGCGCCGGCGATGCGGCCAATTCCATGCACTTTATTCTCGATGGCCGCGTCGGCGTCATGATCCCAACCGCCGACGGCGAACTGACGCGGGTACGAAGCCTCGGCCGCTATACCACCATCGGCGAAATGGGGCTAGTGACGCGGGCGCCGCGCAATGCGACCATTCAAGCCGAGGTAGCAAGCGTCCTGTATGTCCTGAGCGTCCAACAGTTCGAGGCGATTAAGGCCGAAAACCCCGAACTGAGCCAGAAATTATTGACCTTTTTCGTGCTGGTGATGGCCGAACGGTTGACCTTCGCCAACCGCCTGATCGGCGTGCTCCGGCGATAGACGGGCCGCTCGCGACTTTTTATGAGCAAAACGGCTGGGCGAACGCGTTGAGAAGCGACCTGTTACGGTCTATGATTGGATGACGCCATCGGCTTCAATTCACGCTTGCTTCGGAAAACGGAGAACGTCATGCGCGAATTTTGGTTTGCCGCGACCCTTGCCGCCATTACGACGTTCGGAACCTGCTCACTGGTCCTGGCCCAGGACGAAGCGGATCAGAAACTGGGTAAGGTGCATTTCGCGACCACCTGCAACGAAGTCGCGCAGCGGCGGTTCGACCGCGCGATGCGCTACCAGCACTCGTTCTGGTATGCCCAATCGAAGGAGATTTACGAGGAGGCGATCAAGGCGGACCCTGACTGCGCCATCGCCTATTGGGGCATTGCGCTGTCGCTATTGAACAATCCGCATAGCGCGATACCTGCACCAAATCTTCCGCTTGGACTTTCTGCCATCGAGAAAGCAAAAGAGATCGGCGCCAAAAGCGAACGCGAGCGCGATTACATCGACGCGCTGTCGGTCATGTATGTCGACTACGACAAGACGCCTCAGCAGGCGCGGGTGCAATCCTATTTGAAGAAGATGGAAGCGCTCGCCGCGAAATATCCCGATGATGACGAGGCCCAGATTTTCTACGCGATTACGCTGAACGTGGCCGCCTCGCCTGCCGACAAGACCTACGCCAACCAGCTCAAGGGCGCTGCCATTCTCGAGCCGATCTGGCAGCGCCAGCCATTTCACCCCGGCGTGGCCCACTATCTGATCCATCTCTACGATTATCCGCCGATCGCGGCCAAGGGGCTGCCGGCGGCGCTTCGTTATGCCAAGATTGCGCCGCAGGCACCGCATGCCCAGCATATGCCGTCGCATATTTTCACGCGCGTCGGCTACTGGAAGGAATCCATTGCGGCAAACCTGGCTTCGGTCGAAGCGGCCAAGGTCAGCCACGAAGGCGGCGAGCAACTTCATGGCGAAGACTATCTCGTCTATGCCTATCTCCAACTGGCCCAGGACGACAACGCACGCGGGGTGATCGCCGCCGTTGCGGCCATGACGCCCGATCCGGATTCCTTTGCTGGCGCGTTCTCACGCGCTGCCGCGCCTGCGCGCTACGTGTTCGAGCGCGGCGACTGGAAGGGTGCGAGCACGCTCGAGGTCAAGCCGAACAAGTTTCCACAAGCGATGGCGATTTCTCATTTTGCCCGCGCGATCGGCGCGGCACGCTCCGGCGACGTCGCCGCCGCGCGCACCGATGCTGCCAAACTTGTCGAACTTCGCGACCGTCTGCGCGAGGCCAAAAGCGACTATTGGGCGGGTCAAGTCGATGTACAAGTGCAGACGGCAAACGCCTGGATCCTCTACGCCGACAGCAAATACGACGATGCGCTGGCGGCCATGAGCGCGGCGGTCGATGCCGAAGACAAGACCGAGAAAGCGCCGGTGACGCCCGGACCACTGGCACCGGCGCGTGAGCTGTATGGCGCTATGCTGCTGGATCGTGGCATGGCGAAGGAGGCCCTTGCGGCGTTCGAGGCCACCAAGGCCAAGGAGCCGAACCGCTTCAATGGCTATGCTGGAGCGGCAAAGGCTGCGCAGGCGCTGGGTGACACGGCGACCGCGAAGGCAAACTATGAAAAGCTGCTGTCGCTGGCATCCGACACGAACTCCGATCGGCCGACGCTCGTCGCGGCACGGGCTTTCGTCGCGAGCAACTAGTGGAGTGGATTTGACATTCGCTACCCATCCAGCTGCGAGTTCGTCAAGCGCATGTCAAATCCGAAACTCCACTAGAAAACTTTTATTTGCTAGTGGTCCTTTTGATTCTAACATTCGCAAAAGTGACCGCTGAGAAGCGGATAAGAATGTTAGAATCGGACCACTAGAGCATGGCCGGAAACCGAAGCACCATAGTTGCGGTCATTCTGGGTCTCGCACTTGGCGCGTGCGCCGGCCTTTCGGCGTTCTTCGCCTGGCCGATGCTGGTTCAGAGCAAGGCGTTGACGCCGCCGAGCCATCCGAAGTTTGCGGAAGTGCGATGGCCGTTTCCGACCGACGAGTGGGGCGAAGGCAAGGCCTTCCATTGCCCAGCCAAGGATTGTGGTGTCGACGTCAACGTGTATATCCGCGCCAAGATCGGCTTTTGCAATTGTCTGACCGGCGTCTCCGACGACAACGAGCTCGACCGCCTGAGCGACTTCAACCTGATGCGCGGCAAGCCGTCGGTCTTGGGACCGGGCCACGAGATCAAGATCGCCTGGATGAAGGGCCGCAGCCGTGCCTACGCCGTCGCCGAGCCCTATCACGCGCCCAGCTCGGTGCTGGCGATCGCGTTCAATGATCGTTGCGACGCCATCGTCGCAACCGCAACCGTCGCACACGATGGGCCCAAGGCGATCGAGCCCAGTGTGATCGAATTCCTCAACAGCGAGGTCGTCGTGCACTGGGCTGAAGTGACGCTCGGGCTCTAGAGCTGGCACAGCCGCACCGCGTCAGATACCGGCCATCATCACATATTTGATCTCGAGGTACTCTTCCATGCCATGATGCGAGCCCTCGCGGCCGAGCCCGGATTCCTTGACGCCGCCGAAAGGTGCGACTTCGGTCGTGATCAGACCAGAGTTGACGCCGACCATGCCGGACTCCAGCGCTTCCGCCACCCGCCAGACGCGTCCGAGATCGCGGGCATAGAAATACGACGCGAGGCCAAATGGAGATTTGTTACACATCGCAATCACGTCGGCTTCATCCTTGAAGCGGATGACCGCCGCGAGCGGTCCGAAGGTTTCCTCCCGCGATACCAGCGCATCCGGCTTCACGTCGGCGAGCACGGTGGGCTCGAAGAAAGTTCGGCCGAGTGCATGCCGCTTGCCGCCGGTGACGATCTTGGCGCCGCCCTTGAGAGCTTCCGCAATGTGCCGCTCGACCTTGTCGATCGCCTCCATGTTGATCAGCGGTCCCTGGGTGACGCCCTGTTCGGTGCCGTCCCCGATCTTCATCGCCGCGACTTTCTTCGAAAGCTTCTCGACAAACTGATCGTAGATCTTGTCCTGGGCATAGAGGCGGTTGGCGCAGACGCAGGTCTGGCCCATGTTGCGATATTTTGAGACGATCGCGCCCTCGACTGCGGCGTCGATATCGGCGTCGTCAAACACCACAAACGGCGCATTACCGCCGAGCTCAAGCCCGAGCTTCTTCACGCCGACCGAGGCCTGCTTGTAAAGAATCTTGCCGACTTCGGTCGAGCCGGTGAAGCCGACAAAGCGCACCGCGGGATGCTCGCACAGCACGAGCCCGATCGGCGGCGCGTCACCGGTAATGACGTTGAACACGCCCTTCGGCACGCCGGCCTTTTCGGCCAGCGCCACCAGCGCCAATGCGGAAAGCGGGGTTTCATTGGCGGGCTTGAGCACCACCGTGCAGCCCGCAGCGAGCGCCGGCGACACTTTGCGGGTGATCATCGAGTTCGGGAAATTCCAGGGCGTGATCGCGCCGCAAACCCCGATCGGCTGCTTGATCGCGAGCAGGCGCGCGTCTCCCTTTTGGGTCGGAATGGTCTCGCCGTAGACGCGCCGCGCCTCTTCGGCAAAAAACTCGACATAGGCGCCGCCGATATCGATTTCCCCAAGCGCCTCGGAGAGTGGCTTGCCCTGTTCGGAGGTCAGGATCAGCGCGAGGTCTTCGCGGTTGGCGATGATCAGTTCAAACCATTTGCGCAAGGTATTCGAACGCTGCTTGGCGGTGAGCTTCGCCCAGACGGGAAAGGCGCGCTCGGCGGCTTCAACCGCACGGGTCGCATCCGCCGCGCCCAACTGGGCCACCTTTGCGATTTCAACCCCGGTCGCCGGATTGTTCACCGGCAATTCCGGCTGCCCGACCCAGGTGCCGTCGATATAGCACTGCTCGCGCAGCAGCGACGGATCCTTCAGGCGGTCGCGCAAAGTCGGAGCAGCGGATTGCGAGGTGCGGGCGGCAGCAGTTGGGGTCATGGCGTTACTCCTGAAGGATTTTTTGGTGGTGGACCCTATATAGGCCGAAACCAGCCGCCTCGCATCGCCCGCACGGGTGCAGAACGCATCAAACAAATTTGCATATTTTAGGAGAACCGGAACGCGAGACGGCTCGCCAAGCGGCCAGCCCGCTATCAGGCCGCGCCGCTCATATAGGCTTCGCGTCGCCCGATCATGCGGTCCGCCGCGGCTTTGGCATCCGCTTTCGAAGAGGTCGCGCAGGTGCGGTATTCGAGATCCGGGGTCTCCGCAGGTGCGCGACGACCGAACCAGGATTTGGAGGCTGCGGGCAAAAGCGCCAGCGCCTGGGCGACATTGTCGACGGCGCCAAAGGAATGCAGCGCGCCCGAGGAAGCGAAACGAACCTCATAGATGCCCGGCGTGATCGGCGCTTCGAGGTTTTCACCGCGCCCTGCCCGTGGGTATCGCTTCCACTCGCTCCAGGTCGAAATCATCACGTTTCCTTTGCGCCACCCCTCGTTTATTTGATCCTACCGAGGGCTAAATGCAACATTCGTGCTGCATTTTTGCTTTGATCTGAACGCATTACTGAAGGCCGGTTTCAAATCCCGCCACGACTATGGCGTTGATCAGCCTGATATTGCCAACGATCCGGCCAGATTCGTCGAAAATTGTGGCACGCCCTGCCTCAATCCCCAGTTTGGATCAACGGCGATCACGAGAGCGCGACCGGGTTCCCGCGCTATTGCGGCATGACCCCCTCGGGAGGAGGATTAACCACTTCAAAAAAATAACCTGGAGGAACCCAATGCATAGCAAAGCCCGGATCGATCAGATATTGCGCGAGAAAAGCGATGCCGTGGAAATTCCCGGCGTCGTCGCGGTAGCGGCCAGTGCCAGCGAGGTGATCTATCAGGGAGCGTTCGGCAAACGCGACCTGTCCAAGCCGGACAACATGACGACCGAGAGCGTCTTCTGGATCGCCTCGATGACCAAGGCGGTCACGACGGCAGCAGCGATGCAGCTCGTCGAACAGGGCAAGCTCTCTCTTGAGGCACCGATAGGCAAGCTGCTGCCCGATCTCGCCGCGCCGCAAGTACTGGAGGGGTTCGGTGCCAAGGGCGAGCCCAGATTGCGGCCCGCGAAGAGTCCGATCACGTTGCGCCAACTGATGACCCATACCGCCGGGTTCTGCTACGACATGTGGAACGGCGACATGGGGACCTATCTTGAGAAAACAGGGCTCCCGCCGATCACCTCCTGCAAGGACGCCGCGCTGAAGACTCCGATTGCGTCCGATCCCGGCACGCGCTGGGAATACGGCACCAATATCGATTTCGTCGGCAAGGCGGTCGAAGCCGTGAGTGGGAAAAAGCTGGACGCCTATTTGCGCGATCACCTGTTTGCGCCACTCGGCATGAACGATACCGCCTTTAAATTGACCCCCTCAATGCGTCAGCGTCTGGTCGGCATGCACATGCGTGGGCCGGATGGGTCACTTGCGCCCATCCCGTTTGAACTTGAACAGGATCCCGAATTCCACATGGGCGGCGGCGGCCTTTACGGCACGGCGGCGGACTACATCAAATTCACCCAGATGATCCTCAACAAGGGCCGCGGCAACGGCAACCAGGTGCTCAAACCCGAAACCGTCGCCACCATGGGCGAGAACCATATCGGCGACCTTGTCGTGACCAAGATGACATCGGCCATCCCGGTCTACACCAACGACGTCGATCTCTATCCGGGCATGGTCAAGAAATGGGGGCTGTCGTTCCTGATCACGACCGCCAGGACACCCGAGGGCCGCGGCGCGGGCAGCCTCGCCTGGGCGGGTCTTGCCAATACCTATTACTGGATCGATCCGGCACGCGACGTCACCGGCGTGATCCTGATGCAGGTGTTGCCGTTTGCAGACGGAAAATGCCTAGAGGCCTTCGCCGGCTTCGAACGTGGCGTCTATGAGGGGCTGGACGCCGCGGGCAAAAAGGCTGCGTGACTTTTATTATTATTCCTCTCCCCGCTCTCATGTGGGGAGAGGAAATGATGTCTCAGACCGGCAGGCCGTTTTGCTGTGCCAGTTCCTTCAACGAAACCTGTGGCCGCGCGCCGATATGCTGGATGACTTCGGCCGCGGCCAGCCCACCGAGGCGCCCGGCGCCCTCATGGCCGATGCCACGCGAAAGACCGAACAGGAAGCCCGCGGCGAACAGGTCGCCCGCACCCGTGGTATCGACGATTTTTTTGACCGGAAACGCCGGCACGACCGTCAAGCCTTCCTTTGAAGCAACGACACAACCCTTCTCGCTTCGCGTCACCGCCGCAAGGCCGATATCGCTGCGCAACGCCTTCAGGGCCGTCTCGAAATCCGACGTCTGATAGAGCGAATGCAGCTCGGCCTCGTTGGCGAAGACCAGATCGACGGTGCCGCCCCGCATCAATTCGAGAAATTCGCCGCGATAGCGGTCGACGCAAAAGGAGTCCGAGAGCGTCAGCGCGACCTGACGGCCCGCTTGATGCGCAATCGCCGCCGCCTTCACAAAAGCCTCTTTGGCACTTTTGGGATCCCACAAATAACCTTCCAGATAAACGAACGCGGACGCCGCAACCTGATCGGCATCGATATCGGCCGGCGTCAGTTCCTGTGCCGCGCCGAGATAGGTGTTCATCGTGCGCTCGCCATCGGGCGTTACCAGAATATAGGAGCAGCCGGTCGCTGGGCCATCTGCCGCCGGCTTGGTTTCAAAGGCGACGCCCGCGGCGCGAATGTCGTGCGCATACATGCCGCCGATTTTGTCTTGCTTTACCTTGCCGACATAAGCGGCGCGAGCGCCCAGACTGGCCACGCCGACAATGGTGTTAGCCGCCGATCCGCCCGACATCTCGGTGGCCGGACCCATATCCCCGTAAATCGCGGCCGCGCGACCCTCGTCGATCAGCGACATGCCGCCCTTGGTCATGCCGTGACGGCTGAGAAAACCCTCATCGGTCTGCACCAGCACATCGAAAATGGCGTTGCCGATCCCGAGTACGTCGTATTTCGCTGCGGTCATGTATCTGTCCTGACAAGCATGATCCGGAAAAGTGGAAACCGGTTTTCCGACAAGATCATGCGCAAATAAGTAGTTAAAGCGCGATGGCCATTCTAACCAAGCCGCCTATCACGATCCCTGCGCCCCAGGCAAACTCAAATCTGCGCCTCTGCTATAGAGGAGTTCATGATTCGCTCGTTTCTCACGGTCTCGACCGGAACGCTGGCCTCGCGCCTGCTCGGTTTTGCGCGCGATGCCATGGTCGCGGCCTTGCTCGGCGCGGGTCCGGTGGCCGATGCTTTTCTGGTGGCGTTTCAACTCGTCAACGTCGTGCGGCGGCTGTTGACGGAAGGCGCATTGAATAACGCGCTGGTGCCGACCTGGCTCGCTGTGAAAGAGACCAAAGGCCCCGTTGCCGCCGCGGCCTTCGCCGGCCGGGTGCTTGGCACCATCAGCACGGCGCTGATCCTGGCGACCGTCGCCGCCGGCCTGTTGATGCCTTGGATCATCACGGCACTGGCGCCCGGCTTTGCCGGCGAAATGACCTTAAAGCTCGCAGTAGACGACGCCCGCCTGATGCTGCCTTACCTGGCCTTCGCAGGGCCTGCGACCGTGACGATGGCGCTGTTGAACGCGCAAGGCCGCTTCGCGCTGACGGCCTTCGCGCCGCTGTTGTTCAATGGCGCCTTGATCGCCGTGATGATCTTCTTGATCTTCAAACGATGGGATGCGCCGAACGCCGCGCTCATAATTGCTGCCACCGTCGGGATTGCGGGACTCTTGCAATTGCTCATTCTCATCTCGCGATCGCACCGAAGTCCCTTCGCAACGCCGCTGCGTGTGACGTTCAATTCCGAGATGCGAAACTTTCTCGCCAGGGCTTTCCCCGGCATGATCGCCGGCGCCGGACCGCAATTGCTCATCGTGGCGGGCGCGATCGTCGCCTCAACCTCGCCTTCGGCCGTGTCGTGGCTCTATTTCGCCAACCGTTTGATCGAACTGCCGCTCGGCATCGTCAGTGTTGCCATCGGCGCGGTGCTGGTGCCCGAGCTGGCCCGCGCGGTGCACGCCGAGGATCGGAACGCAACGGCGCAGGCCGAGTCGCGCGGTCTCGAACTCGCGATCGGGCTGGCTCTGCCGGCGACGCTCGGATTGATGGTATTGAGCGATCCGGTGGTGCGGCTGTTGTTCGAACATGGCGCCTTTGCCGCGAGCGACACCGCGGGAACCGCGCATGCGTTGATGTGGCTTGCGCTCGGCCTGCCGGCCCAGGTGTTGATCAAAGCCCTGTCGCCGGCGTTCTTTGCGCGTCGCGACACCCTCACGCCGTTATGGGCAACCCTCAAGGGCCTTGCGGTGACCATCGTTCTGGCGGTCGTGCTGGGCCGATTGTTCGACATCCGCGGCATCGCGGCCGCTATCGCGCTTGGCGCCTGGAGCAGCGCGCTGGTGTTGATCCGGCGTGGCGTCGCCACGTTCGGTTTCTCGATCGATCCCATGGCGCGTCAGCGCTTGCCGCGCATCGTGGCGGCCGCGCTCGCGATGGGCGGCCTGTTATGGTTATCAGCGCCGTTTGTGCTGGCATCCAGCGGAAACGAGTCCGCGCCATTGCACCTCTTCCTGGTGGCCGCGCTGATCGCGGGTGGAATCGCTGTTTATGGCCTGTTTCTGGTTCTATTCGGTGCGCTTCGCTGGGTTGACGCGATCCATGCGCTCCGTCAAAGCGGGGCTTGAACGCTTGCGCGGGCAAGACTTGCATGGCAATGGACGGCGCGAGGCGCTTCGAACAGCGATGGCGCAAACGATAGATAGCTTTTCGGAAAGCTGACCATGGCAATCATTGAACGGGTTTTTTCAGGCGTGCAGCCCACCGGTAATCTGCATCTTGGCAATTATCTCGGTGCGATCGTCAATTTCGTTAAATTGCAGGAGACCCATAACTGCCTCTATTGCGTCGTCGATCTGCATGCGATCACGCAAGGCATCGACGTGTGGGGCGGCCCGACCGAGCTTGCGCGCAACACCCGCGAGGTCACCGCGGCCTTCATTGCCGCCGGCATCGATCCGAAGAAGCATATCGTATTCAACCAGAGCCAGGTGACCGGCCATGCCGAGCTCGCCTGGATATTCAACTGCGTCGCCCGCGTCGGCTGGCTCAACCGCATGACCCAGTTCAAGGAGAAGGCCGGCAAGGACCGCGAGAATGCTTCCGTGGGCTTGTACGACTATCCGGTGCTGATGGCCGCAGACATTCTTCTGTATCGCGCCACCCATGTTCCGGTCGGCGAGGACCAGAAGCAGCACCTCGAACTGGCCCGCGATATCGCGCAGAAATTCAACAACGACTTCGGCGACTCCGTTCGCAGCCACGGCTTCAACGACGGACTGTTCTTCCCGCAGCCGGAGCCGTTAATCACGGGTCCGGCGACGCGGGTGATGTCGTTGCGCGACGGCACCAAGAAGATGTCGAAGTCCGATCCGTCGGATTACTCACGGATCAACCTCACCGATGACGCGGACACCATCGCGCAGAAGGTCCGTAAAGCGAAAACCGATCCCGAACCGTTGCCGTCGGAGGAAAAAGGCCTGGAGAGCCGGCCCGAAGCCGACAATCTGGTCGGAATCTATGCCGCACTGGCGGGCCGCACCAAAGCCGATGTGCTCAGTGAATTCGGCGGCGGGCAGTTCTCCAGTTTCAAAAATTCGCTGGTCGAACTTTGCGTCGCAAAATTGTCGCCGATTGCATCCGAGATGAAGCGCCTGGTGGCGGATCCCGGCCACGTCGACGCCATCCTGGTGGATGGCGCCGACCGGGCGCGGGCCATCGCCGACGAAACCATGAAAATCACACGCGATATCGTCGGCTTTGTTCGGAAGCATTAGTTCCACGCGCACTTAAATGCCGCGGCGCACGCTGTGCCACGGCAAAACAAATCGGGATATTACCCAAGTCGCACCGCCCTGCCGCTTGTCGGGCATGGCCGCGCCATGGCAGCATGTGCTGCTTGTTGCAGCTTCGGAACATGCATGACCACCCAGCGACGCAGCTACGAGACGGGTCACAAGCCAAAATGTCTGGTCATCGTTGATGACACCGCAGAATGGGATCGCGCGGTCCGCTATGCGAGCCGCTGGGCGATGCGGGCCAATGGCGGTGTGGTGATGCTCCGTATCATCGAGATCGAAGACCAAAATCAGCAATGGCTCGGGGTTGCCGACATCATGCGCGCCGAGGCCATGGAAGACGCCAACGCCGCGCTCGATCGCGCTTCCGGCCGCGCCAACGGCATTGCCGCGATCACGCCCGAGCGGGTGATCCGCGAGGGCGACCCGACCGAACAGGTGATCGATGTGATCGAAAAGGACCTCGACATCGCGATATTGGTTCTGGCCGCCAATCCCGGCCCCGAGGGGCCAGGACCACTCATCAGCATGATGGCCAATGCGGTGGGCACCTTCCCGATCCCTATCGTGATCGTCCCTGGCGAGCTCAGCGACGCCGAAATCGACGCGCTGTCTTAACGCTTGAGCCTTGACTTTTAAGCCTTGCGAACCCGCTGTTATTGGGCTGGATTTCCGGCCTTGACCGTGCTTTCCCCATCGCCATCTGATAGAGACACCTCACGCGCCGGCCTTTAACCGGCGATGTCGGAGAAACCCATGTTTATTCAAACCGAAGCCACCCCCAATCCCGCAACCCTGAAATTCATTCCAGGGCGAACCGTCCTTGATAGCGGCACCATGGAGTTTTCGAGCCGCGAAGCCGCCAGCCGCTCCCCGCTCGCCGAAAGGCTGTTCAGCGTACCCGGGGTGACGGGCGTATTCTACGGCTCCGACTTCGTCACCGTCACCAAGGACGACAGCGACTGGCAGCATCTCAAGCCGGCGATCCTTGGCGCCATCATGGAACACTATATGTCGGGCGCGCCGTTGCTTTCCGACGGCAGCGCCGCGAGCGACGAGGCCGCAGACGAAGCCGACGAATTCTTCAACGAGGCCGACGCCGAGACGGTCGATATGATCAAGGACCTGATCGAAACGCGGGTGCGTCCGGCGGTCGCCAATGACGGCGGCGACATCACCTTCCGCGGCTTCAAGGACGGCATCGTCTATCTCAACATGAAGGGCTCGTGCGCGGGCTGCCCGTCGTCGACGGCGACCCTGCAGCACGGCATCCAGAACCTTCTGCGGCATTTCGTGCCCGAGGTGGTCGAAGTGCGGCCGATGTGATGGAGAGGCGAATAGTGAATAGCGAATGGCGAATTGTTAGTGATTCCGCCTATCCATTCGCTATCCGCCACTCACTATTCGCCTTCCTTCAATGTTGATCCTGGCCATCGACACCGCGCTTGACGCCTGCGCCGCCGCGGTGCTCGACACCGAAACGGGCCGGTTGATCGCGCAGGAATCACAAGCCATGAAGCGCGGCCACGCCGAGGCGCTGATGCCGCTGATCGGCCGCGTGATCACGGCGTCAGGAACCGCCTTCGCAAGCCTCGGCCGCATCGCGGTCACCACCGGCCCCGGAAGTTTTACCGGGCTTCGGGTCGGCCTGTCAGCAGCCCGCGGCATTGCGCTCGCCGCCAATATTCCCGTGGTCGGCGTCACGACGCTTACGGCCTATGCCGCGCCCATCGTCAGCCAGAATGCCGAACATCCCGTAATTTCCGTGATCGATGCCCGGCACGATCACGTCTATCTTCAGGTCGTCAGCGGCAATGGAAGCGCACTGGTGAGGCCGCGCGTCGCGCCGATGGCAGAAGCGCTCGACGCCTCGCGATTCGGCGCGCCGTGTGTGGTGGGCAATGCCGCCGGCCTGCTCGCCGAGCGCTGGCCGTCCGACGCGGTTCCACCGGTCAAGGTCGACATGCAATCCGCCCCCGACATCGCCTGGGTAGGATGGTTGGGAGCTGCGGTCAGCCCCAACACGGCGCCGGCCCGGCCCTTTTATCTTCGAGCCCCCGATGCCAAACCACCCAAGGAGCGGCTCGCAGGCGCCGCGCCGACCACTTCCCCATGATGACATGGCTCTCTGAATTGTGGGGCGGTGAGCGGGCTGTGGTCGAACCCGCAACTCAGCGCGATCTGACCGCATTCGCCCAGATCCACCACGCATCGTTCCATCGCGGCTGGGGCGAGGATGAGTTCGAGCGCATGCTGCACGAACGAAACACGCTGGTTCATCGCCTGAGAATCGGACGGAAAACCATCGGTTTTTCGGTGTCACGGATGGCGGCCGACGAGGCCGAGATTCTGTCGATCGCGGTGGCTGAGACCCACCGCGGCCGTGGGCTGTCCAACGGCTTGTTGTTGACCCATCTGGGCCACCTGGCCGGCCGGGGCATCCGGACGGTATTTCTGGAGGTCGAAGAAAATAACCAGCCGGCGCGACGGCTCTATCAGCGAGCCGGATTTAGCGTCGTCGGACGCCGCGAACGCTATTACCGGCAAAGCGGCGGCGAAGCCCTGGATGCGCTCTTGATGCGGCGCGACTTGTCCTGACATTTGCGCGATGGCAGAACGTGTTATGATCGGTGGCCGCCGAGAAAGATGGCAAATGTTGGAATCGGACCACTGGACTTAAACCCTGGCGATGACCTGAAATGACCGTGTTCAAATCCAATCCCATGCTCTCCGCTACCGGCATCGAGGCGCGTTGCGCCGCCACCGGCATGCGCATGACCGAGCAGCGCCGGGTCATCGCGCGCGTGCTGGCGGAGGCGGAGGATCACCCCGACGTCGAGGAACTGTACCGCCGCTGCGTCGCGGTCGACGACAAGATCTCGATCTCGACGGTCTATCGCACGGTCAAGCTGTTCGAGGATGCCGGCATTATCGAGCGGCATGATTTTCGCGAGGGCCGCGCCCGCTACGAACAGATGCGCGACAGCCACCACGACCACTTGATTAACTTGCGCGACGGCAAGGTGATCGAATTCACCTCCGAGGAAATCGAGAAGTTGCAGGGCGAAATCGCCCGCAAGCTCGGCTATCGCCTGGTCGATCATCGACTCGAGCTCTACTGCGTCCCGCTGGACGACGACAAATCCTGAGACGTCGGCAGCGACACCGTTTCAACTCAACACCCGGTTTTTATGAAATTGCCCCGCAAGGTCCATATCAAGTCATATGGCTGTCAGATGAACGTCTACGATGCGCAACGCATGGTGGATACGCTGGCAGGTGAGGGCTTTATCGAGACCGCCAGCGTGGATGATGCGGACCTCGTCATCCTCAATACCTGCCACATTCGCGAGAAAGCTTCGGAAAAGGTCTATTCCGAGCTCGGACGGCTTCGCGCCGTGAAGGACGAAGCCGCGCGCCAGGGACGGCGGATGAACATCGCCGTCGCCGGCTGCGTCGCGCAGGCCGAAGGCAACGAGATCATCCACCGCGCGCCCGTGGTCGACGTCGTGGTCGGGCCGCAGAGCTATCATCATTTGCCGGAGCTGCTTGCGCGTGCCGAAAAGGATGGCCGCGCGCTGGAGACGGAATTTCCGGCGGAAGACAAATTCGCCTTTCTGCCGCCGCCGAAGCCCGACGCGATTCGCGCGCGGGGAATCTCGTCGTTCGTCACCATCCAGGAGGGCTGTGACAAGTTCTGCACCTTCTGCGTGGTGCCTTATACGCGCGGCGCAGAAGTCTCCCGGCCGGCGGCCAGGATCATCGACGACGTAAAACGTCTCGCCGATCACGGCGTGCGCGAAATCACCCTGATCGGACAGAACGTCAATGCCTATCATGGCGAGGGACCCGACGGCCGAACCTGGCCGCTTGGCACCCTGTTGCGTCAGTTGGCGGACATTCCCGGCATCGTCCGCCTGCGCTACTCGACAAGCCATCCCCGCGATATCGATGAAACGCTGATCGAGGCCCATCGCGACATTCCCGCGGTGATGCCGTTTGTGCATCTGCCGGTGCAATCCGGCTCGGACCGGATATTGGCGACCATGAACCGCAAACATACCGCCGATGATTACCGCCGCGCCATCGACCGGTTTCGCGCCGTTCGCCAAGATATTGCGTTTTCATCGGATTTTATCGTCGGCTTCCCCGGCGAGTCCGAAGAAGATTTTCTGGCCACCCTCGCTCTGGTCACACAAATCGGCTACGCTGGTGCGTATTCGTTCAAATATTCGCCGCGGCCGGGCACGCCGGCGGCGGAAATGCGGGAGATGGTGTCAGCGGAAGAAATGGACGAGCGATTGGCGCGGCTTCAGGGATTGATCGACAGCCAGCAATCGGCCTTCAACAGGGCCTTGATTGGAACCACCGTCGATGTGTTGTTCGAGCGCTCGGCCCGCAATCCGGGCCAGATCGTCGGCCGGACCGCCTATCTTCAGCCGGCACATGTGATGGCGCCCGAATCGATCGTTGGGCAAGTCCTCCCGGTGAGAATCGAAAGCCTCGAGCGCTACAGCCTGCTCGGCGAACTCGCAGGCCCCCTGCCGAAGCTGGCTGCCGCTCCGAACACGCAACCCGTCATCAATTCATCTGACACGAGAATGGGAGCCTGAACCCTTGCCCAAAAGCGCATCGGATTCGCCTTCACTCGCTCCCAGCCGCAAACCCGACCGCGACATGCAAGTTCCGCCTGAGACTCAATTCGTCATCGATTTCGACGACAATCGTGCTGCTTCCGCACTGGTCGGACCTTACGGACAAAATCTTGCGCTGATCGAGCGGCGCCTCGGCGTCGTGGTGGATTCGCGCGGCAATCACATCACGGTTTCGGGCTCGCGCGACGGCTGCGATGCCGCGCGGCGTGTGCTGGAGACGCTCTATGCGCAGGCGAACCAGGGACAGGATATCGCGCAAGGCGATGTCGAGGGCGCGATCCGCGCGGTGATCGCGCAAGGCTCGCTGTTCGAATTCGACCCCAAGACGGCCAAATCGTCATTCGACACCATCAATCTGCGCAAGCGCCCGGTGCGGGCCCGTACCGGCGCACAGGACTCCTATATCCGCGCGCTGAAGCGCCACGAGCTGGTGTTCGGCGTCGGCCCCGCAGGTACTGGCAAGACCTGGCTCGCGGTCGCCCACGCCGCGCAGCTGTTCGAACGCAAGGAGGTCGATCGCATCATCCTGTCGCGTCCTGCGGTGGAAGCGGGCGAACGGCTCGGCTTCCTGCCCGGCGACCTGCGCGAAAAGGTCGATCCATACTTAAGGCCGATCTATGACGCGCTCTACGACCTGATGGATTCGCGCATCGTCGAGCGCGCGCTGCAAACCGGCGAAATCGAAATCGCGCCGCTCGCCTTCATGCGCGGCCGCACGCTGACCAACGCCGTCATCATCCTCGACGAGGCGCAGAACACCACATCCATGCAAATGAAGATGTTCCTGACCCGGCTCGGCGAAAACAGCCGTATGATCATTACCGGCGACCCCTCGCAGGTCGACCTGCCGAACGGCCAGACCTCTGGCCTCGCGGAAGCCGTCAAGCTGCTCGACGGGGTGGCGGGAATTGCCCAGGTCCATTTCAAGGCCGAAGATGTGATCCGCCATGAGCTGGTGGCGCGGATCGTGGCGGCTTATGAAGGCTTGCCGCAACGGCCGGCAACCCACAAGACGTGACGAGCGCGCGGCTTAAAGGTCGAATCCGTCGCAAACAGAACTCCGAACTGATGGCACCGTCTGCCCTTCCAATCACCGAGATTCTTGTCGTCGCCGAGTGCTGGCAAGTCGAGCCCGAAGCCGAGGCGACGATCGATCGTGCGATTGCGGCTGCGGCCGAGTTTGTCGCGGCCGATGTGGGCGATTGCGAACTCGCGATCATGCTGACCGACGACGCCGGCATCCAGACGCTGAACCGTAACTGGCGCGGGATCGACAAGCCCACCAACGTGCTGTCGTTTCCGGCCTTGCAGCCCCGCGGCGAGCGGCAAGCGGACGATGCGCCGCGCATGCTGGGCGACATCGCCATTGCCTATGAAACAACACGCCGGGAGGCCGACGACGAACAGAAGCCGTTCGACCATCATCTCAGCCATCTTGCCGTTCACGGTTTCCTGCACCTGATCGGCCACGATCACGAGAAAGACCAGGAAGCCGAGACCATGGAGGCGCTGGAACGGGAGATCCTGTCGCAGCTCGGTATCCCCGATCCCTATGCGGAACGGACCGGGTAACATGTCCGATTCCGACCCGACCCATGACAATCCGCGCAACACGCGCAACCTGCCTGCTGTCGTGCAGGAAGGTGAGGTCATGCGCCCGATCCCGGACAACTGGCTGACGCGCGCGATCCGCACGCTGTTCGGCTGGAAACCCGGATCGGTTCGCGACGACCTGCAAGTCGTGCTCGACACCTCGACGCCTGACGACGTCGGCTTTTCCGCCGTCGAGCGCACCATGCTGCGCAACATCCTGTCCCTGCATGAAAGGCGGATTGCCGATGTCATGATCCATCGCGCCGACATCGTGGCGGTCAAGCGCGACATCCCGCTCGGGGAATTGATGAGCCTGTTCGAAAGCGCCGCGCATTCGCGGCTCGTGGTCTACAACGAAACCCTCGACGACCCCGAAGGCATCGTCCATATCCGCGATCTGCTGGCGTTCATGACGGCGCGCGCCGCCAAACCCAAGAGCAAGGCCAAGACAAAAAAGCCTCCACCTGAAAAAACGCCGCCTGCTGGCCTTGATTTACGCTCCGTCGATCTGGCGCTGCCGCTTTCGGAAGCCAACATCATCAGGAAATTGCTGTTTGTGCCGCCATCGATGCGGGCGATCGATCTGCTTGCGCAGATGCAGGCCTCGCGCATCCATCTGGCGCTGGTCGTCGACGAATATGGCGGGACCGATGGGCTGGTCTCGATCGAGGACATCGTCGAGCAGATCGTCGGCGAGATCGACGACGAGCATGACAGCGACGAACCGCCGGCGGTGGTCCGGCAGGCGGATAATTCCTTCATTGCGGATGCGCGCGCCAGCCTCGACGACGTCCGCTCCGTCATCGGTGACGAGTTCGTGACCGGGGAAGCCGGCGAAGAAGTCGAAACGTTGGGTGGTTTCCTCGTCACCCATGTCGGCCGCCTGCCGGTGCGCGGCGAAGTCATTTCCGGACCCGGCAATTTCGAAATCGAGGTGCTCGATGCCGATCCGCGGCGGGTCAAGCGCCTTCGTATCGCCACGCGCAAGGAACGCCCGGCGCCGCGAGCGCCGCGTGAAAGCCGGCGGCGCGAACCCGCCCCGGACACGGCACAACCTGGCGACCCAACCAATCCGCCCGGTGACGGAGCCGCATCGTCGTGATGATCTTCGGGAAGCTCCGTAGCCTGGGTCTTGCGATCATCCTGGCGTGGGGATGGAAGCGCGCGGGCATTGCGTTCCTCGCCGGCGCGCTGTCCGCGCTCGCGATGGCGCCATTCAATGCGTGGCCGATTCTGTTTGTGACCCTTCCAGTCGCGGTCTGGCAAATCGACGGCGCGGGCGCCGCCCGTTGGCGCGGCGTGCCGGCGGCCGCGCTCACCGGCTGGTGCTTCGGCCTCGGCTATTTCGTGCCTGGGCTTTACTGGATCGGCTACGCCTTTCTGGTTGATGCGCCAACCTTCGCCTGGTTGATGCCGTTCGCCGTTCTGGGATTGCCGGCCTATCTCGCGCTGTTCACGGCGTTGGGCTTTGCGCTCGCGCGGCTGTTCTGGACGCGGGATGCTTCGCGCGTGATCGCGCTCGCCGCGAGTCTCACGATGAGCGAATGGTTGCGCGGCCATGCGCTCACCGGCTTTCCGTGGAATACGCTCGGCTATGCACTGAGCGAACCGCTGGTGCTCGCGCAGACCGCTTCGCTGATCGGACTGTGGGGCCTGACATTTCTGGCCGTTGCGATTTTTGCAAGCCCTGCTGTCCTGATCGACGGCACGTCCCGCGGACGCAAGCCCTGGGTCGCGCCGGTTCTCGCGGTTGTCGTACTGCTCGCCATGACGGTCTTTGGCGCAATACGCCTGAGCCGGCAACCGACCGTCCTGCTGGTCAACACCAGGCTGCGGATCATGCAGCCCAACCTGCAGCAAGACGCAAGATTCAATTACTCCGCCAAGGCGGAGGTGATGAAGAAATATCTGACGCTGTCCGATCGCGCGTCCGGGCCGCAATCGACCGGCGTGCGCGACGTCAATGTCCTGATCTGGCCGGAATCGGCGTTCCCGTTTTTCCTGACCCGCGAAGCCGATGCGATGGCGGAGATCGCCGATCTGTTGCCCAAGGGGACCGTCTTGGTTACGGGCTCGGTGCGAGCCCCGGACGTGCCGCCCGGCACGCGGATCACGCGCGCCTATAATTCGGTTTACGTCATCGACCATGACGGCAACGTGTTGTCGGTCTACGACAAGCTGCATCTGGTGCCGTTCGGTGAATTTCTTCCGTTTCAGGACTTGATGGAAAAGATCGGCTTCGAACAACTGACGAAGGTTCAGGGCGGATTCATTCCGGGCACACGCCGGCACAGCATGGACGTGCCTGGCGCGCCGAGAATGCTACCTCTGATATGCTACGAGGCTATCTTTCCCGGTAATGTTGTTGATCGCAACGATCGGCCGGGCTGGATCGTCAACCTCACCAACGATGGCTGGTTCGGAATTTCTACCGGCCCTTATCAGCATCTCCAGCAGGCGCGCCTGCGCGCGATCGAACAGGGACTACCGCTTGTTCGCGCTGCAAATACAGGCATCTCCGCGGTGATCGATCCGTTGGGCCGCGTCGTTGCGCAGCTCGGTCTTGGGCTCGAAGGCGTTCTGGATTCCGGCCTGCCCGCCGCAATCCCGCCGACACCTTATGCGCGCGCGGGCGATGTCCCGATCATGATCATACTTGCAGCCGCGTGGCTCTATGTGATCCGGCGGCGCGCCGCAAAATGAACAGAGTTCATACAAAACTTCGCACGAGCAGGGTTTGACGGTATCACCGCCTAAGGCATAATCCGTCCGGTTTCTGGTGCATCGTGGTCCGGAGGAGCGTTGGCGATGTCGACCAAAGCGCCCAACCCTGTTGACAAATATGTCGGCAGTCGCGTGCGCATGCGTCGTATCATGCTCGGCATGAGCCAGGAAAAACTCGGCGAAGCGCTCGGCCTCACTTTCCAGCAAGTGCAAAAATACGAGAAGGGCACCAACCGCGTCGGCGCGAGCCGCATTCAACAGATCGCCGAAATACTCCAGGTGCCGGTATCGTTTTTGTTCGAAGGCGGCCCAAGCGGCATGGCGAGAGCCGACGGCAGCACCGAGGGCACTTCGCCATCCTATGTGTCCGATTTCCTCGCGACGTCCGAGGGCCTGGCGCTGACCCGCGCCTTTACGCGCATTAGCGACGCCAAGCTTCGGCGCAGCATCGTCGATCTTGTCGAGCAGATCGCTTCCCAGGAAAATCCGGACAAGCGCTAAAGGCGCGGGTTGCCGTTTTGAAACGCGCGGCAAGCCGGGCATTGCCCGAGCGAACAATGGTGCTATTGATCGACCGCGCCCACACCTGAATAGTTTGAAGACAAGGCAGCCCATGCTGACGGCGTCCGCCCGCCCCTTCGATACCGGCATCGTTCTCGACGGCATCCGCCGCTGGGTCGAGATCGAGACGCCGACCGACGCACCCGACCAGGTCAACAAGCTTGTGGCCCTGGTCGCCGACGGCTATCGCGATTTGCCCGCAACCATCGAGCGCATCGCCGGGCATTCCGGATGCGGCGATCACATCGTGGCGCGATCATCATGGGGCCAAGATCGCCCCGGAATTCTCCTGCTGAGCCATCTCGACACGGTGCATCCGCTTCGGTTCATCGAACGGCTGCCGTTTCATGTGGAGGGAGACAGCGCGTTCGGCCCCGGCATCTACGATATGAAAGGCGGCGCCTATCTCGCCTTCCATGCGTTTCGCGAACTCTGCGCTGATGGCGAAACTTCGCCGCTCGGCATTACTCATCTTTACGTGTCCGATGAGGAGATCGGCAGTCCGACCTCGCGGGCGCTGATCGAGGCCGAAGGACGCAAGGCCAGATATGTTCTGGTGACGGAGCCGGCGCGCGACGGCGGCAAGATCGTCACCAGCCGCAAGGGCGTCGCGCGTTTTGAGGTGTTCATCAAAGGCGTGCCTTCGCACGCCGGCACGCGGCCTGAAGACGGCCGCAGCGCGATCCGGGAGCTTGGCAACATCATTCAGACCCTGGAGGCGATGAACGATCTCGCGCGTGGTGTGACAGTCAATGTCGGTGTCGTCAAAGGCGGGACCAAACCGAACGTGATCCCTGAAGAAGCCTATGCCGAAGTCGACATGCGCGTTGCCACCATCGCCGACGCCGAAGAACTGGTGCCGAAGATATTGAACCTGACCTCCAAGACCGAGGGCGTCAGCGTCAAGGTGACGGGCGAATTGAACCGGCCGCCCTATGAGAAGAGCAACGCCGGCACCGCGCTGTTCGAGCACGCCAAAAAGCTCGCCGCCGAGATCGGCTTCGAGCTTCGCGACAGCTATAGCGGCGGCGGCTCGGATGGCAATTTCACCGCGCCCTTTGCCGCCACCCTCGATGGCCTCGGGGTCGACGGCAAAGGCGCGCATACCCATTACGAGCAGATGTACATCTCGTCGATCGAGCCGCGGACAAGACTATTGCATCGGCTTTACCAGACGCTGCGATGAACGCGCGAAACGACGATAGCGAAAACCGCGAAACGCACGCGAGCGATGCAACCATCGAAGGCCAGCGCGCCTTCTTCGGCCGCCGCAAGGGCCACAAGCTGCGCGCGCATCAGGCAGACCTCGTCGCGCATTTGCTGCCGCGGCTTGCCATCGATATCACGGGCCCACCTTGCACCGACCTCGCCCGGCTGTTCGACGAACCCGTCGAAAACGTCCGGCTTGAAATCGGGTTTGGCGGCGGCGAGCATCTGATCGCGGAAGCGCGCGCCTTTCCCGATACCGGCTTCATCGGCTGCGAACCCTATGTCAACGGCATGGCGAAAATCCTCACGCTGATCGAAGCCGGAGAGATCAACAATATCCGGCTGTTTGCCGGCGATGCCGCCGAATTGCTGGCGTGGGTGCCGGCGAAATCCCTTGCGCGGATCGATTTGATCCATCCCGATCCGTGGCCGAAGCGGCGGCACTGGAAGCGACGTTTCGTGCAAGACTCGACAATTGCAGCCATGGCGCGCGCGCTGGCGCGGGCCGGCGAGTTTCGCTTTGTCAGCGACATCAGCGACTATTGCGCCTGGACGCTTTCGCATTTCATGCGCACGTCGGATTTCCTCTGGACCGCGGAGCGGGCAACCGATTGGCGCGAGCCGTGGGCCGACTACACGATGACGCGGTATGGCCGCAAGGCCGAGCGCGAAGGCCGCAACGCCGCCTATCTGATTTTCAAGAAGACCGATGAGGGCGACTGATAGCGCGTCACGCCGTTTCGCGGGTCCGCCAGAAACTCACGACCCGTTCCGCGGTCGAGGGCGCGAGCCGCATATAGTTGGTGCGGATACCCTCGATATCGGCGGAGGCAGGAATGCGCGCCGGCCCGAGCCGCAACAGAACCAGCGAGCGCACCGTTGGCCATTCCAGCCCGATCGCCTTGGAAATGATCAGGACGGGGTCGTGGCGATCGCCGGCCATCAGGCGATCAACCGCCGCAATCGGCACGCCCGAGATCGCCGACAAGGCCGCGACCGTTTCGGAATATCGGAAAGATTTGGCAAAACCAAGCAGCGCCGCCTCGTTCAGGTCGCCGGCCCGGTAGAGCGAAAGGATCGTGCGTTGCGCCGACGTGAAGTCGCGCTGCTTGTCGGGCTGCTTGCCGGAAAGATCGCTCATCGCCTTTGCGACGGCCGCCTGCCGGGCGGGGTCGGCTATGTCGAACAAGCGGCGGCGCACGACGTCAACCGATCCCGCCAGTAACTCTTTCAGCAGCCGGTCCGGCAGATCGTTGCGTTGCCCGACGGTGATGGTCAGGACGCCATCCCTGGCGGCGCGCTTGACCAGCGCCGAATAACCGATCGGCGAAAAACTCGCGCCCGCATGGGCCGCCGTGCGCCTGATGACGTCGCGCTCGCCCCGTTGAACGATCACATCGGTCAGATTTGGAGAAAGTTTTGGACGTTCCGTCATCGCCAGCAGATGATCCTGGCCCCTCATGCGCGCAATCTCGACCAGCGCCTGCTCTTCAAGGACAGGCGATTGGCGCAGCACCGGACCCGCGACCGATATGTTGTCTTCACGCGCGAGTTGCCGGATCAGCGTCGGCGGCGCGTTGGCGATGGCGGCGATACGTTCGGCAACATCCGCGCGTGCCGCAAGCTCGGTCTGCGGCACAATGCCGGTCAGGATGTGGTCGAACAATTCGACATGACGGGTCTGGAAACCCGCTGCCCCCTGTACGAACAAGTCGGCGATGCCGCGGCTGATTTCGGCGACGCGCTTGGGATCGCCGCGCTTGACGAATTCATCGAGCCCGGGAATTAAAGGCGTGGCGACGGTCATGGAACACACACTCACCCCGCCAAACGCAGGCTGCCCGGCCATTTAATGTTTGGATGGTGAAGGAAGGGTTAGGCCAAGCACATTCCGGCGCCCCGCAAAATTAGCCGCATCTGGCGCCGCGGGCCTTGTCGGAGGTCAGGAAAACGGCTATATCGCCCTCCACTTAAGGTTCTCATATACGATCGCGTATTGAGAGTGGGCCCCTCCGGGACCCGCTCTTTTTTATTACCTGAAGGGGCCTGGACCCGATGAGGCCCGGGAACCCGGCAGGGATGCGCCCAAGACCCATAGGCAAAGACCGCAGGTAAACCCGTCTCGAAGGCCAATTTGACGTTTGACATGACCGACCCAACGCCTGGTTCCGTTGAAACCGACCTGCTCGCCGAGCCGAGGCTCGTCGTCGAGCCGGGCGCGGCAGCGCGCGTGTCGGCGGTCGCCGGTCCGGTTTTGCAGGGCATGGGCTATCGGCTGGTCCGGATCAAGATTTCGGGCGAAGCCGGCTGCACCGTTCAGATCATGGCCGAGCGGCCCGACGGATCGATGCAGATCGAGGATTGCGAGGCGATCTCGCGGGCACTTTCTCCGGTGCTTGACGTCGCCGACCCGATCGACCGCGCCTATCGGCTGGAGATTTCCTCACCGGGCATCGACCGCCCACTGGTCCGCCGTTCCGACTTCGAACGCTTCACCGGCCATCTGGTGAAGGTCGAGATGGCGGTCGCCCATGAAGGCCGCAAACGGTTCCGCGGCATGCTTGATGGTGTCGAAGGCGATGCGGTGCGGTTGCATCGCGATGATGCCAAGGCCGGCGAGGAAGCCGACGTATTGCTGACGATGGAAGATATCGCGGAGGCGCGGCTCGTTCTTACCGACGAGCTGATTGCGGAATCGATGCGGCGCGGCAAGAAAGCCGAGCGCGAATTGAAGCGCAGCCTTGGCCTCAAGCCGCCGGCGCCGCCGCATGCCAATCGCCCGCAACCGAAAGCGGGGAAAAAGCCGCCTGCCAAGAACACCAAACAACATCGCCTTGCCGCCGAAAGTGCGCGCCGGGGCGACACCGATCCCGTGAGAGGAGACTAAGCCATGGCCGTCAGCGCCAATAAGCTTGAATTGCTGCAAATCGCGGACGCAGTTGCGCGCGAGAAATCGATCGACCGCGGCATCGTGATCGCGGCGATGGAAGACGCGATCGCCAAGGCCGCGCGCGCCCGGTATGGCAGCGAGACCGACGTTCACGCCGAGATCGACGCCAAGAAAGGCGAACTGCGGCTTTCCCGCCACATGCTGGTGGTCGAACAGGTCGAGAATTCCGCCAACCAGATTTCGCTGGAAGATGCCCGCCGCGCCAACCCCGGCGCGCAGATCGGCGACACCATCGCCGACACGCTGCCGCCGCTGGAATATGGCCGCATCGCCGCGCAATCGGCCAAGCAGGTGATCGTGCAGAAGGTGCGCGAGGCCGAGCGCGACCGGCAATATCAGGAATTCAAGGACCGCATCGGCGATATCGTCAACGGCATCGTCAAGCGCGTCGAATATGGCAGCGTCATCGTCGATCTCGGCCGTGGTGAAGCCATCGTGCGCCGCGACGAAATGCTGCCGCGCGAAGTGTTCCGCAACGGCGACCGTGTCCGCGCCTATATTTTCGACGTGCGGCGCGAAACGCGCGGGCCCCAGATTTTCCTGTCGCGCACCCATCCGCAATTCATGGCGAAGCTGTTCGCGCAGGAAGTGCCGGAAATCTA
Source organism: uncultured Alphaproteobacteria bacterium (assembly GCA_963770515.1). Classification (GTDB taxonomy): domain Bacteria; phylum Pseudomonadota; class Alphaproteobacteria; order Rhizobiales; family Xanthobacteraceae; genus Bradyrhizobium. The sequence goes on from CAVYPW010000001.1 coordinate 1,091,970, forward strand.
CGACGGCATCGTCGAGATCAAGGCGGTCGCCCGCGACCCCGGATCGCGCGCGAAAATCGGCGTGATTTCCCGCGATTCGTCGGTCGATCCGGTCGGCGCCTGTGTCGGCATGCGCGGATCGCGCGTGCAGGCCGTGGTCAACGAGTTGCAGGGCGAAAAGATCGACATCATTCCCTGGTCGCCCGACATCGCGACCTTCGTGGTCAACGCGCTCGCGCCCGCCGAAGTCTCCAAGGTCGTGATCGACGAAGACCGCGAGCGGATCGAGGTCGTGGTGCCCGACACCAACAACCAGCTGTCGCTGGCAATCGGCCGGCGCGGCCAGAACGTGCGCCTCGCCTCGCAACTGACCGGCTGGGACATCGATATTCTTACCGAACAGGAAGAATCCGAACGCCGTCAGGCCGACTTTGAAAATTCCACCCGCGTGTTCATGGAAGCACTCAACGTCGACGAGGTGGTCGGCCAGTTGCTCGCCTCCGAAGGCTTCACCTCGGTGGAGGAACTGGCGATGGTCGATGTCCGGGAATTGGCCGGCATCGAAGGCTTTGACGACGAGACCGCGACCGAGTTGCAGAATCGCGCCAAGGAATATCTGGATCAGCTCGAGACCGAACTCGAAAACAAACGGAAGGAACTCGGCGTGGATGATGATCTGAAAACAGTGCCGGGCGTGACCTCGAAGATGCTGGTGAAGTTCGGCGAGAACGACATCAAGACCGTCGAGGACCTCGCCGGCTGCGCCACCGACGATCTGGTCGGCTGGACCGAACGCAAGGACAGCGGCGAACAGACCAAGCATGCAGGCATTCTCGATGGCAACGACATCACCCGTGATGACGCGGAAGCCATGATCATGCAGGCGCGCGTCCTGGCCGGCTGGATCACGCAGGCCGACCTCGACAAGAAGGCCGAGGAGGCCGCAAGCCCCGAAGATCAGCCAGCCGCTTGACGACCGGAGCCATGTCACCCGTATGCTCGCTATTGCCGACCCCGAACTCGACGATGGACCGCGGACCAACAGGTCCGCGACCATGCGGATGTGCGCGGTCAGCCGGGATGTGCGGCCGATCGATGAGCTGATCCGCTTTGTGGTTGCCCCGTCCGGGGAAGTGGTGGCGGACCTCAAGCGCAAGCTCCCCGGCCGTGGCCTCTGGGTCTCGGCCTCGCGTGGCATGGTTGCGGAAGCGGTCCGGCGTCACCAATTTAGCAAGGGATTCAAACGCGATGTCGGGGCGGCGGCAACGCTCGCCGCGGATACCGAGGCGCTGCTGGAGCGGTTTGCCCTTGATGCCCTCGCGATGGCCGCGAAGGCAGGACAGGTCATCTCCGGTTTCACCAAGGTTTCAGACGCCCTCGAACGGCAGGTTCAGGGCGCGGTCAGGGCGCTGATCCATGCAACCGACGGTGCCGCCGACGGAATCCGCAAATTGGACGCCATCGCCGGGCAAAATGGCAGGAATGATGGCCATTCGGCCGGAATCCCTATCGTTAATGTGCTGACGTCCGAGCAATTGGATTTGGCACTGGGGCGGTCAAATGTGATACATGCTGCCCTGCTCGCGGGCCCGGCGAGCGATACGTTCCTGTCACGTAGCCAAATGCTGGTCCGATACCGGATGGCGGACGATGACAGAACCGTGGCCAAGAATTCGCCCATTAAAGACCGTGCGAACGCGCACGACTAGACAGGATTAGGGACTGCTGAATGGTTGATACGAAAACGCCTGGCGACAAGACGCTCAGTGTGCCGACCAAGACCTTGTCGCTCAAGCCGCGGGTCGAGACCGGAACCGTGCGCCAGAGCTTCAGCCACGGGCGGACCAAGCAGGTCGTGGTGGAAAAGCGCGGCAAACGTCGCGTCGGCGGCGATGCTCCCACCACCGAGACGCAGGCGCCCGAACCGGTGGTAGCCAAGCCCGCCAAGCCGGCGACCCCGGCACCCGCCGCTCGTCCCGCTCCCCCGCCGGCTGCGTCACGCAGCAATTCCGGCGTGGTCTTGCGCACCCTCACCGAGGACGAGCGCTCGGCGCGCGCCAATGCGCTGGCCGACGCCAAGCTGCGCGACGTCGAAGAACGCAAAATTGCCGAAGAAGAAGCCAAGCGCCGATCGAGCCGCGAAGGCATCGAGCAGGCCGAACGCGAAGCGGCCGAAGCCCGCCGCAAGGCCGAGGAAGAGCGCCACCGTCACGACGAGGAAGCCAAACGCAAGGCCGAACTCGAGGCCAAGAAGCGTTTTGGCGAAGCCGAAGCCCGCCCCGCGGCAGCAGCTGCCCCGGCGGCCCGGCCGGCCATTCCCGTCGCGCGCGCGCCGGGGATCGCGGCTGACATCACCGACGAAGACGAAGGTCCGCGCCAGGTCCGGCGTGGTGCCCCCGGCCGGCCTGTCGTCGTCCCCAAGCCGACCGCGAAGCCGTCGCCGCAGAAACAACGCGGCCGCCTCACGCTCGTCACCGCGCTCAATGCGGACGATGTCCGCGAGCGTTCGATCGCATCGTTCCGCCGCCGTACCCAGCGCCTGAAGGGCCACCAGGCGAACGAGCCGAAGGAAAAGCTGATTCGCGAGGTCGTGATCCCTGAAGCGATCAACATTCAGGAACTCGCCAACCGCATGTCGGAGCGGGCCGTCGACGTCATCCGGCTGCTGATGAAGCAGGGCGCGATGCACAAGATCACGGACGTGATCGATGCCGACACCGCGCAGCTGATCGCCGAGGAATTGGGCCACACCGTGAAGCGCGTGGCGGCCTCCGACGTCGAAGAGGGCCTGTTCGACGCCGTCGATGATTCCACCGACACCGAGCCGCGCTCGCCCGTGGTGACGGTGATGGGTCACGTCGACCACGGCAAGACCTCGCTGCTCGACGCGCTGCGCCATGCCAACGTGGTTTCCGGCGAAGCCGGCGGCATCACCCAGCATATCGGCGCCTATCAGGTGACCTCGCCCGAGAGCGGCAAGAAGATCACCTTCATCGATACGCCGGGCCACGCCGCGTTCACCGCGATGCGCGCCCGCGGCGCCAAGGTGACCGACATCGTGGTGCTGGTGGTGGCCGCCGATGACGGCGTGATGCCGCAGACGGTGGAAGCGATCAACCACGCCAAGGCGGCGAAGGTGCCGATGATCGTCGCCATCAACAAGATCGACAAGCCCGACGCCAAGCCGGAGCGTGTGCGCACCGAATTGCTGCAGCACGAGGTTCAGGTCGAATCGCTCGGCGGCGACGTGGTCGATGTCGAGGTCTCCGCCAAGAACAAGACCAATCTCGACCGGTTGCTCGAGATGATCGCGTTGCAGGCCGAAATCCTCGACCTCAAGACCAATTCGACGCGTCCCGCTGAAGGCACTGTGATTGAAGCCAAGCTCGACCGCGGCCGCGGCCCGGTGGCGACCGTGCTGGTCCAGCGCGGCACCTTGAGGGTTGGCGATATCGTCGTGGCCGGCGCCGAGATGGGGCGCGTGCGCGCGCTGATTTCGGATCAGGGCGACACCATCGAGGAAGCCGGCCCATCGGTGCCGGTCGAGGTACTCGGTTTCAACGGCCCGCCGGAAGCCGGCGACCGTCTCGCCGTGGTCGAGAACGAAGCCCGTGCCCGGCAGATCACGAGCTATCGCTCGCATCAGAAGCGCGAGAATGCCGCAGCCAGCATTTCCGGCATGCGCGGCTCGCTCGAACAGATGATGTCGCAGCTCAAGACATCGGGCCGCAAGGAATTCCCGCTGATCATCAAGGCCGACGTGCAGGGTTCGCTGGAAGCAATCCTCGGATCGCTCGAAAAGCTCGGCACCGACGAAGTCGCCGCCCGCATCCTGCATGCCGGCGTCGGCGGCATCTCGGAATTGGACGTCACGCTCGCGGAAGGCTTCAATGCCGCGATCATCGGCTTCTCGGTCCGAGCCAACAAGGAAGCCGCGGCCGCGGCGAAGCGCAACGGCATCGAGATCCGCTACTACAACATCATCTACGACCTCGTGGATGACGTGAAGAAGGCGATGAGCGGCCTGCTCGCGCCGACGCTGCGCGAAACCATGCTCGGCAACGCGCAGATCCTGGAGGTGTTCAACATTTCCAAGGTCGGCAAGGTCGCCGGTTGCCGTGTCACCGACGGCACCGTGGAACGCGGCGCCAATGTTCGACTGATCCGCGACAACGTCGTCGTGCACGAAGGCAAGCTGTCGACCTTGAAGCGTTTCAAGGACGAAGTGAAGGAAGTGCAAGCCGGCCAGGAATGCGGCATGGCGTTCGAGAATTACGGCGACATGCGGGTCGGCGATGTTATCGAGTGCTACCGTGTCGAATTCGATCCAGCGCAGCCTGTAAGTCTGAACCTTACGGCTTCGTTACCAGGAAGGTTGAAATAGTCTGACGTCATGCCCGGTCAAAAGCGCGAGGCTAAGTCTTCGCGTAGCTGTGCCGGGCATCCACGTCGCGAAGAATTCAATAGATGAACGATGTGGATAGCCGGGATATCCGGCGCGACGATCCGTTTCGCGCCTCTGCCGGGCCACGATGATTGTTTTCGATAGGACCGTAATGCCGCGCCACCATCAAAAGAGTTCCGCCAGCGGCGGCTCGCAGCGCCAATTACGCGTCGGCGAGACCGTTCGCCATGCGCTTGCCGAGATACTGGCGCACGGCAACGTTCACGATCCCGATCTTGAAGGCCACATCATCACGGTGCCGGAGGTGAGGATGTCGCCGGACCTCAAGCTCGCGACCATCTACGTGATGCCGCTCGGCGGGCGCGACACCGAGGTCGTGATCGAAGCCCTCAACCGCAACAAGAAATTTCTGCGCGGCGAGGTCGCCCATCGCGTTAACCTGAAATTTGCTCCTGACATTCGCTTCCGCGTCGATGACCGATTCGAAGAAGCGGAACGTATCGAGAAATTATTGCGAACACCTGAGGTGCGGCGCGATCTCGCACCCGATTCGGACGAAGAATGATGAATGTGACGACGGCAAATCCTGTGGTCGAATCGACAAACGACAATTCAACCGCGGCTGATAAAAATATTTTTTCCGAACCGCACGCCGAAGTCCGGCGCGTCAACAACGATCCGCGTCACCAGCAACCGAAACAGAACAAGCAGCCGCGCCGCGACAAGCGCGACGTCCACGGCTGGGTCATCCTCGACAAGCCGATCGGCATGACGTCCACGCATGCGGTCGCCGTCGTCAAACGGCTGTTTTCGGCAAAGCGCGCCGGCCACGCCGGCACGCTCGATCCGCTTGCCTCCGGCGGATTGCCGATCGCGATCGGGGAAGCCACCAAGACGGTCCCCTTCGTGATGGATGGCCGCAAGCGTTACCGCTTCACGGTGACCTGGGGCGAGGAGCGCGACACCGACGATACCGAGGGCCGTGCGGTCCGAACCAGCGATCTCAGGCCTACGCCCGAGGCGATCACGGCGCTGCTGCCGCAATTTACCGGCCTGATCGAACAGATCCCGCCGCAATATTCCGCCATCAAGGTCCAGGGAGAACGGGCCTACGACCTGGCGCGCGACGGCGAGACGGTCGAATTGAAGCCCCGCCCGGTCGAGATTCACCAATTAATCCTTGTAGAACAAACAGATAGTAGCCATTCGGTGTTCGAGGCGGAGTGCGGCAAGGGTACCTATGTTCGGGCCTTGGCGCGCGATTTGGGCCGGATTCTTGGCTGTTTCGGCCATATCAGCGCGCTGCGGCGGACGCTGGTCGGCCCGTTTGGCGAAAACGACATGATTCCACTGGAACAGTTGGAGGCTTTGTGCGATAGAGCCGCGTCCGGCGAGGGTAGCCTCGCCGACGCGCTTTTGCCCGTTGAGACCGCGCTGGACGACATCCCGGCACTGGCCGTCACTCGGGCAGATGCGGCAAGGCTCCACAGGGGCCAGGCCGTTTTGTTGCGCGGACGGGATGCGCCCAATTGTAGCGGCACAGTCTATGTCACGGTGGCAGGCCGGCTTCTCGCGCTTGCTGAAATTGGCAATGGCGAACTCATCCCCAAGCGCGTGTTCAACCTGACCGGACTGACTGCCAGTCCGGCTCGCAACGATGGAAGTATCTGACGATGTCGATTACCGCAGAACGCAAAGCGGAAGTCATCAAGACGAATGCCAACAAGGCCGGCGACACCGGCTCGCCTGAGGTGCAGGTTGCGATCCTGTCGGAACGCATCAATAACCTCACCGGGCATTTCAAGAGCCACGTGAAGGATAATCATTCACGCCGCGGCTTGTTGAAAATGGTCGCCACGCGCCGCTCGCTCCTCGACTATATCAAGCGTAAGGACGAGGCGCGTTACCAGGCGCTGCTGGAAAAGCACAACATTCGTCGTTGAGCTTTTAGAGAACTACGCGCGCGTCGTTTGGCGCGCGTTTTTGCATGATCGATCGAGAGCCGGCTTGGTTCGGCTCATCGAAACCGATGATGCGCAAGGACATAAGGCAGAAGCTGTCATGTCCTTGGGCTCGATCCTTAAACAGCGGGAAACGATTTCCCGAAGGGTTCGCGCCTCAACAAGAACGCTCAGCAGCAATCCGGCTCGCTGGGCGAAACGGGCAAGGTGCCCGTGATACTTACGCGAAAGGATGGACGCCATCCTAAAACCAGAAACCATGGCAGGATCGCCGGATGCTGACGCAGCAATGCGCCCAACATCTCGCAATCTTGCGCATGGTTTTTTGTTTTTTGGCGTCTCTTCTTTCGCAAACCCATGAAAGAAGACCACCATGTTCAATAAGCATTCCGTCGAGATCGACTGGGGTGGGCGTCCCCTCAAACTTGAGACCGGGAAAGTCGCGCGGCAGGCCGATGGCGCTGTTGTCGCCACCTATGGCGAGACCATCGTTCTGGCGACCGTCGTCGCCGCCAAGTCGCCCCGCGAGGGCGTCGATTTCCTCCCTTTGACCGTCGACTACCAGGAAAAGACCTATGCCGCGGGCCGCATCCCCGGCGGCTACTTCAAGCGCGAAGGCCGGCCGACTGAAAAGGAGACGCTGGTTTCCCGCCTGATCGATCGCCCGATCCGCCCGCTGTTCGTCGACGGCTGGCGCAACGAGACCCAGGTGATCGTGACCGTGCTGTCGCACGACATGGAGAACGATCCCGATATCGTCGCACTGGTGGCGTCATCCGCCGCGCTGACGTTGTCCGGCGCGCCCTTCAAGGGCCCGATCGGTGCAGCGCGCGTCGGATTCGCCAACGACGAATTCATCCTCAATCCGACGCTGGATGAGATGGCCGAGACACAACTCGACCTCGTCGTCGCTGGCACCGCCGATGCGGTCCTGATGGTGGAATCGGAAGCCAAGGAGCTCAACGAGGACGTGATGCTGGGCGCCGTGATGTTCGGCCACCGCCACTTCCAGCCCGTGATCAAGGCGATCATCGAGCTCGCGGAGAAGGCGGCGAAGGAGCCGCGCGAAGTCACCGCGATCGACAATACCGCGATCGAAAAGGAAATGCTCGGCCTCGTCGAACAGGACCTGCGCAAGGCCTACGCCATCCCGGTCAAGCAGGATCGCTATGCCGCGGTCGGCGCCGTCAAGGAAAAGGCGATGGCGCACTTCTTCCCCGAAGGACAGGAGCCGAAATACGACAAGCTCCGCGTCGCCGGCGTGTTCAAGGAACTGGAAGCCAAGATCGTCCGCTGGAACATTCTCGACACCGGCAAGCGCATCGACGGCCGCGACGTCAAGACCGTGCGCAACATCATCGCCGAAGTCGGCGTGCTGCCGCGCGCCCACGGTTCAGCGCTGTTCACCCGCGGTGAAACCCAGGCGATGGTCGTGACCACGCTCGGCACCGGCGAGGATGAGCAATACATCGACGCGCTGTCGGGGACGTATAAAGAGACGTTCCTGCTGCATTACAACTTCCCTCCCTACTCGGTCGGCGAGACCGGCCGCCTCGGCGGCACCAAGCGGCGCGAAATCGGCCACGGCAAGCTCGCCTGGCGCGCGATTCATCCGGTACTGCCTCCGCACCACGAATTCCCGTACACGGTGCGCGTGGTCTCGGAGATCACCGAATCCAACGGCTCGTCGTCGATGGCTTCGGTCTGCGGCGCTTCGCTGGCGCTGATGGATGCCGGCGTTCCCCTGAAGCGGCCGACCGCGGGCATCGCGATGGGCCTGATCCTCGAAGACAAGCGTTTCGCGGTTCTCTCGGACATCCTCGGCGACGAGGACCACCTCGGCGACATGGACTTCAAGGTGGCTGGCACCGAGCAGGGCATCACCTCGCTCCAGATGGACATCAAGATCGAGGGCATCACCGAGGAGATCATGAAGGTCGCGCTCGGCCAGGCCAAGGAAGGCCGCGTCCACATTCTGGGCGAGATGTCGAAGGCGCTCACGGCGGCCCGCGCCGAACTCGGCGAATACGCGCCGCGCATCGAGACCTTCAAGATCGCCACCGACAAGATCCGCGAAGTGATCGGCACCGGCGGCAAGGTGATCCGTGAGATCGTCGAGAAGACCGGCGCCAAGGTCAATATCGAGGACGACGGCACCGTGAAGGTCGCTTCCAACGACGGCGAGGCGATGAAGGCCGCGATCAAGTGGATCAAGTCGATCGCTTCCGATCCGGAAATCGGCCAGATCTACGAAGGCACCGTGGTCAAGGTGATGGAGTTCGGCGCGTTCGTGAACTTCTTCGGCGCCAAGGATGGCCTCGTTCACATCAGCCAGCTCGCCTCCGCCCGCGTGCAGAAGACCTCGGACGTCGTCAAAGAAGGTGACAAGGTCAAGGTCAAGCTGCTCGGCTTCGACGACCGCGGCAAGACCCGGCTGTCGATGAAAGCCGTCGATCAAACAACCGGCGAAGACCTCGAGGCCAAGCAGCCGATGCCCGCGCAGGCCGCCGGCGAATAAATCCGAAAATAAAACGCAATGAAAAAGGGCGGCTTTTCAGCCGCCCTTTTGTTTTGGTTGTTCAGTTTGATTACGCCGCGATGTCGAAGCGATCGGCGTTCATGACCTTGGTCCAAGCTGCGACGAAGTCCTTGGCGAACTTCTCCTTCGCGTCCGCGGTCGCGTAGACTTCCGCGAAGGCGCGGAGCTGCGAGTGCGAACCGAAGATCAGATCGACGCGGGTGCCAGTCCACTTGGCCGCTTTGGTCTTGCGGTCGCGGCCTTCGTAGGTGCCGTCGGCCGCCGGTTGCCAGACTGTCGCCATGTCGAGCAGGTTGACGAAGAAGTCGTTGCTCAGCGTCCCCGGCTTTTGGGTGAAGACGCCGTGCTTCGATCCGGCGGCATTGGCGCCAAGTACACGCAGGCCGCCGAGAAGCACCGTCATCTCGGGTCCCGTCAGCTTGAGCAATTGCGCACGGTCCACCAACGCCTCCTCAGGCGCCATGAACTGATGCTTCTTGGCGTTGGCATAGTTGCGGAAGCCGTCGGCACGGGGCTCGAGCGGAGCAAAGGACTCGACGTCGGTCTGATCCTGCGAGGCATCCGTGCGGCCCGGCGTGAACGGCACCTTCACGTCGAGACCGGCGTCCTTGGCGGCCTTCTCGACCGCCGCAGAGCCGCCGAGAACGATCAGATCGGCCAGCGAAACCTTCTTGCCGAACTCCTTCTGGATCGCCTCGAGCTTTCCGAGCACGGTCTTGAGCTCGGCCGGCTGGTTGACTTCCCAGTCCTTCTGCGGCGCCAGACGAATGCGCGCGCCATTCGCGCCACCACGCTTGTCCGAGCCGCGGAACGTCGAGGCCGACGCCCAGGCGGTCGAGACGAGCTGGGACACCGACAGGCCTGAGGCGAGAATCTTCGTCTTCAGCGCGGCGATATCCTGTTCTCCGATCGGCGGATGATCCGCAGCCGGAACCGGATCCTGCCAGATCAGCGTTTCCTTTGGCACCAGCGGGCCGAGGTAGCGCACGATCGGGCCCATGTCGCGATGGGTGAGCTTGAACCACGCCCGCGCGAAGGCGTCGGCGAACTGGTCTGGATGCTCGTAGAAACGCCGCGAGATCTTCTCGTAGGCCGGATCGAAGCGCAGCGACAGGTCCGTGGTCAGCATGGTCGGCACGTGCTTTTTCGATTTGTCGAAGGCGTCAGGAATGGTCGCTTCGGCAGCCTTGGCTTTCCATTGCTTGGCGCCGGCCGGGCTCTTCGTCAGTTCCCATTCGTATTTGAACAGGTTCTCGAAGAAAGCGTTGCTCCACTTCGTCGGCGTCTGGGTCCAGGTGACTTCCGGACCGCCGGTGATGGCGTGTGCGCCGACGCCGGTGCCGTGCGTGCTCTTCCACCCCAGGCCCTGATCTTCGAGGGCCCCGCCTTCCGGAGCCACTCCCACCAGCGACGGATCACCCGCACCGTGGGCCTTGCCGAAGGAGTGGCCGCCGGCGATCAGCGCGACGGTTTCTTCGTCATTCATCGCCATGCGGAAGAAGGTTTCGCGAATGTCCTTGGCGGCAGCGAGCGGGTCCGGATTGCCGTTCGGGCCTTCCGGATTGACGTAGATGAGACCCATCTGCACAGCGCCGAGGGGTTCGGCGAGCTGGCGTTCGCCGCTGTAACGTTCGTCGCCAAGCCAGGTGCCCTCAGGGCCCCAGTACAGCTCTTCAGGCTCCCAAACGTCGGCGCGGCCGCCGGCAAAGCCGAATGTCTTGAAGCCCATCGATTCCAGCGCCACGTTGCCGGCGAGAATCATCAGATCGGCCCACGAGATTTTTTGGCCGTACTTCTGCTTGATCGGCCACAGCAGCCGCCGCGCCTTGTCCAGGTTGGCGTTGTCAGGCCAACTGTTCAACGGCGCGAAGCGCTGCTGACCGGCGCCGGCGCCACCGCGGCCATCCGTGATGCGATAGGTGCCGGCGCTGTGCCAGGCCATGCGGATCATCAACCCGCCGTAATGACCGAAGTCGGCCGGCCACCACTCCTGCAATTCCGTCATCAACGCATGGAGATCCTTGATCACCGCGTTGAGATCGAGGCTCTTGAATTCCTTCGCGTAGTCGAACGCCTTGCCCATCGGATCGGACAACTTGGAATTTCGGTGCAGAACGGAAATGTCGAGCGTATCCGGCCACCAGTCACGGTTGGCGTGTCCGCGTGTCCCGCCCGTAAACGGGCACTTCGTTTGGTCGTCCATGATCGTCTCCTCTTGTGGTCTGGGAGTTCCGTCCCTCAAGGCCAGCGCGCGCAATCTACGCAGCTCTTTCCATCAGGTAAAATAGAGATTAATGATGACAGCGATAGGATAATCTGATGATAAACGTCACACTGCGGCAGCTTCGTTACTTCGACGCGCTGGTCCGTCACGGCCATTTCGGTCGCGCGGCCGAAGCCTGCTCGATTTCGCAGCCGGCCTTGTCGATGCAGATCAAGGAAATGGAGGAAACCCTCGGCGGCGTGCTGCTGGAACGCAGAGCGCGACAGATCGCGCTGACGAAATTTGGCGAAGAACTGCTGCACCGCGTCCGCGACATCCTGCGTTCCGTCGACGAACTCGGCGACTTCGCGCGCGCCTCGCGCGACCGGTTGGCCGGACGGCTGCGTGTCGGCATGATTCCGACGATTGCGCCTTATCTGTTGCCGAAGGTCATCGAAAATCTCGCGCGCCTGCACCCGGAGCTCGATATTCATGTCCGTGAGACGCTGACGCCGAAGCTGATCAAGGAAGTGGCCGAAGGCCGCCTCGACACCGCGATCGTGGCGTTGCCGGTATCGGAGCCTTCGCTGGCCGAGGTCGCGTTGTTCCAGGAAAACTTCCTGCTGGTGCGGTCCAGCGAGCATGAGGGCGCGCCGGTGCCCAGCCGCGAGACTTTGCGCGAAATGAAGCTTTTACTGCTGGAAGAAGGGCATTGTTTCCGCGATCAGGCATTGTCGTTCTGCAATCTGCAATCCTCGCCGCCTCGGGAAATGCTCGACGCAAGTTCGCTGTCCACGCTGGTCCAGATGGTCGGCGCCGGCATCGGCGTGACGCTGATTCCGGAGATGGCCGTGGAGGTCGAAACACGCTCGGCCTCGGTGTCGGTCGTGCGTTTCAAGAATCCGCAGCCCTCGCGCACCATCGGGATGGTCTGGCGCAAGACCAATCCTCTGGCGCGGCAGCTCGCGCAGATATCCGAGGTGGTCTGCCTGTCGGCCGGGAAGACGCGCGGACGCCGCAAGGCGAGTTGAGACGGACATGGTCGTCAGGTAAACTCGATCGAAATCGGGGATACCGTCATGATGAAATTGTACTGGTCGCCGCGCTCGCGATCGTTCTCCGCGCTTTGGCTGATGGAAGAAACCGGCGAGCCCTATGAGCGAGTGCTGACCGACATCAGCAAGGGCGCGCAGAAGACGGCGGAATTTCTCGCCGTCAATCCGATGGGCAAGGTACCGGCGCTCCAGGACGGCGAGGCGACGCTGGCGGAAGCCGCCGCGATCTGCGCCTATGTCGCCGAGCGCTATCCGCAAGCGAAGCTGGCGCCGCCGCCAGGCAATGCCATGCGTGCGAAGTATCTTTACTGGCTGTTCTTTGGACCCGGCTGCGTCGAGCCGGCAATGGTGCAGATTGCCACCAAGATCGAGATGAATCCGGTTTCCGCCGGCTGGGGCGATGCGCAACGCGTGTACGACGTGCTCGATGCCGCGCTGGAAAAGGGACCGTGGATTCTCGGCGAGAATTTCTCGGCGGCCGATATCGTGATCGGATCGGGCCTGAATTTCTCGGTGCGTCTGTTCAAGATGGTGCCGACACGCCCGTCATTTGATCGCTATCTCGACGCCTGTGCGGCACGGCCGGCGTTTCAGCGCGCCGGTGCGCTGGTGATGGGATGACGGAATGGGCTATTCGCCCTTCAGATTTTCCGGCTTCGGCATCGAGATGACGTTGTAGCCGGAATCGACGAAATGCGTTTCGCCGGTGACGCCGCCGGAGAGATCCGAGAGCAGGTACAGCGCTGAGCCGCCGAGTTCGTCCAGCGTGACGCCGCGGCCAAGCGGCGAGTGCTTCTGCTGGAAAGCGAACATCGCCCGCGCATCGCCGATGCCGGAACCGGCCAGCGTGCGAATGGGTCCCGCCGAAATCGCGTTCACGCGGATGCCGCGCGGCCCAAAATCGGCGGCGAGGTAGCGTACGGAGGCTTCCAGCGCCGCCTTGGCGACGCCCATCACGTTATAATTCGGCATCACGCGCGTCGACCCGCCGAAGGTCAGCGTGATCATGGCGCCGCCCGTCTCCGGCATCAGTTCCGCGGCGCGCTTGGCCAGTTCGGTGAACGAAAAACAGGAGATCAGCATGGTGCGCGAGAAGTTGTCGCGCGTGGTGTCGGCGTAGCGGCCTTTGAGCTCGTTCTTGTCGGAAAAGGCGATGGCGTGGACCAGAAAATCCAGCCCGCCCCATTTGTTCTTCAACTCGCTGAAGACGGAATCGACGCTTGCGAGATCCTCGACATCGCACGGCAACACCACATCGACGCCAAGCGAGGCGGCCAGCGGCTTGACCCGCTTGCCGAGCGCATCGCCCTGAAAGGTGAAGGCGAGCTCGGCGCCCTCGCCTGCAAGCGTCTTGGCGATCCCCCACGCGATCGAATGGTCGTTGGCAACGCCCATGACCAAGCCGCGCTTGCCCTTCATCAGGTCTTGCATCGCGCCCACTACTCCACACTTAAGGGGGATAAAACGGACTTTACGCGTCCAGCCGCTTGAACACCAGCGTCGCATTGGTGCCGCCGAAGCCAAAGGAATTCGACAGCACCGTGCCAAGCTTGACGTTGTCGATGCGCTTGCGAACGATCGGCATGTCGGCGAACACCGGATCGAGTTCGGTAATGTGGGCGCTCTCGCAGATGAAACCGTTATTCATCATCAGAAGCGAATAGATCGCTTCCTGCACGCCGGTCGCGCCGAGCGAATGACCGGTCAACGCCTTGGTCGCCGAAATCGGCGGGCACTTCTCGCCGGTCCCGAACACTTTGCGGATCGCCTCGATCTCCGGCGGGTCGCCGGCCGGCGTCGAGGTGGCGTGGGGATTGATGTAGTCGATCTTGGTGTTGACCGTGGACATGGCCATCCGCATGCAGCGCTCGGCGCCCTCGCCCGAAGGCGCGACCATGTCATAGCCGTCCGATGTCGCGCCATAACCGACAATTTCGCCATAGATGCGTGCGCCGCGCGCCTTGGCGTGTTCGAGTTCTTCGAGCACCACCACACCGGCGCCCCCTGCAATGACGAAGCCATCGCGGCTGATGTCATAGGGCCGCGAGGCGGTTGCGGGCGTGTCGTTGTATTTCGACGACATCGCACCCATCGCGTCGAACAGCACCGACAGGCTCCAGTCGAGCTCTTCGCAACCGCCGGCAAAAATCACGTCCTGCTTGCCGATCTGAATGGTCTCGTAGGCGTTGCCGATGCAATGATTTGACGTCGCGCAGGCCGACGAGATCGAATAGTTCACGCCCTTGATCTTGAACCAGGTGGCGAGCGTTGCGGATGCCGTGGAGGACATTGCTTTCGGCACGGCGAACGGACCGACCCGCTTCGGACCCTTGGTCCGCGTGATATCGGCTGCCTCGACGATGGTGCGCGCCGAGGGGCCGCCCGAACCCATGATGATGCCGGTGCGGACGTTGGAGACGTCCGACGGATCGAGACCCGAATCCTGAATCGCCTGCTCCATGGCGACATGATTCCAGGCCGCACCTTCCGCCAGGAAACGCATCGCACGCCGATCGATCACGCCGGCCGGATCGAGCGTCGGCGCGCCCTGAACCTGCGAGCGGAAACCCATCTCGGCGTATTTTTCCGCGCGCGTGATTCCAGACCTGGCCTCGTGGAGGCTCGAAAGCACTTCCTGGGTGTTGTTTCCGATGGATGAGACGATGCCCATCCCCGTGATGACAACCCGCCTCATGACCGCCTCACCCTATGGTTATCTTCTTCTGCTGTGACGTCTGTGGCCAAACCACTCAAAGGTCGCCTCGACCCGGTGAAAAGTTCATGCTCCCGCCTGCAAGGCGGCGTCCTGCTTGAACAGCCCGACCTTCAGATCCTTCGCGCGATAGATAATCTCGCCATCCATGGAAAGCCAGCCGTCCGCGATGCCAAGCACGAGCTTCGAGCGCATCACCCGTTTTATGTCGATGTTGTACACAACCTTGCGAACGTTCGGCAGCACCTGGCCGGCAAGTTTCAATTCGCCCAGGCCCAAGGCCCGGCCGCGGCCTTCGCCGCCGGCCCAGCCGAGATAAAAGCCGACCATCTGCCACATCGCATCCAGACCGAGGCAGCCGGGCATGACCGGATCATTCTTGAAATGGCAGCCAAAGAACCAAAGGTCCGGCTTGACGTCGAGCTCGGCGCGGATCAGGCCCCTGCCATATTCCCCGCCGGTCTCGGCGATTTCGCTGATGCGGTCGAACATCAGCATCGGAGGCAGCGGCAATTGGGCGTTCCCGGGGCCAAACATCTCGCCGCGGGCGCATGCCAGCAAATCCTCATATTCATAGCCGTTGCGCCGATTCAGCATGGTGCCAGCCCTGTCAAAAATCCCGATGAAGCATTTTAGGCGAAACCAACCCGCTTGGTACGGGAATCGGCGCCTGTTGTGCGGATGACCCTCAAACTCCGCAAGGCCGGGAAACCCTGCGGCAGTCGGCATTTACTGCTGCCAATCCGGCCGTTAACTGAAGTTCGCGCTCTCTATCACAGGGCTTGCTGGTGGCAAAGCGTGCGACCGAGGCAAATAGCCGCTTGCCGCTTTTCGAGGGCCTGAACCTTTGGAGCGTCCTAGTTGCGAAAAACTTGCATCTACCACCGTTCGTCCCTATAATTGATTGAGATATTGAGGTTGTTTGCAGAGTCTGACGTGGCAATGAGCGATAATGGTAACAGTTTGAACGACGAATCGGCGGGTTCCGAGCCCGGGGTACCCGGTCGCGAACCCGCGTTGACCGGCTGTCCCTGGCACGACGTCAATGAGATGTTGCAGGCTGCGGGCCTGCGGCCAACCCGTCAGCGGATGGCGCTCGGCTGGCTCTTGTTCGGCAAGGGTGCGCGCCATCTCACCGCCGAAATGCTCTACGAGGAAGCGACGCTGGCAAAGGTCCCGGTGTCGCTTGCCACCGTCTACAACACGCTGAATCAGCTGACCGACGCCGGTCTCTTGCGTCAGGTCAGTGTCGACGGCACCAAAACCTATTTCGACACCAATGTGTCGGCGCACCATCACTTCTATCTCGAGAACAACCACGAACTGGTCGATATCGAGGACCCGCATCTGGTGCTGCAAAAGATGCCCGAAGTGCCCGAGGGCTACGAGATCGCGCGGATCGACATGGTCGTCCGCCTGCGCAAGAAGCGCTGAAGCAACTTTTCGCTTCCCTGTTTAATGCTGCCAAATCCTCATGGTGAGGAGCGCTTTTCTTGCGCGTCTCGAACCCATGAGGCCCGTGGCCATCCCTCGTGACGCCGCTAACGCGGCTCCTCGGGATGAGGCTTCGTCAATCCACCTTCTCGTCGGCGTAGACGCCCCAGAGCCGCTGCTGCTCGATCCAGCCGTCGAAGCCATTGCCCATGACGTGGCACCAGCCGGCGGCGCAGTGTTTGACCTGGGCGACGACACCGGCTTGCAGGCGGGCGCTGATGGCGCTGGCCGCATCGGCGCGTTCGTACAACGAAGCGAGGTCGTCCTTGTTCTTCATGGTGACGACCGCGGTGCGGCGGCCCGACAGCAGCGAGTGATAGACCCAGCCCTCGGCGCCCTCGGAATCGCGAACCCGGCGCCAGTTTTCGAATTCGGCCGTAATCTCCACCGGGAGCCCCGAACGGGTATAGACCCAGGCCACGTCGTTGTCCTTGGTCGGGCCTGCGCGAACATTCACATGGTCTGATTTGAGGCTGACATAGCGCGGCACCGGCAGGCCGCTGGTCGTCAGCGCGGCATCCTTGGCCGCCACCGCAGTCCTCAACGGAGCACCCAGCACCAGCCAGGCTGCAAGCACCGCCAAACCGAAACGCCCCCACGCCATCAACGCGTCTCCTGCCGAGATCAGCTCAAATTCTTCGAGCTGAGACACCTTGCCCTGTAAGACCCCAAACCCCTGTCGCCGCCCGATAACCTTCGGCTTGAACCCAGTTCCCTCACGGGTTCTTGTCTTGGCCCGGCCTTCTGCTAGAGAGGACGGAAAGCCAGAACGAAAGACCCCGAAAACTCCCGCTACAGCTCCGACGACGACGTCGGATACATGCGGAAACGCCCGGACCACGCGGCAGCGCAGTGTCGAACACCCGGGTTAATGAGGTCTGAACAACCTCATGAGGGCAGGACATGTCGGTTAGGAAAAAGCCTCTCGTTGTCGTCACACGCAAGCTGCCGGATTCGATCGAGACCAGGATGCGGGAGCTGTTCGACGCCCGGCTCAATCTCGACGACACGCCGCTGACGCAGGATCAACTGGTCGAGGCGGTTCGTACCGCCGATATCCTGGTTCCGACCGTCACCGACCACATCAGCGAAGACGTGCTCAAGCAGGCTGACAGCAAGCTGAAGCTGATCGCCAATTTCGGCAACGGCGTCGACAATATCGACGTCACGGCGGCGCATGCGCGCGGCATCACCGTGACCAATACGCCAAAGGTTTTGACCGAAGATACCGCCGACATGACCATGGCCCTGATTCTGGCCGTGCCGCGCCGGCTGATCGAGGGCGCCTCGGTCCTCACCGACGGCAGGAACTGGGCGGGCTGGTCGCCGACCTGGATGCTTGGTCACCGCCTCGGGGGAAAGCGGCTCGGCATCGTCGGCATGGGCCGCATTGGACAAGCCGTCGCGCGCCGCGCCCACGCCTTTGGCCTGCAGATCCACTATCACAACCGCAAGCCGGTCGCCCCGCGCATCGCCGAAGAACTCGGCGCGACCTATTGGGAAAGCCTCGACCAGATGCTGGCGCGGATGGACATCATCTCGGTGAATTGTCCGCACACGCCGGCGACGTTTCATCTGTTGTCGGCACGGCGGCTGAAGCTGATCCGCAAGGATGCCTATATCGTCAACACCGCGCGCGGCGAGGTGATCGACGAGGAAACGCTGACCAAGCTGATCGAAGGCGGCGAGATCGCCGGCGCCGGCCTTGACGTGTTTGAGCACGAACCCGCGGTCAGTCCGAAACTGGTCCGGCTGGCAAAGGCCGGCAAGGTGACACTGTTGCCGCATATGGGCTCGGCCACTATCGAAGGCCGCGTCGAGATGGGCGAGAAGGTGATCATCAATATCCGGACCTTCCTCGATAATCACAAGCCGCCGGACCGCGTGCTGCCCAGCATGCTGTGAACGACAAGGCGTTTGAATTTCGCCGAGCCATTCGGGTCTCATGGTTCTCCCGGTGTCTTGCGCGCGATTGCCGGCGATCTGCCTGCCACGCCGGCGCAGGTCGCGATCGCCTGGGTCGCGGCGCAGGGCAACGACATCGTGCCGCTGGTCGGAGCGCGGCGGCGCGAGCGGCTGACCGAGGCACTCGGCGCGCTCGACGTGAAGCTGACAAGTGCGCATCTCGCTGCACTCGCGGAAGCATTCCCGCCCGGGGTTGCTTCCGGCAACCGCTATCCCGACGCGCAGCTCGTGCACATGGACAGCGAGAAGCACGCCACGGCGTAATCTTGCCTCGCCCCGCTTGCGGGGAGAGGGAGAAGAGCATCAGCGGTGCCCGCTCAAATCGGTAATGACGAGCGTATCGCCGTTGAGCGGGTTGAGCGGGTCGCGCTGGTAGCGCAGGGTTTCGAACCGCATCGCGCGGGCGTCTACCATCAACAGCCGTCCCACCAGCCCCTCGCCGAATCCGACGATTTCGCGGATCGCTTCCAACGCCATCATCGAGCCGAGAATACCGGCCAGCGCGCCCATCACCCCGGCCTCCGCGCAGGCTGGCACGGTGCCGGGCGGCGGCGGTTCCGGAAACAGACAGCGATAGGTTGGGTTGAACTCTCCGTCGGCGTTCTTTTCATGCGCCCGGATCGTGGTCAAAGATCCATCGAACATACCGAGTGCGGCCGTGATCAAAGGTTTGGCGGCGAGGAAGCAGGCGTCGGAAACCAGATAACGCGTTTCGAAATTATCGGACCCATCGAGCACCAGATCGTAGCTTCCGATCAGTTCCATCGCATTGCCGGCGTTCAACCGCGTCGCGTGCGCCGCGAATTGAACGTGCGGATTGAGGCGGCTGATGCGTTCGGCCGCGCTGTCAACCTTCGGCTTGTCAACGTCGAACGTGTCGTGAATGATCTGACGCTGGAGATTGGAGAGCGACACAACGTCGTCATCCACCACCCCTAACGTGCCGACGCCCGCCGCCGCCAGATACATCAGCGCCGGCGCGCCGAGGCCACCCGCGCCGACCACCAGCACGGACGCCTCCTTCAAGGCAGCCTGGCCGGGCCCGCCGACTTCACGCAGCACGATATGGCGGGCATAGCGTTCGAGTTCTTCAGAACTCAGCATGTCGCAAACTTGTCCCTTGCTCGGGCCATTATTGGCTGAACCGCCCGGCCGTTGGTTTCGACCCAACAGATGTGCTTAATTGGGGCTACGTCAATGGACTTGAGAACTGTCATGAGATCGATGCTGATCGCAACATTGATATTCGTGGCCATGATCGCCGCGGTCCAGGCCCAGACCGCGACCCCATCCACCGCGAAGCCAAAACAGGTCGCGACAACTCCAGCCCGTCCGGCGCTGCAATCTCCCGCCGATACCGCCAATGCGATGGGACAAAGCGAGCGCCTGGCGATCCAGTCCGACCTTGCCTGGGTCGGACAATATAACGGCGCCATATCCGGCGACGTCAGCGAGCGGATGGTCGAGGCGATCAAGCAATATCAGAAGACCAGCGGCGGCAAGCCGACCGGCGTGCTCAATCCGAAGGAGCGCAGCGTGCTGGCCGAGACCGGACGGCGGCGGCGGGAAAATGCCGGATGGAAGATCGTGACCGATGCGCCGACCGGCGCGCAGCTCGGCATCCCGACCAAACTGGTGCCGCAGCAAACCTCCGACGCCAACGGCACCAAATGGAGTTCACCGACCGGCACCATTCAGGTTCTATTGACGCGCCGCAAGGAAGCAAATCCGGCCACGGCCAAACTTGCCGAGCGGGAGAAAAAAGAACCTGCGGGGCGCACCGTCGACTACACCGTGGTCAAGCCGGAATTCTTTGTGCTGTCGGGTCTGCAAGGCCTGAAGAAGTTCTATGTGCGCGGCACCTTCAAGGGCGACGAAGTCCGCATTCTCACCATTCTCTACGATCAGGCGACCGAGAACACGGTCGAGCCGGTGGTGATCGCGATGTCGAGTGCGTTCAATCCATTCCCGGTCTCTACCGCGCCGCCGCCGCGCAAGACCGTTGAATATGGCACCGGCGTGGTGGTGACCGAGGACGGCGCGATCGTGACCGACCGTCAGATCACCGACGAATGCCTCGCGATCACGATTCCTCCGTTCGGCAGCGCCGACCGCGTTGCCGAGGACAAAGAACATGATCTGGCGCTGTTGCACGTCTATGGCACGCGCGGACTAAAGCCGCTCAATCTGGTCTCCGATCCGGTCGACAAGACGAGTGTCGAATTGACCGGCATTTCCGACCCGCAGAGTCAGGCCGGCGGCCGCGCCGCAACGACGGTCAAGGCGGCGACGACGCCGGTGGCCGGCGGTATTGATCTGGCGCTTTCACCGACGCCCGCGGTCGGCTTTTCCGGCGCGGCGGCGCGCGATGACGGCGGCAAGTTCACCGGCATTGCGTTGTTGAAGTCGGCGCTTGTTGCGGGATCGTCGAATACCG
Source organism: uncultured Alphaproteobacteria bacterium (assembly GCA_963770515.1). Taxonomy (GTDB): domain Bacteria; phylum Pseudomonadota; class Alphaproteobacteria; order Rhizobiales; family Xanthobacteraceae; genus Bradyrhizobium. Next base: position 1,112,721 of record CAVYPW010000001.1, read on the forward strand.
GAGCGGCGGCCCAGGCGGTGTTGGTGCCGGCCGACGCCGTGCGCGAATTCCTCAAAGCCAATGGCGTGAATGCGACCGGCGGATCGGGCGACGCCAAGGCCGCGGTGGTTCGGGTGATCTGCGTGCGCAAATAGCGGAACTCCCGCGTTCATGAGAGCCGCACTCGTTAACGATTGGCCGAACTCCGTCATTCACCCGATGCGACTAACACAAATGTATCATACTGCTATTCGATATCGGTCGCGCTGATTCGGTTCCACACTCCTTCGTTGCTGATCTTGCGATTCGCTCGGAGCGTCCAGAACCGGAAGCGTTCGGCGGCCGGAACCCGATGCACCTTCAGTTCGGCATATCGGCGGGGCGACCCGTAAGAGAACGGGTTGACGAATGCACACGATTGTTTTGGCCACCCAAAAGGGCGGCAGCGGCAAGAGCACATTGACGATCGGGCTTGCGCTTGCCGCCAAGAATACCGGGCACATGGTGCGGCTGATCGACACCGATCCGCAGGGCACGCTGTCGAACTGGCAGGTCAGGCGCGGCATCGCCGAGCCGATAGTCGAGACCATCTACAACGTCGGCCGCTTCGAGACCAGGTTGGAACAACTGGCGCGCGGCGGCATCACGGTAACCGTTGTCGACACTGCAAGCGGTGTCGGCGCCACGACCGCGGCGGCGATCCGTTGCGCCGACCTGTGCCTTATACCTGCGCGGCCCAGTGTCACCGATATCGAGGCCTGTGCAGCGACGCTTAAGGCGGTTCGCACCTGGCGAAAGCCCTTCGCCTTCGTGCTCAACCAGACGCCGGTCCGCGGCCGCCGCATCGACGAGGCGGCGCAAGCGCTGGGCGGCGACGCGGCGCGCGACATCAGCGATGTGCTGGCACGACCCTTTATCGCGATGCGCAATGACCACCAGGATGCGCTTGCCCTCGGTCTTGCGGTCAGCGAATACGCGCCCGCGGGAAAATCTGCCGAAGAGATCGCACAGCTCTGGCAATGGGCCGAAGCCCGGCTCAATGGGGACGCGATAAAATTCGCCGCGCCTGAAGAGGCGAACGTTCCGGCTCTCCTTCCAAACCCGGCGCAAAGAGTTGAATCCGCAACAGCGCAATCACCGAACGGGGATGAAGTTCTCACCCCCTGGGACGCGTGCCTTTAAATTCTATTTCTGACACTTCGGACACCAGAAGGTCGAACGCCCGTTCTGGGTGAACCGCCGGACGATCCCGCCACAACCTTTGCTTTGGCATTTTTCGCCCTCGCGGTCGTAGACCTGAAACGAATGCTGGAAATAGCCGAGTTCGCCGCTGGTCTGACGATGGTCCCGAAGCGACGAGCCGCCGGCCTTGATGGCCTGATTGAGCACAGCATGGATCGCCTCCACCAGGCGTCTCGCGTGATCGGTCGTCTCGCCCTTTTTGGTCGCAAGCGTCGCGGCCAGCCTTCGCGGCGACAGATGCGCGCGAAACAGCGCCTCGCAGACATAGATGTTGCCGAGCCCTGCGACCACGCGCTGATCGAGCAGCGCCGCCTTCAGGCTGGTTTTCTTGTTGGCACATGAGCGCGCGAGCATGTCGGCATCGAATTCATTGCCGAGCGGCTCGGGACCGAGGTCCTTCAGGAGAGGCTCCTCCTCGATCGCCTGGCGTCCAATAACCTTCATGTAACCGAACCGGCGCGGATCGTTGAATACGATCGCCGCACCCGACGACATGTGAAAAACAACATGATCGTGCGCGCGATCTTCGGCTCGCGGATGGTGAAACCGGCCCGGCGTATGGCCGTTGTCGCCGTTAACGACGCGGAAAGAACCGGACATGCCGAGATGCATCAAGAGCACATCGCCGGAGGAAAGGTCGGCCATCAGATATTTGGCGCGCCGGCCGAGGCCGGTCACGGTTTGACCCTCCAGCCGCGCGACAAAATCCTTTTGAAACGGAAACCGCAGGTCTTTGCGCCGGACCTCGGCCTTCACGATTTTGGCACCTTCCATGGCCGGTTGCAGGCCGCGGCGAACGGTCTCGACTTCAGGTAATTCAGGCATCCTGGTGTCCCGATTCTGACATTCGTATCATGTCGCGACAGGTTCGTTTACGAATGTCAGAACCAAAGGGACACCGGCAAATATCGGTTTCTGGTGTGGTTTTGGATTTGACATTCGCTTTTCGGACTCGCAGCAAAATTGAAGCGAATGTCAAATCCACCACACCCCGTGTTCACCTTGAGATGGTGACGTGATAGCGCCATTGCGGCGGGCAGGCTATGGTCTGCCGCGCCCGGTGCGAAGACTTGAAATCGGCGGCCCTGGCGGAGTGGAGTAAATGAACCAACCGGACGAAACCACGCATTTCGGCTTCAGGGACGTCCCCCTGGGCGACAAGCAGACGCTGGTCAACGACGTCTTTCACAGCGTGGCGAGCCGCTACGACCTGATGAACGACCTGATGTCGGGTGGACTGCATCGCGTCTGGAAAGACCTGATGATCAATGCACTCAATCCGCCGCGCTCCGATACGCCGTTTTCCCTGCTCGACGTCGCCGGCGGCACCGGTGACATCGCTTTCCGTGCTGCGGCGGCTTCCGGCGCGGGCTTCAAGGCCGCCGTTTGCGACATCAATTCCGACATGCTGGCGGTTGGCCGCGAACGGGCCGTCGCGCGAAAGCTCGACGACAGGGTATCGTTTGTCGAGGGCAATGCGGAAGAGCTTGCTTTCGCCGATACGAGTTTCGACGCCTACACCATTGCCTTCGGCATCCGCAACGTGCCGCGGATCGATCGCGCACTTCGCGAGGCATTCCGCGTGCTGCGGCCGGGCAGCCGCTTCCTCTGTCTTGAATTTTCAAGCGTCGACGTGCCCGGCCTCGACCGGATCTACGATCTGTTTTCGTTCAAGGTGATCCCGCCGCTCGGCCGCGCCGTGACCGGCGATGCCGAGTCCTACCAGTATCTCGTGGAATCGATCCGTCAATTTCCCAAGCCCGGCGCGTTTGCCGAGATGATCCGCCACGCCGGATTCTCCCGCGTCGGCTGGCAGAGTTTTTCCGGCGGCATCGTGGCGTTGCATTCGGGCTGGCGTCTGTGATTTCGGCATTGGTTCACATCGCGCGGCTCGCCCGCGCCGCGTTCGTGTTTGCGCGCGAGGGCGTGTTCGGATCGGTTGATCCTTCGCTGGTGCCGCCGCCGGGACAATTGGCCCTGCGGCTCGCTCGAATCCTGGAGCGGTCCGGCGTCAAATCAGGACCACGGCTGTCGCGGGCGCTGACCCGGCTTGGACCCGCTTATCTCAAGCTTGGGCAATTCCTCGCCACCCGTCCCGACGTTGTCGGCGTCGTGCTGGCGCGCGACCTCGAAAGCCTGCAGGACCGTTTGCCGCCGTTTGCGCAAAGTGAGGCCGAGACCGTGATCGCGACGTCGCTCGAACGGCCGATTACGCAGGCGTTTGCGAGCCTCGGTCCGGCGGTCGCCGCCGCCTCGATCGCGCAAGTGCATCGCGGCGAGGTCGAATACAACGGAATCCGTCGCGCGGTGGCGGTGAAAGTGCTGAGGCCCGACGTGGCCTCGCGGTTCCGCCGCGATCTCACCGATTTCTTCTTTGTCGCGCATCAGGCCGAGATCTATTCGGCGGAAGCGCGCCGGCTGCGGCTGGTCGAAGTCATCAACACGATGTCGCGCTCGGTCGCGATGGAAATGGACCTGCGCCTGGAAGCGGCGGCGATGTCGGAGATGGCGGAAAACACCCGCGACGATCCCGACTTCCGCGTGCCGACGGTCGATTGGGATCGCACCGCCCACAACGTCCTGACCATGGAGTGGATCGACGGCATTGCGCTGTCCGATCACGCCAAGCTCGAGCAGTCCAAGGTCGACCTCGCGGATTTGGGCCGCAAGGTGATCCAGAGCTTTCTGCGCCATGCGCTGCGCGACGGCTTCTTCCACGCTGATATGCACCCGGGCAATCTGTTCCTCGATGACGCCGGCCGGCTTGTTGCCGTGGACTTCGGCATTATGGGCCGGTTGGGGCCGAAGGAACGGCGTTTTCTGGCCGAGATTCTTCTCGGCTTCATCACCCGCGACTACCGCCGCGTCGCCGAGGTGCATTTCGAGGCCGGCTACGTGCCGTCGCACCATTCCGTCGACAATTTCGCGCAAGCCATTCGCGCCATTGGCGAGCCGATCCATAATCGCACCGCCGAGGAAATCTCGATGGCGAGGTTGTTGACCTTGCTGCTCGAGGTCACCGGCCTGTTCGACATGCGCACCCGGCCCGAATTGATCTTGCTGCAAAAGACCATGGTGGTGGTGGAAGGGGTCGCGCGTGGCTTCGATCCCAAGCTCGACATCTGGAAGGTCGCCGATCCCGTGGTCCGCGAGTGGATCGAGCGAAATCTCGGCCCGATCGGGCGCATCCAGGGCGCGATGGCCGGCGCCGGAGAACTGGGCCGCGTGGCCGCGAGCCTGCCGTCGCTCGCGAGCAGGGCCGTGACCGTGCTTGAGCAGCTGGAAACCATGACGCGGGAAGGGCTCACGCTGTCGGAGGAGACCATTGCGGCGATGGGACGGACCGAGGGCCGCAAGAGCCGGTGGCGGGCGCTGGCGCTCTGGATCATCGCCCTGACGTTCATCGGAATCCTGTTCGCGATCCGCCAATTGTGATTGCACTGCAATCAACTTAATGATACCATTGCTATCAAATCTCCTCGGGAGAGGCGGCGATGGCCAGCCTGACCATCCGAAAGCTCGATGACGCGGTTCGCGACGCCTTGCGGCTGCGGGCCGCGCGCAGCGGCCGCTCGGTCGAGGACGAGGTTCGGGTGATCCTGCGCGAGACGGCGCTGGAGGGCGCCTCCGTCGCGCCTGCGGCCGCCTTACGCGAACCGGCCTCAAGTCTGGCATCGTCGCATCTCACGGGCGCCAGCCTTGCGCGCGTGACCCTGATCATCGGCGGCGGCATCGCGGCCTATAAGGCGCTTGACCTGATCCGGCGGCTGAAGGAACGGCATATCCACGTTCGCTGCGTCCTGACCCGGGCCGCGCAGCATTTCGTCACACCGCTCACGGCCAGCGCGCTGTCGAACGAACGCTGCTACACGGATCTGTTCGATCCCGGGAGCGAGTTCGACGCCGGCCATATCCGCCTCGCGCGCGAGGCCGACCTGATCGTGGTGGCGCCCGCCACCGCCGACCTGATGGCCAAGATGGCGCATGGCAGCGCCGACGATCTCGCCAGCGCCATCCTGCTCGCCTCGAACGCGCCGATCCTGATCGCGCCGGCAATGAATCCGCTGATGTGGAACAATGCCGCGACATGGCGCAATGTCGCGACGCTGCAACGCGACGGCATTTCGATGATCGGTCCCAATGCCGGTGAGATGGCCGAGACCGGCGAAGCCGGAATTGGCCGAATGGCCGAGCCATTGGAAATTGCCGCCGCCGCCGAACGGCTGTTGCGCCCCCAGCAGCCCAAACCGCTCGCCGGCAAGCGCATCCTGATCACGGCAGGACCCACGCATGAACCGATCGACCCCGTGCGCTATATCGCCAACCGCTCTTCGGGCAAGCAAGGCTTTGCGATCGCGGCCGCGGCGCAGGCCGCCGGCGCTGACGTCACCTTGATTTCAGGTCCGGTCGAGCTCGACGATCCGCCCGGCGTCCGGATGATTGCGGTTGAATTGGCGCGCGACATGCTGCAACGGGTGGAGGCGGCCCTGCCGGTGGATATCGCGATCTTTGCCGCAGCGGTTGCCGACTGGCGCGTCGCCCATGAAGGCGAGCAAAAATTGAAAAAGACAGGAACAGGCATGCCACCGCTCCAGCTCGTGGAAAATCCGGATATTCTGGCGACGATCTCACACCGGAAAGACGGGCGGCCGCCGCTCGTCATCGGATTTGCCGCCGAGACCGAACACCTGATCGAGAACGCGAGGGCGAAACTCGCCCGCAAGGGTTGCGACTGGATCGTCGCCAACGATGTCTCGCCGGCCACCGGCGTGATGGGCGGCGATCGCAATACCGTTCATTTGCTGACCCGCCACGGCGACGACATCGAAGTCGATTCCTGGCCGGTCATGACCAAGGAAGAGGTCGCCACGGAGTTGATCTCCCATGTCGCCAAAGCCGTGGACCAAGCATCATGAGCGGCAACGTCAAACTCGAAGTGTTGCAATTGCCGAACGGCGCGGGCCTGGCTTTGCCGGCGTATCAAAGCGCGCTGGCCGCTGGCCTTGATCTACTCGCCGCGGTTCCCGAAGACGCGCCTGTCGTGCTTGCGCCGGGAAAATATGCACTTGTGCCCACGGGGCTTTCGATCGCGTTACCGCCGGGCTACGAGGCGCAGGTGCGACCGCGCTCCGGCCTTGCGGCCAAGCACGGCGTTACCGTGCTGAATGCGCCGGGAACGGTGGATGCGGATTATCGCGGCGAAATCGGCGTGCCCCTGATCAACCATGGCGATGTGCCATTTACGATCCGGCGCGGCGAACGCATCGCCCAGATGGTGATTGCGTCCGTGGTCCAGGCGGAGCTTGTCCCGGTGACGACGCTTTCCTCCACCGCGCGCGGCAGCGGCGGTTTTGGCTCGACCGGGCGCTAATCCGAAAAAAGCCACTAGTCCGCAACAGAACGGCTGCCTTTTCTTAAAAGAATCACGCCGGCGCTAATTAATCCCGCATTTTTTAGCGGCACGATTTACGTTCACGATCTGGACTCTTACCCCTCGAGTCTCCTTGGCGATATTGTCGCTTGATTCGCGCACGGCGGGGGGATTCGCCGGGCCTGAGGTCGTGCGGATTGGGGTAAATCATGTCGGGCGTGATCGCGGCGTTGCGCCGGACCTTGCTGTCGTGCACCTCATTGGCACGCGGCGGGCGGGCAGCCCTGGGAACTTTCGTTGGCGCGTCCGGGCTTGGCCTGGCCCGGCCAGCGCACGCGGCTGACTTGTCGTTTCTGCATACTATCCTCGGCATGAACCATCAGGAGTTCGCGGCGCTGACGACGGCGTTGTCGTTGCTCGGCTTTTCGGTCGTCGCCGCCATCCTGTTGATGCGAACGCGCCTGCGCGCGGCCCGGAACGAGGCCGGACTGCGTAGCGACATCCAGCGGCTCCAGAGCGAATCCGACCGCTATCGCGCGCTGCTATTCGCCGAACCCCAGGTCCTGATTGCCTGGCCCGCGGGCGAAGATCGGCCGGAGATCAGCGGTGACGTCGCTTCTCTTACCTCCCAGGAACAGCCCTCGCGCGTCCTGGCGTTTGGGACCTGGTTACCGCCCGCGCCGGCGCAGCAAGTGGATCGCGCGATCGACACCTTGCGTGAAAGCGGCGAGGGATTTCTGCTCAATCTGACCACATCGAACGGCCACGCCGTCGAAGTGCTCGGCCGCGCCATCGGCGGTCAGGCCATTGTGCGGATTCGCGAACTTTCCGGCATGCGGCGGGAACTGGCCGAGACCAACCTGAAGCACAGCACATTATTGCAAGAGACCGAGATGTTGCGCGGCTTCGCCCAGGCCGCTCCCTGGCCGATTTGGGCCAAACGCGCCGACGGCAGCCTGCAATATGCCAACGGCGCTTACGTCAAGGCGGCGGAAGCCGCCAACATCGAGGACGCGATCGGGCGCAACCTGCAACTGCTCGACAGTGGCGACCGCGCCGACATGGAGCGCGCCTTGCAGGAAACATCCTCCTTCGCCGCGCGGCTTCCCATCGTGGTCGGTGGCGAGCGTCGCTTCCATGACGTGCAGGCGCTCAACGTCGGCGGCGGCAGCGTGGGCATGGCGATCGACGCTTCGGAAGCCAACGCGCTGAGCGAAGCACTGGTGCGGATGGCGGAAGCCCACCGCCGCACGCTCGATCAGCTCTCGTCGGGCGTTGCGGTGTTCGACGGCCGCAGGCGGCTTGCGTTCTATAACGACTCCTATCGCCGGCTGTGGGATCTCGACCGCACCTTCCTCGACAGCAATCCGGACAATTCAAGCGTGCTCGACCGGCTTCGCGCCGCGCGGAAACTGCCGGAGCAGCCGGATTTCCGGGCATGGAAAGCCAAACTGCACGAAGCCTACCGCGCCGTCGAGGCGGAAAAAGACACCTGGTATCTGCCGGATGGCCGGGCGCTCAGCGTCGTCACCACGCCCAATCCCGAAGGCGGCGTCACCTATCTGTTTGACGATGTCACCGAAAGTCTGGATCTCGCCCGGCGCTATGATGGCCTGATCCGCGTCCAGCGCGAAACACTCGATAACCTTGCCGAAGCCGTGGCCGTGTTCGGCAGCAACGGCCGTGCGCAACTGTTCAATCCCGCTTTCGCCGGCATGTGGAAGCTGTCGCCGGAGGCGCTCGGCGAACAACCGCATATCGATACCGTCGAGACATGGTGCAGACCGCTGTTCGACGACGCGGCGATCTGGCGCGTGCTCCGCGAGGCGATTACCCGGATCGACAACCGCGTCGCGGTGCCGCTCAAGCTTGAGCGCAAGGACGGCAGTGTGCTTGACTGCATGACCATGCCGCTGCCCGATGGCGCCACGATGCTGACATTCCAGGACATCACCGCGACCGAGAATGTCGAGCGGGCGCTGCGCGAACGCAACGAGGCATTGGAGACGGCCGACCAGATGAAGGTCGATTTCGTCCACCACGTCTCCTACGAATTGCGCTCGCCGCTGACCACGATCATCGGATTTGCGCACTTGCTGAATGATCCGACGACGGGTCCGCTGGTGCCCAAGCAAGCCGAGTACCTCAATTACATCACCACCTCGACCAATTCGCTGTTCGCCCTCATCAACAATATTCTCGATCTTGCCAGCATCGACGCCGGCGCGATGACGCTGGAAATCGGCCCGGTCGATATTCGTAAAGCCATCGACAACGCGGCGGAGGGAATCCAGGACCGGCTGGCCCGCGACCATATCCAACTCAAGATCGACGCCGATCCGAACATCGGAACCTTTGTCGCCGACGGCGGCCGCGTGGTGCAGGTGCTCTATAATCTGCTCGCCAATGCGGTCGGCTTTTCGCCAAAGGACTCCGCGATCACGCTGAGCGCCAGGCGTACCGACCACCACATTATTTTTGCCGTGACCGACCGCGGCCCCGGCATTTCGCCCGAGGTCAAGGATAAGGTATTCGACTGGTTCGAAAGCCATTCCAACGGGTCACAGCACCGCGGCGCGGGGCTCGGTCTGCCATTGGTGAAATCCTTCGTTGAGCTGCACGGGGGCCGGGTGCGCGTCGACTCGATCATTGACAGGGGTACGACCGTCACCTGCGACTTCCCACTCGACCAGGCCGCGCATCGCAACGCCGCGGAATGACCAACCCTTCGACATTCTCGCTGGCGCTGGCGAACGAGGCCGCAACCGCGAACTTGATGGCCGACCTTGCGTTGTTGATCGGCGCCGGTGACGTCATCACGTTGTCGGGCGACCTCGGTGCCGGCAAGACCGCCGCTGCGCGCGCCTTGATCCGCTATCTGGCCAGCGATCCCGAAATCGAGGTTCCAAGCCCGACTTTCACCTTGGCGCAAAGCTACGAGCTGCCGGTCTTTCCTTTGATTCACGCCGATCTCTACCGCATCAACGATGCCACAGAGCTGGAAGAGATCGGCCTGTCGCCCCTGCCGGACGGCGTCGTGGTGCTGATCGAATGGCCGGAGCGCGCGCCTTCCGCATTGCCGCCAGACCGGATCGAGATCGCGTTCAGCCATCGCCCGGCGCTGGGATCGACGGCGCGTGCGGCCGAGATTACCGGCCATGGCAAGGCTGCGGCCCAGGTCGCTCGCCTGGAGACACTGCGGCAATTCCTTAACGGAGCCGGTTTCATCGACGCGAGACGCCAGCGCATGGCGGGCGACGCCTCGACGCGCTCGTACGCGCGGCTCTTTCGGAACGATGAACCTGTCATTCTGATGAATTCGCCGCGACGGCCCGATGGGCCAGCGATCTATTACGGAAAATCCTATAGCGCCGCCGTTCATCTGGCCGAGGACGTCAAACCATTTGTCGCCATCGCCAACGGCCTGCGCGAACGCGGCATTTCCGCGCCGGCCATTCACTACGCCGACCTCGACGCCGGTTTCCTGATCACGGAGGATTTCGGCCTTGAAAGCTTTATCGAGGGCGAGCCCCCACACCCGATGGCGGAACGCTACGAGGCCGCCGTCGACATGCTCGCGGCGCTGCACTGGAAGAAACTGCCGGACGTTCTGCCTTTGGCGCCGCAAATCACCTATTCGATCCCGCCGTTCGACGTCGACGCGATGATGATCGAGATCGGATTGATGCTCGAATGGTACCTGCCGGATCGCGGTGCCGCGCCGCCAAGCACCGCACGCGATGAATTCGTGACACGGTGGCGCGGTCTGCTCGGCAAGACGGCGGCGATGCCCAAGACCTGGGTGCTGCGGGACTTTCATTCGCCGAATTTGATCTGGCTCGACGGGCGATCGGGAACCGCGAAAGTCGGCGTGATCGACTTCCAGGACGCAGTCGCGGGGCCGGCCGCTTACGACCTCGTCTCGCTGCTGCAAGATGCGCGGATCGATGTCCCCGAACAGCTCGAGCTGACCCTTCTGACCCGGTACATCAAGGCGCGGCACGCCGCCGACAATACCTTCGATCCGGCCGGTTTCGCCGAGAGCTACGCGATCATGTCGGCGCAGCGGAACACGCGGCTGCTCGGCACCTTCGCCCGGCTCAACCGGCGCGACGGCAAGCCGCAATATTTGCGCCATCAACCCCGGATCTGGACCTATCTGACCCGCTCGCTGGCGCACCCGGTGCTGTCAGGCCTCCGCGGATGGTACGAAACGCATGTCCCGCGGCCCAAAGCGTGATTCGCCTCAACTCCAGATTTACCTGATGTTAGCCATCATCCGTCTATTCTGCCGGGTGCCCCTGCCCGCAGGCATGATTATCTTCATGTTGGCGGCAAGGGCTGCGTAACAGCGGAGTACATGGCGGTGACAGAGCGGCGCAGAGGTGAGCGTGTCACGTTCGAGCGTGGATTTGGCGCGCACATGATGGGTATCGACGGCACGTGGCGGCGCGATTGCACCATGGAAGATGTTTCCGAGACCGGCGCCAAGCTGACCATCGAGGGCTCGGTCGAAGGATTGCATCTGAAGGAATTCTTCTTGCTGCTGTCGTCGACGGGCCTTGCCTATCGCCGATGCGAACTGGCCTGGGTGAATGGCGACCAGATCGGCGTTAATTTTCTCAAGACCGGCGACAAGAAGAAAAAGTCGCGCAGGCCTGCCGAAGCCTAACCCCCCGATCGCTGTCTTATCCCCGTCATATCGGGTGATTATCGCGGTCGGCTAGTGCTATGATTCGTCTGTCGTTCCGATTTGCCCGACGCCGTCTGGCAAACAGGATCGCCCCCTTTCCGCAAGCGAGTTGGGAACCAGGTTCGAGAGCCGTCCGGAATGCCCGTCAAACCCGACAAAGCCATGGTCCTCGCCGCCGGTCTCGGCCTGAGGATGCGCCCACTGACAGATCAGATGCCGAAGCCGCTGGTGTCAGTGGCGGGCCGCCCGCTGCTCGATCACGTGCTCGATAAACTCGGCGATGCCGGCGTCAGCGAGGCGATTGTCAACGTTCATTATCTGCCGGACCAGATCATCGAGCATATCAGGGCGCGCAAACATCCCCGCGTGATCATTTCGGATGAACGTGACCAGGTGCTCGGCACCGGTGGCGGCGTCGTCAAGGCACTGCCGCTGCTCGGCGACGCGCCGTTCTATCATCTCAACGCCGATACGCTGTGGATCGACGGCGTGCGGCCGAATCTCGCGCGGCTTGCTGAAGCCTTCGATCCCGCTCGCATGGACATTCTGCTGTTGATGGCGCCGACCGCCGGCAGCACCGGATATGAGGGTAATGGCGACTACGCGATGCTGCCGGACGGCGCGCTGCGCAGGCGCAAGGAGCATCAGGTTGTTCCGTTCGTCTATGCTGGCGTTGCGATTATCTCGCCCGCCGTGTTCGCCGGCGCGCCGAGCGGCGAATTTTCGCTGACCAAGATATTCGATGCCGCCAACGAGCAGGAGCGGCTGTTTGGGCTCAGGCTCGACGGCACCTGGATGCATGTCGGCACACCGGATGCGATCGCCGCCGCCGAAGAGGCGTTCCTCGAAAGCGTGGCGTAAGGCCCTTCGCCTTTTCCGGCTCGGCGGATTCGCGCCCCAAATAGGCCCATGCCATGATGCAACCTGATCTTCGAATCGGGCAGCCCATGCGTGTCTTCAACGTTCCCTCTTCCGTGCCGTTCCTGCGCACCGTTGTCGCGGCGCTGGTCGACGGCCGGCTGATCGAGGGCTTTGCGGCACGCACGCAGCCGGAACGGTTGACCGAAGCCACGTTCTATCTTCCCACCCGCCGTGCCGGACGGCTGGTGCGGGAAATCTTTCTCGAAGAGCTCGGCGCACAGGCCGTGCTGCTGCCGCGCATCGTGGCGCTCGGCGACATCGACGAAGACGAACTGGTTTTCGCCGAGGAAGAGGATTCCCATGGCGGAGCCGCCACGCTGGAGCTGCCGCCCAGACTTGGCGAACTGGAGCGCCGGCTGACGCTTGCGAGGCTGGTGGCGGCGTGGGCGAAGAGCCCGGGTTCTGCGCCGCTCGTGGTCGGCGGTCCGGCTTCGACGCTGGCGTTGGCCGGCGATCTCGCGCGGCTGATGGACGACATGGTCACGCGCGGCGTGGGATGGAAGGCGCTGGACGGGCTGGTGCCGGATGCCCTCGATCAATATTGGCAACTCACGCTCCAATTCCTGAAGATCGCGCGAGAGGCGTGGCCGGAATATCTTGCCGAAATCGGAAAGATCGAGCCGGCGGCGCGGCGCGATCTTCTGATCGATGCGGAAGCCAAACGCCTCGCCGCCCATCACGCCGGCCCGGTGATCGCGGCCGGTTCGACCGGCTCGATGCCGGCGACCGCAAAATTCCTGCACGTGATTGCACAGTTGCCGCAGGGCGCCGTCATTCTGCCAGGGCTCGATACCGAGCTCGACGAAAGCTCGTGGCAAGGCATCGGCGGCGAGCGCAACGACGAAGGCCGCTTCACCGAACATCCCGCAGCGAGCCATCCGCAATTTGCCCTGCATGCCCTCCTCGAGCGCTTCGGCATCGGCCGCGGCGATGTCGAGATTCTCCAATCGCCCGCAATTGGCGGGCGCGACGTGCTGTTGTCGGAGGCGATGCGTCCGTCCAACGCAACGGCGCAGTGGCATGATCGACTGGCGCGGCCGGAAGTCGCCGCGCATATCGCCGACGGCATGAAGAACCTCGCGGTGATCGAAGCGCCCAATCCGGAAATGGAGGCCCTCGCAATCGCAATTGCGATGCGCGAGGCCAATCATTTGCAGAAATCGGCCGCGCTGGTGACGCCCGACCGTGCGCTGGCGCGGCGGGTGATGGCCGCACTGGAACGCTGGAATCTCGACTTCGACGATTCCGGAGGCGATGTGCTGATCGAGACTTCTGCTGGAATTTTTGCACGGCTGGTGGCGGAAGCCGCCGCAAACGGCCTGGAGCCGCCGACACTGCTCGCGCTGCTCAAGCATCCGCTGTGCCGGCTCGGCGCGGCGGCTGGCACGCACAGTGCTGCGATCGAGGCGCTCGAACTGGCGTTGCTGCGGGGGACGCGGCCGCAAGGAGGCACCAAGGGGCTGGCGCTGGATTTCGCACGTTTCCGGGATGAGCTCACCAAGCTTCGCAAAAAGGAACCGTCTTCGCTGCATCGATCGGAGATGCGGGCGCGGCTTGAGGATTCCGTGCTCGATCGCGTTGACGCGCTGATCTCCGCGTTGCAGGCAGCACTGGCGCCGATGGAAAGTCTCTCGCCGACGCGGGCCTACGATTTCACCGAGATCGCTACGCGGCATCGCGTGTCGCTGATCGCTTTGTCGGGAGACGCCGACGGCATTGCGGGGGCGTTCGAGGGGCAGGCGGGCCTTGCGCTTGCCTCCGCCTTCGACGACTTGCTCGCCGAGCAAACGCAAAGCGGCCTGTTGGTGACGCTGCTCGATTATCCCGAGGTGTTCCAGACCGCATTCGCCGATCGCGCGGTGCGGCGGCCGGAGCGGCCGGGTGCTTCGCTTCACATCTACGGCCCGCTGGAATCGCGATTGATCCAGGCCGACCGCATCATCGCCGGCGGATTGATCGAGGGCGTGTGGCCGCCGACGCCGCGCACCGATCCCTGGCTGAGCCGGCCGATGCGGCACGAGCTAGGCCTCGACCTGCCGGAGCGGCGCATCGGGCTGTCGGCTCACGACTTCGCGCAATTGCTGGGCGCTAGAGACGTGATTCTCAGCCACTCCGCCAAGGCCGGCGGCGCGCCTGCGGTCGCCTCGCGCTTCCTGCACCGGCTGGAAGCGGTCGCTGGAGAGGCGCGCTGGGACGCGGCCAGGCGCGCCGGCGAGCAATATGTCCATTTCGCGCTGGCGCTCGACGCCCCCGACGAGGTGCGACCGATCCAGCAGCCGGCACCCACGCCGCCCCGCACCGCACGGCCGCTTGGATTGTCGGTTACCGCCATCGAGGACTGGCTGCGCGATCCCTACACCATCTACGCCCGGCATATTCTCAAGCTGGAGCCACTCGATCCCGTCGACATGCCGCTCTCGGCGGCCGATCGCGGCTCGGCGATCCACAATGCGCTCGGCGACTTCACCAAGAGTTTTGCGAAGGACTTGCCTACCGATCCCGTACGTGTGCTGCGCGAGATCGGTCAGAAGTATTTCGCGCCGCTGATGGAGCGCCCCGAGGCGCGCGCGCTGTGGTGGCCGCGCTATCAGCGCATCATCCGATGGTTTTCCGAATGGGAGGCGGCGCGGCGCGGCGACATCACGGCCATCGATGCCGAGATCCGCGGCGAAATCTCAATTCATCTCGACGATGGCCGGACGTTCCATCTTTCCGCGCGCGCCGACCGCATCGAGCGCCGCGCCGACGGCAGTTTCGTCATCCTCGACTACAAGACCGGGTCGCCGCCGACCGGCAAACAGGTGCGGATGGGGTTGTCGCCGCAACTGACCTTGGAGGCGGCGATCCTGCGCGAGGGCGGCTTCGACGGCATCGATGCCGGCTCATCCGTCGGCGAACTGGCTTATGTGCGCATCAGCGGCAACAATCCGCCGGGCGAGCACACCGCGCTGAAACTGAAACTCAAGAACGAAACGCCGCAGCCACCCGATGAGGCTGCCGACTACGCGCTGGCCCAACTCGAGACGCTGATTCGCAAATTCGAGAGCGAGAGCGAGCCCTATCGTTCGCTGAACCTGCCGATGTGGACCAACCGCTACGGCAGCTATGACGATCTCGCGCGGATCAAGGAGTGGTCGGCGGCGGGCGGTCTGGGGCTTCCCGAATGGTGAAGGCAGCACGCACCATCCCTCCCGCGGTCCGCGACAAGCAGGCCAGCGCATCAAACCCTGCTTCCTCGGCGTTTGTCTCGGCGAATGCCGGCTCCGGCAAAACCCACGTGCTGGTGCAGCGCGTGATCCGGCTGCTGCTCACCGGTGTCGCACCGGAAAAGATCCTCTGCATCACCTTCACCAAGGCGGCGGCCGCGAACATGGCGGAGCGCGTGTTCACCACGCTTGGCCACTGGGTGACGCTCGATGATGCCGCGCTCGATGACGCCATACGCGACGCCGGCGTTCCCAATCCCACCGGGAAGCTGCGCAAGATCGCACGCGAACTGTTTGCAAAGGCGCTGGAGACGCCGGGCGGGCTGAAGGTGCAGACCATTCACGCGCTATGCACGCGGCTGTTGCAGCAATTCCCGTTCGAGGCCAACGTGCCGGCGCGCTTCGCCGTGCTCGACGATCGCGACCAGACCGACATGATGGAACGCGCCAACCTCAAGGTGTTCCTGGAAGCCTCGAAGGCGCCCGACAGCACCCTCGGCCGCGCGCTACAGACCGCGATGGCGAATGCCGCCGACGTCACGTTCAAGGACGTCGTTCGCGAAGCCTGTCTGAGCCGCGACCATTTCATGGCCTGGACCGACGCCGCCGGCAGCGCGGAGGCCGCGGCGGCAGAGATGTCGGCCGTGCTCGGCGTGGCACCATCAGACAGTATCGAAGAGGTTGAGCGCGAGATCGTCGATGGACCTTACCTGTCGCGCCGGCGTTGGCCGGAAATCGCGGACGCGCTCAGCGTCGGCAGCAGGCAGGATCAGAATCAAGCCGAACAATTGCGTGCTTCGCTGGCCTTTATCGGCACGGCGCAGGTAGACGAATATCTCTGTGTCTTTCTCACTGATAAAAAAGAGCCGCGCGCGGCGGTCCTGACCAAGGCATTCGTCCGCGACAATCCTTCGGTCGCCCGCTTGTTCGAAGAAGAGATTTTGCGGCTTCTGCCGTTGATCGAAAAACGCCGCGCGGTGATTACCCGCGACCGCACCGCGGCGCTGCTGCATATCGCAACTGCCGCGGCGGCAAACTACCGACGCGAAAAGCAGGAGCGCGGCCTGCTCGATTATGACGACCTGATCGACAAGACGCTTCTCATGCTGAACAAGGTTTCCGCCGGCTGGGTGCATTACAAGCTCGACCGCGGCGTCGACCACGTGCTGATCGACGAGGCGCAGGACACCAGCCCGCGACAGTGGGACATTGTCGAGCACATCATTTCCGAATTTGCCGCAGGCCACGGCGCGCGCGACGGCGTCACGCGCACCATGTTTGCGGTTGGCGACGAGAAGCAATCGATCTTCTCGTTCCAGGGCGCGGCGCCGCGCGAATTCGCCGAGCGCCGGGCGCGTTTCAGCTCGCGCTTCAAGGCCGCCGGGCTTGGCTTCGAATCGATCTCCTTTACCTATTCGTTCCGCTCCGGCGCCGGTGTGCTGCGCGCGGTAGAGCGCGCGTTCCAGTCGCCCGATGTCTACAAGAGCATCACCACCGACCAGGACGGCATGCCACCGCATCTGGCGCTCGAGGACGCCGGGCCCAGCCTGATCGAACTATGGCCGCTGGCGGAAGCCGACGATCGCAACGACATCGAGGGCTGGCGCGCGCCGTTCGACGGCGTGTCGGTGACAAGCCCCGAGGTGAAGCTTTCACGGCGCATTCAGGCCGAGATCAAGCGTCTGGTGACAAGCGGTACGCTGACCGGCCCTAGGGGCGCCCGCCGGCGGCTCACCTATGGCGACGTGCTGGTGCTGGTCCGCCGCCGCGGCAACGTTTTCGACGCGGTCATTCAGGCCCTCAAACATGCCAGCATCCCGGTCGCCGGCGCCGACCGGCTGAAACTCACCGAGCACATCGCCATTATCGATCTGATGAATCTCGCCGATGCATTACTGCTGCCGCAGGACGATCTTGCGCTCGCGGTCGCGCTGAAAAGTCCGCTGTTCGGGCTCGATGAGGACGACCTGTTTACGCTCGCCTGGGATCGCAAGGGTTCGCTGCGCGCGGCGCTGTCAAAGCAGGCTGGGACAAATCCAAAATTCGGGGATGCGCTTGGACGGCTTGAGGAATGCGAACGCCGTTTCAGGCAAGAAACACCGTTTGCGTTCTACGCCTGGCTTTTGGGCGGCGACGGCGGAAGGCAGCGCATCCTGCGGCGGCTCGGTCATGAAGCCAACGACGCGCTCGACGAATTCCTCGAACTCGCACTGAACTACGAACGCAAGGCGCCCGCTTCACTTCAGGGATTCATGGCGTGGCTGCGTTCGGCCGACACTGAAGTGAAGCGCGACATGGAAATCTCGCGCGACGAGGTCCGCGTCATGACCGTGCACGGCGCCAAGGGCCTGGAAGCCTCGGTCGTGATCATGGTCGACACCACGTCATCGCCGTCGGATACGCAACGATTGCGGCTGATCCACTTGCCCCGTGGCAATGGCGGCGAGGTCACGGTTTGGGCCGGCAGGAAGGCCGACGATCCCTCGCCCGTTGCCGCCGCGAGACAGGCAATGCTCGATGATACCGAGGACGAGTATCGCCGGCTGCTTTACGTGGCGATGACGCGCGCCGCCGACCGGCTGATCGTCGCGGGCATCAAGCCCGGCAATGTGAAAACCCTGCGCCAGTTCTGCTGGTACGATCTGGCCGACAAGGGCTTTGCGGCCTCGGGCCTGAGCGAAGAAATCATCGAAACGGACGATGGCAAGATCAAACGTTACACGCGGCCTGAAGACGGCGCGGAAACAAGCGGCGCCGTTGCGAATGTGACGAGCACTCAACGCACGTTGCCAGACTGGCTGCGAACACCGTTGCCGGCACAAACGACGGCCACCGACCTGCTCCGTCCATCCGACGCGAGCGACGACAAAGCGCGGCGTGTCAAATCCAGCGAATCGGTCGGGCAGCGGACGCGCGCCTTGCGGCGTGGCACACTGGTGCATCGGCTGTTGCAATCGCTCCCCGACATTGCCGCCGATCGGCAACGCGAAGTGGCGCTGAATTTTCTTCGCCGCAATGCCGGCGACTGGAGCGATGGCGAACGCGAAACGCTCGCGGCAAAAGTACTTGGGCTGATCGGCGATGTCAGGTTTGCGCCCGTATTCGGGGGCGGCAGCCGCGCCGAGGTGCCGATCGTCGGCCGGCTGACGCGGCCGGACGGCGCGCCGGTATTGGTCTCCGGGCAGATCGATCGTCTGGTGGTGACCGAGAACGAGGTGCTGATCGTCGATTTCAAGACCAACCAGACCCCGCCGCTCACGGCCGCCGAGGCGCCCGCCACCTATATCCGCCAGCTCGCACTTTATCGTGCGATCCTCGCAAGGCTTTATCCCCAGCGCGCCATCCGGACCGCGCTTCTTTGGACCGAAACCCCTGAATTCATGGAGATTTCGGCTTCCGCGCTGGACGCCGGACTGGCATCCGTTGTCAATGGAGCCTCAAAGCTTGACCCGGCAAGGGCGCGTTCATAGTTTGAGTTGCATGATTCAAGCGGCGATTCTTCTGACACGCCGCATCTCCTGAACGAGGGTATTCAGATGTCCGTTGGTAAGGTTTCCGACACCGATTTCGAAGCTGAAGTGCTCAAGGCGCAAGGCCCGGTCGTGGTCGATTTCTGGGCTGAATGGTGCGGCCCCTGCCGAATGATCGCACCGGCGCTCGACGAGATTGCCGGCGCCATGGGCGACAAGGTCAAGATCGTCAAGCTGAACGTCGATGAGAGCCCGAAGACCGCGTCGAAGTACGGCGTGATGTCGATCCCGACGCTGATGATTTTCAAGGGCGGCGAAATGGCTTCCCGCCAGGTCGGCGCTGCGCCAAAGGCGAAGCTTCAGCAGTGGATCACCGCTGCGGTTTGATCTTCGGAAAACAAGATGATTTCAAACGGTCGGCGAAAGCCGGCCGTTTTGCGTTGTATTATTACGTCGGCAGCGTGCCGTTCGCCGAAAGCACGTGACCGGCGAGATAGAGCGACCCCGTGATCAGGATCCGCGGCGGCACTTCATAAGCGAGTTGCGCGACCGTCCGTAGCGCGGCCTCGACACTGGCCGCACTCTCCACGCGCATGCCGAGCGCGCGCGCGGCATCCATCAGGCGATCCGGCGGCATGGCGCCTTCGCGATCCGGAATCGTGACCGCGATAATATGGCGGGTGAGGCCGGCGAAATTGGCGAGGAAGCCGCGGGCATCCTTGTTCGCCATCATGCCGACAATGACGACCAAGGGACGCGATACCCGTTCCTCCAGATCACCCACGGCTGCCGCGGCAACACGGCCGCCTTCGGCGTTGTGACCGCCGTCGAGCCAGATTTCTCCGCCTATCGGCCCTTGATTCACCAAGGCGCCGGAACCCAACCGCTGCATCCGCGCCGGCCATTCCGCATTGACGACGCCCGCCTCGAACGCGGACGGCTCGACCTTGAAGGCGTCGAGCGCGCGCAAGGTTGCGACCGCGAGGCCCGCATTGTCGAATTGATGGCGGCCGAACAGTCTCGGCGCCGCCAGATCCAGCAGGCCGCGTTCGTCCTGGTAAACCAGTCGCCCGCGCTCGACACTGACGTGCCACTCCTGGCCCGAGTGATGTAACGGCGCGCCCAGGCGCCTTGCGCAGCTCTCGATCTCGCCGAGCGCCTCAGGCTCCTGGGCAGCGCAGATCACGGGAATGCCGCGCTTGATGATCCCGGCCTTTTCAGTTGCGATCGATTGCAGCGAAGGGCCGAGAAATTCGGTGTGATCGATGCCTACAGACGAAATCACGCTGGCCGCGGGCGTCTCGATCACATTGGTCGCATCGAGCCTTCCGCCAAGGCCGACCTCGAGCAAGACAGCGTCCGCTGGATGCCGCGCGAACAGATCGAAGGCAACCGCAGTTTCCATTTCGAACAGCGTAATCGGCTCGCCCGCATTGGCGCTTTCACAGCGCTCGAAGGTTGCACCCAACTCGGCGTCATCGACAAGAACGCCGCCGCCAACACCGCCGAGGCGATAGCACTCGTTCAGCCGCACCAAATAGGGCGAGGTAAAAGCGTGGACGCGATATCCGGCAGCCTCGAGGATCGCGCGCAAATAGGCGACGGTTGAACCCTTGCCGTTGGTGCCGGCGACATGAATGACCGGCGGCAGTTTGCGTTCGGGATGATCGAGCCGTTGCAACAGCCGTTGCATCCGCTCCAGGCCAAGGTCGATGCGCTTGGGGTGCAGCTGGGACAGCCGGGCAATCAGATCGCCGTGCGGCACAGGGAAAAAGCCGCTCACGCTGACGGCGCGGCCGGCACCATCTCCGAGGCCGGCGGAATCGTGGCTGGCGCCGCAACGGGCACGGCCGGTTTGGTTGCGTTTTCCGGCGCCGGCGATTTGGTCAACAGACGGCAGAGCCTGGCCAGCGTGGGGCGCAGCTCGTGGCGATGCACGACCATATCGACCATGCCGTGGTCTTTAAGATATTCGGCGCGCTGGAATCCATCCGGCAGTTTTTCGCGGATGGTTTGTTCGATCACGCGCGCGCCCGCAAAGCCGATCAGGGCGCCGGGCTCGGCGATCTGCACGTCACCGAGCATCGCGTAAGACGCCGTGACGCCGCCGGTGGTCGGATTGGTGAGGACAACGATATAAGGGAGCTTTGCTTCGCGCAGCATTTGCACGGCCACCGTGGTCCGCGGCATCTGCATCAGCGACAGAATGCCCTCCTGCATGCGGGCGCCGCCGGATGCCGCAAAGACGATGAACGGCGATTTCTTTTCGACCGCGAGTTCAAGCCCGCGCACGATCGCCTCTCCAGCCGCCATGCCGAGCGAGCCGCCCATGAAATCGAAATCCTGCACCGCGACCACGGCAGCGGCGCCTTCGAGCTTGCCGTAACCAACCTTGACCGCATCGTTGAGCCCGGTCCGGGCACGCGCATCCCTGACGCGATCGACGTATTTGCGCTCGTCGCGGAATTTCAGCGGGTCGGCCTGCACTTCGGGCAGCGCCACGTCAAACCAGGTCTCATTGTCGAAGATCGATTTGAGACGCGCCTGCGCGCCCATCCGCATGTGATAGTTGGAGTCGGGTATGACAAACTGATTGGCCTCGACGTCCTTGTAGAACACGAGTTGCCCGGAGTCCGGACACTTGATCCACAAATTCTCCGGCGTCTCGCGGCGCAGAATGTTGCGAATCTTCGGCCGGACGACGTTGGTGAGCCAATTCATTTTGTGCTCCGAATTGTCTTCATTCGTCTAGTGTCCCGGTTCTGACATTCGTATCGTGTTGCCGCGGGTCCGTTTACGAATGTCAGAACCAAAGGGACACTAGCAAATATTGGTTCTCTAGTGTGGCTTTGACTTCTGACGTTCCTTTGAAGCGGTCGCTGCAAAACTTTAAGGAACGTCAGTGTCGCCACACTGGATATATGGCCTCCCGGGAATGCCCGGCAAGGCGCGCATCACGCACCCTTCCCGAAATCACCGGCCTATTTCGCGCCGCGGACGCCCGCCGCCAGCGCGGTCGCCAGTTCGGCCACGGCGCTACCGGTCTTGGCCGTCGCTGCGCCGTTCGCATCGAGGCTGCCACGCAAGGCATCCACGAGCGCGGACCCGACCACGGCGCCATCGGCCTTGGCCGCAATCGCGGCTGCTGCCTCCGGCGTGCGGATGCCGAAACCAACACAGACCGGCAACGCCGTATGCCGCTTGATCCGCGCGACGGCTTCGCCAACGGCGCTTAAATCGGCGCTGGCGCCGCCGGTGATGCCGGTGACCGAGACGTAATAGACAAAGCCGGAGGTATTGGCGAGCACGGCCGGCAGGCGCTTGTCGTCGGTGGTCGGCGTCGCAAGCCGGATGAAGTTCAACCCCGCCTTCATCGCCGGCACGCACAGTTCGGAATCTTCTTCCGGCGGCAGATCGACGACGATCAGGCCGTCGACGCCGGCGGACTTGGCATCGCTCAGGAACTTGTCGACGCCGTAAATGTAGATCGGGTTGTAATAACCCATCAGCACCAGCGGCGTGGCGTCGTCGTCTTTGCGAAAGTCGCGCACCAGCGCCAACGTCTTCTTCAAGGTCATGCCGGCTTTGAGCGCCCGCAAGCCCGCCGCCTGGATCGAAGGCCCGTCCGCCATCGGATCGGTGAAGGGCATACCAATTTCAATGACGTCAGCGCCCGCCTTCGGCAGCGCCTTGATCATCGCAAGCGAGGTTTCAGGATCGGGATCGCCGGCCATCAGGAAGGTGACAAACGCCGAACGGCGTTCCTTCTTCAGTTGCGCGAAACGCGCGTCGATGCGGGTGGTCACTTCTGCTTCCCCCGCAGGATGTCGCCGACTTGCGGCACGTCCTTGTCGCCACGGCCGGATAGATTGATCACCATCAGATGATCTTTCGGCCGCTTGGGCGCGAGCTCCATCACCTTGGCGATGGCGTGCGCGGGTTCGAGCGCCGGGATGATACCTTCGAGCCGCGACAACAGCTGAAACGCGGCCAGCGCTTCCTCGTCGGTTGCCGACAAATATTGAACCCGGCCGATTTCATGCAGCCAGGAGTGCTCCGGCCCGATGCCCGGATAATCCAGCCCGGCCGAGATCGAATGGGCGTCCTGGATCTGGCCGTCGTCGTCCATCAGCAGATACGTCCGGTTGCCGTGCAACACGCCCGGCCGGCCGCCGGCGATCGATGCCGCATGCAATTGTGTTAGCCCGTGACCGGCGGCTTCGACGCCAAAGATTTCGACCGAGGGATCGTCGAGGAACGGATGGAATAATCCCATCGCGTTGGAGCCGCCGCCGATGCAGGCCACCAGCAAATCCGGTAAGCGGCCTTCGGCTTCCTGCATCTGCTGGCGGGTTTCGTCGCCGATCACCGACTGGAAGTCGCGCACCATCATCGGATATGGATGCGGCCCCGCCACCGTGCCGATGCAATAGAACGTGTTGTGCACATTGGTGACCCAGTCGCGCAGTGCCTCGTTCATCGCGTCCTTCAGCGTGCGCGTCCCCGATTGCACCGGGATCACCTTGGCGCCCAGCATTTCCATGCGAATCACGTTCGGCTGCTGCCGTTCGACGTCGACCGCGCCCATATAGACGAGGCATTCGAGCCCGAAGCGCGCGCACAGCGTTGCGGTCGCGACGCCATGCTGGCCGGCGCCGGTCTCGGCGATGATGCGCTTCTTGCCCATGCGCCGCGCCACCATGATCTGGCCGAGCACATTGTTGACCTTGTGGGAGCCGGTGTGATTGAGCTCCTCGCGCTTGAAATAGATTTTGGCGCCACCGAGATGCTCGGTCAGCCGCTCGGCGAAATAAAGCGGCGAGGGCCGGCCGACATAGTTCTTCAGGTAGCCGTTCATTTCGGCGTGGAATGCCGGATCAGCCTTGGCCTCGGCGTAGGCTTTTTCCAGATCGAGAATCAGCGGCATCAGGGTTTCGGCGACGAACCGGCCGCCGAAAATGCCGAAATGCCCGTGCTCATCGGGACCGCTTCGGAAGGAATTGGGGATCGGCTTGTTCATCGAACCATCAGTTCTTCGGTTGCGCGCGCCGCGCGAATAAAGGCGCGGATCATGTCGGGGTCCTTGATGCCGGACGCGCGTTCCACGCCGGAGGAAACATCGACCCCGCCGGCCCGCGTCACGCGGACAGCTTCGGCGACATTATCCACATGAAGGCCGCCCGAGACCATGAACGGCAGCTCGAGTTCGAGATTCTCCAGCACATGCCAGTCGAACACCGCGCCCAGACCGCCGGGGCGGGTCGCTTCGCGGGGCGCGCGGGCGTCAAATAGAATGCGATCGGCTACCTCAGCGTAGCCAGGCAAAGCCGCGAGATCAGCCGGGGTTTCGACAGGAATAGCCTTCATCACCGGCAAGCCGAATTGACGCTTGATGTCGCGCAGCCGTGCCACGGTCTCGTGGCCGTGCAACTGCAACAGATCGGGCTGCAGCGACTCGACGACGCCGGCGAGCGTCGCATCATCCGCATCGACCGTGAGCGCCACTTTCAGCGCCCGGCGTTTGACGGCCAGGCCAAGATCACGCGCGACCTCAAAGGTGAGATGGCGCGGCGACGGCGGAAAGAAAACAAAGCCCACCATGTCCGCGCCGGCATCCAGCGCGACGTCGAGCGTCTCGCGCGTGGACAGGCCGCAAATTTTGACGATCAAGGACATCGGTCTCAAAGGCAATGGTTAAAGGAGCCGCAAGGCTCCGGGAAAGGCGCTTGGCGCGGGTTCTACAACGTCGCGCCGTGCTTGTCTTGCCGATATCCCACCTAGTGTGGTGGATTTGACATTCGCTTCAGCGTCGCGGCGAGTTCTCTTAGAGCGAATGTCAAATCCCAAACCACACTAGAATTCATAGTTGCTAGTGCCCCTTTGGTTCTCACATTCGTAAACGAACTTGCCGCGAAGGGATACGAATGTCAGAACCGGGGCACTAGCGGAACGGTGGCCGGGGGTGCCGCATCCCGCGGCCGGGACAATGCATTGGCGCGCCAATCGGCCAGTTGGGTCCGGAGCTCGCGCGCATCCGCCTCATGCTGCCGCGCGGCCCGACGCCAGCGGCGCTGGCCGAACCAGGTCGCGGAACCGCCCGCCACGACCCCTAAAATGGCCACCGCTATGATGACCACGAAAAGCGGCAGGGTAACGCCGAGCGCAGGGTCGTTCGAATTGAACGGATCGAAAGAGACCGTGACCAGGTGACGATTGGCTACCGCAAAGACCACGAAGATCACCGCCAGCGGGATCCATACAATCGCGTTGAGAAACTTGCGCATGATCCTCTCTTGCTGCGTTCAAAGAGAACGGGATCAGCTTTAGGTTCCGGCGTCCGTTCCCCCGCTTTCGCGGTTCAGCCGTTCGCGCATTTCCTTGCCGGTCTTGAAAAACGGCACGCTCTTCTGATCGACCGGCACGTGTGCGCCGGTGCGCGGATTGCGTCCGGCACGGGCCGGGCGATGCTTGACCGAGAAGGCGCCAAAACCGCGCAACTCGACCCGGTCGCCACGCGCCAAGGCTGCGACGATCTCATCGAGAATCGCGTTCACTATGTTCTCGACATCCCGCTGGTAGAGGTGCGGGTTGTGCTCGGCGATGCGCTGAACGAGTTCGGATTTGATCATCGAGACGGGGACCCGGGAACATACGGACATGCATTTCCGTGAAAATGCCTTGAACTGTCAAGACGCTAAATGAAATTTGGCTCGAGTGAAATCACGTGACAAACGACCTGGTGCCGTATTGTGACAGCCCCCGCACCCCTAAATTGCAGTGCGGAAATTCCATCTGGCGTCCCGGTTCCGGCATTCGTACCCCCTCGCGGCGGGGGGGTTCCGGCATTCGTACCCCCTCGCGGCGGGGTTTGCTTGCGAATGTCAGAACCAATCGAACACCAGCAAAAGATATTGGATTCCAGGCTGGCTTGGGATTTGACATTCGCTATTGAGGGCCCGCAGCGGCACCGAAGCGAATGTCAAATCCGCCACACTGGCCGCTCAATTCGCCCCTGCCGGGTGCCATAACGCGAGCATGCCCTCAAGACCGAGACGGTCGGCGGCCTGGGCCATGCCGGTCTGCTCGATTTGACGCGCAACCCCGCTCAAACCGAGCGCATCGAACGTGATCGCGGCGGCCGTTCGCAGGAATGTGAGGTCGCCGAAGCGTGGCGCGAGTTTGTAGTCGCGCACCGGCAGATCGGCCTTGATGCCTTTTTGCGCAACCAGCCAAGCCACCGCCGTTTTCTCGTCGCCCAGCTGATCGATCAGCTTGAGTTCGACCGCCTGACGGCCGGTGAACACGCGACCGTCGGCAACTTTTTCGAGCAGCGCGTCGTCCATGCCCCGCCGTTCTTTCACCAGGCCGCGGAACCAGGCGTAGGAATCCTTCACCAGCGAATCCAGCGCCGCGCGCGCTTCCGGGCTGGTCGGTTCAAAGCCGTTCGGCGCAGCCTTCAGCGGCGAAGATTTCACTTCCTCGACCTTGACGCCGACGGTCTTCAACAATTCGGAAAAGTTCGGAAACTGAAACAGGACGCCGATCGACCCCACCAGCGAACTCTGCTGGGCGATGATGTGGTCTGAGGCAATCGCGGCGATGTAACCGCCCGAAGCCGCCAGGCCCTCGACCACGACGACCAGCGGCTTCTTGGCTTTCAGGCGCGTCAGCGCGTCGTAGAGCTGTTCGGAGCCGGCCGTGGTGCCGCCGGGCGAATTGATGTGCACGATGACGGCGGAAGTCTGTGATTTCTCCAGCCGCTCCAGCGCCTCGACCCGTTCCTGATCGCTGCGGATCAGGCCTTCGATGTTGATGCGGGCAATCGACCCTGCTGAGGTTAATCCGCTCCTGCCGCCCGGCGCCGCAATCACGGCAACAGCGATGATCGCCACAATCGCAATCAATGCCGCGGCCACGCGCCAGAACGTCAGCTTGCGCCGTATTCTGCGGCGATCGACGATGACATCGGAGTCCAGCGACATCGAAACTCTCCCGAAAAGCAGGCCTTGAATAGGGTATGCCGTCTTCGCTTCATACCCTTAAAAAATCCCGTGCCCTGATTACATCAATTGCGGAGCAATTTGAAGAAAACAAGACGTGTTTCCTTCTTCCTCTGTGGCAGAGGGAAAGAAGCAAACAAAAAGGCCCCGGTCGAAACCGGGGCCCGTCGTTCTCGGCAAAAAAGCCGAAAAACTTACTTGTCGGTCCGCTGCTTGAGCGCGGTGCCGAGAATGTCGCCGAGCGTCGCACCCGAATTGGAGGAGCCATATTGAGCGATGGCTTCCTTTTCTTCGGCGACTTCGAGCGCCTTGATCGAGACCTGCACCTTGCGGGCCTTCTTGTCGAACTGGATCACCCGCGCATCGACCTTTTCGCCGACGGCGAAACGCTCGGCGCGCTGATCGTTGCGGTCACGGGCGAGCTCGGAGCGCTTGATGAAGGTGGTGAAGTCGGTGCCGACGATTTTCACGTCGATGCCACCTTCCTTCACGTCGAGCACTTCGCAGGTCACGACCGCACCCTTCTTGACGTCGCCCGGCTCGGCGAAGGGATCGCCTTCGAGCTGCTTGACGCCGAGCGAGATACGCTCCTTTTCGACATCGACATCGAGCACCACGGCCTTGACCATGTCGCCCTTCTTGAAGTTGTCGATCACCTGCTCGCCCGGCAGCTTCCAGTCGAGGTCGGACAGATGGACCATGCCGTCGACGTCGCCCTCGAGCCCCAGGAACAGGCCGAACTCGGTCTTGTTCTTGACTTCGCCTTCGACTGTGGCACCGACCGGGAACTTCTCGACGAAGACTTCCCAGGGATTGCGCATGGTCTGCTTGAGACCGAGCGAAATGCGGCGCTTGACCGAATCGACTTCGAGAACCTGCACCTCGACTTCCTGCGACGTCGAGACGATCTTGCCCGGATGCATGTTCTTCTTGGTCCACGACATTTCCGAGACGTGGATCAGGCCTTCGATGCCCGGCTCAAGCTCCACGAACGCACCGTAGTCGGTGATGTTGGTGACGCGGCCGGTAAAGCGCGCATTGAGCGGATATTTCGCCTCGATGCCCTGCCACGGATCGTCGAGCAGCTGCTTCATGCCGAGCGAGATACGGTGGGTCTCGTGGTTGATCTTGATGATCTTGACCTTGACCGTCTGGCCGATGGTCAACACCTCGGTCGGATGGTTGACGCGACGCCACGCGATATCGGTGACGTGCAACAGGCCATCGATGCCGCCGAGGTCGACGAACGCACCGTAATCGGTGATGTTCTTGACGACACCGTCGATCACCTGACCCTCTTCGAGGTTCTGCACCAGTTCCTGGCGCTGCTCGGCGCGGGTCTCTTCCAGAACCGTGCGTCGCGACACCACGATGTTGCCGCGACGGCGATCCATCTTGAGGATCTGGAACGGCTGCGAATTGTTCATCAGCGGAGCGACGTCGCGGATCGGGCGGATATCGACCTGCGAGCGCGGCAGGAAGGCGACAGCGCCGTCGAGGTCGACGGTGAAGCCGCCCTTGACCTGATTGAAGATGACACCGTGGACCTTCTCGTTGTTGTTGAAGGCCTTCTCGAGCTTGCCCCAGCTCTCTTCGCGCCGCGCCTTGTCGCGCGACAGCACGGCTTCGCCGAGTGCATTCTCGATCCGGTCGAGGAACACCTCGACTTCATCGCCGACCTTGAGGTCGCTTTCACGGCCGGGCCCGGCGAATTCGCGCAGCGCCACGCGGCCTTCGGTTTTCAGGCCGACATCGATGACGGCCATGTCTTTCTCGATCGCAACCACCTTGCCCTTGATGACGGAGCTTTCCTGAAGGTTGCCGCCGGCAAAGGACTCATCGAGCATCGCGGCGAAATCGTCGCGGGTGGGACTATAGGAACTAGCAGTCGAAGCCATTTGTTCTCCAGATGCGGGAATTGCCGGCCGTCTCGGGTTTAAGGGCGCATCGGACGCAAAGGGTCAGGGTTCCGCAAACTCTGACGACCGCCTCGCAATTGATCGCGAGAGCGGGCCGGCTGTTGGCCTTGCACGTTCGATACGTTGATTTGGTCCGGGAACGGATGATCTCGAATATTCTGTTCGAGATATCGACTTCCAAAGCTTAAGGAGCGGGCTTTCCTCCAATGACGGCTGAGGCTCAAACCTCACGCCGGCCCGCTCGGACGGCCTCGATAATGTCGATGGCGGCCCGGACGCCGCCTTCTATATCCAAATGGGAGTTATCGAGCAAGTAAGCATCTTGCGCCGGCTTTAAAGGCGCAACGGCCCGGTTCCGGTCGCGTTCGTCGCGGGCCAGGATATCGGCCAGGATCGCCGCCTCGTCGGCCGCCTCTCCCCTCGCCTGCGCCTCCAGGGTTCGACGGTGGGCCCGCACCTCAGGCTCGGCCACGACGAAGATTTTGACGTCGGCGTTCGGGCAGATCACGGTCCCGATGTCCCGGCCGTCCAGCACCGCCCCTGGCGGGTGAGCGGCAAACTGCCGCTGAAAATTCAACAACACCTCGCGGACTTCCGGGTAGGCCGAGACCACGGAAGCGGCTGTGCCGACTTGATGCGATTTCAGCGCCGGATCGTCGAAGGTTTGGGGGTCCAGCCCCCGCGCCGCGCTGACCGCCGCGGCTTCATCGCCAAGGTCCGCCCCTTGGCTGATCAGCGCATGCGCAACGGCACGGTAGATCGCGCCGGTATCGAGATGACGGTAGCCATAATGCGCGGCCAGGCGCTTGGCGAGCGTGCCCTTGCCCGATGCCGCCGGTCCGTCGATGGCGATAATCATGAAAGGTCGGCCCCAAGGGAGCGCATCATCGGGATGAAGTCCGGAAAGCTGGTGGCGATGAAGGCCGTGTCGTCGACCTTGACCGGCTCGTCGGAGGCAAGGCCCATCACCAGCGCCGACATCGCAATCCGGTGATCCATATGGGTCGCCACCAGACCGCCGCCGGGCACATGACCCTTGCCCTCGACGATCAGGTCGTCGCCCGATATCTCGACCTTGACGCCGTTGACGCGCAGCATGTCGGCGGTGGCAGCTAGCCGGTCGGATTCCTTGACCCGCAATTCGCTCAAGCCCCGCATGATAGTGGTGCCTTCGGCAAAGCTCGCCGCCACCGCAAGCACCAGATATTCGTCGATCATCGAGGGCGCCCGTTCCGGCGGAACTTCAACGCCCTTCAGCTTCGAGCCGCGCACGCGCAGCTCCGCCATCGGCTCGCCGGCATCGGTGCGCACGTCCCGCTCCTCGATCAACCCGCCCATTTCGCGCAGCGTCGTGAACAGCCCGGTGCGGAGCGGATTGGTCATGACGTCGGAAAAAATCAGATCCGAGCCTTCGACGATCAGCGCCGCCACGATCGGAAAGGCGGCCGAGGACGGATCGGCGGGCACCACCACCTTTTCGCCGTGCAGCTCGGGCTGGCCGGTGAGCGCGATCTTGCGGCCGTGCCGGCCCTCCGGCGTCGAGACGATCTGCGCTCCGAAGTGCCGCAGCATCAGTTCGGTGTGGTCGCGGCTCGCTTCATTTTCGATCACCGTGGTCACGCCCGGCGCGGCCAGGCCCGCCAGCAGCACCGCCGATTTGATCTGCGCGGAGGCAACCGGCGTCCGGTAGAGGATCGGCAACGGATCACGCGCACCGGTGAGACTCAGTGGCAGCCGGCCACCTTGGCCGCCGCTGCTAACCCGCGCGCCCATCAATTCGAGAGGATCGAGTATCCGCCGCATCGGCCTTGAACGCAGCGAGACGTCGCCGTCGAACACCGCCGTAATGGGGCAGCCTGCGACCGCGCCCATCACGAGGCGGCAGCCGGTGCCGGAATTGCCGAAATCGAGCGGGCCCTCCGGTTCCGCAAAGCCCGTGACACCCACGCCTTCGACCCTCCAGGCAAAGTCGCCGGTCCGCTCGACCTTGGCCCCCAAAGCCCGCATCGATTTGGCGGTATTGAGGACATCTTCGCCCTCGAGCAGGCCTGATATCCGGGTTTCCCCGACCGCCAGCGCGCCCAAAATCAGGGCCCGGTGCGAAATCGACTTGTCGCCGGGAACGCGGACCCGCCCGGTCAGGGGCCCGCTGCTGCGGGCTTGAAGGGGGGTTTTATGATCGTCGGCGCGATCCGAATGGGTCAAGATTGTGTCCTTGGAGGCCGTGAGGTTTTGATATTGATATCGCGATCACCGTGAGCCCTCAACACCAAGGCCAAATCCAAAACCGTACTAGAATCCTGTATTTGCTGGTGTCCCTCTGGTTCGGACATTCCTGGCCGAGCCGAATGCACCAGGACGCGAATGTCAGAGCCGGAAGGCCCGCGGCCGCCTTCTAGCATTGGCCGGCGCGCCGCGTCACGTCCGGCGCCATCTTGCGCAAAGCACTATTGACAGCGGCGTGCCAACTAGCCAAGTGAAGCACCGATTTTCCAAAGCTTCCCAGGATTCCACACGTGGCCAAATCCGATCTCGGAACCAAACGTATTTGCCCGACGACGGGTAAGAAATTTTACGACCTCAACAAGAGCCCGGTGATATCGCCCTATACGGGCGAGGTCGTGCCGATCGCGCCGGTGGCGCCGCCTCGAGCGGTTCGCGGTGATGCGGCGCGTGCCAGCGCCGCCGCGGCAGCAGCCGCCGAAGCGGCGCCGGAGCCGGTGGAGGCTGAGGAGTTGGTGCCGCTCGAGGAGGCCGATGCCGAGGAAAACACCGGCAAGGTCAAGGCGGTCGTCCCTGAATCCGAAGACGACATCGAAATCGACGAGACGATCGAGGACGACGATGACGACAACTCCACCTTCATCGCCGACGAAGAAGAGGGCGACGAGGACGTGACCGACATCATCGGCGACGTCGGCGGCGACGAGGAGACTTGAGATCGGCCCTGAACTGTGTTCAGGGTCGTTGAGGCGTGCGTAGCCCAAGACGCATAGCTCTAACGGGGCCATAGCTCAGCTGGGAGAGCGCTTGCATGGCATGCAAGAGGTCGGCGGTTCGATCCCGCCTGGCTCCACCAGCCTTCGCTCGCTTCGCGAGCTTCGGCTGGCAAGCCCCAACGTTGGCCGCTACCTCACCCCTCCACCACCGCGTTGAGCCGGTCGCGCAATGCGACGATCTCATTCTTCATCGCCAGCAATTCCGGCACCGAACATTCCGACGCCGCCAAGATCGACGGCGGCACCGCGCGCGCCTTGTCCTTGAGCGCGTGGCCCTGCGAGGTGAGGCCGATCAAGACCTGCCGTTCGTCTTCGGTGGAACGGGTGCGCTTGATCAGCCCGGCCTGTTCCAGCCGCTTGAGCAGCGGGGTGAGCGTGCCGGAATCCAGGAACAACCGCTCGCCGATCTCCTTCACCGGCACGCCGTCGCGCTCCCACAGCACCAGCATCACGAGATATTGCGGGTAGGTCAGGCCGAGCCGGTCGAGCAGCGGCTTGTAGACGCGATTGAACGCGTGCGCCGCGGAATAAACCGCAAAGCAAATCTGGTTGTCGAGCCGCAGCGGCTGGTCTGCGGCCAGCGGTTTTCGGGCCATCTCAGTATCCTCGTCATAATCGGGCGCCATTGTGGGCCGGGATCGCCGCATATTCAATTGCGTACAATTAAATGTGAGGCCGTGCTTTTTATATTGTGCACAATCTAATTGTTTGCAATACGCATGTTACTGAAACCGAAACAGAGGAGACCCCGATGTCCGTGAATGTGCTCTACAAGACCCAGGCCAAGGCAACCGGCGGCCGTGATGGCCACGCCGCAACGCTGGACGGCGCGCTCGACGTCAAGCTCACCACGCCAAAGGAACTCGGCGGCGGAGGCGGTGCCGGCAACAACCCCGAACAGCTTTTCGCGGCCGGCTATGCCGCCTGCTTCATCGGCGCGATGAAATTCGTCTCCTCGCAAGGCGGTCCGAAGGTGCCGGCCGATGCGTCGGTGACCTCGACGGTCGGCATCGGCCCGCGTTCGGAAGGCGGTTTCGGTCTCGACATCGCGCTGGAAGTCTCGCTGCCGGGGCTGGCGCGCGCGGACGCCGAGGCGCTGGTCGCCAAGGCCCATCAGGTGTGCCCCTATTCCAACGCCACGCGTAATAACGTCGATGTCCGCCTGACGGTGGTCTGACGCCATTTCAGCGAGCGGCCCCCGCATTGGCCGAGGGGCCGCTTGCTCTCAAAAGCATTGAAGCGTCCCAAGAAGCCCGCTAGCTCTGAAATCCTCGCATGATGGATTTGAGCAAGGGTTTTCGATGACTGAAATCAATTCGGGCGCGATGGCCGGCCTGCGCGTGATCGATCTGACGCGCGTGCTCGGTGGCCCCTTCTGCACCCAGATTCTCGCCGACCACGGCGCCAACGTGATCAAGGTCGAGCCACCGGCCGGCGACGAGGTCCGCGACTGGGGACCGCCCTTCCACGGCGAGGATGCGGCCTATTTCGTCGGCATCAACCGCAACAAGCGCTCGGTCGGGCTCGATCTCGCTTCCGAAGGCGGCCGCGCGGTGCTGATGAAGATGCTGGAGGGCGCCGACGTCCTGATCGAGAATTTCAAGCCCGGCACGCTCGATAAATGGGGCATCGGCAGCGAGACCTTGCGCGCGAAATTTCCCAGGCTCGTCCACTGCCGCATCTCCGGCTTCGGCGCCGACGGACCGCGTGGCGGCAATCCCGGCTATGACGCGATCATCCAGGCGATGACCGGAATGATCATGGCGACCGGTTCGCCGCAATCGGGCCCGATGCGGATCGGCGTTCCCGTCGTCGACATCACCACCGGACTTTATGCCGCGATCGGCATCCTGATGGCATTGTCGGAGCGGCAGCGCTCGGGGCAAGGACAATTTATCGAAACCACCTTGTTCGAAACCGGGCTCGCGGTCATGCATCCGCACAACGCCAATTATTTCATGCACGGCAAGCCGCCCTCGCTCACCGGCAACGAACATCCCAACCTCGTGCCTTATGCGATCTTCCCGACGCGCACCGACAACATCTTTATCGGTGTCGGCAACGACGGCACCTTCCGCAAACTCTGTAAGGAGATCGGCAAGCCGGAGCTGGCGGCCGATCCGCGCTTTGCCCGCAACAGGGATCGCGTCGCCAACCGCGAAGCCCTGCGCGAAGAGCTGGCCGCCGTATTCAGCCAGCACGACGCCGAACCGCTGTGCGACCGCCTGCTGGCCGCGGGCCTGCCGGCAGGCCCGGTCCAGTCGATCGACAAGGCCCTGACCAGCCCACACGCCATCCACCGCGGCGATATCGTCGAAAAGGACTGGTACAAGGGCGTGGCCTCGCCGATCCGCATGGGGCGCAGCCAAGCGAGCCTGCGCAGCGTTCCGCCCACCTTCGGCCAGCACACCGCCGAGGTGCTCGCCGAGTTCGGCTACTCGAAGGCGGAGATCAAAGGCCTGACCGCCGAGGGCGTGATCTGCACCGAACGCCGCCGTTAACCAACGGCGGCGCTTTCCTCATAGGCCTGTTGGGGCAAAAGCCTGTTGGGGAAAGGCTTTGGTGGCATACAAGGGATGCTTGAACACCCCCAAATGATGCCCATATTGGCTAGTGATCGGAGGGTAAATCCACCTTCAGGTCATGTTGGGGCGCCGCAAGGGCCCCGGAACTTCAAAGTCGCTTCGAGAGGGCTTTGCAAATATGTCTCGTGTTCCCTCGTTATCGAGTCCGTTTTTGCTGGGATTTGACGAAATCGAGCGTGCGCTCGATCGCGTCGTCAAGGGTGCGGACGGCTATCCTCCCTACAACATCGAACGTTGCGACCGTGCCAATGGGCAGCCTGAACGGCTGCGCATCACGCTCGCGGTTGCCGGGTTTACCCGCGATCAACTCGATGTAACCACGGAGGAAAACCAGCTCGTCATCCGTGGACGCCAGCAGGACGACAAGGCCCGGCAATACATCCATCGCGGCATCGCCGCGCGCCACTTCCAGCGCACCTTCGTGCTGGCGGAGGGGATGCTCGTGCTGGGCGCGGACTTGAAAAACGGGCTGTTGTCGATCGATCTCGCCCGGCCGGAACCGGAAAGGGTCGTTAAGACAATTGCTATCAATGAGCACGAATAATGGAACGAGTAGCGGACTCGACCGCTTGGACTCAGAAGGAGTCGAGACGATGACCGAAGTTAATGTTGCGTTAGAACCCCGCGTCTCCCTGGAGGCGCTGGCAAGCCTCGGCGAGGGCCATATCGCCTATGTGAAGCAGATCCGATCCGAAGACGTGCCGGACCTGTTTCCGCAGGCGCCGAAGATCGCGCCCGGACTGAAACTGTTTGCGCTCCATGCCGCTGACGGCACCCCGATCATGCTGACCGATTCGCGCGAAGCCGCGGTCGCGAATGCCTGGAGCAATGAACTACAGGCC
Source organism: uncultured Alphaproteobacteria bacterium (assembly GCA_963770515.1). GTDB lineage: Bacteria > Pseudomonadota > Alphaproteobacteria > Rhizobiales > Xanthobacteraceae > Bradyrhizobium. The sequence continues at coordinate 1,147,948 of CAVYPW010000001.1, forward strand.
GTGAGCGTTCACTGACGGGGTTAGAGCCATTCGGTTCTGATTGAACCAGGACCGGGGCTCTGGTCTTTTGTTTTGACGCGTTTTCTTCACGCGAACCGGTTGCCACTTCGCTCGAAAACGCTATGGCGCCGCCAACGAGCGGATCAATCAAGCGCGGACGGCGCCCGGCAGATCGGGCGCTATCAGCGCTTTCCGACAAAACCGAGAAGTGATATCAGGCGGCGCTCGCCGGCGGCAGCGCCAGCACCGAATAGATCGCCTGGGCCTCGCGCGAGGCCCGGAGCTTCTTCGCCACATCCTGGTCACGCAACAGCCGCGCGATTCGCGCGAGCGCCTTCAGGTGATCGGCGCCGGCGCCTTCCGGCGCCAGCAGCAGGAAGACGAGATCGACCGGCTGGCCGTCCATCGCCTCGAAATCGATCGGGCGCTCCAGCCTGGCGAACAGGCCAAAAATCTTTTCGAGTTTGGGAAGCTTGCCGTGCGGGATCGCAACGCCGTATCCGACCGCGGTTGTTCCGAGCTTCTCCCGCTGCAACAGCACCTCAAAGATCGAGCGTTCGTTCTGTCCCGACAGGATTGCTGCCCGCGCCGCCAATTCCTGCAGCGCCTGCTTCTTGCTGTTGACTTTTAATGCCGGGAGAATCGCCTCGGGTGCGACCAGATCGGTAATCGTCATGGGGCGTTCCGAGGTAAATCGAGCGTCAGGTTGCGATAAAGAATTCGGCGGGCGAACAAGGCGGAAAGGCGGCCGCCCACCACCCCGATCCTAATTGGGTGGGCTTCTACTCCAACGCAAGAGCGGTGCCAACACCTGCGGAGTTTCCCCCGACCCGTATCGTTAAGGGCGCGGACCATAGGGTCGCTCCCAGTGGCCGTCAATGCCGAACCGCGCCCCCGCCTGCGATAGTTTTGGATAGGACTGCCCCATATCTAGCGTGTTGTTTCAGCACCATCTTTTCTGGACACGCCGGTTCCACCCGGCCATTAACCCACAGCCTTGGCCGCGGGGGGATCGATCCATCCGACATTACCGTCAGGGCGGCGATAGATGACGTTAACCCGCCCGCTCGAGCCATGGTGGAACACCAGGCAGGCGGCGCCGGTCAGGTCCAATTCCATCACCGCTTCCGAGACCGAAAGACGCTTCAAGGACGTGGTGGCCTCGGCGATGATGACAGGGCTATAGCCGGTCATCTCCTCATCGCTCTCGGCAGGCGCCTCGATCACATAGCTGGGGGCATCGAGCGTCAGCGCGTCCATCCCGGCCAGTGCCTCGGATGCGGCATGGGCCTTGCGGGCGGAGCGATCCTTCAATCGGCTTTTGTAGCGGCGCAACCGCTTCTCGATCATCAACAGCGCCTGGTCGGCGCTGGCATAGGCGTCGGCGGCGCAGCAATCCGCCTCCAGCGTGATGCCCGAATCAAGATGCAACGCGCAGTCGGTTCGGAAATCGGAGCCGTCCTTGCTGAGTGTGATATGGCCGGAATAATTGCCGTCGAAATATTTGCGAAGCACTTCGTCGGTGCGCTCTGAAACACGTCCGCGCAACGCGTCGCCAACGTTGATACTTTTTCCAGAGATCCGGAGAGTCATGGGGTGCCTCTCTAGTTGGTCCAGTGGTCTAGTTGGACACACCGACACTATTCCGATTTCGACGGGACGCAATCAGGCCGGCTGAGGGTCCCGGAAGCGGTCGGAAGATGCGGCGGGCGCCGACAGGGCATTGCCAAGCATACTCTGCTTGTCGCGCCGCCGCTGAACCGACGATGGAATCCGCATGGCCTCGCGGTACTTGGCGACGGTGCGACGGGCGATATCAATGCCGGTTGAGCGCAAACGTTCCACGATGGTGTCGTCGGAAAGGATCAGCGCGGGATCTTCCGCGTCGATCAGTTGCTTGATGTGGTGGCGCACCGCTTCCGCCGAATGGGCTTCGCCCCCGTCCGCAGAGGCGATCGAGGCGGTAAAGAAATATTTCAGTTCAAAAATGCCGCGATTGGTCGCCATGTATTTATTGGCGGTGACGCGCGAGACCGTCGATTCGTGCATCTGGATCGCGTCGGCCACGGCTTTCAGGTTGAGCGGCCTCAAGTGCGCCACGCCGTGCGTGAAGAACCCGTCCTGCTGGCGGACGATTTCACTCGCAACCTTCAAAATGGTGCGGGCGCGCTGATCGAGCGCGCGAACCAGCCAGGTCGCATTTTGCAGGCAATCGCTGAAATAGGATTTGTCGCCGTCCTTGCGAATCGTCTTCGACAGTTCGGTGTAATAGGTCTGGTTGACCAGCACGCGCGGCAGCGTCTCGCTATTGAGTTCGACATGCCATCCGCCGTCGGGGCCCGGCCGCACATAGACATCGGGCACCACGGTCTGCGCGCGCGCCGAACCGAACTTCAGGCCCGGCTTCGGATCAAGCCGTCGAATTTCGCCGATCATGTCGGTGATGTCTTCGTCGTCGACGCCGCACAGCTTGCGCAGGCTTGCGATATCGCGCTTGGCCAGAAGCTCGAGGTTTTCGACCAGCGCCCGCATCGCGGGATCGTAGCGGTTGAGGTCGCGCAACTGGATCGCCAGGCACTCGCTCAACGAGCGCGCGCAAACTCCGGGCGGATCGAATTTCTGCAACACCGCAAGCACCGCTTCGACCTCGTCGGACGAAGCGCCGAGCCGCTCGGCCGCCTGTCCAAGGTCGGGCGGCAAATAGCCGGCCTCATCGACCAGATCGATCAGATACTGGCCGATCATGCGCTGGGCGGGCGCGGCGAAAGCCACCGCCAACTGCTCGGCCAGATGGCCGCCCAGCGTCACTTCGGCGGCGGCAAAGGCTTCGAGATTGTAGCCGTCGTCATTGGAGGCGCCGCCGCCCCATTCGGTATAGGTGGTGGGGACGGCGTCCTGCGCGTTGCGCGCGGCCGCTTCCGCCGGCTCCTCGGAAAACACGTTATCGAGCGGCGTATCGAGGGTCTGTTCGATCTCGCTGCGGCTGCCGAGATCGCGATTCATCCATTCTTCCTGGGCCGGCTCGAAGCCGTCGGCGCCAGACCCTTGCGAATCGCCCGAAAATTCTTCGCCAAAGCTGCTTTCGGAACCCTCGGCATGGCCGACCGCCGGCTCACCGGCAACCGGCGCCTCCGGACCGTCGCTTTCGCGCTCCAGCAGCGGATTTCGCTCCAATTCCTCCTCAACGAAGGCCGAAAGGTCGAGATTTGATAGCTGAAGCAGCTTGATCGCCTGCATCAACTGCGGCGTCATTACCAGTGACTGCGACTGGCGGAATTCTAGTCTCTGCGTCAGCGCCATGGAGGCAAGAACCGATTCCCTAAAACTTGGTCCGATTCTTGCTTAAACTAGTCCTGAGCCGATGTACACGGCTTGACTTTGCGGAAAGAAGCGCGGGAGCGGCCGGTTAGATGACCCTCGGCTCCGCGATTAGAGGCGGAATTCTTCGCCGAGGTAAAGCCTGCGCACATCCGGATCGTTGACGATCTCGTCCGGACTGCCTTCGGTCAGGATTTCTCCGGCATAGACGATATAGGCGCGGTCCGTCAGGCCGAGGGTTTCCCGCACATTGTGGTCCGTGATCAGGACGCCGATCCCGCGATTGGTGAGGTGCCGGACCAGATCCTGAATGTCACCGACCGCGATCGGATCGATGCCGGCAAAAGGTTCGTCGAGCAGCATGTAGTTGGGGCGGGTGGCGAGTGCGCGCGCGATTTCAACACGACGCCGTTCACCGCCGGATAGCGCGATTGAAGGCGTCTTTCGCAGGCGTGTGATGTTGAATTCATCGAGCAGCGAATCGAGTTCGGCCTCGCGCTTCCTGCGCGAGGGTTCGACGACCTCGAGCACCGCGCGGATGTTCTGCTCGACGGTGAGGCCGCGAAAGATCGAGGCTTCCTGCGGCAAATAGCCGATGCCTAATCGCGCGCGCTGATACATCGGCAGCTTGGTGACGTCGTGGCCGTCGAGTTCGATGGCGCCGCGATCGGCCTTGATCAGGCCGGTGATCATGTAGAACACCGTCGTCTTGCCGGCGCCGTTCGGCCCCAGCAGCCCCACCGCCTCGCCGCGCCGGACATAGATGCTGACGCCGCGCACGACCTGGCGGGTACCAAAACTTTTTTCCACGCTATGCACAGCCAGATATCCCGCCCGCGGCGCTTGCCGTGGGGCGGCGGCGCCTTTGGTTCTGGGTGCGGCTTTGGCGGGAGCCGGGCGCGGCTGGGGTTTTTCAGCGCGGGGCAATTCCAGCGCCGGCGCAGTGCGCGCAAGCGGCGGTGCATCGCGCACCGGGCTTGTCAGCATTTCACCCATGCGGTCGCCCAGCGCCGTAATATCCTCGCGCGAACGGGCAAAACCGCCCTTGCCGCGATTTGCGGGGCGTCGCCGGAACATGCTGAGTAAGTCCACCATCCCCGCTTCGTCCGAGCCTTTCGAGAAGTTCCGCGGCGATTGATTCGCCCGCCCAGCTTGAATGACCGGATGCCCCTTGCCCAGCGGACCAGCCTTAAGTTCCCAAGCAACCCCGTCCGCTAGATACAGGCTCAGACCCCCGGCTTCAACCGTGGCCCCGCCGCTCTTTCATTAAAGCACTGACATTACTTTGGTTTATTTGGAGCCAGAGACTGAGGCGCCCCGGGCGGGGGCGCCAACGGCTGAGGACCCGACGGCGCCCCATTGCCATTTTGGGGGGACGACTGGAACAGGCCCTGCACGCGGCCGGAATCCGATTCGACCCGCGAGACGCCTGTCGTCATGTCCACCAGCAGGCGGTCGCCGCGCAGCACGTTCTTGCCCTGGGTCAGCACAACGCCACTTCCACCGCCGCCCAGCATGGTGATGAGATTGGTCTTGGTATCGAACACGGCAGTGTCGCCGGTCACGACCTGGTCCTTTTGCGTTACCACCACATTGCCCTTGGCCTCGAGCCGTTTGATCGACGACGCGCCTCCAGGACCCGGCGTTGCGGATTGCATCGGCGCGGATGGAGCGGGCGCTGATTTGACCGCAGCCTTGGCGTTGGCAGCAGGCGCGGCGTTCTGGTTCGATGATTCATAGAAGACCACCAAAACCTTCGAGGTCATGGTGGTGTCGCCCTGCACCACTTTCACGTTGCCGGTGAAGGTCGCTTCTTTTTTCTTGTCGCGCATCTCGAGCGAAGCCGCCTCGATCTGAATCGGCTGATCGCGATTTTGCGAAAAGCCCTGCATGGCATTGGGCACGCCAGTCACCGCGTTTTGCGCGCCTGCCTCGCTCGCAAGCACCATCGCCAGCGCAAAGCCGGCACAAGCGGCGCCAACGATGGAGCGGCCCTTAAGCATTTCCCAGTGAAGCGGCTTCATCGGATCATTTCGCGCTGGAGGACTTGGCGTTCGGCCGCGTTTTTGCGGGCCGCACCGGTGGCGGAGCAGGCTCAGGCGCGGCTTCGGCAGCCGGCGGCGGCATCTTGTCGATATTCATCACGACATTGCCGTCGAAACGGACGACCTCGCCGCCACCCGTGATCTTCAGCCGGTCGGCCGAAATTTTTCCGTCGGCCCATTTGACGTCTACATGCTCGTCGGAGGTCACTGTTCCCTTGCCCATGTCGACGAAGGCCTGGCTGAGCCACGCTTCATAGCCCGTGGTGGTCTGCAAGTAGATGTCCTTATGCAAATCAAGCAGCGACTGCTTGGTATCCATCAATCCGTTGACCGCCTCCAGCGTGACGGTCGACTGATCTTCCATCAACACCTTGCCCCGCAGCGTCTTCAGTTCGACGTGATCCGGATCGGTCACATCCTGGGTTGCGGTTTTGGCCCAGACTTCATAAGGCCGCCGGTCCTGCGAATAGCCCGCCAAATGTGGCGATTCCATCGTGATCTTGGTGCCGGAGATAACCATGCTGCCCATATCCAGCGGCAGCTTCGGCAACAGCATTCGAAACGGATTGAAGACCGACACCAGAATGATGGCAGCAAGCGACAGAATCACGGCGGCGGGCACCGCGATCCGCAAGACGCGCACCATCCGGCTGTGGCGCGCTGCGATGGCAAAGCGCGCCTCCATTCCGGCTTGATAGGCAGGATTCTGAACCGAACTCACCAAGGCTCCGATTTCGACATTCGCGAGGTTACGCGGACGACATCGACTAATGATTTAAATTCGCCGCCCTCAAGCTCCCGCGGCCAAGTCCGGTCATTTTACCCGGACACCACGCCATCGCCAGCCTGCGCATCGGCACTCCTGTTCAGGAGTGTGTCCGAAAAGGGGCGCGCACGGGCTTGATCGTCAGCGACAAGAGCTCCGATTCCGAAGTTCGCGAACTACCGCGGCGACATCTGATGCGAACTTCGGAATCAAAGGAGCTCCAGCAGCTTGTCGTTTTGAGTAGCGGCTTTGAATTTGAAGTTCCTATCTCGAACTTGCCGCGACACTGATAGGAACTTCAAATTCGCCGCGCTAAAGCATGATCCGGAAAAGTGTGAAGCGGTTTTCCCTCGCGACAAACGCGTAAGCGTTTGCGCGGAGATCATGCTTCATCAAAGAATCAAAGCGCGATGACGATTCAACCAAATCTCATCGCGCTTTAGTATAGCGCATCACGAATGGGCGAAAATGTCCTCGGCTTCCCAGCCTTGCAGATCGAGCTTTGCCCGCGTCGGCAGGAAGGCGAAGCAGGCTTGCGCCAGTCCAAGCCGGCCTTCGCGTGCGAGCATCACGTCAAGGCGTTCGCGCAACGCATGCAGATGCAATACGTCGGAGGCCGCATAAGCGAGCTGCGCTTCGCTCAGGCCTGGCGCGCCCCAGTCACTCGATTGCTGCTGCTTCGACAGCTCGACGTTGAGTACCTCGCGCACCAGATCCTTCAGACCGTGGCGGTCGGTATAGGTGCGCGAAAGCCGCGAGGCGATCTTGGTGCAGTAGACCGGTTCAGGCATCACGCCGAAGGCGTTATAGAGCGCGGCGAGATCGAAGCGGGCGAAGTGAAATATCTTCGTGATCTTGGGATTGGCGAGCAGCGCCTTCAGATTCGGCGCGTCATTCGCTCCTCTTCCGTGATCTTTCGGGACTTGCACGACATCGGCACTGCCGTCACCATTCGACAGCTGCACCACGCAAAGCCGGTCGCGATGCGGATTGAGCCCCATGGTCTCGGTATCGATCGCCACGGCGTCCGTGTAGCGGGTGAGGTCGGGCAGGTCGCCGCGATGCTGGCGTACGGTCATCAATACAGGGCCTCTGGTCGATTCGGAGCGGCTGGACAATTCTAACATCGGCATGCCGTTTCGGCGGCTACTCTAGCGAATGTCAGAATCGGACCACTGGCCCAACCTAACCCTCAACCTCACAAGAGGCGAGCGGCAGGATGCGGCTTTTGTCAGCAAAATGCCGCAAGACGCTTCGGTAAAGCGGAGCCGAGCAACTTAAAGCCCGCTCGAACGGCACGGTCAGGCCGTCTGGCTGTCCGGCAATTTCGGCGGTTGCAGTTCGCGGCTGTTGGCCCAGCGATCCAGATTTTCGATAATCTTCTGGTGGCTCGGACGCAGCGGCTCTGGCGCGTCGGGCTCCTCGGAAAGTGCACGTGGCAGCTTGAGACGATCGGCCATGGGGAAGTCCTCCCTTGGTGGAAATGATGACTCCATCCAAACCCGAAATCAATCCTAAACAATTGTTTTTATTATAATATTTTACTAAAAACGCATAATTATGGGAACTTTTGCCGGCTCAGTGAATTGAGTAAATTACTCAACTATCTCAATTTGGTGAGTTCCATGAACGACCTACGTGGCGAGCGGTTGCAGGTGATGCTTTCCCCGGAAGAGCTGACGGCGCTGGACGATTTCCGGTTCAAGCACCGGATGCCGACACGTGCGGCCGCCGTGCGCGAGCTTTTGAAGCTCGGCCTGACGGTCGCCACGCCCGATGCGAATGCCGGCCTGAAATCAAGCAATTATGGCGTCTTCAACCGTGGTCCGGCCGGGCACAGGCACGAAAACTCGGGGCCGCCGCTCAGGGTGGGCCACGGCTTGGAGCCGCATGGGGAATGAAGATGCCATCGAACCGGCGGCTCATTCGGTCGCTGCCGCAACGATTGTCTTCGAATTTCAACAGTCTTTGCCGGGTTTTTGAGCCATTCCGGTGACCGGCTGTGTACCGGTTTTCGGGTCCGAAAAATCGTAACGTTCCGCGCGTGATAGAGTGCCTCCATAGGCTCGGAGCGCGTTGCGTCATGATCGAAGTCCATTGCAGACCGGCTATCGAACGTCATCGCAAGGGCGGCTGGGAGCTTGTCCTGTGGACTGGCGATGCCTTCGATAATTCGACGCCGTTTCGGGAAATGTTGGCCGATATTGCCGCATTGCTGAACCGGGAGGCGCCGACGTCCCTGGAATTGCCGGAATATGAAGCCTTCGAGGATGACGTCGAAGGCGAACTTCAGTTCGGCAATCAGACGATCCGAATCTATTACGAGCACTCGCTGAGCTATCTCGCCTTGATCAGCGACAGCGAGCCTATGCTTCAGAAGATCGCCGACCGGCTTCAGCCGTTATTGGCGCTTGTCGTCACAGCGCCACTCGCCTTCGATGCACAGGGACGCTTGCGCGCAGCAGTTCACGCCTCGCCTGCAGCATGAAACGGGCGCGCGGGTTTGAATTGTAGATATTGTTCCGTTCCGGCGCTTTCCCTGGAATCGACCGACGCGGCCACCTTCGCGAACTTCGTGATGCGATATCGCGGGAATGGTGCCCAGGAAAGGACTCGAACCTTCACGACTGTTAGGTCACTGGCACCTGAAGCCAGCGCGTCTACCAATTCCGCCACCTGGGCATGGGGCGGTTTGTTAAGGTTCGGTCGCGCGCTTGTCAAATTGGCGCGCCCTACCCTCAAATAGATTATTCGAATAGGCTGTACAGAAATCGGACGATGACGTATCGGCAAATCGCCGAAATCTCCCGCCCGATCAACCAAATCCGCCCCGCGCGGAATGGACCTAAAAGGCATTCGAACATGGCATCCAACCTAGAAACCCTGGTCACGGTTTTCGGCGGGTCCGGCTTTCTGGGGAGAGCCGTGGTGCGGGCGCTGTGCAAGCGCGATTATCGCATCCGCGTGGCGGTGCGGCGGCCGGAGCTCGCCGGTCACCTCCAGCCGCTCGGCAAGGTCGGGCAAATCCACGCGGTCCAGGCCAACCTGCGTTACCCGGCCTCTGTCGAGGCCGCGATGCGCGACGCCGATGTCGCCATCAACCTGGTCGGCATCCTGGCACCCTCAGGCGCGCAGACCTTTGATGCCGTGCAGGCCGAAGGCGCGGGCACGGTCGCGAAGGCGGCAGCTCGCGCAGGCGCGCGGATGGTTCACGTTTCGGCGATCGGCGCCGACGCCAATTCCGCCTCGCGCTATGCGCGCTCCAAGGCGGCAGGCGAAGCCGCCGTGCTGTCGGCCGTTCCCTCCGCCACGATCCTGCGGCCCTCGGTCGTGTTCGGCCCGGAGGATGATTTCACCAACCGCTTTGCGGCGCTGGCGCGGATATCGCCGGCCTTGCCGCTGATCGGCGGCGGGCTCACCAAATTGCAGCCGGTCTATGTCGGCGACGTCGCCACCGCCGTGGCCGATGCGGTCGACGGCAAGACCAGGGCCGGCGGAACTTACGAACTCGGCGGACCGGAAGTGCTCTCGATGCGCGAGATCATGGAGATCATCCTTTCGATCACCGAACGCGATCGCATGCTGGTGTCGCTGCCGTTTGGGTTGGCGAAATTGCAGGCGCTATTTCTGCAATTTGCACCCGGCGCTTTCAAGCTGACGCCCGATCAGGTCGAGCTTTTGCGCAGCGATAACGTGGTGTCGGAGGCGGCGAAGTCCGCCGGCCTCACGCTGGAAGGGCTCGGCATTGCGCCGGACTCGCTCGAAGGCGTCGCGCCGCAATATCTCTGGCGCTTCCGCAAAGCCGGCCAGTTTACGCACAAGAGCGCGTGATTTCCCGTCGTCCTGGACAAGTGAGCGCAGCGAACGCGATCCGGGACCCGTAACCAACGATGCTTGCTGCTACACCGAGTAGCCGCTCCAACCATCGCAAATACGCGCGCCGGTGGCTATGGGTCCCTGCTTTCGCAGGGACGACAAGTTACCGTCCCATCGCCAGCGCGATCAGGCCAAGCGTGCCGACGACGACGCGCCACCACGCAAACAACGTGAAACCGCGGCGGGTGACATAACCGAGAAACGCCTTCACCACGATGATCGCGACGACGAACGACACCACGAAGCCGATCGCGACGGTGCCCAGGTGGTCGGACGTCATCTCGGCGCGGTTCTTGTAAAAATCATAGGCGAACGCGCCGATCATGGTCGGTATCGCCAGGAAGAACGAGAATTCCGCCGCCGCGCGTTTGTCGGCCCCCAACAGCATCGCCGCGACGATGCTGGCGCCTGAGCGTGACACGCCGGGAATCATCGCCAGGCACTGCGCGAAGCCGATCCACAGGTACGTGAGCAGCGGGAATTTGGTGGCGTCATGTTCGTGCGGATTGTGGTCGATCTGGTCGACCCAGAGCAGAATGGCGCCGCCAACGATCAGCGAGAAGCAAACCACCCACGGATTGAACAGAACTTCCTTGATGTATTTGCCGGCGATCAGCCCGATGATCACCGCCGGCAGAAACGCCACCAGGATGCCGATGACGAAACGGCGGTCTTCGGCATTGGAAAACATACCGAGCGCGATTTTCCACAATTTGGCGAAATAGATCACGACGATCGCGAGAATCGCACCGAGCTGGATCAGCACCACGAAACTGTCCCAGAAAGCGCCCTCGCCGAGCCCGAAGAAGCGCTTCACGAGCAGCATGTGGCCGGTCGAGGAAACCGGCAAAAATTCGGTGATGCCCTCGACGATGCCGAGAATGACCGCCCGCAACGAATCAGACAGCATGATTAAGCGCCCTTTTTTCCGATGGTGATTCCCGCAATGACGTTCCATTTTTGGACCGTCATAAGCGGCAGCGACCGAAAACAGCCGGATTCTTCTCGCTTATTCGCCTGTATGCCGCAACGGCAAAAACGCAAAAACCTAGTGTCCCGATTCCGAAGTTCTATCGTGATGCGGCTCCCGGTTTACGAACTTCGGAATCGATAGGACACTAGCAAACCTGCAAATCTAGTGCGGCTTTGGTTCAAAAGTCCGCATGAAGAACTCGCGACGCCAATAATGCGGACTTTTGAACAGCCACACTGGTGGAGCAGATTTAACATTCGCTACCCACCTGGGGGTTGCCTCGCTCGAAAGCTTCGGTAGTTTGGCGCCGCAAATCATCCTTACTTTAGGGCTTCATGTTCACGCTGTTTCATCATCCCTTCTGCCCGCACTCACGCTTCGTTCGCCTCGCGCTCGGCGAACTCGGCGTCGATCTGCAACTGGTCGAAGAACGGGCCTGGGAACGGCGCGAAGCCTTTCTCGCGATAAATCCCGCCGGCACCACGCCGGTCCTGGTTGCCGAAGGGCCGTCGGCGATTCCCGGCGCCGGCATCATCGCGGAATATCTCGACGAAACTCTCGGTCCTGCCCTGGCCGAGCGGAGGTTGTTGCCGTCTTCGATCGGCGAACGCGTCGAGGTGCGGCGGCTGATGGCGTGGTTTAACGAAAAATTTTTCGAGGAGGCCTCCAACCCGCTGGTCACCGAACGCATTTACAAACGTTTCATGAGCGAAGGCGACGGCGGCGGGCCGCCGTCGGCCGATGTGATTCGCGCGGCGAAGGCAAATGTGCGTTATCATCTGGCCTATATCGGCTGGCTGGCGCGAACGCGGAATTACCTGGCCGGCGACCGGATCAGCTATGCGGACCTCGCCGCCGCAGCGCATCTTTCGGCGATAGATTACCTGGGTGACGTGCCATGGGCCGAGGACGATGCGGCAAAGGCCTGGTATACGCGGGTGAAGTCCCGGCCCTCTTTCCGGCCGCTGCTCAGCGAATGGCTGGCGGGCGTGCCGGCGTCACCCACCTATGTGGATCTCGACTTCTGATTGTTTCGATCGCGACTATTCCTTCCGGGAGAGGCGAAGCGGGCTTTTGCCGTCATGCGTGACGATCTGAAGGATGCGCTGACCCGAGAGGCGCACGCGATCGGCTTCGACTGCGCCCGCGTCACCGATCCCGGCGCGATCGCGCAAGCCGGAAAATATTTTCTGGAATTTCTTGAAGCAGGCGGCCACGGCGACATGGATTGGCTCGCTGCCAATCCCGAGCGCCGCAGCGATCCGCGAACCCTGTGGCCCGGCGTTCGTTCCGTGATCATGCTCGGCGTCAATTACGGCCCCGATGAGGATCCGCTTGCGATCTTGCAGCGGCGCACGCGCGGCGCGATTTCAGTCTACGCGCAGGGCGATGATTATCACGACGTGATCAAGAAACGTCTCAAGGCGCTGGCGCGATGGCTGGCGGCAACGGCCTCATGCGAGGTCAAGGTCTTCGTCGATACCGCTGCCGTGATGGAAAAGCCGTTGGCGCAGGCCGCGGGCCTCGGCTGGCAGGGCAAACACACCAACCTCGTATCGCGCGAGTTCGGATCGTGGTTGTTCCTCGGCGCGATCTTCACCGATGCCGATCTGCCGCGCGATGAAGCCGATATCGATCACTGCGGCTCATGCCGGGCCTGCCTCGATATCTGTCCGACATCCGCCTTCCCCGCGCCCTACAAGCTCGATACGCGGCGCTGCATTTCCTACCTCACCATCGAAAACAAGGGACCGATCCCGCGCGAATTCCGTCAAGCGATCGGAAATCGCATCTATGGCTGCGACGATTGCCTGGCGGTCTGCCCGTGGAACAAGTTCGCGCAGGCCGGCCATGAGGCGAAACTGTCGCCGCGCGGGGAACTGCGCGCGCCCGACCTTTCCTCGCTGGCGCGGCTCGACGACGCAACTTTTCGGAAGCTGTTCGCAAAATCGCCGGTCAAGCGCATCGGCCGCGACCGTTTCGTCCGCAATGTGCTGATTGCGATCGGCAATTCGAACGATCTGTCACTGGCAATGGAGGCCGAGCGTCTGCTGGCCGATGCAAGCCCGCTGGTTCGCGGCGCTGCGGTGTGGGCGCTGTCGCAATTGCTGGAGCAGGCAACTTTCAAGGCGCTGGCGGCCAGCGCCCTCGATCGTGAAAGCGATGGGACCGTAATGGCGGAGTGGCGGTGCGTGTAATGTTCAGCCATCGTTCCGGGGCGCGAGTGCAACGAGCGAACCCGGAATGACAAATCAAAGTCAGCCCATTTCCGCAACGGCCGCCAGAATCCGCGCGATGTCCTGTGGCCGCGACAGGCGATGATCACCGTCCTGGATCATGGTCAGCACCACATCCTCGGCCGGCAGCCGGTGCGCCAGCGCAAACGCGTGCTTCCACGGTACATCGGGATCCTGCGCGCCTTGCAGGATATGCACCGGACAGCCGACTTCGATCGTGCCGCCGAGCAAGAGGTGCTGGCGGCCCTCCTCGATCAGGTTGCGGGTGATCGGGTAGGGGTCGCCGTATTCGGACGGACGCAGCCACACGCCCGTGGTCTCGATCTGGTGTCGAATTTCGGGCGAAAACCCCTTCCACATCAGTTCCTCGGTGAAATCGGGCGCCGGCGCAATCAGCACAAGCCCCTTCAGCGTGGCGGGGGGGGCAGGGCGCTTGGCGAGTTCGCGCGCCAACAACAGCGCCATCCATCCGCCCATGGAGGAACCGATCGCCACCTGCGGGCCAGCGCAAAACTGCTCGAATACCGCAATGCTCTCTTCCAGCCAGCGCCCGATCGTACCCTCGACGAAATCGCCGCCGGATTCGCCGTGGCCGGAATAATCGAACCGGATACAGGCGCGTTTATGCTCGGCCGCCCACGCATCCAGCGCCAGAGCCTTGGTTCCCCGCATGTCCGACTTGAAGCCGCCGAGCCAAAAGAGCCCCGGCAAATCGCCTTCGCGGGCACGGACCGCAATGCGGCGCATCGCGTCAGCGTCGTCGATCTCGATGAACGATGGGTCGTCAGTCGCAGAACCGGTCATGAGATGGTCATTCCCTTAACCCTATGAGGCCGTCAACCAAAAGCCAACTCGCGCGTTATGATGCTTGCGTCAGGTGAACTTGCGCCCTATCTCGGCGGTCGAAGCATCCGCGTGGCCGAAAAGCATCGCATTTGATGCTTTTTCGCTCCCCGGGGGCGAGTTTGCTTGCCCGCAGAGCCTTATTCCTTCAAACTACAACCTTCGCTCACAATTTTGGAGAACTACCCATTCGCCGTCCCAATAGAGCCCCGCCCACCGTTGCCAAAGATGGGCCGCGCACCAACGATGAAATCCGCAACGCAACGGTTCAGCTAATCGACCAGCACGGCACGAATCTCGGCACCGTCGAAACGATCCTCGCGATCAAAATGGCGACTGAAGCCGGAATGGATCTCGTTGAGATTTCGCCCAACGCCGCCCCTCCCGTTTGCAAGATCATGGACTACGGGAAGTACAAATATTCGGCGCAGAAGAAAGCGGCAGAAGCCCGCAAAAAGCAGAAGACCGTCGAGATCAAGGAGATCAAGCTTCGGCCGATGATCGACGATCATGATTACGACGTGAAGATGCGCGCCATGCAGCGTTTCTTTGAGGAAGGCGACAAGGTCAAGATCACCTTGCGCTACCGCGGCCGCGAAATGGCGCACCAGGAAATCGGCACGAAACTTCTCGACAAGATCAAAACCGATGTCGCGGAGTATGCCAAGGTCGAGCAGGACGCTCGCTTCGAAGGCCGCCAGGTCGTGATGGTTCTGGCACCGCGCTGATCCCGGTCGCCGTTCTCAAAAAAAACCAGTCGTTCACTGTCCCCGTTTGAAATGCGCGCGGGGACGGTGTCGCTTGGCTGCAAAGACTGGACTTCAGGTTCTGCTCGCCTGCCAGGTGCCGCTGCAGCGGTCGCCCGAGATGACGCCGCTCCAGCGGCCCGTTCCCGAGTTGCCGACGAGCCGGCCCCTGCCGTCCGCCGCCGACATGCCGACCGAAATGTGAACCGAAACGGCCCCGTTGGGGGTGACGCCACCGGTTACCTTGCCGCCGCCGGCCGAGGAAACCTGTTTGCCGGACACGTTGAAGGGGGCGCTGTTATTCGAGCTGCAATTGCCGGCTCGGGTGGTGAAGGTCACGTTCCAGGTCCCGTCATAGGCGCCTGGCCGCGTCCCGGCAGCCGCCGGGCTCGACATTCCCGCGACGAAGGCGATCGCGGCCACGCCAAGGATGCCCTGAAGAATACCCTGCACGGAGCGGATCCGTTTGGAATTCACGAAAGACCTGATGGGTTGGGCTGATATGCTCATGTTGTCCTGCCGTTCTGGTGATACCGGTGATGCGGGTGATGCCAACGCCCGGCATCCTGTCATCAGTCGAACAAGCGGATTTGACGGTTCATCGTTGCCAAAATGAACTTGTTCTGCCATAAGCGCGGCCTTCATCGCCCGGCTGATCAAGGGCTGCCGTGGCGATGACCGTGCGGGTTTTGTCGAAAGACACGAAAACCTGAGCACTTTCAACGCTCTAACGAGCATTTTAGCCAGGAAAGCGCCGTTTTTGGCGGGATTTTCCGCGGCAATAGGAGAGCCAAATGCCCAAGTTGAAGACCAAGTCGGGCGCCAAAAAGCGCTTCAAGGTGACTGCTACTGGCAAAGTGCTGCACGCCCAGCGCGGCAAGCGCCATGGCATGATCAAGCGGACGAAGAAGCAGATCAGACAGCTCCGCGGCACCCGCGTGCTGTTCAAGACCGACGGCGACAACATCAAGAAATACTTCCTGCCGAACGCCTGATCGCGCTTACGCCGAGCCGCGTCCGCGCGGCTATCCGTCACCCATTTTTCTTCGAAAAGGAGACCCGTCATGTCTCGCGTCAAACGCGGTGTGACCTCTCACGCCAAGCACAAGAAAGTCTACAAGGCCGCCAAGGGTTTCTATGGCCGCCGCAAGAATACGATCCGCGCCGCCAAGCCGGCGGTCGAAAAGGCCGGGCAATATGCCTTCCGCGATCGCAAGCGCAAGAAGCGTACCTTCCGCGCGCTGTGGATCCAGCGTCTTAACGCTGCCGTCCGCCCGTTCGGCATGACCTACAGCGTGTTTATCAACGGCCTGTCCAAATCGGGCATCACTGTCGACCGCAAGGTGCTCTCGGATCTCGCGATCCATGAGCCCGCGGCGTTCCAGGCGATTGCCGAGAAGGCCAAGGCGGCGCTGGCGGCGTGAGTTGTCGTCGAGGCTTCTGAGAAGTTTTTGAAGCCGTTGTGGCCGGGCAAAAGCGCGAAGCGCGTCTTCGCGCCAAAGGTCCCGGCCATCCGCGTCTTCCTTGTCACGGAGCGCTGTTAAGGCGTGTATGCCCGGGACACAGGCGAGCGGAAGCGACGCCGTTCTTCGAACGGCTTTGCCCGGGCATGACGGACGAGGAGCGGGTCTCCGGCTTAGCGTCCTAGCTACAAGGGATTGCCATGACCGACCTCACGCAACTCGAATCGCAAATCCTCGCCCAGATCGCCGCGACCGGCGACGAAGCCGCGCTGGAAGCCGTGCGCGTCTCGGCGCTCGGCAAGAAAGGCTCGATCTCGGCACTGCTCGCGACGCTCGGCAAGATGTCGCCCGACGACCGCAAGACCCAAGGGGCGGCGATCAATCTCGCCAAGGACAAGGTGACGAGCGCCTTAAGCGCGCGGCGCGAAGTCCTGAAATCGGCCGCGCTCGATGCACGTCTGGCCTCCGAAACCCTCGACGTCACGCTGCCCCTGCGCGAGACCCCGACCGAGGCCGGCCGCATCCACCCGCTGAGCCAGGTCTGGGATGAGCTCACCGCCATCTTCGCCGACATGGGATTTTCCGTCGCCGAAGGGCCTGACATCGAGACCGACGACTACAACTTCACCAAGCTGAATTTCCCGGAAGGCCACCCGGCGCGGGAAATGCACGACACGTTCTTCTTCAACCCGAAGCAAGACGGCTCGCGCATGCTGTTGCGCACCCACACATCGCCGGTGCAGGTGCGCACGATGCTTAGCCAAAAGCCGCCGATCCGCGTGATCTGCCCGGGGCGGACCTACCGCATCGATTCGGACGCCACCCACACGCCGCAATTCCACCAGGTGGAGGGCCTTGTCATCGACAAGCACTCGCATCTCGGTCACCTCAAATGGATCCTGCACGAGTTCTGCAAGGCCTTCTTCGAGGTCGATCACATCAATATGCGCTTCCGTCCCTCGTTCTTTCCGTTCACGGAGCCTTCGCTCGAGGTCGACATCCAGTGCCGGCGCGACAAGGGCGAAATCCGTTTCGGCGAGGGCGAGGACTGGCTGGAGATTCTCGGCTGCGGCATGGTGCATCCCAACGTGCTGCGCGCCTGCGGCATCGACCCGGACGTCTATCAGGGCTTCGCCTGGGGCATGGGCATCGACCGCATCGCGATGCTGAAATACGGCATGCCGGATTTGCGGCAGTTGTTCGACAGCGACGTGCGCTGGCTCTCGCACTACGGCTTCAAGCCGCTCGATATTCCGACGCTGGCGGGAGGGCTGAGCGCGTGAAGTTCACCCTCTCCTGGCTGAAAGAACATCTCGACACCGACGAGAGCGTCGAACAGCTCGCCGACAAGCTCACCATGATCGGGCTCGAGGTCGAGAACATCGAGGACAAGGCGAAGGCGCTTGCGCCCTTCACCATCGCGCGCGTGATCTCGGCCGAGCAGCACCCCAATGCGGACCGCCTGCGCGTCTGCATGGTCGATACCGGCAATGGCGCCGCTCCCGTGCAGGTCGTCTGCGGCGCGCCGAATGCGCGCGCTGGCCTCATCAGCGTGTTCTCAGCCCCGGGCACCTACATTCCCGGCAAGGACATCACACTCGGCGTCGGCACCATTCGCGGCGTCGAGAGCCGCGGCATGCTGTGCTCGGCGGCAGAGCTGAAACTCTCCGAAGACCATGACGGCATCATGGAGTTGCCGGCCGATGCGCCGATCGGCGCGCCTTACGCGCAGTGGGCCGCCCTCGGCGACCCCATGTTCGAGATCAACCTGACGCCGAACCGGCAGGATTGCACCGGCGTGCACGGCATCGCGCGCGATCTTGCCGCCGCCGGCATGGGCAAGTTCAAGGATCCGGCGATCCGCGCCATCAAGGGCGAATTTCCCTGTCCGGTGAAGGTGACGGTCGAGGACGAAAAACTGTGTCCCGGCTTTGCGCTGCGGCTGGTGCGCGGCGTCAAAAATGGCGCCTCGCCGGAATGGCTGCAAAAGCGCCTGACCTCGATCGGCCTGCGGCCGATCAACGCGCTGGTCGATATCACCAACTTCATGACCTACGACCGCGCCCGGCCGCTGCATGTGTTCGATGCGGCGAAAGTGAAGGGCGATCTGGTGGTGCGCCATGGCCGCAACAGTGAGACGCTGCTCGCGCTCGATGGCCGCGCCTACACGCTCGATAGCTCGATGTGCGTGATCGCGGACGACCATGGCGTCGAATCGCTCGCCGGTATCATGGGCGGCGAAGCTTCCGGCTGCTCGGAGGCAACCACTGACGTGCTGATCGAATCGGCGCTGTGGAACGAGATCAACATTGCCCAGACCGGCCGCAAGCTCGGCATCCATTCGGACGCGCGCTATCGTTTCGAGCGCGGCGTCGATCCGGCCTTCATGGTGCCGGGGCTGGAAATGGCCACGAAGCTCGTAATGGAAATCTGCGGCGGCACACCGTCCGAAAATCTGGTAGTGGGCAACGCCTTCGGCGATGACCGCGTGATCGACTTTCCGCTTCACGAGGTGAAACGCCTCGCCGGCATCGATGTGGCCTTTCCGGAAGCAAAGCTCATCCTCAGCCATCTCGGCTTCATGGTGGCCGGCACGGGCCCGGCGGTGAAGATCGCGATTCCGTCGTGGCGCTCGGACGTCCACGGCAAGGCCGACATCGTCGAGGAGATCGTGCGCATCATCGGCGTCGATCAGGTGCCGATGACACCGTTCGAGCGCGGCGACACGCCGCGCAAGCCGGTACTCAAGCCGTTGCAATTGCGCACCCGCCGCGCCAAGCGTGCGCTCGCGGCGCGCGGCATGGTCGAGGCCGTGACATGGTCGTTCATCTCGAAGCCGCATGCTGAATTGTTCGGCGGCGGCAAACCTGAGCTCGCGCTTGCCAATCCGATCGCAGCCGATCTCTCCGACATGCGGCCGAGCCTGCTGCCGGGCCTGATCGCGGCAGCTCAAGCCAATTCCGACCGCGGCTTTGCCGATGTCGCTCTGTTCGAGGTCGGTCAGATATTTCGAGGCGACAAACCGGAAGATCAATTCACGGCGGCCGCTGGCGTCCGTCATGGTTTTGCTTCCTCCTCGGGTTTGGGGCGCAACTGGTCCGGCTCAACGACTGCCAACGTGTTCGATGCCAAGGCCGACGCCTTTGCCGTGCTGGCGGCTGCCGGCGCGCCGATCGCGGCGCTACAAGTGGTGCCCGGTGGCGCGAGCTGGTTGCATCCCGGCCGCTCCGGCACCATTCAGATCGGGCCGCAGAATGTGCTCGGCCATTTCGGCGAGATGCATCCGCGAACGCTGGAGCAGCTTGCCGCCGACGGTCCGATGATCGCCTTCGAGGTGATCCTCGATCGAATCCCCGAAGCCAAACAGCGGCCGACACGCGCCAAGCCGGCCATTGAACTGTCGGCATTCCAGCCGGTGTCGCGGGATTTTGCCTTCATCGTCGATCGCACCGTGAAGGCTGGCGATCTCGTGCGCGCCGCGCAGAATGTCGATAAAAAACTCATCACGAGCGTCACGGTGTTCGATGTCTATGAAGGCAAGGGCATCGACGAGGCCAGGAAATCCATCGCCATCGCCGTGACGATTCAGCCGCGCGAGAAGACCATGACCGATCAGGAGATCGAGGCGGTCGCGGCGAAGATCGTGGCGGAGGTCAACAAGAAGACCGGCGGCGTGCTGCGTTAGGGAAGCACCAGATCGCAATAGGCATAGCCGTCGCGCTCGACGCGCTCACCTGGCGTGACCGCGAGCGGATGCGAGAACATCGGACCCGCGACGACGCACGTGTGAAACTCGCCGTTCTCGCCGCAAGGGTCAATTCCTTGCGGAAGATCGGCGAGAAGTTTGTCGTCGAATTTCCGGCCGGCGAAGTCACTCGGTAACTTTTTCATATCCACGGTTGCAAGATAGGCTTCCAGTCCACTTGCGATCATCGCTTGCGCCAGCTCTCGTGTCGGCCTCTCCCACAGTGGAAATACCGGTGTGATACCCGTGCCGGCCAATTTCTGCTCCCGATAGGCGCGGATGTCAGCGAGATAGAGATCGCCAAAGATCATGTGCGCGATGCCGTCCTTCACCGCGCGCGCCACCGCCTCTCCCATGCGCGCTTCGTAGATTTCGTTCGGGCACGGATAAGGAATCGGCACGATATGCGGCGGTAGACCTGCGGCCTGAAGCTGGGCCAGCAGAATCTCCTGCCTCACGCCATGAATGGAAACGCGGCCGAACGTCTCGGTGACGGTCGTCACCGCGCCGACGACATCAAGTTCGCCAACTCGCCTGACTTCATGAAGCGCGAACGCGCTGTCCTTGCCGCTCGACCAGGAGATCAGCGCTTTGGGCATCAATTGACCGAAGCCCCGCGCGAGCGGCGGCGTTGGGTGCGCCCACGCTCCGGCGTAGCGTTCGGATCGGTGAGCGCGCCGATCTTGCGCAATGCCGCTTCCGCAACGCCCTCGCCGCTTTCCCAGGCGCCATCGACCGTGCCCCACAGTGTCTCATGCGTTGCCTCACCTGCAAGGAACAGATTGCCGAGCGGCTCGGTCAGAATCTTCCGCGAGCCCTGCCCGCCGGGCGCGGCCACCGACATGGCCCCGAGTGTCAACGGCGAAGCATTCCAGCGCGTCACGCTCGATTTCTTCGCGGTGGCGGCGATATCGCTGCCGAACAGCTTTTTCAGCCATTCCTGCGCAAAAGCGGCCATCGCCTTCTCGCCTTGACCCGTGAGATCGCGGCCGAATGAGCCGGCGACATCGATCACACATAACGAGGAGCCCGCGATGTTGGCCGACAACAACGCCGTACGGGTGGAGTTGCTCTGTTCGATGACCGCCTCGTCGCGCCCAAGCCCCAGCGGATTGCCGGGCAATTCGAACGCGATACGATCATAACTGCCGAGCGACAGCTTGGCCGCGGCATCGAGCTGACGCTTCGGCAGTTCAGGTGTGAACTTGATGTTGCCCGCGGCGAGCACATTGATCGACACCGTGACGATCGCAGCACGCGCGGCGATCCGACCCGAAGGCGTTTCGACCGCGACCTCGCGGTTATTCCAGATGATCTGGCTGACCGGCGTCGACAGCGCCATCGGCACCTGCTCGCCTAATTTGGCGACGAGTGCGCCGACGCCCTGACGGCAACCGATCGCGGCGTTGCGATCCTGCGCGCGCGCTTTGTCGACCACCGAAACGTCCCGCAGATCCTTGCCCGTACCGTTGGCACCGAGCACGAACTCCGCCGTGTCGGCCCAATCGCCGAGATCTTTCGACAATACCGCGGCGCAGGCGATATCGCCCCTGCGTGAGGCCTCGTCGATGGCGCGGTTGGCGCGTACCAACGCAGCGAGAAAATATTCGGTTTCGCCAGGGCGCGCATTGCGCAGGCCGACGCGGATTTTTTGACCGAGCGGCGCCGCCGAGATATCGAGCCCGGCACTGCGCGCCAGCCTGACCATCGGATTGGTTTCGGGATTGTGCAGCCAGCGCGCGCCACGATCGAACGGCACATCGAACGTGGCGCTATCGGTCCAGCAGCGCCCGCCAAGCCGAGCATCGGCCTCGACCACGATCACCTTTCGATTGGCGGCCTGAATGCGCCGCGCCGCCGCAATGCCGGCGGCACCTGCGCCGATCACGACAATGTCGGCCTCGCGCGGCAACGGCGCGGCCCAGGCCCGTCTGCCGAGACCCGGTAAAACGGCGGCGGCGGCAGATACCGCGAGAAGATCGCGCCGCGTGATGGCCATGTCAGGTTTCCGGAATTCTTGGCAACAAAGTGAAGATCTGGTGTGTCAACTTTCCAACTTGCCGCATCCGGACATGGGCGGCAAGCATCATGGTGAATCAATCATGATTGACCAACCATTTGCATGAACTAAATTGCAACGGCTTTCCGCCATGATAAGGGTGGGTAAAAGCGGATGGACGAGCCCGAAGTGGCTTAACAAATCCGCTGGGGGGAACAATGGGCGTAGTGCTCGATACCTTCGGCAAGTGGATCGCTTCCTATCTTCAGAAGGAAGTGCATGGCTATGAGCCGTTCACCCCGAGCGACCCGGACCGCCTGCGCAGCATTATCCAGCCCGGCGACGTGCTGCTGGTCGAAGGCAATAACCGAATCTCCGGCATCATCAAATATCTGACCCAGTCGACATGGTCGCATGCCGCATTGTTCGTCGGGCCGATCGATGGCGCCGAGGAGCCGGACGGCGAGCCGCACACTTTGATCGAAGCCAACATCGGCGAGGGTGTCACCTCGGCGCCGCTGTCGAAATATTTCACCTATCACACGCGGCTGTGCCGGCCGGTCGGCCTGACCTATGAAGACCGCTACACGGTTGGCCGTTATGCCATCAACCGGATCGGTTTCGGCTACGACACCAAGAATATTCTCGATCTGATGCGTTTCCTGATTCCGCTGCCGATCCCGCAGCGCTTTCGGCGGCGAATGATCGCATTCGGTTCCGGCGATCCCACCAAGATCATCTGCTCGGCCCTGATCGCCCAGGCTTTCGACGCGGTGCGCTACCCGATCCTGCCCAGGGTGACGCAGGCAGGCTCGCGACAGGCCCGCCGCGAAATCCTGCACATCCGCGATTCATCGCTTTACATGCCGCGCGATTTCGACATCTCGCCCTATTTCGAAATCGTCAAACCAACCATCGTGCACGGGTTCGACTACACCGCCTTGCATTGGGCCGATAAACAAAAGCCGCTCCAGGAGGTAGCGGGCCAATTCGGCGTGTTTCCAGAAGCGCCGCCGCTTGTTCCTGAAGAGATTGACGAAGAAGCGCCGCTTCCAGTTGCGTAAATAACGCAAGAGACGATTTTAGCCCCGATCATTCGTGGGCCTCCTCAACACTCATTCCCCCACGCAGTCATCCCGATCCACGGCGGCTCAAAGCACTTGCCGAACTCTCGTGCCATGGCTACCTCTCGCGAGGGCTTTCGCAAGAGGTCAACCCGATCATGCTCGATGCCGCCGTCAAGGCACTGTCGCAAATCCTGTCGCCGCCGATGCGGTCGATCCTGTGGCGCTCCATTGGTCTGGCGCTGGTGCTGATCGCGGTGCTGGCGATCGGGCTGCAACGCCTGCTGAGCTGGCTTGCAACCACAGGCGAAGTCTGGGCCTCGGCGCTTTTGGGCCCGTCGTTCCAGACGCCGCTCGACATCCTGGCCTGGATCATCTCGATCGCCGCCGGTCTCGGCGTGGTGTTTGGCGCGGTGTTGCTGATGCCGGCCATCACCTCGCTCGTCGCCAGCCTGTTCGTCGACGACGTTGCCGACCATGTCGAGCGCGAGCATTATCCGGCGGAGCGGCCCGGCGCAGCCCTGCCGCTTCCACTGGCGATCACCGAAGGCGTGAAAACCGCGTCGCTGACGATCCTCGTCTACCTGGTCGCGCTGCCCTTCGTGCTGTTCGCCGGCGCCGGCTTCATCATCTTTTTCATCGCCACCGCATGGCTTTTGGGACGGGAATATTTCGAGCTCGCGGCGATGCGATTTCGTACACCCCAGGAAGCCAAGGCGATGCGCAAGGACAACGCCGCGACCGTGTTCACGGCGGGGCTTGTCATCGCGGCCTTTGTGTCGATCCCCATCGTCAATCTGGCGACGCCGTTGTTCGGCATGGCCTTCATGGTCCACATGCACAAGCGCCTGAGCGGGCCGAGGCCAGAACTGCTTGAACCGGTGCGAAGGACGGGCGTTCCTATCCGCTGATCGGCCCGCGTGAAGATAGACGCCGCGCGATCAACACCCGGACGTATTCGTCTTCTCCGAAATCCATTTTTCGATTTCGGAAGGTTTGATAATTCGCTTTGGCGTGACGGGATTGAGCGTTCCGGCGCTGATCTCGGTTCCGGTCGCAATTTTGCCCGCGGCAAACCGTTTGGCCTCGGATTCGCTCGCAAACGTCTCCGAACGGCGCGAATAATGTCCGGTCTTCTGGTCGTCCGGAAGATGAATCGAGACGTACCACGTTTTACGATTGTTCTTTATCACGATGAACCGGTAGCCTTCCCCGACACTGTCGCTGAATTAGTCGCGACGGATAGGCTACGGGTTCACGCTCTGACGTCAGTACGATGCGGCGAAATACCGAGCGGAAATATCTTTAAGGGCCGGACCCCTTATATCAGTGCGCCGCCAGCGGACAGCCGCCGTCCGCCAGCGACCGGAACGCCTGATCGCCCGGAATGGTGGCGAGAATCTTGTAGTAATCCCACGGCCCCTTGGATTCTGCCGGTGTTTTCACCTGCGCCAGATACATGTCATGAACCAGCCGGCCGTCTTCGCGCAGTTTTCCGCCTTTGACATAGAAATCGTTGACCGGCCGCTCGCGCATTTTCGCCATCACGGCCTTGGCCTCATCGGTGCCGGCGGCGGCAATTGCACCGAGATAATGGTTGATCGCCGAATAGACCGCCGCCTGCGGCATGGTCGGCATCCGGCCGAACCGTTCAAAGAACCGCTTCGACCAGGCACGGGTCTCTTCGTTGCGGTCCCAGTAAAACGCCGTGACGAACTTCAAGCCCTGGGCGGACTGGAGCTGCATGCTGTGCACGTCGGAAATGAACACCAGCAGCGAAACGATGGTTTGCTTCTTGGTCAGGCCGAATTCGTTCGCCTGCTTGGTGGCGTTGACCATGTCGCCGCCGCCATTGGCAAAGGCTATGACCTTCGCGCCGGACGCTTGCGCCTGTAACAGATACGAGCCGAAATCCGCGGTGTTGAGCGGGTGACGCACGCTTCCCAACACCTTGCCGCCGGCTGCCTTCACCGCAGCCGAAGCATCCGCCTCCAGCGAATGACCGAAGGTGTAATCGACCGTGAGGAAGAACCAGCTATCGCGGCCCTCCGCCACGACAGCTTTCGCCAGGCTCGTGGTGAGCGCGTAAGAATCGTAGATCCAGGAGGCCTCGGTCGGCGTGCACGATTTGCCGGTAAAGGCCGTGCTTCCTATAGCTCCCCCGATCACAATTCGATTTTTCTCGGCGCCAAGCGCGGAGACTGCAAGCGCCACGGCGGAATGATCGAACCCGATCGCCATATCGACCTTGCCGACATCAAACCATTCGCGCGCGATGGCCGCACCAACATCGGATTTGTTCTGATGATCGCCGGATACAACCTCGATCGGCTTGCCGAGCACTGTGGCGCCGAAATCTTCGACCGCCATCTTTGCTGCGACCACCGAGCCCGGACCGCCCAAATCAGCGTAGAGCCCGGTTTGATCGTTGAGCACGCCGATCTTGACGACATCGTCGGAAATTTGCGCACGCGCCCCGTGCCCAGCCAATCCCGTGACCAATAACGCTGAAACCAGCGCAAGCCGCAGCCGCATGGCGTCTCTCCCGTTTGACGCGCCGCCATTGATCCGGGCTTTGGCGCTTTGAGCACGAGCCTAGGCGGCAGTTTGTCGGGAAACAAGGTCCCGCGGGGGTGTGCCGACGATTTGCGCCCTCGTGGTGAGGAGCGTGTCGCGCCCGAGCAGGCCGAGCGGCAACGAGGCCGTTAGCGAACGGCGCCAAAAGCAATGCGCGTCTCCAGACGAAGCGTTGCATCGCCGAGAGAACCATGAGGCCCCAATTGCGGCCATCCTTCGAGACGCCGCGCAATAATGCGCGGCTCCTCAGGATGAGGGTCGAGCTATCGGTCGGGTTTTCAAACCGTCTTTTCCGGCCAGCGGCAGAGATCGTTGATCAGACAGACCGCGCAACGCGGCTGGCGCGCAAGGCAGGTGTAGCGACCGTGCAGGATCAGCCAGTGATGCGCGTGCAGCATGAATTCCGCCGGGATCACGCGCTCGAGCCCCAATTCCACTTCCAGCGGCGTTTTGCCCGGCGCAAGCCCGGTGCGATTGCCGACGCGGAATACATGGGTATCCACCGCCATAGTGCGTTCGCCAAAGGCCATGTTGAGCACGACATTGGCGGTCTTGCGGCCGGCGCCCGGCAAGGATTCGATTTCCTCACGCGTGCGCGGCACCTCGCCGCCGAATTCCCGGATCAATTTCTCCGACAGCGCGATGACGTTTTTTGCCTTGGTGCGGTAGAGGCCGACGGTCTTGATATAATCGCGCAACTTCTCCTCGCCGAGCGCGAGCATTTTTTGCGGTGTATCGGCAATCGGGAACAGAGCGCGCGTCGCGCGGTTGACCCCGGCGTCCGTCGCCTGCGCCGACAGCACGACCGCGACCAGCAGCGTGTAGGGATTGAGATGTTCCAACTCCCCCTTCGGCTCCGGATTGGCTTTACGAAAGCGCTCGAATGCCTCCCGCACCTCGGCCGGCGTCCAGGGTTTTGTCTTTTGGCCGCCTCGCGACGTCTTTGGCTTGGCCGCTACTGGTTTGCGCGATTTTTTAGCGGGGGAGGCTTTGGCGGATTTCGATTTGGCGGCACGGCGCGTGATTTTCGGCATGGTTTGGATATACTGACACGTCATGACCGCAGGCAATGATTTTGATCCGAACGAGGCGGAGTTGTTTTCGGCGCGGCTGACGCCGCACCGCTCGCTCAACCGCACCGGCTTCCTGGTCGTGATGGCCTTTGTCAGCGTGGTGAGCTTCGCCGCCGGCGTCGCGTTCCTCTTGATGGGCGCCTGGCCTGTGTTCGGCTTTTTCGGCCTCGACGCGCTCGCGATCTACTGGGCCTTTCGCATCAACTTTCGCCGTGCCAAAGCCAGCGAGGAAATTCGCCTGACGCCGTCTGAACTCTGTGTGCGACGGATCAGCCACCGCGGCCATGTGGTGGAATTCACCTTCAACCCATTGTGGGTACAGCTCGACCGCAAGACCCATGTGGAATTCGGCATCGAGCGGCTCTATCTGGTTTCGAAAGGCCGCCGGATCGCCATCGGCAGCTTTTTGGGGGCCGAGGAAAAAGAGAGCTTTTCCAACGCTTTAATGGCCGCGCTCCAGGCCGCCCGGCGCGGGCCGACCTATAATCCCGTCCATTAGACCCTCGTCGGGAATCGGGTGGTTTGGAGCGCACGGTGGCCCTAAATCAATTCCCATGATGACACTCGACATGAATGAGCTTCGCTTGGCCAAGCCGGGCAGCCAAAACGCAGCGCTGCGCGACTACAATTCCGTGCGCCGGGCGATCGCCTTCATCTCGGAACGCTGGCGCACCCAGCCGACCATCGAGGCGATGGCGGAGGCGTCGAGTCTGACCCCGGATGAGCTGCACCATCTGTTCCGGCGCTGGGCCGGCCTGACGCCGAAAGGTTTCATGCAGGCGCTGACGCTCGACCATGCCAAGAACCTGTTGCGCAATTCAGCCAGCGTGCTCGACGCCGCCCTCGATTCCGGTCTTTCCGGCCCCGGCCGGCTGCACGATCTGTTCGTGACTCATGAAGCGATGTCGCCGGGCGAATGGAAGACCGGCGGCGAAGGCATGACGCTGCGGTTCGGCTTTCATCCCTCCCCCTTCGGCACTGCGCTTGTGATCGCAAGCGAACGGGGCCTTGCGGGTCTTGCCTTCGCCGATCCGGGCGAAGAGCCGGCGGCGCTCGACGACATGAGGCGACGCTGGCCGCGGGCGACCTATATCGAGGATTATCTTGCCACAGCCCCATTGGCCCAGCGCATCTTCGATAAAAAGCTGTGGCGGCCGGACCAGCCGTTGCGCGTGACGTTGATTGGCACCGACTTCGAGGTCCGGGTCTGGGAGACGCTGTTGAAGATCCCGATGGGTCACGCCGTCTGCTATTCGGACATCGCCAGAAAGATCGAAAGCCCGAAGGCCTCACGCGCGGTGGGCGCCGCAGTCGGCAAGAACCCGATCTCGTTTGTGGTGCCCTGCCATCGTGCGCTCGGCAAGAGCGGCGCGCTGACCGGCTATCACTGGGGCATCACCCGAAAACAGGCGATGATCGGGTGGGAAGCCGGCCAGGTGGGGATGCAGTAGGAATCTGCCTTGTGGTCGTCCCTGCGAAAGCAGGGACCCATAACCACCGAAGCCTGTGTCTGTGTAGGGCTGTGGCCCCGAGGTCCAACAGCAACGAACAATTGTGGTTATGGGTCCCGGATCGCGCTCGTTTCACTCGCTTGTCCGGGACGACAGCAGAATTACGTCAGTCGTTTCCACATAATCGCGGTGTCGCAGAGCCGGCCGTCCGGAAACAGCGCATAGTCTGGCACGGTCCCGCTTTGCTGCCAGCCCGAACGCAAATAGAGCCGGTGTCCGCTTTCGCCCGGCACGGTGTCGAGCACGAGCAGCCAGCGGCCGCGTCGCAGTGCTTCCTGTTCGACCGCCGCCATCAGGGCGGCGCCAATGCCGCGGCCGCGCGCGGAACGGTGCACCAGCATTTTCCTGACGTCGGCACGGTGGGGCTGGTTGGGCGGCGTATCGAGCCCCAACTGCACGGTGCCGACGATCTTGCCGTCATGCTTGGCCGCGAGCAAAACGATATCGCCGGATGCAACGCCAGACGCGACCTTGTCGAAGAAAATTCGCGCCTCGTCTTGCGAAAACGACGACATGAAGTTGACGCTGGCACCACCCGCAACGCAATCGGTCAACACTTCGGCGAGTTCGTCCAGCGCGCGAGCGACGACCGGCGCTGTGAGCGAGGTAATTTCAACGCTTCCGTTCACCCAGCTAGATCAAGCTTCGAGGCCACGGTGGCGTCGGCGTTCAGGCGATAGATGATGGGAACGCCGGTGGCGAGTTCACGCTTCAAGATGCCTTCCGGCGACAGCTTCTCCAGCACCATGATCAGGGCGCGCAGCGAATTGCCGTGGGCTGCGACCAGCGTACGCTCGCCGCGCAGCACGCAGGGGAGAATTTCCTGCACAAAATAAGGCAGCGTGCGCGCCAGCGTATCTTTCAGGCTTTCGCCGCCGGGCGGCGGCACGTCGTAGGAGCGGCGCCAGATCAGCACCTGATCCTCGCCCCACTTCTTGCGGGCGTCGTCCTTGTTGAGGCCGGAGAGATCGCCGTAGTCGCGCTCGTTCAGCGCCAAGTTTTTGCGAACGGGAATTTTGGTCTGGCCGAGCTCGCCCAGCATCAGGTCGAGCGTGTGCTGGGCGCGGGTCAGCACGGAGGTGAAGGCGATGTCGAACACCAGACCCTGACCTTTAAGCTTGCGGCCGGCCTCCACGGCCTCCGCGACGCCCTGCTCGGTCAGATCAGGGTCCTTCCAGCCGGTGAAGAGGTTCTTCAGATTCCATTCGCTCTGGCCATGACGGACCAATACGAGAAGACGATCGCTCATATCTGAAAGCTTCCGTTTGCTTTGAACTGAGTCTTTTATTTTGACGCGTTTTCTTCACGCAGATAAGTCGACGCAATCTGCGTAAACTTGATTGCTATGCCGGTTCCCACTTCGCTCGAAAACGCTCTAGAAATTGCCGAGCCCGAGCACATCGGCCATGGAGTACAGCCCAGGCTTCTTGTCGCGCGCCCATAATGCCGCCTTGACCGCGCCTTGCGCAAACATCGTGCGGTCCTCGGCGCGGTGAGTGAGTTCGATGCGTTCCATGGCGCCGGCAAAGATCACGCTGTGATCGCCGGTGACGGAGCCGCCGCGCAAGGAGGCAAAGCCGATGTCGCCTGACCGACGCGCGCCGGTCTCGCCGTCGCGCCCGCGCGCCGAATGATCGCCGAGCGCGATTTGGCGTCCCGCGGCGGCCGCTTCTCCGAGCATTAATGCCGTGCCGGACGGCGCATCGATCTTGGAGCGGTGATGCATCTCGAGGATTTCGATGTCGAAGCTTGCATCGAGCGACTGCGCCACGCGCTTGACCAGCGCGGCAAGCAGATTGATGCCGAGACTCATATTGCCCGACTTCACCACGATCGCGCGCGAGGTGACGCTCCTGATCACGGCATCATCCGACGAGGACAGCCCCGTGGTTCCGATCACATGGACGAGCCCGCGTTGCGCGGCGATCGCGACATTGGCGATGGTCGCGGCCGGCACCGTGAAATCGAGAATACCGTCGGCATTCGCCGACATCGTCCAGAGATCGGCGGATAGTTCGACGCCGTTGGCCGGCAGGCCCGCAAGCACGCCGGCATCCTTGCCCAGCAGATCGGAACCCGGCGCCTCCAGCGCGCCAGCCAGCACCGCGCCCTCGGTCTCGGAAATGACGCGCGTCAACGCGCGGCCCATCCGGCCGCCGGCCCCCGCAACGATCAAACGCATCTCGGACATGGCTTTATCCTCTCGGGCTTGTTTTAGCGGGGGGACGATGTTCCGGCAACCGATCACGCCCCCGGTTGCGGGCCGTCGTAACCTTCGATGATCACGAGATCGCCCTCAGCATGCGAGCTGCGGAGCGCGACCAGGCGCACATATTCGGGCGAATTATAGCAGGCGATCGCCGTCTCATAATCCTTGAACTCGATCACCACATTGCGGGTTCGCGATGAGCCTTCCTTGGCGACGTGCCGGCCGGCACGCACCAGAAACCGGCCGCCATATTTCGCGAATACCGCGCCGTTCTGGGCGACATATTCCTTGTAGCCGTCAGGATTGTGCACATCGATGCGGGCGATCCAGTAGCCTTTTGCCATCTTGGCTCTCCTTTTTAGCCGAGCACCTGTTTAGCCAAGCGCCTGCGAGATCTCGGCTTGAATGGAATCCGCCGCCGCCTTCGGATCGGCCGCTTCCACGATCGGCCGGCCGACCACGAGATAATCGGCGCCGGCCGCAATCGCGCGGGCCGGCGTCATGACGCGCTTCTGGTCGCCGCTCGAGCTTCCGGCGGGCCGGATGCCCGGCGTGACCAGGCTCATCTTGTCGCCGACGATCCTGCGCAAGCTCGCCGCTTCCTCCGGCGAGCATACGATCCCATCGACACCAAGCGCCTTGGCTTGATGCGTGCGGGTCGCCACGAGATCGGCGATGGTGTGCCGGTAACCGGCGTCCTGCAGATCCGCCTCGTTGTAGGAGGTGAGCACGGTGACGGCGAGAATCTTCGGACCCGAACGTCCCCGCGCCTCGACCGCCGCCCGCATGGTCTGCGGATAGGCATGCACGGTGAGAAATGTCGCGCCGAGCGACGACAGGCTCTCAACGCCGCGCGCCACGGTGTTGCCGATGTCGTGCAATTTGAGATCGACGAACACCTTCTTGCCGGAGGCCGTGAGTGGACCTACCAACGACAATCCGCCGGCATAAGCGAGCTGATAGCCGATCTTGTAGAAGGTGACGCTGTCGCCCAGACGCGCGATCATCGCCTCCGCCTGATCCAGGCCGGGCAAATCGAGCGCCACAATCAGCCGGTCTTTCGGAGCGATGGCAGACATTGGCATGTTACCTCACATCAGGCGTTGGGAGACGTCGATCAACTGCCGCACCATCGCAGCCATCGCCTCGATGTCGGGCGGATGTTTCAGACGGTCCCTATCGTCATAGGCCTCGTCGGCGAAGGCAAGCGCGAGCTGGTTCGGAATCACAAGCGCGTGGCAGGCCGACAAGATCAACCGCAGCGCCGCCAGCGCCCGTGAACCGCCGAGCCGGCTGTGCGAGGCGCCGGCCACCGCAAAGGCGCGCTCGCGAAATACCTGCCCTCGGCTTTCGTGCGTATCCTGCACACGGCTGACCCAGTCGATGGCGTTCTTGAGCAGCGCGGGAACCGAGGAATTATATTCCGGCGTGACGATCAGGACGCCATGATGGGCGCCGATCATTCGCTTGAGGTCGACGGCGTTCTTCGGCACGCCCGATCGCGTTTGCAGGTCGCCGTCATAGATCGGCAGCGGAAAGTCGGCGAGCGAGAGCCGGGTCACTTCGATACCGGCTTGCGCGAATTGATGAGCGGCAACGGCGGCGAGCTTCGCGTTCAGCGAGCCAGTCCGCAGCGAAGCGGGGATCACCAGGATTTTCAGCGCAGCCATGATTTAATCGGTCCGGCGAAAACATCCACGCCGAACCGTGGACGGCCTAGCCCTTGCGATACACCCAGACGCGGGCCGGCGGAAGGTTGATCCAGACCCGCTCGGAGGCCTCGGTGGAAACGCCGGGCAGTGACCTCGGAATCGGCGGCGCGACCGAATAGGTGAACTGCACGAAGGGAGCGCCCGGCGCGAGCGCCAGAAAGGCGTCGCGAATGAGCCGCAGCCGCGTCTGCATCGGCTTGGTCACGAGCGGCAGGCCGGACACGACCGCGGAAGCCGGCGAGCCAAGCACCTCGTGCAGCGAGTCACGCAACCGATAGGCATCGCCCTGAATGACATGGGCCTGCGGATAACGGTCGCGCAGCAATGCGCAGAAACCTGGATTATATTCGACCAGCACCAGACGCTTCTGATCGATCCCGCGCTCGATCAGCGCGTTGGTGATCGCGCCGGTACCGGGACCCAACTCGACGACGGGAGCATCGGAGTCGACATCGACATATTGGGCCATGGTGCGCGCTAGCACGCGGCCCGACGGCATCACCGCTCCCATATGAAGCGGCTTTTCGATCCATGAACGGAGAAAACGAACTTCGTCATCAAGACGAAGCGGCTTCTTCAACGCACGCACGGACGATTGCAATGGCATGTCGCTACCAGGCGGGACCGCTCTTCGCGGCGGTGTCAGAAAACAGTCATAAAGACGTATAGGTAGCAAGCGACCCGGTCAAGCAAAACGCGCTTTCGAGCAACTTGCGAGACGCCAACAATTCGCGAATAAAGCTTTGCGGCCACTGTCGTTTTGCGCGCACGCATAACTGCCCCAGCATGATCTACGTGCTGGCGCGGCTACCGAAGAAATCCTTGACCTTGGCAAAGAAACCCGCAGCCTCGGGCTGGGTTGCACCGGAAGATAATTTTTCGAACTCGGCCAGCAATTCCTGCTGCTTCTTGGTCAGGTTCTGCGGCGTTTCAACCACGACCTGGACATACATATCGCCGGTCTGGCGCGAACGCAGCACCGGCATACCCTTTGATGCAATGCGGAAACGGCGGCCCGACTGGGTCCCCGAAGGTATCTTCACCTTGGTCTTGTCCTTGTCGATGGTCGGCACCTCGAAATCGCCGCCAAGTGCTGCGGTCACCATGGAGATCGGCACCCGGCAATACAGGTCGGCGCCCTCGCGCTGGAAGAATTCATGCGCGGTCAAGGACAGGAAAATATAGAGGTCGCCGGCAGGCCCGCCGCGCAGGCCCGCTTCGCCTTCGCCAGCCAGACGAATGCGCGTGCCGTCTTCCACCCCTTGCGGAATGTTGACCGAGAGCGTCCGCTCGCGCGTCACCCGGCCCGTGCCCGAGCAGGACGGACAGGGGTCCTCGATCATCTGGCCGCGGCCCTGACACCCCGGGCAGGTCCGCTCCAGCGTGAAAAATCCCTGCGCCTGCCGCACCCGCCCCGCCCCGCCGCACATGCCGCAGGTCTTCGGCTTGGTGCCGGCCTTGGCGCCGATGCCTGAACAGGATTCGCAGGTGACCGAGACCGGAATTTCGATCTGGGCGGTCTTGCCCTGGAAGGCTTCCTCCAGGGTGATTTCCATATTGTAGCGCAAGTCCGCGCCACGCTCGCGGCCGCCACGGCCGCGCTGGCTCGCCATGCCGAACAGGTCTTCGAAAATATCCGAGAAGGAGGAAGCAAAGCCGGCGCCGAAGCCCGGGCCGCCGCCGCCGCCCTGCTCGAAGGCGGCATGGCCGAACCGGTCATAGGCGGCGCGCTTGTCGCCGTCCTTGAGGACCTCGTAGGCCTCGTTGATTTCCTTGAAACGGACTTCGCTGGTGGCATCGCCCGGATTCTTGTCCGGATGCCATTTCATCGCGAGCTTGCGAAAGGCCGCCTTGAGTTTGGTTTCGTCCGCGTTGCGTTCGACTTCAAGGGTCTCGTAATAACAGCGCTTGGTGGACATCCGTCAAACCCGCCCGATCCTCAATCCCTAGGGAATGCGGCTCACAATGCCGCCCTCGGCTTAACGAAAAATAACCCCCACTCTTTCGAGACGCCATTTCGCGCACTCGCAAGAATGGGGGTCATGACTCGCTGCCTTAAGCAGATTTCTTGTTGTTCTTGTCGTCGTCGACTTCGGTGAATTCCGCGTCGACCACGTCGTCCTTGGCGGCATCCTTGGCCGCGTCGGCCTCGGCCTGCTGCTTGTACATGGCCTCGCCGAGCTTCATCGAGGCCTGCGCCAGCGTGTTGCTCTTGGCCTTGATTGCCTCGGCATCGTCGCCCTTCAGCGCTTCCTTCAAATCGCTGACCGCATCTTCGATGGCGCGGCGTTCGGTGTCCGCAACCTTCGAGCCATGCTCGGCGAGCGCCTTCTCGGTGGAATGCACCAGCGCATCGGCATGGTTCTTGGCGTCGACCGCCTCGCGGCGTTTCTTGTCGTCGGCCGCATTGGCCTCGGCATCCTTGACCATCTTGTCGATGTCGGCTTCCGACAGGCCGCCGGACGCCTGGATCCGGATCTGCTGTTCCTTGCCGGTCGCCTTGTCCTTGGCGGAGACGTTGACGATGCCGTTGGCGTCGATGTCGAAGGTCACCTCGATCTGCGGCATGCCGCGCGGCGCCGGCGGAATACCCATCAGGTCGAACTGGCCGAGTATCTTGTTGTCGGCCGCCATCTCGCGCTCGCCCTGGAAGACGCGGATGGTGACCGCGTTCTGGTTATCCTCGGCGGTCGAGAACACCTGGCTCTTCTTGGTCGGGATCGTGGTGTTGCGGTCGATGATGCGGGTGAAAACGCCACCCAGCGTCTCGATGCCGAGCGACAGCGGCGTGACGTCGAGCAGCAGCACGTCCTTGACGTCGCCCTGCAACACGCCGGCCTGGATCGCCGCACCGATCGCCACGACTTCGTCGGGATTGACGCCCTTGTGCGGCTCCTTGCCGAACAATTGCTTCACCACTTCCTGCACCTTCGGCATGCGGGTCATGCCGCCGACCAGCACGACTTCGCCGATCTCGCCGGCGGTAAGGCCGGCATCCTTCAGCGCCTTGCGGCAGGGCTCGATGGTCTTCTGCACGAGATCGTCGACCAGCGCCTCGAACTTGGCGCGCGTCAATTTCATCGTCAGATGCTTCGGACCGGTCTGGTCCGCCGTGATGAACGGCAGGTTGATTTCGGTCTGTGTCGTCGAGGACAACTCGATCTTGGCCTTTTCGGCGGCCTCTTTCAGGCGCTGCAAGGCGAGCTTGTCGTTGCGCAGGTTGATGCCCTGCTCCTTCTGGAACTCGTCGGCAAGATAGCCGACCAGCCGCATGTCGAAGTCTTCGCCGCCGAGGAAGGTGTCGCCGTTGGTCGACTTCACCTCGAACACGCCGTCGCCGATTTCGAGAATCGAAATATCGAAGGTGCCGCCGCCGAGGTCGTACACCGCAATGGTGCCGGTCTTGGTCTTGTCGAGACCGTAGGCGAGCGCGGCCGCGGTCGGCTCGTTGATGATGCGCAGCACTTCAAGGCCGGCGATCTTGCCGGCGTCCTTGGTGGCCTGGCGCTGGGCGTCGTTGAAATAAGCGGGAACCGTGATGACCGCCTGATCGACCTTCTGGCCGAGATGGGCCTCTGCGGTCTCCTTCATCTTTTGCAGGATGAAGGCGGAAATCTGCGAGGGAGAGTAGGTCTTGCCGTCCGCCTCGACCCAGGCATCGCCGTTGGATGCCTTGACGATCTTGTAGGGGACGAGCTTCTTGTCCTTCTCCACCATCGGATCGTCGTAGCGGCGGCCGACCAGGCGCTTCACCGCAAAGAAGGTCCGCTCGGGATTGGTGACAGCCTGGCGCTTGGCCGGCTGACCGACGAGGCGTTCGCCGTCGTCGCTAAAGGCCACGATCGACGGCGTCGTCCGCATGCCCTCGGCATTCTCGATGACTTTGGCGTTCTTGCCATCCATTACGGCGACGCACGAATTCGTGGTGCCGAGATCGATCCCAATGACCTTTCCCATGGTCCTCATATCCTTCTTTTTGCGGCAGGTCGGCTGGGCCCTGACGGCGCCCTGATCCGGACCCCCAACGATCAAATACTCGCGATATTGCGACGGTGAGCCTCATATAGGAGGGGGGGCATGGCCTGCAAGGAGGCTGACGCAACCTTCGTCCGTCAAGCCCCTTAACTTTTAAAGATAGTTTCGAAACGAGACGACAGGTCGGCCGCTTCGGGCAAGCCCCAGCACCCCAGCCATAGCCCCACGCCGCCGCTGTTGCTAGGGCGGCAAACCCGCTAAAAGCGGTCGAATCGATGCGGACGGGCGCCTTGCGCCTTTCGATCATCGAACGGCCCCAATGCAAGCCGAGTGGATCGCCAATGAAACACCCCCGCCTGTTTTCCGCCTTGGCTTTCTTGGCTTTCCTCGTCATGGCCCCCCTTCTGGCGGCCATGTCCCTTGTGACGGTCACGGGCAGCGCGTTGGCCGCCGACCCGGTTTTCCCGCCGGGTGCCCGGATCGGGATGACGCCGCTGGTTGGCCTTGTCCCCGCCAAGGCCTTCACAGGTTTCGAGACGGAAGACCGGAGCGTCAAGGTGCTGATCGCGGAGCTTCCCACGGCCGCCTATGGCGAGGTCATGAACACGTTCAAGACCAACCCGGCGATCGCTGCCGGCGCCAAGCCGGAGAGCCTCGAGACATCGGCGGGAACAGCCTATTACACGGCCGAAACCGCCAAGAACGGTTCCGGGGTGATTCGCCACTACTCGATGATCCTGTCGGGCGGCACCTTCTCCGGCTACGTCGACGTTCAGGTCCCCGAGAACGCGACCAGGATCTACAGCGACGATGCGGTTCGGCAGATGCTGGCGTCCGCCGTGATCCGCAAGGAAGTTCCGATCGACGAGCAGCTCGCACTGATGCCGTTCAAGGTCGACAGTCTCGGCGATTTTAAGCACGTCCGTGCCCTGGGGGCGACCGGCGCCCTGCTGCTCGCCGACGGCGATGAGACGGCCGGCTTTGAGCTCGCGCCCTTCATGGTGATCGGCCTGATGCCGTCGACGCCTACCCAGCCCGACGATCGCGCCCGCTTCGCCGAGCAGGCCGCACGCGCCATACCCGGGATGCACACTGGACGGATCACGATGTCCGAGCCGGTCCGTATCGACGGGATGGCCGGGTACGAGACGCGGATCGATGCCACCAGCGGCCGGGACGATACCCCGGTCACGCTGGTGCAGTGGCTGCGCTTCGGCGGCCAGGGCTCGCTTCGGATCATCGGCAGCGCGCCGCGCGACCAATGGGAGAAGGCCTTTCCGCGTTTCCGCGCGGTCCGCGACGGGGTTGAGCCGCGCTAGCGGAATGCGTGAGTTTGGAATCGGACCACTCGCTGCCGCTTCTTTGACCTTCCGCCGCCAACCTGATTTGCTAACTTCAATCTTGGCTAAGGGAGATGGGCATGATGGACCGAAGACAGACACTCGCAACGTTGGGCAGCCTGGCCTTGACCGCGGTCGCCGCGCGACCGGTTTGGGCGGCTGCCTCGATCAAGATCGATGACGCTTCGGCGCTGCTCGTGATTGACGTCCAGAACTGCTTCCTGCCGGGCGGCAGCCTCGCGGTGAAAGACGGCGATCAGGTCGTGCCGGTCATCAACAAGCTCGCCAAGGGTTTCACCAATGTCGTGATGACGCAGGACTGGCACACGGTCGGCCACGTCTCGTTCGCTTCCAGCCATGCCGGCAAGAAGCCGTTCGAGACCATCGATCTGCCGTACGGCAAGCAGGTGCTGTGGCCCGACCACTGCGTTCAGGGCACCGACGGCGCCTCGCTCTCGAAAGACCTGTCGATCCCGCAGGCCGAGCTTGTGATCCGCAAAGGCTACCACAAGGACGTCGACAGCTATTCGGCCTTCACCGAGGCCGACGGCAAGACGACGACAGGGTTGGCCGCCTATCTCAAGGCGCGCAAGCTGCAACGGCTTTTCATCGCGGGATTGGCCACCGACTTCTGTGTGGCATGGACGGCGACGGATGCGCGAAAGGCGGGCTTTGAGGCCTATGTCATCGAGGACGCTTGCCGCGGCATCGACACCCAGGGTTCGCTCGCCAAGGCTTGGGCCGATATGGCCAAGGCCGGCGTGAAGCGAATCCAGTCCAGCGACATCGCGATTTCGTAAGGCGTCTGCCCCTCATCCTGAGGAGCGCGCTTTGCGCGTCTCGAAGGATGTTGCCCGTTACGAGGCCTCATGGTTCGAGACAGCGCTGACGCGCTTCCTCACCATGAGGGTTGAGAGGTATGAGGATTAGGGCCTCTGCTGTCGGCTCAGCTGTGTTCGGCTGGGGCCGCTTTCGCGCCGCCCTTGGAAACGCCGACCAGCGCCGGGCGCAGCACCCGTTCGCCGATCGTATAGCCGGCCTGAACGACCTGCACCACGGTGCCCGCCGGAACGGACGGATCGGGAACCTCGTACATCGCCTGCTGGAAGTTCGGATTGAACTTCTCGCCTTGCGGATCGAACTTCTTGACGCCGTTTTTCTCGAGCGCGCTGAGCAGCGAGCGTTCGGTCAGCTCGACGCCCTCGATCAAAGCCTTCAATAGCGGATCGGCGGATTCCCGGGTCTCGGCCGGTACCGCATCGATGGTGCGCTGAAGACTATCGGCGATATCGAGCACGTCGCGGGCGAAACCGGTAATTCCGTAGACCTTGGAGTCGGCAACCTCACGCCGGGTCCGCTGACGGAGATTCTCCATTTCGGCGAGCGTCCGCAGCATCTTGTCGCGCAGTTCCGCGGCTTCCTTGGCGAGCGCCTCCGCCGATCCCGGCTCGGGATCGTCGGGCATGATATACGGCTTGGAAACCACGGGTTCGGGTCCTTGCTCCGGACCGGCCGAATCGTCGTTCCGCCCGTTGGGATCGGTCATGCGACTACCTTCTCGAAAATCGTCTTTGGATAGCTTGAGGATCGGATTGCTGGGGCGGATATCGTGCTTTAGCCGTCGAAAATCAAGCGCTGATCACCCGCCCAGCAGGCGGCTGACGATCCGGGCCGCATAATCCACCGTCGGGATCACGCGCGCATAATTGAGCCGGGTCGGCCCGATGACCCCGAGCACGCCGACGATCTTGCCGGCGCCATCCCGGTAGGGCGCGATGATGGTGGAGGAACCTGACAGCGAAAACAGCTTGTTCTCGGAACCGATGAAAATCCTCACCCCCTCGGCGCTTTCGGCCCGGCCCAACAAATCGACCACGCCGCGTTTGGTCTCGAGATCGTCGAACAGCAGACGGACACGCTCGAGATCTTCAAGCGCATGGAGATCTTCGAGCAGATTGGCGTGACCGCGCACGATCAACTGCCGGTCCTCGCTTTCGCCGCCGGACCAACTGGCGAGTCCC
Organism: uncultured Alphaproteobacteria bacterium; assembly: GCA_963770515.1. Taxonomy (GTDB): domain Bacteria; phylum Pseudomonadota; class Alphaproteobacteria; order Rhizobiales; family Xanthobacteraceae; genus Bradyrhizobium. The sequence goes on from CAVYPW010000001.1 coordinate 1,187,441, forward strand.
GCCGCGATCACCTTCTGCGTCAACTGATCGAGTTCGGCGCGGCCTTGCGCCAGCGCGGTTTCGAGTTCGAGGCGGGCTTCCGCCAGCGTTCGTCCCCTGATCCGCGCATTGAGGAAATTGGTCGCTTCAATCAGCGCCGAAGAAGGCACGCCGGGCGGCAAGGCCAGCACGCGATTTTCGACCTGGCCGTCTTCGCCGACCAGCACGACCAGCGCCCGCTCCGGCTCCAGCCGAACGAACTCGATATGCTTCAGCCGCGAATTGGATTTGCCGGTCAACACCACGGCGGCCGCGCGCGTGAGGCCCGAGAGCCGGGTCAGCGCCTCGCCGAGCGCGGCCTCGACCGACTGCGCCTTGCCGACGGAAGCAAGCTGGGTCTGGATCGATTGCCGTTCGGCTTCGGTGAGATCGCCGATCTGCATCAGGGCATCGACAAAGAACCTAAGACCGATTTCCGTCGGCAACCGTCCCGCCGAGGTATGTGGCGCATAGATCAGCCCGAGCGCTTCGAGATCGGCCATGACATTGCGAACTGAGGCCGGCGACAACGGAACCGCGATCAGCCGCGAGATGTTGCGCGAGCCGACGGGTTCGCCGGTCGCCAGATAGCTCTCGACGATCTGGCGAAAAATATCCCGCGAACGCTCATTAAGCTGGGCAAGCCCGGCATGCGATGCGATCAGGCCAATCGGTTCGTGGTGAGCCAAAAATCAAACTCCCGACGTCTTGAGCGCCGATTTTGTCCTCTGGTGGTCCGATTCTAACATTTGCATGCCGATGTGGCAGGTACTTTTGCAAATGTTAGAATCGAAGGACCACCAGCAAATTATAGGTTTTCTGGTGGAGTTTTGGATTTGACATTCGCATGACGCATCTTTGGGAACGGGTTAGCGAATGTCAAATCCACTCCACCAGCAAGCCAGTGACAAGCACGCAATGACCGCCAAAGAAAGGCCAAAGCCCTTGCCGCTGCCGTCTCCCCCTCCTACAAGCACGCCAAACGCATCTCAAACGCATCTATTGGTTAATTTTGGAGGTTTTCATGCGGCCAAGCCGCCGTGCGCCGGATGAACTGCGCGCCGTGTCGCTGGAACGCGGCGTGGTCAAATATGCCGAAGGGTCCTGCCTCGTGAAGTTCGGCGACACCCATGTTCTGGTAACGGCAACACTTGAGGAGCGCTTGCCGCCCTGGCTCAAGGGTCAGGGCCGCGGCTGGGTCACGGCCGAGTACGGCATGCTGCCGCGGGCAACGCTGGAACGCACCCGAAGAGAGGCCTCCAGTGGCAAACAGAGCGGCCGCACTGTTGAAATCCAGCGGCTGATCGGCCGTTCGCTGCGCGCCACCCTCGACCTCGAAGCGCTCGGCGAACGTCAGATCACGGTGGATTGCGACGTCTTGCAGGCCGACGGCGGCACGCGGACGGCGTCGATCACCGGCGCCTGGGTCGCACTCGCCGATTGCATCGCCTGGATGAAAACGCGCAACATGATCAAGACCAACGTGCTGCGCGACCACGTCGCCGCGATCTCCTGCGGTATCTACAACGGTACTCCGGTGCTTGACCTCGATTACGCCGAAGATTCAAACGCCGAGACTGACGCCAATTTCGTCATGACCGGCGACGGACGCATCATCGAGGTGCAGGGCACGGCCGAGAAGACGCCATTCTCGCAAGATGAGTTCCTGGCGCTGATGGCGCTGGCGCAGAAGGGTGTCTCCAAGCTGGTGGACTTGCAGAAGATGGCGGTGGCCTAGTGTGGCGGTCCAGAAGTCCGTATCATTGTCGCCGCGCATTCTTCATACGGACTTCTGAACCAAAGCCACACTAGATCAATAAGTTCGTTAGTGTCCTTTCAATTCCGAAGTTCGTAAACGCGGGGCCGCAAGATGGTACGAACTTCGGAATCGGGACACTAGGATTAGAACATGCCCCGTCGAATCAGCGGCCAGCTTGTGATCGCGACCCACAATCCCGGCAAATTGGCCGAGATGCGCGAGCTGCTGTCGCCGCACGGTGTCACTGCGATATCAGCCAGCGAACTCGGCCTCGGCGAACCGGAGGAGACCGGCGACAGTTTCGCCGCGAACGCCAAGCTCAAGGCAGTGGCGGCTGCGATGGCTGCAAAACTTCCGGCGTTCGCCGACAATTCCGGCCTTGTCGTCGATGCACTGAACGGTGCGCCCGGAATTTATTCGGCGCGCTGGGCCGGGCCGTCGAAGGATTTCAGTGCCGCGATGAGCCGGATCGAGCGGTTGCTCGAAGAACGCGGCGCTAGAGAACCCGCCAAACGAACGGCCCACTTTGTCTCGGCGCTGTGCGTGGCCTGGCCCGACGGCCACCTCGAAGAAGTCGAGGCGCGCGTCGACGGCACGCTGGTCTGGCCGCCGCGCGGCGCGGCCGGCTTCGGCTATGATCCGATGTTCCTGCCCGACGGCCATGACCGCACCTTCGGCGAGATGAGCTCCATCGAAAAGCACGGCCTGCCGCCGCTCGGCAAAGGCCTGTCGCACCGGGCGCGCGCCTTCGTCAAACTGGCGGAGCGCTGCCTTGGTTAGTTCGGGCAACCACAGCGAGGCTTTCGGCGTTTACGTGCACTGGCCGTTTTGCCTGTCGAAATGCCCCTATTGCGATTTCAACAGCCATGTCCGGCATGCCGCGATCGACGAGGATCGCTTTGCCCGCGCCTTTGCCCGCGAGATCGAAACCACAGCGGCGCGTGCACCGGACCGCGAGGTGACCTCGATTTTTCTCGGCGGCGGCACGCCCTCGCTGATGCGGCCGCAGACGGTCGGTGCGATCCTGGATACGATCGGCAAGCACTGGCGCGTCGCCTCCGATGTTGAAGTGACGCTGGAGGCCAATCCCACCAGCGTGGAGGCGACACGTTTCGCGGGCTATCGCGCGGCCGGCGTCAACCGCGTCTCGCTCGGCGTGCAGGCGCTGGACGATGCGTCGTTGAAGATGCTCGGGCGTTTGCATAGCGCGCGTGAGGCGCTCGATGCAGTCGCAATCGCGCGCCGTTCGTTCGAGCGCTATTCCTTCGATTTGATCTATGCCCGCCCCGATCAGACCGCGGACGCCTGGACCAGCGAACTGAAACTCGCGATCGCGGAGGCCGCCGAGCACCTTTCGCTCTACCAGCTGACGATCGAAGAAGGCACGCCGTTTTTCGGTTTGCATGCCGCCGGCAAGCTCAAGACACCGGGCGAGACATTGGCGCGCACGCTCTACGACGTGACGCAGGAAGTCTGCGGCCAATACGGCCTGAACGCCTATGAAATCTCCAACCACGCCCGTGGCGGCGCCGAATGCCGGCACAACCTCGTCTACTGGCGGGCCCACGAATATGCCGGGATCGGCCCGGGCGCCCATGGACGTCTTGATGTGGATGGCGTCAGGCATGCGATCTCGACCGAGAAGCGGCCGGAAGCCTGGCTGATGCGGGTTGAGGCCAGCGGCCATGGCGTCGTGGTCGACGATCTCCTCAACAGCGAGGAGCGCGCCGACGAATTTCTCCTGATGGGGCTGCGGCTCGCTGAAGGCATCGATCCCCGCCGCTATCTGGCTCTGTCAGGCCGGCCGCTCGATCCCCGCCGGATCGCGCTGTTGCGCGAGGAGGGTGCGATCTCTGTCGATGCCGATGGCCGGCTGCGGGTGACGCAAGCGGGCTTTCCGGTGCTGGATGCCGTGGTGGCGGATCTGGCGGCGTAAGCCCGAAGCTCTTCAAGCCCCAAAGCTTCTGGGCGAGCTCGCGACCGGCGTCGGGCCGCCAGTGGCCACCCGCATCACCGCAAGGCCGCGCTCATTGGTGCCTTCAGGGCGGAATCGAAACAGCCCGTCGATGCCGGAAAAGCCGGACGAATTGAGCAGCACTTCGGTCGTGAAGCGCTTGCCGCCCTGGCTGCGCGACAACGCCGCGACCAGCGCCACCGCATCATAAGCGAGCGTCGCGGTCCGCACCGGTTCAGCGCCATATTTGTTCTTGTAGCGCGTGGAGAAGCTGCGGAAACCTGCCGGATCGGGCGCCGCATACAGGCCGCCCTGCAACACAGGGCTTCCAAACACCCGCGGATTGTCCCAAAGGCCCGTGCCGAGCAATTGCACGTTCTTCAGATTGGCGCCGGCGGCCGCCAGCGCATCCGCCGTTGCCACCACCGCTTCGCCATCATCGGCCAGCAGCAGCGTGTCGATCGAACTCAGCGCGCCCGCCACGTTGCGCGCGGCTGCGCTGCGATCGGCGCCGTATTTCTCGAAAACAACGACGCGGCCGCCGCGTTTCGGCACCGCCTGCTTGAACGCAGCCTCGACCACATTGCCGTAGGCGTTCTCGGGCAAGATCGCTCCGAACGAGCGTTTGCCGATGCTGGCGGCATATTCGACGATCCGGTTGACGTCGGATTCCGGCAGGAAGCTGAGCAAATAAACTCCGCGACTGGCCACGCTCGAATCGGTCGAAAACGCTATCACCGAGACGCCGCGACCGCGCGCCACCTGCGCGACCGCCGGCACCGAGGCGGCAAACAGCGGACCCAGGATGATCTCCGCGCCTTCATCCACCGCTTGCTGAGCGGCCTGTTGCGCGCCTTGCGGACTGCCCGCGTCGTCCTTGATCAGAAGCTGAAGGTTGGGATTGAGGAATTCCGACAGCGCCATTTCGGACGCATTCTTCATCGACTGCGCGGCAACGGCGGCATTGCCGCCCGCCGACAATGGCAGGATCACCGCGACCTTGACCTGGCCGTTACCAACCGAAACCGATTGACCCGGCGCGCCGGCGGGACCCGGGGGTGGCGACGACGAGTTAAACGGATTGGGAACGGAAAACTGGCTGATGCTCTGCTGGACGCCGGCGCATGCGCCAAGCAACGGGGCGCCCAAAATGAGCCCAAGCGCCGCCCGCCGGCTTGCCGGTGAGCCCGAAAGCGCGGACTGGCCTGTTCCGGACCCCTCGGCTCCAGATTTGTCGGGTTGAACGTTGGGATCGAACGGATCCGCCATCATATCTCTTTTCTTACCCGGCCCACGATGAGGCCAAGACTTCGCCCTGCCTAGTGGTCCGATTCTAACATTCGCATCCCTACTCAGCGGGCACCTTTGCGAATGTTAGAATCAAAGGACCCACTAGCAAATATATGCTTCTAGTGGAGTTTTAGGATTTGACATTCGCTTCCCGGGTTTGCGGCCAGGTGCCTGGCGAATGTCAAATCCACTCCACTAGGGCATCAGGAGGGGTGGATTCAGGCATATTGTCGGCGAATAGTTAACCAAAACAAAAGGATTTTAGCCTTCCGACACTGTGGGTCGATCTCTTCGCCGCGCGAAAAGAAACCGGCTCGTGCCTATCCATCCTTGGCGCAAACCCCTCGCTGCGGTTCGCACTCTCCCTCGCCGTGCTCTAGACTAGTGTTCCGGTTCTGACATTCGTATCCTTTTGCCGCGAGAGCGTTTACGAATGTCAGAACCAAAGGAACACTAGCAAATATAGTCTGGTAGTGCGGTTTTGGATTTGACATTCGCTATGAGAACTCGCCGCACCACCAAAGCGAATGTCAAATCCACCGCACTACGCATTATGCGCGCAAAAGCCGTTTCAACCAACCCGTCTGATGTTTCGTCTCCATCCGAGAAGCGGACCTATGCCATCAACGGCCAAACGCTAACCGCGCCAAAGCAGGCCGGCGGCCTTTATCTGGTGGCGACGCCCATTGGCAACCTCGGCGATATCACGTTGCGCGCGCTGGAAACCCTCGCCGGCGTCGACCTCATCGCTTGCGAGGACACCCGAATCACTCACCGTCTGACCGAGCGTTACGGAATCACCGCCCAGCTTACCCCCTATCATGAGCATAATGCGGCTCTCGCCCGGCCGAAAATTCTGAAACAGCTGGCGCAAGGCGCTTCGGTTGCGCTGGTTTCTGACGCCGGAACGCCCTTAATTTCCGACCCCGGCTTCAAGCTGGTGCGCGAGGTCTGCACCGCTGGTTTTCCCGTGGTCGCGCTGCCGGGCCCCTCGTCGGTGCTGACCGCGTTGTCGGTGGCAGCACTTCCGACCGATCGTTTCTTCTTCGAAGGCTTTCTGCCGCCGAAGCAGACCGCCCGCCGCGCGCGGTTGACCGAACTGGCGCGGCTCGATGCGACACTCGTCCTGTTCGAATCCGGCAACCGCGTGCAGGAAACCCTGGCCGATCTTGCGGGAATCATGGGCGCGCGCGATGCGGCGATCTGCCGCGAGATGACCAAGATGCACGAAGAAGTCACCCGGGCGCCGCTCGCCGAACTGGCGCAATCGGCGGCAACGCTGGAGACGCGCGGCGAATTCGTGCTGGTGATCGCCCCGCAACCCGACGGCAGCCAGGTCATGACGGCTGACGCGGTCGATGATCTCCTGCGCGACCGGTTGTCACGCGACAGCGTCAAGGATGCGGTCGCACACGCGGTCGAAGTCTCCGGGCGGCCACGCCGCGAAATCTACGCCCGCGCGCTTGAGCTGGCAAAGGCTGCGCATGGACAAGAATGACGCCGAAACGAGCGCGCCGAGAGCCCGCCGCGCCAAAGTGGCCTCACCCGCGCGCGTCGAGGCATTCCGCATCGGTCTTTCGGCCGAGACCCAGGCAGCCGCGGTTCTGATCGCCAAGGGCTATCGCATCCTGGCCCGGCGATTTCGCACCCCCCATGGCGAAATCGACATCGTGGCACGGCGGCGCAATCTTCTCGCCTTTGTCGAGGTCAAGGCGCGGGCGAACCTCGACGACGCGGCCTACGCGGTGACGCCGCGCCAGCAGGCCCGCATCATCGTGGCGGCACAAGTCTGGCTGATGGCGCACCCCGAACATGAGGGATATGATTTGCGCTTCGATGCCATGCTGATTGCGCCGCGCCGTTTGCCGCGCCATGTGCTATCGGCTTTCGACGCGAGCCCTTAAGTGATTTGCATGACCCTTGTGACGCAGCTTGGCTTCATCCTTCGAGACGCGCGCATTCGCGCGCTCCTCAGGATAAGGTCTCAGACCCTCATGGTGAGGAGGCGCTTCAGCGCCGTCTCGAACCATGTGGCCAGAAGATCAACCGCTTACCTGACTGCAATGAGTTACGGATCCCGCCCATGAAATTGAACGTCGCCGTCCAGATGGACCCGATCGCGCGCATCAACATCCGCGGCGATTCCACCTTCGCGCTGCTGCTGGAAGCACAAAAGCGCGGGCACGGGCTGTCCTACTACACGCCCGATAAACTTTCCTTGAAGGGCGAAGAACTGGTGGCGCCGATGCAGTCGCTGACGGTGCGTGACGAAGTCGGCGATCATTTCACCCTTGGCGAGCCACGCCGCGAACCGCTTGCGGCCTTCGACGTCATCCTGCTGCGGCAGGACCCGCCGTTCGACCTCGCTTATATCACCTCGACGCATCTGCTCGAACGGCTGCATCCGAAGACGCTGGTAGTGAACGACCCCGCCTCCGTGCGCAACGCGCCGGAAAAGCTGTTTGTGATGGACTTTCCGCAGCTGATGCCACCGACGCTGATCTCGCGCGACCTCGACGAAATCAACGCGTTTCGCGACGAACATGGCGCGGTGGTGATGAAGCCGCTGCACGGCCATGGTGGGGCGGCGGTGTTTCGTATCATGCCGCAGGACATGAATTTCGGCTCGCTGTTCGACATGTTCTCGGTCACCTTCAGGGAGCCTTGGGTGATTCAGCGCTTCCTCCCCGAGGTGAAGCACGGCGACAAACGCATCATTCTGGTCGACGGCGAGTTTGCCGGCGCCGTCAACCGCGTCCCGGCGGCCGACGATCTGCGCTCCAACATGGTGCGCGGCGGCGCGGCGACGGCTACCGAACTGACCGACCGCGAGCGCGAAATCTGCGCGACGCTCGGCCCGGCGTTACGGGCGCGGGGATTGTTGTTCGTCGGCATCGACGTGATCGACGGCAACCTGACCGAGATCAACGTCACCTCGCCGACGGGGATCCGCGCCATCGCCCGGCTGAACGGGCCGGATGTCGCCGCGAAAATCTGGGACGTGATCGAGAGCAAGCGCAGCTAGAACCTCAACGCTCCCCATCAGACGCAGCAAGCGACGGCGCTTGCCATCCACTGGCGTCATTTTCCGCGCCCCGGCATTTTGCGATCCACCGCATTGCAGCCAGCCGTAAACATGCGGTTGGTTTGAACCGCCGATCCATTAGCCTCGCCTCCTGGTTGCGCCGCCTTCCAAATGTCAAAAAGCGGTCGCAGCTTTGCGATTAGCTCACGCATGATCGCTCGCGACGAACGCAAAAGGGTTTGCGCGGAGATCATGCATCAACAAGCTCAAGATCGCCGTCATAAGACGATCCAACACATCAACCGTGGAGGAAGACGCATGACATCAGATGTTTCGCGAAGGTCGCTGCTTGCGCTCGGCGCAGGTCTTACCACATCGGCCCTGCTGGGCGACATCGCGCAGGCGAAAGCACCAAAACTCGGACCGGCGCCGCAATACTTCTATCGCTTCAACGTCGGCGGCGCCGAAGTGACCGTCGTCTCCGATGGCGTATTGGACCTCGGCGATCCCAAGGGCACCTTCACCGGCGTACCAGACGACGAGATGCGCAAGATGTTGACCGACAATTTCCTGTCGCCGAGCGATGTCGTGCTGGAACAGAATTCTCCGGTCGTAAATGTCGGCGACAAGCTTGTGCTGTTCGACACCGGCATGGGCACATCCAAAATGTTTGGTTCCACCACCGGGCGCCAGCAGAAGAGCCTGAAGGAAGCCGGCATCAAGCCGGAAGACATCGACGCCGTGGTGTTCTCACACGGCCATATCGACCACATCGGCGGCGTCGTGGACGACAGCAACAAGGTGCTGTTCCCCAACGCGCAGTTCTACATCGCCGAGAGCGACTTCAATTACTGGACCGATTACGACAAGGCCGGCCCGAAGCTGAAGGATTTCGTGGACCACGCCAAGAAGAACCTGACGCCGGTGCGCGATCGCCTGGTGTTCTACAAGGACGACCAGGAATTCCTGCCCGGCATTCATGCGCTGGCGGCGCCGGGCCACACCATCGGCCACACCATCTTCGTGATCTCGTCGGAGGGCAAATCCTTCTGCTACACCGCCGACCTCACCCACCATCCGGTCCTGTTGATGGAAAAGCCGCGGATGGAGTTTTCCTTCGACACCGATCCGAAGCAGGCGGCGAATAGCCGCGTGAAGATGCTGGACATGCTGGCAGCGAACAAGATTCCGGTGCTCGCCTATCACTATCCGTGGCCCGGCGTCGGCCATATCTCCAAAACGGCTGAGGGTTTCCATTATGTGCCCGAGCCGATGAACATGAAGACGTAATGCGACAAGACGTCGGGGGACGGCATCGCGCCGGCCCCCGAAGTTTCACGCGTCAGCCGATGTCAAAATCTTTCAAGGTCGGCGTCAGCATCTCGAAGCGATCGCGGATGGTGGAGCAGGTGTTGCCGCCTAATCTGGCGATGGCGTCGAGTTTGGCGGGATCGATGTGCAGTCGATCGGGATCGACCACATCCGAGTGGTAATGCGCGAACAGTATCTCACCCAGGATAATCTGCCGCGACTTGCCGAGCTCCAGCGTAAGATGACGCCGGCACTCGAACGAAGCCGGCGCTTCCTTGATCCAGGGTGAAGCGACCGTCTTGCCCGGCATTGCGGTGAGGCCCGCGGCCTGCAACTCGTCGTGGTCCGGCGGAAACGGCACGCTACAAACGTGCATCGCTTCGGCAATGGCGTGCGAGACGATGTTGACGGTGAAGACCTCCGTCAGGCGGATGTTCAATGCGGTGTCCTTGAAGCGCATGTCCGGATGATTTTCGACGCCGAGCGCGAGAATCGGCGGATCGGCCGACAGGCAATTGAAGAAGCTGAACGGCGCAGCGTTGACACGGCCTTGGAGGTCGACGGTCGTCACCAGCGCGATCGGACGCGGCACCACGGTGCCGATCATCAGCTTGTATTTATCCCGCGCCGACAGCTCGCGGAAATCGAAGGTGACGTCGTGCGGTTCTGGCGTCGTCGCGTCCATCATTCGCTCTCGATCGACGGCGCGCCGGCATGCGCCTGAAGGAAACGCTCCTCCCACCAGGAGAACAAGAGATCGCGCAGCGCCGCTGCGTCGTCGTCGCCATAGATGTCGGTGCGCTTGACCGATTGGAACGCTGCGAACTCTTCCGGCGACAGCACGACGGCAAGCTCGGTGATACGAATGGGCGTATTCGGAAATTCGGGCTTGTAGCCGGGATCGCGGCGGAGCGGCCGGTCGGACTTTATGCTTGGGTTGCGAAAATCCTTCGGCGTGCGCTGGCTTGCGAGCACGGGCGTCTTCGGTACCCGCGCCAGATCGGCGTCGGTGGCGGCAAACACCGTGAGCTTGAGCGGCTTTAACGCAAAATTGCTGGTGCGCATCACGTCCGCGCCGCAGACATTCGGCACCGCCAGCACGTCCATCAGCGCGAGCAGGTCGACATGGTCGCCGGCCTTGGTGGTTTGCCGCGTCATAAAAGCGTGACCGTCCTGATCGACGCCGGTGCACATGAACAGGTTAAAGGAATCATGCACATCGTCGGGCGTCAGCCCGTATTCGCGCTGCGCCTCGGCCTGGATGTCATGGCAGTTGGTGTGCACCGAAAAGCCGTAGGACGCTTCATAGACATAGGCGCTGCAACGGGGAAACAGCACGTCGTTGCGGCCGACGGTGTCTTCGAGAATGTAGAGCATGGCGCGCTCGCGCGGCGGCGCCGACCACATGAACGTCCCTGTCGTCGGGTGAAAGCCATGCACGGTGCGGGTGCGGCCGCAATGCATGAACTCCTTGTAGTCATGCAGGTTGAAGCAGTTGAAGTCGGCGCATTGGCCGCCCTCGACCTGTTCGATGCGCAGGATCTGCCCTTTAAGGAGTTCGATCGCCTTGCCGGTGCCGGGCTCCAGAACATGTTCGAACAGGATATCGCGCTCGCTCATCGCTGCGCCTCCAGATCATTCGGCTTCGCGCTCGTCTCGGCTTTCCGCGCGGCGGCGTATTCGCGGAGCGCAAGGCGGACCAAAGCGATGCGGTCCGGCGCGACGCCGCGCGCGATGGTGCGATCCATCAACTCAAGCTGCTGCTGGTTGAGCTGCAATTTGATCACCTTTTCCGCCATTTAACGGCTCCCAAGCATACCCCGGAGATAACTCTTGTATACAGTTTTGGCCTTGGGGATGCGACTCCCGGTCGGCCGTTTCGTGCTGATTATCGGCGCTTTTAGCGCCTGATCGAGCGCAAACTTTGGGCGAAGTGCTGCCGATTATTCGCGCGCGGCGGCTATTATTTCCGCATTCTGTGTACAGTTCCTGGTGATATCGTACACCAGATTTCGCCGGTCAATGCAGACCGGCAAGCTTTGGCAGAACCTTTGGCAGGACCGCTGATGAGCAAGAAATCCACCCGCGTCGATCTGGCCTGCCAGGCGTTGCGGCAAGCGATCATCGAACAGGCGCTGCCGCCCGGCACCAAGCTGCCGGAGGACGAACTCGGCGTCCGCTTTGGCATGAGCCGCACATTGGTCCGCGAGGTGCTGGCGCAGTTACAGTCCGAAGGGCTGGTCGATGCGCCGCCACGTCGCACCGCGACCACCGCCAAGCCGACGCTCGATCAGGCCCGGGAGATCTTCGAGATCCGCCGCCTGCTGGAGCGCGAGGTGGTGCGCCTCGTGATCGGGCGCTGGCAACCGCAATTCGGCGCCGATCTCGAGGGCCATGTGCGGGCCGAGGAAGCCGCGCGGCAAGCGGGCGATGCCCGCGTCTCCATCAGGCTCGCCGGTGAATTCCACACCCGGCTCGGCGAGATGGCGGGCAACACGCTGCTGCGGCGTTACTTGGGTGAAGTCGTGTCGCGCTGCTCGCTGATCCTGGCGCTTTACGGACGGCCGCACTCGGCCGATTGCGCCATCAACGAACACCGCGAAATCGTCGCAGCGTTGCGCGCCGGCGAAGCGGAAGCCGCCATCAAGATCATGGATCATCATCTGGGCTCGGTCGAAGAACGGGCGCTGTTCGACCAGGGGCGCGAGGCGACGTTCGATCTCGGCGCCGTGCTGTCGCGCTATGCCGGCGGTCTCGACGGCGCTGGCACAAAGGTCGCGAAACTTCCAAGGCCGAAAGCCCGGGGAAAAAAATGATTCCGAAAACGATGATTCGAATAACGACGATGTTCTCGCTGCCGCTCTCGCGGTTCTCCTTCACTGAACTTCCCATCACCGCGGCGGCAATGCCGCGAACCAAGACGGAGTATTGTCGATGATCACGCGTTCCATCTCCCGCAGAACTCTTTCTCGCAGAACTTTCCTGAGCGGCGCGGCCGCAAGCCCTTTCGTGCTGTCCGGCCTGGGCGCTCCCGCGCAGGCCGCCGGTCTCACCATCGGCATCATCTATGTCGGCCCGCGCGCCGACTACGGCTGGAACCAGGCCCATGCGGTCGGCGCCAAGGCTCTCAAGGCAGTCCCCGGCGTCAAGGTGGTCGAGGAAGAGAACGTGCCGGAGACGATCGCGGTGGCGAAAACGATGGAGTCGATGATCAATATCGACGGCGCGACGCTCTTGTTCCCGACCTCGTTCGGCTATTTCAATCCCTTCATGATCGATGCGGCCAAGAAGTATCCGAAGATCGAATTCCGCCATCCGACATCGCTGTGGAAGGAGGGCAGGGACCCGACCAACGCCGGCGGCTATTTCTGCTATCTCGACCAGGGCCATTATGTGAACGGCATTGCTGCCGGCCTTTCGACCAAGTCCAACAAGATCGGCTACATCGCGGCCAAGCCGATTCCGCTGGTGCTGCGCAACGTCAACTCGTTCATGCTGGGCGCGCGCAAGGTCAATCCCAACGCCACCGTGCAGCTGATCGTGACCGGCGACTGGGCGATGCCGGTCCGCGAGGCGGAAGCCGCGAACGCGCTGGTCGATGCCGGTTGCGACATCATCGCCTGCCACATCGACAGCCCGAAGGTGGTGATCGAGACCGCCGAGAAGCGCGGCGTCAAGAGCTGCGGCCACAACGCCAATCAGGCTGATCTGGCGCCGAAGGGCTTCATCACCGGCGCCGAGCTGAAATGGGGCACCATTTACACGAGCTTCGCTGGCATGCTGGCCAAGGGCCAGAAGCTGCCGAACATGGTGATCGGCGGCTATGACAAGGACATGGTGCAAAGCTCGGCGTTCGGCGCCGGATGCAGTGACGCCGGCCGCAACGCCGCGATGGCCGCGATCGCGGATCTCAAGGCGGGAAAACCGATCTTCACCGGCACCGTCAAGAGCAACACCGGCAAGGTGATCACCAGCAAGGACACTCCCCTCTACGATCCCTCGCTCGAAACCACGGACTATCTGGTCGAAGGCATCGTCGGTTCGGTGTGAGATCGATAGCGTTTTCGAGCGAAGTGGGAACCGATTCGCGTGAAGAAAACGCGTCAAACAAAAATATGAAGGCCCGGACTGAGTAAAGACCGGGTCTCTAACTCTGCGCGTTACGCCTTCGCGGCCAGCCGCTCTGCCAATTCTTTATCCAACTCCGGCAACAGCACGATGCCGTCCTGGTCGCTGCCGGAGGAATGCACGACGATCCAGGTGCAGGGTTTGCCGCTTTCGTTGCGCGGCGCGTGCGGAATGTTGGCGTCGCAGAAGCACTGCTCGCCCTGGCGCACATCCACGCGCTTCTCGAGATGATCGCCGTAATACACGGCGCATTCTCCCTCGAGCATGTAGGCGATCGTCTCGATATCCCTATGGTAATGCGCCTTGGCGACCGCGCCCGGCGGCATCGGCATCACGTTCATGCAGATCTTTTGCGCCCCGACCGTCTCCTTGGACGCGCCTGCGCCGTACACAATGCCCTGCTTGCCGAGATAGGTCTGGCCCGGTTTGATCAGCGCGAAGCCATCAGGTGGTGAAGCCGACATCGTGCCCTCCGCTTGGATTTGAAACCCTGGAAACTCGGCACGTTTTATACCCGTTTGCTCAGGCGGCCGACCATCCTGTCGAGCAGCCAGACCTCGACGTCATGGCCGTTCACAAGCTGCGTGGCCGCCGCCAGCGCCTCTTCGTCGCTATTGGCTTCGACAGGTTTGAAGGACTCCACCCTGTCGTCTTCATCAATGAAATAGGCGCGATACATCGGCATGACTCCCTCCGCAGGGGATAACGCCCGGGAGTGGAACCGAAACCGCATGGGGCCATTCGGAAAGCGGTGGAACCTTACTCACCGATGTCGAGGTCGCATGCACAAGACTATGAATATTATAGGCTTTTACAGAATAAGTGCGGATCGCAAGGCGTGGGTCGCCTCAAATAGCTCGCTTTTTCATCAAGCCCATGTTTCCTTAATGTTCTTCATTGGCCACTGGCGATTATATACTTGACGTACCGTGCTACCGAAACGTGTCAGGGGATTCCGTGACAGGGCGGTGATCGTGGTGATGATCATTGTGGTGGTCATGGTGATGATGGTTTTGTTGCCAAGATGGATACAAATAATTTGTGGGACACTTTGTCCCCGCGTAGGGTGTGACCGAATATTCGGTAGGATTACCGAATCGATTCGGTACTAGTTCCCAACCAGTGGGGAAGTAGTGCTGAAAGGGCGAAGGCCGCCCAGCTTGGAATCTGGACGGCCCTCGGTAGGTAGTAGACCGGCAACGGAGCGGAAACCGTTACCGGGGTCCCGCTGGATAGAGCGAGGATCGCCAGGATAACGGGGAGCTGGCCGCGAACCGGCTCCCCAAAATCCAATCCACCCGACAGACCGAATCAGTCTTGCCGAGCCTGCTGCATTCAACGCGAAACCGAGACTCCCGCGCAACAGCCAACGAGCAAGAATCTTGTCATACATTTTGTAGCGGGAATCGTGCCCAAGGAATCTCAATCACTTACTAGAGATGACGTTCTAAAGCGCATGTTGAAAACACCGCCGAAGACGCATGAGAAGTTTGCAGATAGCAAAGTTTCCAGATCGGAAACGCCAAATTCGCAAAATGCGAAGTCGGAAATTTCCGACGAAAACTTCACAGATAGCGAAATTTCCGACAGAAATCGTTAGCTGACAGCGAATTCACAAGCGGTGAATGGTTGCGCATCTCGCAACTTTTCTATCAGGAAAGATTCGAGCGACTAAAGCAACGCTGCTTTAAGCCACCGCTGGAATTTGCGCCTCTTCAACTTAATTGAAGGTGCCGTTAGGTCTGCGATACAATCGCTTTCCGACAATACCGTTCTTCATGGCTTTGTCATCGCGTATTGCTTCGCTAATGCCAAGCTTTGTGCGGCGATAAAGGTTTTTTCGGAGCGACGCTGGCGGATGCGCAAGGAGACGCCGTCTCGTCGAGAGATGCGTTCTTGGAATCCCGCTAGACGCATCGATTTTAATTCAGCCTAAGCCGATCCTGCGGGCGGCGTCACTCGCAGAATTTTATCAATTTGGCGCGCTTTTTCCCGGTCAGGATTATTTGCAAAATCGCGAAGAAGCCGGAGCAGCACCGATGCTTTCGCATCCCCTTGCTTCAAATAAGCGTCCTCCAGAGAGCCGAAACTCTTGTCGAAGGCGCGCGGCTCAGCGAGGCCCGAGCCGAGAATAATATCGATAATCGTTTTCAGTGCACCAAGGAGAGCCAAATCGGTCTGGCTCAACTCTTCGTTTTCGGTCATGACACCTTCTCGATCGTGGTTGAGTTCACGTACCGGCCGGGGCTTTTGCTGCACGTATCGTCACCTGACGACAACTCGCCAAACCGACGGCGCCTCGGCAACTTTGTTCACTTAATGTTCTTTCACCTTTTCTCCTTCTCCGCTACCCTCGATTGCAAAAGGGGCAGCCATGGTTCAGCGGGTTTCCACCGTCGCGTTTGAGGGCATCGAGGCGCGCGCCGTCGACGTGCAGGTGCAGGTCGCGCCCGGTTTGCCCGCCTTTGCCATTGTCGGCCTGCCGGACAAGGCCGTCTCCGAAGCGCGCGAACGGGTTCGCTCGGCGCTGATCGCCTCGGGCCTGGCGCTGCCCGCCCGCCGCATCACCGTCAATCTCGCCCCCGCGGACCTTCCGAAGGAAGGCAGCCATTACGACCTGCCGATTGCGTTGGGGTTGATGGCCGCAATCGGCGCCATCCCGCCGGACGCGCTTTCCGGCTTCACGGTGTTGGGCGAACTCGGCCTCGACGGCTCGATTGCCCCGGTCGCAGGCGTGCTGCCCGCCGCGATCGGGGCCAATTCGCGCGAGGAAGGCCTGATCTGCCCCGCGGCCTGCGGCGCCGAAGCCGCCTGGGCCAGCCCCGACATCCAGATCGTGGCGGCGAGCTCGCTCATTCAAATTGCCAATCATTTCCGCGGCAGCCAGGTGTTGTCGCGGCCGTCTCCCAAAGTGAATGCGCCGAGCGCAAGCACGCTCGACCTGCGCGACATCAAGGGCCAGGAAAGCGCCAAACGCGCGCTCGAAGTCGCCGCCGCCGGCGGGCATCATCTCTTGATGATGGGCTCGCCCGGCGCGGGCAAGTCGATGCTCGCCGCCCGCCTGCCCTCGATCCTGCCGCCGCTGTCGCCCTCCGAACTGCTCGGCATTAGGTAGCAAACTCACCTAGCCACCTGTCGGCCATCCTACCTGATTTGCTTACACTCCCGCTACCTTGGGAGATGCAGCAATGAACACTTTTGTATTGAGCGGACTTGTCGAGCGTCGGGCGAAGCTGGCGGGAGACATAGAGCTAGCCCATGAAGCCTTGCGGAAGATGGTCCTGGACCTCGAAAGCCTAGACGCCACCATTGTCCAGTTTGACCCCGATTTTCAGGTTGAGACGATCAAGCCCAAGGCCTTCCGGCCGCCGAAGGATTGGAGCAATCGCGGCCAAATGAGCCGGATCATTTTGAGCGTGCTTCGACAAGCCGCAGAACCGCTCACCACGCGCGACATTGCCTTGCAGCTACTTGTCGAGCGGGCGCTGGATAAGAGCGATTTGCGGCTATTGCGTCTGATGACGAAGCGCGTCGGAGTTGCCCTTCGGGGCCAGCGCGAAAACGGCGTTGTCCGGTGCGATCAGGGGCCGGGACAGTACATGCTTTGGGAAATTTCTCGCTAAGGGCATTTTGGGCTATTTTGTACTACAAAGTATGACAAAACGATAGTTTTATGCTATTGATAATTTTATTTCAAACGCGATATGCTCGTTGTACGGATTTCGACCGTACAAACGATTTTCTCCGTACACACAGGTGTTACTGGAGAATCACGCTCCGGCCGAAATCAGCAACCATATCGTTTGAACGGCGTTGGTCCGTACAACGACGTACGCTAGTGTAAGAACAGTTTAACGTTTCGGGCGCAAATTTCGACGCGCTCTCGGGAGAGTAAAATGGTGGCCCTACTGCAAAAGCTCGGGTGGATATCCGAAGCGCCTGCATGTGAAGTCGCACCAAAGCAGGTCGAGAAAGACTCGGACACCCTCACCCCCGACCAGATCGCCTATCTGCACGGATTAGCTGCGGAACGTCGTCAGGCGTGGATGGCGCACAAGCGCGCATCATGATACTTCCACACCTTAATGGTGTGGACATGGCTTCCCCTTGCTGACCTTCCGAAGGTCAATGACGTGATCAGGTGCCGGTTTCCACATCGGCCCAATCTGCATTTGCCTGCCGATCCGCCTCATCCAGTGATTGTCCGCGAGATTGAGCGGAACGATAAGCTGGGAGAGGCCATCGTGCATGTGACTTATGGCACGAGCAATTTGAAGTCGTGGCGAGAATTTGTAGATCTCATCATCGACAAGCCCGCCGAGATGCAGGCGGCTGGCCTTACGAAGCCGACACGCTTCGACCTGCAGGATAGCTTGAATAAGCTTCCATGCCTGTGGACGAGAGAGTTTTTCCCGGATGGCGCTCGGTCAGGAGAACTCACCGCAGACGCAATTAGACGATTAGGAAATCGCCTCCGCTGGCGTGGACTGGTGGGGAGCGGCGCTGGTTAAGCTGCGGAACGCTGCCAATAACCTTTCCAGACGCGCGAAACCGGGTGAGTGAGGGCGGCGCTGGTCGTCATCAAATATTGCTCCCCATTGCTTACCCGGCGGTTATTTTCCCGCCATGCCATTTCGCGCGCATAAGCTGACAGGTACGGCCCGGCAACATGGTGGTGAATGCCGATTTCAGCACGGCGCAAGCGAGAGAAGAACAACTCTGCTTGATTGGTGTTCGCTTCGTCCGTTGAATACGCCTCAGAGTGATTGATCCGCTTCGTCAGGAAACGAGCGTGCAGCGCATCCCAGTGAATTGCTTCGTCGGCATAGACGGTGCTGCCGGGCGCTACGGTGCGGGCGATGGTGACAACCGAAGCATCCTCAGACTTGAACACGAAAGGCAGCGTGCGACCGCCGCGCTCCCGCATAATAACAACCACGCGGCGCTTGCCGGTTTGATGTTGCGCAAGGCGGCGGTCAACGCGGCTGGATTTGTTATTGGCTGGCCGGACGTGACCACCAAAATATGCGCCATCAATTTCGACCTCGCCAGCAACGGTCGCGCCATTCGCCTCTGAAGCCAAAGCTTCGCGGATTTTGTGCGCCATCACGAAAGCGGTTTTGTACTGGCAATCCAGGTCCCGGCTCAGCTGCAAGGCGCTATGACCCTTCGCGCCGTTGACGAAGATTGCGATAGCCAAGAGGTAGTCACGGATTGAAAGCTTGCGGCTGGCGAAGATCGTGCCCGACGTGACGCTGAATTGGTGGTTGCAGGCTTTGCACTTGAACAGCTTGCGGGTCGCGTAGGTGTAGACGGCGACACAGCCACAGCGGGGGCAAACCGGCTCGCCGTCCGTGGCGGCCCAACGAACCAGCTTGAAGGTCTGATAGGCTTCCTCGTCCGACAAACGGGCGACCTTCGCTAAACTTAGCGACCTCGCCTTTGCCGTGAGAAGGAAGTGCTGCGACATGAGACCAACGTTTTCCGTTGACCTCATTGATAAGTGATGAAAGTGATGGCGTCAACGAAAATATATGACCTTGACGAAAATAGTTTAGGTCCATAGATTCCGGGTATGACGCCGGAACAGTGTCGAGCCGCCCGAGCATGGCTAAATTGGCCTCAAGACGCGCTTGCAAAAGCCGCGAGCGTCGGCGTTTCGACGGTTCGGGACTTTGAGGCAGGCCGCCGGGAGCCGACCCGGAATAATCTAACGGCAATGCGAGTTGCGCTGGAGGAAGGTGGCGTTTCATTTTTCGAGGACTACAAGGAAAGCGGGATCAAGGTCACGCGCTCGACGGAACCGGATGATTCTGTTAGAAAATAAAAAGGGCCGCGCCGCCAAGGATTGGATCCCTTAGCGACGCGGGTATTCTGGAAGTCACCCTATCCCGGTGGAAGGAGATAGGGCGGTGGAGGTAGCGGGACTTGCACCCGCCGGGGCACGAGCTGGACAACTCACCCCTGCACTGTGCACCCCCAATTAGAGCCGGAGCCGAAAGGCTCCGGCTTTTCGTTTGTCACTTCAAAAACCACTTCTTGTGCCTGTTCACGAGTAACTGTCGGCGCTCCAGTCGCATAAGGGCGGTGCGGATTTGCGGCTCTGCAACGTCGTGCCCATCTGCCCGGACGGCAGCAACAACCTCAGCACCCGTCATGCCGTGCTTTCGCTGTACGGCCTGATAGACGTAGTACGGGGTCGTGCCGACGGCTGGCAAAGACCCCTTGGCTTCTATTGAGGGCCGTGCAGGGCCAACAAACGGCTGAATTACTACCCCCGGTTCTATGCCGTCACCGATGGCAGCCAGCGCCGCCGAAAACGCGTCGTGGCAGGCTTTCCAGCCAGAGGCATAAGCCTCTTTCCGGATTTGCTCGACGGCCTCCTTGATCGGATCAGAACTTGGTTGCGGCATATCAGCCATATCGTCACTGTGAGTCGCTATTGATTCTACCTGATATATATCAGGTTCTGCGTTATGGGCGCAAGTTATAATTGATTTATGCATATCAAGGTCCTCCGACCTGTGTATAAGCCCCCTTGCCGCAAGGCTGTAGGTGCTATTATTTGCAACCTATGCAGGATGCGACAGGGAGGACGAAATGGCTCTTTGGGTTCTGACTTACGATCAGCGCGCGACACACCACGACTATTCGAATCTTTACGCGCTGCTCAATTCATGGAAGGCGGCACATCTCCAAAACTCTGTTTGGCTGGCTGATCTGAATGGCACGGCAGCCAACATCCGGGACACGATGAAGTCCCACATGCATCAAGACGATACCGTTTGCGTCATCCAATTGCGGGATCAGAATGACTGTAATTGGGCGGCATCGCATTGCCGTCCTGAAGGGACGAATTGGCTGAAGGCGCGCTATCCCTAAGCCAGAAATCGTCAGCCACGCGGAGCGGCACACGGACCAAGCCAGCGACCATGCGGACAAGCCAAAGCCTTACGAATCGTATCGTCATACCGTCTCCTCGGGTTTGGTGAGTTTGCTACCTAATGCCGGAACTGCTCGAAGTCTCGATGATTGCATCCGTTGCGGGTGAAATTCGCGACGGCGCGCTCACCGCGCAGCGGCCATTTCGGTCGCCGCATCATTCCGCCAGCATGGCAGCCCTGACCGGCGGCGGCCTGCGCGCCAAGCCCGGCGAGATTTCGCTCAGCCATCACGGCGTGCTGTTCCTCGATGAATTGCCGGAATTCGATCCGCGCGTGCTCGATTCGCTGCGCCAGCCGCTCGAAAACGGCGAGGTCTCGGTGTCGCGCGCCAATCACCGCGTCACCTATCCGGCGCGGTTCATGCTGATCGCGGCGATGAACCCCTGCCGCTGCGGCCACGCCTTTGCGCCGGGCTTCTCGTGTAAACGTAATCGCATCGAGCGCTGCACATCAGATTATCAGGCCCGCATTTCGGGGCCCCTGATGGACCGCATCGATCTGCGCATCGAGGTTCCTGCCGTGAGCGCGGCCGACCTGATCTTGCCGCCACCGGCGGAAGGCTCCAAAGAAGTTGCCGCGCGCGTGGCGGCTGCGCGCGACATCCAGGCGGCGCGCTATGCGGCAATCGGTCTGCCGAATATTCGCACCAATGCGGAAGCGCCGGCGTCTATACTGGAAACCATCGCGCAACCGGATGCGGCCGGCACCAAACTGTTGCGCGAGGCGTCCGAGACCATGCGGCTCTCGGCGCGAGCCTATCACCGCGTGCTGCGGGTGGCGCGGACGCTGGCTGATCTCGACGGCGCGGAGAAAATCACCCGGCTGCATCTGGCCGAGGCGCTGTCGTATCGCGCGCTCGCCGACGACCTTGCGAGCCGCGCGGCGTGATCATCCCTGCTTGCCGCCTTCGGAAAACTGCGCGATTCTGCTTCTCGAACGAATCGTTTGATGGGGCAGGGCGGCGTCATGAATCCGGCTGGGAAAATAAGCATTTCTTTGATGCTGCTGACCGCAGCGGTTTCGGTTGGAACTCGCGACGTCCGGGCCCAAATCCAACCTCAACAAGCCCAGCAAAATCCGGCCGCCTCTGTCCTGAGCCAAATTCAGGCCGGAAACGAGGAATGCAAGCGCAAGTATCCGGACCCGGTGAAGCAGGCGATGGCAAATGCCACCTGCGAGAACCGGAACATGGAATTGCTGAGACCACAGATGGTGTACCCCGATCTGATGGACCAGGAACTTGCCAACAATCTGATGCTGGCCGAGAAGGTGCAGAAGGGCAAGATGACGCTGATCGAGATGAAGGCGGTCAAGGCGCAGCTTCACTCGCAGATCGTCACCGAGTTTCAGCGCCGCCAGCTTGCAAAAATGTCGGCGGCGTCGCCCCGGCCGGCTACGCCGGCTCCCAATGTGACGGGCTTCGCCGATCGGCCCTCGCCTGTCGTTCAGGCGAGCCCGCAGCCCCACTGCCAAACGGCCCGGTTCGGGATGATGCTGGGAATGTCGTGCAATTAACGCGCTAGCGACGGTGATGTTGACATTCCGTCGCGATGAATTTGCCGACATCACCTGATTTGCCCGTCGTGCCAATCTGCCGCAGGCCTTTTCACTTGTGACGACGGGCAAATCACCGGCACTTTTCCGCGCGTCTTCTGCCCGCATGAGGGGCGTTTCGCGATCGTCACAAAACGTGGGGCAGAAGATGCGGTGGACGCGGAGGTGCCGAAAGACGAACGGCGCCTAGCCCGGCGAAGCCTTTTTGGCGAAGACGGGTGTCGCGGACGGCGAAGTCGTGGCGTCCTGATACCCGACGCTGGTATCAAGCTCTCAAGAAGCCAACGCTTCTCAGGGGGTGACGGAGACAACAAGCCCGGCTCTCCGGGGAGACCACGAAGGAAACCGTTAAAACCATTGCGCGGGGAATGCCGGATGTCTCCGGTGTGACCGTGGTGACTTGCTTGCGTGCTTTTATTTTTGCACGCAAGGCTGCGGGCGCAACGGGCGCCCGGCATTCCCTGCGCCCTCTGATTTTCGGGGCGACAAGGTTCAGTCATGACTCGGGCGTTTGACGTCGCGGGAATGCTGGGACGTGCCATATCTTCGTCGTTCCGGGCCTGCGCCTCTCGGCGCATCCCGGAATGACGAAGTCCGCTGTTTGACATGTGAAACCGAATATCGTGCCGACGTCAGACGCACTCCCCGTCAACCCCGCGGTAACCTGTTTTATTTACGCTTCACCAACCATAGGCCCGCGTTGCGTCGGGGCCGGAGTGTGCGGGTAGTTCCATGTTGCGTTTCAAGATCCTGGCCTCGGCCGTTCCTCTCGTCGTCGCCGCCCTGTTCGCGCGCGGCGGGTTCCTCCCCGGCCCGCATCCCTGCATCACCATCGCCAACGCCTCGGTGGAAATCGCCGACCTGCCCTGGCGCGCCGATCTCCATGTCGCCTTTACGGACGATCCGGCGGAAGCGACCGTGCGGGTTGTGATCACCGAGAGCGCCGAAGCGGCCGACTTCGCCCTCGTCGACGACTCCGACGCCGCGGAAGCCGGCGCCTGCGAAGCCAGTTCCGCCACCCATGCCGTTACGATTTCCGACACGGCGGCGAGCGGTGTACCCATCATCTATCTGTCGCATGATGGCCCGGCCGATTACCGGATCTTCGTCCGTTCCGGGACCTTCTCCCCGCGCGAGGCGGCGGCGCTTGTCGTCGGCGCCGACGTCGCCCGGCATCCGCTAGTGCGGCAATTTGAAGTTCCTATCAGTGTTGCCGCAAGCTCTTCGTAGGAACTTCAAATTTGAAGCCGCACCAGAACCAATAGTTGCCAGAGCTCCTTTGATTCCGAAGTTCGCATCAGAGGTCCCGCGGCAGCTTGCGAACTTCGGAATCGGAGCTCTGAAGCCGCCTCGCTCTAAACCGTTGGACGTCCTCTCGCGCACGATTAACCCCTGATTAACCAGGTTCGCACGCCACCGATGGAACCCAAGTGCCCTCAAGCACTTCGCAAGGTGGTGCACGGCATCTTCATCGCCAAACAAGCGAGCAAGAAAGCCATTAGGTGATCGATGATGGGGCGGATGAGCCGGATCAAATTGCATCTGCGCCGCTTCTCGCGGCGTCATCCCTGGCTATCCGTCACCGTACGCTCGTTCGTCATCTTCTCCGCGGCCTTTGGCGGCGCCTATGGCTTCATTGCCGGCAGCCGTTCGGAACATTCGGGCTACGACCCCAACAGTTTTGCGATCGGCGCGAGTTTCCTGTTTGCGATCGCGTGTCTGGCGCTCGCGACCGTCAGCATGCGGCTGCGTTTTGTGCGCAAGAAGCTGCGCAAGATCGTGCTGCATAACGAGGCGATGGCCGACCGCAATTGGGAACTACAGGAGGCCGAGCAGCGTTCCCGCAGCCTGTTCGAGTCGCAAGGCGACCTGATTGTGCTGCGCGATGCCGACGGCAGGATCACGTTTGTCAACGATGCCTATTGCGAACTGGCGCACAAGCAGCGAACCGAGCTGATCGGCAGCCGTTTTCAGTTCACCGTGATCGAACAGGGCGAAAGCGCGATCGAATCCAACGGCACGCGGATTCATGACCAGCAAATCGAAACCGCTCTGGGCCCGCGCTGGATCGCCTGGCGCGAGGCGCTGGTTCGTTTCGATGCCGGCGCGCCTGCCGAAATGCAATGCGTCGGCCGCGACGTCACCGATCGCACCGAAGCCGAACGCGCGCTTTCCGAAGCCCGCGATCAGGCGGATGCCGCCAGCCGCGCCAAATCGCGATTCCTGGCCATGGCGAGCCACGAAATCCGCACCCCCCTGAACGGCATCATCGGCATGAGCGGTTTGCTGCTCGATACCTCGCTGACGCCGGAGCAGACGACCTATGCCAAGGCGGTGAAAACCTCCGGCGATGCGCTGCTCGCGCTGATCGAGGAGCTGCTCGATTACTCCAAGATCGAGGCCGGCAAGATCGACCTGGAATCGCGGCCGTTCGCACTCGCCGCCCTGATCGAGGACATCACCGAACTGCTGGCGCCGCGGGCGCAGGCGCGCAAGCTTGAAATCGCGGCCTTCATCGATGACCGCCTGCCGGCGCAAGTGATCGGCGATGCCGCTCGCTTAAGGCAAGTGCTGCTCAACCTCGCCGGCAATGCGATCAAGTTCACCGCAACCGGCGGCGTGGCGCTGATCGTCGAGCCCGGCATCTGGCCCAACGAAATCTCGTTCCTGGTGCGCGACACCGGCATCGGCATTGCGCCGGAGGCGCAGGCGCGCATTTTCCGCGAATTCGAACAGGCCGACGATCGCATTGCGCGGAGCCATGGCGGCACCGGATTGGGCCTGAGCATTTCGGAGCGCATCGTCAAGCGCATGGGCGGCCGCATCACGCTCGAAAGCACGGTTGGTGAAGGCTCGACCTTTGAAGTCAGGCTTCCCCTGGCGGCAAGTCCCGATGCGCCCCAACCCTTCGCCCTGCCCGATCTTGGCGGTCAGTCGGTGATGCTGGTGGCGCCGCAGACGATCGAAGCGTCGCTGATTGCGCGGCGGCTGGAACGCTGGGGCGGCCAGACCTGCATGGTTTCCGACGCGAAAGTAGCGCGGGCGCTGTTGCCGGAGCGGACCTGGCACGCGGTGTTGCTCGACCACGTGCTCGGCACGACGGAGGTAGAGTCGCTGGCCGAGGCCGCCAAGCCTTTCACGCCTCAACGAATCGTCCTCGTCACGCCCGCGAGCCGGCAGGAATTGCAATCCGCGGTTACCTCTTCCTTGACCGGATATCTGGTCAAGCCGCTGCGCGCGGCGTCGCTTGCCGCCCGTCTTGCCGGCCCGCCGGAAATAGCCGCGCCAAATCTTGTCGAGACGAGTCTTGTTGAGTCGGGCCTTGTCGAGATGCGTCTTGCCGACGATGCGGTGAGGCAGCCGGCGGAAACCGTTGAAGCCGCAGCCGTCACGCCCCGCGGTCTTTCCGTGCTGGTCGCCGAGGACAACGAGATCAATGCGCTGTTGATGCGTTCCCTGCTGACCCGGCTCGGACATCAGGTCGTCATCAGCACCAACGGCGAGGAAGCGCTGGAATCCTGGCTTGCGGCGAGATCCGCCAGCACGCCCTACGATCTGGTGCTGATGGATATCCAGATGCCGGGCCTCGACGGCATCGAGACCACCAAACGCATTCGCGTCAACGAAGCCGCCGGGGCCGGACGGCGGACCCCGATCCTGGCCTTGACCGCCAATACGCTAGTCGAGGATCGCTATGCCTGCTTTGAGGCGGGCATGGACGGATTTCTGGTCAAGCCGCTCGATCGCGAGAAACTCGCCGAGGCGCTTAACCGGCTTGGCGCGCAGGTCGCCTGACGCAGCACTGCCCCCTCACCCGCTTCTCTTGACAGCGGCCTCTGATTCCATCGAGCATCGGCGAATATCAAAAAATACCAGGGAGGTATTCGATGCGCGCCAGGCTTTTGCGGCTTTCTTTTTTGTTTCTGACGGCACTTTTTGCGGCAAGCCTGCCTCTCTTGGTGAACGCCAAAGAGCCCAGGCTTGAGACCTCCGACGCCATGATCCCGTCGGGGGATGCGGGCATCCAGCTGTTCGTCCGCAACAAGCATCTCGCCGGCCGGGAGAGCTCGCCCGACAAGATCCTGCTGTTTGTGCACGGCGCGACCTATCCCGCGGAAACCGCCTTCGACCTGCCGATCGAGGGCGTGTCGATGATGGATCTGATCGCGATGCGCGGTTACGACGTCTATCTCGTCGATGTCAGAGGCTATGGCCGTTCGACCAGGCCTCCCGAGATGAGCCAGCCGCCGGAAGCCAACAAGCCGATCGTATCGACGAAGGTCGCCGCCCACGATCTCGGCGCCGCGGTCGACTACATCCTTCACAAGCGCAAGGTGACCAAGATCAATTTGATGGGCTGGTCGTGGGGCACTTCGATCGCCGGCTCCTACACCAGCGAGCACAACGACAAGATCGAGAAGCTCGTGCTGTACGCGCCGCAGTGGATTCGCAACGAGCTGGCCGCGCCACGTGCGACGCCGCTGGGCGCTTACCGGCTGGTCTCGAAGGATTCCGCCAAGGCGCGCTGGCTGAAGGGCGTCGCTGAGGACAAGCAGGCCGACCTGATTCCGCCAGGCGTGTTCGAGGCCTGGGCAACGGCGACCTGGGCGACCGACCCTGAAGCTTCAAAACAAAATCCGCCAATGCTGCGCGCGCCCAACGGCGTGATGGAGGACAGCGCGAATACCTATGGCGCCGGCAAGGCGCTCTACGATCCCGGCAAGATCACGGTGCCGACGCTCTTGTTGCACGCCGAATGGGATGCGGACCTGCCGAGCTATCAGGCGCAAAACTATTTCGCCCAGCTCAAGAACACGCCGTACAAGCGGCTGATCGAGCTCAGCGAGGGAACACATACGGTGATGATGGAAAAGAACCGGATGCAGTTCTTCCATGAACTGATGGGCTTCCTCGACGAGGACAAGCCGTTGGCGTTGAAGTAGGGAAAATTAAAGCCGGCGCAGCGCCACGGTTTCGACCACGTGGTCGGCGCCTTTCTTGAGGATCAGCGTCGCACGCGGCCGCGTCGGCAAGATATTGTCTTCGAGATTGGCGAGGTTGGTGCGTTCCCAGATCGCGATCGCCGTTGCGGTGGCTTCCTCGTCCGACAGCGGCGCGTAACGATGGAAATACGACCGGGGATCGTGAAACGCGGTGTCGCGCAGCGCCAGGAAGCGGCGGACATACCAGTCGCGAAGCACCGGTTCCTCCGCATCGATATAGACGGAGAAATCGAAGAAGTCGGACACCACCGGCACTGCCTTGCCGTCGCGCGGCAGCCGGCCGGTTTGCAGCACGTTGACGCCCTCGACGATCAGGATGTCCGGCCGGTCGACCTCGTTCCATTCGCTCGGAATGATGTCGTAGGTGAGATGCGAATAGACCGGTGCCCGCACCCGTTCGCGTCCAGCCTTGATGTCGCTCAGAAACGACAACAGCCTCGGCAGGTCGTAGCTTTCGGGAAAGCCCTTTTTCTGCATCAGGCCTTGCCGCTCGAGTGCGGCATTCGGAAACAGAAAACCATCGGTCGTCACGAGATCGACCTTCGGCCGCGGCGACCAGCGCGCCAGCAACGCCTGCAGCACGCGCGCGGTGGTGGATTTTCCGACCGCGACCGAGCCGGCGACGCCAATGATGTAGGGCATCTTGCGGTCCTGGATGCCGAGAAAGCGGCGCTGAGCGACGTAAAGCCGCTGCATGGCATCGACATAGATCGACAACAGCCGCGACAGCGGCAGGTAGATTTCCTCGACTTCCCGGAGATCGAGCCGGTCATGCACTGAGCGAAGCTTTGCGATCTCGCTCGCTTCCAGCGTCATCGGCATCCCGTCGCGCAGGCGTGCCCACTGTTCCCGGGAAAATATCCGGTAGGGGTTATATTGCTGATCCGGTGCCCGAATATCCATGACGCCGCCTACTTATTATCGATGACGCATGATCTTTGCGGAAAACCGGTAACCACTTTTCCGGATCATGCGTTAGTCGCGCTTGCGCGCGGCCTTCTCCTCAAGCCCGGACATGCCGGTGCGCTGTGCCAGCGCGGCCTCGACTTCCTCAAGTCTGACGCCGCGCGACTTCAGCAAGACAAGCCAGTGGAACAGCAAATCCGCACTCTCTGCGATGAGATGGTCGCGATCGTGGCCGACCCCGGCGATCACGGTTTCCACCGCTTCCTCGCCGAACTTCTTGGCGCAATGCTCCGGCCCCTTGTCCAGGAGCTTGCGGGTATACGAGACCTCGCCGCCCGATGCCGCGCGGGCGTCGATGATCTTGACCAGGTCGTGGAGCGAAAAACCCGACATCACTTCAAACTCGACTTCAAATTCATGCGCCCGGCGTCACGGACGCCAACAACGCCTCACATGTAGCACTTCTGTCATAAAGAGTTGTCAGGGATCGAGCCGCATGGCTAAGCCAGCACGGACCATGTGCTCCTTGGCCTGACGGATGGTAAATTCGCCGAAGTGGAAGATCGACGCCGCGAGCACCGCATTTGCATGTCCCTCGCGGACGCCGTCCACCAGATGGTCGAGATTGCCGACCCCGCCAGAGGCAACGACCGGAACGGAAACGCTGTCGGCGATGGCCCGGGTCAGCGGCAGGTCGAATCCCTGGCGGGTGCCGTCCCGATCCATCGAGGTCAAAAGGATTTCGCCCGCGCCGAGCGACACCACTTCCTGCGCATATTCGATCGCGTCGATCCCGGTCGAATTGCGGCCGCCATGGGTGAAGATTTCCCAGCGGTCGGAGCCGCCACGTTTTACCCGCTTGGCGTCGATGGCGACGACGATGCACTGGTCGCCGAATTTTTCGGCGGCTTCCTTGACGAATTCGCGCCGGCTGACGGCCGCGGAATTGATCGAGGCCTTGTCGGCGCCGGAGCGCAGCAACGTGTTGATGTCATCGACCGTGCGCACGCCACCGCCGACCGTCAGCGGCATGAAACAGGCTTCCGCCGTGCGCCGCACCACGTCCAGCATGATGCCGCGATTTTCGTGGGTCGCCGTGATGTCGAGGAAGCAAAGCTCGTCGGCGCCGGCGGCGTCGTACGCGATCGCCGCTTCGACGGGATCGCCGGCATCACGCAGATCGACGAAGTTGACGCCCTTGACCACGCGTCCGTCTTTGACGTCAAGACAGGGGATCACACGCACTTTGAACATCGAAACTCCTAAGCTGCCGCACGCGCATTGCGGACCAGCGCCAGCGCTGCGGCAGGATCGAGACGCCCGTCATAGAGCGCGCGGCCGACGATGGCGCCGGCCAGTTTCTTGGCCCGCGGCTCCAATAGCGCCTTCACGTCGTCGATCGATGCAAATCCGCCGGAAGCGATGACGGGAATGGAAATGCGATCAGCCAATGCAATGGTGGCGTCGAGGTTGAGGCCCTTCAACAGGCCGTCGCGCGCAATATCGGTGAAGATGATCGCAGCGACGCCTGCATCCTCGAAGCGCCGCGCGATATCGAGCGCGGTTATCTCTGATGTCTCGGCCCAGCCCTCGACGGCGACCTCGCCATCGCGCGCATCGAGGCCCACGGCGACCCGGCCGGGGAATTTCCTGGCCGCGCTCTTGACCAGTTCGGGATCGCGCACGGCGGCTGTGCCGATAATCACCCGCGTGATGCCTTTTTCGAGCCAGGCCTCGACCGTCTTCAAATCGCGGATGCCACCGCCGAGTTGCACCGGCATGGCAACCTTCGCGAGCATCGCCTCGACGGCTAGCGCATTGACCGGCTTGCCGGCAAAGGCGCCATCGAGATCGACGACATGCAGATATTCGAACCCCTGCGCGGCGAAGTGCGAAGCTTGCGCCACCGGATCGAGATTGAACACAGTGGCGCGCGCCATGTCGCCCTGTTCGAGGCGAACGCACTGCCCGTTCTTCAGATCGATGGCGGGAAAAAGTATCACGGCTTCCACTTCAGAAAATTGGAGATCAGAGCGAGCCCAAAGCGCTGGCTCTTCTCCGGGTGGAATTGCGTGCCGATGGCGGTGTCGCGGCCAACGATCGCCGTTACCGGCCCGCCATAGTCGGCGCGCGCCAGCACATCCGCTTCATGGGTGGCCTTGAGGTGATAGGAGTGCACGAAATAAGCATGGCGGCCCCTGGGACCCAGCGGCAAACGCTCCAGCACGGCGTGCTCACGCACCATATCGAGCGTGTTCCACCCCATATGCGGAATCTTCAAGTTTTCATCGCGCGGCGAAATTTTTTCGACGTCACCGGCGATCCAGTTGAATCCGTCGGTGGTGACGTACTCCTTGCCATGCGTCGCCATCAATTGCATGCCAACGCAGATGCCGAAAAACGGCCGCGCCTTGTGCCGCACGGCTTCCGTGAGGGCGTCGACCATGCCGTCGAGCGCATCGAGGCCGGCCCGGCAATCGGCAAAGGCGCCAACACCCGGCAGCACGATCCGATCGGCGCGAAACACCACGTCAGGATCGCGCGTGACGACAATCTTGTCCGGCGTTTCCATGCCGCGGCTGGCGCGCTCGAACGCTTTCGCCGCCGAGTGCAGATTGCCGGAGCCGTAATCGATGATCGCCACGCTCACCGCGGTGCCCCCGGTTCCGGAAACAGCCCGATGATTTCGTCGCGCGGCGGTGACGGTGGCCGTGAAAAAGGCTGGCCAGGCACATCCCGCGTCGGCGGCGGACCGCCGCGATCAACCGCCGGCTGGTCGTTGGTTGTCACCCGTTGTCGCGCGGTCCAGCGATCGAAAAAGCGCCGCTCGGCGGCTTCCTCATCGTCGGCAACCACGATATCGAGCTGCCGCCATTTGCGCCGCGACAGTGTCCAACGCCTGAGGCTGGCGGCCTCAAATCCCAACAGCAAAGCCAGCAATGCATCGACGAGAAAGACCGTTGCGCCTGCGACGCCAACTCTGACCATCGCGATGTCGATGACCGTCATCAGCGCGATCCAGCCGAGCAACGCCAGCCAGAGCCGATGCCAGGCCAGCCAGATCACGCCGAAAATGGCGGCCCAGACATGAAAGCCGTCGCGCACGAAAGCAAAGCGATCGGTCGCGCGAAAATCCACGCTGCTGGTCACGGGTGCATGAACTGTATAGACCGGCATGATCACTCTCCGCCGAAAACTAGTGGAGTGGATTTGACATTCGCTACCCACCTGGCCGCTTGCTCGTCAAGCGAATGTCAAATCCTAAACTCCACTACAAACCTATATTTGCTAGTGGTCCTTTTGATTCTAACATTCGCAAAAGTGCCCGCTACAGGGGGATGCGAATGTTAGAATCGGACCACTAGATCAGCCGCCGAGCTGACCCTTGGTGGACGGCACTTCGCCTGCCGCGCGCGGGTCGATGGCAACCGCCGCCCGCAACGCCCTCGCCAGGCCCTTGAAACAGGACTCGGCGATATGGTGGCTGTTCTCGCCATATAGGGTCTCGACATGCAAAGTCACGCCGGCATTGATCGCAAAAGCGTTGAACCATTCGCGCACCAATTCGGTATCGAACTGGCCGACCTTGTCGCGCGGAAACTCAACCTTGAACACCAGCACCGGCCGTCCGGAAATGTCGATCACGACCCGCGACAGCGTCTCGTCCATCGGCATATGGATGCTGGCGTAGCGGGTGATGCCGGCCATGGTGCCGAGCGCCTGCTTCACCGCCTGCCCCAACGCAATGCCGACATCTTCTGTCGTGTGATGGTGATCGATGTGGAGATCGCCGACCGCTTTGACTGACATGTCGATCCGCGAATGCCGGGCCAGAAGATCAAGCATATGGTCGAAGAAGCCGATTCCAGTCGCGACGTTGGACACGCCTGACCCGTCGAGGTTAACCGTCACCTCGATATCGGTTTCCTTGGTCTTGCGCTTGATGGTGGCGCTGCGCATGGACATTTTTCCTTAGTGTGGCGGTTCAGAAGTCCGCACCATTCGTGCCGCGCGTTCGTCATGCGGACTTTTGGACCAAAGCCACACTAGAACAATAGGTTTGCTAGTGTCCTTTCGATTCTGAAGTTCGAAACGTGGCTCCGTAAGACGCTACGAACTTCGGAAGCGGGACACTAGACCAACCCATTGGCCGAAAACGCGGTTCTTTAACAGGCCGCCTTTTAACAGGCCGTTTTGGGCTTCGCCACTGCGGGGGCGCCCTTTTGGAGGCCAACTTCCGGCTATGGTGACCGAAATCAGCGCCCCTCTTGCAGCCGGAAGGTCGCTTGGCTTGGGCGGGACGCCGTGTTGTAACCGCGCCTGCCTGCCCCTAAATCTGGCCGGTACGAACCGGCACGAGGTATTTTCATGCATGCATCCGCCCACGAGACGCCGGTTTGGCACGGCACAACGATTTTGACGGTCCGCAAGGGCGGCAAGGTCGTGGTCGGCGGCGACGGACAGGTCTCGATCGGACAGACCGTGATCAAGTCCAACGCCAAAAAGGTCCGCAAACTCGGCAAAGGCGACGTCATCGGCGGCTTCGCCGGCGCCACCGCCGACGCCTTTACGCTTTTTGAGCGGCTGGAAAGCAAGCTTGAACAATATCCCGGCCAATTGACCCGCGCCGCGGTCGAACTGGCCAAGGACTGGCGGACTGACCGCTATTTGCGCCGGCTGGAGGCGATGATGATCGTCGCCGACAAGGACGTCTCCCTGGTTTTGACCGGCACCGGCGACGTCCTGGAGCCGGAGGCCGGCGTGATGGCGATCGGCTCGGGCGGCAATTATGCTTTGGCCGCCGCGCGCGCCCTGATCGACACCGACAAGGATGCCGAGACCATCGTGCGCCGGTCGCTCGACATCGCGGCCGACATTTGCGTTTACACCAACCGCAACGTCACCATCGAGACATTGCAGGGCGGCTAGCGCGCATCGTGACCGAAAACCGCAGCAGCAGAGCGCTTCAGCATTCAGCCACGAGCTGGATTTGCTCGCCGCGGGCCTGCTTGCCTTGCAGGCCGTTGTTTTGCTCGCCATGGGTCGCGTGCCGATCTGCGCGTGCGGGTATGTCAAACTTTGGCACGGAGTTGTACAAAGCTCCGAGAACTCACAACACATCGCCGATTGGTATTCGTTCTCTCACATGATTCACGGCTTCCTGTTCTATGCCGCAGCCTGGATCATGTTTTCGCGATTGCCCTGGCCTGCGAGACTGACCATGGCCATGGGAGTGGAAATCGGCTGGGAGCTTGTCGAAAACTCGAACTGGATCATCGAGCGTTATCGCACCGCCACTGTCTCGCTCAACTATTTCGGAGACAGCGTCGTCAATTCGGTCTCCGACACGTTATTCATGGTGTGCGGTTTCCTGCTGGCCAGAAGCCTTCCCGTGTGGTTGACCGTCCTGCTGGCGATTGCCTTCGAGGTTCTCGTTGGACTTCACATTCGCGACAATCTGACGCTGAATATCATTATGCTGATCCACCCGTTTGAGGCAATCCGGCACTGGCAGGCCGGCCCGCCCATCATCTGAAACGTAAACCGGCTTGCCCCCTCAAGACTCCGAGCCTAACTAAAAACCATGACCGACTTTTCCCCCCGCGAAATCGTCTCCGAACTTGACCGTTTTATCGTCGGCCAGACCGACGCCAAACGCGCGGTATCCATCGCCCTGCGAAACCGATGGCGGCGTCAGCAGCTCGCCGAAGGCCTTCGCGAGGAAGTGTTGCCAAAAAATATCCTCATGATCGGGCCGACCGGAGTCGGCAAAACCGAAATCGCCCGGCGGCTGGCCAAACTTGCAGGCGCGCCTTTCATCAAGGTCGAAGCCACGAAGTTCACCGAGGTCGGCTATGTCGGCCGCGATGTCGAGCAGATCGTCCGCGATCTCGTCGAAGTCGCCATTGCGCAAACCCGCGAGCGCAAACGCAAGGACGTTGAAGCGAGAGCCCAACTCGCGGCCGAGGAGCGCGTGCTCGATGCGCTGGTCGGCGCCAATTCCAGCGCGGCGACGCGGGATTCGTTTCGCAAGAAACTGCGCGCCGGCGAACTCAACGATAAAGAGATCGAGGTCGAAACCCAGTCCTCAGGCGGAATGCCGATGTTCGAGATTCCGGGCATGCCGGGCGCCCAGATGGGCGCGATCTCGATCGGCGATATCTTCGGCAAAATGGGCGGCCGCACCAAAACGCGACGACTGACGGTTGCGGGCTCTCACGAGATTCTCGTCAACGAAGAAGCGGACAAGCTTCTTGATAACGATCAGCTCGTGCTGGAGGCGATTACGGCCGTCGAGAATAACGGCATCGTGTTCCTTGACGAGATCGACAAGATTTGCGTGCGCGACGGCCGCGTCGGTGGCGAAGTGTCGCGCGAAGGCGTGCAGCGCGACCTGTTGCCGCTGATCGAAGGCACGACGGTATCGACCAAGCACGGCGCGGTGAAGACTGACCATATCCTGTTCATCGCTTCCGGCGCATTCCATATCGCGAAGCCCTCGGATCTGCTGCCAGAATTGCAGGGACGGCTGCCGATCCGTGTCGAATTGTCAGCGCTGACCCGCGACGACATGCGCCGGATCCTGACCGAGCCCGAGGCCTCGTTGATCAAGCAATATATCGCGCTGATGCAGACCGAGGGCGTGACGCTCGACATCGCCGACAGCGCGATCGATGCCCTCGCCGATATCGCGGTCGCGGTCAATTCGACAGTGGAGAATATCGGCGCCCGGCGCCTTCAAACCGTGATGGAGCGCGTGCTGGATGAAATTTCCTTTGCCGCTCCGGATCGCCACGGCGAAACCATCCGGATCGACGCCGAATATGTTCAAAAACACGTCGGCGATCTCGCCAGGAACACCGATTTGAGCCGGTTCATTTTGTAGTCCTGCGAATGAATTGGCTCACCCGGCAAAACCCCTGGCGCGTGATGCTCGCCGTCAACGCCGCTGTGCTGGCCGGGGTGTTCATCCATAAGATCACGCTGCCGCCTTACGTCCCCTACATCCATCTCCTGGTCGATTATCATTTCGGGTTCGTCAAACGCGCGCTGATCGGTGCGACCGTCTCGCTGTTCACCCAAAACGTGCCGGTGTGGCTGGTGTTTGCCCTCGGTGGTGCGGTCTGGGTCCTCACCGCGCTTCTGTTCGTCAAACTATTCCGGCGTACGTTCGGTTTTGACCACGCCCATATGCCGCTGTTCGTCTTCACCGCGGGCTCGCCGTTCTTTCTAAAGAACTTCATGCACACGCTTGGCCATTTCGACATCTACGGCTGCCTGTTTGCGATCATCCTTTTGCTGATCCCTGCACAGGGAATCGGCTTTGTGCTGCTGGCGGCGTTCTTTTCGGCTGTCCTGATCCTGATCCACCACATCCATCTTCTGATGTACGTGCCGACCATCGCCCTGATCGTCATCCTCCGACACTTTCTGAGCACGGGGATCAACCGAGCCAATCTCGCGGTCGGGTTGATCGCTCTTGTCGCGCTTGGTGCGCTCTTTGTGGCCTTGCAGTTCTGGGGAACGATGCCGATTTCCGAAGCCGAGTTCGTCGACTATCTCAAGACCCGGATGGCCGATCCGGCTCGCACCGATCTCCTGAACTTCAGTTACATCTGGTATCAGCCGCTAGCGAAGGAAATCAGCGATACCTGGGCACGCATGCCATCGAACATTCTCGGTGTGCCGGTTTTTGCCCTATTGATCTGGCTGCACTCGCCGCTCTGGCGATATTTTGCCGATTTGATCCAGTCGCTCATCCACGATCTCCATCGCCGCATTGTTGTCGCCGGCCTCGTCGCCGTAAGTGCGGCCTATCTCATCATGTTTGCGATCGTGTTCGATTATTCGCGGTGGGTCTCAAACTGGGCCGTGTGCCTGTTTTTGATCCTTCATGCCGTCAAGACCTTGCCCTCCGAACGAGCCGTTTCCCCGATCGTCGCCGACGACAAAAAGACGGGCATGCTCGGCTGGATCGTGACGCTGGTCCCGCGCGTCGGCGTGATCCGGCCGTTCTGATTCTTTTGTTTGACGTTTCAGATCCGCGACCGCCGGATACGCACATAGAGGGCGCCGACGCCGCCGTGGCCGATGTGAGCTTCTTCAAAGCCCACCACGAGCGTTCGAAACTCCGGCTGGCTCAACCATTGCGGCACCTGGCGGCGGAGCACGCCGCGCTCGGACTCGGCGCCGATCTTGCCCTTGCCGGTGATGACGAGCACGAAGGTCAGACCGTCGCCATGCGACTGGTGCAGAAAACCCGAGAGCGCGCGATGCGCCCGCGCCTGCGTCATGCCATGCAAGTCAAGACGGGCTTCGATCTCCTTCTTTCCCTTCGACAGTTGCGACCGTTCGCGGCGGCCGATTGGCGCGAGCGGCGGCACGACTGGTTTCTTCGGTGGCGGGGCGGCGACGGGAATCGCCGATTTTGGATGAGCCATCGCTTTGGCGGCCGTCTGCGCTTCCGCCTTTGAGGGAGCATGCGAATCGGAAATCCGTGGTTTGTTTCGCAGCGGCTTGGCCTGCCTGGCGACGCTCTCCCACAACGCGCGCTCCTCCTCGCTCAAGGCTCGCTTGCGGCGCGGCGGGTCCAGAATTTGAGGCGGTCGCTTCATGGTCTATTGGCGGTAACGGTGGAGCCGGCGACGATGGCGGCTGGTTTGCTCGGGCTCGATCACCGGACGCGCCTCCGGCAGCGGCACCTTGGTTTCGGCGACTGGCGGCGCGGCCGTTGATGCCGACGCCGGCTTGGCGATATCCGCGGACTCTTTCGGTTTATCCTTCGAGGGATCGACCGGTGGAAATAGTTTGGCGATCCTCTCCGAGGGCCGTGGATCCGGCAGGGGCATCTTGCGACCGCGCGCGACGGGATCAAGGCTCTTCGGCACCAACATGACGAAGCGCATGTTGTGCCGGAAACGGCCAGACACGCGACCGGCTTCGCTGCCGGCACCGTAGTAGATGTCGGCGCGTGCAGGACCGGTGATCGCCGAACCGGTATCCTGCGCTACCATCAACCGTCGAAATGGCGTTTTCGACTGCGACGATTCAATCGGCAGCTCGCCTTCGATGAAAAACAGCGTGCCGTAAACGTGAAGCGAGTTGTCGACCGCGATCGAGCGCCCCGGCGTCAGCGGCACGCCTTGCGCGCCCACCGCTTCATCCTTGTCGGAGAGCGGCACCTCGCGAAAGAACACATAAGCGCGGTTTTGCCGCCGCAACTCCTTCGCCCCGTCAGGGTTTTGCTCCATCCACTCCCTGATCTTTTGCATCGACATCTGTTCCTTCGGAATGATGCCACGGTCGATCAGGACACGCCCCACGGCCGTATAGGGATAGCCGTTATGGGCGTCGTAATTGATGCGGATGGTCGAGCCGTCCTCGAGACGAATCCGCGCCGATCCCTGGATCTGAGAAAACAGAAGATCGGTTTGGCTCTTGAGCCAGCAGATTTCAAGGCCCCGCCCTGCGATCGCGCCATCTTCGATTTCGCCCCGATCGTAATAGGGCACGAGCTTGCGGCGTCCAATCTTGCGAAACACCTGCCCCTTGTTGGGCAGGCTGGCGGCATCCTGCTTGAACCCACGGACAAACAAATTGGACGGCCGGCGATAGACCGGAACGTTGTAAACATCGGTCTGCGTGCGCGATCCATCGACGATCGGCTCGTAATAGCCGGTGACAAAGCCTGCATCTTCACCCAGCCGCGATATCTGTAACGGCAGGAAGTTCGCCTCAAAGAACGCGCGCGCTTTGGCGTCTTCGGTAATCTCCTGGGCCTTGGCAGCGCGGCAAGGCTCACGCAACGAGGCTCCGAGCGCCTTGGAATCCTCCGGTGGATTTCGCTGCGCCGCGATGGAAGCACAACTGACCCGAAAGGCCTTGTAGGCCTGCACATGATCGTCCGACGCCCAGCCGGCGATGTCGGCCCACCCCACGGGGATATATTGGCCGCCATTGACCACGATCGGCCATTCAAGCTGGGGATAGGGGATGGTGCGGGGAGGCGGAAGTTGCGAATGCACGCTTCGCGAAGCGAGTGACGTACGCGCTTTGCGCGCCGCCCACGCCGTCAGCGGAATCACCGACAGCGCCAGAACCGTCACACCAAGCACGGCGGCAATACGCCGCGCGCGATTAATGAACGCTTCCGGTGCCAACCAGCTTCCAGTTCGGATCGCGCGTACCCGGGTCGCGAGCGAATGTCCAGACATCGGTGATATCGGCGACCTTGTCCGGGTTACCGTCGACAATGGCGCCGGTCTTGTCTCGGGTGACCGAGATCATTTGCGAGACAAAGCGAACGGTAAGCTGCGCGTTGCGGTCGCGCGCTTCGGCCCCGACGATTTCAGCCTTGTCGACCGAAACAAAGCGGGTCTCGGTCTTGCGCTCTTGCCGCTCCCGGTCCTTGATCGCTGCGTCGAAGCTGTCATAGACCTCGGACGACAGCAGGTCTTTCAGCGCCCGTCGGTCGCCATTGGCAAATGCCAACACGATCATTTCGTAAGCGCTTTTTGCGCCAGTAACGAAATGGCGGGGATCGAACGATGAATCCTGCGCAAAGATCCCGTCGAGACCCTGGGCCAGCGGCGTTCCCGGCTCGGCAAACCCCTTCCAGCGATCCGTCTGCGGCACAACGTCAGCGGTCGGCGCCAGCGGCGTCTGATCAATGACAGTTCCCGGTATTGGAACGACGTTGCTGTCCGGTGCGCCCTGAACGACATTGCGCGCCGCGCGGTCATAGGGCGGCCTTTCGTTTCCGGTGCGTTGTCCAAGGACATTCCGCAAGCGGAGGAAGATGAATACGGCCAACGCCAGGAAGATAATGGTATAAATATCCACGTCGAATTCGCTTTCTGGTTCTAGGCGCCGGCGGTGGACCCGGCGGTAGAGTGCCCCTTTAGGGGGCTAGCGCCCATTTTCCGAAGTTCGTATTACAGCTCAGCAACCACCTTTAACGAACTTCGGAAAGTCGCGGGCACTAGCAAACTTAGCGTTTCTAGTGCCGCTTTTCTATTTGAAGTTTCTGAACGGGTTAGCCGCTTGTTGCGCAGGAACTTCAAATAGGCGGCGCTAGCACATATTACATCATGGATGGGTCCGCCGCATGTAAGCACGAAACCTTGGCCGGCCAATGGCATCCACCGACAGAAATACCGGATGGGTTACTTACAAGGTCTTCGCCGGTTTGCCTTGCTCTGAATTCTACCGCGTTTCAAGGCCGGGGGGAAACCCCGCAAGCCCCGGAAATTACGCATATTCAATCGTTTAGAGGTGCTTCTCGTTCCCGGCCCGATACAATTGAGCGAATCGGTCCGGTCCGTGAGCCGTTTTAACGGTCATCCTTGTGGAAAGAGGCAGGCCTATGATAGCCACTCGCCCCGACAAGGCCTTTTGCTTCCCTTTAAGGCGAAACCGGATGCGCCAAGCAGCTCCATTCGCCAGATCGTTCCAGGAGAAATTCGTATGACCAACGGCAACGGCACGCCTCCCGAGGCGGCCCCTCCTCCGCAGCTGAACGTGTTGGCGCAGTACACCAAGGACCTGTCGTTCGAAAACCCCAATGCGCCGGGCTCGTTGGCACCGCAGCAACAACAGCCTGCGATCAATATCCAGATCAACGTCAATGCCGGTAACGTTGCTGAAAACGATTACGAAGTCGCCCTCTCGGTTGAAGGCAAGGCCGAAAACGCCGGCAAGCTGATGTTCAGCTTCGAGCTTGTCTATGCCGGCGTGTTCCGGATCGTCAATGTGCCGAAAGAAAATCTGCACCCGCTGGTCATGATCGAATGCCCGCGCCTGTTGTTTCCGTTCGCGCGGGAAATCATCGCGACCGCGGTTCGCGACGGCGGCTTCCCGCCTTTGATGCTCGATCCCGTCGATTTCGTCGGCCTGTACCGCCAGAACATGGAACGGCAAGCCGCAGAGATGCAGGCTTCGCAGATCAAGCCGAGCTAAATTGGGTTAAGTCTTAACTGGGCATGATGCCCCCGCAAACGCATTTGCGCTCGCGCGGCCCTTCGGGTCCGGATCATGCCGCTGGCAAAAAATCGTTCCAGATCGGCTTGTCGCCAAGCGTCAGGACGAAATCGCGATGCGCTACGCGGTCGGCCTCGGTAATGCGGGGTGCGAGCGGTACATCGCGCTGCCGCCGCGGCATTTCGCCATAGGATGCCGCCCGGGTGTCGCGAGATTCCGAGGCCAGAATCAGCTGCGACTGCCGGGCCCCGATCAGATCGATGTAGACTTCGGCCAGAAGCTCGGCGTCGAGCAGCGCGCCATGTTTGGTGCGGCGTGAATTGTCGATCGAATAACGCGAGCAAAGATCGTCGAGGCGATTGGACACGCCCGGATGCTTGCGTCGTGCCAGCAGCAGCGTATCGACCAGCCGCTCCCGTGAGATCGCAGGCCGCTTGATCCGGTCCAGTTCCGCATTGATGAAGCCAATATCGAACGAGGCGTTGTGAATGACCAGCGGCGCGTCACCGATGAACGTCAGGAACTCATCCACCTCCTCCGCGAACAGCGGCTTGGAGGAGAGAAATTCACTCGAAAGCCCATGGACGGCAAAAGCTTCCGCCGGCATGTCCCGTTCGGGATTGAAATAACGGTGAAAGCTCTGCCCGGTCGGCATGCGATTGAAAATCTCGACGCAACCGACTTCGACCAGCCGGTCCCCTCGTAACGGATCAAGGCCGGTGGTTTCGGTATCGAGAACGATTTCGCGCATGAAAATGAGCCGCCTAGAGTTCCGATTCCGAAGTTCGCAGGCAATCGCAGCAACCTCTGATGCGAACTTCGGAATCAAAGGAACTCTAGCAACTATTGATTTCTGGTGCGGCTTTGAATTTGAAGTTCCTACAACGAACTTGCCGGAAAACTGATAGGAACTTCAAATTCGCCGCACCAGGAGAGGCGAATCAGGTTCGTCCAGGTGTCATTTTAGCAGCCTCGGCCAGAATGTCGCGAATCCGCGCCCGCACGGGATCAAGACCGTGCGAGGTATCCACCACGAAATGCGCCCGCTTTCTTTTCTCAGTGTCGGGCATTTGCCGCGCCAAAATGGCTGCGAGCTTTTCCTCGGTCATGTTGGGTCGAGCGAGAATCCGCTCACGCTGAAGTTCGGAGCTCGTCGTGACCACGACCACCGCATCGACACGCTTCTCGCCCCCGGTTTCGAACAACAAGGGGACGTCGACCACCGCAACCGGCGCGCCCGAGCTTTCCGAATCCTGAAGAAATTTCTGGCGCGAGGCGCCTAGCATCGGATGAACGATTTCCTCAAGCCGCTTCATGGCGGCGGAATCGTGCACCACACGGGCGGAGAGCCTGTTGCGGTCGACTTTGCCATTCGCGGTCGTGCCGGGAAATGCCGCCTCGATGGCTCCGACCGCCTCGCCTTCGTAGAGCCGATGAACAGCCGCATCCGCGTCGTAAACAGGAACGCCGGCTTCCGCGAATAATTGCGCGGTGGTCGACTTTCCCATCCCGATCGAACCGGTCAATCCAAGCACGATCATGCCAGGGCCCACTTTCCGAAGTTCGTGCTCCGCCTCAGCGCCCACCTTTCACGAACTTCGGAAAGCTAATGGGCACTCGTAAATTTGTCATTCTCGTGCTGCTTTCCCATTTGAAGTTCCTAGATAGAATTTGCCGCTTGCGGTGCAGGAACTTCAAATGGGCAGCACTAGATACTCAGCAAATGCTCACTGCGCAGAAATGCGAGCAGCTCCAGCAGCGGCAGGCCAAGGATGGTGAAGTGATCACCCTCGATCCGCTCGAACAAATGAATACCGAACCCTTCGAGCTGGTAGGCGCCGACGCTGGAAGTCACCGCGTCGCCGGCCTCCTCGAGATAACTGTCGATTTCAACATCATTCAGCCGCCGCATGGTCATGCTCGCGATCGAAACATGCTCGAATAATAGCTTTCCACCGCGCGCCACGGCAACCGCAGCATGAAGTTCGTGGCTGTGGCCCGAAAGCGCGCGCAATTGCTCAGCAGCTTGCGCCCTGCCCGCCGGTTTATTGAAAATCCGCGATCCCAACGCCAATGTCTGATCGGCGCCGACAACATATCGTGACGGCCGCCGGTCCGAGACGATGTGGGCTTTCTCGCGAGCCAGGAGGCCTGCGATGTCACCGGGAGCCGAAAGACCTGATGACACCTGGGCGGCTCGCTCATCGATGTCAGCAGGGTCGCTTTCGAATCCGAGGCCGGCGTTGGCAAGCAGCATCTGCCGCGCCTTGCTTTGCGAAGCCAGCACCAGCGGCTCTTTTCCCAGCCACAACGTCATTCGGAGAGCCGTTGCCGTTGCCTGTCGGTGAAAAGCTTCATGATGGCCGCGGCGGTTTCCTCGATCGAGCGTCGGGTGACATCAAGTTGTGCCCAGTCGAACTTGGCGCACAGGCGCCGCGCGTATGCAACTTCGTCCGTAACCGACTGCCGGTCTATATACGTGTCGTTATCGCGGTCACCCATGCTCAACAGCCGGTTCTGCCTCACCTGAATAAGGCGTTCCGGCGTCGCATGCAGACTGACGACCAGCGGCTTGGTCAAGGTCTCCAGCTGGTGCGGAATTGGAATTCCCGGCACCAGAGGTACGTTGGCGGTGCGGATGCCGCGGTTGGCCAGATAGATCGAGGTTGGCGTTTTGGAGGTGCGGGACACGCCGACCAGAATCA
This sequence comes from uncultured Alphaproteobacteria bacterium, assembly GCA_963770515.1. Lineage (GTDB taxonomy): Bacteria > Pseudomonadota > Alphaproteobacteria > Rhizobiales > Xanthobacteraceae > Bradyrhizobium. Next base: position 1,230,017 of record CAVYPW010000001.1, read on the forward strand.
CATCGGCCTCGTCGAGCCCTTCGACATGCTGACCGTCGTCATGCATCATCGTGTAATTCAGGGCGTCGATGCGCTTGAAATACTCGGCATTCAGCGTGTGCTGCGCCCCTACCCGCCCCGTAGTCGGCGCGCCGAGATAGGCCTGAAACAACTGCATCACCGGACCGATAATCGACAGGCTCGGAATGTTGATTTCCTGGCACTTCGACTGGAGCTTTGAAACGAGATCCTTTTCCAGGAGCGTGAACAGCACAATGCCAGGCGCTTCCTCGATTTCACTCAGCACCCGGTCAAGCTGCTTCTGGCTGCGGACGAGCGGATAGACATGCTCGACCGGCGTCACGTTGGCATATTGCGCGGCCACTGCGCGCGCCACGGTAATCAAGGTCTCGCCGGTCGAATCGGAGATCAGATGCAGATGGAAATAATTGCTGTTCGTGGGCACGTAAAACCCTGTGTGGTCTGTGAATCCTTGTGGAGCTTCTCTGAGATATTTTAGGCTGCGCCGCCCCTTCCGGGATAACCCGCCTTTTTCTTCACAGCGCTCCCGACAGGGATAAGTCTATTCCGCACCACCGACGTTAGTGAGGTTTTGTGGATTTGTCTCTTTATAAACAGGCGAGCCTGGCCGCCAAATAACTGAAACGTCTGGTGTAATGGCAACCGACGAAATCCGCACCGCTATTGTCGATAGATGTGAGGAACTGCTGGAGAACGGTCCAGCTTTCTTGCGCGGGTCTAATCCACCGCTACTCAGACTCAAACCTTAAGATTTTAAAATTATTAGTTTAGATAAGGGTCGCTTGCGGATATGTCTTGCCGGGCTGATGGAAAGATATCTTTCGCACTTGAAGCGATCGAGCCGTTGGTGGCGAACGTCGACTTGCTTCGCGTGTTCCGATGAAAGTGAAATACGGTGTACGAGTGGATCAAGGCGCTGCATATCATTGCGGTCATCTCCTGGATGGCCGGCATGCTCTATCTGCCGCGATTGTTCGTCTATCACTGTGAAGCTGAGGCGGGTTCGAAGCAGTCCGAGACCTTCAAGGTGATGGAACGCCGGCTGCTGAAAGCGATCATCGACCCGGCGATGATCGTGACCTGGTTGGCAGGGCTTTACCTGGCCTGGGCCGGTCATTGGTTGTCCGCGGGCTGGTTGCACGGGAAATTGCTGCTGGTGGTCGTGCTATCGGGCGTCCACGGCTTTTTTTCCCGTTGTGTGAAAGATTTCGCGGCCGACCGAAATCAGCGGTCACAGAAATTTTATCGTGGTATCAACGAAGTACCGACGGTCTTGATGATCGGGATCGTTATTCTGGTAGTGGTTAAGCCGTTTTAGCTCGGCTTGTGGGCGATGGTGCCGTCCGACGCCATCTTGCGGAAACTCGCCTGATTTTCTATATTGCGGACATTCCCACCCTACGCAGGCGGATGTGGTCGCGTTCCGGTTTCCTTCTTGGACCGGCCGCCGCATCAGGTTTGAAGCCTTCCCCGGCGCTTTCCTTGCTCAGACCTGCGGACTTTCTGATTCAGGTCCGCATTTCCAAAAAAGCCTCCTTGCACCCTCTCCTCCCTAAGCACTCCACAGGACCATCCCAATGCGGGAAATAAAACTTCAAGACCTCAAAGCCCAGACGCCGGCGGAACTCGTTTCGTTCGCGGAGGAAAAAGGGGTCGAAAACGCCAGCACCATGCGCAAGCAGGAGCTTATGTTTGCCATTCTCAAACAACTCGCGATCCAGGAAACCGATATTATCGGCGAAGGCGTTGTCGAGGTTCTCTCCGACGGCTTCGGCTTCTTGCGATCGCCGGACGCCAACTACCTGCCCGGCCCGGACGATATCTACGTTTCGCCGTCGCAGATTTGCAGGTTCGGACTTCGCACCGGCGACACGATCGAAGGCCATATTCGCAGCCCGAAAGAAGGCGAGCGATATTTCGCGCTGTTGAAAGTTAACACGCTGAATTTCGAAGACCCGGAAAAATCCAAACACAAGGTCAATTTCGACAATCTGACGCCGCTGTTTCCAGATGAGCGCTTCCGCCTCGAGCTCGAAGACCCTACCCGCAAAGACCTTTCGGCGCGGGTGATCGATATCGTCGCTCCGATCGGCAAAGGCCAACGTGCTCTGATCGTTGCGCCGCCACGCACCGGAAAAACGGTGCTGATGCAGAATATAGCGCACTCGATCACGGCCAATCATCCGGAATGCTATCTGATCGTGCTCCTGATCGACGAGCGACCGGAAGAAGTCACCGACATGCAACGCTCGGTCAAAGGCGAGGTGGTTTCGTCAACCTTCGATGAGCCGGCCGTTCGCCACGTTCAGGTCGCCGAGATGGTGATCGAGAAAGCCAAGCGGCTGGTCGAACATGGCCGCGACGTCGTGATCCTGCTCGATTCGATCACACGCTTGGGGCGCGCTTACAACACGGTGGTGCCGTCCTCCGGCAAGGTGCTGACCGGCGGTGTCGATGCTAACGCGTTGCAGCGGCCGAAGCGGTTCTTCGGTGCCGCGCGCAACATCGAGGAGGGAGGCTCGCTGACGATTATCGCGACCGCCCTGGTCGATACCGGCAGCCGGATGGACGAAGTGATCTTCGAAGAATTCAAAGGCACCGGCAATTCCGAACTGATCCTCGACCGCAAGGTTTCCGACAAGCGGACCTTCCCGGCGATCGACATTTCGCGCTCCGGCACCCGTAAGGAAGAGCTGATCACCGACCCGCAGGTGCTGAAGAAAATGTACGTGCTGCGGCGGATCCTCAATCCGATGGGAACGATGGACGCGATCGACTTTCTGCTCGACAAGCTCCGCAACACCAAGAACAACTCCGAATTCTTCGAATTGATGAATACGTAAGATCTAGAGCTGGGCCATTGGCCGAGCTGGGCGCCTCCGATGGGGGCGCCCTTTTCATTTGAGGCCTCGACACGTTATTTTGGTCGGTCCGTCCTTCGGAAGTTATGCTGCGGTAAATGCTGAAGCATAAACCGCGGCTGGAAACGCCCCGAACGTCGGTCGTTTCAGATTTCATTGCCTTTTCAAGGGCCCGCGGCCAAATAGGGTATGCACCTACGCGACCAAACCATTTTTGCGCTGTCAACGGGCCGGCCGCCGAGCGCGGTTGCAATCGTGCGGGTGTCTGGTCCGCAGGCCGGGACGGCGCTTGAGACCTTGACGGGCAGCGTGCCGCGACCCCGGATGGCGACGCGAGTCCTGCTGCGAGATCGCGAAGGGCAGGGGATCGACGATGCGATCGTGCTTTGGTTTCCCGGACCCGCAAGCGCGACTGGAGAAGACGTCGCCGAGTTTCACATTCATGGCAGCCGTGCGGTGCAAGCTGCGTTGTTCGCGGCGCTCTCGAAGCTTGAAAATGTCCGACCTGCGGAGCCGGGCGAATTCACCCGCCGCGCATTTGAGAACGGCAAGCTTGATCTCACCGAAGCCGAAGCCCTAGACGACCTGATTCACGCCGACACCGACCGGCAGCGGCGCCAGGCGTTGCGTCAGCTCCAGGGCTTGCTCGGTGATAAAGCGCGTGACTGGCGAAAACGCATCATCGAGGCGTCCGCCTTGATCGAAGCCGGAATCGATTTCTCCGATGAAGGCGATGTCCCGGCGGAATTGATCGCGCCGGCCTTGGCGACGATTACAACGTTGCTGGCCGAAATCGAGGAAACTCTTGCCGCACAAGGACGAAGCGAACGACTGCGCGACGGCCTGATGGTTGCGATCTCGGGTCCGCCAAATGTCGGGAAGTCGACGCTGATCAATCTCCTGGCAAGGCGTGAGGTTGCGATCGTCTCGCCGCATGCCGGAACCACGCGCGACGTGATCGAGGTGCAGTTGGATCTTGACGGCTATCCGGTGACGGTGATCGACACTGCCGGCATTCGCGACACCGAAGACCCCGTTGAGCAGGAAGGCGTGCGTCGCGCCCGATTGCGCGCGGCGGACTCCGATCTCGTGCTGTGGCTGACTGACGCCGAGCACGAGCGGGCCGGGCAGATCGAGACGCCGGCTGCGGCGGTGTGGGTGGTTCGCAACAAGATCGATCTCGATTCGGTTGGCGAGCGGGCGCCCGTGGGGACAACAATTCAATCGGGGCAGGGGAGTGAGACGGTCTTCAGAATTTCCGCCGGTCGGGGTGACGGTATTTCGGAGTTGGTCGCTGCGCTCGCGGCCTTTGCGCGGGATTATTTCGGATCAGGAGAAGACAGCCTGATCGGCCGCGAACGGCAGAGGCGGCTGTTGCGCGAAACCGCTGATGGATTGCGCCGCTGCCTGGTTGTCGCCGAACAGGGACAGGGCGACGAGTTGGCTGCCGAGGAATTGAGGGCGGCGTCTCAATCGCTGGGTCGTTTACTGGGCCGGATCGATGTTGAGGACATTCTTGATGCGATTTTTCAGGAATTCTGCATCGGTAAGTAATGAACTATAGTTCATTTCTTAACCGATGTTTCACGTGAAACATCCCACCCCTTTGTCACTTCCGGGTTTGACCGCTGCGGTATAGAAGATGCCGCATGACTTTCCATCCCAATTCATTTGACGTCGTCGTCATTGGCGGCGGTCACGCTGGCTGCGAAGCAGCCGGTACGGCTGCGCGGATGGGTGCGCGAACTGCGCTCGTGACCCATCGCTTTTCGACGATCGGCGCGATGTCGTGCAACCCCGCCATCGGCGGTCTGGGCAAGGGTCATCTGGTCCGAGAGGTCGATGCACTCGACGGACTGATGGGTCGCGTTGCCGACGCCGGCGGCATCCAGTTTCGTGTGCTCAACCGGCGCAAGGGTCCGGCCGTTCGGGGGCCGCGCGCCCAGGCCGACCGTAAGCTCTATGCCGCGGCGATGCAGGCCGCGATCCGTGAGACCGCGAACCTGGTCGTGGTTGAAGGCGAGGCGGACGAGCTGTTGGTCGTCGACGGCCGGCTGCGAGGCGTCAGGCTTTCCGACGGCCGTGAGCTTTCCGTTGGCGCAGTGGTCGTCACGACGGGAACTTTCCTGCGCGGCCTGATCCATCTCGGTGAGAAGAACTGGCCCGCTGGCCGAGTTGGTGAAGCACCGGCGCTTGGGCTCTCGTCGTCCTTCGAGCGGATCGGCTTTACGCTAGGCCGGCTGAAGACCGGCACGCCGCCACGCCTCGACGGCACCACGATCGATTGGTCGGCGGTCGAAATGCAGCCGGGCGATGATCCGCCTGAGCCGTTCTCGGTCATGACCGATCGGATCACCACGCCTCAGATCCAGTGCGGCATCACCCGAACGACGGCGGCGACCCATGAGGTGATCCGCGCCAATGTACATCGCTCTCCGATGTATTCGGGCCAGATCAAAAGCAGTGGACCCCGCTATTGTCCCTCGATCGAGGACAAGATCGTTCGTTTCGGTGACCGGGACGGGCACCAGATTTTTCTCGAGCCGGAAGGCCTCGACGACACGACGGTTTACCCCAACGGCATCTCCACCTCGCTGCCGGAGGAGGTGCAATTGGCTATTCTCGCTTCGATCCCCGGCCTGGAGCGGGTGCGAATGGTTCGTCCGGGCTATGCCATCGAATACGATCACGTCGACCCGCGTGAGCTCGATCCAACCCTTCAGGCGAAGCGGCTGACGGGCTTGTTTCTGGCCGGCCAGATCAATGGCACCACCGGCTATGAAGAGGCCGCAGCCCAGGGGCTGGTGGCGGGCCTTAATGCAGCGCTATCGGCCAGCGGCTCACAGCCGATCGTATTCGATCGTGCCGAAGGTTATCTCGGCGTGATGATCGACGACCTGGTGACGCGGGGAATTACCGAACCCTATCGGATGTTCACCTCACGCGCCGAGTATCGCCTGACATTGCGGGCCGACAATGCCGACCAGCGCCTGACCGATAAAGGTATCGCGCTTGGATGCGTCGGGCCGGCACGATCGCAACGACACCGCGCGAAGATGGCCGCGTTGAGTGCCGCCAAAGCCATGGCTCAGTCGCTGAGTTTGACGCCGAACGAGGCCGCTCGATACGGCCTTGCGCTCAACAAAGACGGGCAGCGCCGATCAGCCTTTGAGCTGCTGGCTTATCCCGAGATCGGCTGGGAGCTGGTCCGCTCCATTTGGCCGGAGTTGTCGGCCGTTGACCAAGGGATCGCCGTCCATCTTGAGATCGATGCCAAATATGATGTCTATCTGAAGCGCCAGATCGCCGACGTCGAAGCCTTCCGGCGTGACGAAGGGTTGGTCTTGACCGGCATTGATTTCGACACGGTCTCCGGTCTCTCCAATGAAGCCCGCGCCAAGCTCAAGGCGGCGCAACCGCGCACGGTCGGCCAGGCCGGCCGTCTCGACGGAGTGACACCCGCCGCGTTGGGCATCCTGGCGGCCTATCTGCGGCGAGAAGCCCGACGGAAAACCGCCCCAGGAATCTCGGCCACGGGCGGATAAGCGCGCTTCAGAATTTTGTTTGACGCGTTTCTTCACGCGAACCGGTGTCCACTTCGCTCGAAAACGCTATCCTGTTTCACGTGAAACAAAACGATTTACCATGAATACGTCCCCTCACCGCCCCGAGCCTGGGACCGCAACCCCCTGGCAGCAGGACCTCGCCGCCGACAGGGCCGCCGCGCTGGCGCTGACGCCTGTTTCACGTGAAACAGAGGCGCGGCTGGATCGCTTCCTCGATCTGCTATGGACCTGGCAGGCGAAGACCAATCTCGTTTCGCCTTCGACCTTGCCGAGGCTCTGGAGCCGGCACGTCTCCGACTCCTTGCAGCTCCTGGACCTCGTTCCAGCTGCGAAGGTCTGGATGGATCTAGGAAGCGGTGGCGGCTTTCCGGGAATGGTTCTCGCTTGCGCTCTGGCGGACGTGCCAGGCGCGCTGGTTCATTTGGTCGAGCGCAACGGCAAGAAGGCCGCCTTCCTGCGTGAGGCGCTGCGCGTGACTGGAGCGCCGGGACTCATCCATCTCGCCGACATCGAGGATATTGTGGATAGGCTCGCAGGGCCGGTCGATTGCATCACCGCGCGCGCGGTGGCTCCGCTAAATCAGCTGATCGGCTTTGCGGAACCCGTGGTAAAAAGGGGTGCAAAGGCGCTATTTCTCAAAGGCCAAGATGTAGAAGTGGAATTGACCGAAGCCACTAAATATTGGAACATTAAACCTCGTTTGCATCCCAGCCGCACCGGCGGACACGGCTGGATCGTCGAGCTCGACAAGATCGAGCGATGCAACCCGTCCACAAGCGCCGATGGCAGCACGCTATGAGCGAAATAGATCAGGTTTTACAGGAAGATAGCACGCAACCCCCGCCGGGCCATCCGCGCATTTTGGCGCTGGCCAATCAAAAGGGCGGGGTCGGCAAGACGACGACGGCGATCAACCTCGGCACGGCGCTGGCTGCGATCGGCGAACGGGTGTTGATCGTTGATCTTGATCCGCAGGGCAACGCCTCCACCGGTCTCGGCATCGATCGCCGCAATCGCAATTGTTCGACCTATGACGTGCTGATCGGCGAAGCAGCTTTGCGCGAAGCGGTAGTGCCGACCGCGGTGCCGCGCTTGCATATTGCGTCGTCGACGATGGATCTGTCAGGTCTCGAGCTCGAATTGGGAACGACGCCCGGCCGTGCCTTCCGCCTGCGCGATGCTATCGCGGCCCTCAATCACAACGTCTTGCCGGATGCCGACTACACCTACGTTCTGATCGACTGCCCGCCGTCGCTCAATCTTCTGACGGTCAATGCGATGGCGGCTTCGGATGCGATCCTGGTGCCGTTGCAGTGCGAATTCTTCGCGCTCGAAGGCTTGTCGCAACTCCTGCAAACCGTCGAACAGGTGCGCTCCACGCTCAATCCGAATCTCTCCATCCACGGCATCGTGCTGACAATGTTCAACTCGCGCAACAATCTGGCGAACCAGGTTGTCGCCGACGTCCGGCAGTTCATGGGCAGCAAGGTCTACAGCACCATGATCCCGCGCAACGTCCGCATTTCCGAGGCGCCATCCTACGGCAAGCCTGTGCTGGTCTATGATCTCAAATGCGTCGGCAGCGACGCCTACCTCAAGCTCGCAACAGAAGTCATCCAGCGCGAGCGTGAGCTGCGCACGCACTGAATGAGAAGATCGTCCGGACCGAACACGACACGGGAGCGTTTGCGTTGAATCCAAGGGAGCTGGCGATGGCCGACGAAGCGCGTTCGCGACTGGGGCGCGGTCTTGCAAGTCTGATCGGAGATGTCGGCGGTGAAGCCGCGCATGTCGACCGGCCACGCGCGCAGCGCAAGGTGCCGATCGAATTTCTCAAACCGAATCCGCGCAATCCACGCCGGGAATTTCCCGATGCCGAGCTGAAGGAACTCGCCAATTCGATCAAGCAACACGGCGTGATTCAGCCGATCGTGGTTCGGCCGGTGCGCGGCGCGCAGGATCGCTTCGAGATCATCGCCGGCGAACGCCGCTGGCGGGCGTCGCAGGCCGCGGGCCTGCACGAAGTGCCGATCGTGCCGGTCGATGTCAGCGATTCGGATGCACTTGAGATCGCGATTGTCGAAAACGTCCAGCGCGAAGACCTCAATGCGATGGAAGAGGCGCAGGGCTATCACGCGCTCGCCAACGAGTTCAAACGCAGCCAGGAAGATATCGCGAGAATCGTCGGCAAGAGCCGCAGTCATGTCGCCAACATGATGCGGTTGACGAAACTGCCGGCGGAAGTGCAGGCCTATATCGCGCTCGGCCAATTATCGGCCGGCCATGCCCGCGCACTCATCGGTGTTCCGGACCCCGTCGCCGCAGCCAAGCGCATCGTCGAAGAAGGCCTCAATGTGCGGCAGGCCGAAGCCCTGGCCCATGTCGAAGGTGTGCCGGAACGAAAACCGCAGAAGGCGAGGGGCAGCAAGGCAAAGGATCCCAACACGGTGTCGCTGGAAAAAACCGTCAGTGACGCCCTCGGGCTTGCCGTCAGCATCGATCATCACGAGACCGGTGGCATCGTTCATATCCGTTATCGCGACCTCGATCAGCTTGACGATATCGTCCGACGGTTGAGTTCCAAATCCTGATCTCAAGTCTTGAGATCGGTCTGTCTTGGCCCGCGTCACGGGCTCGTTCTCGCAAGGCGCCGCGACGGGTTCATCCCCGCCGCTTGGCATTCACCGCGATCGAAAGCAGCGCACGTTGCGCAATGACGGCGGCGAGTGTTGCCTGCTTGCGCATTTCAAGGGCCGCAACCGCGAGCTGATCGATGACCAGCGCGAGCCGTGCCGTATCGAAATTGCGCAGCGCGATCTCGACATTGGCCTTCCGGGAAAAATGCAGCCGTGGAAATCCACCATCGAGCACGACGGAACTCGGCGTCCCCTCGGCGATCGCGAGCATGGATTTGTGCAGCCACGCGGCCTGGCGCTGGGCGGCGGAAATGATCACGCCGGGATAAGTGCCGGCGACCATGGCCTTGGCGAATTCGGTCTCGACAGTGGCAGGATTTCCGGCAAAGGCACCATCGACAATCGGGTCGATCTTCAGCTCGGATGCATCGGCCACGACCGCCATCACATCATCGAGCGTGACCTCGCCCTTGCCGTGCGCATAGAGCGTGAGTTTGCGCAATTCATTGCGCGAGGCCTGCCGGTCGCCGCCGAGCAAGGTCATCAGCACGGCGCGGGCATCCGGAGCGATACGCAGGTTCGAGAGTTTTAGCTCCTCGTCGATCAGTTTCGCCAGGTCGCGTTCGGTGTCGGGATAGCAGGCGATTGCGACTGCTGTCTTGGCGCGCTCACAGGCCTTGCGAAGGGAGGATTCGGGCCGGAGCTCGCCGGCCTCGATGACGATGCGGCAATCCCTAAGCGGCGTGTCTGCCAGCGCATCGATGCCGCCGGCAAAATTCCGCGAGCCGGCGCGAACGCGTATCGCGCGGCGGCCGCCGAACAGGGGGATCGTCAGCGCCTCGTCAACCAATCGGGACGGCTCGGCGGAAAGCTCATCGCCGTCCAGCCTGACGAGCGAAAATGGATCGTTGGGATCGTCGACCGCTGACTTCAGCAACGCTTCAGCGCGCTCGCGGACGAGGCCCGCATCCGGACCATAAAGCAGAACGATCGGACGTCCCGGATCAGGCCGGGCGAGAAAAGCATCGATTTCTTTTCCGCGGAGCGCCACCATGGCCGGACAATACCCATCGTTTTCGCTTCGACGAAGCCGTGCCAAGGCGAATAGTAAAGATTAGGACAAAAGATTTGCCGCTTGGGCCGTGAGGCGTGGTGGAAGGCCGAATCTCTCAGGCGCCGGCGAAGAAGAACGAAGCCAGGCGCGTCTTGATGTTTTCAGCGACTTCCTGACTGGCACGATCCTCGGCATCGCGCAAAGCGCGCTCGCGGGCAAACCGCTGATAGCTGCCGGGAATGTCGTAGGTGACATGCGAGAACGTTGTTCCCGTCATCACCGATTTGCCGGTGTTGACATCGATCAGGTTGAACTGCGCGTCGAGGCTGTAATTTTCGCTGGTCGGCAGCCCGGTATTGGCGTCAGTCATCAGGTCATTGCGCCCGGTGGTGAATTTGATCTCCAGCCTGTGAGTGGGCGACGTGCCCGTGGCATTGCCATAAAGCTTGAACGCCAGCGCGTTGCGGATTGCCACGCCCAGCCGGGCGTCACGCGACGAGTTTGGCTTGTTGACCGGAGGGAGTTCCACCCCCATCAATTTTTCCCGCAGGCCTGGCGTGCCGTCTGCATGCTCGGCATACATCGGCTGGAAGCATCCGGCCGTCAGGGCCGCCAGTGCAGCCACCGCGAGAAACCGAGTGAGTATCTTAGCCAACGACATTCACGATCCTCATCGGAACAACAATCACTTTGCGCACGGGCTTGTCCCCCAAGGATTGTTTTACCGCATCAAGGGCCAAAACGGCAGCCTCAATTTCCGGATTCTGGGCTGTGCGGGCCACCGTGACTTCGCCTCTTTTCTTGCCGTTGACCTGAACCACCAAGGTCACCGTGTCTTCAACCAGCAAATCTCGTTCGATTTTGGGCCAGCTTGCTTCTGAAACCAGACCCGGCTCGCCGAGCACCACCCAGCAGGCCTCTGCCAAATGGGGCATCATGGGCGCGAACAATTGAACGAGGATCGTGGCGGCTTCCCGGATGGCCCAAGTTAGATCCGGGGTCAGGTCCGGGGAGGGCTGTCCGGGGCGGGCCAGCACATCGCCCAGCGCATTGGAAAACTCCCTTATATGGGCCAGGCAGACATTGAAGTGCAGCCGTTCGATGCCGGTCGAAACCTTGTCCAGCGCGCCATGGGCCGCCTTGCGTAAGCTGAGCGCATCGGTCCCGAATGATGCGGGCTTCGTGGCTGGTGCGGCCTTGCCGGCCTCGGCCGCATCATGAACGAGGCGCCAGAGCCGTTGCACGAAACGCGAGGCGCCATTTACGCCTTCCTCGCTCCAAACTACGTCGCGTTCGGGCGGGGAGTCCGACAGCATGAACCAGCGGGCGGTGTCGGCGCCATAAGTCGCGATGATGTCGTCGGGGTCGACCGTGTTCTTCTTCGACTTCGACATTTTCTCGACTGGGCCGACGATCAATTCTTCGCCGGTTGCTCTAAGCCAAGCCTTACGTTTGGTCGTAGGGGGCTTCGTTCCTGACGATCCATCCCGATCGACTTGCTCGATTGTCATTGAGGCGTCGATTTCGGCCGGCGACACCCATTCACCGTTTTCCCGGCGATAGGTCTCGTGAACCACCATGCCTTGGGTGAACATGCCGGCGAACGGTTCTTTGATGTCGATGTGACCGGTCGCCTTCATGGCGCGGGTGAAGAAGCGGCTATATAGCAGGTGCAGGATCGCGTGCTCGACGCCGCCGATATATTGATCGACCGGCATCAGGCGGTTGGCGACATCAGGCGTCGTCGGTGACGTCTCGTTCCATGGATCGGTGAAGCGCGCGAAATACCAGGACGAATCGACGAAGGTGTCCATGGTGTCGGTTTCGCGCAGCGCCTCGGCGCCACATTGCGGGCAGGTGACATGCTTCCAGGTTGGGTGATGGTCGAGCGCGTTGCCCGGCTTGTCGAAGGTCACGTCCTCGGGCAGCACCACGGGCAGGTCCTTGTCCGGCACCGGCACCACGTCGCATTTCGGGCAATGAATCACCGGGATCGGACAGCCCCAATAGCGCTGACGCGAGATGCCCCAGTCGCGCAGGCGGAAGTTCACCTGCCGCTCAGCGACGGGCGCATTGCCGCGGAGCTCGCTCTCCAGCCGCTTCGCGACCTCTTCCTTGGCCGCCTCGATCGTCATGCCGTCGAGGAAACGCGAATTGATCATCCGGCCATCGCCATCATAAGCGGTGTCCGTGATCACGAAAGTCTTCGGGTCCTGTCCTTCCGGACAAACCACCGGAATATTGCCGAGATGGTACTTGTTGACGAAATCGAGATCGCGCTGGTCATGCGCGGGACAGCCGAAGATCGCGCCGGTGCCATATTCCATCAGCACGAAATTGGCGACATAGACCGGCAGCTTCCAATCCGGATCGAATGGGTGAACCGCGCGAATGCCGGTATCGAAACCCTGCTTTTCAGCCGTGTCGATAATTTCCTGCGCGGTGCCGGTGCGTTTGATCTCGGCGATAAACTCGGCCAGCTTCGCGTTCTTCGCGCTCGCTGCCTGCGCCAGTGGATGGTCGGCCGAGATCGCCATGAACTTGGCGCCGAACAGCGTGTCCGGCCGCGTCGTGAAAATCTTGAGTTCGGTCTCGCCGGCCGGCGTCGTCGCTGCGTCGAGCGCGAAGCGAATCAGGAGCCCCTCGCTGCGCCCGATCCAGTTGCGCTGCATCAGCCGCACCTTGTCCGGCCAGCGGTCGAGTGTGTCGAGCGCGTCCAAAAGTTCCTGCGAGTACTTCGTGATCTTGAAGACCCACTGATTCATTTCGCGCTGTTCGACCACCGCGCCCGATCGCCAGCCGCGGCCGTCGATCACCTGCTCGTTGGCGAGCACGGTCATGTCCACCGGGTCCCAGTTGATCTTGCGCTTCTCGCGCTCGGCCAGACCCTCACGCAGGAAGTCGTTGAACATCTTCTGCTGGTGCTTGTAATAGGAAGGATCGCAGGTGGCGAACTCGCGGCTCCAGTCGAGCGACAGACCGATCGAGCGCAACTGCTTCTTCATCGCGGCGATGTTGTCGTAGGTCCACGCTTTCGGCGCCACCTTGCGCTCGATCGCGGCGTTTTCGGCTGGCAGCCCGAATGCGTCCCAGCCCATCGGATGCAGCACATTGAATCCCTTGGCGCGCATGAAACGCGCGAGCACGTCGCCGAGCGTGTAGTTCCGGACGTGCCCGATATGGATGCGCCCCGAGGGGTAGGGGAACATCTCAAGCACGTAATATTTCGGCCGCGGATCGTCGTTCTTGGCGGAAAAAATCGCTTTTTCATCCCACTGGCGCTGCCAATGGGGCTCGGATTCGCGGGCGTTATAGCGTTCGGAGCTCATGGAATCGCTTGGCTTTTTGGTGGATTCGGCCGTCATCAAAAGACGGCGGACTAGGCCACAAAAGCAGCTTTCCGGTCAACGGGTCGTGCGACGGGCCGGCTAACTCGCCAGCGCCACCGAGCCGTCATTCTCGGGAGTTTGGTCAAGGCCGTGTTCCGCAACCGTGTTTCGGCCGTTACGTTTGGCAACATAAAGGCTGGCGTCGGCGGCTTCCAGCAGATCGCCCGGGTTGAGCGCTTCGCTCGGCTTGACGCCGGCTACGCCGACACTGACCGTGACCGCCAGATGGCTGGAGGTCGCGTGGGGGATGGCGAGGCGCTGTATCGCCACCCGCACCATCTCGCCGACCTCAAGCGCGCGGCGCGTGCCGGTGTTTGGCAGCAACAGGCAGAATTCCTCGCCGCCATAACGGGCGGCAAAGCCCGAGGTCGCCGCCGCGAGACCGGCGAGCGTTTCACCGATCCGTGAGAGACAGGCGTCGCCTTCGGGATGGCCATAGGTATCGTTGAACAGCTTGAAGTGATCGACGTCGATCATCATCAGCGACAGCTCGCTGTGGCATTGCTGGGCTTTCATCCACTCAAAATCAAGCCGGCCCTGAAACCCGCGGCGATTTGCAAGGCCTGACAGCATGTCGATCGAAGCCATGACCGTCAGACGGTCGTTCGACGCGATCAGTTCGAGCTCGCGCTCGGAAAGCTGGCTGGCCATCGCGTCGAAGGCGCGAGCCAGCGGCGCGAACTCGACCGGCAGCCGGCTGTCGACCGCACGTACCGACAAATTCCCTTCGCCGAAACGCCGTGCGACCGCGACGAGCTTGTAGATCGGCCGGATAATCAGAATTTCTGCCGCGGCCAGCGCGCCCAGCAGCACGAACACACAGACCAATCCAAGCTGCAAATAGGCGTTGCGAATCTCGTGGTTGATATCGGCAGCCACCCTGGCTTCGTCGACAATCAGGATCAGCCGCGATTCCGTGCCGGGAATCCGCGAAAAGCTCAACGTGCGTTTGACCCCATCCGAAGACGGGAACGAAAACACGCCGGCCTGCTGATCCGAATTGATCGCCCTTGTGACTGCTCCTGTCAGGGTCGGGACGCCGGTCAGCGGTCGGCCGACCAGGCGGGCCAGATCCGTCGGCGCCGCCATCACGGTTCCGGCGCTGTCGACGAGAATGGCCAGAATGCCGGGACGATCGCTGAGGTCGTTCATGATCTTCGACATCCAGTCGAGGCTGACGGCGGCCACGATGACAAGATCGGATTCCGGATCGACCCCGGAAACCGGATAGGCCGCCATCACGATCGGGTCGTTATTGTATTTGGAAAGCAGGAAATCGCTGAACACGAGGTCGCGGCCCAGTCGTGCCCGCTTGAAATAAGTGCGGTCATTAAGGTCGAGACCGATCAGCGTATCGAGCGTCGCACATTTGATCCGGCCGTCGTTGCCGACAATCATCAGATTGCGGATCCACGGCAACTTGACCGGCAGACTTGCCGACAGCGTGTCACAGCTTGGATCGAAAGCGTTCTTGGAGGCCTGGATGTGAGCCGCCGATTTCAACACGGTCTCGACCGATGCAACGGCTTCGCGCTGACTGTCAGCGCTGTGCTGGGCGAGCCGCGCGAATTCCGAATAGGCGAGGGCGATCTGCTTGTTGCGGGCCTCTTCGGGCGAGTGGGCGCGTTCAAGCATCAAGGGCGCCACCAGGATCAGCGCCAGCAGTGCGAGCCGCGCGCGGATTCCAAGTAGCTTGTCCAGTCCCGATTTTTTGCGCTTGAAGCCAAAGCCTGACATGCTAGTTCCCAACCCCGGAACGCAACGTACCGATAGGGATTCAAAAAGCCCTCCTCGGATTCCGTAAAAATGCAAATATCTCTGAAACTCCCTCTGAAACTCCTGGCCCCGCAGACCCGGCGTCAATAACTAACACCCATGAATAACGAAGCCTCTTCGCAGTTAACCGAACATTTACCGGCCGGGCTCGCCGCCGTCGAACGTGCGGTTGCGCGGGCATGCAAGGAGTCGCGGCGGGATCGCGCCTCGGTGACGCTGATTGCCGTCTCCAAAACATTCGATGCGGATGCGATTGAGCCGGTCATCAAAGCCGGGCAATGCGTGTTCGGAGAGAACCGCGTTCAGGAAGCCAAGTCCAAGTGGCCAGGGTTAATGTCGGCTTACCCCGGAATTTCCCTGCATCTGATCGGTCCGCTGCAATCCAACAAGACCAAGGAAGCGGTAGCCCTGTTCGATGCGATCCACTCCGTCGATCGTCCAAGCCTTTGCGAGGCCTTGGCCAGGGAATTCCGCATCCAGACCCGGCGGCCGCAGTTGTTCGTTCAGCTCAATACGGGGGAAGAGCCTCAAAAGGCCGGTATCGCGCCCGCTGACGCCGACAGCTTCATCGCCGACTGCCGTGAGAAATACGGTCTTTCGATTTCAGGCTTGATGTGCATTCCGCCGGTCGACGATGCGTCGGCACCGCATTTCGCGCTGACCGCCAAGATCGCGGCGCGTAACGGGCTGACAAATCTGTCGATGGGAATGAGCGCGGATTTTGCGATCGCGATACAGATGGGGGCGACCCACGTCCGAGTGGGTTCGGCGATTTTTGGGCACCGCACCTAGAACCTGTCCGGTTCTGATGGAATCAGAACCGGGCTCTACTTTTTTGCTTGATCGCGTTTTCTTCCCGCGAACCGGTGCCCACTTCGCTTGAAACGCTGGCTAACTAAATCCCACGGAAACCTTGCCGAGTGCGCCGAAATCGGCAGCAAACAAATCACCTGCCTGAATCGGCAATGGCGTGCAGCAGGTCCCGGTGGTGACGACCTCGCCTGCCCGCAGCGTGATCCCGAGCGCGCGCAGTTCGTTGACGCACCAGGCGAGCGCCACGCGGGGATCGCCGAGCACGTTTTTGCCGTGGCCTGCATGCCGCTCGCCACGCAGCATAATGACCGGCCGCTCTTCGATAAGATCGCGGGCGCGCCAATCGGCGTTGGTTGCCTCACCCAGCACAAAGCGATGCGCGCAGGCGTTGTCGGCGATCAGTTGCGCTTCGCCGACGCCGACGAAATCGGTAAAACGCGAATCGGGAATTTCAATGGCCGGATGCAGCGTGCCGACGGCGTCGAGCACTTCCTGCAACGTGTAAGGGTTCGCCCACGGCGGCAGGTCATGCGCGAAACGGAAGGCGAATTCGGCCTCGCCGACGCACATCTTGTTACCCTTCATCGAGGCGGCGCCGCCATCGGCGATGACCGTCTCCGCAAGGATACGCCCCGCGAGCGGCCCGCTGACATTGATGTGTTTCTGTCCGGCCTCGCTGGTCGCGGCGATTTTCCAGCCGAATAATTTGCCGTTCGAATGTTTCGCAAGCGCAGCCTGGACCGCATAGCCGTCGAGGCGGTCTTGCGGACGGATCGAAGCGTCAAGGCTCTCGAGCTTGGTGCCGGCGCGCCAATGATCGTTGAGCGTCTTGGCGGCAGCCGTGATCTTATCGTTGGCAAGCATTGTGCGTCCTGTTTAGCCGATGATGATCTTCGTATGCGGGCCTATTCGACACAAGAGTTGCAGCATGGCTGATTTTTTCATCGAGACGCATCCCGCGGTCGGCGAAAAATCCGCCCGTGCCAGATGCAGGAACACTGCACTGCCGCGACCGGCGATCGTGGGCTGCGTGTTGTGATCGATCTCGATGATGAAATCGTAGAGATGATCGTCACGTGTGAGCCGGTCGCCGCTGTCGTGATGGCTGAGCGTAAGCGGCCGGTTGTAATGGCGGCTGGCGGGATCCTCGCACCAGGCGTCGTCGGGGCGGATGGCGCGAACAGGCAGAAAAGTCTCGGGTCTCGGAGAGCGGTCGGCGCGCCACCACAATCGTCGCGGCCGAAAAGTCCCTTTTGGGGTTCCACCGTCGCCCTCGCGCTTGTTGGCGATGATTCCTCCCCGGCCGAGGGCGATCGGGATGATGTGGGGGCCGGCGGTGAGCCAACCACGGCGGGGGTTACCGGCCGCGGGGCGGACCCTGATCGACGTCCAAGGCCCGTCACGCCTTGTTTTGTGGTAAGTATTTGAAAATGGGGAATTATCCATGCGCCTGCCAGGTCTCCTGATCGACGGTCATGGGACAATTCGTCCCCGCCGCATTACAGGACATTCATCTAAATGCACGCGAATCCTGGGGTAGATTGCGTTTCGGCTTGTGAATCCGTAACAGCCGCATACCTCATGACGAACGTCTTGAAGACCCCCATTTGACCAATACGACACGGCCCAAGCTGCTCGGGCCGGCGCCGATGCCCCCAAAGGACTAAACCCATGGCCAATGCCCGCAAGATCCTGATCGTAGATGACGATACCGATCTGCGCGATACGCTGGTGGAGCAATTATCGCTACACGACGAATTCGAAGCTTCTGCCGTCGATACCGGCGCCAAAGGCGCGACCGCCGCCAAGACCGATGCCCCCGATCTCGTGCTGATGGATGTCGGACTGCCCGATACCGATGGCCGCGAGGTCGTGCGCTCCTTGCGCAAAGGCGGCTTCAAGGCCCCGATCATCATGCTCACCGGCCATGACACCGATTCGGATACGATTTTAGGCCTTGAGTCCGGGGCCAATGACTATGTCGCCAAGCCGTTCCGTTTTGCAGTGCTGCTGGCGCGGATCCGGGCGCAGCTCCGCCAGCATGAAGCCAGCGAAGATGCAGTCTTCTCGGTCGGGCCCTACAGCTTCCGTCCCGGCTCCAAAATGCTGACGGGCGCCAACGCCAGAAAGGTGCGGCTGACGGAAAAGGAAACCGCGATTCTCCGTTTCCTTTACCGCGCCGGCCAGCTGCCGGTTTCACGCGAAACGCTGCTGCAGGAAGTTTGGGGTTACAACTCCGGCGTCACCACGCACACGCTGGAAACCCACATCTACCGTCTGCGCCAGAAGATCGAGAAGGACGCCGCCAATCCGGAGATCCTGGTGACGGAAGCCGGTGGCTACAAGCTGGTGCCATGATACGATTCGTCATCGCGCTGTTGGCTTTTCATGTCGATCGAGGATGATGTTGCCCTGCTGGAACGTGTCCCGACGCTTCGTGTGTTGGGGACCGCGGCATTGCGCATGCTTGCGATCGGCTCCGAACAACGCAGCCTCTCGCGTGATTCGGTGCTGTTCCACGCCGGCGATGAAGCCGATGCCGGGTTCATCGTTCAGCGGGGTGCGTTTCGCATCGAGGATGGCGGCGCATCGGTTGTGGCCGGTCCCGGCGCCCTGATCGGTGAACTCGCGCTGATCAACGCGATGCGGCGGCCATCGACCGCGACCGCGCTGGAAGATTCGTCGGTCATCAGGGTCGCGCGCAGCCTGTTTCAGCGCGTGCTGGAAAGCGATCCCGCAGCGGCGCGGCGTCTGCGTGACGAATTTGCCAAGCGCACAAGCCAGATCGCCAGCGACATTTTGATGGCGGGCGCCAAACTCAGCACCTGAGCCACGCTCACCTGGCCCGCGTGCAAGATCAGAAAATTCAGACGTCGAGCGTCACCGTCACGGGAACGTGGTCGGACGGCCGCTCCCAGCCTCTCGCCTCGCGCGTAATACGGAAATCGCTCACGCTATCCTTCAGCGCGCGTGAGACCCAGATGTGGTCAAGCCTTCGGCCACGATCGCCGACCGTCCAGTCTGCCGCCCGATAACTCCACCAGGTATAGACTTTCTCTGACAGCGGAATGCGGTCGCGCGCGACGTCGATCCAATCGCCGTGGCTCTGGGCCGCCAGCAACTTCTCGGTTTCGATCGGCGTGTGAGAGACAATCTTCAGTAATTGCTTGTGAGACCAGACGTCGTTCTCATGGGGCGCGACGTTGAGATCGCCAACCAGAATATGGCGATCCTCGCCGCGCGGATGCAGCGGCTCGCAGGATTTCATCTCATCGAGAAAACGGAGCTTATGTTCGAATTTCGGATTGAGGGCGGGGTCCGGAATGTCGCCGCCGGCCGGCACGTAGAAATTATGCAGCACCAGCGGTTTGGCGATCTGGGCGCGCTTGCCGAACTCGACCGAAATGTGACGCGAATCGAGCTTGTCGCAGAAGGTGCGGATGCCGGTCTTCTCGAAAGGTAACCGCGAAATAACCGCGACGCCGTGATAGCCTTTCTGGCCGTTCAGGGCGACATGTTCGTAGCCGAGACGCTTGAAACGCTTGAGCGGAAACGCGTCATCGATGCATTTGGTTTCCTGCAAGCACAGGATATCGGGCCTTACCGACTTGATGAATCGGGCCACGAGGTCGATGCGCAGGCGCACCGAATTGATATTCCAGGTTGTCAGGGAAAGGCGCATAAGGACCGGCAAGACAAACGACGTCCAAAGATGACGCATGTCTGCATCTTGCAATCAAGGATGAATTTCTCGATCCCGCACGGAATAGTGAATTGTTCGCGACCGTGCGACGCAGCGGTCAACCCGGCGGGAAGGTGTGGTCCGTCATGTCGATCTTGAACATGCCCGGGTCGATCTTCCTGGATGTATCGAGGTTATAGACCGCGACCGTGGTGTCGTAGCCCTGCGGGTCGGTGACGGTCCATTGCTTGAGCTGGCCGTCCTTGGCGCCCACCATCAGCATCAGGCGGCTGGTGCCGGTCAGCAGTTGTCTTTCCTCGATCGTGACGCTGATGAAGAGATCGTCCGCCGTCACGCTGACGACGTTGGTGTCCTTCATCAGATCGATGCGGTCCGACAGCAAATATCGCAGCGGCGTTTGCGACAGCGGGTAGAGGTCCTGGGTGGAGAGGTTACGGTCGCGTATCGCCACCATCGATCCATCGGCGACGATCGCGATCGGGTTGGGCGATTCATATTCGAAACGCACCTTGCCGGGCTTTTGAATAAAGAATTGCCCCTTGGTCTTGCTGCCGTCGGGTCCGACCTGGACGAAGTTGCCGATCAGCGTCTGGAGTGATGACAGGTAGGTGCTGATCTTGGCAGCCTGCGCCTTCTGCTTGTCGTCGAAGGTCGCAAAAATACTCAAAGGCACATTGCGATGCGGGTCGGGAATGACGGGATTGGGCGCCACCTGTGTCGCGCCCGTCATCGTCGGTCCCTTTTGTCCGTCCGGGGCGCCGTCGCGGCCTTTCGGGGCGGCCTTGGGAACCGGAATGCTCTGCGGCGGGATCGGGGCCTGTGCGACGGCCGACGTCGAGACAACGAAGCATGCCGTGATCGCAAACGCCGCCGCCGCTCGCGTGAAGGCAACGCCTTTAAAAGGAGCTGAGAATCGTGAGGCCATTCGATTTTTCTGATTTTCAGTCAACGCAGGTTCTCTGGTGGTCCGCCGCCCTTTTATCGTGCTTCGCGTCGAGGGGGCTATCGTTTTTCCGTGAAAAATAGCAATTGGCGGGGTCTTGGGGCTCTAGTGTCCCGGTTCCGAAGTTCGTAGCATTTTGCGGAGCCACGTTTCGAACTTCTGAACCGCCATACTAGCGGCTAATTAAAAACCGCCTTCTTCTTCCTCAACGAGAATCTCGCGTTTGCCGGCATGGTTGGCCTGTCCGACGATGCCCTCAAGTTCCATTCGCTCCATCAGCGATGCCGCACGATTGTAGCCGATTTGCAGCCGGCGCTGAATATAGCTGGTCGAGGCCTTGCGGTCGCGCTTGACGATGGCCACCGCCTGCGAGAACAGGTCGCCGCCGCCGTCGCTGCCCATGCCGGTGGAGTCGAATACCGCGCCGTCTTCTTCGGTGGGTTCCTCGGCCGTGACCGCCTCGAGGTATTCCGGCGATCCTTGCGTCTTCAGGTGACGCACTACCTTCTCGACCTCTTCGTCGGAGGCGAACGGGCCGTGCACGCGGCTGATGCGCCCACCGCCCGCCATGTAGAGCATGTCGCCCTGTCCGAGCAGTTGCTCGGCGCCCATTTCGCCGAGAATGGTGCGGCTGTCGATCTTCGAGGTAACCTGGAACGCGATGCGGGTCGGGAAGTTCGCCTTGATCGTGCCGGTGATGACATCGACCGAGGGGCGTTGCGTGGCGAGGATCACATGCAGGCCTGCCGCGCGCGCCATCTGTGCGAGGCGCTGCACCGCGCCTTCGATGTCCTTGCCGGCGACCATCATCAGGTCGGCCATTTCGTCGACGATGATGACGATATAGGGCAGCGGATCGAGGTCGAGTTTCTCTTCCTCATAGATTGCCTTGCCGGTCTCCTTGTCGAAACCGGTATGCACGGTGCGTGTCAGTTCTTCGCCCCTGGCCCTGGCCTCTCCGAGCCGTGCATTGTAGCCGTCGATGTTGCGTACCCCGAGCTTGGACATCCGCTTGTAGCGCTCTTCCATCTCGCGCACCGCCCATTTGAGCGCGACCACGGCTTTCTTGGGGTCGGTCACGACCGGCGTCAGCAGGTGCGGAATGCCGTCATAGACCGAGAGTTCGAGCATCTTGGGATCGACCATGATCAGCCGGCACTGGTCGGGCCGCAGCCGATAGACGAGGCTGAGGATCATGGTGTTGATGGCGACCGATTTGCCGGAGCCGGTGGTGCCGGCGATCAGCATATGCGGCGTGCGGGCGAGATCGATGATGACGGGATCGCCACCGATCGTCTTGCCGAGACAGAGCGGAAGCTTTGCGACGGATTCGTTGATTTCCTTCGCGACAAGCAGTTCGCGCAAGTAAACTTTCTCGCGATGCGAGTTCGGCAATTCAATGCCGATGGCGTTGCGGCCGGGCACGACGGCGACGCGTGCCGAGAGCGCGCTCATCGAGCGCGCGATGTCGTCGGCGAGGCCAATCACGCGCGACGACTTGATGCCGGGCGCGGGCTCGAGCTCGTACAGCGTGACGACCGGACCGGGATTGGCCTTGACGATTTCGCCGCGGACGCCGAAGTCCTGAAGCACGACTTCGAGCCGTCGTGAATTGGCTTCCAGCTCCGACTTGGAGAGCGGCTGGCGATCGGACGCCTTGGGCGCACCGAGCATCGATATTGCCGGAAAATCCCATTTTTCGGATTTCCTGGCCGGCGATTTGGGCGCGGCTTTCTTCCGAGGCGCACGCGCCGCCGGCTCTTCCTCGTCCTCTTCTTCCTCTTCGTCCTGCTCATCGTCGTCGTGAGGGGCGAGGCTGGGAGCTGCGCGGCCGCCAAGACTTCGATCGAGGCTCGGCTCCTGACGATCGAACGACGCGCGCGGGGCGGGTGCGCTTGAGACCAGCCAACGATAGGCCGCGGCGAGCAGCCAGGCCAAGCGAGCCTTGGTGCTCATCACGGCATGCACGGCCCAGCCAAGCGAGATCGAGCCGCCGTCGCCGTCCTCACCGAGAGGCTCGTCATCCTCCTCATCGATCGCGGTCAGGTCTTCTTCATCGGTGCGCGAGCCGAAGCCGCCGGCCACAAAAAATGTTGCGACGGTGACCGCACCCAAAATGATCCCAAGCGCCAGATTATAAATGAAGCCGGGCGGCCCGAACACGACTGCGGGTGCACGCACCAGCGCGTCGCCGATGACACCGCCAAGCCCGGTCGGCAGCGGCCACGTTCCGCCATGCGGCCAGCAGCTGAAAAATCCGGCGGCCGAACCCGTGCACAGGATCCAGCAGCCGAGCCGCAGCGCTTCGCGGTCGAAGCTGCGATGGGTCAGCATCCGCCAGCCCCATACGGCGATCGGCAAGATCAGCATGATCGCGCCGAGCCCGAGAATCTGCATCAGAAGATCGGCGCCGATCGCTCCCGTATAGCCGGCGATGTTGTGGATCGGGCGCGATGTCGCGTGGCTAAAGCTCGGGTCCTGCACCGACCAGGTCACGAGCGCGGCGGTTGCGACGCCGGCAAACGTCAGCAAGCCGAGGCCTGCGAGTTCGCGCAGGCGGCGGACCAGCGCCTCGCGGATTGCCGCCGGCAACTGGCTCACCAAGGGAATGACGCGTTCGATTGCCGGCATGCTCATCAGCCCAGAGTTTGAACCAGCCGGTGCAGCGCCTCGGCCGTTGTTTCACTGTCTGCGACAAGCGCAAGCCGAATGAAGCCTGCGCCTGGATTACGGCCGTCCGGTTGCTGCCTTGCGAGGTAGCTGCCCGGAATCACCCGGACACCGGCATCCCTGTAAAGCTTCACGGTCACCGCTTCGTCGCCGCCCTTCGCCGAGACGTCGAGCCAGACACAGAAGCCACCGGCGGGACGCCGATAGCCATAACGGCTGCCGAGGATCTGGTCCGCGAGGTCGAACTTGAGCCGGTAAAGCCTGCGATTTTCCTCGACATGAGCTTCGTCATTGTAGGCGGCGATCGCCACATGCTGGACCGGAACCGGCACCTGCGGCGCTGCGACGTTGCGCAGTTCATGGAAGGCGCTCAGAAATCGCCTGTCACCGGCGGCAAAGCCGACGCGCATGCCGGGCAGATTCGAACGCTTCGACAGCGATTGAAACGCCACCACATGGGCAAAATCGCCGCCGGCGCATTCGAGCATGCTGCCAGGCGCTTCTTGCGTATAGATTTCCGAATAACACTCGTCGCTGAAAATCATGAAGCCGAAACGGTCGGCGAGTTTTTTCAGGCGGGTGAAGTAATCCCTCGAGGCGACGGCGCCTTGCGGATTGGCCGGTGAAGCAATGTACATCGCTACCGTCCGCGCCAAGGTGGCCTCATCGAGCGTGTCGAGGTCGGGCAAAAATCCGTTGGCAGGCGTGGTCGGCAGATAGATCGACTCGCAGCGGGCGGCGCGCGCGCCGGCGCCATAGGCCGGGTAAAACGGATTGGGCATCAGGATGGCCGGTCTTCCCTTGCGTTCGCCGACCAGTCGGACGGCGGTGAGGGCCGCGAAAAACAGCCCTTCGCGGCTGCCGCTGAGCACCAGAAGCTCGGTATCGGGATCGATGGGGCGGGGCAGGTTGAAGCGCCGGGCGAGCCAATCTGCCGCGGCACGCCGGAAGGGCTCGATTCCCTTGGCGATCGGGTAGCGGCCAAAGTCGGCGATGTGCCTGGCGAGAACCGGGCCCACGAATTCGGGCACGGGATGCTGCGGCTCCCCTAACGAGAGCGTTATCAACGGTTTGGCCGGCTGATAGGGCGCCAGCAATTCGGTGACCCGCAAAAAGGGCGAGCGTTCGCTTGCCTCGTTTCCACCGCCCTGGGGGGCGCGGGATGATGCGGTCATGGCCATACTTGTCGCGCCAGCATTCGTTCAGGCCGCCGATCGCGTCGTGAGACCGGTGGGATATGGATCAAATCACCATAGATACGGCGAGGTTAAGACGCGATTAACCATCGGAGCTAGTGTGGCGACTCTGACGTTCCTTTCAGTGTTGCCGCGAGCTCTTCAAAGGAACGCCAGAGTCAAAGCCACACTAGAAACCTATATTTGCTGGTGTCCCTTTGGTTCTGACATTCGTAAAAATGCCTGCCGCGACACGATACGAATGTCAGAACCGGGACACCACCGTCGAAATCCAGTTCACTGGGATCGCGAAAAAAAGGGCCCCAGCTTGCGCTGGAGCCCCTCAACGGTCGGAGCATTGCCGGGTATGTGCTCAAACCGTAGTTCTGGGCATGCCCTCCGAAGAGGGAATGCCCTCGGGAGAACTCACATGTTGTAGGCGCGTTCGGTGTGGTCGGTGAGGTCGAGGCCCTCACGCTCGCTTTCGACATTGACGCGCAGGCCGACGATGACGTCGACGACCTTGTAGAGAATCGCAGAGCCGACGCCCGACCACACCAGCGTGGTGCAGACGCCCCAGATCTGGGAAACCATCTGCGCGCCGAACTCGTAGTCGGCGATCTTGCCGGTGGTGTAGTCCATGATGCCGGTGCCGCCGAGCGCCGGGTTGACCAGGATGCCGGTGCCGAGTGCGCCGATGATTCCGCCGACGCAGTGGACGCCGAAGACATCGAGCAAGTCGTCGTAGCCGAGCGCGTTCTTGACTGCGGTGACGAAGAACAGACAGACCACGCCGACCACAAGGCCGAGCACGATCGCACCCATCGGCCCGGCATAGCCCGCCGCGGGCGTCACCGCGACGAGGCCTGCGACCGCGCCGGAAATCACGCCGAGCACCGAAGGATGCCCCTTGATCATCCACTCGCAGAACATCCACGACAACGCCGCTGCCGCGGTTGCGACAAAGGAGTTGGTCATGGCGAGCGCGGCGCCGCCGCTGGCTTCAAGGTTCGATCCTGCGTTGAAGCCGAACCAGCCCACCCAGAGCAGCGAGGCGCCGATCATGGACATCGTCAGCGAGTGGGGCGCCATCAAATCCTTGCCGTAACCGATGCGCTTGCCGATGATCAGGGCGCCGACGAGGCCTGCAATGCCGGCATTGATATGCACGACGGTGCCGCCGGCGAAATCGATCGCCCCCTTCTTGAAGACCCAGCCGGCGTCGGCGTTGACGGCCGCAAGCTTCGCTTCCGCCGCGGTCTTTGCCGCCGCGTCGCTACCGGCCGCCGCAATCGCCTTGACCGCATCCGAGATCGCGTCCGGGCCGGCCCAGTACCAGACCATGTGCGCGATCGGGAAATAGATCAGCGTGACCCACAGCGGAATGAACAGCGCCACCGCTGAAAATTTCATGCGTTCGGCGAAAGCGCCGACGATGAGCGCCGGAGTGATGGCCGCAAAGGTCATCTGGAAGCAGACATAAACCAGTTCGGAGATGTTGGCGTCGACGCTGAAGGTGGCGGCTTTGGAGTCCGGCGTCACGCCTGACAGGAAGGCTTTCGAGAAGCCGCCGAAGAAGTCGGAGCCGCCGGTGAAGGCGATGCTGTAGCCGTAGAGCGCCCAAAGGACGACGACGATGCAGACCGTGTAAAACACCTGCATGAGGACCGAGAGCATGTTCTTGGAGCGGACGAGGCCGCCATAGAACAATGCGAGGCCCGGAATCGTCATCAACAGCACGAGCACCGTCGAGGTGAGCATCCAGGCATTGTCGCCCTTGTTGATCGTCGGCTCGGCATAGGCCGCCGTCGCGGCAAACAGGCCGACGGCGAGGGCCGCCAATCCCGTGCTGGTGGGACGCTTGAACGTCATTTTCGTACTACTCCTGATTGGAAAAGGTTGAGCGCGCGGGATATTAGAGCGCTGCGGCATCCGCCTCGCCGGTTCGGATCCGAACCGCGTTTTCGAGGTTGATGACGAAGATCTTGCCATCGCCGATCTGGCCAGTCTTAGCAGCCGACGTGATGGCCTCAATGGTCTTGTCAACCTGATCCGAGGCGACCGCGACCTCTATCTTGATCTTGGGCAGGAAGCTCACCGCATATTCGGCGCCGCGATAGATTTCGGTGTGCCCCTTTTGCCGGCCATATCCCTTTACCTCGGTGACGGTCAGGCCGTGCACGCCGATGGCGGTGAGGGCATCACGGACTTCTTCGAGCTTGAATGGCTTGATGATCGCCATAACGATTTTCATGGGTCTTGATCCCCGCTTGGACTCGGCGCTGAAGACCGAGCGATCTCGACTGAAGTTCACCACGCAGAGAAGGTCACAACGCGGGTACAGCCGATGGTGGTAGAATCAAATGCCGTGCCAGATCGGCCGCACTGCCTAACGGACTATGAACATGCAGATTTTTGATGTTCTGGGGGTCCGGGGGGAACCCTGCCAAAAATGGCAGCCTAAACCCTAGGCACGGTAGCCCACGAATCGGGCGCTAGTCGTCGCCGGCATCGTCGTGCCCACGAGGCAGGCAGAAAAAAGGTATTTAAGTAGGCTTTTTGGCAGCTCGCTTGGCCAAGGCTCTCGATCAGGCCGCTCGCCGACATGACGAGTCGGCACCGGCGGTATCCGGTTGCTGCCGGCGACGGTCTCGGCGGTGGAGCTACCGCCTCTTTTAGAGGGCGTCGCTGTCCGTCTCGCCGGTCCGTATCCGCAGCGCGTGATCGATCGGGGTCACGAAAATCTTGCCGTCGCCAATCTGCCCGGTGCGCGCGCTGGAGGTAATCACATCGACCGCCTTGTCGGCGATGTCGGCCGAAACGGCGATCTCGATCCGCAGCTTCGGCAGAAAATTCACGACGTACTCCGCGCCGCGATAGATTTCCGTGTGACCCTTCTGACGGCCGTAACCCTTGACCTCGGTAACGGTCATGCCGTGAACGCCGATGGCGGTCAGCGCCTGGCGAACCTCGTCCAGCTTGAACGGTTTGATAATGGCGACAACGAGCTTCATTTTCAGGCCTTCATTTCCCGGGATTTCGAAGGTCGATCAAACCATGAAGGGAGCGCGACGCTCATCCGGCATTCCCTCCAAATCCCACAATAAGTTGCCGCCCGGGCGAAAAACAATTGCGAAATTGTCGCTACGGCCGATAGTTCGGTGTAGCGGCACGGGCGTCATCTGCCAAGTCTGTATCCATTAAGTCCGGATCCATCGGCGGCGAGAACGTTGCGTCTTCTTGGCCCAGGCAAGGGGGGAAAATGCCAGATCGATCGTGGTTCTACGCTGACCGGGGACAGCAGCAGGGGCCGTTTCCGGAAGCTCAATTCCGCAGCCTCATCGCAAACGGCACGGTCCGCCCCGACACGCTGATCTGGACCGAAGGCATGACGACTTGGCAAAGGGCCGGCGAAATTCCGGGCCTGATGTCCAGGGCCGCGGGTCCACCCCCCGTGCCGGGCAAAACGGCGGCAAGGCCAAGTGCGGGGGCAAGTGCCAGCAACGGATCGTTGTCGATCGATTTCGAAATTCTGGACTTTGTCCAGCAAGCGCTGCTGTTTGTGATCGGCGCAATTTTCATCGTCCCGCTGCCGTGGGTTCTTGTCAGCAGCTTAAAATGGCTCACCTCGCGAACCCGGGTGCCGGGACGATCTGATCTCACCTTCACGGGCAATGCGATGACCATCGTGTGGTGGTTCCTCGGCGCCGTCGCGTTGATCATCGCGCTCAATTTCGTCGGCGACCGAATTGCCCATTTTGCCTCGTTCCTGATCGAGGTCGGACTGGGCTGGTTCGCCATCCGCTGGTTTTTTACCAACCTGGCCTCGGGAGGCCAGCCCCTCGGGCTTAGCTTCGCCGGTCCGTATTGGACTTATCTGGGCTGGAATTTCCTCGGCGCCCTGTCCGCCATCACCATCATCGGCTGGGCGTGGGTCTACACGGCGCAGACCCGCTGGATTTGCCGCAACGTCGAAGGCACGCGGCGCGAGATCGTCTTCAAGGCCACCGGCCTGGAATATCTCTGGCGCGCCGTTGTCGTTTTCCTCGGATGCGCTTTCATCATCCCAATTCCATGGGTCGCGCGCTGGATGATGAGTTGGCTTGCCTCCCAGACCGTCCTGGTCGAGCGAGGCGCTTACGACGCCGCCTGAGGAGGACCTGGCTTGCGCTCGCGCAGCGATCCTTCCTGGGCGACGGAAGCCACCAGCGTGCCATCCTGCTTGAAGATCATGCCGCGGGTCAGACCGCGTCCGCCCTGCGCGCTCGGCAAATCCTGGGCGTAAAGCAGCCATTCATCGGCCCGGAACGGCCGGTGAAACCACATCGCGTGGTCGAGGCTCGCCGCCATCATCCGCTTGTCGAACAAAGTGCGGCCGTAGCGTGCCATCGACGCATCGAGCAGCGAGAAATCCGATGCATAGGCCAGCGCGCACATGTGCAGCGCCGGGTCGTCCGGCAGCTTCGCGGCGGTGCGGATCCAGACATGGATGCGTCCGTCCTCGATCTTCTGGCCGAAATAACGGCCGAGCTCGACCGGCCGCAGCTCAATTGGCCGATCGGATTCATAATAACGGCGGATGAATTCCGGCATGTCGCGGAACATCGGCTGCTTGGCTATTTCCTCGGCGGTAAGTTTCTCCGGTGGCGGCACGTCCGGCATCTTGTCCTGATGGTCGAAGGCGCTGGGCTCCTCGACATGAAACGACACCATGATCGAAAAGATCGCTTGGCCGTGCTGGATCGCGGTGACCCGCCTCGTCGAATAGCTCTTGCCGTCACGCAATCTCTCGACTTCATAGATGATCGGGATCTGCGGATCGCCCGGTAGAATGAAGTAGCAATGCAGGGAATGCGGCAGCCGGCCTTCGACCGTCCGGCACGCCGCGACCAGGGCCTGCCCGATCACCTGTCCGCCGAAAACCCGCTGCCAGCTGGTTTTCGGACTGTTGCCGCGGAACATGTTCACCTCGATCGGCTCGAGATCGAGGATGGAAATCAGGTCGATCAGGCTTTTGGACATCGGAGGCTTTCCATAAAGACCAGCCCTTGCTTATAGGACCTGTTTCGCCCAGCTATAATAAGGTAGCAAGCCGGACCACTGGTTTCACAGGTTCGAGTAAGGCGGTCCAACATGTCAGCACAGCGAGGCATTGTCATCGGTGGTGGCGCGTTGGCCGGACTGGCGCTGGCGCTGGCGCTGCGTCAGGGCCTTGGACCTGAGCTTCCCATCGTTGTCGCCGATCCGGCGCTTGATACAAGACCCAGCCGCGACCCGCGCGCCACCGCCATCGTCGCGGCCTGTCGCCGGCTTTTCGAGGCCATCGGCGTTTGGAGCGAGGTCGCGGCCATCGCGCAGCCGATCCTGGATATGGTTGTCACCGATTCCAAATTGGACGACGCAACGCGGCCGGTGTTCCTGACATTCTCCGGAAATGTCGAACCGGGCGAACCTTTCGCGCACATGGTCGAGAACCGCTATTTGATCGACGCGCTGGTTGCGCGCGCGACCGCCGAGGGCATCGACCTTCGAGGCCTCGCGGTCTCTGATTTTGCCGCGCGCAGCGACGGCGTCGCCGTCACGCTTGTGGACGGCAGTATCATCGAAGCGAGCCTTCTGGTGGCTGCCGACGGCGCGCGCTCGAAACTGCGTGAGCGCGCCGGAATTGCCACCCATGGCTGGGATTACGATCAATCCGGAATCGTGGTCACGGTCGGCCATGAGCGCGATCACCATGGCCGCGCCGAAGAGCATTTCCTTCCCTCGGGCCCCTTCGCGATCCTGCCGCTTTCCGGAAAACGGTCATCGCTGGTCTGGACCGAAAAACGCGCCGAGGCTGCGCGGATCACGGCACTCGGCACAGAGGAGTTTCACGGCGAACTCGAGCGGCGGTTTGGCTTGCATCTTGGGGAAGTGAAGGCGCTCGACAAGCCTCGCGCTTTTCCGCTCGGCTATTTCGTCGCGCGTTCCTTTATCGGCGATCGTTTGGCGTTGGTCGGCGATGCCGCCCATGTCATTCACCCGATCGCCGGTCAGGGACTGAATATGGGCTTGAAGGACGTGGCCGCGCTTGCCGAGGTCGTCGTCGATGCCGCCCGGCTCGGTATCGATCCCGGCCAGGTCGATGTGCTCGAACGCTATCAACGCTGGCGGCGGTTCGACACCATGGCGATGGGCTTTGCGACCAACTCGCTCAACTTCCTGTTCTCCAATAAATCAACGCTGCTGCGTACCGTGCGAGATATCGGCCTGGGCCTGGTCGATCGCGCCCCGCCGCTGAAGAGCCTGTTCATTCGCCAGGCCGCAGGCCTTGCGGGCGAGGTTCCGCGTCTCTTGAAGGGCGAAGTTCTTTAAGGGCTGCCGGCCTGAATGAAAGCCGCGACCGCATCGAGCATGGTGGCGTCGAGCCCGCGCTCCGGCTGATTGTAAGCGGCGAGATTGTCGCTGTCGTCGGTGACGTCGACGAGGACATGGTTCATCTCCGGCACCCACAGCGTTTTCGCCAGCGGCGAAGCGGCGGAAAGCGCGGCAAAATCCAGTCGCGCCACCTGCAAGTCACGTCCGCCGCCGATGATCAATGTCGGCTTCTCGATCGATTTCAAGGGGTCGACGGGATCGATGGTGAAGGCCGATGCCAGGCTCGGCTGCATCGACGGCGCGATCGAAAGACCGCGCGGCGGCGGATCGACGATCTGCCCATCCATGATGCTGTCGATCGCCTTCAGGATAGGATCGAGAACTTCCGGCGGAATCTGTCTGCGTTCAAGCTGCGCCTTCAGAAGATCTCCCTGCCGGCGCGCTGCGGTAACGAGCAGCACCAGGCGATCGATCTGTACCTGCCGCGCGGCGAGGATCGCCACCAGGCCGCCCTCGCTGTGCCCGATCACCACCACGCGGCCGAATTTTCCGCCGCTGCGCAAGTAGGTCACCAGTGATACGGCGTCATCGACATAGTCCTTGAACCGAAAGTCCTCCGGCTTTCCGAACTCCGGCTTCCATCCGCCGGCGCCGCGCTTGTCATAGCGAAGCGTCGCGATCTTTCGCTCCGCCAGTTGCTCGGCGAGTTTCTTCAGGGTCGCAGGCTTGGCCTGCGGTCCGTTGCCGTCATGGTCGATCGATCCGGATCCGGCGATCAACAGCGCCACCGGGGGACGTTCGACATCCGACGGGGTCATCAAGACCGCATCGAGATTGCCGACACGAATTTGCGTCTCGCCTGCAAACGAATCGGTGATCGCGCTGCAAAGGCCCAAGATGGCCAACGCGGCGATAAGCCTGCGTCTGCGCATGGCTAATCTATCTTTCTCGCCTCTTCGGGCAGCATGATCGGAATGCCGTCGCGGATCGGATAAGCCAGTTTTGCCGACCGCGAGATCAATTCCTGCCGCGCTGCATCGTATTCCAGCTGGCCCTTGGTCATCGGGCAGACCAGAATTTCGAGCAGCTTGGGGTCGACGGTGCCTTCGGGGCGTTCGGGCAAGGCAGTCATGCTCAGCTCTCCGGCGTAGAGGTCCGATTCAATATCCGCCCCCTGTATCATATTCGGTCGGAAC
This sequence comes from uncultured Alphaproteobacteria bacterium, assembly GCA_963770515.1. GTDB lineage: Bacteria > Pseudomonadota > Alphaproteobacteria > Rhizobiales > Xanthobacteraceae > Bradyrhizobium. Next base: position 1,262,177 of record CAVYPW010000001.1, read on the forward strand.
GTATAGCCGTGGAGTGGGCGGGATCGGCAACATTTCGGCCTCGCCAGCTCAGTAAAGGAAGCTCGAACGCAACCGATCAATTGCAACGGGAACTACTAGGCAAATTCCAACAATTCTTCGGTAAAACCGTCGAAGTAACAGATGGCCTGCAATCCGGGCGGGGTAAGGATCAACATGTTTGTAAATCGACGCCAGAGCGAACGCCGTGTGTGCCGGAGCTTCGCCAAAATCCAGTTTGGGACGGGTTCGTTGCCGCGCGACTGCACCATCACCGACGTTTCATCGGGCGGTGTGAAGGTCATCGCCGAACATCTCGACGTTCCCACTGAATTCACCATCATCATGTCGGAAGGCCGACCGCGCCAATGCAAGCTGGCATGGCGGATCGGCTACGAGTTCGGCGCACAATTCGTTGATTAACGCGAGTGACGCAAAAGCGGCCATTCGTGGGCGTCGAGCCTCCGGCTTAACCGGAATTTAGGGTTAAGCTGCAAGCATTTCTGGAGCGATTGCCGCATCCTATTTGAAGTTCCTGTGCGCCTAGCCGCAAACCTGTTCAGGAACTTCAAATAGGAAGCGGCCATCGAAATCGTAAATTTGCTGGCGACCATAGCTTTCCGAAGTTCGTGAATAGTGGGTGCTGCGACCGGGCACGAACTTCGGAAAGTGGTCACCAGTACTGTCACGTCAGGCTCCAGAAATGCATCCGCCATTGTTCCGGCCGCTCGGCCTTTCGAGATTCCGTGCCGTGACGGCGCTATCGGCCGTTCTGCTTCTAGGCCTTTGCGGCTGCCAGACCGACGGACTGTCGGACATCACGGGATCGCTCGGCGACAAGGCCGAGAAAACGTCTCCGGCCAAAAGCCTGGAATTTTATCAAGAACGCCATCGCGCCAATCCCAGTGATCCCGAGGCGGCCTTGAATTACGGAAAGGCGTTGCGCGCCACCGGGCAGCGGTCTCAGGCGGTCGCCGTGCTGGAGCAGGCCACGATTGCCCACCCCGATAACAAGGCCTTGCTGGCCGGTTATGGGCGCGCGCTGGCGGACAACGGCAATTTCCAGCAGGCTTTCGAAGTTCTCGGCCGCGCCCACACGCCTGAAGATCCCGACTGGCGAATTCTGTCGGCGCAGGGCGCGGTACTTGACCAGCTCGGTCGCGGCGAGGAAGCCCGGCAATATTATGCGAGTGCGCTACGCATCGTGCCGGATGAGCCGTCGGTCCTGTCCAACCTCGCGCTCTCTTACGTTCTTTCAAAGGATCTCGCCAAGGCGGAAGAAACGCTGCGCCACGCCAACAGTCGTGCCGATGCCGATCCGCGCATACGGCTGAATCTTGCCCTGGTGGTGGGTCTGCGCGGACATATGGCCGAGGCCGAAAGCCTCGCGAAACAGGGCCGTCCTCCGGAGGAGGCGGCCGCTAATGTCGCTTACTTGAGGCAGATGCTGGCCAAGCAGGCGACCGCGAAAACCGGATCAAGCAGCGCTGCACGGACGGACTAGTGCCCACTTTCCGAAGTTCGTGCTCCATCGCCGCGCCCACTTCCACGAACTTCGGAAAGTTATGGGCACTAGCAAATCTAATATTCTAGTGCCGCGTTTCTATTTGAAGTTCCTGAATCGAATTCGCCGCTTGTGGTGCAGGAACTTCAAATAGGCGGCACTAGAACTCCGATTCCGAAGTTCGCAAGCTATCGCGGCCGCCCCTGATGCGAACTTCTGATCCGCCACGCCAGGCTCGTTTCGGCGCGCCGTTGCTTCAGCCTTTGGCGCGCAGCTTCCTGATCAGCGGAGAGAACAGCGAACTCCGCGGCTTCTTGGGTTCGCCGCGTCCGGTGATCTGATTTGCGATCTGGACGAAGGTCTTGCTGATGCGGTGACCGGCGGAAATCTCGGCGATCATCTGCCCGTTATTGGCGGCGGTGCCGAACATCTTCGGATCGAATGGAATCGAAGCGAGCGGCGGGCCTTCGATGGCCTTGGCGAATTCGCGCGGGGAAATTTCCGGCCGCTTCGACATGCCGACCTGGTTCAGACAATAGAGCGGGGGTCTGTCGTTGGGACGCGCCGCCTTGAGCATACTCAGCATGTTCTTGGCATTGCGCAGGTTGGCGAGATCGGGTTCGGCAACGATCAGAATATCGTCGGCCCCGACCAGCGCGCGGCGCGTCCATCCCGACCATTGGTGCGGGATGTCGAGGACGATCACGGGCGTGGTCAGCCGCAAGGTATCGAAAATCGCATCAAAGGCGTCGGCACCAAAGTCATAGACGCGGTCGAGTGCTGCCGGTGCGGCCAGCAGGTTCAGATGGTCGTGGCATTTCGACATCAGACGCTCGATAAACGCGCTGTCGGGCCGCTCGTTGGCAAACACCGCGTTGGCGATGCCCTGCAACGGATCCTTGTTGTAGTCGAGGCTGGCGGTGCCGAACGCAAGGTCGAGGTCGATGACCACGGAATCCAGCGCCAGGTCGCGCGCGATCGCCCACGCTATGTTGTGGGCGACGGAGGAGGCGCCAACGCCGCCCTTGGCGCCAACAACCGCGATGATCCGACCGACGGCGACGGCTTCGGACGCCGAGAACAAGCCGCAGATGGCGCGGACCACGTCGAGCGTCGCAACCGGCCCGATCACGTAATCGCTGACGCCGCGCCGTACGAGTTCGCGATAGGGCGCGACATCGTCATCGCTGCCGATCACGACCACGCGCGTTCCGGCGTCGCATACGGTGGCGAGTTCATCGAGACCGGCAAGAATGTCTTCGTTGGCCTTGGTCTCCAGAATGATGACGTTCGGGGTCGGGATGCTGTGATAGGTCTCGATGGCGGTCACCACGCCACCCATTTTGATCGTGAGATGCGCTTTGGCGAGACGCCGGTCGAGACCTGCGGACTGCACCGCATCGGCCGTCGTCGTGGTTTCGCAGAAAGCCTGCACCGAGACCCGCGGAGCCGGCGCGATATAATCGTCGCTTAGCGGGGGCAGAGCATCCAGCTCATCGGAGTTGTCACGCGAATAGATCATTTGCCTGCGTCGCTGAGTTTGGCCTTGTCGCCTTCGGGATAGTCGGTCGCGGTGGTCGTGCCCTTGCGATATTTTTCGAAGCCTTCGGTACGCCGCACGGTATAGGCGGGGGTTTCCGGGCGCGGTTGCACGAGGTCCGATGGATTATCGACCATCGCGGCCATGTTGTGCTGATAGGCGCAGCCGAAATTGTAATAGGACTTGTTTTCCATGTAGCTGGGATCCTTGGCCGAAGGCCCGAGATCTTCGGGCCAAACGCCGCAAGGGCCGGCCACGGCCGTCATCTTCGGATAGGTGAAGCGAACGGTCGCCAGCGTCCTGGGGTCGTCCGGGGTGTAACGGTGCAGCGTGATTGCGTTGGCCGGCACGCCGCGTGCTTCCAGAAGCGCCCTTGCTTCGTGGTATGCGCTTTCCGCGGCGCGTGCATTGGGCGTATTGACCGGAACATCCGCGGTGATGGCGCCGGTTCCCTCGGCCACCCAGATTCGCGCCAGTCCCGCGACATCGGCGCGCTGGGGGGCCGACAATCCGCCACGGGCGTGGCCGACGAATAGAACGATGGAGCGGTTGGCTTCCTGCAGCGTGATCGGATGCCGCAGGCGATAATCTTCGGGCACAAATGAAGCTGGTGTTGCAACGCTTCCGGTGGTCTCGGAGCAGGCCCCCAGGATGACCGAAAGGCCGAACATCGCGCCGATCAGGCGGAGCGCTCTGTAGCGATTGAGCGACGTCTCGTTTGTCATCGTGCTGTCCCCCGACATGCCGTCTCAGTCGATGATGAAGCCGAAATTGGCCTGATAATTTCCGATCTGTTCGACCCGCGCCGGAACGCCGTAGATTCGATTCATTTGTGCAAACAGGGCCGATTGAGCGTCGGAAGCCGGCGCAAAGCCGTCATCCGGCCGCGATAATTCCTTCTGCGCGACCGCACGCACCACGTAAGGTGTGACGATGACCATCAGTTCGGTCTGGTTGTGGACGAAATCCTGGCTCCGGAACAGTTGTCCGAACAGCGGGATTTGATCGACACCGGGCATTCCGTTCACGGCCTGCTTAGTCTGTTCCTGAATGAGACCTGCCATCGCCAGCGAGCCGCCAGAGGGAATCTCCAGCGTCGTTTCAGCGCGGCGGGTCTTGATTGATGGGATGGTTGTTCCGCCCGCGCCGCCCTGCAGCGCGTTGTCCAAGGAGACTTCAGACACTTCGGTCATGACCCGCAGGCTTATGCGGCCTTCGGTCAAGACGACGGGCGTGAAATTCAGCGAGATACCGAATTTCTTGAAGCTCACCGTTTGGACGCATTGTCCAATGGCGCCCGCCGTCGTCGTTTGACAGGTGACGCCGGTCGGGATTGGAAATTCACCGCCCGAAATGAACGTCGCCGACTCCCCGGAGATGGCGGTCAGGTTCGGTTCCGCCAGGGTATGCACCACGCCCGCGCTTTCCATCGCGCGAAGCGTGGCGGTGACCGTCGGTATGCCGGCCCTGTTAACGGCGGAGGCAACCAGCGAGTTGCTCGTAAGTGGCCCGTTGTTCGCCGTGAACGGGTTGGCGTTGTTGAAGTTCACCACCGCCGTGCCGTAATTCATGTTGGCACTGAGGTCGATGCCCAATTGCTTGATGATGCTGCGCTGGACTTCGGCAACGGTAACTTTCAGCATCACCTGGTCGCGAGTGCGAACCACGATGGAATTGACGACTTTGTCGGCGCCACCTACCAAGCGTGCGACGACATCGCCGGCCTGCTGGGCCTCGATGGGAGTGGACACCGCTCCGGTCAGCATGACGCTGTCACCGATGCCTTCCGCCTGAATCTCCGCGCCCGGCAGCAGTTGCTTCAGCGCGGTGCGAACGCCATTGAGGTCGCGCTTGATCGCGATATCGTAGGCGGCGATCTGCTGACCATCCGCATCAAAGAACACGACGTTGGTCTGACCGACGGCGGAGCCGATGATGTAGGCGCGCTGCGGCGAGCGGATGACGGCGTTTGCGATCTTCGGGTCGGCCACCAGCACGTCCTTGACGTCACGGGGCAGGTCGATGATCGCTGATTTGCCAACACCAAGCGAAAGAAAACGAGTTTTTGGCGAGGCGCTGGTGATGCTCGAGGTGGTCGCCGGCGAGGCTTCGCTTTCGGCCGCCGTGGCGGGAGCAAGACCGGAAATCAATGCCAGCGCCGCGGCCGAAAATGACAAGGCGCTGATCAGTAAGGTTCGGAGTGACGTCCGGCTTCCCCTGTTAGCCATGTTCTTTGTCCTTCTGGTCATGGGCGCCCTTCTGGTCACTTCGCGACCGCGGCGCCTGGATGGTTGACGCCGTAACGCACCACGTTGATACCGGGACGCTGGGCCGTATCGTTGGAGCTGACCGTCACCTGGTTGACGTCGGCGATGCTGCGCAACGCGAGCGACAGGATTCCCGCCTGCCGCGATGTGGCAAGGGTGGCTGTCTGCTCCGGCTTCAATTCAAGCGTGACCGTGCGGCCGATAACGTTGTTGGTGCCGTCTTTTTCCTTCGGCGCCTGATCGATCGCGAGGACGCGAATATTGGCCAGAACAATGTTCGTAACGACAAGGTCAGGAGCGGATGGGTTCGCCGGATCCTTCAAGCGCCGCGTCATGAGGACGTCGACGTGGTCATTGGGCAGAATGAAGCCAGCCGCGCCGGTCTCCGCGGAAATTTCCGTCGATACCGCGCGAAATCCGCTTTGCAGGATCGCGGCCATGAAGCCGGAACCGTCGGCCTTCACCAGCTTCGCTTCCCGGATCGGCTCGCCGGCAACGAAAGGGGCGCGTGCGATCGAGCCTGCGACCTGGTTCGTGGCGTCCGGACGATCGCTACGGCGGATGAAGCTGCCGCTCGACGTTGACGCCGGCCAGCTCTGCCAGATCATGTCGTTGGCCGTCAGCGTCTGGCCAAGATTGATGTCGGCTTTGGCCACCAGGATGTCGACCGTCTGAAGCTGGGCGACGGGCGCGGCGGCAGCCGGTGGCTTGCTGTCGGTCCCGCTGGCAAGATAGGCGGCGACGCCGCCGGCACTGAGAGCGATGGTCAGGACGACAATGCGGGCGATGTTCATACGCGCGATCTACTGTTACGCAAAAGGATACTGGACGGTGTTCGAGGGAGCCTCACCTCCAAGGATGACTAAGCGGTAAAGGTATAAGCGAGCTTGAAGGTGAGGGCGTTTGCGCCAGACCGCTGGCGGATTTGTCCGCATGGTGAACGCAAGGTTATTGTCGTTGGGCGGCGTGCACGGACCGTCGGGCGTCCGGTTCGAATATTGGCTCGATCGCTCGATTTGCCGGAGCAAGGCAGCGAGCCGCCGCGTCACCCTTACAGGCCGGGGGATACCGTCGAAGGCAACCATGGCGCTCGAGTAGAAAGATTCACCATGCCCCGCGAAAAGTCGCGAACAGGCCGCCATCCGGACCGCACCGCAATATCGCCGTCGTCCGCATTCGCCGAAGCGGCCTCGTCTCACGATTAATTCATCGAGGTCCGCGGGAATGAGTGTCAGGCGCGAGAAGCGTCGTGGTCCCTGAAATCACTTGGCAATTTTAAAATCGCTCTAAGGTAATCGGATTTCAGGCAGCCGCGCTTGACCTGTGCGTCTGCGGTTGAAAATACAGACCATGACGACTGATCAAAACAATGCGGCGCCGCAGACGCGGCTTGGCCTGGCCAAACGCGGCTATTCCGGCGTGATCCATCATCTTGACGCTGACGAGGGCAGCTCCTCGCTTCCCGCGATCGAACTCGAAAGCCGCCTGATCGAGCTCGGCTTCGTCGAGGGAGCCAGGGTCGAGGTGCTCCACGAGGGCATTATCGGGCGTGACCCGATTGCCGTTCGTATCGAGAACGTCACGGTCGCGGTGAGGCGGCGCGAGGCGATGGCCGTTGTAGTCGTCTGACGAAAGCTATACGGCGTCATGGAAGCACCGTTAATGCATCTGGCCCTGGTGGGCACGCCCAATAGCGGCAAGACTTCGCTATTCAATGCGCTGACGGGTAGCCGGCAGAAGGTCGCGAACTATCCCGGCGTCACCGTCGAGCGCAAGGAAGGGTTTTTTGTCACCCCGCTCGGCCGGCAGGCGTCGGTGGTTGATTTGCCCGGCACCTACTCGCTGCGCGGCCGCAGCCCTGACGAGGAAATCACCCGGGATTTCGTCCTGGGCCGGGCCGCGGGCGAAGTCCCGCCCGATCTCATCCTGTGTGTGGCGGATTCCACCAATCTGCGGCTGACGATCCGTCTGCTGCTCGAACTCAAGCAGACCGGCCGGCCGTTGATGCTGGTGCTCAACATGTTCGATATCGCGACCCGGCGCGGCGTGACGGTCGATGCCCCGCGCATGTCCGAGATGCTGGGCGTCCCCGTGGTGACGTCGATTGCGGTACGCAAGAGCGGGATCGCCGAGTTGTTGCGCAAGACCGACGAAATCGCGCTGCAGCCACCGGCTTCGCTGCGGCAAAACCTCTGGCAACCGCTCTCGGTTGCCGAGTTGCGCGCGACCCAGCGCGAGGCCGACCGGATCATCGGAGCAACCGTCAGCCTGCCGACCAAACCCGACACCTGGACGGCCCGGATCGACGCCGTGGTGCTGCATCCGGTGGCGGGGCTCGCGATTCTCGCGCTGGTGCTGTTCGTCATGTTCCAGGCGGTTTTCGCATGGGCGCAGCCGCTGATGGAGCTCCTGTCGGACGCGTTTACGGCGCTCGGCCAATTGGTGCACGACACGCTGCCCGCGGGACTATTGCAAAGCTTCCTGCAGAACGGCGCAATCTCCGGTGTCGGCAGCGTCATCGTGTTCCTGCCGCAGATCATCATCATCTTCCTGTTTATCCTGCTGCTCGAAGACTTCGGCTACATGGCGCGTGCGGCCTTCCTGATGGACCGCATCATGGGCGGCGCCGGATTGCACGGCCGCGCCTTCATTCCCCTGCTTTCAAGCTTTGCCTGCGCCATTCCCGGCATCATGGCGACGCGCGTCATCGACAATCGCCGCGACCGGCTGACCACGATTCTGATCGCGCCGCTGATGACCTGTTCGGCGCGCATTCCCGTCTACACCCTGATCATCTCCGCCTTCATTCCCGACGAGCAGGTTTGGGGCTGGATCAATCTCAGGGGCCTCGTGATGTTCGGCCTCTATGCGGCCGGCATCGGCAGTGCGCTAGGCGTGTCCTTCCTGATCAAGTTCTTCATGCTGCGCGATTATGCGCCGGCGCCGTTTATGCTCGAATTGCCCGACTACAAGCTGCCTCGCCTCAACAGCATCGCCATCGGCATCTATACGCGGGCGAAGATGTTCCTGCAGCGCGCCGGCACCACGATCTTTTCAATGATGGTGCTGATCTGGTTTCTGGCGTCATTTCCGCAGCCGCCTGCCGGCGCAGAAGGGCCCGCCATCAACTACAGCCTCGCCGCGATCATCGGCCACGCGCTGGCGCCGCTGTTCGCGCCGCTCGGGTTCAACTGGCAAATCGTGGTCGCCTTGATTCCGGGCATGGCCGCGCGCGAAGTCGCAGTCGCAGCGCTTGGCACGGTCTACGCGATCGAAGGCGGCAAGGAAGCCGCCGACCAGATCGGTCAGGTGCTGGCCACCAAATGGAGCCTGGCGACGGCGCTATCGCTGCTGGCCTGGTACATCTTCGCGCCGCAATGCGCCTCGACGCTTGCCGTGATCCGGCGCGAGACCGGCAGCACCAAATGGATGGCGATCACGTTTCTTTATATGTTCGTGCTGGCTTATGCGGCGAGCCTCATCACCTACAACGTCGCTGTGGCGCTCGGCGCCGGATAAAGCGTTTCGAGCGAACTGGATACCGGTTCGCGTAGCAATCAAGTTTACGCAGATTGCGTAGACTTATCTGCGGTAGAAAACGCGTCAAATCAAAAGATCAGAGCCGAATAGACGCTAACAACGCTGGCTACTGCAAGCCGGTGTCGCTGCTGGTGCGCTTCTTGGCGAGATCCATCTCGGTCACCGCGATCAGGATTTCGGCGCGGGTCTTGAGATCAGGCGCTTCCAGCATCGCCTGTTTTTCCGGCGGCCCATAGGGCGACATCATCGCCAGCGCGTTGACCAAAGCCTCATTGGGCGCATTTTCGATGCCTTCCCAGTCGACCTTGAGGTTGTTGGCCTCCAGAAATTCCGTCAGCGCCTTGAGGAGCGCCTCGCGATCGACGGCTTGTTCGCCTTTGCGCGCCGTGAAATCGTCGAGATAGGGGAAGTAATCGACTTTGCACTGCCGATACTGCGTCAGTGCCGTTTGCTCCGCGATCACCTTGAAGCGGGCGATGCCCGTGAGTTCGAGGATGTAGCGGCCGTCGCCGGATTCGGCGAGCTGGGTGATACGTCCGACACAGCCGACCTGAAACAGCTTCGGATGAGCCTCGTCCGGTGAGTGGGTGACATCAGGCTGGATCATCCCGATCAGGCGATGGCCGTCGCGGAACGCATCGTCGACCATGGCCAGATAACGGGGCTCGAAAATATTGAGCGGCATCTGCCCGCGCGGCAGCAGCAACGCCCCGGGCAACGGAAATACCGGAATGATCTCGGGAAGGTCTGAAGGTCCGCGATATTCGGCATTGATCGGCATTGCGCTCACCAGCCCATATCGTGCCTCTAGTGGTCCGATTCTAACATTTGCAGCCCAATATGGCAGGCACTTTTGCAAATGTTAGAATCAAAGGACCACTAGCAAAGATAGATTTCTAGTAGAGTTTTGGATTTGACATTCGCTTTTCGCATTTCCGGCCACGAGGGTAGCGAATGTCAAATCCACTCTACTAGTCAGCTCACGCCATTCGCGTAGTCCGATTGCAGGCTCAAGCCTGCTTTAATCTTCGTTCGAAGCGGAATTACGAAAACAGGATCGTCGACAGCCGCTTTCTTCCCTCGACCGTTGCTTCGTCGGTGGCGCCCCAGGCGTCGAAGAACTGTACCAGCTGCTTGCGGGCGCCGTCTTCATTCCACTTGCGGTCACGCTTGACGATTTCGAGCAACTGCTGGGTCGCCTCGGTGCGCTTGCCGGCGGCGTTGAGCGCGGTCGCCAGATCAAATCTCGCCTGATGATCGAGCGGGTTTGCGGCGACTTTCTGTTCGAGTTCAGTGACCGGGCCGAGCGAACTGGCCTGTTCGGCCAGATCGATCGCGGCCTGCACGGCCTTGACCGCGGCGTCGGCGCGCTTGGATTCGGGCACCATGGCCAATGTCTGCTTGGCCTGATCGAGCGCGCCAGTCGTGACGTAGCATTTCGCCAGTCCGGCCAGCGCAGCGATATTGGTGGCATCGGCGGCGAGCACTTCCGCATAGATCGAGGCCGCGGTGGCCGCATCACCCTCGGCGAGCAAGGTTTCGGCTTCCTTGAGGATTTCCGCGATGTTCGGCTCGCCGGGCATGCCGGCCGTCAGTTTGCTGACGAAGGCGGTGACCTGGCTTTCGGGCACCGCGCCCATGAATCCGTCGGCAGGCTGGCCGTTGACGAAGGCGATCACGGCCGGAATGGACTGGATTCCCATCTGGCCAGGGATCGCCGGATGCTCGTCGATGTTCATCTTGACCAGCTTGACCTTGCCGTTGGCGGCGCGGACGACCTTTTCGAGGATCGGTGTGAGCTGACGGCATGGGCCGCACCACGGCGCCCAGAAGTCGATTAGCACCGGCTGTCGCTTGGATTCCTCGATGACGTCCTTGACGAAAGTCTGGGTGGTCGTCTCCTTGATCAGATCGGGCGCTGCCTGCGGCGCGGCTCCATTGCCCTGCTCTAATATTGTCACGGGAATCCTCGTCTGATGTCTGCCGGATTTTGCGGCCGGCCCGCGCCTGTCTAGCACGGGTGGGCTTTGCGGTTCAGCTGTTCTCATCCCCAAATGGCGGTCCGGCAGGAAATTTCAATCGGTTTTTGGCCGAAAGTGCCGGCCGGGAGGGGCGCCCGGAAGGTCGTCGGAGATCGGGTGGATCGACCTTCCACGCCCCGATAACCCGGCATCATCCGATTTTTCAGGAGGTGAGCGATGGCGAGGGCCTATTACAGCACGGTGTTCGAGCAGCCGGCTCAGGATATTTGGAAAATCATTCGCGATTTCAATAACTATACGGTCTGGGTCGCCGGCGCCGGCGAAAGCCGGATCGAGGACGGAAAATCCGGCGACACGATCGGCGCCGTCAGAAATGTGCTCTATCAGGGGCGGCATATTCGGCAGCGGCTGTTGGCCCAATCCGATGTCGAGCGGTCGCAGACTTACGAATTTTGCGAGGCGCCCACGCTGCCGATGACAGGGTTTCAGGCGACATTGCGGGTCACGCCCGTCGTCGACGGCGATCGCGCCTTTGTCGAATGGTGGGCCAATTTCGATTGCGAGCCCGCCCGCTGCGACGAACTCACCGAGACTTTGCGGAGCTGGTTCGGAAAATGGCTCAAATCTTTGCGTAAATCGGTGGGGTCTCGCCCGGCGAAGTTCCCCTCGGAGACCGGTTCGGCATCCGCTTAAACGCCATTTCGAGCCGGTTTCACCCAATTGGTCGCCATTTAAGCTAGTTTCGATCACCCGTTGCTGGCTGTTGCATTCGCAGTCCGCATTTGGCATAGGTCTGCCGTCGCCGGTGACGTCAAGGCGACAATCTTCAAAGGATGCGGGTGTAGCTCAGGGGTAGAGCACGACCTTGCCAAGGTCGGGGTCGAGGGTTCGAATCCCTTCGCCCGCTCCAGTTTTCTCTTCCCGAGAACTGAGAGCGATGGGAGTGGTCCTTTCGGCCAGCTCCTGAAAGCGCATCCGCTGTTTTTTTTAGCCACAGCCAACAGCATCGCATCCACACGGTGCTGGATCACGACAGGTCATTTCTTCCATCATCGCTATCTTGTCACCGTGACTGTGCGGCTTTCCGCCCTGCGGGATTTCTGCATGTGGCACGCCTGATACGCCACTGATGCGACACGCGCGTTGCCCTTTTCCGCCATGATTGGGGCGGCGGGCAAAAATTTATCTCACCTACACGCGTAAAGCGAACGTGCTGCGCGCTTCTCTCCATCTTGCGATGTGGTAGGATTTTCGCGCCGCGCGAACCATTCGCCCGCACAGGCACATCAAAAAACAACGTCGCAGCCGAACTGGCTGCATCAGGGAGAGACGCGATGAAATCGGCTTTCAATCGATCCATTCTTGCGCTCACAACCATCCTGGCCGTTGCAGCGACCGGGCCGGTCGCTGCGCAGGACAAGGGGTTGAAGAAATACGAGTCCGGCAACAAGGAGTTCTGGACTCATCCGCCGGATGACTGGTTCCTCGGTGATGAGACGGAAGCCCAAAAAGGCCTGGCGCCGCCATCGGGACCGCCGACCGGTTCGTCGGACGCCGAACTCGCCACCCTGATCAAGAAGATCAAGCTGCCGGAAGGTTTCAAGATCGACGTCTACGCCTCCGGCGTGCTGGCGGCGCGACAAATGGCCTGGGGCGACAAGGGCACGCTCTTCGTCGGCTCATTCGGTCTCGGCAACGTCTATGCGATCAAGGACAACGGCGGCAAGAAAGAGGTCAAGACCATCCTCAAGGGGCTGAACATGCCCACGGGTCTCGCCTTCCGCGACGGCGCGCTCTACGTCATCGCCGTCAACAAGCTGATCCGGTACGACAACGCCGAGGACAATCTCGACAAGCTCGGCGGCGGCAAGGTTGTCTACGACGACATGCCCTCCTACGCCGCGCATGGCTGGAAGTATCTCGCCGCCGACAAGGACGGCTGGTTCTATATTCCGTTCGGACCTCCCTTCAACATCGGAATTCCGCCGACCAGCGTGTCGCAGATCCGGCGCGTCGATCCCAAGACCGGTAATGCCGAACTGGTGGCGCTCGGCGTCCGCAACAGCGTCGGCGGTGACGTCGATCCGCGCACCGGAAAATACTGGTTCACCGAGAACGCACGCGACTGGATCAGCGATGACATGCCGAGCGACAAGCTGAACATGATCTCAAGGCTCGGCGAACACTTCGGCTACCCCTATTGCCATCAGGGCGATATGCCGGATCCGAAGTTTGCGATGGGCCACAAATGTTCGGAGTTCACGCCGCCTGTGCTCAATCTCGGCGCCCACGTGGCTCCGCTCGGCATGAAGTTCTACACCGGCGACCAGTTCCCGGCCGAATACAAGAACTCGATCCTGATTGCCGAACACGGCTCGTGGAATCGGCATAAATATCAGGGCGCGCGTATCGTCCGCGTCACCGCCGATCCGGATGGCAAGAATGCCAAGGAAACCGTGTTTGCGTCCGGCTGGATCGAAGGCGACCAGGGCTATCTCGGCCGTCCCGACGACATCATCCTGGACAAGGATGGTTCGATCCTCGTTGCCGACGACTGGGCGGGTGCGATCTATCGCATCAGCTACAAGAAGTAGGACGAGAAATCGAAAGAGCTGCGACTGCCCGGCGACGGGCGGCCGCAGCTTCGCGTTGAGTTACGGAGCGAGCCCGGTGATGCGCCGTCGATTTTGGATCAACGTTCTCTGCGCGACAGCGATGTCCGCGGCGATGACCGCAACGTCGCCCGCCGCCGATCTTGAGGCGGCGAAGAAAAAGGCCGAACTCTGCGCCGGCTGTCATGGCGAAAACGGCATTTCGCAAATGGAAAATATTCCGTCGCTGGCGGGACAGCCGGATCAGTTCATTCAATGGCAGTTGGTGTTCTTTCGCAGCGGCGCGCGCAAGAACGAGCAGATGCAGCCAATCGCCGAGCAAGTCGACAATGACGATATCCGCAATCTCGGCGCTTATTTTGCGTCGCTGACGCCGCCGAAATCGACAAAGCCCGACGACAACCCCGACCTGTCGAAGAAGGGCGCGCAAGCGGCCGTCGGGCGACGTTGCGCTTCCTGTCATACCGACAGCTTCGCGGGCACCAAGGCGGTGGCACGCATCGCCGGACAGCGTGAAGATTATCTTCTGAAAGCGTTGCGGGACTACAAGTCAGGCGTGCGATCCGGCGGTGGCATGGCGGCGATGGCGGACGTCGCCTATCCCCTCAGTGAAGAAGAGATCACCGCGCTCGCGCACTACCTTGCGTATCTTTGAGCCGTTTACGCGCGTTGGCTCTGATAGGCCTTCAGATGCGTATAAGCGATCCGCAGCTTCGGCACCGGAACCTTCGCGGCGTCGCCACGCGCGATCAGATCGCCGATCACGTGATCGGCCTCGACCTGGGCACCCGCCTTGATGTCCCGGAACATCGACGCGGTGAGTTGCGAACCTGACGCGGTCAGCATGCCGTGCGCACGTTCGGAGAATGGACCGGCGGGGGGGTGGCCTTCCGCTGAAGCGACTGCGCTGCATTCATCGAGGATGCCGAGAATAAAATCCTTGCCGCCGGTTGCTGCCAGAATATGGCCGACGGGCGCGCGCATCGTACAGGTCGCGGCGGCGAGCGAGGCGAGAAAAACCCATTTCTCCCACATGTCCTGAATTACCTGCGTGCTCGCGGCTGCGCCAAAATTGCCGCTTCCCATGGTGTCTGCAATCGCCCGCACCCGGTCCGAGGTTTTGCCGTCGCGCTCGCCGAATCCAAGCGACTGCATCGGCGCGAGCTGAACGATCTCGCGGCGCTCGTTGAGGGTGACGGCGATCGCGCACAAGCCGCCCAGCACGGCATTGGCGCCGAAGCGCCGGTCGAGCATGTCGAGGTGACGCATGCCGTTGAGCAGCGGAAGGATGGCGGTCTTTGGTCCGACCGCCGGCGCAAATGACTTGATCGCATCTTCCAGATCGAACGCCTTGCAGCTCAGCAGTACGAGGTCGAAGGTCTTGTCGAGTTTGTCCGCCTGCACGCTCGGCGGCGCCGTCAGCGTCACGTCCCCGTTGGGGCTCTTGATGACAAGTCCGGCGGACGCAAGTTCTGCCGCCCGCCGCGGCCGGACCAGGAATGTCACGTCGCGGCCCGCTTGCAGCATTCTGCCGCCAAAATATCCGCCGATCGCGCCGGCTCCGACCACCAGAATGCGCATGGGAATGGAATCCTTTTTGTTGTTGTTAAACTGCGAATGGCGAATAGGGAGTAGCGAATAGTATATTTCGGCTTTCTATTCGCTAATCACTATTTCGCTTCCTTACCACTTTTCGCCGAACGGGCGTATCTCCAGTTCGAAAGTCCAGGCGCTGCGCGGCTGCTGGTAAAGCTGCCAATAGGATGCGGCGACGGACGCGGGCGGCATCAGCAAGTCCGGATTGTTGAGCGCTTCCTTGCCCCAGAGCTGCTCCCTCCGTTCGCGCACCCAGGCGGTATCGACGCCGGAATCGATGATCAGGTGGGCGACATGGATGTTCTTCGGACCAAGCTCTCGCGCCATCGACTGCGCGACGGCGCGAAGTCCGAACTTGGCGCTGGCGAAGGCCGCAAAGCCGCTGCCGCCGCGCAGCGAAGCTGTCGCGCCGGTGAAAAAGATGTTGCCCTGACCGCGCGGTACCATCAGCCGGGCCGATTCGCGGCCGGCGAGGAAGCCGGCCCAGCAGGCCATCTCCCACACCTTGCGGAACACGCGATCGGTGGTCTCGAGAATCGGGAAATTGACGTTGGCGCCGACATTAAAAATGGTCACCTCGAGTGGCGCGTGCTTGTCGGCATCGTCCAGAAACGCTGCGACCTCATCTTCCTTTCGGGCGTCCAGTGCGCGCGCCACGATTGATCCGCCCGCGGCCTCGATCTCGCTGACCAGCGGCGCGAGCTTGGCGCCGTCGCGCCGGCCCGCGAAGACGGTAAAGCCCTCGGCGGCAAATTTCTTGGCGATCTCGGCGCCGATATAGTCGCCGGCGCCAATCACGGCCACGGTGGCATCGCGCTTTTGCATTGATCATCTCCTTCCCTCATCCTGAGGAGCGGCGTCGCCCCGTCTCGAAGGATGAGGTGACATTTGAGCCGCATGGTTCTCCCGGCGATGCAAAGCATCGTCCGGAAACGGCGCCTTCTTTGTTTGCACCATTCGCCACGGCCTCGCCAGAGCTCGGCCTGCTCGGGTGCTCGCGCCTCCTCACCATGAGGGTCGCTACTTCGCCGACACCACCATCTCCTCGACGTCGCGCAGTTGCTCCTTGCCGAAGAATATTTCGTTGCCGACGAAGAATGTCGGCGAACCGAACGCGCCACGTTCGACCGCGCCTTGCGTGTTCTCGATCAACTTGGCTTTGACGTCGGCTTCACCGGCGCGCGCGAATAACCGTTTGGCGTCGAGTCCCGACGCCGTCAGCGCCGCAAGTGCCACTTCCGGGTCGTCCATTTTCTTGGGCTCGACCCACATATGATGAAAGGCGGCGTCGATGTATTTTTCGAATACGCCCTCCGTCTGGGCCGCGACCGCAGCCCGCATCAGATTGAGCGTATTGATGGGAAAGAATGGATTCCAGGTATAGGGCTTGACCTGGAAGCGCTTCACGAAGCGATTGGTTTCGATCGCGTGGAATTCGCGCTTGTTCTTGATGCCGGCCAACGTTTCGGCGGGCGATCTGTTGTTGGTGGCCTTGAAAATGCCGCCAAGCAGGACCGGCACATATTCGAATTTGGTCCCGATCCGCTTTTCAATCGCGGGGATCGCCTCATGGCTCAGGAAGGCGTTCGGACTGCCGAAATCAAACATGAATTGCGGCGTGGTGACGCTCATGACGGCCTCCCTGGCAGTTTCTTTATCCTCCCATTGTGGCGCAACGGCAGCGTTGCGTCCACCCGGTTCGATGATGGTCGTCATATTTTGATTGGACCGGAAACCGGCCGGTCACGCTTCGGGCGGGTCGTCACGATCCCGGAAGGCGAGTCCGATAATGTGGTCGCGGACGTCGTCCGGCCAGGCGGCGATCAGTTCGCCGAACCGCCGGCGGTCGTCCGCGAACAGCGCGCGGGAGGCTTCCTCGAAGCCTTTGAAATCGCCGGCCATCGCCGACATGAAATGATAGGCGGCGTCCCTTGCGGCACGATGACGATTGCGATCGCCGCCGATGCGGCGCGCCTCCTCCACGAGCTTTCGTAAAGCGACCGACGCGCCGCCGGGTTGGCCGGCCAGCCAATCCCAGTGCCGCGGCAGCAGCGTCACCTCGCGGGCGACGACACCGAGCCGGGGCCGGCCGCGGCCGCGCGGCTCCGATGCCGGAGGTTCAGCCGTCACCGTCACTGGATTGATGGCGGAAGGCGGTAGGCGGGCGAGGATATCCTCTTCCGTTCCGCGCAAATCGACGTCGATCGACCGGCCGCTGGTGTCGTCGAAGATAAGGATCGGCTCGGCGCCGGACGGTTTCGTGGTTTTCTTGATCGCGATCGCGACCTCGGTCAGCAGCCCGGAGGCCAGTCGCCGGTGACCAACGAAGGCGGTGAAGCGTTTTTCTGATGTCATCAGTCCAATCCGGGTTTCGGACTGTTATTTGTATCCGGGTAAATATTGAAGTCAATATCGCCCGGGTATAATTATCAAACCTCAGTCGCCATTTTGGCCCTCCACTGTTACGGAATGACGAGGCTCAAGCACCTCAAGTGGGGAGACGCGCGATGCTGTCAGTTCATCACCTCAACAATTCCCGTTCCCAGCGGGTGCTGTGGCTGCTGGAAGAGCTGGGCGTCCCCTATGAGATCGTGCGGTATCAGCGCCAGCCGGATATGCGTGCGCCAGCCGACCTGCGGACCATCCATCCGCTCGGTAAATCACCCGTCATCACCGACAACGGCAAGACCATCGCGGAATCCGGCGCGATCGCCGAATATCTCGTCGAGACCTACGGCAATGGCCGGCTGATTCCGCCGCCCAGTACACCGGAGCGCCTGCGCTACACCTATTGGCTGCACTACGCCGAAGGCTCTGCGATGCCACCGCTGTTGCTGAAACTGCTGTTCACGCTGATGCCGAAGCGCGCGCCGGCCTTGCTCCGCCCCTTGGTGCGCAAGGTCTCCAACCAGGCGATGACGGCATTCGTCAATCCGCAACTCAAGCTGCACATGGCGTTCTGGGAGAGCGAACTGTCCAAGAGCGAATGGTTCGCGGGCGATGCTTTCACGGCTGCCGATATCCAGATGAGCTTTCCGCTCGAGGCAGCCGCAGCGCGTGGCGGTCTCGACCAGGGCCATCCCAAGGCGATGGCGTTTCTGGACCGCATTCATGCGCGTCCGACTTACCAGCGCGCGCTGGAAAAAGGCGGGCCCTACACGGTCGGGCGCTGAACTAGCTTACGGATGCTCTACTCTCCAGCGGCCTCGGCGCCGCGGGTGCGCGGATCAGGTGCGCCGAGCAGCCCGTTCGGCGTCACCGCGATCGAATTCGCCGAGGTTTGTCCCATCGGCTCGACGATGCGATGACCTTTGGCCTTGAGCGCCTCAAGCGTTTCCTCCGTGAAGCCGCGCTCGATCCTAACCTCGTCGGGAAGCCATTGATGGTGCAGCCGCGGCGCGGCCACCGCGGCGGCAATGTCCATGTGGTAGTCGAGCACGTTCACGATCACTTGCAGCACCGTGGAAATGATACGGCTGCCGCCAGGCGAACCCGTCACCAGCACCGGCTTGCCGTCTTTCAGCACGATGGTTGGCGACATCGACGACAGCGGCCGTTTGCCAGGGCCGGGCAAATTGGCATCGAAGCCGACGAGACCATAGGCGTTGGCAGCGCCCGGAGCCGCGGTGAAATCGTCCAGTTCGTTGTTGAGCAGGACGCCGGTGCCCTCGGCGACCAGGCCGACGCCATAACTGAAATTCAGCGTGTAAGTGTTGCTGACGGCATTACCGAAACTGTCGAGAACCGAAAAGTGCGTGGTGTTACTGCCCTCGCGCGGTGGCGCGGCCGCAACCGCGTCGACCCATGGCGTCGCGCGATCAAGGTCGATGCCAGCGCGCTGCCTGGTAGCGTAGTCCTTGGTGATGAGGGTCGCGACCGGCGCGCTGACGAAAGCCGGATCGCCGAGATAATGGGCGCGATCGGCGTAAGCGCGCTTCATCGCTTCGATCAGGACATGCAGCGAATTTGCCGAGCCCTGTTTCATCTCGGCAAGCGGGAAGCCTTCAAGGATATTGAGCGTTTCCACCAGTCCGATGCCGCCGGAAGAAGGCAGCGGCATCGAAACGATGTCGTAGCCGCGATAACTGCCGCGCACGGGCGCGCGGATCACCGGCTGGTACGCCTTGAGATCATCCACCGTCATGATGCCGCCAGCGTCGTGAATTGCTTTTGCGAGTTTTTCGGCGACCGTGCCTTCGTAGAAGCCACGCGGTCCCTGCGCGGCAATGGCCGATAAGGTGTCGGCCAGATCGGATTGGACCAGCGTGTCACCCTCGCGCAAAGATGTGCCGTCGGGTCGCGAAAAGATCTTTGCCGCCGAAGGCCAGCGCGCCAGCCGGCGATGCCATTCGGGCAGGGTATCGGCGCCGTCGTCAGCGATAAGGACGCCGTTGCGGGCCAGATCGATCGCTGGTTGGATCAATTCTGCCAATGTGAATTTCCCGGAGCCGTATTTCTCGAACGCCAACGCGAGTGCGGCCGGTGTGCCGGGAACGCCGATTCCGAGCGCGGAATCGCGCGACTTGGCGTTGTCGGGCTTGCCGTCGGCCCCAAGAAAAATAGTTGGCGTGGTCGCGGCCGGCGCCGTCTCGCGATAATCGATCGCGACATCCTCATGCCGGTCCACCGAATGGATGACCATGAAACCGCCGCCGCCGATGTTGCCGGCGCGCGGATAGGTCACCGCCATGGCAAAGCCGGTGGCGACCGCCGCATCGATCGCGTTGCCGCCGCGCTTCAAGATGTCGGTGCCGATCCGGGCCGCAACCTTTTCCTGCGCCACCACCATGCCGTGTTCGGCCGGAATGGAATGGATCGTGTCGGCAGCCGCCGGCGTATAGAAGCCGCGGCGCTGCTCCTGCGCGGCGGCAAGCCCCCAAAACGAGAGAACGAGCAGGCTCGCGACAAGGGTTTCCCGCCACGTCGTCTTGAACGGTCTCATCAAACTTTCTCCGTCGAAAACCCCAGAATGAAGGCCCGGCCTCGCCACGAATGCTATATGGCTTTTGCCGATGGCGACAAAAGGTCTGCCGGCGTTCGGATTTTGGTATTGGCATTTGACACATGGCGATAGCTTCGGATGCCGATATGACGGATCGTGGGCAATATCCTCCTCACTCCGCGGTGACAGGCTGGATGCTCTTTGCCTGGGCGACCGAACCTTTTTTCACGCTGATTACCACCTTTGTGTTCGCGCCTTATTTTGCGACCCATGTAGCGGCCGATCCCGCCAGCGGTCAGTCGTTATGGGGTTTTGCTACGGCGGCGGCCGGACTGATCATAGCTTTGCTCTCGCCGGTGCTTGGCGCCATTGCGGATGCAAGCGGCCGCCGCAAGCCATGGATCGTGGCGTTCGGTGCGCTTCTGGTCGTCGGTGCCTCCCTGATGTGGTTCGGAAGTCCCGGTGATGTAAGCGCGATTCCGGCCTTGCTGCTGGCTTATGCGGTCGCAACGATCGGCGCCGAATTTGCCATCGTGTTCAACAATTCGATGATGCCGACGCTGGTGCCGCCCGAGAAGATCGGTCGCCTGTCCGGCACCGGATGGGCCACCGGTTATGTCGGCGGCATTCTCAGTCTCGTTCTCGTTCTCGGCTTTCTGGCCGCAAACCCCGAGACGGGCCGCACCTTGCTCGGCTTCACGCCGCTGTTCGGGCTTGATCCTGCGACACATCAGGGCGATCGCATCGTCGGGCCGTTGACCGCGGTCTGGTTCATGATCTTTGCGCTGCCGATGTTTGTGCTGACGCCGGATTATCCGGCGAAGCGGCGGCTCGGCGAAGCCTTGCATGAGGGATTGACCGAGCTGAAACTGACGTTGCGTGAATTGCCGGAGCGGAAATCGATGGCCGCCTTCCTGCTCGCCAACATGATCTATACGGACGGGCTGGTGTCGCTGTTTGCGTTCGGCGGGATTTATGCGGCCGGCACCTTTGGCTGGAGCACGATCCAGATCGGCACCTTCGGTATCATCCTCGCGGTCGCTGGCACTTTCGGTGCGTGGATCGGCGGCAAACTCGACGATTCCCTGGGCCCGAAACGCGTGATCGGCGGCGCCATGGTGATTTTGCTGTTCGCCATCGTCGCGATTCTGCTGGTGAACAAGAATTCGATTCTATTTTTCGCGGTCACGCCGCCGGCGCCGGGCGGCGCCTTGTTCGCTGCTCCCGCCGAGCGCGCTTATCTCCTGCTTGGATGTCTGATCGGGGCCGTCGGCGGCCCGCTTCAAGCCGCGTCGCGCACGCTACTGGTTCAGCTCGCGCCAAAAGACCGCATCGCGCAATATTTCGGTCTGTTCGCGTTGACCGGAAAGGTGACCTCGTTCGTCGGTCCCTTGCTGATCGGCATCGTGACGGCGGTGACCGAAAGCCAGAAGGCCGGCATGGCGACGCTGGTATTGTTCTTTGTGGCGGGGCTCGCGCTGTTGGCGCGGGTCAGGGATTAGCCGCGCATCCCTTGGGCGAGAGTTTAGTGCCGGAAATGGCGTACGCCGGTAAACACCATGGCGATGCCGTGGGCGTCGGCCGCCTCGATCACTTCATTGTCGCGCACCGATCCGCCGGGCTGGATCACCGCGGTGGCGCCGGCTTCGATGCAGGCGAGCATGCCGTCCGCGAACGGGAAGAATGCGTCCGATGCGACGACGGAGCCTTTGGTGAGCGGCTCCGGCAGCTTCAATTCAGTAGCCGCATCCAGCGCTTTACGTGCGGCGATCCGCGCCGAATCCACCCGGCTCATCTGGCCGGCGCCGATGCCGACGGTCGCAAGATCCTTCGCATAGATGATCGTATTCGATTTGACGTGCTTGGCGACACGGAACGCGAACATCAGATCACGCATCTCGGCTTCTGTCGGCGCGCGCTTGGTCGCAACCTTCAGCGTCATGTCGTCGACCACGGCGTTGTCGCGGCTCTGTACCAGCAATCCGCCTGCCACGGTCTTCGCGGTCAGGCCGATCGCACGCGGGTCCGGCAGCCCTCCGGCCAAGAGCAGCCGCAGGTTTTTCTTGGCGGAGATGATCGCAATGGCCTCATCGGTGGCGTCGGGTGCGATGATCACTTCGGTGAAAATTTCTGTGATCGCGCGCGCGGCCTCCGCATCCAGCGTTCGGTTCAGCGCGACGATGCCGCCAAAGGCGGAAGTCGAATCGCAGGCCAGCGCTTTACGGTAAGCGTCGAGGAGATCGTCACCTTCGGCGACGCCGCAAGGGTTGGCGTGTTTGACGATGACGCAGGCTGCGGTTCGCGCGGCATCGAATTCAGCGATGCACTCGTACGCCGCGTCGGTATCGTTGATGTTGTTGTAGGAGAGTTCCTTGCCCTGAATTTGCCGCGCGGTGGCGACGCCCGGCCTCCGGTCGGGAGTGCGATAGAACGCCGCCGTCTGGTGCGGATTTTCGCCGTAGCGCAGTGATTGGATCAGGCGCCCGCCAAAGGCGCGGAATTCCGGCGCTTCGGTCTCAAGCTCACGCGCGAACCAGTTCGATATCGCCGCATCATAGGCCGCGGTACGGGCGTAGGCCGTGGCGGCAAGACGCCGTCGCAACCATAGCGTGGTCGCGCCCTGATTGGCCTTGAGTTCATCGAGAACCGCCTGGTAGTCGCTGACGTCGACGACCACGGCGACGTCGTTATGGTTTTTTGCGGCGGCGCGTATCATCGCAGGCCCGCCTATATCGATATTCTCGATACAGGTTTCGAAATCGGCGCCTTTGTCGACGGTGGCCTCAAACGGATAGAGATTGACGACCAACAGATCGATCTGGGCGATGCCGTGCGTCTTCATCGCGCTGGCGTGATCGGCTTTGTCGCGGATCGCGAGCAATCCGCCGTGCACCTTCGGATGCAGGGTCTTGACCCGTCCGTCCATCATTTCGGGAAAGCCGGTCAGCTCCGAAACGTCCTTCACCCTCAACCCGGCTTCCGAGATCGCCTTCGCGGTACCTCCGGTCGAAACGAGTTCGACACCATGGAGCGCGAGCGCGCGGGCAAATTCGATAAGCCCTGATTTATCCGAGACGGAGAGCAAGGCGCGGGTGACGCGGCGAAGTTGGTCAGTCATGGGCAAGTCCTCTGTTCAAGGGGTGCTTTTGCCCAGGCGCGCGGCTGATACTCTCACGCTTCCCGATGGTGCTCCATCCAAAGTCGCCAGTCGCGCGAGTGAGGAGAGATTAGCAGCTTTTGCGGATGTTCACAACGACAAGGTCCGGTCTATCCGCTGCGTGCCATTTTCTTACAGCGGCAGTTCCGGCTCGCGGCGGGTGTTGCGCCGTACGGCCGTCGCCGAGGGCGAAGACGTCGAGCGCGCGAAACTCCAGCGGACCGAGGGCGCGTGGTGCGAATCCTGGCGGATCACAATCTGGGAGGTACGGCGCGGTCCATCATTGCCGGCCAAAAACACGCTGTCCTCGAGCTCGACCTTGTCGTCGAGCGCCTCGAAGGTCCAGACGTCGCGGTTGGGCAACACCAGCATGACACCCCGGGCGTCGCTGAGACGGCTTGCCTTGACCGCCGGGTGCAGATGAAACCGCAACGCATAATCGGTTTCGCGGCCCTTGCTCCGTCCCTCGGATGCCAGCGCCACCGTATCTTCGCCGTCGAGCCGGGTTCCGTCCGGGGAAAGCATCAACACCCGGCGATGAATCACGCCGAACCGATCGAGATAGCCGTCATGCGAGGTCGTCAGCAGCATGCCGTTGGCGACGGCTTCGCGGTAGCTCTCGACCGTGGTCGGCCCGCTGACGATGGGCGCACCTTGCAGCAGCCGTTTCACCGCGGAAAATTCCACGAACTGGCACGAAGAAGTGTCGTGATAGGTCAGTGTCGAATGCGCCGACGTGCCTCGGGCAAAGCTGCGCCAATTATCGCGGCCGGTCGACGGCATACCGCAATTGATAACAATCCGGCTCGTTCCCGAAGATAGCTCAAATGACAGGCAGCCGGCATGAGCGTCGTGGCTGACGCTCGGCGGCGGCGACGGTCCAGCGTCGATGATGACAACGGTATTGCCGGCATCAAGCCGTTGAAAGCCGGTATGCGGCATGTTGGCCATCGGCGTGCCGTGGGTATCGTCATAGGCAAGCAGGGTTGCGAGCACGTCGGAAGATGTTCCGCTCATGCCGTTGAACAGCGCGAAGTTGCCGTCGCCATGCCTGAAGAAGCGCAACATCGGCATCATCCGGTCGATGGCGTTCAGCAGGGCCGGTGGCGGCGCGATGTTGCGAGCGGCGAAGGTCTGACGCAGCGGCAACAGGTCGGTCAGAAGTTCGATCAGCGCGCCGGGGTTGCGCGAGATATGGCCGCCATCGGGCAGGATTTGTCGTTGTAACTCTTCTGAGAGCCTGCGCGCGGCGGTGCGGATATGGTGAGCCTGATTGGCGAGACAAAGCGAGGCGTAGCAGAGCGCGATCAGCACCTGGAGCCGCGGCACGCCGTCGGCAATGTCGATCATGGCGGAGCGCAGGTAGCGGATTTCGCGGGACAGCCCGCGCAAGTATCGTCGATAGAACTTGCTGTCGGTATCGCCAAGCACGAGCGGGGCCTGTGACAATAGCGAGATGACGCGGCGCGCCAGCACGTCGGCACGGCGGGCCAAAGGCCGCCTGTAGTTCGGATTCGAAAGCCAGTCGTCGACCAGCGCGCGCGCATTGGCGCGGGTGAGGGCGGTATCGGCGGCGCGTAAGTGTCGAAGCCACCCGAAGCCGAGGAGGGCGACCTCCCAGTCGTCGGATGGCGGTTCGAGTTCGAAGATCGAACGGCCGTGGCAGGTGACGATCTTGCCCGCAAAGACGAACCGGCCGGCATAGATCTCGGCCGCGCGGGTGGCATCTGCCGTGCGCAAATCGTGTGGGGCGATGATGAGGCGGTCGGTACGGCCGGGCCACAGCGACGACAATGCAACCGAGCCGCTGCTTGCCCGCCCCATCAGGTTGCGTGCAACGCGGCCCAGGATCAGCGTCGAGATACGTCTGCGTTGAGCGACCGACACGCCCTGCCTTGGTTGGGAAGATTCTTTTCCGAATCCTTTTAATCCCGAAACGTCGCCAAGACACCACCTTGAAACGGTGCGAATCAGCACAGTAAGGACGAAAAGCGGTGTAAAATCAGGATTTAGTCGGTGCCGGCGGTCAATTCCGCCGTACCAGCCGCGCGGCGTAGAAGCCGTCAAGTCCGGCAAGTCTCGGGTCCTGATGGGGCAGGTGACAGGGCAGGGTGCGCAAATCCCCCTCCGTGGTCAGGATTTCGCTCAAGCCCGCGACTTCGCCCGCCCCGATCGGCAGGCGCTGGACCGCCGTTTCGGACTTCAAGAGTTCAGATATCGCCTGCTCGCCCTCTTCGGGCTCCAGCGAACAGGTGCAGTAAACGAGCATTCCGCCGGGCTTCAGCGCGGCGACGGCCCGTTGCAGCAATCGTTTTTGCGTGGCCGCGAGCGGCGCGATGTCGGATTCCTGCCGCAGCCAGCCAATATCGGGGTGACGCCTGATCGTTCCGGTCGAGGTGCAGGGCGCATCGATCAGGATACCGTCGAAACCCTCACCATGGTTCTGGCCGAGCCATTCGGCGCCGTCAGCCACCGCAAATTCCGCATCCAGCGACAACCGCGCGAGATTATCGCGCAGCCGCGCCATGCGGGCGGGCGATCGATCGACCGCCGTCACGCGCGCTCCGCCGTGGACGAGCTGCGCGGTCTTGCCGCCGGGCGCGGCGCAGAGGTCGACGACAGTCTTGCCGGCCAGATCGCCGAACAGATGTGCGGGGAGCGCGGCGGCAGCATCTTGCACCCACCATTGGCCATCCGTGAAACCCGGCAGCATCGTCACCGAGCCCTGCAACAGCGTGCGGACAGAACCAGTCTGCAGCGTTTCGCCGTGCAGCCGCGTGGCCCATTGTTCTGCGTCGGACTTTACGGTGATGTCGAGCGAGGGGTCCTGTCCGATCGCATGGGCGATCTCGCTCGCCGTGGCCGCCCCGTAATGGGTGGACCAGCGCGCGAACAGCCATGGAGCGACATCGAGATGTTTCGATTTGACTTCGTCGATCAGCGGCTGCCCCTCTCGCGCGCATCGGCGAAGCACGGCATTGACGAGGCCGGCATATTTCGCCGCCCGCCGATCCGATTGCACCAGCCGTACCGACAGGTCGACCGCGGCGTGATCGGGCACGTCCATCCAGAGAATTTGCGCGGCGCCAATCAGAAGCGCGCTTTGCGCACGGGGAGCGTCGGTTGGGACCCCGCGATCCAGCAGCCGTGAAAGAACATGGCCCAAAGTGCCCAACCGGCGCAAAATCGTCGCCACCAGACGGCGCATCAGGGCCCGATCGCGATCGGAAAGGGTTTTCAGTCCGGGATGGGCGGCAGCGCCGTCGAGTTGTTCGTCGAGCGTGCGACGCTTGTGCAGGACGCCATCGAGAATGTCAGCCGCGATCCGCCGCGCTGCGAGGCCGGGCGCTTCAGTTGGCAAAGCGAATCGTTGCGGAGGCATGGAGCGGGCACATCTTGTAATCTGGCGCAGCAGTTCGCATTTCAGCTCATGCCGACCGCAAGAATCGATTTGGCATCAGAATATGCCAAATGTAAGAATTTGGCGTATGACTTCTCTTCCCAGCGAGCAGGTGGGATGACGGACGATCCATCAGCACCCGATTTGGCCATTGCAGTAACGGAACGCAAGCCGCTCTCGCCCGCGGCGCAACGCGCACTTGATGAAGCCGAAGCGCGGCGGACGGCGGCTGCCGAGGCACAGTCGCTGCCGAAAGAGTTTCAGGGCCCGAAGGGACCCGAACCGACCCGATACGGCGATTGGGAGAACAAGGGCATCGCCTCGGACTTCTAAGTTCCGAAGCGTGCGAAGTTCGCGATCAGCGCGTTACCACCACGGCGGTGCCGATGGAAACCCGCTCATACAGGTCGGTGATGTCTGGATTGAGCATCCGGATGCAGCCATAGGATACGAAACCACCGACCGAGCCCGGCACGTTGGTTCCGTGGATGGCATACTCGCCGCCGGCCAGCGTCATGGCGGCGACCCCCATCGGATTGTGGGGCGAGCCGCCTGGAATCACGTCCGGCAGTTGCGGCTTGTCGCGCTTGACCTCGGCCGGAGGCGACCAGGCCGGATTGCGGTATTTGCCGCTGATCCGCGTGGTGCCGGCCCATTGCTTGCCGGATTTGCCGACACCGACCGGGTAACGCACCGCGTGGCCCTCATCGAGAATCAGATAGAGGCGCCGTTCGTTGGTTTTCACCACGATCGTTCCCGGCGAATATTCGCCTCT
Organism: uncultured Alphaproteobacteria bacterium; assembly: GCA_963770515.1. Taxonomy (GTDB): domain Bacteria; phylum Pseudomonadota; class Alphaproteobacteria; order Rhizobiales; family Xanthobacteraceae; genus Bradyrhizobium. Next base: position 1,289,489 of record CAVYPW010000001.1, read on the forward strand.
CACCCCGACCATCTCGGGACGGGCCTGAGCGGTATTGGTAGCCAGAAGCCCTGCGCCGATGGTGGCAGCCGCCACCGCCATCCTCAAAGACATTGATTTCTCCAATACGTCCCTAGATCGCCTTGTCCGGCCGTCAAATCTGGTCAGGTATCCCATTAAATATTAACCGCGCCCGTTAACCCCGCGTTTTGCACGCGCGGGCGGGGCAGGCTTTTCAGCGAGCAGGAAAGAAAATGTTCGAAACAAAGTAAATGACCCGAAAACCACACTCCCCGAGGAAACATCCGCCAGCGCAATGCTCCGGATGACAATGACGTGAGAAAGCTCGTTTGCGCTTCTCGTTTCGGGCACGCGAAAACGCCCGCTTGCGGCTCTCCACTCATGCTCATCGCGAACCGGCGCGACTGACCGCGTTGCGATCGGCCGCGACGATGAAGTTGAGTCTAGCGATGAGTCAATCCAGCACACCCCGCGAACGGCGCGCCGGACAAAGCCTGAGGGGCTCAGCCGACTAAGCCGGCTGATCCTTTCGGTTCTGGCGATGCTTGACCAGATCGTCGACGACAGCGGGATCGGCCAGCGTCGAGGTATCGCCCAGGCTTCCCGGTTCGTCCTCGGCGATCTTGCGCAGGATGCGCCGCATGATCTTCCCGGAACGGGTCTTCGGCAGGCCCGGCGCAAACTGAATCTGGTCGGGAGACGCGATCGGACCGATTTCCTTGCGCACCCACGTCACCAGTTCCTTGCGCAACTCCTCGCTCGGTTCGGTGCCGGCCATCAGCGTGACATAGGCATAGATGCCCTGACCCTTGATGTCGTGCGGATAGCCGACCACGGCGGCTTCCGAGACCAGCGAATGGGCCACCAGCGCGCTTTCGACTTCGGCCGTGCCCATGCGATGACCGGAGACGTTGATGACGTCATCGACCCGGCCGGTGATCCAGTAATAGCCGTCGGCATCGCGCCGGCAGCCGTCGCCGGTGAAATACTTGCCCTTGTAGGTCGAGAAATAAGTCTGCTCGAAGCGGGCGTGATCGCCATAGACGGTGCGCATCTGGCCGGGCCAGGATTTGGCGATGCAGAGGTTGCCCGTGCACTCGCCTTCCAGCACCTTGCCGTCGGCATCGACGATCTGCGGCACCACACCGAAGAACGGCCGTGTCGCGGAGCCCGGCTTGAGTTTGGTCGCGCCGGGCAGCGGCGTGATCAAAATGCCGCCGGTTTCGGTCTGCCACCAGGTATCGACGATCGGGCAGCGGTTGTCGCCGACCACGCGGTGATACCATTCCCAGGCTTCCGGATTGATCGGCTCGCCGACCGAACCCAATAGCCGCAGCGAGGCGCGCGAGGTCTTGGTCACCGGTGCATCGCCCGCCTGCATCAGCGCGCGGATCGCGGTTGGTGCGGTGTAGAAAATATTGACCTTGTGTTTGTCGATGACGCTCCAAAACCGCGAATTATCCGGGTAATTCGGTACGCCTTCGAACATCAGCGTGGTCGCGCCGTTCGCCAGCGGTCCATAGAGAATGTAGCTGTGGCCGGTGACCCAGCCGACGTCGGCCGTGCACCAATAGATGTCGCCGTCGTGATAATCGAACACATAGTGGTGCGTCATCGCGGCGAATACGAGATAGCCGGCTGAGGTGTGCAGCACGCCCTTGGGCTGGCCGGTCGAGCCCGACGTATAGAGAATGAACAGCGGATCTTCCGCGCGCATGTGCTCGACCGGGCACTCCGTCGTCACCATCGCGGCGGCCTCGTGATACCAGAAGTCCCGCGAGGGGTTCATGTCGACTTTGGCGCCGGTGCGCCTGACCACGACGACCCAGTCGACGCCGGTGGTTTTGGCCAGCGCCGCATCGACATTGGCTTTCAGCGCGACCTTCTTGCCGCCGCGCAGGCCTTCGTCGGCCGTAATCACGATCTTGGACTGGCAGTCGTTGATACGTTGCGCGAGGCTGTCGGGTGAGAAGCCCGCAAACACCACCGAGTGAATCGCCCCGATCCGCGCGCAGGCGAGCATCGCATAGGCCGCTTCCGGGATCATCGGCAGGTAGATGGTGACGCGGTCGCCTTTCTTCACATTGCGGGTGCGCAGGATATTGGCGAACTTGCAGACCTCGTCGTGGAGCTGCTGGTAGGTGATGTGCCTGGACTCGGAGGGATCGTCGCCTTCCCAGATGATCGCGGTCTGGTTGGCGCGCTTTTCCAGATGCCGGTCGATGCAGTTCCAGGCGACATTGAGCACGCCGTCCTCGAACCATTTGATCGAGATATGGCCGGGCTCATACGAGGTGTTTTCGACCTTGGTGAAGGGCTTGATCCAGCCGACGCGCTTGGCCTCCTCGGTCCAGAAGCCATTGGGATCCTTGATCGAGCGCGCATACATGTCGCGGTATTTGGCGTCGTCGACCCAGGCGCGTTGGGCCCAGCCGGCCGGTACGTCGTAAATTTTGTCGGACATTGTTATCCCTCCCACCCGATTGCGGCCCGCGAACGCGATCTACCGCCGTCTTGATTGTTTAAATCGATTATGCGCTCGCGCCGATGTCGCCGACAAGCGTAACGACTACAACCTTCGGCGAGGGCTGTTGTGTTGTGCTGGATCAATCCACGCATAGGCCCTTCGTCCGGTCGCCAAGGCCCTTCGCCGACCCGATTCGGCGGGAGCTTCCAGGTACAGGGCAGGGCAGCATTGCGTCCCGGAAGGTAATTGGAAACCTTCCGGGCCGAGAGTGGGGCTGGCGTGGCCGGCAATTCCCCCCTAAATGGCCGGTCGGGTCTTGGTGGGCTCGTACTGGAACGAAGTCAGTCAACCTGGCATTAGCCGGGTAAGCGTTGGAGCAAGGCGTCTAAAGTCATGATGGATCAGCAAAATTTTGTGGAGACGCCGAAAGGCGTGGCCGATCCTGCGGTGGCTTTGGCGAAGGCCTTGGGGCAGTGGCCCAAGGGAGGGGACAAGCCCCAGCCCGCCAAGCCAGGGGCGCTGACCGGCAAATCGGCGCTGGTGACGGCGCCCTCGGTCGAATTTTTGGCCAAGGAGATGGGTCTGACGCTGGGGGAGCAGAACCAGCTCACCATCCGCCGCATCAAGCGCGGCAAGAATTATTCCTTCATTCGCGCCAACGGCTCGCACATCCGCGACGCCAGGACCATCCGCCGCCTGCACAAGATGGCGGTGCCGCCGGCCTATGCCGAAGTGCGCTACTCGCCGGACCCGAATTCGCATTTGCAGGCGGTAGGACGCGATGCCGCCGGCCGGCTGCAATACCGCTATCACGCCGATTGGGAAAAAGTCCGTGAGCACCGCAAGGCGCATCGGCTGGCCAAGCTCGTCGGCGCCTTGCCGAAAATCCGCCGCCACGTCTCCATGCATCTGGCGGGCGAACAGCCCACGCGTGAATTCGCGCTCTCTGCCGTGATCGAACTGATCGCGCGCACCGCGATCAGGCCCGGCAATGAATCCTATGCGCGGATGAACGGCACCCGTGGCGCCACCACGCTGCTCAAGTCCAACGTGACGATGGACGGCGATAACCTGGTGCTCTCCTTCAAGGCCAAGGGTGGCAAGGCCGTTCGCAAGGAATGCGACGCGGCCAAGCTCGTGCGCGCGATTCCGATCCTGCGCCAGTTGCCCGGCAAGCGCCTGTTCCAGTATCGCGATGCCTCCGGCATCGTGCGAACCGTTTCCACTGCGACCGTGAACACGTTCCTGCGCGAGATCGCCGGCATCAAGATTTCGCTGAAGGATTTTCGTACCCTGATGGCGTCGGCCGTGGTGCTGGAGTCGCTGTCGCGGGTTTCTCCGGCGACGAGCGAGCGCGGCCGCAAGCGCCAGGTGGGGGATGCCATCCGCGCTGCCGCCGATCAGCTTTCCAATACACCGGCGATCTGCCGCAAGAGCTATGTGCACGACACCATCGTCACGGCGTTTGAAGACGGCATTCTTGAACGCTTCGCCGCGACCATGAAGGGCTATCGCACCCAGAAGAAGCGTGAGCAGCTGCTGGCGCAAGTGGTGCTCGCCGCCGCAGCTTAACCCTTCCTCTTGTCGTCCCCGCGACCCGTCTACGCCAAGGCTTCGCCGGGGTTCGGTCCGTAGGGCGCCGAAGCTTTAGCGAAGGCGGCAAGCGGGGACCCATACGCCGAGACCTCAGTTCTTTGGCGAACTGTTCAACACCTTTGCGTCCAACATACATCGGTGGTTATGGGTCCCTGCGTGCGCAGGGACGACGTGAACATCGATCCCATTACAAATTTGCATCGGGCGCATATCGATTACCGATTTGCTTCCCTCGCAAATCAGGTGCTACCGAGACCAGTCCCGCTCGGCCTCTTGCCGCACTGATCGCACCTCATGACCGAATCTGCTGCCGCTTGGTCCATTCATCCGGGCTGGTTTGCCGCCATCGCCATCCTGCTGTGGGCGACCAGCGCCCTGCCGGAATATCTCACCGCGTTGCTGTTCTTTGCCGCCCTCACCCTGTTTCGCGCGGCGCCGGCGGACGTGGTGTTTTCCGGATTTCAGTCCGAAGCGTTCTGGCTGGTGCTCGGCGGCTTCGTGCTGGGTGCGGCGGTTCGCAAAGTCGGACTGGCCGATCGGGTTGCGCGAAAGCTCGCGGGTTCGCTGACGGGATCGTGGCTGACGATGGTGGCCGGCATCGTCGCGCTGACCTATGCACTCGCCTTTGTCATGCCGTCGAACATGAGCCGCATCGCGCTGCTGATGCCGATCGTGATGGCGCTCGCCGACCGGGCGGGCTTTGCCGAGGGATCGCCGGGCCGTTACGCGCTGGCGCTCGCGGTCGGGTTCGGCACCTACGAACTGTCGGCTTCGATCCTGCCCTCGAACGTGCCGAACCTGATCATGACCGGCGCGGCCGAGCGCGTCTACGGCATCCAGTTCAATTATCTGCCGTACCTCTGGCTGCACGCGCCGGTCGTCGGCGTGTTGAAGGGCATCCTCATCACCGTACTTCTGTGGCGGATGTTTCCGGCCTCGCCGCAACGCATCGAAGCTGACGGCAAGGCGCCGCCATGGAGTGCGGCCGAGTTGCGTCTTTCTGTCATTCTGCTGGTGACGCTGCTGCTCTGGATGACGGACGCCTGGCACGGCATCCGGCCCGCATGGGTCGGTCTTGCAGCGGCATGCCTCTGCCTGATGCCGCGCATCGGCTTTCTCTCCAGCGACGAATTCTCGACCAGCGTCAACATCCGCACCTGCATTTATCTCGCAGGGATTCTCGGGCTCGCCGCCGTCGTCGCCTGGTCGGGCCTCGGCAATGCGATCGGCAATCGTTTGATTCCGCTGCTGCCGCTCGATCCCGCGCATCCTGCCGCGGCGTTCGCCTCGATGCTCGGGCTCGGCAGCCTGCTCAATTTCGCGGTGACGGCGAACGGATTGCCGGCGGTGTTCACCCCGCTTGCGCAGACGCTCGCCGATCATGCCGGTCTGAAGCTCGCAACCGTCCTGATGTTGCAGGTGTTCGCCTATGCGACGCCGCTGTTGCCGTACCAGGCAGCACCCTTGGTGGTGGCCGCGGGCTTTGCCCGCGTGCCGATGCGCCTGACCGTCGTGACTTGTCTCGTCATCGGCCTTGTCTCGTTCGTCCTGCTCGCGCCGCTCTATTATCTCTGGTTCCGGCTGCTCGGCTGGATCGGGTGATCTTGCTTATCCCCCTTGCGGGGACTCTCTGCCCCCCCCTCTCCCCGCATGCGGGGAGAGGGGGGGGGTGAGGGGGGTCTCCAGCAGCTCGGTATGCGGATATTCCCCCTCACCCGGATTGCTTCGCAATCCGACCTCTCCCCGCAAGCGGGGCGAGGTGAAGCGGCGCGTGGATCATTCGCTAAATTCAAACAGCGCTCTATGTTCTCGCGGCAGATTTTTTGCCCGAGCTTTGCCAGATAACTATCGCTCCCTCCTCGGACGGCGCAGGGAATGCCGGGCGCTTCGCTCGCACCCACAGCTTGCGTGAAAAGAAACACGCAATAGTCGCCGCAGGTTCGCCGAAAACGCTCCGGCATTCCCCGCGCGAATGGTTTTAACGGTTTCCTTCGTGCTCGCCCCGGAGACCGGGCTTTCTTGTCTCCGTCGCCGGCGTGATGCGGAGCATCATCGCCAGCTTGACATCAGCGTCGGGATATCAGGCCCACACGACTTCGCCGTCCGCTTGTCCTCGCATTCGTCTTGTGCGTGACAAGCGTCCACCGCATCCCGCGCCCAACGTTTTGTGACGATCGCGAAACGCCCCTCATTCAAGGGCATGGGACGCGCGAAGAAGTGCCGGTGATTTGCCCGACGCCACAAGCGGAAATGCCTGCGACACGTTGGCACGACGGGCAATGTAAGGCTTGTGGCAAAACTTCGGCCTAACAGCTTGCAGATGACTGGCACGAATTTTTCGAGGTACGACTATGGAGGTCATCACCACTTCACCGGCAAGGTAAGCGGGCACTCGGTTCAAATCTACGACTACGGCGAGAGCCGTTACTTTAATTACTCGGTCTAGCCCTGCTAACTCACATCCCGCCCATCTTGCAGACGTATTTCCATTCCTCTGATGTCACCGGCTGCACTGACAGCCGCGAATATTTCACCAGCGCCATGGCGGCGAGTTTCTTGTCGGCCTTGATCGCGGCCATGGTCACCGCTGTCTTCAACGGCTTGTCGGCCTTGATATCCACGCAGACGAATTTGCCGGTCTTGTCGGTCGGGTCGGGATAGGCTTCCTTGATCACTTCCGCGATGCCGACGATCTCCTTGCCTTCGTTGGAGTGATAGAAGAATGCCTTGTCGCCCTTCTTCATGCTCACGAGATTCTGCCGCGCGGTGAAATTGCGCACGCCGGTCCAGGCTTCGCCCTTGGCGCCCTTGGCGACCTGCTGATCCCACGACCAGACCGAAGGTTCGGATTTCACCAGCCAGTAATTCATCGGGGGATTCTCTCCACAAAAATAGCGTCGCGTTCGCGTCTTGCCATGACGGCCTTACCCCTCCGCCTTGAACGGGCGCGTCAGCAGGCTTTCCACCGCATCGTCGATCGTGGTCGCGCCGCGCAGGATATCGGCGACCGCGTTCGAAACCGGCATGTCGACATTTTGTGCCGACGCCAGTTCCACCAGCACCGGCGCCGTGGAGGCGCCTTCGGCGAGTTTGCCGGGCGGGGCCGCCTCGCCGCGTCCGAGCGCCTGCCCCAATGCGAAATTGCGCGATTGCGGCGTCGAGCAAGTCAGGATCAGGTCACCCAGGCCCGACAGGCCCATCAGCGTTTCGGCCCGCGCACCGAATGCGCGGCCGAAACGGGCGAGCTCCGAAAAGCCGCGCGTGATAAGCGCGGCCTGCGCCGAGGCGCCGAGTTTCTTGCCGACTGAAATTCCGGCCGCGATCGCGAGCACGTTCTTGGCCGCGCCGCCGATCTCGACGCCGCGGACGTCTGTCGTGTGGTAGGGCCGAAACGTCGACGATCCCAGTGCCTGAACGAGCTTTTTCGCCAGATCTTCATCGTGCGCTGCGAGCGTCACGGCCGTGGGAAGCCCGTGCGCCACGTCGTCGGCAAAGCCGGGCCCGGACAGGATCGCCGCGCGTGCCTTCGGCGCTACTTCCGCGATCACTTCGGTCATGAATTTATGCGTGCCGCGCTCGATGCCCTTGGCGCAGGCGACCAGCGGCGTACCATCCGTTAGATGCGGAACGAGTGCTGACACCGCGGCGCGCAGATTTTGCGCGGGCGTCGTGATCAGAACGACGTCCGCGGCGGCGGCCCGCGCAACGTCGTCGGTCACCTCGATGTTCGCGTGCAGCGTGATGCCCGGCAGTTTCGGATTGCTCCGCGCCGCCGCGATGGCCTTGGCTGTCTCAGCGCTGCGCGCACAAAGAATGACGTTGCGCCCGGCACGCGCGGCGACGCCGGCCAGCGCCGTCCCCCACGCACCGGCGCCGATGACGGCGATGGAGTTGAAGGGGGTCATCGGAGAGCCTCAGCTGATCTCCCTCTCCCCGCGCTTGCGGGGAGAGGGTTGGGGTGAGGGGCATCTATACTTGCTTTTGGCGCGCGGAGGCTCCCCCTCACCCGGATCGCATTCTGCGATGCGATCCGACCTCTCCCCGCAAGCGGGGCGAGGTGAAGAGCAGCAGCGCGGTGCCATGATGGGTTCATGATCTCTCTCAAAACCCCGCACGCGAATTGCGATGACCGGTCGGCGAGGCCGCTTTGTCATCGAGCAGCCAGCGCGCACGCGGCGCGGTGTCCATCGTATCGGTCAGGCCAAGCGCGAGCCGTTCGGCGCCGGCCCAGGCGATCATCGCGCCATTATCGGTGCAGAGCGCGGGCGGCGGGATGATCAGCGTGGTCTCGGCCTTCGCCGCGACCTCCTGCAACGCGCCGCGGATCGCCTGATTGGCGGCGACCCCGCCGGCCGCGACCAATGCGCGAGGTGGACCGAACCGCTCCTCGAACAGCCGTAGACCGACGCTCAAACGGTCCGCGGTCGATTCCAGCACGGCGGCCTGAAAACTGGCGCAGAGATCGCGGACGTCCTGTGCGTCCAGCGGCGTCAGCCGGGAGGCTTCGTTGCGTACCGCCGTCTTCAGACCGGACAAGGAGAAATTGGCGTCGTTGCGCCCCAGCATCGGCCGCGGCAAGGCAAAGCGCGTGGCGTCGCCGCCGCGCGCGGCGCGCTCGACCTCGGGTCCGCCGGGATAGGGCAGGCCGAGCATCTTGGCGACCTTGTCGAAGGCTTCGCCAATGGCGTCGTCGACCGTGGTGCCGAGCCGCACATATTGGCCGACGCCGATCACCGCGACGATCTGGGTGTGGCCGCCGGAGGCGAGAAACAGGCAATACGGAAACGCCAGCGCGCAAGTCAGCCGCGGCGTCAGCGCGTGGGCTTCGAGATGGTTCACTGCGATCAGCGGCGTATCGTGCACCATCGCGATCGCTTTCGCCGTCGTCAGCCCGACGATCACCCCGCCGATCAGGCCGGGCCCGGCGGCGGCCGCCACCGCGGACAACTGCGCAAAGCCGACACCTGCGTCCTTCATCGCGTTGTCGACGATGCCGTCGAGCAGATCGACATGGGCGCGCGCGGCGATTTCCGGCACCACGCCGCCATAGATCGCGTGCTCCTCGATCTGCGAGCGCACGATGTTGGACAGGATCGTGGCGGTGCCGTCGCTTGAGCGCTCGACCACGGCGGCTGCGGTTTCATCGCAGGTGGTCTCGATACCCAGTACCAATGTTCTGATGTCGTTAGCCAATGTCGTCAGCCAATATGGGGTCTTGCGCTTTCGGGAAATCCAGCGTTTCCCTATCCGGTAGCATTCAGCGTTCGACCTGGGAAGTTCGATTGCATGGCCATCCTCGTCACGCGCCCGCTTCCGGACGGCGAGACCACCGCGAGCGCCTTGCGCGCGAAAGGCTTTGAAGTCCTGCTGGCGCCGATGCTGCGGTTCGAGCCGGTCACCTTCCACGACGATTCCGATGCGCCGTATGGCGCGGTCATCGTCACCAGCGCCAATGCGCTGCGGGCGATCGACAGCAAGCTTCAAGGCAGCGCCTTGCTCAAATTGCCGCTGTTTGCGGTCGGCGAACATACCGCCGAGGCGGCACGCGCGGCCGGATTTGCCAAGGTGATCTCGGCCGACAGCGATGCCGCCGGTCTGCGCGAGCGTATCCTGGCGAGCGTCAAGGCCAAGACACTGAAGAAGACGAGTCCGCTGCTTTATCTGGCCGGCGCTGATCTGGCGCGCGACCTGCCGGGCGAGCTCGGCGAGCGCGGCTTCACGGTGGTCACCCAGACCACCTATCGCATGGTGGCGCTGCCGAATCTGCCGGCGGAAACCCGTGAGGCTTTCGCCGCCCATGAAGTCGAGGCCGTGCTGCATTACTCACGGCGAAGTGCACGGGCCTTCATCGAGGCGGTCCGTGCCGCCGGCGTTGAAATATCGGCGCTTTCACTGCCGCAATGCTGTTTTTCCGCCGGAATCGCCACCGTGCTTCGCGATGCCGGGGCGGCGCGGGTTTTGGTCGCGGCCTCGCCGGATGAGGGCGCCTTATTTGTGGCGCTGGAATCCGCAACTTGCTAACGATCGGACGGAATCGAAGCTTTAGGGAACCCGCATGGACGACAACACGCTCGATGACGCCAACTCGCCTGAGGCGGGCCGGCCCCGGCGCGCGCCGCCGACCATCGACCTCGAGGCTTCCGAGGTGACGAACTCAACGACGAGCACCGACTCTGAAAGCGCCGATGCCAAAAACGATGACAAGCGGTCTTCCCGGTTGTCGTCCGCGTCGCTTCAGCCGTTCCTGGTCGCGGCCATCACTGGCGCGGTGACCGCCGCGCTGGTGATCGCGGTCGCCTGGGCGGTGGGCCGGCCAGCCGAGACGGCGCAGCCGGTGGCAGAGATCAATGCTGGCGCCATCGAGGCGCTTTCGTCCCGTCTCGCCGAACTCGAGGGACGGGCGTCGAAACCCACCGCGCCGGATCCGGCGCTGGCCTCGCGGCTTGACGCGCTGGAAAAATCGCTCGCTGGCTTGCGAACCGACATCGCGGGCGCCCGCGCCCAATCCGGGAAGCTCGCAACCGACATCGAGGCGATTAAATCGGCGCCGGCTGCGTCAGTCGCCTCACCGGCGTCGCCCGATCTGACCGCGATCGAGGGGCGCGTTTCCGAAGTCGAGCGCGCCGTTCGCGCCGAGAGCGAGCGCAGCGCGCAGGCCGCGAGCCGACCGGCGGACGACGTCGCGCTTCGGCGTCTGGTCGTGGCATCGTTGCTCAATCTTTCGGTGCGGCAAAGCGAGCCGTTTGCCGAAGCGCTGAAAGCCGCGAAGGCGCTCGCCTCCGATCCGCAGATGCTCAAGCCGCTTGAGGATTTCGCGGGCTCGGGTGTGCCGAACCCGGCGAGCCTTTGCCGCGAGCTGTTGACGCTGGTGCCGAAACTGGAGCCGCCGGCGGAAAGTGCCACAGCCGGTTCCGGCATCGTCGAGCATCTCAAGGCGGGCGCGGCGAAACTGGTGCGCATCGAGCGCACCGATACGGTCGGCACCGACCGCGGCGCCATCGTTTCGCGTGTCACCGCAGCCGCACTGCGCAACGACGTGTCCGAGGCGCGGCGCGAATTGACGTCGCTTAATCCCGCCGACCGTGCGCCGGCGCAAGGATGGCTCGACAAGGCCAGTGAGCGCGATGCGGCGCTTTCGGCCTCGCATCGTTTCGCGGCCGAGGCCATGGCGGCGCTCGCCAAGTCAGCGCCGTAGACCTCCGATGTATCGGATCATTCTCTTCCTGTTGCTGATCGCACTGGCGGCGCTGGGCGCGGCGTGGCTGGCCGATCAGCCCGGCGAAGTGATGTTTCCATGGGCGGGCGGACGGGCGCACGTCACGCTGCTGGAGTTTGCGATTGGGTTTGGCGTTGCGGTCATCGCCGCGATGCTCGCCTGGAGCATTCTGCGAGCGCTGTGGCGGTTGCCGGAAAAAATCCGCAAGGCTCGCCACGAGCGGCGTCAGGCGCGAGGCCGACACGCGATCACACAAGGGCTGCTCGCGATCGGCCACGGCAATTCGGCCGCCGCGCGTCTGCATGCGGATATGGCGCGCCGCCATGCCGCGGGCGATCCGCTGACGCTGCTGTTGCACGCGCAGTCCGCGCAGCTTGACGGCAACCGCGACGCCGCGCGCGAGGCGTTCCACGCCATGGCCACGCGCGAGGATACAAGGCTGTTGGGCCTGCGCGGATTGTTCATCGAGGCGCAGCGCGCCGACGATGTCGTTGCCGCGGTCGCGATCGCGGAAGAGGCGCTGAAAACCTCGCCGTCGTCGACCTGGGCCTCGCAGGCGGTGCTCGGCTTTCGCTGCGCCAGGGGCGACTGGATGGGCGCGCTCGCCATCCTCGACAACAATCTCGCCTCCGGCCTGATCGACAAGCCGACCTATCGGCGCCAGCGCGGCGTTTTGCTGACGGCGCGCGCGCTGGAGCTTGAGACGGTTGACCGCGATCTGTCGCGCGACGTCGTGATGGAGGCGGTCAAGCTCGCGCCGACGCTGGTGCCCGCCGCGGTGCTCGCTGCCAAATTTCAGAGCGAGGCGCATCAGATCCGCCGCGCCATGCGCCTCGTCGAAGCGGCGTGGCTGGCGCAGCCGCATCCTGATCTGGCTGATGCCTACGCCCATGTGAAGTTGGGGGATTCCGCGCGCCAGCGCCTGGTGCGGATCGAAACCCTTGCGGCCAAGATGCCCGGTCATCTGGAAAGTGCGCTGGCGGTGGCGCGGGCCGCGATCGATGCCACCGAGTTTGGCAAAGCGCGCGAGGCGCTGGCGCCCCATCTCGATGCGCCGACGCAGCGCGTGGCGATGTTGATGGCCGAGATCGAGCGCACCGAATATGGCGACACCGGCAAGGCGCGCGCCTGGACATTGCGCGCGGTGCGCGCGCTTCACGATGCGGTCTGGACCGCGGACGGCTATGTCTCCGACCGGTGGCGGCCGGTATCGCCGGTATCCGGACGGCTCGATGCCTTTCAGTGGCAGATGCCGCTCTCGGCGCTGCCGTCCGGCAACGGCGCGGTCGAGGTTTCTCCCTTCGAGCAGGCGATGTTGGCGGCGACCCCGGCGCCGGTGGTGCCTGCGAGCGAGCTCCCCGACACGCCGCCGGCGCTGGTGGCGCAGGACAATGCACCGACACTTCCGCCCCCGGATGAGCCGGCTTCTTCGCCGCCACCGCCTGCCGCCGCGCCGGCACCAGCTCCGGCCGCAGCGCCGCCGCTGTTTCGCGCCCGTACCGATATTCCCGCCGCGAGCGAAAAACCCGCGCCCACGATTCCGCCCGTTATTCCGATTATCCGCCCGCCCGACGATCCCGGCGTCGACGACGGAACCGAGCCGGACGAATTCGCGGAATTGCCCGCGCCCGGCCAGACCGGGGGGTGGCGCGGCTTTCTCTCCCGCATCCGCGGCTGATTCGAGAACGCCTTTGGGGCTCGCGCCGGCCCCTCGGGGCCTTCTCGCTGGCCGGGACGGTTTTCGAAAACATCGCGCACGAACAAGGAGATGGGATCGGAGGCCAGCCCGCTCGTCAGGGCATGGGGGGTTCGGCGCCAGCGTTTTTCTTGCCAAGCGAAGCGCTGCCCGATATCAGGTGCGGGCGTTTTCATCCGCCGGCAACAATATGTCGCTATGCCGGAAGACGCTTCGAAGCGGAGCTTATGGTCCGCCGCAATAGCTCAGTTGGTAGAGCACGTCATTCGTAATGACGGGGTCACAGGTTCGAAGTCCTGTTTGCGGCACCACTTTTGGCTTGTATGGCCTCAAAAGGCTTCGTTGATGGCTGTCGGTATCCAAGATCGAAGCAGGGAGCGCCGCGCGTGCGACGCTGTTGCGCGATGCCTTGAGTGCATTGCGGGCTACAAACGCGTGGGTGCCCATTGCCCGGAAGATTTGGCCAAGGGGCAATCCGCGATCGATTATGCGTTCAATCTTGCGGGCTTTCCGTATGCGTTCGAGCACACGGTGGTTGAAGCGTTCGATGGCCAGCTTCGAACGAATGAGCATTTTGGCAAGTTTGTAGAACCCATTGAAGCTGCACTCGACCGTCAGATGCCCAGCAGCGGCTATTTCATCTTGTTGTTTCCGATCAATCCCTCGAACGGAATGAAGCCTAAAGCGATTGCCCGCAAGCAATCCGACATCGTCGCTTGGGCGAAAACTGCTGCGACAGAACTTGTGGAAGAAGCAACTCAGCTATCCAAGCGGCAGCTTTGGAGGTCGCCACCGAGCAGTGACATGCCGAACAACGATGTTACGCTCTCATTTCTCGAAAACATTAGCGGCGACATGGGTGGCCGACTATTGGCTCAACGCAAGGCTCCAAAGAATTATGAACAGCTCCGAATAAGTCGCGTGCTTCAGGTTGTCGATGACAAGCTGCCAAAGCTCGCAAAATGCAAACCGGCCCGCACGGTTTTGGTCTTGGAAAACCGCGATATAGCATTGAGTAATCATTGGGTCATCGCGGAGTGTTTGGAAAAGGCCCTCCAATCTCGTTTGGACATACCTGATGAGGTCTGGCTAGTTGACGCGGTACGTGAAGAGTTCTGGATTTCGATTTGCCTGCGGAAAGACGGTGTGCTGTTTCCACACGACGGCGAGGCGGTACGATACCGCGAGTTTATGCCGTCAGAGCTGTCAGCGGCGTGAATTTCCGCGACCTCGATCCGCCCGTCTTTCGGCCTTGCAGACAGCGATGAAATACAAGCGGGTCGATATAGCCGCGCGGGTCCGGAATGCGTCCGAATAAACCATCAAGCCGATTGTTCTGTGTTTTCTTGGTGTGGGCGTTGAGCGCTGGCTGCACGGCGCCGGCATTGGCCAATCCCGCCGATCTCCTGCTCATCAATGGCAAGATCATCACCCAGGATGCTTCTTCATCGGTGAGCGAGGCGATCGCCATCGAAGCCGGGCATATTGCCGCGACCGGCAGCACAACCGAACTTCGCAAACTCGCAGGACCTTCCACGGAAGTGATCGATCTCGGCGGACGCACGGTGATTCCGGGCCTCATCGATTCCCACATTCACGCCATTCGCGCCGGCTTTCGTACCGCGACCGAAGTGAATTGGGAGGGCGCGGCCAGCTTCGGTGAAGCGTTTGAGCGCCTCAAGTCAGCCGCCGCTCATGCCAAACCGGATGCGTGGTTGATCGTCGCCGGCGGATGGACGCCGCGTCAGTTTGACGAGAACCGGCGGCCGACCGATGCCGAGATTGCAGCAGTAGTCTCCGGCCATCCCGTCTACATCCAGTTGTTCTATGGCTATGCGCTGATCAATGCGGAGGGCCGCGACAGGCTCGGCTTGAAGACCGAGGCGGATCTGCCTGATGGCGCGAAGTTCGAGCGCGACCGCGAGGGTCATGAAACCGGCTGGATCGTCGGCAAAGGCGCTGCGATTGTCTCGCTCTACTCGCGCCTGCCCAAACCGCACATGGAACAGGCGATCGATGGCACCCGTCAATTCCTGCGCGAATTGAGCAGTCTCGGATTGACCGGCGTGATCGATCCAGGCGGACATAACCTGGCGCCGGAAGATTACGCGGCACTGTTCTACCTTTGGCGTAAGCATGAACTGCCGTTGCGCGTGGTCTACAGCATTTTCGCAGCCCGTCCGGGAAAGGAGCTGGAGGATTTTCAGGCCACCACGCAATTCCTGCCGATGGGCTTCGGTGACGACTGGCTGCGTTTCAACGGCATCGGCGAGTGCATCACCTGGGGCATGTACAACAACGACACGCCCAGTGAAGCCGACAAGGAAGCCTTTTACCGCGTGGCGCGCTGGGCTGCGGGCCAGGGCCTGACGTTGACCGTCCATTGGAACAACGATCGCTCCGTTCACCATCTGCTCGATGTGTTCGAGCGCATCAATCGCGAGATTCCGATCGCGCCGTTGCGCTGGTCGATCGCACATCTTCACGATGCCTCGGATGCCTCATTGCAACGCATGAAGGCGCTTGGCGTCGGCTGGCTGATGCAGGACGGACTTTACTTCGCGGCAACTTCCTACATCGTCGAGCGGGGAGAGGTGCAGATGCAGCGCTCGCCGCCGATCGTCTCGGCGCTCAGGCTCGGCCTCACCGTCGGAGGCGGCACCGATGCCAATCGCGTGATGATCGAAAATCCCTTCGTGTCGCTGCGCTGGATGCTCGACGGCCTCACCGTCGACGGGGTCGAGACCCGCGGGCCGAAAGAGATTCCGAGCCGTGAGGAGGCGCTTCGCATCTACACGGAAGGAAGCGCCTGGTTTGCACATGATGAAAATCGCAGGGGCCGCTTGATGCCCGGGATGCTCGCGGACCTCGCCGTGCTAAGCGATGATTACTTTACCGTGCCGATTTCCCACATTGCGAAAATCAAATCGCTACTGACGATGGTCGGCGGTCAAATCGTCTATGCGTCCGGCCCTTTTTCCAGCCTTGAAGTCCCGCATCGCTAAAGCGCCACTCGTTCGTTGTCGCAAAACGCGAACGATGTTGCTGCGAAAATAGAACAAAACTAACTAGAGGCAGCGTTCCATCCCGAGATGATCGCGCCTAAAGTCGAGCGTTGCATCAAGAGACCTTCCGAATCAGAGGTCCTGGCAAACGATAATGTGCCGTCTTGTGGCGGCGGCGATGCGCAAGGGGGGAGACGAGGGGGAGAATGTCGACATTTCTGGTCATCTTGCACGGCCTGTTGGCCGTTGCGCTGCTCGGCAGCATCACGCATCAGGCGGTTGCGGTCGTTTTGCCTGCGCGAAACAAAATCGGATTCGCCAACGCCTATCGTGCGGTCTCGAGCCGGATCTACGTCAACGCCAATATCGTGTTGTTTCTTGTCGTCGCGCTTCTCGGCGGCTTTATCTATCCAATCTACCGGGTCTGGATAAGGACTTATCTCGAAAACGCGCGCCTGTTTCCGGCGGTCGGCTCGTTCGAAATCAAGGAACAATTCATTGCGATCGGTCTCGGCCTATTGCCGCTCTATTGGCTGGTGTGGCGCCGCTCCGAGCCCGCCGTACAGTCGGCACGCACGGCTGTGACGCTGATGCTCTGCTTCATCGTCTGGTTCGGCTTCATCGTTGGCCACATCCTCAACAACATCCGGGGTTTCTTCGGGCTATGAATAACAATCTAATCGAAAAAATCATTCCGGTTTTCTCGGCGGCCTTCGCCGTGATCTACATTGTTTCAGTCGAACTGAACTGGGCGCTGCTCACCTATCATCCAAAAATCAAGCAATGGGGCTGGCTCGTTGAGCCCTCCAGAGACGGTCCGCCGATGTACTGGTATGGCTGGCTTGTGACCTCGACGCTTGGTGCGACGGCGGCGAGCGTGATAGCGTTGCCGCTCCTGAAAAACAGACCAACGCCGTACTGGCTAGGATGGATCGTTCCGCTGCTGGTCATGCTCAGCGTCTTCTACCTTTTCCGCGATTGGTTTTTGCGCTGAAATCCGAAAAAAGTAGGCCGCTCGTACGGGCCGCCAACTCCGGAATCGGAACTCCAGAGCCCATCGCAAGGTAAAAAGTGCCAACAGAATCGCGACGCCGTTTTATCGTTCTGTCCTCCGTCACGCGACTTGCCGGCTTCGCCGCTTTTGCCGCGGTCATGTTTTCGTGTCAGCCGTCACATTCGGGAGAGCTCGACTCCGAGCGAGACGAGGATGTTGATTTGGCGTTCGTCGGCTCGGCGAGGGAGACCGGAACACTGGCGCCCATTCCCGGTGTTCAAATCAGGGCCGAGGTCGGTGGCCGGCGGATCCTGATTCGCACCAATACTGAAGGCGTCTACCGGCTGATTCCGAATTTTGGAAATGGCGTCACGGCCGACCAGGTGACGATTTCATGCAGCAAAGACGGTTATGAAACTGTCGACGTATCGCGGCGGCAGCTTTCGGACAAGAAGGTGAAAGAGCTGGTCGTGGCGGAGTGCCTGCTGGCTCCCAAGCATTAGTGTCCCGGTTCCGACATTCGTATCTTGTCGCAGCAGGCACTTTTACGAATGTCAGAACCAAAGGGACACTAGCAAATATATAATTCTAGTGTGGCTTTGACTCTGACGTTCCTTTGAAGAGATCGCCGCGAAACTGAAAGGAACGTCAGTGTCGCCACACTAGAGCTCTGATTCCGAAGTTCGCATCAAGAACTCGTCGCAACACGGATTGGAACTTCAAAGACGCCGCATTCGGCCGGATTTGGTGGAGCCCGAAATATTCCGCGATATGTGAGATCGTTCACAGTGGAATTCGGCCGCTGCTCCTAGAAGAGGGCAATTCTCTTTGTGGGAGGCGTCCATGTTCCCATCAGCCAATCACGGCCCGGCAAATCGGAATTCTCAACAGGACCTCTACCAGCGCGCCTGGCCTTCGATCGTCAGAATTATCATTCTCGAAATTCTGCTGCTGCTCGCGCTGTCCGGCGCGCTCGTGTTCTATCTGAACTGGTCATCGGAGGTCGCCCTGTCCGAATTCATGTCAGGTGCGAGCCACTCGCTTCAGGCCGTCAAGGTTCATTCGCCCTGCGATCGCAGCGCCTGAGATCATCAGGCCGGAGATATCGGTCGCTTACTGCGAGACCGTCTGAACCACGCTGGTCACGGGACGCGCGCTCGCGACCGGCAGCTTCATGTCCTTGATCAGCGCCTCGTCATATTCGGGCAAGGTCTGCATCGGCGTCTTTGCCTTCATCAGCACGATCTTGTAGCCGCCCGCCTTCAGGCGGCGGAGCAGTTCGGGCATCGCTTCGGCAGTGTGCTTCTGGAAGTCGTGCATCAGGATGATGCCCTTGCCCTGCTTGTCGAGCTTGGTCATCACGTTCGAGATGACCTGCTCGGGGCTCTTTGCGCGAAAGTCGAAGGAGTCGAGGTCGCACGAAAATATCGCGATGTTGCGTGTTCCGAGATAGGCCATCGCCGCAGGGTTATGCTGCAATTCCGGGAATCGGAAGAACGGCGCGGGGGCTGTGCCGAGCGCGAACCTGACCGCGCTGTTGCCTTTCTCGATCTCGTCCTTGGCCATCTGCTCGGTCATTTTCTTCGAATTCAGATTGGCATGCGACCAGGTATGCGTGCCGACGGTGTTACCAGCCGCGGCGACTTGCCTGAGAAGTTCCGGATGATACATCGCGTGCTTGCCGATCGAGAAGAACACGGCCTTGGTGCACTGGTCGGCGAGCGCCTTGAGCACCGCGGGCGTGTTGACGGGCCAGGGACTGTCATCGAAGGTCAGCACGACCTCCTTGTCCGCCAGGAAATCGAATTGCTTGAAATGCTCGAAGCCGAAGCCGGGTCCGCCCGTGGTGTCGACTTCAACCACGCGGGAAACTCCGAGCGCGTCAGGATTGGCGCAAGCCTGTTTCGGCTCCGGCGCGGGAGCTGCCGGCACTTTTTCCGGAATGCTGCCGGTGATCTCGATCGGGTCGCGGCCGGTGACGGGTTTTGCGGCAGGGGCGGGCGCGGCCTGCATGGCGGCGATGGTTTGCGGGGTGGCCGCATTGCGGTGCGGGGTCCAGAACCAACCGCCAGCGGCGATCAACGTGGCAGCCGCCACACTCATCAGCATCAGGCCGAACGCGTTACGCATGGTTACTCTTTCGTTAATACCAAAACTGAAATTCGCCCCGCTTTCTTTATCGGAAAGAGTTGTTAACGCTCCCCAAACGACGGGCCGGTTCCCAGCGCCGCCTATTTGAAGTTCCTGCACCACAAGCGGCGAATTCGATCCAGGAACTTCAAATAGAAAAGCGGCACTAGGATCAATAGGTTTGTGAGTAGCCCATAACTTTCCGAAGTTCGTGGAAACGGGTGCTGCAATGGAGCACGAACTTCGGAAAGTGGGCACTAGTGTCGCACCGGCCTTGAGCAACCGGGTCACAGTGGAGGCCGCGATGGGTGAAGCCGGTCGCAGGCATCGCGCCGACGTCGGGCGGGCACGATTGGGCCTGATGGGGATCTCAAATGAGAGTGGTCCGACGGCCAATTGGCGCGCGGGTTGCACATTGACATCGCAGGCCGAGCGGACTTTCATCTCGCAGGGATGAAGGCGGTCCGGATGTTCAGAATTTCATATGTTTTTTTGTTCGCGCTGATGGCGGCGCAGGTTTTCGCGATGTCCTCCGTTTCGGCCCAGCAAAGTCACGATGCCTGCGCGCGTGATGTGTCGCGCTTCTGCCGCGCCCTGATGAACGACGGCGATTCGGTGGTGCTGGGCTGCCTGAAGCAACACCGCGCCCGGCTCAGCAGGGCCTGCGACAAGGTGCTGACCGAAAACGGGCAGTAGTCCAGGTGTTAGGTGCTGCTGCCCGCGGCGGCAGATGCCACCGGCAGCACCTCGCGCGCCGCCTGATCGGGCGTTTCTTCCTTCCAGCGCACCGAACCGAACGGACGCTCCAGCATGCGGCGGACGCGGACCGGATCCGGGCCGAGGTGAAAATCGATCGCGCTCTGATGCAGCGCGCGCTCGGACTGTGTCGAGCGGTTGCGCTGGCGCAGGTAATCAAGCCAGGTCGGACAATGATAGCGTTCGGTCCATAGCTCGGGATCGGCGATGTCGCGCGCGATCGACCAGCCATAAGCGCCGTTGCGTTGCCTTGAGAGCTGGACCTCCTGCATGACATTGTGAAAGGCGCGAGCGTTGTCCTGCGCGACGCGATATTCGATCTCGACCACTAAGGGCCCGCTGCGCGCGGTCAGCAACAGTTGCACCTCGGGATCGGCCAGAACTTCAGCATCTTCGTTGCGGGCGCCGACCCGCGGCATATGCAGCCAATGGCCGAGCAGCGGCGAAAGCAGCATCAACGTCGCCGATACCAGAAGTGCGGTTTCGACGCCGGCGGCGTCGGTCAGCCGCCCCCAGCCCCAGCTTCCGATCGCGATCCCGCCGGAGATCGCTGCCTGAAAAGCCGCGAGCGAACGGCCTGCCACCCAGCGCGGCGCTGAAAGCTGCACGCCGATATTGAACAAGGCGACGGCGACCATCCATGCCGCTCCCGCCACCACCAGCGCCGCCGCCGTCAGGACCCGCTGATGGCTCAGCGCCACCGCGGCGATGGAGCCGCCCATCGAGATCGCACAGGCACGGATCGCGGCCTCGCCCCCTAAGCGTTTGCGCACTTCGCCGATGTTGAGCGCGCCGACCACCGCGCCCATGCCGAAGGCGCCGAGCATGATGCCGTAGGTCTGCGCGCCGCCATGCAGGAGATCGCGGGTCACGAGCGGCATCAGGGCCGATACCGAACCGCCGATCAGGCCGGTGATCATGGTGCGGGCCAGCACGATCTTGATCGGCGGCGAATTGGCGATGTAGCGCACCCCCGAAACGATCGCCCGATTGAGACGCTCGCGCGGTAGTCGTGACGGTGCGTTCTCGCGGCGCCAGAGCGCCAGCACCACCAGTAGCGGAAGATAGAGCAACGCGTTGGCGGCGAACGCCGCGACCGCGCCGGCGGTGGCGACGACGATGCCGCCGATCGCGGGTCCAAAACTGCGTGCGATATTGTAGCTGATGCCGTTCAGCGCCACGGCCGAGGGCAGCGTTTCCGTCGGCACCTGTTCGCTGACCGAGGATTGCCAGGCAGGGCCGAACAGCGCCATGCCGCTGCCGACAACGAAACAGAAGGCGAGCAGGGTCGTGGGCGTGACCAGACCCAGCCACGCCAGCACCGTCAGCGCGGTGGCGCCCGACAGCGCGATCGAGAGCGAGACGATGGAAACGATCCGGCGGTCATACATATCGGCAATGGCGCCGGCCGGCATCGAGATCAGCATCACCGGCAGCATCAGCGCCGTCTGCACCAGGGCCACCTTGTCGGCCGAGGATGTCATCTGGGTCATCGCCCAGGCCGCGCCGACCGCCTGGATCAACAGGCCGAGATTGGACAACAGGCTCGCGAGCCAGATCCGGCGGAAGGTGGCGTGGCGCAGCGGGGCGGCGACACCGTCGCCGGCAAACATCGCTCGCTTGGGCTGTTCAGTCATGGCGTTCCGTTACGGCCGGCTTGATTCGTTATGGAATCAGTGATGCCCGCTCAGGTCCATGTCTGTCCAGATACGCTTGATTTGCCGTGGCAAGATACCCAAGTTTATACGGCCGTCACACTGTACTGGTCAGCCGCTGGGGCAAAAGGTGCCTTCATGGCGCCCGGATTCCGGAGCTGATATGATCGCGGTGCGGAGGGGATCTCCCCATCCGGAAGGGTTGCAAGGACGACGTCCGTGAGCATAGCCGAAGCCTGGGATATCCCGGCCACGCGCCGGCGGTTGGTTCCTCCGAGTCCGCCGCGCGCGCCGGAAAACATGACGGCGCTGCAACGGCTCGCGATGATGCGCGAAAGCCCGATCGGAACCTGGGGCCAGCGCGCCTATGAGGATGACATCATCCGCGGCCGCTTCTTTTTCCTGAGCTCGAGCTATATCCTCAATACGCCGGATGCGATCCGCCATGTGCTGGTCGACAATTACGAGAACTATTCCCGCACGCCGGCCGGTCTGCGCGTGTTGCGCCCGATGCTCGGCGAGGGCCTTCTGATCGCCGAGGGCAAGGCCTGGAAACATCAGCGGCGCACGCTGGCGCCGGCTTTCACGCCGCGGGCGGTGATGACCCTGATCCCGCACATGGTTGCGGTGACCGATGAGACGATCGCAAACTTGCGGCGTGGCGGCGGCGCGGTCGATCTACGCGAGATCATGCAGCGCATGACGCTTGAGATTGCCGGCCGCACGATGTTTTCGTTCGGGATGGAACGTCACGGCGCGACGTTGCGCGACTTCGTGATGGAGTATGCCGACCGGCTGGCGAGGCCGCATTTTCTCGACCTGGTATTGCCGGCGAACTGGCCGACCCCGCGGGATTTTCCGCGGGCGCGTTTCCGCAAGCGATGGACGAATTTCATCGGTATGCTGATGGCGGAGCGGCGCGCGGCCGGAAAGCAGGAGGGTGCGCCGGCGCGCGATCTGTTCGATCTGATGAATGCGGCGCGCGATCCCGAAACCGGCGAGGCCTTCAACGAGGCGCAGCTCGGCGATCAGGTCGCGACCATGATTCTCGCCGGCCACGAAACCACCGCGACCGCGCTGTTCTGGGCGCTGTATCTGCTGGCGCTCGATCCGGTCGCGCAGGAGCAACTGGCGGCCGAGGCGCGGCAGGTATCGGCCGCTGGCGAGGCTGATCTCGAGCGGTTGAAATTCACCCGTGCCGTCGTCGACGAAACCATGCGGCTTTATCCGCCCGCGTTTCTGATCGCGCGTGCGGCGGCCGGCAGCGACATGGTCGCGGGCATTCCTATCAAGAAGCGCGACGTGCTCCTGATCGCGCCATGGCTGTTGCACCGTCACGAAAAGCTCTGGCGCGATCCGAGTGCCTTTGTGCCGGAACGTTTCCTGTCGCCGGCGCCGCCGCCCGATCGATTCGCCTATCTGCCGTTCGGTGTCGGAGCGCGGGTTTGCATCGGCGCGCATTTCGCGCTGGTGGAAGCGACTTTGGTGTTGGCCAGGATCATTGCCGCCTTCCGTGTCACGCTTCTGGACAAGGACCCGGTGATGCCGGTTGGCGTGGTCACCACGCAACCAGATCGCTCGCCGATGTTCCAGATCACGCCGCGCTGATGAGGTCGCCGCACTGAAAGCCCAGGTCCTGAGCAAACGAGAGTCATGAGCGAATTGGAGGCCCAGTTTTCCGTGTTGAGAAAGATCGCCGATCCGGCGGTCGCGGACGCCATCGCCCGTCTCATCGAGCACGGTCAAGACCCCGAACTCAACCGCATCAACGTGTTGGATTTTTCCAGGCAAAACGGTTTCGA
The DNA here is from genome assembly GCA_963770515.1 of uncultured Alphaproteobacteria bacterium. Taxonomy (GTDB): domain Bacteria; phylum Pseudomonadota; class Alphaproteobacteria; order Rhizobiales; family Xanthobacteraceae; genus Bradyrhizobium. Next base: position 1,312,806 of record CAVYPW010000001.1, read on the forward strand.
CGAGGAGCAGGTGATCTCGGGCTTCCTGCACGCCTCGCGGCTCGGCCTGTTCGATCTCACCTGGAACGTGCTCTGTCCCGGATGCAGTGGCGTGCTCGATGCGCATGATACGCTGAAATCCCTGCGCAGCGACGATTACCATTGCGGACTTTGCGCCTGCGGCTATGAGCCTTCCGTCGACGAACAGGTTGAAGTCGCTTTCACGGTCAGCCCCAAGGTCCGGCGCATCGCCGCCCATGATCCGAACACGTTGCCGCTGTGGGAATACTACAAGCAGGTGTTCTGGAGTTCGGGGATCGATCTCGACAAGAACTCTTTCGATGCGCTCACCGAGGAGGTGGCGCTGGACTCGCTTGAACTGCCGGCGGGCGAACGGGCGGTGCTGTCGTTGCAGTTGCCGCCGCAATTCATCATCGCGTTCGAGCCGGTGACGCATTCGGCGCATTTCATCGACGTGCAGGGTGAGCCGACCAAAGAGCGCCAGCAGCTTTCGCTGGTCTTCAATAAATCGCACCCGCCGACCGGGTCCATCACCATGCGTCCGGGCCCCTTGAGGCTTGCGCTCGACAATCAGGCCGGCGTGCGGACGCTGCCGACGGTATTCATCGCAGGCGACGGGCTACATGCCATGCTCGGCCGCCGCCGGCCGTTTCTCACCGCCAAGCGGATGCTGTCCAACCAGACCTTCCGCGACGTGTTCAAGGCCGACAATCTCGACATCGATCAGCGCCTGAAGATCACCTCGCTTACCTTCCTGTTCACCGACCTGAAGGGTTCGACCGCGCTCTATGAGCGCGTCGGCGACCTCGCCGCGTTCGATCTGGTGCGGGCGCATTTCCGGGCGCTGCTCGGCATCATTGCCTCGGAGAAAGGCGCCGTAGTGAAAACCATCGGCGATGCCGTGATGGCGACCTTCGTCAAGCCGGAGCATGCGATTGTCGCGGGCTTGCGGATGCGCGCGGCCATGGATGCGCTCAATGTCGAGCGCGGCACCGACGATCTCGTGGTCAAGATCGGCATTCACGAGGGCCCGTGCCTGGCGGTGATGCTCAACGAACGGCAGGATTATTTCGGCCAGACCGTCAACATCGCGGCGCGGGTTCAGGGGCTGGCGACGTCGCAGTCGATCCACGTCACCGGCGGCGTGGTTGAGTTGCCCGCGGTATCGGCGCTTCTCAAGGAGCGGGCGATCAAGCCGATCCAGAAGGAAGCGGCGCTGCGCGGGATTTCCGACAAGGTAATGGTATACGAAATACCCTAGTCCAGATGGACTAATCGTAATGCGCGGCGCACCGCATTTTGCATTGCGTGCGCCGATGGGGGGCCATATTTCTCAGGGTATCCGCTATCAGTGGCGGCAAGGTTTCACCCGATCCCGGCAGGAAATGAATGCTCGACGGACTACGCCAATTCATCGCTGACGTCATGTCTCCGGCCCATGATCCCCGTGACCTCGACGACACCGGATATCGTCTCGCCGCCACCGCGCTGCTGGTCCACGTCATTTCGCTCGATGGCGAACCTTCCGACGCTGAAAAGCGCAAGCTTCACAGCCTGATCGAAAGCAGCTTTGGGCTCGATCGGGGAACGGCCGACAAACTGATCGCCTCCGCGACCCTGGTCGAGGGCGAGGCCGTCGATCTCTATCATTTCACCAGCGTCATCATGCGCTCGGTCGACGATGCCGGGCGCTTGCGCATCGTCGAGATGATGTGGGAGCTGGTGTATGCTGACGGTCAGGTCAGCGAGTTCGAGGACAACGTCGTCTGGCGCGCCGCCGATCTATTGGCGGTGTCTTCCCGCGACCGGATCGATCTCAAGCACCGCGTTGCCGCCGGGCAGTCGGCGCCGATTTCGGGAAGCTAGAGACGGCCCGTCGCCAGGTTGGGGATCGGTTTTGCAGTCCGGCAGACTGGCTTACCTTCCGCCAGATGAAAATTTTTTAATGTAGCCGCTGCCGCATGACCACGGTTGCCCGCCTCTTTGTGCGCCTGCGTTCTTTTCCGCCCGATTGCCGCTTGCGAAGGTTCCGAAACGCTTGCAGGCGGCCTGTATCCCGCCTAAGCCGTAGGCTCGGGTTGGTATTATTATCGGCGGGCAAGAAAGATCGTGACTGAGCGGGTGACGCTGATTACGGGTGCTTCGGCGGGAATCGGCACTGAGCTGGTACGCGTCTTTGCTTCCAACGGCCATCGCGTGGCGATAGTGGCGCGACGCGCCGACCGGTTGCAGGCGCTGGCCGCGGAAATCGCCGCCAAAGGCGGCAGCGCTCCGATCGTGATTCCTTGCGACCTCGAACAGGCGGACGCCGGCGACGGGATTGCCGCTGCTCTGACCGCTGAGGGCGTCGAGGTCGAATTCCTCGTCAACAATGCGGGCTTCGGTTTGTTCGGCCGTGCCATCCAGCTCGACCGCAACGAGCAGCTCGCGATGATCGCGGTCAACATCCGCGCGCTGACCGATCTGTCGCTGCGATTTGCCGATCAACTGGTCCGAAACCGCGGCGGGCTCCTCAACGTCGCCTCGATCGCAAGCTTCCTGCCGGGGCCCGGCATGGCGGTGTATTACGCCTCCAAAGCCTATGTGTTGTCGTTCACCGAGGCTCTGCGCGGGGAGTTGGGGCCGAGCGGTGTCCGCGTCACGGCGCTGTGCCCGGGTCCGGTGCCGTCGGAATTTCAGACCCGCGCGGGCTTCGAGCCCGGCTTCGATTCGGCGGTTCTCAACGTGTCGTCCGCTGAGGTCGCAAAGCAAGCCTATTGCGGCCTGATGGCCAACAAGCGGGCGGTACTGCCCGGTCTCGGCATCAAGATTGTGCCGTTCATGTTGCGGCTGTTTCCGCGCGGATTCATCCTGTCGGCCGTCGCGCGCTTTCAGACCCGCCAACGCTGACGACGCCAACACACCCGAAATTAACGATCTGTTGGGTACGATCGCGGGCTTGAAGGTCCGAAGAAGGGTCGATGCCGCCTTTTGCCAAAACCAGCCTGGTGCGGCGAATTTGAAGTTCCTATCAGCGCTGCGGCAGGTTCGTCATAGGAACTTCAAATTCAAAGCCGCACCAGAATCAATGAATTGCTAGAGCTCCTTTGATTCCGAAGTTCGCATCAGAGGTGCCGCGGATAGCTTGCGAACTTCGGAATCGGAGCTCTAGTGCTTGATGCCGCACCCATCGTGGCGGAGCCCTGGCCAGCGCGTCCCTCTCTTCCGCCGGTCCTGATCGTCCTGCACCAGGAAGCCTCGATACCCGGCCGCATCGGCAACGCGCTGCGCTCGCTCGGCTATCCACTCGACATCAGGCGGCCGCGGTTTGGCGATGCCCTGCCGGAAACGCTTGTCGCGCATGCCGGCGCCGTGATTTTCGGCGGCCCCATGAGCGCCAACGATCCGGATGACTATGTTCGCCGCGAGATCGACTGGATTGCGGTGCCGCTGTTCGAGCAGCGGCCGCTTCTGGGAATTTGCCTTGGCGCGCAAATGCTCGCCAAACAACTCGGTGCCCGCGTGGCGCCGCATGCCCAAGGCCGCGTCGAGATGGGCTATTACCCGATCCGCCCAACGCCGGCTGGATTGAAGGTCTGCGCCCACTGGCCCGATCAGGTCTATCACTGGCACCGGGAGGGATTCGAGCTTCCTAAAGGCAGCGAGTTATTGGCGGAAGGCGGTGACTTTCCCGCGCAGGCCTTTCGTTTCGGAAATGCCTTCGGCTTTCAATTTCATCCCGACGTGACCTACGCGATGATGTGCCGCTGGACGACCTGCGGCACCGAGCGCCTCGACATGCCGGGGGCCCACCCGCGCCACCAGCACTTTGCCGGGCGCGCCTGCTACGACGTCGTCGAACGCGCCTGGCTGAAGCATTTTCTCGATGGCTGGCTGAGCCGCGTGCCGGACGTATTGATGGCGGAAGCGGCGGAGTGATGGTTAAGGCCCGTCTTCGCCCGACGGGCTACGCCGGGCACCACGCAAGTATTGTCCTTCGGGCATTTCGCGGCTGCGCCACGCGAAGCCCGAAGGGCGAAGCGTGGTGGAGCCAGGCGGGATCGAACCGCCGACCTCGTCATTGCGAACGACGCGCTCTCCCAGCTGAGCTATGGCCCCAGATCGCCTAGTTGAAATGTCACCGCCTTGATAAGCGGGAACGGCTGACAATCGGCGTCATTTACAGTCCGCGCCAAGGCCAAGTCAAGAACGGCGAAATCGTTGTTTTTCCGATCCTTTACCGGGAACTTCCCTTGTTTGCCCGGGAGGGAACCGATATTTAGCAAGCTGGCCAATCCCGCCGACCGACCCTTGCGAGCAGCCCCCATGCGTGCCGTCCTCGACATCGTTCTTATCGTTCTGGATCTTTATGTCTGGTTGCTGATCGCTTCCGCCATTCTGTCGTGGCTGATCGCCTTCAACGTCGTCAACACGCGCAACCCGTTCGTGTCGGCCGTTGCGGAGTTTCTGTACCGGATCACCGAGCCGCTGCTGGCGCCGATTCGCTCCTTCATGCCCAATTTGGGCGGCCTCGACATTTCGCCGATCATCCTGATTCTGATCATCTACTTCATTCAGCGCGTCATTCAGTACTACATCTATCCAAACGTTTTCTGATCGCGAGCCTGGATGGCGGATCCTTGGCGTTACTCGACCCAAGGCGTCAGCGTGGCGTTGCGCGTGACCCCGCGCGGCGGCAGGGACGATATCGACGGCATTGAGACGCTGGCTGATGGCCGCGCGGTGGTCAAAGTGCGGGTGCGGGCCGTTGCGGAAGGCGGGGAAGCCAATCGCGCGGTGACGGAATTATTGGCAAAGGCGCTGGGCGTGCCCAAGGCGGTGGTGCGGGTCGTGGCCGGTGCGACGTCACGCCTCAAGCAGGTGAGCATTGCCGGCGATCCGGTGCGGCTTGGCGACGCCTTGCGAAAGCTGACCGCGGGCGGAGACGAATGACGGGGGGGTGAGAGCGAGATGTCAGCGCAGATCATCGATGGAAAACGGATTGCGTCGGAGTTGCGCGCCCGCGTCGCCAGCGAGGTGGCGCGGCTCAAGCGCGACAACGAATTGACGCCGGGGCTCGCGGTGGTGCTGGTCGGCCAGGATCCCGCAAGCCAGGTCTATGTCCGCTCCAAGCACAAGCAGTCGCAGGAAGTCGGCATGGCGTCGTTCGAACATGTGCTGCCGGAGAATGTCGGAGAGGCCGATCTGCTGGCGCTGATCGCGCGGCTCAACCGCGATCCGCTGGTGCACGGCATCCTCGTGCAATTGCCGCTGCCGAAGAGCCTGAATACCGAAGCCGTCATCAACGCGATCGATCCGGCCAAGGACGTCGATGGATTGCATCCGAACAATGCCGGCCGGCTCGCCGGCGGCTTTGCCGCGCTGTCGCCCTGCACGCCGCTCGGCTGCATCATCCTGAGCAAGAGCGTGCACGCCTCGCTCGAAGGCCTGAATGCGATCGTGATCGGTCGTTCCAACCTGGTCGGCCGGCCGCTGGTACAACTGCTGCTCAATGAAAACGCCACGGTCACGATTGCGCATTCGCGCTCGCGCGACCTCAAATCGCTGTGCGCCCGCGCCGATCTGGTTTACGCCGCCGTTGGCCGCCCCGAGATGGTGCGTGGCGACTGGATCAAGCCGGGCGCGACCGTGATCGATGTCGGAATCAACCGGCTGTCGGATGTCGACGGCAAAACGCGCCTTGTAGGTGACGTCGCGTTTGCCGAAGTCTTGCAAGTCGCGGGCGCCATCACGCCGGTGCCGGGCGGCGTCGGCCAGATGACGGTGGCATGCCTGCTGGTCAACACCCTGCGCGCGGCCTGCGCGATTGCAGGCTTGCCGAAGCCTGTGGTGTGACTTCTCCCTCGCCCCGCTCTTGCGGGGAGAGGGTTGGGGTGAGGGGCCTCTCCTCATGATATGAAAGCAATATTGAGCGCAGTACCCCCTCACCCAAAGCCTCCGCTATGCTACGGCTTCGACCTCTCCCCGCAGGCGGGGAGAGGTTAGAAATGGCACTCATCTCAATCCGTTACTTCTTCGCCCGCGCGATGCCTTCCGCAATCAATTGATGGGCATCCTCGGCATTGCCCCAGCGCAGCACTTTTACCCATTTCTTCGGTTCGAGGTCCTTGTAGTGCTCGAAGAAGTGCTGGATCTGCTGCAATGTAATGTCGGGCAGGTCGCTATAGGTCTTCACCTTGTCGTAGCGCTGCGTCAGCTTCGACGACGGCACCGCGATGATCTTCTCGTCGCCGCCGGCCTCGTCTTCCATCAACAGCACGCCGACCGGCCGCACGCTCATCACCGCGCCCGGAACGATGGCGCGGGTATTGGCGACGAGAACGTCGCAAGGATCGCCGTCGTTGGAGAGCGTGTGCGGAATGAAGCCGTAATTGCCGGGATAGCGCATCGCCGTATACAGAAAGCGATCGACGACCAGCGTACCGGCTTCCTTGTCGAGTTCATATTTGATCGGCTCGCCGCCGACTGGCACTTCGATGACGACGTTGACCTCGCGCGGCGGATCGACGCCGATTGAGATCGCTTCAATACGCATGAACGGCTCCGGGTGACTTCAGCATGACGCCGCCAATCTATGCCAGATAGCGGCCACGCTCAGCTGATTGTTTGGGCAAAATCTTTAAAGCGTAAACGCCGGTCTTAACCAGACGGTACGATAGTCGCCTCGATCAATTGGTCCAGGCGAAGGCGACCTTGTCGAGCGACTTCGGCCCGAACTTCTCCGACGAGCGCGCCACCATGCGGCCGCCCAACGCGCGATAGAATTCGGTCGCGGCTTCGTTGTCGGAAAGCGCCCAGATCACCATGCTCTTCAGGCCGCTCTGCACGAGGTCGCGCCGTGCGGCTGAAAACAGCCGGCGGCCGAAACCAAGGCCCTGAAATTCCGGCCGCAGATAAAGTTCGTAGATTTCGCCTTCGAAATGCAGGCTGCGGGCCCGGTTGCGCCCATAATTGGCGTAGCCGGCGACCTTGTCGCCGAACACGAGCACGCTGACGCGGCTGCCCTTGCGAATCGCCGAATCCCACCAATGCGGGCCGCGGCGGTTGATCAGCTTCTCCAGTTCCGCGCCGGGAATGATGCCCTGATAGGCCGAGCGCCAGGCTTCGTCATGGGTGGAAGCCACCGCGACCGCGTCAGCAGCCTTGGCCGGTCGGACCTCGATAAGGGTTGTGCTCATGACCCCAATCAAAGCAAGTCAGCGGGCCTGCATCAAGGTCTATCGTTAATTATCGGTTAACCTGTGGATTTTCTGCATCAGTCGGCGCGGACTTGTGCCGAAAGCGGACAGGCAAAAGGCTGTTGGGGCCGGATTTCGCGGAATGGACGGCTCCCGCGAAGGTTCTTAACGTTAGCGGTCACGGGACGTTGCCCGCGAAGTGATTCGCCGTGAACGATGCCGCGGAAGTCTCGTTCGCAACGGCTTCATGGGGGTTTGATGCCTGTGTTTCGGGCGTTTTTCGCAAGCCTTCTGCTGGCTGCGCTGTGGATAGCCACCGCCGCTGCACAAAGCCCGTTCGGGCCGAAAGGTGCGGAAGCCGAACCCAACCGGGCGCAGGCCTGGCTGGTGCCGTCGCCCGATCCGGATGTCGCATCTCACGCTTTGTTGTTTCGCCCGCCCGGCGAAGGTCCGTTTCGCCTCGCGGTCATCGCGCATGCGTCGACCCAGAACGTGCTGCTTCGCGCGCAAATGCCGCAGCCGGAATACCGCACCCTGGCGTCGTTTCTGGTGGCGCGGGGGTTTGCCGTGCTGGTGCCGGAACGTCCGGGCCATGGCGCAACCGGCGGTAAATATCTGGAGGACCAGCACGGTTGCGACGAAGCCGACTACGCCCGTTCGGGACGCGCGACCGCCGAAGAAATATCCGACGCCGTGACCTATCTGCGCGGGCAACCCTTCATCCGGCGCGATGGCGCGGTGGTCATCGGCCACTCCGCCGGCGGATGGGGCGCGCTGGCGCTGGCCAATGCCGATCCGGCTGAAATCGCCGCCATCATCGTCTTTGCGCCCGGCCGCGGCGGCCACGCCAACGATTTTCCCAACCAGATTTGCGCACCGCATACGCTGCTGGCGGCCGCGGGCGAATTCGGCCACGGTGCGCGCATTCCCGTCAGCTGGCTGGTCGCGGCCAATGACAGCTATTTCTCAGCCGATTTCTCGCGGAAACTGGCGGATGCGTTTCGCGCCGGCGGCGGCAAGGCCGACTTCCGCGTGTTGCCGGCCTATGACGGCGAAGGCCACTGGATGGCCGAGACCGAAAACGGCGTCAAACTGGCCGCGGGCGAACTCGATCGCGCGCTGAAGGGGCAGCCGCCGCAATCGCCTGCGCGGGCGAAAAAGCCATGACGATCTATTTCTTAGCCAAATATCTGCACGTGCTCGGTGCGATCGTAATCCTCGGCACGGGAACCGGAATGCGTTTTTCATGCTGATGGCTCACCGGAGCCGGGACGCGGCCTTCATCGCTCACACGGCAGGCGTCGTCGTGATCGCCGATATGCTGTTCACGCTGAGCGCGGTGATCCTGCAACCGTTGAGCGGCGGCCTTTTGATGGCGCTATCGGCTACCAGCCTCACCGAGGGCTGGCTTCTTGCATCGCTCGCGCTTTACGCGGTGGCCGGCCTGTTCTGGGTTCCCGTCATTTTCATGCAGATCGAGATGCGAAACCTGGCGCGGAAAGCCGTCGTGGACGGTCGATCGTTGCCGGTGCGCTATTTCAGGCTGTTTCGCCGTTGGTTCCTATTCGGAATTCCCGGCTTCGGCTCTGTCATGATTATTCTCTGGCTTATGATCGCGAAGCCTTTCTAGGTTCAGACCATGGACACAGTACCCAATATTCTCGTGCTCGGCGCTTCCGGTCTGATCGGACACTTCCTCACCCAAGACCTGCGCAAACGCGGATTTGGCGTGGTCGCGGTGGCACGACAGTTTGCTGCCGCGAAAGCCTCGGATGCTCTCGATCTCGAGATACCAATGCTGACGATGATGGACTCGTCCGCGCTGGCGCGACTGATGGGCGCACATGCCATCGGCGTCGTGGTCAATTGTCTCGGTGTCTTGCAGGACGGTCCAGGAAGCGACACCCGCGCCGTGCATCGCGATTTCGTCGAACGCCTGCTGCTGGCGATCAAGGCCGGCGGCCGCGCCATCCGCCTAATTCATATGTCGATCCCGGGCGCACCAACGGAGGATCACACCGCGTTCAGCGTGACAAAGCGCGAAGCGGAACGAATGATTGCGGACTCCGACATTCCGTACGCGATCCTCAGGCCCGGCTTTGTGATCGCGCCCGCAGCCTTTGGCGGCAGCGCCATGGTCCGCGCGCTCGCAGCACTGCCGCTTCAACTGCCTGCTTCCTTATCCAAAAATCCATTCCAGCCGGTGATGGTCGAAGATCTGGCGGCAACGGTCGCCTGGCTTGCCTCGCGCGACATCGCCGACAAGAGCGCCAACGCCGTGATCTGGGATGTGATGCTGAGGCAACCGATCACGCTCGACGGCGTCATCGAAATATTTCGGCGTTCGCTTGGCACGGCCGGTCTCCCGCGTATCCCTTTTCCGGGCTTCCTGCTCGACCTCGGCGTGAGGTTGGGCGATCTGGCAAGCTTTCTTGGATGGAAGTCGCCAATGCGCAGTACGGCGATCGCCGAATTGCGGCGGGGCGTTACCGGCGATCCTTCGGCGTGGATGACGGCAACAGGGATCGTGCCGGCCGATCCCTCGCAAGCCACAATCATGGGCGCGGCGACCGTCCAGGACAAATGGTTTGCCAGGCTTTATCTGATCAAGGCGCTGATCGTTGCAAGCCTCGCGGCGTTCTGGACGGTCTCAGGTTTCATCGCGTTATTTGTGTCCTACGAAGCCGCAGTGGGAATTCTAAGCTCGCACGCCTTTCCGAGCGTGCTGGTCGCGCCGATCACGGTCCTCACCAGCCTGATGGATATGACCATCGGCGTGTTGATCGCCTTCCGGCGGACCTGTGCCTTCGGGTTGGTCTGGGGAATTCTGGCCTCGCTCGGCTATATGGCGGGAGCCGCGATCCTGACACCGGACCTCTGGGTCGAGCCGCTGGGTGCGCTGGTGAAGACCGGACCGGCGATCGTGCTGATGCTGGTAGCGCTGTTGATTCTGGACAACCGATGAGCAACTGGCCCGACGACGACGTGATCCTCTACGACGGCGTTTGCGTGTTCTGCTCGCGCTGGATTCGTTTCATTGCAACGCGCGACAAAGCGAAGCGATTTCGCTTCACCGCGATCCAATCGGCCTACGGCACGCGTCTGGCGCAAGCCTTCGGCATCGATCCCGATGACCCCGACACTAACGCCGTCATCCATGGCGGCGTGGCCTATTTCAAATCCGACGCGGCGTTGACCGTGCTGTCGAGCCTGCCGGGCTGGAGATGGACCCGCGCGCTGTTCGCCGTGCCGAGACCATTGCGTAATGCGGTCTACAATCTCGTTGCCAAAAACCGCTATCGGATTTTCGGCAAATACGACGCGTGCTTTGTGCCGGATGAAGGAATGCGGGCGAGGGTGATGGAGTAGTTGGAATGTCATTCCGGGATGGTCCGAAAGGACCAGACCCGGAATCTCGAGATTCTCTGGTGTGCAACTGCACACCATAGTTCGATGCTTGCGCATCGCCCCGGAATGACGATCAAGGCTTCATTACAGCCAACACCTCTTTCGCCGCCCGTGCTCCGGAATCATGCGCGCCGTGGGCGGTGGAAAAAAAGCGCGGCGAGGTGGCTTCACCCGCAAAGAACAGCCGGTCATCGACGGGCGCGGCGAGCACGGCGCGCTTTCCCGCGTGGCCCGGCGACGCATGCGAATAGGAGCCGCGGGCAAAGGGATCATGCGCCCAGCGCGATTCCTTCAGCGGCCTCAACCGGCGGCGAAAATCGTTGCCGAGGAACGAGACGATCTCGTCGATTGCCCGCGCCGCAATCGCGCCGTCGCCGGCGTCTTCCAGTTCTTGCGCAAACCTGCCGCCGAAAAAACCTTCGACGCAGGGCTGGCCGAACGGGCGCAGATGATAGGTCCCCATTTCGGTACGCATGGTCGCGCCGCGCAAGTTGCCGTCGGCCGGCAAAAGTTCAGGCTCATCGAGCGCCAGCATCACCTTGTCGGCGAGGCCGAGCGGCAGGCCGCGCGCCGCATCGACTTTCTCCGGCAATGCCGGTGAGAAGCGGATCGCCTCATCCGCGATCAGATTGGTCGGCACGGTGATAATGGCCTTGTCGGCGGACAGCGTGCCTTTCGATGTCTCGATGCGCAGGCGCTTTGCGGAATGGTCGATCAGCGTGACCTGGCAATTGAGCGCGAGCGGCAGTGAGGCGCCATAGGCCGCCATCAGCGCGCCATAGCCGCGCCGCGCCCGCCAATTGATCCCAGAGTCCTCATAGGCGTCGAAGTCGAGAATCGAAAGCCGGTCAGTCTCGCAGCCATTGATGTAGGAGGAGATCGCATCGATCATCGGATTCCAGCGGTTGCCCTTTTCCAGATAGAGATTCGCTGGATTGTCACGGCCGCTTTGAGCTGCTTTCTCGATACGCTCGAAGAATTCATCCAGCGCGCGGAAGAACTCGGCGCGCTCTTCCCGTGGAAACGATTTGCCATAGCCGCGTTCGCGCCAAGGCGGCAACGTCCGGTCAATCTCGAAATGGAGTTTATCGGCGATTTTAACGAACGAATTCTGGTCGGCCGAATGCAGCCAGCCGCAGCCGAGATCGAAGGTCACGTTGGGCGCGGCCTGGATGGTGTGGCCGCGGCCGCCGACGCGCTCGCGCGCTTCCAGCACGATCACGGACAGGCCGGAATCCTTCAGCGCATGCGCGGCGCCGAGGCCCGCGGCGCCGGCGCCGATGATGGCGGCATCGATGGAGGAGGGAAGGGACATGAGCTACCTCACCATCGTCATTCCGGGATGCGCGTAGCGCAGGCCCGGAATCCATACTCCCGATGGTGGTTATGGATTCTCCGATGTGCAAGTGCACATCTTAGCTCGCGTCTTCGACGCGCCCCGGAATGACCATCAATATTGAACTGCGGTGGCGAAGCCAATAGGCCCTTACGCTACCGCCTGCTTGCTCTTTTCCGCGCGCTTGCGGTCGTTCGGGTCGAGGAATTTCTTGCGCAGGCGGATCGACTTCGGCGTCACCTCGACCAGTTCATCGTCCTCGATATAGGCCAGCGCCTTCTCCAGCGTCATCCTGATCGGCGGGGTGAGGCGCACCGCCTCGTCCTTGGACGTGGTGCGGATGTTGGTGAGCTGCTTGCCTTTCAGCACGTTGATCTCAAGGTCGTTGTCGCGGGTATGTTCGCCGACGATCATGCCCTTGTAGACCTTCCAGCCGGGCTCGATCATCATCGGGCCGCGATCTTCCAGCTTGAACATGGCGTAAGCGACCGCCTCGCCCTGGTCGTTGGAGATCAGGACGCCGTTGCGGCGGCCTTGAATCTCGCCCTTGTACGCCGCATAGCCGTGGAACAGGCGGTTCATGATCGCGGTGCCGCGGGTGTCGGTGAGCAGTTCGCCCTGATAGCCGATCAGGCCGCGGGTCGGCGCGTAGAACACCAGCCGCAGGCGGTTGCCGCCGGAGGGGCGCATCTCGATCATCTCGGCCTTGCGCTCGCTCATCTTCTGCACCACAACGCCGGAATGCTCCTCGTCGACGTCGATCACGACTTCTTCGATCGGCTCCTGCCAGTCGCCGGTGGCTTCGTCCTTTTTCAACACGACGCGCGGACGCGACACCGAGAGCTCAAAGCCCTCCCGGCGCATGGTCTCGATCAGGATCGCGAGCTGCAATTCGCCGCGGCCCGATACTTCCATCGAGTCTTTGTCGTCGGCCTCGGTGACGCGCAGCGCGACATTGCCTTCGGCCTCGCGCAGCAGGCGGTCGCGGATCATGCGGCTCGTCACCTTGTCGCCTTCAGTACCTGCGAGCGGTGAATTGTTGACGATGAACGACATCGACACCGTCGGTGGGTCGATCGGCTGCGCCGGCAGCGGCGTCTCGACCGACGGATCGCAGAAGGTATCGGCGACCGTGCCCTTGGTGAGACCGGCAATGGCGACGATGTCGCCGGCTTCGGCTTCCTCCAGCGGCGTACGCTCGATGCCGCGGAAGGCGAGGATCTTCGTCAGACGGCCCTGCTCGATCAGCTTGCCGTCGGCGGAGAGCACCTTCACCGCCTGGTTCGGCTTGATCGAGCCGGAGGAGATGCGGCCGGTGATGATGCGGCCGAGATAGGGATTGGCTTCCAGAATGGTGCCGATCATCCGGAACGGCCCTTCCTCGACGGTCGGCGGCGCGACATGGCGCTCGATCAGGTCGAACAGCGGCTGCATGCCCTGATCCTTGGGACCTTCGGGGCTCTCCGCCATCCAGCCCTGCTTGGCCGATCCGTAGAGAATCGGAAAATCGAGCTGTTCTTCGCTGGCATCCAATGCTGCGAACAGGTCGAACACTTCGTTGATCACTTCGGTCGGCCGCGCGTCCGGCCGGTCCACCTTGTTGATGACGACGATCGGCTTCAGGCCGACCTTGAGCGCCTTGGAGACCACGAACTTGGTCTGCGGCAGCGGGCCTTCGGCCGCGTCCACCAGCACCAGCGCACCGTCCACCATGTTGAGGATGCGTTCGACCTCACCGCCGAAATCGGCGTGGCCCGGCGTGTCCACGATGTTGATGCGGGTGTCTTTCCACTGAACGGAGGCGGCCTTGGCCAGGATCGTGATGCCGCGCTCGCGCTCCAGATCGTTGGAATCCATGGCGCGCTCGGCGACCTTCTGGTTTTCGCGGAAGGTGCCGGATTGCTGCAGCAGACGATCGACCAGCGTGGTCTTGCCGTGGTCGACGTGGGCGATAATGGCGACGTTGCGAAGTTTCATTTTTGCTTCTTCTGCGTCAGACAATAAGAGAGCGCGATCTCGCCGGAAAACCGGGACCGACTTTTCCGGATCACGCTTAAAACCGTTGATTTTGATCGGGCGCTAGCGAGCACTTGGCGCCCAAAAAGGAAGCCCGGCCAAGAGGACCGGGCATACCTTTACTGCGGCGCAATATAGTCAGGAATCGCCGAAAAACAATGCGTTATTTGCGTTTTGGTTAGCCGATTTGGCCCAAAATCACGCAATAGCAGCCGCTATTGGACGGCTTCGCTCGGATAGACCCCCCGCAGCACCTCTTCGAAGTGATTTTTGACAGATTCGTTACACTGGCAGGCCCGCATATGCAGCCTTTCAGGGTCGCGGATCACGATCGAGCCGCGCCGGGTTTCCACAATTCCTTCCGCCTTGAAGGTCTGGATCACCCGGCTGGTATAGCTGCGGCCGACGCCCAGGAGCGTCGCCAGCTGCTCATGGGTCAAGGGTACGATGTTGGAGCCATCGGTGCGCTCCATCGCCGAGATGATCCATTTCGCGGTTCGCTGCTCGATCGAATGAATCGCGTTGCAGGCGGTCGCCTGAAACATCTGCGCGAGCAGGCAATCGGCATAGCGCGCAAACACGTTGCGAAGCGAAGCCGACGTCGTCTTGGCCGCATCCAGTTTGCTGATCGGCAGACGTACGAACAGTCCGCCGAACTTGACCGTAATGCGCGTATAGGCGGGCAGGTAGCCGAGACTCACGATCCCGCCGACCGCGCCTTCGCGGCCGACCAGAATGGTCTCGACATCGCGGCCGTCTTCATTGGAGACGAGATAGGAGGCGAGGCTCGCGTCGCAGGGAAAGTGGACGGTGTTGACGTCATCGCCGGGATTATAAAGCAGGTCGTCGGAATTGGCGGTTTCCGCCGCGAGATGCGGCGCGATCAGCGCGAAATCCGGCTCGCTCAGCCGTCTCAGCAGATTGTTGTTTGGCCGGTCGCTGCCGCGACTTGGCCATCCCTGTGAGATCATCGGTAACCACCCTTCCTTGCTCCATTTCCCTCTCGGGCTCCCACAATACCCACGAGGGTTCTGCCGTTCCGTGCACAAGTGCACAGACAACGATCGTGCGATGTGGTGGTTTCATGCGGGGAACAAGGGGCAGCCCCTCCGATGCATATCCGGCAGGACCCTCTTGCCGTAATTCATGGCCCCAGCCGGAACTTTTGTCAGCGCGATGGTCGATGTGTCGAGTGACGGCGTCCCCGACGATGTCCTCGTTGTCGAGGATGATCCGATCATCGCGCTCGATTTCGAAGACACCATTCTTCGCTTCGGCGTGAAGACAGTTCGCACCGCGGGCAGCGTTAGCCGCGCGCTTCAGCTGATCGACGAGCGCGCGCCGGATTTCGTGCTGCTCGATATCGGATTGGTGCGCGAGAAGAGTTTTGCGGTCGCCGAACGGCTGGAGGCGCTCGGCATTCCCTTTGCCTTTGTCACCGGGTACTCGGCCGCCGCTGCGCTTCCCGCAGCACTCGCCAACAAGCCGAGATTGCCGAAACCCTGCACCAGCGATGCGCTCGAGGCCGTGTTGAGAGGCGCTGTAGCGGCCCGCAAAACGCGCTGACTGGTTCGGCTAATCGAGTCTTATATCAGCCTTGGATCGAGCGTCGTCGACCACAACGCGGCATCGGTGCGGTCGCGCAAGGTGATCGTCATCTGCCCGCTCGCGCCCTCGATCTGGACATGACCGAAAAATTGCATGTTGTCCGACGGCGACAGGATCGCGCCCGCAGGCGCGGCCTTGGCAAATCTCACCTCGGGCCCGAACGTATTGTCGAGTTCGTTCTGCCAGCCCGTTCCGGCGTGCAGGGGGCCGGCGACGAATTCCCAGAACGGCGCAAAGTCCTGAAACTGCGCCTTGTCGGGATTGTAGAAATGCGCGGCCGCGTAGTGCACGTCCGCCGTCAGCCACACGGTGTTGTCGATGTGTGAGGCCTTGATGAAGGTCAGGAGGTCGGCGATTTCGAGTTCGCGGCCGCGTGGCGGGCCGTTGCCTTGCGCAAATGCTTCCGAGCCTTTTTTGTTGGCGTAATCGTCGTAGACGATGAGGCTGAGCGGCATGTCGGAAGCGATCACCTTCCAGGTCGCGCGCGAATTTTCAAGGCCGCGTTTGAGCCAGGCCAATTGATCCGGCCCGAGGAAGTAGGCGTCAGGGCCGTAGGTCTCTTGCAGATTCGGTCCATTTGGTCCGCGGTAACTGCGCTCATCGAGCATGAAGACGTCGAGATGCGGGCCGTAGTTGATCGTGCGGTAGACCCGGCCGGGTTCATTGAGGCTTTCGCGCAGCGGATACATCTCGTGAAAGGCGCGCGAGGCGCGGGCGGCGAGCAGATTGATGTCGCGCACTTTGTAAGTTGCGGGAAGCTGTTTCGAGGCCGACCAGTTGTTGGTCACCTCATGGTCGTCCCACTGCACGAAGATCGGCACCTCCGCATTGAAGGCGCGCACATTGTCGTCGAGAAAATTGTACTTGTGCGCGGCGCGAAATTCACCCGTCGTCTCGGCGACCTTGGTCTTTTCCGGGATCAGCAGGTTCTTCCAGACCTTGCCGTCGGAGAGCTTCACCTCGGACGAGAAGACACTGTCGGCGTAGATGGTGTCGCCGGAATGGATCAGAAAATCCGGGCGATGCTTTCGCATCGTCGAAAAGCTCACCATGCCGCCATCGTCCGGATTGATCCCCCAGCCCTGGCCCGCGACATCGCCGCCCCACACGAAACTGACGTCGCGGCGGTCGGCCGGCGCGGTGCGGAAGCGGCCGGTCACCGTCTCGCCGGAAATATCGGGATGCGATAGATCGCGGAATTTGATGCGATAAAAAATGTCCCGCCCGGCGGAGAGATTTTCCAGCAGCATCTTCGCGGTGAAATCGCTCTCGGGGAGGGCCGCGATCGGCGGCAGCGCGCGGGCATCCCTGAACGATTCGGTGGTTGAGACTTCCACCAGCATTTGCGATGGACGATCGGCGCGCGCCCAGACCACGCCGCCGTCGGCGCTGACGTCGCCGGACTGCACGCCATGGGTCACGGCCGGCCGGTCGGCGGCGCGCGACAGATACGGCATCGCCACGACACCCGCAGCGCCTGCGCCATATTTGATGAACCGTCGGCGGGAAATCCCGCGGGAAAGGCCTGTCTTCATGCGCGCCTCGCATCGATCCTACGCGTTATCGCGCATGATACTTACGAAGACAATGTGACGGCGAGATTGCCGCGTGGAGGCGCATCAAAGATCAACGAAACCGGCAGGCTGCAAGCAGCCTGCCGACACAGTCGAGGTAGCTGTGTAGATATCCGCAACCTAGCTCGGCGGATTGATATTCGGGTCAATGCCGCCCGTTCGCGATGGGTCGTAAATGCTCTCCGGGACCCAGCCGTCATTGTAGAAGAAGGGCTCATCCGCCGGCGCCCGGTTGTAGGCACCGCGAAAGACCCTCGTCCGGTGGGCCGGGCCGTAATAGGTCGGTCCGGAATAGCCCGGGCCATATACGCGTCCGTATTGGGCATAGGCCGGGCCAGCCAGTGTCGTGGCCAGAACCGCCAGCGCCGGGACAACAAGCTTCAACCGCATGATGCTCTCCTCATTTTCCCCGTGAGGAGCAAACTTGGGGCTCGAAACTCCGTTCCGCCCGGCCGCACACCTTCGCGTGATGGGACGGTGGCTCAGGTTCCTGTGACCCGCAGCGCGGCACCCGCCCGCTGCAGATTTTGCGCGGCATTCATCAGGATTGCCTTTCGGTCAGCGACCGCGTGATGAAATTGTCCGAGCGCGATGTTGAAGGAGGTCAGGGCGCCGTCCGCGATGGCGCCGTGCTCGAAACGATCCAGCGTATCGCGCAGGATGTCATCGGCTTCCGCCTGCATGCGATCGAGCTCTTCGATCGAATCGCCGCGGCGCGCGGCGGCGATCATGTCGAGCAGCCGCTCGCGCAAGCTCGAATTGTCGCTGCGCTCGTCCTTCTTCAAGTAGCCGGCAAACCAAGCGCCGATCGAGCCCGTCGCCGACAGCGCCATCAGGCTCCACCAGATGATATCGCTATAGCGGTCGAGGAAGGTCTTTTCCTCGCCATCGACAAAGGCGGCTGCTCCCGGATGCACGGGGACAAAGGCGTCCTTGTCGGTGTCCGGCGTCTCGATATTGGCTGCCAGCGGAAACTCGCTCATCACCGTCTGGCGAATGGCGAAGAGCTGGCGGGTGAAGGCGGCAACCGTGGTTTCCGACAGATCCTTGCGCGCGACGATGTGGTGCGAGAAGCTAATCGTCTTGACTTCGTCTTCGGGACGATCGGGCGAGCCGCCAAAGGCGCCGGCAGGAATTTCGGACGCCTCGTACATCGGGTGATTTTGCGCGATCGCTTCCGCCGAATTGATCGCGAGGAAGGTGGGCGCGTTGCCGTCTCGCGTCGAAGCCGCAATCGCCTCGGACGTGATCTTGCTGTTGACCGGCCCCGCGGCAAGATAGGCGTCTGCCTTCTGGCTGCGGATCGCGTCAGCCGCATCGCCGGTTGCGAACTGGACGACCTCGACCTTGTTCGGGTCCACGCCATATTGTTGCAGGATCACCTTGAGGAGTTGGACATTGGCCGGCGTGCGGCCGACGACGCCGACACGGCGTCCGGTCAACTGCGAAATCTTGGTGATTTTCGCAGCTCGTTTCTTGCCCTTCAGTGGGGCCGGCACCCACAGTACCGCGACGTTCTTGCGCACCGTCGCCACCGCTTGCGCATTTTTCGGCACGCTCAGATCGCCGCGGACGATGGCGAGATCGGCCTTGCCGTCCGCGATCATCTGCGCGCTGGTGGTGGCGCCGTCGGTCTGGATCGGCCGCAAGCGGATCTGGCTGTGGGATGTCGCGAAGGCGTGGCTCAGGGCCTGCACGACCTTGAGATCGTCGCTGTTGGCGGGGCCAACCGCGATCCGCAAGGTGACCGGCCGCACCGCGAAGTAATAGCCGGCGGCCAGCGCGCCGATGAGGGCGAGGATTCCCGCTATAACGATGAGCGCGATGCTCCGCCGTGCCGAGAAGCGTGGAGATCCGGCCTGCGGCGGCTCCGTTGGATTTGCCGGGGCCGTGTTGGGACCGCTTGCCATTGATCTGGAGAAGTTCAGGTCCAAGGGGGGCTGCCAATCCGGTTAGGCCAGAAATGTAGCAAATCCGGCGCCTTTCCCTGAGTTACTTCGCCGTCATGGTTACTGGCGTTACGCGCGAGCCTCGACCGGGAAAGCCGATTTATAGACCCATCTATTTGATTATTAAGTGCCTTTTAAAAGGCATCGGTTGCCGTTTTTGCGGATCAAGCAGGGGCGGTTGAGTGTTAGATAGGTGCTGGCTGGAACCAAGGAGGCCGTTGTGGCGGAGCGATTGTCGGCGGAGGCGCGTAAATCGGCCCTGAAGGACTTGCCGGGCTGGAAAGAGGTCGAGGGGCGCGAGGCGATCGAGCGCACCTTTACGTTCAAGGATTTCAACGAGGCCTTCGGCTTTATGAGCCGTGCGGCGTTGGTGGCCGAAAAAAGCGACCATCATCCGGAATGGCGCAACGTCTACAAGACGGTCGAGGTGGTTCTCACCACCCACGATGCCGGCGGTGTGACCGCACGCGACGTCGCCTTGGCCAAGGCCATGAACGCGATCGCCGCCCAGTTCGGCATTAACTGACGCGATGCCCGGCGGCTTTTTGCAAGAGCTTGCAAGAATAGCGTGACATCCCCAGTTATGCCCGGATTTCACAGTGCGGTGAATTTGAAGTTCCTATTAGTGCGGCCGCGAGTTCGCCGCAGGAACTCCAGGGAGCGCGAGGGCAATGATTTCGGAACATGCGGTTGGATTGGCGCCGGCGGATCGACTGGCCAAGGATCCGGAGAACGTTCGCAAGCGCTTCTGGACCAAGTTCAAGCGGGTCGCAGCCAGGCTGCCGTTCGCCGAGGATTTGCTCAGCGCCTATTACTGCGCCTTCGATTCGAAGACGCCACGCCATGTCCAGGCGGCGCTGCTTGGCGCCATCGCCTATTTCATCCTGCCGTTCGACTTCATTCCGGACATGCTGCCCGTGCTCGGCTTCACCGACGATGCCGCTGTGCTGGCCACCGCGATCCGCCTGGTGGCGGCCCACATCACCCCGGAACATCGCGAGGCTGCGCGCACCAAGTTGAAGCGGATCGTCGAAGTCGAGGTCTGATTGTCCAAATCGGATCGTCTGGTCTGATTGTCGAAGTTTGATTGGATTTTGGTCGGGCAGGATCAATCAAATGCCGAGGGCCAAATGCCAAGGGCCTGACGTGAAGCTCACGTCAGGCCCTTGGCCGCTCTTCCCTGTCTTGTCTTGGTCTATTGCGCTCTCGACTTTGACGGCGCCTGGGCGCGGGCGTTTTGCTCGGCCTCCCAGGCCTTGAACTGCTTGAACAGCGCTTCCTTGTCGGTGTCGGCCGGCAGCTTTCCGGTCGCCGAGCTTTGCTTCAGGAAGTCGTCAAACCGTCCGCGCGAAACAGGCTCGATTCCGTGGCTGTCGAGCCATTGCTGGGCATACGGCAGGCGCTGCCAGCCGGCCAGCGGGGCCGCCAGCGAAACCTCTTTCCATTTCGGGTGGAAGGGCGGGTGCTGGAACTGAGGGAATTTCGTGAAGAAGGCGTCCACGAAATTCGTAAGCTTCCGGTAGCGGTCAGTGTTCGGCGCCCAGTTATAGGCCGCGAGCAATGCCGGTACCGCGATGGTGTCGACCGTCTCACCTTCGGGAATCAGGTTGGGATAGTCCTTCGCGGTGAGGGTGGCCGGCAGATAGTCGCCCTGCAGCGGCTTTTCGTAGTCCACCTTGACGAGATGGAAACGGCCGTCGTTGCTGAAGTTTGAAACCGACTTATAGGGCTTGCCGCCGACCACGATTACCGCGTCGACCTCGCCCTTCTTCAGCTTTTCCATCGCAATGCGCTGTTCGATATAGACCCAGTTCGCCTTCATCCCGATCCGGTCGGCCACCGTCAACACGGTGACGAAGGTACTGCCGTTCGGGAGGTCAACGCTCACCGTCTTGCCTTCAAGGTCCCTCAGGCTGTTGATGGACTTGGGCGCGATGACCTGCATTTCTTCATTGTAGAGCTTGGTCACATAGGTGAACTGCTTCTTGATGTCCTTCGCAAAACCCTTGCGCTCCAGATAGTCGAGCGTATCGGCGCGCACGATGCCGATGTCGACGCCTTGCAGGAACAGGATGTCGGCGACGCTTTGAACGGAGCCGCGCCCGACGATCGGAAGTACGCGCAACTTGTTTCCGTCGTCGAGCACGGAGGCAAGGTCGGCGCCGAATTGCACATAGGTGCCGCCAATGGTGCCCGTGATCAGGGTCACCGTGTTCTGATTCAGCGCCTGCTTGGTCTGCGCCGAGCCGAACTGGAAGATCGCCTTGAGGCTGTCGGAGACCTTGGCCGGATCGACCATTTCCTCGGCGCGGGCCGCAAAGCCAAGCGCCATCATCGTGGCAACGAGTGCCAAACCAATCAAACGTCGCATTTGTCCTACCCCTGAATGAAGTCGATTATTGCAATTGACTGAGACGCCGCTGCGCGTCCGCCGAACCAAGTTGGGCGGCGCGCTGATACCAGCTGCGTGCCAGTGCCGGATCCGGCGTGATGTTGCGGATATCCTGCGTTCCCAGCACCGTGGGGTCATAGGTTTGCGCCAGCATCAGTGCCGCGCTCGCCTCCTGCGCTTCCGCCGCACGCTGCAGGAGCAGGCGGGCAGGCGAGATGTCGCCTGATTCGAGGAAGGCCTTTGCCCTGGCCATCAGCGCGGCGAGTTCGTCGCTGTCCATCCGTCGCGCTGGCGGAGCAATGGCTGCCGGCGTCACGGCTGCCGGCGCCGCCGCTGCTGGCATCACGGCTGCCGGCGCCACCGCTGCGACGGACTGTTGGGCTTCTGCCGGCGGCTGGTTCTGATGCGCCGTCTTCAGCGCCGCGGCGATTTCATCGCGCGATGGCAATTGGGCCGGGAGCGAGCCCTGAGCCGGAGTCGCTGCGATTACCACCGGCGCGCTGACCGCAGCGGCGGCTGCCACGGTCTGGTGGGGCGGCGTCACAGGCGGTGACGATGACCGGTTGTCCGAGGAGGCCCCGATCAGCGACGCTGTCGCGTTGGCAAAGACGGTGAAGGGATTTTTGACGGCCACGAAGGTGGCGACCAACGCCGCAGCCGCAAAGGCCGCAGTCTTCAACAGGCGCGACCCGCGTTTCCGTGGGCGACCGAATTTCGACGATCGAAGCTCGTCGTCCGCGCCAGACAAAAACAGTGGAACGGAATCTTCGGGCAGGAATTCCTCGCGTGTCGCGACCGACCGCGCGGGATGATGTGATCTGAGCTGCGAACCGAAGGAGTCGAGATCGACTGGTTCGGCATATCGGTCTTCGTATGAAGCGTAGTCCGATTCATACGGAGTTTCATACGGACGACCGTTCCGCGTCTCCTGCGCCATGGTGATGCCTCCCGTTACTACGCAACATCGGGCATGCCGGCATCAGTTCATCGGCCCCTGCCCGCTACTACTAAGGATTGATAAAACGCATTTTGAATCCGACCAAAAAGCGACAAAGATGACCTCAACTTGGGAGATATCTTGATTTTATTTAGGCATTTCCGTGCAGCGCGGCGGAAAGGCTCGTGGCCAGCCAGTGGCCTAAATGGGGAACACCGGTGGCGAGCTATCGCGGGTGACACAAGATGGCACAACTTGCGTCATTAATGGCCGCTTAAAAGCGCCCGCGTCACTTAACCATCATGGTTGGCGTCACCTAAGCGTCACCGAGGTTAACGTCAAGGATGCAAGATTACTTTTCCCATGGCTTTCCGGCCAGCCAGCACCTTGAGCGCGTCCGCGGTTTGCGAGAGCGGGAACGTACGGTCGACATGGGAAGAGATTTTGCCTTCCGCTGCCCATTGCACCAGCCGCTGAAGGTTAGCGCGATTCTTGTCCGGATTAAGCCGCGCCCAGGCCCCCCAGAAAACGCCCCTGATATCGCAGCCCTTCAACAGCGCGAGGTTGAGCGGCATTTTCGGGATGTCGCCGGCCGCAAAGCCGATCACCAGGAAGCGGCCTTCCCAGGCGATCGAGCGTAGCGCCGCCTCGGCATAGTGGCTTCCGACCGGGTCGAATATAATGTCGACGCCCTTGCCGCCGGTGAGCCGGCGCAGACCTTCCTTGAGGTCTTCCTGGGCGTAGTTCAAACCGAGCTCGGCGCCGTGCGACTTGGCGAATTCAAGCTTTTCATCTGATGACGCGCAGGCAATCACCTTCAGCCCGAGCAGCTTGCCGAGTTCGCAAGCCGCGAGCCCGGTGCCGCCGGCCGCGCCCAGCACCGCAAGCGTCTCGCCGCGTTTCGGGCTGGCGCGATCCTCCAGCGCATGCAGTGCGGTGCCATAGGTGATGATGACGCCGGCGGCGCGATCGAAATCAAGGTCCGCGGGAATCTTGACCATGGCGCTCGCCGGCAAAGCGATCTTTTCGCGTGCCCCGTTGTGGCCGCAGGAAGCGATGACGCGATCGCCGGGCTTGAAGTCCGTCACGCCGCTGCCGACGCTCTCGATCACGCCGGCCACTTCGGCGGCCGGTGAAAACGGGAATGGTGGCTTGATCTGGTATTTGCCCTGGATCATCAGGAGGTCGAAGAAATTCAACGCCGCGGATTTGATGGCGATCACGGCTTCGCCGGGACCGGCCACGGGATCAGGCACATCCGTCAGCACGAGATCGTCCGGGCCGCAATATTGCGAGCAGAGAATGGCTTTCATGGTCGTACCTGAAGTTCGGAAAAGCATTGGTAGCGAATGTCGAAGCGGGGTACCAGCGGGTAAATCGTGCTGCGCGGCATGGTCCAACCGTCTTCCGAATCACGTCCTTACCCGCTATCCATCGCTGCTGTGATCATGCGTTGCCGGGCCATCTTCCAGTCACAATGATGAGGGACCAGATTCGGCGATGTCCGTGCGGGATATGCTGACAGCTTCGATTTCGGCGGCGCTCTTGTGCGCATCCGCAAGCCATGCGCTGGCGCAAGCAAGCTCGAGAGGCGCTGCGAAACCGGCGGCGCCCAAGCCGGAAATAGCTGCTACGGGCGGCAGCGAGCCGGCCCTGATCGGCCAATACGGCACCTGGGGCGCCTATATGGCGACGCCGAACGGCAAGAAGGTGTGTTTTGCGCTGGCGAAACCATCTTCCTCGAAGACCAATCCGCCGAATCGGCCGCGCGATCCGGCCTATGCGTTCATCTCGACGCGGCCGGCCGAAAAAGTCGTCAACGAGGTTTCGATCATGATCGGCTACGTCCTGAAGCCGGGTTCGGAATCGACGATCGAGGTCGGGGGCGCTTCCTACGCGATGTATACGCAAGGCGATGGCCTCTGGATCAAGAATGCGGCCGAGGAAGAGCGGATGGTGGATGCCATGCGCAAGGCCGCCGATGTCACGGTCAAGGGCGTCTCGGCCAAGGGGACCGAGACCATCGACGTGTTCTCGCTGAAGGGGCTCTCCCAGGCGCTCGACCGGGTCGCGCAAGACTGCCGGCGCTAGCCTCACATGAACCTTCAAACGTCAGTGGACATACGCGCTGAGACCAAGGGCGTCTGGGACACGCTTTTGGACTTTGAGCGTTGGCCGGAATGGACGCGCTCGATTGATCACGTCGAGCGATTGGACAACACGGAATTCGGGGTCGGCAGCCGAGCGCGCATCCGCCAGCCGCGCATTCCGGTTGCGATCTGGAAAGTGACCGGATTCGAACCGGGAAGGTCATTCACGTGGGTCAGCGAGACTTTTGGCATCAAAAGCGTCGCCACCCACCGGCTCGAGCCGCGCGGTGACGGGACGATCGTGCTGACGCTCATCTTCGTGCAAACCGGCTGGGTCGCGTGGCTGGTTCGGTCCAGGGCCGAAAAGCTGGCGAAGGAATACCTGGCCCTGGAATTGCAGGGGCTAAAACGGCGCTGCGAGGGATAGCCCCCCTTCGCTGCGATGCTATATAAGAAGTCGCCGTCTGGCGGGGCGCATAAAACGTCCCCAGAGCGCGAATTCCAGTGAGACACCGATTGACGCAGACGACCACCGAAACACCCGGCGCTGGCGCACCCTTGGAAAAGGTGCCGCTGGAGGCCTATGTGCCGCCGGCGGTGCCTTCGCTGATCGGACTGTCGCGCGAGGAGCTGGCTTTGAGGCTCGGCGAGATCGGCGTCGCGCCGGCGCAACGCAAGATGCGCGTGCAACAGCTCTGGCACTGGATTTATGTTCGCGGCGCGCAAAGCTTCGAGGCGATGACCAGCATCTCCAAGGACATGCGCAAGGAGCTCGAGCAGCATTTCACGGTCGCGCGGCCCGAGGTGGTGGCCGAACAGATTTCCAACGACGGCACCCGCAAATGGCTGTTGCGCCTGCCGAGCGGCGACAGTCTGGAAAAAGCACACGAGGTTGAGTGCGTCTATATTCCGGAGACCGATCGCGGCACGCTCTGCGTCTCATCGCAGGTCGGCTGCACGCTGAATTGTTCGTTCTGCCATACCGGCACGCAGCGGCTGGTGCGCAACCTCACATCAGGCGAAATCGTCGGCCAGATCATGGTGGCGCGTGATCGGTTGAATGACTGGGTCGACCGCGAGACGCCCAACGGCAACCGCCTCGTCACCAATGTCGTGATGATGGGCATGGGCGAGCCGTTGTACAATTTTGACGCGGTGCGCGACGCGCTCCTGATTGTTGCCGACAACGAAGGCATCGGCATCTCTCGCCGCCGCATCACGCTGTCGACCTCGGGCGTGGTGCCCAACATCGTGCGGACCGGCGAGGAAATCGGCGTCATGCTCGCGATCTCGCTGCATGCGGTGCGCGACGAATTGCGCAACGAGCTGGTGCCGCTCAACCGCAAATATCCGATCGCCGAATTGTTGCAGGCCTGCCGCGACTATCCCGGCGCTTCCAATGCCCGGCGCATTACCTTCGAATATGTGATGCTCAAGGGCGTCAACGATTCTCTCGACGATGCCAAGCTTCTGGTGAAGCTGTTGAAGGGGATTCCGGCCAAGATCAATCTCATCCCGTTCAACCCATGGCCGGGCACGGCTTATGAGTGCTCGGACTGGCAGCAGATCGAGAAATTCTCCGAATACATCTTCAACGCCGGTTATTCGTCGCCGGTGCGCACGCCGCGCGGTCGCGACATCCTGGCCGCCTGCGGACAATTGAAGTCGGAGACCGAAAAGCTGTCGGTGCGCGAGCGGCAGGCGTTGCGTGCGATGGCGATGACGGACTAGGCACGAAGTTTCGTTCACCTCGTCATTGCGAGCGAAGCGAAGCAATCCAGAGTGAGGGACTGTCGTTTTTGGATTGCTTCGTCGCTTCCGCTCCTCGCAATGACGGCAACCTGAGAATTGTATGGCGCTGATCGGTCGGCTGTTCGTTATTTTCTTTGCGTTTCTCGCCGCCTGCTTTGTGGCCGGCATGGTCGTGGTCGTTGCGATCCTGTTTCCCGAGTTCTCCGATCTTGGCGCAGGTCCCGTCGATCCGGGCGCGCTGAACATCATGCTGGGCTTCGGCTTCGTCTTTGTCAGCGGATTTGCGCTGATCCCGGCGATGATCGTGGTGCTGATCACCGAATCCTTCCATATCCGCAGCGCGCTCACCTATGCGGTCGGCGGCGGTCTCGTCGGGCTTGCGTGCTATCTCGGCCTTGTTCCCTTCGACGCCGAACAGCTTCGGTTTGAAGGAATCGTGCGCCGGCACCTGGAAATCATGACCGGCGCCGGCATCCTCGCCGGTGTGGTCTACTGGATGATCGCCGGCCGCAATGCCGGCGCCTGGCGCATGCCGCCACCCCCGCCCCGGCTTCCGCCGCCGATGCCGTCGCAGTCGCCATCGCCGTGAGGGCGGCCCTTTACCCAAGTCCTTTATACCCAAGTCTTTTCATCATTGGCCGTCTCGGCTAAACCCCGCGCCATGAACCGGACCGGATTGATTATCGCGCTTGGCCTCGCGCTTGCGGTCGGATTGCTGTTCGGAATTTATCCCGAACTCGATCTGAAACTCGCGGCGTGGTTTTACGACGCGCCGACCCATTCGTTTCCGCTGAAGCTCAACGCGCTGGCGGCGATCGCCCGCGACGGCGCGATGGTGATCGCCTGGGGTCTGGCGTTGCCGGCCATCATCGCCTTGATCGTAAAACTGGTGCGGCCGGATCGGCCGCTGTTGATATCGGGGCGCGCGATCGTCTTTCTTCTGCTCACGCTCACCCTTTCCGCCGGCGTGCTCACCAACCTCACCTTCAAGAGCTATTGGGGCCGGCCACGGCCGGTGAGCGTGACGCAGTTCAACGGCGATCGCCCGTTCGTGCCCTGGTGGGATCCACGTGGGACCTGCGGTCGAAACTGCTCGTTCTTCTCCGGTGAAGGTGCGACCGCATTCTGGGCTTATGCGCCCGCAGCGCTGGCGCCGCCGACGTGGCGGCCGCTCGCTTATGCCGGTGCGACGTTGTTCGGCGTGACGACGAGCGGGCTGCGAATGGCGTTCGGCGGCCACTTCTTTACCGATGTCGCGATCGCGGGACTGGTGACGTTTCTGGTGATCTGGCTCGCCCACGGCTATATTTACCGTTGGTCCCGCACGCGCCTGTCGGATGAGCGGGTCGACGCCGCGCTGACGCGGCTGGCTTGGCCGGGCTATCGTCTCCGTCGCCGCTGGCTGGGTCACGAAGTAGGCCCGGCGCCGTCGGTCTAGGCGGCTTCGTTTACGCCAACTGTTATTAACGCGTGCCCAGTTAAGCGAAATTTGATATTCGCGGCACTCAAATGCCATCAGCCATTTTCGACCGATTGGAAGCTCAATGAGTACGATCCTGAAAAGCCTGCCCACAGGCGAGAAAGTCGGCATCGCTTTCTCGGGCGGTCTCGACACCAGCGCAGCGCTGTTGTGGATGAAGCAAAAGGGCGCCCGCGTCTTTGCCTATACTGCCAATCTCGGCCAGCCCGACGAGGCCGACTACGACGAGATTCCGCGAAAAGCGCTGGAGTTCGGCGCTGAAAAAGCGCGGCTGGTCGATTGTCGCACGCAGCTGGTTCACGAAGGTATCGCCGCCATCCAGGCGAGCGCGTTCCACATCTCGACCGGCGGCGCCACCTATTTCAACACCACGCCGCTCGGCCGCGCCGTCACCGGCACGATGCTGGTGTCGGCGATGAAGGAGGACGGCGTCAACATCTGGGGCGATGGCTCGACCTTCAAAGGAAACGACATCGAGCGGTTCTATCGCTACGGCCTGCTGACCAATCCGAGCCTCAAGATCTACAAGCCCTGGCTCGACCAGCAGTTCATCGACGAACTCGGCGGCCGCGCGGAAATGTCGGCGTTCATGACCGCCACTGGGTTCGCCTACAAGATGAGCGCCGAGAAGGCCTATTCGACCGACAGCAATGTTCTCGGCGCGACCCACGAGGCCAAGGATCTCGAGAGCCTCGACAGCGGCATCAAGATCGTCAATCCGATCATGGGCGTCCCGTTCTGGCGTGATGATTGTGCGGTCAGGGCCGAGAAGGTCGTCGTGCGCTTTGTCGAAGGTCAGCCGGTCGCGCTGAACGGCCAGACGTTCACCGATCCGGTCGCGCTGTTCCTCGAGGCCAATGCCATCGGCGGCCGCCACGGCCTTGGCATGAGCGACCAGATCGAGAACCGGATCATCGAGGCCAAGAGCCGCGGCATTTACGAGGCGCCGGGCATGGCGTTGCTGCACATCGTCTACGAACGCCTGATCAGCGGCATCCACAACCAGGATACCATCGAAGAGTATCGGATCGGCGGCTTGCGTCTGGGCCGACTGCTCTACCAGGGCCGGTGGTTCGATTCGCAGGCGCTGATGCTGCGCGAAACCGCCCAACGCTGGGTGGCTCGTGCCATCACCGGGGAAGTGACGCTCGAGCTGCGCCGTGGCAACGACTACTCGATCCTGAACACCGAGAGCCCGAACCTCACCTATCAGCCGGAGCGGCTCAGCATGGAGAAGGTGGAGGACGCGGCGTTCACGCCGGCCGATCGCATCGGCCAGTTGACGATGCGCAACCTTGATATCGCTGACACGCGCGCCAAGCTCGGTATCTACGCAGACGCCGGCTTGATCTCGATCGGCGAGGGCTCTCCGATTCCCAGGATCGAAAGCGACAAGGACTAGGGCTAGAGGTGCTCTCTCCTTGCGTCGTCCCGGACCAGCGAGCGTTAGCGAGTGCCGATCCGGGCCCCATAACCACAGGCTGACATTGTTGTGGCAAGCTGGGTCCCCAAGCATGCCCGAAACTCAAGTCTGTGGTTATGGGTCCCCGCTTTCGCGGGGACGACAGATGGTGGAGCGGTGCCAGCAAAAAATGGCCGGGCACAGCCGTTCAAAGAACGGCGTCGCTTCCGCTTGCCTATGCCCGGCCATTTTGCATTCACGCGTGTCGCTCAGCGCGGCGGTGCGATGCCAGGCGGCGGCGGAGGCAGCGTCGCCACGCCGCCATTGAGCAGCGGCGTGATGCGGCGGACGGTGACGCGCCGGTTGATACGGCTCGGCCCGTCGGTCTGCTCCTTTAGATACTGCGCGCCGTAGCCCTGCGAGGTCAGGTTTTCCGCGGGCACCCCGAACTGCTGGGTTAGCAGTTCGGCAGCGGACTCGGCGCGGCGATCCGACAGCGACAGATTGTCGACGGGATTGCCGACCGCGTCGGTGTGACCCTCGATCAGGAACACCTCGCGCGGGTTGCGCGCGATCGCCCGGTTGAGGCCGTCCGCAATCGCCTGCAACCTCGCTGCCTGGTCCGGCGGGATATCCCAGGAGCCAGTCTCGAAGTTGATGGTGTTGAGATCGATGCTCGGCATCAGCATCCGCACCGACGGGCTGTAGCGGATTTCGTCGAGCGAAAAACGCCGCTCGATCCGGTCCACCGGCGGGGCTTCCAGGGTTTCGTAAATCAAATCCGGAGGCGCGACGTCGGCTTCGACGATGTAGCGGTCGTAAGGAATCCGGATCACCGGCGGCGGCAGATCGACATAGAAACTGCCGATGGCACCCGGATCGCGGAAGCCGTTGTCGATGATGATGATCTCGCGGCCGTCGCGGTCGCGGCGAATCCGGCGCAGCAGTCCGCCGTCGGGACCGACGACCGTGATGATTTGCGAGCCGTCGGGGCGGAACACGACGGTGCGGGTTTCGTTGCCGACCCGCTGGGTCTGAATATCGCGCGCGCCAAAGCGGAAACGCTCGTCTTCGTCGTGGCGAATGAAGGACTGACCGCTCGGATCGACCACGATCACGCGGCCCGGTTCGGTGAAGACCTTGCGGCCGCCCTGATCGCTCTCCTGCCGCTGGGCGCGGAAATCCTCAAGCCGGCGCGGGCCGGGCGCAACTGCACCGGGCGCAATGGGCGTGAGCGCTTGCGTTGTGCGCGGCACCACCGGGATCGGCGCGGTGACGGCCGGCGGCGAACGGCGTGCCATGGGTGCGGCGTTCGGCGGCAATGCGGTTTGGCCTCTGCCAGGGGCGGGCGCGGCATTGGGGGCGACCGGTGCGGCGCGTGGTGCAACGGGCGCGGCCGCCGGCGGAGCAGGTGGCGGCGTCGGCGGCTGGCCGGTGCGCGCCGGGGGCGGCGCCATCTTCTCACGCTCCAACTCCCTCTCCCTCCCACGTTCCTGCGGCGCGGCGGCCGGCTGTGGAGACGGCGGTGTAGGTGGCGTAGCCGAATGCGGTGGGGGCGGCGCAGCCGGGTGTGGCGGCGGCGGCGGGGGTGGCGCGGTCGGACGTTGCGGAGGCGGGGGTGGTGGCGCTGCGGGGTGCGGCGGCGGAGGAGGCGCAGCCGGATGCGGCGGCGGTGGTGGCGCTTGCCGCGGCGGAGGCGCCGGGGGCGCGGGACGTGCCGGCGGTGGGGCGCCCTTCGGCGGTTGCTTAGGCTTTCCGTCAGGACCCAGCTCTTCCTTCTGTGCCACCACGATCGGCGCCGACTGCGCGTGCGACGGGGTGGTCGTTATCAGTTGCATGGCCGTCAGTGCGGTGGTGGCAAGCAACGCTATTCTCAGGTGTGTCATGTGCTGTGGGTCCTGGGGGGAAGTCTGAAGGTCGTGAAGGGCCGTAAAAATCTCGGTGAAGTGATCGGCAACGCCATCGATCAACGAACAAGCGTTAGGCCGGATTGTGGCGGGTTTCAAACGGGAACGCGGATTTATTTCAGCCGCGACACAATGCGCGCGGGCGACCGTTCATGACGTATTCAGAAGGCCATTTCGAACAGGAAAATTGAACCGGTCGCGTCCAATGCAGCCAAGCGTGTCGCGTCGTGATGCCTCAGATATCCGTCGGCGCCGGCGGCGTGGTTGGCGTTTGTGGTCCGCGGACTGGCATTTCGTCCGGCGTTTGGCCGGGTAATTCCTCCGGCCGTTGCGGCTCGCCCGGCTCGTGCACCGGCGGAGGAATCTCGGGCTGGGGATTTCCAGGCGGGTTTTCCGGCGGTGGCTCGGCCGGTTGTCCCGGCTGGATCGGCGGATCTTCTGTCGGGTCGATCGGCATCACGTCGCGACTCTTCATCGGCACGTCCTGACGAGCTAACGGCGCCGGCAAAGCGAGGTTCCCGGAGCAATCCGCCGGTCGCCTTCGGCGATCGGACCACTAGTGGAGTGGATTTGACATTCGCTACCCATCTAGCCGCGAATTCGTCAAGCGAATGTCAAATCCAAAACTCCACTAGAAACCTTATTTTGCTAGTGGTCCTTTGATTCTAACATTCGCAAATGTAGCCCGCTGAGACGGGATGCGAATGTTAGAATCGGACCACTAGCCGTGCACCAGCAGGGTGTTGCTGCGATTCCTGCCGGCTTGCGCATAACCGCGCGACCGCATGTCGGCGATGCAGTCGTCATGCCACTCCTGGCGCGACAGATGTTCGATCACCACCGCGCGCGGCCACAGGCTTTCAGGGGCTTGCGCAAAAAAGCCGATCAGGACGCGGTCCTCATAACCTTCCACGTCGATCTTCAGCGTATCGACATGGTGGACGCCGGCCTCGTCAAGAATGCGTTGCAGCCTCAACGCGGCAACCCTGATGGCGTGACCATCAACGTCGCCGGCGACGATATGGCTTGCGGCGAGGTTGTTGCTGTCGGTCACCATCATCAACTCGCCGTCGGACGCGGCCGCAGCCGCCGCGACAAGGCGAACCTGCGTCGATGCAGATGCGGCACAATTGAAGGCGAGCCGGCCAAACGTCACCGGATGCGGTTCGATGGCAATTACCTTGCCGCTTGCTCCGACATGCCGGGCAAGAACCATGGCGTAGGTGCCGACATTGGCGCCGACATCGACGAACACGCCGCCCGCAGGCGTGTGCGCCCGCAGGAAATCCAGCTCTTCGAGATTGTATTCGGGATGGAACAGCGCGCCGCATTCCGTGGCGCTGGCTTGATGATGCAGGCGAAAGGCTGCGCCATGGTAGTGGGTATCGATCGGTCCGGGTCGGATCCGGTTGATCAGACGCGACAACCACGGGCGAAACGCACCGCGCTTGAGACGGGTGCGATGCGCGAGCGCGATGATTGCCGCTTGCGCGGGCGTCGGTGCCAAGGCGCCGAAAGGCGGCGGTGTGGGATCATTGTCGGGGATCAACCGCACCACCCTCGTGACGAAGCGAGCAGCCGGCCTTTGGAACCCTGTCCAGCGACTGGTGTCCCGGTTCTGACAAGCGCGCTTTAAACCTGCCGTTCGACCATCTTCAGTTTGAGCTCGGCGATCGCCTCGGAGGGGTTGAGACCCTTGGGGCAGGCCTTGGCGCAGTTCATGATGGTATGACAGCGATACAGGCGGAACGGATCCTCAAGATTATCGAGCCGCTCGCCGGTCGCTTCATCGCGCGAGTCGGTGACCCAGCGCGTAGCCTGCAGCAGCGCCGCCGGACCCAGGAAACGCTCGCTGTTCCACCAATAGCTCGGGCAGGAGGTCGAGCAGCAGGCGCAAAGAATGCATTCGTAAAGCCCGTCGAGCTTTTCGCGGTCTTCGTGGCTTTGCCGCCATTCGCGCTGCGGGGTCGGCGTGGTGGTCTTCAGCCACGGCTCGATCGAGGCGTACTGTGCGTAGAAATTGGTGAGGTCAGGCACCAGGTCCTTGACCACAGGCTGATGTGGCAGCGGGTTGATCTTCACCGCGCCGTCCTTCACGTCGTGCATCGACTTGGTGCAGGCGAGCGTGTTCTGGCCGTCGATATTCATGGCGCAGGAGCCGCAGACGCCTTCGCGGCAGGAGCGGCGGAAGGTCAACGTCGGATCGATGTGATTCTTGATCCAGATCAGGCCGTCGAGCACCATCGGACCGCAATCGTGCGTATCGATATAGTAGGTGTCGACGCTGGGATTCTTGCCGTCGTCGGGATTCCAGCGATAGATCTTGAATTCGCGCGTCTCGGTGGCGCCGGCCGGCTTCGGCCAGACCTTGCCGCCTGATATTCTCGAATTCTTCGGAAGTGCGAATTCAACCATCTGGCCACGCTTTCGCTGTCGTCTCGTTAGGTTATTTTGAGCGCAATCTTTCCGGAAAACCGGTTCCCACTTTTCCGGATTTTGCTCTAGTACACCCGCGCCTTTGGCGGGATGTATTGAACGTCGTTGGTCATGGTGTAGTCGTGCACCGGACGGTAATCGATCGTGGTGTCGCCCTTGTCGTCGATCCAGGCCAGCGTGTGCTTCATCCAGTTCTTGTCGTCGCGGGCGGAAAAATCCTCCCGCGCATGCGCGCCGCGGCTTTCAGTGCGATTCGCCGCCGAATCCATCGTCACCACGGCCTGCACGATCAGATTGTCGAATTCGAGCGTCTCGATCAGGTCGGAGTTCCAGATCAGCGAGCGGTCGCTGACCGAAATGTCGCCGATCCCGCCATGCACCTTGTGAATCAGGTTCTGACCTTCGTGTAGCACCTCGCCGGTGCGGAACACGGCGCAATTGTTCTGCATCACATGCTGCATGCTTTCCCGCAGCTTTGCGGTCGGCGTCGTGCCCGCGGCCTGGCGATAATGATCGAGTCGCCCCACCGCCATGTCGGCGGAGTCTGAAGGCAAATCCGGCTGCTTGCCGTTTGCCGTGATTTTTTCGGCGCAGCGCAACGCGGCCGAGCGGCCGAACACCACAAGGTCGATCAGCGAGTTCGAACCGAGCCGGTTGGCGCCATGCACCGAAACGCAGGCCGCCTCGCCGATCGCCATCAGGCCGGGCACCACCGCGTTATCGTCGCCGTCCTTCTTGGTCAGCACCTCGGCATGAAAATTGGTCGGGATGCCGCCCATGTTGTAGTGCACGGTCGGCAGGATCGGGATCGGCTCGCGCGTGACGTCGACATTGGCGAAGATCTTCGCCGATTCGGAGATGCCGGGCAGGCGTTCGTGCAGCACTTTCGGATCGAGATGATCGAGGTGCAGGAAGATGTGATCCTTCTTCTTGCCGACGCCACGGCCTTCGCGGATCTCGATGGTCATCGCGCGCGAAACCACGTCGCGGGAGGCGAGATCCTTGGCGGAGGGCGCATAGCGCTCCATGAACCGCTCGCCTTCCGAATTGACGAGATAGCCGCCTTCGCCGCGCGCGCCTTCGGTAACGAGGCAACCCGAACCGTAAATACCGGTCGGATGAAACTGCACGAACTCCATGTCCTGCAGCGGCAGCCCGGCCCGCAGCGCCATCGCGCCGCCGTCGCCGGTGCAGGTGTGCGCGGAGGTGCAGGACGCATAAGCGCGGCCGTAACCGCCGGTCGCGAGAATCGTGGTCTGGGCGCGGAAACGGTGCAGGGTGCCGTCGTCGAGCTTCAGCGCGATCACGCCGCGGCAGACGCCCTGGTCGTCCATGATCAGGTCGATGGCGAAGAACTCGATGTAAAATTCGGCCGAGTGGCGCAACGCCTGGCCGTACATGGTGTGCAGCATCGCGTGACCGGTGCGGTCTGCGGCAGCACAGGTGCGCTGCGCCTGACCCTTGCCGTAGTCCAGCGTCATGCCGCCGAACGGCCGCTGATAGATCTTGCCATCCTCGGTGCGCGAGAACGGCACGCCCCAATGTTCGAGTTCGTAAACTGCCTCAGGCGCGTTGCGCACCATATATTCGATCGAGTCCTGATCGCCGAGCCAGTCCGAACCCTTGACGGTGTCGTACATATGCCAGCGCCAGTCGTCGGGGTGCATGTTGCCGAGCGCGGCGGAGATGCCGCCTTGCGCTGCCACCGTGTGCGAGCGGGTCGGAAATACCTTGGTGATGCAGGCGGTGCGAAGTCCCGCCTCGCTGCAGCCGACCACCGCGCGCAGGCCGGCGCCGCCGGCGCCCACAACCACAACATCATAGGTGTGATCTTCGATCGGATAGGCTTTGCCGTTCGTGGCCGGGCCACCTTTGCCATTCGCCGAGCCGTTTCCGCCAGCGGCCATCGTTACACTCCGGATGACAGTTTGAGGATGGCGTAGATCGAGGACAGCGCCACCGCGAACGAGAAGAAGTTATTGGCCATGATCGCCGCAAGCTTCAGCCGCTCGTGGTGGACATAGTCCTCGATCACCACCTGCATTCCGATTTTCATGTGCCAGGCGCTTGCGATGACGAATAACAGGAGAATGATGGCGACCAGCGGCGAGCCGAGCATTTGCGCGGCGCCGGCGTGATTGCTGCCGAGCATCATCATCACCACGATGATCACCGGCACCATCAAGAGCACCATGGCGACCGCCGTGATGCGCTGGCGCCAGAAGTCGGTGGTCCCGGAATGCGAGGCGCCGAGATTGCGCACGCGGCCAAGCGGGGTGCGCATCGATTTCACGGCCTCTTGATTCGGCGCGCTCATCGGCCGCCTCCGATCGCATAGGCCACGATCCAGAGCAGGACGGTTCCCGAAATCCCGGCGATCAGCGCGCCCCAGGTCAGGGCTTCGCGTTCGCTGGCCTTGAAGCCGTAGCCGAGATCCCAGACGAAATGCCGGATGCCGCTGAACAGGTGATGCAGCAGCGCCCACGTATAGCCGAACACGATCAGGCGGCCGAAAATGCTGGCGATAAAGGCATGCACGTGGGCATAGGCGGTCGGGCCCGAGGCGGCGGCGATCAGCCACCAGGCCAACAACAGCGTGCCGAAATACAGCGCAACACCGGTGGCGCGATGAACGATGGAAAGCGCCATCGTCAGGGTCCAGCGATAAGTTAGGAATGGTGAAAGTGGTCTTTCGATCCTGGCGGTCATCGGTGGCTTTGACGGTTGGCGGGCCTCCGGGAGGGGCCCTTTAAGGGGATCGCGGTAGACGATTCCTATTTACGAAGTCGAAACAGCCAGTGCAATGACGAAATCCCCCTGTTTGCGAATGCCAGTTCATCGCTTCAGATGAGCCTTGCGTTAACTGTTGTCCCGGTTCTGACATTCGTCGGTGCGGAGGAGGGCTCTTTACGAATGTCAGAACCGCAGGGCACCAGCCAAATATCGGCTTCTGATGTGGTTTTGGATCTGGCATTCGCTCTGAGGTAGCGAGGCGAGACTGGAGCGAATGCCAGATCCACCGCATCAGGGGATTGATAAGGCTGAGCGCGTGTGATGGCTGGTATACCTGAAGCACGATTCATGAACACGGCGACAGGGCGGGACGAGGGATGGCGATTGCGGGACTTAACGTCTCGGAAGTTCTCGAACTGGCGGTTTTGCTGGTCGCGGTCGGGGCGCTTGCCGGATTTCTCGCTGGCGTCTTCGGAATTGGCGGCGGCGCCATTCTGGTGCCGGTGTTTTACGAATGTTTTCGTCTGGCCGGCGTGCCGCTCGAGATTCGGATGCCGCTTTGCGTCGGCACCTCGCTTGCCATCATCATTCCGACCTCGATCAGCTCCTATCGCGCACATCACGCCCGCGGTGCCATCGACAAGGAAATCCTGCGCGCGTGGTGGCTACCCATTCTGATCGGCGTGCTCGCCGGCAGCGTGATCGCACGTTATGCGCCGGAACGGCTGTTCAAGATCGTGTTCGTGATGGTGGCCTACTTCGCCGCCGTGCGGCTTTTGTCGGCAAATGAAAACTGGAAGTTCGGCGATGATCTGCCAAAGGGACCGCTGATGCGCTTTTTCGGGCTCGGCGTCGGCCTTTTGGCCACCCTGATGGGGGTGGGTGGCGGACTATTCGCCAATTTGCTGATGACCTTTTACAGCCGCCCCATTCATCAGGGCGTTGCGACCTCATCCGCCATCGCGGTGCTGGTCTCGATTCCGGGCGCGCTCGGTTATATCTATGCCGGATGGCCGGCGGCCGCGCATTATCCCGACGTGGCGGCGCTGCAATTCCCGCTGGCGCTCGGTTACGTCTCGCTGATCGGCGCGGTGCTGGTGATGCCGATGAGTCTTCTGACAGCGCCGCTCGGGGTCAGGGTCGCGCACGCGATGTCGAAGAAGACGCTGGAGCGCAGCTATGGCGGGTATCTCTTGATCGTCGGCACGCGCTTTGCGATCAGCCTGTGGAACGGCGGATAGTTAGTCCTTCAGCCGCACTTCGCTCCAGCCCCACTTCCGAAAGTCGCCGATACCTTCGATTTCATTTCTATCAGCCAAGTCTCGAAGCCGGGCAGCGAGGACTTCGTAGCTGAACGACAAGGCCTCCAGATTACAGCTGTCGCGTGCTTCGAAGAGAACGCGCAAGACCTTTTTCCAATGAGTCCTCAGCAGAGGAAACAGAATGTCATCGACATCCTTTGCGGTAAGCGGAGGCTCAAGACGAACCTCATCCCATCGCAATTCGCTGTCGATAGCTGGGGGCTCGAAACTCTCATATTCGGGCGCAAGGTCAGGGTATGCATCGTAGATCGGCTTCCAGACGTCGGAATTTAGCGCCGCGATAGTCTCGTAGAGAAGCTCGCTAAATCTTACTCGCTCTTCTTTGGGAAAGCCGGACGCAGCCCTAACCGCACGCTGGAGGGCTTCTTCGGCGTCTTCCAAGTACGAAACAAGCCTTTCCGCCCTGTCTCGGCTTACCACTGCCTTAACCCCCTTGCAGTTCGTATCCGGGATTATTTGCTCGCGTAGATATCCTTGTAAGTCTCGCGCAAAATATTCTTCTGCACCTTGCCCATGGCGTTGCGCGGCAACTCGTCGACCACGAAGACGCGCTTGGGCATCTTGAACTTGGCGAGCCGTCCGTCGAGCGCATGCAGGACCGTGGCCTCATCGACCTTGGCTCCCATGTCGCAGACGAGCACTGCGGTGACGCCCTCGCCGAAATCGGCATGCGGCACACCGATCACGGCGGATTCGATCACGCCCGGCATGGCGTCGATCTCGCTCTCGATTTCCTTGGGGTAGACGTTGAACCCGCCCGAGATCACGAGATCCTTGCCGCGGCCGAGGATGTGGACGTAATCCTTGGCGTCGATCTTGCCGAGATCGCCGGTGATGAAGAAGCCGTCGCTGCGGAATTCGGCCTTGGTCTTTTCCGGCATCCGCCAATAGCCCTTGAAGACGTTGGGGCCCTTGACCTCGATCATGCCGATCTCGTCGCGCGCGAGTTCCTCGCCGGTCTCGGGATCGGTGACCCGCACCGAGACGCCGGGCAGAGCGTGGCCGACTGCGCCGGCGACGCGTTCGCCGTCATAGGGGTTGGACGTGTTCATGTTGGTTTCGGTCATGCCGTAGCGCTCGAGCACGGCATGGCCGGTGCGGGCAGACCATTCGCGATGGGTATCGGCCAAGAGCGGCGCCGAGCCCGATACGAACAGCCGCATGTGCTTGGTCGCTTCCTTGTTCAGAGCAGGGTTCTGTAACAGGCGCGTGTAGAAGGTCGGCACACCCATCAGCACGGTGGCACGCGCCATCAGCTTGATAATCAGGTCGGGATCGAATTTGGGCAGGAAGATCATCGCGGCGCGCGCAAACAGCGTGACGTTGCTTGCGACGAACAGGCCGTGGGTATGATAGATCGGCAGCGCGTGGATCAGGACGTCCTTGTCGGTGAAACCCCAGTAATCGACCAGCGTCAGCGAATTCGACGCCAGATTATCGTGCGTCAGCATCGCGCCCTTGGACCGCCCGGTGGTCCCGGAGGTGTAGAGGATCGCGGCGAGATCATCGTCGGCACGCGCTACGGTCGTAAAGGTCGACGGTGCCTTGTCGGCGGCCTCCGTCAGCGATCCCTTGCCGTCGGGCCCGAGCGTCTCGACCTTGGCGCCGACCTTGGCCGCAATCGGGCCAATCCCTGAGGCTTTCGAAGGGTCGCACACCACCAGCGACGGCTCGGCGTCGGTGATGAAATAGTCGAGTTCGTTGAGCGTATAGGCGGTGTTAAGCGGCAGATAGACTGCTCCTGCGCGCACCGTCGCAAGATAAAGCACGAGTCCCGTCACCGATTTTTCGGTCTGGGCGGCGACACGGTCGCCCGGCTTCACGCCGCGATCGACCAGCACATTCGCGATCTTTCCGGCGCGCGCGATCAGATCGCCGTAGCTGATGTGCTGTCCGTCGACGGTCTCGATGGCCAGTCGTTTCGGATCGTCGAGGCCGTCGAACAGACGGGAAAACAGGTTGGCGTTGATGTCGGTATTTTGCTTCGCGTTCATGCGTCATTCCGGTCGGCAGGGGTGCAGCGCTGGTGATTGCCATCATCGCATTATTTGTCGGAGTTTCACTAGCAAAGAGGCCCTTTGCCGCGCAACCGGCGGTTTGCATGTCAAATAGCGGCAAATGCGGGGCTCGTCCGACCAGCGGTTGTGGTGGAGGCCCCGCGTCGACGAAATGCCGGCCGGCCCGACCCGAAGCAGGGCACTTGTCCAGGTGCTTTTGAGCGCGCCGAAAAGACAAATCACGTGTTTCCCCGCCGATAGTTTCACTGGAATCAAAGAATCTTTGTTCGAAACCGGGTGCAAAACTCTCCCGTAACTCGAGCCAACGACGACGCAGTCACGCCTCAAGACTTTCCAAGCCCCCGACTGCATTGCCGTTGCAACCCTTCACCGGCCGCGGATGTCCGCGAGCCGCTTACCAAATCGGGAGACGTTTCCATGTCCAAGCGTATTGCTTTGCTTTCCGCCGTTGCCTTTGGTGCCCTTGCTCTGACGGCGACCGTCGTTGCCCCGGCCAGCGCCCAGGAAAAGACCGTCATGGTCGGCGGCGCCGCGATGTTTCCTTCCAGGAACATCATCCAGAACGCCGTTAACTCGAAGGATCACACGACGCTGGTTGCAGCCGTGAAGGCCGCCGGTCTCGTTGAGACGCTGGAAGGCAAGGGACCGTTCACGGTCTTCGCGCCGACCAATGCGGCCTTCGGCAAATTGCCGGCTGGCACCGTCGATAACCTGGTGAAGCCCGAGAACAAGGCGACCTTGACCAAAATCCTCACCTATCATGTTGTCGCCGGCAAGCTCGAGGCTTCCGATCTGACCGACGGCAAGATGCTCAAGACGGTCGAAGGCGAACAACTGACCGTGAAGAAGGCCGACGGCAAGACCTGGATCGTGGACGCCAAGGGCGACACTGCTGCGATCACGATCTCGAACGTCAATCAATCGAATGGCGTGATCCATGTGATCGACACCGTTCTGTTGCCGGCGTCGTAAGATTGCGCTTCTGGCGAGCCGGGAACCCCGGCTCGCCATGATTTGACCGCCAAATCGGGCCCGTTGGACGACGATGCCTTGGCAGTGGTTAGCCGTTTTGGCAGTAACGAAACCCGAACTTCCGGCGTATATTAGGATTATCGGCTTTCAGCGACGGGAACACCATGTCCAGCCTTGCCGCCACCAGGACCACCGCGAGCCCCTCAAAAGTCATTCAACCGGCCTGGGTGCGGGTAATGCACTGGATCAATGCGGTCGCGATCATCCTGATGATCATGTCGGGCTTGCAGGTCTATAACGCCTCGCCGTTGTTCAAATCGCTCACCTTCTCGCACTCCATCACCCTCGGCGGTTGGCTCGGCGGCGCGCTGCTCTGGCATTTCGCGGCGATGTGGCTGCTGATGATCAATGGTCTCGCCTATCTCATCACGGGTTTTGCGACCGGGCGTTTCGCCAAAAAGCTGTTTCCGATTTCCATCCGCGGCCTGATTTCCGATGTCACCGCGGCGCTGACTTTCAAGCTCTCGCATGATGACCTCAGCAAATACAATCAGGTGCAGAAGATCCTCTACGCCGGGATTATTGCCGTCGGCATCGTCATCGTGCTTTCGGGGCTGTCGATCTGGAAACCGGTGCAGTTGCAGTACCTGACGGCGCTGTTCGGCGGCTACGATATCGCGCGTTATGTGCACTTCTTCTGCATGGCATCAATCGTCGCCTTTCTGGCGATCCATGTTCTTCTGGCCGTTCTGGTGCCGAAGAGCCTGCGCGCCATGATCATCGGCCGCTAGTGCGGCGAATTTGAAGTTCCTATCAGTGTTGCGGCAAGTGCGTTATGGGAACTTCAAATTCAAGGCCGCACTAGAATCGATAAGTTGCTAGAGTTCCTTTGATTCCGAAGTTCGCATCAGAGGTTGCCGCGATACCAAGCGAACTTCGGAATCGGAACTCTAGACCATAAGCCGGAAAAGTAGAAACCGGTTTTCTGCTCAATTTGAGAATAGATACGGGAGACTGGCCATGGGCCGACTTCGCAAGCTTCTGATCCCGGGCGTCGACAAGCAATTGTTGATCAAGGATGCGACCAAGGTGATGCCGGATCTGGCGCGCCGGCGCTTCATCTCCGGCGGCGCCAGCCTTGGCGCGTTAGCGCTTCTGACCGGTTGTGACGTCACGGACTCTTCCTCCGCCGAGCAGATGCTCACGAAAATTTCCAAGTTTAACGACGCCGTGCAAGCGTTTATCTTCAATCCCGAGGCGATGGCGCCGACATTCCCGGAAAGCGCGATCACCAAGCCGTTTCCGTTCAACGCCTATTACGAGATCGACGACGCGCCCGAGGTCGACGGCAAGGAATGGAAACTGGAGGTGCGCGGGCTCGTCGACAACAAGAAGTCCTGGACGCTGGAGGAGCTCTCCAAGCTGCCGCAGGTCAAACAGGTGACGCGCCACATCTGCGTTGAAGGCTGGAGCGCGATCGGAAGCTGGACCGGAACGCCGTTGCGCGATTTTCTCAAGCTGGTTGGCGCCGACACCCGCGCCAAATATTGCTGGTTCCAGTGCGCCGACAAGGAAGGCTATAACTCGCCGCTCGACATGCGTACGGCGCTGCATCCGCAAACCCAGATGACCTTCAAGTTCGGCGATGAAATCCTGCCGCGCGCCTATGGCTTTCCCATGAAGATCCGGGTGCCGACCAAGCTCGGCTTCAAGAAC
Organism: uncultured Alphaproteobacteria bacterium; assembly: GCA_963770515.1. Classification (GTDB taxonomy): domain Bacteria; phylum Pseudomonadota; class Alphaproteobacteria; order Rhizobiales; family Xanthobacteraceae; genus Bradyrhizobium. Next base: position 1,355,032 of record CAVYPW010000001.1, read on the forward strand.
CCGAAATATGTGGTCTCGATGGAAGTCACCAACGACTACAAGGGCGGCTACTGGGAAGATCAGGGCTATAATTCCTTTAGCGGAAGCTAGCCGCCGGTAGACTGCCTTTTCCGACCGCCATCCCGCCGCGGGGAAACAAAGCCCGACGATGGCGTCTTGCCATCGGCGCAGGGGCGCATTAGCACTTGCCGCGGATTTCAATATCATCGTCATGCCCGGCCTTGTGCCGGGCATCCACGTCTTCGCTGTTAAACAAGACGTGGATGACCGGGCATAGGCGAGCGGAAGCGACGCCGTCCTTCAGACGGCTGTGCCCGGCATGACAGGCAGAACGAGGAATATCATGGCGACCCACAAACTGCTGCTTCTTCCCGGCGACGGCATCGGCCCCGAGGTGATGGGCGAGGTCAAGCGCCTGATCGCCTGGATCAACGCGGAAGGAATCGCGCATTTTACGACCGAGGAGGGGTTGGTCGGCGGCGCCGCCTATGACGCGAGCAAGCAAAGCATCACGGACGCGACCATGGCGCAGGCGAGCGCAGCCGATGCCGTGATCTTCGGCGCGGTCGGCGGGCCGAAGTGGGACAGCGTTCCCTACGAGGCGCGGCCCGAGGCCGGGCTGTTGCGGCTGCGCAAGGACCTCGGCCTGTTCGCGAACCTGCGCCCTGCGGTGTGCTATCCGGCGCTCGCCGAGGCTTCGAGCCTGAAGCGCGAGGTCGTCGAAGGCCTCGACATCATGATCGTGCGCGAACTCACCGGCGGCGTCTATTTCGGCGAGCCGAAGACCATCACCGATCTCGGCAACGGCCAGAAGCGCGCGATCGACACCCAGGTCTATGACACCTACGAGATCGAGCGCATCGCGCGCGTCGCCTTCGATCTGGCGCGCAAGCGCCGCAACAAGCTGACCTCGATGGAAAAGCGCAACGTGATGAAATCCGGCGTGCTCTGGAACGAGGTCGTCACCCAGGTTCACGGCCGCGAATACAAGGACGTGCAGCTCGAGCACCAGCTCGCCGATTCCGGCGGCATGAATCTGGTGAAGGCGCCGAAGCAGTTCGACGTCATCGTGACGGACAATCTGTTCGGCGACATGCTGTCGGATATCGCCGCGATGCTGACCGGCTCGCTCGGTATGCTGCCGTCGGCTTCGCTCGGCGAGATCGATGCCAAGAGCAAAAAGCGGAAATCGCTGTTCGAGCCAGTGCACGGTTCGGCGCCCGACATCGCGGGCAAGGGGCTTGCCAATCCGATCGCGATGATCTCGTCGTTCGGAATGGCGCTGCGCTATTCTTTCGACCTCGGCGCGCTCGCCGACAAGGTTGATGCGGCGATTGCGGCGGTGCTGGCCAAGGGAATGCGCACTGCGGATATCAAATCCGAAGGCACCACGGCCGTGTCGACCGCGCAAATGGGCGAAGCGATCCTGAAAGAGCTACAGGCTCTGCACGGCTAAGTCCGCGGCAACGGCTATCTACCGTCCCTGCTTCGCAGGGACGGCGCGCCGCAGGCGTCTTTCAAAACTCAGTAGGGGAGCGGGATGCGTGACGGATAACCGCCCATATCCGAGGGCGGATTCATCGGTCCGCGGTCGATCGGGCGGTTGTTGTTCTCGCGCGCGAATGACGGATAGCCGAGCTCCGGCGGGAACGCGTAGTCGGTGAACTTGCGGTCGCCCGGCAGGACTTCAGTCCCGGCATCGAGCCACGAGCGCTTGGTGATAAAGACGCGGGTGTGCGGTCCGTCCTGATAGGACACGTTCGGGCCGCTCGGCCCGTAATAGACCCGTCCCCGGTTGTCGAATTGACGTTTGGCTTCTTTCGGGGGCTTTTTCGGCGGGTTGGCCGTCTGCGCACCCGCCGGCGAGGCGGCGAAACTGACGGCGCCAATGGCGACAGCAGCAAACAACACCGCAACTCTGTTCGCGGCTGGAATTCTTGGGGTCATCAAATCCTCTTCAGGCAGGCGCCTTGTTTCGGGTCCTATTGTAACGTCGGGAGTCGGCGTCACAAGGTCAATCGGGCCACACTGGGAAGGAATAATGTCCGGCGGGACGAAAAGCCGTATGAAAACCAGCCCCTTGGCAGGACCGGAGCTGTTACAGCGGGCCGCGCATGCGCGGATTGTCCGCCCCCGTGACCCAGTCCACCGAAATAGAGGCGGCCAAGCCACAACCGCCGCGCCTCAGTTCGGCGCGGGCAAACAATTCGGCCAGTTTGGGCTCGTTTCCGGAGGCCAGCAGGGTCAGCCGGTCGAGCATGCAGCCGATCGCTGCCCGTCGCGCCGACAGCGTGGTCCCCTGACATGACCAACCGGAGATTTGCAAAGCCGGATCGCCAAACCGCTTGGTGAAGCCGAGGCAAGACCTCGCCGGATCCAATCGGCCGGGAGGCCGGAGCAGTGCCAGCGGGCCGAATTTGCTGTCGATGACACCGGCGGCCTCCAACCCTTCCGGTTGTTGCTGTGGGTTTTGCACCATGCGCGCGGCGAGATCGGCAGCCGGCGGCTCCGATGGGACGAACTCCTCGCCGGGACGGTAGATTTCAAGCTCGGCCGCCGGCTTTTCGCCCGGCGGACCCCAGTGGAAGATGTCCTTCCGACCGCCGGCCGGATGCCGGAGTATGTCGTAACTCTCTGATTTTTTGGGAGGATCAAGCGAGCTGACGGCAAATGCCGGGCGCGAGCGCAAAGCCAGCGTAAAACCGGGCTGGCCGGCTGGCTCGGCGGCGGCGGTGTCGAGCTGCAACTGATCCCAGAAATGCAGGCCGATAATGGCAAAAAGGGCGAGCGCCCCCACATAGGCGATCAGGCGCGCCAGCGTCGCGCAGCACTCGTCGGCAAAGCTCGTCAATGCCGGATGAATGTGGAAACGATAATCTGGATTGGATTGCATCAGGGGCCCGGGCGCCGAAAGACGCGGAAAATCCGGTCTAACGTTGTCTTAACGGTGTTTCTCGCATAGAAGCGCCGTAGAGTGGATTTGACATTCGCGACCAACCAGCCGCGAACCCTTCGGGCGAATGTCAAATCCAGAACTCCACGGCAGATTAATATTTGGCAGTGGTCCTTTGGTTCTGACATTCGCAAGCGTGTCCGCCGCGAAGGGATGCGAATGTTAGAACCGGACCACTACCTCTTCCCTTTCCGCGTCATGCGGGGGCCGAGCTTTTTTCTTCGGAGAGTGAACGATGGGTTACAAAGTCGCAGTGGTCGGCGCGACCGGCAATGTGGGGCGGGAAATGCTCAACATTCTGGACGAGCGCAAATTCCCTGCTGACGAGGTCGTGGCGCTGGCGTCACGCCGCAGCATGGGCGTTGAAGTCTCCTATGGCGACCGCACCCTGAAGGTCAAAGCGCTCGAGAATTACGACTTCTCCGACGTCGATATCTGCCTGATGTCGGCGGGCGGTTCGGTGTCGAAGGAATGGTCGCCGAAGATCGGCGTCGCCGGTACGGTCGTGATCGACAATTCTTCCGCCTGGCGGATGGACCCGGACGTGCCGCTGATCGTCCCTGAGGTCAATGCGGACGCGGTCGCGGGCTTCGCCAAGAAGAACATCATTGCGAACCCGAACTGCTCGACCGCGCAGCTCGTCGTCGCGCTCAAGCCGCTGCACGACAAGGCCGTCATCAAGCGCGTCGTGGTTGCGACCTATCAGTCGGTGTCCGGCGCCGGCAAGGATGCGATGGACGAACTGTTCTCGCAGACCAAGGCCGTCTACACCAACAGCGAATTGATCAACAAGAAATTCCCCAAGCGTATCGCCTTCAACGTCATCCCCGAGATCGACGTGTTCATGGAGGACGGTTACACCAAGGAAGAGTGGAAGATGATGATGGAGACCAAGAAGATTCTTGATCCCAAGATCAAGCTTTCCGCCACCTGCGTGCGCGTGCCGGTCTTCGTCGGCCACTCGGAAGCCGTCAACATCGAGTTCGAGAATCCGATCTCCCCGGACGAGGCGCGCGAGATCCTGCGCCGCTCGCCCGGTTGCCTCGTCATCGACAAGCATGAACCCGGCGGCTACGTCACCCCGTACGAGGCGGCCGGTGAGGACGCCACCTACATCAGCCGCATCCGCGCCGATGCGACGGTGGAGAATGGAATCGTGCTGTGGTGCGTGTCGGACAACCTGCGCAAGGGTGCCGCGCTGAACGCGATCCAGATCGCGGAAGTTCTGATCAACCGCAAACTGCTCAGCGCCAAGAAAAAGGCCGCGTAAAAGCCGAGAGCGCGATCCGCACCCGCAGGGGCGCCTTGGCGCAAAGCGTGAAACGGGTTTCCGACCCGGGCAGCGAACGGCGAAGAGTAGCGGATAGATTTCCTTCGCTTCGCGACTTCCATTGGCGCGAGCTTATGGCTCGCGCGCGCTGCGGAATTCCTTGGTCGCCTGATCGAGCACGAACAGGGAGCCGCCGGCCACGCCGAAGTAGGCGCCATGCAGGTTCAGCGCGCCGCTTGCGACCTGCGTCTGCACGAACGGAAACGTCATCAGGTTTTCCAGGCTGCGGAATACCGCCGCCTTCTCGATCCGCTCGACGAACTTCTGCATGGTCTCGTGGTCGCGTTGCTCGACGACCTCGCCGGGCTTGATGAACATCGCCATCCATTTGCCGATGAAGTCACCGGGCGATAGCGGCGCGATCTTGTCGATGAAGGCGCGGATGCCGCCGCATTGGGCGTGGCCGAGCACCACGATGTGCTTCACGCGTAGCACGTTGACGGCGTATTCGAGCGCAGCCGAGACGCCGTGGGCGCCTTCGTCCGGCTGGTAGACTGGCACCAGGTTGGCGATGTTGCGCACCACGAACAGTTCACCCGGGCCGGCATCGAAGATCACTTCCGGCGAGACGCGGGAATCGCAGCAGCCGATCACCATGACTTCCGGCGACTGGCCGCGCTCGGACAATTCGCGGTAACGCGATTGCTCGGTCGGCAGGCGTTCCGAGGCGAAGGTGCGATAGCCGTCGATCAGGTGCTGCGGGAATGGTGACATGGCTAGTGTTCCGGTTCTGACATTCGTCTCATATCTCGGCGGACACTCTACGAATGTCAGAACCAAAGGAACACTAGTAAATAAATGCCTCTAGTGTGGCTTTGACGCTGACGTTCCTTCGAGATGGGGGCTCCAATACTGGAAGGAATGTCAGTGTCGCCACGCTAAGTTGCTAACCATATGCCTTGGGCGGGAACAAGTCTTTCGAAGCAAGGTTTGAGATGTTAAGCCGTGCCCCGAAAATATCACGCTCAAACAATGGGCCTGTGACGGTTCATCCGTCACAAGCTTGAAAGCGATAAGGAGTGGGAAACATGGTCCGTCCGCGCCGCAGTCTTCTGTTCATGCCTGGGTCGAACGCGCGGGCGCTGGAGAAGGCACGCATTCTTGCCGCCGACGTCGTCATCCTCGACCTCGAGGATTCGGTGGCGCCGGACGCCAAGGGGCTGGCCCGCGACCAGATCGCGAAGGCGATCGCTGCCGGCGGCTTCGGGAAGCGCGAGGTCTGGATCCGGACCAACGCGCTGGACACGCCGTTCTGGGCCGATGACGTGAAGATGGCTGCCAAAGCCAGGCCCGGTGCGATCCTGGTTCCAAAGGTTTCCAGCGTGGCCGATCTCACCACCATCACCACGAGCCTGCGGGAGGCGAATGCCGATCCTTCGGTGCGGGTCTGGGCCATGATCGAGACCGCGCGTGCGGTGCTGCATGCGGAGGAACTGGCGGCGGCCTCGCGCGATGTCGCGCCGCGGCTTTCAGGCTTTGCGTTCGGACCCAATGACATCTCGCGCGAAACGCAAATCCGCATGCAGCCGGGGCGGGCGATCATGCTGCCGATGTTCATCCACTGCATACTCGCCGCCCGCGCCTATGGCCTCGAAATCCTCGATGGACCCTACAGCGATTTCAGCAATGTCGACGGTTTCAATCTGGAGTGCACGCAGGCGCGCGATCTCGGTTTTGACGGCAAGACGTTGATCCATCCGGGCCAGATCGAGGCCTGCAATGTCATCTTCACGCCGCCGGCGGAAGAGGTGGAACGCGCCCGCAAGATCATCGCGGCATTCGAACTGCCGGAGAATGCCGCGCGCGGCGCCATCTCGCTCGAGGGCCGGATGGTGGAGCGGCTGCATGCCGATATGGCGCGCCGCACGATTGCACTCGCGGATTCGATCGCAGCGATGGCCAAATCGCCATAACGCAGCTATCCGGCGTATTCTAGTTCTTTGCCGATTTACCCAAGCCTGCGATGGTAGCGGCGTTCAGGCAATATTGCTGATAATGCTCGCCCGAAGTGCCGGCAGTGAGATCGTGGTCGCATTCGCGCTTGTGGTTGCAGAGAGCGCAAACCCGTTCCATGTCGTGCAGTATCGCAGGCTCAACCCGCGCCAGATGGTCTGCATCGATACCAAGGGCGCTGAGCAAGTTCGGCAATTCGTCTGCCGCGTGCGGCCCCTGATTAACCAACTCGGTCAGGTCGGCCGGCGAGACCTGCAAATCGCTGGCCACGCGGTCGAACTCTGCCGGACCCAACTGACGCAACTCGTTGAGTTCCCGACGTTGGTTCAACCATTCGCAAAAAGTCTGCGTCAACCGATCGAAAGCGGAAAGTGAATGATCCTGAGCCTTCATGAAATCGCTCCATTCTACCCGAGCGCATCATGGCGTTCTGTCTCAGGTTGGTTGTTGCGCTAGATCAAATGCTCGGCTTGTCCGACGGGCAAAGGTGCAGGCTTTCTCAAGACGAACCGAACCGTTCCGCTGCCCAGGCGTGCAGGCTGCCTGGCACCGGCTTTTGGTTGCCGCGGCCCTTTGGCGAGATGTGGAAGCCAATAACGCCGGGATCGCGGATCAAGGCCGAAAAATCCCGCGGTTCGAAGAACAGTTTCGGCTCGGCGTGCACGGCATAGAACGACTTCTTCGGCAGCGCGTGGCCCAGTTCGCCGAAGCGTCGGGCGAGCGCGGTGAGCGCCGCCGGGCCGAAGATCGCGAGCCGGACGTCAGAGACGCGCTTGGTCCCGCGTAACCTGTGCATCAGGACTGTCAGGCGATGCCGGAGCGACAGCCAGTCCGGGGTCAACTCGTCCTGCGCCATCAACGCGTCGAAGGCTGCGACGATCGGGTCGTTCGGCGGCAGATACAAAACCGAATTGCCCAACTGACGCGGATGCTCCCAGGCGAAGTAAGGTTTTGCGGAATCGATCTCGATGCTTTTGAGCAGCAGAACGTCAGCGTCGAGCCACAGGCCTGCGCCCTTCGCCATCAGCCGCATCCGGAAAAAATCCGAGAATTGCAGCGTGGTCCGGTCGCGCCAGACGCCATCAGTTCCCGTGGGGCGCAGGCGTTCGGCGAAGGTGTGCGGCAGGATCGCTTCGGCTTCCGCATTGCCGACGCCATCCGGCAATTGCGCGATCGGATCAAAACTATAGACGGTCACCTTGTGGCCGGCCGCGACCTGCGAGCGCAGGCACAGCCTGCGCAAGCCGTCGAGCGGGCCGTGCCAGAAGGTGACGATCTCAGGTCGCACGCGTCACCCATGCGTCAAACAAGATCTTGGTGGAGTAGATTTGACATTCGCTACCGGCCTGGCCGCGAACTCGAAAAGCGAATGTCAAATCCAAAACTCCCTGGAAACTTGTATCGCTAGTGGTCCTGCAATTCTAACATTCGCAAAGATGCCTGCCGAGAAAGGAAGCGAATGTTAGAATGGGACCACTAGGCCCAGGCGCGCTCTTTCAGCCTGGCTTCATAGGCATCGATCGACGACTTCTTCTCCATGGTCAGGCCGATATCGTCGAGCCCGTGGTGAACTTTTCCATCGGAGCACTTCTGATAGGAATGGACAAAAAGCAATTTAGACGCGTGGTTTATCGTGAATGCGGCCTGCATAAAAGGGCAAAAAGCCGCCTCATCTCACCGACGCCTCAATGGCGGCCATGTCGTCGTCGGACAGGCCGAAATGATGCCCGATCTCGTGGATCAGCACATGGCGAACGATGCGCCATTGTCTCTGACATCGGGCGAGTAGTCCAGGATCGGCCGCCGGTAAAGCCAGATCAGATTGGGCAACCGGGCATTGTCGCTATAGCTTTGCTGCGGCAGGCCGATCCCTTGAAACAGGCCGAGCAGATCGAACTCGCTTTCCGCGCCCATTTCATCGAGAATTTCTTCTGTCGGGAAATCTTCCACCCGGACGATGACGCCCTCGCACAAATCGCGGAAGCTTTTCGGCAGCCGGGCCAGGATGTCGTGCGCCAGGGTCTCCATTTCGGCGAGCGACGGCGCTTTGGCTGATGTCCACATGGCGCCGTTATAGAGCACCTTCGCAGCGGTATGCGAGCCGATGTCGGCCGAATAGCCACAGCGGGAACGGCGAATGTCAGGATGGGATTGTGAACCAGTTGACGTTGCTGTCGCAATCGGAGACCGTAGGGTGGCTTTCGGTGACAGGGCGGGCGCGAACATGCGTAGCGAAAAATGGGCGGTTTCGGTGGTGCTGTCAGGCAGCCTGATGGTGGCTTGTTCGTTGTTGGCGCCGGGCGCCGAAGCGCAAGTCACGTCGCAAAGCACGCGAACCGCGCAGGCCACGACGGCTGAGCCGTTTGCACAGCCGGTCCGTCCGCCGCGGCGGATTCGGGTTTATCCCCGCTACCTGGCCGAGCCGGACGGTGTTTACCCGCGCTATAATCCAGGCCCGAACGCGGTTCGGGTGTGCAATGCATCCTATGTGCAGGAATTCCGGCCGAGCGGCACGGTGATCGTGCCGCGCATGACCTGCGTCTGGCGCCGCGGATGAATGCGTCTTTAGAACCTTCGCCTCAGCAACCCGATGAGGCCCGCGGCCACGATCGATGCCGCGCCGCCATAGACGACAATCGCCATGAGAAGCTGTGTTGATGGGCTGGCGGTGCCCGGACCTCCGCCGGGACCTTGAGAAGCAAGCGCTGTAGGTGCGGACATCAAGGCCTGCAAAAATGCGGCCGCAACGGCGCGGCGCGACCGTCGAAGAGGATAGCCCATCGCGATCTCCTCCTGTGCTTACCCACAAACTACGATGACACAGCCGGAAGAGTTTTATGACACGCAAATTAAATCTTGCGGGGACGATGGAACCTGCCCGTAGGCCGTGCATTGAACATCCCGGCGCAGATACTTACTGGCAATTGATGTCGCTCCCTCCCAGCTTGCGGTCTGCGCTGTGGTGAGCGGCTGATTAGATCGGTCGCTGGCGCTGGTGTGGCATCCGATCACCGAAGGGGAAATATCAATGAAGATGACGAGAGTTCTGGGCCTCGCTGCAATTGGCGCGGTATTGGTCCTTGCCGCTCCGGCTCAGCAAGCTCAGGCGTTGTCGCTGGCAAATCCCGCCACCGTCACTGCGATCCAGCAAGGCGCTAAGGCGACGACGACGGAAGTGCGCTGGCATGGGCACTGGCACCGTCATTGGCATCACCGCCACTGGTAAATCAGAGCGAAACGAGTTTAACGAGCCCGCCCTCGCGGGCTCGTTTTTTATTGGCAGCACCGTGATCTGTGCCTCGGGTATGATGACGATCATGTGTTTGACACCGACGCCGTACACTTCCTTTCGCGCAAATCTGTGACGCGAACATTCATGGCGCGTTCAGGTTGCGGATTTTAGATTTCAGAACAAGAACACCATCCAGCGAAACATGGCCGATTAAAAAGCTGACGCGTTGAAAGCGCCGGTGCGAAGTTTTGTTTGTGGCTTCAGAGTTCAGAAGGACCACATCTATGACCAAGAACCCGGTGAGTTCACGGCTTCTATCGCCTGTGTCGGGCATGACGGTAGCGCTCCTGATCGTAGCGGGTTTCGCCGGCCAGCGCGCCGAGGCGATGTCGCCGGTCAATCCCGGCATGTCGAACGTCGGCAAGGCTGTTGCAAACGAAAAGGCTGTTGCCAGCGAACTGACGATTGAAGTTCGCGGCGGTCATGGTGGAGGCGGCGGTGGTGGCGGACGAGGCGGTGGGTGGGGCGGCGGCCGTAGCGCAGGTGGCGTGAGCAGCGCCGTCATTCGCGGCGGCGCGATCGGCGCGGCGCCGGCGGTCGTTGCTGGATCTCCTCGATTTGCCGGCCACGGTTTCGGTCACCGGCGTCACTTCGGCGGGGTTTTTGTCGGCGGCGTCTATTACGACGATTATCCGTACGACACTCCCGATTACTACGATGATCCCGCCGTCTATTCGGCTCCCGCCTTTGTCGCTGGAGAAGGCTGCCGCAGGGTGTTGACCGTGCATGGCCCGCGCTTCGTCTGTCACCATCGTGCCGCGCGACATTACCACCGTATCCACCGGCGCCATCATCACCGCAGGCATCACCGCGCCTAACGTTGAGGTTCGAGACACGTGAGGTAAGGTGAGTCAGGCGCCCTTAAGGGGCGCCTGATCCTTTATGCTCAATCAAATCTCATCGCGTTTTAGACGCAGGAAATTGACCGGATTGGACGCGCGCAAGCGCGTGCTTTCAAATCCAGTCCTTGAGCTTCCAGGGCTTGATCTTCCAGGGCGTCAGATTTTCCATTCGCCATTGCTCGAGGCGGTCGGGCGGCCAATGGCCCATCCGCGATGCTTCCTTGGCGACCGGCTCTTTGGTGCGCGTTGCCACGCGACGCCGGACCTGCCGCGTCGCATCGCTGATCATATCGACGAATTCGGACTTGTCGGCCATGACGGGCTTTCCTCGCAACACGCGAACGCCATCTTCAGGCCGGCAAGTCTGCTCCCAACTGCTTAACGACTTCCTTCAACGATGCCTCGATGTTGAAGCGACGGGCGATTTACCGCCAATCCCGGATATCGACGAAGTGACCGGCAATCGCCGCGGCCGCCGCCATGGCCGGCGAGACCAGATGCGTGCGGCCCTTGAAACCCTGGCGGCCCTCGAAATTGCGGTTCGAAGTCGAGGCGCAGCGCTCTTCGGGCTTGAGCTTGTCCGGATTCATCGCCAGACACATCGAGCAGCCGGGCTCGCGCCAGTCAAAGCCGGCCTTGACGAAGATCTTGTCGAGACCTTCGGCTTCCGCCTGTTCCTTAACAATTCCCGACCCCGGCACGATCATCGCATAGACATTGGCGTTCACCGTCTTGCCCTCGGCGATTTTCGCAGCGGCGCGCAAATCCTCGATCCGGCCGTTGGTGCAGGAGCCGATGAAGACGCGGTCGAGTTTGATGTCGGTGATTTTCGTTCCGGCTTTCAGCCCCATGTAATTCAGGGCCCGGTGCTTCGAAATCCGCTTGGCCTCGTCCGCGATCTTGTCGGGGTCGGGCACCATGCCGGTGATGGAGATCACGTCTTCCGGCGAGGTGCCCCAGGTCACGATTGGCGGCAGCTTGGCCGCGTCGAGCCGGATTTCGTGGTCGAAATGGGCGCCCTCGTCGCTGCGCAGGCTGTCCCAGTAGCGTATCGCGGCGTCCCAGGCCGCGCCTTTCGGAGCCTTCGGACGGCCTTTCAGAAACTCATACGACTTTTCGTCCGGTGCGATCATTCCGGCCCGCGCGCCGCCTTCGATCGACATATTACAGACGGTCATGCGGCCCTCCATCGAGAGCGCGCGGATGGCGTCGCCGGCGTATTCCAGCACGTAGCCGGTGCCGCCGGCGGTGCCGATCTCGCCGATGATCGCGAGAATGATGTCCTTGCCGGTGACCCCGTCGGGCAATTTGCCGTCGACGACGGCGCGCATGTTTTTTGCCTTCTTCTGGATCAGGGTTTGCGTTGCCAGCACATGCTCGACCTCGGAGGTGCCGATGCCGTGCGCGAGCGCGCCGAACGCGCCGTGGGTCGAGGTGTGGCTGTCGCCGCAGACGATCGTGGTGCCGGGCAGCGTGAAGCCCTGTTCGGGACCGATCACGTGAACGATGCCCTGACGGCGATCGAACTCGTTGAAATATTCGACGCCGAAATGTTTGGCGTTCTCCGCCAGCACGGCGATCTGCTCGGCGCTTTCAGGATCGGGGTTGGGCTTGGTGCGATCGGACGTCGGCACGTTGTGATCGACGACGGCCAGTGTCTTCTCGGGCGCGTGCACCTTGCGTCCGGTGGCGCGCAGGCCCTCGAAGGCCTGCGGTGAAGTCACCTCGTGCACCAGATGGCGGTCGACATATAGCAGGCAGGTGCCGTCATCGGCTTCGTGAACCAGATGGTCGTTCCAGATCTTGTCGTACAGGGTTGTCGGTTTGGACATGAGCTTCAGTTCCTAAAACAGAAATCGTGAAAGACGGAATCGCGCCGGACGAGCGGCGGTAGGCGCAGCATCAAAGCGCGCGCGTAAGTTCCGAGGTCGCCGAAGTCGCAAACCGACCGAAAAAGCGGCCGGGCAGGCGCGCATGATCGTCGATGACGACGCGCCGGTGGGCCGTGCTGGTGCGATCTGGAACCATTTCAAATTGATATATAGCACGCGCGCGCGCCAGCGCGAGGCATCTTCACGACGGGCGGCCCTGCGAAAGATGATCACTCGCCGCCAACAAAAAAGCGCGGGGCCAGACCCCGCGCTTTCGTATCCTCAAAAAGGAGGCCGTTATTACTCGTTGACGGCGGTCGCGCGCTCGGTCTTCTCGACGATGCGGGCCGACTTGCCGCGCAGATTGCGCAGGTAATAAAGCTTGGCGCGGCGCACCTTGCCGCGGCGCACCACCTTGATCGAGTCGATCATCGGCGACATCACCGGGAACACGCGTTCGACGCCTTCGCCGTAAGAAATCTTGCGCACGGTGAAGCTCTCGTTGAGCCCGCCGCCGGAGCGGCCGATGCACACGCCTTCATAGGCCTGCACGCGGGTGCGATCGCCTTCCACCACCTTGACGTTGACGATCAAGGTATCGCCGGGCCCGAAATCGGGAATGGTCTTGCTGGCGGACAGTTTTTCGAATTGCTCTTTTTCGAGCTGCTGGATGAGGTTCATTGGTAATCTCCATCGGCGGCGCGCCCTGCCAACCCGGGGGGCTCGCGATCCATGCCGTCACTTCTCGGAATTGGCGCCCGTATAAGACAAAGGGTGAGCTTTGTCACTCCTTTGTCGCGTTTTTTGCTGCGCTTTCGTAAGCGCTCCATAGATCCGGCCGCCGCGCCCGCGTCAATGCCTCTGCCTCGGCCCGCCGCCAGGCCGCAATCTTCGCATGGTCGCCCGAGGTCAGGATTTCAGGGATTTGGCGCCCTTCGAAGGCTTGGGGGCGGGTATATTGCGGGTATTCCAGTAGGGAGTCGGAAAAACTCTCCTCTGAGGCCGATTCCGCACTTCCCATCACGCCCGGCAACAGCCGTATGCAGGCGTCGATCAGGGCCATGGCGGCAATCTCCCCGCCCGACAGCACATAGTCTCCGACCGATACTTCCTCGAGCTGGCGCGCCTCGATCACCCGCTGGTCGACCCCTTCAAAGCGGCCGCAGACGATCAGTGCACCGGGTCCTTCGGCGAGCTGGCGCACCCGCGACTGGGTCAATGGCCGACCTCGCGGGCTCATCAAGAGGCGTGGCCGATCCGGCGCGATAGTGGCCGCGTCGATAGCGGCTGCGAGCACATCGGCACGCAGCACCATGCCGGGGCCGCCGCCGGCGGGGGTGTCGTCGACGCTGCGATGGCGGTCGGTGGCGGAATCCCTGATGTCGCGCGCCTCAAGCTGCCAAACGCCCGAGGCGAGCGCCTTGCCGGCAAGGCTCACGCCGAGCGGACCGGGGAACATCTCCGGAAATAGCGTCAGGACGGTCGCGCGCCAGGGAGAGGTCATGGCTTTGAATCACCCCGTTCGTCGCCCTCGATTTCCTCAGGCAATGCGATCACGACGCGACCACCGGCAAGATCGACCGTCGGCACCACGGCGTTGGTAAACGGCAACAGGAGTGTAGTCCCGCTCAGTGGAGCGATCTCGATGATATCGCCGGCGCCGAAATTGTGGATCGCGATCACTCGGCCAAGCGTCTCGTCGGCCGCTGTCACCGCGGCAAGGCCAATCAGGTCGGCGTGGTAGTATTCGTCTTCGTCTGTCGCCGGCAGTTTGTCGCGGGCGATATAGAGTTCGACGCCGTTGAGCCGTTCGGCATCTTCGCGGGTCTCTATGCCTTTAAAGGTCGCGACCAGGTGATCCTTGGCCGCGCGGGCGCTCGCCAGTTCAAAATGGCGGACGCCGTCTTTGGCCGACAATGGGCCGTACGCCTTCACCGCGAACGGATCTTCAGTGAAGGTCCACAGTTTCACGGCGCCCCGCACGCCATGCGCGGCCCCGATCCGGGCGACGCAGATTTTGGCGGGCACCGCCGCGCGCCGAACGGCTTACGACTTCGCAGCGGCTTCGGCCTGCGCCTTGCGCTCCTTGCGCGGCACCGCCTTTTCCGGGTTGTTGCGCTTTTCGCGCTTCATCACGCCGGCCGCGTCGAGGAAACGCGTCACGCGGTCCGACGGCTGCGCGCCCTTGGCGAGCCAGGACTTGACCTTGTCCATGTCGAGCTTGAGCCGCTCGGTGTTGTCCTTGGGCAGGAGCGGATTGAAATGGCCGAGCCGCTCGATGAAGCGGCCGTCACGCGGAAAACGCGAGTCGGCGACGACAACGTGATAGACGGGACGCTTCTTGGTGCCTGCGCGAGCGAGGCGGATAACGACTGACATTGAGTTCTCCTTTTGAGTTTAATGAACGTCCGTCATTCCGGGTCTGGTGCTAACGCACCATCCCGGAACAGACAGAGAGGGTGATGAGGTCATTTCTTCTTCCCCAATCCGGGAAAGCCGCCGATGCCTGGGAGCGTCGGCTTGTTGGGCAGGCCGGTGAGTCCCGGCAAATTCGGCAAACCAGTACGAAGGCCCGCGGGGAGTTCTTTCGGCAGCGCCGGCATGCCACCGGGGTTAGCTCCTTGCGGCATTTTCTCCGCCATCGCCTTTACCTGCTCTGGCGTCGGCATGCCGCCGCCAAAGCCCATGGCTTGTGCGATGCCGGCCAGCGGGCCGCGCTTGCCCGAGCCCATGGCCTTCATCATGTCGGCCATGTTCCGGTGCATCTTTAGAAGCTTGTTGAGGTCCTCGACTTTGCCACCGGCGCCGGCCGCGATCCGCTTCTTGCGGCTCGCTTTGAGAATGTCGGGACTTTTCCGCTCCTGCCGCGTCATCGAATCGATCAGCGCGACCTGGCGCTTGAGGATCCTGTCGTCGATCCCGGCGTTCGCAATCTGATTTTTCATTTTGGCGACGCCGGGCATCATGCCCATCAGGCCGGAGATGCCGCCCATGCTTGCCATTTGCAGCAATTGTTCGCGCATGTCCGAGAGATCGAACTGGCCCTTGCGCATCCGCTCGGCGGTGCGCGCGGCCTTTTCGGCGTCGATATTGGCAGCGGCTTTCTCGACCAGCGAGACCACGTCGCCCATGCCGAGAATGCGGCCGGCGATGCGGCTCGGATGGAAATCTTCCAGCGCGTCGGTCTTTTCGCCGGTGCCCATCAGCTTGATCGGCTTGCCGGTGACCGCGCGCATCGATAGCGCCGCGCCGCCGCGGCCATCGCCGTCCACCCGTGTCAGCGCGATGCCGGTCAGTCCCACGCGCTGGTCGAACGCGCGTGCGAGATTGACCGCGTCCTGGCCGGTGAGCGAATCCGCAACCAGCAACACTTCATGCGGATTGGCGGTGGCTTTGATTTCGGCCGCCTCGCTCATCATCTCTTCGTCGAGCGTGGTACGGCCGGCGGTGTCGAGCAGCACCACGTCATAGCCGCCGAGCTTGGCTGCTTCTAACGCGCGCTTGGCGATCTGCGCCGGCTTTTGCCCGGCAACGATCGGCAGCGTCGGGATATCGAGGTCGCGCCCGAGCACGGCGAGTTGCTCCATCGCCGCCGGGCGGTAGATGTCGAGCGAGGCCATCAGCACCTTGCGCTTGTCGCGCTGGACCATGCGGCGGGCGAGTTTCGCGGTCGTGGTGGTTTTGCCGGAGCCTTGCAGGCCGACCATCATGATCGCCACCGGCGGCACGGCGTTGAGGTCGATGCTTTGGCCGTCCGAACCTAGCGTGGCGACCAGCTCGTCATGGACGATCTTCACCACCATCTGGCCGGGGGTGACCGACTTGACCACGGTGGCGCCGATCGCCTGCTCGCGGACTCTCTCAGTAAAGCTGCGGACGACGTCGAGCGAGACGTCGGCCTCGAGCAGCGCGCGGCGTACCTCGCGCATCGCCGCATCGACATCGGCTTCCGTCAGCGCGCCGCGCCGCGTCAGGGAATCGAGAATACCGCCCAGCTTTTCCGACAGATTGTCGAACAAGTGCGTCGTCCTGTTTTTGCGCCTCTCGGCGCTCCAATCACCACCGTCATACCCCGCGAAAGCGAGGTATCCAGTACGCCGCAGGCTCTCGGTTCTTTCCGAGTTGCTCTGGGATACTGGATCACCCGCTTTCGCGGGTGACGACGACCTATGTGCCCTGGCGGCCAACGCCAAGACGATCGTCCAAACACCTTTGCGCCCGAGGGCGCATCGCGCTGTCGGGCGTTAACCTCCGGCCCCAAGGACCGGTCGGCGGGTCGAAAAGATGAACTTTTCGATGAATTGCGGCGGTTTAAACGCCCATAGGCGCGAAAAGTCAAGGAAAGTCACCCGGCCAAATGGCGGTTTCGTGAAGGAGGCGGCCTTGCTTGCCCCTTGCACGGACAGCCCTTTTTGCTGCCAATCCGCTTATGCATGGTTCCCGCAAACGACCGGTCTCGGATCACTTCGACGGCCGGGTTTTCTTTGATCCCGACGGCGTGCCGCCGAAATCGCTTCGTGAGGTTCTGCGCTGGCAGTTCGGCGGCGATCGGAAGCGCGCGGCGTGGCCGGAATGGGCGCCAAGTCCGTTCGCCGACACCCCGCCGGCGCGCGTTGATGGTGACAGAGCGCGAGTGTCGTTTGTCGGCCACGCGAGCTGGCTGATCCAGACCGCAGGCCTCAGCATCCTGGTCGATCCCGTGTGGTCGGAGCGGGTCTCGCCCTTTGCTTTTGCGGGGCCGAAACGGCACAACGATGCAGGCATTGCCTTCGATGCCTTGCCGAAAATCGATGTCGTACTGGTCTCGCACGGCCATTACGATCATCTTGATGTCACGACGCTCTCGAAGCTCGCGGCAAAATTCGCGCCGCGCGTCATCACGCCGCTCGGCAACGACCTGACGATGATGCGGGCCGATTCCAACATTCGCGCCGAGGCGTTCGATTGGCATGAGCGCGTCGAACTCGGCAACGACGTCGCGGTGACGCTGGTGCCGACCCGGCACTGGTCGGCGCGCGGGATGTTCGACCGCAATCAATCCCTGTGGGCCAGTTTTGTGCTGGAAACGGGCGCGGGGAAAATCTACGCCGTCGGCGATTCCGGTTATGGCGAGGGCAAGCATTTCCGTGATGTCGGAAAGCTTCACGGGCCGCTGCGGCTGGCGCTGTTGCCGATCGGCGCCTATGAGCCGCGCTGGTTCATGAAGGACCAGCACATGAATCCTTCTGACGCGGTGAAGGCGCTCGCCGATTGCGGCGCGGCGCAGGCGCTGGCCCATCATCACGGCACGTTCCAACTCACGGACGAGGCGATCGATGCGCCCGCAATCGCGCTGGCCGAGGCGCTGGATGAGGCGAAGATACCGCGCGAGCGCTTTGTCGCGCTCAAGCCGGGCCAGGTGGTGGAGATTTAACTCTTCTCCCTCTCCCTGCTCTCGCGGGGAGAGGGTTGGGGTGAGGGGCTGCCTTCGGCAAACGCGGCGAATGTATATCCGAGGTGAATCCCCTCACCCGGATTGCTTCGCAATCCGACCTCTCCCCGCAAGCGAGGCGAGGTTACTCTTTAGCCTTGATCGCCCAGGTCATGCCGACCGAAATCGACAGCGTCTCTTCGCCTTGCGCGATCGGCGTTGGAACTGCGGCCATCTTTCCCGCCATGGCGCGGAACATCGGTTGCGCCGCGCCTTCTTCGGAGATGCTGATCGGCGCGCCGAGCGTGATGCCGGCGGCCTTGGCATAGATCTCCGCCTTGCGGCGCGCATCGGCGACCGCCTGCTCGCGCGCGTCGTCGAGCAGTTTCGAAGCCTGCGACACCATGAAATTGATGCCGCCGAGTTCGTTGGCGCCGGCCGAGACCAGCGCGTCGATGACACTGGCCACTTTGGTGACGTCGCGCAGGCGGATCGTGACGCGGTTGCTTGCGCGGTAGCCTGTAATGGTGGAGGGCGCTCCGGGCTTTGGCACCGTGTTCTGCGCCTGCAACGACAACCGCGAAGTCTGGGTGTCCTTCTCATCGATGCCTGCGCCTTTCAGCGCCAGCAGCACTTTGCCCATTGCGGCATTGTTGGCGTCGGAAGCCTCGCGGGCGGTCTTGGCCTCGGACGTCACGCCGGCATCGATCTGGGCCAGATCGGGCGGCACCGAAATGTGGGCTTCACCGGTGACAGAGATAAAGGAAGGCGGCTGATCCGTCTCGGCGTAGGCGGGCGCCACGAACGGCGCGCCGACGGCAAAGCCAGCAAGGAGTAAAGCGCGAAGGAAAATACGCTTTCTCATGACGCTCACTTCAGCGGCACATAGACATTGATCACCAGCTTGTCCTCCTCCGTTTTCAGGGGATCGGTGATGTACTCCTCGATGAAGGTGTCTTTGGCCTCGAGCTTCTTGTCGTCGAGGTGGTTGGTAATGGCCTCGTAAGTGTTGTCCATATTATCGTAGGAGCCGCGATGGACGAATTTGAGCGCCTTGCCTTCGGGTGATTTGGCGACACTGATCGTCTTCGGCAGGTTTTTCGGTTCCTGATCGACCGGTATTTCCGCCAGATAGCTGAAGCCGGTGTCGTCGGTGGAGGTATAGACGATCATGGAATTGCCGGAAGCCTTGCCGCCATCCTTCTCGATCGCGGCCGAAAGCGCTTTCAGCGACGCGAGCAGCGTCTCGAACGCGGTATCCCAGTTTGCCGTGCCCTTGGTGGCGATGACGGTTTTCTGGGTCAGCGTAATTTGCTCGCCAAAGGGATCGGCGGCCTGAACCGGGGCAGGGGCCGGGGCTTTCGGCGCGGTCGACGGCAAATCCCCCGGAGATTTGGTTTCGGCGGGCGGCGCCGCCGGGGTTGCCGAAGGAGCAGGGGTGGAAGGCGTGGGGGCCTGGGCGCGGGCGGCCGGGAGTGCACCAACGACCATCGGGATCAAGGCGAACAGGGCAATACGGAAAAAGCGAGGGTAGTTCATCAGGATCTTCTCCATGGCCTTGTTCGGTCGGCATTTGCGGATTCTCGCTATCTAACATGCCGGCCCGCCGTTCGTCCCATGTCAGATATTTACGGATATTTCATGGGCCTCCTCGCCGGATGAGGACCACCGACACAGATAAACCACCATCTAGCTAAGCCGCCCGCATTGGCCATATAAAGCCGGGATAGTCGGGAAAATCGATGAGCACGCTGGCCAACTACAGCTATGTCAAGATGAACGGGATCGGCAACGAGATCGTCGTGGTCGATTTGCGCGACCGGCCGGGCGCCGTCACCGCCGATGATGCGCGCGCGGTCGCCTCCCTCAAGGGCGTTCATTACGACCAGCTGATGGTGCTGCAACCGCCGCGGCTCTCGGGCACGGAAGCCTTTATCCGTATCTACAATAATGACGGCTCCGAAGCGGGCGCCTGCGGCAACGGCATGCGCTGCGTGGCGCGCCGTGTCTTCGAGGCTTCGGGCGAGCGCGCCGCGACCTTCGAGACCAGCGCCGGGCTTTTGAATTGCTGGCAGGGACCGTCGGCTGGTCTCTACACGGTGGATATGGGAGCGCCGAAGTTCGGCTGGCGGGATATTCCGCTTGCCGAGGAGTTTCGCGATACGCGGGGCATCGAGCTGCAAATCGGCCCGATCGATGCGCCGATCCTGCATACGCCCTCTGTCGTCAGCATGGGCAATCCCCATGCGATCTTCTGGGTCGACGATATAGAGGCCTATGACCTCGGCCGGTTTGGCCCGCTGTTGGAAAACCATCCGATCTTTCCTGAGCGCGCCAACATCACGCTCGCCCATATCGTCGATCGTGACCACATCACGATCCGCACCTGGGAGCGGGGCGCGGGACTGACCAAGGCCTGTGGGTCGGCGGCCTGCGCCACCGCGGTTGCGGCCGCGCGGCTGAAGCGCACCAACCGCACGGTGCAGATCACGTTGCCGGGCGGTGACCTCACCATCGAATGGCGCGACCGGGACGATCACGTCCTGATGACGGGGCCGGCGGCCTTCGAATATGAAGGTCAATTCGATCCGGCGCTGTTTGCCCCGGTCACATGAGCGTCGAGGTCGTCACCTTCGGCTGCCGCCTCAATGCTTTCGAATCCGAGGCGGTGCGGCTTGAGGCCGAGCGCGCCGGGCTTGACAACGCCATCGTCATCAATAGCTGCGCCGTCACCAATGAGGCGGTGGCGCAGGCGCGTCAGTCGATCCGCCGGTTGAAACGTGAACGGCCCTCAGCACGCATCGTCGTCACCGGCTGCGCGGCGCAGACGCAAGCACAGATGTTCGCCGACATGACGGAAGTCGATCGGGTTGTCGGCAATGACGACAAGATGCGGAGTGACGTCTGGTTGAACGCACGCACGGCGCTCGATGGTCCGCGCAAAGCTGATATCGCAGCAAGCAACAAAATCGCGGTCAGCGATATCATGGCGGTCCGCCAGATGGTGCCGCCTCGTCTGGATGCATTGCAGAAGGGCCTGCCACGCGCCTTCGTCCAGGTGCAGAACGGTTGCGACCACCGCTGTACCTTCTGCATCATTCCGTTCGGCCGCGGCAATTCGCGCTCGGTGCCGATCGAGACCGCGATCGCGCAGGTCCGCGTGCTGGTCGAACGCGGTCATCCCGAGATCGTGCTGACCGGCGTCGATTTGACGAGCTATGGCGCCGATCTCGAAGGCGCGCCGAAACTCGGCCAGTTGACCAGGCAGATCTTGCGGGAAGTGCCGGAGTTGAAGCGATTGCGGATTTCTTCCGTCGAACTCGATCGAGGTCGATCACGATCTTCTGGATGTGATCGCGAGCGAACAGCGGCTGATGCCGCATTTGCATCTGTCGATGCAATCGGGCGACGATCTGATTTTGAAGCGGATGAAGCGCCGCCATTCCCGGCAACAAGCGATCGATTTCTGTGCCGAGGTGCGGCGCCTGCGGCCCGGCATTGCGTTCGGCGCCGATATCATCGCGGGCTTTCCGACCGAGACGGAAGAGATGTTCACCCGTTCGCTCGATCTCGTCGAGGAATGCGGTCTGACCTTCCTTCACGTGTTTCCCTATTCGCCGCGCCCGGGCACGCCGGCCTCGCGCATGCCGCAGGTCGAAGGCAGCCTGATCAAGGAGCGTGCTGGCCGCTTGCGCGCCACGGGTGATGCTGCGTTGCGGCGGCGGCTTGAATCGGAAGTCAGTGCGACTCGCGAGGTTCTGATCGAAAGCGCCACCCAAGGGCGCACCGAACATTTCCTCCCGGTCGCGATTTCCGGTGAGGTGCCGGGTACAATCAAGGCGCAGGTCATCAAGGACAGCGATGGTGCGCGGCTGACCGTGTGAAGCCCGGTCATGAGCGATGGCTTACTCGCCATTCCATCCGCAGGCGCGCAATCGTTCACGCATATGTTCCGGCGCCGGCGCCACCACGCGCACCGGCTCCTTGTTTTTGGAAATCGGAATTCCGATCTCGCGGGAATGCAGATGCAGGCGGGGCTCGCCAAAGCGCGGGCCGTTGCCGTAGATATTGTCGCCGAAAATCGGCCAGCCCTGAGCTGACGAATGCACGCGCAATTGGTGGGTGCGGCCGGTGACGGGTTCCAGCGCGAGCCAGGTCAGGCCTTCCCCGCGTCCCATCACTCTCCAGTTGGTCACGGCCTGTTGTCCCTCGGGATCAACCTTCTGCCACCAGCCCCGCTCGGCGTTGAGCCGGCCGAGCGGCATGTCGATGGTGCCGTTATCCTCGGTCGGCCCACCTTCGACGATTGCCCAATAGGTTTTTGAAATCTTGCCATGCTTGAACAAAAGCCCGAGTGAGGCCGTCGCCTTGCGGTGACGTCCGAGCACGAGGCAGCCGGATGTGTCCTTGTCGAGCCGATGCGCCAGCACCGGCGGGCGGGGCAGGCCAAACCTTAACGCATCGAACGAGGCTTCCAGATTAGGCCCGCCCTTCGGTCCGCGATGGACGGGAAGGCCTACCGGCTTGTCGATCACCAGCATCAGCCCGTCGCGATGAAGCACGCGGGCCAGGATTTCCTCAGGGGTCAGTTGGGGAACGTCAAGCAATTGCAAGTCTTTCGTTTGTCTGCTGGAACGGCTAACACACCCCGCCATGACTGAGGAAGCACCTAAACAGAGCTGGTGGCGGCGGTTGTCCAGCGGGTTGAAGCGGACCTCGAGTTCGCTCGGCACGGCGGTTGCCGATCTCGTGACCAAGCGCAAGCTCGACCGCGCCATGCTCGACGATATCGAGGACGTGCTGCTGCGCGCCGATCTCGGAACCGAGGTGGCCGCGCGAATTTCCACGGCCGTCGGCGTCGGCCGTTACGACAAATCCATCTCGGCCGATGAGGTCAAGGCGGTGGTCGCAACCGAAGTCGAAAAGGTGCTCGCGCCGGTTGCCAAGCCCTTGACGATCGACGAGACGAAAAAGCCGTTTGTCATTCTTGTCGTCGGCGTCAACGGTTCCGGCAAGACCACCACCATCGGCAAACTGGCGGCAAAATTTTCCGCCGAAGGCCGCAAGGTAATGCTGGCCGCCGGAGATACTTTCCGTGCCGCCGCGATCGAGCAACTGAAGGTCTGGGGTGAGCGGACGAAGTCGCCGGTCATTGCGGGGGCGCAAGGCTCGGACTCCGCAAGCCTTGCCTTCAACGCACTGTCGGCGGCGCGGGACGAAAAGCGCGACGTGCTCCTGATCGATACCGCCGGCCGGCTGCAAAACAAGGCCGAACTGATGAACGAACTCGAAAAGGTCGTTCGCGTCATTCGAAAGGTCGATGACACCGCGCCGCACGCTGTCCTGCTGGTGCTCGATGCCACGGTGGGACAAAACGCGCTCTCGCAAGTCGATGCTTTTCATCGTACCGCTGGCGTCACCGGCCTGGTGATGACCAAGCTCGACGGCACGGCGCGTGGAGGAATCCTGGTGGCGCTGGCGGAGAAGTACAAGCTGCCGGTGCACTTCATCGGCGTCGGCGAGGGCGTCGATGATCTCGCGCCCTTCACCGCGCGGGATTTCGCGCAAGCCATCGCGGGAATCGAGTAGGCTTCATCCTGATGAGGCGCGCGCACCCGAGCAGGCTGAGCGGTAGCGAGGCCGTCACGAATGGTGCAAATGAAACGCCGTCTCGACGGACGATAACAACACGTCTAATGGAAAAATAATGGACAAGACCCAGCCGCATCCGATGTTCAAGCTCGCCACCGAATTGGGGCCGCTGCTCGTCTTCTTTGTCGCGAACGCCAAATTTCATTTGTTTGTCGCCACCGGCGCTTTCATGGTGGCGATCGTCGCGGCGATGATCGCCTCTTACGTCGTGACGCGACATGTGCCGCTGATGGCGCTCGTCACCGGCATCGTCGTGCTGGTGTTCGGAACGCTGACGCTCGTGCTGCACGACGAGACCTTCATCAAGGTTAAGCCCACCATCATCTACAGCCTGTTTGCATTCGTCCTCGGCGGCGGGCTTCTGTTCGGCCGCTCCTTCATCGCCATCCTGTTCGATCAGATGTTCAACCTGACCCCGCAGGGCTGGCGAATTCTGACGCTGCGCTGGGCGCTGTTCTTTCTCGCGATGGCCGTCCTGAACGAAATTATCTGGCGCACCCAGAGCACCGATTTCTGGGTCGGCTTCAAGGCCTTCGGCGTGATTCCGCTAACGATGCTCTTCGCGATCGCCCAGATGCCGCTGATCAAGCGCTTTCATCACGAGCCGGTCTCGCTGCAAGCCAGCGATGCCGCGGAAGGGGATGTTAGCCGGGATACGAATTGAGCTGCGGCTCGTTTAATCACCGCAGCCGCCTCCTGCCTGTTGCACTGCAAGCGTTGCAGACGGTTCCATGCCTGGCAGGTGATCTCGATTGGCTTGCGGCCGAGGAGATCACCTTGCATTTCCAAAAATCCTCGGCAAGGTTTGCTTCTGTTTCGGCATCCGATTTGTCCGTGCCGCAAGAAGGCAATCAATGACCCACGCGGAACTGCTAGGTTATGCGGCTGCGGCATGTGTTTTCGTAACGTTCTACATGAAAACCATGGTGCCGCTTCGGATCGCGGGCATCGTCAGCAATTTTCTTTTTATCGGCTATGGCTACGCCGTCGATGCCTACCCGGTGCTGATCCTTCATCTGGTTTTATTGCCGCTTAACATTGTCCGGCTGCGCCAGATGCTGCGGCTGATCAAACAGATCGAGGAAGCCACCAAAGATGAATTGAATTTGGACTGGGTCAAACCTTTCAGTTCAACCCAAGCGGCGGCTATTGGCGACGTGTTGTTTCGTCGTGGCGACCCGGCAAATGAAATGTACTTCATTGTGTCTGGCCGTTTCCGAGTGAGAGAACCCGGCGTCGATCTCGAAGCCGGCGAGGTGTTTGGCGAGCTTGGACTTTTGAACGCGGGCCAGGCGCGAACGGCGACGGTCGAATGTCTAGCGAGCGGTGAGCTGCTCCGGATCAGCTATGACCATGTCATGCAGCTCTATGCACAGGACCCCAAATTCGGGTTTTATTTCCTGCACCTCGTGAGCAAGCGGCTGTTCCACAATCTGTCGCTGACGTCGCAACCGCCCGGCCAGTCAGGTTAGTGCGAGTCAACTCCCCGCTTTCAGCGCCTTGTCGATTTCGGCGCGGAGCACGGTGTCGATGTTGTCAGCTGTCACCGGGCCGACCAGCTTGTACACGATGGTGCCTTCGCGCCCGACGATGAAGGTTTCCGGCACGCCATAGACCCCCCATTCGATTGAAGCGCGGCCATTGGCATCGACGCCGACAATCCCGAACGGATTGCCGTAGCGGCCGAGAAAGCGCCGGGCATTGTCGGCGGAGTCCTTGTAATTGATGCCGACGATTTGCAGCCGCGGGTCGTGGCCAAGCTCGGTCAATAGCGGAGCTTCGTCATGGCAGGGCACGCACCAGGACGCCCAGACATTGACGAGGCTGACCTTGCCCTTGAAGACCGACGGATCGAGGCCGGGGATCGGCGCGCCGTTGCTGGCGAGCCCTTGCAATGGCGGCAAGGGCGTTTGTGGCGCGGGATGGCCGATCAGGGCGGATGGAATCCGCGACGGGTCGCCGCCGCCAAGCCGGAACCAGAAGATCGCGGCGAGCGCCGCAAAGACGATCAGCGGCAGCGCCATCAGCCAGCGCGAACTCCGCGGCGTGTTCGGTGTTGTGGACTCTGTCACGGGCTCGCTCATGTCTTGTCCGTCGTGTTGCGTCCGGAGCGGCGGACGACCCCTTCTGATTCCAGTTCGCTCAAGCGCCGCTTTTGACTGCGATAGTCGATGACGATCCACGCGATCAGCAACACCACGACGGCCAGGACCACCAGATAGGAGGTCGCGATAAAATTCGCATAGGGACCGAGCGACATGGCGTCAGGCCTGACGCTGGCCGGCTTGCGCCACGTGAATCATCTGCATCGCGCGCACGCGGCGGCGAAGGATTTCATTGCGCATCGCGGCCAGGTGCAGGGTGAGGAATAACAGCGAAAATGCGACCGCCATCACCAACAGCGGAATCAAAAAGGCGCGGTCGAGTGTCGGTCCACCCATCCGCATCACCGAGGCCGGCTGATGCAGCGTGTTCCACCAGTCGACGGAAAACTTGATGATCGGAAGGTTGATGGCGCCAACCAGCGTCAGCACCGCGGCGGCCCGCGCCGCGCGCGAGGGATCTTCGACCGCCCGCCACAGCGCGATCAGGCCAAGATACATCAGGAACAGGATCAGCACCGATGTCAGCCGCGCATCCCATTCCCAATAGGTGCCCCACATCGGCCGGCCCCAGAGCGAGCCGGTGACCAGCGCCAGAAACGTGAAGGCAGCACCAAGCGGGGCGGCGGCTTTTGCGGCGACGTCGGCGAGCGGATGCCGCCACACCAGGGTGCCGAGCGCCGCCAGGCTCATCACGCCCCAGACGAACATCGACAGCCACGCGTTCGGCACATGAATGAACATGATCTTCACGGTAGCGCCCTGCTGATAGTCATCGGGCGCCGTCGCGGATTGATAGAGACCGACCGCGAGCAGGATGGCGGTGACTATCGCAAGCCACGGCAACAGGCGCGCCGTGAAAGCGAGGAACCGGGTTGGATTGGCGAGGTCGATCAGCGTCATGGCATCCTGTTAATGGTCGTAGGCGTTGCAGGCAATCGGCATGAGCGTTTTCCGGGAGAGTTGATCAACATCAATCCAGTCCGTGCCGAAGGCTTGCGGCCGCTGCAAATGGCCCGATGATGAGGCCGACTAGCGACAGCGCACACAGGATCGAAAACGGCGCCCCGAAAGACGACGGCCCGGTGATGGCCGCTTCCGAGGCCGCCACGCCAAAGATCAGCACGGGAATCGACAGCGGCAATACCAGCACAGCGAGCAGCAGCCCGCCGCGATGCAACGTCACCGCGAGCGCTGCTCCAATCATGCCGGTGAATGTCAGCGCCGGCGTACCTGCGAGAAGCGTCAGCGCGACGGCCGCGGTCGCGCTGCCGTCGAGATTGAGCAGAAGGCCCAGCACCGGGGTCGCTAGGATGAGCGGTAACCCCGCCGCGAGCCAGTGCGCCAGCGCCTTGGCCGCGCAGGACAGTTCCAGCGGCGTTCGGCTCATTGTAATCAGATCGAGCGAGCCGTCGTCATGATCGGCGGTGAACAGGCGGTCGAGGGTGAGGAGACTCGCGAGCAGGGCGCCGAGCCAGAGGATCGCGGGCCCGAGCCGCGCCAGGAGCGCAAGGTCGGGTCCGATGGCAAACGGCATCAGCACCACGACGGTGAGGAAGAACAGCACGCCGATCAAGGCGCCGCCGCCGACGCGAAGCGCGATCCGGACGTCCCGGCGGATCAGGGCGGAAAGCGCGCTCACGAGGCATCTCCGACGCGCAGGGTGCGCGAGGCAATTCCGAGCGGCATATGGGTGGCGGCGATGATCAGGCCGCCGCGCGCCAGATGATCCCCCATCAGGGTCGAGAACAGTTTCTGGCCCGCGGTGTCCAGCGCATTGGTGGGTTCATCGAGCAGCCAGACCGGCCGCCGCACGGTCAATAAACGGGCAATCGAAAGCCTTCGCCGCTGCCCAGCCGACAAATAGGCGGCCGGCAATCGGGCGGCATGGTCGAGCTCGACAATGGCGAGGCTCTCGGCCGTGTCCGACGTCGCCCCACCGAGGAAGTCCCGCCAAAACCTCAAGTTTTCCGACACGCTGAGCGCCGGCTTCAGCGCGTCGCGGTGGCCGAGATAATGCGATTGCTCGGTCAGCGTCAGCTCGTCCTCGCCACCTTCGAGGGCGATCGACCCTCCCGCGAGGGCCAGAAGGCCCGCAATCAGCCGCAGCAATGAGGTTTTGCCGGATCCGTTGGGGCCGACCACCGCCAGCGCCTCTCCAGCGCCCGCCTCGAAATCGAGGCTGGAAAAGACTTGCCGGCCGCCCCGCACACATCTGACGCCGCGTCCCGAGAGCCGCATTATTTTCCTTTGCCGCGCATTGCTTCTATCGCTTCTCGGTGTGGCGGTGATTGTTGAAAGATTCTATAAGCCGGAACTTGACTCGCCGCACAATCCGACGGCTGCGAGCCTCCGACCAACTGCCTCAGTTGGTGTTATAGTACCCTTGCCGGGTATGACCGACAATTTGGGATTGCCTCACATGACCTCTCTCGACAGCTTCAAATGCCAGAAAACCCTCAAGGTTGGTGGCAAGACCTACGTCTATTACAGCCTGCCCGCCGCCGAGAAGAACGGTCTTAAGGGGATCGCCAAGCTTCCTTATTCCATGAAGGTTCTCCTGGAGAACCTCCTGCGTAACGAGGACGGCCGCACCGTCAAGAAGGAAGACATCGTTGCGGTTTCGAAATGGCTGAAGAAGCGCGCGCTCGAACATGAGATCGCTTTCCGCCCGGCGCGCGTGCTGATGCAGGATTTCACCGGCGTGCCTGCGGTGGTCGATCTCGCCGCGATGCGCAACGCGATGCAGAGCCTCGGCGGCGACGCCGAAAAGATCAATCCGCTGGTGCCCGTCGATCTCGTCATCGACCACTCCGTGATCGTGAACTTCTTCGGCGACAACAAGGCGTTCGGCAAGAACGTGGTCGAGGAATACAAGCAGAACCAGGAACGCTACGAATTCCTGAAATGGGGCCAGAAGGCGTTTTCGAATTTCTCCGTGGTGCCGCCCGGCACCGGCATCTGCCATCAGGTCAACCTCGAATATCTCGCGCAGACCGTGTGGACCAAAAAGCAGAAGATGACGGTCGGCAAGAAGACCGGCACGTTCGAGGTCGCCTATCCGGATTCGCTCGTCGGCACCAACTCGCACACCACGATGGTGAACGGCCTCGCTGTGCTCGGCTGGGGCGTCGGCGGCATCGAGGCGGAAGCCTGCATGCTCGGCCAGCCGCTGTCGATGCTGCTGCCGGAAGTGGTGGGCTTCAAATTGAAGGGCCAGCTCAAGGAAGGCGTCACCGCGACCGACCTCGTGCTCACGGTCACGCAGATGCTGCGCAAGCAGGGCGTGGTTGGAAAATTCGTCGAGTTCTTCGGCCCTGGTCTCGATCACCTCTCGGTCGCGGACAAGGCAACCATCGGCAACATGGCGCCCGAATATGGCGCGACCTGCGGCTTCTTCCCGGTCGATGCCGCGACCATCGATTATCTCAAGACCTCCGGCCGCAAGGCCGATCGCGTCGCGCTGGTCTCGGCCTATGCGAAGGCGCAAGGCCTGTTCCGTACCGCGAAGTCGACCGACCCGGTCTTCACCACGACGCTCACGCTCGATCTGAAGGACGTGGTGCCGTCGATGGCCGGACCGAAGCGGCCCGAGGGCCGCGTCGCGCTACCGGCGGTCGCCGAAGCTTTCGCCGGCGCGCTCACCAGCGAATACAAGAAGAGCGCCGATGTTACGTCCCGTTATTCGGTCGAAAACCGCGACTTCGATCTTGGCCATGGCGACGTGGTGATCGCCGCCATCACCTCCTGTACCAACACGTCCAATCCGAGCGTTTTGATCGGCGCCGGCCTGCTCGCCCGCAATGCGGCCGCCAAGGGATTGAAAGCCAAGCCCTGGGTGAAGACGTCATTGGCGCCTGGTAGTCAGGTGGTTGCCGAGTATTTGTCCAATTCCGGATTGCAGACCGATCTCGACAAGGTCGGCTTCAACCTCGTTGGCTTCGGCTGTACCACCTGCATCGGCAACTCCGGCCCGCTGCCGGAGGATATTTCGAAGTCGATCAACGACAACGGCATTGTCGCCGCCGCCGTGCTGTCGGGTAACCGTAACTTCGAAGGCCGCGTCTCGCCGGACGTGCAGGCCAATTATCTCGCCTCGCCGCCGCTTGTCGTCGCCTATGCGCTTGCCGGTACGGTCAAGAAGGACCTTGCGGTCGAGCCGATCGGCGAAGGCAAGGACGGCAAGCCGGTCTACCTGAAGGATATCTGGCCGACGACTAAAGAGATCAATGCGTTCATGAAGAAGTTCGTGACCGCGGCGATCTTCAAGAAGAAATATGCCGATGTTTTCAAGGGCGACACCAACTGGCGCAAGATCAAGACCGTCGAGAGCGAGACTTATCGCTGGAACATGAGCTCGACCTATGTGCAGAACCCGCCCTACTTCGAAGGCATGAAGAAAGAGCCCGACCCGATCGTCGACGTGGTCGATGCGCGGATCCTCGCGATGTTCGGTGACAAGATCACGACCGATCACATCTCGCCTGCGGGGTCGATCAAGCTGACGTCGCCGGCCGGAAAATTCCTGAGCGAGCATCAGGTCCGCCCGGCCGACTTCAATCAGTACGGCACACGGCGCGGTAACCATGAAATCATGATGCGCGGTACCTTCGCCAATATCCGTATCAAGAATTTCATGCTGAAGGGCGCCGACGGCAACATCCCCGAAGGCGGCATGACCAAGCACTGGCCCGACGGCGAGCAGATGTCGATCTACGACGCCGCGATGAAGTATCAGGCCGAGCATGTGCCGCTGGTGGTGTTCGCCGGCGCCGAATATGGCAACGGCTCATCGCGGGACTGGGCCGCGAAGGGAACCCGGCTGCTTGGTGTGCGTGCGGTGATTTGTCAGAGCTTCGAGCGCATCCATCGCTCCAACCTCGTCGGTATGGGCGTGCTGCCGCTGACCTTCGAGGAGGGGGCGTCGTGGCAGTCGATCGGTCTGAAGGGCGACGAAAAAGTAACCATACGCGGGTTGCAGGGCGACCTGAAGCCGCGCCAAAAGTTGACCGCCGAGATCGTATCGAGCGACGGTGCACTGCAGCGCGTTTCCTTGCTGTGCCGGATCGATACCCTCGATGAGCTGGATTACTACCGAAACGGCGGCATTTTGCAGTATGTGCTGCGCAAACTCGCCGCGTGATTGTGATCGGTGGCTCACCGCGAAGTGAGTGGCGACCAGGGGGTGGGCAGCCTAAATAAGGCTGCTCTTGCCTGTCCGTAAGCCGATGGCTTTGTGGTCCGTTAGATGGTAGCGGCGAGTGGTGGCAATAACGGTTTCCGGGTCCCAGTATGACAGTGATGATGGCCTGTAATTCTATTTCACGATGGTCGAGCGCGTTAGGCGTTTGCGCGATCGTGGCTGTCGCCCGTCCCGCTGTCGCCGCGGAGCCCCGCGCCGTGGTCGAGCTTTTCACGTCGCAAGGCTGCTCGTCCTGTCCGCCCGCTGACAAGATTATTGGTGAACTGGCCAAGGATCCTTCGGTGATCGCGCTGAGCATGCCGATCGACTACTGGGATTACCTGGGCTGGAAAGATACGCTGGCGGATTCGCGTTTCTCCGCGCGCCAGAAGGCTTATTCGCTGATGCGTGGCGACCGCGATGTCTATACGCCGCAAGCGGTGGTCAATGGCGAGGCGCATGTGATCGGCAGCGATCGCGCCGGGATCGAACGTGCGATTGACGTCACCCGTGAGAGTGACGGCGTGATGTCGGTGCCGGTTTCGATGAAGCTGAGCGGCAAACAGATCACGGTTTCGGTCGCCGCCTCGAACAGGCCGCCGGTGGCAACCCATGGCGAAGTCTGGATTTGCTCCATCTCCAAGGCGGTGCCGATCTCCATCGGCCGCGGGGAGAACCGCGGGCGTGAGGTGACCTATTACAACGTGGTCCGCAATGTGCTGAAGGTCGGCGACTGGAACGGCAGCGCCGGAAGCTGGACCGTGCCGCTGGAAAATATTTCCCATGAAGGAATCGATGCCGCGGCTGTCTTCGTTCAGGACGGAAGCCGCGACCGGCCGGGCCCGATGCTTGGTGCGGCCTATACGCCACTGCACTAGAAACCTGTATTTGCTGGCGGTCCCCTGATTCCGACATTCGCAAAAGTGGCCGCTGAAGCGGGATGCGAATGAATCGGACCACTGGTCGACTTTCAAGATCCTTATCTTCGAAAACTCTTATCCGCGTCAGGCGCTCACGCGCGCAGGCTCTGCGCGTTGCGGATGTTTCGGCGTGTTTCTCAAGCCGAAACGGAAATCTTTCCCAAAAAGAAAAAGGACCAACTCGCGTTGGCCCAGTCACGGATCAATACTCTGCGCGAGACCCGATCCCGACGACCCCGGGGGGCTGGGGGCTGAGGAATCCGGCATCGAAAGGACCGGGCCAACGCAAGTGATTCCTTTCGCAAGCTAGCACGGCATGCCGTGGGCAGAAGTGGGGCCGTATTATGATTCAGCTAACGATCCCGTGACGGGATTAATGTCCCTTGTTCCACCGAAAGTCGAACGCCCGACTGCCCTGGTGAGCCGGGCGCGTAAACACCACCCCTTGCGGAGCCGTCCAGTCGGCGCAATCATGTCTGCCAAATGACAGGAATGGTAGGAGATGTGCCATGAGTCTGATCTCGGAGGATGCCGATCCAAGCGAGGCACGCGCCGCGGCGCGCCAGGCCGCTGCGCCCGCCCAGCCTAGTCGGGTGACGTTCAATCGTCTCGAACTCAACCGCATTCTGAATCTGTACGGGCGCATGGTCTCAGACGGCGAGTGGCGCGATTATGCCATCGACTTCCTGCGCGACCGCGCGGTGTTCTCGATCTTCCGCCGCGCGTCGGAAGTTCCGATTTACCGGATCGAGAAAGATCCGCAACTCGCGCGCAAGCAAGGCATGTACAGCGTAATTTCCGCCAGCGGCCTGATCCTGCGCCGCGGCCACGAGCTGGATCGCGTGCTGCTGGTGATCGACCGCAAGCTGGCGGTGGTTTAAGCCGAGGCGCCACCTCGCGCGTGCCTCAGCCGCCTACCGGCACCGTACTGGCACCCTCGCCGAGTTCGCGCTGCATCATCACCGTGTCGAGCCAGCGGCCGAACTTGAGGCCGACATGGGGGTGGGTCCCGATCATCCGGAAGCCGCAAGCCGCGTGCAAGCCAATGGATGCGGCATTCGCCGAATCTCCGATCACCGCAATCATCTGCCGAAAGCCGCGCGCCTCGCATTCGGCCATCAGCCGTTCGAGTAGCTGCCGGCCAATTCCACGTCGGTGAGTAGCCGGCCGCAGATAAACCGAATTCTCCACCGTGAAGCGATAGGCTGGCCGCGGCCGGTAGGCCGACGCATAGGCGTATCCGACCACGCGGCCCTCCAGGACGGCCACGAAATAAGGGTAGCCGCCGTCGACCAGCGCCTGAAAGCGCCGCGTCATCTCGGCAAGGTCGGGCGGAACGAGCTCGAATGTTGCGGTTCCGAAGGAAACCTCGTGCGCATAAATCTCGGTAACGGAGGGCAGGTCGGCCGCAATGGTCGGCCTGATTTCGAGCAAGGACATGCGCGAAGATTATTTTCAGCAGCCCCAAAAGAAAAGCCCCGGCTTTGAGCAGGCTGTGTGAGAACTGGGGCAAATCAGATAGAGAGGCCGCATCATCAATGATGCGGCCTTTTTCATGCGCTACATTCGAGGTGGGGACCGTAACCAGGCGAGTTTTTTGCCGGCACGGATCGATGATTACGTTGCCGCTGATGCGGCGGTGCGGGTGATCGATGCCTTTGTTGAAGGTCTCGATATGTTCGGGCTCGGCTTGGTTCGAGCGACACCGGCGGCGACCGGGCGGCCCGGCTATGACCCGCGCGATCTTCTGAAGCTCTATATCTACGGGTACCTCAACGAGGTTCGTTCGAGCCGCAAGCTGGAACGCGAGTGCCGGCGCAATGTCGAACTGATGTGGCTGTTGGGGCGGCTTGCCCCCGACTTCAAAACAATTGCGGACTTTCGGCGGGACAATGCAGCCGGGATCGTAGGGACATGCCGGGCCTTCGTGCTGTTCTGCCGCGAGCAGGGACTATTTGCGGCCCGTCTGGTGGCCCTCGACGGTTCGAAGTTCCGGGCGGTGGCGAGCGCCAAGCGGATTATGGGCGAACGCAAGGTCGCCGAAGAGGCCGTCCGGATCGATCAACAGATCGCGGCTTATCTTGCCAACCTCGACAGCATCGATGCGAGCGAGCCGGCTGACAGCGATGCGGAACAGACGGCTGCGGCCCTCAAGGCTCTCAGGGCACGCCGCACCGACCTTGATGCTCTGGCGGCGCGACTTAAGGCGGAAGATCGGACCAGTCTTGTAGAAGGTGAGCTCGATGCGCGGCCGATGGGTAAAGGGGCAGGCTCCAAGCCTCCTTCCTACAATGTCCAGACGGCGGTCGATGCTGCGACGGGGCTGATCGTCCACCATGAGGTTACTACCGAACCGACCGACAACCGGCTGCTCCATCCGATGGCCAAGGCGACGAAGGATGCGGTTGCGGCCGATACGCTCACGGTGGTGGCGGACGCTGGCTATTCGAACGGAGCAGACGCGGCAGCCTGCGAGAACGATGGCATCACGCCTTGTGTGCCAGCGAACCGGGCCGTCAACAATCAAGGCGACTTCTTCGACCGCACGGCCTTCATCTATGAGCCGCAAACCGACAGTTTTCGTTGTCCGGCGGGCCGAACACTGGTGCGCAAGCAAATCCTCACCAGAAAGCAGAGCGTCTTGTATATGGCCGACGATTGTTCGGGTTGCGCGCTCAAGCCGAGATGCACCAGCGTCGAGCGCCGCTTCGTTCAAAGACACCTTTACGAGGACGCGCTTCAACGCATGAATGCCCGCGTCGAAGCCGATCCACACCTCATGCGGCAGCGGCGATGCGCCGCTGAACACCCGTTCGGAACCATCAAGCGGATGACGGCTGGCGGCAGGTTCCTCACCCGAGGCCTTACCAACGTCAAGACCGAAGCCGCCCTCAGCGTTCTTGTTTACAACATCATGCGGGTCATCAATCTCATCGGCCCGCAAAGCCTCAAGATCAGGCTCGCCTGACCCTAAAAATGAAAAAAGAGGCCCCGGATCACCGGAGCCTCTCGTTTCCACACAGCCTGTTTGAGGCCGGGGCTTTCATCATTGGGTTACTTTAGCTCTTGTGCGGCGTCAGTCGCGCTGGCCGAGCAGCTGCAACAGCAGCGTGAACAGATTGATGAAGTTAAGGTAGAGCGACAAGGCGCCGGTAATCGCCGCGCGTTCTGCCACGTCACCGCCGGCACTGGCGTAGCCGTAGATGTAGTCGTTCTTCAGCCGCTGGGTATCCCAGGCGGTGAGGCCGGCGAATACCAGGACGCCGATCACGGAAACCACGAACTGCAGCATTGAGCTTGCCAGGAAGATGTTGACCAGGCTCGCGATGATGATGCCGAACAGGCCCATGATCAGGAACGATCCCATTCCCGTCATGTCACGCTTCGTGGTGTAGCCATAGAGGCTCAGCGCGCCGAACGTGGCAGCGGTGACGAAGAACACCCGCACGATCGAGGTGTGCGTGTACACCAGGAAGATCGAGGACAGCGAGATACCCATCAGCGCCGAGAACACCCAGAACAGCATCTGGGCGGTCGAAGGTGCGAGACGGTTGATCCCGGCCGAGATCACGAAAACCATCGCCAGCGGCGCCAGAATGAACAGCCACTTCAACGGACTCACGAACATCGCGTAACCGAACGGCGTCAGGAACGCGCTGCCGATCTTGGCGGCAGCTCCCGAGGGGTCGTTGGTCACGGCGGCCATATAGACGCCGAGCGCGGCCAGGCCGGTAATAGCGAGGCCGATGCTCATATAATTGTAGATGCGCAGCATGTAGGCGCGCAGACCGGCGTCGACGGTCGCGGCGTCAACGCGCCCGGCGGCCCGGCCGAAAGGTGAGGCATAGTTGCGGTCTAGGTCCGACATGGTCGAATTCCTGTTGGTTGTCTGGCAGGCAAATCTCGCCCCGCCAGCTAGAATTAACTCAGATATCACCGCTCACTGACATTAATTTTGCGTCATGAAACGGTATCTGGTCGTCGATCTGATATTTGGGAAACTAGCACATCCGCTGCAAGCGTCCATGCGCGGCTGAATGTCGCGAGGCCGCGCCAATGGACGGCTCGGCGACCCTCAATTTTTATGAAATTCTTATATTAGAGGTTCCTCAGCACCGCGGCCGGTTTTTGGTTCAAGGCCATAAGTGTCCCGGCCAATCCCAGTCCGACCGTGACGAGGAGCGTCGATGCCACCACGCCGGCGGCGCTGCCGGCCTGCCAGACGAAACTCAGGGTCATCAGCCGGGTCACGATCAGCCAGGCCGCAATGGAGCCGGCGATCACGCCGAACATCGCCGTGGCGAAGCCAATCAGCAGGTATTCAAGGGCGTAGGCGCCGAGCAAACTTACCCGTGTCGCCCCCAATGTCTTAAGAATAACCGCATCGTACACGCGGTGGCGATGACCGGCCGCCAGCGCCCCGCCAAGCACCAGCACGGCCGAAATCAGGGTAATGGCGCTAGCACCGCGGATCGCCAGCACAAGATTGGTCACGACCGAGCCGATGGTCTCCAGCGCCTCGCGAACCCGCACGCTCGTCACGGTTGGGAAGGCGGCCGCGACCGATTTGACGATTCCCGCGTCGCTGGCCGCATCCGGATGGGCCTCGGTCAATGTTGCTATATGTGTATGAGGGGCACCCCTGAAGGCGTTGGGCGAAAACACCAGCACAAAGTTGATGCCGAGCCCCTGCCAGTCGATGGTGCGCATGTTGCCGATTTTGGCCGAGATGTCGCGGCCGAGCACATTGACGACGATCTCGTCCCCGATCTTGAGCTTGAGCCCGTCGGCGATTTTCTTCTCGATCGAAACCAGCGGCGGCCCGTTATAATCGGCGCCCCACCACTCGCCCCCGACGATTTTCGAGCCTTTCGGGATTTCGCCGGTCGAGGTCAGGCCGCGGTCGCTTTGCAGCACCCACTCGCTGTCGGTGGAGGGGTGAAGGTCCTCGGCCCTGACGCCGCGGGCCGCGACGATACGTCCACGCAACATCGGCACTTCCTCCACCGTCGATCCCGGCGCGGTCTGGTGCAGGAACGCGGTGAACCGGTCGGCTTCGGTTGAGGGAATGTCGATGAAGTAAAACGACGGCGCGTGCTCCGGCAATGCCGCCATGAATTGCCGCCGCAGATTGCCGTCGATCTGGGTGATCGTGACCAGGACGGCGAGGCCGAGGCCGAGCGACATCACGACCGACGGCGTCAACGCGCCGGGCCGGTAGATATTGGTGATGGCGAGCCGCAGCATCGTCATCCGCGCCCGCGGCAAACGGCGCGCCAGCGCCATCAGGATGGCGGCAACGGCGCGCAACAAGATGAAGACGGCGATCGCGGACACCACGAACACGGTGGCGACGCGCTTGTCGTAGGCCAGACCGATGGTCACGGCGATCAGCAAGGCGACGACGGCGGCCATCCACCGCAGGTGACGCCAGCGTGGACGATGCGATTCCGCTGATACGGCTTCCCGAAACAACGCGGCGACCGGCACGTCGCGAATGCGGCCAAGCGGCCATAGCCCGAAGGCGAGCGCAGTCAACAGTCCATAGACGAGCGACAGAGCGAGTTCACCGATATGCAGCGTCGGATCGATCGGCAGCGGCAAGAGTTTGCCGAACAGATGAACGATGGCAAATGGCAGCGCGGCGCCGGCGGCAAGCCCGATGATCGAGCCGATGACGGCAAGCCCGATCACCTGCGTCAGATAAATCGCAAACACGTCGCCGCCGGTGGCGCCGACCGCCTTGAAGGTCGCGATGACGTCGCGCCGCCGGTCGATATGGCTCTTGACCGCGTTCGCAACGCCGACGCCGCCGACCAGCAGCGCCGCCAATCCAACCAGCGTCAGAAATTGTGTGAAGCGGCTGATCGTGCGTTCGAGTTGCGGCGAGGCGTTATCGCGGGAGCGGACCTCCCAGCCGGCGTGCGGCAGCGCCTGCCGTGCGTCCTCGACAAGCCGCGTCGTGTTGCGGTCGCCATTGACGTCATTGGGCAGCCTGACCCGGTAGGTCCAGCGCACGAGGCTGCCCGGCTGGATCAGGTGCGTGGCGCGAAGCCCGGCCTCGCTGACCAGGAATCGTGGAGCGAATCCGAGGCCGCCGGCGAGCTTGTCGGGTTCGCCATCGTCGAGGCTGCGGATCTGAAAGGTCGCGCTGCCGACGTTGACGCGATCGCCAAGCTTCAGATCGAGTCGGGTCAATAGCGTTTGATCGGCGGCGGCGCCGAACGCGCCGTCATGTTCAGCGAGTAGATCGGTGATCGGCATCTCCGGTTCGAGCGACAATTGGCCGAGCATCGGATAGGCGCCGTCCACCGCCTTGATCTCGACCAGCGCCAGGCGGCCATCGGCCGCGCGCGCCATGCCGCGCAGCGAAGCGATGACGGAGACATCGCCACGCTCGCGCAGGAAGGCGATCTCGTCGGGCTTGGCCTCGCGCTGGAACAGCGAGAAGGCGACATCGCCGCCGAGCAGCGTGCGCCCCTCGCGCGCCAGCCCGTCGCTGAGGCTGGCGGCGACCGATCCGACGCCGGAAATCGTCATGACGCCGAGCGCGATGCAGGCGATGAAGACGTAGAAGCCGCGCAAGCCACCGCGCAATTCGCGCAAGGCGAAACGCAGCGGCAGGAAAGTCGGCCGGTTACGGACGATGGGTTCGGCCACGGTCGTCATGAAGCAGCGTCATGCTCCGCAACTTGCGCATCGATGCGGCCCGAGCGCAGTCGCACCACGCGGTCGCAGCGGTGGGCCAGCGTGACGTCGTGGGTCACCAATACGAGCGTCATGCCGCGCTCGGCATGTTTGGTGAACAGAAGATCGACGATCTGCTTGCCGGTGGTCTCATCAAGATTGCCGGTGGGTTCGTCGGCCACCAGGATAGCCGGATCGGGCGCCAGCGCGCGGGCGAGCGCAACGCGCTGCTGCTCGCCGCCCGAAAGCTGCGTGGGATAATGATGCAGCCGATCGCCAAGACCCACGGAAGCAAGCTCCCGCGCGGCGCGCTCCGAGGCGTCGGGATTCCCGGCGAGCTCCAGCGGGACCGCGACATTCTCCAGCGCCGTCATGGTCGGGATCAGATGAAATGACTGGAAGACGATGCCGACCTGCCGGCCTCGAAAACGCGCCAATGCATCCTCACTGAGGGCATTGAAAGGGGTTCCGTTGACCACCACCTCTCCGCTGTCGGGACGCTCAAGTCCCGCCATCACCATAAGGAGCGTCGACTTCCCCGAACCCGAAGGCCCGATCAGGCCGAGCGCCTCGCCCGATGCGACGCGCAGGCTGATGTCCTTGAGAATATGGACGCGCGCTGCGCCCGAGCCGAGCGACAGGTTGACGTTGGAGATGGAAATGCTGTCCGGCGCAAGGCCGGACAAGGATGAGGGTTCGATGAGACTGTCCATAGGTTGGTCATATGGTACTTACCCGAGCGTGGTCGAGAGGGTGCGTTGCCTGTTCAAGCACATGCTCGTGTGGAGTCTCTTGCTGGCCGCCATGGAACCAGTCTTTGCCCAGTCCTCGGTAGCCCTTGGCGATGCGCCGATCAAAATGGTGGTGCTGGGTGATTCCTTGAGCGCGGGGCTTGGCTTGTCCGGTGCGGATGCGTTTCCTGCCAAATTGCAAAAGGCATTGAAGGCGAAGGGGATAGCGGTCGATATGACCAACGCCGGGGTTTCCGGCGATACTTCCTCGGGCGGCCGCGACCGGCTCGATTGGTCGGTGCCCGAAGGCACCCAGGCCGTCATCGTCGAGCTCGGCGCCAATGATGCCCTGCGCGGCATCGATCCCGCCGTCACCCGCGCGGCGCTGACCGACATTGTGGCGCGGCTGAAGGCGCGAGGCATCGCGGTGATGTTGTGCGGGATGCTGGCGCCGCCGAATTATGGCGCGGATTTTGCTGCTCGCTTCAATTCGATCTACCCTGACATCGCCAAATCGTCGGGCGTATCGCTTTATCCATTTTTTCTCGAAGGCGTCGCCGCCGATACCAAACTCAACCAGGCCGATGGCATGCATCCAACCGCGGAGGGAGTTGACATCATCGTCAAAAATATCTTGCCTACCGTTGAGGCATTTCTCGGCTCGATATCGAGGCGTGCGAGCTGAAGAGCGAAGGTGATGTGCCGGTGAGGTGTGGAGAACCTTTCTGACCGGTTAACGCGAGATGCTTCGCAGGGTCATATAACTGCGCTAAAAATTAGTACCGGTGATTCGTCGCCGGGTCTGTCAGAGAACATGATCTTTTAGGAAAGCTGTTATTCTCCTTTTCGAATCATGTTCCAGCATCGGGAGTTTTGCGATGCCGCGTCTGTTTACCGGACTGGAAATCCCGGCCGAGATCGGCCAAACTCTCTCCTCATTGCGTGGTGGACTGCCCGGAGCCCGCTGGATCGATCCCGAAAATTACCACGTCACCTTGCGCTTCATCGGCGATATCGACGGCATCTCCGCCAACGAAATCGCGTCGATGCTGTTTCGGGTCAACCGCAAGCCGTTCGAGGTCGCAGTCCAGGGCCTCTCCAGCTTCGGCGGTAAAAAGCCGCGCGCGGTGGTCGCCAATATCGCCCCGAGCCGGCCGTTGATCGAATTGCAGGCCGAACTCGAGCGGCTGATGCAGCGGATCGGGCTCGACCCTGAGGGGAGAAAATTCACGCCCCATGTCACGCTGGCGCGGCTGCGCGACGCGGCTGCGCAAGACGTCGCCGACTATCTTTCGGTGCGCGGCTACTTTCCGACCAAGGTGTTCACGGCTTCCCGCTTCGTGTTGTTTTCCTCACGTGCGTCGACCGGTGGTGGGCCCTATGTGGTCGAGGATTCCTACGCCTTGAGTGCGTAAAGCGCCTTATCGCCGCTCTGTCGTCGTCGCCCGGCTTGACCGGGCGACCCAGTATTCCAGAGGCGCCAGTGTTTGAGCCGAAAGGCCGCGGCGTACTGGATGCCCCGCCTTCGCGGGGCATGACAGCAGCAGGCGGGAACTTACAAAGCATACCTGTCTGCATCTCCGCAGCTTGCTTTTTTCTTTACGCTGGGGCCCTAGAATAGGCCCATGTTGTCTTCCGCTCCTTCCGCCTCATTTCTGGGCCATTATGAAGTGCTGGTCGCCTCGGGTGCGATCGAGCCCGATGCCGCGCAGCGCGAGGTCGCGGAAGCCTTTGGCGATCTCGAGCAACGGCTTTTGCATTACAAGCCGCCGCGCAAGCACGGCCTGCTCAGTCGGCTGTTTGCCGACAAGGACAGCGCGCCGCCGCGCGGCCTCTACGTTCACGGCGATGTCGGCCGCGGCAAGACCATGCTGATGGATCTGTTTTTTCAGGCGTGTTCGGTCGAGCATAAACGCCGCGCCCATTTTCATGAATTCATGGCCGAGGTGCATGAGCGGATTTATGGCTTTCGCCAGGAGATCGCGCGCGGCAAGATTCCCGATGAAGACGTGATCGGACTGACGGCCAATGCGATCTTCGAGCAGGCGTGGCTGTTGTGCTTTGATGAATTCCACGTCACCGACATTGCGGACGCCATGATCCTGGGCCGGCTGTTTGCCCGCCTGTTTGAACTCGGCACCGTGGTGGTGGCGACATCC
Source organism: uncultured Alphaproteobacteria bacterium (assembly GCA_963770515.1). Lineage (GTDB taxonomy): Bacteria > Pseudomonadota > Alphaproteobacteria > Rhizobiales > Xanthobacteraceae > Bradyrhizobium. Next base: position 1,396,116 of record CAVYPW010000001.1, read on the forward strand.
AATGTGGCGCCCGACGACCTCTACAAAGGCGGGCTGAACCGGTCGCTGTTTCTGCCCTTCATCGCGCAGATCACCGAGCACATGGCGGTGCTGCGGCTGGATGCCCGCACTGATTTCCGGCTGGAAAAACTGGCCGGCGTGAACATGTGGCTGGTGCCGTCAGACGCCGCCGCCGCGGCGGCGCTCGACAAGGCCTGGGCCCGCATGACCGGCAATGCACCCTGCCGCCCGCGCGATATTTCGATCAAGGGCCGCAACCTGCATGTGCCGTGCTCGGCGCATGGCGTGGCGCGGTTTGGCTTCGCCGACATCTGCGAGCAGCCGCTCGCCGCATCCGACTACCTCAGGCTCGCCCGCGACTATCACACCCTCATGATCGACCGCATTCCGGTGATGGACTATCCCGAGCGCAACGCCGCCAAACGCTTCATCACCCTGATCGATACGCTCTACGACAACGGCGTGAAGCTGATGGCCTCGGCCGAGGCCGATCCGTTGTCGCTCTATGTCGCCCCGGAAGGCGTCGAGGCGAACGAATTCAAGCGGACCTCGTCGCGGCTGATCGAGATGGGCTCGGAATCCTACCTGGGCCTGCCGCATGGCTTCAAGGATTCAGCCGCCAGCGGTTCGACCACGGGGTTGGTCGAGACGTAAGCGGCCGCGTTCAATGCCGTGTCGGGAAGCAGGGCAGACCGACAATTGAGCATGCAGCGGCTTGAACGGGCGGAGCGAAAGGGATAACCAGCCTCTAAACGGCTTTCATCCACCTCCATCGGTCAAAGGACACTCCCATGGCGCGCAACAAGATCGCTCTGATTGGCTCCGGCCAGATCGGCGGGACGCTGGCTCACCTCATCGGTCTGAAGGAACTCGGCGACGTCGTCATGTTCGACATCGCCGAGGGCGTGCCGCAGGGCAAATCGCTCGATCTCGCGCAGTCTTCGCCGGTTGACGGGTTTGACGCCCATATGACCGGCGCCAATTCGTACGAGGCGCTCGACCGTGCCGATGTCTGCATCGTCACCGCCGGTGTGCCGCGCAAGCCCGGCATGAGCCGCGACGATCTCTTGAGCATCAATCTGAAGGTGATGGAGCAGGTCGGCGCCGGCATCAAGAAGTACGCGCCCGATGCGTTCGTGATCTGCATCACCAACCCGCTCGACGCCATGGTATGGGCGCTCCAGAAGGCCTCCGGTCTGCCGCAAAAGAAGGTGGTGGGAATGGCCGGCGTGCTGGATTCGTCGCGCTTCCGCTATTTCCTCGCTGACGAATTCAACGTCTCGGTCGAGGACGTCACCGCATTCGTTCTCGGCGGCCACGGCGACACCATGGTGCCGCTGGTGCGCTATTCGACGGTGGCTGGCATTCCGCTGCCCGATCTCGTGAAGATGGGCTGGACCTCGCAAGCCCGCATCGACGAGATCGTCGATCGTACCCGCAACGGCGGCGCCGAAATCGTCAATCTCCTCAAGACCGGCTCGGCTTTCTATGCGCCCGCGGCCTCCGCGATCGCGATGGCCGAGAGCTATCTCAAGGACAAGAAGCGCGTGATGCCCTGTGCGGCTTACCTCAACGGCGAATATGGCGTGAAGGACATGTATGTCGGCGTGCCCGTCGTGATTGGCAGCAAAGGTGTCGAGCGCATTGTCGAGATCGAGCTTGCCGGCAAGGACCGCGAAGCCTTCGACAAATCGGTCGGTGCCGTGCAGGGCCTGGTCGAGGCCTGCAAGAAGATCGCGCCGGATTTGCTCGGCCGCTGATTGGGTCCGGTCTTGGGCACAGGAGGCCGGTCAACCGGTCTGTTATGTCCAACGCCATGAAATTACGTTCGGTTTCAGATTTGCCTTCGGGTTGGTATATGGTATACCACACCAAAATCGGGCGCCACGGCTGATGTGAGCGGAAGAATTCGGGGAGAGCGTCGACATGAATATCCATGAATATCAGGCCAAGGCGCTGCTCAGCGAATTCGGGGTTCCGATCTCTAAGGGTGTGCCGGTACTCAAGGCGGCCGATTCCGATGCGGCCGCCAAAACCCTTCCGGGTCCGATCTGGGTCGTGAAAAGCCAGATCCATGCGGGTGGCCGCGGCAAGGGCACCTTCAAGGAAGCTTCCGCCGGGAGCAAAGGCGGCGTGCGGATCGCCAAGTCGGTCGCCGAGGTCAACGAGTTCGCCAAGCAGATGCTGGGTGCCACGCTGGTGACGGTACAGACCGGGCCGCACGGCAAGCAGGTCAACCGCCTCTACATCGAAGACGGCTCCGACATCGACAAGGAGTTTTATCTCTCGATCCTGGTCAACCGCGAAACCTCCGAAGTGTCGTTTGTGGTGTCGACCGAAGGCGGCGTCAACATCGAGGATGTCGCGCACAAGACGCCGGAGAAGATCGTCTCTTTCTCGGTCGATCCAGCCACCGGCATCATGGGCCATCACGGCCGCACGGTGGCCAAGGCGTTGAACCTGACCGGCGATCTCGCCAAGCAGGCGGAAAAGCTGGTGGCCCAGCTCTATGCCGCGTTTACTGCCAAGGACATGGCGATGCTGGAAATCAACCCGCTGGTCGTCACCAAGCAGGGTCAGCTCCGCGTGCTCGACGCGAAAGTGTCGTTCGACGACAACGCGCTGTTCCGTCATCCCGAGGTCGTTGTGCTGCGCGACGAGACCGAGGAGGACGCCAAGGAAATCGAAGCTTCGAAATACGATCTTAATTACGTCACGCTCGACGGTACCATCGGCTGCATGGTCAACGGCGCCGGCCTTGCCATGGCGACGATGGACATCATCAAGCTCTACGGCATGGCGCCGGCGAATTTCCTCGACGTCGGTGGCAGTGCCAGCAAGGAAAAGGTCGCGGCCGCCTTCAAAATCATCACCGCCGATCCCAATGTGAAGGGCATCCTGGTCAACATCTTCGGCGGCATCATGAAGTGCGATGTCATCGCCGAGGGCGTCGTGGCCGCGGTGAAGGAAGTCGGCCTCAAGGTGCCGCTGGTGGTGCGTCTCGAGGGCACCAACGTCGATGCCGGCAAGAAGATCATTAGCGCAAGCGGCCTCAACGTGCTGCCGGCCGACAATCTCGACGACGCCGCGCAAAAGATCGTCAAGGCCGTCAAGGGAAGCTGACGATGGCCGATCATCTCGCCGCCCCGACACCGCTCGAAGAACACCGCAAGCTTGCGGCCTTCGCGGGCGAGTGGGCCGGCGAGGAGATGGTCTATCCCTCGCGCTGGACCGAAGGCGGGCCGGCGACGGCAACCGTCTCGGCCCGCATCGATCTCAACGGCTTCTACCTGATCCAGGACGCGCGCCAGATGCGTGACGGCAAGGAGAGCTTCGCCACCCACGGCGTGTTCACCTATGACCGCGACGATCGGCTCTACAAATTGTTCTGGCACGACTCGCTCGGTTATTATCCGCCGTCGCCGGCGTCCGGCGGCTGGAGCGGCAAATCGCTGATCCTGGTGCGCGGTTCGCTGCGCGGTAACGCGCGCCATGTCTACGAAATCATCGACGACAACAGCTATTCCATGAAAATCCAGTTTTCGCCCGATGCGGAAGGGTGGGCCGACGTGCTCACCGGCGTCTATCGGCGGATCCACTAGACCCCTTACCGACTATCTCGCGAAAGCAGTCTCAGCCATGTCCATCCTGATCGACAAAAACACCAAGGTCATCTGCCAGGGCTTTACCGGCAAGAACGGCACCTTCCATTCGGAGGCCGCGGTCGCCTATGGCACCAAGATGGTCGGCGGCACCTCGCCCGGCAAAGGCGGCTCGACGCATCTCGGCCTGCCGGTGTTCGATACGGTGGCGGAAGCGCGCGAGAAGACCGGCGCCGATGCGTCGGTGATCTACGTGCCGCCGCCGGGCGCGGCGGATGCGATCTGCGAAGCGATCGATGCGGAAATTCCGCTGATCGTCTGCATCACCGAAGGCATTCCGGTGCTCGACATGGTGCGGGTGAAGCGTTCGCTCTCCGGCTCGAAGTCGCGGCTCATTGGACCCAATTGCCCGGGCGTCATGACAGCGGGCGAATGCAAGATCGGCATCATGCCGGCAAATATCTTCAAGCCCGGCAATGTCGGTATCGTATCGCGCTCGGGCACGCTAACCTATGAGGCGGTGTTCCAGACCTCCCAGGAAGGCCTCGGCCAGACCACCGCGGTCGGCATCGGCGGCGACCCGGTCAAGGGCACGGAATTCATCGACGTGCTGGAGATGTTTCTGGCCGACCCCAAGACCACCTCGATCGTCATGATCGGCGAGATCGGCGGTTCGGCCGAGGAGGACGCCGCCCAGTTCCTGAAAGACGAAGCCAAGCGCGGCCGCAAGAAGCCCATGGTCGGCTTTATTGCCGGCGTCACGGCACCTCCCGGACGGCGCATGGGTCATGCCGGCGCCATCATCTCCGGTGGCAAAGGCGATGCCGGTTCCAAGACCGCGGCGATGGAATCGGCCGGAATTACCGTCTCTCCGTCCCCGGCACGGCTCGGGAAGACCCTGATGGAAAAATTGAAGTCTTAATTCATTTTTTGGTTCTTTTCGGCGGGAAGTTTTCGCCTAAATAGGGTAGAGGTTCAAAACCTCGCCGGGCCGTGCTTTGCGGACCGGCCTCCGCGCCGTCTGTCACGCGCGATGAAGACATTATCAGGACGCTCCCATGTCTCGCCAGGATGCGAACGCTGCTTTTGCCCTTTCCTCTTTTTTGCAGGGCACAAACGCCACTTACATCGACGAAATCTACGCCCGCTACGAGAACGACCCCTCCTCGGTCAATTCCGAGTGGCAGGAATTTTTCAAGAGCCTGAAAGATACGCCGAGCGACGTTCGGAAGAACGCCGAGGGACCCTCATGGGCCAGAAGCAACTGGCCGGTCACGCCGCAGGATGATCTGACCTCGGCACTCGACGGCAACTGGGTGGAAGTCGAAAAGGTCGTCGGCAAAAAGCTCGCCGCCAAGGCGCAGGACGCGGGCAGTGAGCTTGCCTCAACCGACGTGCATCAGGCCACGCGCAATTCGGTCCGCGCCTTGATGCTGATCCGCGCCTACCGGATGCGCGGGCATTTTCACGCCAAGCTCGATCCGCTCGGCATCGAGGCGCCGCGCGACCGCGAAGAGCTCGATCCGCGCTCTTATGGCTTTGCGGAAGCAGACTTCGACCGGAAGATTTTTCTCGATCACGTGCTCGGTCTCGAATACGGCACCTTGCGCGAGATCGTCGCGATCTGCGAGCGCACCTACTGCCAGACGCTCGGCGTCGAGTTCATGCACATCTCCAACGCCGCGCAGAAGTCCTGGATTCAGGAGCGCATCGAGGGACCGGACAAGGAAATCTCCTTCACCCGCGAGGGCCGGCGCGCGATCCTCAACAAGCTCGTCGAGGCCGAAGGCTTCGAAAAATTCTGCGACGTCAAATTCACCGGCACCAAGCGCTTCGGTCTCGATGGCGCTGAATCGCTGATCCCGGCGCTCGAGCAGATCATCAAGCGCGGCGGCAATCTCGGCGTGAAGGAAATCGTCGTCGGCATGCCGCATCGCGGCCGCCTCAACGTGTTGACGCAGGTATTGGGCAAGCCGCACCGCGCGCTGTTTCACGAGTTCAAGGGCGGCTCGGCCAACCCCGACGCCGTCGAAGGCTCCGGCGACGTCAAATATCATCTCGGCGTCTCGTCCGACCGTGAGTTCGACAACAACAAGATCCATCTGTCGCTGACCGCCAACCCGTCGCATCTGGAAATCGTCGATCCGGTGGTGCTCGGCAAGGTGCGCGCCAAACAGGACCAGCACGGTGATCCGCCGGACATGCGGATTTCGGTGTTGCCGTTATTGATGCATGGCGACGCGGCCTTCGCCGGCCAGGGCGTGGTCGCCGAATGTTTCAGCCTGTCGGACCTCAAGGGTTATCGCACCGGCGGCTCGCTGCACTTCATCGTCAATAACCAGATCGGCTTCACGACCTATCCGCGCTATTCGCGCTCCTCCCCCTATCCGTCTGATGTCGCCAAGATGATCGACGCGCCGATCTTCCACGTGAACGGCGACGATCCGGAGGCCGTGGTGTTCGCGGCCAAGGTCGCGATCGAGTTCCGGCAGAAATTCCACAAGCCGGTCGTCATCGACATGTTCTGCTACCGCCGCCACGGTCATAACGAGGGCGACGAACCGGCGTTCACCCAGCCGGTGATGTACAAGAAGATCGCCTCGCACCCGTCGACGCTCGAAATCTACGCCAAGCGGCTGATCGCCGAAGGCGTGATGACGGAGGGTGAGGTCGAGAAGGCCAAGGCCGATTGGCGTGCGCGGCTCGATGCCGAGTTCGAGGCTGGCACCGGCTACAAACCGAACAAGGCCGACTGGCTCGACGGCAAGTGGGCGGGCTTCAAGATTGCCGACCAGGAAGAAGACGCGCGCCGCGGCGTGACCGGCGTCGCTGCCGCCGTTCTGAAGGAGGTCGGCCGCAAGATCACCAAGGTCCCCGACGGCTTCCGTGTTCATCGCACTATCCAACGTTTCCTCGACAACCGCGCCAAGGCGATCGATACGGGCGTCGGCATTGACTGGGCGACCGGCGAGGCATTGGCGTTCTGCACCCTGTTGCAGGAGGGCCGTCATGTGCGGCTTTCGGGACAGGATTCCGAACGCGGCACGTTCTCGCAACGCCATTCGGTTCTGATCGATCAGGAAGACGAGAGCCGTTACACGCCGTTCAACCATCTTGGCGGAGATCAGGGCCACTACGAAGTCATCAACTCGCTGCTGTCGGAAGAAGCCGTGCTCGGGTTCGAGTATGGCTATTCGCTCGCCGAACCAAACGCACTCGCGATGTGGGAGGCGCAGTTCGGCGACTTCGCCAATGGCGCGCAGGTGCTGTTCGACCAGTTCATTTCCTCAGGCGAGCGCAAGTGGCTGCGCATGTCGGGTCTCGTCTGTCTGTTGCCGCATGGCTACGAAGGGCAGGGGCCGGAGCATTCCTCCGCGCGCCTCGAACGCTATTTGCAGATGTGCGCCGAAGACAACATGCAGGTGGTCTATCCGACCACGCCGGCCAACTATTTCCACGTGCTGCGGCGGCAGCTGCACCGCGAAATCCGTAAACCCCTGATCCTGATGACGCCGAAGTCGCTGCTGCGGCATAAGCGCGCGGTCTCGCGGCTCGACGAACTCGGCGAAGGCACGACGTTCCACCGCATCCTCTACGATGACGCCCAGATGCTGACCGGCGAGAAGACCAGGCTCGTGCCGGACGAGAAGATCAAGCGCGTCGTGCTGTGCTCGGGCAAGGTCTACTACGATCTTTACGAGGAGCGCGAGAAGCGCGGCATCGAGGACATCTACCTGATGCGCGTCGAGCAGCTTTATCCGGTGCCGCTGAAGGCGCTGGTCGTCGAATTGACCCGCTTCAAGGGCGCTGAGGTGGTCTGGTGCCAGGAAGAGCCGCGCAACATGGGCGCGTGGCACTTCATCGAGCCGTATCTCGAATGGGTGCTGAACCAGATCAACGCACCGCACAAGCGGCCGCGCTATGCGGGCCGCGCGGCGGCCGCGGCGACCGCGACCGGCTTGATGTCGAAACATCTGGCGCAGCTCAAGGCGCTGCTGGATGAGGCATTGAACTAGATTGTCATGCCCGGCCAGAAGGCGCGAAGCGCCGTCTTCGAGCCAACTGTGCCGGGCATCGACGTCTTCCTTAGAGAAATTGATTTCAAGGCGGATGGCCGGCATAGGCGAGCGTAAGCGACGCCGTTTCTTACAAAACGGCTATGCCCGGCCATGACGCGAAGAGGAAACAGACCATGACTGAAATTCGCGTGCCGACGCTCGGCGAATCCGTGACCGAAGCCACCATCGGCCGTTGGTTCAAGAAGGCCGGCGATACCGTGGCCGTTGACGAGCCCTTGGTTGAGCTCGAAACCGACAAGGTGACCATCGAAGTTCCGGCGCCATCCGCCGGCACGCTCGGCGACATCGTCGCCAAGGATGGCGAGACCGTCGCCGTCGGTGCGCTGCTCGGGCAAATCAATGACGGTGCGGCGGGCGCGGCTACAAAACCTGCCGCCGCTCCGGCCAAGGCTGCTGCGCCCGCGGCGTCGGCTCCTGCGCCGGCCGCTCCCGCGCCAACCGCCAAGGTGCCGCCTGCGGATGCGCCGCTTGCGCCCTCGGTGCGCAAGCTTTCCGCCGAAAGCGGTATCGATGCGGCGACCGTTCCCGGTTCAGGCAAGGACGGCCGCGTCACCAAGGGTGACATGCTGGCCGCAATCGAAAAGGCCGCCTCCGCGCCGACGCCGGTCAATCAGCCGGCGGCCGCGGTGCAGGTCCGAGCGCCTTCGCCGGCGGATGATGCGGCCCGCGAAGAGCGGGTGAAGATGACGCGGCTGCGCCAGACCATCGCGCGGCGCCTCAAGGACGTGCAGAACACGGCGGCAATGCTCACGACCTTCAACGAGGTCGACATGACCAACGTCATGGCGCTACGCGCGCACTACAAGGACGTGTTCGAGAAGAAACACGGCAGTAAACTTGGATTCATGGGCTTCTTCACCAAGGCCTGCGTACAGGCCCTGAAGGACATTCCGGCCGTCAATGCCGAGATCGACGGCACCGATCTGATCTACAAGAATTATTATCACATCGGCGTCGCGGTCGGCACCGACAAGGGCCTTGTCGTTCCCGTGGTGCGCGACTGCGACCACAAGTCGATCGCGGAAATCGAAAAGAGCATTGCCGATTTTGGCCGGCGCGCCCGCGACGGCCAGCTCAAGATCGACGAGATGCAGGGTGGCACGTTCACCATCACCAATGGCGGCATCTATGGCTCGCTGATGTCGACGCCGATCCTCAACGCGCCGCAGGCGGGCATCCTTGGCATGCACAAGATCCAGGAACGTCCGATGGCGATCGGCGGCAAGGTCGAGATTCGCCCGATGATGTATCTGGCGCTGTCCTACGATCACCGCGTCATCGATGGCAAGGAAGCCGTGACCTTCCTGGTGCGGGTGAAGGAAAGCCTGGAGGATCCGGCGCGGCTGGTGCTGGATCTGTGATCAGGCGGCCGTCGTGTCCGATGATACTTCAGCCAGTCCCCCCTGGATGCCGTCAGAAATTCCCGACGGCAGCAAGCGGCCGGCATGGGATCAGGACGAAGCTGATGGTCTTGTCGGGCAATTGGTGCTGGCGGGTATCACCTACGTTGCGGTGGACGGAAAAACGGTGACATCGCAGGTGCAATGTTGGGGGCGGATCGTCAGCGCGAGGCCTGAAGGGATTGCGATTGTATGTGAAGGCAAGAAGTGGACGGGTCAGACAATGACATTGCCGCCACATCTGCCGGCATTTCAAGCTGCGAGATCTGGAGAATACAGGCTGCGTTCGACCGGTGAGACCGTCAACAATCCCGATCTTACGACGAGTTGGACAATCAATCAGTCTCCAAAGTCATGATGTGATGTTACGAGGTTGCAATATGCGTTTTAGGCGTTGGGGTCACATGTGACCGACAAAGTTGCGATCATCACCGGCGGCAGCCGCGGCATCGGCCGCGCCACCGCCATTGCGGCGGCCGCGCGCGGATTTCGCGTTGTCGTTGGCTATGCGAGCAATCAAAAGGCGGCTGACGAGGTCGTCAGCCACATCGAAGCCCAGAACGGCAAGGCGATTGCGGTGAAGTGCGATGTCGGAAGCGAGGCCGACATTCTGGCGTTGTTCAAGGCCGCGGATGGCTTCGGCACGTTGGGGGCGCTGGTCAACAATGCCGGCATTGTTGGACCCACGACTCGGGTCGATGCCATGTCGGCCGAGCGCATCCAGCGCATGATGGCGGTCAACGTCACCGGCAGCATCCTCTGCGCCCGCGAAGCAGTGAAGCGGATGTCGATCAAGCACGGCGGCAAGGGCGGCGTCATCGTCAATCTGTCGTCGGTCGCCGCTAAACTCGGATCGCCCAATACTTATGTCGACTATGCGGCGTCCAAGGGGGCGATTGATTCCTTCACTATAGGCCTCGGATATGAGGTTGCCGGCGAGGGCATTCGCGTCGCGGCGATCCGCCCCGGTCTGATTGATACCGAAATTCACGCCTCCGGCGGCGAGCCCGATCGCGCGCACAAACTCGCGCATGTGGTGCCGATGAAGCGCATCGGCACCGCCGATGAAATTGCCAACGCCATCGTCTGGCTGATGTCGGACGAGGCTTCTTACGTCACCAGCGCCATTCTCGACGTGTCGGGCGGACGTTAACCCCCACAGTTTTCAGCTACAGGATTCGATCATGGCCTTTTACGATCTCGTTGTTATTGGCACCGGTCCGGGGGGCTATGTGTGCGCCATTCGCGCCGCACAACTCGGCATGAAAGTCGCCGTGATCGAGAAGAACGCGACGCTGGGCGGGACCTGCCTCAATGTCGGGTGCATGCCTTCGAAGGCGCTGCTATACGCGTCCGAAATGTTTGAGGAGGCGGGACACTCCTTTGCCAAGATGGGTGTCAGCGTCTCATCGCCGAAGCTCGATCTGCCATCGATGATGAATTTCAAGCAGCAGGGCATCGACGGCAACGTCAAGGGCGTCGAGTTCCTGATGAAGAAGAACAAGATCGACGTGATTGTCGGCAAGGGGAAAATTCTCGGCACCGGCAAGATCGAAGTGTCGGGCGACGACGGCAAGACGCAAGCCGTCGAGACCAAGAACATCGTCATTGCGACGGGATCGGATATCGCGCGCCTCAAAGGCATCGAGATCGACGAAAAGCGCATCGTGTCCTCCACCGGCGCGCTGTCGCTCGACAAGGTGCCGGGCAAGCTCCTGATCGTCGGCGCCGGCGTCATCGGGCTTGAACTCGGTTCGGTGTGGCACCGCTTGGGCGCGCAGGTCACCGTCGTCGAATTTCTCGACCGCATCCTGCCCGGCATGGACGGCGAGATCGCCAAGCAGTTTCAGCGCATCCTCGAGAAGCAGGGCTTTTCGTTCAAGCTTGCCGCCAAGGTCACGGGCGTCGACACTTCAGGCAAGACGCTGATCGCCCAGGTCGAGCCTGCGGCCGGCGGCGCTGCTGAAAAGCTCGAGGCGGACGTCGTACTGGTCTGCATCGGTCGCGTTCCTTACACCGAAGGCCTTGGTTTGAAGGAAGCCGGTGTCGCCCTCGACAATCGCAGCCGCGTGCAGATCGATGCGCATTTCGCCACCAGCCTGAAGGGCGTCTATGCGATCGGCGATGTCATTGCCGGCCCGATGCTGGCGCACAAGGCCGAGGATGAAGGCGTCGCGGTTGCTGAAATTTTGGCCGGTCAGGCCGGCCATGTGAATTACGACGTCATTCCTGGCGTTGTGTATACAACGCCGGAAATTTCCTCCGTCGGCAAGACCGAGGAAGAGCTGAAACAGGCTGGTGTTGCTTATACCAGCGGCAAATTCCCGTTCACCGCCAACGGCCGTTCCAAGGTCAATCAAACGACTGACGGTTTTGTGAAGATTCTCGCAGATGCGAAAACCGACCGGGTCCTCGGCGTGCATATTATCGGCCGGGAAGCGGGCGAAATGATCCACGAAGCCGCTGTTTTGATGGAGTTTGGCGGTTCCGCCGAGGATCTGGCGCGGACCTGCCACGCTCATCCGACCCGCTCGGAAGCGGTGAAAGAAGCCGCGCTTGCGGTTGGCAAACGCGCCATCCATATGTGATCCTCACCCGGCAAGAGTTGGGCCGGGATAAAATTTTATGCTACGCCGCCTTCTTCAACCGATCTGGGTTTTGCTCGCGGTCATCTTTTTGATCGAGGCGTGGCTGTGGGATCATCTCGAGCCGATCGTCGCCTGGTTGGTGGCGAAGATTCCTTTGCAGACTTTCAAAGCCTGGTTGGCCGATCGCGTCGATACGCTGTCGCCGGCGATGACACTGATTGTTTTCGCCGTGCCGGTGATACCGTTGTTTCCGTTGAAGCTCATCGGGTTTTATCTGCTCACGCATGAATACTGGCTCAGCGCCGTCTTTACGATCCTGTTCGCCAAGCTTGTCGGTGTCGGCATCACCGCCTTTGTCTTTGATGTGACGCGGCCGAAATTGCTGGAGATGGGATGGTTCGAGCGGCTCTATGAATTCATCATTGGCCTGCGCGCCAAGGCGGCGGCCCTGGTCGATCCGATCAAGCTGCGCATTCTGGAAATCCTGCGTGGCGACGGTGATCGCTGGTCATCGCGAATGCTGCGGTTGATCCAGCGTTTCCGAAAGAGCGTGCACGAAGCTCGCTAAATCATCTCGCCTTACAGAGCCAGATGCAGCGCGTGTGGGGCGAATATGCCCAATGCGGTGAAAGCGACTCCGGTAAGGGTCAACAGGCCTGCGATCCACGCAAGCGCGACTATGCCGGTGATGATCGTGGCCGACGCCAGTACGATGCCGATCTGGAAGGCTCCGGACGCCAATTCGAAGTGATGATACTTCGCCGTGGCAAGGTCGCGTTCTTCTTCGGCGTGCTTGGCGCGTTCGGCGAGCTGTTCGGTCCCTTCGCCGGTTTCGGGTTCGGAACGGTAACGCGCCGCGGTCTTCTGCCAGTCGTCAATCTGCTTTTGTACCACCGCTTTCACGGCGTCGTCGCTTGGGACAGCGAGCTTGGCCTGCTCGGCCGCGGTCTGCACGGTGGTGCGGCGGATGCTTTTGGCCTGGAAGAATGCCCAGAGGTTTGAGGCCTCGACATTCTTGGCGATCGATTCGGTCTGCGCGCCTTTTCCGAGCGTTTCTGACAGCGCCAGACACAGCGCGATCACCGCGATCAGGAGCGCGATCTTCTTGTTCTCTCCGGATGCATGCTCGGCGTGTTCGGCCTGCTCCATGCTCTCATGCGCGCTCATGATTATTCTCCCCCTGCGAGTGGCTCAACGATGGACGAACAAGTTGGCGAGCGCAAGGGTCCGGTCGGGATCGACCGTCGGCAGCGTTGCCCGAAATGAGCCGGTTTTTATCCGCGCGGATGCGCGCTCCGATACACTTCCAGCAGCCGCTCACTGTCGATCCCGGTGTAGATCTGCGTGGTCGACAGCGAAGCGTGGCCGAGCAGTTCCTGGATCGCGCGCAAATCGCCGCCGCGCGACAACAGGTGGGTGGCAAAGGAATGCCGCAGCGCGTGCGGCGTTGCGCTGTCGGGCAGCCCGAGCGCGCCGCGCAAGCGCGCCATGGTGAGCTGAATGATGCGAGGACTTAGAGGTCCGCCGCGGGCGCCGACGAAGATCGGCCCCTCCGGCGGCAAGGGATACGGGCACATCGCCGCATAATCCTGAATGAGAGTCAGGACATTTTGCAGCACCGGCACCATCCGCGTCTTGTTGCCTTTGCCGGTGACGATCAATACGTCGCCTTCGCCGGGCGCGGGCACGTCGCGGCGTTTCAGTCCGAGCGCCTCGGAGATACGCAGGCCGGAACCGTAGAGCAACGCCATGACCGCGGCATCGCGCGCCCAGATCCAGGGATCGCGGTCTTCGCCCGCGCGTTCGTCGGCATCGGCGAGGCGTTTGGCCGCCGCCACGGCTAAAGGTTTTGGCAGGCTTTTGCCGACCTTCGGCGCGCGGATGGCGGACAGGGCGCCGACCCTGCCCCGGCCTTCGCGTTCCAGGAACCGTCCGAACGAGCGCAACCCTGCCAGCGCACGCATCAGCGAACGGCTGGCGATTTCGTCCGTGCGGCGTTTGGCCATGAAGGCCCTGATATCGCTGGCTTCAAGCGCGGCGAAACGGCCGACGGTCACGCGCGCTTCCCAGTGCCCGGCCAGGAATTCGAGGAACTGACGCAGGTCGCGGGCGTAGGCCTCCGAGGTCTTTGGCGACAAACGCCGCTCGGTGCGCAAATAGGCCAGCCATCGTGCCATCTCCAGCGCGATCGATTCGTCGGCGCAGTCAAGTTCAATCGGCTGCAATGCGGTCACCGGCTTTGCCATATCGGCTCTCGATCGGCTCTTGGCAGGATGATTCCCAGTGTGGTGGATTTGACATTCGCCTCAGTATTGCCGGGAGTTCTTCCAAACGAATGTCAAATCCAAAACCACACTAGAATCCAATATTTGCTAGTGTCCCTCTGGTTCTGACATTCGTAAACGAACCTGCCGCGACACGGTACAAATGTCAGAACCGGGACACTAGTGATTATATCGCACCGTCTTGGTTTATCCTTCGCTAATTAACCAGGCTCTCATCCGGGATGGACCACTCTTCGCGCGCCTCGCCATTATCCGCATCATCGACGGGTGTCGTCGATGTGCTGGTGCCCGTCGCGCTCGACCGCGCCTATTCCTATCGCGTGCCGCGCGGGCTCGAACTCAAAGCCGGCGATGTGGTCTGTGTGCCGCTCGGGCCGCGCGAGGTAGTCGGCGTGGTGTGGGCCGAAAACGCCAATCCAGATCCGCGTCTGCACAATCGATTGAAGGATGTCGGCGAGAAGCTCGACGTGCCGCCGCTGAAACCGGAATTGCGCGCGCTCATCGATTGGGTCTCCAATTACACGCTCTCGGCGCGCGGCATGGTGCTGCGGATGTGCCTGCGCATGGGCGAGGATCTCGGACCCGAGCGGGTGCGGACGGGCGTGCGTCTGTCGGGCCCGCCGCCACAGCGCATGACGCCGGCGCGGCGGCGGCTGATCGAACTGTTGTCCGATGGGCTGTTGCACGGCAAATCCGATGCGGCGAAGGAAGCCGGCGTCAGCGCGGGCGTTGTCGACGGCCTCGTCGATGAGGGCACACTCACGGTCGAAGCCATGCCGCGCCCGCCCGCGCCGCCGGCGCCGGATCCCGCGTTTTCGATGCCCGAATTTTCCCGCCAGCAGCGCACGGCCGTGGATGCGATACGCGCGCTCGCGGCCAACGGCACCTTCCACGTCGCTTTGCTCGACGGCGTCACCGGTTCAGGCAAAACCGAAGTTTATTTCGAGGCGATCGCAGAGACCATTCGCCGAGGCAAGCAATCGTTGATTCTGATGCCGGAGATCGCGTTGACCGGCCAGTTCCTGGACCGTTTCGCGCGGCGTTTCGGCGTGCGGCCGCTGGAATGGCATTCCGAATTGACCCCGCGCACCCGGCAGCGCAACTGGGCGGCAATCGCCAGCGGCGAGGCGCCGGTGGTGGTCGGCGCCCGTTCCGCGCTGTTCATGCCCTATGCCGATCTCGGTCTCATCATCGTAGATGAGGAGCACGACCAGGCCTACAAGCAGGATGACGGCGCGCATTACCACGCCCGTGACATGGCGGTGGTGCGCGCGCATATCGCTAAAATCCCGATCGTGCTGGCGTCGGCCACGCCGTCGATCGAAACCGAGGTCAATGCGCGCAAGGGACGCTATCAGCGCATCGTGCTGCCGTCGCGGTTCGGTGGCCAGCACATGCCGCATATCGAGGCGATTGATCTCAGACGCGAAGTCCCGCCGCGCGGCCGCTTCATCTCACCCAAGCTCGCCGAGCAAATTCGTTTGGCGGTTGAGCGGCGCGAACAGGCGCTGCTGTTTCTCAACCGCCGCGGCTATGCGCCGCTGACATTATGCCGCGCCTGCGGGCACCGCTTTGCCTGCACCATCTGCGATGCCTGGCTAGTCGACCATCGCTTTCGCCAGCGGCTTGTCTGTCACCACTGCGGCTTCTCGATGCCGCGTCCGCATACCTGTCCGAATTGCGCGGCCGAGGAATCGCTGGTCGCGGTCGGTCCCGGCGTCGAGCGCTTGCAGGAAGAGGTGGCCAGCCTGTTTCCGGACGCGCGTTCGATGGTGCTGTCGAGCGACCTCATCACCTCGATCGAAACCATGCGCAGCGAGTTGAACGAGATCGCGGAGGGCCGCGTCGACATCATCATCGGCACCCAACTGGTGGCGAAGGGTCATCATTTCCCGCGGCTCAATCTGGTCGGCGTGGTGGATGCCGATCTGGGCTTGAGCAATGGCGATCCACGCGCGGCCGAGCGTACCTGGCAATTGCTCAACCAGGTGATCGGCCGTGCCGGACGCGACCAGGGCAGGGGCGTCGGCTATTTGCAGACCCATCAGGTCGAACACCCCGTGATGAAGGCGTTGGTGGCCTGCGACCGCGACGCGTTCTACGCCGGTGAAATCGACTCCCGCGAACGCACCGGTTATCCGCCGTTCGGGCGGCTGGCGAGCCTGATCGTGTCGGCCGGCGATCGTCCGACCGCGGAGGGCTTTGCGCGCAAGCTTGCGGCGATCGCGCCGATCGATGAGCGGATCAAGGTGCTCGGCCCCGCCGAGGCGCCGCTTGCGGTGATCAAAGGCCGTTACCGTTTTCGCCTGCTGGTGAAATCGCTGCGTAATGTCGACCTGTCGGAATATTTGCGCGAATGGCTGGCCGCGGGTCCCAAGACCAAGGGAAACCTCAAGCTCGAGATCGACGTCGATCCGCAGAGCTTTTTGTGACGGCACAAAACAAAACCCGCCGTCGGGTTACGACGGCGGGTTTTGGTGTCAGCGTAAAGCCGGTTCCATCACCCGATCAGGGCGCAGGATGATTCCGCAGGTATCTTGAAAGCTGCGCGGGAAAGCCGCGCAGATTACGAGACGACCTCGGCGACGACCCGGCCGACGCCGGCGCCCGTCAGACCGATGGCACGGGCCGCGCCCGTGGACAGGTCGAGTACCCGGCCGCGAACGAACGGGCCGCGGTCGTTGATGGTCACGACGACGCTGCGGCCGCCGTGGGTGACCCTAAGCCTGGTGCCGAACGGCAGCGAGCGGTGGGCCGCCGTCATGGCTTCCTGGTTGAAGCGCTGGCCGGAGGCAGTCCGGTGGCCGGATTCATTGCCGTAGAAAGAGGCCATGCCCGAGAAGCTTCGGCCGCCCAGGGTCGATCCGATCGACGCATTGGCTTCCCGCCAGGACGAATTCTCGGTCCGGGCGGCATGATGGGCAAAATGGTGGTGGTGATGGTCGTGCCGATAGGGCCTCGCCGAGGCCTCAGAAGCGGTACCACCGGTGAAAGCAGCTGCGGCAAAAAGGATGAGCGCCGTACGCGACTGGGTGACTTTACCCAGCGTCTGCTTGTTCAGTTTCAGCATTATATCAGTCCCTCAATTTAAGTAACGCCACATCTGTGACGAGTGGAACCCCCGCTCCGTTTTGAGGACTGCCGTTTGATTCCGCAATGAGGCATAAAAGGGGCAGTAGAATCGATTTATCTCAACTTGAAACATCTTGTTACGCGGAACAGAAGATCAGCGGATGTTCCGTAATGCCTATTTTGTTGATAAAGTAGTCGAATATATACTTAGATTACCTCTTAATTACTGTTGACGTAAGTTCTCGTGCTGGTTGCCGGGATTTCAGCAAGTAATGCGAAATGGGAATGGCTGGGCGGATTTCCGCGTTCCGCCCGCTGGGCGCATGCGGCTTTGCAACAACGGGCGGAACGATTTTGGTTGTTGAAGTCCGGTTTCTGAATACCGTTTGAGCAGACCAGCCCGTCGCAGCGAATCGCCAGGCGATCGGTCCGCAAACCGCGTGCGGCAAGGCATCACCGGCGGCGGCCGTCATATTGCACCTGCACTCTTGCTATGTTAGCAAAGCCGCGATTTTAACGGTTCTGGCGCTGCCTGTGCCGGTCGAAAATCGAAGTCCCGCTTGAACTCCAAGGGCTTGGATCGCTAGGCGCCGCAGTTTGGCGACGGTTTTTCCCTTGCGAGTTTGACAGCAATAAAGAGCGCGCTCGTGGCTGAGAATCCGTCCGTATCGGGAGTGTCCGGTCGTTATGCAACGGCCTTGTTCGAATTGGCGCGCGATGAAAAATCAATCGACGCCGTCAAGGCCGACCTCGACAAATTCGACGCGATGCTGGCGGACAGCGCGGATCTGAAGCGTCTGGTTCGCAGTCCGGTTTTTTCCTCCGATATACAGGCAAAGGCGCTGTCGGCGGTGCTCGACAAGGCCGGTATTTCCGGCATTTCCGCCAATTTCCTGAAAGTTCTCACCTCCAACCGGCGGCTGTTTGCCGTTGATCAGGTGATCCGCGCCTTCCGCGCGCTGGTGGCCAAGTTCAAGGGCGAGGCGACCGCCGACGTGACGGTGGCCGAACAGCTCAGCGACAAGAATCTCGATGCCCTCAAGACCGCGCTGAAATCGGTGACGGGCAAAGATGTTTCGTTCAACGTGAAAGTCGATCCCTCGATCATCGGTGGCCTTGTTGTCAAACTCGGCAGCCGCATGGTCGATAGTTCGCTTCGCACCAAACTCAATTCGATCAAGCACGCGATGAAAGAGGCAGGCTGATGGACATCCGCGCCGCGGAAATTTCCGCGATCCTCAAGGACCAGATCAAGAATTTTGGCCAGGAGGCCGAGGTCTCCGAAGTCGGACAGGTGTTGTCCGTCGGCGACGGTATTGCCCGCGTCTTCGGCCTCGACAACGTCCAGGCCGGTGAAATGGTCGAGTTCGAGAACGGCACCCGCGGCATGGCGCTGAACCTCGAAACCGACAACGTCGGTATCGTGATTTTCGGCGCCGACCGCGAGATCAAGGAAGGCCAGACCGTCAAGCGCACCCGCGCCATCGTCGACACGCCGGTCGGCAAGGGTCTGCTCGGCCGCGTCGTCGATGCGCTCGGCAATCCGATCGACGGCAAGGGCCCGATCAAGGCCGACAAGCGCATGCGCGTCGACGTCAAGGCGCCCGGTATCATTCCGCGCAAGTCGGTCAACGAACCGATGGCGACCGGTCTGAAGGCGATCGATGCGCTGATCCCGGTCGGCCGCGGCCAGCGCGAATTGATCATCGGCGACCGTCAGACCGGCAAGACCGCCATCGCGCTCGACACCATCCTTAACCAGAAGCCGCTCAACGCCCAGCCGGACGAGAACATCAAGCTTTATTGCGTCTATGTCGCGATCGGGCAGAAGCGCTCGACCGTCGCGCAGTTCGTGAAGGTGCTCGAAGAGCAGGGCGCGCTGGAATATTCGATCATCGTCGCGGCCACCGCGTCCGATCCGGCGCCGATGCAATACATCGCGCCGTTCACCGGCTGCACCATGGGCGAGTACTTCCGCGACAACGGCATGCACGCGGTCATCATCTATGACGACTTGTCCAAGCAGGCCGTCGCCTACCGCCAGATGTCGCTGTTGCTGCGCCGTCCGCCGGGCCGCGAAGCCTATCCGGGCGACGTCTTCTATCTGCATTCGCGCCTGTTGGAGCGCGCCGCCAAGCTCAACAAGGATCAGGGTTCGGGATCGCTCACCGCGCTGCCGGTGATCGAAACCCAGGCCAACGACGTCTCGGCCTACATTCCGACCAACGTGATTTCGATTACCGACGGCCAGATCTTCCTCGAAACCGACCTGTTCTTCCAGGGCATCCGGCCTGCCGTGAACGTCGGCCTGTCGGTGTCGCGCGTCGGATCATCGGCACAGACCAAGGCGATGAAAAAGGTCGCCGGCAAGATCAAGGGCGAACTGGCGCAATACCGCGAAATGGCGGCGTTCGCGCAGTTCGGCTCCGACCTCGACGCCTCGACCCAGCGCCTGCTCAACCGCGGCTCGCGCCTGACTGAACTTCTCAAGCAGCCGCAGTTCTCGCCGCTGAAGATGGAAGAGCAGGTCTGCGTGATCTGGGCCGGCACCAATGGCTATCTCGACGCGCTTCCGCTCAACAAGGTGCGGGCGTTCGAGGACGGGCTGTTGTCGACGCTTCGGGGCAAGAACGTCGAGATTCTCAACACCATCCGCGACAGCCGCGATCTCAGCGACGATACCGCGGCCAAGCTGAAGAGCGTGGTCGAGGGTTTCGTCAAAACGCTTGCTTGATCAAACCGTCATGTCCGGCACGAGGCTGGGCATGACGAAACGAGGGGGTCGCGGCCGGATCAGAATCGGGTCGCCAGGGTGAACTAAGAATGGCTTCACTGAAGGATATGCGGGTCCGCATCGCCTCGACCAAGGCGACGCAGAAGATCACCAAGGCGATGCAAATGGTCGCCGCCTCGAAGTTGCGCCGGGCACAGTCCGCCGCCGAGGCCGCGCGGCCCTATGCCGAAAAGATGGATGCGGTGATCTCCGATATTGCAAAGGCTGCCGCAGGCTCGCCCGGCGCGCCCACGCTTCTGGCCGGAACCGGCAAGGATCAGGTGCATCTCTTGTTGGTGTGTACCGGCGAACGCGGTCTTTCGGGCGCCTTCAACTCCTCGATCGTGCGGCTCGCCCGCGAACACGCGCTGAAGCTGATTTCCCAGGGCAAAGAGGTCAAGTTTTTCTGCGTCGGCCGCAAGGGGCTGGAGCAGCTGCGACGCACTTTCGAAAAGCAGATCGTCGAAAGCGTCGAGCTGCGCTCGGTTCGTCAGCTTGGTTTCGTCAACGCCGAAGACGTCGCCAAAAAGGTCATCGCGCGCTTCAACAACGGCGAATTTGACGTCTGCACGCTGTTCTATTCGCGCTTCCGCTCGGTGATCGCCCAGATCCCAACGGCGCAGCAGATCATCCCGCTGGTGGTGGAAGCGTCCGCGGCCAACGCTGAGCCTGCGGTTGCTTACGAATACGAGCCGGAGGAAGACGAAATCCTGCCCCGGCTTTTGCCGCGCAACATCGCGGTGCAGGTTTTCCGCGCGCTTCTGGAGAACAACGCCTCGTTCTACGGCGCCCAGATGAGCGCGATGGACAACGCCACCCGCAACGCCGGCGACATGATCCGCAAGCAGACATTGATCTACAACCGCACCCGTCAGGCCATGATCACCAAGGAGCTGATTGAAATCATCTCCGGCGCCGAGGCGATGTAACGGCGACACGCACGATCGGACCGACGGTTGTCCAGAGATTAAGAATTCGAAGGAGATAGTTTTATGGCTACACCTGCCAACCAGACCGGACGCATCACGCAGGTCATCGGCGCCGTCGTTGACGTGCAGTTCGAAGGACATCTGCCCGCCATTCTGAACGCCATCGAAACCAAGAACGGCGGTAACCGCCTGGTGCTCGAGGTCGCGCAGCATCTCGGCGAGTCCACGGTGCGCACGATCGCGATGGACACCACCGAGGGTCTGGTCCGCGGTCAGGAAGTCACCGACACCGGCAACCCGATCATGGTGCCGGTCGGCGCCGGGACGCTGGGGCGCATCATCAACGTCATCGGCGAGCCGATCGATGAAGCTGGTCCGGTGGCATCGGAGGGTCTGCGTGCCATTCATCAGGAAGCGCCGCTCTATACCGATCAGTCCACGGAAGCCGAAATTCTCGTCACCGGCATCAAGGTCGTCGACCTGCTGGCGCCTTACGCCAAGGGCGGCAAGATCGGTCTGTTCGGCGGCGCCGGCGTCGGCAAGACGGTGCTGATTCAGGAACTCATCAACAACGTCGCCAAGGCGCACGGTGGATACTCGGTGTTCGCCGGCGTCGGCGAGCGCACCCGTGAAGGCAACGACCTCTATCACGAGTTCATCGAATCGAAGGTCAACGCGGATCCTCACCATCCGGATCCGAGCGTGAAGTCGAAATGTGCGCTGGTGTTCGGTCAGATGAACGAACCGCCGGGCGCGCGCGCCCGCGTCGGCCTCACGGGCTTGACCGTCGCCGAGCATTTCCGCGACCAGGGCCAGGACGTGCTGTTCTTCGTCGACAACATCTTCCGCTTCACGCAAGCCGGCTCCGAAGTGTCGGCGCTGCTCGGCCGTATTCCCTCCGCGGTGGGCTATCAGCCGACGCTCGCGACCGACATGGGCGCGCTGCAGGAACGCATCACCACGACGCACAAGGGATCGATTACTTCGGTGCAGGCGATCTACGTGCCGGCCGACGACTTGACCGACCCGGCGCCCGCGACCTCGTTCGCCCACTTGGACGCGACCACGGTGTTGAACCGCGCGATCTCGGAAAAGGGCATTTATCCGGCGGTGGACCCGCTCGAACTCGACCTCGCGCATGCTTTCTCCGCTGGTCGTCGGAGAAGAGCACTACAACACCGCGCGCATGGTGCAGCAGGTGCTGCAGAAATATAAATCGCTGCAGGACATCATCGCCATTCTCGGCATGGACGAATTGTCGGAAGAGGACAAGATCACGGTCGCGCGCGCCCGCAAGGTCGAACGTTTCCTGTCGCAGCCGTTTCACGTCGCTGAAGTGTTTACCGGCTCGCCCGGCAAGTTCGTCGATCTCGCCGACACCATCAAGGGCTTCCGCGACCTGTGCGAAGGCAAATACGACCATTTGCCCGAAGCCGCCTTCTACATGGTGGGCACGATCGAAGAGGCGGTCGAAAAGGGCAAGAAGCTCGCGGAAGCGGCGTAAGCTTGTGATGTCGTCATCGCCGGACTTGATCCGGCGATCCATCGAAAGAGAAGTGTTTTGATCTGATGGACCCGCGGGTCAGGCCCGCGGGTGACAGCGAAAAGAGCAGAGAGAATATGGCCACCTTTCACTTCGATCTCGTCTCGCCCGAAAAGCTCGCCTTCTCCGGCGAGGTCGATCAAGTCGATGTCCCAGGGGTCGAGGGCGATTTCGGCGTGCTCGCCGGACATGCGCCGGTCGTGGCCGCGATCCGGCCGGGCATCCTGACGGTGATGTCCGGCGGCTCGAAGCAGAAGATCATCGTACTCGGCGGGCTGGCCGAGGTTTCCGCCAAAGGTCTCACGGTTCTGGCCGACGTCGCCACCTCGCTCGACGAACTCGACCGGGCGCAGTTTGCTGAAACCATTGCTGAGATGGAAGCCAAGCTCTCCGAAAAGGAAGGCTCCGAACTCGATCGCGAGATCGAAAGGCTCGACCATTTCAAGAGCATCGAGTACGAGCTCAATACGACGGCGCTGCACTAACCCGCTGCGGCGAATTTTGCGAATTGCTGCGCCACCGCGCGGTAGACGTCGCGCCGAAACGGCACCACGAGGTCGGCGACGCGATCAAGCCGTTCCCAGCGCCATTGGTCGAATTCCGGCGGCTGGCCGTTGCGTGAGATGAGCGGATCAATTTCCTGCTCGGAGCCGGTAAAACGCAACGCAAACCATTTTTGCCGCTGGCCGCGAAACTGTGCCAGCCGGTGCGATGGAGGGCCCGAATAGGGCGGAAACTCGTAGGTCAGCCAGTCGGTCTCACCGAGATAGTGGACGCTTTTCACGCCGGTCTCTTCCCAAAGCTCGCGCATCACCGCCTCGCGGGGATTTTCTGCTGCATCGATGCCGCCTTGCGGCATTTGCCACTCGAGGCCGGGGAGAACGATCTCCGGGCCGTCGTCCCTGAATCGTCGTCCGATCAAAGCCTGACCTGTGGCATTGAACAGCGCAATGCCGACATTGGGACGGTAGGGTTTTGTCATGATGGCGATCGCATGGGCGGGCGCTTTAAGCGGTGAGAGGCGAACTCAACCGCCCGCAAGCTTGGCGAATTCCTTGACCACGCGCTCATAGACCGGGCGCTTGAACGGAACGATGAGGTCGGGCAAGTTTTTCATCGGCTCCCAGCGCCAGCCGACGAACTCGGCCTTGTGCCCGCCGCCGGGGCTGGCGACATTGATCTCGCGGTCTTCGCCGGTGAAGCGAACCGCGTACCATTTCTGCCGCTGGCCGCGATAGCGGCCCTTCCAGGCTCGGCCGGCGATGGTGCGGGGAATATCGTAGACCAGCCAGTCCGCGACTTCGGCAAGCTTCTCGACCGAACGGACGCTGGTTTCCTCATAAAGCTCGCGCTTGGCGGCTTGCCACGTATCCTCGCCGGGGTCGACGCCGCCTTGCGGCATCTGCCAGACATGGGATTCGTCAACATGCTCGATACCGCCGGCTCTGCGACCGATGAAGACCAGCCCGGCTGCGTTGATCAGCATCATACCGACACAGGTTCGATAGGGCAGGTCTTCGTAACGCGGCATTCCGTCAAGGCCTCCTGCGTGGTGGCGTGACACCAGCTAGTGGTCCGATTCTGACATTCGCTATTCGCGCATTCCCGGCTACAGGATAGCGAATGTCAAATCCACTCCACTAGCTTGATTTTGATTTCAGCATCACGGTTGTCAATGGCACGAGCAAAAGACCATGGCTGTCCAGCGTCCTGCTCCAGACGCTAATCCGCTCGATCGAGATCGGCAACGCCGAGGCGACACCCACCGCAATTCCACCCTCTTTGGCCAATCCCTCGAGTTTGGCCAGGGCACGATCGATTTCGCTGGGGGTCGGCACCGCATCGATGGCGACATCGGCCTTGGCGAAGGGAACGGCCTGGGACGCTGCCAGCGAGAGAGCGGTGCTGCGCGCCGAACCGTCGTCGAAATAGCCAAGACCACGCTTGGCGGCTTCCTTCACTATTGGCGCCATCGCGGTATCGGTTGCTACAAAGCGGGCGCCCATGAAATTGGCGATCCCGGCGTAACCCTGGAACCGGCTGAGGTGCCAGTACAAGCGATCGATATTTTGTTCAGGTGCCAGCGTCGTCAGCAGGGTCTGCGGTCCCGGATCGTTGTCGGGATAGTCATAGGGTTCCATCGGGATTTGCAGCAGAATTTCGTGATGCTGCGCGCGCGCCCGCTCGACCAGCTTGGCCGGGTCCGATCCGTAAGGGGTGAATGCCAGCGTCACCGCGGCAGGCAATCTCAAGATAGCATCGACGGTCTTGGCGGCGCCCACGCCGAGGCCGCCGACAACGATGGCGACCACCGGCATCTTCGCGGCCTTGGCCCGGTCGGCGTCACCCGCATAGGCGGTAAACGGCTTCAACCCGTCCGACACGGTCGGAATCATGCCGTAGCGGGATTTTTCCAGCAGCCGCGGGTCGATCCCTGACATCACGGAGGGAGCCGCGGATGGGTCTTTGTCGGAAGCCTCGCCACCGCCGATCGGCACGTCGTGCTGTGCGCCGCTGGAGCCGTCGATGATGGTAACCGTTCGCTGATCGGAAGACGCGCCGGTCTTGGACGAAGTCGCCGACGGCTCTCCGCCGTGCGACGCCATGGTGGATTTCTCGGCCGGCTTCTCAGGCGCCATCTTCGCGGCCGGCTTGTCCTCGCCCGGTGAAGGCCCGATCGCGATCCGCACCAGCGGCTCGCCACCGAATGGATCGTCGTTGAAGAGGGCATAGCCGGCAAAAGCCAGCAGAAACCCGCCCAGCGCGGTCGCCATCACCTGCATTATGGTGAAAGGCAGCCGAAAACGGCGCCGGCCACGCGTGATATCGCGTCCAAGCGGAGCGCTCAGCTCGTCGGCCGCCTCTGCCATCGAACTCCCCGAATCAATGACCTCGAAGATACCACGGCGGTGCAAGGCAGCGGCAGGGTGGAACTGCCTCCTCCCACGGCGGCCGACACGCCGTGCTGGACTTCCGTGATTCGCCGCGGCGCCAATTTTCCCGCCGGCAAATAAAAAGGGCGGCCCTGACGGCCGCCCTTTTTTTCGAAGAAATACCTCTTGAAGCGATCAATTGGCTTCCTTGTTGGGAGCCTTCTCGACCGAGGCATTGTCGCCGGTCACCGGCGGAGTGGGGTTGGCCTTGATGCCGTGCAAGAGGTCGTCGGCCATCTTCAGCGCCTTGTCGTTCTTGGGATCCGGCGGCACGTAGGACTGCGAGCCGGTCTTCTCGTCGCCGTCGTTTTTCAAGTGACCGCGCAGCGAAGCCTCGCCCTTGGTGTCGGTCCGCGACTTCAGCTCGTCCGGCACGTCCTGCAACACCTCGATGTCCGGAACGATACCCTTGGCCTGGATCGACTTGCCGGACGGCGTGTAATAACGCGCCGTGGTCAGCCGCAGCGCGCCGTTGCCGGCGCCGAGCGGTATGATGGTCTGAACCGAGCCCTTGCCGAACGAACGGGTGCCGATCAGCGTGGCGCGCTTGTGATCCTGCAAGGCGCCGGCGACGATTTCGGAAGCCGATGCCGAGCCGCCATTGATCAGAACGATCACCGGCTTGCCCTTGGTGAGATCGCCCGGACGCGCCGAACGGCGCTGGGTTTCCTCGGCATTGCGTCCGCGGGTCGAGACGATTTCGCCGCGCTCGAGGAAGGTGTCGGAAACCGTCACCGCTTCTTCCAGCAGGCCGCCGGGGTTGTTGCGAAGGTCGATGATGAAGCCCTTCAGCTTGTCGCCGAGCTGGGTGTTGAGATTGTTGATCTCTTTCTTCAGTCCTTCGGTGGTCTGCTCGTTGAAGGTGGTGATGCGGATATAGCCGATATCGTCGCCTTCGACGCGCGCGCGCACCGAGCGGACGCGGATATTGTCGCGCACCAGCGTGACGTCGATCGGATTGTCCGTGCCCTTGCGGATGACCTTGAGCCGGATCTTGGTGTTGACGGGCCCGCGCATCTTTTCAACCGCCTGGTTGAGCGTCAGCCCCTGGACCTGCTCGTCGTCGAGCATGGTGATGATGTCGTTGGCGAGGATGCCGGCCTTGGAAGCCGGCGTGTCGTCGATCGGTGACACCACCTTGATCAGGCCGTCTTCCATGGTGACTTCGATGCCGAGGCCGCCGAATTCGCCGCGCGTCTGCACCTGCATGTCGCGGAAGCTCTTGGCGTCCATGTAGCTGGAATGCGGATCGAGTCCGCTCAACATGCCGCTGATCGCGGATTCGACGAGCTTGCTGTCGTCCGGTTTCTCGACATAATCGCTGCGCACCCGCTCGAACACGTCGCCGAACAGGTTGAGCTGGCGATAGGTGTCCGACGTCGAGGCACGCGCGATCGATCCCATCATCACCGCGCGCGGCTGGGTCACGAACAGCGTCAATGCCGCGCCAGTGGCGGCGCTGAGAAGAATGAGAGAAGTCTTGCGCATCATCCGCGAACCTTTTCGCCTTCATTTGCGGCCCACCATGGGCCTGGATCAATGGGAGTGCCGTCCTTACGGAACTCAATATAGAGCACGGGCTGGCTGGCATTGGTTGCCAGTATCGACGCGACCTGGGATGTTGTCCCCATGGTCGCGACCGGCTCCCCCGTAAGAACAAACTGTCCGATGTTAACCGAAATGCGCCCCATTCCGGCGATCAACACATGATACCCGCCCCCGGCGTTCAGGATCAAGAGTTGTCCGTAGCTGCGGAAGGGGCCGGCGTAAACGACCCAGCCGTCACACGGGGTTGTGACCTGAGCGCCGGGCCGGGTTGCCAAAGAAATGCCTTTTTCGACGCCACCCACGCCATCGGAACCGCCAAACTCCCGTATTTTGACCCCGTTGACCGGCAGCGCGAGCAATCCCCTGGCGGAAGCGAACGCCACCGCCGGGCTCTGCCGGGCCGGGTTCTTCAGCTCGCCCAGATTAGGCTTGCCATCGGCCGCGTTGCCGGGCGTTCCCTGCAAAGTGGCCGCGGCTGCCGCCTTCGCCGCGCTCTTTGAGTCCTGTTCCATCTTGCTGATCAGGCCCTGAAGGCTGTCGACCTGTCTGGAGAGCGCAATGGCGCGCGCGCTTTCCGTCTCCAGGTCTTTTTCGGCCCCGCTTTGCTTGCGCTGGCGCTCGTCGATCAGCGCTGCGAGCCGGGTCTGATCGTCCCTCAGGTGGTCACGGTCGGAAGCCAAGCGGTCGCGCTCCGAGGCAATCGCCTTGCGCAGCGCCATGAGCTCGGCGAGGTCCTTGGCCAGCGCTTCGGCGCGGGCGCGCAATTCGGGCACAACGGATCCGAGCAATATGGCGGTTCGAAGCGATTGCAGCGCATCTTCTGGTCTGACCAGCAAGGCCGGCGGTGTCCGGCGTCCGGCGCGCTGCAACGCCGCCAGCACTTCCACCACTTCGGCGCGGCGCGAATCGAGCGAGCTTCTGATTTGCTGGTCACGGGCGTCGAGCGGGCGAAGCCTCGCTTCCGCATCTCCGATTCTGGCCTCGACGGTTCGAACCTGGGCGGCCACATCGATCAATTGCGCGTTCAGCTTGCTGCGGTCCTCGCCGATCGCGGCAATCGTAGCCTTGAGCTGCTGCTGAAGTTCAGTTGAACTCCTTTGCTGCGCCCGTGTCGCCTCCAATTCCTGTTCACGCTGCCTGATGGCGTCAGGCGAGCCCGCTGCCTGCGGCACATTCTCGGCGACCTGGGCCGATGCGCTGACGCCGGCGGCGGCGAGAGTTGCGGAAAACAGGATGACCGAAATGCGGGCCAACGAGAGTGCGTCGGCGCGAGCGGCGCCGTGGTAAGCCGGAGTGTTCCGTGCCGATTGCATCAATCCCGTCGTGCCTTACGCGAGCGTCGTGCGCTTATTTTACGCGCGATGATAGGGGTGACCTGCCAGGACGGTGGCCGCGCGATAGATTTGCTCAAAAAGCATGACGCGCACCATCTGGTGCGGCCAGGTCGCGGAGCCGAACGCCATCCTCATTTGTGCCATGCGCCGCAATTCGGGCGAAAGTCCGTCCGCGCCGCCAATTGAAAAAATAGTATTGGCAACCTGGTCGTCGCGCCAGCGGGCGAGATGACGGGCAAACGTGCCGCTGTCGATGTTGTCGCCGCGCTCGTCGAGCGCAACCAGCACGGATTTGGGCGGAATCGCTGCCGAAATCGCCGCCGCCTCCTCGGCGATCCGGGAAGTTGCATCGCGGGCGCGGCTTTCGGCCATCTCATGAATTTCGAGGCCGCGAAATCCGAGCTTGCGGCCGATATCGTCGAATCGCTGGCGGTAGCGCTCGGCGAGTTCCCGCTCCGGGCCCTGCTTGAGCCGTCCGATGGCGATGACGAGAAGGCGCATGATTTGGTCGGGCCGCCGGGGATTTGAGTGAGTGGCACGAAGTTGACATCCGCCACCCTCCGAGACGAGGCCCAGGAGGCAAATGACGGACTCCAAACCCCTCTACCGAACCGAGGCCTAAATCGCCTTCGCGGTCGTCGGACCCTGCATCCACAATCTTTCCAGATTGTAGAATTCGCGGACCTCGGGCCGGAAGATGTGGACGACCACGTCCCCCGAATTGATCAGCACCCAATCGCAATTGGACATGCCTTCGACATGGGGTTTGGTGATGCCACTCTCCTTGAGACCCTTGGCGACATTCTCCGCGATCGCGCCAACGTGCCGGTTAACCCGGCCGGTGGTGACGACCATGTAGTCGGAATATGCCGATTTGCCGCGAAGGTCGATGGTGACCGTTTCTTCCGCCTTCATATCGTCGAGGCGGGAGAGGATCAGATTCAGGGTCTTGTCGGCGTCTGGTTGCGCCTTCAAGGCCGCAGCTTTGGTCGATGTTTTACGCGCGGGTTTGGTTGCTGTCTTCTCAGAAACCTTGGGTAAAACAGACTTGGACAATACAGACGTGGCCAGGGACCATTCCTTTCACTGTATCGCGAACGCCCGAATCCTTCGGACGCCCGCCACCATTCTATGCATGTGGGGTTAATGGTTTCAATATCCAGTACCCCAGCACCGCGATTCCGAAGTTCGATAGTGTCATTCCGGCCATCCCCCGACATGAACTTCGGAAAATGTGAGGCAGCCGGTAATTTCATATGTGCTGGCGCCACTCCAGGCGGCTTCAACCCGTCCTCCAGCTTCCGTCCTGGTTCCGCAGGCCCGTCGATGACAGGTACAGTTTCAAGCCGGTGAGAAAGACCCAGGCCGGCGTGCGTTGCTCGGCGAGGCTTGCAGCCTGATTTTCCGGGAGGCGGTAGCGCGCAAGAGCCTGGGCGGTCGGCGAGGCGAGGGCACGAAGGCTTTGCGGCGGACGGTCGATCACAGCGATCGGCACCTCAGATGCTATACGCCGCCAGTCATGCCAGCGGTGAAATTGTGCAAGATTGTCCGCTCCCATGATCCAGACAAAGTGCAGACCCGAAGCACGGCGGCACAAATATCTGATCGTGTCCGCAGTATAGCGCGTTCCAATGACGGATTCGAGACAGCTGACGTCGATGCGCGGGTCATGCGCGAGATGCCGCGCCGCTTCCATGCGCTCGGCAAGATCGTGCGGGGCCCGGTCGGCCTTGAGCGGATTGCCCGGTGTCACCAGCCACCACACCCGGTCAAGTTTCAAACGCTTGATCGCGAACAGGCTGATGGCGCGATGCGCCAGATGCGGCGGATCGAACGAGCCGCCCAGAAGGCCGATGCGCATACCATTGGCGTAAGGCGGAAGGACGGAAGCCACCGATGGCAAGTCCGGAGAAGCTTTACTCAACGCGTTCCCCGCTGCGGGCCGTTTATGCGCATCACGGCCGCGTCTGTCCGGTGCCGTGAACGCGGTATTTGAAGCTGGTCAATTGTTCTGCGCCCACAGGGCCACGGGCGTGAAACTTGCCGGTGGCAATTCCGATCTCGGCGCCGAATCCGAATTCGCCGCCGTCGGCAAACTGGGTGGACGCATTGTGCAGCACGATGGCCGAATCGACCTCATTGAGGAATTGGCGCGCGGCCGTCTCGTCCTCGGTCACGATCGCATCGGTGTGGTGCGATCCGTGGCTGTGAATATGCGCAATCGCCTCGTCGAGGCCGTCTACGACCCTGGCGGCGATGATCGCGTCTTCATATTCCGTATCCCAGTCTTCGTCGGAAGCGGGCTTCACCCGGGCATCGGTCTTTTGCACGGCATCGTCGCCGCGCACCTCGCAGCCTGCATCGAGCAGCATCTCGATCAGCGGCTTGAGGGAGGTCGCTGCGCCCTTGCGATCGACCAGCAGGGTTTCGGCTGCGCCGCAGACTCCGGGCCGCCGCATCTTCGCGTTCAGCACGATCGATTTCGCCATTTCCAGATTTGCGGCGCGATCGACATAGACGTGATTGACGCCTTCGAGATGGGCGAACACCGGCACGCGCGCCTCGGCTTCGACACGGCCGACCAGGCTCTTGCCGCCGCGCGGCACGATCACGTCGATGGCGCCGCCAAGTCCCGTCAACATCAGTCCGACCGCGGCGCGGTCGCGCGTCGGCACCAGCGTAATCGCGGCTTCGGGGAGACCGGCTTCGCGTAAACCCTGCACCAGGCAGTCATGGATCGCGCGGCAGGAGCGGAAACTGTCCGAGCCGCCACGCAGGATGACGGCGTTGCCGGATTTCAGGCAGAGCACGCCGGCATCGGCGGCCACGTTGGGGCGGCTTTCGAAGATCACGCCGACGACCCCGAGCGGCACACGAACGCGTTCGATGGTCATGCCGTTCGGCCGCTGCCAGCGCTCGGTCACGACGCCAACTGGATCCTCGATCGCGCGCACGGTGGCAACCCCGTCGGCCATGGCGTCGATGCGGCCTTGGGTCAGCGTCAATCGGTCGACGAAAGCCGAGCCAGCTCCGCTGGCGCGGGCTTCCGTGACGTCCTCGGCGTTGGCGGCGAGAATGGCTGCCGCATGGTTGCGGATCGCGCGCTCGATGGCTTCCAGCGCCTTGTTCTTTTGCGCAGGCGAGGCGAGCGCCAGCACCCGCGCGGCCGCGCGAGCACGGGTCGCAAGTGCGTTCATCAGTTCGGTCAAATCGGCGTTGCCGTCGATTGCTTTCAGCGGCGCAGTCATGTCGGTTCAAGCCTGAAATCGGGCAGCCATTAAGATCATGCTTTAGCATGAAAATCCGCCTGTTGCGAAGGCTGGCTGTATGCGTCGGTGGCAAGAAATGTCCCCCGACAGGGGCCCCATCGAGGGCCTGGAGACAGCCGCGCCAAGTCGCTAAGTCGGCCAATGGCCTATTTGACCGGGATCGCGCCGCTCGGGCCGATGACGAGGTCGTCGCGATGGATCATTTCGGCCCGGCCGCTGATGCCCAGGATCGTCATCACATCGCCTGACGAGCGGCCCTTGATCTTCTCGGCATCATCGGCGTCGTAGGCGACAAGCCCGCGGCCGATCTCGTGGGTGTCGGGGCCGCGCACCACCACGGCATCGCCGCGGGCGAACTGGCCATCCACCCGGATCACGCCGGCCGGCAGCAGGCTTTTTCCGGCGCGCAACGCGTTCACTGCACCGGCATCGATCGTCAAGGTGCCCTTCGGCTCAAGTGAGCCGGCAATCCAGCGCTTGCGCGCGGTGACCGGATTGGCCGGCGTCAGGAACCAGGTGCAGCGGCCGCCATCGGCGATCGCTTGCAGCGGATGTTCGATCTTGCCGGAAGCGATCAGCATGTGCGTGCCGGCGGTGGTGGCGATCTTGGCCGCCTCGATCTTGGTGTACATGCCGCCGCGCGACAGTTCGGATTCCGCCGCGCCCGCCATCGCCTCGATTTCGGAGGTGACGGACTCCACGACCGGAATCAGTTTGGCGTCGGGATTGGCGGCGGGCGGCGCCGTGTAGAGTCCGTCGATATCGGAGAGCAGGATCAGAAGGTCGGCGCTCGCCATGGTGGCGACGCGCGCGGCCAGCCGATCGTTGTCGCCGTAGCGGATTTCGTTGGTGGCAACCGTGTCGTTCTCGTTGATGATCGGCACCGCGCGCCATTCCAAGAGCTTGGCGATGGTCGAGCGCGCGTTGAGATAGCGGCGGCGCTCTTCGGTATCCTGCAAGGTCACGAGGATCTGCCCCGAGCCGATACCGTGGGCGCCCAGCACTTCCGACCAGATCCGCGCCAGGGCAATCTGGCCCACGGCAGCCGCAGCCTGGCTTTCCTCCAGCTTCAGCGGGCCGCGCGGCAGCTTCAACCGGCTGCGTCCGAGCGCGATCGAGCCGGACGAGACCACCAGCAATTCGCGTCCTTCGCCATGAAGCCTGGCAAGGTCGCCCGCGAGCGCCGAAAGCCAGGCGGTGCGCACCTCGCCGGCAGCCGAATCGATCAGCAGCGAGGAGCCAACCTTGACGACGATACGGCGGAATTTTTTTAAGCTTGGGCGGGCCATGAAGAATGCGATTTTGCGGGCGAAGTTTTGCAAGACGACGGTGTTACAGCGAGAGGGTTCGACAGTACAGGCGGAAGCGCCGGTCAGGTCGGTAGCGTCGCCCATGGCTCGGCGGTCGCGGCCTGCGCACCGCCTTTGGCCTTGCTCGAGACCGGGGCTTCTCCGATCACCTCGACCAGCGCCCGCAGGGCCGCC
This sequence comes from uncultured Alphaproteobacteria bacterium, assembly GCA_963770515.1. Lineage (GTDB taxonomy): Bacteria > Pseudomonadota > Alphaproteobacteria > Rhizobiales > Xanthobacteraceae > Bradyrhizobium. Next base: position 1,428,955 of record CAVYPW010000001.1, read on the forward strand.
TCGACACCTTCGCCGGTTGCGCCTGACATCAGCAGCGGCGCCCGCTTGGCGGCGCGTTTCAGCCGGTCCTTCTGCTTCTTCAGCTCATCGGGCGTCACCGCATCGATCTTGTTCAAAGCGACGATCTCGATCTTGTCGGCGAGCTGGCCCGCATAGGCCTCAAGCTCGGCGCGGACGGTCTTGTAGGCCTTGCCCGCGTGTTCGCTCGTGGCATCCACCAGATGCAGCAACACACGGCAGCGCTCGACATGGCCGAGGAAACGGTCGCCGAGGCCTGCGCCCTCATGGGCGCCCTCGATCAGTCCGGGAATATCGGCCAGCACGAACTCGCGGCCGTCCGCATTCACGACCCCGAGCTGCGGGTGCAGCGTGGTGAAGGGATAGTCGGCGATTTTCGGCTTCGCGGCGCTGACTTTGGAAAGGAAGGTCGACTTGCCGGCATTGGGCAGGCCGACGAGGCCAGCGTCCGCAATCAGCTTCAGCCGCAGCCAGATCCAGCGTTCGTCACCGACTTCGCCGGGATTGGCATTGCGCGGGGCGCGGTTGGTGGAGGATTTGAAATGCGCGTTGCCGAAGCCGCCATTGCCGCCCTCCGCGAGCACGAACTTTTCACCGAGCGTGGTGAAATCGTGGATCAGCGTCGTCCGGTCTTCGTCGAAGATTTGCGTGCCGACCGGCACCTTGAGCACAATGTCCTTGCCGTTGGCGCCATGGCGGTCCTTGCCCATGCCATTGGTGCCCTTCTGGGCCTTGAAGTGCTGTTGATAGCGATAGTCGATCAGCGTGTTCAGTCCATCGACCACTTCGACGATCACATCGCCGCCGCGCCCGCCATTGCCGCCGGAGGGACCGCCGAACTCGACATACTTCTCGCGGCGGAAGGCCACGCAGCCGTTTCCACCGTCGCCGGAGCGGATATAGACCTTGGCTTCGTCGAGAAATTTCATGACCTTACACCTAGGGCAGGGGCCATGCTGCGGCAACCCTGCAAATCGTCGATTTTGACGAGAAGCCTTAATTTTCGGGCGTTGTTGTCGTGGCCGTCGTCGAAGACAGAAGGGGCGCCGATCGCTTGATGGGTATTCGCGCAACACTATCGACCGCAGCCGACGATCGCTCCATGCGGCTTGCCGGCATCGTGCTGATGCTCGCGGCCGTCGGCATGTTCGCCTTCGGCGACGCGCTCGGCAAATACATCGTGGCGACCTATTCGGTCGGACAACTGATGTTTTTGCGCGCCTGTGCGGCACTGGCGCTGATGGGTCCGTCGATGTGGCGGCAGCGTGTCGCATTCCGGCAGGTAGAGCGGCCCTGGTTGCAGTTGCTGCGCGTCGTGCTGTCGACGCTGGAGATCGCCGCCTTCTTTCTCGCCACCGTCTATCTGCCGCTCGCCGATGTCGTCACTTACTATCAGGCGACCCCGATTTTCGTCACCGCGTTGTCCGCGCTGGTGCTGGGCGAGCAGATCGGATGGCGGCGCTGGAGCGCGATCCTGATCGGATTTGGCGGCGTGTTGATTGCGCTTCGGCCCTCGGCACAAACCATCAGCTGGCCCGCGGTGATCGCGCTCGCCGGCAGCCTCGCTTTTTCCGGCTCGCTGCTGACCACCCGTCTGTTGCGCGCAACGCCCGACATCGTGCTGGCTTCGGCGCAATTTGTGGGCGGGCTGATGTTCGGTCTTTTGATCGCGCCGGTCGGCTGGGTCACCCCGACATGGGGCAGCCTTGGGCTGTTTTTCGCGGCCGGCGCGATCTCGGCCGCAGCGCTGCTCTGCGTCAACCGTTCGCTGAAGCTCGCGCCGGCCTCTATCGTCGTGCCATATCAATATACGATGATCGTCTGGGCGGTGGCTTTCGGCTATATCGTGTTCGGCGACGTGCCACAGCTTTCCACCGCGATCGGCGCCGCCGTCATCGTCGGCGCCGGGCTTTATATCTTCCTGCGCGAGCGGAAACTCGGGCGGGCCGACACTGTGGTCAGTCCGCCCGCGTAAGCGCTATGTTCGCCGCGTCGAACTGCCCCAATTCTTCAGCGACGCCCAGATGCTGCGGGTCAGGCGGAAACAATCGACGGGGGTCGATGATCCCAGCGATTCGAAGCGGTGGAGTTCGACGCCGCTCCACTGGAAGCCGCACTTTTCCAGAACGTTGCGTGACGCGGGATTGGCAACGCGCGCGCCGGCGCGCAAGGCACCGGTGTCGAATTGCTCGAAGGTGAAATCGATCACGGCGCGCACGGCCTCGGTGGCAAAACCCTGCCCCCAATGGTCCACACCTAGCCAGTAGCCGAGTTCCGGCGCCTCCGGCTCACGCCAGTCGACGCCGACCATGCCGATCGGCTTGTGATCTTTTTCGATCAGGAAAACCGTTTCGCGATTGGTGGCAATGCCGCGAACGAATTCAACCGCGTCGCCTTGCGAATAGGGATGCGGCAAGCGACGGGTGTTCTCCGCAATGCGACGATCGTGAGCGAGATGCGCAATGGCATTCACATCCGCGAGCGTCGGCTTGCGCAGCGCAAGCCGTTCGGTCTCGAGGATGCACCGTCCTGCCTCGTGAAGTGCCCGGGGCGGGATATCCTGCAGCATCTGAAAGGCTCCTTGAGTGGTTACTCTTGGATTTGCGCGCGCCTTCCAGATGGGGAGCCGCGCAACAAAAAGGGAGGCCGGTTTCCCGCCTCCCCTTGGAGCCTTTTGAGCGCTCCGCCGGTTCAACAGGACCCGGCGGAATCTGGATGTCCGCCGTCTATTCGGCCGCCTCGGTCATCGGAATCACCGATACGAAGGTGCGGCCATTGGCTTTCGCACGAAACTCGACATGGCCCTCCACCTTGGCGAAGAGAGTATGATCGGTGCCCATGCCGACATTAAGGCCGGGATGCCAGGTGGTGCCGCGCTGACGCGCAATGATGTTGCCGGGAATCACGCGCTCGCCGCCATAGGCCTTGATGCCAAGGCGTTTGCCCGCGGAATCGCGGCCGTTACGTGATGAACCGCCTGCTTTTTTGTGAGCCATGGCCCGTCTCCAACTCTATCCGTTCTCTAGATCAATTCCTTGACGAATTCATTTCACTTTGTGTTCACGCCGATATGAAGCGTGTCACTTCAGCGCGCTACTTCTTGTCGCTCTTCTTCGAAGCCGCCTTTTTGGCCGGCGCCTTCTTGGCTTCAGGCTTGGCGCGCGGCTTTGCCGCAGCCTTTTTGGCGGCAGGTTTCTTTGGCGCGGCCTTCTTGGCGGCCTTCGGCGCCTCGTCGTCAGCGTCATCGGCCGGCTTCGCCACCACCTTCTCCCGCTTCGGGCGCGGTCCGATCGAAGGCTTGTTGTCGTTGGTCAGGATCTCGGTGATGCGAAGCACCGTGATCTCGTCGCGATAGCCGCGCTTGCGGCGCGAATTCTTGCGCCGGCGCTTCTTGAACGAGATCACCTTCGGTCCGCGCTTGTGATCCAGCACCTCGGCCGCAACGGAAGCACCGGCAACCGTCGGCGCACCGAGCACCGGCGTTTCGCCGCCAACCAGCAACACTTCGCCAAGCTGCACGATCGTGCCGACATCGCCGGCGATCTTGCCTATCTCGAGCACATCATCCGGCGCGACACGGTATTGCCGCCCGCCGGTTTTGATGACTGCGAACATCGTTTTATTCCTTCGTGTTCGATCCCGGCCTCGAACAAAAGTCCGGGCCGGCTTTTTCTACAGTCGTTATGGGTTCAATTTTCGCGCGATCGGGCCGAAGCCAAAAGCCAGGGCCTCAATTAAAGTCCGCGCAAAAACAAACAGCGCGAGGAATCTCCCGCGCCGGGTGAGCGGACTTATAGCCGCTTGAGGCCCCAAGTCAAGGTAAACTGGCCCCAAAACCCGCCAAAATCGAGGGGTTCGACGCCAGATAGGCCAATTCGGGCCGGCCGGGCCAGCCCATGAAACCAACGGGTTCCCCGTGGGTTGTCCCCCCAAGACGGGCAATGCGGGCTAAGGAAAAATGGCTGAGGACACCCTAACGACCGTCGGCATCGGCCGGCACGGCGCTGCCCGTCTGCCTTCGGTCGACGTCGACAGCTTCAATATCGAGTTGAAGGACGACGACGGTTTTCTCGGCGATCGCGCCAGCAAGGGGGCCTTTCGCAAGATCCTGGACGATCTGCGCAAGCCGCTGAAGAAAAACGGCGACGACCCGCTCGGCGGCAAATCCGCGGAGAAAATCACCAAAAGCGAGCTCGATGCGGCCTTGATGGGCGAAGACGTCGGTGCTGCCGCTTTGGTTCACGGCGCGATCGAGGAATTCGCCAGCGAACTGGCCTATGTGACCTCGAAATTCCTGAAGACCAAGGCGTGGGCCGATACCGAGCGCATCGTGGTCGGCGGCGGTTTTCGCCAGAGCCGCGTCGGCGAACTCGCCATCGCCCGCACCGATATTCTGCTCAAAGCGGAGGGCTTCAAGGTGGATCTGGTGCCGATCCGCTTCGACCCCGACGAGGCCGGGCTGATCGGCTGCCTGCATCTGGCGCCGTCGTGGATTTTCGAGGCCCATGACAGCATTCTTGCGGTCGATATCGGCGGCACCAACATCCGCTGCGGCTTGGTCGAAACCAGATGGAAAAAGGCGCCTGATCTGTCGAAAGCCTCGGTCTGGCACTCCGAGCTCTGGCGCCACGCCGACGACGAGCCGACGCGAGAGGGCGCGGTCAAGCGGCTGGTCAAGATGCTCAAGGGCCTGATCGACGAGGCCGAGGCGGAAGGGCTGAAGCTGGCGCCGTTTATCGGGATCGCCTGTCCCGGCGTCATCAACGAGGATGGCTCGATCGCCAAGGGCGCGCAGAACCTGCCGGGCAATTGGGAAAGCAGCAAGTTCAATCTGCCGGCGAGCCTCATCGAGGCGATTCCCGCGATCGGCGATCACGACACCGCGGTGCTGATGCATAATGACGGCGTCGCGCAGGGCCTTTCTGAAGTTCCCTTCATGCAGGATGTCGACCACTGGGGCGTGTTGACCATCGGCACCGGGCTCGGCAATGCCCGTTTCACCAACCGCCGCAAGGACAAGGAAAAAGACGACAAGCGCGACGACGACAAGAAAGAGAAGAAGAAGGACTAAAGCGTTTTCAAGCGAAGCATGCCCTCGGACTTGATCCGGGGTGGGCACCGGTTCGCATAGCAATCAAGTTTACGCAGATTGCGTAGACTTATCTGCGCAGAAAACGCGTCAAACAAAATCAAGAGCTTGGCGCTGCGGGAAATAGCCCCGGGTTCGCCGCATCCGCCGGTAACCTTGAGCGGTTAGGTTAAGACAGGGATTACGTTGCCGCGAATGAGCGGGTCGCTACGGTCTCGCCGTCGCTCAGGCTGGCCTGTGAAGCCGCACTTCCCGGCCCGCAATTTCAATGACGCGACACGGGACCGCCGGTTTTTTCCGCGTCTGGCGGTCCCACCTCTTTTCTTTTTGCGCTGAAATTTAGCGCCTGGCCGACTTGTCTGGCGCGGCTTCCTTAAATCGAGCCCGATCGGTTCTGATTCGATCAGAACCGGGCTCGAATCTTTTATTGTGACGCGTTTTGTTCACGCGAACCGGCTTCCACTTCGCTCCAAAACGCTCTAGAACTCGCCCCCGACCGAGGGTACCGATTTGCCCTGATGTGCGCCTGGAGAGGTGGCAGAGTGGTTGATTGTACCGCACTCGAAATGCGGCATAGGTGCAAGCCTATCGGGGGTTCGAATCCCCCCCTCTCCGCCATAACGGTATGAAATCGCTACAATATCCCAGATATTACTTGCTCGACCCCCGGATTGCCCCCCGATGGCGCGTGGTGTGAGCGGCCTAGTTGTTGCGTCCCGCTCAGTACCGCGGCGCTAGCTACCAGCTGCTGGCTCTGCTGCGAACGCTACTTGAGCGTCGGGCGAAATGGGACCGAAGACTTCCGCCAGTTCTAAGCGGGCCGCCGCCCGTATCGTCTTTATCTGTTTTTCGCTGAGGCCAGTCGACGTGCGTTCGCCGTAGTGAATGGTTGCGTGCAAGTCGTAGTCGCCCCGAAGCACGTAGTCCAACACACAGAAGGACCGAACGCGTACCTGTGAACTGTTTAGGCCTATTTTCGATTGGAGAGCGCGGATCGATCCGACGAGCGCCGACGAAACACCATCCAAAGTGCCCTTGGCGTTATTCCCGGCTCTCACCTCGGCATTGAATGCCAAAGCGAAATCGAGGCGATTTCCAGCGACAGTTACTTGCAAAAAGCCGTCGAAGTGTTTTCCCGAGTAGGCCTTGCCTCCCGGCACCATCGTCCGACTTTCCGCCTCCGGTTGTCCCGAAGCTATCGTCCAGTAGACTTCGGATGGCTCTATCGTGCGCGAGGAGAACAGCGAAAGACGCATTGCTTGGACAAGCCAAGTATCAGCCATCGCGATCAGACCTTCCGTGTCTCTACAGCTGTTGCGCGAACACCCGTCGGAAAGGGGCCGGGGCAAGAACTGGGCGCGATGGTACAAGGGGACTTACAAGCCGAAGCCCAAGGGGCCTTATGATTTTAGCTAGTCCGAGTGATCCGTATCCGCGATCAAAAAGGACGGTTTCATGAGCATCGATAAGAAGCTGAGAGAAGCCCGCTTCTTTTTGGACAGAATGATCGAACAGGAAGCTAAGGCGTTCGGCGATAAAGAGCCGTTCGACTATTATCTGAGCGCATTTCTTAGCGCTTGTCGCACGGTCGATTATCGACTGCGCCATCAGCAAAGCGCGACTTATCCTAGCTGGCGTAAGAAGTGGGATAACGCTCTTACGCCGAACGGCTCGGGGGTGATCAAGTTCATGATAGACGATCGGAATCCCTCTTGGTTCATGTGCCATTTGTAACCGTGCGACCGCATCCACGAGCAGTCCATGACCGCGCTCTCGTCAATGCGCTGGGTGTACAGAAAGCGCAATTCGCGTTCGGTCAAATCCGCCATCTCCCCTCCGACGGCAATCATATTGCTATCGGGGGTTGTAGTGCAATACGATGCAGGTCTCGTCTTGCGTTTGCGTCGTCCGCGGCGACGATGCGTCCCGTGCGGCCACGAGGATATGGTCGGGCCTACCAATCCCAACCTCACGCACACTGCTTCCACACTTCGATCTCCGTCGAATGTTCCTGTCGAAACGAATGCTATTGATCCCGTGTTGACCGTGATCGAGCGAGCCAACGGAGAACATCAGGGAGCGTTCGATCCATTCGCAGGCAGTGCCGCGTCGTGCCGGACTATTCGATCGCCGGTCGGCGATTGGAATATCAGGCGCGGTCCTGGCGATTGGCAATTTCACGCCATGGGCGATTTCACCATCCAGGTCCAGGGAACAGGGAGCAAAGACCATGAATCAATATGCAGCTGATAATAAGACGATTGGCGAAGCCATTGGCGGCGGTGGCCTGCTGGTGGTGGCGCAATGGGAGGCCAAGGAGGGGCAGGCTGACAAGGTTGCCGAAATCCTCGACGGCTTCCTGCCGGAAGCGCAAAGGGATCCCGGCGCGAAGCTCTTTCTGATTGGCCGCAACAAGGACAACCCCGCGCAGTTTCTGTTCTACGAACTGTTCCACGACGAAGCGGCGCTGAAAGCGCATCAGGAAAGCGGCTATTTCAAAACCTATATCGCGGGGCAGGCGTTGCCGCTGCTGGCCAAACGCGAACGGGCGCAATACGCCCTCCTGTAAGCGTGCCCGAACTAACGAGACGCGCTGACTTGTTCAGCGCGTTTCGGTAGTGTCTCAGTATACTAGATTTGCGGATTGCTGGTTAGCTTCGCAAGGGAGGGGATGAGACATGCGGACTGTGACAGCTTTTCTGGTTGCGCCTATATTGCCAGCATTGGCGCCTGCTTGGTTTCTGCACTTAAACTATCCAAATAGAACGGCCATTTCCGGATTTATCGTTATTTGTGGCCTGTTCTATTTGTTGCAGGCCGTCGTTGGCATACCGGCTTACATTTTGGCGCGCGCCAAGCGGCGTCATATTTGGTTTTACTTGCTGCTCGGATTCTTTGGAATGCCCGTTGCGTTCATTGCGGTCATCGTCGTTTTCTCGACGACCAAGATCAACATCGCTGAAATCCTTCTCCAGGTAGCCTACTTTGGTGCCTTAGGCGCTGGGATCGGACTAGTATTTTGGCTAATTGCCAGGCCGGATAAAACTGCGGCCCTAGGCGCTCAACTTTCAAACTGAGACACTACCCGCGTTTCGGTTCGATCGTCTCGCGCAACGCTCAAGGCTGATGCCGGCGTGTGATCGCCACTTGGGCTGCCTGGGTATAAAGGCTCGATACCAGTTCGAGATGCGAGCCTGTGTTTTCCGATTTATCCGCCCAGCCCTCCAGTGCTTCCAGCATCGGCGGCAAGGTGGTGGCGCGCAACGCCGCATAGGCCTCGGTGACGGTGTGGCCCGTTGCCGTCGCGCGGTAGCGCGTTTCCTTGCGCGATGACGAGCCCTCGGTTTCGATCAGGCCGGCCTTCACCAGCTTTCGCGTGGCATATTGCAGGTTGGGGACGTCGACGCGGTTGAGCAGTTGCCCGATCTCGGAAAGCCGCTTCGGCTCGTCGCCCATCCGGATCACGTTGAGCACGGCGACATCGTCGCCGGTCAGCGGCACATCGCACACCGCCGCAAGACATGCAGCCTTCCAGCGATAATAGGCCTGCGCCAGCCGCTCCAGCCGGAATTCGAATTCCGACAGCCGCCGCTCGGTCTCGGTGCGCGCCAGATGCCAGGAGCCCGGCCGCTCGGCGGTCGCAGGCTGTTGTTTTGGCTTGACCGCCCCGCCGGTTCGCTTCGCTACAGCCTCTCGCGTCTTTCTCAACATCGTCTCCTGATTGGCCTTCTGATTCCGTCTCTTCTGTACTCTGATTCTCGTCTTGCGCTCACCGCCTAGGCAGGCCGTGCCCAATCTATGCTATTTACAAGTTTGATTCTTACATTAAAAATTCAATTAAGAAAGCATGATGAAAAGGCAGGGCTGTTCAGCTTGTGCAAAAAGCTCATGCAGAGCGTCTCCATAAAGGCGCTTCACCCGGGAAGGCTCAAGGCACTTCAAAGATAGAGAGGGATTGATATGGCGGGACAATGGATCGACATCGCTGCCAAAGATGGCGGCACGTTCAAGGCTTATCTCACGATCCCCGCGTCGGGCTCCGGTCCCGGCATTCTGCTGTTGCAGGAGATCTTCGGCGTCAACAAGTCGATGCGCGACGTCGCCGACTACTATGCGGAAGAAGGTTATGTCGTGCTGGCGCCGGACCTGTTCTGGCGCATGGAGCCCGGCATCGAGCTCGGTTATTCCGAGGCCGATTTCAACAAGGCGTTCGGCTATTACCAGCGCTTCGACGCCAACCAGTCGATCAAGGACGCCGATGATGCGCTGAAGGTGCTGCGCGCGCGCCCCGAATGCAAAGGCAAGGTCGGCGCGCTCGGCTTCTGCCTCGGCGGCAAGCTCGCTTATCTCGTCGCCGCGCGCACCGATGTCGACTGCGCCGTCAGCTATTATGGGGTCGGCATCGAGGCCGATCTTGCGGAAGCCGGCAACGTCAAGGGGCCGATGGTCTTCCACGTCGCCGAGCTCGACAAATTTTCGCCGCCCGAGGCGCGCGAGCAGATCAAGAACGCCTTCAAGGGGCGTTCGGACGTCGAGTTCTATCTCTATCCCGGCTGCGATCACGCCTTTGCCGCGCCGGAGCGCGCGAGCTTCAACAAGCCTGCGACCTTGATGGCGCATTCGCGCTCGATCGCGCTGTTCCGTAAAGTAATGGGCCCGCACTACGATCTTTCGGCGCTGTGGGACCGGCATACCGAGCTCGAATTCGGTGTGCGTTCGGCGGAGCAGACCATGGGGACGATGGTCGCCGAGCCTTATGTCAACCATATCCCGACCATGACCGGCGGCGTCGGCTACAAGGATCTGCTGCGGTTCTACAAGAACCACTTCATTCCAAAGACGCCGAAGGACACCAGGCTGGTGCCGATCTCGCGCACCATCGGCGCCGATCGCATCGTCGACGAGATGCTGTTCTGCTTCACCCACGACATCGAGATCGACTGGATGCTGCCGGGCGTGGCACCGACCGGCAAATATGTCGAGATCCCGCTGGTCGCGATCGTGCGCTTCCGCGGCGACAAGCTCTACAACGAGCACATCTACTGGGATCAGGCCTCGGTGCTGGTCCAGATCGGGCTGCTCGATCCGAAAAAACTCCCGGTCGCCGGCATCGAAACCGCGAAAAAGCTCGTCGATGAGTCGTTGCCGTCGAACACCTTGATGGCGCGCTGGTCCGAGAGCGCAGGAAAGTAGTCGAGCGAATCATCGAAACGAAGTGGCGGCGCGGCGCATGCCGCAAGTGTTGATGTAATTTGGCTCATAGCGTTGGGGTAATGCACATGAAGTCTTCCTTGTCTCGCCGTTCGGTGTCTCGTCGTTCCGTTTTGCAACTCGCCGGTGGCGCTGCCGCGCTGCCGCTCGCCTCTGGCCTGCTCGGTGGTGGCGCGGCGCAGGCCGCGGCATCCGGCACGCTGACCATCGCCTACAACGTCAATCTGCCGTCGTTCGATCCGACCGTTGGGTTGTCCGCGGTCAATCCGACGATCCAGTCGATCTACCAGTCGGTGTTCGATCCCTATATCGGCCAGGCGGCGGATCTCTCGTTCAAGCCCGGCCTGTTGACCAAATGGGGCTGGAACGATGACCGCAGCAAGATCACGCTGGAACTGCGCAAGGGCGCAACCTGGCATGACGGTTCGCCGGTCACGCCTGAGGACGTGGTGTGGTCTTTGGAGCGCGCTGCCGATCCCAAGAGCGGCAATCCGATCCAGTTCGTCTGGTCCAAGGTCGGCAATTACAAGATCGACGGCAACACCATCACCGGCGACGTGAAGGAGTTCGAGCCGACGCTGTTCAAATGGATGGCGTTCCTCACCGCCTACGTGCTGCCGAAAGCCTATTACGAGAAGGTCGGCGCCGAAGGATTCGAGAAGGCGCCGATCGGATCGGGCCCCTACAAGGTCGATGCGTTCGAACGCAACGCGTTCCTGCGGCTGAAGGCGCATCCCGGTTATTGGGGTCCGAAGCCTGCCTTCGAGACCGTGGTGTTCAAGTTCATCACCGATTCCACCAGCCGTGTCGCCGAAATGGAATCCGGCGGCTCGGACCTGACCTTCGAAATTCCTTACGAGGAATTCGATCGGCTGAAAAACAAGCCGGGTCTGGTCGGCCAGACCAAGCCGGTGTCCGATATCGCGATGATCTTCCTGACCGACATCGATCCGATGCTCGACCGCAACGTTCGCCTCGCCGCCAACCATGCGATCGACAAGAAGGCGATCGTCGACAAGCTCTTGAAGGGCTATGGCGTGCCGATCTCGACGCTGGAAGCGCCGGGCTATGCCGCTTTCGATCCCTCGATCAAGGTTTCCTACGATCCGGAACTGGCCAAGAGCCTGCTCGCCAAGAGCGGCTATACGCCGGACAAGCCGGTCAAGTTCACGATCCAGACCACGCGCGGCTTCAAGCCGAAAGACTACGAGATGATCCAGGCGATCGTCGGCATGTGGCGCAAGGTCGGCATCGACGCCAATATCGAGGTCTACGAAATCGCCAAGCACTTCGAACTGCGCGCGCGCCACGCGCTGGCGCCTGCGGCCTTCTACAATTGGGGGGACGCGATCGGCGATCCTTCCTGCTCGACCGGCTTTGCGATGTTCGGACCTTCGCCGCACAGCGCCTGGAAGGGCAAGGATCTGATCGAGCGGATCGGCCCGTTGTGGGGTGAAAAGGACGAAGCCAAGCGGATCGCCGGCTGGAAGGCGGTGGACAAATACATCGCCGAAGAGGGCGAGGTGATCCCGCTGTTCCAGTATGTGCAGCCGATCATCCACAAAAAGGGCTTGAAGGTGGTGGCGCAATCCAGCGGCATGATCCTTCCGCAATTCATCACGCCAGCCTGATAAGGTCGCGACAGGGAGCAACGCATCACGATGCGATGGGGCGAGATCATCAGGCGACTCGTCCTTGTGCCGCCCACTTTGTTCGGCGTGGCGGTGATCGTGTTCGTGCTGCTGCGCGTCGTGCCCGGCGATCCCATCGCCATGATGATTCCGCCCGGCGCCTCGGAAGCCGACATCGTCCGCCTGCGCGCGCTCTACGGCCTTGACCAGCCGATCTTTCATCAATTCACGATCTGGCTCGGCCAGGTCGCAAGCGGTGATTTCGGCCGGTCGATCAGCATCCGCCAAAGCGTGCTCGACCTGTTGCTGGCGCGGCTGCCGGCGACGATCGAACTCGCGCTCTTGGCGGCGCTGATCGCTGTTGCGATCGGTGTTCTTGCCGCGCTCGCCGGCATCCTTGCGCGCGGCCGCCGCGCCGAGTGGGCGGTCGATGGCGGGATCGGCGTGCTGCTGGCTATACCGGATTTCCTCTGGGCGCTGATCCTTCTGCTGCTGTTCGGCGTGCTGATCCCGTTGCTGCCGATCTCCGGCCGGATCGATCCGCAGGTCGAGATCGATCTTCGCAGCAACTTCTATCTGATCGAGAGCCTGTTGACCGGCCGCTTCGATATCGCCTACGCGCTGCTGCACCACATGATCCTGCCAGCGCTGGCGCTGGCGTTGCCGTTCGCCGCGATCATCGCGCGCCTGTTGAAGGCCTCGCTGGCGGAAGCCGAGGATCAGGACTACGCCCAGATCGCCCGCGCACGCGGCTATTCGCGCCCCGCCATCCTGCTTCACGAGGTTTTTCCCAATGCGCTGATCCCGACCGTCGCACTCGGCGGCGTGCAGGCGACGCTGCTGCTCGGCGGCACCGTGCTGGTCGAGCGCATCTTCTCCTATGAGGGCATCGGCAACATGGCGATCGATGCCGTGATCAACCGCGATTTTCCGCTGATCCAGGGATTGGTCCTGACGTTCGCGGTGATGTTCATCGCGCTTAATCTCGTCGTCGATTTCGTCGTGGCGCTGCTCGATCCGAGGCTGCGCCATGGCTGATATCATGGCTGACATCACCGTTACCTCGCCTGCCGCATCGCCGTCGCGCATGATCGCCGGATTGAAGCGCGGCGGCCCGCGGCTGTGGGTCGGCGCGGCGCTGGTGGCGATATTGGTGCTGGCGGCGCTGCTCGCGCCGGTACTGGCGCCGCACGATCCGCTCGAACAGGATCTGTTGTCGGCGCAACTGCCGCCGATGTGGATGCGGGGCGGCGATCCGGCCTTCATCTTTGGTACGGACAGTCTCGGCCGCGATGTGTTGTCGCGCCTGATCTATTCGGCGCGCACGGCGGTTGAAGTGGCGCTGATCGCGGCGTCGCTTGCGGCGTTGATTGGCGTCGCGCTCGGCCTGTTCGCCGGCAGTTTCGGCGGCTGGATCGACCAATTGATCTCACGGCTGATCGATGTCTGGATGGCGTTTCCGCCGGTGCTGCTGTCGATCGTGCTGGCGGCCGTGATCGGCGCCGGTCTGACCTCGGTCATCGTGGCGATTGTCGTGATCGACTGGACGCGCTTTGCCCGCGTGGTGCGCGCCGAGACCATGGTGCAGTTGACGCGCGATTATGCCGCCGCGGCGCGCGCGATCGGCTTGAGCCGCGCCAGGGTGCTGTGGCTGGAAATCCTGCCCAACCTTGTTCCATTGCTGGTGACGCTCTTGGCGGTCGAGATGGGAATTGCGATCCTGGTCGAGGTGATCCTGTCCTTTGTCGGGATTTCGGTCGCGGGCGACACGCCGACCTGGGGCAGCATGATCGCGGAAGGACGCCAGATCGTCTATCAGGCGCCGTGGATCATGGCGCTCCCGATCGGCTGCATCATCACAAGCGTGATCGGCTTCAATCTGCTCGGCGACGGTCTGCGGCTCGCGTTCGACCCGGTGCAACGCTCATGACCGCCACGCTCACCGTCGAAGGTCTGAAGGTCGCCATCGGTGCGGCCAACGTGCTGCGCGGGATCAGCCTCGAGGTTGAAGCGGGCGAAGTGCGCGGGCTGGTCGGCGAATCCGGTGCCGGCAAATCCATGCTGGGCCGCGCGGTGCTCGGGCTGTTGCCGGCGAACGCGACCGTCACATCCGGTCATATCGCTTTTGAGGGCCGCGATCTGCTCGCGATGCGTGAACTCGAGCGGCGCAGTCTGCTTGGCCGCCGCATTGCGCTGATTCCGCAGGACCCGATGACCTCGCTCAATCCGGTCAAGCGCGTCGGCACGCAAATCAGCAACCTGTTGCGGCATCATCTCGGTCTATCGAAGCGGGCGGCGCTCTTGCGCGCCACCGAACTCCTGACCGAGGTCGCGATCCGGGAGCCGGAGCGGGTGCTGTCGCTTTATCCGCACGAGATCTCCGGCGGCATGCGGCAGCGTGTGCTGATCGCGATGGCGTTCGCCTGCGACCCCTCGCTCGTGATCGCGGACGAGCCGACCACCGCGCTCGATGTGACGGTGCAGCGTCAGGTGTTGCAGCTTGTCGAACGATTGCGCAAGCGCCACGGCAGCGCGGTGTTGTTCATCACCCATGATCTCGGCGTGGTCGCCAAGATCTGCCGCAGCGTGAGCGTGCTGCATGCGGGCCGCGTGCTCGAAGAGGGCGAAACCGCCGACGTGCTGATGCGCCCGCGCCATGCCTATACGCGCGCGCTCTTGGCAGCGACGCCGCGGGCCGATCGGCCGGCGGAGACGTTGCGGCCGGTGCCGCCGGCCTTGATCGAGCAATTATGGTCGGAAGCGCGCAGGCTCGACCGTCCGGCCACAGCGGGGCCGGCATGAGTGACATTCTGGTCCGCACCGGCAGTCTTCGTTTCGGCTATCCGCAAGATAGCGGCCTGTTTCGCAAACCCGTCTTGCGCGAGGTCATCAAAGGCGTCGATCTCGCCGTGCCGCGTGGATCGGTGCTGGGTCTCGTCGGCGAATCCGGCTCCGGCAAGACCACGCTCGGCCGCCTGCTGGTTCGTCTGCTTCAGCCGACCTCCGGCGGCATCCAGTTCGATGGCGTCGAGATCGGCGGCCTCAGCGAAGCCGAATTGCGCCCGTTGCGCGCGCGCATCCAGATGATTTTTCAGGACCCGCAATCCTCGCTCAATCCGCGGCTGCGGCTTGGCATCACGCTGACGCGCCCCTTGAGCGCCTATGGGCGGTTGAAGGGAAAACGAGACCAGCGCGAGCGCGCCGCCGCGCTGCTCGATCTGGTCGGCCTGCCGGCCGAATTCGCCGATCGCTATCCGCACGAGCTCTCGGGCGGTCAGCGCCAGCGCGCCGGTATTGCGCGGGCGCTCGCGCTCGAACCCGATTTCATCGTCGCCGACGAGATTGTCTCCGGCCTCGACGTCTCGACCCAGGCGCATATTCTTTTGCTGCTGAAAGATTTGCGCGCCCGGCTCGGTCTCACCATGGTGTTCATCAGCCATGACCTGTCGCTGGTGCGGGTGCTCTGCGACGACGTCGCTATCCTGTACCGCGGCGAGGTCGTCGAATACGGGCCGGTTGCGCGCGTGTTCGGCGCTCCGCAGCATGCCTACACGCAGCAGTTGCTCGCCGCGATTCCATTGCCCGATGTCGAGCCGGGCTGGCTCGACGATACGCCTCCGCTTGCCACCCCCCAACAGCAAGGATCAGCCGCATGACCGAGACCATCAAGGGTTCCGTCGTTCTCCTCACCGGCGCCACCGGCGCGATTGCAAAGGCGCTCATCGCCGAGCTCAAGGCCCGCGGCGCCGCCAAGATCTATGCGGCGGCGCGCGATGTTTCGTCTCTCAAGGCGTCCGATGGCTTGGTGCCGATCAAGATGGACGTCACCAACGACGAGGACGTGGCGAAAGCCGCTGCGACCGCGGGCGACGTCACGTTGCTGATCAACAACGCCGGCATCAATCACAACACCGCGTTCCTGGTGGCGCCGGATATTGCGATCGCGCGCGAGGAGATCGAGATCAATTATCTCGCTCCTTTGCGGGTCACCAAGGCGTTCGCGCCGGTGCTGATCAAGAACAAGGGCGCGGTGCTCAACCTCCTCACCATTTTGGCGCGGGTCAATCTGCCGTTCATGGGTTCCTACTGCGCATCCAAGGCAGCCGGCCTCAGCCTGACGCAGGGCCTGCGCGGCGAACTGACGCCAAAGGGTGTGCGCGTGGCCGCCGCACTTCCCGGCGCCATCGATACCCGCATGACGGCGATGCTGACCATCCCGAAGATGACCACCGCGGATGCAGCCAAGGAAATCCTCGATGGTTTCGAGGCGGGCGAAGAAGAGATTTATGTCGGCGAGATGGCGCGTGGACTGGCTCAAGGCCTGGCCCACGATCCCAAGGGGATCGAACGGCAACTCGCTTCCCCCGGCTAGGAAAGAGCGTCCAAGTTCAATGGCTGCAAAACCAAAGGGAGCGATCATGACCAAGTTGAGAAACCTGCTTGCTACCGCGGTGCTCGCGTTCGGCGCCTCCGCAACGTCTGCCCTGGCCGATTCCATTCCCGGCCTGCGCGGCCACGATCACACCGGCATCACCGTGCCGGACGTGAAAGCGGCGACCGCCTTCTTCACCGATGTGATCGGCTGCAAGCATGCGATGTCGTTCGGGCCGTTCATGGACGACAAGGGCACGTTTATGCAGGATGCCGTCAACGTCAATCCGCGCGCCGTCATCGAAGAGATCAGCATGGTCCGCTGTGGCTACGGCTCGAATATCGAGCTGTTCCAGTACAAATCGCCTGACCAGGCCAAGACAGAGCCCAAGAACAGCGACTATGGCGGCCACCACATCGCGCTCTATGTCGATGACATCGCGAAGGCCGCGGAGTATTTGCGCTCGAAGAACGTCAAGACGATGCAGGGGCCGATTCCGGTCAAGGAAGGCCCCGCGGCCGGCCAGTCGATTCTGTATTTCCTCACCCCGTGGGGAATGCAGATGGAGTTGATCAGCTATCCCAAGGGCATGGCCTACGAGAAGGACGCCAGCACCGTGCTCTGGTCGACGACCGAGCCTGCGAAATAGCAGGTCCAGACCCGCCACGTTGGGAATCTTCCCATGGAGCAGGAAAGAACAGCGCAGGGATATCGACGGCGATATATCTCTGCCGCAGCGTTTTGCGCCCCGATATTACCGAATAGTTGCGGATATGCCGGGGCTATGCGCGAAGCACTTGTGCTTCACACGAGTCCCAGCAATCGGGCAAACATATTCGTGGCTCGGGCATCCGGCAGGCCTCGTTCCGCAACGCTGATCAGGACAAGCTGGTTGATGAGCTCGATTGTCATCGAGAATTGCTCGCCGGCAGGATTGCGATAGTCGATCCGGGTAGCGTGACCTTCCGCGGAAGTCTTGGTGCCGCTCCAGTTCAGACTGCTGCCAACGAAGTGAATGAGTTCTCCTACCGTATGAAACTGGCCACGGCTCGGATCTTGTTTGAAGATCTGGCGCGCTTTGCCATTCATCGTAAGGATCCGCGCATCATCCGTCTTGTTCTGTCCATTCATGATCGGTACGGCCGCAACAATACCGACCGGTGACCGGTCGTACAGGATTTGGAGGATATCGATCTTCTCGCTCAACATCGATGTGCAACTCATCGTAAAGATTGGCTCGCTCGCTCCATCCGCCGAGAGCGGCACGACCAGTACCTCCCAATAAACGTTGTACTCAGAGAGCGAGGAAATATAGCGAGCGTAGATTGGCTGCTCCCTGGCCAGACAATCATCGTAGATGTCACGCAGGCTGTTGGCGGTGGCGAATTTGAGTTCGGAGGACAGTGTGCCGCGCAAATCCCGCCCGAGATTCCGGATAAAGCTCTCGCTCTGCGAAACGACGATGTGCTCTTTTCCAATTTTCACATTGAGCAGCATATCGTCGAATGCGCTCATCGATTGTGTGTACATGTCGCGAAGCCGCGGTCGCCGGCTTGCTCGATGGAAAAGCCATTGCCGGTAGGCATCAGCGAGGGGTTTGGCGTGAATCTGTTCCCGGATAACTTTCCCGGTCCAGGTCTGAATAGCAGCGCGGGTGGTGGATCCGGCGTCGATGGGCCTGATGGGCGTGACAGTCTGCGCCGTGGCATCGGACGCGCCGCCCATCTGGGCACGGGATTTGTTCACGGGTTGATTCATGGAAGTCGGTCTCAAGTTCTAAGGCAGATGATTAAGCATGCACGCGACACGCCTTTCGGTGCCGACGACATGGAAATGCGGTTTCCGGATTTTCCGAAGAGGAGCAACCATAGGTTTATTTTATTGATGGCTGGTTAATCTTTGATTATGGGCAATTTGCAAGCACGAACTGACAACACGTCCAAACAAGCCACGTAGCCCGGCCGCAATCCCCAAGTCGCGCCAGTGAAGACATG
Source organism: uncultured Alphaproteobacteria bacterium (assembly GCA_963770515.1). Lineage (GTDB taxonomy): Bacteria > Pseudomonadota > Alphaproteobacteria > Rhizobiales > Xanthobacteraceae > Bradyrhizobium. The sequence continues at coordinate 1,447,270 of CAVYPW010000001.1, forward strand.
TGCTCACCATATGTTCAACGTGTCGCGGGGCCTATTTTCTTGCGTCCGCCCGTTGCGATGATCCAACATCGAAGACGCTCAGTAAGGGCATAGACCCGTGCCGATCCGTGCGTGGCGGAGAGCGGTGTCATCAGCCCTTTTTCATCCATGGTTATTGACCTCGAAGTCTTGGTCGCACCCGGAAAGGCAGTCGCATGCTTGCTAGACTAAAGGTTCTGTTGCTCGTCACGTGCAGTTTTGCGTCCTCCGCCTTTGTTGGCGTTGCGCAGGCTGCGGACACCGCGCCGGTCCGCATCACGGTGATCTCCGATCAGAATGACGATATTTACGATGCGCGCGCCGGCAGTGGCGGCGTCGATGCGACGCGGATGGCGGTCGAAGATTTCGGCGGGACGGTTCTGGGCCGGCCAGTGATCGTCGATGCCTTGAACGACCACAACAAGCCCGCGGAAGCACCAGTGCTCGCCAGGCAGGCCTTTGACGCCGGTGCCGACCTGCTGATGGACGTGCAGAATGCGCCGATCGCGCTCGCCATTTCCAAGGTGGCGACCGAACGACATAAGCTCGCAATCAGCACCGGATCAGCCTCTCCTGCGCTCACCCGGGCCGAATGCAGCCGGTATTTCTACCATTACTCGTTTGACTTGGCCGCGATCGAAACCACGTCGGCCGATTACCTTGCGCAAACATCACAGGGCAAGCGCTGGGTATTCATCATGGACGATAGCGGTTTCGGCCGCGCTGGGTTAGCCACCATGACGCCGAAGATCACGGCGCATGGCGGCGAGGTCGTGAAGACTTTTGTGACGCCGCCAACGGCGGATGGTTATTCGGCCGTGATCGAGGAAGTCCGCGGCCTGAAGCCTGACGTGGTCGCGGTCATCAACGCCGGCGCGAAAGACGATGCCGTCGTGTCAGCGGTAACGAAGGCGAAGCTTTCGGCGATCACGACGACGGCGTTGCTCTATTTGTCTGACGTCGATCGGATCAAAGACGGCTACGCTGGCCTGGTGGCCGCCGTGCCGTGGTACTGGAACCTCGATCCGACAGCGCGGGCATGGTCTGACCGCTTCGCCGCCGCGCATGACGGTCGCCGGCCGACCGCGGCTCAAGCGGCGGACTACTCGGCGACAACGCAGTGGCTAAACGCGGTTCGCACCGCCGGCACCACCGACGCCGATGCTGTTATTCACGTTCTCGACGGTCACAAGTTCGATGATGTGTTTGCCCATGGCGGCGAGTTTCGCGCCAGCGACCATATGGTCGTTCATGACCTCCATGTCGCAAAGGTCAGAGCATCGGCGGAACTACCGGAGCCGCATGCCTGGTACGACATCCTGGCGACGGTGCCCGCGGCAACCGCATTTCCGGCGGGCACGGAATGCAAAATGGCTCCGTGACAGTGCCGTCAGACGTGCGTCATCGACGGGAACGATTAGCCACAAAAAAAGAGTGCGATGGCAAGAGGGGTAGCCATCGCACTTAGAGGGGTTTCGCTTGGGAGGGGTCGCTTAACGTCGTCGCCCGTTACTGGGCTACGTGGTGCTTGCGCACGTGGGCGTAGGTGTTGCGGACCTTGGGCTGCTCGATATCAGCCACGCTGGCCTGGGCATTCAAAGCCTGCACAGAAGAATCCAGCCGGAGCAGACCGGCGGGCACACCTTGCGCCGCAGCCGGGGCAACCTGGCTTGCGGCAATCGCGACCAACGCTGCGAAGCCGAAAACGAGGCTCGGAATGCGGGTATTCTGGATGAATTTCACCATGATGCTTCTCTCTCGGTTAACGCGTCTTCCAAATGGAATTAGGTATGATAATACGCCACTCTTGAAAGTTAAGGTGACTGGTCACCTTGAAACTGGAGCGTATTAAACCCGAACTTCATTACGGAAACGCAATGCAGCCAATATGACCAGTCAGCTTGAAATGTCAACCGGAGTTAAGATCACGTTCACTTCAACAGCGCCTTGAAGGCGACGTTCAGGAAGTCGTCGATCGGTTGACGATCCTGGGTGATCCTGAGGCGGATGGTAGCGCCTTCCCAGGCATTGACCAGGAAACGCGCCATTTCGCCGGCATCATGACGGGGATCAACCTCGCCTTTGGCCTGGGCATCGCGCAGCAGCTGTTCGACGCCGCTGCACCACCGGTCGAAGACCTCCCGCAGCTCCTGACGCATCCTCGGATATTCGCGAGCCATCTCCGCCGAAAAAAGGCCCAGCATGCAGCCGCGCTCGAAACCGTTCGATATCAGGCGCTCGGATAGAAACGTGAAATGATTCTTCAGCCGTTGAAGCGGCGGCACGCTCTCATCGAACAGCATGTCCGGGCGCGAGCCTTCGAGATAGCGCCGCAGCAAATCGATCGCGAGATCTTCCTTGTTCTCGAAGTGATTGAAGAACGATCCCTTGGGCACGCCGGCGGCATCGGTGATGTCCTGGATCGAACATCCCTTGAAGCCGAGCGTATGCAGCGTATCTACCGCACTGCTGGCGAGTTTCTCGCGCAGGCTGGGTCTGGCCATGGACGTCTCTCCCGAGGGTTTTACCCTCCGCGAGGGATGACAAATCCTCCCGCAAACATGACAAATATGCGACCAAGCGACTTAATTCAACAGCAATAGCTTAAAATCTGACCAGTCAGCTTGATTTGCATCCAGATAGCTACCATCGTACCCTTACTCAAAGCTTAAATTCCGCCACACGGTTTTATCGGCTTCGATCGAAGCTTCGGCACCGCCACTGGTATCCGATGGTGGGCAATTCCGCGCCTGGATCACAGCACATCCTCGCGGTGATCCCTGATATCATCGTGATTGATATTCGGCGGAAATATCCTTGCCCGTATAATCCGTCATGAGCACGGTGGCGATCAGCGTGATGACGGCGCAGGCCGCGATGTAAATCGCAATTGCGGTTGCCGAATGATAGGTGGCGAACAGCCACGCCGCGATCAGCGGCGCCGGACCGCCGGCGATGATGGATGCCAATTGATAGCCGAGCGACGAGCCGCTGTAGCGCAGCCGTCCCGTGAAGCTTTCGGCGATCAATGCGGCTTGCGGCCCATACATCATGTCATGCGGGATCAGCGACAGGATGATCGCGAGAAAGATGACCGGCTCGAGGCCGGTATTGACCATGGCGAAATAGATGAAGCCGAAGATCCCGGTCACCGCCGCGCCGATCATATACATGTTCTTGCGGCCGATCCGGTCGGAGATGTGGCCAAACAGCGGAATGGAAACGAACGACACGACCGAAGCGGTCAGCACGGCGGTGAGCAGGAAATCGCGGGAGACGTGCAGTGTGCCAATGCCGTAGGAGAAGATGAACGCGGTAAAGATATAGAACGGCGCCTGTTCGGCCATGCGGGCGAATGCCGAAAGCAGGATCTGCTTCGGGTGTTCCTTGATGACGGCGAGCATCGGCGTGCGCTCGACCTTGCGCTCGGCGAGCAGCTTGGCGAAGACGGGTGTCTCCAGAATGCCAAGCCGTATGTAGAGGCCGACGCCGACCAGCACGATGCTGAGCGCGAAAGGAATCCGCCAGCCCCAGGCCAGGAATTGTTCGCCGGACATCTGGCTGAACGCCAGAACGGCGAGGTTGGCGAGAAACAGTCCGCAGGGGACACCGAATTGCGGCCAGGACGCGACGAGGCCGCGTGAATTGTTGGTGCGGGCCCACTCCATCGACATCAGCACCGATCCGCCCCATTCGCCGCCGACGCCGACACCCTGGATGAAGCGCAGCACGGTCAGGATGACCGCGCCCCACAGGCCGATGCTTGCATAGGTCGGCACCAGCGCGACGGCGAAGGTGGCCAGCCCCATCAACAGCAACGTTGCGATCAGCGTCGATTTGCGACCGATGCGGTCGCCGTAATGGCCGAAAATCGCAGCGCCCACCGGCCTTGCAATGAAGCCGACCGCATAGATGGCAAAGGCTTCCAGCGTGCCGACCCAGGGGTCTGAATGCGGGAAGAACAGTTTGGCGAAAACGAGCCCCGTGACGGTGCTGTAGAGGAAGAAATCGTACCACTCGATCGAAGTGCCGATCGTCGAGGCAATGACCGCCCTGCGAAGCTGGATCTGGTGTTCGTCGGGGCTGAGGGTGGGACCGAGCGGGATAACGTTGGTGTCGACTGCTGCCATGGGGATGCCTCCAGAAGTGGAGTGGATTTGACATTCGCTACCCGCCTGGGCCGCGAATTCGCAAAGCGAATGTCAAATCCAAACTCCACTTCAATAAGTTACTGGAGCTCCTTTGATTCCGAAGTTCGCATCAGAGGTCGCCGCGATATCATGCGAACTTCGGAATTGGAGCTCCAGCCCGCGGCGGCTCCGCATGCCCAATATCGGAAAACGAAGGGGTCGTCAGCGGGCGTTTCACAGGAAACGCCTGGCCCATGAGGAGGGTTCCGCCGCTTCGCATCCAACTTTCGGCGGGCCATCAAGGTTGGCGGGGAGAGGAGATGCCACTGCAGGAGCGCGCAACTCGGATCAGGCGCGGGATTTTTCCGAGCTGCCGAGTATCTCCTTGCAAAGAGCGACCCCGTCATTGGCGATATCGCGGCTCTTCCACGCCCAATAGGTCAGCCGGCCGGCAAGGGTATTTTGGCGGCGCAAACTGCGCGATCCCAGGACGTGACCGACATTGTCGGGAAACCGGCGGATTTCGTTTTCCACGAGCTCGGTGATCGACGCCATCAGCGCATCCAGCCTTCGTCCCCAATCGGATTCCGCAAACTGATCGATGCGGACCCGTAGAGCGAATTCGGTGTCGTAGATGTCGACCAGAATTTCCTTGGCGACCAGAATCCGCTCCTGTTTGAGAGCGAGGCGCAACAAACCGTGTTTGTCTTCCAGACGATCCAGCACCATCGCGACGGCGACCGCATAGGGAGTGGCGGCGACGCTGGCCGCGGTCTTGTTCGACGCGGCTTTGGTGGCGAGATTGATCAATTGCCAATGGGGCTTGAGCCGCTTGGCCACCAGCATCAGCGCGAAGGGAACCTGCTCGCGGCGGGTTTTGGCGAAGGCGTCCAACAGCGGCGTGATTTTGGCAATCTCGGCGTCTTCAAAGCGGGTGAGCTTCGCCGGCAGGGCCTCGTTCAATTTGGCGAGTTCGTCGCGGGCGCGGAGCGCGCCGAGCATCTTGGCCAGATCGTCGAAGACGAGCGGCGAGGCTGTATAAAAGGCAAGCCGGCTGCGAATCTGGCCGGCGCTTTCGGGCGAGGAGAGGATGTTCTCCATGCTCTTTGCGACTTTGGTCTGAAACGTCGTGGCGGCCTGACGGGCCTCGCGTTGCTTGTCCGCCCCGATCAGATCGGTGACGTTCTTCACGTAATCGCGCGCCATCGTCGGAAGCAGGTCGCGGCAGATCCATTCCCAGATTGCCGACAGCGACCCGCGCTGGATCCCGCCCGTCGTGCCATGTTGAGGCGAACCTTCAACCAGCAACGATTCTAACGGGGTAAAGAAATAGCGTGCCGGAGCGCTGTTACGTTTTTGGGTCTGCCCGCCGCCGCGAAACTCGGCGCGCAAGGTTTCCATCACCTCGCCCGCGCCGGGGATTTCGGCGCCGCAAAGCTCCAGCCGCTCCAACTCCTCCAGCAGATTGCTGCGCGTCGGTGGCGTCAATCGTTGCAAGAATTCCTTGATGCGGGTCTAAATCATTGCAAGACGGTGTGATGGGTAAAGAAGTCTCTGCTGTTCGTGTCCAGCATGTGATCAGGCGATCAAAGCAGGGCGCCGTAAATTAAGTCGTAAAAAAACCGGTAAGGGGCTGCCTCTGTCCGGGAAATTACGGCATCACATTTCGGAAAGCGTCGGCGGCCGGAGTGGTAGATCGCGCATGTCGCTCAAAACGCGGCATTTTTTTAACCGTTCGTTTCGCGCAGCAGCAATTAGTCGAAATTTAACCGTGTGGACCGACGAGCTTGAAATGGACCGTGGCCGCTGCCGCCAGGGCCCAGGGCACGGTATGGCCCCGTGTTTGTCCGGCGGCGAAAATTAACGCGAAGGTGGCCGGGGCCCACTAAGGGTTGCAGAACGGGAGACGTTCGATTTTTTGGGAGAGGTCGGCAATTCCTCCCGCTGGATCAAGCTTCCGCTCCGATGGCCGGCCCCGCGACAATGAGTGAAGAGAGCAAGCTGCGAGCAGAGAACAATCTGCGCGTCACGTTCGGCCGTGGCTATGACGTCTGCATCATGGGTATCGACGGCACCTGGCGCCGCGACTGCCTTCTCAAAGCCATCTCCGACAACGATTCCGTGCTGACGGTGGAAGGCTCCGTCCAGGGTCTCAACCTCAAGGAATTCTTTCTGCTGTTGTCCTCCACGGGACTTGCGTATCGGCGTTGTGAACTCGTCCGCGTCAACGGAACCGACATGGACATCCAGTTTCTGAAGGGCAAGGCGCGCAAGAAGAAGGCGGGCGGTCCGCCCAACTAGAGCTCCGATTCCGAAGTTCGCGAGCTTTCGCGGCTACCTCTGATGCGAACTTCGGAATCAAAGGAGCTCTAGCAACTTATCGTTTCTAGGGCGGCCTTGAATTTGAAGTTCCTATCAAGAACTTGCCGGGATACCGATAGGAACTTCAAATTCGCCGCGCTAGTGCCCGCTTTCCGAACTTCGTCAGACATCGCGGCAGCCTCTGACATGAACTTCGGAAAGCGAAGGGCACTGGCGAATTTATGATTCCGGCACCGCTTTCGATCTGAAGTCCCTGGAAGGAACCCGCCGTTTGCAGTGCAGGAACCGGCGGTGCCGGCTTCTCCCATATTGTCCGCAGCTGCCGCTCATCCCTGACCTCGTGGCGACGATTTCACTCCGGAAACAATGGAACGAGGTTGCAGAAGCGGCATGAGCGGAAGATATCCGGCTCCGGGCGCCGGCTTTCGCGTTAGATGGAATGGAATCACGTTGCTACTTGTGCGTTAAGTTATCGTCCCGTAAAAATACGGGGTGGCGATTTGCGACGCCGGTTCGCTTTGACGAGTCCGCGTCGCTTTTTGCGCCACAAAGGACGGTGTCACATGAACGAAAAGCCACCCTCTCGCGGTGAGATATTCGTCGTCGATGACGATCCTGCCGTCCGTGAAACCCTTTCCATCGTCTTGTCGGCGGGAGGCTATGAAGTCATCTGCTTTGCCGACGGTGCTGCGCTGTTGTCGGTCGCGCGAAACCGCACGCCTGCCTGCATTCTTCTGGATGTGCATATTCCCGGCAGATCCGGTCTGGATATTTTGAGGGAATTGCGCGGCGAAGACTATCCGGCGCCGATCTTCATCATCTCCGGACAGGGCGACATCGCCATGGCGGTCAGCGCGATCAAGAACGGCGCGCTGGATTTCATCGAGAAGCCGTTTCGTGGAAATGAGCTCGTGCCGCGTCTCAACGAGGCGATCGAAGCCTATGCGCGCCGCCAGGCCGATCGTTCCGCCTCCAACATCGGCTCGCTGCATTTCCCCGGCCGCGAGCCGCTGACCCGGCGAGAGCGTGAAGTGCTGGAGCAGTTCACCGCCGGCGCCTCCAACAAGGAGGCCGGGCGGCATCTGGGAATTAGCCCCCGCACCATTGAAGACCATCGCGCGAACATCATGAAAAAGCTCGGCGCGAAAAATGCCGCCGACCTGGTCCGGATCGTGATGACCGCCGCCCGCGCGTCCTGACAGATCCCGTCGTCAAGGCCTCGCGCACCGCAAAAATTGCCGGTTCGACATCAGCGGGCTTGCTCGCCAGGGATCGCCTGTGAGAAGACACCAACACAGTTTGGCACGGGCACGATCATGACAGAAAACAAGAAAACACCGGAAACGCTGCGCAGCGCGCGCTGGTTCGCCCCCGATGACTTGCGGGCCTTTGGCCACCGCTCGCGCGCCATGCAGATGGGCTATGCGCCGGAGGAATGGAAAGATCGCCCGGTGATCGCGATTCTCAACACCTGGTCGGACGCCCAGCCCTGCCACATGCATTTCAAGAGCCGGGTGGACGACGTCAAGCGCGGCATCCTGATGGCCGGCGGCTTTCCGATGGAGCTGCCGGCGCTGTCGCTGTCGGAGTCGTTCCTGAAGCCGACCACCATGCTCTATCGCAATTTGCTGGCGATGGATGCCGAGGAATTGCTGCGCGGCCACCCGGTCGACGGCGTGGTGCTGATGGGCGGTTGCGACAAGACCACGCCAGCGCTGTTGCTCGGCGCCACCAGCATGAACATCCCGGCGATCTATCTGCCCGCGGGGCCGATGCTGCGCGGCAACTGGAAGGGAAAGACGCTGGGTTCGGGATCGGATGCCTGGAAATACTGGGACGAACGGCGTGCCGGCAAGATTTCCGACAAGGACTGGGTCGATGTCGAAGCCGGCATTGCCCGCAGCTACGGCACCTGCATGACCATGGGCACCGCCTCGACCATGACGGCGATTGCCGAATCCATCGGCATGACGCTGCCAGGCGCGTCTTCGATTCCGGCGGCCGACGCGGGCCACATCCGCATGGCGTCGGAATGCGGGCGGCGCATTGTCGAGATGGTCTGGGAAGATCTGACGCCGAAGAAGATCCAGACCCGCAAGGCGTTCGAAAATGCGATCACGGTGGCGATGGCGATGGGCTGCTCCACCAACGCGATCATTCATCTGATCGCGCAGGCGCGCCGCGCCGGGCAAGACATCGGGCTCGACGATTTTGAAAAAGCCAGCCGCAAGGTGCCTGTGATCGCCAATGTGCGGCCGTCCGGTGACAAATACCTGATGGAGGATTTTTACTACGCCGGCGGACTGCCCGGCCTGATGAGCCGGATCAAGCCGCATCTGCACCTCGATGCCCTGACGGTAACGGGCCGGACGCTGGGCGAAAATATCGCGCGCGCGGAGGTCTACAATGACGACGTCATCCGCACGGTCGAGAACCCGATCTACCAGGAGGGCGCGCTCGCCGTGCTGAAAGGCAATCTCGCGCCCGATGGCTGCGTCATCAAGCCTTCGGCCTGCGAGCCGCGTTTCCTCAAGCATACCGGGACGGCCTTGGTGTTCGACGATTATCCGTCGATGAAAAAGGCGATCGACAATCCCGATCTCGATGTCACCGCCGATCATGTCCTGATCCTGCGCAACGCCGGCCCGCAAGGCGGCCCGGGCATGCCGGAATGGGGCATGCTGCCGATCCCGACCAAGCTCGTGAAGCAGGGTGTGCGCGATATGGTGCGGCTGTCGGATGCGCGCATGAGCGGCACCAGCTATGGCGCCTGCATCCTGCACGTCTCGCCGGAATCCTATATCGGTGGCCCGCTCGCACTGGTGAAGAACGGCGACAAGATCACGCTCGACGTCGCCGCGCGCACCATCAACCTCGATGTATCCGAGGCCGAGTTGAACAAACGCCGCGCGGAATGGAAGCAGCCGGAGACGCGGTTCGAGCGCGGCTATGGCTGGATGTTCACCAAGCACATCAAGCAGGCCAATGAAGGCTGCGACTTCGATTTTCTTGAAACCACCTTTGGCAAGCCGGTCGGCGAGCCGTCGATTTTTTAAGCTTCACCGTCATTCCGGGGCGATGCGAAGCCTCGAACTATGGTGCGCAATTGCGCACCTGAGAACCTCAAGATTCCGGGTCTGGTCCTTCGGACCATCCCGGAATGACAGCATATGAACAGCATATGAGATGGAAACCATGACCAAACTCTCCGACGCCACCCGCAACAAGCTGAAAACCGTCTCGACCGCGACGGTGGCGACTGCGCTTTTCAAGCGCGGATTTCGCGTCCAGATGATCCAGGATGTGCATCCCCTGAGTGCCGATCAGCCGGTGCTGGTCGGTGAGGCCTTTACCTTGCGCTACATGCCGGCGCGCGAGGACCTCAACAAGATCGAGGTGTTTCGCGACCGGGCCCATCCGCAGCGCAAGGCGGTCGAGGATTGTCCGGCGGGTAGCGTGTTGGTGATGGACAGCCGCAAGGACGCGCGCGCGGCGTCGGCTGGCGCCATTCTGGTGACGCGGCTGATGAAGCGCGGCGTCGCCGGCGTGATCACCGACGGCGGCTTTCGCGACTCCGTGGAAATCTCAAAACTCGGTTTCCCGGCCTATCATCACCGCCCGAGCGCGCCGACCAATCTGACGCTGCATCAGGCGATCGAAATCAACGTGCCGATCGGCTGTGGCGATGCGCCGGTGTTTCCCGGCGATGTTATTCTCGGCGACAGTGACGGGGTGATCGTGATCCCCGCGCATCTCGCCGACGAGATCGCCAACGAGGCCGTCGAGATGACGGCGTTCGAGGATTTCGTCACTGAACAGGTCCGCAAGGGGAAATCGATCCTCGGGCTTTACCCGGCAACCGACGAGCAGACGTCGGTCGATTTCGCCGCCTGGCGGAAAGAGAAGGGGCGGTAGTTTTCCCTGCGCGCCCGTGGCCTCATGGTTCGAGACGCCGCGTCCGGGACACGAGAACGACCTACGTCTCGTCCTTCTCCGCCAGTCCGACCGCCCACAGTGCAAACGCGTACGCGATCGCGACCTCGTCGAGCCGGTTGAAGCGCCCGGACGCGCCGCCGTGACCGGCGCCCATGTTGGTGCGCAACAGCACGGGGCCGCCCCCTCGCATGGTTGCGCGCAGCCGCGCGATCCATTTCGCCGGTTCCCAATAGGTGACGCGCGGGTCGGTGAGGCCGCCCATCGCCAGGATCGCCGGATAATCCTTCGCCGCGACGTTGTCGTAAGGTGAGTAGGAAAGGATGGTCTTGAAATCGGTCGCGCTCTCGATCGGGTTGCCCCATTCAGGCCATTCCGGCGGCGTCAGCGGCAGGGTGTCGTCGAGCATGGTATTGAGGACGTCGACGAAGGGCACTTCGGCGACGATGCCTGCGAACAGTTCACCGGAGCGGTTGGCCACCGCGCCCATCAGCATGCCGCCGGCGCTGCCGCCATGGCCGACGATGCGCTTTGCGCCAGTGTATTTTTCCGCGATCAACGCGCGGGCGCTGGCGGCAAAATCGTCGAAGCTGTTGGTCTTCTTCGCGCGCTTGCCGTCGAGATACCAGCCCCAGCCCTTGTCGGCGCCGCCCCGGATATGGGCGATCGCGTAGACAAAGCCGCGATCGACCAGCGACAGCCGGTTGGCGGAAAACGACGCCGGCATCGCCATGCCATAGGAACCATAGCCATACAACAATAGCGGCGCGGTGCCGTCACGCGCAAGGTCGCGGCGATGCAGGATCGAAACCGGCACTTCGGCGCCATCGTGCGATTTGGCCATGATGCGGGTGGTGACGTAATCGGCGGGGTTGTGGCCGGACGGGATCTGCTGGCGTTTGCGCAAGACGCGTGTCCGCTTCGCCATGTCGTAGTCATAGACTTCGTTCGGTGTCGTCATCGACGAGTAGGAGAAGCGCAGGTTTGTCGTCTCGAATTCGTAGGAGCCCATGGTGTCGAGCGAGTAGGCGGCCTCGTCGAACGCAATCGCGTGTTCCTCGCCGCTTTCGAGATCGCGGATGACGATGGCCGGCAGCGCGTTGGCGCGCTCGAGCCGCACCATGTGGCCTGCGAATATCTCGACATCGAGCACATAGATGCCTTCGCGATAGGGGATCAGGTCGCGCCAGTTCGCCCGCTCCGGCGCATTCAGCGGCGCGGTTGCGATCTTGAAGTCGATGGCGCCGTCGGCGTTGGTGAGAATGAAGAGCTGATCGCCGCGATCGTTGACCGAATACTGCACGCCTTCTTCACGCGCGGCCACCAGCCGCGGCGCGGCCTTCGGGTCGGCAAGATCGATCAGGCGTTGCTCGGAGGTTTCGTGGTCGCCGCCCGCGATCACGCAATAGCGGCCGCTGGCGCTTTCGTGGATGTGGGTGAACCAGCCGGAGTCTTTTTCTTCAAAGACCAGCAGGTCGTCGGCCTGTTTCGTTCCCAGCCGGTGGCGCCAGACCTGCATCGGCCGGTGATTGTCGTCGAGCTTGACGTAGAAGAAGGCACTCGAATCGGCGTTCCACACCACCCCGCCATCGGTCTCCTCGACGAGGTCGTCGAAGTCTTTCCCAGTCGCCCAGTCGCGAACCCGGATCGAAAAATATTCGGAACCCTTGGTGTCCGCGCTCCAGGCTTCAAGCCGGTGATCGGGCGAATGTCGCGCGCCGCCGAACTTGAAATATTCGTGGGTGGCGGCGAGTTCGTCGCCGTCGAGAATGATCTCGGCCTCGCCGCCATCGCGCGGACTGCGTCCGAATATCTCATGCTGACCGCCTTCCCGGAACTTGCGCAAGTAAGCATAGATGCCGTCGGGCGAAGGCACGCTGGAATCGTCTTCCTTGATGCGCCCGCGCATTTCCTTGACCAGCCGCTTCTGCAACGGCGCGGTGTGGCCAAGCAGGCTCTCGGTGTAGGCGTTTTCGGCTTCCAGATATTTACGGATGTCCGCATTCAGAATCGACGGATCGCGCAGCACCTCCTGCCAGTTTTCGTCCTTCAGCCACGCATAATCGTCGACGACCGTGATGCCGTGGGTGGTGAAGCAATGCGGGCGGCGCGGCGCGACCGGCGGTGTCAGGGGGGTCTTTCGGTCCATCGACTTCTCACTTCCAGTACTACACAGGGCAGGGATCATATCGGGTGGTCGGCTGCGGATTGCCAGATGCCGCAGTCGTAGCAGCCCTTCCGCTTTCCGTCATTCCGGGATGGTGCGTTAGCACCAGACCCGGAATCTCGAGATTCTCAGGTACGCAATTGCGTACCATAGTTCGATGCGTTGCATCGCCCCGGAATGACAGTCTCACCCGCACCTTGTTGATCACGGGGTTGTATGGTTAGGCTCGGCTTTCCCGCAGTGTCCCGATTCCGAAGTCCATATGGTTTCTCGGCCCCTCGTTTACGGACTTCGGAATCGAAGGACACTGGCAAACTTATTAATCTAGTGTGGCTTTGGTTCAGAAGTCCGCATGACGAATTTGCGGCAATAATGATGCGGACTTCTGAGCCGCCACACTAGTGGAAACCGATGCTTTTCAACTCCTACCCCTTCATTTTCATCTTTCTGCCGGTCGTTCTCTTCGGCTATTTCGCCGCCGGCCGTATTGGCCCGCAAGCGCCCGTGATCTGGCTCGCACTGGCCTCGCTGGTTTTCTACTCGTTCAGCAACTGGCCATTCGTGGCATTGCTGCTGGCGTCCATCGCGTTCAATTATCTCGTCGGCGGGTTGCTGATCTCGCGCCACCTTCGGTCGGGCCCGCGCTTTGCCGTGTTGACGGTGGGCGTGGCCGGCGACCTGCTGGCGCTCGGCGTCTTCAAATATGCCGGCTTTCTGGTCGCCAATTTCAATGCGATATTCTCGACGTCCGTTGCGCTCAACATCCTGCTTCCGGTTGGCATCTCATTCTATACCTTCACGCAGATTGCGTTCCTGGTCGATGCTTACCGCGGCAAGGTCGCTCACTACGCGCTGCCGCATTATGCGCTGTTCGTGACTTACTTCCCGCATTTGATCGCAGGCCCCATCCTGCACCACCGGGATATGATTCCGCAGTTTGAATCCGATGGTTCAAAGCGGCCGAATCCGCGGCTCATTCTGTATGGCCTGATCATTTTCGGAATCGGTCTTTTCAAGAAGACCGTTTTTGCCGACGGCATCCAGCCGCTGGTCGCGCTCGCTTTCAATCAGGCCTCGCCGTCGTTCGATCAGGCCTGGATCGGCGCGCTGGCTTATACTTTTCAGCTTTATTTCGATTTTTCCGGCTATTCCGATATGGCGATCGGAATTTCGCTGATGTTCGGCATTTTCCTGCCGCTGAACTTCAATTCGCCCTACAAGGCGACGAGCGTCATCGATTTCTGGCGCCGCTGGCACATGACGTTGTCGCAGTTCCTGCGCGACTATCTCTACATTCCGCTCGGCGGTAACCGGCATGGCCGGCTGCTGCGCTATGTGAACCTCATGGTCACGATGCTGCTCGGCGGCCTCTGGCACGGCGCCACCTGGACGTTCGTTGTATGGGGCGCGTTGCACGGGCTTTACCTTTGCGTCAATCATGCCTGGATCAATTATGGCCCGCCAATCCCGGCGCGCTTGGCGCGCCCCGCCGGCGTCGTCGCGTTTCTCCTCACCTTCCTTGCGGTCGTCGTCGCCTGGGTGTTCTTCCGGGCTGACAGTCTCGCCGCGGCACTCAACGTGCTATCGATGATGGCGGACCCCGGCCGGATCGTCTTCGGGCCGACCGAGATGACCCAAAGCCTGATGATCGCGATCTATGCAGGGATCGCCTGGCTCGCGCCGAATACGCAGGCGATCGTGGGTTACGATCACACCAACAGGTCCGTCGGCAAAGATTTGAGCATGTGGCGGGTGCGGCCATGGCTCGTCTATGGCGGCGCGGCGGCGTTTGCCTTTGGAATTCTCGGCATCCAGCAACACAGCGAATTCATCTATTTTCGGTTCTAGTGCGGCCAATTTGAAGTTCCTATTAGTTTCGCCGCGAGTTCGTCATAGGAACTTCAAATTCAAAGCCGCACTAGCGACAATGATTGCTAGAGCTCCTTTGATCCCGAAGTTCGCATCAGAGGTAGCCACGATAGTTTGCGAACTTCGGAATCGGAGCTCTATTGGATCGATCGATCAAAGATCTGCTTCGCTTTTTTGCCGCGAGCCTGCTCATCATACTGGCGGCGGCAGCGCTCAATTTTGCGGTCGATCCCTTGCAGATCTTCCGCCCCGCACGCCTGTTTCCGGCCGTGTATTCGCAGGACAGCCGCCTTCAGAACGCGGGACTGATCAAGAGCCAGGAGTTTGACACCGTCTTTATGGGAACCTCGCTCGCGATCCATTTTCGTCAGAGCGACATCGACCGGATACTCGGCGTAAAATCTCTCAAGCTCGCGATGAGCGGTTCAAGCTCTCGCGAACAGACGTTCGTGCTCGCCGCCGCCATGGCCAGGGGGCCGAAACGGGTGATCTGGGAGGTGGACGACTGGATCTTTCATGACGCGCCAGAGATCGACGCGGATACGCATCTTCCCGCCGATCTTTACCGGGGAAATGCGAAAGGCATCGCCTCATATCTCTTCAGCGGCGCGATGGCGCGGGAATCGCTGTGGATCGCGGCGCGATCGATTCCGCCGTTTGAGCAGTTGCTCTCTCCGCGGACGAACGAAGCGTTGTTCAAATTTCCGCTTTCCCTTGTCGACGACATCAACACGTTGCAGGCGAGCGACGACGTCGGCTCGATCTATAATGCCGAACGCGCCATGGTTGCGTTCAGATACATTACCGACCCGGTTCGCAGCAAATATCTGTTGGACGATACCGATTACGATATGAGAGTCCGCGTGTTCGAGCGTGACGCGATTGGGCTGATCAGCGCCAATCCCGATGTCGCCTTCGATATCTATTTGCCGCCCTACTCGATCCTGCAATGGGTGGCGTTGCGCGAGACTTCGCCCGAAATGTTGCAAAGCGTCTACGCATTTTCAGACTATTTATTCCGGCGGGTGATGGAATTCCCGAACGTCCGGCTGTTCGATTTCCGCTCGTTGAGCGAAGTTACCCACGATCTGAACAATTACTCGGACGTGATCCACCACTCGCCGGCGATCGACTTGAAGGTTCTAGATTGGCTCTCGCGCGGGCAATATCGCGTCGAGGCGTCGGCGCCCACGGGATCGCTTGATCGGCTCAAGACGCAGGTCGAGGCTTATCGGATTGAAAATGGGGAGCGATAGCTCTTTTCCGTCGTTGCGAGCGGAGCGAAGCAATCCATCTTCCCGTTGGAAGAAATTCTGGATTGCCTCGTCTCGGAGCCTGTCATCGGACGCGCGTTTGCGCGACCCGTTAGCTCCTCGCAATGACGCCCTACGGAGTTTGTCAATTCCGCAGCGGCGCCGCTAATACTCTAAATCGACTTACGGGGGTACAGCTGACATCGTCGGGCCTGCTGGCGGCTCGGCGTCGTCGCAATGAACCATTACGGGCGTTCGATTTGATTTTCGTTGGGCCTAGTTTGAAGGCACCCGCTTAGCGGGATTGTTATCAATGTGCTTTTGCCGATACCACCATATAACTTTGACGATTGTGCTGATGCCAGCCATGACCACAAGGTACCAGTGAAATTTGACGTGGTTCCAAATATAAAACACCATGACCGCGAGCAGGCAGTACAGGAAACTATGGAATATTATAGTTTTTAGCCGCAAACTCATGGCTAACTTCCCCTTCGAGTTGTCCGGTTGAACGCCCCTTCCCGCTCGGCATCCATAGAATGTAGCCCATTCGCAACCTCTAGAGCACGAGTAGGTTGATGGTTTGTAAAGTTACACCACCGGAAGTAATCGAATAGGCTGGTTGATTTCTGGGTCTGGCGCATCGCGTCATTTCAGTGCGGCATTAAATTTTGTTACCGCAGGGGCGTAACGGACCTTGGTCAAGCCGTACAATCAGGTTCTATTTATGAGCACGAGCCCTAGTTCCGCAGCCTGGTGCTGGCATTGCTCCCGAACATGGGAATCCGGTTGACACCCAGCACGACCGCGAAGGTGATCATAAGCATGGCGATGCCGAGCACGGAAATGGCGGCGAGATCGCCGCTTTCGTTGAGATCGTAGATCAAGACGCTGATCACTTTCGTTTGCGAAGTAAACAAAACGATCGCCGCCGATAGTTCGCGCATCACGCCGATGAAAATAAAGCACCAGGTGGCGATAACGCCGGTGCGCAGCAGCGGCGCGGTGATCTGGCGCAGCGCTTGCAGCCGCGTCGCGCCGAGAATGCGGCTCGCTTCCTCGAGCTCTGGATGGACGGTCGCGAACGCCGCCTGCAATTGCTGATAGGCCGACGGCAGGTTGATGGTCAGAAATGCGATCAGCAGAATCCAGAGCGTGCCGTAGAGCACGAAGGGCGGGCGCGTGTAGCTCAGAAACAGGCCGACGCCGAGCACGATGCCGGGAACGGCGACCGGCGCGGTGGCGAGAAAGCCGAGGATGCGGTGGCCCGCGATCACCTTGCGCGTGGTGACGTAGGCGATCACAAGCGCCAGCAGGGTGCCGAGCGTCGCGGTCGCGGTGCCGAGGATCACGGTATTTTTCAACGCGAGCTGGGTCGAGGAAAGCTCCGTGAACACGAACACGATGTTGTGCAGCGTGAAGGTCGAGGGCGTCACCAGCGTCGTGGCGTTCGGAGAGAACGCGGCATTGAACAGCGCGAAATACGGCAGGAACACCGGATTGAGCAGCACCAGGAGGCAGAAGGCGAGTGCGGCCCAACGCCACTTCTTCATTTCGACCCGGCGCGGCGCGCCATATTTGCCGCCGAGCACCGAAAAGCCACGCCGTCCGAGCAGGAATTTCTGCCCCTGCAACAATAGAATAGTCAGGATCAAAAGCGGTATTGCTGCGGCCGCCGCGAGTTCGAGCTTGGGCGGGTACTGGAACAGGCTCCAGATTTTGGTCGTCATGACATGGAAGCCCGCCGGCAGCGCCAGGATCGCGGGCGAGCCGAACAGCGTCATGGCTTGCAGGAAGGCGATCAATGCGCCGGCGACCAGGGCCGGAAGCGCGAGCGGAATAGTGATGCGCCGCGCGGTGGTCCAGGCCTTGCCCCCGAGAATGGCGGAAGCATCTTCCAGTTCGCCGGGCATATTGTCGAGCGCGTTCGCGACCAGCACGAACACGAAGGGGAATGTGTAGCAGGATATGACGAAGACAATGCCGGGCAGCGAATAGATGTCGAACAGATGCTCATCCGACTCAGCGCCGGTAACGAAGCGAAAGAGCTGATTAAGCAGTCCGCTGTTCGGCGCGGCCAGCAGTTCCCAGGCGATGGCGCCGAGGAACGGCGGCGTCACGAACGACGCGGTGACGAGCGCGCGGATGGTCTGCCGGCCCGGCATATCGGTACGCGACACCAGCCATCCCATCGGTGCGGCAACCAGGCAGCAGATGGCGGCCGAGCTTGTCGCAATGATTGCGGTCGTCAGCAGCGGGTCAAGGAAATCTGGATCGGTGAATAGCGTGACGAAATTCTGCAGCGTCAGGTGATTGGCCTTGTCGGTGACGCTGTAGATCGCGAGCCACGACATCGGCAGCACGATCAATACGATCATGACCGCTGCGAACAGCCACAGCACCGGTTTGGTCCAGTCGATCTTGGTTCTGGGGGCGTTGATGTTTCCGGCGATGGTCATGTGCGTTCAATCTCGATTTCTGCGGCGTTCGACGCTCCCTCTCCCCGCTTGCGGGGAGAGGGTCGGGGTGAGGGGACTCGCCACAAGCACGGAGCCAATGGGAAATCCCCTTCACCCGAAGCCTTCGGCTTCGCTCTCCCCGCAAGCGGGGCGAGGTAAAACAAGTGCCGTTCTCCACTTACACCCTAAACAGCCGCGCATAGCGCGTCTTGATTTCGTCCGTCATCTTCTCGACGGCGGCCGGATCTTCCTTCATCAGCTTGATGTCGGCGATCTTGCGGCGGCCGGGCTTCGGCTGTCACCTGCGGGTGAGCCGAATATTGCGCGGTGAAGTCGGTGAAAAATTGTTGGGTCTCCCGCGTGTGCAACCAAGCCTGAAACAGCCGTGCGGCGTTCGGATGCGGCGCGCTCGCAAAAATGGCGGTGGGGCCCGAGATGGTCGGCGTGCCTTCGGCCGGATAGATCGGCTCGACCGGCTGGCCGGCTTCTTTCAACAGCACGACGTTGTATTCATTGCCGTCGGCCATGATTGCCCGTTCGCCGAGTGAAAGTTTCTTCGGCGGATCGGTCGATGACTGAACTTGCATCACGCGCTGCTTCGACAATTTCTCCAGATAGTCCCAGCCGAGTTCGCGAACCAATTCGAACGTCGAGGTCATGATGGTGCCGCTATAGGCGGGGTGTCCCTTGACCATCTTGCCGGCCCATTTGGGATCGAGCAGGTCTTTGAAGCTTGCGGGCGCCTCGGCGGCTTTGACGAGGTTGGTGTTATAGGCGATCGACGACAGCCAGATGCGCGACGTCGCAAACAGGCCGTCGGCGTCGCGATACGCGCCTGGAAAATATTTCGCGACGTCTTCCGGGACAAAGGGCGCCAGCCAGCCGTCTCGCTTCCACGAGATGACGTGGGACGCATCCGCCGTCGTGATCACATCGGCGGCGTGGATGTTGGAAGAAAACTCCTGCGCGATCCGCTGAAACAGCCGCTCGGATCCGGAACGCTCGATCTGCACCTCGATCCCCGGATATTGCGCCTGGAAGGCGTTGCCGAGCTTTTCGCCCACGGGCAAATCCATGGCTGAATAGAGCACGACCTTGCCTTCGCGCTTCGCCGCGTCGATCAGTTGCGGTGTGATCGCGACCGGCTCCGGCGCTTCCGCCTTGAGCGGGGAGGCGAACACCGCAAGGCCGAGCGCGGCCGATCCCTTGATGAGTCCGCGTCTGGATAATTTTTGCCGCGTCATCGCGCCCTCGCTCTAGTGGTCCAATTCTAACATTTGCATCCCGGCGTGGCTGGCGCTTTTTGCAAATGTTAGAATCCAAGGACCACTAGTAAATATAAATTTGTAGTGGAGTTTTGAATTTGACATTCGCATTTCGAATGCTCGGGTACGGAATTGCGAATGTCAAATCCACTCCACTACTACCGGCTGAGTGCCCGGCAACGCTCGGGTGGCAGCGTCACCCACACTTCGGTGCCGGCGGGAATGGCGGTTTGCGGCGTGGTGACCGCGCGCAAGCTGGTGCCGTCGGCGGTCTCGAGCACGTAGTCGCGGTTGGCGCCGAGAAACACCTGCCGCGTCACGGTGGCCTTGACGGTGTTGTCGGCAGTGGCCGGCGCGCTGGTCGAAAGCTGAATGTCATGCTGGCGGATCGCGACTGCTCCGTCCCGATTGGCTGTGAGCTTCGCGCCGACCACGCGCAAGGTCGCGCCGCAAAACGAGATGTGGCTGTCGTCGCGGGCGATACCCTTGATCACGTTGCTGGAGCCGATGAAGCGCGCGACGAATTCCGATTGCGGCCGGTCGTAAATATCCTCCGGCGTGCCGAGCTGGTCGATCCTCCCGCCGTTCATGACGGCAATCAGGTCGGCGGTGGTCATCGCCTCCGATTGATCGTGGGTGACGTAAACGGTCGTGTATCGATATTCGTCATGCAGCCGGCGAATTTCGAAGCGCATCTCTTCGCGCAAGTTGGCGTCGAGATTGGAAAGTGGTTCGTCGAGCAACAGCGTTTCGGGCTCGACGACCAGCGCGCGCGCCAGCGCGACCCGCTGCTGCTGGCCGCCCGACAGTTCGCCGGGATAGCGTTCGGCGAGGACTTCGAGCTTGGTGGTTTGCAGGATCGCCTTGAGTTTCTTGGCGATGGTGTCACGATCGAGCTTCCGCAGCTTGAGCCCGTAGGTGATGTTCTCGGCGACCGTCATATGCGGCCACAGTGCGTAGCTCTGGAAGATCATCGACATCTTGCGCTGTTCGGGCGGCAGCGTGCGCGCCGCCGACGATACCAGGCGGTCGCCGACATGGATCTCGCCCGAGGTCGGTTCGAGGAAACCAGCGATCAGCCGCAGCGTCGTCGTCTTGCCGCAGCCGGAGGGCCCCAGAAGGCAGACCAGTTGCCCGTGGTCGATACGCAAGGAGACGCTGTCAACGACCGTCACCGATGCAAATCGCTTGGTGAGGTCACGCAATTCAACCGACGCCAATCGTCCCACTCCCTGTTCGCTCGTTCGCGCATTCCGTCACGATTGGGCGTGCGCCGCTTATTTATCGCCAGATCAATATAAGCACGAATGCAGGGCGACCGGGAAGCCGCCTTTGAGCGAATGTCAGATCGACCGCGTCACGCCGGAACGTTGTCGCCGAGCCAGCCGATTGCGGCCTCGACGCCGCCTTTGCCGTGGGGAATGCCGAGCGCCTGAAGTGCTACTTCGATAACCCCAAGCGTACCCAGAATCATCGGCGCGTTGACGTGACCCATATGGGCGATCCGGAACGCCTGGCCGGTCAAATCGCCGATCCCGACGCCGAGTACCACGCCGCATTTCTCCTTGCAGTAGCGCTGAAGCGCGGCCGGGTCGTGGCTGTCGGCCATCAGCACCGTCGTGACGGTATTCGACCGCTCGGATGCCTCGGCGATATTGAAAGAGAGCACCTGCCCCTCGGCCCAGATCGACACCGCGCAACGCACCGCTTCGGCCAGCAGGCGATGGCGCAGGAAGACGTTTTCAAGGCCTTCCTCGTCGATCATGTCGATGGCCTGGCGAAGCGCGAACAGCAGATGAATAGGCGCGGTGCCGCCATATTTGCGGTAGTGCTCGGTGCCCTCGCGCTCGGTCCAGTCCCAATAGGGCGTTCGCAGGTTCGCTTTCTTGTGGACTTGCTGGGCGCGGTCATTGACGGCGCAAAAACTCAGGCCGGGCGGCGTCATCAGGCCCTTCTGCGAGCCGGACATCGCGACATCGATGCCCCAGGCGTCCATCTCGAACGGCATGCAGCCGAGCGAAGCCACCGTGTCGACCAGATACAGCGCGGGGTGGCCGGATGCCTTGATGGCCTTGCCGATCGCTTCGATGTCATTGAAGACGCCGGAAGCGGTATCGACCTGCACCACCAGGATCGCCTTGATCTTGTGGTCCTTGTCCTGCCGCAGGCGTGCCTCGACATCGGCCGGCCGAACGGCGCGGCGCCAGTCGCCCTGGAGCACTTCGACATCGGCGCCCATCGCGGCGGCCGCGTTGCCCCAGCCGACGGCAAACCGGCCGCTTTCCAGCACCAGCACCTTGTCGCCGCGCGACAGCACATTGCTGAGCACGGCTTCCCAGGCGCCATGGCCGTTAGCGATGTAGATGTAGGATTTGCCCTTGGTGGCAAACAGCCGCGAGAGGTCGCGCAACAGGCCGTCGGAGAGCTGCACCATCTCCTCGGAATAGATGTCGAGCGCCGGACGGTGCATCGCCCGCAGCACCTCGTCGGGCATAGTGGTGGGTCCGGGGATCGCCAGGAATTCCCGGCCCGCGCGAACGGCCATTTTCGTGATTCCTCTGAAAGTTTGCTGGAGAAGGGATGCAGGGGAACGGCGGGAAATTCAAGCCGGGACTAGTGTCCCGATTCCGAAGTTCGTAACATTTTACGGAGCCACGTTTCGAACTTCCGAATCGAAAGGACACTAGCGAACCTATTGATCTAGTGTGGCTTTGGTTCAGAAGTCCGCATCACGAATCCGTGGCAACAATAATGCGGACTTCTGAACCGCCACACTAGTGATATTCGGGTGAGGCTGTCATGCGGCGGCCCAGATCCCGCTATTGCTTAACTTGCTGCGGCAGGGCATCGGCCACCGCGTGCCAGATCTGGTCCTTGATCTCGGTCGCCATCGGGCTCGGGATGATATCCGCTGGCGTTGTCCGTTTTTGGCACGCCACGACCAGTCGCAAGATCCACACCTCGCCGTCGGTGAAATAGGAATCGCCGCCACCATTTCGCCCCGCAAGCGTCACGCCGATGCCGGTCACCTGATATTTGGCGTCGACCACCTGGGCGGCCTCGAGGTCCGAGGCAAGCAGGCTCCGCTCGGCGTCGATATCGGCGGAGATGTGATGGGTGATGGCGCCGGTATAATGGCTGACGCCGACACCGCGATCGAAGGTGGCGTCGCCAAGCCAGACCGGGCGCTTTTCCTGTCCCTGATCCAAAACCTTCCAGAACCGCACATGATGGCGGCGATCGGCGCTTTGGCCGTCCGGCTTCTCGAAGGCGAGATCCTCGGGGCGGCCGAGATAAAACAGCGGACTGACCGGCGCGCGGCGATAGGGACGGTCGAGCAGCACGCTGCCGGCGATCTCGACGGACGATCGCGCCGTCACCGGGTCGGCCGGATACCAGCCCGCCGCCTGCATGGCGCAGAGCACGTCGAGTTTGTCGCCGATCAGGCCGACATTGATGGGATCGCCGGGAATGCCTTGCGCGGTGCGCGTCACCATCGGCAGGTTGGCAAGGCCGCGCTGATGTTCGTAATGGCTCCAGACCGCCGGCAGCACCTGATAGGCCAGTGCGGTATAGGCCAACACGACAGCGAGCGCGGCGAGCAGAAACTGCTCCAGCCGCCCATGCGGGTGGTGGGACGGAAAGAGAATTAGCATCTGACGGTCAGCCACGGCGCCTCAATGGTTACGTATCACTTGCACGATTAGCGTCGTTCACGGGCCTCATGGTTCTCCCGGCGATGCAAAGCATCGTCCGGTGACGCAGCTTATATCGCCGTTCGCTGACGGCCTCGCAACCGCTCGGCCTGCTCGGGCGCGCCGCGCTCCTCACCATGAGGGTCTAACATCTCATCCTGAGGAGCGCTCCGCTAGGAGCGCGTCTCGAAGGATGAGGTCACGTCCTATCGCCGGGTTTCGCGGCAGCCCGCGGCTTCGGCCTCTTCGACCGAGCAGAACCAGCGCGTGCCCTTGCTGATCTTCATCTCGATCCGGGCGTACCAGCGGCTGGTCGGCTTGTGATAGATGCACTCGCCGGCGTGATTGACGTTGCCCTTGATGGTGCATTCCGGCGAGGGCGCGACCGATCCGGAGGCCGAGGCCAGCAGGATCGCATGGGCGCTTTCCGGCGGCTTAGTGGCTCCCAGAATCGTGGTCTTCTTGTTGCGGACCCGCCAATCCCAGGGCGCGATGAACGCCCCCTGCCACATGCCGGCCTTGGCGTCGCGCGCGGCCTTCTCGTCCGCGTCATAGTCGTGGCTGAACCGCGCATAGGACAGCGCCCATCCGCTTCGTACTATCCATTTCTGGATGTCCTCGCCGTCGACCTCGCATCGCGCCACAATTCTCCCGCGGCGGTCGGCGGCCGAGCCTGCATGACAGGTCCAGGTCTTGTTGTCGGTATGCTTGATGAGTTCGTCGCGCGCCGCGGCCCCGCAGGTCCAGCGCTCGCCCTTGCTGTTGAGGCAGAGCTGATCGACGGAAGGCGCGTCGATGGCGCCGAGCCTGATACGGCTGGTTCCGATCAGGACGGTATCGCCGTCGCGCACCTTTGCCGTGCCGGTGATGTCGGCGGCCTGTGCCACAACGGGCAGGACAAGCGCAAACGTTCCGAGCAGGAATTTCAGGCGCATATGATAAAGGCCCGTTTAAAATGGAAAATCACAGTGATCATGGATTGTGATGTGGATTTGGCCGAAGCGCCAGCGGATTTCTCGGCGAACATCATGGCGGAGTCGCGGTGTCAGTTCCGCTTCATCAGCCTTGCGCCAGTCTTATATCAGCCTTGCATCATCAGTCTTGCATCAGCCTTGCATCCGCGTGAGCGCCGCGCGCGCCAGCGACAGGCCCATCAGCACAAAGGCTGAGGTGGCTTCCGGGCCGCCGACCAGGATGCGGGTCGGGGTCTTCATCTTGTTCCACTCATAAGCCCTGAACGGCCCGTGGCGGCCGCCTTCGCCCAAGTGGCGCACGATGCAATGAAGTGGCGCGGTGAAGTGTGAGGCCTCGGCGCCGAGATGCCCGAGCGCAATCAGCGCTAGCCCGGCGTCGAACGGATTCATCTCATGGGCAATCAAATCGTCGCGCACATAGGCCAGCACGCGCTCGCGGATGAATTCAAACGCGCCGTCGGGATCGATCGTCGCCCGCGCCTCCGGCGATAGCGCCATGAAGGCTGCATAGCAGCGGCCGAAATAAGCGCAATAAAGTTCCGGCAGATAATAGATGTGCGAGCGCGGATTGGCGAAGGCGCCGCTCGCCGCCAGGTTTCTCTGGAACTTGACGATGCCGCGCAAGAGATCGAGCCGCTGCGGCGTTTCCAGGATCTTCCAGCGCGCGAGATTCCGGAAGCTCACCTCCAGCACATCGAGATTGAGCGTCGGATCGAGATCGTTGCCGTAGGGGCGATCGCCGTTGATGTTGTCAATCCAGGTGACGATGCCGCCGTCATAGTCGATATGATCGTTGATCGGCACCGTGACCTTGGGCGCGTTGGCGCCGGCCTTGACCTGATAGCCGCGGTAGAAATCAGGCAGCGGCTGATCGAGCATCGGATCGCCGAGGCCTGCCTGGGTTGCCGCGGAGAACGCGCAGGCCGTGGTGTCGCAGTCCGGCACGTAGAGGCCGAAGCCGAGTTTTTCCTTGATGCCGGCGAAGAAGCGCGAGAAGCGCGGATGCGGGTGAGGTGCAATCGCGGTGACGACGTCGAACGCATTTCCATCGACGCCACGGACCTGTTCACGGCTCGCGCCCAGGCAAAAATCGGCCATGGCTGATATCGCGCGCTTCGCAGCAACTGTTTCTTCCGCCGAGGCCAGTCCGCTCTCGACGAAGCCCAGCAGCAACTCGATATAGAACGCATCGTAATAGGCGGAGCGATGGCGGATCTGCATCGGCTGCCACATCGGCTCGGCGATGCCTTTCCAGGGCGGATTGATCAGCTCGCGTGCCGGCGAGCGCGCGATGAAAATCCGCGCCAGGTTGAACAGCAGCGTCGAGTTCTTGTAGCCGCGCGCATCGAGCCCGGTCAGCGCCATCAGGAATTCGCGCCCGCGCATGTCGGGATCGCCGATCAGGTTGAAGGCGGCATAGGCCGGGATGAAGCCGTTGTTGCGGTACGAGCGTAACAGATGCGCGCCGCAGGCCCGGATCGCCCGTTCGATATCGGCAAGCTTTGGCGCAGCGGCCTCGGGTTGGGTGGTCGGTTTGGGGCGGGGATGCTGCAGCTTGACCGTATCGAGCAGGTCGGCGACCGGCTGGCCGATCGCGGCCCAGTCAGGGGTCTCGTCGTCGCGCGCCCGGGTCAATGCTTCGCGCAACGCGCCGAGCCTGGAGGTGTCGTTCAATTCGGTGAGCCCGGTCCGGCGCAGCAGCGGCCGCAACGCCGGGTTGGCGAGTGCGGTCCGGTAAAACTTTGCAAGATGCTGGTCGCCGCGGACATTGGGTGCTGCGCCATTGAGCAGCAGCGGATCGCAGACGTCATAGAGTGACGGGCCGTCCTTTCGAGCCGTCAGCGCGCGGCAGGCCGCACCAGCCATGTCATGAAACGCCATTGAATGTCTTTCCGCGCGGCTTGCCCGCACGCTATTCGGTCCCCGCGAAAATCGGCCATTCGCGCGGGGCCGCTCCCCAGACTTGCAAATCCCAGCAGCAATGCCACGAAAGATGCAACAATTTCAAGGGAATGGGGAGCGGTAACGGCTTCTTTTGGGGAGGGACTTTTATGTGACAGGCGGAACCGGCGGGGCGGTTCCATTTGCCGTTAACGGACAAATAAGGTTGCCCAGAGGTGACCGGGCGGGTTAATGGTTTGTTTGTTGCGGCGCCGCAAATTGAGCATAATTCGACGTCAAACGGCCCCCATCCCAATAAACCAATCAGCTCTCTGGCGCGACCAAGACTGCGCGACGAGGACTGCGCGCCAAGACCGCGCGATGGATAGTGAGTGAGACCTGTGATGAATGTGTTTGGCCAGTTCTCCGGACTCCGCATTTCCCGACGTTCGCTCGCCGTTGCGGCGGCGTTGGTCGGCACGGTGTCGCTGGCCATCGGGGCCCACGCCGCGCTGAACCTGCGGGCGCTGGATTCCGCCAAGGCGACAAGCGAGCAGCCGGACAACGCTTTGAGCCGGCCGTCCCGGATCGCGCTCGTGATCGGCAATGGCCATTATCCCGACGCCAATGCGCCCCTGACCCAGCCGGTCAATGACGCCCGTGCCTTGACCACGGCGCTGCGCCACGAAGGCTTCGACGTCGACGTCATCGAAGACGCCAGCCATGACGACATGACCCGCGCCGTCGCCCGCCTGAAATCGAAGGTGCGCTCCGATTCCGTCGTCATGCTGTTCTTCGGCGGCTATGGCATCCAGGTCGGCCGCGAGAGCTACATGATCCCGGTCGATGCGACGATCTGGAAGGAAGCCGATGTCCGCCGCGAAGGCGTCAGCGTCGAGGCCGTGCTGGATGCGGTGAAGGATTTCGGCGCCTGTGCCAAGCTCGTGGTGCTGGATGCCTCGCGCCGCAATCCCTATGAGCGGCGTTTCCGCGCCTTCTCGCATGGCCTGGCGCCGGTCACCGTGCCCGATAACACGCTGATCCTGACCTCGGCCTCGCCCGGCGCGGTCGCCGATGATTCCACCGGGGCGAATTCGGTGCTGGTCACCGAGCTGCTCACCCATATCAACGCTCCCAAGCCCGAGCAGGCGCGGGCGGCAGAAGCGATCTTCAACCAGACCCGCGTTGCGATCTCGCGTGCCACGGGCGGCGCCCAGGTGCCCTCGGTCTCTTCCTCGCTGATGGAAGACGTCAGCTTCAACGCCGGCGCCGCGGACGGCAAGTCCGGCGGCTAAGGGCTTAAATCCATTAGGTGTCGTCCACGCGAATGCGGGGACCCATAACCACCAGCTTGTGTGGTTACGGGAGGCGTCTAGCCGCGGCGTTCTAACCGAGAGGCCGCAGCGCTGCGATGAGCGCAATCGCGCTCACGCTGGGGTCCCTGCGTTCGCAGGGACGACAGAAGGTTTTCCCGTCGTTAGACCAGCAAATCGTTGAGATCACGCCATTCGAGATTGTCGCGTTCGATAAGCTCGATCTTCCAATCGCGTTTCCACCGCTTTAGTTGTTTTTCGCGGGCGATGGCTTCATCCGCGCGATCATACGATTCGGCGTAGACAAGCCGGTGGACGCCGTAGGCCTTTACGAATGACGATCCTTCGCCGTTGCGGTGCTGCTCCAGCCGTTTCTGCAAGGAATTGGTTACCCCGATGTAGAGGGTCCCGTGACGTCGGCTCGCAAGAATGTAGACGTGAAACATGCGCGAAATTCAGCAATTGGTCGTCCCCGCGAACGCGGGGACCCATAACCACAGGCCCTGATTGTTTAGGCAAGCGCGGGCCATTTCGTCCAATCGAAAGATCACGCGGTATGGGTCCCTGCGTTCGCAGGGACGACGGCGGTTATCTAATCTCGCCCTACCGCGCTTCCGCTTCCGCGGTAATCGCCCGCACCGGATCTCCTTCGCGGAGCAGCGCCCCGGCCCGCGCCACCACGATGTCACCCTCGGTCAGCCCCTCGCGGATTTCAATCTGGCCGCCGTCGGTCAGCCCGACCTCCACCCGCTTGGTCTCGATCCGCGCGCGCCGCACCACCTGCACCACCGTGCCGGCGGAGCCATAGAGCACGGCGGTGAGCGGCACCGACACGCCGCAGCTCTGGCCGGTCTTGATGATGGCGCGGCCACTTGAATTGACCAGCAGCTTGCGATTGGTGGTGATGCCGACGAACACCTGGCCGAGCTGGCTGTTGGGCTCGACGGTGGGGGCGACGCGGCGCACCTTGCCCTCGACCTCGCCGGCGCCGATGAGGCGGATGCGCGCCGGCTGGTTCACCGCCAGTTTCGGCAGGTCCTGCGTCGGCACCATGCCCACGAGATCGAACTCGCTGCGCGCGATGAGCGTAAACAGCGCTTCGCCGCGCGGCGAAGCGGGCGCGCCGATCACGGCGGTCGAACTCAGGATCGTGCCCGCGACCGGAGAGGACACCAGGATCGTGCCGCCTTCGGGCAGCGCGAGCCGGGCGAGATTTTGCCCGGCGGCGACGGTCTCGCCGGGGTCGGTCAGGATCTCCGCGACCTTCAAGCCGGGCCGGTCCGGCCGCACCATCGTCTCCTCGCGCGGAATGAGGATGCCGAACGCTTCGACCAGATTGGGGAAGCAGAATTTCGAAGCCTTCAGCACCGTCACCGCCGCGCCTTGCGGGGCGTCCTTCGCGGCGGGGTCGTCGGCGGCGAAAGTAGGGGAGGCGAGGGCAGAGGCCATGACGAGGAGAGCAGCGACGACATTTCGCGGCGAGGTGAGCGAGGCGAATTTGTTCATCGGCAATCCCGGTTGGTTAATGGCTTCACGGATATCAGAACGTGGTTCGAGACGCCAATCGGGCTTCCGATATCTCACGGATTCGCCTAATAGTTGCGGATGAGCGAATTTGCCTTTCATCCGGAGGATAAGGCTCGGTCGCTGATCGACAAGCGACTTATGGCTTGTGGATGGCTGATCCAGTCCAAGGCCGACATGAACCTCGGTGCCGGACTCGGCGTTGCGGTGCGCGAATTCCAGACCGCTTCCGGACCTGTGGATTACGGCTTGTTCGTAGGCCGAAAACTCTGCGGCGTGATCGAGGCCAAAGCGGAGGGCACCACGCTCTCGGGCTACTCCGAGCAGGCGGCGCGATACATCGCGGACGTACCGAAGCACCTCGTGCGCGAAGAAGGTCAGATGCGCTTCGAATATGTGGCCTCAGGCACGGAAACGCTGTTTCGTGATCATGCTGACCCTGATCCGGTGTCACGCCGCGTCTTTACCTTCCATCGGCCGGAAACGCTGGAGCGCGAGCTAAGGGAGCCTTTGACCTTACGCAGCCGGCTTCGTGCGATGCCCCAATTCATCACCGACGGCTTGCGTGCCTGTCAAATCGACGCGGTGTCGGCGCTGGAAAGTTCGATGGCTCAGAACCATCCGCGTGCGCTGGTGCAGATGGCAACCGGCGCCGGCAAGACGTTTACCGCTTGTACGCTGAGCTATCGGTTGCTGGCACACGCGGGATTCAAGCGCATTCTGTTTCTGGCTGATCGCGCCAACCTTGTCCGTCAGACGCGCGACGAATATCTGGCGTATCGCCCGCCCGGAACGGGACGGTCGTTTTCAGAAATCTACAATGTCCAAAAGCTCGGCGCGGCCGGTCTCGACAAGGATGCGCAGATCGTGATCGCCACGATCCAGCGCGTCTATTCGGTTCTCACCGGCAAGGAATTGTCGGAGGAAGATGAGGAGGCTTCGTCGTTCGAGTCCTCGAGGGCAGATACGGAGCGGCTCGTTTCCTACAACCCTTCGATCCCGATCGAAAGCTTCGACCTCGTCATTACGGACGAATGCCATCGCTCGATCTACGGGACCTGGCGTCAGGTGCTCGAATATTTCGACGCTTTCACGGTGGGGCTGACCGCCACCCCCTCGCTGCATACGCTGGGCTTTTTCGGCAAGAATCTCGTCGCCCAATACCCTTATGAGCGTTCCGTCGTAGAAGGCGTCAATGTTGGTTTCGAAATCTTCCGCGTCCGTACCGAGATCGGCGAGTGCGGCAGCACCGTGAAGGCGGGCTATGATCTGCCGGTGCGCGACAAGCGCACGCGCGCGGAGCGTTATGAAACACTCGACGCGGATTTCAGTTATACGCCGGACCAGATCGACCGCACGGTGCTGGTGCCGAACCAGATTCGTACCGTGCTCGAAACCTACCGCGACACGCTGTTCACCGAGTTGTTTCCCGGTCGCACCGAAGTGCCAAAGACGCTGATTTTCGCGAAAGACGACCACCACGCGGAGGAGATCACGCAGATCGTCCGTGATGTGTTCGGCAAGGGCAACGATTTCGCCAAGAAGATCACCTACAAGACCGATGGCGGCGACCCGGAGGCGCTGATCCGCTCTTTCCGAAACGACTACAATCCGCGTGTCGCCGTCACCGTCGACATGATCGCCACCGGCACGGACGTCAAGCCGCTGGAGGTGTTGATCTTCCTGCGCGATGTAAAGTCCGAACTTTATTTTGAGCAGATGAAGGGGCGTGGCGCGCGCACCATTTCCGCCGAAAAGCTGCGCGAGGTGACGCCCGACGCCGAGGCCAAGACGCGTTTCGTGCTGATCGACGCCGTCGGTGTTTCTGAAAGCCTGAAAACAGTCTCGCAGCCGTTGGAACGGGACCGCTCCGTTTCCTTCGATCGATTAATTGACGAAGTCGCGGCTGGCCGACGCGACGATGACGCTTTCGCCACGCTTGCTGCCCGGCTTGCAGCGCTCGACCGCCGTATCGGCGAGAAGGACCGCGCCGCGATCGTCAAGGCATCCGGCGGCGTCGATCTTCCCGGTTTGGCTTCACGGCTGCTCGACGCCATCGACCCGGATGCGCTGGCGACGCGCGTGCCAAAGGACGCGCCGGAAGCTGAACAGAAAAAGGCGCGCGAGGCGGCAAAGGAGGCGGCTGCGATCATTTTTGACGTGCCCGCGCTGCGGCGCCTGTTGAAGGACGTCAAGGCCGCCGCCGATATCCGCATCGACACCATCTCCACCGATGCCGTGGTGTCTTCGGGCTGGGACGAGAAGAAAGCCACCGATACGGTTGAGCGTTTCAGGCGTTTTCTCGAGGAACGGCGCGACGAACTCACGGCCCTGCAAATCCTCTATCGTTTGCCTTACGCGCAGCGCCGATTGAGTTATGAAGCGGTGGACGATCTCAAGGAGGCATTGAAGCGCCCACCCTGGCTGCTCGAACCGGTCGATATCTGGCGTGCGTATAAACGTCTTTCGTCGGAGCGCGTGCGTGGCAACCCCGCCGGGACGCTGGCCGACATCGTCATGCTGGTACGCTATGCGCTGGGGCAGGCGGAGTCGCTTGAGCCGTTGTCTTCGCTGGTGGCCGGGCGCTTCAACCTGTGGCTCGGGCGCGAAGAGAAGGCCGGGCGCACATATAGCGCCGCGCAGCGGGAATGGCTGCTGGCGATCCGCGATCACCTTGGCGTCAACATCGAAATCCGGCCCGAGGATTTGATGGATGCGCCGGAGTTTTCCGCGCGCGGCGGAATTGTCCGGGCGCGGGCGCTGTTCGGCGCGAGGCTGCCGGGACTGCTGGACGAGTTGACGGATACGCTGGTCGCGTGATATATATCATTGGTATCTATCAATCTTGGAGAGGAGGCCGGCCATGAACGGGACCGCCAAATTGTTCATGCATGGCCGCAGCCAGGCGGTGCGCCTGCCCAAGGAATTCCGCTTCGAGGGTACGGAAGTGCGGGTCAGCAAGGTCGGCGACAAGGTGATTCTTGAGCCGATCAAGAAGGAGCCCTTCGATATCGAGGCGTGGTTCGCGCGTCTCGACGAACTCGGAGGGCGCGATTTCCTCCCCGACGGCATTCCCGACGATCCGCCGGCCGAACCCGATCCCCGTGTCTTCTTCGACGAATGATCTGCCTCGACACCAACATTGCGATCTATGTCATCAACCGCCGCGTTCCCGCGGTGCGGTTTCGTCTGGCAGAACAACTGCGGCTGGGAACTGAGATCGGACTTCCTGTGATCGCGCTGTTCGAATTGCGCTATGGCCATGCGCGCAGCGACCGGCGGGCGGAGTCCGATCGTCTGCTGGCGGAATTTCTGGCGCCCGGCATCGTGGTGCTTCCATTCGATGAGGAAGACGCCGCGCATGCCGGCGACATACGCGCCGAACTCGAAGGGGTTGGCACGCCCATCGGCCACTATGATTATCTCATCGCAGCCCAGGCGCGTCGCCGCGGTGCCACTCTGGTGACCGCGAACGTTCGCGAATTCGCCCGCGTGCCGGGTCTGCTGGTGGCGGATTGGATGGCATGATGGATGCGGCGCTGACGAAGAATAACGACGCGGTCGCGGGGGACCGTGGGCGTTACCGGAGGGGTGGTGCTGGGTTCGATTACAAGATGTTGGCAATTGGACCAGTGGCGGAACGCCTAGATCGAACCAGCCCGATTACTATGATGGGCCAATCGCGTGGTTCCGCATCACTGAACTCAATGAGGGGCGCCTTCGAAAGCCAGAAAAGACCTTAACGCAAAGGGGCTTGAACGAATCGTCTGCCAAAATCATCCGAGCACCCTTTCTCATGTTCGCGATGTACGGGGCTTCAATAGGCAAAATGGCGATCTCAGAAATCGACGCCGCGACAAACCAAGCAATCGCCTGCTGTTCTCCCTCTGGAGCGGTAGGTATCGATTATCTATTCTGGGCACTCCAAAACTCAAAGCGGAGCATCATCGCGCTGGGTCAAGGAGGGGCGCAGCCGAACATAAGCCAGCGCATTCTCTTGGAATGCAAGATACCTCTCGCACCGCTCGTCGAACAGCACCGCATCGTGGCGCGCATCAATGCGTTGTTCTCCGAGATATCTGAGGGTGAGACAGCTCTGGCGGAAGCGCGCAAGGGCCTAGACATCTTCCGCCGCGCGCTGCTCAAGGCCGCCGTAACTGGCGAACTGACCAAAGATTGGCGTGCCGCGAACCCCGCGTCGGAAACCGGTCACGACCTACTTGCCCGCATAGTCAAAGATCGCGCAGAAAAAGCGCTCGCTAAAGGCCGAGGACGTCGCAGCGCAGACTACTCGCCGCTTAACACCGCCGACCTGCCAACGCTTGCGAGCGGCTGGGTCTGGGCGACGGTGAGAGACGTCGGGGCTGTTCAGTTGGGACGTCAGCGAGCGCCGCAACATCACACTGGCACACACATGCGCCCTTACCTTCGTGTGGCTAACGTGTTTGAAGATCGGATAGATTTCACGGACGTGAAGCAGATGAATTTCACGCCGGATGAATTTAAGACGTATGAGCTGAAACCGGGCGATATTCTTTTGAATGAAGGTCAGACGCCGGACCTTCTGGGCCGCCCCGCTATGTGGCGTGGAGAGTTCGAAGGCTATTGCTTTCAGAATACCCCGCTGCGATTTCAGGCGCGGGCGCCGATGAACGCAGAGTTTTGTTTGCTCGTATTCAGGCATTACTTGCACGCCAAGCGCTTTAAGAGCGAGTCTCAAATCACAACTAATATCGCGCATTTATCAAGCGGCAGGTTTACGGCTATAGAGTTTCCTGTTCCACCCTTGGACGAACAATCTGAAATCGTTCGCCGAGTTTCCGAGGGACTTGCGTCCGCGGTCGACACGCTCGCAATGCTAGACGCTGAAGCCGCTGATGCCGCGCGAACTCAAGCAATCCATTCTCAAGTCCGCGTTCGAAGGCCGCCTTGTGCCGCGGGACCCCACTGACGAACCCGCTAGTGCGCTGCTGGCACGCCTCGATTCCAGCGCGCCCGCCGCCAGGCGTGGGCGCCGCAGAAAGTCCAACGCATGAACGCCCAATCTCTCGTCGCCAAGGTCTGGAATTTCGCGCACGTGTTGCGCGACCAGGGCGTCTCATATCAGGCCTATATCAGCCAGATTTCCTATCTCCTTTTTCTAAAGATGGACGAGGAGCGCGTCACCCAGATCGGCGAAGCCTCGATGCTTCCAAGTGGTGCGCGGTGGGACGACATCAAGGACCTCTCCGGCGAGGCACTCAATACGGCCTACGTGAAGCTGCTCGACAGGCTTTCAAAACAGGGCGGAATCATCGGTGCGATCTTTTTGAAAGCGCAGAACGAGATTCAGGACCCCGCCAAACTCAAACGTCTCGTCGGTCTGATCGACAGCGAAACCTGGCTTGGCCTGCCGGTCGATGTGAAGGGCAACATCTATGAAGGCCTGCTCGCCCGGAACGCCGAGGATGTGAAGTCCGGCGCGGGACAATACTTCACACCGCGTCCACTGATCGAAGCAATGGTGCAAGTGGTCGATCCTAAGCCGCACCAGACGATCCATGATCCCGCCTGTGGCACCGCCGGGTTTTTGCTCGCCGCCTGGGAGCACATGAAGCAGCATCCGAAGGCGCGCGATCGCGGCGTCTATTCGGCGCTGAAGAACTAGTTCTCCGGTGTCGATATCGTGCCGGAGGTCGTTCGCCTCGCCGCGATGAATCTCTATTTGCACGGCGTCACCGGCGTCGATTCGATCGTCGAAGCCAAGGACGCGCTGCTTGGTGCCGGCGGCAAGACCTATGAAGTCATCCTCACCAATCCGCCCTTCGGCAAGAAGCAAAGCTATAGGATCGTCCGCGACGACGGCGAAATCGACAGCGAACGCGAGGATTACGACCGCCAGGATTTTTTCGTCACCAC
This sequence comes from uncultured Alphaproteobacteria bacterium, assembly GCA_963770515.1. Classification (GTDB taxonomy): domain Bacteria; phylum Pseudomonadota; class Alphaproteobacteria; order Rhizobiales; family Xanthobacteraceae; genus Bradyrhizobium. Next base: position 1,481,971 of record CAVYPW010000001.1, read on the forward strand.
CTCGAACAAGCAATTGAATTTTCTGCAGCACATCATGACCGTGCTGGCACCTAACGGCGAAGCTGCCGTCGTGCTGCCCGACAACGTGTTGTTCGAAGCCGGTGCGGGCGAAACCATCCGGCGCAGGCTGCTCAACAACTTTGATTTTCATACGCTGCTGCGGCTGCCGACGGGAATCTTCTACAAGCAGGGCGTCAAGGCCAACGTGCTGTTCTTCGATAAGAAGCCGCCGTCGGAGTCCGCTGCGACAAGGGACCTTTGGATTTACGACCTCCGCACCAACCAGCGCTTCACGCTGAAGGAGCGGCCGATGGTGCGGGCCGACCTTGATGATTTCGTCGCCTGTTACAAATCCGGTCATCGCTCAAAGCGCGAGGAGAGCGAGAAATTCAAACGCTTCCCGCTCGAAACCCTGCTGGCGCGAGACAAAATCAATCTCGATATCTTCTGGGTCAAAGACCACGCGCTCGATGATCCCGATCTGCTGCCGCCGCCCGACGAAGTCGCGGCCGAAATCGTCGAGAGTTTGGAGCTGGCACTCGATCGCTTCCGCAACGTCGCCAAAGCGCTTGGCGAAGGGCCGAATTAGGCTCGTCGTGTCGCGGACTAGATCGAGCTGGCAATTTGCTCTCCCAGCTGCTTCGCGCCCCTGTCCAGCCCCCTCAAAAATATTCCGCTTTTCACGTTGGTAGAAACAGGAATAGAGCCGATTCCGTCCCGCCTCGCCTGAGGGGCGTTTCGCGATCGTCACGGACGTTGGGTGCGGGATGCGGTGGACGCCTTAGTTGCGCAAGACGGGCGCGGCCCAAGCGGACGGCGAAGTCGTGTGGTCCTGACGCCCCGATGCTGGCGTCAAGCTGGAGATGATGCTGACGCATGGCTCCGGCGACAGAGACAATAAAGCCGGTCTCTGGGGAGAGCACGAAGGAAACCGTTAAAACCATTCGCGTGCGGGAATGCCGGGTGATTTCCGGTGCGACCGTGGTGACTAACTCGCGTGTTTTCCATTTTCCACGCGAGGCTAGTGCGGCGGATTTAACATTCGCTCGGCTAGCGCTGCGAGTCCCAAAAGCGAATGCTAAATCCGAAGCCGCACTAGAATATAATATTTGCTGATGTCCCTTTGGTTCTGACATTCGTGAACGAACCCAGCCGCGCTATCATACGAATGTCAGAACCGGGACATCAGCGGGTGCAACGGGCACCCGGCATTCCCCACGCCCTCCTTATTGTTAGAGGGCTTCAGGTTTTGAGCATGATCCGGGTGCAGTTCGCGCCGCGGAAAGCGCGGACGTGTGTGTAGTGGCCATTTGAAATTCGAATATTCGCACACGCTAGGCGTCGTCCCCGCGAACGCGGGGACCCATACGCCGAGGCCGATCTTGGGGCACACTGGCAAACAGCTTCTTCAGCAACAAACGACGGTGGTTATGGGTCCCGGCTCTGCGTTCGCTCCGCTCACTTGGCCGGGACGACGGAAGGTGCGGTGCCTTTACCGCCCGAAAAGCTGCTTCATGATGCCATTCAGCGGCTGGTTGTCTTGCTGATGCGAGGGATCGTTCGGGTTCGGCGCGGCAGGGTTATTCGGCGAGGGCGGCGGCGAGGCGTTGTTGCCGCGCGCCGCGTTCAGCCCCTGTTGAATCAGGTTGCCCAGGGTGTCGCCGAGCGAACTGCCGCCCGCGGTATTATCCGAGCCGCTGCCGGTATTATTGCCCGAGCCACCGGGAGCAAAAAGCCCGTTGCCCATTTCCTTGAGCTTGGCATAGGCCGCCGCGGGATTGTCGAGGATGCCGGCGATATCGGGATAAATGCGCGGGCTCGCCCACGGTCCGTCGATCACAACGGGAATGCCGAAGCCCACCGGGTCGCTCGCGCGTCCCTGTCCCTGCGTTGTCATCACGAGCTTCGGCTCGACCCGCAAGGCAAGCGTTTTGCTGCCGAGATCGACCGTGCCGGTGCCGGTCATCTTCACCAGCGGTCCGACCAGATTCAGATCGGCCGTCGTAGCCACGCCTTTCTCGATGTGGAACGAGGCCGAGAGCTGCGTCAGATCGGTGCTTTGCTCGCGGCTTCCCTGCCAGCCCGACAGCGTGCCCGACGTCAGCGCGCGGATCATCTGCGCGACGTTAAGGCCGCGGATCGCGCCGTCCTGGAAATTGGCGGTCGCGGTGCCGGCGATGTTCGACATGATCGCCTGCTGGCTTTGGCCAAAGGAGCGGACATCGATCCTGGCTTGCAGCCGGCCGTCGAGGCTGTCGAAGTCGGCCGCACTCTTCAGGAGCGGCAGCGCGCGCACATTCGTGAGGTCGCCGTGGAGCGCGTAAACCGGCGCATCGCGCGAGACGTCGATGTCGATGCTGCCGTTGGCCTGGCCGCCATAGGCGCCGAGATTCGAGACGGCGCCCTTCAGAACGCCGCTCGCGAGCGACGCTTCAAGCGCGACGGGCGCGAAATGCGCGCTGCCGAGATTGAGATCGGCGGCCGACAGCCGCACCTGCGCATCGACATAGTTGAGGCCGGCAAGCTCGATTGCGTCGTTGCTCCAGGCGGGCGCGGCGGCTTGCGACGAGGTTGTTGGCGCGGGTGGCGCGGCAGCGGTCGCAACATCCAGCCGCCGGAAGTCGAGGTCGAGTTTGACCAGCGGCTTGCTGGCGACATCGACCGAAGCCCAGCCATCGAAGGCGCCGTCGCCGATCGCGCCGGAAAGGCCGTTGATCATGACGACCGTGCCGTTGAGCCGGACCTCGGCCTTGCCCGACAGCGGGGCCTGCAACAGGCCGGGCGCCTGAAGCGCAAGTTCGACCGGAATGGTCTGCCGCGCCACCGACGGATCGGGCAGCGATGCCTTGAGTGCGAAGGTGAGCGGGTGGTGGCCTGCTTGCGCGTCGCCATCGAGGCTGAGGTGACGGTCCGCGTCGATGGTGGCGCGGGCGCCGATGGCTTCAAGGCGGTTTTCAACGTGGTCATGCGTGTTGAAGAAGGTGACCGTGCCGTCGGTGACGGTGATGCGCCCGATTTTCGGAAGACGCGAATTGTTGTCGGAGGCAGTGGCTGGCCCGGAGGTCGTGTTCGCCCTGACATCAGCGTCCCTCTGCCGCTCGCGCCACAGCCGGACGCGGAGTTCAGGATGGTTGATCACCAACTCGGTGATTTCAGGATGGCCCGACCACAGGCTGGCAGGCGTCACGTCGGCTTGAATACCGCCGACGGTCAGGCGATTGCCGGTGTCGAGATCCTTCGGATTCTCCAGCGTCACATCGTGCAGGGTGACATGGAGCGACGGCCACAGTCCGATCCGGGTCGAACCGCCTATCGTCAGGCGGTAGCCGGTTTCGCGCTCGACCCACTCGGCAACGGACGACGTCACGAAGCGGGAGGGGATTCCGATCATCAGGAGCAAGGCCGCGCCAACGACGATGGCCGCGATGACTCCACCGAGAATTTTCAAAACCTTCATGTCGCGCTTCCAGATCGGCTCTGCGGTTCCACAGGGGTCAGGCGGTGCTCGAAGCCGTTAAACGTAACCCGCGCGTGCGGCAATGATATGTGACTTATCACACAGTTCAGGTTCAGTTGAGCTGCGGCCGCCGAATAAGACGGCTGTGGCGAAGGCATTGCGTTGAGCAAACCGGTCGAATTTGCGGCGCCTTTGAAGATGAATCCGCGGGTTTTTGCTTCCGCCGATTACTCGGCTGCCGGCGAATGCCGAACAACTTTCGGCTTTCGATCCTCGGGCTCATCGTCAGCCTTGTTCGCAGCGACGAACCGGCTCGTGAAGCGCCAGATCAGCGTGCCGATATCGTCCATCATCATGAACATCGCCGGCACGAACACCAGCGACAGCACGGTCGAAAACAGCAGACCACCGATCACGGCCAGCGCCATCGGCGAGCGGAATTCGCCGCCGGCGCCAAAAGCCAAAGCAGAAGGCATCATGCCGGCGGCCATCGCGATCGTGGTCATCACGATGGGGCGGGCGCGCTTCATGCCGGCGTCGATGATCGCATATTCGCGCGTCTTGCCGTCGCGGATCGATTCCACCGCGAATTCCACCAGCATGATGGCGTTCTTGGTGACGATGCCCATCAGCATCAGGATGCCGATCCATACCGGCGTGGTGAGCTGCTTGCCGGTCAGAAGCAGCGCGACGATCGCGCCGCCGATCGACAACGGCAGCGAGAACAGGATCGTGATCGGTTGCAGGAAGGTGCCGAACAACAACACCAGCACCGCGTACACCATCATCAGGCCGGCGGTGATGGCGGTGGCGAAACCTGACGACAATTCGTTGAGGCTTTCGGCGTCGCCCGAAGGATTGACCGTCACCCCCTTGGGCAGGCTCTTCATGACCGGAAGTTCGTTGATCTTCCTGGTCGCATCTCCCAGCGCCGCGGTGCCGACGAGATCGGCGGCCACCGTTGCCTGCCGCTCGCGATCGTACCGGTTGATGCTGGTCGGCCCCTGGTCGAGCTTGATATCGGCGACCACCGACAGCGGCACGCCGCCGCGTCCGCCGCCGAGCGGCACCCGCAATTGTTCGAGGACCTGCAAGTCGCCGCGCGCGGCATCCTCGAGCTGGACGCGGATCGGGACCTGCCGGTCACCGGCATCGAACTTGGCCAGCGCCGGCCCGACATCGCCGATCGTGGCGACGCGAACGGTTTCCGACAGGCTTTCGGTGGAAACGCCCATCCGGGCGGCGAGATCGGCGCGGGGCTGGATCCGAAGCTCCGGCCGGTCCAGCGAGGTTTCGGAGATCACGTTGGCGATCAGCGGAATCCGCTTCATCTGGTTGGCGAGTTCGCTGGCGACATTGTTGACGATGTTGCTGTCGGCGCCGGTCACGACCAGCGAGATCGCGCGCAACCCGTTTTCATCGAGAAACCAGAACCGGATATCGGGAACGTTTTCGAGTTCCTGGCCGATCGAAAGTTCAAGCTGGCGCTGGGTGATCTTGCGTTCGGTCTTTGGCGTGTAGTTGATGATCAGCGCCGCGCGGCGAACTTCGAACGTTCCCGGCGGCACCCGGCCGCCGTCGACGAAGACGCTTCTCACCTCGGGCCGCTTGCGCAGGAGCGCGACGATCTGTTCGGTGACCTTTTCGGTATAAGCGAGCTGCGAGCCGGGCGGCAGCTCCATCGCAAGCAACGAGCGCGCGGTATCCTGCGCCGGCAGGAAGCCCTGCGGCAACAGCTTGATGCTCCAGATCGAGGCGGCAAAGATGCCGAAGCCGATCAAGACCGTGATCAGGTGGTGCTTCACCGACCAGGTCACGAGCCGGGTGTAGGTTTGCATCAGGCGGCCGGGCGGCGGATCGTCGTGCGGTTGATCCTTGAGGAAATAGGCGGCCAGCACCGGCGTCACGAAGCGCGCGGCGAGCAGCGAGAAAAACACCTGCACCGATACCGTGATGCCGAACTGCTTGAAGAATTGCCCGGCGATGCCCGACATGAAACTCGCGGGCGCAAAGATCGCAATGATCGTGAGCGAGATCGCGATGACGGCGAGGCCGATTTCGTCGGCGGCCTCGAGCGCGGCGCGGTAGGGCGATTTGCCCATCCGCATATGGCGAACGATGTTTTCGATCTCGACGATGGCATCGTCGACAAGGATACCGGTCGACAGCGTGATGGCGAGGAAGCTGACGAGGTTCAGCGAAAAGCCGAGAATATCCATCGCCCAGAACGCCGGGAAGATCGACAGCGGCAGCGAGATCGCGGCGATGATGGTGGCCCTGATATCACGCAGGAACAGGAGCACGATCACGACAGCCAGGATCGCGCCTTCGAACAGGGTCGAGATCGCCGCTTCGTAATTGCCCTTGGTGAATTCGACGGAGGTGTCGATCAGCTTGAGGTCGACTTCGGGGTGGGCGATTTTCAAGGCGTCGATGCGCTTCTGCACGGCGGCGGCGACCACCACGTCGCTGGCGCCCTTTGAACGCTTGATGCCGAGCGCCACGACGGGCTCGCCGTTGAAGCGCGCAAAGGTCCGGCGGTCGGCGATGGTGTCGGTGACGGTGCCGAGATCGTCCAACCGGACTTCGCCGCCGGTCGGCAGGCTGATCATGGTTCCGGCGAGTTCGTTGAGGGTCTTGGCGCCGGCCAGCGTGCGGATCGCCTGATCGTTCTTGCCGATTTCGGCGCGTCCACCGGCGAGATCGACATTGGTGCCGCGGAGGCGGTGAGACACATCGACGGCGGTAAGGCCAGCCGCTTGCAGGCGGTCGGGATCGAGCGAGACCAGAATTTCGCGCTCGACGCCGCCGATGCGCTCGACCTGGGCGACATTGCGCACGCCCTGCAGCGCGCGTTTGACGACGTCGTCGACGAAGTAGGACAGTTGCTCCGGCGTCTTTCCGGGCGAAATCGCCGCATAGGTGACGATCGGCAAGCCGATGACATCGACGCGCTGTATCAAAGGCTCGTTGACGTTCTGCGGCAGGTTGGCGCGAACCCGCGTGACGGCGTCCTTGACGTCGTTCAAGGCCCGGTCGGTATTGGTCTCCAGCGCGAACTGGATCGTCGTCAGCGACAGCCCGTCGGTGATCGAGGACGAAATGTGCCGCACGCCCTCGACGCCCGATACGCCGTCCTCGATGGTCTTGGTGACCTGCGATTCGAGTTCGGCGGGAGCGGCGCCGAACTGCGAGACCGCCACCGAGATGACCGGAATATCGGCGCTCGGCAGCCGCGTCACCGCGAGCTTGGTAAAGCTGACCCAGCCCAGCACCAGAAGGACGATCGAAAAAACCACCGACGGAAGCGGATTGCGGATCGACCATGCCGAGATATTGAGTGCCATCAGCGTACCCGTGTCCGATCGATGTCCTCGGCGAACATTGTCTTGATCTGGTCTCCGTCGTGCAGCGAGGAGCCGGCATCCGCCACGACGATTTCGCCGACCTCGAGACCTTCCAGGATTTCGGTCGAGGTGTCGGATACGAGTCCGACCCGAACCTTCCGGGTTTCGACGACATTGCCTTTGACCACCTGGACCGTGAGGTGGTCAATGGCGGTGCGCGGGATTGCAACGCCGCAGCTGCGCTTGGCGTCGATGCTGGCTTGCGCGAACATGCCGATCTTGATCGCGGGATTGCCGGGCAAGGTGATCCGGACATGGCCGAGCTGGGTCTTGCGATCGATCTGCGGCAGCACCAGTCTCACGCGGCCGACGATATCGGGGCCGTTATCGCGGCTGATCCGCACGGTCGCGCCGGGACTGAGCTTCATCATATGGACCGCGGGCACTTCGGCATCAAGGTCGACTTCGTTGTTGACGGCGATGCGGAACATCGGTCCGGCCTGCGGCGAAGCGGGAGCGCCGGCAAGGGTGTTGACTTGCGTGACGAGGCCGGCGGCCGGCGCGCGCAGCGAGATCGGTGCGCGCGGCTGGCTGTTCGCAGCGCCCGGCGGGGTGAGCCGCGCCAACTCCTGGTTTTCGGCGACGATCTCGCCCTCGCGGACGAGCACGTCGACGACCTTCGAGCCCTCCTGATCGGCCGATACCACCGCTTCGCGCCGCGGCACCGCAAATCCGGTTACCCGCACCAGGTCGGAGAAGCAGGCGTTGGTGGATTTGGTCACGACGACAAGCGCATTGCTCGCCGTCTCCTTTTCTTCCGCATGCGAGCGATGCTCGAACCAGTACCAGCCGATCCCAAGCAAGATGAGAAATACAGCCGCCAACGCAGGCTTAAGGTACGGGGACAAATTCATGGCCGGGCTCGGCGTTCCTTTGTCGGGACGGGCTAGTGTCCCGATTCCGAAGCTCGTAGCATATTGCGGAGCCACGTTTCGAACTTCGGAATCGAAAGGACACTAGCAAACCTATTATTCCAGGGTGGCTTTGGCTCAGAAGCCCGCATGGCGAACTCCTGGCACAAATGATGCGGACTTCTGAGCCGCCACCCTGGTGTCAAATCACTTCGAGGCGGTGGCCTTGTTTTCCGTGTTGACGACCTGGACGCGACAATTCACGTCCGCCAGCGGATTGGCGGGATCTTTCAATTGGGTCTTGCCATACCCGACCGTGACGAGATCGGTGGCGGAAATGCGGGATTTCTCCACCAGGTAACGTTTGATCGAATCGGCCCGGCGCTCCGAAAGGTCCTGGTTATAGGTGTCACCGCCGGCGGCATCAGTATGGCCCGCGACGATGAAGGTCGATCCCTTCAGGTCGGGGTTTGCGAGGGCCCGTCCCAGCGCCTGGACCGACGGCAGCGATTTGGCGCTGATCCGATCGGAATTGTAGTCGAAATTGATCTCCAGATCGATCTTCGGCTTGCCTTTTACCATGGCGGCGATTTGCTGGCGCTCGCCCATCGACAGCGAGCGCGTCGATCGATTGCGCAGCGATTGCAAGAATTTGCCTTCGGCCTCGGTTGCCGCTGGATCCGTCTGCATCGGTGGCCCCATCGACAGGCTGCGGGTGAGCGGCTTCTTCTCCGGCGCCAGCGCCCTGAGAATCTGATCCTCGGTGACATCCTCTGCCTTGACAGTGCCGATCGAAAGCATCGCGCCAATGGTGAAAAAAGAAAGGACCGCGATGATGACGCGCCTTGCCGAATTCGTTGACATTGGCAGTCCTCCTTCAGGGACGCGTTCGCGCGGGATCGGCTCAAAGTGGCTCCGTTGGTCGGAGCATGGAAGAAGTGCATTGGCGGCTCAGCGCACTCCGTAGCAGGCAAATTCCTTGACAATATTGGGATCCATGGCCTTCGCGTTGTTGACGTCCACGTCACCATCCGAAATCGAACCGTTGCGCTGTCGCGCCAGGCCGCGGCCATATAACGACGATGTCAGCTGCGGATTGATCTTGAGGGCTGCGTCAAAATCGGCGATTGCATTCTTGTTCAGCCCGCTTTTCAGGTTGACGAGCCCGCGGCTGTCGAGCGCATCGACGAAGTTAGGACGCAACCGAAGCGCTTCGTTGCAGTCCCTTAACGCCGACTGCAATTCACCGATCACGGTCCGTGTCCAGCACCGATTATTATAAGCTTCGACGTCCTTCGGGTTGAGCCGGATCGTGTCGTCGAAATCCTTGATGGCCAGGTTATAGACGCCCTTGCTCGCATAGACCTGGCCGCGCCGGTATAGCGCACTGGCATCATCCGGATTTTCCGCGATCTTGGCGTTCAGGCTCTTGAGGGTGGTATCGTCGACGGGCGACGGCTGGCACGGCGGAAGATCGTTGTTCGGCAAGCTTGCCACTGCCGGCGGCTTCTCGGGCGGCGGCGTGACTGGCGTCTCCGCCTTCGGCGGTGCCGGAGGATCGATCCGTGGTGGTGGGGGCGGCGGAGCATCGGCAGTCGGTTGTTGCGGAAGAGAAGCCACCGGGTGGGCGCCCGCAATGAAGGAGAAGTCTTCCGCGAGCGACGACGAAATCCAGGGCACCTGCTCGCTGTGTGAGGCGCGGGTCACGCCGACGCGGGTGCGATTGAGCGTCTCTTCCGCCATCAGACCGGGAACGCGGATTTCCTTGAGCAGCTCCTGAACGAACAGGCTGTGGTCGCCGCCATTGTCTGAAATCACCGAGCTGAGGGCTGCCGAATACATCACCAGCGAACCGTTCGGCGCAATCACCGGCGCAAGGCCGGCCGAGAAACTCCGAAACCGACGTTCGTACGGATTGCGCCGGGAAGCATCGATCAGCGCAATCTTGACGCCCGCGCCGCGGTTGTTGATTTCCCCCAGAATCGTCTCGAGACTGATGCCATCCCGCCGGACATCCGCCTCGGTCCATATCTGGGCATCGACGGGTATCATGAAACTTTGGCGGTTGGATTGGACACCGTAGCCACTGAAGAAGATCAGCGCGACGCTGCCCGGCTTGATATGGCCGTAGAGCCGCTCGACCGCCTTGCGCATTCCGTCGCCGGTCAGATTCTCGCCGACCTCGACGGTAAAGCCGTCACGCTTGAGTTCGTCGGCAACGCTCCGCGCATCGTTGACCGGCTCCTTCAACGGCGCATCCGCGTCGGGATATTTCGCGTTGCCGATAACGAGGGCAAACCGGTCGGCAGCGATCGCGGCGGACGAGAAGATCGGCGCCAGCGAAAACACCAAGGCGACCAGCAATGAAAGGCGAACACTCATTCTGCTTCAGTCAACCAATTTCTGTGGCAATTCAGCCACTAAACGCCGGTCCCAGGCTCACGTCCGACCGACTTTAGCCCACGAAAATTGCATTATCAAACCGCGCGCCCAAGCGGAGTCAACCTCTCTCAAAGCTGGCAAATCGACGCGCATGCGATCGAATATGAACGGCCATCTGCGCAGCCGATCCGGCCCGGCGGTGCGGCGCTCACGCGCTGTGGGAAACACCGCGGATGCCATTGCCACGACACACGGAGGGTGACCGCCATTTTCGTATGCCCGGCATGAGGGGTTCAGGGGTTTGACCTTTTGAGATGGTAGTGGCTTGCTGCCGACCGGCCAAACATAAAAGAAGCTGAACCGATGGAAACGACCTACGAAATTTACGCGCTCCGCTACGCCACCATGTCGCCGCGCACGCCCAACATGAACTACATCACGCCTGACCCGCATGAGACCGCGGCATCCGACCTCGACTATTTTGTGTGGCTGATCCGGGGCGGCGGCCGCAAAATCCTGGTTGATACCGGTTTCAATGCGGAAGAAGCGACCTTGCGGAGCCGCAAGCTGACACTCAACCCGGCAGAAGCGTTGACGCGCTTTGGCGTTGGTCCCGAAACGATCGACGATGTCATCGTCACCCATCTGCATTATGACCACGCCGGCAATCTCGACCTGTTCCCGAAGGCGCGGTTCCATCTGCAAGACCGCGAGATGAGCTACGCCACTGGACGCTGCATGTGCTTTGGCGCCCTGCGCCATCCATTCTCCGTTGAGCACGTGACGCTGATGGTGCGTCATGTCTACGGCGAACGCGTGACTTTTCACGCGGGCGAGGGCGAAGTTGCTCCCGGCGTCACGGTGCATCATGTCGGGGGTCATTCCGACGGCTTGCAGGTGGTGCGGGTCGCGACCGCGCGGGGCCCGGTCGTGCTGGCATCGGATGCGGCGCATTTTTTCGGCAATCTCCATCGCCGCAGCCCGTTTCCGATCGTCTACAACCTCGGCGACATGTGTGAGGGGTGGGAAACCGTCGAGCGTCTGGCCGGCCATCCCGACCGCGTCATCCCCGGGCACGACCCGCTGGTCGCAGAGCTCTATCCGCGCGCCAGCGATAAGGTCGACGCTTTTGCGCTGCATCAGGCCCCGTCGCGCTCCTTTGCCAAGTGAGTTCTCGCGGGGAGGAGAAATTTGCCATGATCAGTCGTTTTCCAGGCCTCACCCCGACCCGCAGCCGTGCGGTCGTCCACGACGACCTCGTATTTACCGTCGCGGTCGCGCCCGATCCGGTCACCCCTTCGATGTATGAGCAGAGTGTGAAAGCGCTGGCGCGAATTGATGAAAGTCTTGCACTCTGCGGAACCAACAAAAGCAAGATCCTGTCGGCCATCGTCTATATCAACGGCATGGCGTTGAAGAGCGAAATGAACCGCGCCTGGGACGAGTGGGTGGACAGGGCCAATCCTCCGATGCGGGCCTGCATCGGCGTCGAACTGGAGCCGCCGCATATCGTCGAGATCGTCGTGACCGCGGTCAAGTAAACCGCCAAGTAAACCGCCCAGTGAACCGTCAAGTGAAGACCGAGCGAAAGAGCAGCAAAGTTGAAGATAGCAGAGAGAGGGTGGCTTTGACGTACCTCGGGTGCCATCGGCCTTTCCGGCTTCCTCAATCATCTGCTAATCTGGCCGGACCGGTTCCTCTGGCCAGAGCTTAAGAGCAGATGGCACAGACCAAATCTCAAACCGACAGCTGGGCTAAAACGAGGTTCGGCTACCGCCGTCACGCCGATCAGGATTTTATTGGCGCTGATGTCGCCGGGCATTCCGTCGCCGTGGTCGGCGCTGGACCGGTGGGGCTGTCGCTCGCCATCGATCTCGCGCAGCGGGGGCAACCGGTCGTGCTGCTCGACGACGCCGACCGCATCGGCGACGGCTCGCGCGCGATTTGTTTCTCGAAGCGTTCGCTCGAATTCTGGGACCGGCTCGGTGTCGGCCAGCACATGGTCGACAAGGGCGTGGTCTGGCAGGTCGGCAAGATTTTTCACGGCGAATCGCTACTCTATCAATTCGACCTGTTGCCGGAGCAGGGGCACAAGCGGCCGGCTTTCATCAATCTCCAGCAATTCTACGCGGAAGCCTACCTGGTCGATCGCGTCGAGGAGTTGTCCGAAATCTCCCTGCGGTGGCGCAACAGGGTGGTTGGGCTCGAGCAGCGCAACGATCATGTCATCCTCTCGATCGATACGCCTGACGGGCCGTATCGTATCGCTACGAATTATGTCGTGGCCTGCGACGGCGCGCGCTCGTCGCTGCGGCAGATGGTCGGCGCGGAGTTCTCGGGCCAGGTGTTCGAGGATCAGTTTCTGATCGCTGACGTCAAGATGACGGCTGAATTTCCGACCGAGCGCTGGTTCTGGTTCGACCCGCCGTTTCACGCGGGAAGATCGGCATTGCTGCACAAGCAGCCGGACGATGTCTGGCGCATCGATTTGCAGCTTGATCGCGGCGCCGATCCCGCGGTCGAGAAGCAGCCGGAACATGTGCGGCCACGGATTGCGCGCATGCTCGGCCACGACCGGTTCGATTTCGAATGGATCTCGCTCTACAAATTCCAGTGCCGGCGTATGGCGCGATTCATCCACGGCCGCGTGATCTTTGCCGGAGATGCCGCGCATCAGGTTTCGCCATTCGGCGCCCGTGGCGCCAATTCCGGCCTGGAGGACGCAGAAAATCTTGGCTGGAAACTCGACCGTGTGCTGCGACAGGCTTCGCCGGAAGCACTACTGGAAAGCTATCACGTCGAACGCAGCCAGGCGGCCGACGAGAACATTCGCGAGTCCACCCGTTCGACCGATTTCATGGCGCCGAATTCGCCCTATGAAGCGCGGTTGCGCAAGGCGGTGCTGTCGCTCGCAAAGGAAACCGAATTCGGCAAGCGCATGGTCAATGGCGGCCGGCTCTCGGTGCCTTCGGTCTACGAAACCTCATTGTCGACCCCGGATGGCGAGGCGTGGTGCGGCGGTTCGCGTCCCGGGACGTCAATGGTGGATGCGCCTATAACAAGACCCGATGGAGAGGCCGAATATCTCACCGATGCTTTCCTGAAAGCCGGCAGGCGTTTTACGTTGCTCACCTTTGCAAACGGGGCGGCGATCGACCCGCCAAGTGATATTGGCACCATTCGTATCGACGGGAAGGAATTCTCCGATCTGGCGGGCCTTTTGGCGGCGCGTTACTATGCGAGACCCGGAACCGCTTATCTGCTCCGTCCGGACGGTTACGTCGCGGCGCGCTTCCGAAAGCCAACGCGGGATACGATCGATGCGGCCCTTAAGCGCGCATCAGGCAACAATTGAGGTCCCCATGGCGTTATCGACGCGTTCGAATTTTGAAAGACCGGATGACGCCTTTCGCATGATTGTCGAGGCCCATCGCGGATTGAGCGATGAGGCGAGCGCCGATCTCGACGCCGCACTGGTTCTCATTCTCGCCAATCACATTGGCGATCTCGATGTCTTGCGCGAGGCGATCGAACTGGCGAAACAGCGGATGCTGAAAGCAAACCAGCAACAACAGCAGCAACAATAATAACGAAACAGGATTGGAAGCGATGGCCGAGGGAGTTGAGAAGGGATTTGCGTCCACGACCGACATGGCCGAGAAGAAAGTCACCTTCTCCGAGATTGGCCCCGATCTCTATGCCTTTACGGCGGAGGGCGACCCGAATTCGGCGGTCATCGTCGGCGATGACGGCTGTCTTGTGTTCGACGCGCAGGCGACGCCGGCGATGGCCCATCGGGTGATCGAGCGGGTGCGCTCCGTGACCGACAAGCCGATCAAATATGTCGTGCTGTCGCATTATCACGCGGTGCGGGTGCTTGGCGCATCCGCCTACAAGGCGCAAGCCGTGATTGCCTCGCAGGAGACTTACCGGCTGATCGGGGAGCGCGGCCGGCAAGACTGGGATTCCGAATACGGACGTTTCCCGCGCCTATTTCAAGACGCGCAGAGCATTCCCGGTCTGACCTGGCCCACGCTGACTTTCGAAGGCGACATGTCGATTTATCTCGGCAAGCGCGAGGTGCGGTTGATGCAGCTCGGCGCCGGGCATACTTCGGGCGATATCGTCGCCTGGGTGCCGGACGCGGAAGTGATGTTCTCCGGTGATCTAATCGAGTACCATTCGGCCTGTTACTGCGGCGACGCGCATTTGCGGGAGTGGCCGGCGACGCTGAACGAAATTCGCGCCTTCAATCCCAAGGCAATCGCACCGGGCCGGGGCGATGCCCTGAAGGGGCTCACGACGGGACGCGAGGCGATCGCGATGACACGCGATTTTGTCACGACGCTTTATGGCGCGGCGGAATCCGCCGTCGCCAAAGGGCGTGGTCTCAAGGATACAATGGCCGCCGCGCGCGAGGTGATGGATCCGAAATTTTCGAGCTTTGCCATTTACGAGCATTGCCTGCCGTTCAATGTCTCGCGCGCTTTTGACGAGGCTTCCGGAATCGACGATCCCGTGATCTGGACCGACAAGCGCGACCGGGAAATGTGGGCCGCCTTGCAAGGAGGATGATATGAATATCAATACCTCGCCCGACGCCATCAATCGCGGCTCGGCCAACGTCACACCGGGCTATATGTCCGGGTTCGGCAACAGTTTCGAGACCGAAGCGCTGTCCGGCGCGCTGCCCATCGGCCGCAATTCGCCGCAACGCTGCGCTTACGGGCTTTATGCGGAGCAGTTGTCCGGCTCGCCCTTCACCGCGCCGCGCGGCAGCAACGAACGCTCCTGGCTCTATCGGATTCGCCCCTCGGTCAGGCATTCCGGGCGTTTTGAAAAAGCCGACATTGGATTGTGGCGCACCGCGCCGTGTCACGAGCAGGAAACCGCGATCGGCCAGTTGCGCTGGGACCCGGTGCCAATCCCGAAGGCCGAAATGACTTTTCTGCAAGGCGTGCAGACGATGACGACCGCGGGCGATGCCGGCACGCAAGCCGGCATGGCCGCGCATATCTTCCTCATCACCAAATCGATGGTCGATCAGCATTTCTACAACGCCGACGGCGAGATGCTGATTGTGCCTCAACAGGGAAGCTTGCGCTTTGTCACCGAATTCGGACGCATTGATGTTGAGCCCGGCGAGATCGCCGTGATTCCGCGCGGCGTGAAATTTCGCGTCGAACTCACCGCGGGCCCCGCGCGCGGCTATATCTGCGAGAACTACGGTGGCGCCTTCACGCTGCCCGAGCGCGGGCCGATCGGCGCCAATTGCCTGGCCAATGCGCGCGATTTCCTCACACCGGTCGCAGCCTACGAGGACAGGGACACGGCGACTGAATTATTTGTGAAATGGGGTGGCTCGCTGTTCGTGACGCAGCTAGCGCATTCCCCGATCGATGTGGTGGCGTGGCACGGCAACTACGCGCCTTATAAATACGATCTGAGACGTTTCTCTCCGGTCGGTGCGATCGGCTTCGACCATCCCGATCCGTCGATCTTCACGGTGCTGACCTCGCCATCGGAAACGGCCGGCACCGCGAACATCGATTTCGTGATTTTCCCGGAGCGATGGGCCGTGGCCGAAAACACCTTCCGGCCGCCCTGGTATCACATGAACATCATGTCGGAGTTCATGGGCCTGATTTACGGCGTCTACGACGCAAAGCCGCAAGGCTTTACGCCCGGCGGCATCAGCCTGCATAACATGATGTTGCCGCATGGCCCCGACCGCGAGGCTTTCGATCACGCCAGCAACAGCGAGTTGAAGCCGGTCAAGTTGACGGGGACGATGGCCTTCATGTTCGAGACGCGGTTTCCGCAACGGGTGACGGCGCATGCGGCCAAGTCCCCGACGTTGCAGCACGACTATGCGGATTGCTGGAAGGGACTGGAAAAGCGGTTCGATCCCAATAAGCCGTAAGAAAGAAACCATCAGGAAATGTCCCACCCCAACGATCCCGCGCTCCGCTCCTTCGTTCCTGTCGATCCGGCATCGGATTTTCCGATTCAGAATTTGCCCTATGGCGTTTTCTCCGCGCATGGTCTTGCGCCGCGCATCGGCGTTGCGATCGGCGACTATGTGCTCGACCTCTGGGAGCTCGAGCAGGATGGCCGATTGGATGTCGAGCCCGGTACGTTCGCCGTTTCGTCGCTGAACGCGTTCATGCACCAGGGGCCAAAGGTCTGGGCGAGGATACGAGCACGGATCAGTGAACTTCTGCGTCACGACAACGATGAACTTCGCGACAACGACGAATTGCGAAAGTTGGCGTTGGTGCCGATGGCGCAGGCGAAGCTGCATCTGCCGATCGCGGTTGCGGGGTACACCGATTTTTACTCCTCGAAGGAGCACGCCACCAATGTCGGCGTCATGTTCCGCGGCAAGGACAATGCCCTGCAACCGAACTGGCTGCACATGCCGATCGGCTATAACGGCCGCGCCTCGACGGTCGTGGTGTCCGGCACCCAAGTTCGGCGCCCACGCGGTCAATTGAAGCCCGCGAATGCGGAACAGCCGGGCTTTGGACCCTGCCAACGGCTCGATTTCGAACTCGAAATGGGCGCGGTGATTGGGCAGGCGTCACCGATGGGCGACATGCTGACAGAAGCGCAAGCCGCCGAGATGATCTTCGGCTTTGTGCTGCTGAACGACTGGAGCGCCCGCGACATCCAGCAATGGGAATATGTCCCGCTCGGGCCGTTCCAGGGCAAGGCGTTCGCGACCTCGATCAGCCCGTGGGTGGTGACCTCGGCGGCACTGGAGCCGTTTCGGCGCCACGGGCCTGAGCAGATTCCGCAGCCGCTGGCTTATCTCGCCCAGGCGCAGCCCAATAATTACGATCTTGAACTCGAAGTCGGCCTGCGCGCGGCCTCAATGAACAAACTCGCGCGGATCTGCCGGACCAATTTCAAATACATGTACTGGTCGTCGGTGCAGCAATTGATGCATCACGCTTCTTCCGGCTGCGCGATGAATATCGGCGATATCCTGGGCAGCGGCACCATCTCCGGACCGGAGAAAAGCCAGCGCGGCAGCCTGCTTGAGATTTCCTGGAATGGCTCCGAGCCGGTCGAACTTGCGGAAGGCGTCGTCAGGACATTTCTCGAAGACGGGGATTCGCTTGCCATGCGCGGCTGGTGCCAGGGTGACGGCTACCGGGTCGGCTTCGGGGAAGTGGAAGGAACGATCTTGCCGGCGGAATGACAACGCAGGTTTACCGCTCCTCCGGCGGAATGTCCCGAATCCGCTTCGAATGCGCTGCGATATCTTCAAGGCTATATTTGAGGTGCACGCGTTTGGTCGAAGCCGGTTGATTTTCGGCGCAAACGCCCGATCGCCATTGCTGCGAGGGGCGGATCGGCCGCGGAGTGAATCCGCCGCCGCAGTCCGGGCACACGTTATCGAGTTTTTCGGCCGCGCAGGCCGCACAGAAAGTGCATTCGTAGCTGCAAATGCGCGCATCTGTTGAATGCGGCGGCAGGTCCTTGTCGCAATATTCGCAGTTCGGCCGGAGTTGCAGTGCCATGGTCGTCATGCCCCAAACAGCGAGGCATCGTCTCAAATCGCAAGGAAAATTTGAATGACGAATTTCCCTCGTTTCCGGACGCCCGCTATCTCCGCCACGCACGGATGAGGCTTGCGAGATCCGCCGTCTCGGACTCGCGGATCGCAGAAGGCGTCCGCGAAAAGCGCGGGGCCGGCGCCGGCTGGATCGCGCCGTGACGCTCAACGAAGGTTTTTCGGGCGGCCATGTGGGGGTGAAGCGGGGCTTCCGACAAACTCAGCACCGGCGCGAAGCAGACGTCGGTGCCTTCCATGATCCTGCACCACTCCTCGCGGGTTTTGGTTTTGAAAACCTCGGTTAATTTTTGCTTCAGCGCGGGCCAGGCGTCGCAATCCATCTGGGCCTCAAAGGCCTGGTCGGAGAGTCCGGCATGCTGGCGCAGCAGCGCGTAAAATTGCGGCTCGATCGAGCCGATCGAGATGAAGTGGCCGCAGGCGCATTGGTAAACGCCGTAGAAATGCGCGCCGCCGTCGAGGAAGTTGCTCTCTCGTCCGCCGCTCCAGCGGCCGGCGGCCGCAAAATCGAAAAACATCGTCATCAGCGAGGCTGCGCCGTCGCACATCGCGGCATCGACCACCTGGCCCTTGCCGGATTTCCTGGCTTCGAGCAGGGCGGCGAGCACGCCGACGACGAGATAAAGCGCACCACCGCCGAAATCGCCGACCAGATTGAGCGGCGGGACCGGTCGCTCCGCCGGGCCGATCGCCGCCAGCGCGCCCGTGACCGAGATATAGTTGATGTCATGGCCCGCGGCCTGTGCGAGTGGGCCTTGCTGTCCCCATCCGGTCATGCGGCCATAAACCAGCCGCGGATTCCGTGACAACAGCACATCGGGACCAAGCCCGAGCCGCTCCATCACGCCCGGCCGGAAGCCTTCGATCAGGGCATCGGCATGGTCGAGCAAGTCGAGCGCCTGGGAGCGCGGGGCGGTGTCCTTGAGGTCGAGTTCGGCGACCTTGCGCCCGCGCCCGGTCGCCGATTTCTGGCCCTTGTTGGCCCCGAGCCGATCGAGCGTGATCACGTCGGCCCCCATGTCGGCCAACATCATGCAGGCGAAAGGCCCGGGTCCGATGCCGGCAAATTCGACGACGCGGAAGCCGGTGAGCGGTCCCGAAGCCGCACTTGTCGTTGTCTGGGGATCCGGCTGGTCGGGCACGTCGTTTTCCATGGATCAGGGGCAGGGGTACGTTGTTGGCTCGCGGCCCGCAGTAAAGCGCGTGGCGCTATCACTTTGACGAGGCCCGCGATAGTTCGCTGAACCCCCGATAGCCGTCAACTGGCCGCCAACGGAATCGAGACGCCCCGTGGGGTGGGGCATCGCGGGCCGGTGACGCCCGGCAATTGAGGGATTACCGGTGGCATGGCACCGTCCGGTTTACGGCCTCTTATTCATTCTATTCTAGGTTTCCCGATACCGAGCCTCCGTAACGGGCCCGGATTCAATGGCGACAGGGGGGTCCGTCGTGGGGTTCTTCAAGGGTGTCAGGCCGCGATCGGCACTGCCAAAGCTTCCCACCTTGCGGTTTCGCGGGAAGATCAGCCTCGGCTTTGCCGTTGTGCTCGCGATTTCCGCCGTCAGCATGGGCTTCGCTTATCTCGGCTTTGGACGCGTTTCGGACGGTGTCGCCGCCTACCGGGCGAGCGTGTCGGAAACCGGTCTGGCCCAGAACATCGACCGCGAACTGATCTCCTACCGGTCGCTGGCACGATATTATGTGGCGACAGGCAAGGAAGATGACGCCAAGGCCGCATTGGCGGCGGAAGGCGCGTTGAAGGACGCCATCGATCAGTCGATGAGGAATACGACCAATCCGGCGCGCATCAATCAGGTGACGCGCCTTGCGCGCGAATTTCACGCCTTCACCAAGATCTTTGCCGATGTGGTGAAGACCAAGCGCGACAGCGAGCTTGTCAGCCAAAACCAGTTGATGCGCAGCGGCAACCTGCTGCGTTACAAGCTCGACGATCTGCCGAGCGGTGTCGAAGATGACACCACACTGGCGGCGGTCACGATGGCCAGCAAGAAGGTGGCCGCGCTGTTCCAGACCGCGGCGGCGCTCGCCAGTACCTTCATCGTCAACTCCGATCAGTCCGTCGCCGCAAGCGCGGTGGCGCGTCTGAAGTTCGTTGAGGCGGCGTTGCAGGCTATTCCCGCAGAGGAACCAAAGGTCGCGCAGGCCGTCAAGGATGCCGCCGTCCAGCTCGAAGAGTACCGCAAGGCGCTAACCAAGCTGATCGAGAACGCGAAGGAAGTCGACGAACTTTCCATCGAGATGGCCGATTCCACGGCCGCGATCCTGAAAGCCTCGAATGCGATGAAAGCAGATTTGCTGGCGGATCAGCAACGGCTCGATTCGGAGTCCAGCGCCACCATCAGCGAGACGCAGCACCTGGTGGTGATGCTGGCGATCGGCGGCTTCCTGTTGGGCGGCCTGCTGGCCGTGCTGCTGGGTGCGGGAATCTCGCGGCCGATGATTGCGATGTGCAAGGCGATGCGCGAACTCGCCGGCGGCAATTTCGATGTCGTGCTGCCCGGGCTCGGCCGCAAGGACGAGGTCGGCGAGATGGCCGCGGCGGTCGAGGAATTCAAGATTCAGGCGGTCGCCAAGGCCGAACGCGACGCGGCAGCGCTCGATGCCCAGAACAAGGCCTCGGCCGCGGGACGCCGCGCCGAACTCATTCGCTTTGCCGACGAGTTCGAGGCCGCCGTGGGCAGCATTGTTGCCAACGTTTCGGCCTCGGCCGTACAGCTCGAAATCCTCTGCCGGGACTTTGACGCGCACGGCAGAGACCACCCAGAGTTTGTCGGGTCAGGCCGCTGGCGCATCGGAGCAGGCGTCCAGCGACATGCAATCGGTTGCGGCGGCGACCGAGGAGCTTTCGGCGTCCGTCGACGAAATCGGCCGGCAGGCTCAGGAGTCCAACCGGATCGCGGAAGCGGCGGTAGTTCAGGCCCAGCAAACCGACGGGCGTATTGGCAAGCTGTCGCGCGCCGCGCAGGAAATCGGTGATGTCGTGAAGCTGATCACGGCGATCGCCGAGCAGACCAACCTGCTGGCGCTCAACGCCACCATCGAAGCGGCTCGCGCCGGCGACGCCGGGCGCGGTTTCGCCGTCGTTGCTTCCGAGGTCAAATCGCTGGCCAGCCAGACCGCCAAGGCGACCGACGAGATTTCGACCCACATCGCCGGCATGCAGGGCGCCACCCAGGAATCGGTTGCCGCCATCAAGGAAATCGGTGGGACCATTGGGCAGATATCGAGCATTGCCTCGACGATTGCGAGCGCGGTCGAGGAACAAAGCTCGGCCACCCAGGAAATTGCCCGCAGTGTGCAGAACGTCGCCGAAGGGACCAGCGAAACCGCCGTGAACATCATGGAGGTCAACCGGGGCGCGGCCGAGACCGGCTCCGCATCGGCCAACGTTCTGGACGCGGCGCGTTCGCTGTCCTCCGAAAGTGCGCGGCTGCGCGAAGAGCTCGAGCGTTTTATGGCCAATATTCGCGCGGCTTGACAGCACGCTTCGTGCCGGGGGTCCGCTGTCGCCTACTCTCTGCCGAATTGTCGTTTCAGCTCGACCTTGGCCCGGTTCAGCCGCTCACGCTGCGTCTTGGGCAAGGTTCGGCCGGCACGGTTGATATAGAAGGTCAACATCGAGAGCGCCGAGCGATAGGCGCCGGCCTTGCGGCGTGAGCTGCGCTTGGCCGAGCGCTTGAGCGAGGCGGCGATCCGTTTTGGGTCTCGTAAAGTGAATACGCCGCGCTTGAGGTCGAGGGCGTCGCTTTCTTTCGTCACGCGTTGCGACCAGCGCCTCGATGTGGACCTCGTCGCCGTGGCCTTTCGCCCCGTTTTCGCTGCCGCTTTGCTCGTGCGTCCGGTGGTGGGGCGGCGCGAAGCCGCGGATTTGCGTTGTTGGGTCATGTCGGAAGTCCTCTTTCATCGAGCAAAACGGGCATGAAAGCCCTGTAGTTCCTCCCCGAAGGTGGAACTCGGGCGCCTCGTCAGACGTTAAAAAGTTCGGCTGATGGTCCCCCTGACAGCCGGAGTGATTTTAGCTTTCCCGCAATACCCGACTGGTAGCGCTTCATGGGCTTGCAGCGACGGCAGGGCGATTCGGACGCTGCGCGCGAGCCCGCGGACGCCGTCAATCGTGGCCGAGCCGCTGATCATGACATCGTCGAAACCAGCATTCCCTTCCGTCTCGATGCTTTGTACTGGAGCGGCTTTCACACCCGTGTCGTGCTGGCACTCGGGATCACCTGGATTCTCGACGGGCTGGAGGTCACGCTGGCGGGCGCTCTGTCCGGTGCGCTCAAGCAAAGCCCGGTACTGCATTTTTCGAATTTCGAGGTCGGTTTTGCCAACAGTTGCTACCTCGCGGGCGCGGTGCTCGGCGCGCTCGGCTTCGGCTGGCTGACCGACCGCATCGGCCGCAGGAAGCTGTTCTTCATCACCTTGGCGCTTTATCTGACTGCCACCGCCGCCACAGCGCTGTCGTGGAGCGTTGCGAGTTATGCGCTGTTCCGGTTCCTGACCGGCGCCGGCATCGGCGGCGAATACACCGCCATCAACTCCACGATCCAGGAATTGCTGCCGGCGCGCTATCGCGGATGGACTGATCTCCTGATCAACGGCAGCTTCTGGCTCGGCGCGGCACTCGGCGCGACCAGTGCGATCGTGTTGCTCGATCCGAACCGGATCGATGTCGATCTCGGCTGGCGGCTCGCTTATCTGACCGGCGCTTGCCTCGGCCTTGTCGTGTTCGTGATGCGGCTCTGGATTCCGGAAAGTCCGCGTTGGTTGATCATTCACGGCCACCCCGATCAGGCCAATGCCATCATGCGCGACATCGAGCGTTCAGTCGAAGGACATGTCCAGGATCGGCCGGCTGCCGCATCTGGCGAAGAGACGCTGCCGCGCGCCTGGCCGAAATTGAAGCTGCGCATGCGGGACCATACGCCGCTGTCGGAGGTCGCGCATACTTTGTTCAAGGTCTATCGGGAACGCTCGCTGGTCGGGCTGGTGCTGATGACAGCCCAGGCGTTCTTCTACAACGCGATCTTTTTCACCTTTGCGCTCGTGTTGAGTGATTTCTACGGGATACCCGCCGATCAGATTGGCTGGTATATCCTTCCTTTCGCGGCCGGCAATTTGCTGGGGCCGCTGGTTCTCGGCCGTTTGTTCGACACGCTGGGGCGCCGTCCGATGATCGCGTTTACTTATGGCGCCTCCGGCATTCTGCTCGCCCTCTCGGGTTATCTGTTTGAGATCGGGGCATTGAGTGCGAAAACGCAGACGATCGCCTGGATGGTGATTTTCTTTTGTGCTTCTCCTGCTGCAAGTGCTGCTTATCTGACGGTCAGTGAGAACTTTCCGCTGGAGGTGCGTGCGTTGGCGATTGCCCTGTTCTATGCGATCGGCACCGGCGTCGGCGGCGTCGCCGGTCCTATCCTGTTTGGCGCGCTGATCGACACTGGTTCGCGCGGCAGTGTCTTTGCCGGCTATCTGTTTGGTGCGGCGCTGATGCTGGTGGCTGCGGCCGTCGGCTGGCGCTATGCGGTTGCGGCCGAGCGGCGTACGCTGGAATCGGTTGCGCAGCCGCTGGCTGCGTGGAGTGAGCTGATGAACGAAGGTCTGGCAAATCGTGTGTTGCCCCCGCGTGAAGAGGCATCGCCGGCCGAGGGGGCTTTGTTGGCGTCGATTGCGGAAAAGCTGTCGAAGTGCCTCGATGGCTGCGCCATCCTGCTCGATATCGACGGCACGCTTCTCGATCTGGCGCGGACGCCGCGCGAGGTGTGGGTGCCACCGGGCTTGGCCGCGACCCTGCACGCACTTCACGAATGTACGGGGGGCGCGCTCGCCCTCGTCAGCGGCCGGTCGCTGAACGACATCGACCTGATCTTTGCGCCGGAGCGTTTCCCGGCGATCGGCGGTCACGGCGCAGAAATGCGGCTTTCGATCGGCAGCGAATCGGTTGCCACGCATGCGCCGCCGATGGACCAGGAATTGAAGCGCCGCCTTGCGGCTATCGCGCGGCTCAGCCCAGGCATTCTTCTGGAGGACAAAGGCTACTCACTCGCGCTGCATTACCGGCTGGCCCCGCACGCGGAGAAAGCGATTTACGAGGCCGTTTCGTTGATCAGGGCGGATTTGCCGAATGCGCCGATCGAGATTTTGCCTGGAAAATGCGTCTGCGAAATCAAGCAAACAGGTTTCGACAAGGCGACCGGCGTCCACGAATTGATGACTCACGAACCGTTCCGTGGCCGCTATCCGATTTTCATCGGCGATGACGTCACCGATGAATCGGTATTCGCCGCGATGCCCAGCCTTGGCGGACTTGCCTTTTCGGTTGGCCGTCATGCAGAGGGCGTCGCCGGCCATTTTGACGAGCCGACAAACGTTCGCGCCTGGTTGGCGCGCCTCATTGATGGCAAAGCGTTGGCGGTTCCGTGAACCCGGAACAATTTGTTCATGCAGTCAATCCCGTACGTGGACGAATTTTGGCGGCAGAGATGCGTATTCCCGACGCCGCATCGCCTGAATTAGGTTTCAATTCATTGGAAAAGTGAAAAGGAACCATATTGATGAATGGTTGTTAATACACGAGCGAACCATCAGGAGGGGAACCCGGTGAGCCTCGTCGTTGTTTCAAATCGCATCACGCGTGGCAACGCCAATGAGCCGGTTACCGGCGGTTTGGCCGCGGCACTGCTTCCGATTGTGGAAAAATCAGGTGCGATTTGGGTCGGTTCCAGCGGCCGCGTCCGCGACGGCGTCCAGAAGGAACCATTTGCCGAAATCGAAGCGCTCGGGGCTGGCGCGCTTGCCATGCTGGATCTGCCGGCAGCGCATTACGGCGGATATTACGAGGGCTTTGCCAATTCAGCCTTGTGGCCGGCGCTGCATTCGCGGGCGGACCTGATCCGCGTCTCGCAAGGCGATTATCTGTCCTATCGCGAGGTCAATGCCTTCATGGCCCGCGCGCTGCTGCGGTTCCGAAAGGCCGACACCGCGTTCTGGATTCAGGACTATCATTTCCTCGCGTTGGGGGCTGAGCTGCGTGACCTCGGCGTGACCCAGCCGATCGGTTTCTTCCTGCATACGCCATGGCCCGCCCGCGATGTGATCGAAGGCGTTCCGCACCATCGCGATCTCGTGGAAGCGATGCTGGCCTATGACCTGATCGGCTTTCAGACCGACGACGATTGCGAGAATTTTGCCAGTTATCTGTCGTCCACGCTCGGCCTTGTGGCCGACGATGGCGTTGTAATGTCAAGGCACGGAGCGACCCGCATCGCGGTTTTCCCGATCGGGATCGACGTGGAAAAATTCGCACGCCAGGCCGCAAAGTCCGTGTCGCATCCCGACGTGTCGCGCCTGCGCCGCAGCCTGAACGGCGAGAAGCTCGCCATCGGTGTCGACCGGCTCGATTATTCCAAGGGGCTTGTCAACCGCATCAACGCTTTCGACCAGATGTGGACCACGCACCCGTCGATGGCGCGCACGGTGTCGCTGTTGCAGATCGCCACGCCCTCGCGCGGCGCGATCGAAGCCTACGGCAATCTGCAAAGCGAACTCGCCAAACTCGTCAGCGACGTCAACGGCCGCCACGGCGAGGTCGACTGGACGCCGATCCGTTATCTCAACAAGGGTTTCAGCCAGACCGTGTTGGCCGGTCTCTATCGCACCGCCCAGGTCGGTGTGGTGACGCCCCTGCATGACGGAATGAACCTGGTGGCGAAGGAATATGTCGCTGCCCAAAACCCCGACGATCCCGGCGTGCTCGTGCTGTCAAAGTTTGCCGGGGCGGCCAACGAACTGGATACGGCACTTCTGGTCAATCCGCACGATATCGACGGCATGGCGCGAACGATCGCGGTTGCGCTGTCGATGCCGTTCCTCGAGCGGCGCATGCGCTGGGAAGCGATGATGGCGAAGCTTCGGCGCCGTTCCATCCAGCAATGGTTCACAAGCTTCGTCGACGCGCTGGAGACGGCACGGGCCGAAAGAGAATCGGCGGCGCAGCCGATCGAAATCATACCGGCATTATGGCCGCTCCGCTCTGTCAACGCGTAATCGCTGAACCCTTGACCGGCGGCAATGCAACGGCTGCTCTTCAATAACAGTACGGCACCTCGTCGAGAGTCA
Organism: uncultured Alphaproteobacteria bacterium; assembly: GCA_963770515.1. Classification (GTDB taxonomy): domain Bacteria; phylum Pseudomonadota; class Alphaproteobacteria; order Rhizobiales; family Xanthobacteraceae; genus Bradyrhizobium. The sequence continues at coordinate 1,507,786 of CAVYPW010000001.1, forward strand.
CGCAGCGCACCTTGTTCGGGTCGTCAAGCGGCCTCATGCCTTTGCCCTGACCGACGAAAACGCCGGGCCCGATCGTGACCGACGATTTGTTGCCGATGACGACGCTCGGGTGCGGCGACGAACGCGAGCGGGCGCCATCGGGCCAGATGATGGCATCGCCCGACCAGACACCGCGATGCCCGTCGTCGCAGGTCACATCCGTGCCTTCGCGGTGACAGCGCTGCTGACCCAGCGCGCCGGCCGCATACCCCGCAGTGGACAGGATAAATAGAACCATCATCGCCCGGCGGATCGTCATGCCGCCCATTCCCTCACTCGTCTTGCTCAACTTAGAAGTCGAACCTTGGCGGTTTTGGGTTCACGGCGGTGGAAGCCGGATGCCGGTCACATAAATTATATAATAATTTCAATATGTTGTGGAAATGGCGACTGACGTTCGCCGCCGTCACTTGCAAAAGCTCGCGCGCGCCTTCAAGAGAAGGCCCTCTTCGGAGAGATGGCCGAGTGGCTTAAGGCGCACGCTTGGAAAGCGTGTGTGCGGGAAACCGTACCGTGGGTTCGAATCCCACTCTCTCCGCCAATACACTGTTCTCCTCAGTATCCCCATCGTTTCTAAATCTACGCAAAATCAAGAGCTAAGGCGGAAACTGTTCTCTTCCGTTTCTCGGTGCTACCGGCAGTTGCCGCACGAACCGTAGCTTGAACCCGTAGTGTTTGGAGGACGGTTTGCTTCAGGAGGACATATGGCCGGGAAGCTCAAACCCCTCGACGTGGCTCGTGAAACTCGGCGTGGCAAATTCGCTGACGGTGACGGACTCTACCTGGTTGTTGCGAGCCCGACGGCGAAGAGCTGGTCATATCGATACTTCAAGGACGGCAGGCCGTCCGCCCCGATGCCGGATCGCGTAGTTTCGCCGCGACCAGATTGGTTCTGACGAGCATCCGGCTAGCCGCCGGACTTCAGCTGATCGTGTTCCGACACCTTAGCCGACTATGCTGACGCGGCGGGCCCGTTGCTTCGGGTAGGCAGGACAATCGGCACATGCGGCGACGAGCTTGTCACGCGCGGTGCGCCGTCCGAATGGGCCGGCGTCCCATTGCTGCGGTCCTTGATCAGGGCTTCAAGATAGAGAACGAATTTTTCCGCGAGCATTTTGATGGACTCCATTGTGCACCAATGCTGGCGATGTTGCGCTGGCTCTGTTTCATGTCTGTTTCGAGCAGTTCACGAAACGGTTTCGTCGGCCCGCGGGTCTGCCAGATGCCGTCACAAGGCTGTGAGGGTGGACCCGGTTGGAATTCTCCCGGGTAGTACGTCTACTTCTAGCTTTCGTAGGAAAGGTGTGCGATCGCAGCGTGCAAAATCGACGGCGATTGCTTTATGTCGATATCGTTCGACGGGTCGACATCTAACCATTTTCTTAACAAGTCGGTGCCAAAGTCGGTCAAATTTCTATTACTCTAGGATTAAATAATGGCTTTCTCGATTCGATCCCTGAAAGTGCGAGCCGGAATAGCCGCGGCAATCATGTTTGCGGCGGGCGTGCTTGCAGCAGGCCTCCTGTCCTATGGGGCGATGAGCCGGACGCTTGAGGAAGCGCACAATCAGCGACTGCTTGCAGGCGCCAGCGTTGGTCTGCAGGCTTTGAACGGGGTAGGCGACCGCGTGAACGTCTACTCGGAAATCGTCGCACGTCACCCAGATCTCATAGCCGCAGTGCAACGAGCGGACGCGGCCAGCCTTGAGGCGTTTTCTGTCCAGGAGTTCAAGGCGATTCACGCCGTAGATCCGGCATTGGCAACGCTTGAGGTCACCGACCTAAGGGGCATTGTCATCCAGCGAGGCCATAACCCTGCCAAGCGCGGCGACAACAAATCAGCGCAACCACAGGTTCATGCGGCCCTTGAAGGAAAGTCGGCGAGGGGCCTGACGGTCTCACCAAGTACGGGCGAAGCGGCCGAAGACAGCGTTAGGCCGATTTATGCCAGCGGCAAGGTCATCGGAACACTCAAGGCAGGATCCTATTTCGGTCTCGCGACCGCTGCCGAGTTAAAAGAACGAACTGGCTTTCAAGTCGTGTTTCTGCACGGCGGGAAGATCATGGCGTCCACGTTCGGAAAGGATGCCCAGCTTCCGATCGCGCCTGATGCGATCAGAACTGCGGTAGGCGGAGCGCCATCAACCACCGAATTCGTATTTGCTAACAATCCCTATCGGGCGCGGTTGGTCTATCTTCCAAGCGACGTGGGCGAGGGAATGACGATCGGGTTTATCTCCAGTCTCTCCCAGGTTGAGACCGAAAAATCTGAGTTCGCCTGGTCGCTCGGGTGGAAATGCCTCGTAGCCTTACTCGTCATCCTTCCCCTCGCATTCTTCGGCGCACATATAGCGACGCGTCAACTGTTGCGGCTCGCCGCAGCGATGCGAGAGCTGGCGACTGGAAATCTGGATGTGGTTCTTCCGGGGCTGAACCGCCGCGACGAGATCGGTGATATTGCCAAGGCCGTCGAAAACTTCAAGGTCGTGGCGGTCGAAAGGGCTAACGCCGAGCAGGATGAAAGGCGCAAGCTCGATGAGCAGGCAGCGAACGAGCGCAAGCGTGGCATGCAACGGCTTGCCACCGAATTTGAAAGTGCGGTCGGCAACATCATTGGCGCCGTATCGTCAAACGCAACGACGCTCGAAAGCGCCGCGATCAAGCTGACTGCGACCGCGGAAAATACGCAGACGCTGTCTACGACGGTCGCGGCTTCCTCGGAGGAAGCTTCTATCAACGTCAATTCGGTCGCGAGTGCTGCGTCTGAGATTACTTCGTCGGTTCTCAAAATCGCTGAACAGGTCGATCAATCGCGTCGGATTTCCAACGAAGCCGTTTCCCGCGCGAGTAAAGCTGACGCACGGATCGCCGATCTCACGCAGGCCGCCGCAAGAATTGGCGATGTCGTTCAGTTGATTACATCGGTGGCGGCGCAAACCAATCTCCTAGCCTTGAACGCAACGATTGAAGCCGCTCGTGCTGGCGATGCCGGCCGAGGCTTCGCGATCGTTGCACAAGAGGTCAAGGCGCTTGCGGCTCAGACTGCCAAGGCAACTGAGGAGATCGACACCCAAATCCAGGGTATGCAGGTCGCCACGGCAGAATCAGTCAGCGCCATCAAGGATGTCGGTGCGACGATTGCGCAGATATCGGAGATTGCGGAAGAAATTTCAGCGGCCGTCAAGGCGCAGGGCACCATGACGGAAGGGATAGCGAGTAACATAGCGCAAGCCGCAACAGGAACGTCGGAGGTCGCCTCGAACATCGCCAAGGTCAGCCTTGGCGCGGTTGAGACGGGATCCGCATCCACCCAGGTGCTGCAATCGGCTCGCTCGCTGTCGGGCGAAAGCCAGCAGCTCAAAGTCGCAGTCGAGCAATTCCTGGCGACGGTTCGCGCCGCGTAGCCGATATCTGTCGTTCGACCAAGTTAGGACCTGCTTTTCATGCAGGCGCGCATGAATCGGTGTCGCTTCAAAAGGTGCAAATGCTGCTGCTTCGCTTCACCTCGGCAGTGCTCTAATTTCTCGGCAAGAAGTCTGCTGGTGGCCGCGATCTCGCCAGAAGATTTGCCCGATTGAGCAAATACCGGCGATGAAAGCGAAATGGAGACGAGAATGCCGGCGCATGCGATAGCCGAACGATACATATTTCCACCTTGAATGGATTGCTGAGGGCGTGAATCTCTTGCTTCGCTACCATGCAGCAGAGCAGAGGCAAAGAGATTAGAAAGAAACAAGCAGAAATATCCGGTGCGCGCCGATCAGATCTTGGTCGAGTTTGCGCTGATCAGAAATCCGACCGCAGCCATCGCGATGGCTCCCACGACAGCGCCGGTTAATCCCTCGATCACAGCCGCTTCGACCGCGGTCGGTGGGGTCATGGTGCCGCCGGCGGTTACCATCGTGAGGGCCATCGTCTGAAGGAAAAAGCCGCTTAAGGCGCCGGCTACCAGCCCCACAAGGCTGTGTCCTATCCAGCCAAAGCGATGTTCATGCAGGGCGCCTGCCGCCACATGGGCACCGACAAAGCCCGCAACAATCTGAACGATCAGGCCCGTTGTCCAATCCATGAGGTGACCTCCGTCGCAAGAGCGTCATGAATATCTGAAATCTTCGGCATGTCCATACTTCGCGACATATGGACAGTGCGAAAATAGCGGATTCGTCGGGGGAGGAAGAGCGATGAAGCGAGTAACTTTGATTGCCGTTGGGATTTGCTTGCTGGCGTCGCCTGCGGCCATTGCGCTGGATCAGAATCTTCCGGCCTACAAACCGGTAAGCGGCGTGAGCGGCCAGTTCAAATCGGTAGGCTCCGACACACTCGGAAACTCGATGAAATTGTGGATTAAGGGCTTTCGTGAGCTCTATCCAGACGCCAAGATTACGATCGAGGACAAAGGATCGGCCACCGCGCCTCCCGCATTGCTTGAGGGATCTGCGCAGTTTGGGCCGATGTCGCGGCCGTGGACGTCGGACGAATCCGAGGCTTTCGAGAAAAAATTTGGTTATAAGGCTTCTTATGTGGCGGTCGCGGTGGATGCGCTTGCGGTTTACGTCAACAAAGAAAATCCGATCCGCTGTTTGTCGGTCCAGCAGGTGGATCAAATTTTCTCGCAGAATCGCAAGGGCAGCGGCGGCCAAAGTATCCGCACATGGGGCGATGCCGGTCTGACCGGCGAGTGGGCCACGAAACCCATCGCGCTGTACGGTCGCAACGAGATTTCGGGGACGCATGAATTTTTCAAGGAGATCGTTCTCTACGGTGGCGATTTTAAGCCCGAGGTCAAGCAACAGCCCGGGTCTGAAGCGGTCGTCAACAACGTCGCAGGCGACAAATTCGCGATCGGCTATTCGGGGATCGGCTACCGGACGGAAGGCGTGCGGGCCGTCCCGCTGTCCATTACGTCGGGGCGTGAATGCTACGACACGTCTAGTGATGCTACCTACTCGGGCAACTATCCGATCGCACGGTACCTCTATATTTATTTCAACAAAAAGCCGAACGAGCAAATCGATCCGCTGCGCGGCGAGTTCATCAAGTATGTGCTTTCCAAGGACGGCCAGGCATTAACTGAAAAAAGTGGCTTCTATCCATTGCCGAGCGAAATACAGGCGAAAGAACTTAAGAGGCTAGGTTTTACGAACTAGTCCATTGGTCTGGCTTCACATCTGATCAAACCCGCGGCGATCGACCGCACGGCTTGTATAGTCGCAATCCAGCCTAGGCGAGGCCGGAAATGGTGGCGCTGCGCGTCGATTCCTTTTTATTTCACGTTGTAAGACAAATACTTAACCGAGTTAGACTGGCCAAAATCCACTGTCATCTGACTGTCATATAACCTCCATAAAAGCTGTACCGCCGGCACGTAGAGAGTCCGGCTAGAGCGCGTTAACCCCTTCGCGCTCGCTCTCGAAGATGGAGAAATCCCGTGAAATTCCTCAGATTGATCGCTGCCGCCGGCGCAGTCGCTGCATCCACGCTGCCGGCTCTCGCCCTGGATATTTCCGGCGCGGGCGCGACGTTCCCTTATCCGATCTACGCCAAATGGGCCGATGCTTATAAGAAAGAGACCGGCAACGGCATGAATTACCAGTCGATTGGTTCCGGTGGTGGAATCAAGCAGATCCAGTCCAAGACCGTTACGTTTGGCGCTTCGGATATGCCGCTGAAACCAGAAGAATTGACTAAGTCGGGGCTTGTTCAGTTTCCTACAGTGGTGGGTGGCGACGTTCCGGTTGTTAACCTCGATGGCGTGAAGGCGGGCGACCTTAACCTGGACGGCGACACTCTGGCCAAGATCTTCCTTGGCGAGATCAAGTCTTGGGATGATGCCGCCATTGCGAAGCTCAATCCATCTGCAAAACTTCCGAAACAGGCGATCGTGGTTGTGCATCGCTCAGATGGATCGGGCACCACCTTCATCTGGACCGATTATCTTTCGAAGGTGAGCGCGACCTGGAAGTCCCAGGTCGGCGCCAACACCTCGGTCGAATGGCCGGCTGGCATCGGCGCAAAGGGCAATGAAGGCGTCGCCAATAACGTATCCAATACGAAGGGTGCGATTGGCTACGTTGAATATGCCTACGCCAAACAAAACAAGATGACCTCTGTCTCTATGATCAACAAGGACGGCAAGGTGGTCGAACCGAGCGCCGCTGGTTTTCAGGCTGCTGCTGCGAACGCTGATTGGGAGAAATCGGATCATTATTACGTCATCCTGACCAACCAGCCGGGCGCGACGTCGTGGCCGATCGCCGGCGCGACCTTCATCCTCATCCACACCCAACCGCAGGATCCGGCCGCCGCCGCCGAGGCATTGAAGTTCTTCGCCTGGGCTTACAAGAAGGGCGACAAAATGGCCGAAGATCTCGACTACGTCCCGATGCCGGACAAGGTCGTGACCTCCATCCAGAAGATGTGGGCGGCGGACATCAAGGATAGCAGCGGCAAGCCGCTGTTTGCCGCGACAAACTAGAAGACCGTGGGGAAGGCGGGGAAACTTTAGCCCCCCGCCTTTCTCGCTAGATCGCGTAGCTAACGACCAAATCCAAGAAGTGATATGAACTAGCAGGAGGAGCGGTCGTGGTTGAAGCGGCTTGGGAAGGGACGGATTTGGAGGCCCAAGACATAGCAGAGCGGGCGCGGGTCCTGAATAAACTCAGGATCGGTGATATCGTCTTCCACCAACTCACCAAGGGTTCCGCAATTCTGGTGCTCGTGGTCCTTGGCGGTGTCATCTTGTCGCTCTTTCTCGGAGCGTTGCCGGCTCTGCAGGAATTTGGCTTCGGCTTTCTGACCACAACAAGCTGGAATCCGGTGACGGATAAGTTTGGCGCGCTTGCCCCGATCTACGGCACGATCATTACCTCCTTCATTGCCATGCTGATCGCGGTGCCGTTCGGCCTTATGATCGCGATGTTTCTGACCGAGCTTTGCCCGATGTTCCTACGGCGCCCGATCGGCATCGCGATTGAACTCCTCGCGGGCATTCCCAGTATTATTTACGGCATCTGGGGTCTGTTCGTGTTCGCGCCTTTCGTGCAGGCCCACATCCAACCGCCGGTGATCGCGGCGTTCGAGAACATACCGGTCCTCTCGACACTGTTCGCCGGGCCCCCCTTCGGCATTGGTATTCTGACCGCCAGCCTCATCCTGGCGATCATGGTATTGCCGTTCATCACTTCGGTCTCGCGAGATGTGTTCGACGCTGTGCCGCCGGTTCTGAAGGAGGCCGCCTACGGGCTCGGCTGGACCCAATGGGAAGTTTGGCGCTATGTCGTGCTGCCCTTCACCCGCATCGGCGTAATCGGTGGTGTGATGCTTGGGCTCGGCCGCGCGCTTGGCGAGACCATGGCAGTCACCTTCGTCATTGGGAACGCCCATAAGATAGCAACTTCATTGTTCGCGCCCGGGACCACCATCTCTGCCACCATCGCCAACGAATTCACCGAAGCCGTCGGCGATCTCTACACCTCGTCGCTGATTGCGTTGGGCCTCATCCTATTCGTGATAACCTTCATTGTGCTCGCCGCCGCCCGCTACTTGTTGCTTCGGATAGAGAGGAGGGTCGCCTGATGAAGGTCACAGGGATCTATTCTGCCCGTCGCCGACGCAACGGGCTGGCCAAGGCCGCGTCTTATGTAGCGACCCTCGTTGGCCTCACCTGGTTGGCGCTCATTCTCGGCGTGTTGTTTTGGCAGGGGTTTAGCGGGTTATCGATACGCGTGTTTACCGAAATGACGCCGCCTCCAGGCGCCGCGGGAGGCTTGCTCAATGCCATCGTCGGCAGTCTGATAATGACAGCGCTGGCCCTGGTGATTGGAGGACCTATCGGTGTCCTTGCGGGGACCTACATGGCGGAATATGGCCGTCATGCGAAGCTCACAAGCATTGTTCGCTTCATCAATGACATCCTCCTGAGCGCGCCGTCCATCGTGGTCGGGCTTTTCATTTATGAGGTCATGGTTCGGCCGATGGGGCACTTCTCCGGAATCGCCGGTGCAGTCGTGCTCGCCGTTCTGGTGATACCAGTGATGGTTCGGACGACCGAAGACATGTTGACGTTGGTTCCGAACGGCTTGCGCGAGGCGGCGGCCTCGATCGGATTGCCGCGATCCCTCATGATACGCCAGATAGCCTATCGCGCCGCGAAAGCCGGTATTGTCACTGGACTTTTGTTGGCCATCGCTCGAATCAGTGGCGAAACGGCGCCGTTGCTGTTCACCGCACTCAACAATCAGTTTTACAGCACCAATCTCAACGCGCCCATGGCGAGCCTGCCGTCCGTCATCTTTCAGTTTGCGCTCAGCCCCTATAAGGAATGGCAGGACTTGGCCTGGACGGGCGCTCTTATCATTACGCTTGCCGTGCTTGCCATGAGCATCATCGCCCGCGCGTTGACCGCCGTGAGGAAACCAACATGAATCTCGTCGCGCCCCAAGCGTCCGATCTCAAGCCGTTGTCTGCCGCCGCTGCGGCGCCTAAGGACAAGATCGCGATCCGAAATCTCAATTTCTACTACGGCGAGACGAAGGCGCTGAAGAATGTCAGCCTCCCGCTGTACGCCAATCAAGCCACGGCTTTCATCGGACCGTCCGGCTGCGGCAAGTCGACGCTGCTTCGGGTGCTCAACCGGATGTACGACCTCTACCCGGGTCAGCGCGCCGAGGGGCAGGTCATCCTTGATGGCATGAACGTTCTTGAGCCGGGGCTCGACTTGAACCTGCTGCGTGCGCGGGTCGGTATGGTGTTTCAGAAGCCTACACCGTTTCCAATGACGATCTATGAGAACATCGCCTTCGGAATTCGCTTATATGAAAAACTGCCAAAGAGTGAGCTGGACGGACGGGTAGAGCAGGCGCTGACCCGAGGAGCGTTGTGGAACGAAGTCAAGGACAAGCTCAGTGCCAATGGTCTCAGTTTGTCCGGTGGGCAGCAGCAGCGGCTTTGCATTGCGCGCACGGTCGCCGTGCGGCCCGAGGTCATTCTGTTCGATGAACCCTGTTCTGCACTCGATCCGATCTCAACTGCCAAGATCGAGGAGCTGATCGACGAGCTAAAGCGCGATTACACGATCGTCATAGTTACCCACAACATGCAGCAGGCCGCACGCGTGTCCGATCATACGGCCTTCATGTATCTCGGTGAATTGATCGAATTCGACGAAACCAACAAGATTTTCACCTCGCCAAACGACCGGCGAACCCAGGACTACATCACCGGCCGCTTCGGCTGAGACGTGTGATTCCGGCAACAGATCACGCTCAAATCAGGGAATAGGATCAGGCTCGGCCACGATCGGAGCAGGGTCCCAAGGAGAACAAGATGGCCTCAGAACATACCGCCAAGGCGTTCGACAGCGACCTTCAGGAATTGACGCGGCTGGTCGCCGAAATGGGCGGTCTGGCCGAGCGGATGATCGTGGATTCCGTCGATGCGCTGATCCGCCGCGATGTTGCCGTCGGTCGCCGCGTGGTCGAGGCCGATGCCGAGATCGACAACCTGCAACGCCTGATCGAAGAGCGCGCGGTGCTGACGATTGCGCGGCGCCAGCCGATGGCGGTGGATTTGCGCGAAATCGTCGGCGCGATGCGGGTCGCGACCGATCTCGAACGGATCGGCGACCTCGCCAAGAACATGGGCAAGCGGGTCGCGGCGCTGGAGAGCGATTTCCAGCCGCTGAAGCTGATCCGCGGGCTGGAGCACATGACCGACCTGGTGCAGGCCCAGGTGAAATCGGTGCTCGATGCCTATGCGGCGCATGATCTGCCGGCGGCGATGACCGTCTGGAAGAACGACGAGGAAGTCGACGCGATCTGCACCTCGCTGTTTCGCGAGCTGTTGACCTACATGATGGAAGACCCGCGCAACATCAGCTTCTGTATTCATCTGATGTTCTGCGCCAAGAACATCGAGCGGATCGGTGACCATGCCACCAACATCGCCGAAACGGTATTTTACATGATCGAAGGCCAGCCAATCCTTGAAAAGCGCCCGAAAGGCGACATGACGACTTTTGCCACAACCGTGCCCGGAAACTGATGGTTTCCGGTCAATCGCATCACACGCTTAAAACGCATTTCAAGGACGAAAGAAGGCTACGCACATGAGCGCACGCATTCTGGTGGTGGAAGACGAGGAAGCGCTGACGACGCTGTTGCGCTATAACCTCGACGCCGAAGGATATGACGTCGAAACGGTCGGGCGCGGCGACGACGCCGACACCCGGCTGAAGGAACGAATTCCCGATCTGATCGTGTTGGACTGGATGCTGCCGGGGCTTTCCGGCATCGAACTGTGCCGCCGTCTGCGGGCGCGGCCGGAAACCAAGCAGCTCCCGATCATCATGCTCACCGCGCGCGGTGAGGAAAGCGAGCGGGTGAGGGGGCTTGCGACCGGCGCCGACGATTACATCGTCAAGCCGTTCTCGGTGCCGGAACTGCTGGCGCGGGTCCGTGGCCTGTTGCGCCGCGCGAGCCCGGAGCGGCTCGCCACCGTGCTCACCTACGGCGACATCGAACTCGATCGCGAGAAGCGCCGCGTCGCCCGTTCCGGCCGCCCGGTCGATCTCGGACCGACCGAATACCGGCTGCTCGAATTTTTCCTGGAGCATCCCGGCCGCGTGTTCAGCCGCGAGCAACTGCTCGACAGCGTCTGGGGCCGCGACATCTATATCGACGAGCGTACGGTGGACGTGCATATCGGGCGTTTGCGTAAACTGCTCAACCCCGGCCGGGAGCAGGATCCGATCCGCACCGTGCGCGGTGCGGGCTACGCCCTCGACGATCGTTTCGCGAAAGTGGAATCATAAACTGAAGGCCAATGGATGATTTCGTAGCATCCCCGCCGAGCGGCCTGCCACCACAGACCATTGTTGGCGAGTTCCGTTTGGATCGTGAAACCATCCGCGTATGGCGGAAGGACAAGCCGCTTCAGCTCTCGATGAGGCAGTTCCGCCTGCTCGATCTGTTCATGCGACGGCCGGACACGCCGTTTTCGTTTGAGGAACTGCGGCTCGCCGTTTGGGGAAGCAACTCAGCCATTGAAGACGGCACCGTCGCGTCCGAAGTGGCCCGGCTGCGGCACGCTCTCGGTTTTAGCTATGGCAAGAACCCACTCAAGGCCGTGAGAGGCATCGGGTTTCTCTTCGAAGCTGTCCCCTCCAGAGTCAAACCGCGGCGTCCGAGACGGCCGTCAAACCGTGCTTTGCTGAAGTCCGAGACGTTCGGGCTCGGTGGGCAGGACGAAGGTGATGGCCGAGCAAAGCACTAGCATGGCTGCCGAACCGATTAGACAACCTTCGATGCCCGCCAGCTGATAGAGCAGGCCCGAAAGGATGATGCCAAGAAGGCGCCCAGCGGCGTTCGCCGCGTAGTAGAAGCCGACATCTTCAGCCGCCTTCTCCGAACCGGCATAGGCCAGGATCAAGTAGGAATGCAGCGACGAATTCACAGCAAAGGGCAAGCCAAACAGCGCCAATCCCGTGACGAGCACGAGATCCGGACGGGGTAGCTCCGCCGTCTGCATCAGAACTGCGAGTACGATGGGCACGGCAGCCAAAATCGCCGCCCACAGGCGCGCAGCGGGAATTTCGCGGCTCAATCCGTCGGAGCTGCGCGTGACGAGCGAAGGGGCAACGGCCTGGATACCGCCATACACCACCGTCCAAGCCGCAAGAAAACCGCCTACCTGCAAGAACCACCAGCCGTGCGCGTATAGGAAAACCGGCAGCCCAACCACAAACCAGACATCGCGCGCGCCGAACATGAAGACCCGCGCGGCGGCCAAGAGATTGACGCCCCGCGACTTACTGAACAATTCGCGCATGGTCTTGGACGACTTAGCCTTGCCTAGTTCGCGCGGTAGCAAGAGCATTCCGGCAATGAATATAACAGCAATCAGAGCGGCCATAAGCCAAAGCGCCGGGCTGAAACCGACAAGATCGAGCAACAGACCGCCCAGGAAAAACCCGAGCCCCTTCATGGCGTTTTTGGAGCCGGTGAACCATGCTACCCATTTGAACAGTTGACCGCTGCCTTCCGCCGACGTTGCTTTGATTGCAGACTTTGAGGCGGTCTTGGTGACGTCCTTGGCGACGCCGGCGATCCCTTGCGCCACGACGACCCACGCCACCGACATCGCGGCTCCCCAACTTGGGCTCAACAGCGACAGCATCAGAAGGCCCGCGATCTGTAGAAGCTGGCCGACCGCCAACATTCGCGGAATGCCAAACCTTGAAGCGAAATAGCCGCCCGCCAAATTTGCGCCAATGCCCGCGGCTTCGTAGAGCAAGAACATGAAGGCGAGAGTGAAGGGAGTATAGCCTAAGCGGAAAAAGTGAAACAGCACCAGCATGCGCAAGGCGCCGTCGGTCAGCGTGAAGCCCCAATAGGAAGCCGTAACGATCAGGTAGTTGCGCGCCATCGAGGTCATAGTCCGCGCTCCTCTACGATATTGGCCAGGTCCACCATCCGGCAGGCATAGCCAACTTCGTTGTCATACCAAGCATAAACCTTCAGCAGCGTTTCGTCGGTAACCATTGTGCTTTCCGCGTCAACGATCGAACTGCGCGAATCGTTGTTGAAATCGGCTGACACCAAAGGACGGGTCTCAAAACCGAGTACGCCTGCCAATTCACCTTCCGCCGCGGCTTTGAAGAGGACATTGACCTCTTCGGCGGTAGTTTTGCGGGCAACCTCAAAAACGCAGTCGGTCAGACTCGCGTTGAGCACTGGCGCACGTACGGCATGACCGTTCAGCTTTCCCTTCAGCTCCGGATAGATCAGCGCGATTGCCGTGGCGCTGCCGGTCGTTGTCGGTTGCAAGGAAAGCATCGCGGAGCGTGCGCGCCGCAAGTCCTTATGTGGCGCGTCCACCACCACATTTGTGTTGGTCGGATCATGGATAGTCGTGATCTGGCCGTGACGGATGCCAATCTTTTCGTGAATTACTTTCACCACTGGCGCGAGACAGTTGGTGGTGCAGGAAGCTGCCGTCAGCAATCTATGCTTTGACGGCTCATAAAGGCCATCGTTCACACCGACCACGATGTTGAGAGCGCTGCCATCCTTGACGGGAGCCGCCACAATGACTCGTTTTGCTCCACGATCGAAGTAGGCCTGTAACTGTTCCCGCTTGAGGAATTTACCTGTGCATTCGAGAACGATATCACACCCGAGATCGCCCCACGGGACTTCGCCCGGCGAAGCTGCCTCCGTAAAGCCAAGCCGTTTGTTGGCTATCGTGATAGCCTTCTGGCCATCGAGGCCAATCGGCGTGTTCCACCGACCATGCAAACTATCGAACTCAAGCAGATGAGCTGTCGCTTCGATGCCGCCCTTGACCTCATTGACGTGAACGACGTCGAGACGGTTGCCGGCTCGTGGATCGCTGCTCGGCCGAAAAATGCCGCCGAATGCGGAACGCAAGGTCAACCGTCCAATACGGCCCATGCCATTTATTCCAACTCTCATCGTTCATTCCTGTCAGGGCGAAACCTTGGTCGTATCGCCAATTTCATCCAGCCGCGCCTTAAGGGCCATTCGGTCCAACGACGGAAACGGAAGGCTGGTGAAGATCTCGATACGCCGACGGATCATCGCGTACAGTTCATTTAGCAAGGTCGTGCGTTCAGTCGCGGAGCCTTTGAATTGTGCCGGATCGGGGAGGGGCCAGGCGGCGGTGACGTACTGGCCGACGAGATCAGGGCAGAATTGCCCATGCGGCACGTCGCACAATGCGATGATGAAATCCATACGCGGCGCATCGGGCCCCTTGAACTCGTTCCAGGATTTGCACCGTAGTTCATTCGTGTCATGGCCGAGGGCTTTCAGCCGTTCGATGACTTCGGGAAGTGGCCTCTGGGCCGGTTCGGCTCCGGCTGAATACGCTCGAAAACGCCCGCCGCCCAGTTTTTCAAGCAGAGCTTCAGCCATGATAGAGCGAGCTGAATTTTGAGTGCAGAGGAACAGCACGTTGAAAGCGGGAGTCATGAAAAGCTCCATTGTGCTTGGGGTGCTTGGGCTCTTGGCGTCGTCCATTAAGTCGTCGACGCTGTCGCCGCAGTTCCTGGCGAGAAACTTCACAAGGCTGCGGAATTTCTTGAGATCGGCGCGGTAGTACATTTCGCGGCCACGCCGCTCTACCGTGAGAAGGCCCGCGTTGCTCAGCACGTTGAGGTGCGCGGACAGCGTGTTGTGGGCAACGTCGCAAAGCCGGGCAATGTCGCCTGCGTTCATGCCATCCGGATGCGCCTTCAAAAGGCTCCCGACCACCGCAAATCGCGTGGTCTGGCCCAGGGCACCAAGCCGGGTTACGACGGCAGCGGTCTCATCCGATCGTCTCGACATTTCGAGACATTAGGACATATATTCCGACGAGGAAAGGGTACACCCGAATAATTCGCATTTTCTGTGACAGAGAGCGTCAAACGTTGGTCACTAGGCTCGCCTCAAGGCCTGTCGCGTTCGTCGACCCTGATAAGCATGCCGATCAACATAGCAACCAGCCCGACTAATGCCATCCCGCCGAGGGTCAGAGCCGTCGGCTTCCAGAAAGAGGCGATGGCCGGAGCATTCACGGCGACCAACATCCCCATGACGCCGACGTAGAGAACACCAAACCCCCAGAGAGTTAGTTGGCCGGCCCGGTGAATGGTCATGGACGACTCTATCCCCAACCATCGTCTCCGATGGACGAAAGCGGACGAATAGCAACCGGGGCCATTTAGGAGTCACAAATCAACGCACCGCAAAACTCGACCAACGTGGCAAGACCGCTACCGCTTACGTGCCGCGCGAGCACCGCCTCGCGGCCGGCTCGAAGCTGTCACCTTCGCGGGGGAAGGCGTACAACAGGCGTCTGCTTTTCCACTCAAGAGATTGCAGAGTTCGGGATGTCCGTCGCAGCAATCGTCGACCAGGAATTGAAGCAGCGACTGCATACCCTCCACATCTGAACGGTAGATGATTGTGCGTCCGTCGCGGGCTGCCCTCAGGAGCCCAGCGCGGACCAGGATCGCAAGATGTGACGAAAGCGTGTTGTGAGGTGCCCCGACAGTATCGGCAATAACTCCGGCGGTGATTCCGACCGGTTCATGCTTGATTAAGAGCTTGAAGATCGCAAGCCGCGTCGGCTGCGCGAGTGCGGCGAGCGCTGAAATTGCGTGGGCTTCCGAAAGCTTATTGCCAGAGGAAACAGAACTGGCGTGGCTGGGTACCGCCAGCATTGATTTGCGCATGATTCTACTTTCGATCAGTTCAAATTCTCGCACTTTTTACCCGTCGATCAGGTGACAAGCCAGAATATTTCTATTATTGAATATATCGAGATGTCTCGACAGGTAAATTTTTGAGCAGCGGCTCAGAATAAGAATAAGAAAAAGACCGCGGGCATATTGGGCTGGTAGGCGTACCGGCTGAACTGAGGAAATCCCGCCGATAGGCGTATCGGCGCATCCGAGGAGATATCCCATGCCGCGATGCGATCGCATGGTTGATGCTGGCCGCCGAAAATTCCTGGGCGGTGCAGGTTTTGCCGCCGCAGGCGTTGCTGTTTCCAGCGTCGTTCCGAACCAGTCGAAAGCCGCTCCGGCTGCCGCTCGTGTCGATTATCCTTCGAATCGTCTCGGCAATATCAGCGAACTGAAGCTCAACGAACCGAAGAACGTGGCCTATCCCGACGCTGAGGCGCCGGGCGTGCTCCTGAAGCTGGGAAAGAGGGTGCCCGGAGGGGTCGGTGCCGATGGCGACATCGTCGGCTTCACGACCACCTGTCCCCACAAGGGTTTTCCGCTCAATTATAGCGCGGCGGACAAGACCCTGAACTGTCCTGGCCACTATTCCAGGTTCGATTGCGAAAGTGGAGGACAGCAGACCTGGGGACATGCAACGCAAAATCTCCCGCAATACGTCCTGCGCGTCGATGAGAAGGGCGACATCTTCGCCGAGGGCGTCGATGAACTGCTCTACGGACGCCTGTCTAACGTGCTCTAAGGGGAGAAACGACTATGGCTTACAAGCGCCAGATTGACCGGCTTCCGATCATTCCCAAGGACGCCAAGGAATTCAATGTCACTTGCCACTACTGCATCGTGGGGTGTGGCTACAAGGCCTACACTTGGCCC
Source organism: uncultured Alphaproteobacteria bacterium (assembly GCA_963770515.1). GTDB lineage: Bacteria > Pseudomonadota > Alphaproteobacteria > Rhizobiales > Xanthobacteraceae > Bradyrhizobium. The sequence continues at coordinate 1,523,947 of CAVYPW010000001.1, forward strand.
ACCAACAAGCAGGGTGGGACGGCCGCTGGCGACAACAAACTTAACGCCGATCTTTCAAAGCAGCAGCCGCCGGAAACCGACGCCTGGTACGCGCCGTCGATGTACAACATTGTGCGCCAGAACGGGCAGGACGTTCACATCGTCATAAAACCGGACCATGATTGCGTCGTCAATTCGGGACTCGGCTCCGTCCGCGGCGCGCGCATGGCGGAGATGAGCTACTCGCAGCAACGCAACACGCAGCTCCAACGCCTGACGGATCCGATGGTCTGGCGCTACGGCCAGATGCAGCCGACCAGTTGGGATGATGCGCTGGATCTCGTTGCGCGTGTCACGGTCGCCGTCATCAATGACATGGGCGAGGACGGTCTCTTCGTCTCAGCCTACGATCATGGTGGCGCCGGCGGCGGCTATGAAAACACCTGGGGCACCGGCAAGCTCTATTTTGGAGCGATAAAGATCAAAAATATCCGGATCCATAACCGCCCAGCCTACAATTCCGAAGTCCACGCCACCCGCGATATGGGCGTTGGAGAACTCAACAATTGCTACGAGGATGCCGAACTCGCCGATACCATCGTGGCGGTCGGCACCAACGCGCTCGAAACCCAGACCAATTACTTCCTCAACCATTGGGTTCCGAACCTGCGCGGCGCTTCGCTCGACAAGAAGAAAGCCGAGTTTGGCTCCGAGCCGGTGGCGAAGGCGCGCATTGTCATCGTCGATCCACGCCGTACGGTCACTGTCAATGCCTGCGAAGTCGAAGTTGGCAAAGACAACGTCATGCATCTTGCAATCAATTCAGGTACCGACCTTGCGCTCTTCAATGCCTGGATGACCTACATCGCGGACAAAGGCTGGGTCGACAAAGCCTTCATCGATGCGTCAACGACCGACTTCGACAAGATGAAAGCGGCCAACAAGACCAGCCTCGAAGGCGCAGCCAAGATCACCGGCCTCTCGGTTGATGAAATCCGCAAGTCCGCTGAATGGATCGCGCAGCCTAAGGCCGGCAACGCGCGGCGTCGCACCATGTTTGCATATGAGAAGGGATTGATCTGGGGCAACGACAACTACCGCACCAACGGCGCGTTGGTGAATGTCGCGCTCGCCACCGGCAATATAGGTCGTCCGGGTGGCGGCTGCGTTCGCATGGGCGGTCATCAAGAAGGCTATTCCCGGCCATCGGACGCGCACGTCGGACGGCCAGCGGCTTACGTCGACAAGCTGTTGATGGAAGGCAAGGGAGGCGTGCATCACATCTGGGGATGCGATCATTACAAGACGACGCTGAATGCCTTCAAGTTCAAGCAGAACTACAAGATGCGCACCGACATGGTGAAGGATGCCATGATGACCGTGCCCTATGGCGATCGTACCGCCATGGTCAACGCAATTGTTGGCGCGATCAAGAAGGGTGGGCTGTTTGCGGTTGACGTCGACATCATACCGACCAAGATCGGCGAAGCGTGTCACGTCTGGCTCCCGGGGGCGACGTCGGGCGAAGCTAATCTTACGTCCATGAATGGTGAGCGCCGCATGCGGCTTACTGAAAAGTACATGGACCCGCCGGGGCAAGCGATGCCCGACAGCCTGATCGCCGCCCGCGTTGCCAACAACATGGAGCGGGTGCTGCGCGAGCAAGGCAAGGGGCAGTACGCCGACCAGTTCAAAGGCTTCGATTGGAAGACGGAGGAAGACGCCTTCATGGATGGCTACCACAACCATGAGAAGGGCGGCCAGTTCGTGACGTATGAGCGCCTGCGCGCGATGGGCACCAATGGTTTCCAAGAGCCGGCCACCGGATACCAAGCAGGTCCGGCCGGTCAGGGCAGCCGAGGCACATTGCCCGAGCCGACGCTGGGTGGAAAGATCATCGGCACGAAGCGCCTTTATGCTGATGGCAAGTTTTCCACAAAGGACGGCAAAGCGAAATTCATGGAAACGCAATGGCGCGGCTTGCAGGCCGCTGGCAAGGGTGCGGAGAGGACGAAGTTTGCCTTCCTCATCAATAACGGACGTTCCAACATCAGTTGGCAGAACGGCTATCTCGACCAAGACAATGAGTTTGTCACAGACCGGTCGCCGTATCCGTTCATTCAGATGAACCCGAAGGATATGGAAGACCTGAAGCTCAAGGCCGGCGATTTGGTGGAGGTCTACAATGATAACGGCTCGACCCAGGCGATCGCGTATCCGACGCCCACGGCCAAGCCCAAGCAGACCTTCATGCTGTTCGCGCAAGCGAACGGCGTGCAGGGCAATGTCGTATCACCTGGGGTAAACGAGTTGATTATCCCGAACTATAAGCAGACTTGGGCTGATGTCCGCAAACTCGCAGACGCGCCTGAAGGCGTAAGGCATATGAGCTTCAAGTCGTTTGAATACACGGCTTGATAGGAGCAGAGACCTTTCCCAAACTTGAAGCCCGGGCGCGATGCCCGGGCAAATTTGTGGGAGCCCATTCGTCGCATCCTAACAGGCATCAATCACTTCGCCATCCTCCTTGACGAACCGACCGATAAGCGGATTCGGCAGCAGTGGGAGCACGGTTTCCGAGGGCCGGCAGAGCTTCACGCCTTTTTCGGTGACAACGATCGGGCGGTTGATCAAGATAGGATGCGCGAGCATCTGGTCGATTAACCGGTCGTCGGTCCATTTCGGATCGTCGAGGCCGAGATCGTTATAGGGCGTGCCCTTCTGGCGCAGCAGGTCTCGCACCGAGATGCCCATCGCGGCAATCAATTCCTTCAGCTTCTCGCGCGATGGCGGGGTCTTGAGATATTCTATGATCGTGGGCTCAACACCGCTTTGACGGATCATCGCCAAGGTGTTCCTCGAGGTGCCGCATTCGGGATTGTGATAGATGGTCACGCTCATAGCTTGGCCTCGGGATCGAGCGGCTTCGCGTCTGGGGTCGTCTGCAATAACCATGTGATTACCAACAATCCGATGACAGCCCCGCAAAGTTCAGCGACGATGAAGCCGGGAAGATCGATTGGGCGAATGCCCGAGAACGTGTTGGTCAATGAACGCGCGATCGCCACGGCGGGATTGGCGAAGGAGGTCGAGGCGGTAAACCAATAGGCGGCCGTGATGTAAAGGCCAACCAACCACGGTACGGCATCGCGCTGGAAGCGAATGCCGGCAAGAATGGTCACAATCAGCCCAAACGCAGCTACTGCTTCAGCAAACCACTGGGCTTCGCCTGTGCGGATCTTCATAGACGCCTCCAGCAACGGATGAGCAAACATCCCGTGGGCGATGACGGTGCCGAGGATGCCCCCCAAGATCTGCGCACCGATATAGAGAATAGCGTCCCGCGTGCTGAGCTCGCGCTTCAGGGCAAACACAAGCGAAACGGCTGGATTGAAATGCGCTCCCGAGATCGGTCCGAGGATAGTGATAAGGACGACAAGGATTGCGCCGGTTGGGAGGGTGTTGCCAAGAAGCGCAAGCGCGACATCCTTCGTCAGGGTCTCGGCCATGATCCCGGAGCCAACCACCGTCGCCACCAAGAGAGCGGTCCCAAGCATTTCAGCAAAAATCCGCCGCGTCGTATTGAAAGTCGTATTGAAAGATGACACCTGTGGCCTCTCGCTCATCGCTTCAGTTTGCGCGTTACACTTGCCATCATGTCCCTGCGGATGTCAGATCGTCCAGTACAGCAGTCCCGTAACAAAAATATCAAAAGCTCTTCGACCCTATCTAACCGGGCGCGATAGATGATCGAACGGCTCTGCCGTTCGGACTTGACCAGCCCTGCCTGGGCAAGCACATTGAAATGTGCAGAGAGAGTATTTTGAGGGACTGACAGTGATCGTGCCAGCTCGCCGGCGGCGAGACCATCCGGCGCGAGTTCGACCAGAGACCGAAAGACCTGTAGCCGTGTTGATTGGCCCAATGCCGAAAGAGCGGCAACGGCTTGCTCTGCGTCCATACATCCAGACTTATGGATTTGACCAGCAGCGTCAAACGCTTTTTGGCCGTCGCCGCCGAGAAAAATCCGGTATTTCGATCATGCTAGAAATACGGTTGACAGCAGATTTGGATTGTGAGAGGGTGTAGTCATGAAACTTGATGATGCAGCAGCACATTTGGAAGCGCTCGGGAATCCAACCCGGCTCAGGATTTACCGGGCCCTTGTTCGTGCCGGAGATGCGGGCCTTCCGGTCGGGCGCCTTCAGGAAAAACTGAAGATCGCGCCATCAACTCTTTCGCACCACATCAAGGCATTGGTTGTGGTTGGACTGATCAATCAGGTGCGGGAAGCCACGACCCTGGTTTGCCATGCAAACTATGACGTCATGCGAGGCTTGGTAGATTTTCTTGTCGCCGAGTGCTGCGTCGATGCTGAATGCAAGGATACAAGCGCCGCAGCATGAACATTTCGCCCGTAAATTCGATATTTCTAGTTTTATAGGAGAAGGCGGATGAACGAAAGCGAGACAGTTGCAATTATTGGAGCAGGACCCGTGGGCCTCGCCGCCGCCGCCCATATCCTTGAGCGTGGTTTAACGCCGATTGTTCTCGAAGCAGGGACCGAGGCCGGGCACTCCGTGCGGCAATGGCAGCATGTGCAGCTGTTCTCGCCATGGGAATACAACGTCGACAAGGCCGCCGCGCGGCTGTTGGCGCCAACCGGATGGAATTCTCCTGACCCACGGATTTATCCGACGGGCGCCGAACTTCTGGAGCGCTACATCGAGCCCCTAGCAACCAAGACGGCGTTGAAGGACATTGTTCGCACGTCGAGCCGTGTCACAGCTGTCGGACGCGTCGGCTTCGACAAGGCGAAGACCAAAGGCCGCGAGAACGCACCATTCGAAATTCGCTATCAAAATGGCAAGGGCCCGGAGCTTTTGCGCGCAGACGCCGTGATCGACGTCTCTGGGACATGGGCTTCGCCCAATCCTGCCGGAGCCAACGGATTGCCGGCGATCGGTGAAGCCGAAGCCCGCTCGAAGATTGCCTATGGTATGCCCGATGTGCTCGGAAGTGAGCGCGCCCGTTACGCGGGGAAAGCGATAGCCGTGCTTGGGGCAGGGCACTCGGCCATCGGCACGCTGACGGACCTGACGACCTTGGCGAGCCAGGCGCCAGGCACCTCCGTCTTCTGGCTACTGCGGGGCAACGATCCGGCCAAGTCCTTCGGCGGCGGCGCCAACGACAAACTCGCCGCGCGTGGTGAATTGGGCGCGCACTTTGCTTTACTCGTCGCGTCGGGGCAGGTGCAGGTGGAAGCCGGTCTCCGCGTTGCCGCGATTTCCCCACACGATGGTCGCTTGCGTATTGCAACTGGCGTAGCGTGCTGTGCGCGGCAAATCATCGTCGATGAACTGATTGTGGCGACGGGTTTCCGCCCTGACCTTTCAATGTTGAGCGAGATCCGTTTGCGGCTTGATCCGGCGATCGAAGCACCGGCAGCGCTTGCTCCGCTAATTGATCCCAACGAGCACTCCTGCGGCACCGTGCGCCCACATGGAGCCCGCGAATTGATGCAAGACGATCCCGGCTTTTATCTTGCAGGCATCAAGAGCTACGGTCGAGCGCCGACTTTCCTAATGATCACAGGCTATGAACAAGTGCGCTCGATCGCTGCCGATATTGCGGGCGACAAGGTGGCCGCCGAGCGAGTTCGAACTCGATCTGCCCGAGACGGGCGTTTGTACGCGCGGAGGCGTGGAAGGCGCTGCGGCATCAGCCGGCTGCTGTGGCGGACCGGCTCCCGCTGAAGTGACGGCCTGCTGTGGCGACGATGCTGCGGCCAAGACCCTCGGTAAGTCCGGTTGCGGCTGTTCGTAAGGAATTCGGTGTGGATCGCCGGCGGTTGGGAGTGATAGCAGCGCTGGGCACCGCCCAGACGCTCGCATGGGGATCGAGCTACTATCTGCCGGCTATTCTGGCCGATCCGATCGCGCATGACCTCGGGATCTCCAGCAATTGGTTTTTTGCGGCTTTCTCGGGCTCATTGGTGATCTCGGGATTACTGGGCCCCCGTGTCGGCCGACAGATCGACCGGGTCGGCGGCCGACAGGTGCTATGCATTTCGAATCTGCTGCTAGCCGGCGGGCTTGCGCTGCTCGGGGCATCCACGTCGTTGTGGATGATGTCGGGTGCTTGGCTGTTGCTCGGTATCGGTATGGGCTTCGGGCTATATGACGCCGCTTTCGGAGCGCTCGGCCGCATCTATGGCAGCGATGCGCGCAGCGCCATCACCGGCATCACGCTGATCGCGGGTTTCGCCAGCACGGTCGGCTGGCCCCTAAGCTCGCTCGGTCTTGAGACCATAGGATGGCGCGAGACCTGCTACGCTTGGGCGTTGGCGCATATTGTGATCGGTCTACCGCTTAATCTGATGCTGCCGAAGACAGAGCGGAAGGTGGCATCCGAAGGGCCGGTCGTGAAGCCCCACATTCCGATCGACCGCACCATGGTGCTGCTGTCGTTCGCCTTCGCGGCCGCTTGGACGGTCACTTCAGCAATGGCGGCGCATTTGCCGCGCATCGTTGAAGCGTTTGGCGCGACACCGGCCCAGGCCGTTTTCGCCGGCATGATGATCGGCCCAGCTCAGGTAGCAGCGCGGGTAATGGAAGCCAGTATGATGAAGCGCTTTTATCCCCTGGTTTCGACACGGCTTGCCTGCATCACTCATCCGATCGGAGCCTGTGTAATCGGCATCTTTGGCGGGGGCGCCGCGGCTGCCTTCGCCTTGCTGCATGGTGCCGGCAACGGCATCCTGACGATCGCGCGTGGCACGCTCCCGCTTGCGATTTTTGGACCCGAAAATTACGCCTACCGCCTTGGGCTGATCGGCGCGCCATCGCGGATTTGCCAGGCGTTGGCCCCGGTTGGCTTCGGACTCTTGATTGAGCCAATGGGTCGCGGCGTAGTCATTGTCTCGGCGGGCCTCAGTCTCTCGGCGCTGATCGCTCTCATGCTATTGTCCCCTGCGCGTTCAGAGCAAGTGACCGCACCGGCCGCAGCCGAATAAACGGGACGTCGGACCCGCGACGAAAAATGTGACGTGCCTATGTTGACGGGACGTGCCGAAATGGCGCGCCACGGCCGATGAAGATGGGCAATATTCTTTCGCGGTGGCACTATGATTCCATAGCCGGCGATACGCTCCAACTGGCTAGTCTGGGATACTCTGCGATCCAGCGCTACGCCTTTTAGATCTCCCTTACTGCGGAGTGCGTAGTTCCGGTTACTGCTCAGGAGCGGAGTTTCCCGGACAGACGCGAAGCGCCACAAGCCGACGTTAGGCCAGCCGTTTGTCAATTCGCGATGTCGGGGAACCTTTTCACATAAAATCTATAAAGATTGTTCACCCGATCTTGCCTCTTCTCAAGCCGACAATAGGCCAGCGCTGTTCCCTCACCACTCCCACCTAGATACACCCCCGACTCATGCGAGCATTCTGCCTCGCGGTAGGCTATCCACGCGCGCTCCGCTGTTACTAGCCGCTTTAGAAGTTCAGTTCGATCTTTGATGTCATGATCCGGATCGTCGGCTTGCTTCAGTTTCGCTGTGATCTTTCCATAGAAGGCGTTCAATACAGCATCGACGGCCTTGTCAGCCTCGATTGCACACAGCATTTCGTTGATGTTGCCCGGTTGGGTGTCTCTGCAGTGATCCAGACTGGCCTGAATAGCTGCAAGCGCTGGGTGTGGAGGATTTAGAAGATCGTCTTCAGCTCGACAACACAGCGGCGCAATGCCCAAGACAATCGTCCACACTAAGATACGCATACGATGTCCTCTTTAGTCGGCTTCGCTACCGTGTACAGACGTCACGATTTGCTTGGGTGCAAGTCTATAATGGGTCAGAAGCAGGTGTACTACTGCGCGTTAGCAGGCCGCGTAGCGGCGGCACATGTTTGGTTTGTTGAACTCTATCCAGAGTTCTTGAGTACCCACATACACAGGCTTCCCCTTCCAAACCCGATGGCTCAATTGGAGAAAGACGGATTTGTCGCTGTTGCGCGAATGGACCTCCAACATCGCAGAACAATCGTCGTGATCGATACATCCTCGGCATTCAACGGCTGCACCGTCAACCTTGCATTCCTCTTCGCCCCGAGCGTTGACGCTAACTTCAAGTCGATGGCCCGCGATCATTCCGCTGGCACTTTTTCCACTCGATAATCCGAAGCATCCGATCCAAGGAAGCTCTTCAGGGTTCCACCTTGGGCCCGACACTCCCTCTTTGCCGCAGTAGGTTGCTAAGTTGCCGTAGCTACCGAGCCCGGGGATATTCGGCAACGCGGGCTGGGCAGCGACTTCAAACATAAGGCCGAACAGAAATGACGCGGTGCTCGACACTCCGAGCAAAGCAGATTTCGTCCTTGGCTTCCGTAGCATCGGTCTTCGCCTGTTTACATTGGTTCTTGCGGCTGTCGCCGATATTGACCGCATGTTCGGTTGCATAGACCGAACCTATCAACCATTCACCCCGCTAAGCCTTCAATTTTTAGGAAAGCGGTTTCAACTTCTGCAATGGGTCAGCCAGTCACTTTTGCGATGCCTGCCTTAGCGTCCGCTATCCACAATACCCGAAATTCTCACGTCTCGTTGTGACACGTCCGCCTGTCGCCTTCCTGCGCCCAAAGTGCAGATCATCGGCGTAACTGCGGCGGCGTCGGAGGATGCCGACAATTGCTTCGCGGCACGTACCGTCAGCAAAGAACCGGCACATCAACGGGCACCAAACCAGCACGGAATCTGCCCTTGAGATGCTCCTCCCGATTTTTGCTTCATCGCGACTTGTAGAAGAACGGCGCAGGATTGGCGGGGTGCAGACGACCGACCGCTTGATAGCAGGATAAAAGGCGCAAGGTGCGCCGCGGTCGGTTGTGAGGTAGTACAGGGCCTTATCGCACTTTTTCTCGTATGAGCGCACATTGCAGCAGCGAAGATTCTTCCGTGCCGTCAAGAGGTCAGCGCAATGTGTCGTCGGCACCGATCCTGACCTAGCGTTCTGGCGATCTGATCGGAACGATGTACCGCATCACGCTTTGCAAGCCGATGCCGGACCAGCCGACGCCCGTCAAGGCTCGCGCCTTGCGCGCCCGGCTCCGCCGGCTGACGGCCTTGACTGGCTTCGCCTGCCCCGGAGTTTGACGGCCACGCGCTGATGGCTCAGCGCGAGCGCGATGCCGCTCCTTATCGGAAATGACTCGGCGGACAAATTTGCGCCGTTCTCCGGATGGAGTCTGTGTGCCGCGGAGGCGCCATGGCTCATCATCATAAATCTCGAAGACGAGCACGGCCACCGGGATCATTGCCCGACGACCTCTACGACCATTTGCGGCCACCAGTTCGACGAAGGCGCCGCCCAGCCAAGAAGAAACAATCTGAGTGGACCGTAACCGACGACTGGCCGGACGAGGTCCCGATCACCGAAGCCGAGATCGAGGTGTTCGAGGCCTGGTTCGGCGAACTGTTCGACGAATTGTTTTCAACCCGCCAGTGACCCCTTTGGTTTGGAGATCGCCATGATTACGCCGGTTCGCGCTGCCCTCTACCTGCGAGTCTCGACCGGCCGGCAGGCAGAGAACGATCTTTCCATCCCGGACCAACGCCGCCAGACGAAGGGCTATTGCGCATCTCGCGGCTGGGAGATCGTCACCGACTACGTGGAGCCGGGCGCGTCAGCGACCGATGACCGGCGGCCGGAATTCCAGCGCATGATCGATGCGGCAACCACCAAGCCGCCGGCTTTCGATGTGATCCTGGTCCACAGTTTTAGCCGCTTCTTCCGCGACCAGTTCCAGCTCGAGTTCTACGTCCGCCGCCTCGCCAAGGCAGGTGTCCGGCTGGTCTCGATCACCCAGGAGCTCGGCGACGATCCCATGAGCAACATGATCCGGCAGATCATGGCGCTGTTCGACGAATACCAGTCCAAGGAGAACGCCAAACACACGCTGCGGGCCATGAAGGAGAACGCCCGCCAGGGCTTCTGGAATGGCGCGTTACCGCCGATCGGCTACCGGATCGTGGAAGCTTCCGAGCAGCGCGGACACCGGACCAAGAAAACCCTGGAGATCGACCCCGTCCAAGCCGAGACAGTGCGCCTGATCTTCCACCTGGCGCGCGAGGGCAGCGGAAGCTCCGGGCCGATGGGCGTCAAGTCTATAGCCACGCACCTGAACGCCAGCGGTATCCGCACTCGCGACGGCGGAAAGTGGGGTCTCGATGCGGTCCACAAGGTGTTGACCCGGACGACCTATGTCGGCCGCCACCGCTTCAACACCAAGTTCTGGAAGACCCGCGAGCGCAAGGCGGAGACTGAAATCGTCGAAATGGCGGTACCGCCGATTATCGATACGGCCGAGTTCGAATCCGTCCAAATGCTGCTCAAGAGCCGGAGCCCAGCGATGGTCGCACCAAGGATCGTCAGCGGCCCCACGCTCCTTACCGGCATCTGCTTTTGCGCCGGGTGTGGTGGAGCGATGACGCTCCGTACCGGCAAGAGCGGCCGTTACCGCTATTACACCTGTTGCACCAAAGCCCGCCAGGGCGAGACCGGTTGTCCGGGCCGCACCGTCCCGATGGAAAAACTCGATAATCTTGTCGCTGAGTACATCGAGCAGCGTTTGTTGGAGCCCAAGCGTCTTGAGCAGCTTTTGTCGCACGTACTCGATCGCCGCACCGAGCGCGCCGAGCGACGAAAGTCGCACATCGCCGAATTGCGCAAGCGAGCGGCTGAGGCAGACGCCAAACTCAAGCGGCTGTACGACGCGATCGAGAACGGCATCGCCGATCTGTCCGACCCCATGCTGAAGGACCGGATCACCGAACTGAAGGCCACGCGCGACCAGGCCCGCCTGGACGCACAGAGGGCCGAGGATGCGATCGAACGGGGCGGACCGACGATCACACCGGAAGCGCTCAAGACGTTTGCCAGGACAGCCCGCAAGCGCATGCGAACCGAGAGCGGCGGCTACCGCCGCGATCACCTCCGCGCGCTCGCCCAACGCGTCGAAGTCGATCAGAAAGAACTGCGCATCATGGGATCGAAAAGCGCGCTTCTGCGCACCCTCGTCGCCGCTTCAAGCGCAAAAACGGCGGGTTTTGGCGTGCCCAGTTCTGTACCGAAGTGGCGCGCCCGGAACGATTCGAACGTCCGACCTTTCGGAGGGCAAACGCCAACCAACGTGCTGTCCACCGCCGACGAGAATTGAAGGTTGGTCCAGTAGTTGGATGAGCTATGATGGATTCCAAATTGGAGGCGAAGCGCGAGTTTTCGGCCGTAGCTCAAATGGTGGGTTTTGGCCTGGGAAAGTCGAAAATGCTTATCTTTCAAGGCGGATTGGTTGGGCACTCCCTCCGCCAGATTGCCGTAGACACGCTTTCTCCGGGGACGCGTTGCGTTGTTCACGATCCATTGGCCCGTGTTCAATGAAGCCCAGGCGATGGGACCCCGCCATGGGGATTAAAAGTTACGGCGCTGCACCGGACGATTTCAGCTCTAAAATCTACGCTCGATTTGGCAAGCTGTTCTACCAAGTGTAGCGCACACTGAAGTCGCCATGGACCCCGTCGCGGCGCTGCTGTCCGGAGTGGCGAACCGGTAGCCGGCGGGAGCTCTGCGCCTGAGCTGCAGCCATCGAACGTTTTTCAATCTTAGGTTAACCGTTTAACCGTAAAGAGGTACCGTCAGAATCGCTAATGTCACGAAGGACCTATGATGCGACACCTTAGTGTCTACCAACGATTTGGCTTGATCATTGCGGTTCTAACCGTCGTCTTCGTTGCCGCGCTTTTTGCCCAGGTGATGGTCCTTCGCGATACCGTGTTCTCGGAACGTCGAACCAAGGTGTTCGACATGGTCCAGGCCGCGACGAAAGTTCTGGCGGCCTATGACGAGAAGGCCAGGGGCGGCAAGCTTTCGCCGGAGGACGCGCGGCGTCTTGCCTTTGATGCGATCGGCGCCATGCGCTGGGGCGCATCTAACGATTATCTTGGAGTCTACGGCGCCGGGAGCACGAATGCCGGCGTCACCTACGTGCATGCCAACCCCAAATACATCAATGTCAACCGCTGGGATTTCAGAGACAGCAAGGGTCAGTTGCTGATTTAAGATATCGTTGGCACAGCGCGGCGCGGCGGCGGCTTTGTCGAATACCAGGTGCCGAAAGCGGCCGGCGGGCCAGAGCTGCCGAAACTCACCTATGCCGCGGGATATGGCCAGGGCGATCAGATGCTCGCCATCCAGGCAGGCGTCTATACCGACGATGTCGACGCGGTGGTGTTCGCCCGGGCTGTCTGGATCGCCCTGGGAGGATTGGGCGGCTTGCTCATTGCCGGAATGGCCGCATTCCTCCTTGGTCGCGGCCTGGTTCGTCCGCTCGACAAAATATGTGGCGCCATGGATGATCTGGCCAAGGGCGGCTTGAACGTCGAAGTTCCGTTTGTCGAGCATCGCAACGAGATCGGCCACATTGCGCGCAGTCTTTCTGTCTTCAAGGATCGGTTGATTGACGCCGAACGCCTCCGTGCTGAGCGCGAGGAGACGACGGCTCGTGCCGTCGCAGAGCGTAAGTCGGCCATGAACCAGATCGCGAGCGTGTTCGAGAAGAGCGTCGGCACGATTGTCGCCGGCGCGGCTTCATCGGCCGCCGAAATGCAGCGCTCGGCGCAGTCGTTGTCGTCAATTGCAATGGAGACGACGCGACGGAGCACGACCGTCGCCTCAGCCGCACAACAGACCACTGGAAATGTGCAGACCGTAGCTGCCGCGGCCGAGGAACTGTCGAAATCCAGTCAGGAAATCTCCCGTCAGATTGACCAATCGGCATCGATCGCGCAAAGCGCGGTTGCTCAGGCCGATCGCACTAATACAATGGTGGAAGGCTTGCTGGCGGCAACACAGAAAATCGGTGAGGTGATGGGTCTCATTCAAAACATTGCCGCTCAGACCAATCTTCTGGCCTTGAACGCGACCATCGAAGCAGCGCGGGCCGGCGACGCGGGCAGGGGCTTTGCCGTGGTGGCAAACGAGGTGAAAGCGCTGTCGACACAGACCGCCAAGGCAACAGAGGAGATCGCCGATCAGATCGATGCGATCCGCAACGCTACTGGAACAACGGCCGAAGCCATTCGCGAGATTGGCGCCACGATCGGCCAGATCAACGAAATCTCGACAAAAATTGCTTCAGCGGTCGATCAGCAGCGTGGATCGACCAGGGAAATCGCCCACAGCGTGCAGGAGGCAGCCCGTGGGACACAGGGGGTTATGCAAAACATCTCTGACGTGACCAAGGCATCAGGCGAGGTGGGAGCAGCTGCCGAACTGGTCCTCAGTTCTGCGGGCGAACTCGGAAAACAGTCCCAACGCCTCAAGCAAGAGGTCGAGAGTTTTCTGACGACAGTCCGGGCGGCGTAGCGAGCATCCTGATTCACTGCGTCGGAGAATTCGGTCCGTCCGACCAGGGCGACGCTTTCGTTGTTTACGGTCCGTTGATCCATGTCCAGTGAAGCCTGGTGGAGTGGATTTGACATTCGCTACCCATCCCGCTGCGAATTCGCTTAGCGAATGTCAAATCCGCAGATCCAGAGACATATACTTGCCAGTGGTCCTTTGATTCTAGCATTCGCAAAAGTGCCCGCTGAGAAGGGATGCGAATGTTAGAATCGGACCACTAGGCATCGGGATCCTGCCATGGGGATTAAAAGTTGCGGCGTTGTACCCACGACGGCTCTTGCGCTGGGACTCTTCTTCGTGCCGCCGGTTTCCATCGCCATCGATGCCATCGTCGACACGGTCGCGCCGCTGGCCCCGCCCACCATCGGCAATCTCGGCTTCACGTCCCCTGCAATGGGTCAGCCGGTCGCACTCACAAGTACGCAATCGGAGGCACTCAATGCATACAACGATGCGGTAAAAAATTTCGAAATCGATCCTGGGCCAGCGGCAGGCGCAGATCAATTCGAAACGGGAATTGCCGAACCTGCCGGGACAAGCGCTCTACCTTGCGCGCAACAACATGATGAGCGCGTATAAAGACCTCACCGAAGCTCTTCCGTCCAAAATCGGAAGGCCCAATAAGTTCGAAATCCCTCCGGCATATTTCGACGCCGACAAGGAGCCGCTGCTCGATGAGTACAAGGCTCTTTTCGACCTCATGGATGCGCCACCTGTCAACGCGCAAAAGTCAGACACGCCATTCAAGGACGTGGTCGACCTGGCAATGGCGATTGCGGGAGCCAAGGGCCTTGATACGTCGAACGCTGAAGCCGCAGGCCGCATCAGCCTGGGGCTGTTTTTTGCCGAGACAAATGGCAATCAAAATGCAGGGAACGCGCGCTCGAATAAATACAAGGGAAGTTTTCAAACGGGCCTTTCCGAAGATCAAGACGGTCAGAGGAAGTGGGCCGCGATAAAAACGTCGATCGCAGCCCGTGATCCGGCGCTGAGCCAGCGTGATGACAAGGAAGAGGCGCGGATCGGCAATCTGGACCATCGGCTCAACCATTGGACTGCGGTGCGAGATGCGCTGATGAACGCGCATGCCGATATCTTCCCGCAAGTACCGGCGATCGCGAAAACGCTGCCAAATCCGATCGATCAAATGAAGCTGTTTGAACTGATCCAGATTATTCCCGCTCCGACCAAGTCCGCGCTCAAGTCGGGTAACCTGCTCGGCTACAGAGTTTCCGACCCGAGGATCATGGGATACCTGCGAAACAACAGTATTTTCGCCTTTGGACATGCCGACAGGGCGCGAACGTCTGCAACCTTCCGCGAAATTCTTGATGCGATGTGGCTCTTCAATGCCAAATTTGAACAAGCGCTGGCGAGGTTCGTCGAAATCAAGGCGCGCTAGTGGAGTGGATTTGACATTCGCTACCCACCTGGCCGCAAACTCGCGAAACGCGAATGTCAAATCCTAAACTCCACTGGAAACCTGTATTTGCTAGGGGGCCTTTTGATTCTAACATTCGCAACAGTGGCAGCTCGAAAAAGGATGCGAATGTTAGAATCGGACCACTAAGTCGCATCAAAGATGGGCTATCAGGGTCCAAGGGTGCAGTAAGCAACTGTTCTCAAATCATTTTGGCTCCGCCAGTACAATCAGACAGGCAATATATTTCCAGTAATCTTCGGTTCAAATTCCTGTTAATGTTGTATGACGCGGCCAAGGTGTCTTGACGTGCGAAGAGATCATTCTGGGGAGAGCAGGGATTGCTGTCATCAGGTCAAAAATTCGTACGCTCGGGCTTCGACATTCGGCCTTGCCGCTGCGCCGTCATCGCCGTGACGGCTGCATTGATGCTTGTGCCGATTGAGGCCAGCGCCGCCGGCTGGCTGTCGGATATGTTCAAAGGCTCGTCGAGAGACAGCAAATCGCCCAGGCACCACGTCGCCTCGCGAAAGCCGGCCGCCCTCGCCAGGCCCGCGGCTTCGCGAAAGTCCCACAATGTAAAGCTTGCGGCCCTGGGGCCGGTCAACCTGAACGCCTTGAAACCGGTCCCGTCAATATGCGATCGCTCGAAATTCCGGATCGTGCTGGATGTCGGACATACCGCCGATTCAGAAGGCGCGACCAGCGCCCGCAATGTTCCTGAATTCAGCTTCAATCTACGACTTGCGCAACGGATCGAGCGGAAATTGAAGGACGAAGGCTTCGCCGAAACCAGGTTGCTCGTGACCGAGGGCAAGGCCAGGCCAAGCCTCTTCAAACGCGTCGCCGCGGCCAACAATCTGAACGCGGATCTCTTCTTGTCGATCCACCACGACTCCGTGCCCAACACGTTGCTTGAGGATTGGGAATTCGAAGGCAAAAAAAGCCATTTCAGCGACCGCTTCAACGGCTATTCCGTCTTTGTCTCGCACAGCAATCCGGAGTTCAAGACGAGCTTGGCGTTTGCCGAACTGATCGGCAAGGAAATGAAGGCGCAAGGCCTGCAATATGCTCAGCAATATACCCAGGCCATCATGGGTCGGTATCAACACCCGCTGCTGAACAAGGATACGGGTGTCTATAGCTATGATGAACTCGTCGTCCTGAGAACGACCCGGATGCCTGCGGTTCTCCTGGAGGCGGGCTCCATCATCAACCGGGACGAGGAGCTCAAGATGGACTCGCCCGAACGCCAGGGCGTCATCAGCGGCGCTGTCGCTGCGGCAGCAAAGGAATTCTGCCATCCTCGAGAACCCTTTCTCGGCCCGCCCTGATGGTGCGGTGATGCTCCGCCCCTACTTTGCGATGGCTTCGGCATCGATCCAAATCTGTCCGTCTTTTATCCGTGCAGGAAATACCCGCAGAGACTTGCTTGCCCATCCGGCGGAAATATTGCCGTCTTGAAGGTCAAACGACGCAAGATGGCGTGGGCAAAATAATCGGCCGTTAGCGACATGACCCAGGCTCAGGTCGGCCTGTTCATGCGGACAGGCTCGTTCACAGGCAAAAACCTGATCGCCTTCCCGAACGAGCAAAAAATCTATGGTGTCCAGCCGCATGCAAATAATCGTTTGTGATGCCAAACGACTTGATGAACAGATCGCGATCCAATTCTCGGCCTTTATCGCCATAAGCCTGTCCGTAAGTTCTAGGGAACGGCGGGCTGCGTCTCGGGGAGCGGCAGCCAGCCGGCGTCGCTGCGCTGGAAGAGGGGGCAGCCAAATACCGCGCGGATGGCAGGCGGTGTGGAGAGTGCGGCTACCGCCGTCTCCCAGCGGTTGGTCTGCTTCATGGCGACGACCATGCCTGCAACTTCGATGCCGATCTTCTGCAACAGACGCAACGAAGCGACCGCGGTCGTACCGCTTGAGATCGCATCGTCGACCAGCACCACCCGTCGGCCTTTGACCAGCGGAAGCAGGTTCGGGTCCAGCCGCAGAAGTTTGCCGGCCTCCGGGCTCGTGATCGAGGTGACCGGCTCAGAAAGCGCGTCGTCGTACCAGAATTTGCGCGAATAGCCGAGCGGCACATAGCGTGGTTGTCCGAGCCGCTCGGCCACCAGCGAAGCGAAGGCAAGGCCGAGCGTCGGCAATCCGACGATGACCTCGGCGTCGAGCGCGTGCGCCTGTGCGGCCATGTGATCTGCGATCGCCGCGACAACGGTGTTCGAGGCCTGGTTGGCGATGAGAGAGGCAACGGCGCGATGGCCGTCGGGTAATTGACGCAGCGGCAAAACGAGGACGCGGCCGCACGGCAGCTTGACAGGATAGCCGAAACGATAAGGCGGTCTCGCCGAGAAGCGGGCGGGAATCTCCGCAACCAACTGTTGCCAGTAGCCGGTCGTCGGCTCGGTGTAGGTTTCACTCGCTGTCATCATGCCTGGTGCCGCATCGTTGGAAGCGCTCAATTTCCGTCATAAGGCCCGCAACGCATTCGCGCGTTCCCGGCGGCGCCATCGTGCAAGACGTGAGCTTCTGCCTTCGCCAACCTTTCGGTTGAATTTCAGCGTCGCTCCGTCATAGCGGCCCGTCTGCAATAGCTTGCATGACGCGTTGTGACCTTGTCACAAATAGACACTCGTTGCACGCCGTCGGCAATCCGGTCGGAAGACCCACCTACGGCGGGCAGATAAGGCGCGCAGACGGCGACCTCCCGGAGGAGCCCTTGGCGCGTCGCTGCGCCTCTCAAAGTAGCCGCACCTCTCAAAAATGTGTCGTGAAGTATGGCTAACGTCACCCGCTGGATCGGCCAAGGAAGGTGTGACGCTTGCCCCGGACCGACAAAACGACCCTGCGTTGGCGGCTAAGTCGTTGGTTCGACGATGATCCATCGCATACCAACAAGGCGGCTCGCCTCTTCAACCTACTGCTGGCCGCGCTCATCATCGCCAATGTCATCACTGTGGTGCTTGAGACCGTCGAGCCGATCCGCAACCGGTATTCGTTGGTTTTTTCGGCCGCAGAACACGCGGCAACCGCGGTGTTTTCCGTGGAATATTTCCTTCGCCTCTGGACCGTCGTCGATCTCCGCGGCGGCGAGTTCGCCCATCCGATCTGGGGCAGGCTGCGCTATATGCGCAGCTTTTTCGCCCTGATCGATCTCGTGGCCGTGCTGCCGGCCTTGCTGGGTCTGTTGGGAGCAGACGATCTTCGTGTGCTCCGTTTGCTTCGCCTCTTGCGAATGATCAAGCTAACCCGCCATTCCCGGGTGTTCAATTTGCTCTGGTCGGTATTCCGGGAGGAGGCGCCCACGATCGGCGCGCTCATCTTCATCCTGACCCTGACGCTGACCGTCAGCGCCGCTCTCGCCTTCATGGTGGAGGGGGACGAGCAATCTGCGGTGTTTTCCTCCATTCCGGCGGCGATGTGGTGGGCGATCGAGACGCTGACCACGGTTGGTTATGGCGATATGGTGCCCGTCACCGCCGTCGGCAAAATTCTCGGCGGAGTTGTCTCGATCGTCGGCATCGGCACGCTGGCGCTCTTCTCCGGCGTTATCACCGTCGGCTTTCTGGATCAGCTTCGAATTGGGCGCGAGCAGACCGAGCGTCCGATTGCGGCGGCCGGCGCCTCTGCCAATGGCAAGGACGTCACCGGGATGAGAGAGCGGTACGGCGTGATCGCCATGGCCGAGGCCGAGATGTGCCCGTGCTGCGGACGCTCGATGCGAGCCGCCGGCACTGAAGCGGTGTTGCAAGCGGCCGGTGCGGGCGATCCGCCCGATGTGTCGGCGGAACGGCCGCTGTAAGGCGCGGCCGCATTAAATTCGCCGCGCCTGCGCCTTGTCAGTAGTGCGGGTTGTACATTTGCGATTCGATGAAGGCCATCAGGTCGTTCGGCTTTGGCGCCGTCGCAAGCCCGCGTTTGTAGGCGACCTCGGCGACGGCCTCGGCGATGTGAGCCGAGACCTCACGGATTCGCGGCAACGACGGATAGAGGCTGCCCTGCTCGATATCTTCTGGCGTCACGAGATAGGCCAGCGTATGCGCGGCGGCCATGAACATCTCGTCGGTCACGAGTTTTGAGCCGCTCGCGACCGCACCGAGCCCGACGCCGGGGAAGATGTAGGAATTGTTGCCCTGGCGCGGCACGAAGGTCTTGCCGTCGAGTTGCACCGGATCGTAAGGGCTGCCGCAGGCAAACAACGCCCGGCCTTCCGTGTAGCGATAGGCTTCCTCCGCCGAGCACTCGGCCTTGGAGGTCGGATTGGAGAGCGCAAACACGATCGGCCGGTCATTGATCTCGGCCATCGCCTTGAGCACTTCCGGCGTGAAGGCGCCGCCGACGGCCGCGACGCCGATGATGGCGGTAGGCCTCAGCGTGCGGATGGCGGTCAGGAAATCGTCGAGCTGCGCATGCCCGTGTGCGTAGCGCAATTTATGCTCGGTGAGGCCGGCGCGGCCCTTGACGACCAGGCCGCGCGAATCCACCAGCCAGTTCCGCTTGATCGCATCGGCCTCGGAAAGGCCCTCGGCCATCATCGCCGAGACGATGAGGTCCGCAATGCCGGTTGCGGCTTCGCCAGCCCCCAAGAACAGGATTCGCTGGTCGGAAAGCTTGCCGCCGCCGACACGCAGCGCGGAGAACAACCCGGCCAGCGCGACCGCGGCCGTGCCCTGGATGTCGTCATTGAAGACCGGAATGTCGTCGCGATATTTGTGAAGCAGGCGGAACGCGGAGTGATTGGCAAAATCCTCAAACTGGATCAGCACACCCGGGAAGGCTTCGCGCGCCGCCGTGACGAATTCATCGACGAAATCATCATAGGCCTGTCCGCTCACGCGTTTCTGGCGCAAGCCGATATAATAACGGTCGTTCAGAAGATCTTGATTGTTGGTGCCGACATCCAGCACGACGGGCAGGCAATTTTCCGGATGGATGCCGGCGCAGGCGGAATAAAGCGAAAGCTTGCCGACCGGAATGCCCATGCCGTGCGCGCCGAGATCGCCAAGGCCCAGGATCCGTTCACCGTCGGTGACGACGATCAGCTTGGCCTGATAGGGCCAGTTGCCGAGCAGCTCGGCGATGTGGCCGCGATCGTTGGCGCTGATGAACATGCCGCGCGGCCGCTGGAAGATCAGGCCGAAACGCTGACAGGCGAGGCCCACGGTCGGCGTATAGATCAGTGGCTGGATTTCATCGATGTTGTCGCAAACGACCCGGAAAAACAGCGCCTCGTTGCGGTCATGCAGTGAATTCAGCGCGATGTATTTTTCGAGATCGTTGGGCAGGCTGCGCAGGTTGGTCAGAACGCGCGCCACCTGCTCTTCCATTGAAAGCACGTGGGCCGGCAAAAAGCCGCGCAGGCCAAGCTCGTCCCGCTCGGTCTCCGTAAAAGCCGTGCCCTTGTTGAGGAGCGGGTCGCGCAACAACGCCAGGCCGCGCGGCGGGTCTATCGTTTGCGAATTTGGGGTTGCCCGGACTGGCGCGATCATGATGTTTCCTCTCTCGTTTCTTTTTGGCTTCTTGTCTGCATTGACCAGAATTTGCCGTCGAAAGCAACATGGCCGGTTGCGGCACGCCGGATCACAAGTCGATGATGCCGGTTGGATATGGGTGCCAAGTCACCTGACATGTCAGACCTGCCATGAGGTGAGACGTTTGTGTCTCGAACCGAATTGACTCCCGATGAAACGATCCTATGACTTGAGATATCTAAGACTTGGGGCCGTGATATGCGCTGCAAAACGTGCTCGATTTTTGGTCATTGCAGCGCGAGATAGAAGCAACGGAAAGCTCGTCCATGCGTGTCATCAATGTCGCCGCCGCTCAGATGGGCCCTATTCAGCGCGCCGAGAGCCGTCAAACCGTTATTCCGCGCATGATTGCGCTTATGGACGAGGCCAAGGCGCGCGGGGCCGATCTGATCGTCTATCCCGAACTGGCGCTGACGACATTTTTCCCGCGCTGGTACATGGAGGATCAGGCCGAGGTCGATGCCTGGTTCGAGCGCGAGATGCCGAATGCGGCGACGATGCCGCTGTTCGCCCGTGCGGCCGAATACCAGATGGCGATGAGTTTTGGCTATGCCGAGATGACGCCGGACGGGCATCATTTCAACACCTGTATCCTCACCGACAAGTCGGCCAGGATCGTCGGCAAATATCGCAAGACGCATCTTCCGGGCCATTCGGAATTCGATCCGGAGCGCGCCTTCCAGCACCTGGAGAAGCGTTATTTCGAACCCGGCGATACCGGCTTTCCGGTCTGGCGCAACATGGGCGGCATTTTCGGTATGGCGATCTGCAATGACCGGCGCTGGCCCGAGACCTATCGCGTGATGGGCCTGCAAGGCGTCGAGATGGTCGTGCTTGGCTACAACACGCCTTCGGTCAATTCGCAGAAGAGCGACGAGGGTCCCGAGAAGCGGCTGTTTCACAATCGTCTGTCGGTTCAATCCGGTGCGTATCAAAATGCGACATGGGTCGTGGCGGTCGCCAAGGCCGGCGTCGAGGATGGTTTCCCATTGATCGGCGGCAGCCTCATTGTCGATCCCAATGGCGAGATCGTCGCGGAGGCCAAGACCGAGGACGACGAACTCCTGGTCCATCCATGCGATCTCGATGCCACCGTCTTCGGCAAGAAGACCATCTTCGATTTCGCCCGTCATCGCCGCGTCGAGCATTATGGGCTGATTACGAGCCGCGTCGGCGCCATTCCGCCGCCGGAAGTCTGATCCACCCCGATGTCAGGCCTCTCCCTCCGCGATTTAACCCGGCATGATCGCTACAAGCTGTTGTGCGCCGTCATCGTGCCGCGGCCAATCGCGCTGGTGACGACGCTCGACGTCAATGGCGCCGTCAACGCCGCGCCGTTCAGCTTCTTCAATGTCTTTTCCGAAGAGCCGCCGCTGATCGTGCTGGGGTTGCAGCACAAGCCCGATCGCACGCCGAAGGATACTACGCGCAATATCCAGCGCGATGGCGAGTTCGTGGTCCAGATGGTGGATGAGGCGTTGGCCAAAGCCATGAACGATTGCGCCGTCGATTTCCCCTCCGGCGAAAGCGAAGTCAGCGCGCTCGGGCTTGGCACGCTGCCGTCGGTCGACGTCAAGGTGCCGCGCCTGGCGGCGGCACCGTTCGCGCTGGAATGCAAGCGCAGCGTTTCGCTGGCCTTCGGTCCCGGCCGGGAACTTCTGGTCGGCGAAGTCCTGCGCGTCCATGCGCGCGAGGGTCTGCTCGACACCGAAAGCATGTATGTCGATTTCGATGCTTACCGGCCGATCGGCCGCCTGTTCGGCAATCTCTATACCTATCAGCGCGAGCCGTTTGCGATGGATCGCGAGAGCCACGCCCAATGGGCCGCGCGTGTTGTGGCGGAAAGTAGCGAACCAAAAGAGTGAGCCAAACGGCAGCTAGTTGCGCGAAAGCTGAACCGTGCCGAGCGCCATCGCGGTGGCGGCTTGCGTCGGGTCGATGACGGGAATGCCGAGCGCGTCTTCCAGGCCGCGGCGCAAGCGGGCCATACCGGCACAGCCCATGACGATGGCGCCGGCGCCATCCTGTTCTTTCAAGGTGCGCCCGACCTCGATCATCTTGGCGAGCGTCCCTTCACCGGAAGCCGTCTCGGCGACACTCATGTTCAGCGGCCGTTCGCCGGCCAGCCGATCCATCAATCCCATCTGGCGAAGATAGCGGATATGCCGGCGGATCGAGCGTTGCGCGATCGCGATGACGCCGAAAGTTTCGGCCCGCGTCATCGCGGTCAACACCCCGCATTCGGCGATGCCGAACACCGGCCGGTCGGTGCCTTCCCGGCAGACATGCAGACCGGGGTCGCTGTAACAGGCGATGACGAAGGCCGACGCGCTGTTGTCGCTTTCGATCAACCGCCGCAGCGGCATTGCCACGCTGTCGGCATCGGCCTGGCTTTCGATCCCGAAGGGCCCCTCGGCCAGTGTCGTGCAGACGATTTCCGGGCCGTCGGCGAAACCCAGCGGTTTGAGCGCCTCTTCCAGCCCCTTGGTCACGGTGACGTTGGAATTGGGATTGATCACGAGGATGCGGGGGCGGGACATCTCTCTTCCTTGCAATTCAGCCATGGCTTGCTGGTACACGGCTTGCAGCTAATAGCATAGTTTGCAAAAGTTTCGAAACGCGGCTTTGTCTCGGTGGCCGTTGTTATTCTCGGAGAATTTCATGGCCGAACCCGCCTATGACCTCGTGATCCGCGGCGGACGCGTGGCGACCGTGTCCGACGTGTTCGAGGCCGATGTCGGCATCACCGGCGAAACCATCGCCGCCATTGGCCGCAACCTGCCTGCCGGCCGGCGCGAGATCGATGCACGCGGCAAACTGGTGTTGCCCGGCGGCGTCGACAGTCACGCCCATATCGAGCAGTTGTCGGCGGCGGGCATCATGAATGCCGACACTTTCGAAAGCGCGACCACGTCGGCGGCTTTCGGCGGCACGACGAGCGTCATCTCCTTTGCGGCCCAGCACGTCGGCATGCATCTGCCGCAGGTCGTGAGCGACTATCACGCGTTGGCTCAAAAGGGCGCGGTGATCGACTACGCCTTCCACATGATCATCGCCGATCCGACGGCGGAGACGCTTGCCCATGACATTCCGGCGCTGGTGAAGGAGGGGCATGCCTCGATCAAGATCTTCATGACCTACGACCGGCTGAAGATCGACGACGAGCCCTTGCTCGATATTCTGGTGGCTGCGCGCGAATCCGGCGCGATGCTGTGCGCCCATGCCGAAAACCACGGCATTATTGCCTGGATGGTCAAACGGCTTTTGGCCCGCGGTTACACCCATCCCAAATATCATTCGATCAGCCATGCGCGCTTCTCGGAAGCCGACGCGTTCAACCGGCTGATCGGCATGGCCGCGCTGGTCGACCAGCCGATCATGATCTTTCATGTCTCGACCGCCGAAGGCGCCAGGGTGATCCGCCGCGCGCGCGGGGAGGGGTTGAAGGTGTTCGCGGAAACCTGCCCGCAATATCTTTTTCTCACCGCCGAAGATCTGGATAAGCCGGGCGCGGAGGGCGCGAAGTGGATGTGTAGCCCGCCGCCGCGCACCGTCGCCGACCAGGAAGCGCTGTGGCAGGCGTTGGCGCTCGGCGATCTCCAGACCATTTCCTCGGATCACGCGCCCTATCGTTTCGACGAAAACGGCAAGTTGCGCGCCGGCCCAAGTCCTAATTTCAAGCAGGTCGCCAATGGCCTGCCGGGGCTGGAGGTGAGGCTGCCGTTGTTGTTCGATGCGATGGTATCGAAGGGGCGTCTGGGCCTTGAAAAATTCGTGGAGCTGACCGCCACGGCGCCGGCGAAAATCTACAACCTGCATCCGCGCAAGGGTTCGATCGCGATCGGCGCCGACGCCGACATCGCGATCTGGGATCCCGCGCGCGAAATCACGCTGTCGGACGCGATGATGCACGACCTCACGGGTTACACACCCTATTCCGGATGTACCTTGCGCGGCTGGCCGGTGACGGTGTTGTCGCGCGGGCGGGTCGTCGTCGCCGACGGCAAACGGATGGCCACGCCGGGATCAGGCCGTTTCCTCGCGCGCTCCGGCGGCGAGGCCGCAAAACCCGTCGGCCGGCTGGTAGCGGACATGGACCCGAAAACGAATTTCGGTGCGACGTTGCTATAGTCGCAATTGACTTTGAAGCGCGGGGGCTTGAGGCATTGAACATCCTGATCTTTGGCGGCACCGGCTTCGTCGGGATCAATATCGCCTCCGCGCTGCTGGCGCGTGGCCATGCCGTGACCTTGTTCGATCGAGGAATCTTGCCGCGTGCCGCGGGTCAGGCCTTCGCGGAGGTCGGTGGCGCGTTGAGTGTGATCGAGGCGGACATCACTGACTCACGCGCCGTCGAAACCACGATCGCACGCGGCTTCGACGCGATCATTCTTGGCGCCGTGATCACCGCAGGCCCAGTGCGCGAGGCGGCCGATCCGCAATCGATCCTGCACGTCAACCTGATGGCGCAGGTGCCGATCCTGATGGCGGCGCATCGTCACGGCGTGGGACGGGTCATCAATCTATCGTCGGGGTCAGCCTATGGCGCCGCCGCCTTCCGCCACGCTATGCTCGACGAAGGGTTGCCGTGCGAGCCGATCTCGCTTTACGCCATTACCAAATTCGCTTCCGAAAGAGTCGCGGCGCGCCTCGCCGATCTGTGGCAGGCCGATATCATCTCCGTTCGGCTGAGCGGGGTGTTCGGGCCGTGGGAGCGCTTGACGGGTGTGCGCGATACGCCGAGCCCTCAGATGCAAATCGTTACAGCCTTGCGGCAGAAAAAAGAGGCGGTGCTGTCCCGCCCCGGAACGCGCGACTGGATCTACGCTCCTGATGTTGCCGACGCCGTAGCCGTGCTGGTCGAGGCGCCAAAGCCCAGGCACGGCCTTTACAACATATCGACCGGAAATGAGTGGACCGCGCTGCAATGGGGGCAACGTCTCGCCGATCTCAATCCCGGCTTCGTCTGCCGTCTGGCGACGTCGGGTGAAGCGTCAAACGTCGATCTGCACAGCGATGCCGACCGCGCGCCGCTCTCGATCGCGCGCATGACAGAGGAATTCGGCTGGTGCGCCCGCTTTGGCTGTGCGGATTCCGCGGCCGACCTGAACGAATGGTGGATACGTCATGGCGGGGGAATGTGACATGCGGCTAAAGGATCGGATCGCAGTTGTCACCGGCGCCGGCTCCGGGATTGGCCGCGCCAGTGCGATGTTGTTCGCTCGCGAAGGCGCTTTCGTCGCGCTGATCGATCGCGATGAAGCGGGGATGAATGAAACGCTGCAAGCGATTCGTGGCGTAAAGGGTGATGGATCGGTGTATCCGGGCGACGTTGGCGATGGTGATTTCGCCAAGGCGACAATTGACTCGGTCGTGTCGCGGCATGGCCGGCTCGATGTGCTGATGACCGCGGCTGGCTGGTCCTGCGGCGGCACGGTGGTGACAACGGATCCTTCCGACTGGGATGCCGTGTTTCGCACCCATGTCGGGGGCACATGGTTGTGGGCGCGCGCCGCCATCCCGCAGATGCAACAGCAGGGTAGCGGCTCCCTCATCACCATCGCCTCGCAACTGGCGATTGCAGGCGGCAGAGGCAACAGCGCCTATATCGCCGCGAAGGGCGCGATTATCAGTCTGACCAGGACCATGGCGGTCGATTTCGCGGCGGATGGAATCCGCGTCAACGCAATTGCGCCCGGCGCCATCGACACGCCATTGCTGAACCGAAGTTTTGCCCGGCACACGGATGCCGAGAAGGTGCGCGAGACCTCGCGCAACCGCCATGCGATGAAGCGCTTTGGTCAAGCAGAGGAAGTGGCTGAGGCCGCGCTCTATCTCGCCAGCGATGCGTCATCATTTACCACGGGAACCGTCATGGTCGTCGATGGCGGATGGCTTGCCGCATGAGTAGCGCCTTGATTTCGTTGGAGGCCCAGGTACGCCACGACCTCGCCAAGACGTCGCACCCCTCGGCGTCCTGGCTCGAACCGAAGTCGGGGCCGGACGGTCAGCCGGCGCTGGACGTTCTCATCGTGGGTGGTGGCCAATCCGGTTTAGCCATCGCCTTCGCCCTGAAGCGCTCGCAGGTCACCAACATCCTGATCATCGACAAAGCCGGGGAGGGCCAGGAAGGCCCGTGGTTGTCCTATGCCCGCATGCACACGCTGCGTAGCCCGAAGAATTTTACGGGCCCTGACCTCGATACGCCGAGCCTCACCTATCAATCGTGGCACGAGGCACGTTTTGGCAAGGAGAATTGGCAGGCGCTCGATTTGATTCCGCGCCAATTGTGGGTCGAATATCTGGTCTGGTTCAAGCGCGCGGTGGGTCTAAAGATACGCAATGGGTGCGAACTTCTGGAGATCGCGCCCGCATCGGATGGGTTACTGGCGGCGACAGTTTCGCATGAAGGTGCAACCAACATCCTTTACGCGCGCAAAATCGTGCTGGCGACCGGCCAGGAAGCGATGGGCAATTGGTCGATTCCCGAGCCGCTGCGCCATCTGCCGGCCAAGCTCGTCGCGCGCGCGCCCGACCCGATCGATTTCGATGATCTGGCCGGCCGGACCGTGGCCGTGATCGGTGCCGGCGCGACCGCTTTCGACAACGCGGCCACAGCGCTCGAAGCGGGCGCTTCGGAGGTGCATCTGCTTTGCCGCCGGGCGAAAATTCAGGTGATCCAGCCCTATCGGTGGCTGACGTTCCGTGGTTTCCTGCGGCACTTCTGCGATCTCGACGATATCTGGCGCTGGCGCTTCATGCGGGCCATCCTCGAATTGCGGGAGGGATTCCCGCAGGCGACGTATGACCGCTGCGCCCGGTTTTCCAATTTTCACCTGCATCAGGGCTCACCCGTCGAGGCAGCGCATGAGGTTGGCGAAGGAGTTCAGTTGCAGACCCCGCGCGGCGCATTGTCGGCGTATCTTGTCATCTGCGGCGCAGGGACCGAGATCGATTTCACCGAGCGTCGTGAATTGAAAAATTTTGCCGGCAATATTGCCACATGGGCCGATCGCTATCAGCCGCCGGACGACGAGCAGAGCCCGCGGCTCGGCCGCTACCCTTATCTCGCCGACGACTACGCATTCACCGAACGCGTCGCGGGCGCGACGCCCTGGATCGGCAACATCCACCTGTTCGCTTTTGCCTCGACTATGAGCTTTGGCCCGTCCGGCTCGTCGATCAACGCCATGACGACAGCGGTCCCCAAGTTGGTTTATGGTCTGACCCGCGGCCTGTTCCGCGCCGACGTGGAGCGGCACTGGAATTCGTTCAAGGCATACGACGTGCCACAAGCCGTGATCCCTGCAAAATCAGGGCGTTGAAACCGGGGCAGGCGAAAATGTCGCTTGGCGCACAATTTGCTTAAATGCACAATGGGAACGACGTGCCCTCGCGATTTTGTGCGGGTTTCCTGGTTGAATTCAAAGGATAGAACAATGCGGGTTCGGATTTGCAGTCTTGCCTTGGTTGGGGTCGCCGCTCTAGCGCTTTCGCTTTGCGCGGAACCGGTTTGGGCGCAGTCCCGTGCCGAGACGCTGCGCTACGTCACCGGAGCTTCCGTCAACACGCTTGATCCGAACGTGCCGGGATCGACCCGCGAAGCCTTTGCGATCAGCTTAAGCACCTACGACCGTCTGGTGTCGTTCGGCCGCAAGCAACTCAACGGAAAATGGGTATTCGACCTCGACAAGATCACGGGCGAACTTGCCGAATCCTACGAAGTTAGCCCCGACAGGCTGAAACTTACTTTCCATCTCCGCAAGGATGCCAAGTTCCAGGACGGCTCGCCCGTGACCGCCGAAGACGTCAAATGGTCGCTTGATCGCGCCGTCACGGCCCCCGTGCTCGGCAAGGCGCAGTTGCTGACGGGCTCGATGACCAGCGCCGACCAGTTCAAGGTGATTGATCCGCTCACCTTCGAAGTTACGCTGCCGAAGCCAGATAAACTCGCGCTGCCCAACCTCGCCACCGTCTACCCGATCATCATCAATTCCAAACTCGCGAAAGCCAACGCGACGGCCGAAGACCCCTGGGCGATCGGCTGGCTCAAGGAGCATACCGCCGGCAGCGGCGCCTATATCATTGAGAGCTTCAAGCCGGGCGAACAGGTGATCATGAAGCGCAACGAAGCCTGGAATCGCGGCACGCCCGAGAAATCGGCGTCCTTCAAGCGGGTGATCGTGCAGACCGTGCCGGAGCCCGCGACCCGCGCCAATCTGGTCGAGCGCGGCGATGCCGACATCACCGTCGATTTGCAGGCCAGCGACATCCAGTCGCTGGAGAGCAAAGGCACGCTGAAGGTGATCTCGACGCCGCAATATAACGCCGTCACCTTCATCTCGATGAACAACACGATCCCGCCGTTCGACAATATCAACGTCCGCCGCGCGATCGCCTTTGCGCTGCCCTATGACGACATGTTCAAGGCCGCCTTGTTCGGCCGTGGCACGCCACTGTTCGGCGCTGAATGGGCCG
Organism: uncultured Alphaproteobacteria bacterium; assembly: GCA_963770515.1. Taxonomy (GTDB): domain Bacteria; phylum Pseudomonadota; class Alphaproteobacteria; order Rhizobiales; family Xanthobacteraceae; genus Bradyrhizobium. Next base: position 1,552,812 of record CAVYPW010000001.1, read on the forward strand.
ATGGCAAGCCGACCACCGCCGCTTTTCCCTTTCCGCAGCCGGTCAAGCTCGATCTCGACAAGGCGAAAGAATATCTGAAAGCCGCGGGCATGCCGGATGGCTTTTCGACGACATTCAGCTTCAACGTCGGACAGGCCTCGACGGCTGAGCCGATGTCGGCGCTGGTCAAGGAGTTGCTCGGCAAGATCGGCATCAAGGTCGAAATCCAGAAGCTGCCGGACGCACAGATGTCAACGCAGATCAACGAGAAAAAGCTGCCCTTCTTTACCGAAGGCATCGTCGCGTGGCTGCCCTCGAATGATTATTTTTATCGCAACTTTTACACCGGCAATCAGCGCTGGAATTACGCCAGCATCGATAATCAAGAGTTGACCGCGATTGCCCAGGAAGCGCGTTTCGAGCCGGACAAGGCAAAGTACGAAGAGGATGCCAAGAAGCTCAACGCGATCCATGTCGCGACCATGCCGCAGATCGAGCTTTGGCAACCGAGCCAGGACGCGGTGATGGCCAAGTCGATCGACGGTTACACCTATCAGTTCCACCGTCAGGTCGATTATCGCGACCTCAGCCGCAAGTAGTTCTGGTCGGTCATGAAAGGCTTTGGCGCAACGGTGATGCGGGCGGCGAGACGTTTCATGTCTTCGCTGCCTGCGCTCTTCGGTGTGCTGGTTTTCACCTTTCTTCTGATGCGGGTCTTGCCCGGCGATCCCGCGGTGTTCTTTGCCTCTGGACCCAATGCCGGCAAGGAAGAGATCGAGGTCATTCGCAAGCAGATGGGTCTGGACAAGCCTGTACCCGAGCAACTGCTGCTTTATCTCTACGATGTCGGGCGCGGTAATCTCGGCAAATCCCTGATGACCGGGCAGTCGGTCACGACCGATCTTCGCGAGCGCCTGCCGGCCTCGCTCGAACTGACATTGACCGCATTGCTGATCGCGCTGGTGTCGGCGGTTCCGCTTGGCGTGATGGCGGCCTTGAAGCCGGGCTCGGCCATCGATCACGGGGTGCGGCTGTTTTGTGCGCTTGGGGTTTGCGTGCCGACCTTCGTGTCGGGTCTGCTTCTGATTTACGTCTTCTACTATCTGCTCGGCCTCGCGCCCGATCCGACCGGGCGTATCGATGTCTTCACGTCGCTGCCGCCGCAGCGCACCGGGTTTCTGACGGTCGACTTCCTGCTGGCCGGCGATCTCGACGGCTGGTGGATTGCCTTTCGCCAGTTGATCCTGCCGGCGGTGACCATGGCGCTGTTCGTGATCGCGCCGCTGGCGCGGATCACTCGCGCTTCGATGCTGGTCTCGCTCGGCAGCGATTTCGTCCGCACCGCCCGCTCGGTCGGGTTGTCATGGTGGCGCATTGTCGTCACCTATGCGCTGCGCAATGCGATCCTGCCGGTCATCACCATCGCCGGAATCGTGTTCTCGACCATGCTGGGCGCCAATGTGCTGGTCGAAAAAGTCTACTCCTGGCCTGGCGTCGCATCCTATGCGCTCGATGCGCTGCTGTCGTCTGACTACGCGCCGGTGCAGGGCTTCGTGCTGCTGATGGCGAGCATCTTTGTCGTGGTCAATCTCCTCGTCGATGTCCTCTATGGCATCGCCGACCCGCGGGTATCGATCTGATGCCGGGCGCCATGCTGCGTCATACGGCCTGGATCCTGCGCGGCAACCCGCTGACGGCGGTTGCCGCGTCCGGCGTCGTTATTTTGGTTCTGATTGCGATCTTCGGCCCGTCGATCGCGCCTTACGACCCGATTGCTTCCAACGTATCGGAAGCGTTGCTGCCGCCGAGCCACGCACATCTTGCCGGTACCGATCAACTCGGCCGTGACACGTTCAGCCGGCTGTTGGTGGCGACCCGGCTTGATCTGATCATCGCCGTCTCGGCGGTTGGCATTTCTTTCGTACTAGGAGCCGTGATCGGCGCGTTTTGCGGTTACGCGGGCGGGCGGCTCGATCGCGCGGTCGGCCGCTTCGTCGACGTGATGATGGCATTCCCGCTGTTCGTGCTCGCCATGGCCATGGTCGCCGCGCTCGGCAATCGCGTCGAGAACATCGTCATCGCGACGGCGATCATCAATCTGCCGTTCTACATCCGCTTTGCCCGCGCCGAGGTCAATGTGCGCCGTAATGTCGGTTGGGTCGAGGCTGCGCGCGCCGGCGGGGAGGGCAATGTTTCGGTCGTACTGCGTTTTTTGCTGCCGAACGTCTTGCCGGCGATGGCGGTGCAAATGTCGCTCAATCTCGGCTGGGCCATTCTCAACGCCGCCGGGCTTTCCTTTATCGGCCTTGGTGTCAGGCCGCCGACGCCCGAATGGGGCATCATGGTCGCGGAAGGCGCGCGCTTTATCTCGACGGGCAAATGGTGGCTGGTCGCGTTTCCGGGCCTCGCCTTGATGCTGGCGGTTCTGTGCTTCAACCTTCTCGGCGACGGGTTGCGGGACATTCTCGATCCCAGAATGCGGACATGACCGCGCCGCTATTACAAATCGAAGATCTTCACGTTACCTTTTCGACCAGGCGCGGCCTTGTCGAGGCGGTGCGTGGCGTGACGCTCGCGGTCGAAGCGGGCGAAATGCTTGGGCTGGTCGGCGAAAGCGGTTCGGGAAAATCCGTCACGGGCTTTGCAACCACGCGGCTTCTCGATGCTGCCGGCCGGGTGACGAAGGGGCGAGTTCTCTATCGCGGCCAGGACATAACGAAGATTGCGGATAGCGACTTTCGCGCGCTGCACGGCGCGGCGATGTCGATGATCTTCCAGAACCCGCGCGCCGCGCTCAATCCGATCCGGGCAATCGGCCTGCAGATTGCCGATGCGATCCTAAGCCACAAGCGGATGTCGAAGCAGGCAGCCGCGGAGGAGGCGCTGAAACTCCTGCGTGCGGTGCAGATTCGCGATCCCGAGAAGCGGATGTCGGCCTATCCGCATGAACTCTCCGGCGGCATGTGCCAGCGCGTCATGATTGCGATTGCGATTTCCTGCGACCCGATGCTGTTGATCGCCGACGAGCCGACCACAGGCCTCGACGTCACGACCCAGAAGGTTGTGATGGACTTGCTTGCCAAAATCGCCGCCGAGCGCGGCATGGCGACCATCCTGATCACGCACGATCTGGGGTTGGCGGCCCAATACTGCCGGCGGGTTGTGGTCATGGAGAAAGGTCAGTTGGTGGAAGAGGCGCCGCCTGAGACGCTGTTTCGTCATCCGCAACATACCTATACCAGGCGCCTGGTGGCGGCATCGCCGACCGCGACGTCGCATATTGCCGATCTCGTCACGGATGAGGAGCGCGACGAATACCTCGCCGTTCTCGCCGCAAGCCAACCACCGGCCGAGCCGCCCCCGGGCACGCCGCCGCTCCTGGACGTGAAAAACCTCGCCAAGCGCTACGATCAGGGACCGCCGGCCGTCACAGGTTTTTCCATGACCATGAAGGCCGGCGAAAGCGTGGGTCTCGTCGGCGAATCCGGATCCGGCAAAACCACGACCTCGCGCATGATCTGCCGGCTGATTGACGCCAGCGAAGGCGAAATCCTGTTCGACGGCGAATTGATCGGGCATCTGCCGGCGCGTGAGTTTCACCGCTCGCCACATCGGAAAGACATCCAGATTGTCTTTCAGGACCCCAACGAGAGTCTCAATCCGCGCTTTACGGCTTTCGACTGTATCGCCCATCCGTTGTTGCGGCTTTCGGGTTTGCGTCCGGGCGATGCCTTGCGGCAACGGGTCGAGGAATGCGCCGTGCGGGTGGGATTGCCGGCGGAATTATTGCCGCGCTTTCCGCATCAGCTCTCCGGCGGCCAAAAAGCCCGCGTCGGCATTGCGCGTGCCATCGCCTGCCGGCCACGGCTTCTGGTGCTGGATGAGCCGACCGCGGCGCTCGATGTTTCCGTACAGGCGGTTGTGCTTCAACTCCTCGACCGGCTGCGGCGCGAGGATCATCTGGCGCTGCTGTTCGTCAGTCACGATCTCAATGTGGTGCGGATGATGTGCGATCGGACCATCGTCCTGCGCAATGGCGGCATTGTCGAGGCCGGCGAGAGCCGGGCGCTGTTCGACAACCCGCAAACCGACTATACCCGCGAACTCGTCGAGGCGGTTCCGCATATCGACCGCAGCCAAACCCGCGTCCTTGCCGGGAGCTAATCAACATGACCTTCGCGCTCGATCATCTCGTGATCAACGCCCTGTTCGATATGGACCGCGCCGCCGACCTGATGTCGCGGCTCGGTTTCACGCTGACGCCGCGCGGCTACCACTCACTTGGTTCTATCAATCATCTTGTCATGTTCGAACACGACTATCTGGAGCTAATCGGGTTGCCGTCGGGCACCGACGTCTTGCGCAAGGATGTGCTCGAAAGCCCACGCGGTCTGAACGGACTGGTGTTTCAAGCCAGCGACATCGACGCCTGCCAGCGCAGGCTGCGCGATAGCGGTCTCGCCATGCTCGATCCGCAGAGTTTTTCACGCCCCGTAACCATCGACGGCGTCGAACATCTGGCGCGTTTCCGCGCGGTGCGCACTGCGCCGGAGCTTTTCAAGGCGGGACGGGTCTATTACTGCCAGCATTACACACCGGAACTGGTCTGGCATCGCCCGTGGATGTCGCATCCCAATGGCGTTCGGGCCTTAAAAGAACTGGTGATTGTGACTTCAGACCTTGAAGTCGACGTGCCGCGCTATGCCGAGGCATCGCAAGCGCAGCCGGGGCGGCAAGGCGATGATTGGACGATCATGTTGTCCCATGGTTTTCGCCTCAGCTTGATTTCGCCGGCGCGCTATCGCGAGCTTTATGGCGAACAATGTGTAGACGCCGATGGTCGTCACAGCTTTTTCGGCGCGGTCGTTTTCGATACGCCAGAGCCTGGGCGTATCCGCGATCTCGCTTCATCCATTCCGGATCTGCGCATTGGAACAGTCGAGACTTCACTGGCGGTGCTGATTCCGTTTCTCAATACGCTGCTGGAATTTCGCGAGCGTCTTTAGTTCAGGTCGCCGCTCGATCGTCGTCGCCGAGCGCCTGCCATATCGCGCCGGTATAGGCGGTAAATTCGGAGCTGGCGCGTAGCGTGCGCAGGTTACGCGGCCGGGGCAGGTCGATCCGGTGTTCGGCGATGATGCGGGCAGGGCGCGGCGAAAACACCAGCACGCGATCGGCCAGCGCCACGGCCTCTTCAATGTCGTGGGTAACGAACAGGATGCTGCGCCGCTCGGTTTCCCAGATGCGCAGCAGTTCACGCCCCATCACCGCTTTGGTCTGAAAGTCGAGCGCGCCGAACGGCTCGTCCATCAGCATCACGGCGGGTTGATAGGCGAGCATTCGCCCTAACGAAACGCGATGCCGCATGCCGCCGGAGAGCTGCACCGGATACGCGTCGTGAAATTCGGAGAGCCGTAGCAGCGCCAATAGATCGGCGATGCGCGCGGTTCGCTCCGCAGACGCGATGCCCGCCAGTTCAAGGCCGATCTCGATGTTGCCGCGCACGGTTAGCCACGGCAGCAGCGTGTCCCGCTGGAACATGAAGCCGATATGTTCGGGCGGACCGTCGACCGTTTTCCCATCGACCGAAATGATTCCGCTTTCGGCGACATTGAGGCCGGCAATGGCACGCAGGATCGTCGACTTGCCGCTGCCGCTCGGTCCGACCAGAACCACGAATTCAGCGCGATCTACCGCGAGGCTGACGCGGTCGACGACAAGCAAACGTCCACGCGGCGTTGCGTAGGAAATCGAGACGTTATCTAGCAGGATACGCGGCGCTGCGGCCGCGACCGTCATTTCGTCGCCGGCCGCCAATGCGTCACCTTACGTTCGATGAGGAAAACGATCTGGTTGGCGGTCATCGCCACCAGCATGAGAACGAACAGTCCGGTGAAGACGCCGGTGGTATCGAGTTGGCCGCCGGCGCGCAGGACATACCAGCCGAGGCCGCGATTGGCGCCGATCAGTTCGCCCACGACCGCGCCGACCAGTGACAGGCCGATGCCGATCCGGAAAGAAGCGATCAGCCAGGGAACGATCGAGGGAATCGTGACCTTGCGCAGGATGTAGGATTTCGGCGCCCGCATCGTCCGCATCAGGTCGACCATATCGGGATCGACGGTGCGGATGCCTTCGGTGACGTTGAGGATGAAAACGAACACGACCATCGAAAACGACATCATGACCTTGGCGAGAAGGCTGATGCCGAACCACAGGATGAACATCGGCGCGAGCGCCACGCGCGGAAGGCCGTAAAGGCCCATCATCAAGGGATCGACAATCTCGGCCGCGCGCCGGTATTTCGCCAATGCAATGCCGATCGGCGTGCCGACAAGCGCGCCGAGCACCAGGCCGAGCAGGGCTTCCGAAACCGTGGCGTTGAGGTGCCGCCAGATCTCGCCGCTCGCAAACAGCGCCAGAAGTCTCTCGCCGATCAGGCTAGGACGACTACTCCAGAATTCATTGAACAGATGACCGGCGGAAAATTCCCAGATCAGCAACAGTCCCACGATCAGGCCGAGACGCCAGAGCCAGATCGAAACGGCGCTTGCTGAAGCGGTTGCGTTTTCATGCCCCTGGCCGACCGGTGGGATTATCTCATCGGAGGCAGTGGGATCGGTCATCGATTCGGTCACATTACGGCAGATAGCGAAGGGCGACGACGTCCGCGTAGGAGAGTTCCTTCACCGAGGGATCGGCGATCCGCAGCATTTCGAGCGCGGTCTTGAATCCTGCCTGTTGCGCGCGTCCGTCTCGGGAAAGGCTGCGTTCGGCGGCGTCGTGAGCAACAGTGACCACAAGCTCCTGCGACAGCGTCGGAAAGCGCTCATGCACGGCGGCCTCGACCGCTTTGGGGTCGGTCTGGATGAGCTTTTCAGCCTTGATAATCGCGCGCGCAACTGCATGGGCCGTGGTATCGTTGGCTTTCAGCCAGCTTCCGACAGCGATCAGGTCGAGCGCCATATAGTCGAGATTGCGAAAGTCGGCGACGAACTTGTACTTGCCGGTTGCCATATAGGCTTGAACGTCGGGGGTGGTGAACATGCCGGCCATGACCGATCCGCGTTCGATCGCTGCGCGCATGGAGGCGCCGGTGCCGGCGGCGATGATCTCGTAATCGCTGTCCGGGTTGAGGCCGAGCTTCTGGATCACGAACCGCAGCGTATTGTCGGTCAGACTGCCGGGCGAGGTGATGCCGATCGCCTTGCCGCGCAGGCTGGCGAGATCGGTAGCCGGAGATCCAATCGGCGCCAGCAGCGCGTAAGGGTGTTTGTCGAGCAGCGCCACCAGCACCGCTCCGCCAAGCCCGCGGCTCGCGAGCCGGAGGGCGTGATCGCCGGCGCAGATGCAGAGATCGATGCCGCCGCCCGCAAGCGCCTGCACGGCCGGTCCGCCGCCGTCGAAATCGACGATCTCGGCATTGATGCCTTCCGCCTCGAACAGCTTTTGCTGAATGGCGACCACGACCGGGATCGAGGCGATCGAAATCTGCGCCGATCCGATCCGAAGCGTGGCGGCTGCTTGCAGGTTACCGCCGGTGAGCATCAGCGTGGCAACGGCGCCGAGAGCGGAAGAGGCCACATATCGCCACGAGAAGGTTTTTGCGGTTCTGCTCATTGGATGGCCCGTTCTAGTTCGGAAGCCTGGCTGCGAAGGCCGAGTTGCGAAGGCAGAGACAGCCCTTCGGATCCTGCCATAGCCGTTCCTTCTCATGCAAAAGGCCGATCGCGCGGGCGACTGCGTTGAACTCGTAGCCGGAAAAACGTTCGGCGATGTCGGTGAAGTAGAGCGGCGTCTTTTCAAGGACGGCAGCAATCTCTTCGGCGAGCTTGCCGATGACCTCGGACGTAGCTTTTTCGGCCTCGCGGTCGGACTTGCCGCCGAGATAATCCGATATTCTGGCCGTGTCAGCGTAGGCGTAGGTGATGCGCTCGTAGCGTTCCTTCGGGATGCCTTCCGAGATCGTGGCATCGATGCCGACCTTGGCGGTGGTCGGCACGATGCCATGCGGCGTCGGCGCCAGCGACGGATCGAGAGGTTTGCCGCGGGCTTTGCTGACGATCAGAATATCGCGGTCGCCCTGCACACGGGTTGCGATCGCCCATTCGACCTCGACCGGGTTGAACACGTCAATATCGTCGTCGACGACGACGACATGCTTGATATCCATGACCGAGAGCGCAGCAAGCAGTGCGTTCTTGCCATCGCCAGGCTGTTTCTTGATCGAAATCACTGCGTGCCAGAAGGTGACGCCGCCCATCGTCATGTTGATGTCCTTGACAACGACGCCCGCGGTACGCAACGCCTGACGGATCGCGGTATAACGCGTCGGCGCCATCAGCCAGGTGTTTTCCCAGGGCATATGCAGCGCGTAATAGATCGCGTCGCGGCGCATCGATACCGACGTGATGCGAACGATCGGGTTCCAGTGCAGTCCGCCCATCAGCCAGGTGAACTCGCCGAAACGGCCCTCCGGGTGGGTCCAGCCGGTCGGCAGCACCTCACCCTCCAGAACGATTTCAGCGTCCGCGACATAGGGAACATCGACGGTATCGCCGGCCGCAAGCTTCACCGCCTGACCACGGATGCCGCCGGCGATCGCCATCTCGTCGGTGCCGAGCGGCGCCTTGAAGCCGGCGCCAAGCAGCTCGACCGGGTGCGTGCCGATGCTGATCGAAATCGGCAGCGGCCGCCTCGCCTCATAGGCGCGCTGCACGAATAGCCGCATGTTGTTCGGCGTCACGATATCGATCCCGGTCAGGTTCTTTTCCTTGACCATGAAGCGGTAGATGCCGGTATTGATTCCGAATTCAGGATCTTTTGCGATGACGACGCCTGCCGTAATCATCGGGCCGCCGTCATAGATCGAGGACATCGGGATCGGCAGCTTGTAGAGATCGACGTCGTCGCCTTTCATCACCACTTCGCGTGCGGGCGACGTCGCAACCCGCTGCGGTGGGATCGGCTTGGCGATGCCGTTCTTCAGCCGCTCCTCGATGTCCAGATATTCGCTCGCGCCCATGGCCATCATGGCCCGCTCGCGCGTGCGGATGATGCCGGAGACGACCGGGATGTCGTAGCCGATGACCTTGTGGAAGAAGATGGCCTTGTCGGATTGATCGACCAGCGTTGCGATATGGCGGATATCGATCGGCTGGTGGAAGTCGACCATTTCGCCGGCCTGGCGCAGGCGATCGAGAAATCCGCGAAATGTCTCGTCCATCCGCCTAACTCCTTGGTCCGCTTTCCCGATGCCGCAATCGCTCAGCCGCCATGTCGCGCATTGTATTGCGGTCGAGCTTGTTAGTTGACGCCAAAGGGAGGCTGTCGACGAACCAGATCGAGCGCGGATGCTGGTAGGCGGGCGCGTTCGCCAGCGCAAAAGTCTTTAATGTTGCCTCGTCCAGATCGCTGCCCTCGCGTTTGACCACGAACGCCACCGGCCTGGTGCCCTTGATATCGTCGTCAACCGGCACCAAGCAGGCCTGGATCACGTCCGGATGGCTCTCCAGCATCTTTTCGACTTCGCCGGGGAAGATGTTTTCACCGCCGCTGACAAACATGTCGTCGGTCCGGCCGACGAAGAAGTGGAAGCCGTTTTCGTCGCGGCGAAACACGTCGCTGGTGAAATAGAACCCGTCCGCCGTGATCGGCGAGGCCACGTCGGGGCGGTTGTGGTAGCCGTTCATGATCGCCGGGCTCTTCATCTCGAGCACGCCGGCGTCGCCGTGCGTCCCGTCTTCCCCGACCAGTCGCACCTGCACTTTCGGGTGCGGATAGCCAACCGACATTTCCGGCTGGGCTAAGCCCTTCGGGTGCGGTCCGAACACGACCGGGCCACCTTCGGTCGTGCCGTAGGCGTTGGTCACGGCTGCTTTGGGAAGCGCCTGGTGGATCGCTTTCATCAGGCTTTGGCTGACGGGAGCCGATCCCATCCGCAGATATTCCACGCTCGAAAGGTCTGTTGCCGCGAAGTGCTCCTTGTCATTCAGCATCATCGCGATCATCGGCGGAACGGCGGTGAGCCATGTGCAGTGATAATCCTCAAGGGCTTTGAGGTAGAGTTGCGTCGTAAACTGCGGAAGCAAAATCACAGTTGCGTGGGCCGCATGCGCCAACTGGCTGATGGCAAGCGCATTCATATGATAAAGGGGGGCTGCGACCAGAAAGCGGTGGCGGGTCATGTCCTGCGCGGCCATGCGTTGCTCGACCACCCAGATATGGCTCTGGTGCGAGAGCACGACGCCCTTGGGACGCCCTGTCGAGCCTGACGTATAGAGAAACATCGCCGGCTCGCGATCGGCGGGTGTTATCGGCGTAAACGGACCAGGTTTGAGGAAGCTTGCGAAGTCACTGTCGCCGTTGCCGCTGTCGAAGCAGATGCGCGGCAAATCTTTTGGCGCGCTTTCAAGGCGAGGCGCGTCGCAAAAGACGAGCTTGGCGCCGGAATCATGAACGATGTAGTCGATCGTGGACGGCGGGAACTTGAAGTTGACCGGCACGGCAACGAGGCCGGCGCGCATGATGCCGTGGACGGTCGTCAGATACTCGAAGCGATTGGCCGAGAGAATGGTAACCCGATCGCCGCGCGCAAGGCCCTGTGCCGTGAGTCCGCGCGCGACCGCGTTGGCTTGTGCCTCGAAATCGCGGTAGCTGAAGCGACGCTCTTGCCCGGTGCCCAGATCGATGATCGCGATTTTGTCGAGATCGCCGTCCTTTGACGTCAGCGCGCCCAGATTGAAAAATGACGGCGTCACCGCGACGTCCCTGTCAGGCCGGCGGCGCGGTCAGATAGGTCCCGCGGCCGCTCGCCAGCAAACGGCCTTCCTTGTCGAAGACCCTGGCTTCGGCAACCGAGAACTGCTTCCCGAAGTTCACGATCTCGCCGCGGATCGTCAGAACGCCGGGCATCGCGGCCCGGTGATAGTCGACACGCAGATCGATCGTTGGAACGCCGCGGCCGGTCTTGGAGACCATGGCCCAGTCGGCCGTGAGGTCTATCAACGCCGCAAGAATGCCGCCGTGGGTGTAGCCGCGATCGGGATTGACGACCCACTCCTCGCGCCACGTTGCCGTCAGTTCGATCGTGCCTTCGCCGACCGCAATCACCTTGAGGCCGAGCCATTGATGGTACGGTCCACGCGACAAAAGCTTCTGGACATCTTCGACGCTTGGAACTTCACTCATTGCACAAAAAACCCTTCATCCTCGATCACCGCACACCAAGCCACTCAAGGTACGACAACGACCTTGCCGATGACTTCGCGATCCTGGATCAGGCGCAAACCCTCCGCCGCTTTCTCCAGCGGCAGCACCGCGTCGATCACGGGCGCGATCTTCTTCTCCACGATCATCTTCATCAGATCGGTCAGGTTTTCCTCATAGAAGCTGTTGGAGCCGATCACCTTCAGCTCAAAACTCCAGATATAGCGCAGGTCTTCCTTCGGATCGTGTCCGGCCGTCGCGCCGCACACCAGAAGGCTGCCGCCGCGCTTGAGGCAACGCAGCGACGGCACCCAGGTGTCACCGCCGGTGAAATTGATCACGACGTCGACACCGCCTTCATGCGTGCGGCGCTGCGGCTTGCCGTATTTCTCGATCGCCCATTTCGAGAAATCGACTTCCTTGTAGTTGATGGCCTCGTCGGCGCCCATTGCCTTGAGCTTGTCCATCTTCTCTGCGCTGCTCGCGCAGGCGATGACTTCGGCGCCGAGCAGTTTGCTCAGGATAACGCAGCCGGTGCCGACGCCGCCACTGGCACCAAGAATAAGGACGCGGTCGCCCTTCTTGATCGTATTGTGGGTGATCAGCATGCGGTGCGCGGTGCCGTACGCAACCGGCAGAGAGGCAGCTTGCTCGAAAGTGACGCCATCCGGCATGGCGATCAGCTGGTCGGCTTCGACAAGACAATATTCCGCCATGCCGCCGTCGAGCATCTCGCCCATCAGACCTTTTTTCTTGTTGAGTGGGTTGATCAGGACTCGGCTGCCGATCTTCCAGCCGGAGACGCCTTCGCCGATCTCGACGATTTCACCGGCCATATCGAGGCCGATCACCACCGGCAGCGGCACCTTGATGCCGGGCATGCCTTTCACCGTGAATACGTCGTGATAGTTGAACGACGAGGCGCGTACGCGGATCAAAACGCTGCCGGGTTTTGCCTTCGGCTTCGGGTGATTTGTCACCAGCTCCAGGTTTTCCAATCCGCCGTGCTGGCGCAGAACGAGCGCCTTCATCGTCTCTGACATTTCATTATCCCGTTAATATAATCCGGCGCGTGTCACACGCAGGAACTCCAGATTTCGTGGGCAGTTTGCTGAGGGATGCCGCAATATCAAGCCGAATTCCTCGCAACCCACCCATTCGGGGAAGGATTTCGCATTTCGGCAGGCCAAAGCGCAATAGCTTTCCATCCGATGACAGAGATCAGCATGCATCCGGAATCGCAGCTTTGACGATCGTGCCGATCAATGAGGCGAGATCGGCTTTCGGCGCTGTGCCTTGTTTTTCGGCGAAGAGCGAAACGACGTTCCACAGAATAGTGCGAAGCTGTTCCGGTCTCACGATCTGTTTTTCCGGAGACCCGGGCGGCAGGCATTCAATCAGCAGCTTGTTTTCAAGCTTTTCGGCCGCAAGTTCCAGCGCCTTGACTTGCGAACGGAATGGCTCAGTCGCCTCGCCGGGCGCAGGTCTTGGTCCAGTCTTCAGTCCCGACCGGATGGTTCGCAATGGCCACACGATATGCTCGCGCCAAGGGCGACAGGCCTCGTCGAGCGCCTTGATTTCATCCGGGGTCAATAAAAGGCGGTGCTTGACGGCGGCGAAGGTCGTCGTCAGCAGCAGCATCACGTCGACACCAGCCTTGTTCTGCAAGGTGAGGCAGGCTTCCGCAACGCCGGGCCTGGCATAGATCGCGAGCGCAAAGGCCCAGCACTCCGCTTCAAGCTCTGGCCGAGCTCGTCGCATCATTCGGGATTCTTGATCGAGTTCAATCCGCCCCAGCGGCTGACGGCGGTGTTCTCGATATCAAAGAGGTCAAGCACCCGTCCCAACGTGTGGTCGACCATCTGCTCCAGGCTTGCAGGCCTTGCATAAAACGCCGGCACCGGTGGGTAGACGATCGCGCCCATCTCGGTGGCCGCGGTCATCGCGCGTAGATGACCGAGATGAAGCGGCGCTTCGCGTACGAGCAACACCAGACGCCGCCGTTCCTTGAGCACCACATCGGCCGCGCGCGTGACCAGCGAAGACGTCGCGCCCGTCGTGATCTCGGCGAGGCTTCGCATCGAGCATGGCGCAATCACCATGCCCATCGTTCGGAACGATCCGCTCGAGATCGAGGCGCCGATATTGTCGACCTGATGAACGACGCTCGCGATCGCTGAAACTTCGGCAATGCCGATGTCCATCTCCTGGGTCAGCGTGATCTTGGCCGACCGGCTCATCACGAGATGGGTTTCGATCCCGGTGGTCTGCAACAACCGCAACAGCCGAACGCCATAGATCGCCCCGGAAGCGCCGGTGATGCCAACGATCAATCGCCGCGGATGTGAATTCATCGAAAACAGAACCGGTTTTGGAACAAATGGAGCGCTACCCCCGCCGCAATAGCACAGAGTCCGGGCCGCGTTAAGTTAACGGGAAACTCTGGCCTCTTTCGGAGGCTGCCGCCTTGGGATAGCTTGCCGGCATGAGGCTTCCACGTCGTCGTTTTTTGCACCTTGCTGTCGGGTTTTCCGCGCTGCCGGCTCTCTCGGGAACGGCAAACGCGCAATCCTATCCGGCCCGAACGGTTCGGGTGATTGTGCCGTATTCGCCGGGCGGCCCCACCGATGTCTGTGCGCGCCTGATTGCGCAGAAGCTTTCCGATCGGCTGGGCAAGCAATTCTATGTCGAGGATATCGCCGGCGCCGGCGGAAATATCGGCACCGGGCAGGCCGCGCGGACAGCGCCGGACGGCTACACGATCCTCATTACGGTTAACAGCTACGTCATCAATCCGACCTTGTATGAAAAGGTTCCTTACGACGCGCTGAAGGATTTCGAGGCGGTGACGCAGGTCGCGATCTTTCAGTCGGCGATGTTCGTCCATCCAACCGTGCCGGCACGTACCGTTGCTGAACTCGTCACGCTCATCAAGGCGAACCCGAACAAATACAGCTTCGCCTCGCCGGGTTTTGGGACGCCGTCGCATCTACTCGGCGAACAATTTCGCGTCGCGGCCAATGTCGATCTCGTGCACGTTCCCTATGGCGGCAGCGGGACGGCCGTCACCTCGGTGGTTGCGGGCAATCCGTCGATCGGTTTTGCCGCATTATCGGCCGCGGTGCCATTCATTCAGGACGGCAAGCTGCGGGCGCTGGCAGTAATGAGCCGGCATCGCTCGCAGGCGCTTCCCGACCTTCCCACGATCGCGGAAGCCGGATACCCCGATCTTGACGGCGATGCCTGGGTCGGCGTCCTGGTTCCGGCCGGCACGCCGAAAGAAGTCAGCGCGCGGCTCCATCAGGAAATCGTCAAAATCATCGACGAGCCGGATACCAGGGAACGACTGGCCGCGCTCGGCCTTGAGCCCGTGGGCGACAGCCCCGAGCAATTCTCCGCGCAGCTTAAAGTCGAGATGGAGAAATGGACTGGGATCATTCGCGCCGCCAAGATCAAGGCCGAGTGAGATCAGAGCCGAATGAAGTGAGGGAGCAGGTGATGGAAGCAAGGCGTTCCAACACGGATACGGCCAGCGAGACGGCGCATCCCGATCTGCGCGACTGGTTGAATGAGCTTGCCGCCGCCGATCGTCTGGCGGTCGCGCATAAGGGCGTTTCGCTGATCGACGAATTGGCGGCGATCGCCAAGAAACTTGAAAATGAGCGCGCGGTGCTGTTTCCAGAGCCCGGTTGGCATCCGATCCCGGTGGTCGCCAATCTGTTTGCCGATCGCAGCTGGATCGCGGATGCGCTCGATGTGCCGACCGACAAGCTACTTTCGAATTTCCAGAACGCCGTGCGTCACCCGCTGCCATGGGTCGAGGTCGCTGCCGCTCCCGCGCAGGAAATCGTTCATGACAAGGTCGATCTGCTCAAGCAATTGCCGATCCCGAAACACAACGAGCTCGACAGCGGTCCTTACATCACGGCGGCGTTGTTGATTGCGCGCAATCCGAAAACCGGTGTCCAGAACGTGTCGATCCACCGTTGTCAGGTGAGCGGGCCTGACCGGATCGGGGTCTTGCTGTTGCCCCGGCATACCTTGCATTATTTCCGGATGGCCGAAGAGGCCGGCGAAGGTCTGGAGATCGCGCTGGTGATCGGCGTGCATCCGGCCTGCATTCTTGCTTCGCAAGCGATCGCCGCGCTCGACAGCGATGAAATGGAAATTGCCGGTGCGTTGCTCGGCCGTCCCATCGAAATGGTCAAGTGCCATACCAATCGCGTGCGGGTGCCCGCGCATGCGGAGATCGTGATCGAAGGCCGCATCCTGCCGAAGGTCCGCGAGCCTGAAGGGCCGTTCGGCGAGTTCCCTCAATATTACGGACCGCGCGCCGATCGCGAGGTGATCCATGTGGACGCGATCACCCATCGCAAGAATGCGATTTTTCACACCATTGTCGGCGGCGGCGTCGAGCATCTCCTGCTCGGCGGTATTCCGCGCGAGGCGACGCTTCTCGAGCACTTGCAGCGGAGTTTCCCCTCGGTCCACGACGTGCGCCTCACCCGTGGTGGCACCTGCCGATACCACCTCGCCGTCAAGATCGACAAGAAGAGCCAGGGCGAGCCGAAGAACATCATCATGGGCGCGTTCGGCGGCCATTACGACATCAAGCAGGTCGTCGTGGTCGATATGGATGTGAATATCGATGACGAAACTGAAATCGAATGGGCGATAGCCACCCGTTTCCAGGCCGATCGCGACCTCGTCATCGTGTCGGGCGCGCAGGGCTCGAAGCTCGACCCATCGTCCGACAACGGCATCAGCGCCAAGATGGGAATTGACGCCACCAAACCGCTGTCGACCGAGCCGATGGAGTTCAAGCGCATTCACGTCAAGGGCGTCGAAAACGTTAACCTCGGTCAGGTTTTGCAGGACGACCCAAAAGCCGCCTTTGCGAGGTTGATGGCAGGCTGATAGGCTGCTGGCCATCATGAGATAACGCCGGCATCAAGCCGGGCTAGCCGCGTTTATTCGGGAGCGAAGCTTAAAGATGTCGACGGCGCTGCGGATTGCGCATGGAGCCTTCGGGCGGGTTGCGCTTCTCGATATGGACGGGTCGCTGGTGCGACACGCCCATCCGCATTGCCACGTGTTGTTGAAGGTCGAGGGTGCGGATACCCAATTCATCGTCGGGGATAAGGTCTACCCGTTGACCGACACCACCGCTGTGCTGGTGAATGGCTGGCAGCCGCATTCCTATGTCCATTATCCGGAACGGCCGCGCACCGTCATCCTCGCCCTCTATATTGAGCCGGAATGGCTGACGGCCTTCCGGCCGGGCTGGGCTGCCAGCGGCGCGCCGGGCTTCTTCAGTCACCCCTCCGGTGAGGTCTCCCCGCATATCCGCGATCTCGCGATGAATCTGGCGGCCGACATGATGGCCCATCCCGAGGCGCGGCCGGCCCACGAGGCGCTGCTGTCTGATCTGATGATCGCGGTGATCGAGCGTTTCACACCGTGGCGAAGCTTTCCGGCCTCGATCCGCGCCATGAGCACACGCGGCGGCGACTGGCGTATTCACAAGGCCGTCGCTTCGATGCGATCCGAAACCCGGCGCGGCGCAGCTCTTGAATCCTTTGCCAGGGATGCCGGGCTCTCGCGTGCACACTTTTTCCGTCTGTTCGAAGCGTCCGTCGGCGTGCCGCCGAAGGTCTATCTCAACGTCGTGCGGATGGAGAGGGCCGTCGACGCCGTGCTCCATCAATCTGCAAGCGTCGCCGATATCAGCCACCAGCTCGGCTTTGCGGAGCCGGCGCATTTCACCCGCTTTTTCCGCAACCACAGTGGCGTCTCGCCGCGCGAGTTCCGAAGCGTTTCACGTCTCGCAAGTTGACGCGGCTTGATGTTGCACCGCACATTTCTCGCGAAATGAGACGGGATGGTAAGTTTCGAGATCAGCCGACATTGCGGGACCCGAACAACGCTGAATAGCTCTTCCTGACGCAGTTATTTGCGCGGGAGAAACGTTTAGGATGGCGCAAGCCACCAGCTCAGTCGCAGCCCATCCTGAATCCGGCTCATCCTGGGTCGGTCGGTCGATTCCGCGTGTCGAGGATTCCTCGCTTCTCTCCGGGCGTGGCCGCTTCATCGACGACGTCGGTGTTCACCCGGGCACGCTGCACGCGGCCTTTCTGCGCTCGCCGCACGCTCACGCCGATATTGTCTCGATCGACGTATCCCAGGCGATGCAGGCGCGCGGAGTCGTTGCTGTACTCCATGGCGAAGATATCAAGGCGTTGACGTCGAGCCTTGTGGTGGGCGTCAAGGCGCCGGTCGAATGCTGGCCGATGGCGGTCGGCCGCGTACGTTATGTCGGCGAACCCGTGGCGATCGTCGTGGCAACCGACCGTTATTGCGCTGAAGACGCGGTCGATCTCATCGATGTGCGTTATGCGCCGCGGCCTGCCGTGATTGATCCGCGCGCGGCGCTGAGTTCCGATGCGCCGGTGCTGCACGATGGTTTTGGCGGCAACGTTGCCAGCGACCGCTCGTTTCGCTACGGCGATCCCGAACAGGCCTTCGCGTCCGCGCCGCATCGCATCAGCATCGATGTCAGTTACCCCCGCAATTCCTGCACGCCGATCGAAACCTACGGCGTGGTCGCAGATTACGACCCCGGCGAAGACGCCTACGATGTGCTGGCCAATTTCCAGGGGCCTTTCAGCATTCATGCGGTGCTCTCGCGCGCCTTGAAGGTTCCGGGCAATCGCCTGAGGTTGCGCACGCCGCCGGATTCCGGTGGCAGCTTTGGCGTCAAACAGGGCGTGTTTCCTTACATCGTCCTGATCGCGGCAGCAGCGCGCGCTTCGGGGCGCCCGGTGAAATGGATCGAGGACCGGCTCGAGCATCTGACCGCCTCGGTTTCGGCGACGAACCGCGCGGTTTCGCTCGCCGCTGCCGTCGACGAAGTCGGGCGTATTCTCGCACTTGATTGGGATCAGGTTGAAGATTGTGGCGCGCATCTGCGGGCGCCCGAACCCGCAACCCTCTATCGCATGCACGGCAACCTCACCGGTGCCTACGACATCCGTCACTTGAAAATCCGCAACCGGGTCGTCGTCACCAACAAGACGCCGACCGGATTAAATCGCGGCTTCGGCGGCCCGCAGGTGTATTTCGCACTGGAGCGTCTGGTTCAGCGGATCGCGCTCGAACTGAATCTCGATCCGCTCGACGTGATCACGCGCAATCTCATCGCGGCGGACGCGTTTCCCTACCGGACGGCCAGTGGAGCGTTGCTCGATTCCGGCAATTATCAGGAAGCGATCCGGCGAGCGGTGCAAGAGGGCGCGCTCACCGAGCTTAAAGCACGCCGGGATGCGGCCCGCGCGGAAGGCCGTCTCTACGGTATCGGCTACACGGCCGCGGTCGAACCCAGCGTGTCCAATATGGGCTATATCACGACCGTGCTGACGCCGGCCGAACGGCGCAAGGCAGGCCCCAAGAATGGCGCGCAGGCGACCGCGACGGTCGCGATTGATCCGGTCGGGAGTGTGAGTGTTCATGTTGCCTCCGTGCCGCAAGGCCAGGGGCATCGCACCGTACTGTCGCAGGTCGTCGCCGACGTGTTCGGGTTGAAGCCTTCGGATATCCGGGTCAATACCGAGATCGATACTGCGAAAGACGCCTGGTCGATTGCGTCCGGAAATTATGCCAGCCGTTTCGCGCCGGCCGTGGCCGGCACTGCCAAGCTTGCCGCCGAGCGCATCGCCGGGAAATTGCGTCGCGTCGCGGCGAGCCAGTTGAATACGGAGGCCGACGACATTGCGTTTGTCGATGGTCATGTCGGATCGAAGCGCAATCCCGACAACAAGGTTTCGTTCTCGCGCGTTGCCGCCCTCAGTCACTGGTCGCCGGGCGCGCTGCCCGATGGCGTCGGACAAACCATCCGCGAGACCGTGTTCTGGTCGCCGCCCGAACTGACTGCGCCCGACGAGGACGACCACATCAATTCCTCGCTCTGCCACGGCTTCATTTTCGACTTCTGTGGCGTCGAGGTCGAGCGCACCACGCTGCAAACGCGGATCGATCGCTACGTCACCATGCACGATTGCGGGACCATCCTGCATCCGGCCATGGTCGACGGACAGGTGCGCGGCGGCTTTGCGCAAGCCGTCGGCGCCGCGCTCTATGAAGAATACGCCTATGCCGAGGACGGCAGTTTTCTGACCGGGACGCTCGCGGACTATCTGCTGCCGACCACGGCGGAAGTTCCGAATCCGATCATCCTTCACATGGAAACACCTTCGCCCTTCACGCCGCTTGGCGCGAAAGGCGTCGGCGAAGGCAATTGCATGTCGACGCCGGTTTGTATCGCCAACGCGGTCACCGATGCGATCGGAGCGCGAGATCTCGTTTTGCCGCTCGTGCCCGCGAAGCTGGCTGAGTTTGTTCGCGGCGCCGAACCCGCACCGCCGGCTCGCCAGGCTCCGCAAGCGGAAGAAAAACGCGGCGGCGATCGAAAGCTGCGCGGCGAGGGCGAGGCCGTCGTCAAGGCCAGCGCGCAGCAAGTCTGGGACATGCTGCTCGATCCCAATACACTCGCCGCCGTCATCCCCGGCTGCCACGGTGTCGAAAAAATTTCCGACGCCCATTTCCGTGCCGACGTGACGATTGGCATCGGCCCGGTGAAGGGCCGTTATCGGGCCGAAGTGAAACTCTCCGATCTCGACCCGCCACAGGCCGTGACACTCGCGGGCCACGCAGAAGGCGGCCTCGGCTTTGGTAATGGCGAGGGCCGCATCACCCTTCGTCCCGCTTCGAATGGTGGCACCGTGATCCATTACGTGTATGAGGCCGGTATCGGCGGCAAGGTCGCGAGCATCGGCGGCCGGCTATTGGACGGCGCTGCGCGGGTCATCATCGGGCAGTTTTTTGCGGCACTGGCGCGGCGGGCTGGCGGTGGGGTCTCCCGTTCGACGGGAGGCTCGCTTCTGGCAAAACTTTGGCGATGGTTTGGAGGGCAGCGATGAAGCCCGCCGCGTTCGACTATGTCCGCGCAGAACATCTCGATGAGGTACTTGCTGGGCTCGCCCGCGAGGGGGGCGATGCGCGGATCATTGCGGGCGGACAATCGCTGATGCCGATGCTCAACATGCGCCTCGCCAGGCCGAAGACGCTGATCGATATCATGCGCCTTCCGGAGTTGGCGCGCATCGAGCGGAAGAGCGGAAATATCACCGTCGGGGCCGGCGTCCGCCAAGCTACGTTGCTGGCATGGCCCGAGCTTGGCGAAGCCTTGAGGTTGGTTGCGCTGGCTTTGCCCTGGACCGGCCACGTCCAGACCCGAAGCCGGGGCACGGTATGTGGATCGATCGCGCATGCGGATCCTAGCGCCGAATTACCGCTGGTGCTTTGTGCGCTCGGTGGCGACGTGCATCTGCGCAGCACCAAACGGCGCCGGCGCGTATCGGCGAAAGATTTCTTTGCCGGCATGATGGCGACCACGCGCGCCGATGACGAGTTGATCGAGGCCGTTTCGTTTCCAGCCGATCAAAGCGGCTGCGCCTTTCGCGAGGTGGCGCGCCGCCACGGCGATTTTGCCATCGTCGCCTGCGCCGCGATCGCGACAAAGAACGGCGTCCGCCTAGCCGTCGGCGGCGTCGCCGACATGCCGGCAACACGGGAGTTCCCGCGGCTTGAATCGAGCGCTCTCGACGACGCCTTGAATTCCTTCGCCTACGAACTCGGCGCCCGCGATGACGTTCACGCCTCGGCGCGATACCGGCGCGATCTCGTTCGCCTGATTGGCGCCGATCTGATCCGGGAGGTGTTGCCATGAGCCGCCTGCCTGCCGGCCAACGTCACGCTGTCCAGTTCACGCTCAACGGCAAGCCGTGCGGCGGCGAGGCCGAACCCCGGATGCTTCTCACTGATTTTCTGCGCCATCAGATCGGTGCCACCGGCACCCATGTCGGTTGCGAGCACGGCGTCTGTGGTGCCTGCACGGTCGAGGTCGATGGCAAGCCGGCGCGCGCCTGCCTCACGCTGGCGGTGCAGGTCGAGGGCTGTGCGGTGCGGACGGTTGAGGGACTTGCTCCCGCCTCGGGCCGCCTCAGCATCCTGCAAGCGGCGTTCAAGCGTAACCACGCGCTGCAATGCGGATTTTGTACCGCGGGCATTTTGATGTCGCTCGATCATTTTCTGCGCGAAAGCCCCGACCCGAGCGAGCAGGAAGTCTGCGACCTCCTGACCGGCCATCTGTGCCGTTGCACCGGTTATACGCCGATCGTGCGCGCGGCCATGGAAGCCGCCGCCGAAATGGCTGGCGATAAAAGCAGGGAGAAATCCGATGCTTGATCTTGGAACAAGCTTTGTCGCCAGCGTCGCGCGTGATCCGCACGCGCTCGCGGTCGTCGATGATGGTGTCCGGCTGACTTATGCTCAGTGGTATCGGCGTATCTCTTCGGTGGTTGCAGCGCTCTACCGTATCGGTTTGAAGCCGGGCGATCACATCGTCACGGTCCTACAGAATTGCGAGGCCGCCGCAACCTTGCACTGGGCCTGCCAATTGGCGGACATCGTGATCACGCCAGTCAACTGGCGTGCCAAGGACGACGAACTCGATTTCTGCATCGAAAATTCCGAATCGCGTGCTGTCGTCTACCAGGACGTCTCCGCGCAAGCCATTGCGAGATCGAAACGCGCATCAAATCTGCCGCGCATCGCGGTTGGCTGCGACGATGCTGGTGCGATCGATTTTACGCGCGTGGCGAAAGAACCGGCGCCGGACGCGACCCCGCGTGCCGGCGCCGAAGACTGGTCGATCATGCTCTATACCTCGGGCACGACATCGCGGCCGAAAGGCGTGCCGCGGCGTCATCGTGTCGAGCGCGCCGCCGGAATTGCCCATGTCGCGCAAAACCTTTATCGGCGCGGCGAGCGGACGCTCGGCGTCATGCCGCTCTACCATACCATGGGCGTTCGCTCTTTGATTGCGATGTCGCTGATCGGCGGCACGTTTGTGTGCCTGCCCCGCTACGATACGAAAAAAGCGCTTGCGCTGATCGAGGCGGAACGGGTCACCAACCTCTATCTGGTGCCGACGCTGTACCACGATCTGGTCCACGCCCGCGAGTTTGCGTCGGGCAATGTGTCGAGCGTGCGAAAGCTAGGCTTCGCCGGCGCGTCGATGACGGACGGCCTCCTGAAAAGGCTCAACGAGGCATTCCGTCCCGATTTGTTCGTCAATCATTACGGCAGTTCGGAGATCTACACCTTCACCATCGATCAGAACGCCCCTGCGAAGCCGGGTTCGGCGGGCAAGGCCGGGATCAATCAGGAAATCCGGGTCGTGAAACTGAATGCGGCCGCAGTGACCGACTTTGCCGCGCCGGAAGAAGAGGGCGAGATCATCGCGCTCCTGGCAGGTGACGAATCCTTCGAGGGCTACTGGCGGCGGCCCGACGCGGACGCGAAGTCCCTGCGAGACGGCTGGTATTTTACGGGCGATACGGGCTTCGTTGATCGCGATGGCGATCTCTTCGTCACCGGCCGCGTGGACGACATGATCATCACCGGCGGCGAAAATGTTTCACCGGTTGAGATCGAAAGCTGCCTCTCGCTGCATGCCGCCGTGCTGGAGGTCGCCGTCGTCGGCCTTCCCGACGAAAAATGGGGCAAGGTCGTCACAGCCTTTGTCAAACGCAAGGCCGCGGTCAGCGACACCGAACTCGATCAATTTTGCCGCACGTCGGGGCTTGCTGACTTCAAACGCCCGCGGCGCTTCGTTTTTGTCGATGCGTTGCCGAAATCCCCGGTCGGAAAATTGCTGCGCCGCCTGCTGGTGGCAGGCGACTATCAACCTGAACACGCGCGGCCTGATTGAAAGAAAGGCACTTACGATGGCTTCACCTTACACGTTCACGGACCCGAGGCTCGCCAAGCTCGACGGTTTCCAGGTCGAGATCGATGAAGCGCATGAACGTGCCGATGTCATCCTCGACCGGCCGCCGCTCAACGTCGTCTCGATGCCGGAGCGTGACCAGCTCCGTCTCGTGTTCGAGACGCTGGATGAGGATGCGCGGGTGCGCGTTATTGTCGTGCGGTCGGTCGGCGAGCATTTCTCCAGCGGCGGAAATATCGGCGGCTTCATGGAAGCGACGCCCGAGAAGGTTTCCAAGCTGGCCTGGAACATCGCGTCGCCGGCGCGCTGCTCGAAGCCAGTGATCGTTGCCAACCGCGGCTATTGCTTCGGCGTGGGCTTCGAATTGTCGCTGGCCTGCGATTTCCGGATTGCTTCCGAGACCACGCTTTACGCATTGCCAGAACAGAAGCTCGGGCAGATCCCCGGCTCGGGCGGCTCGGCGCGCTTGCAGAAGATGATCGGAATCACACGTACCAAGGACATCGTGATGCGTTCGAAGCGCATCACCGCGAAACAGGCATTTGACTGGGGTGTCGTGACCGAATGCGTGCCCGATGCCGAGCTCGAGAAGGCGACCGGCAAGCTTGTCGACGAACTTCGCACCTTCTCGCCGCTCGCCCAGCGGACGGCCAAGAAGCTCCTGAACGACACCGAGGATTCGACGCTGTCGATCGCGATCGAACTGGAAGGCCATTGCTACAGCCGTCTGCGCCAGTCGGACGACTTCAAGGAGGGGGTCGAGGCGTTCAATGCCAAGCGGCCGCCGAAATTTATCGGGAGCTGAGGTTCAATCGTCTTCAGGGATAGAAATTGGAGGGACATATGTCGATTGCGGATTCCAGGAATATTGAAGCGTCACCGCCCGCCGGGACGCGACAAATGCGAAATGCGATGATCGCATCGGTTCTCGGCTGGTCACTCGATCTGTTTGACCTCTTTATTCTGTTATATGTCGCCCCTGTCGTCGGCGCTTTGTTCTTCCCGTCGACCGTCCCGACGCTTTCGCTCGCCGCCGTCTACGCTTCGTTCGCGGTGACGTTGCTGATGCGCCCGGTCGGTTCCGCGATCTTCGGTCACTATGCGGACGTTCACGGCCGCAAGAACGCGATGTTCGTCGCGATCGTTGGCGTCGGGTTTTCAACCGCGGCGTTTGGTCTGCTGCCGACGATCGCGCAGGCCGGGTACGTCGCGCCGGCCTTGTTCCTGATCCTGCGGCTGGTTCAGGGCATATTCGTCGGCGGGGTCGTGGCATCGACCCACACCATCGGCACCGAATCGGTTTCGCCCAGCCGTCGCGGCGCCATGTCAGGCCTCATCGGCGGGGGTGGGGCTGGAATCGGTGCGCTTCTCGCTTCGTTCATCTTCCTGATCACGTCGTCGATTTTCCCGGGCGAGGCGTTCGCGGTGTGGGGATGGCGTTGCATGTTCTTTTCCGGCCTGCTCAGTTCGCTGCTTGGCTGGTTCATTTTCAATAACCTCGAGGAGTCGCCCTTCTTCAAGGAGCGCCAGAAACAGAAGTCGGCCGGTACCGCCGTCAAAACGGTGGCCCCGGTCACCGCGCTGTTTTCGAGCGACTGGCGTAACGTCCTGCTGCTCAACCTGTTGATCACATTTGGCGGCGGGGCTGGTTACTACCTGACGTCAGGCTACCTGCCGTCGTTCCTCAAGGTCGTGAACAAACTCCCCAACAACGTCTCCTCGCTCATTCTGATCGGCGGGAGCTTGATGGCCCTGATCTCCGCGATCCTCGTCGGCGCGCTCAGCGATGCCATCGGCCGCAAGAAGACCTTTATCCTGGCGGGCCTGTGCATGATCGTATTGCTGCCGATATGCTATCTCGGTATGGCCGCGACAAAAGATACCGGCATGATCGCGTT
This sequence comes from uncultured Alphaproteobacteria bacterium, assembly GCA_963770515.1. Classification (GTDB taxonomy): domain Bacteria; phylum Pseudomonadota; class Alphaproteobacteria; order Rhizobiales; family Xanthobacteraceae; genus Bradyrhizobium. Next base: position 1,577,745 of record CAVYPW010000001.1, read on the forward strand.
CTATGCCCTGGCGATCGCATTTCTCGGGAATGCCGGCTACGCGCCGGTCCTGATCTTTCTCAACGAGCGATTTCCGACCGAGATTCGCGCCAGCGGCACCGGCCTGTCGTGGAACATCGGCTTCGCACTGGGCGGAATGATGCCGACCTTCGTATCGCTGGCGGCCGGAAGCCCGGCGGCAATCCCGATGACGCTTTCCATTTTCGTGGTCGGGATCTTTGTGGTCTACCTGATCGGCGCGTTCCTGATCCCGGAAACCAAAGGGAATTTTCGCTGACGAGGCAAAGTTCGCGGCAATCGAAACTCACGCGCCGGCGGCGCACAGTGCGGCGGCGACGGTCATGACGGCAACGTTGCGCCTGGCGGCGGCTTCCAGCGCGTATCGCAGCAACGATGGGGTGCAGCCGTAGGGGCTGGGCTCGCTTGCCACATCATGGCCGTAGAAAATGAGCCAGCCATTGGTATCGACCAGCGCATCGAAGGCGCGATCGATGCGCTCCTCATCGATGTGGTGATTGATCAGCGGGGTGGCGCGCAAATACTGCAAATCCACCACCCCGCTGTTGATGCCTGGAATGATGCCACGGGAAGATCGAAAGGTCTTTGCGAGTTGCGATTTTCGCCATACCGAGCCCAGACCGTAAGGATAGGCAAAATTCCCGATCCGCATCGAAGGGTCGAGGCCAATCAAGTAGCGGCGGTTTTCATCGATTTCGATAGCGAGCCGCGTCGCGTCGAGATCGGTCGCGCGCACGTGTGAAAAGGTATGGCAGGCGATCTCATGGCCAAGCCGGTGCAGTTCCACGATCTTGTCGGCCGCCACCCCTTGCCAGTGCTCTGACCCTTTGCCGACCTGGCTGCCAGAGACATAGAACGTCGCCTTGGCACGGTAACGGTCGAGAATGGGAACCCCGACGTCGGCGGCGCTGTCGGGAAAGTCATCGAAGGTGAAGCTGACCATCGCCCGCGGGTTGCGTAAGCGGAACGGCGTCGTGCAGAAGTACCGCGACAAGCGGTTACTGACACGAGCTTGCAATGCCGGCCATTCGGTTCGCGCAGCCATTTCATCTCACCCGGTCAAAAACTCGTTTCTGGTGAGGTGGCCCGCGCGCGTTCGAAGAGAAAGCCGATCCAGTTGCGGAACATTGCGGTAGCGGCGGCGCCGGTCGCGATATCTGGCCGAAGGGTGCGGTCGGGTAATTCGGTGCTCAGCGCCGGCCGGCGTTCGGTCTGGGCGCGCACGGCAAAGGCCGCAAGCCTCTGCGCGGTCTCCGCGTCGAAATAGCCGGCGGGAATGCCCGGATAGCTATCGCGTTCGCCTGCGAGAAAGCGCGATATATCGCGAAGATATTCGCGCTCCAGCGATAATTCCTCATATTCCGGATGGCCCTGGAAGAAGATGAACTGGCTGCCGAAGTCCTTGGCGAAGCTGTCGATGCCGCCTCGCGGGGTGTGCGACAGCAATTGGTAGCCTTTCGCCGTCAGATCGTCGGCGCGTACTTCATTGAAGCGCGAATGCGCCACCTTGAAGGGGGAAGGAAGCCGGTCTGTCAGCCAGTGCGGCGAGACACTGACGCAGTTGTAGATTCCGGAGCATTTTGTTTCGAGCCGATATCGTTCGATGCCGTCCAGATGCAGCACAGCGGTATGGGCAGCCAGGCACGACCAGATCGTCGATCGGGTATTTTTCTTTGCCCAATCGACAATATCGGTGAGCTCGCGCCAGAACGTCTCTTGGGGAAGGCTTGCCGCATTGGGCTCCGCGCCCGTGACGATCAGTCCATCGATCTTGAGCCGATCGATTTCGGCGATGTCGGTATACTGCCCCTCGACTCGCCCTTTCGCCGATTGCGAGCGTCTCACTGACGGCAACGAGAAGCAGTGAAAATCAATGCGAACGTCGCCGGCTGCTTGTCTAAGCAGGCGCATAAACTGACGTTCGGTGGCCTGCAGCGCGGCGTCCGGCATATTGTTGATGAGCCCGATCGTGAGGTCGACATCAACGTCTTGCGGGTGGCCGAATTTATCCTCGCGCCGCTGCTGCGCCGGTACGAGACCGGGACTGACGATCAGTCGCCGCTTTTCCAACAGAACGGTCATGTCGCGCCTAGCGCTCCAACTCCGAAGTTCGCATGATATCGCGGCAACCTCTGATGCGAACTTCGGAATCAAAGGAGCTCTAGCAACTTATTGATTCCTAGTGCGGCTTTGAATTTGAAGTTCCTATGACGAATTTGCCGCGATACCGATAGGAACTTAAAATTCGCCGCACTAGCCAATTCATTCCGCCGCTTCGAGCCGCTTGTGCGCCGAGCAAGCCTTCGCCAGCGCCTGATCGATGTCCTCGATGATGTCGTCGACGTGCTCGATGCCGATCGAAAGGCGGATGGTCTCGGGCAGGATGCCGGCGACGCGCTGCTGCTCCGCGGTCATCTGCCGATGGGTGGTCGAAGCCGGGTGGCAGGCGAGCGACTTCGCATCGCCTATATTGACGAGCCGTGTGATCAGTTCGAGGGAGTCGTAAAAGACTTTGCCGGCCTCGAGACCGCCTTTGATGCCGAACGTAAACAGCGACGAAGCATTGCCGTTGAGATATTTTTCCACCAGCGGATAATAGGGGCTGTCGGCAAAGCCTGCATAGTTGATCCAATCGACGCGCGGATCGTTGCGCAGGAATTCAGCGACCTTGCGGGCGTTCCCGACATGCCGCTCGACGCGGAGTGCCACGGTTTCGATGCCTTGCAGCAGCAGGAACGCATTGAATGGTGAGAGCACCGCGCCCATGGTCCGCTGATAGACGCTGCGGGCGCGCTCGATATAGGCCCTGGCGCCGAAACGTTCGGCATAGACGAGGCCGTGATAGGAGACGTCCGGCTGATTGAAGGCCGGGAAGCGACCCGCGTGGTCGGCCCAGCGGAAGCGGCCGCTGTCGACGATGGCGCCGCCAAGTGTCGTACCGTGGCCGCCGAGAAACTTGGTCAGCGAGTGAATGGCGATGTCGGCGCCGTAGTCGAAAGGTTTGAGCAGGATCGGCGTTGCCACCGTGTTGTCGACCACCAGCGGCACGCCGTGACGATGCGCAACCTTGGCCAGCGCTTCGATGTCGCAGACATTGCCGGCGGGATTTCCGATCGTCTCGGCAAACACCGCTCTGGTGTTCTCGTCGATCAGTTTCTCGATCGCATCGGCCTTGTCGCTTTCTGCAAAGCGGGTGGTGATGCCCTGGCGCGGCAGAATGTGGCCGAGAAGCGTATGCGATGTGCCGTAAAGCTGTGGAACTGAGACGATGTTGCCGCCTACGTCGGCAAGATTGACAATGGAAAAATGCAAAGCGGCCTGGCCGGTCGCGACCGCCAGCGCGCCGACGCCGCCTTCGAGCTCGGCAATGCGCTTTTCCAGAACCGCGGTCGTCGGGTTGGCGATCCGGCTGTAACGATAGCCTTCGGCTTCCAGGTTAAAGAGGGCTGCGCCATGATCGGCGCTGTCGAACGCGTAGGATGCCGTCTGATAGATCGGAACAGCGACCGCCTTGGTGGTCGGATCGGGTTCGTAGCCAGCGTGAATGGCGATCGTCTCGCTGCGCATCGGTCACCTCTACGTTCTTCGCGTAATGCACTTCAGCGTGCTTTTTTCGCAGTCCAACTTGTAAGATGTTGACCATCAAGCCTTCAATAATTCGCGCCAGGATTGATGAAATAACCCTAATGAAGGTGCGCGGATCGATTAAAAGTCCGAACGATTTCGTCATGACTTCGTAACCATGTTTGGCCATGTCGTGATGACGCGAGCCACGAAAGCCGATGCGCTCGATCGGCTGTCGGCACCATGCCGTCTGCATGGAAAAGGAAATCCTTAGGAAGTTCAGACAATATAGATGCCTTCATCTACCGAAAGACCGGTTGCGAGAGCACAGATGGCCATATCCGTCCCGACCGTGAAGCCGGTCGATTTTTCCGAGACCTTAACCTTCTTCGAGGGCGACTGGCACGCCGGCAATGTGCCGATCATGGGGCCTCGTACCCACGGCGCGTGGCTGGCTTCAACGGTGTTTGACGGCGCGCGCGCCTTCGAAGGCGTGGCGCCCGATCTCGACCGGCATTGCGAGCGCGTCAACCGGTCTGCGGTCAACTTCAAACTCAAACCGGTCGTCGATACCGAAACCTGGCTCGCGTTGGCACGCGAAGGTATCGCGCAGTTCGGTGCTAAAGCGGAGCTGTATATTCGGCCGATGTATTGGGCGCAGACCGGCAGCGGCGGCGGTGTCCTGTTCGATCCCGAAACGACGAACTGGTGTCTTTGTATCTACGCGGCGCCGATGCCGCCGATCACGGGCTCGGCGATCACGCTCTCGCCATTCCGCCGTCCGACAATGGAAAGTGCGCCGGTGGATTGCAAAGCCGGCTGTCTCTATCCGAACAATTCGCGGGCCCTGATCGAGGCGCAAGCGCGCGGCTTCAACAATTGCCTGATGCTCGACATGCTCGGCAACGTCGCCGAGTTCGGCAATTCGAATGTGTTCATGGCAAAGCATGGCGTGGTCTATACGCCCGCGCCGAACGGAACGTTCCTCAACGGCATCACGCGGCAGCGGGTGATTGGCCTCTTGCGCGCCGATGGCGTCACGGTCATCGAGACAGCGCTTAAATACCATGATTTTTTCGGTGCCGACGAAATCTTTTCCAGCGGCAACTTCGCCAAGGTCGCGCCGGTGATCCGGATCGACGACCGTTCATTGCAGCCGGGTCCGGTGTTTCAGCGCGCGCGAAAGCTGTACTGGGATTTTGCACATAGTTAATGCCGCAGCACAAGGCGGCTGCGGCATCGGCCGGTCGATGTCTTGCGTTACAGGTCGAGCAACTCGCACAAGGGAACGGGCCACTTCGCGAGATCCGTGCCGTGGGTGTGGAACATCGCCACCGCAAGCCGATCCATCCCGAATGCCACGCAGCCGGTATGGGCCGGTGCGTCATTTGCATCCTTGATATCCCAGGTGGTGCCGAAATGCTCGCGGTGATAGTTGAAGCTCATGCATGCGGTGGGCTGCTCCTCCGAACGCAGCGGGACCAGCAATTCGAATTTGAGCGATTGCTGCTTCTGGCTGACCGCCTTCATCTGGCCGACGCGGCCAAAAAAGGGATCGCTTGCGTAGTCGACCTTGAAGGTCAGCCCGAGATCGCGCGCGATCGTTTGCGCCCGCACCATCCAGCGCTCACGAAAGTCGGACACATCCTCCGGGCTGCCGATGCAGACATATTCCCGCATCCGGAAAGACTGTAGCCGGTCGAGATGGCGCGACGGCTCGCGCCGGAAGCAATCGGCCGCGACGTCGAAGCGCAGGCCGCCTTGCGGCAGCCGGCCGCGGGCGGCCGCAATCGGATAGACCGGATAACAGGCGGCCGGCGAGAGCACGAGATCGGCGGGCGAGAGCGAGGTGGTCCATTCGCCGCCGGCATCGAACCGGCTGACCGCGTCGTTGATCTCGCGCTCGGTGCCATGCAGTCCGCAGACGCAGCCGAGCAGGTTGGGGAAACTCTTCAGGTAGCCTGACTTCTCCAGTTGCGCGCGATTCATGACCGGCGGAAAACGCATCACTTCCGTGCCCGCCTCGCGGTGCCGGGTGATCAGCGCGGCAAGCCGCTCGACAATGTGCTCATAGAGCTCGGTCCGGGCATAAACGCCATCGGTGCCCATCTTGTGAAACAGCTTGTCGGCCAGGTGGTCGAGCGGATCGGTGGGCTGTGCGGCGCTTTCGACCTTGTCGGTTCGGACGACGACGTTCATGCTCGGTCTTCCCTGGTGTTGCGAGATCGCTGTGGCTCAGTCGCGCAAGCTTGCGGGCACCGCGCTCATGAGGCTGGTGGTCGCGATGTTGGCGAGGATGCGGTCGTTGTTGATCATGATCGGCGACGACAAGACGTCACGCAGCAGGCGGCCGATGCTGAAATCGCCGTCGTTGCGATAACCCGCGAGCCCGCAGGCGCGCATCGCGCTCATCACGGTCTCGACGGCAAGCTCGGATGCTTCCACCTTGAGCAGGTTGATCGACGACTGGAAGTCGATCGACGACAATGCCCGCTCGTCGCGTTCGTGGGCCGCGTAGTGATCGAGATTGGCGGTGATGATTGCGCGCAGCTTGGCGAGCTTCATCCTGGCGGCGTTGAAATGGGCAGCTCCGGGCGGCATTTGACCGCCGGCACCCCGCGCGGCCTTGCGGATGAAGGCTTGCGCGCGCTCCACCGAAGCGGCGGCAATCCCGGCCCAGGCAGACGACCAGCACAGATGAGCCACCGGCGTCATCGTCTGGGCGTGGATCTTGTCATAGCCTTCAGGGAAAATCTGGCTGCTTGAGCCTTTGAACTTCAGTTCGAAGCCTGCGCTGCAGGTTCCACGCATGCCGAGCGTTTCCCATTCGACGCTGCGCTCCAGCGTGTAGTCGTCCTTGGTGATGGCAAGCAGTACTTGGTTGGAGCCGGCCGCATCACTGTCGCGGCGGGCAATGGTGATGATGCCGTCGGCGTGTGCACCATAGGAAATCACCGTCGCATTGCGAACCAGCGAGATTTCGGTGCCGGCGTGTTCGACGGCGGCCGATGAAACGCGGATGTTGCCGCCGTTCTGGCCCTCGGTGGTCGAGGATGCCAGCAACATCTGCTCGGACGCCACGCGGCGCATGAGGTCTTCATGATAGGCGCTGCCACCGCCGTGCCGGACCAGGCAGGCGACTTTGGTCTGGTGCATCGCGAAGATCATCGCGGTGGAAGAACAAACGCGGCCCAGCGCGTAGCACATGTCGGTAATGTCGAAAATCGACGCGCCGTCGCCGCCGAAGGCTTGCGGGATCTGGGCGCCGAGCAGGCGTTGCGTGCGCGCCGCGTCGATGGCTTTCTGCGGGAAGCGTGCGCGACGGTCGACGTCGTCGGCCTCGGAGGCTGCGGCTGCGGTTACGGCAGCGATTCTCTGCGGAAAAGAGCTGCGATCGGGAATGAATTGTTCGCTGGTCTTTTCAGCGCTCGCGTCACGAAAACTGGCTTGCTGAACATTCATGGCAAAAGTGCCTCGATGGTTTGTCGGTGCGAAGCGTCGGCGCGTACAACTTCCGATCGAGCTATACGCTTAAGGATTTAATTCAAATGCGTCGATGAAATTCGAGGTAACGGCCGCCGTTTCGATGATGAAAGTTAATCAGACATTGTTTCAATGCGGCGTGTTTTAACGACCGCCGTTAGCGTTAAAAGCGGAACAAAGATTTTGCTCAAACGGGATTCACTGTTTTTAAGGCAGTCGCGGAAGTATAGTCACGCGCGTCATGGTTTGCATTTCGCGCAAGCAATGACGCGATCGGTGCGACAGGTGAGAAATCGAAATGCAGGCCGTTAGTGATGTCCAGGGCAGGTTGCTTGCTCTCGTCAAGTCCATCCTGAAGCAGAATGCGATTGCTGCCGACCTTGAGCCGGCAACGCTGCTGGTGGATGTCGGTCTGACCTCGATGGACATGGTCAACCTGATGCTGGCCGTCGAAGCCGAGTTTGATTTCACGATTCCGCAATCAGACATCACGCCGGAAAATTTCCAGTCGGTCGACACGCTGGAAAGGCTGGTCGTGGGTCAGCTCGTGGCTATGAACGCGGCCTGATTGGCGGCCATCGCCGCGGCTGGATCGCCGATTGCCCGGCGTTACAAAATCAATCGATTGAAAGATGAGATTGCCTTGACGGCCCTGCTGACGCGGGGTTGACGTGGCTATTTCCGTCGCATCTCAGGGTCCGGAAATTCCGGACCGAGAAGCTCAAGGCTGAAAAGCTCAGGATTTGGAGCCCTGCAACGCGAAGGCGCCGCTGCCGGCCAATACCAGCGAGGCTTGGGCGACCAGCCATAGCATCGGATATTCCCAGCCGCCGCCCGGACTGGAATAGCCCCAGCCGACCGGCCATTTGATCCAGACGACTACCGCCAAAAATATCAGCAGGAATCCGGCCCATTGGCGGGTGTACCAGCCGAGCAGAATGGCGACGCCGCCGATCACCTCGAGGCCGAAGGTCGGCCAGGCGAGCAGGGGTGTAATGCCGTTTTTCGCCAGCAGCGCTTCATGGGTGTGCATGCCGCGGGAGACTTTCAGGAAGGCATGGACCAGCCAGTCGAACCCGAGCGAAATCCGCAACAGGAAAAGTCCATACGGCGCGTAGTCGCGGTCAACGGTCGCATTGCTGAACATCGCGGCGACAATGCCCGGCAGATTGGCTCGGCCTTCTCTGGCTTGGTCGATACTCATCTTGTCTTTCCCCGTTTCTTGGCGTTCGCTGTTTGAAGCGCCTTCCATCATAACCGAGAAATGCGAAGTTGGAACGGTGTAGTAGCTGGCCTTCCGCAATCCAGCCCACTACACTGTCCGTAACAAATAACAATAATCAAATCGGGGAGACGCTCATGTCGCGCCTTTCGGTAGCGAGCTTGGTTTGCCTGCTAGGTCTTGCTTGCCTGGCCGCCGGCCCCTCGGCCGCGCAGCAGCCGGATCCCGCGCTAACGGGAACGGTGACGGCAGGGCCGGAGGCGTTGGAAGGCGTCCTTGTCAGCGCCCAAAAAAGCGGATCGACCATCACGGTGACGGTCGTGAGCGACAAGGACGGTCGCTATAGTTTCCCGGCAACGAGACTGGAGCCCGGCGCTTACGCCTTGCGTATCCGGGCCGTGGGTTACGACCTCGATGGGCCTACCCAGGTTTCCATTGCGGCGGACAAGACGGCGACCGCCGATCTTGCCTTGCGTGCGGCGAAAGATATTGCGTCGCAACTGAGCAATGCCGAGTGGCTCGCCAGCATGTCCGGCACGGACGCGCAGAAGGGACAATTGCTCAATTGCGTCGGCTGCCACACGCTCGCCCGCCCGCTGAACTCGAAATATACCGCCGACGAATTCCTGACGATGATCCTGCCGCGTATGCAGGGCTATGTGAATCAAAGCATGCCGTCGCATCCGCAATTGCGCCGCGCCGAGCGTTTGAGAGAGGAGCGCGGCGATCAGCGCGTTCAGGTCTATCGCAGTACGGCGAACTATCTCGCCAGCATCAATCTCAGCGCGCATCCGACATGGAATTTCGAATTCAAGACCCTGCCGCGTCCGACCGGAGCGGCCACCCGTGTCATCTATACCGAATACGATCTGCCGCGCGAAACCATCGAACCGCACGACGTGATTGTCGATGTCAATGGCATGGTTTGGTTTTCGTCCTTCGGTGAGCAGTATCTCAGCAAGCTCGATCCTAAAACCGGCAAGCTCACGGAATTTGCGATTGTCGAACACAAGCCCGGTTTCCCAACCGGCCTGCTCGGCCTGCGCAGCGATGCCGAGGGTAATCTGTGGTTTGGCAACATGTATCAGGCCACGATCGCCAAATTCGATCCGAAGACCGAAACCTTCAAGTTCTGGCCGCTCGAGGGCGAGGAAAATATCGACGCCGCGCAAATCAACATGGTCAGCCCGCAAAGCTCCGCCGTCGACGGCAAGGTCTGGGCGCAGAACAACGGCTTTGCCGGTATTCATCGGCTCGATGTTGCCACCGGCAAGCTCGAAACCTTCGAGCCGTTCAAAGGCATGTCGGGTCCCCACAATATCTACGACGTCATCCCCGACTCCAAAAACAACGTCTACTTCACCGATTTTCGGCAGCGTCACATTGGCCGTATCGATGCCAGGACCGGAGCGGTCGATTTATACGAGATACCGACTCCGAACTCGGCGCCGCGCCGGGGCTCGATGGATGCGCAGGACCGCCTGTGGTTCGGCGAATACCGCGCCGATCGCATCGGCATGTTCGATACCAAACGCGAAGAGTTCAAGGAGTGGCCGATCCCGCCGAAATGGTCGTCGCCTTATGACGTCGCCGTCGATCGCAATGGCCAGGCATGGACAGGTTCGATGCTGAGCGATCAGGTCACCCGGCTCAACCCTGCGACCGGCGAGACAGTCAATTACCTGCTGCCGCGGTCCACCAATATCCGGCGTGTCTTTGTCGACAATTCCACCAGTCCGGTCAGCTTCTGGGCCGGCAACAATCACGGCGCTTCGATCGTGAGAGTCGAGCCGCTGGAATAAGCCTTGGCGGAGACGGGACCCGGGCATCACGGCTATGCCCGGCAATGACAGAGTTCGTCCAAACCTACTGCGTTGCCTTCTGCAAGTAAGCGATGAGGTCGGCGCGGTCGCTTGCATTCGATATGCCGGCATAGGGCATGCGGTTGGCGGGTATGAAGGCTTGCGGATCGGCGAGGTATTTGTCGAGCGTTTCCGGCGTCCAGCCGATGCCGCTACGCCTCATCGCCGGTGAATAACGAAAATCGGAAAGTTCGCCGGCCTTGCGCGAAAAGATTCCATGCAGGCTCGGACCCACTTCGTTGGCGCCGGCTTGCAGCTTGTGGCAGGCGGCGCATTCCTGGAAGCGGGCTTCGCCACGCACCGCGTCGCCTTCGGCGCGCGCGGTCGTAGTCAGAAGCACGGTGACCAGTACGGTCGTCGTTAAAGTCGCGCGTTTCATGCCTGCACCAGCGGACCCGGATTCTTCAGATAGCGATTCTTGATGGCGTCGGCGGTCCAGTAAGCGAGCGCCCCGACGGGGCCGGTGGGATTGTAGGCGGCATTGTGCGGGAACACGTTGGCCCCCACCACGAACAGGTTGTGGCAATCCCAGCTCTGCAAATATTTGTTCACCGCGCTCTCGCGCGGATTGGTGCCCATGATCGTCCCGCCGGTGTTATGCGTGCTTTGGTAAGGCACCACGGTCCAGGGGTTGGTGCGAGCTACAGCCCGATTGAGCTTGGTCGGGTTCATCGATTTGGCGATGGCGTTGATGGTCGCCGCGGCATGAATGCCCATCTTGTGCTCGTTGTCCTTGTAATCGAAAGTCATGCGCATCAACGGCAGACCGAACGCGTTGCGATAGGTCGGATCGAGGTCGAAGCAGTTGTAGCGGTTGGCCATGACGCTGCCGCTCGCATTGATGACCATCGCGGTCTGATACCATTTTGCAGTCGCCCGTTTCCATTCGCTGCCCCACTGCGGCGTACCTGACGGCACCGGACGATAGCCGATCGGCAGCGGGGTGTTGAAGCCGCCGGCCACCACATATCCGCCGACAAATTCGTGTGGCGCGCGGTCGAAGGCCCAGTTGGCGTTGAAGTCGTCGATCGTGGCGTTGGAGCCGCCGGCATTCATGAACGGGTTGAAATATTTTCCTTCGAAGAACAGCGTCGCGCTGGCGCCGGTCTGGTAGCAGTAGTTCTTGCCGATAACGCCGTTCTGCGCCACGGGATCGTAAGGCGTGCCGATGCCCGACAGCAGCATCAGGTGCACATTGTTGATGGCGTAGGCGCACAAGAGCACGATTCCAGCCGGCTGCTCGAATTCCTCGCCGTCCAGGATGTTCGTATAGGCAACGCCGGTCACGCGCTTGCCGTCGGAATCCTTGAGCACTTTCGTCACCCAGGAATTCGTCCGCAGTTCGAAATTCGGTCGTGCCATCGCGATCGGGATCACGGTCATATGCGGGCTGCCCTTGGCGTTGGCTTCGCAGCCGAAGCGCTGGCAATAGCCGCAATACTGGCAGGCGCCGAATTTCGAGCCGTCCGGATTGGTGTAGGGCTGCGAGGCGTTGGCCGATGGCCGCGGGAAGGGGTGATAGCCCGCGTTGCGCGCAGCGTCGGTAAACATCTCGCTCGCCAGAATGGGTGTCAGCGGCGGCAACGGATATTCGCGGGCGCGCGGCGCCTCGAACGGGTTGCCGCCCTCCTGGATCTTTCCGCCGAGATTGCCGGCCTTGCCCGAAACTGCGGCGGTGTATTCGAACTTGTCATAATAAGGCTCGAGCTCGGCGTAAGTGATTCCCCAGTCCTGGATGGTCATGTCCTCGGGAATGGACTTCTTGCCGTAACGCTCCTCGTAGTTGGAGCGGACCTTGAATTCCATGTCGGTCCAGCGCCAGGTGTGGCCGCTCCAATGTACGGCGGAGCCACCGACGACCTCGCCCGGCAGGAAAGACCCGAGCCGGCGCATCGGCAACGCATCCTGCTGCGGGTTGTTGCGCACGGTGATGGTGTCGCGCGCGGTGTTCTGCATCAGGTCGTGACGCACGACATAACGCAGCTCGTCACGGATATTGGGCAGCGCGTAATCGTTTTCCGGCGTGCGCATGCTGCCGCGCTCGAGCGCGACGACCTTCAGGCCGGCCTCGGTCAGCTCCTTGGCCAGAATGCCGCCGGTCCAGCCCAGCCCGACGATGACGACGTCGACTTCCTTGAGTTTCGTGGTCATTTTCGTGCCCCCTAGCTCATGTCCGCGATGCCGACAGGCTTGTTCGGGAACGGCTTGCCGCGATATTGCGCGACGTGATCGCGATGCACGGCGATGACGCCGGGAAAGCCGATAATCGCCCATCCGGCCTTGTTGCGGTTGCCGCCATAGATCGGATCGGAATACATCCCCTCGACCACCGTCTGATAAAGCGTGGTCCAGAACACCCGCACCGGCAGGCCGCTATCGAAGGTGATCTTGCCGGTGGAGAGCCCGATCAGGACCTCTTGCCGCTGGTCTGGCGTGATCCGGTCGAACGTGTTGCCGTAAGCCTTGCGGCAATGCGCGTTGGTCGCTGCGATTCCGGCGCGGTAGAGCTGCGCGGGCGTCAGCGGCAGCTGGTAACCCTGACTCGGGCTGCCCAGCTTCCACGGTCCCTGCATATAGAGACGATCGCCTTTGCCCCAGCCGCCCGCCAAGGCCCGGTCGATATAGATATTGACGCCAAGATCGGTGCCCTTCGGACTGATTTCGTCAGCGGGAATCATGTGGTCGACCAGGGCCTCGACGAAGGCCGCTTCGTCGAGGTTGAGGAAGGCATAGCCGGCCGGCTCGGAGAGGGCACCGGGCGCCTGGACTGACTGGTCGGCTTGCGCCTTGTCCGGCGTTGCGATGGCCGCTGTCGCGCTGGCCGCGGCCGCGCCGCTCGCCACGGCGGTTTTCAGAAAATCGCGCCGGTCGAACCCGTGCTTTTTCATGGTCGTTTCCCCCTGGCGGCCGGAATCGTGTTTCGGCGTCGTTGTTCACGCAAGGATGGTGCTTTTGACATACCCCGGCAAGGCGGGATTTGGCTCGTTGCTCCGTCGGCCGTTCATGGCTGGTCGTCATTTTTATGAAGCCGCGGCTTCCTCCAGCTCAAGCGGCCGAGCTGTTCACGTCGCCCGAGTGACCGCCGGCCACGGCGGCGAAGGCAGGCGCGGCGTCCGGACGATCGGCGCCGCGGGCCTCCTCCTTGATCGACCCTGGTGTCGCGGGATTGATGTCGCGAGGACTCTCGACACCGAAGCACGGGTCGCGCGAGCGATTCATCAAGAATAATTCAGAAGCGCAAGACAGCCGCTAGATCAGACGGCTGCTGTGACTTTGCTGTCACTCGATATGGTGAGGAACCTTCATTAGAAAATTTTTATTGAGGCCGTTTCGTGGTGTATTTTTGCAATAATTTTTTAGAACCTTAAAAAATTTTTAGAAGCTAAATCGGCTTTTATATTATTAAAATCATATTATAGATTTTTGTCGGCTTCTGAATTCGTTGTTGCGTTCAAGTGACAACATTTCTCGAAGAGGTGATGCAGGATCGTTCACGTAAGGAGTCCTCATTCGAGGCTCCGTGCCTTTGTCCGCAGCGCATGGTTGTTGCCGCGGCTATTTTTGGGGGACTTACGTGAAGAGACTTTTCATCTCAGCAACCGCCATTTTGGCTTTCGCAGCGACGGCCCACGCCGACGAAATTTCGGACATCCAGGCTCAGGCCAAGCAATTGCGTGAACAGATGACCAAGCGTCTCGCCGATCTCGAAAAGCGGCAGAAGGCGCTTGAAACACAGAAGGCGGCGGTGCCGACCATCAATCCGGTTGACGCGATGGCGGCCGACTTGCCCTACAAGGCAGCGGTCAAGGCCAGGCCGCCGGAGAACGACGACATCTGCATCAAGGGCATTTGCGTCTACGGCAACTTCGACATGGGCGCGACCTATCTCCAGCACAGCGCACCGTTCGCTGACGTTGCCGGCGGTCCGCTCGACACGCTGGTCTCGAGGAACGGTGGCATGGGCTCCTATTTCGGAGTCGGCGCCAACCAGATCAGCACCTCGTTTATCGGTCTGCGCGGCAAGCAGGAGATCGCGGATAACCTCTACGCCGTGTTCAACTTGCAGACCCTGTTCAACCCGGCCTCCGGCATGAATGCCAGCGGCACCGGGACCATCGTGGCGAATAACGGCCTGCCGTTCAACAACCTCCAGAACTCCTACGGCGATTCGTCGAAGGGAGGGCAGATGTTCAACAACGCCGCCTACTTCGGTATCAGTTCGCCGACCTACGGCACCTTCACGATGGGCCGTCAGTCGGCTCTGAGCTCGGACTTGATCGTCAACTATGATCCGCTCTCCGGTTCGAACTCTTGGTCGGTCATCACCTATCAGGGGGCGAACGGCGGCGGCGGCGACACCGAGAACCGCATCTACGACAACTCCTACGAATACCGGGTGAGCATTGGCCCGGTGCGTCTGGCCGGTGAAATCCAAGCCAGGGACGGCGGCAATAGCGGCACCGGTAACGCCTTCGAAGGCAACATCGGTTTTGACTACATGGGCTTCTCGATGGACTTCGTCGGCGGCAAAGTCTTTGACGCCATTTCCTCTGCGCCACTGA
>CAVYPW010000002.1:0-900625 GCA_963770515.1 uncultured Alphaproteobacteria bacterium
TGACCCGAAGCGGGCATTGGAACGTTTAGTAGTTGGCGCAAAGCGGTCATCCACTACTTAGTTCGGTTGATCCCGCGCAGCCAACCGTCCGATGAGCAGTGGACATCTCGTGCTATTCAGGTTGGATACCGAGTTCCTGAATCACCTTGCCTGTGGCCGCAAGTTCTTCTTCGAGAAGCCGCTTGGCGCCGGCGGGCGTCACCGCGTCGCCGACGTCGACATCAAAACCGAGGGCGGGAGCCCGCTCTTGCACTTCCGCAGAATTCAAGGCGCGCGCAGTCTCGGCACTGAGTTTCTGGATGATGTCGGTGGGTGTGCCGGCCGGGGCCATCAACATGAACCAGCCTTGCAGGTTGACACTTTTCAGCGTTTCCGAGATGGCCGGCACGTCCGGCAACGAAGCGATGCGCCTGCTGCCCGCAACGGCAATGGGTCGGAGCTTGCCCGCCGCGATGAAAGAATCTGCGATCGATGCGGCTTGAATCGTCGCTTGGACGCGCCCGGTGATGCTGTCCTGAACCGCGTTGGTAGTCGCATTGTAGGGGACCAGAACGAAGCCAGTTCCGGCCTGCTTATTGATGGATTGTGCGATAAGGCCTGAGAGATTCCGCGGGCCGTCGACGGCAATACTCAGCGATCCTGGTGCCGACTTTTCGAGCGCGATCAGCTCCGCCAGCGTTTTGGCCTTGACCTCGGGGTTGACGAGAACGACGTGGTTGCTTCGCGCCACCATGGCGACCGGGATGAAATCCTTGGTTGGATCGTAGGAAAGCTTCTTGAACGTATAGGGATTCATGACAAGTGCCGCTGAAGTGGCAAACAGGAAGGTGTAGCCATCGGGAGCGGCGTGAGCGACGAACCGCGTGCCAACGAGGTTTGCGGCACCGGCTCGGTTCTCGACGACGAACTGCTGCCCGAGCGCCTGGGAGAGCTTGTCCGCGATCACGCGACACAGCACATCCGGGCTGTTGCCTGCCGGCTGCGGGACGACGATCGATACGGGTCTTTGCGGCCATGACTGTGCGACCACTGGACTCGAGAGGCAGAGCGCAATGCCGGCCAATAGCACGCGATGAGACACTCCTTGCATGGTGATCCTCCTTGAATGGTTCGCCTGCGATTTCCGATCGCTTGAGGCGGCATCTTCTTCCTTCTCGATCACGTCCCAGGTGCTGCTATTGCCGATCTTGAACTTGCCAATTTCATGGTGATGTCTCGCTTTGAAAGCCGCGTAAGGGTAATCAATGTTTGAGCCTAGGTTAATCATTGCAGACGCGTCGCTAGTTCGGCGAGCATCTTGCCGAGCGCGCTATTGTTGTTGGCGACACCGAAGACATAGTGGTCGGGCCGGACGATGGCGGCCCGGCAGCCATGGTGGTCGAACCAGGCTGCGAGAACGCCATCCTCTTCTGCGACAGTTTCGTGCCCTGCTTGGCCTGCCGCGTCGGCAGAACAGACGCGGATCAGTCGCATACCAATTCGGGTGACGCTCGCCCTCGCATCAGCGGTCAGATCCGGTGCGTTTCGCGCGTCCAGCACAAGCCGCCACCCGGTTCCCGTGGCGGTGTCGAGCAGGCGCCGCCCAGTTGTGGTTCTGATCCATGGCTGCGGGAACAGCGTGCCGTGCGCCGAATGGAGCGGGAACGCCAGCAGACCATTCTGGAGCGGCGGGACAATCTCCTGGCGCGTGACGGTGCGGGGATGACCGCCGCCTTCCGCGAGAATGCGGACATCGCGCTCCTCGGCCGCGACAGGATCGCGCTCGCAGATGACACGACCGATCGCCTTGATCCGCGTGGTAAGTTCGCGAACATGCTCCATTCGTTCCTCGCCATAAGTGTTGAGGAGCTCGGGGCCGGATTGCCCTTCGAGAACCCGGTCAAGTTTCCAGACAAGGTTTCCGACATCCCGAATGCCCTGGCACATGCCCTGGCCGATAAAGGGGGGCTGTTGATGCGCGGCATCGCCAGCGAGGAATATTCGACCGCGCCGCCATTCCTGGGCGACCAGCGCGTGAAACCGGTAGCTCGCCGCACGCCATAGTGTCGCGTCATCAGGCCTGATCCATCTGGCGAGAAGTCGCCAGACTTGAGCTGGTTCTTCCATCTCGCGGGGATCTTCGCCCGGCAGCAGCATGATCTCGAAGCGACGATGATTGCCGGGGCCAATGATGAAAGACGTTGGTCGCGACGGGTCGCAGAATTGTGCCGCAGTCTCCGGCAGCTTTCCGAGGGCGGCACTGTTGACCTGCAGATCGACGACAAGCCAAGGCTCGTCGAACACGAGGTCTTCGAAGGCGATGCCGAGCGCTTGACGTGTTACGCTCGAAGCGCCGTCGCAGGCGATCATGTAGTCGGCCACGACGGAACGCGTCGCTTGCATGTTGTCGCGCAGATGCAACGTCACACGATCGGGCGATTGATCGAAACCGAGCAGCTCGGTTCCCAGTTCGACGTCGACACTGTCGTAGGCCGCGGCGTGCGCGCGCAGGACAGCCTCGACCGGCGGCTGCGTGAAGACCATGCTGGGGGTGTAACCAAGTGGATAGGGCTCGGGAACCATATCGATCCGACGGATCAGCTGGCCTTTGGCGCCAAAGTGCTGAGAGGTCGGAAACGGCGCGATATAGGGCAGCACGCGCTCCGCGGCGCCGAGGTTGTCCAGCAGGCGAAGGATCTCGTGGTCGATCGCGATCGCGCGCGGCTTGTCATAGACATCGCACTGACTGTCGATGGCCAGCGTTCGGATATTCCGGTGCCCGAGCAGACTGGCCGCGATGGCGCCTGTGGGGCCGTGACCGACCACGACAACCCTGTAATCGCTGCGGTGCTGTTCTGACGAAAGCGCCAATCAGAACTCCACTTGCGATTGTACTGTGAGACGAGTTGTGCGGTCAGGCATCGGCGTAAGGAATTGCGGTCTGAGCCACCTTGACTTGATCTGCCTTGGGAGGGGCGATGCCCCAATGATCCGTCCTGCCGGGCGGCCAGACCCATTCCGACGGCCCCCGCAGCACATAGCTGTCGTCAACCTGGAGAACTTCGGCGGTGTATTCGATGACGATCCCGACCGGATCGATGAAGTAGGCGAAGATGTTGTTACCCGGGCCGTGGCGGCCAACTCCCCAGGCGATTGGAAATCCGGCGTCGATCACGCGGCCCGAGCCGCGCATCACCGCTTCGAGGTCTGGCATCAGGAAGGCCACGTGATTGAGTCCGTTCACCGGGGCATCGGCGATGACGATCGCATGGTGATCGCTATTGCAGCGTATGAATGCCATGGCTTTGGTGCGATCCGTCAGGTGAAATCCAAGCGCCTGTGCATAGAACGCGGCCGAGCCATCGACGTCAGTGGCGTTGAGATTGACGTGGGCTAGTCTCGTGGGCCGGTTGTTGGATGGAAGAGATGCGGCGTGTCGTGTGTCCTGGTGAACGAAGCGCAGCATGCCGCCGCTTGGGGCGCGAATAGTCATGATCGTCCCGCCATCGGGGGCCGAATTTGTGATGGGACCGTTGAGCAGCGTCGCCCCATGCTGCTGTGATGCCGCGGCGATCACCTCGAATTCCGCATCGGAATGGAGCCGAAACGTGACAGCCCTGAGCGCAGGATGCTCGCCCTGCCGCAAGGCCACCACGTGATGATCGACGCCGCTGGCCCGCAGATAGGTGACGCCCTCCTGACGCGTCACGAGATCAAGCCCCCAGACGGACGTATAGAACTGCTCCGACCGGCCGACATCCGGCGTTTCGAGATCGACGCTGCGCAATGCCGTGACGGGAAAATGGGTCATTGCGGAAGGCGCTCCCCGAGTCCGTGCAGACCATTTCTCCAATGCCGGAGATGCTCTCGCGCTTGGTCATTTCCTTGGCCTTGAAGGACCATAACCTATATAAAATCGAAACGAAAACAGTTCCAGCTCGCTTGAGGTGAAGGCCTCCATCCGGAGGACACGAAGTCTCTAATGGCTGCTTGCTTTTGTAGCGGCTTTGGGTTTGGATTTCTTGTTGGGCGCGCGGACGACCGTTGAGCAATTACCATAACAACGGCTTTGGCGGTGGGGGAAACATGTCGGAGATTCAGAGGCGCGCTCTGGTGCAGGGCGCGGTACTAGCGGCACTTTCATTCACCATCGAGGGCGCCGAGGTTTGGCTGAGCCCAAGCGAGGCACAGGCGCAAGGCGCGCCGATGACAGTGCTGAGGCCTGACGAAGTCGAAACGCTGGAGGCAGTGGGCGACACTCTGCTTCCAGGCGCACGCAAAGCGGGGATCGCGAATTTCGTGGACAATCAGCTCGGCGTAGCGCCGGGAGATTGTTTGCTCATGGCGCGTATCGCGAGCGTGCGTCCGCCTTTCGTAAACATTTATCGTGCTGCGCTTGGAGCCGTCGAGCAGAGCTGCCAGACCATCCATGGCAAACGGTTTGCTCAACTCGCCCTGGCCGAGCAATACGACTTCGTTGACCGCATGCGCCAGAACAAGATCGAGGGCTGGCAGGGCCCTCCGGGTCCGTTGGTTTATTTCCTGCTGCGGCATGACGCTGTCGATGTCGCGTTCGGAACCGTCGAAGGCATCGAAAGCCTGGGCACGCCTTACATGCCGCACATCTCTCCAGAGAAAAAGTGGTGATCATGGCAGCGCAGGACAAAGTCGATGTCGCGATCGTAGGCGCCGGCGCCTCCGCCTCCCTTTTTGCTGCCGTACTCGCTCGCGCCGGCAAAAAGGTCGTGATGCTTGAGCAGGGGCCGGATTGGAAAAATGGCGATCTGATCAGCTCGGAAATCTGGGGACGGCGGCTCAAAACCGTAAACCCCGCCATACTCGAGGGAAAGGACCGGGTCGGCTATTCCTACAACGCCGGCTGGGGCAGCGGCGGAGCCGCCACGCATTATTTTGCGATGTTTCCCCGGCTCCTGCCGAGCGACTTCAACATGAAGAGTGCGTACGGGCGCGGTCTCGATTGGCCGTTCAGCTACGACGATCTCGCGCCTTACTACGATCGCGTCGCGCAGGACATCGGTGTTTCCGGTGATGCCAAAGCGGAGGAGCGCTGGCGGCCGCCCGGCCAGCCCTATCCCATGCCCCCAATCAGGAGTTTCCGGCATGGCGACGTGTGGCTGAAGGGTTTCGAGTCGCTCGGGATCAAGACGGCGCGGGCCACCGTCGCGATCAACAGCCAAGACTACAAAGGCCGGCCCGCCTGCGTCTACGACGGATGGTGCAATGCCGGTTGCCCGATCGG
The DNA here is from genome assembly GCA_963770515.1 of uncultured Alphaproteobacteria bacterium. Classification (GTDB taxonomy): domain Bacteria; phylum Pseudomonadota; class Alphaproteobacteria; order Rhizobiales; family Xanthobacteraceae; genus Bradyrhizobium. The sequence goes on from CAVYPW010000002.1 coordinate 5,240, forward strand.
CGCGCTTGCAAATCCCTCATTCACCTATCTTGACGAGGCTCGCAACCATGGCGCCGAGGTACGGCCCTTCGCCACGGTGACGCGCGTGCTTACGAACCAAAAGGGCGATCGAGTTACCGGCATTGAGTATTACGATCGCACGAAGCAACGGCAGGTCCAGGAAGCGAGTCTCGTAATCCTGGCCGCGTTTGTCTCCCAGAATCCGCGCATCCTTCTCAATTCGGCGACTGACAAGCACCCCGATGGATTGGCCAATGCCAACGGTTTGGTCGGCCGCTATGTGATGGCGCATACCGGCGCCACGATTTGGGGCATGTTCGACGAACCGGATATGCAGAACTACATGGGCGTGCTCGCCGCCATGCACTGGTCGTACGATCGTTACGACAAGACGGCCCGGCCTGGCGCGTTCGGTAGCATCCTGTGGCACTGCAGCCCGGCGATCAAGCCGAACGACATCGGCGGCATCGCCAATTCCCGCAACGATCTGTTCGGCCAGCCGCTGGTCGACTTTATTAGACGCGGCTCGCGCCAGTTGTCGCGACTGCAGGCGTTCGGCGAGGAGTTGCCGAACCCCGACAATCGGGTGGTGCTGGCGGCCGAGAGGGACGAATTCGGATTTCCTCTTGCGCGGATCAACCACGCCTATGATCAGGATGCAGTCGGGGTCTGGCGGCAAGCCTGCGACGAAGGCCTGCTGATCGCCAAGGCGGCCGGCGCCAAGGAGTCATGGGCACTGCGGGCCGCGCCGCCGACAATCCACATGGTGGGCGGCACGGCGATGGGCCGCAGCGCTGCGGATTCCGTCACCAACGGCTATGGGCAAACTCACGAGATTCCCAATCTCTGGATCGCGGGCGTGACACTCTTTCCTACAGAAGGCGCGGTGAACCCGACCTACACGATGTATGCGGCGTCACTTCGCGGGGCGCAGCACTTGGCAGAGAACTGGAACGCGATTGCCGGGTGATCTGCTGAGGCAAGCGACCATTGCCGCCGGCAACCTTGAGTCACCAGGATGAGTCGGCGAAGCTATTACTCAACCACCTATTTCACCACCACCGAGGAAATTCTTCGTCTTGAGGCGACAGCCGGAAATGCAAGAAAAATTAGGACTTTTGCATCGACCGGCGGACTAGCGCTACTGTCAACCTTCGATATAAAAAGCGACCACCGTCATGAAGCTGGTGGGGGCGTCCGGTGTGATCAACGATCTACTGGTTGGCACCGTCCAGGTTGCCTTCGTCAATGCCGCCAGCGCGGCAGGCAGCGTTGAAGCCGGGACGTTGCGACCTCTTGCCGTCGTCAATCGTGACCGCCTTGCCTCATTGCCAAACGTACCGACCATCCAGGAAGCAGGCTTTACCGGCGTTGGCACGATTGCTTGGCAAGGCCTGTTCGCACATTCGGCGGTGCCGCGTTCGGTGCTGGAGAAGTTGCTCAAGCCGGCAGCGCAAGCGCTTGGCGCAAGGCGGACTGGACAGGGACTTCAGTCGGTTCTCCTACCCCCCGGTCCCGCCGGGTAGCTTGCCTTGATCGTGGATCCGGATGCTGGCGACGGCCCTTGGCGAGCCGTTCCGCAGCGATCGCGGTAGGCCATACGCCGCAAGGTTCGTCGTGCGACCGCGCTCTGACCGAGTGTGTCGCTTTGCTGGTTAAATCCAACCAGCGCCGAGATCTATGCCGAAAATTGTCAGGCAAAGCGAGGCAATCAATCCAGCACAGCTAAAGAGGACAATCGCCTTAAGCGGGTGATCCTCGGTTTCGCGAACCGAGCCGATCGAGATAATGGTTTCCATAGAAAAATCAGTCATGTCAAAACGCCCTACGCCCAATATTTTCACATGGGAGTTTGTAGGCGGATAATGTTTATAGGCAATTGCCCGGCGTCACCAATGAGCGGCCATCATTATTAAATTCTAAAATTGGAAGAGCCAGCGCGCCTGGCTAGCACGATTTGCTTCGGACGCTTGGGGTGATCGATCAATTCTTAGGCAAATATTAGGATCGAAGTGGTTAATAAAAAGCTTTAAGCCCGGAGAACATTTGTGCTTGCAAGATTTTCAATCAGTGCCAAGCTTTTTTCGATCGTCTTATTTCTGTTTCTGGTGATCGCCGCCATCGGCGGCTTCGCATTCCTTGAGATACGCGCGATCAATGCTTCTGCTCAGGATATCCAGGGCCGGTGGCTGCCCAGCGTCCGGTGGATCGGTGAGATGCGGACGCAATCCGCACGGTTTCGTGCCGTGTTGCGCGATCATCTCGTCGTTACGGAGGCTGAAAGAGCCGACGTTGACAAGAACCTTGTGGCCCGCAAGGTCGGTTTTGAAAAGGCCGCGAAATCCTATCGTGAGCTTGTTTCCTCGCCCGCGGAGCGTGAACTTGCCAAACAGTTGGAGAAGGATTGGCAAAGTTTCCTTGATGCGTCAGCACAGGTTCGCTCGCTCGCCGGCAAGGGCGATCTCGCGGCGGCAAAGCAGATCAACGCTGAAAAGGTAGTCCCGAGTGGCCGCGCAATGGATGCGACGCTAGCCGGACTTGTAGATTTCAGCGACAAGGGCGCCGAAACGGCGGGGCAGGTCGCCGAGGCGACCTATTTGAACGCCATTCGCTCGATGCTTGCTATTCTTGTCAGTGGCATCGTCCTCGGCCTTGGCGGGGCGATTTATGTCACTCGCGATATCCGCCGCGGCATCGGCTCGATCCTGAAACCCATGGGGCAATTGACTGAGGGCGAACTTTCCGTCGAGATTCCCCGTCAAAACGAAACGACGGAAATCGGCCGGATTGCTGCTGCTCTTCTAACTTTCAAGGAGGCGCTCCTCGCCAAGAGAGCGTCGGATGAGGCGGCCAATGCCGAAAAAGCGGTCCACTTGGCCGACGCTCAACGCATCAGCGCGGCCACTGTGGATTTCGAGGCCATGATCAGCGAGCTGGTCGGGTCACTTGCAACGGCCTCGATCGGCCTCGAAACCTCCGCTGCGACACTTTCCACGAACGCCGATCACGCTCAGGAGCTCACGACCATGGTCGCAGCTGCGTCTGAGGAAGCTTCTACCAACGTGCAGTCGGTCGCTTCCGCAACCGAAGAACTGAGTTCGTCCGTCAACGAGATTAGCCGCCAAGTTCAGGAGTCGGCACGGATGGCGAATAACGCTGTTGATCAGGCCCGTAAAACAAATGATCGTGTCGGAGAGTTGTCGAAGGCAGCGGCCCGGATCGACGATGTCGTCGTTCTAATCAATACGATCGCGAGCCAGACCAACTTGCTGGCTTTAAACGCCACCATCGAGGCTGCGCGCGCTGGCGAAGCCGGGCGCGGCTTCTCCGTTGTGGCCTCCGAGGTCAAGGCGCTGGCGCAACAAACCGCCAAAGCGACGGACGAAATCGGATTGCAGATCAGGGGTATTCAGGCTGCGACGCAGGAGTCGGTGAATGCGATAGAGGAGATCAGCGGCACCATCGAAAGGCTGTCCGAGGTATCCTCAACCATTGCCGCAGCAGTGGAAGAGCAAGGCGCGGCGACGCAGGAGATTTCGCGCAACGTGCAGCAGGCAGCCGAAGGCACCCAGCAGGTTTCCTTGCATATTACCGACGTGCAGCGTGGTGCCAGCGAGACTGGCGTCGCCTCATCACAGGTTCTCTCTGCGGCGCAGTTGCTGGCCGGCGAAAGCGATCGCCTGAAAAGCCAGGTTGAGAAATTCTTGAATGCAGTCCGCGCGGCTTAATCATCTTACCGTTAATTCTTGGCGCTGAGCGGCCACGTCCGGCCTTGCAATGACCGCTGTTCGATCTAGGACGGATATCCCGCGGTTACGTCGCCCAGTCTGTTTGTGACCCGAATGTATGGACCTCTCGGACGGTGAATGTTCCGACGCGGTTTTAGGCCACAGATTTCGGGTGGTCGTTGGTCTCGCAGGACTTCAGCGGCCGGAGGGCGGAGTCGAAGAGAAAGACCCCGGAATCAGTACTCCCTGACCGTTTATTATCTCCTGTGCTGGCTGCCTCTTGTGGTGCGAATTAGCATCATACCCGAGGTCATGGCTATCATCGTCTTTGCCGCCCAACATGGAATGGATTTTCCAAAGGAGACCCGCAAAAATCGACTAACTCGTGCGATGCACGGTTGAAGTATTGCTGCGCGTAGGAAGGATCACGAGCGCGGCGCCGAGGTTACGTTGCGCAAAATCAACTCAAGCCGGGCGCCGAGAGCGGCTACATTACGGCGGACTCGCGTCTTGTAGCGTACGACGGCATCTCGATCGAAAGCGAAGAACTCCTTCTCCGGGTAGGTTCGTCCGAATATGTCGATTAGCATGCTTCTAAACTTGCCTGATACGATAGAAATATCGTCGTCGTCCGGTTGCTCTGCGTAAGCCACCGTTTCGGCCGAAGTGAGAGCGCAAAGCAGTGGATGCAGTCGCGTCGAGTAGACTTTTTTATGCAGCTGGATGAACTGGATTGTCCGATCGAGTGGGATATCCAACAAGATTTTGTCATCAACGTGCAGCAGTTGATCGGTAGTCGGCAAACCCATTGGAAATTGATCGATCAGCCAGTCGCCAAGATGTTCCACATTTGTGCGGCCGCGTCCGTACGTGAGCACATCGTCCTCGTAGCGGGCGAACCACACGTCGAGGCGATCAATCAAGCGCTCTAAAGCCTGCTGTGGAATAAGCTCGCGATATTGGGTGCCAAAAATGCCGACCGCCGCTTTACCGCGCGTTACAACGTCGAGCAGGTCGTCGCGGAGCACAGGTTGAAAAATGCTGTTACCTATGCCCACCACGACCAAATCGTACTTGTCACGCGCACGATCCAGAGTTCGGAAGGTGAGATGGTGCACCACTGCCGCACTCGGCAGCAAGGAGTTGATAATGTGATATCCGAGACGGTCACCAAAGTTTCCAATATCGTTATACGAAATCACGGCGACACTGCACGGATTTATCAAACCGTGCTGGTCGATTCTCGTCAGGCGCATCAGTATCTGCAAAGAGTTGATCGGAATCGTGGCTTCAATGCGAAAGCCGTGACGATCAAATAGCTCTGCGAGATCTAAAAAACCAAAATGAGTTACCCATCCGGATGACTTTCTGTCGATGGGACCGGACAAGTCGGTCGGGCAATAGCTCAGGACTATGTCCCGGTTGCTCGATCGCAGACGTGCGAAAAACGTCTCTGCATCCGGCATATATTCCAATACGCCCAGCACTGCGATGATGTCAGCGTTGTTAGCGGGATCGGTCGCCAATTTACACTTCTTGAAGTGATTGCCGATCGATTGCGCGTTGTACACGGCCGGATCGCAGCGCTGATAATCACATCCGGGTGGCAAGAACCGCTGGAGAGATACGTCGTGACAGGAGAGATCCAGCACACGCGAACCGGACGGGATAAATTGTGCGGCGAGTTCGTTTCGTCGTTCACGTGCCGCTGGACCGGGGGAGCGTGGCTGGAACGGCTCGTCCTGGTCTGTAGGGACCATCATCGTCCTCTTTTGGGGCGATTGCTGCTACACCGGAGCGACAAAACACCCTCCCGAATCTGATTACCGATTTTACTGGTGGCAATTCGACGCACATAATTATCGATTGGTAATGATCATTTTGATCGGTTGATAACGCATCAAGCAAATCTACTTCCAGCAATGAGCTGAAACATAGAGACCGCAAAAGGTAACCCCAGCAAGCGCACTAGCCGCCGGGCTTGTAATTTTGCGAAACAATCGCGCTGCAGATTCCCAATCTTGCATCAAGATTGGCATCGCTGCAGCCGCTCAACAAAATTGTTGCCGAATAGAAATGAAAAGCTTTCTTTAGTTTTGCCGTCAGCGAAGACTTTTCAACATGACTTCTTCCCGGTCAGCTGATCTGCCCAAAGCAGATGCCCCGTGTTTTTGGGAGCGCGTGCTGTGTCTGATACGAGTCCGACTAAGCTGGCAATTGTTCGGCCCCTATGCCTGCGTGGCAAAATGGTCGAGATCTACGACTTCCCGGATGGACGGCTGGAGGTTCGCTGGAAAGGCCGGCCTCTGCCGTATTCGGTCTTCGACAAACTGCAGCGGGTCAGTCATGCCGCCATTGTCGAGAACAAACGGCTTGGCGAGGTTCTCGCCTGGATCAAAGAGCAGCAGGACCGACAGCCCCGCTTCAGTCGCATTCCGGCAGGACCACGGCGCTCAGATCAAAAGGCTGGTCCAATGAAGGACCGGGCCCTCCGGATCATCGAATCCGCCAAATCAACCCGAAAATCAGCCCGCAAGACACGGCGCCGCTCCGATACGATGGTCTGCGCGGCGCCCTCTCCCGACACTTGACAGGCCGTCTTGTGACACTTCAACTTTGCAGAGCTAAGGACATCTCAACTTTGTTGCAACAGTCCTCGATCAGGTTGGCCCGGTCGACGTGACTGCTCTACGATTTACCAAGCTCTCGCCATTGCGAGGCAGTCGAGGAGGATGCGTTGCAGCCGGCCGCAAGAAAAGCAGCTGTGAGCTGTGCAGCCCTGATCAGTTCGGCCTCGGCAACCTTGTCCCTGAGATCGGCGGGCGTGAGTACGAACCGCACATTCGCATCGGGCTCGTCATACCCTGCCACCAGTCGGAAGGCGGGAATGCCTGCGAGCGCAAAGTTGGCATGGTCCGAATTCATTTGCAGCGGGCGGACGCAGCGGAGTTTGTGTCCGCTTGCTTCTGCAGCCTGTAACAGGAAAGGCTCTAGGCTCGCAAAACCGCTGGTCAGCGCGGCCAAGCGCTTGCCGCCCGCAATCGTGTCGAGATTGATGTTGAGCGCGATACGCTTGCGCTCCTCGTCGGACAGGCCGGCGACGTAAAGCGCCGAGCCCGTCAATGCCCATTCTTCCGCGCTGAAAAAGGCCAGTCGTACGCCGCGCCGCCATGCGCGCACGTATGGCGCGATGGCGCGAATGACCGCGAGAGCGGTAGCCACGCCCGAAGCGTTATCCATGGCGTTTTCGTTGACGTCATGCCCGTCGACATGAGCACTGAGGATGATCGTTTCATCGGTTTGGCCGGGCAGGTCGAACAGTAGCGTCGAGGTTTGCGCCGAATACTCTTCTGTCGCAACGACCAGTGTCGCTCGCGCCCATCCCGCGGCGGTTCGCGCCAGCTGCGCAGCGGTTTCCGGCGAGATGCCTGCGGCCGGAATTCCGGCTTCGCCTTCGCTTCTCCCGGAGGATCCCGCCACCAATGCGCCTGCTACGGGACCTGCAATGAGGAAGCCGACCGCGCCCATATCGCGCGCCATCTTGTACTTGTGACGGCGATGGATGGTGCCAGCCACAAACATCAATTCATGCCGCACCAACACCATGCGACCGGGAATCTCCTGGCGATGGGCTTCGAACTCTTCCGGCGTGCCGCGGCCGAGATCGATCACTTCGGCCGTAAGGCCTTCGGGAGGAGTTGGCATCGAGCGCACCAATGGATGGCAGGACGCAAGTGTCCCGTCAGAGAGGCGCAACTCTGCTTTCAGGGCTCGCCAGCCGCCATAGCTGACGGGAAGTGTCGTGCAGGGAACGCCGCTCGCAAGGCTGCCGCGCGCCGCTACATATGCCATCGCCTGCCGTTCGCTTTCGGTGCCAGCGAGGCGGCCGCCGAAATCGCAAATCGTCCGAAGTTCTTCAAGCATCGTGGGATCGGCGGCAATTCGGCCAGGTACTTCTGGTGGCAGACGCATCAGCTGTTCTCTTCACTCGATGCGAGAAAAGTGCGCATGTGGGCATCGAGCCCATCCAGGAAGCCGCGCGCGATCGTCGAGAGGTTTGGCTCGGCGGCATGGAAGACGGCAATGTCGTAGAGAACCGCCGGCTGGAATGGTCGGATTTCGAGTCCCGCCCGCTGGAACTGAAGCGCGGAAGCGCGGTCGACGATAGAGACGCCGAGGCCGCTTGCCACCATGGCGCAGATGGCCGCGAAGAGTTCGGAACTCGCAACGACGTTCAGGTGGGCGTGCGCGTCCGAAAATACTTTTTCCACCAGGTGATGGGCTGTCCATAGCCGCGACATGGTGACAAAGGGACGGCCCGACATCAGCTCTGGCGTGATGACATCGTGGGCAGTCAACGGATCATTCTTGGGCATGATCGCCACACAGCCGATTTGATATCGCGTGATGATTAGCCCGGAAGGGTCAACGGGTAGCTCAGCGATTCCGATATCGTAGCTGCGTGAGGGAAACATTCCGCGCACCACGTCTGAGTTGCGAACAAACAGCTCAACCTTGATGTTGGGCCGTTCCTTCACGAAGGCTGCCACCACCGGCGGCAACAGCGTGACGCCGGCCATCGGGTGGCTCGCAATCGTCAGCGATCCGACCTCGCCGGCGCGGATTTGCTCGGCAACGCGGCTCAGATCGTTGATCTTCGTGAGCGTCTGTTCGACCTCGTCGCGGAACGCAATGGCTTCCGCGGTCGGGCGCACCCGGTTGCCGGAGCGGACGAAGAGGGCGAAGCCGACATCGGATTCAAGCCGTGCAATCTGCGCGCTCACCGCCGGCTGGGTTAAGCCAAGGGACGCAGCCGCGTGGGTCATGGAACCGCTGTCTAGGACGCTACGAAACGCTTCAAGAAGGCGAGGGTCAATCTGCATAAATTTTGGTTATTGCTATTTTGGCTTCTATTGCTCTAGCTTAAGCAAGGACAGAAAAATTAGCAAAGGCTAGCATCAGAATTTTTTGTGCTGGTCCCGCGACGGGGTCTGGACTTGGCTACACCGTTGATCGCTTCTGAGAAGATATCGAAAAGCTTCGGCCCGACCGAGGTGCTGCGGCAGGTGAGCCTCGCGGTCGCACCGAAAGACGTGGTTTGCGTGATCGGACCGTCCGGTTCCGGCAAGACCACCTTGCTGCGCTGCCTCGCGCTGCTCGAACAACCGACCGGCGGAACGGTGGCCATGAACGGCGTCACGATTGCGTCCGCGCGCGGCAGTTCGGAAGAGCGCCGCGCGGCGCGCGAGGTGCGGCCGGACATCGGCATGGTGTTCCAGCACTTCAATCTGTGGCCCCACATGACGGTGCTCGGCAATCTGATCGAGGCCCCGCTGCGGGTGAAACGCATGCCTCGGTCGGATGCCGTCGCAATGGCCGAGGCGCTGCTCGCCAAGGTCGGTCTCTCCGACAAAAGAGATGTATATCCGAACCGGCTCTCCGGTGGACAGCAGCAGCGGGTTGCGATCGCCCGCGCACTGGCGATGTCGCCCAAGGTCTTGCTGTTCGACGAACCGACCTCTGCACTTGATCCCGAGTTGCGTCAGGAGGTCTTGATGGTGATGCGGCAGCTCGCGGGCGAGGGCATGACCATGCTTGTTGTGACCCACGAAATGGGCTTTGCGCGCCAGGTCGGCACCCGCGTCGTTTTCATGGACGGCGGAGAGATTGTCGAGGAGGCACCACCCGAGACTTTCTTCATTCTGCCGTCAAGTGAACGAGCGAAACGCTTTATCTCCCAGCTCCAGAACTAGCCTTGAGGACCAGGATAAAAGCCAGCGAGAGGACAAACCGGATGAAATCCAATCTGCGCCTATTCGTGCTTCCCGCGGCCGCGCTTGCTGTCGCCGTCGCGCTCCTTACGCCCACGCCGGCCAGGACAGCCGAGGTGAATTCCAGGCTCAACGAAATCACGAAATCCAGGAAGCTGCGCGTGTGCCAGTTCCCGCTCTACTATTCCATTTCCTTCCGCAATCCCAAGACGGGCGTGATCGAGGGCATCGATGCCGATCTCGCCAAGGAACTCGCCAAGGATCTGGGTGCACAGCTCGAGATCGTGGAGAGCAGCTTCGGGACTTTCATCGCCGACCTCCAGGCCAACAAGTGCGACATCGGCATGTTTGCGCTCGGCGCCTCGCTTCAACGCGCGCAGGCGGTAGAATTCTCAAAGCCCTATCTCATCACCAACGTCTACGCGGTGACCCGCAAGGACGGCCCGATCAAGAGCTGGGACGACATCGACAAGCCCGGCATCAAGGCGGCTGTGACGCTCGGCAGTTACATCGAGCCCTTCATGAAGGGCTATCTGAAGAAAGCGGAGTTGGTCTCGGTGGCGCCGCCCAATACGCGCGAAGGCGAACTGGTGGCCGGGCGCGTCGACGTCATCATGACGGACTTCCCGACCGCGGTGAAGGTGACCGACGAATTCGACTGGGCCAAGAGCATCGAGCCGCCCGAGAAACTGGCCGTCACCCCTTACGCCTATGCGGTGCCGCAGGGCGATCAGGTCTGGCTCAATTTCATCAACCTCTTCATCGACACCATCAAGCTCGACGGTCGACTGAAGAAATATGCCGAGAAGAACAAGCTCGGCCCGATTGTTGCTCCCTGAAGGCAGGTAAGGCGCCGTGGTCACCTATCAGTTCAGATGGGATGTGATCTGGAGCAACCTCGACTTCCTGATGTCGGGGCTTCAGATGACGTTGTTCATCTCGGCGACGTCGCTGATATTTGCGCTGATCGGCGGCCTCATCCTGGCCTTGTTTGACCTCTCGAGATTCGCCGTGCTGCGGGGCTTCAGTCTCACGCTCGGCGAAATCATCCGCAACACGCCGATCCTGGTGCAGCTTCTGTGGGTTTATTACGTTCTGCCGATCGTCTTCAACATCCGCGTTTCCTCGCTGGCTGGCATCCTGATCGGCTTGTCGCTCTATATGGCGGCCTTCATCTCGGAAGTGTACCGGGCGGGTATCCAGGCCGTTCCCAAGGGCCAGCGTGAGGCTGCACAGGTGCTCGGCCTCACGCCGGCGCAGAGTTTCGTACGGATCGTGCTACCGCAGGCGATCCGTCTGACCTTGCCGCCGCTGGCGTCGAATTTCGTGCAACTGATCAAGTTTTCCTCGCTGGGTGCAGTGATCTCGGTGAGCGAGATCACGCGTCGGGGCATGGAATTGTCGTCTTCCACCTTCAGGCCGCTGGAAATCTTCTCCTTCATTGCGGTGGTCTATTTCTTCATCTGCTGGCCGCTGGCGATGGCGATCCGTATCTGGGAAGGCCGTCTTGCCCGTCGCTGATCACGCTTCGTCCTTGAGTGCGCGCCTCGAAGCCGAGGTCGAGGCGCAGCGCGCCTTTCTGATCGAGACCACGCGGAAGCTCGTCGCTGTCGCCTCGTCCAACCCACCCGGCGATGTGACGGAATGTGCCGAAGTCGCCACCGAGCTGTTGAAGGCAATCGATGGTGTCAGCATTACGCGTTACGAAACAGCACCAGGCATCGTCAATTTGGTGGCGGTGATTGCGGGCGCAGGGCCGGGGCGCAGGCTCATCTTCAACGGACATCTCGATACGTTTCCGATCGGAGAGGGCCAGTGGACGGTGCCGCCGTTGGGCGGCACGTTGAAGAACGGGCGGATTTACGGCCGCGGCGTTTCCGATATGAAAGCCGGCATTGCGGCCGCGCTCACCGCGATTCGAATCCTTGCTGGTCAGCGTGAACGCTGGCGCGGTGAGTTGGTGATGACGCTTGCCGGCGACGAAGAGAACATGGGCTCGCTCGGCTCGCGCTGGTTGTTGGAGAACGTGCCGGAAGCAAAGGGCGACGCGATGTTGTGCGGCGATGTCGGCTCGCCGATGGTCTTGCGATTCGGCGAGAAGGGGCTTTGCTGGGTCGAGATCGAAGCCGAAGGCCGCCCCGCTCATGGCGCGCATGTTCACAAGGGCGCCAACGCGATCGATCGGCTGCGGACGGCGCTGGACGGGCTGAAACGGTTGGAGGACCTTCCCGTGGCCGCGCCCGCGGCGGTCACTTCGGCAATCATCACCGCCAAGCCGATCTCGGAGGAATTGTCGGGCGAGGGTGAGGCGGAAACGTTACAGCGCGTGACGGTGAATATCGGCACGATGGAGGGCGGGATCTCGCCGAACCTGGTGCCGGCGCGGGCGCGCGCGGCCGCTGATATTCGACTCCCGGTGGGCGTCAGTCTGGAAGCCGTCGAGGCTGCCCTGCACCGAGAACTTGATCCTTGCCAGGGCGTGACCTGGCGCATCATCCGCGCCTATCCGCCGAGCTTTACGCCACCGGACCACGAAATCGTCAGCCGGACAATTGCCGCGGCGACAAAGGTGTTGGGAAAGGCGCCCGTTGCCAATATGCGCGTGGGAGCGTCTGACGCCAGGCTCTACCGCATGTTCGGCGTTCCGAGCGTGGTGTTCGGCTGCACGCCCTTCAATATGGGCGCGCCGGACGAATACATCCTCGTCGACGAACTGGTAGCGGTCGCAAAAGTTCATACGCTCGCGGCCTTCGATTTTCTGAGCGAAGCCTGACTGGGAAGACAAACGATGAAAGCATCAGAACTTTCAACGACAGATCTGTTTCGTACTGGCGTTGGCTTTATGGGTGTGCCCTGGACGTCGTCCGCCAAAGGATCAAAAGCCGCGATCCTCGGCGTGCCCTTTGATTGCGGCACCCATGCGTTCCGTATCGGCTCGCGGGACGGACCGCGTTCTATCCGCGAACAGTCGCGGTTGGTACGCGCCTTCGAGTCCGAACGCGCCGACTATGACATTCGTGCTGCATTAAAGCTCGTGGATTGCGGCGACGTGGATGTTACCCCGAGCCGTATCGAAGTGGCGTTCGAGCGCATAGAAGAAGCCGCCTGGCGCATCGCCTCCGATGGCGCGACCGTAGTGGGATTTGGTGGCGACGGTTCGATTTCAGTGCCGCTGGTGCGCGCCGCCTCACGCAAGTGGCCGAACCTTTGCGTGCTTCACGTCGACAGCCATACCGACTGCCATCCAGTCAATCCGGACCATCCTTACGACGCCGCCAGCCAATTCAGTCACGTGGCGCTGGAGCAACGGGTATCGGCTGGCGCTTCCTATCACGTCGGGATCCGCGGCCCGACCTATCGCGCAGGCGTCGCAGCCCACACGAAAAACCTCGGCTATAATGTCATCACCATGCGCGACTATGTGCGACGCGGAGAAGCGGATGTGCTCGCAGAGCTGCACGCCGCAATGAAAGGACGTCCCGTCTATCTTTCGTGGGACATGGATTCCTTCGATCCGTCGGTTGCACCGGGTGTCTGTACGCCGACCTGGGGTGGCTTCACCGCGCGTGAAGGCCTTCAACTGCTGCGCGGGCTGTCGGGGCTTGATATCGTCGCTGTCGACATCAACACGGTGAGCCCGCCACACGATGTGAACGGCATGGCGGCTCATCTGGCGGCCTACATAACCTACGAGATGCTTCTGCTCATCGAGGAAAAGGCAAGGCGCATGCCCTGACTTCAACCGGTGCGAAAAGGCCATTGGCCGAATTGTGCCATAAAATCTGATGGACGACCGACCGTTCCTGGCGGCGCGCAAAGCGGCCGTTCACGGGCATATCTGCTTCTGGAGGCGGAACGGACATGCCGCGACGGCGGGCAAGCGTCGCAGTTTGACCCAGACTGTGTAAAAACGCGGATGTTGAGGTTTGCAGGCGCAGCCGGCTGGCTCATGAAGCCGAGCCTATGCTCGGATCGCTTCTATTAGTCCGCCAACGCCGAGAATGCTCATGACCCGTTTCATGTTGTAGGCCAGGACGTGTAGCGCCATTTCGGTGCCGACGTGCTTGAGTGTTTTCATCTGGAAGTGCGTCGATCCCATCCACGACTTTATCGTACCGAATGGATGCTCGACGGTTTGGCGGCGAAGGCGCATTTTGCCCGGGTTTCGGTCGAGCCTCGCTTGCACGGCCTCAAGGACGGCTTCGTGCTCCCAACGTGAGATCCGTCGTTCTTTGCCTGTCGTGCACTGGCCCTTCAGCGCGCAGCCTTGGCACGCGTTGGTCCAATAGCGGCGCAGTGTCTTGCCATCCTCTTCGTTGGTGTAGTGATAGATTAGCTGCTCACCGGCGGGACAAAGATAAACGTCGTCCGCCGCGACGTAGACGAAGTCCTGCTTGCCGAAGCGTCCTTTGACGTTGAGGCCCGAGGTTATCGGTTTCGGCAGATAGACAGTGACGCCGGCTTGCTCACAGGCAACAATTTCCTCGCCGCTATAGTACCCGCGATCGGCTACAGCCTCGATGGCCTCAGAACCAATCGCCGCGCGCGCCTGCTCGGACATGCTGGACAGCTGGCTCCGGTCAGACCCGACGTTGGTCACCTCATGGGTAACAATGAGATGATGCTTGGTGTCGACGGCACTTTGAACATTGTACCCAACCATCCCGCTACCTCGGCCACTTGTGGCCATCGAGCGAGCATCGGGGTCAGTCAGGGATATCTGCTTGTCCTCGGTCTGCATCATCAGGGTGTTCAGACCGTTCAGGCGTTGAATCTCCTCACGAAGCGTTGCAATCTTCTCGTTGAGCCGGGTGATCTTGGCCCCCGGTACCGCTTCCCCCTGACGATCGGCGCTGTCGAGCTGCGAGAGATAACGGGCAATGCTCTCGTCAATCTGCGCCAGACGACGCTGCATCTTGGCCTGGGTGAAGTTCCGATCCCGCGTGTTGACGGCCTTGAACTTGCTGCCGTCGATCGCAACGCTCGCTTCGCTGAACAGCTCGAGGCGTCGGCACAGCACCACGAACTCACGGCAGACCTTGCGGATGGCCTCGCCATTATCCTTCCGGAAGTCGGCTATTGTCTTGAAGTCCGGCATCAGGCGGCCGGTCAGCCAAACCAACTCGATATTGCGCTGGCACTCCCGCTCCAGGCGCCGGCTTGACTGTACCCGATTAAGGTAGCCGTAGACGTAAATCTTCAGCAGCGTCCTCGGATGATAGGCCGGCCTGCCTGTCGCCTCCGGCTCAACGCCGCCAAAGCCCAGCTTGGCTAGATCAAGCTCATCAACAAAGACATCGATTGCCCGAACCGGATTATCCTCGGACAAATAGTCTTCCAGACGCTCGGGAAACAAAGTGCTCTGACTGCGGTCATCGCCAATGACAAAGCGCATCGAATCCTCCGGCCAAATCGCTGGAGAATCATATCATCGAGGGTGTTTTCACACAGTCTGGACCCACAACCGACATCGAGTCTGATCGCGTCTTGGGTCTAGCTCGCGACTGCGAAAAAAGGCCCGGCAAAAGCCGGGCCTTTCATATTGTTGAGCGGCAAACGGTTGCCCTTAGAAATCCATACCGCCCATTCCGCCGCCGCCCTGAGGCATGCCGCCGGCACCGGCGTTCTTCTTTGGAACTTCGGCTACCATGGCTTCGGTGGTGATCAGGAGAGCCGCAACCGAAGCCGCGTTCTGGATCGCCACACGGACAACCTTGGTCGGGTCAATGATGCCCTTGGAGATCAGGTTGACGTATTCGCCGGTCTGCGAGTCGAAACCGTACGAATACTGATCCTTTTCGAGGATCTTACCGACGATGACAGAACCGTCTTCGCCTGCGTTGATCGCAATTTGGCGGGCCGGATAGGATAGTGCCTTTCGTACAATCTCGACGCCGGTCTTCTGGTCGTCGTTCTTGGTGCGCAGGCCCTTCAGGTGCTCGGAAGCACGCAGCAGTGCGACACCGCCGCCCGGCACGATGCCTTCTTCCACTGCCGCGCGGGTCGCATGCATCGCGTCATCCACGCGATCCTTGCGCTCCTTCACCTCGACCTCGGTCGCGCCGCCGACGCGGATCACCGCGACGCCGCCGGCGAGCTTGGCCAGGCGCTCCTGGAGTTTTTCCCGATCATAGTCAGACGTGGTTTCCTCGATCTGCGCCTTGATCTGGTTGACGCGCGCCTCGATGTCGGCCTTCTTGCCGGCGCCGTTGACGATCGTGGTGTTTTCCTTGTCGATCATCACCTTCTTGGCGCGGCCAAGCATGTTGAGCGTGACGTTCTCAAGCTTGATGCCGAGGTCTTCCGAGACCGCCTGGCCGCCGGTCAGGACTGCGATGTCCTGCAGCATGGCCTTGCGGCGATCGCCGAATCCCGGCGCCTTGACGGCAGCGACCTTGAGGCCACCGCGGAGACGGTTCACCACAAGCGTGGCCAAGGCCTCGCCTTCGACGTCTTCCGCGATAATCACAAGCGGCTTACCGCTCTGCGCTACGGCTTCCAGCAAGGGAAGCAATTCATTTAACTGAGACAGCTTCTTTTCACTGATGAGGACGTAGGCATCTTCCATTTCAACGCGCATCTTGTCGGCGTTGGTGACGAAGTAGGGCGAGATATAGCCGCGGTCGAACTGCATGCCTTCGACGACCTCGAGTTCGGTTTCGAGCGACTTGGCTTCCTCAACCGTGATAACGCCTTCATTGCCGACCTTCTTCATGGCGTCGGAGAGGAATTTTCCAATCTCGGCGTCGCCATTGGCCGAAATGGTGCCGACCTGGGCGATTTCCTCGTTCGAGGTGACCTTCTTGGAGTTCTTGACGAGGTCGGCGACCACGGCTTCCACCGCGAGATCAATACCGCGCTTGAGATCCATCGGGTTCATGCCGGCGGCAACCGACTTGGCGCCTTCGCGCACGATCGCAGCGGCGAGAACGGTTGCTGTGGTGGTGCCGTCGCCGGCTGCGTCCGCCGACTTGGAGGCGACTTCGCGCACCATCTGGGCGCCCATGTTCTCGAACTTGTCTTCAAGCTCGATTTCCTTGGCGACGGTGACGCCGTCCTTGGTGATGCGGGGCGCGCCGAACGACTTGTCGAGTACGACGTTGCGGCCCTTGGGGCCGAGCGTCACTTTTACCGCATTGTTGAGAATTTCAACGCCGCGCAACATCCTGTCGCGGGCGTCGACGCCGAATTTCACTTCTTTGGCTGACATAATGGTCTCCGTTTTCAATCGATCCCATGCCGCTGAGATAGTCGGGTTCTTCGGGGATGAGATTTGAACCTGCGGACCGCATCCTTCGAGACGCCGGCTGCGCCGGCCCCTCAGGATGAGGTAAACTGACTGGCGCGCTTATGCGGCTTTCTTCTTGCTGGCGGGCAGATCGGTGAGAACGCCCATGATGTCGCTCTCCTTCATAATGAGGAGATCTTCGCCATCGATCTTGACTTCGGTGCCCGACCACTTGCCGAACAACACGCGGTCGCCGACCTTGATGTCGATCGGGATCAGCTTGCCAGCCTCGTCACGGCCACCCGGGCCGACGGCGGTGACTTCGCCCTGCGAGGGCTTTTCCTTGGCTGAATCGGGAATGATGATGCCGCCAGTGGTCTTCTCTTCGGCGTCGATACGCTTGACCACGACGCGGTCGTGAAGCGGACGGAATTTCATGCTGTCCTCCTATTTTCTGATTGTTGTTGCTTGGACTAAATAGCAGTCGAGGCTAGCGAGTGCTAACCACCTTGCAAGTAAGCCGGCGTAGGGGGCGTACAAGACCTTCCCGAAACGATATTCCGCTCAAAGGCATCACGACTATAAGGGCCGCTGGCGGTTACCTCTGGCGCAACCATGGCGTTATCGCAATGATTTTGAAACTCACGACCAACGAGAAGGCCAGCACTGGGTCGATCTTTCGCGCATCCTGCAGCTGACGCTAATTGACGCTCAGGACGGTCATATGCGGCTTCCACCGACCTCACATAAGCCCGAGGGCCGCCACCTGAAAGGTCGCAGCGTGCGGCACAGCGAAGTACCGGAAGAGTCGCTCTGCACAGCAAAAGGCCGTCAGGTTTTGATACGTTTTGCCTTCAAATTCTTTAGCAAAATTTAGGCGCATGGCAGCTGCCCAAGCTGTAACCTTTAACTTCGATGATTCCTTGCTGCCTAGGGTGCTTAAAGGAAATGAAGGTCGCAACGTTTGGGCGACGTTGCTTCGTTTGCGAACCATGCCGTGAAGTTCGCCAGTTGCTGGATGTTAACGGTCTTGAAAAGCAGTTGCCGTGGAGCGACCTTTATGACCCTGAGGCAAATCGAACTCCGGCACTGAACGAACCGGTGGGCCGCTAGGCTGCTGGGGGATGAACGGACGTTGATCAGACATCGCATGAGGTCCGAGCTTGACCCCAACTCTGTCCTAGCCAGGTGTCCGCCTTTGTGCTGCGGTTGGGCGAAGCGGTCTATGCGTCTACGTTGAATATAGGGCGAATGAAATGCGGCAGATTCCGTTGGGAGCCAGAGGTACATCGGCATTGCGGGTGCAACCCGAACATCTTGCCAACCGATTCAAGGACGCCATGTTACCGCAAGTGCTTGCGACGCCCGTGATGATTCTGATTATGGAAAATGCCGCGCTCAATGCAATCAGACCGTTTTTGGACGCAGGTGAAAGCGCGGTCGGCACAGCAGTAGATGTAAAGCACTTCGCTGCCACGCCTGTAGGCCACGAGGTGTGGGCGACGGCCGAGGTAGTCAACGTCGAGGGAAAACGAGTTGACTTCAAAGTGTCGGCAAGCGACTCCAACGAGGAGATCGGCAGCGGAACGCACCAGCGAATTGTGATCGATCTTCGTTCGTTCAACGAGCGCCTTGCCAAAAAGAGCCGGTAGTAACGGAACAGTCGGCGCCGGCCGGTCGCGCCGATGATTTTGTCCGGCCGCGCGGCGAAGTCGGACACGAACGAGTAAAGGGAGAGCCGGCCATGGCATTGGCATCGCCCGATGTCGGCGCCCGGGTAACGGCGCCGGCGACATCGCTAAAACCGAAAGGCATCGCAGCTGGAGTTGGGACCGGTCTTTTGCACGCGGCAATGTGTGGTAAGCGGCCTTATGGAGGAGGGGCGGGAGGCCGTGCGAGTTCCCGGTGACAGAAAAAGCGGTTGATGCCGGATGCACGGTAGTCCCTCACTAAGCGCACCGAAGGCAAGAGGAAAGCGGTCAGGCATGATCACTACACGGCGGAGGAGATTGCCGACGACGCGAGATTTCGGCACAGATACGCATTGCTCGCGCCTTAGGCTCTAAGTTCGAATGCAAACAGGGGCCCGACCGGTTGTTCACCTGAATCCAGCAACGGCGATCCTCGCCTTCCGACGACCGGTAAATAGAGAATCCAATCGGCCGCGCGCCTCACCCTGCCGCGGTCACCGCGCGCTGCGCCATCACTTTGACGAGATTGGCGCGATAGGCAGCCGATCCGTGGATGTCCGACAATAGCCCATCGCTCGATATCTTGACGCCATCGAGCGCCACCGCCGACCAGTTGGCCTTCAGGGCCGTCTCGATCGCCGGCACCCGCATCACGCCGCCCTGCGAAGCGCCCGTGGCGGCTACACGAATGTCGCCTGCCTTGGTCTTGACCACGAATACCCCGGTCAGCGCGAAGCGCGAGGCCGGATGTCCCATTTTCGAATACCCCGCCTTGGCCGGAATCGGGAACGCGATCTGCGTAATAATCTCACCGTCCTCCAATGCCGTCGCAAACATGCCCTGGAAAAAATCTTCGACCGCGATCGACCGCTTGTTGGTCTTCACGGTCGCGCCCAGTGCTAGCACTGCCGCCGGATAATCCGCGGCCGGGTCGTTGTTGGCGATCGATCCTCCAATCGTACCGCGGTAGCGCACCGCCGGATCACCCAATACCGAGGTAAGATGCACGATCGCCGGAATCGCCTTTTTGACGTCGGCATTGCTCATGATGTCGTAATAGGTTGTCGCAGCCTTAATGGTCAGCGTATCGCCCGATAATTCGATCCCGACAAGATCCTTGATCCTGGCAAGATCGATTACTTCGGATGGCGCTGCCAGTCGCTGCTTCATAACGGGAAGCAGGGTCTGGCCGCCGGCCAGATATTTGGCCTCGGTGGCCTTGGCGAACAGCGCGGCCGCCTCGTCGATGCTTGAGGCGCGGTGATAGGTGGTCTGGTACATAATGCGTTCCTCTTTCCTTGCGCTCAACCGTGGATCGCGTGCCAGACGCGATCGGGCGATGCCGGCATTTCCAGTTTGTTGGAACCGATGGCGTCGGTGATAGCGTTGATAACGGCCGCGGCTGCTCCGATCGCGCCGGCCTCGCCACAGCCTTTGACGCCGAGCGGATTGCCCGGACACAGTGTCGTCGTGTGTTGAACTTTGAATGAGGGCAGATCCTCGGCGCGCGGCATGGCATAATCCATGAAACTTGCGGTGAGTAGCTGGCCGCTCTTGTCGTAGACGCAATTTTCTAGCAACGCCTGACCGATGCCCTGGGCAAGGCCGCCATGGACCTGACCTTCGACGATCAGCGGGTTGATCAGCCGTCCGAAATCATCAGCGGCGACAAAGTTGATAAACTCGGTCTTGCCGGTGCCGGTATCGACTTCGACTTCGCAGATGTAGGAACCTGCCGGGAAGGTGAAATTTGTGGGATCGTAGAATGCACTTTCCTTAAGGCCGGGCTCCATGCCGTCGGGGAGGTTGTGCGCGGTATAAGCTGCTAACGCGATCATCGGAAACGCGATCGACTTGTCGGTGCCGGCGACCTTGAACTCGCCATTCTCGATGACGATGTCGCCTTCCGAAGCCTCAAGTTGATGCGCTACGATCTTCCTGGCTTTTGCCTCCATTTTCTCCATTGCCTTGACGACGGCGGTCAGCCCGACCGCCGCAGAGCGTGACCCGTAGGTGCCCATGCCGAACTGAACCTTGTCGGTGTCGCCATGGATGATCTGGACCTGGTCGATAGAGATGCCGAGCCGCGCGGCGACCACCTGTGCAAAGGAAGTCTCATGACCTTGGCCGTGGCTGTGTGAGCCGGTGAGGATTTCGATGGTGCCAACCGGATTGACCCGCACCTCGGCGGATTCCCACAGGCCGACGCCGGCGCCGAGGCTACCTACCGCTTTCGAAGGCGCGATACCGCAGGCTTCGATATAACAGGATACGCCGATGCCGCGCAGTTTGCCTTCAGATTTGGCTTTCGCCTTGCGGGCCGGGAAGCCAGCATAATCGATCGCTTTCATCGCGACGTCCAGCGACGCGTTGAAGTCACCGATGTCGTAAGCCATGATAACCGGCGTTTGATGTGGAAACTGGGTGATGAAGTTCTTGCGGCGAAGCTCCGTCGGATCGACCTTCAATTGCCGAGCCGCTGTCTCCATCAGTCGTTCGACCACGAAGCTTGCCTCGGGCCGTCCGGCGCCGCGATAGGCGTCCACCGGTGTGGTGTTGGTATAGACGCTGATCACTTCGGCGAAGATGTTCGGAATATTGTATTGGCCCGACAGCAATGTCGCGTAGAGATAGGTCGGCACCGACGACGAGAACAGCGACATATAGGCGCCGAGATTGGCGTAGGTCTTGACCCGCAGGCCGGTGACCTTGTTGTCCTTGTCAAAGGCCATCTCGGCCTTGGTCAGATGATCGCGGCCATGCGCGTCGGTGAGGAACGCCTCGGTCCGATCGCTGGTCCACTTCACAGGCCGGCCCGTGCGCTTTGAAGCCCACAGTGCCACTATTTCTTCCGGATAGATGAAAATCTTCGAGCCAAAGCCGCCTCCGACGTCCGGTGCGATTACCCGCAATTTATGTTCCGGGGCGACGTTGTAGAAAGCCGAAAGCACCAGACGTGCCACATGCGGATTCTGCGAGGTGGTGTAGAGCGTAAAGTGCTCTTCCGCCGCGTCGTAGTCCGCGATCGCTGCGCGCGGTTCCATCGCGTTTGGGACCAGCCGGTTGTTGGTGATATCGAGCTCGATTACGTTGGCCGCGCTGTTGAACGCAGAGTCCGTTGCGGCCTCGTCGCCGATGGTCCAGTCGTAAATGATGTTGCTGGGTGCCTCTGGGTGAAGTTGCGGCGCTCCGCTTGCGACGGCATCGAGCATATCGACCACCGCTGGCAATTCTTCGTAGTCGACCGCGACGGCCTCGGCGGCATCGCGGGCCTGATTGCGGGTCTCGGCGATCACTACGGCGACGGCCTGGCCGACAAAGCGCACGGTCTCGGGCGCCATCGCCGGCCACGCCCCCATCTTCATCGCCGAGCCGTCCTTGGAATGGATCATCCAGCCGCAGATCAGATTGCCGATCTTGTCATCTACGATCTGCCGTCCGGTCAGCACGTCCACCACGCCTGGCATCTTCTTCGCCTCGGACGAGTCGATGCCCTTGACCTTGGCGTGGGCGTGGGGGCTGCGGACAAAGGCGGCATAGGTCATGCCGTGGAGGCGGATGTCATCTACATAGCGGCCCTTGCCGGTGATGAAACGCTTGTCCTCCTTGCGAACAACTCGTGCACCGATGCCTTCGATTCCCATGATGTGGTCTCCCTGTCTCCGTCCGAGCGCGAGAACTTGACTGGCACGCCTGCGGCATTTTTGGTTTCTTCTCTGGACATTCTGCGGTCGATACCGATCTCGCCGGTGTCGAAGCCGGGTCGCAGACACGCTATTCGGCGGCCTGCGCGACCTTCATGCGGTTAGCGGCGTCGAGCACCGATTTCACGATGTTGTGGTAGCCGGTGCAGCGGCAGATATTGCCCTCAAGCTCCTGGCGCAGGGTAGCCTCATCGAGGTCCGAGCCATGGCGGTTGACGATATCGATCGAGGCCATGATCATGCCCGGCGTGCAATAACCGCATTGTAGCCCGTGATTGTCGCGGAAGGCCGCTTGCATCGGATGCAGCTCGTCACCTTTCGATATTCCCTCGATGGTCGTGACGCTGGAACCGTTGGCCTGTCCCACCAGCACGGTGCAGGATTTCACCGATCGTCCGTCGATATGAACCGTGCAGGCCCCGCATTGGCTCGTATCACAGCCAATGTGAGTTCCCGTCAGTCCCAGGTGATCGCGCAGCAGATGTACCAATAGCGTGCGGTCTTCGACCTCGGCCGAAATTGGTTTGCCATTCACTGTCAGTTTGATGCTCGACACGCTCAATCCTCCCAAAGGTTTTATTCGTTTGGCGCGAATAAGAGCACGACAACAACGGATTTGTAATCGCTATCTTCGTAGCAAAATGAACCCTGGTCTAATCGCTTGATTCATTTAGGAGACTTTTGCGATGCTCCCCTGTTTCTGATAGTCTAGCAGTTAGCCACGGGACGATCAGCAGCCCTGACCTCGCATTGGCTGCGCTCGGCGCACGAGCTTACGGCGTACGCCGCGTCGCTCCCAACTTGGCCCCGGCCTGAGGCCGCCTCTCAGGCGGGGCTCCTTAGCAGCGGCGGCATTTGGATGCCGATGCGATATACTGAAGGGTGCAAACGGACTACATTTTAGCTCCGTCATGCGACCGATCCACAGCGGGATGGCCAGGGCGGGCAAGGCTACTTCTTTACATCCCTCAGAGACCAACAACATGGCCCCGACACCGCAGTCATCCCCATCGCTGAAGAATACGCATTGACCCCGATGCGGAAGACCGCATCGGTGCTGGTAAGATACGCTTGCTTGAAGCAATCGACACTTGCGGTTCGATCTCGCTGCAGGCCGGATGATGAACATGTCTTACAAGCATGCGTGGGGTCTCGTCGATGAAATCGCTCGCATCTTTCGCGGGCGGCGACTGATCATCGTGTTGATCAATGCATTTTTCCGCCGGTTGAGCCGGCGGGACAGAAGCGAGCAGCGGGGATGCAAAGCTATCTTGCTGCCACCGAATCGGTTCGGTGGATCAGGATCGCTCACAATGTCCATTTCATTAAGTTTTTTTGAATGAGGCGCACTGATCCAATCGCGTGAGATAATCAGCATCAATTCCTGGGGGGAGTTCTCGATGTCGAAGTTTGCGATTGGCGATAGAGTCGATAAAGCCACCGACGACCATGAAGGGGGCGTCGTTGTCGCCGTGTTCCCGACAGATGATGGAAATTTCAGATACGCCGTCGATATGGAAGGGTACGGCGCGTTGCAATTCCTGACCGAAGAAAAGCTGGTCGTTCACTCAAACTTGGCCAGTCTGTGAGATGCCATAGACCTCGCGTCGCCGGCGCGGCCGAACACGGTCTCGCGACAGTTCTTCTGTTGCATCTCTACCAGCGAGGCCAATGAGAAGTGCGACTGGTTGGCTCGGCGCTTGATTTGACTGCAGCAGAAACGCTATGGCGCGCCGTGAGTAAGTTCCTCTGATCCGTCTATGAGGCGGTCAACTCATTCAGGCCGTGCAGCGCAAGTCGTAGGGTTTCCACCAGGTCCAAAGCCACGGGCGAAGGACTGCGCTGGACGGGAAAAACGGCAGCGAATTCGAAATCTATCCGCGGCACGAAAGGGCGCACGACGATACCGCGCGTTGCGAATTCCTGCGCGGTGAACGGATCGCAAATGCCGATCCCGAGCCCCGATGACACCATTCCGCACATGATCTCGGACAGGTTGGTCTCAATTCGCTGCACACGGCGTATATCGCCGCGGTTGAACGCCTGATCGATCAGATGCCGGCCGGTCGATCCGGCCGATAAAGACACGAAAGTTTCGCCCTCCAAATCCCGCGGCTCGATAACCTGCTTTGCTTCCAGGGGATGTCCGGCAGGCAGAACGGCAACGCGCGGCAATGCCGGCAGCCGCAGGTTCGGCAGGCCGGAGTGGGCGATTGGCACTTCCGCAAAGCCAACGTCGCACTGGTTGTTCGTCACCCAGTCGACCACGATCGGCGAAATTACGCCGAAGAAGGCCAGGTTGAGGTTGGGCCGTTCTTTCAGGAAGTGGCCGGCAAGACGCGGCAGGTATCCGTTGGCAAGTGCCGGCATTGCCGCGACCCGCAACGTTCCGGTGCGTCGGCCGCGGATCTCCTCGGCCGCTGCCGCAATACGTTCGAGGCCCACGAAGGAGCGTGCCACCTCGGTGTAAAGCGCTGTTGCGGCCGCCGTCGGCACCAGGCCGGTGCCGCGGCGCTCGAATAGCTCCATTTTCAGCAGCGATTGGAAGTCACGCAACAGCCGGCTGGCCGCCGGCTGTGTCACGGCCATCAGCCTCGCTGCTTCGGTAACGCTGCCCGTCAGCATCATCGCGCGGAAAGCTTCGACTTGCCGGGAATTGATACGCACCATTTGAAGGCTCTGATCCATAATATTTCGGCATATAGATCGTGGCATTATTCATTGGACGACGAAAGGGAAGGTTGCGATCTTTTTAGCCACTGCTCGGGACAGCCTTTTTTGCACCATCAGGTCGCTTCGTCCCCAGGTTTTGGAGATTGGTCGACATGAAGCCACTCAGCCTCCTGGTCGCGGTCAATATTGCAACGCTGGTCGTCTCACCGGCCCTGGCGCAGCAAAAGACACTCTACGTCGCCGGTTATGGCGGCTCCTACGAGAAGACGATCCGCGAGGAGGTGATCCCGGCTTTCGAGCAGGCGAACGGGGTCAAGGTTGAATATGTCGCCGGCAACTCGACCGACACGCTGGCCAAACTACAGGCGCAGAAGGGTAACCAGCAGATCGATGTCGCCATCGTCGATGACGGGCCGATGTATCAGGCCATCCAGCTCGGCTTCTGCGGCAAGGTCGATGGTCTTTCCGCCGATCTTTATGACGCGGCCCGTTTCAAGGATGACCGCGCCGTCGGCACCGGTCTGGTCGCTACCGGCCTGATGTACAACACGAAGGCCTTCGCCGAGAAGGGTTGGGCGCCGCCGACCTCCTGGAACGATCTCCGGGATCCGAAGTACCAGAAGCAGGTGGTCATTCCCCCGATCAACAACACCTACGGCTTGCACGCGCTGTTGATGCTGGCCCGGATGAATGGCGGCAGCGAAGCCAATGTCGATGCCGGGTTCAAAATCTTCAAGGATGAAATCAATTCCAACGTGCTGGCCTACGAGCCTTCGCCGGGCAAGATGACCGAGCTGTTTCAGTCCGGCCAGGCGTTGTTGGCCGTCTGGGGTTCGGGGCGCGTGCAGAGCTTTGCCAACACCGGCTTTCCCGTTGATTTCGTCTATCCCAAGGAAGGAGCGGTCACGCTGCTGACGACCGCCTGTCCGATTGCCAAGCCCAACGCGTCGCCGCTCGCCTCCAGCTTCGTGAAGGCGCTGCTCGAGCCGAAGATCCAGCTCGTGATGCTGAAGGACTATGGCTACGGCCCGGTACTCAAAACGGTCACAGTGCCGCCGGAACTCAGCAAGATGGCTCCGGTTGGTGACCGCGCGGCCAAGCTCTACACGGCGGACTGGAGTATCATCAACGACAAGCGCGAAGACTGGACCAGGCGCTGGAATCGCGAGGTCGAGCGTTAAAGTCGCCCGCGATATCGGAACAGGAGCCATGGCCTATCTCGAGCTCGACCGCGTCGGTAAACAGTTTGGGGCGCAGACCGTCGTCGACGATTTCAGCCTGGCAGTCCGCAAGGGCGAGTTCATCTCCTTCCTCGGTCCTTCCGGCTGCGGAAAGACGACGACCTTGCAGATGATCGCGGGTTTTCTCGATCTCTCGCGCGGTGTGATCCGGCTGGAGGAGAGAGACCTGACCAGGGTCCATCCGGCCGAGCGTGGGCTCGGCATCGTGTTCCAGAGCTACGCGCTGTTTCCGCACATGACCGCGGCGGAAAACGTCGCCTTCGGCCTCGAGATGCAGCGGGTGCCGCGCAGCGAGCGTGCCGAACGCGTTCGTGCGGCGCTCACCATGGTCGGTCTTTCCGGCTACGAGGAGCGTTATCCGCGCCGCATGTCCGGCGGCCAACAGCAGCGTGTGGCGCTGGCCCGCGCGCTGGTGATCCGGCCGAGCGTGCTCCTGCTTGATGAGCCGCTGTCGAATCTCGATGCCAAACTGCGCGAGGAGATGCAGATCGAGTTGCGCCAGATCCAGCGCACGCTCGGCACCACCACGATTCTGGTTACCCACGATCAGAACGAGGCGATGTCGCTGTCCGACCGGATTGTCGTGATGAACCAGGGTCGGATCGAGCAGATCGGCACGCCACAGCAAACCTATGAGCGGCCGGCTTCGGCGTTCGTGTCGCAGTTCCTCGGCAAGACCAACGACTTTGCGGCGATGATTGACCGAAGCGCTGCTTCCGCGCGGCTGGTCGCGGGCTCCTGGAGCGCGCCGGCGCCGGCCGGAGCGGCAGGACCTGTGACGATCAGCATCCGACCCGAACGGATCGGCTTTGGCGATGCAGGACTGGCCGCAAAGATCGTGACCCGCATCTTCCAGGGCAATCACTGGCTGTTCCAGTGCGAGAGCGAATGCGGTTCTGCGATCGTGATCCGCCAGAACGACGGCCGGCCGCAGCCGGCCGAGGGCGACGCTGTTCATCTTGTCTGGCGCGCGGATGATATGGTTCTCCGCGCTGGAGGCGCCACGTGAGCGCGGTCTCCGACACGGTTCCGGTAAGCTCGTCAGCGACGCCGGATCGGCGAGGCGTACGAGCGCCCTGGATGCTTGCGGCGCCGGCGCTGATGCTATTCGCCGGCGTGCTCGTGATTCCGCTCGCGATGACGGTGATGCTGTCGTTTCACGACTGGGGCCAATACAAGGGTATCGAACCGGTCTTTATCCTGAAGAACTGGCGCGAGATCGCGACCGATCCCTATTACGCCGAGATGTTCGGACGGACGTTCCGCATCGCGCTCTTGACCACCCTGATCACCGCCGCGCTCGGCGCTCCGGAAGCCTACATTCTCAATCGCATGCGCGGGCCCTGGAAGAGCTTCTTTCTGCTCGCGATCCTCGGACCGCTGTTGATTTCGGTGGTAGCGCGAACGCTCGGCTGGGCGCTTCTGTTCGGCGGCAACAACGGGCTCGTCAACAAGCTGCTGATGTCGTCCGGACTGATCGGTGCGCCGCTGCGCTTCATGTTCACCGAGACTGGCATGGTGGTTGCCCTCGCGCACGTGATGATGCCGTTCATGGTGCTGTCGGTGTGGGCGGCGCTGCAGCGGCTCGATCCGCAGATCGAGAATGCCGCCTTGTCGCTCGGCGCGGGCCCGCTGACCATCATCCGACGCATTGTCGTGCCGCAGATCATGCCGGGGGTACTTTCGGGTGCGATCATCGTGTTCTCGCTCTCGGCCAGCGCGTTTGCGACCCCTGCGATCATCGGGGGACGCCGGCTGAAGGTCGCAGCGACGCTCGCCTATGACGAGTTTCTCAATACGCTGAACTGGCCGCTTGGCGCGGCGGTCGCCATCCTGCTCCTGGTGGCGCTGGCGCTGATCGTCGTCGGCAGCAACGCGCTGATCGAGCGGCGCTATGCGGAGGTGTTCCGGTGAGACCGAACGGCCCGCTCGCGCTGATCTTTCACACGGTCTTTGTTGTCGTTATGCTCGCGCCGATCGTGGTGGTCTGCCTCGTCGCGTTCACGCCCGAAGGTTACCTCTCGCTGCCGACCAACGGCTTCTCGCTGCGCTGGTTCAGGACGATCGCAAGCTATCCTGAATTCGTCCATGCCTTCTGGATCAGTCTAGGCCTCGGCGCGCTGTCCTCTTGCGTGGCGCTGCTGTTCGCGGTGCCGGCGGCGCTGGCGATTGCGCGCTACAAATTCCGCGGCCGCGACGCGCTCGGGGCGCTGTTCCTGTCGCCGTTGATGATTCCGCATGTCGTGCTCGGTATCGCCTTCCTTCGCTTCTTCACGTCGATCGGGATAGGCGGCAGCTTTCCGGCGCTGCTCATCGCGCATGTCATCGTGGTATTTCCATTCGCGCTGCGTCTGACGCTCGCGGCGACCGCCGGCATGGACCTCTCGGTTGAGATGGCTGCGATCTCGCTGGGCGCCCGTGGCTGGACTCTGTTCCGTCGCGTGACGCTGCCGCTAATCCTGCCGGGCGTCATCAGCGGATGGATGCTTGCCTTCATCCAGTCCTTCGACGATCTGACCATGACCGTCTTCCTGGCAGCTCCAGGCACGGAGACACTGCCGGTACGCATGTTCCTCTATATCCAGGACAACATCGACCCGCTGGTGACGTCGGTCTCGGCCTGCGTGATCGCGATCACCATGACCGCTCTCATTCTGCTCGACCGCCTTTACGGACTCGATCGTGTGCTTGCCGGCAAGAGTGACATGGGACGATAGGAGAACTCATGCACAGGGATTATGACGTCGCCGTCGTCGGCGGCGGGCTGCTCGGCTCCGCCATCGCCTGGGGTCTTGGCCGGCTCGGCAAGACGGTTGCCGTGCTCGATGAGGGCGACATCGCCAGGCGCGCCTCACGCGCGAACTTCGCGCTGGTCTGGGTGCAGAGCAAGGGGCTCGGTCTGCCTGCCTATACCGTATGGACCGTGCGGGCGTCGCAGAACTGGGGCCGGCTCGCGGCCGAATTGAAAGAGCAAACCGGCCTTGACGTCTGCCTGCAGCAAAATGGCGGCTTTCATCTGACGCTTGGCGATGACGAGTTCGAGCAGCGTGGCCAGCTCGTCACACGGATGCACAACCAGGTGGGCTCGGCCGACTACAAGATGGAAATGTTGTCCGCGTCTGATGTGAAGAAGATGCTGCCGCTGATCGGTCCGGAAGTTTCCGGCGGAAGTTTCTGTCCCTTTGACGGTCACGTCAATTCACTGCGCACCTTGCGCGCTTTCCATACCGGTTTTGCGCATTTCGCCATCGACTACCTGCCGGAGCAGGCCGTCTCGGCGATTACCCGCGGCGGCGGCGAATTCCGACTGACGACGCCGAAGGGCGAGGTTCGCGCCGGCAAGGTTGTGCTCGCCGCCGGCAACGCCAACCAGACCCTGGCACCGATGGTTGGCCTCTACGCGCCGATGGGTCCGACCCGCGGCCAGATCGTCGTGACCGAGCGCACCGCGCCGTTCATGCCGCATCCGCTCGATACGGTCCGCCAGACCGACGAAGGCACGGTCATGATCGGCGACAGCAAGGAAGATGCGCTCGACGAGCGCGCACCGAAGCACTCGATCAACGCCGTCATGGCTGATCGCGCGCAGCGGATGTTTCCGCATCTCGCGCGGCTCAATGTGATCAGGGCCTGGGCCGGCATCCGCGTCATGCCGCTGGATGGTTTTCCGATCTACGAGCGTTCGGAAACACATCCCGGTGCATTCGTAGCCTGCTGCCATTCCGGCGTCACGCTTGCCCCAAATCACGCCTTTGAAGTCGCACGCATGGTCGCAGCCGATGCGCTCGAGCCGGAGCTGGTCGGCGCATTCTCGGCCCGTCGCTTCGAAACCGGCGGTGCTGCGAACGGCAGCGGCTATTACTGACATCAGATGAAGGAGCCAAGAGGCACCCCATGTTCAGGCGATCCGATCAGGACAACAGACCACCCGTGCAGATCTTCGTGGATGGCGTCGCGGTTGCGGCGCGCGAGGGTGACACCGTCTCTGCGGCGCTGTTCGCATCCGGCCGCGACATGCGCCGTGCGACCGCAGTGAGCGGCGCCGCGCGTCTGCCTTACTGCATGATGGGTGTGTGCTTCGATTGTCTCGTCACCGTCGACGGTGTCGGCAACCGCCAGGGCTGTCTGGTGCCAGTCGTCGAGGGCATGCAGGTCGAGATCCAGAAGGGCAAACGGGAGATCGGAAGATGATCACGGCACCCAGATGCGGCAGCTATGATGTCGTGGTGATCGGGGCTGGCCCTGCCGGGCTCGCCGCTGCGGCGACGACGGCCGAGGCGGGCCTGTCGACGCTGTTGCTCGACGAAAATGTTGGCCCCGGGGGGCAGGTATGGCGTGCCATTGCGTCGACGCCGGTGATCGAGCGAGACCGGCTCGGCGCCGATTATTGGGCGGGCGCGGACCTCGTTCGGGCGGTGCGTTCGAGTGGCGCCGAAATTATCCAGCGTGCGACTGTCTGGAGCCTCGATCGTCATCTCGAGATTGGCGTCTCGGTCGGCGGCGCCTCGGCCTTCGTCAAGGCGCGGCGCGTGGTCGTGGCGACCGGTGCGCTGGAACGGCCGTTTCCGATTCCCGGCTGGACGCTGCCGGGCGTGATGACCGCGGGCGCTGCGCAGACGATGCTCAAGTCGTCCGCGCTAGTGCCCGACGGACGCACGGTGATTGCAGGGCAGGGGCCGCTCATTTGGTTGCTTGCGGCGCAGATCCTGCGTCTTGGCGGCCGGATCGATCGCATCCTCGACACGACCGAGCGCCGTAACTACTTCTCAGCCTTGCCTCATGTCTTTGCCTTTCTGACATCGCCCTATTTCGCCAAGGGCCTCGCCTTGATGCGGGAGGTGCGGGCGAAGGTACCGGTCGTGTCCGCCGTCAACGAACTTGCCGCGGCCGGCGACGGCCAACTCGCAACCGTGACCTATGTGGCCGGTGGCAGGCGCGAGACGATGCCCACGGATTTGCTGCTGCTGCATCAGGGTGTCGTGCCGAACGTCAATCTTGCCATGGCAGCCGGTATCGAGCACCGCTGGGACGAGCGGCAATTGTGCTGGTCGCCGGTACTCGATCCGAACGGCAGCTCATCTATCGAAGGAATTGCGATTGCCGGCGACGGTGCCGGGATCGGCGGCGCGGAAGCGGCCGTATTTCGCGGCCGTATCGCGGCGCGAGCGGCGGTCGATGCGCTGGCGCCCGCGGCGGCGGCGAAGCTCGCGCCGATGGCGACGTTGCTGGCGGGCCTGGTGCGGGCCGAGCGTGGCCGCGTTTTCCTCGACACGCTGTTCCGCCCCTTGCCGCGGTTCCGTATTCCCTCAGGCGATACCATCGTCTGCCGTTGCGAGGAGGTTACCGCGAGCGACATTTTGGATTCGGTGGCGATCGGTGCGACAGGTCCGAACCAGCTCAAGGCCTATCGCCGCACCGGCATGGGTCCCTGTCAGGGCCGGCTCTGCGGCCTCACCGTCACCGAGTTGATGGCGCAAGCCCGCGGCAAGAGTCCACAGGAAATCGGCTATTACCGGCTGCGCGCGCCGGTGAAGCCGATCACGCTGGCGGAGCT
Organism: uncultured Alphaproteobacteria bacterium; assembly: GCA_963770515.1. Taxonomy (GTDB): domain Bacteria; phylum Pseudomonadota; class Alphaproteobacteria; order Rhizobiales; family Xanthobacteraceae; genus Bradyrhizobium. The sequence goes on from CAVYPW010000002.1 coordinate 36,830, forward strand.
TGCGGCCGTTCCGACGACGGAGGACGACGTCAAGGCGGTGGTGCGGGGATGACAAGACTCGTGGATGCGATCGTCGTAGGCGGCGGCATCCACGGATGCTCAACCGCGCTTCATTTGACGCTTGCCGGCATGAAGCCGGTATTGATCGAGAAGGATTATGCCGGCCGTCACGCCTCGGGCGTGAACGCCGGCGGTGTCCGCCAGCTTGCAAGGCATGTCGCCGAGATTCCGCTTTCGATCCGCTCGATGGGAATCTGGGAGCGGATTGAGGAGCTTCTTGATGACGACTGCGACTTCGAAAGCCACGGCCAGGTGCTGGTCGCGGAGGATGACACGGAGCTCGAGACATGCCGCGCCCGCGTCGCGGAATTGAACGCACTCGGTTTCACCCATGAGGAGCTGATTGACGGAGCCGAGCTGCGGCGGCTGGTGCCCGCGGTAGCCGAAAGCTGCCCCGGCGGCGTGGTGTCGCGGCGCGACGGCGCAGCCAATCCCGCGCAGACGACGACAGCGTTTCGGCGCAAGGCGGCCGCGCTCGGCGCAACCGTCCGTGAAGGCATAGCAGCGACCAACATTCGAAAGGATGACGGGCTTTGGCTGGTCGATGTCGGTCCCGATACCTATGCGGCGCCAGTACTCGTCAATGCCGCCGGAGCATGGGCCGGCCGTATTGCTGCGGCGCTTGGCGAACCGGTGCCTGTCGAAACCGTGGCGCCGATGCTGATGATCACGTCACGCGTGCCGCATTTCATCGATCCGGTCGTGATCCTGCGCGGCCGCAAATTGTCCTTCAAGCAGTTTGCCAATGGCACCGTTCTGATTGGCGGTGGTTATCTGGCGACGCCGGACCAGGACCGCAACGAGACTGTGCTCGACTGGCGCAGCCTCGCCGTAAGCGCGCGTACCGTGTTCGAGCTGTTTCCAATCATGCGAAGCGCGACCATTGTCCGGGCCTGGGCCGGCATCGAGGCCCGGACTACAGATGATCTGCCGGTCTTTGGTCCCAGTGCCCTCCACAAGGGCCTGTATCATCAGTTCGGGTTTTCGCTGCATGGCTTCCAGCTCGGTCCTGGCGCCGGCGCCGTCATGGCGGAGCTTATCGTCAATGGTGGCACCCAGACCCGGATTGGCGATCTCGGCATCGACCGTTTCCATCCCTCGAACCCTTAGCCAGATGAGGACATCATGAGCATCATTCGTAACATCCGCACCCCGATCATGCACCGCGCAGTCGAAGCCAATGGCTTGGTTTTCGTCGGGGGCACGATCGCCGATGACACCAGTTTATCGATGGGTGAACAGACCCGAAATATCCTGGGCAAGATCTCAGGCTATCTGAAGGAGGCGGGAACCGATATATCGCGCGTGGTCACCGCTTCGATTTTTGTCACCGACCTCTCGAGGAAAAAGGAAATGGACGCGGTTTGGACCGAGCTTTTCGGCGATAATCTGCCCGCTCGTGCGACGGTCGGCGTGGCCGATCTCGGCGGCGGCGCGCTGATCGAGGTTGTCGTGACCGCGCTCAAGGGCTGAGGCGCCGCAACCCGAAGAAAGCCTCCGCCATTCTTAACCACAGTTTCTGTGGGGTCATCTCTGCAAGTATCGCGGGGCTGTCCGAGCATCAGAATACAAGACACCGGCGCGCCGACAGGCGCGACCGCTTTGGGTTATTTTGCAACCGGTGCGAGGTTTCTGAAATCCACGTCCGATGCTGCCGCAAGATAGGCGAAGGCCGACCACACTGCGACCGCTTGGTTAAGCTGCTTCGGATCGATCTTGTCGAGCGTGTCGTCAGCGGTGTGATGGGTGTCGAAATAGTCCAGTCCGTCCTGGCGTAGCGATACGACGGGCACGCCGGCTTTCTGAAGCTCACGAATGTCGTCCCCGCCGCCGAGGGCTGGCCGGCGATCGAGGTTAGCGCCGAGCGGAGCAATAATCCGATCCAGTGTTTGGCCAAATTCACTTGCCGCAGCGCCGGCTGGAAGCTGCACGGAATACACGTTGCGTGCCCCGAAATCTGCCTCACCGGCAACCACGATCTTACCGGCTTCTCCTTGGTGGGCTTGGGCGTAGGCGGTGCCGCTGAAGTTCATCTCCTCGGCGCCGAACAGGACGACGCGAATCGTGCGGCTGGGGCGCTGCGGCAGTCCGGCGATCAGACGAGCCGCGCCGAAGGCAATGGCAACACCGGCGCCATCATCGGTCGCGCCGGTGCCGAGATCCCAGGAATCAAGATGTCCACCGATGAGGACGATTTCATCTGGACGTGCTCCACCTCTGATCTCGCCGACGACGTTCCAGGAGGGCGCGCGCTCTCGAACCGTCGGTGTCAGCAGAAGCCGGACCCTTACCGGGCCTAGCGCAGCCAACCGTTCGAGTTGATCGGCGTCCGGGATGGCCAGCGCCGCTGCTGGAATTCGTGGCGCGCCGTCGTCATAATTAAGGGCCCCGGTATGGGGCAAACGATGGTTATCGGTGCCGAGCGAGCGCAGCAGATAGGCGACGGCGCCTCGCTTTGCGGCTTCGGAGGGACCGCGACGCCGAATTGGGTTGGCGGCGCCATAGCCGCTGCCGTCCTGTGCCCGAACCATGCGCTGGGTCACGACGGCGATCTTGCCGTTGAGCGATCCAGGAGCGGCCGCCAGCAAATCGTCATAGGTCCGGAACAGGGATATCTCGGCCTCAATACCGTTGGCATCCGTCGCGACCGAGCCGCCCAATGCGGTTATAGCGAGATGCTGTGGCACCGGACCGACGATCTCCGCGCTTTCGGCGCCGCGGATCCAGGCCGGGAAGGTAAATGGCTCGGAGTGAACGTTCTCGAAGCCTGCTGCTTTTAGTCTGGCCTCCGCCCATACGACTGCGCGCTGATGGGCTTCGGTGCCGGCCAAACGCTGTCCGATCTCGGTGGTCAGCGATTCCACGAAATTGAAGGCGGCTGGATCGTTGAGCGCCTTCTGTCCGAGGCTCGATGCGGTAGCGACCAACATACCCAAAGGCGGCGCGTCGGCGGCTATCGTCGCGCCGGCGCTAACCGCGAGGGCAACCACAGCGGTCAGAAAGCGGAATACCTCGCCCATCAAACGGCTCCTTCGCCAAAAGCGCAAACTACAATATAATCGCGGTTGCCGGTCAGCGTAGACCTGAACGCGACAACGAAAACGATTGGACCGCGAGCAAGATGCCAAACGAGGCTACACCCCTTAGTCGGCGCGATCTGCTGTCCCTGATCGGTGCAGTTTCCGGCAGCGCGGCTATGTATCATGCGATGACCAGTCTGGGGTTTGCCTCCAATTCCGGGTACAAAGGTCCGATCAAACTCGATGGTGATCCCAAAGGCGCTTCCGTCCTGATCCTCGGCGCAGGACTGGCCGGCATGACGGCCGCTCTTGAGTTACGCAAAGCTGGTTACAAGGTCCAACTCCTGGAATTCAACAGCCGGGCAGGGGGACGCAATTGGACCTTGCGGGGAGGAGATTCGTTTACCGAACTCGGTGGGTTCAAGCAAACCTGCGAATTCGAGCAAGGCCTCTATATCAATCCGGGCCCATGGCGAATTCCCTATCACCATCGCGCGGTTCTCTATTACTGCAAGCGCCTTGGTGTCACGCTGGAGCCATTCGTCCAGCTTAACCACAATGCGTTTCTGCACGCGACCAACGCGTTCGGAGGCGCTCCCCAGCGCATTCGTGACATCAGAAGCGACTTTCAAGGACAAATTTCGGAGTTACTCGCCAAGGTCACGCAACAGGGCAAGCTTGACGAAGCCGTGTCGAAGGAAGATCGCGAGATCTTGTTGCAAGCGTTAAGGTCATGGGGTGCGCTGGATGGCAACTACGCTTACAAGGCAAATCTCATTTCTGCTGAATTCCGCGGTTACGCCTCGGCTCCGGGCGGCGGCCTCGGTGCAGCGCCGATCCCGGGCGAAGTGATCAATCTGTCTGATATCCTCAAATCACGGGTCTGGCGCTATCTGCAGAGTTTTGCGCGCCACACGTTCCAGAGCACGATGTTTCAGCCGGTAGGTGGCATGGACGCGATCGGCAAAGCGTTTGCCAGGGAAGTTGGCGACGTCATTCAGTACGACGCCAAGGTGACGCGGATCCAGCAGGACGACCGCGGCGTCACGGTCACCTACACAAACCTCAAGGCTCCGGCAACGCCGCAACAGGCCAAAGCCGATTGGTGCGTCTGCACGATCCCGCTTTCGATTTTGAGCCAAATCCCGGTCGAGGTTGGCGGTCCCATGAAAGCAGCCATTGACGCCGTGCCTTATGCTGCCTCGGTCAAGATCGGTCTGCAATTCAAGCGCCGCTTCTGGGAAGAGGACGAGGCGATCTACGGCGGCATCAGTTACACCGATCTGCCGATACAGCAAATCGCCTATCCAAATACGGGGTTCAATAGCGCCGGCAAGGGTGTGCTGTTGGGCGCTTATCTTTTTGGAGGCGCGAACGCCTACGAATTCACGTCGATGTCACCGGCCGAACGCATCGCGCAAGCCGTAGAGTTTGGCGGCAAAATCCACCCGCAATACCGGGCCGAATTCGATAACGGCGTTGCCGTGGCATGGCATCGCGTGCCCTTTACGTTGGGATGCGCCGGCAACTGGACCGAAAAGGCGAGGGCGGATCACTATGACAATCTTTGCCACATCGATGGCCGAATCGTGTTGGCCGGCGAGCACGCCTCTTACATTCCGGCATGGCAAGAGGGAGCTATTCTATCGTCCCTTGACGCGATCACGCGGCTGCACGATCGCGTCGTCAAGACATAACGCCAACTCATCAAAGGACTCGGCGTCATTACCCAGATCATGCAGGAAAATTTGAGCCTTCGAAAAATAAGCGTCATCGTGACGATGTCAGCGGCGTCTTTGCTGGTATCCTGCATGGCCCAAGCCCAAAACGCCGGGCTCTCGGCATCCGAACCTGTATTAAGCAAAGGTTTCGGATTCACCGAGAAGAGCGGCGAGCAGTTGTTTTCCAGTGTTTGCCGGGGCTGCCACATGTCCGACGCTAAAGGTGCGGCAGGTGCCGGAACATATCCATCACTTGCGGGCAACAGAAATCTCGAAGCCAGCGGATATCCGATCGGCGTCGTCGTCAATGGACAACGCGGAATGCCATCATTCGGATCGATGATGAGCAACGATCAAATTGCTGCTGTCGTGAATTATGTGCGGACTCATTTCGACAACAACTATGGGGATGAGGTTACGGCGGACGATGTAAAAGCCGTTCGTCGATAAATTTCGGGAACTGCGGATTGGGTTCGTCCGCGTGTCCAAATTTCCTGTTTCAATTCTTCCATGCAGACCCTGCTGTCTTTTCGTGTCGGTGTTCGGGTCGAGAAGAAATGCTCCACAGGAAGTTACTTCACTTTCCCTGTACCGCGTTCCGCGGCACGGCGCATCGCTTCCGCCAACGCGCCGCCGCCGCTGTCCTGCCTGGCCAGTCCACGTGACGTCATCTGCCGGTCGTTGAAGCGCGGGCCGCGATCGGCTTGCGGGCGATCGGCCTTGGCGCCTACGGGATCGTCCATGCGCAGCGTCAGCGCGATACGCTTACGGTTGACTTCGACTTCCAGCACCTTGACCTTGACGATATCACCGGGCTTCACGACTTCGCGCGGGTCCTTGATGAAGGTCTTCGACATCGCCGAGATGTGCACGAGGCCATCCTGATGCACGCCGATGTCAACGAAGGCACCAAAAGCCGCGACGTTGGTCACGGCGCCTTCGAGGATCATCCCCGGCTTCAGGTCGCTGAGTTTCTCGACGCCTTCCATGAACACCGCAGCCTTGAAGGCGGGGCGGGGATCGCGGCCGGGCTTTTCGAGTTCGCGCAGGATGTCGGTGACGGTCGGCAGGCCGAACGTGTCATCGACAAACGTTTTCGGCTGCACCTTGCGCAGAATCTCCGTATTGCCGATCAGCGCCTTGATGTCGCTTTTCGTGGCTTTTAGAATCTTCCGCACCAGAGGATAGGCTTCCGGATGCACGCCCGATTTGTCGAGCGGATCCTCGCCGTCGTTGATGCGCAGGAAGCCGGCGCATTGCTCGAACGCCTTGGGGCCAAGTCGTGGCACATCTTTGAGCGCCTTTCGTGACTTGAATGGGCCGTTGGCATCGCGATGCTGAACGATGCTTTGTGCCAGTCCGGTGCCGATACCCGACACGCGGGCAAGCAGCGGTGCGGAAGCGGTGTTGACATCGACGCCGACGCCGTTGACGCAGTCTTCGACCACGGCATCAAGCGAGCGCGCGAGTTTGGATTCGCCGAGGTCGTGCTGATACTGGCCGACGCCGATCGCCTTCGGATCGATCTTCACCAGTTCTGCCAGCGGATCCTGCAGGCGCCGCGCGATCGACACGGCGCCGCGTAGCGTGACATCAAGCTCGGGCAGTTCTTCGGAGGCAAAGGCCGAGGCCGAATAGACCGACGCGCCGGCCTCCGATACCACGATCTTCGACATCTTCAGGTCGGGCAGCAGCTTGACCAGATCAGAGGCCAGTTTGTCGGTCTCGCGCGACGCGGTGCCATTGCCGATTGCGATCAGGTCGACCTTGTGCTGCGCGGCGAGCTTGCCGAGCGTCGCCAGCGACGCATCCCAGGCGCGCTGCGGTTCGTGCGGATAGATCGTCGTTGTCGCGACCACCTTGCCGGTGGCATCGATCACCGCCGTCTTCACGCCCGAGCGATAGCCGGGGTCGAGGCCCATGGTGACACGTGCGCCGGCCGGCGCCGCCAGCAGCAGGTCGCGCAGGTTGGCCGCGAAGACGCGGACGCCTTCCTCCTCGGCAGCGGTCCACAGCCGCATCCGCAGGTCGATATTAAGATGCACCTGGATCTTGGTGCGCCAGGCCCAGCGCGCCGTTTCCGCCAGCCACTTGTCGCCGGGACGGCCATGATCGGAGATACTGAAGCGCTGCATGATCTTCAGTTCATAGGAATTCGGTGTCGTTGCCGGGGCTGATATCGCAGGTGTCGGCTCCGGCTGCATCGCCAGATCGAGAATCTCTTCCTTCTCGCCGCGGAACAGTGCCAGGATGCGGTGCGACGGCAGTTTGTGCAGCGGCTCGCTGAATTCGAAATAGTCCTTGAACTTCTCGCCTTCGGTCTTCTTGCCGGTGCGTACGGTGGACGACATCTGACCGTTCGACCACATCTGCTCACGCAGCGCGCCAATCAGGTCGGCGTCCTCTGCAAAGCGCTCGACCAGAATCGCGCGCGCGCCGTCAAGTGCCGCAGTAACGTCGGTGACCTGCTTGTCGGCGTTGACGAATGACTCGGCGACCTTCTTCGGATCGTTCTGCGGCTCCGCGAGCAGCAGTTCCGACAACGGCTCGAGGCCAGCTTCCTTGGCAATCTCCGCCTTGGTGCGGCGCTTTGGCTTGAACGGCAGGTAGATGTCCTCGAGCCGGCCTTTGGTATCGGCCGCCATGATGGAGGCTTCCAGCGCGGCGTCGAGCTTGCCCTGTTCGCGCACCGATTCCAGAATTACTGTGCGGCGTTCTTCAAGCTCGCGCAGATAGGTCAGACGCTCCTCCAGCGTGCGCAGTTGCGCATCATCGAGGCCGCCGGTGATTTCCTTGCGATAGCGCGCGACGAACGGCACCGTCGCGCCGCCGTTGAGCAATTCCACCGTTGCCGCGACCTGCTGTTCGCGGACGCCAAGTTCTTCGGCGATCTGTCGATTGATGTTTGCCACGCGGGAGTCTTCCTTCGAAACGCTACGGCGGGTGATGCCGCTGTCACCATCGCTTATGGACCGATGCGGCATGATTCATCAACCCCGCGCGGAGTGACCAAGCGTTCTTCAGATCGCGTTGTTTTGCTTCGAAAATTCCTTCGGTCTCGGCGTTTGACCGGCATGTTGCCGTACAAAAATATAATACTAGATCGCACGTCGCGAAGTGTGTAGACGGACGTTTCGTTTTCGGAGCGGTCATGTCGATTTGCGGTCTGGATTTCGGGACGTCGAACACGACGCTTGGCACCATCATCAGCGATATTCCTGTGCTGGCTGCGCTCGAGGGCGATCACGTCACGATTCCAAGTGCAATCTTCTACAGGGCCGACGCCGGCGTCCAGATCGGCCGTCGTGCCATTGAGGCTTATGTCGAAGGTGACGCCGGGCGGCTGATGCGCAGTCTCAAGTCGGTCCTTGGTACGTCGCTGGTCGACGAGACCACGCGTGTCGGCCGGGAGCGCGTCAGGTTCCGTGATGTCATCGCCTATTATATAGGTGCGGTGAAACGGCGTGCGGAACAGGTCGTAGGATACCCGTTGCTGCAGGTCGTACATGGCCGTCCGGTGCATTTTGTCGAAGACGATCCGGCCGGCGATGCCAAGGCGGAGGCGACACTGCGCGACATCGCCGAAACTATCGGTTTTCGTGACATCTCATTTCAGTTCGAGCCGATCGCCGCGGCGCTCGATTACGAACGCCAGATCGGCTCCGAGGAGATCGCGCTGATCGCCGATATCGGCGGCGGAACGTCGGACTTCTCGATCGTTCGGCTGTCGCCCGAGCGCCATCGCCATGCCGAGCGCAAGGACGATATCCTGGCCAATGATGGCGTCCGGATCGGGGGCACTGATTTCGACCGCTATCTCAGCCTTGGTGTCGTGATGCCGCTGCTCGGCTATCGCTCGGCGATGAAGCGGGCGGAGCTCGATGTTCCGTCGGGTTATTTCCATGACCTCGCGACCTGGTCGAGTATCAACCGCATGTATGACCCGAAGGTCATCGGTCAGGTCCGCCAGGTGCGTTACGAGGCCGAGCGGCCGGAATTGCTCGATCGTCTGGTGCGGGTGCTCGACGAGCAGCGCGGCCATACGATCGCGATGGATGTCGAAGGCGCCAAGATCAGCCTCTCAGAGAAGCCGAAATCGAGCATCGCGCTGGGCTGGATCGAGAAAGGTCTGGAGATCGACGTTAAACGCAGAGATCTGGTCAATCACACCCGTCGTCTCGCCGACCGGATCGAGGCGCGGATCGACATCTGCCTGAAGCAGGCCGGCCTCGCGGGAGCCGACATCGACGCGGTGTTCCTGACCGGTGGTTCGGTTCAACTGGCCCATGTCCGCAAAGCGATCACGTCGAAACTGCCGGCGGCGCGGGCGATCGATGGCGATACGTTTGGGGCGGTCGGTAAGGGACTGACCATTGAGGCGGCACGACGGTACGGTGTCTCTTGACCGTACGATCCGGGAGGCGGCGTCTTTCAGACGAAGCGCGGGATTGGACCGTTGTGCGGCGTCTGGCTTGGAAGATCGACTTCGATGTCATCGATATAGCACCAGCCCCAGCCCTCCGGAGGGTCGTAGCCCTCGATAATGGGATGACCGCTCGCTTCAAAGTGCCCACGGGCGTGACGGTGGGGTGACTGATCGCAACAACCGACATGCCCGCACTCGCGGCAGAGTCGCAGGTGTATCCAACGCGATCCGATCCGCAGGCATTCCTCGCAACCAAGCGCGCTCGGGCTGACGGCCTTGATCTGATGGGTGTGTGAACAGGGCACTTCCGGACTCCTGATTTCGGGTGATCAGATTTTAGTTTACACACAATGCTTTGGGAGCAGAGCGAATTCCCTTCACCCGCCCCAAAAGCGGCAAGGTCCCGGCGATTCACCACGGCGAGGCGCTGGTGACCGAACAGGTCGCGATCTTCATCTATCTCGCTGACCTGTTTCCGGAGGCGGGACTGACGCCCGCGCTCAATGATCCGCGCCGTGGCCCGTTTCTGCGCTGGATTGCCTATTATGGCTCATCGTTCGAGCCGGCCTTGATCGACAAGTTCTTGAAACGCGAAGCCGCGCCGGTCCAGCAATCACCCTATGCCGATTACGATACCATGTTGGGTGCGCTGGAATCGCAGCTTGCCAGGGGACCTTACCTGCTCGGCGAGCAAATCACGGCGGCCGACATCCTCTGGGGCATCGCGCTCAGCTGGACGATGATGTTCGGCATCGTGCCGCTAAAAGATGTCTTCGTTCGCTATGCCGAGCGCATCACGTCGCGGCCGGCGTTCCAGCGGATTTCGGCGGCCGATGATGAAATGGCGGCGCGTCATGCCGCAGCCGCCGGGGGCATGACGTTGGCCCGAACGAGAGATGCCAGCTCCCAAACGTTAATGAACGTTAATTCGTGCATCGCCCGCCGTTCTGGATGTTCCATGCATAATGGCATATCTCATTGTTATTGCTGCATTCCTTTGCCACATTCCGGCCACGCATCGCCCGTCTAAGGCGGTCGGCCCTGATGCGCCGCGGGAACCCCCATTGTTGAGGCCGCGGCGGGGTGATCACCACTGATCACGCGGCCTTTGATCGCATCGCGATCCTTATCCCCTGAACAGCACGAAGGAAGACAGTATGCGTAGAGTCGTTGCCACGAGTGCGTTGCTATTTGCATTTGCAACGAGCGCAGAAGCGCGAACTCATCATCACCATTATCGACACTATTCCAGCCACCATCATTATCGGCACTATGCTCGTGTAAATGAGGCATCGAGTTTTGCTTTCGGATTCGGGTCTTCGAGCTTCACGAACTCAAACTATGAGCGCCCGGTGTACAGGCGCCAAGCTTATGAGAATACGACCTATGGGCGCGCGCGTTCGGGGGGACGGCCCGCTGCCTGGTGCGGGTGGTACATGCGCGGTCAGGTCGGGGCTGATCCTGGTCCCCAATACAACCTCGCGCGATCCTGGGCGCACTATGGCAGCAACGCCGGCGGTCCCTCGGTGGGCACGATTGTCGTCTGGAGTCATCACGTCGGGAAGATCGTGGGTCAGGAGAACGGCCAATGGATCGTCGAGAGCGGAAACGACGGCCATGCGGTTCGAACCCGGCCGCGATCGCTTGCCGGCGCCATTGCCTTCCGTAATGCTTACGCCTCGTTCTAGGTCAGCTGACGCGGCATTCTAGGAGACAAAACCCCGCTTCATCGCGTAGATGGAGCGGGGTTTTTCTATTTGGCAGGACAATCCAGAACCGAATTGATGGGAGCGACATGCGCCGTCCTTTGATGATCCGCGGTGGACGAGTTTTGCGCTTTGGCGCGGCCACGCCCGAATTTCTCGACATCGGAATCGGTAGCGACGGACGCATCGCCGAGATCGGGCCTTCGTTGCCCGAGGGCGATGCAGAGATTCTCGCAGTGGACGGGCAACTGGTGCTGCCGGGTCTGGTCGATATGCACCAGCATCTCGACAAGTCGCGGACCCGCGCGCTGCTCGATAATCCCTCCGGCACGCTGATCGGCGCTTCCGCTGCCTATCGCGCGCTGGCGCCTTCGATCACGAAGGAGCAGATGATCGCGCGGGCGCGCCGAACGGTCGAGGCGTGCAGCGCTCATGGCACCGTCGCCATCCGCAGCCATACCAATATCGATCCGCAAACCGGCGTGCGCGGCGTCGAGGCCATGGTCGAGTTGCGGGCGCAGTGCGCAGCTTTCATGCACATCCAGATCGTGGGCCATGTCACCTCGGGCGCCACCTCGATGCTGCCGGAGAGCGACGCTTGGTTACGGGAGGCGATCGATCTTGGAATCGATGCCATTGGCGGCGTGCCGGCATTTTCCTCCGAGCCTGTCGCGTTGCTGAAGCTGCTGTTCGACAGCGCCGAGCGCAGGGGCTTGCCGCTCGACATGCACATCGACGAACATCTCGACGCCGGCAGAGCGATGTTCAGCGAAATCGCCAGGATGACGCGGGCCTATGGCATGGCCGGCCGCGTGGTCGCGGGCCACTCTTCGGCCCTGAGCGCCATGGCGCCGGACGAGGCGCAGCGTACGATCGAGGGGTTGCGCGAGGCCGGCGTCGGCATCGTCACGCTGCCGGCTGCGAATTTGTTTTTGCAGGGACGCGATGCCGATCGCCTGCCGCCGCGCGGACTGACGCGGGTGAAGGAATTGCTGGCGGCGGGAATCCCGGTCGCGGCGGCCTCGGACAATATTCAGGATCCGTTTGTTCCCTCAGGCTCCGGCGATCTCCTGGAGATCGCGCGATGGACCTTGCTGGCCGGGCTACTCGGTATGTCCGACCTGCGCCAGGTCTTCGAGATGGTCAGTTCGGTGCCGGCGCAGATGATCGGGCTTGGCGCCGATTGGGGCATCAGGCAAGGCGGGCGTGCCGATTTGCTGATCGCGCGTGCGGAAACGATCGAAGACCTCGTCGCCGGCGGCGCGCTGGAGCGAACGGTGATGGTCGAGGGGCGGGTGGTTTCTTCGACGGCGACGCAGAACCATCTATCCGCGCCGTAACTGAATCTAGCTAGTGGTCCGATTCTAACATTCGCATCCCTTCGCAGCAGGCACTTTTGCGAATGTTAGAATCAAAGGACCACTAGCAAATATATTTTTCTAGTGGAGTTTGGTATTTGACATTCGCTTTGGGAATTCGCAGCCAGGCGGGTAGCGAATGTCAAATCCACTCCACTAGCGTATATCCATGCGATATGGTTGATACGAACGCGGGCGCCCGCCCGCGATCAGGTGACAGGATTCAGGAATCAAGGAATGGCCGAAGCGGACCTCGATATCGTCATTCGCTCCATGGCAAAGCAGCAGCACAAGGCGCTGATGGCGGAGGCCAGGAAGCGTTACGCCAGGCTGACCGGTTTGGCCGCCAAGGCCAAAACCAAAGAGGGCAAGGCGCGCTTCAAACAGACCGCCAAGGACATGATGCTGCTGGCCAACGCCGCGGCGCGGCGGTTGCAGATCACCGCCGAGAACGCCGCCGACAGCTACGCGCGGGCGATGAAGAATGCGCTGGAGGAAATAAAGACGGCTGAAGCCAAGATGGCGGCGGCTAAAAGCAAGGAAGGCAAGAAGGCAGCCAAAAAGAAAGCCTGATCCGCAAACCGCGCCGCTCGCTTCGGCATCTCGGCGGTGCGCCGCGCACCTCAGGCGGAGACGTTCAAAAGCTGGCCGGTCTTGCCCGAGTTTTGCTGAAGCTCTTGCAGCATGATCTGCTGGATCTTCTGATTCACGGCCTGCTGTTGCGCCGGCGAGGCTCTTTAGGATATTCTCTCGCATCCGTTCCGCCGGAGACATCTTGGCGTAGTCGAGAAAATCCTGCACCACGCTGTTGCCCTGCGACGTGGCTCCGCTGGCGCCGGCGGACGCGGATGAGCCGGCGTTCGACTGAAACATGGCGCTTGTGATCGGGCCGAAGGCTGTCACGGAAGAGATTGGCATCGGATGCTTCGCCCGTCGTCGGTGCTGGGTTGCGCGATAGCGCAAGCAAGCAGTGTGCCGGCCGGCGAGTGCCCGATATTCCAAGACGTTGGCCTGCGGATCGACCGCGATTTATCGATGCAGGGGAAATTTTTGCCCGGTCGAATTGTCACGACCTGTGCATTTTCTTCCCTTTTTCCTTAGGCGTCCGAACCCGATCCAATGATCCCGATGCGCATGCGGCCAACAAGAAAATATGATGCCATGCCGGCCGTGCGGCTCGCTTCCGGCGGTCTAGTGCGCTATTCCAGCCGCCAACCTCAATCAAGCCGGCAAAGGCACTCGCGCCATGGCGTCTCAACCTCATTCCAAAGTCATCATCACCTGCGCGATCACGGGCAATATTACCCGCCCCGAGCAGTCGCCTCATCTGCCGATCACCCCGCAGCAGATCGCCGACAGCGCACTGGGGGCGGCGGAGGCGGGGGCCTCGATCGCTCATATCCATGTACGCGATCCCGAGACCGGCCGTCCCTCGATGTCGATTGACCTTTACCGCGACGTCATGGACCGCATCCGCGCTAAGAATCCGAAGCTGATCATCAACCTGACGACGGGGCCGGGCGGGCGGTTTGTGCCTTCCGAGGAAGATCCGAAGGTCGCCGGCCCCGGCACCACGTTGATGGCGCCGGAAAAGCGCGTCGAGCATGTCGAAATCCTCAAGCCCGAAATCTGCACGCTCGATCTCAACACCATGAACTCTGGCGGGCAGGTCGTGATCAATACACCGCCGAACGTCGGCAAGATGGCGGCGCGGATGCGTGCGGCCGGTGTGTTGCCGGAACTCGAACTGTTTGATTCCGGCGACGTTCACCTGGCGCGCGACCTGATCGCGGACGGGACCTTGCAGGGTCCGCCGCTCTGCACGCTGGTGCTCGGCGTCAAATACGGTTTCGATCCGTCGCCGGAAACCATGCTCTATGCGCGCAATCTGCTGCCGGAGGGCGCGACCTGGGCCGGCTTCGGCATCGGCCGCTCCGAATTTCCGATGGTGGCGCAATCCTGGCTGCTCGGCGGCCATGTACGCGTCGGGATGGAAGACAATCTCTATTTGTCCAAGGGCGTGCTGGCGAAGAGCAACGCCGAACTGGTAGCACATGCAGCCCAAATCCTGAAAGACCTCGGCGCTGCGGTCGCAACGCCTGCTGAGGCACGGGCGATGCTCAAGCTCGCCTGAACCTTGATCCCCTGAAACGAGGTTCAGCTCCGCAGATTCTCGGCGCGGCGCAAGGGAGTGGCCACTCCTTCCGAGTTTTTCTTAGGGCTGGACCGTCCCGTCAGCGTCATCGCGCAAGCGTTGACGATACGCTCGATCAGCGCCTCGACGTCATCGAGGTCGCAACGGCCTTCGGAGAGCTTGGTCAGGCGCTCGGTGTCGCGAATGGTCTGGTGCGTCATGGCGAGCGCGAAGTGCAGGCCCCAGTAGAGATCGGCCTCATCGCAATCGGGCAGGGACCGACGCATGGCGGCGGCAAATTTCCGCAAATGATCGATTTCGCGGTTCTTGATGCGGCGGATCGGCGGCACTGATTCAATCGAGGTGCGGATCATGAAATGCGCAGCCGTCGATTGTTCGTTGTCTGGCCCCAGGCAGCCGCGCAAGGTCGGCCCGACCAAAGCGCGCAGGATCGCCTTGATATCCGCACGCCCGTTGCCTGTGGTCTCTGCTGCCTTCAGCTCAGTGAGCCGCGCGCGGTTGGTGGCGACGCCCCGGGTGACAAAGAGTTCGGCGATCAGCTCGTCCTTGGAGCCGAAATGATAGTTCACCGCGGCGAGATTGACGCCCGCCGCCGCCACAATGTCGCGCAGCGTGACATCGCCGAAGCCGCGTTCGGCATAAAGCCGTTCGGCGGCGTCTAGGATCAGGGCGCGGGTTCGGTCTGACGGCATGGTTGGCGACCGTGTTGCATTTCAAACATTTGTATGAAACTATGGTTTGAACGCCTCTGTGTCAATGCGCGAAGGATCCTCGGAGCGCTTCGCCCGGATCGGTCCCGCGCGTTGCGGAGCGTTCGTGAAATAAGCTTGCAGAGAGCCGGCGGCGGGGAGAAAGTCGCCGCCAATCAATTCATCAAACGATGAGGGAACGCCAATGGACTTCACGATGTCGGAACGCCAGCGCGAATGGCTTGGCCGTGTGCAGTCATTCATCAAAACCCACGTGCGGCCCGCGGTGCCGATCTACCGCAAGCAGGACGAGGAGGGCGCGCGCTGGAAGGTGATCCCGATCGTGGAGGAACTGAAGAAGAAGGCAAAGGCCGAAGGACTTTGGAACATGTTCATGCCGCCGTCCTCGCATGAGGACGAGGAATTCCACGGCGCGGGATTGAGCAATCTGGAATATGCGTCGCTTGCGGAGGAAATGGGGCACATCGGCTGGGCCTCGGAAGTCTTCAATTGTTCGGCGCCCGATACCGGGAACATGGAAGTGTTCATCCGCTACGGCACCAAGGAGCAGAAACGGAAGTGGCTGCGGCCCTTGATGGATGGCGAAATCCGTTCCGCCTTTCTGATGACCGAGCCCGCGGTGGCCTCTTCCGATGCCACCAATATCGAGACCCGCATCGAACGCGACGGCGATCACTACGTCATCAACGGCCGCAAATGGTGGTCGTCGGGCGTCGGCGATCCTCGCTGCAAGATCGCGATCCTGATGGGCAAGACCGATCCGAAGGCGGCGCGGCATCAGCAGCAGTCGCAGATTCTGGTGCCGCTCGACACGCCCGGCATCACGATCGAGAAACTTCTGCCGGTGTTCGGCTTCGACGATGCGCCGCACGGCCACGCCCAGGTGCTGCTCGAGAACGTGCGCATTCCCGCCAGCAATATCCTGCTCGGCGAGGGCAGGGGATTCGAGATCGCGCAAGGCCGCCTCGGCCCCGGCCGCATCCATCACTGCATGCGCACGATCGGCAAGGCCGAGGAAGCGCTGGAGAAAATGGTGAAGCGGCTGTCGTCGCGTACCGCCTTCGGCAAGAAGATCATCGAGTTTTCGATCTGGGAACAGCGGATCGCGGAAGCCCGCACCGACATCGAGATGAATCGCCTGTTGTGCCTGAAGGCCGCCGACATGATGGACAAGGTCGGCAACAAGACCGCTCAGCTCGAAATCGCGATGATCAAGGTCGCCGCGCCCAATATGGCGCTGAAGATCATCGATCAGGCCATTCAGGCCTACGGCGCCGCCGGGGTGTCCGACGACGCAGGCCTGGCGCGGGATTATGCCTCGATGCGCACCATGCGGCTTGCCGACGGTCCGGACGAAGTCCACAACCGCGCCATTGCCAGGCTGGAACTTCGGAAGTATGCCAACGCTCCTGCGGACTAAAGGGAGCCTTACTTGCGGGACTCTTTAGGCCGTCATTCCGGAGCGATGCGAAGCATCAATTCCGGAATCTCGAGATTCCGGGTCTGGTGCTCAGCGCAAAATTGAATATCAATTTTGTCGCTTTGCACCATTCCGGAATGACGGAAGAAACAGTCGGGGAAACCAGCGTGGCCGAAGGCGTCAGGAGCGACGAGGAATTTTCCGGAACCAAACCGGTCGAGGAGCGGCACCGGATTGATGAGGTGCGTCTCCACGACTGGATGGCGGAGCATGTCGAAGGTTTTCAGGGGCCGCTGACCGTCCTGCAATTCAAGGGCGGCCAGTCGAACCCGACCTACCGGCTCAATACGCCGAGCCGTTCCTACGTGATGCGCCGCAAGCCGTTCGGAAAACTCTTGCCGTCGGCGCATGCGGTTGACCGCGAATTCCGCGTCATCTCCGCGCTCGGCAAGCAGGGTTTCCCGGTCGCACACGCTTACGCGCTCTGCACGGACGAGGCCGTGATTGGGGCCGCTTTCTACATCATGTCGATGGAAGAGGGGCGGGTGTTCTGGGATCCGACGCTGCCGAGCCAGACGCCTGAGGCGCGGCACGCGATCTTCAAGGACAAGATCGAGACGCTCGCGAAACTCCACACCTACGATCCGCAAGCCATCGGCCTTGGCGAGTTTGGCAAGCCCGGTAATTATTTTGCGCGTCAGGTCGACCGCTGGACCAAGCAATACCGCGCCTCGGAAACCCAGCACATCGAGGAAGTTGAAAAGCTGATCGAATGGCTGCCGCGCACCGTGCCAAGTCAGGAGCGCGTTTCGATCGTTCATGGCGATTATCGCCTCGACAACATGATCTTCCACCCGACCGAGCCGCGGGTGATCGCGGTTCTGGATTGGGAACTCTCCACGCTCGGCGACCCCATGGCCGATTTCACCTATCTCTTGATGCAATGGACGATGCCGGGTCTGGCCAATGCCGACCTCGAGGCGCTGAACATTCCCACCCTGGAACAGGCCGCAAAGATCTATTGCGACGTCACCGGCAGTGCGGTGCCCGATCTGAACTGGTATTTTTCCTACAACCTGTTTCGGCTCGCCTGCATTACGCAAGGCATTGCCGGCCGCATCCGCGACGGCACCGCGGCGAGCGCGAAGGCGCTGGAATCGGCCGCGCGCACCGTGCCGCTGTCGAAGGCCTCCTGGGGCTACGCGCAGAAGGCGGGCTCGAAGTAAGAAATGCGCGATCCCTATCCGGATCGCGCCACTCCCAAAGCGGGCGAGGAACACCGCAACTGGAGGGTCGCTCTAGTGCGGCGCCAACGGCGGTTCCGGCCTTTTCGGGCTTTGGCCGTTGTTTCGCTTTGGATGATGGACCTCGGCGGCCGTTGAAGATTCTTCCTTCGCTTTGTGAAAGCGTCCGTTGAGACTGCCGTTAATGACGTCCCATATCTGCCGCAAGCGGCGGACATGCAGATCGTCGCGAATGCAGGCAATGACTGCGCTGAGCTGATTTTTTTGGTCCAGGACGCGCTCACTGCCAATCGCACCTTCCTGCGAGGGCGGGTCGGTCTCGCGCTCTGCGGCTTTTACCTCCTCGCCCAGGAGAATTTGTGTGACTTTCGTGTGCAGCGCCGGGTTGTCCAGGCACTTTTCGAGATCGAAGATCGTCCGTACATGAATCTTGCGCAGCGACATGGTGCGCTCAGGCCCGACTGCGAGGATTAGCTGTGCTTGCGCAACCCAGTCGATGACCTCGTAAAGGCCGTAAGGCGTTTCGACGAATATCTGGATGGGGTTGATCGTCGCCAGGTTCTGAACATCTTCGATCTCGAATTCGCCCAGCCGAAGTTTCATGAAAGGATCGATCCCCAGGATCATGTCAAGCGGCAACTCTTCCTGTAAGGCTCTGCTCGCCGGACTCACGCGCCGTAGCCTGACCCAAGGGAATTTTGCGATCAGGCGCTAACAAAAAGGTCTGGGACAAAGCCGATGATAAAAGCTGCCGCGATACTAAGCTTCATGCCTTCAAGTCCAAGGACGGCTGGTTCACGGACGGCTGGTCCAAGGACGCCGCTTTGTGCCACCGTTGCACTGACGAATAGCGCTAGCGTGATGTGCAAAAACGCAGCGAAGAACGAGACCGGAGACAGGTCGAAATTTGCAATGCGCCGAACGAGGTATTGCAGCGTCCAGAAATAGCTGCTCAGGAATGTGTAGGTAACCATTCCTTCCCAGCCTGCGGGATTTTGATAGAAATTGAGTTTCTCGGGCCCACGTGGCGTGAACGCGAATTCGAAGCATAAAAATGTCAACAGGACATAGATTAGCACGGGGAAGACATAGTACCGGATCGAATTGGCGTTGAGCCCGAGTCCGGAGCGCTCCGGGTTGGAGTCCGGGTCGTACTTGTATTTGACCAGTTCGAACGAAGGCAGGATGATAGGGCGGCCGTCGTCAGCTTTTGCGAATTGGAATAAGCGTTCGAGATCGAGCACGATCTCACGGCGGGAGGCGCGCACGTTCATCCGGCCGACATATACGCCAATAGGAACGAGCAGGCTGAATGTGCCGATCGCGAGCGAGCGCTGGGTATCTTCATTCAGAAATTCGAACATGAGTATCGCCTCCGTCAGCAGGACGCTATCAGCGTCCTCTCTGCCTTCGCGATACTCGAGCAGGTGTGCGGCGGCGCACAGGTACGATCAACTCACGCGCACCAAACGGGCAAAATAAAATAAAATTGCGATTTGGTGCCTGCACGTCGTTACTACACCCTCTCGCGCATCGTGAGCGCTTGAGAGGATATTACGATGATAGGCTGACCTGCAATTCTAGAAATAAACTATCCGACTAATCAACCACAGATAGCTTTGAGGGGCAAGCGCCGGCTTTGCGTCTAACGCCACTTCGTGCGTTCGCGAATCCCGGCGAGCGCGGCCCGCGCGCCGGCGATCACTTCCGTTGTGTCGACTGCCAGAAGCTTGCCGCCGCGTTTGAGGATGCGGCCATCGACCACGACGGTGTCGACATTCTCCGGGGTGGTGGCTTCCAGCACGAGGTGCGCCGGGTCGGTGACGACAGCCATGTTGAGCGCATTGGGACTGATCATGATCAGGTCGGCGCGCTTCCCCGGCTTGAGCGAACCGACCTTGTCCTCGATCCCCATCGCTCGCGCACCCTCGATGGTGCCGAGTTCGAGCGCTCGTCGCGCCGTCAGCTTGAATTCACTTTCGGCTCGCGCATTTTCGGAATCGCGCGCCAGCTTCAGGACGCCGAACATATTGGAGCTTCCAGTCAGCGCCGAGGTGTCGATCGAGATTCCGATCGGAATGCGCTTTGCCAATATTTCCGAAATCAGCGGAAAGCCGTAGCCGATCCGCAGTTCGGAGCCCGGCGAGGTCGATATCGAGGCGCCCGTCTCCTCGATCATGTCGAGTTCTGCCGGCGTTACTGCCAGCGCGTGGACAAGTTGAACGTCCTTGCCCATGAGTTTGGACTTGTAGAGCAGTTCGACCTGGTTCACGGCGCGATGCGCGGCCGCCGCCACATGCACGGTGATCGGCAGCCCGAGCCTGCGGGCGTTATCGAATTCCGGCTGGTACACCTCCGGCTTGATCGGCCCGGCACGAAATTGTCCGCGCCAACCCATGCCGAGCGAAATCAGGCCCTCGTTGGAGTAGCTGCTCCAGTTCTTGGCGAGGGTCTCGATGGGCACCTGGTCGGTCGATTGCGTATCGGGCAGGCCCTGTGGCCAGCCGCAGGAATGCCGGGCGCGGATGCCGGCGCCGGCCAGCGCGCGAATATCGGCCTCGGCGTGCGCGGTGCTTCGCACATTGTGACACCACGAATGTACGAAGGTCATGCCGGAATTGATCGCTTCGGCCGCCGACAACCGCGTGCTCTGGAAAATGTCGTCCGGGGTCATCTGCTGGCCGAAGCGGGCGACGGTCGGGAAATAACCGTCTTCGGGCTTGTCGCCGGCAAAGCTGCGGAAAATCGTGTTCCACATGTGCCAATGGGTCTCGACAAGGCCGGGCATCACGATCATGCCGCTGCCGTCGATGATCTCGCCACCACTCACGCCGTGGCCGACGGCGACAATTTCGCCGTCTCTCACATGCACGGAGCCGCCGGTGAAGTCGCCGAAATCGCGCTCCATGGTCATCACATAGGTATTGGCGATGGTGAACTCGCCGCGCGCGGGTAGTCGCGTCGAGCCGGAATCACTCCGTGGCGTCTGCGCCATCAGGGGAGAGGAAAACAGCCCCGTTGCACCCCATGCGGCCGCGCCACCAACGAAACCACGCCTGCAGATCTCGCACATAGCCCCTCCCGAAGGATCGGCGCGCCGCCGACCGCCATTGGCGGACTTCATTGTGAATTGTGACTAGGTGTGTCCGCTCGCCGCCTTTTTACACCAATTGGCGGCTGTGACGACCGGTCTCCCCAGCATAAAGCCGGCATTGGTGCCTTGCAGCTCCGGCAAGGGAGGAGGGCGGCTGTCACAAATCTCCTGTCGTGATTTGCCATATTTTGTGACAAAATTAATAAGATTGGATGTCTATTCGGTTACACGGAGATGTCGATGCGGTCGGAATTTCAAGCGCGGTCAAACTCCCTGGTCTGGTCCAATCCAGTGTCCTGGTGGTGGGCCATGCTGACACTGATCAGCGGCGTCAATATCGCGGCCTGGATTTTGATGTACCGCGAGCTTCACGATGCCGGCAGTTCCGGCCGTATTCCGGGCATGCAGATCATGCTTCTGCTCAGCGCGGCCTATGTTTTCGGCTGCGCCTTTCGCTCGTTGTTGCCGCGCGCCGATGTTCAACGGATTTGCCTGTTCGATACCTGGCTCTCGAGCGTCGCCGTCGGCCGTTCGGTGGCAACCGTCGCCGAGGTATGTTTCGCGGCGCAGTGGACGATGATCCTGTTGCAATTGGGGACGATGTCGGGCGCCACGACGGCGGTAACCGCGGCGTGGGTGATCGTACCGCTGATCCTGATCGCGGAATGCTTCTCCTGGCATGCGGTCGTCACCACCAACTATCTCGGCAACGCCATCGAGAATTCGATCTGGGCGGTGGCTTTCTTCATCGTCGGCGTCGGGATTTGCCGGCTGCTGCCGGAATTCGACGGTGGGCTCCGTATCATTCTCGTCGGCGCCCTGGTCGGCATCGTGGTTTACCTCGCATTTCTGATGACCGTCGACGTGCCGATGTATCTGAAGCGCTGGCGCGCGGATGTTGCCAGAGGCAACAGGGGCTTGCGGCCGCTGGAGGGGTTTCGCGACGTCAGCACACGCTGGGTCGTCACCTACGATCTTTCCGAATGGCGCGAAGAAATCGCCTGGATGTCGCTTTATTTCAGCGCGGCTGTCTGGGCGAGCCTCGGCCTATGCGTGTTCTACGCGGTCGAAGGTCATATCGCCGGATAGCCAGCGGTCTTTTCTTCAGGATTTTTAAAGCAATCGGTCTGCGAGGCGGCGCAAATGCGGTCCAATCCGGGCAGACCGCATTTCGCTTGCGAATTTGAAATTTCATCTCGCGGAAGGCGTTTTGGCGTCGCAACAGAATCCCATTTCCGTCCCAAATCCGCCCTCGACTTACAGCACCTTCGCTGCGGGTGGAATGAAACTGGGGACATGTTCGGCTAATTAGTATTGGGGATTTTGGCCATGGTACCCGCACAACCGCTACACGAAGCACTCAAAGAAGTTGATGGATCTTCATTTGGACCAGATGATTTTACCGACGATGAGTATGCCGACGATGACGTTGTCTCATTGCTTGAGGAGAATGCGCGGCTGCGCAAACTCGTGATCAGGCTGTCGGAGATCGTGCTCCGGAACGTCGCAGACGATAAGTAACTAAACGCCCGCGAAGCGTTTAAAACAGCCGGCCCGATGCAATTCGGGCGCCTTCGCTCAAAGCGGCGAGCTTCGCCCACACCACGTCTTCCGCCACGCGCCCGGCGCCGGCGGAGGTATCAAACCCGCAATCCGTCCCGGCCATGACGCGGGCGGGATCGCCAAGGGATCGAGCGACGCGCTCGATCCGCTCTGCGATCACTTCGGGATGCTCGACGAAATTCGTCGTTGAATCGATCACGCCGGCGACCACGATCTGGTCGTCGGCAATCGCCTTTCCCTCAAGGCATCGCACTTCATGGGCATGGCGGGGATTGGCAAACGGCAGCACCAGCGCCCCGACATTCATCCGGGCGATCAGCGGCAGGATCGTCTCCAGCGCCACGTCGCGGTCGTGCGGCCCCTCGTAATTGCCCCAGCACACATGCATGCGCACTTTTTCGCGCGGAATGTTGCGTAACGCGACATTGATGGTCGCCACCACGCGCTCGACGAAATCGAGAAAATCGCCGATGGGGCGGTCCTGAAACGAGATGTGATGCTCGAGCGCGAGATCAGGGCAGTCGAGTTGAAGCAGAAAACCCTGGCCCGCGATCGCTTCATACTCGACCTGAAGCGCGCGGCCGACCGCGGCAAGATAAGCGTCTTCGGTGTCGTAATGTTCGTTGCGGATCGCCGCCACCACGATGCCGGGCGAGGGGGCGGTCAGGAAGGCTTCAACGAAGCCGCTTTGTCCGGCGCGCTTGCGCCCATCGAGCACCTCGCGGAAGTCGGTGCATTCGCGCACCGCTTCCGATACGCCGATATAGTTGATGTCGCCGATCACCTTTGGGGGCGCGAAGTTGCTGACCATCTCCTTGCCGGCGTTCTGAAGCTCCAGCGACCGCTTGAAAACCGGATAGTCCTCGACGTCGGCGCGCGGCCAGCGCTTCCACGATCCCCCAAAGCCCGTCATCCGGTGACGGACATGGAGGAAGAAGCCTTCGCGCTGCTGTTCGCCGTTGTTGCCGATATCGATTCCGGCTTCGATCTGCTTCGGAACGATCTGTTGTAGCGCGGCATGGCCGGCCCGGTCGATCTCGCCTGAATCGACGCTCTCGCCGCGCGAACGCTGGGCATAGAGCTTCGTCAGGGCAGGCGGGCGCGGCAGGCTTCCGGTGTGGGTGGTGAGAATGCGGTCGTTGCTGCGCTGCATCGAAGACCCGTGTGAGCTGGAGGTGTCGCCTGTGATACTGTCGATCGATATCGAACTCAACGACAACAAGAGCGCGTCTGGTCTGCGCCATCCGTGAGCACGTATCGATGTCCCACATATTGTATTTTAGAAGCATTGCGGGCGCGGTGCTTCTCGCCGTGATGGTCGCCGTCGCGCCTGTTCGCGCGGCTGAACCTTCCGCACTGGTCGCGCGCGCCATCGAAAAGCTCGGCGGGGCGAAGAAACTCTCCGATATCGCCACGCTGTCCATATCCGCAAGATCCAGGCATTGGGACCCGCAGGAAACGCCTGAGCCTGATATCGGCAACCGGCTCGGCGGCGACTCCAGATTC
Source organism: uncultured Alphaproteobacteria bacterium (assembly GCA_963770515.1). Lineage (GTDB taxonomy): Bacteria > Pseudomonadota > Alphaproteobacteria > Rhizobiales > Xanthobacteraceae > Bradyrhizobium. The sequence continues at coordinate 60,813 of CAVYPW010000002.1, forward strand.
ACGTCATCGATGGAGTTCGCGCACGATCGCGCCCGTTATGATTGGGTTCGCCATCGCATCGCGCCGATGAAGCGCACCTTCATCTACTCGGAAGTCTTCGCCGATGGCGTCGGCTATGTGCTCGGCGAAGACAACATCGTGCTGTCGCGGCAGGCGAAGGAGACGAACCCGTCCCTGCACACGATGAGCGCCTCGCGGGTGATTGCCAACCGGCGCGAACTTCATCGGATGTCGCCGCGGCTTCTGCTTGACATGCAAGGCGCCCCCGATCGGCTTTCGGCGCGGCTGGACGAGAGCATCGATGGCAAGACGCTTTCGGTCATCTCCTACAGGGCCGACGATGCGGAATGGATCGTGCTGTTCGGTGATGATGGTCTTCCGGCGCGCATTCGCACCGTCGACGCCGATGGCGTGTGGGGCGACAGCAATTACGACATGATCCTGTCGGACTGGCGCGAGATCGGCGGTATCCAATTCGCCTTCGATCAATCCTTTACGCTTAACGGCCTCGAGCTTCAGCATATCCAGGTGGAAGACGTTGTCCTCAACCCCGTGCTCGGTCCCGCTCTGTTCCGAATTCCTGCCATCGTCGCGGCGACGGCTGCAAAGCAGAAGCCGCCCGAACAGGTCAATTACCAATGGATGTTGCGGCGGGCCAATTGGGGATCATTTATCGATTCCGACCAGCTTGCCTATGACCCCGCGGTGGTGCCGGGAAACATCTGGACCGAAGTGAAACCCGGCGTCTGGCACATTACCGGCGGCAGCCACAACACGCTGGTGGTGGAGATGAAGGACTATCTCGTGGCATTCGATGCGCCAATTGCCAATGAGATGTCGCGGCTGACAATCGCGGAGGCTGCGCGGCGTTTTCCGGGCAAGCCGTTCAAGTACCTGGTGCTGACCCATCACCACATGGATCACGTCAACGGCGCGCGGGTGTTTGCAGCTGATGGTGCCGACCTCATTTTTCCGGCAGGCGACCGCGCCTATTTTGCCGCGCAAATGCAGGCGCCCAATCGGGTGCGCAACGACGAGCTATGGCAGAAGCCGCGCGATGTCGGGCTGATCGAAGTCAATGACAAGATGACGTTGTCGGACGGCTCACGCCGGATCGATCTCTATGTGATCAACAGCTCGCACGCGAAGAACTCGCTGATTGCCGTGATCCCCGACGCCGATTTTGGCTGGGTCGTTGATCTCTGGTCACCGACCCGCGACATTCCAGGCGCGCTTGTTTCGCACCGGGAATTCGTCGCAGGCTTGCGTAAGCTCGGTGTGATGCCGAGCCTCTGGGCCGGCGGCCACGGCACGGGCGCCGCGCCGATCGGACCTCTGGTCGAGGGGCTGGATAAGAAGTGAGTTTGTCGTACGCGCGCTAGATGGTCATCGTCCGCGAAGGCGGACGATCCAGTATTCCAGAGACGTCCGAAATAAACTGCGAAAGCCCGGCGTACTGGATACCCCGCTTTCGCGTGGTATGACGGGTCCAAGGACTCGCTAATTCGCTTTCCGCGACAGCCACTAGCATTACAGTTGCCATTTATGGAGCCTTCTGAATCCATGGGCAACCATGATTTGGACATCGTGGACGCGGATGGCGTCGGTTGAAGAGACGCTTGCGTTATGGGCTGCGTCGCTTCGGGAGATCAAGCAACGGATGCGTCCGTTGTTTAAGCAAGAGCGTGTTGCGGAGAGTGCGGGCTTGTTCCTGGAAGGTCTGCTCGGAGATGAGCAGCGCAAGACAGGTTGGATGCGCGCGGAGGCGGCCGGCGATCCCGGCCCGTGGCGGCAGCAGGCGATCCTGGGTCGCAGGGATTGGGACGCTGATGCTCTGCGCGATATCGTAGGCGACTATGTTATCGAGCATTTGGCCGATGACGATGCGGTGCTGGTGATCGACGAGACCGGCTTTCTCAAGCAGGGCAAAGCGTCGTGCGGAGTGGCGCGGCAATACACTGGTTCGGCAGGCAAGATTACGAACTGCCAGATCGGCGTCTTCGCTACCTATGTTTCGCGTCATGGTCATGCGTTCATCGATCGCGCGTTATATCTTCCGAAGGAATGGACCGACGATCCAGACCGTCTGGAAGCCGCCTATGTGCCCCCCGACGTCGGTTTTTCGACCAAACCAAAGCTCGCGACGAGAATGATCGCACGCGCCATAGCCGCGTCTGTCCCATTCAAGTGGGTTGCTGGCGATACTGTCTACGGTGTTGGCGATATCGAACAGCAACTGCGCCGCGCAGGCAGAGGCTACGTGCTCGGGGTCAACAGCGCTCATGTGTTTCGATCCTGGGGCAAGCGACCGCCGGTCACCGGTACGGCCGCGGACATCGCCCGGACGCGGCGCTCATCCGACTGGAAGCGCCTGTCGGCGGGCGCCGGAACCAAAGGACCGCGGCTGCATGATTGGTGTTATCTCGAATTGGCCGATCTCGAGGCCGAAGAAACCAACAGCGCTAATCAAGGACTGTGGACGCGTGGTCTGCTGATCCGTCGTCGCATCGCCGATGGTGATCTCGCCTTCTTCACCACCTGGTGTCCAGCTGCAACATCCATCGAAACGCTGGTCGCCGTCGAAGGCCATCGGTGGGCGATCGAGGACAGTTTCGAGACCGCGAAAAACGAATTCGGCCTCGATCACAACGAGAGCCGATCCTGGCATGGCTGGCATCGTCACGTTTCCATGGCTATGCTCGCCTTCGCCATGATGGCGGCGATCCGACATCGCGCCAATCCGCCGCCGCCCAAAAAAACGAAACGTCGACCACCGGCAAAAGTCAAAGCAAAGCCACGGCGTCACTGATCCGTTGGTCTATCCAGGAAATTCGCCGCATCGCCATCAAGCTCGCGCGAAAACGGATCATGCCAGCACACATCATCGCATGGTCATTCTGGCGTAGAGCGCACCAGGCTGCCGCTCAACGCGCACACCTCAAAGCAAAACGGCAACTGTAATGCTAGGGCCTGTCCTCAATTAGAGGATTCCCAAGGAGATTATCGCGTGATTTATAGGCGGTCAGCTGATTCGGAGCTGACAGATGCGCCGCTACGCCCTCCGGGACGATCAATGGGACAGGATCAAGGATATCTTGCCCGGACGTGAGGGATATGTTGGGGTAACGGCCAAGGACAATCGGCTGTTTGTAGAGGCGGTGATTTACCGCTATCGGGCCGGCATACCTTGGCGAGACTTGCCCGAACGCTTTGGCGACCCGATCAAGATCCATACGCGCTTCTCGCGCTGGGCCAAGAGCGGCGTGTGGAAGAAGCTGTTTGAGATGCTGGCGAGCGATGCGGATAATGAGTACGCCATGATCGACAGCACGATCGTGCGGGCGCATCAGCACAGTGCCGGCGCACAAAAAAAGATGGCGAAGACCAGGCGATCGGGCGCAGCAAAGGCGGATTGAGCACCAAGATTCATGCGCTTGTCGATGCGTTGGGCAATCCGCTGGACTTCATCCTGACGCCGGGCCAAGCCCATGATCTGGAAGGCGCCGACGCGCTGCTGGCGGATATGGCGGCCGAGACCTTGTTGGCAGACAAGGCCTTCGACGCCGACGAGCGGGTGATCGAGCCGTTGCTTGCACGGGGAAAGTCGTTCGTGATCCCGCCCAAGAGCAACCGCAAGGTTCAACGCGATTTCGACAAAGACGTCTACAAGGCACGCCACCTCATCGAGAATTTCTTCTGCAAGCTCAAGCAATACCGCGCCATCGCCACCCGCTACGACAAAACCGCCAGAAATTTCCTCGCCGCAATCCACCTCGCGGCTGCTATCATCTGGCTTAATTGAGGACAGGCTCTAGCATTACAGTTGCCGTTTTGCTTTGAGGTGTGCGCGTTGAGCGGCAGCCTGGTGCGCTCTACGCCAGAATGACCATGCGATGATGTGTGCTGGCATGATCCGTTTTCGCGCGAGCTTGATGGCGATGCGGCGAATTTCCTGGATAGACCAACGGATCAGTGACGCCGTGGCTTTGCTTTGACTTTTGCCGGTGGTCGACGTTTCGTTTTTTTGGGCGGCGGCGGATTGGCGCGATGTCGGATCGCCGCCATCATGGCGAAGGCGAGCATAGCCATGGAAACGTGACGATGCCAGCCATGCCAGGATCGGCTCTCGTTGTGATCGAGGCCGAATTCGTTTTTCGCGGTCTCGAAACTGTCCTCGATCGCCCACCGATGGCCTTCGACGGCGACCAGCGTTTCGATGGATGTTGCAGCTGGACACCAGGTGGTGAAGAAGGCGAGATCACCATCGGCGATGCGACGACGGATCAGCAGACCACGCGTCCACAGTCCTTGATTAGCGCTGTTGGTTTCTTCGGCCTCGAGATCGGCCAATTCGAGATAACACCAATCATGCAGCCGCGGTCCTTTGGTTCCGGCGCCCGCCGACAGGCGCTTCCAGTCGGATGAGCGCCGCGTCCGGGCGATGTCCGCGGCCGTACCGGTGACCGGCGGTCGCTTGCCCCAGGATCGAAACACATGAGCGCTGTTGACCCCGAGCACGTAGCCTCTGCCTGCGCGGCGCAGTTGCTGTTCGATATCGCCAACACCGTAGACAGTATCGCCAGCAACCCACTTGAATGGGACAGACGCGGCTATGGCGCGTGCGATCATTCTCGTCGCGAGCTTTGGTTTGGTCGAAAAACCGACGTCGGGGGGCACATAGGCGGCTTCCAGACGGTCTGGATCGTCGGTCCATTCCTTCGGAAGATATAACGCGCGATCGATGAACGCATGACCATGACGCGAAACATAGGTAGCGAAGACGCCGATCTGGCAGTTCGTAATCTTGCCTGCCGAACCAGTGTATTGCCGCGCCACTCCGCACGACGCTTTGCCCTGCTTGAGAAAGCCGGTCTCGTCGATCACCAGCACCGCATCGTCATCGGCCAAATGCTCGATAACATAGTCGCCTACGATATCGCGCAGAGCATCAGCGTCCCAATCCCTGCGACCCAGGATCGCCTGCTGCCGCCACGGGCCGGGATCGCCGGCCGCCTCCGCGCGCATCCAACCTGTCTTGCGCTGCTCATCTCCGAGCAGACCTTCCAGGAACAAGCCCGCACTCTCCGCAACACGCTCTTGCTTAAACAACGGACGCATCCGTTGCTTGATCTCCCGAAGCGACGCAGCCCATAACGCAAGCGTCTCTTCAACCGACGCCATCCGCGTCCACGATGTCCGAATCATGGTTGCCCATGGATTCAGAAATCTTCAGAAAGGGCAACTGTAATGCTAGATCGGCTTGCCGGTATAGGGCATGGAGGCAGTGAGGCCGCCATCGACCGGAAACGCCTGGCCGTTGACGTAGGACGCTTCGTCGCTGAGCAGGAACAGGCCCATCGTCGCCAGCTCATGCGGCTGGCCGGCGCGCTTCAGCGGATTGAGCTGGCCGATCTTGTCCTGCGTGCCGCGCTCCCTGGCGCGGTCGAATACCGGCTTGGTCATGCCGGTTTCGATCAGGCCGGGGCACACCGCATTGATCCGCACGCCGGTTCCTGTCAGCGAATAGGCCGTGGTTTGCACCAGGCTGATGACGCCAGCCTTGCTCGCCGCATAAGGGTGTCCGCTGGCGCCTGATTTCAGTCCCGCGACCGAGGCCGTGCAGAGGATCGCGCCGGATCCCTGTTTGATCATGTGCGGCGTTGCGTATTTGATGGCGAGGAAGGCGCCGATCAGATTGATGCGCAGGATTTCCTGCCAATGTTCCACCGTCTGCTCGGCGATCGGCACCAGTCCGCCGCTGACGCCAGCATTGGCCCAGATTGCATCCAGCCTGCCGTAGGCGGAGACCGCCTTGTCGATGTAAGCGATGACGTCCTTTTCGGAGCCGGCGTCGGCGATGACGGCTTCCGCCGTGCCGCCAGCTTTACGCACCTGATCGACGGTGTCTTTCACGCCCTCGGCGCGATCGACCGCGATCAGTTTTGCGCCTTCCCTGGTGAACAGCAGCGACGCGGCACGCCCGATGCCGCTGCCGGCGCCGGTAATGATGACGGATTTGCCTTCGAGGCGGCCCATGGTGTTTCCTCAGTGAATAGCTTTTCGCCTTGCGGATTTTTCAAACAGGGTTTGAAACGTCGAAGTGACTTGAGGCGTTTGGAACAGTCGCGTACGACACCAACACTATTGAAGGGTTTTCCTGATGTCCAATCCCGACAAACCAGCAGTCGTCACGACACGGTGGTGGTGGGTGCGCCACGCCCCGGTGCGCAGTGACGGCGGCAACATCTACGGGCAGAAGGACATCGCCTGCGACACCAGCGACCTTCACGTTTTCGAGGCGGTGGCGAAAGTCCTGCCGCGCCAGGCGGTCTGGGTTGCGAGCAGCCTTCAGCGCACGCATCAGACCGCGCAGGCGATCTGGGATACGGGTTTTCCAAAGCCTGAGACGATGGCCAAGGAAGCAGCCTTCGCTGAGCAGCATCTTGGGCAATGGCAGGGCATGAACCGCGCCGCGTTTCTCGCCAGCCGGCCCGCAGGCAGCCACTGGTTCGCCGATATCAGTGAGCCCGCGCCAGGCGGGGAAAGCTTTATGGATTTGTACAACCGCGTCTGTGGCGCGATCGATCGCATCAATGCCGAACACGCCGGCCATGACGTGATTGCGGTCGGTCATGGCGGCACGATCAAGGCGGCGATCGGGCTCGCGCTCGGCGGCCAGCCGGAAAAGGGCCTCGCCTTCGATATCGACAATTGTTCGGTGACGCGGCTCGATCACATCGTAGCCCCGGCCGTCAACGTCTGGCGGCTGCCGATGGTGAACCAGCTGCCCTGGGTGGCGGACGCCGCGCACAAGGCGATGCATCAACCGGCCGGGCCGGAGGTCGTTACGACCAAATTGGCTTAGGCTGTCATTCCGGGTCCGATGCTTCGCATCGCCCCGGAATGACGTTCGGAGGATGGGAGCGGAACATGAGCTTGTTTGATCTCACGGGAAAAGTCGCCGTCATCACTGGCTCCTCGCGCGGCATCGGCCGGGCGATCGCCGAACACATGGCCTATCACGGCGCCAGCGTCGTGATTTCCTCGCGCAAACAACAGGCCTGCGACGAGGTCGCGACGGCGATCAACGACAAGGCTGGCAAACGAGTAGCGCTCGCGGTTGCCGCCAACATCTCGACCAAGGACGATCTGAAGCATCTCGTCAAGGAAACCAACCGCGTCTTCGGCACGATCGATACGCTGGTTTGCAACGCCGCATCGAATCCTTACTATGGGCCACAGGCGGGCATTTCCGACGATCAGTTCCGCAAGATTCTCGACAACAACATCGTCGCCAACCACTGGCTGATATCGCTTGTGGTGCCGCAGATGATCGAGCGCAAGGACGGCTCGATCACCATCATCTCCTCGATCGGCGGGCTGAAGGGATCAACCGTCCTCGGCGCCTACGCGATCTCCAAGGCCGCCGACATGCAGCTCGCGCGCAATCTCGCGTGCGAATACGGCAAGCACAATATCCGCGTGAACTGCATCGCGCCCGGCCTGATCAAGACCGATTTCGCCCGCGCGCTCTGGGAAAATCCGGAAACGCTGAAAGCGTCCACCGCGCGTACGCCGCTGCTGCGGATCGGCGAGCCCGACGAAATCGCGGGTGCTGCGGTTTTTCTCGCCTCCCGCGCAGGCACCTTCACCACCGGCCAGACCATCGTGATCGATGGCGGCGCCACGATCAGTTGACGGCTTCGCTGCTATTCAATCGCCGCATACACCAGATTGCGCACCAGCGTTCTTGTATAGACGCGCTGGCCGGGCGCTTGCGACATGAAGATGGCGAACAGGTCTTCCTTCGGATCGATCCAGAAGAATGTGCCGCCCATGCCGCTCCAGAAGAACTGACCGACCGAACCCGAAAACGGTGCGATGCCTTCTTGCGTGCGGATGCCAAAACCGAGGCCGAAGCTATGGCCGGGCTGGGTCAGCGTGCCCATGATCTTGACGGAAGGCTCGAGGTGGTCGGACGCCATCCATTCGAGCGTCTTGCGGCCGATGATCCTGGTGCCGTCGAGTTCGCCGCCGTTGAGCAGCATCTGGGCGAAGCGGGCATAGTCCATGGTGGTGGAGACCAGACCGCCGCCGCCGGACTCGATCACCGGCTTTTCGAGCATGTTGAAGAGCTGGACTTTGTCGCCGGTCCAGGGATCGGTGGCAAAGGGCTCGGCCAGCCGGTGAGCATTTTCGTCGCCGGTGTAAAATGCGGTTTCGGTCATTTGCAACGGCGCCAGGATGCCTTCGTTCAGAAACGCGCCGAGCGATTTGCCGCTGACGACTTCGATGAGCCGGCCAAGGATGTCGGTCGAGCGGCTGTAGTTCCACTCGGCGCCCGGCTGGCAGATCAGAGGCAGGCTCGCGACGATCGCCGCGTGCTCGGCATTATCGATCTTGCGGCTGCGTACCCGCGACTGCTGATAGAGCTGCTGCACCAGACCGTTACCGGTATGTTCGTAAGTGATGCCGGAGGTGTGGCGCAGCAAATCCTGGATGGTGATCGACCGCTTTAGCGGCACGAGATCAAGCTGGCCGTTGTTTTCGACGCCGACTTTCTGGTTGGCAAATTCTGGGATGAATTTGGCGACAGCGTCATCGAGCAGGAAGTGACCTTCCTCGAGCAGCATCATGATGCCGATGGAAACGATCGGCTTGGTCATGGAAAAGATGCGGAAGATCGTGTCCCGCGTCATCGGGGCGCTTGCGGTGGGATCTTGCTTGCCCAACGCATCGAACCAGCCGATCTGGCCGCCTCTTGCGACCATGATGGTTGCGCCAGGCATGGTTCCCTTGTCGATCTCGCGCTGGAAAACGTCTGACATCCGTTGCAGACGGGACGATGACAGCCCCAGCGATTCCGGCTTCGCTTGCGGCAAAGGCGGGGTTTGGGCGCCAACGGCTGGCTTCGTGGCTGACTGCGCAGACATAACGGTCTTCCCTTTATTTATTGTCGTTGCCGGGTCTCTTTGACCTTGGCGGAGCCCTGTCGGAACGCCAAGACGGGCGTTGAGGATGCCACCGGACGCTTCGCCCTTGCAAACCGCCCCCGCGCTATGCTTGAAACGGCTCGGAACGGCGGCAACGCCAGCTTCCCACAGGAGTGTAGCTCAATTGGTAGAGCACCGGTCTCCAAAACCGGGGGTCGCAGGTTCGAGCCCTGCCACTCCTGCCAGCAAGATCAACGCGTTGCCTGCCAAAAATTAAGATCGATCTTTCCGCGCAAACGCCCGTTCATCGACGGTAAATAGCCGGCGAAGCGTTTGACGACGCTGCGGTCGACGCGTTGCTTTTTAGGCAACGCGTTCCGTTCTCGGCGGCCGCCTTGGAACTCCAAGGAAAACAGGGAACGAAGGCTTTCGCTGGCAATTGTTCGTCGTCCGCTTTGTCGGGCTCATCTTCAGACACATGATGGAGTTTTGTGATGAGACGAATATCGCTGGTATCGGCGGCCTTGGGCCTCATGGTTACGTGCGCCGCCACCGCCGCCTCGGCCGAAACGATCAATCTGACCGGCACGTACCGCTGCATCCAGATGTGCCGGGACGGCACGCTCGGCGCGCCCACCTTCGTTACGCAAAACGGCGACGCCGTGAATCTCACGACCGAGACGGGTGAGTCATACCGAGCCTGGCCCGACTGGAACGCACCCGCCAGCCGGATCTGGATCGATGCGCGCGGCGAGGGCGCGGTCTATTCGCCCGACGGTATGCGCATCCAGTTCGATGATGGCCGCGTCTGGCAGCGCGAGATCTTGCCGCCGCCGCCCGTGGTGGTTCGCCGCGCGCCGGTGGCCTACTACGCCAGATAAGGTTAAAGACCGGGCCAGCGCGCAATCGCGCTGTGCCCGGCTTTGACTTTGCGGTTTTGACCTTGCGGTGAAGGTTTTACTCGCCGTCCTTGCCGGATCGGCCAGGCCGGGAGTGGCCTCCTGCTACCTTGACCTTTAGGCTGGTCCGCAGTACATAGCCGCCACCTGCTGCCGGCCCGTTAAATGCGGATATCCGGCGCGGCTTTGAAATCCCCGAACAATCGAGCCCGCGTGCCGGCTCAACCTTCAAACGAGGGCTGGGCCATACCGGGCTGTTCGGATTCCTTATAACAACAAGCTTTAGTTCGTCTGACGACGGATGCGGACCCTAGCGATGGCGACCAGCCCGTTTAAATTCTTGCAGGAAGTGCGCTCGGAGACCGCCAAGGTGACTTGGCCGACCCGCCGCGAAACCATGATCACCACGATGATGGTGTTCGTGATGGTGGCGCTCGCCTCGGTCTTCTTCTTTGCCGCCGATCAGATCATCCGTTATTTGGTCACCCTGGTCCTGGGCATCCACTGATGGCAAGCACCGCAACGCAAACGATGGATAAGCGCTGGTACATCGTCCACGCCTATTCCAATTTTGAAAAGAAGGTCGCGGAATCGATCCGCGAGCAGGCCAAGCAGCGCGGGCTCGAGGAATTGTTCGAGCAGGTGCTGGTGCCGATCGAAAAGGTCACGGAAGTGCGCCGCGGTCGCAAGATCGACGCGGAACGCAAGTTTTTCCCGGGCTACGTCCTGGTCAAGATGAAGCTGACCGACGAAGCCTTTCATCTGATCAAGAACACCCCGAAGGTGACGGGCTTCCTCGGCGCGGAAAACAAGCCGATGCCGATCTCCGAGACGGAGGCCATGCGCATCCTGCATCAGGTGCAGGAAGGCGTGGAGCGCCCGAAGGCCTCGGTGTCCTTCGAGATCGGCGAGAATGTGCGAGTGGCGGATGGACCGTTTGCTTCGTTCTCCGGCGTCATCGAGGAAATCGATGAGGCGCGCTCGCGCGTGAAGGTCGCGGTGTCGATCTTCGGCCGCGCCACGCCGGTCGAACTGGAATTCGCTCAGGTCGAAAAGGTGGCCTGATCGGAAGAAAGAGGCGGCAACGCCTCTGGACGAGAGGACGTGGGAGGTAAAGCGCGGTTGCCAGCCGCACTCGAACCGAACCACGAAACCTGAAACCGCCGATCTCTTGAGAGTTCGGCACAACAGGAGTGATGCATGGCAAAGAAAGTGACCGGATACCTGAAATTGCAGGTGCCGGCGGGAGCGGCCAATCCGTCGCCTCCGATCGGTCCCGCGCTTGGTCAGCGCGGTCTCAACATCATGGAATTCTGCAAGGCGTTCAACGCGCAGACGCAGAAGGAAGAAAAGAACACCCCGATCCCGGTGGTCATCACCATTTACGCGGACCGTTCCTTCACCTTCGAGATGAAGACGCCGCCGATGTCCTTCTTCCTCAAGCAGGCCGCGAAAATCCAGTCCGGGTCGAAAGCTCCGGGCCGCGACAAGGCCGGCAAGGTGACCAAAGCGCAGGTGCGCGAGATCGCCGAGAAGAAGATGAAGGATCTCAATTGCGACACCATCGAGTTGGCCATGAAGATGGTCGAGGGCTCTGCCCGCTCGATGGGTCTCGAAGTTGCGGGGTAACGGCCATGGCAATCGGAAAACGTACTGAGAGGGCCCGCGAGGGTGTCGATCGCGAGAAGCTCTATCCGCTCGCGGACGCCATCAAGATGGTCAAGGAACGGGCGAAAGCGAAGTTCGACGAAACCGTCGAGATCGCGATCAATCTCGGCGTCGATCCGCGTCACGCCGACCAGATGGTCCGCGGTGTGGTGACGCTGCCGAACGGCACCGGCCGCACCTTGCGCGTCGGCGTGTTTGCGCGCGGAGCCAAGGCGGAAGAAGCCAAGGCTGCGGGTGCCGACGTCGTTGGCGCCGAAGACCTCGTCGAGAAGGTGCAGGGCGGTACGATCGATTTCGACCGCTGTATCGCCACCCCCGACATGATGCCGCTGGTCGGTCGCCTCGGTAAGGTGCTTGGTCCCCGCGGAATGATGCCGAACCCGAAGATCGGCACGGTGACGATGGATGTCGCCACCGCCGTGAAGGGTGCCAAGGGCGGTTCGGTCGAGTTCCGGGTCGAGAAGGCCGGCATCGTCCAGGCCGGCATCGGCAAGGCCTCGTTCTCGGAAGAGAAGCTCGTTGAAAACGTCAAGGCGCTCACGGATGCGGTCGCCAAGGCGAAGCCGGCGGGCTCCAAGGGCACTTACATCCAGCGCGTTGCGGTGTCCTCCACCATGGGACCGGGCGTAAAGGTCGAGCCGGGAAGCATTCTCGGGTAAACATTTTAAATGGCGGATCGAAAACAAAGGAGCGGGATCGGGCAACCGGTTCCGCTCTTTGCTTTATAAGTGTCGATAAAGGGGTGAAGGCATGCCCGACAAGGTTTTGGTCTACTCGCGCTTTCCCAAGGCGCTGATGATGCGGATCGGACAGCGCTTCGAGTTGTTGGACGCGGCCGGCAAGCCACCCGCTGAAGTTTTCTCCACCAACGAACTCTCCGGCATTCGCGCCATGATCACCGCCGGCGGCACCGCGCTTCCGGCTCAAGTCATGGATACGCTGCCGTCGCTGCGCGCCATCGTCTGCTACGGCACCGGCTATGACGGCGTCGATCTGGCGGCCGCAGCCGAGCGCGGAATCGCCGTCGGTCACAGTCCCGGGGCGAACGCCGCAAGCGTCGCCGACCTTGCCGTCACGCTGATGCTTGCCGCAACGCGGCGGATTCTTCCGGCCGACCAATTCGTGCGTAACGGAAGCTGGGCCGCATCAAAACCGTCGCCGCTGTTGCGCGCGCCGCCGGGAAATCCCGGCCGCCGCGTCGGCGTCTACGGCATGGGTGAGATCGGCCGCAAGATCGCGGCGCGAATGGCGGCGTTCGAGACTGAGCTCGGCTACTTCAGCCGCAGCCGGCATGAGGTGCCGTATCGCTATTTCGAAAGCCTGGAAGCTTTGGCGGAATGGTGCAGCGTGCTGATGATAGCGGTGCGCGCCGGCACCAACACCCATCACGCCGTCAACGCCGGTATTCTGCAAAAGCTCGGGCCAGATGGCTATGTCGTCAATATCGCGCGCGGCTCTGTCATTGATGAGGCGGCATTGGTTGCGGCGCTCACGAACAACACCATCGCCGGCGCCGGTCTTGACGTGTTCGAGAAGGAACCGCATCCGCAAGGCGCGTTGACGGACTTGCCGAACGTCGTGCTCACCCCGCATATCGGCGGCCATACGGCAGACTCGCACAGCGCGATGCAGGATTGCGTGATCGCCAATCTCGATGCGTTTTTTGCCGGGAAACCGCTGGTCTATCCGGTGCGGTAGGGGCTGCGAAACTCCTGAAATTAGCCCTTGGCAAGGTGGAAAAGACTCGTTAAAGAGGCCCCTTCCAGACGTGCTGGCGATAGCTGGCACGTTTGTGCTCGCTTTCCAATAGAGAACGAATAGGAGACCATTCCTTTCAGGACATTCCGCTTGGATGCTCGAAAGGAAGGGTAAAGCCGTCGTTTGTGAGGAGATCGGGCAGGGGCGGGCCGGTTTACCGGTCAAGCCTCGATCCTGTCCAAGACTGCAGGCGCCTGAGAGAAACGAAGGTTTTTCAACGGCTTAATCGCATGGCCTGCATAGACGGGTGAAGACCAGATTTTGCTCCGATACCGCGGGCCACCGCGCTTCGGAGATTTGGTTCGAACCTCGACACCCCGCGCCCACAAGGCTCGGGAGGGCAGGCGTTTCAATGTCGTTCTGCCCGACGGGTCCTTAAAAGCCTTCGTGTCTTTGAGGTCAGGTTGAGGCGGGACGATGGGTGCAACCCGGCGGTCCTTAGCCTTTGGGCTTTTAGACCGCCAACCGGAGAGAGCTTGCTGTGGAAAGAGCGGCAAAAAAGGACGCGGTCGAGGAGCTGAACGGTCTGTTCAAGACCACCAGCGTTGCGATCGTCGCCCACTATTCCGGCCTCACCGTCGCCCAGATGCAGAAGCTGCGCATGCAGATGAAGCAGGCGGGCGCCTCGGTGAAGGTCTCGAAGAACCGTCTCGCCAAAATTGCTCTTGAAGGCACTGACGTCGTTGCCATCGGCTCCCTGTTGAAGGGGCCGACCGTGATCGCGACTTCCAACGATCCGGTAGCGGCGCCAAAGGTTGCCATCGAATTTGCCAAGACGAACGAACAGTTCGTCATCCTCGGCGGATCGATGGGTAAAACCGTCCTGGATGTGAACGGCGTCAAGGCACTTGCCTCGCTGCCGTCGCTGGACGAACTGCGCGGCAAGATTGTCGGCCTCCTCGTGGCGCCGGCGACCAAGATCGCTCAGCTCTCCACCGCGCCCGCGGCCAAGCTCGCGCGCGTCGTTCAGGCCTATGCCTCAAAGAGCGAAGCGGCCTGACCCTTCGCAATTCAAACCTGGTTCGAACCAATACGTTTAAGGAAACTGATCAATGGCTGACCTACAGAAAATCGTCGACGACCTCTCGAGCCTGACGGTGCTCGAAGCTGCCGAGCTCGCGAAGCTCCTCGAAGAAAAGTGGGGCGTGTCCGCCGCAGCCGCCGTGGCGGTTGCCGGCCCGGCCGGTGGCGGTGCTGCCGCTGCCCCCGCAGAAGAAAAGACCGAGTTCACGGTCGTGCTTGCCGCCGCTGGCGACAAGAAGATCGAGGTCATCAAGGAAGTCCGCGCCATCACCGGTCTTGGCCTCAAGGAAGCCAAGGACCTGGTCGAAGGCGCCCCCAAGCCCGTCAAGGAAGGGGTCAACAAGGACGAGGCCGACAAGATCAAGGCCCAGCTCGAAAAGGCTGGCGCCAAGGTTGAGCTCAAGTAACTCGCGTTGCGAGGGATATGGATCCGCCGGGGGAACCCGGCGGTTCCCGTCCTACACGAGAATGTGTGGGGATTGGTGGGGATACCCCTCGAATTTCCACGATTGCTATCCCATATCGGGGCAGCAGCACGAAAATACGGCCGGCGCAAGGGACCGCAAGGTTTCGCCGCAAGCCGTTGGGAGATTGGCAATTTCGGGCTTTGCAGTCCGTGACGAAGCGGTTTTTGACGTGCGGGTGCGTTAGAGCGCCCCGTGCGTCGCTTTGCGTTCTTTAAGACTGGATACTTCGATTCAGGATTTTCACTTCCTGGCGAGAGGCGAACTGTCCGAAGGGCGAATTCAGAATTCAACTCCGAAACGCGATTTCGACAATCGCGCGTTCGGAAAGGTTCGCTCCTCCGGGGCGACGAAATGAGAGGCCACGATGGCGCAGCAGACGTTTACCGGTCGCAAACGCGTTCGCAAGTTTTTCGGACACATCAAGGAAGTCGCAGAAATGCCGAACCTCATCGAGGTTCAAAAGGCGTCCTATGACCAGTTCCTGATGGTGGACGAACCGCCCGGTGGCCGGCTCGACGAGGGCCTGCAGGCGGTTTTCCGTTCGGTATTTCCGATTTCGGATTTCTCCGGCACCTCGATGCTGGAATTCGTCCGCTACGAATTTGAGCCGCCGAAATATGACGTCGACGAGTGCCGTCAGCGCGGCATGACCTTTGCCGCGCCGCTGAAGGTGACGCTGCGCCTGATCGTGTTCGATATCGATGAGGAAACCGGTGCGAAGTCGGTCAAGGACATCAAGGAGCAGGACGTCTACATGGGCGACATTCCGCTCATGACGATGAACGGCACCTTCATCGTCAACGGCACCGAGCGCGTCATCGTCTCCCAGATGCACCGTTCGCCCGGCGTGTTCTTCGACCACGACAAGGGCAAGACGCATTCGTCCGGCAAGCTGCTGTTTGCCGCGCGCGTGATTCCGTATCGCGGCTCCTGGCTCGACATCGAGTTCGATGCCAAGGACATCGTGTTTGCGCGTATCGACCGCCGCCGCAAGATCCCCGTGACTTCGCTGATGTTCGCGCTCGGGCTCGACGGTGAACAGATCCTTTCGACCTTCTACAAGAAGATCAGCTACAAGCGCGGCAAAGAAGGCTGGCGCGTGCCGTTCGACGCCGCCCGTTTCCGCGGCTATTCCACCATCAACGACCTGATCGATGCCGATACCGGCAAGGTGGTGCTGGAAGCCGGCAAGAAACTCACTGTGCGCGGGGCGCGCCAGCTCCAGGAAAAGGGGCTGAAGGCGCTGCGGATGTCGGATGAGGAATTGGTCGGCAACTATGTCGCCGAGGACCTCGTCAATCCGAAGACCGGCGAGATCCATGCCGAAGCCGGCGAGGAAATCACCGAGAAGCTTCTGAAGGTGCTGAACGAGCAGGGTTACAAGGAACTGCCGATTCTCGACATCGACCACGTCAATGTCGGCGCCTATATCCGCAACACGCTGCATGCCGACAAGAACATGACGCGTGAAGACGCGCTGTTCGACATCTACCGCGTGATGCGTCCGGGCGAGCCGCCGACGCTGGATTCGGCGCAGGCCATGTTCCAGTCGCTGTTCTTCGATTCCGAGCGCTACGACCTCTCCGCGGTCGGCCGCGTCAAGATGAACATGCGCCTCGAACTCGATGCGCCCGATACCCATCGCACGCTGCGCAAGGAAGACATCCTCGCCGTCATCAAGACGCTGGTCGACCTGCGCGACGGCAAGGGCGAGATCGACGATATTGACCATCTCGGCAACCGCCGGGTGCGTTCGGTCGGCGAATTGATGGAGAACCAGTACCGTATCGGTCTGCTCCGCATGGAGCGTGCGATCAAGGAGCGCATGTCGAGTGTCGATATCGACACCGTGATGCCGCAGGACCTGATCAACGCCAAGCCGGCGGCTGCCGCCGTGCGCGAGTTCTTCGGCTCCTCGCAGCTCTCGCAATTCATGGACCAGACCAACCCGCTGTCGGAAATCACCCACAAGCGCCGCTTGTCGGCGCTTGGCCCGGGCGGTCTGACCCGCGAACGCGCCGGCTTCGAGGTGCGCGACGTGCATCCGACGCATTACGGCCGTATCTGCCCGATCGAAACGCCGGAAGGCCCGAACATCGGCCTGATCAATTCGCTGGCGACGTTCGCGCGCGTCAACAAATACGGCTTCGTCGAGACGCCGTATCGCAAGGTCAAGGACGGCCGCGTCACCGACGAGGTGGTCTATCTCTCCGCGATGGAGGAGGGCCGCCATCACGTGGCGCAGGCCAATGTCGCGCTCGATAACCGCGGCCGCTTCACCGACGATCTCGTGGTCTGCCGCCATGCCGGCGACGTGGTCATGATCTCGCCGGACAAGGTCGACTACATGGACGTGTCGCCGAAGCAGCTCGTTTCGGTTGCCGCGGCCTTGATCCCGTTCCTGGAGAACGACGACGCCAACCGCGCGCTGATGGGCTCGAACATGCAGCGTCAGGCCGTGCCGCTGGTGCGCGCCGAAGCGCCGTTCGTCGGCACCGGCATGGAAGGCGTGGTCGCACGCGATTCGGGGGCTGCGATCGCCGCCCGCCGTACCGGCGTGATCGACCAGATCGACGCTACCCGTATCGTGATCCGTGCCACGGAAGATCTCGATCCGACCAAGTCGGGCGTCGATATCTACCGGCTGATGAAATACCAGCGCTCCAACCAGTCGACCTGCATCAACCAGCGTCCGCTGGTGAAGGTCGGCGACGTCGTCAAGAAGGGCGACATCATCGCTGACGGTCCCTCGACCGATCTCGGCGAGCTCGCGCTCGGCCGCAACGTGCTGGTCGCGTTCATGCCGTGGAACGGCTACAACTTCGAAGATTCGATCCTGCTCTCCGAAAGAATCGTGAAGGACGACGTCTTCACCTCGATCCATATCGAGGAATTCGAGGTGATGGCCCGCGACACCAAGCTCGGCCCTGAGGAAATCACCCGCGACATTCCGAACGTTTCGGAAGAAGCGCTGAAGAACCTCGACGAAGCCGGTATCGTCTATATCGGCGCTGAAGTGCGCGCCGGCGACATCCTGGTCGGCAAGATCACGCCGAAGGGCGAAAGCCCGATGACGCCGGAAGAAAAGCTCCTGCGCGCCATCTTCGGCGAAAAGGCGTCCGACGTTCGCGATACGTCGCTGCGCGTGCCTCCGGGCGTGCAGGGCACGATCGTCGAAGTCCGCGTCTTCAACCGGCACGGCGTCGACAAGGACGAGCGTGCGCTGGCGATCGAGCGGGAAGAGATCGAGCGTCTGGCCAAGGACCGTGACGACGAACAGGCGATCCTCGACCGCAACGTCTATAGCCGCCTTGCTGAGCTCCTGGAGAACCGCCAGGGCATCGCCGGTCCGAAGGGCTTCAAGAAGGATACCAAGATCACGCGTGCCGTGCTCGAGGAGCATCCGCGTTCGCAGTGGTGGATGTTTGCTTCGCCCAACGACAAGCTGATGGCCGAGATCGAGGCCATGCGGAAGCAGTACGACGAGTCGAAGAAGGGGCTTGAACAGCGCTTCCTCGACAAGGTCGAGAAGCTGCAGCGTGGCGACGAGTTGCCGCCCGGCGTGATGAAGATGGTCAAGGTCTTCGTCGCGGTGAAGCGCAAGATTCAGCCAGGCGACAAGATGGCCGGCCGTCACGGCAACAAGGGCGTCGTCTCCAAGATCGTTCCGATCGAGGACATGCCGTTCCTGGAGGACGGCACCCATGCCGACATCGTGCTCAATCCGCTCGGCGTGCCTTCGCGCATGAACGTCGGACAGATTCTCGAAACCCATCTCGGCTGGGCGTGTGCTGGTCTGGGCAAGCGGATCGGCCAGACGGTCGATGCCTATCTCAGCAAGCAGGATGTCAAGCCGCTGAAGGAGACCTTGAAGAAGATCTACGGCGATGAAGAGACGATCAAGTCGCTCAACGACAACGAATTGATCGAGCTTGGCCGTAATCTCAGCCATGGCGTGCCGATTGCGACGCCGGTGTTCGATGGCGCCAAGGAAGCCGACATCGAGGAGATGCTGAAGCTCGCAGGCCTCGACGCTTCGGGCCAGTCGACCGTCTATGACGGGCGGACGGGCGATGCCTTCGACCGAAAGGTGACGGTTGGGTACATCTACATGCTCAAGCTGCACCATCTCGTCGACGACAAGATCCACGCGCGCTCGATCGGTCCGTACTCGCTCGTTACCCAGCAGCCGCTGGGCGGCAAGGCGCAGTTCGGCGGCCAGCGTTTCGGCGAAATGGAGGTCTGGGCACTCGAGGCCTACGGCGCCGCCTACACCCTGCAGGAAATGCTGACGGTGAAGTCGGACGACGTCGCCGGCCGCACCAAGGTGTACGAGGCGATCGTTCGCGGCGACGACACGTTCGAGGCGGGTATTCCCGAGTCCTTCAACGTGCTGGTCAAGGAAATGCGTTCGCTCGGCCTCAACGTCGACTTGCACAATTCGAAGGTCGGCAACACGCCGACCTCGGAGGCTGCTGAGTAAAAACAAGCGTACCCGGCGCGGATCTCGCGCCGGGCGTTCGTGCTGCCTTTTTTCGAAGTGCGCGCGAGGGCTGAAGTTTATGAATTTCGAATTTGCTGCCGGTGACGGCCGGCACGCGAGGAGAAGACGATGAACCAAGAAATTATGAATCTGTTCAATCCGACGACGCCGGCTCAGGTCTTCGACCAGATCCGGATTTCGATCGCATCGCCGGAAAAGATTCTGTCGTGGTCCTATGGCGAAATCAAGAAGCCGGAGACCATCAACTACCGCACCTTCAAGCCGGAGCGCGACGGCCTGTTCTGTGCCCGCATCTTCGGGCCGATCAAGGACTACGAGTGCCTGTGCGGCAAGTACAAGCGGATGAAGTACAAGGGCATCATCTGCGAAAAGTGCTCGGTCGAAGTGACGCTGTCGCGCGTCCGGCGCGAGCGCATGGGCCACATCGAACTGGCTGCGCCCGTTGCCCATATCTGGTTCTTGAAGTCGCTGCCGTCCCGCATCGGCCTTCTGCTCGACATGACGCTGAAGGATCTCGAGCGGATTCTCTATTTTGAATATTACGTCGTGCTTGAGCCGGGCCTGACCTCGCTCAAGGACCGTCAGTTGCTGTCGGAAGACGAGTATCTGAAGGCGCAGGACGAGTTCGGCCAGGATTCCTTCACCGCCATGATCGGCGCGGAAGCGATCCGCGAGCTGTTGAAGGGGCTTGAGCTCGAGAAGCTCGAGACCTCCTTGCGCGCCGAGATGCAGGAGACCGACTCCGACATCAAGCACAAGAAGCTCGCCAAGCGGCTGAAGATCGTCGAGGCCTTCCGCTATTCCGGCAACAAGCCGGAGTGGATGATCCTGACCGTGGTGCCGGTGATTCCGCCGGACCTGCGGCCGCTGGTGCCGCTCGATGGCGGCCGCTTTGCGACCTCCGACCTCAACGACCTCTACCGCCGCGTCATCAACCGCAACAACCGCCTGAAGCGACTGATGGAGCTGCGCGCGCCCGACATCATCATCCGCAACGAAAAGCGCATGTTGCAGGAGGCGGTTGACGCCCTGTTCGACAACGGCCGCCGCGGCCGCGTCATCACCGGCGCCAACAAGCGTCCGTTGAAGTCGCTCGCCGACATGCTCAAGGGCAAGCAGGGCCGTTTCCGTCAGAACCTGCTCGGCAAGCGCGTCGACTATTCCGGCCGTTCGGTGATCGTGGTCGGTCCCGAACTGCGCCTGCATCAGTGCGGCCTGCCAAAGAAGATGGCACTCGAACTGTTCAAGCCGTTCATCTATTCGCGGCTCGACGCCAAGGGTCTGTCCACCACGGTGAAGCAGGCCAAGAAGCTGGTCGAAAAAGAACGCCCCGAAGTCTGGGACATCCTCGACGAGGTGATCCGCGAGCATCCGGTGCTGCTCAACCGCGCGCCGACGCTGCATCGCCTCGGCATTCAGGCGTTCGAGCCGGTTCTGATCGAGGGCAAGGCGATCCAGCTTCACCCGCTGGTCTGTGCCGCTTTCAACGCCGACTTCGACGGCGACCAGATGGCCGTGCACGTTCCGCTGTCGCTCGAAGCGCAACTGGAAGCGCGCGTGCTGATGATGTCGACCAACAACATCCTGCACCCGGCCAACGGTCAGCCGATTATCGTGCCGTCGCAGGACATCGTGCTCGGCCTCTATTATCTCTCCATCATGCGCGAAGGGCTGCCCGGCGAGGGCAAGCTCTACGGCGAGATGGCCGAGATCGAGCATGCGCTGCATTCGAAGGTCATCCATCTGCATACCAAGATCAAGTATCGCTGGGAGGGCCTCGACGAGGAAGGCAAGCACGTCAAGCGCTGGATCGAAACCACCGCGGGCCGCGTCATGCTCGGCAACGTGCTGCCGAAGTCGCCGAAGATTTCCTACGACGTCATCAACAAGCTGATGACCAAGCGCGAAATCTCCGGCGTGATCGATCAGGTCTATCGTCACTGCGGCCAGAAAGAGACGGTGATCTTCTGCGACCGCATCATGGCGCTCGGCTTCTACAATGCGTTCAAGGCCGGCATCTCGTTCGGCAAGGACGACATGGTGGTGCCGCACGGCAAGTGGAAGATCGTCGACACCACGCGTACGCTGGCGAAGGATTTCGAGCAGCAGTACAACGACGGTCTGATCACCCATGGCGAGAAGTACAACAAGGTCGTCGACGCCTGGTCGAAGGCGACCGAGGAAATCGCCAAGGAGATGATGAAGGAAATCTCCTCGACCAAGAAGAACGCCAAGGGCGTCGAGGCCGACATCAACTCGATCTACATGATGGCGCATTCGGGCGCGCGCGGTTCGCCGGCGCAAATGCGTCAGCTCGCCGGCATGCGCGGCCTGATGGCCAAGCCGTCGGGCGAGATCATCGAGACGCCGATCATTTCCAACTTCAAGGAAGGCCTGTCGGTGCTCGAATACTTCAACTCGACCCACGGCGCCCGCAAGGGCCTCGCGGACACCGCGTTGAAGACCGCCAACTCCGGTTACCTGACCCGTCGTCTCGTCGACGTCGCGCAGGACTGCATCATCACGCAGGACGATTGCGGGACCAAGCTCGGCATCAAGATGCGCGCTATCATCGATGCCGGCACTGTCGTCGCCTCACTGGCCTCGCGCATCCTCGGCCGCACCGCGGGTGAGGATCTGCGCGATCCCGCGACCAACAAGGTCGTGGTCAAGCGCGGAACGCTGATGGAGGAGACTCACGTCGACGCCATCCAGCAGGCCGGCATCCAGGAGGTGAAGATCCGCTCGGCCCTGACCTGCGAACTCGTCAACGGCATCTGCGGCAAGTGCTACGGCCGCGATCTGGCCCGCGGCACGCCGGTCAACCATGGCGAGGCGGTCGGCGTCATTGCGGCGCAATCGATCGGCGAGCCCGGCACCCAGCTAACGATGCGCACCTTCCACATCGGCGGTGCGGCGCAGATCAACGAACAGTCGTTCGTTGAATCGAACTTCGACGGCAAGGTCACCATCAAGAACAAGGCGATCGCCAAGAACAGCGAAGGCCACCTGGTCGCGATGGTGCGCAACATGGTCGTTGCGATCTCGGACGCCGACGGTACGGAGCGTGCGACGCACCGTATTCAGTACGGTGCGCGCATGCACGTCGACGAAGGCGATACCGTCAAGCGCGGCCAGCGTATCGCCGAGTGGGATCCCTATACCCGCCCGGTGCTGACCGAAGTCGAAGGCACGATCGGGTTCGAGGATCTGGTCGAGGGTCAGTCGATCTCGGAAACCCTCGACGAATCTACCGGTATCGCCAAGCGTGTCGTCATCGACTGGCGCACGACGCGTGGCGGGGCCGATCTGCGCCCGGCGATCGTCGTCAAGGGCAAGGATGGCAAGGTCCTCAAGCTGGCACGTGGCGGTGACGCCCGCTACATGCTGTCAGTCGACGCCATTCTGTCGGTCGACGTCGGCGGCAAGGTCAAGACGGGCGATATCCTCGCGCGTATCTCGACCGAAAGCGCCAAGACCCGCGACATCACGGGCGGTCTGCCGCGCGTTGCCGAACTGTTCGAAGCGCGCAAGCCGAAGGATGCAGCGATCATCGCCGAGATCGCCGGGACCATCCGCTTCGGCCGGGACTACAAGAACAAGCGCCGTATCTCGATCGAGCCGATGGACAAGAGCGAGGAGACGCGCGAGTACCTGATCCCGAAGGGCAAGCACATCCACCTTCAGGACGGCGACATCGTCGAAAAGGGCGATTTCATCGTCGAAGGCAATCCTGCCCCGCACGACATCCTGGCGATCAAGGGCATCGAGGAACTCGCCGCCTATCTGGTCAACGAAATCCAGGAGGTCTACCGGCTGCAAGGCGTGCTGATCAACGACAAGCACATCGAGGTGATTGTCCGTCAGATGCTGCAGAAGGTGGAAATCACCGACCAGGGCGAGACCGACATGATCTCGGGCGAGCAGATCGACAAGATCGAGTTCGACCAGCTCAACGCCAAGGCCAAGGAAGAGGGCAAGAAGATCGCCACGGGAACGCCGGTTCTGCTCGGCATCACCAAGGCGAGCCTGCAGACCCGCTCGTTCTTCTCGGCGGCCTCGTTCCAGGAGACCACCCGCGTGCTCACCGAAGCCGCCGTCAACGGCAAGGTGGACCCGCTGGAAGGCCTCAAGGAGAACGTCATTGTCGGCCGTCTGATCCCGGCCGGCACCGGCGCCTCGATGGCCAAGATCCGCGAAGTCGCCATGAAGCGCGACAAGCTGATTCTCGACGAGCGCGAGAAGCAGGCGGCGATCGTGCCGGCGGCGCCGGAAGTCGAGCCGCTGGCGTTGCCGCCGGCCGAATAGATCTCAAACACCCCGCAAAACCACGGAAAGACCGGCGAAAGCCGGTCTTTTTTTGCTATTTTTTGACTATTCTGCTTCACTAAACGGGGTTCGTTCATCTTCCCTTCAGGGAAAAAAGCGCTTCATCTCAAGTAACTTAGTCTGGCGCCTTTGGGGTAGGCGACGGACGACGGCGGGGGCCGGAAATAACCGGAAACAGATGTTGGATTTAGCAATTGTAGGCGGCGGGCCTGGCGGCCTGATGAGCGCGTGGTACCTGAAGAAGAAACTAGGCGACCTCTGCCGCGTCACGATTTTTGAAGCGTCCGATCGGCTGGGAGGCAAGGTCCTCACCGGCCGGTTCGATTCCGCGCCCGCGATTTACGAAGCCGGCGTCGCCGAAATCTACGACTACTCGATGACCGGCCCCGATCCCCTGCGGGAGCTGATCCAGCATTTCGGCCTGCAAACGATTCAGATGGATGCCGAACAGGTTCTCCTCGACGGCGAACTTCTGAATGACGTGCCCGGCATGCGGCGCAAATACGGGGCCAAGACGGCGGACGCCATCGAAGAGTTTCGCAAGCGTTGCAGCGAGATGGTGTCGCCGATCGAATATTACGAAGGCGTCGGCGCCCACGACAACGAACATCCCTGGGCCTACATCACGGCGGAAGAACTGCTCGACCGCGAGGTCGATGACGCCACCGCCAAGCGCTTCTTCAAGGTGATGGCGCGCTCGGATATTGCGACCGAGAGCCACAACACCAACGGCCTTAATGCGCTGAAGAATTTCGTGATGGATGTCGACGGCTATATCGGCCTCTATTCGATCCAGAACGGAAACGGGCAGTTGATCGAATGCCTCCAGTCGGAGGTTGATGCCGACATCCAGCTCAATCATCGCGTTCTCAAGGTCGGCAAGACCGCGGCCGGCCGCTACCAGCTCAATATGATGAACGGCAAGGGCCCGGAGACGCGGGATTTCGATCTCGTTTTGATGTGCCTGCCGCACTCCTGGCTCGCCACCATGGGTTGGGACGGCGAAGGCCTGCGCCAATCGATGGTCAAGCACGTCTCGTATTTCGACCGGCCCGCGCATTATTTGCGCGTTTCGATCCTGTTCGATTCGCCATTCTGGGGCGACAAGATCCCGGGCTCCTGGTTCATGTCGGAAGCCTTCGGCGGCTGCTGTGTCTACAACGAGGGCTCCCGCCACGACGTCGGCCGTCACGGCGTGCTCAACTGGCTGATCGCGGGTTCCGACGCGCTCGCTTTCGCCAATCTCGACGACAAGGCGCTGATCGATGCCGCGCTCAAATCGTTGCCGGCTTCGCTTGGGGACGCGCGCGCGCACTTCATCGAGGGCAAGACCCATCGCTGGCTGTCGTCGGTCAACGCATTGCCCGGCGGCATGCCGGCGCGCGATGTGATGACCAACCACCGGCCGGACCCCAAGCAACATCCCGGCCTGGTTCTGGTCGGCGATTATCTGTTCGATTCGACGCTGAACGGCCTGCTCGATTCCTCCGATGCGGCGACCGATATCATCCTGACCGAAATGATGCGGCTGCGCCGCGAGGCCGGCGCGAATGGCCAACCGTTGTCGGACAAGATCGATCGCGACTATTTCGAGAGATATCGCGGGCTTGGCCCGTATCGCGAGGTCTGGAGCCAGTTCACTGATCCCGCTTTCCTGATGGACCTCATCAAGATCGTCTGGAACAGGGCGAAGGGCTACAAGCTCTTGATTGCAGGCTCGGCCAGCGGCGAACTCGTGGGCGCGCTGCGTGCGCGCGGGATTGATGCCTGGGGTATCGAGAACAACCGCGCGATCCACTCCAGAACGCCGAAGGAATTGAAAAAGTTCAACAAGCTCGGATCGATCGTCGATCTGCGGTTCAAGGACGGCGAGTTTGATTTTGTGTTCGAGACCAGCCTTTGCCATGTCGCGGAGAAGCGCATCGCCAAGGCCATTCGCGAACTCAATCGCGTCGTCAAGGCGGGTCTGGTGTTCGGCTCGGTGACGTCGGACATGCCGGCGGCCTTGATCGATCGTTACGATTTGTTGCGCGGGGTCAAGAAGCTCGGCACCTGGTGGGAATGGTCGGAGTTGTTCTTCGGCAACGGTTTCGATCTTTCGATGCATCGCCACGACTGCACCGACGCAGTGTGGGCGGCGACGCTGGCGGCCAACAAGGGGCCCGGCCAGTGGTATGCCAACTCCGAATCCTTGCGTTATTCGTTCTTCGACAAGGTCGAAGACGACGAATAGGTCCGTCGAACCGAAGTCGCTGCGCTGCAAGCGGCGGCTTTGTGATGGTGTGCGTTGCGATGCACTTCAAAAAAAGCGGCCACGAGCGGTAGGGTTACCCGCACCAATTTTTTGCTGAACGCGCGCCAATCGCATAGGATAAAGGGCGTAGCACGTTCCCCTCATTCTCTGCGGTCATGCCGGCCGTGCAGCTTCGGTTGGTTTTATGGCTTCCAGGCCTTCCCCGTCAGGTGAACCTGTTGCAGCGTCCGCGGCTGCCTCCGATGCCGTGGAGGCGGAGAAGAAGTTGACGGTTGGCATCGAGTCCAAGTTGCCGCCGTCGGACGATGACGAAGAAGATGAGGACGACGAGCTTGAGCTCGACGATGACGAGGACGACGAGGAACTCGTTGTCTATACCGCCAAGGAAGCCGCCGGCGCGCTCGCAACGATCTATGGTTTCGTCAAACCCTTCCTGAAGAACTATAAAAAGATCCTCACGCTTGTCAGCCTCGGCGTCCTGGTCGAGACGCTGTTCAATGTGATCATGCCGCTGAGCCTGAAGTTCCTGATCGACGATGCGCTCGGTGAAGAAGATTTCGAAGCGCTGATCAAGATCCTCTCGGTGCTCGCGGTGGCCGGTATCGTCACCTCGATCGTCGCGGTCTGGTACGAGCGGTGGGACGCCACGCTCGCGGCTTCGCTGATTTCGGACGTGCGGACGCGGTTGTTCGAGCACGTCCAGAATTTGCCCGCCGCTTTCTTCGCGCGTACCAAGCGCGGCGAGATCCTATCGCGGTTTTCGGTCGACATGTCGGCCATTGAAGGGACGATCAAGGGCTTTGCCAACGCCGCCGCGCTGCCGTTCTTCGAGTTGATCGCGGGCATCATCCTGATGCTGTTTTTGAACTGGCAGCTCGCCGCGATTTCGCTGCTGGTGTTTCCGATCACGCTGATCGGCCCGCGCATCCTCACGCCCAAGGCCGTGCAGGCCAATTACGAGCAGAAGCTCAATGAGTCGACGCTGCTCGGCATGGTGCAGGAGAACATCGCGACCCAGGCGGTGGTCAAGGCCTTCATGCTCCAGCGCAAGACGCTCGGCTGGTTCACCATGCGCAACGACGACGCGCGGCGAAAAATTGCCGCGGCGACGTTTCTCTCAACCATGGTCGAGCGCACCGTGACCATCTCGGTCCTGTTGCTGCACCTCGTGGTGCTCGCGATCGGTGCCTACCTCGCCACCAAGGGCCAGATCACCATCGGAACCTTCGTGACGTTCGAGAGCGCGTTCTGGGAGGTGTCCTACAACATCGCCCACATCATGCACTTCATTCCGGTGTCGATCTCGTCGGCCGCTGCCGTGCGTCATATTCAGGAATTACTCGATGAGCCGACCCGCGGCGCCGATCGCCCCGGTGCGCCCGATTTGCCGCGCATCAGCCACGACATTTCCTTTGAGCGCGTGACCTTTCAGTATGAGGGCAGCCAGACCCCGGTTCTCGACAATCTCAGCCTTAAGCTCGATGTCGGCAAGACCATCGCCATTGTCGGCCCAAGCGGCTCGGGCAAGAGCACGCTGCTCAACCTGATCTTGCGGCTTTACGTTCCGGATGAGGGACGCGTCACCATCGATGGCGTCGATATCCGCAAAGTCACGCGGCAGTCGCTGCGGCAAAGCATGGCGGTGGTGTTCCAGGAGAACATGCTGTTCAACATGTCGATCCGCGAGAACATCCGTCTTGGCAAGGAAGGCGCGACCGACAAGGAAGTGGAGGAGGCGGCCCGCAAGGCCGAAATCCACCGCTACATCATGGGCCTTCCGCAAAAGTACAACACGCCGGTCGGCGAGCGCGGCGACACGCTGTCTGGCGGCCAGCGCCAGCGCATCGCGATCGCGCGCGCAATCGTGCGCAATCCGTCGATTCTGCTCCTGGACGAGGCGACCTCGGCGCTCGACCAGACCACGGAGGCCGCCATCAACAAGACGCTGATGAAGCTCGCCAAGGGGCGGACCATGCTGTTTTCGACCCATCGCCTGACCTCGGTGGTCGATATGGACGAAATCATCGTGATTTCCGGCGGCAGGGCGATCGAGCGCGGCTCTCACCTCGAACTGCTCGCGGCCAACGGCATGTATCGCCAGCTCTGGGACGACCAGAGCCTCAAGCCGCACGCGGCTGCGGGCGAGGAAGATGATGATGAGGACGACTGAGAATCGGTCAACCTTCCTTCCGGAGGCTGCTTAGATTGTGGATGAATTATACTACAATCTTTAGATGCGACTTTGAACATTAATATCCGGATAAAATGGGGCTTAGCCTTGTTTCGAGGCTGACGACAACTTAGTTGAAACACTAACGGAGCAGGGGGCACGGCGCGATTTCCCTCACTGGCAGAGGCGCTTCTTCAAGGCATTTCACGTGTTGTTTCGCCTTGACTTGGGCGGCTCGCGCCGATAGAACCCGCGCACTCAACGACAGGCGGTGAGCTTCGCTTGCGTCGGAACGGATCACCCTTTCGGTCTCTCTTTATTTGAGGCGGTCGGGACGGGCACCAACCTCGACGAATGTCGCTCAAACGCTGTCGGATATAGCTAGTCACTGCCGTATCGATCTCGGTTTTCGTGGGCAAGTTCCTTCGGAATCGATCGGGTGCATGACCTCAGGTCCAGTTCGGTCGGCTCATGCCGATTGATCTTAAGCTTGCGGTCCTCTGTGGCGTCGAAGCGCTTTCTGCTCAGCGATGAGCGGTTGGCGCGATTTCGCTTTGCGCGGATGTTTTTCACGCAAGGCAACAGGGTGGGGCTTTTCGAAGGTCCCGAACGAATTTTGCGAGACCGTTTTCGGTTTCGTGCGAACTGAAGGGTGAAGGCTGACATGCCGACGATCAACCAGCTGATCGCAAGTCCGCGCGTCGTACAGAAGTCGCGCAAGAAGGTGCCCGCGCTGCAGCAGTCGCCGCAGAAGCGCGGCGTCTGCACGCGCGTCTACACCACGACGCCGAAGAAGCCGAACTCCGCGCTGCGCAAGGTCGCCAAGGTACGCCTGACCAACGGCTTCGAGGTCATCGGCTACATCCCGGGCGAGGGTCACAATCTTCAGGAACACTCCGTGGTCATGATCCGCGGCGGCCGCGTCAAGGACTTGCCCGGCGTGCGCTACCACATTCTCCGCGGCGTCCTCGATACGCAGGGCGTCAAGAACCGTAAGCAGCGCCGTTCGAAGTACGGCGCCAAGCGTCCGAAGTAATCGGGAACAGATTAGATGTCGCGCCGCCATTCCGCTGAAAAACGTGAAGTGCTTCCGGATCCCAAGTTCGGGAACATCATCATTACGAAGTTCATGAACTCGGTGATGTACGCCGGGAAGAAGTCGGTCGCCGAAGGCATCGTCTACGGTGCGCTCGGCATGATCGAGGCCAAGACCAAGCAGAGCCCGCTGACGGTGTTCGAGCAGGCGCTGGAAAACGTGATGCCGACCATCGAAGTCCGCTCGCGGCGCGTCGGCGGCGCCACCTACCAGGTGCCGGTCGAGGTTCGCTCGGTCCGCCGGCAAGCGCTGGGAATTCGCTGGCTGATCTCGGCCGCGCGCGAACGCAATGAAAAGACGATGACGGAGCGGCTTTCGGCCGAGCTGCTCGACGCGTCGAATAATCGGGGGAACGCCGTCAAGAAGCGTGAAGACGTGCACCGGATGGCGGAAGCCAACCGCGCCTTCTCGCACTATCGCTGGTAACGGCGAAACGTCAGGACCCCAAAGGAACAGCCCATGCCCCGCCAACATGCCATCGAGGACTACCGCAACTTCGGTATCATGGCGCATATCGACGCCGGCAAAACCACCACCACCGAGCGCATCCTTTATTACACCGGCAAGAGCCACAAGATCGGCGAAGTGCACGAAGGTGCCGCGACGATGGACTGGATGGAGCAGGAGCAAGAGCGCGGCATCACCATCACCTCGGCCGCGACCACTGCGTTCTGGAACGGCAAGCGGCTGAACATCATCGACACCCCCGGCCACGTCGATTTCACGATCGAAGTCGAGCGTTCGCTGCGCGTGCTCGACGGCGCGGTATGCGTGCTCGATTCGAACCAGGGCGTGGAGCCCCAGACCGAGACCGTGTGGCGTCAGGGCGACAAATACCGCGTTCCGCGCATCGTTTTCGCCAACAAGATGGACAAGACCGGCGCTGACTTCTTCAAGTGCCTTTCCGACATCGTCGACCGCCTCGGCGCCAAACCGATCGCGATCCAGCTTCCGATAGGCGCCGAGAACAACTTCAAGGGTCTCATCGACCTCGTGAAGATGAAGGGCATTATCTGGAACGACGAATCGCTCGGCGCGAAGTTCGACTATGTCGATATTCCCGAAGACCTCGTCGAGCAGGCCAAGGAATACCGCGAGAAGATGGTGGAAGCCGCCGTCGAGCTCGACGACGACGCCCTGGCTGCCTTCCTCGACGGCAATGAGCCGGACGAGGCGACGCTGAAGCGGCTGATCCGCAAGGCGGTGCTGACCGGCGCGTTCTATCCCGTGCTGTGTGGCTCGGCGTTCAAGAACAAGGGCGTGCAGCCGCTGCTCGACGCCGTCGTCGACTATCTGCCGTCGCCGATCGACGTGCCCGCGATCAAGGGCACCGATGAGGACGGCAATGAAATCATTCGCAAGGCCGACGACAAGGAGCCGCTCGCGCTGCTCGCGTTCAAGATCATGGACGACCCGTTCGTGGGCACCATCACGTTCTGCCGCATCTATTCCGGTACGCTTATCTCGGGCACCGGCGTCGTCAATTCGACGCGTGACCGCAAGGAACGTATCGGCCGGATGTTGCTGATGCATGCCAACAACCGCGAAGACATCAAGGAAGCCTATGCCGGCGACATCGTAGCACTTGCGGGCCTGAAGGAAGCGCGCACCGGTGATACGCTGTGCGATCCGAGCAAGCCGGTGATTCTGGAAAAGATGGAATTCCCCGATCCGGTCATCGAGATCGCGATCGAGCCGAAGTCAAAGGCCGACCAGGAAAAGCTGGGTGTAGCGCTGGCAAAGCTTGCCGCGGAAGATCCGTCGTTCCGGGTGTCGACCGATCAGGAGTCCGGCCAGACCATCCTCAAGGGCATGGGCGAACTCCATCTCGACATCAAGGTCGACATCCTCAGGCGCACCTACAAGGTCGACGCCAATATCGGCGCGCCGCAGGTGGCGTTCCGTGAGCGCGTCACCCAGCGGGTCGAGCACAGCTACACCCACAAGAAGCAGACCGGCGGCACCGGCCAGTTCGCAGCGATCACGATCGTGGTCGAGCCGAACGAACCCGGCAAGGGTTACGAATTCGAGTCCAAGGTCGTTGGCGGCGCAGTGCCGAAGGAATATATCCCCGGCGTCGAAAAGGGCCTGGAGAGCGTGTTGTCCTCCGGCGTGGTCGCGGGCTTCCCCGTGGTCGACGTCAAGGTGCAGCTGATCGACGGCAAGTATCACGACGTCAACTCGTCGGCACTGGCCTTCGAAATCGCAACCCGTGCCTGCTTCCGCGAAGCGCTGCAGAAGGGCAAGTCGGTCCTGCTCGAGCCGATCATGAAGGTCGAGGTGGTGACGCCGGAAGATTACACCGGTTCGGTCATCGGCGACCTGAACTCGCGGCGCGGCCAGATCCAGGGTCAAGACATGCGCGGCAATGCCAACGTCATCAACGCGATGGTGCCGCTCATGAACATGTTCGGTTACGTGAATAACCTGCGCTCGATGAGCCAGGGTCGTGCCAC
Source organism: uncultured Alphaproteobacteria bacterium (assembly GCA_963770515.1). Lineage (GTDB taxonomy): Bacteria > Pseudomonadota > Alphaproteobacteria > Rhizobiales > Xanthobacteraceae > Bradyrhizobium. Next base: position 92,370 of record CAVYPW010000002.1, read on the forward strand.
CTTTACGATGCAGTTCGACCACTACGCAGAAGCACCCGCGAACGTGTCGGCAGAAGTCCAGAAGAAGTTTGCCTGATTGTCGCTAGCGGTAGCTAACGACTGAACGGAGAGTCAAAATGGCCAAAGCAAAATTTGAACGTAATAAACCGCACTGCAACATCGGAACCATCGGTCACGTCGACCACGGCAAGACGTCGCTGACGGCGGCGATCACCAAGATCCTGGCCGAAACCGGCGGTGCAACGTTCACGGCGTACGACCAGATCGACAAGGCGCCTGAAGAGAAGGCGCGCGGCATCACGATCTCGACCGCTCACGTCGAGTACGAGACCGCCAACCGCCATTACGCCCACGTCGACTGCCCCGGCCACGCCGACTATGTGAAGAACATGATCACCGGCGCTGCCCAGATGGACGGCGCGATCCTGGTCGTGTCGGCCGCTGACGGCCCGATGCCGCAGACCCGCGAGCACATCCTGCTCGCCAAGCAGGTCGGCGTGCCCGCGATGGTCGTGTTCCTCAACAAGTGCGACATGGTCGACGATCCGGAACTGCTCGAACTCGTCGAACTCGAGGTTCGTGAACTGCTCTCGAAGTACGACTTCCCGGGCGACAAGATCCCGATCATCAAGGGTTCGGCTCTCGCCGCCCTCGAAGACAAGGACAAGGCGCTCGGCCACGACGCCATCCTCGAGCTGATGAAGAATGTCGACTCCTACATTCCGCAGCCGGAGCGTCCGATCGACCAGCCGTTCCTGATGCCGGTGGAAGACGTGTTCTCGATCTCCGGCCGCGGCACCGTGGTCACCGGTCGTGTCGAGCGTGGCGTGATCAAGGTCGGCGAGGAAATCGAAATCGTCGGCTTGCGTGCGACGCAGAAGACCATCGTCACCGGCGTTGAAATGTTCCGCAAGCTGCTCGATCAGGGCCAGGCGGGCGACAACATCGGCGCGCTGCTCCGCGGCACCAAGCGCGAGGAAGTCGAGCGTGGCCAAGTGCTGTGCAAGCCGGGTTCGGTCAAGCCGCACACCAAGTTCAAGGCCGAGGCCTACATCCTCACCAAGGAAGAGGGCGGACGCCATACCCCGTTCTTCACCAACTACCGGCCGCAGTTCTACTTCCGCACCACCGACGTGACCGGTGTCGTGCATCTGCCGGAAGGTACTGAAATGGTGATGCCGGGCGACAACATCGCGATGGAAGTGCACCTGATCGTGCCGATCGCGATGGAAGAAAAGCTCCGCTTCGCGATCCGTGAAGGTGGCCGCACCGTCGGCGCCGGCGTCGTCGCAAGCATCATCGAGTAAGAAGCGAATAGAAATGGCGAGTAGCGAGCGGATCAAATCCATTCGCTATTCGCTACTCGCCACTCTACGCAAAGAAAGACAACGGCAATGAACGGCCAGAATATCCGCATCCGCCTCAAGGCGTTCGACCATCGAATTCTCGATTCGTCGACGCGTGAGATCGTGAATACGGCGAAACGGACCGGCGCCCAGGTTCGCGGACCCATTCCGCTGCCGACGCGCCTGGAGAAGTTCACCGTCAACCGTTCGCCGCACGTTGACAAGAAGAGCCGCGAGCAATTCGAGATGCGCACGCACAAGCGCCTTCTCGACATTGTCGACCCGACACCGCAGACCGTGGACGCGCTGATGAAGCTCGACCTGGCGGCCGGCGTCGACGTCGAAATCAAGCTCTAACCCTTTAAGCCGTCCGCTTCTCTCGGCGGACAGAAAGAACAGGAAGCACGCCGATGCGCTCCGGAGTGATCGCACAAAAGGTCGGGATGACGCGGGTCTTTACGGAGGCCGGCGAACATATCCCTGTGACCGTGCTGAAGCTGGGCAATTGCCAGGTGATCGGTCACCGCACGACCGAGAAGAACGGTTATGTTGCCCTTCAGCTCGGTTCGGGCTCGCGCAAGACCGTCTATATGCCGAAGGCCGAACGCGCCCAGTTCGCGGTCGCCAAGGTCGAGCCCAAGCGCAAGGTCACCGAGTTCCGCGTGTCGGAAGACGCGCTGATCCCGGTCGGCGCGGAAATCCAGGCCGACCACTTCGTCGTCGGCCAGTTCGTCGACGTCACCGGCACCTCGGTCGGCAAGGGTTTTGCCGGCGGCATGAAGCGCTGGAATTTCGGCGGTCTGCGCGCCACCCATGGCGTGTCGGTCTCGCACCGTTCGATCGGTTCGACCGGCGGCCGTCAGGACCCCGGCAAGACCTTCAAGAACAAGAAGATGCCCGGTCACATGGGCGTCGATCGCATCACCACGCTCAACCTTCGCGTGGTCCAGACCGATGTCGAGCGCGGCCTGATCCTGGTCGAAGGCGCCGTTCCCGGCTCCAAGGGCGGATGGATCGCGGTGCGCGACGCCATCAAGAAGCCGCTGCCGAAGGAAGCTCCGAAGCCCGGCAAGTTCAAGGTCGCCAATGGCGCTGAGCCCGCGGCTGAAGCGCCGGCCCAAGGGGAGGGCGCATAAATGGAACTGAAAGTCACGACCCTTGAAGGCAAGGCGGCCGGTTCGGTCGAGCTATCCGAAGGCATTTTCGGTCTGGAGCCGCGCAAGGATATTATCCAGCGCTGCGTGCAGTGGCAGCTCAACAAGCGTCAGGCCGGCACCCACAAGGCCAAGGGCCGCGCCGAGATCTGGCGCACCGGCAAGAAGATGTACAAGCAGAAGGGTACTGGCGGCGCCCGTCACGGCTCGGCCCGCGTGCCGCAGTTCCGCGGCGGTGGCCGTGCGTTCGGTCCCGTCGTGCGCTCGCATGCCACCGATCTGCCGAAGAAGGTCCGCGCGCTCGCGCTTCGCCATGCGCTCTCGGCCAAGGTCAAGGACGGTAGCCTGATCGTCATTGATAAGGCAGCCCTCGAAGCCGCCAAGACCAAGGCGCTGATCGGGCACTTCTCCGGATTGGGCGTCACCAACGCGCTTATCATCGACGGAGCCGAACTGCACAGCGGTTTTGCGACCGCCGCGCGCAACATTCCCAATATCGACGTGCTGCCGATCCAGGGCATCAACGTCTACGACATTCTCCGCCGCGAGAAGCTGGTGCTGACCAAGGCGGCGCTCGATGCGTTGGAGGCGCGCTTCAAATGAAGACTATCGATCCGCGCCATTACGACATCATCGTCTCTCCCGTCGTCACCGAAAAGGCGACGATGGCCTCCGAACACAACAAGGTGGTGTTCAAGGTCGCGAGCAAGGCTACCAAGCCGCAGATCAAGGAAGCCGTCGAGAGGCTGTTTGACGTCAAGGTCAAGAGCGTCAACACGCTGGTGCGCAAGGGCAAGACCAAGGTTTTCCGCGGCAGTTTCGGTTCGCAGTCGGACGTGAAGCGGGCGGTGGTGACCCTCGAAGAGGGCCACCGCATCGACGTCACGACCGGGCTATAAGGCGGCACAGCGATGGCACTTAAAACATTCAATCCCACGACGCCGGGCCAGCGCCAGCTGGTGATGGTCGATCGTTCGAGCCTCTACAAGGGCAAGCCGGTCAAGGCGCTGACCGAGGGCAAGCACGCCTCGGGCGGACGCAACGCGACCGGCCGCATCACCGTGCGGTTCCGCGGCGGCGGCCACAAGAAGGCCTACCGCGTTGTCGACTTCAAGCGCACCAAGGTCGATATGCCCGCGACCGTCGAGCGGCTGGAATACGATCCGAATCGCACCGCCTTCATCGCCCTCGTGAAGTATACTGACGGCACCCAGGCCTACATCCTGGCGCCGCAGCGGCTGGCGGTCGGCGATACGGTCGTTGCCGGCAACTATGTCGACGTCAAGCCTGGCAACGTCATGCCGCTCGGCAACATGCCGGTCGGCACCATCGTCCACAATGTCGAGCTGAAGATCGGCAAGGGCGGTCAGCTCGCCCGCTCGGCTGGCACCTACGCCCAGATCGTCGGCCGCGACCAGGACTACGTGATCGTCCGCCTGAATTCCGGCGAGCAGCGCCTGGTTCACGGCCGCTGCACCGGCACCATCGGCGCGGTGTCGAACCCGGATCACATGAACATCTCGATCGGCAAGGCCGGCCGCAACCGTTGGCTCGGCCGCAAGCCGCATAACCGCGGTGTTTCGATGAACCCGATCGACCATCCGCACGGCGGCGGCGAAGGCCGCACCTCGGGCGGCCGCCACCCGGTGACACCGTGGGGCAAGCCGACCAAGGGCAAGAAGACGCGGTCGAACAAGTCGACCAACCGATTCATTCTCATTAGCCGCCACAAGCGGAAGAAGTAAGGAACGCCGGACCATGGTTCGTTCAGTCTGGAAAGGCCCGTTTGTTGAGGGATCGCTGCTCAAGAAGGCAGACGCCGCGCGTGCGTCCGGCCGTCATGACGTGATCAAGATCTGGAGCCGCCGCTCGACCATCCTGCCGCAATTCGTCGGCCTGGTGTTCGGCGTCTACAACGGCCAGAAGCACGTGCCGGTCTCGGTGAACGAGGAAATGGTCGGTCACAAGTTCGGCGAGTTCTCGCCGACGCGGACCTTCCACGGCCATTCGGGCGACAAGAAAGCCAAGAAGGCTTGAGGATTAAGCGATGAGCAAACCAAAGCGCGAACGGAGCCTCCCCGATAACGAGGCCAAGGCGATCGCCAGGATGCTGCGGGTGAGCCCGCAGAAGCTCAATCTTGTTGCGCAATTGATCCGCGGCAGGAAGGCATCGGCGGCGCTTGCGGACCTGCAATTCTCGCGCAAGCGGATCGCGGTCGACGTCAAGAAGTGCCTGGAATTGGCGATCGCGAACGCCGAGAACAACCACGACCTCGACGTCGACGATCTCGTCGTTGCCGAGGCGCATGTCGGCAACGGCATCGTGATGAAGCGTTTTGCCCCGCGCGGCCGTGGCCGTTCGGGTCGGGTTTTCAAACCGTTCTCGCAACTGACGATCGTCGTTCGTCAGGTCGAGGCGAGCGCTTAAACAGGCGCGGGAGAATAAAATGGGTCAGAAGATCAATCCGATCGGGCTGCGTCTCGGCATCAACCGGACCTGGGATTCCCGCTGGTTTGCCGGCAAGAACGAGTACGGCAAGCTATTGCACGAGGACGTCAAGATCCGCGAGATCCTGCACAAGGAGCTCAAGCAGGCGGCTGTCGCCAAGATCGTCATTGAGCGGCCGCACAAGAAGTGCCGTGTGACCATCCACTCGGCGCGTCCGGGCGTCGTGATCGGCAAGAAGGGCGCCGACATCGACAAGCTGCGCAAGCGCGTGGCCGACATCACGGCTTCCGACGTCGTCATCAACATCGTCGAAATCCGCAAGCCCGAACTCGATGCGACGCTGGTTGCCGAGTCGATCGCGCAGCAGCTCGAGCGCCGCGTCGCGTTCCGCCGCGCCATGAAGCGTGCGGTGCAGTCGGCGATGCGTCTGGGCGCCGAGGGCATCCGAATCAACTGCTCGGGCCGTCTGGGCGGCGCCGAAATCGCGCGCATGGAGTGGTACCGCGAAGGCCGCGTGCCGTTGCACACGCTGCGCGCCGATATCGACTACGGTGTGGCCACCGCGTTCACGACGTTCGGCACCTGCGGCGTCAAGGTCTGGATCTTCAAGGGTGAAATCCTCGAGCACGATCCGATGGCCCAGGACAAGAAGATGGCCGAAGGCGACAGCGGACGACCGCCCCGCCGCGATAACGCAGCGGCTTAAAGAGAACAGAGAAGGTTTGAGGGCTTAACGCCATGATGCAACCCAAGAAAACGAAGTTCCGGAAGGCGCATAAGGGCCGTATCCACGGCACCGCGACTTCAGGCGCGACGTTGTCGTTCGGTCAGTTCGGTCTGAAGGCGATGGCGCCCGAGCGCGTCACCGCGCGTCAGATCGAGGCCGCCCGCCGCGCGCTGACCCGTCACATGAAGCGCGCCGGCCGTGTCTGGATCCGCGTATTCCCGGACGTTCCGGTGTCGAAGAAGCCCGCCGAAGTCCGCATGGGCTCCGGCAAGGGCACGCCCGAATTGTGGGTGGCGCGGGTCAAGCCCGGCCGCGTTCTGTTCGAAATCGACGGCGTGACGGTGCAGACCGCCAAGGAAGCGCTTTCGCTCGCCGCCGCCAAGCTGCCGATCAAGACGCGCTTCGTCGAGCGCATTGCGGAATAGGGAAGATAGCCATGGCCCAGATGAAAATTGGCGATGTCCGCGCGATGAGCCCCGATCAGATGGACGACGCGGTCGTCAATCTGAAGAAGGAGCGCTTCAACCTGCGCTTCCAGCGCGCCACCGGGCAGCTGGAAAACACCTCGCGGCTGCGTGAAGCCCGCCGCGACATCGCCCGGATCAAGACGGTAGCCGCGCAAGTACGCGCGAAGAAGAAGTAGAGGATAGACCAATGCCGAAACGTACGCTTCAAGGCGTGGTCGTCAGCGACAAGCAAGCCAAGACGGTTGTGGTGCGCGTCGATCGCCGCTTCACCCATCCGATCTACAAGAAGACGATCCGCCGGTCGAAGAACTATCATGCGCACGACGAGGACAACGCGTTCAAGCCGGGCGACACCGTGTGGATCGAGGAAAGCAAGCCGATCTCGAAGTTGAAGCGCTGGACCGTGGTCCGGGGCGAGCATCAGAAGACGGCCTAAGGTCGGTTCGGCTTTAAGCCGATCCGGTCAACTTGAGATTTTCAAGCGCGACTTTGCGCAAGCAGAAGAGGACGAGGTGCATCAATGATTCAGATGCAGACCAACCTCGACGTGGCCGATAATTCAGGCGCACGCCGTGTCATGTGTATCAAGGTGCTCGGAGGCTCCAAGCGCCGTTACGCCACCGTGGGCGACATCATTGTGGTGTCGATCAAGGAAGCAATTCCGCGCGGCAAGGTGAAGAAGGGCGACGTGATGAAGGCCGTGGTGGTGCGGGTCCGCAAGGACATCCGCCGTCCCGACGGCTCGGTTATCCGCTTCGACCGCAACGCCGCCGTCCTGATCAACAACCAGGCAGAGCCGGTCGGCACCCGTATCTTCGGGCCGGTGCCGCGCGAGCTGCGCGCCAAGAACCACATGAAGATCATCTCGCTCGCCCCGGAGGTGCTGTGATGGCTGCCAAGATCCGGAAAGGCGACAAGGTCATCGTGCTGTCGGGCCGCGACAAGGGCCGTACCGGCGAGGTGTTCGAAGTGCGTCCCGACGACAGCAAGGCGCTGGTGCGCGGCGTCAACCTCGTCAAGCGCCACCAGAAGCAGACCCAGAACCAGGAGGGCGGCATCATCTCGAAGGAGTCGCCGATCCACCTCTCCAACATTGCGATCGTCGGCAAGGACGGCAAGCCGACCCGCGTAGGTTTCAAGATTCAGGCGGATGGCACCAAGGTACGCATCGCCAAACGCTCGGGAGCAGAGATCGATGGCTGAGACCGCATACACCCCGCGTCTGCGCGCGGAATATGACAAGAGCATTCGCGGCAAGCTGACCGAGCAGTTCGGCTATGCCAACATCATGCAGGTGCCGCGGCTGGACAAGGTCGTGCTCAACATGGGCGTGGGCGAAGCCGTCAACGACCGCAAGAAGGCGGAAGTGGCTGCCGCCGACCTGTCGCTGATCGCCGGCCAGAAGGCCGTCGTGACCTATTCGCGCGTCGCGATTTCGACCTTCAAGCTGCGCGAGAACCAGCCGATCGGCTGCAAGGTCACGCTGCGCAAGGCCAAGATGTATGAGTTCATCGACCGCCTGGTGACGGTTGCGTTGCCCCGCGTGCGCGACTTTCGCGGCCTCAATCCGAAGAGCTTCGATGGCCGCGGCAACTATTCGCTCGGCATCAAGGAGCACATCATTTTCCCCGAAATCGACTTCGACAAATCGGGCGAGTCGTGGGGCATGGACATCACGGTATGCACCACCGCCGCTTCCGACGAAGAAGCAAGGGCATTGTTGACCGCATTCAATTTCCCGTTCCGGCAGTGAGACGCGAAACAAAACGCCTCTCAAACGCGGGACCACAAGGAGCCAGGCATGGCAAAGAAGAGTTCGATCGAGAAGAACAACCGGCGCAAGCGGATGTCGAAGAACGCCGCCCCCCAGCGCGCGAAGCTGAAGGCCATCATCGCCGACAAGACCAAGCCGATGGAAGAGCGGTTTGCGGCGACGCTGAAGCTCGCCGAGATGCCGCGCAATTCGTCGCCGACCCGGATTCGCAACCGTTGCGAACTGACCGGGCGTCCCCGCTCGGTCTATCGCAAGAACAAGCTTTCCCGTATCGCGCTGCGTGAACTCGGCTCCAAGGGCCTGGTTCCCGGGCTCGTGAAGTCGAGCTGGTAAGGAGGGTCGGTCCATGTCAACGCACGATCCGATCAGCGATCTCATCACCCGCATCCGCAACGCTCAGATGCGCGCCAAGCCCAAGGTTTCGACCCCGGGCTCGAAGATGCGCGCCAACGTGCTCGAAGTGCTCAAGACGGAAGGCTATATCCGCGGCTACGCCAGCGTGGAGCATGCCTCGGGCCGCAGCGAGCTTGAGATCGAGCTGAAATATTTCGACGGCGAGCCCGTGATCCGCGAGATCGAGCGGGTGTCCAAGCCCGGGCGTCGTGTTTACGCCTCGGTGAAGAACCTGCCGCGCGTCAACAACGGTCTCGGCATTTCGGTGTTGTCGACGCCGAAGGGAATCATGGCTGACCACGACGCGCGCGACGCGAATGTGGGCGGCGAAATTCTCTTTACGGTTTTCTAAGGAGATCGAACCATGTCACGTATCGGCAAAAGGCCTGTGACGATCCCCTCGGGCGTTACCGCGACCGTCGAGGGACAGACCGTGAAGATGAAGGGGCCGAAGGGCCAGCTTTCCTTCGTCGTGCACGACGACGTCGAGGTGAAGTTCGAGAACGGCCAGGTGAAGGTTGCGCCGCGCCACGAGACCAACCGTGCGCAGGCGATGTACGGCACGGCGCGCGCGCAGGTCGCCAATCTGGTGCTCGGCGTCACCAAGGGTTTCGAGAAGAAGCTCGAGATCAACGGCGTCGGTTATCGTGCGGCGTTGCAGGGCAAGAACCTTCAGCTCGCGCTCGGCTACAGCCACGACGTGGTCTTCCCGATTCCGGAAGGGATCGCGATCACCGTGCCGAAGCCGACCGAGATCGTCATCGTCGGCAACGACAGCCAGCGCGTTGGCCAGGTCGCCGCGGAAATCCGCAGCTACCGTCCGCCGGAGCCCTACAAGGGCAAGGGCGTGAAGTATGCCGACGAATTCATCTTCCGCAAGGAAGGCAAGAAGAAGTAACGGAGCCGGTCATGACGAGAATGAAAGCCACGAATGCCCGGCGCAAACAACGCGTGAGGCTTGCGCTGCGCCGTTCGGCGAACGGCCGGCCGCGCTTGTCGGTGTTCCGTTCGTCGAAGCATATCTATGCCCAGGTCATCGACGACCTGAAGGGTGAGACGCTGGCTTCGGCCTCGTCTTTGGAAAAGACGATGCGCGACGGCGGCAAGACCGGCGCGAACATCGATGCGGCGAAAGCGGTCGGCAAGCTCTTGGCGGAACGCGCCGTGAAGAACGGCGTCACCGAGGTGGTGTTCGACCGCAGCGGTTATCTCTATCACGGCCGCGTCAAGGCGCTCGCGGATGCGGCGCGCGAAAGCGGATTGAGCTTCTAAGGTTTTAACGGACACGAGGACAGGGGCCTTCAGCCCTCAAGGATTGGAAAACACCATGGCAGGTGAACGCGAACGCGGCGGACGCGAACGAAGCAAGGATCGCGAGGAGCGCGACAGCGAGTTCGTCGACAAGCTCGTCCACATCAACCGTGTGGCGAAGGTGGTCAAGGGCGGCAAGCGCTTCGGCTTTGCGGCGCTGGTCGTGATCGGCGACCAGAAGGGCCGGGTCGGGTTCGGTCACGGCAAGGCGCGCGAAGTCCCCGAGGCGATCCGCAAAGCGACGGATGCCGCCAAGCGCAACCTGACGCGGGTGGCGCTGCGCGAAGGCCGCACACTGCATCACGATATCGCCGGCCGCCACGGCGCGGGCCGCGTTTACCTGCGTGCGGCACCGGCCGGTACGGGCATCATCGCCGGCGGTCCGATGCGCGCCGTGTTCGAGACGCTCGGCATCCAGGACGTGGTGGCGAAATCGATCGGCTCGTCGAACCCCTACAACATGGTTCGCGCGACGTTCGATGCGCTGAAGCATCAGGATTCGCCGCGTTCGGTCGCGGCTCGCCGCAACATCAAGGTGTCGACGTTGCAGTCGCGCCGGATCGGCGGCGACGCCGAAGTGGTCGCCGAATAACAGCATCCGCGCTTTATCGGCGCGCTACGGAGTTCAAGACGATGGCCAAGGCCGCAAAGATGATCAAGGTCGAGCAGACCGGCAGCGCGATCCGCCGACACCATTCGCAGCGCGCGACGTTGATCGGGCTCAATCTCAACAAGATCGGCCGCGTGAGCGAACTCAAGGACACGCCCGCCATTCGCGGCATGATCGCCAAGGTTCAGCATCTCGTTCGCGTCGTCGACGAGAAGTAAAAGACGAGCATGATCCCGAAAAGTGGGAACCGGTTTTCGGTCAAGATCATGCTCAAGCGAAAAGGAAGAATACGATGAAGCTCAGCGATATCGCCGACAACGCCGGCTCCCGCAAGAAGCGGATGCGCGTCGGCCGTGGCATCGGCTCGGGCAAGGGCAAGACTGCGGGCCGTGGTGGCAAGGGCCAGACCGCGCGTTCGGGCGTGCGCATCAAGGGCTTCGAGGGCGGTCAGATGCCGCTGCATCGACGCCTGCCGAAGCGCGGCTTCAACAACATCTTCCGTCTCGAGTTTGCCGAGATCAATCTCGACCGCCTTCAAGAGGCCGTCGATTCCAAGCTGGTCGACGCCAAGGAAACGGTCACCGCTGAATCGCTGGTGAAGGCCGGCGTGTTGCGGCGCTCCAGGGATGGCGTGCGCCTGCTCGGGCGCGGCGAACTCAAGGCCAAGCTCAATATCGAGGTTCACGGCGCCTCCAAGCCCGCAATCGCGGCCGTCGAGAAGGCCGGCGGCTCGGTGAAAATCCTGGCGCCGGTGGCCAAGGACGAAGGCGAAGCGGCGTAACATCTGCGTCATCGGTTGTACCGGCGTGGCCAAATTGCCGGACAAGCGATGGACTTATCGCCGCGGAACACCAGATAATGCCGCGCGTGCGGCCTTGCGGGGCTGGACGCGGGCGAGGGGCGGCGGGAGAAAGCCTTAAAGATGGTTTCAGCAGCAGAACAACTAGCGGCCAACATCAATTTCGGCGCCTTCGCCAAGGCCGATGAGCTGAAGAAGCGTATCTGGTTCACGCTCGGCGCGTTGCTGGTCTACCGCCTCGGCACCTACATTCCGCTGCCCGGCATCGATCCGAATATCTGGGAACAGGTGTTCAAATCGCAGGCCGGCGGCATTCTCGGCATGTTCAACATGTTCGCCGGCGGTGGCATTCACCGCATGGCGATCTTTGCGCTCAACATCATGCCGTACATCTCGGCCTCGATCATCATTCAGCTCCTGACCACCGTCTCGCCGCAACTTGAGGCGCTGAAGAAAGAAGGTGAGGCCGGCCGCAAGACGCTGAACCAGTACACGCGCTATCTCACGGTGATTCTCGCCGCGTTCCAGTCCTACGGCATCGCGGTCGGGCTTGAGGGCGCGGGCAATGTGGTCAGCGACCCCGGAATGTTCTTCCGCCTCTCGACCGCGATCACGCTGACCGGCGGCACCATGTTCCTGATGTGGCTCGGCGAGCAGATCACCTCGCGCGGCATCGGCAACGGCATCTCGCTGATCATTCTGTCGGGCATTGTCGCCGAATTGCCGTCCGCGATCGCCAACATGCTCGAGCTCGGCCGCCAGGGTGCGCTGTCGACCGGTCTTATCCTGGTCGTGATCATCATGGCGGTCGCCGTGATCGCCTTCATCGTGTTCATGGAGCGCGCGCAGCGGCGGCTCCTGATCCAGTATCCGAAGCGTCAGGTCGGCAACAAGATGTTCGAGGGCCAGTCCTCGCATCTGCCGCTCAAGCTGAATACGTCGGGCGTGATTCCTCCGATCTTCGCCTCTTCGCTGTTGTTGCTGCCGACCACGGTTGCCAATTTCAACGCCGGTCACGGGCCGGAATGGTTTCAATGGATCACGACGCAGCTTGGCCACGGCCGTCCGCTGTTTTTGATTCTCTATCTCGCGCTGATCGTGTTCTTCGCGTTCTTCTATACCGCGATCGTGTTCAACCCGACGGAGACCGCCGACAATCTCAAGAAGCACGGTGGCTTCATTCCGGGCATCCGGCCGGGCGAGCGCACCGCCGAATATATCGACTATGTGCTGTCGCGAATTACGGTGCTGGGCGCGATCTACCTCGCGATTGTCTGTCTGATTCCCGAGATCCTGATTTCCTACGCGTCGGTGCCGTTCTATTTCGGCGGCACCTCGCTTCTGATCGTTGTCAGCGTGACCATGGATACGGTGGCGCAGGTCCAAGGATATCTGCTCGCTCACCAATATGAGGGGTTGATCCGAAAGTCGAAGTTGCGCGGCCGTCGCCGCTAGTCACGCTAGTCGGCGGTCTGTATTTTTTACGCTGCGCCGCGATAGACGCCGGCCGACCTGATTGATTTTGAATCGCGGGTGTGCGGTGATGTACACTGCGAGCATAATCCGGGGCTGAAGGTTTGCGTTGGCGCAAATCGCACGCCGGATTTTCCTGCAATAGTGGGTGAAGACGTTCGGGCGGGAACAGGTCCGAACTAGACGGAGCGTGGCGCGCGATTCATCCGGAATCCGTCAGGCTTTAGTTGGGGGCGAAACGAAAAATGAGACTGATTCTTCTCGGGCCCCCGGGCTCAGGCAAGGGAACGCAGGCCCAGCGGCTGATTAACCGCTATGGGATCGTTCAGCTCTCCACTGGCGAGATGTTGCGCGCCGCAGTGGCAGCGCAGACGCCCGTCGGGCTGAAGGCCAAGGACATCATGGCGGGCGGGGGCCTCGTGCCGGACGAGATGGTGATCGGCATCATCTCCGACCGGCTGGACCAACCCGACGCCGCCAACGGCTTTATCCTCGACGGCTTCCCGCGCACGGTGCCGCAGGCCGAAGCGCTGGACGACCTCCTGAAGAAAAAACGCCTCAAGCTCGATGCCGTGATCGAATTGCGCGTCAACGAGAGCGCGCTGTTGCAGCGGGTTGAAACCCGGGTGGCCGAAATGCGGGCGCGCGGCGAAGAGGTCAGGGTCGACGATACCCCGGAAGTGCTGGTCAAACGGCTGGCAAGCTACCGGACGCTGACCGAGCCCCTGATTCACTACTACTCCGAGCGTCGCAAGTTGCTGACGGTCGATGGCATGATGACCATCGAGCACGTCACCCACGAAATCGGCCGTATCCTGACCGCCATCGGGGCGGTGGAACCCAAAGTGGCCCAAAAGGCCCATAAAAAACCAGCGGCAGCGGCCGCCGGCCAGAAAGCCTCGAAATCGGCCAAAAAAGCCTCGGTCGGGGCCGGGAGGGCCGCTAAAGCGGGCCCGAAAGGCTCTGCAAAGGGCTCCAGGAAGGCCAGCGCCAAAAAGCAGGTCAAGAAGCGGCCCGCCAGAGCGGCCTCAGGCGTGCGGAAACGGCCGGCTGCGGGGGCGCGGAAGGCCGCCAGAAAGGCGCCGAAAAAGGCTGGGAAACGGCGCGCTTAAGGCTTGGAGACGGTTGACGAAACCCGCTTCAATCCTTTAATAAGCGCCATCCAAGTCGGATAGTTTCAAACGATGCCGGGCCCCAAATAGTCGCGGGGGAGGGCGTCGTGTTCGCGTTTGTGAACACCTGCCCGAGACGGAGCATGATTGGCGAAAAATCGCACGACGGTTTCCGCCAGGAGATTATGCCCAAGCGAAGACGAAAGCGCGATCGCGCAAAAGATAATGGCCGGCTTCCTTAAAGGGATCGGCGACAGGAGAGAAGTTCGTGGCCCGTATTGCCGGTGTGAATATCCCGACCAACAAGCGCGTGGTGATCGCGCTCCAATACATCCATGGTATCGGTCAGAAGCATGCTGCCGACATCATGGAGAAGGTCAAGATTCCCGCTGACCGTCGCGTCAGCCAGTTGAGCGACCAGGAAGTGCTGCAAATCCGCGAAGTGATCGACCGTGACTATCTGGTCGAGGGCGATCTTCGTCGCGAAGTCGGCATGAACATCAAGCGTCTGATGGACCTCGGCTGCTATCGCGGCCTGCGCCATCGCCGCGGGTTGCCGGTGCGCGGTCAGCGTACCCATACCAACGCCCGCACGCGCAAGGGGCCGGCCAAGTCGATCGCCGGCAAGAAGAAGTAAGAGAGCGAATGGCGAATAGGGAGTGGCGAATAGTTCTATTCGCCATTCGCTGCTCACTACTCGCCTCACAGGTGTAGCCGCTGGCATTACGGCGGCGTTGAGATCGTTAGAAAGGTTTTTTAAATGGGCAAGGATGCCACCCGCGTACGCCGCCGCGAGCGCAAGAACATCGCTTCCGGTGTGGCGCACGTGAATTCGTCGTTCAACAACACTACCATCACGATCACCGATGCGCAGGGCAACACCATCGCCTGGTCGTCGGCGGGCACGATGGGTTTCAAGGGTTCGCGCAAATCGACCCCTTATGCCGCGCAGGTCGCCGCTGAAGACGTCTCGAAGAAGGCGCAGGAACACGGCATGCGCACGCTGGAAGTTGAAGTTGCCGGCCCCGGCTCGGGCCGTGAATCGGCGCTTCGTGCGCTGCAGGCGGCGGGCTTCACCGTGACGTCGATCCGCGATGTGACGACGATCCCGCACAATGGTTGCCGTCCGCGCAAGCGCCGGCGGGTTTGATGCTTTGAAGTGGCCGGCGGTTTTCCGCCGGCTTTTGGAATTTTGAGAAGATTGCAAACCGCGGGATTGGTCCCGCGAGGTCTCCAACGCCAGTGACTTCGTCCCCCAGTCGACTGGCCCATGGGTGAAAAACAGTGACGATCCAGAAAAATTGGCAAGAACTGATCCGGCCGAACAAGCTCCAGGTAACTGCGGGCCATGACGCGATCCGCTTTGCGACGCTGGTGGCCGAACCGCTCGAGCGCGGTTTCGGCCAGACGCTCGGCAACGCGCTTCGCCGCATCCTGCTCTCCTCGCTTCAGGGCGCCGCCGTGCAGTCGGTGCACATCGACGGCGTGCTGCACGAGTTCTCCTCGATCGCTGGCGTCCGTGAGGACGTCACCGACATCGTGCTGAACATCAAGGACATCTCGATCAAGATGCAGGGCGAAGGCCCCAAGCGCATGGTCGTGAAGAAGCAGGGCCCGGGCGTTGTGACCGCCGGCGACATCCAGACCGTCGGCGACATCACCGTGCTCAACCCCGACCTCCAGATCTGCACGCTCGACGAAGGCGCCGAGATCCGCATGGAATTCACGGTCTCCTCGGGCAAGGGCTATGTCGCCGCCGAGCGCAACCGTCCCGAAGATGCGCCGATCGGCCTGATTCCGGTCGACAGCCTGTATTCGCCGGTGCGCAAGGTGTCCTACAAGGTCGAGAACACCCGCGAGGGCCAGATCCTCGACTACGACAAGCTCACCATGACGATCGAAACCAACGGCGCGATCTCGCCGGAGGACGCGGTGGCCTATGCCGCGCGCATCCTGCAGGATCAGCTCAACGTATTCGTCAACTTCGAAGAGCCGCGCAAGGAAGTCGCCCAGGAGATCATCCCGGACCTCGCCTTCAACCCGGCCTTCCTCAAGAAGGTGGACGAGCTCGAACTGTCGGTGCGCTCAGCCAACTGCCTGAAGAACGACAACATCGTCTATATCGGCGACCTCGTGCAGAAGTCGGAAGCCGAAATGCTCCGCACCCCGAACTTCGGCCGCAAGTCGCTCAACGAAATCAAGGAAGTGCTGGCCCAGATGGGTCTGCACCTCGGCATGGAAGTGCCGGGCTGGCCGCCGGAGAATATCGACGAACTCGCCAAGCGCTTCGAGGATCATTACTGATTTTCGTTATTCCGGGGCACGCGCGAGCGTGAACCCGGAATCTCGAGATTCCGGATCGACGCTTCGCATCGTCCGGAATGACTGAACTAACGGGCGAACGCAGGCAGCCCACCTGAGAAACTGTCGGACGAACCGTCGCGACATCTGAAGAAGGAATAGTTTCATGCGTCACGGCAAGGTTCACCGCAAACTCAACCGCACCGCCGAGCATCGCCGCGCGATGTTCGCCAATATGTGCGCCTCCCTGATCAAGCACGAGCAGATCGTCACTACGCTGCCGAAGGCCAAGGAACTGCGCCCGATCGTCGAGAAGCTCGTGACGCTCGGCAAGAAGGGCGGCCTCGCCATGCGCCGCCAGGCGATCTCCGAGATGCGCGATATCGATCAGGTCAAGAAGCTGTTCGACGTTCTGGCGCCCCGCTACAAGGACCGTCACGGCGGCTACACCCGCATCATCAAGGCCGGCTTCCGTTACGGCGACAATGCGCCGATGGCGGTGATCGAATTCGTCGATCGCGACGTCGATGCCAAGGGTCAGGATTCCGGCCCCGTGCAGGAAAAGGAAGCCGAGGCGGCGTAACGCGCGTCAAGGAAACGAATTTGGTTCAAAGCGGCGCCTCCAGGCGCCGTTTTTTTGTTTGAGAGGTGCGGGGAGCTATCAGCGCGGTCATCGTCCGGCTTGACCGGACGATCCAGTATTCCAGAGGCGCTTGAGTTATAACCGAGAAGCCTCTGGAATACTGGATGCCCCGCCTGCGCGGGGCATGACAGTGGGAGAGTCGCCCGGGCGTGATCTTGTGCCAGTTGCGGCCGCAGCCATCGCGCCCAATATCTCCATCAGCATCAATGGAGATGACACATGAAAATCGATCTTTCCGGAAAGACCGCGCTGGTCACAGGCTCGACCGCCGGAATCGGCTACGCGATCGCCAAGGGCTTGGCGGCGGCCGGCAGCGCCGTCGTGCTCAATGGGCGGGGGAAGCCGCGGGTCGATGAGGCGGTGGCCAGGCTTGCCAAGGAGGTATCGGGAGGCAAGGTCCGCGGCCTCGCCGCCGACGTCTCGACCGCGGCCGGCTGCAAGGAGTTGGTCGCGGCGCTGCCAGAGGTCGACATCCTCATCAACAATGCCGGGATTTTCGAGCCGAAGAATTTCTTCGAGATTCCCGATGAAGACTGGAGCCGCTTCTTCGAGGTCAATGTGATGTCAGGCGTGCGGCTGTCGCGCGCTTATTTGCCCTCGATGCTAAAGCGCAACTGGGGCCGCATCGTTTTCATTTCCTCCGAATCCGCGCTGAATATTCCGACCGAGATGATCCACTACGGCATGACCAAGACCGCGCAGTTGTCGATCTCGCGCGGGTTGGCCAAGCTCACGCGCGGCACCGGCGTCACCGTCAATGCCGTCTTGCCCGGCCCGACCATGTCGGAGGGCGTCGAGGGCTTTGTGAAGGACCTCGCCAAACAGAACGGCCAGTCCGAAGCGGAAGCGGCCGGCCAGTTCGTCAAACAGCACCGCCCGAGTTCGCTGTTGCAACGTTTCGCCAGCGTCGACGAAATCGCCAATATGGTGGTCTATGTCAGTTCCAAAGAGGCGTCCGCGACCAACGGCGCGGCGCTGCGTGCCGAAGGCGGTATCGTCGAGACCATTGCCTGAAGAGTCATTGCCTGCGACAAACGCAAAGCGTTTGCGCAAGGGAGCGAAAGCGACGAAGCGATCCAGCAATCCCTCAGCGGTTCGACTGGATTGCTTCGCTGACACTCGCAATGACGACTGGGACTACCATCCCTCCAGCACGATCTTGCCGCGCGACTTTCCGCTTTCCAGAAGCGCATGCGCGCGCTTCAGGTTGGCCGCATTGATCGTTCCAAAGCTCTCACCGAGCGTGGTTTTCAATACCCCCTTGTCGACGAGGTCGGCGACATCGTTGAGCAGATTGTGCTGGCCGATCATGTCAGGCGTCTGAAACGACGACCGCGTGAACATCGATTCCCAGTGAATGGAGATCGATTTGCCCTTGAAGACGCTGACGTTGAATTCTGCGGGATCGTCGATCAGGCCATATCGGCCCTGCGGCGCCATGATGTCCGCCAAGGCCTTGTAGTACTGGTCGGTGTTGGTGAGGCTTGCGACCAATGCCAGCGGCGGAAATTTCAGTCTGTCGATCTGCTCCTTCAGCGGCTGCGTGTGATCGATCACCGCGTGCGCGCCGAGGTCGAGACACCACTTCTGCGATTCCGGCCGCGAGGCCGTGGCGACAACCGTGAGCCCCGTCAGGCGGCGCGCGAGTTAAATCATGATCGAGCCAACCCCGCCGGCGCCGCCGATGACCAAGAGCGTGCGCGGATCGACGCTTTTTCCCGGGACCGCGCCGAGACGGTCGAACAGCAATTCCCAGGCCGTCAGCGAGGTCAGCGGCAGGGCGGCCGCTTGTGCAAACGACAGCGTCTTCGGCTTGGCCCCGACGATCCGCTCATCGACCAGGTGAAATTCCGAATTGGTGCCCTGGCGCTGGATCGAGCCGGCGTAGAAAACCTCATCACCCGGCTTGAACAGCGTCACCTCGGGTCCGACCGCATCGACGACGCCGGCCGCGTCATAGCCCAAAACCTTGAATTCACCTTCGGCAGGAGCGGCGCGCTTGCGGACCTTGTAATCGACGGGATTGGCGGAGATCGCCTTGACGGCGACGCGGATGTCCCGGCCCTTCGATTCGGGCTTGGTGGTCTCGAAATCGAGCAGGGCTTCCGTAGCCTCGACGGGCAGCGATTTTTTATATCCGACGGCCTTCATTGGGCAGTTCTCCCTTTAAAAATCCAGGTGCTGACGCCTATCAAATCGGCGGCAAGGGCCAATTGCAAGCCTTTGCGGGGAGGAGATTTTTCTGCCTGTTTGCCGCCAAATTGACCGGTCCGGAGCCCGTGCAAAAGCGGCCTATTTGCTTCTATTCGCTGATCCGGCCCCTTATATTCTGCCTCTGAATCTTCGGGGAATCCCTTCATGATTGCTGTTCGGCTCTTCACGGCGCTGTTGGCTGCCATACTTGTCGCAACGCCTGCACTGGCGCAGGACCGGCGCGTGCCGTCTTCGGCTTCGGAGTTGCGGCTCTCTTATGCGCCTATCGTACAGCGGGTGCAGCCGGCGGTGGTCAATGTCTACGCCGCCAAAACGGTGCAGGACCATAATCCCTTGCTCGACGATCCGATTTTCCGGCGCTTCTTCGGCGTGCCCGGCCAGATGCCGGAGCAGGTGCAACGCTCGCTCGGATCGGGCGTGATGGTCGATCCGTCCGGTCTGGTCGTGACCAACAACCACGTCATCGAGGGCGCCGATCAGGTCAAGGTCTCGCTCTCCGACAAGCGCGAATTCGAGGCCGAGATCGTGCTCAAGGATACCAGGAGCGATCTCGCCGTGCTTCGCCTGAAGGATGTCCACGAAAAATTTCCGACGCTCGACTTCGCCAATTCCGACGAGTTGCAGGTCGGCGACGTGGTGCTGGCGATCGGCAATCCCTTCGGCGTCGGCCAGACCGTCACCCACGGCATCATTTCGGCGCTAGCGCGGACGCAAGTCGGCATCACCGACTATCAATTCTTCATCCAGACCGATGCGGCGATCAATCCCGGCAATTCCGGCGGCGCGCTGGTCGACATGACCGGCAAGCTCGCCGGTATCAACACCGCGATCTTTTCGCGTTCCGGCGGCTCGCAAGGCATCGGCTTTGCGATCCCCGCCAACATGGTGCGCGTCGTGGTGGCCTCGGCCCGAAGCGGTGGCAAGGCCGTGAAGCGGCCGTGGCTCGGCGCGCGATTGCAGGCGGTGACGCCGGAGATCGCCGAGACGCTTGGGCTGCGCCGGCCAAGCGGCGCCCTCGTCGCTAACATCGTTCCGGGCAGTCCGGCTGCCCGCGCCGGGCTCAAATTGTCGGATCTGATCGTCGCCATCGAAGGGCAGGCGGTCGATGATCCCAATGCCTTTGACTATCGGTTTGCGACGCGCCCGCTCGGCGGAACGGCCGAGATCGATGTGCAGCGGGCCGGCAAGCTGGTCAAGCTGACGATCCCGCTTGAGACCGCGCCCGACGTCGGACGTAATGAGATCGTGCTGACGACGCGCTCGCCGTTCCAGGGGGCGAAGGTCGCCAATATCTCGCCGGCGGTCGCCGACGAGTTGCATCTGGATGCGGATACCGAAGGCGTGGTCGTGACGGATCTTGCCGACGGCAGCACGGCGGCCAATCTCGGCTTTCAAAAGGGTGACGTCATCCTGGCCGTGAACAGCCAGAAAATTGCCAGGACCAGCGATCTGGAAAGGGCGACGCGCGATAGTTCGAGGCTGTGGCGGATCCAGATTGTGCGCGGCGGCCAGCAAATCAACGTCACGCTCGGCGGATGAGACTAGTGCCGCCCATTTGAAGTTCCTACGCTACAAGCAGCGAGTCCTGTCTAGGAACTTCAAATGGAAAGCGGCACTAGAATAAATAAGTTTGTTAGTGCCCATGACTTTCCGACGTTCGTGAAAGGAGGATGCTGAGGTGGTGCACGAACGTCGAAAAGTGGGCACTAAGCTGAAACAGGAAGGCACAAACCTCTTCGCGGCCGCGGGGTTGTCGCAGGATGCGCCGCATCCGCTCCCTGACAGGATGCGCCCGCGCGCGCTCACCGAGGTCGTCGGCCAGGATCACATTCTGGGGCCGGATGGCGCGCTGACGCGCATGCTCGAGACCCGCACGCTCGGGTCGCTGATTTTCTGGGGACCGCCGGGCACCGGCAAGACCACCGTGGCGCGGCTTCTGGCGGATGCCACCGAACTGCATTTCGAACAGCTCTCCGCGGTGTTTTCCGGCGTTGCCGACCTGAAGAAGGCGTTCGATGCGGCGCGGGCGCGGCGCGAGACCGGCAAGGGCACGCTGCTGTTTGTCGACGAGGTGCACCGGTTCAATCGCGCGCAACAGGATTCGTTTCTCCCTGTGATGGAAGACGGCACTGTGGTGCTGGTCGGCGCCACCACGGAAAATCCCTCGTTCGAACTCAACGCCGCGCTGTTGTCGCGGGCGCGGGTGCTGGTGTTTCATTCGCTTGACGCGAGCGCGATTGAAAAACTGTTCGTTCACGCCGAGACAATCGAGGGGCGGCAGCTGCCGCTCGATGCCGATGCCCGCGCCGCGCTGGTGCGCATGGCCGATGGCGACGGCCGCGCCGCGCTGACCCTGGCCGAGGAGGTCTGGCGTTCCGCGCGCGGGGGTGAAATTTTTGACGCCGCGCAGTTGCAGGCGATCCTGCAACGCCGGGCGCCGATCTACGACAAATCGGCCGATGGCCATTACAACCTGATCTCGGCGCTGCATAAATCGGTGCGCGGTTCCGATCCCGACGCTGCGCTCTATTATCTCGCGCGCATGATGGATGCGGGCGAAGACCCGCTGTTCCTTGCGCGGCGCGTGGTGCGGATGGCGGTGGAGGACATCGGCCTTGCCGATCCACAGGCACTCGTGATCTGCAATGCCGCCAAGGACGCCTACGACTTTCTGGGCTCGCCGGAAGGCGAACTCGCCATTGCCCAGGCCGTAATTTATCTCGCAACTGCGCCGAAATCGAACGCCGCCTACAAGGCGTTTGGCGCCGCGATGCGGACGGCGAAGCAGGGCGGTTCGTTGTTGCCGCCGAAACACATCCTGAATTCGCCGACCAAACTGATGAAGCAGGAAGGTTACGGCGAGGGTTACGATTACGACCACGACGCCCCGGACGCATTCTCCGGACAGGATTATTTCCCGGACGCGCTGGGCCGACAGACTTTTTATGATCCGCCGGATCGCGGCTTTGAACGCGAAATCCGCAAGCGTCTTGATTATTGGGCGAAGCTTAGGCGAGAGCGGAAATGACTGACATCTCGCCGAAATAGCCATATGATACGCTGGCAACCTCTGGGGGGAGGGTCGTATGAGCACTTGGCTGCTGGCCGCCATTGTGGTGGTGCCGCTTATCGCCGGTCTCGGCCTCATCGGTGTGCTCGCGCGGGGAATTTATAATCACGCGGATATCCCCAACAGCAATCTGATCGCGCTTGGCATTGCCGCATTGCTCTGCATTGCGCCGACCCTTCTCAATTTCACGATAAAAACCTCGGGCGGCACGGAAATCAGCGTCGTCAAGGAACAGCTTCAGACCCAAACCCAGCAGATCAAGAATGATTTCGGCGCGCAGGGCGGAAAACTCAACGGAAAGATCGAGTCGCTAAGCCGCCGCGTGGCCGCGCTCGAAAAGGAAAAGGGTCCTGCCGTTGCGTCAGCGGCGGCCAACCCCAACAGCGGCAAGGTCGTCGTCGTGCTCCATGTCGAGGAGCGCAAGGACCTGGCGGATCAGATACAGGACTACCTGTTGCAGGAAGGCTATAGCGCCAACGTCGTCTATACCGACTTCACGGAGTTGAGCGACGCCAATCGCCTCGCGTCAGGCGCGGTGGCGTTCGTGTCGGCGGAAAACAACGCCGCGCTGCGCACCGAGGTCGAGACTGTGCTGAAGACCAAATTCCCGCAGATGCAGAACGCCGTCGATTCCAGCTCGACGAAACTGGTCGGCACCTCCGTTCAGGTGCGGCTGTTCTGAAGGCTACTTGAGCGCGGCCGCCTTAAGAAGGCGGCACGTCCTTCATCCAGGCAAGAATGAGCTCAAGCCTTGCGATCACATCGTTGGTCTCCAGGATTTGTTGGGTCTTCCCTATACCTACTTCCATGAGATGAACCACGACGTCAGCGAAGACGCCGGGCTCTCTGGAATAGCGGTGCAAGGCATAAGGTGGCGGGCTTCGGGTGTAAGGCTGGTATGCATCGAAAATCTCGCGCATGAGGGTGAACGCGGTTGCGTCGAACTCACGTAGATCCTGGATCGGTTCGACCTCGGCTGCCAGAAAGTCGTGGCCGCCGGCTTTGGTAATCATGGCGCGATCCGCGCAGGAAACCTTCACCCGGAGCGTTCCATTTGGCATCGTCATGTGGTGAAGGATGTCGGCAGTCACGCCCACCGAATAAAGCGCGCCAAAATCTGGATCGTCGTCACCCATCTGCTTCTGGGTAACCACAAACAGGCGGCCATCTCCCGATAACGCCGCTTCGATGGCGAGCCGCGTCTTTTCGCGTCCGACCCAGATCGGCGAAATCGTCTGCGGGAAGAATACGACATCGCGCTTTGGGGCGACGGGTAGGAGAATGCCACTGCCGGGCGGGGAGGACGGTGATTTTCGGGGTGGTGCAAGCATCGACTGGCTCGCCTGAATGGCGGCTGCCAGCACATTCCAATCGTGGAGTCCAAGAGTCTTGGCAATGATTTCAAGACTTTCGCTGTGGGTGATAGAGACTGATTTGGCTTTGAGGGCGTCGCGCAGCGTCTGCGCCATAGACTTGGCATCGCGAAAATCGCGCATGGGATAACCTCTGCTTTGGCGAACGAGAATGGTCAGGCGCTTGCGTTACTGACTCGTTCGCTTTGGCAAAGGAGGCCTGAAGCGGCTTGATACGTTCACCATCCCCGACAAGGGCGCAAGCAGCGGGTCGTATCCACCCGGCAAAAATATGCGTCGCGTATGCCGCGCTGTCAACGCCGGGATTATTTCCCCGTTTTGACAAATTCCAGGATTTGATCGGTCAGCCGCGTATCCTCCGTGTTGATCGCATACACTTCCGACATGTGGTTGTGCTGCGGCAGCATTACCGTGCGGGCACATCCGCTTGGCCGCTTGCAGGTGGCGTCCTTGAACTGATCGAGCTGCTTCACAAAGCCGGGCAGATCGAGTTCCGAACTCACTGCCATCAACGGGATGTTCGTTTTCAGAAGGCCAGGCAGCGAGGACTCATCGGCATAGCGGGAAGCATCACTGCCGAAATAGGCGCGCTCGGGATCGGTGAGCGGGGCCGCGGTCAGGTCGTAAAGCGCCGACACCATGATCGCGCCTTTCAGGCCGCCGTTCTTCACCTTGTAGAATTCCGGATGCGATACATAGCTTGCGACATGGATGGCGCCGGCCGAGTGGCCCATCAGGTAGATGCGCGAGGCATCGCCGCCGCGTTCGCCGATCTCGTCCGAAACCCATTTGACAGCTGCCGCTACATCCTCGGCGCCCGCGGGCCAGGGAGATCCCGGCGCAAGCCGGTAGGTGATGTTGACGCCGATGAAGCCGTTCTTCACGGCCCACAGCATGATGTTGTCGTAGAACGGGCTATCAGGCGCCCGACGCTTGTTACCGCCGATGAATGCGCCGCCGTGGACGAACACCAGCACGGGCCGGCCGGATGTCACGTTTTGCGGCATGAAGATATCGAGCCGGTTGCGCTCGGCAGGACCGTATTTGAGGTCCCGCTCGATCCGGTAACCGAAATAAGGCTCCGTCGGCTGCAAGGGAGCATAAAGCTTGGCGGTGGCCTGCGGGTCGATGACGCGGCCGAGCTCGGCGAGTTTCTTGGCGATTTCCGGCGGCATCGGACTATCGGCGGCCGATGCCGGCAGGGCGATGACAGCCGCAACTAGAGCCAAAGCAGGTTTCGTTAGTCGCATTCCGATGCTCCTGGTCCCCAAGCGGCGCAACATGGCCGATCCTGCCCCTGATTTGTATTCATTTCGCCGTGACGATTCGGAGCTTTTGGGCTACCCCAAGGCCTGTCCTTGGAGCTGCCATCCTCATGAGCCGCCGTACCCGAAAACCTCTGCCCAAACGCAATGCCGGCGATCGCCCGAAAGGCGCGCGGCCCTATCGGGGCTCGCAGGCCGAGCGGTCGTCTGCGCACCGGCCCGGCAGCAAGCCGGCCAAGCGTGTTGCGGCCCCGGCGTCTCGCGCGCCAAAGCCTGTGGTGGCAGCGCCCGTCGAAGATAAAGCGGTGCTGCTGCCCACTAAAGTGCAGACCGTGACCGTGACGGCGGACGAAAACAACATGCGCGTCGATCGCTTTCTGGAAGCGCGCTTTCCTGGTTTGTCGTTTTCCCACATCCAGCGCATCGTTCGTAAGGGCGAGTTGCGCGTCAACGGCAAGCGCGCCGACAGCAAGGATCGTCTGGAGGAAGGCCAAAGCGTTCGCATTCCGCCGCTGAAGCTGGATACGCCGCGCGCGACCGCGCATCTTTCGGAAGCCGGCGCCAAGACGCTCGCGGCGCTGAAAGAGATGACGATTTACGAGGATGATGACGTGCTGGTGCTGAACAAGCCGGCGGGGTTGGCGGTGCAAGGCGGTTCCGGCACCACGCGCCACATCGATCAGATGCTGGAAGTGATGCGGGACGCGAAAGGGCAGAAGCCGCGCCTGGTGCACCGGCTCGACAAGGAAACGTCCGGCTGTCTTCTGGTCGCCAAAACACGATTTGCCGCGAGCGCGCTGACCGGATCGTTCCGCCATCGCTCGGCGCGCAAGATCTATTGGGCGCTGGTTGCAGGCGTGCCAAAGCCCAAGCAGGGACGCATCTCGACTTATCTCGCGAAGGAAGAGAGCGAGGAAGATTCAATCATGCGGATCGCCGAACATGGCGATGAGGGCGCAAGCCACGCCGTCACCTATTACGCGGTCGTGGAAACCTCAGCCCAGAAGCTCGCCTGGGTCTCGTTGAAGCCGGTGACCGGGCGGACACATCAGTTACGCGCGCATATGGCCCATATCGACCACGCCATCGTGGGCGATCCCAAATACTTCAACAAGGAAAACTGGCAGTTGCCGGGCGGTTTGCAGAACCGGCTTCATCTACTGGCGCGCCGGATCGTGATTCCGCATCCGCGCGGCGGCGTGATCGACGCGACCGCGCCGCTGCCGCCGCATATGCTGCAATCCTGGAACCTGCTCGGCCTGGAGCACGACCGGTTCGATCCGATCGAGCACGCGCCGGAGGAGTGATGGCTCCGTTTGCTTTCACCTCGCCCCGCTTGCGGGGAGAAGGAGCCCAGCTTCGTCGCGGCTGGATATCGAAGATAATAATCTAGTTCCTGTACTGCGCCAGGAATGCGCGCAAGGAATCGTGCGGACTTTCGACGTCGTAGATCACCCAGCCGTCGGCGCCATTGACGAGAATGAAGTTCATCGTCACCGGCTTTCCCTGATTGTTGAAACCTACGGTCACGTAGGTCTTGTCAAACTGCTTGCGCAGGATCGAAGTCGACACCGCGCCGAGTTTCCAGCTCGCGCTTTGCACCAGGAAATCGTAAGGCGCTTTTGTCGGCGCGCGCCAGGCGTCCCACAGGCTCGGATCGAAGAACTGGCGGATAGTTTCCGCATCGTGCGGCAGTCCGCTGGATAGGGCGGAAGTACGATCGTCGTAATAGGCATAGACGTTGCGCACCAGCAATTCCGGCGAGCGGAATCCGGCTGCCGATGGCGTGGGACACGCGCAAACCAGCCCCAACAGGCCAAGGAACAGAACGGCGGGCTTTACTCCTGTTGTCGCCATTCTCCGCCTGTTCGCTTTCATTAAGGCCATGCCTGTCGTAATTTCCGGAAAGATACCATGCAACAAAAGCCGAGTGACCATGCGCGAGCTCTTTGACGACATCGCGGGCCAATCCGAAGCCAACCCAATGGAGGCGGCGCGGCGCTCGTCCCGCGCGGTCCAGCGCAGGCGCTTCTATACCAGTGTCGGCGTCGGCGAGACCGATGGCGGTTATGCCGTCACGCTCGACGGCAAACCGATCAAGACCCCGTCGGGCCGCACGGTCGTCGTGCCGGCGCGCGCGCTGGCCGACATGATCGCGGCGGAATGGAACGCGCAAGGCGAGTTCATCGAGCCGCTGACCATGCCGCTGACGCGTTTTGCCAACAGCGTCGTGCAGGGCGTCATCGATCGGACCGAGGCGGTGAGGGACGACGTCGCCAAATATTTCGCCTCCGATCTGTTGTTCTATCGCGCCGGCCATCCGGAGGGGCTGGTGGCGCGCGAGGCCGAGCATTGGGACCCGGTCCTGTTCTGGGCCAGGGACGCGCTCGGCGCGCACTTCATTTTGGCCGAAGGCGTGATGCATGTCCGCCAGCCCGACGCTGCGATTGCGGCGGCGCGCGGGGCGCTGCCCGACGATCCCTGGATGATCGCCGCGTTGCATCTGATCACGACCCTGACCGGATCGGCGCTGCTGGCGCTGGCGCTGTTCCATGGCGTGATCAATCCGGATCAGGTCTGGGCGGCGGCCCATGTCGATGAGGACTGGAACGCCGAGAAATGGGGCGTCGACGACGAAGTGGCGGCGCGAAAAGCCGCGAAACTGATCGATTTCAACGCGATCACAGCTGCTCTTAAAGAGCTGCGTCAAGGCGGCTGAGGCCGCATCACAAGCGTCTCGGTTAACGGCAGGTTTACGACAGACAGCTAGCCTCGGCTTTGCTTGTCCCGGTAAATCATGGCCATCACGATCACGTCGAATATCCAATCTGCGGCCGCGTCGGCGCCAAGTACGCCGGCCGCGAGCGGAATCGTGCTGCAAGCGGGGCAGGTGATTACCGCCGAGGTCTTGCAGGTGCTTGGCAGCGACCAGGTGCAGATAGCCATCGGCAACCTGACCATCGAGGCCGCAACACAAGTTCCGCTTCAGGTTGGCCAAACGCTTCAGTTGCAGGTCTCGCAGACTTCAAACGGCATTGGGCTTTCGATCGTCAATCAGCCGAGCACGGCTACCAGCCAGGCGGGCCAGACCAGCGCGAGTGCCGGCGCGACCTCCGACGCCGTCCTGACGCTTTCGCCGTCGCTGGCGGCAAGCCTCGCCGCCAATTTGACGGCGGATGCGGTCACGCCTTCAAATCCGCTGACCCCGCTCGAGACGCTTGCGGTGTCGGTCGCCGCGCAAACGGCGGTGACCCAGCAGACCTCGCTCGCGCCGCTGTTCGCTGATCTGGGCGTGGCGAGCGGCTTGCCGAACCTGCCGCCTCAGGTGCAGCAGGCGGTTGCGCAGGTGCTGGCGCAGCAAATTCCTCTGGATCAGAATTTGACCGCCGAGGCGGTCCAAGAGGCGTTTCAATCCTCCGGCCTGTTTCTGGAGACCTCGCTGGCATCGGGATCGGCAGCGTTAGGCGCGAGCGGCGTTCCCGATCTCAAGGCGGCCTTGCTGGTGCTGCGTCAGACGCTGACATCGGTGCTTTCGGAAGGGAGCACAACGACCGGCACTGCCATACCAGCCGCCGCATCTGCGCTCCAGCCCACGGCGTCGCAGGCCGCCGCGGTAACCGAGGGGGCACCATCATCGACCGCAACGCCGTCGGAGCCCGCCACCACCGGCGCGATCGCGACGCCGGCATCTGCCTCGCCATCGGCAAGCACGCCACAGCAGGGGACGGCACTCACCGCCGCCGTTTTGGCAGAGGTGAACGAACTCATCGCCGGGGCCGGTGCCTTGCCCGCGACGGCCGCGGCCGAAGTCGCGCCGCCAGAGATTCTCTTCAGCGCAGCATCGGCCGCGCTACCTGCTGGCACGGCCACGGCAGCGCCGACGGCCTCAGCACAGGGCGCTGCAACGGGGATAGCCCAGGAAATCCTCGAACTCGTGGCCGGCAGTCCAACACTGGCGCCGACGGCGGTGCCGGCCGACGCCGCAGCGCGTGCGGCAGCGACCAGCGCAGCGCTCAGCCTGTTGCAGGAAGCGGTTCAGTTTTCGCCGCTCGCGGCGGCAAACCTGTCGCGGCTTCTGACCGAAAACGGCCAGGCGCTGGCGCTACTCCCGGTCATTACCGGTGCGCGTACGTCAGCCATCGACGACCCGGACTTCGCCCGCACCAATCTGCCGCCGCCGCCGGTCAATGGCGCGCTGCCTGCCGCGCAGCCGGTGGCCTCGGCGACGCTCTCAACGCACATGCCGCTCAACACCGCGCTTCAGCACCTGCTGGACGACACCGATGGCGCGATCGCGCGGCAAACCCTGTTGCAGATCGCTTCACTGCCGGGGCAGGCCGATCCGTCCGCCTCACGCATCGATGCTGCCTCGCCGCGCTGGAGTTTTGAAATCCCGTTCGCGACCCCGCAAGGCACGGCAATGGCGCAGTTCGAGATTTCGCGCGACGGCGGGGGCCGCGAGGCAAGCGCCGCCAAAGCGGTCTGGCGGGCGCGCTTCTCGCTCAATGTCGAACCCGCAGGCCCCGTGCACGCGCAGGTCGCGCTGAACGGCGATCGCACCTCGGTGCGGATGTGGGCCGAGCGGCCCGCGACCGCCTCGCAGTTGCGGGCAGGGGTTTCCCAATTGACGCAAGCCTTGAGCCGCGCGGAACTGACGCCCGGCGATATCGTGATCCGCGACGGCGCGCCGCCACAGCCGGCGGCAGCACCCGCCGGGCATTTCCTGGACCGGGCGTCATGAGCGAGAGCAAGAGAAACCAGCTCGCGGTCGCACTACATTACGATCGCACCGGTGCGCCACGCGTCGTCGCCAAGGGCAAAGGCAGCCTCGGCGCGAAGATCATCGAGGTCGCCAAAGCCCACGATATTCCGATCGAGGAAAATGAAGTGCTGGCGGGCGCGTTGTCCAATGTGGAACTCGGCGAGGAAATCCCGGCCGAGCTTTACAAGGCGGTCGCCGAAGTCCTGATCTTTGTGCTCAGGCTGTCGGGCCGGGTGCGCTAGTACCTCGGCGCGTCATCGTTTCACCACGAACTGGCCGGCATCGTCGTCGCATGAACAACCTCGCGATCACCCGTCGTCACGCCGTTGGAATCTTCGTCGGCGCCGCCGTGTTGCCAGCAAGAGCTTGGGCCAATTACGCGCCGCCGCGCGGCGAAATTCGCAGCCAGCTCGCCAAGCTTTTCACGGATGCCGGAACCGACGGCACTTTCGTCGGCTACAAGGTCGATGACTACCTCGTCATCTCCAGCGATTCCGATCGTTCCGGTGAAGCAAAGCTGCCGGCCTCGACCTTCAAGATTCCGAATTCGCTGATTGCGCTCGAGACCGGCGTGGTCGGCGATCCGGATAAAGATGTTTTCAAATGGGACGGCGTCACGCGCAGCATCGAGGCCTGGAACAAGGTTCACACCTTGCGCTCGGCGATTGCCGCCTCCGCCGTGCCGGTCTATCAGGAGATCGCGCGGCGGATCGGGCCGGAGCGAATGCAGAAATACGTCGATCTGCTCGACTACGGCAACCGCAACATCGGCGGCGGCATCGATCAGTTCTGGCTCACCGGCGACCTGCGTATCGATCCCGTGCAGCAGGTCGATTTCGTCGATCGGCTGCGGCGCGGCGTGCTGCCCGTCTCCAAGCGTGGCCAAGACCTGGTGCGCGATATTCTGCCCGTCACCAAGGTTGGCGACGCGGTCATCCGCGCCAAGTCGGGCCTATTGGGCGCGGAGGTCGGCAAGCCGTCGCTCGGCTGGCTGGTCGGGTGGGCCGAGAAGGGCAGCGCGAACACGGTGTTCGCGCTCAATCTCGACGTTCGCGCACCGCGCCATATCGCCGACCGCATGGCGATTTCGCAGGCCTGCCTCAAGGAGATCGGCGCGATTTAGAGCATGATCCGGAAAAGTGGGAACCGGTTTTCCGAAAAGATCATGCTCACAACAAGGTCCAGGAAGCCGCTACCGCCGGTTCAACTCCAGCGACACCGCGCTGATGCTGGTGCCACGCGGGCGAAGCGATACGAATTGCCGGTTTCCCCGCGTCGACAGCGACAGTTCGGCGGAAAAATTCGGGCCCATGGCCGAGGCTTCGATCTGGCCGCGATCGGCGCGTCCCGAAATCGTGCCGGAGGCATTGCGGCTTGCTTCGCTCCAGGAGCCGGTGATCGCGCCGCCGTGATATTGGACGTCGCTCGTCAGGTCGAAATTATAGCTCGCACTGGCACATCGCAGGTTCAGACGAAGTTCCGCTCGGCCAGCAACGTCATAACCGGCGCGGCAGCGCAGCCGCTCCTGCGTTCCGTCCGAGCTTTCGAGAACACCGCCGCCCGACCAGGTCCCTGCCATCGCGCCAAAAGGAGAAACCGCGGCGAGAGACATGTGCGCGGGGAAAGCCAAGATTGCCATCAGCAATCCCGCCTGTGCGATCCTGGATCCATGCATGTTGGAATCTCCATTGCTTTTTCGAGAAATGCCCGCAGCCATTGAGGCTTAACGCGGGAACAGCGGCGGAGGTCCAGGCCGGTTGGGAACTCTGGCTTGTGCCGCAGCGCCAGACTAGACTTCGGCGCCGTTGCCCCCAAAACAACAGAATAAACCGGAGGAAATCATGAAATCTGCCATCTTCATGTCGTCGCTGATGCTGGCCGCGGCCGGCGGCTGGCTCACCGCGACCATGTTTTCTGCACCTGCCACCGGCAAGGAGCCGCGCTTTCCGCAACTCAGCATGGACCAGCTCAGCGAGGCGCAGAAGCCGCTCGGCGAGCAGATCATGAAGATATCAAGCGTGGGCATCGGTGGCCCCTACAACCCGCTGATGCGAAGCCCCGTGCTCGGCCAGCGCCTGTTCGATCTCTTCCACTATCTGCGCTGGGAGACATCGGTGCCGACCAAACTCAATGAGTTTGCGATCCTGATCATCGGGCGGCAGTGGCGCTCGCAGGTCGAATGGTTCGCGCACGCGCCGCTGGCGGCCAAGGCGGGATTGTCCTCCGACATCATCGCCGAATTGAAGGAAGGCAAACGGCCGTCGAAAATGGCCGAGGATGAGGCGGTGGTGTACGACTTCGTCAATGAACTCACCACGACGCAAAAGGTCTCCGATGAGACCTATGCGCGGGCGAAGAAGGCGTTCAACGATCAGCAGATCGTCGACCTGACCGCGGTCGCCGGCAATTACGTGATGGTCGCGATGGTGCTGGCGATGGCAGAGCAGACTGTACCGCCCGGCAAGGAGCCGCCGTTCAAGTAGTTATTCCGCATTGTCATGCCCCGCGAAAGCGGGGCATCCAGTACGCCGCAGCTTCTCCGAAATGTGGTTTCTCTGGCATACTGGATCGCCCGGTCAAGCCGGGCGATGACAGCAGGGGGAGTGGAGCCGGGACGCACCTCAAACCTTCGCGTCAGCCTCCCGGCCGATCCGGCCGAGATGGGTGAAGCCAAATCCGGCGGAATATTTCAGCCCATAGCCGAGCGCGCGGTCGAAGCCGATATGGGCCAGCCAGATCAACGCGAACCAGAGAAGGTATGGGGCGAAGCCAAATCCGGCTGTCAGTACCGCCATCGGGACGACGGTCGTGTGCATCGCGTTATAGACGCATGCGCCGATTTTGGGCCCCGCGAGATAGGCCACAAAACTCAGGTCGGGGGCGAAGAACAGGACGGCATAGAGCCACCACGGGCCGCCCCAGAAGCCGTAGACCAGCGTCATTCCGGCGAGCAGTGTCAGCCCCTCCAGGCGGAGCAGTGTTTTGACCCCGCCCGATACGGCGCCGGTCGTCTCCAGGGTCGCAGTGTCCGTCATTCGCCTCGTCCTTTTCCGAGGCCCGCGATCTTACGGGCGCGGCGCCGCGCTGCCAATTGGGCTTCCGATAAGCCGGCCGAATGGACCGAGATAAGCCTTCGAGGGCCGTTTCCCGCCGGCAAAGCACCGTGTTAGAAACCCGTCACATCGGATTTAAGCTGTAGAAGCGGGCTGGAAACGACATGAAGGATATTCTCGACACCCTTGAAGAACGGCGCGCGGGCGCAAGGCTCGGCGGCGGCGAGAAGCGCATCGCCGCGCAGCACGCGCGCGGCAAGCTGACCGCGCGGGAGCGGATCGATCTTTTGCTCGACAAGGGGAGTTTCGAGGAATTCGACATGTTCGTCGAACATCGCTCGACCGAATTCGGCATGGAAAAGAACAAGGTGCCCGGCGACGGCGTCGTCACCGGCTGGGGCACCGTCAACGGCCGCAAGACCTTCGTCTTCGCCAAGGACTTCACCGTGTTCGGCGGCTCGCTGTCCGAGACCCACGCGCTGAAAATCACCAAGCTTCAGGACATGGCGATGAAGGCCCGCGCGCCGATCATCGGGCTTTACGATGCGGGCGGCGCGCGCATCCAGGAAGGCGTCGCCGCACTCGCCGGTTATTCCTACGTGTTCCGCCGCAACGTGATTGCGTCCGGTGTGATTCCGCAGATCTCCGTCATCATGGGCCCGTGCGCCGGCGGCGACGTCTACTCGCCGGCCATGACCGATTTTATTTTCATGGTGAAGAACACGAGCTACATGTTCGTCACCGGCCCGGATGTGGTGAAGACCGTCACCAACGAAGTCGTCACCGCGGAAGAGCTCGGCGGCGCGTCGGTTCACGCCACGCGCTCTTCGATTGCCGACGGTGCCTTCGAAAACGACGTCGAGACGCTGTTGCAGATGCGGCGGTTGATCGACTTCCTGCCGGCCAACAACACCGACGGCGTGCCGGAATGGCCGAGCTTCGACGACATCGAACGCGTCGATCTCTCGCTCGACACGCTGATCCCCGACAATCCCAACAAGCCCTACGACATGAAGGAATTGATCCGCAAAGTCGTGGACGAGGGGGATTTTTTCGAAATCTCGGAAGCGTTCGCCAAGAACATCGTCACGGGGTTTGGCCGCATCGCCGGCCGCACGGTCGGCTTTGTCGCCAATCAGCCGATGGTGCTCGCGGGCGTGCTCGACAGCGACGCCTCGCGTAAAGCCGCGCGCTTCGTTCGTTTTTGCGATGCCTTCAACATCCCGATCGTCACTTTTGTCGACGTGCCCGGATTCCTCCCCGGCACCGCGCAGGAATACGGCGGCCTGATCAAGCATGGCGCGAAATTGTTGTTCGCCTATTCGCAATGCACGGTGCCGCTGGTGACGGTGATCACCCGCAAGGCCTATGGCGGCGCTTTCGACGTGATGGCGTCCAAGGAAATCGGCGCCGACATGAACTACGCCTGGCCGACGGCGCAGATCGCCGTGATGGGCGCCAAGGGCGCGGTCGAAATCATCTTCCGCGCCGACATGAACGACGCGAGCAAGATCGCGGAGCGCACCAGGGAATACGAAGACCGGTTTCTGTCGCCCTTCATCGCCGCCGAGCGTGGCTATATCGACGACGTCATCATGCCGCATTCAACCCGGCGGCGGATTGCCCGCGCGCTGGCCATGCTGCGCAACAAGCATGTCGAGATGCCGCTAAAGAAGCACGATAATTTGCCGCTATAGAGGAATGACTGGTCTGACCTGGAATCGCGGCGACGGATTCGGCGGGACACCCTTAAGCCCGATGATTGACGACGACGACACCGACGAAATCTCACGCATCGAAGCGCGGATCGAGGCGTTGGCCGAGATTGCCGAGCGATGCCGGAAGTTCATTCTGGCGTCCAAGATTGCGATCGCCGGCGGTTTCGCCTTGCTGATCGTCGTCATCTTCGGCCTTTTCGGGGCGGGTCTGTCGACGGCGCTCGGATCGATTGCTCTGGTGCTGGGCGGGATCGTGTCGCTCGGATCCAATATAAGCACGTTGCGCGAGACCGAGGCCGACATTAGCGATGCCGAAGCCGTTCGACGCGACCTGATCGGCAGGATCGGTCTTCGGCTGGTTCATGACGCTCCGACGAAGCTGATGTGATGCAGCGGGTTTCGTCACGTGGTAAGAATCCAACGGGCGACGGCTGTAACCCTCTCCCCCTGCGGGAGAGGGTGCCTTCGATGCTTGGCATCGAAGGCGGGTGAGGGGTTTGTCTCCGCATTCGACTTCCACGTGTTACCCCTCACCCGAATGAGACTGCGGTAACCGCCGGAACTGCCCTCTCCCATCAGGGGAGAGGGCTCATAGTCGGTACTGTGCCCGCGGCATGCAAAAATCGGGTTTGCCGACCGACCTTACGAATAACAAGATATCGGATAGGATGCGGTTAGTTCGCTGACGCTCGAGGACCTTCCATGTCCACACTTTTCGCCTTCCTCCATCACGTCTGCGCGTTCACACTCGTTGGCGCACTCGCGATCGAGTTCGCAGTGATCAAGCAGGAGCTGACGCTCTCTTCCGCACGGCGGTTGCAGGTCACGGATCTGGTGCTCGGCATCGCCGCCGGCGCGCTGTTCGTGATCGGGTTACTGCGGGTGTTCTTTTTCGAAAAGGGCGCGGCCTATTACTGGCACAGCCACGCGTTCCTGATGAAGTTCAGCCTGTTCGTGATCGTCGGTCTGCTGTCGATCATTCCGACCCGCGAATTCCTGTCCTGGGGTGGTGCCATCAGAGCAGGACAGGTGCCGGTCTGGGAGACATCGCGCAAGAAGCGCGTCGCGATGGTGATTCACGCCGAACTCGCCGCCGTTGTCATCATTCTGTTGTGCGCCGCGATCATGGCGCGTGGCGGATGGGTTTAACCCCTTCGGATTTTTTCTGCTTTTCATCGCGCTGTCACTGGAAGCGCTCGCTGATGTTTTTTTCTGCGCGAATGTTTGAACCAGATTTCGCAGGCCATCGACATAACCGTTGATGAGTTCAGCGAACATTCATCTTGAGGCGGCGAGACTGCTTGTCCTCTCTCCATCTCAAGAAAGGGACTGAAGTCATGGAATGCCGAGACATTTCGAAACTCGCGATTGGACTTGTAGCGGGTGGTGTGATGCTCGCCGCAAGCGCACAGGCCGCGCCGCTTGCGGCGGTTTCGAGTGCATTGAAGGCTGCTCCCGCAGCCGTCATTGCTCAACCCGCCGTCGTATCGCAAGACGACGTCAATCGCATCAAGCCGGAAGAAGTACGTTGGCACCACCATGGCCATTGGCACCATCACTGGCGCCGCCACCATTGGCATCACCGCCATTGGTGAGGTGATTTAAAGCGTATTTGAACGAAGTCATTTTCATCTCGTATCAAACCGAAAGGAATGCCCATGAAAATTGTTGCTGTGTCCTTGTTCGCGATCGGCCTCGGCCTTGCGTCGATGTCGGTCTCTCAGGCCATGCCGGTGGCTCCGCTCGACCAGACGGCAGCGGCTGAGGCCTCGACCATTCCCGTGGCTGGCGGCTGTGGACCGGGCTGGCATCGCGGGCCTTATGGCGGATGTCGTCCGATGTACAACTGCCCGCCCGGCTGGCATTCCGGACCGTACGGCCGCCATTGCTTCCGCAACTGGTAAGTCGAAAAACGAAGGGGCAGGAAATTCCTGCCCCTTTTGTTTTGCGCGTCGTTCGTTTTGCGAAAGCCCAGCAAAAAAAACCGCCTTCTAGTGTCCCGGTTCTGACATTCGTATCCCGTTGCCGCGAGCTTGTTTACGAATGTCAGAACCAAAGGGGACACTAGCTAATATTGGTCTCCAGTGTGGTTTTGGATTTGACATTCGCCTAGCGAACCCGCGGCGATGTCCGGAGCGAATGTCGAATCCACTACACTGGCGGGGTTTTCGTATTGTGCTGTTCGCGATCCGATCAGATCGGACGGCAGCGGCCGTAGCGCCAGACGAAACCGATCGGGCAGCCGCGGCCGGGAACGACTACGACCGGCCGCTCGACCACAACCGCGCCGGGCACGACCACCACGGGACCACGGTTGGGCCGGCACTCGCCGTAGGGGTTGCGATGGAAACCGGGGCCGCAACCGCCTTCGGCGCTTGCGCTGCCGATACCTGCAACCGTGCTTGCAACCAGTAGTGCAGCTGCGAAAAGAATCTTCATGTTGTCTCCCTTCCTAAAGCCGCAACGCGGCACCTTATGAGATCGATAAACAAATCGACGGGTTAGGATTGCCACCGTTTGGAACAGGCCACAAGCCTAGTGTAGGGCGACACTAGGGACCCCGGTGTGAACCCTTCATGAATGGGTGGATTCATTTCGCCAGGAAGGCCAGCATCAGCGCGTTGAACTTGTCCGGCGCGTCGAGGAACACCAGATGCCCGGCGTTTTCGATCACCTCCGCGCTGCCATGGGCCATCTTCGCTGCCAGCGCCTTGGCCAATTCGGCATTCTGGCCCATCTTCGGCCGCAGCGCTTCCGGCGCATTCGGCCGGCCCGGCGCGTTGTGGTCGTCGGCGCCCATGATGAACAGCGTCGGCACCGTGATGAGCGGAATCTCGTGCACCACAGGTTCGCGATAGATCATCTGGCCGGACGAGACGAAGGCACGTAGCCAGCGTTGGTAATCTGCCGCGCCCTTGATGTTGAAGCGGGCGTCGATGAAGGGCGTGATCGCCTCCGGCGGGATTTTTGGCGAGTAGTTATTCTCAATCTGCTTGCGATAACCTTCGGCGGTGAGCTTGTCCTCGCGTTCGAGGATCTTTTCGGTCGGCGTCGGCGGCACGTACATCCGGTAATCTTCAAGGCCGATCGGGGCGGCCAGCACCAGATGATTGACGCGATCGGGATAGGCGCGCGCGATCCTTGACCCGAGCATGCCGCCGAGCGAGTGCGCAACGATATCGGCCTTGGCGATGCCGAGATGGTCGAGCAGGGTGATCGTGTTGCGGGCGAGATTGTCGAAATGAAGCTCGCCTGACGGCTTGGAGGATTTTCCGAACCCGATCTGGTCGGGCACCACCACGCGATAGCCGGCGTCCGTCAGCACCTTGATTTCCGGCGCCCAATAGCTCGACGGAAAATTGCGTCCGTGCAGGAGCACCACGACACGGCCATTTCCTTGCGCAGGCGCCACGTCCATATAGGCCATCCGCAACTGCTCGCCGTCATTGACGAGCGGCAGCAGGTTCACGGGGTAGGGATAGGCAAAACCTTCAAGGCCGATGCCATACGGCTCGCGCTGTGCGATGCCGGGCTCGCGCTGGTCGGCAGCGTGGACGGCGGCGAAAGACAGGACGAGGAGGGCGGCAAGCCCTGCCGTTGCGACAAGACGTTTCATCGAATTCTCCAAAAGCTATTGAGCATCGCCAAACAGGGCCGCGAACCGCTTCTCGCCCTGGCGGGTGAACTGGACAACCCGGCTGCCGGGCTCGCGATCCCGCGCGGCCCAATTCAATTCGGTGAAACGCCGCATCAACGCCGCTCCCAGCGTGCCCGCCAGATGGTGCCGCCGCTCGCTCCAGTCGAGGCAGGCCTTGCAGACCGGACGGCGCGGGTGGCTGAGGGATTGCACATCGATCTGCAGCGCCTTTTCGAGGAAGCGCTCGCCCTCCGCTGTCAATTCGATGTCGTGCTTGTGCTGGCGCACGAGCTTGCGCTGCCGCAGGCTGTCGAGCATCTGCACGCCGAGGTCGCCGGCGAGATGGTCGTAGCAGATCCGGGCGCGGCGCAGCGCCGGGTCCTTCGGCCCGGTGCGCACTCGCAAATGACCGGCGCGGGCGGCCAGCCCCGCAAGGCCTTCCAGCACGCCGGCAACGTCGGGATCGGTAAGCCGATAATAGCGATGGCGGCCCTGCTTTTCTTGTTCGATCAAGCCGCCAGCCTCGAGCTTCGCGAGATGCGAACTCGCGGTCTGCGGCGTGATGCCGGCTTCCTGCGACAATTCGGTTGCGGTGAGCGCGCGGCCGTTCATCAGCGCGGTCAGCATGTTGGCGCGGGCGGGGTCGCCGACGAGGGAGGCGACCATGGCGATATCGGGACCTGCTTTCATTGTTCGATGGTAGCCGAAGCATTGACGCGGATCAAGCGGGTAGTGTCGTGACTGTCAAAACCAACAGGCAGCGATCGAGGTTCCCATGACCGTCACCGTTTTCATCCGCTACCAGATCGATCCGTTCAAGCGCGGAATGTTCGAGCAGTATTCCAAGCGCTGGCTTTCCATGATCCCGAGGTGCGGCGGCGATCTGATCGGCTACTGGATGCCGCATGAAGGCACGAACAACATCGCGTTCGCCCTGATTTCATTCGCAAGCCTCGCGGCCTACGAGGAATATCGCGCCAGACTTCGCGCCGACAAAGAGGGGATGGAAAATTTCGCACTTGCCGAGGAACACAAGTTCATCCTCGCCGAGGAACGCACGTTCCTGCGCCAGGTGAAGGCGTGAAGTGAAGGTGAATGTAGTCGCATTCACTGGCGCAGCCTGTCGCAGAGGGATAGTCTCGCGGCAGGCTGGAACAACCTGGAAACAGCGAAAAGGAGCGACGCCGATGCCGATTTCATTGGCCGACAAACGCGCAACATTCCGCAAGCTGCATGAGCGCGGCTGCTTTCCAATCCCCAATCCCTTTGACGTCGGGTCGGCGAAGGCGCTGGCCCAGATGGGCTTCAAGGCGCTGGCCTCGACCAGCGCCGGCTTCGCCTGGACGATCGGCAAGGCCGACAACCGCGTCACCGTCGACGACGTCTGCACGCATCTGTCTGAGCTGTGCGCAGCGGTGGACCTTCCCGTCAACGCCGACTACGAAAATGGCTTCGCGCATGAGCCCGAGAAGGTCGCGGTCAACGTCACGCGCGGCATCAAGACCGGCGTAGCTGGCCTGTCGATCGAGGATTCGACCGGCGATGCGTCAAAGCCGCTGTATGACCGTGCGCAAGCGATCGAGCGGATCAAGGCAGCGCGGACGGCGATCGATGCCGACAAGAGTGGCGTGCTCCTGACCGGCCGTTGCGAGGGTTTTCTGGTCGGCCAGGATGATCTCACCATGGTGATCGACCGGCTCTGCGCCTATGCGGACGCCGGCGCCGAATGCCTTTATGCGCCGGGCATCAAGACCAGAGAGCAGATCACTGCGGTGGTGAAGGCGGTCGCGCCCAAACCCGTCAACCTCCTGATCGGAGCGTCGGGCCTGTCGGTTGCGGAGGCCGCCGACCTTGGCGTGCGCCGGATCAGTGTCGGCGGTTCGCTGGCACGTACCGCCTGGGCGGGCTTTATGCGCGCGGCCAAGGAGATCGCCGAGCAGGGCACCTTCACCGAACTCGCCAAGGGCTATCCCGGCGGCGAGCTGAACAAGATGTTCCGCTGAAAGCTGTCAGCGCGGACGAACAAGCAACACGAGGCGGCCGATATCAACGGCCGCCTCGTCGCATTTGATAATTATTGTTTTGCCGGGGCTTGCGGACTAGCCGGCGCCGCGCCCGTGGTCGTGCCCGGCTCGCTGTTGGGCGCGCGCGGGGTTACGTCACGCATGCCGGGAGGCGCGGGCGGTGAGGTCGATGCCGACTTCTGCGCGGTGGTTGCGGGTGCCGGAGCGGTTGCGGCGTTCTGCTGGTTCCTGGATGAATTATTCAGTCCATAAAACACGAGGCCCAGCACGACCGCGATCCCGACTGCGAACAGCGCAATCCTGGAATTGCTGGCGGGACCTTCGGCGAGTTCCGGATCGACCTGCAAATCATTGTCGAACTGGGCAGGCGAACGCGTGCCGTCGACATTGGACCTGATCGGATCTCTGAGATGATCGCGATCGTAGGGGTCATTGGGATTGAGTTCGGTAGGCATGGCCGGATTCCTCCAGATGTGTTCGCTGACAACGGCCGGTCATCGGTGCAAGTTCCGGGAACTTTCATGGTTTGCGAACGGGACAACATCGCCGACAATGGAACCCGCGAAACGAAAGTGAGTCGTGAGGGCCAGATGTGGAGCCTGCCTCCGAGCGATACCGTGCTGCATTTGCTGTCGCTGGTGGCGCTAGCCGCCCAGGCGATGACCGCGGCGCTGGCGGCCGGACGGCGCAGCATGGACTGGGTCGGGGTCTGCCTGCTCGGCTGCATCACCGCACTCGGCGGCGGCACCATCCGCGACGTCGTGCTCGGGCACTATCCGCTGCCATGGGTGGAAAATCCGTCCTATCTCGCGCTCACGGTTATCGCCGCTTTTGCCACGGTGCTGATCGCCCGCACGGTGCACCGGCTTAACCTCGCCTTTCTGGTGCTGGATGCAATCGGGCTCGTGGTGTTCACCATGGCCGGCTGCGATGTGGCCTGGCAGATGAACGAGCCGCTTTCGATCGTCATCGTGTCAGGCATGATCACCGGCTGCGCGGGCGGCGTGTTGCGCGATGTGCTTTGCAACGATGTGCCGCTATTGTTTCGCTCCGAGCTTTACGCCAGCGTCTCCGTCGTCACCGGATTGTTTTACGCCACCGCGTTCGGCTTGAAGCTGAACGATGAGCTATGGACCGCGCTGACCTTCGTGCTCGGTCTGACGTTTCGTCTGCTCGCGATCCGCTACAAATGGGAAATGCCGAAATTCGTCTTCAACGACGATAGGAAGTGACGAATTCACGGCGGTCATCGCACGGCGCGGGTAGATCTCATCCTGAGACTGGCTACTTCCGCGCTTTCGCGACCTCAGTCGCCGTCACCGCCGGCGCGGTATTGCCCCAGGCGTTGCGGATATAAGTGACGACGTCCGCTACGTCCTGATCCGACATCTTGCTGGCGTAAGGCGGCATCGACCCGGTGTTCGGCGCGCGCGCCGTGGTGATCGTCTCGGCGCCATCCAGAACGATCTTGATCGCGCTTACGGGATTTTCCGATTGCAGGTTGGCGTTGCCGGGCAGCGGCGGATAGATGCGCGGCGCGCCGCTGCCGTCGAGTTCGTGGCAGGCGACGCATGCTCCCTTGTACAATTTCTCGCCGCTCGCCATCTGCGTCGGCGGTGGTGCTCCTGCGGCGGCCTCCGGCGAGGCGGGCGAGATTTCCTTCAAATAGACGGCGATGGCGCGAACGTCCGCGTCGCTCATTTGCGAGGTCGAATTGAGCACCACCTGCGCCATCGGTCCGTCGGCATGGCTATGGCCATTGCGCCCGCTCCCGAGATATTCGGCGATATCCTCCACGCTCCACGATTTCAGACCACCGCGCATTGCCCCGTCGAGACGCGGCGCAAACCAGCCCTCGACCACGCTGCCTGTAAATCGCGCGTTTTGCTTTTCGGCGCCGAGAAAGTTCTTCGGCGTATGGCAGGCGCCGCAATGCGCGATACCCTCGACCAGATAGCCGCCGCGATTCCATTCCGCGCTCTTGTTCTGGTCGGGTTCAAAAATACCCGGCCGGAAGAAGGCGAAGTTCCACAGCCGCATCAGCACGCGATAATTCAACGGCCAGCGCAGCTCCGGGGCCGGCGGTGTATTGGCGACCGGGGCGAGCGTCGCGAGATAGCTGCGGATCGCCAACACGTCGTCGCGGGTCAGTTTGGTGAAATGCGGGTAGGGATAGGCCGGGTAATAGTTCGCCCCGTCGGGCCGCACGCCAAAACGCATCGCGCGCCGGAAGTCCTCATCGCTCCACAGGCCAATCCCGGTATTGTGGTCCGGCGTCAGGTTGGCGGAATAGACGCCGCCGAAGGGCGTCGCGATCCGCTTTCCCCCGGCAAACGGCTTTGAAGGATCGGCGGTATGGCAACTGCCGCAGTCGCCGGCTTCCGTCAGCGCCTTGCCCTTAGCGATCGTTTCCGGCGCGGGCTCTGCCGCCGAAACCGGGCTGGATGCGCTGCACAAAAACAGGGTGACGAGAATCGCCGGCCCATCCCATCGTTGTCTGCGCATCGATCGATCTCCCGTCTTTGGTAGTATAGCCGCAAAAGCCCGCGTTACGTCGTTTCGTTGCAGCATTTTTCCACGACACATCAGCAAAAAGCGAGGGTGCCGCCGGGTACGAAATTGCGTTTTGCGTGCTGGGCGCTTCGGCGGCCAGATTTGTGGTGCGGGGCGCGTAAAATCCGACATAGACTAGCTTTTAGCGGCGGTATGAATAGCTAAAAACAAACGGCGAAGCGTGGGCTTGATGAGGGTGGAATGGGAATAAACCAGGGTCCGATCAGTCTCGATCAGAAATACACGCAAGGGTCGGGCCATGTCTTCCTGACCGGAATTCAGGCGCTCGTCCGCCTGCCGATGGCCCAGATCCGGCGCGACCGCGCCAACGGGCTCAACACCGCCGGTTTCATCAGCGGTTACCGTGGTTCTCCGCTCGGCGGCTATGACCAGCAGCTGTTCGCCGCACGAAAACACCTCGAACGTCTCAACATCAAATTCCAGCCCGGCGTGAACGAAGACCTCGCCGCCACCGCGATCTGGGGATCGCAGCAGCTCAATCTCTCCAAGGGTGCCAATTATGACGGCGTCGTCGGCATCTGGTACGGCAAGGGCCCCGGCGTCGATCGCTGCGGCGACGTCTTCCGCCACGGCAATGCCGCGGGCTCGGCAAAAAACGGCGGTGTTTTGTGTCTGGCCGGAGACGACCACGGCGCCAAATCCTCTACCGTCCCGCATCAGTCGGACCATGCCTTCATCTCGGCGCTGATGCCCTATCTCTACCCCTCCAGCATCCATGAAATGATCGAGATGGGGCTGCTCGGGATCGCGATGTCGCGTTATTCCGGCTGCTGGGTCGGCATGAAGGTGATCACGGAGACGGTGGAAACTACCGCCGAGATCGATCTGACCGACGAGATGAAGCCGTTCATCATCCCGTCCGATTTCGAAATGCCGCCGGGCGGGCTGAACCTGCGCTGGCCCGACGACCGTTTCGACCAGGACCGCCGCTTGCAGGACTACAAGGGCTTTGCCGCGATCGCCTTTGCCCGCGCCAACAAGGTCAACCGCATCACCATGGATTCGCCGAACGCGCGCTTCGGCATCATGGCGTCCGGCAAGAGTTACGAGGATATCCGCCAAGCCCTGCGCGAACTCGGCATCACGCCGGAAGTCGCCGCTAGAATCGGGCTTAGACTTCTACAAGATCGGCATGCCCTGGCCGCTGGAGCCGCAAGGCGTGCGGGAATTCGCGGTAGGCCTGGAAGAAATCTTCATCATCGAAGAGCGCCGTGAGATCGTCGAAAATCAAGTCAAGCAGGAACTGTTCAACTGGCGCGACGACGTTCGTCCGCGCATCGTCGGCAAGATGGACGAGCACGACAAGCGCTTCCTGCCCTTTGCCGAGGAACTGAGCGTCGCCTCGCTTGCAAGTTCGCTCACCGAGCGGCTGTTGCGGCTCAATCTCAACCCGGAAATCGCCGCGATGTTGCGGGCCAAGGCCGACTGGTTCAACGGCCGGCAGGCGACCCAGATGCAGGCGGTCTCGCCCGTCAGCCGCACGCCGTATTTCTGCTCGGGCTGTCCGCACAACACCTCGACCAAGGTGCCGGAAGGCAGCCGCGCCATGGCCGGCATC
Source organism: uncultured Alphaproteobacteria bacterium (assembly GCA_963770515.1). GTDB lineage: Bacteria > Pseudomonadota > Alphaproteobacteria > Rhizobiales > Xanthobacteraceae > Bradyrhizobium. The sequence continues at coordinate 136,177 of CAVYPW010000002.1, forward strand.
GGCTGTCACTTCATGGCGCTGTGGATGGACCGCTCTACCGAAACCTTCACCCATATGGGCGGCGAGGGCGTGCCGTGGGTCGGCACCGCGCCCTTCACCAACGAAGCGCACATCTTCGCCAATCTCGGCGACGGCACCTATTTCCACTCCGGCAGTCTCGCGATCCGGCAGGCGATCGCCTCCAAGGCGAACATCACCTACAAGATCCTCTATAACGACGCCGTCGCGATGACCGGCGGCCAGCGCCATGACGGTGACCTGTCGCCGCAACAGATCACCTTCCAGCTCCACGCCGAAGGCATTCGCGAGATCTACCTGGTCTCGGAAAATCCCGGCGCTTATCCGACTTCCGAGATCGCGCCCGGTGTCAAGCTCGCCCATCGCGACGAACTTGACGCGGTGATGAGAGCGTGCCGGGAGGTCAAGGGCGCCTCCGCGATCGTCTTCGTCCAGACCTGTGCCGCCGAAAAGCGCCGCCGCCGCAAACGCGGAACCATGGAAGACCCGGCGCGGCGTGTGCTGATCAATCCGGCCGTCTGCGAAGGCTGTGGCGACTGCTCGGTGCAGTCGAACTGCATCTCGGTCGAGCCGCTGGAGACCGAGTTCGGGCGCAAGCGCAGCATCAATCAATCGGCCTGCAACAAGGACTATTCCTGCCTGAAGGGCTTTTGCCCGTCCTTCGTTACCGTCGATGGCGGGGCGTTGCGCCGTCGCGCGCCGGCCGGCCTCGGTGATATCGGCGAATTGCCCGAGCCTGTCTCAAAGCCTTCGCTGGAGCGGCCCTACAACGTCGCGGTCGGCGGCGTCGGCGGCACGGGTGTGTTGACTATCGGTGCGCTGCTCGGCATGGCCGCCCATATTGAGGGCAAGGCCAGCATGATCCTCGACATGTCGGGCCTCGCGCAAAAGGGCGGAGCGGTGTTGAGCCATGTCCGGCTGTCCGAACACACCGCCGACGTGACCTGTTCGCGCATCGTCACCGGCACCGCCGATCTCGTGATCGCGGCCGATGAGGTGGTGGCGGCCTCCAAGGAAACCATGACGCTGTGCGAGTCGGGCCGCACCGCCGGCATCATCAACAGCCACATCATTCCGACCGCCGATTTCGTCCTCAACCGCGATTTCAATTTCCAGACCCGCAAGGTCAATCACGTGCTGGAAACCGCGCTTCGCAAGGATTCCGCCTTCCTTGATTTCACCAAGCCTGCCGAAACCCTGCTCGGGGATGCCATCGCCACCAACATGATGATGATGGGCTATGCCTATCAGAGGGGCTTTTTGCCGCTGTCGGCGGAAGCGATCGAGCAGGCCATCGAGGTCAACGGCGTCGCCATCAAGATGAACACGCAGGCCTTCCGGCTCGGGCGTCTGGCGGCCGCCGATCCCGCGCGAATGTCGGCGATGATGAAGGGGCACGATGAGGCGAGCGCGCCGAAAGCGCTCGATGCGATGTCGCTGGATGAAATCATCGCGCATCGGAGCGCACATCTGACCGGCTACCAGAACGAAAAACTCGCCGCGCGCTATCAGGCGCTGGTGACGCAGGTGCGCGATGCGGCGCGCGACCGCGGCTTTGGCGAGGAGCTGCCGCGCGCGGTCGCCATCAACTATGCCAAGCTGCTCGCATACAAGGACGAGTACGAGGTGGCGCGGCTCTTTACCGACGGCCATTTCGAAGCGCAGCTTCGCGATCAGTTCGACGGCGACTTCAAGATCAGTTTCAATCTCGCGCCGCCCCTGCTCGGCGGAGCCAAGGACGCGCTGGGGCGGCCGAAGAAGCGCGCCTTTGGCGCCTGGATGTGGCCTGCGTTCCGGATGCTTGCCAAAATGAAAGGCTTGCGCGGCACGGCGTTCGATATTTTCGCCCATAGCGCCGACCGCAAGCTCGAGCGTGATTTGATCGCAGGCTACGAGAAAGATGTCGCCCACATCCTGTCGGTGCTCTCGCCGCTGACGCTGGAGACGGCGATCGAAATCCTTTCGCTGCCGGATCGCATCCGCGGCTATGGGCCGGTGAAGGAAAAGGCGGTTAAGGACGCGAAAGCGCGCTATGCGCAACTCTCGGCCGACCTCGCCAACCCGCCGCCCGCGCCGCGGCAGATCGCGGCGGAGTAGGTGCCCGGCCAAAGAGTCGTATCTATCTCGAGCGGCCGTACAAGCAAGCTGCGGCCTTATGCGATGACGGAGCCTTATTCGGGAGAGTGAAGGATCAGTTTCTGCACCCGCCAATTGGCGGTTTCGGCGGCATAGATCAAATTCTCCGACGGGCACGCGAGCGCGTGCGCACCGGAGAATTCCTTCAACTCGCGTCCGGATTTTCCGATCACACCCAGCACCTTGCCGTCGAGCGCGACCTTGAAGATGCGGCCCGGGAAAGTCGTCTCGCCGACGAACATCACCTGGTTGGGTCCGGGCGTAATGCAGATCGAATTGGGCGCACCAATTACCTGGGTGAGGCGGTCGCCGGTCGGCGTCGTTCCGTAGACAGCACGCGTGGTCGTATCCGGCGGCACGGTGATCGAGAACATCCGCAGGAACTTGCCGTCGGTGTCGAACACCTGGATGCGGTGGTTGCTGCGATCGCCCACATAGACGTTGTCGTTGTTGTCGATGGCGATCGCGTGAGGCAAGTGAAACTGGCCCGGTTCGGTGCCCGGCTCGCCCCATGACTTCACCCATTGGCCATGCATGTCGAACTTGGCGATCCGTGAATTGATATAGCCGTCGCTGATATAGGTGTTGCCTTTGGAGTCCCAGGCGACATCGGTCGGCTCGCGGAACAGGCCGTCGACCGGCGGCAGCGGTGGATTGACGTGCTCCCACGGCTTGGCGCCGTCGGGGGATTCCTTGCGGCGGCCGAACACCCACTGCACGCGGCCGGCCGGATTGAACTTGACGATCATGTCCGAGCCCTTGTCGATCGCCCAGATGTTGTCGTCCTTGTCGATGCGCACGCTGTGGGCAAAGGCCCAGGCATAGAGGCCCTTGCCGATCTCGCGGACGAAATCGCCCTCGGCGGTGAATTCGAGAAGCTGGGCTGCGGTCGGCGCATAGGCCGGACCGTTGGCGCTGTTCGAGCGCGTGAACACGAAGACGTGGCCCTTGGAGTTCACGGCCACTCCGGGCACCTCACCGAAATTCATGCCGTCCGGCAGTTTCGGGAAATCCGCCACGGACTCGAAAGGGATCTGCGGAACGCTCTGCTGGGCAGAGCTTTGCTGGGGGAGGCTTTGCTGGGCAAGGCTCTGCTGGGCAAGAAACGGCGTTGCGATCAGCACGAAGCCCGCGGTTATCAGCGCTTTCATGGAAACTCCTCCCTGTTTTCTTTCCGCGTATGCGGCTTGGGTTTCCACACTATCACAGCCGTAGCGCGCCGAAACAACGCTCGCCATGCGTCCGTTGAAGACCGTTACGTGTTCGAGCGCTCGGTCGCCGGATTGGCATTGATCGAGGCGTCGGGACCTGCGCCTTAAACAAAGCGGTTGCCGGACTTCGCCGCGATCGGCCTCTGCACAAAATACATCAAGATCAGGGAAATCACCGCCGTCGTGACGACGACGTATCCCAGCCGGTCGAAATGCCGGAGCGAACCGTCGGCATCTTGCGCGATGAGGGCGGCGGCAAGCACGGACCCGAACCCGCCGGAGAGTTGTTGCAGGGAAGCGCCGACCGCGCTGAAGGAGCCGCGTTGTGCGGGCTCGGGGATCGCGGAAATCAACGCCTGCGACGGAATCATGCGCGAAAAGATGCCGACGAACATCAGGACGTTGACCAGGATCGCGACCGTCAAACTCACCTGGCCGAGATGCGTGTAGATCAGCACCATGACGATGGACATGGCGCTGCCGAAGGCGAAGGTCGGGAATTTACCAAAGGTATCGCTCAGACGTCCCACCAGGGGTCCGATCAGAATGCTGAACAGGCCGGAGACCAGATAGATCGTCGGTAGATGAACGATATCGATACCGAGATTATGCACGGTGTAGGCGCTGCCGAACGGCATCAGCATGTAGCCGCCGGTCGCCAGTAGCGTCGTCACCGAGAATGCCAGCCAATAGCGTGGCTGCGCGACCGTTGCGATCAGATGCCGGAACGCGTTCTTGTCCTGCTTCAGCAGGAGATGGCCATTCACCGGCTTCATCAAAAACAGAACGGCGGCCATCCCAACGATCGAAACGCCGACCAACGCGCCGAACGCGACGTGCCAATTCCAATGGTTGGAGAGAAAAAGACCGGCCGGGATGCCAAGCACCTGGCTTGCGGCGAAGGCGGTTTGCACGAAGCCCATGACGCGGCCGCGCAATTGCAGCGCAAACAGATCGGTGACAATGGCGAGCACAACGGAGCCGATCACACCGCCGAACAAGCCTGTAACGATCCGCCCCAGCAGCAGCACATGATAGTTTGGCGCGACCGCGCAGAGCGCCGTTCCAAGGGTAAAGCCGACATAAAAAAACAAAAGCAGCCGCTTGCGGTCGAACCGGTCGGCAAAGCCGGCCGCCAGGATGCCGGAAATTCCCGCGCTGAATGCGTAGGCCGAGACGGCCACGCCGAACTGTGCGGCAGAAATATCGAGCGCCGGCATGATGATGGCGCCGAGCGGCGACATGATCATGAAGTCGATGATGATCGTGAACTGGACCAGCGCGAGCAGCGCAACGAGGATCGACTGATAGCGCGAAAAGCCGCGGGATAGTTCTTGCCGATCATCGATCGGCGCCGTCAGGGTTTGTTCGGTCATGACATTCATTCGGGAGCGAGAAGGGTGAGGACGATGTGCCGCTAGCGATGTGGTTCAGAGGTTCCCTTCATTATATCCGCGAGTCCTCCAAGAGAGCTTCTGAACTAAGCGACGTCGGATTCGGGACGCTAGGCGCCGTCACTATCTATTGCGCCTCCGCGCTATTTTCGATGGCTTGACAAGCAGTTTAATGCCTGCCCGGCGCGATACGCGGGTGCAGGTTACAGAGAGCTTGTCGGCGGGCGCGGTGACACTAAGCGGGTGAAGAAACCGCGGTCAGTTGCCACCATCGGTGGCGGCGCGCGCCGATCATGCCTTGCCGCAAACGCCTTTGGTCTGGTGGAGGCTGGCGACGTCGGCGCGGCCCTGGTTTTCCGTCACCTGGACGAGTGTTATTTGGCCAGGCGTCACGATCCCCATCTGCGGGTCGGCGGAGAGATAAGCGGTGCTGCCGGGGCGCAGGTCGACGCTGACCTTTTCGCTCCCATGCCCGAACAGATTGGTGCTCAGCGGCAAGTTGGCGACGGCGACCTCGTGGGGGCCCGGAGGCAGATCGCACACGACAAACCCGGCGGGTTGACTGCCGGCAACGACACGCCCGTCGACGACATAATTGGGCTGGACCGCAAATCCCATGGCCGAAGAACGGTAGATCACCAGACGTGAAGCGCTTGATCTTACGTTGTCCGTCAGGGTCTCTACCCCTGTAGGACCCGATGCGCACCCCGAGAGCAACGCGGCCACAACAACGATCCCCAGATTGCCGCGCACTGTCGCCCCCGATAATTCCAAACTGCCCCTCGGCAATAATCATGGGGTTGTAGCTGAAGTCAACCTCAACCGGAATCGTTCGAGGCAAGCTCTGGCATCAGAAGATCAAAACGCCGAGGGATCAGCTATTCGTTTCTCTTCATGGCAGCGAACGGCGGGCAGCTCGGAAAGATCACCTCCCTGATCGAGGCAGGCGACATACGCCCGGTGATGGACCAGGTCTTCCCGTTCGAGAAGACCAACGCTGCGCTGGATTATGTCGAAACGGGCCGCGCGAAGGGAAAGGTTATGGTCGCTGTAAAGTGACATCTGGCGGCCAATAAGCCGACCAGACGGCGATGTCCGGTTTGGCCCACCAAAAAATAAAGGCCCCCGTTGCGGGGGCCTTTAACTTCAAGGTCCGTGTCTTTCTTAGACCGCGTCCTTGGCGGCCTTGACGGGCCTGGCGCGGACGATCTTGCGGGCCGGCTTGGCCTTGAACATCATCTCTTCGCCCGTGAACGGGTTGGTGCCCTTGCGAGCCTTGGTCGCGGGCTTCTTGACCACGACGAACTTCGCCCAGCCCGGCAGCAGGAATACGCCGGCTTTCTTCAGTTCCTTGTGGCCGACGTCAGTCAGCGTATCCATGACGTTCTTGACGTCACGCTTGGAGAGTTCGGTGGTGGTCGCAATTTTTTCGACCAGTTGTGACTTCGACATTTGGGTGGCCATTGTGTCTCCTCTGATTCGGACCGTGGTGATAATAACGTTCCTGGAGCCGGGGAAGAGGCTTCTACACAGTTTTTCTCGGTTTTTCTCGGGGTTTTTGACGTTTTTTTGCTTTTGACCCCTTTTTTTAAGGGCTTGCGGTGCAATTCGGAATGTGAATCACCGCCTGATTTGCCCGTCGTGCCAATTCGCCGCGGGGACCACATGTTGATCAGACGTGCAAATCACCGGCAGAATCAGCGCCGTCCCGCCTCACAAGAGGGGCTTATCGCGATCGTCACGGACGTTGGGTGCGGGATGCGATGGACGTTTCGATGCGACTGACGAGCGCATGCGAGGCGTACGACGAAGCCACGTGGTTCTGACGTCTCGACGCTGACGTCAAGCTCTTAAGAAGCTAACGCTTCTCAGGGGTGACGGTGACAAAAAGCCCGATCGCCGGGAAGAGCGTGGAATAAGTCGTTCAAACCAATCGCGCAGGGAATGCCGGCTCGTTCCGGCGAACCTGTGGTGACTATACTCGTATGCTTTCTTTATTGCATACGAGGCTGCGGGTGCGCCTGACGTGCCCGGCATTCCCTGCGCCCTCTACTTCTGATGAGGGACGTGATTTTGCATAGTCCGGGCATAAATTGTCGCGGGAACGAGATCGCATGTCTCCCTCAGTTGTCATGCCCCGCTTCAAGCGGGGCATCCAGTAATCCGCGGATTCTCGGCTCGAGCTCCGGGGTCTCTGGAATAGTGGATCGCCCCGGTCATAGGCGAGCGGAAGCGACGCCGTTCTTCGAACGGCTATACCGGGCGATGACCACGGATAGGGCACGCATCGGGGATCGCTGCGCCATGCGATACTGCCTCACCCCGCGGAATATTCGCCGCTTGCCAAGGCGGCCCCGGCAGGCCAAGAAATTACCTGAAGAAATTACGGGAAAAAGAAACGCCAGCGGAGAGTAACTTGAGTATCAAGGGCAAGGCCTATATCGCCGGTATCTACGAACATCCGACCCGGCACGCCCCCGACAAATCCACCGCCCAGCTTCATGCCGAAATCGCCAAGGGCGCGATCGAGGACGCGGGCCTGACCAAGGCCGATATCGACGGCTATTTCTGCGCCGGCGACGCGCCGGGCGGGGTGATGGCGATGGTCGACTATCTCGGCCTGAAGGTCCGCCATTTCAATTCCACCGATGCCGGCGGCTGTTCCTATCTGGTTCATCTCGGCCATGCCGCCGAAGCGATTGCCGCCGGCAAGTGCGGAATCGCGCTGGTCACGCTCGCCGGCAAGCCGCGCACCGGGCCTATGCCGCCGCGCGCGAGCGGCGCGGAAGCCGACTTCGAGGCCGCGTATGGCGCGACCACACATAATATCTACGGCATGTGCGCCATGCGTCACATGCATGAATTCGGCACCACCAGCGAGCAGTTGGCCTGGATCAAGGTCGCTGCCTCCCACCACGCCCAATACAATCCGCACGCGATGTTGCCGGACGTTGTGACGGTCGAGGACGTGCTCAACTCGCCGATGATTGCCGACCCGCTGCACCGGATGGATTGCTGCGTCGTCACCGACGGCGGCGGCGGCTTCATCGTGACCTCGGAGGCGATCGCGAAGACCCTCAAGAAGCCATTGGTGCGGATGATCGGTCATGGCGAGGCGCTGAAGGGACCGCGCGGCGGCCAGAAGCTCGACCTGACTTATTCCGCCGGCGTATGGTCCGGGCCGCGCGCGTTCGAGGAAGCCGGCGTCACGCCCAACGACATCAAATACGCCTCGATCTACGACAGCTTCACCATCACCGTGTTGATGCAGCTCGAAGACCTTGGCTTCTGCAAGAAAGGCGAGGGCGGCAAGTTCGTCGCCGACGGCAAACTGATTTCAGGCGTCGGCAAGCTGCCGTTCAACACCGACGGCGGCGGCCTGTGCAGCAACCATCCGGTCAATCGCGGCGGCATGACCAAGATTCTCGAGGCGGTGCGGCAGTTGCGGGGCGAGGCGCATCCGAAAGTGCAGGTGTCGAATTGCGACCTCGCCATTGCGCACGGCACCGGCGGACTGCTCGGCGTGCGCCACGCCGCCTCAACCTGCATTCTGGAGCGCGTGTGATGGAAGCCGTAAAATATCCAAAGCCCCAAACCAATCCCGAGACCGCTCATTTCTGGGAGCAGACTGCCAAGGGCAGACTGATGATCAAGCGCTGCACGGCGTGCGGCGAAGCGCATTATTTCCCGCGCTCGATCTGCCCATTTTGCTTCTCCGACAAGACGGTGTGGGAGGAAAGCTCGGGCGAGGGCGAGATCTACACTTTCAGCCTGATGCGCAAGTCGGCCTCCGGCCCTTACGCGATCGGCTATGTGACGCTGAAAGAGGGGCCGTCGCTCCTGACCAATTTTGTCGATTGCGACATGGCGAAGCTTAAGGTCGGCCAGAAGGTGAAGGTCGTGTTCAAGCCGACCGAGGGCGCGCCGCTGCCGTTCTTTACGCCGGTGTGAGGAGATTGGCGCCCATCAGAAGGTCGTCATCCCCGCGAAAGCGGGGATCCAGTAAACGCTGGTGATTACTGGATGCCCGCCTGCGCGGGCATGACCGCGAAAAGTTTGGAGAAGGCTCTGCCATGCCGATCAAGTACGAGGAGTTGATGGCGCTGAAGAATCTCGATCAGCGCTTTTCCTATGGCGACCGCGAAGTGATGCTCTATGCCTACGGAATCGGCATGGGTGCTGATCCCATGGACGAGAAAGAACTCGCCTTCGTCAACGAAGCCGCCGCGATTCCGCGCCCGCTGAAGGTCGTGCCGACCTTTGCATCCGTCGCGGCCTGGGGTGCGAGCCCCGGCGAGATGAACCTCAACCGTGTGATGGTGGTCGATGGCGAGCGCGACATCACCTTTCACCGTCCATTGCCGGTCGCGGAAAAGCTTCTGGTCGATTCACGTGTGCTGGCGGTGTTTGACAAGGGCAAGTACAAAGGCGCGGTGATCCGGCACCAGACCGTGCTGAAGAATGAAAAGGGCGAGCCACTTGCCACTTTGGTCGCTTCGCGCTTCGCCCGCGGCGACGGTGGTTTCGGCGGACCTTCCGAGGGTCAGCCCGAGCCGCACAAGGTGCCCTCGCGAGCGCCCGACCGCTCCGTCGATATTTCGACGCGGCCCGATCAAGCCTTGATCTATCGTCTCTGCGGCGACCGCAATCCACTGCACTCCGATCCGGAATTTGCCCGGCGCGCCGGATTCCCGAAGCCGATCCTGCACGGCATGTGCACGTTCGGCATCACCTGCCGAGGGATCCTGCAAACCTATGCCGACTACGACGCGAGCGCCTTCAAACAGCACGCCGCGCGGTTTTCCTCGCCGGTCTATCCTGGCGAAACCGTGACGCTCGACCTTTGGAAGGACGGGAATGTGATTTCGTTCGAGGCGCGGGTGAAGGCGCGTGAGGCCGTCGTGATCCGCAGCGGCAAGACGGTGTTGGGGTAGCGGGTCTCGTGCCCCGGATGCTGCGCGGCGCGTGAGCGATGCGCTGCTGATCCGGGGCCCATAGGTTGATGTAGGTCCTGCGACGCAGCGTTTCACGCTGCATCGCGTCCGGGACAAGAAAGAAGCGGGAGGCGACCGATGGGACACCTCGACGGCAAGGTGGCGCTGATCACCGGCGCGGGCGGGGGCCTGGGCGAAGCCTACGCCAAACTGTTTGCGCGCGAGGGCGCAGCCGTCGTGGTCAATGACCTCGGCGGTCCCCGCGACGGTTCCGGCTCGGATCTTTCGATGGCCGAGAAGGTCGTCGAGGCGATCAAGGCCGAAGGCGGCCGGGCGGTCGCCAATGGCGCCGATATCTCGAACATGGCCGGCGGCCAGTCGGTGTTCGACGATGCGATCAAGCATTTCGGCCGCGCCGATATCCTCGTCAACAATGCCGGCATCTTGCTCGATCAGACCTTTGCGAAGGCGACCGAAGCCGCCTTCGACAAGGTGCTCAAGGTGCATCTGAAAGGCACCTTCTGCACCACGCAGCCGGTGTTCCGGTGGATGCGGGAGAATGGCGGCGGGGTGATCGTCAATACCTCCTCGACCTCGGGCCTGATCGGCAATTTCGGCCAATATAATTATGGCGCTGCCAAAGGCGGGATCTGGGGCCTTTCCAACGTGCTCGCAATCGAGGGCCGCAAATACAACATCCGGGTCTGGACGTTGGCGCCGGGCGCGCTGACGCGCATGACCGAGGATTTGCCACGCTACAAAGAGAATCCCGGCATGGCGCTGGGACCGGACGGCATTGCGCCGGCCGTGCTATACATGGTCAGCGACCTCTCGGGCGACCAGACCGGCAAGGTGCTCGGCGTCTCCGGCCCGCGTGGCGTGCGCGAAATGCGGATGATGGAAATGGAAGGCTGGAAGCCGCCGTTCTCGGGGTGGAAGGCAGAAGATATCGTGACGCATGCAAGCGGGATTTTCTTCTCGGAGGAGGAGATCAAGAAATCGGCGCGGCGGACTTAAATTTATTAGTCGTTCCGGGGCACGCGAAGCGTGAACTACGGTGTACAATTGTATACCTGAGAACCTCGAGATTCCCCGATGCGCAATTGCGCATCTGAGGTCTGGTGCTTGCGCACCATCCCGGAACGACGGGTAAACCAACAGAGGCAACAATGACAAAACTCACCCACGAAGCCAAAGGCACCTTCGCAATTGCGCCGACGCCATTTCATGACGATGGCCGGATCGACGAGAAATCCATCGACCGGCTGACGGATTTTTATGGCGAAATCGGCTGCGATGGCATCACCGTGCTCGGCATCATGGGGGAGGCGCCAAAACTCGAAGGCGCGGAGGCCGAAGAAATCGCCAAGCGCTTCGTGAAGCGCGCCAAGAACATGCAGATCATCGTCGGTGTTTCCGCGCCGGGATTTGCCGCCATGCGCTCGCTGGCGCGCGCCTCGATGGATGCGGGCGCGGCTGGCGTGATGATCGCGCCGCCGCCCACTCTGCGCACCGACGACCAGATCACAGGCTATTTCAAGCAGGCGGTGGAGGCGATCGGGACCGACATTCCTTGGTGTTTGCAGGACTATCCGCTGACGCTGAACGTGATCTTTACGCCGGGTGTCATCCGCAAGATCGTGATGGATAATCCTTCCTGCGTGATGCTCAAGCATGAAGACTGGCCGGGGCTGGAAAAAATCTCCGTACTGCGCGGTTTCCAGAAGGACGGCTCCCTGCGGCCGCTCTCGATCCTGACCGGTAACGGCGCGACGTTCCTCGATTTCGAGATGGAGCGCGGCGCGGATGGCGCCATGACCGGTTACGCCTTCCCGGAAATGCTGATCGATGTGGTCCGGCTGTCGAAGGAAGGTCGTCGCGACGCCGCGCACGATCTGTTCGACGCGCATCTGCCGCTGATCCGTTACGAGCAGCAGCCGGTGATTGGCCTGGCGGTCCGCAAATACGTGCTGCAAAAGCGCGGCATCATTGCCTCGAGCGCCCAGCGCAAGCCGGGCTCGAGCATCACGGCGACGGCGAAAGCGGAAGTGGATTATCTGCTGTCGCGCGTCGCCCGGGTCGATCGCCGCGCCAACCTGCAGCCGCAATCGAGCGCGGCGGGCTGATTTCGTGGCTGAAGCAGTCGCCGCGCGTCCGGCCTCGACGATCCTGCTGCTGCGCGACGGCGCTTCCGAAGAAATCGAGGTCTTCATGATGGTGCGCCATCATGAGATCGAGTTCTCTTCCGGCGCGCTGGTGTTTCCCGGCGGCAGCGTCGATCCTGGCGATGGCGAGATTATCGCGCGGCCTGAATTGTATTCGGTAGGCGAGGGGGGCGACGCGACTGAGTTGAGTTTCAAGATCGCGGCGATCCGCGAGACGTTCGAGGAAAGCGGCATTCTGCTCGCGCGTCCGCGCGGCTCAAATGAGCTGGTCGACGCGAAACAGGCGGCGCACATCGAAGCCCGTCACCGCGCGGCGCTCTCGGAGCGGAAGACGACGTTTCTCGATGTGCTCACTGAGGCTGGCATGGTGCTCGCCCTCGATACGCTCGTGCCCTATGCGCGCTGGATCACGCCGGAAGGCATGCCGAAACGGTTCGACACCTGGTTCTTTCTGGCCGCAGCCCCGCCGGAACAACTTGGCGCGCATGACGGCCGGGAATCGACCAACTCGCTGTGGTTGTCGCCGCGCGAGGCGATCGCGGGCGGCGAAAGCAGACGGTTCAAACTGCCGTTTCCGACCACGCGCAACCTGATCAAGCTCGGCAAGCAACCAAATGTGAGAGCAGCGCTCGATGACGCGCGAGGAAAACCGGTCGTCACCGTCATGCCCGTGATGACTAGGTTGAACGGCGGCCGCCAGCTTCGCATTCCGCTGGAGGCCGGCTACGACGGCGAGTTGTTTGAGATGTGAGCGCGGGCGATCTCACACTTCGGCCGGCAACGAAGCATTATATCAGCCGGCCATGTACGACTTTGCTCCCAGTAGCACGCGGAGCATCGGCGCGACCATGATAGAGGCAACGACGCGAGACGCAGGCGCGGGCGAGCCGTCCCTTGGCGTCGAACTGGCGCTGCTGATGGTGCTGGCCACGCTCTGGGGCGGCTCCTACACCTTCATCAAGCTTGGCGTGGCCACGATTCCACCGGTCACGCTGATTGCGGGGCGGACGCTGGTCGCGGGTCTATTGTTGCTGCTGATCATGGCTTGGCGGGGTGTGCGGCTGCCGAGTGATCCCGCAACCTGGCGGCGCTTCCTGTTTCAGGCCTGCCTCAACAGCGTCATTCCATGGACGCTGATCGCCTGGGCCGAGCGCTCGGTCGATGCGGGGCTGGCGACGATTCTCAATTCGACGTCGCCGATCTTCACGTTTTTCCTGACGCTGGCGATCGCGCATCAGGACGCGCTGTCCTGGCGCAAATGTTTCGGCGTGGTAGCCGGCATGGCGGGCATCTGCCTGATCATTGGCGTTCAGGCATTCGACGGCCTCGGCGAACAGGTCGTCGCGCAAATCGCCATTGTGACCGCAACCATCTGCTACGCCGGAGGCGCGGTCTTCAGTCGCGGCTTCAGGGGGCTTGATCCCATGGCGCCGGCGGCAGGCTCGTTATTGTGTGGCGCGGCGATCCTGTTGCCGGTCAGCGCCGCCGTGGAGCGGCCGTGGACGCTGATGCCGTCGAGCACTTCGGTGCTGGCGCTGCTGGGACTTGCAATATTTTCGACCGCGATCGCCTTCGTGATCTACTTTCGGCTGATCCAGACCCTGGGTTCCGTCGGCACAACCGCGCAGGCCTATCTTCGAGTCCCGATTGGCGTAGCACTTGGGGTTCTGTTGCTCGGCGAGAAACTCTCGCCGACCGCCTGGATCGGTCTCGCTTGCGTCGTTATCGGCGTTGCCGCGATGACCATTCCCGCGCGGAAGCCAGCCGCAGCAAATAATTCCGGCTGAAGATGCGACCTTGCCGGCTGGTCCGATTGTCGGCATCCTGACCGCAAGCGGTGCGCTCAAAACACCGTGGGCAGGGCAGGACAAGCGACAGCCATGACGAAACGTCTCGGCGCGATGATGGCAGCGTTGCTGCTGACCGTAGTTTCTCTCGCCGCGACGAGCGCGCAGGAGGGGTTTCCGAGCCGGCCGATCCGCGTCGTCAATCCCTATTCGGTCGGAAGCGTCGCCGACGTGTTCGGGCGCATCGTCACCCAGCATATGGCCACGCAGTGGAATGCCTCGATCATCATGGAATCGAAGTCCGGCGCCAACGGCTCGATCGCGGCTGAAGACGTCGCCCGCGCCGAGCCCGACGGATATACTTGGCTGCTGGTGACGACCTTCTTCACCACGAGCCCGTCGCTCAATCTCGTCATGCGCTGGGATCCCCTGCGCGATTTCGCTGCCGTAGGGATGATTTGCCAGGCGCCCAATGTCTTCATCGTTCCGGCGTCCTTGCCGGTGAAGAACGTCGCCGAGTTTATCGCGCTCGCCAAGGCCAAACCGGGAGCTCTGAATTACGGCCATCCCGGCAAGGGTTCGACCGGTCACCTCGGCTTTGAACTGTTCAAGCGGCTGGCCGGGATCGACGTCAATCCGATCAGTTATCGCGGTTATCCTCAAATGGTTGCGGATATCGCCAGCGGCCTGCTCACCTCGTCGTTTTTCTCGACCAACCAGGCACTGGCCTTGACGCAAAGCGGCACCATCCGCGTCATCGCCTCGATCAGCGACGGGCGCTCGAAATACTTTCCCGGCGTGCCAACCATGGCGGAGCAGGGATTTGCCGACGCCAAGGTGACGCCATGGTTTGGCATTGTGGTCCCCTCAAAAACCCCGCAACCGATTGTTGCGAAAATCAGCGTGGCGTTAGAGGCGGCGGTGGCTGCGCCCGAGGTGCGCGAAAAGCTCGATTTGGCGGGTTGTACGGCGAAAAGCGCCCCGCTCGGCGAATTCGCCGGCATCATCAAGTCAGACATTGCCCTGTGGGCCAAGGTCGTGAAGGACGCCGGCATTCCTGCGGACTAAGCAGCCGCAAAAACGAGGTCAGGCCGGGTTTCCCCCGGGCGGCCAAATCGTCGTATAAGGGGGCTTGTAGTCGAGCAGATTGCCGTGCTCAGAGCCCTTTTCGCGATGTTCAGACGGATACAGTCGGTTTCTTTCTCGATCGGGCAACTGACCTTTGGCAGTTTCACCCTTTTGCTCGCCATGATCGCCATGACGAGCATCGCCAGCGTCGTCGCCATCCGCCATATCGACGCGACTTTCGCCGAACTGCAACACCTGCAAAGCCTGGGTGAAGCCGCCGAGGAGATCGATCGCCGCACCAAGGAATTGCGGCTGGCGGCTCGGGATTTTGTCACCGATCCGGCGGCGCCGTCCGGCCGCGTCAAGGAGGCGGCTACCTCGCTGAGCACGTTGCTGAAGAACACGCGGCTCCAGCTCGCGCCCGAGCAGCGGGAGATGATCGATGGCGTCTCGCAGCGCCTTGTCAATTACGAGGAGGGCATCGAGCGGATCACCGCGCTGATTTCCCGCCGTGCGGAACTCGTTACGGCCCTGCCATCGGCCCGCGCGCGATTCGAACAGGCGATCTCCGACATTCCGGAACGAGCGATCGCACGCCAGCTGTTTCGCGCGCAAAATCAGGTTACGACGGCTCTATTGGCGCACGACACGGCGGCAACGGACCAGGCAGCCCGCGCCATGAAGGCGCTGACTATCGACGATGCCGCGCTTCGCGCCGCGACCGACGCATATGCCGACGCCGTCCTTTCAATCTCTGGCACCGAGGGCCAGATCGCCCAACTCGACCGGGAGGTGCTGGGCAGCGAAGGGCAAATGATCAGCCGGGTCACTGATTTGTTGCGCGACCTCGGCGACAGACGAGGGCGGGTGCTGTCGCGCGATTTCGCCCGAACGCTTGCGCGCGACAAGTGGCAAAGCATTCTTCTGGGGATCGCCGGCGTGCTGATCGGCCTGGCGGCAGCCCTGTTCGTGGTGCGTCAGACGGTTCGTCCACTCAAGGCGATCGCGGCCGCAATCCGCGCACTCGCCGGCGGCGAAAAGGAGACGTCAATTCCAGCCACCGGCGTGCACAACGAGATCGGCGATATCGCGCGCGCCGCCGAGGTATTCCGCCGTTCGCTGGTTGACGCGGACGCGGCACGGGAAGCGGCGATCCGCGCGCTTGCCGAGCAGCGCCTTGCCGAGGAGAGCTATCGCAAGCTGTTCGAAGGTTCGGTCGACGGAATCTACGTGACGACGCCAGGAGGGCAAGTTATCAACGCCAACCCTGCGCTCGCGCGGATGATGCTCTACGATTCCCCGGAAGGACTTATTCGTGGCATCAACGACATTTCCGAGGGCGTCTATGTCGATCCGCAAGCCCGTGTGCTGTATCAGCAACTGATGCAGCGCGACGGCATGGTGCGCGAATTCGAGTATCAGGTGCGGCGGCGCGACGGATCTATTTTATGGCTCTCGGATAGCGCCACCGTCGTTCGCGACGAAGCCGGCGAGATCGTTCGTTATGAAGGGACCGTGCGCGACATCACCGACCAGCGGCGTGCCGAAGAGGCGATCGCGGAAGGACGGCGGCTGTTGCAACTCGTGATCGATACCGTTCCGGCCGTCATCAATGTCAAGGACAAGCAGCTCCACTACGTTCTGATGAATCGCTACATGGCCGGCATTTTCGGGATCGAGGCCCACGAGGCCATCGGTCAGACCACCTCGGACCTGATGTCGCGTTATGGCGCGCAAAAGACCGACGAAAACGACAGGCGGGTGCTGGCGACGGGCAAGGAACTCGGCTTTTACGAGGAAGAGTACCGGGATTCGTCCGGCAATCTTCGCCATTGGCTCGTGAACAAGTTGCCGTTGCTTGATGCGGACGGCGGTGTTGAGAGCATCGTGACGGTTGCGCTCGACATTGGCGAACGAAAACGCGGCGAGCAGGAAATGCGCGAGGCCAAGGATGCCGCGGAAGCAGCGTTACGAAATTTGCGCGAGACCCAGAACTCGCTGATCGAAGCAGAAAAGCTCGCCGCGCTCGGCCGGCTCGTGGCGGGTGTTGCGCATGAGGTCAACAATCCCGTCGGCATCAGCCTGACGGTTGCCTCGTCGCTCGAGCGCAAGACCGCATTATTCACCGCCGAAGTCGCGCGCGGCGATCTCCGCCGCTCAAGCCTCAACGATTTTCTCGGCGCCGCCCGCGATGCATCCGGCCAGCTGGTTGCCAACCTCAACCGCGCCGCAGAGTTGATCACCTCGTTCAAGCAGGTCGCCGCCGACCGCAACTACTCGGACCAGCGCACGTTCGACCTCGGCGACTTGACCGAACAGGTGGTGCTGAGTTTGCGGCCAGGCCTGCGCAAGCACCGCCTGACGCTTGCCGTCGATTGCGAACCCAACCTCACCATGAACTCCTATCCCGGTCCCTATGGGCAGGTCCTCACCAACCTGTTCCTCAACTCCGTGGCCCATGCCTTTCCGGACGGCCGCGCCGGAACGGTCGACATCAAGGTGCGGGCGGCGGGCCCGGACTATGTCGAAATCATCTTTGCCGATGACGGTTGCGGCATGGGCCTGGATGTCCGGCGGCGCGCCTTCGATCCGTTTTTCACGACCCGCCGCGATCAGGGCGGCACGGGGCTCGGCCTTCACATCGTCTACAGCATCGTCACCAATCGCCTCGGCGGCCGGCTCGATCTCGATTCCGAACCCGGACGCGGCACGCGCGTTCACATGGTGCTGCCGCGCGTGGCGCCTCTGGAGCAGGCCGCGGAATAACCTTCGATGGAAGCTTAGTCGGTCTCGACCAGCTTGCGCAGCGTGGCCGTGAAAATTTGGCTCGCCTTGCCGACCAGCGCCGTGCCGCTCATGTCGGCGGCCGTATCCGTGAACGTCCCGGAGACACCGATACCGACCGGGTCCGGGCCGCCGAACAGGGGGGTCACGTCCGGGCTGGGCGTATGGCGCTGGACCAGGATCTCACCCTTGAAGGTATTATCCTTCACCGTGTAGCTGCCGACATAGAACAGGTACGCATCACCGCCAAGAATGTTGCCATCGCGAAACAGCACGACGCCGCTACCCTTGCCGGAGCGGCCGTCCTGAAGGACGACATGGATCGAATACAGCCCATTCTTCATGGTTTATTGACGCCAGACCCCACTAAACCAGTTCGTTATGCCAAAGCGCGACGTCCGCCGTCAACGCGGCAGGTTGACCGCCAGCTTTATTAGTCCTCGGCCGCTCATCCGTATTTTGTGTCGCGCTCCAGCAGTTCGATCGAAATGCCCTGGGGCCCACGAATGAAGCAGATGCGCACGCCCGGCCGGATGGTGTGGGGCTCCGTGGTGAATTCAACGCCCTTGGCTTTGATCTCGGCAGCGACCGCATCGATGTTTTTGACCGACAGTCCGAGATGGTCGAGCCCCTGATGGGGATGACTTGGGGCCGCACTGACACCGTCGCCGGATGTGACGGGGGCGATGAAGACCATGGCGCCCCCGAGTTTGACGTCGATGCGGCCGGCGCCGCGAACAATCTCGCCCCCGAGGATGTCTTCAAGCCAGGCAGCCATTGCCTCCGGATCGGGACTGCGCAGATGAACGTGGTCCCAAGTCACTACCGGCATACTTTTCCTCCAAACGATGATTTTTGCGCCGCCCGCCGGCCTGAAAGAACGGCGGTACGTCGTCCGCATGGGCCGAGTTTAGCGGTGAGGCGGGGGCATGACCATCCCCTCGGCCGCAAGGTTCGGGCCGTTTCATTCGATCATGTCACGCTTTGATGGAACCAATTTCTCATGTGTGAATTTCTCATGTGTGAATTGCGATCCAGGCGAATAGAGCCAGCCCATTTTCCAGATGGCGCGACCATGACCGATGGATTTCTCAATATTGATTCGACCGGAATCAGCCGGCATGTCAGTCTCAGCTGGGGACATCATTCAGATCGCGCTGACGATATGCCTGCGAGCTATCTCAGGACAGCAATTGGTTGGTTGCCAATCGCCGTCATTCTCGCGGCAGCTGCATTGCTGCTTGTGAACCAGGTCCGGGAGCAGGCACCCGCCGGAGCGGTGCATCTGGCCGCAGCCACATTAGCAACACCGGCTTCGATCAGTCCGACCGTGGGTCTCGCCAGGGAGCCGTCCTTCAATCCCGCGATTTCCGAAGCGATTGTGCCGGCGCAGCCGGCGCCGGTCGATCGCCTCACCATCTCGTCGCAGTCATGGCGCAGGGGAGGCCTCGGGTCCAATGCGCTGGTGACGATGACGCTCCGCAATGACAACGGTTACGCCGTCAAGGACATCAACATTGCGTGCGCTTTCATGCGGCCTGACGGCAGCCGTTTGACCGACCGCTCGCGCTCGATCAGCGATGTCGTCAACATGAAGAGCCGAAAGACTTTCGCGCGGTTGCATGTCGGTTTCGTCAATGTGAACGCAGCCAAGGCGAAATGCTCGCTGGTAGCGGCTAGTCATATTTAAGGTAAATTCGTTTTGGGCCGGCGCCGCCTTTCAAAAGTCGCCTTTCGAAATGAGACAGACGGGCGCTGGCTCGTCGAACCTTTTCCTGTCATCCGGAACAAATAGAGGGATCGCCGGTTGAGCCGGGGACAGCGTTGCCGTGCGGATGGAGCACAACCGAAATGCCGCTGATGCGTTATATTATCTTCGTCGGCGGCGCTTTGCTTGCGCTCCTGTTTATCGCAGATGCCTGCTTGCCGGCCTTGCCGGTGACCGTAGCCTCCCATTCCAGCACGGATCTTTCCGTCATACGCATTCATTCCGACACGAAATGGCCGGAGCGCGTCGTCTTCGATACCACCCGTCCCACCATCACACCGGTTCCGGCGCCTGTGATGGCCGAAGCGGTGCCGGTGCAGCAAAAAGTCGCCGCGACGCCTTCGAAACGCGGGGTCAGGGAGGCGTTTGCCCAATTGCCAGCCCCGACCCATCCCAAAGTGAAACGAAAGTCGGTTGCCAGGAATTACACTGGACCGAACTATGTTGGGCCGAACTACGTCGGATCATCGAGGATGCTGGTTGCCCAGCAGCGGCCCGTGGGTTTTTTCGGCAACAATGTCTGGTGATCGGGTCGGTTAAAGGGGCGCGTGCTCAGCGGCGCTGTTTGACCGCTACCCAGGTACCCGAACAGCCGTCGGATCGATCGTAAGTTCCGGAACCCGCGTCCCCAGACAAGCGCCCCTCGGCGGTGAGCGTCAGCCCGTTACCGGCGCCGACCGTATGGATGGTTCCATCCGGCGTTACGTTTCCGCCGCCGCCCCGGACGATGACCTTGCCGCCCTTGATGACCGCCGACACCGAGCCTGCTCCTCTGCATCCGCCGCCCGTGAATTTCCACCTTCCGTCAAAAGGATTGACCTCCGGCGGCGGTGGAAATGTTGGGACCTCGATCGCGGTCTGCTGATCCTTTTCCGAATTGGACAGGAAAGCCAGTTGGGTTTCGCTGGAATGGGAGACCGTTGCGTTCAGCAGAAGGGGCGCGGCGACGGCCAGCGCCGCCAGACGTGCGGATTGGCGTGCAATGAATGCCCGATGCCCCATTCGATGACCCCGTGAATTGCCCGATTTATAGCATGGCGACCGAAAGCCGAAATATTCGAACCTTCTGCACGCGGAAGATCAAGCCGAATACGTGGTCGAGCGGAGCCGAAAACGCCTCCGCGGAAGATCGCGCACCTCATTGGGCGGGCGGGTTGATTGCGGTTACCGGTGTCGTGCTGCTGTTGGTTTCGCGGCAGTTCGCTACGCCGGAAACGGGGTAGGCCGGCCGGGACGCGCGTGCGCCTCGCGACCAATGCCTGGAATGCCGAAACGCTAACCGGGAATTAACCCTATAAGTCCATGATCCAGGCCAGTTTTGGGTGGGCAATCGCGCAAGGAGCCGTGGCTAGATCGCTCCCGTGGTGGCTCCGTCATTTTTAATCTATCGGGACCGATGCAGGTGACCGAGGCACAGGAACCGCAATCAAAGCAGGACAATACGAAGCAGCTTGAGCCTGTAACGCAAAGCAGGCAATCCAGCCGCAAGCCGATCTTGCTTTTGTCCCTGTTCGCTCTGCTTCTGAATGGTGCGGCGGCCGTATACACTCTGCCGGCTTTCGACATTGCCTTGCCGAATTTTACCAGCTTGGCCGAACTCCTTCCCCACGAGACAGCTTCGGCGCCAATACCAGATCCGGTCGTCACCTCGGCGTTGAAAGATATTCAGTCAGCGCAGCAACAACACCTGGTCGCGCTGCAGGAAAACGGATCCTCGCTGCAGCAAAATACAATCCTGTTGCGGCGGGGTGCAGCTACCCTAGATTCGCTCAAGCAGGGTTTGGCGGCTCAGCAAACCGAGGTGAAAAAGCTTTCCGCTCAGTTTTCCATGCTGGCGGCGAAGGTTGACGCGTTACAGAATGCCGTGACGCCGGAGACCACTTCCTCGATCACGCAGACGCGAGCCCGCACCCGCGTATCCGCAATGGCGCGCAAGAAACCTTCTCGGCTGCCCAAGCCTGTCGGACCAGTCTCGGTTGGAGGCGCACCGCTTGGCCCAGCCCCGCCGGCATGGGGCGTGGTGCAAATCCCAGAGGGCTAGGGTTGTTGTGCTGACAATATCAGCGGCGTGGCTTGGGCGGTGGCGCTGCGCCTGCGTTAGTTGCAAAGAACCGCTTGCACCAAAATAAAAGCCGCGCCAGCCCGAAGGCTGACGCGGCAATGGCCGTTCTGTTGCCAGGTGTACCTACCCCGAACAGTTACGCCGCGAGGCGCACTTCGTTCAATGCAACGTTATCGTTTGCATTTAGGTTTTTGACCCGATAACGGCGGTATCATGCCGAGCACAGCTCATAGCTTCTTCGCGACCATCGATCCTGGTTCGCCCCCGCCTTAACAGCTCTGGAATTCTGCCTTCCGACAAAATCAATCTCACCGGAATGAGACCTTTAAGCTCAAGCTGCTAAGGTGGAGGCGCCGGGTACTGCCCCCGGGTCTGCCCGCGGTCCGCACTGAGGTTCAGCGCCATCGTCTTGCGACATCTTCCCTATACGCGCCGCAAGCCGCCAAGGCCAGGCCGAACGGTACAGAAAAAGCCCAAGGGTTAAAGCGGGGGTGGGTATCTTCTGGCGCGCTCGGAGAGATTCGAATTGCTCGAATAACCTATTAATATGTCTTGGATGTTTATTCGAACTTTGGAACGAGGGATAAATCGAGGGGCCACGTGGCGGGCATGAAGTTGGATCAATCGGCGAATCCGGCTCATAACCCGAAGGTCACAGGTTCAAATCCGGTCCCCTGCAACTACTTGCATTATAAATCGCTCACCGTCCCGGCCTTCTGTTTTATTTCGCTCTCGCTGTGCGTCTTATGCTCTCATTGGGCGCAAGCTCGTTTTCCTTTCCAGATAAGAGATTGTTGGGGCCTGACATCTCGACGATATATGTTAGCAACGCGTCATCAGCGAATGTTGCTCAGCCTGAACGGCATGTCAGCTCTGTCCCCCCACAAAAAGCAGACATTGTCAGGCAGATCGTGCCAGGCGTGAACTCGGGGACCTGAGAGGAATTGGACCGGTCCGCGCGCCTTGTCTTTTATGAAATCCGCCGCGGGTCTCGGTTACGCCCACAAACCAGCGAAAATCGCGCCAAAGAGGTCCTCCCGCGCTGGTTGCGGCAAGGCCTCCTTAACTATCGATGGCTAGGTTCTCGCTCGTTCGAACGTGTGGAACCTCCCCTATGGCGACCGGATCCGAGCCGATCAGCTACAGCATCGTCATCCCCGTGTTCAATGAGGAAGCCGTGTTGCCGGTGCTGCTGCGCCGGCTCGACCAGTTGCTCGCCCGGCTCCAGGAGCCAGCGGAGGCGATCTTTGTCGATGACGGCAGCAGCGATTCCAGTCCCTTGGTGCTGCAGGACCTCGCCGGGCGCGATCCTCGTTTCCGCTATGTCGGCTTATCGCGCAATTTCGGTCATCAGATCGCGATCACCGCCGGCATGGATGCGGCACAAGGCAACGCAATCGTCGTGATGGACGCCGACCTGCAGGATCCGCCCGAAATCGTCGACCAGTTGATCGCCAAATGGAAGGAAGGCTACGACGTTGTCCATGCGCGCCGTCTGTCGCGCGCCGGCGAAAGTCCGTTCAAGCGCGCCACGGCCCATATGTTTTATCGGATGCTCGGCAGCATATCCTCGATCGGCATCCGGGCCGATGTCGGCGACTTCCGCCTGATCGATCGAAAGGTGCTCGACGCGCTGCGCCAGATGCCGGAGCAGGACCGTTTTGTGCGCGGCATGGTCGCTTGGCTCGGCTTTCGCCAGACCGAAGTGACGTTCCACCGCCTCGAGCGAGCGGCTGGTGAAACCAAATATCCGCTGTTCAAAATGGTCCGGCTCGCTTTGAATGCGGCGCTCGGCTTTTCCGACGTGCCGTTGCGCCTCGCGATCTGGTGCGGGCTCGCGGTGTCGGGCCTGGCGCTGCTCTACGGCGGCTGGGTGATGGTGTTGTGGATGAGCAACGACAGCCGACTGGTCGCTGGCTGGTCCTCGACCATCGTGATCGTATCGCTATTGTGCGGCATGAACATGCTGATGACCGGCATTGTCGGGCTTTATGTTGGCCGCATCCATGCCGAGGTGAAGCAACGCCCGCTCTATGTGGTGCAACAACGGCTGGGCTTTGAGCGAAACGAGGCCGCGGCGACACATCCGGCCGTCCAAGCCGTGCACAAATAAACGCCATGACGGAACTATTCGATAACTACCGAAGCAACTATCGCAACGTGGTGCAATCTTCGATCGATTTTTCCGGCTTGCCGCACAGTTTTTTCATGCGGGCCAAGGCCGACGTGTTGCGCGAACTGATCGCTCAGCGGCTGGGGGCCGAAAAGCCGGCGATGCTCGACGTTGGCTGCGGTGTCGGCAGCTTTCATCCGATGCTGCGCGGCTTGGTTGACCGTCTCAGCGGCATCGACGTTTCTACCGCCAGCATCGCGCAGGCGCGCGCTGATAATACCGACGTCGACTACCGCGATTTCGACGGCGTGACCTTTCCGTTCGAGGATGCTGGCTTCGATTTAGCCAGCGCCATCTGCGTCATGCATCACGTCCCGCCTGCCAAATGGGCGCACTTTGTAAGAGAGATGTGTCGCGTCGTCCGACCTGGGGGGCTCGTCTGTGTCATCGAGCATAACCCGTTAAATCCGCTGACACGCCTTGCGATCTCGCGCTGCGAATTTGACCGAGACGCGGTCCTGCTCGGCGCCGGAAGGACGCAGGAATTAATGTCGCAAGCGGGCGTGAGTGAAATCGGTACGCGCCACTTCTTGTTATTGCCATGGGAAGCCAACCCTGCGCGCCGCATCGAACGTGCATTGAGCGGCGTGCCGCTTGGCGCGCAATATGCCGCCTTCGGCACCCGCTCTGGATTCCGCCGCGCGTAACCGGGCACTACAAGTCGAGAGGGTGTTTGGTCAGAAATTCGCGCTCTGAACTTAATAGCGCCTGTCCTTCGGATCAAGCGGTCGCTTTTGCGGCCAGGATTTGCAAGCCGATAGGCTCGGCTGGCCTTTCTTTTTTAAAACGCCGATAAATCACTCCGAACCATAGCGACAGGGCCAAGAAGGCAATCGGAATATGGATGCCAACTGCGAGAAGCTGTGCATAGGGCAAGATCAGCAGCGCGGTTAGCGAGGCTAATTCAATCCCGTCCCACCCATCACGCCAGTTACGTGCGAGCAGCGGAATAACGGACAGCATCAGTAGGGGAGTGTCGTAGGACAGTGCATACGGTGTTGTAAGCAGCGTCCCCGCGGCCAAGAGCGCCAATCGAAGATCAAGCCGCTCATCCTCTTTTCCTAATTTCTTCTTGTCTGACTTCCACTGCCAAAAGCCCTGGATTATCACGGCCAGAACCGCGACGCTTACGACGACCTGCAAAAGGGCAGCGAGAGCAGCTGATATTCCAACGCCTTGCAACGACACGTAGGGACTGAGTGCGAGTTGCTTTATCTGGTCGTAGCCGGCGCCAATAAAATGACTGAACATCTGGCTCATACGGAAATAATCAGCCCAGATCGCGGTTCCAAGCCATATCGCCGAAAGGACAATCAAGGATAGAACGGTTATCGCTGCGGCGGCGAAGATGCGCCACTGACGAGACGCTATTAGCGCGAAGGGCATCAGTAGCCCCATTTGAGGCTTGATTATCAAGAGACCGATGCAAATTCCTGCCAGAATAGGACGCGTTGGCCAGAAATACGCTGCTCCCATAAAGAACACAGCAATGATCGCGCCGGTTTGTCCGCTAAACAGATTGGCGGTGAGAAAGGGCAGGGAGAACGCGATAAGCACGGCATAAGCCTGCACTCGCGACCAGCTACTATCGCCAGCAGGATTGGCTCCAGCACCGAGGCCAGAGCGTTTCGCGAATAAGACGATCAAGGCGAAATAGAACGCCAGCGGAATGAGCGACCAAGCCAGAACCGCCTCGTTGTACGTCGCATTGCCCAGCGGCCATAAGCCAAACAAGGCGACTGGCGGATACACGAACCACGAGATCGTGATGGATCCTATCGTGGTCGACAAGATCGTATGCCACCTATCGGGATCATAAATGGCGGCGATGTCGCCGTGCCGCACTCGATGCGCCGCATTCCAAAAACCGATGAAGTCACCTCCGAAGCGCGCGCCATCCGATACTTCGTGGAAATACTCGATCAGATTGGCGCCGGCCTGCGTCGCGAGGCATACCGCACACAACATCAGCAATATTTTTTGCAAAGAGCTCATGCGCCTGAATTAACTTGCAATTACTAAGAGCACATGAACCGAGAGCAACCCAAGAACGCTGCTTATCTAAGGTTGTTTCCATCTAAAATCACCATAAATTGAATCGGTTCCATTGAGGAAGAAGAGAATTTCCAAACGAAAGATGCAGGGCTGATTGAAATTGTGGTTCGTTGCCGTCGGTTATGGCCGCCTTGGCGTCAGAACCACAACAACGAGAAAAGTGCGGGGCGTGGAGTTATATCTTTTGTTAATTTTTAAAAGGCTTGCAATATTCAAGTTGTGGTTACTTAAAGTAGTGAGCACGTTAAGATGGAACTCGCGCTTAAAGACAGTGGCCTGTAGTGTCTGTCCTTGCTGCTGCGATTCCATCAAGTTGCGATCGATCCCGCACAAAATTGCTCATCAATTCTCGGGCGCGCCCACATGCAGTGCCCGGCTCACCAGCCCTCGTCACGGCCATATCGCGGCTTGCCGGATATCGACTATCCGCTTCATGACATGGCAGCCACTGTCACGACCTGCGGCCGCATCTGCTTCAGCAACCAAAAGATCAATCTAAGTCAGGTGTTCGCCGGCCAGACCGTCGGCATCAAACAAACCGACGACCGCATTTGGCTCGCCAGCTTCATGGATTATGATCTCGGCTACTTCGACGATGAGACCTGCAGGCTCGAACCCCTTGCAAATCCCTTCGGACCGAAAGTGTTACCTATGTCCTCGGAATAAAACGTAACCCATGTGCCCGGAACGGACCTGCAAATCGTACGGGTGACCGAGCCGATGCTTCTTGCCGGCGCACTGCGACCTTACGCGGCAGGATTGCGGGGGGCGGCCGTGAAGCGGGATCGTTGTCGCCGCGGCTGCATGCCGCGCGGCCGGCGCTGAGGCTGCCGGTGGTGTGCCTGGCAACCCTCCATTTTCGGGCGGCAATAGTGGCGCAGCGCAACAAGACCCGACGCCAACGTTGGATCGGGTAGAGAGCTTATTCTAATCAAATCGTTAAGTCGCGGGCCCGTGCGAATCCTACGCACGACTGTTCTATTTTTCTTCGCTTTCGTTCTTTTGAATTGGATTGGCGCGACGCGGCGCACCTTTTAGCGTCCTACCGATCTGGCCAAATTTTCCAGGTTTTGGGGACCGACGTGGATTAAGCCATGCCGGGGAGCATCAATATCGGCGATTAGAAGGAAGGCTATCGAGACCACCAACGGCAGCACGAGAGAAAGCTTCCTGGCTGCCTTGCCATCCCGCGACCGAAAGCCGAAGAGGACGTTAGAGCAAAGTGCGATGGAAGCCATGAGCCACCACACAGCGTGTGGAATTCGATTCCAAAACGCGGCTTGCGCGTAACCCTGCGAGTTGATGACGTCGTTCATACCGGAGAGCACCAATGCCGTGACCGGAGTTGGCTGTGCGGTGGCTGCCCTACGAACGGCAGCCCAGAGATCGATCTGCAATCGGCTGGTCGTCTGTTCGATCTGCGCTTGCCGAATGTCATCCTGATTGGTGTAGAATAGAATTCGTTGGTTGAGATAAGCACCAAGAAGGGTGTGGACATTCGCAGCATCTGCAGGCGCCAGAAGATCGGCGCGTAGCATTTCGGTCCCAATAGCATTGGCTTCGGCCTCCTCGAGATTCTTGCGCAAATCGTAGCGCGTGCTGGCCATGGAAACGCTAAAGCCAATGATCAACGCGAGCAGCGTCAGCGTTGCACCAAGGATGACGCCGAGATCCTCATGCTG
This sequence comes from uncultured Alphaproteobacteria bacterium, assembly GCA_963770515.1. Lineage (GTDB taxonomy): Bacteria > Pseudomonadota > Alphaproteobacteria > Rhizobiales > Xanthobacteraceae > Bradyrhizobium. The sequence continues at coordinate 163,414 of CAVYPW010000002.1, forward strand.
CTGATGTTCGGCATTTCGATTGCGCCTGTGCAGCCACGCGCCTAGGACCGAAGCGAGCCACAGCGTCGCAAAAACGGCCACGAAAATGAATAAAGGGTGTTCCGTCAGAGGTTCCATGGCTTCGTCACACCTCCTCGCTCATCACGTTCGAAACATGCGGCCGACTGCGTGCTCTCAACTCATCTGGTTGACGCTGTTTTTTTGGGGTTGGCCTCGTTGCGGCAGAGGCTGCGCGTCAGGCGCGTGATTGGTCCGCGGATCAGGACATATGGCGCAATGGAGCACGCAACGGCGACGATGAGCAACTGAGCTATGTAAAACGCCCGCAAAAATAAGATCTGGTACACGGTGTCGAGTACGACCGCCATGATGAAGACTTTACCGATGTCCCTCATCGCAGAGTGGAAAAGCCTCCACCGCTCGCTTGGGTTTGTAACAATAGCCCACAAGAACGCCGGCTGCCCTTCACGGGCGTCCCTCAGACCGGCCCGGACCGCAAGTATTGTCACGACAGTCGGCATCATCAGCAGTCTGAAGTGCAATGGCCCACTCGCCCGTCCGAGGAGTTGGTCAACTCCACGAGACAGCATGTCCACGATTGTATCCATGGTTCAATTCACCAAGGCGGACCGCGCCGCGCAAACCCATTGACAGTGCTGCAAACGTGCCCTCGGGCAGTTGATTTGTGTCAAGTTTGAGGTCGGGAAAGGTGATCGATAGTGCGCCTTTGATTCAGGTCAACGACCGGCAATTCCTTGCGTCATATATTATATAAAAACGCCTTGCTCCGAGGCGTCTACTCACAAGCGAAGAGATTTTGAATGATCGGAGAACGCAATGCCCACTTTCCAATTTAGCCTCGTCTCGCCGGAGAAGCTGCTATTTGCCGGCGAGGTTGATCAGGTTGACGTGCCGGGTCTCGAGGGTGATTTCGGCGTCCTCGCCGGTCACGCACCGATCGTTGCTTCGCTTCGTCCGGGAATTGTGACCGCAATAACGGGTGCCAACCGCGAGAGGTTCGTCGTTTACGGAGGTTTGGCGGAGTTCTCGCAGGCTGAGCTCACGATCCTGGCGGACTCATCAACATCGGTCGAAGATGCTGATCTTGCCGAACTCGGGATAAAGATCCAGGAGATGCAGGAAGCCGTCGCAAAAACACCGCCCGGCGATGAACTCGACCGCGCTCTTGCGATGCTTGATCATTACAAGTCAATCCACATCAGTCTAGCTCCAGCGACCGCCTTCTAGCCATTGGAATGCAATCAGGAACGAACGCATGACGACCTTTGACAAGCGCGAACAGGGATTCGAAGCCAAATTCATCCACGACGAAGAACTGCGATTCAAGGTGATGGCCAGATGCAACAAAATGCTGGGTGGCTGGGCCGCGGCCCAACTCGGCCTGACGGGAGATGCGGCGGTGGCCTACGCAAATGGAATCGTCACCGCAGATCTGGAGAACCAGACCCGCGAGGAGACTTTGCACAAGGTATCAAGAGATCTCGCGAAAAAAGGTATTTCGGAACAGCAGGTCGCCCAGAGGATGAACGAATTCCTTCACGCGGCGCTGGAACAGATTGAATCGGGCAAATAGTGGCTCGATTGCGTTATTGGAGAATGATCCTAACAAAGGGGATTTGAAATGAAGAAATACCTTCGAACACTCGTTTGCGCGGCCGCACTGGGCTTAATGGGGGCGACTAGTCTTGCGACGCCGTCGCGGGCCGAAACCGGTTCGGTTCGAGTTGTCTTCACGAAAGGCGGATTTATTATTGGCGTCGGTGGAGGACACGGCGTCCTGACATTTCACGGCCACCATTATCCGTTCACAGTTTCCGGCATGAGCTTCGGAGCCACGATCGGCGCGTCGACCACCCATATGGTCGGGCGGGCTCTCCATTTGCACTCCCCTGCGGATCTCGCCGGCACCTATAGCGCGATCGGCGCTGGCGGGGCGCTCGCCGGCGGAGCAGGCGGTGTCGCGTTGCAAAATGCAAGAGGCGTGGTGCTGGAGTTGCACGGCGTCAAGGTCGGTCTGGAGCTGTCCGCCTCCGTAGGCGGTGTCACTATCACCATGCAGTGACATAAATCGACTTGCTGGTCGATTGCGTCCGGTCGCTTATGGCCAGCGCATATTTGCATCGCGACTGCTCGCGAACAGGAGCACTCTATAGTCATTTGTAGATCGGCAGTTTTCACAAGGGGGCGGTCCTGTTAGCTATTCCTCGTCCAAGGGCACCTTGGACTGATGCGCTACGCGTTGGTAAGCCTTCAGCGCCTGGCGCAGGGTCGGAAAGATGAGGTCTTCATGCTCGGCTCGGTAATGGCCGATCTCCCGGAGCCCATTGAGAAATTCAGTCCTGCGTCCCGCAAATATCAACATGACGCCACGCGCTTCCAGCGTCTCGCGCAGGTCGCGGAGAGCATAATAGCCGTTAATATCGATGTCGCTGATTGGGATCGCATCAATAACAAACCACTGCAGATCTGGCCCGGCAGCCTTGGCCGCAGCCAATGCCTGCCGCTTGAAATAGTCGGCATTGAAAAACGTCAGAGGTGAGTTGAATCGGAAGAGCGCAAGGCCCGGGAATGTCTTAACGTTCCGGTGTCGCTCAATCGAATGAAAGCCGGGGAGGCCATCTACCTTGCCCAGGACTTCGATGCGCGGCCGTGCGGTCTGCTTGACAAAGCGTGCCAGCGCCAGCGCCACTGCGATCAGAATGCCGTTGATCGCACCAACCGCCACGACGCCGAGCATCGTAACCGTCGCCAAGGCGAACTCTAGCCGGTCGATCTTCCAGATTTCCCTAAGCGTCGAAACGTCGAACAGCGAGTAGGCGGCAAATATCAGTACCGCTCCCAACGCGGCAATCGGGACGTATTGCAGGGGTTCGGTCAGGAACAACAGCACGATAGCAATCGCTGCGGCGGCGACCAGCCCGGTCACTTGCGTGCGACCGCCCGCAGCAACACCCATCGCGGTGCGCAGAGTCGGCTCCGGTCACAGCAAAACCCTCCGAGAGGGCCGAAGCAATGTTGACAGCACCGTAGGCCGCCAGTTCACGATCGACGTCGATGTCGTAGCCGCCCCTCGACGCAAAACTGCGAGCCGTTAGCGTGCCACTGGTGAACAATACGAGGGCGAGTCCAGCCGCGTCGGCAAATAGCGGCGGCACGTCTTGCAGCGGAAACGCCGGCCAGTGCAAACTTGGCAGCCCCGCCGGGACCGGCCCCAGAATGGCGACACCCTGTGCGCTGAGTTTCAGCACCGCAGCAGCAGTGCCCGCAACAACGAGCACAACCAGCGCCGCCGGCACGCGTGGCAGCGATCGTAGTGAGATGAAAAGCATTGCGAAACTACCGATTCCCACCCCAAGCGTCGGCAAATGGGTCTGCGGCAGTTTGGCGAAGATTTCGATCAATCGAGGAACGATGCCCTGCAACTCTATCGAAAATCCAAACAGCTTTCCGACTTGTCCAAGAAGAATGCTGATGGCGATGCCGTTCAGGAAGCCAACCAGGATTGGTTTGGATAGAAAATCGGCCAGTGCACCAAGGCGGAAGAAGCTTCCCGCGACGCACAACAGACCGGCGAAAAAAGTTAGCGTCATCGAGAGTGAAAGATACAAATCAGCGTCGCCAGCGGCGAGCGGAGCGATGGCGGCGGCGATCATGGCGCAGGTCGCTGCATCTGGGTTGACCATTAGCTGCCGCGAAGTCCCAAAAACCGCATAGGCCACCAGTGGCAAGATGCTTGAATATAGACCGACGACCGGATTGAACCCGGCAAGCTGGGCGTAAGCCACCGCAACAGGCAATGCCACCGCCGCGACCGAGATGCCGGCAACCAGATCGTGCCGGAAGTCTTCTGCGAACCGATAGCGCAACAGTACCTCAAGACCAGGGGCGATCCACGTGAGATACTTTATCGTCCTGGTGCTCGCAGTGGATGCGGCTGGCATCTCCGAACCGATACTCATTCCGCTCTCGCAGTTGGAGCTGTGTCCAAAAATCGTTCCTGGATTAGATCGTATGGTGCCAAAAGAAAGCGATGAGCTGCTGCCAAATATCGCTTTGATCAAGGGATAGAATTAACGCGCGGAAAATCCAAGCTTCAAGCAGAGAGCTCAATCGCAGGCTGTATTATGAAAAAAAGGGAGCGATATGAATAGTTGGGTACGCATCCAGGGCAATCACCGAATTCTTTTATTTCGTTGCTGGTCGGCCGCGCTTGAGTCGCAGCTTCGCCGCTCTCAGGCGCTGTATCTCTTCGTCAGTCGTCTTAATTTTCTCGTCGAGCTGCGTCATCCTCGAGGTCTTTTGCACGTCATTGCTACGCAGCTTATCGAGCACCTTGCCAACGGAGAGTTTGTTTATTTCAGCCATTTCGCAAGCTCCCATTTCGTAGGCTCCTCGACAGCCACCTTCAAATTGCCCGAATACAGATGTTGCGCCTACCACGGAACGACCAGCATCGGAAAATCCGCAAGCTAGTATCGCTCGGGCACAAACGTCGTTCGGCGCAAGCTCGCCTGATCATTGTATTGGCCCTTTTCGGAGCGCTTTGGCAATTTGACCCGCTCCGGCGTAACGCGCTTGTACGGGATCGTCTTTAACAAGTGCGAGATGCAGTTTAATCGCGCGCGACGTTTGTCCTCAGAGCGAACGACGAACCATCGCGCATGTTTGGAATCGGTAGCCTTGAGCATCAAATCGCGCGCTTTCGAGTAGTCGTACCAGCGGCGGTAGGATTCGAGGTCCATAGGGCTCAATTTCCACTGACGGAGTGGATCGTCGATCCGGGCGGTGAACCGCTTCTCCTGCTCCTCCATTCCCGCTTCCAGCCAGTACTTGATCAAAATGATCCCGGCGTCGACGATGTATTTTTCGACTTCCGGAGCCAGCTGGAGGAAGCGCTTGTGTTCTTCCTTGGAACAGAAGCCCATGACATATTCAACGCCGGCACGATTGTACCAGCTTCGGTCGAAGATGACGATTTCACCCGCGGCAGGAAAATGCTCAACGTACCTTTGCAGAAACATCTGGGTCTTTTGACGGTCGGACGGCGCGGGGAGGGCCACGGTCCGAAACACACGCGGGCTAACTTTCTCGGTCAAGGCCCTGATCGTGCCTCCCTTGCCGGCGGCATCGCGCCCTTCAAATAAAACGATCACCCGCAGACCCTTGGAAGTTATCCATCGCTGCAGGTGGCAAAGCTCAACCTGGAGTTTGCGCAGCTCCTTTTCGTAGGGCTTGCGCTTTATCTTGGCAGACGGGTCCTCTTCCTTGGCCATTATCGTTTGCTCCAAGCGCGGCCTGAGGTCGGGTGAATCTTGTTCATCCCCAACTCAGCGTGATGCCGATGTCGCCGGGGACGCCTCCAGGAAAATCGATGATCTGATAGGCGATCTTGTAACCGCGCGGCTGCAGATAATCCTTCCAGAGCTGGAAAATTTCCTTCGGAATTCCGGTCAGCGTGTTTTCCCAGCCTGCTTCCATCTGGTTAATCGCCCGGCCGCGATCCGTGCAGAGAACGTTGGGGAATCGGTAGACCTGGACTTCATGCAGGCCGTTCCGCACCGCCCGCTGGATCACCGTGGATGCGCGCTTAATTTTCTCTTCCTCGGAAAGGCCAGACGGTTTGGCGAGTTCCTCGACCAGCTCCCGCTTTTCGGCTTCTGCCGCAGCCTGTGCGCGCATGAACTCTTCAGCTTTCTCAGCCTCCTTGAGGGCCGATTGCTTCAAGATTTCCTTCGCCGAGGGCAGCATTTCGTCGATGTTCAGCATGGTTCGCTCTCCTCGAATATTCCCTGTGTGAGTGTCTGCGTAAGCCTGTGTCATAATTTTAATATTTAAAAATACTCGCGCGCACGGGGGAGCTATTGAGCTAGATCAATCCTATTTCCCCCAAATTCGCTAACCTAGGAGATAAACGATGGAGTTGAAAAATGTCGAACGACCATCAGCAGGCAGCAGGTCATACGCCGTTCGACTTTGTCGGTCCCATGCTAGAATACATGACAGATGCGGCACAGCGCAGTGTGTTGTTCTGGGATGTCATGCGACAGCGTAGCGATCAGTATCGCGAGCATCTCGCCGAGACGATCCCCCATGTCTTAGATTACAAGGCCGAACTTGTAATGGATGGCCGGACGCTGGAGCGGCCGGTGAACTATCTGCTGGTTCGCATCACGCCGCCGACGGGCGTCGAGATTGATCTCATGCGGCGGCCCTTCGTGGTGGTTGATCCCCGTGCCGGTCACGGTCCGGGTATCGGCGGATTCAAGGCTGACAGCGAAATCGGCGTTGCCATGAAAGCCGGGCATCCCTGTTATTTCATTGGTTTCACGCCCGATCCAATGCCGGGCCAGACCATCGAAGATATCACCCGCGCGGAAGCCGTGTTCCTGGAGAAAATCATCTCGTTGCATCCTCAGGCCGACGGAAAACCGTGCGTGATCGGCAACTGCCAGGCCGGCTGGGCCGTAATGATTTTGGCTGCGACCAGGCCGGAGCTGTTTGGGCCCATCATCGTAGCCGGTGCGCCACTGTCCTATTGGGCCGGTGTTCGCGGACAAAACCCAATGCGCTATTCGGGCGGCCTGCTCGGCGGAAGCTGGCTAACCGCGCTGACCGGTGACATGGGCGGCGGCAAGTTCGACGGTGGCTGGCTGGTGCAAAATTTCGAAAGCCAGAATCCGGCGAACACGCTGTGGAGCAAGCAGTACAACGTCTATTCCAAGGTCGATACCGAAGCTCCCCGTTACCTCGAATTCGAGCGCTGGTGGGGTGGGCATGTCAACCTCAATGCCGAGGAAATGCAGTTCATCGTCGACGAGCTCTTTGTCGGCAATAATCTGGCGGCCGGGCGCATCCAGACCTCAGATGGTACGGCGGTCGATCTCCGCAACATTCGCTCGCCAATCGTGGTGTTCTGCTCGAAGGGCGACAACATCACGCCGCCGCAGCAGGCGCTCGACTGGATTCTCGACCTCTATGACGATGTCGACGAGATCAGGTCATTCGGCCAGACCATCGTCTACACTGTGCACGAGACGGTCGGACATCTCGGGATCTTTGTCTCAGGTGGAGTCGCCAAAAAGGAACATAGCGAGTTTTCCAGCAATATCGACCTGATCGATATACTGCCTCCCGGTCTCTATGAGGCAACCTTCGAGCGCAAGTCGGGCGACACAACCAACCGCGATCTTGTGTCAGGTGAATGGGTCATGCGTTGCGAAACGCGGACGCTGGAGGACATCCGCGCCATGGGCGGAAATTCGCCCGAAGAAGAGCGTCGGTTCGCAACCGCCGCGCGCGTATCAGAAATCAATCTCTCGCTTTACCGCGCCTTCGTGCAGCCGATGGTCAAGGCTTGCGTCACCCCGACGATGGCGGAGTGGCTGAAGCGCTGGCATCCGGTTCGGATGTCCTACGAAGCGTTCACCGAGACCAATCCATTCATGCCAGCGCTTAAAAACGCGGCAGAGAAGGTCCGCGACCAACGCAAGCCGGTGGCGGCCGATAATCCATTCCTTGTCTCGCAGGAAAAGGTTTCCGAACAAATCGTCAAGTCGCTGGATACCTGGCGCGAAGCCCAGGAAAAACTCTCCGAGCAGATGTTCCTTGGAATTTATGGATCGCCAGTCCTCCAGGCTGCCGTTGGCGTTAGCGCCAAGACTGCGCGACCGCGACGGCCCGGAAAATCGCCACTGCACCGCGAGCTTGTGGACAAGCGTATTGCGGAACTGAAGTCGCTGATAACCAAAGGCGGCCTCCAAGAGTGCACCATTCGCGGTCTGATCTATGTCGGCATGGCCCGAGGGTTCGTCGATGAACGTGGGATTGCGGCGCTGCGGCGCATTCGTCTGACCGAAGAGGCATCGAAAATGACGCTCGCGCAGTTCAAGGCAACCGCGCGCGAGCAGTTCTTTCTCCTGCTGCTGGAACCGGAAGCCACGCTCGCGGCTATCCCGAAACTCTTGCCGGCGGATGTTGCCGAACGCCGCAAAGGTCTCGCCGCGATTCGCAATGTCTTGAGCGCGGGCGGCGAAATCTCCGGCGATGCCGCGGAACGACTGAAAAGGATAACGGCGCTTTTCGAAGCCAATGAGACAGGACCTTCGGGGGCCAGCGCCGACACTGTCCCTTTCGTTCCGAGCGCGGACAGGGCCAAGGCGTCCTAACCCAAGACGTCCTACAACAAGGCTTTCTAACACAAGGCATCGCAACCCTTAGCGAGACCATCGGGAGCAAGGCAATGAGCGTGGTTCCTATCGATGCTGGCGAAGCCCAAACCCACGCCAAATATGATCGTCTGATTGCGGCTGCCAAGCTCGTGCCGTCAGCCGTGACCGTCGTGGTGCATCCTTGCGACGAAGCCTCGCTAAGAGGCGTCTGCGAAGCCGCCGCTGCCGGGATCATCAAGCCAATCCTGGTCGGCCCGGCAAGCAAGATCAAGACGACCGCCGCGAAGTTCGGCTTTGATATCGCGCGCTTTGAGATCGTCGACGCTGTCCACAGCGAGGCGTCGGCGGCAAAAGCGGTCGAGTTGATTCACGAGGCAAAGGGCGAGCTGTTGATGAAAGGCAGCCTTCACACGGACGAGTTGATGCGCAGCGTAACCGCAAAGGCGACCGGCTTGCGCACCGATCGGCGAATTAGCCACGTCTTTGCCATGGATGTGCCCGGCTATTCAGAAACCTTGTTCATCACTGATGCTGCGATTAACATTTTTCCGGACCTCGATTGCAAGCGTGACATCGTGCAAAACGCGATCGACCTCTACGCCGGGATCGGCCTCGGCGTGCCGAGAGTCGCGATATTGTCTGCCGTCGAAACCGTAACAGCCAAGATTCCATCGACGATAGACGCTGCTGCGCTATGCAAGATGGCGGACCGAGGGCAGATCACCGGCGGCTTGCTGGACGGGCCGCTCGCCTATGATAACGCCATCGACATGGAAGCCGCCAGGATCAAGGGCATCAAATCGGCGGTTGCCGGTCACGCCCAGATCCTGGTCGTGCCGGACCTCGAGGCCGGCAACATGCTGGCGAAAAACCTTACTTTTATGGCGAAAGCCGACGCTGCCGGGATTGTCTTGGGCGCGCGCGTTCCGATCATTCTTACGTCGCGGGCCGATTCTCTCCGTGCCCGCATGGCGTCCTGCGCGGTCGCAGTTCTTTACGCGGATGCGCGGCGGCGGGCCGCCACGGTTGCGGCCGCGTGAACGTCATGGATACGATCCTTGTCGCCAATGCCGGCTCGTCGAGCGTCAAGTTCCAGATCTTCGGGATCGATCCTCACGGCGATCTGACGCGGCAAATCAAGGGCCACATGGATGGGATCGGAAGCCGTCCGCGGCTGCGCGTCGTTGCGGTTGATGGGACGGCGCAGGTCGAGCGTGCCTATTCGTCCGAAGCTGTCCCGGATGTCTCCGCCGCGCTCGCCACGGCGGGAGCATGGTTAAGGGACGAACTCAAAATCCATCCGGTTGCGATCGGGCATCGTGTAGTTCATGGCGGTCCGGATTATGACAAGGCGGTCCGGGTCGATCGCAACGTATTGGCGCGACTGGAGCGATATATTTCGCTGGCGCCGCTACACCAACCCTACAATCTCGCACCGATCAGATCAGTGCTTGCTCAATTCCCGGATCTCCCGCAGGTCGCGTGCTTCGATACGGCCTTCCATCGCGGGCACGGGGCCTTGGCCGATCGCTACGCAATTCCGGACCATCTTTACGTTGAAGGCATTCGACGCTACGGCTTTCACGGTCTCTCCTATGAATATATCGCAAGCGCCCTGCGAGATGTGGCGCCTGACGTTGCCTCGAAACGGGTAATTGTCGCCCATCTTGGCAGCGGCGCGTCTATGTGTGCGCTCAAGGACGGCCGCAGCGTCGAGAGCAGCATGGGGTTTACGGCACTTGACGGGCTTCCGATGGGCACTCGGCCCGGCCAGATTGACCCGGGGGTGTTGCTCTATCTCATTTCCGAGAAAGGCATGTCGCCCGCCGCCGTCCAGGATTTGCTTTATCGGGAGTGCGGCCTCAAGGGCCTATCGGGTATTAGCAACGACATGCGAGAGCTTGAGGCGAGTAGCGACCCGCGCGCTTCCTTTGCTATCGACTACTTTGTTTACCGCGCCAGTCTGTTTGCGGGAATGCTGGCGGCAGCTCTGCAAGGGGTAGACGCATTGGTATTTACGGCGGGCGTTGGTGAGAATTCCGCGCGTGTTCGCAGGGCGATTGCGGAAAAGCTCTCCTGGCTCGGCCTTTCGATCGATGCGGAGGCCAACGCGAAACACGAGCCCCTCATCTCAACGCCCGCAAGCCGTGTCGCGGTCTACGTACTGCCGACCGACGAAGAGCTGATGATTGCCCGGCATACCTTGTCGCTGTTGTCGACGAGGTCACCCAGCTCCCAAGAGCGCGAGAGAGTATCATGACGATTCCCGTCTATAAGGAGACCAAGATCGCGCTCAAGGGCCGCAAGGGCCTGATCGTCGGGATCGCAAACGATCAATCAATCGCCTGGGGTTGCGCCAAGGCATTTCGCGCCCTCGGGGCTGATCTGGCTGTCACCTATCTGAACGACAAAGCCATGAAGCACGTCGAGCCGCTCGCGCGCGAGCTGGAAGCGCCGATCTTCCTGCCGCTCGACGTCCAAGTTGCTGGCCAGATGGAAAGCGTGTTCGATCGAATTGAAAAGGAATGGGGTCAGCTCGACTTTCTTGTTCATTCGATCGCATTTTCTCCCAGAGAGACTCTTCATGGGCGGGTGATCGATGTCAACCGCGACGGTTTCCTGGCAACCATGGATGTTTCCTGCTGGTCTTTCTTGCGCATGGCGCATCTTGCCGAACCGTTGATGAAGAACGGCGGGACGTTGTTCACGATGACCTATTACGGCAGTCAGATGGTCGTGGAGAACTATAACATCATGGGCGTCGCGAAGGCGGCGCTGGAATGCGCCGTGCGTTACATCGCGGCCGAAGTCGGCCCGAAAGGCATCCGGGTTCACGCCATCTCGCCGGGCCCACTGGCGACGCGCGCGGCGTCGGGAATTCCCGAATTCGACGAACTGCTGGCGAAAGCGCAGGCCAAGGCTCCGGCGCGAAGCCTTGTCAGTATCGACGACGTCGGATTAGCGGTCGCTTTCCTTGCGCTCGACGGCGCGAAGCTGATGACTGGAGACACGCTTTATATCGATGGTGGCTATCATATCATTGATTGACAGACCCGCTATCGGGGCGGACTGTTGATCCAAATTTAAAACGCCCCCGTATCACCGTGCTAGCTGATTCCGATTTAATAGCGCTACCTGACGGGAAGAGGGAGGTATGATGCGCAACGTTGCCTTGATGTTATTGGCTTTGTGGGGGATCTGGTCTCCGGCAAATGCCCAGTCGACGCCGCAGGCGGCAGCCATTCCCGTTGGCGTCGTCACAGCCGAACGTAAACCCGTTACGAAGTCTCAGGACTTCGTGGGGCGCGTTGAAGCGGTTCAGCGCGTTGAGGTGAGGGCGCGGATCACCGGATACCTTGAGAAGGTCGAATTCAAGGAAGGCGATCTTATCAAGGAAGGGGCCCCGCTCTACAGCATTGAGAAGGGTCTCTTCGAAGCCGCTGTCGGGCAGGCCGAGGGTGCGCTGGAGAAGGACAAGGCTGCCAAGGCGCTGACCGAAATTCAGTTGCAGCGCGCCGAGGAGCTGCTGTCGAAGGGATCGGGCACTCAGGTTGCGCGCGACCAGGCCTTCGCCGCTGACAAATCGGCCAAAGGCTCGCTTCTGATCGATCAAGCCAATCTGCAGACCGCCAAAATCAACCTCGGCTATGCCGAAATCGTCTCGCCGATCGCGGGCAAGGTCGGCAGGACCAATATCACCAAGGGTAACGTCGTTACGCCGCAAAGCGGTTCGCTCACCGTCATCGTCAGCCAGGACCCGATGTACGTGACTTTTCCGGTGAGCCAGCGTGAGTTCCTGCGCGCCCAACAAACCGGTAAGAGCATCGATGTCACGGGTATCAAGGTGTCACTGCTGTTTGCCGACGGCAGCGCCTACAAGCAACCGGGCAAGATCAACTTTGTCGACGTAACCGTCGATCGCGCCACCGACACGGTGCTTGCGCGCGCCTCGTTTCCAAATCCGGATTTTGCCTTGATCGACGGCCAGCTGGTTCGCGTGGCGCTGGAGGGCGGAGCCGCCGAGGAAAAGATCGTTATCCCACAAGCGGCGCTGATTTCCGATCAGGAAGGCGTGTATGTCTTCATCGCAAGCGATGGCAAAGCGGCCGTGCGCCGCGTCAAGCCGGGCGGCGCCAGTGGAACCGGCGTCGTCGTGGAGCAAGGCCTGACCGGAGGCGAGCAAGTCGTCGTCGAGGGAATTCAGGCGCTGCGTCCGGATGTGCCAGTGCGCCCGACGGTTTTACCGCCATCGCCCGACAGGAGCTGATGCGATGTTTTCCGCGATCTTTGTCGACCGTCCACGGTTAGCGATCGTCATCGCTATCGTCACCACGATCGCCGGGGCACTGGCATATATTGCGATGCCGGTGGCGCAGTATCCCGACATCGTGCCGCCGCAGGTCTCGGTCACGACATTTTACCCCGGCGCCAATTCCGCCGTGGTGGACGCAACCGTCGCCCAGCCGATCGAGGCACAAGTCGTCGGCGTCGACAAGATGATCTACATGAAGAGCACGAGCGGTGATGACGGCAGTTACACGCTCACCGCTTCATTCGAACTCGGCACTGATCCCGACATCAATACGGTCAACGTCAATAACCGGGTGCAGACCGCGCTCTCGCTGCTGCCGCCGGAGGTTCAGCGGCAAGGGATCAACGTCAAGAAGAAGTCGACCGCGATCCTCGCGTTCATAACCGTTTATTCGCCGAAACACACCCACGACCCGCTGTTCCTGTCGAATTACGCCACGATCAACCTTCTGGATTCGATCAAGAGTACACCCGGTGTCGGCGACGCGTACCTGTTCGCCGCCCAGGATTATGCGATGCGCGCCTGGGTCAAGACAGAGCGACTGACTGGGCTCAACCTCACCGTCAACGACATTATCACCGCCATTCAATCGCAGAACATACAGGCTGCCGTGGGACGCATTGGCGCGCGGCCGATGTTTAACGATCAGCAGTTGCAACTCAATATCCAGACCAAAGGGCGCCTGAGTTCGACCGAAGATTTCGACAATATAGTTATACGGACCAATCCGGATGGCTCGATATTACGATTGCGCGATGTCGCGCAGCTCGAATTGGGCGCCGCCAATCTTGACCGCGACACACGGTTCAACGGCGACAACGCCGCCGCGATCGTGGTCTACCAGTCGCCCGGCGGCAACGCGATCGACACGGTCAACGCCTTGCGCGCAAAGCTTGCCGACGCCGAGAAGCGCTTTCCGGAGGATCTGGCCTGGACAATTCCGTACGATCCCACGGTCTTCGTGAAGGATACCGTGCACGAAGTGAAGAAGACGCTGTTGGAAGCCTTCGTGCTCGTGGTGCTGGTGGTTTTCCTGTTTCTTGGAAATGTACGCGCCACATTGATTCCGACCCTTGCCGTGCCAGTAAGCCTGATTGGTACGTTCATCGTGCTCAAGGCGGTCGGCTATTCCGCCAACACCGTATCGTTGCTTGCCATCGTGCTCGCGATCGGCATCGTCGTCGACGATGCCATCGTGGTTGTTGAGAACGTCGAGCGAGTGATGGAAGAGCACCCCGAGCTCTCGCCCGCGGAGGCGAGCAAGCGCGCGATGGCCGAAATCACGGCGCCGATCATCGCGATCACGCTGGTTCTGCTGTCGGTGTTCGTGCCGATCGCGTTCATACCCGGTATCTCCGGCGAATTGTTCCGTCAGTTCGCCGTAACCGTGGCGGTAGCGATGCTGCTGTCCGCTATCAATGCGTTGACGCTTTCTCCGGCGCTGTGTGCTGTCTTGCTCAGTCCCCATCATGGGCCGAAGCGTGGCTTCATCGGAAAGTTGATGCGGGGAATCGACTGGGTGCGCGATCAGTATGGAGCGGTTGTCGCGCGACTGGTTCGATTCTCGATCATTGGGCTCGCGATGGTATTGGTGGCCGGGGCGGGGACCGCTGGTCTCTCAAAGGTCACGCCAACCGGGTTTGTGCCGGAGGACGACCAGGGCGCGATGTTTGTCGTAGTCCAGCTGCCGGGCGGCGCCTCGGTCGGGCGCACGTCGGACGTGATGCGCCAAGCCGAGGCGATGATAAAGGAGGATCCGGCCGTAGCCGAATATACCTCGATCATTGGGTTGAACTTCATCGACAATTATTCGGCGCCGAACGCCGGCTTCATGGTGGTCACATTCAAACCGTTCGACGAACGCAAGAGCGCCGACCTCGGCGTTCGCGAAGTGATCCCCAGGCTGCGAGCAAAATTCCGCCAGATCCAGGGTGGCACCGTAGTGCCGCTGGCGCCGCCGCCGATCGTGGGCCTCGGAACGGGCGGAGGCTTTACGTATGTTCTGGAAGACCTTCGGGGCGGCGATCCCAAAGAACTCGCCCAGGTTCTGCGTGGAGTGGTCGTGGCGGCCAACCAGGATCCGCAACTGCGTGGCGTATTCTCGACCTTCTCGGCGACCAATCCGTCGATCTATCTCGATATCGATCGCGACAAGGTGCAGATCCTCGGCGTTCAGTTGAAGGACGTGTTCCAGGCACTGCAGGCCTCGCTCGGCGGTTACTTCATCAACAACCTGAATCTGTTTGGGCGCACCTGGCAGGTGCAGATCCAGGCGGAGGCCGCCGACAGATCAGGTATCGACGACATCTATCGCATCAATGTGCGCAGTGCCGACGGGAAGATGATCCCGCTGCGCAGCCTTGCGGAGACGCGCATAGTCGTCGGTCCGCCGGCACTCATCCGGTACAATAACCTGCGCGCCGTGACCATTCAGGGTGGTCCTGCGCCGGGGATATCGTCCGGTCAGGCGCTGAAGGCGTTCGAGCTGGTTGCGGCAAAGACGCTTCCACCGGGATTTGCGGGTGAATGGACGGATACGGCATTCCAGGAAAAGCGAGCCGAGGGCAAGACCGCGATCATTCTCGGCTTTGCCGTGCTGTTCGCCTACCTGTTCCTGGTCGCGCTCTATGAAAGCTGGACCATTCCGGTCCCGGTCCTTCTCTCCGTCGCGATCGGCATCCTCGGATCCTTCGGCGCCATTGTCTTGGGCGGCCTCACGCTCGATCTTTATGGCCAGATCGGCATGGTGGTGTTGATTGGACTTGCGGCGAAGAACGGCATTCTGATCGTCGAGTTCGCCAAGGAAAAGCGCGAGCAGGGGATGCCCTTGCTCGAAGCTGCCACCGAAGGCGCACGCTTGCGATTCCGTCCGGTGATGATGACCTCGTTCGCCTTCATCCTCGGACTTTATCCGCTGGTCGTTGCGTCAGGCGCCTCGGAACTGGCGCGGCGGGGCGTCGGCACGCCGGTGTTCGGCGGCATGATCCTCGCCTCGTTCATTGGCGTCTTCGCGATCCCGCCGCTCTACGTGATGTTCCAGGCCATTCGCGAGCGGCTGCGGCCTGGATCGCGCCCCGCGAATGAGCAACCGCCGGCGGCACCGCAAACCAAGTCTGGTTCACCCGAGCATGTCGCCGCGGAGTAGCGGCGCGGTTTCAAGGAGAATGCAATGTTGGACTTCCTCCGTACTGGCAGGTTCGTTGCTCCTCTTGGAGTGGTGCTGTTGTTGCCGGCGCAGGCCATGGCCTTCGAACTCTCGGGCGCCTGGGCAACCGATGCGGGTCTTTGCAGTCAGGTCTTCACCAAGAAGGGTAGTGAAGTTGTGTTTGCCGAGCTTTCGGACCTGTACGGGTCTGGTTTCGTCATTGAGGGAAACCGGATCAGGGGAAAAAGTGGTCGATGCACGATCACCTCAAGAAACCAGGACGGTGATAACATCGAATTGGTCGCAGCTTGCGCAACGAGCGTCATGACCCAAAACCTCAAATTCGGTTTTAAAATTATCGATGACAACAGTCTTTCCAGGCTAATTCCGGATGTCCCTGGAATGACGCTCAAATATGTTCGTTGTACTTCGCTCTAGACACGGGGCGCCGACGCCCGCACACGGGCGTGGCGGCGGATCGAGGCAAGATAGCGAACCCCGAAATTCATTTTTAAGACATTTCAACTGGATGATCCCCTCGCATGAAAATCGGGATCTTCGACGCGTCATGGATCGCAAGCGGCGCGTTCAGGTGGATCTTTGTCCCCGCCCGCGCCGGCAATGTATCGGGTCCTTCTCACGACGGCTCAAATTGTAAGAACGACGTAGCTTGGCTAGAAGGCGGGCCTTTCCATGGGACCACGGCAATTCATAGGGAAGGGGGGCGCTCCCAGTCGAGAAATTCGATTTCGCTAAGTGGGCGCCGGCCTGCGCCCAGGAACACAACAAGCCGCAGCCCATCGGTCAGGTACGGATCGCCCGTGAGGTTTGTTCGCTGATCAGTCGGCGTTGAGGTGCCTACGCCACGGACGAACCCGAACCGTGAGACCATGCCCGTCAAAACCAGATCCTGCAGAAGGTAGTAGCGGTCTTGATCGACGTTAGGGCTGATTCTGTGGGTCGTCAGATACCAGGATTGCGTGGTCAGCTTGATCCCAATATCGCGGCTGATTTGGCCAACCCATACCTGCTCCCCCTCTACGGTAAACGGCGCCTCCCACAGTCGCAGGTGGTTGCGAAGACTGATCTTGTCTCGGGCTTTTTGCAGTGAAGCGTCCTGCGCGCGACCGAAGACGTGCAACGGGCTGACCGGCGCGGTCAAATACTCGCTTCCGAACAGGAACGCCCGTATCGTCCGATACATGCTGTGCAGGTCTAGCGGCTCGTCCAGCCTCCATCCCCGCATGATGAACGGAAAAATGGCTTCCGCGCCGCTGCCGACGATGACGAGATTGAGCGGATCGCCCAAACCCTTGCCCGCCTCGTTTGTTGCGCAGCAAGGGAGCGATTCCAATTGTGCGCGAAGGCCCGCGAGATCGACTGCCTCGATCGTTCCCGGCGGGTGCAGGGCGCTGAAATCGACCTTTTGAACAGCATAGTTGCGGCCGCCGAGCGGCAGTACGAACCGAAAGTCGAGTTGCCGACCGGCTCCGACAAAACTGGCGTTGAGGAATTTCAAGCCACCCTCGCGGTGGGTTAAAACGAAGCCAGCTGCAGATTGGCGTGGGAAGATGATCTCCGGCATGGCATCGCGCGCCAAAACCGTGTCAGTCGCAATGTCGGCTTCGCCAGACCACCATGCTCTTAGCAGCTGCGCTGCTTCCGATGGGGAATAGTAGCTTGGATCAGTGGTAACGGGCAGATAGTACAACGTCGCGTCGCCGCTGTTCTCGACGCTCAGCCAGACGGCCTGGATACCCTCGTCGGCCAGTTCGGCGCCGAAGTAACGTCGGCTCTCGTCATCGCTAAGCACCGCCGCGCTTACCGCCACCGGGCCCTGCCGCTGAGTCATCGCTCGTGAGACAAAAAGATCTTTGCCTGACGGATCGGGCAGAGCCCGGCTACAGCCGAACAGCATCAACAGGAATGAGAGCGCAAGCATGACGGCGAGCGATCGGGTCATCCGAGACCATCCGAAGCCGAAACTCGCATCTAAAGTAACTTGGGTCCTTATAGCGTCATTCGAAGCCATGCAGGTCTCGAGTGTTTTTCGGCTCTATTGCTCCTGGATTTGGGCCAAATAGCCGACGATATCCCGTATTCGCTTTTGGATAACATCCTCTGGATCGCAGGGCATATCCAGCAATGAATCGATTGGCTTGGGTCCAAACGGCTTTCCTTGTTGACTAGGCGGAGGTCCTTGCCGGCATCCCCAGACTGGCATTGCCGAGCTTCGGTGTGGCGCGCTTCGGCCGTCGACCCTCTCTGCAACGGCGTCAGGTAAAAACACGCCACTGTTTTTCTTCGCAAGAACGGTCAAATCGGCGGGCCTGATTTTGAGCGTACTGCTCATTCGACCGGCACCCTTACCGTCGACGCCATGGCAGCCCGCGCAATTCGACAGAAACTCAATCCGCCCCTTTTCGATATCTTGAGCCCAGACGCAAGTAATCGTTGCCATCACGATAAAGGTCAGCGCCAGGCGGAGTATCGCTAACGGCAAACATGTACTCCATTCACTAGTGCTCAGGCTGAAGCAACAACTACCGGTGCTCGATGGGCGGCAGCTGCACCATACACATGCCGTCGCGTCGTGCGTCTCGCAACACCGGCAACGCTTACGGGTATTCTCCGGGGCCGATGGAGAGATAATTCTTGGCGGTGATCTCAGGCTTTTGGGTTCTAAGCTGCATGGGGGATTCGAACTTCCGTCCCTCGCGTGCCAATCGCGCTCTCGGATGAAGGGTGATTTTAGCTCATGTCGAGGGACAGTCAAAGGGATGGTCTGGCGGAGCCCGCCAACCGCAGCCGGCGGCCGCTCAGCAAACGCCGAAAGTACGAAAAACACCTCTTTTGCAAGGGTTTCTTGAGCGCTGGGGCGATGAGCTGTGATGGTGGGCGAAGCGCGGCGAAGGTGGCCTTGGCGCGCCACGGCCGATGAAGATGGGCACTATAGTTTCGCCGTGGCGCTATGATTCCATAGCCGGCGATACGCTCCGATTGGCAAGTCTGGGATGCTCTGCGATCCAGCATTACGCCTCTTGGATCCTCGATATTGTTGGGCGGTTCGGTTAGCCCCTCAATAGCGGAAATCCCGAGTAGCTTCCGTGACAGACGAGAACGGCTAAAATCGACATACGCCGAAATTTGCACCTGATTGTGCATAGCGAGCTCTTGGGAATTGTCGGGTCAGGTGCAGAATGCCGGTCGTTCATTTAGACGGTTTGCTAACGCCCCAACTCCCGTCAGCAGCCTGGGTTAGAAACACCGGCTTTGGGCCGGGACTGGTAAGCTTTATCGTTTTGTCGTCAGTCCACGCAGCGAAGCTAGACTTGGCAGGTAAGCGTGTCTTACTCGCTTTGGACGTCCAAACCATAACTGGCTCTTTTCCCCGAGCGTCTAGGATCGCAAAACTTGATGCCGTCACGCCGTCATCGCCGTATTCCACGGTGAGCACCCAATTTCCGTCCGGCGAGAAATGAGGATATGCATATCCGAAATCCAGATCGTGGCCTGTTTTTCCATAGATCGCTTTGAAATGGCCGTCGTCCACACCGTAGTCACAAACGACAAAAATATGCGCAGTTGGATAGAAATCTGCGAGCCCGTAGCCAAATCCTCCTTCTGACGCACCAACTCCATTCTTGTTATCGAATACTTTTCGGCTGCCATCATCCATACGAAGAACCAATGTCTCACCCCGCATAGCAGCGAGGGGACCGGCCAACGCGACGCATTTTTTATTGAATTCTTCTGTCGAGCTCTGTGAAAAGGATTCGCCGCAGGTTTTGGCCCTTGGCGTGGACGAAGATGCATCTATTGGATCAGAAGGTTGTTCTGCGCCAGATAGCAGAGGCGCCTCAACCAAAATTATCCAGCTTACAAGTAAGAGAATCGAAATTCGCATCCGGCGATCCCCGAAGGGCCAATAGCTGACATGATTGTCCGCGACGAAGATAATTTCCTATTAGGCAGAGGTGAGCCGTCTCCCAAATACTTCATTTTCACATGGAGCACTGACAATCAAGCTAGTCGCTGATACCGTTTGGGAAATTAGCAACGATCCCGCATAAACACGCCGAAGACGCAGTAATACGCACACGTGGGCGCGCCACCCGATATGAACTCCTGGACTTTAAGAACGTGACGCAGAGGGTTAAGCAGCTACGCGACGGCTTCTCCAGAACCTCACCGCCGAACTTCCAAGATGGAAAATAGACATACCTCCGAAAAGTATTGCGGCGATTTGCCAAAACTCAGGCCCAAAGACCTGGGGCTCTCGTGCACTCCAAGAACTCAAAACGCTCCCGACGGCGCAAAAGCTTCCCAAAGTAGCCTGCGATTTAATCGACATAGCGTTGGACTGTTGTTGCAACGTATTTGCTGTGGTCATGCGCTCGGTTGTCGGTGCAAGTCCTGCGAGGAGCGGTCTGACCATGAGATATTCGAGGAAGTTCAAAAAGAGCAAGAAAAGGACAAAGCCTAATAGGACAGTTTCGAACGGCGCGAGACCTGGTATCAGGTCGGGCCAACGCGAAATCCCAAACATCCAGAGCATAAATAAGACCACACAAACACTTCGGATCGTCAGAATGCGGTCAGAGAGTGTGGCCTTTTGCTGGTCAGTCACCAGATAGGTGAGGCGCGGACCGAATGAGAGCCAAGGTCTCGGCGCGCCAAATAGCCAGCCTTCTGGTGTTTGCCTAAAGTATTGCTCCGCAGCGTAGAGTGGCAACAGTCGGAATCCACCTGCCATATGATTGCACTCCTGCCTGGTTGTCTGGGCTCCCTCTAACAACCTATCAACACAAAAGGCGAGGGACAACACATCATGAAGATCGTGACTATAAACCCGCGCCTTCCAGCTCTGGTACCGTCGAACGTCATGTCATAATGTAGCGATTGATTGAAACCGGCTACTTTTCGTTGCCATTCATCGCACGATCTGCCTTGAGCTTTGCAAGGTCAGTCAAGAAGTCAACTTTGGGTCAATCACGCCGCATTCGCGACGTCTGTTTTACCGTCCGCTACCCACAATACCGGACATTTTTGCGTCCGCTTGGGATGATTCAGCCACCGCCTTCCTGCGCCTGAATAGCAAACGACCGGCGCGACCGCGGCGGCTCCGGGTGCTGACATTGATCCCTTGGGCGCGCGAACCGTCACCAAAGAGCCGGCATATCGACTGCACGAAATCTGCTCTTGCCATGCTTTTCTCGGTCTTTTCTCATCGTAATTTGTCGAAGAATCTCGCAGGACTGGCGAAGCGCGAGAAATCGACCGCTTGATAGCAGGATAAAAGGCGCAAGGTGCGCCGCGGTCGGTCGTGTGACAGTGCAGAAGCTTATCGCAACTTTTCTGGCTTAGCCGCACATTGCAAGAATCCGGGTTCTCCTTTGCGCTCATCAGGTCAGCACAATGTGTGTTGCCGAGACATCAGCGCGTATCGAGGCGATGCCGGACCAGCCGACGCCCGTCAAGGCTCGCGCCTTGCGCGCCCGGCTCCGCCGGCTGACGGCCTTGACTGGCTTCGCCTGCCCCGGAGTTTGACGGCCACGCGCTGATGGCTCAGCGCGAGCGCGATGCCGCTCCTTATCGGAAATGACTCGGTGGACAAATTTGCGCCGTTCTCTCGATAGAGTTTGCCTGCCGGAAGGCGCCATGGCTCATCATCAAAAATCTCGACCAAGACGAACGCGGCCATTGGGTCCGTTGCCCGACGACCTCTACGACCATTTGCGGCCACCACATCGACGAAAGGGCCGCCCGGCAAAGAAGAAGTGCTCTGAGTGGACGGTGACCGACGACTGGCCCGCCGAGGTCCCGATTACTGAGGCCGAGATCGAGGTGTTTGAGGCCTGGTTCGGAGATCTGTTCGACGAATTGTTTTCGACCCGCCACTAACCCCTTTGCTTTGGAGATCGCCATGACGACGCCGGTTCGTGCTGCCCTCTATCTGCGAGTCTCGACCGGCCGGCAGGCAGAGAACGATCTTTCCATTCCGGACCAGCGCCGCCAGGCCAAGGGCTATTGCTCATCGCGCAAGTGGGAAATCGTCGCCGATTATGTCGAGCCCGGTTTGTCCGCGACCGATGATCGCCGGCCGGAATTCCAGCGCATGATCGACGCCGCGACCACCAAGCCGCCGGCGTTCGACGTGATCCTGGTCCACAGCTTCAGCCGCTTCTTTCGCGACCAGTTCCAGCTCGAGTTCTATGTCCGCCGCCTCGCCAAGTCAGGCGTCCGGTTGGTCTCGATCACCCAGGAGCTCGGCGACGACCCGATGAGCAACATGATCCGCCAGATCATGGCGCTATTCGACGAGTACCAGTCCAAGGAGAACGGCAAGCACACGCTGCGGGCCATGAAGGAGAACGCCCGTCAGGGCTTCTGGAATGGCGCGTTGCCGCCGATCGGTTACCGCATCGTGGAGGCCTCCGAACAGCGCGGCCACCGCACCAAGAAAACCCTGGAGATCGACCCCGTCCAGGCCGAGACCGTGCGCCTGATCTTCCGCCTGGCGCGAGAAGGCAACGGAAGCTCGGGGCCGCTGGGCGTCAAGTCTATAGCCACGCACCTGAACGCCAGCGGTATCCGTACTCGCGACGGCGGAAAGTGGGGTCTCGATGCGGTCCACAAGGTGCTGACCCGGACAACCTATGTCGGCCGCCATCGTTTCAATACCAAGTTCTGGAAGACCCGCGAGCGAAAGGCAGAGATTGAAATCGTGGAAATGGCGGTGCCAGCAATCGTCGACAAGGATGAATTTGAGGTCGTCCAAATGCTGCTGAAGAGCCGGAGCCCAGCGATGGTCGCACCGAGGATCGTCAGCGGCCCCACGCTCCTTACCGGCATCTGCTTCTGCGCCGCATGCGGTGGAGCGATGACACTGCGCACCGGCAAGAGCGGCCGTTACCGCTACTACACCTGCTGCACCAAAGCCCGCCAGGGCGAGACCGGCTGTCCGGGCCGCACTGTTCCGATGGAAAAACTCGACAACCTTGTAGCGGAATACATCGAGCAGCGTTTGTTGGAGCCCAAGCGGCTGGAGCAACTTTTGTCGCATGTACTCGATCGCCGCAGTGAGCGCGCCGAGCGGCGAAAGTCGCACATCGCCGAATTGCGCAAGCGGGCGGCCGAGTCAGACGCCAAACTCAAGCGGCTGTACGACGCGATCGAGAACGGCATCGCCGATCTGTCCGACCCCATGCTGAAGGACCGGATCACCGAACTGAAGGCCACGCGCGACCAGGCCCGCCTGGACGCACAGAGGGCCGAGGATGCGATCGAACGGGGCGGACCGACGATCACACCGGAAGCGCTCAAGACGTTTGCCAGGACAGCCCGCAAGCGCATGCGAACCGAGAGCGGCGGCTACCGCCGCGATCACCTCCGCGCGCTCGCCCAACGCGTCGAAGTCGATCAGAAAGAACTGCGCATCATGGGATCGAAAAGCGCGCTTCTGCGCACCCTCGTCGCCGCTTCAAGCGCAAAAACGGCGGGTTTTGGCGTGCCCAGTTCTGTACCGAAGTGGCGCGCTCGGAGAGATTCGAACTCCCGACCCTCGGAATCGAAATCCGATGCTCTATCCAGCTGAGCTACGAGCGCGTTTATTGTCCGATTACCAGACTAGGGGGCCGAATCCAACATTCGCCCGGGCCACTTCCAGCCTTGCACTCCGAGATCAAAGTCCATAACGCGATCAGAAGCAGGGGTGGCGTCCGCCCTGTCCGTTGTAGGTTGCGGCACCCTGAATGCAAAAATTGTTCGACGGGCCGTCGTAATAAGCGAAGGTGCCGGGTTCAGGTCCCGGGCCATAATTGTGCGAGTAGCTGATCGGATACGGCAACCCATAGGCATAACCATGCCAATGGTGGTACCGGCGTGCTTCGGCCGGACTCGTGACCGTGGCCAGTGCAGCCAGGGCGGCAGCGGCGAGGGCGAACTTGTGTAGAATCATGGGGAATCTCCGAACGAAGCGAACCACGCCATTCTAGGCCAAAACAGGTTCCCATCCAGAGGGAATCCCGCAAAACCCGTCAAAAAACCGTCGCGAAGGCTGGAATTTCGGCCCTTCCTGCATGCTTAACGATTTTCAAACACAGTCTCGCCAGAGTCGTGCCCTCTGATCCCTCGCCACCAGCGATTTTTCGCACTTTACCGCCATTTGCCTGACGGCCTCATGCTCCGCATCACGCCTTTCGCCTCTCTTCTGCTGTTGTGCCTGGCCGCAAGCGCGGCGCGGGCCGATCTGCACATCACGCGGGATCACGGCGGCTATGTCGAAGAGTACAAGGAAAAATATGCGCGCATCCGCGATCACCACGAGCGGGTGATCATCGACGGTATCTGCAATTCCGCCTGCACGCTGGTATTCGGCATCGTGCCGATGAACAAGATTTGCGTGACGCCGCGCGCGAGCCTCGGTTTCCACCAGGCCTATTACGACAAGGCGTTCACCTTCGGCATCAAGGTCACGAGCACCGAGGGGACTTCGGATCTGATGTCCTATTATCCGGACACCGTGAAGGACTGGATCCGCCGCAATGGCGGGCTCACCACCGAAATGAAAAAGATCAAGAACGGCGTGGATCTTTGGAAGATCGTCGATCCCTGTCCGGAAGAGTGGTGATCTCCCGGTGATGCCAACGGGTCGCGCGACGCGGCGACGACTTCAGATCAGATCGATCGTCCCCGACATCACCGGCACGCAGCGTCCGCCGATATAGGTCGCGGTCACCACGCCGTCTTTCTTCTCGGCTTCGGCTTGGAGAAGACTGGGCCGACCCATCTCGACGCCTTGCGCGATGCTTTTTGTCAGCCGCAAATCTCGCTCGGGCCGCAGGCTTGCCAGAAGCCCGATCAGCGCGACATTCGCGCTGCCGGTCGCGGGGTCTTCGGGAATGCCATGATGCGGCGCGAACATCCGCGCGCGAATGTCGAGATCGCTCTCGGAAACCTGCGTATAGATGAAGAGGCTCGTCACGGGCAGCTTTGCGATTTCGAGTTCGAAAATGTCGGGTCGTGCCCGCGACGCGGCAAGCCTGTCGCGGCTCTTTAGCTCGGCGAGAATGAACGCCGCGCCGCAGGAAGCGATGCAGGGCCGGTGATGTCGCGTCTCGATGTCATCCACCGATAGCGCGCAGGCCGATGCGATCAGCTCAGGCGGCACTTCCGCGCCCACCGTCAGCCGCTGCGGTGAAGCGAGACGGGCCCCGGTCACCGTTGGGCCGTCCTTGAGGATGGTGATCGGAACGAGGCCGGCCTTTTCCTCGAAGACGACGTGTCCGTCGTCAATGGTGCGGTCATAGCTTGTGCCGGCGCGGGCGAGCGCAAACGCGGTGCCGACATTGGGATGGCCGGCAAACGGCATCTCGTAGCGTGGCGTGAAAATCCGGACCTCGGCTGTGTTGGCGGGGTCCTTCGGCGGCAGCACGAAGGTCGTTTCCGCCAGATTGAACTCGGCGGCGATCGCCTGCATCTGCCCGCCGGACAATCCTTCCGCGTTGAGAATGACGCCGAGCGGATTGCCGGCGAATTGCGTGCCGGTGAAGACGTCGACGGTGACGAAATGCAGCTTCATTGGATTTTGGCTTTCTAGAACGTCACGACGCTGCGGATGGATTTACCGCGATGCATCAGGTCGAAGGCATGGTTGATCTGGTCGAGCGGCATCACATGCGTGATCATCGGGTCGATCTGGATTTTGCCCTGCATGTACCAGTCGACGATTTTCGGCACATCCGTACGGCCCCGCGCGCCGCCGAATGCCGTGCCTTTCCATACCCGTCCCGTCACCAGCTGAAACGGCCGCGTCGCAATCTCCGCACCCGAGGGCGCGACCCCGATGACGATCGACTGGCCCCAACCGCGATGGCAGGATTCCAGCGCCTGCCGCATCACGGTGACATTGCCGGTGCAGTCGAAGGTGTAATCGGCGCCGCCGATCTGGTCGGCGCCCGACTTCGTCATGTCGACGAGGTGGGGGACGAGGTCCTTGCCGATTTCCCCAGGATTGACGAAATGCGTCATGCCGAAGCGCTCGCCCCAGGCCTTGCGGTCGTTATTGATGTCGACGCCGATGATCATGTCGGCGCCGGCCAACCGCAAACCCTGCAACACGTTGAGGCCGATGCCGCCGAGGCCGAACACGATCGCCTTGGCGCCTTGCTCGACCCTGGCGGTGTTGATGACAGCACCAATGCCGGTCGTGACGCCGCAGCCGATGTAGCAAACCTTGTCGAAGGGGGCGTCTTTGCGGATTTTCGCCACCGCGATTTCCGGCAGCACCGTGTAGTTCGCAAAGGTCGACGTGCCCATGTAGTGGTGCACCGGCTTGCCGCCAAGCGAGAAGCGCGAGGTGCCGTCCGGCATCAAGCCCTGGCCCTGCGTGGCGCGGATCGCGGTGCAAAGATTGGTCTTGCGCGACAGGCAGGACGGGCATTGCCGGCATTCCGGCGTGTAAAGCGGAATGACGTGATCGCCTTTTTGCACGCTGGTCACGCCGTGTCCGACGTCGACCACGATGCCCGCGCCCTCATGGCCGAGAATGGCCGGAAACAGCCCCTCGGGATCGGCGCCCGACAGCGTGAATTCGTCGGTGTGGCAAACGCCGGTCGCCTTGATCTCGACCAGCACTTCGCCGTCACGCGGTCCATCGAGCTGAACGGTAGTGATTTCCAGCGGTTGACCGGCTTTGACGGCGACCGCGGCGCGAACTTCCATGGGCATTCCTCGTTCTTGATCTTGCTATGCGATAGCGGATGAGCCGCCCGTTAGTTCTTTGATTGCCGGATATCATATGTTCAGGCAATCAGGGCCGCAAATGAGCTGCACGGCTGCGGTGTTTCTCGTCAATCGGTAACGCTTCAGCGCGCGCGAACCTTTTCATAGGCTTTAAGCGCGCGTTCGCGGCCCTTGCGGTGATCGACGATCGGCTGTGGATAGGTTTTTCCCAAGGTGACGCCTGCGCCAGCGAGTTCAAGCGGTGCGGCCTCCCACGGCTGATGAATGAACTTTTTCGGTATCTCGGCCAACTCCGGCACCCAGCGCCTGACATAGCTGCCGTCGGGATCAAACTTCTCACCCTGAAGGATGGGATTGAAGACGCGAAAGTAGGGCGCGGCATCGGCGCCGGAGCCCGCGACCCATTGCCAGTTCGCGGGATTGCTGCCGGCATCGGCGTCGACCAACGTCTCCCAGAACCATTTCTCTCCCTCACGCCAGTCGATCAGGAGATGCTTGACCAGGAACGAGGCAACCACCATGCGCACGCGGTTGTGCATGACGCCGGTGTGCCACAACTGACGCATCCCGGCATCGACGATGGGGTAACCGGTTTGTCCGCGCTGCCAGGCGACAAGCGTCGCCTCGTCGTGCTGCCATGGAAAGGCGTCGAACGACGGTTGCAAATTGTGGGTGTCGAGATCGGGCGCGTCGAACAACAAATGCCGGCAGAATTCGCGCCAGCCGAGTTCGCTCAGGAACTTGTCGGTATCGCCGGCGCGCGCAGGTTGATCGGCGGCGGCAAAATGCGCGGCGTGCCAGACCTGGCGCGGACTGACCTCGCCGAAGCGCAAATGCGGCGAAAGGCCGGAGGTGCCGTCGCGATCGGGCCGGTCGCGGTTTTCGGTATAGCCGGCGAGACCGATCTTCAGAAAATTCGCAAGCCGCCTCTGGCCCGCGCTTTCGCCCGGCGTCCAGGTTTCGCGCACGCCGCCGGCCCAATCGGGGCGAGTTGGTTCAAGGTACAAGCTTTCGACCGTTTCGCCTGCAAGGCTTGGTCCTGCGCGCAAGTTCGCCGGAGCGGGCAGGGGGCTCGGCGGCGCGCCCATCACCTGAATGCGCCGCCAGAACGGCGTGAAGACCCGCAAGCCCCGGCCTTCCTTGGTCCGCAGGTTTTCCGGCGTGGCCAGGAGATCGCCAACAAAACCGTGCGCATCGATTCCGAGATCACGCAGCGACGTGGCAATGCCGCGCTCGATGGCTTGATGCGGCGCCTGCGCGATCGCGTTCCAGAACACATCGCCTGCGCAGCTGTCGCGCGCGACTTCCGGGATGATCTTGGCCGCGGATCCCTTGCGTAGCAGCAGCGGCATGCCAAGTGCGGCGAGGCTTTTTTGCAAAGCGCGCAGTGATTGCGCCAGCCACCAGCGCGCCGCGCCGCCGATCGGCCGCGCGCCGGGCTGACGCGAGGCTTCGTCGAAGACATAGAGGCAGATCACCGGCCGGCCGGTGCTGACGGCAGCGTGCAAAGCGGGATGATCGGAAAGGCGCAGGTCGTCGCGAAACCAGACAATGCAGGGGGCGTCGGATCGACCGGCCATCAAGCAGTCAACTCATCTGAAGCGCACTGGGTCCGGAGCCAATGGCAAATATTGAAACCGGCCGCTCCCTGATGCGTACTACATGGGATGGACATGGGAAACGCGTGGGAGGATGTCGTGCAGCGGTATGCCGTTCTTTATCTGGCGACATTGATTGTCCTGATCCCGGTCGATTTCCTGTTCTTAGGCGTCGTCGCCAAGGGGTTTTTCTCCTCGCAAGTGGGCGACATGCTGGGCGAGATCAGGCTCGCGCCGGCGGTCCTGTTCTATTTACTTTATGTCGTGGGAATAATCATCTTCGTCAGCGGGCCGGCGAGTATGACCTGGCTGTCGACATTGCTGTATGGCGCGCTGTTCGGCTTTTTTTGCTATGCGACGTTTGAGCTGACGTCATTGTCGCTCCTGAAGCACTGGACCTGGCCGGTGGTCGTGGTCGATGTGTCCTGGGGGGCGTTCGTGACCGCCGTGTCGTCCACGGCCGGATTTCTGATCGCCAATCAGATCGGTCCGAAAATATCCCCGTGAAAAGAAAATGCCCGGCGTGTGGCCGGGCATTTCGCTAGCGGTGAAAGATGCGAGCCGCTTATTTCGGCTGCGGTACGATGCGAATGTAGGGTTTCGGCGCCTTCCAGCCGGCCGGATAGATGGTCTTGGCCTCGTCGTCGGAGACCGAGCCCGAGATGATGACGTCGTCGCCCTGTTTCCAATCGGCGGGCGTTGCGACGCGATGCTTGGCGGTCATCTGCAGGGAATCGATGACGCGCAATATTTCCTGGAAGTTGCGGCCCGTGGTCATCGGATACACCAGTACCAGCTTGATCTTCTTGTCGGGGCCGATGATGAACACGTTGCGGACGGTCTGATTGTCGGCCGCGGTGCGGGTGGCGGCATCGCCCGAAGTCGAGGCCGGCAGCATGTCGTAGAGCTTGGAGACGTGGAAATCGGTGTCGCCGATCATCGGATAATTCGGCGCAGCACCTTGCGTCTCGCGGATGTCCTCCGACCATTTGGTGTGCTTGTCGACGGGGTCGACGGAAAGGCCCATCAGTTTGACGCCGCGTTTGTCGAATTCCGGCTTCAGTTTTGCGAGCGCACCGAGTTCGGTGGTGCAGACCGGTGTGAAATCCTTGGGATGCGAGAACAGCAGTGCCCAGCTATTGCCGATCCAATCGTGGAACTTGATCTTGCCTTCGGTGGTTTGGGCCTCGAAATCCGGGGCCACGGCGCCAATTTGCAGTGCCATAGTCGACCTCTTACGTTCAAGCTGGGGATAATTCCTCGCGACCACTATAGGAGCCGGCGCCCCTCAAGTGAATGACTGCCGACAAAAAGGGCAGTTTCTTCTCTATAGGCAGTCGCGCACAGCATCTTCTTTTGGTAATGACCCCGGCTTGGAAAAGGTCCCGATCTCAGGAGCGGGATACCTTTGCCAGGATCCTGCCGCCTAAGTGCCACAATCAGGCGCCACCGGTGAACCGTGACTGACATCACAGCGACAAATTGGCAACCCTGTTAAACTTGATGCGACCGGGTTTCGAATCATTAACCACTCGTTTACGCCCGCAGGAAATGCTGGCCCAGAACAAAAAACTGAACTGAAAAGAGTAACTCCAATGTCTGCCCCCTTGGCCGAAACTGCCTCTGCCCTCGAACCTTCCAAGATTTCCTGCCGTGATACCGCTGCCCATGCGCTGACGATCGTCCGCGACGGCGTTATTACCGGCGAAGGCCCGACGACCAAGGGCCGTGTGCATTTCTCTCGCGAACTGGACGCCGACGACGTGACGTGGTGCGAGCGCATCCTGACCGCGTCTGCGGTAGCGCATCAGCCGGTCAGCCGGGCGGAGGCCGAAGCCTTGTTCGAGATCGACGGCGCCGCCACCGAGCGCAGCGACCGCGGACGTTTCGATGACCTGATTGCCAAGGCGGTCGTCCATCACGCCGCTTCGGTTTCGGGGCTGCCGGTGCCGCCGCGCACCGTTGCGCTCTCGCCGGAAACGGCGATCGAGAGCTGGGCTCCCAAGCACGCCGCCAATGTCGATGTCGAAGTTCTGAACTGGATTGCGACCCAGATGCGGGGCAACCGTCGCCGCAACCGCACGCTGGCGGCCCTGATCGCCACGATCGTCGGCGTGGCGCTGCCGCTGGCGCAGCTGCCGAACATGTTCGACATCGGAACGTAAGATTCGGCGACGAGTTTTTCAGATCAAACGGCGGGACTATTTCCCCGCCGTTTTTTGTTTTCCGGCGTCGGCATCCAGGCCAACGGTCCGGCCCGGAAAGCCGGCGACGTCGGAATATCGCTGCGATAGTACGCGCTGGAACTTGACTACGGTCTGTAGCCCATTGGCCGCTGGCTTGGAGGTGATGGTGCCGTCGGCCGATTTGGGCACGATGCCGTTCGGCAGCGCCTCCGACATCACACGGCCGGTCAGGCCGCCATTGTTGGTCGGGCGCAGCCCCATCAACTGGGCGATGGTCATGCCGACATCGGCATTGTTGACGGGCAGTGCATCGACGTAGCCGGCCTTGAAGTCCGGCCCGATCGCCGCCATGAAGTTCAAGGTGTCGCCACGGCCGAAGCTGCCGTGCATGCCCTGGCCCTGGCGCAACACCGTGTCGGCAATCTCGATGGAACAGTTGGTGGGTTCGCCGCATCCTTCGGCATAGGAGCGGAAATTGACCACGATCGAAGGTGTGGGCGTTACCGCCTTGCCCTTCAGATCGATCTGCGACAGCGGCAGAGTGCCGGGGTAACGTCCGAGCTTGTCGTCGACGAATATTCCGCTGACGTAATCCTGATCGAGCAGCGCCTTGATGGTCCGATCCGCCAGTTTCTTGTCACCCTTGTCGTTCTTGGGCAGATAGATCAGGTCCGATCCGCCATTGGTGGCGACGACGAGGTCGGGCTTTAGGGGATCCTGGCCCAACAGGCCGTTGCCGGCCTTGGAATGCGCGCCGTCGGCCACTTTAGCGTTGTTGTCGTTGGGGTCGAACAGCGGCAGGTCGAGCGCTTTCGCGAGATCGAGCGCCAGAAAGCCCATGGGCAGGAAATCCTTGGGCGTATCGTCATAGGAGGCCTTCGCCGCCTGGCTCGTTTTGCTCTCCTTGGAGATCGTCGAGAAGCCGTGATCCGAAGCGATCAGGATGTTGGTGTCGGCGGCAAGGCCAAGCTCGTCGAGGGCTTTCCTCAACGCTGCGAGGTTGTTGTCGGCATTCTTGATGCCGGCAAGCGACGTCGGTCCGTTGATGCCCGGAGTCACTGTGTTGAGGCTGTCGCCATTGTTATGCTGGCTGCCGTCAGGATCGCGTGACCAGAACACCAGTACGAACGGCTTGTTGCGCGCCTTGAACATCGGCAGCACCACCTTGGTGGCGACGTCGACGAAATAGGCTTGCTGCGCGGTGTTGGGGACCAGCGTGCCGGGCGTCTTGGCATCGCCGATCTTGCCGTTGTCGCCGCGTGAAGGCGTCGCCAGCGCAAGGCCAGCCTTGGCGAGCGCGGCTTTCATCTCTTCGGAGAGCGGAACGCCATTCTTGCCGCCGGTGGCGTCATCGATCACGATCGAGTGGACGCCGTCCGCGCCGATCTTGTCGGTGTGATCGAAAATTAGCGTAGGGCCGACCTTGCCGAGCGCGGCCGTGCTGAAACCTTTGGATCGCGCCATCTTCAGGATGGTCTCTTCGTTCAGATAGTCGCCGCCGAAATGTTCGTCGACATCGGCCAACACAGGGTCGACCTCGAGAAACGGCGTCACCGTTCCGCCGGCAGCGCCGACCGGGTAGCCGGTGTAGATCGAGTTGGAGAAATCGCCGGTATCGCCGAGGTAATGGCCGGTGGCCATTGCCGAGGCATTGGCCGTGGTGAAGGTCGGAAACAGCGAGTGGGAGTTCTTGAAGTTGACGCCGCGGTCGCGAACCTCCGCCATCGCCGGCGCCGTCTCCGGGCTTACGATCCGTCCGCGCAACCCGTCCGGCACGAACAGGATGACGTTATGCGGCCGGCTGTTTTGCGGAAAGGCGGCGTCCGCCGACAGCAAGACCAACCCGATAGACAACATCGTCACCGCGCGACGCATTTTTTGAATTCTCCAGAGAATCGTAATGACCGGCCGATGGGCCGGTATTCTTGTCTAGGTTTGCCGTATGACAGAATTGTTATAGGCAGCCGAGGTCGGCGGCCGCCGAGCTAAATTGGGTCTTTAGCCGAAGGTTTTGTTCGTCGCCCTCAGCCGTTGGGCGAGGACGCGCATGACCTTGAGCGCGAAGTAGGGCGTCTGGCTGACCAGAAACAGGAACTGCTTTTCCGATACCGGCACCAGTTCGACGTCGGTGATTGCGGTCACGGTGGCGCTGCGCGGCTCGCTGTCGATCAGCGCCATCTCGCCGAAAATGCTTTCGGCGCCGAGTTCGCTAATCGTCCGGTTGCCAATCTGGACCCGAACCTGTCCGCTTTTGATCACGAAAAGCTCGTTGGCTTCGTCGCCTTCGCGGAAAATGGTGCTGCCGGCCTTGAGGGTTCGCGTCTCGATTTCGTTGCCGGTCAGTATGCCAAAACCCGTATCCTGCTTCATGGTGGCGCCCCTTTCATCGAGCGGTCACATTAGAAGCCGGTGTGGAGCGGAGCAAGAATGAGAAGGAAAAGATCACCGCAAGTTGCGGCGGGGCCGTCGAGCGGCTTGATCCGGCTCCACCTAGCTTCGCTGGCGGGAGAACGGCCGGCAGTTATATGCCTTGCGGAAGCCGGCCGCCCGGGCGTCGTCCTCCGAACAGAACCAGCGATCGGGGCGGGTCAGCGCCGGATAGCTGCGGCAGGCTTGCAGGTGATAGATGCCGACATTGCCGGTGACGCGGGCGCGTAGCGCATACTTGCCCTTGATGCCACAACCCGACGGCATTGAGGGCTCCAGCGGAAACAACGCCTCGCGTATTTCACGATCCTTGTCGGCCCGGCAGGCGCCGCCGAGCAGGGCGCCGTCCTTTCGTCCAGTGCGGAAATCCTGCGGGGCGATGAAGCAACCTTTCCAGAGGCCGCGGCGGTTGGTTTTGGCATCGGTTTCGTCGGCGCCAAACCGGCTTTGTCCCGCTGAAGCAGAATTGGTGGCGAAGCCGCGTTGAACCAGAAGCTGGTTGAGACTGGTGGTTTGTCCCTCGACAATGCAGGTGCCGAGGTGCCAGCTTTTGTAAGCGGTGTCCGGTCCCAAGTCTTCGCAATGGACGTCGCGATCGGCGATCAGCCTGGCCAATTGATCGCGCGCTTCGACGCCGCAAGCCCAACTGTCGGCATGGTCGTCGATACAGAGCTGATCGGGCGCCGGAGCATCGATCCCGCCGAGCCGATACGTTACCCCGCCGACGTCGATGGCGCCGCCATCGCGCACCAGCGAATTGGCGGCGAAGCTCGGGCTGGCTGTCAAAATCGCCAGGATCGGGATGAACCAACGCATGATCAATGACTGGAAATAAAGCCTGCGACCTAAATGCATGCCTAACACATCTCGCTTGGGAATGCGCAGGCCTTGTCGTCGCGGGGGGCCGGCGGGCGCTGGTGTCCCGATTCCGAAGTTCGTTCATCTTGCGGCCCGGCGTTTACGAACTTCGGAATCGGAGGACGACGTTCTTCTCGTTCAGGATGCTGGAAAAGCCGTATTGGGAAACGATCATGATCAGGCAGGAGCCAACGCAAACCAGCATGTGGGTACGGATTCCAGCCGCCCACAGCAGGCGCTCGCGTTCAAATCCAATCAGGCTTCCCGGCGCTGCCGCGGTGACCAGGCGGAGCATCGATATTGGACATCGTGATCTCCGGGGGGGCGGCTCCCTGCGGGATTGCAGAGGGTACGATAACGAAATTTTATGGCCGGGGAAAAGTTGCGCCGCACCGTTCCCCCGTTGGGCTCGCCGCCGTCGAACTGGTATGCGCGATGCAACGCCGCGATCGCCGGTTTCCAGCATATAAGCCGTTGCCTCGGCTCAGTTTTGCTGTACGACAAATGGTTACATAAGCCCCCGCGTGCCAGCGTGGGGATGGGAGAACGCAAACAGTCCTTCACATGTTCAAACGAATTTTGATCGCTAACCGCGGCGAGATCGCCTGCCGCATCATCAAGACCGCCCGCCGGATGGGGATCGAGACGGTCGCCGTCTATTCGGAGGCCGACCGCGACGCTCTTCACGTCGAAATGGCCGACCACGCGGTCTTCATCGGCCCGCCGGCCGCGGCCGAAAGCTACCTGGTGATCGACAAGATCGTCGAGGCTTGCCGCAGCACCGGCGCCGAA
This sequence comes from uncultured Alphaproteobacteria bacterium, assembly GCA_963770515.1. GTDB lineage: Bacteria > Pseudomonadota > Alphaproteobacteria > Rhizobiales > Xanthobacteraceae > Bradyrhizobium. Next base: position 197,667 of record CAVYPW010000002.1, read on the forward strand.
GCCGTCCATCCCGGCTATGGATTTTTGTCCGAACGCGAAGCCTTTCCGCGCGCGCTTGCGAAGGCGGGGATCGTCTTCATCGGTCCCAATCCGGGCGCGATCGCGGCGATGGGTGACAAGATCGAGTCGAAGAAGGCGGCTGCGAAAGCCAAGGTGTCGACCGTTCCCGGCCATCTCGGCGTGATCGAGGACGACAAGCACGCTGTGAAGATCGCCGACCAGATCGGCTATCCCGTGATGATCAAGGCTTCCGCCGGCGGCGGCGGCAAGGGCATGCGGATCGCCCATTCCAAGGCGGAAGTTGCCGAAGGCTTTGGCCTGGCCAAGGCCGAAGCCAAGGCGTCGTTCGGCGACGACCGCGTCTTCATCGAAAAATTCATCGTCGATCCCCGCCATATCGAAATCCAGGTGTTGGGCGACAAGCATGGCAACGTGATCTATCTCGGCGAGCGCGAATGTTCGATCCAGCGTCGCAACCAGAAGGTCATCGAAGAGGCGCCGTCGCCGCTGCTCGACGAGACCACCAGGCGAAAGATGGGCGAGCAGGCGGTCGCACTCGCCAAGGCCGTGAACTACGATTCGGCGGGCACCGTCGAATTCGTCGCCGGCCAGGACAAGAGCTTCTACTTCCTCGAGATGAATACGCGCTTGCAGGTCGAGCATCCCGTGACCGAACTCGTCACCGGCATCGATCTCGTCGAGCAGATGATCCGCGTAGCTGCCGGCGAGAAGCTCAAACTCACGCAGAAGAACGTGACCTTGACCGGATGGGCGGTCGAGTTGCGCGTCTATGCGGAAGATCCGTTCCGAAACTTCCTGCCTTCGATCGGGCGGCTCGTGAAATACCGGCCGCCGGCCGAGAGCGAGGCCGACGGGGTCACGGTGCGCAACGATACCGGCGTGCAGGAGGGCGGGGAAATATCGATCTACTACGACCCGATGATCGCCAAGCTCGTCACGCATGCGTCGTCGCGCGCGGCTGCGATCGAAGCGCAGTCGATGGCGCTCGATTCATTCTACATTGACGGTATCAGGCACAACATTCCCTTCCTCTCGGCCTTGATGAGCCATCCGCGATGGCGCGAGGGCAAGCTTTCCACCGGCTTCATCGCGGAGGAATTTCCGCGCGGGTTCTCGGCGCGTGCGCCGGAAGGTGAAGTCGCGCGACGGCTGGCCGCGGTCGCCGCCGCCATCGATCACGTGCTCGGCGAGCGCAAGCGGCGGATTTCCGGCCAAATGATCGGTCGGCCCGTGCAGCGCGAACGCCGCCGTGCGGTCTGGCTCGAGCGCGAGGAGATCCCGCTTGAGATCGTGCGCGAGGCCGATCACCTCGCAATCCGCTTTGTCGATGCGGACGGCACCACGGGTCCGCATCAGGTGGCGTCATCCTGGAAGCCGGGCGATCCGGTCTGGCATGGCACGATCGATGGTGTGGAAGCCGCCATGCAGGTGCGGCCGGTTCCCAACGGCTTCCGGCTTGCGCATCAGGGGTTTGAAGTCGCCATTCAGGTTTTCACCGAAACCGAAGCATCGGCCGCAAGGTTGATGCCGGTGACCACCGCGTCCGATTCCGGCAAGAAATTATTATGTCCGATGCCGGGCCTTGTGGTTTCGATCGCGGTCAGCGAGGGACAGGAAGTCAAGGCGGGTGAAACGCTTGCGGTGATCGAAGCCATGAAGATGCAGAACGTGCTGCGCGCCGAGCAGGATGGCACCATCAAGAAGATCTATGCCACGGCTGGTGCGACGCTGGCGGTGGACGCGCTGATTCTAGAGTTTGCCTAGATCAACTGTCATTCCGGGGCGATGCGAAGCATCGAACCTGGAATCTCGAGATTCCGGATTCGCCTCTACGAGGCGCTCCGGAATGACCACTGGGAAACATCATGACGTTCCAAAAACGCCGCGAAGCGTTGCGTGCGATCTTGTCGGGATCAGCCTGCATCCGGCCCGGCTCGGTCTATGACGCAATCTCGATCCGGATTGCGGAGGATATCGGCTTCGAACTCGGCATGTTCGGCGGCTCGGTCGCTTCGCTCGCGGTGCTTGGCGACCCCGACATTGCGCTGATCACGCTCACGGAGCTCGCCGAACAGATGCGGCGGATGTCGCGCGCTTCGGTTCTGCCGGTGCTGGTCGATGCCGATCACGGTTATGGCAACGCGCTGAATGTGCGGCGCACGATCGAGGAACTGGAAGCTGCCGGCGCCGCGGGTCTCACGATCGAGGACACGCTGCTGCCACAGGCTTTCGGCGAGACCAAGACCCAGCTGATTTCGCTGGAGGAGGGGATCGGCAAGATGAAGGCAGCGCTGGATGCACGGCGCGATCCTTCGCTTGTGATCGTTGGACGCACAGGGGCTGTGTCCGTCACCTCGCTGGACGACGCGATCCTTCGCGCCAAGGCCTATGAGGCCACAGGCGTCGACGCGCTGTTTTTCACCGGCATCAAGGCGAAAGCGGAATTGGAAGCGACCGTAAGCGCGACGCGACTGCCCATCATCCTCGGCGGCGCGCCGGAAGCAATGTCCGATCTCGGCTATCTCAGGGAGCAAAGGGTCAAAATCGCGCTGCAAGGCCACGCGCCGATTTCGGCGGCGACGAAGGCGGTCTATGAAACGCTTAAAGCGTTGCGTGAGGGAGCGTCGCCAAAGGCCTTGACCGGCCTTGCATCGGCCGATTTGACCGCGCGGGTGATGCGCGAGGCAGACGTGAATGCTCGCCTGGCCGCCTTTCTCGGGCCCAAGCGATGAGCGCGGCCATCCGTCGGGTCATGATCCGCGGAAGGGTGCAAGGCGTCGGCTACCGGGCCTGGGTCGATTATCAGGCGAGGCGCTGTGGCCTGCAAGGCTGGGTGCGAAACCGCCGCGACGGCAGTGTCGAGGCCGTGTTCGAAGGGGCCGAGGAAACCGTAGCCAATATGATTGCTTGCTGCTGGAATGGACCGCCCTCGGCGCGGGTTGATGAGGTTGCGGAGGAAGTTGCACACGCCGATGAATTGGGGCTGAGGCGCGCTGGCGAGACGTTCACGACCCTGCCGACGATTTGAAATCAGGATGCAAGGGAAGATCCAATGAGAAGAAAATTCATGGCGCGATGGACAGATCTCTTTTGGGCCACCAGCGGGCAGTTTGCTCGCCTTGGCCTCCTCGGCGCGGTTGCGCTTCTGGCCGGCTGTCTCGACGCATCAGCGCAAATGCCGTCGGCTTCGCTTCCAGGCGTCGATCCAGCCTTGCTCGAGGATATCGTCGTCGGCAGCCGTATCCTGGCCGATTTCGGCGTGGTCGATGGCTTCGGTCATGTCAGTGCGCGCCATCCGACCAATCCGAATCACTTTTTGATGTCGCGCTCGCTGGCGCCTGCGCTCGTCACCGCCGACGACATCATGGAGTTCGATCTCGACGGCAACCCGGTGGACGCGCGCGGCCGGAAGGTCTTTCTGGAACGCTTCATCCATGCCGAGATCTACCGGGCGCGGCCGGACGTGATGTCGGTGGTGCACACCCACTCTCCCGGCGTCATTCCGTTTTCGGTGAGCAAGGTGCCGCTGCGCGCGATGTTTCACAACCCGGCCTTCCTCGCGGTCGGTGTGCCGGTATGGGATATCCGGAAAGACTTCGGCGAAACCAGCATGCTGGTCGCCGATGCCGCGATCGGAAAATCGCTGGCCGCAACGCTCGGCGACAAGCCGGTGGTCTTGATGCGCGGTCATGGCGATGTTGCGGTCGGACCGACGGTCAAGATGGCCGTGTTCCGCGCTTATTACACCGACGTCAACGCCAAGCTTCAGGCGCAGGCGCTGGCGCTCGGCGGGGAACCGAATTACCTGACGCCGGGCGAAGGCGCAAAAGCCGACCAGACCAATTTTGTCGTGATGGATCGCATCTGGAACCTGTGGCGGATGAAGGTTTTGCCGACACTCGCCAAATAGTTTCGCGGGCGACCGAAGGCGTGATCGAATCTTTTTCGGCGACTTCACACGCTATGTTCATCAAGAGGTGTGGGAACATCGGTCGCGTTTTGCGGGTTGTCCCGGCGCAACTAGCCAAGGGAAACGACCCATGAAACTCGCGACAATGGCATTAGCAGGCGCGCTCGCGTGCTCAAGTTCAATCGCAATGGCGCAAGCCGCCGGTACCGGCGGCGCAGCGGGAAGCGCAAGCGGCATGTCGGGCAGCGTATCAGGAAGCCCGTCCCCGAGCGGCGGTATGATGCCTCCGGCGGGAAACCCACCGGGAACAACCACGGGCCAGGCGAGGCCGGGAGCGATGGGCAATCCGAACGCGCTGGCCAATCCTTCCGGCAGCACGCTGGTCAACCCGTCGCCGAGCGGGTCGACGCTCGATCAGACCGGAACTGGCACTCGCACCGGCCGATAACGGATAAAGCGTATCGAACAAGCAAAAGCCCCGCGCGACGTGCGCGGGGTTTTTTTGATGGTGATCACCGCAAGGCCGCGAGTTGCGCAAAATCCCGTTTCGTCTGCTTGCGCCGTCTAGATCGCCTCCGGCAGGCGCCGGTGTTGGGAGCCGAACACTTCCGCAAACGCTTGCCGGAGCGCGATGTCGACGTCAGCGGAAGTTGCAGTGAGACCGAGATCGGCCAGACTCGTGACGCCATAGCGCGGGTCGGTGACGCCGCAGGGGACGATGGCGGAAAAATGGGTCAGGTCGGGATCGATGTTGATTGAGATGCCGTGGAACGATACCCAGCGCCGCAACCGCACACCGATGGCGGCGATCTTGTCTTCAAAGCCCTTGCCCTTGTCCGGCCGGGCCACCCAGACGCCGACACGGTCCTCACGCCGTTCGCCCCGCACATTGAAGGCCGCGAGTGTCCGAATGATCCATTGCTCGAGGCTTGCGACATAGGCCCGAACGTCTGGTCGGCGCCGCTTCAAATCGAGCATCACATAAGCCACGCGCTGGCCGGGGCCGTGATAGGTGAACTGCCCGCCACGTCCGCTGTCAAAGACCGGAAAGCGGGCGTCGAGCAGGTCGGTTGGCTTGCCGCTGGTGCCGGAGGTGTAGAGGGAAGGGTGCTCCAGCAGCCAGACCAGTTCGCTTGCGCGCCCCGCGGCGATATCGGCGACCCGCGCTTCCATGACTTCTATGGCCTGTGGGTAGGGAATCGGCTGATCCGAGATCAGCCACTCGACCGCGGCGGCGCCGGGAGCACGCGAGAAGGCTGATAAATCGAGGTTTTGGCGGTCGTTAACCATCGGCTAACCATAACGTGGTGATCTCTGGATACGCAATTTTGCATTCGTCCGTGCGGTAGCTTGTCCAGTGCCAACTCTCGATAAAGTCAGCGTCGATCTCATGGTGGTTCTGGGAACCACGACGATGCCGATTCATCAAGTCATGCGCCTCAGCCGGGGCGCCATCATCGAACTCGACGCCACCGAGGCGGACGAGGTCAAGATCCTCGCCAACACGTTGCCGGTTGCCTCCGGCGTCGTGCTGGTCGATCGCAACCGGATCGCGGTCGAAGTCAAGCAAATGCTGCCGAAAGCCATCGGTACACGCTGAAGTGACGGTCCGGCAAATCCACTAAATCCCCGCTCTGGTGGCCTTGTACCACCATTGCCGATTTGTTACATCGGCGCCGTCGGCGCGCTCTCGCGTCGGCATTGTGCCTTCTTTTAGCGCTCGTGGCGGAATTGGTAGACGCGCTGCCTTGAGGTGGCAGTGAGTAACATCGTGGGGGTTCGAGTCCCTCCGAGCGCACCATAAACCCACGTTTGGCCCTGAAATTATTGAGCTTTTTTCCGGATGTTACCCGGGAATGTTACCACTCCGTTCACCGCTGCCGTTCCTGCCTCGTTCGCCGCGAAATCAGCGATTGACTCGCTCCCCGGCGACGGGATCTCCGAACTGGACGAGGCGCTGCATCTTGCGGCGGAGATCGAGTATCTATGGTTCGTGCCCGAAATGCTGAGAGTGAAGGGCAATCTACTTGCGTTGCGTGACTCCGATGACGTGGCACCGATCGAGAGTTTGTATCGCCGGTCGATGATCCAGGCGCGTGGACAGCAGGCGCTTCATTGGGACCTTTGCTCGGCGACAAGCCTCGCAGAGCTTATGCAACGTCAAAACAGACAGGCTGAGGCGCGATCGGTGCTTGCCGCGGTATGTAATCAATTTTCCGGAGGCTTCTCGGCGCTGCGAGTTAGACGGGCCAAGGTGCTGTTGGACCAAATGTAATGATATGCGTTCTGAGACGTTGCGCTCGTAGCTGCCCAGAAGGCCGGGCTAAGCGATCATCAGAATCTGCTCGTACGCATGCTGGGCAACGTTACGTCGACCCAGGCGATGATGATGCGCCTCGCCCGACTGTGGGTTCGAATCGCTTTCCCAACCTCCGGACCGACGAAGAGTCCTCGGTAGGCCAATACCCAAACTCTTCAAGTATTCTGCGTTCACCAAGACTGGTCGCGCAAGATGGAGAACAGTGCGGCTGAGACAACCAACGGTCGCTGACTGATAAGTCGAACGGGTCAGCCCGCAACTGATAAGGAAATTGGCAAAACCTCATCAGCTGACATTTACCGCTGTCTCCGCTGGCGACGCGCGATGAACGTCTTCGTCAGTTGTCGGGAGCGTGCCCCGTTTTCCCGCTACGATCTTGAGGGCCTTGCCGATCTCCAACCTTGGTCTGCCGGTTCGCCAAATCCTCTAAGCTGATCAAACTCGTAGTTGCGGAACCCCGTCACGTATGCGACGCTCTGTAGCGTTACAGAAGGCGAAACTTGCAAAGGGATAGAGATGGACGAAAGCTTGCCCGAACTGGGTGACCTCGAACGGGAGGTAATGCAACTGGTCTGGGCCAACGCTCCGATAACAGCCGATGGGGTACGTGAGCGGCTTTCTCGCCGTCTCAAGGAATCAACTGTACGGACGGTGCTGCGAAGGTTGGAAGAGAAGGGTTACACGACGCACACGGTGGATGGTCGAACCTATGTGTACCAGGCAGCCGAGCCACGCGGACGCGTTGCGGCAAAAGCAGTCCAGCGAATCGTCGACTGGTTCTGCAACGGCTCCGTCGAGGAAGTTTTAGTTGGCATGGTTGATACCGCGATGCTCGACCAGCGACAGCTGCGAATGCTTGCGGACCAAGTTGCGAAAGCGAGGATAAAGGCAAAGGGAGCAAGAAAGTAATGTTGGCGATTCTAGCAGAATTGGCGCTGCGTTCCTTCCTTCTTGGAAGCATCGTGTGGGTTGGCTTGAATCTTCTCCGTATGCAAAATCCGCACGTGCAAATGACGTCCTGGGCAATGGTGCTGATCGCTTCGTTGTCGATGCCATTGCTGATACACTGGATGACGGTGACCATTACGCTTGAGCCCTCGGCGGTTCCGACGCCAGAGAAGCTGTGGCCTTCCGGGATTCCTCTGCCCGAGCCGTTGAGTTCATCGATCCCGTCGGACCTCCGAATCCGCAGCATGGCCGGTGGCGGAAAAGAAGCAGCCATCAATTGGTGGGGCGTCGGGGCGGTAATTTATTTATTGGTCTCTGCTGTGCTGTTGCTGAGGATAGCGCTCGGCGTTTATCTGACTTGGCGGCTTGTGCGTGCCGCAAAGCCGATAAGAGAACCCTGGGCTGCCAACTCGAACGTGCGTGTGAGCAATGTCATCGGCGGCCCCGTCACTTTTGGGTCGACAATTCTCCTACCTCCGCAATGCATGGAGTGGGATCTGCGGAAGCGTCAGGCCGTGCTCGCCCATGAAGGTGCTCACGTCGCCAACATGGATTTTTATGTTCTGCTGCTGGCTTCGCTCAATCGCGCGGTCTTCTGGTTCAGTCCTTTTGCGTGGTGGCAGCTCATCCGGCTGGCCGAGCTTGCCGAAATCATCAGCGATGCGCGGGCGCTCGAAGTTCTTGATGACAGGCTGTCATACGCGGAGATGCTTCTCGACCTTATGGGCGGCGTCCGCCGGATGTCCCCGGCTTTGGAAATGGCGCGGCCATGTACGCTTCGCGCCCGTATCGAGCGAATTCTTTCTGCAACAATCGCGCCTGCAAAAGTCGGATGGCGGAAACGCTTCTGCGTTGTGGTCGTCGTTTTGCCGGTCATCATCGTTTCTGCCGGCACCGTTGCTTACAATACGCAGCCCGCATCTACATCTCCTATCGATGCTGCGGAGGAAGCGACGGCAGAGAACCGCGATTCACAGCATGTTTCGTTCTATTCGGTAGACCAGACATCGATCTTCGCCATCTTTTGGCAAGGCGATGACCTTTTCGGGCAACTGACCGGGCAGCGAAAGCTACGCTTATCTTCAGACGGCGATGGTAGATATACTTATCCATCTGCTGGTGGCCAAATGGCCATCGCCATTGGTGCCGAACGACAGCCGACCGATCTGAAGTTAAGCCGGAGTGGCCGCGACCTACGGGCCGTTCGGATCGCCGAAGTGTCCGGGCAGCGGGTCGATTTAAGCGTGTCGTCAGATTCCTACGTTGGCTGGTATGAGCTGAATCCGTTCCGTGTGCTCGCGGTGACGAGCGACGGCGGTCGATTGTATGTGCAGGAGACCGGCCAACCGAAAGTCCAGGTCACACCGCGAGGTACTGACGCTTTCAGCAAGGATAGCGATCTCGTTGTTTTCCTGCGGGACGATCAGGCAAAGGTGACCAGGATCTTGCTTCAGGAATCCATGTCTGGAGCACGGCTCGCGCCGCGGGTCGAGCCTGCCAAAGCTACAATGATCGAAGAAAGGTTCGCGCGACGCGTATCCGAGGTTCCAGATCGGTTCAGGGGACAGACCCCCGTGCCGGGCAGCAAGGACGAAGTTCTGCGAGCCATTGCGGATTTACAAAGCGGCACGCCGACATTTGAGCGCATGACCGCGGCGTTGACTGCCAAGATTCGTCGCGCCGCGCCCGAACTGGAGCCGGCATTCAAAGCGCTCGGCTCGGTCAAGTCGATCTTTTTTCGCGGCGTTGGTGCAGGCGGTTACGATGTCTACGGCGTGAAGTTCGCCAAAGGCACCGCGGAGTTTCGAGTGCTCCTGGACGTGGACGGCAAGATTGACGACATGCTTTTCAGAGCAGAGGGCAACGAACGGGTCGGCGAGATCGTCACCTGCGCCAATGAAAAGCAATTAAGATCTCAGGCCGACACGGCGCCGATCCATGTGGTGTTTTATAACGTCACTGACACCAACATCCAACTCTACCGGTTGGACTCGGAAGGAAAACGTGCGATCCAGGGCGTGCTCGGTGAGAATATGTCGTCCTCCGTGCTGACCACCGTCGATAGTCCATGGGTTGTGGCGGACGCGTCAGGAGCATGTCTGGAAATTGTACTGCCCGGACAGCGGACGCGCTTTAATACGATCGAGGAAGCCCGGCCAGATGGATTATCGGAGCATGCGGCGTCGCGGCGCACCGCGCCCCTGGCTGGGAGCGAAGAGATGTTGCGTCAGTACATCGAGGCGTTGCGCCGCGGTGAACCAAATTACGATCGCATGACTTCCGAGGTCGCGGAGCAGACACGTCAGCAGCTTGCCTTCAACCAGGCCATCATGAGCAGGTTTGGCGAACTGCGTGCCCTGTCGTTTCGGGGCGTTACTAGCATGGGTAACGACATCTATATGGCTCATTTCGCCAACGGCACGGCGGAGTGGAGAATTGGTTTGGCCAAGGACGGCTCGATCGGGCGTATCGCGCTAGGTCCGCAGTAGGGTCCATCCTCCGGGCATTCAATCTGGACTTGCATAGTATTATCCTTAATGCTACATACAGTAGCACTACGGAGTATAGCATTTATCAGGGGGCTCCGCAGCGGTTCGCCCGCGCGCTGTGGCTTCTTGTCTTTCGGGGCATTGCGATGAGCAATTCTGCAAAGGCCGAAGCCGTACTGGCCCTCCAGCGTTTTGGAATGGGACCGCGTCCGGGATCGATCGCAGCCATCGGGGCGGATCCGCGTGGGGCATTGATCGCCGAGCTTGAGCAGTCGTCGGCGGCGTTGCCCGTGGGAGCAGCATTGCTGTCGAGTTCCAGGGCTTTCCGCACCGTCGCGGATGCCAACGCGAAACGGCAAGCCCAGGCGACCATCGCGACGCGTAAGCTACAGCAGGCGAAGCAACAACAGATGTCGGAAGCACCCGCCATGATTGAGGGCGCCGAGCAGGACATCAAGGAGATGGCGGCAAAGACTGCCGCCGCTGCCGTCCCCGATCCGGGGCGAGCGATCTATCTGGAAGAGGCCAAGACCCGCATCGAGGCAGCACTCGGCGCCGAGATCGGATTTGTCGACCGACTGGTCTGGTTTTGGTCCAATCATTTCTGCATCTCGGCTGACAAGATCAGAAGCATGTCTGGCGCCTACGAGCGCGAGGCCATTCGTCCTCATGTTCTTAGCCGGTTCGCCGATATGCTGCTGGCCACCGAGAGCCATCCGGCGATGTTGTTTTATCTCGACAACATTGGTTCGATGGGTCCGAATTCGATCGCCGGCATCAACCGGACCCGTGGCCTGAACGAGAACCTCGCCCGCGAAACGCTGGAGCTGCACACGCTGGGTGTACGCAGCGGCTACACCCAAGAGGACGTCATCAGCTTCGCCAACGTGCTCACCGGATGGACCTGGGTGCCGCCGGGCGACAATCCCGAGCATGGCGGTGAATTCACCTTCAATCCTCGCTTGCACGAGCCCGGCGCGCAGAAGGTCTTAGGCCAAGTTTACGAGCAAGAAGGAGTGGAGCAAGGACGCGCCGTACTGCGCGATCTCGCCGTAAATCCCGCGACCGCCATGCATCTGGCGACCAAACTCACACGTTACTTCATTGCCAACACGCCGCCGCCTGCGCTCGTCGAGCGGCTGACAAAGGTTTTTCTCGACACATCAGGCGATCTCAAGGAAGTCGCCAAGTCGATGGTCTTGTCTGATGACTCCTGGACGCAGGCCCCCACCAAACTCAAGCGCCCGAGCGAGTGGGTCATCGGCATGATGCGTGCAACTGGCGCAATGCAAACGGATCCGGTGCGGTTCACGAACGGGCAGCGGCTGCTCGGCGAAGGCTTGTGGCGCCCCTCGTCACCGAAGGGCTATCCCGACGACGAAGCATCCTGGATCGACGGCATGGGGCGGCGGCTGGATGTCGCCAGTAGCTACGCGGAGCGCGTCGCAGACCGCGTTGATCCCCAGGATGTCCTGGAGAACGTGCTCGGATCGTGCGTATCGGCGGAAGTGAGGGACGCCGTGGGCCGTGCCGAGAGCCGTCAGCAGGCCCTCGCGCTGTTGTTCATGTCGGCTGAATTTCAGAGGAGATGAGCGTGACGTTCCATCACCATTTGCCAAGCCGTCGCGAAGCCCTGCTCGGTGCGGGCGCGCTGTTCGCATGGAGTCAAATGCCAAGGTTGGCACGAGCGGAGGGCCGCGACCCGCGCTTGCTCGTCGTCGTGTTGCGAGGCGCGCTGGACGGTCTCGGTGCTGTTGCGCCGGTTGGCGACCCCGATTGGGTTGGCCTGCGCGGCGATCGAGCGCTGTTGCTCGAGGGCAAAATACCGGCTTTGCCGCTCGACACATTCTTCGCACTCAATCCCGCCATGCCGAACCTGCACCGGCTGTACAAGGCGCAACAGGCCTCGATCGTACACGCGACGGCGACCCCCTATCGCGAACGCTCGCATTTCGACGGCCAGGATGTACTTGAGAGCGGGCTCGCGCGTCCCGGTGCTGCGGACTCTGGCTGGCTCAATCGCGCATTGTTGGCGCTCGAATCCGAAGGCCAGGTGGACCTGCGTGGCAGCCGCGCGCTCGGCATTGGGGCGGTCATGCCTTTGGTGGTGCGCGGCAGGGCTCCGGTGATGTCGTGGGTGCCACAAAAGCTGCTTCCTGCAAGTGATGACACCCGAGCCCGATTGCTCGACCTATATCAGCACACCGATCCGAAACTTGCAGTTGCGCTTGAAGCAAGGATGCGACTCGCGGCACTTGGACCGACCGCGACGAGCGATGATCTCATGTCGGAAGACGCCACGCCGCCCGGGATCGCGCGCATACGTGCCTATGCAGCCGAGGTTGCCGGCGCGGCCGCGCGCCTTCTTGCCAGGCCGGACGGCCCGCGTGTCGGAGCCGTTGGCTTCGTCGGGTGGGATACGCACATCAACGAAGGCGCGGCCTCCGGTCAACTCGCCAACCTTCTGGGGGTTCTCGACGGTGCGCTGGCCGCGGTCGAGACCAACATGGGCGAGGCCTGGCGCGAGACAGTGATCGTAGTGGTCACGGAGTTCGGACGTACCGCACGCATCAATGGCACCGATGGTACAGATCACGGTACAGGCACCGTTGCATTCCTCGCTGGCGGTGCGCTCCGGGGCGGACATGTGATCGCCGACTGGCCGGGACTAAAGACGGCGCAGCTCCACGAGGGACGAGACCTCAAACCGACGACAGATCTGCGTTCGGTACTCAAGGGCCTACTCAGGGATCATCTGAGAGTTCAAGAGCGCGCGCTCGCAAGCGCCGTCTTTCCTGACAGCGCCGAAGCCGTGCCCATGGCCGGACTCGTTGGCTGACATTCGACGCCGAAAAGGAAGCTACATGTCGATTTTCACAAGCGAGCAACTCGAATTTCTCGCCAGTCTGAAGACGGGCTGGGGAGGACTCTATCGGAGCGAACTCGCGCGTCTCCTGAAAGACGAACAGAACTCCACAACGCACGACGACTCCCACCCTAAATTGCTGGAGGAATTCCTATGCTTCGGGTCTCGATACTCATCGCCGCGCTAACGTTTTTGGAAACTTCTACTATTGGCGTTTCCGTAGCAGAGGCTCAAAGCTTCTCCAATCCGACGGCATTTTCCTTCGAGAAAATGTGAGGCGATATGCATCAAGAATAATGGCCGACGTTGCCAAAGATGGTGCCAAAGGAGAAGGGCGCTGTCAGGATAGCATAGTTTAGCTTGGCCACTTATTGCGACCAAGGCATGCCTTGCCTTCATCCGGGATCGGCGTCATCTGCTGTCAAAAACCAAGAATCTTTCATGTCTCACGTATCTGCCGAGGCGCCCACGGCGCCGATTTCCTTGTTCGTCCCTGATCTTGATCAGCTCGCCGCCGATGTGATGGCCGACTGGAAAGTACCGGGTGTCGCGCTCGCCGTGGTACAGGACGGCAAGTTGGCGCTGACGCGGGCATATGGTCAGCGCGATGTCGAGGCGGATTTGCCGGTTACGCCGGCGACGCAGTTCGTGATCTGCTCTATTACAAAATCATTCACCGCGACCGCCATCGCGCTACTACATCATGAAGGACGACTCGACTGGGCTAAACCAGTGCGCGAGTACATGCCCGAATTTCGCCTGAGCGAGGCTATCGCGACCGAGCGAGTAACCGTGCGCGACCTGCTTTCCCATCAGTCGGGCTTGCCGCGCCATGATTGGGTGCATTTTGCGGGCGATCGAGCGCCCGCTGAAATGCGCGATCTTATGCGACATCTCGAATTGAGCCGCGATATTCGCGCGGCTTGGCAATACAATAACCTCTGCTACAACATCGCCGGTTTGCTCATTGAGCGCGTCAGCGGACAAAGTTTCGAGGCTTTCATCCGCTCGCGACTTACCGATCGCCTCGGCATGACCGTTGGATTCAATCTGGACGATCTTGAAGCCTCGAGTGAAGCTGCGCGTCCGTACATGATGCACGAGGACACGAGGCTGCCGGCCATGCGCCTGCCGATCCGGACCACGGCGGCCGGCGCGATCAACACCTCAGTCACCGACCTCGCAAACTGGATGCTGCTGCATCTGGGTAAAGGCGAGTTCGGCGGCGAGCGCTTGCTGCCGGCCGCCCTGATCGGCGAATTGCATGCGCCACGCGTCTATATCGCAGCGCCCGACGCGGCAGAGTTCGGCGAGGCGCATTATGGCCTCGGCTTCAATACCAACGCCTATCGTGGCGACCGGCTCGTCCGGCATGGCGGTGGCTGGCCGGGCTGGGGCACGCAGATGACGCTGTTGCCGGATCATAGCATCGGCGTTGCCGTCTTCACCAACCGCAGTCCGAGCGAAGTGACGTCGACGCTGACCTGGTACATCATCGATCGGCTGCGCGGCCGCGAGCCAGTCGACTGGCGTGCGCGTTCCCGCAAGCAGCGCGACGAATTCGTCGCCCATATGCAAGCCAACAAGGATGCGCGGGAGAAGGCGCGTCACAAAAACACAAGCCCTGCGCATGAGCTTGCCGCCTATGCCGGCGAGTACGAACATCCAGCCTATGGCGTAATGTCGGTGAAACAGCAGGGTGGCGAACTGAACTGGGCGTGGCGCGGTATGTTTGCGCCCTTGATACACCGTCACTTCGAGACGTTCGAACTGCCCGAGGTGCCGGACCGCCTTCTGCCGGACCGGCTTACCATCACCTTCCTGACCGACCGTGATGGCAACATTGTAAGTCTGTCCGCGCCACTGGAGCCGGCCGTGAAGGATATCGTATTCGCACGCCTGGCGGCTGGCGACTGCGCCGAACCTGCGTTCCGCGCGAGATGCATCGGCCAATTCAAAGGCGGCGCGATAACTCATCGCGTCACGCTGGATAGTGAAGGCCGGCTTATGCTGAAGCCCGATTACCAACCGGCCTATCGCCTCGCACCCGAGCAGGGGAGAAGGTTTCGTATTGTCGAACTCGACGGCTTTTTCGTCGAATTTCGTGGTGGGGGGACGACCGTCGATGAAGTGATCTTTTATCAGCCGAACGGCATCTTCGTTGCGCAGCGCGTGATAGTCGACCTCGCGAAGACCTGAGACTACGTTTGGGTGCCGCGAAATTGAACCGATCGTAGAGACTCGAAACTCGTGGACGATCTTTCGACTTGTATGGCCAGCGTATTTTTGCCCATCTCGAGACAAGCAACTGCTGACTGATATACAACAGATGGCTTTTCCGGCGCAGGGTGCTTGTTCCGCTATCTCACCGCTCTTGTCGCGATGGGTACCAGCTAGGACGTTCCCTCTGAAAGGCACTTATCGGCGGGAAATGCACCTTTCTGGTTGACGAATTTAGGCAACTCGTTGAAATCGCAACAAGCGCGAGCGCCCTCCGAGCGCACCATAAAAAAATTGGGAATGCCGGGCCGGCCCAACGCGGGCAGGTGCGAAAGTCGAGTTGGCACTCGACCGCTTGAGGCGCCGCGAGGCCGCCACCGATTGCGGATACGATGCCGACGTATCCGTTGCTGCGCTGTTACAACGCTGGCGTATGGGCTTGCGCTAGCGGTCCGATTCTAACATTCGCATCCCTTCTCAGCAGCACTTTTGCGAATGTTAGAATCAAAGGACCACTAGCAAATATAGGTTTCTATTGGAGTTTTGGATTTGACATTCGCTTTGCGAGTGCGTGGTCAGGTGGCAGCGAATGTCAAATCTACTCTCCTAGATTGGCGGTGGTTTGCGATCTAATCGTGAAGTTCCCTGGGGGCTGTCCGTTCTAGATGGCCATGCTCGTATCGGATGGATCAAACACATGAAGTTCTTGAGCTACGCCTATCGGTTCGCTTCCAACTTCCTCTTCCTGATCATGGTCTATTACAGCCTCAACTTCCTGGATAAATACAATCAGCGCGCCGTCGTTGCGATCATGGTGCTGATCTACAGCGCGATGCGGGCCGCCTCGGCGTTGCGCTCGTTCTATTTCTTTCAGCGCATCGAACGGCTGGAGGGCGAGACCCGCCGCCTGGCGGCCGCGGCCGGCGAGGGGCATTCGGCAGCGTCGCAGCGCAAGCTCATGGTCAATGAAGTGTCCGCCCTGCGTCAGGCCGGCGAGATGAAGGCCTATATCGACCTGCTTTTTCTTGCGCTGATCGTGCTGTTGTGTGTGTCGAAGATCGTGACGAATTAAAGCGTCAAAGAATTAGAGCGTCACACGCGTCGCTTCCTGACCTGAACCATTCGCTTGACCGGTCCGCGGTGCGCCGCCGTGGGCGCGTTTTGTCTTGAAACATTCGCCGCGGCGCGGCGGGCTTGGCGGCCGCTGGCGCGTGCAAGACGTCCTTGCCGGCTGTTCGCCAGGCGACGCGCTTGCCGAGGGGATAACCGCCTGGCGTCGGCCTCGTGCGCAACCGAGGCGATCCTGGCGCGACGCGACAGGGCCGCGCCGTGGCGGGCGACGTCAAGGCCGCCCTGGAGCTCGAACAGGCTTGGCGCCGGTGCGGCCAGGGTCACGGTGGCGTTTTCCGGCGCAGGTTCTGGCGGCTGGGGCCAGGACGGACGGGAAAAAGATGTCTGGAGCAGCGTAGGCTCTTCCGCCTCCTCAAAGTCCGACCGGGCCGGGACGGGAAGGTTGCCGAGATCGGCGAAGACAAAATTCGGAACCTGCGGCCAGTGTGCGACGGCGTCGGGCGAGGGGTGCAGCTGCCACTCCTGCGGTTCGGTCGGCGTTGCCGGCCGCTCGGCGGTCGCGGGCACCACATGGACGATTCGATAGCCGCGCGCTTTCAATGTTTCAAGAATTCGCGGCAAGGCGGCGACGGTGCGCGCCTGAATATCATGAAGCAGCAGAATGCCTCTGCCCTTGGCCTCAAGCCGGCTGATCGCGAGGTCGTAGACCCGCGCGGAAGAGATATGCCGCCAGTCGTCGGCGAGAAAATCAGCGCTCCAGACCTGGATGCCCTGTTCGGCCAGATAGTCCTCGACATTCTCGGCGCGGAGCAGGCCGGGAATCCGGAAGAACGGAGCCACTGCGTCGGCATTGTCGCCGAGTGCGGCCTTCGTTGACGCGATTCCGTCGTCGATCTCCTGCTTGGCGCGCTCGGTCGGCATGCGGTTCATGCTCAGGGGATGAGTCTGGGTGTGCGTGCCGATGGTGTGGTCCGCCGCGAGCAGTTTGCGGACGCCTTCGGGAGAATTCCGCGCCTGTTGGCCGATGGTGAAGAAGGTCGCCTTCACGCATTCGGCCGCAAGGATGTCCAGCACCTTGTTGCTGTTGCGCGGCAACGGCCCGTCGTCGAAGGTCAATACCACTTCATGATCGGCGAGCGGCAGCGTTTCCGGATATTGCATGGTGCCGATGCGGGGATGCTCCCGGGGATCGACCACCAGCGTGCGCGACGTCCCGAGCGCGTTCGGATGGCCAGGGCAATCGGCGGCTGAGGCCGTGTGGACGGCAAAGCCGGCAAGCAGACTGCCAGCCAAAGCTGCCCGCCGCCACAACCCTACGCCACGCCACGCTCCGCCCATGAAGAAGCTTTCGTCACCCATGCTTGAAGACCGGACCCATCATGACATGCTGCAACGTGAAGGCGGCCTCAATTGTCGAACGTCCACACATGTTTTCTTTTCAAGACATTAGTGTTTGCTGGCGACGGCAGGTTCGGCCGGAGTGACATGAACGACGTGATAGCCGTGGTCGCGAAGATATCGCAGGAAGGCGGGCATCATTGCCGCCGTCCAGGTTTTGGTGTCGTGGAACAGGATGATTCCCTTGCCGGCGGCCTCGAGGCGGTCCGTGATCAGCTTCAATTCCTGCTTCGGGGTCATTTTAACCCAGTCGCTGGCCCAAAGATCGGCGCCGAAGACCACAATTCCGCGCGATTGTAAGAGATCGAGCGTTGCAGGCGTCGACTGAAAGCCGGGGAAACGGAAAAACGGCGTGGTCGGGGTCGTCGATGCTGTTCCGTGCAGCACCGTTTCCAGTGCCGAAATGCCGTGGTCGATCTGCTCGACCGCCACCTCGTGTTTGATCTGCATCACGTTGGGATGGGACCAGGTGTGGGTGGCGACGGTGTGCCCTTCCGCCGCAATCCGTCGCACGATGTCCGGATGTTCGGACACATGCTCTCCGATCAAAAAGAAGGTCGCCCGGACACATTCCTGGGCCAATGCCGCGAGCACCCGCCGTGTCGTGGGCGGAAAAGGCCCGTCGTCGAAGGTCAGCACCACTTCGTGATCGGCAAGCGGCAAGGTTTCCGGAAAGCTCTGAAGCCCGACCCGTGGCGTGGCGGCGACATCGACGGGAAGTACCCGCGACGTTCCAAGCGTCCCCGGACGCGGGCACGGCGTTGTATGGGCGCTCGCGGCCAAAGCCGGCGAGATCAAGGCCGGCCCAATCAAGGCCAGCCAGATCATGATACCCGGCAACCCGGCGCTGGCTTGCGGGCGGGATTGAACTGGCCGGAATGAATTGCAGCTTCGCATGAGAACAAACCTAGATGACATTGCAATGCCTGCCAAACCCGGCGGGCCGAATCCGCGCCTGTCAGCCCGCGAACGGCGGTAAAAGTATCGTTAATCGAACCTTAACGCGGATCGCGGACAATCTGAACTATCGAGGGGCCAAATGGTCCTGCGGCTTTTGTGGCCCGCAATGCACGCAAGATGAGGCGAGAATGCAGCGCCTTCGGCTGAAAGCAGACGGACGTATCGTGGAATTGAGGGACGGGCAGGAGTTTCCGCTCGCGCCTGTCATGGCGGCTCCCGATCTTCCGCTCGCTGTTACACCGGTCGACGGGGCCGCAGTACCCGTGGTGCGCGATCTGCGCCGCCGGGCCTGCCTGACGCAGCTGGAATTTGCAAGCCGCCTCGGTGTGCCCGTCGAGACCATCCGCAATTGGGAGCAGGGCAAACGCATGCCGCGGGGACCGGCACGTGCGCTGTTGGCGGTGATTGCGCACGCGCCAGACACCGTGTTTTCGGCGCTCGCCAAATCCTGATCGGCGAGGAGGCGGCGGCAAAGCCTCCCTGGTTTTGCGATCAATTTCCCATCGCCCGCCAGGCGCTGGAGGCGAATTGCCGGCGCCAGGTAACGATCACCACCGCCGCCGTCGTCGCGAACAAGACCCACGGACTGACGAACCAGCCGAGATAGCCGAGCGCAAAAAAGAACGCGCGCTGTCCGCGATTGAAATGCCGGCCCGCCGCCTCGAACAATCGCGTGGTTCGAACGACATGCGCCTCGGCTTGCGGGGTGTCGCGTTGCGAGGCCGGCGGCATCGAGCCGAGCAGGATGGCCACATAGTTGAACAGGCGGTAGGCCCAGGCGAATTTGAAGAAGGTATAGATGAAAATCAGAACCAACCCGACGCATTTGAGTTCCCACAGCGCCGGCGTCGGGCTTATGTCGATCGGGAGCGCTTTCAACACGGCCAGCGCGTCGCTGGTGGAGCGCAGCAGCGCCAGCGCGCCGCCGACCGCAATCAGGCTGGTGGACGCGAAAAAGGCGGTGCCGTTCTGCAAGGAGCCCAGGATCTGCATATCGACCATGCGGGCTTCGCGGTCGAGCAAGCGGCGGATCCACACCTCGCGATAGTCATGCATGCGGGCCGAAAGGCTGTTGCGCCCATAGGCGCTACGTTCGAGGGTGAGCGCATACACCGCCCACTCCAGAACGAAAAAGCCGACCGCCAGGATATCGACGAGATAAGTGCGCATGCGTCGCTCCTGTTGAACTTGGGGATGCTGCCATGCTAGCGGTCCAATTCCAACATTCGCATCGCTTCGCAGCGGGCACTGTTGCGAATGTTGGAATCTTAGGACCACTAGAAAATATGTGTTTCCAGTGGATTTTTGGATTTGACATTCGCTTTGTGAGTTTGCGGCCAGACGGGTAGCGAATGTCAAATCCAATCCACTGACTTGATCGCGGCAACCGGCCGTGATTTGAGGTTTGTCTTGTAGGCGCGCCGGGCCACACGGCCGCTTCCGCTCAGGCAATCGAGAACGGATTTAAAATGACCCTCAAGCTGGTGATCGGAAACAAGAACTATTCGTCTTGGTCGATGCGGCCGTGGCTTGTGCTGCGCGCCAACAATATTCCGTTCGAGGAGGTTTTCATCTCGCTCTACACGAGCGCAGCCGACAAGCAGCGGATTCTCGACTTCTCGCGTTCGGGCAAAGTACCGATACTGGTTGATGGTGGCGTCACGGTCTGGGATTCGTTTGCGATCATCGAATACCTCGCCGAGCGTTTCCCGGAAAAGCGGCTTTGGCCCGAACATCCCGCTCACCGCGCGCACGCCCGTTCAGTTTCCGCCGAGATGCATTCGGGGTTTGCGGCGCTTCGCAACGAATGCGGCATGAATCTGCATCGGCCGATCGGTGCGATCGAACTGTCGGCCGAGGCCCGCGCCAATATTGCCCGCGTTGAGGAGATCTGGAGCGAGTGCCGCGATCGCTACGGCCGGTCGGGGCCGTTTCTGTTCGGTGACTTCAGCGCGGCGGATGCCATGTTCGCGCCGGTGGTCCATCGCCTTCGCACCTATGCCGTCGCAGTAACCAAAGAGACGCAACGCTACATGGACGCGATGATGGAGTTGCCGGCTTTTGCGGAATGGACGAAGGCCGGCCTCGCCGAGACGATCGTGATCGAGAAATTCGAAACGGACTGAGTCGTCCGGTTCTTTTTCGAGATGTGAAAATTCGATATGGGAAAAATATCACAGCTCGTTCCAATGGAACCAGCTGCGATCACTTTTGCACTTTCACGAAACCGATTGCGGCCGCGGGCGTTAGCGAGCCGCGAATGACATTGGTTGGGGGGTGCATATGGTTGGAAGGGCATATCTGTCGCGTCAGATGATGGCGCTGTTGAATTTTGCTCGTGCGACAGACAACCCGGAACTCGCGGCGCTGTTGGTGCAGAAGGCCGCTCGCCTCAAATCGCAGGCGGATGAGATCGCGCCGCCTCAGGACGTCAGCCCGAGAGCGCCCGATGTGGAACCGCTTCCTCCTTTACGTGCAGCGTCGTCCCGCTCAGACTGACCCTCGCTTCGTTTTGATGTCGTGGATTTGCGATGTTAGTCGCAGCCCGCGAGCTTAAGCGCCGTTGTGATGTCAAAACGGGCCGGAGAGCCGAATTGGCGGCTTGACCTCATCAAGCAAAAGCAGTCTGAATCTGGAACCGACGTCGCTCACAAACCCAAAAGGGGTTCGGCCATGGGAATTCTTGATTCATTGGAAAATTCGCCTGCCTTCAAGGGCGCACTTGGACAATTGGAGACCGCCGTTCTGCCGGTCGTGCTGAGCCAGGTATTGGGTAACGGTAGTCAGGGCGGACTTTCCGCCATCGTTGCCAAGTTGCAGCAGGCGGGTCTTGGCGATCAGGTGAAGTCGTGGCTGGGCAACGGCCAGAACTTGCCGATCACCGCGGAACAACTGCAACAGGTGCTGGGCAGCGATACCGTCCGGCAGCTCGCCGCCAAGTACAACATCCCGGTCGATCAGATCACCCAGATCCTGGCGCAGCAGCTTCCCGGCGCCGTCGACCACGCCAGCCCGGACGGCAAGCTGCCGCATACGGCCTGATCTCGAAAATAGTCTTCTGACCACTAGTCTTCTGACCGCCGGGAATACAACGCCCGGCGGTATCACTTGCTTGCCGGAACCCCGGGTTTTGGCGCGGCTTTTCCGGCTAACCGAGCTGGAACTTCAGGACGGCCAATAGGCCCGCGAAGGGCCCTTTATCTCACTGAAAATCCTGCAAAATCATCGTATTTGCCATGTTCGTAGCGCGCTGGCCAAAAAGTCAGACCCCGTGCTATAACGCCGCAGTTTCAGTCAGCTAACGCAAGCGGGACCAAAGGCGGAAAGCTGATGTTTTGCGTGATGGAGAGGGCGTTGAAGCATAAGTACAGGGTTGGAGAATCCGTTTATTTTACCGCCAGCAATATCGCACGTCCGGCCGCGAGCGGAACCTACGAGGTGATCCGCCTGCTTCCGACCGACGGAGATGACTGTCAGTACCGGATCAAGAGCACGACCGAGGCGTTCGAGCGAGTGGCCAAGGAAAGTCAGCTCGCGCTTTCCTGATCTGACACATCAGGGTGAAACGGGTCTTGCGTTTCACGTCTGCCGTTAAATGGCCCGGTTCGCAGAAGTAGGCTGTTGGTGAAGCTGGTATGGCGTTTTTTGGAAGTCCGCGTTTGGCTGCATGATGGCGAGCGGATTTCTGAATCAAGTCGCGCAAGGTTTTTTCTTGCTAGTGTCCTTGGATTCGCAAGCTCGCAAACGCCGAATGCGCAGTTGCCGCGCTAACGGACATCGCGTTAAGGGACATCGCGCATGAACTGGGCCTGGGCCAGCACGCTCGATCAGATGTGGCGTTCTCCTGCATTTCCGACGTGGCTGACAGTGGCTGCGGCGGGGTTTTTCGCCGTCATTGTGCTCATCACGCTGCTGCGGGCGGAAAAGTCGGTGGCGAACGGCGCGCTGACGGTCATCACGCTATTGGCGGTCGGGATTGCTCTCGCGGCGACCACCCGCGGTTTCGGCCCAGGTAGTTCCGGCGCGATCGAGGATGGCCGCTCTTCGACGGCTGGCTCGCCGGCGCTCGCCTGCGTGGACGATCTGGCTGGAGATACGGTTCTGGCCGCTTGCGAAAAGGCGGTGTTTGGCTCGCCTGAAGCAACTGCCGCGGCGCTGTCCTATGCCGCGCGTCAAGTTACCCGGCTAATCGGATTTGGCGATGTTGTGGCCGCCAACAAGAATATGACGCCGGAGCTTGGGGCGCTGCGCCGGGCGGTGGAGCAGGACCGGTACGGGCTGATGGCCCAGGTCTTGGTGGTTCGCGACCGCTGTACGCCGTTCGATTGTGCCGCGTTCAGATCGCTGACGGACCGGACCCGTGTCGCGTCCAATATCGAGGAGCGGACCTACGACGGAATGGTCGCGCGGTATTCGGCGCTTTGGAACGCGCCGGCGGCGCCCGCCGGGGCGCCGGTTGCCGCGCTCATACCCGGCGTGCCGACCGGCAAGCCGACCAATGCCGAATTCCCAAGCGCTTCTTCGACGCCGCCTGTGAGCATCATGACGCCGGAACCTTCGACGGCATCGACACCGCGACAACCTGCGTCCGCGGCCGCGACCCCCACGCCGTTACCGCGGCCGGCGGCGTCGGCATCGCCGACCGTGGCTGCTGCCAGGAGACCGCTGGCGCCAAAACCTCTCCACCCGCCGACATCTGCGCCGGGCACTTCTCTAGCACCAGGTGCGCCGTCGCCGGCCGCAGCTTCCTCGGATTGATCCCCGCTAATATTCCGGTTCTGACATTCGCTTGACGAACCGGCGGCCAGGCCAGTAGCGAAGGTCAACCTCATTAGTTGGCGCCGAACAAAAACATGCCGCTTCATCTGATCAAACTTTGCGTCGGTTGCGATTCCGTGAAGGATCTCAAGGGGTGGGTCGCCGAGCGGATCAAGGCTGCCAAAAAGAAGAGCCAACCGGCCCATCATATCCACATCACGCGGATGACGCCCAAACGCGTTGAGGAATTACTTGCCGGTGGCTCGCTCTATTGGGTCATTCGCGGCGAAATCGCCGCGCGCGAAAGGCTGATCGCCATCGAGCCGTTTCGCGACCGGGACGGCATCGGCCGATGTCGTTTGGTGATGCAGCCGAAGGTAATCGCGGTTTCGCCGCGCCCGATGCGGGCTTTCCAGGGATGGCGCTACTTCGAGGCGGACGCAGCCCCGCTCGATCTTACCAAATCGGCGGCTTCAAGTGTTGCCGCCATGCCCGAGCCGATGCGCCGCGAGTTGCGCGATCTCGGGCTGCTCTAGATCCTGTGGACACTTATCGCATCCATAGGATGATGGCGGCAAGGGTGAGGACGGCTTGATAGTTGCGAGCGGTTTTCTCGAAGCGCGTGGCGACGCGCCTGAAGTGCTTGAGCTTTGAGAAGCAGCACTCCACGAGATGGCGCTGGGCATAGAGATGTTTGTCGAGCGGATGTTTGAGCGCCCGTGACGGGTTGTTGGGAATGACGGCGACCGCGCCTTTGGCCGCGATGGCCTGGCGCAAGTGATCGGCGTCATAGGCCGTATCGGCCATGACGACCTCGGCTGGTAATCCCTCGATCAATGCGGCGGCTTGCGGTGCATCGCCCTTCTGACCTGCGGTAAGCGTGAACCGCACAGGACATCCCAAGCCGCGAACAGCCATATAAATCTTGGTGCTCAGGCCGCCGCGCGAGCGGCCGATCGCCTGATCTTCAGACCCCCTTTTTTCGCCCCGGCAGCGTGCTGGTGGGCTCGGATGATGGTGGAGTCAACGATCAGATATTCGAAGTCCGGATCATCGGACATCGCCTCGAAAATCCGCCACCAAATCCCCTTGAGGCTCCAACGACTGAAGCGCCGGAACACGCTGTTCCAATCGCCAAACGCTTCCGGAAGATCACGCCAAGGAGAGCCCGTACGCACGATCCAAAGCACACCCTCCACGAACATCCGGTTGTCGCGCCCGGTGGAGCCTTTCTGGTCAGGCCTACCTATAATCAGGGGCGCCATCCGCCCCCAAGCCACGTCGCTCAAAACCAAACGATCCATCACGCCCAAGGCCGCCTCCCCAAAAGAAGCCTTAGAATCTGATTTGTTGATAAAAGGGAATCCTTAGAGTCCACAGGACCTAGGCCCGGGCTTCTCGAGGCTGGTTACACCGCGATGTTGTCGATCAGCCGGGTCGTGCCGATTTTGGCGGCGACCAGAATGCGCAGCCGCCCGTCCTTGATCGATGTGACCGGCGCCAGCAATTCGGCGTGCCTCGTCTCGAAATAATCTACCGTAAACCCCGCGGCGGTGATTGTTTCGACGGCGCTGGCCTGCGCGGCTTGAAGATCGCCGCCGGCGCGCAGTTCGCGCGCTGTTTCCTTCATGACCTTGAACAAGATGGGCGCGGCCCGGCGCTCCTCAGCCGACAGGTAGACGTTGCGGGATGACATCGCGAGCCCGTCACGCTCGCGCACGGTTTTGGAACCGATCACCTTGACGCCGAGGTCGAGGTCGGCGGCCATGCGCGCTACCACCCGCAATTGCTGGAAATCCTTTTCACCGAAGATGGCGATGTCGGGCCGGCACTGTGTGAACAGCTTCCCGACCACGGTGGCGACGCCGCCGAAGAAGTGCGGCCGGAATCGGTCCTCTAGCCCGACCGTCGCCGGCCCCTCGGTGAGGATGCGGCTGGCAAAGCCATCCGGATACATGGTCTTGACGTCGGGATTCCAGATCAGGTCGACATCTTCCGCCGTCAGCCGGGCGATGTCGGTTTTCCAGGTCCGCGGGTAGGATCCGAAATCCTCCGTTGGCGCAAACTGAGTCGGGTTCACGAAGATCGACACCACCACTTTGCGGGCGCGTCGCTTCGCCAACCGGACCAGCGACACATGGCCGTCATGGAGTGCTCCCATGGTCGGAACCAACGCGATCGAGGCTTTTCTCGCACGAAGGCCGTCGAGCGCGCGGCGCAGCGCGGGAATTGTGCGGACGATCATGGGGCGTGACGGCATCGGGTCTCGATCTTCGGGGGAGGGCGAGCGCCAGGCGTTGTGGCGCGGCAGCGGAACACCGTCCAACTCTACCAAGCTCGGCGGCCTGTCGCCAAGCGCGGCAACAGCCAACCGGCATCGGCTGCGATCGGCGCTTTGCGAAATCCCATTGTCTCATGCAGATGCAGGACGTGCGCGATTCACCATTACGTCAGGCGAGGCGGCGATTTGCGAAGACGTTTGCGCATTTAACTTGACCGCGCTCGCGCGTAATTTGAAGATAACGAAAGGGGAGTCCGAAGGCATGTTGCTGCAGACTAGTCAGGGTCAATCAGGCTCGGCTCATGTCGTTGTGCTGGGCAACGAAAAAGGTGGATCGGGCAAGTCCACCACGGCCCTGCATATCGCCGTCGCTTTGTTGAAGGCCGGCCAGCGCGTCGCCACCATCGACCTCGATTGCCGCCAGCAAAGCTTCACCCGCTACATCAACAACCGCCGCGCATGGGCAAGCCGGACCGGTCTCGATCTCGAGATTCCGGTGCACCGCTGCATCAAGCTCGGCCAGACCATGCAAATCGCCGAAAACGAGACCACCGAATTCGAGCAGTTCGAAGAATCAGTGAGGGCGGTCGAGCACTGTTTCGATTTTATCGTGATCGATACGCCGGGTTCCGACAGCTACCTGATGCGGCTGGCGCATTCGATGGCCGATACGCTGGTCACCCCGATCAACGACAGCTTCCTCGATTTCGACGTCCTTGGAACCGTCGACCCCGAAACCTATTCGGTCACCGGCGAAAGCCACTATTCCGAGATGGTGCGTGACATGCGGCGCAGGCGCAGGCAGATCGACGGCGTCAGCACCGACTGGATCGTCGTTCGCAATCGCCTGTCGATGCTGGGATCGCGAAACAAGCAGCTTGTCGCCGACGGACTGAACGAATTGTCGTTGCGGCTCGGCTTTCGTTCGATTGACGGGTTTGCCGAGCGGGTGGTGTATCGCGAATTTTTTCCGCGCGGCCTGACCGCGCTTGACGACCTCGATGAGGAAACGCTGGGCACCCGTCCGAACCTCGGCCACGTCACCGCGCGCGAGGAAGTCACGAGCCTGTTGCGCCAACTCAAATTGCCGCTGGACGAACGCGGCCGTCGCCGCGCCGCTAACCGCGCCGAATGGTTCAGTCAGATCGACAAGCCACTGGAACTCCATGACATCATCGGTGCCTGAGATCGTGCCAGCCTCACCGCGCGGCCGGGAGCAGGACCAACCTGCGTTTCGAATTTCCGTAAAATGTTCCGGATCGGGTTCAGAGCCGATTCATCAAAGCCTTGTTTTACCGGGCTTTTACCCAAGATATGAACCCGCTTTTGACCTTAAGCGTCCATCTCTGCGCGCGTTGGGCGGGGGCGTTTCTGGGCATCTCGATGCACGCGAAATAGTGCGCCGCACAATGATCGGGCGGCAAAGTGCCAATATTTGGTCTTTCCGTCACGGCAGCGTGAATTATATTAACAATGTGTGACCCAAGGAGAGCCTGGACGTTAGGTCCAGGCCGTCATTGCGGTCCCGCAGAGGGCGAACATGAAACGTGGAATTGCCGTTCTACTTTCCCTGTCGGCTGTGGTTGTGGTGGGCTATTTCACCGCAAGCAAATGGGCGATCCGCCATGAAACGCTGATGTTTCATGATGCGTCGCGCGGCAATCGGCCGGTTGAAATCGACCTCGCCATTCGTCGCGACCGTGAATTGCAGGCGAATGCCGGCATGATCAAGCTGCCGGTGGCGATCCTCAACCACGGCAACACCGTCAAGTTCACCGAATACTCTTTCCTGGCAAACCTCTTTGCCGCACGCGGCTATATGGTGGCGAGCATCCAGCACGACCTTGCGACCGATGCGCCGCTCGTGACCAAGGTCGGCGAGCTCTATGTGGGGCGTCTGCCGCAATATCATCGGGGTGTCGCCAACATCCGCTTTGCGATCGAACAGCTGAAGACGGTTCAACCCAACGCCGATTATGATCACCTGACCATGGTCGGACATTCCAACGGCGGCGATATCTCGATGTATTTCGCCAAGCTCTACCCGGAGCAGATCAAGAAAGTCGTCACGCTGGATAACCTGCGTGTGCCGTTCATGACCGATGGCCGGTTCAAGATCATTTCGTTCCGTTCGAAAGATCCCGTCTTCAAGCCTGATCCCGGCGTCATTCCGAACGACGAAATCTGTGCGAAGGCCGGAATCACCGTGGTGCGTACCTCCTTCCAGCACAATGACATGCGCGATACCGGCTCCGACGAGGCCAAGTCGACGATCCAGGAGACGCTGGACAAGTTGCTCGACGACGACAGCGATCTTCGGCCGGCTGAAACCAGGCCGCCGCCGATCATGACCGACGCCGGTCCGGTCGCTCCCTATATGCCGGTCGCCCACAACTGATCGACGCACGCCTCTTTTAGGCTTCGTCCGGGGGCTGCCACGCATTGACCAGCTCCAGGTCCCGACCCACATTGGGTTGCGGGAGCATGCAATGGCCGGCGAGCCTAACAATTCCAATGGAAGAGTAATGCGCGACAGCGAAGGCAATTCGTTGCCGGAGCAGCAACCGTCGGCCTCCGAAGACATCGCCGCCTTCGTCGCCAAGGCAAAGGCGATGTCGCCCTTTACGGCTGGCAGCAAGGGGCGCTTGGTCTTCGCACTGGATGCCACGATGAGCCGGCAGCCGACCTGGGACCTGGCGTGTGCCCTGCAAGCCGACATGTTTCGGGAAGCAGCCTCGCTCGGCAGCCTCGACATCCGTCTGGTTTATTATCGTGGCCTCAATGAATGCCGTGCCTCCAGCTGGATTTCCGACAGTGCCGCGTTGGCAAAACTCATGGGCAAAATCGATTGCCGCGGCGGCAACACACAGATCGGCAAGGTATTGTCCGAGGCGCGGCGCGAGGCGGTAGCGTCGGGCGTGCGGGCCGTTGTGTTCGTTGGCGACGCCATGGAGGAAAACGTCGATGATCTCTGTGTGAAGGCCGGCGAATTAGGTTTGCTCAAGGTGCCCGTGTTCATGTTTCAGGAAGGTCACGATCCGGCGGCCGAGCAGGCATTTCGGGAAATCGCGCGGCTCACGGGCGGAGCGTGGTCGCGGTTCGACCCAGGCGCCGCCGCACAACTGCGCGAGCTGCTGCGCGCGGCAGCAGCTTATGCCGCCGGTGGGCGTGAAGCGCTGCGGCTGATGTCACGGAGCGATGGCGGGGCGGCCAGATTGTTGGGCCAGATGAAGTGATCGCACTTACGCGACTGTCGCCGTTTTGGCGACGTCGTCCAACACGCCACCCAGTTTGCCGACGACGGCTTCGGCTCCGTTGACGCCGTGCCGCGCGGCGAGCCACGCCGGATCGTTCCAGGACAGCCAAGTCTCGCCCGCTTCATCCTGCCAAACCAGCGCCCTGAGCGGGAGGTCGATCCCCATCGTCTGCACCGCCTGCATCAAGGGTGTGCCGCCTTTGGCATTTCCGAAGATCAGAACCTCCGTCGGTCGCAACGAAAGGCCGACTGCGGACGCGCCCTCGGCATGATCGATCCGGGCAAACACCGTCAGGCTCTTGGCGATGACCGCGGCTTCCAGCCGGTTCATGGTCTCGCGCGGAGCATGACTGCTCTTGATGGTCGTCAACCCCTGTATCGTCATGTTGCGCTCCCGATCGAGTGGCTCGAACCTGAAATGATACGGGCACGGTAGCGCAGCGCCAACGCGCTTTTTTGACCGTGCCCCCCAAAGGCGGAGCCGGCATGCTTTTTTTGCCGGCTGCGCCTATATTGCAGCCATGCCCACCCTGGTCGCAGGCGCTGTTGCCGTTATCGTTCTTTATTTGCTGTTGCAGATGTTCCGCGCGGCCAATCCAGCGGTGCTTGCGCGCGCCGTCAAGATTGGCGGCGGTGTGCTGGCGCTGGCGGTGGCCGCCTTCACCGGCATCAAGGGCGAGCTTGCGGTCGCCATCCCGATCGGCATCTTCGGCGCGGGGCTATTGGGTTGGGCGCCATTCGGAACGCCGGGCTTTGGCCAAATCGGCGGACTATTCGGCGCCGGCGGCGGACAGCGCTCGAACGGCCAGGCTTCACGCGTGCGCTCCCGGTTTTTCGAGATGACGCTCGATCACGATACCGGCGGGCTGACCGGGACGATTGTTTCCGGACCCAATGCCGGCCGCTCGCTGGAGGATTTCGATCTTCCGGCGCTCTTGGGCATGTTTGGGGAACTGGATGCCGAAAGCGTGCCGTTACTTGAAAGCTATCTGGACCGCCGGTTTCCCGCCTGGCGTCAGAACGCGCAAGGAGACGCGGCAGGCCGGCAACGCGGCGCGGCGCCGAGCGGCAAAATGACGAACGAGGAGGCCTATCAGATCCTTGGCCTGAAGCCGGGGGCGGGGCGCGACGAAATCGGCCGTGCCCATCGCGGGCTCATGAAGAAACTGCATCCCGACCAGGGGGGGTCGACGTACCTCGCCGCCCGTGTAAACGAGGCCAAGGAGGTTCTGCTTCGTACGCATCGCAACTAACTCCAGCACGCCACCAAACGCTGAAAGCCGCGAGGCTGCTGCCTTCTCTCCGTCCGACGCCGTGATCGCCCGCCGTTATCCGGCGTGGCTAATTTCCTGCCCTTAAGGCTTAACTGCAAAATCTTGACGAGAGGTTGCAAACGAAACGGGCGGCCTCGATAGGAGACCGCCCGTTTCGTCTTTTCGTTGTCTTTTTCTTTAGTTGTGAACCGTGATGCAGGAGATGTCGCTGCGCTTCAGCGTCTTGCAGACCGTCTCGGCCTGGTCGCGGTCGAGGCCGGCAAAGCGGGCCCGGAACAGCTTCCGATCGTCCTTGGCGACCACCGGCTCGGTGAATAAATCGGCCTTGTTGAGCAGGCCATGTGCCTTGTTTCGGGCGGCCTCGATCCGCTGAAGCGCTTCGCTTTCGCTCTCGAGCGCGCCGACCTGAATGATCCATCCGCTATGGGTGACCTCGGGCTTGTTCGCGCCGCCCGGCTGGGCGTGAGGTGAGGGATCGGCATAGGCCATCGCCTGCGAAGGCGATGCGGTAAGGCTGGAGGCGGGCAATACGCCGAGAATGCCGTTTCCGGTGCCATGATTGGCCGGTTGCGGTGGCAGATCGGTGCGGGCGGTGTTGACCGCACTATTATCGGTCTTTCCGCTGTCGGCTTTGCTGTTTTCAGCCTTGGCAACGATCGCATTCGAGGTTTCCGGCACGTCGGTCCGAGCCGGTATGGCGCTCGTGATCGGGGGAGCCGGCTGGGCCGGGCCCGCAGCCGCCAATCTGGTCTGGCCGGCCTTGATCTGGACGGTCTTCACCTTGACCGGCTTCATCGGTTCGGACGAGCCGGGAATCGCGGCGATCGCCTGGGCCTGGAGGACGCCGCTCGTCAGCGGCGCCGGCTCGGTCCTGCTTTGCTCGGTTTTGGCATCGGACTTGACCGACGATGCGTCGGCCCTGGCTTGTGACATCAGCGAAGCAGCGGCGGCCGGTCGCGACGGCGCCGGCACGATCGAAACCGGCGCGGACTGGACAGGCTGCGCCGCAGGCGGTGGCGCCTGCGTTTCGGCATCCGCAACTTCCACATTGGTGCCCGACGGATTGCGTTCGACGATCGCGGCGACCGTGCGCTTGGTCGAGGCCTTTTCGAGATTTTCCGCCAGCAGGTTGCGCATGATGGCATCGCGCGAACTGCCGCTGCGGCCGCCCATGACAACGCCGATCAGGTGGCGGTTGCCCCGGCGCATCGATGTCACGAGATTGAATCCGGACGCGCGGGTATAGCCGGTCTTGATTCCATCGACGCCCTCGACCGTGCCGAGCAGATGGTTGTGGTTGGCGATCGAATGGCCACGGAACGTGAAGGACGCCGTCGAGAAGTAGCGGTAATAGCGCGGGAAGCGGTCCTGAATTGCGCGGCCCAGCGTCGACTGATCGCGCGCACTCGTCACCTGTTCGTCGTCAGGCAGGCCCGATGCGTTGCGATAGGTGGTCTTGCTCATGCCGAGCATGCGCGCTTTTCGGGTCATCATCCTGGCGAAATCGTCTTCGCTGCCACCAAGCGCCTCGGCAATCACGACGGCGGCGTCGTTGGCGGAGCGTGTCACCAACCCCTTGATCGCATCTTCGACACGGATGGTCTGGCCGGGCATCAGGCCGAGTTTGGTCGGGTCCTGTTCGGACGCGTGCTCGGATACCGGCATCTCGGTGTCGAGCTTGATCTTGCCGGCGTCGAGGCGCTCGAACAGCAGATACAGCGTCATGATTTTGGTCAACGAGGCCGGATGGCGGCTCGCATCGGGATTGGTCGACGTCAGCGTCGCGCCGGAATTGCCGTCGACGATAATCGAGGAGAACGCCGGGCTGTAATCCTCGTGCGACTCCGAGTGGTAATGCCGTACTTGGTGATAGGAGTGCCGGTAGTGGCGCGCTTCGGCGGTATCGGTGGTGAAGGCGACTGCGGCTATGACCGCGACAAACCCGAAAGAGCAAATCCGCCAACGACGCGAGGTAACCAAGTTGGTCCGAAGCATGAACTTTCCCGTCCCATTTTCTGTCTTGATCACCGCTTCGTGAGGCCAAATTATGCCCGACGGCCCGGTGAGGTTTCCCTGTTCAGAAACCGACAGCGGGGGTTTAACTCCGCTCCCGTCGGTCGACAGTCCGCCATTCTAGCTAAGACGCTGTTCACAAACAGATTTCTGAGCCTGCCCCCAAGCGAGCAGACCCAAGGAGTCAGGGTAGGGGGCTGCGGTTTCCAAATGATTAAGGAAGGCTTGCGGGAAAGCACGGGATTTGAGGTTTTCAGTGTAACAGCCGGCTCTCCTTGTGCAACGCACAATTTTACCCGTCCAGGCTGGCCGACCGCTCGCGCTGACAACCGGGATAGCCTTTATCCACAGCCGCATATATCGCCCGTGGCTTGCAGGAGCACCCGCGTTGCCCCAAAGGCCGTGCCGCGAAATTCAGCCGAAGCAACGAAGGGTGACGGCAAATTCTCACGTCGCCACCGATCCAGGAACCGCTGATTTTGCGAAAGCCGCGCTCGGGCGGGCTGCGACCTGCTTTGTCAAAGGGAAACGAATTGACTAATCTGGCTGGGACGCCGCGCGGGGAATCGGGTTTGCTGCCAGCCGAGCGATCGTGAATATTTTACAAGCTTGCGGCCAGACAAGGCTGGACCCATATTCTGTTTCGCGCGGTCGGTCATGTGCCAGGCCGGCACGGGGTAGACGGTCAGGACGGTGTTTCGGAGTTGGCCGACGGTTCCTGTCGCTTTTCCCAGAGGACTTCAAAACACTCCTGTCATGTTATGCTTGATTACCAGCCCTGATCCGCAGCCCTCGTCGATCGTCGCATTCTCTCCCCGAATGGCCAACGATGAAAACCGCTCGGGCGGAACCGGCGGGCCGGCTACATCCGTTATCACCAAGGTCAAACCGAAAACCAAACGGCCCAATCTCTACCGGGTCCTGATCCTGAACGATGACTACACTCCGATGGAGTTTGTCGTTCATGTGTTGGAAAAATTCTTCCAGAAGGATGTCGAGGCCGCGACCAAGATCATGTTGCACGTCCATCATAATGGCATCGGCGAGTGCGGTATTTTCACCTACGAGATCGCCGAAACGAAAGTAACGCAAGTGATGGACTTTGCGCGCAAGCACCAGCATCCCCTGCAATGCGTGATGGAAAAGAAGTGACGCCGCGCCCTGGCCAAAAGGCCGGGCTTTTATTTATTCCAGCTTTTCATAGCCTGAAATCGGAACGGGTCTTGCATCGACGGGAATCGGGCGAGATCGATTAACCCGGAAAATCACGGGTAAAACTGTCCCCTTACACGAGCGTGCGGGGAGAAATATCCGAGGCGGTCTTTTGCCACGATCGTACGCAACTATATATGACAAAGGTTGTTGTTGCCTCACCGGCCAACGGCGATCATGATGGCCAGGGGCCATAGAGGACGCGAATGCCGACTTTTTCCCAAAGCCTAGAACAATCCCTGCATCGCGCGCTGGCGATTGCAAATGAGCGTCACCACCAATACGCGACGCTCGAACATCTGTTGCTGTCGCTGATCGATGACAGCGATGCGGCGGCCGTGATGCGCGCGTGCAGCGTCGATCTCGACAAGCTGCGCACCAGCCTCGTCAACTATCTCGAAACCGAATTCGAAAATCTGGTGACCGACGGCGCCGACGACGCCAAGCCGACTGCCGGCTTTCAGCGCGTGATTCAGCGCGCGGTCATTCACGTGCAGTCCTCGGGACGCGAGGAAGTCACCGGCGCCAATGTGCTGATCGCGATCTTTGCCGAGCGCGAGAGCCACGCCGCCTATTTCCTGCAAGAGCAGGACATGACGCGTTACGACGCGGTCAACTATATCAGCCACGGCATTGCCAAGCGGCCCGGTGTGTCGGAAGCCCGTCCCGTGCGCGGTGTCGACGAAGAGACCGAGACCAAGGGCAACGAGGATTCCAAAAAGAAGGGTGAGGCGCTCGAGACCTATTGCGTCAACCTCAACAAGAAGGCGCGCGATGGCAAGATCGATCCGGTGATCGGACGCAACTCCGAAATCAACCGGGCGATCCAGGTGCTTTGCCGCCGGCAGAAGAACAATCCGCTGTTCGTCGGCGAAGCCGGCGTCGGCAAGACCGCGATTGCCGAAGGCCTTGCCAAGCGCATCGTCGACAGCGAAGTACCGGAAGTGCTGTCGGCGGCGACGGTGTTTTCGCTCGACATGGGCACGCTGCTCGCCGGCACGCGCTATCGCGGCGATTTCGAGGAGCGCTTGAAGCAGGTGCTCAAGGAACTCGAGGCGCATCCGAACGCGATCCTGTTTATCGACGAAATCCATACGGTGATCGGCGCCGGCGCCACCTCCGGCGGCGCGATGGATGCATCCAATCTGCTGAAGCCGGCTCTGGCCTCGGGCACCATCCGTTGCATGGGCTCGACGACCTACAAGGAATACCGTCAGCACTTCGAAAAGGACCGCGCGCTGGTGCGGCGTTTCCAGAAGATCGACGTCAACGAGCCGACGGTCGAGGATGCGATTGCAATCCTCAAGGGATTGAAGCCCTATTTCGAGGACTATCACCGGCTGAAATACACCAACGAGGCGATTGAAGCCGCGGTGCAGTTGTCGTCGCGCTACATCCACGACCGCAAACTGCCGGACAAGGCGATCGACGTGATCGACGAGTCCGGTGCGGCGCAGATGCTGGTGGCCGAGAACAAGCGCAAGAAGACGATCGGCATCAAGGAAATCGAAACCACCATCGCTACCATGGCGCGGATTCCGCCCAAGAGCGTCTCCAAGGACGATTCCGAGGTGCTCAAGCACCTCGAACAGACCTTGAAGCGGGTGGTATTCGGCCAGGACAAGGCGATCGAATCGCTTTCCGCCTCGATCAAGCTCGCGCGTGCGGGCTTGCGTGAGCCGGAGAAGCCGATCGGCAGTTACCTGTTCTCGGGTCCGACCGGCGTCGGCAAAACCGAAGTGGCCAAGCAGTTGGCGGCCTCGCTCGGCGTCGAGCTGCTGCGCTTCGACATGTCCGAATATATGGAGCGGCACACCGTGTCGCGCCTGATCGGCGCGCCTCCCGGCTATGTCGGCTTCGACCAGGGCGGCCTTTTGACCGACGGCGTGGATCAGCATCCGCATTGCGTGGTGCTGCTCGACGAAATCGAGAAGGCGCATCCGGATCTGTACAACGTGCTGCTCCAGATCATGGATCACGGCCGGCTCACCGACCATAACGGCAAGCAGGTCAACTTCCGCAACGTGATCCTGATCATGACCACGAATGCGGGCGCGGCCGATCTGGCTCGTCAGGCGTTCGGCTTCACCCGCAGCAAGCGGGAAGGCGACGACCATGAGGCCATAAACCGGCAGTTTGCGCCGGAATTCCGCAACCGGCTCGATGCCATCGTCTCATTCGCGCACCTCAATGCGGATGTGATCGGCATGGTGGTGGAGAAGTTCGTGCTTCAGCTCGAAGCGCAGCTTGCCGACCGCGACGTCACGATCGAACTGTCCGAGCCGGCCAAGGCCTGGCTGGTGCAGCATGGCTATGACGAGCAGATGGGCGCGCGACCGATGGCGCGGATCATTCAGGAGCACATCAAGAAGCCGCTGGCTGACGAGGTTCTGTTCGGCAAGCTCAAGGGCGGTGGTCATGTCCGCGTCGTGCTGGTCAAGGACGAGGCGACATCTCAGGACAAGATCGGTTTCGACTTTGTCGAGGGTCCGGTGACGCCGAAGCCGGAGAAATTACCGGGCACGCGCAAGCGCACCACGCCCCGGAAGCCGAAGCCAAATGGTGGTTCTGGCGGCGGGCCGAAGGGGCTGGTAAAGGCCTAAGGGCTCCGAGATAGCGACACAGAAAAACCGGCGCGTCGAAAGACCGCCGGTTTTTGTTATATAGCGGCCGACAGAGCTGCGCGGAGAAACGAACATGGTCATCGAAAACCAGGCTGACGTGACACAGGCGGTGGAAGAGGCCGTTTCGCGCGTCGAGGATGAGCGCTTACGCGAAATCCTGCTGGCGCTGGTGCGGCACCTCCATGGATTTGTGCGGGAGGTGCGCCTGACCGAGCGCGAATTTGGTGAGGCGGTGCGAATCATCGCAACTATGGGGCAGAAGACGACCGCCTCGCACAACGAGGTGATGCTGATGGCAGGCTCCCTCGGCGTGTCGCCGCTGATCTGCCTGCTCAACAACGGCAATCAGGGCCAGACCGAAACCCAGGCCAATATGCTCGGCCCGTTCTGGCGCGACGACCAGCCGGCCTGCGCGAGCGGCGACTCGCTGGTGCGCTCGCGGACGCCGGGGCCGGAACTGCTCGTTCGCGTTTCGCTTGAAGACACCAGCGGAAAACCGGTTGCCGGCGCTGAAATCGACGTCTGGCATTCCTCGCCGGAAGGTCTTTATGAAAATCAGGATCCCAAGCAGGCCGAGATGAATCTGCGCGGCCGCTTCGTCTCCGACGGAGCTGGAAAATTTCATTTCCGCAGCGTCAAACCGGCCGGCTATCCGATTCCGGTCGATGGTCCCGTCGGCGAACTGGTGCGCGCCACGCGCCGCCACAACTTTCGCCCCGCTCATCTGCACTTCATGGTCGTCAAACCCGGATTCAAGACGCTGATCTCGCAAGTCTATTCGCCTGACGATCCGCATATCGATTCGGATGTGCAGTTCGGCGTTACGCGTGCGCTGATCGGCAACTACATTCGTCATGACGAGCCTTCGGATGAGTTGGGTTTCACAGCGCCCTGGTATTCGCTGGATCAGCGTTTTGTCCTGGAGGCGGGCGAGGCGAGGCGGCCACTAGCGCCGATCCGCGGCAAGGTTTCACCGCTGATGGCCGGTAGCTGAGGCCTAGCGGATCAATCCTGCAAGTCTCGGCAGCGTCAGGCTGATTTCAGGGATGCAGATGATCAGCAGCAGTCCTGTGAACAGCGCGAGCATGTAGGGCAGATACGTCCGGAAATGTTCGCTGACGTTTAGCTTTGCAAAGCGCAGCGCCATCAGCAGCCCAACGCCCATCGGCGGCAGGAAAAGACCGATCCCTACCGCGGCGGTCTGAACGATATTGAAATGGATGGGGTCGATGCCCATCGATTCCGAAATCGGAAATACTACCGGGATCAGCACCACCGCGGCCGGAAGACCTTCCAGCACCATGCCGAACAGGCAGCTCACGATCGCGGTCACCGTGAGAAACAGCCAGGGATGTCCCTTCAGCGGCGACAGCATCTGGCCGAGGAGCTGCGGCACGCCGCTCACGCCCATCAGATATTGATAGACGGAAGCGACCGCCAGCAGGAACACCACGGCTGCGGTGAGGATCGCGCTGTCATAGGCGATCCTGCCCATCTCGCGCCAGGAGACGTTGCGGTAGTAAAGCTTCGCCGCGAGAAAAGCGTAGCCCGCGACCACCGCACCGGCCTCGGTCGCGGTGATGATGCCGAGAATGAAGCCTGCAAGAATCACAAATGGCACCACCATCGGCACGGCCGCATGAAGCGCGGCTTCGCCGAGACGTTTGAGGCTAGGTCTTGTATCGACCGGCCAGTCCTTTTGCCGCGCTCGGACGTAGACGACCGCCATCAGGCAGAACATGATGACCATGGCTGGAACGAACCCGGCGACGAACAGCGCCACGGCCGAGGTATTGGTGACCTGGGCGATCACAATCATGAAGATCGCCGGCGGCACCAGCATGCCCATCGCAGTGCCCGCCGCAATCAGCGAAGCGGAGTCACGCGGATCATAGCCGGCCCTGGTCAAAGGCGGCATCAACGCCGAACCGAGAGCCGAAACTTCGGCCATTTTCGATCCGCAGATGTCGGAGAAGAAATAGGCGACCACGATCACCGACATGCCGAGCCCGCCCTTGACCCAGCCGATCAGGGCTCGCGCCAGTTCGACCAGCGCATGACTCATGCCGCAACGTTCCATCAAATTGCCGGCGAAGACGAAGGCAGGGATCGCGAGCAGCACCCAGCTTTGCGAGCCCGAGACCAGCGCTGAGGAAAGTTGCTGCATCGGATAGCCGCCGATCCACAGGCCCGCGATGCCGGCGACCGCCAGCGCGAACACGATCGGCATCGAGAGCAGGATCAGGACAACGAAGGTGGCAGCGACCGCAGCAAGCAGCATGAACGGCGCGCCCTAGTGTTGAGAGTCAGACTGCGTCGGCGGCGAAATCATCACCGCCAACGCGTACACGGCAATCAGAAGGCCGCCGACAACGGCGGAAGCGTAGAGCCAGGCGAGGCTGATCTCGAGCCCCGGCGTCTTCAATGTGCTGTTGAGCAGGCAAAGCTTCCAGCCATACCACGCCACCAGGAGACCAACGCCCACGATCAGCGCGTGATTGAAGCGGCCGATCCAGAGCTGCGCGGTTTCCGGCAGGCGATGCACGAATACCGATAGCGAAAAATGCGAGCGCGACTGGATTCCAATCGCGGCGCCAATCAGCGTCAGCCAGGCCAGCGACAATTCGCCGACTTCCTCGACCCATGTGAACGGCACCGGATCGACATCGAGCCAGTCGGTGATGGCGCCGACGAAGTAACGCAGGATGACGCCGACCAGGAGGTTGACGATCGCGAGCACGATCAGCGCCGTGACCGCGACTTTCGGGACGGTTTTGAGGATCCGCAGCATGCGAGTCAAAAAATCCGGCGGGAGGAGCGGACGGCTTTACGCCTTGAAGCCTTCGATCTCGTCCCACAGCGCGCCGTATTGCGCCTTGTAGGCCGGCCAGACCTTCTGCTGCGCCACTTTACGGAATTCCTCGACCTTGGCTTCGACCACGGTCATGCCGAGCGGCTCGAGCAGCGCCTTCGCCTCCTCGAAATGATCCACCGACTCGGTCTGTTGGCGAATCTTCTCTTGCGCGGCGCGCGAAAGATCGAGCACCAGTTTCTGCTGGTCGGGCGTCAGCCCGTTCCAGATGTCGAGGTTCATCACGGCGTTGGTCGGGCCGTAATTGTGATAGGTGAGGGAGGCGTATTTCGAGACTTCGTAGATCTTGAGCGCCTTCATGTTGACGACGGGCAGGTCGCCGCCATCGATCACACCCTGTTTCGCAGCCGTGACGACCTCGCCATAGGCCATCGGCACGGCATTGCCGCCGAGCCCATTGATGGTGTCGCCGAAAATCTTCGACTGCTGCACGCGGATTTTCAGGCCGCGCAGGTCTCTCGGTTCGATGATTGGCTTCTTCGACGTCCAGAAATGGCGAAAGCCATAGTCGAAATAGCAGAGCACCTTGAGCTTGTAGTTGTCTTCGATCTGCTTGCTCAGCTTGTCGCCGATCTGGCCGTTGAGCATGGCGTAGGCCGAGGCGTAGTCCTTGACCAGGTAAGGCACGAGTAGCGCACCCATCTCCGGAAATACCGTGGCGGCTGCTCCGGCCGGGCTGCCCATCGCGATGCTGCCGGACTTGACCGCATTCATGATCTCGAGCTCTTGCGGGATCAGCGTCTTGCCGAAGAATTGCATTTCGAGCGCGCCGTTTGTCCGCGCCGTCAGTTCCTTCGCCATCCAGTCGAAGGCCACGGCCGCCGATTCCGGCACGGCATTGATGTGGGCGAAGACCAGTTTCTTCGGCTGGGTCTGGGCAAAGACGGGTGCTCGGCCAGCGGCGAGAATGCCCGCCAAGCCTCCGCCGGCGGCGAGAAGCGTACGGCGATTGAGGGTGGCGCGGCGCACAAAAGTGGCTGGCATCAGGTTTCCTCCGGCTGCTTTTTGGCTTGTTTTGTTTTCGTTGTTTTTATTGTCGTTGTCGGCCCGGCAGGCGTTAACCCGCCAGGCTCGGCCTGCGAGCTTACAGAACTGCAGCCCCGTTGAAAGAGGGATATTGGTCGCAACCTTCGCAGCCGCGAAATGCACAAGGCATGCGACCTGCATTTTTGGTGCAGCCGCCTTTAAGGTGTCGCCTTGGCGCTAAGGTGACGCACCTCCCACGGCAGGATGATCTTCTTGAAGATCACCGGGTCCGGCCACGTGCCCGCCGTGCGGCCCATATGCCCGCCGGCCGGATTGATCCATGCTTCGCGCGGTTCGGTGCCACTGTTGATCAGCAATTCGAGATCGTCGATCGGCACCTGCGTGTCGCGCGTGCCACCCACGACCAGAATCGGCGCCGTCGGCTTGCCCAGCAGGCCCTGAGCCTGCAACGACATTTTCGGCAGGAAGGCGATCAACTCGTCGGCCGACTTCATCCCGTAGACAAACAGGTTCGCCGGGACCAGGTCGAACAGATATTCGCGTGTGTACATCCGGCCGCGGAAGAAATCGGCCTGGAACGTGCGATGGATCGGCGGCGATTGCGTGACGGCGCCGACGAGACGCTTGGCTTCGGTGTGCGCGAGCTTGGCCGCCCAGTAGGCGCCAAAGCTCTGGCCATGCACGAGGATGCGGTTCTTGTCGATTTCGCTGCGTGTGGCGAGATAGTCGAGGACGCGCGAGTAGATCTGATCGGCACTCTCATCCGCCTTGCGCGGCGCTTGTCCGGTGCCGGGGCTGTCGACGGCGAAGAATCCGATCCCTTCGGGAATGGCGGCAGCATAGGTCTCGGCCACGGTTTCCTTGCGGCTGTCGAGACCTGAAATTGCCAGCACCAGCGGCACCGGACGCGGCGTATTGGCGGGCAACCTCAAGTAGCCGACGATTTCCTTGTCGCCATAAGGAATGTGCACGACTTCGAGCGGCGGATCGAAATAGCGGGCATGTTGCAGATAGGCGTCGACCGCCTTCTGATAGGCGGCCTGCTTGCCGGCAGAGGTCGGCGACGGCCACTGGCCGAAATAATAGAGGCGCCAGGCGCGCACAAAGTTGGCGTCGGCTTCCTTGGGATCGGTGGCCGCCTTGGCCTTGACCATGTAGCTATCGGCGACCGCGCTCCACGCCGCCGCCCATTCGTCCGGATCGCGGCTCTTGATGCGGGAGAGCGCGTCACTGGCGTCAGCGGGCTGGATACCCAGGGCGGGATAGGCGCCAGT
Source organism: uncultured Alphaproteobacteria bacterium (assembly GCA_963770515.1). Classification (GTDB taxonomy): domain Bacteria; phylum Pseudomonadota; class Alphaproteobacteria; order Rhizobiales; family Xanthobacteraceae; genus Bradyrhizobium. The sequence goes on from CAVYPW010000002.1 coordinate 238,421, forward strand.
TTGGGCGCGGGCGAGCGTCTCGGTTTTGATTTCGTCGATGGTGCGGTCGGCGGTTTGTGCCGAAGCGACTTCGCTCGCAAGCCCGATCAGGGCGGCGGCGAAGGTTACGAAGAACAGGCGCATTTTCTTGTTTTCCTCCCGTAATATCCGCGATTATGGGCGGGCGAGGGAGGGGAGACAAGGGCTAGCCGGACGATCGGGCTAGTTCAGATAGACGGCGCTAGCCTTCGATCAATTCCTTGATGCGGCGCTGCAACTGGCGCTTTTTCTTTTCGCTTTTGCGCAAGCGTTCGGCGAGATCCGAACCGGGCAACTCATAAGACTCTTCCGGGTTGAACGCCACGCCGACGAAATTGTCACGCCACCAGATGATCCTGGCCATCACGGAGCGTCCCTTGCGCGCGATCGTCAGCCGCAACGAATCCTTGGGAAGCCGTACGGCGCTGTTGAATTCGAGATGGGCGCCATGCTCGGAAATGTTGCGCACCACGCAATCTCTGGATGCGCCGCTTTCCGCGATCTCCGCGATCCCGCCATAAATAACCTTGTCGCGCGCGCTCTGGCGTCGTTCCGGCATCGAAAAGCTCCCAATCGAAAGGCAGACTTTTACGCGAGCCGGTGGCGCAAGAAAGGGCAGCGCAGCCAAAAAGCCGCGTTAACGTAAATCGATGTTAGGAAAATAATGCCGCAAGCTGCGGCATTAAGGACAATTTTGGCAGATCAGGCCGCCGTCTCGCGAAGGCCGCGCGCGATTTCCTTCTGGGCGTCGAATTCGCGCCGGCGCCGGGCCAGTTCCTCGGCGCTTAGGGCTGCGACGTTGTTGTAGTCGCGTTTCCAGGCAGCGTCGGCGCTCCAGCGTAACGGCGATTGCACGGTGGTTTGGGCTGAGGGGGCGGTTTCCAGCACGCGTAGCGCCAGCTCAAGCGTGAAGGCCTGCGACGCCACATCGTGCGGCTTGCCGGCGGAGTTGCCGAGCGGGAAGTCGGAGAACAGGAAGCGGGGCACCGCGGCATGCTCGACGATGTCCTTGGCGCAACCCATCACGACCGTGGGGATGCCGTTAGCCTCGAGATGCCGGGCGACCAGGCTGACCGTCTGGTGGCAAACCGGACAGTTCGGCACCAGCACCACGGCATCGATGCGATCGGCCTCACAGCGGGCGAGAATTTCCGGGGCATCGGTGTCGATCGTGACGCGGTGGCTCCGGTTGGTCGGCGCGCCGAAAAAACGCGGTGCGACCTCGCCGATGCGCTTTTCGGCGGCGAGCCGGTGCAACTGCGGCAACGGGAACCAGGTGCCGCTGTCTTCGGCCGAGGTGTGCACGCGGTCATAGGCGATGTGCGAAATCCGCAAATCATGCGGCTTGGACGTATCGCCGTCATAGACCGAATAGAACTTGGCGCCGCCGTTATATTTGGCGCCGGGGCCCTGATCGCCCTTGGCGGCGTCGAACGGTGCGGCCGTGGTGATAATGGTGATGCGTGACTGTGCGAGCGGCTTGCGCAGCGGCTGGAACGGCGCCTCGACATAATGCGCCCAGCGATAGGGCGTGGTGTAACCGATCGCGGCGTAATATTCCCGCGTGCGCGCCATGTAGGGGATCGGCGCATCGTCGTCGGGTGCGAAGCCGGTACGGTCGTCGGTGGGGGTCGCCATATCGGGAAAACTTCCTCTCATCAAGGCGCCATCATCAAACGATAGCTAAACTGCGTAAGGCCGGTGTCAAGGATGGTTTACGTTAGAGGCAGGACGGCAATGCAAGGGTCCCAACGCTCGCCGGTCTGGTTTCTGATTTGGGCGTGGCTGTTCGTCGGGGTCGCGGGAGCGACCGCGCAGGAGGCGGCTCCGGCGAACGACGGTTCCGCTCCAGCCAAGCCGGGTGTGGAAGAGCCCGCCAATTCCCAGGAAAAGCCACAGCAAGCGACGTCGCAAGACAAGCCGCACGAGGAAAAGCCGCAAGAAAAGCCATCGGAGAGCGCGGCCGATAAATCATCAGAAAAGCCGACCGAAAAGCCGGCAGATCCCGACACAAGGGAAGCTGTGTGTTTGATGATCGAGGCGGCGGCACGGGCCAATGATCTGCCGCTCGAGTTTTTCGCCCGCGTCGTCTGGCAGGAAAGCCGCTTTCAGTCCGACGCCATGGGGCCGATGACCCGCAACGGCCAGCGCGCGCAAGGCATCGCGCAGTTCATGCCGGGTACGGCCAGCGAGCGGCGGCTGCTCGATCCCTTCGATCCGGTGCAGGCATTGCCGAAGTCCGCCGAATTCCTCAACCAGTTGCGCAGCCAGTTCGGCAATCTCGGGCTGGCAGCGGCGGCCTATAATGCCGGGCCGCGGCGAGTGCAGGAATGGCTCGCTGGCACAGGCTCGATGCCGCAGGAGACGCGCCATTACGTCTCAAGCATTACCGGTGCCACGGTCGAGGAGTGGCAGACGGCCGGCCGGGGCGGCCGGATATCCGACCGTGCGGCCGCGCACACGACCTGCCAGGATCTGATGGCGCTGCTCAAGCGCGCGCCGAACTATTTTGTCAGCCGGCTCGAGCAGAGCGTGCAGCTCGGCGCCGCCCAGCCATGGGGCGTCCAACTGGCCGGAGGGTTCAATCGCGACCTTGCGATGGCGATGTATTCCCGCGCGATGTCGCGATTGCGTAATGTGATCGGCGACCAGACGCCGACCCTGCTCAGTACGCAAAACCGTAACCGCGGCATGCGAGCGTTCTATCAGGTGCGTATCGGGGCCGACACGCGGCCTGCGGCCGACGATCTCTGCAACCGCATTCGCCGCGCGGGCGGTGCCTGTTTTGTGTTGCGAAATTTCAGGACGTGAGCTTATGCCCGTGGGCTGATCATAACTCTGCATGCCAGCCGTGAGGCCGTCATCGGTTGACGCGCATGCAAATCGAAAGCGTTATGCCTGCCTTGGCCCACACGATCTCATTCGAACATGGTCTTTCCACCGCTCGATTCACCTCAATGGCATCAGCCCTTGCGCGCGTTTGCGTTTGGGATGGCGGCGGTTCGATGGACCATTCTCTCGGCGGTGCTGTTCGTCACCTATATCGGCATCGGCGCACTCGCCCATGACACGCATTTCTCGTTGGCCTGGGCCTTGCTGGCCACGCTGCTGGTTTGGGCGGGGCCGGCGCAGATCATCCTGATCTCGACTTTGGCTTCCGGCGCTTCCGTCGTGCAATCGGCGATCGCGGTGACCGTGAGCGCGGTCCGGTTGTTTCCGATGGTAGTCGCGGTGCTGCCGATGATGCGCACGCCGGAAACCAAGCGGCGACAGCTTGTGCTGGTTGCGCACTTCACCGCGATGACGCTCTGGGTCGAGTGCTACCGCTTCCTGCCGCATGTGCCGCGCGAGCGTCGCATCGCCTTTGTTCATGGGCTCGGCAGTGGGCTGGCCCTGATCGGTCTGGTCGCGACCGCCATCGGCTATGAGTTGGCCGCAAACCTGACACAGACGTTCGGCTCGGCGATCCTGCTGCTGACGCCGCTGGCGTTTCTGTTTTCCACCGCGCGCAACTCCAAAGAACTTGCGGACGGGCTGGCGCTGGGGCTCGGGCTTGCGCTCTATCCCCTGGCGTCGTTGCTCGACAGCGGCCTTGATATCCTGATCAGCGGGGTTGCAGCCGGCACCATCGCCTTTGTGGTCCATAAATGGCGCGAGGGCCCATGAGCGACTTTGTCGGCGACTGTCACGCGCTGCTATTGCTGCTGGTGGCGGGCGTGATCCCGAACCAGATCTGGCGCATGCTCGGCCTATGGCTCGGCAGCGGCATGGACGAGGGGTCCGATCTCCTGGTGTGGGTCAAGGCGGTCGCCACCGCGATCCTTGCCGGCGTGATCGCAGAGATCCTCGTGCATCCGCCGGGAGCGCTGGCGAGCGTTCCGGGCGTACTGCGCTACGGCGCGGTCGTCGTGGGTTTTATCGTCTTCATGCTGACGCGGCGGTCGATCTTTGCCGGCGTGGTCTCTGGCGAGTTCCTGATGCTCGCGGGAAAATGGTGGCTTGGCTGATCGCTTCGTTACTGGTTTGATGAGCTGCTGACGTAACGTCGTTAGTAGAGGAAACGGACAATGGGCAGACATTTCAAGTCGGCCTTGATCGGCGGGCTCGTCGGCGTGGCGGCGCTTTTTGCTGTGTCGGGATATGCCGCGGAGTTTCCGGCGCGCCCCCTGCGTCTCGTGGTTCCCTATGCCGCCGGCGGTCCGACCGACGTCGTCGGCCGGGCCGTTGCGGATTTTCTGGCGAGAGATCTCAAGCAGGCGGCGTTCGTCGAAAACAAGCCCGGCGCGCAAGGCGCGATCGGTTCCGAGGCCGTCGCGCGAAGCGATGCCGACGGGTACACGCTCCTGGTGGTGTCCGGCTCAATGTTTGTGCTCAACCCCATCCTCTACAAGAAGCTGGCCTACGATCCCGATCGGGATTTTCGTACCTTGGCAATCGTCACGGAGGACCCTCTGGTGATGGAGGTCCATCCCTCCGTGCCGGCGAAGTCCGTGGCTGAGTTTGTGGCTTACGCCAAGCAGAATCCGGGAAAGCTCAGCTTCAGTTCGGCCGGAACGGGAGGCGTGATTCATCTCGCGGGCGAGATGTTCAAGCAGATGGCCGGCATCGAGATGACGCACGTCCCCTATAAAGGGGCCGGGCCTGCCATGGTCGATCTTCTCGCCGGCAACGTCCAACTGATGTTCGACTCTTTCGGCACGGCGTTGCCTTCGGTGCGCGCGGGATCGTTGCGGGCACTTGGCGTGAGTTCGGCGCAAAGACGCCCTGAATTGCCTGATGTGCCAACCATTGCCGAAAGTGGCTTCCCCGATTACTTCGTGAGCGTCTGGTTCGCCATCGCCGTGCCGGCGAAAGTGCCGGAAGATGTTGCCGGAATTCTCAAGACCAGCCTCGATCGGGCACTGAACGACGAGACGTTTCGTGCGTCGCTTCAGAAAATCGGCTATTCAGTGAAGCGTCCGCAAAGCGCGGCCGAGATCGCCAGGTTCATCGAAGCCGATCGCGCGCGATGGTCGGCGGTGGTCAAGGCCCGGAATATTTCATTGGACTGAACCGATGATAGAGACGCAGTTACGCGAGGGCGAAGTTGCCATCGACATGCCGGAGGCCAGTGATGCCGGGCTTGTCTTCATTGGCCGCATCCGCACACCCTGGAAGTTGCGCGAGGAGACGCCGCGGCAGGGCAGTCACGATGGCCCGGTCTGCCGGATCGAGATTTTCGAGCCGTGGGTGCCGGCGCTCAAGGGCGTCGACTTTTACGCGCATCTGGAAGTGATCTACTGGCTGGATCGTTCGCCACGTAATCTGGTGCTGCAAAGCCCGAAGAAAAACGGTCAGACGCGCGGCACGTTTTCGCTGCGTTCGCCGGTGCGGCCCAATCCGATCGGCACCTCGATTGTGAAGTTTGTTGGAATCGAGGGATGGAGCGTGCTGGTGCGCGGCCTCGATTGCCTCGACCAAACCCCGCTGATCGATCTCAAGCCCGACCGTTGCGATTTCTCGCCACTGGCGGCGCAGAGGGGTGGGGATGTTGAGATGGAGTGAGGGCTTGCTCGCCAAGTTCGCCATTGCGAGCCATCGGGCGCGCGAATGCGCGCCCGATGACAGGCTCCGCGAAGCAATCCAGAGACTTGACGAAGGCTGGATTGCTTCGTCGCGTTGCTCCCTTGCGCAAACGCTTCGCGTTTGTCGCAGGCAATGACGGGCGGAGTTATTTCAGCACTGCAATCAGTTTCGCAGCATTCGCCTCCAGCACCGCAGCCTCTTCCTTGCGGCTGGCGGGCGGCAACAACGCCACGCCGTCATGGCGCGGCATCACATGCATGTGCAGGTGAAACACCACCTGGCCGCCGGCTGCTTCCGAGAATTGCTGCACCGTGATGCCTTGCGCATTGAAGGCCGTCATCGCGGCGCGAGCGATCTTCTGGGAAACGCGCGCGACATGAGCGAAATCCTCAGGCGCAATATCCAGGATGTTGCGGGCAGGCGCCTTCGGGATCACCAGGGTATGGCCCGGGCAGCGCGGCATGATGTCGAGAAAGGCGAGCGTGTGCTCGTCCTCATGGACCTTGTAGCAAGGAAATTCGCCGCGCAGGATCTTGGCGAAGGGATTTTGCGGATCGTAAGCGGGCATGAAAAGCTCCTGATCTAATCGTCGTCCGAAGCGCCGTTGTCTTTACGAAACGGTCCGGCTTCGGTGAGTTCGCGTCCCATCTCGGCCACATAGGCGCGCTCGCGCTTGAGATAATCCTTGATGGCGTGACGCAGGCCGGGGTCGGCGATGAAGTGCGCCGAATAGGTAGTTTGCGGCAGATATCCGCGGGCGATCTTGTGCTCGCCTTGCGCGCCGGCTTCAATCGTTTTCAAGCCCCGCCTGATCGCATAATCGATGGCCTGATAGTAGCACACCTCGAAATGCAGGAACGGGTGATGCTCGATCGCGCCCCAGTTGCGGCCGAACAACGTGTCTGAACCGATGAAGTTGATGGCGCCGGCAATCCAGCGGTTATTGCGCCTCGCCATGACCAGGAGCACGTCGTTGGCCATGGTCTCGCCGATCAGCGAGAAGAATGATCGCGTCAGGTAAGGCCTGCCCCATTTGCGCGAGCCGGTTTCCATGTAGAAGGCAAAGAACGCGTTCCAGGCTTCCTCGGTGATATCGCTGCCGTTGAGGGCATGGATGGTAATGCCGTTGGCGACCGCTTCGCGCCGTTCCCGCTTGATCGCCTTGCGGTGGCGCGAATTGAGACTGGCAAGGAAATCGTCGAAGCTGTGGTAATCCTGGTTGTGCCAATGGAACTGCTGATCGGTCCGTTGCAGGAAGCCGTGGCTCGCCAGCAATTTCCATTCGGCTTCGCGTGCGAATGTCGCGTGCACGGAAGAGGCTTCCGTCGCCTGGCAAAGCCCAACGAGACCTCGCGCCAAAGCGCCGCGGATTTCGTCCTGATCGACGTCGTGGCGGACCAGGAGGCGAGGGCCGGTCGCAGGCGTAAAGGGAACCGAGGCTTGCAGTTTCGGATAATAGCTGCCGCCCGCGCGTTCATAGGCATCCGCCCAGCCGCGGTCGAACACGTACTCGCCCTGCGAATGCGATTTCAGATAGCAGGGCACGATGCCGGCGATCACGCCGTCGCAGCGGGCGATCAGATGCCGTGGACCCCAGCCGGTGCGCGGGATCGCCGATCCGGACGCCTCGACGGCCGAGAAAAAAGCGTGCGAAACAAAGGGGTTGTAGGGGCTTCTAGAGCCGTCGGGAGAGCCTTCAGCCGCAACAGGCGGATTGGCGCAGACATTCCATTCCTCAGCCGGAATCTGGCTGACGGAAGAAACTGCTTCGAGGGTAATTTCGGATGAATCCATCGATGGTTCGGGCTGGCCTGTACTTAAACATCGTGCAGCGCGGGGCAGACTTCAAGATGCTGCTGTCAGGGCTGGAACCCTTCAAAGATCATTTGATCGGCATAGCGGGTCGCACGCGTTCGCTGTTCGGCCGTGCGTACGGTCCAGGTCAGGAGCGGCAGGCCGAAGAGATGCCGCGCAATCCAGGGCGCGGGTGCGGGCAGATCATTGACCCAATAGGCGACAAAATGCGGCTGGGTGTGCAAGGCGTGCTTCAGATGACGCATGCCCTCGCGTTGGGCTGGCGTTGCTTGCGGCCAATCGGCCTCCGTGTAGTGGCGTTGCGCGACGATGCCGCGTGGTAACTTCGGCAGCATTTCCCGAAGCGCTACCACCTGATCCGGATCGAAAGACATTCCGGCCACCGGCCCCGGATAGGAGGCGAGCACCTCCGCCATGCGTTTCACCAGCCGGCTGTCGCCATCGAAATGGCTCTTGACCTCGACGATGATCGGAACGCGTCCTCTGACGAGGATGCAGAGATCGGCCAGCGACATCATCCGCTCCGATGTGTCTTTGAATCGAACTTCCTTCAGGGCGGTCGAGCTCAGGCCGAGCAGCGCGCCTGAGCCCTCGGTGAGACGGCCAAGCGCATCGTCGTGATGCACCATGGCTTCGCCATCGGCGCTGAGCTGGACGTCGCATTCGATCGCGAAATTGCCCTCGATCGCGGCGAGCGCCGCGCCCGGCATGTTTTCGACAATACCGCGCGCGCGATCATGCAGGCCGCGATGGGCCACCGGCCGCGCCGTCAGCCAGTCGGGCGCGCGCATACCGGTATCCGTTTTAAGAGACCTCGAACACGCCTTCGACCTCGACCGCGGCATCGGCTGGCAGCGAGGCGACGCCGACGGTGGTGCGGGCATGGCGGCCCTTGTCGCCAAAGGCCGCGACCATCAGGTCGGAGGCGCCGTTGAGCACCTTCGGCCCATCCAGGAAGTCCGGCGCCGAATTGACAAAACCACCGAGACGAACCACCCGCGCCACCTTGTCGAGGTCGCCGAGCGCGGCCTTGACCTGCGCCAGAAGGTTGATCGCGCAACCGCGCGCGGCGGCATTGCCTTGCTCGATGCTGACGCCGGCGCCAAGCTTTCCCTTGGCGATCAGCTTACCGTCCGCGCCGAGGCAAATCTGGCCGGACACAAACAACAAATTCCCACTGCGCACGAAAGGCACGTAATTTGCCACCGGATTCGGCGGTTCATGCAGGGTGATGCCCTGTGATGCCAGTTTTTGCTCGACCGTACCCGCCATGTTCGTCCCCGATTGATGCTGCCGGCACCCGGATGACCGGCTCATATTGTTTCGCGCATCGGGCCGCGACTTGCAAGCGAGGGGCTGGTGGGTGGGGCGTTGCTGAAAAAGATGGCAAAGCGGCGGTCCGTTTCTAACATTTGCATGCGCGGGTGGCCGGCGCCTTCGCAAATGTTAGAAACAAAGGACCACTGGTGTCCCGAATCCGAAGTTCGCACACGCTTGCGGTCCCTCTTTTGCGAACTTCGGATTCAAAGGGACACCAGAAACCTATGAATCTAGTGTGGTTTAGGTTCAGAAGTTCTCTTGACGAACTCGCGGCAAGACCGAAGAGAACTTCTGAACAACCACACTGCCAAATATAGGTTTCTAGTGGCTCCCCCAGCCACAAATAAACGTTTTTCCGCCTTTTGGCCGCAGTTGCGGTCCAATGAGTCGGCGAATAGTCTGACGAAACCACCCAAGGGATGAATCATGGCCCGCGCATTCCAGACTTTGTCCCGCCGCACCAAATCGTTGGTGCTGACTTTGGCCGTGCCTGCGTTGGCTGCGGGATTATCCGGAAGCGCGGCGGCCACGGCCAACGGCGCCTTTCTCTCCCATCAGGCGCTTTATGAGCTCAGCCTGTTGAAGTCGCGCGGATCTAATTCGATCAGCAGTGCGCGCGGCCGCATCCTCTACAGCTTCACCGGCAGCGCCTGCGAGGGCTATACCTCCGAATTCCGCCAGGTGTCCGAGATGGACAACGGCGAGAACAAAGTGACGCTGTCGGATTTGCGCTCGACTTCCTGGGAAGATGCCGCCGGCAAGACTTACCGCTTCAAGATCAATTCGCGGATGAACGATGTCGACACCGGTCCGATCGACGGGATCGCCGAGCGGGTCGGCGACCATATCACCGTCAAGCTGAAGCAGCCGCAGGCCAAGACCTTCAATCTCGACGGCTCGACCGTATTCCCGACCGAGCAGATCCAGCACATCATTGCCGCCGCGAAGGAAGGCAAATCGATCCTGGAGCAGACCGTCTATGACGGTTCGGACAATGGCGAAAAGGTCTTCTCAACGCTTGCGGTGATCGGGCAGCCGATCCATGGCGATCAGACGATTGCGTCGCCCGATCCGTCGACCGAAAACGACGTGATGAAATCGACGACGCGCTGGCCGGTGACCGTGAGCTATTATGACCACGACGCCAAACGTGAAGAGGGCGAACAGACGCCGCTTTACGCGATGTCGTTCGAACTGTTCGAAAACGGCGTCTCCCGGGCACTGGTGCTGGACTACAACGACTTCGTGATTTCCGGCTCGCTCGGCAAATTCAACGTCAAGGATTCCAAGCCCTGCAACTGACGGCCGAAGGCCGTCATTCCGGGATGGTGCGCAGGCACCAGACCCGGAATTTCGAGATTCTCAGGTGCGCAATTGCGCACCATAGCTCGATGATTCGCATCGCCCCGGAATGACGAGGTTGATCAGACACCGTCCTCTTCTGTCTTCTCCGGCCCTTCATAGGCAATCCCCCGGATCACCGCGGCGGCGCCGAACTTCTTGCGCAGGCCGTCGATGGCCCGTTCCGCATCCGCGGAGCGTCGGTCCAGCATGTCGGTGTCGTGGGCGTCGCTGCCGGAGCGAAGCGCGCTGACGCCCGTGCCCATCAGGCGGAAGGCGGTGCCGTCGATTTCTTTCGCCAGCATTTCTCTCGATATTGCGAAAATCTTGGCCGCAAGCTGGGTCGGGGCATGAATGGATTGCGAACGGGTGCGCTGCCGGAAATCGGCCGTCTTCAGTTTCAACGTGATGGTCGATCCTGCGAGTTCGCTGCTTTTGAGCCGGCTCGAGACTTTCTCCGACAGCCGCCACAACAGCTTTTCGAGGGTCGCGAAGTCGCGGATGTCGGTCTCGAACGTGGTCTCGCTCGAGATCGTCTTGGCGCCGCGATCGGGCACCACGCGCCGGTCGTCGATGCCGCGCGCCAGCCGCCACAGCCGTTGTCCCTCGCCGCCGAATTGCTTCATCAACTCGGTTTGATCGGCGCGTTGCAAATCGGCGATCAGGCGAAAGCCGCGCTGGACCAGGCGCTCTTGCGTGGCCGATCCGACGCCAAAGATGAAGCTGACCGGTTTGTCGGCCAGCATTGTGCGCGCATCGTCCTGATCGAGGGTCGCAAAGCCGCGCGGCTTGTCGAGGTCGGAGGCGATCTTGGCGAGAAACTTGTTGCAGGACAGCCCCACCGAAACCGTGACGCCGACCTCGCGTTCGATTTCCTGCGCGAAGCGCGCCAGCACCTTGGCGGGAATCATGCCGTGAACGCGCTGCGTTCCGCTGAGGTCGAGAAACGCTTCGTCGATCGACAGCGGCTCGACCAGCGGGGTCAGCGCCTGCATCGCGCGGCGCACTTCACGGCCGACGCGGACATATTTGGCCATGTCGGGCCGGATCACGATGGCCGAGGGGCAGAGCGCCAGCGCCTTGAACATCGGCATCGCCGAGCGAACGCCGAAAGTGCGCGAGATGTAGCAGGCAGCGGAGACCACGCCACGTTTGCCGCCGCCGATGATGACGGGCTTGTCGGCGAGTTCTGGATTGTCACGCTTCTCGACCGTGGCATAAAAGGCGTCGCAATCGATATGGGCGAAGTTCAGCGAGGGCAGTGCGCGGTGACGCACCAGCCGTGGCGAGCCGCAATTGCCGCATCGTTTGGCGGCGAACTCCAGATCATGGAGGCAGTCCCGGCAAAAGCAGGTCGGTCCGTCTGCTGGTGCCGGTAAGGGGGACGTCACGGCACTTCTAAACCTGGATCGTTCAATGCCTGATGGGCTGCGGCAATGTTGGTCGGATGAAGCTGTGATACGGCTGCGAATGCCTTCACGGTTGCGTCGTCGCGCATCACAAAATCGAGCACGTGCGCCAGGAATTGAGGATCAGCAGCAGCGCTGCGCAGGGTCTCGGGGCCGATGCCGCTTTCGGCCAGGAACGCACCCAGCCGCTCGGGATCGCCCGCAACAAAGGAAAGTGCCTGAATGGCAACGATTTCAGCAACTTCCCGAGGGTTCCGTGAGGGTTTTCTCAAAGGTCCTATTTGCCTTTCCGTAACTTATGGTCTCTAGTTTCTAAACGATCATGCCCGAGTTTGCGGAAACTGTTCAAGCAACCGGCAACCACATCGTGGAAAGTGGGAGCCCGGCTTAACGGGTTAGAGCGAATCTGGCGCTAGTTTGATTTCACTTTTTGAGAGGCTGAGTGGCATTGAGGGTTCGTTCCTCAAGGTCCGCATCGCCGGAAGTGGAGGGGCGGGATGGCAAAAACCGTCCTGATCGTGGAGGACAACGAGCTCAATATGAAGCTCTTTCGCGATCTGCTTGAAGCACATGGCTATCAGACTTCCGGCACCAGCAACGGTTTCGAGGCGCTCGATCTCGTGCGCAAGCTTCGCCCCGATCTGATCCTGATGGATATCCAGCTTCCGCAGGTATCGGGTCTCGAAGTCACGCGATGGATCAAGGACGATCCGGAGTTGCGTTCGATTCCGGTCGTGGCGGTCACTGCGTTCGCCATGAAGGGCGACGAAGAACGTATCCGCGAGGGCGGGTGCGAGGCATATCTGTCCAAGCCGATCTCGGTCGGCAAGTTTATCGAGACCGTCCGACGGTTTATCGGATAGAGGGTTCCAAGATGTCAGCGCGCGTTCTTGTGGTCGACGACGTACCCGCCAACGTCAAATTGTTGGAGGCGCGTTTGTCGGCCGAATATTTCGATGTGCTCACCGCGGCGAACGGCGCCGAAGCGCTGGCGATGTGTGCGCGCGCCGAATGCGACATCATCCTGCTCGACGTCATGATGCCGGACATGGATGGCTTCGAGGTCTGCCGCCGGCTGAAGTCAAACCCGGCCACCCACTACATTCCGGTCGTCATGGTGACGGCACTCGATAGTCCCGCCGACCGCGTCCGCGGCCTGGAAGCCGGCGCTGACGATTTCCTGACCAAACCAGTATCCGACGTGGTCCTGATCGCGCGCGTGCGCTCGCTGACCCGGCTCAAGATGATGACCGACGAATTGCGGATGCGCGCCATTACCTCGCTCGAAATCGGCGTACAGGCTCCGGAACGCACCGCGGTTGCCGATACCGGCAAGGGCGGCCGCGTCCTTCTGGTCGACGATCGCCCGTCGTCCTATGAGCGGCTGGCTCCGGTCTTGAGCACCGAACACACGGTCGATGTCGAAGCCAACCCGGCGGAAGCGCTGTTTCATGCCGCCGATGGCGATTACGACCTGCTGATCGTTTCGCTCGGCCTCGACAATTTCGATGGCTTGCGGCTGTGCAGTCAGGCGCGCTCGCTCGAGCGGACGCGTCACGTTCCGATTCTGGCGATTGCGGAAGCCGACAGCAATACGCGGCTGCTCCGTGGGCTCGAGATCGGCGTCAACGATTATCTGCTGCGGCCCGTCGACAAGAACGAGCTCTTGGCGCGCGCCCGCACCCAGATCCGCAAGCGCCGCTATACCGATCACCTGCGCGACAACGTGCAGAACTCGATTGAGGCCGCGATTACCGATGCTCTGACCGGCCTGCATAATCGCCGTTACATGGAAAGCCATCTGGCGACGCTGGCTGAACAGGCTTCCAGCCGCGGCAAGCCGCTGGCGGTGATGATGCTCGACATCGACTTCTTCAAATCGATCAACGACAGTTACGGCCATGATGCCGGCGACGACGTGCTGCGCGAATTTGCGGTGCGGGTGCGCAAGTCGATCCGCGGCATCGATCTCGCCTGCCGCTATGGCGGTGAGGAGTTCGTGATCGTGATGCCGGAAACCGATCTGCATGTCGCCGGCATGGTGGCCGAGCGCTTGCGGCGCTCGGTCGCCGGCGAGCCCTTCGGCGTCAACAAGGGTGAAAAGCGGATTGAAGTCACGATCTCGATTGGGCTCTCGACCTTGGAGCGAAAGGGCGAGGCGGTCGCCGACGTGCTCAAGCGCGCCGACACCGCGCTTTACCGGGCCAAGCACGATGGCCGCAACCGCGTGGTGGCCAACGCCGCCTGAAGCAGGTTTCAGGTTTTCGCCGAACTGCCGATCAAATAAAAAACGGGGCCCGAAAGGCCCCGTTGTCGTCTGCGGCTAGCGCAAAGCTTACTTGATCTTGGATTCCTTGAATTCGACGTGCTTGCGCGCGACCGGATCGTACTTCTTCTTCACGAGCTTGTCGGTCATGGTGCGCGAATTCTTCTTGGCGACATAATAAAAACCGGTGTCTGCCGAAGAAACGAGCTTGACCTTGATGGTGACCGCTTTGGCCATGTTCAAAACCTTTGATGTCTGGAGAGCACCAGCGCATTGAGCGGGGCGCGTTCGGGCGGCAACCTAGCTTCAAACCGCCCAAAGTCAAGGTTTTGCGGGTCAAAACCACCCGGAATCCGGCAAAATCCTCGCTTTTGCGCGTATTCTGATCGCAAAACCGGTCACACTTTTGCGGAATGCGCGCTACTTCTCGAAGAAGCGGTTTTTCGGCCGGGGCAGGCCGAGATTCTCGCGTAAGGTCGGCCCTTCATATTCTTTCCGGAAAATCCCGCGTTTCTGGAGTTCCGGCACCACCTTGTCGACGAAGTCATCGAGCCCGGCCGGCAGGAACGGGAACATGATGTTGAAGCCGTCGGAGCCAAAACCCGTCAGCCATTCCTCCATCTGGTCGGCGATCGACCGCGGCGTACCGACAAACGACAATCCGCCATATCCGCCGACGCGCTGGGCGAGCTGGCGTACGGTGAGCTTGTCGCGCGCGGCGAGATCGACCATCCGCTGACGTCCGCTCTTGCTGGCATTGGTTTCGGGGATCGGCGGCAACTGACCGTCGGGGTCGAAGCCGGAAGCATCGGTTCCCAGGATCACCGAGAGCGAGGCAATGGCGCTGTCGTAATGCACCCGGCTATCGAGCAGCGCGCGTTTTTCCTTGGCCTCATCGAGGCTGTCGCCGACCACGACGAACGCGCCGGGCAGGATTTTCAAATGTTCGGGGTTGCGACCGATCTTTTCCATCCGCCCCTTGATGTCGGCGTAAAGCTTTTGACCGTCCGCGAGACTACCGCCGCCGGTGAAGACGGCCTCCGCGGTTTCCGCCGCCAACTGTCTGCCGTCGTCGGAGGCGCCGGCTTGAACGATGACTGGCCAGCCTTGTACGGGACGGCTGATATTGAGCGGACCGCGCACCGAGAGATATTTTCCCTTGTGGTCGAGCACATGCATCTTGTCGGGATCGAAATAGAGACCGCTTTCGACATCCCGGACAAAGGCGTCATCGGCGAACGAATCCCACAGGCCCGTGACCACGTCATAGAATTCGCGGGCGCGCTTGTAGCGTTCGGCGTGCTCCATGTGCTCATCGAGCCCGAAATTCAAAGCCGCGTCCGGATTGGACGTCGTCACGATATTCCAGCCCGCGCGGCCGCCGCTCAAATGGTCGAGCGACGCAAAGCGGCGCGCGACATGATAGGGTGCGTCGAAGGTGGTCGAGCCCGTTGCGATCAGTCCGATGCGTTCGGTGACGGCCGACAAAGCCGATAGCAGCGTGAACGGTTCGAACGAGGTGACGGTGTGGCTGCGCTTGAGCGCCGAGATCGGCATATTGAGCACGGCCAGATGGTCGGCCATGAAGAAGGCGTCGAACTTGCCGGCCTCAAGCTTCCGGATCAGTTGCTTGATGTGGGCAAAATTGAAATTGGCGTCGGGCCAGGCGCCAGGATAGCGCCACGCGCCGGTATGAATAGAGACCGGTCGCATGAAGGCGCCGAGCTTGAGCTGCCGTTGTGTCATTTGCCCCATATCCGTGCTGTGGTTTCGCTTGACTGGAGATAGGGAGGCCCGGCGACAAAGACATTACGCCGGCACGAGAAGAATTTTGCATTTTGCGGTCACTTTGGAAAATGACCTGTTCGGCTAGTGGAGTGGATTTGACATTCGCTACCCACGTTGCCGCGAATTCGCAAAGCGAATGTCAAATCCCAAACTCCACTAGAAACCTATATTTGCTAGTGGTCCTTTGATTCTAACATTCGCAGCAGTGGCCGCCGAGAAGGGATGCGAATGTTAGAATTGGACCACTAGGCTTCTATTGGGCCTGCAAAATGTCCCGGCGCATCCCGCCGCCTTCGGCGCGGAAAAACGGCACCTCAGCATCGTGGCGCAACGGACCGGTCGAAAGCCGCTTTCCGAGCTCATCGAGCACTTTCTGGGTCATCCGATGCAGGTCCGCGAGCGGTTTTGAGCCGAGCTCGACCCAGACCAGCTCGACCAGCTCGGCGTCGGCATGCACGACGCCTTCGAGGCGATGCGCGATGGTCGAGGCATCCGCGGTGAAAAAGCGGGTGTCATAACGCCTGACGCGGCCGGGCGGGGTGATCGCGCGCGCGATCAGGAAAAGGCCGGATGGATCGGGCAACAGACCGGCGTCCGCGAACGGCTTCCATGGGCCCGACGACGCCGGCACCGCGCCGTCCGGTTTCTTTCCGAGGCACAGCCCGGTTTCCTCGCAGGCCTCGCGGATCGCGGCCACCGCCAGCGCGCGGGCGCGGGAAGGGGTTATTTTGGGGCTGCCCTTGAGGAGGTTCGCTTCGAGTTCAGCCGGAATTGGCGCTGCCACCGGGACGCGGTTGTCGGCCGGATCGACCCGGCCGCCGGGGAAGACGATCTTGCCGGGCTGGAACACCACCTTGTCGTGACGCTTGCCGACCAGGACCTTAGGCGTTGCGCCAGAGCGATCGACCAGGATCAGCGTCGCGGCATCGACCGGACGGCGATAGGGGTGATGGTCAGCTTCTTTATCCTCGTTTCGAGCCTCGCTCATCGCTCCCTGTCGCCTCGTATTTTCTAGACGAGGGTCGAGGGCTCAGGATTCGCTTCGTCAAATCCGTGCATCCGAAGCGCCCATTGTATCCCGACCACGGCGCCCTTGACCGGTTGCAGCAGCGCTAACGAGGCGACGAAAGTCAGCGGCAGATAGATTGCGAGCTGAAGCGCGACCGGCGGCGAGTAGTTGGTTTCGATCATCAGCGCCAACGGCACGACGATATGTCCGACGATCACGATCACGAGATAGGCCGGCAGGTCGTCGGCGCGGTGCGGCGTGAAGTCCAGGCCGCAAACCGAACAGGCGTTGTCGACCTTCAGGAAGGCGCGAAACAATTTGCCTTCGCCGCAGCGCGGACAGCGGCCGCGAAAGCCGCGCTTCAGGGCTTGCCAGACGTCGCGCTTTTCCTTCAGCGCGGTTTCCTGGCTCCAGACCGTCGGAGGGGTGCTTACCGTTTCCATGACTTGCCTCTCTTCGATTTCTTCCCGGCCTTTGCTTTACCTGGATGGCGATGCTTTTCGCGAGGGCTGCGGCCGGGATAGGCCTTTGCTTTCGATGGACTACGGCGGCCGCGGACGGGAGCGTGACCTTCGGAGAGCAGTTCGAACCGCAGCGCACCGGCCACTGGAGCAGCTTCTACCAGACGAACGTCGACGACGTCACCGAGCCTGTGCATGGCACCGCTGCGTGAGCCGATCAGCGCGTGGCGCGTTTCGTCATAGTTGAAATATTCCTCGCCCAGCGAGCGGACCGGGATCAGCCCGTCGGCGCCGGTATCGGCCAGTTTCACGAACAGGCCTGCGCGGGTAACGCCCGAAATACGGCCCTGAAAGGTCGCGCCGATACGGTCGGCGAGAAAATGCGCAATCAAACGATCGGCGGTCTCGCGTTCGGCCTTCATGGCGCGGCGCTCGGTGACGGAGATTTGCGCCGCGACTTCGCTCAAGGATTCTACCGTTTCGGTGTCCGGCAATGCGCCTTCGCCGAGCCCAAGCGCGCGGATCAGCGCGCGATGCACGATAAGATCGGCGTATCGCCTGATTGGCGAAGTGAAATGCGCGTAGCGGCGCAAGTTGAGGCCGAAATGGCCGTAATTCTCCGCGGAATATTCGGCCTGCGCCTGCGAGCGCAGCACGACCTCGTTCACCAGCGGCTCGGCGTCGTGGCCTTTGACCTGGGCGAGCACGCGGTTGAAGACCGTCGGCCGCAAGGCGCCGGCTTTGGCAAACGGCAGATCGAGGGTTTTCAAAAATTCCTGCAACGCATGAACCTTCTCGAGCGTCGGTTCATCGTGCACCCGATAGATCAGCGGCAGCGACTTCTTTTCCAGCATTTCGGCTGCGGCGACGTTGGCCAAAATCATGAACTCTTCGATCAGTTTGTGTGCGTCCAACCGCTCGGGCACGATGACGCGATCGACGGTGCCGTCGGCCTTCAAGAGGATCTTGCGTTCAGGCAGATCAAGGTCGAGCGGATCGCGCTCGTCGCGGGCGCGCTTCACCGTGGCATAGGCGGCATAAAGCGGTTTCAGGATCGGATCTAGCAGGGGGCCCGTCGTGTCGTCGGGACGGCCGTCGATCGCGGCCTGTGCCTGCGCGTAACTGAGCTTGGCGGCCGAGCGCATCAGGACGCGATGAAAGCTGTGCGAACGCTTGCGTCCGTCGGCCGCGATCACCATCCGCACCGCGAGCGCGCCGCGCGGCTCGCCCGGCACCAGCGAGCACAGGTCGTTTGAGATGCGCTCCGGCAGCATCGGCACCACGCGGTCGGGGAAATAGACCGAATTGCCGCGCATCAACGCGTCGCGGTCGAGCGCCGAACCGGGCCGGACGTAGAAGGCGACGTCGGCGATTGCGACATGGACGATGAAGCCGCCTTTGTTGTTGGGATCAGAATCAGGCTCGGCGTGAACCGCGTCGTCGTGGTCCTTGGCATCCGGCGGGTCGATGGTGACGAGCGGCACATCGCGCCAGTCCTCGCGTCCCTTCAAATTCGCAGGCTGGGCTTCCTCGGCCTCGCGCAACGCATCTCTTGAAAAGGCTTGCGGGATGTCGTGGGCGTGGATCGCAATCAGGCTGATCGCCTTTTCCGTCGCCAGCGATCCCAGCCGCTCCTTGACCTTGCCGCTATTGAGGCCGAAGCCACGCGAACGCAGCAGATCGACGCTGACGAGGTCGCCATCCTCGGCACTGAGCGTGTCGGACTTGGCGATGTTCAATTCGCGGCCGGCCTGCTTCTTGTCGACCGGGATCAGGCGTCCGCTGCCGTCGGCATTCTTGCGGAAAATTCCGAGCACGCGTGTCTTGCCGTGATCGATGACCTTGAGGATCCGTCCGCGATAGGCAACGCCGTCACGAATGCCGTCCTCAAGCTTTTCGACCCGCAGCAGCGCGCGGTCGCCGACACCGGCGGCGGTGCCGGGCTGCGTCCGCCGCGGAATGTGGATGCGGATTCTTGGCGGCTCGCTGTTTTCGACCTCATCCCATTCGGCTGGAACGGCGATCAACTCGCCGTCGCTGTCGCGACGGGTGATATCGGCCAGCAAAGTGGCCGGCAGGGTTTCGGGCTCGCTGACGTCCTTGCCGCGTTTCTTGATGATGCCTTCGTCCGCCAGCTCTCGCAGCAATTGCTTCAGCGCGACACGGTCGGCATTTTTGAGGCCGAACTCGCGGGCGATCTCGCGAGTCCCGATCTTGCCGGGATAGGCGCGGACGAAGGCGACGATGGCCTCGGTTGACGGAAAGCCGCTGTCGCGTTGCCGGGCCACTCTATCCGTTTGCCTTATCCGCTTGCCTTGCCCGCACTCTTCTTGGCGGCGGGTTTGGCGGCTTTTGAAGCCGAGGTCTTTGAAACCGAAGTCTTGGCCGTCACCGGCGCGCGCGCCTTGGAGGTCGCTTCGCTTTTCGGCTTGGCGGCCGATTTCTTGGCGGCAACCTTTTTCGCAGGCTTGGTCGTGGCTGCATCTGCCCCAGACTTTTCAGCCTCAGGCTTCTCAACCTTGGGCTTCGCAGCCTTCTCTGGCTTCGCGGCTTTGGCCGGCTTGGCCGCTTTCCTGGCGCCACGCTTGGAGCCGCCGCCCTTGGCCGCGCGCTCGTCGATCAGCGCGATCGCTTCAGGTAGCGTGATGGTGTCCACTGTCTTGTCGCTCGGGATGGTCGCATTGATGCCACCGGCCGTGACATAGGCGCCATACCGGCCATTCTTGACCGCGACCGCGCCGAGCGAAGGGTGATCGCCCAACGGCTTGCCGGGATCAGCGCCAAACCTTCGCCCGCTCGGACCTTTTGCGACCTTCTCGGCGATCAGCGTCACCGCGCGATTGAGCCCGATGTCGAAGACCTCGTCGCCGGCTTCCAGGCTGGCATAGGTCTTCTCGTGTTTCACGAAGGGCCCGAAGCGACCAAGGCCTGCCGTGATCGGCTGGCCGCTCTCCGGATGCAGGCCGATCTCGCGCGGCAGCGACAACAGCTTGAGCGCCAGGCCGAGTTCGATGTCGGAGGGCGAGATGTTCTTCGGGATGCCGGCGCGCTTGGGCTTTTCGCCTTCCGCGTAGTCTTTCTGTTCGCCGAGCTGGATATAAGGACCGAAGCGTCCGGCTTTCACGATCACGTCGCGGCCGGTCTCGGGATCCTGACCGAGCACGCGATCGGCGCTGGCTTCGCTGTCGGCGGCGAGCGGCCTTGTGTAACGGCACTCGGGATAGTTGGTGCAGCCGACAAAGGCGCCGAACTTGCCGGCCTTCAGATTGAGCTTGCCGGTGCCGCAGGTCGGGCACTGGCGGGGGTCGCCGCCATCGGCACGTGGCGCGTAGATATGCGGGCCCAGCATGTCGTCGAGCGCATCCAGCACCTCGGCAACGCGTAGATCCTTGATGTCGTTGACGGCGCCGATGAAGCCGCGCCAGAAATCATGCAGCACCTGCTGCCAGGAAATCTCGTTGTTGGAGACACGATCGAGCTGTTCTTCCAGCGCCGCCGTGAAATCATATTCGACATAGCGGGCGAAGAAGTTCTCCAGGAACGCGACCACGACGCGGCCCTTGTCCTCGCCATGCAGGCGCTTCTTCTCCAGCCGCACATAGCCGCGATCTTTCAGCACCTGAAGGATCGAGGCGTAGGTCGAGGGACGGCCGATGCCAAGCTCTTCCATGCGCTTGACGAGCGAGGCTTCCGAGAAGCGCGGCGGCGGCTCGGTGAAGTGCTGGGTGACGGCCAACTCGTGCTTCTTCAGCCCTTCGCCCGCGCTCATCGCGGGCAGGCGGCGGCTGTCCTCATCGTCGCCGTCGTCGTCGCGGCCTTCCTGATAGAGCGCGAGGAAGCCGTCGAATTTGATCACCTGGCCGGTGGCGCGAAGTTCGAGCGCGCGCGCCCCCGCTTTGGCCGTGATATCGACCGTGGTGCGTTCGAGTTCGGCGGATTCCATCTGGCTCGCGATGGTGCGGGTCCAGATCAGCTCATAAAGTTTGGCCTGTTCCGGATCCAGCCGGCGGCGCATGTCGGCCGGCCGCCGCGACAAGTCTGTGGGGCGGATCGCCTCGTGGGCTTCCTGCGCGTTCTTGGCTTTGGCCTGATACTGGCGCGGCGCATCCGGCACATAGGCGTTGCCATAGTCCTCGCCGATCACCTTGCGGGCCTGTGTGATGGCGGAGCCGTCGATCTGCACGCCGTCGGTTCGCATATAGGTGATGAGACCGGTGGTTTCGCCGCCGATATCGATGCCTTCATAGAGCCGCTGCGCGATCCGCATCGTGTGCGCGGGCGCAAAGCCGAGCTTGCGGCTGGCTTCCTGCTGCAATGTCGAGGTGGTGAAGGGGGCTTGCGGGTTGCGTCGCGCCGGCTTGGCTTCGACCGACGTCACCGTGAAGGTTGCGCTTTCCAGCGCCTTCTTGAAAGCCTCGGCTTCCGCGCCGGTGCCGACGTCGAGGCGCTGGATCTTCTTGCCGTCGGCGCCGACGAGACGGGCCTCGAAGGTGTCGCCGCGGGCGGTCGCAAGCGTCGCCACCAGCGACCAGTATTCACGGGCGACGAACTTCTCGATCTCGAGTTCGCGATCGCAGACCAGACGCAGCGCCACGGATTGCACGCGGCCGGCCGAGCGCGCGCCCGGCAGCTTGCGCCACAACACCGGCGACAGCGTGAAGCCGACGAGATAGTCCAGCGCCCGGCGGGCCATATAGGCGTCGACCAGCGCGCCGTCGATCTGGCGCGGATTCTTCATCGCCTCCGAGACCGCCTGCTTGGTGATGGCGTTGAACACCACGCGCTCGATTGTGTGATCCTTTATCGCGCGCTTTTCCTTCAGCACCTCCAGGACGTGCCAGGAGATCGCTTCGCCCTCGCGATCAGGGTCGGTCGCGAGAATGAGCTTGTCGGCGCCCTTCAGCGCCTTGGCGATATCGTTCAGCCGGCCAGCCGCCTTGGGGTCGACTTCCCAGATCATCTGGAAGTTGGCGTCCGGATCGACCGATCCGTTCTTGGCGGGGAGGTCGCGGACATGGCCGAAAGACGCCAGCACCTCGTAGGACGAGCCCAGATATTTGTTGATCGTCTTGGCCTTGGCCGGAGACTCCACAATGACGATATTCATGTCATTCCAATAGCTTACGGGAAAAATAAAGGCCGGTTCCGCGGGACTCGCGCCAGCCGTTTCGTCCCGAACATGGGTGGTGAGGGCGTCCCTGTCAAATCGACAGGCGTTGAAGGTACGGCTTTAGGTACCCCAGAAACGTCCTAAAAGTTGTAAAATACCAACTAAAAGTTGTGTTGCTGAGGCGCGGAGGTCGGCCCGTCAGATATCTGTTGGTCGCCGCGACACGCAGTCCGTTCACGCCGACGCACGCCGTGTGCGTTTAGCGGTCGGCCGCGGCTTCAAGGCGACGTCGCCGAGGCCAAGCAACCGGCCGTCGCGCGAGTGCAGCTCGAACTTTTTAACCGGCCGGCCGTTCTCGCGATCGACCAGGATGGTCGCGATCTCCTCTGGCGTCTCGTCGAACTCCTCGCTCCATTGCCGCAGCGCGACGATGATGGGGAAAATCCCGCGTCCCTTCGGCGTCAACACGTATTCCTGGTAGGCACTGCCGTCCGAAGCCGGCGCCAGTTCGAGGATACCGCGTTCGACCAGCGCGCGCAGCCGCACCGTCAGGATGTTCTTGGCAAGCCCCAGGCTTTTCTGGAACTCGCCGAAGCGGCAGCGGCCCTGCATCGCATCGCGAATGATCAGAAGCGACCACCAGTCGCCGATTGCGTCCAGCGAACGCGCGATCGGGCAGTCCGAGTGGGCGAGGTTTGTGCGTTTCACCATGGCTCCGATCTTTGGGACCGCAACCCGCCGGCAAAGAGGCGGTCACAGCCTTGTGTAGTTGCAATATTAAACCAGATGCCTTAGCTAGGCAACATAGTTTAATAATGCAACCAGATGAGGAGATGGCCATGGCTAACAAACTCGCAAACAAGACGGCGTTGATCACCGGCGGCAACAGCGGCATCGGGCTTGCGACAGCCAAGCTGTTCGTGGCCGAGGGCGCCCGCGTCATTATTACCGGCCGCAACAGGGAGACGCTTGAGGCCGCCGCCAGCGAACTGGGGCCGAACGCGCTCGCGGTTGTCGCCGATGCCACCGATGTCGCCGCGACGGAAACCGCGATCAAGAAGGGCGTCGAGAAGTTCGGTAAGCTCGATATCGTCTTTGCGAATGCCGGCATTCCCGGTGGCACGCCGATCGGCGGCACCACGCTGGCTGCCTTCGAAAACGTCATCCGGACCAATCTCACCGCCGTGTTTTTCACGGTGCAGGCCGCGGTCGCGCAGATGAACGACGGCGGCTCGATCATCCTCAACGGCTCGGTGATCTCCAGGCTCGGCAATCCCGGCTATGCCGCTTACGCCGCCACCAAGGCCGGCGTGACCGCGATGGCGCGGGTGATGGTATCGGAACTGTCACCGCGCAATATTCGCATCAATGTCGTCGCGCCCGGCGCGGTCCGAACCCCGATCTGGGGACCGGCGACCGCAACGCCGGAGGCTGAGAAGGTGTTCGAAAAGCGCATCGGCCTCACGACGCCTTTGGGGCGGATCGGCGAACCCGATCACATCGCGAAAACCGTGCTCTTCCTCGCATCTGATGATGCGGCCCATGTCCAGGGCCAGGAAATCTTCGTCGATGGCGGGGCGACCAGTTCGCCGGCCGGCGCGCCGATCTATCGCGGTTAGCTAGATCAGCGAAATCAATCCGCCGCCGTGACGATCCAGCCGGCCGGCGAGTTCGAGTTCGAGCAGCACGGTTCGCACCACCGCCGGTGAAGCGCCGGACAGGCGGATCAGGTCGTCGAGCAGGATCGGGGTGGGTCCCAGCAGGTTGACGATGCGTGCGCGCTCGGTCTCGCCGGGATCGGGCGCCAGCGGCTCGCTCTCGTCTCGCGCACGGCCGCCTTGAAGGTCTTGCCGGCACGACAATGCGGTCGATCCAGGCCTTGAGCTGGCTGGGAAGGGTGAAGTTGTACATCGGCGCGCCGATCACCACGATGTCGGCGGCGAGGAACTCGTCGAGCGCGGCCTGGCCGGCGGCGAGTTCCTGCGGACGCCGGCTCCGGGTCGGCGGCGCCTTGCGCGGCCGCGAGATGCGGCCGGAGAGATGCGACAGCGGCGTCGCGGCGAGATCGCGGTAGGTGACCGTGAGGCCGGGCGCTGCGTGGCGCAGCCGCTCGACGATGGCGGCGGAGACCTGGCGGCTGACCGAGTGGTCGCCCAGCACGCTGGCGTCGATGTGGAGGAGGTTTCATGGGAGGTCTCCCTTGGTGGTATAGTTTGTGACTGAGGCTAGATGGGTGACCGTTCGCAAACCCCGCAAGAAGGCACATCTAGGGTACTGGAGCACAGCCAGAAACGGTGCACCAGGTCCCGCTCGCCCGCCGCTCCGACCCGCAGCAGCCGACTGCCGCGCCGTGAGCCGGTGCTGGCGCGGGTCGGCGACAAGTGGAGCGTGCTCGATCGTCGTGCTGCTCGGCGACGGGCCCGAAGCGCTTCAACGAGATCAAGCGCATGGTCGGCGGCATCTCGCAGCGCATGCTGACGCTGACGCTGCGCGGCTGGAGCGCGACGGCCTGGTCACCCGCACGGTCTTCCCGACGGTGCCGCCGCGCGTCGACTACGAACTGACCGAGCTCGGCCGCGCTTGGCGAGCCGGTGAGGCGCTGGGCGCCTGGGCGAGGTCATCAGGCCAGATCGAAGCCGCACCACGCGGAAAAAAGAAAACTAGATCAGCGAAATCAATCCGCCGCCGTGACGATCCAGCCGGCCGGCGAGTTCGAGTTCGAGCAGCACGGTTCGCACCACCGCCGGTGAAGCGCCGGACAGGCGGATCAGGTCGTCGAGCAGGATCGGGGTGGGTCCCAGCAGGTTGACGATGCGTGCGCGCTCGGTCTCGCCGGGATCGGGCGCCAGCGGCTCGCTCTCGTCCTCGCGCAAGGCAAGCGGCCGGCCCATGATCGGCTCGACGGCCTGGATCACGTCGGAAGCTTCCGTGATCAATGTCGCGCCCTGCTTGATCAGGCCGTTGGTGCCGGCGGCGCGCGGATCGAGCGGCGAACCCGGAACGGCAAAGACTTCGCGGCCTTGCTCGTTCGCCAACCGCGCGGTGATCAGCGAACCCGACCGCACCGCGGCCTCGATCACGACCACGCCGAGCGAGGCGCCGGAGACCAGACGGTTGCGTCGCGGAAAATCGTGGGCGCGTGCCACATGGCCGAGCGGCATTTCGGAGATCGCCGCGCCATGACCAAGGAGGGCGGAAAGCAAGTCCTCATGTTCGGGCGGATAGATCCTGTCATGGCCGCCGGCGAGCACCGCCACCGTGCCGCCCTCGATCGAGGCGCGATGCGCGGCCTGGTCGATGCCGCGTGCCAAGCCGGAAGCAATCACAAAACCGGCGTCAGCGAGATCGCGCGCCAGCATTTGCGCAAACTTCAGTCCGGCCGCCGAGGCATTGCGCGAACCGACGATCGCAATTATCGGCCGCATCAACACGTCGCGGATGCCACGGACGCCAAGGAGAGGCGGCGCGTCGTCGAGTTCCGAAAGCCGCGGCGGATAGCCATCTTCGCCGGGTGCGATCAGGCGAACGCCGAGTTTGGCGCTGGCTTCCAACTCGGCGCGGGCATCTTGCTCGCTGCAAATGCGTTGCGGCCGCGCTGCGCCGCCGCGCCGGGCCAGATCAGGCAGCCGTTCGAGTGCGGCCCGCGCGCTGCCGAAATGACGGAGCAGTGAACGAAACGTCCGCGGTCCGACATTGTCGGACCGGATCAGCCGCAGGCGATCGATGCGTTCGGCTTCGGTGAGATTGTTGTTGATGTCGTCCACGCGGGCTCCTCAGGTGAGCTGAGAATGGATCAACCTGGGCGCGTGGGGAAGGGGGCTACCGGGAGGGCTTTAAGGACGAAGCCAAGGCCAGGATCACCATGAAGCTGAAACGGGGGACGGTTACAGCGATATTCTTCGTTGCGTGTTGCAGCGCTGAAACTCGAACAGGTAGTATTGGATCTAGGCCAAAATCGCTATCGAGACCGCGCCTGCTAGGCTGAGCCGATTGCGCATAGGGATGTGGGTTGGACATTCGGGAGCGTTACGAAGCTCAAAAAAAGGACCGTGAGCGCGGCGCCCAAGAGAGAGGCTCGCAGCCATGGTGGTGGCTTGGACAGCGCGATCCAATTGTCCGATTGACGAAATGGCTGGTTGTCTGGACTGCTCTTCTTTTCGTTGGGACTCTAATTAGTGCCGGGATCTTGTGGGAAACCGATGACACCCAGCGTGAATCTTTCACCGCCGTTCAGCGCCCTTTCATTATCCCGCTCGAACTCAAAATCACGCCTACAACCGACATTAGAAAGAAAATCGTTCAATGGTTCTTTCAACCGTCCATAAAAAATAGTGGGAATACTCCTACAAAAGACCTGATGTTCTATTCCACCTTCGCTGAGGCCCCGAGGACGCCCGTCGCCAACGCTGGCGAGGCATTTCAAGGCGTCCAGATGCCAGATGTTCCGTGGACTGATCCAGATAACGCAATTGATCGCGGGTTCGGCCGTCGGTCGTTCTTGGGACCACAGGTAACCGCTCCAATCGGAGGGATTGGCATTCCTATCTCTCATATTCAGGAAATGGCCAGTGGGGCGCTGCGCGGATACGTTAGCGGTTCCATACGCTACAAGGATAGGTTCAGAAAAACTGAACCCCACGTTACCAAGTTCTGCTTCCAAATTGGAGTAAGCCGCAACGACAAAGGGCTTCTCATTCCCTCGTATGGTCTCTGCCAGCATTGGAATTGCGTTGACGAGGAGTGCGAAGACGACAAGAAACGCTACCGGGAGGAATTGACCGAGGCATACCGCAAGGTCGGAAAAGAACCTGACCCCGTATTCATGCAATGATGCGGCTCAAACCACGCGCGTCCGCACCGGACGCCTCTGAGCGGTGGGGAAGGGGGCGATAGCGCCTCCGCAACCCAGCCATCGTCAGGCCGCCCCTTGTCCCTGCCATCCACGTCTTGCTACCTGTCGGACCGAAGACCGGGCTGTCCGGCATAACGCGGACATGACGAAGGAAAACGCCGATGATCTCGCTTGCCGACCAACTGCGCCGCATCGAAGCGGGTGCGCTCACCCCGGAAGCCGCCCTGGCGGAGTCGCTGACCGCGATCGACGCGCATGAGGGGACGATCAAGGCGTTTGTGAACCGCACCAAAAATCCGAAGGCGCAAACCAAAGGCCCGCTGCGCGGCATCGCGGTCGGCATCAAGGACATCATCGATACCGCCGATCTTCCGACCGAAATGGGCGCGGCCATCTACAAAGGCAACCAGCCGCGC
The DNA here is from genome assembly GCA_963770515.1 of uncultured Alphaproteobacteria bacterium. GTDB lineage: Bacteria > Pseudomonadota > Alphaproteobacteria > Rhizobiales > Xanthobacteraceae > Bradyrhizobium. The sequence goes on from CAVYPW010000002.1 coordinate 265,791, forward strand.
GCCGATGCGCCTGTGGTGATGCAGCTCAAGCAGGCCGGTGCCACGGTCGTCGGCAAGACCACCACCACGGCGTTTGCCGCGAACGATCCGACCCCGACGCTGAACCCGCGCAACCTCGGCCACACGCCCGGCGGGTCGTCGTCCGGCTCTGCCGCGGCGGTCGCCGCCGGCATGATTCCGCTGGCGGTCGGGACGCAAACCGGCGGCTCGGTGATCCGCCCGGCCTCGTTCTGCGGCGTCGCCGCGATCAAGCCGTCCTACCGGCTATTGCCGCCAGTTGGCGTCAAATGCTTTTCCTGGACGCTCGATACGGTCGGGCTCTTCGCTGCTGGAGTTGAAGATGTCGCGATGGCGCTTGCGGCGATCACCGGCCGCAGCGAATTGAACGCAGCCGAGATGAAATCGCCGCGCATCGGCGTAGTGACGCAGGATTTTGCCGGTCCGCCGGAAACCGGCGGTGCGGAAGCCTTGCAACACGCGGCACGCGCCGCGGCGAAGGCGGGCGCCTCGGTGCGCGAATTGAAAATGCCCGAGATCGTTGCCGAGGCCTGGCGCATCCACATCATCGTGCAGCAATTTGAGGCGCATCAGGCGTTCGCCTGGGAGTATGGCGAGAATTATGATGCGATGCCGCCGCTGCTCCGCAAGCGGCTCGACGACAGCCGCCACTACACCGCGTCCGACTACGACGCCGCGCGCAACGTGACGCTGAAAGCGCGCGCCGCGTTGAGCGAGATTTTCAAAGACATCGACGTGTTGCTGGCGCTGTCGGCGCCCGGCATTGCGCCGAAGGGTTTGGATTCAACGGGAGACGCCCGCTACAACCAGCTCTGGACGCTGATGGGCACGCCTTGCGTCAACGTGCCGGCCTATGTGGCCGACGGAAACTTGCCGGTCGGCGTGCAGACGATCGCCGATTACGGCGATGACGCCAAGGCGATCGCGGCCGCACGCTTCATGGAGCGGGCGCTGAGGTGAGATGATTTCCCTCCCCCGCGGAACGGGTGGCAGGCAATCGTATTTGGTGCCAAGCTTTGTTATCCCTCCCCCCGCGAGCGTGAGCGAGTGGTGGGGAGGGTCGACGCGAGCGGCAAGCGAGCGTCGGGGTGGGGGGTATTTCCGCAAAACGCCCCCACCCTGGCCTTCGCGTCGCTCGGCCCTCCCTCCCCACCGCTTCGCGGGGGGAGGGAAAAGAAAGAACTACTTCTGCCCGATCTTGCCTTCGGTGCCCGCGAGCAAGCGGCTGATATTGGCGCGGTGCATATAGAACAACAGCACGGTGAGCAGCGCCAACAGCGCCGCCAGTGCCGGCTGGCTATACCACCACAGGAAAATCGGCGTGACAAAACTTGCCACCAGCGCCGAGAGCGAGGAGTAGCGCGAGATCACGGCGGTGATCAGCCATAACGCGCAAAACAGCACCGCGGCTGGCCAGAACAGGCCGATCAGGATGCCGATATAGACCGCGACGCCTTTGCCACCCCTAAACTTCAGCCACACCGGGAAGAGGTGGCCGAGAAAGGCGCCGAGACCGGCCAGCATCGCGGCCTCTGCACCGGCGAGATAGCCCGCAATGATGACGGCAACCGTGCCCTTGAGCGCATCGAGCAGGAGCGTCGCGGCGGCGAGGCCCTTGCGGCCGGTGCGCAATACGTTGGTGGCGCCGATGTTGCCGGAGCCGATCGAGCGCAGATCTTCCGTGCCCGCAAGCCGGGTCAGGATCAGGCCGAAGGGGATAGAGCCGAGGAGGTAGCCGAGCACAAAAGCCAGCGGCAGCCACGCATTTGCGGACATCACAGCCTCCCCATGGCGACTTGCGCCCTCAAGTCTATCTCTTTTTGACGCGTTTTATCAGCTTCGCTTGAAAACACTATGCGACGTGCTCATAAACCGTGCGCCCGCCGACGATGGTGCGCACCACGCGGCCGGAAAAACGGGCCTCGTCGAAGGGCGTGTTCTTGCATGGCGATTTGAGATCGTCGGGATCCAGCACCCACGGCGTATCGGTATCGATCACGATCACATCCGCCGGTGAGCCCGGCCGCAATGATCCGCCGGGCAGGCCCAGCAACTCGGCAGGCCGCGTCGACATCGCGCGGATCAGCGTCTTGAAATCCATCTCGCCCTGATGGATCAGCCGCAGCGCCGCCGGCAGCATGGTCTCAAGCCCGATCGCGCCGGGCGCTGCTTCGGCAAACGGCAGCCGCTTGACCTCGACGTCCTGCGGATTGTGGTCGGACATGATCACGTCGATCAGGCCTGAGGCGACGGCGTCGACCAGCGCGCGGCGATCGTCCTCGGTTCGCAGCGGCGGCGTCAGTTTCAGGAAGGTGCGATAGGGGCCGATGTCGTTTTCGTTCAGCGTCACGTGATTGATCGAGACCGAGGCCGAGACCTCGAGGCCGGCGTCGCGCGCGCGCTTGAGGATCTCGAGCAACTCCGCGCAGGAGAGCGAGCCCGCATGATAGCGGCCACCGGTGAGCGCGACGAGGCGCATGTCGCGCTCCAGCATCACGGCTTCGGCGGCGTTGGGAATGCCGATCAGTCCGAGGCGTGTGGCGAATTCGCCTTCGTTCATCACGCCTTCTCCGACCAGATGCGGGTCTTCGGTGTGATGGACGATCAGCGCGTCGAAATCGCGTGCATAGGTCAGCGCGCGGCGCATCACCTGCGCGTTGGTGACGCTTTGGTCGCCGTCGGTGAAGGCAACCGCACCGGCTGCTTTCAACAACCCGATCTCGGTCATTTCTTCGCCGCGCAGCCCCTTGGTCAGCGCCGCCATCGGATGGATGTTGACGATCGCGGTGTCGCGGGCGCGCCGCAGCACGAAGTCGACGGTGGCGGAATTGTCGATCACGGGCGAGGTCGACGGCTGGCAGACGATGGTGGTGATACCGCCGGTTGCGGCCGCTTGGCTCGCGGAGGCAAAGGTCTCACGGTGGCTGGCGCCGGGTTCGCCGACAAAGGCGCGCATGTCGACCAGGCCGGGCGCGACGATCTTGCCGGCGCAATTGACGATGTCGGTGCCCTCGGGCACGCCGGCAGCACCTATGCCGCGCTTGTTGTCGCGGATGACGCCGTCCGCAATCAGGACGTCGCCTGGGCCGTCGAAATCGCGCGAGGGATCGATCACGCGGGCGTTAGCAAGCAGGATGGGGCGGCGGTCTGTCAGCATTTATGCGTTCGGCAGGTTGCGGGCGAGTGCTTCGAGCACCGCCATGCGCACCGCCACTCCCATTTCGACCTGTTCACGGATCAGCGATTGCGCACCGTCCGCCACGATGGAGTCGATTTCGACGCCCCGGTTCATCGGGCCGGGATGCATCACCAGCGCGTCCGGCTTGGCGTAAGCGAGCTTCTTCTGGTCGAGCCCGAAATAATGGAAATACTCGCCGGTCGATGGCACGAACGAGCCGTTCATGCGCTCGCGTTGCAGCCGCAGCATCATCACGATGTCGGCGCCGGCAAGGCCTTCACGCATGTCGCGGGCGACTTCGACGCCCATCCGCTCGATGCCATGCGGCAACAGCGTGGAGGGTGCCACGACGCGGACGCGGGCGCCCATGGTGTTGAGCAGGATGATGTTGGAACGCGCGACGCGCGAATGCATGACGTCGCCGCAGATCGCGACCGTCAGCCCTTCGAGCTGGCCTTTGTTTCTGCGGATGGTGAGCGCGTCGAGCAGCGCCTGCGTCGGATGCTCGTGGGCGCCGTCGCCGGCATTGATCACGGAACCATCAACCTTGCGCGCCAACAGTTCCACCGCGCCGGAGGCGTGATGGCGGACCACGAGAATGTCCGGGTGCATGGCATTCAGCGTGACGGCGGTATCCATCAGCGTCTCGCCCTTGCGGATCGAGGACGAGGACACCGACATGTTCATGACGTCGGCGCCCAGCCGTTTGCCGGCGAGTTCAAACGAGGACTGGGTGCGGGTCGAGGCTTCGAAGAACAGGTTGACCTGGGTACGGCCGCGCAGCGAGGTGCGTTTCTTGTCGACCTGGCGGTTCAACTCGACATATTCCTCGGAGAGATCGAGGAGGCCGGTGATTTCGTCGGCGGAAAGGCCCTCTATGCCCAGCAAATGCCGGTGACCGAGGACGAAGGTCGATTTCGATGCTGTAGTCATTAAAGCGAGAGCTATAGGCGCGAGCGCGGCACCGGGCAAGGGCGAACAGGGAACTTAATAGTTATCCCCCGGTCTGTCCGACCCGAGGGCCGCTCATTCCGGCAAGGTTTTGTCCACCATGCCGGTCGGGGAGCCGTATTTTCGCTGCGGGATTAGCGCGCTCTCGGCCGTAGGTCTACCATCATCCACCAACACCTGGTTCCCTGAGCGCTTTCAACCATTCACGTAATGCGGTGCGGTCAGCGACATCAATTGGGTAAGCCCTCGCCGATCGGGTGCGTTCGGCCCCCGACGAGAGACGCGATGTCGTTACCAACAGGCCAGAAGTGGCATTCTCATGGATAACGTCGGCATAAAGCGACTTAATTACCGGCTTATCAACCATAGCCTTCTGACGCTTGCATTGAACAATTATGTGGGGACGACTGACATCGGTGTCTTTCGACCAAGCCCTTACATCGACCCCATCGTCACCTCTGCCGGGACCAAGCTCGACGCGATAGCCGCTGCGATCCAAGAACTCAGCGGTGAGCTGTTCAAACTTCCGCCAGTGCATTTTGTCGATGTCAGAAAAATTTGCGTGCAAGAAATCTACGTATCGCTGATCGATAAAATTTCCATACTCGGCGTTAAGCCCTTCGCTTTCGAAAAGGTCTCTAAGTTCTATCTGGTTTCGCCACTCTACTTGTCGTAAGTCGCCCCAGGGACTTGCGATCATCGCCGCATTAAGGCCCACAATGGCTTCGTTCGCCATCTCAAACCCAACCCGCCCATATTTATCGAGTACTGCGAGTAGGAAAGGTGTTGGGTCTATGGACTTTTGGTTTGGATCAGCTGGACGAGACATTTCAGCGTTCATCCATTCCACCCACATCTCCATCACGCCTTCATAAATTTGATGCAACCTTTTTTCGTTCTTGTACTTGTGAAACATGCTGATAGTGGGAAAGCGGCTGAACTCCGGCTCAAGCCTACCGAAGGCTTTAAGAAGCGCGTATACGATTTCCTCGTAAGACGAAGAATGAATCCGAACCCAATCATTGTCACCATAGTCGGCGTATTCATCAGCGCCAATTTTTCGTAGCAAGTCGATCAGTTCGGGATGCGCTAACGCCACGCCACATTTAAAGCCGACTATCTCGACGAGAAAATCGTAAAATTCCGATCCATTGAAATTGATTGCCATTGCCGATTTCCAGCGGGTTGCCTTGGTTGCTTATGAGAGCCAAGGGCGGCGTGGAGAGCAAGGGCGAAGAGGGAACTTAGAAGTTGTCCCCCGGTCTGCTCCGCGCAGGTGCGATGGGTTACGTCAAGGTTTCATCAATTATGCCGGTAGTTCGCCCCATTTTTCGCTGCGGAGCGGTTACGCTCCCGCGTATGATTGCTCGAAGACCTCTTGGAAGGGGGAGTTTCGATGAGCCTGACCCACGACGTGCTCAACCAGTCGCCGCCATTCGTCGATGTCGATCTGCTCACGCTGGATACCGCGCTGGGGGAGGCTGTTGCCGCCAATGGCGGGGCAGGCGCGCGAGGCGAACTCTCCGAATTCGGCCGTCATTGGGGTTCCGCGGTCATGGCCGAACGCGGGCGGCTCGCGAACGAAAATACGCCGAAACTTCGCACCTTCAATTCCAGAGGCAACCGCCGGGACGAGGTCGAGTTTCATCCGGCCTATCACGAATTGATGGCGCACAGCGCCCATGCCGGGATGCACAATTCGACGTGGTCCAACGACGGCCGCCCCGCGGGCGCGCCGGCCGAGGTGGTACGCGCCGCGAAATTCTATATCGCCTCAGGTGTCGAGACCGGGCATCTGTGTCCGATCACCATGACGCGCGCCTCGGTGGCGGCGCTCGCCATGCAGCCCGATCTACTCGCAAAGACCATGCCGGTGATCGGCACGCGCGCTTACGATCCGACCTTTGCGCCGTGGCCATCCAAGCGCGGCATGACGCTCGGCATGGGCATGACCGAAAAACAGGGTGGTACGGATGTCCGCAGCAACATCACGCGTGCGGAACGCGACGGCGAGGCCTATCGCATCACCGGTCACAAATGGTTCATGTCGGCGCCGATGTGCGACGCGTTCCTCGTGCTGGCGCAGGCCGAGCAGGGATTGAGTTGTTTCTTCATGCCGCGCTTTCGCCCCGATGGCTCGGTCAATGCGATCGAGTTCCAGCGGCTGAAGGACAAGCTCGGCAATCGCTCCAACGCCTCGTCCGAGGTCGAGTTTTACGACGCCTATGGCGAGTTGGTCGGCGAGGAAGGCAAGGGCATCCGCACCATCATCCAGATGGTGCAGCTGACCCGGCAGGATTGCGCGATTGCATCAACTGGCCTGATGCGCTCGGGCCTGGCGCATGCGCTCTATCACACGCGGCATCGCAGCGTATTCCAGAAACACCTAGCCGATCAGCCCCTGATGCGCGCGGTGCTGTCCGACATGGCGCTGCATGTCGAGGCGTCGATCGCGCTCGTCATGCGGCTCTGCCGGGCTTTCGACCGCGCAACTATGGATCCCAACGAGGCCGCCTATATGCGGCTCTTGACGCCCGCGATCAAATACTGGACCTGCAAGAGTGCGCCCGGATTTCTCTACGAGGCGATGGAGTGCCTTGGCGGCAACGGCTATGTCGAGGAAGGGATTCTGGCGCGGCACTATCGGGAATCGCCCGTGAATGCGATCTGGGAAGGCTCGGGCAACGTGATGTGCCTCGACGTGCAGCGGGCGCTGTCGCGCGAAGCCGATGCGGCCACAGCCATCCTGCAAAGCCTCGCGCAGGAAACCAAGGGCTTGTCTGGATCGGGCGAAGCGGTTGCCTCGATCGGCAACGCGTTTCGACGAGGCGATGCCGAGAACATCGCGCGGCTGGCGGTGGAGAAGCTGGCGCTATTGGCGGCCACAGCAGCGCTGAACGCAATCTCGCCGCGCCATGCTGAGTGTTTCGCAACCACCCGCCTTGCGGAAAATCACGGCGGCATGTACGGCGCTGTGGAACTGGCCCCCGACGACATCAGCCGGTTACTCGACCGCGCGTTACCTGCATAGAGTTACCTGAATAAAAGGTTGTTTGATGGATTCTCTTGATCCCGCAAGTCCCATTGCGGCCACGATCGAAACGGCGAGCGAGCCGGCTCCCCGCGTCTGGAAATTCTGGGGCACCGCGTTCTGGGGCTTTGTCGTCTTCGCCGCGATGTTCATCGGCCAACTGGCGGTCGTGGGCTGGTTCTTGCTCCGGCAAAGCGAGCCGATCGGTCAGGAAAGCTTTGGCGAAGCGGTTCGGATCGTCGTCAGCAATGGCTTGACGATTTCGCTGTCGGTGATCACGGGATTGCCGGCCGTTCTTGTGGCGCTATGGATCGCGATCCGGATCAAGCGTGCGCGGTTTGCCGATTACCTGGCGCTGCGTTCGTTCGCATGGACCGATTTGGCGATCGGCGTGGTCGCGTTGTTCGTGCTGGTCATGGGGTGGGATGCGTTGTCGCGGGCGACGGGACGCGAGGTCGAACCCGGCTTCATGGGCGATGTGCTGAAAACCGCCCGCGACGATGGCGCGGTCTGGCTTCTGGTGTTCGCCTTTTGCGTGGCCGCCCCAATCACGGAAGAGTTTTTCGCCCGTGGCTTTCTCTACCGTGGCTGGTCGGAATCGTTTCTCCGCCCCGTGGGCGCCATCGTCCTGTCGTCATTGGTCTGGACCGGGCTGCACCTGCAATACAACTGGTACTTTCTCGGCGAGGTGTTCTCGATCGGCCTGTTGCTCGGCTACTTGCGTTACCGCAGCAACTCGATCTGGCTGACCATTATTCTGCATGGCCTGAACAATCTTGCCGCCGTGGTGCAGACGATCCTGCTCACGAGCTCATAGGTCCTTCGAAAGCCGGTCGAGCGCGCCCTGGAGAATGAAGATCGCGGCGTGCTCGTCGATCACCTTGGCGCGTCGGGCGCGGCTCATATCCATCCCGATCAATTCGCGCTCGACCGCGGCGGTCGAAAGCCGTTCGTCCCATAGTGCGATCGCGAGCTCCGTCAGGCCGGCAAAATTGCGCGCAAAGGCGCGGGTCGACTGCGCGCGCGGTCCCTCGCTGCCGTCCATGTTGATCGGTAGCCCCAGCACGAAACCGACGGCCGCGCGCTCGGTGGCGATCTCTAGCAGGTGTGCGGCATCGGCCTTGAACGCCTTGCGCTGGATGGTCGTGACCCCCGTCGCCAACCGCCGGTCGGGGTCGGACACGGCAACCCCAATGGTCTTGGTGCCGAGATCGAGCCCGATCAGCGCGCCGCGCTTGGGCCAATGTCCGGCCGCGTCGATCAGGGGTAAAATGAGGGCGGTCATGGGCATCGCATAACAAGTTCGAGCGGCAGTTCCAACATTTGGGTGATGATCTTCATGCATATCCCAAGCGGGCTACCGCTGCTAATCTCGTGAAAACGCCCCGGCAACGATGCCGGCGGCGATTTCCTTCCCCCGCAAGAGAGCAACGACCATGTGGCCGGACCGCCGATTGATCGACCTTTTCAAGTCAGAATTTCCGATCGTGCTGGCGCCGATGGCAGGCGTGATGGACGCCGAGCTTGTGATTGCGGCGGCGCAAGGTGGGGCGCTGGGCTCGCTGCCTTGCGCGATGCTCTCGGCCGAAAAGGCGCGCGAGCAGATCCAGATTATCCGCCAGCGGGTCTCCGCACCCGTCAACATGAATTTCTTTTGCCACAAGCCTGTCCCGGCCGATCCCTCGCGCGAGGCCGCCTGGAAAGAGCGGCTCTCGCTTTATTACAAGGAGTTGGATATCGATCCGGCGGCCCCGAGCAATGCGGCCAACCGCGCCCCGTTTGACGCGGCGATGTGTGAGGTTGTCGAAGAACTCAAGCCCGAAATCGTGAGCTTCCATTTCGGCCTGCCGGAGCCGGGCCTTCTGGCGCGGGTCAAGGCCGCCGGCTGCACGGTGATCTCGTCGGCGACGACCGTGCGGGAAGCGATCTGGCTTGAGGAAAACGGCGCTGATGTGATCATCGCGCAAGGCGCGGAAGCCGGCGGTCATCGCGGCATGTTCCTGACCGAAAATATCACTGAGCAACCCGGCACTTTTGCGCTGGTGCCGCAAGTGGTCGACGCCGTGCGCGTGCCGGTGATCGCAGCGGGCGGAATCGCCGACGGGCGGGGGATCGCAGCGGCTTTTGCGCTGGGGGCGGCCGGGGTGCAGATCGGGACGGCGTACCTGCATTGTCCGGAATCCAAGGTCTCAGTGCCGCACCGCACCGCTTTGGCGCAAGGTCGCGACGATTCCACCGTGATCACCAACGTCATGACCGGGCGCCCGGCGCGGGGGCTGGCGAACCGGGTGATGCGCGAGGTTGGCCCGATTTCGCAACTTGCGCCGGAATTTCCCCACGCCGCGACGGATCTGGGGCCATTGAAGGCGGCGGCCGAAAAACAGGGCAAGCTCGATTTCACCAATCTGTGGGCCGGGCAGGCCGTGCGGCTGGGGCGGGAGATGCCGGCGGCGGGGCTGACCCGGGCTTTGGCCGGAGCTGCGCTGGCGCGGTTGAGCAAAATGGCGGGCTGATTTGAGCCGCGCCCAAGGTTGCGGCGCAAAACCGGCCTCTGCTATACCCTAGTGCCGCCTATTTGAAGTTCCTGCACCGCGAGCGGCGAATTCGTACAGGAACTTCAAATAGAAAGCGGCACTAGAATCCGATGTTTGCTGGTGCCCATGACTTTCCGAAGTTCGTGCGAGTGGCTGCTGAGGTGGCACACGAACTTCGGAAAGTGGGCGCTAGCCTGAAATCCCCGTTTGAGGCCATATATTATAATGTCGGTCGATGCTGCCACCGTTCGCCGTATCGCGCATCTGGCGCGGATCGGGGTCAAGGATTCCGAGATTCCCCACCTCCAGGGCGAACTGAACGCCATGCTGGCGTTCGTCGAGCAGCTCGAGGAGGTCAATGTCGAGGGCGTCGAGCCGATGACCTCGGTGACGCCGATGACCATGAAGAAGCGGGCCGATGTGGTCAATGACGGCGAAATCGCCGACGACATCGTCAGGAACGCGCCGGAGACCCAGGACCATTTCTTCCTGGTGCCGAAAGTCGTTGAGTAATTTTTTTAGCGAGACGTCCGATGTGCATGCTCTGCGACGATGAACAGGCCTACCGCGCCTACATGGAATATATCGACGCCATGGAACGCCAGGGCAAGGCTGCCGATCCCGACAAGGCGATGGATGCGGTGCTCGATAAGTTGGAGGCCGCCAGTCAAGCGCGCGGCGAGGTGAAGCGCGACGATCCAGCCAACGACAAGACGCTCTCGCCCTTTTTCTGTAGCCCCGTGCCGCAAACCAACAAATGACCGATCTGACATCGCTGACGCTCGCAGAGGCTAGAGATGGCCTCGCCAACAAGTCTTTCACCTCGCTTGAACTGACCGACGCTCACTTGAAGGCGATGGAAGCGGCGCGCGCGCTCAATGCCTTTGTGCTGGAGACGCCGGATCAGGCGCGCGATATGGCGCAAAAGGCCAATGCCAGCATCGCCAAGGGCGAGGGCGGTCCGCTGGCCGGCATTCCGTTGGGCATCAAGGATCTGTTCGCGACCAAGGATGTCAGAACCACGGCTTGCTCGAAGATTCTCGGCAATTTCGTCCCGACCTATAAATCGACGGTCACCTCGCAGCTCTGGCGCGACGGCGCGGTGCTGCTTGGCAAACTCAACAACGACGAATTCGCGATGGGTTCCTCCAACGAGACCTCGTGCTTCGGCCCGGTCGTCAATCCGTGGCGGCGCGAAGGCGCCAACACCACGCTGGTGCCTGGCGGCTCGTCGGGCGGCTCGGCTTCGGCGGTCGCGGCGCTGTTGTGCATGGGCGCGACCGCGACCGACACTGGCGGATCGATCCGCCAGCCGGCCGCGTTTACCGCGACCGTCGGCATCAAGCCGACCTATGGGCGCTGTTCGCGCTGGGGCATCGTCGCCTTTGCGTCTTCGCTCGATCAGGCCGGTCCGATCGGCCGCACCGTGCGCGACACGGCGATCCTGATGCGCTCGATGGCGGGCCACGATCCCAAGGACACGACCTCGGTCGATCGCGAGGTGCCGAATTATGAGGCTTCCGTCGGCAAATCCGTGAAGGGAATGAAGATCGGAATCCCCAAGGAGTATCGCCTCGACGGCATGCCGACTGAGATCGAAAAGCTCTGGAGCGAAGGCGCGGCCTGGCTGAAGGCGGCGGGCGCGGAACTCGTCGAGGTCTCGCTGCCGCACACCAAATATGCGCTGCCGGCTTATTATATCGTCGCGCCGGCCGAAGCGTCCTCGAACCTCGCGCGGTACGACGGCGTCCGCTACGGCCTGCGGGTGCCGGGCCGTGCGATCTCCGACATGTATGAGAACACACGCGCCGAAGGTTTCGGTGCCGAGGTCCGCCGCCGCGTCATGATCGGCACCTATGTGCTCTCGGCCGGTTACTACGATGCGTATTATCTTCGCGCGCAGAAAGTGCGCACGCTGATCAAAAAGGACTTTGAGGATTGTTTCGCCAAGGGTGTGAGCGCGATCCTCACCCCGGCGACGCCCTCGGCGGCGTTTGGTATCGGCGAAAAGGGCGGCGCCGATCCGGTCGAGATGTATCTCAACGACATCTTCACGGTGACCGTTAACATGGCGGGCCTGCCGGGCATCGCGGTTCCCGCGGGCAAAGACTCACAGGGGTTACCGCTCGGCCTGCAACTGATCGGGCGGCCGTTTGACGAGGAGACGCTGTTCTCGCTCGGCGAGGTGATCGAGCAGGCGGCGGGCCGCTTCACGCCGCCGAAATGGTGGTGACCATGTCTGACTTTAAAATGGCCGACCTCAAATCCACGCTATCGGACGCTGCTCCCGAAAGCGGCCTCGCGCCGCCGCTCGCCGCATTGTGGTGGGCCGCCAAAGGCGACTGGGATGCCGCGCACAAGTTCGTCCAGGACGAGAGCGACGCCAATTCGGCCTGGGTGCACGCGTATCTGCACCGCGTCGAGGGCGATCTTTCCAATGCCGGCTACTGGTATCGCCAGGCCGGCCAGCCGGTGGCGAAGGACTCACTTGAAAACGAGTGGGAGCGGATCGCCTCGGCGCTTGAAGGTGGCAAGGCATGACGGCAACCAGTGGCAAATTGATCAGGGGCGCGACCGGCGACTGGGAAGTCGTGATCGGCATGGAAGTTCACGCCCAAGTCACCTCACACGCAAAACTCTTTTCGGGCGCCTCGACGGAATTCGGTGGCGCGCCCAATTCCCATGTCTCGCTGGTCGATGCGGCGATGCCGGGCATGTTGCCGGTCATCAACGAGCAGTGCGTCAAGCAGGCGGTGCGCACGGGGCTCGGGCTGAACGCGAAGATCAATCTGCGTTCGGTGTTCGACCGCAAGAACTATTTCTACCCCGACCTGCCACAAGGCTATCAGATCAGCCAGTACAAGTCGCCGATCGTGGGCGAGGGCGAGGTGACGGTCGAACTGGAAGGCGGCAAGACCGCCACCATAGGCATCGAGCGGCTGCATCTGGAACAGGACGCCGGCAAGTCGCTGCACGACCAGTCGCCGACCATGTCGTTCGTCGATCTCAATCGTTCCGGCGTCGCGCTGATGGAGATTGTCTCGAAACCGGACATCCGCGATGCCGAGCAGGCCAAGGCCTATGTGACCAAGGTGCGCTCGATCCTGCGCTATCTCGGCACCTGTGATGGCGATATGGAGAAAGGAAGCCTGCGCGCCGACGTCAACGTGTCGGTACGCAAGCCGGGCGGCCCGCTCGGCACCCGCTGCGAGATCAAGAACATGAACTCGATCACCTTCATCGGCCAGGCGATCGAATACGAGGCGCGCCGCCAGATCGAAATCATCGAGGAGGGCGGCTCGATCGATCAGGAAACCCGCCTGTTCGATCCTAACAAGGGCGAAACCCGCTCGATGCGCTCCAAGGAAGAGGCGCACGACTACCGTTACTTCCCGGATCCTGATCTGTTGCCGCTGGAATTCACCGACGCCTATGTCGCCGAGCTCAAGACGGGCCTTCCGGAACTGCCCGACCAGAAGAAGGCACGCTTCATCGCCGAATTTTCGCTCTCGCCTTACGACGCGAGCGTGCTGGTCGCCGAGCGCGAGAGTGCGGACTTCTTCGAGACGGTGCTGGCCAAGCTCGGTAACCAGGCTCGCGACGGCAAAGTCGCCGCCAACTGGGTGATCAACGAGCTGTTCGGGCGGCTTAACAAGGAAGGGCTTGCCATCAGCGCCTCGCCGGTATCGGCCGTGCAACTCGCCGGTATCATCGATCTGATCGGCGAGGGCACCATCTCCGGCAAGATCGCCAAGGACCTGTTCGAGATCGTCTGGCAGGAGGGCGGCGACCCCCGTGCGATCGTCGACGCGCGCGGCATGAAGCAGGTGACGGACCTCTTCGCGATCGAAAAGGTGGTCGATGAGATCATCGCCGCCAATCCGGACAAGGTCGAACAAGCCAAGGCCAAGCCGCAGGCGCTGGGCTGGTTCGTCGGCCAGGTGATGAAATCGTCCGGCGGCAAGGCAAACCCGCAAGCCGTCAACGATCTTCTGAAGTCGAAGCTTGGTATCTAGTGCCCTCTTTCCGAAGTTCGCGAGACCTTGCGGCAGCCTCTGACACGAACTTCGGAAAGCAAAGGGCACTAGCAAAGTTATGCTTCTAGTACCGCTTTCGATCTGAAGTCCCTGGGAAGGACCCGCCGCTTGCGGTGCAGGGACTTCAGATCGGCGGTGCTAAGGCTTCGCACGTCGACGTCGCGTGCGGCGATCGATGAAGGTCACACGCGCTTACCGATCGTTCACGATGTTTGGCGATGTGCGGCGTCGGTCGCGCGGTGCCGCCCCGAATCAGCCGTATTCGATTCGAGCGAAATCGACGTCTGGCGAGCGCCGATGGGGCGCCGGGGCGCTATCAGCGAAAAATTTTTTTGTTGCAAAAATTTCGATTCGGAGTCCGTGCGACACGCCTCCGAACGGTCTTTCGAGTGCTCAGGGGTGTTGATCGTGCAACCACATCAATATCGCGAATAACAAAAAACACTACAGTACAGCGGCTTTTTTTATTTTTTCGAAATTCAAAGCAGTGTCTGTCGCCGATTTTTTGCACCGACACGCGCATGCTTTGACGTCGTTGCGATCGTCGTGCGTCGTGCGCGCCGGTCTTGAGGCGTCAATACTTCCTTAAGCGGGAAGATGTTTTTTTCGTTGTGTTGGTGTATTCGGGATGTGTGTGCATTTCGATTCCCGAGTGCACGCAGCGATTAAGCCATCTCACTACATTAGGAGGGCACTATGGCGAAGAAAGCTAAGAAGGCGAAGAAGGCGAAGAGCGCAGTGAAGAAGACTGCGAAGAAGACCCGCAAGGTCTCCAAGAAGAAGAAGTAAGCTCGTCTTACGAAGATGCCGGCGGTTTGATGCCGGCACGTCACACGAGCCTTCGAACGGTTGCTTCCCTCGGGAAGAAATTTGAAGAGCGGCTCATGTCGACGAAAGAGGGTGTCGGCGAGACATCAGGTCAAACGGCTGGATCGTTCCCGATAAAGGCCGGTCCGGCAGAAGAAACAGGTTTTCTTCGTTCGGTGCGGATCTCTTAAGTGGTTCGCAATTTCAGCAGCTCGAGGGTCCAATTGCCCCTTGGCCTATGAAATCTGGTCCTGACGTGTTCGCCGACGCCCTCGTTCCAAGCCGGTGCGCTTTGCCCGGCGCCTTTTCCAGATCATCAGAGATTCCGTTCGATCTATCCGCTTGCCCGATGTGCAAGCGGTGACGACGGTTCGCGGCCGCCAGAGCCCCTTCGGTTCTGATTGAATCAGAACCGGGCTCTGGTCTTTTGTTTTGACGCGTTTTCTTTACGTGAACCGGTTTCCACTTCGCCCGAAAACGCTATGCCGGCGACCCATCGGTCCTGCCGGTTGCGGCAATGGTTATTGGTTCGCCAAATGCCAGGGTAAACCGTTTTCGCGAAAAACCGAAAAACCCTTATGAAATCGGCACTTCTTGAGCGCAGCCGGTCCGGCGGCCTTTGGGCGTTTACGCACCATTCATCCCGATATTTAAACCGTCCTTCAAATTTGAACGGTCTTGATTACCCGCAACGGCCGGTCAACGGCGGCGCATTTAGCGCAACGGGGTAACGGGACGTTTTGACAGACCGGACGGGGGCCGCGCGCGGACAACAGCGCGGACCAACAAAAATGGGGAGACCAACATGTTTCAGGGTTCTTTCGATCTGGATACGGCAATACCGGTCACGGCGACCGCTGTTCCGGATGTGCTGTTCGAGCGCGGGCTTTATTGGTCGAGCGGCCGTTCCGGCGTCGTCAATCTGATCGCCGCGCATAAATGGTTCAACCTCGCCGCCCTGAAAGGACGCAGCGACGCCATCCAGATGCGCCGCGAGGTTGCCGAGCTGATGTCGGAAGCGGAAATCGCTGCCGCACAGCGCGAAGCCCGCGACTGGATGAGCACGCACTAATCGATCAGCGCGCGGATCCTGTCGATATCGGCCGGCGTGGTGGGGTTATAGACCACCATGCTGAGATCCGGCCGGCCGTCGACGGCGAAGGCCGAATATTCAAATTCGAGCCGGCCGAGAACGGGATGCCGGATGTGTTTGACGCGCTCGCCATGATACTGGATGTCGTTGTCGCGCCACATCACCGCGAAGTCGGGGCTTAGCCGGCAGAGTTCATCGACGAGAGGTTCGGCCTCTGCTGCCGCGCCTGCGCGTGCCGCGTCGATCCTGAACGCGCCCAAAACGAACCTCGCCACGCTTTCCCAATCGTACTGCAATTCGCGGGCGCGCGGATCGAGGAAAATGGAGCGCAGAATATTGCGCTGTTCGGGCGGCAGCGCGCCGTAATCGGTGAGTATCACCGTCACGGCGCGGTTCCAGGCGACGACGTCCCATGTGGCGGTTCTGATCAAAGCAGGGCTCGGGTCCAATGCGTCGAGCACACGCTGTAGCCGCGGCGTGACGCCTTCATCTTTTTTGTAATGCGCTTCGGGCGGATGACCGAGGCCGAGCAGGAAGAGATGCTCGCGTTCAAGATCGGTCAGCATCAGAGCTCGCGCGATCCGGTCGAGCACATCGGCCGACGGTGATCCGCCGCGTCCTTGCTCAAGCCACGTGTACCAGGTCGGACTGATGTTGGCGCGTTGCGCGACTTCCTCGCGACGAAGCCCCGCGGTGCGACGGCGCTCCGACGAAAAGCCGAAGGCCTCCGGATCGAGCTTGGCCCGGCGATCCCTGAGATAGGTCCCAAGCAGGTTCTCGTTCGTGAAGGGTTCGCTCATCCTGTTAGTCGTTATACCACGATAATCTCACTACTTTACTAGGATACATCGAAGACCGACATCTGTCTCCGTTAAACAAGGAGACTCGCTCATGCGTGTGTTTGTTACCGGCGCGACCGGATTCATCGGCTCTGCCGTTGTCAAAGAACTGATGGCGGCCGGCCATCGGGTATCGGGACTTTCGCGTTCGAAAGAGAAGGGCGCGGCTTTGGCTGCGACGGGCGCGGAAGTGATCGACGGCTCGCTCGAAGACCTCGATGGGTTGAGACGTGCCGCGGCGGAATCGGATGGTGTCATCCATCTGGCCTTCAATCACGACTTCTCGAAATTCGTCGCCAACTGCGAAGACGATCGGCGCGTGATCGCCGCGCTCGGCTCGGCGCTCGACGGCTCCGACCGGCCGCTGATCGTTACCTCCGGCACCTTGATCGCGCATAACGCTTCAGGCGGCCCTGCAACCGAAGAGGATGCCGCGCTCAGCTCCGAGGCGCATCCGCGCGCCGCGTCGGAAGAGGCCGCCGCATCCGCCGCCGCCAGGGGCGTCAACGTGTCCGTGGTGCGCCTTCCTCAGGTGCACGATACGGCCCGGCAGGGTCTCATCACCTGGGCGATCGCGATAGCGCGTGAGAAAGGCGTGTGTCCCTATGTAGGCGACGGCCATAACCGCTGGCCTGCGGCGCATGTGCTCGACACGGCTCGTCTTTACAGGCTGGCACTTGAGCGAGCGGAACGCGGCGCCAAGTACCACGCGGTCGCGGAAGAGGGCGTGTCGTTTCGCGAGATCGCTGAAGTCCTAGGCAAGCGCCTGAAGCTGCCGGTCAGCTCAATCAATCCGGATGAGGCGAAGGCACACTTTGGCTGGCTTGCACCCTTTGCCGGTCTCGATGCCCCAGCCTCCAGCGCGCTCACGCGGCGGCGTTTGCAGTGGCAGCCCACCGAACGCGGAATGATCGCGGATCTTGAGGAGTTGCAGGGCTCCTGAAGTAAAGCTCCTGAAATAAGGCTCCTGACGCCGGCAATGGAACCACCATGCACCGGGCCATGACGCTTATGCGTCAAAGCTCGGTGCAAGTCCCCGCGACGGGATCGACATGCATGAGCGCATCCAGGATCTGGATGCGAGGTTCCGAACCATAGAGCGAACGCACCATCCCGCGATAGTCTTCGCCGTGCCAACGGTTCGCCGCCTCACGCGAACGCCAGAAATAGACGCCGCCACCGACGCAACTGCCCGCCTCGAAGAAGTAGAACTTCTCGATCAGGTCGGG
The DNA here is from genome assembly GCA_963770515.1 of uncultured Alphaproteobacteria bacterium. Taxonomy (GTDB): domain Bacteria; phylum Pseudomonadota; class Alphaproteobacteria; order Rhizobiales; family Xanthobacteraceae; genus Bradyrhizobium. Next base: position 283,508 of record CAVYPW010000002.1, read on the forward strand.
ATTGGCGATCCATTTCGCCGCGGACTGGCGGTAGAGCGCCAGCGTGGCGGCGCGATCCGTGCCCGGCGGAAGGTCGAAGGTGACGATCTCGGCAATCATGTTCATGCCGCCGGGTGGTGAAAGTTGTATTCCTGCGTCACGCCGCCATAACTATAGGCCGTCGCGCGGGCGTCGATGACGTAGACATTTGAGATCGGATGCAGGTTACCGATGAGGTCCGAGAGCAGACCGAACGCCGCATTTTGATACTCGGCTTTCTCGACCTTGCTGTTGGTCTCGTCGGTAATCGTAACCCATAGGCGGAAGGCGTTCTTGCCGTGCTCCACCAGCGAGCGACCGTCGATGAACCAGTTCTCCCTGGGTTCAAAGTGAACGATCACCCATGTTCGATCGTGCGGCTTCTTGAGCACGCGACTGGTGAGATCGATGATTTCCCTGGCGAGGCGGTCGATCAGGGCCTGGTCGGCCTTTCCCGAAACGGTCAGCGTGATGCCTGGCATGTCTGTTCTCCTGGAGGTGGTTCGCAACGGCACCATGGCGCGGGGCTTGATAGTTGAAAAGCAGGAAGATATGATCTTATCCATCGGATAATCGAATGGATAAAATGGCCCGGCATTTCGATCTCGATCTTCTCAACACCCTGTTGGTCATCGCCGAGACCGGCAGCCTGTCGGCGGCGGCGCCGCAGCTTTGCCGGTCGCAATCGGCCGTCAGCGAGCAGGTCCGCAAGCTCGAGGAGATGTGCGGCCTGCCGCTTCTTGTCCGCGGCAAGACGGGTGCAAGCCTGACACCGGCGGGCGACCGCCTGGCCGATCACGCCCGCGAGCTGTTGGCACGGAGCGATGCGGCCTATCGGGACATGCAGGGTGTGCAGCTTGCCGGCGATTTGCGCCTTGCGATCACCGACTACTTCCGGCCGCGGGCGTTGCCGAGCATCTTGCGGCGGGTGCGCGACCAGTTTCCGCGCCTGCATCTTCACGTCTCGATCCGCAAGAGCGCGCTCATCGAAGAGGAGGCGGCGGAATCAGGAGACTTCGACATCGGGTTGTCGATGGCGATTCTGGACAGAGGCCGCGCCAGAAACAGGAATGCGGGGCCGCACGCAGGGCTGCGTCGTGAGCGTCTGACCTGGGTTGCCGACAAATCCTTTGTGATGCCCGAGGACGGTGTATTGCCGCTGGTCGTTCTGCCCGATACCTGCTCGCTGCAGCGTTTCATCGTCGCCAAGCTCAACGCGCATCGCGTCCCCTTCAAGATCGCCCATTCGGCGTCCGGCGTTGGCGGATTGCATCTGGCGCTGGCCGCCGGCCTCGGCGTGACCTGCCTCAACGCCTCTTCCGTTCCGGAAGACGCGGTTGCTTTCACCGGCATTCGCAGGCTTCCGCCGCTGCCCGAGGTCGAGTTTCGTCTTGTGCCGCCCCGCGCGGGCGAAACCGCTGTTGTCTCCGAGGTCAGGGACATGCTGGCGGAACAGTTTAGCTGAAGGTCCGGCGGAGTTAGCGCGTGACGCGGATGCTCCGCGACATCAAAAAGAACCGCCCAGCAGGACGACGAAGCGAGGCGAAAGACCGCACGGAACCGAAGCCGGGGATATCGATTAGCTCTGTGGAACCTCATCGGAAGGAACGCGAGCATGGACAAGGATCGAATTTCGGGGTCGGCGAAGGATTTCGCGGGCAAGGTCGAAGGTACGGTGGGCAATATGGCCGGCGACGCGCAGACAGAGGCTGAAGGCCGTCTCCGTGAAGTCGCAGGCAAAGCGCAGAACTTTTACGGGCAGGCGAAGGATGCCGCGCGCGACGCCAAGGATGCGGCGCTTGGCTACGCCAAGGATACCTATGACAACAGCGGCGAGACCTTCCGGGATGGTTCGCAAGCTTTGGCCAAAAGCGTGCAGGACAACCCGCTTGGGTCGCTGTTGATTGCGGGCGGTCTGGGCTTTGCCCTGGCGCTATTGATCACGCGGCCGCCGCGTCGCCCGCTGCGCCGTCAATATTGGCGATGAGGCCAACCCTTGGTTGGGAGACAGATCGTGAGTGATGAAAGCCCGCCTCTGGTCTACGAAAGCCTGGATCCGATTCCGGAACCGAAATCCGCCATGTCGGAAATTTCCGAAGCTCTTCAGGCGGCGGCCGGTCGCGTCAGCCGGACGATCGAAGCCGGTCGACGTCCGGGCATGCCGTTGAGTGTCTTGAGCAACATAGCCCGCGAAGCGCCTCTTGCTTCGCTGCTGACGGCCTTCCTGTTAGGGGTCGCCGTCGCTCGCCGTTCGAATTCGCGGGTTGCTGATCGCCGCGAATGAAGCCGGTGATGCCCCTGGGTGGCATGATTTAGGATTTTCTAACGCTGTTTTGCCAAGATACTCCCGAACGAGGGGAGTCATGGCAATGCAGGACTTCGCAATGCAGGATTTGGAACAGGCTATCCGTGAACGCGCCTATCACCTTTGGATCGAAAGCGGTCGTGAGGATGGAAACGCAGACGGCCACTGGCTCGTCGCCCAGCGCGAGATTTTGAGCGCGTCGCTTGACGAAATGGCTCGTGTCACCGTCGGCGAGCCCGGCAAACCGGCCAAGCCGAAGAAGGCGAAGGCGCCACGGAAGCGGCGCGCGGCGTAAGTAACGTGTAAGTAACATAGTGGCTGGGCGGCCCTTTGCGCGCGGGGGCGAGCCGCGCACGACACGATCGCGTGCACATCGAGCGGGCTGTCCTACAATGTCGCGGCACTGAGAGCCGAGCGAAATCGAAGAAGCGACAGGATCAAAAACAGCGATGCGATGCCCGCAACCGCGAGGAATTGCGGCCACACCACGTCCAGGCCCGCACCCCGATACAGGATGGACTGGGCGAACGACACAAAATGCGTGGAGGGTGAGGCCTGCATGGCCATCGCCAGCCACGGCGGCATGCTTTCGAGCGGCGTCGCATTCCCGGACAGCACGTTCATCGGCACAGCCACCAGCATGTAGAGCAGGCCAAGCTGAGGCATCGATCGCGCCACCGTACCCAGAAACAGTCCCATCGCGGTCGCGAAGAAGAGATAGAGGACGGTGCCGAACATGAAGAGCGGAATCGAGCCGGCGATCGGAACATGCAACAGGAGCCGGACGACGAAATAGAGCGACAGGCCGACAGCGACCGCAATAACGAAGCCGTTAGCCCAGATCTTCGACATCGCGATCTCGAACGGGGTCAGCGGCATCACCATCAGATGGTCCATCGTCCCGTGCTCGCGCTCCCGGACCAGGGCGGCGCCGGCCAGGATGATTGCCAACATGGTGATGCTGCTGATGATGCCCATGACGCTGGTGAACCAGGCGGTCGCGACATTTGGATTGAACGCGATCCTGATGGCGAGGTTTGCAGGCGACACCGGCACGGTTTCCGCATGCGAGAGGAACTGGGCGATCTCCGTGTTGATGATTTGCTCGGCATAGCCTGAGCCTAGTCCAGCCTGAACCATCGCAGTTGCATCGACGTTGACCTGGAGTTCCGGACCGTGTCCCGCCAGCACGTCGCGCTGGAAGTTGGGCGGAATGTCCACGACGAAGGTGTAGTTGCCTATATTCATCTGATGCTCGACGTCAGCCTCGGCCAGCGCGACCGGCGGTTTGAAGTAGGGTAACAGAAACGCATGGGTTATCCGCCTCGACAACTCGGAGTGATCTTCATCGACGATGCCGATCGAGGCATGATACAGCTCCTGGGAATTGCTCTGCGCCTGGCTGATGATCGCAAGCGAGAATGAGTAGACCACGAGACCCAGCAGCACCCAGTCGCTGAAAAAACCGCGCAGTTCCTTGGTGCCGAGCCAGAAAATGTTGCTGAGAGTACGCATCGAACGCTAACGCTCCTGCTTTCGAAGCAACAGCAGACTGATCGTCGTCAGCACCGGAACGAATACCAGCAGCATCAGGATGCTCGAGCCGAGATCGGCAAATCCAAGCCCCTTGGTGAAGGTGCCGACGCTGATTGGGCGGAAATAGCTCATCGGAAAGCAGAGCCCGATGATTTGGGCCATGCCCGACAGCGACGACACCGGCGTCATCATCCCGGAAAATTGCTGGGCCGGCAGGATGGTAAGAATCGCCGTTCCGAATAGCGCGGCAATCTGCGTCTGGCAGAATGTCGAGATCAGCATGCCATAGCCGGTAGTCGTGAAGACGTAGATGACCGAACCGACAAGCAGAGCCAGGAAGCTGCCTTTCAGGGGCACGTTGAACAGAAAGATCGCCATCACGAACATGACGAAAAAATTAATCAGGGCGACGGCAACGTAAGGGAGCTGTTTCCCCAATAGAAATTCGAGACGCGTGACCGGCGTGACATAGAGATTCGTGATCGATCCGAGTTCTTTCTCGCGGACGACCGCAAGCGCCATCAGGATCGCCGGAAACAAAGCAAGCATCATGGCGATCGTCGAGGGCACCATCGCAAAGACACTGTCAAAGTCCTGATTGTATTTGAATCGCACCTCGATGTCGGCCGGCGGCACCGATGCCGGTTGCGTCGTCTTCACGGCGGGGTCGCTCAAGTAGAGCTGATGCATGCTCTGCAAATAGCCTCGTATCGTCTCCGCACGGTAAGGCATGGCGCCATCGATCCAGGCCGAGACCCAGACCGGCCGTCCACGTTTGAGGTCGATGCCGAAATTCGGGGGAATTTCAATACTTGCATCGATATCCCCGCTCTTGAGGCGCCGATCGATGTCCGCGTAGTCGGCAAGCGGCGGTTTCTCGACGAAATAGCGCGACCCCCTCAGTTCCTCCAGATAGGCACGGCTTTCCGGGGTCTGGTCGCGGTCAAGAGCCGCAAAGCTGAGATTGTTCACGTCAGTCGAGATACCGAATCCAAAGACGATCATCAAAAGCGCGGTGCCAAACAGTGCAAAGCTCAGCCTGATCGGATCGCGAAGCAGTTCGAGACTTTCCCGGATCGTGTAGGCAAACAGCCTCTGGAAGCTGAAAGAAGGACCGCGCCGCCTGACGGCTTTTGCATCGGCAGCCGGTCTGGCCGATACGGTCTGGTCGATCACAAGGGATGAAGCGACAGACGGCCGCTCCTGCTCGAGAAAGCTGATGAAGGCGTCTTCGAGATTGGCTGCCTTCCTTGCTTTGACCAGTTCGGCCGGAGTCCCGGTCGCAAGCACGCGTCCTTCATGCATGAGTGAGAGCCGGTCACACCGCGCCGCCTCATTCATGAAATGCGTGGATACGAAGATGGTGACGCCCTGATTTCGCGACAGGTCGATCAGGAGCTCCCAGAACTGGTCGCGGGCGATGGGGTCGACGCCGGAAGTCGGTTCATCGAGAATGAGAAGTTCCGGTTTGTGAACCACCGCGACGGCAAGCGACAGCCGCTGCCTGATGCCGAGCGGAAGCTCGGAAGCCAGTTGGTCCATATTGTCGGCAAGGCCGCATTTCTCGACCAGTTCGGCGATCCGCTTCCTGGCAAAGGCACGGGGCAACTGAAACAGCCGCGCATGCAAAGAGAGGTTTTGACGAACCGTCAGTTCGCCGTAGAGCGAGAAAGATTGCGACATGTAGCCGACGCGGCGGCGGGCCTCGAGGTCGTTGGCCCGCATCGTTTGACCGAAGATCAGCGCCTCACCTTCGGAAGGCGGCAACAGTCCCGTCAGCATCTTCATGGTCGTGGTCTTGCCCGATCCGTTCGACCCGACAAATCCGAAGATTTCTCCGCGACGAATGGAAAAGCTCGCGCGGTCGACCGCCGTGAAATCGCCGAACCGGCAAGTCAGATTCCGGGCGACGATCACGGGCTCGGCGCTAGACTCGGGCAGCGGGTCGATCGCAGCGAGGCGGGCGCCACGCGGATGATGGGGAAGGAGAGCCACGAAAGCCTCTTCGATCGACCGCGTTCCGGTGTTTGCCTTCAGATCCGCAGGCGAGCCGGCTGCCAGGATTCTTGCGCTGTTGATCGCGATGAGCCAGTCGAACCGTTCGGCCTCCTCCATGTAGGCAGTCGCAACGATCACACTCATTCCCGACCTTCGCGCGCGCAAGCGATCGATGAGGTCCCAGAATTGCCGGCGGGACAAGGGATCGACGCCCGTCGTGGGTTCGTCCAGGATCAAGAGGTCGGGGTCGTGAATCAGCGAACAGCAGAGCCCGAGCTTCTGCCGCATGCCGCCGGAAAGCTTTTTTGCCGGCCGATCGGCGAAGGGTGCAAGCCCGGTGCTTTCCAGCAGTTCCCGGATGCGAAAGGCACGTTCGTCGCGCGATTGGGCAAACAGCCTGGAAAAAAACTCGATGTTCTCCGTTACGCTCAGGTCGGGATAAAGGTTCTTGCCGAGCCCCTGCGGCATATAGGCGATCCGCGGGCATACCGACGTGCGCGCAGCGGCGCTTGATATGTCCGCGCCCAGAACCCGCACCTGACCCTGCTGGATTTCTCGTGCGCCTGCGAGGATTGCGAGCAGTGATGATTTGCCGACGCCGTCGGGCCCGATGAGCCCAACGAGCCGGCCTGAGGGCAGGGAAATCGACACCCGGTCGAGCGCCGCTACCGATCCGTAAAAATGGGATAGATCAGTAACGACGGCAACCGCGTCGTTGCTGTCATTCATGGCGAAGCCTGCAGGTTCCTGGGCCATTCGAGCGCCGGGTCCCAACGGACATAGGCGAGGCCAGGCAGCCCGCTCCGGACCGCATCGGCATGCGCGAGCAGGCGTTCCTGATCGATCCGCAATCGGATGCGAAACATCAGCTTGTCACGCTCGGTCTGCGTTTCGACGGTCTTCGGCGTGAACTGCGCTTGACTGGCGACGAACGAGACCTTTGCCGGGATCGGATGGTCGGGATAGGCGTCGAGAACGATCCGCGCATCTGTGCCGATCTTGACCTTGCCCGCTTCGAGCGTCGGCAGATAGATGTCTATATAGACATAGGACAGGTCCAGCATGGTGAAGACCTTGCCGCCGGCTGGAAGAACCTCACCGATATTGGCCAGGCGGTATTGAATCCGTCCAGGCTTCGGCGCGACCAGCGTATTGTCGGCGATTTCGACCTTGTAGAAGCCCGCATCGTGTTCGGCTGCTTCCAGCACATGCCTGGAAACCAGAACCCTGGCATTCGCCGCGTTAAATCCGGCAATCGCACCGTCGAGCTGTTGCTGACGTTGATCCGCAACTTCCTGCGTGGTCCAGCCGTTCTTCAAAAGCGTGCGGGCGCGGTCCATTTCCTGTTCCGCGAGCTTCCTCTGTGTTTCCTGCTGGATAAGGTTGGATTGGGCTTCGTCGACGGAACGCTGGGCCTGTTGAATTTGCGCTTCTGATTTTGACAGCGACTGTTGCAGGTCGCTGGTGTCCATCCGCGCCAGAACCTGGCCGGGTGCGACCGTGTCGCCGATATCGACCAGGAGCTGCGCTACCCGCCCGGCGAACTTGGTATCGATGTCGATTTCGTCGGCTTCGATGCGGCCGTTGCCGAAGCTGATTCCGACGGGAAGTGGGGGATGGGCTTGCTTCCAGGCGTAGTATCCGGCGCCGCCGGCGCCTGATAGAAAGAGAAGGGCGATCCAGATCCAGCGGAACCGGCGTACGGGTCGTTTGGTTTGAACGAGTGGGAGATGCTGGGAGTCGAGCGGTACGAGCGAAGGCGATGTTGCTTCCGTCGGTACTTTTTCTGTCAACTCGTCGGAACTTTGCATTTTTTTGGCCTTGATTTGCGTGATCGAGGCCAGTTTCTCATCTTTGGATGCGTTCGTATTTGACGTGGCTCAATTTAGCCGCCGATCACAATGGCTCGTCATCGGTGGTTGAGGATTCTTCTTGCAGGGAGACGAAATCGCCGCCTCCATAATCTTCCTCTGGAGGCGGAGAGGTCACCTTGCATAGTTGATCTTCCACCCGGTTGACGCCCCGAACGTTTTCGGCGGCAACGACGGCGGCTTTGCGGGCATTGTCACTCTTGATGGTCCCCCTCAAGACGACCACTCCTTCGCGAACACTGACGTTCAGCGCGCATGGCCGCCAGGAAGCGCGAGAAAGCGCTGTTATGACCGCGTTTCGAATTTGGCTGTCGTCGTCCGAGTAGCGTCCGGCGTCCAACGACCGATTTGCGATCGCCGACAAAAAGTCCGCGCGAGTGACCATGCCCACCATCTCTTCGCCGCGCATCACCGGAAAACGTTTTACGTTGTGGGATTCCATCAATTGAACGATTTGCTCGAGCGATATATCTTCACCGATAGTGATCGGTCTGGGTGACATGATCTCGCTCACCTTGCGGCCATGCTGGCGGGCGAAATCGAGCGCTTCCTGCTCCTCGCCGGCCAGTAGGGCAAGCCAGCGTCCTCGCCTTTTCTCCGTGCCGATTTCCCGGCGCCGAAGGAAGTCGGACTCGGAAATGATTCCAATCAGTTTTCCCTCGGCGTCGATGACCGGCAGTCCGCTGATGTGATGGGACAGCATGATCCTGATCGCGGTGGCCACCGAGGCGTCGGCACTGATGGTGATGATGTGCCGCGACATGATCTCATGGGCACGCATCTGGCAATCCTTCGGACGATACGGAGCAAAGGTGAAAGATAATGACCGTTCGTTGTTTGATCGAAACAATCCTGCGCGGGCTTCGCTGGTCTTGAACCGTTGTTGCAGCGTCTGATCGCGGACGCTGCAAGCGACGGTGTTTTTGATATCCCTATGCAGCCTTGGGCGTCTCCGGCTCTTTCTCGCGCGAGCCCGTGAACAGTTTCAACTCGATGCTTCCGAGGTTGCGTGCAACGTCAGTCGCATAACTGGCCTCCTGGATACAGCGCTCGGTTGCGCCTTTTAGCCAGGACTGCATTGCCTCGGATTTTTCAGCAGTGGTCTCATTGCCGCTGACCCGCTGAGCAAGCGCGAGAGCTTCGGCCCATTCCGAATGGATCCGATCAACCCAATGCCGGTTAGCTTGAACCAGGCTTTCGGCCAACTCCGCCTGAATGGCGAGCGACCGTTGAACGAAACCCTGCATCGTCTTTGCCAATATCATCGGCGTCTGGCTGTTTTCAGTTTGCATGGTCATGGCGAGCCTCCTTGTTAAGGAGGCAGGCTATCGCCGTATGCAAGGGGTGTATTGAGCCATATCAATGTGGGCGCAAAGGCGAATGTCGACCGTTTTGCGGTTCGTTCTTGATCCAGCGCAACAGCGCCTCGCGGCAAATCCGTAACCGTCTTGTCGATACACGCAGTTCGACGGGGAGTATGACATGAGAGCGCTCGTTTATAACGGTCCCGGCGAGAAATCCCTGGAGCAAAAACCGAAGCCGGAAATCGTGGTCCCGACGGACGCGATCGTCAAACTCGTAAAGACGACAATCTGCGGAACCGATCTTCATATTCTCAGGGGTGACGTGCCAACCTGCACGCCGGGCCGTATTCTCGGTCACGAAGGTGTCGGCGTCATCGACAGCGTCGGCAATGCCGTCACCGGCTTCAAACCGGGCGATCGCGTCATCATTTCCTGTATCTCGTCATGCGGAACCTGCGATTATTGCCGGCGGGGCATGTATTCGCATTGCGTCAACGGCGGCTGGATACTGGGCAACAAGATCGACGGAACGCAGGCTGAGTTCGTGCGAACGCCGTTTGCCGACACCAGCCTCTATCATATTCCGGCGGGAGCGGAAGAAGACGCCCTGGTGATGCTCAGCGATATCCTGCCGACCGGATTCGAATGCGGCGTATTGAATGGCAAGGTTCAACCGGGGTCGAGCGTGGCGATCGTCGGAGCCGGGCCGATCGGGCTGGCGGCGTTGCTGACCGCGCAATTCTACGCACCGGCTGAGATCATCATGATCGATCTCGACGACAATCGACTGGAAATATCGTCGCGCTTCGGCGCGACCGCGACCATCAACAACAAGGACGGCAAGGCGGTCGAAAAAGTAATGGCGATGACGGATGGACGCGGGGTTGATACCGCGATCGAGGCTGTCGGCGTTCCCGCGAGTTTTGTTACTTGCGAGGATATCGTGGCGCCGGGCGGGGTCATCGCAAATGTCGGTGTTCACGGCGTCAAGGCAGACTTGCATCTGGAGCGTTTGTGGGACCGGAACATCTCGATCACCACACGGCTGGTCGACACTGTTACGACGCCGATGCTGCTCAAGACCGTGCAGTCGCGCAAGATCGACGCCACGAAGCTTATCACACACCGGTTCGGTTTCGATCGGATGCTGGAGGCTTACGAGACGTTTGCCGCTGCGGCCAGCACGCGCGCGCTCAAGGTTTTGATCGAGTTCTAACCGTCAGGAGTGCCCATTAAGAGCCTCCAATATGTCTCGGCACTCATCAGTAGCCATGTGAGCACTGCCACGCTCGATCCCGATGGATGGGACCCCCGGCGTGGTCCCGCTCGTTGCGACGGTCGTGATAGACGCCTAAGATCGCTTTTTGCTGGAGCGAGGTGAATTTCCGTGCAATCGCCAGAGGAAAGCGGAAAGACGCCTCAGCCCGCTAACGTTTTTCTTGCCCTGTTGGGTCGCCTGAAAGAACACCCGCTGGCGCGGCTCGGTCCGGGACTCATTACCGGCGTGGCCGACGACGACCCAAGCGGCATTGCCACCTATTCTCAGGCAGGGGCTCAATTCGGCCTCAACATGCTCTGGACCATGCCGCTGGCGTATCCGCTCATGGCGGCGATCCAGATCATGTGCGCGCAAATCGGACGGGCCACCGGCAGGGGACTGGCCGCCAATATCAAGTCGACGTTTCCGCCGATCGTCCTGAAGGGCGTCGTTCTGCTTTTGTTGATAGCCAACACGCTCAACATTGCCGCCGATGTCGCCGCCATGGGAGAGGTCGCGGAACTCGTTAGCGGCTTCGATCGCCACCTCATGACCGCTGTCCTTGTCGTCGCAACGCTATTGCTTCAGGTCTTTGTGCCGTATCACCGCTACGTCTTTTTTCTGAAATGGTTGACGCTTTCTCTGCTGTCCTACGCCGCCGTTTTGTTCACCGTCGAGGTTCCCTGGGGGGAAGTGGGGTTGAGAACGGTGTGGCCGAAGCTGACGCTGAATTTTAGCGCAGCCACCATGGTCGTTGGCATCTTCGGTACGACGATCAGTCCATATCTCTTTTTCTGGCAGGCCTCGGAAGAAGTGGAAGACATGAACGCCAAGCGCAGCGTTTCATTTTTGCAAAATCCAGGCGCTGCACCTTCCGAGCTCCGACGCATCCAGTGGGATACCTGGAGCGGAATGCTTTATTCGGACCTTACGGCCTATTTCATTATCCTGGCGACCGCAGTCACGCTCAACGTGTCCGGAATTACCGACATCGAAACCGCAGCCCAGGCGGCGAGCGCGCTGCGGCCGCTGGCCGGCGATTTTGCCTTTCTCCTGTTTGCGGTTGGAATCCTTGGCGTCGGCTTGATCGGGGTGCCGGTACTCGCCGGTTCGGCCGCCTATGCGCTGTCGGAAGCAATGGGCTGGCAATCCGGGCTTGAACGAAAAGCGACGGACGCGCGCGGATTCTACGGCGTGATTGCCGTCAGCGTACTTGCCGGATTGCTCATTCAATATTCGCCAATCAGTCCGATGAAGGCGCTGTTCTGGAGCGCGGTAATCAACGGCGTGGTGGCGGTCCCGCTGATGGTCGTGATCATCCTGATCGCATCGAGGAAGTCGGTGATGGGCGCGTTCACGTCAAGCCGGCACATTATTGTCCTGAGCTGGATCGGGACGGGAATCATGGGGGTGGCCGCAGCTCTGATGCTTGTTCCGGACCACTGAACATATCGAGCGATTTTGGGCATCCTGCGCCGCGGGCAGGACAGGATGAGATTGGCGGAGCCGGAGGGATTCGAACCCTCGATAGGCCTTTACAAGCCTATAACGGTTTAGCAAACCGCCGCCTTCAGCCACTCGGCCACAGCTCCATCGAGGCGGATATGCCCGACACCGGGGCGAGCCGCAAGCCGCAGATTGCGGGCCGTCCCATTCGATGCGGAAAACTAGCACGTCCGTTGGCAACACCCATTAAGGCGTGCGTGCCTTTTGTGCAACATCTGCCAGAAACATCGGCCCGAATGCTTCGCAACCGCCGTCTTTTGATTGCGTGTGCAGGAAGCTTCAGTAATTCTCCGAACCGCGACGGAGGGGGGCTCCCGAGGTCGTCCGTTCTCGGTGGTTCGCAGGAATTCCCGCTTTTATGCGGGAGAGGCGAGGGCGCTAAGAAGCTGAGCAGTGTTCCCGGGGGACATATCCTGGGGGGTATGGGGGAACCTGCTCAGCTCTTTCGGCCGCTGTCGAACGGCCTATCGCAGACATCATCATATGCCGACATCATCATATAAAGACTTCGTGTAGAGACATCGTCGCGGGCCCAGCTGCCGCGCTTTCCAGGCCGTTTGGTCCGGCGCATGAGCTTTCGGGATCTGGGCTTGAGATGCGTGGCTGCCGGGCACAGCCTTACTTCAGCGGGATCAGTTCAGCCAGCGCGGCCGTCGATTCGATGAAGCTTGGCGGACACTGGTCGGCAGCAAGCTTGAGCAGGCGTTGCGCCTCCTTCTTGTTCTTTTTCAAAAGCGCGAGCTCGCCGCTGTAGAAATTGGCCTCGCAGGTCTGCGCCGCCTTGGTTTTCGGGTCGGTATCGAAGGCCGCGCCGTAGGTTTGCTCGATGGTGAGCTCGCCCAGGAAGTGGCGGATCACGGGCGCCGGCCAGACCGTCATGTCGAGTTGCTTGGCGGCTTCCGCCAGATGGCTCGGCGAATTGTTGCGCCGCTCGGCGAGTTCGCGCCACAGCGCGGCATAGGCATCCTTGGGGTCGAGCTCACCGGCTTTCTTGAAATCGGCAATCGCGTCAGGGTTGCGGTCTCCGATGACGTAATAGGCGACGCCCCGGTTGAAGTAGGACGTCGCTTCGTTAGCGTCGAGCTTGATGGCTTTGCTGAAGTCCTCGAGTGCCGCCGGACTGTTGCCGAGCATGTAGGACAGCCGGCCGCGGACGAAGTAGGCAAGCGCGTAATTGGGATCGAGACGGATCGTGTCGTTCATGTCGGTCATCGCGTTGGCGATGTCGCCCTTGCTCTTGTACAAATCGCCGCGCGAGAAATGGGCCAGGGCGTAGCCGGGATCGAGCCGGATCGCTTCATTGAGATCGACAAGCGCGTGATCGAAGTCTCCCCGATTTTTGTAGAGATTGCCGCGCTCGGCGTAAGCCCATGCGTTCTTCGGATCGAGGCGGAGCGCCTCGTTGAAATCGGTGAAGGCATGATCTAAATCGGATTTGCTCAAATAGACATTGCCGCGATTGAGATAAGCAGGAGCAAGATTGCGGTTGATGCGGATGGCTTCGTTGCAATCCGTCAGGGCCCGATCGGAATCCTTTTTCGCCCACCACCATCCGCAACGGCTGCTCAAGGCGCCGGCGCGATCCTGCGCGGATATTTTCGCGTCGTTGACGACGCGATCGCAGGCCGCGATTCCATCATCGGCCTTGTTGAGTTCTCCGACGAACTTGCAGCGATCGAGATCGGCCTGGCTGTCGGCGACAGCGGGAGCCGACAGCATCAGGAACGCAGCTGACACAGCCGCAAGCACTGAAAAACGCATCTTTCCTCCCGACATTTTTGCCCGCGACCGCCGCTGGATTGGTTGGGACTACCTACGTTGGCAAGCGGCAGTCCTGCAAGTTTGTTGATCGAGTGCGCTCAAGCTGCATACTCCCTGAGCTTGTGTTGCCGTCGATAAGGGCGGCGTCGAATCTGACGTTGCAGCACCACTAGGAGCACAACGTTACGGCGAGAATTTCGTCTCAAGGAATTTTGAAGGGCGCGGTTCGCGGCGATAAATCAGCAAAATCATCCTATAAAAACAAAGACTTGCCGATTCGTTTGTCGAGGCATTGTGTGTGCATATTTTGCAACACCCTCGGAAAAAGGGTTGTGACAAAGAGTCATCAGCCAAGTTTAAATTGCCTTTTTTCCCCTGAGCGGCAACTCTCAGAACAAGAAATAGGCACGTCGGATTCGTCTCGTTCGGAACTTCGGATGACGAAGCGATAAGTAAAAAAACGACGGCCTGGGGTGGTTTTGCGTTTCATACGATGAGGGGACACATGAAAACGAACATCAAAGCTCTTTTGGCAGCGGTCGCGGGCATGGCCGCTTTCGCGTTTTCGCCGGCCAACGCCTATGAAGGCGGTGTCCAGTGGCAATCAAAGCCGGGCGTCTTCATCGGCGCCAGCGCCGGCGTTCCGCCGCCGGGTATCTACATGTTCGACCAGGTCTTCACCTACCAGTCGAATCTGGCGGGTCCGATCACCGGCGCGATTGGCACCCATAACGGCGTGCAAGCTGCGGTCGACGTACAGGGCTTCCTGTTCGTTCCGGGCTGGACCTTCCTCGGCGCCACCTACGACGCTGTCCTCGTGCAGCCCTTCGGCATGGTGAGCATCGGCCAGCCAGTGTCGTTGAACGCGAATCAGGTGGACATGTTCGCAGGTGTCCACAACACCTACTTCGTGCCGGTCGAATTGAGCTGGAAGCTCGGAACTAGCGGTTTCCTCGTCAAGACCGGTCTCGGCATCTACGCTCCGGACGGGACCATTCAGGGTGTGCAGGGCACCAACGTTGTCGTCGCGGGTAACAGCCTCAACGGTTTCGGCAACTTCGGCAACAAGTACTGGACCTTCCAGCCTGAAGTGATTTTCTCTTATCTCGGGGGCGGCTGGAACCTGAGCGCTGCGATTTACGGGGAATTCAACACGGAAAATCAGATTGATCACTACACCCAGGGTGACATCTTCCATGTCGACTTCACCGCGACCAAGACCTTTGGCAAGTGGACCTTGGGTCCAGTCGGCTATTACGTCGCGCAGGTCTCCGACGACAAGTGCTCTGACCTCACCTGTTTGACGGCCCACCCGTTCGGCACCCTCGGCAACACCCAGAACTACCAACTGTTCGCGCTCGGTGGCTTGGTCGAGTACAACTTCGGCCCGGCGAGCTTGTCGGTGTGGGCGACGCAGGAAGTGTACTCGAAGGCGTCGGGGGCTGGCGTTATCCCGGTTGTCCCGGGCGCCGACCTCTCGGCCACCACGAAGGGTATGACGGTCTTCGCGACCATCAGCTACCGCCTCTGGGCGCCGGAGGAACCGGCGAAGGCTCCGATGTTCCACAAGTAACGGACGTTCCAACAACGCCTTGATCTAAAAAATCCCCCTTTCGGTAGATGCCGGAAGGGGGATTTTTCTTGTGTCGGGTTCTCTAAGCCCGGATGCCGTCGATCGAGGCTGAACGCCCCGGCTTCTTCAAGATCTTCGTGAGGGTGAAAAGCCCGCCGCTGGCGAAGTACTACTCGATATTGCCGCGGTGCAGATCGGCCTCGATTTGCAGCCGCGTCCCGCCCCCGAAACGGGTGCGATAGACCTGCAAATTCTCCATGATCCGCTGTACATAGTTGCGCGTCTCGGAGAAGGGGATGAGTTCGACCCAGTCGACCGCGTCGACCTTGGGATCGCGCGGGTCGCCGTAGCGATCGATCCATTTCTTGACGCTGCCGCGGCCGGCATTATAGGCGGCAAACGTCATGATGTAGGAGCCGCGATAGTCGTCGATCAAGCCGCCGAGCTCGGCCGCGCCGAGTGCTGCGTTATAGACCGAATCGCTCTTGAGGCGGGTGAGGTCGAAGTTAGCGCCGTATTTCTTGCAGACATATTTGCCGGCGTCCGGCGTCACCTGCATCAACCCGTAGGCTTGCGCCGGCGAAACAACGGCCGGGTTAAAGGCGCTTTCCTGCCGCGCGATGGCGTAGATGATGCTCGGCTCGACGTCGGGGCCGATCGATTTGAACGGCGGAATGCCCGTCACCGGATAGGCGTAGAAATCGAACGGCAGGCCACGATTGAGCGCGGCCTTGCCCATCAACAGCATGCCGCGGGCATCGCCCTGGCGGGCGGCCAGTTCGCCAAGCCCCACCAGCGCATCGACGTCGCCGTTTTCACCCATATCGGCAAAAATCGGCACGGCGATTTCGCCTTCGCCGAGCTCGTAAAGCAACTGCACCGCGCGCACGATCTCCAGCCGCTCGACGCCGCGGCCGCGTGCACTCGGCACCCCGTTCAGCTCGATCTGGGGCAGGCCAAGCTTGGCGCGCGCCAGTTGACCGTAGTAGCTCGTCGACTGTTCTGCGGCCGCCGCAAACGCCGAGCGCGCCTCCTGCGAGCGTCCGGCGGCTTCCGCCGCGCGGCCCTGCCAATAGCCGGCGCGCGCCAGCGTCGTCGGATTGACGCTGCCGACGCCGATGCGTGCAAAATGCTGGGCTGCGATGGCGGGCTCGTTGAGAAAACGCAGCGCGATCCAGCCCGCGGTGAATTCCTGCTCGGTCTTGTAGATATCGCGTGAGGGCAGCGCCGCATCGCGCGCGATCAGGTAGGCGGTGCGGTGTTCGCCGATGTCGATCATCTTGCGCGCCAGGAGCCGCCGTTCGATCCACCACTCATCCAGATTGTAGAGCCGGCCGGGATCTTTCGGCGCGCTCATCATCAGCTGGGCAGCCTCGGCGAATTTCTCTTCGCGGCGCAACAGCTGGATCCGGCTGAACAAGTAGCCGGGATCGCTGTGCAACTCGTTGGGTACCGCTTCCAAAAGCGTGCGGGTATTGCCCGCTTTGTGGTAGGCCGCGATACGGGCTTTCGCCAGCGCCACTTCGCCGCCGCCGAGCCTTTTGGCGGCGCGCAGCGCTATCTCGTGCTCGCTGCCATACAGGAAGAAATCCATCCGCGCCTTGTGATCGCCGGGCGTGATCAGCGCGCCGAACAGATCGAGTGCGGTGCTCTCGGTATCGTTCGACATCGGGTCGTTGCGCCAGGCATCCCGCACCAGCCGCTCGGCATTGGCCCTGTCGCCGCGCCCGATCATGACGCGCGCCAGCGAGAATTTGCCCTTGGCCGAGATCGGCGATTCGTTCTCGAACCATGACCAGACGGTGGCGTCGTCACTGTGATCGTCCCACAACGCCGCCTCGAGCCGCCGCCGCAGGAAGGTTTGCGAGGGCCAGCTCGGGTTGGCGGCGATGAAGGCGCGGTAGCGTTCGACCGAAGCGCCGTTATCCTCGCTGCGCAACACGATCCATTCCGCAAGCTTCTTCGCCAGGGGATCGCTGATCGCCGCTTCCGCCTCAGTCGCATCGGCCGGCTTGTGCTTGCGCACGAGACCAATGACGTTTTCCAGCGTTTCCTTGTCGTCGCTGGAGGTCGAGGATGTCGAGGCCACCGCCGCCGGTATCGACGGCTTGCGGGCGGCCGCAGGCGGGAGCGCCGCATGCTGGCGCGTGGCGGGCGCTATCGCGGCGCTGGGGAGAGCGTGCGGGGATGGGGTCGTGGTCGCCGTCTTCGCGACAGGCTTGTCTTTGGTGTTATGCGTCTCCTTCGCCTTGTCCGCCGTTTTGGATGCGGCGTTGCGGGCGACCGGACGCGGCTTCGGGAACGGAACTTTGTGCTTGGCCGCAGCCTCGCTCGCCCAGGCGTGCGATCCGAGGATCAGCACGAGCGTGGTCACTATCGCTGTCGAACGCAAAGCTGCGGCGCGAGCGGATCGGGTCACGGCATCCCTCTTTCGGCGAATCACGAAAGACCAATGTCCTCAGATCTAATCGATTGAATATGAGGAAAAAACACCCGATACGCGGGGAAGGTGGTTGTTTGCGTCATCACCACGGCAAAATCGCGGCCGGCGACAGCAAGGCCTTAGTTTTACAGGCTTTCGCCAAAGCGTCATAACCGTTATGAATGGCTGAATTGACTGCTGAAAAGGAGCGGTTTGGCCGTTCCGCCTAGGGAGAAGTCCATGGCAGCGAAGACGAAATTCCGCGGCTCCTTCACCGCTTTGGTCACGCCATTCAAGAACGGCTCGCTGGACGAGGCGGCCTTTCGTGGAACTCGTGAACTGGCAGATCGCGGAAGGAACCCATGGTCTCGTGCCGGTGGGAACGACCGGCGAAAGTCCGACCGTCAGCCATGACGAACACAAGCGTGTCGTCGAATGGTGCATCGACGAGGCGGACGGCCGCGTTCCCGTGATCGCCGGCGCGGGCTCGAATTCGACCAAAGAGGCGATCGAACTGGCCGAGCACGCCGAAAAGGCCGGCGCCGATGCTGTTCTGGTGGTGACGCCCTACTACAACAAGCCGACCCAGGAAGGCATGTACCAGCACTTCAAGGCGATCAACGATGCGATTGGAATTCCGATCATCATCTATAATATTCCGCCGCGTTCGGTGGTCGACATGAGCGTGGACACCATGGCGCGCCTGTTCGAGCTCAAGAACATCGCAGGCGTCAAGGACGCCACCGCGAGCATGGTGCGGGTCTCGCAACAGCGCGCGCAGCTTGGCGAAGATTTCAACCAGCTCTCGGGCGAAGACGCCACTGTGATCGGCTATATGGCCCATGGCGGCCATGGCTGCATTTCGGTGACCTCGAACGTGGCGCCGCGGCTGTGTTCGGAGTTTCACCAGGCCTGGCAGAAAGGCGATCACGCCACCGCGCTCAAGATTCATGACAAGCTGATGCCGCTGCACACCAACCTCTTCATCGAGTCCAACCCGGCGCCGGTCAAATACGCGCTGTCGCTGCTCGGCAAGATGGAGGAGACTCTGCGGCTGCCGATGGTGCCGGTGTCGGAGCCGACGCGCGTCGCGGTTCGCAACGCGATGGTGCATGCGGGGTTGATCAACTGATCTTTCGACAGGGCTAACGCGTTTTCCTGTCCAAGTCGCTGAAGAGGGGCCAGCAAGATGCTTAAGGAATTTCGCGACTTTGCAATGAAGGGCAACGTGGTCGACCTCGCGGTCGGCGTCATCATCGGTGCGGCTTTCGGCGGCATCGTAGCCTCGCTGGTCGCCGACGTTATCATGCCGTTGATTGGCGCGATCACCGGTGGTCTCGACTTCTCCAACTACTTCCTGGGGCTGTCGAAAGCAGTTACGGCCTCCAACCTGGCCGATGCCAAGAAGCAGGGCGCAGTATTGGCCTACGGAAGTTTTCTAACGATCACGCTGAATTTCGTCATCGTCGCTTTCGTGCTATTCATCGTGATCCGCTTGATGAACCAGCTCAAGCGCAAGGAAGCGGCCGCTCCCGCAGCGCCGCCGAAGCCGACGCGCGAAGAAGAACTGTTGACCGAGATTCGTGATCTTCTGAAGAAGGGTTAGATCGGGACGTCCAAGTGGCCGAGAAGAAAGAGCGCCCCATCAAGGTGATTGCGGAAAACCGCAAGGCCCGTTTCAATTATGCCGTCGACGATACGGTCGAAGCCGGGATTGCGCTGACGGGCACCGAGGTCAAGTCGTTGCGCAACGGCAAGTCCACGATCGCGGAATCCTATGCCGATTCCAAGAACGGTGAGATCTGGCTGATCAACGCCAACATTCCCGAATATTTGCAGGCCAATCGTTTCAACCACGAACCGAAGCGGCCGCGCAAACTGTTGCTTCACCGCAAGCAGATCAATCGCTTGATGGGAGCGGTCGATCGCGACGGCATGACGCTGATCCCGCTCAAGCTCTATTTCAACGAGCGCGGCCGCGCCAAGTTGCTGCTGGCGGTGGCAAAAGGCAAAAAGCTGCACGACAAACGCGAAAGCGAAAAGAAACGCGACTGGGGCCGGGAAAAGGGCCGCCTGCTGCGTGCGCGCGGATGAATTTCTTTCCTCATCCTGAGGAGCGTCGCGAAGCGATACGTCTCGAAGGATGAGTTCATGGTTTCATGGTTCGAGACGCGCGAAGACGCGCTGCTCACCATGAGGGCAACGGTGAGGCACGGATGAATCAAAAAAACCTGCTTGAAGTCGACTGGAGCCAGATCCCGGCGCCGGCGGATGACGGGGCGGCCAATCATCTGGTGGGCCGAACGATCCCGCCGATCGCCCTGATGGCAACCGACGATACGTCGGTCACGTTGTCGGCGCTGCCAGGCCGCAGCGTGGTATTCGCCTATCCGCGAACCGGCGAGCCCGGCAAGATATCGCTCGTCGACGATTGGGATATGATTCCAGGGGCGCGGGGCTGCACGCCGCAAACCTGCGCGTTCCGCGACTTGTTTTCAGAACTGAAGGCGGCCGGCGCGCAGCATGTGTTCGGCCTCTCCACGCAAAGCAACGCCTATCAGACCGAAATGGCGTCGCGGCTGCATTTGCCATTCCCGGTGCTGTCGGATGAGAAGCTGGAGCTGGCGCGGGCCTTGGGCCTGCCGACCATGGAGGTCGCTGATCTTGTCCTGATCAAGCGGCTGGCGCTGATCATTGATGATGCGCGCATCACCCACGTTTTTTATCCGGTGTTTCCGCCGGACCGGAACGCGGGCGACGTGCTGGAATGGCTGAAGGAAAATCCGCGCTAGGGATTTAGACCGCTAAGCCAGGTCGGCCCGCACTTTCGCAAAGACGCTGCGAAACATCTCGGGTGTCAGGACGCCCGTGTTGGTATTGTAGCGCGAGCAGTGATAGCTGTCATAAAGGCGGAAGCGGCCGGCCTGGTGAACGGCGCCATGTCCAAACGGCACGGTCGAGGCGCGAAGGCCCAGTGCTTTGACGGTCGTTTCATGGGCGATGCGGCCGAGCGCCACGATGGCGCTGAGCCGTGGCATGCTCTCGATGGCCGCCAGAAGAAAAGGCCGGCAATTGGCGATTTCCGCAGGGAGAGGTTTGTTCTGGGGCGGGACGCAGTGCACGCCGTTGGCAATGCGACAATCGACCAGCATCATGCCGTCGTCCGGCCGGGCCTGATAGGTGCCGGTCGCAAAACCATATTCGATCAAGGTGGCGTAGAGCAGGTCGCCCGCGTAGTCGCCGGTAAATGGGCGCCCGGTGCGATTGGCCCCCTGCAACCCCGGCGCAAGTCCGACGATCGCAAGCCTGCCGTTTCGGTCGCCGAAACCGGGAACCGGTGCGTTGAACCATTGCGGCTTTTGGGCGCGGTTGGTCTCGCGAAATGCAACCAGCCTTGGACAGAGGGGGCAGTCGCGGTCGGGCTCGGTATTGATCGGGTGAGGGGCCGGTTTTGCCGCGGCGCTCTTAGTCGTCGAAGTCGTCGCCATCGCCCCTCGAAGCTAGCGTGGTCGCCCGCTGCAGGAATTGCGGAGCATGATGGCGCGGCTCACGGGGAGCGGGGCGTTCTGACGGGTCGCGTCCCAGCTTGGATTGCAGCTCGACCAGATCGGTGAAAACGTCCGCCTGGCGGCGCAGTTCGTCGGCGATCATTGGCGGCTGGCTCGAAATCGTCGAAATCACGGTCACGCGCACGCCCCGCCGCTGCACGGCTTCGACCAGCGAGCGGAAGTCGCCGTCGCCTGAGAACAGCACGATTTGATCGACGTGCTCGGCGAGCTCCATCGCGTCGACCGCAAGCTCGATGTCCATATTGCCCTTCACCTTGCGCCGCCCGCTCGCATCGATGAATTCCTTTGTCGCCTTGGTGACGACGGTGTAGCCGTTGTAATCGAGCCAGTCGATCAGCGGGCGGATCGACGAGTATTCCTGATCCTCGATGAGGGCGGTGTAATAGAAGGCCCGGACCAGCGTTCCCCGACTCTGGAACTCCTTAAGAAGACGCTTGTAGTCGATATCGAAACCGAGAGTTTTGGCGGTCGCATAGAGGTTGGCGCCATCGATAAAGAGCGCAATCTTATTGGAAGCGGGTGACATTCAGCGTTCTCACAGAGTTCTCAAAAGGTGGTTTCCGGTAAGCTTTTTGGCGCGGCTGCAACGCCCCGCGCATCCGTAAAGATGCAGCCGAAGCCCTGCCGATGTCCAGACGCCGCTGGAAAGTAGGTAGGTCGAAACAACCGGAAGTGGATTTTGTCGACGCAATGAAGCGTTTTCTTGTCCGTGCCGAGGTTGTTACAGCTCGAAAAACGCCGCGCTGCCGGGTCCCTAATGTGGGTTATCAGAGCAAATTAGGTAGGCCAAATCACAAATTATTCTTGCGAAACGGCCTTTGCACCTATAACTACCTTTGAATAATCAACATATTCCGACCCCCCTAACGGAGCGACAGTCGATGGCTCGCGTCACCGTAGAAGATTGTATTGATAAGGTCGACAACCGGTTCGACCTGGTTCTTTTGGCGGCGCATCGCGCCCGTATGATTTCGTCCGGATCGCAGCTGACGGTTGACCGCGACAACGACAAAAACCCGGTTGTATCGTTGCGCGAAATCGCCGAATTCGACGATTTCCCCCGAGGATTTGCGTGAAGAGCTCGTTCATTCCTTGCAGAAATTCGTTGAGGTGGACGAGCCGGAGCCCGATACGGTTCCTTTGATTGGCTCGGCCGGTGCGAGCGTCGACGCTGACGATACCGAGGTCGCCGTCGAGCGCATGACCGAGGAAGAGCTGCTGAAGGGTCTCGAGGGGCTGGCGCCGCCGGAAGAGCAACCGGAAGAAGACGAGTAAACGTTTATATTTCGCCTCAGGGTTTAGCTCTATCGCCCTCATTCAATTCAGGAAGGCCCGGACATGGTTCCGGGCCTTTTTCTTTGCCTAAGGATGGCTAGCGTTTGTTTACCATCTGCTTCGGTGGTGGCCGACATCCACGGCAAGTTGCCTGCTAATTGAATCGGACAACGGCCGGTTTCGCATTACACTGTCGTTGTGTTCCCCGAGAGCCGGCGCGCCCTCGCAATTCCTTGAGGGTGCCGGTCGGCCAGAGAACCCACTACATTATCCCGATCAGGCGGGAAGCGGACCGCGCCTTGCGGCCGCGCGGAGGTGTTGAGGATGGCGTATCGGCGCCAGAGCCCGAATCAGATGCAAGCCGCGAGTTCGGTCTCGGTGGCATCGCCCTCGGCTGCGCCGGGCTCGGCATCGGCGATGCCGGGTTTGGAGCCGAAGCCGGCCAAGTCTCGCGCGCGCATGATGCGGCAGTACGATCTGGTCGAGCGTGTCCGATCCTACAATCCCGAGACCAATGAAGACCTTCTGAACCGCGCCTATGTCTATGCCATGAAGGCGCACGGTTCGCAGACCCGTGCTTCCGGCGATCCCTATTTCTCCCATCCGCTGGAGGTGGCGGCAATCCTGACCGACCTCAAGCTCGACGACGCCACCATTGTCGCAGCGCTGTTGCACGACACCATCGAGGATACCGAGGCGACCCGCGCCGAAATCGATTCTGTGTTCGGGCAGGAGATCGGGGCGCTGGTGGAGGGCCTCACCAAACTGAAACGGCTCGAGCTGGTGTCGCGGGAAGCCAAGCAGGCCGAAAACCTGCGCAAGCTGCTGCTCGCGATTTCGGACGACGTCCGCGTGCTGCTGATCAAGCTCGCGGACCGCTTGCACAACATGCGCACGCTCGAGTTCGTGCCGCCGGCGTCGCGCCAGCGCATTGCCGAGGAAACGCTCGACATCTACGCGCCGCTCGCGGGGCGCATGGGCATGCAGGAGATGCGTGAGGAGCTTGAGGATCTGTCGTTCCGAACGCTCGATCCCGAGGCCTATTCAGTGGTCCGGCAGCGGCTGGATTCGCTGGCCGAGCGCAACCGCAATCTGATCGGCGAAATCGAAAGTCAGCTCTCCAAGGACTTTCAGAAGAACGGCCTGAAGGCGCGTGTTTATGGCCGCCGCAAGCAGCCATTCTCGATCTGGACCAAGATGCAGCGCAAGTCGGTCGGCTTCGAGCAGTTGTCCGATATTTTCGGCTTCCGCGTCGTGCTGAAGGATGTCGAATGCTGCTACCGCGCCCTCGGCATCGTCCACACCACCTGGCCGGTGGTGCCGGGCCGCTTCAAGGACTACATCTCGACGCCGAAGCAGAACGACTATCGCTCGATCCACACCACCGTGATCGGGCCGGGAAAGCAGCGTGTCGAACTACAGATCCGCACCGAGGACATGGACCAGATCGCCGAGTTGGGCATCGCGGCGCACGCCTTCTACAAGGATCTCGTGGGATCGCCGACGGAGCGGCTGAAGCGCGAATCCTCGGCCTTTGCCTGGCTTCGCCATACCATTGCGATCCTGTCCGATAGCGCCAATCCGGAGGAATTTCTCGAACACACCAAGCTCGAGCTGTTCCACGACCAGGTGTTCTGCTTTACGCCGAAGGGCAAGCTGATCGCGCTGCCGCGGCAGGCCAACGTGATCGATTTCGCTTATGCCGTACACACCGACGTCGGCAACAGCGCGGTCGGCTGCAAGATCAACGGCAAGTTTGCACCGCTGTCATCGGAATTGCAGAACGGCGATGAAGTCGAGGTCCTGACCTCGGACGCCCAGTCGTCGCCGCCGACCGCCTGGGAATCGCTGGCGCGCACCGGCAAGGCGCGGGCGGCGATCCGCCGGGCGACGCGCACGGCCGTTCGCGACCAATATGCCGGCCTCGGCCGCCGCCTCGTCGAGCGGTTGTTTGCGCGCGCCAAGATCGAATACGCCGATGACAAGTTGAAGGGAGCTTTGCCGCGGCTGGCGCGGGCCTCGATCGACGATGTGCTGGCGGCGGTGGGACGCGGCGAAATGAAGGCCTCCGACGTCGCGCGCGCCATGTATCCCGATTACAAGGAGGAAAGACTGGCGCGAT
This sequence comes from uncultured Alphaproteobacteria bacterium, assembly GCA_963770515.1. Lineage (GTDB taxonomy): Bacteria > Pseudomonadota > Alphaproteobacteria > Rhizobiales > Xanthobacteraceae > Bradyrhizobium. Next base: position 308,026 of record CAVYPW010000002.1, read on the forward strand.
ACGGCGCCAAGAAGGGCGTTGCTGACAAGCTGAAGACGAACCCGCCGGCCGGGACCGGGCGGAGCCTCTCGGCCATACCGATCCGCGGCATCAACTCGGACTTGCCGGTCAAGTTCGCGCCCAATGGCGGCGCGGTGCCCGGCGACCGCATCGTCGGCATCGTTTCTCCCGGCGAGGGCATCACGATCTATCCGATCCAGTCGCCGGCCCTGAAGGATTTCGAGGAACAGCCCGAACGCTGGCTCGATGTTCGCTGGGATGTCGATGAAACGACGCCGCAACGCTTTCCAGCGCGAATCATGGTCGACAACGTCAACGAACCCGGAAGCCTCGCCCAGGTCGCCACCGTGATCGCCGAACATGACGGCAATATCGACAATATCAGCATGTCCCGCCGCTCACCCGATTTTACCGAGCTGACCATCGATCTTGAGGTCTATGACCTCAAGCATCTCAGCGCTATTATCGCCCAGTTGCGCGCCAAGGCCGTGGTCGCACGGGTAGAGCGCGTCAACGGGTAAGTCCTCAACCCTCATGGAGAGGGCGCGCCCGAGCAGGCCGAGCGCTTGCGAGGTCGTCGCGAACGGTGCAAAAGATAGGTTGCGCCGTTCCGGACAATGCTTCGCATTGCCGGGAGAACCATGAGGCCACAATGAGGCCTCATCCTTCGAGACGCGGCGAAGACGCCGCTCCTCAGGATGAGGATGATCAGCTTGTTCCTCGAGAATATCCTCAATGTCAAAAACTCGCCCTCTACGTCTCGGTGTGAACGTCGACCACGTCGCTACACTTCGCAATGCGCGGGGAGGCGCGCGGCCCGATCCGGTGCGCGCGGCACTGCTGGCGATCGAAGCCGGCGCCGACGGCATCACCGCGCATTTGCGCGAGGACCGTCGTCATATCTGCGATGCGGACATGACGCGGCTGAAGGCGGAAATCTCAAAGCCGTTGAATTTCGAGATGGCTGCGACCGAGGACATGCTCAGGATTGCGCTCGCGACCAAGCCTCACGCCGTTTGCCTGGTGCCTGAACGGCGGGAAGAACTCACGACCGAAGGCGGTTTGGACGTGGTTGGGCAGCACAATGCGCTTGCGCCTTATATCTCCCGATTGAGCGATGCGGGCGTGCGGGTGTCGCTGTTCATCGCGGCCGATCCGGCCCAGATCGAAATGGCCGCCCGCCTGCACGCACCGGTCATCGAAATCCATACCGGCGCCTGGTGTGACGCCGTGGTCGATGGCCATGCCGAAAAAGCCGAAGCGGAATGGAAGCGCATTGTCGCCGGCGCGGCGCTCGCCCGCGCCGCGGGCCTGGAAGTGCATGCCGGCCACGGACTGGACTATGCGACTGCCGAACGGATCGCCTCGCTTGGCGAAATCGCCGAGCTCAATATCGGCTACTTCATGATCGGGGAGGCCTTGTTCGTCGGCCTTGAGGAGACGGTTCGTGCGATGCGAGCCGCGATGGACAAAGGTCGGGCCGGTCTGTTGCGAAAGGCGGGAACGGCATGATCATCGGCATCGGCTCCGACCTGATCGATATTCGCCGGGTCGCCAAGGTCATCGAGCGTCATGGCGATCGCTTTCTCGACCGGATTTTCACCGACGCCGAACGCGCCAAGGCCGAGCGCCGCGCCAAAAACCACAACATGGTGGTGGCGACCTATGCCAAACGCTTCGCCGCCAAGGAGGCTTGTTCCAAGGCGCTTGGGACCGGCATCCGGCGGGGGGTCTGGTGGCGCGATATGGGCGTGATCAACCTGCCGGGTGGCCGGCCGACCATGCGGCTGACGGGCGGGGCGCTCGCCCGGCTGGAGGAACTTACCCCGGTGGGATTTGAGGCCAAAATTGACCTCAGCATCACCGACGATTGGCCCTTAGCGCAGGCTTTTGTCATCATTTCGGCCGATGATGCCCGTAACGCCTGAAGCGGCCACGGGCGAGGGTGGGTTTAAAACTAAAACATGATATTTGTCAGTGGCTTATGAAATTTTGATAAAGCCGTTGATTGCGCCCCCCACGACAACCGTCTAAAACGCGGGACGCGTTCGGACCGAGTCCCACGATCAGAATTAGGTCATTTCCGCGAAGCGAGTGGCTGATCGCGTGAGGATCATTTTCTGTCGCTATCCACGCGGCGGCCAATAAAGAGCAGGAAGCCAAGAAAGCCATGAGCGTGACATCCAGCACCAAATCCGAAGGCGGCCTGGGCGAAACCATTCGCGTCGTCATTCATGCTCTTCTGATTGCGCTCGTCATCCGCACCTTTCTGTTCCAGCCTTTCAACATTCCGTCGGGATCGATGAAGGCAACGCTGCTCGTCGGCGATTATCTCTTTGTCTCGAAATATTCCTACGGCTACAGCCAGTATTCGTTCCCGCTTTCGCCGCCGCTGTTTTCGGGCCGCATCTTCGGCTCCGAGCCGGCGCGCGGCGACGTCGTGGTGTTTCGTCCGCCGAACGATGTCTCGACCGATTTCATCAAACGCGTGATCGGACTGCCCGGCGACCGCATTCAGATGAAGCAGGGGCTGCTTTATATCAACGACGAGCCGGTGAAGCGCGAGCGTGTCAGCGACTTCATCGGTGAGGACCCTTGCGGCCGATCGGAAGCGATGACGCGGGTCAAGCGCTGGAAGGAAACCCTGCCCAACGGCGTCGCTTACGAATTGCTCGATTGCGTCGATAGCCCCGACTTTCCCGACACTACCAAAGTATACGAGGTGCCGCCGGGCGATTTCTTCATGATGGGCGACAACCGCGATAATTCCAGCGACAGCCGCGTGTTCGGCTATGTGCCGTTTGAGAATCTCGTCGGCCGCGCCCAGATGATTTTCTTCTCGATCGCTGAGGGCGAGCACGCCTGGATGATCTGGCGTTGGCCGGTCGCCGTGCGCTGGAATCGCATATTCAAATTCGTGCGATGAACGACGACGCATCCGACATCATCACTCCATTGGCATCCGGCGAAGCGAGCCCGCAAATCGAAGCCGGGCGCGAGGCTGCGGCGGAAAAAAAGAAGAGACGGCCAAGGTCCGGCTCCAAGGCTGCGACCGCCGCGCTCGAAGCGCGGATCGGGCACAAGTTCTCCGATAGCGCGTTGCTCGCAACCGCGCTCACGCACGTCTCCGCGCTGAAACCCTCGCGCAAACGCGGCGACAGCTACCAGCGTCTCGAATTCCTTGGCGACCACGTGCTCGGCCTGATCGTCTCGGACATGCTTTACCGCGCATTTCCCAACGCCGACGAAGGCGAATTGTCGAAGCGCCTGGCCGATCTGGTGCGCAAGGAAAGCTGCGCCGACGTCGCCAAGACGCTCGGGCTCGTCGATGACATCAAGCTGGGCGCGGTCGGTGCCGGGGTCGGCGCGCGTTTGCGCAAATCCGTGCTCGGCGACATCTGCGAGGCCGTCATCGGCGCGGTTTTTCTCGACGGCGGCTATCAGGCCGCAGCGCAATTCGTCGAGCGGAACTGGACCGAGCGGATGCACAAGCTGCGGCGGCCGCTGCGCGATCCCAAGACCACGTTGCAGGAATGGGCGCAGGGCAAGGGTCTGCCGACGCCGGTTTATCGCGAGATCGAACGCACCGGGCCGCATCACGATCCGCAATTCCGCATTGCGGTCGAGTTGCCCGGACTTGAGTCAGCCGAAGGCACCGGCGGCAGCAAGCGCGCCGCCGAGAAGGCCGCGGCCTCCGCGATGATCGCGCGCGAGGGCGTTGGCGGCGGCAATGACTGAAGCGTTGCCGGATCAAGCCGTGCCGCCCGCCACAGCTTGCGGCTTCGTCGCGCTGATCGGCGCGCCCAATGTCGGCAAATCCACGCTCGTCAATGCACTGGTCGGCTCCAAGGTCACGATCGTCTCGCGCAAGGTGCAGACGACGCGGGCATTGATCCGCGGCATCGTGGTCGAGAACAATGCACAGATCATTCTGGTCGATACGCCCGGCATCTTCACGCCGAAACGCCGCCTGGACCGGGCGATGGTATCGACCGCCTGGAGCGGCGCCCACGACGCCGATCTCGTTTGCGTGCTGCTGGATGCCCGCGAAGGGCTGAATGAAGAGGCAGATGCGATCTTCGCCAGACTGGCGGACGTGGCGCATCCGAAGATTCTGGTGCTCAACAAGGTTGATCTGGTGCCGCGGGAAAAACTGCTGGCGCTCGCCCAGGCCGCCAACGATCGCCTTGCGTTCGCGCATACTTTCATGATCTCGGCGCTCTCGGGCGATGGCGTCGACGATTTGCGCCGGACTTTGGCCAGCATGGTGCCGCCGGGGCCGTTTCATTATCCCGAGGACCAAATGTCGGACGCGCCGATCCGCCATTTGGCTGCCGAGATCACGCGGGAGAAAATCTTTCAGAAATTGCACCAGGAGCTGCCGTACAGCTCCACGGTCGAGACCGATAGCTGGACCGAACGGAAGGACAAATCCGTTCGCATCGAACAGACGATTTTTGTCGAGCGCGAGAGCCAGCGCAAGATCGTGCTCGGTAAGGCCGGCGCTACTATTAAATCGATCGGCTCGGACGCGCGCAAGGAAATCGCCGAGCTGATCGAGCAGCCCGTGCATTTGTTTTTGTTCGTGAAGGTGCGCGAGAACTGGGGCGAGGATCCCGACCGTTACCGCGAGATGGGGCTCGAGTTCCCGACCGAATGATCATGGCCTCAAGAAAAAGAAAATCGGCTTCGCGATGAAGATTCCAAACAACGTGGTCTGGTTCGAAATATTCCTGTATCTGTCGCTGACGCTCGACGCGCTGTCGGTCGCGTTCCAGGACCGGTCGGGAAGCGGCGATCTGCTCGGGCCGATGATCCTGGAAGCCGGTTTGATTCTCCTGCTGGCCTATTTCGTTCATCTCGCCGCCCAGAAGCGCAAGAACTGGCCGCGCTGGGTTCTGACCGCGCTGTTGGTGCTATCGGTGTTGTCCTTATTGCCGGTGTTGGCCGAAAATGGCCTTGAACTCGACAGCGGCATCGAGATCGTCTCCTGCGCCCTGACGGCAATCGGCCTCTATTGCTCCTATACCGGCGACGCCCAGGGCTGGTTCAACGCGTAGCCAAATTTTCATCGTCATTCCGGGGCGATACGAAGTATCGAGCTCTGATGTGCACTTGCACATGAGAGAATCTCGAGATTCCGGGTCTGGTGCTAACGCACCATCCCGGAATGACACGACGAGAGCATAGCTGCGGCTCTCGCCAGAATCCGGTAGACTCAGCCGATGGAATGGACCGACGAAGGCATCGTGCTCGGGGTGCGGCGGCATGGCGAATCTTCCGCCATCGTCGAACTCCTGACGCGCAGTCATGGCCGGCATCTCGGTCTGGTGCGCGGCGGCGCAGGTAAACGGATGCGGCCGTTGCTGCAACCCGGCAACAGCGTCACAGCGGTGTGGCGGGCGCGGCTCGACGAGCACCTCGGATATTATTTGATCGAGGGCACGCGATTGCGGGCGGCGAACCTATTTGCCTTCTCTCACGCCGTCTATGGCGTCACCCATTTGGCTTCGCTGGCGCGGCTGTTGCCCGAGCGCGACCCGCACGAAGACATCTACGAAATGCTCGACCACATGCTGGATCATTTCGACGATGTGGGCGGCGCGGCCGCGCATCTGATCCGGTTCGAACTTGCGATGCTCGCCGAACTCGGCTTTGGGCTCGATCTCGAGGTCTGCGCTGCGACAGGGACGACCGCCGATCTGATCTATGTGTCGCCGAAATCGGGCGGCGCCGTATCGCGAAGCGCCGGCGCGCCGTTCCACGACCGCCTGCTGCGGCTGCCGGCATTTCTTCGCCAAAGCGAGGAAGGCGCAGCCGGCTGGTCGGAAGAGGACCTGCGTGATGGCTTTGCCCTGACGGGACTTTTTTTGATGCGCCACGTGCTGGAGCCGCGCGGGCAGGGGCATTCCGACGCCCGTGACGGCTTTATCAACGCGGTGACAAGGCCTCGCGCCAAGGCCGCGGTTTCGTAACGCCACTAATGGAGTAGATTTGACATTCGCAAAAATGCCTGCCGAGAAGGGATGCGAATGTTAGATTTGGACCACTAGTGCCCACTTTCCGAAGTTCGTGCTCCGTCGCAGCGTCCACCTTCACGAACTTCAGAAAGTTATGGGCACTGGCAAACTTATTGATTCTAGTACCGCTTATCGATCTGAAGTCCCTGGAAGGAATTGCGGCTCGTGGTGCAGGGACTTCAGATCGGCGGTACTAGTAGCCTAAATTGAGCTGCTGATTCGCGAAAAATCCTGTTTCTTGCCCACCCGTATCCGGATAACGCCTTCCCATGGGAAAACGACAGCTACCGCCGGAAGAGCCGGCTGAGATCCACGAGGTCATGCTGCGCGACGCGCTCGAGGAGCGCTATCTCGCTTATGCCCTCTCGACCATCACAGGCCGCGCGCTGCCGGATGCCCGCGACGGCTTGAAGCCGGTGCATCGGCGCATCCTCTACGGCATGCGGTCGCTCAACCTTAATCCCGGTGGAATCCCCAAGAAGTCCGCGAAAATCGTCGGCGAAGTGATGGGCTCGTACCATCCCCATGGTGACCAGGCGATCTATGACGCCATGGTGCGGCTGGCGCAGGATTTCGCCTCGCGTTACCCGCTGGTCGACGGCCAGGGTAATTTCGGCAATATCGACGGCGATAACCCGGCCGCGATGCGTTACACCGAGGCGCGGCTCACCGACGTCGCGCGCCTGCTGCTCGAGGGCATTGACGAAGACGCGGTCGAATTCAGGCCGACCTACGACAACAGCGGCAAGGAGCCGTCGGTTCTTCCGGGCGGTTTCCCGAACCTGCTCGCCAACGGCTCGCAGGGCATTGCGGTCGGCATGGCGACCTCGATCCCGCCGCACAACGCGGCCGAACTGTGCGAGGCCGCGCTGCATCTGATCGACAAGCCGGATGCGAAGTCGAAGTCGCTTCTGAAATGGGTCAAGGGCCCGGACTTTCCCACCGGCGGCATCGTCGTCGATTCCAAGGAAGCCATCACGGAAGCCTATGTCACCGGGCGCGGCTCGTTCCGCGTGCGCTCCAAATGGAATCAGGAAGAGGGCGCGCGGGGCACCTGGGTGGTCGTGATCACCGAGATTCCGTGGCTGGTGCAGAAATCGCGCCTGGTCGAGAAGATCGCCGAACTCCTCAACGAGAAGAAACTGCCGCTGGTCGGCGATGTCCGTGATGAGTCCGCCGAAGACGTCCGCCTGGTGATCGAGCCAAAATCGCGCGCGGTCGATCCCGAACTCATGATGGAATCTCTGTTCCGGCTCACCGAACTCGAAAGCCGGATTCCGCTGAACCTCAACGTGCTGCTGAAGGGCCGCATTCCCAGGGTTGTCGGCCTTGCCGAGTGCCTGAGGGAGTGGCTCGACCATCTGCGCGATGTGCTGGTCCGCCGCTCCAACCACCGCAAGGGTGAGATCGAGCATCGGCTGGAGATCCTTGGCGGTTACCTGATCGCGTACTTGAACATCGACAAAGTGATCAAGATCATCCGCACCGAGGACGAGCCGAAGCCGGCGCTGATCAAAGCGTTCAAGCTGACGGAAATCCAGGCTGACGCCATCCTCAACATGCGCCTGCGAAACTTGCGCAAGCTCGAGGAAATGGAAATCCGCGGCGAGGACAAGGACCTTCGTGCCGAATTGAAAGGCATCAAGGGGCTGCTCGGCTCAGAGGCCGAGCAATGGACAAAGATCGGCGAACAGGTGCGGAAAGTCCGCGACATGTTCGGGCCCAAGACGCCGCTCGGCAAACGCCGCACGCAATTCGCCGACGCGCCCGAGCACGATCTCGCCGCGATCGAGGAAGCCTTTGTCGAACGCGAGCCGGTCACGATCGTGATTTCCGAGAAGGGCTGGGTGCGTACGCTCAAGGGTCACGCCGCCGATCTCGCAGGCCTCACCTTTAAGACCGACGACAAGCTCGACCACGCCTTCTTTGCGGAGACGACCTCGAAGCTGCTTCTGTTCGGCACCAATGGCAAATTCTACTCGCTCGACGTGGCGAAGCTGCCGGGCGGCCGCGGCCACGGCGAACCGATCCGCATGTTCATCGATCTCGATCAGGATGCCGCGATCGTGTCGCTGTTCGTCAACAAGGGCGGCCGCAAGTTCCTGATCGCAAGCGGAGAGGGCCAGGGCTTCATCGTCAACGAGGACGATTGCGTCGGCAATACCCGCAAGGGCAAGCAGGTGCTCAATGTCGAGATGCCGAACGAGGCGCGCGCGATCTCGACCGTCACCGGCGACACGGTCGCGGTGATCGGCACCAACCACAAGATGGTGATCTTCCCGATCGATCAGGTGCCGGAGATGGCGCGCGGCCGTGGCGTGCGCTTGCAGAAATACACCAGTGCCTCGTTGTCCGACGTCACGGTCTTCGACGCCAAGGCAGGCCTGACGTGGAAGGATTCATCCGGTCGCGAGCACAGCATGACGTTGAAGGAGTTATCCGACTGGCGCGGCAACCGCGCCGATGCCGGCCGCCTCGCGCACGGTCTGCCGAAGTCGAACAAGTTCGGCAAGGGAGTGGAATAATCTCCATCCGGGTTATGTTATGACGGTAAGATGCCGGTCACCGTTGTGTGCCCGGCGTCCTTCACGAAAGGGTCGTATCGGCGGCCCAAAACTGAGCGGCAAAACATAAAATCGGGGAGAAACAGCGTGAAACGAGCAGTTGGTTTTGTGGCGGCGGTTCTGTGCTTCGTGGCGGCCGATCTCACCTTGGCCCAATCCGCCCAGGCGGGCGTCGAGAAGCTTTATATCCTCAATTGCGGCGAAGGCGTTGCCGGCGACATCTCGCGCTGGTCGCCCGGCGTCAACGAAGGCAAGTCGATGGACTTCGTCGACAATTGCTACCTGATCAAACACTCTCAAGGCTGGTTCCTGTGGGACACCGGCATTACGGATGCGGTCGCGGACATGCCCAATGGTCTCGCGCCGGCGGACCCGAGGGCTGTCACCTGGCATCGGCCGAAGAAGCTCGCCGCGCAGCTTGAGCAGTTGGGCGTCAAGCCTTCGGACATCAAGGCGATGGCGATCTCGCACACCCATCCCGATCATATCGGCAACGTCGAGATGTTTCCGAATGCGATGCTCTATGTGCAGAAGGCCGAATATGAGTGGCCGGGCGCCAACAATGCGCCGCGCTTCAAGCCGGAGCATCCCGTCACCAAGTTGGAGGGCGACCGCGATATATTCGGCGACGGCAGTCTCGTCGTTCTCTCGACGCCCGGTCACACGCCCGGCCATCAGTCGCTGCTCGTGAAATTGCCGAAAACCGGCGAAGTCGTTCTGTCTGGCGATGCCGTCCATTTCAAGAGCAACTGGGAAAACCGCGGTGTGCCCGTCAACAATTTCAGCAAGGAACAGACGCTAGCGTCGATGCAGAAAATCTCGGACATCCTGGTGAAGGATAAGGCCCAGCTCTGGATCAATCACGACAAGGCCCAGCGCGACAGCCTGAAAATGTCGCCCGAGTTTTACGAGTGAGGTGATTTCACCTCTCGACAAGCAACGCCGTTGGAGGCGCTACATCGGAGCGGCGCTCGTCGTTGCACCGATGACGATTGCCGCTATTCCCGTGCGGGCCGAACCTGAGTGGAAAATCGTTTTTTATGACGACATCCGCATCGAGGTCGCCGCGGAGGGCCGTGGGCCGCTCATTGTCATGTTGCCCTCGCGCGGCCGCGGCGCGGAGGATTTCGACGACGTGGCGGATGAACTGGTCAAAGCCGGTTTTCGCGTGTTGCGGCCGCAGCCGCGCGGTGCTGCATTAAGCCTCGGGCCGATGCAAAATCTCACGCTCCACGATTTGGCCAACGATGTCGCCGCCGTCATCCGCAATGCGGGCGATAGTGGTCCCGCAATTATCGTGGGACATGCATTCGGCAGTTGGGTCGCGCGCATGACAGCCATCGATCACCCCGAACTGGTGCGCGGCGTGGTGATGGTTGCCGCCGCAGCCAAGGCCTATCCGGTCGGTTTTCCCGGCGCGAAGGAGTTGTCGGAGGCGGTACGAAAATCGGGCGATTTCGCGCTGCCGTCTAGCGAGCGGCTGAAATATCTGCGATTGGCTTTCTTCGCCCCGAACAGCGACGCGAGGGTTTGGCTTCAGGGGTGGCATCCGGCTGCGGACGAAGTGCAATTGGCCGCCGGCCGGGCCACTAAACAGTCCGAGTGGTGGTCGGGCGGCGGAGTGCCTCTGCTTGATCTTCAGGGCGAACTTGATCCTTTCAAGCCGCGCAGCACGGCAAACGAAATGCGTGACGAATTCGGCGAGCGCGCATCAGTGGTCGTGATTCCAAATGCCAGCCACGCCTTGATCCCGGAACAGCCGGATGCCGTGGTTGCCGCGATCCTGGCCTGGCTCGGCAAACTCCCGCGGTAGAGCGTTTTCAAGCGAAATGGGTACCGGTTCGCGTGAAGAAAAACGCGCCAAAATAAGTATCATCAGCCGTCGACAGCGTCGGACACCCGCTCGTTCGAATCTGTCCGCAGCAGGCAAAGCGCCAACAAGGCCGAAAGGCTGAGCGCGGACGAGACCAGCAGGACCTTGATTCCGATCAGGTCGATCAACAGCCCGAACGCCAGCGGTGCTGCGGCTTGCGCCATTCGCGCCGGCGCGCCGATCAGGCCGAGGCGATAGCCGTAATCCTTAGGGCCAAAGATCGCGAGCGGCAGGGTGCCGCGTGCGATCGTCAGGATGCCGTTGCCCATTCCGAAAAAGATCGCAAACGCGCCTGATGCCGCGCCGCCCATCACGCCAAGGATCGCAGCGCCGATCGGATGGGTGAGACAGGCGAGCCGTGTCGAGACCAGCGGATGATAGCGTTTGAGAAACGTCGCTTCGAGGATGCGCGCGAACACCTGTGCCGGACCGAATAGCGCGCCCGCGGCCACCGCCTGCACGGCGGTCGCCCCGCCGGCCTCGAGTATCCGCGGCATGTGCGCCGCCATTGCACCGGTCACGGTCCACCCCGCCGCGAAGGTGAAGGCGAGAAGGATCATGGTGCGATCGATCGGGATCTGCGGCTTGACCGCGTGGGCGCCAGTTGTTTTCGCGCTCGCAATCTTCGGCAGCATGAAGAAGTTGAGCGGCAGTCCGATCAGAAGGTGCGCCGCCGCCCACGCAAAGCAGGTATTGCGCCAGCCGATATGGTCGAGGCCATATGCGGTCAGCGGCCATCCGACGGTGGAAGCAAAGCCGGCCATCAGCGTGATGCCGGTGATCGGCCCGCGCGCGGCGTGGCCATAGATGCGTCCGAGCGCAGCGAAAGCGGCATCGTAAAGGCCGCATCCCATGCCGATGCCGAGCAGGATCCAGGCGAGGATCAGCAGCGGAATCGAGCCGGTGATACCAAGCAGTACCAAACCCGCTGCAATCGTGAGGTTGGAGGTGCACAATACCGGCCGGCCGCCAAACAGGTCGATCTGCCGGCCGATGCGGGGCCCGAGCAGCGCCGAGATCACCAGCGCCGCCGAGAAGGCGGCAAAGATCCAGTTGGCGGACATGCCGAGGTCGTGCCCGATCGGATCGGCCAGGATCGCGGGCAGATAATAGCTCGATGCCCAGGCCAGCGTCTGCGTGGTGCCAAGCGCGAAAATGACCGGAAGCTGGCGACTGCTCATTTCTCAGTCGCCATGATTTGTCGCCCTCACTGGCATCCGCACCCTGTCTTGCCTTCTTGCCTGGCATTTGCATCGGCCAGGCAACAGGCGTCAACATCCGATACCGCAGGGCCACCACCGCATTTATTCGCATCGAGTCCGGCCGTTCGATTCCAGACGCCGGTTTCGGGAAGCACCAGTTCGACGTGCTCCGCGGCCTCGCGATCGAAATTAAGGTATGTCGCTTTCACATCGCGGTCCGACGAACTGATCGATTTCATGCTGGCGCATCCGATCCTGATCAACCGCCCGATCGTGGTGACCGCGAAGGGCACAAAACTGTGCCGGCCGTCGGAAACGGTGCTGGATCTTCTGGATCGGCCCGTGACGTCCTTTGTCAAGGAAGACGGCGAGCATATCGCCCGAAGCTAGGCCGGGCTTTCGCGCGTCACGATCGCGCGGCATACTCCCTGCCATGGAACTTAACACCCGCGTCGGATTAATGAACTGGCTGGCCGGCCAGGGCCTCACCGGCCTCTCCGAGAACGATCTGGTCCGTGGTTTTTGCGAGCGCTGTTGCGCCGCAGGCCTCGATCTGTCGCGCAGCCTTATCTTTATCGACACGCTGCACCCGATCTTCGAGGGACGCGGATTTCGCTGGAACAATTCCGAGACCAACGAAAGCGATTCGTTTGAATATGGACCGACCGATCAAGGCGACGCAGCCCAGAATTGGCGCCGCTCGGTCTTCTTTCACATGCTTGAGCACGGCCACGATGAGGTGCTGATCGATTTGGCCGATCACCCCAAGCTTGGTTTTACGATGCTTCCCGAACTGGCCGAAAAAGGCCACCGACATATGCTCGGCTTCGTCCACCGTTTCGGTGAGGCTGGCGCGCTTGGACAGATGGACTGTTTCTATTCCTACTGGCTGACTCGCCGCGCGGACGGTTTTGATGCCCAAGAACTGGCGGCGTTGCGCGACCTGGTGCCGGTGTTGGGGCTGGTGATCAAGTCGGCGCAGCAGGTCGATATCGTGCGGACGCTGGGGCGGGTTTATCTTGGTCGCGATGCGTCCGAGCGGGTCTTGCACGGGAAGATCTCGCGCGGCGTCACCGAGCAGATCAATGCGGTATTGTGGTTTTCCGATCTGCGCGGCTCGACTTCCATCACCGAAAGTATCTCGCCCGACGAGATCATCCCGTTTCTCAATGATTATGCGCAGGCCGCCATCGACGCCATCCACGATTCCGGCGGCGATGTGCTGAAGCTGATCGGCGACGGTGTACTCGCGATGTTCACCGGTGAAAACCTCGGCCATGCCAAACGTGCCGCGCTTCGGGCCGAGCATCGTTTTCGCCTCAACATGATCGCACTCAACGCAACGCGCGGCGCCGAGGGAAGGGCGGTCACCTCGGCCTATGTTGGCCTGCATGTCGGCGAGGTGTTCTACGGCAATATCGGCCATGACGACCGGCTGGACTTCACGGTGGTGGGACCGACGGTGAACGAGGTCAGCCGCATTGCCTCGATGTGCCGCTCCGTGGATCGCGAACTCTTGGTCTCGGCGGCCTTTCGCGACGGGCTCGATACGGCGGGACAGCATTACCTCGTTTCCACCGGCCGCTTTGCGCTGCGCGGCATCGGACGCGCGCAGGATCTCTATACGCTCGAGCCGGCGATTGCGAGGGATCAGGCTTTGGCCGAACGCTACGAGCGCTATCTCAAGAATTAGGCGCATTCTCCGACCATGTCCGGCTGACGCGCCAGCGAAACCGCCGGCGATATCAGGATGACAAGCGCTTGCGCCGCAAAGATCGCGACGGAGAGATAGAGGCATGCCTCCGCGCCGTACAAACCGCCGACGATGGCGCCCAGTGCAGAGCCGAGCGGACGGGCGCCGTAGCTCAGGATGTTGATGGCCGATACCCGGCCTAACAGGCTCGGCGGTGTCACCGATTGCCGCAGCGTCGTCGTGCTAATGACCCATAGGATTGGGCCAACGCCGAGAAGGAAGAAGCCCAGGCCCGCGAGCCAGGCTGACGGGATGATGGATGTCAGCGCCATCACCACTGCGGCGATGAAGCCGACGACGGGCCCCAACGCGATGACGGTGCCGAACGCCAGGCGTTGCATCACCCGCGTCGCGAGCAGCGCGCCTATCACCATGCCGACCCCGAACATCGCCAGCGTCATGCCGACGCCGAATGCCGAAAGGCCGAGGCGATGCACCGCATAAGGCACGAATATCGCGAGCAACAGAAACCATGCGGTGTTGAAAATGAACTGGGTGATAAAGACCGGGCGCAGCAACGGATGCTGCATTACGAAGGCCGCACCCTCCCTGATCTCATGCAGCGGATGACGCCGGGGCGCCGCCGTGCGCTGTGGTTCGTAAAGGCCCGACAGCAACACGACCGCGATCACGGATAGCGCCGCCGCAAATGCAAAAGCGGGCGCAGCACCCAGCCATCCCACCAGAAAGCCGCCCAGCGCCGGCCCGCTGGCAAAAGCGACGGTGCGGGCGAGTTCGATTCGCGCATTGGCCGCGGGCAATTGCTGCGGCGACACCAAAGACGGCACAAGCGCTGGCGCCGCCACGCTGTAGACGACCGTTCCGCATACGGCGACGAAGCCGGTGAGAGCGAGCAGCGGAAGCGTCAGTCGATGGAGCCCGATCAAAATCAGGATGGCGAGGAGCGCTACCGCCCGCAAGGCTTCGGCGCCCGCCATCAGGCGACGCCGCGAGATGCGGTCGGCGAGGAGCCCTGCCGGAATTGCCATCAGCACGAAGGGGAGCGTCAGCGCGGTCTGCAACAGCCCGGTCTCGCCTTCGCCGACGCCAAGCAACAGCACCGCGACAATGGGGCTGGCGGCGAGAGCGATCTGTTCGGCCGATTGCGCGGCGAGGTTGGACCAGGCGAGGCGGTTGAAAGTGGCGGGCAGACGGATGGCTTCGGAAGCGGACATGGCCAAATTTCCCTGGAGGACCGATTTGTCCCCAATCTCGGCGTTGAGGCCGGCCAAACCCACCCGTTTCCGGATGGAACCAGGTCGATCAGATGCAGTTGCAAATGAGTTGCAATAAAGATAGTTATTAGCCATTCTGACGTGATGGATGCTCGCTCCCCCGATTTGGCCCCGGATTCGCTCGCAAAGCCCGCCTCTGGCGGGGCGGGCTGGCGCCGTGAGCGCGGTACGCCCTCGTTGGCGGACATGTTCGCTTCGGTGGGAACCGCCAGAAAAGGTCCGTTCTGGCGCAAGCTTCTCGCGTTCCTTGGCCCCGGCTATCTCGTTGCCGTGGGCTACATGGACCCCGGCAACTGGGCGACCTCGCTCGCCGGCGGTTCCAAATTCGGTTACGCGCTGTTGTCGGTGGCGCTGCTGTCCAACGCGATGGCGATCGTGTTGCAGTCGCTGTGCACGCGGCTTGGGGTCGGTGCGGGGCGCGATCTCGCGCAGGCGTGCCGCGATTCATTTCCACGCTGGATCTCGCTGCCGCTCTGGCTGTCGGCGGAACTGGCAATCACCGCCACTGACCTCGCCGAAGTCATCGGCACCGCGATCGGCCTCAATCTGCTGTTTCACATTCCGATTTCCATCGGCGTCATTCTGACCGCGGCGGACGTGTTCCTGATCCTGGCGCTGCAAGCCTTCGGCTTTCGCTGGATCGAAGCGTTCGTCGTGGCGATGCTGGGCGTGATCGCAGCCTGCTTTGCGATCCAGATCGCGCTCGCCGATCCCGATTGGGGCGCGGTGCTCCGCGGCTTCGTGCCGACATCGGAAATTCTCGCCAACCACGAGATGCTTTATCTCGCGCTCGGCATTCTCGGCGCGACCGTCATGCCGCATAATCTTTACCTGCATTCCGGGCTGGTACAGACCCGCTTCATCGGCGACAGCGGCCAGGAGAAGCGCGAGGCGATCAGGCTTGCGACCATCAATTCCACGATCGCGCTATGCCTTGCCTTGATCATCAACGCCTCGATCCTGATCCTGGCGGCGGCGACCTTTAACCGGACCGGCCGGACCGACGTTGCCGAGCTCGATCAAGCCCATGCCTTTCTCGCGCCATTGCTCGGCTCGACGCTGGCGCCGACGCTGTTTGCGATCGCGCTTCTGTGTTGCGGACTGAACTCCACGATTACCGCGACCCTGTCGGGTCAGATCGTGATGGAAGGCTTTCTGAACTGGCGGATCGCGCCGTGGCTGCGGCGTCTGGTGACCCGGATGATCGCGATCGTGCCGGCGGTGGTGGTGACGCTTCTGGCCGGCGAAAAGGCCACCGGCCATTTGTTGATCCTGAGCCAGGTGGTGCTCAGCCTGCAATTGCCGCTGGCCGTGGTGCCGCTCGTGATGTTTACCTCCAGCCGCCGCAAGATGGGTTCGTTCGTCGCGCCGCGCTGGCTGAGCGGATTGGCGATCGTGACGGCAGCATCGATCATCGCGCTCAATGCGAAGCTGGTGTGGGACTTTTGGAGTGCTGGGCTTTAGGCTGCCCGCTTTGGCCCACGACTTTCCATTTTCATCTCCTGAAAAGCCGCTCGCGCGCAGGAACTTCAAATGCGCAGCACTATTCCCTATGCTGCGAACTTCTGTCCTGACCGGAGGTTCGTCTTGAGGAAAATCCTGGTTTTGTTTGTTGCGTTGCTGTGGGCTTTGCCCGTCGCGGCGGAAACGTTGCCGCTGTCGCCGTCGGGCGTGAATACGCTGTCGCCTGAAGGGGCGATCAAGCCGACGGGCCCCTGGAATTTGGGCACGCGCGCGGGCGACTTTGTCTACATCGCTGGCATGCGCGGCATCGACCCGAAAACCAACCTGCAGGTTGCGGGCGACGAGCCGCGCATCCGCCAGGCTTTCGCCAACATGAAGCTGATCGCCGAATCCGAAGGCGCGACCTTGCGCGATGCCACGCGCCTCGTCGTCTACGTCACGGACATGTATCGCTTCCGTCCGATCGTGAACAAGATCCAGCAAGAGTTTTGGGGCAAGGGGCCGTACCCGCCGCGCACCATCATCGAAGTGCACCGGCTCAATGGCGACGATATCTGCGAGGTCGAAGGCACCTTCTACGCCCCGGTGAAGAAGTAGCCGACCATATCGTTTTCGAGCGAAGCATGCCCTCGGACTTGATCCGGGGGTGGGAACCGGTTCGCATAGCAATCAAGTTTACGCAGATTGCGTAGACTTATCTGCGGTAGAAAACGCGTCAAAACAAAAGGCCAGAGTTGATACCGCTCTTAATCCTGCGGCTCGCTCAGCATTTCGCCTGAGGCGTCGATGCGTATCCAGCCGGAGGGCGCGAGCCGCTGCTGCGGCAGGAAGCGGCCCTTGTAGTCCATCTTCTTCGAGCCCTCGATCCAGTAGCCGAGATAGACGTAAGGCAAGCCTTGCCTTCGCGCCCGGTTGATGTGGTCGAGGATCATGAAGGTGCCGAGCGAACGGTTTTCTTCTGACGGTTCGAAAAAGGAATAGACCATCGACAGCCCGTCGGAGAGCACGTCGGTCAGCGCCACCGCGACGAGCTCATTGCCGCGGCCGTTGATCGCGGTATCGACACCACGGCGGCGATATTCGATGATGCGGGTTTCGACGTGGCTGTCTTCCACCATCATGGCGTAATCCAGCACGGTCATGTCGGCCATCCCGCCATGCCGGTGCCGCTGGTCCAGATAGGCGCGGAAGATCGAATATTGTTCGGAAGTCGGCACCGCGCTGCGCTGCTCGCCGACAATGTCGGCGTTGCGGGCCATGATCTTGCGGAAATTGCGTGAGGGCCGGAACTCGTTGGCGACAACGCGCACGGAGACGCAGGCGCGGCACTGGTCGCAGGCCGGACGATAGGCAATCGACTGGCTGCGCCGGAAGCCGCCATGGGTCAGGAGGTCGTTGAGGTCGCCGGCCTTGTCGCCCACCAGATGCGTGAACACCTTGCGCTCGTGCCGCCCCGGCAAATAGGGGCAGGGCGAGGGCGCCGTCAGATAGAATTGCGGGGTATCACGCGAATGCTGGGTCACGGGATGTCGTCGGTCCTCAAGGCAAAGCTACGGGCACTGGACGCAGCATCGCGCCGCCGAGCTTAACGGTCAATTGGTTTGCAAACCGTTTGCCCGCGCCGTCAGTGCCGGCGGATTTCCAGCCCAAAGCTCAGAAAGTCCGCGCCGGCTGGCCGATGGGGCTGCGCACCGAGTTGTTGATGATCACGGTTCCCAGCACAATATCGTGCAAAAGACGGCGGCGGCCGTTGAAAAGCCCGACCAGCACCACCAGCGGCGACAGAAAGGATATGGAAACCCAGAACAGCACGGCGTGCATGGCACCCAGCACGAAATAGCCGGGGGCGCCGTAAAAGGTGCGCAGCTCCAGATCCATCACCCGCATGCCCAGCGTGGCCGAGTGCGCGCCGCCGAGGGATGCGCCGTAATAGACGATGGCCCAGATCACCGAGGCCGGCCATGCCAGCCAGAACAGGACCCAGCCAAGCCCGAGCGTCAACAACCCGAATACCGCGATAAAGACGTAGCCGAAGATGACGGGCACCGACAGCACCACCAGGTCGATCAGAAACGCGAACACCCGCCGCGTCAGTACGCCGCGAAACAATTCCGGCTCGAGGTCCGGATCGAAGGCATGGGGCGGAACTCCGCCGTCGTTACGCCAGCTGCCGCCGGCGTTAGACGCGCCGCCGGTATTTCCAGAACCGCTATACGACATGGTCCGTCCTCCCGGAGAAGTCCGACAGGACATGGGAACCGGCAAGGCCGTTGCAAGTCCTTCCGAGGTGACAGAACCGCAATATTTATGGCGGCTTGCGAATGATTATCGCTCGCCGCGCTTGGTCTGCTTGCGCGGTGCGTCTGTTCCGTGACGCGGTGGTTTGCCGCCGGTCAAGGGCTCCTTGGCGGCTGCGAGGATCCAGCTTCGGAAGGCCTTGATCGCGGGATCACGGCGGCGATCCTCGGCGATGACGAGTTGATAGTCGTCATCCCTTAGTTCGGGGGCCGCAAGCGGGCACACGAGGCGGCCGGCCGCGATGTCGGCCTCAATCAAGGGGAGAGATCCCAGGGCGACGCCGAGGCCATCGACGGCCGCCTGAAGCTGCAGATAGGTGTGGTCGAGTTCAAGGTGCCGCACCGGCACCAGGCCATGTGCACCCGCCGCCGAAAACCATTTCGCCCAAGCGGATCGCGTCGTCGTAGAGTGCAGCAGGGTATGCCGCCGCAGATCGTGCGCGGTCTCGATCGGCCGGTCACGCAGGATTCGCGGGGCGCAGACCGGAAGCCGCCGGTCCGGCATCAAGGTCTCGCACGCAATGCCTGTCCCGTGCTCGACGCCCGAACGTATGCCGATATCGAAAGCGGTTCCGACGTAGCGAAGCTTGCGCGAGGTTGTCGAGATTTTGACCTCGACATTCGAAAAGGCTTCCTGAAACTCCGACAGGCGCGGCAGCAGCCAGCGCAAGGCAACGCTTGGCAACACATTGACGCGGACCACACCGGATACCCGGCGTGCCGGGTCAGGTCCTCGCAATCGACCCGTCGCCGAGGTCAGACGCGAGAGCGCGGAGGTGACATCCGTCAGGAGGTCGGCGCCCTGATCCGTCAGCGCGACGCCGCGCGTGCGCCGTTCGAACAAGGGCACACCCAGCCAGTCTTCCAAGAGCCTGATCTGTTTGCCGATCGCCCAATGCGTGACGTGCAGATCCTTTGCCGCTTCGACGAAGCTGCCGCGCCGGGCGGCGGCCTCGAAGGCTCGGATCGCATTCAGCGGTAATTCGTGTTCGCTGGCCAACGGACGACTTTCCGAGGGTGACTTTCAAGGGTAATTTTCAAGGGTGACTTTTTCTCCCATTGAAGGAGAAAATAGCTCAGTTGAAGATGCGCGGCTAGCGGACTATGCCAGTCTGATCAAAATTGAAAAAGGCAGGCTTGAGGCCAGTCTTGGGAGGAATTCTCCCCATGACCACGTTAAGCACGAACGCTGGAAATACAGATGCGCAACGAGTTCCGTCACGCATACGGACGCTGTGGACCGCATGCGCCGCGCATGCCCTGCACGACGGCTATACCGACCTGATCTACCTCCTGCTGCCGATATGGCAGGCCGAGTTTGCGATCGGCTACGGCGCGCTGGCGTTTCTGCGCGGGCTGGCCGCGGCTTCCATGGCAGGACTGCAAGTGCCGATGGGCCGTGTCGCAGAACATATTGGCGGGCGCACGACGCTGGCGCTCGGCACCGCACTGGCGGCCATCGGCTACGTGATCGCCGGCTATTCGGCCGGCCTCATCGGATTATGCGTCGCGCTGGTCGTGGTCGGATGCGGGCTCTCTACGCAGCACCCGATTGCCTCCGCCGCGGTCTCGCGCGCCTATCAGGGCGATGCACGTGGGCCTCTCGGCACCTACAATTTCGCCGGCGATATCGGCAAGGCCGCGATTCCGAGCGGGGCTTCGCTGTTGCTGGCGCCGATGTCCTGGCATCACATGCTGTGGGCGATCGCAGCACTTGGTATCGTTGTTGCGATCGCGGTTGCGATCTTTTTGCCGGCGAACCTGCGGCCGATCGAGCCGGAAACGAAAACCGCACATGGCTCGTCCGGCGCGCGCGGCGGATTCGCGCTGTTGCTGGCCGTCGGGATGCTCGATTCCAGCGTCCGCATGGGATTTCTGACCTTCCTGCCGTTTCTGCTGCAAGAGCAGGGCGCCTCGCTCTCGACGATCGGTCAGGCGCTGGCGCTGGTGTTCATCGGTGGCGCCGCCGGAAAATTTGCCTGCGGCTGGCTGGGCGCGCGATTGGGTGTGCTGGCTACCGTGCTCCTGACCGAGGCCGGCACGGCCGTCGCCATCCTGGCCGTCCTGGTGCTGCCGCTTGCCGGTGTATTGGCGCTGTTGCCGGTTGTCGGGTTGCTGCTTAACGGCACGTCCTCGGCGCTCTACGGCACCGTGCCGGAACTGGCGCCGGCCGGCCGCACCGAAAAGGCGTTCGCCATTTTCTACACCGGCACGATCGGCGCCAGCGCAACGGCGCCTGTTCTGTTCGGCATCTTGGGTGACGCGGTGGGCGTACATGCCGCCGTCATCGCGGCGGCGATAACGGCCGCCGTCATCCTGCCGCTGGCCTTTGCCCTGGCGCCAAGGCTTCCGGCCGCAGAGCCTGCTGGCTAGCCACCCTTCTTCAGCCGTTCCGCCGCCTGCGGGGCGAAATAGGTCAGAATGCCGTCGGCGCCGGCGCGTTTGAACGCGGTGAGGCTTTCCATCATCGCCCGATCGCCGTCGAGCCAGCCGTTGCCGATCGCCGCCATCAGCATCGCGTATTCGCCGGACACCTGATAGACGAAGGTCGGCATGCCGAACGTGTCTTTGACCCGGCGCAGGATATCGAGATAGGGCATGCCGGGCTTGACCATCACCATGTCCGCGCCCTCGGCGATATCGAGTTCGACCTCGCGCAGCGCCTCGTTGGAATTGCAACTGTCCATCTGATAGGTGCGCTTGTCGCCGCTGAGCGTTTTCGCCGAGCCCACCGCGTCACGGAACGGACCATAAAAGGCGGAGGCATATTTCGCCGCATAGGACATGATCTGCACATCGAGAAATCCGGCCGCGTCCAACCCTTCGCGAATGGCGCCGACCCGGCCGTCCATCATGTCCGACGGCGCGATGATGTCGCATCCGGCTTCCGCCTGCACCAGCGCCTGCCGCACCAGCACCGCTACTGTGGCGTCGTTGAGGATCTTGCCGTCCTCCAACAGCCCGTCATGGCCGTGGCTGGTATAGGGATCGAGCGCGACGTCGCAGAGTACGCCGAGACCGGGAAACTCCTTCTTGATCGCGCGCACCGCCTGGCAGACGAGATTGTCGGAGTTGACGGCTTCCGAACCTTGCTCATCGCGCAGGTTCGGATCGGTATAGGGAAATAGCGCAATGCAGGGGATGTCGAGTTTCACCGCGCGTTCGGCCTCGCGCACCGCCTGATCGACGCTGAGCCGCTCGACGCCCGGCATCGAGGCGACGGCGGTGCGTTTGTTATGGCCGTCCGAGACGAACAGCGGCCAGATCAGATCGTCGGTCGTGAGCACGTTTTCGCGCACCATGCGGCGCGCCCATTCCGCTTTGCGGTTGCGGCGGGGGCGGATGGCGAGATCAAGGCTCGGGGCGGAGAGGGTGGCCTCCCGGCGCGGCGTGTCGCGCATTTCGATCGGACGCCCAAATTTGATCGCCATTTGATGTTGTCTCCAAGTAGGGCTGGAAGGACGGCTGACTATTGGTTGTCACCAAGCGTAGCACTTTGTCCCGCTTTCGTCACCGCGGGCAACTCGCGCCCAATTGATTTTGCCGTGCCGAGAGGCCATGACTAGTGCGGCGAATTTGAAGTTCCTGTCAGTTTTGCTGCAATCTCATCTTAGGAACTTCAAATTCAAGGCCGCCCTAGAATCAATAAGTTACTAGAGCTCCTTTGATTCCGAATTTCGCATCAGTGGTTGCCGCGATATCACGCGAATTTCGGAATCGGAGCTCTAGCCCCGAAAACAGCAATCCCTGATAATTCGCCCCAAATCCTGCTCTTAACGCCGGCCGGCAACATAACCGATGTCAGATACGCGCGATTCCTCCCGAGACCATGCGATATCGGTCGAAGCGATATCATCCGAGCGCATCGAATCCGGCGACAACGTCTGGACGCGCCGGCTGGTGCTGTTTCTGCGCATCATGGCGGTGGTCTCCGTCGCCAAGGGCCTTTATCACTGGGCGCAGGTCACCGGTTTTGTCGGCGGCGAGGAAGAAGCCTTCGAGAACCAGTCGCTGGCATGGCAGGCCTCGACCGTCTATTTCGCCGTCATCGAGCTCGTCGCGGCGGTCGGGCTTTGGTTGGCGACGCCATGGGGTGCTGTGGTGTGGCTGATCACCGTCGTCTCGATGACGGTGATCGAACTGATGTTTCCTGCGATCTATGGCGGCAGCCTTGCGGTCGTTGTCGTCGAAGCGGTGATGTTGACGGCTTACCTCGCGCTGGCGTGGATGGCCGCCCGCGAACGGCCGCCATAGTTGCTGAAATCTTTGAAAATCGCGGTAACCAATCGGTCACCTTACAGCTTGTTTGCCACACCGGTTACGCAAGCCTTTCCGGTTTAGTCCTAGCTGTTTCCATATGCGACAGCGTGTCCAGACGAAGCGTGAACGGGGCCCTCCCATCGTCAATGAAAGGTTGCGAAAAGCCCTTATATTGCAGGCTTAATCCGCGATTCACTCTCTTAAATTCATGATCTCTTTATTCTCTTATTTAAGCTGATCTTCAAACGCACCCCTTAAGTTGCAGCTATCAGGCGGGACAAAAGTTTCGTCGAATAAGTCGATAAAACGACAACAGGGGAAGTGTCATGATGAAAGCCGTTGCAACGGCGGCGGAAGCCGTCGAGCGCGCGCCGGGGCAAGCTCCGGTTCAGCCGCTCTATCTCGAAGCTCTGACGTTGGTTGAGCGGCTGCATCGCCGCCTGCTCGACGTCATCAAGGACGAATTCGATCGTCGCGGCCGTGCCGATATCAATTCGGTGCAGGCGTTGTTGCTCTATAACATCGGCGACAAGGAGTTGACCGCGGGCGAACTGCGCACGCGCGGCTATTATCTCGGCTCCAACGTCTCCTACAATCTGAAGAAGCTGGTCGAACTCGGCTTCCTCGACCATCAGCGTTCGCGCGTCGATCGCCGTTCGGTCCGCATTCGCCTGACCGCTCAGGGCCAGGAAATCCGCCGCATCGTCGATGCGCTCTACCAGAAGCACGTCAAGACCGTGGAGCAGGTCGGCGGCATCTCGAACGAGGAATTCGCGACGCTGAACAAGTCGCTGCATCGCCTCGAGCGGTTCTGGACCGACCAGATCCTCTATCGCCTGTGATACCGCTTCAAGTTCTGTTTGGGCCAAGCCGGCCATGACAAGAAGACCGGCAGCCTTGACCGACTGAAAGAACCTTCCCCTAAGACGCGCCGGTTCGGAATTTTCCGAAACCGGTGCGTTTTGTTGTTTCGCACCTGCAAAATGACGGGGCGAAAGATGGAACTTTTGCGTTCCAGCGTAATTAACGGCAGGTATCGGAGAATAGCGATGCTCGTCGAGCGCGGATTACGGGTCATGAACGTCGGGGTGGTCAGCGACGCCTATGCGATCGCGGCCAACTACCTGTGCCGGACCGGCGCCATCTCCGACAGCTTTGCGACCGACGAGCGGCTGCTCGCGATCGTCATCAAGCTGTTCGAGCGCGGCGAATTCAACAAGATCAGGCTCGCCAACAAGGCGATCGCTCAATTCGAGGCGCTGGTGGAGTGGGTTTGATATTCGCTCCACCCGCAAGCTCACGCACGGATCAATCTTAATCTGGATCAAAACGCGAGGAATTCATGGAAGCCGCCATCGATCGTATCATGATGACCTATGATCTCCTGCTGAACCGTTCGGCGGCGGCCAGTGCCGAAGCGCGCGCCAAGGTGACCGCATATGTCACGACGCTGTTTGAGGCCGGCGAGAAAGACATGCACCGGCTGACGGTGTGCGGTCTCACTTACTTGCGCGAACTCGACGGATCGAGCAACCCCGTCAAGGCCGGTTATACCGGGCTGTAAACCTTAAACTTCTGCTTTCCGGAAAGCTCAGGTAAAAGCACACCTCGCTCGGACAACGGTCCCGGGCGAGGTGTTTGACTGCGCCCTTAAAATTGCCGAATTAGGCGTTATCGCCTGTCACCTCATCCGGAAGATCAAAGGCTTTGGCGCGCGATCCCGGCGATATGACGGCGCATCGAAGGGCAGGGAGCTTTTTGTGAATCGTACGTTCAGGCGTTTGGTCGGGAAGGGCGGCGTCGGCCGGCCTGCAAACTGATGCAGCCGCCGCGCATGAACCATTTGCGTCTATTGGGTCTGTTGTCCCTCTTTGCCGTTGCCGGCTGCTCGCAGCCGAGCTTCCTGACCTCGTTTGCCGATCAACCGCCAACCAAAGAGCGGATAAACCCGGGGACCGCACCGCCCGACCGATGGGAGCCGGCGCCTGACCCCGTGGATGACGAGGTGATACCGGGTACTGAGCGCATTTCGCAATTGCCGAGCAAGGTCGGCGACTGCGCCGAGACGACCATCACGTCCATCACCGATCGGTATGGCGACGACCTGGCCGCTCGCGCCAAGAAGGGCACCGATCCCGGCACCATCGTCCGCTTCTCCAATTCGGGCGTTCAGGTCTCGCTCAAGCGGGAGAATTCGATCGTCAAATCCCAGGTCTTCGACAAGGTCAACATGTGCCTGGTCGAGGTCCCCAAGGAATGTCCCAAGGACCTTCGCGGCCGGGTTTACCGGACGATGAACCTGAGGACCAAGGAGACCTGGAGCCTCGCCAACGACATCAAGAGCTGCGGCTGAGCGCGCGCCTTTCACGTATTTGCGATTGAAGGAGCTTGCGGCCTTATCGCTGCGGGCGGGGTTTGCTATGAAAGTGTCTGGAGCCCTTCAATAAGCAAACCATGAGCGCGATCACCCGACGATCTTTCCTCACGACCGCGGCCACCGGGCTTGCGGCGGGCGCATTCGCACGCGCCGCGCGGGCGGCTGAAGGGCAGTCCTCCGATCAGATGCTCGACGAGCTGATGCGGGAAAATCAGGAGAACGGGCTCGGCAGCGGCTTCGATAACTCTTCACGCAACGTCCGCCTGCCGAAGAAGTCGCTGCCGACGCTGTCGCCCTCGACCGCGGAAACCACGCAGACTTCTATCGCCCAATACGAGGCCATCGTCGCCAAGGGCGGATGGCCCGACGTGCCGGCCTGGGCCGATGGCCTGCGCGTCGGCGCGAAAGGCGCAGCCGTGCCGGCCTTGCGCCGGCGGCTGTCGATCGCAGGCGACCTGGAGCTTAATTCCGGCGATCCGCAGGTGTTCGATTCCTATGTCGATGCCGCCGTGCGCCGCTTTCAGGTGCGCCACGGGCTGCATCCAGACGGCGTGGTGCACGAGGCCACTTTGCATGCGCTCAACGTTTCAGCGGATCGAAGGCTGGCGCAGCTTCGCACCAATGCCGTCAGGCTGAAAGCGCTCACCGGCAATCTCGGCAACCGCATCGTGGTCGCCAATATTCCCGCAGCCCAGATCGAGGCGATCGAGAACGGCGTCGCGGTGACGCGTCACACGGCGGTGGCCGGCAAACCGGACCGGCCGTCGCCGGACCTCCGTACCAAGATCACCCAGATCAACTTCAACCCGTTCTGGACCGTGCCGGTATCGATCATCCGCAAGGATTTGATTCCGAAGATGCAGGCCGAGCCGGACTATCTCTCCAGGAATCACATCCGCATCTTCGATCCCAGGAACAACGAACTGCAACCCTCGCAGATCGACTGGTATTCGACCGAAGCGGTCAATTACAAGTTCAAGCAGGATGCCGGTGATTTCAATTCGCTCGGATCGATCAAGATCAATTTTCCCAGTCCGGACGGCGTCTACATGCACGACACGCCGTCGAAGAATTTGTTCGGCGAGGATTTCCGCTTCGCCTCCTCAGGCTGCATGCGCGTGCAGAATGTGCGCGAGCTCGTCTACTGGATTCTGGCGGAAACGCCGGGCTGGTCGAAGACCGAGATCGACGAGGTGATCAAATCCGGCGAGCGCAAGGACGCCAAGGTGGCAAAGCCGTTGCCGCTTTACTGGGTTTACGTGACGGCCTGGGCGACGCCGGACGGCGTCGTGCAATTCCGCGACGACATCTATAACCGCGACGGCGTCAGCTAGATGCATGATCCAGAAAAGTGTGACGCGGTTTTCTGAAAAGATCATGCTCAATCAAAGAACTAAAGCGCGATAATGATTTAACCAAACCTCATCGCGCTTTAGGTGCGACGATACGCCGTCTACCGCTCGGCGGCGCGTGCGCTGCCCGCTTTCTTGGCTCAGGGAGACATGTCCGTTGTGCTGGACGATGTCTGAAAATGTGAAGGTTTTCGGATGCCGGCCGCATGAAGGTGACGCGGCGCACACGGGGGCCGGCGTCCGCAAACCTCCAAGGGAGGAAACCGCGGGAGGGGCACGTGGGTGGCGCGGCGTGGACTATGGGGATTTGAGTGCCGCGGATGAGGTGCGTGAATGGATTCGAGGCGCTCCAGCAAGCCGGCGGCCGGTGAAACGGCTGCTGGATGAGCGGGGGGTGGCGTCGATCGCTGTGAATTGTCGGACGATTTGAGGCGATGGCTGGATATCTGAGCGCACTCTACCGTGGCCGGTCGAGAGCCAGCGAGCGCGAGGGGCACATTTGCGGGATTGTGACGCGGTCATGAGGTGTCGATCCTGATGACGCTGGTTGGAGCTGTCGGCCGATACCGTGGCGTTGCACCACGCTCGAAGACCTCGATGACGATCATGCGACCGCCGCAGCATGGACACGTCGACTTTCCTTGATCGACGGCGGTACCGGTGGGCTGGTTTTCAGGTGTTGAAACGGCGAGCAACTCACGCGCTCGGGCGATGTTGTCGGCGCGGGTGCCGCTGGCGAGCAGTCCGTAGTGGCGGATGCGGTGGAAGCCGTGCGGCAGGATGTGGATCAAGAAGCGGCGGATGAACTCGCCGGTTGAGAGTGTCATGAGCTTCTGGCGATCACGACCTTCTGCGCGATAGTCCTTCCATCGGAAGGTGACGCCGGTGCGGTCGCAGGCGATCAGCCGGTTGTTGGCGATGGCGACGCGGTGGGTATAGCGCGACAGATAGGCCAGCACGGCCTGTGGGCCGCCGAACGGGCGCTTGGCATAGACCACCCATTCGGTTCGGCGCAGCGGTGCCAGATACGCCGCGAACGCCTGCGCATCGGCGAGAGCGGTCTGATCGCCGAAGAACTTCAGATGGCGGGCTTTGTGGGCCGCGATCAGCTTCTCCAGCAACAGCCGGCGGAACAGGCGCGAGAGCACGCGCACCGGGAGGAAGAAGCCGGGCCGGCAAGCTATCCAGCTTTTGCCGTCGAGCGAGATGCCGCCGCCCGGCACGATCATGTGGATGTGCGGGTGATGGGTCATGGCCGAGCCCCAGGTATGGAGAACCGAGGTGATGCCGACGCGGGCGCTGAGGTGCTTGGGGTCGGCCGCGATGGTGACCATGGTCTCGGCCGAGGCCTTGAACAGCAGGTCGTAGATGGCGGCCTTGTTCTGGTAGGCGATGTCGGCGATCGGCGCCGGCAGGGTGAACACGACATGATAGTACGGCACCGGCAACAGCTCGGCTTCGCGCGCCGCGAGCCATTGCTTCGCGGCAGCTCCTTGGCACTTCGGGCAATGCCGGTTGCGGCAGGAATTGTAGGCGATGGTGGTATGGGCGCAGTCCTCGCAGCGCGCGACATGGCCGCCGAGGGCTGCCGTGCGGCAGCTCTCGATTGCCGACATCACCTTGAGTTGGCCGAGGCTGACATGGCCGGCATTGGCCCGGCGCCATGCCGGTCCGTGGTCGCGGAAAATGTCCGCGACCTCCAGCGATGGACGCGGCACGCGAGCTGCGCTTAAGCGGGCGGCTCGACCTTCTCGACGTTACGGACAATATGCTCCAGCGGGCTCATGACCTGTTGGATCGTCTTGGTGGCGACGCGCGTGTAGAGCGCCGTGGTGTCGAGCTTGGCATGACCGAGCAAGACCTGGATCACCCTGATATCGATGTTCTGTTCCAACAGATGCGTGGCGAAACTGTGCCGCAACGTGTGGAGCGATACGCGCTTGTCGATCTCGGCCGTCTGGGCCGCAGCATGGCAGGCGCGATTGAGCTGGCGCGTCGTCATTGGTTGCACACGATCGCGCCCTGGAAACAGCCAGCCCTGCGGCCGCGCGGCCTTCCACCAGGCACGCAGCAGCTCAAGCAGATGCGGCGACAGCATCACGTAGCGGTCCTTGCGGCCTTTGCCTTGCTCGACGCGGATCACCATACGCTTGCTGTCGATGTCGCCGATCTTGAGCGAGATCACCTCGGCGGCGCGCAGACCCGCACCATAGGCCACGCTCAGCGCCGCTTTGTACTTGAGCCCCGGCGCGGCATCGAGCAGCCGCGCTACCTCTTCCGGACTGAGCACGACCGGAAGCTTGCGGGGCTCGTGGAGAAACGTCGTGTGCTCGATGATGTCGGAGCGCCTGAGCGTGACCCTGAAGAAAAACCGCAGCGCAGCCACGGTGTGATTGAGGATGGGGATGTGCGCGCCATTCGCCGCCAGATGCAATTGAAAGCGTCGAACGTCCTCGAAGCTTGCCGTATCAGGCGACCGGCCGAGGAACGTGGCAAAATCCTTGATCGTGCGGATATAGCCTTGTTGGGTCTTTGGCGCTAACTTGCGGATCGTCATGTCTTCGATCATGCGCCGCCGCAATGGGCTCATGGCCTCGTCGGTCATGGGGATGCTCCTGTCTTGAGTGAGGTTGTCGAAACCCCTCGATCTCAAGACAGGACGCCCCGTTGCGCTATCGTTTTGGCTGTGCCGCCCGCCGCAGTGCCCTACCGCGCGAGCGGTTTAGTCCTCTGGCACATTTCGGACTTGTCGCGATGTCCGACTTGAGTGTGCGCCGTGGAAAGGCGGCGCTTTCCAGTGGGTGTAAGTCCCACCCGGCAACCGCTCCAGCCGGAAGCAACCGGAGCAGTCATGGAGGTAACAAAGTGGCTGAAGCCTTCGGTTAGCGTGTCACGAATTGGTGACAGCGCGAGTGTGCAGGCCGTAACGCGAGTAAGTGCGCCGGGAGACTGGCAAGGAGTATGTGGTGAAAGTCCACTGCGATGAAGGAATAGCAACCCACGTCGCCCCCGATCCGTGCGCAGACCTCCGCGAGGACGTCTGCGAAGCGTCGGTAGGGGAGCGTATAGGCCAGCCATTGAGCCGCGAAACCGTTATCAACCCGGATGCCGACGTTGTTTACTCGATGGAAGGCAAAATCGGCGGGCGCGCTACTGCGAGCACCTGTCGGACCCGGCGTGGTCTGAGACCCTGGCATGTACGGACGCTCCTTGTGCGGGAACCGGGAGATCTCTGGATCGACCATAGGCCTTGTTGGGGTCGGATGGTCCGTGGCGGGAAGGTGAGGAGCCGTAGCCGCTGATGCACGACCCAGAGAAGTCTGACTCCGGCATAGTAGTGACGAAGCCGACGAACAAAGCCGGGCGACCGGTAGCGGAGCCGGTGGAACCAAGGCCGGGGACCAAGGGGAACGCGGGTCAGCAAAGCACGCACCGGGCGCAGAGCCGGGCTCGCGTGACCCAGGCGCTGGGCCGCGTACGGCAAGCCGCAAGGCAGAGGAAGAAGGAACAGTTCACCGCGCTCCTGCACCATATCAGTATCGATACGCTCCGGACGGCGTTCTTCGCGCTTAAGCGCAAAGCTGCCCCCGGCGTGGACGGTTTGACGTGGTACGACTACGAGGCTGATCTCGAGCTTAGGATCGAGGATCTGCATGGACGGGTCCACCGAGGAGCCTATCGGCCGCAACCATCCCGCCGGGCCTACATAGACAAGGCGGATGGAAAACAACGGCCGTTAGCGATCGCTGCGCTTGACGATAAGATCGTCCAGGGCGCGACCGTCATGGTGCTCAATGCTATCTACGAAGGTGACTTCGTCGGCTTCTCTTATGGGTTCCGACCCGGACGAGGACCGCATGATGCGTTGGACGCACTTTCGACGGCGATCAAAACCAGAAAGGTGAACTGGATACTTGACGCCGACATCCGGAATTTCTTGGATGCCGTTTCATAATGCCCCCAGGGTTTTTAAATGGTGCGGCCAAGGCTGAGTAAGCGGTTTATCGAACTGTTTACTATAAAGAATATGACGAGGTTGGTGTTCGGATCGGCGAGAATCTCATTCCGCGTTACATCGTGCAAGAGATCAGTCGCGTCCAAATCCTCGTGGCGGGACCACGTTCTCCAGCTCGGATAGGTTCGGGAAGATGGTTGCTCCTTCAGGCGGGTTCAAAGAGGGTGGGTTGCCGATCTGGAAGCTTTAGTCTCAATCCGACTTTCCCGCCCTTGGTGACGTGGGCGGCTTGAATCTCGCCGCGCTTTACACGCTGCAACACCGTCTGACGGGTGACGCCGAGAGCACGGGTGGCCTCTTGCATGGTGATGAATCCCTCGCCCGCCGAGGCGGTGAAGCGTGCCTTCAGCTCGTCGGTCAATCGGATCCGCCAGGGCGCCCCCGGGGTCACCTGTTCGCCGGCGATCAGACCTTCATTCAGCCAACGATGCAGGGTCGAGGGCGCAACGTTCAATTCGGCTGCCGCCAATGCGATCGTCATGACCTCGCCGGCGCCGGAATCCGGCTTGGGTTCAAAGCACGGGATACGCCAGTTGGTCCTGAGACTGCCGACCCTGTTGGCTTCGAACCGAAGGCCGCGCGCCGTTTTTCTACCCTGTCGATTGAGGATGCCTGCGATGACTGTGTCCGGATAAAGTAAGGCCAAGCGCCGGACGAGGTCGACTGTCTCCTCATCGGTTTTGATCGTGGCAGGTCTTGACCGCGGCAAGGGCACGTCCACATCGGTGATTGCGCCGCCCTTCCAGCGCACGGTGAGATGAGCGGCCTGTTCGTTGCGATCGACCGAGACAATCACCTCCTCGATGAGCGCTCGCAGGAGCTCCTTTCGATCGCGCGCCGTCGTTGTCGGCGCGTCCCAGACCGAAGCAAGGTCGGCTCCAATGGCGAGGAGGCGGTTCCGTTCTTCCTGGCTGAGGACGCGAGGCCGCTGCTCAAGACGGCGGGCGAGGTCTTCATTCGCCATCTCCTGATCGGCTAAGCGTTGCTCCCATTCGCGTTCAAGCCCTCGGGCGACAAGTCGGTTGTCTGGGTCGACGGCGCGATAGCGCCGCTCCGCGCGCTTGGCCTCATACGCGGCCCGCTCTGCAGCTTGTCGCCATTGCTTGAGCGTCGCCTCGTTGTCAGCCTCGAGCCGCTCGGCGGCGGCGAGCGTGGCCGCGAGCTTGGCGGGCTCGAGCGCAGCGAGAAACGTCTTGGCGAACGCCTGGTCAATCTGCACGCCGCCTACGGTGAGGCAGTAGCTTCCCCGGCCCTCGACGATGATCTTTCCGGCGCAGTGATAGCCGGGGGCGGCGTTGCGTCCGCTATAATGAGTCTTCAAGCGCCGGCCACAATGTCCGCATGTGCCCAGGCTCTGCAAAAGTGCGGCCCCCTCTCTCACGGCGCCGCCCGCTTTGTGCGGCCCTGGGCGCGTGTTGCTGGCCAGCCTGGCCTGGTTGGCTTCAAAGGTTCGCCAGTCGATGTAGCCTTCATGGTGCTCCTTGATCAGCACTTGCCACTCAGACTGCGGCAAGTGTCGCATGCGTTTTTGGGGTACGCCAGATCCGTCGAGCTTGGTCTCCCGGCGCGTCCGTCCGTAAGCGTAAGCGCCCGCGTAGGCGGGGTTGCTCAAAATCTGATGGATCGCGTGGTAACTGGCGTCCACCCAAAGGATCTTCCACCCTTGGTGCATCCGAAGTGGTATGCGCAGCCCTTCGGATCGGAACCATAACCAAACGCGCCGCGCCGAGCCCGTCTCGGCGAAACGGGAAAAGATCCTGGCGATCGTCGTCCTGACGGCTTCATCAGGATGAAATCTGACTTCGCCGTCGGCCTCGCCCCAGACCAGCCCAACTGGCAGGCCGCGCCGCAATTCGCCTCGGGCCGCCTTATTGCGGATCCCGCCGTTGAGGCGAGCTCGAAGGACATAGAGTTCCGCTTCGCTCATTGTGCCCTTCAGTCCGAGCAGGAGGCGATCATTGAACAACGCAGGGTGATAAACTCCGTCGGCGTCGCCGATCAGCGTGTTGGACAGACCACATAGATCGATGAGTCGGTACCAGTCGGCATTGTTGCGGGCCAATCGCGAGACTTCAAGACCCAGAACGAGGCCCACGTGTCCGAGCGCGACCTCGGCGGTCAAACGGGCGAAACCGGATCGCGCAACGGCTCCGGACCCTGAGAGACCAAGATCTTCGTCGATGACAAGGACATTGTCAGCAGTCCATCCGAGATCTGTGGCCTTGTTCACCAAGGCATACTGTCGGTCGGTCGACTCGCGGTTGTTCTCAACCTGAGCGGCGCTGGACTGGCGCAAGTAGACGATGGCCACACGAGCCAAATGGCTCGACGTTATCTTGAGGGCGTCACTCATCGCCGCTCTCCGGATGCGGTTCTGCGCTTGCCGCAAGCATTTGCGCAATCAGTCGTGAGAGAAGCGCCAGGGCGGCCACCTGTGCTAACGGATCAATCTGTTCCCAAGGCCCCTTCGATGGTTCTTCTTCCGGCTCCGCCGGGAGTTCGAGAAACGCCAACTCCATCTGCATGGTCGCCCTCCTGTTCGGGGGCCGACTCGGCGAGCCGGCTCAGAAGAGCATCGACGACGTCGCGCACCTTGAGCAAATCATCGATCAAGCAAAGACCTTCGAGGCCGATTGCACTTGCGGCCAGCGTGGACGAAGACTTGGCGTCTAACCCGCCATTCCGGTCCGTCCAAGCCGCGGGAATTAACGTGCGGCTCCCGTCGGGCAAAATCACAAGAAACTCAGGGACGCCCCGCCTTGTGAGGCTCCGGATGACAAAGAGCCGGCGCCCTTCGAATACATGCCGTTTACGAATGATGACGATCGAATCTGGATCGTCTTGGTGATGGGTAGTCTGTCGTGTCTTCGTTCGGGAGCATCCCCCATGCCGAACTTCTAAAGTCGGTAGCGCGCCGGATTGTTGACCGGCGCGTGCTGCATCTGATCAAGATGTGGCTGGAATGCCCCGTAGAAGAAACCGATGATCGAGGAAGCAAGACACGCACGACCGAAGCCCGGGACAACCGGCGAGGCATCCCGCAAGGGTCACCCATCTCCCCACTACTGGCGAATATTTACATGCGCCGGTTTGTACTGGGATGGAATATGCTCGGGTTGGAGCAAAGCCTCGGCTCTCGTATCGTGACCTACGCGGACGATCTCGTGATCCTGTGTCGAAGAGGCAAAGCCGAAGAAGCCTTGCGCAAGATCATGAGCAAGCTGAAGCTCACGGTCAACGAGGAGAAGACACGAATCTGCAGGGTCCCGGAAGGTGAGTTCGACTTCCTGGGCTACACGTTCGGACGGATGTTCTCAGAGAGAACCGGCCAGGCGCGCCTGGGATACCGGCCATCGAAGAAGAGCATCAAGCGCATGGTTGAGAAAATCCACGCACTGACGGACCGAACGGGGACATGGCAAGAAACCACAAAGCTGGTGGGCAAGGTGAACCGCACGCTGCGCGGATGGGCGAACTACTTCCAAGTAGGCACCGTCAGCAAGGCGTATCGGGCACTCGATAGCTACACCGCGATGCGGTTGCGCCGGTGGTTGCGCATCAAGCACAAGGTCAGGCGACGCAAGGGCGGGACCTATCCACTCCCGCATCTCTACGGGCACTTCGGGCTCGTACGTCTGAGCAGGCTTGGGCACGACGTGCCGTGGGTGAAGGCGTGACGTTTTGTCCGAGAGCCGGATGCGGGAAATCTGCCTGTCCGGTTCGATGAGCGGGGTGTGAAAACGGGGCCATGGTCGAACCAGTAAGGCACCGCCAAACGAAAGGGGCGGAAACAGATATGTTCGAACCTAAAGCTACCGCGTCACACTTCGACTCTACCCGTCATGCGCTCCAAAGCGGACGTCACCTATCTGAATATGTGGGTTCACGTCCTGCCTTATCAGGTGCGCTGCACGTCTCGCGAATTAATGTTGATCCTGGAACGGGCTTCGCTGCGGTTCAGCTTCACCTGATTTGCCCGTCGAGGTTGGGCAAGAATTCTGATTATGGAGATGGGATGGCTTGGCCTGTCAGAATTGTAAGCTGCAGCGCGATTTTAGGCGCACAACTCTGCGAGACGTGCCGAATTGAACGCAGAGGGGAAGCGAGGCCGCTTTTGCAGGCCACAGATGCCTTTTCTGCCATGTATGCGATGAAGCGGTCGAAGCCGAGAATGTTGAGCACGCGAGTGAAGTTGTAGCAGAGCGTCATCAGGCTCCATTCGCCACGAACCTTGTTGAAGCCACGGACGAGGAAGTGCCGATAGCCGGCGCGGCATTTGAGCGTCCCGAAGGGATGCTCGACGATGGCGGAGCGGCGGCGCATCAGTTCGGCTGCACCTTCGCTCGCCATCCTTTGGCGATGACGGTCCAGAACATCTTCGTGTTCCCAGCGAAAGATGCTGCGGTATTTTGCGTTCGAAGAGAGACAAGATGCTTTTAATAGGCAGACGCCGCAGGTCGCCTTGGAGCCCAGATAGCGGCTCTCGATCCGGCCGCTCGTGTTGGTCCAGGGCTTCTCTGTCGGATGCAGCAATTGGCCAGCCGGACAACGGTAGGTATTGGTCGCAGCATCGTAGCTGAAGTCCTTGCGGACGAAGCGGCCTTGCTTCTCGAGTTTGCCGTTGCCTTCCTGCGGCGGCACGTAGGCTTTGATGCCGTCATCCTCACAGGCCTTGAGATCCTCGCTGTTATAATAGCCGGCATCGGCCAGTATCTGCAGGGTCTCGGCTTTGAGAACCTCCTTGGCCGCTTTTGCCATCTTGTGGAGGTGGCCTGCATCGTTGCGATTGACGACCTCGCTGGCGACGATCAGCTTGTGCTTGTCGTCAACCACGCTCTGAACGTTGTAGCCCGCAATGGTCTGGTCGCCCTTGCTCAGAAGCCTTGCGTCAGAATCGGTCGTCGACAGCTGCCCCTTGTCGCCGGTCTCCAACTGCTTGAGATCGGCCTCGGCGCGTTCACGCCTGGCCATCAGCTCCTTCATTTTGTCCCCGACATCGCCACCGCCACACTTGTTGCCGTCCCCCGAACCATCGCCGCGCTGCTTGGCTTCGGCTGCATCGTTGGTGTCGAGAGACTTCCCGTAAGCCTCGATCTCCTGGTCCAGTTTGGCGATCTGTTTGACCAGCTTCCCGCGCGTGAAGATGCTGTCCTTACTGGCATTGCCGTGGAACAGGGCACCATCGACCGCAACCAGGGTTCCTCCGACCAGGTTGAGTTCGCGAAGCAGCAGCACGAAACTGCGGTTCGCGGCCTTCAGGGCTGCCCAGTTCTCCCTGCGAAAGCTCGCGATCGTCCGGTAGCCGGGCTTGAGGTTCTTCAAGAGCCAGATCAGTTCCAGATTGCGGCAGGCTTCCCGCTCCAACCGGCGCGACGATCTGATCTGGTTGATGTAGCCGTAGAGGTACAGCTTCAACAGATCGGCCGGATCGTAGGGTGGCTGTCCCACTTCCATGCCGCGATCCGCATGACGGAAACCGAGCTTGGTGAGGTCGAGGGCGCAAACGAAGCTCTCGATCGCCCGTACAGGATTGCCAGCTCCGACATAGTCTTCAATCCGGGGCGGAAGAAGACTGCGCTGTTCGCGGCTCTCACCGCTCTTGAACGTATGATTCGCCATAAGCAGAATCCTACAACAACTCTCGAAAAGGCCGAGTTCTTGCCCAGCCTCGACGGGCAAATCTGTGCGCGCCACGTGCAATGCCTCGCTTGTGTCCAGCCCTTCCGACAAAAATATTTAGCTTCGCCGATTGCTAGACACAGCATTACTGATTCCAGCCATCCCGCGCACCTCAAGAGGGGCGCTTCGCGGTCGTCACGAACGTTGGGTGCGGGATGCGATGGACGCAAGTTGCGCGACGACGATGCGCATCGATGCGGACGGCGAAGCCGCGTGGTCCTGATATCTCGACGCTGATATCAAGTCGGCAAAGACAATCTGCCGGCGATGGTGACAAGAAAGCCCGATCACCAGGGAGAGCGCGGAGTAGACCGTTAAAACCATCGCGCGGGGAATGCCGGGCGTTTCCGGTGTGACCGTGGTGACTAACTCGTGCGCTTTCTACACTTTGCGCGCGAGGCTGCGGGCGCACCAAGCGCCAGGCATTCCCTGCGCCCTCCGTTCCCAGGACGGCGGGAAATCAGCGACCTCCCGGTACGTGACAGTCCGGGGGCGGGTATCGCCATGCCCGTGGGGAACTCTGGCAAATCCGGCTATCCCCACCATATCTTGCATAATTATCAAGCGGGTACCGCAAGCGCTTGGCCGTGGCCGGGCAATATGGTATCCCGCAAGACCCTTTTCGACCGCCATAACGGACCGCCCGCGACGCCTCTACCTGGTTGCGGCGGTGGAGATATTTCGCTCATGAGCTCTTCGCCCCTAAGCGCCAAGACCACTTCCGCACCCAACTCGTTCTTCACCGCGACCCTGACCGAGGCAGATCCGGACATTGCTGCCGCTATCAGCGGCGAACTCGGCCGACAGCGCCACGAGATCGAACTGATCGCGTCGGAAAACATCGTCAGCCGCGCCGTGCTGGAAGCGCAAGGCTCGGTGATGACCAACAAATACGCCGAGGGCTATCCCGGCGCCCGCTATTATGGCGGCTGCGAGTGGGTTGACGTCGCCGAAACGCTCGCGATCGAGCGCGCCAAAAAGCTGTTCGGCGCAAATTTCGCCAACGTGCAGCCGAACTCCGGCAGCCAGATGAATCAGGCCGTGTTCCTGGCGCTGCTGCAGCCCGGCGATACCTTCATGGGGCTGGATCTCGCCGCCGGCGGACACCTGACCCACGGCTCGCCGGTCAACATGTCCGGCAAATGGTTCAAGGCCTCGCATTACACCGTGCGCCGCGACGACCATCTCATCGATATGGATGCGGTCGCCAAGCAGGCGGAAGAGGTGAAGCCCAAGCTGATCATCGCCGGCGGCTCGGCCTATTCGCGGCCCTGGGACTTCAAGCGGTTTCGCGAAATCGCCGATCACGTCGGCGCTTATCTGCTGGTCGACATGGCGCATTTCGCAGGGCTGGTGGCCGGCGGCGTTCATGCCTCGCCCGTGCCGCACGCGCATGTGACGACCACCACCACCCACAAGTCGCTGCGCGGTCCGCGCGGCGGCCTGATCCTGTGCAACGACGAGGCGCTGGCCAAGAAATTCAATTCGGCGATTTTCCCCGGCCTTCAGGGCGGCCCGTTGATGCATGTGATCGCGGCGAAGGCGGTCGCCTTTGCTGAAGCGCTGCGCCCGGATTTCAAGATCTACGCCAAAAACGTCGTCGAAAATGCCAAGGCGCTGGCGGAGGCGTTGCGCGCCGAAGGTCTCGATATCGTCTCCGGCGGCACCGACAATCATCTGATGCTGGTTGATCTCAGGCCCAAGGGGTTGAAAGGCAACATCTCGGAAAAGGCGTTGGTGCGAGCCGCCATCACCTGCAACAAGAACGGCATTCCCTTCGATCCGGAAAAGCCGTTCGTCACCTCGGGCCTCCGTCTGGGCACGCCGGCCGCCACCACGCGCGGCTTCGGGGTTGCCGAATTCAAGCAGGTCGGCGGCATGATCGCGGAGGTGTTGAATGCGGTCGCTCAATCCAAGGACGGCTCCGCGCCGCTCGTGGAAGCGGCGATGAAGGAACGGGTCAAGGCGCTCACCGATCGTTTCCCGATTTATCAATAAGGTCTCCTCCGCATGCGTTGCCCAAGCTGCAACAGTCTCGATACGCAGGTGAAGGACTCCCGTCCGACGGAAGATTCCGCCGTGATCCGGCGCAGGCGCGTATGTATCGCCTGCAATTTCCGCTTCACCACGTTCGAACGCGTGCAGCTTCGCGAATTGACGGTCATCAAGCGCAACGGCCGCCGGGTGCCGTTCGACCGCGACAAGCTGGTGCGGTCGCTGCAAATCTCCTTGCGCAAGCGCCCGGTGGATCCGGAACGGGTGGAGAAAATGGTCTCCGCCATCGTGCGCGAACTCGAAAGTGGCGGGGAGGCGGAGGTTTCGTCGGAAGCGATCGGCGAGATCGTGATGGAGCATCTGCGCCAGCTCGACGACGTGGCCTACGTGCGCTTTGCGTCGGTCTATCGCAATTTCCGCGAGGCCAAGGACTTTGAGGCTGTGCTCGGCGAACTCTCCGGCGACGACGACGCACGGATCGCCTTGTTACGCAAATGATCTTCCCCGGCGCGGAAGAGCAGTTGGCCGGAAGCGTTATGGAATCAAAGTCAGTTGACCGGCGTTTCATGGCGCTCGCGCTGGCGCTTGGCCGGCGCGGTCTGGGACGCACGCATCCCAATCCCGCCGTCGGAGCGGTCGTCGTCAAGGACGGCGTCATTGTCGGCCGGGGCTGGACGCAACCGGGCGGCCGCCCCCATGCCGAGCCGGTGGCGTTGGCGCAGGCCGGTAGCGCGGCGCGCGGAGCCACACTTTATGTGACGCTCGAGCCCTGTTCGCATGTCGGCAAGTCGCCGCCTTGCACGGATGCCGTCATCGCTGCCGGCATCACACGCGTGGTGTCGGCGATCGAGGACCCCAATCCGGAAGTGGCGGGGCAGGGCCACGCGAAGTTGCGCAATGCCGGGATTGTGGTCGATATCGGACTTTGCGCGGCGGAAGCAGCTTACGCTCATGCCGGACATTTCCGGCGCGTCCGCGAGAGGCGTCCGCATGTGATCCTGAAGCTGGCGGTCTCCACCGACGACAAGATTGCAGCTAACGGTCACAAACCGGTGGCGATTTCGGGCGAACTCGCCAAAGCGCGCACGCATCTGTTGCGGGCGCAGTGCGATGCCATTCTGGTCGGGATCGGGACAGTGCTCTCGGACGATCCCTTGCTCACCTGCCGCCTGCCGGGCATGGAAGCGCGCTCGCCCGTGCGGGTGGTGCTGGATCGCGCATTACGGATGCCGGGCACGAGCCGCCTGGTCCATTCGGCGCGAAATACACCTCTGTGGGTGGTGACATCGAATTTGGCCGAGGCGCCGGCGGCCGCGATGCTTGGGGCCAATGGTGCGCAGGTCATCCGCGCGGCGTCGACGCCGACCGGATTGGACCTGCCGGCGGTGCTGCATGCCCTGTCGGAGCGGGGCATCACCCGGCTTCTGGTCGAAGGCGGAGCACGCGTGGCGTCGTCTTTCGTCGCCGCGGGCCTGGTCGACGAATTCTGGCTGCTGCGCGGGAGGGAGGCGATCGGCGCTGACGGTGTGGCGGCACTGCACGCATTGCCGCTTGGCGCAATCACCCAGTCGTCGGCCTTCCGCGTTCGTGCTAGCGAAAGCCTCGGTAACGACACTCTTACCGTTTACGAGCACTTCTAAATGTTTACGGGCATTGTCACCGATATCGGCGAAATCGAAAGCCTCAAGGCGACGGCGCAGGGGCAGTTGCATCGGCTGCGTATCGCTTGCCGTTACGATCGCGCGTCCATTGCGGACGGCGCCTCGATCGCCTGCAACGGCGTCTGTCTGACGGTGGTCGCCTCCGGCGTGGCGCACGGCAAAACCTGGTTCGATGTCGATGCGGCTGCCGAGACGCTCGGGATGACCACGGCGAAGCATTGGACGGTCGGCACCAGGCTCAATCTGGAACGGGCGCTGAAGATCGGCGATGAACTCGGCGGCCATATCGTTGCCGGCCATGCGGATGGAGTTGCGACGATTCTGAGCCGGGAGGACCTGCCCGATATGGCGCGGTTCGAACTCAACACGACGCGTGAACTCGCGCGTTTTATCGCGCCCAAAGGCTCGATCACGCTGGACGGCGTCTCGCTCACCGTCAACACGGTCAGGGATACGGCCTTTTCCGTGCTGATTATCCCACACACGCTCAATGTTACGACCTTGTCGTCCTGGCACGCTGGGACTGAGGTCAATATCGAGGTCGATCTGATGGCGCGCTATGCGGCGAGATTGACGGAAATGAAGTGAGGGCGCGGTCTTGGCTTTACGCATGACTGCGCCTAAAAGCGGCTCAATTCCATTCTGATCGGCAAGACACATGGCAGATGCGCGGCGCGCACCGTTGAAAGACCCAACCGACATTTCCGGCGCACGGGCGCTGATTGTCGAGGCGCGCTTCTATGACGACATTCAGGATGCGCTGCTGGAAGGCGCAGTCATCGAGCTGAAGGCAGCCGGCGTCGGCCACGACGTCTTGACGGTTCCCGGCGCACTGGAAATTCCTGCCGCGATCGCGATTGCGCTCGAGGCTGCGGAGAAGACCGGCAAACCCTACGATGCCGCCATCGCACTGGGCTGCGTCATCCGCGGCGACACCATCCATTTCGAGATCGTCTCAACTGAGTCCTCGCGCGCGCTGATGGACTTGGCGGTGTCGAAAAGGTTTCCGCTCGGCAATGGAATTTTGACCGTCAATACGGAAGCGCAGGCATGGCAACGGGCGCGCGCCTCCGAACTCAACAAGGGCGGCGATGCCGCGCGCGCAGCGCTCGCGATGCTGCGGATCAAGCGCCGGCTGAACGAGCCGCGATCATGAGCGACGACAAGAAGAACCAGGTCCGAAAGCCCGCCAAAGGG
Organism: uncultured Alphaproteobacteria bacterium; assembly: GCA_963770515.1. Taxonomy (GTDB): domain Bacteria; phylum Pseudomonadota; class Alphaproteobacteria; order Rhizobiales; family Xanthobacteraceae; genus Bradyrhizobium. Next base: position 348,970 of record CAVYPW010000002.1, read on the forward strand.
CCCGAGCGCAAAGCCAACCGGCGCGGCGCGGCAAGGCTTGCCGCGGTGCAGGCGCTCTATCAGATGGACATCGCCGGCGCCGGCATCAACGACATTTTCGCGGAGTTCGAAAGCCATTGGCTCGGCGGTGAAGTCGAAGGCGACAAATACCTGCCGGCGGAAGCCGCGTTCTTCCGCGACGTGGTATCGGGCGTGGTGCGCGATCAGGTAAAACTCGATCCCCTGATCGACGAGGCGCTGTCGAAAGGCTGGCCGCTGAAGCGGATCGATGCCATCCTGCGCGCCGTGATGCGCGCCGGCGCCTATGAGCTGGAACACCGCAAGGATGTGCCCGGCCGTGTCGTGGTGTCGGAATATGTCGATGTCGCGCACGCCTTTGTTGAGGCGGAGGAGACCGGCATGGTGAATGCGGTTCTCGATCAGATCGCGCGCCAGTTCCGCGCCAGCGAATTCGCGCGGGCCGGTGGCTAGTGCGGCGAATTTGAAGTTCCTATCAACTTCGCCGCGAATCCGTTATAGGAACTTCAAATTTAAAAGCCGCACTAGAAGCAATAATTTGCTAGAGCTCCTTTGATTTCGAAGTTCGCATCGGAGGTAGCCGCAATGGTTTGCGAACTTCGAAATCGGAGCTCTAGGATGACCGCTCCCGGTGCGCCCGCATCCGGCGAGGATTCCCTGATCGCGCGCTACTTCAGGCCGCTGGCCACCGATCCGGGCGCGTTCGCACTGGCCGATGATGCGGCCGTTCTCAAAGCACTCGGCGAAGACATCGTCGTCACGACCGACGCGATCGTCGAAGGCGTCCATTTCCTGCCCGACGATCCGCCGCAAACCATCGCGCAGAAAGCCTTGCGGGTGAACCTGTCCGATCTCGCGGCCAAGGGCGCGACACCTGCGGGATTTGTGTTGACGCTGGCGCTGCGCAGAGTTGACGACAGCTGGCTTACGGCCTTCGCGCGCGGATTGGGCGAGGATACAAGCGCGTTCAATTGCCCGCTTCTCGGCGGCGACACGGTATCGACGCCGGGACCGCTGATGGTTTCAATCACCGCGTTTGGCCGCGTTGCGCCGGGCAAGATAATTCATCGAAGCGGCGCCAGGCCCGGCGACCATGTCGTCGTGACGGGGACGATCGGCGATGCCGCGCTCGGTCTCGATATTCTCAAGAAGGGCAGGGTAGCGGCGGCGTTCGCGAATGATGCCGCTTCACGCGACATGCTGGTCGGACGTTATCGTGTGCCACAGCCGCGCAACGTACTGGCATCGGCGATCCGCGCGCACGCCCATGCGGCCATGGACGTCTCCGACGGACTGGCAGGCGACCTCGCCAAGCTCTGCGCGGCGTCTGCCGTGTCGGCAGCAATAGAGCTTGCGGCCATTCCCCTGTCGAAAGCCGCGTCGGCTGCGCTCACAGCGGGAGCGGTCACCTTAAGTGAGATCGTGTCCGGCGGTGATGACTACGAAATTCTGTGCACGGTTGCCCCGGACGCCCTCAAACCGTTCGCCGAGGCCGCCAGCGTTTCGGGGGGCGCCGTCAACCGGATCGGGACCATTATTGCGGGCAAAGCCGCCCCGAAATGGCTGGATGCGCAGGGCAAGGAACTGCAGCTAACGCGAACGTCCTACAGCCATTTCTAGTGTTCCGATTCGCGAAGATTGCATCCGGATGCGGCTCCCATGGCCGCCTTCGGTGCAAATACCTTTCGAAATCGACCATTTTTGCGCGCCATAGCGTTGCGCCCGGCATGCGATTTTGGCATGGTCCCCGCCGATTTCAGGCCCCCCTTTTGGGCAGGGCGGGCCTGCTTTTTGTGCGCCGGTCAATTTTCTCGGCCGTGGCGCGGGGACCTTCATAGAGATCTGAGGCAAGTTCAATGACAGCATTATGGTTGATCGTGCTCTGCGGCGTGCTTTCCATCGTCTACGCCATATGGGCGACCGTGTCGGTTATGAAAGCCGATGCCGGCAATCCGCGCATGCAGGAGATTGCGGCCGCGGTACGTGAAGGCGCGCAGGCCTATCTGCGGCGCCAGTACGCGACGATCGGCGTCGTCGGCGTCGTGATCTTCGCGCTGCTCGCTTATTTTCTCGGCATCCTGGTTGCGGTCGGCTTTGCGATCGGCGCGATTCTCTCGGGTGCAGCCGGCTTCATCGGCATGAACGTATCGGTTCGCGCCAACGTCCGTACCGCGCAGGCGGCCACCACCTCGCTTGCCGGCGGCCTCGAACTCGCCTTCAAGGCCGGCGCCATCACCGGCATGTTGGTCGCGGGTCTCGCGCTGCTCGGCGTCACGCTTTATTTCGGTTTCCTGACGTTTTCGCGGCACCTGGCGCCTGACAGCCGCACCGTCATCGACGCCATGGTCGCGCTTGGCTTCGGCGCGTCGCTGATTTCTATCTTTGCCCGTCTCGGCGGGGGCATCTTCACCAAGGGCGCCGACGTCGGCGGTGATCTCGTCGGCAAGGTCGAGGCCGGTATTCCCGAAGACGATCCGCGCAACCCGGCCACCATCGCCGATAACGTCGGCGATAACGTCGGCGACTGCGCCGGCATGGCCGCTGACCTGTTCGAGACGTATGCGGTCACGGCGGTCGCCACCATGGTGCTGGCGGCCATCTTCTTTGCCAAGACGCCGATCCTCGCGAACATGATGACGTTGCCGCTTGCCATCGGCGGCATCTGCATTATCACCTCCATCATCGGCACGTTCTTCGTCAAGCTCGGCGCCAGCCAATCGATCATGGGCGCGCTGTACAAAGGTCTGATTGCGACCGGCATCCTGTCGCTTGTGGGTGTTGCCGGCGTGATCTACGCGCTGATTGGTTTCAACAAGCTCGCCGGCGTGGAATTTACCGGCATGGCGCTGTTCGAATGCGGCATTGTCGGTCTCATTGTCACGGGCCTGATCATCTGGATCACCGAGTACTACACCGGCACCGACTTCCGCCCCGTGAAGTCGATTGCGGCAGCCTCGGTGACCGGTCACGGCACCAACGTCATCCAGGGCTTGGCGATCTCGATGGAATCGACTGCGTTGCCCGCCATCGTCATCATCGCCGGCATTCTCGTCACCTACAGCCTTGCCGGCCTGTTCGGCATTGCGATTGCGACCACGACGATGCTTGCTCTCGCGGGCATGATCGTCGCGCTCGACGCCTTCGGTCCGGTCACCGACAACGCCGGAGGCATCGCGGAAATGGCGGGCCTGCCGAAGGAAGTGCGCAAGTCCACCGACGCGCTCGACGCGGTCGGCAACACCACCAAGGCTGTCACCAAGGGTTATGCGATCGGCTCGGCGGGTCTCGGTGCGCTGGTGCTGTTCGCGGCCTATAACCAGGACTTGAAGTTCTTCATCGCCGACGCCGCACAGCACCCTTATTTCAAGGGTGTCAATCCGGACTTCTCGCTGAACAACCCCTACGTGGTCGTCGGCCTGCTGTTCGGCGGTTTGCTGCCGTATCTGTTCGGCGCGATGGGCATGACCGCGGTGGGCCGTGCGGCCGGTGCGATCGTCGAAGAGGTGCGCCGTCAGTTCCGCGAAAAGCCTGGCATCATGCAGGGCACCGACAAGCCGGACTATGGCAAGGCCGTCGACCTCCTCACCAAGGCCGCGATCAAGGAAATGATCATTCCGTCGTTGCTGCCGGTGCTGTCGCCGATCGTAGTCTATTTCCTGATCTATGTGATCGCGGGCGGTGGTGTTGCCGGCAAGTCGGCGGCGTTCTCGGCCGTGGGAGCGATGCTGCTCGGTGTGATCGTTACCGGCCTGTTCGTGGCGATCTCGATGACCTCAGGCGGCGGCGCCTGGGATAACGCCAAGAAGTACATCGAAGACGGCCACTACGGCGGCAAGGGCTCGGATGCTCACAAGTCCGCCGTGACCGGCGATACCGTCGGCGATCCCTACAAGGACACGGCGGGTCCCGCGGTCAACCCGATGATCAAGATCACCAACATCGTGGCGCTGTTATTGCTGGCGATCCTGGCCCACTAAGACGTCGGTCAACAATGCGAAAACCCCGCGAGGCTCTCGGCCCGCGGGGTTTTTGATTTAAGGAAACGAGGCTGCCGGCTGCCGTTTTGATTCAAACGCCGGCGAGAAACTAATTGCCGTTTCTAGTTGTTGCTGTCTTGGCCGATATGCAGCGCCTTGAACAGCGGGGCCACGTAGTTGATCTCCTGGCCCGAGGTCGGCGTGGTGCGGCTGATGAAGTCGAAAATCCTGCCGTCCTTCAGACCGTAGTTGGCGAGGCGACGCACCTGGCGGTTCTTGTCGAAATAGATCGCGATCACGCGCTGATCGACGATGCGATCGGTCATGAAAGCGATCGGGCGTTCGCTGCGCTGGGAAATATAGTAAAAGACTTCACCATTGAGCGTGGCGACGGTGGAGGGAGTTCCCATCACGATCAGCACTTGATCCTGGCTCGCGCCGATCGGAATTTGTTCAAGCGCTCCCGGCGGCAGGATATAGCCCTTCTGGAACTGCTCGCCGCAGCCGCCAAGGACGGCGCACAGCAAGACCACCGCCGCGGTGGTCCGCAAGCCCCGCCACCGCGCCGTCAGGCCGCGCGTCGTGTCTGTCAGACTGGACTTGATCATTCCGGAACGCGTCCCATCCCCTTGCGTCGCGCAAGACCTTGACGTACCCGGCAGGGCGCTTGTTTGCAACAATCGCGGGCTCTCAGGGCTCGCAAACGGAACCCACAATGCTTTGGCCATTCAGTCAATTCGGCAAACCCCGAGCGTCGCTGCGCGGCACCATTGAGGCCATCTATGGCATGATCGTGACGCAGGCGCGAGAACCGCTGTTTTACCGGGACTTGGGTGTGCCCGATACGGTTAATGGCCGTTTTGACCTTCTGGTGCTGCATTTATGGATGGTCTTGCGACGATTTCGATTGGCCCAAAATGCGGCGAATGCCCCGCAAGCCCTTTTTGATCGGTTCTGCGAGGATATGGATGCCAATTTGAGAGAAATGGGTGTCGGTGACCTCACGGTGCCCAAGCGCATGCAGGCGTTTGGAGAGGCGTTTTACGGCCGCGCCGCCGCCTATGACGCCGCGTTTGCCGCAGGTGCCGACGCTCCCGCTTACGCCTTGCGAAAAAATATCCTGAATGGCGAGGGCATGGAAAATGCGCGTCGGCTTGCTACCTATGCGCAAGCCGTGATGGCCGATCTGGACGGCCTTGACGACGCCGCCTTCCTGGCTGCCGGATGGAGTTTTCCCGCCCCGGACCAAGCAGGCGGTCCTATTTCGAAGGGCAATGATAGCTGATGAATCTCGCCGATCCCTGGCGCGTCCCCGTTGTCGTGGCGCAAATCCCCGAAACCGGACTGCATCGCGCCTTCGAGGCCAGCGATGCAATCCGTGCCGCGATGGCCGACATTGCCGGCTTGCGCGAAATCACCTCGGCGCGCGCGTCATTCGACCTGACGCTCAAGAGCGGCGGGCGTGTGCATGTCACGGGCGAGGTACGCGCCCGGATCTGGCAGACCTGCGTCGTGACGCTCGATCCTATCGAGAATGAGATCGACGAGGTGATCGACCTGATGTTTGCGCCTTCGGAGCAAATTCAGAGTTTGTCGGCTTTGACCGAAGAGGCCGCGGCAAGCGACGAAGAAATCCCCGATCCGCCGGAGCCCATCGACAGCGGTGTGATCGATCTCGGCCGGCTCGCGACCGATGCCCTGTTTCTCGCGATCGATCCTTATCCACGCCGGCCCGATGCCACGTTTGAACCACCTGCCGAGATCGTCGATCCCGCCGATCACCCGTTTGCGGCGCTGAAGGCACTGCAGTCGGACGGCAAGTCCTCGCTCGCCAAAAAGCGCCCCAAGACTTCCGGGGACGATGGGAGCTCTTAAGAGGCCACGCGGAAAGCCGCGCGAGGCTAACTTCTCGGAATTGTGTGCTAAGTAATTGAATTAATTATCACTAACTTCAAAAACCCCGGTCATGCTGCCGGACAACCTGAGCTGCAAAAGACGGTGGTCAAGAGGTTGTGTCGGTATGGGGAAACGCTATTGTCGCGGCCCGGCCTGGCGCAGCGTTGTGCCTTGCCGATCGCCACAACCGTGGCGGCAGGAACTTCAAATTCAAGGCCGCGCTAAACTCAATAAGTTGCTAGAGCTCCTTCAATTCCGAAGTTCGCATCAGAGGTTGCCGCGATATCATGCGAACTTCGGAATCAGAGCTCTAGTCCGAAGAAAGGTCGGGTTTCCGGGACGTTCATGCCTCAAAAGGTTCGAATAGCGCTTGACGCCATGGGGGGTGACGTCGGCGCGGCAGTCGTTATTCCCGGCGCCGCGATTTCACTGACCCGACATCCCGACACCGAGTTTCTGCTGTTCGGTGATCGCGGATCAATCGATGCGCAACTGGCGAAACACCCGGCTTTGAAGGCAGTCTCCTCGGTCATCCATACCGACGTTGCCGTCAGCATGCACGACAAGCCAAGCCAGGCTTTGCGGCGCGGCCGCAAGACCTCGTCGATGTGGCTTGCAATCGAAGCCGTGAAAAAAGGCGAGGCGGACGTCGCGGTATCCGCCGGCAATACCGGCGCGCTGATGGCCATGGCCCGGTTCTGCCTGCGCACGCTTCCGGGCGTCGATAGCCCCGCGATCGCGGCGGTGTGGCCGACGGTGCGCGGCGATTCCGTCGTGCTCGACCTCGGTGCCACAATCGGCGGCGATGCGCAGCACCTGGTGACGCTGGCGCTGCTCGGCAGCGCCATGGCAAGCGTCTTGTTCGACCTGACAAAGCCGACCGTCGGCCTGCTCAATATCGGCGTCGAGGAGATCAAGGGCCGCGAGGAAATCCGCGAGGCCGCGGAACTCCTGCGCGAAATGAACCTGCCGCAGCTCGAATATATCGGGTTTGTCGAAGGCGACGGCATTGGACGCGGCGCGGCCGACGTGATTGTTGCAGAAGGTTTCAGCGGCAACATCGCCCTGAAGGCCGCGGAGGGCACGGCGCGCCAGATCAGCGAATTTCTGCGTGAGGCGCTGTCGGGCCGCTTTCTTTCCAGGATCGGCTATGTGTTGGCGCGGCCTGCGTTCAGGGCGCTGCGTGACAAGCTGGACCCGAACAAGTCCAATGGCGGCGTCCTGCTCGGCCTGAACGGCGTGGTGGTCAAAAGCCACGGCGGAACCGACGCCGACGGCTTTGCCTATGCCGTCGATGTTGGCTATGAGATGGCCCGGTACGATCTCCTCAACAAGATCAATCAAATGCTTAAACGCAACGGTGGCACGTGTTAGCCCAAGGGCCTGCCACCCAGGAGGCCATCTGGTGACTGCGATACGCTCGGTCGTGCTCGGCTGCGGCTCTTATCTGCCACAGCGGATCTTGACCAATGCCGAATTGGCGACACAGATCGACACCTCCGACGAATGGATCGTGCAACGCACCGGGATCCGCCAACGCCATATTGCCGCGGATGGCGAGTTCACCTCGCATCTGGCGATCAATGCCGCGCGTGCGGCGCTGGACCATGCCGGCGTCGATGCGCAATCGATCGACCTGATCGTGCTGGCAACCTCGACGCCCGACAACACCTTCCCGGCGACCGCGGTTGCAGTTCAAGACGGGCTCGGCATCCACCATGGTGCGGCCTTCGATTTGCAGGCTGTATGTTCGGGGTTCGTCTTCGCGCTCGCCACGGCTGATAATTTCCTGCGCAGCGGGGCGTTCAAACGTGCGCTCGTGATCGGCGCAGAGACGTTTTCGCGCATTCTCGACTGGAACGATCGCGGCACCTGCGTGCTGTTCGGCGACGGCGCCGGCGCGGTGGTGCTGGACGCCCAGCCCCAGCCGGGCCTGTCCTCCGATCGCGGTATCTTGACGACCCATCTGCGGTCGGACGGCCGGCACAAGTCGAAGCTATATGTTGACGGCGGTCCGTCCTCGACCCAAACCGTGGGTCATCTCAGGATGGAAGGGCGCGAAGTCTTCAAGCACGCGGTCGGCATGATCACCGACGTGATCGTCGATGCTTTTGAGGCGACCGGCATGACCGCCGGTGATATCAACTGGTTCGTTCCCCACCAGGCCAATAAACGAATCATTGATGCTTCGGCGCACAAGTTGCACATTGCACCGCAGAAGGTGGTGCTGACGGTCGACCGGCACGGCAATACGTCCGCGGCGTCGATTCCATTGGCGCTGGCGGTTGCGGTTGCCGATGGCCGCATCAAACAGGGCGATCTGGTCCTCTTGGAGGCCATGGGCGGCGGATTCACCTGGGGGTCGGTGTTGATCCGTTGGTAAGCAGCGGGTAAATTAATCCCGATGTTTTGCGTTTTTCTTTCATGTTATGAAGGCAGGACGGCTGTTGACCGTCCGTATTTAAGCTCATAATTTCAGTAGCGAATATCTTGTTCGCCGAGAGTGGGGCAGGCGATGACCGGAACCGGAAAAACTGTCACGCGGGTTGATCTGTGCGAGGCCGTCTACCAGAAGGTAGGGCTATCGCGCACGGAATCATCCGCGTTTGTCGAACTGGTATTGAAAGAGATTACCGATTGCCTCGAGAAGGGCGAGACGGTGAAGCTTTCTTCTTTTGGTTCGTTCATGGTGCGCAAGAAGGGTCAGCGGATCGGCCGCAACCCGAAGACCGGGACGGAGGTGCCGATCTCGCCGCGCCGTGTCATGGTGTTCAAGCCGTCCGCGATTCTCAAGCAGCGCATCAACGGCCACGGCGGCGGGAACAACGGCGCCAAACCTGCATAGAGCCGCGATTATTCTGCCGGCGCGAGGGATAGAGGAGCGAGCATTTGGACAAGGCGCCGGATGCCTTCCGAACCATCAGCGAGGTCGCCGACGATCTCGACATTCCGCAACACGTCTTGCGGTTCTGGGAAACGCGATTCTCCCAGATCAAGCCGATGAAGCGAAGCGGCGGGCGCAGATACTATCGGCCCGACGATGTCGACCTGTTGCGGGGAATCCGCCGTCTGCTGTACGGCGAGGGCTATACCATCCGCGGCGTTCAGCGTATCTTGAAGGAGCACGGGATCGCATCGGTGCAGCGGCTCGCCGATGCATCTGCGGTCGCCTCCTTCGGCGCCATCGAGGAGGTCGTGGGCCAGAGTATTCTGGAGCAGGATGACGACGCGGTCCCGCCGATTGACCTCGATGACGACGATTATGACAGCGCCGGGGAAAGCGGGGTTCCTCGTTTTGCAGAGCGTGGCCGCCGCAGAGATGTCGAAAGTTTCGACGAGGATGAGATTCCGGGTGTTGCGGATCTCGCACCCGTGGTCGATATGGCACGCCTGAAAGGCGTGCTGGAGGACCTGATCGCCTGCCGCCGGTTGCTCGACTCCGCGCTCAAGGAAGGCTGAAGGCAATTGGGGTCGAATCCGAGGCGATTGGCCTAAGTTGCTGATCTCTCGGCAAATGGCCCGTGAGGCGGGTCGCCCGCCTTGCGCGCCAGCCTGATCGAAGCTAATGGAACGGCATCGGAGCGTGGCGCAGCCCGGTTAGCGCACTAGTCTGGGAGACTAGGGGTCGGAGGTTCAAATCCTCTCGCTCCGACCATTTAACACTCTAAATCAGTTATATGAGTGACGCGCGAACCCCTGGCGTGGGCAGCAGCCTTCGCCGACGAGGAAGTAGCTACTTGGCGTAGCCCTGAGAGCGAAGCCACGCGATCTTGCGTTCTCCGTTCATCCAGTCGTCAACGTCGGCCTTGCTCGTGAAACCGGTAATTTCTCTCGGTTCCAGGCCAGGGTATTCGGCGATGACTTTCCAGTCATCTTCGGCGATGCGCTTCGGGCGAAAGGTCACTTTTGTTTTTGCCATGGAGCCTTATGCACATTCCTCACGCAAAAAGAAAAGCCCCGTGGGGGACGGGGCCTCTCTCCGGGGTGAACATTCTTGGGGGGACTGTTCGGTTTGACAACGTCATCGTCAGTCAATCGTTCCATGGGCCGCTGGCTTGGAGCGCTGCCCATTCCTTCGAGTTCCATCAGCCCGGCGTAAATTCCTCTAGTGTGGCGACTCTGACGTTCCTTTCAGTGCCGCCGCGAGTTCGTCGAAGGAACGTCAGAGTCAAAGCCACACTAAGAATCATACGGTTGCTGGTGTCCCTTTGATTCTGACATTCGTAAAAGCGCCTGCCGCGAAATGATACGAATGTCAGAACCGGGACACCAGGCGGCAATCTTCGCGCCACCGGGCGTGTGTCAGCCGCGCTCGCCTCGTCGCGCGATCAAGATCCGGCCGACGTCATCGCAAGGCTTAAACGCCGCCGGGCGCCACGTAGCAATAAACGTAATCACCTCTGCTTAAAAAGATGATGCCGTGACCGGTCGGGTTGGACTGGTCGTATTTCAGTTTGTGGTTCGGGACGACGATCTTTGTTCCGACGTCGATGTGCTTGCGACGCAACGGTGCATCGGGTCGGGAGTCCGTGATGATCGCGACATATTTGTCGCCATCGACTTCGAACGAATCCGCCCAATAAGCATCCGCTTCGCCGCAACATGAGACAGCGGGATTATCCGGCTGCATCAGTGCTTGGTACCACTGCCGGATATCCGGGTCTGTTCCTTCCCACTGCCCGAGATCACGGGCGTTCGCTACGCCAATCAGGAAACCGAACGCTGTACAAAGGACGAGGCGTCTCATGCCGCACTCCTGAGTTTTTTTCAGCCAGTTCGTTCAAAGCAATGTTCGTGCCGCGAATCAGTTAGCGGTGATAGTCTATGTTAAAATTTTGAGACGCACGGGCGACCGTTTATTTGCAGTTATTGGTGTTGCTTTGTGACTCTGCCGCTTGCATCGATTCGGGCGTGTCCGTGATGCCGCGAGTGTGTCCATTGCGATCGGATGCAGCAGTGATGACGGTCTGACGATTTGCTATCGTCGTTGCAAAGACGCAACACGATTCTCTCGCGCTTACGGTGGGTTTTCAAAGATGACCGTTTTAAAGCCGGGCGACCTTGTCATCCTGAAATCCGGCGGCCCGGTCATGACAGTCGACACGGTCAACACCGATATCTTCGATGACGACAAAGTCACGGGCATCTTATGCGCCTGGTTTGTCGGCAACAAACTGGAGCGAGCGCGATTCGACCCGGACGCGATTGCCCCGTCGTCCTCGCGAGAGGCGCCTGTCGAGAAGGCGGAAACGCCGCCCGCGGAGGCGATAGGTGAATACACGACTGTTCTCGACGATATGGTCGCGGCGATGAACGACGCCGCCGAGGCGCACGACGATGCATCCCGGGTGTCCATCGAACGGTCGAAGCCGGCATCCGCGAGGAAATACACGGTCGATGCAGCCGCAACGGCGTCGAGAAGTGCGAACTGATCGAGCCTGCGGCGTGCGCAGCCTTAAGGGAACTCGGGCGTTTCCTGCATCAGATAAAGCGCAACGAGGCCGATGGTGACGAGTGTGGAGAAGACCGCGATCGAAAGCGTCCAGTTGGCATATCGCCTCGAATGACGCCTGAGGGTCAGCAGTACTCCGACGGCTTTGAACCCGATCTTTCGCATGCGGCCAGCGTTCCCGTCCCGCGCCGATAGAGATCGCTACCTGCCGCTAGTGTCCCGATTCCGAAGTTCGCAGCATTTTACGGAGCCACGTTTTGAACCTCGGAATCGAAAGGACACTAGCAAACCTATTGTTCTAGGTGGCTTTGGTTCAAAAGTCCGCATGACGAACGCGCGGCACAAATGATGCGGACTTCTGACCGCCACACTAGCCTAGCATGTTTCAGCGGATCCGGTGCACTTCTTGGCGGATGCGGCCGCGCTTTCCCTAGTGGAGTGGATTTGACATTCGCTATCCATCTGGCCACGAGTTCGCCAAGCGAATGTCAAATCCTAAACTCCACTAGAAATCCATATTTGCTAGTGGTCCTTTGATCTAGCGCCGCCCGACGTCAAGCCGCGCGAACGCTGTCGAGGAATTTTTCGACTTCATCCCGGAGGTGAACGCTCACTTCCGAAAGCGCCTTGGCCGATTGCAGCATCTGGCCCGAGGTTGTCTCGGTCTCGCTCGCCCCTCGGGCGACGCGTTCGATGTTTTCGGCGACATCGACGGTGCCGCCCGCAGCCGCCTGGACGCCGTGGGCGATGCTCTGGGTTGCCTCTCCCTGGTGCTCGACGGCCAAGGAAATCGCGCCGGTGATTTCGCTGATGCGTTCGATCGTCAGCCCGATCGCCTTGATCGCGTCGACCAACTCTTCCGTAGCCCGCTGCATGTTGACGATATGCGAGGAGATCTCGTCGGTGGCCTTGGCGGTCTGTCCCGCCAGTTCCTTGACCTCCTGGGCGACCACGGCAAAACCCCGGCCCGCGTCACCGGCGCGCGCGGCTTCGATCGTCGCGTTGAGGGCGAGCAGGTTGGTCTGTTCCGCAATCGAGGTGATCAGCTTGACCACGTCTCCGATCCGGTCGCCCGCGGCGGTTAGTTCCGTCATCCGCTGGTCGGTGGCGGTGGCCTGCTTGACCGCTTCGGCTGCAACGCTGTTGGAATCCTGGACGCGCCGGCTGATTTCGACGATCGATTGCGATAATTCGTTCGAGGCGGTTGCGGCGCTGCGAACATGTTCGGAGGCCTGTCTGGAAGTATCGGCCGATCGGCCCGACATTTCGGCGGTGCTGTGGGCCGTCACCGAGAGCCGTTGCGCGTCTTCCTCGAAGTGACCGGATGAACTCGTCACTTGTTCGATGATCCCGCCGATCGTGGCGCGGAAATCCTCGACGAATTGATTGAGTTCCGCCTTGCGCCGTTCGTTGGCCGACTTTTCTGCGTTGATGCGCTCGGCCTCAAGCTGGCGCCGCTCGATCCGGTTGGTCTTGAAGACATCGATGGTTCGCGCGATCGCGCCGATCTCGTCGTGGCGGTCGGCGTACCGCACCTCGACGTCGGTCCTGCCCTCGGCCAGCACGGTGAGGGACCCGGCGACGGCTTTGAGTGGCTTGGTGATACGGCGGACCAGGACTGCCGTCGCGACAAGGGCAAGCAGGGCGGCGATGCCGGCCGCGACAGCCATGGTATCAATCGCCTGCCACAGCATGCCGTCGAGCTCAGCCATGGGGATGCCGACATAGATGATACCGACGACCTTGCCGGCAGGACCAAAAACCGGCTGATATGCCGTGTAGAAGCGGCGGCCGAACAGGATGGCCGGGCCTTTATAGGCCTCGCCTCGATGAAGGATGGCTTGTCCGGGGTGGTCTGCGGCGAGATGGGTTCCGACCGCCCGCTCGCCATTTTCCTTTTTCACGTTCGTCGTTCGCCGGACGAACTGGTTTGCCGCGTCGTCATAGACAAACAGCGTGGCAGTGCCGCCGACGTAGGAAGTGGCCCGATCGACAATCCGATGGTCGTTGAACTCCGGCATCCGCGGCACCTCGACGCGTTCGACGACCCCGTCGCGAATGCTGATCTTGGTGTCCGGGTAGGCTTCGCCAAACGCCAGCGTGAGGGTGCGAAGGCTGAGATCGATATCGTGCACGGCGCGGCCGTTAAAGTCGCGCGCGAGCGACCAATATCCCGCCCCAACCAGCAGTGCTGCATTGATCGCAATCAATAGTGCCGCGCTCAGGGCCGCTTTCGGGCCAAGATTCAAGCGTGTGAGTTTGAAGGGGATTCCAAATCCGATGGTCATATAAATCCTCCTTAAAATTCACCTAACGCTATCGAAATATATTTAAAATTTGATACTGGCCGCGGCCAAAATCTTACTATAATACCTTTAAGGTAACCGTCGGTCGCGAAGGCCAAAGCCTGAAATGGCTATGCAAGGGCATCCGCGTGCGGCGATTAGCGCGGTGTGCGACCCAAAATTTGCCAGAGAATTTGTCCAAGCGATTGTTGGCGGCGCTTCGGGCGCAATGATATGAAGGAATCAAAAGGGAGCTTCTACGGATGAGAGTTCTTCGAGCCGCGGCCTTGTTGACGTTACTGCTCACCGGCCCCGTGCTTGCGCAAAAGGCGCAGCCGCCGCCGCCTTCGGACCCGCCAAAGTCGCCGTCGCAGATCGAGGCTGAAAAAAACCAGGATCGCGCCTACAAGAACTCGCTCAGCAACATTCCGGACAAGCCTCCGGCCGATCCGTGGGGCGGAGCCCGCGCGACGGAGGGGTCGTCGAGCAGCACGCCCACGCCGACCAGGCGAACCAAGGCCAGCACCTACTAACAGGTATAGATGTTCGAGCGACCGAGGCGAAAGCTTCCGTCGCTCGTTTGATTCGTTGAGCCGGTTACAGCGTCTTTAGATATTCGATCAGATCGTAGCGTTCGTCGTCGGTCAGCAGGCGACCGATGATGCCGGGCTTGCTGGGCCCCGGCGTTCCCTCCAGTGAGTGACCGAGATTGCTATTGCCGGGAATCGCCGCTCCCTTCGAATCGACCGTAGCGAACAGCGTCTCGCCGTGGCGGCACGCCGGCTTTTCGCCCGGCTCGACGTGAAAGCCGACCTGCTGCGGATCGAAGTCGCGTGTGCCCATGCAGAACTGCTTGGGCCGTTCGGCTGCGGGTTTGAGCATCCAGTAGAGCGAAGGCACCGAGCCGTTGTGAAGATACGGAGCGGTTGCCCACACGCCGTTCAACGGACGCGCGCGGTAGTGGGTTTCTTGGGCATTGCCGGGATTGGGGCAATTCTTTCGAGAACGCCAGAGCGCCTGTTTTTGCTCATCGGTAAGCTTGTGGTCCTCCATCCATTTGTCGCTGGCCTTTTCGACCATGATCATCAGAGCGATCGCAAATGACATGTCGGTGGTGGTGGAGGCCGGTACGCCGCTGCATCCCCAACGCTTGGCAAGGTCGCGGTCCGGTTCGAGGTCCAGAAAACCCGGCACCTCGACCGTGCGCAACATCAGGACATGGGCCTGGGCCGGGTCGGTGCCCATTCCGGCCACGCCCTTCTGGACCTCATCGAGCACTGGGCCATCGCCGTCCTTTTGCAAATGAGGCGAGGTCCAAAAACTCTTGTCAGGAAACTGGGTGTCGAACGCGTGGTCATTGACCGGCCCGAGATGGCATTCCGCACAGATCTCGGCGTAGATCGCGCGGCCGTTGGCGACGCGGTCGGGATTGATCTTCCACGCAGGATCGTCCTGGAAAATATCCGCGGGCCATTTCGGTGACCTCAGCCCGGTGAATTCCAGTGGATTTTGCTTAAACGGATCGGGACCACGCAGCATCGTCTCGATACTCGATAGATTCTCGATGTCGACGGAGGATCGAAACAGCGCATCAGGCGCAGTGTCGGGCGACAGGTTGAGGAGCGCGGCGACGCCGAGCGCCTCGCCGGCATTGCGAATCAGCGGTTGCGAGATCGAGGCGTCGTATTGTGCCCACCAGAACCAGGGCACGGTCCAGATCGGCGGGAAGCTGACCGGTGCATCGCGCACGTGCATGTTCTTGTCAGATACGGTGACCCCGCTCAGGGCCATATCGGTGTAGAAAACCTGATTGCCGATCCGGTTCAACGCGTCGAGCCGGCCGTAACCTTCCTCGGTGTCCTGCTGGTGCACCCGAGTGTACAGGTTCGATAACGTGGTCGCTTGTGCCTTGACGAAGGCCGCCGCATCCGTGAGTCCCTTTTTCAGCGCGGCGAGGTCCGCCGCGGAGGCGTTGGGGCCGAGCACGCGCGTGGCAAAACGGTTGAAGCGGAACGGCACAATCAACGTATAGGCAATGGAAAGGCCGGTTGCCTGCTCGAGCTTCAAGAGGTTCACCATCGCCGGGCCGCCGTCGTAGCGGATGCTGGTGCCCTTGTAGCGAAGGCTGCCGGAGTGACAGGCCGCGCAAGTCAGACCGATCATATCAGGCAAGGGTGCTCCGGTTACAGGATCGGTCGCGCCGGTCAGGCGCGCAAAGCCAACCGGAAGGCCGTCGAAATTCTCGACCGGCCACTTGTCAGAAAGCGACGGTGTCGATGCCGGTGCATCGGCGGATTCCGCATAGCCATAGCTGAGCAGGGTCGCCTTGTCGGTGTGGATGGTTTTTGGGCTCGGAATGAAGCCGAAACGTTCGAGATAGCCGGTTTCGCTCAGTAGACCCGGCTTCGAAAGGAGGTGAATTCGCGGCTGCTCCAGCGCCACGAACCAGGCGTAAGGAACAGGAAAGGTCTTGGTGCCCTGGCTCACATGGTGAAACCAGTGCCGATCCTCGGTGGACCAGTTCTGATCGAGCCAGCGCGCTGACGTGATCGCCGGCATATCCGGCAGCGGAGGGGGCAGCAGCTGCGCTAGCTGCGCCGCCTGGCCCGGCAGGCTCGCCAGGAACAACCGAAGATGATCCGGAAATTGGGTGATCGCGAGTCCGAGGAGTATGATCGCGGCTGCAAGCACGCCAACGGCTGCTTTGGCGAATCTGAAAAGACCGCCCGGCGCCGGGGCAGGCTGCGCCAGCCGCGCCACGATCCGTGCGGGAAATTTCCGCTCCACGAACAACGTCCGGACTTCCGCGACGCTGAGGTAGCGATCATTGCCTTCGCCTTTGCCCAGAATGTTGAGCAAAATCGGCCATTCGCCGTTCATCAGCAAACGATCGATCGCACGCCGGTGCCCTTTGGCTCGCTCGAAATTGGCATTCATGTAAGTCGTGATTTGTTGCGAGTTCAACCCGCGCTCGCTGCCCCCGCTCCCGTCCGCGTAATCCGAACCAAATCCGGCAAGGCGGGTGATTTCGGATTCATCGACCTCGCCGTCGACACTGAGGATTCGCGAGCCGGCGCCGTGCTTGTCGAGGGGGCCGTTGCGCAATTCGTCAAGCACGGCGCCCGACCACCAGCTTTTGAAGAGGCGTAACGGGCTCAGCCCGTTGGCGATCAGCGCGACGAGATAGATCTCCATCCCGGCCAGTCGCTCTTTCAGGCCTTTTTCGCCGGTGGCAGCTTCAATGGTGCCGGTCAGCTTCGGCAGCGGAACGATATGCTCGCCGACATACCCGCCCGCGACGAGGCCGCGCAAAAAGGGACAGGGATTGTTGGGAGAGACAGGAATCTGTGGGCCGGTGCCCGGAGCGTTCGGGTCTGACATGCGATCAATCCTCAAAATACGGCATCGTCAAATGGACTGTTTCGGATTGGAGACGGACGAAGAATCAAAACCTGAGCCGGCATTGCTCTACCTCTAGGTGTGGCGGAGCTTCAGCATTATCCGATTCAGTGTCAACTCTACGCAGGCCAGCCGTACCGCGCAATTTTTCGAACGTCCGCGCGCATCTCATCCACGGTTGTCTGATTTTGTCCCGACGTAGCGTTTGGGATACAGGCTAATTCTAGCCCGGAGGGACGCCCGCTTTCAAAAGCCCTTCACGGTAGTGGGCAATGTCCGCGGGGTTTTTCCAGCGAAAATTCCTTAAGTGCCGTTCGACGGTCACAGAGGGGAAGCAGTTCAAAAGAACCTGGGTTGCCTTTGCAGCCTCCTCAGTCTGTCCCATTTGCGCCAGCGTTGCGGCCCTGACCGAGAGCACCTGGAGGTGATTGGGATTGAGGTACATTGCTTCGCGCGTCCAGGACAGGGCGGCGTCATATTGTCTCAACAGATAATGGGCGAAGGCGAGCAATGCGGTCCACTTGTACCGGGGATCGCTGTTGCCGCGCTGTACGGCGGTAGAGAATAGTTCGATCGCCTGTTCATGCTCGCCGATCGCGAAGTGACACAGTCCGAGTATCCCTCGTGCGCCCATGTCATAGGGGTTGAGGCTGACCGCTCGCTTCGCCGCTTCCATGGCGGCGTCATGATTTCCTTCCATCGCGTGCATGTAAGACAACAGGCCAAACGCGAAAGAGGAGCGGGGATCGAGCTGGACGCTGCTTTCCGCAAGGCTCATCGCCTCGGTCCACAATTCCCTGGTGCTCTGGATCCAACCGTATTGGATACCCTGCACCATGATCGTGGCGAGATAGGCCCGTGCGATGGAAAGCGTCGGATCAAGTACGGTGGCCTGTCTGAACAAATCGATCGAGGCTTCGAAGTCGGTTTTCGTATGCCTGTAATAACGGGAGAGGCCCTTCAGGAACCGGTCCCATGCGGTCGGGTCGGCTGACGGCCGGGCTGGTGCTGAAGCCTCGGCACGGAAAATTTCCGGTGCGATCGCAGCCGACAAATTCGTGGTGAGTTCGTCCTGCATCGCAAACAGGTCGCCGATATCGCTGTCATATCGGCCGGCCCACAATTGTTCGCCGCTCTCGGGAGCGATCAGCTGCGCTGTCACCCGGATCTTGTGGCCGGCGCGCCGCACCGAACCCTGGATCAGATAGGTCGCGTCGATTTCGCGCGCGATCAGGCGGGTACTGAGATCTTTGCCCTTGAACGAGAAGGTTGCGTTTCGGCTGAGAACCCGGAAAAAAGATTGCAGCGACAAAGCGTGAATGAGGTCTTCGGTGAGACCGTCGGAAAAATACTCCTCCGCCCGGTCGCTGAGATTGACGAAGGGCAGCACGCCTACGATGGCGGTTCGATACTGAGCCGGAAGATTTCGACCTGTTGTGAGGCTCGGGGGCATCGGGTTCTGACCCGCAGGGGTCCCAGGTCCATACGCTGATCGCTTCCTCGATATTCTTGAAGCGGCGGCTGCCGGCATCGATCAGGGGAACGTGGATATGTTTGCTCGCCTCCTGGTAGGCCTTTCCGGAAACGGCGACCCCGCCGGGAGTGGCGACGGATTCCAGGCGAACGGCGATGTTGACGCCGTCGCCGAAAACCTCGTCCTCGTCGGCCATCACATCGCCCATGTGGACGCCGAGGCGAAACTGCATGAGCCGGTCCGAAGGCAACTGGCTGTTGCGCTCGGCCATCAGCGTCTGGATATCGATGGACGACTGGAGCGCGCCGACGACGCTTGGGTATTCCAGAAGGAACCCGTCGCCGGTGTTCTTCACCAGGCGGCCGCCGTGATTGAGGATGACCGGATAAATGGCGCTGCGGTGGGCTTTGAAAGTCGCGTGCGTGCCTTCCTCGTCGGCGCCCATCATGCGGGAGTAGCCGGCGACATCAGCGCAAACGATGGCGGCCAGGCGTCTCTCCATCCTCCTAATCTCCTCTGGTCCTAGAGCTCTGATTCCGAAGTTCGCAAGCAGCCGCAGCGACCTCGGATGCGAACTTCGGAATCAGAGCTCTAGTAGATATGGGTTTTGAGTAGCGGCTTTGAATTTGAAGTTCCTATAACGTACCTGCAGCGAAACTGATAGGAAACTTCAAATTCGCCACGCTAGTCAGGCGTATGTCAAAGTACGCGGTCGGGACACCGAATCCAATGGCTTAACCGTAAAGTCCTGCGGGCTTGCGGAAGTGTTCACCGGTGAACATTCGTCTTGGCGATCATGCAGTGGATGCCTTTGGAGCCGTTGACCGTCTGCGTGACCCGAAGATCGGCCGCTAGGCTGCACAACGTATAGGCATCTTCACGCGACAGGTTTCGTTTTTCACCGAGGAGCACGATCATGTCACGCAATGCCTTGACGACGCATTGGTCGAGATCGGGATCCATGGCCATCGTCATATAATGCGTCGGCGTTTCCGCGCGTGGATAGCCGAGCCGCAAATCCTTTCGCAGGGTCAATTTGAAGCGTCCCTGCAAAGCCGTTTCGATGGCGGTGACGCAGACTTCGCCATCGCCCTGAACGCCATGGCCGTCACCGCAGGAAAACAGGGCACCCGGCACGAATACCGGCAAATAGAGCTTGGCGCCCGGCGTCAGCTCCTTGTTGTCGAGATTGCCGCCCATGGCGCGCGGGACGAGCGAGGTGATACGGCCCCAGGCCGGCGGCGGCGCCACGCCCATGACGCCGAAAAACGGCGCCAGTGGCAGTTCAAGTCCCCATGGCATCCGGCCCACCATCCGCGTTCTGTCCAGCGGAATATTCAGCAGCCGAGGTTCAGGGAAGTCGTCCGGCAACGTGCCGGACAGCGGCCGGATGAGATTGTAGCCCCAGTCTTGACGTAACTGGATATCGAGGATTTCGACTTCGAGAACGTCGCCCGGCTCCGCGCCCGCGACGGCGACCGGTCCGGTCAGGATGTGACCCGGCACCATCCGTTCGCTTTTGGCGTGAATGTCGTCCAATTCCGGAGGAACGTGAAAACGGCTGCGATCCGGCACCACGTCGGGCCCGCCGCTGACAGTGTCGATGGTGATCTCATCGCCACTTTCGATCGTAAGGACGGGGCGCAATTTGGCTTCGAAGAAGCCCCAATGGCAGGTTTCGGGGCTGGCGTGCAGGTGATGATGTTTCATGACGGGGCTTCTGGACTGAAGGGACGTCGCGTATGACGCTGTATCGGCAGCGAATGTCAAATCACTCCACAGGGGGCTCCCGTGTTTTTTTTGCTTTCGAAAACGCTGGGCACGATGTTGTTACCGGTGAACTTCCTGATCGGCGCCGGTGTGTTGGGCGCGATTCTCCTGCTCACACGGTACGCCGTGCTCGGCCGCAGACTTCTGGCCACCTCGGCTGTGCTTTTGGCGTTGTGTGGATTTTCGCCGGTCGGAAAGCTGTTGATCCTGCCGCTTGAGCAACGGTTTCCGCCATGGGATCCCACACATGGTGCGCCGGATGGCATCGTCGTGCTGGGCGGAGGGATCGAGCCCGATCTGTCGGCTGCCCATAACAGACCGACCCTTGACCGTTCGGGCGAGCGTATCGTCGCGGCGGCGGAGCTTGCCCGTCAGTATCCAAATGCGCGGATCGTCTATTCCGGCGGCAATGCCAACCTGATCGGCGACGATTCCGCAAAAGAGGCCGACTACGCGTTGTCGATGCTCGAGGACCTCGGTATTCCCAAGGCGCGACTGACCGCCGAGCGGCTTTCGCGCAATACGGTTGAAAATGCGGAGTTCGTCAAAGCCGTCGCCAAACCGAAGGAAGGCGAGCGCTGGCTGTTGGTGACATCGGCCTTCCATATGCCGCGTTCGATCGGCCTGTTCCGCAAGGCCGGGTTTAAAGTCGAGGCCTATCCTGTCGATTGGCGTGCCAGCCAGTCCACGGCGCTTTCGCCTTCTTCGATTGCCCTGAACGGTCTGGAGCGTACCGAGGTCGCGATGCGCGAATGGATCGGCTTGGCTGCCTACCGGATGACCGGAAAGATCGACGATTTCCTGCCGGGACCAGGCCGGAACTAGCTTTGGGCTCGTGGTCGCAACATCAGCGCATTCGGGCTAGGATCGGGTCACAGCGCCAACAAAAGCGCCGACCCTCGGAGGAAACGCCGTGCAACAGCAGACATCATTGGAAACCTTCGACCCTGTCGGCATGGCGGCCGATCTGAACAACCTGCTTCGTCTCAAGACGACGGTGATTGGCCTGAAGATGTTCGCAACGGTCGAGGAAATGACTGATATCCCGAAGATAAGGCGGCCGACCGCGATCCATACCACCGACCAGATCGTCAGCATGGCTTCGCGGCTCGGCTGGACCGTGGGAATCACGGCGGACGATCTCGTCGGCGCGCAATGCCGCGCGGTGATCGGATTGGGGCCGCAGGACGAGAAATGGCTCGCGGGCGCAAACTATGTCGGCGTCTGGCATGGCACCGCCGAGGATGCGCACAAGCGCCAGCAAGCGCTCGACGTCGTTCCGTTCGGTCAATATCAGGCGATGGCGGTCAGTCCGCTCACCAGCGGCCGGCTCAACCCGCCGGATATTTGTCTCGTCTATGCAACGCCGGGCCAGATGATCATCCTGATCAACGGGCTGCAATATACCGGCTACAAGAAGTTCGAATGGGGCGTGGTCGGCGAAACCGCGTGCGCGGATTCGTGGGGGCGGGCGCTCAAGACCGGCGAGCCATCGCTTTCGCTGCCATGTTTCGCCGAGCGGCGCTATGGCGGTGTACCAGACGAGGAGATGCTGATGGCGCTCAAGCCGTCCGATCTCGCCAAGGCCATCGCCGGCATGAAGCAACTTGCCAGGAATGGCTTGCGCTATCCGATCGCGCCTTATGGTATCCAGAGCGACGTGCGCGCCGGCATGGGCGTGTCCTACGGCAAGAAATAAGCGGCTACATCACTGCAGGAAATACCAATGAAATCTTCGGCGAAATTCGACATCGTTGTCTATGGGGCGACCGGATTTACCGGCCGGCTCGTCGCCGAGTATCTGGCGGCGCATTACAACAACGACGCGTCGTTGAAGTGGGCCATGGCCGGACGCAGCCTGGACAAGCTGAAATCCGTGCGCGACGCGATCGGTGCGCCCGTCGACACGCCGCTGATTGCAGCTGACTCCGGCGATCCGGCCTCGCTCAAGGCGATGATTGATCAGACCAGATCGGTCGTGACCACGGTAGGCCCGTATCTGTTGTACGGAAATGAATTGGTAGCGGCCTGTGCGGCTTCAGGCACGGATTATTTCGATCTGTGCGGCGAGGTGCCGTGGATGCGGAAAATCATCGATGCGCATCAGGCAACCGCAGAGCGGAGCGGCGCGCGCATCATGTTCTCCTGTGGCTACGATTCCCTGCCGTTCGAACTTGGCGTGTTCACCTGTCAGGAAGCGGCGAAGAAAACGTTTGGTGCACCGGTTGCGCGGGTCAAGGGACGGGTTCGCGCCATGAAGGGCACCTTCTCAGGCGGCACGGCGGCAAGTACCAAGGCAATATTTGACGCCGCCACGAAGGATCAGAGCCTGCTGGCGTTATTGCGAGATCCCTTCGCCTTGACGCCGGGGTTTAGCGGACCGAAACAGCCGCCCGGCAACCGGCCGGTGTTCGACGAAGATTTGCAGACCTGGTTGACGCCTTTCTTTATGGCGAACATCAACACGCGCAACGTGCATCGCTCCAACGCCCTGTTGGGTTTCCCCTACGGTCGTGATTTCGTTTACGACGAGATGCAGATCGCCGGGCCCGGTGAGGAAGGCGAGGCCAAGGCCAAACGTATCATGGCGGCGAACAACAATCTGGCGTCGGCGGCCATACCAAAACCGGGCGAGGGGCCCTCGAAGGAGGAGCGGGACACCGGATATTACGATCTGCTTTTCGTCGCCGTAACTCCCGACGGCCGCCAGGCTCGCGCATCAGTCAAAGGCGATCGCGATCCCGGCTATGGATCGACGTCCAAGATGATTGCCGAATGCGCGATCTGCCTGTTGCGGGATACGCCCGATGTTCCAGCGGGGATCTGGACGCCGGGCGCGGCGATGCAGCACAAGCTCATCAAGCGGCTTGTCGATCACGCTGGCCTGACGTTTCAGGTAGAGGCGTAACTCCACGCGTCGCATCATAAGCGAACATGAAGTCCATCCCACGCGACACGAACGGAATCAGCATTTTGAGCATCCGGTCGCGCATCCAGGCGCTTATCGCGCTGATTTCGCGCTTGCTGTTGCCGTTGCGGCGAGCGATCGCGACGATGCGTTCCGCGCGCGACCGGCGTTCCTGCTCGAAGGTTTGAAAAATCTGGCTAAGTTCCCAACCTTCCTGCATCAAGCAACCGAGCCTCATAGCGTCCTCGAGCGCCAGCGATGCACCCTGACCCGCATGGGGGCTGGTCGCGTGAGCCGCGTCGCCGACCAGGAGGGTGCGGCCGCGTGACCATGCCGGCAGGGTTGCGACATCGAGCGTGTCGGTGACGACGATGTTTTCGGCGGCGTGGAGAATGCGCGGGATCGGTTCGTGCCAGCCGGCGTGGAAATCGAGCAGATGCCGTTTGATCGCTTGCTGGTCCATCGCACGATAGGTCGCCGCGTCGAGACCCTGGGACGGCTGTGTACTCCACCACATTCCCCCGTTCTGGGGATCGGGGCTGCAAAAGCCGTAGCCGAAGAAGCCGCTTTGTCCAAAGGTGGCCTCGATCCGAGGTCCGATCCCGGTGTCCTCGATCAAGGACCTCGGCACAAAACCGCCAAAGCCGACCAGTCCGGTGTCAAACGGCTGAGGCCCGTCGGGCAGGACATGCTGACGCACCATTGAATGCACGCCATCGGCGCCAATGATGAAGTCACCCTCGGCGCTGCTGCCATCGGTGAAATGCGCAACGACAGGCTGGTCGGCACGATCTTCGATGCGCGTCAGCCGCTTTTCGAAGCGTAATTCGACGTCCTCGCACCAGGCCTTGTTGACGACTGCCTCGATCAGGGTGGAACGGCGCATATTCACCGCAGGCTGTCCGAAGCGCTCTTTCATATTCCGGTTGATCGAGCCGATCCGGCTGCCCGATTTGGAGCAGAAATCGAAGGATTCCGAGATCGAGCCGGCGGCGATCATGTCGTCGGCGAGCCCGATCTCGGCCAGCACGCGCATGCCGTTCGGGGCGATCTGCAGGCCGCCGCCGATTCCGGTCGAGTAGGGCCACGCCTCGAACAGTTCGGCGTCGAAGCCGGCGCGCTTGAGAAGGATCGCGGCCACGGGGCCGGCAATGCCGGCTCCGATGATCAATGCTTTGCGGCGACGTTGCAGCATGACTTGCTCCTGATGTCCCAGCGGTGGTAGAGATGTATGGTGACTAATTATCTTAGTAACTAAGATACTCTATTGCTAAGAAATGGGATTGCCGTTGTCAAGAGGAAAAGCGCGAGCTGCGTTGATGCTGGAACTGGAGCACGCGATGCGGCGCGCCTCGGGCATGGGCGCGATTTTCGGCCAGGCCGTCGCTGACCATGCGGGAATCTCAAGTTCCGACCACGAGTGCCTTGATTTCCTCAATCTCGAGGGCCGTGCGACTGCGGGCAGGCTCGCGCAAGTGACTGGCCTCACAACCGGCGCGATCACGGGGGTGGTCGATCGGCTCGAGAAAGCCGGATTCGTCAGGCGCGAACGGGACGAACATGACCGCCGCAAGGTGTTCATCGCTCCGGTTCCGCAAAACATCGCGCGGATTGGCGTGCTCTACGAGCACATGCAGCGCGCGATGCTGAAGAATTGGGATAGCTATACCGACGATGAACTGCGGTTGCTGCTACGGTTCGCTTCGCAGGGCTACGAGACCATGCTGGCGGCGACCGAAGAGCTCAAAGCCACGATCGCCAAGGCTACCGCGGCGAAAAAGGCTATTGCGGCGAAAGGCCGAACGGCTAAGAAGCCGCCTCAGGCGCGGCGCTGACGGTGGGATTGGGCCGCGCTTCATAAGCCTGCGCCGCGGCGAACAGGCCCCACATCGTACCGAGCATCATCCAGAAGTGACGCCAGTGGTCGGTGTCGATGACAAAGGCCTCACCGACAGTGCCGAGAAACGCCGCGAAGACCGCCAGATAAATGCGTTGCCAGGGTACAGGCTTCAACAGGTGCCGAAATCCCATGATGACCGTCACGCCGATCAGGGTCGGATAGCAAAGGCCGGCCAGCCAGCCGCCCGACATGAAGGCATTCAGATAGGAGTTGTGGGTGTCTTCGGGGAAGTAGTTATGGAATTGCAGCGGGCCGATGCCAAACGGCAGGTCGAGCGCCATGTCGGCGCCGAGAATATGACGGCCGAACCGGCCGAAACGGCCTTCGTCATAGCTTTGGTCGAAGCTCGCGCGCTGCTTGAACATATCGGCGATGGAGTCAAACGACAGCAGCACGGCAATCAGCAGCACCAGCAGGACAATCGCCACGACTGAAATCATCACGATCCGCGATCGCTGCGCGTGGGTCCGGCTGGTCAAGACCATCAGTGCCAGCATGAACGCCGCGGTGATCGCAAGCCCGCCCCAGGCGGCGCGCGAAAAGGCAAGCAGGATCGCAAGCGCCATGAGGCCGAACGCAACCCCGTTTCGGCATGCTTTTGCGAAATGGTCGGTGACGACGCTTTGTAAAGCAAACAAGGCCGGCAGGATCAGGAAAGCGCCCAGCACGTTCGGATCCTTGAAGGTGCCGCGCGCGCGCCCGTAAAGTGTGAGCAGGTCGTACCCGCCCGGCACCAGATTGAGATAGCCCGCAATGGCCGACGCGGCGGCAACAACCGCACCCACGACCAATCCGCTGCGGAGCATGTCGAGCCGCGCTGACGTGTCCTCCGACATGACCATGGCGAAGAACATCACGGTGACCGCCATATACCAGGACGTAGCAATCCAGTTGGCGACTTCGGATTTGTCGTAGAATGGAATGGCGCCGATGCTGTAGCCGAGGTTGATCAGGGTGAGCAGCAGAAGGAGCGGCACCAGCACGAGCCGCATGCGCAAGCCCGTGGCGCAGAACAGCACCGCTCCGCCGAGCGTCATGATCTCGTAGGGGCTCGGTTCGATGAAGACGACGGCGCCGCTGGCCGCGACCAGCCACACCAACAGGCGCTGGACGGCCAAAAGACGCGGCGATGCCGTTATTGCCGCAGTCGGGCCGGCGATCGCCGTGTACGCCATCGACATTTCAAATACTCAAACTCACGCGACAAACGCCTGACTACTTCATCAGGCGCGGTATCAATAGGCGTTTTCGTTCTTGGTCATCAGAGCGAGCGGCGTCTTGAGGAGAATGTAGAGGTCGAAAAGCACCGACCAGTTCTCGATGTAGTAGAGATCGAACTCGACGCGCTTCTGGATTTTTTCTTCGTTGTCGATTTCGCCGCGCCAGCCGTTGACCTGCGCCCATCCGGTGATGCCGGGCTTGACGCGGTGACGCGCGAAATAGCCGTCAACGGCCTCGTCGAACAACTGGTTCTGCAGCTTGCCTTGCACCGCGTGCGGACGGGGGCCGACGAGCGAAAGATTGCTCTTGAAGACGACGTTGAACAGTTGCGGCAATTCGTCGAGGCTGGTCTTGCGAATGAAGCGGCCGACGCGGGTGACGCGGCTGTCGTTCTTGGTTACGACCTTGGCGGCCAGGGGGTCCGCCTGATCGTGATAGAGCGAGCGGAACTTGAAGACGTCGATGCGCTCGTTGTTGAATCCGAAACGTTTCTGGCGAAACAGCACCGGCCCCGGGCTGTCGAGTTTGACGGCGAGCGCGACCAGCGCCATCACGGGCGAAGCCAAAAGCAGCACGATGGCGCCGACGAAGTGGTCGAACATCCACTTCATCACCAGATCCCAGTCGGTAATCGGCGCCTCGAACACGTCGAGCGTCGGCACCTTGCCGAGATAGGAATAGGAGCGGGGACGGAAGCGGAGCTTGTTGGTATGCGCCGACAGGCGGATGTCCACCGGCAGCACCCACAGCTTTTTCAGCATTTCGAGAATGCGGGTTTCCGCCGAAATGGGAAGCGCGAACAGCACCAGGTCGATGCGGGTGCGCCGGGCGAATTCGACGATATCATCGATCTTGCCGAGCTTGGATTTGCCGGCACAGGTCTCAAGCGCGCGATTGTCGTTGCGGTCGTCGAACACGCCGAGAATGTCGATGTCGGAATCGGCCTGCTCGTCCAGGGCTTCGATCAGCTTCTCGCCGCTCTCGTCGGAGCCGACTACGATGGTGCGTCGATCAAGCCGGCCCTGGCGGGCCCAATAGCGCACCAGCGCGCGCAGCGCGAGGCGCGAGGCGATCAGGATGGCAAGGCCGATGAAGAAGAACGCGGAAAGCCAGAGCCGGGATATCTCGTTACCGAGCTTGGCAAAGAACGACACACCGATGAACAGCAGAAAAACAAATGCCCATGACGAGATCATGCGCGTCATCTGGCGAAGCTGGCCGCGGAAAATCTGAACGTCGTAGATATCGGCAGCCTGGAAGCAGATCACGGCTGCGAGCGTCATCATCAGGATGGCAGCGATGTATTCCCAGTGAAAGCCGGCGAGCGGAGCCACATAGCCCAGATAGAGCGCAATACCGATAACGCTCAACAGCGTAAAATCGGCGATGCGGACCACGCCGGCGATCACGATTGGCGAGTAGGCCCGGCGGACTTTCTGACTCGCGACGACGAGGGCTGCTTGCGAAAGCCTGCGGCGCCGTTCGACCGGGGCCCCTACGGCAGCTGTCGCTGAGGCCGCGGCGGCGGCGTCCAGCATCGAGCGTGCATTAACAGGTTCCACTGTCTTCAATCCGTTCTCGACCGCAATGCATATAGGCAGGCGCGCGGAGAGCGCCCAATCCTTAAGCCTTCGGCTTAGATGAGAAATCGGAAGAAACGGTTATCGGCTGTCAAGGATGGTTAACGCCTGGCAAAGGCCTCGCCGTAGCTGGCGAGAACGCCTTCGACCATGGCCTTCTGCGAAAAGTGCATGAAGATTTTTTCGCGAAGCGTTTTGGCGCGGGCAGCCGTGCCGGCCGGATCCTTCAGCGCGGTCTCGATCGCGTCCGCCATGGCGCCGGCGGAGTTGGGCGCGAATAACGCGTCCGTGTGGGAACCGAAAATTTCGGGAATGCCGCCGACATTGGCGGCGATCATCGGGATGCCGGCCGCGGCGGCTTCGATCACGACGTAAGGCATTGAGTCTCCGCGCGAGGGAACGACCAGGAGTTTGCCTTTCGAGAAGCCGAAACGCGCCTTGACGTGGCCGATGAAACGCGCTGCTTCGGTCAGCCCGCTTTTTTCGACCTTGGCTTTCAGCGAGCCGAATTCTTCGCCGTCACCTCCAAGCGTCAGCGTCACCGGTATGCCGCCGGCACGCAGCCGCGCCACGGCGTCGATCAGAAGGTCGGCGCCCTTGATGTGCCTGAACTCGCCGACGTAAGCGACGTCGGAGGCGTCGGGCGCCAAATCCACGGGATCGAATTCGGCCGCGGTCACGCCGTTGAAAACGCAACGCACCAATCCCGTCGTCGGCACGCCGATGGTGCGCTGGTAGGTGTCGCGGGCGAACGCGCTCTCGAACAAAAACAGCTCGGTATTGTTCATGAGCGCGCGTTCCATGCGGCTGTAGAATGCGCCTCGCCACGTGTTGAGCGGATAGTGCAGCGAACCGCCGTGCGGGGTGTAAACGCGAATGAAGCGCTTTGACCGTCCTATCATGCGGATGAAGGCGCCGGCCTTGGCGCCGTGTCCGTGCACCACGTCCGGCTTCAGGTGCGAGATCAGGTACATGAAGCGCGCCCATACCAGGAAATCGGCGGGATGGGGCTCGCGGTGGATCGCCAGGCGCCGGACGCCGAGCTTCAGCCGCGGCGCAATCTCGGCAAGCGCGGCGGTCGCGCGTTCGCCGCCGGTCAGGCTGTCGGCGATGATGCCGACGTGGTGGCCGGCGTTGACCTGTCCGTTGGCGAGATCGAGGATGTGACGGAAGATTCCGCCGACGGGCGCGCGCACCGCGTGGACAATGCGAAGTGGCCGGTCGGATGTCTCGGACATGGGTCAGAACCAGCGTTCGCCGACGAGGACGGTATCGCCGGGACTGATGGAAGTGCCGAGCGGGACGATGGTGCGGCTGGGGCCTGTGGCTTCGGTATGGGTAAGCGTGACGCTGTCGCGTTTGGCGCGGGGCGAAAAGCCGCCGGCAATTGCGACCGCGCTTTCGACGCTCATATTGGGCACGTAGGGGTATTGGCCGGGAGCGGCGACTTCGCCGAGGATAAAGAAGGGACGATAGGCTTCGACCTCGACCGCCACGGAAGGCTCGCGGATATAGCCGTTGCGCAGTTTGGCGGCGATTTCGGTGGCCAATCCCGCCGGCGTTCGCCCGCGCGCGGCAACCGCGCCGATCAAGGGCATGGTGATCGCGCCGCCGGCATCGATCGCATAGGTGTTGGTGAGGCCTTCCTGGCCAAACACCACGACGCGGAGCTTGTCGCCGGCATCAAGATGATAGGGCGCATCGTGCCGGGCGGAGACGGGGGCGGCGGCGTAGGCGTTTTCAACCGGCGCATAAGCGCCGCCTGGCGAAGCGGCGAAGCTTGCACGAAGCGCGCTGATCGCGCCGCCGGAATCGGCGGAGGCAACCGGATACGAAGAATAAGAAGGCTGGCCATAGGCCATGGCGTCGAGGTCGCTGCGCGGGCCCATCGCAACCTGATTGCCCGTCTGCATGCAGCCCGCAAGCGCGAGCGCGGCCATGAGAGAGGCTATTTGGGCGCGAACGCCTCGCATCGGAGAACCCACGGTCAATTCTTGATTCCGATTAAGGACTTTCATGGTTAACAAAACATGATCGTGGCAGATGGATGGCCTTGCCGATAGCGCCAAAACGGCCGGAATTAACCCGGCGGCAACCTTAATGGACTGTAATCACGCCGTATCCGGTAGAGTCGTAGCGTCCCGCGGGGAGTGAGCGATGCGTTTAGCGTTCTGGCGTTCGGGCAAGGCTGTAGCCGCGCCGGCCGACCCCCAAATTCCAGCGGTCGCCGACAAACCAGCGACCGCGCCGGTGGGCGAACTTGATTTTGTGGCGATTGGTCAGGCGCTCGCGCGCAAGCGGAACTGGATTATTGTTCCAACGTTGCTGGCGGCCGCGCTGTCGATCACGGTCGTCAACATGATTACGCCGCGATACAGGTCCGAGGTGCGGATACTGATCGATGGGCGGGAAAATGTCTTTCTGCGGCCCAATGGCGAGCGCAACGACGACCGCAACGCGCTCGATGCGGAAGCCGTCACCAGTCAGGTACAGTTGTTGCAGTCGCGCGATCTCGCGCGCGACGTCATCAAGAAGAACAAGCTCGCTGAACTGCCGGAATTCGATCCGGTGCTGCGAGGTTTCTCCCCGCTGAGATCCTTGCTCGCTTTGATCGGGATCGGTCGCGATCCCATCTCGCTGACACCGGAAGAGCGGGTGTTGGACGCTTACTACGAGCGCTTCACGGCCTATGCGGTCGATAAATCCCGCGTCGTCGTCATCGAATTTCAGTCGCGCGATCCTGACCTCGCGGCGCGGGTCGCCAACTCCATCGCCGACGGTTATCTGGTGCTTCAGCAGGGCGCGCGGCGCGACCAGGCGAAGTCAGCGGGACAGTGGCTCGCAGGTGAAATCGAAAACCTGCGCAAGAAAGTGGCGGAGGCCGAATCCCGCGTCGAGGATTTTCGATCCGGATCCAGCCTGTTCGTCGGCACCAACAATACCACGCTCTCCAATCAGCAGATGGGCGAGCTGAATACGCAATTGAATAATGCCCGCGCGCTGAGATCCGACGCTGAATCGAAGGCGCGTTTGATCCGCGAAATGCTTCAGAGCGGCAAGCCGATCGAAGCCTCTGAAGTATTGAATTCGGAATTGATCCGTCGATTGAGCGAGCAGCGCGTGACGCTGCGCGCACAACTCGCCGAGCAATCGTCAACCTTGCTCGACAACCATCCACGGATCAAGGAGCTCAAGGCGCAGCTTGCCGATCTCGATCGGCAAATTCGCGACGAAGCCGGCAAGATCTCACGCTCGCTGGATAACGACGCGCGAATTGCCAGCGGCAGGGTCGAGGGCCTCAGCGCCAACCTCGATCAGTTGAAGAAACAAGCCAGCTCCGCCAACGGCCAGGACGTCCAGCTTCGGGCCCTCGAGCGCGAGGCCAAGGCGCAGCGCGACCTCCTGGAGTCTTATCTGGCAAAATATCGCGAGGCGACCACCCGCGAGAACATCGAGGCCGCGCCGGCGGACGGCCGGATCATTTCCCGCGCCAGCGTGTCCAACATCCCGGCCTATCCGAAGAAGCTGCCGATCGTGCTGATCGCGACGCTGGCGACGCTGATGTTGTCCACCGGGTTGATCGTCACTTCAGAATTGCTGCGCATGACGATCCCGCGCGCGGCGGCAGCCTTTGTATCGGTTTCGGCTCCGCTGCGCGAGCCGGTTGCGAGGGTCTTTAGCCCTCCCGCCGAACCCAGGTTTGCGGCCGAATACAAGCTTGCGGCCGAATCCAGGCCTGCTGCTGTCGAATCCGAGCCTGCCGTTGAGCCGGTTGCAGTCCCGCTGGCGCCGGAGATTGAATCCGAACTCCTGGAGGTCGAGCAACTTGCCGAAAAGCTGCTTGCCGCGGGCGTGGCGGCGCGCAAGGTCACTGTCCTCGGCACCGCCCCGAGCGAGAGCATTACCCTGACGGCGCTGACCATCGCGCGCCTGATCGCGCGCAACGCGAGGGTGATTGTGGTCGATCTGGCGGCGGCTTCGCCGACCATCTCGGCCGTATCTGTCGATCCGAACGCGCCGGGATTGGCGGAAATGATGCAGGGCGAGGCCTCTTTCACGCAAGTCATCACCAGAGACCGGCTGTCGCGGACCCATCTTGTGAGTTCAGGGCGGCCGGGATCGGACCGCACCTTGTTGCAATCGCCGCGGCTTGGCCTTGCGATCGATGCGCTGTTGAAGGTCTATGACCACGTCCTCCTGGATGCCGGAAGTGCCTCGGACCTGCCTGCTGAATTGCTGACGTCGCAGGCGCGTGCGGTGTTGGTGCCGGATGCTTCCATGGCTGCGGATGCGCGCAACCTGATGTGCGATCAGCTCAAGGCGGTCGGCTTCAGCGAGGTGACGATGCTGAGCAAGCCGGTCCAGCCGCCGGACGCGGTTGACCCTGCGCCACGGGTCGTGGCGGCGTAATCTCCGTTTCAGTGCAAGTGAGGCTGCGTCAGCCGAATGCGCGACGCAGTTTCTGCGCCAGGCGCAAAAGTGCCGGATTGCGCTTCACAAGACGCTTGGTGCGATTGGCGGCCGACATCGCGGTGGCCGCAGCGGAGCCGCGCGGACCGAGCGGAACGAAGCAATCAAAAATAGGCTCGTCCGCCTTGCAAAACAGCTTTTTGTAGTTGTCCGATCCGATCCCGAGGTCGAGGGTGCGGTAGCCGTGCTCCGCATAGTGATCGATGATGTGGCGGATCAGGATGAGCCCGGGACTGTAACGTGAAATTGCCGACACCGTGTAGGTGTTGAACATCATCGAGAAGCGGTAACCGTCAGCGACGCCGGCGAACAGCGCGATGACCTCGCCATCGTTTTCCAGGGCGTGTATTTCGATCACGCGTCCGCCATCTGCCCGCAGAGTCATGCCGGCGTCGCGAATGAAGTCCTCGACGCCAGGCTCGGCAAACACATTTGGCAATTTCTGTTCCGCCATTCGCAGCGGCTTGATCCGAAAGAACGCATCGAGCAGGCGCTTGACGTCGGTGTCGCTCGTGGCCAGCTGATAACGATAACCCGGCAACGCCTTCAGTTTGCGTTCCTTTGTCTTCAGGCGCTGGCGCATGGAATGGCTGATGCGCGTCGTCTCGGGCGCGCCCGGCACCATCGTCATGACAGGACAATCGTTGGCGGACGTCTGGTGCGGCAGCAACGCAAACGGGTTTGGCTGATCCTGCCATGTGAGAGGTTGCTGATGGAACGCCAAAACGTCGACGCCTTCACGCTCGTGGATCGCCGCAAAGGCAACATCCAGATCGGCGCGGGACGCGACGGCGGCAAAATCCCGATTCCATATCGCCATGTTGAAGGTGGCATGCTTGCCACCCATGAAGTGGGCGTTCCGAACGCCCCAGCTCTGCCTGAGCACAAGCGGGAGCAGCAACAACGGCACGCGGTCGCGGTCATAGGCGACGACGACGAGAGGTCTTAAGCCCTCGCGTGCGCCAACGTTCTGTTGCCAGGGGCGCAGGAAATCAAATCGCTGGTACGGCGTGGAAAGGTAGTGCTGGTTTTCCAGACTTCGCCAGACTGTCTCAGCTTGGTCAATATCGGCAAATATATCGACTGCGGCGATGCGGCTTGATTTCGACCACACCGACGCGCCATCGTTGCGGCTTCCGATCGCGGCAGCCATGGTCATCGCAATACCTGTCCGCAAATATCCGTGTAAGGGATTACTTAACTTTTTGCCTCAGGCGACCTTTGCAAAGAAATGTCAACAAAGAGTAATGACTATAACGCCGCGACGAGCGGAAGCTCGACTCGCCACGAAGCCTGCGGCCTCATCTGAAACACGTGCTGAAAGACGAGACGTTGTCATCTGCTACCGGACTTCTGACGAGCCTCAAACTGGAACTCGCTTATTTCCGCGGTCACGCGTGGTTCAAACGGCAGGGTGCGGGCGTCATTCTGCGATTTGAGCGCGTTCGGCCCCGCCATGCCGGTCGATTTCAGCCGCTGCTGTCCAACGAGATCACGCCGGCCTTTCTGGATCGAATGATCCGCGCTTTGAAGCGCTGGAAATATGACATTGTTTCGATCGACGAGGTCTGCCGCAGGGCGGTTACGCTGGCCTCACGGCGACGCTTCGTTTGCCTGACGTTTGACGGGACGTACGGGGACGTTGCTGCATCCGCTTATCCCGTGCTGGCGCGACATCGCGTTCCCTTCACCGTCTATGTGCCGACAGCGTTTCCCGACGGAATCGGCGAAGCCTGGTGGCTTGCGCTCGAACGGGTGATCGCCCGTGAGCGGCGCATCAGCCTGATGGTCGGCCGCAGCGAAATGCATTTCAATGTGCCGACGACGTCCGAAAAATATCAGCTCTACGATTTTCTGTCGGATTGGATGCGTTCGCTGGAACCGGCAGACTTGACGGCTGCCATCAAGGATCTCTGCACGCGCTACGCCGTCGATCTTGCGGCGCTGTCACGGGAGGCTTCGCTGGACTGGCGCGGCCTTGAAACCTTGGCGGCCGATCGGCTGGTGACGCTTGGCGGCGCGACCGTCAACTTTCCTGTTTTGTCGAATATGAAAGAGGCGGCGGCGCTACGGGAAATGACGATGGGGAAGGCGGTTATGGAAGCTGCGCTGCGACGTGACGTCAGGCACTTCGCCTATCCCTTCGGCGACCGGAAATCCTGGCAGCGCAAGCATATGGCCATGGCGGAGGAGGCGGGCTTTGCCAGTGCCGTCTCGACCATCCCGGGCGTCATCGAGCCGGCGGGGCATACGCCACTGCTCGCACTTCCCCGAATTAGCTTGGACGGAAGGCTGCGCTCGATGCGCGCCATGCGCGTGGTATTGTCCGGCGCCGCTCTTTAGGAGCGGGCAGCACCAGGATCAGGTCGGGTCCGGCCGCGACATCCAGCTCACGATCGGCATCGCCGGCAGCACCCAGCCCAGGCCGGCGACGACATAGAAAATAGCTTGCCGCAGGCCCGAGTTCGCCAGCCACGGCATCTGCGCCACCGTCATTCCCATCAGCGACCACGTGGCCGCAAGCAGCAACAAAGCGACGGTTCCAAACAATTTACGGGTGCGTATTTTCATGACGGAACAGTCGGCTTTGCCTCGATTTACGCGCTTTCCGCGCGGGAAGGGGCGGACTATAAGGTGCGCACTCGTGGAGTAAAGTGCGACGCCGATGGCCATTGTTTCCGCCGCTCAAACTCAGGATATCCGCCCGGTCCGCTGGTGGCTGATTGCGGTTGCCGCATTGATTGCGGTCATGGTGCTGGTCGGCGGCGCTACCCGGCTGACGGAGTCCGGGCTATCGATCGTGGAGTGGAAACCGGTCACGGGCGCCTTGCCACCGCTTGGTGAAACGGCATGGACGCAGGCCTTCGATGCCTACAAGAGGATTCCGCAATACCGCCAAATGAACGCCGGGATGTCGCTTGACGAGTTCAAGACCATTTTCTGGTGGGAGTGGAGCCATCGGCTGCTGGGGCGGGTGATCGGCATAGCCTATTTGCTGCCGTTCCTCTGGTTCCTGTGGCGCGGCGGTCTCGGCGGTGAACTGAAGCGGCGACTGTGGGGGATCTTCGCGCTCGGCGCGCTGCAGGGCGCCGTCGGGTGGTGGATGGTCGCCTCCGGGCTTTCGGAGCGGGTCGAGGTCTCCCAATATCGTCTCGCAACGCATCTCGTGTTGGCGCTCTTGATCTTTGCAGGCATCGTCTGGACGCTGCGGCGGCTGGGCGAAAGCGCGCCTTCAAGTGCGCCGCCACGGCTGAAAATCAGCGCGATCGTTCTGCTCGCGCTGACGTTTGTACAGCTTTATCTCGGTGCGCTGGTGGCGGGGCTTCGCGCCGGCAAGATCTACAACACCTGGCCCGATATCGACGGCGGTTTCATTCCATCGGCCGCACGGTTGTTCTTCGATGTGCCGTGGTGGCTCAACCTCTTCGAAAATACGCTGACCGTGCAGTTCGAACACCGGATGGTGGCCTATACGCTGTTTGCGCTGGCGGTGTGGCATGCGATCGACGCCGCGCGCTCCCGCGCGACGCGGCCGGTGATCGATGGCGCGCTGTGGCTTCTCGGCATCGTGACGTTGCAGGCGACTCTTGGCATCCTGACGCTGCTCAATCAGGCGCCAATGGATCTCGCGCTCACCCATCAGGCGGTCGCGATTATCGTGCTGACGTTGGCGGTCTCCCAAGTGGAGCGTCTGACGCGGATACGGCGCGAGCCGTTCGTGCAGGGGATCGGCCAGCCGGTCACGCTCGCGGGTTAGCAGTATCCGAGCACGCCGCAGGCATAGGGCAGCTGGAACCGATAATTGATGTTGGGGCCGCCGTAATACGGGCCCTGATAGTCGTAGGAATGCGTCGAGCCGTAATAGCCCGGCAGCGTCGCCGATCCCAACAGGATCGGCGTACGCGGCGGCAAATGGACCTCGGGGAAGGCCTCCGACGGCGTGAAGAGGAGATCGGACTCCTCCTCGACATGGACGGTTCGGCCGTGCCGGGGTGCTTTACCATAAACACGCGCGCCGGCATCCGGCATATCGGCGGCAAGGGCCGGGCTGAAAGCAAATATCGCAGCCGTTAACAGCAGCATCCCGCGCAACATGGTTCCGCTCCGAATCATCGCAGCGACAATTCAACCACCTTTGAGCCGAGCGAGTGTTAACGAGATCAGAATCTCAACCCGGCCGCAGCGCCTGATCGAGGTCGGCGATCAGGTCTTCCTTGTCCTCGATGCCGATCGACAGCCGCACCACATCGGGGGCCGCCCCCGACTTGATCTTGGCGGCATCGTCCAACTGGCTGTGGGTGGTCGAAGCCGGATGAATGACCAGCGAACGGGTGTCGCCGACATTGGCCAGATGCGAGAACAGCTTGAGCTTCGACACGAGATTGATGCCGGCGTCATAGCCGCCCTTGAGACTGAAGGTGAAGACGGCGCCCGCGCCCTTTGGCGCATACTTGCGCGCGAGGTTGTTGTATTTGTCGCCGCTCAATCCGGCATAGTTGACGGCGGCCACTTCCGAATGCGGGACAAGCCATTCGGCGATCGCCTTGGCGTTCTCGCAATGCTTTTGCATGCGCAGCGGCAGCGTCTCGATGCCGGTCAGGATCAGGAATGAGTTGAAGGGCGAGATCGCCGGGCCGAGATCGCGCAAGCCCAGCACGCGGCAGGCGATCGCAAATGCGAAGTTGCCGAACGTCTCCTGAATCTTGATGCCGTGGTATTCCGGCCGGGGTTCGCTCAGCATCGGGTATTTGTTGTCCTTTGACCAATCGAAGGTGCCGGCATCGACGATGATGCCACCGATCGAGTTGCCATGGCCGCCGAGGAATTTGGTCAGGGAGTGCACGACGATGTCGGCGCCGTGGTCGATCGGGCGGATCAAATAGGGCGTTGCCAGCGTATTATCGACGATGAGGGGAACGCCGGCCTTGCGGGCGACGGCCGCGATCGCCTCGATGTCGGTGATCGTGCCGCCGGGATTGGCGATCGAACTCGATGAAGATCGCCTTGGTGTGCGGCGTTACCGCGCGCTCGAAGCTTTCGATATCGTCCGGATCGGCCCACGCCACGTTCCAGCCAAAACTCTTGAAGGCGTGGGTGAACTGGTTGATCGAACCGCCATAGAGCTTCCGCGCCGCGATGAATTCGTCGCCGGGATTGAGCAGCATCTGGAAAGTCACGACCTGCGCCGCGTGGCCGGAGGCTACCGCCAGTGCCGCGGTGCCGCCCTCGAGGGCTGCGACACGCTCTTCCAGCACCGCCTGCGTCGGATTGCCGATCCGCGTATAGATATTGCCGAACGCCTGCAAGCCGAACAGCGAAGCGGCGTGGTCGGCGTCGTTGAACACGAATGACGTGGTCTGATAAATCGGCGTCGCCCGGGCGCCGGTGGTGGGATCGGGCTGCGCACCGGCGTGCACGGCAAGGGTGGAAAAACCGGGGATACGATCGGTCATTCTTGCTTCCTTTGTGTCGGTCTCATGATGCCAGACGGGCGCAAGCCGCCGCGTTTTAGATTAGAAGTCGAATATCATTCGAGACGCTGTTGCGCGTCCTCCCTTCGGGGGACAATCGCGTTAGCGGCCTCAGCCGTCAAGGCAGCACGACAAATCAGGCATTATTCGTGATGGCCGTGCTTCGCGGCACGGTGTCGCAGAAAAAAATCTTTCGCATTGTGTCAGGAAAGATCGGTTCTGTTTTTCGACGCGCGGTCAGATGCCTCGGTCGTTCCGCCGCTGACGCTGTTGCGGCCGAGCGAAAGCCGCATGCCTTGCGTCGGCATCGGCGCGCGCTTGGAGCTCAAGGTGCGTGAATTCACGCCCATCCAGGAAATCTCCGACGAAAGCCGGCCATATTCGATCTTGGGGCAGCGATTCATCACCACTTTAAGGCCGGCCGCTTCGGCTTTTTCGGCCGCCGCGTCGTCGCGCGCGCCAAGTTGCATCCAGATCACCTTCGGCGCGGGCGACATTTTCAGCGCTTCATCGACCGCCGGCATGATGTGGCTGGAGTTGCGGAAAATATCGACCATGTCGACCGGCCGATCGATGTCGAGTAATGAGGCGACGAACGGTTTTCCAAGCAGGCTCTTGCCGACGTGGCCGGGATTGACCGGGATCATGTCGTAGCCGCGCTGGGCGAGATATTTGAAGGCGAAATAGCTCGGCCGCACGTTGACCGGCGAGGCACCGACCATCGCGATCGATTTCACGCCGTTGAGAATCGAACGGATATAGTTGTCGTCGTAGCTGTCGTGATTCATTTATCCTGCCACTTCGGCTCGCGCTTCTCGATGAAGGCGCCGATTCCTTCCTCGGCGTCGCGCGCCATCATGTTCTCGGTCATCACTTCCGCCGTGTAGCGATAAGCCTCACCGAGGCTCATTTCGGCCTGACGATAGAAGGCGGCCTTGCCGATCTTGATCGTGTAGGCGGATTTGCGCGCGACCTGTTGCGCCAGCGCAATCGCCTCATCCCGCTCGCTCCCGGCTGGCACGACCCGATTGACGAGACCGATGTCGCGTGCGGTCGTGGCCGAAATGGGTTCGCCGGTCAACAGCATTTCCATCGCCTGCTTGCGCGGAACGTTGCGCGACAACGCCACCATCGGCGTCGAGCAGAACAGACCGATATCGACCCCCGGCGTTGCGAAGGTCGCCGCTTCCGAGGCGATCGCCAGATCGCAGCTGGCGACCAGCTGGCACCCGGCAGCGGTGGCAATGCCCTGGACGGCGGCGACCACCGGCTTTGGCAAATGGACAATGGCCTGCATCATGGTGCTGCACGCCGTCATGATCTCGGCGAAATAGGCCCGGCCACGATCGGCGTCGCTGCGCCGCGCTGTCAGTTCTTTCATATCGTGGCCGGCCGAGAACGCTTTGCCGGTGGCGGCAATCACCACGGCACGCACCTTGGCGTCGTCGTGAATTTCCCGCAGCTCGGCGTCGAGCGCTGCGATCAGGCCCTCCGACAGGCTGTTGCGGGCATCCGGCCGGTTAAGCGTGAGGATAGCGATATCGCCGGCCTGTTCGCGCAACAGGATTGGCGGTCGCGAAACGGGGCTACGTGCTGTTTGGCTCGTCATCGAAATATTCGCCGGCTACAGGGTGTAAAATACGAGTCTAATGTAATAGGCCGGGTGAGGCGAGGGCAGGCGGGGGAACATGGCCATAGCAAAAATGACGGTGCCTGAACTGGAAACATTCCTCCGGCGGGAGTTTCCGCAAGTCTTCAGTGCCGACGACATAACAATCGAAGCGGCCGATGGCGTCTCATGCCGGCTCCGGCAGCGCTATGGCGACCAGATGCTGCGTCCGGGAGGAACGATTTCCGGTCCCACACTGATGGCGCTTGCCGATTTCGCCATGTATGTCGTGCTGCTCTCGGCGATTGGTCCCGTAGGCTTGGCGGTCACCACCAACCTCAACGTCAACTTCCTGCGCAAAGGTGTCGCTGGGCATGATGTGCTCGCCGCAGCGCGGCTGTTGAAGCTCGGCAAGCGGTTGGCGGTCGGGGAGGTTAATCTGATGTCGGACGGATCGCCCGACCCAATCGCCCATGTGACTGCGACCTATTCCGTTCCTGTTGCTTAGGGAATTTGGAGGTAATATAAGACCATAATTGCAAGACGTTGTTTTTACAAGAACAATTACTTCGATTTGGCGTTGACGTCGCCGCAAGACATCTCTAGAAACCGGCGCAGTTTGGCGCACGACGTGCGCCTTCTCTTTTTCACGGATTACTCACATGAAAACGTTTTCGGCAAAGCCGGCCGAGGTGACGAAGAAGTGGGTGTTGATCGACGCCAAAGGTTTGGTGGTCGGACGCCTCGCTTCGCTGGTTGCCATGCGCCTTCGCGGCAAACATCTTCCGACCTACACGCCCCATGTCGACTGCGGCGATCACGTCATCATCATCAACGCGGCGCATGCCGTGCTGACCGGACGCAAGCGTGAGAACAAGGTCTATTACAACCACACCGGCTTCATTGGTGGCATCAAGGAACGCACCGCCAAATCGATCCTCGAGGGTCGTTTCCCGGAGCGTGTGGTGGAAAAGGCCATTGAGCGCATGATTCCGCGCGGACCGCTCGGCCGCGTGCAACTGGGTAATCTGCGCGTTTATCCGGGTGCCGAGCATCCGCACGAAGCCCAGCAGCCGGAAACGCTCGACATCGCCAAGATGAATCGCAAGAACATGAGGGCCGCATAAGATGGCTGATACCGTGCAGTCGCTCGATCAATTGTCGCAACTCAAGCCGGCAACGCCCGAAGCGCCGAAATACGTCAAGAAGGTCGACAAGTTCGGCCGTGCCTATGCCACCGGCAAGCGCAAGGACGCGGTTGCCCGCGTCTGGATCAAGCCCGGCGCCGGCAAGGTGATCGTCAATACCCGCGAGGTCGAAGTTTACTTCGCCCGCCCGGTGCTGCGCATGATGATTCAGCAGCCGCTGGTCGCCGCTGCCCGCGCCGGCCAGTATGACGTGATCTGCACCGTGACCGGCGGCGGCCTTTCGGGCCAGGCAGGTGCGGTACGCCACGGCATTTCCAAGGCGCTCACCAATTTCGAACCGGATCTGCGCAGCGTGCTGAAGAAGGGCGGTTTCCTCACCCGCAATTCGCGCGTGGTCGAGCGCAAGAAGTACGGCCGCGCCAAGGCTCGCCGGTCGTTCCAGTTCTCGAAGCGCTAATTGCTTCGTTAAAATTTGCCGCGAACGCGGCCTATATGGATCATCAAAAGCGCCCGCTTGCGGGCGCTTTTTCTTTTCGCATTTTAATAATGAGTTGACGCAGTTTTTCCTGAAAACTTGCGCATCGAGTCAAACGGATTGCCAAGGCGGCGGCGTTAGCGTGGCAAATGCGAAGGTCTCGGTTAGGCCCGGCGCCTTGCAATTGTGCATCACAAACTTTTCGGTGACACCATGTCGCTCGATACTTCCACGCTTTATGCCGTCGCCGCGATGATCGCGGCGTTGCTGGGAATGATGCTGTTGTTCTTTGGTCTTCAGGAGAAGATTGCCGCACTGAAGTGGTGGGGATCGGCCTAT
The DNA here is from genome assembly GCA_963770515.1 of uncultured Alphaproteobacteria bacterium. Taxonomy (GTDB): domain Bacteria; phylum Pseudomonadota; class Alphaproteobacteria; order Rhizobiales; family Xanthobacteraceae; genus Bradyrhizobium. The sequence goes on from CAVYPW010000002.1 coordinate 390,362, forward strand.
CTGCTGGGGGCGGTCTCCGTGGCGCTGTGGACGTTCGGGAGTGCCAGGTTCGGCGATATGTTCGCTCTGGCGCTGAACGCCATCGGCTTTTTGACCTGCGGCATGGTGTGGAATGCGTCGCGGCTGTTTCACGGCCGCAAGCCGAATTATCCCGGCCTGGTGCTCGGCTCGCTGGTCTGGGTTGCGACCGTCATGACGCTGTCGCCAAACGCGACCGCGCTGCGGTTGACCATCGGCGCCGGTATTGTCGCTGTCTATGCGGCGCTCACGGCCGCCGAATTGTGGAGCGAGCGCCGCCGGACCTTGCGCAAACGCTGGCCGTCGGTCGCTGTGCCCGTGCTGCACGGCTTCGTGCTGATGTTGCCGATCCTGCTTGGCGATCTCCTGCACCCGCATGATCGCCGGTTTGACGACAGTATCTGGGTCACGGTCTTCGCCATCGAACTGGTGCTTTATGCGGTCGGTACCGTCTTCCTGATCTTCATGCTGGTTTCCGAACGCGCCGTGACCGTGCACAAGAATGCCGCCTCGGTCGATCCGCTGACTGGCATGTTCAATCGTCGCGGTTTTGCGGAGGCCTGTTCGCGGGTGATCGAGCGCGAAGCCAATGGCGGGCGTCCGGTAACGGCGATGATCTTTGATATCGACCACTTCAAGTCGATCAACGACCGTTTCGGCCATCCAGCGGGCGACGAGATCCTCAAATTGTTCTCGGCCGTCGTGGTGAACAACCTGCGCATCAGCGACCTGTCGGGACGCGTCGGCGGCGAAGAATTTGCTGCCCTCCTGACCTGCCCGCTCGAGGAAGGCGTGATCGTGGCCGAACGCGTGCGTGAGGCTTTTGAGGCCTCCGGCATCGTCTGCGACGAAGGTCCGGTCGATACCACCGTGAGCATTGGCGTGGCGGGCGGCCCGGCCGGCACCGAACTTGAGGTGTTGCTCGCCGCCGCCGATACCGCGCTCTACCAGGCCAAGCGCGGCGGCCGCAACCGTGTCGAGGCTGCGGAAGAATTGCCGCTGTCGCTGGAACACTGGCGGCGCAAGAGCGCCGGCTCCGCGCGTCCGGTCGCGGGAGTGCCGCGTCTGGCGTGAGGACATAAAAGGGGATGGTAACCCGTTATTTACCATCCGCTTTGTACCCTTGCGGACATGGAGTCGACCCAAAGGCGCAATCCCGAAGCTCTTCTGAACTCGCTTGAAGCCGCCGCTATATCGGCGCGTGGTGGCTTCGCCTGCATGTTCTCGACCGCGGAAGAATATGAGGCGGCGCTGATTTCCGAGCGTCGCGCCAGCGGTCGCTACAATGCCAGACTGAACAGATGGCCCGCGATCATGTTCATCGGTTGCGCCATGATGCTCGTCGGTACGGTCCTGCTCTTCAAGTGAACGCAGCGTACCGCGCGGGCGCCCCTTTTCTTTTTTTCTGGCTCGGTTAGAGACAAGCCTCCCCAATCGAGAGGCACCACAATGGTCACCGAAATCGCCCAGATCGAAGTCAAGCCCGGCACCGAGAAGGATTTTGAGGCCGCCGTCGCCAAGGCAAAACCGCTGTTCCTGCGGGCCAAGGGCGGCAAAGGCATGGAGCTTCATAAATCGGTCGAAAAGCCGACGCGCTACCGGCTGTTCGTCAAATGGGAGACGCTGGAGAACCACACCGTCGATTTCCGCGGCTCGGAAGACTTTCAGGCCTGGCGCGGGCTGGTCGGCCAATATTTTGCGAGCGCGCCCGAGGTCGAACATACCGAAACGGTGGTGAGCTGACCTCAAGCAGGCGCTGCGTCGGTTAAGGGCGTCTCGGTCTTGAAGTGATCGATCAGGACCTTGACGATCGCCATCAGCGGCAGCGCCAGCGAAATACCCCAGATGCCGAACACGATGCCTAGCAGGATCTGGAACGCAAACAGCGTGGCAGGCGGAATATCCAGCGCCTGCCGCTGCAGGATCGGCGTCAGAATGTAGCTCTCCAGCGCGTGGACGCCCAGAAACAGCCCGAAGGCGCTTCCCGTCGCGATCCATCCGGACGACAGACTGGCCAGCACGACGATGACGCCCGCGACAATCGCACCGACGGTCGGGATGAACGCCAGCAAGCCTGCCTGAATGCCCAGAATGAACGAGCCGGGGATGCCGATGACGGCAAGCCCGAGCCACGTCACGGCGAACACAGCCGTCATCACGACGATCTGCGCGATCAGCCAGCGCTCCAGCGTGTCGCTGATCTTGTCGATGATCGCGGTCGCCCGGGCGCGGTGTTTGGCTGGCGCCAGATATAACAGGCCGTTCCGGTAGACACTCGGCTGTGCGGCGAAAGTGAGCCCGAGGAAGATCACGATGAAGAAGTTGCCGACCGCGCTCAGCGTGCCCAGCAGGAGTTTCAAGGTCTGGCTCACGATGGCGCCGCCGCTCGATGCAAGGGCATCGGCGCCGGGAAGGCTATGCGTCGGGCTCGGGCTCGTGCTGGGTGTGGCGGAAGCGGACGGTCCCGACCCCGGTTTGGCCAGATCCAGATAGCTGGTGTCGATCCCGTTGCGGTCGAGAAAGGCTTTGACGTTGACGAGTTGCGATTTGATCGTGTCGCTGAGCGCGGCCGCCTGCTGGGCGATGGTGGTGCCGCCGAGGAAAATCGCGCCGGACAACAGCCCGGCCGATACCAGGCACACGATGGCGAGCCGAAGCCAATGCGGCCATCCGACGACGCGGCCGAGCAGGTGCGTCATCGCATTGAGCGTCACGCCGAGCAGCATGCCGGCAAAGATCAGAAACAGCGTCGCCGCAAAGGCCCAGGCGAACAGCAGCAGGCTCGCGAAAGCCACGACGCCGATGCCGCCGACGGCGATGGCCCAGGCTAAATCGTCTCGAGTTTCACGGCGATCGTCGGATGACAGCGGCACGTTTTTCTTAACCCCACTCAAGTTGCAAACTCACTCTTTCGTCAAATACGGCCGGGGATCAAGCCGGGCGAGGGGTTAAGGGGCTGATCCAGTGCCCAAAGGGTGCCTTTCCGGTGAGGAATGAATCCACCGCAGGGCAGGGCAGCCGTGGAAAATGATGCCGAATTATTGATCCGGCGCAGCTGCAAGTGCATTATCATCCTTTCGAGAGGTTACGAGATGGAAGGGGCATGAGAAGGAAGCCGGTTGTCGGTGTGATCGGGAATTCGCACCGTCTCGAAGGTCGCTTTGACGTCCAGGCGGTTGGCGAGCGAAACCTTCGCGCCATTGCCGAAGTGGCCGGTGCCTTGCCCCTGGTGTTTGCCGGCTGCCCCGAGATCACCGACGTTGCGGCCCTGCTCGATGTGGTCGACGGGATTGTGCTGACCGGTGCCCGCGCCAATGTTCATCCGACCCGCTTCAAGTCCGCCCCCGACGCCAAGCACGAGCCCTATGACATCAAGCGCGACGAGGTGGCGTTGACCCTGTCGGAGGCCTGCGTCGCCCGCGGCATTCCGCTGTTCGGCATCTGCCGGGGCCTCCAGGAGATGAATGTGGCCTTCGGCGGCTCGCTGCATCCGGAGATCCGCGAATTGCCCGGCCGCATGAACCACCGGATGCCGCGGCTGGAGACCGGCGAAATCCATCCCGATCCCAAGGTGATCTTCGCCGACCGCCATGAAGTCCGGCTGCTGGCCGGCGGCGCCTTTGCCGAACTGCTCGGCTGCGACACCATCCGTGTCAATTCGCTGCACGGTCAAGGCATCCTCGATCCCGGCGCACGGGTCGTGGTGGAGGGGATTGCGGAAGACGGTACGATCGAAGCCATTCGAATTGCGGAGGCGCCGTCCTTTGCGCTCGGCGTGCAGTGGCATGCCGAATATGACCCACAGCGCAACCCGATCAACCGCGCGCTGTTCCAGGCGTTCGGCAAGGCGCTGCTCGATACCAAGCGCGTCGCGTAGGTTTTCTTTATCCTCCCCGCCCACGCTTTCCGCTTCACCTCGCCCCGCTTGCGGGGAGAGGTCGCATCGCTCTTGGTGATGCGGGTGAGGGGCTTTCTGATAGTTCGTATGCGCGGTGACTCCCCCTCATCCCAACCTTCTCCCCGCAAGCGGGGAGAAGGAGCTCTCTCTTCACGCCGCCTGGCTGATTTTCTCGACCTTCACGCCGCCGCCTTCCAGCAGCATCACCTTGTTGAGCAGCTTCACCAGCGCATAGACCGACTGGATCGCGGGTGCGGGCGTATTGGTCAGCTTCGCCATTTCCAGGATCGAGCCGATCAGCGCCTCGGTTTCCAGCGAGCGGCCAGCCTCGACATCCTGCAACATCGAGGTCTTGTGGGCGCCGACGGCTTCAGCGCCCGCGATGCGCTTGTCGATGGTGACGCGGAAGGTGACCCCGAGCTTCTGCGCGATGTCCTGCGCCTCTTTCATCATGGTCGCGGCGAGATCGCGCGTCTCGGCGAACTGGCAGATATCGACCAGCGTCGCATGCGTCAGCGCCGAGATCGGGTTGAAGGAGAGATTGCCCCATGCCTTGAGCCAGATTTCCGAGCGGATATCCGGCAGCACCATGGATTTCAGCCCGGCCTTGATGAAGACGTCGTGCAATTCCTTCACCCGCGGCGTCTCCTTGCCGTCGAGTTCGCCGATCGGAAAACGATCGCCTTCGACATGATGGATGACGCCCGGCGCGGTCGCCGCCGCCGCCGGATAGACCACGCAGCCGATGATGCGGCTGGGGTCGATATGCCTGGTCAGCACACCGGTGGGATCGAGGCTTTGCAGCCGCTGGTTATCGTATTGGCCGCCGAGCTTCTGAAAGTACCACCAGGGCAGGCCGTTCTGCACGGTCAGCGCAACGGTGTCGGGGCCGAGCAGGCTGTCGATGTCGCGCACGACCTGCTCGAGGAAATGCGCCTTTACGGCCAGCACGACGATGTCCTGCTTGCCGGCTTCGGTCGCCTTGTTCACGGCCTTCATCCTGGCGGTCTGGACCTTGCCGTCGTGCCATTCCAGCTTGAGGCCGTTCTTCTGGATCGCGGCCAGATGCGCGCCCTGGTCGATGACGGTGACCTCGTCGCCCGCAAGCGCAAACTTGGCCGCCAGCAAACCGCCGATCGCGCCGGCGCCGACCACGCAGATCTTCTTCGGCTTGGGCGGCGCGCCCAGGAGATAGGGACTCGGCAACACCTGGTCGAACACATTAGAGAGGCTGCCGACGCCGTCGATGACGATATCGACGACGTTGTGGGCATCGCCCATGGTGCCGGCGCCGAGCGAGGTGCCGCAGGCGATGATGTCGCCGGGCATCAGGGTGACGTCCTTGGAGATCGCGGCCACCAGCCGGTGCGGCGGGAAGAACATGTCGGCAACGGGATAGTTCTGCCGCTCCTTGCCGTTCAGCACGGTCTTGACCGCCAGCTTCATCGGGTCGAGGCCGGTCGAGATGACGGGCCCGAAGACGCCAAAGGTGTCGAAGCTCTTCGAGCGCGCCCATTGCTCGAACGATTTGTCCTTGCGCAGGAGGTCGACGGCGGTGACGTCGTTTACGCAGGTATAGCCGAAGATGTATTCGCCGGCCTCGGCTTCGGTGATGTTGAAGCACTTCTTGCCGATGACGATGCCGAGTTCGCCCTCATAGATGATCTTGCCGGTGTAGGTCGCCGGACGCTCGATCGGCTTGTTGGCGGGGTGGTAGGCGTTCGGGGCTTTCAGGAACCACAGCGGTTCTTTCGGCTCCTTGAAATCGTTCTTGGCGGCGAGCTGATGGAAATTGTTCCAGAGGCAGATCATCTTCGAGGGGTCGCAGGGCGTCCGCACCTGCACGTCCGCAAGCTTGAGAGTTTCGCCTATCGGCTTTGCGGCGCCGAACATCTCGCCGGAATGCACGATGATGGTATCGCCTTCCAGCGTGCCGAAGCCGCTCTTGCCCTGGCTCTCGAACCGAATCCACTTTGCCATTGATTGCCTCTCCCGCTGATGTCGGTGACGTCGTTGGTGCGCGCCATCCGTTGGCGGCCATCTTAGTCCCGATCCCGTTCCTCGCAATCATGCACTGCATCATTGAGTGGGACAGGGAAGCAGGCGAGGCTTCCCCAAAAGGCGATAAACAAGCGTTTGCGATCTCGCGGCGTCATCGGCCCGAGTTTCACGGAAATTTGCCCTCGATTGGCAGAGAGGGCGCAGGGAAAGCCGGATGCCTGGCCGCACCCGCGGCTCGTGCGCAAAAAAAGCACACGAGGTAGTCACCACAGGTTCGACCGGATCAATCCGGCTTTCCCCGCGCGAATGGTTTTAACGGTTTCCTTCGGGCTCTCCCTGGTGATCGGGCTTGTTGTCACCATCCCCGCGCAATGCGAAGCATTGTCACGAGTTAACCTCAGCATCGAGAGGCCAGGACCACACGACTTCGCCGTCCGCCATCATGTCGTTCGTCTTTCGACACAACGGCGTCCATCGCAGCCCGCACCAACGTTCGTGACGATCGCGAAGCGCCCCTCTTCAAAGAGCGCGGGCCGGCCGGAACTAGTGGCGGTGATTTGCCCGACGGCGCAAGGAAAATTCCTCGGTGAAGCGCAACGCCGATGCGACCAATTGGCACGACGGGCAAATCAGTTCGTAAGTTCGACGGACGTGTCAAGCATTCGTCATGCCCGCGCTTGTCGCGGGCATCCACGTCTTACTTTCTTTGGGAGACACAAAGACGTAGATGGCCGGGCATAGGCAAGCGGAAGCGCCGCCGTTCTTCGAACGGCTGTGCCCGGCCATGACGTTGGAAGCCATGGTCTTGACCCAAAGTGATAATGCCGTGGCGTCCGGATGTCGGCTAACATGGCCGCCACAACAAACAAGAACAACGGTTCGGGAGAGAATGATGCGCAAGGGAAACTGGTCACGCCGGGCGATGCTCGGAGCTTCAGTTGGCTCGGTGGCCGCCACGCTTTTCGCCGAGCCTCTCAAAGCGGCTCCGCCGCCGGCGATCGCGGTCACGCCTGAATTGATCGAGGCCGCGCGGAAAGAAGGCAAGGTCAATTACTACGCGGCGATCCAGCTCGACGTGGCCGAGCGCCTGGGAAAATTGTTCGAGGTCAAATATCCCGGCATGTCGGTGCGGGTCGAGCGTTCCGGCGCCGAGCGGATTTTTCAACGCATCGGGCAGGAGAACGACAGCGGCATCCATGCGGTGGATGTCGCCAACTCGACCGACGTCTCGCATTATCTCGAATGGAAGAAGAACGGCTGGCTCGCGCCTTTTCTCCCCGAAGATGTCGTCAGACATTTTCCGGCCGATCAGTTCAATCCCGACGGGCTCTACGCCACTTCTTGCGCCTGGCTGGAAGCGATCGGTTACAACACCAATCTGGTCAAACCTGAGGATGCGCCGAAAAGCTACGCCGACCTGCTGGATCCGAAATGGCGGGGCAAGCTCGTGAAGGGCCATCCCAGCTACAGCGGCGCCATCCTGACGACGACGTTCGTGCTCTCGCGCGACCTTGGCTGGTCCTATCTGGAAAAACTGGCGCAACAAAAGGTGATGCAGGTGCAATCGGCCGGCGACCCCCCGGTCAAAGTCGCGCTTGGCGAACGCGCCGTGATGGCCGACGGCAACGACTATAACCTCATCCTGTTCAAGGATCAGGGCAAGCCGGTGGAGGTGGTGTATCCGACCGAGGGCTCGCCGTTGATCATCGTGCCGAGCGGGGTGTTCAAGGACGCGCCGAACCCGAATGCCGCGCGGCTGTTCCAGAGCTTCTTCTTCAGCCGCGAGGCCCAGCAGATGCTGGTCGACGAATTTGCCCATCGCTCGTTCCATGCCGAGGTCAAACCGCGCGCCGGGCAAAAGCCGATGTCGGAAGTGAAAATGCTCAAATCCGATCCGGTCGCCGTGCAAGCCGCGAGCGAAGAACTCAAGGCGCACTATGCGAAGCTGTTTCGGGTTTAGTGAGAGCCGGGAGTTTGCCCGCAAAGCCTCCGGCGTATGGCCCAGGTTTGATTGTCGAGCATTCGCCAAACCGGGTTGGTAATCCGCGCCGAAACCGATTTTGGCTTCCGGGGTGGTTTGCGATAGGTCAATGCCCTCATTTCGTCCGCCTCGTTAGATTTAGTCGAGTTGCGCCGCGTGCAGGACGTGGGAGGCGCCAGATGGCGGAACGGCACGGGAAGTTGATCAGGGAGACCGTGTTCTCCAAATCGGGTGCGGCCAAGTCGGCGGTGGCCGCGTCGTGGAGCCGCTCGTTCCTGGTTCACGGCCTCGATCCTGAAACGATTCACCACGTGGAACTTGCTGACGATATCTGCTGCCGTCAGGCGCTGGAGCGACTTGGCCCATTGGCGGCAATTGCGGACACCGCCATGACTCGTCTGTTTTCCGCCGTCGGCGACAGCGGTTGCTGTGTCGTTTTGACCGACGCCTCGGGCTTGATTGTCGCGCGGCGGGGCAAGGCGGGCGACGATATGTCGTTCAAGCAATGGGGTCTGTGGACGGGAACGGACTGGAGCGAGGCGACCGAAGGCACTAACGGGATCGGCACCTGCCTGATCGAACAGCGTCCACTGACCATCGATCGCGCGCAGCATTTCCTTGATCGCAATACGGCGATGAGCTGCATGGGCGCCCCTCTGTTCGATCACGAGGGCGAACTCGCCGGCGTGCTCGACATATCCTCGTGCCGGGCCGATCTCACGGACGGCTTTCTGCTGCTGCTCAGGAACTCGGTCGCCGATGCTGCTCATCAGATCGAGACTGAGAATTTCATGCGCGCATTTGCCGATTTGCGCGTGATCCTGGGAGCCGGCAAGACCGGTGCGGGGCCCGAGCTCTTCGCCGTCGATACGGATGACCTGTTGATCGGTGCGACGCGACGGGCACGAAAGAGTTACGGCCTGTCGCGCGAGAGCTTCAAGAAACTGCGCCCGATCCGGGACGTGCTGGAAGGTGCCCAATCGGCGCCTGATCTCGATGCCGCCGAGCGGGCCGAGCTTCGCCGGGCGTTGGCGCATGCCGACGGCAATGCCGCGAGGGCGGCGCGAGACCTCGGTATTTCGCGAGCGAGCCTTTATCGTCGCATGGCCAGGTTGTCGCTGCGTTAGTCGGCCAGTGGAGTGGATTTGACATTCGCCACACCCACGTGGCCACGGGCTCGCAAAGCGAATGTCAAATCCGAAACTCCACTAGAAACCTGTATTTGCTAGCGGTCCTTTTGATTCTAACATTCGCAAATGTCCCCGCTGAAAAGGGGATGCGAATGTTAGAATCGGGCCACTAGGCCGCTGTACGCTGCCGAAAGTGTCCCGAAATCGAGACAGCTGTCGTCCCGTTCTCGATTGGACGACTAGCTTCTTGGCTGCCAGAGAAAGCAAAATCTTCCGAAGACGCCGAGCTCAAGACGTCAGTTTCGGAGGATTGCCCGCAGACAGCGGCGAAGTATATCGCCCGCTCTCTCCAAGCGTTTTCCTCCGTCATTTGTGGTTCATGCAACGGAGGAAACCGATATGGACGCCAAGACAGAATTGAAGTCCGGCCTGCGGCCGCCTTTCAAGAAGCGATATGAGAATTTCATCGGCGGCAAGTGGGTGGCGCCGGTCGCCGGCAAGTATTTCGCCAACATATCGCCAATCACCGGCGCAACGATCTGCGAGGTTCCGCGCTCCGATGCGCAGGACATCGAGAAGGCGTTGGACGCGGCCCATGCGGCCAAGGACGCCTGGGGCCGCACCAGCCCCGCCGAGCGCGCCCGTATTCTCAACCAGATTGCCGATCGGATCGAGGCGAATATTCAGCTTCTCGCCGAAGCGGAGACTTGGGACAACGGCAAGCCCATCCGCGAATCGAGCCTCGTCGACATTCCTTTGACCGTCGATCACTTCCGCTATTTCGCCGGCTGTATTCGCGCGCAGGAAGGCAGCGTCGGCGAGATCGATCACGACACCGTCGCCTATCACTTCCACGAGCCGCTGGGCGTGGTCGGCCAGATCATCCCCTGGAACTTCCCGATCCTGATGGCGACGTGGAAGGTCGCGCCGGCACTCGGCGCCGGCAACTGCGTCGTCCTCAAGCCCGCCGAGCAGACCCCCGCGAGCATCCTAGTGCTGCTGGAACTGATCGAAGATCTGCTGCCACCGGGCGTCCTCAATGTCGTTAACGGCTTCGGGCTCGAGGCCGGCAAGCCGCTGGCATCCAACCCGCGCATCGCCAAGATTGCGTTCACCGGCGAGACCACGACCGGCCGGCTGATCATGCAATATGCCAGTCAGAACCTCATTCCAGTGACGCTGGAGCTGGGCGGCAAGTCTCCGAATATCTTCTTCAAGGACGTCGCTGACGCCGATGATGATTACTTCGACAAGGCGATCGAAGGATTCGTCATGTTCAACGTCAATCAGGGCGAGGTCTGCACCTGTCCGAGCCGCGCGCTGGTCCATGAATCGATCTTCGACAAATTCATGGAACGCGCGCTGAGGCGCGTTAACGCGGTGGTCCAGGGCAATCCGCTGGAAATGTCGACCATGATCGGCGCTCAGGCATCTAGTGAGCAGCTGGAGAAAATTCTCAGCTATCTCGACATCGGCCGACAGGAGGGCGCCGAGGTTCTTGCGGGCGGCGAACGTAACAAGCTGCCGGGCGACCTCGCCGGTGGATATTACGTAAAGCCCACTGTATTCAAGGGGCACAACAAGATGCGTGTTTTCCAGGAGGAGATCTTCGGACCGGTCGTGTCGGTGACGACCTTCAAGACCGACGACGAAGCGCTGGCGATCGCCAACGATACCCTCTACGGCCTCGGCGCCGGCATCTGGAGCCGCAACATCAATCGCTGCTATCGCTTCGGCCGCGCCATCCAGGCGGGCAGGGTGTGGACGAATTGCTATCACGCCTATCCCGCTCACGCAGCGTTCGGCGGCTACAAGCAGTCAGGCATAGGACGAGAGACCCACAAGATGATGCTTGATCATTACCAGCAGACGAAAAACATGCTGGTCAGCTACAGCGAAAAGAAGCTCGGGTTCTTCTGATCCTGAAAAGCCTCGGCCGGCCCGGGCGGTTCCCGGGCCGGCCCGTTATTCGGAGGCAGTTCGATGGACAAACATGACGTTCCGCGGGTCGTCGCGACCGACGCCGCACGGGAGCTGCTCGCGGAAATCCGGCGCGAGCATCCGAAAGTGCTTATCCACCAGTCCGGCGGCTGCTGCGACGGGTCGTCGCCGATGTGTTACCCGGCCGGCGAATTCCTCGTCGGCGATCACGATGTGAAGCTCGGCGAGATCGATACAGTTCCGGTTTATATAGGCGGTGCTCAATTTCAGGTCTGGCGGCATACTCAGCTCATTCTCGACGTCGTACCCGGGCGTGGCGGCATGTTCTCGCTCGACAACGGGCGCGAGCGCCGCTTCCTGTCTCGCGGTCGGACGTTCAGCGAAGCCGAACTGGCATCATTGGACGCGAACAATTAGCCGGCCTTTGGAGCCACGATTCCCTCAAGTTTCCACCAGTGGTCAAATCCGGGGCCACGCAGAAATCCGATCCGGTTGCCGTGCAGGCGGCGAGCGAAGAGCTGAAAGCGCACTATGCGAAGGTGTTTCGGGTTTGAGAGGGTTGCAGGTTAGGGCATCGCATACCTGTTCGCGGTTCCGGATTTAATCTTTTCGACCGGCATTCAGCTTAACGGCGGGGTTTTGTTGCGGGGGACTTTGCCCGCGATAAGATCGATTGCAGTCGCGTGCCCCAAGCGCTCAGCTCACTCGCGATCAGAGGCCGCGGCCACATGCGGCGGCCTCGCTTCATTTAGCCGATAGATTTAACGAGCGTGGCCTCGTGCTGAACGATTTTGAAGATCGATATAATTCCAGCTTCCGCCCCGCCTGGGCTCGCGTCTGGCACATTTGGCACCTGATCCTTCCACGGCGGGCCATCGACGGTGCGATCGTCTGGGGCCGCGTATGGCGGCGGCATGACGGCCGGCGATGGATTTACAAACCCATCGTCGATTTCGACGAACTGTAGAACGTCGGCTAGCGGGCTCGGATATCACCGTCTGTCGCATGGTTCAGGTTCGGGCGATGTGGACAAGAAAAAGGGGCGCCTCGAGGCGCCCTTTTGCTTTATCGACGTGCCGCTGACTTCGGCGGCCACGCATTTCAAATTCGACTCGATGGTGCGTCGTCTCGAATTGCCCGGCTTTTCAGCGCGAGACTGACATCCGCATTTTTTCGAAGGTGTCCGTCGTTTGATCGCCGAACCACTTTATTCCGTGGCAAATTAGTATATCCGTATCTGGCCGGACTTGTTCAAAGGATCAAATTTAATGGCTACTGCCTTCCCCAAGGAGGGACCCGCGCTTATTGGATCTAGTGCCAAATCTGCTGGGGAGGAGAGACGGGTCAGTCTGTTGACCCTCTGCGGGCTTGCGCTCGTGATCGGAGTCATGACTGGATTTGGCGCGGTTGGGTTTCGCGCCTTGATAGCGCTGGTGCACAACCTCTTTTATAATGGCCGGCTGAGCGTTGTTTTCGATGCGAATGTGAGCGAGGGACCGAGCTACTTCGGCAATTTCGTCTTTTTCTCACCGATCATCGGCGGTCTCATCGTCGTCTATCTCGTCAGGAGGTTTGCGCCGGAAGCCAAGGGCCATGGCGTCCCCGAAGTGATGGATGCCGTCTTCTACAAACACGGCAACATTCGCGGCAAGGTCGCGCTGGTCAAGGCACTTGCCTCCGCACTCTCGATCGGCAGCGGCGCGGCGGTGGGGCGCGAGGGACCGATCATCCAGATCGGATCGGCGCTCGGCTCGGCATTTGCCCAGTTCATCGGCCTGTCGACCTGGCAGAAGATCACGCTGTTATCGGCGGGCGCCGGCGCCGGTATCGCCGCGACCTTCAATACGCCGCTTGGCGGCGTGCTGTTTGCGCTGGAAATCCTGTTGCCGGAAGTTTCCAACCGGACCTTCCTTCCTGTCGTGGTCGCGACCGGGGCCGCGACCACGATTGGCCGGATCATGATCGGGCCAGATCCGGCCTTTGCCGTACCGGATGTGCAGTTCTCTTTGGCGAACTCGCTTGCGCCCGGTGAAATTCTCAGCTTCGTGCTGCTCGGCTTGCTCTGCGGGGTCGCGGCCTGGGCCTTCATTCGTCTCCTCGTGATCATGGAAGACGGCTTCCCGAAGCTGCCGGGAAATGAATACACGCAGAACATTGTCGGGATGGCCATGCTCGGCCTGATGATGGTGGTCCTCACCCACGCGTTCGGTCACTCCTATGTCGACGGGGTCGGATATTCCGTCATCCAGGCAATCTTCGATCAGAAGATGACGGCGGTGGGCCTGCTTGCGCTCCTGTTCCTGCTCAAGATGCTCGCCACCACGATAAGTCTTGGCTGCGGCGCCTCCGGCGGCATTTTTTCGCCCTCGCTTTACCTCGGCGCGACGCTGGGCGCGGCCTTCGCCTCGGCCATGGGCATCATCCTGCCAAGTGCCGGCCTGACCCTGCCGTCCGCGGCGATCATCGGCATGGCGGCGATGGTCGGTGCCGGCACCGGCGGCGTCATGACCGCCATCGTCATGGTGTTCGAGATGACGCGCGATTACGCGATCATCGTGCCCGTGATCGTGGCGGTGGCGCTGGCCGCCGGCGTCCGGCGCGCGCTGATCAGCGAGACGATCTACACCATCAAGCTGCGCCATCGCGGTCACCGCATCCCGAAGGAGCGCCACATCAACCTTTATCTCGTCAAGCAGGCGCAGGATATCATGGAGCGCGGATTCATCGTCGCGCGCGCCGGCACGGCACTCAAGGATGCGATGCTGCCCGAGGACATCGACGATGTGCGTCCCATCGTGGTCGAACGGGACGGGCGGATCGTCGGATTGATCCCACCGCGCTCGGGATTGTGGGTCGAGGCCCGTACTAATCCGGACGTTCAGGTCGAGAAGTTTGTCGAGAGCCGGCTCGTGATCTGCCGCGACCAGGATCTTCTGAGTCTGGCTTTCGCACGGTTGAAACGCCATCGGGCCGGTGCGGCGGTGGTTTTTCGCGGAACGGCTCGCCCCCGCGTCGACGATGTAGTCGGTATCATCACCAAGCGCGCTGTCGCTGATGCGGTGATCAACAGTTACGAGGATTGAGCAGCCCGCGGCGTCGAAACGACATGCCGCGGGCTTGTTCAAGAAAATACTGCGAAGCTGAATGAGGGGCGAAGCATTGCGAGCGGCGCGTTAGCCCTTGACCTCGTACGCGCCTCGCGTGAACATTGGCAGATGCCGATTGCCGCTCGGGAGCTGGCATGAAACGTTTCGACGCGATCGTCATGTTTGTGAGCCTCTGGCTGCTTGCCTCGATGGCGATCGACGTTCTTACGCCAAAGGAGCTGACGGTTTACATCGCGGGAGCTGCCATAGCCCCGGCTACCTTGATAGCGGCGCTGCTTTACTGGTTGGGAGTGCCGAGGATCGATTTTGCGGTCGCCTTCTCGGTGCTCTGGATGATATCGGGCATGGTGCTCGAGCTGATCTCGCCGGTGCCGCTATCGCCGTTTGTGATCGTTGTGACGATCTTGCCGGTGCTGGTCGTCGGAATCGTGATCAATGTCCAGTGCTGGCGACGTTCGTTCGCGGCACCGGCGCCGAATGCCGAAAAAGCGAACTGAATTTCGTCCGGCAATCGCGTTCGGCGTGAAAAAAGGGGCGCCTCAAAGCGCCCCTTTCGCTTTTGGAAATCCGTCCGCTTACAGCGAGTAGTACATCTCGAATTCGACCGGGTGCGGCGTCATTTCGAAACGCTCCACTTCGCTCATCTTCAATTCGATATAAGCGTCGATGAAGTCGTCGTCGAACACGCCGCCGTTCTTGAGGAAGGCGCGATCCTTGTCGAGGCTTTCCAGAGCCTCGCGAAGCGAGCCGCACACCGTCGGAATCGCCTTCAACTCTTCCTTCGGCAGATCGTAGAGGTCCTTGTCCATCGCCGGACCCGGATCGATCTTGTTCTTGATGCCGTCGAGGCCGGCCATCAGCATCGCGGCGAAGCCGAGATAGGGATTGGCCATCGGATCGGGGAAACGCACCTCGACGCGCTTGGCCTTCGGGTTCGACGTGTAGGGGATGCGGCAGGACGCCGAGCGGTTGCGCGCCGAGTAGGCGAGCAGCACCGGGGCTTCATAACCCGGCACCAGGCGCTTGTAGGAGTTGGTGGAGGGGTTGGTGAAGGCGTTGATCGCCTTGGCGTGCTTGATGATGCCGCCGATGTAATTCAGGCACATCTCGGAGAGGTCGGCATATTTGTTGCCGGCGAACACCGGTTTGCCGTCCTTCCAGATCGACTGGTGGCAGTGCATGCCCGAACCGTTGTCGCCATAGACCGGCTTCGGCATGAAGGTGGCCGTCTTGCCGTAGATGTGAGCGACCTGGTGGATGCAGTATTTGTAGATCTGCATCTGGTCGGCCATCAGCGTCAGCGTGTCGAACTTCATGCCGAGTTCGTGCTGGGCCGACGCCACTTCGTGGTGATGCTTCTCGACCTTGACGCCCATCTTGGCCATGGCCCCTAACATTTCGGAGCGCATGTCCTGCACCGAGTTCCTGCGGGGGCACGGGGAAGTAACCCGCTTTGGTGCGGATGCGGTGGCCGAGGTTGCCGCCCTCATATTCGGTATCGGAGTTGATCGGCAGTTCGGAGGAGTCGAGCTTGAAGCCGGTGTTGTAGGGCGTGGTCTGGAAGCGCACGTCGTCGAACACGAAGAACTCGGCTTCGGGGCCGAAGAAGACGGTGTCGCCCACGCCCATCGACTTGACCATGGCCTCGGCCTTCTTGGCCATGCCGCGGGGATCGCGGTTGTAGGGCTCGCCCGTGGTCGGCTCCAGTACGTCGCAGGTGATGACCATGGTGGTCTCGGCGAAGAACGGATCGATCGTGGCCGTGACCGGATCGGGCATCAGGCACATGTCGGATTCATTGATCGCCTTCCAGCCCGCAATCGACGAGCCGTCGAACATGGTGCCCTCGGCGAAGATATCGTCGTCGATCATGGTGATGTCGAAGGTGACGTGCTGCCACTTGCCGCGCGGATCGGTAAAGCGCAGATCGACGTATTTGACGTCGTTGTCCTTGATCGACTTGAGGACGTCCTTGGCGGTCTTCATGAATCCCCCTTTTGGTGACTGTCTTGGTTTGGGGCCGCAGACGGCGCCCGGCCCATGGTCAATACAATCGGGGGATGCCCAAGACAACATCGTAATCAAAAGAGAGATGCCGCCAGAAGCGGCATTTCTCCGCCGGCGGTCTCAGGAGGGGATAAATCTACGTGTACTAGATCGCGTCGAGCCCGGATTCGCCGGTCCGGATGCGGATGGCCTCCTCGATATTGGACACGAAAATCTTGCCGTCGCCGATCCGCCCGGTCTGCGCCGCGCGCCGGATGGCGTCGATCGCGCGCTCGACCAGTTCATCGGAAATGACGATCTCGATCTTCACCTTGGGCAGGAAATCCACGATGTATTCGGCGCCGCGATAGAGCTCGGCATGGCCCTTTTGGCGTCCGAATCCCTTGGCTTCGGTGACGGTAATGCCCTGAAGTCCGACTTCCTGCAGCGCTTCTTTAACCTCGTCCAGCTTGAACGGCTTGATGATGGCTTCGATTTTCTTCACAGGTTGCCTCCCGGCACTTTCTAAGGTCTCAAGACGTTCAGGTTTGTTGTCGCGATGGCGCGAAATGGTCGGGTCCGCGGGCTGGCTAGTCTGAGGTTGCTCTCTCAAGCTCGCCGATCCGGAACTTGCTTCCTCGAAAGCAGGGTCTATGCCAAACTGTTAAGACGCCCGATTTCGGAATATTATCAACCTTTTAACGGGCGCTGGAAGCTCATCGGTGAGAATCGGGCAATCATAGTGCAGCACTGCAATTAGGCAAATAGGTCAAATGGTGTGCGACCGTCCGGGCTTGGCCGTTTGACAATGCGAAAAGTGCCTTCGAAAACGGCGTTTTTGTCAGGGGATTGGGCATGGAAGTTCTGACGACCGCCGAGATGGAGCGGGCCGACCGGCTCGCGATCGCGGCCGGCACACCGGGCTTTTCCCTGATGCTGAGCGCGGGCCAGGCGGTCGCCGCCGCCGCGATGGACCTGGTTGCGGAGGGGCCGATCCTGGTGATCGCCGGTCCCGGCAACAACGGCGGTGATGGCTTCGTGGCTGCGGCTGAACTCGCCGCGCGCGGACGGGACGTTTCCGTCATTCTGTTGTGCGAGCGGGACAGCCTGCAGGGCGATGCGGCTTCTGCCGCGCGCGGCTGGAAATATCCGGTGCTGCCGTTCAATCCCCAGGCCATCGGCAGGCCGGCGCTGATCATCGATGCGCTGTTTGGGGCTGGCCTCGATCGTCCGGTCAAGGGCGAGCCGTTTGAGATGATCGAGGCGATCAATGCCAACGGCGCGCCGGTTCTCGCCGTCGATCTGCCGAGCGGCATCAACGGCACCACCGGTGCCATTATGGGGACAGCGGTGCGGGCCGTTGAAACCGTCACCTTCTTCCGCCGCAAGCCGGCGCATCTGTTGCTGCCGGGACGGCTGCATTGCGGCCACGTGCGCGTCGCCGACATCGGCATCGCTGCGCGCGTGCTTTCGGAAATCGCGCCCAAAACATCAGAGAATATTCCAGCGTCCTGGAGCAGCGCATTTCCGGTCCCGACGATGGAAGGTCATAAATATAGCCGCGGCCATGTGGTCGTGGTTTCCGGCGGGATTGCCGCAACCGGCGCGGCGCGTCTCTCCGCGCGCGGTGCGTTACGGGCAGGCGCAGGACTTGCGACACTGGCCTCGCCACGCGAGGCGCTGGCGGTCAACGCCTCGGCTCTGACGGCCGTCATGGTGCGTCCGATCGATACCGTGGTCGAGTTCGCCGAACTGCTCAACGAGAAACGCCTCAACGCCTATGTGATCGGGCCGGGCGCCGGCGTCGGCGAACGCACGGAAAATTTTGTGCTGACGGCACTCTCGGCGAAGCGGGCGGTGGTGCTGGATGCGGATGCGCTGACGAGCTTTGCCGGCAATCCAGAGCGGCTGTTTGAGGCGATCAAGCGTTCGCAAGACACTCAGGTGGTTCTGACTCCGCATGAGGGAGAGTTTCCACGGCTGTTCAGCGACCTCAGCAACAAGCATCCGCTTCGCTCGAAACTTGAGCGGGTGAGGGCGGCGGCCGAACGCTCCGGCGCGGTGGTGCTGCTGAAAGGACCGGACACGACTGTGGCCTCGCCCGATGGACGCGCGACGATATCAGCCAATGCGCCGCCATGGCTTGCGACCGCCGGTGCGGGCGATGTGCTGTCGGGCATGATCGCAGGCTTGCTGGCGCAGGGCGTGCCAGCGTTCGAGGCCGCTTCCATCGCGGTCTGGATGCATGGCGAAGCCGCCCAAGAGGCCGGACCCGGACTGATCGCGGAAGATCTTCCAGAAACCCTGCCTGCGGTGACGCGCCGTCTCTACGACGAATTGGGCGTCGAATATTAACTTACTTTTACACGACGCTGTACCAGCGCAGGCGCCGCGGCGCGCTCCATTGCGCTTCAACCGCCTCCAGCAGAAAGCGCCCGGCAACTTCGGCGGCGAAAGCGATGCGTTGGGTTTGTCCGGCATCGATCGCGATCGTATCGAGCCAGAATGGTTTCCAGCCATCGTCGAGCCGGTCGAGATGGCGGAAATGATGACCGTGCAGGTGAAAGACGGATGTCGTTTGCGCGCGGTTGGTCAGCGACAAAACGACGGCGCGGCCGGGCTTGGCGCGGAAAGCGGGCGGCGTGGTAGCCTTGAACATGCCCGGTGTCAGCCAATCCTTGGAATCGCCGCCAATGGGAAGATCGGCCCGCCGCGCGCTCTTCAGATCGAGCCGCGCGGGCAGGCCGTTCGACGGCAGCGCCGGCGCGGCTGGCAGATTTGTGGTTCGGACCGGCGCTTCGTCTGACGTGACCAATCGGGCGATGGGCCGCGCCGTGTCGCCATCATGCATCAGGATCGGCGTGCTGCCCGCCTCTGGCGCCATATCGACAAAGACATCCGCTCGTCCACCCGGTGCCAGCGCAAACGCCCCGCCGCGCGCCAGAAACGGCTCCGCCGGCTGACCATCGAGCGCCATCACCGTGACGTCGTGGTGTTCGATCTTTAACGCGATCACCTGGCGCTGAAGGCCGTTGATGAAGCGAAGCCTGAGGCGCTCGCGCCCGCGCACTTTGATTTCGCGCATTTGCTGTCCGTTGACGGTGTAGACCGCAACCGTCCCCTTGGGATCAAGACCGGGGGCAATCGCACTGCCGTCGGGTTTCAGCCGCCAGCCCTCGATCAGGAACGCCTCGTCGCGATCGACCTGGACCGGCTCGTTTTCGCTGACGATCAGCGGCAAGGCCCGTGTCGCTCGCGCGGCGCCGTCACCGAGCAAGGCAACGTCGCAGAGATATGTTCCGGCGTGGCGCAACGGGAGTTGCAAGGTGTCAGTGGCCGAAGGCGCGAGCGCGGAACGTGCGAGCAGGGGCTCGGCTGACGCTATGCCATCGATGCCGTGCCAGTTGAGAAGCGCCGGCACGGGGAGATCGTTGGTCAGCGCGATCTCAAGGCGATCGCCGCGCTTGAAACGAAGAGGTTGATCGCCGAGCGACCAGATCGGCGTGGCCGGCTGTCCCTCTCGCAATTCAAGGACGTCTTCCTTGCAATGGAGCGCCAGCCGGGAGACCTGTTCGGCGCGGGCCACCTTGTGCGGCCACTGGAAAGCGGCGGCAGCCAATGCCGCCGTCACCACGCGGCGGGTCGGTCGAAAAATGTGATCTGACATGTACCTAGTGGTCCGATTCTAACATTTGCATCCCGGTGTGGCTGGCACTTTTGCAAATGTTAGAATCAAAGGACCACTAGCAAATCCAGGGTTCTAGTGGAGTTTGGATTTGACATTCGCTTTACGAAGTTCCGGCCTGAGGGTAGCGAATGTCAAATCCACTCCACCAGCTTGATGCGGACCACTTTCGGCATGATATGGCAAGCGGCAGGTGCCAATAGGAAATTGCTGCGAACCGAAGGCCCATGGTATAAGCCTGCCGCCCGCGGCACGGCGGCCAAACTTGAAGCTTCTCTTGCGGGCGTGGCGGAATTGGTAGACGCGCTGGATTTAGGTTCCAGTGACGAAAGTTGTGGGGGTTCGAGTCCCTCCGCCCGCACCAACGTTCATCGTCCCTCGCATTCGATGACATTCTGATCCGCGTCGCGCCCCCGAGCTTGAGCGGGGCGCCCTCGCGAATTTCTCCATGTGAAATATTCGGGCTACCGAAGGATGGCCTCTTGAAGTCACGCAACTTGCGGCTGGCGGCGTGCCCGTCAAGCATCGGGTTCTACTTGGGAAACCGGCTTTGCTTAAGAAATGTGAAAGCATGCCGGGACATACTGTCTCGATTTTTAAACGACCCCGATTCTGAATGATGGATTTTGAGAATGCCCCCGACGACAGGCTTTTCGCTCGGAATTCGCGGCCGCATCCTTACCCTGTTTGGCCTCTGCATCGCCGTTCTGCTGGCGGCCGCCGCCTACGGCTTCTGGCAATACGCAGCGAGCGTTCAGCTGTTTGACCGGGATGTCCGGGCGAGCCAGGCCAACGCCATCGAAGTCTTGACGGTCGAGACCAATTTCAAGAAGCAGGTGCAGGAGTGGAAGGACACGCTGCTGCGCGGCAAGAAGCCGGAAGCCCTCGACAAGCATTGGAACGCGTTCCAGCAACGCGAGAGCGACGTCCGGGGCGCGGTTGAGCGGATGCGTTCCAGCGTCACCGATGCGGAAGCGTCGCAACTGATCGGCCAGTTCGTCGCCGCCCATCGGCAGATGGGTGAGGCCTACCGGCGCGGGCTTCAGGCTTTCAAGGATCACGGCTTTGACTTTGCCGTCGGCGATGCGGCCGTGGCCGGTATCGATCGCGCGCCGACCGAGCTTCTGGGCAAAGCGAAAGCGCGCTTCATTGCCATTGCCGATCAGGACGCGAGGCTCGCTTCCGAAGGTGCACATCGGACCGGCTGGATGGTCATCTGGCTATTGGCGTTCTCGGCTCTCGCCGGCGCGGTGATTTTCATGGTGGCGGTGAACCGCACCATCTCGCGGCCATTGATGGGCGTCGTCGGCAGCATCGGCGAACTCGCGGAAGGCAACACCGCCACGAATGTGCCAGGGCAAGAACGAAGCGACGAAATCGGGAAAGTAGCTTCCGCCATCCAGATCCTGAAAGAGAAGATGATCCAGGCCGAGCGTATGAAGGCCGATCGGGCGACGGCCGAACTGCGTGCGACCGAGCAACGCAAATCGGATATGCTGAAGCTTGCCGACGATTTCGAAAATGCGGTTGGCCAGATCGTCGAAGCGGTCTCAACGGCCTCGAAGGAACTCGAGAGTTCGGCAGGTTCGCTCGCCAGCACCGCCGAACGGGCGCAGGAACTCAGTACGACGGTCGCGGCATCGTCGGAAGAAGCCTCAAGCAATGTTCAGTCGGTCTCGGCAGCAACGGAAGAACTGTCATCGTCCGTCAGCGAGATCGGCCGGCAAATCAATGAGACCGCACGGATCGCGAGTGAAGCCGTCGCTGAGGCGCAGGCCACGACCGGGCATGTCAGCGGACTTTCAAAGGCGGCCAGCCGCATCGGCGACGTCGTTGAGCTGATCAACACCATTGCCGGCCAGACCAATCTGCTGGCGCTGAACGCCACCATCGAGGCGGCCCGCGCCGGTGAAGCGGGCCGGGGGTTTGCGGTTGTCGCCTCCGAAGTCAAGGCTCTGGCCGAACAGACCTCGAAAGCGACCGGCGAAATCGGCCAGCAGATTGCCGACATTCAAGCCGCAACCCGGCAGTCTTCCGACGCGATCGGTCAGATCAGCGCCACCATTGAACGGCTGTCGGAGATTTCAGCGACGATCGCCGCCTCGGTCGAGCAGCAGGGGGCGGCCACCCAGGAAATCTCGCGCAATGTGCAGCAGGCGGCGTCCGGCACCCAGCGGGTGTCGGCGAGCATCGTCGATGTTCAACGCGGTGCCAACGAAACCGGGTCGGCGTCCTCGCAGGTGCTGTCGTCGGCACGTGCGCTCACCAGCGAAAGCCACCGGCTGAAGTCGGAAATGGGCCGGTTCCTCGGAACCGTGCGGTCCGTCTGATCATCATCCTAGCCTTCCTCGTCACTCGTCGCCATATGGTGGCTCAAGCCCATTTTGAGGCGCGGCCCCTCCGGGAACTGTTGATCTCGCGCCGCCATTGAGTTACGAGCGGCAGCCCATTGCCTGTGAGCCGCCGGTCGCTTGGGAGCGCTGATACCCCCGAGAGCCGGGCCGCCAAAATGAGGCAGGAATTTCAAAGGGTTCTGGAGACTAGCGAAATCGCCAGCGCAAGGCATGACGCCATGCGCTATCAGATACAAAGCCGTCCGGCGTTTGGCCGGATTTATCGAGAAGAAGATTGAAGCCATGCAGGTAACGGAAACGGTCGCCGAGGGATTAAAGCACGAGTTTCAGATCAGCGTTCCCGCGGCTGATCTCGATGCCAAGGCCGATGCGCGTCTGGTGGAATTGAAGGACAAGGTCCGCCTCAACGGCTTCCGTCCCGGCAAGGTCCCGGTCAGCCATCTCAAGAAGGTCTATGGCCGTTCGGTGATGGCGGAGACGATCGACCAGACCATCCGCGACGCCAATTCGCAGCTCTTCACCGAACGCGGCTTCCGCCTCGCCACCGAGCCCAAGATAACGATGCCGACCGAGGAGAAAGAGGTCGAGGAATTGCTCTCGGGCAAATCCGACCTCACCTACACGGTTGCGATCGAGGTGGTGCCGTCGATTGCACTGGCTGACTTCAAGAGCTTCAAGGTCGAGAAGCCGGTCGCCGAAGTCACGGACGCCGAGGTCGAGGACGCCGTCAAGCGCATCGCCGATCAGAACAAGACCTTTGCCGCCAAGGGTGAAGGCGCCAAGGCCGAAAACGGCGACCGCGTCACCGTCTCGTTCAAGGGGACGATCGACGGCGTCGCATTCGAGGGTGGCTCCGCCGAGAACGTCCCGGTGACCATCGGCTCCAACACCTTCATTCCGGGTTTCGAAGAGCAACTGATCGGCATCGCTGCCGGCGAAACGCGTGTTCTGAAGGTCACCTTCCCCGCGAGCTACGGCAATACGGAACTCGCCGGCAAGCCGGCCGAATTCGCAACCACCGCATCCCTGATCGAGGCGCCGCAGGAAACCGTCATCGACGACGAGTTTGCCAAGACGCTTGGCATGGAATTGCTCGACAAGCTGAAGGACGCAGCGCGCGAGCGGATGGCGGCCGAATTTGCCGGCGCCACGCGTCAGCGCGTCAAGCGCATCCTGCTCGATCGCCTCGACGAAACCCACCGCTTCGAGGCGCCGCCGTCGCTGGTCGACCAGGAGTTCGAGGTGATGTGGAACTCGATCAAGTCGGAGATGGAGGCCAGCGGCAAGACCTTTGCCGATGAAGACACCACCGAGGAAGCGGCGAAAGAGGAATACCGCAAGATCGCCGATCGCCGCGTTCGGCTTGGTCTGGTGCTCTCTGAGATCGGTGAGAAGAACAAGATTACGGTCACCGACGACGAAGTCGGCCGCGCGGTGATCGAGCGGGCCCGTCAGATGCCGGGTCGTGAAAAGGAAGTCTGGGACTTCTATCGCAACAATGCCAACGCGTTGGCCCAGCTTCGTGCGCCAATCTATGAGGACAAGGTCGTCGACTTCATCCTCGAGCTTGCCAACGTCACCGAGAAGAAGGTTTCGCGTGAAGAACTTTACAAGGATGACGAGGCGGAGAAGAGCGCCGCTTAGTCTTTGTGTTTAAGTCTACGCAATCTGCGTAAACTTGATTGCTATGCGAACCGGCTTCCACTTCGCTCGAAAACGCTATAGGTCCTTGTAAGTCCAGCGTTAAGGTTGAGACGCGAAAGCGCCTCGGCGCCTGCGCTGGCGGCTTTGCCCGGTAGCCAGAATCAGCTTCAAGTGCGCGGCTGAACGACGTTCTCGCCCCGGTCTTGTGGCCGGGTAACCTAAGCCTATCTTTGAACTATCTTCTGACGTCTTGCATCACGGAATGCTCATCCTGTCTTGCGATATCAGTTCGTATCGCCCCGCTGACGGATGTTCGTCCCTGCCAACCTTTTGGGTGACTAATGCGCGATCCCGTTGAAACCTACATGAACCTCGTGCCGATGGTGGTCGAGCAGACCAACCGCGGCGAACGAGCTTACGACATTTTCTCGCGCCTCCTCAAAGAGCGGATCATCTTCGTCACCGGCCCGGTTGAAGACGGCATGGCCACGCTGACCGTGGCGCAGCTGCTGTTTCTCGAAGCCGAGAATCCGAAGAAGGAAATCTCGATGTACATCAACTCGCCCGGCGGCGTGGTGACATCGGGACTTGCGATTTACGACACCATGCAATTCATCCGCCCGCCGGTGTCGACGCTGTGCACGGGGCAGGCGGCTTCGATGGGCTCGCTGCTGCTCGCCGCCGGCGAGAAGGACATGCGTTTTTCGCTGCCCAATTCGCGCATCATGGTGCATCAGCCCTCCGGCGGCTTTCAGGGCCAGGCCACCGATATCATGCTTCACGCGCAGGAAATCCTGAACCTGAAGAAGCGGCTCAATGAGATCTACGTCAAGCACACCGGCCAGACCTATAAGGCGATCGAGGATGCGCTGGAGCGCGACAAGTTCTTGACCGCGGATGACGCCAAGGCGTTCGGTCTGGTCGACAAGGTGATCGACAAGCGGGCTGAAGAGCCGGCACCCGCCAAGACCAGCTGACGGGACGGCCCGGTACAGCGACCTTGGTCAAGCGGCCGAATTGCTTGAACTGGCGTTAACGGTTGCTTGCTTGCGGAAATGGTCCCGAAGCGGTCCTTTTTGGTGCCGCTTGGGGCGAAAGTTCCGCTTTCAGCCTGGCTTTTCGGCGTGGCAATCGCGCAACGTTTCGCCGATTTCGGCCGATAATTCACCGACGAATGCGCAAATCACGGTATTGTCACGGATATCCAGTGACCCGCGAATTAGCGAATTCTTGATAGTCGGGTGCGAGCATGGTTGGCTAGGTCGCGCAGGGTATGCTTGCATGGGATTCGAGTGATCGCGATTCTCGCGGACAATCTGGGAATAGGATCTTTTTTGGTACGAATTTTGCTCTATTTACAAACTCTTGGACTTTTCAGAAGTCGGGGCCGGTAACTTCCGGGAATAGGGCGGGCGTGCTGGATCGAACTGCGGACGGAGATAGGAATGAGTAAGGTTGGCGCCAGCGACTCCAAGAACACGCTGTATTGCTCGTTCTGCGGCAAGAGCCAGCACGAAGTCCGGAAGCTGATCGCGGGCCCAACCGTCTTCATCTGCGACGAATGCGTCGAGCTCTGCATGGACATCATCCGCGAGGAAAACAAATCCTCGCTGGTAAAGTCGCGCGACGGGATTCCGACGCCGAAGGAAATCTGCAAGGTCCTGGACGACTATGTGATCGGCCAGAGCCACGCCAAGAAGGTGCTCTCGGTCGCCGTCCACAACCACTACAAGCGGCTCAATCATCAGACCAAGCACAACGATGTCGAACTCGCGAAGTCGAACATCCTGCTGATCGGACCGACCGGTTCGGGCAAGACGTTGCTCGCGCAGACTTTGGCGCGCATCCTCGATGTGCCCTTCACCATGGCGGACGCCACCACGCTGACCGAAGCCGGTTACGTCGGTGAGGACGTCGAGAACATCATTCTGAAGCTGCTGCAATCGGCCGACTACAATGTCGAGCGCGCCCAGCGCGGCATCGTCTACATCGACGAAATCGACAAGATCAGCCGCAAGTCCGACAATCCCTCGATCACCCGCGACGTCTCGGGCGAGGGCGTGCAACAGGCGCTGCTGAAGATCATGGAAGGCACGGTAGCTTCGGTTCCCCCGCAAGGCGGCCGCAAGCATCCGCAGCAGGAATTCCTGCAGGTCGACACCACCAACATCCTGTTCATCTGCGGCGGTGCGTTCTCCGGGCTCGAGAAGATCATCTCGGCGCGCGGCCGCTCGACCTCGATCGGCTTTGCCGCGCAGGTGCTGGCGCCGGAAGACCGCCGCACCGGCGAAATCTTCCGTCATGTCGAGCCGGAAGATCTGCTGAAGTATGGCCTGATCCCGGAATTCGTCGGCCGTTTGCCGGTCGTCGCGACGCTGGAAGATCTCGACGAGGCCTCGCTGAAGAAGATCCTCACCGATCCGAAGAACGCGCTGGTGAAGCAGTATCAGCGCCTGTTCGAGATGGAGAATATCGAACTGACCTTCGCCGACGAGGCCCTTGGCGCGGTTGCCCGCAAGGCGATCGAACGCAAGACCGGCGCGCGGGGACTGCGTTCGATCCTCGAAAGCATTCTGCTCGAGACCATGTTCGATCTTCCCGGCCTGGAAGGTGTGGAAGAGGTCGTGATCTCGCGCGAAGTTGTGGAAGGAACGGCGCGTCCGCTCTACATCTACGCCGACCGTTCCGACCGGGCAGTGGAGAGCAGCGCCAGCGCCTGAGAACTCTTCAGGTCGCTGTAAACGGGCGCATTTTGATGCGGCTGCCGGACCTTTCGGCGGCCGTTTCGGCTCAAGCTGAAAGTCGTATTTAGCCCTGTGTGTCAGGGGTTTTCGACGACTTGACACCCCCCTAGTCGATAGCCACCTAATGTCGTTGGCGGCGTGAAATCGGTTTTCTAGATTCGCGTCCTCCAACAAGCCGGAAGAGGCGGCTTCATCGGCCTCACCCTTTTCGGCGTATCTGGCACCTTGTGGCCGTTGCGCGTGTTGCGGATGGCGAGCAAGGGGGCACAACAAAAGGAAAAGGCCATGACCACCCCAAAACCCCGGCCATCAATCATTCACGGCGAAAGCCACGCGTACCCGGTGCTTCCGCTGCGCGACATCGTTGTCTTCCCGCACATGATCGTGCCGCTGTTCGTCGGCCGCGAGAAGTCGATCCGCGCCCTTGAAGAAGTGATGAAGAACGATGCGCTGATCATGCTGGCGACGCAGAAGAATGCGTCCGACGATGATCCGGCGCCGGATTCGATTTACGAAACCGGTACGCTCGCCAGCGTTTTGCAGCTTCTGAAACTGCCCGACGGTACCGTCAAGGTGCTCGTGGAAGGGCTCGAGCGCGCGCGCGTCGAGAAATATACCGAGCGCAGCGAGTATTACGAAGCGACCGCAGTCGCGCTTGCCGATACCGATGCGACCTCAGTCGAAGCCGAGGCGCTCGCGCGCTCGGTCGTGTCGGATTTCGAGAGCTATGTGAAGCTCAACAAGAAGATCTCCGCCGAAGTCGTCGGCGTCGTGCAGGCGATCACGGATTTCGCCAAGCTCGGCGATACCGTGGCTTCGCATCTGGCCGTCAAGATTGCCGATCGTCAGGCGATCCTGGAAACGCTGTCGGTGACCGCGCGCCTTGAGAAGGTGCTCGGGTTGATGGAGAGCGAGATTTCCGTGCTCCAGGTCGAGAAGCGCATCCGCTCGCGCGTCAAGCGCCAGATGGAGAAGACCCAGCGCGAATACTATCTCAACGAGCAGATGAAGGCGATCCAGAAGGAACTCGGCGATGACGAGGGCCGGGACGAGCTCGCCGATCTTGAAGAGAAGATCAACAAGACCAAGCTCTCCAAGGAAGCGCGGGAGAAGGCTCAGCACGAACTGAAGAAGCTGCGCCAGATGTCGCCGATGTCTGCCGAAGCCACCGTCGTGCGCAACTATCTCGACTGGTTGCTGTCGATCCCGTGGAACAAGAAGTCCAAGGTCAAGAAGGACCTGGTGGCTGCCCAGGAAGTGCTGGACAGCGATCACTACGGTCTTGAGAAGGTCAAGGACCGCATCGTCGAGTATCTCGCCGTGCAGTCGCGCGCCAACAAGCTGACCGGCCCTATCCTGTGTCTGGTCGGCCCTCCCGGCGTCGGCAAGACCTCGCTCGGCAAGTCGATCGCCAAGGCCACGGGACGTGAATTCGTCCGCGTGTCGCTCGGCGGCGTGCGCGACGAGGCCGAAATCCGCGGTCACCGGAGGACCTATATCGGCTCGATGCCGGGCAAGATCATCCAGTCGATGCGCAAGGCCAAGACCTCGAACCCGCTGTTCCTGCTGGACGAGATCGACAAGATGGGCGCCGATTTCCGCGGCGATCCGTCGTCGGCTTTGCTCGAGGTCCTCGACCCCGAGCAGAACTCGACCTTCAACGACCACTATCTGGAGGTCGATTACGACCTCTCCAACGTGATGTTCATCACGACCGCGAATACGCTCAATATTCCAGGTCCCCTGATGGACCGCATGGAGATCATCCGGATCGCCGGTTACACCGAGAACGAGAAGGTCGAGATCGCGCGCAAGCACCTGATCCCGAACGCGATCTCCAAGCACGGCCTGGATACCAAGGAATGGTCGATCGACGACGATGCGTTGCTTCTGATGATCCGCCGCTACACCCGCGAAGCGGGCGTCCGGAATCTGGAGCGTGAGCTTTCGACACTCGCCCGCAAGGCGGTGAAGGAGCTGATGATCTCGAAGAAGAAGTCGGTCAAGGTCACCGAGAAGACGCTCGAGGATTTCCTCGGCGTTCCGAAGTACCGCTACGGCGAGATCGAGACCGACGATCAGATCGGCATCGTGACGGGCCTGGCCTGGACCGATGTTGGCGGCGAGTTGCTCACGATCGAAGGCGTCATGATGCCCGGCAAGGGCAAGATGACCGTCACGGGCAATCTGCGCGACGTGATGAAGGAGTTGATTTCGGCGGCGGCGTCCTTCGTCCGCTCGCGCGCGGTCGGCTTCGGCATCGAGCCGCCGTTGTTCGACCGGCGCGACATCCACGTCCACGTTCCGGAAGGGCGCGACCCCGAAGGACGGACCGTCGGCGGGTGTGGCGATGGCAACCGCCATCATCTCGGTGATGACCGGCATCCCGGTTCGGCATGAGGTCGCCATGACCGGCGAAATCACGCTGCGCGGACGCGTGCTTCCGATCGGCGGCTTGAAGGAGAAGCTGTTGGCGGCCGCGCGTGGCGGCATCAAGACGGTGCTGATCCCGGAAGACAACGCCAAGGATCTCACGGAGATTTCCGATGCGATCAAGGGCGGGATGACCATCATTCCGGTGGCCCGGCTCGACGAGGTCGTCGCCAGGGCGCTGGTACGGCCTCCCGTGCCGATCGTATGGGAAGAGGACTCCGCCAAGGTGCCGGTGACGCCCGACGCTGGCGACGAGGCCCCGGGTGGTCTGACGGCGCACTGACCTCGTGTCTTGAAAATGATGAAACGGCGCCTTCGGGCGCCGTTTTTTTTGTGCGCTTTCCAAAGGGCTGCGGCCGTATCGGACCTTGCGCCGAGACGGCGAGCAGGATTAAACAGCACCCCATGGGCGGCTAGCTCAGCTGGTTAGAGCATCTCGTTTACACCGAGAGGGTCTGCGGTTCGAATCCGTAGCCGCCCACCACACCACGGCATATGCCCGTCGGCAGTTCGGCCGATCGCTGCATTCTTACGAATTTCTCAACGATGGCCGCCGATGGGAACAAAAGTTCTTGTCGCTTATTGGTGATTGAAAAATCGGGAGGACGTCATGGATCGGATAACGCGCTGCCCGAAGTGTGGAAAACGAGTGATCCCGGTTGTCACCATCTCCGGCCGCACCGATCTCCAATGCATAAGTTGCGACGATCCTGCGGTGAAATGGGCTGAAAGTCCGCTGACCGCCCCTGAGAAGCCAATCGTAACGGAACGTGTAGAATGAAGAGGCCGCCAATCGTCGCTTGACGCACGAAGTACTGTTTGCCTATCACTGCCGTTCCCCGTGGTATCCCAGCGCCACACAAACCATGCAGAAATCGGGCATTCGTTCCGGGGCCAATGGTACAAAAGTGTCCATGGCGGTTTTTGGGCAACACTGCCGGTTCCCGGAATCTTAGAGAAAAAAGCTAGAGCCGGAACCGAACCGGCATTGGTTCCGGGAGCCATGAACCACGGGGTGCGGCGATCGAACTGCTCGACGACCGTGTCGGCGTTCGTCACCACCACTGACATCGGTTTCGAGCTGCCTTCGGTGAACGGCTCAAGCTCGCCATCGGCGCCGACCGTGAACTTCTGCCTGATCGCATGCGGCAAGATGCGTTCCGTCGTGCGATGCCAGCCCAGCATTCGCTGAGCGAGCCGCCGACCATTTCGGTCAGATTGGCCGAGCCGCCATCCGAAGTCGGAACCGGAGCGGGCAGATCGAGCTCGACGAGTGGCTTGCGGCCGCAGCCGTCCACCCACCAAATTCGATCCGTTGGCCACCCCCAGCTTCCTAAGTAGAAATCCGGAGTGTCCCAAATCAAGCCGTTAATGGTTGAATTGCCGACCTTTGACCCCAATCGGATGCGTAAAGGACATGGACGGAAGCGAGAACCACGGCGGGACGAGAAATTTGATCTTCGTCTGCCCGGTAACCAACCAGAACGTGCAGCACCGGTTCGAGGCCAGATTGGATCACGAATATGAATCCGTGACGTGTCTTGCCTGCGCTGGAATTCATTTCATCAACAGAACGGGCAAGGTATTGAGACGCGACAAGGGCTGAAGCAAAGAGAAGTGACTCGCCATTCCGGAGGCGAAAGAGCAGGGTGGAACCCGGCTCAACCAAGGGGAGCGAGCCATGGCAAGTTTCATATTTGAGGCGAACATCGTCCACTACAAGGAACTGCTGGCTTCCGAAACGGACGCCAGGAAAATCGCCATGATCCACAAGTTGCTGGCCGAAGAAGAAGCCAAGTTTGCCGACTGGCACGCCAATAATCCAAGACCGAAGGCAGCAGAATAAGCCAGTCTGGTTGATAACTATCAACCTCCGAGGTCGCGCGTCAGGCCATGCTTGACCTCATGATATGGTTGAAAATTGAAACCGCCCCATTCGACCGAGACGTGGAAGTCGCCGTTGTCGAGGACGATGGGAAAATCTATCCGGTCATTTTCCCCTGCCGTCGTGTCCTTGGCGGCTGGACCAAGGCCGCCAGCGGCGGACCAGTAGCAATTCACCCGACACATTGGCGAGATTGGGAAAAGAAGTAGGGGCGGCGGTCCAGACACGAAATGCGTGCCGTCGTTTTTATTCTTCGATCTTGCAAGTCTCTGAACGACGACAGCGCAAACATTCGAATTTGCGCCTGCGGTTGAGTACCGCCGTGGTCGCGATCATGTGCATGCCACATCGCGGGCACTTCGGCCGAAATGGATGCTTGGGCACAATCCGCATTGGGCATTTCCGCATGACTGAATCCGACGTCGCGCCGATATTAGATCAGCAGTCACGCCGATATATGCAAAAGTGGACCTTGAGGAGAACGCGGCCTTATTCTTCGCCGGCCATTTTCGCTATGGCCTTTTCGACCTCGGAAGCGAGAACAGTGAAGTGCTGAGCGAGACGGGCAAATAGTTCCTGTTTCGCCGCGTCGGTCGCCTCAGACGCGATCTTGGCGCACTCGGAAGCTTGCTCCAGAAGACTATCCAACTTCGCCTGCATGTCCCTCATGGACGCACCGTCGCACGGGAGCCGCGCGCGAACTGTCCACAACTGAACTTGGACGAACTCGTCGACTTCGCCCGGGGTGCTCCGTAGTCACACGCTCATCTGTGATTGACGCAGCGAGCCTTCTGGTCCCAGCGCAGAAAACCAAACCTGCCGTATCGCGACGCCAACTCAGCATCCGCTGAGCGAGTCGCCGACCATTTCCGTCAGATTGGCCGAGCCGCCATCCGAGGTCGGAACCGGCGGCGGGCAGATTGTGCTCGACGAGTGGCTTGCGGCCGCAGCCGTTGAGGTCGCTGCCTGCGTCGAGGTGTTGGGCGTCTCGCCCGATAGCTGCAACGGCACTTGAGAAGTATTCGACGACGACGCGCTGAAGCCTGAAGCGCTATTGCTGCCTGCGACGCCGCTCCCCGTCGTTTCCGTTGCCGATCCGCCTGACGCGCCAGCCGATCCGATCGAAAATGATGACCCCGTCGGTAACGACGACGTCGGCACGCTGAGCGGGCCGGAAGTGGTTCCAGTGCTGCCGGTCTGGTCGCTCGCCGTCTGAGCCTGGGCGGCCGTTATCGCCGCCGTGATACCGAAAACCGTGGTGGCGATCAAAACCGCGCGGATATGCCGGTATAGACCTGCGCTTTCGGCGCCGCGCTGTTGAGGCCGAGATTGAGACCCACATCGAGAATGGTGTGTGGGCTCAGACGGAAATTCATGCCGAAGTCGAGCGTATAGACCGCCGGCGTGCCTGGGTCGGTTCCGACGGACGAAAACAACTCGACCGTGGCGTTGATGCCCTTGGTTCCCGGCACCGCATGGCTGACGCTGACGAGGTTGATGAAATTGGCAAAGCGGTTGTTGCCGGTTGCGCTTTTCAGATCATCGATTTCGGTCATCAGCGTGACGATGAAATCGTCCGGCCGAAGCGCCAGCGGCGCGATCAAACCGCCCTCAACGGCGCCGTTGCTGATGAGCGGCGTCGACGACGGCAACTTGACGTAAGGGATCAGGGCAAACCCAATGGGGCCGCTGTCATTGCCGAACAGGTTGATCTTGGTGCGCAGAAAGACGTCGCCAAAACCGGTGCTGTTCTGGAAATTCGGCACGGAGCCGCCATCGAACATTTGCGTATATTGCAATCCGTTGAACTGGACTTCGACGTCCATCCAGTTGGTCACTCCGAGTTTGAACGTCGGATCGAGCGCCTGATAGTTGCGCGTGGTGACGCCGAGATATTTGGAGTAGGTATAATTGACGAGGTCGGTTTCGATCTCGAAATGCCCGGCGTCGATCGTTCGAACCGAAAATCCCTTGGCCGGTCTGTCCGGTGCAAACTTCCGCAGGAGGTTGTCGGGGACAGGATCGAAAAGCGTATAACCGCCTTTGTCCTGATCGTCCGCCTTGGCCAAACGGGGGATCAGGATGGTCAGGGCCGCCAGTGCCACGAGCCGGACGATCATGTCTTCAACAACCTTCCAACTTGCCCGCGGCGCGTGAACCAGGCATCACCACTGGAAGTGCAAGCACGGTGCCAGCCTGGACGTCATGACCGGATTTCATTCAATCCGCTTTGCTGGCGTCGGTGCGTTAAATATTTTGTCATTGTGCAGAGAGCGCCGCGCGCGAGAATATGAACTGAAAAATATCAGCAACTGCGCCGCAGGCTATTTTTATGCTATTGTCATAGGAGTTTCGGTTCATATGACGATTAACGAGTTGAACGACATGGATGTACCCGCCGGGCACGAGCAAAACGCCGATCAGATTGCGTACTGGAACGGCGCCGGCGGCCAGCGCTGGGCGGATCGCCAGCCGGTGCAGGACATTCTGCTTCAGCCGGTAGCCGATCTCCTGATCGATCGCGCCGGGATCAGGACCGGCGAGCGGGTGCTCGATGTCGGCTGCGGCAGCGGTTCGACGACATTTGCTTTTGCGCGGGCCGTAGGGCCAAGCGGGCATGTCATGGGCATCGACATCTCCGCGCCGATGCTGGCGCGGGCGCGGGAAGTGACGCCCGCAGGCGCGCCGGTTGAATTCGTTCTGGCGGACGCAACCATCCATTCGTTCGCGCCGGAGAATTTCGATCTGCTGGCCTCGCGGTTCGGCGTGATGTTCTTCGCCGATCCCGCGTTGTCTTTTGCCAATTTGCGGCGCGCGATGCGCCGGTCGGGCCGGCTCGCATTCGCCTGCTGGCGCGAGCCGCGCGAAAATCCTTTCTTCATGACGCCGCTCCAGGCCGTGTATCAACACGTTCCGAAAATGCCGCAGGTCGGTCCTGAAGATCCCGGCCCGTTCTCGTTTGCCTCGGAAGCGCGCGTCCATCGCATCCTCGGTGCGGCGGGGTTTTCGGATGTTGCCATGGAGCCCTGTGATCTCGCGCTCGACGTGGCGGTCGGGGGCGGGCTGGATGCCGCGGTCAAGGGCGCGCTCGAAATCGGACCGGCCGCCCGCGCACTGGCTGATCAGCCGCCGGATGTCATCGCCGCCGCGACCCAATCGATCCGCGAAGCACTGGCGCCTTGTGTGAAGGGGCAAACGGTGCCGCTTAATGGCGCGATCTGGATCGTGACGGCGAAAGCTTGAACTCCCGCCGTCATTGCGAGGAGCCGAGCGACGACCCCTCTTCGCTCGCGTTGCGAGCTTCGCGGGGTAGCGGTCCGCCGAAGCGCTCTTGCGCGAAGGAGGAAGCAATCCATCCCGCCTCAAGCAGATATCTGGATTGTTTCGCGGAGCCTGTCATCGGGCGCACGTGCGACCCGTTGGCTCGCAATGACGAAAGCGTAGAAACTCTACGCCCGTTCTTCCCAGATCATCGCGAGATGGACGATAGTGTGCACCGCCTTTTCCATGTCCTGCCGGCTGACCCATTCAAGCCGCGAGTGGAAAGCGTGTTCGCCGGCAAAAATATTGGGGCAGGGCAGGCCCATGAACGACAGCCGTGAGCCATCGGTACCACCGCGGATCGATGTCTTCACGGGATCAAGGCCCGCGCGTCGGATCGCCTCGACAGCATAATCGACGATTTCCGGGTGACGATCGATCACCTGTTTCATGTTGCGGTATTGCTGCTTGATGTCGATGCGATAGGTTGAGCGCGGATAGTCGGCCATCACTTCTTTGACGATGTTCTCCAGTAGCCGCTCCTTCTCGCGCAAGCCGTGTTCGGTGAAGTCGCGTACGATAAGGCCGAGCGTCGCCGCCTCGAGCGTGCCGGACACGCCGATCGGATGCAGAAACCCCTCCCGGCCCTCGGTGGTCTCGGGCGAGCAGGTGTTTTTCGGCAGGCGCTCGACGATGGCGGCGGCGATCTTGATCGCGTGTTCCATCTTGCCCTTGGCGAAGCCGGGATGGGTCGAGACCCCCGTGATGGCGATGGTGGCCGCATCGGCGGAGAAGGTCTCATCTTCGATCTGGCCGGCGCTTTCGCCGTCGATCGTATAGGCAAACTCGGCGCCGAGTTTTTTCAGGTCCGCCTTGTCGACGCCGCGGCCGATCTCTTCATCGGGCGTGAACAGGATCTTGATGGTGCCGTGCTTGATCTGCGGGTTCTTCGCCAGGAAATGCACCGCGTCCATGATTTCCGCGAGGCCGGCCTTGTTGTCGGCGCCGAGCAGGGTGGTGCCATCGGTCGTGATGATGTCGTGGCCGATCTGGGTGGCGAGCGCCGGGTGCTCGCCGAAACGGATCACCTGCGAGGGATCGGCCGGCAGGACGATGTCGCCGCCCTGGTAATTCCGCACGATCTGGGGCCTGACATTGGCGCCTGAGCAATCCGGCGAAGTGTCCATATGCGAGCAGAAGCAAATCACCGGCACCCGTTTGTCGGTGTTCGCCGGAATGGTCGCGTAGACATACCCGTGATCGTCAAGGTGGGCGTCGGAAAGGCCGATTTCACGCAGTTCGGCGGCGAGCAGCCGGCCCAGATCCTTCTGCTTTTCCGTCGAGGGGCAGGTCGGCGAGGCCGGATCGGACTGGGTGTCGATCACCACATAGCGCAGGAAGCGCTCGGTCACGGTGTGGGTGAAGCTTAAGGGGGCGCTCGCTGTCATGGGGCCAGCCGAGTAACAGAAAATCCCGCCTCAGTGGAGAGGAACTGCCATCACTTCACCGGAATGACGCTATTTGGTTGAAAAACCAAAAGGTTAGGCTGACGTCTTATCAGACGGCTTCCTTCAATTCCTTGGCGGCGCGGAAAGCGACCTTCTTGCTCGCCTTGATCTCGATGGCCTCCCCTGTGGCGGGGTTGCGGCCCATGCGGGCGGCGCGTTTGCGGACCTGGAGGATGCCGAGTCCGACGATGCGGATACGCTCGCCCTTCTTCAGGTGATTGGTGATCATCGTTACCAGGTCGGTCAGGATGGTTTCCGCCTGCTTTTTGGACATCTCCTGTTCCTCGGCGATGTCAGCGGCGAGGTGCTTGAGAGTGATCGTGGTCGCAGCCTTCTTCGCCATGTTTGGCCCTCCTCGTCGATGTTGCCTTAAGAAACCAAGGCGTAGCAGGCCTTAAACGATTCGTGTCTTGTCGCGTCTTGGCCGCCCGCGCCGATTTGCCGGAAAATAAGCCGTTTTTTGCATCGAGATCGCCAAAGACCCTGCAAGACAAGGGGATTCGCAACAACCTTGACTAAAGAGAGGCGCGCCTTTAATCCCTGCTCTCGTTGCGGACCAATCCCTTAGGGATTGCGGCATCCGCGGGAGTAGCTCAGTTGGTTAGAGCGCCGCCCTGTCACGGCGGAGGCCGCGGGTTCGAGTCCCGTCTCTCGCGCCATCCCTTTCGATGGCAAGCTTTTTCACCCTCCACATACCGGTCGCCTATCGACCTTTTTGCCAGCCCGCCAGGCTGCGGTTTTGGCCGCCCAAATGCAAAAGGGCCGCCTGGGGGGAAGGCGGCCCTTTCACGTCCTCGTTGGGGGGAACGAGGTCCTCGGGGGGACGAGGTTTAGCGAAAGACTGTCGTGTCAGAACTGGTCAGCGCCACCGGCTTGCCCGCCTTGATGATACGGGCGGCGGACTGGCTGTAATCGGTGTTGGTACGCGTGGAAATCGCAAGGCCGGCAACGGCAATTCCGGCCACAAGCGCCATCACCACGATCTTCACGTGGGTCGCACGGTCTGCGGAATGAATTGAGTGGTTCATGGAAGCCTCCGAGGCGTCTTCAGCGCCATCTGTTGGTTCCCTATGTACCCTTGGTTTGTTTCCGCCCGGTTTCGTCGGATCCGCAAAATGGTTTCGTTCCGGCTCCCCGGCGGTTTTCGGAAAGCCGTCGCCCGCATGCCCCGGTCAGCGAATTTTGGACTGCGAAATTGGACGGCGGGCTCGAGCCCGAGGGACGGTTTTCCACGTGTCGCGGGACCGGGCAGGGCGTCAAGATAGCTTGTCTTGCGCCTCTTGGTGCGCTGCGCTAAGCCTCGGAACAATTCTAATCTTTGCGAATCTGCGGACCCCTTCAGCCACCGCAGGAAAAGGTCCCTCCCGATGACCGGTATCTTGCAGAATTACCTTCCGCTGGTGGTGTTTATCGCCGTCGCGGGCGTGATCGGCCTGGTGCTCCTGATCGCGCCGTTCCTGGTCGCCTTCCAGCAGCCCGATCCGGAAAAGCTGTCGGCCTATGAGTGCGGCTTCAATGCCTTTGACGACGCCCGCATGAAGTTCGACGTCCGCTTCTACCTGGTCGCGATCCTCTTCATCATCTTCGATCTGGAAGTCGCCTTCCTGTTTCCGTGGGCCGTGGCGTTCGGAAAATTGGGCGCAACCGGGTTCTGGTCGATGTTCGTGTTTCTGGCCGTTCTGACGGTCGGCTTTGCCTATGAATGGAAGAAAGGCGCTCTCGAATGGGATTGAGCCCGTCACCCGCCAGGCCGGGGTTCGCAGCCGCTGTTGCCCCCGCCGCGACCGGCATCCTTGATCCCGCAACCGGCAAGCCGGTAGGTGCGAATGATCCCTATTTCCTCGAAGTCAACCATGAGCTCTCCGACAAGGGCTTCTTCGTTGCCGCTGCCGACGACCTCGTCACCTGGGCGCGCACCGGCTCCTTGATGTGGATGACCTTCGGTCTCGCCTGTTGCGCGGTCGAGATGATGCAGGTGTCGATGCCGCGCTATGACGTCGAGCGCTTCGGTTTTGCGCCGCGCGCCTCGCCGCGGCAATCCGACGTGATGATCGTGGCCGGCACGCTGACCAACAAGATGGCACCGGCGCTGCGCAAGGTTTACGACCAGATGCCGGAGCCGCGCTACGTGATCTCGATGGGATCATGCGCCAATGGCGGGGGCTACTATCACTATTCCTATTCGGTGGTGCGCGGCTGCGACCGCATCGTGCCCATCGACGTCTACGTGCCCGGTTGTCCGCCCACGGCGGAAGCGCTGCTTTACGGCATCCTGCTCTTGCAGAAGAAAATCCGGCGCACCGGAACCATCGAACGTTAGGGTTTTAGCTCATGGACGACGGCAGGCTTGACGCTCTGGGGCAGACGATCGTTGGCGCGTTGGCCGGTGCGGCGACGGGCCATTCGGTGGCGTTCAACCAGCTCACCGTGGACGTGCAAGTCGGACGCATCGTCGATGTCGTCCGTTATTTGCGGGACGATCCGGCCTGCCGCTTCGTCAATCTGACCGATGTGACCGCGGTTGACTATCCCGGCCGTGAGAAGCGGTTCGACGTGGTCTATCATCTGCTGTCGCCGACGTTGAATGCGCGCATCCGCCTGCGCGGTGAAGCCGACGAGACCACGCAGGTGCCGTCGATCATCGACGTGTTTCCCGGTGCCGACTGGTTCGAGCGGGAGACCTACGATCTCTATGGAGTGATCTTCGTCGGCCATCCGGATATGCGGCGGCTGTTGACCGACTACGGCTTCGACGGCCATCCGCTGCGCAAGGACTTCCCGCTCACTGGCTTTGTCGAGGTGCGCTACGATGACCAGGAGAAGCGGGTGCTGTACGAACCCGTACGCCTGAACCAGGAATTCCGGAAGTTCGACTTCATGTCACCATGGGAAGGCGCCGACTATCCCTTGCCGGGTGACGAAAAAGCGAAGGCGGAGCCGAAGCCATGAACGAGCAGCCGCAAAATCTCCGCAACTTCACGATCAACTTTGGTCCGCAGCATCCGGCCGCGCACGGCGTACTGCGTCTGGTACTGGAGCTTGACGGCGAGGTTGTCGCCCGCGTCGATCCTCATATCGGCCTGCTTCATCGCGGCACCGAGAAGCTGATCGAGCACAAGACCTATCTTCAGGCGATCCCTTACTTTGACCGGCTCGACTATGTCGCGCCGATGAATCAGGAGCACGCGTTTTGCCTAGCGGCGGAAAGGCTGCTCGGCATCGAGGTGCCGCGCCGCGGCCAATTGATCCGGGTGCTTTACTGCGAGATCGGGCGAATTCTCTCGCATCTTCTCAACGTCACCACGCAGGCGATGGACGTCGGCGCGCTCACCCCGCCGCTGTGGGGCTTTGAAGAGCGCGAGAAGCTGATGGTGTTTTACGAGCGCGCCTCGGGCTCCCGCATGCATGCCGCGTATTTCCGCATCGGCGGCGTGCATCAGGACCTGCCGCCCAAGCTGATCGATGATATCGATGCGTGGTGCGATCCTTTCCTTCAGGTGGTCGCCGATCTCGAGACGCTGCTCACGGGCAACCGCATCTTCAAGCAACGCAACGTCGATATCGGCGTGGTCTCGCTGAAGCAGGCCTGGGAGTGGGGTTTCTCCGGCGTGATGGTGCGCGGCTCGGGCGCGGCCTGGGATCTGCGCAAGGCCCAGCCTTACGAATGCTACACTGAGATGGATTTCGATATTCCGATCGGCAAGAACGGCGACTGCTACGACCGCTACTGCATCCGCATGGAAGAGATGCGCCAGTCGGTCAAGATCATGAAGCAGTGCGTCGCCAAGCTGCGCGCGCCTGAGGGGCAGGGGCCGGTGGCCGTTCTGGACCACAAGATTTTCCCGCCGCGCCGCGGCGAGATGAAGCGCTCGATGGAAGCGCTGATCCATCACTTCAAGCTGTACACCGAAGGCTTCCACGTGCCGGCCGGCGAAGTCTATGTCGCGGTGGAAGCGCCCAAGGGCGAGTTCGGCGTCTACCTCGTCTCCGACGGCAGCAACAAGCCCTACAAGTGCAAGATCCGCGCGCCCGGCTTTGCGCATTTGCAGGCGATGGATTTCATCTGCCGCGGCCATCTGCTCGCCGACGTCTCGGCCATTTTGGGCTCGCTCGACATCGTGTTCGGAGAGGTCGATCGGTGATCGCACAGCCGCCCATTCAGTTCGACCGCGCCTCGGGAGCTCTGGAAGGGGCGAACCTGTGGGAGCGGACGGCTGCATTGGCGCTGGTCACGGGTTCGAAAATATCGTCGCATTTCTCACACCGTGGCTACATCGGCTGCGCCAACCTGCTTCGCAAGGCGCTGGCGGAGCGCAACATCGCGATCAAACTCAATGAGGATGCAACGTACGAATTCCCCTATGGTGACGGTTACTGGAGCAAGCTGCTCGACCGTTCGTACAGTTACGAAGACGAGCTGGAATTTCTGTTCCGCCATTCCGCCGACATCGACTATACGCTGCTCGATTGCGGCGCCAACTACGGCTACTGGTCGGTACTGGTGACAAGCAGGCCGTTCGGCTCGCACAAGGCGATCGCGATCGAGCCGTCGTCGGCCAATTTTGCCAAGCTCGCCAACAATGCGCGCGTGAACGGTAATCGTTTCGAGGTCATGAAGTGTGCCATCGGGGCCACCAAAGGGACCGCGCAACTGTCCGGGACCAAGCACGAGAAGTTCAGTATCGCTGGCTCCCCCGGAAGCGGTTTCGAGACGGTGCCGGTGATTGCACTCGACGATCTCCTGGATCAAGGCAAGATTGTCGCCGGCGGCAAATACCTCATCAAGCTCGACGTCGAAGGCGTCGAGATCGATGCCATCAAGGGCGGCTCGCGGCTCTTGCAATGCGACAGCGTGATCATGTGCGAAGAACACGGCAACGACCCCGACCACACGGTGTCGCGCTACATTCTCGAACAGACCCCGCTCAAGCTGATCGTCTACGATCCCCGCTCGAATCGTCTCGAGACCGTGAGCGAGCTTTCGATCCTCGATCGCATCAAGGTTTCATCCCACGTCGGTTATAACGTTTTCGGCACGTCAAGCGCGTTCTGGCAGGAGCGGATCGCTGCCTTGAACGCCAACGCCGCGCGCCGCATGCAATGAGAGACTGAGCACGATGTCCGTTCGCCGCCTTGCGCCCAAGGAATTTCAGCCCGCGAGTTTTGAGTTCACCCCGGAAAATCTGGAGTGGGCGAAAGCGCAGATCGCCCAATATCCGGAAGGCCGTCAGGCTTCGGCGGCGATCGCGATCCTGTGGCGGGTTCAGGAACAGCACGAAGGCTGGGTGTCGGAAGCCGCAATCCGCGCCGTCGCGGACTTGCTTGATATGCCCTATATCCGCATGCTCGAAATCGCGACCTTCTACACGATGTTTCAGCTCCAGCCGGTGGGCAAGAAAGCGCATGTCCAGGTGTGCGGCACGACGCCGTGCCGGCTGCGCGGGGCGGCTGATCTCATTGAAGTGTGTCAGAGCCGGATTCATCACGACCCCTTCCAGTTGTCGAAGGACGGCAATTTTTCCTGGGAAGAGGTCGAGTGCCTCGGCGCCTGTGTGAATGCGCCGATGGTCCTGATCTGGAAGGACACCTACGAGGATTTGACCAAGGAAAGTTTTGGCAAGGTGCTCGACGGCTTTGCCTCCGGCAAAGCGCCGAAGCCGGGACCGCAGATCGACCGTCAATTCTCCGCGCCGGTGGGTGGGCCAACCACGCTGAAGGAAGTGACCTGATGCTCGAGGACAAGGACCGCATCTTCAAAAACCTCTACGGCCTGCACGATTGGGGCCTGGAGGGTGCGCGGCGTCGTGGCGCCTGGGACGGCACCAAGGCGATCATCGACAAGGGGCGCGACTGGATCATCAACGAGATGAAGGCGTCGGGCCTGCGCGGCCGCGGCGGTGCCGGATTCCCGACTGGGATGAAATGGTCCTTCATGCCGAAGGAATCCAAGGACGGGCGACCGAGCTATCTCGTCGTCAATGCCGACGAGTCCGAGCCCGGCACCTGCAAGGACCGGGAGATCATGCGGCACGATCCGCATCTCTTGGTCGAGGGCTGCCTGATCGCAAGCTTCGCGATGGGCGCGCATGCCTGCTACATCTATGTCCGCGGCGAGTTCATCCGCGAACGCGAGCATTTGCAGGCCGCGGTCGATCAGGCCTATGAGGCCAAATTGATCGGCAAGGACAACGTCAACGGCTGGCCATTCGACCTCTACGTGGCGCACGGCGCCGGCGCTTATATCTGCGGTGAAGAAACCGCGCTGCTCGAAAGCCTCGAAGGCAAGAAGGGCCAGCCGCGGCTGAAGCCGCCGTTCCCGGCCAATGTCGGCCTTTACGGTTGCCCGACCACGGTCAACAACGTCGAGTCGATTGCGGTTGCGCCCGACATCCTGCGGCGTGGCGCGTCCTGGTTTGCCGCCATCGGCCGGCCCAACAATGTCGGCACCAAGCTGTTTTGTATTTCCGGTCACGTCGAGCGCCCGTGCAACGTCGAAGAGGCGATGGGCATTCCGTTCCGCGAATTGATCGAGAAGCATTGCGGCGGCATTCGCGGCGGCTGGGACAATCTCAAGGCGGTGATCCCCGGCGGCTCCTCGGTGCGGATGGTGCCGGCGGAGCAGATCATCGATACGCCGATGGATTTCGACAGCCTCGGCAAGCTGCGCTCGGGCCTCGGCACCGCCGCCGTGATCGTGATGGACAAGTCAACCGACTTGATCCGCGCCATTGCCCGCATCTCCTATTTCTACAAGCACGAGAGCTGCGGCCAGTGCACGCCTTGCCGCGAGGGCACGGGCTGGATGTGGCGGGTGTTGACCCGCATGGCCGAAGGCCGCGCCCACAAGCGCGAGATCGATATGCTGCTGGAGGTCACCAAGCAGATCGAGGGCCACACCATTTGCGCGTTGGGCGATGCCGCGGCCTGGCCGATCCAGGGCCTGATCGCGCATTTCCGTCACGAGATTGAAGAGCGGATCGATCAATATTCGCACAAGGCCGATCTCGACGATCAGGGCATTCTCGACCCCGCGCATATGGTCGCGGCGGAGTAGGATTGATGTCGCAGCCCGCAACATTCTGGCAGAAATACGGGACGCTGGCGCAGATGGCGCAGGCGACCGTGGCGCTGCTCGGCTTTGTCGCGATCCTGTTCCAGATCAACGAGCTTCGCACCGGCAACCGCGCGACCAGCGCCCGGCAGGCGTTTCTCGGCTACACCGACCTGGCGTTTCGGAATCCAAAATTTTCCGCGCCCGATTACGAAGCGATCAAGAAGGTCGGTCGCGATCAGCAGGTTCAGTACGAAAGTTTCGTGTCCTACTTCCTCTACGCTTGCGAAGAAGCCAGGGCCGCTTTCGCCGACCGGCAGGAATGGCTCGCCTCGTGCGATTACGACCTGAAGCCGCATCTGCCGTTCCTATGCGAGAAGAACAACACCGAGCCCGGCTATCTCGCGACCTACTCAACCGTCACCCAGCAATGGGTGAAGACCTCCCTGAAAACCGCCAGTGTCGCGCCGCCGGACTGCAAGCTGGGAAAGACTTGAGACAGCGATGACCAAACTCATTGTCGATGGCAAAGAAATCGATGTTCCCGCGGAATACACGCTGCTGCAGGCGTGCGAGGCGGCGGGCGCGGAAATTCCGCGGTTCTGCTACCACGAGCGGCTTTCGATCGCCGGCAATTGCCGGATGTGCCTGGTTGAGGTGAAGGGCGGCCCGAAGCCGGTCGCAAGCTGCGCCTGGGGCGTACGCGATTGCCGTCCGGGCCCGAAGGGCGAGCCGCCGGAGATTTCCACCCGCTCGCCGATGGTGAAGAAGGCGCGCGAAGGCGTGATGGAATTCCTGCTGATCAACCATCCGCTCGACTGCCCGATTTGCGACCAGGGCGGCGAATGCGATCTGCAAGACCAGGCGATGGGCTATGGCGTCGATACCTCGCGCTTTGCCGAGAACAAGCGCGCGGTCGAGGACAAATATCTCGGCGCGCTGGTGAAGACCTCGATGAACCGCTGCATCCAGTGCACGCGCTGTGTGCGGTTTTCGGCCGAAGTCTGCGGCGCGCCGGAAATGGGCGCGACCGGACGCGGCGAGGACATGGAGATCACGACCTATCTCGAGAGCGCCCTGACCTCGGAGTTGCAGGGCAATCTCGTCGATATCTGCCCCGTCGGCGCGCTGACGTCCAAACCATATGCGTTCGCCGCGCGGCCGTGGGAGCTGGGCAAGACCCTGTCCGTCGACGTGATGGACGGCGTGGGCTCTTCGATCCGTGTCGATACCCGTGGCCGCGAGGTGATGCGGATCCTGCCGCGCGTCAATGAAGCCGTGAACGAGGAATGGATTTCCGACAAGACCCGCCACATCGTCGATGGCCTGCGCACCCAGCGGCTCGACCGTCCCTACATCCGTGAAAACGGCCAGCTTCGCGCCGCCTCATGGCAACAGGCTTTCCAGGCCATCGCCGCCAAGATTTCGCGGACCGACGGCAAACGAATTGGCGCCATTGCCGGCGACCTCGCCGCAGTGGATGAGATGTTTGCGCTGAAGGAGCTGCTGGCGAAATTCGGCTCGACCAATCTCGCGGTGCAGGGGGGCGACGCGTTCGACCCGAAGGCGGGCCGCGCGTCCTACATTTTCAATCCGACGATTGCCGGTATCGATCAGGCGGACGCGCTTCTGATCGTGGGCTCGAACCCGCGCAAGGAAGCCGCCGTCCTCAACGCGCGCATTCGCAAGCGCTGGCGCACCGGCCAGCTCAAGGTCGGCGTCGTCGGCGCGCGGCCCGATCTGACCTATGCCTATGACTATGTCGGCGCCGGAACGGAATCGCTCGGCGACCTCGCCGCAGGCAAGCATTCCTTCGCCGACGTCCTGAAGAATGCGAAGAATCCGATCGTGCTGGTCGGCATCGATGCGTTCGCGCGGCACGACGGCGCCGCGGTGCTGGCGC
This sequence comes from uncultured Alphaproteobacteria bacterium, assembly GCA_963770515.1. Lineage (GTDB taxonomy): Bacteria > Pseudomonadota > Alphaproteobacteria > Rhizobiales > Xanthobacteraceae > Bradyrhizobium. The sequence continues at coordinate 434,892 of CAVYPW010000002.1, forward strand.
AGGCCGCGAAGCTCGCGCTGGACATCGGCGCGGTCAAGGACGGCTGGAACGGCTTTGCGGTGTTGCAGAACACCGCCTCGCGCGTCGGCGCGCTCGATATCGGCTTTGCCGCCGGCGCCGGCGGACTGAACGCGGCGCAGATGAGCACCTTCGGCACGCTGGATGTGCTGTTCCTGCTCGGTGCGGATGAGGTGAAGGTGCCGGATGGCACGTTCGTGGTTTATATTGGCACCCATGGCGATGCCGGCGCGCACCGCGCCGACGTGATCCTGCCGGGCGCGGCCTATACCGAAAAGTCCGGCATCTTCGTCAACACCGAGGGGAGGGCCCAGATGGCCAACCGCGCGGGCTTCCCGCCCGGCGAGGCCAAGGAAGACTGGGCGATTATCCGTGCGCTCTCGGACCTGCTGGCTAAGAAGCTGCCTTACGACTCGCTCGCAGCCCTTCGCCAGGCGATCTTCAAGGCGGTGCCGCACCTGATGCGGCTCGACCAGATCGAGGCCGGGAACGCGGCCGACCTCAAGACGCTCGCCGGCCACAGCAGCGAGGTCGAGAAGATGCCGTTCAAGGCGTCGGTCGAGGATTTCTATCTGACCAATCCGATCGCGCGGGCGTCTGCCGTGATGGCGGAATGTTCGCGTCTTGCCTCCGGGCACATGCTGACGGCAGCGGAGTGAACTGATGGCCGAATTCTGGACCAGCACCCTGTTGCCGCTGATCATCATGGTCGCCGAGAGCCTGTTAGTGCTCGTGGTGCTGCTGATCGCGATCGCCTACATTCTGCTTGCCGACCGCAAGATCTGGGCGGCGGTGCAGATCCGCCGGGGTCCCAACGTGGTCGGGCCATGGGGCCTGTTCCAGTCCTTTGCCGATCTTCTCAAGTTCGTACTGAAGGAGCCGATCATCCCGGCCGGCGCCAACAAGGGCGTGTTCCTGCTGGCGCCACTGGTTTCCTGCGTGCTCGCGCTCGCCGCCTGGGCCGTGATCCCGACCAATCTCGGCTGGGTGATCGCCGATATCAATGTCGGCGTTCTCTTCATCTTCGCGATTTCCTCGCTGTCGATCTACGGCATCATCATGGCCGGCTGGTCGTCGAATTCGAAATATCCGTTTCTCGCCGCGCTTCGCTCGGCGGCGCAGATGGTGAGCTACGAAGTCTCGATCGGCTTTGTCATCATCACCGTCCTGCTGTGCGCCGGCACGCTCAATCTGTCGGCCGTGGTCGAGGCGCAGAATACCCGTGGTCTCGCCAGCCTGATCGGCCTGCCGCAGCTCACGATCCTGAACTGGTATGTGTGGCCGCTATTCCCGATGTTCGTGGTGTTCTACGTCTCGGCATTGGCGGAAACCAATCGTCCGCCGTTCGATCTAGTGGAGGCCGAGTCCGAACTGGTGGCCGGCTTCATGGTCGAATATGGCTCGACGCCGTATCTGCTGTTCATGCTCGGCGAATATGTCGCGATCACCACGATGTGCGCGCTGGCGACGATCCTGTTCCTGGGAGGCTGGCTGCCGCCGATCGCGCTGCCGCCCTTCACCTGGGTACCCGGGATAATCTGGTTCAGCCTAAAACTGTTTTTCATGTTCTTCCTGTTTGCGATGGCCAAAGCCATCGTGCCGCGCTACCGCTACGACCAGTTGATGCGGCTTGGCTGGAAGGTGTTCCTGCCGCTGTCACTCGCCATGGTCGTCATCGTTGCGGGCGTGCTGCAACTCGCGGGGATCGCGCCGAAATGAGGTCGCTATGAGTATCAACGTCAACGCCACCGCGCGCTCGCTTCTGCTGTCGGAATTCGTATCCGCGTTCTTTCTCGCCATGCGCTATTTCTTCAAGCCGAAGCCGACATTGAATTATCCCTTCGAAAAGGGCCCGATCTCGCCACGCTTCCGAGGCGAGCATGCGCTGCGCCGCTACGCCAACGGGGAGGAGCGCTGCATTGCCTGCAAGCTGTGCGAGGCGATCTGTCCCGCTCAGGCGATCACGATCGAAGCCGGCCCGCGCCGCAACGACGGCACGCGGCGCACCGTTCGCTACGACATCGACATGGTGAAATGCATCTATTGCGGCCTGTGCCAGGAGGCCTGTCCGGTGGATGCGATTGTCGAGGGGCCGAATTTCGAATTCGCGACCGAAACGCGCGAGGAACTCTACTATGACAAGGCGAAGCTTCTCGCCAATGGCGACCGCTGGGAGCGCGAACTGGCCCAGTCGATCGCCCAAGACGCGCCGTACCGGTGAGGTGAGGGAATGATCCTTCCGGCCCTGTTTTTCTATCTGTTTGCGGGCATCTGTGTCGCCTCCGCGGTCATGGTGGTTGTCTCGCGCAACCCCGTGCACTCGGTGCTGTTTTTGATCCTCGCCTTCGTCAACGCCTCCGGCCTGTTCGTGCTGATGGGAGCCGAATTCCTGGCGATGATCCTGATCGTCGTCTATGTCGGTGCGGTCGCGGTGCTGTTCCTGTTCGTGATCATGATGCTCGACGTCGACTTCGCGGAGCTGCGCGAGGGCTTCATCCAGTATCTGCCGGTTGGCATCGTGATCGGTGGCATCTTCATGTTCGAGCTGCTTTTGGTCGGCGGCGGCTGGGTGATCAACGCCAACGTCGCCAAGTCGATCACCTCCGCAATCCCCTCCAATGTCAGCAACACAGAAGCTTTGGGCCTCGTGCTCTACACGAAGTATATCCACTACTTCCAGATTGCCGGCATGGTGCTGCTGGTTGCGATGATCGGTGCGATCGTGCTGACGCTGCGTCACAAGGCGAGCGTCAAGCGGCAGGACATCAACGTGCAGAATGCGCGGACGCCTGAGATGGCCATGGCCGTGCGCAAGGTGGCGTCGGGTCAGGGCTTGCAGGACGCGGACGCGGCGGAGTGGGTGCAATGACGATCGGTCTTGGACACTATCTCGCGGTCGGCGCCATCCTGTTCACGCTCGGGATTCTCGGCATCTTCCTCAATCGCAAGAACATCATCGTCATCCTGATGTCGATCGAGCTGATCCTGCTCGCCGTCAATATCAACCTCGTGGCGTTTTCGACGTTCATCGGCGACATCGTCGGTCAGGTGTTCGCGCTTCTGGTGCTGACGGTCGCGGCCGCGGAAGCCGCGATCGGGCTTGCTGTTCTCGTCGTCTACTTCCGCAATCGCGGCTCGATCGCGGTTGAAGACGTCAATCTGATGAAGGGTTAACGCATGATCCGGAAAAGTGGGGACCGGTTTTCCGTCGCGACAAACGCGGAACGCGTTTGCGCGGAGATCATGCGCGAGGGAATGCCCACATGATCCAGGCAATCGTTTTTCTGCCGCTGATCGGCGCCATCCTTGCTGGCGTGATCTCGATCGTTGGCGCGCATGCGCGCAATCCGAGCGGCGATGAGGTCGAGCATCACGACGATGCACACGGCGCCGATGCGCATGCGGCTGACGCCCATGACGAACACGGCGACGATCACGGTCACGACGACCATCACGCAGCCGAGCCGCCGGCGGCCGGTTCACGCGCGGCCGAACTGATCACCACCGGCCTGCTCTTGGTCGCTGCCGCCCTGTCGTGGTGGACGCTGGTCGACGTCGGTTTCGGACACCACGATATCCGGGTGGACCTGTTCCCGTGGATCACCTCGGGCGATCTGCAAGTATCCTGGTCGCTGCGCGTCGATACGCTGACCGCCGTGATGCTGGTCGTGGTCAACACGGTGTCCTCGCTCGTCCACCTCTATTCGATCGGTTACATGGACGAGGACCCGAACCGGCCGCGGTTCTTCAGCTATCTGTCGCTGTTCACCTTCGCCATGCTGATGCTGGTGACGTCGGATAACCTCGTGCAGATGTTCTTCGGCTGGGAAGGCGTCGGTCTGGCGAGCTATCTGCTGATCGGCTTCTGGTATCGGAAGCCCTCGGCGAACGCGGCCGCGATCAAGGCCTTCGTGGTCAACCGGGTCGGCGATTTCGGCTTTGCCCTCGGCATTTTCTCCGTGTTCATGCTGATCGGATCGACCGACTTCGAGACTATCTTTGGCGCCGCCCCCGGACTGACCGGCAAGACCATCAACTTCTTCGGCTGGCGTCCGGAGGCGCTGACCTTGACCTGCCTGCTGCTGTTCATGGGCGCGATGGGCAAGTCCGCGCAGTTCCTGCTGCACACCTGGTTGCCGGACGCGATGGAAGGTCCGACGCCGGTCTCCGCGCTGATCCATGCCGCGACCATGGTCACCGCCGGCGTGTTCATGGTGGCGCGGCTGTCGCCGCTGTTTGAACTTGCGCCGACCGCGCAAGCCTTCGTGATGTTCATCGGCGCCACCACAGCGTTCTTCGCGGCGACCATTGGCCTCGTCCAGAACGACATCAAGCGCATCGTCGCCTACTCGACCTGTTCGCAGCTCGGCTACATGTTCGTGGCGATGGGCGCGGGCGCTTATTCCGTCGGGATGTTCCACCTGTTCACCCATGCCTTCTTCAAGGCGCTGTTGTTCTTGGGCTCAGGCTCGGTGATCTATGCGATGCATCACGAGCAGGACATCCGTAACATGGGCGGGTTGTGGCGGAAGATTCCCGTCACCTTCGCGGTGATGTGCATCGGCACGCTGGCGCTGACCGGCTTTCCGATGTTTGCGGGCTACTTCTCCAAGGACGCGATCATCGAATCCGCCTATGCCTCGCACAATCCCTTCGGGACCTACGCGTATCTGCTGACGGTCGCCGCGGCCGGCCTGACCTCGTTTTATTCCTGGCGGCTGATCTTCAAGACCTTCTTCGGCGAGCCGCACGATCAGGAGCATTACGAGGCGGCGCATGAAAGCCCGTGGTGGATGCTGCTGCCGATCATCCTGCTGGCGTTCGGCTCGATCTTCGCCGGCTTCCCGTTCCGCGAAATTTTCGTCGGCCATGGCGTCGAGGAGTTCTTCCGCGATTCCGTGAAGATGAACCCGCATATCCTGGAAGACATGGAGCAGATGCCGCATTGGCTTGGCTGGCTGCCGTTCGTGATGATGGCGGGCGGTTTCCTGGTCTCGTATCTCTTCTACATCCGCCGGCCGTATCTGCCGGTCGAATTGGCCAGGCAGCAGCCGCTGCTCTACCAGTTTCTGCTCAATAAATGGTATTTCGACGAGCTGTACGACCTGATCTTTGTCCGTCCGACGAAATGGATCGGTCACTTTCTCTGGAAAGTCGGCGACGGCAAGATCATCGATGGTCTCGGTCCGGACGGCGTGTCGGCGCGGGTGCTCGACGTCACCCGGAATGCGGTCAAGCTTCAGACCGGCTATCTCTACCACTATGCCTTTGCCATGCTGATCGGCGTCGCAGGCTTCATCACCTGGTTCATGTTCGGTGTGGGAGGCTAATCGATGACGACCTGGCCCATTCTTTCGGTCGTTACCTTCCTGCCTGCGATCGGCGCCCTGATGATTTATCTCGTCAGGGGCGACGACGAAGCGGCCCAGCGCAATTCGAAATGGATCGCGCTCTGGACCACGTTGGTGACGTTTGCGGTCTCACTGATCCTGATCGTTCGGTTCGACCCGGCGCAAGCCGACTTTCAATTCGTCGAAAAGGCGCCGTGGCTCGCCAATGCCATCACCTACCACATGGGCGTCGACGGGATTTCGCTTCCCTTCGTGATCCTGACCACCGCCTTGATGCCGTTCTGCATCGTGGCGAGCTGGAAATCGGTCAAGATGCGCCTTCGCGAATACATGATGGCGTTCCTGATCCTGGAAACGCTGATGGTCGGCACCTTCTCGGCGCTCGATCTCGTGCTGTTCTATCTGTTCTTCGAAGGCGGCCTGATCCCGATGTTCCTGATCATCGGGATCTGGGGCGGACCGCGCCGGGTCTATGCGTCCTTCAAGTTCTTCCTCTACACGTTCCTCGGCTCCGTCCTGATGCTGCTCGCGATCATGGCGCTGTACTGGAACGCCGGCACCACCGACATTCCGACCCTGATGCACACGGCGGTGCCGCGTAGCTTGCAGATGTGGGCGTGGTTCGCATTCTTTGCGTCCTTTGCGGTGAAGATGCCGATGTGGCCGGTCCACACCTGGCTGCCGGACGCGCATGTCGAGGCGCCGACCGCGGGGTCGGTGATCCTCGCCGCCATTCTCCTGAAGATGGGCGGTTATGGATTCTTGCGGTTTTCGCTGCCGATGTTCCCGCTGGCCTCGCATGAATTCGCGCCGCTTATCTTCTCGTTGTCGGTGATCGCGATCATCTACACCTCGCTGGTCGCCTTGATGCAGGAAGACATCAAGAAACTGATCGCTTATTCCTCCGTGGCCCATATGGGCTTCGTCACCATGGGAATCTTCGCCGGCACCACGCAGGGCGTCGCCGGCGGCGTGTTCCAGATGATCTCGCATGGCATCGTGTCCGGCGCGCTGTTCCTCTGCGTCGGCGTCGTCTACGACCGCCTGCACACCCGCGAAATCGCCGCCTATGGCGGGCTCGTCAACCGCATGCCGCTTTACGCGCTGGTGTTCATGGTCTTCACCATGGCCAATGTCGGTCTGCCCGGCACTTCCGGTTTCGTCGGCGAATTCATGACCTTGATCGGGACTTTCAAGGTTTCGCTTCCGACGGCATTTTTCGCCACGACCGGCGTGATCCTGTCGGCGGCCTACGCGCTGTGGCTCTATCGCAAGGTAGTGTTCGGCGCGCTGGTGAAGCCGTCGCTTTCCACCATCAAGGATCTCACGTTCCGCGAAAGCCTGCTGCTGGTGCCGCTGGTTGCCCTTACGATCCTGTTCGGCTTCTACCCGAAGCCCGTGCTCGATATGTCGGCGACGTCGGTGCAGCAACTCGTCAACAACTACAATACCGCAGTGACGGCCGTGAAGGCCGCGTCGCTGGTGCATTAACATGGGGTTTTCGAGCGAAGTGGACCCGGTTCGCGTGAAGAAAACGCGTCAAATAAGAGAGGCCAACTTCGGTTCTGATCGGATCAGAATCGAAGCTCTAGTCAGGACAACGTGCCATGAGCTTTGAGAGCGCTGGTTATCAATTGCTGCCCGTACTGCCGGAGCTCGTTTTGGCGGTGGGCGCTATGGCGCTGCTGATGGTCGGGGCCTACCGGGGTGTACGAGTGACAGGCCTGGTTGTCGTCCTTGCGCTGATCCTGATGGTGATCGTGGGCGTGCTGGAGTTGACGCTGCCCGCCGGGAAGCTTGTGACTTTCAACGGCAGCTTTATCGTCGACGACTTCGCACGTTTTCTCAAAATTCTTGCGCTGATCGGATCGAGCGCCACGCTGATTCTGTCCACGGAATTTCTGGCCGATCCGTCCCGGCGCATCTTCGAATATGCCATTCTGGTCCTGCTTTCGACGCTCGGCATGATGATCTTGATCTCGGCCGGCGATCTGATCATGCTCTATCTCGGCCTCGAGCTGATGAGCCTTGCGCTCTACGTGGTTGCCGCCAGCAACCGGGACGACATCAAATCGACTGAAGCCGGACTGAAGTATTTCGTGCTGGGAGCGCTCTCCTCGGGCATGCTGCTCTATGGAGCTTCCCTGATCTATGGCTTCACCGGCACCGTCAGTTTTGCCGGCATTGCGGCCGCCGCCAAGACCGGCAGCATCGGCATCGTGTTCGGCATCGTGTTCCTGCTGGCCGGGCTTTGCTTCAAGGTTTCGGCAGTGCCGTTCCATATGTGGACACCGGACGTCTATGAGGGCGCGCCGACGCCGGTCACGGCTTTCTTTGCCTCTGCCCCGAAGGTCGCGGCCATGGCGGTTTTCACCCGCGTGGCGTTGACGGCGTTCCCCGGGATCATGCCGCAATGGCAGCAGATCGTGGTGTTCGTTTCGATCGCCTCGATGGCGCTGGGGTCGTTCGCGGCGATCGGCCAAAAGAACATCAAGCGCCTGATGGCCTATTCCTCGATCGGGCATATGGGCTTTGCCCTGGTCGGTCTCGCCGCCGGCACGGCCGAAGGCGCGCAAGGCGTGCTGGTCTATGTCGCGATCTATGTCGCGATGACGCTCGGCACGTTCTCCGTGATCCTGGCGATGAAGCGCAACGGCCAGCACGTCGAAAAGATCAGCGACTTCGCTGGTCTTTCCCGCACCAATCCAATGCTCGCCTTCTTCTTTGCCATGCTGCTGTTTTCGCTGGCCGGAGTTCCGCCGCTCGCCGGCTTCTTCGGCAAATTCTATGTGTTCGTCGCGGCGATCAAGGCCGGTCTGTTCACGCTGTCGGTGATTGGCGTGCTGACCAGCGTGATCGGCGCCTATTATTACCTCTCGATTGTCAAGGTGATGTATTTCGACGAGCCGCTGACCCAGCTCGATCCGGTGCGCGTGGAGTTGCGCGCCGTGCTGGCAGTTGCCGGTCTCTTCAATATCTTTTTCTTTGTTTATCCCGGACCGCTGGTGAGCATGGCGGCGGTCGCGGCCAAATCGCTTTTTTAGGGCATGATCCCGAAGAGTGGACCCCGGTTTTCGGAGCAGATCATGCCCAACAAAACCATCGGCGCCCAGACGGTTCTGGCTAAGCCGGATCAGCCCTGAGATGGCATTCACGCTCGGTCCACGAGCCACATCCGCCGGCTATCGGCTCGAAAGCTTCGATCAGACCGGCTCGACGAATTCGGAAGCCATGGTGAGGGCACGCGCCGGCGAGCGCGGGCCGATGTGGTTTGTCACGACAGAACAGACCGCCGGCCGGGGGCGACGGCAGCGGCCGTGGATCGCGCCGAGGGGTAATTTGGCCAGCAGCGTTCTTGAAACCATTGACGTTGCGCCGGCCGCGGCCGCGACGCTCGGTTTTGCCGCTGGGCTGGCGCTGGCGGCGGCGCTTCGCGCCGTGGCGGGTTCGGCTTCGGTCGAGTTTTCCCTGAAGTGGCCCAACGACGTCCTGGCGGGGCAGGCGAAGCTTTCCGGTATCCTGCTGGAGGCAGAGACCCTGCCGGGCGGGAGCCTCGCCGTCGTGGTCGGCATGGGCACCAACGTCGTTGCCGCGCCCGAGGGGACGCCAACCCCGGCCACGTCGCTTGTCGCGCTCGGCGTTGAGACCAGCGCGGAACAGCTTTTTCTGGGCCTCTCCGACAGCTGGGCCGAATACCGTGGTATCTGGGATGGGGGCAGAGGGTTCGACGAAATCCGGCGGCGCTGGCTGGCGCTCGCGGCGGGACTCGGACAGCCTGCGTCGGTCCATACTGGCCAGACAGTCGTGTCGGGCATCTTCGACACCATCGATGACACAGGCTGCATGATTTTGAGAACTTCGACCGGCGACAGGGTTTTGGTTTCGGCCGGCGATGTGCATTTCGGTTCGGCCGCGTCCGCAGGAGCGGCCTGATGGCACAAAGCGACGAATTCACCTTTGCCCCGCTTGGGGGCGTCGGCGAGATCGGCATGAACCTGTCGATCTATGGCTTCGGCGGTCGCCGGCAGCGGGCGTGGCTGGCGGTCGATCTCGGCGTCTCCTTCGGCGACGAAGAACATTTGCCGGGCATCGACACCATCATGCCGGATATCAGCTTTCTGGTGAAGGAGCGGAAGAACCTGGTCGGGCTTGTGCTGACGCATGCCCACGAGGACCATTTCGGCGCCATCATCGATCTCTGGCCTCAGCTGAAATGCCCTATCTATGCGACGAAATTCTCAGCCGCGTTGTTCGAGGCCAAATGCGCGGCCGAGCGCAATCCGCCGAAAATCCCGGTCACGGTCGTGCCGTCGGGTGGCAGGATCGAACTCGGACCCTTTGGCGTCGAGTTCATTCCGGTGGCGCACTCGATTCCGGAATCGCACGCGCTGGCAATTCACACGGCAGTAGGAACCGCTCTGCATACCGGCGACTGGAAGCTCGATCCGACGCCGGTGGTCGGTCCGCCGACCGACGAGCGGCGGTTGCGCGAACTCGGCGACGCCGGCGTAATGGCCTTGATTGGCGATTCCACCAACGCCGTGCGGGAAGGCCGCTCGCCGTCGGAGACCGAAGTCGCAAAAACCATCGCCGAACTTGTGAAGGCCGCCAGAGGCCGGGTCGCGGTGACGACGTTTGCATCGAACGTGGCAAGGTTACGTGCGGTTGCGGATGCCGCGCGGCTGTCCGGGCGCGAAGTGGTCGTAGTCGGCCGCGCGATGGAGCGCGTTGTTCAAGTTGCCCGTGAAACCGGCTATCTCGACGGCGTGCAGAATTTCCGCAGCGCCGAACTCTACGGGCATTTTCCGCCAGACAAGGTGCTGGCGCTGTGCACCGGCAGCCAGGGCGAGCCGCGCGCAGCGCTCGCGCGCATCGCCAATGACGACCATCCACAGGTGACGCTCAACAAAGGCGACTGCGTGATTTTTTCCTCGCGCACGATCCCCGGCAACGAAAAGGCGGTGGGAGCCATCATCAATGGCCTGATCCGGCAGGGGATCGAGGTCATTACCGATCGAACCCATCTTGTTCATGTGTCCGGCCATCCGCGGCGCGACGAACTGCGCGACATGATCGGCTGGGTACGCCCGCAACTGCTGATTCCCGTTCACGGCGAGGCCCTGCATCTGTTCGAGCATGCCAAGCTGGCGCGGGCTGTGGGTGTCCCGAAAGTGCTGATCTGCCGCAATGGCGATCTCGTCAAAATAGGGCCGGGCGAGGCCGGTATCATCGAGGAGCTGCCTTCGGGGCGGCTCTACAAGGACGGCAACATTCTGGAAGATTCCAAATCCCGTGCCGTCGTCGAGCGGCGGCGGCTCGGGTTTGCCGGCTGCGCCTTTGTGGCGCTGGCAACGGATGAGAAGGGCGAACTCGCCGACGATCCCGAGATCGAGCTGATCGGAATCCCTGAAAAGAACATGGCTGGAGAGGCCATCGACGACATCGTGTTCGATATCGTGGTTTCGACCGTGGAAGGTCTGCCGCGTGCACGGCGCCGCGACCCGGACGCGCTGGCGGAATCGGTGCGCCGGGCGGTTCGTGCCACCGTGAACGAGCACTGGGGAAAGAAGCCCCTGTGTTTTGTTCATGTGCTGACGGTCTAGTGATCCGGCGAAATCGCCGCCAAATTCGAGACCGAACGCTTTTGCGGACGCTGCGTCTCCAAGTTATAAGAGGGAAGGAGAAGCGCGATGCTGGGCCGGCTTAATCACGTGGCAATTGCAGTCAGGGATGCCGAGAAGGCCGCCAAAATCTATGGCTCGACGTTTGGCGCCGAAGTGTCGGCGGCGGTGCCGTTGCCCGAACACGGCGTCATCACCGTTTTTGTCACCCTGCCCAACACCAAAATCGAATTCATTCAGCCGCTGGGGGAATCTTCCCCGATCGCCAAATTCCTGGAGCGCAACGCGGACGGTGGCATTCACCATATCTGCTATGACGTGCCGGATATCCTTGCGGCGCGCGACCGGCTGATCAAGGAAGGCGCGCGGGTGCTCGGCGACGGCGTTCCCAAGATCGGGGCGCATGGCAAGCCCGTGCTCTTTCTGCACCCGAAAGACTTTTCCGGTGCGCTTGTCGAAATCGAGCAGGCCTGATCCCATGGCTTATATCATCTCAACCGGGTTCGCGATCTACTTCGTCCTGTGGTGGGTCGTGCTGTTTGTGACGCTGCCGTTCGGCGTGCGCAGCCAGCACGAAGACGGCGGTGGCAGTCCCGGCACCGATCCTGGCGCGCCGGTCGTGACCCGGATGGGCCGCAAGCTGATCTGGACCACACTGCTGTCGGCTGTGATCTATGCGGTCGGCATGGCCGCCTATTACGAGGGTTTTCTGAGCATCGAGCGGTTGTCGAAGATGATGGGCATGCCGTTCTAACGATAATTGCCGGCGCCTGTGGGACATTTGGGGGAAGACGATGTGGTTTCAGCGGATCATTGCCGGGCTTTTGCTGCTCACCATCGCCGGTCTTGCGGCTGCTCTGTATTTCAACTTCAGAATCAACAACCAGCTTCAGACGCTGAAAACATTTGTCGAAGGTTACGTTTTCACTGAAGCGGTTGGAGCTTGCGAAAAAGCATCGAGCCCCACGCCGTTCAAATGGAACGGCGGCACCAATACGCGTGTGATTGGCCTGAACTCGGTCAAGCTCGACAAGTACAACATGGTTGCGAGCTACACGCTGGTTGCCGACGGCGTGTTTTGCGATTTCGATCCGATCAAGAAGAAGGCCAATATCGGATCGAGCTTTCTCGAGCGCGAGTAATCGTCGTTCGATATTTTTCCGGCAGATGGAAATGAAGAAGAGTGGGAAATAAAAAAGGAGCAGGACTTTTTTAAGTCCTGCTCCAAAAATTGTGTCGACCCTATTTTCCCGTATCAGTGATTGGTCTTGATTGACGGGGCGACGCTGCTTGTGCGCGCCAGGGCTCCTCCCGAGACTTGGACCACCAGACGACCTCACGATCAATCTGAGGGCCGGATTCGTAGACCAAATTTCGTGACATGTCACCCGTTTCGGCAACGATTGTTCAAAATTACAGCACGTTGTGAAATGAATGGAATTTTGGCATTTGAAACCCAAATGGAGGTATATTGGTAGTCTGCCGATGGGCTGGCTGGAGCATCCAAGGCGCCGGTTCGGACTGGAAGAGATGCTGGGCGGCCATGCCTGCATCAAATCGCGCTGCCGGGTCGAGCTTGTTCCAGACCGGGATGAAAGCGCCAAAGGCGCCATGCATCCTTGCACCGAGTTCGATCCATTGCTCCGGGGTTTCGGATCGGGCCGGAGAGAGGCCGAGCAAAAGCAGCAAGGCTGGGGCGAGCGACTTTGATTTGATTCTCCAGCAGGGCGGAATTTTCCTCAGCACAGCGTAGCGGGGATCAAGCACGCGCCAAATGAGGATCGCAAAAAATCGGGCGAGCCGAGAATAAGCTGACCAGGCCTGCGTTGATCTTGATGAGCGATCGCAGGGTGTCGACGCCCACGATCTCGACTTGCGGTTCATTTGGTGATTAATAGGCCCGAACGGGTTTTTGCGGATGCGGCGGCTTAAAAGATACGTTCCGATCTTCATGATCGCGCTGATGGTGCAGATTCTTGCACCCATTGGCGCGAGCTTGGAGTTCGCCGCTGCCGTCTCCGATCCGCTTGCGGCGGCCGAAATCTGTCACCAGAGCGACCCGTCTTCCCAAGGAAGCGACCAAGGCGGCCAGCATCGGGGCCATGATGCGAGCTGCGTGCTATGCTGTGGTTTCAGCGCAAACGCAACGCCGGCCAGCACACCTGAACCAGTTGGCCTTGTCGCGCCGCATCGCTCCACGAGTAGCATTGTCTGGCGGGATTATGCTCCGCAACTGTTGGAATCCCGCACCGGCTCCAACGCGAAAGCGCGCGCGCCACCGTCCATTTCCTGAACTGCGATTCCCGTAACAGGCGGTGCTGTCCTTTGCACCGTCATGAGTGTCGTTTTCAGCCGGTCTTGGAAGCCGGCGTCAGGAATGTCAGATGTCGAAGTTATGTGCCCTCTGTGGTGCAAGCGCGCTCGCAATGGAAATTGCGTTGATGGCGCCATTCAATTGGGCTTACGCCCAGAGCAGCGACAACACTCTGCCGTCGGTGACGGTGCAGGCCCCGCCCAACCCCAAGCGCGCCGCGAATCCTGTGAAGCCGACGGCCCGCACAGCGGCTTCGCGACAGGCCAAACGACAAGCGGTGCCGGTGGCACGGACGGCCAACGTGGCGACGGCAGCCACAAACGTCACGCCTAGCGCGGCGCGTGACAGCCTCAACCAGGCTCCGACGGGGCAGACGGCGACAACGGTCGATCGCAGCCAATTCGACAACAAGCCGGTGTTTTCGGTGGCCGACCTCCTGGGCGATAGCCCTGGTATCGACATGAAGCAGGGCAACGGCCCCCGCGACATCGGGATTTCGATTCGTGGCTCGAATGCGCGCAACGGCTTCGGCATTCGCAACATCGTGATCTTCGATGATGGCTTCCCGGTGACCCAGCCGGACGGCCTTTCGCGCAGCGACTTGATCGATCCGCACGCTTATGGGGCGATCGATATTATACGGGGACCCTCGTCGGCATTGTACGGAAACTACGCCACCGGCGGCGCGCTGAATTTCCAGACGCGGCCCGGCGGCTCTATTAATGGCTTTGAGTACGGGGTCGAGGGCGGAAGTTTCGGCTATCTTAACAACTACCTCACCGCCGGCCAGAAGGTCGGCAACGCCGAGATATCGTTGTTTGCGAGCAACGCGAGCGGTGACGGGTTCATTCAGAACAGCTGGTTCAACACCCAGACTGTGAACTTCCTTGCCACCGTGAACGTTACGCCGGACGACCGCTTGACCTTCAAGTTGATCAACAACGATTTGGATGCGCGTCTGCCATTGCGGTTGTCGCTCAACCAGTATTACCAAAACCCATTCCAGCTTGGATGCGGGTTGGCAAGTACGCCGGGGTGCGGGACCACGTCATTGTTCAACAATGGCTTCAACGGCAGCAAGACCGTCACTACTGCAGTCAATGATGGCCTTGGCCGTGACGACCGACGAACCATCGTCGGCACGCGGTGGGAGCATGATTTTGACAACACAACGACTTGGCGCAACCAATTCGTATTCGACGATCGCAATATCAACCAGCCGACTGGCTCGACCAGCGCACTCGGTGATTTCCCCTCCTACAACTTCATGAGTGATATCACCAAGCGCGGTGAACTATTAGGGATGGATTCGACCACGCTCGTCGGTGGCTGGTACAGCACACTCAAGACGACCAGCGGCACGTTCAACGTCGCTCCGGGAGGTGACGCTCTGCTGGGCCTGCTGCAAAGCAACCAGTTCCAATCGACCACAAACTACGGCGTGCGCGCTCGAGAAGAACTCAAACTGATCCCGTCGGTAACTGCGGTCGTTGGAATCGGTTGGGAGACGACGGCCTTGAACGGCGTCAATACGGCCTTTGCGTATCCCGCGATCAACAATCCGTCGGTCGTTTTCCCAACCATCATCGCGGCTTCGCCGCAGTACCAAAACACGGCGCCCGAATTCGCGGTCGTCTACAAGCCCGACAATGAATGGCAATGGCATGCGCGCGTTGCTACCGGCTATGGCACGCCGCAGGTCAGCAATCTCTTCGTGCTGCCGAGCGGCCTGCCGGGTAACAACACACAGCTCAAGACCCAGACCAATCTGGGTTACGATGTCGGCGTGGACTGGACGCCCAACAAGTCCATGAAACTGAGCGCGACCGCCTTTTACGAGGCGTTCAACAACGAGTTGGTGAGCCAGGCGACACCGATCCAGGGTGTTAGTTACACCTTCAACGCGCCAGGCTCCGAACACCACGGCGTCGAGCTGGCGGCGCAATGGGCCTTCCTGGACGGTTGGAAATTTACGGCCGCCTATACCTATCTGGATGAGGTCTATACCAACTATTTCGAGAGCATCAGCGGGTTCACATTCAACCGGGACGGCAACAAGATTCCCGGGATCTCGCCGAACGAATTAACCGCGCGGCTCGGCTATGACCAGCTTCACGGACCGTTGACGGGCCTCGGCGGCTTCGTCGAGGTAGTCTGGAAAGACTCTTTCAACATGGATAATGCCGACCTCTTGAAAGCGCCTGGCTACGAACTGGTCAACGTAAACCTGCACTACAAGACCGACCTTACGGCGGATTACTTTCGGCAACTCACGCTGTTCTTCGAGGTGCGCAACCTGTTCAACACAACCTATGTCGCTTCCGCCAATAACATCGCCGACACCGTGACGGCCGCCGGGATTCAAAACTCCGGCAGTGTGCTTGCATCGACGCAGACAGGATCAATCTACGCAGGATCGCCACGGGCATTCGTCGCGGGAATGAAAGTGGCTTTCCGATGATCCAGTGCTTGAAAGAACAAACCATAATGCATCGAAAAATCATCGTCACGCTGGCGCTAGCCCTCATGCAAGGCAGCGCCTGGGCCCAGATGAATCACAATCACGTTTCGGAGGCGGCTTGCGAAACGACCGAATTGCGCTGCGCCTCCAAGGTCACGCCTACCTTTGGTCTGGACGGTACATTGTGGCTGGCATGGATGGCGGGCGGGCAGGTGTCGGTGGCCAGTTCGAAGGACGGCGGGCGAACGCTCTCTCCTCCGGTTCAAATCACGCAAGGCACGCCCAGTCTCGATTGGGGACCAGATGCGCGCCCCAAAATCGCGCTCGATCGCAAAGGCGACATCGCCGTAGCTTTTTCTACTTTCCGGGACAAGGCGTTCAACGGCGAAGTCTTCTACAGCCAGTCGGCCGATCGAGGAAAAACCTTCGCTCAGCCTCGGCCGATCACCGACAACGCCGAAAGCCAGCGCTTCGAAGCGCTGGCTTTCGATCCGGAGGGCACGTTGTTCGCTGCGTGGCTTGACAAGCGCAATCGCGTTCCGGTTCAACAGGCGGGCAAGAAATACGATGGAGCCGCCTTGTTTTTCGCGAGTTCGAAAGATGCCGGCGCAACGTATTCGCAAGCCGAGATGGTGGTCGACAACACATGCGAATGCTGCCGGTTAGGTCTTGCCTTCGATCCATCGGGCCATCCCGTGATTGTCTTCAGGAATATATTCGAAGGCGGCGTCAGGGACCACGCGATCGTGACGTTCACCGACCAAGGCGTTCCGGGAGAATTGCATCGTGTTAGCGAGGATGACTGGCAGGTCGCGGCGTGTCCCCATCAGGGGCCAAGCCTTTCGATCGCGTCAGACGGAACGTACCACGTCGTCTGGTACACCAACGGCAAGGTTCGCAAAGGGCTGTTCTACGCGCAATCGCGTGACGGCGGAAAGAGCTTCTCCCAGCCGATGCCGATTGGCGATCCCAGCAAGAGCCCATCACGGCCATTCGTCATGGCCGGAGAACGCGCAACGACGATTGTCTGGAAGGAGTTCGACGGGGAGAAGACGTCGGTCAAGCTCACAGGGTCGACGGATGCGGGAAAGACTTGGTCACAACCCCGCGTCGTCGCTGCCACGTCCGATGCTTCCGATCATCCCTTGTTGGTTTCGGACGGACGCCAAACTTATCTATCCTGGATGACCAAGGCCGACGGATATCGTCTGCAACCGATCGAGGGTGGATCATGAAACGCCTGACATTTGTGCTGGTGCTGGTCGCGGCGGGCTTGCTTGCGGCAGCGCCGGCTTTCGAACAATCGAGGCTGAAATCATTTGAACGAGGAAGCTGGCAACAAATACTGCGCGCGCATGCAGGGCGTCCGACCCTGGTTCACTTTTGGGGCGTGACATGCGGGCCGTGCAAAGTCGAACTGCCAGAACTCGGCGAGTTCATGAAAGAACATCGCTCCGTCGATATCGTCACGATCGACGCAGACCTCGTTCCGAATTCGGACGCCGCCGCCCTGTCGATGCTGCAAGGTGCTGGGCTATCGTCTGCCGAGAACTGGATGTTTAGTGACGGCTTTGCAGAACGGCTTCGATACGAGGTCGATCCCGCTTGGCAGGGCGATATACCGCGCACGATCCTGATTTCCAGTAAAGGAGGCATGGCAACCATTGAGGGCTCGGCCGAACCATCGGTGCTTCAGAAATGGTCCGACGAGCAGGTCGCAGCAACCAAATAACGCAGCTGTCGAGCATGATCCGAATATTCAAGCTCTCGGCCATGTCTTTCTGAATCGGTTGTATTTCCTGTTCCATCCGTTCCCCGGCAGGACTTTCGTCGTGGCGGGCAAATACACATTCTAGGACGGGGCAATCCGGACTAACCAAGGAGGTTCTCATGAGAAGAATGATCGCAGTGTCTTTTTGCGTAGCAGTGATCGCCTGCATCGCCGGCTCGTCCGTGCGTGCCGAAGAGGTCAAAGCCGGCAATCTCGTCATCACGCAGGCCTGGAGCCGCGCCACGCCGAACGGCGCCAAGATCGGCGCCGGCTATCTCACCATCGAGAACAAGGGGACGACGGCCGACAGGCTGATCGGCGTGAGCGGCGTCATCTCCGACAAGATCGAAGTGCACGAGATGTCGATGAACAACGGCGTCATGAAAATGCGACCCGTCGAAGGCGGACTCGCCATCGACCCCGGCAAGACGGTCAAGCTCGCGCCCAGCGGCTATCACCTGATGATCATGGATCTGAAAAGCCCGCTGAAACAGGGCGACAAGGTGCCGGTCACGCTCGAGTTCGAGAAAGCTGGCAAGGTCGCGGTCACGCTCGATGTGCAGGGGGTCGGCGCCCAGGGGCCCGGTGGCGGCGCCGGCATGAAGATGTCGCCCGGCATGAAGATGTGAGGTGCCGGCAGGGCTAACCAGCCAGCGCCAAACATGTCTCGGCGCTACGGGCGCCGGCCGTTCGGCTGTCGCTGGTCTTTGACTTTCAGGAAATCAGTGGGGGCGCGACCTTGACGCGGCCCCGACTTGGATTGTCGTAGATTGTTGCAATTCTTCCGTTTTCCGTCGACAGGCGGATGGAAAGGCTGCTTTCCTCGCCGTAGTTTCGGTAAAATCCCTGACAGTCAGGATGCTTAGCTGGCTTTTCTAACGCTTTCTCTTGTGTTTTGGCCCCCGATCCGCTTTCTCTTCCGAAAGCCCTTCAACCCGGACTGATTCCCGTAAGGCGAGCCATGCGACTGTCGCGTTTCTTTCTTCCCATCCTCAAGGAGAATCCGAAGGAAGCGGAGATCGTATCGCATCGCTTGATGCTGCGCGCCGGCATGATCCGGCAGGAAGCCGCCGGCATCTATGCCTGGTTGCCGCTCGGCTTGCGGGTGCTGAAGAAGATCGAGCAGATCGTGCGCGAGGAGCAGAACCGCGCCGGTGCGCTCGAACTGTTGATGCCGACGCTGCAACTCGCCGACCTCTGGCGCGAGAGCGGCCGCTACGATGCCTACGGCCCCGAAATGTTGCGTATCGCCGACCGCCACAAGCGCGAGCTGCTGTACGGGCCGACCAACGAGGAAATGATCACCGAGATTTTCCGTGCCTACATCAAGTCGTACCGAAACCTGCCGCTCAACCTCTATCACATCCAGTGGAAGTTCCGCGACGAGCAGCGGCCGCGTTTCGGCGTGATGCGCGGGCGCGAATTCCTGATGAAGGATGCCTATTCATTCGACCTTGATGAGGCCGGCGCGCGGCGCGCCTACAACCGCATGTTCGTCGCTTACTTGCGCACCTTCGCGCGAATGGGATTGAAGGCGATCCCGATGCGCGCCGAGACCGGTCCGATCGGCGGCGATCTCAGCCACGAGTTCATCGTGCTCGCGGAGACCGGCGAGTTCGGCGTCTATTGCGACCGCGACGTGCTGGATCTTCCGGTGCCCGGCGAAGATGTCGACTATGACGCCGATCTGACGGCGATCATCCAGCAATGGACGTCGGTCTATGCGGCAACCGAAGACGTCCACGATGCCGCGCGTTTCGAGCGCGAGGTGCCCGAAGAGAAACGGGTGCACACCAGGGGCATCGAGGTCGGCCAGATCTTTTACTTCGGCACCAAATATTCCGAGCCGATGAAGGCGTTCGTGGCAGGCCCCGACGGAGCCGAGGTTGCCATTCACGGTGGCTCCTACGGCGTCGGCGTTTCAAGGCTGTTGGGCGCCATCATCGAAGCCTGCCACGACGAGGCCGGCATCAAATGGCCGGAGGCGGTCGCGCCGTTCAAGGCGGCGATCCTGAACTTGAAGCAGGGTTCGGCCGATACGGATGGCGCTTGCGAAGCGCTTTACCGCGAGTTGACCGCCAAAGGCGTCGAGGTGCTTTACGACGATACCGACCAGCGCGCGGGTGCGAAGTTTGCCGCGGCCGATCTGGTCGGCATTCCCTGGCAGATCCTCGTCGGCCCAAAAGGCCTTGCCGAGGGCAAGTTCGAGCTCAAGCGTCGAAGCGACGGTACGCGAGAGAATCTGAGTTCGGCCGAAGTGTTGGCGCGGTTGGCTTAGGTTTATTTGAGATTATCCACCGTAGGGCAGGCGGGATATCGGCCGTCATGGCCACAATTAGCCCGAATCGTGTGAAAATCGGACATGGACCAAGCCATGAGCGAGCCCGTTCAAACCCCACCCTTTGCGCCATTCGAGTGGCTGCTCTCTGGACGCTATTTGCGGGCGCGTCGCAAGGAAGGATTCATCTCGGTCATCGCCGGATTTTCTTTCCTGGGCATCATGCTCGGCGTGGCCACGCTGATCATCGTGATGGCCGTGATGAACGGCTTCCGTAAAGAGCTGCTCGACAAGATTTTGGGCCTCAACGGTCACCTTCTGGTGCAGCCGCTGGAATCGCCGCTCACCGACTGGAAGGACGTCGCCGACCGCATCAACCAGGTTCAGGGCATCCGGCTTGCCGCGCCCGTCGTGGACGGGCAGGCGCTGGCATCCTCGCCGTATAATGCGTCGGGCGTCTTCGTTCGCGGCATTCGCGCCGACGACCTCAACAACCTCACCTCGATTGCCAAGAACATCAAGCAGGGCACGCTCGAGGGATTTGACGAGGGGCAGGGCGTCGCGATCGGCCGCCGGCTCGCCGATACGCTGTCGTTACACGCGGGCGACAGCGTGACACTGGTGGCGCCGCGAGGCGCCGTGACGCCGATGGGCACGACGCCGCGCATCAAGCCCTACAAGATCACCGCAGTGTTCGAGATCGGCATGTCGGAATATGACGCGAGCTTCGTGTTCATGCCGCTCGCCGAGGCGCAGGCCTACTTCAATCGCAACAACGATGTAACTGCGATTGAGGTATTCACGACGAATCCCGACAAGATCGATGCCTTTCGCAAGAGCGTGACCGAAGCGGCTGGCCGGCCAGTTTACCTGGTCGACTGGCGGCAGCGCAATTCGACCTTCTTCAACGCGCTTCAGGTCGAGCGCAACGTGATGTTTTTGATCTTGACCATGATCGTTCTGGTCGCGGCTCTCAATATCGTGTCGGGCCTGATCATGCTGGTAAAAGACAAGGGCAGCGACATCGCGATCCTGCGCACGATGGGCGCTTCGCAGGGCTCGATCATGCGGATATTTCTGATTACGGGCGCATCGATCGGCGTGATCGGGACCCTGATGGGATTTCTGCTGGGCATGCTGATCTGCCTGAATATCGAATCGATCCGGCTGTTTTTGTCCTGGGTCACCAACACCGAAATTTTCGATCCCACGATCTATTTTCTCTCCAAACTGCCGGCCGAGATCGATTTCGGTGAAACCAGCGCGGTCGTGATCATGGCGCTGACCTTGTCGTTCCTCGCCACGCTCTATCCATCCTGGCGTGCTGCCCGCCTCGATCCTGTCGAAGCGCTGCGGTACGAGTGAGGAACAGATGAGCGAGGGGGCGGAGGAGGTACCGGTTGTCTATCTCCACGAGATCAAGCGCCAATATATGCAGGGTGAAACACCCCTGATTATCCTCAATGGCGCCAAGCTCGCATTGTGGGCCGGCCAGTCCGTGGCTCTGGTCGCGCCGTCGGGCGCCGGCAAATCGACGCTGCTGCATATCGCCGGCCTGCTCGAAAGTCCTGACGATGGCGAGGTCTATGTCGGAGGCACGCCGACATCGGGTTTGTCGGATGTCGACCGGACCCAGATCCGCCGCACCGAGATCGGCTTCGTCTATCAGTCGCACCGGCTGTTGCCGGAGTTTTCGGCGCTGGAAAACGTCATGCTGCCGCAGATGATCCGCGGCTTGAAGCGGTCGGAAACCGTCAAGCGCGCGACCGAGATTCTGGCCTATCTCGGGCTCGGCGACCGGATCAAGCATCGGCCTGCGGAACTGTCAGGCGGCGAACAGCAGCGGGTGGCGATCGCGCGTGCGGTTGCCAATGCGCCGCGCGCGCTTCTCGCAGACGAGCCCACCGGCAACCTCGATCCGAATACGGCCGACCATGTGTTCCAGGCCTTGATGCAACTGGTGAAAGCAACGCGCGTCGCCATGCTGATTGCGACGCACAATATGGAATTGGCCGGCCGGATGGATCGACGGGTGTCGCTGGTCGACGGTGAGGTCGTCGAACTCGACTAACTACAGCCGGTTGCTTTGAAAATTCAATTTTCCGCGTGCCTTCCCGAAAAGATGAAGGTTGTGCGAAGGAAATGTGATCCGGTTCGGACTGGAAAGCTGCGCGTGGACGCGGCATAACGTCGGGATGAAGAAATCAGACCTCACCTGTCCCACCTGCCATGCCGGCTATCGCCGCATCGAATTGACGTCCCGGCCCGGCGCGAAGGGAGAATATCGTTGCCTGCTCTGCGACGAGGTGCTTGAGACATTCGACGGTTCCACCGACGTCGCGATCCGACTCACGGTCCAGCCGGAGCGGACTTTCGAAACGGATTTCGGGTCGTCTTGAACGACGGATAGCGTCGCGTTGCTTGCCACGCCGCGCTTCCACTTTCGCGAAATTTTCAGATCGTTTTGACGCTCGCGATTCATCGATTCCCTGGAACCGGTGAGAGTGGAACTTTTATGTGTCCATGTGTTTCGATAAACCCTTTTGTTCCAATGGTTTCTTAAAATTTTTTAATGCGGTTTTTCTCTGCGAATGTTGCGCGGTGGCTACAGCATTCTGGAACAAGGCTGCTACAGGTTTTCGCGGGGCATTTGGGCTAACTAACACAGCTTCGAAAGCAGGAATTTAGATATGAACAGACTTACCATTCTCGCAGTGGCAACGCTTGCGGTTGGCGCCGCTGCACCGGCTGTCGCTGCGGATCTTCCCGCTCGAGCACATGTCTATACGAAGGCGCCGGCGATGGTTCAGGCCGCCTATGACTGGAGCGGGTTCTACATCGGTATCAACGGCGGCGGCGCGACAAGCAACATCGACTGGAATGCGGACGGATTCGGCGACGAAGGCAGCCATCACGCCACGGGCGGCACGGTCGGTGGACAGGTCGGCTATCGCTGGCAGATGTCGTCCTGGGTGTTCGGCCTGGAAGCGCAGGGCAACTGGGCTGACTTCAAGGGCAGCAATGCCAGTTTGGTATTCCCTAACACGACCAACCAAACCAAGATTGATTCCTTCGGCCTGTTCACCGGCCAGATCGGCTACGCTTGGGATCGCACGCTGCTTTACGTGAAGGGCGGTGCCGCGGTCACCGATAACAAGTACACCTCGATCACGACGGGTGTCGGGGTTGATACCGCCAACGAAACCCGCTGGGGTGCGGCGGTCGGCGCCGGCATCGAATACGCCTTCGTTCCCGGCTGGTCGGTCGGCTTCGAATACGATCACTTGTTCATGGGCAACAACGATGTGGTCTCCAATGCCGGCTTCATCGCCGACCACATCAAGGAAGACGTCGACCTCTTCACCGCGCGCGTGAACTACAAGTTCGGCGGCCCGGTGGGCGCTCGCTACTGAGTTAGGCTCCCGTAACCTCCAAACCCCGGCCGGTTGGCCGGGGTTTTTGTTTGCGGCTGAGCTACCGAATCGAGAGCCAATCTGATCGCAGCAGAAGTTCCGGGGTAGAAAATCTGCGATTCCGAGGGCATATTCGGAAGATGAAATATTGGACCGCAGTAGGCATAGCCTTTGTCGTTGCCGCGAGCGTGGCCTATGTGGCGCACACGGTATTTGGCCTCTCGCCGAAGGCCATCCGTACCGATGCCCTGGAAATGGCGGGCTGCTTGGTCTTATGTCTCGGCGCTGGATTTTTAGCCCGGCGGCATGACGGGCAATGACTGCCAAACTTCACACCGGAAGCGGCCTGTTTCCCAACGCATATTCAAGCCGATGAAAAGTAGAAACTCCATAATGCTCGCCGTGGCCCTTTTGGTGATTGCCGCTCTACTGGTGTTCAGGAGTGAGCTTCATGCGCACGATCCGCGCCACCTTGAACCCACGACATGCGGTTTCTGGGGTGACATGTCGGCCGGGATGTCTTGCCGATGACCCGGCCCCCCGCCCCAAGGCAAATCGCGGGCGCACAATTAACCAACAATTCCCGTTTTCAAACTGACCCACTACCGCCCGCTTGCCTGAGAACAAAAAGAGAACTATGTTCCCTGTACGTTCTTAAGCAGGGAGGCGGTGATGTTGAGGGTTTTTGTCGAGGAAGCAGCGGCTTTGGCATCAATTGGGCTGTTTGTTGGGATGATCGCGATATGGGCCCAAGTGATCCCCAATCTGTGATTCCCAATTTGTAGGGCGTTGAGGCCAGGGTTTCGGGAACGGCTAGCGCGCCAAACCTGGTTTGTTTGGCCCGCTTTTGACCCCCTTTTGGTCCCCTTGGGGAAAAGCCTGATAGCGGTGGGCGAGGGGGCGGGCTGCGTGGACTCAAGCCGTCGGAGCCTTCACCATGGCGGATGGCGAGTCGCGTGAGGCGGCTCGAAACCCTCCATAACCGCTGAGTTGCCGAACGACATGTCAAAGCCCGTGGCGCCGTCCAATCCCGGATTTGTCCATCTCCACGTCCATTCGGCCTATTCGCTGCTGAAAGGTTCGATCAAGATCGCTCGCCTCGGCGAACTCGCCAAGGCCGACCGCCAGCCGGCCTTGGCGTTGACTGATACCGACAACATGTTCGGGGCGCTCGAGTTCTCCGACAAGATGGCCGGCTACGGCATCCAGCCGATCGTGGGGTGCGAACTCGCCGTCGATTTTGGCGATCAGGATCCCAACGCCCGCAACGCCATGGCGTCAGCGCCGTCGCGGATCGTTCTGTTGGCCTCGCGCGAGCGCGGCTACCGCAGCCTGATGCATCTCAATTCCCGCGCGTTTCTGGAAACGCCGGTTCACCAGACCCCGCACATCAAGTTCGAGTGGCTGGAGGGCCAGGCCGAAGACCTGATCGTGCTGACTGGCGGGCCGGACGGCCCCGTCTCGCTGGCCCTGGCTGCCGATCAATCGGCGCTGGCCACGTCGCGCTGCGAACGGCTTGCCGGCCTGTTCGGCGATCGGCTCTACGTCGAACTACAACGCCACGGCATCGAAAAGGAACGGCGCATCGAGGCCAGCCTGATTGATCTCGCCTATGCCAAGGGCCTGCCGCTCGTCGCCACCAACGAGCCATATTTTGCAACGTCCGACGACTACGAAGCCCACGACGCCTTGCTCTGCATTGCCGGCGGCCGGCTGATTGCCGAAACCGAGCGTGAGCAACTCACGCCCGATCATCGTTTCAAGACGCGGGCGGAAATGGCGGTGTTGTTTGCCGACATTCCCGAGGCCTTGAATTCCACCGTCGAGATCGCCGAGCGTTGCGCGTTTCGACCCATGACACGCAAGCCGATTCTGCCGCGCTTTACCGTCGGCGCCGGCACCAATGCGGCGGATGCGGCCCACGAGGAAGCCGGCGAATTGCGCCGCCAGGCCGAGGACGGCCTGAGCAACCGGCTCGCCGTTCACGGCCTCTCCCAAGGAAGCTCGGAAGAGGACTATCGCGCGCGGCTCGCCTTCGAGCTCGATGTCATCACCCGCATGAACTATGCCGGTTACTTCCTGATCGTCGCGGACTTCATCAAGTGGGCCAAGTCGGAAGGCATTCCGGTCGGTCCCGGCCGTGGCTCCGGCGCCGGCTCGCTGGTGGCCTATGCGCTCACCATCACCGATCTCGATCCGATCCGCTTTGGCCTCTTGTTCGAACGCTTCCTCAATCCGGAACGCGTGTCGATGCCCGACTTCGACATCGACTTCTGCCAGGACCGCCGCGGCGAAGTGATCGACTATGTGCAAAAGCGCTACGGCCGCGATCAGGTCGCCCAGATCATTACCTTCGGAACGCTTCAGGCGCGCGGCGTGCTGCGCGACGTCGGGCGGGTGCTGCAAATGCCCTACGGACAGGTCGACAAGCTGACCAAGCTCGTGCCGCAAAATCCTGCCGCTCCCGTGACGCTCGCGGCCGCGATCGAGAGCGAGCCGAAGCTGCAAGCGTTCCGCGACGAGGATCCGGTGGTGGCGCGCGCCTTCGACATCGCGCAGCGTCTGGAGGGCCTGACCCGGCATGCCTCGACCCACGCCGCCGGCATCGTGATCGGCGACCGTCCGTTGAGCGAACTCGTGCCGCTCTACCGCGATCCGAAATCCGACATGCCGGTCACCCAGTTCAACATGAAATGGGTCGAACCCGCCGGTCTCGTCAAATTCGACTTCCTTGGGCTGAAGACGTTGACCGTGCTCGACGTCGCCGTGAAGCTGCTCAAGCAGCGAAACATCGACGTCGATCTCGCGACGCTGCCACTGGATGATGCGCCGAGTTACCAGATGCTGGCGCGGGGCGATGTGGTCGGCGTGTTCCAGGTGGAAAGTCAGGGCATGCGGCGGGCGCTGGTCGACATGCGGCCCGACCGCTTCGAGGACATCATCGCGCTGGTGGCGCTGTATCGTCCGGGTCCGATGGCGAACATCCCGACCTATTGTGCGCGCAAGCACGGCGATGAGGAGCCGGAATATCTGCACCCGCTGCTCGAGCCGATCCTGAAAGAGACGTTCGGCGTCATCATCTACCAGGAACAGGTGATGCAGATCGCGCAGGTGATGGCCGGCTATTCGCTCGGCGACGCCGACCTGTTGCGCCGCGCGATGGGCAAGAAGATCCGCGCCGAGATGGAGAAACAGCGCGCGGTGTTCGTTGCAGGCGCAGTCAAGAACAACGTTCCCAAGGGGCAGGCCGAAACCATCTTCGAACTGCTCGCGAAATTCGCCGACTACGGTTTCAACAAGAGTCATGCCGCGGCTTACGCGCTGGTGTCCTACCACACCGCCTATATGAAGGCGCATTATCCGGTCGAATTCCTGGCCGCATCGATGACGCTGGAACTCAACAACACCGACAAACTCTCGGAATTTCGCGCCGAGGCGCAGCGGCTGGGGATCAAGGTCGAGGCGCCCAACGTCAATCGCTCCGGCGCCGTCTTCGAGGTCACGGGCGATACGATCTACTATGCACTCGCCGCGCTCAAGGGCGTCGGCCCGCAAGCCGTCGAACTGATCATCGACGCGCGCCGCGCCGCGCAATTCACCTCGCTTGCCGATTTTGCATCGCGCGTGAACCCGCGCGCGATCAACAAGCGGATCATCGAGAGCCTGGCCGCCGCCGGTGCCTTCAATTCGCTCGATCCGAACCGGGCGCGGGTTTTTGCAGGAGCAGATGCGATCCTGGCCGCCTGTCAGCGCAGCCACGAAGCAGTGACCTCCGGCCAGAACGACATGTTCGGTGGTGCGGCGGATGCGCCGACCATCATGCTGCCGCAGGTCGAACCGTGGCTACCCGCCGAGCGGCTGCGGCGCGAATATGACGCGATCGGCTTCTTCCTTTCGGGCCATCCGCTCGACGATTACGCCACGGTGCTCAAGCGGCTGCGCGTGCAGTCCTGGGCCGAGTTTTCGCGCGCGGTGAAGACCGGCGCGACCGCCGGCAAGGTGGCCGCCACCGTGGTCTCGCGCATGGAGCGGCGCACCAAGACCGGCAACAAGATGGGCATCATCGGGCTGTCGGATCCCACCGGCCATTTCGAAGCGGTGTTGTTCTCGGAAGGCTTGGCTCAATACCGCGATATCCTGGAGCCGGGAGCGGCCGTGCTTCTGCAATTGGGCGCGGAGTTGCAGGGCGAGGATGTGCGGGCGCGCGTGCTTCACGCCGAGGCGCTCGACGATGCCGCCGCCAAGACCCAAAAAGGTTTGCGGATTTTCCTGCGTGATACCAAGCCGCTGGAATCGATCGCGCGGCGGCTTTCGCCGACGGCCGGCCAGTCCGGCAGCGGTGATATTGCGCTGGTGCTGCGGCTCGACATGCAGACCGAGGTCGAGTTCAAGCTGGAAGGCCGCTTCCAGGTCTCACCGCAGATTGCGGGTGCCATTAAGGCGGTGGCGGGTGTAGAGATGGTGGAGACGCTCTGATCGGGGAAAGGATTTTCCGATGTGCGAGATGTGCCGCGAAAATTCGATTGAGAGATTTGAGCCTTCGCGCCGCCGCGTGCTAGGCGCCGCGGTCTCGACCATGGGACTGTTGTTGGCGAGCGCGGCCAGCGCCAAAGAAATGAAAGCGCCGCCGAAGCCGCAAAACGTGTTGACGCCGGCGGCTTCCCTGGAACGCCTGAGAAAAGGAAATGCGCGCTATGTCGAGGGCGTATCGCTGCGTCACGACTTCAAGCATGAGCGCGAAGCATTGGCCGGAGGCCAAAATCCCTACGCGGCGATTTTGAGTTGCGCTGACTCGCGCATTGCCCCCGAATACGCCTTCGACAGTGGGCGCGGTGATCTCTTTGTTTGCCGCGTAGCGGGCAATTTCGCCAATAGTGAATCGGTCGCCAGTCTGGAATATGCCGTTGCCGAACTCGGCACGCCGTTGATTCTTGTTCTGGGGCATGACGCCTGCGGTGCCGTCAGTGCGACGATCAAATCCCTCAAGGACAACACCACGTTGCCTGGGCACTTGCCCTCGCTGGTAGAGGGCATCGCGCCTGCGGTGAAGGCGGTGACGGGTCAATCCGGCGATACGCTCGCCAACGCGATCAGGCAGAATGTGGTCGACAATGTCAGCAAGCTCAGCTCGGCGACACCGATACTGAGCGCTGCGGTTGCGCAAAATAAGCTCAAGGTCGTCGGCGGCATCTATCGGCTGAGGGACGGCAGAGTGGAAATGGTTTAAGCGGCGCCCGCCAGTTGCCGCAGATCGCCGGTGCGATCAAGGCGGTGGCCGGCGTCGAGATGGTCCAGACGCTCTGACCGGAGCAGGACCGGGCCGTTACCGTCTCGGTGCAGGCGGCGGTACGGTTGCAACCAAACGGTGTTTTAGCTAAAGGGCTGCCGAACAAGGATTGCCCTGTGTCCCGCATTGGCGGGCGCAGGGTTGCGAAACGGTAGCCCGGTTGGGTGGATTGCGGTGACGTCTTGAAAGCTTGGCTTGCGATCCTGGCACACGGGCTTTGTTTATTGGCGGTCGCAGCGGTTGGCTGTCCAACCGCGCAGGCGGCGCCGGGTCAAATTCCGGGCGCGGAGGCGGTCTATGCCACTGCGCCGCCGCGCCTGTTACAAATCCGTACCCTGGTTACGGGCGCAGATCAGCAGACGTCCAACGGTTCAGCATTCCTGGTTTCGGCAGACGGACTGGCCGTCACGAACTACCATGTGGTCTCCCAGGTCGTATTCGAACCCAACACCTACCGGCTGGAATATACCGCAGCCGACGGCACGAAGGGTGAGGTTCGGCTTCTTGCGGTGGATCTTCCCAACGATTTGGCGATCGTGAAGATCGAAAGACACGATGCGCCATTCTTCAGCTTCGATCAGGCTGCTCTCCACGGCGATTTGCCGAAGGGAGAGCGCCTGTACGCGATGGGCAATCCGCTCGAGCTCGGTTTCACCATTGTCGAGGGCACCTATAACGGTCTGGTCGAGCATAGTTACATCGATCGCATCCATTTCACCGGCGCGCTCAATCCCGGCATGAGCGGTGGCCCCGCCGTCACCGCCAGCGGCGCCATTGCCGGCATCAATGTTTCCACGCGCCGCGGCGGCCAGCTCATCAGCTTTCTCGTGCCGGCGCGGTTTGCCGAAGCGCTGTTACAGCGGGTGCAAGCTCAGGGAGCTTCACCTGACTTGCGTGCCGAGGTCGGACGGCAAATCACGGGATGGCGCAAGGCGCTCTACAAATCGCTCGGCGAGCAGGGGTTCCGCGAGGCTGCGCTTGGTCCTTATCGGGGGCCCGAGACGGAAGTGCCCTGGTTTACCTGTTGGGCCCAGACCAATGCCAGCGCCGTCCCGAAGCCGCGCTTCAATATGAACTCGACGAGCTGCGCGAGTGAAACCAGCCTGTTCATTGCTTCCGATCTGAGCACCGGCAATATTCAAATCAACCACTACTATGTCAGGACGGCCGATCTGAATCAGTTTCAGTTCGCAACCTATCTGGCTCAGCTTAGTCAGACCCGTTTGGTGACCGCTGGCCCGTACCGGAAATGGTACACCCAGGAACGCTGTCACGAGGATTTTGTCGGCGACGCCGCCGCACCGGATCGACCGCCGCTGCGTGTGACGTGGTGCGTCCAGGCTTATCGCGAGTTCGAAGGCCTCTACGACGTCGCGCTGATCGCCGTTACGCAGGACGACGGCAGCGAAGCACTGGTGTCACGCCTGAGCATGCAGGCCGTCGGCTATGATGACGCTGTGGAACTTGGCCGGCGCTTCATTGACGGGGTGCGGGTGAGCAAATGATCTGGGTCGAAGTCTTGTCCCGTCATCGCGACGTCGCTACGCGTGTGCGGATTGCGGGCGAGGAGGCCAGCATCGGCCGCGGCTATGACAATGACGTCATCGTCGATGACCCCTATGTCGCTCCCCGTCATCTGCGCATATCGCGCGATGAGGGAGGGCAGCTCGTCGCCGAGGATCTCGGCAGCACCAACGGCACCTTCCTGGATGGGAACAAGAACCGAATTACGCGCCTCGTTATTGACGGCGAGCGGCCACTGCGGATCGGCCAAACGCTGTTGCGTGTTCGCGCGACGGATTATGCGGTCGAGCCGGAGCGTGTGGTGCCGGCTGAACGGGCGGTGCTGCCATCGCTCATGATTGCCGCGCTGGCGGTGGTCTTGCTCGGCTTCGTCGCGTTGCGGGTCTGGCTCGCCCAAACGGGTGAGCCGCGATTGTCGAACTACCTGTCGCCAATGCTGACGCTCGCCGGGATGGTACTGGTCTGGGTGGGTGTATGGGCGCTGATCTCGCGCATTCTGGCCGGGCGCTCGAAGTTTTTGCGCAATCTCCTGATCGCGATCGTCGGCTATCTGGCCACGCTGATCTACAACGAGTTCGCCCGCTATGCGGCCTTTGGGCTGACATGGCCCGTGCTCAGCAACTATGAATATGCCGCGGTATGGCTGATCCTGGCGGCCGCCTGCTTCCTGCATCTGCGCGAGATCAGCGCGAGAGGGCTGTGGCTGAAGGGCACGATCGTGACGGTTATCCTGGTCCTGGCGATTACTGCCCAGGCGTTGCAGCGATCGGAGGCCTTCTCCGATGCCGGGCGGCAAAACATCGTCCGTCCGTTGCTGCCGCCCGCGTTCCGTTCGGTGCCATTGCGCGCGCCGGATGCGTTCTTCGCCGATGTCGCCGGTCTCAAGGCAAGCATCGACAGCGACCGCCGGCAGTCCAGACCCGGCGAGGGGGTGCGCTGATCACAGCTCGCCTGGTCGGCGCCCATACCCGCCCCGGGGGCGCTATCGGCCGGATTTTGCCGGCTTTTTGAGGACAATAGCCGCCAAAACCGGCCGTATTTCCTTGCTTCTCGCGGAAATCCGGCTATATAGCCGCCATCTCACACGGAAACATGGCTCAAAAGGCCGTCCGGTGGCAGCCGGGCCATAAGGCTCGCTTGCTCACACGTTTCCGGAGGAACCAACCGGAGAACTTGAACCATGGCAGTACCCGATTTTTCTATGCGTCAGCTGCTTGAGGCTGGCGTTCACTTTGGCCACCAGTCGCACCGCTGGAATCCGAAAATGGCCGACTATATTTTCGGTGCGCGCAACAACATCCACATCATCGATCTCGCGCAGACCGTGCCGCTGATGCATCGCGCGCTTCAGGCGGTCAGCGATACGGTGGCCAAGGGCGGCCGTATCCTGTTTGTCGGCACCAAGCGGCAGGCGCAGGACGGCGTCGCGGAGGCTGCCAAGCGCTCGGCGCAATACTTCGTCAACTCGCGCTGGCTCGGCGGCACGCTGACCAACTGGAAGACGATTTCCGGCTCGATCAAGCGACTGCGGCATCTCGATGAGGTGCTCAATTCCGGCGACGCCAACGCCTATACCAAGAAGGAGCGGCTGACGTTGCAGCGCGAGCGCGACAAGCTCGACCGCTCGCTCGGCGGCATCAAGGACATGGGCGGCTTGCCGGACATGATCTTCGTGATCGACACCAACAAGGAAGACATCGCGATCCAGGAAGCCCAGCGGCTGAATATCCCGGTGGCTGCGATCGTCGACACCAACTCCGACCCGAAGGGCATCACCTATGTCGTGCCCGGCAACGACGACGCCGGCCGCGCGATCTCGCTGTATTGCGATCTCGTCGCGCGCGCTGCGATCGACGGCATTTCGCGGGCGCAAGGTGATTCCGGCATCGATGTCGGTGCTTCAGCTCATCCGGTCCGCGAGGAAGCTCCTGCAGCCGCGCCGCAAACTGCCGGCTTCCAGGGCCTGGCGGGTCCGCGCGGTGCGCCCGACAACCTCAAGAAGCTCACCGGCGTGTCCGGCGCCATCGAGAAGAAGCTCAACGATCTCGGCATCTTCCACTACTGGCAGTTGGCCGAACTCAATCATGACACGGCCCACAAGATCGGCGAAGAGGTCGGTCTTCCGAGCCGCGCCGACGCCTGGGTGGCCCAGGCCAAGACGCTTACCGCTGAAGCGGAATAGTAAATATGCCGGCCGGAAATTCCGGCCGGCATACAGGCACATTCCTTAACTTACGGCATCGGTGACGGTGGATCGCGGCGGGCGTCGAACCGCGCGGCTACTACCGTCGCAGGCAAAGGGCGACAGCGACATGGCGACAATCACGGCAGCAATGGTCAAGGATCTGCGCGAATCCACCGGCGCGGGCATGATGGATTGCAAGGCGGCACTGACCGAGAGCGACGGCGACATGCAGGCCGCGCAGGATTGGCTGCGCAAGAAGGGCCTGTCGAAGGCCGCCAAAAAGGCCGGTCGCGTGGCCGCCGAGGGCCTGATCGCCGCGCTGACCAAGGATACCAAGGGTGTTGTCGTCGAGGTCAACTCCGAGACCGACTTCGTGGCGCGCAACGAGCATTTCCAGGGGCTGGTGAAGATGATCGCCCAGGTGGCGCTCGATGTCGGCGCCGATATCGAAAAGATCAAGGCCGCCAAGGTCGGCAATGTGACGGTTGAGACCGCCATTGCGGATGCGATCGCCACCATCGGCGAGAACATGACGCTGCGCCGTGCCGCTTCGCTCGAAGTCGGCAAAGGCGTGGTGTCGAGCTACGTCCACAATGCGGTGGTCGAAGGCGCCGGCAAGATGGGCGTGATTGTCGCGCTGGAATCTCCCGGCAAGACCGATGAGCTCGCAATACTCGGCAAGCAGCTCGCCATGCATGTCGCGGCCGCCAACCCGCTTGCGCTCGATCCGACCGGGCTCGATCCGGCTACGGTCAAGCGCGAAAAAGACGTCTTGGCCGATAAATATCGTCAGCAGGGCAAGCCGGAGAATGTGATCGAAAAGATCGTCGAGTTGGGCCTGAAGACCTATTACAAGGAAGTCTGCCTCTTGGAGCAGGCCTTCATTCACGACAGCGGCAAGTCCGTTGCCCAGGCGGTCAAGGAAGCTGAGGGTAAGGTCGGTGGCCCGATCAAGGTGGCTGGATTTTTGCGCTATGCTCTCGGCGAGGGAATCGAGAAGCAGGAATCAGACTTTGCTGCTGAGGTCGCCGCTGCCAGCGGCAAGAAATAGCCGCCTGAATAGCGCTTGCGGTCCGTTCGCGCCGGCAGCCGGGGCGGGATAAAGAAAGCGATTCGCAAATGACAGGGCCGGTTTATCGTCGCGTGGTGATCAAGCTTTCCGGCGAATATCTCGCCGGCAGCCACGGCTCCGGCATCGATCAGCCGACCCTCGACCGCGTGGCGGCCGATCTGATCGCGGCGCGACAGCTTGGCGCCGAAGTGGCAGTTGTCGTCGGCGGCGGCAACATGATCCGCGGCGTTGAAGTGTCCGCGCAAGGTGTCTCGCGGCCGACCGGCGACACCATGGGCATGTTGGCCACGATGATGAACTGTCTTGCGCTCGAAGCAGCGATCGAACGCAAGGGGGCACCGGCGCGCACCTTGTCGGCGTTCGTCATGCCGGAGATTTCCGAGCTTTTCACCCGAAGTGCAGCGCACAAATACCTCGCCAAGGGGCATATCGTGCTGCTCGGCGGCGGAACCGGCAATCCGTTTTTCACCACCGATACCACGGCGGTATTGCGGGCAGCCGAAATTGGCGCGCAGGCGGTGCTGAAGGCAACCAATGTCGATGGCATCTACAGCGCCGATCCGAAAAAAGACCCTTCCGCCAAGCGATTTGATCGCCTGACCCATTCCGAGGCCATCGGGGGTAATTACAAGGTCATGGACGCCACCGCATTTGCGCTTGCCCGCGAGACGTCGCTGCCTATCATCGTGTTTTCGATCGCCGAACCGGGTTCGATCGGCGCCATTCTGAGCGGCACCGGTCGCGGGACGATCGTTGCCGGCTAGTGAACTGCGGCGCCCAACATGCGCTACAACGCTGCGGCGGCCGTATTCAGGAGGAGAGAGCGTCATGTCCACGGGTAGTTTCGACGTCAATGAATTGAAGCGCCGTATGCAAGGCGCCACGCAATCTCTCAAGCACGAACTCGGCGGCTTGCGGACGGGGCGTGCCGCCGCGTCGATGCTGGAACCGGTTCAGGTCGAGGCCTATGGTTCGCACATGCCGCTCAACCAGCTTGCGACCATCAGCGTTCCCGAGCCGCGCATGTTGTCGGTACAGGTCTGGGACCGCTCGATGGTGAAGGCGGTGGAGAAGGCGATCGTTGATTCCAATCTGGGCTTGAGTCCGGCGACCGAGGGGCAGGTCCTGCGCTTGCGGATTCCCGAACTCAATGAAGACCGCCGCAAGGAACTGGTCAAAGTAGCGCATAAATATGCCGAAGCCGCCCGCGTCGCCGTTCGGCATGTGCGGCGCGACGGTCTCGATACGATCAAGAAGCTTGAGAAGAATCACGAGATTTCCGAGGACGATCAGGAGCGCCTGGGCAATGACGTGCAAAAGGCGACCGACGGCACGATTTCGGAAATCGATCAGATGCTGGCGGCGAAGGAAAAGGAAATCCTGACCGTCTAGTGTCTAGTGGTCCGATTCTAACATTCGCCTCCCTTGTCAGCGGGTACTTTGCGAATGTTAGAATCATAGGACCACTAGCAAGTATATGATTTCTAGTGGAGTTTCGGATTTGACATTCGCTTTGGAAGTTTGCGGCCAAGCAGGTAGCGAATGTCAAATCCACTCCATTAGTTTTTATTCGGGCGCGTTCTGCCGAACATGATGTTCGATATCGTGTCCAAAGGATTGATTGATGTCGAATGCCGCAGCGCCTGCGACTGAAGCACCGGATCGGGGGAGCGGTCCTTTGCACGTGGCGATCATCATGGACGGGAACGGGCGATGGGCCGCCGCCCGCGGCTTGCCGCGTGTGGAAGGCCATCGCCGCGGGGTCGAGGCCTTGCGCAATGTCGTTCGCGCCGCGGGCGAACTCGGCGTGCGCTACTTGACGATTTTCTCTTTCAGTTCCGAAAACTGGTCGAGGCCGGCGTCCGAGATCGGCGACCTGTTCGGACTGTTGCGGCGTTTCATCCGTAACGATCTTGCCATCCTGCACCGCGACGGCGTCCGCGTCCGCGTCATCGGCGAACGCGAGGGCCTGGAGCCGGATATTTGCGTGCTTTTGAAGGAAGCCGAAGATCTGACGCGGAACAATGATCGCCTGGATCTCGTCGTCGCGTTCAATTACGGGTCGCGGCAGGAAATCGCGCGTGCGGCACAGCGGCTGGCCGGTGAAGTCGCGGAAGGAAAGCGTGATCCGTCTTCGATCGACGCCGACACGCTCGGACGTTATCTCGACGCGCCTGAAATTCCCGATCCCGATCTGATTATCCGCACCAGCGGAGAACAGCGGTTGTCGAATTTTCTGATGTGGCAGGCGGCCTATAGTGAGCTTGTTTTTGTGCCGGTGCACTGGCCCGATTTCGACAAGGCCGCGCTTGAGGGCGCCATTGCGGAATACGCCCGGCGCGAGCGCCGGTTTGGCGGCCTGGCTGTGAAAACCGGATCGTGACCGAAGGCCAGGCATCGATCACCACAACAGGGCGGGAGGGGAACAACCTTCTGTTGCGGATCGTCGCCGCGCTGGTGATGGCGCCGCTTGCGATTGCCATGGCCTATGTCGGTGGATGGCTTTGGACAGGCCTCGTCGTCGCCGCGGCCATCGGGCTTTACGTGGAGTGGCTCACGGTCATCGGCGCGCGCAAGCCGCGCCTCGTGATTGTGGGCGTTCTGATCCTCCTTGCCGTCGGCTGGGTCGACCTCGGCCACATCAACAAGATCTATCTTTCAGCGCTGGTCGCGCTCGGAGTCCTTGCCGTTGGTATCTTGTCTTCCGATCGCCGGCTCTGGACCGCGGCCGGATTAGGCTACGCCTTGGCGGCGTCGATTGCCTCCAGCGCAGTGCGGCTTGATCAGCTCCGGGGATTCGCAGCATTGATGCTGGTGCTGCTGGTGGTTTGGGCGACCGATATCGGCGGATACTTCGCCGGCCGGCTGATCGGCGGACCCAAACTCTGGCCGCAGGTCAGCCCGAAAAAGACCTGGGCTGGCGCGATTGGCGGCTTCGCGGCAAGCCTCGGCGTCGCAGCTGGATTTGCGGCATTCAATTTCGGAAAGATAATACCGCTGCTGCTGTTGGGCGCCGTTCTCTCGATTGCCTCGCAGCTCGGCGATCTCTTTGAATCCGCCGTCAAGCGCAGGTTCGGCGTCAAGGATTCCAGTCACATCATTCCCGGACATGGCGGGTTGATGGACCGCCTTGACGGCTTCGTCGCCGCCATCGTTCTGGCGGCAGTTTTCGGGTTTTTGCGGGGCGGCGCGGATGGCGTCGGCCGCGGTCTTATGGTTTGGTGAGGCATGAGCGCTGTTCCCTTGCGTAACAATAAAGCGGCGACCGCCGTCCGTTCGGTCACCGTGCTGGGCGCGACCGGTTCCATCGGCGACAGCACGATGGATTTGTTGCGGGCTTCACCCGATCGCTACCGCGTCGAGGCGTTGACGGCACATACCAATGTGCAAGGCCTTGCCAAACTCGCCCGGGAATTCGGGGCCCGCTATGTCGCTGTCGCCGACCCCACGCGACTGGCCGAATTGAAGGACGCGCTCGCGGGCACGCGTACAGAGTGCGGCGCCGGCGAAAGTGCCGTGGTCGAAGCAGCCGCGCGGCCGGCCGATTGGGTGATGGCCGCAGTAAGCGGCGCGGCAGGTCTCAAGCCCGCGCTCGCCGCCGTCGATCGCGGCGCGACGGTGGCCCTGGCCAACAAGGAATGTTTGGTATGTGCCGGCGACCTCTTCATGGAGCGTGCGGCGAAGGCCGGAGCCTGCATTTTGCCGGCTGATTCCGAACACAACGCGCTGTTTCAGGCCTTGAGTTCCGGAAATCGCGAAGAGCTGGTTCGGGTCATCATCACCGCGTCCGGCGGCCCGTTCCGTACCTGGTCCAGCGCCGACATCGAGCAGGCGACGCTGGCGCAAGCCCTCAAACATCCGAACTGGAGCATGGGGCAGAAGATCACGATCAATTCGGCCTCGATGATGAACAAGGGCCTCGAGGTGATCGAGGCGGCGTGCCTGTTCAACTTGAAGGCGGACGAGATCGAAGTCCTGGTTCATCCGCAATCGATCATTCACGGCATGGTTGAATTTTCGGACCGCTCCGTGGTGGCGCAACTCGGTGCGCCGGATATGCGCACGCCGATCGCGCATTGCCTGGGCTGGCCCGATCGAATCGCCGGTCCGGCGGCGAAACTTGATCTCGCCAAGATCGGGCAGTTGACGTTCGAGGCGCCGGATTTCGCGCGCTTTCCGGGACTTCGGCTGGCCTACGAGGCTTTGCGAACTGGCAACGGCGCCACCACCGTTTACAATGCGGCGAACGAGGTCGCGGTTGCTGCTTTCATCGCGGGCAAGATCCGGTTTGGCGCCATCGCACGACTGGTCGAGGCGACGCTGGAAGCTTGGATTCGCTCCGGGAATCAGCCTCCACTGGCTTCCGCCGACGATGCAATTGCTGTTGACCATGACGCGCGAAATAAGGCGGTCACCCTATTGCCTCAAATTGCCTTAAAGGCATCCTAGAGCGTTGGGGTGGGCCTTCTGGCTCCGGGTGAGGGGAATCGAATGTCCGAGTTTTTTCAGCACAGTTTCAATGTGTTAGGTCATGGCCTGATCGGATACATTGTTCCTTTCCTGTTTGTGCTGACCATTGTCGTTTTCTTCCATGAACTGGGTCATTTCCTGATTGCGCGCTGGGCGGGCGTGAGAGTGTTAACCTTTTCGCTTGGATTTGGCCCCGAACTGGTCGGCTTTAATGACCGGCACGGCACCCGCTGGAAAATCTCGGCCATCCCGCTTGGCGGTTACGTCAAATTCTTTGGCGACGACAGCGAGGCCTCGACCCCCGACCTGGAAACACTCGGTAACATGAGTGCCGAGGAACAGGCGGACAGCTTCCATCACAAAAGAGTCGGTCCTCGCGCGGCGATCGTGGCCGCCGGCCCGATTGCGAATTTTCTCCTGGCCATCGTGATCTTTGCCGGGATGTCGCTCTATTTCGGCAAGCCCAATTCGATCCCGCGCGTCGATGTGATTCAGCCCGATAGCGTCGCTGCGGCCGCAGGCTTCCAGGTCGGCGACGTCGTGGCCTCGATCGACGGAACGGGAATCGAAAGTTTCGCCGACATGCAGCGAATCGTTTCCACCAATGCCGGCTCCAAGCTGACGTTCCGGGTGAAGCGTAATGATGCGCTGATCACCTTGTCGGCGACGCCCGCACTCAAGGAAGTGAAGGATATCTTCGGCAACAGCCACAAGATCGGTGTGCTCGGTATTCAGTACAATGCACAGCCGAGCGATCCGAAAACCGCGCCGGTCGGTTATCTGGAATCGCTCAAGATCGGCGTCGAGCAGGTCTGGTTTATCGTCGACGGCACGTTCAAGTTCGTGGGCTCGCTGTTTGTCGGCGCCGGCAGCACCGGGGATCTCGGCGGACCGTTGCGGATCGCGCAGCTCTCGGGTCAGGCGGCCAGTCTCGGTTTTCAGTTCCTGCTGCAGCTCTGCGCGGCGCTTTCGGTGTCGATCGGCTTGCTGAATCTGTTCCCGGTGCCGCTGTTGGATGGCGGTCATCTTTTGTTCTATTCGGTGGAGGCCGTGCGGGGGCGTCCATTATCTGCGAGAGCCCAGGAAATGGGGTCTCGAATCGGGCTGGGGCTGGTGCTGATGTTGATGGTATTCGTGACCTATAACGACATCTTGCACCTCGCCGCATCGTGAAGCGGCTTTTTTATGACGTGGCCAATGGGCAACGTCTTGGAATGAAAATGAAATCGCGTTGCGACATAAGGTTTGCCGGCTTGGTAAAATTAGCTACAAGCGGGTCGGCAAATAGTGATTTGCCGGTTCGTGGGGTTCGGGCCGGCAGCAGGATTGTAAGGGCGCCTTGCGCATGAAGCTTGGAATGGGGGTACGGGGAGGTTTGTTTGCCGCCCTGATCATGTTGGCGACGCCGTTTGCCGCTACCTTGGCGCTCGGTTTCGCGTCCTCGCCGGCTTCGGCGCAGACCGTGGATTCGATTGAGGTCGAGGGAAATCGCCGGGTCGAGGTCTCGACAATCCGTTCCTATTTCAAGCCCGGCGTCGGCGGAAAGCTCGATCAGGGGCGTCTGGACGATGGTTTGAAGGGCCTGATTGAGACCGGCCTGTTCCAGGACGTGAAAATCAACACAGTTGGCGGCCGGGTTGTCGTGACGGTGATCGAAAACCCGGTCATCGGCCGCGTGGTTTTCGAAGGCAACAAGAAGATCAAGGACGAGCAGCTTACAGGCGAAATTCAATCGAAGCCGCGCGGAACGCTGTCGCGTCCAATGGTCCAGTCCGACGCGCAGCGAATCGCGGACATTTATCGCCACGCGGGCCGCTATGATGTGGCGGTGGTGCCTGAAATCATCGAGCAGCCGAACAACCGTGTCGACCTGATCTTCACGATCACGGAAGGCAACAAGACCGGCATCAATTCGATCGAGTTCGTCGGCAATACGACCTATTCGTCCTATCGGCTGAAGGACGTCATCAAGACGCGCGAATCGAATCTCCTGAGCTTCCTCGGCGGCAATGACGTTTACGATCCGGATCGCATCGAAGCCGACCGCGACCTGATTCGGCGCTACTACCTCAAGCACGGCTTCGCCGACGTGCAGGTCGTCGCCGCGTTGACGGAATACGATCCGCAACGAAAGGGTTTCCAGGTCACCTACAAGATCGAAGAAGGCCAGCAATACCGCGTCGGCTCCGTCAATTTTCAGTCCAGCATTGCCGGGCTGGACGGAAATGTCCTTGCCCGATTCTCGCGCGTGAATGTCGGCTCGCTTTATAACGCCGAGGCGCTGGAGAAATCGGTCGAGGAAATGCAAATCGAAGCCTCGCGCCGCGGATTTGCCTTCGCAATCGTCAAGCCGCGCGGCGATCGTGATTTCCAAACGCACACCGTCTCGATTGTATTCGCCATCGACGAAGGTCCGCGTACCTACATCGAACGCATCAATGTGCGCGGCAATACGCGTACGCGGGATTACGTGATCCGTCGCGAATTCGATATTGCCGAAGGTGACGCCTACAATCGGGCGCTGGTTGACCGGGCCGAGCGCCGGCTGAAGAATCTCGACTTCTTCAAGACCGTCAAAATCACCACCGAGCCGGGTTCGTCGAGCGATCGCGTGATTCTCAATGTCGAGCTCGAAGAAAAATCGACCGGCGACTTCTCGGTGTCGGGCGGCTATTCGACGACCGACGGTCCGCTCGCCGAGGTCAGTGTTTCCGAACGCAACCTTCTGGGCCGTGGCCTTTTCGGCAAGGTGTCGGTGACCTACGGCGAGTATGCGCGCGGACTCTCGGTTTCGTTTGTCGAACCCTATTTGCTCGACTACCGCGTTGCGCTGGGTCTGGACTCCTATTACCGCGAGCAGTTGGCCAACCAGTATATCTCCTACGAAACCAAGACCATCGGTTTCAGCCCGAGAATCGGTCTGCAACTGCGTGAAGATCTGAGCCTGCAGCTGCGCTATTCGATCTATCAGCAGCAAGTGTCGCTGCCGAGTTACCTGGATAACTGTAACAACACCACCAACGGGATATTCAACCCGTCACCGGCATTCGCAAATACGGCCGCGGGGCAGGCGCTGATCCAGTCACTGGGAGCAGTAGACCCCACCGGAACCGGCCTCTGGTGTTATTCCGACGGCGAAGCTTCGTTGCCGGTGCGCAAGGAACTCGCTAACGGCTCAACGATTACGTCGGCCGTCGGCTATACTTTTGATTACAACACGCTGGACAACAACAAGAACCCGACTGACGGTCTCTTGGTCGACTGGAAACAGGACTTCGCGGGCGTCGGCGGCGATGTGACCTACCTGAAGTCGGCGCTCGACGTGAAATACTACACGCCGCTGGTGGCCGATATCGTCAGCATCATTCACCTTCAGGGTGGCGTGATGACCCAGGTCGGCAACAACGCAATCCGGATGCTGGACCAATTCCAGGAAGGTCCGAACCTGGTGCGCGGTTTCGCGCCTAACGGCATCGGTCCACGCGATATCAATCCCTATGGCACCCAGGATGCGCTCGGCGGTACGCAGTATTGGGGCGCTTCGCTGGAATTCCAGATGCCGTTCTGGTTCCTGCCGAAGGAAGTTGGTCTGAAGGGTGCCGTTTATGCGGACGCCGGCTGGCTGGGCGACTACAGGGGACCGACCGATTGGGCCCAGACGGGCGAAGTCAATCTGCCCGGCTGTATTCCGCCAACGAACAACGGCTCAGCTAGCCCCGCCGCGCCTGGCACCTGTTTGGGCTTGCAGTATGATCCCGGCAACGTGGTGCGCACGTCGGTCGGTGTGGGCTTGATCTGGCAGTCGCCATTCGGTCCGCTCCGCTTCGACTACGCGGTCCCGATCACCAAGGGTAAGTACGACGTCGTGCAGCAGTTCAAGTTCGGCGGCGGCACCAGCTTCTAAGCCGCTGCCCCGGCTCAACTGCGCCTCCAGCCGAGAGGGCCACAAAAACTGGCCCGTTACCCCCACGACGGGCCAGCTTGAGGATTGCCAAGGATCGCCAACGACCGCAAAGTCGGCCCTTGGGCTGGCCGTCGGGCCTTGGGTTTAAGGCCTTGGGCCTTACTGGCCTTGGGCTTAAGGCTTGGGTTGGCAAGTCCAAGCTGACGGGTCACGGCACATGACGTGGGCGCGAGAGGCGCCTCAAGGGGGAGGACCGGGAAAAATGGCTGAGGCGTCGGTCAGGTTTGCGCTCGTGGATATCAACGATATCCTGAAGACGCTGCCGCACCGTTACCCCATGCTGCTGATCGACCGGGTAATCGATATCAAAAGCGATTACAGCGGAATCGGCATCAAGAACGTCACCTATAACGAGCCGCCGTTTCTCGGTCATTTTCCCGAGCGTCCGATTTATCCGGGTGTCATGATGATCGAAGCCATGGCGCAAACCGCCGGCGTCATCGGAATCAAATCGGTCGAGGGCACGGAAAAGCCTCGGGCGGTCTATTTCCTGACCATCGACAAATGCAAGTTTCGAAAGCCCGTGCTGCCTGGTGACACCATCGAGTACCACATGCGCAGCATCGGCAGACGCAAGGCGATGTGGTGGTTTCACGGCGATGCCAAGGTGGATGGAACGGTCGTTGCCGAAGCCGATGTCGGCGCCATGCTGACCGACTGACGCTGACGTTACGCGGGCAGTAAGCGTTAATGCGCCGATGCCGCGCCGTCTTCAATCGACAGCCCGAATTTTCTGTGTTCTAGTTTCGCAATCGGGCGCCGGAAGGGTCGGATGCGAAACCTGATGATATTGGCGGCTTCGGTAGCGCTGCTTGTTGTCCTCAATAGCGGTGCAGTTGCCGGCAAAACGTGCATCGTCACCGCGACCGAGGCGTTGCCAAAAATCACGGGGCTCGTCGTCAAGCGATCCCGGACACGCCCGGTATCGCCCGAGATTCTGGCTACCTGGAAAGGCCAGTCGAAGCCCGTCATCATCGACGTTGACGTCGAAACCGAAGGTGACGCGCAAACCTTTTCCTATATGTGCGTGATTACGCAAGGCTCCGCCTTTGTCCAACGCACCATGAATTGAGGCGCAAAGCGCTTGCCGGGACGCTGGATGGCAGGTCACTGGACAGTCCCGGCGGCTCGCGCTAACCACTGAAAAATCGGACAATTTACGCGAAATCCCTGCAAGAGAGAGCGGCTCCTCGATGACTACGATCGACCCAACCGCGCGGGTTGAAGACGGCGCAGTGATCGGCGAGGGCACGACGATTGGCCCTTACTGCATGATTGGCCGCGACGTCGTTGTCGGCCCGAATTGCAAGCTGATCGCCCACGTCCATGTGATGGGGCACACCCGCATCGGCGCTGGCTGCACGATCTACCCGTTCGCCTCGCTTGGTTCGCCGCCGCAATCGCTCGGTTATCGCGGTGAACCGACCAGGCTGCAAATCGGCGAGAGCTGTACCATCCGCGAGTCGGTGACGATGAATACCGGCACGGTTGGCGGCGGCGGCATTACCCGCGTCGGCGACCGCGGCTACTTCATGAATTGCAGTCATGTGGGACATGACTGCCAGGTCGGCAATGACGTCATCTTCGCGACTTCCGCGACGCTTGGCGGTCATTGCGAGATCGGCGATTTTGTCTTTATCGGCGGCTTGTCCGCGGTGCATCAGTTCACGCGAATTGGCCCGCAGGCCATGATCGGCGGCGTCTGCGGCGTTCGCGGCGACGTTATTCCCTACGGCCTCGTCAATGGCCAGTATGCGCGTCTCGAAGGTCTCAATATCGTCGGGATGAAACGCCGAAAATTCACGCGCGAACGATTGGCCATCGTCAGGTCGTTCTATCAAAAGCTGTTCGACGCTTCCGGAATCTTTGCTGAGCGGCTGGGTGCGGTGCAGTATCTCGGGACGGCGGATCCTGCGGTCGCGGAAATCCTCAGCTTTATCGACACCGGCAAGCATCGCTCGCTGTGTCTCCCGAGTGGCCGGAACGACGAACAGGGATGACGGAGTAGTCGCACCCCATGACAGCCGCGGCCTTGAACGTTGCATCGCCGGTTGGCGTGATCGCAGGGGGCGGGGCGATGCCGTTTGCCGTTGCGGATTCCTTGCAGGCGCGCGGTCTTGATCCCGTCGTGTTTGCGCTCAAGGGGGTTTGCGATCCCGCGGCAGCCGGACGCTTCCGTCACCACTGGATCGCGGTAGGGCAGTACGGGCGGGCGAAGAAGCTGTTCCGCGAGGAAAACTGCAAGAACCTGGTCTTCATCGGAACCCTGGTGCGACCGTCGCTTTCGGAAGTCCGGCTCGACTGGGCAACGCTTCTCGTCTTGGGGCGGGTATGGTCGGCCTTTCGGGGCGGCGACGATCACCTGTTGTCCGGCGTAGGCCGGATATTCGAGCGAGACGGCTTCCGTCTCCTGGGCTTGAAGGAAGTCGCGCCGGATTTGCTCATGCCCGAGGGATGCGTCACGCGTACCGCGCCTGATCAAGACGCGATGGCCGATATCGCCAAAGGACGCGAAGTGCTCCGGGCGCTTGGTTCCTTCGACATCGGTCAGGCCGCGGTCGTCATCGACGGCCATGTCGTCGGCGTCGAGGGTATAGAAGGCACGGACGAATTGCTGAAGCGTATTGCAAGCTTGCGGGAGGGGAAGCGCATTCGCGCGCCCGCAGGCCGCGGGGTACTGGTGAAAGCGCCCAAGAGCGGACAGGACTTGCGCTTCGATTTGCCGACGGTCGGATCGCAAACCGTCAAAGGGGTCGCAGCGGCGCGCCTTGCCGGCCTCGCCGTGATTGCCGGCAACACGGTGGTTGCCGATCCGCAAGCGATGATCGAGGCGGCGGACACCGCCGGGCTATTTGTCACAGGTTTGCCTTCCTGATGCCTGGCTCCGCAAACGGCGGTGTTGCGCGCAAGATTTTTCTGATCGCAACAGAAGAATCCGGCGACCGGCTGGGAGCGCATCTGATGAAGGTGCTCCGCCAGCGGCTTGGTGACGCCGTCAGGTTCGAAGGCGTCGGCGGTCGATCGATGGCGCGCGAGGGGTTAAGATCGTTGTTTCCGATCGAGGAACTGTCGATCATCGGGTTTTCGGCCGTCGTCAAACAGCTTCCCAAGGTGTTGCGCTTGATCCGGCAAACCGCCACCGCTGTGCTGCGGGCAGGCCCCGACATTCTCATCATCATCGACAGCCCCGACTTCACCCACCGC
This sequence comes from uncultured Alphaproteobacteria bacterium, assembly GCA_963770515.1. Taxonomy (GTDB): domain Bacteria; phylum Pseudomonadota; class Alphaproteobacteria; order Rhizobiales; family Xanthobacteraceae; genus Bradyrhizobium. The sequence goes on from CAVYPW010000002.1 coordinate 479,825, forward strand.
GTCGCCCGCCGGGTGCGGGCCCGCGATGCGACGATACCGATCGTCGACTACGTCTCGCCATCGGTCTGGGCGTGGCGGCCGAGCCGGGCGCGCGCCATGCGGGTCTATGTCGATCATGTGCTGGCGCTGCTGCCGTTTGAACCGGAGGCCTACCGCCGGCTGCACGGGCCGCCCTGTACTTACGTTGGCCATCCCCTGATCGAACAACTCAGTTCGCTCAAACCGGGGCCCCAAGACAGCGCGCGCCGCAATGGGACGCCGCCGGTGCTGGTGGTTTTACCGGGAAGCCGCCGCAGCGAGATCAGGCACCATATGGCCATTTTCGGCGAAGCGCTGGAGCGTTTGCAGGCGCGGGGAAAGGCGTTTGAGGTCATTCTGCCCACCATGCAGCATCTGCTCGAACTCGTGAGTGAAGGCGTCAAGACCTGGAAAGTTGCGCCACAGATCGTGGTCGGCGAGCAGGAAAGACGCGCGGCTTTCCGGATTGCTTCGGCAGCGCTGGCCAAATCCGGCACGGTTACGCTGGAGCTGGCGCTGGCGGGCGTGCCGATGATCGCCGCTTATCGGGCAGGCGCGATCGAGGCCTGGTTCGTCCTGCGCGCCATCACCGTCCAGTCGGTGATCCTGGCGAACCTGGTGGTTGGCGAAAACGTGGTCCCCGAGTTCATCCAGGACGACTGCACGGCGGACAACCTTGCAGGCGCGCTCGGCGAAGTCCTGTCCGACTCGCCGATGCGCCAGCGGCAACTTGAAGCCTTTGCGCGAATTGACGATATCATGTCGACAGGAAATCAGTCGCCCAGCGTCCGCGCCGCCGACATTGTGCTGGCGACGCTGCGGAAATCCCGAAGGGCTAACTAGAAGACGTACATCGATCGAAGCCGGAAGCAGCCCACGGCGTCCGGCTTCAAGATCTTTAGGCTATTTCCGTTGATCGATACCGACGTAGTCGCGGCGGGTGACCCCGGTATAGAGCTGGCGCGGGCGGCCGATCTTCTGCTGCGGGTCTTCGATCATTTCGCTCCACTGGCTAATCCAGCCGACGGTGCGAGCAACCGCAAACAGAACGGTGAACATCGAGGTCGGGAAACCCATCGCCTTCAGCGTGATGCCCGAATAGAAGTCGACGTTCGGATAAAGCTTGCGGCTGATGAAATATTCGTCGCTGAGCGCGATCTTTTCCAATTCGAGCGCGACCTTCAGCATCGGATCGTCGCCATGACCGGTTTCCTTCAGCACGGCGTGACACATCTTCTGCATGATCTTGGCGCGCGGATCGTAATTCTTGTAGACGCGATGGCCGAAGCCCATCAGGCGGACTTCGCTGTTCTTGTCTTTCACCTTCGCGATGAATTCGGGAATCTTGTCAACCGTTCCGATGCCCGCAAGCATCGCCAGCGCCGCTTCGTTGGCGCCGCCATGCGCCGGTCCCCACAGGCAGGCGATACCGGCTGCGATGCAGGCAAACGGATTGGCGCCGGAAGAGCCGGCGATGCGCACCGTCGAGGTCGAGGCGTTCTGTTCGTGGTCGGCGTGCAGGATGAAGATCTTGTCGAGCGCGTCGGCAAGCACCGGATTGATCTTGTATTCCTCGCATGGCACCGCAAAGCACATGTGCAGGAAGTTCTCAGCGAAGCTCAGCGAGTTCTTCGGATAGATGAAGGGCTGGCCGAGATTGTACTTGAAGGCCATCGCGGCCAGCGTCGGAATCTTGGCGATCATGCGCATCGACGCGATCATGCGTTGCTTCGGATCGTTGATGTCCGTCGAGTCGTGATAGAACGCGGCCAACGCGCCGACCGAAGCCACCATGACTGCCATCGGATGCGCGTCGCGGCGGAAGCCCTGGAAGAACCGCGCCATCTGCTCGTGAACCATGGTGTGAAGGATCACGCGGCGGTCGAAGTCGGCCTTTTGCGCCTTGGTCGGCAACTCGCCGTAAAGCAGCAGGTAGCAGGTTTCGAGGAAGTCACCATTTTCGGCGAGTTGCTCGATCGGATAACCGCGGTATTCGAGGACGCCGGCGTCGCCGTCGATATAGGTGATTTTCGATTCGCAGCTTGCGGTCGAGGTAAAGCCGGGGTCGTACGTGAACATCCCGGACTGCGCGTAAAGCTTGCCGATGTCGATGACGTCAGGCCCAATGCTGCCGCTCGAAATCGGAAGATCGAAGGTCTTGTTGCCTACCGTTAACGTTGCGGTCTTGCCTTGGGATGCAGCCATCGTGAGGTCCCCGATGCGATCGTTGCGATAGCCCGCACTTGCATGCCTTTTCGAAACGGCAGGCGCGCCAAGCGGGGCGCTAAATGAAGCAATGAAATGGGTAGCTTATTGCCGTGTGCGCTGCAAGGTGGCGCACTTATGCTTCAGTCCGGCCCCTGATCGGCGAGCCTGGCCAGACTTTCCTCCCGGCCGAGGACGGCCAGCACGTCGAATATGCCGGGCGAGGTGGTGCGCCCGGTGAGCGCGGCGCGCAGCGGCTGCGCCACGGCGCCGAACTTGAGGCCGTTCTGGTCGGCGAAGGCCCGCATGGCGGTTTCCGTCTCTTCAGCGGTCCAGTCTTTGACCGCCCAGAGGGCAACACGAAGCCGGCCGATCAATAAACGGCTTTCAGGCGTCAACAAGGCGGCGGCTTTGGCGTCGATCTCGAGCGGCCGGTCGGCGAAAATATAGTAGGCACTGTCGATCAATTCGATCAGCGTCTTGGCGCGCTCCTTCAGGCTCGGCATGGCCTGCAACAATTGCGTCCGGGTGGTGTCGTTGAGCTTGGCTGCAACGTCGGCCCCGTTTGGCACGAACGGGAGCACCTGCTCGAACATCTTCACGAGGGATTGATCGTCGGCGTGGCGGATGTAGTGCCCGTTGAGATTTTCAAGCTTGGCGAAATCGAAGCGTGCCGCCGATTTGCCGATGCCGGAGAGATCGAAGGCGGCGATCATTTCCTCCGTCGAGAAAATCTCCTGGTCGCCATGGCTCCATCCGAGCCGGACGAGGTAATTCCGCAATGCCGCCGGCAGATATCCCAAGGCCCGGTAAGCGTCGACGCCGAGCGCGCCGTGGCGCTTGGAGAGCTTTGAACCATCAGGTCCGTGAATGAGGGGAATATGCGACATGCTGGGAATGGCCCAGCCGAGCGCATCGTAGATCTGCTTCTGGCGCGCGGCGTTGATCAGGTGATCGTCGCCGCGAATGATGTGGGTGACGCCCATATCATGGTCGTCCACCACCACCGCCAGCATGTAGGTCGGAGTTCCGTCGCCGCGGAGCAGGACCAGGTCGTCGAGGTTTTCGTTTTGCCAGACGACGCGGCCCTGCACCTGATCCTCGATCACGGTCTCGCCGGTCTGGGGCGCGCGCAAGCGGATGGTTGGCTTGATCCCGGACGGGGCTTCGGACGGATCGCGGTCGCGCCACAGGCCGTTGTAAAGACGGGTACGGCCCTCGGCGCGGGCTTTCTCGCGCATCGTCGTGAGTTCTTCGGGCGTGGCGTAGCAATAATAGGCATTGCCGGCTGCCAGCAGGCTTTCGGCGACCTCGCGGTGGCGTGCCGCGCGGCTGAACTGGTAGATGACCTCGCCGTCCCAATCGAGCTCGAGCCATTTGAGGCCATCCAGGATGGCGGCAATCGCCGCGTCCGTCGATCGCTCGCGGTCGGTATCCTCGATCCGAAGCAGCATCTTGCCGCCGTGCTTGCGCGCATAAAGCCAGTTGAACAGGGCCGTGCGGGCTCCTCCGATATGGAGAAATCCGGTCGGCGAGGGGGCAAAGCGCGTAACGACGGGTGCGGTCATGGACGTCAACAGGGAGGGAGTGGAATCTGCCTGGACAGGCTGCGGGTGTATATCAGGAACCCCATATAACTAAAGCCTTCCTTGGGGCTGGTGGCCCGTTTCTGACATTCGTATCCTGTCGCGGAAGCCCCATTGACGAATGTCAGAAACAAAGGGCCACCAGCAAATAATAAGTTTGCAGTGTGGTTTGGGATTTGACATTCGCTATAGGAACTCGCGGCGATACTGAAGCGAATGTCAAATCCACCACACTGGTCGGATTTGGCAGATAGACCTTCGAACTCCGGAACTAGAAAGTTAGCATGACCACAGAAACGACGACAGCAGAGGCGGGCCGCGACTTTATCCGCGACATCGTTCAAGCCGACCTCGACGCCAAAAAGCATCGCCTGATCGTGACCCGCTTTCCGCCGGAACCGAACGGCTATCTGCATATCGGCCATGCCAAGTCGATCGGGCTGAATTTCGGCATCGCGCAGGAGTTTGGCGGCCACTGCAATCTGCGCTTCGATGACACCAATCCGACCAGGGAAGAGCAGGAATTCATCGATTCGATTCAGGCCGACGTGAAATGGCTTGGATATGACTGGGGCAAGAATCTCTTCTTTGCCTCCGACTATTTTGAAAAACTTTATGAATGGGCGGAAGGCCTGATCCGCGCCGGTCTGGCTTATGTCGACGATCAGTCGCAGGAGGAAATCCGGCTGGCGCGCGGCACCCTCACCGAGCCGGGCAAAAACAGCTCGTTTCGCGATCGTTCAGTTGAAGAAAATCTCGATCTGTTTCGTCGCATGAAGGCCGGAGAATTTCCGAACGGCGCACGCGTGCTGCGCGCCAGGATCGACATGGCGTCGGGCAACATCAACCTGCGCGATCCCGTGCTCTATCGCATTCTGCATGCGCATCATCCCCGCACCGGCACCAAATGGTCGATCTATCCGAGCTACGACTATGCCCATGGTCAGTCCGACGCCATCGAAGGCATCACGCATTCGATCTGCACCCTGGAATTCGAGGATCACCGGCCGCTCTATGAATGGCTGCTCGACAAATTGCCGGTGCCCTCGAAGCCGCATCAGTACGAATTCGCGCGCCTCAACCTGACCTATACGCTGCTCTCCAAGCGAGTTCTGACCGAACTCGTGCGCGGCGGCCATGTGGCCGGCTGGGATGATCCGCGCATGCCCACGATTGCGGGCCTGAAGCGGCGCGGCGTGCCGCCGGCGGCGGTCCGCGAATTCATCAAGCGCATCGGCGTTGCCAAGGCCAATAGCGTCGTCGATGTCGGCATGCTCGAATTCTGCATCCGCGAGGTTCTGAACCAGACCGCGCAGCGCCGGATGGCGGTGCTGCGGCCGCTCAAGGTAGTGATCGAGAATTATCCGGAAGGGCAGATCGAGGAACTCGAGGCGGTCAACCACCCCGACGATCCGAACGCCGGTACGCGGCGCGTGGCGTTCGGACGCGAGCTCTATATCGAGCGCGACGATTTCATGGAAAATCCGCCAAAGAAGTTTTTTCGATTGTCGCCGGGCAACGAAGTGCGGCTGCGCTACGCTTATTTCATCACCTGCCGTGAGGTGGTGAAGAACGCCGCGGGCGACGTCGTCGAGTTGCGTTGTACCTACGATCCCGCCACCCGAGGCGGCAACGCACCCGACGGCCGCAAGGTCAAGGCGACCATGCACTGGTTGTCGGTGGCGCAGTCGAAGCCGGCGGAAATCCGGCTCTATAGCCCGCTGTTTGCCAACCCGACGCCGGATGCGGCCAATTTCACCGCCGACCTCAATCCGCAGTCATTGGAAATCTTGACGGACGCAAGGGTCGAGCCCGACGTCGCCACCTCCAATTCGACCGAGGTCGTGCAGTTCGAACGTCAGGGCTATTTCGTGCGGGACAAGGATTCGACCGCCGACCATCCGGTATTCAACCGCACCATCGGGTTGCGCGATACCTTCGCAAAAGAAGTTGGCAAGGGCTGAGGACGCCAATCACTCAAGGCGCTCGCGGATTTCGTTGCGCATATTTTCGCGGAAGGCGGCTTTCCGGGCCGGGCGTTCCTTCTCATCCACGTCCCAACGGTCGAAAATGTTGAAATTCTCCAGGATCGGATGGCGATCGCTGGCCATGGCGAGGATCGTCAGGAGCTTGCCGGCGGGCCCGCTCGGACCTGTCACCTCCCAGCGGCGGATCGTATCGGGGCCGTCCCTCGGCTCCAGCCCGCACAGTTTCGCCATGTCGGCCGCCGACAGGGGTCGCCCGATCGCCTCCCCGAGGTCCTGACGAAGTTGCTTCAATTCCGGGCCGGTCACGGCGGCTGTTCCTTTTGGCGTCGCCGGCCGGGAGGGACGGCAAAACCGGGCTCTCTACAACAATTGCGGCTTTCTCAGGATTCCGCATCCGTTCGCCTTTTGCCGGACCACCGCCCTGGGTAGCATTGTCGCGTAGCGTATCGCTTGTACGTGTTTCTTGGGGTAGCCGGATGGCTGAGCGGGGCAGGGCGCCTGGCCGGGCACAGGGCGTTGCGGGGACCTGGCCGCCGCAAGGCGGGGTCCAGGCCGGCGGCTTTACCGCCGGGTTTGGCGTCTCAACGGGTGCGCTCGAAAAGCTGCGCGAGTGGGTGCGTGCCGAGGCAGGCGCCGGACGGCTGCTGCCCTGGGTTCCCATCGCCTTTGGAACCGGCATCGCCTTTTACTTCGCCGCCGATCACGAGCCGGTATTGCCTGTCGCTGTCGTCACCGCCCTCGGATTGAGCCTCGTGGCGTTCCTCTCTCGGCGCGCGAAGTTTTTCCCGTTAGCCGTGATGGTCGCAAGCATGGCGGCCGGCTTTGCGACCGCGACCTTCAGAACCGCGCACATCGGCCATGAGGTGCTGGCAAAGCCGGCCTATTCGGTATCGCTCTCGGGCTTTGTCGAGGCGCGAGACATTCGCGAACGCACCGACCGCTTCGTATTGCTGATAACGCAGATGGATGGCCCGCGTCTGCCGACAAAGCTGGAGCGAGTGCGGCTGTCGGTGCGCAAGGGCACGGCGCCTGCGGTCGGAAGCTTCGTCGAATTGAAAGCGCGGTTGCAGCCGCCGCTCGCCCCATTGCGGCCGGGCAGCTACGACTTTAGCCGTGACCTGTTCTTTCAGGGCATCGGCGCCTCGGGTTTTGTCACCGGCGGTATCAAGGCCCGCGACCCGCCGGCCGCAGGCGGCTTTTCCCTGCGTTACGCCGCCTTCATGCAGGATCTGCGCGATGGCATCGACGCGCGGATACGCGCCACGCTGGACGGCGACAAGCGCGCGATTGCGACTGCTCTTTTGACCGGCCGACGCGACGCGATCACAACCCCCGTCAACGATGCGATGTTCATCTCCGGGCTCGGCCATGTGCTTTCGATCTCGGGCTATCACATGGCGGTCGTGGCCGGCGTCGTGTTCTTTGTCATTCGCGCGCTGCTCGCGCTCGTCCCGGTGCTGACGGTCGCCTTTCCGATCAAGAAATGGGCCGCAGCCGCAGCGCTTGCCGCGGCGACATTCTATCTGTTGCTGTCGGGGGCCGAAGTTGCCACGCAGCGATCATACTACATGACGGCCTTCGTGCTGATGGCGGTGATGGTCGATCGGCGCGCCATCACCTTCCGAACCTTGGCGCTAGCGGCCATCGTGGTGTTGGTGCTCGCGCCTGAAGCGCTCGTGCATCCGAGTTTCCAGATGTCGTTTGCGGCGACGCTGGGTCTCGTGGCGCTGGTGCAGATCGGCATGCCGCGCCTGTTTGCGACCCCGGAGAATTCCACCGCCGCAAAGGTCGCGCTATGGGGCGGACGCGAACTCATGACGCTTGCGCTCGCCTCCCTCGTCGCGGGTTTCGCGACCACGCCCTACGCCGCGTTCCATTTCCATCGGATCACGCCGTATGGCCTGCTCGCCAACCTGGCGGCCATGCCTGTGGTCTCGGCGGTGGTGATGCCCGCGGGCATGCTGGGGCTTGTCGCCATGCCGTTTGGTTTCGACGGCTTTTTCTGGTGGCTGATGGGCGTCGGCATCGACTGGATGATCGTGGTGACGGAGTGGGTTGCGGCACTTCCCGGTGCCATCGGCCGGATCACGGCGTTCGGCACCGGCCCTCTGATCGTGTCCAGTCTCGGGATCGTGCTCTTGGGCCTGCTGCGGACGCCGCTGCGGTGGACAGGCGCCGTCCTAGTCCTGATCTCGGTGGCGTGGATATTCGTGACACCGCAGCCAGACGTGCTGATCTCCGGCGACGGCCATAACGTTGCCGTGCGTGGACGTGACGGGCGGCTGCACCTGATGAAGACCGCCAAAGACGCCTTTCTGCTCAAGGAGTGGCTGGCCGCGGATGCCGATGACCGGGTCGCCACCGATGTTTCGCTCGGTGACGGCGTCTCCTGCGACGACGAAGGCTGCGTGGCACCGATGGTCGGCGGCCGGCTCATCGCACTGTCGCTGAAGCCTGATGGACTGGCTGATGACTGCGCGAGGACGGCGCTGATCGTCACAGCGAGCCCGGCGCCCGCGTCATGCGGGGCGACCGCGATCGAGCTGAAGCGTTTGCGCGCGCAAGGCGCGATGGCGCTTCGCTGGACCCGGCGCGGACTTGTCGTCGATGCCGTCAAGCCGAGAGGCACCAACCGGCCGTGGTCGCCTTCTGCCGGCGATTTCGAGACGCGAGCCGAGGGCGCCGGCACCACTGTGCGTCCGGCCGACGCTACGCCGCCCGAGCCCGAGCTTCAGACCGAGGATTAAGGCGTCACCCTTGCCTTAGGCAGCCGCGTGGTGTTCGCGGAAGGCGTCGTTGGCATCCAGTTCAAACGCGCCAAGGTGAAACTCGTCTGTTTCAGTGCTTGGCGTTTCGTCGTCAGTTGCCAGAGGTGGTCCCGACGTCTGGACGAGGGTGAAAGCGGCGTCCGGATATTCCATCCAGATCGCGAGATCGTCGGCCGCAACTGTCAGCCATCCGAAGCGGAACATGTAACGGCCAGGCTCAGTGACGTGCCCGGCCTGTTGCCAAGTAACTTTGTTGATGACCTTGTAGACCGCCAATTTTGTCTCCCTTGCGAGGTTGGTGGCCCAACGCGTCATCTGCCGATTGCCCGATCGAAGACAGCACCCCATGCGCCCGCACCTCGAACGTATCGAGTTGCAATGCAAAGGTCGCCAGCGCCAGCTTCAGCTGGGCCAGCTCCCTGACGCGCGGATCAATCGAGGAACTCATGACGCGTTGAACCAACCGATGGACTGACCGGGCGCGCTATCCTTTCAACCGCTGTCGGCTCAACCCGCGGTCAGCGGTCTTGCCAGCGGCGTATCGACCGGAACGGGACGGGATGCCGCGCGCTTGACGGCGGGAAGCTGCAACACCGTTGCACGCTGGCCCTCGCGGAGCAGGGTCACCAGCACCTTGCTGCCGTCCGGAAATTCGATCGTGTCGTGATGCCGGTCAGGAAGGTGCCGATCGATCTCGCCGAGCTTGCCGACCCGGAAAGCCGACCGCCGTGTCCAGAACCATCGGCTGTCGTATTTGACGTTGTCGACGAAAGCGAGCTCGGTTCCCGGCAACAGGCAGACCGCTACTTCAGGCTCGCTCTCCGAGGCAAACCCTTTGGTGGAAGTGCCGCGGAACGTCGTGGTAATGAGCGTTTCCCCTGCTTTGGCAGGGCGCGTGGCAACGGCGTGCAGACTGTAGTCGCACATCGGATGGCTCCTCGGTTGAGATAGCCGGCCTGCGCCGCTCCATCGAAAAGAGGCGCCAGCCTCCATCTAGGTGAACATTAGCCTGTGAGAGTGTTGTCGATTGGCGGCAATTCTGCGGCTTGCCGCCAACTCTCGCATCACAAATTTGTTTTGTGAAAAGCCCAACGCTTTGAGGAACTTTTTGGTTCCCTGGGAAATGGCCCATGGCAAAAGCTTCGAAAGCAGGCGTTGAGAGCCTGGGTTCGAAGCTCAGTATTTCCGGTACAGGCCGATCAGCTTGCCCTGAATCTTGACCCGGTTCGGCGGCAGGATCCGGACCTCGTAGGAGGTGTTCGCCGGTTCAAGCGCGATGGAAGCGCCGCGGCGCCGGAAGCGCTTCAGCGTGGCTTCTTCGTCGTCGATCAGGGCCACGACGATGTCGCCGGTCTCAGCGGTTTCGTTGCGCTGGATCAGCGCCATGTCGCCGTCGAGGATGCCGGCTTCCACCATGGAATCGCCGCGTACTTCGAGGGCGTAGTGCTCGCCCGAGCCCAGCATGTCCGGTGGCACGCTGATGGTGTGGCTGCGCGTCTGGAGGGCTTCGATCGGCGTACCGGCGGCGATACGGCCCATGACCGGAACGGCCACGGGACGGTTGCCGTCATCTTCCGTGGCGATACTGCCGCTGCTACGAACCTTGCCAAGGGTGCCTTCAATCACACTCGGCGTGAAGCCGCGGCGGCCGTTGCCGCCGGCACTGGCAAGTTCGGGAAGCTTGATCACTTCGATGGCGCGGGCGCGGTTGGGGAGGCGACGGATGAAGCCGCGCTCTTCAAGTGCGGTAATCAGGCGGTGGATGCCGGACTTCGAGCGCAGGTCGAGCGCGTCCTTCATCTCGTCGAAGGAGGGCGGCACGCCAGACTCCTTCAGCCGCTCGCTGATGAACCGCAGAAGTTCGTATTGTTTGCGCGTCAGCATCTCAACAAGTCCCCAGGGTTGCTGTCGTTTGATTTCCGAGACTCTGCTTCTGAAACGTCCGACGTTGAGACCTTTAGGGAGTGCCCAATCCCAATCCAAGAAGCCGGTCATCATCGTCAAAGTCTAGAAACAAATCATGAACGAACACTATCTGTTCCATATGTGTTCCGCAACCACTTAATTTTTCGTCAACGAGGCCACCAGCACGAAAACGCGCGGGAACTCACTCAGGCCGGCAGCCTGAGGATGTTGCAAGCCGCGCCTGCCTTGGCCTGGGGTGCAAAGGGCGGACGGATCAAAAGTGCCTGTGCCGCAGCGAGATTCCCGAGCAGCGAACTGTCCTGATGATCCACCGGCGTGACGATGAGAGCGCCATCGTCGCGTGTTGAAAGACGCGCGCGCAGATAGTCCTCGCGCTGGTCGTTGGCGGCGATGTCGCGCCCGAGCAACGCGGATTCGGTCGTGTGATGAATGCTGAGTCGGCCGCAGAGTTTGCGAATCAACGGCACCAGAAACAGGAAGGCGCACACGTAGGATGACACGGGATTGCCGGGCAGGCCGATCACCCGCATCGCGCCGAGGCGCCCGTGTATCAGGGGTTTGCCGGGCCGCATGGCAATCCGCCAAAATGCCATCGCCACACCTTCGGCATCGAGCGCCTGCTTGACGAGGTCGTGGTCGCCGACCGAGGCACCGCCGGTCGTGATCAGGATATCGGCACCGACGTCGCGGGCGCGGCGAATTCCGCTCGTGGTGGCTGAAAGCGTATCCGCGGCAATGCCGAGGTCGATTACCTCGGCGCCCTCGGCACGGGCAAGCGCCCGCAGCGCGTAGCCGTTGGAATAGACGATCTGGCCGGGCCCGGGCACCTCGCCCGGCATCACCAATTCGTCGCCGGTGGCGAACAGGGCGACCTTCGGCCGGCGGTGGACGGGCAGGTGGGGATGGTTCATGGCGGCGGCGAGCGAGAGATCGCGGTCACTAAGCTCACGACCCGCCTTCAGCAGTACGTCGCCTTGCCGGAAGTCGACGCCGGCGCGGCGGATGTGGCGTCCCGCGACCGCCGCTTCGGTGGTGGCAATCCCATCGCCTTCGACGACGGTGTCTTCCTGAATGATCACGGCGTCGGCCCCGTCGGGAACGACGCCGCCGGTAAAGATGCGCGCCGCTTCGCCCGGTCCGACGATACGATCGAAGGGCCGCCCGGCCGCGATCTCACCAATCACCTTTAGCCGGGCTCCGGCACGGGCAGCATCCGCTGCACGCACCGCATAGCCGTCCATGGCCGACATCGCCTGAGGCGGCTGGGTGCGGAGCGCTGCGAGGTCGCGCGCCAGGATCCGCTTGTAGGCCGAATCCAGCGCGGCCATCTCCTCCGGCAGCGCGTTGGCGCCCGAGAGAACCGCGGCCAACGCGTCGGCGACCGGCATCAGGCCCAAGATAAAACTCCGCAAGCGAACAGCTTCAAAACGCTTTCCTAAATCCCAGCTAAATCCCGAGTGCCTCAAGCGCCCGTGCCACGTCGTCAGGCGAGCGCACCAGAACGGCCTTCAGGCCGCGTTGGCGCGCACCATCGATGTTTTCGTCGAGATCGTCGAAGAACACAATGCGCTCCGCCGGAACCCCGATGGCTTGCACGACATGATCATAGGCCTCCGCATCCGGCTTTCGAAGCCCGATTGTGGAGGACAGGAAGATTTCGCGGAAATGACCGAGCACCTTGGCATATTGACCGGAGAAATGGGCAACGTGCGGGACGTTGGTGTTGGAGAAGGCGTAAAGCGGCAGGCGGGTGGCGGCGCGGGCGAGCAGTTGGTTGATTCCAGGGATCACGCCGACGAAGATTGCGTTCCAGCCCTCGAGGAATTGTGCGTCGGAAATTTCAATGCCGAGAGACGATCGCAAGCCTGCAAAGAAGGCCGCGTCGCTAACCTCGCCCTTCTCGTGGCGACGATACAGTTCATCGCGGATGAAGCGCGGCCCCAATTGTGTCGGCTCGCAACCGGCATGGCGCGCCCAGCAGCGAACAACCCGGCTGAAGTCGATGTCGAGCACGACACGGCCGAGATCGAACAGCAAAGCATCGGCATCGCCGGGCGAGAGAAATGGCTCGTTCATCACGGATCGCAGCCCAATCGGATTTGGCGTCCGTTTCAATACCGATAGGGCTCGATGTCCAGCAGCGGGAAGGCCGAGAAGACGCTGGGCAGGTTGGTCGGCATCGCCGGATGCAGATAGGATTTATCAAGCTCGGCGAATTTGGTGACCCCCAACAGGCCAAGGGTACGGACCACTTCATCTTCCAACAGTTCGAGCATCCGCACGATCCCGGCTTCGCCACCTGCCGCCAACGCCCAACACTGCAATCGGCCGATCCCGACAAGGTCTGCGCCCAGCATGATCGCCTTGACGATATCAGTGCCGCGGCAGAACGAGCCATCCACCATGATTTTCGCGCGGCCTTTGACCGCGCTCACGACCTCCGGCAGCACCTGCATGGAGCCGCGGCCGTGGTCGAGCTGGCGCCCGCCGTGGTTGGAGACATAAATCCATTCGACGCCGTGATCGACCGCGAGCGCCGCGTCCTCGCCGGTGGCGATGCCCTTGATGACCAGCGGGATCTTGTATTTGTCCTTGATGAGCTTGACGGTGCGCCAGTCGAGCCCCTTCTGGAAGTCGCCGCCGGTGGCGCGCAAACGGCTTTCGCGGACATAGCGTTTGGCGATATCGCGTTCGCGGCGGCTGTAATGCGCGGTGTCGACGGTGAGGCAGAACGCGGTGTAGCCGCTTGCGATCGCACGCGTGATGCGATCTTCGACAAAAGCGTCGTCGCCCCGGACATAAAGCTGGTAGATGCGCAGCGCATCCGGCGCGGCCTCGGCCACCTTCTCGAGTCCCGGCTCCGACACCGAACTCAACATATGGGCGGCGCCAAACCGGCCGACGCCGCGCGCGACGCTGGCGGCCGAACCTGCGGGATCGAAGATTTCCAGCGCGCCGACCGGCGCCATCATGACCGGCAGGCGCAATGTGCGGCCGAAGACCTCGGTCGTGGCATCGATCCGCGCAACGTTGCGCAACACGCGCGGCCTGAATGCGATCTCGTCAAGCGCCATGCGGTTGCGACGCATGGTGGTTTCGGTCTCGGAAGCGCCGATGATATAGTCCCAGGCATTCTGGTTCAGACTGGCGCGCGCCTTCTTCACGAACTCATGAAGGTTCTGGAACGGCTCGGCGCTGGCGCCCAATTCAGTGCTTGTCGGGATACGGGTGACTTCGTTCATTTTCTTCTCCTTGTATTTCCGACGGCGCCTGGCCTCGAACACCCTTTCTTTAGCGTCAGCCGCCCGCCACGCAAAACCGTTCAGCGCGTATCAGGAATGCCCGGCCCGCGGTGTCAATGTCGCTACGAAGGCCGGGCATTCTGAAATCCATTACTTCGCGTTTGATGCGATGACCGACATCGCCCGGGCGTCACGTTTTGCGACCATCTTGGCCGCGGCCGCCGCGAATTTCTTGAAATGATCGGTCTCGCGGTGCGCCTTGAGCGCGGCCTCGTTGTCGTAGACCTCATAGAGCAGGAAATGGTTCGGATCGCTGGCGAGGTTGAGGATGTCGAATCGTTTGCAGCCGGGCTCCTTGGCCGCGGCTGCGCCGTTCTCCTTGATCGCCGCCAGGAAGTTGTCGCGTTCGGCCGGCAGGATATCGAGATCCACGGAGTTGACGTACATACCGGCCGATTGCGCTTCGACGCGCTGGCCGGGTGCCAGCAGGACGAAACAGGCGGCCGAAATCGCAAGCGTAGCAGTGGTCATCAAGATTGACTTGAGCATGTGGTGATCCTCCCCGAGCGTTGCCCCGGATTATTTCCGGTTAAGGGCGCAGTCTGCCTTCCGGTTTAGAAGCCTTCCTGCACCTCAAGCCTATCCATAACCTATTGTGCGCAGCCGGGTAAGCCTTGCGGTCATGTCTGGCGGCATCCCGGCCGGTCCGCCGTGTGGTTGACCGGCTCGCGCCTGCGCTGCCTTCTTCCAACCTATACTGACGCAGATAGCCTTATGGCCGGGAGGAAGTTCAATGATGTTTCGCAAGGTCCAATCGTTTGCCGTTGCCGCGTCGTTACTCGATGACTCCATCGTTCACCTCAAGGCGGGTGACACGATTGTCCAGCAGGCTACCAATCACGCATGGGTCAATCACGGAACTGAGACTTGCCGGATCCTGTTCGTGCTGATGGACTCCAAGCAGCCGTGAACAAGGAGTCGTCCTCAAGGATGGTTCCGCCTATCCTTTCGGCAATTACAAATTGGACAGGAAGCGGATTTCCGGTTTCTGGCATCCGCGAAACGCCTATAGTGTCATAGCGTTGTGACCGGATATGTTGCCGACCGCATCGTTGCCTGGCGGTGGAACAGTGTTCTGGCGCCCTCAAAGCGGCCTTAATGCTACCGGAAAAGTGTCGCGAATGACCGGTTTGACCGGATAACCAAACGAAGGTCGCCAGCAGCTCTGAAAAAGGGCCCGCGGGACCAACCAAAAGGCTCGCCACATGCGAAAGAACTCCCTGTTTCTCCTTGGTACGGTTACAGGCATCTGTCTCACCCTGGCTCTTGGCGGGCCGCACGGCGCGCAATTGATTGCCGTGGCCAAGGCGAAGGTGGAAGGCGACGTTTATTCGCAACTCAATCTATTCGGCGATGTGTTCGAGCGAGTTCGGACCGACTACGTCGAGAAGCCGGACGATTCGCAGCTCGTTGAGGGCGCGATCAACGGCATGATCACCTCGCTCGATCCGCACTCCCGCTACATGAACGACAGCGCCTGGCACGAAATGCAGGAGACGACGCGCGGCGAGTTTGGCGGTCTCGGCATCGAAGTCACCATGGAAGACGGTCTGGTCAAGGTCGTCACGCCGATGGACGATACGCCGGCAGCGAAAGCCGGAATCCTGTCCGGAGATTTCATTTCCCAGATCGACGAAGATAACGTTCAGGGTCTGACGCTCGAGCAGGCCGTCAACAAGATGAAAGGGCCGGTCGACACCCAGACCAAGCTGACCATCCTGCGCAAGGGGACTGACGCGCCCATTTATGTGACCCTGACGCGTGAAATCATTCATGTGCGGCCGGTCAGCTATCGCACCAACGGCGGCGACATCGGCTATATCCGGATCTCTTCGTTCAGCGAAACCACTGGCGACGAGCTGAAGAAGGCGATCAGCGATATCGCCAAGCAAATCCCGCAGCAGAATCTGGCAGGCTACGTGCTCGACCTGCGCAACAATCCCGGCGGCTTGCTCGATCAGGCTGTATCGGTCTCGAGTGCGTTTTTGGCGCGCGGTGAGGTCGTCTCAACCCGGGGCCGGCGGCCCGAGGAGACCCAGCGCTTTTCCGCACGCGGTGGCGACCTGACCAAGGGCAAGCCGCTCGTCGTTCTGATCAACGGCGGTTCGGCCTCCGCTTCCGAGATCGTCGCAGGCGCCCTGCATGACCACAAGCGTGCAACCTTGATCGGAACCCGTTCATTTGGCAAAGGTTCGGTCCAGACCATCATCCCGCTTGGTGGAGGCCATGGTGCGCTGGCTCTGACCACGGCTCGGTATTTTACGCCATCGGGACACTCGATCCAGGCGCAGGGCGTCGTGCCCGATATCGAGGTGTTGCAGGATGTGCCTGACGAATTGAAGGGGCGCGCCGAAATGAAGGGCGAGGCCTCGATGCGGGGGCATCTCTCTGCGGAGGGCGTCGAACAAACCGGCTCGCAGTCCTACGTTCCGCCAGCCGAGAAAGACGACAAGGCGCTGGCCGCGGCCTTTAACGTGTTGCGCGGTGTCACCGTGAACGCAGGTGGGCCGGCTGCTGTGTCTTCAAAGGCGTCGGTGCCGAATTAAGACTTGAATCAGGCCGTCGCGATCGATGCTGCGTGGTGGGCGAACAGGATTGCTCTCAGCTCTTCGGCCGGCTTCGGCGCGCTGAAGAGATAGCCTTGCATTTCGGTGCAGCCTAGCCCGCGCAGCAACTGCTGCTGCCGCTCTGTTTCGACGCCTTCCGCCGTTGTCTTCATGTGCCGCGCGGCAGCGATATTGACCACCGCCTGCACGATGGAGGACCCGCCCGCTTCGGCGAGGTCGTTGACGAAGCAGCGGTCGATCTTGATCTTGTCGAAGGGGAAGCGCTGCAAATAGCTCAGCGACGAGTACCCGGTGCCGAAATCGTCAAGCGCAATCTGCACGCCGATCTCGCGCAGCTGGTGGAGGATATCGAGTGCGGTCTCGTCGTCGCGGATCAGGACGGCCTCGGTGATTTCCAGTTCCAGCCGGTGCGCCGGCAGCCCGGAGGCGGCGAGAGCCGAGACAATCTTCAAGGCAAGCGTGCCGCTTTTGAATTGAACCGGGGAGACGTTGACCGCGAGGTTGATCCCCTCAGGCCAGGTAGTGGCCTCGATGCAGGCTTTGGCCAGGACCCATTCGCCGAGTTCGTTGATCAGGCCGGTTTCTTCCGCGATTGGAATGAATTCGGCGGGCGAAATCATGCCGCGCTCGGGATGACGCCAGCGCAGCAGCGCTTCACAGCCTGTGATCCTGTCGCTCAGAAGGCTGAGGCAGGGCTGGTAGTAAACTTCAAGCACCTGGTCGGCGATCGCCTTGCGCAGATCGATTTCCAGCTGACGGCGAGCGCGGACATGCGCGTCCATAGCAGGCTCGAAGAAGCGCCAGGTGCGGCGGCCTGCCGATTTGGCGGCATACATCGCGAGGTCGGCGTTCTTGAGAATCTGGTCGAGATTGGTGCCGTGCTGGGGGGCGAGCGCGACGCCGATACTGGCGTCGGAGGTCACCTGGTGGCCCAGACAATCGTAGGGCGCTCGAATCGTATCCAGAGCCCGTATGGCGAGGTCGGCAACCTCATCCGGATCTTTCACACCGATTTTGACGATGGCAAACTCATCGCCGCCGAGCCGGGCGACGAAATCGCTGCTTTCGATACAGGCGCCAAGACGCCGGGCGACCGACTTCAACAGTTCGTCGCCGATCATATGGCCGAGCGAGTCGTTGACGCTTTTGAACTCGTCGATGTCGATATAAAGCACCGCCAGCTGCCGATCTGGAGCAGCCGCGGCGAGTTCCTGGCGCAACCGTTCGTGGAACAGCGCGCGATTGGGCAGGTCGGTCAGCGCATCGTAATGCGCCAAATGCCGGATTTGCTCTTCGGCGCGCGTACGCTCGGTAATGTCGTCATGGGTCGCGAGCCAGCCGTTTTTCAGCGGTTGATTGACGATCTGGATCAGGCGTCCTTCGCCGGTCTCGAAAGTATTTCGAGTTGTCTTTCCAAGCGCGACGTTGCGCTGGACCGTGGAAATAAAGGCCTCGACATCGCCTTTGAACGACCCGATTTTCTTCCGGTATAGAAGGAGATCGCGAAAGGCAAGACCGGGTTTCACCACGTCGGGCGAGAGCCCGTACATCGAAATATAACGCTGGTTGCAGACCACGAGCCGTTCTGATGAATCGTAGAGCAAGAGGCCCTGCGACATGTTGTTGATGGCAGTGTCCAGGCGTTGTTTTTCGGTTCGGTGCTGCTGCAGCAGTTTCCGAACGAAAAGAAACAGCATGGCCGCAATGATGGCCGCGGAGAGGGTTGCTACGACAACCAAAAACCGGGTTTGCGCCCGCCAGTCGGCCAATGCGGCATCGACCGTCATGCTTGCGACGATTGAGATCGGGAAATGCTGCAGGGCATTGATCGAGGCCAACCGCTCCTGTCCGTCGATCGGACTGGTGACTCGTACGGTGCCTCCATTCGACAAGGACATGTAGGCGAAGGTGTTGCTGGATCGGATGTTGGACCCGATCATGTGTTCGACATGCGGATAGCGCGCCAACAGGATTCCGTCGCGCCGGTACATCGAAATCGCAGCCCCCTCCCGGAGCACCACGGAGGCAAAGTATTTTTCGAAGGTCGCCGGCATGATCGCTCGCGTGATGACGCCAGCGAACTCGCCTTTCGGCCCGCCCAGTCGGTGGGCGACGATGGTCGCCCAGCTCCCGGAGATGCGGCCCCGCACGAGTTCGATCTGGATCGGCGTGGACCCATCGCCTGATTTGAGAGCCTTGAAATAGGCACGATCGGAAACGTTGGTGTCCGGGACCGGCCAGACCTCGGAGGAGTTGATCAACGTGCCATTGGCATCGAATACATTGATGGCCGCCGCGGCGGAATAGCCACTGACCTTGGTCCTCAGTTGCTCATGCCAATCCAGCGTGGCGAGCTGCCCTCCCAGCATTTCGGAGCTTAGCCCGCTGTCGCTGACGTGGGCCGCAAGGTTCCTCAGGACGATGGTGAAGTCTTCGAGCTGCTGATCGTAATGACGGGTGATCAGCTGCACCGTATTTTCAAGTTCGCGCTCGTTGCTGCGCAACGCGCGTTCGCGAAAATTGTCGACCATGACGGCAGTGCCGATCGCGATGGCCGCAATCAGGAACGCGCCACCGCAGATCAGCGAGCGAATGGGCCCGCTGGAAAGAAAAGTCTTCAGGTCGAAGGAGCCGCTTCCATCTGCCGTCATCGCCAACGCCACCACATGCGAATGCCGGCCAGGTCCCCATGCCGGCGCAGGACTGTTACAGCAGCGGTATGGAAGTGAGGTTAGCAATCGGAGTTAACCGTCGGTGAATTCAATCGATTTCATTTTCAACCAAGGCCGCAATCGGGGCAGCAATTGCCGGTTAGAATGGTGCCGCCCTGGGAATTAATTGCCCGATCGACCGGTGCTCACCTTGGCTTAACCATCTAAGGCCCTGACGGGGTTTACGCGGCTATTGGCACGCGCCTTGCGAAGTCATTCGCGTCGCAAACAACACCTGGAAAGGGCTGCTTACAATGATCAAGGCTTTGAAGGCATTTCTCGCCGATGAATCCGGTGCAACGGCGATCGAATATGGGTTGATCGCCGCAGGCATTGCGCTTGCAATTATTCCGGCGATCAACGGGCTGGGCGCCAAGCTCAACACGAAATTCGCCGCGATCAACACATCGCTGAAATAGCGGACGGCCTGGATTCCCGCCGCGTTTGCTGCGACTGGATTCAGTCTTCGGCCCGGTAGTGTCCGGACTTGCCGCCTGACTTCTCGACCAGATGAATGCCGTCGATGCTTGCGCCGCGCTCCACCGCCTTGATCATGTCGTAGATCGTGAGACAGGCGACCGAGACGGCGGTCAAGGCCTCCATCTCGACGCCGGTGGGGCCGGTGACCTTGACGGTGGCCCGAACCAGGCAGCCCGGCAGCTCGGGGTCGGGCGAGATGTCCAATGTCACTTTCGACAATGCCAGCGGATGACACAGCGGAATGAGCTCGGCGGTGCGTTTGGCCGCCATGATTCCGGCGATGCGCGCCGTCGCCAGCACGTCGCCTTTCTTGGCATTGCCAGATACGATCAGGGCCAGCGTCGCCTTGCTCATGACGACACGTCCTTCCGCAATCGCCGTCCGCTCGGTTGCGGCCTTGGCGGACACGTCCACCATCCGCGCATCGCCTTTGGCGTCGATATGGGTGAGGGCGGCTTCGGGCTTTTTGGATTTGGTCTTGATTGGCAACTGCGCCATGTTCAACCGGCCCTTGTCGCGCTGACGGGTTCGCTGCGCGCGAGCAGCGCCCGGGTGGCCGCAGCCACATCGGTCTGCCGCATCAGGCTTTCGCCGACCAGGAACGTCGACATGCCGACGCGCGCCAGCCGCGCCAGATCCGCAGGCGTGAAGATACCACTCTCGCCCACCATCAGGCGGTCTTTCGGGATCAGCGGCGCCAGGGCCTCGCTGGTCTCGAGCCTGGTTTCGAAACTGCGCAGGTTGCGGTTGTTGACCCCGATCATCGCCGACTTGAGTTTGAGCGCGCGCTCCAACTCGCTCTGATCGTGGATTTCAACGAGGACATCCATGCCATGGGCAAGGGCGGCTGCCTCGATATCCTGTGCGGCGCTGTCTTCCAGGGCGGCCATGATGATGAGGATGCAGTCGGCGCCATAGACACGCGCTTCGGTCACTTGATAGGTGTCGTAGATGAAATCCTTGCGCAGGACCGGAAGTTTCGTGGCTGCACGCGCGGCGACCAGAAAATCGAGATGGCCCTGGAAGGAGGGCGTATCCGTCAAAACGGAAAGACAGGCGGCTCCGCCCGCCTGATAGGCCTGCGCCAGCGCCGGAGGATCGAAATCGGCCCGAATGAGGCCCCTGGAAGGCGAAGCCTTCTTGATTTCGGCAATGAGGGCGTAATCTCCTCGCGCGAGCTTGTCGCGGATAGCGGCGACAAAGCCGCGGGGCCTCGATGCCGCTTTGGCGCGCGCCTCGAGGCTTGAGAGCGGATCGCGGCGTTTGGCGGCGGCGATCTCCTCCCGCTTGTAGGTCTCGATCCGTTTGAGGATATCAGACATCGTCGGACCTGCTCAGCCGTTGGAGACGGCAATGAGGCGTTTCAGCCGTTCGGCCGCCGCGCCGCTATCGATCGATTGGATACCGAGTGTCATGCCCTCTTTCAAATCTTTGGTCCGGCCTGCCACGACCAACGCCGCCGCGGCATTGAGCAGAGCGACGTCGCGATAGGGGCTGGGTAAGCCGTCGAGAACGCTTTGCAGCGCGACGGCATTGGCAGCGGCATTGCCTCCCTTCAGCGCATCGCCCGCGACGCGCTTGAGGCCGACATCTTCCGGCGACACTTCAAAGGAGCGGATCGCGCCACCTTCAAGCGCCGCAACAAAGGTCGGGCCGGTGAGGGTGATCTCGTCGAGGCCGTCCGAACCATGCACCACCCACACAGCTTCGGAGCCAAGGTTTTTCAGAACCTGAGCCAGCGGCAGCACCCATTGCTTCGAGAACACACCGACCATCTGTCGCTTCACCCCTGCGGGATTGGCCAACGGTCCCAGCAGATTGAAAATCGTGCGGGTGGCGAGTTCGACGCGCGTCGGCCCGACGTTCTTCCAGGCCGGATGATGGGACGGCGCGAACATGAAGCCGATACCGGCCTCCGCGATGCAGCGGCCGACCTGTTGAGGGGTGATGTCGATCTTGACCCCGAGCGAGGACAGTACGTCGGCCGCGCCCGAGCGCGACGACAGCGCGCGGTTGCCGTGCTTGGCGACGGGGACGCCCGTTCCGGCGACAATGAAGGAGGCGCAGGTCGACACGTTGACCGACCCGGAACCGTCGCCACCGGTTCCGACCACGTCGACGGCGTTGGCGGGAGCCTTCACGCGCAACATCTTGGCGCGCACGGCGGACACCGCGCCGGTGATCTCATCGACGGTCTCGCCGCGGACGCGAAGCGCCATCAACAGCCCGCCTAACTGCGAGGGCGTGGCTTCACCGGACATCATGCGGTCGAAGGCGGATGCGGCCTCCTCGCGCGAAAGCGTGGCGCCGGTCGCTACCTTGGCGATGATTGATTTGAGATCGTCCATCACATGCTTTCAGCAGAACGCAGCAACCGTGGCTTCGATATCCTGGCGCCTTCGTTCAAGGATCAGTTGCTGTTCGCGCCGGTCACCTGTGCAAACGCGGTTTCGTTGACGCTGATACCGATCGTCGACTCCAGCTTGGTGATGTACTGGGCGATCTGCTCATCGGTCTGTGCGCGCTGAACGCTGTCCTTGAGTTTCTTCATCTCATCCGAGGCCATATCGACCGCAGGCACTGTGACATCGGTGACGCGGAAAACGATCCAGCCATTCGAAGCCACGTCGGGCGTTTGGCCGGCGGCGTCCTTGGCGGTGCCAAACACGGCTGCAACAACGCCCGTGTTGAGGCCGGGCAAGGTTGCGCTTCGGTTGAAGCCACCGGCGGTCTCGACTTTCAAGGCTGCCTGGGTCGCCTCATCGATGAACTTGCCGCCTTGGTTGATCTTCTGAACCATTTCATTGGCCTTGTCGCGCAGCCGGCTCGAGATCTGTTCGGCGCGCCATCTCGCCTCGACCTGGTCCTTGACCTCGTCCAGATTGCGTTCGCGCGACGGGGTGATGCTGACAACATCGTACCAGACATAGCCACCGCTGAACGAAATCGGGTCGTTGTCGACGCCGACATCGGTGTTGAAAGCTTGCGAAACCACATCCAGTCCGCGCGGAATGTTCGCGGCGGGCTGACCGTCGGGCAGGCGGCCGGAACGGTCCACCGCGTCGATGGTGACCGCGGTCAAGCCAAGCTTTTGCGCCGCCTCGACGACACTTGCACCGCCGCCGCGCTCGTCTTCCATCTTGTCCCTCAACTCTCCGACCTTGGCGCGGGCCCTCTCGGCCGCAATATCGTGTTTGATCTGCGAGGCGTAGCCCTCGTAGCTCGCCTCGGCGCCCGGCTCGATCTTGCCGACCTTGACCAACGCGACGCCGAACTTCCCTTGTGCTGGCTGACTGACCTCACCGGATGACAGCGAGAATGCGGCGTCGGCGATCGCCGGATCCCCAATCGCCGGTTTGGCGATCAGGCCGAGGTCGATGTCTGACGGGCCGAGACCCCGCTCCTTGGCGAGATCGTCAAATGACAATCCCGAAGCGATACGGTTGCGCGCGGCGGTTGCTTCCTCGACGTTCGGGAAAATGATCTGCTGGACTTCCCGGCGCTCGGGCGTGCTGAGCTTGTCACGACGCTGCTCGAAAACCTTTCGGGCGTCTTCGTCGGAAACGTTGGTCGATTTGCCGATTTCATCCGGCGTCACGGCAACGAACGATATCTTGCGATACTCGGGCGCGCGGAACAGCGTCTTGTGATCTTCGAAATAGGCGGCCAGCGCCTCCGGCGACGGCGGATCGATCGTTCCGGCCTGGGCCGCGCCGAGCTTGACGTATTCGATCGAGCGCTGCTCGTTCTGGAATCGCGCCAGCGCCTCCAGGAGAACCTTCGAAGGTTCAAGCCCGGCCGCAATCGATCCGGCGATCTGACGTCGCAGCGAAACCCGCCTCTGTTCGGCGATAAAGCGCTGCTCGCTGTAACCGAGTTGCCGGATCAGGAGCTGGAAGCGCCCTGGGTCGAACGAGCCGTTGACGCCCTTGAAGTTCGGATCGCTGAAGATCAACTTCAGGGTTTCCTCGTTGGACTGACCAAGCCCAAGCCGCCGCGCTTCTTCGTCGAGCGCTGCTTCCGCGATGGTCTGCTGAAGCACCTGGCGGTCAAACCCGAGCGCGCGGGCCTGATCCTGCGTGAGCGGACGGCCGAACTGGCGGCCGACCTGTTGCAGCCGATCAGTGTAGATCTGGCGGAATTGCTCGGTCGATATCTCCGTGCGTCCAATCTTGGCGAGCGTCGATTGCCCGAAGCCTCGGAAGATATCGGCGATGCCCCAAATGCCGAAACTGATGATCAGGACGCCCATCACCGTGCCCATAATAATTTTGCCGAGCCAGTTTGATGAGGCTTTGCGCATTCCTCGGAGCATGGGATCCAACTTGTTGACAGGAGGGAACCGGCGACGGCCTCTCGGAATTCGCTCTCGAATACCGCAAAAGGGCGTCACTGGATTGATAACGCATCATAAAGTGGCGGCCTTCTACCCGCAACCAGCGTAGCGGTCCAATTGAAAGAGTTAACGGCGCCGCGGCATCGCGTTTGGGCCGATCTGGCCGAGTTAGATAGGCTCTGCTAGCGATGCTCGGCCTCTCGTTTTCTGAAGGAACTTTTCGAATATGAGCCCCACCATCCGGCCGCTAATCGCTGGCAATTGGAAAATGAACGGCCTGCGGTCCTCGATGGCCGAGTTCGAGGCGATGCTGGCCGGCGCCTCCAGGGTGGCGGCGAAGGCCGATCTCCTGGTTTGCCCGCCGGCCACACTGATTGCGGCATTCGCCGGAAAATTGGCCGGTTCAACGGGGCTCGCGATCGGCGGTCAGGACTGTCATCCCAAGCCGTCAGGCGCCCATACCGGCGATATTTCGGCGGAAATGCTGGCCGATGCCGGCGCCAGCGCCGTCATTGTCGGCCACTCGGAACGGCGTGCCGATCACGGCGAGGGCGACAGCCTGGTACGGCAAAAGGCGGAAGCCGCCTGGCGCGCCGGGCTTACGGCCGTCGTCTGCATCGGCGAAACCCAGAGCCAGCGCGATGCGGGGCAGACGCTGGACGTCTGCCGCGGCCAGCTTCAGGGCTCGCTGCCGGAGGGGGCGCGGGCGGATAACCTCGTCGTGGCCTACGAGCCGGTGTGGGCGATCGGCACCGGGCTGACGCCTACAACAGAGGATGTCGAGCAAATTCATCAGTTTATCCGCCAAGCGCTGAGCGCCCGGTTTAACCGGGAGGGCACCGGGATGCGCATCCTTTATGGCGGCTCGGTCAAACCGTCGAATGCGAGGGAACTGATGGGGGTCGCCAACGTCAACGGCGCCCTGATCGGCGGGGCGAGCCTCAAGGCCACCGATTTCCTTGCGATTGCAGCCGATTGTCCCTAACTGAGCGTGAAGCCGCACCGGGGTTAAGCCGGGGGTGAACAATGCGCTAGTGCCCGCTTTCCGAAGTTCGTGTGCCGGCGCAACACCCACTTTCACGAACTTCGGAAAGTCATGGGCACTAGCAAAGAAGTTGATTCTAGTGCCATTTTTCTATTTGAAGTTCCTGGGTCGCATTTGCGGCTAGGACTGCAGGAACTTCAAATAGACGGCACTAGCGCAATCGTGTAACACCCGGCCCAAATTCAAAATCCCGCAAAACCGAAGCCCGCAAAGCCGGACAGCTTTGGTTTGCGACGGAAGGTCGAAATGCAGACTGTCGTTATCGTAATCCACCTGATGATCGTCGCGACGTTGATCGCCACGGTGTTGCTGCAGAAATCCGAAGGTGGCGGCCTGGGCATCGGCGGCGGTGCCGGTTTCATGTCGAGCCGCGGCACGGCCAATCTGTTGAGCCGGACAACCGCGATCCTGGCTGCCGGATTCTTCGTGACCAGCCTGTTTCTGTCGTGGCTTGCGAGCTACGATCGCAAGCCGAGTTCGATCATCGCGCCGACCTCGCAGTCGCAACCCGCAGGTGGAGCGCCTGCGGTGCCATCGAGCGGCGGCGGCGTTCTGGATTCGTTGAAGAAATCCGACGAACAGCAAAGCCCGCCCGCGCCGTCCGGTCCGGAAGCGCCGCGCTCGCAATAGGCGGCATTCGCAATAAAGCAGGATGGCCATGCAGCGTGGCCGCCTACCATGCTGTATCAGAAATCTATATCAAGGCCCTGATATCTCTTTGATTTTGGCGTCACCCACAGGCCGGAAAAATTTCGCGGCAATGAGCCGATTCGTTTTGGCGAATCGTCTTTGTGGCCTTAAAGGTTAGGTCCCATGGCGCGGTACATCTTCATCACCGGCGGCGTGGTTTCCTCGCTCGGAAAAGGTCTGGCATCGGCGGCTCTTGGCGCGCTGTTGCAGGCGCGTGGCTACAGGGTTCGGCTGCGCAAGCTCGACCCCTATCTCAATCTCGATCCCGGAACGATGTCGCCTTACCAGCATGGCGAAGTGTTCGTGACCGACGACGGCGCGGAGACCGACCTCGATCTCGGCCACTACGAACGCTTCACTGGGCGTCCCGCCACCAAGGCCGACAGCATCACCACCGGGCGCATCTACCAGGACATCATCACCAAGGAGCGGCGCGGCGACTATCTCGGCGCGACCATCCAGGTGATCCCGCACGTCACCAACGCGATCAAGGATTTCATCCTCGACAGCAATGACGATTTCGATTTCGTGCTGTGCGAGATCGGTGGCACCGTCGGTGATATCGAGGGCTTGCCGTTCTTCGAGGCCATCCGGCAGGTCAAGAACGATCTGCCGCGCGACCACGCGATCTACATTCATCTGACGCTGTTGCCGTTCATTCCGAGCGCCGGCGAATTGAAGACCAAGCCGACCCAGCACTCGGTCAAGGAGCTGCGTTCGATCGGCATCCAGCCGGATATTCTGCTCTGCCGCACCGATCGCCCGATTCCGAAGGAAGAGCGCCGCAAGCTCGGCCTGTTCTGCAATGTGCGCGAAAGCGCCGTGATCGAGGCGCGCGACGTCGACAATATCTACGCCGTGCCGGAGGCCTATCATGCCGCCGGTCTCGACGATGAGGTGTTGGCGGCGTTCGGCATCACCGCAAAGATTCCGCCCAGCCTGCAAAGCTGGCACACTATCGATGAGCGGGTCCGGAATCCGGAAGGCCAGGTGACCATTGCGGTCGTCGGCAAATACACCGGCATGAAGGACGCCTATAAATCGCTGATCGAGGCGCTGTCGCACGGCGGGATCGCCAACAAGGTGAAGGTCAACCTCGACTGGATCGAGAGCGAAGTCTTCGAAAATGAAGACCCGGCGCCGTTTCTCGAGCACGTCAACGGCATTTTAGTGCCGGGCGGATTTGGCCAGCGCGGCGCTGAGGGAAAAATTCGCGCGGCTCAGTTCGCGCGCGAACGCAACGTGCCGTATTTCGGGATCTGTTTCGGCATGCAGATGGCCGTGATCGAGGCCGCCCGCAATCTTGTCGGCATCGCGGAAGCCAATTCCACCGAATTCGGCGCGACGTCAGAGCCGGTCGTGGGCCTGATGACCGAATGGCTGCGCGGCAATGAACTCGAACGGCGATCGCAGAACGGCAATCTCGGCGGAACGATGCGGCTCGGTGCCTATCCCGCCGTGCTCAACCGCGGCAGCCGGGTCTCGGCGGTTTATGGCGGCGCGACCGAAATTTCGGAACGCCACCGTCACCGCTATGAAGTGAATACCGCCTATAAGGATCGGCTGGAGCAGCAGGGCTTGCGCTTCTCCGGGCTGTCGCCCGACGGCATTCTGCCGGAAATCGTCGAATATGAAGGTCATCCCTGGTTCATCGGCGTGCAATTCCATCCCGAATTGAAATCGCGCCCGTTCGAGCCGCATCCGCTGTTCGCCTCGTTCATTGAGGCGGCGATGGTGCGGTCGCGGCTGGTTTAATAACGAGCCTCGCTCGCAAGCTCGTCAAGCAAATGTCAAATCTGCAATCCTGCTAGCCTTTGACGGGCACACCGATTGTTGCGAAAAGACACTCCCGCCAAGAACACAAAGTCAAAGGGAGTGCTCGATGATTTACGAAACCCGTGTCTATCGCTGTCTGCCGGGCCGGCTGCCCGCGCTCTTGAAGCGATTTGACACCATCACGTTAAAGCTCTGGGAAAAGCACGGCATTCGTCAGGCCGGTTTTTTCACCACGCTGGTCGGCGAATCCAACCAGGAACTGACCTATCTGCTGGCCTGGGAATCCCTCGCCGAACGCGAGAAGAAGTGGACCGCGTTCCAGAGCGATCCAGACTGGATTTCCGCGCGCGCGAAGACCGAGGAAGACGGACAGATCGTCGCCAACATCGTCAATCAATTGCTGGTGCCGACGGCGTTCTCTTCCGTGAAGTAACTGTCACGTGAAGGGCACAAGCTCCCGCGATGCCCCATGGCCTTGATCATATCGTGCATGCGGTCCGCGACGTGGACGCGGCGGCGGAATTCTATAACCGCGCCGGGTTCACCGTGGGCGGCCGCAATCGTCATCCGTGGGGCACGCATAACCGCATCGTACAGTTGAAGAACTGCTACATCGAAATTCTGGAAGTCGCCGAGTCCGAGAAGATCGTGCCCCATGCGTCACGTTTTTTCTCATTCGGCGCCTTCAATCGAGATTTCCTTGCCCGCCGCGAGGGTTTTTCGATGCTGCTGCTCAACAGCCGCGATGCGGCTTCGGATGCGTGCTCCTTCGAGGCAAATGGCATCGGGGCATTCGACGTGTTCGATTTCGCCCGCGAAGGAAAACGGCCGGATGGCGGTACAGTGAAGCTTGCCTTCTCGCTGGCCTTCGCGGCCGAGCCGAATTCGCCTGACCTGCGTTTTGCCGTCTGCCAACATCACTTTCCGGAAAATTTCTGGAATCCGGCATTTCAGGTTCACGCCAACGGGGCACAGCTCGTGCCGGGCGTGGTGATGGTCGCCAACGATCCCGCTCGTCACCGCGACTTCTTGAAGGCCTATACCGGCGCGGGTGAGGTGACTTCAGGTCCGGCCGGCGTGACCGCGCGCACCGAAAATGGCGATATCAAGATATTGGAGCCGTCCGCGGCCCGCGATCTCTTCGCCTTCCCGGTCAAGGCAAACGGGGACGGGCCCACACTGAACGCCATGCGCTTTGCCGTTGCCGATCTGGGGCAGACGGAGGCCCTGCATCGGCAAAATGGATTGACCGTTCGGCGCCATGGGGAAAGGCTGATCGTGCCGCCGATCGAAGCCTTTGGCGCAACCCTGATATTCGAAGCTACTAACTAAAGTGGGTTGATCCGCTCCCTCTCAACCGTCATGGTCGCGCGCGAACAGGACCTAACCGTTGAAAACAGCCGTTTCCGCTGCCGCGATCGTCGATATCGGCCCGGTCAAATTCGGCAACGACTTGCCGATTTCGATCATTGCCGGCCCGTGCCAGCTCGAGAGCCGCGCCCACGCCCTTGAAGTGGCGTCCGCACTGAAAGAAATCGCAACGCGTCTGAAGATCGGGCTCGTCTACAAGACCTCCTTCGACAAGGCCAACCGCACCAGCGCGTCCGCGGCACGGGGGATAGGCCTGGCGCAGGCCTTGCCGATCTTTGCGGAGATACGTTCATCGCTGGGATTGCCTGTGCTCACCGACGTGCATGAGGCTGCGCAATGCGCCGAGGCAGCCCAAGCGGTCGATGTCTTGCAAATCCCGGCCTTTCTGTGCCGGCAGACCGATCTGCTGCTCGCCGCCGCTGCCACCGGCAAGGTCGTCAACGTCAAGAAGGGGCAGTTCCTGGCGCCGTGGGACATGGCCAATGTCGTGGCCAAGATCACCGGTGCGGGGAATTCAAGAGTGCTGGTCACCGAGCGCGGCGCTTCTTTCGGCTACAATACGCTGGTGTCTGACATGCGGGCGCTGCCGATTCTGGCGCGCACCACCGGCGCGCCTGTCATCTTTGATGCGACCCACTCGGTTCAGCAGCCGGGCGGCAAGGGCACCTCGTCGGGCGGCGAGCGCGAATTCGTACCGGTTCTGGCACGAGCGGCGGTCGCAGTCGGCGTCGCCGGCGTCTTTATCGAAACCCACCCCGATCCGGACCACGCGCCGTCCGACGGGCCGAACATGGTACCGCTCCGCGATTTCGAAGGCCTGTTGCAAACCCTGATGGCTTTCGACGGAGTTGCGAAAACTCATAACAAGAATCACGGAAAGAACGTGACGCGCTGATGCCGCAGTCTGCAACGCGGCCGCATGATCACATGCCGCCCGCGATCAATATCATCGCGATCGCAACCTTTGCGGCGAGCCTCTCGGCGCGCGCACTCGACCCGGTCCTTCCGCACGTCGCCGAAGAGTTCAGCATCAGCATTACGACCGCCGCGAGTTTTGCCGCGGTGTTTGCGTTCACCTTTGCCGTGGTTCAGCCAGTGTTGGGTGCGGCCGCCGATATGCTCGGCAAAGTCCGCCTGATGATCGCGTGTCTGGTGATCCTCGGGTTTGCCAACATGCTCGGCGCTATCGCCGGCTCCTTCCCGCTGCTGTTCGCGACGCGAATTCTGGCCGGCATCGGCTCCGGCGGCGTGTTTCCGGTCGCGCTCAGTCTCACCAGCGATCTCGTCGGACCCGAAAAGCGTCAGGTTGCGATCGGGCGCACGCTGGCGGGCTCGATGACCGGCAATTTGCTCGGCGCATCGTTCTCGGGCGTGATCGGCGACTTTCTCGGCTGGCGCGGCGTGCTGGCGATCCTCGGCCTTCTGGTGGTCGCGGCATCCGTTGCGGTCACCGTGGGCTTCCGCGGCAAGGCGATCGCCCACCCGCCAAAAACCAACCTGAAGATGCTTCGTCACGGCTATCGCACCATCTTCGCCAATCCAAATGCGCGCTGCTACGCGGCGGTGTTCATCGAAGGCTGCTGTGTGTTGGGGTTGTTTCCCTACCTCGCGTCGTTTCTGTTTGATCTCGGCGAAAAGAGCCTGTCGATCGCAGGCATCGTGATCGCCGGTTTTGCGGTCGGCGGCCTGTTCTACACCATGACCATCTCCCGCTTCCTGCCGCGGCTCGGCGTCAACGGCATGATGATAACCGGCGCGGCGCTGGTCGGCCTGCAACTGGCGGCCCTTGCCTTTGGCCCCGGCTGGAAGGTGCAGGTGGCGTGCCTGCTGCTGATGGGGTGGGGCTTCTACATGATCCACGGCTGCTTGCAGGTCTTTGCCAGCGAGCTCTCGGTAGAAGCGCGCGCCACGGCGATGGCGCTGCACTCGTTCTTCTTC
Organism: uncultured Alphaproteobacteria bacterium; assembly: GCA_963770515.1. Lineage (GTDB taxonomy): Bacteria > Pseudomonadota > Alphaproteobacteria > Rhizobiales > Xanthobacteraceae > Bradyrhizobium. Next base: position 510,532 of record CAVYPW010000002.1, read on the forward strand.
TTTATGGGCCAGACCGTCGGGCCGATCGCCTACGGCTTCGGCATTCAACACGCCGGCAAGACAACGACCTTGCTGACCAGCGCCGTGATCATCACCACGCTCGGCTTTGCCTGCGCCCGGCTGTTGCGCCAACGGCCGCCGGCGGATGCGGGTCTAGCCGTCTAGCGACTAGCGGTCCGATTTTAACATTCGCATCCCTTCGCGAGCTGCCACTTTTGCGAATGTTAGAATCAAAGGACCACTGGCAAACATAGATTTCTAGTGGAGTTTAGGATTTGACATTCGCTCGATGAATTCGCGGCTAGGTGTGCAACGAATGTCAAATCCACTCCACTAGCGAAGCGATTTGAGCAGGGCGTCTTCGGCGCGGCTGACATGCCGCTCCTTGTGGCGCAGGATATAGAACGGTCGACGCGGCAGATCGAACTTGACCCGGTGCAGGGTTTTGGCGGCGATGGATGGCGCCGCCACGAGATCGGAAACGGCGGTAGCACCGTCGCCGGCTTCGACGGCGGAGCGAACGGCCTCATTGGACGGAAGCTCCAGCGCGACCTGAAGATCGGACAGTTTGAGCCCGTTCTGGCGAAGCACGGCTTCAAACATCGACCGCGTGCCGGAACCCCGTTCGCGCAATATCCATGGGGTGGTCGGCAAGTCCTTTGCGGAGACTTTGGCCCTGTTGACCCATGGATGCCTGGCACCGACGGCAAGGATCATGGAATCGCCGTCGATCCGTTTGGCGGTCAGAAGGCTTTCATCGACTTCGCCTTCGACGAAACCAAGATCGGCGCTGCCCTGGAGCACCATCCGCGCCACCTGCTCGGTATTGGAGATGGCAAGTCTCAGCTCGATACCGGGGTAGGCGGCATGAAACGTCTGGATCCGCCGGGGCAGCCAATAGTTTCCGACCGTCTGGCTTGCGGCGATGGAAAGCGAGCCACGCTTCAGGCCGGCAAGGTCGTTGAGAACCTGCGTCGCGTCGGCGGCGCGGGCGAGCACGGCACGGGCTTCGATCAGGAAATCCTTTCCGGTTTGGGTGAGCGTGATGCCCCGGCCGATACGATCAAACAGCTTGATGCCGTAACGTGCTTCGAGCGCCGCGATCGCAGCGCTCGTTGCCGACTGGGTGAGATTTAGTTCGTTCGCGGCCCGTGTCACGTGCTGCTTTTCAGCCACGGCGACAAAGATACGAAGCTGCTCGAGGGTCATTCGTCGTTATCCAAAGAGCTTGATCAGCGCGAGGCTGAAACTCGCAATGAAGAGGAAGGCAAGCGCGCCCAGCAGCGCCGGCCGGATGCCTCTGGCGGTGAGTTTGCGGATGTCGGTCTCCAGTCCCATCGCCGCCAGCGCAACGGAAAGCAGGAATGTCGTCAGCGCAGCGATGTGGGCCTTGTCCGGGGCAGGGAGGGGGATCAGGCTGTTGAGCCCTACCACGGCGACGAAGCCGAGCACGAACCAGGGCATTGGCGGCCGCGACGACGTCGTTGAGGCCGAGTTGCGAAGGGCTGTGTTGCGCGACGCCAGCCATCCCAGCGCGATGATGGTCGGCGCCAGCAACATCACGCGCGACAGCTTTGCGATGGTGCCAAACTCTCCGGCCGCCGTCCCGTCCTGAAAGGCGGCGGCGACCACCTGCGCGATCTCGTGGACCGACGCCCCGGCCCAAAGCCCGAAGGCGTGCGGATCAAGATGCAGAAGAGTGGGCATCAGCGGGTAGGCGAACATTGCGACCGATCCGAAGATCGTCACACAGGCGACTGCATAGGCGACATCCTCATCATCGCCATTGGTCACGGTGTTGGCCGCGATCACCGCCGAGGCGCCGCAAATCGAGGTGCCGGCGGCGATCAACTGCGCCAGCTTGCGCTCGACGCCGAGCAGCCTTCCCATCCAGACGGTGAAGATGAAGGTCGTGGCGAGCGTCGCAGCGATGATGAGAAAGCCGCGGTATCCGACTTCGATGATCTGGCTGACGGTCAGTTGAAATCCAAGCAGGATGATGCCGAAGCGAAGCAGCCGCCGCATGCTGAAGGCAACGCCGGCCTTGGCGATCGCAGGCGTGCCGACAAAATTGTGAAAGGCGGTGCCGATCAGGATCGCCAGGATCAGCGGACTGAAGGTCGTCATTCCCGGCAATTCGCGCAGCCAATAGGCCGATCCTGCAACGACGGAGGCCATCAGCAGCCCCGGAAGGATGGCGAGCGCGCGCTGGGTGACGGGATCGGCATTGGATGCGACCGATGAGGTGGAATGGGTCATGTGTTGGGCTCCTTGCGTGGCCCAACGACTATCGATGGCTTCGATCGTTCAATCCAACAGATTATAATCGTTAAATCAATCGATTTTATCTATCTATGTTATCCCCGGCCGCGATAGGGCGCGACCCCCTGATCGGGAATCCACATTCCCTTGGGCAGCTTTCCGGTCTGCCAGAACACATCGATCGGAATGCCGCCGCGCGGATACCAGTAACCGCCAATCCGCAAGAATTTCGGCCTGATCTCGGCCGCGATCCGTTTGCCGATGGCGACGGTGCAATCCTCGTGGAAGGCACCGTGATTGCGGAAGCTCGCGATGTAGAGCTTGAGCGACTTCAATTCCAGCAGCCACTGGCCGGGGACGTAATCGATCATCAGGTGCGCGAAATCAGGCTGGCCGGTCACCGGGCAAAGCGAGGTGAATTCAGGCGCTGTAAAGCGCACCACGTAATCCGTGTCTCTTTGCGGATTCGGCACGCGGTCGAGCTTGGCGGCGTCGGGCGTTGTCGGCCATTCGACGGCGCGGCCGAGCTGCAAAGTAGACGATAACGACGCAGATTTTGACGCCTTCGCAGGCTTTCTGGACATAATGGGTCTCCGTTGCCGCGTTCTTAGCCAATTCGTTCCTCCACGTCACCGTCAACGCAACCTTTTCCGCTGATATGGCTTGCTGTAGAAGCAGCCCAACCCACTCGGACCACACTTTCCAAATGAGGTATCCATGACCGCCATCGTCGATATCATCGGCCGCGAAATTCTCGACAGCCGCGGCAATCCCACGGTCGAAGTCGATGTCGTACTGGAAGACGGTTCCGTTGGCCGCGCGGCGGTGCCGTCCGGCGCCTCGACCGGCGCGCATGAGGCGGTTGAGCTCCGCGACGGCGACAAGGCCCGCTATCTCGGCAAGGGCGTGCAGAAGGCTGTCGAGGCCGTCAACGGCGAAATCTTTGAAGCACTGAGCGATGTCTCGGTCGAACAGCAAATCGAGATCGACCAGATCATGATCGATCTCGACGGCACGCCGAACAAGAGCCGGCTCGGCGCCAATGCCATTCTGGGCGTTTCGCTCGCCTGCGCCAAGGCGGCGGCCGAATCCTTCGACATGCCGCTTTATCGCTATGTCGGCGGTACCTCGGCGCGGACGTTGCCCGTGCCGATGATGAACATCATCAACGGCGGTGTGCACGCCGATAACCCGATCGATTTCCAGGAATTCATGATCATGCCGGTTGGGGCTGCGACCTTCGCTGAAGCCCTGCGCTGCGGATCGGAGATTTTCCACACGCTGCGATCGGAGCTGAAAAAAGCCGGCCATAACACCAATGTCGGCGACGAGGGCGGGTTCGCGCCGAACCTGCCGTCGGCCGATGCCGCGCTTGAATTTGTCATGGGCGCGATCGGCAAGGCCGGTTACAAGGCTGGCGGTGACGTCATGCTGGCGCTGGATTGCGCGGCGACCGAGTTTTTCAAGGACGGCGCTTATGTCTATGGCGGCGAGAAGAAAACCCGCTCGCGTTCCGAACAGGCGAAGTATCTGGCTGATCTGGCTGCGCGTTATCCGATCGTCTCGATCGAGGACGGCATGTCGGAAGATGACATGGATGGCTGGAAGGAATTGACCGATCTGATCGGCGGCAAATGCCAGCTCGTCGGCGACGATCTCTTCGTCACCAACGTGACGCGGCTGGCCGACGGCATCAAGAACGGCCGCGCCAATTCGATCCTGATCAAGGTCAATCAGATCGGCACGCTGACCGAAACGCTTAGCGCCGTCGAGATGGCTTACAAAGCCGGCTACACTGCCGTGATGTCGCATCGTTCCGGCGAGACCGAGGACTCGACGATTGCCGACCTTGCGGTTGCGACCAATTGCGGGCAGATCAAGACCGGTTCGCTGGCGCGCTCGGACCGCACCGCCAAATACAATCAGTTGCTGCGGATCGAACAGCAGTTGGGCGACCAGGCCAAATATGCGGGGAAGGCGGCCCTCAAGGCGCTCGCCTGAGTCATTGATTTCCAGGCCGCCAGGCCCAGGGGGCTTGCGTTTCTCCGCTAACGCGCGATCATCCCGGCCATAAAAGCCACAACGGGAGGACGTGATGGGCGCTGACGGCAAAACCGGCTTACAGCTTCGTTCGCTGATCAGGAAAAGCGGTGAACTCGAAATATCTCTGCTTGATGTGCCGACACCGGAGCCGTCGGCCGATGAGGTCGTGGTTCGGGTCGAGGCGTCCCCCATCAATCCTTCCGATCTCGGCCTTTTGGTGGGCGCTGCCGACATGACAACCGCGAAGGCGGCAGGTCACAAGCATGCGCCTGTCATCACCGCGCGTGTGCCGGAGGCGGCGATGCGGGCGATGGCGGGACGGCTGGATGAATCCATGCCGGTCGGCAACGAGGGGGCCGGCGTCGTCATCCGGACCGGATCGTCGGAGGCGGCCAAGGCGCTGACGGGAAAAACCGTCTCGATGATCGGCGGCGCGATGTATTCCCAGTATCGTACCGTCAAGGCGTCCGACTGCATGGCACTGCCGGTTGGCACCACGGCGGCTGAAGGCGCGTCCTGGTTCGTCAATCCCTTCACCGCGCTTGGCATGACCGAGACCATGCGGCGCGAGGGGCATAAGGCGCTGGTTCACACCGCAGCCGCTTCCAATCTCGGCCAGATGCTGAACAAGATCTGCATCAAGGACGGCATTGGTCTGGTCAATATCGTGCGCAAAGCCGAGCAGGCGGAGATTCTGCACAAGATCGGCGCGAAATATGTGGTGGATTCGTCTTCACCCACCTTCATGAGCGACCTTACAAATGCGCTGGCCGAGACCGGTGCGACCATTGCCTTCGACGCCATCGGCGGCGGCAAACTTCCGGGGCAAATCCTCACCTGCATGGAAGCGGCGATCAACCGCGAGGCCAAGGTCTATAGCCGCTACGGCTCCAACGTGCACAAGCAGGTTTATCTTTACGGCATGCTCGATCCCGGTCCGACCGAATTGAACCGGGCGTTCGGCATGGCGTGGGGGATCGGCGGCTGGCTGGTAACTCCGTTCCTGATGAAGATCCGCGCGGACGATCGCCAGCGGTTACGTGAGCGCGTGGCAAGCGAGCTCAAGACCACCTTTGCGAGCCATTACACGCAAGTGGTTTCACTGGCCGAAGCACTCCAGCTCTCGCATCTGGCGGTCTATGGCAAGCGCGCCACCGGCGAAAAGTATCTGATCAATCCGAACAAGGCGTAACGGCGAGAGCTGGCCGGAATAGGCAGCCGGTGCGAGTGTTCACCTAAAGTTAGGTACGCGAAGAACGAACTGACTTGCCTTTGCCGCGCGGGAGGAGAACATGCGCGTCGCAATCAGTGCCTAAATCACGAAGCTGAACCTAAGGGGAGAACCTTCATGAATCATTTGAACCGTCGTGACCTGTTGGCCGGAGCTGCCGCGATTGGCGCTGCGTCTGCCCTTTCGCCGCTGACCTCGTTGGAAGCGCGTGCCGCCGCACCGGCCACTGCTGCGCAAGCCCCGGGGTTTTATCGCTACAAGGTCGGCAGCATCGAATGCACCTCGATCAATGACGGCGCCCGCTCGTTCCCGCTGCCGGACAAGTGGGTGACCAATGTGAGCAAGGATACGGCGATTGCGGCTGCGGAAGCCGCGTATATGCCGAAGGGCATGGTGACGGTGCCGTTCAATCCGCAACTGATCAACACCGGCGGCAAGCTCGTGCTGCTCGACAGCGGTAACGGCATTTCGGTCTTTGAGCCGACCAAGGGTCAAGTCGGTCGCACGCTGCAAAATCTGGCTGCGGCAGGTGTCGATCCCAAGAGCATCGATATGGTCATCATGTCCCATCTGCATCCGGACCACACCAACGGCATTCGCGCCGCCGACGGTTCGATGGCGTTTCCGAACGCGGAAATCAAGGTGCCGGCGAAGGATTGGGAATTCTGGATGAGCGATGAAAACGCCGCCAAGGCCCAGTCGAGCGAAATGATGAAGGGCTACTTCGCCAACGTCAAAAAGATCTACACCGGCATCGAATCCAAGGTCACCAAGTACGATTGGGACAAGGAAGTCGCGCCGGGCATCACCTCGATCGCGGCTCCCGGTCACACGCCGGGACACACCGCCTTTGCGGTGGCCTCCGGCGGGTCAAAGGTCTTGATCCAGTCCGACGTCACCAACATTCCGGAATTTTTCCTGCGCAATCCGGATTGGCACGTCGCCTACGATTTCGATCCGGAACTCGCGCAAAAGACCCGGCACAAATTCTATGACATGGCATCCGCCGAGAAGGCGACCGTGGTCGGTTTCCACTTCCCGTTCCCGGCGATCGGGCATGTCGAGAAGGATGGCAACGGCTACCGGTTGATTCCGGCGGCCTTCAACCCGGTGCTCTAAGCGCGCGAATTGATTGATCGTGTGCTAGCGAACAGGCCGCCGCTTGAGGCGGCCTGTTTTGGTTCGGGAACGATTTCTTGAACGGATTGATACGGCCCCGCTCAATTCATGCACTTGCATCTTTCGTGGAGCGCGCTAGGGTGTCGCCGAAATCTCGTCTTCCGCACCTCGCGCAGCCACCAGAGGAAATCGCATGTCCAGCCCGCATCACATCGTCGTCATCGCCGGCAGCCTCCGCAAGGAGAGCTTCACCTTAAAGATCGCCAACGCGCTGGCCAAACTGGCGCCGGCCTCCCTCAAGCTCGACGTTGTCACGCCGCACGGCATTTCGTTTTTCAACCAGGATCTGGAGGCCAATCCGCCGGCAGACTGGACCGCCTTCCGGGAGAGGATTCAGAAGTCGTCCGGCGTTATCTTCGTCACGCCGGAATATAATCGTGCCATTCCCGGTGTGCTGAAGAACGCCATCGACGTCGCCTCCCGCCCGTACGGCAAGAGCTCGTTTCTCGGCAAGCCGATCGGCATCGTCTCCAATTCGCCGGGACCGTTGGGGGGCGTCAATGCGGCCAAGACTCTGCAAAACGTCTTGCCGGGCATTTCCGGGCCAATCATGGGGCAGCCCGAGACCTATCTGAACGGGATTGGGGACGCCTTCGACGAAAAGGGCGATCTCGCCAAGGAATCCCTGAAAACGGTACTGCAGCAGTATATCGACGCCTTCGCCGCTTTCGTCGAAAAGCAGCACAGATAAGCCAGGTTTACGGTTCGGGTTTGAGGGGGTGTTTAGCATTCCCTTAACCCGGCGGGGGCATCTTTCCCCCATGGTCTCCCGCAGGCGCCTCAAGTCGTTTCTCACGGGTCTCGCCCTCTATACGATGGCGGCAGGCCTGGTCGGCTATTTCGGCGTCAATGCCTATACGGGAAAATATGGGCTGAATGCGCGTCTGGAGCTCGATCAGGAAATCGTCGCGCTGACGTCCGAACTGGCGCGCCTGAAAAAGGAGCGGCTCGAGGGTGAACAGCGGGTCTCGCTGCTGCGATCCGACCGGCTGGATCCGGATATGCTGGACGAACGCGCGCGCTATCAGCTTGACTATGCCAACCCACACGACCTCGTTCGCACGATCAATCCAAATTGATCGTCAAATTACAAATTCACTCCAAATAGATTTCGAAAATGTCGCCCTGCATTGCAGTGCGGTATGATGAGTCTTATTCCGGCTTACGCAAATCCTTTCATGGCGGTTTGAGTTAAGCTAGAGAAAGCAAATTCGCTCTCTCATCCGGAAATGCCATGGCCACTCCCAAAAAAAGCGCCGCCAACGAAACCGCTCAGGAGCAGGGGGTGCCGCCGCCCTTTACCAGGGAGCAGGAGCTGAAGGCGCTGCGTGACATGCTGCTGATCCGCCGGTTCGAGGAAAAGGCCGGCCAGCTATACGGAATGGGTGCGATCGGCGGTTTCTGCCATCTCTATATCGGCCAGGAAGCTGTCGTCGTTGGGATGCAGATGGCTCTGAAGAAGGGCGACGAGGTCATAACCGGATACCGCGATCACGGGCATATGCTGGCCTGTGGAATGGAAGCCAGGGGCGTGATGGCTGAGTTGACCGGACGCCGTGGCGGCTATTCCAGGGGCAAAGGCGGCTCGATGCACATGTTCAGCAAGGCCGAGAATTTTTACGGCGGCCATGGCATCGTCGGTGCGCAAGTCTCGCTCGGCACCGGGCTCGCCTTTGCCAACCGTTACCGCGGCAACGATTTCGTCAGCCTGACCTATTTTGGCGACGGCGCTTCAAACCAGGGCCAGGTCTATGAGAGCTTCAACATGGCGGAGCTCTGGAAGCTACCGGTGATCTACGTCATCGAGAACAACCGATACGCGATGGGCACCTCGGTGACGCGCTCGTCGGCCCAGACCGATTTCTCCAAGCGCGGCATCTCCTTCAACATTCCGGGCGAGCAGGTCGACGGCATGGACGTTCGCGCCGTAAAGGCCGCGGCCGACAAGGCGGTCGCCTGGTGTCGTGCTGGCAACGGGCCCTTCATCCTGGAAATGCAGACCTATCGTTACCGCGGGCACTCGATGTCGGATCCGGCGAAGTACCGCACCCGCGAGGAGGTCGACAAGGTTCGTCACGACAGCGACCCGATCGAACAGGTCCGTAACCGCTTGCTCGCGGCAAAAATGAGTGAGGACGAGTTGAAGAAAATCGATGCTGACGTTCGCGAGATCGTCAATGCGGCAGCCGATTTCGCCCAGCACGATCCTGAGCCCGAACCGTCTGAACTCTATACCGACGTCTATCGATAAGCGTTCGTGGCGCCAGTGCACTAAATGTGCGCGGTCTAAAGATGAATTTGCGGAGTTGATATGCCCATTCAAGTACTGATGCCTGCTTTGTCGCCGACGATGGAGAAGGGCAATCTCGCCAAGTGGCTGAAGAAGGAAGGTGAGACGATCAAGTCGGGCGATGTCATCGCCGAGATCGAAACCGACAAGGCCACGATGGAAGTCGAGGCGACCGATGAGGGCACGCTCGGCAAGATCCTGATTCCGGAAGGCACCGCCGACGTCGCCGTCAACACGCCGATTGCGACCATTCTCGCCGATGGTGAAAGTGCCGCCGATTTGGCCAAGGCACCAGCGCCCGCCAAGCAGGAGAAACCGGCTGAGGCTCCGGCAGCCGAAGCGAAGTCCGCGCCAGCCCCGAGGGACGAACCCGCGCCAGCCGCTCCAAGCGCTACTGTTGCACCCGATCCCGAAATACCCGCCGGCACCGAAATGGTCACCATGACCATCCGTGACGCGTTGCGCGATGCGATGGCGGAGGAAATGCGGCGGGACCCGGACGTGTTTCTGATGGGCGAGGAGGTCGCCGAATATCAGGGCGCCTACAAGGTCAGCCAGGGCCTGCTGCAGGAATTCGGCGCCCGCCGTGTCATCGATACGCCGATCACCGAGCACGGCTTTGCCGGTATCGGCGTGGGCGCGGCGATGACGGGCCTAAAGCCGATCGTCGAGTTCATGACCTTCAACTTCGCCATGCAGGCGATCGATCAGATCATCAATTCGGCGGCGAAAACGCTCTATATGTCGGGCGGGCAGATGGGCTGCTCGATCGTGTTCCGCGGCCCGAATGGCGCGGCCGCCCGCGTCGCCGCCCAGCACAGCCAGGACTATTCGGCCTGGTATTCGCAGATTCCAGGCCTGAAGGTGATCGCGCCGTTCTCGGCCGCCGACTACAAGGGTTTGCTGAAGGCAGCGATCCGCGATCCCAACCCGGTGATCTTCCTCGAGAACGAGATGCTCTACGGCCACTCGGGCGAGGTACCGAAACTCGATGACTATGTGATCCCGATCGGCAAGGCGCGCGTGGTGCGAAGCGGCGGCCACGTCTCGATCATCTCCTGGTCCAACGGCATGTCTTACGCGCTGAAGGCGGCTGATGAACTCGCCAAGGAGGGCATCGAAGTCGACCTCATTGATCTGCGAACGCTGCGTCCGCTCGACACCGACACCATCGTCGCGTCCGTGATGAAGACCGGGCGCGCCGTCACCGTCGAGGAGGGCTGGCAGCAAAATGGCGTCGGCGCCGAAATTGCGGCGCGGATCATGGAGCACGCCTTCGATTACCTGGACGCACCGGTGACGCGCGTCTCGGGCAAGGATGTGCCGATGCCGTACGCCGCCAATCTGGAAAAGCTCGCATTGCCCTCGGTGGCTGAAGTGGTCGCGGCCGCTAAAGCTGTTTGTTATCGCTGACAGAGCAGGGCCCAACACATGCCAATCAATATTCTGATGCCCGCATTGTCTCCGACGATGGAGAAGGGAAATCTCGCCAAGTGGCTCAAGAAAGAGGGCGACAAGGTCAAGTCCGGCGATGTGATCGCCGAGATCGAGACCGACAAGGCGACCATGGAGGTCGAAGCCGTCGATGAGGGCACGATCGCAAAGATCCTCGTTCCCGAAGGTACTCAGGACGTCCCCGTCAACGATATCATTGCGGTGCTCGCGGGCGACGGCGAGGACGTGAAATCCGCCGGTGCCTCGGCCGGAGCTACAAAGCCGGCTACCGAAGCCGCGCCGGCAAAGGCGGAAGCAGCCCCGCCGAAACCCGCCTCGCCAGCTCCTGCCGCCGCGCCCGCGGCTGCGCCAGCTCCCAAACCGGCTGCCGCGCCTGCGCCTCAGGCGGCATCGCCCGCTCTGCAGGCCGCCTTGGCTTCGCAAGCGAACGGCCATGCGCGCACGTTTTCATCGCCGCTGGCGAGACGCCTGGCCAAGGAAGCCGGCATCGATATCGCCCGCATCACCGGCACCGGACCGCATGGCCGCGTCGTCACGCGTGACGTGGCGGAAGCCAAGTCCGGCAAGGGCCTGAAGGCGCCCGCCGCCGCGCCGGGTGCTGCGCCAGCGCTTGCTCCCTCAATGTCGGACAAGCAGATCCTGGCGCTGTACGAGCCCGGCAGCTACGAGATCGTGCCGCACGACGGTATGCGCCGCACGATTGCCCAGCGGCTCACCGCCGCCGTGCAGACCATTCCGACCTTTTATCTCACGATCGATTGCGAGATCGGCAAGCTGCTCGCTGCGCGCGAAGAGATCAACGCGGCCGCGCCGAAGGACAAGGAAAAGAAGCCGCTCTACAAGCTCTCGGTCAACGACTTCGTCATCAAGGCGATGGCGGTCGCACTGCAAAAGAAGCCGGATTGCAATGTGAGCTGGACCGAAGGCGGCATGCTCAAGCACAAGCATTCCGATATCGGGGTTGCGGTGGCGATGCCGGGCGGCTTGATCACGCCGATCATCCGCAAGGCCGAAACCAAGTCGTTGTCGACGATCTCCAACGAGATGAAGGATTTCGCGGCGCGCGCGCGAGCCCGCAAGCTCAAGCCGGATGAATATCAGGGTGGCACCACCGCCGTGTCCAACCTCGGCATGTACGGCATCAGTCACTTCACGGCCGTCATCAATCCGCCGCATGCGACCATCCTGGCGGTCGGCACCAGCGAGGAGCGTCCGGTGGTGCGCGGCGGCAAGATCGAGATCGCGCAGATGATGAGCGTGACCCTGTCGTGCGATCACCGCGCGATTGACGGCGCGCTTGGTGCCGAACTGATTGGTGCGTTCAAGGTACTGATCGAAAATCCCGTGATGATGATGGTGTGATGATGGCCGACACATCCTTTGACGTCATCATCATCGGCTCGGGTCCCGGCGGATATGTCACGGCTATCAGAGCAGCCCAACTCGGCTTCAAGACCGCGATTATCGAGAAATCCTATCTCGGCGGCATTTGCCTGAACTGGGGCTGCATCCCGACCAAGGCGCTGCTGCGGTCGGCGGAAATCTACCACTACATGCAGCACGCCAAGGATTACGGCCTGTCGGCCGAGAACGTCGCCTATGATCCCAAGGCGGTCGTGCAGCGCTCGCGCGGGGTTTCCAAGCGCCTCAACGACGGCGTCGGCTTCCTGATGAAGAAGAACAAGGTGACGATCATCTGGGGCGAGGCGTCGATCGACGCGCCCGGCAAGGTCACCGTGAAGAAATCCGCCGTCGAAGCCCCGAAGGGCGCGGTGGGCGAGGGCGCCTACCAGGCCAAGCACATCATCATCGCGACCGGCGCGCGGCCGCGCGTGCTGCCGGGACTCGAGCCGGACAAGAAACTGGTCTGGACCTATTTCGAAGCGATGGTGCCGGAGAAAATGCCGAAGTCGCTGCTCGTCGTCGGTTCCGGCGCGATCGGCATCGAATTCGCCTCGTTCTTCCACACCATGGGCTCGGAAGTGACGGTGGTTGAGGTATTGCCGCAAATCCTCCCCGTCGAGGATGCGGAGATCGCTGGCCTCGCACGCAAGCGTTTCGAGAAGCAGGGCATCAAGATTCTCACCAATACCAAGGTGACGAAGCTGGAGAGGAAGAGCGACAGCGTGGTTGCCACCATCGATGACGGCAAGGCCCCGCAGGCGATCGAATTCGACCGCGTGATCTCGGCCGTCGGTGTTGTCGGCAATATTGAGAATCTCGGGCTGGAAAAGCTCGGCGTCAAGACCGATCGCGGCTGCGTCGTGATCGATGGTTACGGCAAGACCAGCGTGCCCGGCATCTACGCCATCGGCGACGTCGCAGGCCCGCCGATGCTGGCGCACAAGGCAGAGCATGAGGGTGTAATTTGCGTCGAGGCCATCAAGGGCCTGCATCCGCATGCGATGGACAAGAATCTCATTCCAGGCTGCACCTATTGCAATCCGCAAGTCGCTTCCGTCGGCCTCACCGAGGCAAAGGCGAAAGAGGGCGGGCGCGAGATTCGCGTCGGCCGATTCCCCTTTGTCGGTAACGGCAAGGCGATTGCGCTCGGCGAAGATCAGGGTCTCGTCAAGGTGGTCTTCGACAAGAAAACCGGTCAGTTGCTCGGCGCCCATATGATCGGTGCGGAAGTCACCGAATTGATCCAGGGTTATGTGGTGGCGATGAATCTCGAGACCACCGAAGAAGAACTCATGCACACCGTCTTCCCGCATCCGACGCTGTCGGAGATGATGAAGGAAGCGGTACTGGACGCGTATGGCCGCGTGCTGAATATCTGATCGTCGAGTCGTGCGTGGCGTGTCGCGACGATCGTAAACTCGCGCGCGGCGTCCTTTAACGAGATGGATATTTCGCCAACGCCCGGCGGTGGAGCAGGGCGTTCTTCGCGGCGCGCCGGCGACAAGAGAAATTCAACTCAAGTTAGTCTCTGATTGGAATCAGACGAACGATGTGATGATGATTTTCTAGTCGAAAAAATTTTTGACCAATAAATTTGCTCGCTGCTTCGTGATTCCGAGCGAGCTACCGATGGCGATGACAGCAACTATGTCCCCAGAACAGTGACGTGCGGGGCGCCGGGCTTCGTGCTTCGACTGACTTAGGGAGACTACAATGAAGAATGCAATTTTGACGATTGCCGGGGCGACGCTGGTTGCCTTGTCGACGGTGCAATTTGCGGCTGCGACCGTGCAGCACCACAGGGCTCATCATCGCACGACCGAATTCCGCGACAGCAACGCTTTCGTGGCGCCGGCTTATGAGGAATCGTACCGCTACAGCGGCGGCTGGTCGGCCCCTGCCGGTCACTGACCTAGCCATCAGGCAGTGTTGCATTGCGAAGACCGGCCTTCTCTGGAGGCCGGTCTTTTCAATTTTACCCGCGCAAGCACCTGCGAAGGGTGGCTTTACCGCAACGATCGTGTCGTGGCCGCAACACTTCTGGAAGATTTAACCCTCATCCCGGGTCCTGTGGGGCTACGCCGCTTTTTAGCCACACCCCTCCATGAGATCATAATGCACAAGACAGTGGTCCATCGGCCGACCTGAAGCGAGATGGCCGAGGAAACAGGTTTACGAATGGACGCCAAGACCAACATCAAGAAGCGGCTTCCAAGCCGTCACGTCACGGAAGGGCCCGAGCGGGCGCCCCACCGTTCCTACCTCTATGCCATGGGATTGACGACCGAGCAGATCCATCAACCGTTCGTCGGCGTGGCGTCGTGCTGGAATGAGGCCGCGCCCTGCAATATCTCGCTGATGCGCCAGGCGCAGGCCGTGAAAAAGGGCGTCGCTTCCGCAGGCGGCACGCCGCGCGAATTCTGCACCATCACCGTCACGGACGGGATCGCGATGGGCCATGACGGCATGCGCTCGTCATTGCCGTCGCGTGAGTGCATCGCCAATTCCGTCGAACTGACCGTCCGCGGCCACGCCTACGATGCGCTGGTCGGTCTCGCCGGCTGCGATAAATCGCTGCCGGGCATGATGATGGCGATGGTCAGGCTGAACGTGCCGTCGATTTTCATCTATGGCGGCTCGATCCTGCCCGGCAATTTTCGTGGTCAACAGGTCACCGTGCAAGACATGTTCGAGGCGGTCGGCAAGCACTCGGTCGGTGCGATGTCGGACGAGGATCTCGATGAAATCGAGCGGGTCGCTTGCCCCTCGGCCGGCGCGTGCGGCGCCCAGTTCACCGCCAACACCATGGCGACCGTGTCCGAGGCGATCGGACTGGCATTGCCCTATTCGGCCGGCGCACCGGCGCCTTACGAAATTCGCGATTCCTTCTGCATGACCGCAGGCGAAAAGGTCATGGAACTGATCGCGCAGAACATCCGGCCGCGTGACATTGTTACGCGGAAGTCGCTTGAAAACGCCGCCGCCGTCGTCGCCGCATCCGGCGGCTCGACCAATGCCGCGCTGCACCTGCCGGCGATCGCGAACGAATGCGGCATCAAATTCGACCTGTTCGACGTCGCCGAAATCTTCAAGAAGACGCCTTATGTCGCAGATTTGAAGCCGGGCGGCCGTTATGTCGCCAAAGATATGTTCGAAGCAGGTGGCATACCGCTTCTGATGAAGACGCTTCTCGACAATGGCTACATGCACGGTGACTGCCTGACAGTCACGGGCAGGACCATGGCCGAAAACCTCAAGGCCGTGAAATGGAACCCGCACCAGGACGTGGTGCGGTCCGCCGACAAACCGATCACCGTCACGGGCGGTGTGGTCGGCTTGAAGGGGAACCTGGCGCCGGAAGGTGCGATCGTAAAGGTCGCGGGCATGGCCAACCTGAAGTTCTCAGGTCCGGCCCGCTGTTTCGATCGCGAAGAGGATGCGTTCGAGGCGGTCCAGAAGAAGACTTACAAGGAAGGCGAGGTCATCGTCATCCGGTACGAGGGGCCGCGCGGTGGTCCCGGAATGCGTGAAATGCTTTCGACGACGGCAGCGCTGACGGGCCAGGGGATGGGCGGCAAGATCGCCCTGATTACCGACGGCCGCTTTTCGGGGGCAACCCGGGGCTTCTGCATCGGCCATGTCGGGCCGGAAGCCGCGGTCGGCGGTCCGATCGCACTGCTGCGGGACGGTGACATCATCGAGATCGACGCCGTGGTGGGGACTCTTAACGTAAAGTTGACCGAGGCGGAGCTGGCCCAACGCAAGACCGAATGGAGGCCTCGCGCGACTAACCATACGTCAGGAGCGTTGTGGAAGTACGCCCAGCAGGTCGGACCGGCTGTGTCAGGTGCTGTTACCCACCCCGGCGGGGCGAGCGAGAAGTTGTGTTATGCGGACATTTGAGCGCATCGTTTTTGCTGTGATTTTGGGTGCCGCGCCGGTGGCTACTCCCGGATTCGGCTTTGACGGCGCGCCAGTGAATCAGGATTCAGCCATTCCGGTGGTCTCGGCGCAGCCTGGCGCCGCGTCGAACCTGAAGAAGGCTGTTCCACCCGCTTCCGATACCTCGCTCACCTCCCTGCAATATGCCGCAGAGGGCGGACATCCGATTGCCCAATGGAAGCTCGGTCGGATGTATGCCGATGGCGACGGCGTGGCGCAGGACGATCTGCGGGCGTTCGAATATTTCAGCCGCATCGCCAATACGCATGCGGAGGATAGCCCGTCGGCACCGCAGGCCGCGATCGTCGCCAATGCCTTCGTCGCGCTCGGGCGCTATTACCTGAACGGTATCCCGAATTCGAAGATCAAGCAGGACACCGAGCGGGCGCGCGAGATGTTCTCTTACGCGGCGTCCTATTTCGGCAATGCCGACGCACAATACGATCTGGCCCGGCTTTACCTGAGGAGCGCAGGCTCTTCCCGCGACGATTTCCGCTATGGTGCCCGCTGGCTCGGGCTGGCCGCCCAGAAGGGCCAGCATCAGGCGCAGGCGCTGCTCGGTCAGATGTTGTTCAACGGCGATCAGCTACCGCGGCAGGCTGCGCGCGGCCTGATGTGGCTGACGCTGGCGACCGAAAATGCAACGCCGGAAGAGACCTGGATCAAGGACAGTTACAGCAAGGCAATGGCCAAGGCGTCGCAGGAAGACCGCGCCATGGCGGCGCAAATGCTGGAGCACTGGGTGCAGGGCCGCAGGGACTGAAGCGGGAAGCGCGGCGCGTTTCCCCGCCATCAAGGGGAAACGAGATGATCATCAGAGACGCAACACTGGCCGATGCAGTCAAGGCCTGTGACGTGCTCCGCGACTCCATCACCGAACTCTGTACCGCCGACCACAGGCAAGACCCCGACATTCTGGCGCGCTGGCTCGCCAGCAAGACGCCTGAGAATGTCGCAGTGTGGGCCGATTGTATCGGTCGTTCGCTGCTGATCGCGGTCGAGGACGATGCAGTTCTGGCCGTTGGCGGGGTGAAGGACGATGGCGAGATCACGCTGAACTATGTCGCGCCCACAGCCCGGTTTGGCGGGGTGAGCGCGTTGCTTCTGAAGGCGCTCGAAGCGAGGGCGCTCGCGCGCGGCGCAACGCGGGCCACGCTGCTTAGCACCGAGACGGCGCATCGCTTCTATCTCACGCGCGGCTATGAGGATACCGGGGTGCCGCAGCGAAAATTCGGAACGACAGCATCCTATCCGATGGCGAAGATGCTCGGGTCGACGGAGAGTTGAGACTCCTCACGCCGCTTCCAGATCGAGGTCGATCCAGACCGGGACGTGATCGGACGGCTTTTCCCAGGCCCGGACATAGCTGTCGATGCCGACATCCACGAGGCGGTCACTGGCCTGCGGCGACAGCAACAGGTGATCGATGCGCAGCCCCTGGTTTTTCTGCCAGGCACCGGCCTGATAGTCCCAGAACGTATACTGGCCGGGCGCATCGGTGACGGAGCGCAGCGCATCCGTCAGGCCAAGGCCCAACAGCGATTGAAAGCTTTCGCGGGTATCGGGGCGAAACAGCGCATCGCCGACCCAGGCCTCCGGATTGTGGACGTCCTCAGCCCTCGGGATAACGTTGAAGTCGCCGGCCAACACCAGCGGCTCTTCTGCTTTAAGCCGCTGCCTTGAGTACTCAAGAAGCCGCGACATCCATTTGAGTTTGTAAGGGTATTTCTCGGTGTTGGGCGGGTTGCCGTTGGGCAGATAAAGGCACGCGATCCGCACCACACCCTGTTTGAGCGTCACCACGCCTTCGAGAAATCGCGCATGGGCGTCTTCATCGTCACCGGCAAGGCCCGAGGCCGTCTCCTCGAACGGAAACCTGGATAGCAGCGCAACGCCGTTGAAGGTCTTCTGGCCGTGAGTGACGACGTTGTAGCCAAGGCTCTCGATCTCAAGCCGTGGAAACGCATCGTCGGTGCATTTGATTTCCTGAAGACAAACGATATCGGGTGAGCATTCCTTCAACCAGCTCATCAGGTTCTCGATTCTTTGCCGAACCGAGTTGACGTTCCAGGTGGCGATGCGCATCGGGCCCCAAGATTTCTTCAGATCGAGTTTTCTTCAGATCGAGTTTTCTTTAGATCGAGTTTTCTTTAGATCGAAAAGCTGGTGCCGCAGCCGCAGGAGGCGGTGGCGTTGGGATTGTTCACGCGGAACGAGGCGCCGATCAGATCGTCGACGAAGTCGACCTCCGATCCCGCCAGGAACGGCACCGAGGCGGGATCGACCAAGACGACCGCGCTGTCACGGGCGATCACCAGGTCATCCTCAGCACGCGAACGCTCGACATCGAACTTGTACTGAAAGCCGGAGCAGCCACCGCCCTCAACGCTGATCCGCAGCATGGCGCCGTCGCCTTCGCTTTTGAGGATTTCGCCGATGCGGCGGGCGGCCCGCTCGCTGATGGTGACGTCTGTGGTCATCGTGAAGCTCCGATCGCATGCAAGATAGCCGTTTATCTGGTATCCCGCACACCATAATTAGGTCTGCCGAACAGCGGAATCAAACCGTCAGGAGATGAATATCCCGTGTCAGTTGGAATGGCAGCCCCTCGCGCGGTCTATGCCTGCGACCCCGACCTGAGCCGCGGCCGGCAGTTTGCAGAGCCGCCAAGCCGGACCCGCAGCCCGTTCCGGCGCGACTGCGACAGGGTGATTCATTCCACGGCTTTCCGGCGTCTGAAGCACAAAACCCAGGTTTTCGTGTTCCACGAAGGCGATCACTACCGCACCCGCCTGACCCACACCCTGGAAGTGGCCCAGATCGCCCGCGCGCTCGCCCGCCAGTTGGGGCTCGATGAGGATTTGACCGAGACGCTGGCGCTCGCCCACGACCTCGGCCATCCGCCGTTCGGCCATGCCGGCGAGCGGGCGCTCGACGCCTGCCTGCGCGCCCATGGCGGTTTCGACCACAACGCGCAGACTTTACGGGTGGTCACGTCGCTCGAGCACCGCTATCCCGAATTCGACGGGCTGAACCTGACCTGGGAATCGCTGGAAGGCATCGTCAAGCACAACGGTCCGCTGACGGCGCGCGATGCGTGTCCCGTCGGTGCCTATCGCGAGCAGGGCGTGCCGGTCGGAATCGCCGAATTTGTCGCAAACTACGACCTCGAACTATGGAGTTTCGCCTCGCTGGAAGCCCAGGTCGCTGCGATCGCCGACGACATCGCCTATGATGCGCATGACATCGATGACGGTTTGCGCGCAGGCTTGTTTGCGATCGACGATCTCAAGGAGATTCCGCTCGCGGCCGCGATGATCGCGGAGATCGACGCCGAGTATCCCACTCTTGACGAGAGCCGGCGCGGCGCCGAACTGGTGCGCGAATTGATTTCCCATTTCATTGGCGCGGTGGTTCTGGAAGCGCATCGCCGTCTGGAGCGGATACAGCCGGCCTCGGCCGAAGAGGTCCGCAATCAAAACGAGGCATTGATTGTCTTTCCGGACGAGACAAGGGGTGCGGAAGCCGCGATCAAGAAATTCCTGAAGCTGCATATGTACCGGCACGAACGGGTGATGCGGGTGATGCGGGATGCCGAACAGCTCGTATTCGATCTCTTTGCACGCTATCAGAGCGATCCGGCCGCGATGCCCGCCGAATGGCTGCCGCCCGAAAACCGGGCCGAAGGCGAGGCCGAACGGGCGCGGCGGATCGGCAACTTTATCGCTGGAATGACCGACCGTTTCGCGCTGACCGAACATCAGCGGCTTTTTGAACTCGACCCCGGATTTACGTTAGGCGGCGGCCATGGCCGATACATCTTCGAAACAACATCTTTTCGCCCAGGTGCTTGCGCGCGTACACGCCGTCTGCGCGGCGGAACTTGGGCCGGGCACGGACCTGTCGCGGGTGGTGGTCGAGCCGCCGAAGGACCCGACCCATGGCGATATGGCGACCAACGCTGCCATGGTGCTCGCCAAGGAAGCAAAGGCCAAACCCCGCGACCTTGCAGAAAAGATCGCCGAGCGGATGCGCGCCGACGATCTGGTTGCCTCGGTGGATATTGCCGGTCCAGGTTTCATCAATCTCACTTTGAAAGTAATGGCCTGGACAGACGCACTGCGGTCGGTGCTGGGCGAGGGCAACGCTTACGGCCAAAGTGCGGTCGGGGCGGGTGAGAAGGTCAATGTCGAATACGTCTCGGCTAATCCGACCGGGCCGATGCATGTCGGCCACTGCCGCGGCGCGGTCTTTGGCGATGCACTGGCCAGCCTGCTTCAGCTCGCAGGCTTCGATGTTGTCAGAGAATATTACATCAACGATGCCGGCGCCCAGGTCGACGTGCTCGCGCGTTCGGCGTTCCTCCGCTATCGCGAGGCCTTGGGTGAAAACATCGGCGAGATTCCCGAAGGGCTTTACCCCGGCGATTATCTCAAACCGGTTGGGCAGGCGCTGGCCGCGGAACACGGCAAGACGCTTCTCGCCATGCCCGAGGCCGAGTGGCTGCCGGCTGTGCGGACCAAAGCCATCGCGATGATGATGGAAGCGATCAAGAGCGATCTCGCCGCGCTCAACATCAAACACGACGTATTCTTCTCGGAGCGGTCGCTGGTTGCGAGCGGCAACAACCGCGTTGCGGAGACGATCGATTTCCTGCGCGCCAAAGGCGATGTCTATGAGGGCCGCCTGCCGCCGCCGAAAGGCGCGCCGGTCGACGATTACGAGGACCGCGAGCAAACGCTGTTTCGGGCGACCGCGTTTGGCGATGACGTCGATCGGCCGCTGCTCAAGTCCGACGGCAGCTATACCTATTTCGCCTCCGACATCGCCTATCACAAGGACAAGTTCGACCGCGGGTTTCGCAATCTGGTCGATGTCTGGGGCGCCGATCACGGCGGCTACATCAAGCGCGTCGAGGCGGCGATCAAGGCCGTGACGAGCGGGCAGGCCGCGTTGGACGTCAAGATCGTCCAGCTCGTCAAGCTGCTGCGCAACGGCGAGCCGGTGAAGATGTCGAAGCGCTCGGGCGATTTCGTCACATTGCGCGAGGTCGTCGATGAGGTCGGCAAGGATGCCGTGCGCTTCATGATGCTCTACCGCAAGAACGATGCGGTGCTGGATTTCGATCTGGCCAAGGTCATCGAACAGTCGCGCGACAACCCGGTCTTTTACGTCCAGTACGGCCATGCCCGCGGGCATTCGATCTTCCGCACCGCGCGGGAGGAGGTACTGCACGACCTCCCTGAGGAGGAGGGGGCGCGGCTGGCCTATCTCGCGCCGGCGCCGGTAGACCGGTTGACCGATCCGGCCGAGCTGAGCCTGTTGCGGAAACTGGCGGTCTACCCCCGGACGGTGGAGGCCGCCGCTGCCGCCCACGAGCCTCACCGAATCGCTTTTTACCTGTATGATCTGGCCAGCGAATTTCACGCGCTATGGACGAGGGGGCGGGATTTGCCCTATTTACGCTTTATTATCAATAATGATGCCGAGATGACGAAGGCCCGGCTGGCAATGGTACAGGGCGTTGTCACGGTTTTGGCGTCCGGCTTGGGGGTTCTCGGCGTCGGCGCGCCAAACGAGATGCGCTGACTGAAGTGCCACTCCTTGGGCTTGGGGGATTTTGAGAGTGGCAGCCGGCGGGGGCCGGTAGCGAAAAGCGGGTTGGCGACTTTCCCTTGAGGGGACACATCATCACGATGGCGGATCGATATCAGGACAGAGCCTTTGCGGCCGGTGGCGGTTACGATCGTGACGGGCGAGCCCGCGCGTCCGACAACGCCGAAAGCGATCCCCTGGCCGAGCTCGCGCGTCTGATCGGCCAGAACGATCCGTTCGGCGGTCGCCCCCCCATAGGCCGGGCCAATTTGACAGTTCAACCGCAGGCGAGGCCGGCTGAGCCGCCGCCGTCCTACGATAACTATGCAGACGACAGCTATGCGGACCCCGAACCGGAGGAAGCTCCCGCGCCGCCATCCTGGATGCAGCGCGCGGCGAGGCAGGAGGCTCCTCCACCGCCGCCGCCGCCGCAGGACGAGTATCCGAGCGCCGTGCATCCCTTGCAGCGTTACGCTGCCGCGCATCCTCCGGCCGAACCGGACGATTACGATCCCGCGCATTTGTTCGCCGATACCCCTCATGAGCGGCATGAGCACGAGCCGCAGGAGCCGGATCTGTCGCGTTACGACGAGGCGCTCTATGGCGGCTTCGATTCACAGGCGCAGACCGCTCAGCACGATCAGGCCTATGCCGACGATGGCTATGGCTACGAAGATGACCAGCCCTTTGAAGGGGTGGACGAGCCGCGCCGCCGCGGCGGCATGATCACGGTCGTTGCCGTGCTGGCGCTTGCGGTATTCGGGGTGGGTGGTGCATTTGCCTATCGCACCTATACGGGTTCGGCCCGTAGCGGCGAACCACCGATTATCCGCGCCGATGCCGGACCGACCAAGATCATTCCCGCGTCCGCCGATGCGGGTATGAAGGTGCCGGATCGGATGACCTCGGGCGACGGTACGGAGAAGATCGTGTCCCGAGAGGAGACGCCGATCGATCCCGCCAGGGCGGGACCCCGTGTCGTGTTCCCGCCACTGACGTCAAACGGCAGCATGCCAATGCCGTCGGGTGTCGTGCCGCCGAGTGCGCCGTCGCCTTCGGCCAGCGCACCGAACGGGACATTTTCGAATAACGAGCCGCACCGGATCAAGACGCTCTCGGTCCGGGGTGACCAGGCGGATGCCGGTACGCCGGCAGGTGCGGTGCCCCCGGCGGCGCCAGCCAGGCCCGCGCCGCGAGTGGCCGCGACGGGCGCCCGTACGGCGGCCGCCAATCCCAATGCGGCCAACGCCAATGCGCCGCTGTCGCTGTCCCCGCGGGCTGATGCCCCGGCCGCGCCGGAACCTCCTCCGGTTCGGATGGCATCCACCAACCCCGTGCAGGCCGCTCCGAGTGCTCCCAGCACCCCAAGCGCCGCGGGCAGTGGCAGCTATCTGGTCTCGGTTACGTCGCAGCCGAGCGAAGCCGATGCTCAGGCCTCGTATCGGGCGCTGCAAAGCAAATACCCGAGTGTGCTTGGCTCGCAGTCGCCCGTCGTCGCGCGCGCCAATTCGAAGAGCGGCGCCGCGACCTATCGCGCCGGCGTTTCCTTCGGCACCTCGGCCGAGGCTGCGCAGTTCTGCCACAACTATCAGGCCGCCGGCGGCCAGTGTTGGGTAGTGAAAAACTAGCAGCTGTTCCTTGACCCCCTAATCCGGAGCGGGCTAATCGGCGCTAGTGGTGGATTTGGCGTTCGCCAGCCCGTCGCCGCGAGTTCTCATCGCGAATGCCAAATCCAAAACCCAACTAGAAATCTATATTTGCTGGTGTCGTTCGGCTCTGACATTCGTAAACGAACCCACCGCGACAACATACGAATGTCAGAGCCAAGACACCAGATGACCAAGGCCTTCATAACCGGCGTCGCCGGGACCACGCTGAACGATGACGAACGGGCGTTCATCGCGGCGGAGCGTCCATGGGGTTTCATCCTGTTCAAAAGGAACATTGAAACGCCGGGGCAAGTCGCGCAGCTCGTTGCGGAATTAAACAAGTGCGCAGGCCGCGGCGACGTTCCGGTCCTCATTGACCAGGAAGGCGGCCGGGTCCAGCGCCTGGGCCCGCCGCATTGGCCGGCCTATCCGCCGGGCGCGCTGTTCGGCCAGCTTTACGATCTCGACCCCGCGCTCGGGCTTTCCGCGGCGCATTTGAGCGCGCGGCTGATTGCCGCCGATCTCTGCGAGCTCGGTATCCATGTGGACTGTCTGCCATTGGCGGACGTGCCGGTCGCCGGCGCCGATGCCGTGATTGGCGACCGCGCTTATGGAACCGAACCGGGAAAGGTGGCGGCCATCGCGCGCGCCGTCACTGAAGGGCTCGAACAGGGTGGTATTTTACCGGTGCTGAAGCACGTCCCCGGCCATGGGCGGGCAAATGCAGACAGCCATTTGCGGCTTCCGACCGTGGATACGCCGCTAAAGGACCTCGAAACGACTGATTTTGCGGCTTTTCGACCGCTGGCCGATCTGCCGATGGCGATGACCGCACATGTTGTGTTTAGCGCGCTCGACCCGGTCCATCCGGCCACGACTTCTGCGACAATCATCAATCAGGTGATTCGCGGCGTGATCGGGTTCCAAGGTTTGTTGATGAGTGATGACGTGTCGATGAATGCGCTCTCCGGATCGATTGCGGAGAGGACGAGAGCCGCTTTCCTGGCCGGCTGCGACATGGTCCTTCACTGCAATGGTCAACTCGCGGAAATGCGTGAGGTCGCCGCCGAGACGCCGGAATTGTCTGGGAAAGCGCTTCAGCGGGCCACCCACGCGCTGGCATCGCGCGGGGCGCCGCAACCGTTCGACAAAGCTGCCGCACGGGCCGAACTGGAAGCGATGATGAGCACAGCTGGGACGTCAGGCGCATGACCGCGGAAATTCTCTCGTTCGAAACCGGCCGTCCGGCTGAGCTCGCCGAGGGCGAGCCCTCGCTCGTTGTCGACGTCGAGGGCTATGAAGGCCCGCTTGATCTGCTTCTCGCACTGGCGCGGCAGCAGAAGGTCGATCTCGCCAAGATTTCGATCCTGGCGCTGGCGGACCAGTATCTGCAATTCATCGAGGCCGCGCGAAAGATCCGGCTGGAACTCGCCGCCGATTATCTTGTCATGGCGGCCTGGCTCGCCTTTCTCAAATCGCGACTGCTGTTGCCGGAGCCGGCAACAGCCGAGGGCCCGAGTGCCGAGGAAATGGCGACCGCGCTCGCCAACCGGCTCCGTCACCTCGAAGGCATCCGCGAGGCGTCAAACCGCCTGTTGAACCGCCCACAATTGCAGCGCGATATTTTCCCGCGCGGTTTTCCCGAAACCATCGCGGAAATCCGCCATCCGAAATACACCGCGACGTTGTTCGATCTGCTCACGGCCTATGCCGCGCAACGCCAGCAGCGCGTGCTGGCGTCGGTGCATCTGGCCAAGCGCACGGTATGGTCGCTTGCCGAGGCCAGGGCCTCGCTGGAGCGGCTGGTAGGCATGGCCGAGGATTGGAGCCGGCTGGATGAATATCTCATCCACTACGTCGTTGATCCCTCGCAAAGGGCCACTGTGTTTGCCTCGAGCTTCGCCGCGGCGCTGGAACTCGTCAGGGAAGGTGAGGTTGAACTGCATCAGCAGGAGGCCTTCGCCCCGCTGTTTTTTCGAAAGCGTCCGCCGCAGCCTGTACCCGACGCCGCGGCGCCGGGCGAACACTGAGTGAGTAAGTGGAAGAGGGAGATTGTGCCATGCCAAGCCTGGCGGAAAAACGCGTAGCCGACGCCGAGGAGCAGGCCGACAATCCGCAGACGCGGCCGGAAGAGCTGCGGTTGCTGGAGGCGTTGTTATTTGCCTCCGCCGAGCCGCTCGATCAGGCGACGCTTGCCAAGCGCATGCCCGATGGCGTCGACATCAAGGTCGCGTTGACCCAGTTGCAGGCGGATTATGCCTCGCGCGGTGTCAATCTGGTTCGCATCGCCAATAAATGGACGTTCCGCACCGCCGGCGATCTGTCGTGGCTGATGACGCGCGAGAGCATCGAAACGCGACGGCTGTCGCGTGCGGCAATCGAGATGCTGGCCATCATTGCCTACCATCAACCCGTCACCCGCGCCGAGATCGAAGAGATCCGCGGCGTCATGACCTCGAAGGGAACGCTGGACGTGTTGCTGGAAACGGGGTGGATCAGGCCGCGCGGCCGTCGCAAAACCCCCGGACGCCCGCTGACCTTCGGAACCACCGAAGCCTTTTTGTCGCAGTTCAGCCTGGAAGCGCTGAGCGACTTGCCGGGGCTTGAGGAACTGAAGGGAACGGGTCTGTTGAACTCGCGACTGCCGACCGGTTTCAATGTTCCCACGCCTTCGGATGATCCGGCTTTGCGCGAGGATGAAGACCCGTTGGATGCCGGTGATCTGGAACTGGCTTTGGCGCCTGCGGTCGAGCCGGAAACCGACCAAGGGAACGACCAAGGAAACCAGGAAGGAAGCCAATAAACGGGTTTCCGAGCCGTCGCATCGGCTTGGTGCGAAATTCCCTGCCGTGCATTAACGGTCAGCCGCGTAACACCGATTTTACGCGGCTTAAGTCCTTGTTTTCGGCACCTCTTGAGCCTACGTTCGATGAAGGATAATCCGGGACCGAAAGGGCCCGCAGTTCGCTTGTTTTGGAGGGTTGCAGGATGGGTTCGTTGAGCATTTGGCACTGGATCGTCGTGATCGGAGTCGTCCTGCTCCTGTTTGGTCGCGGCAAGATTTCCGACCTGATGGGTGACGTCGCCCAGGGCATCAAGGCCTTCAAGAAGGGCATGCAGGACGACGACAAAGTGGTCGAAAAAAGCGAGCCGGTAAAGTCGATCGATCACAACGCCGCGCCGAAGGCAGCGCGGACGGATGTCGGCAGCAAAGCGGTCTGAGCTTCCGGGCGCATTGTAAGCTGGCATCGCGATCCGCGGCCGGCAAGACCGGTAAAATCAAGACCGGTGGAATAAAGACGCGGCTGGCCCAGTCTCGATGACGAAAGAGGTTGGCCTCGCGTGAGCGGAAGCTTTTATGTTCGATATTGGTTGGAGTGAATTCGCCGTCATCGCCGTGGTTGCGCTGATTGCCATCGGCCCCAAGGAATTGCCGGGCGTTCTGCGCATGGTCGGGCAATGGGTCGCCAAGGCGCGCAAGATGGCCGGCGAATTCCAGGGCCAGTTCCAGGAAGCGATGCGCGAGGCCGAAATGGCCGACCTCAAGAAAAGCTTCGACGAGGTCAAGGAAGCCGCAAGCGGCTTTGCCGGCGGCAACATCATGACCTCGCTTCAGAAGGACGTCAGCTCCGCTCTCGATGTCAGCGACAAGCCTGCTACACCCGCGGAGACGATGGCTTCATCCGAGATCGCCTCGTCGACCGAGGGAGCCGCAAGTTCGGAAACCGCTACTTCGTTGGCCGAAGCGCCGGCGTCCGAGCCGTTGGTGATCGCTCCTGATAATCGGCAGGAACCTGTGACACCGGAAGTGCATTTGACGGACGGGCATTCGGCGACTGTTGAGACCGAAGCGCCGCGGGATGCCAAAGCGTCATGAGCGACGACGATATCGAGGCGAGCAAAGCGCCATTGATGGATCATCTGATCGAGCTGCGCTCGCGGCTGATCAAGGCGCTGCTCGGCTTCGGCGTCGCTTTCATCTTCTGCTTCTTCTTCGCCAAGCAAATCTACAACGTGCTGGTGTGGCCTTTCGTCTGGGTCGCCGGCCCGGAAAATTCGAAGTTCATCTACACGGCGCTGCTGGAATATTTTCTGACCCAGTTGAAGCTCGCGCTGTTCGGCGCGGGTTTTATCTCGTTTCCAATCGTCGCCGCGCAAATCTACGCCTTTGTCGCGCCCGGCCTTTACAAGCACGAGCGCAACGCCTTCCTGCCATATCTGATCGCGACGCCATTCTTCTTCGTGCTGGGATCGATGCTGGTCTACTTCGTGGTGCTGCCGATGCTGGTGCGTTTTTCGCTCGGCATGCAGCAGTTGGGTGGACCGGAGACCGCGCAGATCCAGCTGTTGCCCAAGGTCGGCGAATTCCTTTCGCTGACGATGTCACTGATCTTTGCCTTCGGCATCGCCTTCCAGCTTCCGGTGATCCTGACGCTGCTGGGACGGATCGGCATCATCACGTCAAAGCAACTGCGCGACAAGCGGCGCTACTTCATCGTGGTCGCCTTCATTATCGCCGCCGTACTGACCCCGCCCGATGTGCTGAGCCAGGCCTCGCTCGCGGTTCCCTTGCTCCTCTTGTACGAAGGCTCGATTATCGCCGTGCGGATCGTGGAAAAGAAGGCCGCCGCGGCCAAGACAACCACGACCACTCCACCTCCCGCGAGCCCGCCGCCTGATCCGACACCGGCAGAGTAGGGGCGGCGGTGCCGCACCATTTCAATTGATCTTCATACCCCGCGAAAGCGGGGTATCCAGTACGCTGCGGCCTCACGAATCCATCGCACTTCGCTGGAATACTGGATCGCCCGCTTTCGCGGGCGATGACGGATGTGGTACTGGAGGCGCGCCATTGACTCTCCGCATATCAGCGGAAAGTTCATACTCAGGACCGGCCTGTCATGCACGACATCAAATGGATTCGCGAAAACGCTGGCGCCTTCGACGCCGGCTTGAAGCGGCGTGGCCTTGCGCCGCTGTCGTCCTCGCTGCTGGCGATTGACGAGAAGCGCCGTGCCGCGATCCTGAAATCCGAGCAGGCCCAGGCCCGGCGCAACGCGGCCTCGAAGGAAATCGGCGAGGCCAAGAAGGCCAAGGATGAAACGCGCGCCGCGAGCCTGATGACGGAGGTCGCCGAGCTCAAGACCACCATGCCGGAGATGGAAGCCGCCACCAAAGCGGCCGATGAAGAACTCGCGAAAGAATTGGCCGCAATTCCGAATTTGCCGCTCGACGAAGTGCCCGACGGCACCGATGAGCACGGCAATGTGCAGCACCATCTATTCGGCAAAGCGCGCAGCTACGTCTTTGCGCCCAAACCGCATGATGATCTCGGTGTTGCGCTCGGCTATATGGACTTCGAGGCAGCGGCGAAATTGTCCGGCGCTCGCTTTGTTGTGCTCAAGAAAGGCTTGGCGCGGCTGGAGCGCGCGATCGGACAGTTCATGCTCGATCTCCATACCGGAGAGCACGGCTATACCGAAATCAATCCGCCGCTGCTGGTGCGTGACGAGGTGATGTTCGGCACCGGGCAATTGCCGAAATTTCAGGATGATCAGTTCGCAGTCTATGTCAAACCAGTCATAAGAGGCGGCGTCGACTTTTTCAAAAGACAGGGAATGTCTACGGATGCTGAAGATATCGGAGGGAATCTCTGGCTCATCCCCACCGCCGAGGTATCCCTCACCAATCTCGTCCGCGAATCCATCGTGGACGACAAGGAATTGCCGATGCGCTTGACGGCGCTGACGCCGTGCTTTCGCGCCGAGGCGGGCGCGGCGGGGCGCGATACCCGCGGCATGATCCGGCAGCATCAATTTACCAAGGTCGAACTGGTCTCGATCACCACGCCGGAGACGAGCAAGGACGAGCACGAGCGCATGCTCGCCTGCGCGGAGGAAGTATTGCGCCGGCTCGATCTGCATTACCGGGTGATGACGCTGTGTGCCGGCGACATGGGGTTTTCGGCGCAAAAGACCTACGACATCGAGGTCTGGATGCCCGGGCAGGGCGAGGGCGGGGCTTTCCGTGAAATCTCGAGCTGCTCGGTCTGCGGCGACTTCCAGGCGCGGCGGATGGATGCCCGCTATCGTGGACCCGACGGCAAGCCGCGCTTCGTGCACACGCTCAACGGCTCAGGCACCGCAGTCGGCCGCGCGCTGATCGCGGTGATGGAGACCTACCAGCAGGCCGACGGCTCAATCGCCGTGCCGGACGTGCTGCAACCCTATATGGGCGGCGCCAAGGTCGTCTCGCCCGACCGCTAGCGTCTGATGCGAACTTCTAAACTACCACACTCGCGCGATTTGTTTTGACGCGAAGCGCGATGCCGGTTGCGAAGGCTGCGCGCCCGGGTAATCTTTGTTTCCGATTATGCCCAAAATGCATTTTTCGGAAATGACGACAGCCGATGGTCCTGCACCGCGACATCTATTGGGTGGGCAAGCAATGGGCCGTCACGGGCCACGGCATCCAGGCCTGTAATCAGAAGCAGAAGAGCCAGTTCGACATCGAAGGGGGGCGCCTATGGGACGATGGCGTGCAGGAGGCTGTTCGGGCCGAGAAATGGGTCAATACCGATGACTTTGAAAAAGCTGTCGCCGTTGCCCGCAAATATTATCCCGAGCCGCCCGGCTGGACGCCGCGACCGCTAAAACAGGCTGCGCCGAGAGAAATTGAGCCGGCTCCGCCTCCACCGGTCAAGCCGGCTCCGCCGCCGCAGCCGATCCTGGTTTCGGAACCTGCCATAAAGCCGGCGTCGCTCAAATTCGATATGCGTTTCGAAGGATTGGGTGGCAAGCTGACGCCGGTCTGGCGCATTCGCACGCCTGTCGCCGACCAGCAGGACAATCGATCGTCCTCATGAATCGAGTCGCGGTGCAGGTCAGGCAGACAAAACTCATAGTAAAAACAACGGGTTTGCTTCAAGCCCCATAGCCGGATAAGACGGCACAAGCGATCTAGTGCCCACTTTCCGAAGTTCGCGCTCCGTCGCAGCGCCCACCGTCACGAACTTCGGAAAGCTATGGGCTACTCACAAACTTATTGATTCTAGTACCGCTTATCGATCTGAAGTCCCTGGAAGGAACTCGCCGCTTGCGGTGCAGGGACTTCAGATCGGCGGTACTAGTCGACCGGAAGAGGGCCGCCCGAGCGATGCGAATTTTGTGCACCAATGACGATGGCATCCATGCGCCGGGTCTGAAGATCGTGGAGCAGATCGCCCGCGAATTGTCCGATGATGTCTGGGTGGTTGCGCCGGAACTCGATCAATCCGGCGTCTCGCATTCGCTGTCGCTCAATGACCCACTCCGGTTGCGCGAAGTCGGTCCCCGCCATTTTGCCGTCCGAGGCACGCCGACCGACTGCGTCATCATGGGCGCGCGCCACATCCTCGGCCAGAAGCTGCCGGATCTCGTGCTCTCGGGCGTCAACAAGGGACGCAACGTCGCCGAGGATGTCGTCTATTCCGGCACCATCGCCGGCGCGCTCGAAGGCACGATCCTGGGACTGCCTTCCTTTGCATTGTCGCAGGAGTTCTCGGTGGAGACGCGCGAAAAGCCGCTGTGGGACACCGCGCTGAAATTCGGCCCCGCGATCCTGCGCAAGGTGATCGATGCCGGCGTGCCGAGAGACACCGTGATCAACGTCAACTTTCCGGCCTGCGCGCCGGACGAGGTTGCCGGTGTGCGTGTGACCCGGCAGGGCAAGCGCAATCTCGGCTTCTTGAAAATCGACCAGCGGCGCGATGGCCGCGGCAATCCGTATTTCTGGATCGGATTTGAACGGCTGGCCAAGGTCGACGTTCCGGCCGAGGGCACGGACCTGTGGGCACTGGCCTCGCGCTATGTCTCGGTGACGCCGCTGCGGCTCGACCGCACCGACGAGGCGTTTTCGGCAGCGCTGACCTCGACGCTGAAGTGAAGCCGACTGTCTTGCTCTAGGCCGCAGGGCGTTTGAGCGCCTGCTCGATCGCGCGCTCCAGCGTTTCGATCTGGAAAGGTTTTTGCAACGCCGGCCGGTCGCGATATTCCGCCGGCAGTCCCGACGACCCATAGCCGGTCGCGAAGATGAAGGGGCGGTTGCGCGCCGCGATCAGGTCGGCGACCGGCGAAATGACCTTGCCGTTGACGTTGACGTCAAGGATGGCGAGATCGTACTCGACCGATTGTGCCAGCTTGAGGGCGTCGCTGATTTCGCCGGCCTCGGCGGCGATGCTGTAGCCGAGTTCTTCCAGCATGTCGGCGACCATCATCCTGATCATCACCTCGTCTTCAACGAGGAATATCCGCGCCGTACCCATTCATGGAATCCCTGCCTGCCGGGGAACAAAGGTTCGCAAATATCGCCAGCGGGCGCAATCGCGACCTGTCGGCCCAGCCGCCCGGTGGAACACGAATTTGAATGATATGTTCCCGGGAATCGCGCGATTTGTGCCATCACATACCCGGCGGCCATAAGAGGGTCGGTGGATCCAGATGCCTGACAGACAGAACCCGCCCGAGAAGATGAAGTTTCAGCTCAGCCTGCGGCGGCGCGGGATCAGCGATCAGGCCGTGCTGCGCACCATGGAAGACGTCCCGCGCGAGCTGTTCGTCGAGCCGGCCGACCGCAACGACGCCTACCGCGACACGGCGCTCGGGATTGCCTGCGGCCAGACCATCAGCCAACCCTTCGTGGTCGCCTATATGACCGAGCAACTCGGCTTGCAGAAATTCCATCGGGTGCTCGAGATCGGCACCGGCTCCGGCTATCAGGCCGCTGTCTTGTCCAGGCTATGCGCGCACGTGCTGACGATCGAACGCTACCGGACGCTGGCCGACCGTGCCCGGACGCGGCTGGAGAAGCTCGGCTGTCACAACGTCGAGGTGATGCTGGGAGACGGCTTTGACGTTCCCGCCGGCGCCGGCAGTTTCGACCGCATCCTCGTCACCGCGGCGATGGAGCAAATCCCGGACGCACTTGCACAACGGCTCGAACCGGAAGGCGTCCTGATCGCCCCGGTCGGTCCGCTCCATGGCGTCCAGACCCTGATCCGTCTGGTCAGGATCGAATCCGGCTTTGAGCGCAAGGAGCTTGTCGACGTGCGCTTCGTGCCGGCGCTGCCGGGCATTGCGCGCGAGCTGTAAATTCCCGGATCAGCTTTCCGGCCAACATCTTAATCCTAACCTTAAGCGGTTATTTACTCGGTACGTGTTTACTCAAAACAGTATTTTGTTGCGTACGAGTGAGTAACCATGTCCCTTGCCGTCGAGTTGCTTTGCTCGCGTCGTGCTCCGCATGTCGCGGTACTGGCGCTGATATCGATCGGTTTTGCTGGTTGCAGCGCCGATATGCAGAGCCGCCTTTCTGAAAATCCCTTTGCTTCGCAATCGGAATCCACGGCTTCGGTGCCGTCGGCCCGCGTCGAGCGGCATGATCTGCCGCAATATTCGCGGCCCCAACCGCAGGTTCAGTCGCAGGCACTTCCGCCCGCCATTGGGGCGCCGCAGTCCTATCCGCCGTCAGGCGTCTCCGGCGGCGGCCGAGGGGTGTCGTCCTACGCGCCGCCCGTCCGTCCGATCGAGGCGACCGGCAGCGTTCCGCATTCAATTGCGGCAGTGCACCCGGCCCATGGCACAACAATCATTGTCGGCACCAGCGACACGCTGGAAATTCTGGCCCGTCGTTACAACGTGACGCCGGCCGCGATCCTTCAGGCCAACGGCTATAGGGGACCGCGCGTCCTGTCTCCGGGACAGCAGCTGATCATTCCGCGTCCGGGAGCGGTTGTTGCCGCTGCCCCCGTGATGTCGGCGCCCGCCAGCAGGCCGGTCGTTGCAGCCGCGGCATCCGTCCATGTCGTCAACCACGGCGATACGTTGATGAGCATCGCGCGCCGCAACCATATTTCCGCAGGCGAACTCGCCAGAGCCAATGGCCTGGATGCGGCGGCGAAGCTCAAGATCGGCATGAGGCTCAACGTGCCCGTGAAGGCATCCGCCGCTGTGGTGCCAGTCGCGCAGCCTGTTGTGGCTCAGGCCGCGCCGGTATCGGTTCCGCCTGCAACCAAGGTCGCGGCGATCACCACCGATTCCCAGCAAAAGGCGCGATTGGCGCAGACGTCGAATGTCGAAGAAGCGCCCGCGGCTGAAACTCCGGTAAAGGCCGCCGAGGCAACAGGCGCTTTGCCGACCTTCCGCTGGCCGGTTCGGGGCAAGGTGATCGCGGGCTATGGCGCCAAGACCAACGGCAAGTCCAATGACGGCATTAATCTCGCCGTGCCGGAAGGCACGCCGGTGAAGGCCGCCGAAGACGGCGTGGTCGCCTACTCCGGCAATGAACTGAAGGGTTATGGTAATCTCGTGCTGGTGCGCCACGCGAACGGCTACGTCACCGCCTATGCGCATGCCAGCGAACTACTGGTGAAGCGCGGCGACACCATCAAGCGCGGCCAGATCATCGCCAAGTCAGGACAATCGGGCGAGGTCGGTTCGCCCCAGCTTCACTTCGAAATCCGCAAGGGTTCGAATCCGGTCGATCCGCTTCAGTTCCTCAACGGAGCTTGATCCGCACCCCAAGCCGTCCTGCCAGTTCCTGCGTGAACTGCCAGGCCACGCGGCCTGAACGGGAGCCGCGGGTGGTCGACCACTCCAAGGCTTCGCGCTCCAGCTCTTCGTCGCCAAGCTCGATGCCGAAATGGCTGCAATAGCCTTTCACCATCGCGAGGTATTCGTCCTGGCTGCACCGGTGGAAGCCGAGCCACAATCCGAAACGATCCGACAGCGAGACCTTCTCTTCCACGGCTTCGCCGGGGTTGATCGCGGTCGAGCGTTCGTTCTCGATCATCTCGCGCGCCAACAGGTGCCGGCGGTTTGAGGTCGCATAAAGGATCACGTTGTCGGGGCGTCCCTCGATGCCGCCCTCCAATACGGCCTTGAGCGATTTGTAGGAGGCATCGTTGCCGTCGAAGGACAGATCGTCGCAGAACACGATGACATGGAACGGCGCATCGCGCAGGACGTCCATCAACGCCGGCAGGCTCTCGATATCCTCGCGATGAATCTCGATCAGCTTCAGCCGGTCCAAAGGCTTGCGGTTGAGATTGATGCTGGCGTGCGCCGCTTTCACCAGCGAGGATTTTCCCATGCCCCGCGCGCCCCATAACAACGCGTTATTGGCGGGAAGGCCGTTGGCGAAGCGCTCGGTATTTTCGATCAGAATGTCTCGCATCCGATCGATGCCCTTGAGCAGGCCGATATCGACACGGCTGACATGGGGCACGGGCGCAAGCCGCCCGTCAGGATGCCAGATAAAGGCATCGGCGCGATGCAGTGCTTCGCCTCCGTCGGCCGCCGATGCACCGGCCGCAAGGTGGGCCGCGATGGTCTCGATCGCGAGGGCAATCCGCTCTGCCGCCTCCTGGCCCGTGGATGGCTTCGGGCGCTTGGCGGCCATTTGCGGGGTGGGCTGCCGCTTGGGCTTCTGCGCAAGGCGAGGGGCGTTTTTTGCGGGCTTTTTCGACATCTTTGGCCTTTCCGACGGCGAACCCTTAACGGGCCTTGCGGGGGCTCGCAAGCGGCGTAAATGAGGGGTCTCGCGCCCGTTTTCCGGCGGTACTGGCGGCGTTGCAATTGGGGCGCTGGCCGCTATAGTCCGCGCGAAATTCGCCCCCGATCGGCCAGGCGCCAGGCGCGCGCTTTGCGGTCACTAGTGGTCCAATTCTAACATTCGCAACCCTTCTCAGCCTGCACTTTTGCGAATGTTGGAATTAAGGGCCCACTAGCAAATCTAAGCTGCTAGTGGAGTTAGATTTGACATTCGCTTGACGAACCTGCGGGTAGGTAGGTAGCGAATGTCAAATCCACTCCGCTAGCCGCTCCACGAGGACTGAACGAATGCTGATTACCCCTGCGTATGCCCAGGCCGCGGCCGGCGGCGACACCAACAGTATGTTGATGTCGCTGCTGCCGTTCGCGCTGATCTTCGTGATCATGTATTTCCTGATTCTGCGGCCACAGCAGAAGAAGGTGAAGGATCACGCCGAACTGGTGAAAAACATCCGCCGTGGCGATACCGTGGTGACGACTGGCGGGCTGGTCGGCAAGGTGACCAAGGTCGTGGATGACGATCAGATCGAGTTCGAGATTTCGGACGGCGTTCGCGTTCGCCAGATGCGGCAGATGATTTCCGGCGTTCGTGCCAAGGGAGAGCCGGCCAAGGAGAAGAGCGAACTCGGCAAGGACGAGACCGCCGCGGGCTGATATCGAGCGCCGCTTTCTCTGGATCTGCCGCTTTCTCTGGATCTAACGAGTCAATTCAATGCTTTATTTCACGCGGTGGAAGGCGCTGGCGATCATCCTGACAGCGCTGGTGGTGTGTCTGTGCGCCGTGCCGAACTTTTTCCCTGAAGCGCGGGTGAAGACCTGGCCGCTTTGGGCGCAGCGTCATCTGGTGCTCGGCCTCGACCTGCAAGGCGGCTCTTATCTGCTGCTCGAAGTCGATTCCAACTACGTCAAGAAAGAGAAGCTCGATCAGATCCGGGACGATGCGCGTCGCGTGCTGCGCGAGGCGAAGATCGTCTATACCGGGCTCGGCGTGCGCAACGACGCGGTCGAAGTGCGCATCACCAAGGATACCGATCAGCAAACCGCCTTGAGCAAGTTGCGCGACCTGTCGCAACCGCTTGGCGGTCTGCTCGGCTCCAACGGCCAGCGCAGCCTGGAAGTGGCCGACGCCGGCAACGGCACGATCCGGCTGACGGTGCCGCAAGCTGCGATTAATGACCGCATCCGCCAGACCATCGAGCAATCGATCCAGATCGTGGAAAAACGCGTCAACGAACTCGGCACCGTCGAGCCGGTGATCCAGCGCCAGGGTACTGATCGTATTCTGGTGCAGGTGCCCGGCTTGCAGGACCCCACGCGGCTGAAGCAACTGCTTGGCAAGACGGCGAAGATGGAATTCCGCATGGTCGATGAGACCGTGCCGCCGGACGCAGCTGCGCAAGGAAAGATACCGCCGGACGATGAAGTCTTGCCGGAGGTCTCGGGACAGAAACTCGTCCTGAAAAAGCAGGTGCTGGTCAACGGTGGGGATTTAAGCGACGCGCAGACGGCGTTCGATCAGCGTTCAAGCGAACCCGTTGTGAGCTTTAAGTTCAATTCGACTGGTGCGCGCAAATTCGCGCAAGCGACAACCGAAAATGTCGGACAGCGCTTTGCAATCGTGCTGGATAACCAGGTGATCTCCGCCCCGGTCATCCGCGAGCCCATCATCGGCGGGCAAGGCCAGATCTCCGGCAGCTTCACGGTTCAGTCGGCGAACGACCTTGCGATCCTGTTGCGCGCCGGCGCGTTGCCGGCGCCGCTGACCGTCATCGAGGAGCGTACGGTCGGTCCAGGCCTCGGCCAGGACTCGATCGAAAAGGGCGAACTCGCGGCTTACGTCGGCTCGATCCTGGTCATCGTGTTCATGCTGGTGACCTATCGGTTGTTCGGCCTGTTCGCCAACATCGCCGTCAGCATCAATGTGGCGATGATTTTTGGCGTGCTGTCGCTTTTGAACGCGACGCTGACGCTGCCGGGCATCGCCGGCATCGTGCTGACGGTCGGCATCGCGGTCGACTCCAACGTTCTGATCTATGAGCGCATTCGTGAAGAAATCCGCGGCGGGCGCAACGCGATTTCGGCGATCGATGCTGGCTTCAAGCGGGCGCTTGCAACCATTCTCAACTCCAACATCACGACATTCATCGCCGCCGCCGTGCTGTTTTACATCGGCACCGGCCCGGTCCGCGGATTCGCCGTGACGCTCGGTATCGGCATTCTCACCACGGTTTTCACGGCCTTCACACTCACCCGGCTGATCGTAGCCGGGTGGGTGCGGTGGAAGCGGCCGCAAAGCGTGCCGATCTGAAGGAAATGCGGCTGTGACTCATCTCGTTCTGATTGGACTGGGCGTTCTGATCGTTGTGCTGACGGTGGTCAGCATTTTCGGACTCCTGCCGCCGTTGCGCATCGTCCCCGACAATACGCATTTCGATTTCACGCGCTTCCGCCGCATCAGCTTCCCGATTTCGGCGCTGCTCTCGATTGTCGCGATTACGCTGTTCTTCACCCACGGGCTGAACTTCGGCATCGATTTCAAGGGCGGCACGCTGATGGAAGTGCGGGCCAAATCCGGCGCCGCCGATATCGCTGCAATGCGTGCCTCGCTCGGCGGACTAGGTCTCGGCGATATTCAGCTGCAACAGTTTGGCGGTCCCGACGAAGTCTTGATCCGGGTTGCCGAGCAGCCCGGCGGTGACCAGGCGCAACAGGAGGCGGTTCAGAAAGTACGCGGGGCGCTTGGCGATTCCGTCGAATACCGGCGTGTCGAGGTTGTCGGACCGCGCGTCTCGGGCGAACTGCTGGCCTACGGCATGCTGGGGCTGATGCTCGCGATCGTCGCCATTCTGATCTATCTCTGGTTCCGCTTCGAGTGGCAGTTCGCATTAGGGGCCATGATCGCCAATGTGCACGATATCGTGCTGACGATCGGCTTCATGTCGATCTCCCAGGTCGATTTCGACCTCACGAGCATCGCCGCGCTTTTGACCATTCTCGGTTATTCGCTGAACGATACCGTCGTTATTTACGACCGTATTCGTGAAATGCTGCGGCGCTACAAGAAAATGCCGATGCCGGAACTGCTCAACGAATCCATCAATTCGACGCTGTCGCGCTCGATCATCACCCACGTCACGGTGACGCTGGCGCTTCTGGCGCTGCTGCTGTTCGGCGGCAATGCGATCCACAGCTTCACGGCCGTGATGATGTTCGGCGTGGTGCTGGTCGGCACCTATACGTCGATCTTCATTGCCGCGCCGATCCTGATCTATCTTGGCGTCGGCACGAACCGCGCCGACACGCCGGACACGCCTGCGAAGAAGTAACGCGGCATGGTCCCGACCCCATCGGATACTCCACATCTTCCGAGGTCGGCGCCGATCGACGCTTACGGCAATGGCGGCTTTGCCTTTGCCGATATGTCGCATCGGGGATCGCTCCTGTGCCTGCCGGATGCCATCTGGGCCTGGCCGGTGACGAAGGCGGCCGAAATCGATGAATATACGCTGTCGCGCGTATTCGCCGCCGCGAACGGCATTGATTCACTGATCATCGGCACCGGCACCGACGTCTGGATTGCGCCGAACCGGTTGCGCGCGGCGTTTCGCGCGGTCCATGTCGGCCTCGACACTATGCAGACCGGACCGGCCATCCGTACCTACAATGTCATGATTGGCGAGCGGCGGCGCGTGGCTGCGGCGCTGATCGCCGTGCCATGAGCGCTTCCGAGGAAGACAAGGCGGCCGCCGGCCATTGCGCCGAACTTGTTCGCACGCATGACTTTACCCGTTATGCGTCCGCCTTGTTCGTGCCGGCGCCGGAACGCCGTGCGCTGCTGGCGCTCTACGCCTTCAATGCCGAAATTTGCCGTGTTCATGCCCAGGTGAGTCAGCCGCTTCCGGGCGAGATACGTTTGCAATGGTGGCGCGACATGCTTGCCGGCAGCGGCCATGGCGGCGTCGAGGGAAATCCGGTTGCTGCCGAACTGCTAGCGGCCGTCCGCAGCTATCGATTGCCGGTGGAGCGGCTGTTGCGCCTGATCGAGGAGCATCAGTTCGATCTCTACAACGATCCGATGCCAACAATGGCCGCGCTTGAAGGTTATATCAACGACACTTCGTCGGCCTTGTTCTCACTGGCCGCGGCCGTGATGGGGCCGCCGTCGGGTGAGGTCGAGCATCTGGCGCGTCACGCGGGGCTGGCCCAAGGAATTGTCCAGGTTACGGCTTCGCTGCCGCTCGACGCCTCACAACGCCGGCTCTTTGTACCGCAACAAGTTCTGGCGAAGCACGGTTGCGATCCTGAACAGGTATTTTCCGGCAAACAGACGCCGAAGCTGCGCGAGGCGTTGGATGACGTGCTGAGCGAAGCAAACACGCATCTCAACACAGCCTATATGCTGCTTGCCTCCGTCGCGCCGGAGGTTCGTCCGGCGTTTCTCCCGCTCGCTCAAGTCAAACGTGATCTCGCCTCGTTGATGCGCGCCGACAACGATCCCTTTGTGGTACGACCGCCGTCGCGATTTAAAACGCTGTGGGCATTGTGGCGCGCGTCGCACTCGCGTGTATTTTCGGGCTGAAAATCAGTTCATATCCGCCGCTTCAAAATTGAAGCGGTCGCGCAGATTCTTTCGCGACTCCAGAATGTTCTTCAAAAACGCGCGATCGGGCTCGCTTGTCACCATGCTCTCGATCAGATCGAGTTGGTTGGTCGCAACCAGTTGCAGGAGTTCAAGGCGCGGCCTGCCGTTGGCGTCGCGCGGCAGCGCTTTGACGATCTGGATATGCTCCGGTGGTTTCGGCCCCCCGGCGGCCGCAAGTTCGCCCTTCAACTCGGTCTCGAGCGCGGTCTTGTCTGATTCGACAAATGCATAGAGGCCGACGCCTGCGCGTCGATCGGCGAATGCGACAATGGCCGCATCGCGCACGGCCGGATTTTTCCGGATTTCCTGGATCAGCACGGGCGCGTCGTTGACGAGACGCCGTCCGCCGCCTTCGCGATCGGTGAAATTGAACAGGCCCCGGGTGATCGCACGGTAGACCTTTTTGCCGGTGGCGAGCCACAGGCTGGCAACGATCGATTTGCGGGCGAGAATCTGGCGCTCTTTCGGCGTCAGGGCGGCCGGCGCGTAGCTGCGCTTGTGCTTCAAAAGATGCCGAAGATCTTCATAGGCGGCGATGCGAAACAGCCGACTGCGCGTTCGAAAGCATGCCGCCAGCTGAAAATCCGTGACATAGGCGCGGCCGTCGCGCCCGACCAGCCAGTTCTGTTCCTTGGCGAGGTCGTTGTGGCAGACGCCGGCGCGGTGCAGCCGTCGCAACGCCTGCTTGGCCGAACGGAAGTAGGCGACATCGCCGGCCGGTTTGACGAGATGCAGAGCCACCCCGTCGATGAAGCCGCGCACCAGCGCCTGCTTGCCAGCCCACAGCAAAGGCGGCGCGACGTTGAGATCATGCACGACAGCGAGGGCGTGTCCTTCGCGCCGGAATAAATGGCGCGCGGGCAGGTACGACCACCACGGCACCTGGTCGATCCGGCGCAGGATCGCGTCGACTTCACCATTGGCGCCGCGAAAGCGGCCACGCTCGACGGACGAGAACACGTCTCGTTTGAGCAGAACGCCTTCGGTCCATTGCGCCGACAGGATTGCAGCGTCGTCTCTTGGCAGGCTCATGCGAGGCTCACGCTGCTGCGGCCAGCTGCAAATGATCGGCGATCCAGCGATCGATATCCGCCAGCGCACGCGCGCTGAGCGCCTGACGCTTGGCGATCGCCTTTTCGTTGCCGCGCAGCCGCGTTCCGTCCGGTTTTCTGGTCGGCGGGTTGGCGAGCGGCGGGAACAATCCGAAATTGACGTTCATCGGCTGGAACGAGCGCGGGCCGTTGTCGATCGTTTCCAGATGGCCGCCGGTGATATGCCCGAGCAACGATCCGAGTGCCGTTGTCGTAGGCGGTGGCGGCAGCGCACGGCCGCGTGTCTCGGCCACGGCGTAAAGCCCCGCGATCAAGCCGACGCTGGCGGATTCCACATAACCTTCGCAACCCGTCATCTGGCCGGCGAAGCGCATTCGCGGCGCTGCCCGCAGGCGCAATTGTGTGTCCAACAGTTTTGGCGAATTCAGGAAGGTGTTGCGATGCAGGCCACCGAGGCGAGCGAATTCGGCATTCTCAAGTCCGGGGATCGTCCGGAAGATGTGTTGCTGCGCGCCGTACTTCAGCTTGGTCTGGAAGCCTACCATGTTGTAGAGCGTGCCGAGCTTGTTGTCCTGGCGCAGTTGCACGATGGCAT
This sequence comes from uncultured Alphaproteobacteria bacterium, assembly GCA_963770515.1. GTDB lineage: Bacteria > Pseudomonadota > Alphaproteobacteria > Rhizobiales > Xanthobacteraceae > Bradyrhizobium. The sequence goes on from CAVYPW010000002.1 coordinate 551,459, forward strand.
AGGCTTTTACCGTGGGATCGTGCGGGTTCGTCAGCCCGACCGGCTTCATGGGGCCGTGACGGAGCGTCTCCACGCCGCGCTCGGCCATCACCTCGATCGGAAGACACCCGTCGAAATAAGGCGTGCTGGTTTCCCACTCCTTGAAGTCGGTCTTTTCGCCCGCGATCAGCGCGGCGACAAAGTTGTCATACTGCTCCCTGGTCAGGGGACAGTTGATGTAATCGGCTCCCGTGCCGCCGGGGCCGACCTTGTCGTAACGCGACTGAAACCACGCCTTCGACATATCGATGGTGTCGCGGTGCACGATCGGCGCGATCGCGTCGAAAAACGCCAGCGCGTTTTCATCCGTCAGCCCGCGAATGGCTTCAGCCAAAGGCGCCGAGGTGAGGGGACCGGTCGCGACTATGACGTTGCTCCAGTCGTCGGGTGGCAGTCCGTCGACTTCACCGCGCTTAAGCTCGATCAGCGGATGGTCTTCCAGCGCCCCAGTGACCGCGGCTGAAAAGCCGTCGCGATCGACCGCGAGCGCACCACCCGCCGGGACCTGATTGGCATCGGCCGCGCGCATGATCAGCGATCCAAGCCGCCGCATTTCGGCGTGGAGCAGTCCGACCGCGTTGTTGGCGGCATCGTCGGAGCGAAATGAATTCGAGCAGACGAGTTCGGCCAAGCCTTCCGTCCGGTGGGCCTCCGTCATCCGCTGCGGGCGCATCTCATGAAGGATCACGCGAATGCCCGCATTAGCAGCCTGCCAGGCCGCTTCCGAGCCGGCGAGACCGCCGCCGATGATGTGAATGGGTTCCGATGAAAAAGTGCCAGTCATGCGGCACAGAGGTAGCGCGTTTCGTCAGGGAGTGGAATGCGCGCGTCCGATGCAAACGACAACGCTCGCCATCGGCGAGCGCTATCGATCTTCCGTCAGTGGCTTGAATCAGCCGTTGTGGTTGCCGGCCGCAACGCGCGGAATGTCCGAGCGATCAAGCCCGATATCGGCCAGTTCCCGATCGCTAAGCTGGGACAATTCAGCAACATTGCGCTGATAGTCGCGGAACGCCTGGATCATTCGGATGAGCGAGAGCAGCATAGGTAGTCTCCTTGAATTCTTGATTCAGTCTTTGAAGGGAACTGAATCGTCAAAACCAATATAGAGGCCCATACCGCAGTGCGGAAGCTCAAATGCTGCGTTGCAGCTAACCTTCCTGTGCATAGCTTAGTAAGAATTGATTAAGCATTCGATCTATGAGCGCCTTCGACGAGCCGCATTGCGGCGAAACCACGTGCCAATCACGAATCAGGCCCGACAGAAAGTCTTCCAGAGTAAATGCTCGTCAGATCTATGCATGAGCTGTGCGCATGCCAATAAGTGAATCAAAAATCACTTTACCGCGAGAAAAACTATGGCGCGTGGGCAAGCTGCGTGGCGAAGGTGGCCACGGTTTTGGCGTAGACGTCGCTCTTGTTCCACTGCTGGAGGACAGGGAAGTTGGGACTTCCCGGCTGCCAGTCCTTGCCCTTTTGCCAGCCATAGCTCTGGAGGAAATTGGCGGTAGAGGCGAGAACGTCGGCGGGGCTGCGCAAGAGGTCGCGGCGGCCGTTGGCATCGAAATCGACGGCGAATTTGATGTAGTTCGACGGCATGAACTGGGTCTGGCCGATTTCACCCGCCCAGGCACCGTGCATTTCGGCGGGACTCAAGTCGCCGCGGTCGACGATCCGGAGCGCATCCAGCAATTCGCCGCGGAATAACTCGGCGCGACGGCAATCATAGGCCAGCGTCGCCAGCGAACGCAGAGTCGGAAACTTTCCGATATTAACGCCGAAATCGGTCTCCAGTCCCCAGATCGCGACCAGCACTTCGCCGGGAACGCCATAGGTATCCTCAATCCGGGACAGTACCGATCCATATTGCTTGAGCATGTTGGCGCCGCGCGTCAGGCGCGGTGGCACCATGCGGCCGGAAAACTCCTCAAAGCTCTGGCTGAAGACCTTCTGCGAGTGATCGCGCGAAAGCACGCTCTGATCGACCGTTATGCCGTTCAGGCTAGAGGTGATCGTCGCCTGCGAAATCCCCTTCGAGGCGGCTTCGGTCTTGAAATCGTCCAGCCAGCTCTGGAAATTGCCGGCACCGCAGGGCATCGCGGCTTGCGCCGCAGTCGCCGATATCGCCAAGCCCACTGCAAGGGCGCAACCAAAAAACCGCCGATGTCGCAACCGAGTAGCCTTCCGCGCTGAGGAACGGGCGCGCGATATGTCGGGCGCAACCGCGGCCAAAACAAGGCTTAACCCGGTGTTGCGACGGAACTATGTCGCGAACCGTCGGTGAAACCGTCACCGGCAGTCCGTTCGCGCTCTGTCAGGCGCCATCCTTACGGCGCCAGGGAAACAGGTTGGCCGGAAAATCCGCAGCCGGCCGTTTTTCACGGGGCGGACGCGGCGCGGCGGGCCGTTGATTAGGATCCGGCGCGATCACCTTGCGATAGAGATGCCAGGTCGCGTGACCAAGTAACGGGATGACGACGGCCAGGCCAAGGAAGAATGGAATCGATCCCACCACCAGCAATGCAGCCACGATCAACCCCCAGGTCGCCATGGCAACCGGATTGGCCGCAACGACGCGCAGCGATGTCACCATCGCCTCTCCGGTGCTGGCTTGCCGATCGAGCATCAGCGGGAAGGAGACCACGCTTACGCACAGCGCCACGAGCGCGAACAGAAAACCTGTGCCGCATCCGACCACGATGAGCCACCAGCCTTGCGGGGTGGTCAGTACGCGCCGGGCAAAGTCGGGGATTTCAGCGGCGGCCTCGTAACCGAACGCCGCTACATAGATGCCCTGCGCGGTCATGATCCAGACCACGAACAAAGCGAACAGCAGCGTGCCGAGGCCAAGCATGGCGCCGAACGACGGCGAGGAAAAGACTTCAAGTGCGTCCCAGGCGGAAGCCTTCTCGCCGAGCTCGCGGCGGCGGCTGAGTTCATAAAGGCCGAGTGCCGCGAACGGGCCGAGCAGCGCAAAGCCTGCGGCCAACGGAAACAACAGCGGCAGGACCGAGTAGCCGAGCACGGCGCGGGCAAGGACAAGGCCGATTACCGGATAGATTACGCAAAGAATGATCGCGTGGCTTGGAACTTCCTTGAAATCCTCCCAGCCACGTCGCAACGCGTCGTGCAGATCGGACAGACCGATCCGGCGGATGATGGGACCTGGGGTATCTTGAGCTGGCTGAGCCAGCGGTGGCGCATTGCCTGAATATGGGTTGGCCATGGTCGCATTCTCCCTTGACGCGGCGGGCCACTCTTGGCGTCAAAAAGAGGACGCACGGGACCGTCCGCAGGAACGATCACGATCAGGCCAGACGCGAAGACAGAAAACCAGAGCTGGCCTTGTCGCGAACTGATGGAGGGCAATCGTACTCCGATTTGCCTGTGTTGTCTCTCACGCTTGGGTGACGCTGGCGCGCAAATTCAGCGCACAAATATTCGCCTCAATTTGAATGGTTTCGACGAAACCTCGCGATGCAACAGAGCATCGCTGCGGCCGTTCATGTCATTCCGTCGTCATTGCGGCGTAGTTCAGTCAAACCGCCGCAGCCGTTCCGCATTGGCAAGGTGTGCCAAGCGGACTAAGCTTTATGACGGTCCGGTCGGGGTGCTGCCGGGATTAAGAATAAGCTGTTTACGTCTTTAACCCGATCTCGGGATTTATCAGGAGCGAGCAATGAGTATTTTCGGAAAAATCATGAGCGCGATCTTTGGCACCTCGGTAAGTGCGACCCCTGCAAGCCGCGGCGCAGCCGCGCCGACTTCGGGTGGGGCGGCACCATCTGGCGGCACTTCGGCCGCACCTGCGCAAACCGTCGACGTCGCGCCGATCCTCGACAAGGCGGTTGCCGCCAAGGGAGAGAAGCTGGAATGGCGCACCTCGATCGTCGACCTGATGAAGGCGCTCGACATCGATTCAAGCCTTACAGCGCGCAAGGAGCTCGCCCACGAGCTCGGCTATACCGGCGACACCAATGATTCCGCGAGCATGAATATCTGGCTGCACAAGCAGGTGATGACCAAGCTTGCTGCGAACGGCGGAAAATTGCCCGCCGACGTCAAATGGTGATCTGATTTTCACAGGATGGCAAAAGGCCCGCGATTTCACGGGCCTTTTTCATGCCCGTGTTGCGATCGTATTGGCTTGCCGGGCCGGAACGCGGGCGGTAGATAGCCGTAAAGATCAGTCACAACAGGAGCACGCGCATGGAAATCGTCGATCGCAGGTCCCTTCTTACAACGGGTGCGCTGGCGCTGGCGGGCACAGTTGCCGCGAGCCGCATCGCCGAAGCCCAAACTGGACCGAAGCCGATCTTCGACGTGCCCGCGGTGACCATCCCGATTGCCGGCGAGAAAGAGGTATTTCCGGTTCGCCGTATCTATTGCATCGGGCGCAATTATGCCGCGCATGCGATCGAGCGTGGCTCCGATCCGACCCGCGAACCGCCGTTCTTCTTCCAGAAACCGACCGATGCGATCCAGGTTGTCGCGCCCGGCACGGTGATGGATCACCCCTATCCTTCGCTCACCAAGAACTATCACCACGAAGTCGAACTGGTCGCCGCGCTGAAGTCCGGCGGCGCCAACATCCCGGCGGAGAAGGCGCTTGATCACGTCTATGGTTATGCGCTCGGCCTCGACATGACGCGGCGCGACTTGCAGAACGGCATGGCGGCCGAGAAGAAGCCGTGGGAGATCGGCAAGAGCTTCGACCACGCGGCCGTGATCGGCCCGATCCATCCCGTGAGCAAGACCGGGCACTTCACCAAGGGCGCGATCTCGCTTGCGGTCAACGGCAACGTCCGCCAGGCCTCCGACCTCGGCAAGATGATCTGGAGCGTCGCCGAGCAGATTGCGAAGCTTTCGGAAGCCTTTGAACTGAAGGCCGGCGACATCATCTATTCCGGCACCCCGGAGAATGTCGGCCCCGTCGTCAAGGGCGACGTGCTGCTCTGCAAACTCGATGGCCTGCCGGACATGTCGATCCGGATCGTGTGAGTTAGCCGACCATGTCGGCATATTCCGGATGCTTGCCCAGGTAATCGACGACGAAACCGCAAGCACCGATCACCTTGTGGCCGTCGGCGCGGATCAAGGCCAGGGCACCTTCGACCAGTTGGGAGGCGATACCGCGCCCGCGCAGTTCGCGGGGCGTTTCCGTGTGCGTGATGATCACGGCCGACGGCGTGAGGCGGTAATTGGCAAAGGCCGTGCCGCCCTCGACATCCAGTTCGAACCGGCTTTTCGTTTTGTTGTCGCGAACGGTAGCCATGTTAACCCTTCAGCAGATCGGCATATTCGGGATGCTTGTCGATATAGGCTTTGACGAAGGGGCATTGCGGGATGACCTTCAAGCCCTGGGTGCGGACCTGGTCCAGCGCGCCCTTGATCAGTTGCGAGCCAACACCTTTGCCGCCGAGTTCCGGCGGAACTTCGGTGTGGATGAAGGTGATGACGCCATCGGCGACTTTGTAATAGGTCGCGGCAAGATGACCTTCGACCACCAGTTCGTAGCGATGTTGCGCTTGGTTGTTGACGACCTCAGCCATGAAAATTCTTGTCTTCGTTTGCAGATCTCGGGTTTGCAGATTTATCCCGCAGAGACTATCAAGCCGAGCCGATCCCGACCACTGTTTAAGGATGCTCCCATGAAACTTGTTCTCTCGCTTCTCGGCGTTGTCTTGCTCGTCGTCGCCGCGGTTTACTTCCTGATGCCGGCTGACCAGTTGCCGAGCTTCATGCCCGGTCATGAGGCCGGCGTGATGCGCGTTCACTCCAAGCATGGCATTGTGGCTGGCGCTGCCGGCATCGTGTTGCTGGTGGCGGGCTGGTGGATCGGGCGCAGGTGAGGGGATAGACAAAGCAGGATCGCTCTTCCGTTTCCGTCATGTCCGGCCTTGTGCCGGGCATCCACGTCTTTGCAGCAACCCGCTAGGAGGACGTGGATGGCCGGGACATAGGCGAACGGCTGTGCGCGGCCATGACGAATGTCAAACAAATACGTTTCCGCAGCGCTAGATACGCCGGGATGGTGCGAAGAGAACCCTCTGATGAAGAGGGCGCAGGAAACGCCGGGTGCATGGCTGCACCCGCAGATGGGGTAACGGGCCTCTTGGCCCTTTGGGTGGTCGTCCCTCACATGATGGTGTGACGGAGTTGAGGATTGGCCTCGCTCCAAGCATCGAGGAGAGACGACCATGGAGCATTATGCCGGAATTGACGTGTCATTGGAATGCTCAAGCGTGTGTGTGGTGGACGGGAGTGGCAAGATCATTCGCGAGACGAAGGTCGCGAGCGAGCCGGCGGCATTGATTGGCTGGCTCGGCTCTCTGGGCTTTGGGCTTGGGCGGATCGGGCTGGAGGCGGGGCCGCTGTCGCAATGGCTTTATATGGCAATGAAGCAGGCCGGGCTTGCGGTCGAGCTTTTGGAGACGCGGCACGTGCGTGATGCGTTCAAGGCGATGCCGGTGAAGTCGGACCGCAATGACGCCCGAGGGATCGCGCAATTGATGCGGCTTGGCTGGTTCCGGCCGGTGCACTGCAAGTCGATGGCTGCACAGGAGGTGCGGGCCATACTGACGGCGCGCAAGCTGGTGCAGAGCAAACTTATTGATATCGAGAACAGCCTGCGCGGGATCTTGCGTGGCTTTGGGTTGAAGGTCGGCAAGACAACGCGGACGAACTTTGCCGGGCGGATCAGGGAGTTGGTCAAGGGTCACCCGAACCTGAAGACGGTCGGCGAGGCCCTGCTCTCGGTGCGCGCCGTGTTACTGGGTGAGTTCAACGCGTTTGAGAAAAGGGTGCGTGCGATGTCGCATTCGAATGCAAACGCCAGGCTGTTGATGTCGACACCGGGGGTAGGACAGATCGTGGCGCTGACCTATGTTTCTGCCATCGACGACCCGGCGCGGTTTCGATCGTCAAAGCGGGCAGGACCGCTGTTCGGGCTGACACCAAAGAAATACCAATCCGGCGAGATCGACCGCTCCGGGCGGATCAGCAAGATCGGCGATACCACGGTTCGGGCCGCGCTCTATGAGGCTGCCCACATCATACTAACCAAACCAATCAAGGGATGCTCGCGGCTCAAGAGCTGGGCGATGCGGATCGCCAGGCGCGCCGGCATGAACAAGGCGAAGGTTGCACTGGCGCGCAAGCTCGCGGTCATCCTGCATCGCATGCTCGCCACCGCAACACCATTCAACGACGCTGCCGCGGCAGCCTGATCGGGAGGCGCAACACAGTTTTCGGGCGGCCTCTCCACACCAGGCCTTCCCGAAGCGAGGTCCCTGCCGGGACGATGGATCAGGTCAGGCCGCCACGCGAGTTGTCGACGCCATCTCAAGATGCGATCACGCCCACCGCAGATTGGCCGACCTATCCTCCACGAACCCCATCAGGCGACGGCCTTTGTGCCGATCCCGGACAGAAGCAAGTCCCCGGCAAGTGGATCACGCAAAAAAGGGATTGACTTATCGAGGCCCGTTACAGAAGCCTCGCGTGCAAAAAGAAAAGCACACGAGCAAGTCACCACAGGCAAGCCGATGCAGTCCGGCGTTTCCTGCGCAATGGTGTTACGGCTTGCTTCGAGCTCTCCCCGGTGATCGGGCTTTCTTGCCACCGTCGCCGCGCGAAAACTTGCTTCGCGCAACTTGATGCCAGCGTCGAGGCATCAGGACCACACGACTTCGCCGTCCGCGCGCCCATCACTCGTCAGTTGATGGGTTCGCGTCCATTGCATCCCGCGCTCAACGTTCGTGACGATCGCGATACGCCCCTCTCATGGGCACGAGACGGGTGCGAATTTGCCGGTGATTTGCATTTGCGATCAACACTGCGATCTGCGGCACATTGGCACGACGGGCAAATCAGCCACGTTGCGCTTCGACTACGTGTCAAGAGGGTACGGCCATTGCGGGGCGCGAATGACGACAGTCAGGTTCGGTGCGTTGGCACGACGGGCAAATCATTGGTTGTAGGTCGTGCCCATGAGCGCCGTCTTCGCGCCTTAACGGGTGCCACATTTCGACTCAATTTCGCCCGCCGACTCAACTCAGTCTGTGAACAACGCGGACAGGGGCGATTCGCGTGGGATCGTCTGCCACGCCCCGACATTTGTGTAGGCGAGCAGTGTCATGGATGCAGTAGCGCTCCCGAAGCCCAAGCCCATTCGCATGCGAGGGCGATCTTATGTCGCTTTTGTGTTTTACCCCGTTGTCCCCATCATGGATTGGCTTGAGGAAGTTGACGCGACGCTGCGTCAATCGCCCGGATTTTTTGCTGGCAAGCCCGTGGTGCTGGATCTCTCTGCGGTCGATCTCAGCGAAAATGCAATTGGACAATTGGTCGCGAACTTCGAACAGCGAAACCTTCGGATTCTCGGCATCGAGGGGGTGGACGCCGCGCGCCTGACGCCGAACCTGCCGCCGTTGCTCAATGGCGGCCGTCACTGCGTGATCGCCCCGAGTGCGCCGAAGAAGCCGGAGCCGAAACCCAAGCCGGCTTCGCTATTGCTCGACAGCCAGGTGCGTTCCGGTCAGTCGGTGGTCTTTCCCGAAGGCGACATCACGGTGGTGGGATCGGTCAGCTCGGGCGCCGAAATTGTCGCTGGCGGCTCCATCCACGTCTACGGGACGCTGCGCGGCCGGGCGATGGCCGGCATCAATGGCAATCTGACCGCGCGGATTTACTGCCAGAAAATCGAAGCCGAGCTGCTGGCCATCGACGGTTACTACCGAACGGCGGAAGAGATCGACGCGTCCTTATACAACGGGCCGACGCAAGTCTGGCTCGACGGCGATATCGTGCAAATCACACCACTCAATTAATTGTTTTGGGGAGATCGAAAGAATGGCCAAAGTCCTTGTTGTGACGTCCGGAAAAGGTGGCGTCGGCAAGACGACGACGACCGCCGCACTCGGAGCCGCGCTGGCGCAAATGGGAGAAAAAGTCGTCGTGGTCGACTTCGATGTCGGCTTGCGCAACCTCGATCTGGTACTCGGCGCGGAACGGCGAGTGGTGTTCGATTTCATCAACGTGGTGCAGGGCATTGCCAACCTCTCGCAGGCCCTCATACGCGACAAGCGCCTGGAGAATCTGTGGCTGCTGCCGGCTTCGCAAACCCGCGACAAGGATGCGCTCACTGAGGAGGGCGTCGGCAAGATCATCGGGGAGCTGCGAAACAAGTTCGACTGGATCATTTGCGACAGTCCGGCCGGTATCGAACGCGGTGCGATGCTGGCGATGCGCTATGCGGACGAGGCCGTCATCGTCACCAACCCGGAAGTATCGTCGGTGCGGGATTCCGACCGCATCATAGGCATGCTCGATTCCAAGACCGTGAAGGCCGAGAAGGGCGAGCAGGTCGCAAAGCATCTCCTGATCACCCGGTTCGACACCGCGCGCGCGGCGCGGGGAGAAATGCTGTCGATCGAGGACGTGCTGGACATTCTGGCGACGCCGCTGCTCGGCATCATTCCCGAAAGCCAGGACGTGTTGCGCGCCTCCAACGTCGGTGCACCCGTGACGCTGAACGACGCTACCTGCGCGCCGTCCCGCGCCTATATCGATGCGGCCCGTCGCCTGATGGGCGAGACCATTGCGATGATGGTGCCGGCCGCCCGCAAGGGCCTGATGGACCGGCTGCTCGGACGGAGGGCCGCATGATGCTGCGGCTGTTCGGTGGCCGCGCCGCGCCTGCACCGGCACCTCCATCCGCGCCCGTCGCGCGGGAGCGGTTGCAGATTCTGCTGGCGCATGAGCGTGGCTTGCGCGGCCAGCCCGATTTGCTGGACCTGCTTCGGTCCGAGATCCTGGCGGTCGTCTCGCGGCATGTCACGTTCGACCCGGAAAAACTGAATATCCGGATGGAGCGGGGCAACGACGTGTCGACACTCGAGATCGACATTGAGGTGCCCAATGTCGCCGAGAGACGGTCCGCCGCCGTGGCCTGAGGCTTTGGGAAATCCGGCTGACCGAGGCAGCGCCTGGAGCTTGTTCGGTTTTGATTGAATCAAAACCGGGCTCCAGTCTTTTGTTTTGACGCGTTTTCTACCGCAGATAAGTCTACGCAATCTGCGCAAACTTGAATGCTATGCGAACCGGGTCCCACTTCGCTCGAAACGCGCTAGGCGCGGGCCACAGCGTCGTCGCGGTTCAGGAGATTGGCGTAAGCCTCAACCGGAAGCGGGCGCCCGATCAGGAAGCCCTGCATTTCGTCGCATCCCTCTTCGATCAGGATCTCCAGCTGGTCGTTGGTTTCAACACCTTCGGCCAGCGCGGGCAGTCCCAGCCCGTGCGCGAGACCGACGACGGCGCGCACGATCGCAAGCGACCGCTCTGCGCGGCCCAATGACGCAACAAACGATCGGTCGATCTTGATCCGATCGAGCGGAAAGGACTGAAGGTATGACAATGACGAGTAACCGGTCCCGAAATCATCCAGGGCAATCCGTACCCCCAGCGTCTTGAGGGCGTTCAACACTTGCGTTGCCCGCGCGACGTTCTCGATCAGGACCCCCTCGGTGATTTCGAGTTCCAGCCGTTCAGGGGAAATACCGGATTCCTCAAGGGCCGCCGCAACGGAGTGCTGGAGATCACCCCGGCGGAATTGAATTGCCGAGACATTGACTGCGATTTGCAGGTGATCGTCCCATGTAGCGGCGCGGCTGCACGCCTCTCCGAGTACCCAGTCGCCGATGTCGACGATCAAATCGCTCTCTTCGGCGATAGCAATGAATTCCGCGGGTGGGATGACGCCATGTTGCGGATGCCTCCAGCGAACCAGCGCCTCAAATCCAATGATTTCTCCATTGCGGTGCCGTTGCGGCTGGTACTCCAGGAAAAGTTCGGCGTTTGCAATCGCGGACTTCAGGTCCCGTTCCAGCGCGCGCCGCTCGCGCAATTGCCGGTCCATCGCCGCCGTAAAGAAACGAATGGTGCCCCGGCCTTCCTGCTTGGCGCGATAGAGCGCAGCATCGGCGTTGGCAAACAACGACCGCGCATCGTCGCCGTCCCGCGGATAGACCGCAATGCCGATACTCAGATCGAGATCAAGCGAATGGCCGTCGATCGGGATATCGCTTTCCAGTGCGTCGCGTAACCGGGTGGCCAACAGTTCGGCGCTTGACGGCAACGGCGCCTGGTCGGTAACCGCGATGAATTCGTCGCCGCCCACGCGAGCGATGAAGGCGCCTTGTGCGGCAGCGACGAGCCGCTGCGAAACCTCACGCAGCGCCGCGTCGCCCATCGAATGTCCGAACAGGTCGTTGATCTGCTTGAAGCGGTCGAGATCGACGCAGAGAACCGCAAAGCTCGTGCCGCGTGCGCGGACCTGTTCCAGGATCTCCGCGAAATGGGTATCCAGCGCGGAGCGATTGGGCAGGTCGGTCAGGACATCGTGGCGGGCCATGTGCAGGATGCGCTGCTCGGCCCGCTTTCGATCGGTCATGTCGAAGGCTACCGCGACCGCCGCATCGCGGCCGTCATAGCGCAGCGGGCGCGCCTCGATCGCCACCTCGATTACCCTTCCGTCTGCCGTTACATGACGGCGAGTATCCTGTCCGGTCTGCGTGCCCCGGTTCTGGCGAAACTCATCGTGCAGCACTTGACGCTCTTCCGGAATGCGCAGGTCCTCGACCGTCATGGTCAACAGCTGCTCGCGGCGATAGCCGTAGTGGCGGCAGGTCGCGGCATTGACCGCCAGGAGTTCGAACGTGTTGATGTCAACGACCCACATCGGCAGAGGGTTTTCCTCGAAGAGCAGGCGGAACGACGCCTCCCGGCGCTTCAGGTCGGTGATGTCGACGCGTATGCCTATACTTCCACCATCCGCCGTGCGCCGTTCCTCGATACGGATCCAGCGGTCGCCCGACAGGCGCTGTTCATGTGCGCACTGCGGCTGCGCGTGGCGCGCGAGACGTTCACGCAGCCATTCCTCCTCGCAGCCTTTTGCGTCAGGATACTGCCCCCGCGCTAATCCGAAACGGAGCACCTCCTCGAAACTCATGCCCGGCGCGATCGCGTCGAAACTATCCGTGTAGAGTTCGGCGTACCGCTTGTTCCACAGGACGTAGCGATCGTCGGCATCGAGGATCGTCAGGCCTTCCGGCACGACATCGAGCGCCTCGATCAAACGTGTGTGCGCCGAGCGGGCCGCGAGCTCGGCGCGTTCGGCATTTGCCTTCGACTGGGCTAATGCTTTTTCGAACAGATGCCGTTCGGTGATGTCCTCATGCGTCGCGACCCAACCGTGGTCCGGCATCGGTCGATGGCAAATCCGGAAAACTCGGCCATTCGTCAATTCGACAATCGAGTCGTTGGCCTTGTTGGTGACAGAAATCGTCTTACGCCAGACCAGGTAGTCGTCGGAGCTCATGATGGGACAGCTTCCCGCCCTGTATCGAAGATCGACGATTTCGGCGAGCAGTATACCGGGTTTTACGGTCGCCGGATCCAGGCCGTACATATCGAGATAACGGCGGTTGCACACGATGAGCCGCTGCTCGCCATCGAAGAAGCAAAGTCCATGCGTCATGTTGTTCAGTGCGGTGTCGAAGCGGCCTGCGATCCCTCGCGCGTTGGCCTGCTCCTCCAGCGCAAGTATTTCGGCGCTGCGCGCGCGTTCGCCTTCGACGAGAAGCATGGCCCGCGACGCGATGAGATCCACCAGATCGCGATAGTTGGTGTTCATCATCCGGACGAGCAGCGCGACGAGCATGCAGTTGTTGAGCCCGACACAGACGGGCAGCGCATCACCCGAAAACAACAGCCGCAGCGAGATCGGAAGTGCCGAGATGATGAGCGTGAGCCGGGCGGCGCTCGGGAAGCTTCCAAGGCAATAGGCGCTTCCGACGGCGCCCATCAAGACCAGAAGCGCCAGCGGCGCGCGTGAGGCCAAATCGACGCTGTCGAACAAAATCAGCGTCCATATCGAAAAGCAGGCGTTGATCACGGACGCCAGAATGCGCGTCTTGAAGAGGTACTGCAGCGCCTGTTCGGGGGTCGGTACGAAGATTCTGAGCCTGACCCAATAGAGCATTCGGATGGCGCTGACGATCATAAGCGCGCTCGGTACGCCGAGCCGGAACCAGGGCGGGAGCGAGGAGGGCAGGACGTAGGAGACGCTCAGGCTCTCGACGATCAGAACGCCGTAGAGCACCGGGGCCTGGCTGGTCAGGATGCGGAACTGCTCGACGAGCAATGCGCGGCTCGCCGGCGTCGCGGCATTGCCCAGACCAAGATGAAGCCAGCGCGAGAGTGTTCTCATCGGGGACCCGTGACGTCCACGTGAGAAGACTAACGGCCGGCCGCGAAATGTTCGTAAATAAGCTTGGTAAGGCTCAACTTAAATTCCGACGACGAAATGTCGGTGACGCCGGTAGCATCATGCGGAACCGCAAAACCGGGGAATGCCGGCCACTCGACCCAGCGTTGGTTCCGGTCCCATCGACGGAACTGACATTCAGACGAGTTTGGCGGGGGCCGCGTCTGCACGGACGCTAGTTGGCCTTCAGGCTGAGGATGTAGCTGGCAAGCGCGTCTGCCTGGTCTGGCGCGATGACCAGATTCGGCATGTCCTTGTGGCTCGTCCTGAAAAAGACCTTCAGCGCCAGCGCCGTAGTGCCAGGCTGGTTTGCGACGGCTTCGAAGCTCGGTGCCGGACTAGGCATTGCCGCCATATGCGGCTCGATCACATGACAGCGCTCGCACCAGTCCTTGGCCAGACGATGTCCTTCTGAAACATTGGTTTCGGCTGCCGTCGCTCCTCCCGCGGGGCGCATGCGTATGAAAAGGAACGCTGCCAGCGCGATCAGGACAACCAGGCCGATATGAAGGTGGGCGTTGCGCCACATTCTATTCGTGCTCCTCGAGCTGGGCTGCCGGCCCGTGAACGGGGCAATTTGCATCGGTAGCCACGAGCATGCCGGAGGGCCCGGATTCCTCCAGCTTGGCGTCGTGGCCAACCACGCGGCAGGTACACCCGAGTTCAATGGCCTCCGGCGTGCCTGGAGCCGGCAGGGTGTAATCCAGCGGGCTATTTGATCGCATCGCTCTGTCTCTGCTCTGTGCGATCTTTCCACCGGAACCGCCAGGTGGATATTGAGCTGCGTCAAAAGGCGGGAATCAATTGAAGCTGGAACGCTGTCTTAATCGGGAGCGGGGCACGGCCAAGAACCGCGAGATCAACCCGAGCGGCCTTGGGCGACGTGCCGGTCTTGTAAAGCACGAAGCACCGGTGGCTTTCGTGACGGCCAGACCCGCGGTCACGCTCAACTCCCGACGTGCGCCGGGACGACAAAGAGCCAGAAAGCCACTTCCCCGCAAATGGTGTTCCTGATATGTTCCATGCACGTTGAGCGTGTCAGATGGCGTAGGGCAGAGCATGGGTTCACGACGAAATCGCGATATCAACCTGCCGGCGCCCTATCTCAAGCGGATATGGATCGATCCTTCGCTCGTTCAAGATCGCGAGGCCTATCCGTTCTGCCTGCCGTTTCTGCACGACGATTTCTCGCTTCACTTCGATCGCGCCGTCACCATCATCGTCGGCGAGAACGGCACCGGCAAATCGACCATCCTTGAGGGGATCGCGGTGCTCGCCGGATACGACGAGGCAGGCGGCGGCAAGGGCTATGCGACGGTCGATCATTCCTGGGCGATGGAGCAGATGGGCGGACGATTGTCGCAGGCGCTGCGGGCAAGCTGGTTGCCGAAGATCACCAACGGCTGGTTCTTTCGCGCCGAAAGCTTCTTCTCGGTGGCGAGGTATCTGGACCAGATGGCGCAGGAATATCCGATGGGCGGAGGGCCGCCGCCCGACTTCCTGTCCCACTCGCATGGCGAAGGCTTTTTGCGCTTCTTCGAGGAGCGTTGCCAGCGGCAGGGCATCTTCATCTTCGACGAACCGGAATCCGCACTATCGCCCGCGCGCCAGATCGAATTCCTGAAGCTGATGCGCCGCATGGACGAAAGCCGGCACTGCCAAGTGATCATGGCGACGCACTCGCCCATGCTGATGGCCTATCCCAACGCGACGCTGCTGCGGCTCTCGAAAGATGGGCTTGAGCCCGTGACCGTCGAGCAAACCGATCACTATCGGGCAATGCGCGAGTTTATTGCTGATCCGAAGGGGTTCGTGGAGGCGGCGATTGAGGAGGTTGATCTGGAGGAGAGGGAGGGTGGCGTTTAGGTCGCCTCTCGAAATATGGGCTGGAAGCGTCAAGGTCGAACAGAAGCGATCACTTCGAGGTTTTGTCGCCTGAAACGTAGATATTAAGATCCAATGCGATGTGTAGGTCCGCTATTTGGGCCAGACTCTTGCTGCTAAATGTGTCGCCAGTATCCTCGGCACAAAACCACCCGATATAGAAACTGATCCGTCCGCCCGTCGAAGAGAGCCTTCGAAGAACGGTCCGATGAGGCTTAAGCAAGCGGACCGCTGATTTAATCTTTTTCGATAAATCTAATTTTGATGTCACTCCCAGTTCGATCGAACAATAAGAGCTATCGCGCACGCCCCCGATACTGCGCCCTTTCGGCGTTCGCTGTTCGTCACCCTTTTTCCAAATAATATTCGGCCGCAAGCCGAGCGTCTGGCAGGCGATCGACAGATCGCGAGTAGGGTGCTTGAGATGTAGTGAAAGTCGGTTTCGCTGAGGTCCCATTCCGCAATTTCTAACTCAAGAACTCGACCCCTTCTACTCCGCCGCCTCACTCGCCCCGCCGCTCGCCTTCCGCGACTTGCCCGCCTTCTTCAACACCGGCGCCAGGAATTTGCCGGTGTAGCTGCGCGGCGCCTTCACGATATCTTCCGGCGGACCCCAGGCGACGATTTCGCCGCCGCCGTCGCCGCCTTCGGGGCCGAGGTCGATGACCCAGTCTGCGGTCTTGATGACCTCGAGATTGTGCTCGATCACCACCACCGTATTTCCCTGCGACACCAGCTCGTGCAGCACCTCCAAAAGCTTCTTCACGTCGTGGAAGTGCAGCCCCGTGGTCGGCTCGTCCAGGATATAGAGCGTGCGCCCCGTCGCGCGCTTGGATAGCTCTTTCGCGAGTTTGACGCGCTGGGCTTCGCCGCCCGACAGCGTCGTCGCCTGCTGGCCGACGTGGATGTAGTCCAGCCCGACGCGATGCAGCGTCTTGAAAGTTTCGCGCACCCGCGGCACCGCCTTGAAGAACTCGGCGGCTTCTTCCACCGTCATGTCGAGCACGTCGGCGATCGACTTGCCCTTGAACAGCACTTCCAGCGTTTCGCGGTTGTAGCGCTTGCCCTTGCAGACGTCGCAGGTGACGTAGACGTCGGGCAAAAAGTGCATCTCGATCTTGATGACGCCGTCGCCCTCGCAGGCCTCGCAGCGACCGCCCTTGACGTTGAAGGAAAACCGGCCCGGCTCGTAGCCGCGCGCCTTGGCTTCGGGGAGGCCCGCGAACCACTCGCGGATCGGCGTGAACGCGCCGGTATAGGTCGCCGGGTTCGAGCGCGGGGTGCGGCCGATCGGCGACTGGTCGATGTCGATGATCTTGTCGATATGCTCCAGCCCCTCGATGCGGTCGTGGGGAGCGGCGCCTTCGCTGGCATTGTTGAGCTTGCGCGCGATCGCCTTGTAGAGCGTGTCGATCAATAGCGTCGACTTGCCGCCGCCGGAAACGCCGGTGACGCAGGTGAACAGGCCGAGCGGAATTTCCGCCGAGACGTTCTTGAGGTTATTGCCGCGGGCGTTGATGACCTTGATGGTGCGGCGATGGTTCGGCGGCCGGCGCTCCGGAATGTCCACCGACAATTCGCCGGTGAGGTATTTCCCGGTCAGCGATTTCGGATTGTTCATGATGTCGGCGGGCGTGCCTTGGGCTACGATATGGCCACCATGCATGCCGGCGCCGGGGCCGATGTCGAGCACATAATCGGCCAGACGTATCGCGTCTTCGTCATGTTCGACCACGATGACGGTATTGCCGAGGTCGCGGAGCCGCTTCAAGGTATCGAGCAGCCGCGCATTGTCGCGCTGGTGCAGGCCGATCGAGGGCTCATCCAGCACATAGAGCACGCCGGTCAGCCCCGAGCCGATCTGGGAGGCCAGTCGAATGCGCTGGCTTTCGCCGCCGGACAGCGTGCCGGAAGACCGCGCCAGGGTCAGATAATTGAGGCCGACGTCGAGCAGGAAGGACAGCCGTTCGCGGATCTCCTTGAGCACGCGGGCGGCGATCTCGTTCTGCTGGGCGTTGAGCGCCTTCGGCACGGTCTCGAACCATTCACCGGCGCGGCGCACCGACATTTCGGAGATTTCGCCGATATGTTTTCCCCCAATCTTGACGCACAGCGCTTCCGGCTTCAGCCGATAGCCGTGGCAGGCCTCGCAGGGCACGTCGGAGAAATACTTCGCAAGCTCCTCGCGCGCCCATTCGCTCTCGGTCTCGCGGAAGCGGCGGTCGAGATTGGTGATGACGCCCTCGAACGGCTTCTTGGTGTCGTAGGAGCGCACGCCGTCTTCATAGGAGAACTTGATCTCGTCCTCGCCCGAGCCGTGCAGGATCGCGGCCTGCGTCTTCTTCGGCAGGTCCTTCCACTTGGTGTCGAGCGTGAACTTGTAGAACTTGGCCAACGCAGTCAGCGTCTGGATGTAATAGGGCGAGGAAGACTTCGCCCACGGCGCGATCGCGCCCTTGCGCAGCGTCGTTTCCTTGTCGGGAATGACGAGGTCCTCGTCGATATGCTGCTCGATGCCGAGGCCGCCGCAGGCCGGGCAGGCGCCATAGGGGTTGTTGAACGAGAACAGCCGCGGCTCGATTTCCGGAATCGTGAAGCCGGAGACGGGACAGGCGAATTTTTCCGAGAACAGAATCCGTTCCGGTCCGCTCTTGTCGTGGATTTTCGCGGTCTTCTTCTTGTCGTCGGCTGCGGGCGCAGCCGTCGGCGCATCCGCATATTCGACCACAGCAAGCCCTTCGGCGAGCTTCAGCGCGGTTTCAAAACTTTCAGCGAGCCGCTGGCCGATGTCCGGCCGCACCACGATGCGGTCGACCACGACGTCGATGTCGTGCGGGAATTTCTTGTCGAGCGTGGGCGCTTCGGCCAATTCGTGGAACTTGCCGTCGATCTTGACGCGCTGGAATCCCTTCTTGAGGTATTCGGCGAGCTCCTTCTTGTATTCGCCCTTGCGGCCGCGCACGACCGGCGCGAGCAGATAGAGCCGCGTGCCCTCCGGCAACGCCAATACGCGATCGACCATCTGCGAGACGATCTGGCTTTCGATCGGCAGGCCGGTGGCCGGCGAATAAGGTACGCCGACGCGCGCCCATAACAGGCGCATGTAATCGTAGATCTCGGTGACGGTGCCCACCGTCGAACGCGGATTTTTCGACGTGGTCTTCTGCTCGATGGAAATGGCCGGCGAAAGCCCGTCGATCTGATCGACATCGGGCTTCTGCATCATCTCCAGGAATTGCCGCGCATAGGCCGACAGCGACTCGACGTAGCGCCGCTGGCCTTCGGCGTAAATCGTGTCGAACGCGAGCGAGGATTTGCCGGAGCCTGAAAGGCCCGTGAACACCACCAGCTTGTCTCGGGGTATTTCGACGTCGACGTTTTTCAGATTGTGCTCGCGCGCGCCGCGAATGGTGATCGCACGCAGGCTACTGGCGGATTGGCGTCGTGCTTTCAAGATTTCATCCATCTCGGCATTTCCGGGCGCGGGAAGACGCAGGAAAAGGCGCGTCGCCGGAAAGCGATCAGACGCCAGTGATCAAGCTCGGAACATAGGAAGAACGGGAATCAATTTCCAGTGCCGCGTGAAAACCATCAACCGATTGTTCCGCTGCACCCGGAAAAGCCGGCGCAATGGCAGCAGTGGTCAGCAGGGAGCAATAAAAAAGCCGGCACGAGGCCGGCTTTTTTGAATTCAAACAGATGAGCTGCGATTAGTACTTTGCGACGACCGGACCGCCGAAATGGTAGTTCAACCGGATCACTCCCATGTCGATGCCCTGACTGATGTTGTCCGAGCGGCCGACAGCTCCGGTAAACGGCGGGAAATTGATTGCCATTGCTGGAAACGCCACGTTGGGTTTGCCCATGAACAGGTGATCGTACTCGATACCCACGGACCAATTCGGCGCGAAGCCGTATTCGATGCCGGCTCCTATAGCGCCGCCCCAGCGGGTATCGCTCGCTTGATTGAACACGACACCGGCTCCGGTGAAGAACGAGCTGTATTTGTTGTCCGTAACCGCGGCGCCGCCCTTCACATACAAAAGCGTGTTGTTCCAGGCATAGCCGATCTGACCGGTGAACAGGCCGATCGCGTCGATCTTCGTCTGGTTGGTATAGGGTATCGCTGCCGTAAGGCTCGGATTCGATCCCTTCAGGTTCGCCCAGTCGCCCTGGGCTTCAAGACCAAACACCCAGTTGGTCATCTGCCAGCGGTAGCCGGCTTGACCGCCGACCAGCGCGCCAGTTGCGTTGTGGCAGCCCTCCGAGATCGGGGTGAGCGCAACGCCTGCAACGCTGTTGAGGGTGTAACATTCACGGCTCGACGCGCCGCCGGCATTGAAGCCGACGTAGAAGCCGGCCCAGTCATAGATCGGCGCCATCGCCGGAGCCTTGGTGTAAGCCGGCGCCCGCGCCGGAAGATCGGCCGCCGAGGCCGGAGCAATCGCAACGGCCGTCAAACCGACCGCCGCCAACAACAACGTCTTCATGCTTGCAACTACCCCTGTTATTTCTGCCGCGCCTCGTCTTCGCTGAACCCGAGATTTTTCGAGTCTCGGCTCTTTCGAATTTCGGTCGCGGTCGGCGCCCAATCAGTGCGGGAGATATAACGTATTCAACCACAAATACTGTTTCCGGAAAGATACACTCGCACAGGAGTTGTGGGTCGAAGCATCCGTTTTCGAGAGATGAGCTCTCGACGCAACAAAAAAGCCGGCTGCAATAGCCGGCTTTTCGAATTCAAGCGGATAAGCCGCGATCAGTACTTCGCGACGACCGGACCGCCCCAGCGGTAGTTGACGCGGACCGACACCAGATCGGCATCGCCGTGAATATGGTCGCTGCTGATCACAGCGCCAGTGTTCTGGTTGGTGAAGGTGGTGTTGTTGTTGGCGATGAAGAGGTGATTGTACTCGACCGCCGCAGACCAGTTCGGTGCGAACGAGAATTCAATGCCGGCACCGACGGTGCCGCCCCAACGGTTATCGCCAGACGAAGTTGCGATCAGCGCGCCATTGTTGGCGATGATATCGTTGCGATCGCCAACGACGGCCGCGCCGCCCTTGAAATACAACAGCGCGGTGTTCCAGGCGTAACCGACCTGTCCGGTGAACAGTCCGAAGTCGTCGATTCGCGAGCGGTTGGTGTTGCCCGTGATGAGGCTGACGTTGCTGCCCTTCAGACTGGCCCAGTCACCCTGGCCTTCGAAACCGAACACCCAGGAAGCCATCTGCCAGCGGTAGCCGAGCTGACCACCGGCGAATCCGCCTGACGTGCCGTGGCAACCTTCGGGACCAACCACAGGACCGGTCTGGTCGAAACAACGGTTCGCCGTGCCCCAGCCGCCGTTAACGCCGACATAGACGCCGCTCCAGTCGTAGATGACCGGCATCATGTCGGGCGCCTTGGTGTACGTCCGCGCCGGAAGGTCCGCAGCAATCGCCGGGGCAGTGATGCCCAACGTGACCAGCGCGAGCGCTCCCAACAACAAACCCTTCGTCATCCTTCGTCTTCTTTCCGGCGCTTCGTGTCCCCGCGAAGCGTATTCCTCAAGCCCTAAGCCGTCAGCGGCGCCCAACTACCCCAATTTGGACCTGATCCTAGCGTATTTGGATGCCTCACGCCGTCTCCCAAAAGCCACAGTCGGCACCGAAGTGCGGCGTGAACTGGATGAACCGACAGGCTTTTTGCCGGCGGGTCTGCTCCCTCCGCGGAACCCCCACAAGGCCAAACGCGGGAGACGGTCTTCCTCGCGCCATTTTAGAGAACAAAACTGGAACATCCTCGTCTGAGATGCTATATGTGGATAACCAAACGATCGGCCGGGCGTAGCCGGCAAGCGAGCGTATAGGGTTTGCTCCAATACGGAAGGCGAGTGGAGAGCGGAGATGGCAGGAAGTGTGAACAAGGTGATTCTGGTCGGTAATCTCGGCAAGGATCCCGAAATCCGGCGTACCCAGGATGGGCGGCCGATCGCCAATCTGTCGATCGCCACCTCGGAAACCTGGCGCGACAAGGCGACCGGTGAGCGCAAGGAAAAGACCGAGTGGCATCGCGTCGTGATCTTCAACGAAGGCCTGTGCAAGGTCGCCGAGCAATACCTGAAGAAGGGCGCCAAGGTTTACATCGAAGGCCAGTTGCAAACCCGCAAATGGACCGACCAGAGCGGCGTGGAGAAGTATTCCACCGAAGTGGTGCTGCAAGGCTTCAATTCGAGCCTGACCATGCTGGATGGACGTAGCGGCGGAGGCGGCGGCAGCTTCGGCTCGGACGATCAGGGCGGCGGCGACTTCGGTGCCAGCAGTCCGTCGAGCGCGCCGCGCCGGGCGGTGGCAGCGGGCGCCGGCGCACGCAACAGCGACTTGGACGATGACATTCCGTTCTAAAGCCGCGCGTTGAAATTCCCGCGGGAACCGATAGGTCTGGTGTGAGAGTGGACCTCTCATGAGTCTCGCGCCGCTCCTGGATGCCGCGCCGGCGATTCCCGTCCATGCCTTCGCGGCGATGGCGGCTTTCGTGTTGGGTGTGGTCCAGCTTACGGCGCCGAAGGGCACGCTACCTCACCGCACCATAGTGGAGTGGACGGGCGCGGACGCTGAAAGCGAATGTCAAATCCCAAACTCCACTAGATGCTTATATTTGCTAGTGGTCCTTCAATTCTAACATTCGCAATCGTGCCCGCTGAGGAGGGATGCGAATGTTAGAATCGGACCACTAGGCTGGATCTGGGTCGTCCTGATGCTGGCTGTGGCCGCGAGCTCGTTCTGGATCCACCAGATCAAGCCGTGGGGTCCCTCGAGCTCCATCCATTTGCTGTCGATTTTCACGCTGGTGACGCTCTCGCTCGGCGTCTGGTATGCGCATCGCCATCGCGTTGTGGATCACCGCCGCGTCATGATCGCGATTTTCTCCGGCGCGCTGGCCATCGCCGGACTGTTCACGCTGCTGCCGGGGCGGATCATGCACGCGGTTGTTTTCGGCCCTTAAACAGCCCCTTCGGAGGGGATTTTCCGGCCCGTTTCGGGGTGGAGGCGCGGGTACCAAGGGTGCTCCCTAAGTGACTGGAAAAACGAAGGGAAAAACCCTGTACCCAAGCCCGTTTGAGGTGGTCTTGCCGCCCTCGATGCGCTATATGAATTTGATTCTGAATTGACCGGATTTTCCCTTGTCTGAACCTGAAGATACGAAGCCCGGAGAGCCCCCGGCGCCTTCCGATATTCGTCCCGTTTCCATCCTCGACGAGATGAAGCGCTCCTACCTCGATTACGCGATGAGCGTGATCGTGTCGCGGGCGCTGCCGGATGCGCGCGACGGTCTCAAGCCGGTTCACCGCCGCATCCTCTACGCGATGCATGAGAACGGCTTCGACTGGAACAAGCAGCCCAACAAGTCGGCGCGCACCGTCGGCGACGTGATCGGTAAATACCATCCCCACGGCGACCAATCGGTCTACGACGCGCTGGTGCGCATGGCGCAGGATTTCTCCATGCGCGTGCCCCTGATCGACGGGCAGGGCAATTTCGGCTCGGTGGACGGCGATGCCGCGGCTGCGATGCGTTATACGGAATCGCGGCTCACCAAAATTGCGCATACGTTGCTGGATGACATCGACAAGGACACCGTCGATTTCCAGGCCAACTATGACGACAAGGATCGCGAGCCGCGGGTTCTTCCGGCCAAGTTCCCCAATCTGCTGGTCAACGGCGCCGGCGGCATCGCCGTCGGCATGGCCACCAACATTCCGCCGCACAATCTCGGCGAGGTTATCGATGCCTGCGTGGCGCTGATCGACAATCCCGGGCTTTCGATCGATCAGCTGATGGAGATCATCCCGGGCCCGGATTTCCCGACCGGCGGCATCATTCTCGGACGCCAGGGCATCCGCTCGGCCTATCACTTGGGCCGCGGCTCGATCGTGATGCGCGGCAAGGTGTCGATCGACACCATCCGCAAGGATCGCGAAGCCATCGTGATCACCGAAATTCCCTATCAGGTGAACAAGGCCACCATGGTCGAGCGCATCGCCGAACTGGTGCGCGAGAAAAAGATCGAGGGCATCTCGGACCTGCGCGATGAATCCGATCGCAACGGTTTCAGCGTCGTGGTCGAACTCAAGCGCGATGCCGTTCCCGACGTAGTGCTGAACCAGCTCTATCGATTCACGCCGCTGCAAACCAACTTCGGCGCCAACATGGTCGCGCTCGACGGCGGCCGGCCGCAGCTGATGAACCTGAAGGACCTGCTGACGATCTTCGTCGCCTTCCGCGAACAGGTGGTGACGCGTCGGACCAAGTTCCTGCTCAACAAGGCGCGCGACCGCGCCCACATTTTGGTCGGGCTAGCCATTGCCGTTGCCAATATCGACGAAATCATCCGCGTCATCCGCACCTCGCCCGATCCGAACACCGCACGCGAAACCTTGATGTCGCGCGACTGGCCCGCCAAGGACGTCGCGGCGATGATCACGCTGATCGACGATCCGCGCCATCGGCTCGCGCCGGACGGCACCGCGCGGCTGTCGATGGAACAGGCCAAGGCCATTCTCGACTTGCGTCTGCAACGGCTCACCGCGCTCGGCCGCGAAGAGATTTCCGAAGAGCTCGACAAACTTGCGGTAGAGATCGCCGACTATCTCGACATTCTTCGCTCACGGGCCCGTGTTCAGGCGATCGTCAAGACCGAACTCGCCGACGTGAAGTCGGAATTCGCCACCCCGCGCAGGACCGTCATTATCGAGCAGGAAGGCGAGGTCGAGGACGAAGACCTGATCCAGCGCGAGGATATGGTGGTGACGGTCTCGCATGCCGGCTACGTCAAGCGCGTGCCGTTGTCGGCCTATCGCGCGCAGCGGCGCGGCGGCAAGGGCCGGGCGGGCATGCAGACCCGCGACGAGGATTTCGTCAGCCGCCTGTTCGTGGCCTCGACCCACACGCCGGTGCTGTTCTTCTCCTCGCGCGGCCAGGTCTACAAGGAAAAGGTCTGGCGGCTGCCGATGGCCGCACCCAACGCCCGCGGCAAGGCCATGATCAACATTCTGCCGCTTGAGCAGGGCGAACGCATCACCACCATCATGCCGTTGCCGGAGGATGAATCCTCCTGGGGCAATCTCGACGTGATGTTTGCCACCACCGGCGGCACGGTCCGCCGCAACAAGCTCTCCGATTTCGTCGACGTCCGGCGTTCAGGCATCATTGCGATGAAGCTCGACGAGGACGAGGCGATCGTGGACGTGCAGATCTGTACCGAGCGTGACGACGTGCTGCTCACCGCCGCCGGCGGCCAGTGCATCCGTTTCCCGGTCACCGATGTGCGGGTATTCTCCGGCCGCACCTCGATGGGCGTGCGCGGCATCGCGCTCGCCAAGGGCGACCGGCTGATTTCGCTCGCCATCCTGCGACATGTCGAGGCGACGTCGGACGAACGCACAGCCTACTTCAAGATGCGCCGCGCGGTAGCCGGCGACGGCGTCGCCGAGGAAGCGGCGGCGGACGGCGAGAGCGAAGAGGCCTCGAACGCCATTCAGCTCTCATCCGAGCGCTATGTCGAAATGTCGGCGCAGGAGCAGGTGGTGCTGACGGTTTCCGTCAATGGCTACGGCAAGCGCACCTCGTCCTTTGAGTACCGCACCACCGGCCGCGGCGGCAAAGGCATCGTTGCGATGTCGGTCAACAACCGCAACGGCAAGCTGGTCGCCTCGTTCCCGGTGGAAGAGTCCGACCAGATCATGCTGGTCACGGACAAGGGCCAGTTGATCCGTTGTCCGGTCGAAGACATCCGGATCGCGGGCCGTTCGACGCAAGGCGTCATCGTGTTCGATACCGCCGATGATGAGCATGTGGTGTCGGTCGAGCACATCGGCGAGGAAGCCGAAAACGGCAATGGGAACGGCAACGGTGCGGCCTAAGGCCGTCTCGGCCGGGTCCCTAGGGGCGGCTTGTCCGCCGCGCGGAATATCGCGCAGCGATTGACTGCAATCGGCTGTCAGGCACACTCGGCGCGCTCCATGGCCGCGCCGATGAAATTCTTCACCGTTATTGCAATTTTACTGACCGCTTCGGGCGCGTTCGCCTGCGAGCTGTCGCTGGTCGCGCCGGCGCGCTCCAGCCTCAAAAATCGCGTGCAAGCCAGTGCCGTGCTTGCAAACGACACCTTGAATGTGCGCTTTGCCATATCGGCGCCGACGCTGAACGCGAAGAAGGTTTTGGCTACGAATGAATATCCCTACCAATTCGATGTTGTCGAATTGTTTGTGACGTTTTCGGACGGCGGATTTCCTTATTTCGAATTTGAAGTGTCGCCCTACAACCAGACCTTTCAGGTCAGGATTGTCAGCGCCAAACAGCACCAGGAGGGCGTTGATCTCGGATCGACTTCGACAGCGACCGTGGTGACCGGCGGCTGGAATGCCGAACTGGCCATTCCCCTCAAACCACTCGGCTGGGACGGCGATCCCGCAAAGCTCCGTGGAAACTTCTATTCGATTTTGGGGCAGGGGGGGCAACGCAGCTACTGGAGCGCATTCCTCCCCAAAGCAGCCAAAGCGAATTTTCACCAGCCGCAATATTTCAAGCCGCTGCTGTCGTGTGGCTAGGCGCGTATTCATAGAACGACGGGGTATCCGCGTTAGCCCTCGGGGGACCTGGACTGAAGTCTCCTGCGGTCGGGAGGAGCTATCGCCGTATCAAGAAAAAGGCGGCACGTGCTGCGTCCGCTCGTCCCGCCCCGATAGGCCTCTGTTTCAAGCGTCGCCGGTCGCTATAGCCAGGGACGCTCGACGCTCTTTTTCTTCTCGTAGGCCTCGATCTTGTCTTTCTTCAGCAGGGAAAGCTCGATTTCGTCGTAGCCGTTGAGAAGACTCTCGCGCGAGAACGCCGCAACGTCGAAATGGTCGACCTGCTCGTCTGGTCCGGTCACGGTCTGCTCGCGCAGATCGACCGTGATTTCGGCGCCGGGGAGCTCGGTCAGGAATTGGATCAGTTCGTGCACCCGCTTGGCGCTCAGCCGGACCGGCAACATGCCGTTCTTGAACATGTTGTTGTAGAAGATGTCGGCGAACGACGGCGCGATGACGCAACGGATGCCGAAATCGAGCAAGGCCCACGGAGCGTGCTCGCGGCTCGATCCGCAACCGAAGTTCTCGCCGGCCACCAGGATCTTGGCTTTGCGGAAAGGTCCCTGATTGAGGACGAAGTCCGACCGCTCTTCGCCGTTCTCGTTGTAGCGTCGTTCGGAGAACAGCGCCTTGCCGAGCCCCGCCCGCTTGATCGTCTTCAGGAATTGCTTGGGAATGATCGCGTCGGTATCGACATTGGGGATTCCCATCGGCGCCGCTACGGCCTTCAACTTCTCAAACTTTTCCATTATCGTTCTCCTTTCGCATCTTCTCGGTCGACATCGGCCGTCGCAGGCCTATCAAAACCAGCGGCATTCCAGGCGCTACGCCCGAAAGCTCGCTGTCTACGATCTTGACCGCGTTGGAATAGAGGCTTTCGTCGGTCACGTCGACCAGGTGGCTGTCATACAGCAAAACCGCCCCGAAAAAAGCATCCGTTGGGTCATCAGGTCCGAACAGGTTCATCGACTGCAAGGAGTCCTGCCATTTTTCGACGGTCGTCCGGTGCACGACCGCATGGCTGCGCTGCAATCGTACATTTCCGCGCCGGTCGACGATCCTCAACGAATGCCTCGAACCGGCCGTCGGAGCGTAGACGAACGCGCCAGGGGTCTCGGCAACGAGTTCGATCTCGTCCTCCGTTCGCCGCAACGATCTGGCCGCGATGCGACGGGCCTGCCGCTCCGAAACCGTCTCGGTATCTCCAGAGCTGCGGAGCGCAGCGGCGCCCGTGGCGATCGCCCGGATTCTGCCGGTCTGGCGGTCGATCTCCACCGAAATGTCGACCGTCTTCGGATCGGCCCCGAGTTTGCCGATCGCTTCCAGCGTTTCGGCGCGAAGATTAACGATATCGTCGGAGGACGGATCGGGATTGACCCGTTCGACGACCTCGCGAACCATCGCCAGCGCGGCTCCGATCGAGGAAATGATCTCGGCATCCTTCGCTATCTCGAACCGCAGGCCCAACCGGTCCGCGACGGTGGGCAACAGAGCGCCGATGCCGCCGCCCGTTCCGATCAGCACCTGCTGGTCTTGGTCGAGCTGATAGTCCTTGATCAGGGATAGAATGGTCGGCATCACCTTGCTTGACGCCGACGTGAGCACCTCTTTAGCCAGCGCGACGACATCCTTTCCGACCGCTGCCGCGAGCGGAGCGAAGGCCGCGCGGGCGGCTTCCACCGGCGCGTAGCAATGCATCTCCGGACCAGTCAGCCCGGCGGCATTGGCGGCGCAGGTGGTCGTCAACGCAAAGCGGCCGTGCCGTTCGGTTTCGATCGCGACAAAGTCGTCGCCGTCGCCTAGCTTCGGCTCGAAGAAGACGACGCGCGCGCTGTCGAAGACCTCGGCAGGCGCAAAGCAGGCGTATCGGAGCCCGGCGATATGGGCACTTCTCGGCCCGACCTCGCGAACCGAACCGTCGGCGATCCTGATCAGGCTGCCGCCCGCCACGCCCAACACACGCACGTCGAGGGAATTGACGTAGGTATCGTGGCCACCGACGTTCGCGTAAGTCACGACCGGACGGCCGGCCTTGACGACGCCGAGGTTCGTCGACGTGCCACCGACTTCGAAATAGATTCCGTCGGACATGCCGACATGCATCAACGAGCCCGCCACGCTCGCCGCAGGTCCCGACAGCATCGTCATGGCGGGACGATGCCGCATTTCGCCAATGCTCATCACGCCGCCATCGCCGCGCATGATCATCAGCGGCGCGTCGATGCCGGCGTTCCTCATGCTCGTTTCGGTCAGGTTGGCGGTCGCGATCATCCGTGGCAGGATCGAGGCATTGATCACCGCGGTGCGCGTTCTGGTCGTCAATCCGTAAAGCCGCGTGACCTCATGCCCGCAAGTCGTCGGAAGATCGAACTCCTCGCCGACCTCGCGAACGAGTTCTTCGGTCGAGGTATTGTCGACGCCGAACGCGGCCGACGCCACCAGCACCTGGGCGCCCTCTGCGCGCAGCGTGCGTACGGCATTCTCGACCGCCTTCCGGTCGAGCCCGTCGCTGAGCAGGAACTGGTTGCAGGTCTGAAGGACGCGCCCCGGCGCAAGCTCGATCGGATCGATGCGCACCTGCACCTCGGCGAGTTTCGCAGCCTTGGCAGCTGAAAGACCCACGACTCCGACCCGAGCCACGTCGCCCTCCAGCAAGGCATTCGTCGCCTGCGTCGTGCTATGGGCGAGAAGGACGACGTCGGATGCGTCGATGCCGGCATCGCTCAAAACCCGCCCGAATACCAGGATGACGCCGGCTGCGACGCCATCCGGATGGTCGTGCGTCGTGTGGACGGACGAACGCCCAACGACGCTGCCGTCGATATTGTCGATCAAGGCGGCTTTGGTGAAGGTCCCTCCGACGTCGATCCCGATCCGATAGGATTTTTTGTTCAAGGCTTCATCCAATCCATCCGGACGGTCAAAACCGATCGGAATAACCAGTTGATCCGGCTTGCATTTGCGCGCAGTCGAACGCGCGCGCGACTTCTCGTACTAACTGACGAGGAGCAAGGTCAACCCACAATCGTTACACACGAGAATAGCCGCACCGAGATCGGGTATCGCACGGAGCGTTTGCACCTGAACAGTTGCTGGCATCGACCTGTTGATTCTTTCCGCACAAAGCGGACACGTTGAAGATCGCCCTGGATGTCTGATTCCAAGGGTAATGCAGGTATCGCCAAGTCTATCGTCATTCCGGTTTTGGAAGTAAACGCCAGAGGCGGGTGTGGGGGACAGCATGAAGCGCCGGGAATTCCTGCAAGCCTCCAGCGTCTTCCCGGCAAACCTGATCGTCGGCAGTTCGCTGCTTTCGATCCTGAGAGCGGAGGCCGCCACCAGCCTGCCGATCGCAGCGCTGAAGGCGGAACTCGATCCCAAAAAGGATCTGGTTCTGATTTCGGGGAGCGTTGCTCCCAACAAGTTCGACTACAATGCTTCGTACAGCAAACGAAAGCAGATCACGCCGCAGGTGCGGGTTGTTGCTTCAAGTGCGCAAGCCGTCGGCCAAACCATCCGCTGGGCTACGTCTAACGGCGTCAGCTTTGCCCTCCGCTCCGGCGGTCATTCTTATGAAGGCTTTTCGCAGAACGCCGATCTCGTCATCGATGTGCGCGGCATGGCCGCTATTCAGCTTGCCGCTGACAAGAAGTCGGTCGCGATCGGTTCCGGCGCCTCGTTAGGCGCCGTCTATGGCGCGCTCGAACCCTCTCATCAGGCGATCCCGGCGGGCAGCTGTTTCCCCGTCGGTGTCGCCGGCCATTCGCTGGGTGGCGGCTTTGGCCTGTTGGGACGCCCGTTTGGGCTGGCATGCGACAGCGTGCTGTCGATGGAGGTCGTCGATGCCTCCGGCAATATCTTGAATGTGAGCGGCCAGGAAAATCCCGATTTGTTTTGGGCGCTGCGCGGCGGCGGCAACGGCAGCTTCGGCGTCGTGACCAAATTCAACTTCCGCACCAGCGTGGTCAATCTGGTCGCCAAATTCGCCGTCACCTGGAGCAAGCCTGTCGCCCAGGCGGCCAGGATCGTGCTGGCCTGGCAGGAATGGCTCGATAATCTCGCACCCGCGATCACCTGCACGCTGCACCTGACCAGGGAGGCAGGCGGAGTGATCAAGGTGCATATCGCCGGTCTGTCGGTCGATTCCGAAAGTAAGCTGACGGCCGAGTTGAAGCGCCTGCAAAAACTCGCAGGTCTGGCCGAGATTCTGATCACGACCACGATGACTTTCGCGAGGGCCGCAAATATCTTCAACGGCGGCGGGCCGGTTTACGAATCGGTTCTGATGAAGGGCAAATCCGACTATATCGTCGAGCCCATGAGCGAGCAGGGGATTTTGACGCTGCTTGACGGGTTACAGAAAGCGCCGGGCGAGATCGCCGTACTGTTCGACAGCTACGGCGGGGCGATCAACAAGGTTGCGTCCGACGCCACCGCGTTCGTCCATCGCGGCAACACGAAGTACCTCATTCAATATTTCATGCAGTGGGACAGCCCCGGCGCCACCGAGACCAATATGGCGATGATGCGGGCGCTGTATGCGTCGATGCGGCCTTATGTTTCCGGCGCTTCCTATGTGAACTACTGCGACCTCGATCTCGGCGAGGGTTACGCCAAAGCCTACTGGGGCGACAACCTCGTCCGCCTGATGAAGATCAAGGCGGCGTTCGATCCGACCAGCATTTTTCGGCACGCCCAGAGCGTGCCGTTGGGATCATAAAGCGAAGGCCAACGGCGGGCCTTATGGCGTGCGGTCGGCAGTGACCAGACGGGCCTCACGAACAGCAACCTTGGAGCCCGCCGTACGCAGGCAGGAAGCCTCAAAATGCGGCCAGGCCTGCTGCGAGCAGTCGCGGCCGGTCGGGTGGATGTCGAGGCGGTCAGCCTTGGCCAACGGGCGCGGCACGCTGGCTTCGACTTGCGGTGCAAAACCCGGCAGAACGGCCAGGGCGGCAGCGAGGCACGCGGCAACGGCGATAGCTGAAAGAGCCTTGATCATGACGGTCCCCTGTCACCGGGCCTTGGGTGGCCCTCGTTATCTGGCGTCTTGATACAAACCCGGCGTTTCCGGAGTTCTTCGCCGAGGTCTGCCAAAGGCCCAAAATGGTTTCATCCAACCGCCATTTTGTTTCGTCGCCCGGTCGCGACGAAACAAAGCCGGCGCTTCCCAGAAGACGCGCCGGCCCCCTAAATGGTTCAATGGCCGACAAAATATAACGGCCGGGTCGTCCCAGGCCTCATTCCAGACCTGCTTGCGGGTCCAGCCCGGGCGGGGTAGGAGGGTTCATGCCCCGCATTGCGCTTTATCCCGGCTCATTCGACCCCGTCACCAATGGCCACCTGGACGTGGTCCGGCATGCCGTCGGCCTGTGCGACCGCCTGGTGGTTGCGATTGGCGTCCATCCCGGCAAGGCACCGCTGTTTTCGGTGGAGGAGCGGCTTTCGATGCTCCGCGAGGTATTCGAACCGGTTGCCAGTCACGCGAAATGCGAATTCGACTGCGTCACGTTTGACGACCTCACGGTCACCGCCGCCAAGCGCGCCGGCGCCACCATCCTGATCCGGGGTTTGCGCGACGGCACCGACCTCGACTACGAAATGCAGATCGCCGGCATGAACGAGACCATGGCGCCGGGGGTCCACACGGTTTTCCTGCCGGCGTCACCGACCGTTCGCCCGATCACTGCCACACTGGTGCGACAGATCGCCGGTATGGGTGGCGACGTCTCGAACTTCGTTCCCAAAGCGGTGGCCAAGCGCCTCAAGGCCAAATTCGGCCGCTGATATCTTCTCTCACGCTGGAGCTTTCATGATCCGAATTCTCGCCGTCTTCGTCGCGCTGTTGTGTGCGGCACCCGCCATCGCCCAGCCGCTTCCTGCCGGTCTCGATAAGCAAAACACGATCGTCATCGACACCACCAAGGGACGGATCGTCATCAAGCTGCGCACCGATATCGCGCCGAAGCACGCCGAGCGCATCAAGCAGTTGGCCCGCGAAGGCTTCTACAACAACGTGCCGTTCCATCGCGTGATGGACGGCTTCATGGCGCAGACCGGCGACGGCCAGAATTTCAACGGCACCGGCGGCTCGAAATATCCGAACCTGACGCAGGAATTCTCCAGCACCCACTTCAAGCGCGGCATCGTCGGCATGGCGCGGCGCGGCGACAGTGTCGATTCCGCCAACTCGCAGTTCTTTATCATGTTTGGAGACGGCGCGCCGCTCGACGGCAAGTACACCGTGATCGGCGAAGTGGTGCAGGGAATGGACGTCGTCGACAAATTGAAGAAGGCGGACCCGGGATCAGCGGGCGGCGCCGTCACCAATCCGGACAAGATGGTGAAGGTCCAGGTCGCCTCCGACATGAAGTAACCGGTGACCAACCGGCCTCGCCGTTTGTTTTTGATGTGCGTTGCGGGATTTTGGCTCGTCGGGCTCACACCTGTGCCGGCGCAATCGGCGCAGGTGAACACCATTGCGGATGTTTTCGCCAGGTTAGGGGCGTGCTGGCGGCCGCCGGAGCCCTCGCGCGCGCATCCCGGCATTGATATTACCGTGATTGTCAGTTTTACCCGGACCGGAGAGATTTTGGGCCGCCCCCGCGTGACCTATGAATCGGAACAGGCGGACGACAACGATCGTTTATTATACCGGATCGCGGCCATGGAGGCGTTGCAGCGCTGCACGCCCATGCCATTTACAGATGCAATGGCCGGTGCCGCGGCCGGCCGCCCTTTCGCCATTCGATTTCACAACCGTAAATCTTCACCAACAGAGAAACAGGCATGGCTGATACAGAAAATACTTTGATCCTCGAAACCACGCAGGGACCCGTCACCATCGAAATGCGGCCCGATCTTGCGCCGAACCACGTCGCGCGGATCAAGGAACTCGTGCGCGAGGGATTTTACGACGGCATCGTGTTCCATCGCGTGATCGACGGCTTTATGGCCCAGACCGGTTGCCCGCACGGCACCGGCACCGGCGGCTCCGGCACCAAGCTCAAGGCCGAATTCAACGCCGAGCCGCATGTGCGCGGAACCACATCGATGGCGCGCGCCGCAAGTCCGGATTCCGGCGACAGCCAGTTCTTCATCTGCTTCGACGACGCCCCGTTCCTCAACAAACAATACACGGTCTGGGGCCAGGTGACCTCCGGCATGGACATCGTCGACAAGATCAAGCGCGGCGAGCCCGTCAAGGATCCCGACAAGATCGTCAAGGCGCATATGGCGCTGGACGAGGCGTGAGCCTAATTCGTCATACGCGGGCAGGTTTTGACCGAGACCGACACTTGTTGGCCGTGGAGATTTAAGTGCGATCTGAAATTGTATGAGTCTCTGTTTCATGAGAACACACGATATGGATCTGAAGAAACCGGCTCCTCCATCAGCCGTTAGGACCGGCGCCTGGACAAGCTCACACCATCGCCTCGCCGTTATCACTTGCGATCCACATTACGCCTGAACCGAACGTGTCCGTGCGGGTGACATTGGAATCGAACTCGGAGGACGTGCCCGGATTGCTAATCCGCTGAACGAGTTGATATCCACGATTTGGAATGTCATCTGGCACGCCGGCCTTCGCGCTTGAGCCGCCTTTCCAATAGTGTTTTGTCTTAATATCCCAGTAGAGTTGATCGGCCGTGAGCCCCGGCGCAGCGCCGATGTAAATTCCTGACTCGAAGCCGAGCTTTTCGACTTCTTCAAACCAGGCATTGCAATAAGCGATGACGTCGTTCGACGAGACGCCGTCCTTGACACCTTCCAGATCAAGCCAGACATTCGTTCCCGGTAACAAACCTGCTTTTCCCGCGGCAAGAGCAGCGTAATTTCCGAAATCACTGCCCATGCTTTCTGTCGGCGTCCAACCCGCGGCGAGCGGATGTTGAACAACCGTTAGCGCAAGGCTCGCATCTACAATTGTCTGAGCTTCGGATTGGCTGATGTCAACATAGGGCGACTTACCGGAGCTTCGCCCGATGTAGCGAACGCAAAACCTGTATCCCTTGTTGTAGTAGTTCTTTGCACTGACCACATTTAAGACTTCAGTCGTGTCGAACCCAAGAATGCCAGGCGGCGCCTGAATGACTTTGCCTTCAACTTGGCTCATGCTAACACCCATTTTGCTGCAAGCTGCGGACTTGTAAGCTTCGGGGCTGAGGGAATGGTGTGCCGGAGGTACTTGCTCCGTTTTGACCGTCGTCGTCGAATTGGCCACCGCCTCGAAGACGTCGGCTCAGCAAGCCGCGCTTGCCCCAGCCCAACGTCTGGTTGAGTGAAGCACTACAAGTGAGAGAATTCATTCTTAACTGCAGCGCTTACTGGCTTATGCACAGATTATGAACAACTAGAGCGGGTACTGCGTAGTGGGGATCCGCTTTGCAAAGAACCGCCATAGGGATCACAATTATAAGCTGGAGCGGTGCTAGGCCATCAAAGCAGGCTCAACCGAAAAGCATGGCGCTGTCGAAAAGCATGGCGCTGTGCTTGGCCTCGAAACACCGGCGCACCGAAAACGTCGGGGTTATTTTGAGAACTGCTGGGGTTTTCAAACGCTGGACGCGGCTTGCCTGCCACGCTCTTCTATCTGTTTGATTCTCTCTTCCAGGCCCATGAGAGATTTTGCGATTGCGGTAGCGAAAAGACCCATAAGCACAAGCGCGATATTGGCCCAAACAAGCCCAAGATCAAAGTGATGGGAATCTACGCGCGTCGAGAAATCCCAAACCATATTCAAGATACCGACGAGGGAAACTACCCATCCCGAAATATAAACCACTCTCCAACTCGACGGTTTCTTCATGTCGATGCTCTTTTATAGCCAGCCGGCTAATCGGTTTGTATCGGAAGGATCAATCTCTTGGCCACTCCGGCGGCTCCGGCGGTTCGGGAATTTCGGGTCCCTCCGGAGCCGTAATTGGGGGATAATATGGACCGGCAGTC
Organism: uncultured Alphaproteobacteria bacterium; assembly: GCA_963770515.1. GTDB lineage: Bacteria > Pseudomonadota > Alphaproteobacteria > Rhizobiales > Xanthobacteraceae > Bradyrhizobium. Next base: position 586,267 of record CAVYPW010000002.1, read on the forward strand.
TGTGGAGGTGCGCCTTGCGGGTAGTTCGGAGTACAAACGTTACCAGGTGGCAACGGCGGTCCGGGTGGGGGAGGAAATGGAATTGGTTTAGGATGAACATTGTAGGCCTGATTTCGTAAATGCCAATTAGGATCGCTCCGATGCCAATTATCACTTGTGTCCACTGGTCGCCCTTGGGGTCGTTTCTTAATATCGGATTGCCGCTCACGTAATCATACAAGTTGATTCGTGATTTAAATACTGGAAGATCTCCTGAAACAGCCAAACCATATTGTTGAGTTTTCAGGGCACCCGGCGTGCCGAAGGGCGCAATGCCATGCCGACCGCTGATACCGAAACTACCTTCGATCTGTGCAATACTTTCGCCGATTGGATCACGAGATAGCCGTCGCCCCGCCATGGAATCGTACGCTCGATATTTGGTCAGGTAGAGGCCGCTGTCTGAATTATAGAACATGCATAGTTGAAATCGGTAAGGGGTGCCGTGCTTTGCAAGGGGTTTCCATAAGGGTCGTAGCTGTACGCCAGGGCATTGCTAGAGCTAGCAAAGACACGCCGACCCGACCTGATCCGGTCCATAATAATAGGGCTGCGCTGGTGTGCCCGGAACCAACTCGCCTTCGGCATAGTATAGCCGTGGATCGTCACGTTGCTGGCATTGCGAGCCTGACAGATGTTGCTTCCGCACCAAATGTAAGAGGTCGGCGTCGCACTGCCGCCAGTAGACGTGCTCGTGATCGCGGTACGCCGACTCAACCCATCATAGTTAAAGGCGGTCTGCTTGCCGGATTGCCCGGGATAGGTGATGCCGATCAGGCGGTTCTCAGTATCCCAACTGTAATTGCGCTGCCCATCTGAAAGCAAGTTGCCATTGGTATCAAAGCTAAGCGCCTGCCCGGACAGGCTTGTGAGCTGGTTGAGATTGTTATAGCTCGCGGTCTGTGTCAGCGCATTGGGATAGACCGCTGCGCTGTCGCTGGTCTCGGTGATCGCGCTGATCAAATTCTCTGGCGTCGTCGTATAGCCGTAGGTTGAATATTGACCCGCCGTCAGACCGACATTGCTTATTCCTGCGAGCCGCCCGTCCCCGCTATTCGGCAGGTAACTCCAGGCGGTCGACAGAGTGGAACTCGCCAATTGCCGCTGCGTGATCTGGTTGGTCTGCCCAAGATAGCCCAGCGTGAACGCGCCAAGATCGCTGGTATGGTTCGTCAACCGGCCTATCGGGTCGTAACCAAAACTCTCCGCTCCAGCTCCAGTCACAGCCCGCGAAGCGAGGCGCCCAAGTCCAATCATAGGCTTAAGCGTAACCGGCATGAGCTTCCACGTCGGCGGTGATCAGCGCGCGCGAGCGTAGCGGGTCGGCATCGAATACTGGCGCATGGCCTCGACGACGGCTGGGATGTCGGCGTGGGCGTTGCGCAGGAACTCCTCGGTCTCGCGGCCTTTCCTTGGCGGTCCAAGCAGTGGGCGCCCTTGATCGTCGACGCAATGCAGCAGGATGGGCAGGAGCAAGCCGTGGTGTATGTTGCTGATGTCGAGCAGCGGGGCCCAAGCCGATAGTCTCAGCCGCATGGCAGCATGGAATCCCTGGCACCACGGCCGCGCATCAACGTCGCCATTCGGCTTGCGGGCATGGGTCAGCGCGAACCGATGGGGTGCGGTGGAAAGAACGTTGCTGATGTCATTGTGGCGCAGCGCGACAGCCGAAATCGCGGCGAACTCAGGCGTGCCGCCATGGTTGAATGCGTCGGCGTCGATGGCGAGCAGCGGACAGATCCAGTCGGGCGGACTTATCGACACCGGACCGGCCACGATCGCGGCGACATAACCGTCAAGCATGGGAAGGCTCATAGCGACGGGATGACGCTCGGCGCGAGCCTGCAGCCAAGGCTCAAGTTCGTCGAGCGGCATCGCAGCTGCCACCATCGATGGTGATGAGGGCGATGACGAACGGCGCCGCCGGCTCATGCAGCCGCCCGTGCGTTGAGCTCGCGGGCCGCCTTCCAGTTCCAGGCGAGAAGTTCGTGCAGCTGGTGGCTCTTGGTCTGACCGGAGACGATACGCTCCAGCACATCGGCCAGATAGGTCTGCGGATCGAGTTCGTGGAGCTTTGCCGTATTGATGTAGCGCGTCAATCTGGATGGGAACACAGCGACAATCAGGATGGCCATTTCGGCGGTCGCGGCGGGAGGATGATTGTCGCGGGTGTGCGATAACGCAAGCGATATTTTCGTGACGCGTGATTTGATTGTCGTGGAGCGACAATCAGGATGAGCCTTTGATTGTCGCGCGCGTCGGCGGACGACCTAGTCCGCGGGCTTTGTCGACAGCTTCTTTCCGGCGATAGCTGTCGACATTCATTTCGAGGATCGTAGCGTGGTGAACGAGACGGTCGATCGCGGCGAGGGTCATGGCTTGATCCGGGAAGATTTTGCCCCATTCGCCGAACGGCTGATTGGCGGTGATGAGCATTGATCGCCGTTCGTAGCGGGCGCTGATCAACTCGAACAAAACGCTGGTCTCTGCTTGATCCTTGGTCACATAGGCGAGATCGTCAAGAATCAGCAGGTGATATTTGTCGAGTTTGGCGATCGCCGCTTCGAGCACGAGATCACGGCGTGCGATCTGGAGTTTTTGCACGAGATCGGTGGTCCTGGTGAACAACACGCGCCAGCCCTTTTCGATCAGGGCCATGCCGAGCGCCGCCGCCAAGTGCGATTTGCCGCCGCCGGGCGGCCCAAAACACAGGAGATTGGCGCCCTTTTCGAGCCAGGCGTCACCGGCGGCGAGCGCCTGCACCTGCGCCTTCGAGACCATCGGCACGGCATCGAAGTCGAACGCATCGAGGGTCTTTCCCGGCGGCAGTCGCGCTTCTTCCAGATGACGTTCGAAGCGGCGTCGGCTTCGCTCCACCATCTCTTGTTCGGCCAGCGCGGCCAGGAAGCGAGCTGCAGGCCAGCCTTCCTTGTCGGCGGTCTCCGCCAGGGCGGCCCAGATCAGCTTGATACCGGGCAGGCGCAGCTCGCTGAGCAGTAGCTCGACACGGGCGGCATCGATCTTGACGGTCGCGTTCATGCGGCTTCTCCCACGGTCGCGGCAATCTGGTCGTAGATGGCGAGCGAGGGCAGCGTGACGATGACGACCGGCGGTGCCATGCCCTTCGGGCGGAAGCGTTCGATCAGCGCATTGAGATCCGGCAGAACGCCGTCGTCGAGAGCTGATTGCAGCACGACGCCGAGTTCCGCCTCGCAGGCACGTTCGTGTGCGAGCGCCAGAAGCCCAACCATGGCCCGGCACGCTGGTCTCTCGCCAATTCCAGCGAGCAAGGCGTCGAACGCAAGGGCGTAGACGCGGCGAGGAAAGAGCTGGTCGCGATAGACCAGATTGAGCAGCGCCATCGGCTTGCGGCGCAGGGAATGAATGACATGGCGATAGTCGATGACATGGCCATGTTTGCCGTTCGGCAGCGCTCGCCCGCGCCGCAAGGTGATGATGTGCGTCGCGCCCTGGAAGCATTCGAGCCGGTCGTCATAAAGACGCACGCGCAACCGGTGGCCGATCAGGCGGGATGGGACCGAGTAAAACACCTTGCGCAACGTGAAGGCGCAGGATGTTGTGACGTCGACGTTGACCTCCTCATAGTCGGCGGTCTTGCGGACCGGCAGTTTCTTCAGCGCCATCCGCTCCTGATCGATGCGCTTGGCATTGCGCGCGTTGCCGCGGCCAACAATCTCGTCGACGAAGCCCCGCCATGCCGGAAGATCGTCGAAGTCGCGCGAGGCACGCAGCAGCAGGGCATCTGCCAGCGCTCTTTTGAGATGGCCATGCGCACTTTCGATCGAACCATTCTCGTGCGATACGCCCGGATTATTGCGGGTCGGCGTCATGCCGTAATGGCCGCAGAACGCCTCGTAGCGCGTCGTCACATCCTCCTTGGCGTCGGCGCCGAGATTGCGGAACGCCGCCGAGAGGCTGTCGCTTCGGTGCTGCTCGGGAACCCCGCCCAGCGACCACAGGGCATTCTGCAACCCTTCCGCAAGGGCGACAAAACTTTCGCCGCCGAGCACGACATGGGCGTGTTCGAAGCCGGAGAACGGCAAACGGAAGTGATAGAGCCGGCAGTCCAGCAACTGGCCGGCAATGGTGACGCCAAGATCGGCAACCTCGGTGAAGTCCGACAAGCCCATACGGCCCGGCGGATGCTCCTGGCGGAAGATCACCTCCCGGTCCGGGCCGTTCACCGCCCGCCAAGCGCGAATGCGCCGCTCAAGCGTCCGCCGCGTCCCGGAACCCAGCTCCGGATGCCGGCGGCATAGCTCCTCGAACACGGAGATCGGCCGTAAGCCAGGGGCGGCCTTCAGCATAGGGAGGACGTCGTTCTCCCAGACATCGGCGAATGGATCAGCCCGGCGACGTTCGCGGGGCGACTTCTTCTGGGTGGGAAGTCGGGGATCCTTTTCGAACCGGTAGGCGGCGGAGGTGCTGAAACCGGCCTTTGCACCGGCTACGGCCGGCGAATGGGTACGACGCAAGCTCATGAAAAGCCTCATTTGTTGATCGGTGACATGCCGGCCGGCCAAAGAATTGGTCCTCTCGAAGGAGAAGCCGATCCCTTACCAGCCGCCGTTACCGCCAAATGAGGCCCCTTTGGGCGTCGACGCCGCTGCCGGGGTAACTCCGGTCGGGCTACGCCCTCCCTTCGTCACCCCGGCAGCGGCGCATTCTCATCCTGATTGTCGCGGGATTCCCATCCTGATTGTCGCGCCGCATATTGACCAGGGATGCAAGGATTGCCCAGCTTTCGGCGCCGCCCTCGCTGCCGCTGAACAGCGAGTTCCGCCTCCCCATTGCAATCGGGCGCATCGAACGCTCGACGGTGTTGCTGTCGACCTCGACGCGACCGTCGCGGAGAAACAGCGTCAGTCCGACCCAATGATTGAGCGTATAGTTGATGGCCTCCGTCAACTTCGACTGGGAGAACAGCTGGTCGAGCATCGAGGTCAGCCGCGCCTTCAGCTCCTCCATCAGCGGTGCAGTCTGGGTGCGGCGGACGGCAAGCCGCTGTTCGGCACTCGAGCCGCGGATCTCGGCCTCGATGGCGTAGACCACCTGCAGGCGCTCGATCACCTCGCGGGCGAACGGCGACTGCATTGTCTTGTACACCTCGACGAACTTGCGTCGGGCATGGGCGAGACAAAAAGCCAGCTCGATCGCGCCGCCATGACCGCGGGCAAGCGCCTTGTAGGCGGCATAGCCATCCACCTGCAGAATGCCCGAGAAGCCGGTCAGCTGCCCGGCGATCTCCTTGGTGCCGCGGCCATCGGCAAATACATAGGCGACCGCCGGCGGCGATGGGCCGCCCCATGGGCGATCATCCATCGCATGCGCCCAGAACTGGCAGATACGGGTGCGATGTCGTCCGGGATCGAGCACCGGCATCGGCGTCTCATCGCAGAACAGCCGCGGCGAAGCCTGGATCGTCCGCAGCTGGAGCTCATAAAGGCTCTTGAGCCACCATGCTGCACGCTTCACCCAGCCAGCAAGCGTCGCGCGGTCGAGATGAATGCCCTGACCGGCCAGGATCTGCACCTGGCGGTACAGCGGCAGATACCAGGCGAACTTCGACACTACGACGTGGGTCACCAGCGCGGTCGAGGCCATGCCGCCCTCGATCAGGCGCGGCAGCACCTTGGCCTGGACCACTCCGTCAGTGCAGCCGCGGCAGGCGTATTTGGGACGGATCGTGCGCAGTACCCGCAGGATCGCCGGGATGACGTCCAGCACTTCGCTGACGTCTTCGCCGATCCGGTGCAGAACGCCCTGGCAGCACGGGCACGCCGTCGCGTCCGGCTCGAGCACCTGCTCGCAGCGCGGCAAATGCTTAGGCAGCGCGCCGATGTTGCGCCTTGCCTTCTTGCGCGGCTTCCCAGCTGGCTTCGTTGCAGGCACATCATCGTTGGCCGGCGCAGGCGGCGTGACGCCGGTCGCGAGATCATCAAGTTCGAGCGCGAGCTGCTCGGCCACGATCGCAGCCAGCCGCTCCGAGCGCTTGCCGAAAATCATCTCCTTCAGCGTCTGCATCGCCACACGCAGCTTCTCGTTCTCGGCGTCCAGCGCGAGCACCATCTCGGTCAGAGCCGCTGTGTCGGTCGGAAGAGCTTCGGAGCGAATCGCCATGATCTAACGATATATCCGCGCATCGCGGGCTCCAGTAAAATCTTCGCCTCTCAGCCGACGACGGTCGGCTGCTTCACAGGCTTGGGTGAAACACGCGTCCACTCGAGGCCGTCGAGCAGCATCGCGAGTTGTGTCGCACTCAGATGCACGACGCCGTCGCGGATCGGCGGCCACGTGAAGTGTCCCTGGTGCAGCCACTTCGTTACCAGCACCATGCCGCTGCCATCCCATGCCAAAAGCTTCACTCGGTCTGCGCGCTTGCTGCGGAACACGAAGACGTCGCCGCAGTACGGGTTCGCGCGCAGTGCTTCGCTCACCAGCGCCGACAGCGTGTGCACCGACTTGCGAAAATCGACTGGCTGTGCCGCCAGCACCACTTTGAGGTCAGACCGTAGTGCAATCAACGCATGCCCCGAAGCGCCGATAGCACTGTCGAAAGCGTCGCCAGCTCCACTCCGGGCTCGACCCGGATGCGTGCTTCACCTACCTCGATCTCGATCATCCCGCCAGGCTTGCCAGGGGGCGATGCCATCTGCGGCATCACCTTGTGCGCGGACGCCAGCCGGTCCGGCTCGTCTACCCTCGTCGGACCGCTCTCGGAAGCGATCCGGACCGGCACGAAGCCCTGCGCCTGAAGGCCCGCTGCCGTCGCAAACTTGTGCCGCCAAACCGTAAGCAGCCCACGAACAACACCATGGCGGCGGGCGACCTCGGAAATATTGGCTCCTTCTTCGAAGCTCTCCGCCACGATCCGAGCCTTCTCCTCCGCCGTCCACTGCCGTCGTCGACGCTGCCCCGTGATCACCTCGATCCGACGATAGGAGCCCCCTTCCTGCCTGGCATCAAGCATGGCTTCATGCATGGCTTCTGCCATAGCCAACCTCCAAAATACAGTTCATGCCAGGATGTATCGCAGCTCAGTCGCGCGATGCCCAGGTGGAGGGCTCATGCCGGTTACGCTTAAGCGATGGCGCTGTTGGCAAGCGGGTTGCAGTCGCAAGGCACCGAGGCTGCCAACAGGAAAATATGCATACGTCGTTGTGCCATTGCCGTCGGCCATCGACGCATCGACGCGAGCCGGTAAAAATAGAAATCGTAGACAAAGCTGACACTCGGCGTGGCATTCACCGCATTCAGATAGCTGATGCCCGTTATTTGGTTGTCCGGTGTCTGACCAAGGCATCAAGCGCCGACTTGAGCCAGCTCGTTGTGCATGGCAGCGCGATTCTTGAAGAAGCGTTTCTCGACGCCAAAACAACGATCGCCAATGGGAAGCTCGACGGCCTGAAGCCCTCGAATCCGCAAGGTCAGTTCGGCGCCACGCTGATGAAGAAACTGGAGCCCCTATATCGGAATTCCAAGAACTCCATGATGTCCGCTCACATTAATCGGCTAGCTGCTGCCAGTTCTCGCAGCCCTTTGGGATCAAGGAATTCATTCTCGGGACCTGGCTTGCCGGGAGATTTCGGCCCATTCGGGTCACGCGCGTTCTCGTCCCAACAAATCAAGCAAGGATACGATCCTCGTATTCTTGATCACGCCAGCTTCGACTTATGGTGATTTTGATCAAATCTGATCCAAGTGACATCAGCTGACGCAGGCCCTTTAACGCACGGGTCAAATCAAACGAGCCTTTAAGGTATAGAATTGCAAAGTCGCGCTTCGCGAACAAATGCCCTCTGATCGTTGCTGCCTGAAGCAATTCGCGGCTACGCTCGATATCTCGCACTGTTCCGCAGCCATCTTCGTGCATTTTAGCAAGGCGATACATAGATGGGAGATAACCTATTGCCGCTCCCTGCGAAAACGCCTCAAAAGCCGATTTTTCGTCAGCAGCTTGAAGGAAAGTTCGCCCCAGCAAATAGAACGCGGGCGTCCAGCCGGCGTCAGCTGCACGAGTGTACCATAATCTCGCTTTTTCGAGGTCGCTTGTTACGAACTCTCCGTTCGAATAAGCATCAGCGAGATACCACATGCTGCAGACCGACCCCTGCTCGGCCAAGCTCTCAAGAGCTAATAGCGCGTTCGGCGTGTCTGTTGCCAGGAGTTCCTGTGCACTCCGCAGAGCTTCGATATTCGGCTCTCTTTTCCAATCAATATGATACATGGGATTTCCCATTCAAATTGACGCTAGCGCTTGTCGATCGGCATCTGGATACAGATAGGTGGCTTCTCCGGCTTTGGAGGAGGATCCGGAAACCTTTTGCACGCAATTATAGTGTAGCAGATTTGTCCCCACTGCCGCCACGTTATCTGTCCGGTCGGGTCTATTAAACTAACAGGATTGCCAAGCACATAGGAATAAAGGTTTAAATCGTTCGGCCACGATACACGAGTGTTAACCAAAGCGAGATTCGCCTGCGCAACACCAAGTTGTTGAGCGTTCGCTGGGGCACCCCCATCGGCGGGCAATTGAAGTCGCACATCGATAGAGATGCTTCCCGCGCCGTCGACCGAGAGAAATCCGGACTGCACAGACGGTTCGCCGATCGGGTCACGCGACAACCAACGGCCAACAACCGGATCGTACGCACGATATTGCGTCAGATAGAGCCCGCTATCGGCATTATAGAACATCCCGGCATAGTTGAAATCGGTGAACGGCGCCGTGCTTTGCAAGGGGTTTCCATAAGGATCGTAGCCATAGGCCGGCGCGCTGCTCGTGCTGGCAAACACCCGCCGTGTCGAGCCGATTTGATCGAACCCGTAATAATAAGACTGCGCCGGTGTTCCCGAAACCAACTCGCCTTCGGCGTAATAGCCTCGGGTCGGCGCGTCCGTCGCGTCGCGCGCCTGGCAGATGCTGCTTCCGCACCAAATGTACGAGGTCGTCGTCGCACTGCCACTGCCCACCGGCGTGCTCGTGATCGCAGTGCGCCGACTTAAGCCGTCGTAACTGAAGGTGGTCTGCTTGCCGGATTGTCCCGGGTAGGTAATGCCGATCAAGCGGTTCTCCGCATCCCAGCTGTAATTGCGCTGCCCATCCGAAAGCAGGTTGCCATTGGTATCAAAGCTAAGCGCCTGCCCGGACAGATTGGTGAGCTGGTTGAGATTGTTATAGCTCGCTGTTTGGGTCAGCGTACTAGGGTAGACGGAGGCGCTGTCGCTGGCCTCGCTAATTCCGCTGATGAAATTCTCGGGCGTCGTCGTATAGCTGTAGGTCGAAAATTGACCCGTCGTCAGACCGACATTGCTTATTCCTGCGAGCCGCCTGTCGCCGCTATTCGGCAGGTAGCTCCAGGCAGTCGACAGGGTCGAGCTTGCCAGTTGCTGCTGCGTGATCTGGTTGGTCTGCCCAAGATAGCTTAGCGTGAACGCGCCGAGGTCGCTTGTATGGCTCGTCAACCGGCCGATCGGGTCGTAGCCGAAGCTCTCCGCTCCGGCGCCAGCCACAGTCCGTGAGGCGAGACGCCCGAGCTCATCATAGGCATAACCGATGACGCTGTTGGCAAGCGGGCCGCTCTCCTGTTGCAGTTGCAGGGCGCCGAGGCCGCCAACAGGGACATATGCATATGTCGTTGTGCCGTTGTCGTCGGTCATCGACGTAGGGCGCGGGAAATATGGATCGTAGGCGAAGCTGACGTTTGGCGTAGCATTCACCGCATTCGGATAATTGACTGCCGTCAGCCGATTGTCTGGCGCGTAACCGTATTGCTTGGTCTGTCCAAGTGCATCGAGCACCGATTTCAGCCGGCTCGTCGTGCTCTCGTAAGTGTAGGTAACCGTGCTTGTGTCCGGATATGTCTTCTGGGTGACCCGCGCCTCGACGTCGTAAGTCCAGCCCGTAACATTGCTCTTGGGATCAGTCAGGCTGGCCAACTCGTTGTTGGGAGCATATCCGAACCCTGTTGGGTTGCCGAGCGGATCGGTGATTGATGTCAGACGCCGGTCTGCATCATAGGCATAAGTCCACTTGCGAAGCTGACGATCCTGGAAGGAGGCAAGGTCCAGCCTGTTGTAGGTGTAAACCCTGGTGGTTCCGTCAGGATAGGTGATCTTTGTGAGGCGGTCGGCCGCGTCATAGTCGTAGGTCGCTGTCCACCCCTCCGAATCCGTGAACGTCCTGATCCGGTCGTAGGCATCATATGTGAAGCTGCCGGTCGTGGCGTTGTTAGCATTGATGACCGTGATGAGATCGCCAGTCGTGTTGTATTGGTAACTCGTCTTCTGGCCAAGCGGATTGGTCACCGACGTGAGCTGACCGGCAGCATTGTAGGCGTAGGTCGAGGTTTGACCAGCTGCATCGGTGTAAAAGATAGGACGATGCTGGGTATTGTAGATGAATTGCGCGATCGTCTGTTGAACCCCGTAGGCGGTTGTTTGGCTGATAGCCGCCAGGTCAACATGATTGGAGTAAGCGAACGAATTCGTACGTCCGACGGGGTCAGTGGCCTGCGTTATCTTGGAATAACCACCGGTATCGTACGAGACGGTGCTGAGTTGCGTCGTCCCGTCGTCAAGCACGCGGGCCGTCACAATCGGCTTGACATAGCTTCCTGAGTAAAGCGAAGCGGTCTGCCCCGGATAATTGAACCAAATTCGATTTTCGAGCGGATACTTGATGCTTTCGACGGTGGTCGATTTTAGGCCGGTGTTACTGGCGTCATGCGTAAAATGCGTATCTCGGGCCTTGGTATAATCGCAGCCGCCGCTCGGCGCGCAGCCCGCTGAGACATAGGCGCTCTTGTCCCAATGGAAGCTGTCACGGTAAGAGAGATATATATTGGTGGGCGATAGTGGCATGCCGACGGGTAAGGTGGCTGTAGGATCACTGTCCGAGATCGGTGCCGGTTCCAGCCACTCTTCGCGCTCGTGGTTCCCCAGGGGATCCGTGACCTGGACAAACCGAGGCGGCGCGCTTGTCCCTGGGGCGGTGTAAGCAAATGTGCTTGTCCCGTAGGGGGTCGTCAGCGAATTGACGAGCGAATTGGGATCGTAGGTGAAACTCGACGTCAGGCCGATAACGTCTGTGATCGAATTGAGCCGCTGATTGGAGTCGTAGGTCAAGGTCGCGCTGCGGCCGAATGGATCGGTTATTTGAGTGATCGACAGCGGATAGCCAGCGAGCCCGTAAGTGAAGGTCGTTTGACGGCCTGTTGCGTCAGTCAACGACATAAGCCGCTGCTGGTTGTCGTAATTGAGGGTGATCGCATTGCCCTGCGGGTCGACAACCTGGCTTAGGAAGAACATTCCTCGGGTAGCTCGTGCTTCCGTTGGACTGCGCATAGATCTCCACGCTGCCGTCCGCAATCTGGCGGCGATATGTGATTGGCGTCTGCGACGACAAAACCAGGATCGAGCCATCGTCATTTTGCGCAGCAAATTGACCGCTGCGGCTCTGATATCCGCTGTAAAAGTAGGCCCCGCCGCCAGCGATGTATCGAGACACGGAAGCTCCGGGATTTGTGGGATCATCCGTGACGTAGCTCAGCCAATTCAACGTCCATTTTGGGCTGACATTAAAGAAGCTGAAAACGGCAGGCTGACTGTCTTCGCGCTGATTGTAGGCGATCTGCACTTTCGCCGACGGCCCGATTGGCGGCTTGTAGCCAACAGGCGTGTCTGAAAGGCTAAGACTGACCGTCGCCTCACCGATGTTATAGAAGCACATCGGGCAGGAGCAGGTGCCGCAGTCCGGCGGCGGTGGATCTGCTTTCGGGTCCTGAGGTCCGGGCACGCCTTGCGGTGTGCCGCTTGTCGAACCCTTTCCCCACACGTTGCTTATCTCGGCTTGGCTGGCATCATGCCATGCTCCAGCTTTTGCCACCGCAGCTGGTGTCAGAAAGTAGCCGCTTGCCTCAGCATCTATCGCGGCACGCGTCATCCAGATATCTGGACGCGCAAGTACCGGATCTTTGATATGGAAGCGCCCGTTGGTTTCACCAACTATGGTGGCAAAATGACCGACCTTCCAATGCACGATGGCCGGAATCGGCAACGCCTCCCCCGGCTTGCGGAACACCATGCGATGCTCGAATTTTGCTTGGTCTGCCAGGCGTCCGACTTCGGCGAGGCTCGTTCCATTCGCGCTGGCGCGATACCATTGCAGAAAATCAACCTGCTCCGGCTTTGCTCCTTCGGTCATCATCAGCGACTTGAGCGCCAATGGTCCGCAGATGTACAGGTGGCGGGGATCCTTCTGACTCTGCGCCAATTCCTCTCGGGCCGTCTGTATAGCCTCGGTCGCGGATCCAGCAATCGGACGCTCGCCGATTTCATCGAACAAAGAAGCCAACTCAACGTTGCGGCCCAGCGAAGCGTCAAGACGCGCGAGTTCGCCGACAGCACGATCGACGATCAACTTTGCCCGAGGATCAACAGCATTCTTTCCTTCATCCCAGGCCTTTTGCCAAGCGTCGAGTGCTCGCGAAAAATAGCCGTTATGGAGATAAGAGAGACCTAAATTGGTCGAAAGAGCAGCGGCCCAACCGGAGTGGGGATAGATGGAAAAAAACGCAGCGAGAGCGCTGAGATCCTCCGGCGTCGCGCGCTGCTCGTAGCCCGTCAAAGCCTGCAGCAGCGCCTGATCTTCCGCGGGCGCAGTGGGTTTTGTCGCAATTAGCGGCTCGGCGAAATGTGCCGCCCTGATCGCTTCCGTCAATTTATCCGCAGGCGCAATCTCATCGGCACGTGCCGGCAAAAAAGTCGCACCGGATAGCAGCAACGACGCCACAAGGCGGATAACGATCCCGAGAAACAGTGTCCGCACCGGTGACTTCATCGTACTTCTCCTCATCGTCGCGGCATCGCGGAACGATCATGCCGATAGATGCCAAGCGGGTATTACGGTGTCCATTGGAAACACCCGAAGACGCCGCTACCCCATGTCGGCAATTCAGGCGTGCTCGAGATCGTATTCGTCAAGGACGTTCGGTTGCCATTCGCATCGTAGATGTAGGCAACGCACAAACCGTTGTCATAGAGAGCGGTTGTTACGCGTCCATCAACATCATACGTGAAGGCTGCGGAGCTATTTGCTTCGGCAGGAATGACAGTGCAGACTACCGCTAATATGACGATCGCTAGGCTCGATTTTTGCCTTCTTGACCTCGACATCGGTCGCTCCATTAGGACTTAACAAGTTGATCGGCGCATAAACTGTGCACGTAACTTATTGGGATCGCTTCTCTCCCGAGCGCCCGTACCTACCAATGTGTAAGCGGCGCGCGCGGCACGCTGGTATTACCGGACAGTACCTGAACGACGATTCCGACACTGAGCTTCGGTGATTGGAATGCGGTATTCTGCATCACGATACCAGGTGACAGCTTCGAAGACTGAAGCCCGGAATACTGCGTGACAATGCCAGTAGACATCTTTGACGATTGAAAGCCGACCCCTTGGGTCACGACACCAGGAGAGAGCTTCGAACTCTCAAAGTTCGATTGGGCCGACGCCGCACTCACAACGGCAACTACTAACATCGCGACAATGAGGACCCGTCCCTTCATGGCTTGGTCTGCTCTCCAACGTTGAATCCGGTTGCTTGAAAATCGGAAATGGACCAAGGGTTGCTCGTCGACGGATTGGTGGTCTGAAGATAATTTGAGAAGTTAGAGAACGATGTCGTTGGCGCGAAATCAGACGACAGATAGTCGGTCCCATTGACGCGAGTGGCAAAATCGAAGTGGAGCGGCCCTGACGATCCAACCAAGGCTCGGGCACTCATTACGAGTCCGAGTACACTGTAGGCACCGGGCGGAATCGTGTTCTTGACGGTGCATTCCTGCAAGACGTTAGCCGTCCCCGAATATCCGTAATTGGAATCGTTGACGGCTGCCGCACTCCAAATCGAGGAACAAATATTCGAACCAGAAAAGCCGGCTGTGTTTCCGTTGGCGAGGGTGTTTGCTGTAAACCGTGCCATTGCCCGCGTGTCGGTGGTCGCAATGATAACTTCCGACCACCTGGAATTGCTGCCGGCCGACGAAAACTCCACTTGATTTAGTGTCGTGGCACCATCACCGTTGGTGACGTTTCCCGTGTAGTCGCAGACTGCTACGCTATTATTGTAGAAAGTGACTTCGCCAGAAGTTCCATAGTTCACATACAAGTCGATTTGTGTGAGTGGAAGATTGACGGCCGAGGGACAGGTGACCAGATCCGTGAACACGCCAGCGGCCGTACGGGACGATATTTTGAGTTGCCCTCCTGGGCCTGTCCCGCGAACGATGAGGGTCGGGTTACCCGCGCTGTCTATCACCCGGAGCATCTGGGCAGACAGGGTGTTGTTGATGGTGGTGCAACTATCCATACAGAATTGAGCGTGGATCCAGAGTGTCGAGTTGGCCGCGAACGTTGGCGTCGCCAACCGGTTAGATGGCGGGTCGGCACTCCCCGATCCTGACATCAGAATTGACTCTCGCGCCCATGCCGTCCTGAACGTACTGCTATTGCCGTCGACCGAACACGTCCCAGTGCCGACGCAGGTGAAGTCTATGTCCTCACCACCGGAAAAGAGCAGCGTCGCCGACGCCGCCGTAGAGAAGCATAGGAAGCCAAGAACAAAAAAGACTGTTAGTCGCCATTGTAGTCTCATGGGACTCTCCACGTAGATCTCAGAAGAGCGCTTTTGGGCGGGTGTGATGCGGCATGACGCTGTTGATATCGTTCGTTTCATCATCATGAGCCGTCACCCGTGATGATGAAGTTGGCCGCTGATCCGCCGACGTTGGAATCAACAAAAAGCCCGAGGATGGCGTATTGACCGTAAGTCCGCGTGTACCCGTGAGCCGAATGTTGAGTAGCACCCGCTCCGGCCGCAATGACAATCTGACCCGTACCGGCCTGCTCGATGGCAATCGCGCATCCAGCTGGGAGGTTATTAAGAGTGGTCAACGTGACCGACGTGCTGCCGCTGAAGAGGATGGTCGTTCCGCAATCGGTTGCGGCAAGTGTGTATGCCGTGCCGGCTTGGGTCGAAACCGAACCGACAACAGGACCGAAAGTCTGCGTTCCGGACCAGGCGTTGCTTCCATCCAGGAACGGAAGCGCATGTCCTGAGGTACCGGTTGACGTCCAAGTCTGAGGATTTGAGCTACCACCGGAGGTTAGCAATTGGCCGGTGGTGCCAGGTGTTGTCGGCAATTTCCCGAGGCAATTGAGCACGGCATTGAAGTTCGCCATGATCTGACTTGCGTCCGCGACTTGACCATTGGAAATCTGGTTCGGGACTGCGCATTGAGCGCTCGCGCCACCCGTGCTGCCAAACAAGCAAGCAACAATCGCGACTAGAACGAAACCGACATTCCGCCTCATGGCGCGGCCCCCCAACGCGTTGAAGATGAGAAATCCCTACACTTACAGTTGACGCGCCGTTGCATGAGAGATTTCCTGCCTCGAACAAAGAACATCCATTCCCTCTGAGAGCGGCACGTTACTGCGGCTCCAAGGTTCAGACGCAAACTAAAGAGGAGGTGTTTCGAACGCCGTCGAGGCGTTCGCGGGATCATCCGGATCGAATTAGGGGGCTGGCGTCCTGGTAGGAAACCTGCGGAACCTTGCGCTCGGGCGCAATCGTTGCACGCTCAGCAAACTCATTTCCGATATTTGCCATGGGAGACCGTTTCTCGAGGGCTTGCGCCTCGTTACAATCCAAATGTCTCGATTGATAACGTACGCCGCGCTTGCCAAGTTGTAAATGGAAATTGCGAACACGAAAAATTGCACGCTAAGCGCGACATTGTCTAAAAAGTTTTATTCTTCTTCAGCCGTTGATAATCCACCTCACCCGCAAATGGCGCTCCCACATCGAGTTTGTTTTGTAAACTCAGCCCGGCCAACTCGTGAGGAATGGCGGCGTGCGAACTTCACCAGGCGATCCAAAGGAAATTAGCCATTCCTGATGAGACCGCGGCAATTATCAGGCGTATGTCGAGCCTGCCCGAACCGCCCCGGCAAAATTTTTTCATCGGTATCGGAACTGTGCAGGGGACAAGGTCCTGCGGCCGAGCCGAACATACACAATACGGCTCCCCTGGAATTGCGGCCGCAGCCGGGCTGCTACATGCGTTGGCTGGTGGCGTGGCAACGAATGTATTGAGCGCGCGAAGTAAGCTTTTGGTTTGGTCGCGAATTCCGTCGCCCCACTTCCAGCGCCCATCGCATGCTCGAACGACGCTCCACACACGCAGTCGCTCGGCTGACATTACCATTGTCGTACATCAACGATGAACTGCTGAAACATTTCGATCTGCCCCCTTGTGTGTCCCCGGGGCCGCCTCGAACGCCTGCTTGCCCCTTGCAATCCATAGCTCGCGCGCCTGTTCGCCGTGGTCGCTTTGCAGTTGGTCCGCCATCCAAAGCAGCGCGCCGAGGATAGTGGTGCGATCATCGCCGGTCAGATCCACGATACCGGCTTTGACGACGAGGCCGCCGAGTTCGATAAGATGCCGCGTGCGCTTGCGGCGCTGGACCTGCCAGGTCCGCATATCATGTCGCGCCCTTGCTGCCCGTTGACGATTGTACGCGGCTCGGTTGCGCCGCAGCGCCGCCAGCGTCGCGCCCAGGTGCTGGAGCAGATCGCCGCGACCGCCCTTGGAAAAACGTGGCACCGCGTTTAGCCCAAGCCTCCCGCTTTCCGGCCTCTTTCGTTTCGGCCAACACGAGCAGCGCGCCGGCCAATTCATTGGCGCTAAGCGCATCGGTCCCGGTTGCGATCACCAGTTCACCAAGCTGCTGCACCTTACGGCTCTTGAGGTTACGCGCCTTGTCCTCAAGCACTTTCAGTTCCCCATCGAAATCCCGCGGCTTGCGCATCACGTCCTCCAGCAATGTTGATGGAGCGATGATAGTCGAGCCCTGGGCGCAATGCTGTAAGGTCGTCAGGACGGTTTGAGACGGCCTAATCCCGCCCGAGAATTTTTCGAGGGAGGGCGCGCTTATACGTCGTTCCGACATGCGCTTCGCTATGCCACTGATGTGATCGCGATGGCGATCTATCATCTTCACGTCAAGGTCATTGGCCGCAAGTCTGGCTCTAGCGCGGTGGCGTCAGCCGCCTACCGCTCGGGCTCGCGGCTGCGTGACGAGAGGCTTGATCGCAGCCACGATTTTTCTGCCAAACGCGGCGTCGTCCATTCCGAGGTGATGCTGCCGGAGCATGCGCCGCAGGGATGGAGCGACCGCGAGCGGCTCTGGAACGGTGTCGAGGCGTTCGAAGTCCGCAAGGACGCCCAGCTGGCCCGCGAGGTCGAGTTCGCGATCCCGCGCGAACTGACGCAGGCTCAAGGCATCGAACTCGCCCGCGACTTCGCGCAATCGGAGTTCGTAGGTTTGGGCATGATCGCCGATCTTAACGTGCATTGGGACATCGGCGAAGACGGCTTGGCCAAACCCCACGCCCACGTCATGCTCACCATGCGGTCGGTGGACGAGAAAGGCTTTGGTCCGAAGGCGCGGGACTGGAACCGCACCGAGATGGTCGAGCGCTGGCGGGAGCGCTGGGCCGAGTTCGCCAACGAGCGCCTGGCCGAACTCGACATCGACGCGCGGATCGACCATCGCAGCCTGGCAGCGCTGGGTATTGCGCTGGAGCCGCAAACCCAGATCGGCGCATCCGCCAAACGCATTGAAGATCGAGGTATCGAGGGCGAAGGGATCGAGGCCGCGGACCGCGCGGAGATGCACCGCGAGATTGCACGCGGCAATGGCGAGAGGATCATCGCGAATCCTAGTCTCGCGCTGGACGCGATCACGCATCAGCAATCGACCTTCACGCGCCGCGATATGGCAAAGTTCGCGCACCGGCACAGCGACGGGATCGACCAGTTCAACGCGGTGATGGGCGCGATGCGCGGCGCGCCCGATCTGGTCGAACTCGGCAATGACGGGCGTGGTGAAGATCGCTTCACGACGCGCGACATGATCGAGGCCGAGCAGCGCCTGCACCGCGCGGCTGAACTCATGGCCGAGCGGGAACGCCATGAGGTGAACGACAGGGATCGTGATACCGCCTTGGCCCAAGCGGAACAGCGCGGTCTTGTCCTGTCCAGCGAGCAGGCCGATGCGCTGGCGCATGTCACGGACGGGCGCGATCTCGGTGTCGTAGTCGGCTACGCCGGGACGGGAAAGAGCGCGATGCTGGGCGTGGCGCGGGAAGCCTGGGAAGCGGCGGGCTACGAGGTCCGGGGCGTAGCGCTGTCCGGCATTGCCGCGGAAAACCTCGAAAGCGGATCGGGTATCGTGTCGCGCACCATCGCCAGCATGGAGCACGGCTGGGGCCAGAGCCGCGACATGCTCAACCCCCGCGATGTCCTGGTGATCGACGAGGCGGGTATGGTCGGCACGCGCCAGTTGGAGCGCGTGCTGTCCCATGCCGTCGAAGCCGGGGCCAAGGTCGTACTGATCGGCGATCCGCAACAGTTGCAAGCCATTGAAGCGGGCGCGGCATTCCGCTCGATCCACGAGCGTCACGGCGGCGCGGAAATCGGCGAGGTGCGCCGCCAGCGGGAGGACTGGCAGCGCGACGCCACGCGCGATCTGGCGACCGGCAGGACCGGCGCTGCGATCCACGCTTATGACCACCACGGTACGGTGCACGAGGCGGCGACACGTGAGCAGGCGCGGGGCGATCTGATCGACCGCTGGGACCGCGATCGGCAAGCGTCACCGGACAGGAGCCGGATCATCCTGACCCACACCAATGCCGAGGTGCGCGTGCTCAACGAGGGCGCGCGCCAGCGGATCCGGGCCGGTGGCAATCTGGGCGAGGACGTGCGCGTCACGGTCGAGCGCGGCGAACGCAGCTTCGCCAGCGGGGATCGTGTCATGTTCCTGCAAAACGAACGCGGGCTTGGCGTGAAGAACGGCACGCTCGGGACTATCGAACAGGTCGGTGAAAAATCGATGTCGGTGCGCACCGACGATGGCCGATCCGTTGCCTTCGACCTGAAAGATTACAACCGGATTGACCACGGCTATGCCGCGACCATCCACAAGGCGCAGGGCATGACGGTGGACCGGACTCATGTGCTGGCGACGCCGGGCATGGACGCCCACGGCAGCTATGTCGCCCTGTCGCGGCACCGCGTCGGCATGGACCTGCATTACGGCCGCGACGACTTCGGCGGTCAGAACCGGCTCATCCGCACCCTGTCGCGCGACCGGTCCAAGGACATGGCCTCGGATTTCGAACGGCTTGATCCGGTGCAGGACTATGCCGAGCGGCGCGGCATCACTTTCCGCGAGCGCGTTGCCGAAATTGTCAGGAAGATCGTGCCGGAGAAGGTGCGAGGCATGTTCGACGGCCTGCGCCCGCCCGCAGATGCTGCGCCTGGCCGAGATGCTGGACAGCGGCCGGAAAGAGGAAGCGCCGGCGTGGAGGCGCGGCGTGACTCCGCGGCGCCCGTGAGGGAAACCGCTGAAGACCCGGAGGCGGCGCTGCGCAAGGCACGGACGGCTGCGCTCCGGCGTCATGCTCGCGCCGTGAACGCGATCTTCGACATCCAGGAACAGGGCGGCAAGGCCAGCCCGGAGCAGGTGAAGGAATTGCAGCAGGCCCGCAAGGTCTTCGAGGAGGTGCGGCCCTATGGTTCACACGATGCCGAAGCCGCCTATAAGAAGAACCCGGAACTCGCCCTGGATGCCGCATCTGGCAACCCCGCCCGCGCCATCCGCGCGCTCCAACTCGAAACCGAACTGCGGACCAATCCTAGCCACCGCGCCGACCGTTTCGTTGAAAGCTGGCAGAAGCTCGACCACGCCAGCCAGCGTCAATATCAGGCCGGTGACATGTCTAGCTACAGGGCGACGCGCTCGGCGATGGGCGACATGGCCAGAAGCCTTGAACGCGATCCGCAACTGGAATCCATCCTCGCCAACCGCAAGCGCGAGCTCGGCATTACGTTCGAATCAGGCCGACGGCTTGGCCAGGAGTTGGCCTTCACCCACGGCATCGACCTCGGCAGGGGCCGGGGCCTCGGAATTTGACCCGTCCGATCTACCGCCGAATCTTCGCCGTGCTGCGACGACGCGAAAAACGCGCTTGCGTGACCGTCGCTCCTTGTTCTGTCTGGATCAACAGCAGTCAAACAAAACCAGCAGGACACAGCGCAGCCATGCGCGAACCCGACCGTATCATCCGCCTGAAAACCGTTCTTTCCCGAACCGGGCTGTCCCGGTCCACGATCTACCGCAAGATCACTGAAGGGACATTCCCACCCCAGCTCAAGATCAGCACCAACGGGAGTGGCTGGCGCGAATCCGACATCAACCGCTGGATCGCTGATCCCGTCTCATGGCGCCCGAAACGCGAATTCGATGAGGTCTAATGAGGCCGATACATACCTCCTGGAAGGCCGGCACTCATGTCGATGACGACGAGCATGGCAATGTGTCCCATCTCCCGTGCGTTCGGTCCCACACATACCTATCCGGCTTTCATCCAAACGGAGACATCCACGATGGGCCAGCAGCTCGTAGCGCGCATCAAGCGACGTAGCAAATACTGGGGCCAGACCGCACCCAATCAATGGTTCGACGTGCATGTCGTAGAAGACACAAGCTACCGCCTCAGAGGCAACAACAATAACTACCGATTGGACGACGTGATTATCGGCGTGCGTCTCGCCAATGGCTTCATCGTCGATCTCGCCAACGGCAAGGTTAGCCGTGGGTGAAAATTGGACAGGCACACTTCCTTCTTGCCGGCGGCAGCGGCGGCACGGCCTTGTCGGCTTGTGGATATAGGAACCGGAGCGTCGCCATCCCGTCAATGCCGAGCGGCTCACGATTTTCGCGTAGCGGTGGGTGGGTTCATATCCTGGGATCAACGGCTAACCGAGCTTGAGGTCAAACAGGACGAACTCGACGTGCGTCTATCGGAGGCCCCAGCCAATCTGCCCGACATCCATCCGAATATCGGCGACAACTACCGGTGCAGGATCGAGCGCCTGACCGAAACGCTCAATCATCCCGACGATGCCGGCGAGGCGATACGCGAAGTCATTGACCGCATCGTCATCAGCGCTGGGGAGAAGCGCGGTAACTTCCAGATCACTCTGCACGGTGACATAGACACCATCATTGGCTAGGTCGCGCGCACCGACAATCGGGCTACAAAGCCATGCTCACGTATTGTGCTGGGCGATAACGCCCTATATGTCCTGAACTTCAGGTTTTAGATTGCCCGCTTGAATCTGAGTGAGCATTTCAAGTTGGCCTTCAAGTTCGTCGTGAGAGAGAAAACCGGATCGATATTGCTCTCTCAGGAAGGCGTCGGCCGAAAGGCCGCCTTTTCTCTTGTTCATTTCAAATGTGGAGCAAACAATATTTCGATACGAATTGTTCAGATCATTTGCTTGCGGTACGAGATGATCCAATTCGCAAGTGCGTTCGTCGAGTTGGCGAAGTGAATAGAAGCAAGTGCCGCCTTGTCTTGCGAGTAACGCAGACACAAACCGACGCCCCTCGTAGAAATCGAGTGACTTAATATCAATGTCCCGTTTAAGGGACGGGGGCGCGACCGCGACGCCAAGGATGCTCAGCGGCGGCACCAGCGTGAGTTGATATCCATTACGATCGAAGCCCTCTATTTGAACCACGCCTTTGTCTGAAAGCGTGCGAATATATTGACGTACGGATGTCTCAGACGATCCGGATAGCTTGGCCAGTTTGCCTAGTTTCGCTGTAAACTTTTCTCCACACCTACCTTCATTTGCCACGTACGCTGACAGCAGAATCAATCGCTCCCAAGGCGAAAGTGCCTTTTGTGGAAATACCAGGTCAAAATAGGATTTGAGATCATCATTCATCTGAAGCCATTCTAGCAACAGCCTCCTTCTTCATGGCCATCGCGTCGTTTCGCTGCTATGCAACAAGATGTCGGCTACCGAGGCAACGCGGATTCCGACGCGGCGTCAACCGGGCAGATTTATCGGTTCACAGCCTAGTATTTGCCGCCGATTGTACGCTACGCCACGACCACGCGAAAAATACTCTTGCGCGCGCGTAGCTGCTTGCTCTGTCTGGTTCAGGAGCAGTTCTCTAATTACGGGCGCAGGGTCAAGGCCCCTGATTGCCCTGGACCGGATATTCTCGACACCCAGCATTCCGGGTGGGCACGGGAGATGAGAGATTCTGGGCCGCGAAAGTCCAAAGTCCCCTGGGGAAGCAATATCTCTAGCGGGGCGGGCGCACAACGCAGTTGACTTGCGGGACTCCGCTAGCCGATGTTTGCCTTCGAGGCGGACGCGGGAAAGTATTTTGGAACACAAGTTGACCAGCAGCGCGGACGAATTTCGCAAGAATGCGGACGAGTGCCGCCAGCAAGCCGAGTGGTAATCCGCCTGGACAAAGAAGGCTGGCTAAAAATCGCCGAGAGTTGGTTGAAGATGGCGCGGGAGGCAGACCCGGACACCGATGCGCTCGGCTAGACTAATGAGTGAGTAATCTACATTCCCACTGTGCTTCCAGCGTGATAGCGATGTCTAGGGTCGCCGATTCCGCTCCAATCTCCTCGGCCAAGAATTGAAGCCATTCCTCCCGTTCAGATTCCAACCGGCAGCGCTCGGGCTGGCCGCGTCCTTCGCCAACCGCGCACATTGAATAACCTTGTGGAGGTACCAAGCAGACAGCGACATGCCTGGATCATACATGCGCTGGCTAGGGTGTCTGTTCAATTTAGCTCACCGATAGGCTGGTTCTTGCCGGTTGCAGCGTTCTCTTCGTGGTCGAGACCAATGCTCGCCACAGTATGGCATCGGACGCTGCGGTTCCCAATGTCAGCAACGCAATCCGCTCGAAGGGAGGGCTACATAGCTCCTGGCCGGTTTGCCGCTGAGCATATCGCCGCGATCGCCGCAGGCCTCTTCGACGAGCTGCTCGAACGGCTCACCCGTTCGTCTCGATAAAACGATGCCAAACGTCTTAAGCACACCCCTAATCTGGTTGGTAACTTCCACCAGCATCCCGACGAGTTGAGTTCGCGCGCCAAGCATCGGACGAACATGTGGCTATTCGACCCATCTCTCGGTACCGACCCGCCTTTACGATCACCTTCTCGCCGCGGGCGGAAACGGCAGGGCCTGGTCTGCTTGCGGATATGGAACCGGAGCGCCGCCATCCCGTCAATGCCGAGCCGCTTCGCGGTGGCGCTCCGCGCCAGCATTGACGGGACGTCGCCGCCCCGGTGATGGCTTGTCAAGCAGACCAGGGTGGATTGTGAGCGCGCTCGCAGTCCGAAAGGAAAGAGAAGCGGCTGCGCTACAGAGTGGCGATAATCACCCTTGAAAAGTGAGTTATAGGGTGGTACAAGTACTCTTAACTGGAGTGACGGAATGATCGTCGGCTTTCGGGATGGCTGGTTGCGGGCTTTCTTCGTAGACGATGCCCATTCCCGTAACATCCCGCCCGATCTTGAAGCACGGTTATTCAGAAAACTCCAGATGATCGACGATGCCGTGACCGACCAGGACTTGCGCGTGCCGCCCAGCAATCACTTCGAGAAGCTGCGCGGCAATCTGGCGGGGCTTCATTCGATCCGTGTCAATCAACAATGGCGGCTGGTTTTCCGGTGGAATGGTGAGCGTGGCGAGGCTACCGGGATTTATCTGGACGATCACAGTTACCGATGAGAGCGAGGCAACCATGCTGACCACCAAACGCAAGCCGGCGACTGTCGGCGAGATTTTGACTGAAGAGTTCATGGAGCCGATGGGCCTGACGCAGGGCGCGCTCGCCGAGGCGATGGGCGTTCAGCGCAAGCATGTCAACGAGTTGTGCGGCAACCGCAGGAACGTGACCGCCGCGACGGCCTTGATCCTGGCCCGCGTCTTCGGTAACAGCCCAGACTTCTGGCTCAACGTGCAGCGGCGCAGTGATCTTTGGGAGGTGCTGAACACACCGAAGGAACGCAAGCGCGTCGAGCGCGCACGTCCGTTGAAGCACGCGGCATGAGTGACTTGATGCGTATGGAGCGACCTACGCAAATGCCGCCGTTCGCAAGTATTTGCCGCCTCTTGTACGATGACGGGAATTCAAGTCTTTTCATTCCGATTTCGCCGCCGCTTCATGCCTGTTTGTCTCGAAAAACAGTGCAGGAAACGGCATGGGAGACGACACGGAACCGGAACGCTTCAAACCGGCGAATGACAATATCGGCCCACGCGGTGAGCCGGAGGCCGAGCCGAGCGCGGAGACCTGGCACAAGATCGACCGGGTAGCGCTTACGCTGGCCCGCATCATCGGCCGTCGCATGGCGCGTGAGGATTTCGAGCGGCTACGCGCCGCAAACGACAATAGGCCCATCGTGTCCGAGGAAACGGAGGACGGGGCCGACACCGAGTGAAAGGATCGCTCCGATGACCACCCGTCCGACGCCCCGCGTTGCGCTATACGCCCGCTACTCCTCCGACAACCAGCGTGACGCCTCCATCGAGGATCAGTTGCGCCAGTGTCGCGAGCGTGCTGCCCGCGAGGGCTGGGCTGTCATGGAGACGTACTCCGACCGCGCCATATCCGGCGCATCGCTCATCCGCTCCGGCATCCAATCGCTGCTTACAGATGCTCAGGCCGGACGCTTCGATATGGTGCTGTCCGAAGCGCTGGACCGCATCAGCCGCGATCAGGAGGATGTAGCAGGGGTATTCAAACGCCTGCGCTTCGCGGGCGTGACGATCTTCACCCTATCGGAAGGCGAGATCAACGAGCTTCATGTTGGCCTGAAGGGCACCATGAACGCCCTGTTTCTCAAAGACCTCGCCATCAAGACCCATCGCGGCATCAGGGGGCGCATCGAGGCGGGCAAGATTGGCGGCGGCAACGCCTACGGCTACCGCGTCGTCAAGACGCTGGACGCACGCGGCGAGCCGATCCGAGGCGAGCGCGCTATCATCGAGGAACAGGCCAAGATCGTGCGCCGCATCTTCCGCGAATATGTCGCCGGCAAGGGGCCGCAGCGCATTGCCGCAGACTTGAACCGCGACGGCATCCCGAGTCCGACCGGCAAGCGCTGGAACGACACCACCATCCGGGGCAATCGGATCATCAGTTCCGGCGTTCTGAATTGCGAACTCTATGTCGGCGTCATCCGCTGGAACCGGCAGCGAAAGCTCAAGAACCCCGACACGGGCCATTTTGCGTACCGGCTCAATCCTGAAAGCGAATGGATACGCTCCGAGGCTCCCGAGCTTCGCATCGTGCCGCAGGAGCTATGGGATGCCGCTAAGGCTCAGCAGGACGAATTGACGGCGCGCTACAAGGACCGGACCGAGGCATCGCGCGAGGGCACGAAGCGCAGCCTCGCCAGGAATGGCGCGCTCAACGCCACCCATCGTCCGCGCACCTTGCTGTCCGGCCTGCTGTTCTGCGGCTGTTGCGACGGCTCCTATGCCCGGCGCGGACAGGACCGCTACGCCTGCACCAACCACGTCTTGGGCAACGGCTGCGACAATGCCCGAACCATCGCCCGCGAGGCGTTGGAAGCCCGCGTGCTGACCGGACTGCGCGAGCACATGATGACGCCGGAAATGGCGGCGGAAGCCATGCGCGCCTATACGCAAGAAACCAATCGGCTCAACCGTGAGCGCCGCAATACAGCCGACATCACACGGCGCGAGCTTGCCGAGACTGCCAAGGCCATTGCGGAGATCGTCCGCGTCATCGAGCAAGGCGGCTGGCACCGTGCTCTGTCACATCGGCTCACCGAGCTTGAGGCCAGGCAGGACAGCCTTACCGCCCGCACGTCGGACGCCCCGCAGGACGTTCCCGACATGCACCCCGGCATCGCCGAGACCTACCAGCGCAGGATCGAACGCCTGACCGTTGCGCTCGCCCATCCCGACGACGCTGCGGAGGCAGCGGAGGCCATCCGCGAGATCATCGGCCGCATCGTCATCACTCCCGGGCCGACGCGCCGCGACCTCTCCATCAGCCTGCAAGGCGAGCTTGGCGCCATCCTCGACTGGATCGACCGAACCGGAAAACCAGGCTACAAGCCTGCACCTGACACCGCCTCAACGCGATTGTCGGTATCGGTCAAAGCCCGGGCTTGACCCGCGTATCCATCAATCTTCGAAGTATTTTCACATGGTAGATGGATTGCCGGGTCAAGCCCGGCAATGACAATCCGGCCAATGCGCACCGATCTCTTCGACTTCGAATTACCCGCTGAACGGATCGCACTGCGACCTGCGCAGCCGCGCGATTCCGCCCGGCTGTTGGTGGTTGAGTCCGGCGCGCGCATGCACGACCGC
The DNA here is from genome assembly GCA_963770515.1 of uncultured Alphaproteobacteria bacterium. Classification (GTDB taxonomy): domain Bacteria; phylum Pseudomonadota; class Alphaproteobacteria; order Rhizobiales; family Xanthobacteraceae; genus Bradyrhizobium. Next base: position 612,639 of record CAVYPW010000002.1, read on the forward strand.
CTGGTGTCCGACCTGCCGCAATGGCTCAAGGCGGGCGATCAGCTTGTCGTCAACGACACCAAGGTCATCTCGGCGCAGCTGAAGGGCCGGCGGATCGGGCGCGAAACCGAACCGAAAATCGAGGCGACGCTGATCAAGCGGATCGATGCCTCGCGCTGGCAGGCGTTGGTCAAGCCGGCAAAAAAACTGACGCGCGGCGACGTGGTTCGTTTCGGCAATGAAGGCAAGGTTTGCCTGCTCGGCCACCTCGACGCAGAGGTGGAAGAGAAAGGCGAAGACGGCGCGGTGACGTTATCGTTTTCGTTTCACGGACCGGCGCTTGATTCCGCGATTGCCGATCTCGGCAGTCCGCCGCTGCCGCCCTATATCGCCTCCAAACGGGCTCCCGACGAGCAAGACGTGGCCGATTACCAGACCATGTTCGCGACCAATGACGGCGCGGTCGCGGCACCCACGGCCGGCCTCCATTTCACGCCGGCGCTGGAGATGGCGTTGCGTGAGCGCGGCATCGGCCTCGTCAGGATCACCCTTCACGTCGGCGCCGGCACGTTCCTGCCGGTCAAGGTGGACGACACCACGGAACACAAAATGCATTCGGAGTGGGGCACCATTTCTCCCGCGACGGCCGAAGCACTTAATGCGGCGCGCGCAAAGGGCGGCCGCGTGGTCGCCATTGGCACCACGTCGCTGCGGCTGTTGGAGAGCGCGGCCGCCGCAAATGGCGAGATCCAACCATTTTCCGACGACACCGCGATCTTCATTACGCCGGGCTATCGCTTCCGCGCGGTCGATATCCTCCTGACCAATTTCCATCTGCCGCGCTCGACGCTGTTCATGCTGGTGTCGGCCTTTTCAGGGCTCGAGACCATGAAACGGGCCTATGCCCACGCCATCAAGAGCGGCTACCGGTTTTATTCCTACGGCGATGCCTGTCTGCTGTTTCGTGGGCAGGACTGACCCCGCACGGGGTTACGCCGCGACGCGCTCCGGCAATAGCTCCGCGATCTGGATGGCGTTGAGCGCCGCGCCTTTCAGCAATTGATCGGCGGCGACAAACAACGAGATCGAGTGCCCGGTTGCGTCGCTGAGGTCGCGGCGGATGCGTCCGACCAGAACATCATCCTGACCTGACGCTTCGATCGGCATCGGAAAATAATTCCTGACGCGATCGTCGACGAGTTTCACGCCCGGCGCCCGCGACAGGATATCGCGAACCTCGCCTTCCGAAATCCGCCTTTCACACTCGAAGGTGATCGCCTGGCTGTGGGCGCGAAGCACCGGCACCCGTACGCAGGTGATACCGATCGCGATCGTCTCGTCCTCAAAAATCTTCCGCGTCTCCTTGATCACCTTGGTTTCTTCTTCGTTGTAGCCCGTCTCCGGATCGATCCTGGTGTCGTGATTGAAGACGTTGAAGGCATAGGGGTGTGGCAGCACCTTGGGCGTATAGCTTTCGCCGGCAAGGTTTGCGCGGGTCGAAGCCACCAGCTCGTCCATTGCTGCGGCACCCGCGCCGCTCGCCGCCTGATAGGTTGAAATGATCATCCGCTTGATGCGGTTCTGCCGGTGGATCGGCCACAGCGGCATCAGCGCCGTGATCGCCGAACAATTGGGGACGGCAATGATGCCCTTGTGTTCGGCGATACGCCGGCCATTGATCTCGGGAATCGCCAGCGGCACGTTGGGGTCCATGCGATACGCGGAGGAGTTGTCGATCACAACGGCGCCCGCCTTTACCGCGATCGGCGAGAACTTGCGCGAAACGCCGCTGCCGGCTGAAAACAGCGCGATATCGACGCCGTCAAAAGAGTCTTCACAAAGCTCCTCGATCTCGACGGTCTCACCGCGGAAGCCGACTGTTTTGCCCGCGGACCGTACGCTGGCCAGCGCCTTGAGCTTGCGGACCGGAAATCCGCGCTTGTTCAAGGTGGCGATGAATTCCCCACCTACAGCGCCGGTCACGCCGGCAATGGCAACTACAGGGTCTCTGCGCACGTTCGTCTCCATTTTGTTTGAGCATGATCTCCGCGCAAACGCTTCCGCGTTTGTCGCGAGGGAAAACCGGTGCCCACTTTTCCGGATCATGCTTGAGGCAATAAAAAAGCCCCGGACCTTTTGGGGCGCGGGGCTTCGGATCAAGATGATGCGGTTGTTTGACTACGCGCGCACGCCTCCCGAGCCCCCGAAGGGCTTGGTTTTGGTCGTGGTTTTGGTGGTCGCGTTGATCATCGGACCGGACTTATGGGCAAGGATCGACGTATCGTCAACCGATTTCGGCTGAAAACTCATTAAGTCTGGTTGAACAGGACGCCATTGTTACGCGATAAGCCGTTTCCATGAGCGTACCCAATCATTTCGAGCTGCTCGCAACCGACGGCCCGGCGCGAACCGGCCGGTTGACGACCCCCCATGGCGTGGTGCGAACGCCAGCCTTCATGCCGGTCGGTACGGCCGGCGCGATGAAAGGCATGCACTGGCGCGAGGCGCGGGATGCCGGCGCCGATATCGTGCTCGGCAACACCTATCATCTGATGCTGCGGCCCGGCGCCGAGCGGATTGCCGCGCTTGGCGGTTTGCAGCATTTCACCGGCTGGAACGGTCCGATGCTGACGGACTCCGGCGGCTTTCAGGTGATGTCTTTGTCCGAACTGCGAAAGGTCAGGGAACAGGCCGTCACCTTTCGCTCGCATATCGACGGCGCGATGGTGGAGCTGTCGCCGGAACGATCGATCGAGGTCCAGCGGCTGCTGGGGTCTGACATCGCGATGCAGATGGACGAATGCGTCAGGTTGCCGGCCGAGCGTAGCGATATCGACCGCGCCATGCAGCTGTCGCTGCGCTGGGCCGAGCGCTGCAAGCGCGCGTTTGAGACGGCGCCTGCCGGGTACATGCTGTTTGGCATCGCCCAGGGCGGCGATGTGCCGGAATTGCGCCACGCGAGCACGCGCGGTCTCGTCGATATCGGCTTTCACGGTTACGCCATCGGCGGGCTTGCCGTCGGCGAGCCGCAAGCGGTGATGCTGTCAATGATCGAGGAGGTGGTGCCGTTATTGCCCGACGACCGTCCGCGATATCTGATGGGCGTGGGAACACCGGACGACATGATCGAAGCGGTCGCGCGCGGCGTCGACATGTTCGACTGCGTGATGCCGACGCGCAACGGCCGCCACGGCATGGGGTTCACGCGATACGGCCAGATCAACTTGCGCAACGCCCGTCACGCCGACGATCCGCGGCCGCTCGATGAAACGAGTTCCTGGCCTTCCACGCGCAATACGTCGCGCGCCTATCTGCATCATCTCGTCAGGTCAGGCGAGACGTTAGGTGCGATGCTGCTGTCGGAAATCAATATCGCTTACTACCAGCACCTGATGAACGAGATCAGGCAGGCGGTCGCGCAAGGGACGTTCACGAGTTTTCGCGAGCGAACGCGCCGCGAATGGGAACAAGGCGACATCGCGGCCCGCTGAAGCAGGCGCCCAGTTGCACACGAAGGCTCCGCTCCGGCGGAGTCAGGACAAAGGCGAAATGAACAACAGCTGTTCGCGCCGGCAAGCGCCGAGCGCCCGCCGAAAGGTCAAATTGGAAACGACTGGAACTCAGTTACAGGCCAAACGCTTGAGCGAATGCTTGGTTACAAAACCATAACCGCAAGTGTCGCAGGTCCAGAGATAGCTGACGACGTTGTCGGCCAGATAGGCTGAGGCTTCCGCAGCCACCATCGAATCCGCGCAAACCGGGCACGTCGGCAGATCACTCCCACGGGGATGGGCGTTATATGATAGGGTGGACAGGACTTCAGCAACTGCTGACATCGTGGCCTCCTTTGCGACCTGAACCTGAGTACAACATACAACAGTTTGTTTGACGATGTCGCAACACAAATACGTTGGTTTTACGTTATTTGGCGTTGCCAGCATTTTTGCGATGCAGCGAATTGTGGCTGTGAGATGCTTCGAAGCAGGCGCGCATTGCCACATTGAATTTTACTAAAACAAACGTTCAACATTCGCACGGTTGTGCCGGAGACATACGCCATGGATGAATCGTTAACGACGCGTGCCGTGCAGCATCACGGTCGGGGCCGTATCTTCGACAGCATCGTGGAGGCGATCGGCGACACGCCGATCGTGCGGTTGCAGCGACTGCCGCAACAGCGCGGGGCGAAAGCGACCATTCTCGCCAAGCTTGAATATCTCAATCCCGCCGCGAGCGTGAAGGATCGCATCGGCGTTGCCATGATCGTGGCGATGGAGAAGGCCGGCCTGATCGACGCCGACACCGTTCTGATCGAACCGACGTCAGGAAATACCGGCATTGCACTGGCATTTGCAGCGGCGTCGCGTGGATACCGGCTGAAGCTGGTGATGCCGGAGTCGATGTCGATCGAGCGGCGCAAGATGCTGGCCTTCCTCGGCGCCGAGATTGTCCTCACCCCACCCGGCCAGGGCATGAAGGGCGCGATTGCCACCGCCGAAGAACTGGTGCGAACCACGCCGAAAGCCGTGATGCCGCAGCAGTTCAAGAACCTCGCCAATCCGGAGATTCATCGCCGCACCACGGCAGAGGAAATCTGGAACGATACCGGCGGCAACATCGATATCTTTGTCGCTGGCGTCGGGACCGGTGGCACCATTACGGGGGTAGGGCAGGTTCTCAAGAGCCGCAAACCATCGGTGCGGATCGTCGCCGTCGAGCCGGAGGAAAGTCCGGTGCTCTCAGGTGGCCAGCATTCACCGCACAAGATCCAGGGCATTGGCGCGGGATTCGTTCCCGAGATCCTCGATCGCTCCGTCATCGATGAAATCGTCCAGATCAACAGCGCGGAAGCCATCGAGACCTCGCGCGCCATGGCGCGCAACGAGGGCATCGCCGGCGGCATTTCCTCGGGCGCTGCGATTGCGGCCGCGATCAAGCTGGGGCAACGTCCGGAAAACGCGGACAAGACCATCCTGGCGATTGTGCCGTCGTTCTCGGAACGCTACCTCTCAACCGCCCTATTCGAAGGAATCTAGTGGTCCGATTCTGACATTTGCATCCCGGTTTGGCAGGCACTTTTGCAAATGTTAGAAAAGGACCACTAGCAAGAGTTGATTAACAGAGCTCCTTTGATTCCGAAGTTCGCATCAGGGGAAGCCGCGATAGTTTGCGAACTTCGGAATCGGAGCTCTGATTGTGTCGGATCAACCGCGGCGACCGCGAACCCTCAATGATGCCCGCACCGAAGCGGAAGCTGCTTTCAAGAAGGTGACCAAGAAGGAGCCGGAAGCGCCGCCGCCGAAGAAGCTCACGCTTCCCGGCGTAAAGGAGCAGGTCTCGCTGCGGATCGATCAGGAAGTGCTCGAGTATTTCCGGGAAGGCGGCGCAGGTTGGCAGGACCGGATCAACGATGCCTTGCGAAAGGCCGCGGGGAAATAGCCCTGACACACTGCCGCGTCGCGAAAACAGATCAGCGGATACATGAGAGGATTTTCATGCGCATCTTGCAACCGGCTGACTGGTCAAAACCGCGAGGTTTCTCCCATGGCGTGGCGATCGACGCGCCAGGCCGCTGGATTGTATTGGCCGGCCAGACCGGCGGCGACGAAAACGGCGAATATCCGCTGGAGATGGCAAGCCAGGTCGGCGCCGCGCTGCGGCGCATCGTGCGCCTGCTCGCGGAGGCCGGCGCCGGCCCCGAGCACATCGTCCGCCTGACCTGGTATCTGACGAGCCGGAGCGAATACGAAGCCGCGGGCAAAGAGATCGGCGCGGCCTGGCGCGAAACCCTCGCCAAGAACTTTCCGCCCTCGACCTTGCTTTACATCGAAGGGCTGGTCGACGTCAGAGCCAAGGTTGAGATCGAAGTGACGGCCTTCGTGCCGGCGGCATAAAGCAAATCGCCGGCGGCGCCAAGATGGCAAGCCGCCGGCGCTTTGTCTCGATCGGAAATCAGCTGCGGGTCAGCGAAATCGAAGCGCCCTTGAACTGGCTTTCCGACCTGATGATCACCGACTGTCTGTTGCCGCGTGTGGTCAGGGAAATGTTCGCGGAAAATCCGGGCGCGGTGGCGACGACCTGAACCACGCCAGGGCCCGAACGTCCCTCGATACTGCCGTTGATGTTCCGGCTGGCTTCGCTCCAGGTTCCGGAAATCGCAGAACCTCTGGCCTGGACATTGCTCGACAGGTTGAACTTGTAGCTGTCGCTGGCGCAGGTCAGCGTCTGTTGCAGGCCATTGCCGCCTTCGCCGACCGCGTAAGTGGCGCGGCAGCGGATGCGCTCGGTCGAGCCGTCGTCCAGCGTCACGGTGCCGCCACCGCTCCAAACCCCCGCCATGCCGGCGAACGCGCCGCCGGATTGCGCGTGGCCCGCGCTGCTCCAGGTGGAGGCCGCAAACACGGTCGCGAACGCAAATACCGCGCGGCGCGTGAAGCTGCTGAGAGATTTCCTATCCATTCCACTTCCCCCGTCGGGCACTGCTACAAAGCTGGCCGTTCGCATATGCACCATTGATCGATATCAGCACAAGTCCCTCGCGGCTGCGAGGTCTGCGCCAAAACTCCATCTTGAATTAACTGGGCGACGACAGGGTGAAAATCAAGCGCCGCCAGTTTGCGACCGGCAAGCCAAAATACGCATTCTCGGCCTGATGATCGTCGCTCAGATCTGGGTACAATATAGTCGAACTTTGATATGCCGCCTTGAAGACGAAAAATTTCACCGAAACAACGAATTACATTCAAAATCGAGTCCGGCGCTGGGCGGTGCTATTCCGCGAGTGCCGGCGCGCTGGTCGCGAATTGTTCATCCTGCGGCTTTGAGGGCAGAGCGTTATGTGTCTTGGCGTAGTCGATGACTTCGGCAAGCAACTTCTGTCCCATCGGCGCCAGGGCGCGCTCCCACAATTGTCGGGCGGTTTCGTCTTTTCCGACAAAGCACCAATCCTGGGCCGCGATCGCGCCAGCATCCATACGATCGGCCAGATGGTACACGGTGCCGCCGGCAATCGGATCTTTCGCACGGATCGTCCATTCGACGGCGGCAATCCCCCGATGCCGGGGCAGCAGTGAGGGATGATAGCCGATACCGCCAAGCCGGGAAGCCGCCAGCGCTTCCTTGCTGACGCGGGCGTGGCTGTGCGCGGTGACGATCAGATCGGTGGCTTCGGCGAGCTCGGAGGCGGCCACCAGTTTCGGGTTGGCCTGCACGACCACCTCGATACCGTCAGCGCGGGCCGTCGAGGCAAGCCGGTCTTCGGCGTCGGCGACGACCACCCGGATCACATCGACGCCATGCTGACGCAACATTTGCAAGGTCGTCACGCCGAAATGACGCGAGCCGACGAGGGTGATCCGCATGGTACTTTCTTCCGTCAAATGTAAGCGTTCAATGTCGATAACACGCCGCAGGTCCCGGCCATCAGGCCGAACGCAGCGAGGGCAGGCTTATCAACAGACGGGACGGGCGGAAACTGGCCAATCGGGCGCCCTGCTTTGGGGCATCGCGACGTATTGGCCAGTTCGGCGATTAGTGCGACGAGAATTTGGGGATTTTCTCGGCAAAACCGTTGAAGCACTTCAGCCGCTCGTCCTCTTCCTTGACGAAGCGGCAATCCATGACGCCGTTGGCCGGCGATGCTTTTGGCTTCGGCTTGGGCGGGATCGCTGCGTCATAACAGTCGAGCCGGTCCTTGGTTTCGTCGTCGATGTCGAGGCAGGCCAAGAGCTTTTCGGCCAGCGATTTCGGAGGAGCGCTCTTCGGCGCCTTCGATTTGGCGTGCGCGGGCAGCTTCCCCGAAGGCGCGGGGGGCGGTGCGTCGTCTTGCTGCGCCACGGCAGCCGATGCGTAAAGTACGACGATCAACGCAAGCAATTTCTTCATGTCCTGTCCTCTTTGGCCTCGATCCCCAATGGTCCGATTCGGCTGGGGCCGGGGCGGGCAACGAATGTCCGGTTTGATCCGCAGCGTAGGTCTATAAGGCGAACGCGGCACCTTGCAACACGGAGAAATCAAGGTCCGGTGCAAATCTGCCCCCCGCGAAGCCGGCGATCGCCCGATGTTTGTGGCGGGACAGCGGCATTACATTTGCGTTCGTGTCAAGCGCGGCCGACAACGTAGATTTCGAGGTCCAGCTGATCCATAATGGCGGCTCTCGTGGCAGTGGAGAAACAAGACCATGCGTGCCTTCAAACGCTCGCGGATCGCCGTTCCGTTGATATCGATCATGGCTGCTTTTGCGCTATCCGCGCAGGCGCAGGAGCAAGAACACAAGCCGCCGCAAGGGCAGGGCAGGCCGGCCGCTCCCGCAGCGCGCCCGGCAGCACCCCATACGGGGCAGGTGCGCGGACCGCAGGGTCCTCAAGGTCCTCGCGTCGCGCACGGGAATTTTCCGCAGCGAAACTTTGGTGGTCACGCCTATCATGGCCGTCTGGCCTGGGGGGGCGGACGGTGGCGCCACGAAATGCACAATGGCCGGATGGGCTGGTGGTGGGACGTCGGCGGCGTCTGGTACTTCTATCCGCAGCCGATGGATGGCCCGCCGACCTATGTTTCGGACGTTGAGGTCATGGACGACATGGCCGGCCCGGACGATGAGATGCAGCCTGGCCCGGGCCCAGGCTATCCGCCGCCGCCCGTGGCCGCCTACGCGCCGCCCCCACCGCCGCCGCCGGATCCCGCCGCGAGCGCTGTCGGTGGCGCGATCGTCGGCGGCGTTCTGGGCGGACTGATTTCAGGTCGGCCGGTCGGAGCTGCCGTGGGCGCGATCACCGGTGGCACCATTGGCGCGATCGCGGGAGCGCAAGCGGCCGCACGTCCCGGCTATTATCTGGCGCAGGGCAATTGCTACTATAAATACCCGTCCGGCCAGTACGTTCAGGTCGATCCACGCAGTTGCTATTGAAGCCACTCCACTAGTGGTCCGATTCTAACATTCGCATCCCTTTTCAGCGGTCACTTTGCGAATGTTAGAATCAAAGGACCACTAGCCAACATAAGTTTCTAGTGGAGTTTGGGATTTGACATTCGCTTTCCGAGTTTGCGGCTAGGCGGGTAGCGAATGTCAAATCCACTCCACTAGCGACGATACCGGCGAGATTGAACTCGCCGGTTGGTCTTTGAAGGTGAACAAGCGGACCATGCGCAAGTCATCGCCGACATCGTTGCCGTCGCTCAGCGTCCGGATCGATCTGGACCCGGAGGGGCGGATCGGTCCAGGCAAAATCTTGCTGCTCGAAAACATCGACAGTTGCGGCTCGATCTCCGCGGCCGGGCGGGCGATGAACATGTCCTACAAGCGGGCATGGGACCTGGTCGATGAGATCAATCGCATCTGCCAGCAGGCCGCGGTCGAGCGGCAAACCGGCGGCAAGAACGGCGGCGGCGCCATGCTGACGCCGTTTGGCCTGTCACTGGTAGCCCGCTATCGGAAAATCGAGCGCTCGGCCGAGAGCGCGGCGCGTAAAGAGCTTCAGGCCCTGCGCGCCGATATCGCCGTTGGCCGAAAAAGCTAAGCCGATTCCGGCGCGCTTTCCCGTTTCTGTTCGCGTCTACCTCCCGGATTTACCGCCGCTCGCTGCCTAGCGCGGTGGCGCAACACCGCTGCGCCTGATTTTTGCAATCACAAATCCGGCAATAAGCGCAGCCAATCGCTTTAGTTCCCAACTGTTGCGCCGGTGCACTTCCACCCACGTTATATCACTTTGTATACATCGGTATCGCTATGTTTGGTCAAACATAGCGATAACGGTCGGAGCGAACGTTCCGTCCGCAGGGGTGGCCGATTTTTTTGGGGGTATTGAAATGAAGAAGAAAGCGCTTGCGATCGCGCTCGCAATGACAGGCATGGCGAGCACTGCCTACGCCGCGGACTGGACGCCGCCGAAAGTCCCTGATCCGATTCCTGATAACCTGACCTGGTATGGCATCACGCCGATCGGCGCGCTCGATCTTGGCTACGCCTATCAAACAAACGGCCGGCCGCTCGGCAATGTCGTTTCAGGCCTTGAGTTCGCTCCGTTTACGACCACCCGAAACTACACCGGACAAGCGATTTCGACGATCGCCCACAGCGGTCTCCAGCAGTCCTTTATCGGCGTGAAGGTCGAAGAGCCGCTCGGTGCTGGCTGGACCGCGATTGCCCGGGCCGATACAGGCGTCGATCCGCTCAAAGGCCAACTGTCCGACGGCTGTAGTTCGTTCGTTGCCAACGCAGGCGTGGTCTACACCCAGCAGAACTCCAACGCCGACAGCGGCCGCTGCGGTCAGGCGATCAACGGCCAGCTCTGGGGCGGTATCAGCAACAAGCAGTACGGCACACTGACGATCGGCCGGACCAATTCCTTCCAGCTCGACGGCATCGCCACCTACGATCCGATGGCGTTGTCCTATGCCTTCTCGCTGCTCGGCTACTCCGGAACCGACGGCGGCTCCGGCAGCACGGAAGCGGCACGCTGGGATAATTCGGCCAAATACGTCTATGACTTTGGACCGATCACGGCCGGCGCCATGTATTCCAACGGCGGTAATTCCACCGGCTTCTTTGGCGATGCCTACAGCTTCATGTTCGGCGGCCACGTCGGCGGCTTCTCGGGAGAAGCCGTCTGGACCAAGGAGCACGGGGCGGTAAACCTGCAGAGTTCGGTCAACGATACGCTCAACAGCACAACCCTGGCGGCCAGCATTTCGGACAACACCGCCTGGTCGGTGATGGGCAAGTATACGTGGCAACTCGGATCGTCCTCGTCGGCGCCGATGTATACCAAAGCTGCCAAGGCTGAGCCGATGCCCGGCGACAGGTTCTCGATCTTTGCCGGCTACACCAACATCAGCCAGAGCAATCCGAATACGCCGATCACCCAAGGCAGTGCTGCGGGCAACTATTTGCTGACGACAGCCGCGACCCTGCCCGACAATAACGCCTTCACCACCTCCAAGGTCCTGCAGGTCTACTGGGCGGGCGTGAAATACGAGTTCGCCTGGGGACTGAGCCTCACAGGCGCCTACTACCATGTGGACCAGAACTCCTACATCGCGGATAACGCCGCGTGTGTCCTCGGCGGAGCCAGCAAGACGGACTGCGCGGGCGCGTATGATCAGGTCTCGTTCCTTGCGGACTATGCGTTGAACAAGCACCTCGACGTCTACGCGGGCGCCACATGGGCCAAGGTGACCAACGGTCTGGCGTCGGGCTACCCAGGCACGCCGGGTGCCAAGTTCGGCTTCGCCGGAACCGGAACCTCCATCGATACGGCTACGTTCATGACCGGCTTCCGCATCAAGATCTAAGCGGAACAGGTCAGTTAAACCCAAGCCGCCGCGGACCTGACGGGTCTGCGGCGGCTTTGTTTTGGCGATCCCCGGACAACATCGATTGCCCTCGCGAGCGATCCGTATCGCCGGTTCCATTCGCCTGCTGTTATGGCGAATGAAGACGAAATTTTAAATCATTGATGATGTTATAAAAAGGCCGCACCGCCGCGCGGCCGAGTAGCCGGGCGCCGCCCTTTTTCACCTACCCCAGAGAGCGATAGCGCTCGGCTACTTCGTTGGCTCATCAGGGTGGTCGGTTTGCATGACGCCTCGATGACGAGGAACTTTGTTCTCGGCAGGAGAACTACGGACCAACTCGTTCGTCGGCCTAGAGCTTTCGATTCCGACGTTTGCACGGTATCGCGGCGACGCCTGACGCGGACTTCGGAACCAAAGGAGCTCTAGCAACTCATTGATTTGAGTAGCAGCCTCGAATTTGAAGTTCCCACGACGAATTTGCCGCAACATCAACTTCAAATTCGCTGCACTAGGGCGCTTCCCGTTTCAGGTTCGACGCGCCGGGCCGCATCCAGTCCAGCAGTGAACTTGCGCCCATCACGACCAGCGGCAGCACCAACGCCACATAGGCGTTGTCGATGCCGAAGGGGTTGCCGAGCAGAAACCAGGCAATGGTGACGATCATCGAGCCGATAATGCTAACCAGCGCGCCGGACCTGGTGCCGAACCATGGCGCGTAGAAGACGAGCAGCACCAGGACCGACAGCGACGCTCTGATGGCTTTCGCCAGGAATGTCATTTGCAGAATGTTCGGGGTGTAGATCGCCAGCACGATCGGCAGCAGGCCGACCACCACTGTCGCGATGCGCACGAAGTTGAGGGAGCGGCCCTCGTCGCCTTCCGCGCCGACGAACCTTAAGTAAAAATCCTTGTAGAGCAGGGTGGCGGTCGAAACGCTGATGGCGGCGATGGTGCCGAACAGCGAGGCCGCCAGTCCCGCCGCGACGATGCCTGCCATCGGGCCATTCATGTCGGCGATCAGGGCGGAGAAGGCGTTGATGGATTTGATGCCGGGGAACAGGACCAGCGAGCACATTCCAATCAGCGCGGTGGCGATGCCGAAAGGCACCAGCAGCAGCGCGGCGCTGAGGCTCGCGACTTGCGCCTTTTGCCGCGTCTCGACCGTGTTGATGGCCTGAATGACATATTGGGTGGAGAAGGTGGCGCCGATGCCGGCGATGAACCAGGCAAGGATCTGGCTGACGCCCACATTCGTCCAGGAAAACATCTCAACCGGCAGGCGGGCCCGCAATTCCGCAAGACCACCGACTTTGCTCAATCCGAAATACAGCGCCGTGCCGACACCGGCATACTTCATCAGTGAATGAATGACGTTGGTGTAGACCACCGATCTCATGCCGCCGACGAAAACATAGAGAACGGCGACGAAACCGCAAATGACGGTCGCGAGCGTCCGGTCCACGGCGAGCAGCACGCTGAGAATCGCGCCGCCGCCGGCATAAAGCGCCACTGCCACGATCTGAAGCGCAAAGATCATGACCAGCGAAGTCGCGATCTTGGTCGATCGGCCATAGACCTCGGCAAAAATGCCCGAGATCGTGTTGTGACCCAACTCCTTGTATTTTCCAGCGAGGAAATAAGCGTAAAACAGGAAGCCCGCGCCGAGCGCGATGATGTTCCACGCCGCTGAAATTCCGGAGACGTAGGCTTCCTGCGCCGTTCCGACGCTGGCCGAGGTGCCGATGAATTCAGACATCAGCATCAGCCCGACGAGGACGGCAGGGACCCCAGAGCCCGTGGTGCCCGAGGTGAAGGTCGTCGCGGTCGTCACCGACCTCTGGACAATGCTCGTCAGCAGCCCGAGACCGGACATATAGGCGACGACAATAGCCAGGGCCACGTAATTGGTGTGCATACGGGCTAGATATCAAGGCGCCGGCGATCGCGCCATGCGCCCGATGGCTGCCCCGCAGGAGGAGTTAGTGCTTAGAAGCGCCCGTTACATTCGTTTGGCACGAAGTGCGGGTTCATCAGGCAGGCGTTATCCAGCGAGGCATCCCAGCCGCCGCGACGCCGCCAGCCGCTCCAGGCGATATAGTCGCACAACCGGCTGTGGGGATTTCCAGCTTCCCGGGTCGCGCAATAGATGCTCTGGCCGTAAGAGGCGGGGGGGCCTGCGGGCCTTGCCATCGCCGATCCCGCCGTCATTGCCATCGCCATTGCCGCTAAAAAATCGTCGTTTTCATGTGGGCGTCCTCTCGTCTTGCTTTCTCTTACTGAATTAGACACCCCCGATAAAGGTTTCATTCCGTCCCAAGGCAATTCACAAAATTGTAATTGGATACGGCCGGAAAGCGCGGGGTACTTCTCGCGCTGCCGCGAAAAGCGATTAAGTCCTGCCAAATCAAGCTTGCGGCAGGCCCAGATCGCGGCCTGCGATCGCGCCGCCTCTCGGAGCAGAGCCGTCGAAGCGCGACCGGATCATTATAATTTAAGATTTAGGCGGCCGCGCGCGACACGACACCGCCGCGCGGGCCAATCAGATGCCGAGCCCGCTTGAGACTCAATCCCAGCTGAGCGCTCCCCCGTTTTGATATTCGATGACGCGCGTTTCGAAGAAATTCTTCTCTTTCTTCAGGTCCATCGCTTCCGACATCCACGGGAAGGGATTCTCGGCCTCGGCGAAAACCGGCGCGAGACCGATCTGCGCGCAACGGCGATTGGCGATGAAATGCATGTACTGCTCGCAAAGGCTGGCGTTCAGCCCCAGGAAGCCGCGCGGCATCGTGTCGCGTCCGTAGGCGGCCTCGAGCTCGGCGGCTTCGCGGATCATATCGCGTACCTCGTCCTGAAATGTGGGCGTCCACAGATGCGGGTTCTCGATCTTGATCTGGTTGATTACGTCGATGCCGAAGTTCAGGTGGATGCTCTCGTCGCGCAGGATGTATTGATACTGCTCGGCGATCCCGACCATCTTGTTGCGGCGGCCGAGCGAGAGGATTTGCGCAAAGCCGGTGTAGAACCACATGCCTTCGAACACGACGTAGAAGGTGATGAGGTCGCGCAGGAAGGCCCGGTCGGTCTCCGGAGTGCCGGTCGAGAACGAGGGGTCCTCCAGGTGCTGCGTCTGTTTGAGCGCCCAGGCGGCCTTGTCGGTGATTGAGGGCACCTCGCGGTACATGTTGAACAGCTCGCCCTCATTCAGGCCGAGGCTCTCGACGATGTACTGGAATGTGTGGGTGTGGACGGCTTCCTCGAAAGCCTGACGGAGCAGATATTGCCGGCATTCCGGGTTTGTGAGGTGCCGGTAGATCGCCAGCACGATGTTGTTGGCGACCAGCGATTCCGAGGCCGCGAAGAAGCCGAGGTTGCGCTTGATGGCGCGCCGCTCATCTTCGGTCAGCCCGTCGCGCGATTTCCAGAGCGCGATGTCGGCCTGCATCGAGACCTCGGTCGGCATCCAGTGATTGTTGCAGCCGGCGAGATACTTCTCCCACGCCCATTTGTATTTGAGCGGAAGAAGCTGGTTGACGTCGGCGCGGCAATTGATCATCCGCTTGTCGTCGACCGAAACGCGGCCGCCGCTGCGGTCGATCACGCCGGGAGCATCATGATCGGTCGATTCAGGGTTTACTTGTACAGCCGAACGCAAAGCGTTGATAACGGGGATTTGGGCCGCCGCCGTCGGTTCAGTATCTGACCAGTCGAGCATTTTTTATTCTCCTTACTGGCAGGCTTCGCAATCGGGATCGTCGATCCGGCAGGCCTTGACGCCTTCCAGATCGGGCGCAGCCGGCACCACGATCGGCGCATGCGATATCGCAGCAGTCACCGAGACCGCGTTGAGTTTGCCGTCCGTGCCCTTCAGCGTCGACTTCTCGACATGGGTCGCTGACCGCGACCGCAAATAATAGGTTGTCTTGAGACCGCGATTCCAGGCGAGTCGATAGAGCGCATCAAGCTTCTTGCCGGACGGATTGGCGATATAGAGGTTGAGCGACTGCGACTGGTCGATCCATTTCTGCCGGCGCGCCGCCGCCTCGATCAGCCAGGCGCTGTCGATCTCGAACGCGGTGGCATAAAGCGCCTTGAGATCATCCGGGATGCGATCGATTTGTCCTACACTGCCGTCGAAATATTTCAGATCGGACACCATGACTTCATCCCAAAGTCCGCGGGCCTTGAGGTCGCGTACCAGAAATTCGTTCACGACCGTGAAGTCGCCCGACATGTTCGATTTGACGAACAGGTTCTGATAATTGGGCTCGATCGATTGCGATACGCCGCAGATGTTGGAGATTGTCGCGGTCGGCGCGATCGCCATCACGTTCGAGTTCCGCATGCCGGTCTTCTTGACCTTCTTGCGCAAGCGGTCCCAATCAAGCGTTGACGACCGATCGAGGTCGAGCCCGCCACGGGCGTCGGCAAGCAGTTGGATCGAGTCGATCGGGAGAACA
This sequence comes from uncultured Alphaproteobacteria bacterium, assembly GCA_963770515.1. Lineage (GTDB taxonomy): Bacteria > Pseudomonadota > Alphaproteobacteria > Rhizobiales > Xanthobacteraceae > Bradyrhizobium. The sequence goes on from CAVYPW010000002.1 coordinate 628,367, forward strand.
CCCTTGGACCACAGCGATCCGTCGAAGCTCGGATAGTGTCCGCGCTCCGCGGCTAGATCGCAGGACGCCTCGATCGCATGGAATGAAATCGCCTCCATGCTGCGGTCGGCGAAGGCCACGGCCGCATCGGACGCGATCGGGACACGCTGGACTTGCAGTGCTTCCTGAAAGCCCATCAGGCCGAGCCCGACCGGGCGGTGACGCAGGTTGGAGCGACGCGCCTCCGGGATGGTGTAGAAATTGATGTCGATGACATTGTCGAGCATCCGCACTGCGGTCGTGACCGTGCGCTTCAGCTTGGCGTGATCGACGCCATCGGCTCCGACATGGTTGAGCAGATTGACCGAGCCCAGATTGCAGACGGCGACTTCGTTGGCGGAGGTGTTCAGCGTGATCTCGGTGCAAAGGTTGGACGAATGAACCACGCCGACATGCTGCTGCGGCGATCGCAGGTTGCAGGGATCCTTGAAGGTGATCCAGGGATGGCCGGTCTCGAACAGCATGGTGAGCATGCTGCGCCACAGGTCGGCCGCGCGCACCGTCTTGAAGACACGCAATCCGCTGGCCTTGGCCTTGGCTTCATAGGCCTCATAGGCGGTTTTGAAATCCGTGCCGTAGAGATCGTGCAAGTCGGGCGTTTCGTCCGGCGAGAACAGGGTCCATTCGCCGTCTTGCGCAACCCGCTGCATGAACAGATCGGGCACCCAGTTGGCCGTGTTCATGTCGTGGGTACGGCGGCGATCGTCGCCAGTGTTCTTGCGCAGGTCGAGGAATTCCTCGATGTCGACATGCCAGGTTTCGAGATAGGCGCAGACCGCGCCCTTGCGCTTGCCGCCCTGGTTCACCGCAATCGCGGTATCGTTGGCGACCTTCAGGAAAGGGATGATGCCCTGGCTTTCGCCGTTGGTTCCCTTGATGTGCGCGCCGAGGCCACGCACCGGCGTCCAGTCGTTGCCGAGACCGCCGGAGTATTTGGCGAGCAGGGCGTTGTCCTTGATCGATTTGAAGATGCCGTCGAGATCGTCCGATACCGTCGTAAGGAAGCACGATGAAAGCTGCGGACGCAGCGTGCCCGCATTGAACAGCGTGGGCGTCGAGGCCATGAAGTCGAACGACGACAAGAGATTATAGAACTCGATCGCCCTGGCCTCGCGATCGATCTCGCGGACGGCCAGTCCCATGGCGACGCGCATGAAGAAAGCCTGCGGCAGTTCGATCCGCCTGCCGCGGACATGCAGGAAATAGCGATCATAGAGCGTTTGCAGACCGAGGAACTGGAATTTCAGGTCGCGTTCCGGCTTTAAAGCGCACGCGATCTTGCCCAGATCGAACCGCGCGAGTTCGGGATCGAGCAGCTCGGCCGCGATTCCGCTTCTCACATATTCCGGAAAATATTCGGCGTATCGCTTCGCCATGTCGGCTTGCGAGGCACTGGTCGGAATCCCGTGCACGTAAGACAGGACCTCGCCACGAAGCTTGTCCAGCAGCAGACGGGCGCTGACATAGGCGTAGTTCGGCTCCTGTTCCACCAGCGTTCGTGCGGCCATGATCGAGGCCAGCGCCAGTTCGTCCTGGCTGATGCCGTCGTAGAGATTGCGGTGGGTCTCGGCCAGCACGGGGGCGGGAGATACGCCATCGAGACCGGCACAGGCCTCGTTGATGATGAGTTCGAGCCGCTTGTTATCCAGCCTGATCCGCGATCCATCGGACAAGGCGACATGAAGCGTCGGATGGGCTTCCGCGGTCGTTTGCGCAGCGGTTTCCTCCGCGCGTTTGCGGGCGCGGTCCTCGCGATAGAGCACGTAGGCCCGCGCGACTTTGTGATTCTCGCTACGCATCAGCGCGAGTTCGACCTGATCCTGGACATCCTCGATATGGAACGTGCGGCCCTCGCCAGCGCGACGGCTCAGCGCCGTCACCACATCGGCGGTCAATTGCTCGACGCTCTCATGCACGCGCCGCGATGCTCCCGCCGTGTTTCCTTCCACGGCGAGAAACGCCTTCGTCATGGCGACCGCGATCTTCCCCGAATCGAACGGGGACACCTTGCCATTGCGACGGATAACCTGCATGGCGGGCTCGCTTGGCATCATGGCGAGAGATTCCGCACGCAGTTGAATGATGGGAGCGGAAGTCGTCTCCGCCTTTTGCAGGTTTATTGACATCAGATGGCCCCGTAATGCGCGTGTTGCAGGTTGAACGGGGCGAGAGAGGACGCTGCAGAAGTGCCCGGCCGCGATGGACCGGACAGCGCATGCAAGCGACCGCCGGGACACCCCGCCCGTGGACGTTTTTTGGTGTCGCGGCAGGTCTCCTGACTCGCAGGTCGCTGTTGCTCCCACGTCTTCCCGATGCAAAAGCAGCATCAGTGACACATGGATCGGGAACAACTCACTGCTTACAGTTGCGGGGGCAGTGCCGGATTTTCGCGTCACCGACGCGATTCACCAGCTTCCCTCTTAGCCACTATATCTTGCGAAGTAGCGGAACCGTGACACCCATATGTGGTGATATTCGGCGCAAGGTGTCAATGATTGATTAAGAGGCTGGCTGTGTTTGCCTGTGGAATTCGGGGGTTTCCGCATCGCAGCAACGCCAGTCGGCGATTTGGTCCGGATCCGCCACTAACAGACGAATCGTCCGAGGAGGATACACGAATAGACCAATCTGCTTGTTACCCCCGCTAAAAAACGCACGGTCGCCGGCAACCGTCCACGCCGGAGCAGTGCTCATCGGGCGGAAGCGGCATAGGGAGCAAAGAAGGATTGCTTCTCGTCAACCACGAGCGGACGGCCAAGCGGCGGAAAGGCGCGTTGCGGACAGTCCGTACGCTCGCACACCTTGCAGCCTATGCCGATGGGAGTGGCGGACGCAGGATCGTGAACGTTCAGCCCGCGCGAATAGACGATCTGATCTGCGTGTCTGACGTCGCAGCCGAGCGCCACGGCGAACGTTTTATTCAGCAATTCATAGCCGCCGCTCTTGTGCGACACGGTCCGCGCAATCCAGAGATAGGTCCGCTCATCCGGCATTCGGGCCAGTTGGGTGAGGACACGTCCGGGACTCTGAAAATGCTTCGTAGACATTCCACAGCGGACAGGTTCCACCGATCCGGGAAAAGTGAAAGTCCGTTGCGGACTGACGTTTCGAAATATTTCCGGCGCGGTCGACGCGAATGAAAAAGAAGGGAACGCCGCGTTCTGCTTGCCGCTGCAAGGTACTCAGGCGATGGCAGATCGTTTCAAAACCGACGCCGAACTCCTGGCCCAGCAGGTCAATGTCATAGTGCAGTTCCTTGGCTGCGCCGAGAAACGTCCGGTAGGGCATGAGGAGGGCGCCGGCAAAGTAATTGGCGAGGCCTATGCGGGCGAGTCCTCGGGTTTCGGCATTCGTAAAGCCCGCGCCGTCAACCAGTGCCGCCAAATCCTTGTCCACCCCCAGCATCGCGATTTGCGTCGCCAGCTGAAACGCCTGCTGGCCCGGCTCCAGCTTGCGGGAAAGATGCAGGGTCTTGGTTTGGGGATCGAACCGGCGATGAGCGCCTGTTGACGCGTTGTCGATAACGACACTGACGCCGAATTTGCTGCGCAAATATTCGCCGAGGACGGCGGGTGTCATCGCCTTCGACGACGTCAAACCTTCGGCCAGCCGTTCGGCCGCCTCGTCCAGCTCCGCGATGTAGTTGTGCCGGGCATAGAAGAAGTCGCGCACTTCCTCGTAGGGAGTAGAAGGCAGGATGGCGGTTTCGGCCTGGCGATCTTCTCCCAGGCGCGCGGCAAGCGCCGCACTCTGCTCGATGGCTTGGCGATACCTGCGATTGAGACCGACCAGCGTACGCCCGACCGCAGGCATGTTGATCGCGAGCTCGCGCAGTTCCGCGGTGGATATCGTTTCGCCGAGGAGGGGATCAGACAGCGTCTCTCTGAGATCGGCGATCAAGCGCGCCTCGTCGTCATCCGAAAACAGCTGGACGTCCACGCCGAACGCGGCATTGAGTTTGAGCACCACGGGAAGCGTCAGCGGGCGCTGGTTGTTCTCGAGCTGATTGAGGTAGCTCAGCGAAATTCCAATGACCGACGCCAGGGCTTGCTGCGTGAGCTGTCGTTCCTCGCGCAGGCGCTTCAATCGGACCCCCATGAATGCCTTCTTCATCGGCCGCCTCCGTCACTTTGCAAACTTTGCAAACTTCACAACTTTTCTTCACAAGCCATTACATTTTCAGCACTATACATGATTTAGAATATGCAGATATTGCGAACTTCGAATGAAGTTGCAAGGGCAAGCGGATGTCCCCGATGCAGGCCACCCTCCAACCGGCTGTTAACGCTGTCGAACCGACGCGCTTCGTCGAGCTGGTTTTTCCCGATCAGGCCAATCATTACGGCACGCTGTTTGGCGGAGCCGCGCTGAGCCTGATGGGAAAGGCGGCATTCGTGGCGGCCACGCGTCGGGCGCGCCGGGCCGTCGTCATGGCCAACTCTGACAAGGTGCAATTCCACGAGCCGGTCCGCGTCGGCGAGCTTGTCGAACTAACAGCTCGGGTCGAGCGAGTCGGCCGCTCGTCCATGACGGTTACGGTTGAGGTGATCGCCGAAGCCCTGGTGACCGGCTGGCGACGGACCGCCATGCGCGGCTCGTTCGAAATGGTCGCGGTGGACGAGCACGGCAGGCCGACGCCCCTCGCTTCGCTGACCCAAAATCAAGATCAGGATGAAGTCCAAAGGGAATTCAAATCGTGAAATCGCATAACGTCCGAACGCACAAGTCCTCCGAAAATCTGCCGCGAGCGGATCAGTTGGCCTGGAAGATCGCCGAGGTGGCGTCCGATCCGGTCGCCGTCGAGCCGGCCGCGATCAAGATGATCGGCAACCGCATGATCGACAACGCGGCCGTGGCGGCTGCTTCGGTCGCGCGGCATCCCGTGGCCAGCGCGCGTGCACAAGCCGCCGCGCATCCCTTCAAGCCGGGTGCCGCGGTATTCGGCCTGCCGCAATCACAGCGCATCTCGCCGGAATGGGCAGCCTGGGCCAATGGCGTCGCGGTGCGCGAACTCGATTTCCACGACACGTTTCTGGCGGCGGACTATTCCCACCCCGGCGACAATATCCCGCCGATCCTGGCCGTCGCCCAGCATTGCGGTCTCGATGGCGCGACGCTCGTTCGCGGCCTCGCGACGGGATATGAAATTCAGGTCGATCTCGTGAAAGGCATCTGCCTGCACGAGCACAAGATCGACCATATCGCCCACCTCGGGCCGTCGGCGGCAGCTGGCATAGGCACGCTTCTCAACCTGCCGACTGAAACGATCTACCAGGCCGTGCAGCAGGCGCTGCATGTCACGACCACGACCCGGCAGTCGCGCAAGGGCGAGATTTCCAGCTGGAAGGCATACGCTCCAGCCTTTGCGGGGAAGATGGCCATAGAGGCCGTTGACCGCGTGATGCGCGGCGAGGGGGCGCCGTCGCCCGCGTGGGAAGGCGAAGATGGCTTCATCGCCTGGCTGCTGTCAGGTCCGAAGGCGGAATATACCGTCCCGCTGCCCGGGAAGGGCGAACCCAAGCGGGCTATACTCGATACCTACACCAAGGAGCACTCGGCCGAATATCAAAGCCAGGCTCTGATCGATCTCGCGCGCCGAATGGGACCGAAGATCGGCGATCTCACAGGGATCGAGAGCATCGTCATCCACACCAGTCATCACACGCATTATGTGATCGGCACCGGCGCCAACGACCCGCAAAAGATGGACCCGAAAGCCAGCCGGGAAACGCTCGACCATTCCATCATGTATATTTTCGCGGTCGCGCTGGAAGATGGCGGCTGGCACCATCAGAAATCCTACGCGCCCGAACGCGCGGCGCGCCCGGAAACGGTGGCGCTCTGGCACAAGATATCGACGGTTGAAGATATCAGTTGGACCGAGCGCTATCACAGCCACGATCCCAAGGAAAAAGCGTTTGGGGGGAGGGTCGTCGTCACCCTCAAGGGCGGCCCCGTCATCAGCGACGAGATGGCCGTCGCCGACGCTCACCCGCTCGGGGCGCGGCCATTCGCGCGGCCGCAATACATCGCAAAATTTCGGCAGCTTGCGGAAGGCGTCATCGCACCGAAGGAGCAGGATCGTTTCCTCGCTTTGGTCGAACGCCTCCCTGAATTGAAATCCGAAGAGCTTGCCGGCCTCACCTTCACGACCGACCCGGCGCAACGCGGCACCGCCGCATCGTCAGGCATTTTCGACTGGTCCGGTGCAGCAGCTGGTCGCTCAGTCGCCGCAGGATAAAGGGAGGACGCCTTGGCCAACAAATCTGCAGCTCCTTCAAAACCGGCACCGAAAAAGTCGGTCGCATTGTCTGGCATCGTGGCCGGCAACACGGCGCTTTGCACGGTCGGGCGCACCGGCAACGACCTGCATTATCGTGGCTACGATATCCTCGATGTCGCCGAGACCTGCGAGTTCGAGGAGATCGCGCATCTTCTCGTTCACGGCAGCCTGCCGACGCCGGCGGAACTTGCCGCCTACAAAGCCAAGCTCAAAAGCCTGCGTGGATTGCCGATCGCGGTGCGTACCGCGCTGGAAGCGTTACCTGCGGCCGCTCATCCCATGGATGTCATGCGCAGTGGCGTTTCGATGTTCGGCTGCGTGCTGCCCGAGGCACACGATCATAGCCATCCCGGGGCGCGCGACATCGCCGACCGCCTGATGGCCTCTCTGGGCTCCATGCTGCTCTATTGGCACCATTTCGCTCAGAACGGCCGCCGGATCGATGTCGAAACCGATGACGAGACGATCGGCGGGCATTTCCTGCATCTGCTGCACGGGCGCAAGCCGCCGGAGTCACATATCCGCGCCATGCACACGTCGCTGAATCTTTACGCGGAGCACGAATTCAATGCCTCGACATTCACCGCGCGCGCCATCGCCGGCACCGGCGCCGACATCTATTCGGCGATTACCGGGGCGATCGGTGCGCTGCGCGGTCCGAAACATGGCGGCGCCAACGAGGTCGCGTTTGAAGTTCAAAAGCGTTACGACGGCATCGATGATGCGGAGGCCGATATCCGTCGTCGGGTCGCGGCCAAGGAAGTGGTCATCGGGTTTGGGCACCCGGTCTATACCATCGCCGATCCCCGCAACAAGGTGATCAAGGAGGTCGCGCGACGGCTGTCACGCGAAGCCGTATCCATGAAAATGTTCGAGATCGCTGACCGGATCGAGGCCGTCATGGCCGAAACCAAGAAGATGTTCGCCAATCTCGATTGGTTCAGCGCGGTGTCCTATCATATGATGGGCGTGCCAACGGCGATGTTCACGCCGCTGTTTGTGATTTCCCGCACGTCGGGTTGGGCGGCTCACATCATCGAGCAGCGCATCGACAACAAGATCATTCGGCCTGCGGCGAACTACGTCGGTCCGGAAAACCTCGAATTCGTGCCCCTTAACAAACGAGGCGCGCCGCCTTCGTCGGCACGCGCAGCGTAGAGAGAACCGATGCCTTATCTCGTCGCGTCCGATCTGCCGTCCGAAACTGCCGGACGGCGCTTTCGCAGTCTTTTACAGCGGCCGGGTATTCTTAGACTTCCCGGCGCGCATAACGGCATGGCGGCGCTTCAGGCCAGGGCGGCCGGTTTCGAGGGGCTTTATCTTTCGGGCGCGGCGATGACGGCATCGATGGGCCTGCCGGATCTCGGCGTCATCACCGTCGATGAGGTCGCGTTTTTCCTCCGGCAGATAACCCGCGCGTCGGGCCTGCCGCTGTTGGTTGACGGCGACACCGGTTACGGCGAAGCGCTCAACGTCATGCACATGGTCCGCGTCTTCGAGGAAGCCGGCGCTGGCGCCGTCCATCTCGAGGATCAGGTGCTGCCGAAAAAATGCGGTCACCTCAACGACAAGAAACTCGCCGATGCGCACGATATGGCGGCAAAGGTCGCCGCCGCCGCGAAAGCCCGCCGCGACCTCGTGATCATTGCGCGCACCGATGCCGCCGCAAGCGAGGGACTGGACGGCGCAGTCGCCCGCGCAAAGCTTTATATGCAAGCGGGCGCCGACGCGATCTTTCCGGAAGCCCTCAACACCGAGGACATGTTTCGGGCCTTTGCCCAGCGCTTGCCGGGCGTCCCGTTGCTTGCCAACATGACCGAGTTCGGCAAGACGCCGTTTTTTACAGCGACCGAGTTCGAGGCCATGGGCTATTCGATGGTGATCTGGCCGGTATCGTCCCTGCGCGTCGCCAACAAGGCCCAGCAACAACTTTATGCCGCGATTGCACGCGATGGTGGAACGCACGAGATGGTCGACCGGATGCAGACGCGCGCCGAGCTTTACGCAACGATTGGACTGCACGACTACGAGGCGCTTGATGCCTCGATTGTGCAAACCATCATCCCGGAGGGGATGCCGCAGACAAGAGGTTGACGAAGCCGTCACCTTGCAGATATTCAGCAACCGTCGAGGTTCTCCGGGTCCTGCTTGATCCGGAGCTAAGAGGGAAGCCGGTGAAATGCCGGCGCTGCCCCCGCAACTGTAAACGGCGAGCCGCTGTCCAACAAACGTCACTGAGACCCATGCGGGTTTTGGGAAGGCCGGACAGCAGCGACGACCCGTGAGCCAGGAGACCTGCCCCGACAACGTATTCGTCCACGGGCGGGGTGTCCCGGTGGTGCGCCAAGCAGCCGTCGCTCGCGCGACTTCTCCTGCACGCATCCGCCATGGCCTTTGCCCCCAATCAAGGGGTTGAAGCTATGTCTCTTCTAAAACTTCCCGTCGCTACACTCGGTACGCCTCGCATCGGTCCGCGGCGTGAGTTGAAACTTGCGCTTGAAAGCTACTGGGCCGGAAAATCCAGCGAGGCCCAACTGCGCGATGCGGCGGCCGGACTGCGCGCCGCCAATTGGGCGCGGCAGAAGTCACTCGGCGTGACGGTCATTCCTTCAAATGACTTCTCGCTTTACGATCACGTGCTCGATACCAGCGTGATGGTTGGCGCCATCCCCGATGTTTACGGCTGGAACAGCGGCCCCGTCGCACTCAAAACCTATTTCGCCATGGCGCGCGGCGCGCAGGGCGACGGTCACGGCGCGGATTGCGGTCACGCCCATCACGGGCACGGCGCGGCGGCGCAGGAGATGACCAAGTGGTTCGACACCAATTATCACTACATGGTGCCCGAATTTCACAAGGACCAGATTTTCAAACTCTCCTCGCGCAAGCCAATCGAGGAATATGAAGAGGCAAAGAGTCTTAGTTTTCAGACCCGTCCGGTCCTGCTTGGCCCCGTTACTTTTCTGAAGCTCGGCAAGAGCGCCGATCCGGCCTTCGATCCGCTGTCGCTGCTCGACCGGTTGTTGCCGGTTTATATCGATGTTCTCCAGGAACTGGCCATACGCGGCGCCGAATGGGTTCAGATCGACGAACCGAGTTTGGTTCTCGACCTCGACGAGGCATCCCGCAATGCGCTGCGCCGGGCCTATGCGCGCATCGCCCTGCAAGTGCCGCGGCTCAAGATCATGGTCGCCAGCTATTTCGGAGCCATCGGCGACAATCTGGAAACCGCGCTCGCGCTGCCGGTTGCCGGGCTTCATGTCGACCTGGTACGCGCGCCAGAACAGTTGAACCGGATCGTGTCCGGCGCGAGAAAAGACCTGATCGTATCTCTCGGTCTGGTCGACGGCCGCAATGTGTGGCGCTCCAACCTTTCCGCACTGATCGAGCGGTTCGAGCCGGCGGTGGCGAAACTCGGCAAGGATCGTGTGCAGATTGCGGCGTCATGCTCCATGCTTCACGTCCCGATCGACCTCGAACTTGAAAGCGACCTCGATCCGGAAGTAAAAAGCTGGCTGGCTTTCTCAATCCAGAAGATGAAGGAGCTGGCGACACTCGGCGAGGCGCTGGCTTCCGGCCGCGCAGGTGTATCGGAAACGCTTGCGGCCTCGGAACAAGCCGCTGCCAGCCGCAAGGCGTCACCCAGGATTCATAGCGCGAATGTTGCCCGGCAGATGGCTGCCGTGAACAAATCGATGCGCCATCGCAAAAACTCGTTCGCCCAACGCGCCGAGATTCAGCGTGCGCGTTTTGCGCTTCCCAAATTCCCGACCACGACGATCGGATCCTTCCCGCAGACGGCAGACGTTCGCAACGCCCGCGCCGCCCATATGCGGGGGACGCTGAGTGATGCGCAGTACAAGACCTTTCTGAAGCAGGAAACAGCGCGCACGGTGCGCTGGCAGGAAGAGATCGGCCTTGACGTGCTCGTCCACGGCGAATTCGAACGCAACGACATGGTGCAATACTTCGGCGAGCAGCTTTCCGGCTTCGTTTTCACCAAGCACGGCTGGGTGCAGTCCTATGGGTCGCGCTACGTCCGGCCGCCGATTCTGTTTGGCGACGTCTCCCGGCCCGAACCGATGACGGTCGACTGGTGGCGCTATTCACAGTCGCTGACCAAGAAGCCGATGAAGGCGATGCTGACGGGACCTGTGACCATCCTGAACTGGTCGTTTGTTCGCGACGACATTCCGCGCAGCGACGCGTGCCGTCAGATCGCGCTTGCAATCCGGGATGAGGTAGTCGACCTCGAAAAGGCTGGCGCGACCATGATTCAGATCGATGAAGCGGCGCTTCGGGAGGGGCTTCCGTTGCGAAAATCCGAATGGACAGCCTATCTCGACTGGGCTGTGGATAGTTTTCGCGTTTCCTCGTCAAGCGTTGCCGACGAAACGCAGATCCATACGCATATGTGCTATTCGGAATTCAACGACATCATCGACGCGATTGCGGCGATGGACGCCGACGTTATTTCTATCGAGACATCCCGGTCAAAGATGGAATTGCTGGAGGCCTTCAGGGGCTACAAATATCCCAACGATATCGGGCCGGGCGTCTACGATATTCACTCGCCGCGCGTGCCGGAGACGGCCGAGATGAAAAACCTGATTGTGCTGGCCCGCAAACGGCTTTCGGATTCCCAGATCTGGATCAATCCCGATTGCGGCCTGAAAACGCGGAAATGGGAGGAGGTGCGGCCTGCGTTGGTCAACATGGTTGCAGCCGCGCGTGAATTGCGAGCCGCCCCCTGACACAGGATCGTCGTTTTCCTCGCACATCGTCTTTCATGGAGCTGGCCGATGCAATTCTGGATCAAATGCACCCGCTTTGGCACGGGGGAAGCCTATCACGTGAACATCTCGCTTGTGGGCGGGATGCGGCGTGACGGCGAAAAGACGATCCTGGAGTTTGTCGGCAGCAACGCTCAGACGATTGACGTAAGCGAAACTCCGGAGGACATTCTTGCAATTCACCTCGGGGTGCAGCAGGGGAGTTGAGGTCTTGAATCCGGGATTGGTATCCGCAGAAGCAAGTGTTGCAAAGGCGCCGGCCGATTTGCGTCAGGTCGGCGCGCATCCGGATTACTGGTATCCGGTCGCGTGGTCGCATGAGGTCAAACGAGGGCAAGTTGTTGCATCCTCCTTTGCCGGCGAGCCGATCGCCCTTGTCCGGCCGGAACAGGGCGTACTATACGCGCTCGAAGATCGCTGCGCCCATCGCCAGGTGCCCTTATCCAAGGGTAGCGTGAAGGATTGCCGGGTGCACTGCTGCTATCATGGCTGGAGCTATGACGCGTCGGGAAAGTGCGATGTTCCCTATCTCGGCAAGGGCAAACAGCCCAACGGCGTGCGTACCTATCCGGCTTGCGAATGCGACGGCATCATCTTCATCTGGCCGGGCAGCCTGCCAGCCGCGCCGCAACCGACAAGTCTCGGTGCCGCCGGCGACAAGGCCTACAAGACGCGCAGTTTCGGCCGGGTCGTCAACTGCCACTACACCTTCATGCATGAGAACCTGATGGATATGAACCATCAGTTTCTGCACCGTCGAACGACCGGAAAGGTCACGCCACGCTATCTCGGCAAGCGGGCGGGCGAGAGCTGGATGGAGCTCGACTACACCTTTGCAAGGCCGGACTCGAAGCAACCGCTCGGCGAATCCCTGATCATGGGAAGCTTCCGGCTTGACACCTCCAAGCCGCGCGACCGCATGACCATCCGCACGGAGTATCCGCATCAGACGCTGCGTTTCTGGACGGCGGGCGAAGAGCCCGTCTTGTCGGTCTGGCTCGGTTACACGCCGGTCGATGCCGAACAGCGGAAAAACAGGTCGTTCATGCATCTTTCGGTCCGCCGGCCCAAAATCCCCGGGGTGCTGGACCTGGCGTGGCCGGTCTTGACCTGGTTCACCAATCGCGTGTTCGAGGAAGACCGCGAGATCGTCGAAATGGAGCAGGCCGCCTACGACGCGCAGGGATCCGACTGGAATCAGGAAGTCTTCCCGCCGATCAGAGACCTGCGCGAGCTGCTCGCCAAAAACGGGCGCGTGATGTCTGCGCGTTAGATTTGATCGATCATAACGCTCAAGCGAGTTCGGTCAGCAGCTTCTGGTCGCCGTAAAGCCGCAGGAAGTGCAGCAGATCGGAAAGGCCGTCGCCCAACAGCGTTACATGCGCGCGCATCACCTGGCTTGCCTGCACCGCGTCGCCCCGGAAGATCGCCTGCATGATCTGCTCGTGCTCGGGAATGGAGGATTCCATACGGCCGGGCTGGAACGTGATGGTTCTGCGGTAAGGCGAAATCTTCACGGTCAGCCGGCGCAGTTCCTCGCGCAGGATTCGGTTGTGGCTGGCCGCCGCAATCGTCTCGTGAAACTCGAGATTGGCTTCGTAGAAGCCGTCGACGTCGCGGACATTGGCAGCCTCCGAACAGGCCTGATGCGCCGCCTCCAAGCGGCTTTGCTGATCGGGCCGAATGCGCCGCGCCGCCTGGGCCGACGCCAGCGCCTCCATCTCGGCCGCAACGCTGAACGCGTCTAGCAGATCGGCCAGCGACAGCTGAGCGACCTGCAAGCCCTGGCGACCGCGCGAGACCACCAGCCCGCTCGCCGCCAGCCGTTGCAGGGCCTCGCGGACAGGCGTGCGGGACACGCCGAAATGATCGGCGAGCTGCCGCTCGTCGAGACGGTCGCCCGGCTTGCGCTGGCCTTTGAGGATTTCGAGTTCGAGCCGATGCACGACACTCGCCGACAGCAATTCCGGTTCACCCGGCAAAATGGCCGCCTCCACTGATAGCGAAGTGTCCGACATGACTTTCATGGGTTTTCCGCCGAGTAAAACCGGTTGGCGATGGCTTCAGCGAGCGCCACCAGTCCATAAAGCAGCAGGCCGCAAATACAGAGGACCACGATGGCGGCCATCGATATCTCGGTGTCCGCTCGCGCGGTTGCAAAAATGATCAGATAGCCGAGGCCGGCCTGGGCGGTAATGAATTCACCGATGATGACGCCGATGATCGCGAGCGTAATCGCGATCTTCATGCCGCTGAAGATATAGGGTAACGCCGCCGGGAAGCGGACGCTGTAAAATATCTGCCACTCATTGGCGGTCAGCGCGCGGCATAACCGGATCATGCTCTTGTCGACGCTGGCGAAGCCCGCGGCCGTGGAGATCACGACCGGAAAGAACGCGATGAAAACCGCAAAGGCGATGCGGGATTGCGAACCGATGCCGAGCCAGATGATGAAGAGGGGCGCGAGCGCGATTTTCGGGATCAGCTGGAAAAACACGAGATTCGGATAAAGCGCCTCACGTGCGATCTCGGAATAGGTGATGAGGATTGCGAGCCCAATTCCGAGCAGGGATGCGATCGCAAATCCTGCCGCTGATTCCAGCGTCGTCGGAACCGCATGCATCAACAGGATATCGTAGCGCTCGCAGATGTATTTTCCGATCGAGAGCGGCGAAGGCAGAATGACCGGCGGGATATGATAGAGCATAACGGCGAGTTGCCAGCCCGCGAGCACGATCGCGGCCAATCCAAGCGGCAAGCCTGCGCTTCTCAGCCTGGTCAGGCCTGCATCCCGGGGAACCGCCGGACCCGCAATGATCGCGCCCGTTTCCGTAGCCATACCCGTTGGAAGCCCTGCCATGTTCATTCTCACTCGATCAGGCTGCCACGCTTTTCCGCGGCGGGAATTGGCAAGGGCGCACTGGTGTGGACTTGCTCGATCGTCAATCGGAGTTTTCGGCAGACGGCGACGAATTCCGGTGTCTCTTCGATCTCGAAACGCCGCGGCCGCTCAAACGGCATCTTCATGTCGAGCGCGACGGTCGAGGGACGGCCGCCCATCACGACGACCCGGTCGGACAGGTACGCCGCTTCGCGAATCGAGTGGGTGACGAAAATGACGGTCTTCTTGTAGGTCTCGAGGATCTCCGACAGCGCGACGTTCATCTGGTCGCGGGTGATCGCATCGAGCGCGCTGAAGGGTTCGTCCATCAAAAGGATATCCGGGTCGTGGATCAGCGCCCGGCAGATCGCCACGCGTTGCCGCATCCCCCCCGACAGTTGCGAAGGTTTCTTGTTCTCGAAATCCGACAACCCGACCATCGCCAACAGCTCTTTCGCGCGCCGGCGATAGGGCTCGATCGGCAATTTGAGGATACGGACCGGAAACAGCACGTTGTCGAGCGCGCTTTTCCACGGCAACAACGTCGCGTCCTGGAAGATGATGCCGATATCGCGGCGCGGCTCCTTGACCTCGGTGCCGGCGAGCAAGATCGATCCCCCGGTCGGCTGCTCCAGCCCTGCGATCATCATCAACAGCGTGCTCTTGCCGCAACCGCTGGGGCCGAGCAGGGAGACAAATTCGCCGCGCGCCACGTCCACGGACGCCGACGCCACGGCCTGCACCGCCGCCTGCCGCGTGAAGTAGGTTTTCTGCACGTTCGTTACGGATACCAGCGGCTCGGCGGCTGCCGTGACGTCAGGCGCAGTTTTTGCGGCGAGCATCAATTCCGACCTGATTCAAGCCAGACCACGTCAGCTGACATATTTGCGGAACGCGGCTGCGTTCTTTTCGGCCGACGCGAGTTCACTGGTGTTCAGCGTGACCTTGCCGACGAACCTGTTGGTGAACAATGTTTCGACGTCGGGGCGCGTGGCGCCGGCGCCGGCTGCATATTTGACCACGAGATCGGCCATCATGGCGACCTTCTTCGGGTCGGCGTAGCCAAAGCCGCTCTCCTTCACCTCCGGCACGAGGTTGGTCAGACTGGTCAGTCCGAGGCCGATACGCGCATATTCCTTGCCGGTCGAAGATATCGCAACTTCGCTGTTGGCTTTCAGGAAGATGTCGATCGCCTCATCGAAGTCGGTCATCGTGAAGCGAATGGCTTCCATCGCGCCTTCGACGAGGGCCGCGCAGAGGTTGGGATCCTTTTCCAGCCTTTGCGGCTGCGTGGTGAGCGACTGGCCGTAGAATTGGATGCCGGCGTCGCGGAACAGCATGAAGCGAACGTCCGTGCCAAGCGGAGCCAGCGAGGGTATCGTGCTGGTGGCGAAGGCTGACGCGGCGTCGACCTGTTTTTCCATCAGCGAGCGTTCGCGAACCTTGCCGTCGAGTTGCACCATCTGCACCTTGGCCAGGTCGAAACCTGCCTTTTCCGCATAGAGCGGCAGGAACGGATATTCCCCTGATGTCACGCTGGCGCCGAGTTTCTTGCCTTCGAGGTCCTTTGGCTTCCTGATCGGCGAATCCGCAAGCAGGCCGATGCCCATCAGCGCATCGTAGTTGATCTGGCCGATGCAGGTGATCGGCAATTTCTTGGCCGCCTGGACGATCACGGTTGGCGTCGCGGCCATGCCGAAATCGAAGGTGCCGGCGCTGACCGCCTGTGCCGCGGCTCCCGACCCCGACCCGCGCGCTACGCTGACATCAAGCCCGGCCTTTTTCCAGAACCCCTTGTCGCGCGCGACATAGGCAAAGAGGTTGGGGCCTTCCGGAATCCACGATGTGGTGAAGGTGACTTTCGTCGCGCCTTGCGAAATGGCGGGTGTAGCCAACGAAAGACCGGCGGCGCCGAGGCCCGCGCGCCCCATGCCCTTCAACATACCCCGACGTGAGATCATCGACCTTCTCCCGATAAGCTTTCGCCAAACACGCCTTCCGAACGAGCCTTTTCCGAACAAGCCTTGGCGATACAAGCCTTGGCAATCGACC
This sequence comes from uncultured Alphaproteobacteria bacterium, assembly GCA_963770515.1. Classification (GTDB taxonomy): domain Bacteria; phylum Pseudomonadota; class Alphaproteobacteria; order Rhizobiales; family Xanthobacteraceae; genus Bradyrhizobium. The sequence goes on from CAVYPW010000002.1 coordinate 644,415, forward strand.
GCAGCGCTGCGTTCTTGCAGCAAGCATCATCTTGAATGTTGCTTCAGGCAAGCTTGATTATGCCAAAAATACAAACTTGCATATTATTTGGCCAGAATGACTACGATATTGTATGCCAACTTGGCATAGCGGAAAGAACGGAGACGAACATGGATTTGGGGCTGAACGGCAAAACGGTTCTGGTGACCGGCGCGTCGCAGGGAATCGGCGAAGGGATCGCGCGCGGATTTGCTGCCGAAGGGTGCCGTCTTCATCTCGTCGCCCGGTCGGCGGAACGTCTTGAGGCCATCAAGGCCGAGATCGAGAAATCCCATGGGGTGAGGGTGGTGGTGCATGCCCTTGATCTGACGGCTCCCGGCGTGACCGATCCTCTGGTCGAGGCCGTCGGCGATATCGACATTCTCGTCAACAACGCTGGCGTGATCCCGAGCGGGAGCCTTTGGGACGTTGACGAAGCCAAGTGGCGGGCTGGCTGGGAGCTGAAGGTGTTCGGCTATATCAACCTGACGCGCGCGATCTATCCAAAACTCAAGGCCCGCGGCGGCGGGGTGATCATCAACAATATCGGCAATGGCGGCGAAGTGTTCGACCCGAACTACGTGGCGGGAACGACGGGCAATGCCAGTCTGATGGCCTTTACGCGGGCGATGGGCGGCCATTCGCTGGATGACAATATCCGCGTGGTCGGCGTCAATCCGGGCCCCGTGGACACCGACCGCATCTACAACATGCTGAAGAAGCGCTCAAAGGAGTGGTACGGCACCGAAGACCGCTACAAGGAATTGCAGGACCGTTATCCGCTCAAACGCGCCGCCCACGTCCACGAGATCACCGATCTCATCGTGTTTCTCGCATCCTATCGCTCCGGCTACACCTCGGGCACGATCTTCACGGTCGATGGCGGCATTGCCTCCCGCCGTTCCGTGATCTGAGAAATCCGCGATGAGTTTCGCCAGGACCAGCGACGGGATAAATCTGTTTTACGAAAGCGCGGGCTCAGGCACGCCCATTATTTTCGTCCATGAATTCGGCGGCAGCCATTGGAGCTGGGAGCCGCAACTTAATTTCTTCGCACGCCGCCATCGCTGCATCACTTTTGCCGCGCGCGGTTATCCGCCGTCGGATATCCCGGAGTCGGTGGAAGCCTATTCGCAGGCGCGCGCGGCCGACGATATCGTCGAGGTATTGGCTGCGGCAGGGATCGACAAAGCGCACGTGGTCGGCCTCTCCATGGGAGGCTTTGCGAGCCTTCATGTCGCGCTTCGCCATCCCGAGCGGGTGTTGTCGGTGGTCGCGGCCGGAGCTGGTTATGGCGCCGAGAAAATCCACGAAAACTATTTCAAGGGCATCTCGGCGCAGGTGGCGGAGAATTTCGAGAAACGCGGCGCCAAAGAGTTCGCGCCGGTCTATGCGGAAGGTGCTTCGCGCGTGCAGTTCCAGGAAAAGGACCCGCGCGGCTGGCGCCTGTTTGCCGATCGCCTGGCGCAGCATGACGCGAAAGGCGCCGCCAACACCATGCGCGGCGTACAGATGCGGCGGCCTTCGCTTTACGATCTCGAAGCCGAGTTTCGCGCGATGCAGACGCCGGTTCTGGTGATGATCGGCGACGAGGACGATCACTGCCTTCAGCCCGGCCTGTTTCTCAAGCGCACGATTTCGCGATCAGGGCTCGCCGTGTTTCCGAAAACCGGACATACGCTCAATCTCGAGGAGCCGGAACTGTTCAATCGTCACGTTTCGGAGTTCATCGCGCAGGTGGAGGCAGGCCGGTGGACGCCGCGCGATCCGCGTGCCGACCCGGCGCAGGTGATGCGCACGGATTAACGCAAACACGCGAATCGAGAACGTTCTATTTGTCGGTCGCGGTCACGGCATTCAGGATCGGAAGCAGCCGCGCGGATTCGCTTCTTACGAGATCGGCCAGAGGCTTCGGTCCGCGACGGGCCGGCTCGGCGATATTGGCGCCAAGATCGGCCAACCGTTTCCGCACATGTTCTTCGTCAAGACCCTTGTTCAAGGCGTCCGCGAGCTTCTCAATGATGGGCTTCGGCGTGCCGGCGGCCGTGAATAAAGCGTACATCACCGCACAGTCGAATCCGGGCAGACCCTGTTCGTAAGAGGTCGGCACGTTCGGCAACATCGGGCTGCGCTGTTTCGCGGCGATGGCGAGCGCTCTGACCGTGCCCTCGCGCACCTGGGCCAATGTACCGAGCACCGGATCGCATTCGTAATCGATCTCGCCGCCGAGCATCGCATTCAGGACCGGCGCCGTTCCGGTGAACGGGATCAGGGCCGGCTTGATGCCGATCGCCGCATCAAGCAGGAGACATCCGATATAGGAGATCGAACCGACGCCGGCGTGCCCGACATTGAGCTTGTCGGCGTGGGTCTTGGCGTAGCTGACAAACTCGCCGAGATCCTTCGCCGGCAAGTCTTTGCGAACGACCAGCAGTTCGGGGTATTCGGCAGCGAGCCCGATCGGCTCGAAATCCTTCAGCGGATCGTAGCCCAGATTGGGATAGAAGGCCGGCGCCAATGCATTCGTAGACATGTGGCCAAACAGGATCGTGTAGCCGTCGGGGGTGGCGCGCGCGGCGCGAAGCGCGCCAATCGTGCCGCCAGCGCCGTTGATGTTTTCGACCACGACACTTCGGCCAAGTTTCCGCGCCAAAACGTCGGCAACAATTCGCCCGGTGATGTCGGCCGGCCCGCCCACGGCAAATGGAATGATCATCGTGATGGTTCGGGTGGGATAATCCTCGGCCCGTGCGCCGCTTATTGCGGCTGTTATCAGAAGAACAGCCGCCGCCACCGAATGCTTCTTCACGTTAGCCTCCCAGCGTTTCTTTTTATGATGGCACCCTAGGCCGGTTTCACCATGTGGCAAGGCGGAGGCGTATTCAAAATCTGGGGGCCGCACAGTACTGGGCTGTCCGAAAGGGATTTTACTTCACGATCGGCGGCGCCGAGATGTCACTCGTCTGGGAGCTGATGCTGGTCTTGCAGGTGCTGCTTGGCGATGGCCCCTATGCGGCCGTCCCAAGTCCGATGCCTCGCACGGCCGCCTCCAAAATGCAGAGTGCGTAGCTCGCGCGTAATGGCGATGCGAAGGATCCACTGTAACCGGGTAGGGCGCGGTATTTCGATGCCGCGTCCCCTTAAGCGATGACGTTGACGCCCGTGCTTTGAGCAGACGTGCTTTGGGTTGACGAGGTCTGGGACTTCTCGAGCTGGTTTACTTCGCTCTGGTCCGTCGTGATGACCTTCGCCGAAGCTTTGGCGGCTTCGTCGGCTGCGAGTTTAGCCAATGCCTGCGCCAGCGTGCTCGGCGTATTTGAACTGCTGATAGCGGCCATGATGATTCTCCTGGCTCGCAAGACTATCAACGCTGCGTTCTCGGAATATTAACGCTACCCGCGCGCTCATCCGAGCACGGGCTCCGCCGTCGCATAAAAGTGCGGCAGTCCGCGGCAGGGAGCCGCGCATCACGATAGGGATCAATCCCGGGACCTTTTTGCGTGAAGACCCTCGTTACCCCGGCAGAATAAGCTTGTCGGCAAGAGCCGGTTCTCGCGAAAAGATCTTCTCCCCGCACCACCGACGAGAGTGCTTGCATTGCTATTTCGAGGCCGCGCTTGTCGCGCCGTTAGCCCCAGGCCAAATCCCTTACAGATGCAAAATGCCAGGAGATACGCATGAGCCTGATCGAGAGAAAGATCGAATCGCTGCCTTTCGTTCTTGGGGAGCTGAACTACCTCGCACCAACAGACGGAAAGCCACGCACCTACGCGTTCGACCCGCCCGCCGGCGAGCCCAAATCGACGGCGTTGCCCGAGCCGCATCAGGTCCCGGTGTTCGACGGCCGCTCGGTCTCGAACAGTTTTTCGCTCGATCGCGAAGGCTTTGCGTTGGTCCGGCATCCAACGTCGGTGCGGGACTTCTACGACGATAAAGAGATACGGCAGGTCTATTACCCGGCGGCTGAAGCCTTCATCAGGGCGACGTTGCGCGCCGACCGCGTCGTGGTCTTTGATCACACGGTGCGCCGGCGCGTGGAAGGCGCGGCCGATATTCGCGGCGCCGGCCCGCGGCAGCCGGCGACGCGAGTGCATGTCGATCAAACCGATGCATCCGGCGCCAACCGTGTGCGCGAGCATCTTCCTGCCGAGGCGGATGAACTTTTGAAAGGCCGCGTGCAGGTGATCAATCTGTGGCGCCCCATTCGCGGCCCCTTGCGCGACACGCCGCTGGCGCTATGCGACGCAGCCAGCGTGGCCGCGAACGATCTCGTCGCCTCCGACCTGATCTATCCGAACCGCAACGGCGAAACCTATTCGGTGAAATTCAATCCGGACCACCGCTGGTTCTATTTCCCGGAGATGACGGCGGACGAAGCGCTGCTTTTGAAGTGCTACAACTCGGCAACCGATGGCCGCGCCCGTTTTGCCCCGCACACCGCCTTCGTCGATCCCACGACGCCCGCGGATGTGCCGCCCCGCGAGAGCATCGAGCTGCGCACGCTGGTGTTTCATCGGCCGTAGACTGCGCCAAGGGTGCCGTCCGCGGAAGCGTTGGAACTTCCGCGGCAATGCCGGTTCCATCACGCGCGCGGTTGTGCGCAACCTGTTTACATCTGTCTTCGCGGGTTGCGGGACCCCGACAGAATCGCATAGACATCTCGTCGGGGTAGGCAAATGAGAGCATGACAATGCCTTCGTCTGCCTTGGAAAACGCCTTGACCGCGACCTGCATCCTTATCGCGCTTGCCGTCGTGGGGTGGGGGATAGCTATCCTCGCTGCATAAGAGAACCGGTTGCGCCGGAAGCGGTGCGACTGGATTCTGCTTGTGATCGTCGATTGGCCGAGACGCCGCGCCTTTCGACTTTTTCTATGAGAGCGGGCGATAACTCTGCTTTTCGCATTCGTCCAGGATGACCGGCAGTCGCTCGCCCTTGTATTCGTCGTTATTGAAGAACACGGCGTAGGTGGCAACGAGATTGGATTTCGGGTCCATGGCGCGCATGCACAGCATGAAGCGACCCGGACCGTGATCGGTTTGGCGCAGGTCCGATATCTGCAGTGGCGGTTTCAGCTTGGCCTCTTCGGCAGCCTGCTTGGCCCCTTTGGCGATCGCTACCATCGTGGGCATCGATGGCGGGACATAAGCGGCCTGCGAGTTTAGTCCCGTAGAGCACGCGGTGAGCGTAAAACAAACCAGCGCCAGAAGCGCTGCGCGGATATCATTTTTAGCCGGCATCGACAGGCATAAGCTGAAACACTGAGGCCTAAGTGCGGGCAGATTGTTTCTGCGGTTTGCTGGTGCGCTAGCCGACAGGAGATCTTCGAGAAATCGGATAACTATTTGATTTCTTCGGTGAGCGCGCTGGGGGTCGAACCTAGGACCCCATGATTAGAAAAAAGGTGCGGCCAAAGCGTCGCACCTTTGAACCTTCGTTCAGTTGGTTCATACCCAACAGTGCTAACTACGGCTTCTGTTGACTTGGCAGAGCCATTGGAAGTGGTTGGCGGGGGCCGCCCGATTTCTGGAATCCCGGGCGGTCCCACTCCAAGCGGACGAACCAAACGGGGCTGGTTGTTTGGATCCGCTCCAACCAAGTCACTACCAAAAATTGCAAAAGCCGAATACCCAGCTCGAGGCGCGGCTGATAGGCGTTAAGCGCATGAGCCGGAAACGTGCTGGCGCTCGCGCCCGTCGCCCCCCGCGGACAAATCAAACGCGGACCAGCGGCCTTCCTAGAGTAATGAAGGGGTTATCGGTAGATCGGCGCTACCGGTCGCCACTGTCCAAAACCAGGATTAGGCAATTGCGAGAGCGACCAAGCCGGAGAAAAGCATGACGATGCCGGCAATGGTCACAGCGAGGAAGCTGTAAGAAGCGAATTCTTCACGCATGGTACACCGCCTGTCGTGTGCCCCTGCGCAAATGGAACGACCGTGCCCTTGCACAGTCAAAGACTTATCTCCCGCAAACGTCATTTCGATGCGGGTTGATGCTTTGATGCAACACCGGTTCGAACGACGACGGCGGCCATGCCGACGGCAATTGGTTTCCAGACACAGCGCAGACACGACGTGTCCGGCGAAGTTCTGCAATTCTAACTAACTATTTGATTTCTTTGGTGAGCGCGCTGGGGATCGAACCCAGGACCCCGTGATTAAAAGTCACGTGCTCTACCATCTGAGCTACGCGCTCGCTTGAGGCCGCTGTGTAGGGGGCAGGCGGGTGCGGGTCAATAGCACAGCTCGCCCCCGACCGGCGGATTAACCGTTGAATTCCCGAGAGGATTACGACGGCTCATGAGATGCAGCGCATGTAATCAGCGCGCCCTTTAGCTGGCCTCAGAACGGATTTCACTCGGCACCGGCTGCGAAGAGGGGGCGGTCACCGTCGGCAGCGCCACCGGCCGCAGGCCGATCAGCTCGGCGGTTCGGATGCCGGCGTCGCGCCAGAACTTGAACGAGTTGATCCGGGAGCTTTCGAGAATGGCGATCGCCACCGCCGACAGGAACGGCAGGCTTTCCAGCACCAGCACGCCGGCAAAGATGTAGATTTCGCGGATCTGCTTGTAATTGTTGGTGACCACGAGCACGACCGCGCCGATCAAAAGCAGCACGCCGATCACGGCTTCCCAGAATGCCTGGAACTCGATCGACATCCGTGACAGGCCGCCTTTGGAGGTGCGTGCGAACGGCAGATGTTCGGTAATCAGCCCGTTGGCGACCGCACGCGACACCGTCCATTGCACCGACATGGCGGCGATCATGGCGCCCAGCATCTGCCCCCATTTCACCGGCACCCGCAGCCGGTAGAGGATGAGGAAATGCGCCAGCGTGACGACGAAGGCCGCGATGATCGGCAGCGTCAAAATCCTGTCGGGAATGGCGATGTCGGCAAAGGCGACGATCGGCACCCAGATCAGGTTGAGGATGGCGACCACGACGCCGAGCGTCTCCGCGCCCAGCCAGTTCAGCCAGCCCAGTGAAAACTCGCGCTTCTGATCGGGCGTCAACCGGCTCGCGCCGGGCAGGAAGCGCCGCCAGTGCTTTTTCACGATCTGGAAGCCGCCATAGGCCCAGCGATGGCGCTGTTTCTTGAACGCCTCATAGGTGTCCGGCAACAGGCCATGGCCGTAACGGTAGTTGGTGTAATGGGTCAGCCAGCCGTGCTCGATGATGTTCAAGCCCAGGTCCGTATCCTCGCAAATGGTGTCGCCGGCCCATCCGCCCGCCATGTCCATCGCGGCACGGCGGATCAGGCACATCGTGCCGTGCACGATAATGGCGTTCTCCTCGTTGCGCTGAACCATGCCGATGTCGAAGAAGCCCGCATATTCGCCGTTCATAATGTAGTGCATCAGCGACCGATCGCCGTCGCGGTGATCCTGCGGCGCCTGCACGAGGCCGACACGCGGATCGGCAAACACCGGCACCAGGTCCTTCAACCAGTCCGGACCGACGACGTAATCCGCATCGATGACGCCGATGATCTCGGCGTCCGCGGCCGTGCGCTCCATGGCGATGCGGAGCGCGCCGGCCTTGAATCCCTGAACTTTCTCGGCGTTGATGAACTTGAAGCGTTCGCCGAGCGCGCGGCAATGATCCTGGATCGGTTGCCAGAACGCCGGGTCGGGCGTGTTGTTGATGATCACGACGCATTCGAAATTCGGATAGTCGAGCCGGGCAACCGCATCGAGCGTTGCCTTGAGCATCTCCGGCGGCTCGAAATAGGCGGGAATATGGATCGAAACCTTCGGGAAGCTCAGGTCGCCGCCGATCGTCGCCGGCACGGTCGGCGCGCCCTTGACGATGAGACGCTGCGGCTTTCGGCCAAAGGCGACGGCCGCGATTTCCTCAACCCGCGCCATCGCGATCAACACCAGCGGCACGAGCAGGATCAGGCCGAGCGTCAGGGCAAAGGCCGAACCGAAGACGAAGTAGTGCCCGGCCCAGTAGGCGAACACGGTGGCAGCCCAGGCGCCGACGCCATTGGCCGCGGCGGACAGCGTCAGCGCCTGCAACACGCTCGGCTGCGCCAGCCGCAGGATCGGCAGCGACATCAGGATGCCGACGAGTACCGCGACGGTGGCGAGTTTCCAGTAGTCGGGATTGACGATCGGGCCGGTCCAGCTGAACTTCGGCTCGCGCGCGGCGTTCAGGATTCCCCAATATGGGCCGACGCCGCCTTCAAAGAACTTCCAGGGCTGATCAATCGCCTCGACTATGTTGTAATCCATGCCAATGGCTTCAGCGCGCGCGACGAAGTTGCGCAGCACAGAGGCCTGCTCGAAGGGACCGGGCACGGCATTGCGAAGGTTGTAACCGGCGCTCGGCCATCCGAACTCGGCGATCACGATCCGCTTGCCTGGAAACTGGTCGCGCAGCAGCTGGAACATCGCGACCGCCTGATCCACCGCCTGCTTGTCGGTGAAGTTTTCCCAATAAGGCAGGACGTGCGCGGCGATGAAATCGACGGAATAAGCCAGTTCTGGAAAATCGCGCCAGATATTCCAGATTTCGCCCGTCGTGACGGGGACGTTGACCGACTTCTTGACCCGTTTGATGAGCTCAATCAGGTCTTCGACTTTTTGGTCGCCGCGGTAGATCGTCTCGTTGCCGACGACCACGCCGATGACGTTGCTGTTGCGCCGTGCCAGATTGATGGCCGCATCGATCTCGCGCTCGTTGCGCTCGGGATTCTTGTCGATCCAGGCGCCAACCGTCACCTTGAGACCGAATTCGGCCGCGATCGGCGGAACCAGTTCGACACCGCCGGTGGAGGAATAGAGGCGGATCGCCCGCGTAATCGACGACAGCTTCCTCAAATCGTCGCGGATCTTCTCAACCGTCGGGATGTTGTCGACGTCCGGATGCGAAGTTCCTTCAAACGGCGCGTAGGACACGCTCGGCAGGATTCCACGAAAGTCAGGTGCCTGCTGTTTTTCCTGAAAAAAACCCCATAACGCGGCGTGAGCGGCGGCAACCAACAACAAAACGGCGACGACGGCGCGCATCGCAACTAACCATACGGGGCCTACAGTGGAAGAAAGCGAACCCGTCCCCAAGGTTCGTCCGACATGGGAGCGATTCCAAGGATAATCCTGCCACACGATTTAACAACTGGTATGATGGTTTCGACATTCGCTACAGGTTTTCAATTGGCGAATGTCGACTCCAAAATCATACTAGAATCCAATATTTGGCAGCGTCCCTTCGGTCCCGACATTCGTAAACGAGCCCTCGGCGAACCGGATCCGAATGTCAGAGCCGGGACGCTGGTATGAAGCAATGGCGTTTTAAGGGCACGAAGCTTCAGGCCACGCCGCGACGAGGGCTATTTTGTTGCGGGAGCTGGGGTCGGCGCGGCGGGAGCCGTTACGGCGCTGCCGGCCGTGGTGGGGGCAGGGGGCGTCGCCGCAGCTGCCTGCGGCTGGGCATTCGGATTGATCCAGCAAGCATGGACGCGGTCATCCAGGCTCCTTTGCACCTTGTCGTCGATCTGGGCGCCAAATCGGGTCAGGCAGCGGAAGGCGGCCTGCACATGGCCGCCAGGACAGCCAAAACGGTCGTACAGGTCGAGGTGACGAAAGGCGGTATCGAGGTCATCGCGCCACATCAGGCGAACGACGCGCCGTCCGAGCCAGACGCATTCGGGGTTGCCCGCCGGACCATTGATGGCCTGGGCAGCTTCGGCAAATTCGTCGGTCCTGCGCTGGTTGTCCCGCGCGGCGTCTGCCGCGCCTGCGGCGGGCTTGCCGGATTGGTCAGGATTCGCCGGTGCCCCGCTTTGGGCCAGCGCGCCGCCCAAGCCGAGCATCAGGGCCAATCCGGGAACAACGAAATAGCGCAAAACCGCAAACCGACCCTGAAGCACCCGTTGACGCATAAATTCCCCGATTTGGTTCCTGCCCAAGCCGTTCCTGCCCAGATTCTTGTCAATTCCTTGCCGGAAATCCCGTTCGACACGTCCTGTCGGATACGAACCCGCTGGTTACGCTTGCCGCCCAAATAGGTCTCGAATGCGGCGGCTACGCATGCTGGAATCCCATGACGGAGATTTTGGATTTTGTCCAGCAAACCCACAACTTTATCGTACTTTGGTAAAACTTCCGCAGGCGAGGGGGCCGGCCTTCGCCTTCCCCGCCCTTGGCAGACGGCTGATGACCGGTTAATCGACGGTCCCTGCCCGAGAGGATGGAACCGATTTCTTTTCGCACGCCGCTGGCGCTCCTCATACTATCCTTAGGTTCAATCGCCGCGGTGTGGTGGTGGCTTGCCACGCCGATAACGCTGGCGCGCGCGCCGATTGATCCCAACGCCAAACTCCAGTGCGTGTCGTATGCGCCCTTCCGCGGCGAACAGACGCCGTTGTCGCCGACGACCCATATTTCGGCCGATCAGATTTCCGAAGACCTCGCCCAACTCGCCAAGATATCCGACTGCGTCCGCACCTATTCGATCGATCACGGCCTCGATCAGGTGCCGGAACTTGCTGCCAAAGTGGGGCTGAAGGTCATCCAGGGAATCTGGCTGAGCAGCAACCGGCAGAAGAACGCCGTTCAGGTCGCGACCGGCATCCGCCTCGCCAAGGAATTTCCTTCAACCATCACCGCGCTCGTGGTCGGCAACGAAGTGCTCTTGCGCGGGGAAATGACCCAATCCGACCTTGCCGCCATGATCCGCTCGGTCAAGGCGCAAGTGCCGGTGCCCGTGACCTACGCCGACGTCTGGGAGTTCTGGCTGCGTTATCGCGAGATTTATGACGCGGTCGATTTCGTCACCATTCACATCCTTCCCTACTGGGAGGATTTTCCGATCCGCGCGAAATGGGCCGCCGCCCATGTCGAACAGATCCGGCGCCGGATGGAAGTGGCGTTTCCCGGCAAGGAAATCCTGATCGGCGAAACCGGCTGGCCGAGCGCGGGCCGTATGCGCGATGCGGCGTTGCCCTCACGCACCAACCAGGCACGGGTGGTTTCGGAAATCCTCGATCTCGCCAAGCGCGAAAACTTTCGCGTCAACCTGATCGAAGCCTATGACCAGCCCTGGAAGCGTGAGTTGGAAGGGACCATGGGCGGCTATTGGGGCCTGTTCGATTCCGTCCATCGGGCGCTGAGATATCCACCGGGGATCGCCATCAGCAATTATCCCTCCTGGAAGCTGCAAATGGCCGGCGGCATGGCCTTGGCGGTTTTGGTGTTCGCCGTGGCCTGGCTGGCGCTGCGGCGCAAGCCCTGGACACCCCGTTTGGCGTCATGGATTGCCGTCGGCATCTCGGCGACGTCGGCCGGAACGCTGCTGGGGGTCGCCACCGACAAGATGCTGTACGAAAGCTATGGCATCGGTGGCTGGGTGTTTTGGGGCTTCCTGCTCGCGGCCGGTATCGCTTCGCCTGTGCTTGGCTCGCATGCCCTGATGTCTGGCCGCAGCTCGCCGACCTTCCTGGAACTGCTCGGCCCTTCCGACTATCGCGACCGGACGTGGATGGCGGTGATCCTGGGTCTGGTTCTGGCCGTCACCACCGTGATCGGCGCCGATACCGCGCTCGGCCTCGCGTTCGACCCACGCTACAAGGATTTCCCGTTTGCGGCGCTCACCATGGCCGTCGTGCCGTTCGCTATGTTGAGCCTGCTTAATCGCCCGAAAGAGGGGATGCGCCCGGTCGCGGAAACGACCTTTGCCGGATTGCTCGTGATGGCCGCAATCTTTACCGGCTTCAACGAAGGTCCGGACAATTGGCAGTCGCTGTGGACCTGCGCGATTTATGTCCTGCTGGGCGCTACGCTGTGGCGGGCGCGGGCCGCGCAAATCCCAAAATAAGCAGGCCGATCGCAAGACCGGACAAGACGACATTGTAGAGCACGATGCCGAGACCGGCAGCGATCAGGCCGAGCGTCAGCAAGACGATCGATGGCCGGATCAGGTGCAGCGTCGCGATCACCACCGCGGTGATCCCAAAAACAGAATTGCGAAACAGGTTGGTGGCCAGCGCCCGCGCCTTGCAGAGCAGGGATTGCAGGCCGGCATCGCACGCCAGCGCCGTGCCGGAAAACTCGATCGCCAGATAGCGCAGGTAGATCGCGTAGCCGACGGTGACGAAGCCCACGACCAGCAGCCATTGCACCTGATAGGGGGTGAGCCGGAATGGGGTTTTCTTCACGGATAAATCCTTGAGGGAGCGAAAGCGGGTTTGCCGCTTTTGGCTCCGCCGCGCAAGGCCATTTTGAGATGGCGTCCTTGAAAGCACATCAAGGGATGGCGCCAATTCGCTCTAACGGCTGGGCTTTTGGCTGACCGGATCAGTCCTGCTTGCGCTTGCCGAAGATCAGGGACGAAATGGTCGAAGGCTCTGGTTTTGCGGGAGCCTCTTCACCCTTCGGATGCTTTCCTGCATAATAGTGCCTGCGGCCCGAAGACTTGGACCCGGCCGAGGCCGGCTTGCTGTCGGGCTCCGCTTCCGCATTGCTGGACTCGGTTTTATCGGCCTCGTCAGCGTTCACTACCAAACGCTGGCCTTCAAATACCGCCGTGGAGCAGCTCCGATCGCTCACCGTCAGCGAGGCGCAGATTTTTGCCGCCGCCGCGGCATCGGTGATGGGACCTGCGACCAGCCGTAGCTGCATCCCCAGGCCGTTGGTATTTTCCTTGATGACGATGATGGGGCGCAGCTTCGTGAGCGCCGCATTGGCCCTCGACTTGGTGAGTCCGCGCCAAAGCGCGCGCAAACCGGGGATCGAATTGGCGCCGCCGACATCGACGCCAAACTCGGTGCGCCGAACCGTGAGTTCGGGTGGTGCCGAAGCAGGCGCGGGTTCGGTTTCCGCAGGCGCCTTCGGTGCCACGGCGGCGACTTCGGGCATCGGCGCGTTGTGCGCCATCTTTGGCGGTGCGGCCGGTTCGATCAGCTTTCCGGCCGCGGGATCGGGTGGGGCCATCATCGATTTTGACGCCACCAGCCAGCCTGACGGCTGGGCCGAGGTGGAGGATGGCGAGGCGGAAGGCGGCGCCGCGGCCGATTTCACGGCGGGGCTCGGCTCGGATGCGGCGACCGCGGGCGTCCGTTTGTCCTGTTTTTCCACGACAGCGGGGGCCGTAGCGACCACCGGCCCGACCACTGGCGGAGCTGGCGACGGCTTCGTGGCCGGCGGATCAACCGACGCGGTTGCTGCGGCGGCAGCCGAGGCAGCCGGAGTAGGCGCCGCGGCGGGGGAAGGAGGCGCGGCCGGCTCCCTGGCGGAGGCGCTGGCCGGCGCGGTCACGCTTGTATTGCCTTGACTTGCACTGGCCTGATTTGCGCTGGCCTGATTTGGGCTCGCCTGACTTGAACCGGCTTGGCTTGAACTGGCTTGACTTGAACCGGCTTGACTTGCACCGGCTGGCGGAGACGACGAGGCGGGGCCTTGCCGCGCGATCGCGCCGGTCACGGAATCAAGCCCCTGCTCGAGAACGGCCACCCGCGAGTAAAGCCGATCGCGATCGTTGTTGAGCGTGTCGACGGCGGAGGCCAGTCGCCTGGTCTCGCCCTGGCTTTCCCTGGCGGTGAGTTGAAGCTGTTGCGCTTGCTTCAACAGATCGGCCGATGCGGTCTGTTCGCGCCGCATGCCGATCGAGGACTGGTTGGTGATGAGGGCCACAATGACCGCGCCGATCGAGACGGCCGCCCAGGTTCCGAGCCGCCAGAGCGCGCGCCGGTCAAATTCATCTTCCTCGGCGAGCAAGCCCGAAAGCGCGCCGCCGGTCTCTCCAACGTCGAAGCCGCCGCGCAGCCTGTCGGAATCCTTCGCCATACGATGTCTTCGGCCCCCCTCAGGCCCCAACCGAATCAATCGGTAAACATTAACAGGAAATGGGCCGTCATCTTGAGTCTGTGAGACTTGGCCCATGGCGAATCGGGGTTTCCATCTAACTCAAAAACGCTCTATGAGGGCGCTAGTGGAGTGGATTTGACATTCGCCATCCTGTAGCCCGCGATGCGTAAGGCGAATGTCAAATCCAAAACTCCACTAGAAACCTATATTTGCTAGTGGTCCTTCGATTCTAACATTTGCAAAAGTGCCAGCCAGATCGGGATGCAAATGTTAGAATCGGACCACTAGCGCCCTCAGCGGTGCCGTGACGTCTTTAAGGGAATTCGGATGAGCGGCAGGACCAGCCTGACCATCGTGCTCGCAGCCGGCGAGGGAACACGGATGCGGTCATCCCAGCCAAAGGTTCTGCATCCCGTCGCCGGCCAATCACTGCTCGCCCACGTGCTGTCGGCCTCGCCCACGGGCGCAGGCGCCGCGCTCGCGGTTGTCATCGGACCGGATCACGATGCCGTTGCCGAGGAAGCAAAACGCCATCGGGCGGATGTCGAGACGTTCGTTCAGCGCGACCGCAAAGGAACCGCGCATGCGGTACTGGCGGCGCGGGAGGCCCTGATGCGCGGGGCCGACGACCTGATCATCGCCTTTGGCGATACGCCGTTGATTTCGGCCGCAACGTTTAAGCGGCTATGCGCGGCCTTGAAGCAGGGTGCAACGCTGGCCGTGCTCGGCTTTCGCGCCGTCGATCCGACCGGCTACGGGCGACTATTGGTCGAAGGCGGACGCTTGATGGCGATCCGCGAGCAGGCGGATGCAAGCGCGGCCGAGCGCGACGTCACACTCTGCAACGCCGGCGTCATGGCCTTTGATGGCCGCAAGGCGCTGTCAATCATCGAGAAGATCGGTAACGCCAACAGCAAGGGCGAGTATTATTTGACGGACGCGGTTGCTATCGTCCGGGACCTGGGATTGGAGGCTGTCGTGATCGAGACCAGCGAGGATGAAGTGCGCGGCATCAATACCAGGACGCAGCTGGCTGAGGCAGAAAGTGTCATGCAGCAACGCTTGCGCAAGGCAGCCCTTGAGGCCGGCGTAACCCTGATCGCGCCCGAGACGGTTTATCTCGCCGCCGACACCACGTTCGGCAAGGACGTCACGATCGAGCCATTCGTCGTCATCGGGCCCGGCGTTTCGATTGCCGACGGCGCCGTCATCCATTCTTTTTCCCACATCGTCGAGACTTCGATCGGCAAGAAAGCTTCGGTCGGCCCCTATGCGCGGCTGCGTCCGGGGACGTCGCTCGGCGAAGGCGCCAAAATCGGCAACTTCGTCGAGACCAAGGCCGCAACACTTGATGCCGGCGTCAAGGTCAACCATCTGAGTTATGTTGGCGACGCCCATATCGGCGCCAACGCCAATATCGGCGCCGGTACCATCACGTGTAACTACGACGGTTTCAGCAAGCACAGGACTGAGATCGGCGCCGGCGCTTTTGTCGGCACCAACTCGTCGCTGGTGGCGCCGGTTAAAATCGGCAGCGGCGCCTATGTCGGCTCGGGTTCGGTGATCACCCGCGACGTGCCCGACGACGCCATGGCGGTCGAGCGCAACCAGCAAACCAACCGCGAAGGCGGCGCCAAGCGCTATCGCGAGATCAAGACCGGCGCCAGGAAGCCGAAAGCTGATTAGTGTAGTCTGTTAAGCCTTCCACTTAACGCTGTCTCAATCGGCAATAATTATTGAGTATGTTGGCGCGGCCGAACTTGGTTAAGACGAGCCTAGCTTTCCAACCTGGGGACAACAAACCGCATGTGCGGCATCATCGGCATTCTCGGGCGCGGACCGGTCGCCGAACAATTGGTTGATTCGCTCAAGCGCCTCGAATATCGCGGCTATGATTCGGCGGGCGTCGCCACGCTGGAAGGCGATCGCCTCGATCGCCGCCGCGCCGAAGGCAAGCTCAAAAACCTCGAAGCGCGACTGAAGGATTCGCCGCTCAAGGGCCATACCGGCATCGGTCATACGCGCTGGGCTACCCATGGCAAGCCGACCGAAAACAACGCCCATCCCCACGCAACCGAGAATGTCGCCGTTGTTCATAACGGCATCATCGAGAATTTTCGCGAGCTGCGGCAAAACCTCGAGAAGCAGGGCGCGAAGTTTGCCAGCGAAACCGACACCGAGGTCGTTGCCCATCTCGTCAATGCTTACCTTGTCAAGGGCGCTTCACCGCAGGAAGCGGTGAAGGCCACGCTGCCGCAGCTGCGTGGCGCTTTCGCGCTTGGCTTTGTGTTTCGCGGCCACGGCGATCTGTTGATCGGCGCGCGCCGCGGTTCTCCGCTGGCGATCGGCTACGGCGAAGGCGAGATGTATCTAGGCTCGGACGCGATTGCGCTCGCGCCCTTTACCGACACCATCAGCTATCTCGAAGACGGCGACTGGGCGGTGCTGACCCGCGAAACAGCCGTGATTTACGATGTGCACAACGCGGCCGTCAATCGCGAGGTTCTGAAATCCGGCGCTTCCTCTTTCCTGGTCGACAAGGCCAATTATCGCCACTTCATGGCCAAGGAAATTCACGAGCAGCCGGAAGTGGTCGGCCATACGCTCGCCCGTTACGTCGACATGGCAACCGAGCGGGTTTCGCTGCCGCTGTCCCTGCCGTTCGACTTCAAGAATATCCAGCGAATTTCGATCACGGCCTGCGGCACGGCGAGCTATGCTGGCTACATCGCCAAATACTGGTTCGAACGGCTGGCACGTGTTCCGGTCGAACTCGATGTCGCCTCGGAATTCCGCTACCGCGAGCCGCCACTGTACAAGAACGATCTAGCGATTTTCATTTCGCAGTCGGGCGAGACCGCCGACACGCTGGCCGCTCTTCGTTACGCGAAATCGCAAGGCCTGCACACGCTCTCCGTTGTCAACGTGCCGACCTCGACCATTGCGCGCGAAAGCGAAACCGTGTTGCCGACGCTGGCCGGACCCGAGATCGGCGTCGCCTCGACCAAGGCCTTCACCTGTCAGCTGATGGTGCTGGCCGCGCTCGCGGTTGCTGCGGGCAAGGCGCGTGGCGCTCTGTCCGAGGCCGACGAAAGCAAGCTTGTTCACGGCCTCGTCGAAATTCCGCGGCTGATGGCGGCAGCGCTTGCGACGGAACCGCAGATCGAGAAGCTTGCTCGTGATCTTTCCAAATCGACTGATGTGCTCTATCTCGGCCGCGGCACCAGCTATCCCCTGGCGCTCGAGGGCGCGCTGAAGCTCAAGGAAATCTCCTACATCCACGCCGAAGGATATGCGGCCGGTGAACTCAAGCACGGGCCGATCGCGTTGATCGACGAGAAGATGCCGGTCGTGGTGATCGCGCCTTATGACCAGGTGTTCGAGAAGACCGTCTCCAACATGCAGGAAGTCGCGGCCCGCGGCGGCCAGATTATCCTGATGACGGACGCCAAAGGCGCGGCGGAAGCGACCATCCAGTCGCTGGTCACGATCGTGCTGCCGGATATGGGAGCGATTTTCGCGCCAATGGTCTATGCCGTTCCGGTGCAGCTACTGGCCTACCATACCGCCGTGGTCATGGGCACCGACGTCGATCAGCCGCGAAACCTCGCGAAATCGGTAACCGTGGAATAACGCATTCCCGGGGCAAGCCGGACAGGGGTCTTCAAAAGTCTGCTAGGATGGCTTAGCTGGCATATGAGACCTGTCGCTTTGACCGACCTGGAACCCTGATGAAACTCGATGATCTGCCCCAGCCTGGACCGCCGGAAGAACCCGCGCCCGATGTCCACAGCGGCTTTGTGGCTCGATTCCGCAACTATTTCCTCACCGGCCTGATCGTCGCCGGCCCGATCGCGATCACCTTCTATCTGACCTGGTGGTTCGTCACCTGGGTCGACGGGCTGGTGCGGCCGTTCGTTCCGATCGCCTATCGGCCGGAAACCTATCTGCCGTTCGGCCTGCCGGGATCGGGCCTGATCGTCGCGGTGATTGCGCTGACGCTTCTTGGCTTTCTCACCGCCAACCTGATCGGACGCACGCTGGTCGATCTCGGCGAACGGCTGCTCGGTCGCATGCCGGTGGTGCGTGCGATCTACCGCAGCCTCAAGCAGGTGTTTGAGACCTTGTTCTCCGGCAAGGGATCGAGCTTTCGGCGCGTCGGCCTGGTCGAATTTCCTTCGCCCGGCATGTGGTCGATCGTGCTGATCTCGCAGGCGCCCAGCGAAGATATCGCCGAAAGCATTCCCGGGCAGGAAGAGCATATTTCGGTGTTCCTGCCTTGCGCACCCAATCCGACCACCGGATTCTTCTTCTACGTGCCCAGGAGCAAGGTCATCGAAGTCGAGATGAGCACAGAGGATGCTGCAACGCTGATCATGTCCTGCGGCGTGGTGCAGCCCGGCTCCGGCTCTGACCCGCAAAAGAAGATGGCCGCACTTGCCGGAATGGCCAATGCGGCACGGGCTGCGAATTCATCGACACTGTTGCCGGAGCCGGCCAAGGTCGAGTGAGACCGTCCTCCTTCTCGGCCGGCCCCGTTGAACCCTCGCCTGAAACCGGATTAGCTCGGCGCTTAGGGAACGCTGGCGGCGCCGTTACGCCGTGCCGGTGGTGGGGGGAGCAAGCCATGCAGACATCTCTGATCCGGGTACACTCCCTGGCGAATACACGCCGTCGCCGCGCCATCGACATCATGCTGCTCGCCGCTGCAACGCTCTCGACGGTGGCCGTGAACCCGTTGTGGGCCGCCTACCTCCCGGCCGACTGGGAGGATTGCCGCTCAGACGATTTCGAACGCGTCGTTGCCGGCTGCACCCGCATGCTGGAGTCGCAGATCACCCAGATCGATCGCGCCGTCGCACTCACCAACCGCTCCAACGCCTATCGCCTTCATGGCGACTATGATCGTGCCATCGGTGACGCGAATGACGCGATCGGTATTTATCCCGACTACGTGCTGGCCTATGCCAATCGCGCCAACGCCTATCTCGCCAAAGGCGATATCGACAACGCGATGAACGACGCCAACACCACGATCCACGGTGCGCCGACCTATCCCGGCGGCTATTCAGCCCGCGCCGACATCTATAGGGCGAAAAAAGATTTTGATCTAGCCGTCATCGACGACACGACGGCGATCGCGCTTGCACCGAAATATTCGGGCCTCTGGCGTTGGGGGCCGTTGGCGGCCGTCTATGCCGACCGGGCGCGGGCCCTTGAGGGCAAAGGCGATCGCGATCGCGCGCTCGCCGATTACAATGAGGCGATCCGGCTCGACCCCAACTACGCGCGGGCCTATGTCCTACGGGCCAACATATATGCGGGAAAAGGTGACCGGGATCATGCGATAGTCGACTTCTCCGAGTCGATCCGGATCAATCCGAAATATGGCTATGCCTACAACGCCCGCGGCAATAATTATTACGCCAAAGGCGACTACGATCGCGCGCTTGCCGATTACAACGACGCGATCCGGATCGAACCGGGCATGACCGACGCGTTGCGCAACCGCGGCCTAGTCTATGCCAAAAAGGGCGACCGCTCGGCTGCCATCACAGCCTTTGGCGAGGCGATCACGGCCAATCCGAATTTTGTCCTGGCCTTTGAGAGCCGCGCCGAATCCTACGTTCAGACCGGCGACTTCGACCACGCCATCGCCGACTACGACGCCGCGATCAAGCTCAAGCCCGATATCGCCGGCTATTGGATCCATCGCGGCGCCACCTATGCCAGCACCGGCAACTTCGCGCGCGGCATCGCCGATTACGACCAGGCGCTGAACCTCGATCCGAAAGACCCGGCGGCTCATTTCTCCCGGGGCATCGCCAATCTGTATGGCGTAAGCGCCGCGAAGGCCGTGGTCGATTTCGATCAGGCACTCGCTCTCAATCCGAAAGATTCCTATACGGCGATATGGCGCGACATCGCTGCGCAGCGCGACCATCAGCCAAGCCGGATCGCGGACGCGCTCGGCGTCGTCGATATGAAGGCTTGGCCTGCGCCGCTGCTGCGGCTCTATGCGGCGGGACAGCTCACGCCGGAAACGGCGACGTCGCCCGCCGACGACACCAACCTCAGCACAAGCGTTCGCCGGGGACGGCTCTGCGAGATCAATTTCTACAGCGCCGAGCTGGCGCTACAAAAGGGAGCAAAAGACTCCGCGCTACCGCTCCTGAAAAAGGCGGCGGCCGACTGTCCAAAGGATTTCGTCGAATACGCTGGTGCGAAAGCCGAATTGAAGCTCAACGGCGCCGAGTGACAGGTTCACCCGTCATCCCGCACCCATCAAGGGGATGGCTTCGCCGCGCTCGTACAAATAAAGCAGGCAGCGCAACGCCTCACCATGAGATCCCGCCAGCTTCGGATTTTCCTTCATGATCCGCAGTGCCTCATCGCGGGCCTGTGCGATCAGTTGGCCGTGGGCTTCGGGGCGGGCAATCCTATAACCGGGGAGACCGCTTTGCCGCACCCCCAACACATCGCCTTCACCGCGCAGTTTCAGATCCTCCTCTGCGATGCGAAAGCCATCGGTGGTCTCCCGGATCACCTTCAGCCGCGCCTTCGACATTTCACCGAGCGTCTCCCGGTAGAGCAGGAGGCAGGTTGAGGCTTCCGAGCCACGGCCGATCCGGCCACGCAACTGATGTAACTGCGCAAGTCCGAAGCGTTCGGCATTCTCGATCACCATGATCGTAGCTGCGGGCACATCAACGCCGACCTCAACGACCGTGGTCGCGACCAGGAGGCCGATGTCGTGCGCGGCGAACTGCGCCATCACGCGATCCTTCTCCGTGCCTTTCATCTGACCGTGGACGAGGCCTACTTTGTCGCCGAAACGCTCCCGCAGGCTTTCGAACCGTTCGGTCGCGTTGGTGAGATGGCCGGTGCCTTCGGCTTCGGACTCCTCGACCAGCGGACAAATCCAGTAGACCAGCTTGCCCGCGCTTAAAGCCCGCCCGACCCCTTCCGTTACCTCTTCAAGGCGGCTCATCGGCACCGCGCGGGTGTCGATCGGTTGCCGGCCGGCTGGCTTCTCGCGCAACTCGGAGATGTCCATGTCGCCGAAATAGGTCAGCACCAGCGTGCGCGGGATCGGCGTAGCGCTCAACACCAGCACATCGACCGCCTCGCCCTTGTCGGTGAGCGCCAACCGCTCACGCACGCCAAACCGATGCTGCTCATCGACCACGGCAAGCGCAAGCGATTTGAAAATCACGTCGTCCTGAATCAGCGCATGGGTACCGACCAGAAAATCGATTTCACCGGCCTCCAGACGCGCCAGAATGTCCCGCCGCTCCTTGCCCTTTTCGCGGCCGGTAAGGATCGCAACCCTCATGCCGGCACGTTCGGCGAGCGGCGCGACGGTCTTGATGTGCTGCCGCGCCAGAATTTCGGTCGGCGCCATCAGCGCGGCCTGCTTGCCAACTTCGGTGACGGCGGCGGCCGCCAGTAACGCGACCACGGTCTTTCCCGAGCCGACGTCGCCTTGCAGTAGCCGCAACATGCGCACCGGCTGCCGCAAGTCGTCGGCGATAGCAGCCGCGGCCTCGCGCTGCGAGGACGTCAGCGCATAGGGCAGCGCGTCGATGATTTTCTTGCGTAAGTGACCATCGCCGGCATGACGGTCGCCCGCGGGGCGCCGTAGTTGCGAGCGAACCAACGCCAGCGCCAATTGACCGGCGAGCAGTTCGTCAAAGGCCAGACGCGACCAGAACGGTCCGCCGGGGAGGATATCGGTCAGTTCGATCGGGATATGGACGCGATTCAACGCCTCCCTGATCGGCGGGAAATGGCAGCGCCGGATCACCTCGGGGCTGATCCATTCGGGCAACTCGGGCAGTTTTTGCAACGCCTGCGCGATCGCCCGCCGCAGCGAGCCCAGCGCCAGTCCCTCCGTGAGCGGATAAACGGGATCGATCCCGGATAATTGGGCAAAGCCGGCTTCGTCGACGACGCGATCGGGATGCACGATCTGTGGCACGCCGTCGAACATCTGCAAGGTGCCGGAGACGTAGCGTTTTGAGCCGACCGGAAGCAGCTTTTCGATATAATCGGCTTTGGCGCGAAAATAGGTCAGAACCACGTCGCCGGTGTCGTCGCTGGCATAGACCAGATATGGCGCGCGGGCGTTGCGCGGTGGCGACGGCCGGTGGCGGTCCACTGTTACTTCCAGCGTGACCACGGTTCCCGGCACCGCATCACGGATTTTCGGCCGGGCGCGCCGGTCGATCACGCTTGCGGGCAGATGCAGCAGCAAATCGACCAGCCGTGGCGTCTCCTCGCGGCCAAGCAGATAGCGGAACAGCTTGTCCTGCTTCGGACCGACGCCGGAAAGGCTCGTGACCGGCGCAAACAATGGATTGAGCAGGAGAGGGCGCATCCATCCTCTTCAAATGGCGATGGATTGCCGGGTCAAGGCCCGGCAATGACCACACAGTGATAATTCTAACCCATCAAAGGGCTGACTTTCGGCAATCACACCGCTATATCACCCCCGCCCGGCACGTCCGGGCATTTGGCGTTGGATGGGAATCGAAAAATGACGGGTACGACACGATCGAGCGGGGGTCTCGACGACCGCCGCAAGCGGCTTCTGTTTCGCTGCTGGCATCGCGGCACCCGCGAGATGGACCTCATCCTCGGCCGGTTTGCCGACACGACTATTGCCGGCCTGACTGACGATGAAGTGACCGAGCTAGAGCAGCTGATCGAACTTCCCGATCCCGACCTCTATGCCGCGCTGACCGGCGATGCGCCGCTGGCTCCACAATACGCCGGGGCACTGTTCAACCGCATCAAATCGTTCCGTCCTGGAGATCAGGGCGAATGAAACAACAGGGACAATCGCCCGCGCAATCGCTCGTTCCCGGTCGCGCGCTGACGTTTGCCAACGTCGCCGAAGGCGCCGAGGGGCTTATCGTTTCGGATTTGGCGCGCGCGGTCGCAGCGCGGCCGAAGCCGCCGGTCGTAAGTCTCGCGGTGGTGTGTCGCGACGGGCCGCGGCTGCAACAGCTGGCCCGTGCGCTGGCATTCTTCGCGCCCGATCTGCCGGTGCTGCAATTCCCCGCCTGGGACTGCCAACCCTATGACCGGGTATCGCCGCATGGCGGTATCCTGGCCCAGCGGCTGACGACGCTCGCGCAACTGTCTCGGCTTGTCGGCAGCGAGAAGCCGCTGATCGTGCTGACGACCGTGAATGCCATTGTGCAGCGCGTGCCTGCGCGCGACGTCGTGGCGGCACAAGCGCTCTCGGTGGCGCCGGGCCACGTGGTCCCAATGGATTCCATTATCGCGTGGCTGGAGCATAATGGCTACAGCCGCTCGTCCACCGTCCGCGAGGCCGGCGAATATGCGGTGCGCGGCGGTATCCTCGACCTGTTTCCGGCTGGGCTCGATCTGCCGGTGCGATTCGATTTCTTCGGCGACAGCCTGGAATCGATCCGCAGCTTTGATGCCGAGACCCAGCGTACACTGCTCGACATGCGCTCGCTCGATCTGGTTCCGATTTCCGAATTTCAGCTGACCACCGAGACCATCCGGCGTTTCCGGATGGGCTACGTCGCTGCTTTCGGCGCGCCGGGCCGCGACGACCAGCTTTACGAGGCCGTCAGCGAAGGCCGCCGTCATCCCGGCATGGAACATTGGCTGCCGCTGTTCCAGGACAAGATGGATACCTTGTTCGATTATCTCGGCGATGCGCCAGTTGCGATCGAGCCGCAAGGCGAGGATGCGGCGCGCGAACGCTTCAAGCAAATCGCCGACTATTACGAGGCCCGGCGCGAGGCGCTCGAACATCCCGGAGGCGGCGCGATCTACAAGCCGCTGCCGCCGGAGCGGCTCTATGTGACCGAGGAGGAGTGGAACAGGCGGCTCACCGAAGCGCCGCTGGCGCGGCTCACGCCCTTTGCGGTGCCGGACGGAAGCGCCGATACCGTCGATGCCGGCGCGCGGCAAGGGCGTAGTTTCGCGCCCGAGCGCACCGACAGCACAGTCAACGTATTCGGAGCCGTCGTCAGTCACGTCCAGGCCTTGCAGGCTGCGCGCAAGAAAGTGGTGATCGCGCTATGGAGCGAAGGATCGCGCGACCGCATGGACAGCATGTTGCGCGATCACAAGCTGCTCAACCTGACCAGCGTCAATGCCTGGCGCACCGTGCAGGCGACGCCACGCAACGAAACCATGCTGGCGGTGGTCGGCATGGAAACCGGGTTCGAGACCGATCAAGTCGCCGTCATCACAGAACAGGACATTCTCGGTGACCGCCTGGTGCGGCCGCGCAAGGCCAGCCGCAAGCTCGATAACTTCATCTCGGAGGTGACAAGTCTGGCCGCGGGCGATCTCGTCGTGCATGTCGAGCATGGCATTGGGCGCTTCATCGGATTGCAGACGCTTGAAGTCGCCGGCGCGCCGCACGACTGCCTCGAACTGCGCTACGCGGCCGAAACAAAACTGTTTCTGCCGGTCGAGAACATCGAACTGCTGTCGCGCTACGGCTCCGACAGCGCCAATGTCGAACTGGATCGTTTGGGCGGTAGCGGCTGGCAGGCCCGTAAAGCCAAGCTCAAGAGCCGAATTCGCGAAATCGCGGGCGAATTGATCAAGATCGCGGCCGAGCGGCATCTGCATGAAGCGCCGAAGCTGCCGGTGCAGCCGCATGTCTATGACGAATTCTGTGCGCGGTTTCCGTATGAGGAAACCGAAGACCAACTCACGGCGATCAATGCGACCTTGAAGGATCTCGAGATTGGGCGGCCGATGGACCGGCTGATTTGCGGCGACGTCGGCTTCGGCAAGACCGAAGTTGCCTTGCGCGCGGCGTTTGCCACCGCGCTCGACGGCAAGCAGGTCGCTGTCGTAGTGCCGACCACCCTGTTGGCGCGCCAGCATGCCAAGACGTTCACCGAGCGGTTTCGCGGCTTTCCGGTGCGCGTGGCCCAGGCCTCGCGCCTGATCGCGCCCAAAGAGCTCGCGCAGGTAAAAAAAGGACTGACGGACGGTTCGATCGACATCGTGGTCGGCACCCACGCGCTGCTCGGCAAATCGATCAAGTTCCGTGACCTCGGCCTTCTGATCGTCGATGAAGAGCAGCATTTCGGCGTCAGCCACAAGGAGCGGCTGAAACAACTGCGGGCCGAGGTGCATGTGCTGACGCTGAGCGCAACGCCGATCCCGCGTACGCTGCAACTGGCGCTCACGGGCGTGCGCGAGCTTTCGATCATTGCCTCGCCGCCGGTCGATCGGCTGGCGGTGCGCACCTTCGTCGCGCCGCACGATCCCTTGATGATCCGCGAGGCGCTGCTGCGCGAACGTTATCGCGGCGGGCAGGCGTTCTATGTCGTGCCGCGCATCGAGGACCTCGCTGGCGTCAAGGATTTCCTCGAAAAGAACGTTCCGGAAATGAAGGTCGCGGTCGCCCATGGCCAGATGCCGCCGACCACAATCGAAGACATCATGTCGGCCTTCTACGACGGCAAATACGACATCCTGTTGTCGACCACCATCGTCGAATCCGGCCTCGACATTCCGAACGCCAATACGCTGATCGTGCACCGCGCCGACATGTTTGGCCTGGCGCAGCTTTATCAACTGCGCGGACGGGTGGGGCGGTCAAAACTGCGCGCCTACGCGTTGTTCACGCTACCGGCGCAGCAGAAGATCACGGCGCACGCCGAGCGGCGGCTGAAGGTGCTGCAATCGCTGGAAACGCTGGGCGCCGGCTTCCAGCTTGCTTCGCACGATCTCGATATCCGCGGCGCCGGCAATCTGTTGGGCGAGGAACAATCCGGCCACATCAAGGAGGTCGGCTTCGAGCTTTACCAGTCGATGCTGGAAGAGGCGATCGTCAACCTCAAGGCCGGGGTGGTCGAACCCGCGGCCGACCGCTGGTCACCGCAGATCACGATTGGCATGCCGGTGCTGATTCCGGAGGACTATGTCGCCGACCTTTCGGTCCGGCTGTCGCTGTACCGGCGGCTCGCCGATCTCGAAACCGATGAAGAGATCGACAATTTCGCCGCCGAATTGCGCGACCGTTTCGGCGTGTTGCCGGACGAAGTCCGCTACCTCTTCAAGGTTGCTGCGATCAAGAATTACTGCCGAAGGGCCAATGTCGAGAAGGTCGACGCCGGACCGAAGGGCGCGGTGATTACGTTCCGCGACAACAAGTTCGCGCAACCCGACCGGTTGGTGTTTTTCATTCGCCAGCACGGCCAGGCCGCGCGCGTGCGGCCGGACATGAAGGTGGTATTCTTCCAGGACTGGGAAACGGCCGAGGAGCGGCTTTTGGGGACGACCGAAATCCTGCGTCAGCTCGCCAACCTCGCCGAAGACCGCAAGGCCGCATAACGCGACCGCCGGCATCGCTGCCGGCGGTCTATAACGGTTCAAACCCGAAGATTACTTCGGATATTTGAATTCCGGCGCATCCTTGAGCGCATCCTTGGTCGTGTTCATCGATGCCAGCCATTTGTTGTCCTTGGCATCGTAACGCACGTTGACGGAGGAGGGCGACACCGCAACATAACGCTCGCCCATGCCGAGGAAACCACCGACCGAGAGGATCAACGCATCGATTTCATGATTCTTGATCGCGATGTCCGTGATCTCGCCGACCGTTTGGTCCTTTTGATTGGTAACGCTCAAGCCCTTCAGCTTGGAACTGAACATCTCGTCCTTGGAGACCGTCGAGAACTTGGCTTCCGCGGTCGCGTTGCCGGTGGTCTTGTTGTCCTGAGCCAGAACCGGCGTTGCCAGAATCGCCAGTGACGCCGCCATTAGTACAATTTTCTTCATAGGTTCCTTCTCCATTGCATATGTGATGACAATGCGAGGTCGGAACAATCGTTCCGCGTTTTAAATCCGGAACCTTCACGACGCCGCGCGGCGGCCTTCGTCGTCGAGACGGGCAAGCAACGATTGCACCGTATCCTGCGGCAGAAGCGTGGCCACCGATACGGCGGGCTCGTTACGCCGCGCATCCCGGTTGTCGTAGGCGGTATGCCGCATCACGCTGGAGAGCCGCCGCGCGATGACATGCGCCATTCGCAAATCGGTCTCTGCGAATACGACGAGCGCCGATCCGTCCGCGCGCAGTGCGCCAAAATCCATCTGCCGCATCAGCCGGCTCAACAGCCGCGCACCGTCAAGCTGTGCGCGTGAATGAGCCGGGTCGAAGGCAAAGCGCGCCACTGATAATCCGCCGCCATTCGCAAGCGTCTGGCGAACGGCAGTTGCAAAATCACGGTCAAAGGCTGAGGCCGTCAACAATCCGGTAAGCGGGTCGAGCAGGCCTCCGGCGTCGATCGACTTTAGCGTCCGGCTTAAATGAGCTTCGAGCGCGTGTTGACGGATCAGGGGCAGGGCATTCGCCGCGACCTGAGCGGGATCGCCGGTGATGATCTCGAGGTTCGGCAGATCATAGGCCACCGCCAATCCCGCGCGTGTCACCACAACGGGCAGATTGCGAAAGCGCGGGTCTTCGCTGAGCACGGTGAGGAAAGCGTCGACCACGCGGTCGGTAAAACCTTCGCCAAGTACGATCCCGTCGATGTCGCGCGTATTGAGGTGTTTGGCCGCCGCTTCGATGCTCAGCGCGCCGATCACGCCCATGCGTTCGCCGAGCGCAACGGAAAGCGCCGGATAGGCGCCGGCACGCCCGACCAGGAGCACCGTCGCATCGCGAACCGGATCGATTTCGGCGACCGCTGTTTTCACCGCTTGATCACCCAGCCGGCGCAAGACCGTGGCGTGGAGGGTTCGAACCCTCAGCGCGGCGCGTAAACGCGGGAGCAGACGGTCCCAGCTGCCATTTGCTTGCGAAAACGGAATGGCGTTTTCCGGCAACGTACCCTTCGGCTCGATCACCAGCAGCGGAAGATACGGTTGAATGCCGAGGATTTGTCCGGCGATCAGATCGAGTTTGGCGCCCGCATTTTCTGAGGCCGCGGCGAGAACGAGAGCCGGATGCAACTGCGCGATCGCGCCCGACGCCTCAGCCCAGGTCGTTTCGATCACCGGAAACAGCCCGCCTTCGCCAAGCGCCGCCATGAATGCCGGCTGCTGGTCGTCAGACACGACGATGATCGGGCCTTGTTGCAGGGACATCGGAACTCAGGACTCAACACATGCGTTTGGCTTGGGCGGCGTGATGCTAATTTGGCGGTCTTAATGCCGTGTCAACGAAATCAGCCCGGCTTTAGCCGGAGATCGTGCGGTCCCGAAAAGCTTCCACCATCAGCGGGTTAAGCCCAAGTTCGTTCAACGCCTCGCGGCCACGCGCATTGTCCTGGGCCCGTCCGGCGAGACGATACCCGCAAAGACGATCGGGCAGCGCCGTCAATAATGCACCCTGTCCGAGCCGCTTCGCCCATTCCTGAAGATCCTGCGACAGGAAACGGTAGCCGCCTACGGCGACAATGCCCGAAGGAGGCGAGGTGATGCAGATGGCCCTCGAGGAACGGTCGAGCCGGGCGGCATAGCCGGTGTCGGCGTAATCAGGAGGAGGCGGCGGTGCCATCAATGAATCGGCCGGCGGAGGTGGGGACGCATAAGCGGCTACGGTCACCATCGGCCCGCGCAGAGCCAGCGTGCCCTTGGGCGTCAGCAGCGTCTCGCCGGCGATCGAGGTGCCCGGCACGTCGCGCGGAGCGCCATGCGGTCCCGGCATGATCGGCGCCGGCGCGCCATCGGCGGTTCGCCGCGCCCCAAACAATCCGACTTCGCCGAACAAATAGATGTCGGTGAACCTCGCCTGCTCGACCGTCCATAACGTGCTGGAGGCGACCTGTTCGGGCATGCGCCACAAACCGATGACGTGGCGCATCGTCGGCAAACGCGAGGCCATGTCGGCGTCGGTAAGCCGCAACGCCATCGCGGCCGGCGCCACCAGCGTGTCGCAGGCGCCGTCATTAATCTGTCGTTCCAGCGCTTCGCCATCATAGGGGTGATGCAAGGCGAGCGTCCCGCCCGACAGCAGCCACAGCAGAAGCGATGACGTCACCCCTGCAAAGGACGAGGGAGCAAAGGCCGACATCAGCCGCGCGCCCTGGGGTACGCGGCTTTCGAGGAAGATGGCGAGGCCACCGGCAATCAGGTTGAGATGGGTCCGCGGCACCGGTCGCAGGCCGTCAGTGGTGACATCGAAGGTGATCATCGCCGCCTTGCGGCCGTCCTGAACCACCGGTCGCTCGCTCGACGATCCGTTCTTCAAGGCCAGGTCGAGCGAGGCCATGCCTTCCGGCAGATCCTCACCAAAACCGCAGACATGGCGGATCGAAAACGCCTCCGCGGCCGCGTTCATGGCGAGATCGGCATGGCTGACGCCATCGATCTTCGACGAGGTGACGATCGCCCGCGCGCCGGTGCGATTGAGCGCCGCCGTCAGTTCCGCCTGCCGCCAAAGCTGCGGCAGCAGGGCCACGATCAAGCCGGCGCGATGGGCGGCCAGCACCGTGAGCATGAACTCAATGGTGTTCGGTAGTTGCACGCCGACCACGGAATTGACCGGCAGGCCGGCTTCGACGAAATGGGCCGCCAACGCCGAAATCGCCCGGTCGGCTTGGGCGAAGGTCATTCGCCGCGGTGCCTGGCCGGTGATGCGGGACTTGTTGATCGGGTCAAATAACGCCGGTGCGTCGGGCTGACGCGCCAAAATTCTCTGAAACAACCCGTCGAGCGTCGGCGATACGTTGGTCTGGATCACGGTAAATGGCTCGGGTGCGAATTGTCTCGGTCGAGCCTACTTCGATTGCTGCGGCCGATACCACCAAGTTTCCGGGAGATAACCCGTCAAAGCTGTGGCTTGCGGACGTTCTATCCGATTCCACCGCGCGATCCATTGCTCCCGGATATTAAAAACCGGGATAGCGTAAAATCCCGACATCAGGGCCCTGTCGAGCGAACGAACCGCCGAGACGAAGGCGCCGTGATCCCGCGCCGCCAGCATGTCTCCGATCATGGCGTCGATCGCCGGATCCCTGGCGCCCATATAATTTCGCGTACCCTGGTTGTTGGCCGCTTCGCTCCCCCAATAAAAATACTGCTCGTTGCCGGGCGACAGCGACTGATCCCAGCGGTTCTGGATCATGTCGAAATCAAAGCCGAGGCGGCGCTGATCGAATTGCACGGCATCGACCGCGCGGACGGTGGCTTCGATCCCGGCCCGCTTGAGATCGCGCGAAAAGGCGAGCGCAATGCGCTCCTGATCGCGGGTGGTCACCAGAATTTCGAAGGTGAGGGGCGTCTTGCTGCCGCGCCGCCGAAGTACCGTGCCGTCGAGTTCATAACCCGCCTGTGACAGCAGATTCAGTGCCTCGCGCAGGTTGACGCGGTCGCGGCCTGAACCATCGCTGACCGGAAGGCGGTAACTGCCGTCGAGGATATCGGAGGGGATATGCGAGGCGAACGGCCTCAGGAATCCAAGTTCACGCTCGTCGGCCGCGCGGCCATAGGCCGAAAGTTCGGAGCCGGCGAAGAAACCCGCCGAACGGCCGTAAAGCCCGAAGAAGTAGTTGCGATTGATCCATTCGAAGTCGAACAGGAGGAAGAGGGCCCTCCGGACCCGAATGTCGGAGAAGACCGGCCGACGTGTATTGAAAACCAGACATTCGGAAGGCTGCGGCATCCCGGTCTTGACGACGTCCCGGATCACCTCGCCATTGCGCACGGCCGGAAAATCGTAGCCGTCGTGCCAGCGCAGCGGCTCAGACTCGACCCTGAAATCGTAAAGGCCGCGCTTGAAAGCTTCGAAATAGCCGTTGGCCTCGCGATAGTAATCAAGCCTGATCTCGTCGAAATTCCACAAACCCCGATTGAGTGCGAGATCACGACCCCAATAGTCGGGGTTTCGCGTCAGTGTCACACTCACGCCCGGCTTCACGGCGCTGACCCGATAAGGCCCCGAGCCGATCGGGGCTGTCATCGAGGTCTCCTCGAAAGTTGCGGGATCGATGGCATGGCGCGGCAAAATCGGCATCAGGCCGAGGATCAACGGGAGTTCGCGATCCTTCGTGCCACCGAAATCGAACCGCACCGTCAGTGGATCCGGCGCCTCTGCCTTGGCTACTTTCGAATAATATGTGCGGTAATTCGGGCGGCCCTTGTCGCGCAGCAAAGCCCAGGAGAACAGTACGTCGGCGGCGGTGACCGGCTTGCCGTCGGAAAAGCGCGCCCGCGGATCGAGATGAAAGGCGACGTAGCTTCTCGCCTCGTCGGTCTCGACGCTTCGGGCGAGAAGCCCATAAAGCGTAAAGGCCTCATCGTTGCCGCGTGCCATCAGGCTTTCGACCGTAAAGCCCCTGATCTGCTGAACGGCCAATCCGCGCACGATGAAAGGGTTGAGGCTGTCGAAGGTGCCGAGAACGCCCTGCACCAGCCGTCCGCCCTTTGGCGCATCGGGGTTGGCATAGGGCATATGCGTGAAAGTGGCGGGCAGCGCCGGTTCGCCGTGCATGGCGATCGCGTAGCTTTCGGCAGCTACAGCCTCCTGAGCGGTCAAACCCGCGAGGCTGAAACCGAGGAGGCTGCACAGCCAGGCTGTGATGCACCCGTGTGCCGAAACCCACCGTTTGGCGCGTCGATTTGATTCGGTCCGGCTCACGCTTTCCTGTACCACGACCGTTCGTTTCTCACGGTGACACGTCTCCGAGCGACCCCGGCATTGATCTTTTCGTCCGCCTCTGTATGAAGGCGTCCAATTGACCAATCGGGCAGAGGCTTGTCACGCATCCGCCTCAATTGGCAAGGAGACAGCCGCCAAAATGGCCGGGTTTCGGTGCCTGCAGCGGTTTTTGGCGCTTCCGTTCAGAAAGGGTTTTCCGCAATGAATTTCCGTATGTTGGCCGCGCCAGCCTGGCCGCGCGGGCGCGTCTTCGCCTTGATGGCGGTCACAGCCCTGGGAACCTCGTTCCTCGCGGCCGACGTCTGGGCGCAGGCCCCGGCGCCAGCAGCCCCTCGGGGCAAGGCCGCGCCGAAGGTCGCCCCTAAGGCTGCTCCCGCGCCGGCGGCTCAGGCTGCCCCGCCAGCCGCTCCCGCCGTGGCGCCGCCCGCGGACCAGCAGGTTCAATTGATTTACGCGCCCTGGACCAAATTCTGTCTCAAGGGCCAGGACGCCAACGCCAAGCAGGTTTGCTTCACCGGCAAGGACGGCCGGATCGAGTCCGGCCAGCCGGTGGTTGCGGCCGTCGTGATCGAGCCGGAAGGTGAACCGAAGAAGATTCTTCGCGTCACGCTGCCGCTCGGCATGCTGCTCGTTCACGGCACCCGCATCATTGTCGACAACAATCCGCCGGCGCAGAGCCCTTACGTGATCTGCTTCCAGAACGGTTGCATGTCCGACTATGACGTGACCCCCGAGATGCTCGCCAATATGAAGAAGGGGCAGAACCTCGTCGTTCAGGCGATCAGCTCCAACGGCCAGCCGGTAACGCTGGCGCTGCCGCTTTCCGATTTCGCCAAGGCCTATGATGGCCCTCCGACCGACCCGAAGGTGTTCGAGGAGAACCAGAAGAAGCTGCAGGAAGAATTGCAGAAGCGCGCCGAAGAAGCCCGCAAGAAGCTGGAGGCCGGTGGCCAGGTTCCCGGCGGGGCGGCGCCCGCGAAGTAAACTTCCTGGCATCACACAGAAGAAAGGCGCTCGAACCGAGCGCCTTTTTCTTTTGTGCCGTTTTCTGTTTTACGTAGTCCGCGACACTAGTTCAGCGACGGGTTGCGCGGCCGATAGCCGCCTGACTTGTCCTTCACGAAGATTTCGGCAACCTGCGAATGCCGGATCGGCTGACCTGAATCGTCGGGCAGAAGATTCTGCTCCGAAACATAGGCTACATATTCGGATTCCGAATTTTCGGCGAGCAGATGATAGAACGGTTGATCCTTGTGAGGGCGGACCTCTTCAGGGATCGACAGCCACCACTCTTCGGTATTGTTGAATTCCGGATCGATATCGAAAATCACGCCGCGGAAAGAGAAGATCCGGTGGCGGACGATCTGTCCGATCTGGAACTTGGCGGTGCGCGTTTTAATCATACCTCGTCGATAGACCATGATGGCGCGTGATGCTAGAGGCAAAGCATCGAATTAACGTTAGCCGCTGATCTCACACGCTAAATCGGGGCCGACAATGACGAAAAGACCCCGTCTATATGGCCAATATTCTCAACCTTGCCGTACCGTATTTCAGCCTGATCTTCATTGGTTTTGCCTGCGGCAAGCTCAAGCAACTACCCGAGCAGGGCCTGGCCTGGATGAACTTCTTTTTGCTGTATGTGTCGCTGCCAGCCCTGCTTTTCGGCATCACGTCGAAGACGCCTTTTGAAGAACTCAACAATCCACCGTTTTTGATCGCCACCACGTGCGGGACGGCGCTCGCATTCTTTCTGGCCATGGGCGCGGGACGGCTGGTCGGAGGGATTTCGTTCCGCGACGCGACGCTGGCCGGACTTTCCGGTGGCTACGGCAATATCGGCTATATGGGGCCGGGGTTGGCGTTGGCGGTTCTGGGTGCGAAAGCTTCCGCGCCGACGGCCCTGATTTTCTGCTGCGACAGCATCTTCCTGTTTTCGGTCGTGCCGCTTCTGATCGCTCTCACCGATAACAGCGATCATCATTGGCTGCATGCGCTTGGCCTCCTGGTCAAGCAGATCGCGCTCAATCCGCTGATCATGTCGGCCTGCGCCGGCGCGCTCGCAGCCGCCTTTCATTTTCATCCGCCGGTTGCGATCGACAACACGCTGCTCTTTTTGCAAAACGCGGCTGCGCCGATGGCCCTGTTCGTGCTGGGAGTGACGGTCGCGCTGCGCCCGTTCGGCCGGGTGCCCTGGGAAGTACCTGCCGTGGTCGCGGTGAAGCTTCTGGTTCATCCACTGATCGTCTTCGCATTGATGCTCTTGATGGGTCCGTTTCCGAATTCCTGGGCAGCCACGGCCGTGCTGATGGCGTCGCTGCCGCCGGCCTTGAACGTCTTTGTGATCGCACGTCAAAACGACGCCTGGATCGAGCCGGCTTCGGTCGCGGTGATGATCGGGACCTTCACCTCCGTCGTGACGCTGACGGGCGCGATGTGGCTTATTCAGACCGGGCGGCTGGTGTTTCCATAACGCCGCTGCGGCTGGCAGGCGACGTGCGCCATGACGGCGCGAGACCCTCACGCATCGCCAACCGACGCAGCGGTCCGAACGAGCCGATCAGATGCAGGCCGGCGGCGCGCAGCGACTGCATCGGCAGGAATTCGCTCAACAAGGAGCGGTTGGCCATATCGATGGCAAACGTTCGGCTCATCACATCGGGGCGTCGTACCGAGGCATAACGGCTCATCACAATAGGCGAGCCCGGATCTTCGCCGCAGGCCAAGGCATTTCGCACGATCTCGGCGATATCGGCCGCATCGCGCAGGCCCATGTTGAGGCCTTGCGCGCCGATCGGAGGCAGCACATGCGCGGCCTCTCCGACCAGCGCAATACGCGCCTTTGCGAACTGCCTCGGCTGCTCGATGGCAAGCGGGAATTGGTTTCGGCCGGGCTCGACCTGCATCTTGCCCAGGATCGAATGCGAGCGCGATTCGGCAGCGTCCGACAACTCCTCGTCGCTTAGCGCCATCAGCCGTTCTGCTTCCTTGGGCTCCGATACCCACACCACGCTGGAGCGGTTACCGGGCAGCGGCACAAAGACACAAGGTCCCCGCGGAGTGTGAAATTCGGTCGAAACATTGTGATGAGGGCGGGAATGGCTGACATTGAATGTCAGCGCCGCTTGACGAAGTTCGCGGTGGCTGACCGTAATCCCGGCGGCTTCCCGGCAGAGCGAGTGCCGGCCGTCGGCGCCAACCGCCAAGCGCCCCGATATCGATCCACCGCCGGCCAACTCAATCACGACAACATCGTCGCCTGCGTTAACCGCAGCCGCCTCATCGTCGAGCCGCGTCAGGTTTGCCAGCGTCGCGGTGCGTTCTTCCAGGGCCGACACCAGAACGTGGTTCTCGATGTTATACCCGAACACCTCGAGGCCGATCTCGTCGCAGGAAAACTTGACCTCCGGCGCCCGGATCAGGCGGCCCGTGTCATCGATCAGACGCATGACGCGCAGCTCGGCGGCCTTGTCCTGGCAGCGCGGCCACACCTCAATCGCTTGCAAGAAATCGATCGATCCGTCGAGAAGCGCCGTCGTCCTGTTGTCGGCATAAATCGATCGCCGGGCGACCAACGCCGTGCTCGCGCCGGATTGCGCAATCGCAATGGTCGCCGCTAAGCCGGCGGGTCCGCCGCCAACCACGACAACGTCATAGGTCGAGGAATGATCGCTCATGCTGCGACATTTGACCTTCCCTGCGGCATTTTCAAGAGCACGGCCCAGTGGAGTGGATTTGACATTCGCTACCGTATTGGCCGCAAGCTCGTAAAGCGAATGTCAAATCCAAAACTCCACTAGTGTCCCGATTCCGAAGTTCGTAGCATATTGCGGAGCCACGTTTCGAACTTCGGAATCGAAAGGACACTAGCAAACCTATTGATCTAGTGTGGCTTTAGTTCAGAAGTCCGCATGACGAACTCGCGGCGACAATGATGCGGACTTCTGAACCGCCACACTAGAAACCCATATTTGCTAGTGGTCCTTTGATTCTAACATTTGCAAAAGTGCCCACCAGACCCGGGATTCAAATGTTAAAATCGGACCACTAGATGTGCAAATCGGGGGATTCCTGATAGCAGTTGCTGACAATAAATGTCGCAAATCGGCACATCATCTCAAATGGATCAACGGACCGAACCGTCACCTCCCCAAGCTTCGTCCACGCGGCGAGCCGCAGCATTTTCGGTGCACGTCTTCACGGCGCTCGGCGCCGGCGTCGCACTTCTCGCGCTGATGGAGGCCGTTCGCGAGCATTGGACGGCCATGTTCTGGTGGCTGGGCGTGGCTCTTGTGATCGACGGTGTGGATGGTCCGATGGCGCGACGCCTTGATGTCGTGCGGCTTCAGCCAAACTGGTCGGGCGAGGTGCTCGATCTCGTGGTCGACTTTGTCACGTATGTTTTTGTGCCCGCTTATGCCATCACGGCCAGCCGCATGCTGTGGCCACTCGCCGCACCCGTGCTGGGGGTCGGGATTGCGGCGTCGGGCGCGCTTTATTTTGCCGACCGCCGTATGAAATCGGACGACAATCATTTCCGCGGTTTTCCCGGATTGTGGAATATGGCGGCGTTCTATCTGTTCCTGCTGCACTGGCCGCCGGCCGCATCGAGCCTTGCGGTCGCAATCCTGATCGTTCTCACTTTCATGCCGTTCCATGTTGTTCATCCCGTCCGCGTCGCGCGCCTGCGCTGGCTGACCTTGTGCCTGATCGGCGCGGGGACGGCCCTGGCCATGGTGACGCTGATCTATGATTTCGAACCCGGCGCCACCGTGACCGCCGCGCTCTGCGCGATCGGCCTTTATGTCGTCGGCAGCGACAGCGCTATCCGGCTAGTGCGGAAAATTTGAAGTTCCTGTCAGTTTCGCTGTAGTCTCGTCATAGGAACTTCAAATTTTAAACCGCACTAGAAATCCATGGTCTGCTAGTGCTCCCATGATTTCGAAGTTCGCATGAGAGGGTGCGGCGAATGCTTGCGAACTTCGGAATCGAAGCACTAGTCGGGCCCCTCAACGCATGATGGCGCTCCTGACGAGCCCGGAAGCCTGGGCTGCTCTGTTGACCCTGACGGCGCTCGAGATCGTTCTCGGCATCGACAACGTGATCTTCATTTCGGTTGTCGTCTCCGGCATTCCGCCGGAGCAGGCCAACCGCGCGCGCCAGATCGGATTGGCGCTGGCGCTGGTGTTTCGTATCCTGCTGCTCAGCCTTCTCGTCTGGCTGATCGGGCTGACCCGGGCCGTCCTCACAGTGCATGATTTGGCGTTTTCATGGCGCGACATCATCCTGATCGCCGGCGGGCTGTTTCTGATCGCCAAGGCGACCCATGAAATCCATCGCGAGGTCGAAGCGGGTCACGATGCGCCTGCGGCAGAGTCCGGCAGAGGTGCTTTTTTCCGGGTGATATTCGAGATCACCATTATCGACATCGTGTTCTCGCTGGATTCGATCATCACCGCGATCGGCATGGCGCAGGATCTTGCGATCATGATCTCGGCCGTCATCATTGCCTGCGTCGTGATGTATGCGGCATCGGGTCCGGTGGCGCGATTTGTCGCGGAGCATCCGACCACCAAAATGCTGGCGCTGGCGTTTCTGGTTTTGATCGGCGTGGCGCTGGTCGCCGACGGTTTCAAATTCCATATTCCGCGCGGCTATATCTACTTTGCGATCGCGTTTTCCGCGATGGTGGAACTGTTCAACGTGCTGGCCCGACGCAACCGCAGCAAATGCTAAATTGTTAACCGTCTTGAAGCGTGGCCCTGACGGCACGCCGAGTTGACAATGCGGCCTCGATGTCATTCGCTCGCGGCAACGGAAACACGTCGAGGAGAAGGACGATGACCAAAGCCGTGCGGGTGCACAAGGTGGGCGGCCCGGAGGCCCTGGTCTATGAGGACACCGAATTACCGCCGCCGGGCCTAGGCGAGGTGCGCATCCGTCAGCACGCGGTCGGCCTGAACTTCATCGACACTTACTATCGCAGCGGCCTCTACAAGGCGCCCGGCCTGCCCTTCATCATTGGCAACGAAGCTGCGGGAGAAGTGCTGACGGTCGGCCCCGGCGTGACGAATTTCCATCCCGGCGATCGCGTCGCCTATTACGTGAACCTTGGCGCCTATGCCGGCGAACGCAACATTCCCTGGGAAAGGCTGGTCAAGCTCCCGGATCACATCACCTACGAGCAAGGCGCGGTGCTGATGCTCAAAGGGCTGACCGTCTGGTATCTCCTGCACAAGACGTTCAAGGTCGAACCGCATCATCGCGTGCTGATTTACGCGGCCGCCGGTGGCATCGGCTTGCTTGCCTGCCAATGGGCAAGGGCGCTCGGCGCGCATGTGATCGGGACCGTCGGCTCCAAGGCCAAGGCGGATCTCGCGCTCGCCAACGGCTGCGATCACGTCATCCTCTACAACGAGGAAGATTTCGTCGCGCGCGTCAAACAGATCAGCCGCAACGAATTGTGCGACGTGGTGTATGACGGCGTCGGCAAAACGACCTTTCCGGGTTCGCTGTCATGCCTCAAGCCGCGCGGCCTGTTCGTGAGTTTCGGCAACGCTTCCGGGCCGGTGCCGCCGTTCGCGATTGCCGAACTCAACAATCACGGCTCGCTGTTTGCGACCCGGCCGAAACTCAACGACTATATCGGCAAGCGCTCCGAATTGCTCGAAGGCGCCGACACGCTGTTTGCCGCCGTGATCAACGGCAAACTGCACGTGCCGATCAACCATGCCTATGCGCTGAAGGATGCAGCCAAGGCCCATGCCGACCTTGAGAGCCGGGCGACCACCGGCGCCTCGATCCTCAAGCCGTAAAGCCCATGGTCTAGGCCACCCTGCGCGCGGCACCCATCTTGGTGAGCAGGCTGTCCAGGCAATCAATCATCAGGTCGATCTCCTGGCGCGTGACGTTGAGGGCTGGCATGAACCGCAACGCATCCGGGCGGGGCGCGTTCAGGAGCACGCCGTCATCCAGCGCCGCGGTCACGATCGACGGCGCAATCGGCACCCGCAGATCAAGCGCCAACAGCAGACCCCGGCCGCGGACCTCGCCGAGGCCATGGCGTGCCGACAGCCGCTGAAGCTCGCTCTCCAGATAAAGCCCATTCTCCGTCACCGATTTCAGGAACGCAGGCGCCGCGACTTGTTCGAGCACGGCAAGCCCAGCCGCGCACATCAGCGCATTGCCGTTGAAGGTGCCGCCCTGATCACCATGCTCGAAACAAGACACGGCCTCCGTGGCGAGTAGCGCCGCCAACGGCACGCCGCCGCCGATGCCCTTGCCGAGGGTCATGATGTCGGGCGTGATGCCGGTGTGTTCGTAATGGAACAGCTGCCGGTGCGGCCCATGCCCGTCTGAATTTCGTCGAAGATCAGCAACAGGCCATGCTTCGAGGTCAACGCGCGCAGATCGCGGAGAAACTGATCGCTCGCTGGCCAGACGCCGGCTTCGCCCTGGATCGGCTCCAGCATCACAGCGACGGTGTTGTCGTTGATCAGCCGCTCGACCGATGCGAGATCATTCCATTGCGCTTTGCGAAACCCTGAAACCTTGGGCTCGAACAACGGCTCAAACGCCTTCTTTCCGGAGGCCGACATGGTCGCCAGCGTCCGGCCGTGAAAGCCTCCCTCAAAGGTGACGATCTCGTACCCGCCGCCTCTGCGCAGGGCGCCAAATTTGCGCGCGAGCTTGATCGCGCCTTCGTTGGCTTCCGCGCCGGAATTGGCGAAGAACACCCGGTCGAAGCAGCTCAAATTGGTGAGCGCTTTCGCAAGCTTTAGACTGGTGTCGTTGTAATAGGCCGGGCTCGGCGTGATCAGCCGCCTCGCCTGCGCCGAAATCGCCTCGGCGATCGCAGGCGGAGAGTGGCCGAGGCAGTTCACCGCCCAGCCCTGGATGAAATCGAGATAGCGCTTGCCGGTGTCGTCCCAGAGATAGGAGCCTTCACCGCGCACGAACACGTGCCCAGGGCGCGCCGTGATTTCCATCAGGGCGTGATACGGATGCGTGACTTGGTTCGCGACCTGGGTCATGTCGAACTCTCCTGGCGGTTTTAAGGTGAAGGGAGCGGCCAAAAAGCAAGAAGGCCGCAACTTCTGGGTTGCGGCCTTCTCGAAAACGCTGCTGATCTAGTTATTCAGCCTGGTCGTCGGACATGGCGCACCCCATCGTCGTCACGGCGGTGACGGCGGCAGGCGGCGCGAGCGAGGGTCCGGTTGAAAGTCATGGGACGCGCTCATACAGCGCACAGGCGCGCGGTGTCAAGGTTTAGAATCCCGCAACCGACCCGTGCAGGTCGTATTCGTCGGCTCGTTCGATCTTCGCCGTGACAATCTCGCCGACCTTCAGCGGTCGTCGGCTCGATAGATAGACCGCGCCGTCGATCTCCGGCGCATCGGCCTTTGAACGCCCCTTGGCGAGGGTCGGACCGACCTCGTCGATGATCACCTGCTGACGGCTGCCGACTTTGCGCTTCAACCGGCGCGCCGAAATCTTCTGCTGCCGCGCCATCAGTGCGTTCCAGCGTTCCTGCTTGATCTCGTCGGGCACGACCGGCCCCAGCGCGTTCGCAGGCGCGCCCGCAACCGGCTCGTATTTGAAGCAGCCGAGACGGTCGATCTCGGCTTCCTCGAGCCAGTCGAGCAGTTCGGCAAAATCGGAATCGGTCTCGCCAGGAAAGCCAACGATGAAGGTCGAGCGCAACGCGAGCTCAGGACATTGCGCGCGCCAGCTCTTGATCCGCGACAGAGTCTTTTCCTGCGCGGCCGGGCGTTTCATCGCTTTGAGGACTTCCGGGCTTGCGTGCTGGAACGGGATATCGAGATAGGGCAGCACCTTGCCCTCGGTCATGAGGCCGATGACCTCGTCGACATGAGGGTAGGGGTAGACATATTGCAGCCGCACCCAGACGCCGAATTCGCCGAGCGCCTGCGCGAGATCGAAAAACTTCGCGCGAACTTCGCGGTCCTTCCAGGGGCTGGCGGCATATTTGATATCGACGCCATAGGCCGAGGTGTCCTGCGAGATGACCAGCAATTCCTTGACGCCGGCTGCGACCAACTTCTCGGCCTCGCGCAGCACGTCATTGGCCGGCCGAGACACCAGATCGCCGCGCAATTTCGGGATGATGCAGAAGCTGCAACGGTTGTTGCAGCCTTCGGAAATCTTCAAATAAGCGTAGTGCCGCGGCGTCAATTTGATGCCTTGTGGCGGCACCAGATCGAGATGCGGATTGTGCGCCGGCGGCAAGGCGCGATGCACGGCCTCGAGCACGCTTTCATACTGCTGCGGCCCGGTGATCGAGAGCACGCCGGGATAGGCCTTCTCGATCTGATCGGGCTCAGCCCCCATGCAACCGGTGACGATCACCTTGCCGTTTTCAGCCATCGCATCGCCGATCGCGGAAAGCAACTCCTGCTTGGCGCTATCGAGAAAGCCGCAGGTATTGACGATGACGAGATCGGCGCCGTCATGTTTGCGCGCCAGCTCATAGCCTTCAGCGCGCAGCCGCGTGATGATGCGCTCGGAATCCACCAGCGCTTTGGGGCATCCGAGCGAGACAAAGCTGACTTTAGGCGCTGAGGCCTGCGACATTCTGATCTGTCCGATAATTGGGCAGGAGCTAACCCCAATTGACTATAATTACAAGGCTTTGAGCCGACACTTGGCGTGCTATCAATACCTGGCCGGAATGCGGGTGAACGATGGGCACCGAGTCGTCTCCTAAAATCGCAATTGTCGACGAAAGCCCGATCCGCGCCGCGATTCTCGAAGAGGGGTTGCGGGAGGCGGGCTTCACCGACGTCGTGCGCATCGATGAAATGCAGAGCCTGTTGAGCCGGATCTATGCGCTCGACCCCGATGTCATCGTGATCGATCTCGAAAACCCCAGCCGCGACATTCTGGAGCAGATGTTCCAGGTCAGCCGCGCCGTACGGCGGCCGGTTGCGATGTTCGTCGACCAGAGCGACGCCGCCTCGATCCAGGCCTCCGTCGATGCCGGGGTGTCCGCCTATATCGTCGACGGCTTGAAGAAGGAACGCCTCAAGCCGATCCTTGACCTCTGCATTTCCCGTTTCAACGCCTTCGCCAAGCTCCAGGACGAGCTCGATCGCACCAAATCGGCGCTGGAAGACCGTAAGGTGATCGAACGGGCCAAGGGCATCCTGATGAGGCTGAAGGGCCTGACCGAAGACGAGGCCTATGTGTTGCTGCGATCAACCGCGATGCGCGAAAAGAAAAAAATCGGAGAGATCGCCCAATCGATCCTGACGGCTTCGGAGCTCCTGAAATGACCACCCCGCTCCAGATCGGCTTTATCCCCTTGATCGACGCCGCGGCAGTGATCGTCGCGGTCGAAAAAGGCTTTACCCGCGCCGAGGGGCTCGACGTGAAGCTCGTTCGCGAGGTGTCGTGGTCGAACGTCCGCGACAAGCTCAATATCGGCCTGTTCGACGGCGCGCATATTCTCGCACCCATTCCCATCGCTTCGAGCCTGGGGCTCGGACATATCAAGGTGCCGGTCATTGCGCCGCTGACGCTGAACCTCAACGGCAACGCCATCACCGTATCGGCAACGCTTCATGCGGCGATCATGGCCGAGATCGACGGCGATCCGTTCGATCCGATGGCGACCGCGCGGGCGCTATCGCGGGTCGTCACGACGCGGCGCCGGAACGGCGGCGAGCCGCTGACCTTCGGCATGACGTTTCCGTTTTCGACCCACAACTACCAGCTACGCTTCTGGATGGCCGCGGGCGGCGTCGATCCGGATGAGGACGTCCGTCTTGTGGTGCTGCCGCCGCCGTTCATGGTCGACAGCATCGCGAGCGGCCAGATCGACGGGTTCTGTGTCGGCGCGCCCTGGAACTCGATTGCGGTCGACCGCGGCGTTGGCCGGATCCTGCACTTCGGCTCCGACATCATGCGGCGTGCGGCGGAGAAAGTGTTGGCGGTCCGCCAGCCATGGGCGGAGAAAAACCCGCAAACGCTGGCGGCCCTGGTTCGGACGCTTGTCCATGCTGCCGAGTTCACCGAGGCGCCCGATAACCGGGGCGAGGTCGCGCAAATTCTGGCGAAGCCCGAATATATCGGCGTCGATGCCAGCGTGATCCTGCGAACGTTGGAAGGCCGCTTGAAGATCGCCGTGGACGGCACCATCCGCGAAGGCGACCGTTACCTGCTGCTGGCGAAGGAAGATGCTTCTCACCCGGATCCGCTTCAGGCTGCCTGGCTCTATGCGCAAATGGCCCGCTGGCGTCAGACGGCGATAAGCCCGGGGGCGCTGAAAGCCGCGCAAGACGTGTTCCGGCCGGACCTCTACGAGGCCGCGTTTGGACGTGCCGGCAGGCCGCCAGCGGCCTCCAAAGCCATCGGCGCCTTTGCCGGACCGGTATTCGACCCTGAGAATCTCGAAGCCTACTTCGCCGCATTGCGAGCCGGGCAGGGAAACTCCTAGTGGTCCGATTCTAACATTCGCATCTTGTCGCAGCGTCCACTTTTGCGAATGTTAGAATCCAAGGACCACCAGCAAATATTGGGTTCTAGTGGAGTTTTGGATTTGACATTCGCTTGACGAACTCGCGGCTAGGTGGGTAGCGAATGTCAAATCCACTCCACGAGCGCCGCCTGCTGAAGGAAAAACAGGCAATTACCGGGTTCGGCTAATTTTTGGGCGCGCTGCCCAAAATTCGTAGATCGGCCGGGCGAACGGAACTTCATATCTTTCCCTTAAGCCATTGGAATAAAACGAATTCCATCCAGGAATTGTTGTGGCATACAACTTGTATGTTGCAGTGCAGCCAGCACCGCTGATGCCCGCTGGCTTTCGTCCGAGATGGACTTTCACAGCAACGAAGCTGGTCGGGCTGGATCAAGTAGCGGATCGGCGATTTTCGCCGATCCAATGCTTGCTCCGCCAAGTGCCTTTCCGTGAAGGCCGCACATTGCGGCAGCAGGAGCTTCGTTACGCGCCATGAAGATCGACTCCCTCTCCGTCGAATTTACCGACGAGCAGAAGCGCTACCTCGAAGGTTTCACGACCGGCTTGCAGATCAGCAAGGTCCGGCGCGGCCTGGGTGGCGGCGCCAGGACCAATGCCGAGCCCACTGGCCCGGAGGCCGCGCACCTCAAGGCGCAGGATCAGGTTCTGACCGCCGGCAAAAAGCTCGTCGACCAGGAGAAGTTCAAGCGCGAAGAGCATCCCTTCGATGCCTATCCGAGGCTGAGGCAACAGGCGCTGACCAACGCGCCGCCATCGCCGGCGGACAATTTTCGCTGGCGCTATTACGGCCTGTTCTATGTCGCCCCGGCTCAAGAACTCCTACATGTGCCGGCTGCGCATTCCCAACGGCATTCTCAAGCACTGGCAGTTCGCCGGACTTGCCGATCTCACCGAGCGGCTGTGCGGTCCTTTTTGCCATGTCACGACCCGCGCCAATCTTCAGGTCCGTGAAATTCCGCCGAAGAACGCGGTCGCGCTGATCGAGGGCATTCAGGATCTCGGCCTGTGCTCGCGCGGTTCCGGCGCCGACAACATCCGCAACGTCACGGGCACGCCGACGGCGGGTATCGATCCGCAGGAGTTGATCGACACCCGCGAATATGCGCGCGAATGGCATTTTCATATTCTCAACGACCGCTCGCTTTACGGCCTGCCACGCAAGTTCAACGTCGCGTTCGACGGCGCGGGCAAGATCGCGGTGCTGGAAGACACCAACGACATCGCCTTCGCCGCTGTTGAGATCAAGGGTGGCTTCGGCGTCGAGCCCGGTATTTGGTTTCGTCTCGGCATCGGCGGCATCACCGGGCATAAGGATTTCGCCAAGGAAACCGGCATCATTGTCAAGCCGGCGGACGCCACCAAAGTCGCCGACGCGATCGTGCGGGTCTTCATCGATACCGGCGACCGGACCAACCGTCTCAATGCCCGCCTGAAATATGTCATCGACAAAATCGGAATGGAGAAATTCCTCGAGCTCGTGGAAGCAAAGCTCGGCCAGACTTTCACCCGCGTCCCGGCCGAGGCGCTCGCGCCGCGTCCGGCTTTCGATCGGATGGCCCATATCGGCGCCCACCAGCAGAAGCAGGCAGGGTTGAACTGGATCGGCGTGGCGCTGCCGCTCGGCAAGGTGACCTGCGAGCAGATGCGTGGGCTCGCCAAGATCGCAGCCGATCTCGGCGATGGCGAGATCCGGCTGACGGTCTGGCAGAACCTTCTGATTTCAGGCGTGAGTGACGCCAATGTCGATCTTGCGGTCAAGGCCATCGAGGCGATCGGGCTTGCGGTCCAAGCTTCGCAAGTTCGCGCCGGTCTGATCGCCTGTACCGGAAATGCCGGCTGCAAGTTCGCTGCCTCCGACACCAAGGCGCATGCGGCCGCGATCGGCGACTGGTG
Source organism: uncultured Alphaproteobacteria bacterium (assembly GCA_963770515.1). GTDB lineage: Bacteria > Pseudomonadota > Alphaproteobacteria > Rhizobiales > Xanthobacteraceae > Bradyrhizobium. The sequence goes on from CAVYPW010000002.1 coordinate 689,254, forward strand.
CGATGGTCGCGTCGAAGTCGACACGCCGCTCAACATCCATCTGACCGGCTGTCACCATTCCTGCGCGCAGCACTATATCAGCGATATCGGCCTGATCGCCGCCAAGGTGCCGGTCGGCGACACCGACGATACAGTCGAGGGCTATCATCTGTTTGCGGGCGGCGGATTCGGCCCGGACGCCGACATCGGCGAGGAGGTCTATCACGACCTCAAGGCCGAGGACGCGCCGCAAACGGTCGAGAAATTGCTCAGGGCTTATCTCGCGCACCGCGCCAGCCCGTCGGAAACCTTTCTGACATTCGCCCGCCGCCACGACGGCGAGAGCTTGCGCAAATTGGCGGAAGCGGAGACCTCCTCATGAACCAGATCGCGCCCCCGCCTAAAATCGAGATCATCCCGTCGAGCGCGCCGTTCTCCGAGGCGCAACGCTCCTGGCTCAACGGCTTCTTCGCAGGCCTGCTGAGCGAGGCTCCGACGCCGCTATCGGCCGAGCAGGGCGCTTCTGTCATGCAAGGGCCCGCAGGCGACGGCGATGACGGCGAAGCCCCCTGGCACGATCAGACCATGCCGATCGCCGATCGCATGAAACTTGCCGATGGTCGTCCGCTGCGGCGGCGCATGATGGCGGCCATGGCGCAGCAGGACTGCGGCCAGTGCGGTTACAACTGCCATGATTATTCAGAAGCGATTTCGTCCAAGGCGGAAGGCCGTCTGAATCTTTGCGTCCCCGGTGGCAAGGAAACCGCCCGGATGCTGAAGACGCTCTACGAAGATCTGGACAAGGCCCCGGCGTCAGCGCCGGGCGCGGCGGCAACGCCGGCTGCCCCCGCACCGACCCCGATCGGAGAGCTCGGCCGGTCCCGCGACAATCCTGCGCCGGCGACGTTCCTGTCGCGGCGCTTGCTCAACAAGGATGGCTCGGAAAAGGAAACCTGGCACATCGAGTTCGATCTTTCCGGCTGCGGCCTCGACTATGAGGTCGGGGATTCCTTCGGCATTTTCGCCCGCAACGAGCTCGGCCATGTCGATCAGATCATCGCGCTGCTTGGCGCCTCGCACACGACGCAAGTGCGTGGGCGAACGCTTCGTGAAGTCCTGACCGATGAAGTCTCGCTCGCGCCCGCGCCGGACTCCTTGTTCGAGTTGATCTCCTTCATCACCGGCGGCGCGCAGCGCGAAAAGGCGCGTGCGCTGGCGCAAGGCGACGACCCCGATGGCGATGCCGCAACGCTCGATGTCATGGCGGCGTTGCAGAAATTTTCCAACGTTCGGCCGCATCCGGAGGCCTTCATCGAGGCGCTCGAGCCTTTGCAACCGAGGCTTTATTCGATCTCGTCGTCGCATAACGCCACGCCCGGCAAGCTGTCATTGACGGTCGATTGCGTGCGCTATGTGATCGGCAAGCGCAAGCGGCTGGGATTGGCTTCGACCTTTCTTGCCGAGCGCGTGCAACCGGGGAACGAAGTCAAGGTCTATGTGCAGAAGGCACACGGCTTCGGCCTTCCGCAAGATGCGAAGACTCCAATTATCATGATCGGCCCCGGCACCGGCATCGCGCCGTTCCGGGCTTTCCTGATGGACCGCAGGGCGACCGGCGCGACGGGGCGCAACTGGCTGTTCTTCGGCCATCAGCGTTCGAGCTGCGATTTCTTCTATTCAGACGAGTTGAACGCCATGAAAACCGCCGGGCTTCTGACGCGGTTGTCGCTGGCCTGGTCGCGCGACGGCGACAAGAAATTCTACGTGCAGGATCGCATGCGCGAGGTCGGCCGGGAATTATGGTCGTGGCTTGCGGAAGGCGCACATATCTACGTCTGCGGCGACGCCAAACGGATGGCGAAGGACGTCGAACGCGCGCTGGTAGATATCGTCGCGCAGCATGGCGCCCGCTCTACCGACGAGGCCGTGAGCTTCATTGGCGAGTTGAAGAAGAAAGGCCGGTTCCAGCAAGACGTCTATTGACGACGACATCTACGATGGAACTGGTTCCCGTTCGGACAAAGTTGAACGAATAAAATTCGAACGAATAAAATTCCTGTTCGAATCTCCCGTGGAGAATTTTTATCCGAAATTCAACTCTCTGGAGTTGCAATATCGCTATTTCAAACTTCGACTTTTTTCTGCCTTCAATCGCTACTCCATTACGCGCATGTCACGTTGGAGAACGGCCATGCGCGAATTGTCGGCGGAAGCCCGTTTGCATTTGTATGCGCGTTCGCTATCCCGCAAAACCGGCAACGGATTTCATGCGGCAGCGCTCTACGGCGCCTTCGCATTGATCGCGTGCATCGTGTTCGGAACGCTTTCGGTTCACCCGTTTTGAGGCGTAGCTATCCCCGTTTGAACGGCGCTACCTCGACGCCCGCGTCCTTCAGCGCCTGACGAACACCCCTCGCGATATCGACGGCGCCGGGGGTATCGCCATGGATGCAAATGGTGTCGGTGCGCATCTTGATGACCTTGCCGGTTACCGACACCACCGCGCCATCCTGCACCATCCGCACCACCCGTTCGGCGATTTGCTTGGGATCGTGCAGGACCGAACCCGGCTTCTTGCGTGAAACCAGGTTGCCGTTGTCCTCATAGGCGCGATCGGCGAAGACTTCCTGCGCCATCGGCAGGTTCGCGGCTTCTCCCGCCTGAACCAGCTTGGAGTTGGCGAGCACGACAAAAACAAGATTGGGATCAACCGCCTTGATAGCCGACGCGATCGCGCGGGCGGTGGTTTCTTCCTCGCAGGCCACGTTCGACAGCGCGCCGTGCGCCTTGACATGGGTGACCTTGTAGCCGACGAGCGACGCGACCCCCTGCAACGCGCCGATCTGATAGGCGACGAGATTTTCGATTTCGGAAGCGCTCATGCCGTAGAACGGCCGGCGGCCGAAGCCGTGAATATCGCGATAACCTGGATGAGCTCCGACGCTGACGCCGCGGGCTTTGGCCAGCTCCACCGTCTTGCGCATGACGTCGTAGTCGCCGCCATGAAAACCGCAGGCGACGTTCACAGAGGTCGCAACGTCGATCATGGCGGCGTCATTACCCATCTGCCATACACCGAAGGACTCGCCGAGATCACTATTCAGGTCGACCGTTTTCATGTTGTTGTCCGTCTTGCTGGTTGGTCTTCTTGCCACGTCCGGGCGTCCACCGCACTGACGGCGACGCCGGCAACATTGGCATCTTGCAGCGCTTCGATATTGAGATCAAAGCTTTCGATCGAGGAAATCCGATCGGGCAGGGCACGCAGCAGCTCTGCGAATTTGCGCGCTCCGGCTTGTGCCTCTTCGATACTGACGACCTTGAACCGGAAAGCCGTTCCGGCCGGCGTTTGCGCAAACCGTCCGAAATCGGCCGTGATCACGGTTGCGACCTTGGGATAGCCGCCGCTGGTTCCGCGATCGGACATCAGCACGATCGGTTGGCCATTGCCGGGAACCTGGATGCTCCCGTTCACCGTGCCGTCGGAAACGATATTGTGGCCGTGCAGATGCTTGATGACCGGTCCTTCAAGGCGATAGCCCATGCGATCGCTGGTCGCCGATATCTTCCACTCGCTATCGAAAAACAGGCTGATCGCCTCGTCGCTGAACTCATCGTTCTGCGGTCCGAGCGCGACGCGGATCGGACCGGTGACGGCGGCGGGCATATCGATCCGGCGTTCAGGCCCAGGGATTGCCGGTGCAACATCCAGTTCATCACCGCCCTGCAAGGGCCGCGGAAACGGGCTGCCGAGACCCACGCGCGCGTTCACCGAAAAGCTTCCGAACATCGGCTCGCCGCAAAGGCTCCCCTCGATCGCGAGATAACTGAAGGCACCACCCTGCGCCATGCCGAGCTTCAACGTTTCGCCATCGGCGATCGTAACGGAGGTGTCCCAGGCGACCGTTCGCCCACCAATCTCCGCAACTCGCCGCGTTCCTGCCATGGCGACCCGAACCGCACCCTCTCGCGCCTTGAAAGCCGCCCCATAGGGACCGACCTCGATGGCGGGCGCAAACAGCGCATTTCCGGCAAGACAGTTGGCGGCGGCTAATCCCAGCCGGTCCATGGCGCCGCTTGGCGTCAACCCGTAACGCTGGGCGCCGAAGCGTCCGCCGTCCTGCACCGAACTTGCCGGACCGATCGATGAAATGACGAGCTTGGTCATGCGGCGACCAATTCGGCGATGATCTCGCCATGTTCGGCCGCTCGGTCCTGCTCGGCATAGGTCTGGGCGTCGATCTGATAAAATTTCACGCGATCGCCGGGTTCGAGCAGAAAGATCGGGTCTCGATGCGGTAGATAGGTCCGCACCGGCGTACAGCCCAGCAAATGCCAGCCACTCGGGCCGGCGATGCATTGAACCCCGGCCTGCACGCCGCCGATGGAAATGGTGCCTGCCGGCGTGAGCAGCCGTGGATTCTGCCGCCGCGACGTATGCAGGAAATCCGGCAAGCCGCTGAGATAGGACCAGCCCGGCGTGAAGCCGATCATGGCGACGCGATAATCGCCGGCGATATGTCGCGCCACGATATCGTCGGGCGTGGTGCCGAGCATCTTGGCGACGTCTTCGAGGTCGACGCCGTACTCATCGCCATAGGTGACGGGAATTCGCCACAGACGTGACTTTTCCAAAGGCGGCACCGGCCGTTGCGCCAGTTCAACCAGTTTTTGGCCGAGCGTCGCAAAATCGATTTGTGCCGGATCGTAGTGGACGAGGAGAGAGCGGTAGGTGGGAATGGTCTCGCTCACGCCCGCAATCGGCTCGCGCGCCAGGGTGCGATCGAGCGCCAGCACGCGGCGGTTGGCTTGGTCATCGATCTTGCGACTGAATTCCACCGTGATCGCGCTGTCGCCGCTGGGCAGGAGGCGAGGGGGGGAAAGTGGCGCAGCCATCGTCTGATAACTCAGTGTCTGATAACCGAGTGTCTGATAACTCAGTCTTGGAATTCGTGGTCGATGCCTGAGGTTCAGGCATCTTTAGGCTTCAGGCCGAGGCCTGACCCGTGCGAAGCCTATCATCGGAGCTGCGCAAGCGCGACCCTGGAGTATAAAAAATCAAGTGACTTCAATAAACTAATCCAACAACCTCCGATAAAATATGATGATCGGGTCAATACCTGCAGCTATAAATTTCTAGTGGAGCTTCGGATTTGACATTCGCTTGACGAACTCGCAGCTAGATGGGAAGCGAATGTCAAATCCACTCTACCAGCGCCTCGCAAGATGCGCGCCATCAATCCTACTGGAGCTCATTTCTCGATGTCCCTGATCCCCGAAGCCATCGCGACGCTTTCGCACGTTACGACTGCCACCATCACGACCGTCCTGCTCAAAAAGGGCTTGCGAAACGTCTGGCTACGCGGCGCGAAGCCGTTGCGGCCGGGGCAGAAGCGGCTGGTCGGGCCGGCCTTCACGCTGCGCTTCGTACCCGCCCGGGAAGACCTGGCAACGCCGGAATCCTGGTCGTCGCCGATTTCGACCAGAACGGCCATCGAAGCCATGCCGGACGGCTGCATTGCTGTAGTGGACGCCATGGGCGTGACCGACGCCGGCATCTTCGGCGACATCCTGTGCGCGCGGATGGTCAAGCGCGGGGTCACCGCGTTGATTACCGATGGCGTGGTGCGTGACCTCGAGGGCGTGCTCGGCACCGGCCTGCCGGTATGGTGCGACGGCTATGCCGCTCCGCCTTCGGTTGCCGGATTGACCTTCGTCGGTTGGGGCGAACCGATCGGCTGCGGCGGCGTTGCCATTTTCCCGGATGACGTGATCGTTGCCGATCAGGATGGTGCGGTCGTGATCCCGAAGGCTTTCCTTGAGCACGTTCTGGCCGAAGGCGCCGAGCAGGAGCGGATGGAAGGCTGGATCGTCAACGAGGTCAACAATGGCGCGGTGCTGCCCGGCCTCTATCCCATGAACGCCGAGACCAAAGCGCGCTACGCGGCATCGAAGAAATAACAACAAACAGGGAGGACAACCATGGACATCCATCTCGCCGGTTCACAGGCCACCCGCCGCGCGTCGAAGGAATGGTTCACCGGCACCGTGTGGCAGGACCCGATCATCACGACGCCGGCTCCGGCGCACCTCGGATCGGCGCGGGTTTCATTCGAACCGGGCGCGCGGACGAACTGGCATACCCATCCGCTTGGGCAAACGCTTTACGTGATCGCGGGCGTCGGTCGCGTGCAGGCCAAAGGCGGCCCGGTGCGGGAAATACGGCCGGGCGACGTAGTCTGGATTCCGCCGGGCGAAAAACATTGGCATGGCGCCTCGCCAACCAATGCCATGACCCACATCGCCATGCACGAGTCCCTCGACGGCAGCCATGTGACCTGGCTGGAGCCGGTCACGGACGAGGAATATGCGGTGAAGGTCGGCTGAGAATTGCTGGCTTGGCGGCTGAGAACCATGCGTCTCAGCTTTCAACGCTATTTTTGCGAAGGATATCGGCCGCGGCAGCGCGTCCGGCCATTTCGTTCCTGAGCGCCTCGAACCGCTGCCGTGCCTCGCTTGCCTGATCGTCGACGAACCTGATGGCGGCATCGGCCGACATCGGCCCGCTGGTGATGGAGCGGGAATTCTCGCCGACGGTCTCGTCGACAAAGTAACGCTCGTCGCTCTCGCGGCGGACGGTCCATTTGAAACGGATCGCCTCCATCGGCCCGGGACCGGATTTCGAATAGCCGTCGATCCCGGTCGCTTCAGGCGCCGGATTCTCCGGTCTTTCGCCGGCAACAGCCTTCGCAGCCTCCGGCGGGGAGGCCGGCTGATCGAGGATGCTCGCGATGGTCGCGAGCGCATGATCCGTCGCGTCGCCTTCAGTCAATCGCTTGATCCCCAGATGCGCAGGCAGGCGGCCGATTCCGCCAAACCTTCCCGGCCTTTTGTCGCCGGATTGAGGCTGAGTTTTGTCAGGTAACGCACGGAAAAAAGGTATCTACTTCCGCCAATCAGCCCGGACAGATCAACCGCGAAACGTGCATTTATTAGAAACGTGCATTTTTTAATTGTCATCGTCTTCGTAATACGGGCCTCTCGGGGGACGCTTCCATCGAGGGCGACGGTCAATATCCTCCGGCGATGAATACTGAGGCGGTGGCGGGGCCGGGAAAAATACATCGTAGCAGGGCTTGCTCAGTTGCGGCCCGCTGGCCCTGAGGCAGGCGGTGATGCGATCAGCGTCTGGTATGTAGGCGCCGCAGAGCCGAAACACATCCGGCGTGCAGGCCTGACGTTGCTGCTCGGTCCCTTGAGCGGTCGCAGATGTCTCCGCAGAGAGAAAAAATACAAACACTGCGATACAGCCGGTTATCTGTTTAGGCAGCATACTGCTCTACCCTCGGGCAATTGATTTAAGGATTGAGAGTGTGCTGCCAAAATGTCGAATTCCGGGCCGGCCATTGCCGCTCTGCGGTCTCGTCCCCGCTTAATCTGATGGACCTTGGCAAAGAAGACGCGCATGAACAAACTGGACCGCCGACTATAATACGTCCTGATTGATCACGTTCTGCCGGATCGGTGCGCCATCGAGCGCACTCAGGATGTTGCGCGCGGTCTGCTCGCTCATACGGTCCACCGCTTCCCATGTCACGCCGGCGACATGAGGGGCGACGATCACATTGGGCAGTTCAAACAGCGGATTTGGAACCGGCGGCTCCTGCGCAAACACATCAAGGCCGGCGCCCGCCAGTTTGCCTGACGTGAGCGCGTCATAGAGTGCGGCCTCCTCGATAATGCCGCCGCGCGCCGTATTGACGAGATAGGCCTGTGGCTTCATGCGCTTTAGCCGCGCCGCATTGAACATTCCCACCGTCTCCGGCGTCTTCGGGCAGTGAATGCTGACAAAGTCGGCGCGCGACAGCGTCGCGTCGAGATCGGCGACCGCCTCATAACCGGCGTTCCTGATCTCCGCTGCCGGCAGATAGGGGTCGTACACCAGCACGTTCATTTCCATCGCCAGACATCGCTTGGCGGTGCGCGTGCCGATCCGGCCGAAACCGATGATGAGAACCGTCTTGCCGAAAAGATCATAAGGCAATTTGCCAAGCCGCGTGCTCCACTGGCCATCCTTGACCAGGGCGTGCAATTCGTTGGCGCGTTTGGCAAGCGTCAGCATCATGAACAAGGCCTGTTCCGCCACCGAAGGCGAATTGGCTACTCCCGCCACCATCAACGGAATCTTCCGGCGGCTGAGGGCAGGGACGTCGACCGCGTCGTAGCCGACACCGATCCGTGTGACGACCTTCATGTCCCTTGCCGCTTCAAGCTCGGCTTCGCCGAAACGGGTCGCACCGAGTGCAACGCCATGAACGGGCGCATGCGCTTTCAACAGCGCCTCGAAATCGGCGGCGGAGATCAGATTTGGAAATTCAACGAGTTCGATATCGTCTCGCTCGCCAAGGAGGGCGCGGCCGCCCGGCGCCATGGTCTGGGTGACAAAGATTTTCTTCTTGTTGGTTGCCATTAAGGGATCCTCGCCGCTCTCTTTTTTATTCGTTCAGGTTGGGACGAGGGCCTCGTTTAGCAGGAGGAACTTGCTGCGGTCCACTGCCGCGAAGCCTCCAGTATTGGTAGACTAGTGGTCCAATTCTAACATTCGCATCCCCTCTCAGCTGGCACTTTTGCGAATGTTAGAATCAATAGGACCACTAGCAATTATGGGTTTCTAGTCGAGTTTCGAATTTGACATTCGCATTGCGGAATGCGCGGCGAATGGTAGCGAATGTCAAATTCGCTCGACTAGCGGGCCTGCGAAACGGATAATCTCTTGGATTCGTAACCGCATCGACCTCTAGGATTGGCCAGGAGACCCGATCATGTTCAACCCGCAGCCAGCCATGCGCCTGTCAGGGCTGGGCCTTACCGTCATGATGTTTTTCGCAATCACGGGAACTGCCCAAGCTCAGGGGCTGGTCAAGGGCGTGCAGCAGGGTGCCGAGGCCGGCAACAAGGCCGCGGGACCCGTTGGCGGCGTGCTCGGAGGCGCGATCGGCGGCGTGGTCGGCGTTTTCAGCGGCGCGCTGGGTGTCCACGGGGAGCAAGAGCAGGGACAGGGGCAAGGGCAAGGGCAGGGACAACCTGCCGCGGGTGCCACCAAGTCCGGCGCGACCCCGCCTGCGAAAGCGGCGAAGGGGACCAAAACAGCCAAAGGCTCCGCAACACCCTCCGCATCATCGGGCAAGCCCGTGGAGGTACTGACGCAACCTGGCGAACCGGAATTAACCGCCGAGCAGATCGTGGCGAACAGCGATTCCTACATCGACCGGATCAAGACGGAACTGCACCTGACGCCCGAACAGGAAAAGAACTGGTCGGCATTCAACAGCGCCATGCATTATCTCGGCCATAATGGCGCCGAGCGGCTCAATCTCCGGATCGCCCGCGCCAAGCGCGATCCGCCTGACGACATCGTGGAGCAGATGCGCAACGAGGCCCAGTTTCTCAACGATCGCGCCGCGGACCAGCGTGCAGTGGCGGATGCGGCCGAGCCCTTGTTCACAAGCCTCGACGACAAGCAGAAGACGACCTTCATCGAGGAAATGGTGCGCCTGAGCCACGAACGCGGCCTGGATTAAGCCACAAAAAATCCGCCGACGGCACAAACGCCTGCCATCGTTCCTTTTTTAGCCGCCGGCGAATAGCCGGGTACTCCGGCCCTGGGGTAGGTGGAAGGCAAGGCACCCGGCTATCCTGCCGCAGCGGCGGCGAGGCCCAAATCGTCATGCAAAATTGAGGAAAAGCTGACCGCTTCGCGCCCGAGATATGGCCGCCTTATGACCTTGTCGGGATTCGCAGAAAGGACGAGGAATCTGCTTGCCGATTTCCGTCAGCCCTTCGGGAAATTCAGTTCCACGCCGACGCCGTCCGGGTCGTAGAGGAAAAACTGCGTATCGCCCGTACGCGGCACGATGCTTTCGCGGAACTTGACGTTTTTTGACTGCAGACGCCTGCGCATGCTGTCGACGTCGGTCGCGGCAAACGCAATGTGATCGAGACGGCCGGTGTCTTCGTATTTCTTCTCGGTGCCCCGAACCACGATGCCCTCGCGCGGTTTGCGTGTGCCCATTAGATGGACCGTGGCGACGCCGCCCGAATAGAGCCAATAGCCGGGGAAATCGAGCGGCGGGCGATCGCCATTCTCAAGCCCCAGTACATCGCAGTAAAAATCCCTGGTACGTTCGAGATCCGCCGGTTCGATCGTGTAATGCTGTAGTCCGCCAAGCGGCATGGTTGTTCTCCTTCGATCAATGCGAGTTCGTGTTGGCCTTCGACCATCGGGGTCAGCGCGAATTTACGTCGTGACCGCTAGTGGAGTGAATTTGACATTCGCTACCCATCTAGCCGCGGGTTCGTCGAACGAATGTCAAAATCCAAAACTCCACTAGAAACCTATATTTGCTAGTGGTCCTTGGATTCTAACATTTGCAAAAGTGTCTGCCATGCCGGGATGCAAATGTTAGAATCGGACCACTAGCTCCCTGTCGATCTGTTCGATCGATTTGCCCCGGGTTTCGATGCCGAAGAAATAATACACCGCCCCGGTCATCAAGAACCAGCAGCCGAGATAAAGGAAGGCGAGAGGAATCTGCGGCAACGGCACGTCAGGCTTGAGATAATTGCCGCTACCCACGATCAGGGCGAGGCCAAGCGGGCCGATGATCTTGCCGATCCCGCCAAAGCCATAGGCCGATCCCATGCCGGACGTCCGCAGGTGTGACGGCCAGACCTCGGCCGCGTAAGGGCCGACAATCGCAAAGCCACCATCCGCAAAGAAGAAGCCGACGGCCAACAGCAGCCAGAACACCGAAATACCCATCACCGAGGCATCGTAATAATAGCCGGCGAGGATCGTCAGCACGCCGCCGCCGAAGCCGAGCAGGCCGCCGGCGTTCCGCCGGCCGAGCCATTCCGAGAAAAACGCAAACGACAGCCGTCCGATGAATCCAAACGCACTCAGGAGGATCATCATCTTGGCGGCTTGCTGCGGCGAGACTTTCAACAGCAGCACGAACAGAGCCGGCGCCCATAGCGTGATGCCATAGACTCCGGTCTGTGCGCCGGCATTGCCGAGCCAGGACACGATCAGGCTGCGCGGATATTTGAAAAGCTCGAGCCAGTTGCTTTGCCTTATCGGGCCGGCGTCAGCGGCGGTGGGCAGCGGCAGCGATGCAGGCTCGACTTGCAGCGCCCAGGCCAGCGATTGGCGGGCCTCCTCGTAGCAGCCTTGCCGGCAAAGCCAGTGCGGGGACTCCGGCACCCAGATCCGCACCAACAGCACGAGCAGAGCAGGGAGCACGCCGACGGCGAACAGAAGCCGCCACTCGCCGGAGCCGATCGCCGAACCGAGCACCGCACCAACACCGATGCCGAGCGGGATCACGCAGGTCACCAGCCCTCCGGCCCAGCCGCGCTTGGACGACGGCATGAATTCCTGCACCAGCGGCAGGTCCACGCAATAGAGCCCGCCGACGCCGACACCGACGAAAAATCGCATCAGCGAAAGATAGATCCACCCCTGGTCCGGCGTGAAATACAGAAGCCCGGTCGCGATCGAAAAATTCAGCACAGTGCCGATAAAAACCTTGCGACGGCCGATGCGGTCGGCGAGCCAACCCCAACCATAGGCGCCGACAATGGCGCCGATCCCCGAACTCATGAGCACCGTTGCCGATTGGCCGAAGGTCAGCTTCCACGGCCCGATGAGGAAGGCGAGCACAAAGCCGATCAGGAAATAGTCGAAGAATTCGAGTGCATCGCCGAAGATGGCGGCGACGAGAATCCTGATCTGATTGCCGGTCAGGTTCTTCTGCCGGTCGAGAATCTCGAACATGGCATCTCCTTGGGACTTAAGCGTTTCCATGGCGCTCTATTTTTTCCGAACGGGGAGGCGCCTTAAGCCCCAACCCAAGAGGCTAGCGCGCTCGTCCGCCAGGCGAAAGCCGGCTCTCTGATTGATCAGGCCGCACAACCATCCATGTTCGCCAATATTCCGTCCCGCGGGCTGGGAGGCCCGTCAGGCCGATTGTCACCAATTTCTTTAGATTTGGACGCTAGGCTTGCCAGTCATGGGCATTCCAGCACGATTGATTGAAGAGAAGCGCAAGCATCAGCGAACCGAAATCAATGAGCCTGCCTATGTTTCGGCGGGTGGATCGGTGATGCGCTGCACGGTGCGGAATATTTCACCTGACGGGGCCGCGATCGATGTCGATAATCCGGCGTTCGTTCCCAACCAGTTTCGCCTGGTGATGGCAAGCGACTCCTCAACCCATGACTGCCGGGTGATCTGGATTCGAGAAAAGCGGATCGGCCTGGCGTTTGTAAAGCCGGCGGACGTGCCCGCCTCGCACGGCTAGCGCACTCAATCGATCAAGGCTCGACCACTTCGAAATACGCAAAGAGCAAGCCACCATCCGGCCGGGCGGTGGCTTGTTCTGGACTTGCCTTTTGACTTTCCGGCCTTACACCCCGGTTTGCGTAATGAACTTGGTGCTGAGGTAGGATTCAATTCCTTCGGAACCGCCTTCCGAACCGTAGCCGGAATCCTTCATGCCGCCGAACGGTGTCTCCGGCAGCGCCAAGGCGAAATGATTGATCGACATCATGCCTGCTTCGACGGCCGCGCCGATCGCAGTTGCGGTCTTGGCGGATTTGGTGAAGGCGTAGGACGCCAGACCAAACGGCAGCCGGTTGGCTTCCTCCGCCGCATCGTCGAACTTGGAAAACGGCGAAATCAGCGCCAAGGGACCGAAGGGCTCCTCGTTCATCGCGCGCGCCGACTTCGACACGTCGGTGACGACGGTGGGTTCGAAGAAATAGCCTTTGTTGCCGATGCGGTTGCCGCCGGTCGCAACCTTTGCACCTTTGCCGACGGCGTCCTGCACCATGCTTTCGATCGCCGTCACGCGACGATCGTTGGCGAGCGGACCCATCCTGGAATCGGTATCGAGGCCGTTGCCGACCTTGAGCGATTTGGCGCCGTCCACGAACTGCTTGATGAACTTGTCGTAGACGCCTTCCTGCACCAGGAAACGGGTCGGTGAAATACAGACCTGACCGGCGTTGCGGTATTTGGCGGCGACCATGATCTTGGCCGCAGATTCAATATCCGCATCGTCGAACACGATGACCGGCGCATGACCGCCGAGTTCCATGGTCACACGTTTCATGTGGTGACCCGCGAGCGCCGCCAGATCCTTGCCCACCTTGGTCGAGCCGGTGAAGGAAATTTTGCGGATCATCGGATGCGGGATCAGATATTCGGAGATTTCGGACGGCACGCCGTAGACCAGATTGATCACGCCGGCCGGCACGCCCGCATCGGCGAACGCCCGGATCAATTCGGCCGGAGAGGCCGGCGTCTCTTCCGGCGCCTTGACGATGATCGAGCAGCCCGCAGCCAGCGCCGCGCTCATCTTTTTCACGACCTGGTTGATCGGGAAATTCCACGGCGTGAAGGCGGCAACCGCGCCGACAGGCTCCTTGATCACCATCTGATAGACGCCGGGTGCCCGCGCCGGGATCAAGCGGCCATAGGTCCGGCGGCCTTCTTCGGCAAACCACTCGGTGATGTCGGCGGCCACCATCGTCTCAAGCCTGGCCTCCGCCAGAACCTTGCCTTGCTCGATCGTCATGAGGGTAGCAATCGCGTCAGCGCGCTCGCGGATCAGGTCGGCAGCCTTGCGCATGACCTTGGAGCGCTCGTAAGCCGACACCACGCGCCAGGCCTTGAAGCCTTTTTCGGCCGCCGCCAGCGCCTCGTCGAGATCGGCCTTTCCGGCGTGGGCTACGGTGCCAACGGGCTCTTCGGTCGCCGGATTGAGCACGGGGATGGTTTTTCCGGAAGCGGCGGGACGCCATTTGCCGTCGATAAACAACTGCACGTTCGGGTAGTTCATTCTGCGATCTCCGGTTTTAGAGCATGATCCGGAAAAGTGTGTAGCGGTTTTCCGAAAGATCATGCTCAATCAAAGAGGCTCCTCCGCCGGGGCGGAGAACACCACGTTCGCTGGTCCCATTTCAAGGTCACAAGCCGCTTTCGTGCGGCCATCGCCGATCCGGCCGCCCAAGCCTTCAGATGGTGGTATCGCTGGCTGTCCGATGGCGGAAGGGGTGTCCTGTCAACTGCTTTGATTTTACGTCGAAAAACGGCAGCCATTTTTGAAAAGCCACGGTCGTGGCCACGGTCGTTGCCAGTGACCGTAGCTTCGACAAACCCGCGAACGCGTGATTCTTATTCCGCCGCCTTAGGTCCATTTGGCGGGGATATCGAAGTCGCGGGGTGTTGTGATGTTGCTCATTCTTGCGATCGCGTCCGTGGTCGCCAGCATCCTGTGGCCGTCGCGGTGCGAGGATAGCCCGAGTGCTTGGATCGCAAACACAATCCTCATCGCCGGCTGCGGCCCGATAGGGGCCGCCAAGACTCTGGCAAGGCTGCCGGTGCATCTGACAGATCAGCGCGGGACCGACGCGTGGCACCGGGCACTGGCGGACAAATCTAGACACATACTTTCCTAGATTTAACTCGGCGCATTATTCGGGAATCGCTACCTTTAAGCGTGCCCGCGCATCCATGTTTCGCGAGAGACCCATGAAGAAGCTGGTATTCGCAATTGCAATTCTCCTGGTTGCTTCACCCGCATGGGCGCAAACAACATTTTCAAAGAAAACGTCTGCACATGTCGACGATTGCGCGCCCATCGGCCGCACGGGAGATGGCCAACTCATCTACTCGCTGAAGTGCACTAATTTGCCCGAGCCGCCGCTGCCGCAGGCGGTAGCCGAGCCGCCTCCCGAACCCGCCATCGTGCGCAGTGGAATCTTCGGTATGTCATACGCGCCGCCTGGTGTTGTATCTGAACCGTCAGCTCCTGCTGGGCAATGACGGTTTCGCTCACTGATACGGAAGGAGCGCGGGACCGAAGCCCGCGCCCTGTTGCTAGCATTCCGTATTCGTTAGACAGAGGTTTGGCCCCGTGGTTGTATCGCTGAACACTCTGCACACCCAACTTTGGAGGGAACGATCATGTCGACTTCGCTTCGAATTCTTGCCGTGTCAGCCTTGTTGGCGAGCGGCCTCCCATTTACCGGCGCAGTCATTGCGGCACCTCTCGGGGAGCCGCTTGCTATCGCTAAAGCTACTCCGAATATTACTCAAACCGTACAATGGAGAGGCGGAGGTTGGGGATGGGGTGCACCGGTCGTCGGAGGACTTATCGCCGGCGCAATCGTAGGCGGAGCGATAGCTAACGCCCCCTATGGCCCGCCGGGCTATTACGGGCCGCCGCCGGTGGCGTACGGCCCTCCGCCCGGTAACGCGGTTGCTTACTGCATGCAGCAGTACAGATCCTATGATCCGCGCAGCGGGACATATCTCGGTTACGACGGGTTTCGTCATCCCTGTCCTTGAGGCGCTGCTACGTTTGAGCTGAACAAAATGCCCGCCGGTTCTAGACTAGTCGGCGGGCATCTCTCATCGGAGAGCTGCCGTTATGCCTTTAACCGCCTTGTATGCGCCGCCAACCGCTGACGGTTGCGCTAACGGACCGATCGGCGCCGACGCATAGGCGAGTCTGGCGCGGGCCCCGGCTGGGGGAAGGTTGCTGGCCGACCGACCGTGCAGGCCGTGACGGGCGGCGGCCGTCAGCGACCCCTGTAAATAAGGAGCTCGAAATAAGACTGCAAGGTCTCATCCTTTGGCACGAGATCAGCAGGTTCGCCGAGCTCAACCTGCACCAAGTTCGCTATCTCTGGCGCATTGCTCAGCGAACCTTGTTCAAGCAGGTCGGAGAGCCGCGCCATCTCTATATCTTGCAAGGCTGCCATTGTGTTGGCCTTTCCGGATGCCCCTCTGGACCGTGAGAGGCGTCGTCGGCTGGGACAAGTTAAAGTTCGGCAACCCGGGAAACACTCAGAAAAGGACGCGGGACCGAAGCCCCGCGCCTGCTTCAACTCCCCTATGAAGTTTCTTTTAGGAACCAACGCCGGAACGTCGGTTCGCTGCCACGATTGGTCCGTTGCGTTTTCTAAACCTAAAGGAGAAACGCGATGACCAATCTCAAATTCGTTGGAGCCGCCGCAGTGCTTTCTGCTGCGTTGCTCGGGCCCGCGATGGCGAACCAACCCGTCCAAGCTCGCCACAATGGCATGAGCACCTACTGTGCAACGATCGAACCCGGCAACCCGTACAGTCCCGTTTACGATTATGAAGCATGGAGCAACTGGCGCGTTCGTGGTGGTTGGGACAGCCGTGGCGACGACGCTTGCGCCCGTAACCCGATGTATTCGGAGGGCGCCAGATTATAGCGCGCGTCGGTGATGCACTCAAAATGGCAAAGCCGCCGCTGGGGGTAGGATCAGCGACGGCTCTACTCGGTACTGTGACCACATGAAGGTCATTTAGACGGTGCGCCCGAGCAATTAAGAACGGGTTACGTTGCCGATCGGCCGCGCCGGCACGTTTCCGGTTCATGCGCTTAACGCCTATCAGCCGCGCCTCGACGCTGGGTATTCGGCTTTTGCAATTTTTGGTAGTGAGTTGTCGGAGCGGATCCAGACAGCCAGCCCCGTTTGGTTCGTCCGCTTGAAGTGGGACCGCCCGGGTTTCGAAAAATCGGGCGGCCCCTGCCAACCACTTGAAATGGCTCTGCCAAGTCAACAGAATCCGTAGCTAGCGATCTTAGGTACGAGCCAACTGAACGAAGGTTCAAAGGTGCGACGCTTTGGCCGCACCTTTTTTCCTACCGCCTTAACCACTTGGCATGTGCTGCCAGCCGCTCGCGTCGGTCAAGCCCTGCCGATCGCTGGTTGCAGGTAATGCTGCTGCTTGTTCGTCACGGCTCGAGACTCTTCTTGCCGAAGAAAGTCTCCGATTGCGAGCATCCGCTCTTCAGCCTACTCATCGCACCGTATGATCTCGATTACTCGGTCCAAGAAATTGATGGCGGACCCCGCTCGGTAGATCTCGAGGAGATGAAATTCGGTTTTGTCGAGCGCACGCATGGCGAGGTGGTGATGCTTCTCGCAATGCGCCCGAACGTTGACACCCGAAATCGGGTCTATCGACGGAAAATGGATAGGCCAGTCGAATGGCGTGCGGAGCTCATCGAAGAAGTCTTTGATTTCATCAAGCATCGAAGTCGCTCGCTGCCGAAGGACAATTCGTCGATACGCAACCATGCCCCCGTATGGTTAATGTCAGGTTTATCTCGGTCAGAAACGAAAACCCGCCGGGTTAAGCCGGCGGGTTCAATCTCATCGCCTCATTCTTCTGGCATGTGCTGCCAGCCGTTGCCGGTTGCGCTTTCTGACCGATCGGCGGCGCCGCTTCACGAGGCTCCCTCCACGAACTGATCCACTATCTTGCGGATAACCTCTCGGTCGGACTCGGAAAGGCGAGCTAGCTTTTCTTGCAGGCTCTCCGGTGCCGGGCCGAGCTTGTGAACTCGGGCTGGAGGGTTTGCCTTCTTCTCCTGGGCGGCGGCGATCGCAGCGCGCAGTTTGATCTCCGCTGCGGTCAGTTTCTCGATCTCGAGCGCGGATTGTTGCTTGAGCCCCGCCAGCCGCTTGCTGATCAACCTTAGCTTTACTTGAGCGCGTTCGATATTGCAGGAAACATCGTGGATTAGATCGGCATTGTCCGATTCGAGTATGAGGTTTTTGCCGAGAAATCGAATAGCGTCGTGATCGTTTATTGCGCGGCTGGAACGTGCTCCAATCTTCTTCCGAGGATCCGGTCGATGACTCCTTGCCGGAAAACAACTTGATGACGTTGTCGCTCATGCTGCGCCTCCATTTGCCAGCGTCGCGGTGGCACGAGCAATCGTGTGCAGGAAGGCATCAATCCAAGCTATCGTCTCTTTGGCGTCGCCCTCGTTACCCGGCTTAAATTCGAATTCCATCCCGTGCGGCATGAAGATGCCGTCATCGAGCATCTGATTTCGAACGTATGCGATGGCCGCGATGATACCGGCCTGCGTGGTCGGTTCGGCGTTAAACGCCGTGGCCGGCCGGCCACGGGTCGAGACCTACAAATCGGCACGCGTTGGCCGGATGAGACCGTTGCTTTGATCGACGCTTGGGCCGCTGCTCAGGATGATGAGCCAGGGCGCTCCGAAGCAATCCGCCGCCTCGTCGAGCTCGGGCTGAAAACGAGGAAATGAGCGGGTTTGTTGAAATCCCCGCACAACCCGGTAAGCGGCCATTAAACAAAACTGAATTGGGTGCAGCGCATACCTTAGCTTTCTAATTTCCCGACTCAATTGATCGTGGCATCCTGCGCGCGGGGTAGGTCAAAGCGAGGATTTCGCGATGACCCGCAAAATTGCTGCCTTCAAATTCGTCATTTGGACGATGATCGCTGTTGCCCTGGGAATACTGTCTTGGTCCAGCACCGCCAAACGTTCTCCCTTTATCGATCAGGCGAGAGCAAAGCAGGCTGTTACCACCATCCCCGAAATTGCTGAGTTGCCTAATCCCGCGCTTTCGCGTGTTCGCCTGTTGGTCTCAAATCCGAACTGAGCCGCGGCTCGTCTCTGATCTCGCCACCAGTCACCGGCCTGGATGTGACGCGGCACCCGCGGCGCTTCGTCAAGGACATGCAGGCATTCTTCGCCGAGGAGGACGGTCACAAGCGCGACGCTATCGCCGTGCGCCAGCTGCACGCGCTCAAAGAGTATCAAGGACCACGCGACAAGAAGCTCGGTCTTACCGACGTGAAGGCGATGTTTCTTCAGATGCGAGATCAGTTTTAGAGGCTGTTGAAACGCTCGATCGCGATGAGCGGCTATCGTCGACGCGACGCCCTCACAACCAGTGTTTGTCGGTATAGACCACGACGGCGTCGTGCCATGTGAAGCCAGGCGTGCACGGATTGATGCCGCGGGCCCGCTCGTTTCGATCGTCGTCGTTGAGGAGGGTTGCTCGCGCTTACAATGCGTCGGTCCCGGACGGAATAGCGGCTATCTGATTGACTCAACCCCCGCGCGAGGAGTGAGACAGATGCGCCAATACTTTGAGGGAGGCAAAGATGCATCTAAAGCTCATCGGGCGTGCGCGGCGTTGGATCGATGTCGAACCGGCAAGTCTTTTTAATTTCGCTGTAGATGACGACTGCTCCGCCGTCGGCTTTCGATTGTCCCAAACAATCGGGGCATTGATGCGATTTCCTTTACTCACAATCCACGCCGCAGCGGTCAAATGCCGGCGCTGATCACAAATCGATACTTCGCAAACGATCAATCCGTCTTCGTGTACGAAAACCCAACCTTTCTTCCGGATCAAGGCCGCCGCGGTGTGAGCCGCCACGTCGATATTCCGAGTGGCGCTTTTGTATCAACAGCTGCGGGCTCGTTCCTGAGATGTACCGCCGGGATTCAGAACGACTACAATGTAGATCTCGCCACTGGAACACTCTCGGCAGCGATAAACCAGACAGCGATATGGTCGCAACACTGGAAGCTTTTGGACTGCCTTGAAAACATCATTTACCTGCAATGATGACGCCTGACGCGAAACGGCCCGCCTAACCCCCGCAGACACGTCGTGGACTGCGCATCGGCAGGCGAGCATACCTCGAACGCAATCGAGGCCAGGGTAATCAGGAACGTGATTAGTTTGCGCCTTGTGATCCTCGTTGAGTTGAAACGCGATACGCAACACACGCCGCCTAAAATTCGCCGCAACTCGGCAGCCTTCTCAGAACTGCGCTGGATTTAATCGCCCCGGCGGCCTGCCTTCGTCTCGCTTTTCGGACCGACCCCCGACACCCAGGCGAGACGGAGCGTTTAATTCGAGACGCTACGCAACATCGACTTCGAATGGCCCGGAGAGCTTCACGATCCAGCCGCCGAGAAGTCCAAATCTGAAATCGTACGCTTGGATCATTCAGCGGGTCCCCCTGCTGAATTTCGAAGAGTGTGTGACTTCCGCCTCGCTCCAGCGCCCCCCAGCTGACTGGAGTGGGGCGGATTTCCTTATGAAACGGGCCGGCTGTGACGCGCGGTGATTGACGTTGCTTGCTTCCGGATGGGCCTCAAGGAGTAGGTCGAGCACTTTGCGTGCGGTCTTGCGATCCGTCATGTCTGGCCTCGAGAGCGAGAAGAACCCGGCAAGTAGGGCCGGGCTTTTTTTCTGGCAGTTGTTACAGAGTTCAACACTTTTCAATGCGGGTGTTGGTGGTACGTTCCATGGTGCCCCACACGCGGGTGCCCGTTTGCGTTTCGAGGGGGTAGGCACCCGCGTAGAGCCACGCCTTTCGGGCGGAGACGGCGAGGCCAACCTGACGATACCGCGACTTTGTGACGGCAGATGGTCCGGCATTTGCAAGACCGATCTGCGCCTGGCCGATCCGTTGTCCGTCAGCCACTGGACCCTGTGAGGGTGCCCGGAGATCGCCGAAGCGTTGCTCAACACACTGAACCATCATGTCCCTAATCATCTCGCCGGAGACACTACAGGCTGAGCCCCCGGTTTCTTCCAAATGTCCACTCGATGCCACCGTCCTCGCGCTGCAGCCCGCTGATGTGCTGGCCGATGCGCTTCTCGAGGAGAGGTTGCCAGGGCACAAGCTGAAAGCCGAGCCCGTTATCGATCATGGCGAAGCGTCCGCTGACGAGGCCGGCGAGACGGCCACTGACATACTCGCTGGCATTTGCTGGCATGTAGGTTAGCCCGCGCTCTCCCGCCATCTGTTGGCCGACACGCTCGATCTCCCGTCGCTCAAGAGTCGCCACCGTGTCGACAGGGACGAGAACGTTGCCATCCTTAGCGGTCGCAAGGCCCATCTCGACAAGTCGCCGAGCCCGACGGCTGATAGCTTTGTTGACCTCTCTGCCAAAACCGCTGTCCCTGATTTCCGAGCGGTCCTCGGCAATAATCTGTCGGTCGAGCCAAGTCGCACCATCGCTGGCAATCTGCCGGTCGAGGCTGATGGCCGAGAACACCCGTATTCTCAGCCCATCGCCGCCCTGGCTGAGGTCGTAAGCCTGTCCACGCGCGACGATGTCTTTCGGGACCTTCCAAGTATCGGCATCGATTCTCTCAACTTGACCGGCCCGCCGCAGCGCTTCCAGGCGGCGGACATGGGAACGCACGAAAGCTTCGGGGTCCTTGCCCTGCCGCTCAAAGCTGTCGCGGACGCGCTCCAGGTGCCGGCTCGGCCGGTAGATGCCGTTGTCCTCCTCGACATTGCTGGCGATGTTGCGGTCGGCAGGTCTTGGACCGGAGACAACGGGAGCGGCTTCGACGATCATGTCCCGCCCGATCTCCTCGATCCGGCTCGGGTCCTTGAACTCCATGTGATGGACCCGGCCATCGATACCATCGACGATCAGATGGACCCGCTCGCCCATCTCGTCTCCGGCAAGGCCCTTGGCCAAGACCCGACCGACGATCTTCTGGCCTGATCCTTCGCCGTGAAGGGCGAATTGGCCAACGCCGCGTTCCTCGGCGAGACCATTCTTGGCGAGTGCCCGGTGGATCGAGTTGATGGCCTCATTACGGTGGTCCAGATCCTTCAGGACTTGTTCCGCGCGGTCGGAAAGGGCCCATCGCCCCGGCTCAAACTCGGTGGCCACTCCGTAGCGCTCCAGGTGTCTTACCCGGCCGATCATGAGGTTACGGTTCTCGCGGACCAGCCAGGTCGCGCCTTCCCCCGGCCGCAGGTCGATTACGCCCTGCTCCTGCTGCTCGCTCAACAGCATCTTGTCGAGCCGGGTCACCCGCTCGGCCTCCACCTCGTTCTGCAGCTTGGTCTGAAGCTCGATTTCGCTCTGATGACCCAGTTCCCGAGTCACCAGCTCGCTCGCCCGATGGCGGACGCCATGGGCGATGTAATCCCCTGCGATGTTGAGGATGCGGCCGTCATCGAGGACGCCGCGAACCATAATGTGGGTGTGGAGATGGCCGGTGTTGTGATGGTCGACGGCGATCCAGTCGAGCCGGGTGGCCAGATCCAGTTCCATCTGGCGCATGAGGTCACGGGTGAAGCCACGAAGGTCAGCCATTTCGGTTGCATCCTCGGGCGCGACGATGAAGCGAAACTGATGACGATCCTCCCGGCCGCGCTCTACAAAGGCCTTGCCGTCGGCCTCGTTCTCGAAAGCCGAATAGGCCTTGCCCCGCTCGCCATCACGCGTAACCCCATCCCGCTCGAGATAGCGCAGATGGGCATCGACGGCCCGGCTCATCGTCCCGCGTATCTCCGGCGCCCGCGCGCCCCTCGCTTGAGGATTGAGCCGAACCACCCTTGCTTTCACCACCACTCGCCGCGCCCGGAAGCGGCCTGCGGAATCTCTCTGCCATCCACCGTCCGCACCCTGCCGAGCAAACGAGGCAACGACCTTGGCGCCCCGGCCGCGCGCGTTGAACCGGCCTGACTTGCCTCCTTCCCGGCCGCCGCCCGATCGCATTCCCGAGCCTATTCGTCGAGGATCGCCGCCCGCCTTGCGGACTGCGATCTGAACCTGCTTGAGGAACGGCTCCGTCCGCGGATTGATGCGAGGTCCACGGTTTCGGGACCGGCCGGGTCTAATCCGGAAATTTTCACTGTCATCGCGTGCCATGAAGCGACGATTGACATCGGAAAGAGCCGACACAAGAGCCGCCAAGCATCGATCGCATCAAATCGCGTCAACGCGTAGCGTGGCGAGCAAACGACGGGCACTCTCATAGACGCACATTGCGGGAGCCATCGCTTGAAGAATTGAAATAAAAAAGAAAATTCCTGAAAGCGGCGCCGCGCCACCTTGGACGGTACTGCTCTGACGTCATCGCAAGGTGCGAAAGACCAATGTGCAGACAAACACTTCCGACTGTAGTCGGAGGATGAAAACTTGCGAACGCCAGTTCGCTTTATCTCGCCGTCACTCCCAGCGCTCGTGGACCAGCCCCTAACTCTCGCCGCTTACCTCCAATTGCATCGAGGCCCTGTGAACGCGAGCGCAGCACCAACGGAGCGAAGCGTTCCATCGCTCTGGGGGTGTGGGGGGATGGAACACCGCCGATGGAAGGGGCGATGGCAGGCGATGGAATGACTGTTGGCAGGGGCGTTCGAATGGGCGACCGAAGCGGTGGCAGACCGATGGCAGGGGCGATGGAAGGTCAGCGGCGTGCTCTCTCGATGTGCTTCCGTCGCTTCGACGCAGGACCCGTTTCTACGCTTACAATCCTGCCGGACGTAAACAAGCGCTCCATCGCGGCACGAAAAGCTTCTGCTGTTACGCCGTTCGCCTCGGGGTCGCCGGCCAACTCAAATGGCGCACTTCCGCGGCCAGTGCTTGGCCGGACGGGTCGGCCCTGCGTGACGCGCTTGTCGAGCAGTTTGAGGAAAAGCTCATCGACGTCGCGCTCGGCCGCCGCCCGGTAAGGAGAGCTCTCCGCCGAGGTGGCCGGGACGAATGTCAGACCGTCCCACCGCAGTTTGATTTTTTCGCCAGCGCGTCCGTAGTTCGCTTTCTTGACCTCGAGTTCTCGGATATCCGGATCGTTTTTGTCGGCATCTGAAAGGTGCAACATGGCGCGAACGGAGTTGCGCCAGTCGACGGAATTGGCGGTTCCGGAACCGTCGGCCATGCCACGCACCGACGGGTGATCGAGCAGCACGATCGCTGTTTCATTTTCGCGCGCGATCTTCCGCAACATTGCGAGGAAGCTGCGGACTTGCCGTCGCGCGATGGCTTCGCCGTCGAACACGGCGGCTATCGAATCGATGACGACCAGGATCGGCCGGTGTGCACCGATCCAGGCCTCGACTTGCTGAAGAAGTGCGGTTCTCGTGATCTTGCCCCGTCGGTCTACAGTCACGAGCCAGGTCGCCTCAAGGTCTGGGAAATGCAGATGCAGATCTCGGATCGCGTGCGGGTCGATATGGCGACGCCTGCAAATGCGTTCGATCCGGTCGCGAACATTGGCCTCAGGCTCTTCGCAGCTGAGGAACAGCGCCGGCCCAGTCTCGACAAGGCAACCCAGCCAGTCGCCTAGCCCGGCGGCGACGGAGACCAGCAGCTGCACCGCCGTCTCCGTCTTGCCGGCGCCACCGTTGCCAGAATAGAGCGTGAGATCGCCGCAGGGAATGCGTGCTGCCGCGAGCCAGCGCTGTTTGAGCGGCGCGGTCCCCTTCCAGGCGACCGGTGTTTTGGTTTCGAGCGACGGTGGGGTCGGTAAAGCGTGACCGTTAGAGCTTTGATCGGACCGCATTCTTGGATGCAGCTCGGGCCGCAATTTTGCCGACATCGCTATCTGCATGACAGTGGCCTCTTCGTCACTGCCGGGCTCACCAGTCAGCCCATGCGACTCGGCGACCTCGAAGATCTTGTCCACAACGGTCGCCGGATCCAGCGATCCGCTTTGCACATATTGGTGCAGGTGATCGGCCATTTCCTGCAAAGCACGGAGCCGCTCCGAAGGCGTAGCCGGGGCCGTCGCCACAATGCGAGGGGCGAGCGAGAGTGCTTTCCGCCCATCCCTTATCGGCGTTGAGATGCTTGCATCACCATTCATCCGATCAAGTCCGGAGCCAACCGGCTCGCAGCCGCGAGCGGTGCGCTTGGTGCTTAAGAACGTGGCGGATGATTTCGATCTGATGCAGCACGGCCGCGACGCGCCGTTTCCGCAGCTAGCCGTCGCTCGATGTATTCGTTGATCGATTTGACCGTGATCCGGCGCGACTTGCCTTCCGTGTAACTCTCCAACTCACCCGTGTTGATGAGCTCGTAGAGCTTCTTGCGGGAGACCTGGATGGCTCTCATCGTCTGGTTCGGTGAGGCCACAAGCGGCGCTTCCAACGCGAGGGAATCAGCAGACATTGGCGGAACATCCTGTTGTTTCCGGATGACTCCGAGCATGCCTGAATTGTTTCGTATCGCAATGCGTCCGCGAGAGCTTTCGCAATATCGGCGGCGCTAGGGGAGAATTGTGTGCCCGGTGCGACCTTTGGCTCTTGACGTTTATCTCCCGCGCGAAAGCTTTGGAGCGCTTTCAGGTCAAAGCCGACATCAGTTGGCACGCAGGGCTGGCAGGTTCGGTCAGGATAACCGTTGCGGACCTTATCAGACGGATGATGCCCCGACGCGGTTTTAGGCCACAGAGACGTCGGGTGGTCGTTCGTCGCGGAGGATTTCAGCGGCTGGAGGGCACCGTCAAGGGAATCAGTACTCCCTGGCCGTTTATAATCTCCTGTGCCGGCCGCTTCATGTGGCGCGAATTGGCATCATACCCGAGATCATGGCTATCATCGTCTTTGCCGCCCAACATGGAACGAATTTGCTCGTCGGGATCGGCATAGTGCGATGAACCGTCGGGGGCCGTACCTGCCGAGGAGTCCATGGAGAAGGCAGACGCATCATGCGTGCAGAACAGCAAGGCCGCCGCCGCAGTAACAACAAAGACAGGGCGCATGGATGTTGCTCCAAATCAGACAGTGATCTTAGCGCACGCACGACGGCAAAACTGTTGTGTTCGCGCAACACTTCTTAAGATCTGCGACCCGGTTACAGTCCAGGTTCGCATGGGCGCTTCGCGGCCTTCGCTGATTTCGATTTGGCCCATCGCGTCATTTCGCAGCCGTGCGACGCTCGCGTAGCTGTAGGAGCAGGATAACAGGTCCGATGTGGTACGCGATGGCTTCGTGAGTACACGGCGCAGATCAACCAACTTCGCGAAAGCAGAGCCAAGTTGATCTCGCGCCCAATCCAAAGGGCGCCAAACAAGACCATAGAACGAATTTTCCAGCTGAGCTTCTGCTTCCGGTTTAAATTTTGCTGTAATATCATCGTCCATGACGGGCGGGAGTGACAAGTGATCCGGAATCTACTCCATTGTGCTGCGATATTGCTGTCAATCTGTGGCAGCACGGTCGCCCGAGGGGAAACATCCGAAGAGTGGGTGAAATTACTTACTCGCGTGCATGGCGGCTTCGGCTCATTTCTTCCCGTCGGCATCCGCATCGGCGAGGATGCGATCAAGCGGCTGGACGCCGAGCCACGCGAGTTGTCCGTGGTCTTCTATCAGGGCGAAGGCACGCCGTGCCCCTGTGCAGCCGATGGCGTGATGCTTGCTGTCGGCGCAAGCCCTGGGCAGGGCACGTTGCAAATCGCGCCGGAGAAATCGCCGGCCGGCACCTTCGCGATGGTGATGATCCGGCCACGTAAGGGCGGTGCCGGGCTGAGGTACACTGTGCCCATGGCCGCGATGCCGAAGCTGGTCGAAATCAACAAGGCCATTCAGGATCCGCTGCAGCGCTACTCCGCAGTGATGGCGATTCCAGATATCTTCACTGTGGAGCCGGTAAATTGAGATGTCTGAAGCCCTTAACAAGCAAGGGTAGAACCACCCCATCCTACTTCCGTTTGCCGTAAACGCTCTTCCAGACTGCGCTTGAGCTCCGGGAAGACGACGTTGCTAAATCGCATTCTCTCTGAGACGCATGGCAAGCGCGAGGAGAGGCCTGGCGCGATGGTGATGCGCGGCGGGCAATGCCAGATCGACGGATGCACCGCTCCCGCGCACGGCTTCCAGTGCCACCAAGATCATGAGCCCCATGAATTGGGGGCCACGCCGATGGGCCCAAGCCGGCGGAGCTTGCCGGCGCGGGCGGCTGGCGGCGAGGGCTCGCCGCCGTGGTAGCGGTGGGACTGCGGCCCTGCTCCGGTGCGATCATCGTGCTGATCTTCGCGCTAGCCCAGGACCTGTTCTGGACCGGCGTCGGCGCAACAGTGATCATGGGATTAGGCACGGCCATCACGGTAACTGTAATCGCAACGATCGCGGTCGGCGCGCGCGGGCTCGCAGGTCGTGTCGCCCGGACGCAAGCGGGGATCGGCATGCTCGCGATGCGTGTGATCGAGGTGAGCGCCGCGGCGCTCATCGTCGCGTTCGGCACGCTGCTGCTGGCCGGTTACATTGCGAGCGAGCGCGACTCTGGATGTTCACCGGGTAGGCTTGGTGCGATAGCTCACACCAGACCATATCTGACCTACCACAGCTATTATGGCGAATGTGGTAGGGGGCATGAGAGGAAATACTTGGAGTACGTCGACGGAAATCAAGCAGCGAAATTGGCCTGCTTGTGGACGGAACAGCCAGCATCCGTGAGCGACGGGAAAAGCAGGCAACGTGCTTGTCATGATTGCGTGGTGTGTGACGAATTTCGCGACGCCCGGTTCGTAAGTGTAGGGCTGTGATCTAGCCGCAGACGCGAACCGGAACAGTCCGCTGGCCGTTCCGCGTTAGCACGCGCCGCTGGACGAGACGGCACGCACGCTCGGGGTTAAATCTCGGCAGGTCGGAATAGCTGACCGCTGCGGGATAGTCTCCGCCACCGCCGCGCGCTGAAGCGGCAGTCGTCGCCGCCAAGCTAATGACGGCTATCGCAAACAATCGAAAACTGATTTTGGGCAACATCTGCTCATCCCTTCGCTTCGGGTGCCGGCGTGGCATCATCGTGGCCGCCTCATCATAGCGCAAATCACGACGGAGACAGCGCGCACACCTGACCTCGTCGCGAAGAAATCTAACCCTCTCACCTCCACTAGCGCGTTGGTGCGCTCAAGGCATGTCGTCTAAATGGGTGAATGTGGCTAGGAATAGCCTTTCCTCTTTCGGAGTCTTCCACATAGGCATCCGGCAAAGAGGAAATCTACGGACAGACCGACGAGCGTCGAGAATAGAAACTGCGGAAAAAAATTGTGCTCGCGGGTGTTCTTTGCGGCCTGATGGGCCTGCAACGGCGCCAAAGCTGCGGGCGATCCGGCGCGGGGAGAGATACTCTACCAAGGCTGCCAGGACTGTCACCCGATTGAGAAGAACGACGTCGGCCCGATGCACAAGGGCGTCGTGGTACGGGCCGCGGGTACAGACAATTACTCGCCGGCTTTGCGTGACGCGAAGATCGTGTGGACCGAGGAGAATCTGGACAAATGGCTGAGCGATCCTCACAGGCTTATTCTCGGCTCGAGGATGTTCTATCAGGTCGACAACCCTCAGGATCGCGCTGACTTGATCGCCTTTATCAAGGAGCGTGCCCGCTGATCTATACCCTGCACCAGCCCGCTAACGCCACGGTGCCGAAAGGCACTTGCGCCGCATCAAATCGGACAGTGGACGGAAGCGACGCCGAACCAAGACCGATCCCAGAGGCCGCAGTCAATGCCATGCCCGTTACCGAAGTTCATTCGATCCCGCACCCGGCCAAGAATTCGTGAGAGTGTGCCCCTGCAGGCATCGACTCCAGGTTTCATTAGTGTTAGCGCGAACTCGGTTGGGGAGTTCCATGCGGAGGCGGCTGCAAAGGTTTCTGCCTGTTGTTCTGACTGCGCTGGCTATCCAGATAACAGCGCAGATCGGGGCCTGTTGGGCTGTCGCGCTCGCTTTTGCGGACCCGCTCGCATCTTTTCCAATCTGCCACAGCACCTCCGACGTCATCCCTGCCGGCTCCCATCACGGCAACGACACGGACCACGACGGCAGCTGTGCAGCCTGTTGCGTGCTGAACGCTAGCGCCTCTATCGATACACCGCGCCTGACCACGTTCACGATGCCGCTTCACCGCGAGGTCGAAGCTGTTCTCAGAGGATACGAGCGCCTGGGTCCGCTCGCAGTGCGCACCGGGTCCAATTCCTTCGCTCGCGGTCCGCCGCAGACGATCTGACGCGACCTTCCAAACTAACCGTCGTCATTTCGTCACTTCAGATCAAGTCATTCCGACGAGATCCGTATTTGCGGAGCATCAACCGTGAGCAATCTTATCTATGCCCCCAACGGGGGACCACCCGGCGATTCAATTGGATCGATCACCAATTCCAACTTGCGCCAGACCATAGCCGGCACGAAATCGATGCTGGTTGCGGCCATCGCGGCGATCGCGTTCGCTGGTCCAGCCGGGATGGCCTCAGCCGCGGACCTGCCGATGAAAGCGGCCTCACAGCCATCGGTCTATCAATGGGCCGGTTGCTATGTCGGCGCCAACGTGGGCGGCGGAGGCAGCGCATCGAATTTCACGATGGGCATCGATCCTGGAACGCACCTGGGTGGCCCCGATATAGCGTCGGTGGTTGGCAATGGCCTGAACTCCCACGGCGAGGACGGTCCACTAGCGGGCGGCCAGATAGGCTGTAACTACCAGTCGGGTCTGCTGGTAGCCGGGATCGAGGGTGACTTCGACTACTTCCACAGCAATCCTTGGTTCACCAACAATACACTGACGCTGAGTGACGGCGTCACACCGGCCACGCTCACGCAATCCAACAACGTGAACTACTTCGCCACTATTCGCCCGCGCATCGGTATCGCTGCCGACCGCAATCTGGCCTATCTGACCGCGGGCGTGGCCTTCTCCCACATCAACTATGTCGAAAGCTATTCTGACGGCGCGACGCCGGCCGGCGTAGGAACTGCCGCCGCATCGAAGTCAGTGGTGGGATGGGTCGCTGGCGTCGGCTGGGAACACGCCGTGACGGATCACTGGATCTTCCGCGCCGAATATCTCTTCGCGGACTTCAGCAAGGTCAATGCGGTGGGAGCGATCACCGACACCGGTGGCGGCTTCAATACGCTGCACGGCTCCAACGATCTGATCATCCAGGCGTTGCGCGCGGGCGTGAACTACAAGTTCTAAGCCCGACCATTTCCGATTCATCGTCGGACAGAAGCTCATTTCGTCCGGCAGTCCAGAAACACCAAAATCAGATGTGACACCATGTCGAAAACATTTATAGCGACTAAACCAATCAGCCTGAGTCGCAGGATCATCTCGGGGTTCGCGACATTGCTCGCGACCGCATTTGTCTCGCTTGCATCGCTCGGCGTCTCAGCAACCGACGCGCTTGCCTGCGCCTGCGGTTGCAGCGTGTTTGACGTGAGCGGCCTGGACATGATGCCCCAGGAGCAGGAAAGCGGAGGTCGAAATCTTCTTCGAGTATTGGAGCCAGGATCAGACCCAGAATTATGTCGGCGCCTCGAAGGCGTCCGCAGCGCTCAATACGGATAAGGAGATCAAGACCCAGTGGTACAACGCCGGCTTCAATTACAACTTCAATCGCGACTGGGGCATCATGGTCAGGGTGCCGGTAGTGGCTAATCGCTCGTTGACCACCGAGACAGATTTTCAGTTTCCGGGCCAGATCCAGACCTTCAACTCGAAGACTTTCGGCGACGTCGAGATCATGGGTGTCTACACCGGTTTCTTCTCCGACATGTCGACGGGGCTGATCTTCGGCCTGAAGCTGCCGACCGGCACCTACAACGCGCTCGGGCTGGACCGGGACAACCAGGTTGGAACGGGTAGCACGGACCTGATCCTCGGCGCCTTCCACCGCGGTTTGTTGAGTGCGGACAATCATTGGCAGTACTTCTCGCAATTCGTTTGGCGACAGCCGTTCGCGTACAGTCAGGCTGTCGATCCCCAAGGCTTCTTCGACGGAAACCTGGGCGTCGTGCAGACCTATCATCCGGGCATGCAGATCGATGGTGCTGTCGGCATTGTCTACAACAACTTCTACAACGTGCTCGGCTTCGACAAGATTACGCCGCTCGGCCAGGTGATCGTGTCCCATCGCGATACCGATAGCGGTACTGCCGCCGACTACTTAAATTCCGGTTTCGATCGCGTGATGTTGTCGCCCGGCATCGAGTTCACGAAAGTGCTCGATGAGGTCAACAAGTACGTCTTTAAGTTCTACATCGACGTCGAGGTCCCGGTCTATTACCGGGCAACCGCCGCCAACAACGCCGGAACAGAGGGGCAGCTCGTCGCGCCTTATCTGTTGAAGGCCACCTCAAGCTTCAACTTCTGAAACTCTGCACGCGCTGCATGATCATGCGAGGCGCGACAATGAACGGAATGGAGACTAATATGAAAAAAAGCTTAATCGCAGTGCTCGGCCTAATGGCAATCGCGTCTGCGCCCGCGCGAGCCGCTGATCTGCCGGCTCGGGCTTATCAAAAGGCCCCCGTCGCACCGGTGGCCGCCTACGACTGGACCGGGTTCTACGTCGGCTTCAATGCCGGCGGGAGCTCAGGTCCCAGCTGTTGGACGAACTCCTTCGCCGGCGGCGCGCCGACCATCCCGAGCACTTCCGAAGGCTGTGTCAAGGATACGGGCGCCCTGCTGGGTGGCCAGGTCGGTTACCGCGTGCAGGCGAGCAACTGGGTGTTCGGCGTAGAGGCGCAGGGAGATTGGGCCGACATGCACGGACAGAACGCCAGCTTTCTGTTGACCGGTCCTCTGCCAATCAATCAGGCGACAAACCAGATTCAGACGAACGCCGTTGGCTTGTTTACCGGCCAGGTCGGATATGTCTGGAACAACGTGCTTTGGTTCGCGAAGGGCGGCGTAGCCGTTACGAACAACCAATATAACGGCATCGTCACTGTGACTAACGCAGTCTTCGATCAGGCGAGCGACACCCGTTGGGCCCCGACGGTTGGAACTGGTATTGAGATCGGTTTCGCGCCCAACTGGTCAGTCGGGGCGGAACTCAACTATGTTTTCCAGACCACCAAGACGCTCAACTTGAATACGGTGCCGGTCGGCGGTCTTTCGCGGATCGAAAGCATTCAGCAAGACTCGATTATCGGTCTCTTGCGCGTCAACTACCGCTTCGGTGGGCCAGGCGTCGCGAAGTACTGATCGACCTTGCATGGCTCTAAAAAGCTTGGTGGGGCGTGGCGCCCCTCGCTCACTGCCTCACCAAGCTAAGGGACAACACAAATGCGAACTGGCCGTAACACAAGGCAAAGGTTTGTTGCTGCGGGCCGGCGTTCACGTTGGCTACTAACGGCCGGGGTACTGCTGGCATCCGCGGGCTTGGCATCGGTGCGAGCTGCTCCGGCGATCAATAGCCCGGCGCCGTCGCTTGTTTTGTCGGAACTTGGTGGAGAAGTTTTTGATCTTGGCAAATTACGCGGCAAGGTCGTACTGGTGAACTACTGGGCGACTTGGTGCGCGCCTTGCAAGAAAGAAATGCCGCTGCTCAACTCCTTCTACCGGCGCTATCACGAGCAGGGACTCGAGATCATAGGAATTAGCGCCGATCGGCCGCAGGACTTTGCGAAGATGCGGAAGATGAGTGGCACGCTGGCCTATCCGACCGCTACGCTGGACAAGATTTCACAAAACGGTTTCGGCCCTCCTGAAGGCTTTCCGCTGACTTATGTGATCGACCGCGAGGGAATCGTGCGAGACAAATTCATCGACGTTCGTGAGGAGTTGTTGCACGATGCGGTGCTACCGTTGCTGCAACACTAGACAATGCGAATGCAAGGAGCATTGATGAGAGGCGAATGCGTGCTGTTGCTTGGGCTTTTGCTTGGCTCGCTAACGGCGCACGCCCAGACCGGTGGCACGGGAGACTTCGTCGCTGATATCCGGAGCGGCTGCAAGGTTTGGGACCCGCATCCGCAACCTGGCGAGAGCGTGAGCTGGTCGGGCGACTGTGTCAGCGGCTTTGCGCAGGGCGACGGCACTGTAGTTTGGTCGCGTTTTGGCAGCCCATTCGAAAAGGACGAAGGCCGTTGGGATCAGGGGCGGCAGTCCGGCCGCGGCTCGCAGGACTGGGGCTCGGGCCGCTACGAGGGCGAACTGTCGGAGGGCGAGCCAAGCGGCAACGGAGTGATGATGCTGAAAACGTCTCGATATGAGGGTAATTTTCTGAAGGGCAGGCCAAACGGCGACGGAACCGCAACCAACCTCCATGGCGTTTATAAGGGTGCATGGAAGGACGGCTGTCTCACCCGAGGAAAGCAGACCATCGCCTTTGCCGTATCACCAGTGTCATGTCGTTGAACTTTTGAAGGGAGACAAGCCATGAATTTTCGTCAGCTTGCAGCAAGCGCCGTCATCCTGGTGGGGCTGACGTCAAGCGGGATAGCCGCACCCGCTTCTTCCCCTGGGGAAGAAAAAGGAAAGGTCTGCCGGATGGAGCAACAGTGCCACTGGGAGAATTTCAAGAAAGTTTGCGTTTATGTGAAGGTCTGTCGATGAGATGGCTCGAACGAATGGCTAGCTTGTCGTCGGCGTCTGGGCGGAACATCTATGACCGCGGCGAAATAAAGACCTTAGCGGGGGTAGGCAAGGAGGTTCTCATGCGGAAATTCATTGCAGCATCTTTGTTCGCGATGCTCGCGGCGTATCTTTTCGGCGCGCCGCTGCATGCGGAAGAGGTGAGGGTCGGAGACCTCGTGATCTCTCAAGCTTGGAGTCGCGCCACGCCGAACGGCGCCAAAATTGGCGCCGGCTATCTCACCATCGAAAACAAGGGTACCACGGCGGACAAACTGATCGGTGCCACCGCCGACATCTCCGGTCACATTGAGGTCCACGTGATGTCGATGAACAATGGCGTCATGAAAATGCGTCCCGTCGAAGGAGGCCTGGCCATCAATTCCGGCAAGACCGTCAAGCTCTCTCCGAACGGTTATCATCTGATGATCATGGATCTGAAGAGCCCGTTGAAGCGGGGCGAGAAGCTGCCTGTCACGCTTGAGTTCGAGAAAGCGGGCAAGGTCGCGGTTACGCTTGACGTGCAAAGCGTCGGCGCCCAGGGGCCGGGCGGAGGGGATGGTATGAAGATGGCTCCCAATATGAAAATGTAACGCTGGGCTGTACTTTTGACGCTGAATCGGGTTTCGGCGCGCGAGCGGCGAGGGTTCGCTATGACCTTGCCAGAGTTACTCCAGCGTCTGATCCATCGCGTGATTTCACTGCGCGCAAAAACCGCGTAGCTCTTGAGGCAATACGGACCTTATGGGAAATTATATACGTGACACCACAAATGCTAAGGGTAGGTTAGGCCATCAAAACGAGCGCTGGTCATGTCTCTCTCGGGTGAACTTAAGCAAATAGCTCAGAAATTGGCCGCCAGCGCCAATGACCGCGTATCGGCACTTCAAGCCCAGCTTGCAGACATAGAGGCGCGGCAAACTGAGATAAGCGCGAAACTGAAGTCCGCGCGCCTCGCGTCTGAGCGATTTTATGACTTTCAGCCTGAGATCGGCGGGAAGCTCCAATGCCCCCGTTGCTGGATCGATGATGAATTTCGTACCCCGCTTTCGCCCATCCCCAGCGATACCGGCCACGACTTGTTTCGCTGCAATACCTGTCAATTTGAACACTCTTTCTGAAAGCCGCCCATGTCCAATTCCATGTTCAACGTCCCGCACTTCCAGAGCCCGGAAGCAGCCCGCGAGCACCTTGAAGGTCTCCGCTGGGGCGGTGAGCGCGTTTGCCCGCATTGCGGGACCGTGAACGAGTCCTTCGCTACCAAGAAGCCCGGCGTCTACCGTTGCCGCGTCAAGGAATGCCATAAAGATTTCAGCGTAACGAACAAGAGCGTCATGGAGTCCAGCCGCATCAAGCTGAACGTCTGGCTTCAGGCGTTCTTCTTGATGGCTTCCAGCAAGAAGGGCGTTAGCTCCCATCAGCTTCATAGGGCCTTGGGCATCACATACAAATCAGCATGGTTCCTGATGCATCGTATCCGCGAAGCAATGCGATCTGGCGGCTTGCTGCCGCCCATGGGTAGCGATGGCGGAACAGTCGAAGCCAACGAAACCTATATCGGCTATCTGGAAGGCCAGCCCAGAGTCGGCAAACGCGGCTGGTCGAACAAGAACATCGTTCTTACGATTGTTGAACGCGGCGGTTCTGCGCGCAGCTTCCACATCGACGGCACGTCGGTTGCCGATATCGCGCCGATCCTCAGGGCTAACATCGCCAAAGAAAGCGGCCTGATGACCGACGAACACATTTCCTACAAGGAAGTAGGCCGCGAGTTTGCAAGCCATGACGCCGCTAAAAGCTTACCGAACTGCGTCCCGGCGTTGTTGGCTATCTGAGCGGTATCGCCGATCCGCTTCACAAAAAACCTTCGCCCAAAACCCTATCGAGAATGAGTGGCCTTTTTCTTCCTTGAAGCCTTCTTCACCTTTGGCTTGTCCTTCAGCGGCTTGGGTGGCGTCTTTAGGCCGGCCCGAAGCGCTGCCTCAAAGCGCTCTTGGGCTTCCTTGTCATCGTAATCGCTATTTTCCTTAGAGGTTTTCGCCATGTCACCATCCAGGAATCGGGCGTGAAAAAACCCAAGTTAGGAGATTAACGGGCGCGCCAGCTTCCGGCTTATCGCCTTCCGCATCCGCGGAACTATATGTGGCGGTGTAAAGTATATAATCACCGACCTACGTGCGGTACGTCAGGCGAACGGTTTGAGAGTGCGTGGCGCAGATTAACGTACTTCGTTGTCTGTGAAGAATTCCCAAGTCATTGATTTGGAATCTGGAAGCGGCGGGCTTGGGTAATCGAATTTGCCGGATATCGGGTCTGCGGAAGGGGGTTGAACGAAGCCGCTGGCGCGGCATTGAATTTGTTGCTGGAGTGGGAGTGCCAACAACCTTCTTGCTGTCGGTAGGCGGCACTTCGAATGAATAGACCCATGCAGTCGAACAACAATGATTAGTGACCAACAGTATCTCGACACATCCAAAGGACGATGCCGTGGCGGCTTTCTCCGTCGCACTCTTTGAAGGCCGATATCGGGCTTCTCGCGTCAGGGTTGTCAGGAGTGACTTTTCTGCCACGCCTAACCCATTGACAGTACATACGGTCAACGACCTACTTTCCCCATTTAGCAACATCCGTGCCATACCGCAAAAGTTGTGCATGCGGTTGAGCCTGTTGATCGTCGAAGATCATCGGCCTTGAAGCGCGCCCGTTGCTCGGGCGTGGCAGCGGCTCGTTCAATCCGGCTTCTATGAGGTCGCTACCCACGGCACAGCGCGCGGCTCGCCTTTGCCCCGCGACCTCACAGAACCCTCAAGATTCCTTGCAAATTTGATTTGTGATTCACTCGCCTTTTGAATGTTTTGGCGAGGAAGCCGATGCGGCCACCGGAACGGCGGGAGACGGGAGAACAGGATCTGTTCCGCTCTCGGCTCGATCAGATCATCGACCTGAAGCATCCGCTGGCAGCGCTGGGGCGCACCGTGGATTGGGGGTTCCTGGAACGGGAGTTTGGGGCGGTCTATACGGATGATCCCGGCCGCCCGCCGCTGCCGACGCGATTGATGGCGGGGCTGGCGATCCTCAAGCACACGTATGACCTGTCTGATGAAGTGCTGTGCGAGCGCTGGGTCGAGAACCCCTATTACCAGTTCTTCTGCGGCGAGGAGTTCTTCCAGCACCGGCTGGTGTTCGATCGTTCGTCACTGACGCGCTGGCGCAACCGCATGGGCGAGGAGCGGCTGCAGGCGCTGCTGCAGGAGAGCCTGTCGGTGGCCACCAGGACCGAGGCGATCAAGCCGTCCGAGCTGTCACGGGTAATCGTCGATACCACGGTGCAGCCCAAGAACGTGACGTTCCCCACCGACGCGAAGCTTCTGAACCGGGCGCGCGAGAAGCTGGTGCGGCTGGCGCAGCGCCACGGGGTGGCTCTGCGTCAGTCCTATACGCGGGTGGGCAAGTTCACCCTGATCCAGCACCAGCGTTATGCCCATGCCAAGCAGTTCAAGCGCGCCAATCGGATGCTCAAGAAGCTGCGCACCTTACTCGGACGTGTCATCCGCGACATCGGTCGCAAGATCGAGGGCGGCAGCGGGCGCGAAGGGATATTCGCACAGCTGTTATTGCTGGCGCGGCGCGTGCGCGAGCAGAAGCAACATCAGCGCGGCCGGAAGGTCTATTCCCTGCATGCGCCGGAGGTCGAATGCATCGGCAAGGGCAAGGCTCATCGGCCTTACGAGTTTGGCGTCAAAGTCTCCGTCGCAACCACGATCAGTCATGCCAAGGGCGGCCAGTTCGTCACCCATGTGAAGGCGCTGCCCGGCAACCCGTATGACGGTCATACGCTGGCAACCGTGATCCCGGAAATGGAAGCGCTGGTCGGCAACACCATCGCGCGTATCCTCGCCGACAAGGGGTATCGCGGCCACAACGCGCCACCCGATACAAGTTCAGGGTCTTCATGTCAGGCCAGAAGCGAGGCGTGACGCCCGCGATCAAGCGCGAACTGCGCCGCAGGTCCGCCGTCGAGCCCGTCATCGGCCATCTCAAGGCCGAGCACCGAATGGACCGCAACTATCTCTGGTATCGTCGAGGCGATGCCAACAACGCCGTCCTCGCCGCCGTCGGCTACAACTTCCGCCGCCTGATCCGCTGGCTCAGGCTTTTGTTGTGCCAAATCCTGACGGCAATCCTCGCGGAGCCGGCGATCAATCCAGTCTAAGATCAGGCTTCTTCACGGAAGACTACTTCGCGAAGATGGATGACCTTTGATTCTGCCAGGAACTGTGCCCAATCCTTCATGAGAGCGCGTCGCTTCTCGAGCTTTTGCCCACGCTGGTAGGCCGCCGTGGTCTCCGATTTGTATTTGTGCGCCAGTGCCGCCTCGCGCACGCCATCCGGATAGTCCGTGCACTCCTCGGCCCAGGTTGCGAATGTCGAACGGAAACCGTGCACCGTCACGTGATTGTAGCCGAGACGGTTCAACACAGCGAGCATTGCATTCTCCGAAAACATCCCATCATCAGGATTCGGGAAGATCAATTCGCCCTTGGTACCTTCACGCATCGTTTCGAGGATTGCGAGCGCTGGATCGGAAAGCGGCACGACATGGTCCTGGTTCATCTTCATCCGTTCGCCGGGGATCCTCCAAGTCGATGAGGGACGATCAATCTCAGACAAGCGGGCCTCGACCACCTCGTTGGTGCGGCAGGCCGTGAAGATCAGAAAGCGGAGCATCAAAGCGGCGATGCCGCCTGCTGCGGATAGGTCAGCCATGAACTGCGGTGCTTCAGCGTAATGCAGCGCCGGGTGATGCCGCACGACGCGTTTCGGCCGCCGAGGAAGCTTCTCACGCAGCTGTTTAGTGAGCTCGACAGGGTTTCGGAATTCGGTATCGTCCACGTCGACGTTCTTTGCGACGATCGTTTCGATCCGTCCGCGGACCCGATTGGCCGTTTCTCGCTTCTCAAGCCAGATCGGCCGCAGCAATTCGTAGATGTGGCTAGGCCTGATCTCGGGGATCGTGAGTTTTCCGATAGTCGGGTAAGCGTAGCGTTTGAGCGACGACGGCCATTGATTGCGGTGCTTCCTGCTCCAGGTCGACCAGCGTTCGCGAATATAGGTTTCGGCACACTCCTCGAATGTGGGGAGAGTTACCTTGATCCCTACGGCTTTCGCTTCCTGACGCGCCGCCCGCTTCTCCTGAACGATGTCGACGCCGGGCGTGCTGCGATCGCCCCTGATGCGAAGACGCGCGGCATCGCGGGCCAGGCGTGCATCCTTCAGGGACACATCCTTGAACGATCCTAGCCCTAGCCAGCGCTGCTTGCCGTCCTTGAAGTATCGATATGACCAGCTCTTCGCCGTGGGGCTCGCAACAACCAGGTAGAGACCGTCACCGTCAGCGTATTTTCCAGGCCGAGTTTCACGAGCCACCTTGAGGGGTTTGAGCTTCCCGGCCATATGTCCTCCCGAAGCAAACCGTCCTCCAAACACTACGGTTCAAGCTACGGTTCGTGCGGCAACTGCCGGTAGCACCGAGAAACGGAAGAGAACAGTCTTTCCGCCTTACCTCTTGATTTTGCGTAGATTTAGAAACGACGGGATACTGAGGAGAACACTATAGTGGCGGAAGGGGTGGGATTCGAACCCACGGTACCCTTGCGGGCACGCCGGTTTTCAAGACCGGTGCCTTAAACCACTCGGCCACCCTTCCATCTTTGAGAGATCAGGCACTTAGCGGATGCTTCTCATGAACGCAAGACGGCGGGCGGAACATCGGCTCGCTTGGATGCCTTCATGCGGCGAGCCTGTCTTCCTTGTCAGCACCGAGCATCACGATCTTGAGCGCGTC
The DNA here is from genome assembly GCA_963770515.1 of uncultured Alphaproteobacteria bacterium. Lineage (GTDB taxonomy): Bacteria > Pseudomonadota > Alphaproteobacteria > Rhizobiales > Xanthobacteraceae > Bradyrhizobium. The sequence continues at coordinate 728,079 of CAVYPW010000002.1, forward strand.
ATCCGGAAGTGGCCGCTCAATGCCTTGGTCTCCCATGGCGCGCGCACATCAGGCGTCGCGCTCTTCGTCGGTGGTCGGGATCGCCGGCTTTGCCTTGGCGTGGATCGGCTCAACCCACGGCATTCGATGATGTCAAGGCAACATGCCCGGGTCGACGAGTTTCATACGAGGATTGGATGCCAACCAATTTTTGATGCACGCTTCCCGCGTAGCCCCGGTCGCCATTACGCAGCGAACCTTCCGACCTGCGCGTTGAGCAGTTACAACCTGAGAGATCCAAGGACGATCATCGGTCATTGGGCCTTCGACTGAAAAGGTGCCAGCGTTGTCGTCCCTCAAGATTAGAAAGAATGGTTTTTGAGCCACCGGAGCCGGTCCTTGCGAAACTCACCACCAAGACATTAGCAGGAAAATACCGGAGTCGGGTAGGCTACGCGCCGGCTGAAACGTCCACGTCGGCCTAAAGTGCCGGCGTCGCCGGGGTCTGGACCATACAGGGAAGGCAAGGCAGCGGGGAAACTCCACGCCCGACGGGTGCCAAGGGGGTACGAAGGATTGATTTACCATCCCCAAGCTCTCCTTGCGCCGTCCCCATTTCCGCCGCGTTCCCACTGCGTTATATTATCCGTTGATGCGGGCCTGAGGCTTGCGTTGGGGATACGGCCGCCAGGCACGCGGAAAACGCGACCGGTGGAATGGCACTTGGGGCGAATGCGAATTCAGCGGTCAGCACCGGAACGGGGCGCGTGGCGAGGGATAGCCGTTGTTTCGGCATGCCTCGTGCTGGCTAATTGCTCCTCATCCGGCCTCTCCAGCCGGATCGATCCGAAATATGGCGTTTCGTCCAGTCCGCGAGTCGTCGAACTCGGCGATCCCGTGCCGAAAGGCGGGGGAACCTACCGCGTCGGCAAGCCGTACATGGTCGGCGGCCAAGTCTACGTCCCGGAAGAAAATGTCAATTATCGCCAGGAGGGCCTGGCTTCCTGGTACGGCGACGATTTCCATGGGCGATTGACCGCCAATGGCGAGGTCTACGACATGACCTCGCTCTCCGCCGCCCATCCGACGCTGCCGATGCCCTGCTATGCCCGCGTCACCAACCTTGCCAACGGCAAATCGCTGATCGTTCGCGTCAATGACCGCGGTCCCTATCACGGCAATCGCGTGATGGATGTCTCGAGCCGGGCGGCGGAACTTCTGGAATTCAAGAATAACGGCGTGGCGCGGGTGCGCGTCGAATATGTCGGCCGTGCACCGCTTGAAGGCTCCGACGACCGCCAGCTGATGGCGACGTTGCGCACCGGCGTGCCGGCGCCGGCCCCCTCGCTGGTCCGGGTTGCCTCCGCCCGTCCGTTCGTGCCGGACTACGCAGGCCCGGCGCGCCCGATCCGCGGCGAGGTGCCCATTCCGGAAGGGCGCCCCTACAATCTCGGCAGCACCCAGCCCGAGCAGGCGGCGTATGGCGAGCCTCGGGAACGCACCGCTTCTATGCGCTCGCGTTCAAACGATCAGTTCCAGGATGAACAACGCGCCGCATCCTACGAATCGCAGGATCGATACGTGACGCGTCCCGTCTCGGCCTACGCGCCGATCGACCCGCAAATTCCGAGCGAAATCCTCGCCGGGCGCGGGCTTTACTGATCCAACCCGCCGCAAGCGAGCAAGCCTGAAGAACGATGCACCGATCGTTGGCAGATGACGCCACGACATCGTCTTTCCGCCCCTGTTTACAGCAACTTGTGCGACCGGACAAAGGCGAGACCTCAACCGCCGGACGAAGGCGAAAGCCGTGTTGTTTGAGCGGTTTCCAACTGTTAGAACGCGATCCCGTCCAAGGACAGCTTTCGATGGCACGCTCGACGTTGCGGTTTGACCGGCCTGTGGTGACGACAGGACGCCTGATGCGAGGTCTGATAGCCATCGCGGTTCTCGTGACATTGGGATGGAGCAGCATCCTCTCGGCCGCCAATAACAGCGCCAAGAAGGAGGAGGGCGGATTCGACGGCGACGCGCCGACCGCGATCCTGATCGAGGCCACCAGCGGCGCCGTCCTGTTCGAGAAAAACGCCGACGAACTGCGCGCGCCCTCCAGCATGATGAAGCTGATGACGGCGGAAGTGGTCTTCCACGCCGTCAAGCAGGGCGACATCAAATTGACCGACGAGTACCACGTCAGCGAGAATGCCTGGCGCAGAGGTGGCGCGCCGGCCGGCGGCTCGACCATGTTCGCGGCGCTCAACAGCAGGATTTCAGTCGACGATCTCCTGCACGGCGCGATCATCCAGAGCGGAAACGATGCCTGCATCGTGCTGGCGGAGGCTATCGCGGGCAACGAGCGCGCCTTCGCCGAGATGATGACCAAGCGAGCCCGCGAAATCGGTCTTCCGCGATCGACTTTTGCCAATTCCAACGGCCTTCCGGACCCCGGCAACAAGATGACGGTGCGCGAACTGGCCATGCTGGCGCGTCACATCATCCAGACCTATCCCGAATTCTACAAACTGTTCGGCGAGAAGGAATTCACCTGGAACAAGATCAGGCAGTCGAACCGCAATCCTCTGCTCAATTCGCTCGACGGCGCCGATGGCTTGAAGACCGGATTCACCAAGGAGGGCGGCTACGGCGTGGTCGGGTCGGCGGTGCAGAACGGCGTGCGCCTCATCGTGGCCATCAATGGACTCGATGATCCTGAAGACCGCGCCACCGAAGCCAAGAAGATGCTCGAATGGGGATTTCGCAATTTCGAGGTGCGGACCGTGTTCGCAGAAAATCAAACGATCGGCTATGCGAAGGTGTTCGGCGGCGACAGCGGCTCGGTCGCATTGGCCAGCCACGAGCCCGTCAAGGTCATGGTGCAGAAGAACGGGTCCGACAAGTTGATTGCCCGCATCGTCTATAGCGGGCCGGTGCGCGCGCCGTTCGAGGCCGGCCAAAAGGTTGGCCTCGTCAAGGTTTGGCGCGGCAGCAATGTCGCCGTGGAGACGCCGGTCTATGCAGCAGAAGCGGTCGGCCGCGGCTCGACCATGCGACGCGCCGTCGACGGCGTTGCTGAACTTGCAATCGGGCTGTTCCGCGCAGGCGCAGAGAAGCTGTGACAATGCCTCAAGAGGTCAAAGCCGCGGGAGGCCGGGGACGTTTCATCTCCTTTGAGGGCGGTGAAGGGTCCGGCAAATCCACCCAGATCAAGATCCTGGCCGAGCGGTTGGCCGGCGTGAAATTGCATGCCATCGTCACCCGCGAACCCGGCGGATCGCCCGGCGCGGAAATCATCCGTCACCTGGTCCTCTCCGGGATGGGCAAACTGCTCGGCCCCGAGGCCGAAACGCTGTTGTTTGCCGCCGCCCGCGACGATCACGCGCGCACCGTGATCGAGCCCGCGCTCAAGCAGGGCACATGGGTGCTCAGCGACCGCTTTTCCGATTCGACGCGGGTCTATCAAGGCACGCTCGGACAGGTGTCGGAGGAGCTTCTCAACGCGATGCAACGGGTCACCATCGGCGACCTGAAACCGGACCTGACGGTGATCCTGGATGTGCCGGTGGAAATCGGCCTCAAGCGCGCCGCCGCGCGGCGCGGTACAGCCGCGGCTGACCGGTTCGAATCGGAAGACATCGGCTTTCACCAGCGGCTGCGCGACGCGTATCGACAGATTGCGGCCAACGAACCCGGCCGCTGTGTGCTGATCGACGCCACCGACGAGCCGGCGAAGGTCGCGGCCAACATCTGGTCGGCCTTGCGCGACCGTTTTTTCGCGACAAGCACTGGCAACGCGGCAATTCCAGCATGAGCAGCAAGGCCGAGCCGCAGATATCGGTGCTACACCCCCGGGAAACCACCGCCCTGTTTGGCCATCGCGAGGCCGAGACGGCGTTGCTCAACGCCTACCGCTCGGGGCGCATTCCGCACGCCTGGCTGATCGGCGGCGCGCAAGGCATTGGCAAGGCCACGCTGGCTTACAGGATGGCCCGCTTCGTCCTGGCCCACGGCGATCCGCTGGCGGCAAACGTGCAGCGCGCCAACAACCTGAACGTCGATGCCAACGATCCCGCCGCGCGCCGGATTGCGGCCGGCGCGCATGGCGGGCTTCTGGTGCTTCAGAGAACCGCCAACGAAAAGGGCGTGATGCGGACCGTGATCACGGTCGACGAGACGCGCGAAACCATTTCGTTTTTCGGATCGACCGCGGCGGCAGAAGGGTGGAGGGTGTGTATCGTCGACACCGTCGACGAGCTCAATCCCAACGCCGCCAACGCGCTGCTCAAGACCCTTGAAGAGCCGCCGCGCCAATCGCTGTTTTTGCTGGTCAGCCACGCGCCGGGACGGGTGCTACCGACCATTCTGTCGCGCTGCCGCCGATTGCCGTTACGGCCGCTTGCGAAGGCCGACGTGATCGAAGCCGTGAGCCGCGCGACCGGGCTTGCGGGCGAGGATCCTGCGGTGATCGAGGCGGCCGAGGCCGCGGAGGGAAGCGTTGCGCGGGCATTGACGCTGCTCGGTGGCGACGCCGTCAAGCTTCATCACAAGACCGCTGCGCTGCTGGCGACGCTGCCTCGGGTCGATCCGCGCGAGCTGCATGCGCTTGGCGACGCGCTTGGCGGCAGCGACAAGATCGCGCTCGCAACCTTTGTGGACAGTATCGATCGCTGGGTTGGCGCGCGGATGCGAACCGACGATCCCAATGCCGACCTGCCGCGCCTTGCACGGCTGGCGGAGGTGTGGGAAAAGATCAACCGCGCCGCGCGCGATACCGCTGAATACAATCTCGAGCGAAAACCGCTTGTGTTCTCGGTATTTGGGATGCTCGCGGAAGCCACGCGATAACCGCGGTCCCTCCAATCCCGATCGTTTTATTTGATCTGTAAAGGAATTCGTGTGGCGAAGGCTGCGAAAAAAACCGTCAAGAAACGAAAGACGAAAAAGGCCCGGAAAGCGCCACGCGGCGCCGCGAAGCGTGCTGCCACCAAGAAGGCCAAGAAAGGCGCCAGCAAGAAAAGCGTAAAGAAGGCGACCAGGAAAGCGACCAAGAAATCAGGGAAGAAGACGCCAAAGAAATCAGCGAAAAAATCGGCCAAAAAAACCGAGGCTAAAAAACGTGATGCCGCGCCGAAGAAAGCTGAAACCACAGCGGCAAAGCCAATAGCGCCAAAAGCCAGCAAAGCTTCGGCTGCACCCGCGGCGAAAGCGACAACGGCGTCAGCCAAAAACTCCTTCTACATCACCACCGCAATCGCCTATCCGAATGGCGTGCCGCATATCGGTCACGCCTATGAGGCGATCGCAACCGATGCGCTGGCGCGCTTTCAACGGCTCGACGGCAGGGACGTGTTTTTTCTGACCGGCACCGACGAGCACGGTTTGAAGATGATCCAGACCGCGGAAGCCGAAAAGCTGACGACCATGGAAGTGGCGACGCGCAATGCGCAGCGCTTCAAGGAGATGGATCAGCGGCTGAACATCTCCTTCGATCGCTTCATCCGCACCACCGAAGAGCAGCATCATCGCTCCAGCCAGGAAATCTGGAAACGGATGGCCGACAACGGCGATATCTATCTCGACAGCTATGCCGGCTGGTATTCGGTGCGCGACGAAGCCTATTACGCCGAGGATGAGACCACCGTCGGCGAAGACAATGTGCGCCGCGGTCCGCAGGGCACGCCGGTCGAGTGGGTGGAGGAAAAGAGCTACTTCTTCCGTCTCTCCGCCTATCAGGACAGGCTGCTCGCGCTCTATGAGACGCATCCGGAGTTCATCGGCCCGGACACGCGCAAGAACGAGGTGGTGAGCTTCGTCAAAAGCGGACTGCGGGATCTATCGATCTCCCGCACCACCTTCGATTGGGGCGTCAAAGTCCCCGGCGACGGCGAACACGTGATGTATGTCTGGGTCGACGCGCTCACAAATTACATTACCGGCGTCGGTTTTCCCGATGAAGGTGACGCCAACTGGCATTACTGGCCGGCGGACGTGCATATCATCGGCAAGGACATCATCCGCTTTCATGCGGTGTACTGGCCGGCTTTCCTGATGTCGGCGGGAATCCCCGTACAGAAGCGCGTCTACGCCCACGGCTTCCTGTTTAACAGGGGCGAGAAAATGTCGAAGTCAGTCGGCAATGTCGTCGATCCCTTCAATCTCGCCGATCAGTACGGCGTCGACCAGACGCGCTATTTCTTCCTGCGCGAGGTGCCGTTCGGTCAGGACGGCAGCTACAACCACGAGGCCATCGTTGCGCGCATCAACGCCGATCTCGCCAACGATCTCGGCAATCTGGCGCAACGCTCGCTGTCGATGATTGCGAAACAATTTCAAGGCGTGTTGCCGGAGCCCGGCGAGTTTACCAACAACGACAAGGACATCCTGGCGGAGGCCGACAGCATGATTGCCCATGCGCGAAGCGCGATGGCGACCCAGCAGATTCACCAGGCGCTCAATGCGGTCTGGGCCGTCGTCGCCGAATCCAACCGGTATTTCGCAGGCGAAGCGCCCTGGGCGCTGGCCAAGACCGATCCGGAGCGTCAGGGCACGGTGTTGTACGTGACCGCTGAAGTGGTGCGGCAGATCGCCATTCTCGCGCAACCGGCGATGCCGCAAGCTTCAGGAAAGCTGCTCGATAGTCTCGGCATCCCCGACGACATAAACTCCCGCAACTTCGCCGCGCTCTCGCAGCGGATCAAGCCGGGCTCCGTGCTGCCAGCACCGGCCCCGGTATTTCCGCGTTATATCGAGCCGACGGCGACATAGGCGGCAGAAAGCGATGCTTGTCGACAGCCATTGCCATCTCGACTTTCCGGATTTTGCCGACGACCTCGACGGCATCGTCGCGCGGGCCGAGACCGCCGGCATCGGGCGTATCGTGACGATTTCGACCCGGGTGAGGCGGCTCGATGCGCTGCTCTCGATCGCGGACAAATATCCGAAAGTATATTGCTCGGTCGGCACCCATCCGCACCAGGCCGACGAGGAAGACGGCATTGCTGCCGAAGAACTGATCGCGCTGACCAAACACCCGAAGGTCGTGGCACTTGGCGAAGCCGGCCTCGACTACTTCTACCAGCACGGCTCGCGCGAGGCGCAGGAGCGCGGCTTCCGCGCTCATATTGCGGCCGCACGCGCCACCGGTCTGCCGCTGGTCATTCACACCCGTGAAGCGGATGAGGATTGCGAACGCATCCTCGAAGACGAAATGGCTAAAGGGCCATTTCGCGCGGTGTTGCATTGCTACACCGGCGGGCGAAAGCTCGCGATGAAGGCGATCGAATTGGGGCTCTCGATCTCGTTTACCGGCATCCTGACGTTCAAGAAATCGGACGCGCTGCGCGCGCTGGCCGCGGAACTGCCCGCCGACCGCATCATGGTCGAGACCGACGCGCCATATCTGGCGCCCGGCAAATTTCGCGGCAAGCGCAACGAGCCTGCCTACGTCGTGGAAGTGGCAAAAGTGCTGGCGGAAACCCGCGGCGTTTCACTGGAAGAGATTTCACGGCAGACCACGGAAAACTTCTTCCGTTTGTTCTCCAAAGTACCGGCGCCGCAAGCCGCATGACGGTTACGCTCACCATTCTCGGCTGCGGATCCTCGGCCGGCGTGCCGCGGCCGGCGCTGGGCTGGGGCGCGTGCGATCCCAAAAATCCGAAAAACCGGCGCCGCCGCTGTTCGCTTCTGGTCGAACAAACCGGCGCAGGCGGTACGACGCGGATCGTGATCGATACCGCGCCTGACTTGCGCGAGCAGTTGATCGACGCCGAGGTTGACCACATCGATGCGGTATTCCTGACCCATGAACACGCCGATCAAACCCACGGGATCGACGATCTGCGCTCCGTGGTGCTGCATCAACGCCGGCGCATTCCGACCTATTTCAACATGTCGACCGCCAAGGACATCATGGCGCGGTTTTCCTATTGCTTCATCACGCCCGAGGGCAGTGAGTATCCGCCGATCCTGACGCGCCATGCCATCGAGGGAGGCGAGAGCCGCACGATCGAGGGGAAGGGCGGCGCCGTGACGCTCTCGGCTTTCGACCTCACGCATGGCAATATTCCAGCGCTCGGCTATCGGATCGGCGCCTCCGCCTATACGCCCGATGTCAGCGATATTCCGGAGGCGAGTTGGTCGTTCCTCGAAAATCTCGACCTCTGGATCATCGACGGCTTACGCTACACGGGCCATCCCAGCCATTTCAGCGTCAGCGACGCGCTGTCCTGGATCGCGCGCTTCAAGCCGAAGCGCGCTGTCATCACCAACATGCATTCAGATCTGGACTATGAAGTGCTGCGGCAAAGCCTGCCCGAGGGCGTAATACCGGCCTATGACGGCATGCGGTTGGAAGTAGCCGCTCGCTCCCTCGGCTGAAACTGTCATCGTCCGCGAAAGCGGGCGATCCAGTATTCCAGAGACGGTCACGGTCAATTGAGTAGCCGCGACGTACTGGATATCCCGCCTTCGCGGGGTATGACGATTGAGGTCGTCGCCCTAAATCTTGTGCAGCTCGAGCGCGGAAGCGTGAAACAATTCCTCCGGCGCGAGCAGGCGTGACGACAGTCCCTCCGCATGATGGCGTTCGAGAAAACGCCTCAGCACTTCGCGGTTCGGCTCCAATCCGTACGACCAGAAATCCTCGCCCATCAGCCGGCGCGCCGCCCCCAATTGCTCCTCGACAAACGGCAACGTCACCTTGGTGGCGGACGTATCCGAGAGTTTTGTTAACGCGATGGCCTTGGAGCGCTCGAACGCCTTGGTGATCGCAACCGGCAACCACGGATGTTTTTCGACTAACGCGCGGCGAATGCCGAGCGTATGCATGATCGGGAAGAGGCGGGTCCGCCGATACCATTCGGTCGCGGTCGCCTGCGGGTCGGCAAAGAGGTAGCCGACATGGGGATGTCCGCGATCGAAACAGGACGGCGCCCGCGGCCCGATCACGGCGTCGAGTTCGCCACTCGCCAGCAAATCGGAGATGGTGGCATCAGTCCTTGCATTCTCCACCTTCACATCGCCCGGCAAGTTAAGACCGATCTTCTCGATTCTTCCGGGATGCTCATAGCCGCCGCGCACCCAGGTGACGTCGGAAGGACGAATTCCGTAATCCTCCTCAAGAAAGAGGCGGACCCAGATGTTGGCCGTGAGCTGATATTCCGGCACCCCGACGCGGCGTCCCTTCAGGTCAGCCGGCGATTTGATCCGGTCGGTGCGGACATAGACCGAGGTATGGCGGAAAGCGCGCGACGGAAACACCGGCACGGCAATATAGGGACTGGTGCCTGCCGCGGTCTTGACCGAATAGCTCGACAGCGACAACTCGCAGACATCGAAATCGGCGTGGCGGAACGCGCGGAAGAATATCTCCTCCGGGTCGAGCAGCATGAACTGCGCATCGACGCTGTCGATCTGGACCAGACCGTCGACCAGCGGCCGCATCCGGTCATAGTCGCCGATCGCGACGGAAAGCTGCAGTTTGCTCATAAATCACCCCTTGAACTGGCTTTTCAAATTAGGCCCGGCGGAGGCCATCGACACTTGCGTGCTCTCTTTCTCCGTCCGCGACCGCAGGCCCATCACGGTGCTCGCGGCGGCGCCGACCAGGACCGATCCGCCGGCAACCGCAAAGATCGTCGGAACATCCCACTGTGCGCCGACCATCTGGCCTACCACGAGCGGTCCCGTCACCGAGCCGAGCCGCCCAATTGCCGTGGCCCAGCCGACACCGGTCGAACGTATCGTGATGGGATAGTAGATTGCCGACAATGCGATCAGCCCGGAACTGGCGCAACCAAGCAACAAGCCGAAGCTTGCCTGCGCGAATAGAACCGCTTCAAACGACGGCACCGATCGCCCGACCATGACATAGGCGAGCGCTCCCAGTGCAAGCGTCGGCGCCAGCACGCGCAAGACACCGAAGCGATGGAGCAGAACTCCCGCGGCGGCCGAGCCGATCAGCGATCCGAAATTGAAGAGCGCGAGCGCAAGCGCGGACTGCTCAGCGGCGATGCCGGCGCGGCGGAGCAGGATCGGGGTCCAGGCCGAATTCGTGACAAGGATCATGAACGCGAAAAAGAAACTGATCCACAACAACAGCGTGCCCACGGCACGGCCCGACCTGAACAGCTCGGCCACCGTCGCTTTCGGCACGACCTCCCTGGCGAATTCGAAGCGGGTATCCGCGGTGATCGACAGATCGGGGAAGATACGCCGCAGCGTGCGGCCGATCTGCTCGCTTGACTTGCCCGATGCGACCATCAGGCTCGCCAATTCCGGCAATATGCTCGCAAGCACGACCGCCAGGACGATTGGCAGAACCCCGCCGACGATGAAGATCGACGGCCAGCCATAGGCCGGAATGATCCGTGACCCCAACAGCCCGCCAATCACCCCACCAAGTGGAAAGCCCGCCCAGAGCAGGCTCACGACGGCCGCCCGGCGTGCCTTCGGCACATATTCCGAGGCGAGGCTGATGAAGCTCGGCATGGCGCCGCCGAGCCCGAAACCCGCCATGAAGCGGACCATCAACAACTGCGAGAGATCGCCGACAAGGGCGGTTGCCAGCGTGAAGATGCCGAAGCAGAAGGCGGCGGCGACAAGAACCCGTTTGCGGCCGACCCTGTCCGCCAACGGTCCCAGCAGGAAAGCTCCGAGCGCAAGGCCTGCCAGGGCTGCACTGAAGACGAAGCCGAAGACATGAGGGGCGATGTGGAGCGCGCCGATCATTGCAGGTGCGGCCAGTCCGATCGATTGCAGGTCGAGACCGTCCAGCATCGCGACCAGCGCGCACAGCGAGATCACCGTCCATTGCGCGCGGCCGATCGGTCGCGTTTCAATCAGTGACCCGACGTCAAGAATGCGTTCGCTCAATTTCATTTCCTCCGTTCGCGGCCGATTATAGTTTCAGCCTTGATGGATATTGATCCCTATCCTTCGAGATTGGCGATGACTTTCTCAAGCAGGCGCGCGGCCATCTCCGTCTCTCCGGGATCGATAGCTGAGACTGCCCGCCGGTTGATGGCAATACCGATCGGGAGCAACTGATCCTTCAGGTCGCGGCCGCGCTTCGTCAGGAACAAATGGTGCTTGCGGCGGTCATCTCCGCGCTTGGTCCGGCGCATGATGCCCTTGTGCTCCAGACTCGCGAGCACCGCCGTCAGGGAGGCCTTGCGCACCCGCATCCTTGCCGCCAGATCGACCTGTGTGAACCCTTCCTCCTGCCATAGCCTGCGCAGTACCGCCCATTCCGCCACGCTGACGCCATACGGCAGCAGGCGGTCGGCAAGTCGGGCCACAAACGCCCGATGGGCCTGGCGGACAAGAAAACTCAAGCTACGGTCGGTCAAAACCTGCGCTTCGGCGGCGCTTGACCGGCGAGGGGAGGGTTCCCGTTGCGTCGCTGTCGAGGGCATGCGGACCTTGCTCAAGTCGTGGCGATCGGCTTGCGCCAGATCGTATGGGACCATACTATCTCGCGCAACAAGCATGACATCAAGAGCAGGGAGCCCGCCATGTCCGACACTGACACCGTGCAATCGACGATCCGTGAATTGGTCAGCGCCAACCACATCCTGTTCGACCAGGGCGTCGTCGACGGCTTCGGCCATGTCAGCGTGCGCCATCCGCTGAATCCCGACCGCTTCCTGCTTTCCCGAAGCATGGCGCCGGGTCTCGTCACCGAGAAGGATGTGCTGGAGTTCGATCTCGACGGCAATCAGGTCGTGCCGAACGGCCCCGCCGCCTATCTTGAACGGTTCATTCACGGTGAAATCTTCCGCACGCGGAAAGAGGTCATGTCGGTCGTGCACAGCCATTCGCCGTCCGTCGTTCCGTTCAGCGTCGTGACAGGCGTGCGGCTGCGGGCGATCTGCCACATGTGCGGCTTTCTCGGTTCGGACACGCCAGTATTCGAAATCCGCGATTTTGCCGGCGAGGACAGCGATCTCCTGATCAACAGCAATCGTCTTGGCGCAGCGCTCGCAGAGAGCCTGGGCGAGAAGCCGGCGGTCCTGATGCGTGGTCACGGCTCGACCGTGGTCGGAAGCTCGCTACGTCAAGCCGTGTTCCGCGCCGTCTATACCGAAGTCGGGGCACGTCTGCAGACGGAAGCGATGCGGCTCGGCCCTGTCACCTATCTGACCGAGGGGGAGGCTGCCGCGACGACCAAAACAAACAATACCCAGATCGATCGTGCCTGGTTTCTGTGGCTCAAGGCAGCCGAGAGCCGCACAAAGGAGAGCTGATTTGCGGGCGGGGCGACCGAAATTTATCCCAGGATTGCCTTCGCCGAGTGAACCTGATCGCGCAGCAGGAATTTCTGGATTTTGCCGGTCGAGGTTTTCGGGATCGGGCCGAACACGACGGCTTTTGGGGTCTTGAAGCCGGGCATCTGGGTCCGGCAGAACGCGATGATATCGGCATCGGTCGCCTGCGCGTTTTCCTTCAGTTCGACGAAGGCGCAGGGCACCTCGCCCCATTTCGTATCCGGTTTGGCCACGACGGCGGCGAACAGCACGGCCGGATGCTTGTAGAGGACATCCTCGACCTCGACGGAGGAAATGTTTTCGCCGCCGGAAATGATGATGTCCTTGGAGCGATCCTTGATGATGACGTAGCCGTGCTCGTCGAGCACGCCGAGATCGCCGGTGTGAAACCAGCCGCCGGCGAAGACCTCATCGGTGGCCTTCTCGTTCTTGAGATAGCCTTTCATCACGATGTTGCCGCGGAACATCACTTCCCCGATGGTTTCACCATCGCGCGGCACTTCACGCATGGTTTCGGGATCGATGACGGTCACCGCTTCCTGAAGCGGGTAGGGCACACCCTGCCGGCGCTTCAGCTGCGCGCGTTGATCGGCAGGCAAATCGTCCCAGCCGGGTTGCTCCGCGCATACCGAGGCGGGACCATAGACCTCCGTCAGACCATAGACATGGGTGAGCTTGATGCCGATGCGCTCGGCGCCTTCGAGCACCGCCACCGGAGGCGCGGCACCGGCGATCAAGCCGACGACGGGGCGGGCATCTGATTTCTTCGGCGCGTCTGACGCGTTTATCAGCGTGTTGTAGACGATCGGCGCGCCGCACATATGGGTGACGCCGTGTTTTTTGATCAGCTCAAAGATCTTCGCTGGGTCAACCTTGCGCAGGCAGACATTGATCCCGGCAGACGCCGCAATGGTCCACGGGAAACACCAGCCGTTGCAATGAAACATCGGCAGCGTCCAGAGATAGACCGGATGCGGGCCGAGATTGCCGGCCAGGATGTTGCTGACGGCATTTAGATAGGCGCCACGATGATGGGTCACCACACCCTTGGGATTGCCGGTGGTGCCTGACGTGTAGCTGAGCGCGATCGCGTCCCATTCATCCGGCGGCATGCGGGTAACGAAATTTGCATCGCCTTGCGCGAGCGCCTCTTCATATTCGATTTCGCCGATGCGCTTTCCGCTTGCAAACGCCTTGTCGTCGACGTCGATCACAAATGGCCTTTCGCCTTTCATCAGCAACAGCGCATCCGCGATTACGCCCGCAAATTCCGGATCGACCAGAATGACCTTGGCGCCGCCATGATCGAGCTGGAACGCGATCGAAGCCGCATCGAGCCGGATGTTGAGCGCATTCAGCACCGCGCCTGCCATCGGCACGGCAAAGTGCGCTTCGTTCATCGCTGGGATATTCGGCAGCATCGCCGCCACCGTATCGGCCGGACCGATGTTGCGGCCCGCAAGATAAGAGGCAAAGCGCCGGCAACGCGCATAGGTCTCCGACCAGGTGAAGCTGCGGCCTTCGTAGACCGTGCTGGTATGGTTGGGATAGATCGCGGCCGTGCGCGCCAGAAAGCTTAAAGGTGTCAAGGCGACAAAATTGGCCGGCGTCTTCTCAAGGCCGATGTCGTATTGGCTTTGGATTCCTGCCATCGGTTTGTCCTCAACGCTTAAAGAAAGCCGATCGATATCCAGGGAAAGATAGCAACGATAATCAAACCTGCCATCAGCGCCAGCAAATAACCCCAGATCGGCCGGATGCCCTCGGCGGGATCGACGCGGCCGATGGCGCAGGCGGCATAATAGCCGACGCCGAAGGGCGGTGCGAACAGCCCGATCCCCATCGCCAGGATGATGATCATCGCATAATGGACCTCGTGCACGCCGACCTGCTTTGCGATCGGGAACAGCAGCGGGCCGAACAGCACGATCGCCGGAATGCCCTCGAGCACGCTGCCGAGGATCGTGAAAGCCACGATCGAGACCGCGATGAAGGTGGCGGAGCCGCCGGGCAGGCCGGTCATCGCGGCCGCCAGCGCCCGCGAAAACCCGGACTGGGTAAGTCCCCAGGCCATTCCGGTCGCAGTGCCGATGATTAGCAGAATAGCTCCGGAAAGGCATGCGGTCTCAACCAGCATCGGCATCAGCCGCCGCCAGTTGAACTGGCGGTAGATCAACAGACCAACCACGAAGCCGTAGACGATGCCGATGGTGGAAACTTCTGTGGCGGTCGCAATGCCCTCGACGACCGAGTAGCGGATGACAAACGGGAGCGCCAGCGCGGGCAGGGCGACGACAAAGGTTCTGGCGATTTCACCGCCGCTCGCCCGCTTGACGTGGCTTAAGTCCTCGCTGCGGTATCGCCACCACACCAGCGCCGACAGCGTGATCGCGAGCACTACGCCGGGTAACAGGCCTCCGGTGAACAAGGCCGAAATCGAAACGCCGGTCACCGAGCCGATGGTGATGAGCACGAGGCTCGGCGGAATGGTTTCGGTCTGCGCGCCGGTCGAAGCGAGCAGGGCGACGAGATCGCCCGGCCGGGCGCCGCGCTGCTTCATCTCGGGGAACAATACCGGCGCGACCGCCGCCATATCGGCAGCCTTGGAGCCGGAGATGCCCGACACGAGGTACATCGCGCCGACCAGCACATAGTGCAGGCCGCCGCGGACATGGCCGAGCAGGCTTGCCAGAAACGCCACCATGGCCCGCGCCATGCCGGCCATTTCGATCAAAAGCCCCAAGAAAATGAACAGGGGCACCGCGAGCAGGATCAGATGGCTCATGCCCTCGTCCATCCGCCCGACCAGCACCATTAACGGCGTCCGCGTCGTCAGCGCGAGATATCCGAAAATCGCAAGACCAAACGCGAACGCAATCGGCACGCCAGCGAAGACACAGAAGCCGACCACGCCGACGAAGAAAATCACCAGATTGAGATTGCCGAGCGGTCGCAGCCACGGCGTCGCCAGCCAGAAAACGGCAACCAGAAGCGCCACCGACAGCGCCGCCCTAACGACGAGCCTGGTATCGCCGACCCGCAGCAATCGGAGAACCGCAAACAGCACCATCAGGCCGATGCCGACCGGTAACGCCGCGGCGCGCCAGCTGTTGGAAATCTGCAACGCCGGCGTCGTGATGAAACTTTCCTCGTAGGCGTATTGATAGCTCGGGCCGACGATGAACAGCAGGAAAGCCAGCGCCGCACAGGTGGCGACGACATCGAGATAGGCGCGCACGGCCGGTGTCGCGCTCGCCACAACAGCGGTCATCCTCATATGCTCGGCGCGACGAAATGCGACCACCGATCCGAGCATTGCCAGCCACAGGAACAGGATCGAGGCGAGTTCATCGGACCAGATCAGCGGCTGTTGCACGACGTAACGCGCCACGACACCCGCGAACAGCGTCACGATCTCGGCGACGACGAGCAGGGCGGCCGGAATTTCAATGAGCCTTCCGATGAAGGCTTCGATCGCCCTGACCTGCGAATGCCGGCGAGGGTACACCACCTCGCCGGCTGCCGGCCGCGTCGCCTCGGCACCCGTCATGTCCGCTCGCCTTCAAGCCGCTCGTATCAAGACAATTTGCCGACCGCTTTCTCCAGGATCGACCATGCCTCCTCGCCATATTTTCCCTTCCATTCGGAATAGAAACCGGCGGCGCGCAGCTTATCACGGAACGGCGCGAGATCAGGCTGATTGAAGGTCAGCCCCTTGGCCGTCAGTTCTTCGCGGACGGTGGCATTAAGCTTTTCCGTGTCGACCCGGGCCTTCAGCGCCGCTTCGTTGACGTTCTTCTCGACGATTCCGCGCACGTCCGGCGGCAGCGCTTCCAGCGCCCGGCGATTGGCCAGGAACCAATAGCCGTCCCACATATGATTGGTCAGCGAGCAGAATTTCTGGACTTCATAGAGCTTGGCGGTCGAAATCAGCGCCAGCGGATTTTCCTGACCTTCGACGATCCTGGTCTGCAACGCCGAATAGACCTCGTTGAAATTGATCGAGGCGGGCGCCGCATCGAAGGCCTTGAACATCGAGGTCCACAGCGGCGACACCGGCACGCGGATTTTGAATCCCTTGTAGTCGCCGGGCCCGGTGATCGGCCTGGTCGAGGACGTGGTCTGGCGGAAGCCGTTGTCCCAGATCTTCTCGAAGGCAACGATATTGGCCTTGGCCACTTCCTTGCGCACATAGGCGCCGAGGTCGCCGTCCATGGCCTTCCAGACGGTCGGATAATCCGGGAAGGCAAAACCCATCCCGTTGATAGACGCCGCCGGCACCAGCGTCGCCAGGATCAGCCCGGACATCGTGAAGAACTCGACCCCGCCGGAGCGCAACTGGCTCAGGACGTCGGTATCTGCGCCAAGCTGGTTGTTCGGGAAGATCTGCAAATCGAACCGGCCATTGGTCTCGGTCTTGATCGCCGCGGCCATCTCCCGGGCCCGGGTATTGAGCGGATGCGTATCCGGCAGGTTATTGGCGAACTTGTAGGAGAACTCGGCCTGCTGGGCTCGCGCCACCAACGGCGCGCCCAAGCCGCCGAGTACCGCCGAGGCGGCCGTGGTCTTCAATAGCGAACGTCGTGAAAAGCCCATCCGTCGTCTCCCAATCGTTTTTATTCGGCTTCCGCATCGGAAGCGCCTTGGTTGGCTTTTTGCCTGCTTTCGGAGGAAATACCAAGCGGCTGTTGGAGTGCATTTTTGCCGAAGCTTCTGGCGGCCTTGGCGGAGCGGCTGCGCAACGTTCAGCGCCGCCATGATCAGCCTCGAAATTCCGTAGAACCTGAGGGTTTTAGGTACAAGTGTCTGTAATCCTTATGGGATATAATATTCCATAATATACCTTATGCAAATCACGGATATATGGATCGGCATTACAGGAGCGAGCCGGCCCGGTCTCAGCGGCCCCTGAAACGCGGCTTTCGCCGTTCCAGAAACGCTGAGACGCCCTCCTGGTGATCTTCGGTCAGGGTTGCCAGCGCAAACTGATCGACGTCCATGTGGCTGGTGAGATCGTCGAGCGCGTGGGTCAAGCGGTTGATGGTGAGCTTGGTCATCGCGGCCGAGAGCGGCGGCTGGTTTGCGAATTTGGCCGCGAGTGCCATCGCCGTATCGAAAGCCGTGCCGGGATCGGCGACCTCCTCGACCAGACGCCACGCATGGGCTTCCTCGGCCGAGATGCGTTGATCGGCGAGGATGACGGCCTGTTTGGTTCGAGCCGGACCCATCAGGTGCAGGAGCCGCGGAATACTTTGCCAGCTCATGTTCATGCCAAGCCCGATTTCGGGAATTCGAATATGGGCTGAGCTACTCATGACACGGAAATCGAGCGCGACCGCGAGCGCAATGCCGCCGCCGATACAGAAGCCTTCGATCGCGGCGATCGTGACCTGTTCCATGTCCTGCCAGGCGCGGGCGAGCCGGGGGCCGATCTTCAGATGTCGCCGCAGCGAGCCGAGGTCCATGGACTTGCGTAAGCGCCCCTCCGGATCCCTAAGATCGAAGCCGGCGCTGAATGCCTTCGGACCGCCGGTCAGCACCACCACAGAGGTGTCGCCGTCGTCCTCGAAACTGCGCGCCGCACTGGTTAGTTGGCGCATGGCTTCCGGCGACAGCGCGTTGATGCCGTCGCCGCGATCAAACCGCACGACGGCAATGCGGCCCTCGGGGCCAAGGCCTTTTTCGATGGTCACAAAGTTGGTCACTGCCTCGCCCTCCTCGTTCCACCGTCCGGCCGCTTGGCTATCGGCCTTCCTTCAGCGCATCGCGGACCGCGCGGGCGAGCTCGACCGCGTTCGGCGTGTCCGAATGCACGCAGATTGAATCCGCACGCACCGCGACGTCCCTGCCGTTAACGCTTTTAGCCTTGCCTTCAGCGATCGCACGCCGGCAGCGCGACGCAGCGTGCGCTGGGTCGACCGCGTGATGTTCGCGCGTGATGATCAGGCGGCCGTCATCCTCATAGTCGAGGTCGGCATAGAATTCGGCGATCAACGCATGGCCACGCGCGCCATAGACGGTCTCGTGGCAAGTGGAGATCAGGCCCATGATCGGCGTCTTGAACACATCGGCCGCATCGCAAATCGCGTGAGCCACGGCCTCGTCCCGCGCCGCCATGCCGTAGAGCGAGCCGTGCGGCTTGATGTGGTTCAGCGTCATGCCTTCGGCTTCGAGAAAACCCTTGAGCGCGCCTACCTGATAGATGATGCAATTGGCGAGTTCCTCGCGTGGCATCTTCATTTCGCGACGGCCAAAGCCTTGCAGGTCCGGCAGCGAAGGGTGTGCCCCGACCCTGACGCCCTGCTCCTTTGCCAGCCGAACGGTCCTGCGCATGTGGTTGAAGTCGGAGGCGTGGAAACCGCAGGCGACATTGGCCACGGAAATCAGCGGCATCAACGCTTCATCGTCGCCCATCCGGTAGAGGCCGAAGGCCTCCCCCATATCGCAATTGATCGTTGCCACGCCCTGCTCCCGGGCTTGTTTTTCTGACCGTTATTTCTTGCGCAGCGAATAAGCCCCGGGACCAAATGCCGCCAGGATGGCGAACAAGCCAATCAGCCCGAGGTTCTTGAGAAAGTTGATCGTCTGGGCCGTCACCGCCGCTGGCGGCGAGGCCCAGAAATTATGAAACATCAAGCTCGCCAGGATCGTGAACGCGATCAGGGCGAGCGCCGCGCAACGCGTATAGATGCCGAGAATGAGCGCCAGCGAGCAGCCGAGTTCGATCACGATCGATCCCGCCGCCAGCAAGCTGCCGAAGCCGCCCTCACCGCCCGGCAGGCGCGACGCGGTGACGCCGAACGCGAGGATCTTTCCAATCCCGCTATAGATAAACAGTGGCGCCACCAACAGCCGCGCTGCCAGCAACACCTTGTCCTGCACCGCATTGGTCGCAGGACTCCCCTCCGAACTTATCATTTTTTTCCCCCGTCGATTTTTTCTTAAAAGCCAGTCTCTTAAAGCTACTCTCCTAAAGCCATTCGTAAAAGCTACTCGGCCGGCGCAACGCTGCCTTGGGCCGTTTTGCCGGCCATCGCCAGCGAACCGATCACGGCGGCAGCCACGATCGCAGCTCCGCTGATCGCCCAGAACACGGCGTCCGGCCCTCCCGTCGCCTGCTGCAACAGACCGATGACGTAAGGCCCGAGAATGGCGCCGACGCGCCCTACCCCCAATTCCATCCCGACACCGCTGGCGCGAAGGCCGGTCTCATAGGAATTGGCCGTGAAGTTGTTGAGGACGTGCTGAGCGCCGATCACGCAGAAGCCCGCGATCGAAACCACCGCGATGTTGAAGCCGTGACCGTTGACGAACACCAGCGCGCCGACCGCAAGGCCGCCGATCCCCCACCATGTACCCAACAGCCGCGGCGTGGCGGCAAATCCGCGGTCGGCAAGCGTGGCCAGCGCCAGGCCACCAAAGAAGGACATCGCCTGCAACAACGCGCCAAAACCAAAGGACGCCGCGAAAGTTTCGCCGCGCTTGATCATGACGGTGGGGATCCATCCGGTCAGGCCGAAAATCGCAAACAGGGTCAGAAACGCGGTGAGCCATATCGTCAGCGAGACGCGGCGATAGCGCGGCGCGAGCAGCGCGGCGATGGTGTTTTGCGACACCGTGTGCTCCGTGGTGCGAAATACCGCGTTTTCGTAAACAGCGCGCCGCTCCGGACGCAGCCTCGACATCAGCGCCCGCAGTTCCTCGACCCGCCCGCGGGCCGCCAGAAATTTCGGGCTCTCCGGCAACATCGCATGCACGACCAGCGTCAGCGGAATCGACATCGTTCCGGCGAAATAGAGAATTTGCCAGCCGTAGGTTGGCGTCAGAAAAACGCCGACCAGACCGGCGAACACGCCGCCCAGCGACCAGCCGAATGACACGCCCCATAACGAAAAGCTGTTGCTGATCCGCTGTGGCGCCAGTTCATTGATGTAGGTGGTGCCGAGCGGCAGCAGCACGCCGAGGCCAAGGCCGGTGAGGAACCTCAAGCCGCAGAAGCTTGCAAAATCGCTCGCAAACATCGCGGTGAGAAGCGTCATGACGTTGACGATCCACAGGCCGGCGAGCAGCGTGTTTCGCCTCCCGTAACGATCGGCGACCATGCCATGCCCCATCGCGCCGAACAGAAAGCCGACCAGACCGGAGGACACCAAAAGTCCCGCCTGACTCGGCTGCAAGCCCCAGGGCTGCATCACATAGTGAATGACATAGGCCGGATTGAAGGTGTCGTAGCCGTCGAACATCGTGATCAGCGTGATCAAAACGCCGAGCGCTTTGTGCAAGGGAGTGACGGCAGCGCCCGCCAGTTCCTCATGGATATCGACTTCGTTTACCGAACTCATGGGTGTCCCTCCCCCTTCTGTTGCTCCTTCGCCTCCCCACTCTTTGGCGGGTTCAAGCTTCGAATCGATCAATCAAGCAAGCTTGAAAAGAGCCTTCGCATTGTCGCGGCCGATCTTCTGGCGATCGCCTTCCGAAATCGGCGCCGCGTCAAACCAGTCCGACGCATGGTCGATATTCTCGAACGGCCAATCGGTCGAAAACAGGATTCGATCCGAGCCGATTTCGAGCATGGCGTCGATCAGCGTCTGGGTCCGGAAATTCCCCGACGTCGTGATGTAGAAATTTTCGCGAAAGTAGTCGCCGATCTGTCGTTTGGCCGGATAGTTGTTTTGCACGCGCATCCACTTGTTGTGGTTGTCGATCCGCCACATCGAATAAGGCAGCCCCTCGCCCATGTGGCCGATCACGATATTGAGCGCAGGGTGCGCATCGAACAATCCCGACCCCATCAGCCTCAGCGCATGCACGGCAGTTTCATGCCCGAAAGCCCAGGACGGACCGAGCAGCCAGCGGTGGCCTTCGTAAATCGCGGCATCCTTCGGCAGCGGGTTTCGCGGATGCAGATAGAACGGCACGTCGAGCCGCTCGACCTCGGCCCAAAACGGCCAATAGGCTTTCACGTCATAGTAGATACCGGATGGATTGTCGGCGACCTGGCTGAAGCCGTTGACCAGCGCGCCGCAAAAGCCGAGTTCCCGCACACACCGCGTCAGCTCGCGCGTCGCAAGCTCCGGCGTTTGCATCGGCAGCGCAGCCAGACCGGCAAAGCGCTTCGGCTGGCGGGCGATTTGCTCGGCCATGAAGTCGTTCGAACGGCGTGCGATCTCGTCGGCCTTCTCGAGATTCGGTATCGCCTGCACGGCCGGGGCGTTGAGCGAAAGCAGCATCATCTCGATGCCGTTCGCGTCCATTTCCCGCAAACGGCGGTCCTGGATGTCTAAGAGGCGTCCCTTCAATTCTGGCCAATCGGCCTCGGGGGCAAAGCCGGCGCTGTCCTGAAGGGTTTCGGCAATCGCAAAATGCTCTTCGAGAGCTACTTTTCCCTGCATCGCAGCACGCCTCCACCCCTTTTGGCCGGTTTCTGTTGGTCCGTTTGTCCAGAGCAGTTAGACAGTACACTGTCCATTTGGCAAGTTCAAATCCGTTACGATCGTAATCTTGACCGGCGGAAGTCCAAAGCCGACAATGAAAAAAACATGATCCAGGCGCTGTCGCCGATCAAATCCTGCCATCAAATCTTATTTGGCCTTCATGACCGAGCACGATCACCACCATCACGACCACGACGACCATTCGGAACTGTCCGAGACGGAATTGCGTGTACGCGCGCTCGAGACCATTCTGACCGAAAAGGGATATGTCGATCCCGCCGCGCTCGACGCCATCATCCAGGCTTATGAGACCAAGATCGGTCCTCATAATGGCGCGCGGGTCGTCGCCAAGGCCTGGTCCGATCCCGCTTTCAAACAAGCCTTGCTGAAGGATGCGAGCAAGGCCGTCGGCACGCTCGGTCACGTCAGCCGGGTCGGCGATCATCTGGTCGCGGTCGAGAATACGCCGCAGCGGCACAACATGGTCGTCTGCACGCTGTGCTCCTGTTACCCTTGGGAGATGCTCGGGCTGCCTCCGGTCTGGTACAAGGCCGCGCCCTACCGGTCGCGGGCGGTCAAGGACCCGCGCGGCGTGCTCGCCGATTTTGGCGTCAGCCTGCCGAAGGAAACGGAGATCAGGGTGTGGGACTCAACCGCCGAGACCCGTTTTCTGGTGCTGCCGATGCGCCCCGCAGGCACCGACGGCTGGAGCGAGGCGCAACTCGTTGAACTCGTGACGCGGGATTCCATGATCGGTACCGGATTTCCCAAGACGCCGGAATCTAGATCATGAACGGCGTGCACGACATGGGCGGCATGGACGGCTTCGGTAAGGTCGAGCCTGAACCAAATGAGCCGGCCTTTCACGAGAAATGGGAAGGCCGCGTGCTCGCGATGGTCCGTGCGATGGGCGCCGCCGGCGCGTTCAACATCGATACCTCCCGCTATTACCGCGAAACCCTGCCGCCGCATATTTATCTGGCCAGTTCCTATTACCGGAAATGGTTGCTCGGGCTCGAAGACAATCTGACCGACAAAGGTTTCGTGACATCGTCGGAGCTTGCAGCCGGTCACGCCAAAGAACCGGCAAAGCCGCTGAAGAACGGCAAGCTGCGCCTCGAAGACGTCGAGCGCATCATGGTGCGCGGCCAATTTGAACGCCCGGCGCCCACGCCCGCCAAGTTCAAGCCGGGCGATCGCGTGCGGACAAAGAACATGCATCCCGCGACGCATACGCGCCTTCCCCGTTACACGCGCGGCCATGTCGGCGTGGTCGAACGCGTCCTGGGCTGTCAGGTTTTCCCGGACTCAGCGGCGATGGAATTGGGCGAGAATCCGCAATGGCTCTACACCGTGGTGTTTGAGGGTGCCGAGTTGTGGGGTCCGGAAGCCGACCCCACCGTCAAGATTTCCATCGACGCGTTTGAGTCTTATCTGGAGCTTGCGGCATGACCAGCGCCGACGTAGCGCAAGCAACAAGGGAACTTCGCGACCTGCCGCGGGATGACGACGGTCCGGTGTTTCGCGAGCCGTGGGAGGCCCAGGCGTTTGCGATGGCGCTCACGCTGCATGAGCGCGGCCTGTTCACCTGGAACGAATGGGCGGCGGCGCTCGCCGATGAAATCAAGATTGCGCAGGCTGGCGGCGATCCCGATACGGGAACGACCTACTACCGGCACTGGCTCGCCACCCTGGAAAAACTGGTGGCCACCAAAGGCGTCGCCACGCTCGAAACCCAGCACCGCTACCGCGACGCCTGGGATCACGCCGCCGACCGCACGCCGCATGGCAGGCCGATCGAATTGAGGCCGGAAGATTTTCAGCCCCACGCGTGAGATCGACGCGCTTTAAGGCGCCGTGGATATCGCGCAGCATCGTGTTGTTCCACTGGGACAAGCGCGCATCTTGCGGCATACAAAGCGGGAGATTTCCCTCTTTGGTGCAGCATGACCCCTTCCCGCGACATTTCCCGCCTGATCGAGATCATGGCGCAGCTCCGAACGCCCGTGACCGGTTGTCCGTGGGATCTCGAGCAGAATTTCGAGACGATAGCGCCTTATACGATCGAAGAGGCCTATGAAGTCGCCGACGCGATTGCGCGCGGCGATCTCGATGATCTCAGGGATGAACTCGGCGACCTCCTGCTTCAGGTCGTCTACCATGCCCGCATGGCCGAAGAGCAGAACGCGTTCAGCTTTGGCGACGTGGTTGAGGCGATTTGCAGAAAAATGATCCGACGGCATCCGCATGTGTTTGCCGACAGGGACGGCAACATCGCGCCCGCCGGCGTCAAGAGCGCGTGGGAGCGTATCAAGGCCGAGGAAAAGGCCGAGCGCGCCGCGCGCCGTCCCACCGAGACCGCGCCGTCCGGTTCGTTGTTGTCGAACGTCAAGGCCGGTCAGCCGGCGCTCACGCGCGCGATGGAGCTACAACGAAAAGCGTCAACGGTGGGCTTTGACTGGAACGATCCACGCGCGGTCTTGCGGAAAATTCGTGAGGAAGCCGACGAGATCGAGGCTGCGCTCGATCACGGCGACGATCAGGAAATAGCGGCCGAGACCGGCGACCTCATGTTCGCGCTCGTCAACCTCGCTCGGCACGTCGGAGCCAATCCCGAAATGGCGCTGCGCGGCGCCAATGCCAAATTCGAACGGCGTTTTGCCTATATCGAACAAGCGCTGGCCGCGAAGGGCCGCACACCGGAGGCCGCATCGCTCAGCGAGATGGATGTGCTTTGGAATGAGGCGAAGGCCGCGGAGTAGCTTCAGACCGGCACCGCATCGAAGCGGTTGATCACGAGATCGCGCTTGGTCTCGTCGACCCTAACGGTCATTTCATAACGTCCGTCCTGGAGATTCTTGTCGAGCACCTCCGAGTTGCGATGCAGCCAGCTGACGCCGGCGCCATCGGCGGCATCGATCGACAGGTGCAGCGTCGTTCGCGTGGCGGCGAGACGATCCTCGATCGCAGCCAGGAGGCCGTCGATCCCCTCGCCGGTCTCGGCTGAAACCAGAAAACACGGACGGTCCGGCGTGCGGCGCGCGGCGATATTCCTGACGTTTTCACGCTCTTCGGGATCGAGCCGGTCGATCTTGTTCCAGACTTCGAGAATGCCCTGGCCGCCGGCGGGGTCGATGCCAAGCTGGCGCAGCACCGCTTCGACATCCTGCTCCTGCGCCTCGCTATCCTCGTGCGAGATGTCCCTGACGTGAAGAATGACGTCGGCCTCCAGCACCTCTTCCAGCGTGGCGCGGAACGCGGCGACGAGTTGCGTCGGCAGGTTGGAGATGAATCCGACGGTGTCCGACAACATGGCCTTGCCGCCATGCGGCAGGTTGAGCGCACGCAAGGTCGGGTCCAGCGTTGCGAACAGCATATCGGCGGCCTGAACCTCGGCACGGGTCAGCCGGTTGAACAGCGTCGATTTGCCGGCGTTGGTATAGCCGACCAGCGCCACCACGCGATAAGGCACCCGTTGCCGGCCGGCGCGATGCAGCCGCCGCGTCGCCTGGACTTTCTTCAGTTCCTGTTCAAGCCGCGCAATGCGGTCGCCGATCAGGCGGCGGTCGGCCTCGATCTGGGTCTCGCCCGGTCCGCCCATGAAGCCAAACCCGCCGCGCTGGCGTTCGAGGTGAGTCCACGACCGCACCAGGCGGCTGCGCTGATAGTTCAAATGCGCCAGTTCGACCTGAAGCGTCCCTTCCCTGGTTTTGGCGCGGCGGCCGAAGATTTCCAGGATGAGTCCGGTGCGATCGAGGACCTTGGTGTTCCAGGCTTTCTCCAGATTGCGTTGCTGGATCGGCGACAGCGCGCAGTCCATGATCACGAGTTCCGCCTCGTGGCTGGAGATAAGACCGGTGATCTCCTCGACCTTGCCCTTGCCGAGATAAGTCGCGGGCGTGATCTTGCTGACCGACGCGATGAGAGCGTCCGCAACCGTCAGGTCGATGGCGCGCGCCAGCCCAGACGCCTCGTCGAGGCGCGCCTCAGAACCGCGGATGGCATGGGTTTCCTCTCGCGCTTCGGGATCGCCCCGGCGCGTTCGCAGGTAGGGGCCGATGACGATCACCCGCCCGGTTTGCTTCCCCACCGCCGACCGCGGACGGTCGGCTTCCCCGTCAGAGTTTCGGGGTTCCAATCAGCTCACTCTCAAGCCGGTGCATCCTCGCCGCCTTCGAACAACTGGATCGGAGCTCCTGGCATGATGGTCGAAATCGCATGCTTGTAGACAAGCTGCGAATGACCGTCGCGCCGCAGCAACAGGCAGAAATTGTCGAACCAGGTCACAATTCCCTGCAGCTTTACTCCGTTGACCAGAAAAATCGTCAGTGGCGTTTTGGTTTTTCGAACGTGATTGAGGAAGGTGTCTTGTAGATTTTGTGCGCGGTCTGCCGCCATTGTTTTTATCCCGCAAGTCTCGGTGCTTCTTGTTATTGAAGTTGTATTATTGAAGTTGTTATTGAACCGCCGGCCGCTTTCTATCGAAGCAGTCCGCCGGATATCGGCTCCCTTGAGATCCCCCTCCAGGGAGCACGATGGCGTGATTAGAAGGCAGGCTTGGTTATTAGGCAAGCAGCTTCACGCGGCAGCGGCTCCAAAGGGGGAGCAAATCTCCACAAAACCGTGAAAAGAGGTCGAAATTTCTGGCCACCAACCGCCCTCCCGGCGTCTGGCGATCCGATTCCGACATTCGCAGCCCTTCTCGGCTGGCCGCTTTGCGAATGTAGTGCGCTCAGCCGACGCCGAGCGCTTTCAGCTTGCGATGCAGGGCAGAGCGCTCCATCCCGACGAATTCCGCTGTACGGGAGATATTGCCGGAGAAGCGGCTGATCTGTGCCATCAGGTAGTCGCGCTCAAAGACTTCCCGCGCCTCGCGCAGCGGCAGGCCCATAATATGCTCGCCGTTGTTGCTGGTGGGCATGGCCGGCACCATCGAGCCGACATCCTGCGGCAGCATGTCGGCGGTGATGATGACTTCCGGCCCGCCGCCAGCCAAGATCATCACCCGCTCGACATTGTTGCGAAGCTGGCGGACGTTTCCCGGCCAGACGTGTGACTGCAAAACTGCCATCGCGTCCTGGCCGATCTGGCGCTTCGGCAATCCGGTCGCGGCCGATATCTGGTCCATGAAATAGTCGATCAGTTCCGGAATATCCTCGCGCCGCTCCGACAGCGGCGGAACGCGAATCGGCACCACCGACAGCCGGTGATAAAGGTCCTCGCGGAACCGCCCGGCGGCGATCTCTTCCTCGAGATTGCGGGCGGTCGAGGAAATGATGCGGACATCGACGCTGACCTTGGCGGTGCCGCCCTGCCGCTGAAAGGTCTGCTCGACCAGCACGCGCAGGATCTTGTTCTGGGTCTCGCGCGGCATGTCGCCGATTTCGTCGACAAACAGCGTGCCGCCATGGGCCTCTTCCAGCGCACCGGTCTTGCGCGCATGCTCGCCGTTGGGTTCGACGCCGAACAGTTCGATTTCCATACGCTCCGGCGTGATCGCCGCGGCATTGATCACGACGAAGGGGCCATCCGTACGGCTGGATGCATTGTGCAGCGTGCGCGCAGCCAGCTCCTTGCCGGCCCCCGACGGTCCCACGATCAGGATACGGCTGTTGGCCTTGGCGGCCCGGTCGATGGTCTGCCGCAATTGATTCATGCAGGCAGAACGGCCCGTCATGATGCTCGCGGTCGGCGCCAACTGCTTGAGTTCCTTGACCTCGCGTTTCAAGCGCGAAGTTTCCAGCGCCCGGGTCGCGACCAGGATCAGCCGGTCGGACTTGAAAGGCTTCTCGATGAAGTCGTAAGCGCCGCGTTTGATGGCCGCGACCGCGGTCTCGATGTTGCCGTGGCCCGAAATCATCACGACCGGAAGGTCGGCATGGTCGCGCTTGATCTGCTCGAGCAGCTGCAACCCGTCGAGCTTGCTGCCCTGCAACCAGATGTCGAGGAACACAAGGCTCGGTCTGCGGGTGGCAATCTCCGCCAGCGCGGAATCGCTGTCGCGCGCGGTCCGTGTCGTGAATCCCTCGTCGTCAAGAATCCCGGCGACAAGCTCGCGAATGTCGGCTTCGTCATCGACGATCAAAATATCACTTGCCATGGAGTACGCCTGTATTCTCAGTTGCCTGTCGCGGCTTCGGTTTTAGTGTTTTCATTGGTCGTTTCTTGTTGGTTGGCGGTTTCTTCATCTGACGATTTTGTTTCAGCGGTAGCCTGCGCGGTTTCAGCCGCCGTTGCGGCCTGGCCCGATATGGCGAAGCGCAACCGCATCCAGGCCCCCCGAGCGCCCGGCCGCATTTCCGCTGCATCGTGAAGCTCGATCCGTCCGCCGTGGTCCTGCAGAACCCGGCCGACGATCGCAAGTCCGAGGCCGGTGCCTTTCTCGCGCGTCGTCACATAAGGTTCGAGCAGGCGCGCGCGGCTTACTTTGGGCAGGCCAATTCCATTGTCGATAACGTCGATCACGATGTCGTCCTTTTCGCGCGCGGCGATGACATCGATACGACCTCGTCCCAATTCTTCCGCGGGCACAGCCTCGATCGCTTCAGCCGCGTTCTTGATGATATTGGTCAGCGCCTGGGAAATCAGCCGGCGGTCGAACTTCGCGCGCAGCGGCTCCCCCTTGACGTCGGCCTCGATATCGACGTCGGGATGACCGACCCGCATCAGGAACACGGCCTGGCGCACCGTGTCGGCAACATCTTCGCCCTCGATGACGGGCTTCGGCATCCGCGCAAAGCGCGAGAACTCATCCACCATCCGCCTGATGTCGTCGACCTGCCGCACAATCGTATCCGTACATTGCTCAAACACGGCCTTGTCTTCGACGATCGATTTGCCGAATTTGCGGCGGATACGCTCGGCCGAGAGCTGAATCGGCGTCAGCGGATTCTTGATTTCGTGCGCGATCCTGCGGGCGACGTCGGCCCAGGCCGAGGTTCGCTGTGCCGAGACGAGTTCGGTGATGTCGTCAAGCGTGATGATGTAGCTGTCCCGTGTCTGGCTGGTTTGTTCGGCGGTAACGCGAACCGAGAGATTTCGTTCATGGCCGTCGCGATTGATGGTGATCTGGCCCTGCACCAGGCGCTGCGTGCTCTCCCGCGCGGTCTTCATCATGTCGTCGAGCTCAGGCAACACGTCCGATAACGGGTGATCCAGCGTTTCGGATTCGGCGTGGCCGATCAGCTTTTCCGCCGAGCGGTTGAGGATGCCGACGCTACCGGACGCATCGACGCCGATAATGCCGGCGCTGGCGGACGACAATACCGCCTCGATGAATCGCCGCCGGCTGTCGATCAGTTCGCTTGCATTGACCAACTCGTCGCGCTGGGTGCGAAGCTCCTGCGTCATCTTGTTGAAGGTTTCGCCGAGTTGCGCGAGGTCGCCTTCCGAGCGCAGTACCGGCACCTGCACATGAAGATCGCCGGTCGAAACCATGTGGGCGGCGCCCATCAGCCGGCGGATCGGCGTGACCAGCGAATTAGCAAAATTCAGGCCCAGCAGGATCGAGGCCATCAGGATGGTCAGCGCGATGACGGCAAAGATCAGCGCGAAATTCACCTGAACGCCGAGCCGACGCGCTTCGATCTCGGCATATTCGGCGACGCTCGCTTCGGTCTGTTTGAGCTGATCGACGACGTGCGGGTCGAGCCTGCGCGCCACGTAGAGAAACGTATCGTTGAAAGCGCGCAGCCGGATCAGGGCCGCCACGTAGTTCTGCTCGGGCAGAACCGCGATTTCCGGTTCGTTTTCGTTGAGTTTGCTCAGGAAGTCCGCGGGCGGCGCCGCGAATGCCAGCGGGATGCCGGTCTCGGCGCTTTCAAGGACATGACGGTCCTTGTCGATCAGCATCGCCCCCGGCAGATTGCGCGAGGCCGCGCTGGCGGTGAGAAATTCCCGGAAGGACTGGCGGTCCTGATCGTAGAGTGGGCGGGCACGGCCGATATCGTTCGCCATGCCGATGATGTCGCCGCGAATAAGCTGGGCGTGCTCCTGCATATAGGCCCGCGCAATGATCAGCGAGTTCTCGATCACCTCGCGCGTCGGGCCGGAGAACAACCGGTCGAGGCCGCGTTCGATCGTGACGTTGGCAACGATCGCCACCAGCACGGCCGGCAGCACCGCCATGACTGAAAACAGGCTGACGATCTGAACATGAAGCCTGGCGGCGGCGCGGCCGCGGCGCCGAGCCTGCATCACCTGCCAGACTTCGCGCAGGATGATGCCGACCAGCACCAGGATGGTGGCGCCATTCATCAGGATGAAGGACACCGCGACTTCGCGCGTCGGCTCGATGCGGGTCAGGCCGGTAAGCACCACAAAGGTGAGAAAGGCGGACACGAGCGCAAGCCCGATCGCAACCGGCGCGAGCAGCCGCAAAAGGGACCGGCCCTTCGGCTCAACGAGCGACGGATCGAATTGGGCGGCCGAGGTGTCCACGCTGGTCATACCGGCAAATGATAAGATGAAAGCTCAAACGCCCGCGTTGGCGGACTGATGCATTCATATCACAATGTTGCCAAATTGCGACAAATCCGCGGCGCATACCGCATCATGAAAGTCTAACCCCCTAAGAATCAGACCTAAATGACGGCTATCGACTACCTAGTTACCAGTACGGTAGACCTGAATGTCCAGGTCCCTGATTTTTTTCCGCAGCGTATTGCGGTTGAGCCCCAACAAATCCGCCGCCCGGATTTGATTGCCGCGGGTCGCGGCGAGCGCTGCCGTGAGCAGCGGGACCTCGATCTCCTTGAGAATGCGGTGATAGAGGCCCGGCGGCGGCACGCCGTTCGGGAAGCCCGAGAAGTGCGAGGACAGATAGGCCTCCACCGCGCCGCCGAGATTGTCGATACCCTGGTGCATGGTGCCGCCTGAGGCGACTGCGGGTGGCGCCAGTTCGCCATCGATCACCGAGGCCGTGATGACATCCTGCGGGTAAAGCGCCGCGAGCCTGCGTGCGAGGTTTTCGAGTTCGCGCACGTTGCCGGGCCAGCGATGCTGTTTCATTCGCTCCAGCGCCAGCGTGTCGAGCTTCTTCGGCGGCAATCCATCCTTCTCGGCCAACGTGAAGAAGTGCCGGATCAAATCGGGCAGATCCTCGATCCGCTCGCGCAGCGGCGGAAGCCGCAGCGGCACCACGTTGAGGCGGAAGAACAGGTCTTCGCGGAAAAGCCCCTGCTGAATCAGGATGCGCAGATCCTTGTTGCTGGCGGCCACGATGCGCACGTCGGTCTTGATCGGCGTACGTCCGCCGACGGTGGTGTATTCGCCCTGCTGAAGCACGCGCAGCAATCTCGTCTGCGCCTCCATCGGCATGTCGCCGATTTCGTCGAGGAACAGCGTACCGCCTTCGGCCTGCTCAAACCGGCCGGAAGCGCGGGTATTGGCGCCGGTGAAGGCACCGCGTTCATGGCCGAACAATTCCAACTCGATCAGGTCGCGCGGGATTGCCGCCATGTTCACCGCGACGAACGGTCCGTTTCGCCGCTTGCCGTAATCGTGCAGCGCGCGCGCCACCAGCTCCTTGCCGGTGCCGGATTCGCCGGAGATCATGACCGTCAGATCGGTCTGCATCAGGCGCGCCAGCACGCGATAGATTTCCTGCATCGCCGGCGAGCGGCCGACCAGAGGGATCGCGTCGAACTCGGCATCGTCAGGCGCGCTTGCCACCCGCTCCTTCGGCTCCGCCAGTGCGCGGCCGACGATGGCGATCAATTCCTTCAGGTCGAAGGGCTTCGGCAAATACTCGTAAGCGCCGCGCTCGGAAGCGCGGATCGCGGTCATGAAAGTGTTCTGGGCACTCATCACGATCACCGGCAGGTTCGGCCGCATCTTCTTGATCCGTGGCAACAGATCGAAGGCGTTCTCGTCGGGCATCACCACGTCGGTGATGACGAGATCGCCCTCGCCCTGGCTCACCCAGCGCCACAACGTCGCGGCGTTTCCAGTCAACCGGACCTCATATCCGGCGCGTGACAGCGCCTGATTGAGAACGGTGCGGATGGCGGTATCGTCATCGGCTACGAGAATGCTTCCTGCAGGCATCGTCATACTCATCTTGTGTTCTGTGAGGCGTGCGACGGCGTCCCGGAAACGACATCACGGTCACCTGGATCAAGTTTTTTGGTGGCATTGAACATCGGTAACAGCACTCGGAAGGTGGTCTTTCTCGGCTGCGACTCGCACTCGATAATGCCGCCGTGATCGCCGACGATCTTGGCCACCAGCGCCAGTCCAAGCCCGCTGCCGGTCGGCTTGGTCGTGACAAACGGATCGAACAGGTTCGGCAACAGATCCTCCGGCACGCCGGGACCGTTGTCCTTGACGCAGAATTCCAGCGGCAGCGAAACCCGCGACTTCTTCCCCGGCACCGATAGCCGCACGCCCGGCCGGAATGCGGTGGTGAGCTGGATTTCCGCTTCGTTGCCGAGGTCGGCGGTGGCTTCCGCCGCGTTCTTCACCAGATTGAGGAAAACCTGGATCAGCTGATCCTGGTTGGCGAGCACCGGCGGCAATGACGGGTCGTATTCCTCGACAAAGCGGACGTTGCGCGCGAAGCCGGATTGCGCCAGCCGTTTGACGTGATCGAGCACCGAATGGATGTTGACCGGACCGCGCGCCACGGGGCGATCGTCGCCGAACACTTCCATGCGATCGACCAGCGTGACGATGCGATCGGCCTCGTCGCAGATCAGCCGGGTCAGCGTCCGGTCTTCGGGAGACGCCGCCTGCTCGAGCAGTTGCGCCGCGCCGCGAATTCCCGACAGCGGATTCTTGATCTCGTGGGCCAGCATCGCGGCCAGCGCGATCACCGAGCGCGCCGCGCTTCGGTGGGTCAGTTGCCGGTCCATCTTGTCGGCAATGCTGCGTTCCTGAAGCATCACCACGATATGGCCGGGCCGCTCGCTGACCGGTGCGACGTGAAGATCGACCTGCCGGTCGCCTGCCATTCGCGGCGTGCCGAGATCGACCTTGTATTCGTTGACCGGCGAGCCGGAGGAGCGAACCTGGTCGATCAAGGCCAGCAAGGGGCTTCCGAACGGCACCAGCTCCTTCAGCGAATGCCGTTGCAGGAACTGGGCGGAGATTTCGAAAAACAATTCCGCCGCCATGTTCGCGTCCGCGATCCGCCCGTCAGGCCCGACCAGCAGCACCGGGTTCGGCAACGCGTTGAGGATGATCTCGGCGTCGGTCGGCAGCGGCCGGCGGTTTTCGGCGGTGGAGGTCATGCAGCGGCACTCCACGCAAAATCGTCAAACGCTTCACCGAGCGATCGATGGACCGCTTGCGGATCATCCGAGGTCAGGATGCGTCCACGCCAGTTCTTCAACGCTGCCGCAGGCGCCCGGCTGAAACCGGCCGCGACTTCGAGCGCCCAGCCGAGATGCTTGCGCGCATGGCGAAGGCCGATCCGCAAACCGTAATGACGGCAAATCTCATCATAGAGCGTGCGGATGAGCCGCAATTGCTCGGGAAGCGACGGCGCGGCCTCGGCGACCCCGCCCTCAAGCCGCCGGTCGATCTGACCGGGCAACCACGGCTGGCCCTGCGCGCCGCGGCCGACCATGACCGCATCGGCGCCGGAGGCTTCGATCGCCGCGACCGCCTTGTCGAATGAGGTGATGTCGCCATTGACCACAAGTGGAATTCGGATGGCGTCCTTGACCGCCCGCACAGCGCGCCAATCGGCGTCGCCCTTGTAGAACTGGCAGCGGGTCCGGCCATGTACGGAAATCAGTTGCACGCCGGCGGCCTCGGCGCGGCGCGCCAGCTCCGGCGCATTCAGCGACCGCTCGTCCCAGCCAAGCCGCATCTTCAGCGTCACCGGGACGTTCACGGCTTCAACGGTGGCCTCGATCAGGCGCACGGCGTGATCGAGATCGCGCATCAGCGCGGAACCGGATTGCCCGCCCGTCACGTGACGCGCCGGGCAACCCATGTTGATGTCGATGATATCGGCGCCCGTGGCCTCGGCGATCCGAGCGCCCTCGGCCATCCACCTGGTTTCGCAGCCGGCCAGCTGAACCATATGGGGACCGATGCCTGCGGCTTCGCACCGCAGCTGCGACATCGGTTTGCCGTTGACGAGGTCGTCGCTGGCCGTCATCTCGGACACGACCAGCCCGGCTCCGAGGGTTGCGGCCAAACGTCGAAACGGCGCGTCTGTTATGCCCGACATGGGCGCCAAAAAAACCCGGCCAGCAAGCTCAATATCGCCTATTTTCAATGGGTTATGGCGCAAAGAGTTGAGCCTGCTCACGGATTTCTCGTTGCTTTGACGGGTGCCGTTACCCGCTGGAATCGATTGTTGCGCACAAATCTTGTGCAGTCAAGTTTCATGCCTACACTTTAGACAGTCCCGCGTATCTTGCAAGTGCACCGCAACAAAGTATCCGATTTTTTCCCAGCCCACAGGAATCGGCAGGAATCGGTCTGTCTTCCCCGCGCGAGCGTGATAAGGGCTGGGCGCCTGCGAAAAGCTGTGTATTGCCAACCCAATCGACCGATAGCCGAAAACCCATGCCGAATCCGCCACGGACTGCCGCCATCCTCGTTGCCGCAGGGCGCGGCCTTCGCGCCGGTGCCGGCGGACCGAAACAATATCGTTCAATCGGTGGGCAGCCAGTGATTTTCCGCGCGATGGAACCGTTTTGCAGCCATCCCCAGGTCGTCGCCGTGCAGCCAGTGGTGAATCCGGACGATGCTTCTGTCTTCGACGAAGCGGTGCGCGGCCTGCAATACGCTTCTCCCGTCAAAGGCGGTGCGACACGCCAGGCTTCGGTGCGTGCAGGACTTGAAGCCTTGGTCGCGGCGAAGCCCGACATCGTGCTGATTCATGACGCCGCCCGTCCCTTCGTCTCACCCGCATTGATTTCACGCGCGATCGATGCGGCTTCGAAGACCGGCGCAGCCATCCCCGCGATATCCGTCGCCGACACGATCAAGCTTGTCGACGGCAATGGCCGCGTCGAAGCGACGCCCGAGCGCGCGCGCTTGCGGATTGCGCAGACGCCCCAGTCGTTCCGCTTTGACGCCATCCTGGAGGCGCACCGGCGCGCGGCGCGCGAGGGACGCGACGATTTCACCGACGATGCGGCGCTGGCCGAATGGGTGGGATTGACGGTGGCGACGTTTGAAGGCGATGTTGCGAACATGAAACTCACCACACCGGAAGATTTTGTCCGCGAGGAAGCCCGCCTCGCCAGCCTGCTCGGCGATGTCAGGAGCGGCACCGGTTATGACGTTCACGCTTTCGGCGACGGCGACCATCTGATGATCTGCGGCGTCCGCGTGCCGCACACCAGAGGATTCCTCGCCCATTCCGATGGAGATGTGGGCCTGCATGCGCTGGTCGATGCGATCCTGGGCGCGCTCGCCGATGGCGATATCGGTTCGCACTTTCCGCCGAGTGACATGAAATGGAAGGGTGCGGCTTCCGACAAATTCCTGAAATACGCCGTCGACCGCGTCACCGCGCGCGGCGGACGCATAGCCAATCTCGAGGTCACGCTGATCTGCGAGCGGCCGAAAATCGGCCCGCTGCGCGATCAGATGCGCGCACGGATCGCCGAGATCACGGGCCTCGACGTCGCGCGCGTGGCCGTCAAAGCCACCACCAGCGAACGCCTCGGCTTTACCGGCCGCGAGGAAGGCATCGCGGCGACCGCCTGCGCCACCATCCGCCTCCCCTGGGACGACAAGGGACCTGTTTCGGTCTGAAAGCGCGGCAGATGGCGAGCGAACGTCAAATCGGCTCCACCACCACCCTCGCCCGCTCGCTGCTCGATCTCTGCCGCAGCCGCAAGCTGACAATCGCGACCGCAGAATCCTGCACCGGCGGCCTGGTTGCCGGCGCGCTGACGGACATTCCCGGCTCCTCCGACGTGATTGACCGCGGCTTTGTCACGTATTCCAACGACGCCAAGCGCGCGATGCTGGGCGTCGAAGCCTCGACGCTTGCCACCTTCGGCGCGGTCAGCAAGGAAACCGCGACGCAAATGGCGGTCGGGGCGCTGGAGCGGGCCGGCGTCGATCTCGCGGTGTCGATCACGGGCATCGCCGGCCCCGGCGGCGCGGTGCCTGGCAAGCCGGTTGGCCTCGTGCACTTTGCGGTCGCCGCGCGTGACGGGCGCATCACGCATCGCGAATGCCGCTTTGGCGCCATCGGCCGCAGCGCCGTGCGGCAGCGTTCGGTGATCGAAGCTTTGCGGATGCTGATGGAGATGGCACGCGGGCCAGCTCAGGCGAAGCCGAAACGCGCAGCCGTCAGCCGGGTCCGCCCACGCGCCGTGCGCGCGCCAAGGCGGCATGCGGCAAAGGCACGGCGGCCGCGGGGGTAGCGTCCGTTCAACGCTGGCGGTCGACACCCGAGTTCGCTTGCGCCAATAAGCGAACCAAGGTTCTACCCATCTATTGAAGTAAGAGACCGTCGCCTGATCTTACTTGACGGTCGCATGGACCTGCAGGAAGCGCAGCGTTTTTTGTGCCGTTTGAACGGACAGCCGCCGATAGTCGTTTCGCGCCAGTTCCAGCACCTCTGGGGATATCGGCTGCGTCCCCAGGCGATTACGCAGGATTGCCTCGACGGCATCCCAGGCTAGCGCCGCGGCCTTACAGGGGACGAGCACCGCATCATTTCGAACTCCTGTCAGGATTTCCGCAATAAGATCTGTCTTTGATGACGACAGGACAGCAATACCGACAATAACCTGAGGCATCTGACCGGCGGCGGCAAAGTCGCGGATCGTCG
The DNA here is from genome assembly GCA_963770515.1 of uncultured Alphaproteobacteria bacterium. Classification (GTDB taxonomy): domain Bacteria; phylum Pseudomonadota; class Alphaproteobacteria; order Rhizobiales; family Xanthobacteraceae; genus Bradyrhizobium. Next base: position 764,507 of record CAVYPW010000002.1, read on the forward strand.
TGCCGCTAAGACGGCCGGCACTCTGCAAGCTCCGGATGGCCTTTTCGGCATTGGCATAGCCGTTGTCCTTGCTGGCTCCGCTGATCGTCGTCGATATGTTGGACAGAACTTGCATCAGCTGCTCGCGATGCTCGGGAGAAATCAGCGCGAGGAGCTTCGTCTTCACCGCCTCCGCGGCACGCGCCAGAAGGTCCCGCAACAGCCGAGCCGGAATATCGCGACGCGATCCGACTGCCTCGGTCAGGGTATCGTCTCCATCGGCCTTTTTGACCAGGACGGCATAACCCGTGTCCGAAAATTGCGCCCCGGCATTCTTGGCAAGGACGTGAAGCACCGGCCGTTCGCCGCGTTCCACCAGCACGTCGGTCACTTCTGTATCCAGGCTTTCCCGCTTGGAGATGGCAATCAGGTGGTCTTGACCGCGAACTTGCGCGATCTCGGTGAGATCCGTCGTCGACAGGCGTTTCGATCCCGTCAGTACCGGTCCGGCTACGGCGATCGCCTCGTTCCAGGCGAGCTGCTTCGTCGCCTGGACCGGCGCGTTGTCGACGAGAACAAGGCAACGGCCCAGTTCGGCCAGCGCCTGTGTTTCGATCCTGGCCATCAGGCGGCACAAGACTTCGTCGAAAACCTTCACCTGCTCGTCGTTTAATGAGGTCGAGTTCGACAAGAAAGAGAGCCGTAACCTGGCGCAGCTTGTCGACGCGAGCCTCGGAAGAACCACCGCGAACCGCGGCCTCAAGCTCGGTGATGAGCGTTTCTCGAGGGTCGGTATTAGTTGCAAACATCCTGTGCGGTCCGTCCCAGCGTCTCTATCAATGGTCGCGTGGCGCCCCAAACGATCAAAACATGATGTGAAAGATGGTCGATGTTCGGATTGATCAAAGTCAAAATACGGAAAAAGAGGTAACAATCGAAAAACTTCGCTACCCGTAGTTTTACGGAGCCACCGGCCAGACCAATCGCGCTGACTGCGGCCAACGGCACCGACCTTAAGGCACGAATCGTTCCTTTTGGCTTTACGAGTAGCTTATGGAATGGCGAGAGATAGTGGAATTCTGCCGTGCAATCCAATCTTCGGCATCTTCCGGTCCTAGTGATCGCGCGAAGAGATAACCCTGACCGATGTCGCAGCCGGCCCGGCGCACCCGTGCCAATGCTTGCGGATGATCGACCCCTTCGACGACGACTTTCATGTCGAATGCACGGGCCAGCCCTACCGAGGCATCGATAATTTTCATCATATCCGGATCGGCTTCGGAGCCCTTGACGAAGGATTGGTCAATCTTGAGCTCAGTGAACGGCAGCCGCGCCAGCGCCGAGAGCGACGAATAGCCGGTGCCAAAATCATCGATAGCGGCGCCGATGTTCTTGATTCGTAACCTCACCAAGATGTCGGTCGCCCGATCAACGTCAGACATCGCGGCGCCCTCGGTGATTTCGACGATCAGAGCGTTGGCCGGCATGGCCTCGCTGCGCAGGATGTCTTCGATCCGCTCGGGCAGCGTGAGATCGGACATCAAGGAGGCTGAAACGTTGACCGCAATGGTGAAGCCCGGATGGTTTTCGACCAGCCTTCGACCATTCTTGATTGCCAGCGAAAGGATTCGATCGGTCAGCTCCGGCATCAGGCCGAACTGCTCTGCCATGGGAATGAAGACGTCAGGCGAAACCAGACCGAGCGCGGGTGTTCGCCAGCGTGCCAGCGCCTCTGCCCCGACGGCTTTTCCGCTGACGAGATCGACCTTCGGCTGAAATTCCACGAAAAACTCCTCGCTCGCCAGAGCAGCCGTGATCTGGTCCCGCGTGAGGGTGATCGAAGGTGCGTCACTGCCCCGAACGCTCCGTGTTCTGCGCGGCAGATAAAGCGCCTCTTTCAGACGATCGAGATTGAGCGGCTTTGTGATGCACCCGTTGAGCGAAAGTTTCAGCCCTTCGGCTACTCGCTTCGTCGAGTTCAGGATGCGCTCATCGCAGGAGCTGATGATCACGATGGGCATGGACCGCAGGCCGATATCCGCCACAAGGCGAAGCAGCTCCACGCCGTCACGCTCGCCCAGCGATAGATCAAGCGTCATGATATCGAAACACTCGTGCCGAAGCAGTACGGCCGCAGCCTCGAAGGAAGAGGCAATCAGGGTATCATAACCGAGCTTCTCGCCGATTTTGCCGATCAACGTACGCTGAACGAGATCGCCTTCGACGACAAGAAGTCGTCCCATCGATTCCGCCGCTTGGCCGCTCATCGTCGCCATGATGCCGTCTCCACAACCCATGCCGACCTTAGCATTACAGTTGCCCTTTCTGAAGATTTCTAAATCCATGGGCAACCATGATTCGAAGATCGTGGGCGCAGGCAGCGTCGATTGAAGAGACGCTTGCGTTGTGGGCTGCGTCGCTTCGGGAGGTTAAGAAGCGGATACGTCCGTTGTTCGGGCAGGAACGGGTTGCGAGAAATGCAGGCCTGTTTCTCGAGGGTTTGCTCGGCGATGAGCAACGCAAGACCGGCTGGATGCGCGCGGAGGCGGCCGGTGATCCTGGCCCATGGCGGCAACAGGCGATCCTTGGTCGCAGGGATTGGGATGCCGATGCCTTGCGCGATATCGTGCGCGACTATGTCATCGAGCATTTGGCAGATGACGATGCGGTCCTGGTCGTCGACGAGACTGGCTTTCTCAAGCAGGGCAAAGCGTCGTGCGGCGTGGCGCGGCAATACACCGGTTCGGCAGGCAAGATTACGAACTGCCAGATCGGCGTCTTCGCTACCTACGTTTCGCGTCATGGCCATGCGTTCATCGATCGCGCGTTGTATCTTCCAAAGGAATGGACCGACGATCCAGATCGTCTGGAAGCCACGTACGTGCCTGCCGACACGGGCTTTGCGACCAAACCAAAGCTTGCGACGAGAATGATTGCACGCGCGATAGTCGCGGCTGTGCCATTCAAGTGGGTGGCTGCCGATACGGTCTACGGTGTCGGAGATATCGAACAGCAACTACGCCATGCCGGCAAAGGCTATGTGCTCGGGGTCAGCAGCGCTCATGTGTTCCGATCCTGGGGCAAGCGGCGATCAATCTCTGGCACCGCCGCGGACATCGCCTCGACGCGGCGTTCGTCCGACTGGAAACGCCTGTCGGCAGGGGACGGAACCAAAGGACCCAGGCTGCATGATTAGTGCTATCTCGAATTGGCCGATCTCGATGCCGGGCAGTTCAATGGCGCAAATGACGGTTTGTGGACCCGCGGTCTGCTGATCCGTCGTCGCATCGCAGATGATGACCTCGCCTTCTTCACCACCTGGTGCCCAGCAGGAACAGCCATCGAAACGCTGGTCGCGGTCGAAGGCCATCGCTGGGCGATCGAGGACAGTTTTGAGACCGCCAAAAACGAGTTCGGGCTCGATCACAACGAGAGCCGATCCTGGCATGGCTGGCATCGCCACGTATCTATGGTGATGCTGGCCTTCGCCATGATGGCGGTGATCCGCCATCATGCCAATCCGCCGCAACCAAAAAAAACGCAACGCCAAGTCACCGCAAAAACAAAACCATCGCCGCCTCGTCATTGATCCGATGGTCAATCCAGGAAGTTCGGCGCATCGCCATCAGGCTCGCTCGAAAGCGGATCCAACCCGCCCACATCATCGCATGGTCACTCTGGCGCAGAGCTCACCAGGCGATCGCTCGACGCGCACACCTCAAAGCAAAACGACAACTGTAATGTTAGGACTGATGAATGGACAGCGCATGAAAGCGAGATACTTAAAATTTTCGGTAATTGTAATGGCTGATTAACGATAAAAGCCACGCTTTGCGTGCCAGCAATTGACAGTCAGCGCGTATGACAGCCGTAAAATACGCAGCTTGGCTGAGCCTCCCGCCGCGTCAAATTTCCCCTTGCGCCGTCGGGCAAATCACCTTTACGACCTCGCCCCGTTCACGCCCGAACAAGAGGGACGCTTCGCGACCGTCACGAAACGTTGGGTGGGAATGCGGTGGACGTGCAGGCATTGCTGGACGGGCAATCCCTGCACGGACGGTGAAGTCGTGTGGGCCTGATGTCCCGACGCTGATATCAAGCCGGCGACGATGCTACGCATCGCGCAGGTGACGGAGACAACAAAGCCCGGTCTCCGGGGCGAGCACGAAGGAAACCGTAAAGCCATCGCGCAGGGAATGCCGGATGATGGCGTTGTGCCTGTGGTGACTAACTCGTGTGCTTTTTTACTTGCACGCGAGGCTTCTGTAACGGGCCTCGATGAGTCAATCCCTTTTTTGCGTGATCCACTTGCCGGGGACTTGCTTCTGTCCGGGATCGGCACAAAGGCCGTCGCCTGATGGGGTTCGTGGAGGATAGGTCGGCCAATCTGCGGTGGGCGTGATCGCATCTTGAGATGGCGTCGACGACTCGCGTGGCGGCCTGACCTGATCCATCGTCCCGGCAGGGACCTCGCTTCGGGAAGGCCTGGTGTGGAGAGGCCGTCCGAAAACTGTGTTGCGCCTCCCGATCAGGCTGCCGCGGCAGCGTCGTTGAATGGTGTTGCGGTGGCGAGCATGCGATGCAGGATGACCGCGAGCTTGCGCGCCAGTGCAACCTTCGCCTTGTTCATGCCGGCGCGCCTGGCGATCCGCATCGCCCAGCTCTTGAGCCGCGAGCATCCCTTGATTGGTTTGGTTAGTATGATGTGGGCAGCCTCATAGAGCGCGGCCCGAACCGTGGTATCGCCGATCTTGCTGATCCGCCCGGAGCGGTCGATCTCGCCGGATTGGTATTTCTTTGGTGTCAGCCCGAACAGCGGTCCTGCCCGCTTTGACGATCGAAACCGCGCCGGGTCGTCGATCGCAGACACATAGGTCAGCGCCACGATCTGTCCTACCCCCGGTGTCGACATCAACAGCCTGGCGTTTGCATTCGAATGCGACATCGCACGCACCCTTTTCTCAAACGCGTTGAACTCACCCAGTAACACGGCGCGCACCGAGAGCAGGGCCTCGCCGACCGTCTTCAGGTTCGGGTGACCCTTGACCAACTCCCTGATCCGCCCGGCAAAGTTCGTCCGCGTTGTCTTGCCGACCTTCAACCCAAAGCCACGCAAGATCCCGCGCAGGCTGTTCTCGATATCAATAAGTTTGCTCTGCACCAGCTTGCGCGCCGTCAGTATGGCCCGCACCTCCTGTGCAGCCATCGACTTGCAGTGCACCGGCCGGAACCAGCCAAGCCGCATCAATTGCGCGATCCCTCGGGCGTCATTGCGGTCCGACTTCACCGGCATCGCCTTGAACGCATCACGCACGTGCCGCGTCTCCAAAAGCTCGACCGCAAGCCCGGCCTGCTTCATTGCCATATAAAGCCATTGCGACAGCGGCCCCGCCTCCAGCCCGATCCGCCCAAGCCCAAAGCCCAGAGAGCCGAGCCAGCCAATCAATGCCGCCGGCTCGCTCGCGACCTTCGTCTCGCGAATGATCTTGCCACTCCCGTCCACCACACACACGCTTGAGCATTCCAATGACACGTCGATTCCGGCATAATGCTCCATGGTCGTCTCTCCTCGATGCTTGGAGCGAGGCCAATCCTCGACTCCGTCACACCATCATGTGAGGGACGACCACCCAAAGGGCCAAGAGGCCCGTTACCCCATCTGCGGGTGCATGTCGCACCCGGCATTCCCTGCGCCCTCTTGTTTTAGAGGACGTGACTGGACCAACAGCTCGGGCGCGGTTCGCGTCGCGGGAATGCCGATTTGTGTTCAGTTCGCTGTTTGACAGGTTAATCGGAGACAGATGCGCCTACTCCCGTGTCCCGGGCGCGATGCGGCGCGCAAGCGCTGCTTCGCAAAACCGGGACCCATGCCAATGGGAAAGATGGGCCCCGCCTCTGCGTCGCATCACTTCATGCTGCGCCACATCCGGGGCACGCGGTCAACTCTTCCCGTAGACGACATCCGCGCGTTTCTCGAACGCGGCAGAAAACCGCGCGAAGGCCGCATCGAACATCGAGCCCATCAGCAGGGCGAGCATCCGGCTCTTGAATTCGTAGGCGATGAAAAACCCGACGTCGCTGGCCCCTTCGCCCTTCGGCTCGAAGGTCCAGCGATTTTCGAGATTGGAGAACGGCCCGCGCAGATAGCGCACGGCGATCTTCAAATTGGGACGGTCGAGCGTCACCTCGCTTGTGAACGTCTGCTTCACGAGGTTGAACGCCACCGTCATGTCGGCCACGACGATCTCTGTGCCGTCCGGCTTCGGCGTCCGTTGGCGGACTTTCAACGACTGGCAGAGCGGCACGAATTCAGGGTAACGCTCGACGTCAGCGACAAGGTCGAACATCTCGGATGCGGTATGCTGTACCCGCCGCTTGTTGGAAAAGCTCGGCATTGCTTTAGCGGGCGATAGCCGCGCGCGCCGCCTGCAACCTCGCGAAATCTTCGCCGGCGTGGTGCGACGAACGGGTCAGCGGGCTCGCCGACACCATCAGGAAGCCCTTGGTGTAGGCAACCTTCTCATAGCCTGCGAATTCGTCCGGGGTCACGTAACGCATCACCGCATGATGCTTTCGCGTCGGCTGCAAATATTGGCCGATGGTGAGAAAATCCACATCCGCCGAGCGCAAGTCATCCATCACCTGCAAGACCTCATGGCGCTCCTCGCCGAGGCCGACCATGATGCCCGATTTGGTGAAAATGGTCGGGTCGATTTCCTTCACCCGTTGCAGCGAGCGGATCGAATGGAAATAACGCGCGCCCGGCCGCACGCTCAGATATTGCGACGGCACGGTTTCCAGATTGTGGTTGAACACATCGGGCTTTGCCGCGGCCACGAGCTCCAGCGCGCCGTCCTTGCGCAGAAAATCAGGCGTCAGGATTTCGATGGTTGTCTCCGGGCACTGGGCGCGGATGGCGCGGATGGTCTCGGCGAAATGTTGCGCTCCGCCGTCGGCGAGATCGTCGCGGTCCACGGAAGTGACCACCACATGCTTTAATCCCAACTTAAAGGTGGCTTCCGCGACATGCTCCGGCTCGGCGGCATCCAGCGCGCCCGGCATGCCCGTCTTGACATTGCAGAACGCGCACGCCCGGGTGCAGGTGTCGCCCATGATCATGAAGGTGGCGTGCTTCTTGTCCCAGCACTCGCCGATGTTCGGGCAACCCGCCTCCTCGCAGACCGTGACGAGGCCGTTTTCCTTGACGATGTTGCGGGTATCGGCATAGCCGCGCGTGGTCGGGGCGCGGACGCGGATCCAGTCCGGCTTCGGCGGCGACAGCGCGTCCGGCCGGTTCGCCTTTTCGGGGTGACGCGGGCGCACCGGCGTGGCGGAGACGGTATCGACGATGACGACCATGGGGGAATCCGTGCTTTTCTCGATATTCTAGCTAATCCGGTGGACCGCGAACCGCAACCGCTCGCTTTGGCCAGTACGGAAACCTAGCATACCATCCCATGCCTCCAAATTCGGTTAGAAGCAGCTCAAAACTCGGTAAGCAGCTCAAAAGAACGTTCTTTGACCGCAGCGTGCACGAGGTTGCCCCCGATCTGGTCGGCGTGACCCTGCTGGTCGATGGCATCGGGGGGATCATTGTGGAGGTCGAGGCCTACCACCACACCGAGCCGGCGGCGCATTCCTACCGGGGGCTGACGCCGCGCAATGCCGTGATGTTCGGGCCGCCCGGCTTCGTCTACGTCTACCGCTCCTACGGCATCCACTGGTGCGTCAACTTCGTCTGCGAAAAAGTCGGCTCGGCGAGCGCAGTCCTGATCCGGGCGCTGGAGCCGACCCATGGCATCCCCGCGATGCGGCGGCGGCGCGGCCTTCACGACGAGCGGTCGCTGTGTTCGGGACCGGGCAAGCTGACGGAAGCGCTCGGCATCACCCACGCCCATAACGGGCTGGCGCTCGATAAGCCCCCGATGGCGCTATATGCGCCCGCGGCCAAGCCCGACGTCGTTACAGGCGTGCGGATCGGCCTCACCAAGGCGGTCGACCTGCCCTGGCGTTATGGACTGCGAGGCTCGAAGTTCCTCTCGAAGCCGTTCGCCGAATAGATCGGTGGTATAAATCGGGAGTCCCGCCGGATCACATTACGGCGTTGCGCTGGATGACCTCGCGATAATACGAGGCTGAAAGTTTCGGCGTGCGGCGCTGGGTCTGGAAGTCGACGCGGTACAATCCGAAGCGCTTCTCGTAACCATCCGCCCACTCGAAATTATCCATCAGGCTCCAGAGGAAATAGCCGTTGACCGGCACGCCTTCCGAGGTCGCCCGATGAAGCTGCGTCAGATAGTTGCGCAGATACATGATGCGATCGACATCATAGACCTTGCCGTCCGCCGTCGGCTGGTCCGCCGCCGACGTTCCGTTCTCGGTGATATAGATCGACTTTACATTCCAGAGTTTGGCGACATGACGCGGCGCCCAATACATCGCCTCGGGACCGATTCTGAGCCAGTTGGAATCCATATGCGGGTACGTCGCAGCGAACGGCAGCAACGCAAAATCGTTGCCGTTCTCGCCTGCCACGACATACTGGTTAGGCATATAGACGTTGAGCCCAACGAAATCGATCGGCGATGAAATGGCGGCGAGGTCTTCTGCGGTGAATTTCGGGGCGTTGGCGCCGGCATAGGCGAGAAAGCCGTCGGTGTATTTTCCTTCCAGAATAGCGGTGAGGTAGCCGGCGTTGAGTTCGCGCGTGGCGATTTCCGCCGCGCGGATATTGGCCGGGGTTTCAATGGCGGGAACGCAGATTTCGATATTCTCGGCCGGACCGACTTTTGTCCCGCTTCGGGCGTTCGCGCGGATAGCCTGCACCGCAAGACCATGGCCCAGCGCGACGTGGTGGACGGATCTGATTGATTTCCTTTTGCGGCAACGTAAGCCCCGGCGCGTCGATACCCGTGCCAAAACCGGCCTGAACCAGCCTTGCGCATTCATTGATCGTGAAGATGTGCTTGACGCGATCGCTGATGCGCTCGGTGACATATCCGGCATAATCCGCAAAGGCTAGCGACGTGTCGCGCGACCTCCAGCCGCCGTAGCGATCCTGAAGTGCCTGAGGCAGGTCCCAGTGATAGAGCGTGGCAAACGGCTGGATGCCATTGGCCAATAGTTCGTCGAGGAGCCGCTGATAGAAATCAAGACCCTTGGGATTCGGCGTTCCCGTGCCTTCCGGAAACACGCGAGGCCACGCGATCGAAAACCGATAAGCCCTGGCGCCGAGCTCTTTGATGAGCTGAACGTCCTCCTTGTAGCGATGGTAATGGTCGTTCGCGACATCGGCAGTGCTTTGGTCGACGATCTTGCCTTTGAGGTGAACGAAACGATCCCAGATCGACGGCCCGCGCCCGTCCTCATTGACCGCTCCCTCGATCTGATAGGCGGAGGTCGCCGCGCCCCACAAGAAGTCCGGCGGAAAAGTGGCCGGGTTACTGTTCGGAAATTGGGGCGCCGCGGCAGCGATACCCTCAGCGGCTTCGGCGGATCTGATCGGGATTCCGAGGGCTGACCACGCTGCCATTTTGGCAAACTGTCGCCGGGAAAATCCGTTGAAAAACATCACGTCACTTGTTGTTGAACGGGCCGGCCTTTATTGGTGACAGCAATTTGCTATCACGACCCAGTGTTGCGTTCGACCATGAACGGCTGGACCATAATCGACAAGTCTTCCGGAGGATAGAACCAATTGCCGTTCGCGCGCCGCTGGCGCTTCTCCTGATATCCCTGACGATGATTGCCTCGGTTTGGTGGTGGCTGGCCAAACCGGTTACGCTTGCGCACGCCCCGATCGACGCTGCGTCCAAGCTCGAATGTATATCCTACGCGCCGTTCCGCGACGACCAGACGCCGCTCAACCCGACGCTGGAGGTCAGCGCGGAACAAATCCGCGAAGACCTGCTTCAAATTTCCAAAATATCGCGCTGTATCCGCACCTATTCCGTCGACAACGGTTTGAACAAGGTGCCCGAACTGGCGTCGCAGATCGGATTAAAAGTTCTTCTGGGAATCTGGATCAGCAACAACCGGCTCAAGAATGCGCATCTTGTCGATACCGCGGTCGCACTCTCGCAAAGATATCCGGATACGGTCACCACGATCATCGTTGGCAACGAGGTGTTGTTGCATGGGGACATGACCCCGTCCGATCTTCGCGAACTTCTGTTGTCGGTCAAAGCACGCGTCACGGTGCCCGTCACTTACGCGGAAGTCTGGGAGTACTGGCTACGCTATCGGGAAATTCAGGATGCCGTGGATTTCGTGACCATCCATGTCCTGCCCTATTGGGACAATATTCCGAGCCGGGCCGAGGATGCTGCGGCACATGTGGCGGCTGTCCACAAGCAAGTGTCCCTTGCTTTTCCGGGCAAGGAAGTCGTGATCGGCGAAACCGGTTGGCCCAGCATGGGACGCATGCGCGAGGGCGCACTTCCGTCGCGGATCAACCAGGCCCGTGTAATCTCTGAAATCCTCGACATTGCAAAGCGCGACCATTTTCGCGTCAACCTGATCGAGGCGTTTGATGCGTCCTGGAAGCGGTATTGGGAAGGCACGGTCGGCGGCAATTGGGGCTTGTTCAAAGCCGATCATCAAACCCTCAAATACCCGCCCGGCATTGCCATCAGCAACTATCCGCTGTGGAAGCCGCTGATGGGAAGCGGAATGATATTGGCGATCTCCATTTTCGCAGCGGCCTGGCTCGGCCAACGGCGCAAACCGTGGAAGCCCCGCTCGTCGTCGTGGGTCGCCGTCGGTATTTCGGCGACGGTCGCCGGAATCGTGCTCGGAATCGCGTTCGACAAAATGACGTATGAAAGTTTCGGCCTCGGCGGCTGGCTCAGATGGGGTTCGCTGCTGGTGGCCGCCGCAGCGGCGCCGCTGCTCAGTGCCAATGCCCTGATGTCGGGCCGCTCCCTGCCCGCGTTTGTGGAATTGATGGGACCGCGCGATAGCAGAACCCGGTCGTTACCGACATTTGCCCTCGGCATCGTCCTGATCGTGATCATCGTGATCGCAACGGGTGCGGCCCTGGACTCGGTATTCGATCCGCGCTGGCAGGATCTTCCCTATGCCTCACTGACAATGGCGGCCGTGCCGCTGGTTGTGCTGTCGTGGCTGAACCGGCCCAAAGCGGGCACTCGCCCCATCGCCGAGACGGTGTTTGCGGGAATTTTCTTTTTCAGCGCGCTCTACATCGTCTTCAAAGAGGGGACCCAGAACTGGCAAGCCCTCTGGACCTCGGGAGCCTATGTTTTGCTGAGCCTGTCGATGTACGGCGTCCGCAGCAAAGAAGCGATCGCTCAGCTCGAGGGGAACGTCTGAGTCAAGGCACCCACTCTGTTACGACTCCACGCCCTTCAGACGTTCCAACGCTTCCAGGATCTTTGCCTTTCGGGCGGAGGCGGCCTCGCGCTTTTCTTTTTCTTCTTCGACGACTTCCTCAGGCGCGTTGGCGACGAACTTCTCGTTGGCCAGCTTGGCGTCGACCCGCTTGATATCGGCGTCGGCCTTGGCCAGTTCCTTGTCGAGGCGAGCCTTCTCGGCGGAAAGATCGATCACACCCTTGAGCGGCAGTGAGGCGACTTCGCCGCGGACCAACAATTGCACTGAACCCTCTGGCGCCCGGTCGGCAAAGGAAATGTCAGAGAGCCGCGCCATCCGTTTGATGACGTCACTCCAGCGCGGCGCGCGCTCTCTGGTTTCCGCCGCTGTCCCCGATAGAACCAGCGCTGTCAGCGTCGAGGGCGGAATGTTCATTTCGGCGCGAACTGAGCGGATCGCGGTGACGAGATCGACCACCCAGCCGATCTCGGCCTCGGCCGCCGGATCGGTGAAATCGGCAGTGTCGATCAACGGCAAAGCCAGCGCCGGTATCGGTTCAATGGGGCTCGCCGCCGCCATCAGTGCTACTTGCTCGACCGACAACTCGTTTGCCTTGCGTGACCATGGAGCCAAAGCCAACAGGCCATCGCGCTTCGCGGTGACCGCCCACAGTTCCTCGGTGATGAACGGCATGAACGGATGGAGAACTTTGAGAATTTCATCTCGCGCCCACGCCACCGTCGCGCGGGTTTCGGCCTTGGCGGCGCACTCCTCGCCCATCAGCACCGGCTTTGCCAATTCCAGATACCAGTCGCAATAGACATTCCAGACGAAGCGATAGGCCGCGCCGGCAGCGTCATTAAAGCGATATGCTTGGATAGCCTCGGTCACCTCGCGCGTGGCACGCGACGTCTCATGCGCGATCCAGCGATTCAGCGTCTGCGTGGTTTTGGCCGGATCGAAATCGGCAGGCGCGCCGCACGCGTTCATTTCCGCAAAACGGCACGCGTTCCACAGCTTGGTCGCGAAGTTGCGATAGCCCTCGACGCGGCTTGCGGCGAGCTTGATGTCGCGGCCTTGCGCGGCCATCGCGGCAAGCGTGAATCGCAGCGCATCGGCGCCGTATTCTTCGACCAGATGCAGGGGATCGATGACGTTGCCCTTCGACTTCGACATCTTGGCGCCCTTCTCGTCGCGGACGAGGGCGTGGATGTAAACCGTCGAGAACGGCGCCTCCTTCATGAAATGCAGGCCCATCATCATCATGCGGGCGACCCAGAAGAAGATGATGTCAAAGCCGGTGACCAGAACGTTCGTCGGGTAGTAGCGCTTCACCTCCGGTGTGTCGTCCGGCCAGCCAAGCGTCGAGAACGGCCACAACGCCGAGGAAAACCAGGTGTCGAGCACGTCTTCGTCACGGGTGATGAAGCCCTCGCGCTTGTTGCGATCGAGCGCCATCTCCCGCCCCTGCTCGACGGTGATGACCTCCTGCTCGACGTAATAGCCAAGCGCATTGCCGATCGCCTCTTCTTCGGTCTCGGCGACGAACACCTTGCCGTCCGGACCGTACCAGGCCGGAATCTGGTGACCCCACCACAGCTGGCGCGAGACGCACCAGGGCTGGATGTTTTCCATCCAGTCGAAATAGGTCTTTTCCCAATTCTTCGGAACGAAGGTTGTCGTCCCGTTGCGCACGGCCGCGATCGCCGGCTGGGCCAGCGTCTTGGCGTCGACGTACCATTGATCGGTCAGATAGGGTTCGATCACGACGCCGGAGCGGTCGCCATGCGGCACCATATGCGTGTTCGGTTCGATCCGCTCCAGGAAGCCGAAATCTTCCAGGCGTGCCACGATCTGCTTGCGCGCGGTGAAACGATCGAGGCCATTCAATTCGGCCGCAAGCTCGGCCGCTCCTTCGGGCAGTCCACGCAGATAATCTTCGTTGCCGACCAGCGCGAGCGAAGCTTCTTTATCGAGCACACTGATCTGCGGCAGGTTGTGGCGCCTGCCAACTTCGAAATCGTTGAAGTCATGCGCCGGCGTCACCTTGACCGCACCTGAGCCTTTCTCGGGATCGGAATATTCGTCGGCGACAATCGGAATCCGGCGGCCGACGAGCGGCAGGATCACGTGCTGGCCGACGAGATGCTGGTAGCGCTCGTCATCGGGATGCACGGCCACGGCCGTATCGCCGAGCATGGTCTCGGGCCGCGTGGTGGCGACCACGATAAAGCTTGTGGGATCGTCCGGGCTGAACGTCTTGCCCTCGATCGGGTAGCGCAGATACCACAGGCTGCCCTTGACCTCGATTTGCTGCACCTCGAGGTCGGAAATGGCCGTGAGCAGCTTCGGATCCCAGTTCACGAGCCGCTTGTCTTTGTAGATCAAGCCCTGACGGTGCAATTCCACGAACACCTTCACGACCGCCCGCGACAGGCCCTCATCCATCGTGAAACGCTCGCGCGACCAGTCGCAGGAGGCGCCGAGCCGCTTCAGCTGGTTGACGATGATGCCGCCACTTTCGGCCTTCCATTGCCAGACGCGTTCCAGGAACTTCTCGCGCCCGAGGTCGCGGCGGCCCGGCTCTTGCCGTTCCATCAGCTGCCGCTCGACCACCATCTGGGTCGCGATGCCCGCGTGATCGGTGCCGGGTTGCCACAGCACGTCGCGGCCTCGCATCCGTTCAAAACGGCACAGAATGTCCTGCAAGGTGTTGTTGAGCGCGTGCCCCATATGCAGCGACCCCGTCACATTGGGCGGCGGGATCACGATGGTGAATGGCGTGGCATCGCGCCGTTCCGGACGTCCAGCACTGAAGGCGCGGCTGTCCTCCCAAATGACGGACATACGGCCTTCGATATCGGCGGGCTGGTAGTTTTTCTCGATCATGACGGCTGCATTTCGGGGGACCTGAAACGGGCTAAGAAGCCGCCCCGGCGCGCCAAGTCAACACGCCATCAGGTCGGACAAGGGATAAAGCCGATGTAACCATGGAATGTAATGGCTGAATCGCTACCGGCAATCGGCCGTTCCTGCGCGAAGCGCCTAGCGCCCGCGCGAAACCCGCTCGATTTCCGCCTTGACGATGCGTTCCACGAGCCCCGGCAAATTATCATCGAGCCAGGATTTCAGCATCGGCCGCAGCATTTCCTTGACTAGGTCTTCCAGCGTCCGTGCATTATTGCTCAACACCGTGTGAGCGAGGCTATTGAACGCCGATTCGACCGCCGACACCGTCGTGCGCGACAGGATAGGCGGCGAATCCATCGGGCTTGGCGGCGGCAGATCGAACGCCATTTCGCGCAGCGGCGCTCTGGCAGCCGCTTCGGTGAATTCGAGATCGTCCGGCGGCTCTACCTTCTTGAAGGCAGCCTGAGGCGGCGGATCTGGCAGCGCCATCTCATCGGTGAGGTCCAAAACATCGGATTCCGGCTCAGGCTCCGGCGCGGCCGGACGGATTTCTTCCGGGGTTGTGGCTTCGTCCAGTCCATTGAGGAGCGCGTCAATATCGTCCTGACTATTGCTCGCTGCAGGGGGCGGCGCCGGGGGTGGCGGCGCCATCGGAGCCGCGGCCTTTGCCGACGCAGGAGCAGCCTGCCGCGGCGTGTCGACAGGCGCGCGCGCGGCAGGAGCCGGCGCAGGCTTCTCGGGCCTCGCCGGTGCCGCGGCAGCTGCCGGCGCAGGACTTGGAGGCGGGGGGCTTGAAGGCTGAGGACTTGGTGGAGGCGGTGCAGCTTTTTCGGCAGCCGCGGGCTTCGCCTCGTCATCGGCGATGATGCGCCGGATCGACGCCAGAATCTCCTCCATCGAGGGTTCCTGAACCTTCGCAGGCTGCGTCATTTCCGATCCCACCTCATCAACGCCCTCAACAGCGTTTTTACACCAAGCGAGGCAGGTATTTGCTGGTTCCGGATAGACCGGTTCGGAAATTCATCGCGCCGACCCGACTTGTCCCCAAACAAACGCCGTCCGACGCATCGTACGGCCTTGGCCCCGCCCGGCACACCGACATTTCGCCCGCTAAATATGCCGCGGTGCGAATCGCTCTGCTGCCTTCCGAGAACGCTACGTCAGGGCGACAAATGATTGCAAGCAACGCCGACGCCCACCGAAGGGCTGAGAGCGATGCAGCGAAAGGCTGACGTCGGCGCGGCGATAAGCCAGCTATAGCCTAGCCGGATCTTGCAACAGCACGGCGACGATCAACGGCCGTCGGGCGTGCGAACGCCAAACCAGCTGTCACGTACCTGCTGGTAATGCGCACTGGGATCATAAGTCTGGGTCCCCAGACTGAGGACCTGCGGCGACAACCGTCCCACCGACGACAACACACTATAAGAAGCCACGACGCGATCGTGCTGCGCCGTCACGAGCGCGACCCGCGCGTTGACCAGCGCCTGCTGCGCATTGAGCACGTCGAGCGTGGTTCGCTGCCCGGCCTTGGCTTCTTCGCGCACACCATTGAGTGCGATCTCCGATGCCGTCACCTGCGACTGTGCCGACGTTACCTGGGCCTTGCCGGCAACCAGTTGGCCCCAGGCGGTGACGGTGTTGGCGCGAGTCTGATCGCGGGTCTGTTCGAGAACCAGACGCTGTTGCGCGAGCGATTCTTTGGACTGACGGATCAGCGAATATTCCGAACCGCCCTGATAGACCGGGATCGACACCTGCGCGATCGCGGAAGCCCCGAACTGCCGGAAGACTTGCAGGCTCTGCTCATAGGACTGCTGCACCGAGGCCTGCACCGTCACCGTCGGCAACAGCGCGCCCTCGTTCACCTTGACCGTGAGAAAGTTGACGTCGATGCCATACATCGCCGCGGTCACGTTCGGATTTTCGATCAGGCTGAGTTCGACGGCTGCGGGAAGCGAAGCCGGCAGATAACGATCGACCGGCGAGCCCGGCGCCAGCGCCTGTGGCTCGTTGCCGATAATACGACGGAAATTTGCTTGCGTGGTCGTCAGCGTCGCTTGAGCCGCGAGCAGCTGCGTCTTGCCGGCCGCAAGCTGCGCTTCGGACTGGGCGACGTCGGTGCGGGTTACTTCGCCGACATTGAAACGGTCCTTGGTCTGCTTCAGCGTTTGATCGAGAACGCGAACGTTGCTCTGATTCACCTCGACGATGGCCGAGTCGCGCAGATAGTCCATATAGACTGTGGCCGCCGACAGCAGCACTGTCTGCTCGAGCACGCGCAGGCCCTCGCGGGCACCGGAGACCTGGCTCTCGGCTACGCGCGTTTTGTTGGCGGTCTGATTGCCGTTGTACAAGGTCTGGGTCACCGTGAGGCCGGCGGACCGCGGTGGGTCGGTGCCGTGAACCTCAGACCTCACGATTTGCGTCGCTGTGCCGCCGAAGGTCGAGTTCAAGTCGGTGTACTGATAGCCGGCGCTCGCTGTCAGGGCGACCTTTGGCCGGTACCCGGACAAGGCTTGCGGAACGTTTTCGTCGGTGGCCCTGACCGCTGCGCGCTGCGCATTGAGCTGAGGATTGTTTTGATAGGCGCGCACCAGCGCAGCCTCGATCGTGTCGGCCAAAGCCGGCACCGGATTCGCCAACGCCAAAAGAAGTACCGTTGCCGCAGCCCCGGTAACGACCTTCACCCCATTCATCCCAGGTATTCCAATCATTCTGTCCCAGGTTCCGCGGCCCATGACCCGGGTCATCAAGTCATTCCAAACAGATATCCCACGTCACACCTTATTCGTCACACCAGAGCGAAGGAACCCCCCGAACGGCGGGGACAGTGGGAAACTCGGCAGATGGGGCATCCAGGCCACACTCTGAGGAACCCGGCGATCCGGAAAGGCGCTTCGCGCTAGAAAACGAAGGCCGGAGGCCGTTCAAGGCCCGGCAGTACCGGTATTGCGGTGTCGAAAAGCGCCCGGTGCCCGAAGTCGTCGTGGGAATGGGTCACGACCATCGCCCGCTGGGGAGCGGTCAAAGCAAAAGCTCCGACCAGGCGGCCGCCCTCCTTGAGCTGCTGATAGAGCGATTCGGGCACGATTTCGGTAGCACCATTGAGGAGGATGACGTCAAAGGGCGCATTCGTCGAATCGCCGTCAGCCACCGGCGCAGGCTTCACTGTCACGTTTCCGAGAGCGAGCGCGGCCAAAGCGGCCGCGGCCTTTGCCGCGAGCGAGGAATCACATTCGGTCGCCGTGACTCGACCGGCCAGACGAGATGCCAAAGCCGCCAGATAGCCGGACGCGCATCCCACCACCAATACGTTGTCTGTTTCGCTGATTTCGGCAGCCTGCAGCATCTTGGCCGTCGCCGCCGGCCTCAACAGGAAGCGCTTGGCCGGGCCGCCCGCGCTGACGTCGATATCAAGGTCCAGATAGGCAAGCGATCGCTGCGCCTCCGGAACGAATGCTTCACGCGGGATCGCGAGCATCGCATCGATGATTCGACTATCTGTGACGTCGCTCGGACGCACCTGGCCATCGACCATTTTCTGGCGCGCGGTCGAGAAATCGGACATTGGAGACCCCGGTGGCAAGCGGTCATGGCCGCGGAGGGTGAGGAAAAATCGGCGCCATCTTTGATACAAGGCCTGTCAAAACGCAACATGATGACAGGCGCGGGAGCGGACCTTGGAACGGAGTTTACCGCATAAAAGAACGAAAGCGCCGCCCTACCCGGCCAAAGTCCCCCTCCGGCAGCATTCACCCCTTACGAAAACTACCCTATTTGGTCCTTTGCAAGCCTCGGAGGCTTTGTTATACGCTCCGGCCAGCGAACACACAGCTTCGCCTATTCCTCGGTAGCTCAGCGGTAGAGCATTCGACTGTTAATCGAATGGTCGCTGGTTCGAATCCAGCCCGGGGAGCCAGCAAAATCAAATACTTGTCGTTATGTTCTTGAGCTTGCTTTGCGCGCGTTTTTCTTGGGGCCACATTGGGGGCCACATGATTTTCGTAGCCGAAAAATCCCGGCCGAAAAGACCGTTCGAAGGTCCGGTTCATTCCAACTTTCGATATGGCGCAGCTTCGGGAGAGCGTCAGTGCGTTACGTTCTCAATCAGAGAGCAACAGATTTAGAGAATAACGGATTTCTACTCCGTGGGTTGCAGGTTCGAATCCTGCTGGGATCGCCACGTCATTTTGCGCTCTCACGATTTCAAAGAGTTAGGTGCTGTTTTGTCAAACTGGGTCTCGGGTTTGACAATGTCTGTTCTCGACATGATCTTGGCACCGGCGCTTTCCGCAAGCTTGATGCGGTTGGCCTCCTCGATGTAGCGCTGGGCCTCGCTAATCGTTTTCCAACCGAACCACGCCATTAGCTCCGGCGCCGTCGCGCCGTTAAGCGCATGCCGCACAGCCGACGCCTTGCGCAGCCCGTGCGCCCTGCCCGGCACCTTGGCCTCCTTGCAGCGCTCGGCAAACCAGTTGCCAAAGCCAGCAGCGGTGAATGGCTTATTGTGTTCGGTCGTAAGGTACGCAAGTTGATCCGTCTTCGGATGCAGCGCTATCTCTGCAACCAACTCCGGTAGTAGCGGGATATCAAACTGTACGCCCGTTTTCTTCCGCTGCATCGAAAGCTTGCCGCTCTTGACGTGTTGCCTCCCCATTCGAGTGATGTCGCAACGCGCGTGCCCCGTTTGCAGCAGGAGTTCAAATGCAAGCCTAGCCTTCGTGCCGACTGCATGCCGTTCCCGATACTGATCGATCTCATCCTCGGTCCAAGTGTGAAAGCCTCCTGTCCTTTTCATCTTGGCAAGCTTGATTCCGGTCAGCGGATCGACCTTGATCATGTTGAGGGACATGCAGTGGTCAATGAAGCCGCGAAGCGCTTTCTTCCAGTTACGGGCCGCTGCTGGCGTCAGATTGTTGAGTATCCGTTGCACAGCGTCTGTTGGCATCGATATGATCGATTTCTCGCCGCACTTCTCACGGAAGCGCTCAAGTATCGCGCGGCGACTTTTTCGTGTGCCATCGGCCAATGCCCCGAAGGCTGAGGATTGATAGTAGCCGATCAGTGCTGCGCTCACCGTTCCCGGCTGCGTCCGGTTCGCGCCGATAGCGAGGGGCTCCCAATCGCTTTTGAGAGCCTTCTCGTGCGCTTCCATGAACTCCGGTGACCACGGCAGCCCCGGTAGCGGCATCCGTTCAGTGCGCCCCGGCACACGGAGATAAAATCGAGGCGTGCCGTGGCGGTCTATGAACTCTTGAACATATTTCGGGTTCTTACGCTTCACTTCACGTCGCCCCAATCAGATGCAGCGTCATCGTCTGACGCATCCTTGACGTAGTCGGCCAACAGGATGATGTCGCCTGTTCTTCTTGTCGATCCTGACGCTCTTCACAGTCATCCCCGCGTTGAACGCGCCCTTGATGGCTTTGGTAACATCGCCCTGCTTGAAGGATTGCGCGCCCCGGCTCATCGCGAGACCCCCGCCGCACGCATATTCAAATTAAGATCACTCACTCACTAGACCCATATCCTTTTCTGTTTGTTGCAATAGCCCAAGGCACTATTGCCAGGACTTGGTATCCGGAATCTTGCTCATGATGACGTCTGCAGTCTAGGCGCCTCGCCGAATATATATTGTGGAAAGCGGCATCATCCCGACTGGAGGACTTTCCTCCCACCCAAAAGAAAAACCCGCCGGTCATCCCCGACGGGTTTGGATGATCCAGCGCCTAGCCCCGTCACGCCGCTAGATGCACTATCGCCTTCAGGTTGGTTGCCAAGATCACGGGATCATCATCGATGTCGCCGCGCTCATGCTGCTGCCGACTGACTTCGTCGACATAACGAATCAGCGCCGCCATTCCTTCAACCGTTCTCGGCTTGGCGGCGAGCAAACCGTCGTACAGTCTCCGTTCAATCCTGAGGGCGGCAAGCATTGTGCTTGCCAAGCCCTCGTCATCTTCCTCAGCGGCGTCGAATTCGGCCTCGGCCTTGTCGCGCAAAGCGAGCGCCGCGCGGTGGGTTTCGATGAAATCGAAGATGTCGTCGGTGTTAGCGATGCTCATTCAAATCCCCTTATCGGAGCAATATTGCCCCTTGGATAAGGTGCCGTTTTGCGAGTACAACCACAAGGGGCAGTGTCACTTAACACGATGTTTAGCTGCGCTTTACATCGCGATGCAAATCTGAATCTTGTGAGTGCGAACACTGGGGCGGAGCAAGCCGGATGACATCATCACGTTATGGGTCAGTGGGGTGGCGAGAATTTGCGAGCAACCGGACTACCATCCTAAACAAATATGATGCGGCAAAACAAAGAAGCGCCTCACGCCCGGTCAAGACCGACCATGGTGTCGCGGGCGAGGCGGCAATTCGGGAGTGGTTGGCCGAATTTCTACCGAAGAAGTACGGAGTCACTTCGGGGTTCATAATCCCCGATGTGGTCGAAACCCCGGGTTTCAAGTTGTACCATTACGACATCATCATCTTCGACGCCTTGAGCGCGCCGATACTGTGGGTAGATGACAATCCCGACCAATCCCAGCAAGGAAGAAAACGCGCAGTTCCCGCTCGGTACGTTTTCAGCGTGATCGAGGTTAAAGCGTCCTTCGGAGCTGACCCCGCGCGCGATGCACTTGGCAAACTTCAACAGCTAAACGAAATCGCAGGCCATCTACCGTCCCAATTTTCTTCAGCCGTTATATTCGTTGAGCTGCCTGATTCTGCTTTCATCTCAAGGCAACCTCTTGCGACATCTCTTGCCCGAAACTGCAACGCATGCATTTTGGGGTGGCATGATCATGCGTTCTTCACTGAACGACGAAATGATCGGCTTAGTGACGTTCTTCATAGGAAACGGCACTCCGGGCTCCGTCCAAAACAACCCTACAATTCCCTTGGCGAAAGATATCGATCAGCTGAACGTATTCATCAACAACGAAGGCGGCTGCGTGATCGCAGAAAACGCAGGCGGCGCAGCGTTTGTTTCAGATGGCGTATCAAATTGGATGGTAAGCAAGCAGTTTGGGCCGTGCTACTGCAAAGACGACCTGTGTGTAATGCTCGAGTGGTCGGCTAACGGCTTCTCACAGTTCGCTCTTCAACTCTTGTCCCGCCTAGAGGGTGTCGATCCAACCAAAAGCAAATATCGGTTCGGACAGATATTCGACGACCTTGAACGACGAAGCTAGGTAGCGGCATCTTGGCTACCTGCGATTGATACGGAGGATTCATGGTCGAGTATCTAATAGCACTCTACTTGACGGCCTCTACTTGCGCCGGAACGCCCGGATGCGTGGTTATTAAGCCGGGGGACGGATGGGCGTCTCGAACGCCAACGCAACGGCCAAACTGGTGCGTGGTCAATAAAGGGCCGTTTGCATCAGGGGCCATGTTAACTTTTCCAACGCCGTTGACTCCCAAAGTGTTGATGGGACCCGGCATTCAGCCATGCGGTATCCCCCGTGGCAGAATTGAACCGGGACCAACGAGCTGAACCTACATGCGCAAGAAATATCTTCATGGCGGGAGCCGAGGACTTCACGTTGGACAATATATCCTGCCGCAATCGGAAACTGGAGTGAAAGGCATGTCGCATCCGCTGTGCCGGATCGACAGAGTTTATATAACGCCGCACATCGAGCATGCTCGAATGTATGCGTGCGGTGCCAATCCGAACAATCCGGTGGTTTACGAGGTTATCCCGGAGGGTGATATCGAGGATGATCCGGACGCCACGGCGCCCGGATATTCGTATGCTTGCCCAAAAGCCAAGATCATCGCGATCCATAAAATCCCGGGCAAAGTGATCAAGAAAAACAAGAAGCGATTGCGGGCCGGGAAGTGATCATGACGACCGAAACGACAAAATACTACTTTCCTGATGCCGACGATCCCGGCATTCGACCGTTCACCCAAGCCTTCGTGCGGATGATGTTTTCGCATGCTGCATTCGAGCGCAGGATCGCTGACATGCTTGAAACCGTCACGGGCATCGACCGCTTCGGCGAGAGGCCAGACGTCGGGAAGTGGTCTGCGGATAGCAGGCCCCGAAACGTCAAGAAACTGATCGACGACCACTACCCTTCCGGTTTGCCGGAGAAAGCCGCCATTGTTGCGTGTCTCAAGCGGGCCAAGCCGCTCTTTAGAGATCGCAACAGGCTCGCTCACGGGACATGGTGGGAATTCAGTGCTGACGCTATCACGGTTCGATCCGGCATCGATTGGCCGAGCGAAGAGCAGCATCGAACTTTCACAGCGTCTGGAATTCAACAAATCGCCACATCGCTAGACGATCTTGAAATTGAACTGTGGCGGCTTCAAAACGCCATCAGTGAGCGCAAGCATCAACGTGACACCGGATAGCGACGCCCCGAAATGTGGTATACTGACGACAAACCATGAGGGCATAAAGCCGTGAGCAACATAACGATTCCGAAAAGTCGCCAACGCGAATTCGAGAACCTCTTGATGGATCATCAGCGGCTTCACAACCGAGGGCAATTCGGCGTAAGCGCGATCTTTGGCGCGACCAGCGAAGACCTTACAGGCAACATCACGTATTTCTCCTTGCCTGAACAAGTGGCGTTGCCGATCCTGAAGAACAGCAAGATTCCTCACAAAGTCGATTGAGTCGTGAGCCACACGGTGTGCGGACCCTGTTTGCGTAAAGTAAATTGCGCTTCGCAAAGTTGAAGGATGAGATGCGCTGGTCAACGCTTCGCTCTGTCGGCAATTCTTTTGCCGTTCGCGCGACGGTTCTAATACCGCTGGTTGGCTATTTTATAATCTTCAATTCGAAGCTGGCCGACTATGTTGGGTTGATCCATGAGGTGACCGGCACTGACACTTCTGGACTATCGGTATCGCCCCGACTTTTTGAGACGTATTTCGGACTCTGTTTTGTCGCCGTTGGAGCCACGATCTATTCATTCTTCTGCCCGTCAGTAATAAAAAAATATGGATCAAGTGCTGCATTCGCCGGCGATGATGGAAGCCACTACGGTAGATTTGCTATTGAGCAAATCAGAGAGGCTTTGTCGGATTCCCCCCAGAAAGCTGGGCTCGATGAGATCGTTGGGCGTTACTCGCCCATGGGAACGATGAGCGGCGAGGATCCGCCAGATAGTGCGTATTTCCAAATGAACAACGCAATCCTGCACTTGTACTACACGTACTTGAACCGCTCCGCTCCAGCTTGGTATTGGCTATCGGCAATATTCTTCGCAATCGGTTTTACCGTCCTTCTCATCCCCTCCCTATATATTTTCGCGCGTGTGACAACGGTGCTGCTCCAACTGATCCATCGCCAAGGTCTAAACGTATTTCTTTAGGGACTCGCGCGCGACCAGCATCGCATGCCACGTTAAGGATTTGTTGATAATCCGCGTGCCACGTTCCAAGCATGCCGTCTGACATTTTCGACGAAATGGATAACGAAGAACCGACGGGGCGCATCTGCTGCGTTCCCGTGGGCAACGAACCGCCAGAAGGTACCACTATTTACGCTTGGTATCCGCGCGGTACGCATATCGTAACTACTGGTATCGAGGCAACGATCCGACGCGAGGGATTTTCGGTCATGCGCCCGCCAAGGCCCTTTGGGACCAGACGATACTCATAGGCGTCCTATCCCATGTCGAGGCCTTTCACGGCAGCCCGTACAGGTAGGAACAGATGAAAAGTGCTCAGGAATTTTTCGACGACTTTATACGTAACGCCCGGCTTCTCGTGGGCACCACCGTGATCCTCCGCGAGGACAAGCCCAGGAGCGATGGAGAGCCGAATTGGCTTCCCGCTGTCAAAGAAACCTCTGACGATGCTGCGTACCAGGAGCATCTATCGGATATGCGGAAGCGTCATCCGATCATTGATTGGGGCGACGTCAAGGACTACGAGGGCAAATGGCGAGTTATTAGAGGGATTAAGACCGCCTAACTACCGGCCAATGCGCGCTAGAACTATCGCCTCGGTTGGCACGATGAAGCAGCAGCCACTGCGTTCTGTTTAATTTCATCGAGTGCGTTACTCGCACCGAGCTTTCTATAAGTTAGATTTGATGCAAGGGCGTTAGCCATGCAGTTGCAATAACCGCTGATCTGCGTGTCGGTCATACTCGCGTTGACCGCCGCAGCACGCTGTGTGCGAAAGCAACCCTTTACGAAGGAACTAACGATATCCGCCCGCGCTTCGCCCGTTATGACGTCATCGCGCGAAAAATAGAGGCTTCCAAAAATATTAAGCGAAACTCCAATCGCCATCATGATTCCGAAGAAGATTGCCGCTCGCCGGATAGCGCTGGCGCTCGATGGTCGCAGGCTGCGTCGCCTAACAGTATTGCGCACAACCGCGATGACCACGAAAACAAGCGGCCCAACGAGAAGTTCTCCTGCCAATTCTCCGATCAGCTCAGCGTTCGGGAGATACCCCACGTTGGCGAGCCTATAGCCGTCTGTCGTGAGCGCACGCAAGCAAAGTGAAACCGATGACAGTACCAGACCGCCGATCGCCGCGCCCCATAGGCTCCATTTCTCGTCGGGCTGCTTCTTGGAAACATCAGGCTGATGGAGCGTCTCTGGTGGGCCCTCGTTCGGCTCATGCCCCGGTGGTCCTTTGGGTGGCGACCAGAAGTCGCTGACTTCGCGTAAAGGAAGCCATTTATCGAAACCGGGCCTCCAGATGGAGGTGTCCCCACTGAACGAGCCGTCCCGCAATCCAGAAAGCACTTGAGAGCGCCTCAGCGGACCTCGCGGCGCTCCCTCGGCAACAACATGCCAGACCGCGTCATCTGCCATCGAAGACCATCCCCCGTTTCCCCTGATCGGAACCTATCTCACATTGTCAATTTCAATCAGAGCAGGCCCTGAGAAGACCGGCTCCATAATTCGTCACATAAAACTCTGTGACTGACGTGGTTGCGGACGCTGCGCACTTCAACACCTTCAAATTATCCACCGAAATGTGCACCTCGGTCGATTGTTCGCCGATGCGAGTAGCGATGAATTCGATTGGATTGGGCTTTAGCTCGCCTTGCTGTTCGTGCCGTGTTTTCAGCACGAGCGCGTCTAGCGGATCGAACCTCCTTAGCGTTTCAATGAACGACAGCCGCACGCGTCCCGACCTCTTTGGGTCCATCGCGCTCGCGATGAGCGAAGCCCACAGCACCTGAAGCTCTGGCCTGCCCTCGTCATATGCTGCCCGAAGTAGCGGGATTGCCACAGACGGGCTGACTGGCTGCGTGTGAGTCACGTTTCGCCGCGCTAAGATTTTGGTTAGGAGTATGTCGTATTGCGAAGCTATCGCGGTCCGAACAAAGCCCAAGGGGTCGCCAATAACCAAACCCACAGCGTCTTGCGGAACGGTGCCAAGAACCCTGCCCATGTATTGAACAAGTTTACTGCTTTCGGTCACGACCGTAGTACCGAAAGTTGCGACGGATTGGATCGCCTTCGCTTGTTCATCGGTCACGCCGAAGCCGCCAGCTGCTAAGACGCTCTGAAGCTGACCCTTTGAATCTGTTTCATCGGTCATGATTTTGCCCCTCCGAGTGTCAGCCGTCTTAAATTTCTATACCACCAAAGGGACGACATTGCACGGAGTTCAACCTGTGGGACTACTTTAACTTCTCGCGTTCGCAGCCTCGCGGCCTCTTCGATGTCGATCATTCGTGTCTCGTGAAAAACGTCCGGGGCGATGAGAGTGCCACCCCATCGCCCCGGATTATCAAGCCGTCCCGTACATCCGGGAGACGGCTGGATCAGATTACAGCATCCAGGGTATGGACCTGCCCAAGATTTTGGCGCGGCGGTTTTCGATGAGATCCATAAGCGCATCGATCTGGTCAAATTGGACCCGTAGTAGGGCGCCTCCGACAGGATCGACTGTCAATCGGCTTCCAATTTTGACCCCTTATCGGCGTCCAATTTTGACCCCTTTGAGCGGCGCGTTTTGACGGTAGCGCTCGCCTCGTCGGAGCTGGCCGGGATTGCGGAGACGAGACGAGCGCGGGCTACGTGATCGTCGTCGCGGCTTTTGAATCGCCAGCTATCGTTGCCGGTCTCGACGATGTCGCAGTGGTGGGTCAAGCGGTCGAGCAGCGCGGTTGTCATCTTGGCGTCGCCGAAGACGCTGGGCCATTCACCGAAGGCGAGATTGGTGGTGACGACGATTGAGGTGCGCTCGTAGAGCCGGCTGACGAGGTGGAACAGGAGCTGGCCGCCGGATTGAGCGAACGGCAGATAGCCGAGCTCGTCGAGAACGATGAAGTCCATCCGGGTCAAATGCTCGGCGATACGACCTTGCCGTCCGTTGCGGGTCTCGATCTCAAGGCGGTTGACGAGATCGACCACGTTGTAGAAGCGACCGCGGGCACCGGATCGGATGCAGCTTCTGGCAATGGCGATGGCCAGATGGGTCTTGCCGGTGCCGGTACCGCCGACCAGAACGGCATTGCGCTGCTGGGCGATGAAGCCGCCGCCGGCGAGATCATTGACCAGCGTCTGGTTGATGGGGGTGCCCTCGAACTGGAAGTCATCGAGGTCCTTGGCAAGCGGCAGTTTGGCGATGGTAAGCTGGTACTTGATCGAGCGGGCCTGCTTCTCGTTGATCTCGGCGTTAAGCAGGTCGCCAACAATGCGCTGGGGTTCGTGCTGGCGCTTGACAGCGGTCGCCATGATCTCGTCGAAGGCGGCCTTCATGCCGTAGAGTTTGAGCTCGCCCATGAGGTCGAAGAGTTGAGTACGTTCCATCAGATGGTTCTCCTGAGGTTGTCGTAACGGGCACAGTCGGCGATCGGCGCATGGCGCAATGTCAGCGCAGCCGGGGTGAGGATGTTGGCTGGCGGCGCAGGATCACGCTGGCGGGCGAGGATGTTGAGAACGACATCGGCGGAATGGACGCCGTGAGCGATGGCCTCGGCGCAGGCCGCCTCGACGGCTGGCAAGCCGTCGGTCAGAACCGCGCTCAGGATATCGACCATCTGCCGATTGCCATCGTCGGCGCCGGCGAGTTTGCGCCGTACACGTTCAATCGCAGCCGGCAGCACCCAGTCCTTGAAGGGAGCGCCGTTACGCAAGGCACCGGGTTTGCGAGCCAGCACCGGCACGTAATGCCAGGGATCGTAGATCGTCTCGCCGCGGCCGAATGAGCGAGCATGCTCGGCAACGATACGTCCGTCCTGGCGGATCACGATGCGGTCGGCATAGGCATGAACCTCAACCGGGCGCCCGACGGCGCTGGCCGTGACCGAGTACTTATTGTTGTCGAAGCGCACCAGGCAGGTCTTCGAGACCGATGCCGGCACCGCATGGAATCCATCGAACCGGCCGGCATAGGGAACGAGCTTCGGCCGCTCGGCTTCGAACACCTCCCAGACCGTCTGTTCGGCCAGTTCTGGATGGCGATGCGCCTTGGCGTAGGCGATGCATTTGTCCAGCAGCCAGGCGTTCAACTCGTCGAGGGTTTTGAACCGCAGCCGCGGCGTGAAGAAGCGTTCACGGACAAGCCCAACCTGGTTCTCGACCTGGCCCTTCTCCCAGCCCGAGGCTGGCGTGCAGGCGACCGGATCGACCAGGTAGTGGCTGCACATCTGCATGAAGCGGCGATTGTAGAGACGATCTTTGCCGACGAAGATCGTCTCCACGGCCGTCTTCATATTGTCGTAGATGCCGCGTCCGCAGGTGCCCTTGAACAGAGCAAACGCCCGGTCGTGGGCGTCGAACACCATCTCCTGCGTCTCGCGCGGATAGCACCGCACGAACAGCATCCGGCTGTGGCAGAGCCGGACATGGGCGGCCTTCACGATCACCGTCACGCCATTGAGCAGGACGACCTCGTGGCTCCAGTCGAACTGATAGGCTTCTCCAGGCGCAAAGCTCAGCGGGACAAAGGCCGCAGCCATCGATTGTCCGCGCTCCTTGCTCCATCGCCTGGCGTAACGCCGTACGGCGTCGTAACCGCCATCATAGCCGCGACCGCGCAACTCTTCGAAGATCCGGATCAACGTCAGCTGTTCACGAGCGGATTTGGCCGCATTCCCTGCAAGCAGATCCGTCGAGTTCTGACGCCCATCGTCCCAGCTTCGGTCGCGGCTGGACCACACGCTCGTACTCGAATGAGGTCTCTCCCGACCTCAGCACCTTCCGGACCGTGTTCCGCGAGACCTTCAGGTCACGGGCGATCTCCTTGATCGTCTTGCCCTTGATGAAGTGCTCGCGCCGAATCCGGGCAATCGTCTCCACGATCAGCATCCCCGACCACCTGCTTCATTGCAAAGCAGGCAGCGCAACAGACCAACCTGTAGGGGGTCAATTTTGGACGCCGATCCCCCGGCTCAGGGGGTCAATATTGCAGGCCGAATGACAGACACCGTGACAAACAGCGTTGCAATCTCGGTTTGGTCGTTCGTTACTTGAGGCGGTAAAAGTGCATTGAGAGACCGCGCTTTTCTTTGCTCCCTTTGCGCTCTAGAAGATGCTTGAGCATAGGCCCCTTCAGTTCACGAAGGATCGCTTGCCGCAACGAATTGTCTCTTAGCTGGGCCCTTCCATCGACAGAACGAAAGGCCGGTGAGCGCCGCAGTCCCTTCATAAGTTCTTTTAAGCTTACCCAGTCACGACTTAGGAGTGCCCGGACGGCGCTCGTCCGACAATCGAGATCAGCGGCCTCGGCCAATCGAGCCGCCTTATCAGCGCGACGCTTCCGTTGTTGTTGTGCCCTCATTGGCGCATTGTGTTTTTTGCGCCGAGCCAGAGTTTCCTCTTTCGTGAAACCCGCTGGGTAAAGAGAACCCGAAAAAGTACCCGCGGCATTTTTCAGGTACATTTCTTCTTCAACCGTAAACGCCAGTCGATTACCCAACGCGATTGGATCGCGGTAAAGAAAAGTTGGGTCAATGCCGAAAACCTTTAGCTCATCGTGCAGATCCTTCCTCGAAAGAAAGCGCTTTAGTCGAAACTGCAGCGTAAGATGGAGATGTTTATTCTGTTTCGCCAAGCGCGCTTGGTCACGGCTTCCCCACGGCAGTCTTTTTCCTGACCTCGCATCCATCATCGCGCACCCGTGCGTGCACGGGCGCGATCTGATTGCGCGAGGAAGAACTGCCTGTTACTTTTTCTGCCGAGCCGGCCTGCCAGCTGCTCAGCCCTCGAAGCCGGTGCCGAGCATACCGCTCGGGCCGGCTTCGTAGCGTCTGCAAGCGCCATGCATCAGGCAGGCGAGCCGTCGGTGAAGCCTAGATCCTTCTTACCCACGGAGGTTTCGTCACGCTCACGAACTCTGGCTTCGATCCAACAGTCGATCTCGCTTTCCACGTAGGCATAGCGGCCTGCACCCACGGGTACGCGTTTCGGGAACTTTCCGTTCTTCTCCAGCCGCCAAAGATGGGGTTTTGAGTATGGGATGCCCTTGAGGCGGAGGTCGTTTGTGGTGATTAATTTGATCGACATTGCGAGTCCTTTTAATAAGGGGCTCGCCAGTCCATAGACGCGAGCGAACCCCCGTTTACGGGTTTCGCATGCGTCTTCCTCCGCAGGCACTGATCGCTAGCGCGAACAAAGATGTCACGTCAAGCCGTTGCAAACAGTTTTACGACGTTGTCTGGTTCCGGCGTGACGATTTGGTTCAGTCGTGCGGCCCAAAGCTCTAAAGCTGTCCGTTTTTCATCTAGATAGTCATAGAGGTCATATGTTCCTTTGATACCAGGCCGGGCGTGGGCCAGTAGTGCCTCCCGCGATTCTTCGGTGACCTTCAGCCGAGACAACTGACTTCGGACCGTTCGGCGAATGTCATGATTGACGAAGTGCGGAAGCTCGACCGCGCCAAGATCCTCTCCACGGTTCCGCGCAAGCGCTCTCAGAGTGAGCAGCATTCGGCGATCCAAGCAGGCCTTGATTTTTGTTCCCATCCAAGAGGGACTGCGTCCGTTCGTGGTCGAGAAGAGGTACGTTCCTCCCTTAAATCGTGGGAGCTTGTCTATAACGTCCAGCAGGTCATCGGTGAGAGGCACGGCGTGAGATCGGGCCTGCTTTTTCCCTGAGTTTTTGCCTTTCATCCTTTCCGCTGGAATGATCCATAGCTTTTTACGAACGTCGAATTCTGGCGTCGACGCGTCCATAACCTCGTTCAAGCGAAGCGCCGTAAGCATGAGCGTTTGATAAGCCGGACCGTAAGGGTACGGCATCCGTTTCGTAGCTCGCCAAAACGCAAAGATCTCGTCGTCGGACAGGATGCGATCACGCGAGCCCTTCATTTCCCCTAATATCGCTGAAGCCTGTAAAGCGACGCAGGGTGATGACGTCACACCATAAACTCGTTGCGCAATTGCCCAGCTAAAAAATCGTTTGATTAAGGCTAGCAAATTTCGGGCGCCTACCTTGCCGTCTTGCATTTTGGCTTTGATCACGGTGATGACGTCGATGTCCGAGATCGAGACTATCGGCTTTTCCCTCCACTTAGTCATAAGGTCGCGGCGTATCTCACGCTCCGCGTCTCTGCCTTTTCGTTCAGCCGGCAATTTTTCCCGGATAAAGTCCTCCACGACCGATCCAAAGGTCGTCGCCTGCTTTCGAAGCGCAACTTGGCGTTCCCTTTCCTCCTCTGCTGCCGGATCAATGCCTTGCTTAACCAAGGAACGCCATTTGCGAGCTTTGTCACGGGCGTGGGTAAGCGTTAGGTCCGCGCACTGACCAATCTCCCTCCTGCTCGGACTGACGCTCCCAGGGTACCTGGTACGAAGAATGAACGTCCGATTGCCGGTGTCGGTTACCCGGATACCAAAGCCCGGAACCTGGGCGTCCATTATTTGATAGCGCTTACCTTCGGCCGCTGGCTTTAGACCGCTGATTAGGGTCGGCGTCAGGTTTTTTCGGTGATCGACTTTCGGCATTCGGGGGCCTCTTGGGGGCCACTTAAACCTGCAATGAGAAGCGGCTCCTTGAAACGCCAGCGTATGATCCATCGCGAAAAAGGTCAATGAACTCCATCACTTAAAGTCACATTTGATACGCCATGCAATGCGTTGAAATGGATCGTCGAGTGACTGTTAATCGAATGGTCGCTGGTTCGAATCCAGCCCGGGGAGCCAGCAAAATCAAGACATCAATAGCCGTCAAACGTCATCAGACGCTGCAACTCCCTCCAAAATCACGATAAATCGATTCAGGTGCGCCCAACCAGCAACGGCGAGGCTACGAGAGCGGCTGAAACAAATGCGGCCAGGACTGATCGCTGAAACCTACGCAAGGCGCGACTGCGACTAACGACAGCGTAATCCACCGACCTATCCCAGACGGGAGTTACGCTGTCGTTCATGCGACTACCTCATCATGCGGCCTTGGCGACTTTCTCTGGCGCCGCCTGCTCCATGGCGCGCATGTAGAGATCGAGCATACTCTCGCGCTCGTCGCGCTCTTCCTCGTCCTGCTTTCGAAGCTTGATGATCTCTTTGAGGATCTTCACGTCGAACCCTTCGCCCTTGGCTTCCGCAAACACTTCCTTCTTTTGCTCATTCAACTCCTGGATTTCGGTGTCCAGATTTTCGACCCGTTCGACGAACGCGCAAATCTTGCCGCCGGGAATGGTGACGTCAGACATGGTGCCTCCCTGATAAATGGAAGTGCGAAAATGCCCGCAAAGAAATAACCAATGTGTTAACCCAGAGGGCGAGACCGAAAGGTAATTAACGGCGCTTGGACTGCGGTCGGACGCCGTCGCCGGAATGTCCGTCTTCTCAAATCATCTACTGGACGGCTTGCCCGTTCTGAATTTCAGGTTGTCGACGGCAAGCCAGGACCATCAATCAATGTACTCGTCGACGAACCGCGGCAACCTCGACTAGTCCTCGTTCCATCACTCTGCTTCGAACGGAAGTCACGACGATCTGTCTGCTGCCGCAGTAAAACGAGAGTGGCACCCAAATGGCCCCAATGAGAAATCTCCGCCATTAAACTTTACAAAAACCGGACCGTCATAACAAAACCAACCAGCTGATTAGGTGTGAGTTTGAACGGCTTACTCAGAGCGCGTCGTCTGCGCGAGTGCAAAGCGTCGCCGGATCTTGTCTCACTTGACTTAGCTGGATCAATGTAGTGCTCTATCGTCTGTCCTGTATTTTGCCCGTGTGAGGTATCTCATGTCGCGCGCGAAGCTATGGAACATCTGGTCGCACCTCCCGGCGTGGGGAGCACTGCTGCTGAGTGGCGGAGCGCTCATTAGCAGCGCCCGAGCGGATCAGCCGAAACCACGGCCGCCCGAGTTGATACCAGATCTGTTTGGGCGACCGCTTTCAAGATCGGACGAAGTAGTACTCCGGCTTGACGGCGAAAATATTTACTTTTCCCAAGGCGGAAGCGCGTTCGAAGAATTACGCTTAGGAGATACTCCCGAGGCGGCACATCTGAGAAAACTCTTGCGGGATGCAGGTGGCATGGGGCGGTCGGTTTCTGTTCCGATCGGCTCCACGATCGTCGCAAGCGGTGGCGGCGGTGCATCCGGATGGGGCTGGAAACCCAAAGAAAAGACGCCGCCTTCCTCGGAAAAAGGAAAATGATTCCGTTGCAACCGCAACTTACCTTTCGAGCATTGCTTTAATCCGTGCAGGATTCAAACATTGTCGGCCTTGCCGAAGGGCTCGAGGGTCCGGTTCTGAAGGTATTTAAGCGCGGTACACACCGGACAATTTCGCCGGATGAAACGCTGGCCAGGATCGCGCCCAAGGCACGGCAATTTGGCATCACCCGTCTGGGGAATGTGACAGGGCTCGATCGAATTGGAATTCCGGTCACCGTCGCTATCCGCCCGAATTCGCGCTCGGTTTCGGTTTCGCAAGGCAAGGGGCTCGGTCTTTCCCAAGCGCTCGCATCCGCTTTGATGGAGGCGATCGAGTTATTCCACGCAGAAGAGCTCACCGGACGCGCCGTGGACGCGAGTTTTCTGGAGTTATCAGCGAACGCTAGCGTTGTGCGCCCCGGTTCGCTCTCCGGCGGCGAGATTTCGTTGCCCGACCGAATTAGAATAAAATGGATCGAGGGATACGATCTTCTCGCGCGCGAGACCTGCTGGATTCCCCGGGATGTCGTGCATACCGACTATACCCTGCCAACTCGTCATACTATCAAGCAACATCACTTCCTGTCCGGCTCCAACGGATTGGCTTCTGGCAATCATCTCGTCGAAGCCGTCAGCTCGGCGATTTGTGAGCTCGTCGAGCGCGACGCCGTCGCCGTGTGGCATGCTCGAAACGTCCGCGAGCGCTCGGGCTATAGTCTCGATGCCGGCTCGATAGACGACGCAGATTGCCGCACGCTGCTGGAATTGTACGAGGCTGCGCAAATACAGCCGCGCCTTTGGGACGTGACGTCTGATATTGGAATCCCAGCGTTCCTTTGTGACGTTCCGGCTTCAGCCGACGACGCCTCCAGCGGACTGCGGAGATTTCGAGGATCTGGTTGCCATCCCGATCGTGGCATTGCCCTTGCTCGAGCGTTGACTGAGGCGGCGCAGATCAGGCTCACCTATATCGCGGGCATTCGCGATGATCTTCCGCCTTCTGATTACACCGAATCGGCAGAGCAGAAATTGGGCGCGGCCCTGCTCGACGCCATTTCGCAAGCCAGCAAGTCACGCTCATTTCGTAACATTCCCAGCCACTATACGGATGATGTCGCGGTTGACCTCCGATGGAAGCTGGAGCGGTTGCGCGCGATCGGGATTCAACGCGTTGTAGCGGTGGATCTCACGCGCCCGGAATTTGGCATTCCCGTCGTCAGAGTGGTTATTCCAGGTCTCGAATGGGATCGCAATCACTCCAACTATGTCGCGGGTTCTCGAGCGCAGCAAGTGAGCGGCCGCAGCCAATGATTGCCGTTATCTTTACAGGTCCATCGATGCCGCCGCCCACCCCGCCGATTGCGGGAATTGAGTGGCGACCACCAGTGTGCCAAGGTGATCTATATTCGGCAGCCTTGCGGGCCCGCGATGATTGGTGTCACTGATGGCTACTTCGAAATCGTGCCGACGGTCTGGCATAAAGAAATCCTGTGGGCTATGGCCCAAGGCATCCATGTCTACGGTCTGCCAGTATCGGAGCGCTTGCGGGCCGCAGAGCTCACGGACTTCGGCATGAAAGGCGTCGGTCATCATGTATCGGCAATTCCATACCGGCCGATTGACGGATGACGACGAAGTGGCATTGCTGCACGGGCCGGCGGAAATCGACTACGTGCAGATCACCGAAGCCATGGTCAATGTGCGCGATCGACGATCGATCGCGCGTTACAGCTAGGCATCGTAGAGCCGGAGGAAGCCGCAGTCCTCATCGGCGCTGCAAAGTCGCTGTTCTATAAGGACAGGACTTATGAGCTAATTCTGAAGCGTGCGGCAGAGTGCGACTTGGCACCGGAGGAACTCGAACGCTTCGCAGACTGGCTTTCTGGCGGGAAAATAGACCAAAAGCGCCTCGATGCCGAGGACATGTTGAGCGCAATAGTAAATCACATGAGGACAGACGCGCGCCCATTTGAGGCTTCCTACCAATTCCCCCACACGTTTGCATGGGAGGAAGCCCGGCAAATGATCGAGCGAGCCAGTGGCCTAACTACGGCCGCCTCATCCTGAGTTCGGCTCGGTTGCGGTGTTCGCTCATGGCTGCCCCGAGAGCAAGCCGAGCGCGCGCAGGCACTCCACTTTTTTGTTAAGAACATCCGATTTCAAACGATCCGGAACGCTGACTTTCTGACGTCCGAACCGGAATTCAACCGGCTGACCTCCCGCAGCGTCGTTCAGCACCTTGAATTTATAGGTCTCGACGAAATCCTCTTCCGGCCTGATCGCCGCGGCCGGGCTGATGAATTCCTGGCTGCGATAAATCCGTTCAAGCACGTCATTGGTGCGATCGAGCCTGCCTCGCTCTGCCTGTTCTCTCAGGCGATTGAGGTTGAAGCGAAGCTGGCGATTTTTCGGTCTATTGTGGCCCTGATCGCCAAACGCTACCCACCGCGTCATATTGTGGTGGAATCGATCCTCGTCCCATGACGTGCCGATGATAGCGTCTTCGAAGCAAGAACTTTGCGGCGGCCCGCTGACCTCCCGGCGCGGGTGATGCTCGTCAACCCCATCCGCATTGGTGTCGGCGAGCAGTGCGTGGCCCAATTCGTGAGCGAGCCCGGCAAGGATCGCAAGTTCCGGATCGGGAGCGCCTTGCGGCTTCAAATGCGCCAGCCGGACTTGCTTCTTCCTTTCACCTCGCACCTGAAGCAGCAGGTCGAGCGTTTCGTTTTCCCGTTCGGCGACCGATGTCGTGGTTGTAAGTTCGGAAGCAGAGACGGCGACGTAGACGCCTTTGCCCGGAGGACGGTCCGACCCCTCCCAATAGCCCCAACCCCAGGGGCCCTCCGTGGTATCTTCGGTCACGAAGATCTGGGTCAATCGACAGAGCTTGCCCTTCATATAATCGGGCGCCCGGACGTAGGTCTTGGCCAGCAGTTGCCTTTGCTGATCGGTGAGTAACTTGCCTTTGTCACATGCCGGGGGCTGATACTCGTCGCCATACCCCGCATCCGCCGGATTGTCTCTGGTGTAGCAGGCTCTCGCCGCGAACTTCTTGCCGTCCGGGTCGCTGTCGCACGTGCCCTGGAAATGACTGACAGGCGGAGCGGCCGGCCTGGGCGTGTCGGCGGCCTGTGCCGAATAGCCGGCAAACAGCAAGACGAATGGAAACAACGCGTTGGGTTTCATCGCCAAACTCCCCAAGCAGCATTTAATCGGCACAAGCGTTCGACAGGCCCGGTTGTCGAAGGGTCGGTCGCCATGCATTTGGAATTTACCGCCTGCCCATGACTGCCATTCAACAGCTAGCGCTGGCGGAAACACAAGTGCAATTTTCGCCGCACCGACCCGGCGAGCTGGCCGACGGCATGGCCTGGGTCGACCCACACCTTTCGCGGGCAAGCCTGGTACGGGCAGGCGCGGTCAAAGGACGCAATCTTGTCTAGTGACATGTTTGAAATGCTGACAATAATACTGTTGAGGCAGCCTGCGATCGAAGCCGCCAGACACCACTAGCTTCTCTCGATGCGTGGTGAACGGTGGCTGTGCTGCCCTGATCCGCCAGGCCGATAGGTGTGGTATGGAGTGCCTTGATTGCCACGCGGAAGTTTCGGAGCTTGCGAGGTTCTGCAGCCAGTGTGGCGCAGCATTGGTACGCAACTGCCCTTCCTGCGGTAGCAGCGAAGCGCCCGGCTCCAAGGTTTGTAGCAGGTGCGGCGTAATTCTCTCTGGCGCCAGCAATGCAATCAGGGCGTCCACCCTGCCCGACCCGGGTGTCGCCGAGCGAAACCACCTGACGGTGATGTTCTGCGATCTTGTCGGTTCCACGGCCTTATCGGTCCATCTTGATGTCGAGGACCTGCACGAAGTCATAGCCGCGTACCACAAGCGTGCCGCGGAAGTCGTTACACGATTCGGCGGCTTCGCGGCCCGTCGTGTCGGTGACGGTGTGCTGGTTTATTTCGGATACCCGCGCGCCCATGAAGACGACCCAGAACGAGCGGTGTGCGCTGGTCTCGCAATGATCGAGGAGATAGGTCAGCTGCAGAGCAGTGAACCGCTTCAGGTTCGGCTCGGAATCGCCACTGGGCTGGTGGTTGTTGGTGACCTGCTTGGATCCGGAATTTCGAACGAAAATGAGGTTGTGGGCGCGGTGCCCAATCTAGCCGCCAGGCTGCTTACTCTCGCCGAGCCGAACACGATCGTCATCGACGATACCACGCGGCAGCTAATCGGGTCCGTCTTTGCGCTGGAGGACCTGGGCTTCAAAGAACTCAAGGGCTTCACCGAGCCTCAACGCACTTGGAGCGTACTCGGCGAAAATCGCTTCAAAAGCCGCTTCGAGGCGCTGCGTTCCGCAGAAACGCCGTTTGTCAACCGTCAGGAAGAAACCGAACTTTTGCTTAGGCGCTGGACCCAGGCCAAAGCCGGAGAAGGGCGTGCCATCCTGTTCTCGGGTGAAGCAGGAATTGGCAAATCACGCCTGATCCTGGCGCTCACGGACTCGCTCGAGTCCGACGACTATACCGGTCTGCACTTTTTCTGTTCGCCTCACCATCAGAACAGCACACTATTCCCGGTCATCAATTTCCTTGAACGTGCCGCTGGTTTCGGGCGTGAAGATACGCCGGTGGCAAAATTGAACCAGCTAGAGGCACTGATGGCGAGGACCTCCGCAGCGGAGCGGGATGTCGCGCTTCTGGCCGACCTTCTGCTGTTGCCGACCGATCGTTATGCCGCGGTTGAGCGGAACCCCCGGCGGCGGAGGCAGGAGACCTTCGAAGCGCTTCTGCGGCAGATAACCGAGCTGGCTTCCAAAAAGCCGATCCTGATGATCTTCGAAGACATTCATTGGATCGATCCGACCACCCAAGAACTGCTCGATATCTTCATTCGACGGATCGAGCAAATGCCGGTGCTATTGATTGCTACTTTTCGTTCGGATTTCGCCGCACCGTGGGCCGACCAACCACACGTCACCATGGTCACGCTCAACCGCCTAAACAGGTTCGACAGTGAAGCCCTTGTTCGAGAGCTGGCGGCGAAAACAGCCGCATTGCCGAGCGACCTAATCGGCGAAATCGTCGAGCGCGCTGACGGCGTACCATTATTCCTGGAGGAGGTGACGAAAACCGTCGTAGATGCCCGGCCTGCTGAGATGCCGAGCGCGGGGTGGTCTCTTTCGGTCCCGTCGACGCTCCATGCGTCCTTGATGGCGAGGCTTGATCGGATCGGCCCCGCGGCCAAAGAGATTGCGCAGATTGGCGCCGCAATAGGCCGGGAATTTTCTTACGAACTCGCCGCGAAAGTCGCCGACCGGCCCGAGCCTGAGCTGAAGCAAACCCTCGGCCATCTGGTTGACGCAGGTCTCATCTTTCAGCGAGGCGCAATGCCGCGATCGACCTTCCTATTCAAGCACGGGCTTCTGCAAGATGCAGCTTATAGCACTCTGCTGCGCGACCGGCGCAGAAGACTGCATGCACGGATCGGGGGGGCGATTGAGGAAATGTTTCCCGAGCTCGCCGAGAAGTCAGCCGGAAGTCATTGCGCGACATCGAACTG
The DNA here is from genome assembly GCA_963770515.1 of uncultured Alphaproteobacteria bacterium. Lineage (GTDB taxonomy): Bacteria > Pseudomonadota > Alphaproteobacteria > Rhizobiales > Xanthobacteraceae > Bradyrhizobium. Next base: position 802,832 of record CAVYPW010000002.1, read on the forward strand.
AAGCAGGTTCAAGGAAACAGGCCGCAATATTCTGGCAACGCGCCGGTGAGCTTGCGCTGCGCCGCTCGGCGGGGAGCGAGGCGTTGAAGCACTTTTCAAGCGCCTTGGGGCTTCTGGAAGGGATGCCTGACGCAACGGAGCGCTGGCATCAGGAGCTCGATGTCCGTCTTGGGTTGGGAACCGCTCTGATCATTGCGCGCGGGTTTCGTACCGCAGGACACGAAATCGTCGATCATTATGCTCGAGCCGTTAAGCTCGGTCGCGGGCTCGGGACCGACAAGAAGCTCTTCAGAGCGATGTGGGGCAATTGGTATACCAAAATTATTACCGGACAGACCGAACAAGCTCTCGCAATAGCCAACGAACTCGTCGCAGTGGCCGAGGAACTCGCCGATCCCGATCTGTTGCTCGAGGCCTACCACTCACGCTGGGCGAACTCGCATGTGCTCGGCCTTAATTCAAACACGCTTGCCGACACCGAGCGCGGCCTCCGGCTGTATGATCCTGAGCGCCACCACGCGCATGCCTACGACTATGGAGGTCACGACACAGGCGTTTGCGCCTACGCTCACAGTGCGATCACGCTCTGGGTTATGGGCTTTCCGGAAAAAGCAGCACGGATGTCGGTTTCGGCGCTCGAGTTGGGGCATCAACTCCGCCATCCTCCGAGCCTGGCGCACGCGGCATGGTGGTCAGCCACACTTCAACAGCTCCTTCGTACCCCGGAGCCGTGTCGCGAACACGCTGAGCTGACAATAAGAATTGGCCGCGAGCAGGCCACCAATGTGTTTGTCGTTTGCCCCCTCCTCCTGGGCTGGTGCATGTTTGAATCCGGTCAGATCTCCGAGGGTCTGGAGCGCATGGAGGATGCGGTCGAAGCCACTCGGCAGTCGGTGCGGCGCTTTTACTACGACTACGAACTTCTGGTCTTTGCGGAGAGCCTTTTGAAAGCCGGCGAACCAGGGCGTGCACAGAAAGTCGTCCAGGAGGCGCTAGACTGTATGGCAACCAGCCGCAGCCATTTGTTCGAAGCAGAAGCATATCGCCTATCCGGTGCATGTCTGGCTTATCAAGAGGATGGTGATGCAGCGGAAGCCGAAAGGCTGTTGTTACGGGCCATTGATACGGCCGGGCAGCAAGGCGCTTTGGCGTTCAAGCTCCGGGCCGCAACGACGCTTGCCCGGCTTTGGCGCGATCAGAAATCGGAGGGGATCAGGGCACGATTTGCTTTCGAATATCCACAATCAATTCACGGAAGGGTACGATACCCCCGATCTCAAGGAAGCCAAGGCGCTGCTGGACGAGTTAAGGTAGCGCCGAAAGCGGCTTCAAAGCAGGGCTCAAACTATCTTGCCGACCCCCCAGAAGAAGGGCAGCGGTCCCTGGGTGACCCCCGTGAGGTCCTTGGACCAGGCAAAGTGGCGAAGATACGTGCCGAGTGGAGCGCAGAGCACCTCGTTTAGGGCCACCTCGTTCAGCCTCCGAGCGGCTGATTTTTCGTCCTCAAGCTCTTTTGCCCCGAACCAGGCGGCAACCTCCGCTTCGACTTCAGGGCTCTTCGTCCAGCCATTGGCCACTGCGGTGCCATTCGCCTGCATAAACGGACTGGTCGGAAAGACCCAATCAACGCCGTATATGGCAGTGAGATACATGTGCCAGCCGCCCTTGGCGGGCGGATTCTTCTGGGCGCGACGCGCCACGACGGTGCCCCAATCGACCGCAGCGAGATCGACGTTCAAGTCGAGCCGCTTTAACAGGTCTGCGGTCATGTCGCCCCACGCCTTGTAGTGCGGGATGTCCTGAGCTGCCATGCAAACGATCGGCTCGCCGGCATAGCCGCTTTCGGCGAGCAGCCGCTTGGCGGCGTCGAGGTTGCGCGGGCCCTTGAGCACTTCGCCGCCTTGCTCGGTATAGAGCGGGGAACCGGGCGTGAAATATCCAGGCTGCGGCTTCCACAGAGTGGCATCGTCGCCGACAAAGGGGCGCATGTACTCTTCCTGAACTCAAAGCAGCGAGGATCGCCCGCCGTGCCCGCACATCATTGAACGGCGGAAACAGATGGTTCATCGCTAGGATGCCGATGTTCCCGAGCCGGTCCTGGATATCGACCATGACGTTGCGATTTTTGCGCAGCATCGGGACCAGATCAGGAAGCGGAACCTCCCACCAGTCGATTTCGCGGTTCTGAAGGGCGGCCGCAGCGGTGGCCGGGTCTGGCATGGTGACCCACTCGATGCGGTCCGCGATGATGCGCTTTCCGCCGGCCATCCAGGACGCTTCTTCTGTGCGCGGCACATAATCGGCAAACCTTTCGAACGCCGACCGGGCTCCCTGAACCCAGTCGCTACGCACGAAGCGCATAGGTCCGCTGCCGATGTATTCGCTGATCTGCTTGAACGGATCGGTCGCGGCGATCCGAGCCGGCATGACGAAGCAGCATGGCGTCGTGATCTTGCCGAGAGCCAGAAGCATCTTTGGATACGGCTTCTTGAGCACCCAGCGGAACGTGCGATCGTCGACAGCGACAAGTTCTTGCTCGATAGCCTTGATCATCTGACCGAGCGCATCGCGCGCAGCCCAGCGATTGATGCTGGCGACGACATCCTTGGCCGTGACCTGCTCGCCGTCGTGAAATTTGAGACCGGGCCGCAGGCGGAACGTCCAGGTGAGGCCGTCGCTCGAGACTTCCTCGGCCTCGACCATCTGACGCTGGACCTCAAGTTTGGCGTCCACGCCATAGAGCGTGTCCCACACCAGCACGCCGGCGTTGCGGGCAATATAGGCGGAAGTCCAGATCGGGTCGAAGTTGGCGAGGTCCGCGTGCGGAACAAGACGCACTGTCCGCGCCGCGGCGCGCTGTGATATTGCCGGAGTGGCTAGTCCACCTGCTGCGGCCGCACCCGCGCCGGCGAAAGACTTCAGGAATGCCCGTCGATCCATTGCGTAGCCCTTAGATCAGACGTGAAATGTCCGCACCCACTCCACCTTACAGAATTGCATTTCGATCAAGGTCTAATGTCTCACACACCGACCTCGGCCTACCGAGCGCTCGACGATCGCGACGGTAACACGATTTCACCTTTTCGGCGATCTTTGGAGGAACGCGACCAAGCCTTTGATGGATTACTCAGCGCGACGCTGTCTGTGAGGTTCCCGAAGAAGCAAGCGCCTCTTCGGAGCGTGAGGGCGGCGCCGCGGGATGGGCGAAGTAGCGGCGGCGGGTGACGCTGTGTTCAGCGATCAATTTTCCCTTACGAATGACCCAGCGCCGCGGCAAGCGCGTTGCAAACGCCTCGCGCAGATCGCGCGCGTCCAGCACGACGAGATCCGCAACCGCCCCATCTGCCACCTCGAAACCGGGAGCACGCAGAGCCTTGGCGCCATTGCGCGTGACCATCTCCATAACGGTACGGATTTCGCCGGGCTAACTCATGTGCGAGGCGTGGCACAGCAGAAAGGCGATCTCGAGCGGGTCGTTCTGTCCGAATGGATAGAACGTGTCATGCACGCAATCCTGCCCGCAGGCGACATTGACGCCAGCAGCGAGCAGCTCCTTTACCTGCGTCACGCCACGCCGCTTGGGATAGTCGTCAAGTCGGCCTTGCAGCATGAGATTCGTGGCGGGATTAGCGATCATGTTGATTTCGGCCTCTTTCAGCCGCGCGATGACGTGATCGGCGTAGTCCCGCGGATAGCTCGCGAGCGCGCAGGTATGGCCGGCGGTGACCCGCCCCTGCCACCCGTTGGCGATGGTCAGCTCAGCCAGCACCTCCAGGGTGCGCGCGGAGGGGTCATCGGTCTCGTCGACATGCATGTCGATGTCGGCGTCGAATTCCTTCGCGATATCGAACACGATTTCGATGTGTCGGCGGCTGTCCGCGGGCGAGGATTCGTTGAACGGCATGCCGCCGACCACGTCGACGCCAAGCTGCATGACGTCCCGCATGAGCGCTTCGGTGCCGGGCGACTTGACGATCCCCTCCTGCGGAAATGCGACGATCTGGACATCGATCAGATCGCGGAAGCAGTCCCTCGCACGTATCAGACCTTCTGCCGGACGAGTGCCTCCGATCGGATCGACGTCGACATGGGTGCGCAGCCGCATGATGCCGTTTTCGATCGCCCGAACAAGCACCCGAGACGCTCGTTCCGCAATTTCGTCGACCGTGTAGTTGCGTTTGATGTTCCACAGAATCTCGATCGCCTCCGTGAGCGTGCCTGACACGTTGACCGGCGCACGTTCGGAAATCAGAGCTTTGTCGAGATGAATGTGCGGCTCTACGAAGCCTGGCACCGCGATCCTTCCATCCGCGTCCAGCACGAAAGCCGAAACCTTCTCGGCGTCGCGCGGAACAGCGACGAAGTGGCCGTTGGCGACAGCAAGATCGCGCAGGCCTTCGGAATTCCATACCGCAACGTTTTTTATCAGGATATCGAGAGCCATCGCCGTCCTTTTGCTCAACACTGTATTGGTAAAATCGCCGCTGTCGTAGCGAGGAAGCCTGCATCGCAAATCCGGTTGCTGATTAAAGCCACGTCCAGACGAACGACGCCAGTCTTTCAAGAGGTGAAATTGCCGCGAACAGTCGCAGGTTAGTGCTCAACTCTTGGACTTGCCCGATCCACGTCATCGCTGTTCGATCCAGCAGGTTCTTTGAATTGAACAGCCAACCCTGGCCCGCTCGTTTCCGGCGGGCCTTTTTCTTCGAGAGAGAGATATGGGCATGGGGCAAGTCCCCCCAAAAAAGGCGATCGATCGCACGGAGCTTGCCCGCGTTTGCCTCGAAGAACTCCGGCTCTGGCCGGGCTGCGAAAGCGTTGTTTCGGTGGGAGTATTGTCCGCGCCGTCTGAATGTTTTGTGCTTCGTGTGATCGACTACGGCGCGGCAACAACCAGACGAGCCGACCAAGCCATTCGAACCATCGAACGAATGAAATCGCGCGAATATCGTTTGAAGGCCGAATAGGCGCGGTGCATTCACCTACCTGGCTCTTGCGTCAGGTGAGCGCAAAAGCAGGGCTCGATCCTTCGAATATACTGTGGCACGCTAGTGGAGTGGATTTGACATTCGCTATCCTGTAGCCGGCAATGCGTAATGCGAATGTCAAATCCAAAACTCCACTAGAAACGTATGTTTGCTAGTGGTCCTTTGATTCTAACATTTGCAAAAGTGCCTGCCAGATCGGGATGCAAATGTTAGAATCGGACCACTAGCTCAGACGCCAATGTGTAACGGGACTCCGATTTGCGTATCCATGCCGCCGCACTGCTTTATTTCGATGCCGTTCGCCGCGCTGGTTCGATACGCGAGGCCGCTCGACGCTTGAATGTCGCGTCTTCCGCCGTCAATCGTCAGATACTGAATCTCGAAGCGGAGGTCGGTACACCTCTGTTCGAACGGTTTCCAAATGGGATCAAGCTGACATCGGCAGGCGAAGCGATTGCACGACACGTTCTCGTCGTTCTTCAGGATCTTGAGCGAGCCCGCTCAGACATCGAAGGACTTAGGGGCGCGCGCATCGGTCATGTGGCAATCGCGGCCGTCGAAGGCGTCTGCGGTGCTCTGCTTCCGGATGTTATCAAGCAGATGCGCGAACGAACGCCCCGCGTCACCGTTGCCGCAGAGTCGATGGGATCATTGGCAATTCCCAAAGCCGTAATCCAGGGTGACGTCGATATTGGTATCGCATTCGCTCTCCCCCGGCATACCGAACTGCGACAGGTCGCTCTCGCACGATTTCGCCTGGGAGCGATTATGGCCTCGGATCATCCGCTCGCCGGTCAAAGCAAAGTATCGCTCTCCGCATGCTTCGATTATCCCGTCATCATGCCAATGGGCGCTCTCTCGATTGGTCAACTCCTCGCGCCTGCGATGACTCGTTTATCGCGCAACGTGCAACCCATCATCCGTTCCTCCTCGGTCGATCTGATGCACGAGCTTGCCGAGCGAAACATCGGTATCGCGTTCCAGACAAGAGTTGGCATCGAGCGACATATTCTCGAGGGACGGCTCGTGCACGTTCCGATCGACGCAGGCGGGCCAATCTGGAGCGATCTTGGTGTTTATGTTCGCAGCGGTCGTGCGCTGCCCGCCACTCTGGACCTGACCCTCCATATCATCGCGGAGGAACTCCGCGCGCGCGAGACCGCGGAACAGGCCGTCACACCGTAGGCCCCGAATTTTCGTCCGGTTTACAGCGATGCCGATTTGGCACTGCGTTGTACGAAATTCTGTGCTTTCTAGCTCACCTTATTCTCACTACCTTTGTGGGAGCGCCCGAAATGAATGGCTGCGACCATGACCTATGTCCTTGATGCAAAGCATATTTCGAAGGCAAGCCTGCCCGTCATCGAGGTGGCTGGGCTATCTTCCTCCAATCCCGCGAACGGCCGCCACGTTGCGGAAGCGCTTCGACGGGCCTGCCTCGACAAGGGCTTCTTTTACGTGTCGAACCACGGCATTCCCGCCGGTCTGATCGATGCTGTGTTCGAGGAAGCGAGGCGGTTTTTCAATCTCAACGCCGAGGCCAAGTCCGCCGTCGACAAGTCACGCTCGTTCTGCAATCGGGGCTACGAACCGCTTCGCGCCCAGACGCTTGAAGCCGGTGCTCCTCCCGACCTGAAGGAGAGCTTCTACATCGGGCCCGAACTGCCGCTGGACGATCCGCGAGTTGCGACGCGACGGTTTAACAGGGGCCCCAATCTCTGGCCTCAAGACATGCCGGGCTTCCGTCCAACCATGCAGGCGTATTTCGCCGCCATGCTCGATCTCGGCGAACGGTTGATGCGGGGCCTTGCACTCTCGCTCGATCTTCCCGAGGACCATTTCGCCACGTTCAGCCGCGATCCACTCGCGACCCTGCGGCTTCTGCACTACCCGCCGCAACCAGCAAACGCGGTCCCTGGCGAGAAGGGCGCAGGAGCCCATACGGATTTCGGCGGCCTGACCTTGCTGCTGCAGGACGCCGTAGGCGGTTTGCAGGTCCAGGACATTGTCTCCGGCCAATGGATTCACGCCGATCCCATTCCAGGGACCTTTGTCGTCAATCTGGGCGACATGATCGCACGCTGGACCAATGATCGCTATCGCTCGACGGTGCACCGGGTCGTGAATGCCTCCGGGCGAGAGCGCTATTCGGTTCCATTCTTCTTCGTCGGCAATCCGGACCATGAGGTCGCCTGCCTGACCAATTGTCTCGGCCCCGGCGAGGCGCCGAAGTTTCCGCCAACGACGGTAGAAGGGCATCTTCAGGAGATGTATCGCCGTACTTACGCGGCATGAACAACCTCCTTCCCGATCCAACCATTCTCATCCATGGCGCCTGGCAGGGTTCATGGGTGTGGGACCGCGTCATTCCGCTACTTGCGAGGTCGGCTGGAATCGCATCGATCGCCATTGATCTACCCGGAAACGGCACCGATGGTACGAGGGCCGCCGATGTCTCTCTCGACCTGTACGTCGATTACGTCGGAGCGGTCCTGAAACGGCTCTCCCGGCGCGCCAGCCTGGTTGCCCATTCCGGCGGCGGCGTCGTTGCGTCGGCTGTCGCAGAACGCTTTCCCGAGCGTGTCTGCCGGATCGCTTATGTGGCAGGCATGATGCTGCCCGATGGCATGGCCTTTGCAGAGCTAGTTAACCAATTGAAAGACGATCATCCCGATGCTGCTGGCATCGCGCCGCATTTGGTCTGGTCCCACGATCGGTTGTCGAGTTGCGTACCGATGGAAGCTGCGCTCGCTTACTTTTTTCACGACTGCCCGCCTGCGGATGCGGTCGCGGCGGCGCGACGTTTGACCCCGCAGCCCGATCGCGGCCGCGCTGTGCGGGCGGACCTGACGGCGGCAAGGTTTGGCCGTGTTCCACGCCTCTACATCGAGGCTGAAGCAGATCGCTCGGTTATTCCAGCGTGCCAGCGACGAATGCAGGCGTTGGTGCCCGGAGCCCAGGTCGTAACGATACCGACTGGCCACGCGCCACAACTCGCGGCGCCGGAGCTTCTAGCAGACGCGCTCATACCATTCTTGAGCGGAGCCGAACATCCGTCCACGTATTCGACACTCAACGCCGAACACGATTTCGAATGAGCATCCAGAATCCAATATAGCCACCAACCGCGGGAGTAATTTCATGAAACGTTTGATTCCAATCTCCGCTGCCTTAGCCCTTGCAATGGCGTTCTCCGGGTCGGCGTTGGCTGCCGAGTCCGTGAGCTTCCTACTCGATTGGTTGCCGGCCGGCGACAAAGCCGCAGTCTACCTCGGCGTCGAAAAAGGGTTGTTCGAAGCTGAGGGCATCAAGGTCACCATTCATTCGGGCCGAGGTTCCAGTGACGTGGTGACCAAACTCGCAACGGGTTCGGCCGACATGGGTACGGGCGGCCTTGCCGCGCTGTTGCAGGCCAAGGCGACCGACAATGTTCCGGTAAAGGCCGTGATGTCGATCTACACGATGCAACCGGACGCGATATTCACCACCAAGGAAAGCGGCATCAATAGCTTGAAAGATTTGCAGGGCAAGACGGTCGCTACCGCAACCTTCTCCTCGTCGAACGTCTCCTGGCCGCTGGTGCTCAAGGCCAATGGTGTCGATGCCGATAAAATCAAACTATTGAAGGTCGATCCCGGTGCGCTTGCGCCGATGCTTGCCTCGGGAAAAGTCGATGCGACCATCAACTGGATAACCGTCGCACCCGCCTTTGCAGGCCCGCTCACGGAAGCCGGCAAATCGTTCAAGGAACTTTTATGGTCCGGCTATGGGTTCGACGGGTATGGCTTGTCGGTGTTCGTGTCTGACAAGATGATCAAGGAACGGCCCGAGACCGTTCGCAAGTTTCTGAAGGCTTACCAGAAGGCCACTGAAATGGCGATCGCCGATCCCATGGCGGCCGCAACGGCATTGAAGGCCGCCGTGCCGGAGGTCGACGTCGCGACAGCCGCCGAACAATGGAAAGCGTCGATACCCTTGATGGTCAATGACATCGCCAAGAAGGACGGCAAGGGCGCGTTTGAACCGGCATTGCTGGCCACAACCTGGAAATGGGTGGCCGATGCGCAGAACATGCCGATCGACAAGCTCAATCCCGAGACTGCCGTGAGCCGTGACTTCCTCAAATAGGCGTCGTCGTAAGTAGACATTCTCGTCGGGAAATATTGGGTGCCAGCTGGCCAAAGCCAGCGGCACGCCAAAACGAAAGCAAGCGTCGATGGCAGCCTGCCAACCCGTGATCAAGTTTGTGGACGTCGGCCAGCGCTTTGTCGGGGCTGACGGTAAACGCATCGACGCGCTCGACGGTCTTTCATTCGAGATCGGCCGTCATGAGTTCGTGGCAGTGCTGGGCCCGTCTGGTTGCGGTAAATCCACGCTGCTCAGGCTGATCGCCGGGCTCATTCGCGCAACGTCGGGCAGCGTGGAGATATTTGGGCTGCCCGTCACGGAGCCACGCGACGAGATCGGCATTGTGTTTCAGAAGCCTACCTTGCTGCCGTGGTTTAACGTACTTGGCAATGTTACCTTCCCCATGCGCCACAAGCATGGATACGTGGGCGATAGCGAGCGGGAACGCGCCCACAAACTCCTCGAACTTGTCGGCCTCGATGGTTCTGCCACGCGACGACCTGAAGAACTATCAGGCGGCATGCAACAACGCGTGGCGATCGCCCGCGCCTTGCTGCTCGATCCCGATATCCTGCTGATGGACGAGCCATTCTCCGCGCTGGACGCGTTGACCCGCGACGAGATGAGCTTCGAGTTATTACGTATCTGGACGGAACGTCCAAAAACGGTCCTGTTCATTACCCATTCGATCCCGGAAGCTTTGCTGCTTGCCGACCGCGTCATCGTCATGACTGGCCGTCCCGGACGCGTCCGAGAGGTCCTGGACGTGCCGCTGGCTCGGCCACGATCGATGAAAACGCTGTCGGAGCCCGCGTTCCATGAACTCGCCAATCACATCCGCGGCCGTCTCTTCAGTCGCCCCGTTGCAGCATGAGGCTGCGCAAACCATTCCTCCGCGGAAGCAAATCGTGAAGCTCTCTGTAGACGAGCGGTTGCCTGTCATTTTGGATCGCTTCGCTCCGGCCGCCGCTTTCATTGTTCTCATCCTGGTGTGGGAAAGTGCCGTAAGGTTTTTTGCAATTCCTTCCTTCTTGCTGCCTGCCCCCAGCGCCATCGCGCGGGCAATGGTGTCGATACCGCTTCAGGTTTGGTTGGGTCACATTTGGGCGACCCTGCGCGTCGCGCTTATGGGATATTTGCTCGCCATCGCGATCTCGGTGCCGCTTGCCGTGGCTCTTTCGTCCTCGCGGTTGCTGTCGCGAACGCTTTACCCAATTCTCATTGTGGTTCAGTCGACGCCGATCGTTGCCATCGCCCCGATCATCATCGTGACGCTCGGCGCTTCCGACCTTCCGCGGGTGGTTATCACCTTCTTGATCGCATTTTTTCCGATCGTGGTTTCCACGGTTACTGGCTTGCTTTCCACGCCCGACGAACTCGTCGAATTATCGCGTTCGCTTCGCGCAGGTCGCGCAAGAGAGATCATGCATGTGCGGCTCCCATTCGCGCTACCGCATTTGTTTTCGGCGCTGAAGATATCATCGACGCTTGCCGTTATTGGCGCCGTGGTGGCGGAGTTTGTCGCAGCCGAACGTGGGCTGGGATTCTTTATCGCCTTTTCGACATCCTTCTTCAAAATTCCCAATGCGTTTGCAGGGCTCGTCGTTCTGGTCGCGATAAGTCTCGTGCTGTTTCGCCTGGTCGGCCTTGCTCAAAGTTTCCTTGCACCCTGGTCTCTACCCAAATCTGGACGATGAGGATTTCATGATGTCTTCCGCCAAAGAGCCGCTCGACCACAAAACCTACTTGCGCAAGGCTTTCAAGGTGGCGCTTCGCGCCCGCGAGGCAGGCGATCACCCTTTCGGGTCCATCCTGGTCGATCCGGATGGCACGGTGCTGATGGAACAAGGCAATGGATTCAGGGCAGAAGGTCACGACATGACCGCGCATGCGGAACGCCTGCTCGCCTCACGTGCTTCAAAGACGTACCCGCCGGCGTTTCTTGCCGAATGCACGTTGTATACGTCTGCCGAGCCCTGCGCGATGTGTTCGGGCGCGATCTACTGGGCAGGCATTGGCCGCGTGGTGTTTGGACAGACCGAGCACGATCTTAAAGAGCAGACGGGTGCGCATGCCGAAAATCCGACACTCGACCTGCCATGCCGCGTGGTCTTCGCTGCGGGCCAGCGCGACATCGAGGTCATCGGTCCGCTGCTTGCCGATGAGGCCGCCGCGCTTCAGTCGGATTTCTGGAACGACAAATCCGGCTGACGCGGAGAACGGTCCATTCTCGAAACCAAAGGTTTTTTTCGGAGGGACATAACGCGTGAGGTTGAGCGCTTTGCATCGTCTCATCGCGTATGGTCAGAGCGAGCTGAGCCGCAATCTTTGGCACAAAACATGCTTGCTTGTAGTTCGAAGAAGTGCTGCGCTGCCGTTTAACGGTATAAAAAAATGGAACAGGCCATGACACTCAAGACTATCCCGATCATCGATCTTTCGCCTTATCGCAACGGCTCATCCGACGGCAAAAAGGCGGTGGCCCAGGCGGTGGCGCAAGCCTGCCGCGATATCGGATTTTTGGTGATCACGGGGCACGGCGTCCCTCCCGCGTTGGTCGACAGGGTCGATACCAGCGCGCGGGCTTTTTTCGATTTGCCTGCAATGGACAAGATGGCGCTCAAGCGTCCAAAGGACGACCAGGTTCGCGGCTACAGTGCGGTCGGCGATGAAGGCCTTTCCTACAGCCTCGGTGAAAAATCTCCCGGCGATCTCAAGGAATCGTTTTCGATAGGCCCCGTTGTCGTGCCGGACGATCCTTATTTCAACGGACCGGCTGCCGGACCGCATTTCGCGCCGAACCTCTGGGCTGAACAAATCCCCGACTTCAAGGCGTCGTGGACTGAGTATTTCGAGGCGATGTCCGACCTCTCCAAGACGCTGATGCGCATCTTTGCGCTCGGCCTCGAATTGCCGGAGACCTATTTTGACGACAAGATCGATCGTCACATCAGCATGTTTCGCGCGCTCAAATATCCCAATCAGCATGAGGCGCCCCTGCCCGGTCAATTGCGCGCCGGCGCGCATTCCGACTATGGCAGCCTGACGATCGTACGCACGGAGGACCGTCCGGGCGGCCTGCAGGTCTACAACAAGGACGGAGAATGGGTCGACGTGCCTTCGGTGGCTGGCGGCTTTGTCGTCAACATCGGCGACCTCATGATGCAGTGGACCAATGATCTGTGGTCGTCGACGCTCCATCGGGTTGCCAATCCACCGCGCGAAAAAGCCGGCGACAGCGCGCGGCTTTCTCTCGTGTTCTTCCATCAGCCGAATTACGACGCGATGGTCGAATGCCTCGAAAGCTGCAAGGGCCCGAGCAATCCCGCCAAATACGAGCCGGTTTCATCAGGCGATCACCTCACCAGCAAATTCGTCAAGCAGACGACTTTCGGCGAAGGGACCAGGAAATCGGCATGACGGGTTCTTCGAGCGGCGGCTCGGATAGAGCGACGCTGTCCTACGTCAACATTTTTGCGAAGGACATCGTCGCTCTGAGCCAGTTCTATATCGATGTGTTCGGCTTTGCCGAAATCGAGAAAATTCGCTCGCCTATTTTTCGTGGGCTGGACACCGGCCGTAGCAGCCTGGGTTTCAATGCACAGGACGCTTATGGCCTGCTGAAGCTGGACGAATTCTCGCAAGTCAGCGGCATCAAGTTCCTCCTCAACATCGATGTCGCCAGCGCGTCCGAGGTCGATGAGCTGACACCGAAGGCAGTATCCCTAGGCGCGAAACTGGTGAAGTCGCCCTATAAAACCTATTACAACTGGTATCAGGCGGTTTTGCTCGATCCAGAGGCGAACGTTTTCCGCATCAATCATATGTTGGAATGACGGCGGCGCCGGCAACGCGCTCAAGCGATTTTAGCGGTCCTGTCCGGCATCGCGCCACGCGGGTTTTTCGCGTTTTGCCATTCTTCGATCAAGTCGGCGGAGTCCACCACCAGGCCGAGATGCAGCGAGACCATCGCTAACGCTGCCGCTTCCAGATGGTCGTCCGTTCCGCGCACGAGATCCCGCGCGACGAGCACCCGGTAATTGTGATTGTTGGCGTCAAAGGCGGTATTCAGAACGCAGCAGTCCGTGAAGCCGCCGTTAAGGACGACGGTTTCCACGCGCATGTTGCGCAGCAGGAAATCCAGATCGGTCGGATAGAATGCCGACAGGCGACGCTTGGTCTCGACAATCAAATCGCCGGGTTCGACCCGGGTCACGAATTCGGTCCAGCGCGATCCTTCGATCGCGTGCGCTTCGCTGTTCGGAATAGCTCCCACGTGAAGCGGAAAGGTACGCCGCCATGCCGCGCTGATACCGTTGAGGTCGTCGGCGCCACCACGCCGCAGCACCGACCGGACATGGATGATGGGGATACCAAGCGTTCGAACGCGTTCATGAAAAGCGTCGATTGGCGCCACGACGTCGCGCGCCCGCGGAGCCGGACATGGACAATCGGGCGACGGATCGAGATGCCCGCGGTGCATGTCAATCGATACCACCGCGGTCTTCGAAGGGTCGAGATAATCCTCGAAGCCTGCCGTGACTTCCTGCGGTTTTCCGTAAACGTGAATGCGCATGGCGATGACGCTCCAACTATTTGACCTCTTCGTTCGCGCAAAGCCAGGCGAAACCAATTCTGCCAGCGGAATTTGTTATCGCCGTTCTTCCCGCACATGCGGCTGACCTAGCGCCCCCGGCTCTCCCAAATAGCCGCGATTACGTGCCCCGACCCACATCATCACGGCTATCGTTGCGACATAGGGCGTCATCAGCATCAGATATTGCGGCACGCGGATGCCGGCCGCTGCGATACGGGGAACGACCCCTTCAATGCAACCGAACAGCAACGCACCAGCAAGGGCTGGCCATGGCGCCCAGCGCGCGAACACCACAAGAGCCACCGCGATCCAGCCACGCCCTCCCACCATACCCGTGACCCACAGCTTGACGCTGACAACGGAAATATAACCGCCGGCCAATCCGACAAGCGCCGAACCCGCAACGATGGCTCCGATCCGGTACAGCGAAACGTTGATGCCGGCCGCATCAGCGGCCGCGGGATTTTCCCCGACCGCGCGCAGCCTCAATCCCAGCATCGACTTCTGCAGGAAAAACGAGACCCCGAAAAAAATTGGAATGGCGAGGTAAACGATCGGGTCCTGAACAAACAGAATTCGACCAACGACGGGAATTTCCGAGAGCGGCCAAATGGCGATCTTGTTCAAACCGGCGATCGGGTGGTTTTGCCAATTCGCAAGTGTCCCGATCAAACCGGTCAGTCCTTGACAGAAGAACACGATCGACAGGCCCGCTATCACTTGATTGACCCGCAAGATCACGACCAGACCTGCGAACAACAGTGACACCAGGCTCGCCGCCAGCATGGAGATCAGAAGCGCGACCAACGGATGGCCGCTCCACGTCAGGCTGGCGCCAAGGCCGGCGACGGCTCCAACCAGCATCAGTCCTTCGGCAGTCAAGTTCAAGACGCCAGAACGTTCGGAAATGATCAGGCCGAGTGCAGCGAATGCGTAAGGCGCGGCCGTGCCCGGCGCGTTGGCCAGCCAGTTGGTTAGAAATTCGGTCATGTCCACGGTCTTGCTCGCAGCGACACTGCCTTCCAGAGGCTTGCTGTTGAATCCTTCATTTGGTCGGCGCACATCTTCAGCGGGTCCAGCGAATGCGGTGTCGGATAAGGAATTCAGATGACGCCACAGCGATCACGATAATGGCCTCGACGAGTTGCACCATGGTGAATGGAATTTGGTAGAATACCTGTAGCGTTTGACCGGTCACGAACAGCACCGCGAGCAGAAATCCAACAATCACCACGACGATGGGATCGTTGCGCGACAGAAAGGCGATCAGGACACCGGAAAATACATATCCATCGAAGAACGACTGCGTCAGTCGCCCCTCTTGGCTGGTGACATTGACGAAACCCGCAAGTCCGGCCGCGACGCCGGAGATTGCGATCACGACCATGCTGATGACCCGCACGGGGACACCAACCACCCGTGCCATGTTGGGGTTGGCGCTGATGAAGCGCATGTAAAAGCCGAAACGGCTGAGATGGACTCCCCAAGCTGCCACAGCGGCCGCCGCCAATGCGACCAATAGCGCGCCGTTGACGCCATATCCGATGTCCGAAAGACGCTCGAACGGCTGGTATTGGGTCGATTGAGGAAATGCCGTCCTGGAATCCTGCCAGGCTCCATAAAGCAGGTGCAGCAGGAAATAAGAGGCAATGTAATTCATCAGCAGCGTCGATATGATCTCGTTGACGCGAAAACGCGTCTTCATCCAGTAGGCCAGCATCACCCACAGCATGCCGCCGAGGGACGCGGCAATGCCCATGACAATGAGCCGTGTCAACTCCGGCCCGATGGCATAGATCGATACCGCCGTCGCCGCGATACCGCCGAAGATCATCTGGCCTTCCAGGCCGAGGTTCCAAAATCCGATGCGAAACGCCAGGCCAGCGCCGAGTCCCACCAGGATCAGCGGCGCAGCCCGCACCAATACCGAGCGCAGACTGTCGGCGTTAAACACGCCGGCGAGCTCTCCGGCGAGGTCAAGCGGCGCTATGCCGGCCAGGTCAAGTATCGCCACCGAGATGATGAGCCCGATGGCGAGCGAACCGGCGAGAATACCCGCCTGTTTCGCCGGCGAGATCGTCTGACGCATATCCAGCGTAAAGCGGCCGATAACACGACGCGACGATGGCTTCGGCGCTGGCGACGCGGACGGATTTTCACGGACAGTCATCGTCACATCATGCATGATCCACCATCGCACGGCCAATCGCCTGGCGGTCAGCGGGCCGGTCGAATTCGGCCACGATCCGTCCCCGTGTCATGACCCCGATCCGGTCGGAAAGGGCAAGGATTTCGTCGAGATCTTCGCTGATGAGCACGACGGCGGCTCCACGATCGCGAGCCGCCAGCAAACGCTCATGCACGGCGGCACAGGCCCGCACGTCAAGCCCACGGCTAGGACTGTGCGCGACCACTACCGCCGGCCGCCGGCTGAATTCGCGAGATATCACCAGCTTTTGGGCGTTGCCCCCCGATAACAACGCCGCCTTTTGCCCAACGCCGCGGACGCCCTGGACATCGTAGGCGGTGACGGCCTCGGCGGCGTCGCGGCGCATGGCACCCCGGTCGATCAACCAGGGCGGGCCATAACGCCCGGACTTGATGGTCGCGACCGTAAAATTGTCAGCGACAGATAGCGAGCCGGCGAGCGCGAACGCATAACGATCGGCGGGTATCGCGGCTAGCCCCGCCTCCCGACGAACGGCGGGAGGCAGTGCTGCGACATCGCCCGGTCCTTCCAGCCAGATCTCGCCGGAAAGCGGTTCGCGCGCGCCGATCAGCGTTTCGGCGAGTTCTGCCTGACCATTGCCGCTGACCCCGGCAAGACCGTAGATTTCTCCCGCCCGCACGAAGAAACTGGCGTCGGATACCATCACCTGGCCGTCGTTGCGCGCGCAATTCAAGCCACCCACATTGAGCCGGGTCTCTCCCCGCGGACGCTCGGCCCGGACGGGTAGCGGTGCGGTCTGCCCTACCGTCAACTCCGTTAGTTCCGCGGTCGAAGCCGTGCGCGGATCGGGTGTTGCCACCGTTCGTCCACCACGCATGATGGTGACGGCATCGGCGTGGCGCTTGACCTCGTTAAGTTTGTGAGTGACGAGGACCACAGCGACACCGCTACGGGCGAGACGGCGAACGATCTCAAGCAACCGCTCCGCTTCGGCATCGGTCAAGACCGCTGTCGGCTCATCGAGAATCAGAATTCTCGTGCCTCCGATCAGCACCTTGATGATCTCGACCTGCTGCTGTTCGGCAACGGAAAGATCTCCGATCCGCCGTTCGGGATCGATATTGAAACCGAGCTGTTCCGCCTGTTTGCGAACGTTATCGCGAACGTCTCGAATTCCAGAGCGATACGACGGTTGCGGATTTGCCAGCAGGATATTTTCCGCAACGGTGAACGGTTTCACCAGCTTGAAATGCTGGTGAACCATTCCGATGCCGCGACGGCGGGCGTCAGCCGGGCCGGACAGCGCAACCATTTCGCCGTTCACGGCGAGGGTTCCGGCATCCGGCACGTAGAAGCCCGCCGCGATGTTCATTAGCGATGACTTGCCTGCTCCGTTCTCACCGAGCAGCGCGTGAACCTCACCGGGTTTCGTCGAGAAAACGGCGCCGTCAAGCGCGACGACGCCGTCAAACGTCTTCCTTATTCCGGAGAGTTCAAGCGCAAAGGCCATCGATCAGTCCAGGCGTATCACTATTTCTGAGCGATGACGCCCGGCACGTACCAAGTCATCTTCCAAAGACTGCCGTCGTCGATCGGCTTGCCAGCCGCAAGCATTTCCTTGCCCGTGGTGTCGCTCATGGGCCCGGTGAATATCTGCTTTCCGGCAATGATTGCGGCGCGCTCGGCCATCACCTTGTCGGCGAGTTCTTTCGGCACTGCTGGGCCGCAGCAAGCGATATCGGTGCCGCCATCCTTAATGCCCGGGAATGCGCCGTAGGGACTGGGCTGCCAGTTACCCGCCGCAACCTTCTTGAGTTCCGGAGACAGGAACTTGTCCCAAGTCCAGACCGATGAGCACAGCGTCGCCTTCGGTGCGAACTCGCGCAAATCGCGATGGTGGCCCGTGCCGTAAATGCCACGCTCCTGCGCCACGATCTGCGGTGTCGGGGTGTCGACGTGCTGGCCGATTACGTCGATGCCCTGATCCGCAAGCGCGGACGCGGCAGCGCGTTCCTTGACCGGATCGTTCCAGGCACCCGTGAAGATCACCGTCACCGTCGCCTTCGGATTGATCTTCTGAGCGCCGAGTTCATAGGCGTTGATGGTCCAATTGACCGGGCCGATCGGGTGGGCCGCGACGAAGCCAAGCTTGCCGGTTTTGGACATTCCGCCCGCGATCATGCCGCACAGATACTGGCTCTCATAGGTTCGGCCGTAGAACAACTCAAGATTGGGGCCGTTCGTGGTGCCCGATGCATTGAGAAAAGCGACTTTCGGATACTTCTCGGACAGTTCCTTGAAAGTGTCAGAATATCCAAAGGCTGTGCCGATGATGACGTTGTAACCGCGCTGAATGAACTGCTCGGCGGCTGGTTTGATCTGACCGGCGACTTCAGGCACCTTCTCCACAAACGGGATTTTCATACCAACGGCTTCTTCGATTTTCGGACGAGCTTCGTCAAAAGCCTGGGTCCAGCCGCCGTCGTTCTTTTGGTCAAAATAGAGAAATGCGATTTTTGCCTTTGCCGGAAGCGTGAAGCCGGCGGCGTATGCGGCCATCGCGCCGCAAGAAACCGCCGCGCCGGCCGCGACCAGCATGGTCCAGTACTTTCTCTTCAATAACTGCTGCATGACCTCAACTCTCCTGTTAACCCCAGAATGCAGGGCGAAGACATCGTTCCACGAACGAATAGTTTCAAAGCACGCGAAAAATAGCGCGCCCAATATTTGCGCAGATGGAGACGCGATAGTGGGCAAAGGAACACGTTGGGACGACCGATTTTGCCGACGGAACGGCCAAGTGGAACGTTCATTGGCAGATGACCTCCGTCGCGATACAGAGCTCAATCTGAACAATCCCTGATCGAGCAGGGACTGATAGCATTCGGCCGCTGATGAGGCTGCCAGAGGGGCTCTGCACTTTTCGACACGCCATCCTTAACTTTGCTTAAACTTGAATTTCTTTAACTCTATCAAAAATTTGATCGAGGACAATAGTGTTTTGCGAGAGGCGCACGGCTGCCGGCTGCCTGTTCGGTTAGACGATGGTGGCATAGGGAGACTCTGAGTACGACCTGGTTCTAAAGGCCAATCGCCCAAGTCGGCGAGATGCGAAGCGACGACGTGTTTCCCAGCCTTCCACAGAACTACGGACTCGCGAAGCAAGGACTTTGCAGTTCACTTGAATCGAGTATCGAACAAGATTTCACTACTGGTTGGGAAAGAGCTTATTCGGAAATGACGTCGAACTTTCCGGCGCATCCCTTGCAGCATCATTGAGCGGTGAAATCTGGCAGACGGAAGAACGGAGACCGATCGAACCGCTGATTGGATCGGCATGCTGATCCGATATCAGGCGATTATAATTAGCGCCTGAATCGGCAAGCGAATCGAAAGCTTGCAGGCCAAGTTCTTCATTGCCTTGCCACCAGCCATATTGTGCGCTGACCACCCGCGGATCCAGGCCGGGGTCAAATTTGGCGCGCATGCGGGCTTTGCCGTTTTTTGTCCGGATCTCGACCCAGTCGCCTTCGCTAACTCGTCTTTCACCGGCGGCCTGCGGATGCATGCTGACCTCAGGCTCCGGCGAGCGACGACGTAGCGACGGCACGTGGCGATGTTGGCCGTGACAATAGTGAACGACCTTGGCGGAGGTGAGCACCAGCGGAAACTCGCTTTCGTCTTTTCGATAGGGCGACAAGGCCGGTTCGATGAACCGCGGCAATGGGTTCTCACCCGCATCGCGAAAAACTTCCGAAAAGATCTCGATCTTGCCGGTCTGCGTCTTAAAGCCCTCATGGCGATAACGATAATAATCTGGCTCGCCAGTCAGGCTAATTCCACCGGGTTGCGCGCGCAGATCGTCAAGAGACAGTTTGAGTGGCGCAAGGATTGCATTAAGACCGGCATTGATATCGCCGTTCCAGAATAAATTGCCGAAGCCGAGCCGGGTCGCGAGTTCGAACACGAGGCGGGCGTCCGACCTCGAACTCGCCAGCGCCGGAAACGGCCGCCTGCCGCAGTTGAATCAGATTTTCCGCAGCCTGGCTGCCTTCAAATCCGACCCGCAACGCTTCCCTCTCCCACGGGGTATTGACGGGAAGAAAGATGTCCGCGAACGCGGCGGTCGGCGTCATGACCACGTCGGAATGGACATGAAATTCAAGCTTCGCAAGCGCCCGCGCGCCCCGGTCGCCGTCGGCGTGATTGACGACGAAGTTCCGGCCAAATCCGAACAGGCCTCGAATGCGATAAGGCTCGCCATCTTCGATCGCCGCGTACAAGGCGTCGGTGCCCGTCCAACCGTTTCGGCCGGGCCCCAGCGTCGAGCGCTTGAGATCGATGCATTTGGCGCGTTGCTCAGCAGTGAGAAACTCGCCGCCGGTCACGTCTTGTACGGGTGGTCGCGCGAACTGGACGTTTCCGCCTGGTGCATCGAAGCTTCCGGTCAGGGCCATCAACGTTGATATGGCGCGATCGGTCTGCGTCGCGTTCGTATGCTGGCCCACGCCCGACCACATATAATAGCTGACAGGGCGAGCCTCAAATAACAGTCTTGCTGTTTCCGTCACCTGCCCTGCCGGCACCCACGCAACGGCTTCAACCCGGTCCGGCGGATACTCGTCACACAGATCGCGATAGAGACCGAACGCGGACCGGCAACTGATGGGATCACCGGCCGGGGATAAAAATTCGACCGAGGCGTCAAGCTCCGGATTGAACGGCCGAAGGTAAGCGCGCCGCGACACGGAGTAGCCGACGACCTCGTTCTTGTCGGCATCCCATGCAACAAGATCGTCGGCCGTGGCACCTGAGGGCGGCGCCGCGATATCCGCGGCACGCAGAAACCGATTGGTATCCCTCCTGACCAGCAATGGGCCATTGGTCCATTCGCGGACAAATTGAAGGTCGAACCAATCATTCCGGATCATCTCGCCGGCGATGCCGAGCGCCAACGCGCCGTCCGCGCCAGGCCGGACGCGCAACCACTGATCCGCACGACCAGCGAAGCCCACACGACGAGGGTCAACCACGATCAGGCGCGCGCCCCTTACCCGCGCCGACCTGGTAGCCGTCGCGTGATCGAGCCAGGTAGCACTTGGATTGTGTCCCCAGAGCACGACGCATTGCGACCGTTCAAAATCGGGAGACGCGATCGAGCGTCCAAACGTATAAGCGTGCGCGTAATCTTTATGCCAATTACAGATTTCCGTGCCGTACGCGACGTTGGGGCTGCCGAATGCGTTGATGAAGCGCTCGATCCACCTGATGTCATCCGATATCGGCGTGCCGCTCGGCGTTGTCAGACCAAAGGCAACCGCCTCGGGCCCGGACTCCGAACGAATCCGATTCAGTTCGAAAGCTGTCCGATCGAGCGCTTCATCCCATGTGATGCGCTGCCAGCCTGGATCCTTGTCGCCTTTGGGGCGCGTTCGCTTCAATGGGTAGAGTTGACGCTGCTTGTTGTAGACGATCTCCGGTGCAGCAAGTCCTTTCACGCAGAGCGCTTTGCCGGTTGGGTGTTCCGGGTATGGTTCCTGGCCAACGAAACGTCCCTCGCGCGTGACCATAATCGAACCGCAACGTGACTTGCACAACGCGCAAAATCCCGGCGTCCTCGTTTCTGATCCGGTTTCGTTTGTCTTCAGCGGTATGTTCCTACTGAGCGCAGGTTCCGTAGAGCGGCTATCGTGCCGCCTGAGAGAACCAAGCACAAGCTTTGTAATGCTGAAGCCATAGTTCCGCTAACTGCTTTTCCGCGACGGTAAGGCTAGATTCAGCAAGACGGCAGCCAAGGTGCCGACAACCATACCGTCGGTTGCGACAATCTTGATGGAAGGCGACAGCGCGTCGAAAACGGATGCCGGCGCGAAATTTGCGATCATGCTGAGACCGACCGAAATCGCAATCAGGAGGATTTCACGCTGACCGAGAGATACGGCGGACAAAATCTTGATACCGACGACGACGATCATCCCGAACATAAAAAGGAGTGTGCCGCCCAGCAGGAAGGTTGGAATTACGCCAACCGCAGCTCCCAATTTGGGAAAAAAGGCCATGACAATGAGAATTCCGCCGGCGGCGGCCACGACAAATCGGCTGGCGACGCCGGTCAGGGATATTGCGCCAACGTTCTGATCGTATGAAATCAGGGAAACGCCACCGAACAGCACCGCGACGATGGAGCCCAGTCCGTCGCCCGCGACAGCGCCGCGAACTCTCGCCGCGGGCTGCTCGATACCCAGCATTGCACACAAGGCCAGCGTGATGCTCATCGTGTAGATCGCTGCGACGAGATGATCGATCAGAATTGTGGATAGTCCACCCGAATTGGGCCAGTCGAGACCGTAGGGAAGAAACGTCGGCAGCCTGAACCATGGCGCGCTGCCAAGCGCACTTGGATTGGCCAGTCCCATCGCGATTCCCACCGCATACAGCATCGCAACGGCAATCAAAACCGACAGCGACTTGATCAGCCTGTTCTGCAAGCTGGCGATAACGCCGATCAGGACAACGCTCCCGATCAGGAAGAAGATCGTGACTGGCTTGCCGTAGTATGGCGTGTTCGTTCCAAGCGCAACATTCGTTGCGATCTTCATCAGCGAGAGGCCGGTCACCACCAGGATAATGCCGACGATCACAGGAGGAAACAGCGCACGGATCTTTCCGATAACCGGACTGATGACCATCAGCATCAGGCCGCCGGCCAGCATCGCCGCCGTGGCTGCCCCAAGGCCCTGTTCCTTGCCGATGGAAACGATCGGGCCGATGTAGACCGTATAGGTGCCGAGCAACAGCGGCAGCCGGGCGCCGACCCAGGACACTCCGAGCGCCGAGATCAAGGTGCCGACGCCGCATCCGAGCATGACACCTGCGAACAAAACCGAGCGCAACTCGGCCGACAAGTCCAGCATCTGGCCGACGACGAGAGGCGTTGCCATCATCGCGGAGAACATGATCAGGACGTGCTGCAAGCCGAACAATATTGATGGCAACAGCGGCAGTCTGTCTTCGACGCCGTAGCGAAGTTCCACGATCTTCGCGCTGCCGAGGCCGCCCTCGGTCGCCAAGGACTCTTCTACCTTCAGATGTCGCGGCTGGTCCATTTGCAACCCCTGCCCGGCGACAGTTCGCTGTCGCAATGCTCAAGCGCCAGCCGCGATTTGCCTCGTCTGATCAAGATCATCGATCGCGCACGCGGTCCATCAGCGCCTTATCCTGGCCACCGTCGATCTCGATCATGGTTCCATTGACATAATGCATCAAGGGCGAGGCAAGCATGGCGACGAGATTGGCGACTTCCAGCGGCTCTGCAATTCGTCCCATAGGAATGGCGGATGGAGCGAGCTTGTCGGCTTCCCCGTAAGAGATTTTCATGTCTCTCGCCATCGCTTTCACCAGACCGTCCCAGCGCTCCGTTCGGACCGGCCCCGGATTGACGGCCACAAAAGAAATCCCGTGCTTGCCGTACTGTCCGGCGAGCGACTTTGTCAGGTTTTGGCCTGCAGCGTTGGCCGCACCGGGAGCTATTTCCCAATAGGAAGGCTTGACACCGTCATTGCCGATGAGATTGACCACGCGACCGCCACCCTGCTTGACCATGATGGGCAGCGCGTAGCGGAGACAGCGAACGTAGCCCATGAATTTGAGTTGAAGGGCCTGGCTCCAATCCTCTTCCGAAAGCGTCTCGATGACGCCGCCGGGTGCCGAGCCTGCGTTGTTGATCATGATATCGATACGGCCGAGCTTTTCCGCACTGGTCCGGACAAAGTTCGCTGCGTCCGCATCCTTGGTCAGATCGGCCGGTATCGCGACTACCTTGCGACCGGTCTCTTTGCTCAGTTCGTGGGCAACCGCCTCAAGCGGCTCCTTGCGTCTGGCGCAAATCGAAACGTCCACACCCTCCTTTGTCAGCACCTCCGCAATCGCGCGACCGATGCCCTCGCTGCCGCCGGTAACGAGCGCCGTCTTACCTTTGAGCTGAAGATCCATCTCGATTTTCTCCTACGATCTGGTGAACTCCTACGTCGAAAAGCCTCTCTCTTCTCAGAGACGGTCCGCAGACCGCATTCTCGCCCAGCGCATTCTTGCACAAAAAAGCGAGCCCTTTCGACTGCTCGAAAGGGCCCCCAACACCTTGATCGTCTGATCCGTCATCGTCTCAACGGCCGTCCGGCCCGCCCGACATCATGCCGGACGGAATTTGCCGTGGCCCGAATATCGCCTTTGCAACATCTCCCACAGCCTCAACGTTTTCTTCGATGCCCTGGAAGCAGACGATCCGGCACGGACAGGCCTCGAGCCCTTCGTAGCGCCAGGGGAAGGCGCCGATCACCGCACGCTGGTTCAGCATCAACTCGATATCGCCACCGACGTTTTCGGCGTGAATCAGCCCTTCCTGGAAAGCCTGCGAATGGAAGGGAAAATAATCCTCAACGACCTTCCGGCCGGAGCGCTTATGCGTGTAGGTGTTCTTGCCGAAAAATTCATCGCAGCTCATTCCGATCTTCTCTTCAAACTGCTTTGCGAGATCGGGGCGCATGCGCCGAATGGTCGTGTTCATCGCGTGATCGCCTGAACCACAGTCGATTCCGAACCACTTGATTTTCTTTTTCAGCATCCAGTCGAGCAATTCCTGCTTTCCGCCAGGATGCATGCAGAAGTACTTCACCAGGTCTTGTTGAGGTTTTCCCTCCCAATATCGATGCCAGCCGGTATGAATGATGAGGATGTCGCCGTCCTTTACTTCGACCGGCGCGCTCTCGATCATCTCGGGCGTGATGACAGCCCAATCCTCCATGTGCTTGGAGACGTCGACCACCGCGCCCGGACCAACGAGGAAATCCAGCGGGTAGGAGGCCATATCACCCATGCCGTCGGTGCCATGCATTGCACCATCGATGTGGGTGCCGACGTGAAGCGCCGAATCGATCCGCTGCGCAACGATGTGAATCGTCTGCAAATTCTGCGCATAGTACATCTTGTTGCCGGCATATCCGACCCAGCCCGGCGTGTGCACATTCATCAGATGCGACAGGTCGACGATCTTCATCGCTGGTACTCCTTTTTAGGTTAATTGATCTAGGCGGATTTCTTCAAGAGCGATTTCACCCAACTCTTCAAGGCTGCCCAAAATAGCGAACTCGTATCGAGCGGCCTGACGGAGCCGGAACGGGGCGAGGCTTGCGATATCGGCTTGGCCAATGCATCGGCCTGAGAATTATCCGTCCCCGCCGCGCCATTGCTCCTGTTGCCGAGTTCGGTTTCGGCGTTTCTCACGAATTCAGCGACCAGCTGATTGGCGATTTCCGTGAGAAGTCCGGTCCTTCCAAACTGAGCGATGCTCCCGGAGAGCCGCACGTCCGCAGTTACGTCAACCCGGGTGGCATTCCCCTCGGGAAGAAGCGTACATAACATCGACATTTTCCCACGGCTGGCTCCTTTCCGGTCAACGCCCTTGCCGTCGAACTCGACCTTCTTGCTATCTTCGTCATATCTGACCTTCGCCTCGCCCTCGAAGCTTGCCTGGAACGGGCCCACCTTGGCTGAAACTTTTCCGCTGAGCGAACCATCGTTCTTCGTACCGAGATATTCTGCCCCAGGAAGGCATTCGGCGACGCTCGGCACGTCGTGGAAAAAACTCCAGACCGCGGGAAGCGGCTGCGACACAACGAAGTTTTGTTTGATTTCCATGGCTTGTCTCCGAAAGTCTCAGAGCATACGGCCCGGCGATCTCATATCGCAAACATCTGTCTGCTGATCGTCGCGGCGGCCCGTTTGCGAACGGCCCGGGTTGCTGGCATCTGCCCCTGTCCCTGGCCGAAAGGCACCGCGATTTTCCGAACGCGTGAAGGCCATGGCGGCAAATGGAACAAGATTGATTTTCACCGACCCGGAGGCTCCGCGTCCAAAGGCAGTGCGCCGGCTTTTTTCAAAAGCGGAACGTCGGCCGGCGCGGGTCCACCGACACTGACGATTTCGACGCCACGGTCGGCGGCAATCGCATGCTTGATGCCGGCCGGTACGTGTACGGCACAACCGGCATGGAAGGGCAGATGAACATCGTTGGTATAGTCGTGGACCGTACCTTCGCCCTTGAGAATGAAAATCGTATCTTCTGATATCGTATGGATGTGCGGGACGTTTGCCTCACCCGGCTCGAGCACGACGTAGTTCAGGTTCGCGGTCCAGGCTCCGGTGCCAGGCCAAATCACGAAACGTGCGTCCTTGGAAATCAGCGGCAGACGCAAGGTGGGGTGGTCTCTGTGAAAAACTCTAATCGCCATTCGTGCCTCTTCAGGTCTTCAAGCCTGCGTAGAGTGCGACATCGGCCGGACAGGGGCCGCCGAGCAAGTCCATTCCGGAGGAACTCGCGACGAACTGATAGCGATCCCTGGCATCAATATGGACCATTCCACCCTCGCCCAGTTCATGCGACTGTCCGGTCCCGATATCGAAGACCCTGCCCTGTCCCTTGAGGACATAGTATGCGGCGTCACTCTCGGGATGACACAGTTGCACCGTTTTGGAGTTCTCACCGAGATTAATCACTTGAAAAGTGCGGCAGCGAGCTCCCATCCCGGGCCAAATCACGACTTTGGCGTTGCCGATACCATCCACGATAGGTATCTCTTGGGAGTGAAGCGCGTCGACGACCTGGATCGACTCCTTCATATCGATTTTGCCCTCTTCAACCACGTTCAAACTTATATAACTGAATTGAAAAACGCAATCCCAGTTGGTAAGAGCGATTAACGTTTTTTGCGCTGAAGACATGGAAAAGGTTGGTTCAAGTGGCTCGCACCAAGAACGTCGCAGTCGAGACAATTGAAGAAACGTCAAATGCGGTCGTTGCCGCCATCGGCAATCGTTTGCGGGGCCTCAGGCAGGAGCGTGAAATGACGCTTCAGGAACTGGCCGACGCTACTGATCTAAGCCCCTCGATGTTGAGCCTGGTTGAACGCGGCCGGGCCGCCCCGTCGATCCAATCGCTGATCGTCATCGCCAACGCCCTTAACGTTACGATGTCTGATCTGATCGTAACGGACCCGCCGGACGAAGAACGGATCGTCATCCGCGCCGGCGATCAGCCATTTGTGAAAACCGCGCAAAATGTTATCCGGCGTGTTTTGCGGGAAGATCGATCGCGAGGAATTTCGCTCGCCATCAACGAGTATGAGCCGGAAACCGGAAGCTCCCTGAAGCGCGGAGCCCATAGCGGCTTCGAGTATGGCTTCATTCTTGAAGGCACTCTGACGATCGAACTCGAGAATGTCACCTATCAACTCAAGGCCGGGGATCTCATCGCGTTTGAATCAAGGCGTCCTCACAGGTTCTGGAATAACGGGTCGAAGCGCGTCAAGACGCTCTGGATCAACCTCAAGGGCGACTAGAACCCATATTTACTGGAGCTCCTTCGATTCCGAAGTTCGCATCAGAGGTTGCTGCGATTACTTGCTAACTTCGGAATCGGAGCTCTAGTCGTTTCCAATTGGCGTTGGGGATATCGGCGGATCATTGCATGCAACTTGCTGGGTCCGATTGGAAGGCAATCCACCAGTCCGGGTGACTGCAACGCATCATCAACGGCGGCGCCGATTGCGGCTCCAACAGCGGTCAGCCCACCCTCCCCCGCGCCACGCACACCAAGCGGATTCAGAGGGCTGGGACAGTCCTCGCGAAGAAACATTTCGATGGTGGGCGTTTCATTGCTCGTCGGCATGAGATAGTCGGCGAAGCTCGTTGCCAACGGCTGCCCCGCCTCGTCGTAAACGAACTCCTCCAGAAGCGCTCCCCCGATGCCCTGGACCGCGGCTCCGGCGATCTGACCATGAACAAGCATCGGGTTGATCGCGCGCCCGATTTCATATCCGACGACATACTGCTCGACCTTGACGCCGCATGTCTCGGGATCCACGCGCACCTTGGCGACGTGGACGCCGTAGGGATAAGTCATGTGATCGGCGTTGAACCAACCCTCGGCCTCAATGATTTCCGGCGTCTGCTCGGCGATTTCGGTCAACTGAAGCGTTGTGTTAGAATCCCGGTGTCGCACGATGCCGTCAATGAGTGTCAGCTCTTCAGCCTGTTGCCGCATCAGGCTCGCCGCCGCGCCGAGAATCTTGTCACGCAATGCCCTTGAAGCGATTTGCGCGGCAGATCCCGTCATCACGGTAACGCGAGACGCAAAAGCCCCCAGCCCGACCTCGATGCGTGACGTCTGTCCGTGTACGACACTGATTTGTTCGATTTCGACCGAAAGCGCGTCAGCACATATCTGCGCGATCACAGTCTCGACGCCCTGGCCGATCGAGGCAACACCAGTGATGACCTCTATCGAACCGTCCTTCAGCAGCGTGGCCCTGACCAGATCTCGAGGCCCTAGACCGCTCTTCTCGATGAAGAAGGCAAGCCCGACGCCGACGCGCTCTCCTCTGGAACGGCGGTCGGCCGCCTCGGCCCGCAACGCGTCATATCCAACATGATCCAGCGTCTTCGTCAGAAGATCGTTATATTTACCTGCGTCGTACACGACTTCAGTGCCGAGTGCGTCGATATTCCTGTCGTAGGGCATGCGATCTTCAGGAATGAGATTGGTGCGCCTGATCTCCACCACATCCAGACCTAAACGGTGAGCGATCGCGTCCATCAACCGCTCTCGAGCAAACGTCGTCTCGTACCGCCCCGGTGCACGATAAGTGCCGGCCGGCGTTTTATTGGTCAGGCGGATGTGTCCGTTTGCGCGATAGGCCGGAATGAGATAGGGACCGGGCAACAGCGCCGCCGACAGATCCGATACCGTGCCACCATGCGTGCGGACGTAGGCGCCCTGGTCCGTGAAAAACTCGTCTTCCAAACCCAGAATGAAGCCGGCGTCATCGACCGCGGCACGCATCCGGTGCACTTGATCCCTTGCATGGTTCGCGGCGAGAAGATGCTCCCGACGATCTTCGATCCACTTGACCGGTCGGCCCAGGCGGAGCGCGCCCGCGCACACCAGCACGTCCTCCGGGTATAGTTCACCACGGATGCCGAACCCGCCGCCGACATGCCCCTCGCTGAGTTCGATAGCCCCCTTTGGCAATTGCAGCATGCGACCGATCGCGTCGCGATTGTAATGAGGCACCTTAGCTGCGCCGTACATTGTCAATACGCCGGTGTCGCGATCATGTACGGCCAGCGCGCCGCGCGTTTCCATGGGCACGCCGGTGTGGCGTCCAACCGCAACCTCCAGTTCGACGATATGCTTTGCTTTTGCGAAGGCTGCATCCAGTTCGCCATACGACTTCGAGATGATCGCCGGCTCGCTGAGGACGCCGGGCAGTGTGTGGGGCATGAATGGAACTGGCGAGGCGGTTGCGTCGAGGTGAGCGGGCCCCTCCTCGATGTCGCAGAATACCTGATCCGCCGCATCCTCTGCCTGATAGACGTCTTCGGCGAAGACGGCAGCGACGGGCTCGCCGACGTAACGCACATAATCCCGCGCTAAAACCGGCTGACGATACGGCTCCAGCCCCTTGACACGGGTCATCCGGAAATCAATCGGCGGGATATCCGATATGTCAGTGGCGGTCCAAATCGCCACCACCCCCGGCATCGCTCGAGCATCTTCGGCATCGACAGATAAAATTCGCCCAAACGCGACCGGCGAGCGGACGACCCTCATAATGAGCTGCCCCTCGAAGCGATAATCGGCTGCAAATCGACCCTGGCCCAGGAGCAGCGGCCTGTCTTCGATCCGCTTCAGCGATTTGCCGATAGGACTCATTTACGCATCTCGGCCGCGGCCAGCCTCACCGCCTTGATGATGTTTTGATATCCGGTGCATCGGCACAAATTCGACGAAAGAACCTCGCGCAGTCCCTCTTCGCTCATATTGGGATCCGCTTCCAGAGCGCCGACGGCGAGCATCAAAAAGCCAGGGGTGCAAAAGCCGCATTGCAATCCGTGGTTTTCCCAGAATTGCCTCTGCATGGGATGGAGTACATCACCATTGGCGAGTCCTTCGACGGTGCGGACTTCAACCTCGTTTGCCTGGATCGCAAACATCAGGCAGGCGCGCACCGGCTTGCCGTCGACCAGCACCGTGCACGCTCCGCAGACCCCGTGCTCGCATCCCAAGTGCGTTCCCGTCAGGCCGCAATCCTCGCGCAAGGCGTCGGCAAGGCTTCGTCGCGGTTCCACAGAGATCGGATAAGATGACCCGTTGACCCGAAGTGTCATGTTGACCTTATCAGTCATGTCGTTCGCCTGCTCCTGATATGGTCCAGAATTCGCTGCGGCGTCGCCGGCATTTCGAAGATTTCTATACCAAACGGCGACAGCGCATCCACGACAGCGTTGATGACACTGGCCGGCGCACCGATGAGCCCGCCCTCGCCAACGCCCTTCGCCTTGGTGATTGTCGCGTCCGATAGCGTGCAACTGTGCAAGATTTCGATGGTCGGAACTTCGAGCATTGTCGGCGGCAAGAAATCCGCAAGCGAGGTGGTGAGACAATTGCCGACCTCGTCGTAAACAATTTCCTCGTAAAGCGCGTTTGCGATGCCCTGGGCGACGCCGCCGTGGATCTGACCATCCACGATCATTGGATTGACAAGAATTCCGGCATCTTCGGCGACGACAAAGCGTTCAATCTTTACCTGGCCTGTTTCGATGTCCACTTCGACGATCGAGGCATGGCAGGCGTTCGAAAACGTGCCCGCGGGATCGTAAACCGCGTTCTCGTGCAATCCGGGACTTATACCGGCAAACCTGTGGCTTTGATGGTACGCCGCACGCGCCAGTTCCGCGATCGGCATGCTCTTGTTGCTGTTACGAACCCTGGCAAGGCCGTCGTTCAGATCGATATTGTCGGATTCGGATTCCAGCAGAACCGCCGCAATCGCCTTCAGCTTTACTGCGATCTTCCCAGCCGCAAGCTTGCTGGCGCCGCCCCCGATCACCAGCGATCGGCTCGCAAACGTACCCCAGCCATAAGGCGTTGCATCGGTATCGCCGGCGATGACCTTGACGCTGTGCGGCACGACACCGAGTTCGTCGGCAACCAGTTGCGCCAGGCTTGTCTTCAGGCCCTGACCGTGCGGCGACGAGCCAATCCGGACCTGCACATTGCCTGACGGGTCCATGGAGCAGTCGACGATCTCATAGCCCGGCACGATGTCCATGCCGCGAGCGGCATAGGCCGGCGTTCCGTAGCCTGTCCGCTCGTTGAAGACCGACAATCCAAAGCCCAGATAGCGGCCGTTTTCCCACGCCTTCTTCTGCCGCTGCCGGAATGTAGGCAAATCCATCGCGGCTACAGCGAGTTCCATGGTCGCCCGATACGAGCCTTCGTCGTAGACGAGACCGGTCGGCGAGCGATAGGGAAACTTATCGACGAGGTTGCGCCGGCGGATTTCGACCGGATCAAGTCCGAGGCGCCTCGCCGCCACGTCCATCATCCGCTCCATCGTAAATGTGAGCGTCGGCCGGGAAACCCCGCGATAGGGCGCCATCATGCAGGTGTTGGTGGTTACCCCACGCGATCGTGCCCCATACTCCTTGAAGTCATAGGGCCCAGGCAACTCCGCGAGCGCCATCAAGGGTTCGACGCCACAGGTCACCGGATAACAGGAGAATGCTCCGACATTGCTGCGCATGTCGGCCTCGACGCCAAGCAGCTTGCCATCTGACGAAAAAGCGCCCGTTACCGTGAACGCCTGATCCCGGCTGTGGGTCGCGGCCATGAGGTTTTCGCGGCGATCTTCGATCCAGGCGAGGTTACGCTTGAGGCGTCTGGCCAGCCAGACCAGCACCACATACTCGGGAAACAGCGACATCTTCTGGCCAAAGCCGCCGCCGACATCGGGCGCGACGACGCGCAGATCAAATTCCGGAATTCCCAACACATCGGCAATTCCGGTCCGCAGCATGTGCGGCATCTGGACCGAGGCGAAAAGCGTGACCCTACCGGTCACCCGCTCATACTGCGCAACGCCTCCGCGCGTCTCGAGCGGCATTGCCGCTTGGCGACGCGATCGAATCTCCATCGTAACGGTTGCCGCCGCCTGCTCCAGCGCGGCATCGAGGCCGGGAGTCCGCACCTTTCCCTCAACCAGAACGTTGCTCGGCGCCTCCTGGTGGACGACCGGCGCTCCCTCGATCAAAGCAAGATCAACGTCCAACGCGGGATCGACAGGTTCGATGTCGATAAAGACTTGCTCCGCAATATCTTCGGCTGCGGCGTGATGCTCCGCGACGACAACGGCGACGGCCTGGCCCGCGAATACGACTTTGTCTTTAGCCAAAATAGGCTGCTCGACCGGGACGTAATCCGGCCGATGCAAGATCGGCTTGATACCTTTGACGCCGTCGAGATCCGCGGCCGTGAAGACTATTCCTTCCTCAGGCTTCTCGATGTTGAGGATGATTCCGCTGGCGACCGGGCTCCTCACAAAGCGCACGGAGGCGGCGCCGCGAGCGACATCGGCAACGTAGTTGCCGTCCCCTCTGACGAGAGTGGGATCCTCCAATCTCGGAAGAGAGCGGCCAATCCAGCTCATGCGGCCGCCTCTGTCAGAGCGCGCGACAATACAGCCTTGATGAGATCCTTGCGGTATTCGGCCGTCCCGTGAATGTCACTGGTGGGCGTGATCGAGCCGGAGGCTTCCGCAGCTATCGCCTTGAATGTGGACTCCTCGGCCCGCTGCCCGACCAGCTTTGCTTCGAGCGCACGGAGTCTCAGCGGTCGATCGGCCACCCCGCCAAGGCCGAGACGGGCCGCTGTGATGCGCGAACCGTCACATTCGAGCGCAACCAGCGCCATCGCAAGAGCGAAGTCCCCTGCCCGCCGGGAGAATTCATAAAATCCTCCCTTGAAGCCCGGACCTCCCAGCGGCAGCCGAATATGGGTGAGCAGTTCGTTCGGCTTCAGCGCCGTGGTGAAGGTGCCCCTGAAGAACTCCCCGGCCGCTACACGCCGTTTGCCCGCCCGGCTCTCGATCATCATCTCTGCATCGAGCACCGACGCCACCAGGCACCATTCCGAAGCCGGATCGGCGTGGCAAAGACTGCCGCCAAACGTACCGCGCTGACGAATAGGATAGTGAGCGATAAACCGGACCACGCGCGAGAGCAGATGGCCGATCGGATGATCCACGACCGGCTTGTGGAACATCGCGTGGCGGGTCAGCGCGCCGATCACCAGGTGATTGCCGTCGATCGTGACGGTAGAAAGGTCCGGAAGATGATTGGCGTCAATCAACATCGAGGGCCGCGCGAGACGGAAATTCATCGCCGCGACGAGGCTCTGTCCGCCCGCGAGAATCTTGGCATCGTCACCATGCTCGTCAAGCAACGCCAGCATCTCGCCGACGGTCGTGGGGCGGTGATAAACGAATGGCGCGGGTTTCATCGATCCATGATTTCTGCGTTCGAACTTACGCTATAGACCCACCCACAGCGGCGATCCACTTCTACACCTTCATGGCTGTCCCCACGCTCCTGGCGATAACAACTTACGCGCCGGTTTTGACGCCACGGTAGCCATTTTCCGCGTTGAGCGACTTCGGAGCCGCCTTGGCAACGGAATCGAACTGTTTTCCAATGTCGGTCGTACCGGCCGCGGATGTTCCATCAGCGTATCAATCGCGATCAACCCCAACGAGGCTTTGAAATGATGTACGGCTTCGCCAAGCGGCATAGCTGTTGCTTCATCGAGGATAACGTCATCTCCTTGCACCGTAACATCCTTTTCTGAGATGAAATGGCTCTGCACGATATGCCGCGCGCCCATGGATCGCAGTACGGGCCGCAAGCCATAATCCAGCGCAAGGACGTGGGCCACGCTTCCGCCGGTCGCAATCGGCAAGATCGCTTTTCCAGCCAACGCAAATTGCGGCAAAATATCCAGCATGCATTTCAAGAGACCGGAATATGCGGCCTTGAATATCGACGTAGCGAAAACGATTCCGCTCGCTTGCTCCACAGCAGCGAGCGCTTCGGCGATCTGGGACTCCTGGATATTTCCCCGCAGCAATGCTTCCGCAGGAAGATCTCTTACCGAAAGGAACCTGGTTTCAAGATTTTCGGTTCGCAACAGACCCAATACATGCTGGGCTACCAGCGCTGTGCGCGATTTCGATGACGGGCTACCGGAGATAGCCGGGACGATTTGCCGTGTCATGAGATGCTCGCTGTTGGCCAGATCGCAATATCGAGCATGGCATCATTTTGAACCATACTCAATAATATTTGTTATATTAAAATTATGGGAGTCGTTTGCGTCTGCCGCGAAACGCGGACCGGCTTGGTCCGGTTGGGCCCATGGCCTCGTCATCCGGGAATAATTGCGCTAGCGAAGCTTCGGGCTCTGATTTCCTTGAAAGGCCATAAATTTTGAAAGTGTGCCGCGACGAGCTTTATTCTCCAGGCGGAAAATGAACACGCCAATGTTGCGCGATGTCGATACCGCGGCAAAACCAGACGCCGTCAAAACCCGCGATGTGCTCCAGTAACCTGATCAGCCCCCCGGCGCGGCCGGGACGCCCGATCAGGCGATCGTGCAGTCCGATCGACAATAGCTTTGGCGATCCTGCCTTACCTTCGGCATGGAGCAGGTTGAAGGCGTCGCGCATATAGGTGAAGAAATCCTGCGCGGTCGAAAAACCGGAATTTTCGTTGAAGCGGTTGTCATTGGCTTCATAGGAATACGGAATGACCAGATGAGGTCCCGCCGCGGTCGCGATCCAATAAGGCAATTCATCGGCGAGCGAGTCGCGGTCATAGAGGAACCCACCTTCCTCGGCGATCAGACGGCGTGTGTTCGGACCGGGACGTCCCGTCATCCAGCCCATGGGCCTGCTACCGGTAAGACCGGTCAGGATTTCGACGGCGCGCTTGATATGTTCCCGTTCCGTGGCCTCATCGACATCCGAATAGTCGATCCACCGGTAGCCATGGCTGACCATTTCGTGTCCGCGCGCTACGCAGGCTCTGGCAAGATCGGGATTCTGCTCCATCGCGCGGGCAACACCAAGCACGCTGATCGGAACCGAAAACTGGCGGAAGATATCGAGCAGGCGCCAGGCGCCGCGGCGGCTACCGTATTCAAATACGGACTCCACCAAAGGAGATCGGACACCGGCCTTGGCAGGCACGCCGATATCGTTGAGCATGCCCTCCGATATTGGATCCCCATTGGCCAGTGTTGCTTCGCCGCCGCCTTCAAGATTGAGATTGAAGTTGACGGCAATGAACGCCCCGCCGGGCCAGCGAGGATCGGGCGAAGCCTCGCCGTAGCCGACCAGATCGCGCGCGATCATCGGATCAGGCCGGACCGAGCGTGGTGTGAGGGGCTTGAAGTCGGACATAACGGCTCCTTGCATCAGATCTGGATGGGCGCGCTGAAGGCGTCGTAGGCGAAGAACCAGTCGGTCTCGGTAGCGCCACGCATCCAGCTGTTCTCGATCGAGATGCGCTGCACGTCGGCGACGCGTGGGATGCGGATAGCCGCGTAACACGCGAAAGCCGCAGCGGGATCGTCGAACTCCATCAGGCAACGGCTGAGAATGGCGGCGTCCTCGATCGCCATCGAGCCGCCTGCGGCCATGAACGGCCGCACCGGATGGCAGGCGTCGCCCATCAGCACCACACGCCCCATGCTCCAGCAGTCGTTACGCGGGCGGTCATGGATCGGCCATACCGTGACATCGGTCGCGGCTTCAGCCGCCCGCAGCAGATCAGGGTGAAAGCCATCCAGTGCGGCAATGAATTCGTCCCG
Source organism: uncultured Alphaproteobacteria bacterium (assembly GCA_963770515.1). Taxonomy (GTDB): domain Bacteria; phylum Pseudomonadota; class Alphaproteobacteria; order Rhizobiales; family Xanthobacteraceae; genus Bradyrhizobium. The sequence goes on from CAVYPW010000002.1 coordinate 838,477, forward strand.
GTTGCCGCGTATCGGCGAACCATCGCCGTCCCATCGATCGGCGGGAATGGCGGCCATCACATAAACCTCGTCGCGACGGGCGGTCATGTAATAAACAAGCACGTGGCGATCAGACGCCCACCACTTCGTGCAGTCGCGGATCGGTCCGCCCTTGATACGGACTGCGGGGAATACCGCACGCGGCGCGATGCGGCCGATGAAGCGCGGCTCCTCGAAGCCGAGCATGATCTCACGCACTTTCGAACGAATCCCATCAGCGCCAATCGCCAGATCAGCCTCCGCGGTGGCGCCGTTTTCGAACGACAGCGTCACGCCGTCGGCAGTTTCGTCGATCCCTGCGACTTCATGATCGAACTGGATAGTGCCGGGTATGAGTGGCTGCTGCAGAAGCCGGTGAAGGTCGGCACGGTGAATATTGACGAACGGACCATCGAAACGCGCTTCGCATGCCGCGTCGAACACCAACTCGTACAGTATCTCGCCGGTATCCCAGGCACGACTGAGAAATGCATCGGGGCGAATGCCCGTTGTCGCCAATCCGCGATCGAGGCCGAGCCGGCGCAGAACCTTCGCGACGTTGGCGCCCAGGATAATGCCGGCGCCGATGCGCGAGAAATTCGCGCTCTGTTCATAGACCGTGACAGAGAAGCCGGCGCGTTGCAGCAGCCCCGCGGCCGTGAGACCGGCAAGGCCCGCACCGAGAATCGCAATCCGTGTCGTCCTGTCCATGCCGTCAGCCCCACGCCGGCTCAATCACCTTGACCTCGGTCGGCCGCTCGTCGTCGGGCAAGCACGCAAGAGGCCAAAAGCGTCAGACAATATCCCGCCCCAGCCATTCGATGTGACGTGCCACTGAAACCTGCATTGCGCGTTTCGCATCCCTCGGAATGACTGCGTTCCAGAAAGCGCCGTAGATGGCATCATACTCGAAGGGCTGGACGCGCTCCGCGATGGTCCGGACAGCGGCGGCGCCAAGCGGAATGAAATTCGGGTAGGAACGCATAAATCCGAGATGCTTGCGGTCGGCCACAACCTGCAGCAGATCACCAGACAATAGCGCGCCGCGGCCCTCGCACCCCTGCGCCCAGTGCATGATGGTGCCGCCGTCATAGTGGCCCCCGGTACGAAGCAGCGTCATGCCCGGCGCGATTTCCTTCGTCTCGCCAGACCACAATGCGAGGCAGGGATCGCGGCGCATGATCGAGTCCTGATCGGCCGCGTTCAGATAGACCGGAATGCCGCCGAAGGCGCGGCTCCAATCCACCATGGTCGTGTAGTAGTGCGGATGCGAGATCGCGATCGCTTTCAAGCCGCCAACGCCCTTGATCAGCTCCACCATCACGTCGCTGACCAGGCTGATGCAGTCCCAGAGCACATTGCCATCATTACTTGGCACCAGCAGCGCGCGCTGGTTGATACCGAATGCCGGCGCGATGCCAATTCCGGTCAGGCCGGCTTCATCGCGGAATGTCGGCATATGGCTGCGCTCGAGACGCTTCAGCGTGGTCCAGTCCTGGCCGCCGGGAGGAACGAATTGACGCTCCTCCTCGCAGATCAGGCAAGCGGCAGGCGGTGCGGAGGTCGGAGCGTATTGGGTGCCGCACGTAATACAGATGAATGCGTCCATGGCAGTTACCTTTGTTACGCCAGTTCGCGCGGCGCTTCCTCAGGGGTAAGCAGAGGAACTGCGCACGCATCGTAGGTGTAGAGCCAGTCGGTATCGGTGGGGCCGCGCAACCAGGTGTTGGCCGCCGAAATTCGCTGCACCTTGTTAGTACGCGGCATCCGGTTGGCTTCATACCATCGGAACGGCTCAGCGGGATCGTCGGTGCCTATCTCGGCAATGCAGCGGGCCAGGATCGCGCCGTCCTCGATCGCCATCGCGGCGCCAGAAGCCATGTATGGCCGCATCGGATGACACGCGTCGCCGAGCAGGACCAGGGCACCACGGCTCCATCGGTCAACCGGCTCGCGGTCGAAGATCGGCCATTGCGTCACAGTTGGCGCCGCGGCAACGACTTGCCGCAGTTCCGGATGAAAGCCGTCGAACGCAGCGACAAAGGAGCCGCGATCACACGGCAGGTAAGATTCCGGGACGTCCCAGCTCGGCGCTGGTACGCTGCTCACAACGTAGACCTCCTCGCGTGTCTGCGTCATATAGTAGATCAGGATATGGCTCTTGGGTCCCCACCACTTGGTGCAGGATCGGATCGGCAAACCGTTCAGCCGCGCGGCCGGAAAGACGGCGCGGTGAGCGATGTATCCGCTAAAGCGCGGCTTGTCGGCGCCCAGCAGGAATTCCCGCAGCTTGGAATTGACGCCGTCGGCGCCGATCACGATATCGGCGTCTTCCGTCACGCCGTTCTCGAAATCAAGCCGCACCGACGTGCCGCGCTCCTCGATCGCCATCAGCCGGTGACCGAACGCTACCGTGTCATGCGATAGCGCGGATTCCAGAACCGCGTGCAGGTCGCCACGATGAACATTGATGTAGGGGCCGCCGTAATGTGCTTCCCGCGCCGGGCCAAGCGGCAGCTCAAACAGCGTTTCGCCGGTATCCCATTTGCGGCTGACAAAGGCATCCGGCGTCATCCCGATATCGACCAGCCTCTGCTGGATGCCCAATCGCCTCATGACCATCATTACATTGGCGCTGAGATGAATCCCGGCACCGATCCGTGAGAACGACAGCGCCTGCTCGTAAGCCCTGACCCTGAAACCGGCGCGCTGCAGCAGGCCGGCGGTGGTCATGCCGCCCAAACCCGCGCCGATTACGGCGATCCGCAAATCACGACGCATCTAGGCTTCCATTTTGGCACGCCATTCGTTGCCGGTCCGGCGGGGCAGATCGTTCAGCAACGTCCGCACCGTGTTACCGAGAATATCGTCGCGCGCCGAACGCGAGAGGCCCGGCAGCATTTCGATGCGATCCGGCCCCATCGCCTCGACCATCTCGAACGGATAATCGGTGCCGTACACCACGTTGTCCGCGCCCACCGTATCGATCAGAAAGGACAGCGCTCGGCTGTTGTGAGTAAGGCTGTCATAGAAGAATGTCGTTAGGAAGTCGGAGGGCTGATGCCTGAGCACCTTGCTGCAAGCCGGATGCTTCGCATAACCGAGATCGAAGCGTCCGATTTGAAACGGCAGGAACCCGCCGCTATGGGCAAGGCAGATTTTCAATCCAGGATACTCGTCAAGAAGGCCGCTGAAGATCAGCCTCGCGGCGGCGATCGTGGTGTCGGTCGGGTAGGAGATCAGGTTATTAAGGAAGTAATCGCCGGTCCGATCGAGACCGATCGGACGAAGCGGCGGATGCAGGAATACAAAGATGTTGCGTTCGTGCAGGCGTTTCCACAACGGCCGAAAGTCCGGGTGATCGAGGTCGCGGCCGTTGATATTGGTGCCAATCTCCACCGAGCGGATGCCGAGATGATCGACGATATAATCGAGCTCCGCGATCGCCGCGCCGACATCCTGCGTCGGCAGCGTGCCCATGGCCGCGAAGCGTCCGGGATAGGCCTTGATATCGGTCGCCATCGTTTCGTTCTGCAAGCGAGCCCAACGCGCGCCTTGGAGCGGCGGCAGATCGTCGCCAGCCATGTCGGTCCATGTCGAGACGATCTGGAGGCCGATACCGGCGGCGTCCATGCCGGCAAGCCGATGTGCGAGATCGCAGAGCTCGTGAAAGAACGGCCGCAACAGCGGGCCGCCGTTGAACGAGATACGGGCGTTGCCGTCTGCATTGCGCTCGAGCCGGACGCCGTAATGTTCGCCGTTGCGCTCGGCCTCATCAAGCAGTGCGGGCGACATGTAATGGGCATGCATATCGACGATCGAGGCCATGGCAGATTCCGGCACGGTTATTCCAGCAGCCTCAGCGATCGGTCAGAGCCGATGGTCCCGTCGCTCCGATGGGCTGACGGCAGATAGTTCGATAGCTAACTACCTTGAGCCTAAGAGGCCGTTTTCGCGCTGTCAACCAGCGCGGCATTTCAGCGGATATCTGCGGGATCGATCGACGCAAACAGCGTGTCGGTGAGGCGGCGCAGCAGGTCGACGAGCGTCGCCGTATCGCGATCGCCAAGCGCCGAGACCAATTGCCATTGCGCAGCGACGATCTGCGGGATCACTTCGTCGATCAGCTTCACGCCTTTCTGTGTGAGTTGAATCTTGAGGCTGCGACGGTCGTTCGGCTCGGGAAGCCGCGCGACCAGATGAAGTTCCTCAAGACGATCAAGCCGGCTGGTCATACCGGCGGCGCTGAGCATTAGCGACTCCGCGAGTTGTTTGGGCGTCAGCGAAAACGGCAGACCTGCCCGGCGCAACGCGGAAAGCACGTCAAAGGTGCCACGCACCAGCCCGTGCCTGGCGATTACCCGGTTGATATAAGGCGTGGTCAGCATGTGGGCCTGCGCCAGAATGCCGAAAAGCCGCATCGGCGCGGGGTCGAGATCTGGCCTTTCCCGTTGCCATTGCTCGATAATTTGATTGACAGGCACGCGCGCGCTGCCCTCCCCGGCGGTGTCGCGGGTGCGGCGGATCTTTCGCATTTTCGCCGCGGGCTTGCCGCCGGACTTACCGGCAGCCGCGGCAATCGCGCCATGGGTCCGGCGCTTGTTCGCCGGTGTTGTCGCGGCTGTTGTGCGAGCCATCCGGTTCGCCGCAGCGTCCGGGGCGGACTTTGCGTCACGACCGGTAGTCTTTGTTTTGCGCGTCGCAGTCTTTGCCATGGCGGCGATTGTCCCCGTGAACGACATCGATCGAAACGATCCACGCGGGCCCAAAGCGGCGCTGCATCACGATGACGTAACCGAATATCGTTTGACTGGTGCACTAGCAATGCCCGGCAACCGTGGCGGCGAAAAATTCTTCTGGCCTGCATAGTGCGGTGGCAGAATGCCTAGAGATTGCGAGCGGTTCGCCGCAAAAGCTCAAAATTTAAGATGACCGCAGAATTGACAGCCATTTTGCAGCGCAATAGCCTCATTTAGTTCGGGGAAGAATAATTTGATACCGAACTAATGTCGTTCGGAAGCCGCCTTCTTGCTCGCGGAGAGCGTGTTGTCTATTCGTTCGGTCCTCACCTGTCCGCTATCGGTGCCGAAGCCGAGCGTGCGATGCGGCTCGGCCTCAAACAATTGACGGTCAAGGATAATCTTCCAATCGCGTATTCCGGATGATGGAGGCCACGATGAGCTTCGAGATGCGGCGCAGGGATCTTCTTGTCGAAGGCGGTAAACTCGCGCTCGGCGCGGCGGCGCTGGGAACTGGGTTGGCTGGCGCCAGCACTCCGGCAGTCGCGCAGGAAGCGACACTGCGCGTAACGCATTTCGGTGGCCCTTATCAGGCGCTGACCGAAATTATCGCCAAGCCATACGAGACGGCCGGCAAGACCAAGGTGATCTACGACGTCGAAATTTCGCCGGGCGCCATGGCCAAGATCCAGACTCAGAAGAGCGATCCGCCGTTCGATGTGGTGATGGTGTCGCGGGCCTGGGGCCTGCGCGGTCTCAAGGGAGGCTTGCTGGCGAAGGTCAGCCCGTCCGACTTCCCCGAAGCTTCGAAATTGTCACCGGACATCTTTCCCGCCGGGGGATGGGGCGTCGGCACCATCCTCGATACCATCGATCTGATGGTCGATACCAAGCAGATCACCACACCGGTCACCTCGTGGACGGATCTGTGGCGCGATGACATGAAGGACAAGATCATGTTGCCGAGCGCCGTCAATGGCGCGACCGCCTTCGGCTTCCTCGCCTGTGTGGTGAATGCCATCGGCGGCGACATGAAATCGGACGCGGCGGTCAACGAAGCCTTCGCCCGGCTCAAGGCACTGAAACCTCATGTACGCTCGTTCTATGCCGATGGCGCGCAGCCCAATATGCTGATGGAACGCGGCGATATCGCCATCGCGCCGCAATTCGCCATTCGCATTCACAATAGTTCGCGCGTTGTACCGCAAATCAGGAAGGCTTCACCCAAGGAAGGCGTGCTCGCCGTTCCCTACGACCTCTGCATTCCCATCAATGCCCGGAACCCTGCGGCATCGAAAGCTTATATCAACTTCACGCTGACCAAGCCGATTCAGGAAGCGATGGTCAGCAGCTTGCTGGTGACCCCGGTCCGTCCCGATGTTGCCATCCCAGCCAATATTGCCTCGCTGATCAATGTCGATCCGAAGCTATTGTTCTTCGAGGACGAGGAATACGCCGCGATCAAGCAGCGTGAATGGCTCGATCGCTATACCCGCGAGGTCCAGAGTTGAACATGGCGGTCTTCGACCGCTCCGGACCACGTGCCGACGAAGCGGCGCCGGAGCTGGTCCTCGATAATATCTGCAAGTCGTTCGACGGTCATGTCGCTGTCGATCGCTGCGATCTTGCGCTGAAACGTGGCGAGATTGTCGCATTGCTGGGGGCAAGCGGCTGCGGCAAGTCGACCCTGTTGAACTTGATCGCGGGATTCGAAGATCCGGATTACGGCACCATCTCGCTGCACGGCGAGGTCATCAACGCGATCCCGCCCTACCGACGCAACGTCGCGATGGTTTTCCAGCATTATGCGATGTTCCCGCATCTGACGGTGGCGGACAACATCGGCTATGGCTTGACGGCACGACGCCTGGGCAAAGGCGAAATTGCCATGCGTGTCGACGAGATGGTCGCGCTGCTGCAACTCACGGGACTGGAGAAACGCTATCCGGCACAGCTCTCCGGCGGCCAGCGCCAGCGGGTTGCGGTGGCGCGTGCGCTTGCGGTGCGGCCGGACATGCTGCTGCTCGACGAGGCATTCAGCGCGCTCGATCGCAATCTGCGCGAAGATATGCAACTTGAACTATCGCTGCTGCTACGCCGGCTGAAGGTAACCACCGTGCTGGTGACCCACGACCAGCGCGAGGCCTTTGCGCTGGCGGACCGCATCGCGATCATGGAGCGCGGCCGGATCGCGCAGATCGGCACGCCGGAAGACGTCTACCGAAAGCCCGGCAGCAGTTCGGTACTGCGTTTTCTCGGCACAACCAACAGGTTTACCGGCGATTTGTCGGACAGCGGCGAGGTTACGATAGCGCCGGGCCTCTTGTTCGCGGCGCCGGTAAGGATCGGCGGGGGTGCCGTGCTGGTCGATATACGGGCCGAAGATGTCGCCCTCTCCCGCGAACCCACGGCGCTGCATCGGACGGCGCCGGCGCAGGTGGTGTTGCGGACGTTCCTAGGATCGCAGGAGCGCATCGTGCTCAAGCTCGACAATTATCAGGTGGTGATCGATCGTCCGGCGCAGAACGCGCTGCATCAGGAGCCGCTTGTCGTTGGACAGCAGGTTTACCTCGAATTCGATCCGGCAAGCTGCCGCCTCTCCGCGGCGGGATAGCATCATGCAACTGCGCGCCCGCATGGCTCCCTGGCTCTGGCTGACGCCAGCCGGCGCCCTGCTGATCCCGTTTTTCGTGATCCCGGTTCTGATCACCGCCCGCAACAGCGTCTATCGAGACGATCCGATGGGCTTTCTCACACCAGCCTTTACCTTCGACAGCTACGCCAGAGTGCTGTCGGACCCCTATTATCTCGGCGTCTTCGGCAACACACTGGTGGCTGCGGCGATCGTGTCATCGATCACGCTGATGGTAGCCTATCCCTTTGCGTGGCTGCTCGCGCGTTCCAGCGGATCGTCGCGCGGATTCCTGCTTTGGGTGGTTTACCTGCCGATTTATGTCAGCGTCATCATGCGGGTATTCGGCTGGATGGTGGTGATCGCCGACAGCGGCATGTTGAATCAGGCGTTGATTAAGATAGGTCTGATCAATCATCCCGTACGCATGATCAACGAGATCTCCGGCATGATCACCGGCATGATACATCGTTACTTGCCGCTCATGATTCTGCCCTTGATGACGTCACTGCAGAAGATTGATGATTCCATCCTGCGCGCGTCGTCAAATCTCGGCGGCGGACAATGGTTCACCTGGTGGCGGGTCGTGATGCCGATTTCGCTGCCGGGCGCAATTGCAGGCACCCAACTAGTGTTCGCGGGAGTTCTGTCGGACTACGTGATCCCGATCTTGTTGGGAACTACCAAGTTCCAGCTGCTCGCGCCGGCGATCTATTACGAAGCGACCACCAACGCCGCCTGGGCGTTGTCTGGTGCCATGGCTACCATCGTGATCGTCGCCGTGGCAGCGTTTCTCTTGACGGCCAACCTCGTCCTAAAGCGCGTCGCACCGTGGGCCAGCGTCTAATGGCCGCCCGTTCATCACACCTGTCGCCTGGGCTGCCGAGCCGCTTTTTTGCGGCGCTGGTGGTGCTGTTCCTGCTTGGCCCGATCGCTATCGCCGGAATCGTCGCCTTTTCCAGCGGAGACCGGCTGGAATTTCCGATTCCCGGTTTCAGCCTTCGCTGGTTCGGAATTGCGTTATCGAAACCGCAATATATCGAAGGCTTGACTGCGTCGGTCATTATCGGCGTCGGCGATGCGATCCTTGCGACCATCGCGGGGACCGGCGCGGCTCTGGCGCTTAATCACTATCGTTTCCGCGGCCGATCGATCGTCCAGGCATTGGTGATGCTGCCGATTGCGATGCCGGCGATCGTGCTCGGGCTAGGCCTGCTGTTCACGCTGGCGGTCTATGACATGCAGCCCGGCCTGCTTGCCGGCGTGTTGGGCCATGCCGTACTCGGCGTGCCTTATGTCGTCGCCATGGTCACTGCGGCGTTGTCGAATTACGACCGTTCCGTTGAGCGCGCGTCACTCAATCTCGGCGTTGGTCCGGTCAGGACATTCTTCAAGATCACGCTGCCGCTGATTCGCGGCGGTGTATGTGCCGGCGCGGTCTCCGCATTCCTGATCTCGTTTGACAACATTTCGTTGTCGCTGTTCATCACGCGTGGCGATACGCTACCGCTGCGGTTGATGCAACAATTGCTGGCCTACGCCGATCCCAGCGTCGCTGCGATTTCCACATTGCTGGTGCTGGCATCGCTGGCGGGAATGATGCTGCTGTTGCCGCTGACGTTGCGCAGACGCTAGGCGCCGACTACCGCTTCAACGGCAAGCGCATGGCGTTACGGTCATTTGCCTCAGAACGTCGCTTTCAGGCCGGCATAGAAAGCGCGTGGACGCGCCGGACTGAGCGAGCGCGGATCGGTGAAGGCGGCGCCTGCGTTGGCGAAATTTGGTACCGCCGTGGTATCGAAGAAGCCCCCGTAGGTCGCATAGCGATTGTCGAAGATGTTATCGATGCGGCCATAGATCTGGTACGTCTTATCGAGCTGATAGGAAGCGTGAACGTTGAAGACGGCGTAAGAAGGCAATTGCGGCGCCTGGTTGGATTCGTCGCCGACCAGATATTGACTGCTCACGAACAAAGCGTCGCCACCGACCTTGAATGCGTCGGTGACTGCATAATCGAAGCTGGCTTTGATACGATGGCGTGGAATCGCGGGGACGATGTTGCCCGGTGAGACCTGTATGTTGCCGTTGGCGTCGGCGAACGGGCTGTTCGAACCGAGCAGCAGCGAGTTGAGGAAACGCGCGTCGATAAAGGCATAGCTGGCACGAAATTGCCACCGGGATGATTTGAGGCTCGCTTCCGCCTCAATGCCCTGGCGGCGCGTGTCACCGACGTTCTGGAAATATCCGAACCCTTGCAGCACCGGATCCGGGATCGCGAGGATGTCGTCGGTGTTGGTGGCGCGGAACCCGCCCAGTTTCCAATCGAGCGTACCAAAGCTCAGATCCTTGGTGCCCCTAAATCCGGCCTCGTAGGTGTGCGACACAACCTGCTTTAACGGCGGATCGGAGACCAGGAAGGTCGCGATGATGCAGGGCATGGCTGGATTGGCACATTCGAGCTCGAGCGGGGTCGGCGCCCGGTTAGCCTCCGAATAGCCGGCATAGGCGGTCAGACCCGACGTGATCTTGTAGGTGCCGCCGATCATCGGATTGAACCGGTCAAAGGCTTCGTTGCCGTTGAGTGCAGGTGCGATGCCTAACTCGTCCTGTAAGGAGATACGGGCGTCATTGAAGCGACCGCCCGCGGTGATCGAGAACGCCTTGGTGACGTCGAAAGTGTCGAGCGCGTAAAGTCCGGTATACTGATTGATCGCACGTAGTCCGACTGGTCCGTCCGAGACAGGACTTCCGGACGTCCCGAGAAAGATGCCGCTGCTGCTGACGACATAGCTGGTATTAATTGTTCCGAGTTCCGCGCTGGCTCCAAAATGCGTCACGCTGGCATCGAAGCTTGTGCCGACGACAAAGCGATTCTCATGGCCGAACAGCTGGTCGCTATTTGTAGCCTGCAGCGAGAAGCCACCGGTATTCGTATTGGTGAATGTCCGGTCGTTTTCTCCGAGGATCGCATCTACCGGAAACGGGTTTGAAAGCTGCTGCCCGTTGAGCCCGTTCGCCGGCGAGACGCCGTCGCCGAAACAAAGAAGCGTCGCGTCGGCCGTGCACGGCTGCGCTCCTGTCGGGTTGCCGTCCTGCGTCCGCTGGCTGAACGCGCGATAATGGGCGATAGCGTCGATAGTCCAGGTGGGCGTAACCTCGAACTTCCCGGTCAGGTTCAGATAGCCGACCTGATTCTGTTGAGGTCTGCGGCAGGGTGTAAGTCGCGCCCCAATATTGCTGTAGCAGTTCGATGGGAACGGTCGCAGACGCGCCGAAATTGTTTTGGGCGGCTCCCATATTCAGGTGAATTTCATTGCCATCGTATCGATAGCCGATATCACCGTAGAAACGACGTACGTCTGAGGAACTGAAATTGCGGTAGCCGTCGTCGTGCACGCCTTCCAGGGCGCCGTAGACCGACCAATCGCCGATCTGCTTGCCCCATTGCAGCGAACTCTGGATGCGGCCGAACGAGCCCCCCATCACGTCAACCTCGGCGCCGTGATAGTTGAAGCCATCTTTCATCTGAACGGTGACGGCGCCGCCAAGCGCATTGAGACCATAGGCCGGATTGTTCGTCACCACGGCAATCGACTTGATCGCCGCCGTCGGGATCAGATCCCAATTGACGGTGTCGCCGAATGCTTCGTTGACACGGACACCATTTTGATAGACCGCCAACCCTTGCGGCGTACCCGAGACGGGCGACGCAACAAAGCCGCGGAACTCGATATTCGACTGAAACTCGTTTCCGGCGACGTTGCTGATGTTGACCCCTGCCACGTTTTGCTGGAGGGCGTCCATGACGTTGAGGGAATTGGTACGCTGGATTTCAGGAGTATTTACAAAGTTGATGCTGGAGGGCACCTTGTCGACGGCCAGAGCGGTACTTGGCGTGGAGGCCGGCGTTGTTGGATAGACCCGAAGCCTTGTTACCATCGTGCTGCGGGCGCCTGTTGTCGTCTGAGCCGGAGTTCTGGGACGCCTGGCCACGGATCTTGCACCGGTCTCCGTTGGCGTCACCTCGACGGGCGGTAGCTCAGTGGTGTAGCTTCCCTTGTTTTGGGCATCTTGCGCGCAGCTTTGCTCGGTTTCGGTAATAACCGTTGCCGCCGCTATCGACGCAATAAGCAGGACCCGGATGCTCATCTGCTTCGCTCCCCGCCGCAGATGATATTGGTGTCCGGCCGCCATGCACTTAAAAAAAGTCCCGAAGCGTTCGGGAAAATTCCCGAATTGTCTTCACAGCATGTGCGTGGGAACCATTGCCTCGATGGTGACACCGCCCTCGCCCGAAGCCACCGTCAGCGTTCCCCCCAATGCCAATATCCGTTCGCGCATCCCGGTCAAACCGAAACCGAATTTTTCGCCAGGCTTCAAGCCACGACCGTTGTCGCGCACCCGAACCAGGGCGTAGTCACGGTTGCCCTTTATTCCCGCCGGCCGCTCGGCAGGCTCGATGCTGACATTTACTGCTGTCGCCCTGGCATGGCGGAACACATTGGTCAGCGCTTCCTGCACGACGCGATAGATCGTCAGGTCGGCAGTTTCTCCGGTTTCGCCGAGCGAACGTGAAATCGTCGTCTCGATCTCGACCTCGGGATGGGATTCGTTCCACATCCGCAGGAGAGCACCAAGCGCCTCGCGCAGTCCGAGTTCAGCGAGTCCCACCGGACGCAGCCTTTCCAGGATCCTGCGGGTGAATTGCTGGAGATCGTTGATCTGATCTAAAATCGCGCCACCGTGTTTGCGTACCCCATCCGCGTCAGGCACCCCGGCTTTCGCAAGCCGCATCAAGGCGCCGGCGTGGACGCGCAGGGTAAACAGGTACGGCCCGAACTCGTCATGAAGTTCACGCGCGATTTCCTCGCGTTCGACGTCCTGCAACGATACGGCGCGCTCGGCGAGCCGTCGCTTTTCCTCGATCGCTTCCCCCAAGGTTTCCGCAAGGCAATTCATTTTGGTACAGATCGCGGCAAGCTCGGGTGCTCCGCCGGGCTCGACGTGGACGCCGTAGGAACCGGATTCGATCCCGCTCATCGCCTGCAAGAGCGCTTCCAGCGGCGCCAGCGCGCGGCCGACGACGACCATCGTGATCAGAAACAGGGTCAGCGCGACCGCGGAGCCGACTGCAAGCTGCGTCAGTACCCCATCCCAGATTTCGGCGATCTCGTCGTTCGGAATTGAGGTGATGACAAGCGCCGTCCGCTTGCCGTGGATCGAAACCGGTACGCTGACGGACGTCGTTCGGGGATGCACAAGCGTGACAAACCAGCCGGGCACCGAACCTGCGTCGTCCTCCTCCCCCTCGTGAATGTCAGCCGGAGCGCCGGCATCGGTCTGCCACGTAATGCTGACATGGCGCAGCCGTTGGAGATCTTGAACAATCTGGTCTAGCCGCGCTTCGGGGTTGGGCGCCTCGTTCAAGCCTCCGACGATGGTTTCAACAAATTCGCGCGCCAACCGCGTTACACTTTGATCTTCCGCCTGAACACGAGGCCCGCCTTCCAGCACCAGCCGCGCCACATTGATGGCGAGGCCCAATGTCAGCACCAGCGCCATCAGCAAGTTGATACGGGAACGTAACGATAATCTCTGCCACATGACGGTCCCCATCGCGCCGATTTCAGTTCCTCATCAGTAGCGTTGACAGACAGAACACGCGTCTGTCTAATTAAAGCGTACCGCATTGTCGCCCAAGTTGCATGGCGGATTGAACTTCCAGCGCGTACGATGCGGTGCAACAACGAGATTGCAGGGCGGAGACATGCGTATTCTGATCGCCGATGATCATCCGATCGTTGCGTCCGGCTGCCGCACCGTGCTCGCCGACGAGCCGGACATTACCCTTCTCGAAGCGCCCGACGCGGAAACCGCCGAACGTATCTTCGTTGCCGAACATCCCGACATCTGTCTGATTGATATCAACCTGCCGACGGTTTCCGGCTTTGAATTGGCGCGCCGCGTGCTGGCGCAAGACGCTGGCGCGCGCATCATCATCTTCAGCATGAACGACGATCCGGTTTTCGTCGGGCGAGCCATCGAAGTCGGCGCCAAGGGCTTCGTTTCCAAGACCGGCGATCCGCAGGATCTAGTCGATGCGATCCGTGAGGTTGGAAAAGGCGGTGTTTATTTGCCGCCCGCGCTGGCGCAAAGCATGGCCTTTGCCGGCCCGGCGGTCGCCAGTAATCCGCTGTCGAAGCTCAACTCGCGCGAAATGGAAATCCTGCGGCTGCTGAGTGCGGGCAAGAGCCTTTCCGAGATCGCCTGGCTGGTTCATTCGCCCTACAAGACGGTCGCGAATACCTCGTCGATCATTCGCCAGAAGCTCGGGGTGCGAACATCGGCGGAGCTGGTACGGCTCGCCATCGAAAGTGGCGTGGCCTAATCGGGTTACATGACGCTGGAGCGGCAAAATCATGACCCTGCAAACGGTTTCGCTGAATAGATCGTATGGTGGGACTCAAGGCGTGTATCGGCACGCCAGCCAAGCAACCCAGACCCCGATGACTTTCTCGGTTTACGTCCCTCCGCATCGCGAGGGCACGAAACTCGCAGCGGTCTGGTATTTGTCGGGGCTGACCTGCACCCATGCCAACGTCACGGAGAAAGGTGAGTTTCGCAGCGCCTGCGCCGAACACGGGTTGATCTTCATTGCTCCCGACACCAGTCCAAGGGGCGAAGGCGTTCCAGGCGATCCGGCGAACTCATACGATTTCGGCTTGGGCGCCGGCTTCTATGTTGACGCCACAGAAGCGCCCTTCTCCCGCAATTACCGCATGTGGAGCTATGTGACCGAGGAATTACCGAAGCTGGTTGCGGAACACTTCCCCGCCGATACCGGGCGGCAATCCATTATGGGGCACTCCATGGGCGGTCATGGCGCGCTGACAATCGCGCTCCGTCATCCCGGCCGCTATCGCGCGGCAAGCGCGTTCGCTCCGATTGTCGCCCCGTCGCAAGTGCCTTGGGGTATCAAAGCTCTTGCTGGCTATCTTGGCACCGACAAGGCGACGTGGCGCAAGCATGACACCGTCGCCTTGATCGAGGACGGCGCCAGGTTCCGCGAATTCCTGGTCGACTATGGCGACGCCGACCAATTTCTGACCGAGCAGCTTCGCCCGGAATTGCTGCAAGCCGCTTGTGATAAAGTTGGCATTCCCCTTACCTTGCGCCTGCAGAGCGGTTACGACCACAGCTATTATTTCATCTCCACCTTCATGGGCGATCATCTGCGCTGGCACGCCCAGCGGCTGAAAGCCTGATCTCGGCGTTTCCCTACCGGAATTGCGGCGCGCCGTAGTTCGGCGCGAGCAATCGTTCGTGAACGAGATAGCGTATGGTACGCGACCAGGACTCGTCGGTGTCGCCGCGCATATCGGCGTTGACGGCGGCGAGGAGCCGCCCCGTGTGAACGTCTCGCAGATACAGCCTGATATTGAGAATTAGGTTGGAAATTTTTTGAACGACGCCCGTTATCTCGGCATCAACATCAAGCTGCTGCGCCAACTTCACATCACAGCCGCCGCAAGCCTGCAAATTGCTCTGATGCGCCGCAGCATTCACCGGAGAGATGTCGACGACCTGGAACTTGCCGGACTCGCCGAGCTCTTTTCGTAACTGGTCGCTGGTCCGCTGCAGCCGGTCACGGTCGTCCGCGCGTAGCCCGCGCGTCGGGTCCGGAAGACTGGTATCGATCATCTCCAGATCAAACACGGCAAGCCCGGGCGGCTCGGCCGCTTTTACCGGGACCAGGTTCGTCAGCGATAACAGTGCGAGCACCGCAAGCGATCTCATCATCATGATCCGCAAAATTCAGCAACGACGTAACGGCAAAAAGTAGGCTTGCAAGCTACGACAATCTGGTCTTGGTTCAAGACAAGAGTTCTCCGTTCGAGGGAACCGCAAGGGAAACGCATGATCCGAGGGTTGATTGGCGCAATCGGCTTAAGCGTTGTGGCTGCTCACGCGCTCGCGGCCGAACCCATCGAGATTGGCATCGGCTATCTTCGCCATGCCGGCGTCAAATCGACGTTGTCGCTGGTTGCGCAGCCGGCCGAAAATGACGGCGTGGCCGGTGCACTGCTTGCGATCGAGGACAACAACACCACCGGCAAGTTTCTCAATCAGCATTTCACGCTGACGGAAATGAAGCTCAAGGAGAGCGACGATGTCGCCGCGGCGGCCAGTTCGCTCGCCGACCATGACGGCTTCATCATCGCGGACCTGCCGGCGGACGAACTACTGAAGGTTGCCGATACGTTACGGGATCGGGGCACTGTCCTGCTCGATGCCGGAACCATTGATGACCGCCTGCGCGAGCAGGACTGTCGCGCCAATGTCATCCATGTGGCGCCAACCCGCTCGATGCTCGCGGACGGCCTCGCCCAATATCTGGTCTGGAAGCAATGGAAGCGCTGGCTGCTGGTCGTCGGCTCGCACGATAGCGACAAGCTCTATGCCGATTCCCTGCGCCGCGCCGCGACCCGGTTCGGCGCCAAGATCGTGCAGGAACGGACCTTCGAGGATACCGGCGGCGCCCGACGAACCGACAGCGGTGTGACGCTGATCCAGCGTCAAATGCCGGTGTTTACGCAAGGTGCACCGGCCTACGACGTCCTCGTCGCCGCGGACGAGAGCGAAGTTTTCGCATCCTATCTGCCCTACCGGACCTGGGACCCGCGGCCGGTGGCGGGATCGGCGGGCCTCATGCCGACGAGCTGGGACGCCTCGCACGACCAGTGGGGGGCCGTCCAGATCCAGAACCGTTTCGTGAGACTGAATTCGCGGCGCATGACGGCACTGGACATGCAGGCGTGGACCGCCGCGCGCATCGTCGGCGAAGCAACCTCGCGCACCAATTCCGGCGATCCAAAGACTGTGTTCAGCTTCATCAAGGGAAAAGATTTTTCCATTGCCGCCTTCAAGGGCCAGCGGCTCACCTTGAGGGATTGGAACTTGCAGCTTCGGCAGCCGATCCTGCTCGCCGATGGCCGCATGGTGGTATCGGTATCACCGCAGGAGGGCTTCCTGCACCAGTTCTCCGAACTTGATACGCTCGGCATTGATCGGCCTGAAACCAGGTGCAAATTGCAATGACAGCGGAGAGATCGCCCATGCGCGGTTACCTGCTCACCCTACCGGCGCTGTGGCTGGTGGCAGCTAACCCGGCCTCGGCGTACACTGCCTATGTTTCGAATGAAAAAGGCAACACCGTCTCGGTCATCGACACCGACAAATGGGCCGTCACGGCGACGATCAAGGTCGGTCAGCGGCCGCGGGGCATCGAATTCACCCGCGACGGAAAATTCGTGATGGTCGCCGTCGGTGACGACGACACCATCCAGATGATCGATACGAAAACCCGGCAGGTGGTGGACACCCTGCCCTCCGGCCCCGATCCCGAACTGTTTACGCAAGACGCCGCCGGCAAGATTCTCTACGTCGCCAACGAGAACGACAACACCGTTACAGTTATCGATATCGAGAGGCGGACACGGCTCGGCGATATCCAGGTCGGCGTCGAACCCGAAGGGATGACCGTGAGCCCGGACGGCAAGATCCTGATCTGTACGTCCGAGACCACCAACATGGCGCATTTCATCGATCCCACGACGCGCGAGGTCGTCGCCAACGTGCTGGTCGAACTCGCGGCCTCGCTTTGCCGAATTCAAGCACGACGGTTCCGAACTGTGGGTTTCCTCCGAGATCGGAGGCACGGTTTCGATCGTCGACCCGGCCAAACATGTCGTCACCGGCAAGGTCACCTTTGACATTCCCGGACTAAGAAGCGAGGCCATCCAGCCGGTCGGGATCGCCATGACCAAGGACGACAAGACCGCGTTCGTAGCGCTCGGTCCGGCCAACCGCGTGGCAGTGGTCGATGCCGCAAGCCATGCCGTGACCAAATATCTTCTGGTTGGGCAGCGGGTCTGGCACCTGGCTTTTACGCCGGACGAGAAATATCTGCTGGTGACGAACGGCGTTTCCAACGACGTCTCCGTGATCGATGTCGCTGCGCAAAAGGTCGTCAAGACGATTCAGGTCGGCGAACTTCCGTGGGGCGTGACGATATCTCCATGACAATGTCTGACGCAACGAGCGCAGTCGCCTCTCTTCCGGACAGACCTGTCGGGCGCGATACGGCAACGACTCCAGCGTTGTCGATCTCTGCCGTCAGCCATTCCTACGGCACAAGACGCGCCCTGATCGATGTCGACTTCACCGTCGCGCCTGCAAGCTTTACCGCTTTGCTCGGCCTCAATGGCGCCGGAAAAAGCACCTTGTTCTCACTTGTGACGCGGCTGTTCGGAATCCAGACCGGCGGCATCCGGATTTTCGGCCACGATATCCGCCAGGCGCCCGGCGAAGCTCTTCGGCTCATGGGCGTGGTGTTCCAGCCCCGCACGCTCGATCTCGATCTCTCAGTGATGCAGAACCTTCTCTACCACGCTGCTTTGCACGGCATCAGCCGGCGCGATGCCCGCTTAAGGGGTGACGAGGCATTGTCGCGCATCGGGCTGGCCGACCGCGCTGGCAGCAAGGTGCGCGATCTCTCGGGCGGACAGATGCGCAGGCTCGAGATCGCGCGCGCGCTGCTGCATCGACCGCGGCTGCTTCTGCTCGATGAGGCGACCGTTGGGCTCGACATCAAGGCCCGCGCCGATATTCTTGGCCATGTCCGCCACCTCGTCACCGAGCAAGGCATCGGCGTCTTATGGGCGACCCACTTGTTCGACGAGATTATCCCGAGCGACAACCTCGTTATCCTGCACCAGGGCCGCGTCCTTGCGAACGGAGAGGTTACGCGGGTGCTCGAAAACTCCGGCGCCCGCGACGTCAACTCGGCTTTTATGCGGCTGACCGACACCCAATCCGGGAGTCTCACCCAATGAGCTCTTTGACCCTCGAACAGGCGCGCCGCGGTTTCTCACTGAGAGAATACGTTACCTGCCTCAATGGCATTGTGTGGCGCGAAGCCTTGCGTTTCCTCCATCAGCGCGAGCGGTTTGTCTCGGCGCTTGTCAGACCGCTGGTGTGGCTCTTCATCTTTGCCGCCGGGTTTCGTCAGGTCCTCGGCATCTCGATCATTCCTCCCTATGAGACCTACATCCTCTACGAGGTCTACATCGCGCCGGGATTGATGGCGATGATCCAGCTGTTCAACGGCATGCAATCCTCACTCTCCATGGTTTATGACCGCGAGATGGGCAACATGCGCACGCTCTTGGTGAGCCCGCTGCCGCGCTGGTATCTGTTGTTTTGCAAGCTGCTCGCCGGCACGGCGGTCTCATTGCTGCAGGTCTACGCGTTCCTGCTGATTGCCTGGTTCTGGGACATCACGCCGCCGCCGATGGGGTATTTAACGGTATTGCCGGCGCTCGTCCTGTGCGGGCTCATGCTCGGCGCGCTCGGTATGCTGATTTCCTCCGGGATTAAGCAGCTGGAGAATTTCGCCGGCGTGATGAACTTCGTGATCTTCCCGATGTTCTTTGCTTCATCGGCTCTTTATCCGCTCTGGCGGGTTCGGGAGGGCAGCCCCATGCTCTACTATGTTTGCCAGTTCAATCCGTTCACCCATGCTGTCGAATTGATCCGTTTTGCCCTTTACGGTCAGATCAACTGGATTTCGCTTGCGGTGGTCGGTGGATGCACCGCGGCCTTCATGATAGGTGCTATCTTCGCCTATGATCCGTCGCGTGGGTTGGCCCGCCGAACGCCCGCTGGAGGCGAGACATGATTTCGCGCGCTGTCATCGGAACATTGTTCGCCGTCACGGCATCGACGCGGCTTTGCCTTGCCGCTGATCCGCGCTATCCGGACTGGCCCTGCGCGCAGGCTAAGGTACCGGAAATCTCCCTCGCCGCTGTGTGGGTCGGCCTCCCGCTCGGCGATGTCGAGGAGAAATGGAAGAACGACCCGAAAGTCAGTGCGCTGGTCGGGAAAGTTGCGGCCAGAAAGACGCCTATCGATGACGCCCAAAAGGCAATCACGGAATTCCTTTCCGCGCCCGGGACCGACAAAGTGACGACCGGCAAATTGTTGTTTGCCGGCCTGTTCGAACAGCTCAATGCCGAACGTTCTTCCGTCATGGGTGGGCTCGAGCGCGTGACCCGCAAGCAGCGTCAGGCCGCCGACAAGATCCGCACCGATACGATTGCGTTGCAAGCGCTCCAAGACGTTACGCCGCCCGACCAGCCCAAGATCGATGAGCTCGGCAACCAGCTGGTATGGGAAACGCGGATTTTTGAAGACCGTCGTCGCGTGGTGAAATTTGTCTGCGACGTGCCGACCGCAATCGATCAGCGGCTGTTCGCACTCGGCCGCACCATCCAGCAGGAGATCGAATAGAGGCCACGCAGCCGTTGGCGCGCGGATTCTATTCTGCCGGCCGCGGCTCAGGCTGCGCCTCCTTGGTCGGCAGATTGGCCCGCTGCCAGCCGTCTGTGCCGTCCGGATACCAGGCGACATTCGAATATCCATAAGACAGCGTTCGCTTGGCGGCATTCCACGACATCCAGCAATCGGCCTGGCAATAGACGACAATCAGCGCGGCACGATCGCCGCCGGATGCGCGAAACAGCCCTTGCCGCAAATAATTTTCCGTCGGTGCCGCCAGTTCGCCGTAGCCGGTATCCGGCAGCCAGATGCTGCCGGGAATATTGAAGCGGGGTTTGTCGCGCCAGACAGTGCCGGGTGGAAGATTTTTCGGTTTCGGCGGGCGCGGCAGCACGTCGACAAACACGCCGGTCTTGGCGCGCCAGATCGCCTCCGCTTCCGCGGTCGAAAGAACCCGCGCACCGGCCAGCGTATCCGGCACCGGCGCTCGATAATCGTCGGTTCGATACCCCTCGGGCTCAGGCACGAGTTCTTCCGCGCGCACGGCGCCGACGAGCGCCATCAGCGCAAGCACTACGCTGGCCGGATACCGGATCATGGCGACTTCGTCGCCGCCTCCGCGCTGATCGGTTGATTGTTCTCGTCGAGCAGCGGAAGGCCGTAGCCGAACAGGATCTTGTTGATCTCCGGCTGGTTCTCCTGGATCAGCCGGTTGAGCAACCGCTTCCAGTTCTGGTCGGCGCGCCGAACGCCCATGCCGATCCGATACACCAGTTGCGGTCCGGTCTTTTCTTTTACCAGCGGTGTGACGTGAAGCGGCGGGGTAGCCTTCTTGGCGTAGAACCCCGCTATCGGACCCCAGAGAATGGCGGCATCGATGTCGCCCTTGTTGAGGTCGTTGATCATGGCTTCGGCCGATGAATCCACGCGGGTATCGATCATCAGCGGATAAGGTTTGGCGCTTGTCATCAGGCCGTTGACGGCCATGTTGGTCGCGGGCGGTGTGCCGGCGACGATGCCGATATGTTTGCCCTTGAGACGCGCATCTTCCAGCGTCGTGACATCGTCGAGACCGGAGTTCTGCTTCGAAACCAGCGCATAGGCGGTGCGGTAATAAGGATTGGTGCCCTGAACGAGATCATCGCCTTGCGGAAAGCCCATGATGACGTCACAGCGATGCGCGCCGAGCGTCATTCGGACGAATCCGGTCGCTTGCGGGAAATACATGTAGTCGATTTTCTTTTGCAGCTTCGCCGCAAAGAATTCGGCGAGCTTGTTTTCAAACCCTTCGCCTTTTTCGTTAGAGAACGGCAGGTTGCGCGGATCGGCGCAGACCCTCAGCACTTTGGGATCGACTAGTTCAATTGAGAGATCGAGACCTTCATTGTCGGACTGCGCTCGTACGCAATCGCGGCTGACAAGGATTGCCATCGTCGTCACGAGCGGAATGAGCAGGCAGCGTTTGAGCGAGCCGTGATTTATCGATTGCTGTCCTCAGCTGACGCCTCTCTCCCATCAAAATGCTATGCTCGTCGATCCGGGCGTGCAACAGGATATTCAGTGCGTGAAATTCACGACGATTTGCGGGATTTGTTGCGGCGCAAATTGAAACCACAGATGTGGTGCTGTCGGATGGAACGATCATCCAAGCGGATAAACTATTGCCTTGCACTGGCGGCTCTGCTTGCCGCGTTCTTCAGCTCATCCCGCGCACACGCGCAGCAGCCGGAGTTATCCGTCACTGAAGTCGCGCCCGGTCTCTTCGTCCACATCGGCGCCATCGCGTTGATGACGCGCGAGAATGAGGGAGCTATCGCCAATATCGGGTTTGTCGTCGGCAACGACGCGGTCGCCGTCGTCGATACGGGCGGCAGCGTTCGTGAAGGACGGGAACTCCTCGCCGCCATTCGCGCCCGCACCGACAAGCCCATCCGCTATGTCATTAATACCCACGGCCATCCCGACCACGTGTTCGGCAATGCTGCTTTTTCCGGCGACGGAACTACCTTCGTCGGACACAGGAATTTGCCGCAGGCGCTCGCCACGCGCGGCCCTTTCTATCTCGATGCTTTCCGCAAAATCATGGGCGATGGTCTGATCGATGAGGTACGCATCATCCCTCCGACGCTGCTGGTCGAGGATGCACTCAGGCTTGATCTAGGCGGTCGCGCTCTCGTCTTGACGGCATGGCCGACCGCGCATAGCGACAGCGACCTCACCGTGTTCGACGAAACGACGAAAACCTTGTTTGCGGGCGATCTCGTCTTCCTCGACCATATTCCCGTGGTGGACGGCAGCATTCGCGGTTGGTTGCGACTGATGGATGATCTGGCCAAGCAGCCAGCCGAGCGCGTGGTTCCAGGTCACGGCCCCGTGAGCCAATGGCCGACGGCGCTCGCTGACGAACGCCGCTATCTCGAAACGCTCGCAGCCGACGTTCGAACATTGATCAAGCGCGGCGCATCCATCAGCATTGCGGCCGACACGGCCGCGGCCTCCGAACGGCCGCGATGGCAATTGTTCGATGACTACAATGCCCGCAACGCAACTGCAGCATTTTCTGAGATTGAGTGGGAATAGCATAAGCGATAGGGTATATTGAATTTGTTGCTGCTTCGATCCGCACAAGGAGCGCGACCATGTTCCGTCCTCGTCTGCTCTGCATCTTGGCGTTGTCCGGCATCTTGTCGGCGACGGGTGTTTCTGCGTCTGTTGCTGCCGAGCCGAATGACCCCTGGCCGGGTCTCGTTCAGGACATCTTCAACAGCCGCCCGATGGGCGATGGCAGCGACGTCATCGCGATCGAGATGCCCTACCGCGCCGAGGATGCGGCGATTGTTCCGGTAACGCTGCGATCGAAGCTTGCGCCTGATGACAGCCGGCGCCTGAGGGCGATCACGCTGGTCATCGATCAAAATCCGGCGCCGATGGCCGCCAAATTCGAGATCGGGCCCGACGCACGGGTTTCGGAAATATCGACGCGCGTCCGGGTCAACAGCTATACCAATGTTCATGCCGTGGCTGAACTCAGCGACGGCAAGCTTTACATGGTCAAGACCTATGTGAAGGCGTCCGGCGGCTGCTCGGCGCCTGCCGGTAAGAATGCGGAAGAAGCCCGCAACCGGATCGGCCAGATGAAATACCGGCAATTCACCCGGGACGATCAGGGGCCGACCAGCGGCACGCGTGAAGCTCAGGTCATGATCGGCCATCCCAACAATTCCGGCTTGCAGATGGACCAGATCACGCACCTCTATATTCCAGCCTTCTTTATCGACGAATTGCACCTTTGGCAGGACAATAGCCCTGTATTGTCGATGGAAGGCGGCATTTCGATCTCGGAAGACCCCAACATTCGTTTCACCTACGTCGCGAATGGAGCCAGGACCTTCCGCGCCGAAGCCAAGGATACGTCGGGCCACGTCTTTCAGAAGGAATGGAAGGTCGACGATTCCGGCAGTTGAACCAGCCCCTTGGAATCGGAGCCTCTTAACAACCGCATCCTAGAAGCATCGTACTTCGGCCTCGGCCTGCGCACGCCTGAGGTCGTCGAGAGCGCCCTTGGCCAGCTCCGATGAACGAAACTGCGTGCCCAGATTGCCGCGAACCTGCGACATGCTCAGCACCGTTTCGGCGGTCACGTAACGGTCGTACGGCAATAGGGACGCAATGATGTCGATCGAGCAGGAACACTGATCGATCGATTGCCGCGTTTCGCCATTGGCCTTCATGCAGCCGAAAACATACTCCGACCGTGCCGATGTCGGGTAGTCATTGACGTCCTCGGCCCCGGCGGCCACGACCGTTGCCGCAAGACCACCAAGCCCAACGACAATCAGGCGCATCCGTTCGACGAATGTCATGACGTTTCTCCCATGAACAAAACCTATGCTATCGCTTAGGTGCTGAAAAGCCGACATTCGCGAAAATGGCACACGATGCCACGTTGCGATGAGCGAAAATATTGGGGAGGCTGCTATGCTGCGCACATTGATTGCGATCTGTCTTTTCTCGGCGGTCCTGCCGGGCTTGGCCATGGCGCAGGGCAAAGGCATCCGTTTCTGGAACCTGACGACGGCGACCATCTCCGGTTTTCAACTATCGCCCGCCGGCAAGGAGAATTGGGGTCCGAACCAGACACTGAACGACAAGGACAAGGAGGTCGATCACGACGAGCGTCTGCGGATCACCGGCGTGGAACCGGGACGCTACGACGCCAAGGTCGGCTATCGCGACTCCAGGCAGTGCTTTGTGCGGGACATCGAGATCAAGGTCGACGCCGTGTTTTCAATTTCCGACAAAGACCTGAAGGATTGCAACAAATAAGAAGTCTGGCGCAAGCTCAGCCGGCGGGTGTCTCGCCTTGATCCGCTTTCTCGCGGCTGTGCGGATATTCGCAGCGCCATTTCACGGCGGCCCATTTGGGGTGCTCGCCGACCCATTGCGCGATATAGGGCGGAGCTCTCATCATGCATTGCTGCAACGAGAAATCCGCGGAAAACGCCAGACGTCGTTCCTCGCAGTTGGTCGGCGAGAGTATGGCACAAACCGTGATGATCAGGTCTATCGCATTCATGCTGATATCCTCCGGCGCATTTCTACGATCGATCGCACAGCCAGCTACGGTGCCGGCCGGAACATGGTTTCGCTAGGAAATAAACGAAATAAACTATGAGCATACCCGACTAGAAGTTAAGTCCAAATACAACCCGCGCCTGCTGGCGCTCGAAATTAACAAGGTCGAGGGTTGCGCTTGTGCCAGCAGGACGACCCCAGGCCTGAATGCTCCAGGTTGCCGTCAGGCGTGCGCGTTCCGAGAGCCGAAAATAGGCGGTTGGGCCGATGAAGAACGCCTCCCCTGCTGGTTGCTCGAGGCCAATCCCGTCATATTTGCGGAAATAGCGTGCTTCCCCGCCGAGCATTAGATCGGGGCGCACTTGCGCCATGATCCCAAACGCGACCGCGAGCGTCGAATCCTGTTGGCCGGTAGGTACGCCCGCGAAGTGCGTCCATTCCGGCTGATAACCGAGATTGAGCGTTGCCACCGCAAGTCCGGGAATCAGATCGCGTTCCAGCGCGAGCGTCAACTCGGTTCCGTAATTTTGTGCCCGTGACGCCGTGGTATCGTCGATGCGGTTGCCATGACTCTCAAGCGCCAGCGTCAGACCGAAGAGAGCCGTTTCGCGATCGAGAAAGCGATAACGCAAATCCAGTGCTGCACCTTGCCAGCCGGCCTGGCTGCGATCCACGAAGCCCGGAACGGACGCGATATCGTAAGCCGAAAGTGTCGTTTCGATCTCGACCCGGAAATTCTTGATGGGCACGAATTCCAATTCGAGCTGCTGCCCGAAAGCCTGGTAAGTCCCGGCCTGTTTGGAAAATCGTCCCGTCGTCGTCGCCTGGAATTCTTGTTCACCGGGATCACCAACGTCCGAGCCGATCATGAAACCATAGATGTGCTCAGTGTCGATGCCTTCGGCTAATCCGCACGCGGGCCGCAGGAGCACGCACAGCATCGCCGCCCAGATTGTCCTCGCAGCAATGCCTGTTCCGATTCCGAGAGCCATCGACATGACCCAAGTGTGAGATCAGCCAGCCTACGCAGGCTCTCGGCTGGCTATCGTGGAGTTCACAGAGAAGGAGGAATCCCGAAGCGAAAGCCCGCAGCGTCTGCCACGACTCGCAGCAGTTGACTGCCGGAGCCGGGCAGAACACTTCGCGGCTACTTGCGCGCCGCGCAGGCGTACATGTTGATCTCCATGCCCACCGGCACTTCAACGATCTTCGGAGTCTTCCAAGTCATTGGGCTCTCCCACGTGATGGTGCGACACTCGCACCATCACATACGTAAAACCGCTGCGCGTTCGACGCAAGGGTTCGCGCGTCTTGCGCCGCAAATCGGCCTACTTAAGCAAACGAAGCAGCGCTCGTCCTGCCGGCGTTCGCAATTCCCTGGCGTCGAGCGTTCCGTCGGCGTCCCGGTTGGCAGCATTGAAGCGCTTCTCGACTACGACCAGGTATTCATCCAGCGTCAGGGTTCCGTCATGGTCGGGGGCTGCGGCAGCAAGCTCGCGCGCGCTCAATCGTCCGGCCAATTCGTGTTTGTCGAGCGTCCCGTCGTGGTCGGAATCGAGCCGCATAAACAGTTCTGCTGCGGCTTTCTTGACCTCCGCCAGATCGAGCGTGCCGTCCCCGTCGAGGTCGAACATCCTGATCGGATCGTGACCGGAAGCAGCCAAAGCGGACGATTCCTCTGCCAGAAATGCTCCGGATAACAAAAGGATAGATCGGCGCGATATCATCTTTGATCTCCTGTGTAAGAAACTTGAGCCATCGTTAGACGCAATCGGTTGAAACGGACGTTGAATTTCAGGTTCCGGGTGGCGCTGGAAGTCCCGGATTTGCTAGCGCCGTCGGAAAGCGATGCTCAAGGAGGTCTTCATGAGATTGTCGTTTCGAGCGCTCGGCACGCTACTCCCCTTCGCATTCATCTACTGCGCGCAAGCCCGGGATGGAACGCATCACACGACAGCGGAAACGCACCGGCGGAGTTAACCGGAAAAGAAAGGCTCGGCCCGAAATGGACGGATGAGCAACGAATCGACAATTGCCATGTGCCCGTCGATAAACGCGGCAGCAAACCGAGACCCGACGCGTGCCCGAATAGTCCCTCAAGCTGATCCTGCGGTCAGATCACGTCAGAGGAAACGCCGCCGTGCTGCCCCTTTTGAATGGCGGAGGGTGAGACGCCGAAGCATTTCCGGAATACGCGGCTGAAATGCGACGAACTCGAAAATCCCCAGGAGAACGCGACGTCGGTGATCGTCTTGCCCCCATGCGCTTCCAGCTCCTGGCGGCAATGTTGCAATCTCGCCTGCCAGATATAATCGCTGACGGTTACACCCCGTTCGCTGAACAGCATGTGCAGGTAACGCTTGGTGCAGCCTAGCGAAGCTGAAATCTGGTCGATGCACAGATCTGGATCGCGCAGATGCTCGCGGATGAAGGCCTGAGCCCGCACATACATTGCTTCCGGGCCGGCACGATCGAACGCCTTGTCGGCCTCCCGCAGCGGCAGCAACAACAGATCGATCAGCGATTCGGCTACGCCCGCCGCGCTGTTGGCTGAGAGCTTGGCGGCCTCACCGAACGCCGCATGCACGAAGTCGTGCGCAATGCGGCCCGTTCCGGTTAGCGCCGACAGCTTGCAGGCCGACATCTTGCCGAAGTTGAAGCCGCGTTCTCGTAATAGTTCCTTCGGCACAATGACCACCTCGTGCCGTGTCAGCGCGGGGCTGATGATGGTATGCGGACAGGATACGTCGTAGGCGAGGCAATCGCCGGGCTTGATCTGGATCTGACAGCCATTCTGCTCGAAATACGAAATCCCGTAGGTCTGGAACAGGATCTTAACGTAAGGGTGTTCGCTGGTGTGGCTTGCCGAGGCGGCGTGAGCGATTCGATGCTGGCTTGCCTCGATCTGACACAGTTTCAATTTCGATACGGTGGTGTAGTTGATCCGCGCCTCCAGCGTCGAGGCCTCGAGCGGATCGACAGCGAACTGGCCGCAGAGATCGGTCAGCGCATCTGACCAATACTGGATCTGCCTCTTCGGCCCCAGTCCCGCAGTGCTGAGCGAGTGAACTGTGTCAGGCATTTACTGCCACCGATTTGAGGGTAACCGTGCAGCCAGTCACGGTAAGGGACATCCAAGTTGAGGCCAAGTTGAGGCGGCCGCGCAGCACCACTCTCTCCTTCAATCCTCTGTCTAAGTTTCCGCGCCGTCAAGGAGAACCTCGGATAGATCCGCTCGAGCAAAATATTTGGTGCTCCGCAACATTGAACCTGGAACTCCACCCTCGATACGAGCGAAGCGAAAAAGTTCATCGCGCTTCCCTCACGAGCAAACGGGATTCGCTCTTGGGCAAGTTTCAACTCTTCGAAGCAGATAGGCATAGAGGTTAACAAGACCTCGAAATTGGGCCGCGTCCCGCGGAAACCAAGGCTCTAAACTGGGAGGAACTAAGATGCGAAAGGTGTTATTCGCGACCGGTCTCGGTGCCATGGCGGCACTCGCCGCAGGAAGTGCTGGAGCCAACGATCAACTGATCCGGATGTCGCAAAATCCGGCCGAGTGGGCGATGCCAACAGGCGACTACGCCAACACGCGCTTCTCCAAGCTCAAGCAGATCAACGCATCCAATGTCGGCAAATTGCAGGTCGCCTGGACGTTCTCGACCGGCGTGCTGCGTGGTCACGAAGGTGGACCGCTCATCATCGACAACATGATGTACGTTCACACGCCCTTCCCCAACAAGGTCTACGCTCTTGACCTTTCCCAGGACAACAAGATCGTCTGGAGCTACGAGCCGAAACAGGATCCGAACGTCATTCCGGTGATGTGCTGCGATACCGTCAACCGCGGCCTCGCCTACGCCGACGGCAAGATCTTCCTGCATCAGGCCGACGACAAGCTCGTGGCACTCAACGCGAAGAACGGCAACGTCGAGTGGACCGCGATCAACGGAGATCCGAGCAAAGGGCAAACCGGCACCTCGGCGCCGATGGTCGTCAAGGACAAGGTGCTTGTCGGCACATCCGGCGGCGAGTTCGGCGTCCAGTGCAGCCTGACCGCCTATAACATCAAAGATGGAAAGCAGGTCTGGAAGGGCTACTCCGAGGGCCCGGACGACCAGATCCTGGTCGATCCCGAGAAGACCACAGCACTCGGCAAGCCGGTCGGCAAGGATTCGAGCCTGAAGACCTGGGAAGGCGATCAGTGGAAGATCGGCGGCGGCTGCACGTGGGGCTGGCTCGCTTATGACCCGGCACTCGACCTCGTTTATTACGGCTCGGGCAACCCCTCGACCTGGAATCCGAAACAGCGCCCCGGCGACAACAAGTGGTCGATGACGATCTGGGCGCGCAACCCGGATACCGGCATGGCGAAGTGGGTTTATCAAATGACGCCGCACGACGAGTGGGACTATGACGGCGTCAACGAGATGATCCTCACCGATCAGTCGATCGATGGAAAGGCACGCAAGCTGCTGACCCATTTCGATCGTAACGGCATCGGCTATACGCTCGACCGCGTCAACGGCGAATTGCTGGTTGCGCAGAAGTTCGACCCGAAGGTCAACTGGACCTCCGGCGTCGACATGAACAAGAACTCTCCGAATTATGGCCGGCCGAAAGTGGTCGAGGAATACTCGACTGACAGACAGGGCGAGGACCACAACAACAAGGGCATCTGCCCGGCCGCGCTCGGCTCCAAGGACGAGCAGCCGGCGGCCTACTCGCCTGAGACGCAGTTGTTCTACGTTCCGACCAATCATGTCTGCATGGACTATGAACCGTTCAAGGTGAGCTACACCGCCGGTCAGCCCTATGTAGGTGCGACGTTGTCGATGTATCCGCCTCCCGGCGAAACCAACATGGGTAACTTCATTGCCTGGGATGGCAAGACGGGCAAGATCGTCTGGTCGAACAAGGAACAGTTCTCGGTCTGGTCGGGCGCACTCGCAACCGCCGGCGGCGTCGTGTTCTACGGAACGCTGGAAGGTTATCTGAAAGCGGTGGACGCCAAGACGGGCAAGGAGCTCTACAAGTTCAAGACTCCGTCCGGCATCATCGGCAACGTCACGACCTACGAACATGGCGGCAAGCAATACATTGCCGTGCTGTCCGGGGTCGGCGGTTGGGCAGGCATCGGCCTTGCGGCTGGTCTGACCGATCCGACGGCAGGTCTCGGCGCAGTCGGTGGCTACGCGGCGCTGAGCAACTACACCGCGCTCGGCGGAACACTCACCGTGTTCGCGTTGCCGCAGCAATGAGCTGAAAGACCTCGTTCCGGTGCGTGGGTTCATCCCACGCACCGGATGACGTTGCATCGATAGCCGAGGACAAGCTCTTGCGTATCATCTGCCTGGTGGCCGCGGCGGTCGTACTGATCGCTGCAGGAGGGACAGCCTTCGCCGATGGTTCGGGCGATCCCGCCGCGGTAAAATCCGAAAACGGAAAGTATCTCGATAAAGAGGGAAACCCGACTTACAAGATCCAGGCTGACGGAACCGTCGATTGGTACACCTACTCGGGATACCGCCGTTATCACTCCGAGTGCCACGTCTGCCATGGGCCTGACGGCATGGGATCGAGTTACGCGCCGGCCCTGAAGGACTCGCTGAAGACCATGAGCTACGGCGAATTCCTCGCCACGGTGGCGAGCGGCCGCAAGAACGTCAATACCGCGCAGGAAAACGTCATGCCGGCATTTGGCAATAATCCGAATGTGACCTGCTACCTGGACGATATCTACGTCTATCTGCGGGCTCGCGCCAACGATGCGGTGGGACGCGTGCGTCCCGCAAAACACGAAGACAAGTCACCAGCCTATGCCAAGGCCGAGGACTCCTGCATGGACACCAAGCACTGAGCAATTCGATCTGAGCGAGACGGGATCAGACCATGAAGACACGCGCCGCCGTTGCTTTCGAAGCCAAGAAGCCGCTGGAAATCGTCGAGCTCGATCTTGAAGGGCCGAAAGCGGGTGAGGTCCTGGTTGAAATCAAGGCGACCGGCATTTGCCACACGGATGCCTACACGCTCGACGGCTTCGACAGTGAAGGACTCTTTCCATCCATCCTCGGCCATGAAGGCGCGGGTATCGTACGCGAAGTCGGCGCCGGAGTGACCTCGGTGAAGCCGGGCGACCACGTCATTCCGCTCTACACCCCCGAATGCCGTCAGTGCAAAAGCTGCCTGAGCCAGAAGACGAATCTGTGCACGGCTATCCGCGCTACCCAGGGCAAGGGGGTGATGCCCGATGGCACCTCGCGCTTCAGCTACAAGGGCAAGACCATTTATCACTACATGGGCTGCTCGACGTTTTCGAACTTTACCGTGCTGCCGGAAATAGCAGTCGCGAAAATCCGTGAAGACGCCCCGTTCGACAAGAGTTGCTACATTGGTTGCGGGGTCACGACCGGCGTCGGCGCCGTGGTCAACACCGCCAAGGTCACGCCAGGCGCCAATGTCGTCGTGTTCGGTCTCGGCGGCATTGGGCTCAATGTTATCCAAGGCGCCAAGATGGTCGGCGCCAACAAGATCATCGGCGTCGACGTCAACGATTCCAAGGAAGACTGGGGTCGCAGGTTTGGCATGACCGCCTTCGTCAATCCGAAGAAGGTCAGTGGCGATATCGTGCAGCATCTGGTGACGCTTACGGATGGCGGCGCCGATTTTACCTTCGACTGCACCGGCAATACCACCGTGATGCGGCAGGCACTCGAAGCCTGCCACCGCGGCTGGGGCGTATCCGTTGTGATCGGCGTGGCCGAATCCGGCAAGGAAATCGCCACCCGTCCCTTCCAGCTTGTCACCGGCCGTGTCTGGAAAGGCACGGCATTCGGCGGCGCCCGCGGCCGCACCGACGTACCAAAAATCGTCGACTGGTACATGGATGGAAAGATTCAGATCGATCCGATGATCACCCACACCCTCAAGCTCGAGGAGATCAACAAAGGATTCGACCTGATGCACGAAGGTAAATCGATCCGATCGGTTGTCGTTTACTGACGGAATCTCAAAACGCAAGGAGGATAGGCCCATGAACGTTCATATCCATCCCTCGGTCGACAACGGTGTGAAGAAAGGCTCAGGCCACTTTGCCGGCGGGGTGCTCGTCTGCAAATGCAAGGACAAGCCGGTCAAGGTCGGCATCAAGGGTGACGTCGCGCACAATCACGCTTGCGGCTGTACCCAGTGCTGGAAACCAGAAGGCGCTATTTTCTCGGTCGTCGCCGTCGTGCCGCGCGAGAATGTGGCCGTGCTGGAGAACGGCGACAAGCTTCACATCGTCGATGCCTCGAAGACCATCCAGCGGCACGCCTGCAAGGTGTGCGGCACGCACATGTATGGCCGCATCGAAAACAAGGGGCACCCGTTCTACGGCCTCGACTTCATTCATCCCGAGCTGTTCCAGGAATCGGGATCGGCCGCTCCGGGATTTGCGGCATTTGTTTCTTCGATCATCGAATCCGGCGTCAAGCCGGAGCAGATGGACGCCATCCGGGGCCGCCTTAAGGAATTGGGCCTTGAACCCTATGACTGCCTGTCTCCGGCGCTCATGGATGCGATCGCTTCTCACGTGGCGAAATCAAAGGCCGCTTGAGCTGCCGGCGAAGCAAAACTCGCGCGCGGCATCTTTCGGGCTGCGCGAGATGTACGAAACAACAGAAGAAACCCGGTCGTCGCCTTTCATTGGCCGGGAAACAAGGACGGGTCTTAATCCAGCCTCCTCCCGGGCCCGTACTGAAGGCCTCGCTTGCGGTTTTGCAGGCGGGGCCGCCTTTTACCGACCGAATCAGCCTCCGTACTTCGTACGGGAGGGCGATTTTGTGCACCCACCGTTTGGCACGAACGCTGCATGGTAAAATCCGCCGGATTTTCTTTGGACGGAGATTCCATGCTCGTTACTCTCGTGGCACTATTGTGCAACGGCCAAATCTGCCTGGAAAAAGTTGTTACCAACAGTGACCAGTCCAGCATCTCCATGATGGATTGCCAGGTTCATGCCCAAGCGGGTATCGCCGAGTGGCTTCAAAATGGCCCCTACCGGGAATGGCGGGTCGAGAGCTACAAGTGCGTGTTTGGCAAATACATTCCAAAAGGCCAAGCCTGACCGAAAGCATACCTCCCGGTCAAAAAACCCGGGAAGTTCGCCATGACATATCCATGGATGGCCAGCCCCCCTCCAAAGCCGTGCTACCGGCGCCAAACTGGCGCTCAGTTCGAGGCTTTGACGAGAGGGCACTCGCTTTCTGACAAGGGAATGAAGGCTTCGTCAGGCGGGACCTGACGGAGGACATTATAGTAGTCCCACGGCTCCTTCACGTCGGCCTTCTTCTTCACCTCAATAAGATAGAAGGGATGGATCAGCTTTCCGTCCTCGCGAATCTTGGCGCCGCGCGCATAGAAGTCCTCGACGGCATTTCCGCGCATCCACTTGGCGACCGTATCGGTATCGTCAGAACCGGTTGCGGCGACAGCCTTGAGGAAATGAAGTACGCCCGAATAAACGGCGGCCTGCGGCGCCGTCGGCATTCTCTGGTGACGTTCAAAAAATCGGTGACTAAAAGCCCTGGTTTCGTCGTTCAACCCCCAATACCATCCGACCATGGATGTCAGGCCAGCCGCGACATCGAGCCCCATGCTGTGGACGTCCGTCAGGAACAGAAGCTGGGCGACGGGCCGTTGCTTGCCGGCGTCCATTCCAAACTCTTTCCATTGCTTCATCGAGTTGACGAGCTGATCGCCGACGTTTGAAAACGCCACGACCTTCGCGCCCGAACTCTGTGCCTGCAGGAGGAATGAGCTGTAGTCGGCATTCGTCATCGGATGATAAACCGCTCCGAGCGACTTGCCGCCGACGCGCTGAAGCAGCCGTTGCGATTCCGCGACCATGTTCTTGCCGAACTCGTAATCCGCCGCGACAAAAAACCAGGTGTCTTGTCCCTGGGCGACGAGCGTTCGGAGCGGACCCGCCACCAGCGTGTAGGCATCATGGAGCCAGGCGAAGCCGGTCTTGACGCACTGCTTGCCGGTGAGCGCCGTGGTCGCAACGGAGGTGTAAATCGCAATCTTGTTCTTGTCGCGAATGATGGTCTGGAGAGCCAGTCCGACCGCGGAATTGCCGACGTCCGCAATCGCATCGACCCCGTCGACGTCAAACCATTTGCGCACGATCGCCGTACCGATATCCGGTTTGTTTTGATGGTCGGCAAACAGCAGCTCGACCTTGATATCGGGATTTTGCTTCTGGAAATCTTCCGCGGCCAACTTGGCGGCAATCAGGGAGCCTTGGCCGTTGGAATCCGAGAGAGGGCCGCTCGCGTCGGTGACCACTCCGATCTTGACGACGCCGCCGGATATCTCGCCGGCGCTTGCTGCCGACGCCAGCGCAACGATGCCTGTGAAGGCAACGCTGGCTATTGCCAGCTTGCACACGCTCGCCAAAGACTTCATCCCGTCCCTCCTCCAATGGATTCCCTTGCGGTTTGTATTTAGCAAGGCGTGTGCCAGGAGAATGTGGGATTTACGCAGACTGAGCTGCGAATTTGCGCATGCAGACAGGGCTCGTTGGGCGCGAAACGGCTGTTTGGCTCTACCCCCGCGGCCTGTCAGGCGGTTTCCCGAACCGCCTCGCTCGCCCGGCCGACCAATTCTTCATATTGGTCGATCGTCGATGGCCGACCGACGTAATAGCCCTGGACTTCGTCACAGGCTTCCAGGGTAAGGAATGCGAGCTGGTCGTGGGTTTCCACGCCCTCGGCAATGACCGGCAGGTTGAGCCCGCGCGCCAATCCGATGACCGCTCGCACGATGGCAGCCGATTGCGGGTTGGCCACGACGCTCGAAATGAACGATTGGTCGATCTTGATCTTGTCGAACGGAAAGGCCTGAAGATAGGCCAGCGAAGAGTATCCCGTTCCAAAGTCGTCCATCGATATCCGAATACCCAGCGCCTTCAGCCGCCGCATGATGGACAATGCGCGTGAAAAATCACCGATCAGCACATTTTCAGTGATTTCGATTTCCAGCCGGCCGGGTGCAAGACCGGTTTCGAGCAGGATGGTGTGAACCAGCGAGGGAAGATCGCCGTCGCGGAACTGCACCGGCGACAGGTTGATCGCGATGTTCAGAGGCCGCGGCCACGACGCGGCTTCGCGGCAGGCTTCACGCAAAATCCATTCGCCCATACCCAGGATCGTTCCGGATTCCTCGGCAAGCGGAATGAAAACGTTCGGCGGAACCCAGCCGCGTTGAGGATGCTTCCAGCGCGCCAGGGCCTCAAATCCGGTAATGGCCGAGCCGATTTGCATCTGAGGCTGGTAATAGAGCAGGATTTCGCCATTGGCGACCGCGGTCTCAAGGTCCCGCTGCATCGCGCGCCGCTCGCGAAGATGCGCGTTCATTTGCGCTTCGAAGAACCGCACGGATCCACGACCTTCCGCCTTGGCCCGATAAAGCGCGGCGTCCGCGTTACCGACGACGGTCATCGCATCGGTGCCATCGGTCGGGAATATCGCAATTCCGATACTCGTTCCGTTACGCAAGCGCTGGCCGTCGACGACAAAGTCATTCGAAAACTCGACGATCAGCCGCTGCGCAAGCGCTTCTGCGCTGGCCGGTTGCGGTCCGGTCGCCACCAGCGTGAATTCGTCACCGCCAAGTCGAGCCACGAATGCCCCCTCGGCAGCGGCCTGAAGGCGCCGCGCAACTTCCTGCAGGAGCCCGTCCCCGACAAGATGGCCATAGGTGTCGTTGATTTCCTTGAAACGGTCGAGGTCCAGACAAAGGACGGCGAACATCTGATTGTTCGCCGCGGCATGTTCGATGGTCGAGCTCAGATGTTTGGTGAATGACGCCCGGTTCGGAAGATCGGTCAGTGCGTCGTAATGGGCCAGACGCGCAATGCGCTCCTGGTCCTTCTTCCGCTCTGTGATGTCTTCGGCAACGCCGAGCAGGTATTGCGGCTGACCGTCGTCGCCGGGAATGGCAAGCCGCCGGGTGGCGATGAGGCGCTGGCCGTGCTGCCGCGTTTCGACCACTTCTTCATCAAAGGAATGATTTTGCGCTCCGTGAAGTATTTCGAGATCGCGCACAAAGGAAAGGCTGGCCTCGTCCGTCGACAACAGATCAAAGTCGGTTTTGCCGACGATCTCCTCGCTCGGCATTCCAAAAAACTCTTCGCCGGCGCGATTGATCAGGACATAGCGATGCTCCTGCGGTTCCTTGACAAAGAGTATCGCCGGCATGTTTTCCACGACCGCATCGAGGAACGAGCGGGTGCGACGCAGTTCCTTCTCAGCCTGCCTGCGCTCGGTGACATCGACCGCGACGCTCAGCGTCGCCAGATGGCCCTCGTAAGGGAGCATCTTGGCATAGATGATGACTTCGATCGGTGTTCCATCCGCTTTGATGTGCCGCCACACACGATCGGCCCGAACGTCGCCCGGTGCTGCCGTCGCAACCGTATTGCGCAGCAACTCCTGGTCCTCCTTCGACCTGATGTCGAGCGAAGTCATTTTCATGAATTGTTCGTGGCTATAGCCATAATGCCGGCAGGCGGCAGCGTTGACCGCGAGATATTTGAAAGTATTCCGATCCCACAGGAACATCGGAAGCGGATGACTGTCGAACAGCAGGCGGAACGACGCCTCCTTCCGCTTCAGATCGGTGATATCGAGGCGGATTCCAACGCTGCCGCCGTCGGATGTCCGCCGCTCCATGATCTTGAGCCAGCCATTACCGAGCAGCGCTTGTTCTTCCTCGTTCTCTGGCCGGCGATGCCGCTCCAGCCGTGCGGCAAGCCATCCTTCCTCGTCGCCCTCGGCATCGGGATATCGCCCGGCCTTGAGACCGGCCCGAAGCGAATCCTCAAACCGCATGTCGCTCGTTATCTTGTGACCGGCCCACTCGTGAAGCTCCGCAAAGCGACGGTTCCACATCACGTAGCGATCGTCGGCGTCGAACAGTACAAACCCTTCCGGAATGACGTCGCACGCCTCCCGTAGCCGGGCATGCGCCTCGCGCTCCGAATGTTCGGCACGCTCCGCGGCCGCGATAGCCTCCCTCAGACGGGCGTTGACGTCCTTGGTTCCGGTCGCGAAGTGATAAATTCCAAACAGCGCCGCAACGCTGGCGAGGCTACCGACCAGCATCGTCGACACCAGAAGCAGCGTCGACCTTCCGAGCCGCTCGAAAGAAGTGGCCGCTTCGTTTTGTGCCGCCTGTGAGGCTTCGGCCTCGAATGTGAGAAGCAGACGTTTTGCGATCCTGGTCTGCTCCAGGATACGCAGGAAGTGAAAGCTTTTCTCGACCGGAGTGATCTCGTTGGGCGCCTGATCGCGCAACTCCTTCCAGCTATGCGTAAGCGAGGCGATCGCCTGGCTGAGCCTCTGCTGCTCATCGAGAGACAGCGCGTTGGAGCTGGATTTTGTGACCCGCTCGACGGCCGCGTCGAGCTCGTTGAACTGCCGTTCGGCGTCCGCCAGGACCTTGGAGCGATCCGCCGGAGAAAGCTCGAGCGCGACTGCGGTGAAATTGACAAGGCTTTGCGATGCCTTGTCGATGACATCGCGGGCAAGTTTTACCTCCGAGACAGCTTGCTCAATCTTGGCAATGCTGCCGCGCAGGTGCCCCAGCTCCAATATGCCAAGCGCCACCGGAACCGCAGCAGCACCGAGTGCCAGGGTCACTGCTCCGATAAGCAGCATTTGGATGTTGGGGAAGCTCTTCATTTCCTGAGCGGCGCGAGGAAAAATGACTTGCGATTCCGATCCAACGTGGCAGCGCGCCGTAAAGTTTTGGTGAACTCAGGTATGCACAGCGACCATGGAGTACGGACATGATTTGCCCGCAGGAAAGCGAATCCCCCACATACCGAAATTTTTGCGTAAAAATGGCGAGTAAGCCGACGGCGCACAGTTCGACCGCGCGCCTGCCGGCAACGCGTGATCGGGATTTCCGCACGCCGTGCGGAAGGCGCCAACTCATCGGCCCCAAACCAACAATTTTTCCAGCTATTCGTTAAAGCTTCGGCAACCAAACTGGCCATGATAGCCAGATCGATACAATTTGAACGGTTTACTCAATCGCGAAAAAGGGGACTTTTGCGACGCTCGGCGCTCGGACTTCAGGAGCGCGCGATGGGTGAAGCGGAATTCGAACGGTTGCTGGACGCCGTAAACGCGGCCGTCGCACCGATTCCCCAAGAGGATTTCGTGACCGGCATGATGACGTTCGGTCGCCCGCCGGAAGCTGCCAACGACAACGGCTTGGCCTGGCCGCTGATTCCGTTCCCCGACGGCTGGCACGCGGCCTGCTGAAACGCGCGGCTTGGAGGTCATCCGGGCGCTGGGGCTTCGATGAGCCTTCAACGAATTCCTCGAAAACCGTTGTAAGCCTCTGATTTTATTGATGGAGGCCACGTCCGGAATTGAACCGGAGTAAACGGTTTTGCAGACCGCTGCGTAACCACTCCGCCACGTGGCCCCATGGGGCGGATCAATACAGGTGGCCAAAGGGTTAGGCAACTACCCACGCCCTGCCGGCGCTACCCGTCATACCCGTTGGGGTTTTGGCTTTGCCATCGCCAATGGTCTTTACACATGGCCTCCAGGTTTCTGGTGGCCTGCCACCCCCCCAGATATTTCGCTGCGCGATCCGTCGCCGCGTAGCATGAAGCGATGTCGCCGGAACGCCGCGGCCGGATATCGTAAGGAACCGGCTTTCCGCTGGCGTCCTCGAAAGCCTTGACGACCTCCAGCACGCTATATCCCCTTCCCGTCCCCAGGTTGACGGCGGTGCATGCGGGCTGATCAAGCGATGCCAGCGCGGCAACGTGCCCCTGCGCCAAGTCGACGACATGAATGTAATCGCGCACGCCCGTTCCGTCAGGCGTGTCGTAATCGCCTCCGAAAACGTTCAGGCGATCGCGCCGTCCAACCGCAACCTGGGCGACGAACGGCAGGAGGTTGTTCGGCACTCCTTTCGGATCTTCGCCGATCAGGCCGCTTTCATGCGCACCGATGGGATTGAAGTAGCGAAGTATGCCGATGCTCCAGGTGGGGTCGCTGGCAAATAGATCCCGCAGCAACTCCTCGACAATGAACTTCGTCCGGCCATAGGGATTGACCGGGCTGAGCGGGTGATCCTCGATGTAGGGCAGAAACTTCGGATCTCCATACACGGTCGCGGACGATGAGAAGATGATGCGCTTGACGCCACTCGCCTGCATTGCGCGCAACAGGCGATGGGTGCCGATGACGTTGTTGTCGTAGTAGTCGAGCGGCGACGTGACGGAATCGAACACGGACTTCAGGCCGGCAAAATGGATGACTGCCGTGCATCCGAATTCAGTCAAGACCTTCTCGACCACCGTCTGGTCGCGAATGTCGCCGTTGACGACCGCGAGCCGCTGCGCGCAAATCTGTTGAACGCGTTCGAGCGACGTTCGGCTGGAGTTGGAAAAATTATCAAGCACCACAACTTGCTCGCCGGCATTGAGAAGCTCGACGCAAGTGTGGGATCCAATATATCCGGCACCGCCGGTCACCAAAATCATTGAAATATCCTCGCGCCCGGACCAAGGGTCTGTCGGACCTAGCCTGTTCTTATAGCTGATAAATGATTAGACTTCCGATCTCGATAACGACGCCTTAACATTGAAATATTGGCCGACATCTCAATTTTTGACGTTAAATGCTGAGGAGTTTTCAAATGCTTAGAGCTTTTACATTGGTCGCCATTCTTGCGTTCGCCGGAACCATCGCAACGGGCGCCTTCGAGGTACAGGCCCAGACCTCGGCCATGGAAAGATGCGTCGCTGCCTGCAAAGCGCAGGGTGGCAAACGGTGCGACAGCTATTGCGAGCACGCGAGAGCTACTCGCTGATAGAAACCGCTGGTCAGACCCGATTGCGGCGGCGAAAATCCCGCTTTGACCGCGGCTTTGGTGCGAGTGAGGGTTGTTCATCCACGGCTTCCCGGTATCTTGTCAGCATCCGCGTGAAGCTGGCGTTCAGGATGTCGGCGATGTCGGGCCGCCCTTCAAGACGGGCAAGGACCAGCGCCGCCGCCTCGATGGTGGAGAGCCCGTCGCGACGCGGCTCGCGGCGAAGCTTCCCGTAGCGCGAGGGCTGTGAAGGTCCGAGGATCACCCGCTGGCATTTCAGCATCCAGGCATTGCGCCACCACAATGCCTTGGCCTGGCTCCAGGTGCCGTCCAGCAGCACTACCCCCTCAATCCCTCGCAGAATGGCGCGCTGGTGTTCTGCCAACTCGCCTTTGCGATTGATGGCGATGACTTCTTCCGTCGTGTCGAGATCGGTTGCCTTCGCAGATCCCAGATAGAGCACCGCCCAGCGGGACGGGTCGGCGACGGGTCGTCCCAGGGCTTTGGAGAGACTAGGCCAGGACAGGCCGATCTTAACGACCGCCCTTTCAAAGTGCAGCGCAGTCAGGCGGGCCGTGCCAAGCGCCCGGTCCTGTTCCTGCGGATGCTGCAAGATCAGGAGGTCGAGACGGCTTTCGATCGGCTTGACGCCCTCGCAGACGCATAAAGGCGCTGGCTTGCGGCAATGCGGGCACTCCGGCGCCGCCAAGGTCGGAGCGGTGCCATCTTTGGCCTCGGATGGACTGGACATAGGCCTGCTATACGCCGCGCGGTGACGGGCTTCAACGGCCCCCGCGGAAAGGGCCTAGCTTTGGCGTCGCGACGCCGTGCAGCCCCTCAGGCGAAACTTCCGTTACGACCGCCCGTATCTGGGGGTGTCAACGGGGTGAGGAATGGAATGCGCGTAGCGGTGATCGGGACGGGAATAGCCGGCAATGCCGCTGCATGGACCTTGTCAAAACGTTATCCGGTAACCGTCTACGAACGGGAAATCCGGGCAGGCGGGCACAGCCATACCGTTAACATCGACTATGACGGGGCGCCGATTGCGGTCGATATCGGCTTCATCGTCTACAACGAACTCAACTACCCCGATCTGACGGCGTTGTTCGACCACCTCGGCGTCGAGACGACAGAGAGTTGCATGAGCTTTGCCGTAACCACCGATAGCGGCCGCTTCGAATGGAAAGGCGGCGGCAACAGTTGGTGGCAAACGGCAGCGGGGCTATTTGCGCAACCACGAAACCTGTTTTCGCCGAGCTATCTCTGGATGCTGCGGGATATCCTGACCTTCAACCGCCTGAGCGTCGAAGATTACGCTGCCGGACGGCTGGCCGGATTAAGCTTGGGCGATTATTTCCACCAAAGGAAGTTCGCACCGCGACTGTTGTCCGACTATCTCGGCCCGATGGGCGCTGCGATCTGGTCGACGCCGGCGCGAGACATGATGGACTTTCCGGCCGAGAATTTTGTAGCGTTTTTTACCAATCATCGTCTCTTGC
Source organism: uncultured Alphaproteobacteria bacterium (assembly GCA_963770515.1). Taxonomy (GTDB): domain Bacteria; phylum Pseudomonadota; class Alphaproteobacteria; order Rhizobiales; family Xanthobacteraceae; genus Bradyrhizobium. The sequence continues at coordinate 879,165 of CAVYPW010000002.1, forward strand.
AGTATGACCGCCCCGTCTGGCGAACCATCAAGGGCGGCAGCCGGAACTACGTCGAAAAACTGACCGGCGCGTTTAGCGACCGCATTCGCCTCGGCTGCGCGGTAACCTCCATCGAGCGGAAAGCGCGTGGCGTTGTCGTGACAGACAGCCACGGCGTCAGCGAAACCTACGACCATGTCGTAATTGCCGCCCACAGCGATCAGGCGCTCAAGATGCTCTCCGATGCCGACGATCAGGAGCGGTCTGTTCTCGGCGCGATCGGCTATTCGCCCAACACGATTTACCTGCACCGCGACACCGGACTCATGCCCCGGCGGCGACGGGTATGGGGGGCATGGAATTTTCTGCGCTGGCCCCGCCAGGGAGCGGCCATCAACGACGTTGCCGTGACCTACTGGATGAACGAGCTTCAAGGCATCGACAAAAGCAAACCGCTGTTCGTCAGCCTCAATCCTCCCTTCGAACCCGATCCCGCGCTTACTTTCGGTAAATATATCTGCGAACATCCCCAATATGACGCAGCCGCCTTTGCCGCCCAACGACGGCTCGAGGACATCCAGGGGAAGCGTCATACCTGGTTCTGCGGCGCCTGGACCGGTTACGGCTTCCATGAGGACGGGCTAAGGTCGGCATTGTCGGTTGCGGAAGCCTTGGGTGCGACCGCGCCCTGGCGCGAGCTTCCGCCGGAACTGGCCGAGGCCGCGGAGTAGGCCATGCGGGACGTTCACGTCAAATCAGCCGCGATCGAGGGCGACGCAGCCGCGCTTTACGTCGGCAACGTCATGCATGCCCGCCTCAAGCCGGTCGGGCATCGCTTCAACTATCGGGTGATGAGCTTGCTGATCGACCTCGATCGGTTGGAGGTCGCCGACCGGCAAACACCGTTGTTCGGCGTCAATCGGCGCGCACTGTACAGCTTCCACGAGGCCGATCACGGCGACCGAGATGGCTCATCGTTGCGTCTCTATGCCCAACGGGGTGCCGCCGAACACGGAATCGATCTGACCGGCGGGCGGGTAGTGCTGCTGTGCTATCCGCGGCTGTTCGGTTACACCTTCAATCCGCTTTCGGTTTATTTCTGCTATGGCGCAGACGGCCAGCCCGCCCTCCTCATCCATGAAGTCCGCAACACGTTCGGCGATATCCATGCCTATGTGCTCCCGGTGAAGGCTGGCGATGTCAGCCCCGCCGGCATCCGCCAGGCGCAAGACAAGCGGTTTTACGTGTCGCCCTTTGTCGAGATGGCCATGCGCTACCATTTCAGGGTCACGCTGCCGAGTGACGGTGTCAAACTGCGCATCCTCGAAACCGACGGCGAAGGCCCGCTGCTGTCGGCCACCTTCAACGGGCGCCGACGCTCCCTGAGCACCCAGGAGTTGTTACGCTCATTCCTTTCGCTTCCCTTGGTCACCCTGAAAGTTCTGGCCGCCATCCATTGGGAAGCGCTGCGGCTATGGCTCAAGGGGGTGCGGCTGGTGCCCCGCCCGGGGAAGGCCGCGGATGAAAGCTTGGCGACCGAGGCGCGCAGTGATTATATTTCCACTGTGACGTCTACTCACGGAAGGTGAAATCAGGTCGGTCGGCCATGCCCGCGATGATTCCGATCACGTCAGATACGTTGGATCGCTTGCCTGCGGGCCTGCCCCGCATGGTCCGCCTGGCGCTCGGCTATGGTGCAAAGCTGCGCTACGGCTCGCTCGAAGTGACCTTGCCGGACGGCCGCGCCGTCAAACTTGGCGACAATGCTCCCGGTCCGGCCGCCGCGATGAAAGTCTATGACTATGGCTTTGCGTCGCGCCTCATCCGCGGTGGCGATATCGGCATCGCCGAAGCTTACTTGCGCGGTGAATGGGACACGCCCGACCTAACCCAATTTCTCTACTTGTTCTGCGTGAATCAGGACTGGATGCGGTCTATGCTGATCGGCAAGCCAATGGTGCGGGCCATGCAGGTGGTCCGGCACTGGCTCAACCGCAATACGAGACGCCAGGCGCGTCGCAACATCTACAAACACTATGATATCGGAAACGCGTTCTATTCGGCATGGCTCGACCCGAGCATGACCTACTCGTCGGCGCTGTTTGAAGGGGACGCGGCGGATTTGACGGCTGCCCAAAACAACAAATATCGGCGGCTTGCCGAAGCGATCGACCTCAGGCCGGGTCAAAGACTGCTCGAGATCGGCTGCGGATGGGGCGGGTTCGCCGAATATGCGGCGAAAGCTGTAGGCGCGAAGGTGGTCGGACTGACCATCAGCAAGGAGCAGCGCGATTTCGCACAGGCCCGCATCCAGGCGGCAGGCCTTGCCGATCGCGTCGAGATCAGGTTGCAAGATTATCGCGACGAACGCGACCAATATGATCGCATTGCCTCCATCGAAATGATCGAGGCGGTGGGTGAGGAATTTTGGCCGAGCTATTTTTCGCAACTGCGTGACCGCCTGCTCCCCGGCGGCCTTGCCGGCATCCAGGCGATCACCATTCAGGACAATCTGTTCCAGGACTATCGCCGGGACGTCGATTTCATCCAGCGTTACGTTTTTCCCGGCGGCATGCTGCCATCCCCACAGATACTTAAATCGCTTGGCGAGCGTTTCGGCGTACCCGTCATTCGCGAGCGCATCTTTGGGCAAGATTATGCCAAGACGCTCGCGACCTGGCGAAATAACTTTCGCGCGGCGTGGCCCAACCTCATTCCGCTCGGCTTTGACGATCGGTTCCGGCGGCTGTGGGAATATTATCTGGCTTATTGCGAGGCCGGATTTCTGTCGGGGAATATCGACGTCCGTCAGGTTGTGTTCGCCAAAGCGAAATAGACCGCAGCGCACAAAACGGCGACAGAACCTGCTTCCACTTTATGCGTTCGCATTCTAGTGTCCGCCTTCCCTGGGTCGACTTCGAGCATATCTAGCGCGCATGAAAATCAACAACAACGTCATCGAGGCGATCGGCAACACCCCGCTGATCAAGCTGAAGCGGGCTTCCGAGCTGACCGGCTGCACCATCCTCGGCAAGGCCGAATTCATGAATCCCGGCCAATCCGTCAAGGACCGTGCCGGAAAGTGGATGATCCTCGAGGCTGAAAAGCGCGGAGAACTCCGGCCTGGCGGCCTCGTGGTCGAGGCGACGGCCGGCAACACCGGCATCGGTCTTGCGGTCGTCGCCAGCGCACGCGGCTACCGCACACTGATCGTGATTCCGGAAACGCAGAGCCAGGAAAAAAAGGACATGTTGCGGCTCTGCGGCGCCGAGCTGGTCGAGGTGCCGGCCCTGCCCTACGCCAACCCGAACAACTATCAGCACATCGGACGACGTCTGGCCGATCAGTTACGGGCGCGCGAACCGAATGGCGTCTTGTTCGCCGATCAATGGAACAATCTCGACAATCCGAAAGCGCATTACGAATTGACCGGACCCGAAATCTGGCGCCAAACTGACGGCAAGGTCGACGGCTTCATTTGCTCGGTCGGATCAGGCGGCACGCTCGCTGGAACGAGCCGGTTTCTAAAAGAGAAGAACAGGGGCGTTGTGATCGGTTGCGCCGATCCGCATGGCGCTGCGATGTATGAACTGTTCAAGCACGGCGAAGCCAGGGCCACGCCGGGCGGATCGATCACCGAAGGTATCGGTCTTGGCCGTGTGACCCCCATCATCGAGCAGGCGAAAGTCGACGAGGCCTATCTGATATCGGACGAGGAAGCCGTTCCCGTTATCTACGAATTGCTCGAGCATGAAGGCCTTTGCCTCGGCGGTTCGACCGGCATCAATGTGGCCGGCGCGATCCGGCTTGCCAAGCAGCTCGGCCCCGGCAAGACGATTGTGACGATCCTCTGCGATTCCGGAAATCGCTATCAGTCAAAATTGTTCAATCCGCAATTCATGCGCTCGAAAAACCTGCCCGTGCCGGCGTGGCTGGAAAAGCGCAGCAAGATCGATATTCCGTTTGAGACGGCGCATTTCGGGTAGCCGACACCCATCTGCGAAAATATCGGAGATCAACGCAAGATCTGGCTCAGGAAAAGCTTGGTCCGCGCGTGCTGCGGATTGGCGAAGAAATTTGCCGGCGTGTTGGTCTCGATGATCTGACCCGCATCCATGAAGACGATGCGGTTGGCGACTTCCCTGGCGAACCCCATTTCATGGGTGACGACGAGCATGGTCATGCCTTCCTTGGCGAGATCGACCATGGTGTCGAGTACCTCCTTGACCATTTCCGGGTCGAGCGCCGAGGTCGGCTCGTCGAACAGCATGACCTTGGGATTCATGGTCAGTGCGCGCGCGATGGCGACCCGCTGCTGCTGGCCGCCCGACAACTGAGCCGGATATTTGTTGGCCTGATGCGGGATCTTGACCCGCTCCAGATATTTCATGGCCGCCGCCTCGGCGTCTTTCTTCGGAACATGGCGAACCCATATCGGCGCGAGCGTACAGTTCTCCAGCACCGTCAGATGCGGAAACAGGTTGAAGCTCTGAAACACCATTCCTACTTCGCGCCGAACTTCATCGACCCGCCGCAATTGCGGGCCGAGTTCGATGCCGTCGACGACGATCCGGCCTTCCTGAAACTCCTCAAGCGCATTGATGCAGCGGATGAACGTCGACTTTCCGGAGCCGGATGGACCGCAGATCACGATGCGCTCACCCTTGGCCACATCGACATTGATGTCGCGCAACACGTGAAAGTCGCCGTACCATTTGTTGAGACCGGCAATACCGACGATCGAATCTGTGGTCATGAGGTTTTCCGGTTAGCCACGATGAGTATTCAGCCTGTTCTCGACGAACAGTGAATAGCGAGACATTCCAAAACAAAACACGAAGTAGATAATTCCGGCAAAGGCAAAGCCCGTAAACAGCGTCGTCGGCGTTGCCCAGATTGGATCGGCGAAGGAAGCATGCACCTGTCCCAACAGATCGAACAGCGCCACGATCGATACCAGCGAGGTGTCCTTGAACAGTCCGATGAAGCTGTTGACGAGCCCTGGAATGACGTGACGCAGTGCCTGCGGCATCACGATCAACGCGGTGGTTTTCCACCAGGACAGGCCGATGGCGCTCGCCGCCTCGCTTTGCCCGCGCGGGATCGCCTGTAAACCGCCACGGATAACCTCGGCGATATACGCGCCCGAAAACAGCGCGATGCCGATCAGGGCGCGAACCAGGCCGTCGATCTTGAAATTGCCCGGCAGGAACAGCGGCAGCATATAGGTTGCAAAGAACAGCACGGTGATCAGGGGAACGCCGCGCCAGAATTCGATAAAGCCGACCGAGAAGAAGCGGATCAGCGGAATCGTCGAGCGCCGGCCCAGCGCCAGCGCAATCCCGATCGGCATGGAAGTGACGATACCGGTGACCGAAACCACCAGCGTCACCAAAAGGCCACCCCAGAGGCCGGTGTCGACAATTGGAAGACCGCCTCGGTCGAGACCCATCACCGCGATCACGATGCCGATGCCGGCAAATGCGGCGATACTGCCAAGCAATATGCGCCATCCGGTGCGAAAGCCACCGCCGAGGAAAAACAGGATCAGCGACAAGATTACCGACGTTACCGCGAAATCGGCCCACACCGGGCGAGAGGCGCCTTGAATTTGGCCGTTCAGCCAGACCAGCGGCCAAATCAGACCCGAAACGCCGGCGCCCAACAGCACAACGAGTTTACCAAGCCATTGCACCAGCGGCCCGATGACCGCGGTCGCCTCGCCTGCCCGTGTGAGCTTTTGACCGAGGTCGCTGATCGTATCGGCAAACTCCGATAAAAGAGCAGTCATCCAATTCACGCCTAACCCGTCCAATCCGCCGCCGTGCAGCAGAAAGAAGGCGATGATCGGAAACGCGACAAAAAACAGTCCGGCATTGAGTCCCTTGGCCGGCAACCGCGGGATCAACAGCGGCAGCAGCAGAATAGCAGCGAGAAAAAAGGTCAGATTGACCCGCCAACGCTCCGGTTCCGGATAGAAGCCGTAAATGAATTGAATGAATTTTGCCTGGATAAACGGCCAGCAGGCGCCGACGGCATGTCCGACATTTTCGGAGAGACAAGCAGTGCGGTCCTTGCCGCTCCAGACGGCATCGACCAGAAGAAATTTAACCGCCGGAACGACGGTGATCCACAACAGAAGAACGCTTGCAAGCGTGAGCAGGATATTGGTCGGCGAATTGAACAGGCGTGCGCGCAAGAAGCCGACAAAGCCGGTCACCTTGACCGGCGCCACCCGCTCGGCAACGAGTTCCTGTCGAACGAATGACGATGCGGCAGTATCGCTCATGCGCCCATGCTCCGGCCGATCCGCCAGTTGTAAAAGCTCATGATCGCGCTGGTCACCAGCGAGATCAGAAGATAAACGCCCATCGTGATGCCGATGATTTCAATCGCCTGTCCGGTCTGGTTCAATGCCGTGCCTGCGAAGACCGAGACCAGATCGGGATAGCCGATCGCCACCGCAAGCGATGAGTTCTTGGTGAGGTTGAGATATTGGTTGGTCAGCGGCGGCAGGATGACGCGCAGCGCCTGCGGCACCACGATCAGCCGCAAGGTCGCGCCGCGCGATAGCCCGAGCGAGGAACCGGCCTCCATCTGTCCCTTGTGAACCGACAGAATGCCGGCGCGCACGACCTCGGCGATGAAGGCGCCCGTATAGGTCGAAAGCGCCAGCGTCAGCGCCACGAATTCCGGAATGATCCGCGAACCGCCGGCGAAATTGAATCCTTTGAGCTGGGGTATTTCAAAACTGACCGGAGCGCCAAACGCCAGTGAGGCGATGAGCGGCAGTCCAACAATCAGGCCAGCAATATAAGGCCAGATCGTCATCATCCGGCCGCTCTGAAACAGTTGCCGCTGCGCATAGAATCGGAGCGAAAGCGAAGCCGCGATCGCAATCAAGAGCGCGATCGCAACCGCTTCAAGTGCCGGATGCGGAATTGGCGTCGGAACAACAAGCCCACGGTTGGAAAGGAAAAAAATATCGAGCAACGAAATGCTTTGCCTGGGTGGCGGAAGTGCCCCGAGCACGGCGAGATACCAGAACAGTATCTGAAACAGCAGCGGGATATTGCGCAGCAGTTCGACATAGCCGCCGGAAATTCGCGCCAGCAGCCAGTTCGGCGACAACCGGCCCAGCGCCACCAGGAATCCGATCACGGTTGCAAAGAAGATACCGATGACCGCGACCAGCAGCGTGTTGAGCAGACCGACAAAGAACACACGCGCATAGGAATCTGATCCGGAATACGGGATCAGGGTCTGATTGACGTCAAAGCCTGCATTGTTGGTCAGAAACCCGAAGCCGGCCGCAATCCGCTGCGACGCCAGATTATTCCGTACGTTGGCGACGATTTCGTAAGTAATCCAGGCGAGCACGACCACAAACAGGAGCTGAAGGATGACCCCTCCCCAGCCCGCGCCGCCACCCAGCACCCGCCGCAGTTTTGCGACAAGCTGCCGCGGCGGTGGTCGTGGCTCGATACTCATCGTTGCGATGGCTTGGCGCGATCAGCGGATCGGCGGTGCGTATTGAATGCCGCCCTTGTTCCAAAGTTGATTGACGCCGCGAGCGATCTTCAGCGGCGAACCTACGCCGACATTGCGATCGAAGGTTTCGCCATAGTTGCCGACCGCCTTGACGATCCGGATCACCCAATCCTTGGTCAGGCCGAGCTGTTCGCCGAAATTGCCGTCGGTTCCGAGCACCCGTTTCAATTCCGGTTTGTCGGATTTCGCCATCTCGTCAACATTTCTTTGGGTAATGCCGAGTTCCTCGGCATCAACCATCGAGAATAACACCCATTTCACGAGGTCGAACCATTGATCGTCGCCATGGCGCACCATCGGACCGAGCGGCTCTTTCGAAATGATCTCCGGAAGCACGACGTGATCGTCAGGATTGGCCATTTTCAGGCGGTAGGCATAGAGTCCCGAAGCATCGGTGGTGAAGGCATCGCAGCGTCCGGACTCGTAGGCCTTGACGGTCTCGTCGCCGCCCGCAAACGCGACCACCTCATATTTCATATTGTTGCTTTTGAAGAAGTCGGCGAGATTCTGTTCCGTGGTGGTGCCCGTCTGCACACAGACCGAGGCGCTGTTCAGTTCAAGGGCTGAATTGACCTTGAGCGACTTGCGCACCATGAAGCCCTGCCCGTCGTAGTAGGTCACGCCAGTAAAATTGGCGCCGAGCGTGGTGTCGCGGGACAACGTCCAGGTGGTGTTGCGCGACAACAGGTCGATTTCGCCGGATTGCAGGGCCGTGAAGCGATCCTTGGCGGACAGCGGCACGAACTTGACCTTGGTCGGATCGTTGAAAATGGCTGCCGCCACCGCGCGACAAATGTCGACGTCGATTCCGGTCCAGTTACCCTTGTCGTCGGGCGCCGAGAAGCCCGGCAATCCCTGGCTTACGCCGCAGGCGACCATGCCGCGGTCCTTGACCGTCTTGAGAGTCTGCGCGGTTGCAAGCTGGGCCGAAAAACCCGTGGCGAAAGCAAGGGCAAAGACAAGAGAAACACGTTTCATGGCGAGGCCTTTCGAGGGTCGTCCGGGAACGATGGACTGTCGACGCAGGCAAAAATGGGCCAGCCGGAGCTCCGCCGCCGCAAATGCCGCTCCGGATAGGCCTATTCGCCCTTATTCCGGCTCGAAAACGCAGCGACGATCGCAGCAGGCCCCTCAACGCTGCAGCGAAGTTGTGGTTCGTATCACAGAACGGTTGGCGGGCCGGGTCAAGGGGTTGACGCCAGTCTTCTCAGCCCTGCTATTAACCACCGAGCCGTCTTCCGCCGCTTCGCAAACTCTTCCAATTGCCCGCCGGCCGGATTTACGCTGAAGGAGACCGCTGAAATATGAGCTCTGGCGATGACAAAGGCATTATGCCATTGAAAATCGAGACCGTGCTGACAACCGCGGGACGCGACACCAAGGCACAGAAGGGATTCGTCAATCCGGCGGTCATCCACGGTTCCACCGTGCTTTATCCGACCGCCGACGATTTGCGCGCCCACCGCGGCGAATTCCGGTATGGCCGCCACGGGACGCCGACGACCAAAGCGCTCCAGCAAGCGCTGATGGCGCTCGAAGGGCCGCAATGCGCCGGCGTCGGCATTGCTCCATCGGGCGCCGCCGCAATCAGCACCACCCTGCTCGCGGTTCTGAAATCCGGCGACCATCTCCTGATCTGCGACAATGCCTACCAGCCGACGCGCAATTTCTGCAACGGCTTGCTGACTCGCTACGGTGTCGAAATCACTTATTTCGATCCGCTGATCGGTTCCGGCATCGCCAACCTGTTCAGGCCCAATACCAAAGCGGTACTGGTCGAGGCCCCAGGCTCGCAGTCTTTCGAAATGCCCGATGTTCCGGCCATTGCATCCGCCGCGCATGCCCATGGGGCGATCGTGATCGATGACAATACTTGGGCTACCCCGCTGTTTCATCGTTCGCTGGAGCAGGGCGTCGATATCAGCATTCAGGCCGCCACCAAATATATCGGCGGACACTCCGACATCATGTTCGGAACCATCTCGGCCAACGCCAGAACATGGCCGGCGGTTTCTGAAACGATCCGCCTGCTCGGGGTCTGTGCCGGCCCCGATGACGTCTTTCTTGCAATCCGGGGCTTGCGGACGCTCGCGGTGCGGCTCGCTCAGCACCACCGTTCGGGGCTGGAAATGGCGCAATGGCTTGCCAGTCGGCCCGAGGTTCTGCGCGTGCTGCACCCGGCACTCGAAAGCGATCCCGGCCACGCGATCTGGAAGCGGGATTTCACCGGCGCTTCCGGGCTGTTCAGCATCGTTCTCAAACCAGTTCCACAAAAAGCCGTCGACGCCATGCTCGACTCTCTCAAGCTGTTCGGCATGGGCTATTCCTGGGGCGGCTTTGAAAGCCTGATCATCCCGTTCGATTGCAGTGGGTATCGCACGGCGACGCAGTGGGCGCCGGGCGGCCCGACGCTGCGGTTGCACATCGGTCTTGAAAATGTCGAAGACCTCAAGGCCGACCTGATCAGAGGATTTGAAGCCTTGTCCGCGGCCTAGCGATCTGTCGATACCTGCTCTTTGTGGAGCGCGATGAAGTAAAGGTTGCGCAGATAGACGATAAGACCGAGCGCCTGGCCCGCGATGAAAACGGGATCGCGACGATAAAGCGCATAGACCAGCAACAGCGCACCGCCGCCGATGGAGAAAAACCAGAACGCCACCGGGATCACGCTCCGCCGTGCGCGTTCGGACGCAATCCACTGCACCACAAAGCGCATAGTGAAAAAGCCTTGCGCCACGAAACCCAGAATGACCCAGCCATCGAACTTGATGACGAAAACATCGTGTAGATAGCTGATGAGGTTGTTGAAGAGCTCTGTCATAGGGTCACCTCGGTCGCAACAGGCGTCGGCTTCTTGCGGCGGATCAGCCACCACACTCCCGCGAGATCCATGATTCCGATCCATAGCCGGTCGAAAAAGCCGTAATTTGACACGCCGGAATGCCTCGGACGGTCGATCACATCGACATAAACGATGTCGTATCCCTCGCGGCGCACCAGCGCCGGCAGGAACCGATGCAAGCCGTCGAAATAAGGCAGCGCCAGGAACACCTCGCGCCGGAACGCTTTCAGACCGCAACCGGTGTCGCGGGTGCCGTCATGCAGGATCGCGTTGCGCACGGAATTGGCGATGCGCGATTGCATCTTCTTGAAACCGGTATCCTTGCGACCGACCCTTTGGCCGGCGGCAAGGCCTGTGCGTTCACCGCCTTGTTCGATGGCCGAAATCAGCGCCGGCAGGAACGCCGGATTATTCTGTCCGTCGCCATCAAGCGTTGCCACGATCTCGCCATGCGCAACGCGAACGCCGCTGCGCACTGCGGCCGATTGTCCGCTCGAATCCGCATGACGTATCTGGCGCAGATTGGGGCGGCTTTTCATGGCGGAGACAAGCCGCTCGGGCGTTGCGTCCGTTGAGCCGTCATTGACGTAGATGATTTCGTAATTCCAACGGCCATCAAGCGCCGCTGCGATCTCGGCGATCACGGGGGCGATATTCTCGGCCTCGTTGCGCACGGGAACAACGATGGAAACGGCGATGGCGGCTATGTCGGAGGAAGGCAAATCTCACCCGTTGGCGTTGGCCGTGACCGGCCGACGGTTCGCTTCTTATGGGGCGGATGCTCCGGCGGCAACCCCCTTGAGGGGCCCCTCGGTGACCGGCGAAATGACACCGCCATCGCCAATCGCAAACCCCAGGCCGCGCGCCGCGAACCAGTATCGCACGCCCATGGCTCCGATAATCCCGATCGTCGCGCCGGCCACCACATCACTTGGGTGATGCGCCAGAAGCAAGAGACGGGTAGCCGCGATCAGAAGCGCGTAGGCGATCATCAGGCCCCGCCATCGCGGCCAGATCGCAGCTATCGCCAAAGCCAGCGCAAAGGCCGTGATCGCATGCGCGGATGGAAAGCTGGCGTGGGCTTCGGTTGCTGCAAAGGGAGCAAAGTTGAAGGCGTTGGCGTGGCCGCCAACGAATGGGCGGCCCCGTCCGGCGGTCCATTTCACCAACTCGCCGACGACGAGCGGTACGGATACCGCGAGCAACATGAATTGCAGACGCAAACCGATCGCAAGCAACCGTCGCTCCACGGGGCCAGACATGGCCGGCGCTACCAGCGCAACCGCAAGCAGCGGGACGGCCAACAGCAACAGCACGTAATTGTCCTTGCCGAAGTCGGTCAAAATACGAACCGGCCAAAGGCTCGCGGTGCCGCGGGGCGGCATCAGCGCGATTTCCTGCGCGTCGAACCAGATCATCAGTACCGTAATCAGAACAGCGGCTACAGCGAACGTCGGCAGCGTGTGACGTGCCAGCCTCCGCCTCGCCTCAGTGCGATGCGGCTGCGAGGGTGCACTTATCAGTTGCGTGGCCGACGTCGATACGATGGTGAAAAGGCGCGAGAGATAGCCGGTCGATCCCGCGGCGCCCGATTGAAGGGACATCTATTCCGTCCCTTCAGAGCGGAAGATCGCAATCGAAATCGGCCGGCCCTGCGAGATGTTGTAACCCTCGACGCGAGACGCCAACTCGTAGCGCAAGCCGATCGCTTCAGCGCGCTGGGCAAAGCTGCGCTCCGCACGTTGCTCGATCAGCGCAAATCGGCAGCTGCCCTGGGCGAGGAAATCGGCAGCACCCGACCCGTCGGTCAGGAGCGTTGAGGTACCGGTCATGAAGACCAGGCTCGGCTCGTGAAAGCCGGCCGCAGCCGCTTTCGGCCCGACGCAGACGACATTGCGAAGCGCCCGCGCCACCTCGGCGCTGGGAAACAACGGCGTCAGCGCGGGCACTACGACGCCGTAAATTGCAAACGCCAGAAACAGAGCCGCCACGACTGCATTCAGCAACGACCGTTCGGCACGGTTGTCGTCATAAAGCCACCACGCAAACAACCCGAAGATCAGGGCCGCCGCCACGAAGGGCCACGCCAGAAACACCGGCTGACGCGTCACGGTCACGGCCCCGACGACGGCGGCGAGCGAGGCACCCGCGGGAATCACAAACCACCAAGCTGCTCCGCTCTTGAGCCATGAACGCGACAACACACGGCGCTCGAGCGCGCCTACGGTGAGGATCGCGATCGCGGGATAAAGCGGCAGGACATAGTGCGGCAGCTTGGTCAGCACCGCCTCAAACACAATCCAGGAAGGGATCAGCCAGGCGAGCAGGAACTGCGCGCCGGGCTCGCGCCGTGCCCGCCAGACCGCAGGAGCCGCCATCGCCGCCAGCGGCGCGCCGGGCCAGAACGTCAGCCAGAACAGCACAAGATAAAGACCGGGCGGCATGCCGTGCAATTCCTGCGCCGACAGCTTGCTCAGCATGTCGCCGCCGATTGAATCGGTGAAGAAGGCATCGCCCGCGCGCCAGAAGATCGCGACGAACCACGGCAGGACGAGAACCAGCATCCAGAGCAGGCCCCATACCGGCCGAAGCCGCCAAAGCCACGCGGCCGAGCGATCGAGAATGGCCAGCGTCACGACCGTCAAGACGACGAACATCAGGATCAGCGGCCCTTTGATGAGGATGCCGCCCGCCAACGCCGTCCAGAAAATGGCCGGCCATGTCCATGGCTGATGAGGAGAATCGTCGCCGCGCTGCCAGGACAGATAAACCCGCGCCATGGCTCCCATCGCGGCCACGACCGTCAACAGCAGCATCGCATCGGTCTTGGCGAGCCGTGCCTCGACGCCAAGCAGGACTGAACTGGCCATGATCAGCGCAGCGAGAATGGCGCCGCGCCGGGTGACGAAAGCAAGCGCCGTCCAGTAGGTCAGCAACATGGCACCGAACGCGCCGATCAGCGACGGCACGCGGTAAATCCAGATGCGGACCTGGGCACGCGGCAGGCCCAACGCGGAGGCGGTTTCGACCGCAGCGGCTTGCATCCAGTAGATGCCAACTGGCTTCTTGTAGCGAACGTCGTCCTGGAAGCGGATATCGACCAAATCGCCGCTTTCGACCATTTGCTTGGTCGCCTGCGCAAACCGCGCTTCGTCGCGATCGATCGGCGGAATACTGAAGAAACCGGGCAGGAACAACAAGAATCCGCACAGCATCAGAAGCGCGACGGCGCGGACATTGTTGGCGGCTGAAAAATCCAGGAGATCAACGAGACGGCTGCCCCTATCGACCTTTTTTTGAGGTTCGCGTGGCTGTCCAAACCGGGGGCGGGCATAGGTCTCGCTCATTGGTTCCGCATACGCCGAAACCAACGTCGGGACAACCGCTTAGCGCGCCTTTACTGAATTCTGACAACGACTGTGTCCGCCGCACCCTTGGCGTCGATAACTGTCAGTCTGGCAAAGCCAGGACCCGGTAAATCGATCAGGCGCTGCCTGCGGTTATCGAGTTCCCCAACCGATACGCCGTTGACGAGCATGGTGATCGGAAGCACCCCACCCGCAACTTTCACCGGCATGGCGGCCGAAGACGCCCCATCCCCACCGGAAACGTCGATCCGGGAACCGTCGAGCGGGAACTGGATATGCGGCGCCCGCTCGCCGTCGGTTCGGACCAGTTCGCCCAACGGCCGATAGCGCCGCAACGGCAGCGGTAATTTGGCGTTGCTGGCGATCAACGCGCCCTTGGGCGGCTTGGGTAAGGCTGCCGGCAGCTTGCCGGTTCGGGCAAAGGCGTCAAACAGGATCGGCGCGGCGGCCGTGCGGCCGACGATGCCCGGCGCCGGCGCGCCATCGGGACGGCCGACCCAGACACCGATAGTGATGCGGCCATCGAAACCAATCGACCAGGCATCGCGGTAGCCATAACTCGTGCCAGTCTTGAAGGCGATCCGGTTGTGCACGCCGTTCTCCGGCGGCGGCGTTCCCAACAGAACATTGCCAACCTGCCAGGCCGCGACCTGATCCAGCAATCGCTGCGGCTCCCCTGCCCCCTCGCGCCGGCTCTGGATTTCCTGCAACGGCCTGACCTCGCCGAGCCGCGCCAGCCCCGAATAGAGCTGCACAAGGTCCTGCAAGGTGATGCCGACGCCGCCGAGACCCATCGCCAATCCGGGCGCCTCGTCTTTCGGCAGTTCGAGGTTTGCGCCAGCCTGCTTGAGACGCGAGGAAAGCCGGCTTGCGCCGACGCGGTCGAGCAAGGCGATCGCAGGCACGTTCAGCGACATTTGCAGCGCCTTGCGTACCGGAACCGTGCCCTGGAACGTCATGTCGAAATTTTCAGGCGCGTAGGAGCCGAAGCGGATCGGCCGGTCGTCGATCAGACTTTCCGGATGAACAAAGCCGTCTTCAAACGCCAGACCATAGATGAACGGCTTCAGCGTCGATCCCGGCGAGCGTACCGCGCGCGTCATATCGACCTGACCGGCACGGTGGTCGTCGAAATAATCCGGCGAGCCGACCCGCGCCAGCACTTCGCCGCTCGCATTATCGACCGCGAGAATGGCAACCGAGATATTCGGGCCCAAGGTGGCCACGCGGTCGCGCGCAAGCGTTTCAAGCGTCTGTTGCAAGCCTGCGTCGAGCGTCAGCGCAATGACTGGCTTATTCTTCACCGACAGCATGGCATTGTCGGCGGAATGCGGGGCGAGGATCGGCATCGGCTTGCGCAACCTCGGCACGGGCACTGCCTTCGCGCTCGCCGCATCGGCCACGGGAACCACGCCGTCCTCGACCATGCGATCAAGTACGCGGTCACGCGCGGCTCGCGCAGCATTCGGATGACGGTCGAGCCTTCGGTTTTCCGGTGATTGCGGCAACGCCACCAGCAATGCCGCTTCCGAAAGCGACAAGCGTTTCGGCTCCTTGCCGAAATAGGCGATCGAGGCGGCGCGAATGCCTTCGAGATTGCCGCCGAACGGCGCCATCGCCAGATACAGATCGAGAATTCGACTCTTGCTCATTTGCCGCTCGATCTCGATCGCACGAACGATCTGCCTGAGCTTGGCGGAAATGGAGCGTTGCCGCCGCGGCTCCATCAGACGGGCCAGCTGCATCGTGATCGTAGAGCCGCCCGAGACGATATGTCCGCGGGCGACCAGTTGGAGAGCTGCGCGGCCGAGCGCGAGAGGATCGACGCCGGCGTGAGAATGAAAGCGGCGATCTTCGTAGGCGAACAGCAGTTTGAGATAGGTCGGGTCGACATCGGTCGCGGCATTGACGGGCAACCGCCAGCGGCCATCCGCCATGGCGTAGGCACGCAATAGTTTGCCGTGACGGTCGACGATGGTGGTCGAGACTGCGCGCGCCTGCTCAAGCGGCAGCGGTCCGAACGAAGCGACCCAGACCGCGACCATCGCCGCCAGCAACAGGCCGCTTGCTGCCAACGCGATCAGCCCTCTTCGTCGAACGCGACGAACAGGACTGACCACGCTTGCTTGTTCTATCTCGGCGCTCATTTGGCCGAACGCACCTCGACCGAACCCGTGCCGGTGCGGCCATAGCGCGAAGGATTATACATGTCCTCGACATAGGCTTGCGGCAGTACGTATTTGCCGGGAGAAACCGCGCGCACCACATAGGCCACCGTAAAGATCGACTTGTCGTTGGCGGCCCGATCGACGGCCGCCGTGAAGCGGTCGTCACGGAACTCGGTGTTTTGCGGTTCTTCGCCGTCTTCGATCCAGGCCAGCGTGCCGGTGTCTCCGGACGAGACCAGATGCGGATTGTCGATCTCGAAACCGGCCGGCAGATAGTCCGACACCATGATATGGCCGAACTCCGGTTTGGCTTCGGTGATCTTGAGCACAACCGCGAAGCGGTCGTTCTGCTTGACCTTCGATACATCGGCCGGCTTGCCGTCGAGCGTGAAGTAGTTGCGCTCGATCTTGAAGCCGTTGGCCGCGGCAGGCTCCGGCGTGACCGGTGAACCGCCGACCGAGACCACAGCCTGGATCGGCGCATCGCCGGCGTTCGTTATCTTGACCGGTTTACCCGACATCTCTGCCGCCTTGTAACTGCGATAGAGCGCGGTCTTGACCGGTGCGCCATCGACATCGAGCGCCATGGTTTCGTTGGCAAGCGCCCGCGAAGCCAGCACCAGCCATGCGTTTTCCTGGGTCGAGGTGTAGGGCGAAAGCCCGCGCGCCGCTTCCACCCGGGAGACGGCCTGCGTGAGCGTTGCCCTTGGCGCATTGCCTTCACCCGCCAGCGACACCAGCGCCGCTGCGTCACGCAAAGCGCTGCCGTAATCGACCCGGCCGAATTCAAGCGCAGGCTTTGGCGAGAGGCTGTCGGCGGCCGCGGCATAGACCCGCTCGGCCCTCGCTTTGTCGCCGACGAGCGCGAGTGCCGCAGCCAATTGTGCTTTGGCAATCGGCGTCGCCAGATTGTTCAGCTTGGTATCGGCGAGGTAGCGCAGGTCGCCGATCGGCGCGGTGCCGTTACGGGCCAGCACATAGAGCCCGTAAGCGAGGTTTTTGCCGCCGTCCTTTTCAGGCTCCTCGGCGTTCACGACCGAATTGCGAATGCGATCAAGCGCGCTGCGGAACAGCACGTCAGGCACGGTGAATCCCTTTTCACGCGCCCGCGTGAGGAAGTCGGTGACATAGGCATCGAGCCAGGCGTCGTCGCCGCCGGCCGACCACAGGCCGAACGAACCGTTCGAACCTTGACGTGCCAGCAGACGATCAATCGCATCTCTGATCCGTTGGTCGATCGCGGTATCCATCGCCAGATGCGCGCCTGCGGCTAGATCGTTGACGTAAAGCAGCGGCATCGCGCGGCTGGTGATCTGCTCCGAACAGCCGTGGGGATAACGGTCGAGGGCCTTCAGGATGGTCGCCGCATCCAGCGCAGAGGAGAGACTTGCGGAGACCGAGACGCTGCCGGTGCCTTCGACCAGATCGGAGAACATGTCGGAGGTCAGGGTCAGGCTTTCGCCCTTCGCCAGCGTGCGGACCGAACGACGCGTGAGAATCTGCGTCGCCGGCTTCACATCCAGCGCATAATGCCGCGCCAGCGTCAGACCGTTCGGTCCCTTGATATCGACGTCGAGAGCGGCCGAACCGGCGCCACCGGCATCGAGGGCCAGCGACATTGACGATCTTTGCTTGGCGGCCAATTTCGCGGTCGTTACGGGATTGCCGCTGACCTTCACTGGTCCTGCGGTTTTTACGCTGACGGTATAGTCGCCAGGCGCACCCTCGACATTGTCGAGATCAAAACTCATCGTGCCGTGATCGCCATTGAGCAGGAACCGCGGCACCGTCGCCGTCAGCACGACGGGATCGCGCACGGTGACGTCGACCGTGGCGCGACCGAGTTTGGTCGCCGTCCACGCCACCGCCATCACGCGCGCGGTGCCGGCGAATTCCGGAATATCGAAGCTGATTTCGGCGGTGCCGTCGGCAGCAACGGTTACGATTCCGGAATAGAGCGCGAGCGGCTTCTGCGTCGGCGGGCTGCCTTGCAATTCCGCGCCTGCGCTATCGCCACCGGTCTTGAGCTGACCGCGGGTGCCCTGCATGCCGTCGATCAATTGGCCATAGAGATCGCGGATTTCGGCGGTCAAGCGGCGCTGGCCGAGATAATAGTCGTCCGGCGCCGGCGGCTTATAATTGGTCAGGTTGAGGATGCCGACATCGACCGCGGCAACCACGATCTTGGCATCTTCGCCGGGATTGAGGCCAGTCAGTTTCACCGGCAGCCTCATGGTGGTGTTCGGGCGCACCAGCGCCGGCGGCGACAGATCGACTTGGAGCGTGCGCGACTTCTTGTCGATGCCAAACCATTTGAGCCCGATGGCGCGGCCAGGCATACGCAGTGCAACCGCATCGAGCGGACGGCGCAAGGTCGCCACCACATAGGCGCCGCTCCCCCAGTCCTTGGCCACGGGAATCTTGACCTGGGCGGTGCCCTCCTTGATGTCGGTGGTTTGCGTCGTCAGCAGCCGATCGCCGAGAACGTTGATTGTCAGCTTGCCGGCGGTGCGCGCATTGACCGAGACCACCATGGTGTCGCCGGACTGATATTCCGGTCTGTCGATCGAGGTCTCCAGAAGATCGGGCGTATCGGCGCTGCCGTCGGAATACCAGCCGACGTCGAACTGGACCGAGGTCAACGGACCGTCCGCGTCGGCCGATTTGACATCGAGGCGATAACGGCCCGGTTGCGGCGACAAGATGATGCGTGCCGGACGGTCGGCCACGACCGTCAGATCGCCATCGTCCACCCGCGTGGTCGATTTGACCGGCTCAAAATCCCAGGATGAATTCTGGCGATACCATTGATAGCGGGATTCGATCTTCAGGAGCTCATAGTGCAGGCCGGCCCGCGCCAGCGATTTGCCGTCGGGCGACACGAACACCACGTCGAAGGCGGCCTTGTCGCCCTCGGCGACGTTCTTTTCGCCGAACAGTGGCTTGACGCCGATCATGGCGGCAGCCGGCGCCACCGGCAGCACGATCTTGCGCTCGACGGCGCGGCCGCCAGCCTCCGCCATGCGGATGAAGATCTGTGCTTCCTGCGGGCGGGTGGAGGTCGGCGGCTTGGCAAGGCTTACCGGGAACGTCGCAACGCCGTTGGCATCGGACTCCGGCAGGTTTTCGATCGGCGTTCGTTCGTTGCTGGCGTTTTCCTCATCCGCCACACCGAACTGATAGCCGGCGAAGCCCGGCCGTTCGTCGGCCGGCGCCACCAGCATATCGCCCTCGAGCTGGAGGTCGGAGGCCGGCGCGCCATACAGGAAGTGACCGTCGACCTTAAGCTCTACCGGAGCATCGACCTTGATCTGCTTGTCTTTGCTGGTAATTTCGAAGTCGATGCGCTCGGGAATATAGTCTTCGACCATAAAGGTCGTTTCCCCGACCGAATTTCCCTTCGGATCGGTAAAAGCCCGCACCCGCCAGGTGCCGGCGGGGACGGCCGAATTGAGCGCCAGCGCCAGCGTGCGGCCACCGGCGCCCTGATCGGGCAGCACGGCGCGGCGGAATTCGACGCCATCGGGGCGCTCGACCACCATCGTCAGAGGGCTGCCCGAAATCGCGTTGCCCTGGCCGTCGCGCAAGAGTGCCGTGAGATAGACCGTTTCGTTGGAACGGTAGACGCCACGCTCGGCATAAACGAAGGCGTCCGCTCCGGCCGGCACCGCCCTTCCCGACACCCCGCGGTCGGACAGATCGAACGCGTTGGATTTCAGGCTGAGGAAAGCATAGTCGGCCTTGTCGGTCGTCACCGTCAGCATCGCCGGCGAAAGACCGCCCTCGCCGCGTGCAAGCCCCGCCTCAAACACCGCATGACCGGCATCGTCCGTCTTGCGGGTCGCCAGGATTTCGTTGTTGCGCGCCACCAGGCGTACTTCAGCTTTTGAAATCGCCTCGGTGGACGCCAGCGAATTCACGAACACATGAATACCGTCATTGCCGGAAAATGCTGTGAGACCAAGGTCGGAGACGATGAACCACTGCGTCGCCAATCCTCCGTCGTCGCCGCTGCTGTCGCTGCCCGGCCCCTTGGCGGACGCGGTCATCACGTAAATTCCGGGCTGCATGGCGCCGAGCGCCTCATCGACCGGAAAGGCCGTCGTGACGTCCTGGTTCAGCGTCGTGGCGGTTGCAAGTTGCCCGGACCAGACCTTGACGCCGCGCTCATCGCCGAGGCTGGAGAGTTCGTAGCGGCTCAAGGCCCGCTGAAAATCGCCATCGATCACGGTGTTGATCAGGTTGCGGTCGCCGATCCGAAATACGTCGATAGACACCGAGGGGGTATTGACGCTGACCAGCGGAATGCCGCGCTGGCCACTGCGCGGCAGCACATAAGCGCGGCCGGTAAAGCGGACGAACGGCTTGCGATCGCGCACATAGACGTTGAATTCCGCCGATTTGGGCAGGCCCTCCTTGACGGTCGACGGCAGGCCGGCGCGCAGATTGATGTTGTAGCGCTCGCCGTGTTTCAACCCGTCGACGCAAAGCTGCCTGCCTTCCGAGGTCAGCGCCGGCTTGTCGTTGCCGGCGAGCGCAACAAACGGCGCGAAGTCGGTGCGCTTGGCGAGATCTTCGGAGAACTGGAAACAGGCCCGCGGCGAGGCGGAATCCGAATCGATCGTATAGTCGAGCAGCCGGAAGCCGTGCTCGTCGCGCATCTTCTCATACTGGCCGCGCACCTCGGCGACCTCTCGCAGATCGAGCGACAGCCGCATGCTATCCAGCGCCGGCCGCCACAGCTTGCGCTCCGACATCGCCCGGCCAAGCACGGCCAGCGCATCCGCCTCATCGGCGGGATTGCCGGCGCGCTGATAGGCGATATAGGCAGCCGTCGAGGCGCGCTCGAGCAGGAAAGTCTGCTCGCTCGAATTCGCAGGGCGGATCTGGAAGATGGTGCGCGCCAACCGCAGCCAATTGCCACTATCATCGGGCGCGGTGGTGGCGATTTGCCCGAGAATTTGCAGGCCCGTCCGTACATCGTTGCGCCTGAAGGCGGCATCGGCGTCCGCTTTCAACGCGCCGCCGGATTTGCTCACGATGCCCGCCTCACCCTTGATCTGGGCTTCGAGCTTGATCGCCGAATCGGCAAGATCATCGCGCTTGAACGGCTTGTCGGCTGCCTGGGCTGACGGCAGGCCGGCTGAAATCAGGCCAAACGACAGCGTGGCGCAAAGAATTGCAGCCCGAACCAAACCGATCATGATGGAGCTCCCGGAGCGGCGAATGCGCCGCCGATGAAAGGAAGTGCGCTAAAAGGTGACGGACTCGTGGCGGAAAGGCCGGGGTGCGAAAAAGTCGTATGCGACATTTGTCGAAGCCTTTGGGGTCCTAAGCCGCCGCCCGGGCGCGGCAAGGTAAAGCCGGCCGAATCATCATCCGGCCCAGCTAGCCCTTTGTCGTAGGAGCCTCGAAATGGGTTCGGTAGGGCTTGGCCGGAATGCTGATTTTTTAATTTCAGTGGTATAAAAGCCGCCCGACGGTCCCATAGCTCAACTGGATAGAGTAACGGATTTCTACTCCGTGGGTTGCAGGTTCGAATCCTGCTGGGAT
>CAVYPW010000003.1:0-192500 GCA_963770515.1 uncultured Alphaproteobacteria bacterium
TTGGCGCGCGCGGCGATTTCTATCGGAAAGTAATCCGCGATGATCGCATAGCTCAGCACGGTGGCAGCCCCTACGACCGATACGATGGACCAGGGCACAATGGACGGCAGCGGCATGCGCAAAACCAGGGTTAGTTCGGCCAACATGAATAGCGCGCCAAACACCGCCAATAGAACTTCGGTCGCTATGCCACGTTTGCGCAGGCGATCCGCGAGCATCCCCAGCAGCAATGCTCCCAGGCTGATCCCAATGGCCATCATCGTCAGCTGATTGATCACGCGTTGCCGGTCGAACCCTTCGACGTCGGCGAGCCAAGATGCAGCCCATAATGAATGCATTGCCCAGGACGATCCGATGCATGTTGCGGACAGAGGCGCAATCCTCAAGAAGCGCGGATCCAAAAGGATGGAGCGCAAAGTAAGCGATTTGCCAGAAGAGACGGAGTTCTTGAAACTTCCGTCGGCTTTGGGCACGGCGAAATAAATGAGCCCGGCGGTCGCCAGCGTCGCGATCGTCAGAACTTCGAACAGGCTCCGCCAGCCGATCCAGTTCAGCAGCCAATCCGTCGGCGCCGTAGCCGTAACCGCGCCCAGCGAACCCAACATGATCATGCCACCATTGACAAATGCTACACGATCTCTGGGAAACCAGACGACGATTGCCTTGAGCCCGGCCATCAATGAAGCGGCAACACCTAGCCCGATCATGGCGCGGCCGACGAGAAGCTCAGCAAGGCTATCGGCATTGCCGAACAGTGTCGCACCCCCGACGGCAATAACCAACAATACGCTCTGGACCCGTCGCGGACCGTAGCGATCCAGGAGGACGCCAATTGGAATCTGGGCAGCGGCAAAGACTAGGAAGTAAACCGAAGCGAGTAACCCGGTCTCGGCCGCTCCAAGTCCAAAATCGGACGCCAGTACCGGCGATATCGACGCATTGATCGTTCGAAAAAGAAAAGAGAGATAGTAGCCGGCAGCAAAGGGAAGGAAAACAGAGAGGATGAGACGCAATTTTGACAGCGCCTTCTCGGGATTAACCTCCAACTTCGTCGGTTTGGTCCCTTCGGCGCTAGGCTTCGGATGTTGGGCAAAGCTTGGATTGCCGTGTTGCGTCTTGACCGATGCAGGCGGCGTCTGCTCGAGGTCAACACGTTCAGAGGCGGTATCCAGATCCTTGCGGGCAGGCTCCAGATTCGGCCCCCTGCCTGTTTCCCGCTTGAGTTCTGCGTGCTCAGAGGAACTCGAACGGGCGATGGTCTCCTGTATAAGCGGCCGGCCCTCACGAACACGTCGATCAACTTGCTCGGCAAGGATCTTGAAACGCTCATCGCCGAGAAGAATCGCCTCGCGTTGCTGCGGTTCCGGACGCGGTGGGACAACGGTCAGATGATAGCGCGCGTGCAGCGCGACGGTCTCAGCGATCATCCGCATATCGCGGTCGAGGTGGTCAAACCTGGCGTGCAAACCGTCGAGATGCTCGCGCAGCAGATCTTCGACCGATGGAGCGGGGTTCAGAAAATGCTCGAGAGCAGCCTCAATAAGCATGCTCTTGCCGACACCCGGTCGGTCGGTTGCGCCGTCAAGCCGACCGCAGACGCCTTCACTCAGACGAACCGTCACTTTGCGACGCGCAGCGGCTTTGCGGTTGCGCGACGGTCGAACGTCAACGCGATCGATTTGCGCATCCAGTTCGGCGAGCTGTTGCATGTCTCTGATATCCCCAATGCCCCACGATTGAGACCGCCGCTTCGCGATACAATTGATGAGGTGCCCCGATCTGATGGGAGTTACAGAAAGGACAGGCCGAGCTGGGCTTCAACAGAGCAAAACGCTCGACCATGCTCTGGCGTAGAAAAAGAAACGAGATGCGGAATCGAGCTGACCGACAAAATAGACATCAGCGAAGGGAAGGTCTGTTTGACGGACAGCCAAGCCAAAATCGCCAGAGCCCGAAGAAAGATCGTTGCTCACGATAGGTGAGTATTCGCCTTCACGAACCGGCTTTGTGGGGTGCTTTCCTCACACGATGCAATGATGTCAGGCTCAAGTGGAGCTGCGTTGACCTTTAACTTGGCCCACGCTTTCAGCTTCAGGCAATTCGATACTGACTTCCTTGAGGACTGTCGATCCACTGGAGAGCCGCCGGCCGAGCGCGTCGACAAAGCGATCATAGCGCTCGGCTCCCTTCGCTCGCGCGGCAGGGCTCGATTGCTCCGGGAGTGCCGGCGTCGATGTCAGCCAGAAGCGGATGAACAGGGCTACGGTCTCAAGCGTAATTCCGTCGTTGCGCTCAAGCCGCTCGAGTACTCGCACAATGCGGTCGAGCCGCTTGGCGATGGCGGCCTCCCGCCGATCGGAATCGTCAGGAGAAAGAAACGACCCAATCGCGGCCTCGGCAACCAGCGACTTGGGCTTGCCCTGACGCTGGGCAAAGGCCTCAAGGCTTCCGAATATCTCTGGATCGAGATAGATGCTGAGCTGGACTTTTTTCATCTCGTCCGCTCATAGGCCCATCTTGTCGTCGGGATCGAGGCTGACAGCGCGCGCCAGGCCTTGCATCGAGCAATTCAGGGCCACCGCTTGCACGACATCGGCATCGCACCCTCGTTGGTCGGAGCATCATATTCATATTCGGCGAGCGGCGTCGTGAGAACGACTTCCTCTTGTTGCGGCATTTCCGGCTCGCGACGAATGCCGCCATTCGGATCGCTTTTCTTTTTTGTGAGCGCAGCAAGCACTGTGGCCGAAGGAAGGATAGGCGGATGCCTCGACCATTCGTCTGGTCGCATGACGAGGTCGATCGGCACAGCACGCGACGGCTGTAATATCCGGCGCTGGAACTGCGGGTCCTCGTAGTACCGGACTTTGCGGGCGCGCACCGGATGCACGCCGGAGACCATGACAATCGCCTCGTTAGGCGAGAGCTGCATGACTTCACCCGGTGTCAACAGTGGACGAGATGTCTCCTGGCGGCTGACCATGAGATGACCAAGCCATGGTGAGAGGCGGTGTCCAGCATAGTTCTTCATGGCGCGCATCTCGGTCGCAGTCCCAAGTGCATCCGACACCCGCTTGGCGGTGCGCTCGTCATTTGTCGAAAACGCAATCCGTATATGGCAATTATCGAGGATGGCGTGATTTGCCCCGTAGGCGCGTTCGAGCTGATTGAGACTTTGTGTGATCAGGAAGCTGCGGATGCCGTAGCCCGCCATAAATGCAAGCTGGCTCTCGAAGAAGTCCAGGCGCCCGAGCGCCGCGAACTCATCGAGCATCAGCAGGAGCTTCTGCCCCCGTCGATCGGTATTCAAACTCTCGGTCAGTCGACGTCCAATCTGATTGAGCACGAGGCGCATCAATGGCTTGGTGCGAGCGATGTCGGAGGGCGGGACCACCAAGTACAGAGAAATGGGTTGAGCGCCATCGACCAGGTCACGGATGCGCCAATCGCTCCGCCCCGTCACTTTGGCGACCACGGGGTCCCGATATAACCCCAAGAAGCTCATTGTCGTCGACAATACGCCCGAACGCTCGTTTTCACTCTTGTTGAGCAATTCGCGCGCTGCTGAGGCCACCACTGGATGGACGCGCTCGCCGAGGTGCGGCGTCGCCAGCATCGCGTTTAGCGTCGCTTCGATTTCGCGTGAAGGATCCGAGAGAAAGTTCGCGACGCCTGCGAGCGTCTTGTCGGCTTCCGCGTAAAGGACATGCAGGATGGCGCCGACAAGCAACGAATGGCTGGTTTTCTCCCAGTGATTCCGTCGCTCGAGCGCGCCTTCGGGATCAACCAGGATGTCGGCGATATTCTGCGCATCACGGACTTCGTTGTCTCCTTTACGGATCTCGAGCAAAGGATTGTAGGCCGCACTCGCGGGGTTGGTCGGATCAAACAGAAGGACCGATCCAAACCGCGCACGCCAGCCGGAGGTCAGCTGGAAATTCTCACCTTTGATATCGTGGACAATCGTGGAATAGGGCCATGTCAGGAGGGTCGGGATGACGAGGCCGACGCCCTTTCCGGATCGTGTCGGCGCAAAACACAGGACGTGCTCGGGACCGTCATGCCGCAGATATTGGTCGCCCAGACGACCAAGCACGACGCCATCGGGTCCAAGAAGGCCCGCGCGACGTACCTCCCTTTTGTCGGCCCAACGCGCCGATCCATAGGTCGTGACATGCTGGGCTTCTTTCGCGCGCCAGACCGAGAGGCTGATGGCGACACCCATGGCTGCGATGCCGCCGCTCGCGGCAATGCATCCACCTTCGACAAAAATCGTTGGTGCGTAGGCATCGAACTTGAACCACCAGATGAAGAAAGCGAGTGGTTGATAGATTGGCCAGCGCTCGATCATGAACCAGGCTGGTCCAAGCTGCGGCTGAAACGCCAGCCGCCAGGAAGCCCATTCGGTCGCCGCCCAGAGGAAGGCGAGCACCACCATCGATACGAGCAGGAGCTGACCCCAGAGGATTTTGGTTGCAGACATTCCCAGAGGTGATGCGCACCCCAAGCCAACATTCAACCGCAATCCGCTCGCCGTCGCGGCAAAGCGCACGATGGCGTAGAGATCGGCCGATCAAAGCGACAGGTCGCGCTTGCGTCCAAAACTCCATTCGACTCCACCAGGACCGGCGATGCCGTTTACCTGTCTGCCGAGTTCGCGTTCGAGGGACGGGATCCAGGGCACGAGCTGGAAGCCCAAGCCGTTGTCGATCATCGCAAAGCGGCCGGATGCAAGCGACAGCCGGCGCTGATAAGTTCCTGCGACGCGCTCTCCCGCCTCCACGGGTAAATGCGCGAGCCCGGTTTCCGAGGCGAGACGCTGTCCGACCGCGTCGAGCTCGCGGCTGCGCAACGTACCGACCAGGTTACGTCCGATTGTGACTTTGTCTCCGTCGCGGCGGGCAAGCCCCTGCTCTGCAAGGCTATCGATCCGGCGATCAAGCGCAGCGCGAACCTCGGCGCCGAAACCGGCGCGCGAAATCTCGACGCCTTCCCGCGCGACCAGCCGCCGGTCGAGCCAGGTCGCCCCTCCCGCTGCCACTTGCTGATCGAGGTTAAGATCCGAGCGAACCGCCAACGCGACGCGTTGCCTCCCCCGCGTATCCTCAAAGCGGCGCAGCTCCACAATACCGCCGATCGGACCATCACCGGCCAATTCGATGTCAGGGAGTTTTAGATGATGAACGCGCCCGTCGATGCCGTCGACCACGGCGAATGCCGAGCCCCTCAACTCGTCATCTAGCCCGCGGGCGATGAGGCGGCCGATCACGGGCTCGCCGTGGCGTTCACCTTCGAGCGCCCAGGATGACGGCGCGCGTGCGGCGCCATCCTTCGTGAGGCTCTTGTGCAGCCGCTTGATGATATCGCCGCGCTCGCCCAGTTCCCGCAAGCGCTGTTCCGCCTCAGTCGCGAGCACCCAGCGTGCCGGCCCCGCCGGTTCAGCGAGACCCAACCGCTCCAAGGTCCGCATTCGGCCAATTCTTAGCTCCCGCAGCGGGTCAGCCCCGGCATCCCGGTTGGGCCGGAGATCAATGACCCCATCCGCCGCCCCCGCTTCCCGGGCAAGCACCCGATCGATCCGTGTCCAGCGCTCGGCCGTCGTCTCCGCCTCGAGGCTTTGGCGCGTTTCGAGTTCAGATCGCGGGCCGAGCTCGCGGGTGACGAGATCACCGGCCCGGGCACGAAAGCCCGTTGAAATATAATCCCGGCTGATGACGAGGTCTTGGCCGTCGTCGGCGCGGCCTCTCACGAGGATGTGGATGTGTGGGTGCTCTGTGTTCCAATGATCGATGGCAACCCAATCGAGGCGCGTGCCGAGGTCACGCGAGGCCTGGTCCATGAGCTCACGGGTGAAGGTCCGCAAGCTCGAGAGCTCTCCGGCATCATCGGGAGAGACGATGAACCGAAAATGATGCCGATCGTCCTTGCAGCGTTCGGCAAAGGCGCGGCCGTCCGCCTCGTCTCCGGCCGCATCGAACAATTTGCCGGGCGAGTCATCACGGGTCACCCCGTCGCGCTGGAGATATCCGATATGAGCGCGCAGCGCGCCCGGCGAGCGCATCTGACGCACGACCCTCGCCTTGACGATGGCGCCGCGGGTCCGACTGTTGAGCAGCCGCGACGCGGCAAGGCTAGCGGCGCGGCCACGCCCAAAGGTGCTGCCGCGCCTCCCGCTGGCCCGTGAGAGACCGCCGGCCTTTTGCGCGGCTTGGAGCGCCTGCGCCAGAAACGGTTTTGTATGAGCCGCGCGCGTCGAGCGGATGCGGCCTGGACGAATGCGAAAATCGTCGTTTCCGGTCATCTTGGGCTCTTAGGGTGTGGAAAATTGAGTGGCGATAGCGCGTTCCCGAACATCGCAAGGTGCGCTCGATGTGGTGCAATGTTGGGAGCATGGTTGAAATTGCTATCCTCTTCCTCCCAACCGACCGCACGCACCTTGCGTGCTTTATCCTGCCGTCTTAATCGGACGCCCAAAGTCAACTCCCAACTATGATGTTTTGCAATTTTTCATTCATGCGCAAACTCCTTTCTCTCTGCACTGACCGCGGGCAGAATCCGTCCGTCAACGCGCACGCTGTTTGCATTCTCCAGGCGGGGTCCATGCGTTCCTTCGCGTTCGGCACGTGGCCGTCGCATGCTCTTCATCAGGTTCGTCAACAGGGCTGTCCAAGCAGTCTGACGCTCTCTTCACAAAGGACGGAAGCAGGCAAGAGGGCGGACGTTCCCCGTTTCGCGGCCCCGCCAGGGAACGCTCACCGCGCGCGTGGATATCTAATCTTTGCTCCTCCTCAACATGCTGGGTGCAAGCCCAGCGCCAATCCTTCGCGATCCCGCAGCAGTTACCGCACAGGCTTCAATCGCAGCGTTGCGTGACCTTGGCACCGAAGCCAACGTGGAAGTCGGTTTCGCTCGCCCACATTCGATGCAGGATACTTGCGAGCTTGGCTGCCTCTTGAAACACGATTGACGCAGTTATCAGGTCGCCTGAGATCGTGCGACAAACTGCGGGATGATACGCTTAATGAGGGGTGTCGAATTGATCGATAGGGATGCCGTCATCTCCGACAGCGCCGAATCCCATCATCCATCCCGTCTCACGCGCATGTGGCCCGTCGATGATTTGTACTTGCATATCCCAGTCGTCGTCTTTCGTCGGCTCGTAAGAAAGAACCTCTACCGACACTCTTTCGCCGAGGTCGACTCCTCGGTTGTTATCGGCCGGAATTTTTGCCACCGGAAATAGGAGAAGATGGTCATTGCCAAGCTTTTTGAAGTAAGCAATTGCTCCACTCGGGATAACAGGATGGAGGCCAAGCAGTGAGATGTATCCGGTAAAATTCCGCGACGGAATTCTAACCTTCGCAATAGGCCGATATGCCGCGAACGCAATGTCGATGGCGGGATCGAGCGAAACCACTTCGATTATCGCGGGCAAGTCGTGTTGGAACGTTTGGCAGCCGGGCGGGTGCTCCCCAGTGAGCCAGTCGCGGTAACGATCCGCCGTATCGCAGACCGTTGCGGTATTGACGCCGCCACCATCGTCGCCAAGAAAGGCTCGCGTGCCCGGATTAGCGCGCTTCCATTTCGGTGCGTCGCTCGCGTAGCTATCATGGAATGAATACGTACCCGCAAGCGCTACAATGGCCAAAGCTAAAGCCAATTCACGACCAAACAGCATGGCCATTCGGGCGCCCACGGTCCTTAACGCGCGCCGAGTCGCGACGGTTGGCAGAGACGGATCCTATAGGTTCCGTCGAGATACTGGAAAACCCGCAGGTCCAACTGATCGGTGACATGGGCCGTCTGAAGCTCGTTTCTCAATTCGTACTCTGATTCCTGAGCTTTCCTTCTGAAGTCGTCTAGTGGTAATTCGTCCGCTGCGGCGATCAATTCCCAGAGACATGATACCATCGGCTTCAATTTTTCGCGTGCGCAGGTATCCGAAATCGTTTCAATTTTCTGCATGTCGCGCATTTTTTGATCTTGAGCAGACATAGCGGTCTCCGTGAGCAAAGAGAAAGAACAAAATAAGAACATCTCATGGAAAGAGTCAAGCAGTCTGCTATCGTCAGAGCTGCAAAAACGGCTGTTCCAGCAAGACGCTCGAAATCAGAACCATGGCCGGAGGCGTCGTTACGGCCTCTGCGAGATGCAGCCCCCAAACAGCGCACTGCCGCGGTTCAAGGTCAGGCATTCCGCAAGTGCCGGCATGGACGCGTCAATCTGCCCGGCGTCACCTAGGCGAATGTGATCTCGGTCGTGTACTTGGCCGTGCAGCCCAAGGTTATCCGTCGGCACCCAATTTTTGGGGAGACCGTACTTGCGAATGACTGCTTTCTTGGCTGCGGCTGCCGCTTTTTCAAGTCGCAGATTTGGGTCCGGAGTATCGTCCATCAGATCGTTAGATAATTTATCGTATTCAATGTCGGCCATCGTGCCGGCACGGCTGGCGCCGAGAATCGTCCATTTCTCTTTCCACGGCGACCGAGTCGGATCAGGGGCATAGTAGACCTTCGCTAGTAGTTTGTACTGCTGGGGCGGCTGGTCGCCCCATGGATTCGGAACATAAGCGCTAACCGTCGCGAACGTGACGTCACGGACGATCGAATGCTCAGCCACGTAAACCGCAGTTGCCATCCAATCTCCGGGTTCGCCGCCGTCCACCGAAATCGAGACGTCCGCCTCCACCATCCCGCCGACAAAGCCATGATTGCGAATGGCTCCGATGATTGCGAACGGCAGCAATTTCCCGGACACGTCGCGCGCGGCAGCGGCTCGCGCCTCGCAATTCGGCGCACGCAGGGTGAATGAGCCTACTCTCTTGGGCGGACAGTCGAGGTTGTCCGCTTGAACCACGTAACCTCCCAATGCGTTCCAGTAGAACTTCAAGGCCCGAGCTTGGTCGGGATTGAAGTAATCCTTCAGCGTGCCACCCCCCACCGCCAGCTTTGAAAAGAAAGAGAAGTCGTTCGCTACAGCTTGAACGTACCCGGACTCGGCAAAGCCTTTGCGGCCATCATTGACGGCCCAAGCGAACGCCTGTGGACCAAGAGCAATCATGTTCGCGTAGCTTCCACACGGGACGAACGACCTTCCATCCACCTTCCAGACGATCGAGCCTATAGCGCTACTATTGCACAACGAACTCACTGGATCGGTCTCAAGGTCATCGTCGAACTGCAACAAAAGCGACCCTAGCTCATCGTCGGGCGATTTCGCGGCTTCGGCTCGCGCCGCATATTCCAGAACTGCGTATTCCGCGCCGCTTCGCGCGTAGACAAAGTGCCAGCCCGTCACGGCAAACGGGATACGCCGGGGCAGGTACTCCAACGTGGCTGCAACCGTATCTCCGGCTTGCGTCGGGCTTGTCAATATCCGTTGTTTCAGTTCGGCGTTGGCCTGCTTATCCCGTTTGTTTAAACGCAGGTTTCTATCAATGAAGCGCGCTTCGATGACTTTAAAGCACTTTGGATTGTCGAATGCCTCACTCGGCCTGCACTCGGCGGGTATGCCCATATCGTCAGCACGTGCCTGCGACAAAAGGAGACCGAACGATATGAGAGATCCCGCAGCGGCGAACAAATATTTCGATTTCGAACAAATTCCTATCACGACCAAACTCGCCTTTTTCTCGCCGATCCCGAACGCGCGGCACTGGATTCAGCTGCCTAAAAACCAGATGAACTCCATCTGAACGTTCTCCAGCAGGGGAAACTCCCGCTGCACCGAGTCGCACCTTGCCGCCGCACTCCATCAAACGATCTTGGCTTTCCTGGCACACTATAGTGATGCAATAGAATTGCCGTAAGAATCCTTCCCTATCCCGCCATCGCTGCGCATCCTTCACCCGGAAAATGCGAAATGGCTCCCCTGGGCGCTTTGGATGTCGAGGCCTCTACCTGTCCTCTTTACCACATATTTTTATGATGGCAGAATTCGATCATGCGAGTCACATTCGACACCAACACCCTAGCGGACATTGTTTCACCAGAAACCTCACAAAGGCCCGCTGGTGCAGCGAATGGCAGGAATGTTCGCGCTGCGATCAGGTCTAACAAAATCTTGGGAGTATTTTGTGAGGTCCTCATCACGTTGGAGGGCATTACAAACGCAGACCGAGGTGCGGTCTTCGGAAGCACCACAATTAACGCGCGTTACCAGCATGAGACCGCGCCCGATGGGAGTGGCGTCACCCACATCGATCTGCTTTCGGAGCAGTCGGCCCGGAGAGCACTCGACCAAAGACAGGCTGACCGATTCCTGGGAGCATTTGAGCTGGGCCTGAAATTGCTCAGTGTTCCGAGGGCTGGAGCGGTCAGCGTCGATGACCCTGAGGGCACGCGGTACGTAGCTGAACCGGAAGAGAACAAACTCGCACAGCGGCTGGAAAGACATTTTGACGTGGCAACGGCTATCGAGGCCCGCGGCCTTGGTTGCGCGCAGGCCCAGCGGATCGCTGACGAAATCCGGGCAAAAGATAGGGGCAATCACCCTTTCGCTTTCTACCTTGGAAGGCCTCGAAATCCTACCGAGCGAAAGAGGATCAATCGTGCGATTAGGGAGTGGGCCGATGGTGATAGCGTCGCCGCGCATTATGGGTACGACATCGATCTGTTTTGCAGCGAGGATTGCGGCCAGAACGCACGGGCCGCGTCGGTCCTCGACAATGCGAACCGTGCGTGGCTAACTACCGAATACGGAATTCAGTTTGTGACCTTGGGTCAGCTCTCGGACATGGTGATCACATGAACCAGCTCACCCCGCCGCCCTTTCAATCCCTTCCGGTCCCCTTGGTCGCTGCCGCCGGAGGGCGTAGTCTCGCTGCGGTTTCTCAATGGCAGCAAGACGTGCTCGATCAGGCCGGGGCGTGCATTGATCGGTAGTATCGACTGCGCGACCCCGGCCGGCCTACGCGATCGGGCACTCATCGACCTTATGGTCATTCGTTCGCGCATCGGTGCTACGTGCGGCACGAAGGTCGGGGACGTGTACACAGAGCCTCGATGAGGTGGAACGGATTTTGGTTGACTGCTAAAGCCCGTATTCCGCTCGCACGTGATTGGGAACGTCTAAGTCATTTGCAACGGCTCTTCTGACTGAGACGCGGTGCGCCTTCGCCAGCGCTCCGTAACCGGCCACTGTGAGATCCCTCTTTACGGGTGCCTGCCGATGTTCCGAGCAGCGTAGAATTAACTCGGTAGATAGTCCTTGGCCCCTGTAGGCGTCTTCAATCGCGACGACCGTGTCCAGATAGGCACCTACTGGATGCCATTGATCTGCACTCCTCACTAGGACCAACTGATTTGCAGCGGTGGCGCCAGGACGACTTGCTATAGCCGTCGCGAAGTCAAGTCTGTCGGACAAGATGACTTCTGATCCCGGAAGCCAGCGCGGAGTAGACAGGCTTGCGAGCAATGATCCGACGAAGATCATCGAGTGGCCTTGGCCTTCCGTCTTGCCGCCCATAAATTCGAGGAGGGTCAGTTTCCAAACAATCATCCCGCTCACATAGAAGCTAAGGCAAATTGAGACCGCCTTGTTCTACATCGTTCCGGCTTCCGCGGCCATTTTGGCCAAGCAAATTCGTATCTATTTTTCCCCGCAAAATTGTATTTCCAGGTCGCGAATACGACTAGTAACGCGGCACGCAGCCGGACCATTTGTCGCGCGGCTCCGCGTTCCCACAAAACACAGACCCGTCCCGGCGGTTAGACCGGGACGGTGAGTGAGTTATAACAAAAGTGGTTGCGGGGACAGGATTTGAACCTGTGACCTTCAGGTTATG
Organism: uncultured Alphaproteobacteria bacterium; assembly: GCA_963770515.1. Taxonomy (GTDB): domain Bacteria; phylum Pseudomonadota; class Alphaproteobacteria; order Rhizobiales; family Xanthobacteraceae; genus Bradyrhizobium. Next base: position 11,786 of record CAVYPW010000003.1, read on the forward strand.
AGGCCGAAGGTCGGAATGACGCTCCCGCCCGCATCCCAGGCCAACCGAACCAATTCGTCCTATTTGTACGCCACAGCTACCCAGCAGCCGTACTTGCGCACTTGATTTCTTTCTTGCCGGAGAAGCCTACGATTTTATTGGCTCAGACCGATTATGGTTCGGGGCGCAGGCATGCGCGGCAAGGACGAAAAAACTCGGGTCGAGGCATTAGGGTCGCCAAATAGCCGGGAAATGCCGCGTGCTACGAGGCGTCCTCGCAAGAACCGTGGCGTGCCGCCGCCTGCGACGTTCGATATCGATACGCTACCGGGCAGCTCTAATTTGACGGTATTAGAGGCGGCCGCGATCATCCGGCGTACGCCTGGAGCGCTCGAGCAGTGGCGGCGCGATCCGAACCATCCGCTCAAATGGCGCTACGTCGATGGCCGCCCGCTCTATCGGGTCGATGCAGTGCGGGACTATCTGACCGGCTGCGACAAGGCCACTAAGCCGTCCCAGCCGCATAGTGCTCGCGGAGACGGCCGAGCAGCTCGGCCTTGATCGGGTCGAGTGGATTGGTCCGTTGCAGGCGCACGACCTTGCCGACCCGTTTCGCGCCGACCAACTCCGCGATGTAGTCATGAGCCGCTTCGAACGCCATCCTGCGGATAATCCACTGCTCGTCGTGATTGTAGACCTGATCAATTCCGCGCGGCTTTTGCCCGACACACAGCCGCTGGATTTCATTGTCGTAGCCGCAACGCGACATGATGGTGCGCAGTGTGCGGCGCAGATCATGCATGGTGAATCTGGCGACCTCGGCTTCCTTGATCAGGCGCGCAACCATCTTGGTGAAGCCCGACATCTGCCCCCCGGTCTTCGGCGACGGGAACACATAGTCAGAAGTAGCGCGCTGAAAATGTTTCGCCGCTGCCAGCACCTCATCGATCAGCTGCGTCCGCGGCACGTCGTGGTGTAGACCCATCTTGGTCCAGGCTTCGTCGAAGGTGATGCGGTCGTCCAGGATTTGCCTCGACCATTCCAGCATCGTTGGCTCGCTGCGGCGCGGACCACCGAGCAGGCACAGCCGCGTCAGCTGTCCAAACGTGCCGAGCTTACCGGCCGCCTTCCAGACCTTGATCACCTCATCGTCGGTGAGCGCGCGACCTTTCTGTCGGCGCCCGACCCGCTCCGCGCGAGTCTGTTTTGGATTTCGATAGCCGGCGAGAGCGTTGGTATCGACAAAACCTCGGCTCACGCACCATTCCAGAAAGGTGCGGGTGTGCTTGCGCATATCGTCGGCAGCACCGCGCTTGCCGGTGGCGGCGATCCTGTCCGCATCCGCGACGATCTGCCGGCGCGTCAGGGATCTGATGTCCTTGGTCAGATGCCCGGCCAGACCGCGCCGCATCGCCGACAGTGCAACCTGCCAGTTCACGATTCCGCGCTGTTGCAGCGCCCTCTCATACGGCCCCCTCGCCTCGATCAGCTCGCCCAACGTCTTCCGCTCTTTTGCGGCCAGCAGTTGCTGTTTGGCTTCGCGCTTGGCGGCGTTCGGGTCGCCAGTGCGCACCAGATCGCCGGTCGCGATCTTGGCGGCGGCGCGCGCGTCTTTTTCCTTGAACCTCGGCCAGGCGCCCAGCGTCTTGCGCTGCGTGCCATCGACACCCGGCTTGGTGAACAGATAGACCCAGCTCTTGCCACCGCTGGCACGGACTCTGAGCGCAAGGCCCGGCTGTTCGGTGTCGTAGAGATAGATCTGCGATTTGCCGGGCGGCAGCTCGAGGCGCTCAACGGCGGCGTCGGTGAGCTTGACGAATTGCTGCTGCAATTCGGACCTGAAACCTTTTCCCTTGTCGGGGTGAGACATGAGATATTTCCCGCAATTCTGTGCCCCGATCTGTGCCCTAGGGGAGAATTGGCCTCGGGGCACAGCAGGGGCACAGGTTTCGACCTATGGCCACGTGTGGCCGATTGAGGTCAAATATTGCAGGAAATCCTTGCAATACAAGGTCTTTTTCGCTTCAGCGTATGGTCTGCTATGGCCGCCTTGGAGCCGTGGTTCTTCCTTCACACGGGAGAGGTCCAAGGTTCGATCCCTTGTGCGCCCACCATGCTTCGCCCTCCGGGCTCCGCATGGCGCAGCCAGCCCAAAAAAGCCCCAAATCGGGGCTTTTCGTTTTTCTCAACCGAAACAACAGCGGCACAGAGCGACATGAGCAGACGCAGACAATCCGGCAACTCGTTCCTGGTCACGGGATTCGTGCGTTACCTTCTCCCGCGAAGTTCATTCGCGCGATGGCGCGCTGCCTTGGCTGTCGCTCTGGTCGCCTTCGCTTATCCGTTAACCGCAGAAGCGGCATCTCCCGCGGAGATGATCTCACACTACCGGCTCGCGCACGGCGAAGGCAAAGTCGCGAACGATCCGGCGCTCGATCGCATCGCGCAGGAGCAGGCCGGTGCGATGGCCGCAAGGGACCGGATGGATCATGCGGTGGCAAAACCATTCGCCGATCGCGTCGCAAACCTCAACGCCGAGCGGGCTGCGGAAAACCTGGCGCAAGGGGACGCCACTTTTGCGAAGGCGCTGGACCAATGGATCGGATCGTATGGCCACCGCAGCAACCTGTTGATGCATGAGGGTACGCGCGTCGGCATCGCCAGCGCCAGAAGCAAGAGCGGTGAGATCTACTGGGCGATGGTGATTGCCGGACCAGAACCGGAGCGCAGAGGGAGCAAGGGCGCGAAAGGCAAGGAGAAGCCCTGCCGCTTGATGCTGAACGACCTTTGCCTCTGATCATGATCGAGCATTGATGCAGATGGTTCAGCGCGCGCAAGGTGGCACCATCGGTAAACTGTCAGACGGGGCATTTGGACACGCCGGGTTAAAAAATCACTATCTCGCACTCCACCAGCCTCAACGGTCCGGGTAGCAGGTCATTGACTATCGCAACCGGTCGAACTGGACAAACCCGCCGCGCTTAGCATCATGGCGGGATGGCAGGCAGTCTTTTCACCGTCGAATATTACAGCTGTCCCAGTTGCGCGCTGCCCTACAGCGCGACCAAGGAAGAGCAGCCAACCCGGCGTTCCGGCAGCTTCGCCTGCGAAGTGTGCGGTGGCCTGGTCCACGCGTGGTCCGGCAATTACGATTTCTTCGATTGGCAGGTCGACAAGGCCGACACGCCCGAGTTCGGGAAACGGTGGGCGGGAACGCGCTGACGTCTGAAAGTAGGCGCCGCCGACAAACTCGATCGATGACGACCCAAGGCGATCAAAAGGCGCCGGCGACCGTCAGCCGGATCGACAACGGCTCCATCGGGTGCAGCACATAATCCATCACGCCATTCTGGCAGACGGAAGCGGGCGCGATCTGCGTCGGGAAGCAAAGGTTATAAAGGCTGTCGGTCTTGATCAGTGAGCCATAGGCATAGGTAATCTGATTGGCCTGGCTGTTGAACAGGTTCAGCGCGTCGAGCTGGATGCGCCATCCATTGTCAAAGCGATAGCCGATACGCGCGTTGAAGATGCTGGTCGGCGGAGAACGGAAAACATTGTCTTCGGTCAACGGGCTCGTTCCGAGATAGCGCCAGCGCAGCGTTCCGAACAGTCCCGTCTTTTCGCCAAGCGTGATTCCTGCGGATGCCACCATCGCGGGCGCATTGGGAATGTAGTTGCCGGGCGCGTTGCCGATCTGCGCCTGCGGAAATCCGGCATAGCGAGGCATAGAGCGCCGCCTGGTCGCTGTCGAAACCGACGAAACGAGCGTGGGTCAGCGCCAGATCGGCATCAAGATCGATCCAGGACAACGGGCGATAGCGGTTGGTCCACTCGAGGCCGTAGCGCTGGCTCGGCCGGCTTGCCGAGGTGTCGCCGACATCGCCGTTGAAGATGATCTCCGAATCCTGATCGAGCGCGAACAGGCTGAGTGAGGAATCAAGACCCGGAAGAAGCTTGGTCCGGACACCGGTCTCAACGCCCTTCGTCCTCACCAGAAGCGGAGATGCAGATACTTTGGTCGAGGGATCGGTCGGTTCCTCGGTGATGGTCGCGCCCCTCGCATCATTGCTGTGCATGCCATAACCCGCGCCGACAAAGAACTCGGTCTTGTTGAATGGCCCGAGCACCATGGTGAACTTGGGGCTGGCGATACCCGCGCTCACATTGCCGGAGTTGTTGCCGTCGAAAATGGAATAGACGTGGGCCTGATAGAAGTCGCCGCGCAAACCAGCCGTGGTTTTCAGCCAGTCGTTCCATTTCACGGTGTTCTGCGCATAAACACCGATGCTGCCCTCGCCGACGTCGTCGCTTCGGACATTGCTGAGAAAGCTGCGCTGGAAGGTATCGCTCAGCGCCAGGCTGATATCGTCGTACCGCGTCTGTGCCCCGATGGTGGTCTCCATCGGCAAGCCGGCAAATGAACCGTTCAGGGTTCGTGACGCATTGCCGCCGACCATGACGCGATCGTCGTGCTGGTGAAATTGATCGCCGAGCACGGGATTACTCAGGAAATAGGTGAAATCGTTGAACAGGTCGAGCTGGCTTTTGACCACGTAAGCATTGGCCTTCCAGGACCCGATGTCGTCGGTCTCAGAGATGCGCGATGATAGCGCGAAGCGGTTGGTGTTGCCGCCATCGGTGGGGTCCTCGGAGCCGAAAAGCCCGATCTGGCCCGAGGTGATGGCACGCTCCGGCACCTGATCCGTCGAATTCCAGATGTTCGAGTAGGCCATGCCGGTGATCGAGAAGCCGTCGGTCGCGGTGCCCTGGGTGTAACGGACCATGCCATTATACTTGCGCATGTCATCCGGGTTGACCCAGGGCCCGTTATAGGTGCCGACCTCGCCTGCGATCAGCACATTGCCGTTGCCGGCCTTGGCCGAATCCATGCCAAAGAATCTCTCATAGCCGAAGCTGCCGGCGGTCACTTCGGCGACCGCCTTCGGCACGCTGTCGATGAGGCCGATATGGAGGTTTCCCGCCGAGCCGAAGTCGCCTTCGTCGGCGAAATAAGGACCCTTGCGAATGTCGAGCGAATTGACGGTTTCGGGCATCAGCCAGTTGAGGTCCGCATAGCCCTGGCCGTGCGCGTGCGTGCGCATGTTGATCGGCACGTCGTCCACCCAGATCGCCAAATCTGTGCCGTGGTCGAGATTGTAGCCACGCAGGAAATATTGATTGGCTTTGCCCTCGCCCGAGTGCTGGGTCACGATCAGGCCGGGCGTGGCTTCGAGGATTTCGCCGGGACGCGTGACCGGCCTGGCGTTCAATTCCTCGCCCGTGGCCTGGGTCTGGCTCGCGGTCTGCGCGCCTGCGGTCGGGCCGGAGCCGACGTTTGGCGCACCCGAGGGTTTGACGATGGGCGCCGCCGGACGATTGACCACTGCACGGACGGGCGGCTTGCGTTTGGGAACATGTCGCGACGGTGAACGGGGAGCCGATACTCTGACCGGCGGCAACGTTTGCGGGGCTGTCGGCGCATCGGTTGTTTGACGGGGTGCGGGCGCAGAATCGGGTGGTGCTTGAGCTATCGCCTGGTGGTGGAGTGCGGACATGGCCAGCAAGCCAAATCCTAATCCACGCCACCACCCACACGCTTTACCCACGCCCTATCCCCAGCGCGAAAGCTGCTACAATCGATTCCGCGTAGCAGATCGTCCCAAACCCAGCGGCGGAAAGCCTAGCGAACCTCGTATGATGCTTCAATAGAAACATCATACTCATTTAGAAATCGGACGGGAGACATCACAGGATGCAACGAGTGACGATTACGATCGATGACGACCTCCTGGCCGAGATCGATGCGGCAGCGAGCGCACGCGGCTATCAGAATCGCTCCGAAATTTTCCGCGATCTGACGCGGGCAGGCCTTCAGCAATCGACGCATGGCGCCGACGGCGGCGACTGCGTGGCAGCGCTGGTCTACGTCTACGATCATGCGTCGCGCGATCTCTCCAGGCGACTGGTCCGGAATTTTCACGGCCATCATGATCTTTCACTGGCGACGCTGCACGTCCATCTCGATGACGACAACTGCATGGAGCTGACGGCGCTCCGCGGGCCGACCAAGGATGTGCAACACTTCGCCGACCATGTCATCGCCGAGCGAGGGGTCAAATATGGCCGCGTGATCACGATCCCCGCGCCAAAACACGTCTCGAGCAAACGCGCGCGAAAGCCGCACTCACACCAGGGCTGACGGAGCAGGCGCCTCGGTTAGCGCGCGAAGCCGGTCATGAGGAAGCGAGCCCATGATGGGCTTTCGTTCTGCGCCGCCCTCTCGGCGGCCGCGAAATGGTCGTACTGAACCGCGATGCTCTCGATCTTTGTATTCTCGGCGTCGAGATCGACGATCGAATAGCGGGCGAGAGGGCTTCCCGCCTCCGAGACATGCGCGGGCGGCGTCGGATCGACGTAGGCAGGCTGTCCCACGCTACCCGGATTGACGACGATCTTGCCGTCCACCGAAACCTGACGAGGAATATGACTGTGCGCGCAGAGAATTATTCTGGCGCGAACCGAAGCCGTTCTGTCGCGAATTTCGTCGGCTGATGCCTGAACGAGTCGGCCATGTTCGACATTTTCGAGCAGATAGGCGTTGTCGTCGTCGGGACGACCGTGAAAAGCGAAGATTTCCTCGCTCAGTTCGAGCGAGGGCGGCAATGACTTCAGCCAGTCCAGGCCAGTCGGCCCGAGAGCCGAAAACGCGTAGGCATCGCCGGCGGATTGCCTGTCTTTTGGCCGATCGGTCACCCATCGGTCGTGATTGCCACGAATGGTCGGCCACCCCAGCGTCATCAGGAGCTCGGCGGTTTCCGCCGGCCAAAGGGGGCCTGAGACGCAATCCCCGAGATTTACGACACGATCGATCTTGCGCTGGCGAAGATCAGCCACGACCCGTTCGAGAGCAAGAACATTGCCGTGAATGTCGGCAATCACCGCAAGGCGCATGGCTTACTTTATGCCGGTGTCGTCCGGACCGGTCAATCATCCCGCCCGGCCAACGCCCCCCTCACCGATGGAACCATAGGGAACCCACGGAATTGTAAGAAGATCGCCCTTGAGAACGGATGCATGCGCGGCAGCCTCCCGGTGTCATCGCCGACAGGTTCAACGACCCGATCGAACCACTGGTTCGCGCGCTTCGCCGCGACGATTGCCACGTGGGCCGGCACTTCATGGGCCTTCGCGATCGCCTTTATGGTCGTAGTGGTGTGGGCAATTCTGGGCCCGATCTTCAAATACAGCGACAGCTGGCAATTGGTGATCAATACCGGCACCACGATCGTCACCTTCCTGATGGTGTTTCTGATTCAGAATACGCAAAACCGCGACGGCAAGGCGCTGCAGGTCAAGCTCTCCGAATTGATCCTGGCGCTCGAGGCCGCCAACAACAAGATCGCGGTAATCGAAAACGCCAGCCCGGAAGAACTGAACGCCGCTCAGGAAGACATGCAAGAGCGCGCCAAAGAACAGGCCGATTAGAGCCCATGCGTCCGGAAAGGCTCGCTGCGAGGCGACGTTTTCCGAGAAAGAACATGAACTTCATCAAAGACCGTAAAGCGCGAAGTGCGCGCACTTCAACCAAATCTCATCGCGCTTTGGCAACCCACGATCGTTCGCGCGCGTTATTTCGCGGAGCAATCCAGCATTCCGATGCAGTCCGCGATCTATTGTCACGGACAATGCGGAAGTGACGCGCACTTGGATGATGGACCCAAGAAACGCTGACGATAAATTTCCGTAGTTCTACGGAGTCACACGCACTCAACGCGCGCAACCAAGAAGTCAGACAACACAAGCGTGAGTTTTCGCATCTCCCGCGAGCCGTCTGCTTCGATCCTGCGCAGGATTTTTGGTGGATCGCCGCGCCACTTTTTTAACCCCTTAAATCTAACCTTTGCGGCTGAATTTCCTTTCATTTCCCGCAAAAACCTTGGGAACCGCCGCCGTCATGTTCGGAGTAAAGGCATGGATGAAAGCCAAGCGGTCCGGCGGCGGCACCGCGCATCTTCTCGCGACATGGGGGATCGCGTGGTTTGTCGCGCTGGCCTGCACCGTGCTGATCGGCCTCGAAGTCTCCCGCATCGTCACCCAGCGTTCCACCGTCATCGCCAATGCGCGATTGCAGACGGCCAATCTCACGAGGTCCCTGCTTCAGCACGCCGAGCTGACCTTCCGGACCGCGGACGCGATCCTGATCGGCGTCGTCGAAAGGCTTGAACACGAAAAGCTGGGCGGCGACGCCCGCGAACGGTTGAAGGCGTGGTTTGCCAGGGAGGTGAAAAACTCCGCGCAATTCACCGCCTTTGGCGTCCTCGACGAACACGGCACGATGGTCGTGAACCTGCTTGGAGAGAATGCCCCGGCGCAATTCGCCGACCGGGAATATTTCCTCTACCATCGTTCGCATAACGACGACGCCCTTCGCATCGGCCGTCCGGTGCGCAGCCAATCCTCCGGATGGCTCATTCCGGTGACGCGCCGCTTCAACAAGCCGGACGGGACCTTCGGCGGCGTCGCGCTGGCCGCGATCAATCCGCGGTACTTCCAGGATTTCTACGATCGCCTCGAACTCGTCGACAACAGCGCCGTCATTCTCGTCTCGACGGATGGGACGCTTCTGGTGCGGCGGCCGTTCGTCGAGGCCAATGTCGGCCGCGACATGACCGGCAGCGTGATCTTCGCGCAGTTGAAAAAGGCGCCCGCGGGAAGCCTTGAAATCAAGGCGTCGATCGACGGCGTGACGCGCTTCAACAGCTACGAGCAGGGTCAAACCTATCCGATCTTTGTCGCGGTCGCGCAGAACATGGATGAGTTGCTGGCGCCGTGGAAGGCCAACGCCGTTCGCCGGCTGATCGAAACCGCGGCGATCACCTGCTTCATCCTGCTGATGGGCGCCTTCGTCTGGCGCGCGACGAAAAACCTCGCCGGAAATTCGATCGAACTTCGCAAGACCAATGCCCGCTTCGACGCCGCGCTCACTAACATGCCGACCGGCCTGAGCATGTTCGATGCCGACGGCCGCCTGATCGTCTGCAACGAGCGCTACGTCGAGCTTTACGGGATGTCGCCCGATCTCGTCAGACGCGGCGCGGACATCTGCGACATCGTCGCGCACCGCAAGCAGACCAGCGGCCTCGACATGGATGCGAGAGCCTATGTCGACGAATTCCGCAACGATCTAACCAGGGACGGCAGGAGTGTAAAAATCTCGCGCCTGGACGACGGGCGCGTGATGTCGGTCACCAACACCGCGATCGCCGGCGGCGGATGGATCGCGATCCACGAAGACATCACCGAGCGCGTCGGCGACGAGCAGGCGCTTTTCAATCAGGCCGCCGAGCTTGCGCGGATCAATCTGCGGTTCGATGCGGCGCTCAGCCACATGACACAGGGACTGTGCATGTTCGACGAGAACAAGCGGCTTGTCGTCTGGAACAAACGCTATGCCGAGCTGCGCGATGTGCCGCAGGAATTGCTTAAGGTCGGAACGCCCTTTGAGGTCATCGTGACTGACGAGTACTCCCGCGGGTTGATCAAGGGATATCCCGGCGCCGACGCGGTCACTGCGAGGGTCGTTGAACTGTCCGAACTTCCGCCGGATTCGCATCGGGTCGAAGAGCTCGCGGACGGCCGCTGTATGTTGCTTTCCCGGCAGCCGATGCTGGGCGGCGGTTGGCTGACCACCATAGAAGACATCACCGAGCGGCAGCGCGCGGAAGCCGCGATCGTGCACCTGGCGCGACACGATGTTTTGACGGGGCTGGCCAATCGCGCCGAATTCAACGAGAAGCTCGAAGAGGCCAGCAAGCGGCTGAAGCGCGGCGGCGGCGCCATCACCGTAATGATGCTCGATCTCGATCGCTTCAAGGCGGTCAACGATACCCTCGGTCATGCCGCCGGCGACGCGCTTCTGGTCGAGGTCGGCCGCCGGCTGAAATCCACGTTGCGGGAAACCGACCTGCTGGCGCGGCTCGGCGGCGACGAATTCGCCATTATCCAGGAAGGCGGCGCCAGCCAGCATGAGGGGGCGATCGCGCTTGCGCTACGGATCATCAGCGCGATTACCGCACCGTTCGACCTCGACGGCGTCGAAGCCAGTGTCGGCACCAGCATCGGCATTGCGATGGCGCCTGAACACGGCACCGAGCCCGAAGTGCTTCTCAAGCAGGCCGATCTGGCGCTATACAACGTGAAGGCAAGCGGCCGAAACGATTTCCGCATCTACGAGGCCGCCATGCTGGAAAGCGCAACCTCGCAGCAATCGGCGGAAAGCGAATTGCGCGATGCCATCGCGCACAGCCAATTCGAGCTGCACTATCAGCCGGTGGTCGACGTCAAGAGCCGGCAAATCTGCGGCGTCGAGGCGCTGATCCGCTGGCGGCATCCGCTCAAGGGACTGATCGGGCCCGGCGAGTTCATTCCGCTCGCCGAATCGAGCGGCCTGATCGGACCGATCGGCGAGTGGGTTTTGCAGCGGGCCTGTAACGATGCAGCGAAGTGGCCTTCGCATATCAAGCTCGCGATCAATATTTCGGCCGTGCAGTTCAAACGGGGCAACCTGTTTGAGGTCATCCTGTGCGCGCTGGTCGAGAGCGGCCTCTCACCCGAGCGGCTGGAGCTCGAGATCACCGAAACCTGGCTCCTGGACAATCAGGAAGCGCGTCTGGCGACGATCCGCCAGCTCAAGAACCTCGGCATCTCGCTGGCGCTGGACGACTTCGGCACCGGCTATTCCTCCGTGACCTATTTGACGAATTTTCCGTTCGACAAGATCAAGATCGACCGGACTTTCACCCACGAGGTGCTGCAACGCCGCGACTACGCCGCGGTGGTGTCCTCGGTGCTCGCGCTCGCGCAGGGCCTCGACAAGATCACGACCGTCGAGGGCATCGAGACCGAGGAGCAGTTCGAATATATGCGCATCGCAGGCGTCGACCTCGCCCAGGGTTACCTTTTCAGCCGGCCGGTGCCGGTTTCCGAACTCGATTTCACCGTCCGTTATCCGTCGGTTAAGCAAAATATGGTGGCTTAGAAGCGGGATTTTTCGGATTCGAAGATGAGCGCGCAGCTAGGCGGTTTGATCGATCAGCTCGAAACGGCGCTCGGCAGCAAGGATCTGGCGCGCCGCGCCGAAGTCCTGCGCCGGGTGACCGATCTTTTCGTGCTTCAGTCCGGGTCGTTTTCCGACGATCAGATCGAGCTGTTCGATATCGTGATGGGCAAGCTTATCGACAACATCGAAAGTGCGGCCCGCGCGCAGTTCGGCAGCCGCATCGCGAAACTCCCCGACGCGCCGCGCGGGGTCGTCCGCGTGCTGGCGCAGGATGCCGCGATCGAGGTCGCCGGCCCCCTCCTCACCTATAGCGAGCGCCTCGACGTCGACACGCTGGTCGACACCGCCAGGACCAGGAGCCAGGATCATCTGCTGGCGATCTCGACCCGCAAGGTTCTGGTCGAAGCCGTGACGGACGTGCTGGTGGACCGCGGCAACAGCGCCGTGGTCTCCTCGACCGCGCAAAATGCCGGCGCGAAATTCTCCGAGTTCGGGATGTCCATGCTGGTCCGCAAGGCGCGAGACGACGGCGACCTTGCCTCGTGCGTCTGGTCGCGCCCGGATATTCCGCGGCAAAACCTGGTCAAGCTATTCGTCGATGCCTCCGAGGCGGTCAAGAACCAGCTGGTGGAAGCCGATCCGCGCCGCGCCGAACTGATCAAGTCGATGGTCGCGCAGGCGACCGACGACATCCAGACCAAGGCGCGCGCCGGCTCCAACGACTTTGCACTCGCCTCCAACCAGGTGCGTGAGCTGAACGCCGCCGGAAAATTGAACGAGGCGCAGCTGCTGGCCTTCGCCGATGAAGGAAATTTCGACAGAGTGGTCGCCACGCTCGCTCTGATGTGCGACCTGCCGGTCGGCCTGGTGGAACGGGCGCTGGTGCAGAACCAGACCGAGCAGATCGTCGTTCTCGCCCGCGCGCTCGAAATCTCCTGGGCGACGACGATGAAGCTGTTGTTGATGCATGCCGGCGTCAACGGCTCTTCCCGGCAACAGCTCGACGTGACCTTTGCCAATTTCTACCGGCTGCAACCGGCGACCGCGCGAACCGCACTCAAATTCTACCGGATGCGGGAAAAGGCCAGCCGTCCGCCGCAATGACGCGTCCGCGCGCGGCTCATGCCGCGCCGATATCAGCCTCTCTCAGCCGCTCTGCCAGAACGCCGGACATGGCGACGTCGTGCTTGCCCGACGCATAGACTTCCGTCGACGTGACATGGTTCTTCCCGAGCGTCAGCAGCACGCCGATCCAGTAGGCGAACCAGATGTGCGGATCGGTCAAGGCGCGCAGCTTCTGCCGGTCGTGCTCCACCGGCTGATGATTGGAGGTCTTGCGAACCTCGATCGCGATCAGATTGTTAGGAACGCCGCGCTGGTGCACGACGATGTCGGGATAGATCGATTTGCCGAGATGGTCGTCGGTCGACACGATCGAGCCGTGCGGCAGATTCAGGGTTCGCGGGCCGAGCCGGTCGAAATCGCAATCGATCTCGAAATCCGGAAACTGCCGCTCCACATGCACCGCCAGCCGGTGCGTCAGGGTACGTTCGCCGAGATCGTGCTCAAACAGGAAGGCCTCGCGCGCGTAAAACTCCTTCAGTGCGGCGACGACCTTGTCCAGCTCGGTGTGCATCTGGCCCCTCGCCCAGGTCGGTCATTCCGGGGCGCGAAGCGAACCCGAAATCTCGAGATTCCGGGCCTGCGCTTTCCGCGCAAAATAGCTTCGCTATTTTGTCGCGACGGCGCATCCCGGAATGACGTTCCTTAAAACTTCACTTCGATCAGCCGCGGCCCGGGCTCGGCGATCGCTTCCGCCAGCGCCACGTTGAATTCGTCCGCCGTGGTCACCGCGCGCCCCACAACGCCCATGCCCTTGGCAAGCGCGACGAAGTCCAGCGCCGGATTGTCGATCTTCAGCATGTCCATGGCGCGTTGGCCGGGCGCGCCGGCGCCGACCCCGTCGAATTCGCCGCGCAGGATTTGATAGATTCGATTGGCGAACACGATCGTGACGACGTTAAGGCCCTCGCGCGCCTGCGTCCACAGGGACTGGAGCGTATACATCGCACTGCCGTCGCCGACCATGCAGATCACTTTGCGGTCGGGGCATGCTACTGCCGCACCCGTTGCCACCGGCGTCGAAAATCCGATCGAGCCGCCCATGTTCTGCAACCAGTCATGGGGGGCTGACGCCGCCGTCGGCGGAAAGAAGCCGCGCCCGGTGGTGATGGATTCATCGACAATGATCGCGTTCTCCGGAATAGCGCACGCAATCGCCTGTGCGATCGAAGCATGGTTGAGCGGCCCGGTCGGCTTGTTGAGTTCGGCGAGCTTTTGCGGCTTGACGTCGGACGGCTTGGCTTGGAGCGCATCGCTCAACGCTTCGAGTGCCGCGACCGAGTTTTCGCCCCAGGCAGTCATGCGGTGAACCTCGCAGCCTTCTGGTTTTAGATGGCTCGGCTTGTTCGGATAGGCGAAGAAGGCGATCGGGTCGTTGGCCTCGACCAGGATGATGTTCTTGAAGTCCTTCAGGAGCGGCAGCGCCTGCTCGATCACATAGGGAATGCGGTCGATCGAGAAACGGCCGCGGCCGCGCGCCATGCGCGGGTGATAGGTCTGGCCCATCACCTTGCAGCCGGTCTTGCCGGCGATCTGCTGCGCCAGCGCCAGCCCGCGCTCGGTCAGCGCGTTGCCGGTGATGAGCAGAAGATTCTGCGTGCCGCCCGAATGCAAGATCTTCGCGGCCTTCTCGACGGCGTCCGCAGAAAAGCCCGGCTGCTGCCTGGGCGGCTGGACCTGCGCGATGCCGTCGGCTTCGTTCCAGGCGGTATCGGCGGGCAAAATAAGCGTGGCGATCTGCGGCGGGGCGCTCTTGGCGGCGGCAATGGCGGCGGCGCCATCGGCGGCGACCGACTTTGCATCCGGCGAGGTGCGCACCCATTCCGACATCGGCCGCGCCAGCCCCTCGATATCCGAGGTCAGCGGCGCATTAAGGCCGATGTGATAGGTCGCATGCTGGCCGACGATATTGACGATGCCGGAATGCGCCTTCTTGGCGTTGTGCAGGTTCGCAAGGCCATTGGCGAGACCGGGCCCGAGATGCAGCAGCGTCGAGGCCGGGGTGCCCTTCATGCGGAAATAACCGTCGGCCGCGCCCGTCACCACGCCCTCGAACAGGCCAAGCACACAGCGCATGCCCTCCACGCGATCCAGCGCCGCGACGAAGTGCATTTCCGAGGTGCCGGGATTGGTGAAACAGACGTCGACCCCGCCCGCGACCAGGGTCCGCACCAGACTTTCCGCACCGTTCATTCCTAAGACTCCCGTTGGGGTTCGAAGCAACTCTTGGCCAGATCAATCACTCGTTTTAGGCCGTTCGTCAAAGGGGTCCGGACGGGGCAACGGGGATTTTGGGCGCATGGCTGCCATCAATACCAACGTGGTTAGCAATTTTAACCGCACCATTTGAAATCCGTCACGTTTGCTTGCGAAAATAGCCCCGATATGGCCTGCTTGTGGATCAAGCTCGAACTGCGAGGAACCCGATGACCCGGATATTTGCCTATCTGATCGTGGCGATGACGATACTGGCCGGCACCTCCTCTGCCCGAGCCACCATGGACGACGACTTCTTCAATTTCCGCGGCCGCCAGCAGCAACAGCCGATGATGCAGCAGCCAGGGATGCAGCAAAGAGGCGTGCCCTATTATGGCCCCGGCTCCGACTATTTCGGCGGCGGCGGCTCAGGTCCGATCCCGCGCGAACGGGTCAGCGCGCCGGTCGCGATGGCGCCGGGCAGCATCTACATCTCGACCTCCGAGCGCAGGCTTTATCTGATGCTGGGCAATGGCGAGGCACTGCGTTACGGCATCGGTGTCGGCCGCGACGGCTTCCGCTGGACCGGCACCCACCGCATCTCGGCCAAGAAGGAATGGCCAAGCTGGACCCCGCCCTCGCAGATGCGGGCCCGGCGGCCCGACCTGCCGCGCTTCATGGCGGGCGGCATCGAAAACCCGCTCGGCGCACGTGCGATGTATCTCGGCTCGACGCTCTATCGTATCCACGGCTCCAACGAACCGGAAACGATCGGTCACGCCGTCTCCTCCGGCTGCTTCCGCATGACCAACGAGGACGTGACCGATCTCTATAACCGCGTTTCGGTCGGCACCACGGTGGTGGTGCAGTAGGGCTCAGCACCTAGTGGAGTGGATTTGACATTCGCTACCCCGTAGCCGGGAATGCGCAAGGCGAATGTCAAACCCTCCACTAGAAACCTATATTTGCTAGTGGTCCTTCGATTCTAACATTTGCAAAAGTGCCAGCCAAATCGGGATGCAAATGTTAGAATCGGACCACTAGGTCGTTACGAACACCAACGCTCTATATTTTTGTCATGGCCTGGCTTGACCCGGCCATCCATGTCTTGTCTGCGGAAAAAAGAAAACGTGGATCACCGGGACATAGGCGAGCAGAAGCGACGCCGTTCTTTCGAACGGCTATGCCCGGTGATGACGAACGGAGGGAATGACGCTTACGCCGACTTCTCGAACAGCTCCCGGCCGATCAACATCCGGCGGATTTCGCTCGTACCCGCGCCGATTTCGTAAAGCTTGGCGTCGCGCAGCAGCCGCCCGGTGGGGTAGTCGTTGATATAGCCGTTGCCGCCGAGCAACTGGATTGCGTCGAGCGCGCATTGCGTCGCCTTTTCGGCGGCATAAAGGATGGCGCCGGCGGCATCCTCGCGCGTGGTCTCGCCGCGGTCGCAGGCCTTCGCCACCGCATAGACATAAGCGCGCGACGCATTCATCGTCGTGTACATGTCGGCGATCTTGCCCTGCACCAACTGAAAGCTGCCGATCGGCTGACCGAACTGCTTGCGCTCGTGCACATAGGGCAGCACCACGTCCATGCAGGCCTGCATGATGCCGAGCGGGCCCGCCGCCAGCACCGCGCGCTCGTAGTCGAGCCCCGACATCAGCACATTGACGCCGCGGCCGACCTGGCCGAGCACGTTTTCCTCCGGCACCTCGCAATTATCGAACACGAGTTCAGCGGTGTCGGAGCCGCGCATGCCGAGCTTGTCGAGTTTCTGCGCGGTGGAAAATCCCTTCATGCCCTTTTCGATGATGAAGGCGGTGATGCCGCGCGCGCCGGCCGCCGGGTCGGTCTTGGCGTAGACCACCAGCGTCTCGGCAACCGGACCGTTGGTGATCCACATCTTGGAACCGTTGAGCACATAACGATCGCCCTTCTTCTCGGCGCGCGTCATCATCGACACCACGTCGGAACCGGAACCCGGCTCCGACATCGCGAGCGCGCCGACATGGTCGCCTGAAATCAGCTTCGGCAGGTATTTCTGCTTCTGTGCCGTGCTGCCGTTGCGCCGGAGCTGATTGACGCAAAGATTTGAATGCGCCCCATAGGAAAGACCGACGGAAGCCGACGCCCGCGAAATCTCTTCCATCGCCACGCAGTGTTCGAGATAGCCGAGGCCCGAGCCGCCATATTCCTCCTCAACCGTAATCCCGTGCAGACCGAGCGCGCCGAGCTTCGGCCAGAGATCCCCGGGAAACTGATTGGTCCGATCGATCTCGGCGGCGCGCGGCGCGATCTCGTTGTTCGAGAAATCGTGAACAGTCTCGCGCAACGCATCGGCGGTTTCGCCAAGATCGAAATTGAACATCCGGTATGCGTTGGGAATCATGGCGGGCGGCCTCCGGGGAAATCAAACGTTGTTTCAAACTATGCCTTAATCCTCGAACCTCACCTTGTCACGGGCGACAGAGGTGAGGAAGGCATCGCGGCTGGTATGCCATGGCGCCGCGACGCCAAATCCGTCGAAACTGTCTCTTGCCCAAAGCTGCGCAAGGGGATGTAATTTGCGGTCTAACACCCACCTTCCGACTCAACGGAAGGGGCACTTCCAGGGAAGAGCCGCCATGAACATCCAGAGATCGCCCGGCCAGCAAGAACTTCTGCGCGCAGCCCGCGAGGCCGCCTATTCCACGCCGCTGGAGGATTTCCATCCCGGCGCGCCGCAATTGTTCCGCAACGATACGCTGTGGCCCTATTTCGAGCGGCTGCGCAAGGAAGAACCGGTGCATTACTGCACCAAGTCGCCGATCGAACCCTATTGGTCGGTCACCAAATACAATGACATCATGCATGTCGATACCAATCACGGCATCTTCTCGTCCGATGTGTCGCTGGGCGGTATTTCGATCCGCGACGTTCCAGCAGGTTACGACTGGCCGAGCTTCATCGCGATGGACCAGCCGCGGCATTCGGCGCAGCGCAAGACCGTGTCGCCGATGTTCACGCCGACGCATCTGGATCAACTCGCGATCCTGATTCGCGAGCGCACCGGCAAGGTGCTGGACTCGCTGCCGCGCAACGAGACCTTCAATTTCGTCGACCTGGTTTCGATCGAACTGACCACGCAGATGCTGGCGACGCTGTTCGATTTTCCGTTTGAAGAGCGGCGCAAACTGACCCGCTGGTCGGATGTCTCGACCGCATTGCCGAAGGGCGGCATCGTCGATTCCGAGGAACAGCGCCGCGCCGAGATGGACGAATGCGCGGCCACCTTTACCAAACTCTGGAACGAGCGCGTCAATGTCGAACCGCGCAACGACCTGATCTCGATGATGGCGCACAACGAGGCCACGCGCTACATGGAGCCCGACAATCTGTTGGGGAACATCATTCTCCTGATCGTCGGCGGCAACGACACCACCCGCAACACCATGAGCGGCTCAGTGCTGGCACTGAACGAAAATCCCGAGCAGTACAAGAAGCTGCGCGACAATCCGGCGCTGATCGATTCCATGGTGCCGGAGGTCATTCGCTGGCAGACCCCGCTTGCCCATATGCGTCGCACCGCGCTGGTCGACACCGAGCTCAACGGCAAGAAAATCCGCAAAGGCGACCGCGTCGTGATGTGGTACGTCTCCGGCAACCGCGACGAGGAAGTCATCGAGCGGCCCGATGAGTTCATCATCGACCGGGCGCGGCCGAAAATCCACCTGTCGTTCGGCTTCGGCATCCACCGCTGCGTCGGCATGCGGCTCGCCGAACTGCAACTGAAGATCGTCTGGCAGGAGATCTTGAAGCGGTTCGAGCGGATCGAGGTGGTCGGCGAGCCGAAGCGGGTCTATTCCAGCTTTGTGCGCGGCATCGAGTCCTTGCCGGTGCGCATACCTGCATAGATCGGCCTATACCCTCTTGAACGCGGCTCCGGACCCGCCTATCCCGAGGAAGCATCGCGGGCGGCGTCCCGTGGGACAAATTGACCTCCGAGCCGAGAACCGATGACCTCACCCGACCACGACGAACATTCCGACATCCGCGACGCCGTCGCCAAGCTCTGCGCGCAGTTTCCAGGCGAATACTGGCGCAAGCTCGACCGCGAGATGGCCTACCCCACGGCCTTTGTCGATGCACTCACGGAGTCCGGTTACCTCTCGGTGCTCATCCCCGAGGAATATGGCGGCGCGGGCCTGAAACTCTCGGCCGCAACCGCCATCCTGGAAGAAATTCATCGCGCCGGCTGCAACGCGGGCGCCTGTCACGCCCAGATGTACACCATGGGCACGGTGCTGCGGCACGGCAGCGAGGCGCAGAAGGCCCAATGGCTGCCGAAGGTCGCGAGCGGCGAATTGCGATTGCAGGCCTTTGGCGTCACGGAACCTTCCAGCGGCACCGATACGTCGTCGCTGAAAACATTTGCCCGAAGGGAAGGCAATGACAGCTATGTCGTCAACGGCCAGAAGATCTGGACCAGCCGCGCCGAATACTCCGACCTGATGATCCTGCTGGCGCGCACCACGCCGAAGGAACAGGCGACAAAACGCACCGACGGCCTGTCGGTTTTCATCGTCGACATGCGCGAGGCCAAGAAGGCCGGGCTTTCGATCCGCCCGATCCGCACCATGATGAACCACTCGACGACCGAAGTGTTCTTCACCGACATGAAGGTGCCGGCGGAGAACCTGATCGGCGAGGAAGGCAAGGGATTCCGTTACATCCTGTCCGGCATGAATACCGAGCGCATTTTGATTGCGGCCGAATGCATCGGCGACGCCAAATGGTTCATCGAGAAAGCCTCGACCTATGCCAAGGAGCGCAGCGTGTTCGGCCGCCCGATCGGCCAGAATCAAGGCATCCAGTTTCCGATCGCGAAAGCCTATGCCGCGATGCGCGCGGCCGAATTGATGGTCAAGGAAGCCACCCGCAAATACGAAGCGGGGCTTGATTGCGGCGCGGAGGCCAACATGGCCAAGATGCTGGCGGCCGATGCTTCCTGGGAAGCGGCGAATGCCTGCGTGCAGACCCATGGCGGTTTCGGCTTTGCCGAAGAATACGATGTCGAGCGCAAATTCCGCGAGACGCGGCTCTATCAGGTGGCGCCGATCTCGACCAATCTGGTGTTGTCCTATATTGCCGAGCATGTGCTCGGCATGCCCCGCTCCTATTGAGACCTCACCATGTTGCCGCTTGAAGGAATAACCGTCATCGCCGTCGAACAGGCCGTCGCCGCGCCGTTCTGCTCGTCGCGGCTTGCCGATGCCGGCGCCCATGTCATCAAGGTGGAACGGCCCGAAGGCGATTTCGCCCGCGGCTATGATGCCGCCGCCAAGGGACAAAGCAGCTATTTCGTCTGGCTCAACCGCGGCAAGGATTCGGCGGTGGTCGATCTCGCCACCAAAGAAGGCCGCGGTCAGTTGGAGCGGCTGATCGCCAGCGCCGATGTGCTGTTGCAGAATCTCAAGCCCGGATCGATGGACAAACTCGGCTTTTCTATTGAGAGGCTGAAGAAGGATTATCCGTCGCTGATATGTTGCACCATCACCGGCTACGGCGACGAAGGGCCTTACGCGCACCGCAAGGCCTATGACCTCCTGATCCAGGCTGAAAGCGGGCTCGCTTCGATCACCGGCGGACCCGAGGGCCCCTCGCGTGTGGGCTTGTCGATCGTCGATATCGCGACCGGCGCCACCGCGCACGCCGCGATCCTAGAGGCGCTGATCGCGCGCTCGCGTACGGCTAAGGGCGCGGATATCCGCATCTCGATGTTCGACGTGATGGCCGACTGGCTGACGGTGCCTCTGCTCAATTCGGAAGCCGGCCAGCCCCCGAAACGCATCGGCCTCGCCCATCCCTCGATCGCGCCCTATGGCGTGTTCCGCTCCAAAGACGGCAAGGACATCCTGATCTCGATCCAGAGCGAGCGGGAATGGAAGAAACTCTGCACGGATGTGCTCGGCCAGCCAGATTTGCCGAATGATCCGCGCCTGTCGAACATGGTCGAGCGCGTCAAGAACCGCCCGCTGACCGACGGCCTCGTCGGCGACAGTTTTGGGTCGATGACGCGGGACGAATTGCTGAAGCGGCTGGCCGATGCCGACATCGCCTTTGCCGAGGTCAACAGCATGGACGATCTCGCGCAGCATCCGCATCTGCGGCGCATCGACGTGAAGACACCGAACGGCGTGGTGAGTTATCCGGCGCCGGCCGCGATCGTGGTGGGCGAGCCGCGCCATTATGGGGCGGTGCCCGCGATCGGTGAGCGGCCGGCCGCACTAGCCGAGAAACCTTCCACGCGGACCAAGGCCTCATGAGCGAAAAGCCCGACCTCGATCATTTGCGGCAGTGGATCGGCCGCAGCGCCGAAGCCTCCGACACCGTCACCGCGCAACTGGTGAAGGGATTGCGCGCCACGCTTTTCTTGCCCATCGGCGAGCCGCAGACCGGCGACGCCGCGCCCTTCACCGTGCACTGGTGTCTGGCGCCGCCGGTGGTTCCGGCTTCCGAGCTTGGCCCCGACGGTCACCCGGCGCGCGGCGGATTCCTGCCGCCGGTGCCGCTGCGACGGCGGATGTGGGCGGGCGGCGAACTGGAATTCATCGACACCTTACGCGTTGGCGATGAGGTAACACGGACCTCGCGCATCAAGGATGTGAGCTTGAAATCCGGCTCGACCGGCACGTTGTGCTTTGTAGCCGTGGACCATGAGCTGACCACCCAGCGCGGCATCGCGATCCGCGAGCGGCACGATATTGTTTATCGCGATGTCACACCCGCTTCCGCCACGCCCGCCAAGCCTGCCGGTTCAGCGCCGATAGCAAAGCACCGCGAAACCCATATGGCCGATCCCGTGCTGCTGTTTCGCTACTCGGCGCTGACGTTCAACGGCCATCGTATCCACTATGACCGCGACTACGTCACCAAGGTCGAGGGCTATCCGGGCCTGATCTTCCACGGGCCGATGCAGGCGGCGCTTCAGATCGAGTTCGCCGCCAAACTGCGCGGGCGAGTGCCGAAGAAATTTTCCTATCGCGGCGTGCAGCCGCTGTTCGAAGGCTCTGAGTTTTCGGTCAATGCCAACGAGACTGGCGATGGCATGGAAACATGGACGGCGAACTCGGAAGGACAGCCGACCATGAAGGGCACGGCGACGTGGTGAGGGGGAGCGCTCCCTCTCCCCGCCTGCGGGGAGAGGGTTGGGGTGAGGGGGAGTCTCCGCAACCGCGCTTTCGGCGAGTTCCCCTCACCCGCAGCACATCCTACGATGTGCTGCGACCTCTCCCCGCAAGCGGGGCGAGGTAAAACCCGCGGCGACAGCTAGGGAACTGACCTTGGAGCGCAAGAAGACAAAAGCCACCCCCCTCACCGTCAAGCAAGTCACCTTCGACCTGTTGCGCGCGTTCGGGATTCGCAAGGTGTTCGGCAACCCCGGCTCGACCGAATTGCCGTTCTTAAGCGACTGGCCCGATGATATCGACTACGTGCTGGGCCTTCAGGAGGCGTCCGTGATCGGCATGGCCGACGGCTATGCGCAGGCGACCCGCAACGCCGGCTTCGTCAATCTGCATTCGGCGGCCGGTGTCGGCAACGCGCTCGGCAATATCTTTACAGCGTATCGCAACCAGACGCCGCTCGTGATCACCGCGGGCCAGCAGGCGCGCTCGATCCTGCCGCTGCAACCGTTTCTGTTCGCCGAACGCGCCTCCGAATTCCCACGGCCTTACGTGAAATTCGCGGTCGAGCCGGCGCGCGCCGAAGACGTGCCGGCCGCGATCGCGCGCGCTTTTTACACGGCGATGCAGCCGCCGTGCGGACCGACCTTCGTCTCGGTGCCGATCGACGACTGGACCAAGCCCGCACAAGCAATCGAAGCGCGCAGCGTCACGCGCGAACTGGGCCCCGATCCCGATGCCGTCAGGGGCCTGGCGCAAGCACTCGCGGCCAGCCAAAAGCCTGCCTTCGTGATCGGACCCGCTGTCGATCGCGCGCAAGCCGTCGATCTGATGGTACGGCTCGCCGAGAAGACCCGCGCTTCCGTCTGGATCAGTCCGTTCTCGGCACGATGCAGTTTTCCGGAAACCCATCCGCAATTCGCAGGCTTCCTGCACGCTTCGCCCGGCCAGCTCTCGGAGGCGCTGCGCGCTCATGACCTCGTCGTCGTGATCGGCGCCCCCGTATTTACCTTTCATGTCGAAGGCCATGCCTCGATTTTCGACGGCGCGACGCAGCTTTTCCAGATCACCGACGATCCGGAAGGAGCCGCAGTGACACCGGCCGGCACCAGCATCATCGCAACCATGAAGCCGGCATTGGCCGCGCTGATCGAGCTGACGGCTGAGACCAAACGCGCGATGCCGAAAGGCCGCATCTTGCCGCCGCCACCGAAAGCCGCCGATCCGATTCCGGCGGAATTTTTGCTTCACAGCCTCGCCAGCGCCATGCCTGAGGACGCCGTGCTGGTGGAAGAAGCGCCCTCGCACCGTCCGGCGATGCAGAAATTCATGCCGATGCGGGGTGCGGACAGTTTTTACACCATGGCAAGCGGCGGATTGGGCCACAGCCTGCCGGCCGCGGTCGGCATCGCGCTGGCCCGCCCCAGCGTTCGCACCGTGTGCCTGATCGGTGACGGCTCGGCGATGTATTCGATCCAGGCGCTGTGGACGGCGGCACGGCGGCAGCTGCCGCTGACCGTCGTCGTCATCAACAATGAAGGCTATGGCGCGATGCGCGCCTTCAGCCAGGTGATGCAGGTCCGCAACGTGCCCGGCCTCGACATGCCCGGCCTCGACTTTGCAAAGATCGCCGAGGGCATGGGCTGCATGACCTTGCGGGTGACGAAATCATCCGAGTTGGCGGGTGCGCTCAAACGCGGCCTGGCGCACCAGGGAACGAGCGTCATCGAGGTGATGGTCGATTCCGCCGTGCCCGTGCTTTACGCGCGAAGGGGATAGCCACAGTCTCGCGCTTCAGGAAGCCAGAAAGCCGCCGTCGGCAGCCAGAACATGACCGACCACATAGGAAGACGCATCGGAGAGCAGCCACACCGCGACCTCCGCAACCTCCTCCGCCTTTCCCATCCGCCGCAGCGGTAAACCGGCGGCCACGCTTGCCATGTCACCGACGCCGGAACGCAGCATCATATCCGTAACGACACGGCCCGGGGCGACCGCGTTGACGGAGACGCCACGCGGCGCGGCCTCCATCGCAGCCGAACGGACGAGCGAGATCACCGCAGCCTTGGAGGCGGAATAAAGCGCAAGACCTGAATTTGGGTTGCGGACACCGCTTACCGAGGCATTGACGACGATCCGCCCCGCGCCGCGGGCAAACATCACCGGCAGTTGATGGCGCAGGCAAAGGAACGAGAACACGACAGACTACCCATCACCAAGACGATCCAGATTCGATCGTCATCATTCGTAAACGGCATGTATTCGAAGGGCGCCGGCTCTTTGTCATCCGGAGCCTCACAAGGCGGGGCGTCCCTGAGTTTCTTGTGATTTTGCCCGACGGGAGCCGCACGTTAATTCCCGCGGCTTGGACGGACCGGAATGGCGGGTTAGACGCCAAGTCTTCGTCCACGCTGGCCGCAAGTGCAATCGGCCTCGAAGGTCTTTGCTTGATCGATGATTTGCTCAAGGTGCGCGACGTCGTCGATGCTCTTCTGAGCCGGCTCGCCGAGTTGGCCCCCGAACAGGAGGGCGACCATGCAGATGGAGTTGGCGTTTCTCGAACTCCCGGCGGAGCCGGAAGAAGAACCATCGAAGGGGCCTTGGGAACAGATCGATCCGTTAGCACAGGTGGCCGCCCTGGCGCTTCTCTCACGACTGATTGCGCAAATGCTTGCGGCAAGCGCAGAACCGCATCCGGAGAGCGGCGATGAGTGACGCCCTCAAGATAACGTCGAGCCATTTGGCTCGTGTGGCCATCGTCTACTTGCGCCAGTCCAGCGCCGCTCAGGTTGAGAACAACCGCGAGTTGACCGACCGACAGTATGCCTTGGTGAACAAGGCCACAGATCTCGGATGGACTGCTGACAATGTCCTTGTCATCGACGAAGATCTTGGTCTCTCAGGGTCCGGAGCCGTTGCGCGATCCGGTTTCGCCCGTTTGACCGCCGAGGTCGCGCTCGGACACGTGGGCCTCGTTCTGGGTCTTGAAGTCTCGCGATTGGCCCGCAACAATGCCGACTGGTACCGACTTATCGATCTATGTGGTCTGTCCAACACGCTGATCGGCGACGCCGACGGAGTTTATCACCCTGCGTTGTTCAATGATCGCCTCCTGCTCGGACTGAAGGGCACAATGAGCGAAGCGGAACTCTATGTCCTTCGAGCTCGCCTCAACGGCGGGATCCGCAATAAGGCGGCCCGAGGCGAATTGCGGCGCGGCCTGCCAGTTGGGCTGGTCTGGGGCGAGGCCGACGGCGAAGTCAGATTTCATCCTGATGAAGCCGTCAGGACGACGATCGCCAGGATCTTTTCCCGTTTCGCCGAGACGGGCTCGGCGCGGCGCGTTTGGTTATGGTTCCGATCCGAAGGGCTGCGCATACCACTTCGGATGCACCAAGGGTGGAAGATCCTTTGGGTGGACGCCAGTTACCACGCGATCCATCAGATTTTGAGCAACCCCGCCTACGCGGGCGCTTACGCTTACGGACGGACGCGCCGGGAGACCAAGCTCGACGGATCTGGCGTACCCCAAAAACGCATGCGACACTTGCCGCAGTCTGAGTGGCAAGTGCTGATCAAGGAGCACCATGAAGGCTACATCGACTGGCGAACCTTTGAAGCCAACCAGGCCAGGCTGGCCAGCAACACGCGCCCAGGGCCGCACAAAGCGGGCGGCGCCGTGAGAGAGGGGGCCGCACTTTTGCAGAGCCTGGGCACATGCGGACATTGTGGCCGGCGCTTGAAGACTCATTATAGCGGACGCAACGCCGCCCCCGGCTATCACTGCGCCGGAAAGATCATCGTCGAGGGCCGGGGAAGCTACTGCCTCACCGTAGGCGGCGTGCAGATTGACCAGGCGTTCGCCAAGACGTTTCTCGCTGCGCTCGAGCCCGCCAAGCTCGCGGCCACGCTCGCCGCCGCCGAGCGGCTCGAGGCTGACAACGAGGCGACGCTCAAGCAATGGCGACAAGCTGCAGAGCGGGCCGCGTATGAGGCCAAGCGCGCGGAGCGGCGCTATCGCGCCGTCGACCCAGACAACCGACTTGTCGCCCGAGGGCTTGAACGCGAATGGGAGCAACGCTTAGCCGATCAGGAGATGGCGAATGAAAACCTCGCCCGCCGTCTTGAGCAGCGGCCTCGCGTCCTCAGCCAGGAAGAACGGAACCGCCTCCTCGCCATTGGAGCCGACCTTGCTTCGGTCTGGGACGCGCCGACAACGACGGCGCGCGATCGAAAGGAGCTCCTGCGAGCGCTCATCGAGGAGGTGATTGTCTCGGTCGATCGCAACGAACAGGCCGCTCATCTCACCGTGCGCTGGAAGGGCGGCGCAATCACCGATGTGGACGTGCCCTTGCCGCGGTCAAGACCTGCCACGATCAAAACCGATGAGGAGACAGTCGACCTCGTCCGGCGCTTGGCCTTACTTTATCCGGACACAGTCATCGCAGGCATCCTCAATCGACAGGGTAGAAAAACGGCGCGCGGCCTTCGGTTCGAAGCCAACAGGGTCGGCAGTCTCAGGACCAACTGGCGTATCCCGTGCTTTGAACCCAAGCCGGATTCCGGCGCCGGCGAGGTCATGACGATCGCATTGGCGGCAGCCGAATTGAACGTTGCGCCCTCGACCCTGCATCGTTGGCTGAATGAAGGTCTGATCGCCGGCGAACAGGTGACCCCGGGGGCGCCCTGGCGGATCCGATTGACCGACGAGCTGAAGGCACGCTTCACCGCCTCGGCGGGCGAGGGATTCATCACCATGCAAGAGGCCACCCGTGCTCTCGGCGTCACCCGTCAGACGGTGTTGCAGCGTGTAAAGCGCGGCGAGATTCAAGCCGCCCACGTCACCAAGGGCGGGAAAGTCGGATTGAGACTAAAGCTTCCAGATCGGCAACCCACCCTCTTTGAACCCGCCTGAAGGAGCAACCATCTTCCCGAACCTATCCGAGCTGGAGAACGTGGTCCCGCCACGAGGATTTGGACGCGACTGATCTCTTGCACGATGTAACGCGGAATGAGATTCTCGCCGATCCGAACACCAACCTCGTCATATTCTTTATAGTAAACAGTTCGATAAACCGCTTACTCAGCCTTGGCCGCACCATTTAAAAACCCTGGGGGCATTATGAAACGGCATCCAAGACGCCCCGTACGTTGGTATCGAACACCGTGTCGTAGACGGCGCTATCTTGCGCCTCCAGGGGCGTGCGTCTTTCCTGGAAACCGGCATTGTTGAAAGCGACATCCAGCCTGCCATAACGCTCGATCGCGGTCGCAATCAAACGCTCAACCTCCTCCTCGCGCGTGACGTCGGTTCTGAGCGCACAGGCTTCGGTTCCCAGATCTTCACACGCCTTTGCCGCATCTTCGATTTCTGATTGCCGCCGGCCGGCAATCAGCACGGCGGCAGCGCCCTCCTCCGCCATCTTCAGCGCAGTGGCGCGGCCGATGCCACTGCCGCCGCCCGTCACCAGGCAGACTTTTCCCGACATCCGACCTGACGATTTCGCCTGCAGACCGTCACCCGGCAAAGTCTCACCCATGACACCTAACCATCACCACGAGAGGCTCGTTCGGATTGCACGAAACCTCACAATCCGATATAGTTGTATTATACAACTTTATCGGGGAGTCAAGATGCCCGGCCTCAACGTGGCCCTCGTCGACGAAATCCGCTCTGCCTCTCGGCAGATGGTCCGCGAGTTTGGCTTCATGGACGCGACACTGGCGGCCACGGACTACCCGCCATCGGCGGTCCACACCGTCATCGAGATCGGCCTGCGTGGCCCGATGACCGCGATGCAGCTCGCCGAGTTCCTGCATCTGGAGAAGTCGAGTGTCAGCCGCATGGTTCGCAAACTGATCGAAGCTGGCGAACTGAAGGAGACGACAGATCCGATGGACGCACGCAGCAAGCCGCTGACGCTCACCACCAAAGGGCGCCGTACGCTGGCCGCGCTTCACGATTTCGGCCGGCGTCAGGTGCTGGGCGCGCTCGGCCATCTGAGCGAATCTGAACAGCGGACGGTGTGCGAAGGTCTGGCGCTGTACGCCCGCGCATTGAAAGCAGACAGGCTGGCATCTCTATCCTTCGAGACGCCGCTTCGCGGTGTCTCGGGGTGAGGACGGAACTGAGACCTTCATGGTTCGAGACGCGTATTCGGCCCTCCTCCCGTCAGGGCCGGTTACTTCCCGAACTCGTCCCGCAACTTCGCCTGGATCTTGGCCATGCCTGATATCCAGCGGTCGTAGTTCTCGGTTTTCTTTCGCATATAGTCGAGCACCTGCGGGTGTGGCAAAATCAGAAACGTCTCGCGCTCGATGCCTTCCAGCGCGTCTTTCGCCACCTGCGCCGGCGAAAGATCGCCATCGCCGGATTGCGGGCCTTTCGGGATCGAGCGCAGCATGTCGGTGTCGACACCCTGCGGACACAGGATCGAGACCTTGATGCCGTCGGCCTTATGGGAGATCGCGAGGTTCTCCGCAAAGCCGACCGCGGCATGTTTGGTGCTCGAATAGGCCGGGCTTCCGATCTGCGACAACAGACCTGCGGCGGAAATCGTGTTGAGGAAATAGCCCCCGCCGCGCACCTTGAAGCGCGGAACGAGATGCCGTGCCGCATACACATGCGCCATGACATGAACGGCAAAGCTCCGCATGAAAGGCTCGTCCGACGTGCCGCCGGCATTCATGGAAACAGGGTCAAAGCCGGCGCCGATGCCGGCATTCGAACAAAACAGCCCAATCGGCCCGAACAGCCGCTCGGTCTCGTCGATCACGTGCAGGATGTCTTTTTCCTGCGCGACGTCGCATTTGAACGCCGCGCCATCGAGCGAGGCCGCGACCGTCCGCGCGGTCGCGATATCGAGATCGGCGACGATCACCTTGGCTGCACCCGCGCGATGGAAAGCCTCGCACAGCGCGCGGCCGATGCCGTTGGCGCCGCCGGTGACGACGACAATTTTGCCGTTCACCTGCATCGCTGAACCTGAATGATGGTGGGAAGCGCTAGGCCAGAACCAGATCGAGCACGGCGGTGTAGTGACACGCCGCGCCGAGAAGCACGAAACAATGCCAGATCGCGTTCTGGAAGCGCAACCGTTGCCATGCGTGGAAGATTACCCCGAAACTGTAGAGCAGGCCACCGGCGAGGATAAGCCAGAACGCCACCTTCGGCAGCTGCGAGAGGCCGGCGTCATAGGCGATGATGCCGCTCCAGCCCATCGCGAGGTAGAGCCCGACCGCCAGCCGGTCGAAGCGGCCCGGGAACACCAGCTTCACCGCAATGCCGACCGCCGCGACGCCCCAGACGCCTGCCAAAAGCGACATCGCGAACACGCGGTCCTGCAACTGCGCGAAGACCGGCGTGTAGGTCGCCGCGATCAGTACATAAATCGCCGAATGATCGAAACGGCGCAGCAGCCACTTGCGCCGCGACACCGGCCAGAGGTTATAGGCGGCGGAAAATCCGAGCATCGCCAGAAGGCCGGCGGCGTAGACCGACACGGTGACGACTTCATAGGCGGAAGCAAACACCGCGGCGAGCACGATCAGCACGGTCGCGGCGACCACGCCACCGAACACGCCGATGCCATGAACGATGCCATCGGCAATCAGCTCGGCGCGGTCATAATTCCAGCGAATGGCATCGGCCGCCGCATGGGCCGAGGTCGAAGCGAGTTGTTTCAGTTGGAAGACGGTCATACGCAACCAGTGGCACACTTCTTCAGGATGAAACAGAGCATAACTTTAGGGCGTCAACGATCCCCTAAGCGCGTAGGCGGAAATTAAGCGGAAATGGCGTCTTAAATGTGAAACTTGATTTTAGCCGGCCAATCGCCACTTTGTGATTGGTTTACCAAATTACCTTTCCGAAAGCCGGTTTTTCCCCGCCAGTGGAGTGGATTTGACATTCGCGACCCGCCTAGCCGCGAATTCATAAAGCGAATGTCAAATCCTAAACTCCACTGGAAACCTATATTTTGCTCGTGGTCCTTTGATTCTAACATTCGCAAAAGTGGCCGCTGAGAAGGGATGCGAATGTTAGAATCGGACCACTAAAGCATGGCCTTTGATTTTTCCGACATGTTGGAGGAGGCACGCATTTCGGCGCGCGCGCTGAGGGATTTCAGCGAGGGCCTCTTCAATCCAACGCTGCGGCTCGGCATCACCGGGCTTTCACGGGCCGGCAAGACCGTGTTCATCACGGCGCTGATCCATGGACTCACCCGTGGCGGACGCTTTCCGGTGTTCGAGCCGCTCGCCTCAGGCCGGATCGCCCGCGCCTATCTCGCGCCGCAGCCGGACGACGCCGTGCCGCGCTTCGACTATGAGCGCCACGTCCGCACCTTGATCGATGAACGGGCCTGGCCGAAGTCGACCGTCGATATCAGCGAATTGCGGCTCGTGATCGATTACCAGCGCCAGAACGGCGCCGAGCGAACGCTGACGCTGGACATTGTGGACTATCCCGGCGAATGGCTGCTCGATCTACCGCTGCTCAACAAGAGCTACGAGCAATGGTCGAGCGAGAGCCTGGCGCTGTCACGCGGCAGCGCCCGCGCCGCGCTGGCGTCCGAATGGCACGCGTATCTGTCGGGCCTGAACGCGCAAGCACCAGCCGACGAACAGGCCGTGCTCGCCTCCGCCAAACTCTTTACCGATTATTTGCGCGCCTGCCGCGACGAGCGTTTCGCCATGAGCCTGTTGCCGCCGGGCCGCTTCCTGATGCCGGGCAATCTCGCAGGCTCGCCGGCGTTGACCTTTGCGCCGCTCGACGTGCGCGAGGACGGCAACCCGCCGGACGGATCGCTGTGGGCGATGATGCGAAGGCGCTATCAGTCCTACAAGGACGTCGTGGTGCGGCCGTTCTTCCGCGACCATTTCGCGCGGCTCGATCGCCAGGTGGTTCTGGTCGACGCGCTCGCCGCATTCAACTCGGGGCCGAACGCGCTGTTCGACCTGGAGGCGGCGCTGGCCGGAATTCTCGACTGCTTTCACATCGGCCGCGGCAGCTTCCTCAACGCGCTGTTCCGCCCGAAGATCGACCGCATTCTTTTCGCAGCGACCAAGGCCGATCACCTGCATCATACGAGCCACGACCGGCTGGAAGCCGTGCTGCGGCGTGCTGTCGCCCACGCCGTGATGCGAGCCGAGGATACCGGCGCCACCATCGATGTCGTGGCGCTGGCCGCCATCCGCGCCACGCGGGAGGCTCAGGTCACGCGCGACCGCGAAAGCCTGCCATCGATCCTGGGAACGCCGATCGCGGGCGAAAGCGCGAATGGCGAGATCTTCGACGGCAACACCGAAGTGGCGACCTTTCCCGGCGAATTGCCTGAGGATCCGCAAGCCTTGTTCGAGAGCGAGACCGCGTTTTCCGGGCTCGCCAATGGGCAAGGCGAAGGCACCGACTTCCGCTTCCTGCGCTTCCGCCCGCCCCGCCTCGCGCCGGAGGGCGAGAATGAAGCGGCGCTGCCTCACATCCGCCTTGACCGGGCGCTGCAGTTCTTGATCGGAGACAGGCTGCAATGAGCGAGCGCCCCCGCAACCGCAAGCCCGCGACCTTCAAGCTCGACGACGCAAACGTCGTCGTGACCGATCCCGACGAAGAGAGCCGCCCCTCGCGCGGCACGGTTCACGTCACACCGGAAAATGACGCGCCGCAATTGCCGGTGGCGCTGGAGCCGACGATTGTGCCCGCGGAACCGCGATTTCGCTGGGGTACACTGTTCTGGAGCGCGCTCGGCGGTCTGGTGCTGCTCGGCGCGGGGCTTGGTGTCGCGCATCTGATCGAGGATCTGTTTGCGCGCAGCGAAAGTCTCGGCATCCTCGGGCTGGCGCTGACCTTTGCCGCTACGCTCTCATTGACCGTGGTGACCGCGCGCGAGGCGATCGGCCTGATGCGGCTTTCCACGATCGAAGAGTTGCACCGGCGCGCGGCTTTGGTGATCGCGAGCGACGATCGCAACCAAAGCCGCGACGTGTTGCGCGATCTGTTGAAGATCGCGCATCAGAACCCGCATCTGGCGCGCGCCCGCGCCATGCTGAGCGATCATGCCGGCGACATCATCGACGGCGCGGACATGATCCGCCTCGCCGAACGCGAGCTGATGAGCCCGCTCGATCAGGAGGCCCGTCTGCTGATCTCCGCCGCCGCACAACGCGTCTCGCTCGTTACCGCCATCAGCCCGCGCGCGCTGTTTGACGTCGTTTTTGTGTTAGCGGCTTCGCTGCGCCTGATCCGGCAGTTGGCGCGGCTGTACGGCGGGCGGCCCGGCACGCTTGGCATGATAAGGTTGATGCGCCACGTGCTGGCGCATCTTGCCATCACCGGCGGCATGGCGGCGAGCGACAGCGTGATCCAGCAGATACTGGGCCATGGGCTGACCGCCAAACTGTCGCAACGGCTCGGCGAAGGCTTCCTCAATGGTCTTCTGACCGCGCGGCTGGGACTGGCCGCGATCGACGTCACCCGGCCGTTGCCCTTTGCAGCGCTGCCGCGTCCCTCGCTGAGCGATCTGGCGAAGGACCTCTTGCGCAAGCGCGGGGAAGAGTGATTTCTAAGTTTTGGATGTCGTCATTCCGGGATGGTCCAAAGGACCAGACCCGGAATCTCAGAGATTCTACGATGTGCAATTGCACATCGTAGCTCGCGCTTCGCGCGCCCCGGAATGACGCGCTTGTGACGGCAACGCGCAACCGCAATGCTTCCTCGGCATCGGCCAGCCAGCGCCAGTCGAACAGCGGCGAATCCGGCGGCGGCGAGAGTTGCGGCGTCCAGCCGGTGAACTTTTCGATCGAATAGCTATCCATGACAATCCCGCGCCAGACGCGATCGACCCTCTCCAGCGGTTCGCGTTTGGCGGAGACCTGAAGCCCACAACGGCCGCCGACGGATTGTTGTCGGGTTCGCGACCGACATAGATGCCGGCATGGCCCGCGATCAGGCTCATGTCGGGCGCGCGAAATCCCTGATAGCGCCCGCGCTCGTTGATTTGCACCACCGGAACGCGGTTGTTGAAAAACCAGCGCAGCATCGCATAGGTGCGGTAGTCCGTCGTGGCGATCCAGGTCGCACCGGTCTTTTGCAGCTCGGCCTCGGTCCGCTTCACGATCTCCTCGTAACCGGCTTCGCCGCCGACCGGATCGGTGCGGCCGATGAAATTGAACGGCATCGCCAGATAGTAGAAGCAGACGGCGACGACAAAGGCGATGCCGGAGACGATCGCGATCCTGACCCAGCGATGCGACATCGCGATAAAGGAGGCAGACCATCCTTCCTTTCGCAGCATCGACAGATTGATGGCGGCGGCCGCGAAAACCGAGCGGCCAGATCAAGGTCGGCCAGGTATCGCCGACCCGCAAGCTCAGCGACTTCCACAAAAAGTAGACAAAGGGAACGATCACGGCCGTCGACAGCAGAATCGCGACCGCTTCGCCGCGGCGAAATCCGCGCCACGCCGTCAACACGACGCCCGTCAAGACCACCGGCAACAGGACAAAGCCGACGAGACCGAATTGCAAGCCCAGAAATTCGCCGAAGGTGCGAAGCGACCATTGATGCGAAGCGATCGCCCGCACCGCCTGAAAGCGAAACGAGGCCCAGTCGTGCTGCATGTTCCAGATCAGGACCGGCGTGAACAGCAACAAGGCGAGCGCGGCCGCAGTCCATGGATAGGGACTGCGCAACCAGCGGCCGCGCCAGTTCGGCACCCACATGAAGGCGAGCACCGCCGGGATCAGTAGGGCAACGGTGAATTTCGACAGCGCCGCCATTCCTGCGAACAAGCCGGCCGCGAGCCACCACCGCCCGTCACCGCTTTCGGCCAGACGCACCAGCGCCCAGGCCATCGCCGTGACGAACAGGACCAGCGGGACATCCGGCGCGATCTTGGTCATCAGCAGGCCGTAATACAGCGAAGCCTCCATCATCGCGACCGCGATGACGGCCACCCGAAGATCGCGCGTGACACGCCAGACGATATCGGCGAGCAGCACCTGCGCGGCGAACATGGCGACGAGACCGGCGAAGCGCGCGCCGAAATTGGTGTCGCCAAAGATCGCGGTGCCGAAGCGAACGAACCAGGCCACCATGGGCGGATGGTCGAGGAAGGAAAGCACGTTTTCCTTCGACCAGGTCCAGTAATAGGCTTCGTCGGTCCGCAGATCGATGAGGCTCGCATAGACGGCGCGCATGACCGTCATCGCCACGATCAGCGCGATGACGCCAAGCCAGGGCTTGAGCGCGGAATGTTTGACTTCGTTGCCGAAGCTATCTGGGGGCGCCATCGTCACGGCGCTTTCTCGCCAACTCCGGCGGGGGTGTCAACGTCCCGATATTGCGTTAATTGGCCGAAACCGCCACTCGTGCCCGGTACCGCCGATCTGAAGTCCCTGCACCGCGAGCCGCGAGTTTTTTTCAGGGACTTCAGATCGATAAAGCGGTACTAGATTCAATAAGTTTTCTAGTGCCCATGACTTTCCGAAGTTCGTGAAGGTGGGTGCTGCGACGGGAGCACGAACTTCGGAAAGTGGGTACTAGTGGAATTAAACGCTAGTTTCGCAGGTCTATGAATCAGCAGACCAACATGAGCGAACCAACCCAGCCCCAGATCGGAAAACTCCTGCGTGGCGTCAGCGTCCGCCAGATCCGCATGGTCTGCGGGCTGATCCTTTTTACCTATCTAATCAGCCATTTCCTCAACCATGCGCTCGGCAATATCTCGCTGGAGGCGCTGGCCTGGGGCATGCATTACCATCTCCTGTTCTGGCAATTCTTGCCGGTCGCCATCGTGTTTTACGGCGCGGTCCTGGTCCATGGCGGCCTCGGAATCTGGGCACTTTACGAGCGGCGGCAGTTCCGCTGGAAGGCGATCGAACCGTTGCAGCTTGTGCTCGGCCTCAGCATTCCGGCGCTCATTGCCGCCCACGTCATCGGCACCCGGCTCGGCTTCACGCTGTTCGGGACCTCCAAGCTCTATCCGCAGGTGCTTCACGGCTATTGGGCGACGGCGTCGAACCGGATGTGGATGACGCTGTCGGTTTTGATCATCGCCTGGATCCACGGCAGCATCGGCCTTTACTTCTGGCTGCGGATGAAGGCGTTCTTCAGATACGCCGCCCCGTTTCTGCTGGCCGCAGCCGTGCTGGTGCCGACACTCGCTTTGCTCGGCCTCTACCAGAGCGGCCGAACGATCGTGAAAGAAAGCGCTGATGCCGAGTGGCGCGCGGCCAATCTCTCTCCGGCAAAGGTGGGCACGCCCGCCCAGAGCGATACACTCGAAAGCATCACGGGCGGCTTCATCATCGGCTATCTCGGCCTGCTCGTTGTGGTGCTGGCCGCACGCGGCTTTCGCGCCCTCCACGAGCGGCGTGGCGGCATGATCAGCCTTTCCTACGGCAATGGCCGCACCATCCGGGTGCCGAAAGGCCTTTCCGTGCTCGAGGCGAGCCTGCGCTATCAGGTCCCGCATGCGAGCGTGTGCGGCGGCCGCGCCCGCTGTTCGACCTGCCGCATTCGCGTGATCGGTGACTGCACGTCCCTGCCGCGGCCCTCCAACCGCGAAGCCTTCGTGCTCAACCGGGTCGGGAGCGATGCGGACCCGGCGATCCGGCTCGCCTGTCAGCTTCGCCCCGACAGCGACCTTTCCTTCTTCCAGATCTTCACGCCGCAGGCCGCGCCGACCCGTCACGGCCCCTCGCATATCGGCGAGGAGCGTTACCTCGTCAGCATGTTCGTGGATATGCGCGGCTCGACGCGGCTGGCGGAAAACCGCCTGCCGTTCGACACGGTTTTCGTCGTCAACCGTTTTCTCGGCGCGGTCTCGAAGGCCGTGATCGAATGCGGCGGCCAGCCGAACCAGTTTCTCGGCGACGGGCAACTCGCTTTGTTTGGACTGGCGACCAATCGGGAAACCGCCTGCCGCCAGGCGCTGATGGCAGCGGCGCGGATTTCGGTCCATGTCGAGGAACTCAATCAGTTCCTCAAGAACGACCTGCGCGAGCCGATCCGCTTCGGCATCGGCATTCACGGCGGCGAAGTGATCGTCGGCGATATCGGTTATCGCGATCACATGGTGTTCACCGCGCTCGGTGATGCCGTCAACGTCGCGGCACGGTTGCAGGACATGACCAAAAGCCTCGGCTGCGAGGCCATCTTCTCGGACGACGTGCGCGCGACGGCGGGCCTTGCCGACGACGCGCTGCCGCGGCAGGACCTTGAAATCCGCGGACGCGCCGGGCCGATGAGCGTGTGCGTCGTCGCCAGGGCCGACGCCTTGTCTGCGCTCGTTGACGGCGAAAAGCCTGTTGCCGCCTGAACGGCCGATCGTTGTGGTTCACGTCGTTCGCGCGGGGACGACAGCTATTTGCGCCCGAAGCTGAACAGGCATTCAGAAAAAATTCCTTGAACCGAATGGAGCTGCCTCGAACCCCGTTTCGAAACGGCGCGACTGATGGTCAAGGGGTGAGACTGACTGCAACCCGCGCAACCTGCGCAAATCGAGGAGAACGACCATGCTACGCAAACTGACGATCATACTTGCTGCCGCGGCTTCTCTCAGCGTCGCAGCTTTGGCTCCCTCCACCGCATCGGCCAAGCCGTTCGGCGGCTGGGGCTGGGGCTGGGGTGGCTATCATCATCACTTCGGCGGTTTCGGCGTCGGCTATGTCGACGACGGCTGCTACGTGACCCGCCGCGTGCCGACGCCGTATGGCTACCGCTTCCGCACCGTGAACGTCTGTTCGTACTGACCGGCCTGATGCGAATCGCTGAAGCGCTCCGGCCGCCGAGTTGCGGCCGGAGCGGTGCATGTAGGGTACGACCCGCAGCCGGGAATTGACTTGGCGACTTCCGATGTCACTATCGCGACAGAAGGCGACAAACGGCCTTGTGGAGGACGCGTCATGGTCGACAGGCGGGAGTTTCTCAAACGCGCCGGGTTCGCGGCACTCGCGAGCGGCCTGACATCGTCTCGAGCTTTCGCGCTCGACGAAGTGGTACTGCCGTTTGACAACGGCAAGCGGCCGTTGGTGAAATATCCGCAGAAGCGGCCGATGATCGGCCTGACCAGCCGGCCGCCGCAACTCGAAACGCCATTCTCGATTTTTGACGGTGGCCCGATTACGCCGAACAACGCTTTCTTTGTCCGGTATCATCTGGCCGGCGTGCCGCTGGACATCGATCCCGACCGGTTCACGCTGGAGATCAAGGGCAAGGTCGATCATCCACTCAAGCTTTCCTTGAAGGACCTCAGAAAGCTGTCGGCAGTCGATCTTGTCGCGGTCAACCAGTGCTCCGGCAATAGCCGCGGCTTTTTTGACCCGCGCGTGGCCGGAGGCCAATTGGGCAACGGCGCGATGGGCAACGCGCGATGGCGCGGCGTGCCGCTCAAGACAGTGCTCGACATGGCCGGGGTGCAGGCATCCGCGCGGCAGGTCACCTTCAACGGCATGGACGAGCCGGTGATGGATACGACACCCGACTTCGTCAAGGCGCTTGACATCGACCACGCCCGCGACGGCGAGGTAATGCTCGCCTATGAAATGAATGGCGAGGATCTGCCGGTTCTCAACGGCTTTCCCCTGCGCCTTGTGGTGCCTGGCTATTACGGCACCTATTGGGTCAAGCATCTGAACGAAATCACGGTGATAGACAACACATTCGACGGATTCTGGATGAAGACCGCCTACCGGATTCCGGATACGCCCTGCGGATGCGTCGAACCCGGCACTGCGCCGAAGGCGACCATCCCGATTAACCGCTTCACGGTTCGCTCCTTCATCACCAATGTACCCAATGACGCCCGGCTGAAGGCCCGCAAGACGACAACCTTGAGAGGAATCGCGTTTGACGGCGGCAAAGGCATCAAGGATGTCGTATTCTCCGCCGACGACGGCCTGACATGGACTCCCGCAAGGCTCGGTCGCGATCTCGGAAAATATTCCTTTCGCGA
The DNA here is from genome assembly GCA_963770515.1 of uncultured Alphaproteobacteria bacterium. Lineage (GTDB taxonomy): Bacteria > Pseudomonadota > Alphaproteobacteria > Rhizobiales > Xanthobacteraceae > Bradyrhizobium. Next base: position 49,258 of record CAVYPW010000003.1, read on the forward strand.
ATGGAAACTGCCGGTGACACTTGTCCCGGGCATCTACAATCTGAGGGTTCGCGCCACCAACAATGCGGGCGATACGCAGCCGATGCAGCCAAACTGGAATCCGGCCGGCTACCTGCGTAACGTCGTCGAAACCGTCCGCGTTACCGCCGCCTGAGAAAAACGATCATGAAACGACGGCTTCTTTTCGCAATTCTACTCATCATCGTTCTCGCCTTGATCATCAAGTACGGGTCGGCAAACGCGGCTCCGGTCGTCTACAACCTGCCGCCGGAAACCGCGGCCTTCAAACCCGGCCCCCATCTCGATGACGTAATGAACAATTGCACCGGCTGCCATTCGGCCGATTACATTTCCACGCAGCCGCGCGGACCAAAATTCGGCCAGGATTTTTGGCGTGCCGAAGTAACCAAGATGATCAAGGTATACGGCGCGCCCATCGCCGATGCCGACATTCCAAAAATCGTCGAATATCTCGCCGCAACCTATTAGCGCTCGATTCAATGGATCGATTGCATGCGCGACCTGGCAGCGCGTTAACGAAATGGCCGCAGCGCCGATCTGATTCGCTTAACTTATTGTAAAATATTCCCGGTGCTCACGGCTTCGTGTTCCGCCGTTCGCTTTACCATTGATGCAGGGGCATATCACCTCTGACTCACATAACGGCGAGCCGCCTTGCAAGCGCGGCCGAAGCGCCTTACGTCCTGCGTCCATTGTCACGCCGGCAGAACGCCACCACCCGAAATTAATATTATGAATACCAATACCGCCCTCGCTCGTCATGCGCGCGACACGAGGCTCTATCTGTTCCTGGGTCTGGCGAACTGGTTCATCTTTCTGGACCACATCCCGAATAACCTGGTGAACTCGCTCACGCTACGGAACTTCGGTTTTTCGGGCGCCGCGGAGCTATTTGTATTCATCATCGGCTACAACGCCGCGCTCGCCTATGCACCCATCATGCTGGAGCGCGGCAGCATCGTCGGGGCCACGCGGTTGTTGCGGCGCGCCTGGCAACTCTATGCCGCCTTCATCGTGCTGTTTGCGATCTACGCGGTATCGATCGGCGACGTGGCCACGCGCTATGCCGCCCCTGACATCATCTATGAATTCAACGTCGCCGGCCTGCTGGAAGACCCGGTCCGCACCGTCGCCCACGGCCTGCTGCTGCAATCCAAGGCAGCCAATCTCGATTTGCTTCAGCTGTTCGTCGTGCTGATAGCGGGTTTTCCGCTGGTGCTGTGGCTGATGCTGCGCGCACCTGATTTCACGCTCGCCGCATCGTTCGCGCTCTATGTCGCCGCGCGCCAGTTCGAATGGACGTTGTCGACGTTTCCGGACGGCAGCTGGTTTTTCAACCCGTTCTGCTGGCAATTGCTGTTTGTGCTCGGCGCCTGGTGCGCGCTTGGCGGCGTCAGCCGGTTTCGCGCCCGTTTCCGCAAGCCGGTATGGGCGTATCTTGGGCTCGCCTACCTCGTCTTCGCCTACGCCATGACGCTGGCCGGGCACTTCCCCGCGCTGGGCGATATGCTGCCGATGTGGCTACACGATGCGTTCATTCCGAACGATCGGGTCAACCTCGCGCCTTACCGCATCCTGCATTTCATCGTTCTGGCGCTGTTTGCCACGCGGCTGATTCCGAAGCGGTGGCACGCCTTGAACTCGCCGATCCTCAAGCCGCTGATCGTATGCGGCGAGCAGGCGCTGGCGGTGTTTTGTGCCGGCGTGCTGCTCTCCCTCGCCGGACACTTTGTTCTGGTGACGGGTTCCGGCTCGCTGGTACAACAGATCCTGGTCAGCCTTTCCGGTATCGCGATCATGACGCTGGTTGCAAGCTATGTGTCGTGGTCCAAACGCCAGGATGGGCCGTCTCTCGCGCCGATCCGCCACCGTGCTTCGCTGGGTATCGGCTGAGACCTGCGCAGGCGCGCTTTTCAGTAAAGCTGAAGCCGATTCCTTTGAGTGCGGCTTATCATGTATGCTTCGGCGAATATTCGCGTCGGAGCCCTCGATGCAATCCGAACCCGCCGACCACTCCGCTTTGACGCTCCCGGCGTTCACGGCGCCTTACGCTGCCGACGATATCGCCATCGCGAGGCAATTGTTGGTCGCTGCCCGCTTGAGCGGGGAACGCGAGGCGCGGATCGACCGGACCGCGACCCGGCTGATCGAGGCCATCCGCGCCAACGACGATCCGCTTGGCGGCGTCGAGGACATGCTGCGCGAATTCGCGCTCTCCACCAAAGAGGGCCTCGCGCTGATGGTGCTGGCGGAAGCGCTGTTGCGCGTGCCGGATGCCCGTACCGCCGATCGCTTCATCGAGGACAAGCTCGGCGAAGGCGACTTCATCCATCACGAGACCCGATCGAGCGCGTTCCTGGTCAATGCCTCGGCCTGGGCGCTCGGCATGTCGGCGCGGGTCATTCAGCCCGGCGAAACGCCCGACGGGACCATCGGCCGGCTGGTGAAGCGCCTCGGCGCACCGGCGGTCCGCGCCGCTACACGGCAGGCGATGCGGCTGATGGGCAGCCATTTCGTGCTCGGCGAAACCATCGAGGCCGCGCTGGCGCGGGCAAAATCAGGCGCCGCGCCACGCTACTCCTTCGACATGCTTGGCGAAGGCGCGCGGACCGCAGCCGACGCCGAGCGTTATTTCAATGCTTATGCAAGCGCGATTGAGGCGATCGGCGCCAGCGCCGGCACGCGTCCCCTGCCCGACCGGCCCGGCATTTCGATCAAACTCTCGGCGCTGCATCCACGCTTCGAGGCCCTGAGCCGGCAACGTGTGCTGGACGAGCTGGTGCCACGGCTGATCGATCTGGCGCAGCGCGCGAAGTCTTACGACCTCAACCTCACGGTTGACGCCGAAGAGGCCGACCGGCTCGAGCTCTCGCTGGAAGTGATTGCGGCGAGCTTTTCCGACGCATCGCTCGCGGGCTGGGACGGCTTCGGCCTCGCCATTCAGGCCTATCAGAAGCGCGCCACCGCGGTGATCGACTATGCCAGCGAACTGGCCGCCAAACTGAACCGGCGCATGATGGTGCGGCTCGTCAAGGGCGCCTATTGGGACAGCGAGATCAAGCGCGCGCAGGAGCGCGGGCTATCAGGCTATCCCGTGTTCACGCGCAAGGTGATGACTGACCTGAACTACATCGCCTGCGCCGAACAACTCCTGAAGCTGCGGCCGCTTCTGTTTCCGCAATTCGCCACTCATAACGCGCTGACCGTCGCAACCGTTCTCGAACGCGCGGGCGACGAAGGCGGCTTCGAATTGCAGCGCCTGCACGGCATGGGCGAGGCCCTTTACGCGCAACTGACCGCCGATCGTCCTGCTTTGGCCTGCCGCACCTACGCTCCGGTCGGGAGCCACCGCGATCTTCTCGCTTATCTGGTGCGGCGCCTGCTGGAAAACGGCGCCAACTCCTCCTTTGTCGCGCTCGCCGCCGACGATGCCGTGCCGGTGGCAAACTTGCTGCGGCGTCCGGCCGACATCATCGGTAAAGCCGACAATACCCGCCATCCCAACATCCCGTTGCCGGTCGATCTCTATCGGCCGCAGCGCCAAAATTCATGTGGCCTCGAATTCGGCGACCGAGCGGCGCTCCTGGCCATGCTCGACGCGGTCAGCACCGAGACCGCGCCCGTCACCGCGACATCCCTGATCGGCGGCAAGACCGGCCCCGGGGAGGTGCGACAGCTTTTCGGCCCTGCCAATTTGGCCACGCCGATCGGAAGCGTGATTGAACCGGCCGTTGACGAAGCGAATGCAGCCGTGGCTGCCGCGCGCGCCGGCTTCTCACACTGGAGCCGCACGCCGGCGGCAAGCCGCGCCGGCCATCTCGATCGCGCCGCCGATCTTCTGGAGAGCCGCGCCGCGCGTTTCATCGCGCTTTTGCAGCGTGAGGGCGGCAAGACGCTGGACGACGCCATCTCGGAAGTTCGCGAGGCCACGGACTTTTGCCGTTATTACGCCAGCCTTGGCCGCGACCTGTTCCGCGTGGGCGAGACCATGCCGGGGCCGACCGGCGAGAGCAATGTGCTGGACCTGCGCGGCCGCGGCGTTTTCGTCGCGATTTCGCCGTGGAATTTTCCGCTCGCCATTTTCACCGGCCAAATCACCGCGGCCTTGATGGCCGGCAATACCGTGGTGGCAAAGCCCGCCGAGCAGACGCCATTGATCGCATTTGAGGCGGTTCGCCTGCTGCGTGAGGCCGGCGTGCCGGCTTCCGCGCTGCATCTGGTGCCGGGCGATGGCCGCATCGGCGCAGCGCTCGTGGCCCATCCGGACGTGGCTGGCGTGGTCTTCACCGGCTCGACCGAAGTTGCGCGCGCTATCAATCGCGCGCTGGCAGCCAAGGATGGCCCAATCGTGCCGCTGATCGCCGAGACCGGCGGCATCAACGCCATGATCGTGGACGCAACCGCGCTGCCCGAGCAGGTCGCCGATGACGTTCTCACCTCCGCGTTCCGGTCGGCCGGCCAGCGCTGCTCGGCGTTGCGGATTCTGCTCGTGCAGGAAGACGTCGCCGATCGCATGATCGAAATGATTTCCGGCGCCGCGCGCGAATTGAAGATTGGCGACCCTTCGGATCCCGCCGTCCATATCGGCCCGGTGATCGACACTGATGCCAAGGCGCGGCTCGACGCGTATATCGCACGCATGAAGCGCGAAGCGCGCGTGCATTTTGCAGGGCAAGCGCCGGAGGGCCAATATGTCGCGCCGCATATCTTTGAACTGGCAAACGCCGGCCAACTGACCGACGAGATCTTCGGCCCAATCCTGCATGTGGTGCGTTACGCGGCCGGCCAGCTCGATGAGGTGCTGGCGTCGATCGAGCACAGCGGCTACGGGCTGACGCTCGGTATTCACTCGCGGATCGACGACGTGGTCGATACCGTGATCGAGCGGCTGGCGGTGGGCAATGTCTACGTCAACCGCAACATGATCGGCGCGGTGGTCGGCGTACAGCCGTTCGGCGGCTCCGGCCTGTCCGGCACCGGGCCCAAGGCCGGCGGCCCGCATTACCTGGCGCGCTTTGCCACCGAGCAGACCGTGACGATCAACACGGCCGCAGCCGGCGGCAATGCCGCGCTGCTGTCGGGCGAAGAATAATCGTCACAGACAAGTGCCGTTTCCGGAAGAATTGCCGCACGGCACTTTTTTCGAAAGCTGCTCGGCTTTCTGCTTTGCGGTGGTCTGCGCCAGCACGTCGAATACACTGGCAGCGGGCAGCTGGGTCGCCCGGCGATAATCGTCCGCTGCCTTGTCGAATTTGTTCTGCGCTTCGTATAGCTTGGCGCGCGTAAAATAGGCCTCGACCGTCTCGCGCTGCGCGATCACCTTGTTGATATCTTCCAGCGCGTTGTCGTAGGAGTGCATGGCGAGCCAGACCAGGCTCCGCAACAACAGAGCGCCCTGATCGTTCGGGGCCTTGCCGAGCGCAGTGTTGAGGTCAACCAGGGCGTCGGCCGTGTTGTTCTTTGCGAGCAATGCCCGGGCCCGAAGCGTCCGGGCCAGGCCGTCAAGGGCCGCATTTTTTCCGATAACCTGATTGAGCGCCAGCAAAGCGCGGTCGTTCTGACCGGAAACCAGCATCGCCAGCCCCTGCCCGAGTTCGGCAATCTGATTATTCGGGTTGTGATCAAGCGCGTTCCTGATGTCGAGCATGCCCTCAGCGTTATTGCCCTTCATCAGCAATGCCAACCCTCTCGCCGCACGCGCGATGTCATGGTTGGGGTTGAGCGCGAGTGCCTGATCGAAATCCACCAGCGCCTTGTCGAGTTGGTTAAGCCCCATATAGGTCTGCCCACGCTCGGTGAAGGCTCCGCTGTCTTTTGGATTGAGCGAAATCGAATGATCGAAATCGGCCAGCGCCTCCTGCTGTTTTCCCATCATACGATAGATCGAACCGCGGGCGGCATAGCCCGATGAGGCAGCCGGGTTGATGTCAATCGCATGGTTTGCATCGGCCAAGCCTTCGTTGAACTGCCGCAAGCCGAGGAATGCAAGTGCCCGGCTTGTCAGCAATGGCGCATCGTTCGGCTTCGACTTGAGCAGGGCGTCGTAATCCGCACGGCTTTCGGCAAATCGGCCGAGCGCGCCGAGCAGAAGGGCCCGAAGCCGGAGCGCGGCTTCATCGTTGGGATTGGCCGCAATGGCCTGAGTGAGAACGCCCACCGCCTCGGCAAATTTCTTCTGGCCTACCAGTTGTACGGCCTGCTTGATCTGGGGACTTGCCGGCGACGAGGATGGCGTACCGGGCGCGGCTGGCGCAGATGATGTCGCGGGCGCCGCCGGGGGGGAGACAGCGACGTTGGGAGAAGCAGCCGGCGCAGGTTGTGCGCCATGCACCTTGGTCAATTCCGCCTGCATCGCCACAGCGGCCTGGCGCTCCTGCTGCACGGTCTTGTTGCCCGGCACCAACGACAGCAACTTGTCGAAATCGGCGATGGCGCGGGCGTAGTCGCCTTTGGCGACGAAGAGCTGCGCGCGGGCATTATAAGCGGCGCGCTCGGTCTGCGGCGCCTGCGCAATCGCGCGGGAAAAATCATCGATCGCGCGATCAATGTCGCCCTTGCGGCGATAGGCCTGACCGCGCCAGTAAAACCCGTTCTGCACCGTCGTGCTCATCGCCAGCGCCGCGTTGAGGTCGCTCAGCGCCTGATCAAGCTGGCCGGTCTCGATATAGACGCGCCCGCGTCCGACATAGGCCAGGGCGTCCTGACGTAGCGCGAGCGCCCCGTTGAAATCAGAAAGCGCTTCGGTCCAGGCCTTCTGGTCGCTGCGCAAGAACCCGCGCAGGATCAGCACGCTCGGATTCTTCGGTTCGAGTTCGGCCGCACGGTTATAGTCGGCGAGTGCGGCATCGAGTTGGCCGGCGCGCTGATGCGCATAGGCACGGGCCGAGAACGCGTTGGAGGACTGCTGATTGAGCTGAACAGCAGCTTCCGCATCCGCCAGCGCCGCATCAGGCTTGCCGCCTCTGGCGAAGAAACGCGAGCGGGCTGCATAGGCTTTGAGACGATCCTCGGCCGGCCGCCGCGCATCATTCAAGATCGCTGTGCACGCAGGCTCGGTCTTGTCGGAGAATGGCCCGGTGCAGTCCTCAAGGTCGCCGGCGCGGGCTTGCCCCGCTCCCCAGCACAAGGCGATCAACGCAAGCGACGCCAGCATCGGCAAACGAAAGGACAACATCTTTCAAACCCGCTTTTTCCGATTCTCGCGTCTTTCGGCGCGAGCCGGCAGCTTATCTCCGATTCACAACCGTCGCGAGCACATTGCCAGATTTACTGCCGCTGTCGATGATAAGGTCCGCCCTTGTGATCAAAGGGTTGAGAATTTTGTAACCGAACCACCCCAGGCAGGACTTGTTGCATCGGCCGCCGGCATCGGTCCAAATGCAGCGATCTGGACAATCTAAAAGAGTGCGGAGCGACCCACCTATGGAACCTATGGACAAGGGCATCTTCGAAGGACTGAAGGTTCTGGATTGCGCGAGCTTCATCGCCGCGCCCGCAGCCGCCACCGTGCTGTCGGATTTCGGCGCCGAAGTGATCAAGATCGAGCCGCCGGGAACCGGCGATCCCTACCGGCTCCTGCCGAAACTGCCGGGATATCCGGTCAGCCCGCATAATTTCGCCTGGCTTCTGGAAGGGCGGAACAAACGAAGCCTGGCGCTCGACCTCGCCAAACCGGAAGGACGCGAGGTGCTGTATCGGCTCGCCGCCGAGGCCGACGTCTTCGTCACCAATTTTCCGCCCGGTGTGCGCAAGCGCCTCGGCATCACCTATGAAGACATCAAGCCGCTCAACGCGCGCCTGATCTATGCCTCCTTCACCGGTTATGGCGAGACGGGTGCGGAGGCCGACAAGCCCGGCTTCGACAGCAACGCCTATTGGGCGCGATCGGGCCTGATGGACCTCGTGCGGGCGGACGAGAATACGACGCCGGCGCGTTCCATCCCCGGCATGGGCGACCATCCCTGCGCGATGGCGCTCTATGGGGCGATCGTGACCGCGCTCTACAAGCGGGAACGGTCTGGCGAAGGTTCGCATGTGTCGTCGAACCTGATGGCGAACGGCCTGTGGGCGGCGGGCGTGCTGGCGCAGGCCAAATTATGCGGCGCCGAGTTCCAGGAGCGGCGGCCGCGCGAACGCGCGCTGAACGCCGTGACCAATCACTATCGTTGCAAGGACGGGCGCTGGCTGATCCTGTCGCTGCTCAATGAAGAGCGGCAATGGCCGGCGCTCGCCCGCTGCCTCGGCCGCCAAGACCTGATCAATGACGCCAGATTTGCCACCAAGGCCGACCGTCATGCTCGCTCGATCGAGCTGATCGCGATCTTCGATCAGATCTTTGCGACAAGAGACCTTGCCGAATGGCGCCAACGTCTCGATGGCAATGGCCTCGTATTCGGGGTGGTCGGCATTCTCGACGATATCAGAAGCGATACGCAGATGATCGAAACCGAGGCACTGGTACCGTTTGAAAACGACAGCCTGCTCACGATCAACAGTCCGATCTGGGTCGATGGCAGCGTGAAGGTCAAACCAAAGCATCCGCCCGGCGTCGGCGAGCACAGCGAGGAAATTCTGCGCGAGGCCGGCTACGACGAGGCTTCGATCCGAAGTTTGAAGGCGTCCGGCGCCGTAGCGTGAGGGTGACGGGAATGCGGAGCTACCGACTGCATTACTTCCCGGAGTCAGGCAACAGCTACAAGCTGGCGCTGATGCTTAACCTGTGCGGCCAGAGTTTCGAGCCGGTCTGGACCGATTTCGCCGGCGGCGTGACGCGAACGGCGGAATGGCGGCAGACCGTCAACGAGATGGGCGAAATCCCGGTGCTGGAAGCAGGCAGCGTCCGCCTGACCCAGACCGCGCCGATCCTGCTGAAACTTGCCGAACAATGCGGCCGCTTTGGTGGCGACAGCGCGGAGGCGAAATTCGAAGTGCTGCGCTGGTTGTTCTGGGACAATCACAAACTCTCAGGCTACATGGCGACCTATCGCTTCCTGCGCACCTTCACGCCATCGCCAGATCCGAATGTGCTGAAATTCCTGCGCAAGCGCCTCGACGATTTCCTCGGCATTCTGGAGCTGCATATGCAACACAATGATTTTGCCGCGGGCCCAAAGCCAACGATCGCGGATATCTCGATGATCGCCTATCTGCACTATCCGAGCGACGAGACCGGATATGATTTCAAGACCAGCCATCCCGCGATCGATCGCTGGCTGCAACGCGTCGCGGCACTGCCGGGCTGGCGCTCGGCCTACGATCTGCTGCCGGGCCAACGCCTCACGCATTACGTCTGAGCGGAGCTTGGCGCGCGGCCTATTGGTTGTGAAGGAATACCCAACCGAACGCAGCCAGCCCGATGATCACGGCAACCCCAATCGCCCAGACGCTGACACGGATGGAACTGGTGGTCTGCCGCGCGCTTTCGTTGGCGGCGATCTCGCGGTTGCGTTCCTTGCTCTCCCCGGTCGGATCGGTCACGGCGTAACTCCTGCAACGACTATGGCTCGTTAGGCTACCCTATGCTTAACTCCGCGTCACCGCCTCCAGCGGCGGCGCGGAAGTGCAATTGCCTTTGCCGCTGCCACCAAGCCCTGCTAATCGTCCCAGCGAAAACGCTGCCAGCGCCGCGCATAACGCAGCCATGGCTGCCGCCACGAACACCTCGCCCGCACTCCATTGCAGGCTGAGCAGAATGCCGCCGACCAGCGGGCCGACGATCGAGCCGACGCGCCCCACCCCAAGCGCCCAGCCTACGCCGGTTGCCCTGACTGAAGTGGGATAGAAGCCGGCCGCAAGCGCATTGGCGGCGATCTGGCCGCCGACAATGCAAAAGCCGGCGACGAAGATCGCAATCGTGACGAGCACGGCCGAATGCCCGAGCTGGCCGATCGCGCCGACCGCAAACGCTGCGACGAAATAGACCAGCGCCAGCGCACGAAACGAGAAGCGGTCGATGATACTGCCGAGCGCAAACGTGCCGACCACGCCGCCGACCTGCAACATCGATCCGATCGCGGCGGCTTGCGAGATCGAGGCGCCGAGATCGTTGAGCACCGTCGGCAGCCAGTTCGACAGGAAGTAGATATCGAGCAGGCTCATGAAGAACACCACCCACAGCAACAGCGTGGCCAGCGTTCTTCCGCCCCTGAAGAGATGCTGGACCGGAATGCCCTTCAATGCCGGCTCATCGACGACGAATCGCGTATCTGCGGCAAAAACCGCCTTCGCATTGACGAAGGTTAAAAGTTTGGCGACGCGCGCATCGGCGCGGCCGGTCAGCGCCAGGAACCGGACGGATTCGGGCAGTCGCCATGCCAGCATCGGCACCAGAAACAGCGGCGCCGCGCCGCCGACGACAAACACCGACCGCCAGCCGAACTGCGGGATCAAGGCTGCGGCCAATAGCCCGCCGAGCGCAGCCCCGATCGAAAAGCCGACGAACATCACCATCACCATGGTGGCGCGGCGGCGATGCGGACTGAATTCGGAAGTCAGCGCAATCGTATTCGGCATTGCGCCGCCGAGGCCAAGCCCGGTCAGAAACCGGATCGCAAGCAAACTATTCACGTCGTTGACGAGCGAGGTGACCAGCGTGCCGATGCCGAATGCGAGCGTGGAGAAGATGATGATTTTCTTGCGTCCGATGCGGTCCGCCAGCGGGCCGAACAGGAGCGCGCCGATCATCAGTCCGAACAAGCCCGCGCTGAACACGGGGCCGAGCGCGGCCTTGCCGATATTCCATTGCTTCGCCAGCGCCGGCGCAACATAACCGATCGCCGTGGTATCGAAGCCGTCGAGGAACAGCACGGTCGCGCAAATCAGCAGTAATTTGATCTGGAAGGCGCCGACCGGCTGGGCGTCGATGAACGCGGCGACATCGACGGTCGAGGCATCTCTTGCCGATGTGCCGATCACGGTGTCGGTCACGCGCGCAACGCTTCCTTGGAAAAGCCCGCGATCTGCTTGTAGCTGTCGGACAACGCGACCAGCTCGTCATGGCTGATGACATCGCCGATCGCCTCGAACGGCCGGTCGTTGGTGCGTTGATAGACCTCGCGCAGGATCGCGTCCGGCGGATTGGTGCGGTTGGTGAGAACCACGCGCGTCGTCGCCTCCAGCCGTTGCTTCTCGTAGGCCGCAAAGGCTGCGACCGGATCCTCGTTGGCGAGCAACGCCGAGGTCATCGCCCGCGTATCGAGGATCGCCTGGCCCGCGCCATTGGAGCCGCGCGGCACCATCGGGTGGGCCGCATCGCCGAGCAGCGTGACGCGGCCGAAACTCCAGCGCGGCAGCGGGTCCTGATCGACCATCGGAAATTCGAGCACGCTGTCGGCCGCGCGGATGAAGGCGGGAACATCGAGCCAGTCGAAATGCCAGTCGGCGAAGGCGCCGATGAAATCTTCGAGCGAACCGGCGCGATTCCAGTCGCGCCGGCGATAGTTGGGCGTCTCGATCTCGGCGACCCAGTTGACGAGTTGCAGGCCGTCACTGCCGGCCTCACGGATCGGATAGATCACCATCTTGCCATGCGACAGCCAGCCCGCGCGGGTCAGGCTCGCGCCCGACAAAATCGGCTTCCAGCGCGTGACGCCGCGCCACATGTTGACGCCGGAATAGCGCGGCTCGCCTTCGTTTGGAAAAAACTGCTTGCGGATCACCGAATTGATGCCGTCGCAGGCAATCGCAGCCCGACCGTGCACACTCTTGCCGACGGCATCGCTGGAGCCGACCGCAAAATGCAGGGTGACACCGTGGTCGTCCTGCTCCACGCCGACGCAGTGATGGTTGGTGAGGATGCGGTCGGCGCCGGCGCGGCTCTTGAACGCTTCCAGCAGCACCATTTGCAGGTCGCCGCGATGAATCGAGAATTGCGGATGGTCGTAGCCGGCCGCGCGCCCGAGCGGCTCTTCATAAATCAATTGTCCGAAGCGGTTGAAGAAAGAGGCGTCCTTGGTCTGGATCGCCACCCGCGACAGATCGGCCTCAAGACCAAGCGCGGCAAGTTCCTTGGTGGCGTGCGGGAGCAGATTGATGCCGACGCCGACCGCGCGGATTTCCGGCGCGGTTTCGAAGATGCGGCAGGGAATGTTGGCCGCATGCAGCGCCAGACCCAAGGTCAGGCCGCCGATGCCGCCACCGACGATCAGGATGTCGTCCATGTTTCCTCCCCGCATCCCTTGGTGGTCGCGTTAGCGCGATGAAACACGATTAGTGAGCTTACTGTCAATCAAATGCAGAACGACAGAGCCCACGGTTTATCGATTGCCGACGAAGCACATGCCCATCCGCGAAGCCTCGCTCATGACCTGGCAGGCGAGCCCCTTGGCGCAACTCCATGACACAAAGCTGCGGTCGTTGTCGGCGAGCTTGTCGCCGACTTTGGCATGAACGCCATAGCAATGCGCACCCCAGCCGTCGTCATATTCGGTTCCGGCCAGCTCACCGCTGCCGCGCAGTTGCGGCCGTTCGGAAAAGCCGCGGCTGTAGTCGACGGTTTTGCCGTCGCGGGTCTCAGTCAGAATATCGCGGCGGCGAACCTGGTCGCCGAAGAAATGCGGCGAGGCCGGCACGATCAGCGTGTTGGATGGATTGGTCGCCATCCAGTCGACGCCGGGGAAATGAAATCCGCCGATGCCGCGGGTCTGGTGGCATCCGGCGCAGGTGATGTCGTTGAGACGGCGCTCGAAGCCCGCGACCGAGCGGATGTTTTGTAACTCGATTCCGCTCGCGGCGGCCTTTTGCAGCGCCGTCACCACATCATCTGTCGAGAAGACAGGATTTTTCCTCTCGCCTTGTACAAGGCCAAAGGCCGGTTGCGAGGCAGAGGCTGAAAAGCCGATCGGGGTCGGCGCAATCGCAGCTTTCGCGAGAAACTCTTTCGGGATCAGAACCGTGCCGCGATCAAATTCTTTGAGATGCGCTGGATCGAGCAGCCACGCCTTGAAATCGCGCCGGAGTTTCTCATCCGACAATAACCGCTCGCGATCGATCTGGTCTTCCAGCGTCGCTTCCTCGAAAATTTTCGCTTGCGGATTATAGTCGAAGACCTTCAGCAGATAGTCGGTACGAAACTCATGGCCGGGCGATTGCGATACATGCGCGATCTGGAGGTTGGTTTCGATGCGCTCGATGTTCTCAGGCCCGACCAGAGCCAATGGACCACCATCGGATGTCAGTTTTTCCGCCAGCGCCGCACCCGCGAACGACCAGTCGCCCAATTCCAGCCAGCGTCGCGCAATGGTCGCGCAAGTGAGTGCCGCGCCTTTGGCATCGGGGGCCTTGTCGGCTTTCGCCTTCAAAATGAGATTGAGCGTCATCGGTAGCCGCGCCGAGGCGCCGTGATCGCCGACCGGCGGCGCATCGATCTCGGTGAGGCGATAGATCAGGCGGATTTCACCGCAACTGTCTGGTGCCACATAGGCGCGGTCCATCCGGTTGACGATGCCGGCGAGCACGAAGCGGTTAGCTTGCGAATAAAGCTGGCCGCGGTCGAACAGCTGGAAGTCGAACTGCGGCCCGACGCCGATGGTTTCATTCGGAAGCTCGGCCTTGTGCCGCTCTACGTATCGTTCGAATTCCTCGTCGAGCGACTTTCGGATTCCCGCGATAGCGGGCAACGCAAACAACGCGTCGTCGGCGAGCGGTTTGCTCGACGATGGCAATACGGACAGCATTCGCGCAAGGCTGAATGCCCCGCGATCGAGTTCACGTAAAGCAATGGGATCAGTGACCGCCGCGCCACGCTCCAGCAAGGGCGCGCTTTGCGCAGCGCTCAGGGAGAGCGCGCCGGAGAACAGCGCGCAGGCGATGAAGAGGAAACGCAACGGAAGACCCATATCCTGACCAACACCGCGTCAAAGCCGTCATTCCGGCGCATGATCCGGAAAAGTGTGTAGCGGTTTTCCCTCGCGACAAACGCGAAGCGTTTGCGCGGAGATCATGCGCAAACAATAAACCAAAACACGATGGTTTCATCATCGTGCTTAGCCTGGCATTCGTTCAGGAAATAGACAAAAAGACGGCGGCTGTCTTGTGACAACCGCCGCACTTTCACGTCGCAGTGAGAACCGGACGAAGACTTGTCAGCGCGCCACAATCAGGCCGCGGCTGGTCACGACTACCCAGCGGCCGTCCTGGCGGCGGATGGCATCAACCCGGCCAAGGCCCGGAACCATGTCGCCGGCATAGACTTCGTAGGTGCCGCGGCGACCGTCGATCAAAGCGCCGCCATAGGCGACATCGCGCAGCGCCCAGCCTTCCAGCGTCGGCAACCGGCCGACTTCGGTCTTCGCGTCGGTTTTGGCGTCGGCTTTAGACCCAGCCGGCGTTGCCGTGGCTTGCTGGGCTGGCGCGATCGAACCGGTGGTTTCCTTCGCGGCAGAAGATGCGGCAGGAGTCGCGGCCGCAGCCGCCGCGGCGGGCGTAGCGCGGAGCTTGTCGACGGTTTCGCTGAGCTTGGCAATTTTGGCCGCCGGCTCGGCCTGCGCACGCTCGAGCTTGTCGAGGCGCTCGCTGGTCTTGTTGAACTGGCTCATGCCGAGCTTGGCGGTGTGATCGAGGCCGGTCTTCAGCGCCTGGATGTCGGCGTCGATCCGCGACAGCGAGGCCTCGAGCGAGGTCGGGTTGCTATTCGTGGCGACGTCGCTGCCGCCATGCATGAAGGTCGCGGTGGCGAACCCGCCACCCAGCGCACCGGCCGCAATCGCCAGCGCCACCACGGCGGCGAGCGCCGCGATCCGGCGCTTGCCGAAGACGCTTTGGCGCTCGGCCGTCTCGGGTTCGGCATCGATGCCATGGTCGGCCCAGGCCCGATCGCCACGCGACATGACAATGACCTTGCCGGGGGTGGGAGAAATCTTGTCGGCGGCCACTTCCGGCTGGGCGGCTTGCGCGCTCGCCTCGGCTTTGATGGCCTCGACTTTCGGCGCCTCGACTTTTGGGGCCTCGGGCGCCGGCGGCCCAAACATCGACGGCTCGGACATGGAAGGCTCCGGCATGGAAGGCTCGGACACCGGCACGGCCGCCGCTTCGCTGGTCTCAGTCGCAGAAGCCGTCACCGGCTCGCTGGACACGCCGGCTGAAGGGGAAACGCCTGCGTTGAGGGAACCGGATTCGCCGCCAATCTGCTCGGGTTGCTGGTCGCTCACGGTCAATTCTCCATTAAAGATTGACCATTTGGTAACTTTCATACCTTGCCAAATCCTTACCTGGCCGAGGACTTACCGAAAATTTAGGAAATAGCGGACCGGTTTTGCGAGGCCGGTTTTGACGGGAAGCCGCCTTCCCGCGCCACTTCTCCGAGAACCGCCCCGGGCCAGTGTCCCGATTCCGAAGTTCGTCGCGTTTTGCGGAGCCACATTTCGAACTTCGGAATCGAAAGGACACTAGCGACCGGTTTGCAGCGCCCGCTTTCCCGACTAACATGGCTCGAAAGATGGACGGGGGAGCGCATGGCCATCGCGAAATGCATCAACGAGTTTGATGTCGATCAGGTCATTTTCGAAGAGGGCTCGACGGGTCGCGAACTGTTCGTCGTACTCGACGGCCAGGTCGAGATCGCCAAAGTGACCGGTGGGCGCAAGACCGTGATCGTTACCCTCGGCAAGGGTGAATTTTTCGGCGAGATGGCCGTTATCGACGGCTCATCGCGTTCGGCGACCGCGATCGCGGCCGCGCCCAACACCCGCGTGATGCGGATCAACCACGCCCGCTTCGTCTATCTGGTCAGCCAGCAGCCGGCATTCGCGCTGATGGTGATGGATGCGCTATCCAAACGCTTACGCGCCTCCAATGCCGTCACGTTCAGGGCGAGCAACCCATGAGCGACCACAAGCCAAGCCCGTTTCCCGTGTTGCTCAACAACGACGTCTGCTCGCTGATCCAGGCCGCTGAGAATGTCTACCAGATCCGTTTCAAGAACCGCGCGGCCAACGCCTATCTGGTGCGCGGCAAGTTACGTACGATCATGATCGACGTCGGGCTGTCGTCGAACTATCCCGCTCTGCTGGAATGCCTGAACCATCTCGATTGCCCGCCGGGCAAGATCGACATGGTGATCCTGAGCCACGAGCATCTCGATCACATCGGCGCGGCCTGGCATTTCAACGAGAGCCGCACCGTCATCGCGGCGCATCGGCTCGCGGCGAACAAGATCATGCTGCGCGACGACTTCTCGATGCTGCGCAAGATGTTCAACGAACCGAACGTGCCGATCAATGTCGACATCTGGCTCGAGGAAGGCAACCTGTTCGACCTCGGCGATTTTCGTCTGAACGTGATGTACACGCCGGGCCACACCTCGGCCTGCATCAGCCTGTTCGATCAGGACAAGGGACTATTATTTGCCGCCGATACGCTGATGCCCGGCGGCGTGATGGGCGGGGTGTTCGGCTCCGGCAGCATCAGCGACTATATCCAGTCGCTGGAGCGGCTGAAGGGCCTCGATTCAAAAATCCTGCTGTCCGGTCACGGGCGGCTGTCCGATACGCCGCAGGAAGATGTGCGGATCGCAATCCAGCGCTCGCACGCGCTACTGTCGGACACTGCCCAACTGTTCGACGCGCTGGATGCGCGATCGAACTTCGAGCCGATCATGCAATCGGTGCGCGACCTCAACAAGCTCGACGACGGCTAGCGCATGATCCGGAAAAGTGTGCAGCGGCTTTCCGATAAGATCATGCGCAAATAAAAAGGGCGCGGTTTGACAGGCCGCTCGCCGGTCTGCTCAATGCGTCCAGAGTAAAAAAATGAGGGGATACGCCGTGAAATTCTACGACTCGATCGGGCCCAATCCGCGCATCGTTCGCATCTTCATGGCGGAAAAAGGCATCGAGATGCCGAAGCAGACGGTCGATCTGCGCGGCGGCGAAAATCGCGAGGCCGAGCATCTCAAGCGCAATCCGCACGGCCAGATGCCGACGCTCGAGCTCGACGACGGCAGCTATCTCTCCGAGATCACCGCGATCTGCGAATATCTCGAGGAGCTCAAGCCGGAGCCGCCGATGATCGGATCGACGCCGAAGGAGCGCGCCGAATGCCGGATGTGGACGCGCCGCGTCGATCTCAACATCTGCGAGCCGCTCGCCAACGGCTATCGCTTCGGCGAGGCCCTGAGATTTTTCGAAAAGCGCATTCCGGTCGTCCCCGAAGCCTCGCCGGGGTTGAAGATGGTCGCCGCCAACCGCCTGCAATGGCTCGATGGCCAGATGGCGGACGGGCACGACTATCTCTGCGGCAAGCGCTTTACGCTCGCCGACATCCTGCTCTATTGCTGGCTCGATTTCGGCGCCCTGGTCGGCCAGACCATCGATCCCGCCAATACCCATATCAAGGCATGGTTCGACCGCGTCGCCGAGCGGCCTTCGCTCAAGGCTGACCCTGTGGCCCCGCCTGCCGGCGCCAGGAAGGCGTAGCTCTCGCTCTCACGACGTCATTCCGGGGCGCGCTTTGGCGCGAGCCCGGAATCCGTTCTTCCCGGAGTTGGCGGTGACATGAATTCCGGGTTCGCCCTTCGAGCGCCCCGGAATGACGAACTCCTACATCACGATCGGCTTGTCCGGCAGTTCGTTCGGACCCGCGCCCTGTTTGGGGAAATACGTCGCCAGTTGTTGCGACACCGCGCCGATTCCCTTGATAACACCGCCCGAAAAATTGCCGCCCCGGAAATCCGCTTCCATTGCCTTGCAGATTTTGTCCCATCCGGCGCTGCCGACCTTGGCGTCGATGCCGCGGTCAGCGACGATCTCGACGTCGCGATCGGCGAGCAAGAGATAAATCAGCACACCGTTATTGTGCGCGGTGTCCCAGATCCGCAAGTGCGAGAAAATATCGAGCGCGCGCTCGCGTGCGGACTGGCCCTTGAACAGCGGCATTCCATCCAGCGCACCTTCGACGGCAAAGCGCACCTGACCGGAATGCGTGGCCTCGCCGGCCTTGATCGCCTGTTCGATCAGGTCGAGCGCGACTTGCGGGAAAACCCGCCGCACCCGCCAGTGGTGCTCGATCAGATGCTTGCCGATGCGCTTGAGGCCCATCACTACCAGCTCCCCGAGGCGCCGCCGCCGCCAAAACTGCCACCGCCGCCGGAAAACCCGCTGTCGCTGGAGCCCGAGCTTGAACCGCCGGACCAGGAACTTCCGGAGGAGCCTGTCGACCAGCCGCCGCCACGACCGCGGCCCGCATTGCGGCTGGCTTCCTGGCTCGCGGCCAGAATGCTGTCGCCGAACATCGTGAGGAAGAAGGCGATAACGCCGAAGATGCCGGAGACGATGGCCGAACCGAGAAGAAACCAGACGATCGCGCCGACCACGCCGGCGGTGACGCCGGAGCCGACCAGTCGCCCCATCAAACCGCGCAGGATGGCGGCGATCGCCGCATAGCCGAGAAAACCGAACGGGCTGAAAACGATGTCAAAGAACATGTCGGGGTCGGCGCCGTGCGACGCTTCCGGCTTTGGCGCCGGCAGTGGCTCGCCATCGATGACGCGAATGATGCGGTCGACGCCGGCTGATATGCCGCCGGTAAAATCGCCGGTCTTGAAACGCGGCGTAATGATTTCGTCGATGATGCGACGCGAGGTCACGTCCGTGAGCGCGCCCTCCAGGCCGTAACCGACCTCGATCCGCAGCTTGTGGTCATTCTTGGCGATGACGAGAAGCGCACCGTCGTCGATCTTCTTGCGCCCAATCTTCCAGGCTTCCGCGACCCGGATCGAAAACTGCTCGATCGTCTCAGGCTGCGTGGTCGGCACGATCAGCACCGCGACCTGGCTTCCCTTGCGGGTCTCGAGATCCTTCAGCCGTTGCGTCAATGCCGCGACGTCAGTGTCCGACAACGTACCGGTTTGATCGACCACTCGGCCCGACAAAGGCGGCACCGCGACATCGGCCGTCGCGGCGAACGGCCAGCACAGCAGGAACGCGGCGAGGAGAGCCCTTGCTATCATCGGGGTAAAGCTACTTCGCCGGCGCCGGTGCAGGGTTGAAATCCACCTTTGGCGCGGTCGAAATTTCCTTTTCGTTATCGACCGTGAAGTTGGCCTTTTCCTTATAGCCGAACGCCATCGCGGTGAGGTTGTTCGGGAAGGTGCGGATGCCGACGTTATAGTCCTGCACCGCCTTGATGTAGCGGTTACGCGCCACCGTGATGCGGTTCTCGGTGCCTTCGAGCTGCGACATCAGATCGTGAAACAGCGCATCCGATTTGAGCTGCGGATAATTCTCGGTCACCACCAGAAGCTTCGACAATGCGCTGGTGAGTTCGCCTTGGGCAGCCTGGAATTTCGCGAACGCGCCGGGATCGTTGACGAGCTCCGGCGTCGCCTGGATGCTGCCGACCTTGGCGCGCGCATTTGTCACGCCCAGAAGCACGTCCTTTTCCTGTTGCGCAAAGCCCTTCACCGAATTGACGAGGTTGGGCACGAGATCGGCACGGCGCTGATACTGGTTGAGGACCTCCGACCAGGCCGATTTGACCTGCTCGTCATTGGTCTGAATCGCGTTATAGCCGCAATTGGTGAGGCTCAGCGTCGCCAGTGCTGCGAGCATCGTCAATATCTTGCGCATCGAATCTCTCCCTGTCGTAATGTTGCTAAACTAGCAGAACGGTGTGACAGGGACCAATGTCATTCCGGGGCGATGCGAAGCATCGAACTAAAATGTGCAATTGCACATTGGAGAATCTCGAGATTCCGGGTCTGGTTCGGAGCCTGCCATCGGGCGCGCGTTCGCGCGACCCGTTGGCACCATCCCGGAATGATAACGCATCCGTTGTCGACGGCGGTATTTAAGCCGCCCTCATCTTGGTGTCCCGGATCGCTTCCCAGATCTTCATCGGCGAGATCGGGGTCTGGATCGAAGTGATGCCGAGATCGGAAAGCGCATCCATCACGCCGTTGGCGATGCAGGGCGGGCCTCCGATCGCACCGGACTCGCCGCAACCCTTGGCGCCCAGCGGATTGGTCCGGCACGGCGCGGAGCCATCCAGCGTCACCTCGATCGGCGGCACATCGTCGGCGCGCGGAATGCAGTAGTCCTGATAGCTCGCGGTGATCAATTGGCCTTCGGCGCTGTAGGTGACTCCCTCATACAGCGCCTGGCCGATGCCCTGCGCGACGCCGCCGTGCACTTGTCCGGTCACCAGCATCGGATTAATGGCGACGCCGACATCGTCCACCGTCGTGTAGCGCACCACGCGCGTGACGCCGGTCTCCGGATCGATCTCGACTTCGCAGATATGCGTGCCATTCGGCCAGCTCGGGCCGTCGGTCTGGCCTTCGCTGTCGACGGAAAGCCGCGCGCTTGCTTCCTTTTTGGCGATGTCGAACAGGCTGACATGTTTGTCGGTGCCGACCACGGTGAGCGTGCCGTCGCGATATTCGATATCCTCGACGGAGGCCTCCAGCATCTGCGATGCCTTCTCTCGGGCTTTCGCGATCAAGTCCGCCGCCGAGACCACCGCCGCGGTGCCGCCGACGAACAGCGAGCGCGAGCCGACGCTGCCGAAGCCGATGGCCAAATCGGTATTGCCCTGGACCACATCGACCTTGTCGATGGAGACGCCGAGCGCTTCGGCGATCATCTGTGCGAAGGTGGTCTGTAACCCCTGCCCCATCGCCTGTGTGCCGGCATTGAGCACGATGCGTCCCTCGGCGGTCGCATGCAAATTGACGCGCTCGTTATGCACGGTGCCGCCGGTCCATTCGATATAGCTGGTGAGACCACGGCCATAAAGCAGGCCTTTTTTCTTCGCCGTCTTCTTGCGTGCGGCAAAGCCTTCCCAGTCGGAAAGTTTGACAGCGCGCTCCAGCATGTGCGCGAAGGCGCCGGAATCGTACACTTGGCCGACCGCGTTGGTGTAAGGCAGTTGCGCCGGCTTGACGTAGTTCACTTTACGAATGGCGCGCGGGTCCATTTTCAATTGCCGCGCGGCTGCATCCATCAGCCGCTCGACCACGAAGACGGCCTCAGGCCGGCCCGCGCCGCGATAGGCCGCGACCGGCGCGGTGTGCGTCATCACCGCCTTGAGGTCGTAGTGAACCAGCGGCAGGTCATAGACGCCGGTCTGCACGAAGGGCCCGAGGATCAGCGGGATCAGCGCGCCGGTGCCGGAGATATAGGCGCCGGTGCCGCCGACAGACCGCACGCGGAAAGCCTGCACGCGGCCTTTGGCATCGAGCGCGAATTCCGCCGTCGAGGTCAGATCGCGGCCATGGGTGCCACCGAGAAAATCGTCCGACCGCTCGCCGCGCCAGCGCACCTTCTTGTTCAGCTTGACGGCGGCATAGGCGACCATGCCGTCCTCCGGATAGAGGTTGGTCTTGTGACCGAAGCCGCCGCCGATGTCGCCGACCAGAACCTGGATGCTTTCCTTGGGCCGCTTCAACACGGCTTCGGCGAGAATGTCGCGGGTCGAGGCCGGCGTCTGCGACTGGACATGCAGGATCAGCCGGCCGGTTTTCTTTTCGACCTCGGCAATGGCCGAGCGCGGCTCCATTGCGGAAGGCACCAGGCGCTGATTGACGAGATCGAGCGAGACGACGTGGTCGGCCTTGGCGAAGGCGGCTTCGACCGCCGCCGCATCGCCATAGCTCATCCGGGCCACGATGTTGTCAGGCACCTCGGACCACACCAGCGGTGCGCCCGGCTTGATCGCTTCCAGCGGGTCGACCACGGAAGGCAATTCCTGATATTCCACCGCGATCGCTTCGGCGGCGCTCTGGGCCGCGAACCGCGAGGTTGCCACGACCGCCGCAACCGTCTCGCCGACATACCGCACCAGATCATGGGCGAGCAGGCGCCGCGGCGGCACCGTCATCGGCGAGCCGTCCGGCCGCGGGAAAATCAACAGCGTCGGCAGCGTGCCGATGTCCTCGGCAATCAGGTCGGCGCCGGTGTAGACGGCTTCCACGCCCGGCATTTCGGCCGCCGCCTTGGTGTCGATCGAGACGATCTTCGCGTGGCCGTGCGGCGAGCGCAGCATATAGAGCCACAGCGCGCCGTCTTCCGGCTTGTCGTCGATGAAATGGCCTTTGCCGGTCAGCAAGCGCTGGTCTTCCAGACGCTTGACTGGTTGGCCCGCACCGAAACGTAGATTGCCGGGAAGAATGTTCATCGCGCTTTCCTTGAGATTTCTCTTCGGATTTCGTCAGGTTGCCAATGTAGCCGACAGGCAGGGAACAGGCCAAGCCCTCTGTTCTGTCATTCCGGGGGGCGCGTCAGCGTGAACCCGGAATCCATGGTGCCGTACGAATGCCGGGAGAAATGGATTCCGGGCTCAGCCCTAACGGGCTGCCCCGGAATGACGACAAAGAACTCAGCGGCGGCGGCCTTACCCGACCTCCCGCAACACCGCCTCCACCGCCTCGCACTCCTCGGCCGTCAGCGCTTTCTGGGGCGGGACGGGATCGCCGACGTCATAGCCCTGGATCGACAGTGCGGCCTTGATGCAGGCCGCGAGATTATAGCGCGCAAAGGCCTCGTTGACCCGCCACAGCTTTCGTTGAAGCACCAATGCCTCATCCCAGCGCTGGGCCTTGCAGAGCTCGTAAAGCGCCACGCTCTGCCGCGGGATGATGCAGGCCGGCCCAGCCATCCAGCCGACGCCGCCGATCAGCATCACCGCTGCCGGGATGTGCGCGGACGCCGAGAACACCCGAATGGAATCGCCACAGCGATTCATGATCGACAACAACCGCCCGGTATTGGTGGAGGCGTCCTTGATGTACTGGATGCGCGGATGGGCGGACAGACGCGCGATGCAATCGAGCGAGAGATCCGAGCGCTGGAATTGCGGGTTGGTATAGATCACGACCGGAATATCGACCGCATCCGCGATGGCTCGGAAATAAGATTCGACCTGCGCGTCGGACAGCGGGAAATACGCCTCGAGGATCGCCAGGATGCCGTCGGCACCAAGTTTCTGATAGGCCTTCGCCTGCGCCACGGCGTCCAGTGTCGAGGTCGAGGCGACGCCGGCCACGACCGGCACGCGGCCGCGCGCGGCTTCGATCGTCGTCTCCACCACGGCCAGGCGTTGCGCATTGTTGAGATAGGCGAACTCGCCGGTCGAGCCGAGCGGTGTCAGCCCGTGTACGCCCGCAGCGATGAGATCATCGCAGAGGCGCGCCAGCGCGTCGCGGCGAATGGTGCCGTCGGGATCGATCGGAGAGACAAGGTAAGGAAAGACGCCGTGGAAGTCCGCCATGGGAAGACTTTTAGAAGATGCGCCAGGCCGAGGCAATCACGCCGCAGTCGACCAGGCTGACGCTGCTTAGGCGCCCACGGCAAAGACTTACGCGGCGTTAAGCATCGGCCAGGTGGCCGTCTGGACCATCCAGGTCTGCATCGGGCTTACGCGGGCCTCGTGCGGGTCGAAGTAACCTTCGAGTTCGGTCAGCGCGCGAATTTCCCATTCGTAGGCCTGCTCGAGCAGCGATTGCCGCTGATTGGGGCGAAATGCCGCCGTTTGACGATACAATGACGCAATGGCGCGATATCGCCGCACGTTCTCCAGAATTGCTTTCCCGCTCATCGACCGGCCCTTCCCCGTTTCATTCGACCGGGTGCGAATTTGGCCGCAGCGGGTTTTCAATTGCTTATCGGGTTCGGTAAACGGAATTCAGGGTTTGCGAAATGTTGACGGCATGAAATGCCTCGCATGCAGGCCCGCCCCTTGCTCCCTTGCAGCCAGACCGGCTAGCATCGATCAACCAAGGCGTAAGGCCGTTTTCAAGGGAGGAAAAAACATGAAAATCACAAACCGGCTCTGGCGATTTCTGCTGATGCCGCTGGCGCTCGCCGGCATGTTGAGCGTGAGTTCGGCCGCCGAACTCAACACCGCCGCTTTGGTCTACAAGCTGCCGGACCAGATTCCCTGGGGTCCGGTCGACGCCCGCGGCGCACAAACCGCGGTCGTGGTCGGCGATCCGACCAAGCCCGGTTTCTACATGGTCTATAACAAGTGGACCAAGGGCAATCATTTCAGCCATCCCCATTTCCATCCCAACGATCGCTACATCGTCGTGCTGCAAGGCACCTGGTGGGTCTCGACCAGCAAGAAATTCGATCCCAGCACCACCGTCCCGATGCCTGCCGGCAGCTTCGTGACCCATTTCGGCAAGCAAGTGCATTGGGACGGCGCCAAGGATGAGGACGCCGTGCTCCTGATCATGGGCGAAGGTCCGGCAACCGCGACCTCGGCGGAAGAAAAGTAACCCGGATCGAACTTATCCCTCGCACGGGTGATCCATGCGCTGGCTCCGATTTACGACAAACCAGACCTCCTCCTGGGGCATCGTCGAAGGCGACCGCGTCATCGCGGTCGACGGCGATCCCTTTGGGGAATGGAAGCGCACGCCACGGTCGCATGCGCTTTCCGGGGTCAAGATCGAGCTGCCGCTCATCCCGCGCACCTTCTATTGCGTGGGCCTGAATTACCTCAAACACCTCAAGGAAGCCGCCGACAAACGCGGCGAGGTGCCCAAAATTCCCGACCGTCCCGAGGTCGGCTATCGCGCCCAGAACGCGCTGATCGCGCATGACGAGGATGTCGTCATTCCGGCAAGTGCCACCGAGCAAATCCATTACGAAGGCGAACTCGTCGTCGTGATCGGCAAGAAGGCCAAGCATCTTTCCGGGCGCGAGGCGATGGATTGCGTGTTCGGCTATACCATCGGCAACGACGTCAGCGAGCGCAGCTGGCAAAAGGCCGATCGCGGCCTGTGGCGCTCCAAGAACGCCGACACCTTCAAGCCGATGGGGCCGTGGATCGAAACCTCCGTCGATCTCGAGGCGATGGAAACCATCGTGCGGCTGAACGGCAAGGAGAGCAACCGCTTCCACACCAACGAGATGATTTTCGGGATCAGGGAATTCATCGTCGAGATGACGAGGTATTTTACCCTGTGGCCGGGCGACGTGATCTGGATGGGAACCGACGGCGCCTCGCCGAATATCAAGGCGGGCGACGTGGTCGAGATCGAGATCACCGGGATCGGCACGCTACGCAACCGGTTCGTCGCCGAGAACCCAAGCGGCGCGGCATGAGCCGCCATTCCACCGCACATCATTTCCTGCAAGGTCTGGTCGACCTCGGCATCGAGTATATCTTCGCCAATCTCGGCACCGACCATGTGTCGCTGATCGAAGCGATGGCGCAATGGGACCGTGATGGACGCAAGCATCCCGAGATCATCCTGTGCCCCCATGAAGTGGTCGCCGTGCACATGGCGGCCGGCTATGCGTTCGCCACCGGGCGGGCGCAGGCCGTATTCGTGCATGTCGATGCGGGCACGGCGAACGCGTGCATGGCGATCCAGAACCTGTTTCGCTACCGCCTGCCGGTGCTGCTGTTTGCCGGCCGCGCGCCGTTCACGCTGCATGGCGAACTGCCGGGATCGCGTGATACGTATGTACACTTCGTGCAGGACCCTTTCGATATCGCCAGCATCGTTCGGCCCTATGTAAAGTGGGAATATTCGCTACCCTCCGGCATCGTGGTGAAGGAAGCGCTCGCACGCGCTTATGCCTTTGCGCAAAGCGACCCGCGGGGGCCGGTCTATATGATGCTGCCGCGCGAGACGTTGGCCGAAGAATGGGACGATGCCGCGATGCCCGCTTATTCGCCGGCGCGTTACGGCAGCGTGCAGGCCGGCGGCATCGAGCCTGAGCGAGTCGGGAAAATCGCGGACGCCTTGATGGCGGCGGAAAACCCGATTGCGCTGGCTGCCTATCTGGGCCGCAAGGCGCAGGCCGTCACCGAGCTCGAACGGCTCACGCGGCTCTGCGGCATCCGCGTTGCGGAGTTCAACTCAATCGACCTCAACATCTCGCAGGCCTCGCCCTGCTTTGCCGGCTTCGATCCGATGCCGCTGCTGGAACACGCCGATCTCGGCTTGCTGCTCGATTCCGACGTGCCGTTCGTGCCGCAATATGCCAGGCGTGCGGACGCGATCAAATGGATCCAGATCGATATCGATCCGTTGAAAGCGGATTTTCCGATGTGGGGCTTTGCAACCGATATGCGTATCCAGGGCGATTGCGCCACCATCCTTCAGCAGGTGTGCGACGTGATCGAGGGGCGCGCCGACGATGCCTTTCGCCAGCGCGTTGCCGCGCGGATCGCAGGCTGGAGCAGCCATCGCGAGGCTGTCAACAAGCGACGGGCCGATGCGCGAGGCAACAAGGGCGTGTCGGGCGCGCTCACGCCGGCCTACCTGTTCGCAACGATTAACGAGAAACTGTCGCAGGACGACGTCGTGGTGAACGAAGCGATCCGCAATGCGCCGATCCTGCAAGAGCACATCACGCGCACCAAGCCCAGCAGCTATGTGGGGCTGGCCGGCGGCGGGCTTGGATTTTCCGGCGGCATGGCGCTTGGGTTGAAGCTCGCAGAACCGAAGCGCCGTATCGTGCAGGTGATCGGCGACGGCGGCTTTCACTTCTCCTCGCCTGACAGCGTCTATGCGGTGGCGCAGCAGTACCGGCTTCCGATCCTCACCGTGGTGCTCGACAATGGCGGCTGGCAGGCGGTGAAGTCGGCGGTACAGCGCGTCTACCCGAAGGGCGTCGCCTCTGAGACCGACCAGTTTCAATCGCGGCTGACGTCAGGCCGTCAGGGCGAGCGACGGGATTTTTCCACTGTTGCGACAGCGTTCGGCGCGCATGGCGAGCACGTGACCGAACCGGACCAATTGGCAGCATCGATCGACCGGTGTCTCGCCGCACTCGACGACGGCCAGGCGGCCGTGCTCCATGTTCAGATTACCCGGCTCTAAAGCGTTTTCGAGCGACGTGGGAACCGGTTCGCACAGCAATCGAGTTTACGCAGATTGCGTAGGCTTATCTGCGGTCAAATAAAAGAATCGTCATGAGACCATCGCGCCGATGTGCTGCCATTATCACCTGCCTCGCCCTCGCGTCGACCTTCGCACGCGCGCAGGAGGATCCTGCAAAGTATCCGACGCGGGCGATCCACATCGTCGTCGGTTTCACACCGGGCGGCGGCAACGATCTCATCGCGCGGATCGTCGGACAAAAACTGTCGGAGAGTTTTGGTCAGCCGGTCGTCATTGATAACAAGCCCGGCGGCGGCGCCATCGTTGCGACCGAATACGTCGCCAAATCGCAACCGGACGGCTACACGCTCCTGGTCGGCGCCAGCGGCGCCATGGCCATCAACCCGGCGGTCTATACCAAGCTGCCTTATGATCCGGTGCGGGACTTCATTCCCATCACCGAGCTCGGGTCGTTCCCGCTGATCCTGATCGTCAACGCCACCTCGGCGATCAAATCCGTGGCCGAGCTGGTCGCCTTCGCCAAGGCCCATCCGAAAGAGGCGAATTATTCGTCCTCTTCCGCTGCGTTCCAGCTCGTCACCGAATTGTTCAAGCAGAAGACCGGCGCGCCGATGCAGGAAATTCCCTATAAGGGCGCCAATGACTCGGTGATGGCCGTCATTTCCGGACAGGTGACGGCGACCATTGCGGACGCCGGCCCCGTGTCGGGTCAGGTCAAGGGCGGCCAGGTGCGCGCGCTCGCCGTCACCTCGCCCGATCGCGCCGAAGACCTGCCTGATGTTCCCACCATGAAGGAAGCCGGCACCGACGTGGATGCGGTGCTGTGGAGCGGCATCTTTGTGCCGCGGCAAACTCCGCCGGCGATTGTGAGAAAACTCGAATCCGAACTGACGCGGATCATCAAGGCGCCTGACGTCGTCGCCAGGCTCAAACCGCTCGGCATCCAGCCGGTCGGCAATTCCTCGGCGGAATTCGCACAGACCCTCTCCTCCGACATCGCACGATGGACCGCCGTCGCGCGCGCCGGGAATATCAGGATCGAGCCGTAGCGCTCCGCGGTGAAATCAGACCGACGGCGAGCGTCCCGACGACAGCAAAGGCCGCGTTGAGGATCAGCGCGCCGAGGCCGACATAGAACACGTAGCTCGTCCCACCGATACTGAGGGTCGCCAGCGGCTTCAGTCCGTTGCTCCACGCTGTCCAGGTTCCCCACAGGATCCCCGCCGCCCAGCCGAGCAGAAGTCCCTCGGCACGGAACCAACGCGTGAACAGACCGAAGACCAGCGCCGGGAAGGTTTGCAGGATCCACAGTCCGCCGAGCAATTGCAGATCAAGCGCATATTGCGTCGGCAGGAAGATGGTGAAGGCCAGTGCGCCGACCTTGACGACGAGGGAGGCGATCTTGGCGACAGACGCCTCACCGGCATGGCTGATATCCGGATTGACGTAGGACTTCCAGATATTGCGCGTGAACAGGTTGGCCGCGCCGATGCTCATCACCGCGGCCGGCACCAGCGCGCCGATCGCGATCGCCGAGAACGCGAAGCCTGCGAACCAGGACGGGAACAGTGCCTGGAACAGAGCGGGCACTACGTCGTTGTTCGACGCGACCTTGATGTGGGCGGCATAGGCCATGTAGCCGAGCAGCGCGATCAGCCCAAGCAGCAGCGTATAGGCCGGCAGCAGGATCGCATTCTTGCGGATCGTGTCGGCCGATTTCGACGCAAAGATTCCGGTCAACGTGTGCGGATACATGAAAGCCGCCAGCGCCGAGCCGAGCGCCAGGCTCGCATAAGCGAGCATCTGCGGCGACTTCAGGGTCAGCCCGGTCGCGCCGCCCTTGGCGGCAAAGGCATCGTTGGCCGCACTAAACACCGCACCATAGCCGCCGAGTTTTGCGGGCACGACGACGACCGCGACCAGCACCACGATATAGATCATGATGTCCTTGACGAAGGCGATCAGTGCCGGCGCGCGCAGGCCGGAGCTGTAGGTGTAGAGCGCCAGAATGACGAAGGCGGCGACGATCGGCAATTCGCCGGTCAGACCGATCGCCTTGATCACCACGCCCATGCCGATCAGCTGCAGCGCAATGTAGGGCATGGTCGCAACGATGCCGGTGACCGCGACCGCGAGTTCGAGGCCGCGCGAGCTATAGGTGCCGTGAACCACGTCGGCCGCAGTCACATGCCCCTTGGCATGCGCCACCTTCCAGAGCAGCGGCATGATCGCAAAGACGAACGGATAAACCACGATGGTGTAGGGCAGCGCAAAGAAGCCGTAGGCGCCGACCGCATAGACCAGCGCCGGCACCGCGATCACCGTATAGGCGGTGTAGAAATCGCCGCCGACCAGAAACCAGGTGATCCAGGTTCCGAACTGCCGCCCACCCAGGCCCCACTCGTCGAGATGTTCCGTTACCGGGCCGGATTTCCAGCGCGCGGCGAAGAACCCCATCACCGTGACGAGGGCAAAGAAGAAAACGAAGACGGTCAGTGCGACCCAGTCGATATCAGCGGTCATAGCGAGCCTTGTTCAGTGAAGCGGCCTTGGCGAGCCCGCAAAATTTCAACGCGTTTCGTCGTCGGGCGTGCGGGAGCGATACACGATCCAAATCAGGATCGAGGTGATCGGCACCCAGGCGAGCTGGTACCAATAGAAGAACGGAAAGCCGAACAGCGCCGGGTCGTGGAAATTGTAGAAAGGCACCCACAACAGGCCGACGAACGGCAGCAGCAACAGCACCCACATGACGGGCATCCTCTAATGAGCGGCTTTTCGGCCTTGGTATCCAGGCCGGCGATCTTTTCGCTATCTACGACTGGATCGATACTGCGTCCAGTATTTTGCTTTGCCGCATTGCAGCGACGAGACGCTCCAACGCAATGACGCCGCGACGGGGATACCGCCGCGACGTCATTAAAGAGCGTGCTTAGACTAAAGCGTTAGACAGCGCATTTATTTCATCAGCTCGGCGCCGACCTTGCAGGTCGCCGCGTCCTGATCGCCCGTGCCGCCGCTGCAGCCGATGGCGCCGATCAGCTTGCCGCCTTCGACCAGCGGGAAGCCACCGGGGCTCGCCACCAGCGTCGGATCGAGGGTGGCGACGTAGCCGTGGCCGCTCTCGAAGGCATTGTAGAACACCCGGCTTTCACGGCGGAAGCGCGCAGCCGTGCGGCCCTTGCCGATCGCAATCGGACCGGATGCGATCTGCGCGCCTTCCATCCGTTCGAACAGCACCGGCTCGCCGTTGGTGTCGACGACGGCGATGTTCATCTTCCAATTATGCTTCTTGGCTTCGGCTTCAGCCGCCGCCACCACCTGCTTGGCGTGATCGAGACCGATCGACGTGCCATAGGGAATATCGAAAGGCATCTTCTCGGGCACCGCCGCCGGCGCCGGAGGAGTGGCTGGCGCCGGTGCTTGCGCCAATGCCTGCGAGTTGATCGCCACAGCGGCGCACGCCGCCAACGCCAATGAAATCATCGAACGCATCATACTCTCCCTGTTGAAGTTGTTATTTGCAGCAGTCCGTAGAAAATCTGATCGGCCTCACATCGGCGGCGTCAATCCATCCTTGCCGTAGGTGACGCGCGGCGTCTGCCAGGTGCCGTCAGCACCTTTCTTCGCAGCACCGACGAAGATCTTGATACCCGGCTTGAGATCGGCCTTGTCGCCGATCACATAGGTGACGACTTGCGTTTCCGGCGTCACGAACACCTTCTTCTCACCGTCCTTGTACTTCACGGTCAGCACCGGCCCATCGACACCACCGACCGTTTGCTCGACGTTCGCATTGGTCATCTTGGTATTGGGCCTGAGATCCCAGTCGTAATGGCCTTCGCCGGTGCCGCGCATCGATTCCGGGAAGATATGCACCTCGATGGCCTTCTGGCTGCCGTCGGGCTGGGTCATGCCGGTCGCACCGACGAACTGGCCAGGCTTGATGTCTGCCATCGATGCCTTCACGATCGCGACATAAAGCTTGGGATCGATGACGGTGAGCTTCACCTCGGCGCCGTCACGATTTTTGATGACGTAGACGGAGCCGTCGACGCTTTCGATCGTGCCACGAATGCGCAGCGTTTCCTGCGCGGATGCCGGCCATGCGAAACAGGTCATGACGAACATCGCAGCAGCGATCGTGCGCTGGAGCGTACTAAACATGTTGATCCTCCATGGGGTCTGAATGGCCGGCAGAACTCAGGCAGAAGGCGGTTCCGGCCAAGTGCCTGAAACACGCCTCCTCTGCAACCCCCGCCGGGTTGGAATATTCCTTAACAGCGCCGCCAGCACGATCTTCATCGCACTGCAACAGGCGTCACACGCGCGTCATCCTATTCCACCTTGATCCCGGCCTCGCTGATGACGCGGCGCCAGCGCTCCTCTTCAGCGCGAAAATATCGGTCGAGCGCCTGCGGCGGCAGTCCGACGGTCACGAGCCCCTCATTGACGCTCAGCTTCCTGAACGACTCGGACCGGACCGCCGAGGCTGCCGATCGATTGAGCCGATCGATCACCTCGGATGGCGTTCCGCTTGGCGCGAACAGCCCGTACCAGCTTTCAGCGGAATAGCCGGGCACGCCGGCCTCGGCCACCGTCGGCACCTGCGGAAAGGCCGGGGAGCGCTCGGCCGACGTCACCGCGATCGCGCGCAATTGTCCGCTTTCGACCAGCGAGGCCGCACTCGCAACCGTGGTAAACATCACATCGATCTGGCCGCCGATCAGGTCGGTGATCCCGGGAGCTGCCCCCTTGTAAGGCACCGCCGTCAAATCGACCTTGGCCATGTCCTTGAACAACTCGCCGGCCAGATGCGCCGACGTGCCGGCGCCAAAAGTCCCGAACGTCATCTTGCCGGGATTGGCCTTCGCCGCCGCGATCAGGTCCGCGATCGTCCGTATCGAAGATTTCGGATTGACGACGACGATGTTGAAAGAGCGCGCGATCAGCGCCACGGCCGCGAAATCCTTGTGCGGATCGTAGGGCAATTTCGCATTCAAGCTGGGATTGACCGCGTTGGCGAAGGTGCCCATCAACAGCGTATAGCCGTCCGCGGCGCTGACCGCGACGGCCTGGGTTCCGACGATGGTGCCCGCTCCCGGCCTGTTCTCGACGATGACGGAAACGCCCAGGTCTTTCGCCATCTCCTGCGCGAGCGTGCGCGCGACCACGTCGGTGCCGCCGCCCGGCGCAAACGGCACGACGATCTTCACGATTCTCTCTGGATAGATCGCCAGCGCAGGCCGGTTCGGAACAATGGCGAGAACGAAAGCCGCCACGGCAAGCAGCGGAAAAGGTCGCTTCCAGATGCGGGCATAAACCACGGGCATTTGCCTCCGCTTGTGTCCCGGTTCTGACATTGTATGCGATCGCAGCCGGCACTTTGAAAGCGAGCCTAACAGATTTCATCCCGTGAAACATGCCATGCGCAGAGCGACGTGCCGATATGACATCGGACGTGCGCGGCCATATGGACGGATGAAGCGCTGTTAATTACTGTCCGCGCCAACGAAAAACAGTTGGGAGGAATTCATGAGGCGCTGGCTCTTTGTTTTGCCGCTTCTAATCGGGTCACCGGCTTTCGCGCAGCAGGCGGTTCCGACCATCAATTTCGAATCCGTGCCCAATCCGCTGAAGCTGCCGACCAACATGTATTTCGGCGAAGTCTCCGGCGTCGCTGTCAATTCCAAGGGACATGTCTTCGCGCTGTCGCGCGGCAATACGAGCGGCCCGGCTTACGCTGCGGCCGCCACGCAACTGCTTGAGTTCGACAAGGACGGCAAATTCATCCGCGAGATCGGCAAGAACCTCTACGCGTGGTCATTCGCCCATACCGTCAAAGTCGACCCCAGCGACAATATCTGGGTGACCGACAAGGGCTCGGACATGGTGATCAAGTTCGATCCCGACGGGCGCGTGCTGATGGTGTTCGGCCGCAAGCAGGAGGCCTCCGACGAAGATACCGAGCCGCTGAAGCATCCGAAGCCACCGCTGCCGCCGGATGACGGCCGTTTCCGTCAAGTCACGGACGTCGCCTGGGACAAGGCCGGCGACACCTTCATCAGCGACGGCTACATCAACTCGCGCGTCGGCAAGGTGGACAAGGACGGCACCTGGCTGAAGTCATGGGGCGAGCCGGGCAACGGACCGGGCCAGTTCAATACGCCGCACTCGATCGCGACCGACGCCAATGACAACGTGTATGTCGCCGACCGCGGCAACCATCGCATCCAGGTGTTCGACAAGGACGGCAAGTTCGAACGGCAGATCGTGATCGACGTGCCGGTGCCGCCGGACGCGAAACCCGCAATCGGCAAGATTCCGGACGAAGCGGTGAAGGCCAAGGGCACGTTTGCACCGGGCTCGCCATGGGCGATCTGCATCACGCCGCCGCCGCATCAGGTGCTCTACAGCTCGGACGCCTGGCCGGGCCGGGTCTACAAGCTCAGCCTCGACGGCAAGGTGCTGGGCGTACTCGGCCAGTCCGGCAAGCAGCTAAAACAATTCGGCTGGATTCACGCGATGGCGTGTCCGTCGGAGAACGTGCTGTATGTCGCTGAGCTTCTGAACTGGCGCGTGCAGAAGCTGATCCTCAAGCCATAGGCTGTCATTCCGGGATGGTCCAAAGGACCAGACCCGGAATCTCGAGATTCCGGGTTCGCTCGTTTCACTCGCGCCCCGGAATGACGCGGGCGCAAGCGTCGCTCCCTCGCAATGACGATAGAACCTACGTCGCCGTGGCGCGGGCGAAATCGATATAGATTTCGCGCAGGCGCGTGGCCATCGGCCCGGGCTTGCCGTCAGCCACAGCCTTGCCGTCGATCTTCACCACCGGCTGCACGAAGGACGACGCGCTGGTGATGAAGGCTTCCTTGGCCTTCAGCGCTTCCTCGACCGTGAACGCCCGTTCCTCGACGCGCAGCTGACGCTCCTCCGCAAGCTTGACCACCGCCTTGCGGGTACAGCCCGGCAGGATCGCGGATGAGTTCTCGCGCGTCACCAGCACATCGTCCCTGGTCAGGATGAAGGCCGAGGACGATCCGCCCTCGGTCACCTTGCCGTCCTCGATCATCCAGGCCTCGCCGGCACCGGCTTCGGCCGCCGCCTGCTTGGCCAGCACCTGCGCAAGCAGCGCCACGCTCTTGATGTCGCGCCGCGACCAGCGGATGTCGGGCACGGTGATGACGCCAATGCCGGTTTTGGCGGCAGCGGCGTTGACGATGTCCTTCACCGAGGTGAACATCATCAGGGTCGGCTTGACGCCTTTCGGGAACGCGAAATCGCGGCCGACGTCCGCGCCGCGGGTGACCTGGATATAGACCAGCCCGTCCTTGAGCTGGTTACGGGTGATCAGCTCGTGCTGGATTTCCTTGATGCGCGCAACGGTTTCCGGCAACGGCAGCTTGATCTCGCCGACCGAGCGCTCCAGACGGGCAAGATGCGACTCGTTGTCGATCAGTTTTCCGTCGAGCACAGCGGAGACTTCGTAGATGCCGTCGGCGAACAAAAATCCGCGATCCAAAACCGAGACTTTGGCTTCGCTGAGCGGCACGAAGGCGCCGTTGACGTAGGCGATCGGGTCCAAAACAATTCTCCTGTCGGGCTAGCAACTCTTCGGTCATCTTATACCGCCCCATCCGTCATTGCGAGCGCCAGCGAAGCAATCCAGAGCTGTCGAAGAGCTGGATTGCTTTGTCGCTTGCACTCCCTTGCGCAAACGCCTTGCGTTTGTCGCAGGCAATGACGACGGTCCATCGCGGCCGCGCTAATGCGACAAAATCTTCGACAAAAACTTCTGCGCGCGGTCGCTGCGCGGCTTGCCGAAGAAATCCTCCTTCAGCGCGTCCTCGACGATTTCACCCTGATCCATGAAGATGACCCGATTGGCGACCTTGCGGGCAAAGCCCATTTCGTGGGTCACGACCATCATGGTCATGCCGTCGCGCGCCAGATCGACCATCACATCCAACACCTCGCTGATCATTTCGGGATCGAGCGCCGAAGTCGGCTCGTCGAACAGCATGGCGATCGGGTCCATCGCCAAGGCGCGCGCGATCGCCACGCGCTGCTGCTGGCCGCCGGACAATTCCGCCGGATATTTCTGCGCCTGGACCTTGAGGCCGACACGGTCGAGCAGCTTTGAGCCTTTCGCCAGCGCCTCGGCATGCGGTCGCCCCAGCACCTTTTCCTGTGCAAGGCAAAGATTGTCGATGATCCGCAAATGCGGAAATAGTTCGAAATGCTGAAACACCATACCGACGCGGGCGCGTAGCTTCGGCAAATTGGTCTTGGGATCGCCGACGGAAATCCCGTCAACGACGATCTGTCCCTTCTGGAACGCCTCCAGCGCGTTGACACATTTGATCAGCGTCGACTTTCCCGAGCCTGACGGACCGCAGACCACCACCACTTCGCCCTTGGCGACGCTCGTGGTGCAATCCTTCAGAGCCTGGAAGGTCGGGTCGTACCATTTGTCGACGTGGCTGATTTCGATCATCGGTGCCCCCAACTGTTTGAGCGTGCGTTAACGAACGATGGCGATGCGCGCCTGCAGGCGCCGCACGCCGAAAGATGCAATGCTGGAAACGACGAAGTAGACGACGGCCGCGAACAGATACATCTCGACCAGCCGGCCGTCGCGCTGCGCGACCTTGCTGGCGGCGCCGAGAAAATCGGGAATCGACAGCACGTAAACCAGCGAGGTGTCCTGAAACAGCACGATGGTCTGCGTCAGCAAAACCGGAAGCATGTTGCGGAAAGCCTGCGGCAGCACGACGTAACGCATCGTCTGCCCGTAGGTCAGGCCGAGCGCGGAAGCCGCAGACGGCTGGCCTTTTGAGATCGACTGGATGCCGGCGCGCATGATCTCGGCGAAATACGCCGCCTCAAACAGCGTGAAGGTGATGAGCGAGGACGCAAAGGCGCCGACGCGGATCGGTCGCGACGAGCCTGTCAACCATTGCCCGATATAGGGGACCAGGAAATAGAACCAGAAAATCACCAGCACCAGAGGCAGCGAGCGCATCAGGTCGACGTAAAGCCGGGCGAAACGCGATACCAGCCAAAGACTGGAGAGCCGCATCATCGCGATCAGCGTGCCGAACACGACGCCGCCCAGGGTCGCCAACGCCGTCAGCGTCAGCGTGAACGTCATGCCGTCGAAAAACAGATAACCGAGCGAGCGGCGGATGACGTCGAAATCGAAATTGGCGAACATCGGCTATTTCCCGGTGATGTAGCCGGGAATCGCCACGCCGCGCTCGACGAAGTGCATGGCGATGACGACGACGATATTGATCAGGAGGTAGAGCACGGTCGCGGCGGTGAAAGCCTCGAACACCTGAAACGAGAATTCCTGCATCGCGCGTGCTTCCGCGGTCAGTTCGATCAGGCCGATGGTGAGCGCAACCGAGGTATTCTTGATGGTCGATAGAAATTCGGATGTCAGCGGCGGCAGGATGATACGGAACGCGATCGGCAGCAGCACGTAGCGATAGATCTGCGATGGCCGCAGGCCCAATGCAGTGGCCGCAAACCTCTGGCCGCGCGGCAGCGAATTGATGCCGGCCCGCGTTTGTTCGGCGACGCGCGCCGACATGAACAGTCCCGTCCCGATTGCCGCGGTATAGAACGGCGCGTTCGGCAGTTGCTTCAGCCACAGCCCCCAGGAGGCCGGCAGCAGCTCCGGCAACACGAAAAACCACAGGAACAGCTGCACCAACAGCGGCATGTTGCGGAAGAACTCGACATAGCAAAAGCCGAACAGGTTGGCCGCTTTCGACGGCAGCGTTCGCATCACGCCGACGATGGTGCCCGTCGCGAGCGCAATCAGCCACGCCGCGAGCGCGGTGACGATCGTCACCACAAGCCCGGACAGCAGCATGTCGAGATAGGTGCCGGTGCCGTTCGGCGACGGCTCGAAGAAAACGTGCCAGTTCCAGTGATAGTTCAAGACTGACCCCTCACATGACCTTGTAGGAATCCGGATCGGGCGAGTCCGTAGGCTTGGCGAATGCCTTCTTCAACTCGGCTCCCATCGGCACATTGAGGTTCAAGCCCTTCGGCGGGATTTTCTGCAAGAACCATTTTCCGTAAAGCTTTTGACCTTCCGCGCTCTGATAAAGCGCGGCGGTTGCATCGTCCGCGACCTTCTTGAAAGCCGGATCATCCTTGCGCAGCATGATGCCATAGGGCTCGGGCTTGGAGAACGCGTCTGATGAGATCACGTAGGCGCCGGGGTCCTTGGCGCCGGCGGCAAAGCTTGCCAGCAGAATATCGTCCAGCACAGCCGCGACGGCCCGGTCGGTCTCGACCATCAGGAACGACTCGGCATGCTCCTTGGCCGGCACGATGTTGATGCCGAGATTGCGGGCGGCATTGGCCTCGGTGAGCTGCCTGATGTTGGTGGTGCCGGAGGTGGAGGCGACTGTTTTTCCCTTGAGGTCGTCGATCGAATTCAGATGGTTCGATTTCTTCGAAATGAAGCGCGTCGCGGTAAGAAAGTGGGTGTTGGTGAAGGCGACCTGCTTCAGCCGATCGGGATTGTTGGTGGTCGAACCGCATTCAAGATCGACCGTGCCGTTGGCGAGCAAGGGAATGCGCCCTGATGACGTCACCGGATTGAATTCGACCGTGAGCTTGTCGAGCTTGAGCTCCTTTTTTACGGCGTCCACGATCTTCATGCAGATGTCGATCGCAAAGCCGACCGGCTTCTGGTTATCGTCGAGATAGGAGAACGGAATCGAGGAATCACGGTAGCCGATATTGATGACGCCGGTTTCCTTGATCTTCTTCAGCGTGCCTGTGAGTTCATCGGCATCGGCCGCCCCGGCATAAAGAGCCGCAGCAAACGCCAGCCCCACGATACGCAGGCATCTCATTCGCATTTTCTGACTCCGACGACATTCGACAAGAACACTCTCTCGACCCAATACGTTTGTCCGCGGTTTTCAGCCGTGGCTCAAGCCCGCGGCTTTATGCCCGCAACTTATGCAAGGACCGGGCCGCCCGCGCCCGATCGGACCCCACATCGAACCTTACATGACTTTATAGGCATCGGGGTCGGAGGAGTCGGATGGTTGGGCGAATTCAGCCTTAAGTTCGGCCCCCATCGGCACGTTGAGGTTCAGGCCTTTCGGGGGAATCTTCTCCATGAACCACTTGTCATAGAGCTTGGGGCCCTCTGGGCTCTGATAGAGCGCCGCCGTTGCAT
Source organism: uncultured Alphaproteobacteria bacterium (assembly GCA_963770515.1). Lineage (GTDB taxonomy): Bacteria > Pseudomonadota > Alphaproteobacteria > Rhizobiales > Xanthobacteraceae > Bradyrhizobium. The sequence continues at coordinate 87,288 of CAVYPW010000003.1, forward strand.
CATCCACCACCTTCTTGAAGGCCGGATCGTCCTTTCGCAGCATGATGCCACAGGGCTCCGGCTTCGAGAACGCGTCTGACGAAATCACGTACGCCTCGGGGTCCTTTGAACCGACGGCGAAAGCCGCCAGCAGAATATCATCCATCACGAAGGCCACCGCGCGGTCATTCTCGACCATCAGAAACGCTTCGGCATGATCCTTGGCGTGAATGACATTGATGCCGAGATGGCGTGCCGCATCGATCTCGATCAGCTGCTTGATGTTGCTGGTGCCGGAGGTCGCGACCACCGATTTGCCCTTCAAATCTTCGATCGAATTGAGCTTGTTCGCTTTCTTCGAGATGAAACGCGTCGCCGTGAGGAAATGAGTATTGCTGAAGGCAATCTGCCTTTGCCGTTCCGGGTTGTTGGTGGTCGATCCGCATTCGAGGTCGATGGTGCCGTTGGCGAGCAGCGGAATGCGGGTCGACGACGACACCGGGACCAGTTCGATCGCGAGTTTGTCGAGCTTCAATTGTTTTTTCACCGCCTCCACGACCGCATAACAGATGTCCATGGCGTAGCCGATGGGCTTCTGATTGTCGTCGAGATAGGAAAACGGAATTGAGGAATTGCGAAAGCCGAGTGCGATCGATCCGGTTTCCTTGATTTTCTTCAGCGTGCCCGAAAGCTCTTCAGCCTGGGCCGGCGCCGCGCCCAGAACCGCTTGCGCGGCGAACAAAGCTGCCGCAAGGGCAAAGCCTGTTCCGCGCAAGCGTCGCAACGCATGATCCGGAAAAGTGTGTATCGGTTTTCCCTCGCGACAAACGCGCAGCGTTTGCGCGGAGATCATGCGCGAACAATCGCCACTTCACATAGCCTTGTAGGAAGCCGGATCGGGCGAATCCGAGGGGTGAGCGAATTCGTTCTTCAGCTCCGGACCGAGCGGCACCTTGAGATTGAGACCCTTCGGCGGAATCTTTTCCATGAACCACTTGGCGTAGATCTTGGCGCCTTCGCCGCTCTGATAGAGCACCGCGGTCGCCGCATCGACCACCTTCTTGAAGGGGACGTCGTCCTTGCGCACCATGATGCCGTAGGGCTCGGGCTTGGAGAAGGCGTCGGTGGAAATGACGTAGGCGTCCGGATCCTTGGAGCTCGCGACAAAGCTCGCCAGCAGAATGTCATCCATCACGAAGGCGACCGCGCGATCGCTTTCCACCATCAGGAACGCTTCGGCGTGATCCTTCGCCGGAATGATGTTGATGCCGAGACTGCGCGCGGCGTTGGCTTCGTTGAGCTGCTTGATGTTGGTGGTGCCGGAGGTCGAAACCACCGACTTGCCCTTGAGGTCGTCGATCGACTTGATGTTGTTCGCCTTCTTGGAGACGAAGCGGCTGGCGGTGAGGAAGTGGGTGTTGGTGAACCAGACCTGCTTCTGCCGCTCGGCGTTATTGGTGGTCGAACCGCATTCGAGGTCGATGGTGCCATTGGCCATCAGCGGGATACGGGTAGAGGAAGTGACCGGATTGAGCTTGACCTCGAGCTTGTCGAGCTTGAGCTCCTTCTTCACGGCATCCGCGATCTTGTAGCAGATGTCCATGGCGTAGCCGACGGGCTTCTGGTTGTCGTCGAGATAGGAAAACGGAATCGAGGAATCGCGGTAGCCGAGCGTGATCGTGCCGGTCTCCTTGATGTTCTTCAGCGTCCCCGTCAATTCCTGTGCTGATGCCGGGCACGCCGAGAGCGCCAGGGCCAATGCTGCGCCTGCGATAAGCGTCCGTTTCATGAAAATACTCCTTTGTCCGACGTGAAACTGTTGCGGCCCGATCCATGACGGGCGTGCCTTCCCCTGTCTTCTTACCCCTATCTTATGGTCTGAACATCAGGCGGTCGCAAGCCGACCTTTGGCGATAGAGGCGGCCAAGCGTCACGCCTCGCGCGAGGCGGCCCGTGTGGCGTGGATGGTTAACAGTGTTCCCAGGCTGAGGATGCCGACGGTCGTCAGGTAATAACCGGGCGCAAGATCGCCAATCAGGGCGAAGCCGCCGAGCCAGGTCATGGTGGCCGGCCCCATGCCGCCGAACAATGTGACACCGATATTATAGCCGAGCCCGAGCCCGGTGGCCCGTGTCGCCGGCGGCAACAGTTCCGACATCAACGCCGCGAGCGGGCCGTAATAGAGCGCCTTCAGCGTCGACAGCCAGAACACGGCAAAGATGATGACGGCCGGCGTCGGATATTTCGTGATCATAAGAAACATCGGAAAGATCGAAAGCAGAAGCAGGATATTGGCCGCGATCATGTGCCGCGTCCGGCCGATCCGGTCGGAAACCATTCCTGCAAAGGGCGTCAGCAGCGTGACCATGATGCCGCCGACGAAGGTCGCGGTGTAACCGGTGATCGGCGGCAAATGGAAGTTTTTCACCACATAGGTCGGCATGTAGATGATCAGGTAGTTGACTGCGGTCGAGATCGCTAGCGCGCCGATGCCGAGCAGCACCCGCGATTTCTGGTACAGGAAAACTTCTCTTACCGGCGAAGTCTGTGCAGCGGGCGGCGCGGTGGCGTCTTCCAGGTGATTGCGGATGTAGATGCCGATCGGGCCAATCAAGATGCCGAACAAAAACGGAATGCGCCAACCCCAAGACGTCAGGTCCGCCGGCGCCATCCAGGCCGTGAGGCCGACGCCGAAAGCAGACGCCAGCAGATTGCTCAGGCCCTGGCTGGCAAATTGCCAACTCGCGACAAAGCCGCGTTGCTCGGGGCGATGTTCGACCAGAAACGCCGTCGAGCTTCCGAACTCGCCGCCGGCCGAAAATCCCTGCACCAGGCGTGCGAGCAAAACCGCGATCGGCGCCAGAATGCCGATCGTGCCGTAGCTCGGCATCACGGCGACCGTGAGCGTGCCCAGCGTCATCAGGACGATGGAAATCAGCAGCGAGGCTTTTCGGCCGTGACGATCGGCATAGGCGCCGAGCAGAACGCCGCCGACCGGACGGGCCAGATAAGCAAGCCCGAACGTTCCGAACGTCAGAAGCAGCGACGTCGTCTGGTCCTGGTTCGGAAAGAACGCTTTCGATATGTAGATGGCGAAATAGCCGTAGATCGTGATGTCGTACCATTCGAGCGCGTTGCCGATCGACGTCGCGACAATGAGCCGGACGATGCTCTTTTCGCTGCTGGACTTTGTTGCGTCGGATATTTCCGCCGGTGCCGAAACGCTCATGTCTGGTCTTTCTCAACTGCGCGTCAAAGGTTGTTTCATCTCGCCGAGGTCCCAGAATAGGCCGGCCATGATGCCGAGCGCCTCTTCCGTGACCGACAACAGGATGTGTTCGTCGGGCGCGTGCTGCGAGCAGCCGGGATAGGAGTGCGGCACCCACATCGTCGGCAGCTTGAGAATATCGGTAAAGACGTCGTTGGGCAGCGAGCCGCCGAAATTCGGCAACACGGCCGGCGCCTTGCCCGTGGTCTTGCGGATCGACCCCGCCGTCCAGTTCACCCAGGGGCTGTCGAAATCGGTGCGCGAAGCCGCAAAGCGCTGCGTCGCCTCAACTCCCACCATTGTAAAGCCGCGGGCGTGCAGATGCGAGCGGATCACCTCGGCGATATTGTCGACCTTGGTGCCGACGACAAAGCGCAGTTGCAGGACGGCGGAAGCGCGGCCGGGAATCGCGTTGGCGGGTTTTTCGATATTGCCGGACGACATCGCCAGCACTTCGAGCGTGTTCCACGCATACAGCCGCTCGGCCGCCGACAACCCCTCCTCGCCCCAGTTCTCCGACAGCGCCGGTTCATCCGCCGTGGGCTTGACCTCGACGTCGGCGAGCGCAGCGCGGACCTGGTTGGACAAGCGCGGCGGCTTCAATTGATCGAGCAGCAAGCGGCCATGGCTATCGACGAGGCTTGAGATCGCATTTGCCAGAATGGTCGCCGGGTTGGCCAGGACGCCACCCCAGTTGCCGGAGTGATGGCCGCCCTCGCGCAAGTTCACATCGAGATGAATGCGGATGCCGCCGCGGCAGCCGAGAAACAGCGTCGGACGCTCCGCCGACAGCCGCGGGCCGTCGGAGGCAAGCAGCAGATCGGCTTTCAATTCATCGCGCAGTTGCTGGCACACTTCCGGCAAATCCGGCGAGCCGATTTCCTCGCCGGTCTCGATGATGAATTTGACATTGAAGCCGAGCTTGCCGCCGCGCGTCTCCTGCACGGCGCGCAACGCCGCCATGTTGATGCTGTGCTGGCCTTTGTTGTCGGCCGTGCCCCGGCCATAGACGCGGTTGCCGACCTGCGTCGTGCGCCAGGGATCGAGGTTGTCCCGCCATTCGCCCGCCATGCCGTCGACGACATCGCCATGGCCGTAGATCAGGACGGTCGGCGCGGATGCGCTTTCGCGGTGTTCGGCCAGAAGATAGGGACCCTTGCCGGCGGGTAAGTCGATCAACTTCGTCGAGAAATCCATGCTGGCGAATGCCGGCTGAAGGTCGTCGATGAGATAGGCCCTCAAAGCGTCGCGTTTTTCGGGGTTCTGGCTTTCCGTCTGGTAGGCGACCCTGCGGTCGAGTTCCTCTAGAAATTCTCCCGAACGCAGCATGGTTTGGGCGCGGGCGACGGCATCGGCTCTGGTCATGGCATTTTTCGCTGGTTATTCGGAAAGTCGCTAGCGTTGACAATTCAATGGTCACGTTAGCCGGATCGGCCGCGGGCTGGAAGCTCTTTGCTTATCGCGTGGGGGATGCGAGAATTCAGGTAACGGGCCAGCACGGGAAACGCCCGATGAAGGGGAGCGCTCAATGAAAGCCATCTTCCGCCTCGCAACGATCAGCGTTTTATTTGCAGGTTCCGCATTCGCCCTGACCGGCGAACGCATGCCGGAAATGACGCTGGAAAAGATGACACCGGCGCAGCGCAGCGTTGCCGAGGCCATCATGACCGGCCCCAGGGGCCGGATGAGCGGTCCCTTTAATGCCTGGCTACGCAGCCCCGTACTGGCGGACCGGCTGCAAAAGGTCGGCGAATATGTCCGCTTCAATACTTCGCTCGACAAACGCATCAACGAGATGGCGATCCTGATGACGGCGCAGGCCTGGGGCGCGCAATATGAATGGTATGCGCACGCGCCGCTGGCGCTGAAGGCGGGCCTCGATCCCCAGGTGCTCGCCGCAATCGGCGCGGGTCGCAAACCCTACAACATGAAGGACGACGAGGCCATCGTCTGGGAATTCACCACGCAATTGCGCCGCGACCATAGCGTTGACGACGCGATCTATACACGAGCGCTGGAGAAATTCGGCGAACAAGGCATCATCGACCTGGTCGCGGTCAACGGCTATTACGATGTGGTTTCGATGACACTCAATGTCGCTCGCGTCAAACCGCCGGCCGAGGCCGAGATGCCGTTCAAGCAGGCCGGTCAGTAATTCCTCTCTAGACCATCGCGCGGTAGTGATGCCGCGCAATGGCGCCTTCGAAAGCCATCTTGCATGAAGAAAGAAATCCGGCTCAACGCATTCGCGATGAATTGCGTCGCGCATCAATCGCCGGGGCTGTGGACCCATCCGCGCGACCGCACCGCCGAGTATAACCGCCTGCCCTACTGGCTCGATCTCGCCAGAACGCTGGAGCGCGGCCGGTTCGACGGTCTTTTTCTCGCGGACGTGCTCGGCGTCTACGACGTGTTCGGCAACAGCCCGGACGCCGCGCTGCGCAATGCCGCGCAGACCCCGGTCAACGACCCGCTGCTGGTGATCCCGGCGATGGCCGCGGTGACCGAACATCTCGGTTTCGGCGTGACGTCCAACCTGTCGTACGAGCCGCCCTATACATTTGCCCGGCGGATGTCGACGCTCGACCACCTCACCGAGGGGCGGGTCGGCTGGAATGTCGTCACGGGCTATCTCGACAGCGCGGCGAAAGGCGCCGGCAAGGACAAGCAGACCGGCCATGACGACCGCTACGACATTGCCGACGAATATATGGAAGTGGTCTACAAGCTCTGGGAAGGCAGCTGGGAAAACGACGCGGCGCTGCGCGACCGCGCCCACAGCATCTTTGCCGATCCCAAGAAAGTGCATCGCGTCCGACATGAGGGCAAGAATTTTCGCCTCGACGCCATCCATCTGTGCGAACCGTCGCCGCAACGTACCCCCGTGCTCTATCAGGCCGGGACCTCGCCGCGCGGACGCCAGTTCGCGGCCCAGCACGCCGAATGCGTGTTCATGTCGGGGCCTTCGGCGAAAGTCATCGCGCCGCGCGTCGCCGGCATTCGCGAACTCTCCGCCAAAGCCGGGCGCAACGGGAACGAGATTCTGATGTTCTCGATGTTCACCGTGATCCTTGGCCGCACCGATGCCGAGGCCAAGGCCAAGTATGAGGACTATCGCAGCCATGTGAGCGCCGAAGGCGCGCTGACGTTGATGTCAGGCTGGACCGGCGTCGATTTCTCCACCTACGATCTCGATCAGCAGGTGCGGCATGTTGAAAACGACGCGGGCCGCTCAGCGATGGACAACATCACTCGCGCCGATCCGGACCGGGTGTGGACCGTGCGCGAGGTCGCGCAACACGTTGGGATTGGGGGCATCGGACCTGTGGTGATCGGCACGCCGGAAAAAGCCGCCGACGCCATCGAAGCCTGGTTCGACCAGACCGATGTCGACGGGCTAAACATGCCGTTTGCGGTCTCGCCGGGCGATTTCGAGGACATCACCGACATGCTGGTGCCCGAATTGACCCGGCGCGGCCGCTACAAGACGGCGTACAGGGAAGGCACGCTGCGCGAAAAGCTGTTCGGCACGGGGCGTGCGCGGCTCGATGCAACGCATACGGCTGCGCGGTATCGGCCGAACTATTGAATAGACTTTGCAACTGCCGACCTGCTTCCAGGGCGTGGGGACATTCGCTTGCTTGAACCGGAAAAATCGGCGCTGCTGAAAATTTTCTTACCGTTCGTGGTCGCGTTTCTGGCCAGTCGTATGTTTTACGGATGGGTCAACAAGGCCGGCCTGCAGTCGCCAGGTTTTTCGCCAACAGTAGCTTCGATCCTGTCTACGCCCATTCTCACATTCGCCTTCTACATCCTTGCAACAAAGGATTTCATCCACGGTAGCATTAGAGGCGAGCTCAGCAGAGTGCCTTATGAATTGATATGGTTTGCGCCAATATTTCTCATCCTGTCGCCACTACTCGCGATCTACCTCCGCGGAGGATTTCGGGGAAAAAAGATGATCGACATCGCTCTTGCTGGTGCGACGGTCGCTTGCCTGATCCTTGAATTTCTCTGGCTCTACATCGCGTTGGGGCACGAGTCGTGATTGAAGAACCCGCCCCACTGACTTTCCTCAGAACACCTGCTCTTGGAGATAATGGATGACCGGCCAGTTCGATCGCGAGGTCACTGCGTAGTAGCTTTCGTCATTCCGGATGGTCCGAAGGACCAGACCCGGAATCCATTGTCCAACGAACTCTTCGGCATGATGGATTCCGGGTTCGATGCTTCGCATCGCCCCGGAATGACGGCGTCCTACACCGTCCCGTCGACCATCACCTCGATCAGCTTGGTGCCGGGCCGCTTGAACGCCGAGGTGAGCATGGACTTCAGCTCGTTGGGATCGGTGATCCGTATCGCCTCCACGCCCAATGATTTGGCGAGGCCTGAAAAATCAACCGGCGGATCGGCGAAATCCATCCCGATATAATTATTGTCGCCGTGGAAGGCGAGTAGCCGCTGCTTGATGATGCGATAGCCGCCATTGTTGGCGATCACGACATTCAGCGGCAACTTATGATGCGCCGCCGTCCACAACGACTGGATCGAATACATCGCGCTGCCGTCGCCGGAGAAACACACCACGGGCCGGTCGGGATTGGCGATGCTGACGCCGACGGAAGCCGGCAATCCCCAGCCGATACCGCCCGATGCCAGGGCGTGATAGCCAAACCGGTCGCGATGCGGCCGCAGCGTCAGCATCTGCCGCGAAGAGGTCAGTCCCTCGTCGACGACAATGGCGTTCTCCGGCAGCGCATCGACCACCTGCAAGGTCAGATAATCGGGATCGATCGGCGCGCGGTCGCCGCGCTTGGCTAACTGTTCGATCATCGCCGTGCGGCGCGCGGTCCAGTTGTTGGATGCCAGCGCCGCGATGCCCTTTTTGGCCCGCGTCTCGAGCGCCGCCCCGCCTTTGGCCTTTAACGCCGGAATCAGTGCGCGCAATGTCTCCCTCACATCGGCCTTCAGCGCGATCTCCGCGCCATAGTTCTTGGCGAGGTCCCATTCGACGAGACCGACCTGCACGATCGATAATCCCTCCGGCAAGGGATCGACCTCGCTGTGCACCGACATTCTCAGGGGATCAGCACCGAGTACGATCAGGAGATCGTAAGGCGCGAGAACGTCGCGCACCTGCGGCTGCGAGCGCGACAACGCGCCGATGAAGCACGGGCTTTCCGACAGGAAGTGCGCCCCATACGGCACCGATTGCTGATAGGCGGGACTGCCGAGCGCTTCCGCCAATTGAGCCGCCTCCAGCAAGGCATCGCTTTTCACGATCTCGTCGCCGGCGATGATGACCGGCCGCTCGGCTTTCAGAATGCGCGAGACCAGCGCCTGCAAGGCCTCGTCGGAGGGTTTGACGCGGGTATCGACGCGGGTCGAGCGGCCGAGGTCGATACCGGCTTCGGAATTCAGGATATCGCCCGGCAGCGAAATGAAAACGGGTCCGGTCGGCGGCGTGGTCGCAATCTTCGCGGCCCGGCGCACGATCCGCGGCAGATCTTCCAGCCGCGTCACCTCGACCGCCCATTTCACCAGTGGCTCGGCCATCCGCACCAGCGGGCCATACAGCAACGGCTCCATCAGCCCGTGGCCCTGCTCCTGCTGGCCGGCGGTCAGGATCATCGGCGTTCCCGTGAACTGCGCGTTGTAGAGCGAGCCCATCGCGTTGCCCAATCCGGGTGCAACATGGACGTTGCAGGCGACGAGGCGCCCCGACGCGCGGCTATAGCCATCGGCGATTGCGACGACGAGACTTCTCCTGCATCGCCATCACATAGGTGAGATCGGGATGGTCCTTCAGCGCATGCATGATCGGCAATTCGGTGGTGCCGGGATTGCCGAACAGATGCGTGATGCCCTCGTCCTTGAGCAGGGCCAGGAATGCCGAACGCCCCGTGATACGATTTTTCATTCTTCCTCCCGCTCGCGGCTGTTGCCGTCACGGTAGTGCGGCGAATTTGAAGTTCCTATCGATATCGCCGCAAGTTTGTTACAGGAACTTCAAATTCAAAGCCGCACTACAGACCAATATCTACCAGAGCTCCTTTGATTCCGAAGTTCGCATCAGAGGTTGCCGCGGCAGTTTGCGAACTTCGGAATCGGAGCTCTGGCCATCATGATCAACTTTACTTGTCCGAGGCAAGAAAGCGGCTTCATGGCTGCATTGCGCCCCCGGACTTGTGCGGGATTCGTCATAAAAATATGGCTATAACGTCCAAGGTTCGCCCCGCCACCGCATTCCTCCGTCAAATAATCAAGATAGGGAGATCTAGGGCCTGTCCTCAATTAGAGGATTCCCAAGGAGATTATCGCGTGATTTATAGGCGGTCAGCTGATTCGGAGCTGACAGATGCGCCGCTACGCCCTCCGGGACGATCAATGGGACAGGATCAAGGATATCTTGCCCGGACGTGAGGGATATGTTGGGGTAACGGCCAAGGACAATCGGCTGTTTGTAGAGGCGGTGATTTACCGCTATCGGGCCGGCATACCTTGGCGAGACTTGCCCGAACGCTTTGGCGACCCGATCAAGATCCATACGCGCTTCTCGCGCTGGGCCAAGAGCGGCGTGTGGAAGAAGCTGTTTGAGATGCTGGCGAGCGATGCGGATAATGAGTACGCCATGATCGACAGCACGATCGTGCGGGCGCATCAGCACAGTGCCGGCGCACAAAAAAAGATGGCGAAGACCAGGCGATCGGGCGCAGCAAAGGCGGATTGAGCACCAAGATTTATGCGCTTGTCGATGCGTTGGGCAATCCGCTGGACTTCATCCTGACGCCGGGCCAAGCCCATGATCTGGAAGGCGCCGACGCGCTGCTGGCGGATATGGCGGCCGAGACCTTGTTGGCAGACAAGGCCTTCGACGCCGACGAGCGGGTGATCGAGCCGTTGCTTGCACGGGGAAAGTCGTTCGTGATCCCGCCCAAGAGCAACCGCAAGGTTCAACGCGATTTCGACAAAGACGTCTACAAGGCACGCCACCTCATCGAGAATTTCTTCTGCAAGCTCAAGCAATACCGCGCCATCGCCACCCGCTACGACAAAACCGCCAGAAATTTCCTCGCCGCAATCCACCTCGCGGCTGCTATCATCTGGCTTAATTGAGGACAGGCTCTAAATGAAAACGCCGACACACAAGCCGGTTGCAAATCTGATTGAACGATTGCTGTTTGCCAGCGCGCTGGCTGCTGGAACGCTGGGCATGTCCGCGGCCGTGGCGCAGACGCCGGCGATGCCTGTCACATCGAAGAAGCCTCAGGTAACCCCGCCGAAGAACGACGCTGCGCTGCGTGCGCTAACGCCAGTGCCGGCGAAGATGCTGCTCAATCCGCCGGACAACGACTGGCTGATGTGGCGCCGTACCTACGATGCCTGGGGCTATAGCCCGCTGAAACAGATCAACGCCGACAACGTCAAGAACCTGACGATAGCCTGGAGCTGGGCGATGACGCCGGGCGCCACGGAAACGACGCCGCTGGTCCACGACGGCGTGCTTTTTCTCTACAACTGGCTCGACAAGGTGCAGGCGCTCGATGCCACCAACGGCGAGCTGCTGTGGGAATACAAGCGCGACATCCCGATCGAAATTCCGCGCCAGAACGGCAACAACGCCGCCAAGCGCAACATGGCGATGGTCGACGACAAGCTGATCGTCGCGACCTCCGATGCGCATATCATCGCGCTGGACACCAAGACCGGCAAGGTGATCTGGGACCACGAGACCGAGGACTACAAGAAGGGCTGGCGCTACACCGGCGGCCCATTGGTGGCCTCCAACGTCATCGTGCAGGGCATGTCCGGCTGCGGCAACGCGATGCCCGGCGGCTGCTTCGTCACCGGCCACGACATCAATGACGGCAAGGAGCTTTGGCGCTTCCACACCATCGCGCAGCCCGGCGAGCCCGGCGGCGATAGCTGGAACGGGCTGCCGCTGGAGAAGCGTTTCGGCGCCTCGACCTGGAATTCGGGCAGCTACGATCCCGATACCGACACCCTGTTCCTGGGCGTCGGCCAGCCCTATCCGCACATCGCCGAAATCGGCGGCCTGCTGCCGAAAAAGGAAGGCGCCAACAACGACGCGCTCTACACCGACGCCACACTGGCGCTCGATCCGCATACCGGCAAGCTGAAATGGTACTACCAGCATCTGCCGAACGACACCTGGGATCTCGACTACGCCTATGAACGCGTGCTGGTCGATATTCCCGTCGACGGCAAGGTGCGTAAGGCGATGGTGACCGTGGGCAAGCTCGGCATCATCGAGGTGCTCGACCGTACCAACGGCCAGTGGCTGTGGTCGAAGCAGACGGTGTACCAGAACGTCATCTCGGCGATCGATCCGAAGACCGGCGAAAAGACCATCAACCAGGCTGCCGTGCCGCATATCGGTCAGACCACCACCAACTGCCCGGCGGATCCCGGCAGCCGCGGCTGGCCGGCCACCGCCTACAGCCCGCGCACCCACATGCTGTACATCCCGCTGAACGAGTATTGCTCGGACACGACGCCGGTTCCGATCGAGGAAGGCAAGAGCTACACCGGCGGCAGTCGTGCGATCTTCGCGCGCGGACAGGTGCCGAACAGCGACGGCAAGATCGGCCGCATGGACGGTGTCGATCTGTTCACGCAGAAAGCGGTGTGGTCCGACCGCACGCGCGCGCCGCAGACCGGCGCCGCGCTCACCACCGGCGGCGGCCTCGTGTTCGCCGGCGCACTAGACCGCTACTTCCGTGCCTACGACGACAAGACCGGCAAGATTCTGTGGCAGACGCGCGCCTCGAACATCGTCAATTCCTTCCCCATTACTTATTCAGTAAAGGGTCGGCAGTATGTCGCGGTGGCCGTCGGCAACGGGTCCAGCCATGCACGTTCGCTGGCAACGCTTGCACCCGAGATCGGGATTCCCGATGGCGGCTCGGCGTTGTTCGTCTACGCACTGCCTGAAAGTAAATGATGCAACGATGCTTCTCTCGCTTGGTCGCGATCGCCGCCGCCACAGTTCTGCTGGCTGCGGCGCTCCCCGCGCAGGCTCAACAAACCGGCGCGGGAGCCACGGATGCGGGATCGCGCGTCTACGCGGCCAACTGCGTCGCCTGCCATCAGGCAGGCGGTACAGGCATGGCCGGGGCCTTTCCACCGCTGGCCAGGCATGTTCCCGACCTGTTGAAGCGGGCGGACGGCCGCAGCTATGTCGGAAAGGTGCTGCTGTTTGGCCTCGAGGGTGAGATCAGCGTCAACGGCAACGCTTTTGCCGGTGCGATGCCGGCGTGGAGCGCCTTAAGCGACAACGATATCGCCGACGTACTCAACTATGTCAGCAACGCCTGGGACAACGGCAAGTCGCTGCCGTCTGGTTTCAAGCCGTTCACATCAGACGAGATCAACGCCCTGCGCACGCCACCGCTCACCTCGGCCGCAGTTTATGCGCTGCGATCCGGCGCGGCCGGTGGCGCGCCGGCAACTGCAACAGCCAGCAACGCGGGCGGAACGGCGCCCGTCAGCTTCACCGCAGATCAGGTATCGCGCGGCTCCGACATCTATGTAGATCGTTGCGTCCAGTGCCACGGCGATACACTCGACAACGGCGAGTTCGGCGGCGCACCGCTGAACGGAAAATACTTCAAGCAACACTGGGGCGGCGGCTCGGTAGCGGCTTTAGTGGCCTATATGAAAGCGAAAATGCCGCCGGACCGGCCGGGCAGCCTCACCGACCAGAGCTATGCTGATCTTGCTTCCTTCCTGCTGGATAACAACGACTATCCGAAGGGTGATAAAGAGCTGCCGCCTGATACGGCCTCGCAACAGGCGATGAGCCTGAAACGCTGACAATAGACCGCGGCGCCGTCAGAACATTCCTTCGCGGTCATTGCTTCGAGACTTCTTCTTCCCGCGATGCCAGACCACGCCCGGAAAACCCTTCAGCGGCACCAGGGGTTCACCGGCATAGGTCCACTCCTGCAACTCCTCGATCGCGACGTGATAGAGCGGCTGCCGCCCGGTGCGGTCGGAGAATAGCGCGCGCGGAATGTTCACCATATGCGGCGAGCGTGCGCGTTCGTACATCAAGGGCGTGCCGCAACGTTTACAGAAGCTGCGCCCCGTTTTTGTCGCCGTATCTTCGAAACGCGCAATGTCGCTCTCGCCGCTCGTGATACGAAAACGCTTGCGCCAGCTTCCGACATAGGTCGCATAGGCCGCGCCATGCGCCTGCCTGCTTGCCTTGGAATGATCGTGCCAGGCCCAGCGCGCCGGCACGTCGATCTCGAAAGCGACATTACCGCAGAGACACTGGCCCTTGGCGATGCCTGCGGCTTTGATTGGCTTTGTCATCCATTGTCTCCCGTCATTCCGGAGCGCGAGTGAAACGAGCGAACTACGATGCTGACGCATCGTCCCCGAGACGGGCGCTAACGACAGCGCACGCTGCCAGTGGAGTGGATTTGACATTCGCTACCCACTTCGCTGCGAGTTCGTCAAGCGAATGTCAAATCCAAGACTCCACCAGAAACCTGCATTTGCTGGTGGTCCTTTGATTCTAACATTCGCAAAAATGGCCGCTGAGAAGGGATGCGAATGTTAGAATCAGACCACTAGAGGCATGACAAAATGGATACCCTGTTTCTACTGACAGAAAATACAGAATCTACTGAGAGGCAGATCGTAGGGCCGAAATGATGCTCTATATAGGCTGGCATGAGCGCGAAGCGTACGTCAGCAATTCGAATAGCCACACACCGCCAACATTTTTTCAGGTGCCTCAAATGACCAATCATCGGATGTCTAAACGTGCCTTCATCGCCGCGGGAATCACGGCTGCGGCCGGTCTTCGAGGCCTCGGTACTATGCAAGCATATGCGGAGCCCGAAGCGATTTCAGGCCTGCCCGATAAAGGTGGGACGGCACCTTGGGATTATTGGCAATCGAACGAGGGTACGGGTACGCTTCGGGTCGCGGCCGCCGCCATCCTTTCGGCCAACCCCTACAACACCCAACCTTGGCTGTTCCGGCTCAACGCCAACCGGATCGAAATTCTTGTAAATAAGGATAGAAACCTCGCGAATCTCGATCCCTATCGCCGTGAATTCTATATGGGTCTGGGCTGCGCGCTCGAAAATGCTTGCGTCGCGGCACCGTCTCTCGGGCTCGATGCGCGCGTTTCGCTTCTTCCCAATGGCCCGGTCGCCGATACCGCTGCCGTAGTGGAATTCAAGCCAGCCGCTCCGTCCATTCATAAGCATCACAAAATGATCGCGCTCAGGCACACCCATCGCGGTCCTTATTTACCGGACCGGCAGATCGAGGGGGATGTGCTTAATGCCTTATCCGCTCAGGCGACGAACTTCGACGTCGTGCTCTTGCTGATGAAGGCGAGCAGCGCCACGGGAAAGAATTTCGCAGACTTGGTATCGGAGTCATCGCGTCGCATTCTCGACACTCCACCTCTGAAGGAAGGTCGTCATATCGGCATCAGAATGTCCGCGCCGAACATGAGTGATGCGGATTTTGAAAAGGCCGATGCGGCCTGGGTCGAGATGACGCGTACCGTCGCGTGCGGAACGGCCGCGGTGTTCGGATTGATTATGGTTCGTGGATCGCGAACGGATCACCGCTTGCATATGGAAGCTGGCCGGCTGTGGCAGCGGACTCATCTTGAGGCAACGTTGCATGGCGTGGCGATGCAGCCGATGAATCATCATATCGAGATGATCGACTATGAAACCTCGAGTGGAGACCGATCTTCCGTTGCCGAGCGCTTGGGTCTCGCCCCGAACTGGAAAGGCTGGGAACCGATTTTTGGGTTCCGCGCTGGATACGCCGCCGGGCCTGCGCCCGCGAGCGGGCGTCGACCGCTCAGCACGGTGGTCGTTGCCTAGCAAGAAAATCGCTGACGCCAGCGGCGTTGGCGATTTGATCCCTTTGGCTCGAGAGAGCCGCTCTATGCTTCGGCATGGCCCGAGGGGCTTGCCTGTCGGTACTAACCGTAAATCGCTGCGGCATTCACCCAGGGTGGACACGGATTGAACGCGGCGACAAGGAAGTCGATCATCACCCTCACCTTTGCAGGAGGCGACCGATCCGGGAGGTAAATCAGGTGTATGCCTCCCAGATTCGCGGTCGGGGCATCCAGCGTAACGGCCTCTAGCTGGCCCTGCCCGATCGCGTCGGCGACGATAAATTCCGGTTCATACAGAACTCCGAGGCCTGCGGCCGCGGCCTTGACCAAGGCATTGCCGTTGTTGGCCCGCATCGTTCCCTTCACGGCAACCCGCTGGTCTCGATCCTCGCCGAATAGCCACTCATCGGATCGCGCAACCGCGGAAATGGATGAGCCCAGGCAATTGTGGTCCCTTAACTCCGCCCACCGCTTCGGGCGGCCACGTCGAGCCCAGTAGATCGGCGCGGCACAGACAATCATCGAACTTTCAGCCAGCTTTCGGGAGACGAGACGACTGTCTTTCAGACGTCCCACGCGGATCGTCAAATCCCAACCTTCGTCGACCAGATCGACGATGCGATCATTCAGGCCGAGATCAACCGTGACTCTCGGATTTTGTTCGCCAAAGGCCGAAATGAGAGGGGCCACATAGCGCACGCCGAACGACAGAGGCGCATTGAGCCGGAGCAGGCCAGTTGCATCCACCCGCTGCGACGCGATCATCGTCTCCACCTCCTCCAGCTCAGGCAAAAGGCGGCTACACAGATCGAGGTACTGCTGGCCGGGCTCGGTGCGACTTAGTTTACGTGTGCTCCGATGACACAGGCGCACGCCCAGGCGCTTTTCGAGCGCGTCCAAATGCTTGGTCGCCATCCCCGGAGAAATCGAGAGTTGCCGGGCCGCCGCCGAAAGACTCCCCGTTTGGGCGGCGCGAGAGAATACCTGCATTCCCGTGATCCGATCGAGCATCGCGATTTCCTACTCATGGTAAGAATTAAATCGTCCAGCTCGTATATTATCACCCTCGGAGGAAAGCCGTAAGTTGTGGGTTTGGCACTAACGCACCATCCGGAATGATGGAGTCTAGATTGCACTACAGCGCCCGCAATGACGCTTATGCCAACTCCAACTCGCTATAGACCGGATAATCCGTGTAGCCGGCCGCCTCCCCGCCATAGAAGGTCGCACGGTTATACGGCGTCAGCGGGAAGCCGTGTTGCAGACGCTGCGGCAGATCCGGATTGGAAATGAAGATGCGGCCGAAGGCGATTGCGTCGGCATGACCTTGCGCGACTGCGGCTTCCGCGGTCTCGCCGGTGAAACCGCCGGCCGCAATCAAAACCCCGCGCCAGAGCGGCCGGAACAGCACCATCGCTGACGGCACATTCTGCCAGTTCACCTCCGCCCGCCCCGCCCCACTCGATCGCGGCTCGATGAAGTGAAGGTAAGCGAGTCCCAGCTGATCGAGCGCCTTGACGACATGGCTGTAGAGCGGCATCGGCTCGGCCTCGCCGCTGCCGTTGGCAACCCCATAAGGCGACAGGCGAACGCCGACGCGATTTGCACTCCACACGGCGATCACGGCTTGCGTGATCTCAAGCAACAATCGGGCGCGATTCTCGATCGAGCCGCCGTATTTGTCGGTTCGCAAATTGGTATGCGATTGCAGGAACTGCTCGAGCAGATAGCCGTTGGCACCGTGGATTTCGACGCCGTCGAAACCGGCTTGCCTGGCGTTCACCGCCGCCTGCCGGAACGCCTCGACGACTTGGCCGACTTCTTCGGTCTGCAGCGCCCGCGGCGTCTCGTACGGCACCATCTTGCCGTCTGATGTCATCGCCAGCATCCCCTCGCCGGTGATCGGCACGGCGGACGGTGCGACCGGCAACACGCCGCCAGGCTGAAATGACGAATGCGAGACACGGCCGACATGCCAGAGCTGAAGGAAGATCAAGCCGCCTTTGGCGTGCACGGCATCGACCACGCCGCGCCATCCTTGGATTTGCGCTTCCGAATAGATGCCGGGAACGCCGGGATTGCCGCGGCCGGCCATCATGACAGGCGTAGCTTCGGCAATCAGGAGGCCGCCTGGCGTGGCGCGCTGCGCATAATATTCCGCGTTCAGCGGCCGCGGCGCGAAACTCGATCGATCCGCGCGCATTCTCGTTAACGGCGCCATTACGACCCGATGCGCGAGCCGATAGGAACCGACCTGAAGCGATGAAAACAGGTGAGGAAAGATCATGTGATGCGCGCCCTCTAGAGCTCCGATTCCGAAGTTCGCAAACAATCGCAGCAACCCCTGATGCGAACTTCGGAATCAAAGGAGCTCTAGAAAATATGGGTTTTGAGTAGCGGCTTTGAATTTGAAGTTCCTATAACGAACTTGCAGCGAAACTGATAGGAGCTTCAAATTCGCCGCACTAGAATGTGTCCGCCACAATTTGCGATCAAGATGATGTCACCGCAACAGGTCTGGCGCTCTTTTTCCGAAGTTCGTAACAATCCTCATCCATCGTTGAGATAAACTCATGCCCCATCCTGTACTGTCACCCAATCATGTCGCCGTCATCACCGGAGGCGCCAGCGGAATAGGTTTTGCCGCCGCCAAAAAGTTCGCATCCCTCGGCATGATGGTGTGCGTCGCCGATCTCGGCACCGATCGTCTTAAGGCCGCTGAGGCCGAACTGGTCTCGGCCTCACCCGGCGGGACCGCCAATGTCATGACCATGTCAGTCGATGTCAGCCGGGCCGAAGAAGTGTCCAAGCTGGAAGCCGCCGTGCGCGGGCGCTTCGGCGGCACGGACCTGCTGATGAACAATGCCGGCATTCAGCCGGGCAGCGCGATGTTCGGACCCGCGGAAAACTGGCAGCGGATTCTCGCCGTCAACCTATGGGGCGTGATCCATGGCTCGCAGATTTTTGCACCCGGCATGATCGAACGCGGACGGCCGGGGCTCATCATCAACACGGGCTCCAAGCAGGGCATCACCACGCCGCCCGGCGATCCCGCCTACAACGTCTCGAAAGCCGGCGTGAAGGCCTTTACCGAGGCGCTTCAACACGAGTTGCGAAACGCCAAAGGCGGCCGCGTCGCGGCGCATCTGCTGATTCCCGGCTTCGTATTCACCGGATTGACCGCCAAGGGCCGCACTGAAAAACCGGCCGCTGCCTGGACGGCGGAGCAAACCGTCGACTTCATGATCGAACGGCTGGAAGCCGGCGATTTCTACATTCTTTGCCCGGACAACGACGTGCCGCGACGCCTCGACGAGCGGCGCATTCTCTGGGCGATGGGGGACATTGTCGAAAATCGCCCGGCGCTGTCGCGTTGGCATCCAGACTATGCCGAGGCCTTTGCCAGCTTCGTGAAACAGAGTTAAGGCCTTAACTCCGCTCGGTTTTGTGCGTTCCAGTACCGCTCAAGATTGGCGATAAGAGCCGTGCTGAAATGGCAATAGGCCTGCTCACGTGCGTAGACGGCCATATAACGGCGGAAGAGATCGAGGGGTTCGGCCGCGACCCTGAACGCGCGGCGATTGCCAATCGCACCGACGGCGCCGGAGCCGGTCAAATTACGAACCACCCGCTCGATCGCCGTATCCATCTCGCTCGCTTCGACAACCTCGTCGCAGATCAAGCGACCTTCCGGACTATCGCAGAACAACTTGCGCTCATATTGGACCAACTGACGGGCCAACCGGTCACCGACAAAACGATGCAGCCGTAAATTCGCAGCACCGGGAACGATGCCTTCCTTTCGAGCCGGCAGGGTCATGAAGGCATCGTTTGCCGCCAGCACATAATCCTGTGTCAGCAAAATCTGGCAATGGCCACCGATCGCAAAGCTTTCGACGGCTGCGATCCATGGCTTTTCGGCACCCGTTCCATGGACATCGTCCGGAAGCGCATCGGGTCGCGCAACACCGCGCATGAATTTATGCACGAAGCCGAGCTCGCGCTGGATGAACCAGAGAAAGGGAATTTTTCCCCGATAAAGATGCGTGAGATTGATCCCGCTGCCGAGTATCCGGCGTCCGCTGTATTTGACATGCTCGACCTCGCCGCCCCTGAGCACGGCGATATTGCTTTTGGGATCGAGCGTCGCCAGATCGATGGCAATTTCGGTCGCATCGATCGTGGTCTGGTCCTCCGCATTCAGAAAACGCGGGTTCTTCAAGGTGACATGGACCGCGTCTGCGCGGCGCTCGACCGTCACCGCACCAAGGTCCACGAAACCGTCAGCGATAAACTTTTCAAGGTATGGTGCCGTGTCGGCTCTCGGCAGCAGCATCGCATGGCAAAGATGCGTGCCCGAGCGTTCCTCGCCCAACACATGCGATAGAAATATCCCCTGGTCGATTTCCACGCCTTCCTTGTCGCGTTGCAGCCGGCCCGCATCATCAGCAATCTCGTCAGCGCCGGGCACCAGGCCCGGAAAGGCAGCGGCCGCGGCTTCGACCAGGGCTTCGACCCGGATAAATCTGGAATAATTTTGCGTCAGCGTCTGATAGACGGATGCCACATGCTGCGACAGGAAGCGCTGCCGCGCAGCGCGCGCTTTCTTTCGGATGGTTTCGACGGCTCTTGCCTGTTCATCATTGCGGGCCAGCTTCGACGGCAAGCTTCCAAGAAGCTCGCGTGCAAGCTTCCAGTAGGCTGTGTAGCGGCGGCAATCGTCGGCGAAATCGGCCCCAGCAAAATCAGTCGCCGAATCCGGCTCGGCAGCTTGCCAGGCCTGGAGGATCGCAGCCGGCAGAAGGCCAAGAGGAAGCATGTTCGACTCCACGTCAGTCCTTCATCAGTACTCGATCAATCCTCGATCCATCCTTGATCAGTCTTTGGGTCTCAGATCGAGGACGCGCTTGGCCTTGCCCTGCGAACGCTCAATCGCGCCGGGATCGACGATGCGAACCCGCGAGGTCACCCCGACCGACGCCTTGATCAGATGCTCGGCCTGCAGCCGCAGCGCCTCGCGTTCGCCCGTTGCTTCGCCGCCCAATAACCGCCGCGTCTCGACAACGACATCAAGCTCGTCGAGACGCCCGGATCGGCGCAACTCGAGCAGGTAATGCGGCGCCAGTTTCTCTTCAGCGCACAGTGCCGCCTCGATCTGGGATGGAAAGACGTTGACCCCGCGAACGATCAGCATGTCATCGCTGCGGCCTTTGACCCGCTCCATCCGGCGCATCGTCCGCGCCGTGCCCGGCAACAGCCGTGTGAGATCGCGCGTGCGGTAACGAATGAGCGGCATGCCTTCCTTGGTCAAAGTGGTGAACACGAGTTCGCCCGGCTCACCGTCGGCCAGCGGAATTCCTGAATCGGGATCGATGATTTCGGGATAGAAATGATCCTCCCAGATCGTCAGGCCATCCTTGGTCTCGATGCATTCCTGCGCCACGCCGGGCCCCATGATTTCGGACAGCCCGTAGATATCGAGCGCCTGCAACCCCATGCGGGATTCGATTTCCGATCGCATGCTTGCCGTCCACGGCTCCGCGCCGAAAATGCCGATCCGCAAGGAGCACGCCGCGGCCTTGATCCCCTGCCGGTCAAATTCGTCGGCGATCGCCAGCATATAGGACGGCGTCACCATGATGATCTCCGGCTGGAAATCACAGATGATCTGCACCTGCCGTTCGGTCATCCCCCCGCTGACGGGGATGACCGCCGCACCAAGACATTCGCCGCCATAATGCGCGCCGAGGCCGCCGGTGAAGAGACCATATCCATACGCAACCTGGATCTTGTCCGTCGAGCGGCCGCCGGCGGCGCGAATCGAGCGCGCCATCAGTTGCGACCAGGTCTGAATATCGCCCCTCGTATAGGCGACGACGGTGGGCTTGCCGGTCGTGCCGCTGGATGCGTGAATCCGGATGATGTCGTCCATCGGAACCGCAAGCATCCCGAACGGATAATTGTCGCGGAGATGCTGCTTGGTCGTGAACGGAAATTTCGAAATATCGGAAAGCTGTTCGAGATCGTCCGGATGGACGCCCGCGTCGTCGAAGGCGCGCCTGTAATGCGGCACCTTTCTATAGGCGCGGCCGACCGTCTCTTTCAGGCGCGCAAGCTGGAGTGAGCGTAGTTGGTCGGCGCTTGCAGTCTCGATCGGCTCCATTCCGTCCGCTGCATCCATTTCCTAACCTCAAAGCGGGTTACAGCGTCTCCTGCTTCTGCCCGCACTGCTTGCAGACGAACTTAGCCCGGGTCACGCCGCGTTCGGCGGAGACGCGGTTCGGCGCGCCGCATTTTCCGCAAACGGCTTCGATCCGGGTATTCCCTTCTTTGACGACCAGCGGCTTGCGCGCCATGGCTTCGCGGATCAGCCGCTCGGCCTCTTCACGCATCGACTGTTTTGACATCGGCTCACATCCGTCCTGACCCGCAGATGGCGGCCTTATATCATCACAATTACGTCGCGCGAGCAAAAGAGTCAGGTCTCGACGATCACGTAGTTGTCTTCAACGTGGACCGGAAAGGTTTCGGCCAAATAAGGGCCCTTGGCGAGCGTCTCGCCATCCTCGATGACGACCGGATAGGTTCTGACCTTGACGCGCTTAGGATCGAACCAGGATTGGCCGTTGCGCATGTCGAATTCCCAGCCATGCCAGGCGCAGCGCAGCAATTCGCCGACGCGCGAGCGCTGGTAAACGCCGGGTTCCCGCGAGCTCAGGCGCGCGATGCAGGCCGCTTTGTCGAGCGGCGCACCGGCATGCGGGCACCGATTAAGCAAGGCAAAGAATTCGCCATTGGCGTGGAACACGACCACGTCACGGCCCTCGAGCGTGACCACCTTGTTACCGCCGGGCGGGATGTCGGTGGTACGGGCGACGATGTGACGGGCCATGGCGAACGATCAGTGCTTTGCGATCAGAGTTTGTAGACGGCGCGCGCATTGGTCTGGAAAATCTTGATCCGTTCGGCCTCGCTGAGCGGCGTCCTGAAGGCAAAGCGCGGATCGTCGAAATCCCAGTGCGGGTAATCGGACGAAAACAGCAGACGATCGACGCCCACCCATTCGATCAGCGAGCGCAAGTGCCGAGCTTCATCAGGCTCGTCGATCGGTTGCGTCGTAAACCAGAAATGCTCCCTCACATATTCCGACGGGCGACGCTTGAGGTGAGGCACTTCAGTGCGGAAGCGCTCGAAGTGCTGGTCCATCCGCCACATCGCCGATGAAATCCAGCCGATCCCGCCTTCGATGAACACGATCTTGAGGCGCGGGAAGTGCTCAAAGACGCCTTCGAGAACGAGACTTGCGAGCGTCGCCGCCATCGTATGCGCGTTCGACTGATGCTCTTCCGCATAGTAGGACGGCCAGCCGCCGGCGGCCGGCGAATGGCCGCCATAACCACCGGTATGAATCCCGATCGGTAGACCCAGTTCCTGCGCACGCGCGTAGATCGGCCAGTAACGGCGGCGGCCGAGCGGCTCGTTGGCTCGCGGCGAGACGTTGACCTGGACGTATTTACCGGTTTTCGCGCAGCGTTCGATTTCGGCCACCGCCAAATCGGTGCCGTCCTGTCCGACCAGAATGGAAGCTTTGAGGCGCGGCTCGCGGCTGTTCCAGTGCGCCACCTGCCAATCGTTGACGGCGCGCTGGATCGCGGCGCCGAGTTCGAGGTTCTGCTGCGAGAAGATGAACATGTCGAGTACCTGCAACACGCCGAACTCGACATCGAGCGGATCGAGATACTGCCTGCGCATGAAATCGAGATCCGATCCCGGCGGGCCACCGGTCGGCGGCCAGGCATCGCGACGCGCGAGCAGCGGCGCAGAACGCGGATAGGGCGTGGTACCCATGTAGGGTGTGCGCAAATGGTCGCCGAACGTTTTCAGGTGTTCCTGCCAGCGCTTGGCCATAAACGGGTTGAGGTCGCTCTTGGCGTGCAGGCTCGGATGGATGTCGCAGTCGACGATCCGCAGCCGTGTCTTTGCAGGCGCTTCCTGATCGAGCAGTGGGCGGTCGATGACATCACTCATGCGATCCTCCTTTTATTTCTTGATCATGATCTGATCGGAAAACCGGTTCCTACTTTTTCGGATCATGATCTATGCGGCGAGCGAAAGCCGCGGAAAGGTTTCAAGCGGGTTATCGGCACACATGCGCGAGACGAGACTTGGCGGCAGATGCTGCGGGATCGCGTCATCCCCGTCGAACTGCCAGTGCGGATAATCGGACGAGAACAGGAACATCTTGTCCGAACCGATCATGTCAATAATGTCGGCCACGCTTTTCGCGTCGGGCGGACTGTCGAACGGCTGCGTGGTCAGGCGGACATGGTCGCGGATGATCGCGGCCGGCTCGCGGTCGACCCACGGCACCTCGACGCGAACGCCGCGCCAGGTCTTGTTCGCCCGCCACATGAAGGCTGGCAGCCAGGTGATGCCGGATTCCATCAGCACCACCTTGAGGCCGGGAAATTTCAGGAACACGCCTTCGTAAATCAGGCTGAGCACCTGGGCCTGAAAAGCCTGCGCCTCGGCGAGGTAAAATTCGTAGCGATAGGACGGCCAGCCGACCGAACTCGGCGCCTGCCGGTAGGCGCTGCCGGCATGGATCGCGATCGGCAGTTTGTGTTTCTCGGCGGCCTGCCACACCGGCCAATAGTGCCGCCGGCCGAGCAGGCTTTCGCCCTGCGCCAGTACCAGGACGGAGACGAACCTGTTATCCCCGGCGCGGCGTTCGATTTCCTCGATCGCCAGATCCGGCGCCTGCAACGGGATCACGATCGAGGCGCGCAGGCGGGAGTCGCGATCGAGCCATTCGGCCGCAATCCAGTCGTTGATCGCCTTGCAGAAGGCGGAAGCCATATAGGGATCGTAAACGGCCTGTGCGCCGTACAGCACATTGCAGATGGCGTGGCTCGCACCGAGCTGATCGAACGCGCCGCGCTGAACCATCGCGAGGTCAGTGCCGGGCTTGCCTTTAGCGGGCCGCCAGTCGGCGCGGCCGGAGAGTGGCATGTTCGGCGGATAGCTGTTGAGATCGAGGCCATCGATCGCCCGGCTCACCACCTGCTCTTTCCAGTGATCCTCGAGATAGGGCAGCAGCGTGGTGCGCGTGCCGCCGACGGCCGGATGGATATCGCAGTCGATCCTTATCGCCGCCATGTTCCGTCCCTTGATCGTTTTTGCAGACCGCTTGGCGGTGCCGCGCTTTGCAGTCGAATGTGCCGCCACGGCCGCGGTCGCGCAAGGGGTAAGCAGCATCCAGATGGCTGGGCTTCGCTTTGCACACGGGATCGGCGGCGCACCGCCGATCCCAAAATCCGGTCAAGCTCACTCAGACCTGGGTAATTCCACCATCGGCGACTAGAGCCTGTCCTCAATTAAGCCAGATGATAGCAGCCGCGAGGTGGATTGCGGCGAGGAAATTTCTGGCGGTTTTGTCGTAGCGGGTGGCGATGGCGCGGTATTGCTTGAGCTTGCAGAAGAAATTCTCGATGAGGTGGCGTGCCTTGTAGACGTCTTTGTCGAAATCGCGTTGAACCTTGCGGTTGCTCTTGGGCGGGATCACGAACGACTTTCCCCGTGCAAGCAACGGCTCGATCACCCGCTCGTCGGCGTCGAAGGCCTTGTCTGCCAACAAGGTCTCGGCCGCCATATCCGCCAGCAGCGCGTCGGCGCCTTCCAGATCATGGGCTTGGCCCGGCGTCAGGATGAAGTCCAGCGGATTGCCCAACGCATCGACAAGCGCATGAATCTTGGTGCTCAATCCGCCTTTGCTGCGCCCGATCGCCTGGTCTTCGCCATCTTTTTTTGTGCGCCGGCACTGTGCTGATGCGCCCGCACGATCGTGCTGTCGATCATGGCGTACTCATTATCCGCATCGCTCGCCAGCATCTCAAACAGCTTCTTCCACACGCCGCTCTTGGCCCAGCGCGAGAAGCGCGTATGGATCTTGATCGGGTCGCCAAAGCGTTCGGGCAAGTCTCGCCAAGGTATGCCGGCCCGATAGCGGTAAATCACCGCCTCTACAAACAGCCGATTGTCCTTGGCCGTTACCCCAACATATCCCTCACGTCCGGGCAAGATATCCTTGATCCTGTCCCATTGATCGTCCCGGAGGGCGTAGCGGCGCATCTGTCAGCTCCGAATCAGCTGACCGCCTATGAATCACGCGATAATCTCCTTGGGAATCCTCTAATTGAGGACAGGCCCTAGCATTACAGTTGCCCTTTCTGAAGATTTCTAAATCCATGGGCAACCATAATTCGGACATCGTGGACGCGGATGGCGTCGGTTGAAGAGACGCTTGCGTTATGGGCTGCGTCGCTTCGGGAGATCAAGCAACGGATGCGTCCGTTGTTTAAGCAAGAGCGTGTTGCGGAGAGTGCGGGCTTGTTCCTGGAAGGTCTGCTCGGAGATGAGCAGCGCAAGACAGGTTGGATGCGCGCGGAGGCGGCCGGCGATCCCGGCCCGTGGCGGCAGCAGGCGATCCTGGGTCGCAGGGATTGGGACGCTGATGCTCTGCGCGATATCGTAGGCGACTATGTTATCGAGCATTTGGCCGATGACGATGCGGTGCTGGTGATCGACGAGACCGGCTTTCTCAAGCAGGGCAAAGCGTCGTGCGGAGTGGCGCGGCAATACACTGGTTCGGCAGGCAAGATTACGAACTGCCAGATCGGCGTCTTCGCTACCTATGTTTCGCGTCATGGTCATGCGTTCATCGATCGCGCGTTATATCTTCCGAAGGAATGGACCGACGATCCAGACCGTCTGGAAGCCGCCTATGTGCCCCCCGACGTCGGTTTTTCGACCAAACCAAAGCTCGCGACGAGAATGATCGCACGCGCCATAGCCGCGTCTGTCCCATTCAAGTGGGTTGCTGGCGATACTGTCTACGGTGTTGGCGATATCGAACAGCAACTGCGCCGCGCAGGCAGAGGCTACGTGCTCGGGGTCAACAGCGCTCATGTGTTTCGATCCTGGGGCAAGCGACCGCCGGTCACCGGTACGGCCGCGGACATCGCCCGGACGCGGCGCTCATCCGACTGGAAGCGCCTGTCGGCGGGCGCCGGAACCAAAGGACCGCGGCTGCATGATTGGTGTTATCTCGAATTGGCCGATCTCGAGGCCGAAGAAACCAACAGCGCTAATCAAGGACTGTGGACGCGTGGTCTGCTGATCCGTCGTCGCATCGCCGATGGTGATCTCGCCTTCTTCACCACCTGGTGTCCAGCTGCAACATCCATCGAAACGCTGGTCGCCGTCGAAGGCCATCGGTGGGCGATCGAGGACAGTTTCGAGACCGCGAAAAACGAATTCGGCCTCGATCACAACGAGAGCCGATCCTGGCATGGCTGGCATCGTCACGTTTCCATGGCTATGCTCGCCTTCGCCATGATGGCGGCGATCCGACATCGCGCCAATCCGCCGCCGCCCAAAAAAACGAAACGTCGACCACCGGCAAAAGTCAAAGCAAAGCCACGGCGTCACTGATCCGTTGGTCTATCCAGGAAATTCGCCGCATCGCCATCAAGCTCGCGCGAAAACGGATCATGCCAGCACACATCATCGCATGGTCATTCTGGCGTAGAGCGCACCAGGCTGCCGCTCAACGCGCACACCTCAAAGCAAAACGGCAACTGTAATGCTAGATCGATGCCGGTGCTGTAGCTGGAGTCGTCGGACGCCAGGAACAAGAGAGCGGAAGCCATCTCCCCCGGCCGACCGATCCGCCCCAACGGCGTGATCGTCGAGAAAAAGGCGCGGGCGCCGTCGGCCTCTTCCCTGGTCTTGAACTGGCCGTCGATGATCGGGGTGTCGATCGCGCCCGGCGAAAGCGTGTTGACGCGGATTCCACGGTCCTTCAATTCCATCGCCCAGGTCCGTGCGAAGGAGCGGACGGCCGCCTTGGTGGCCGCATAAGTCCCGTGTTCCGGCAGGCCTTTCAGATGGAGGCCGGAAGACACCAGCACGATCGATCCGCCCTTGCGCATCAAGGGCAATGCCTTCTGCACGGTGAAATAGACGCCACGTGCGTTGATGCCGAAGGTTTTGTCGAAATGCGCCGGCGTCGCATCCTGGGTGAGAACGCGTTCGACGAAGCCGGCGCTGGCAACGACGATATCGAGCGGGCCTTTTTGATCTTTCACCGTCTGATAAAGCCGGTCGAGGTCAGCGAGATCGACGACATCACCCTGCACGGCCGTCACGTTGCGGCCGATTTCGGCTCTGGCCTTGTCGAGCTCGCTCTGGCGGCGGCCCATGATGAACACGTGGGCGCCCTCCTCGACGAACTTTTTGGCAGCGGCAAGCCCGATACCGCTCGAGCCGCCGGTGATGACTGCGATTTTTCCATTCAGTTTGGACATGACACGATCCTTATGTTTTGTGATGTTTTATGAGGGCGCACGAAGCCGTTCGGCGACGCCGCCGCGTATTGAGATTTTCGGGGCTAAAGGAAGCCAGCGCGCTCATGCGCCGGCTGAAACAATCAGGCCGCCCGGTTCGTCTGCAGGCGATCGAGAACCGGCAGCAGTTCGTTCGGATCCGGACGCTGCGTATAGTCGGGATTCACTTCCGAATAAGCGATGATGCCGTCGGTGCCGATCACATAGCGCGCCGGCATCGGCAGCACCCAGGCCGCGTCGTCGTTGAAGGCCGGCAGGTCGTTCTTGAAGCTCTTGTAAAGCCCGATCAGTTCATCCTGCAGCCTGAAGCGAATGCCGAACGCGTTCGCGACTTCGCTTTTGGCGTCACTCAGGATCGGAAAGCCGAGCTTGTTATCGCGCTGCGACTTGCGGCTGTTCGGCGCGGTCTGCGGCGAAATCGCAACGAGGCTGGCGCCGCGGGCGGTGATCTCGGGAAGGGCCGCTTGCAGCGCCTGCAGTTCGAGATTGCAGTACGGGCACCAGGCGCCGCGATAGAACGAAAGCACGAGCGGTCCCCTCGTGAGCAATTCGCGCGACGAAACCGGCCTGCCGTCGGGGTCGTTGAGCGTGAATTCCGGCGCCACCTCGCCGGCTTTTCTGGCGCGTTGCGCCTGGGCGCTCGCGATCAGGTCGGCGGTCGCGCGATGCATGATGTCGATCGCGTCCCGGCTCGGTTTGAATATCCAGCGGCCGGATTCGAAATCGGCTTTGAAGGCGTCGAGGCGGTCTTGCAGGGCCAGATTTTGCAGGGTCATGGGGTGTCTCCGTTGTTTGGGTTGGCCCGCAACATTTGGCTCATTTGCCAAAAAATTGGTATACGGCAAATACAGACAATATATATTTGAAATACAAATGAGTGATCGGCTGCAGGAACTGGCGGTTTTTGTGCGGGCAGCGGAAAGCGGCAGCTTTTCGCGGGCGGCGCGCGAACTCGGCCTGTCACAGCCGTCGGTCTCGCGCATCATCGGCGAACTTGAGGCAAGGCTCGGCGTCAAACTGCTGCTGCGCACGACACGCCGGATCACGGCGACCGATGCGGGCGCGCTGTTTCTCGATCGCGCCCGTGAAATCCTCACCGAGGTCGAGGACGCGGAGGACGCCGCGCGCGGACTGGATTCGCTCCGCGGCATTATTCGCCTCGCCATACCGGTTCTCTACGGAACACGCGAGATCATTCCGCGCCTGCCGAAATTCCTCGCCGCGCATCCCATGCTGCAAGTTGAAATGGCGGTCGTCGATGCACGGCAAGACCTCGTCGCGGAAGGCGCCGACCTCGCCATTCGCCTCGGCGAGTTGGACAATTCGGCGTTCGGCACGCGCAAGCTCCAGACGCTGGAGAGGATGGTCGTGGCGTCGCCATTCTATTTGAAGGCACGCGGCACGCCAAAGACGCCGGCGGATCTGGCGTCGCATGACTGCATTTTCGGACCGGGCAATTTCGGCCGCGATAGCTGGTCGTTCACGAAGAACGGCACCGAAGTGTCGGTCGACGTGCGCGGCAGGATTCACACCGATTCAGGCCCGGGTGCCTTTGCGAGCGTGATGGCAGGTCTCGGCATCGCGATGGCATCGACGGTGATGGCCGGGCCGGAGGTGAAGGCGGGCTCGCTGATCCCACTTCTTCGCAGTTACCGGATCGAGCCGGTCGAGGTGCATGCAATTTTTCCCGGTGGACGCAGGCCGTCGGCAAAAGTACGCGCGCTCGTCGACTTCCTGGTCCAGGAACTCAAATAGCCACCTTGCAAATATTTTACCCTGTGCACACGGCGAGGGCTCGCTAGACTGCGAGCTTGAGAACGGCGTTGCGGACACGCGTCGCCGTGCACGCAAACGACCCGTTAGGAGATTCCATGACGATCCTGATCCGCGGCGGCACGGTGGTGAACCACGATCATTCCTGGCGCACAGACGTGCTTGTTGATGGCGACAAAATCGTCGGGTTCGGTCCCACCCTCGATGCGCCCACCGGCACCGAGGTGATCGATGCCGGCGGCTGCTACGTGATGCCGGGCGGCATCGATCCGCATACCCATCTCGAACTGGGATTCATGGGCGGCGTAACCGCGGACGATTTCGAGTGGGGCACCAAGGCCGCCGTTGCCGGCGGCACCACCATGGTCGTCGACTTCTGCATTCCCGATCCCGGGCAATCGATGCTGGCGGCGTATCAGGACTGGCGCCGCAAATCCGAGAAGGCGGCTTGCGACTACGGCTTCCACATGGCGGTGACCTCGTGGTCTCGCCAGGTGTTCGACGAGATGGAGACCGTGGTCAAAACCTACGGCATCAACACCTTCAAGCACTTCATGGCCTACAAGGGCGCGTTGATGGTCAATGACGACGAGCTCTACAACTCGTTCGCACGCTGCGCCCATCTCGGCGCGCTGCCGCTGGTGCATGCCGAGAATGGCGACGTCGTGGCACGGATGCAGGAGGCCCTGCTCGAGCGCGGCATCACAGGTCCGGAAGGTCACGCCTATTCGCGGCCGCCTCTGGTCGAAGCCGAGGCGACCAATCGCGCCATCATGATCGCCGATATGACGGGCTCGCCGGTCTACATCGTGCACACGAGTTGCCGGGAAGCGCATGAGGCGATCGCGAGGGCCCGCGCCGCCGGAAAACGCGTGTTCGGCGAGCCATTGATCCAGCATCTGCTGCTCGATGCAGGCGAATATGAAAACAGAAGCTGGGATCACGCCGCACAGCGCGTGATGTCGCCGCCGTTCCGCGACAAAAGCCATCAGGAAAGTCTGTGGGCCGGACTGCAATCAGGATCGTTGCAGGTGGTCGCGACCGATCACTGCGCCTTCACCACCGAACAGAAGCGGCAGGGCGCCAGCGACTTTCGCAAGATTCCGAACGGCACCGGAGGGCTCGAGGATCGCATGCCGCTGCTCTGGACCGCCGGCGTCGAAACCGGCCGATTGACGAAAGAAGAATTCGTCGCGGTGACGTCGGCCAATATCGCCCGCATCCTCAACGTCTATCCGCGCAAGGGCCGGATCGGCATCGGCTCGGACGCCGACATCGTGGTGTGGGATCCAGCGCAAAGCAAAGCCATCAGCGCCAAAAGCCAGATCAGCCGGATCGACTACAACGTGTTCGAAGGTTTTAGCTGTACCGGCGCGCCCGCCGTCACGCTGTCGGGCGGCAGGATCGCCTTCGCGAAAGGCGAACTCCGCGCCGAAAAAGGCGATGGGAGATATGTCGAGCGGCCGGCGTTCTCGCCGATTCACGTGGCGAACTCGACCTGGAAGCAGGCGACCGCGCCGAGAGCGGTGTCCCGCGCCGATGTGACGCCGTGACTTCGGATGTTAACGATCGCGGCTGGATGGTGGGCACGACAGGGATCGAACCTGTGACCCCTACCATGTCAAGGTAGTGCTCTCCCGCTGAGCTACGTGCCCGAAAGTCGTATTGGGTGGGGGTCCGTATAACGGCTCCGTGGGGGGCAGGCAAGGTTACAGCAAGCCGTTTTTGGCGCCCCGGTGGTCTTTTGCAGCCCGATATCAGGCCGCCAGCATCTTGTTAACTTCGCTGACCAGTTCGCGAAGGTGAACCGGCTTCGACAGCACCTTGGCATTCTTGGGCGCCTCGGAGTCGGCATTCAGCGCCACGGCGGCAAAGCCGGTGATGAACATGATCTTGATGTCGGGATCGAGTTCCGAAGCCCGGCGCGCCAGTTCGATACCGTCCATTTCGGGCATCACGATATCGGTGAGCAGCATCTCGAACGGCTCCTCGCGCAACCGCTGATAGGCTGACATGCCATTGTCATGCGGCGAGACCTGGAAGCCGGCATTTTCCAGCGCCTTTACCAGAAAGCGGCGCATGTCGTTGTCGTCTTCGGCGAGGAGAATCTTGTGCATGGCAGGAATCGTCGAATCCGGTTTGGAGGATCAGTCCGTCCACTAAGCCCGCAGAGAGTAAATTTCGGGTGAAGGGGACGGCGCGAGCGAACTCTCGTGCCAGTATTTCTGGACCTGAATGCGGCACGAATCAATCTAGCGCGGCCCATTTGACGTTCCTGCCCCGCAAGCGGCAATTCCGTCCAGGAACGTCAAATGGAAAAGCGGCCCTAGAATCATAATGTTTGCTAGTGCCCGTAACTTTCCGAAGTTCGTAGAAGGTGAGTGCTGAGGCGGGGTACGAACTTCGGAAAGTGGGCACTAGAGGCGGCCGATTCCCGCCGCAAGTCTTCCGTTTTTTCTGGTTTAGAGTTTTTTCGCTTGGCAGAGCCGCCGCGATTACGGACAATGCGGCCCTAAAAGCCGCGCCTTTTGGCGGAAATGATACTCCTCAGACGGGCGGATTCCAGGGACGGCGCCGGACGATGACTCAGCTTGACGAAGAACTGCCGCCGCCGTTCGAGATTGTCGAGCCGGCTGCCTGGCGGGCGCCGATCATCTTCAATTCGCCGCATTCCGGCTCGGCCTACCCGGACGAATTTTTGAAGGCCTCGCGCATCGACCTGGCGGCTTTACGCCGTTCGGAAAACTCGTTCATGGACGAGTTGATCGCAGGTCTGAGCGACCTCGGCTTTCCGACCGTGAGCGTCAACTTTCCCCGCTCCTATGTCGACGTCAACCGCGAGCCCTATGAGCTCGATCCGCGGATGTTTTCAGGACGGCTGCCGAGCTTTGCCAATACGCGCTCGATGCGGGTCGCCGGGGGACTCGGCACTATTCCGCGCGTGGTCGGCGACGGCCAGGAAATCTACAGCGAACGCATCGCGGTCGATGACGGGCTGGCCAGGATCGAACAGCTCTACAAGCCCTATCACCGCGCGCTGCGGCGGCTGATCAACAAGGCCCACCGCGCCTTTGGCACCGCTATTGTCGTCGATTGTCACTCGATGCCCTCGGTCGGCGTGTCGCGCGAGGAGCCGCGGCGGCCGGACGTGGTGATCGGCGACCGCTACGGCACCAGCTGCGCCGCCGTGCTGGCCGACACGGTCGAGGAAACCATGGGCCGGCTCGGCTATTCGGTCGGCCGCAACAAGCCCTATGCGGGCGGGTTCATCACCGAGCATTACGGCAACCCGGCCTCCGGGCTGCATACGATCCAGCTCGAACTCAACCGCGCCATCTACATGGATGAGCGGCGGCGCGCCCGCGGTGAGCGGTTTGAGCAGGTGGCGAGCGATTTCATTGTTCTGGCCGAGGTGCTTGCGGCGCTTCCACTGGATGGACTTGAGCCGTTCGCGTCGGCGGCGGAATAATCTCCCTCCTAGCTGCGGCATGACCGCGCCGGATGGCTCCATGACGTCTTCAAGAACTCCATGACGTCTTCAAGAAAAGAGCGCCCAAGAAAAAAGGGCCGCCTGAATGAACAAGCGGCCCAAGTCTAGGGAGGAAACGCCCAAGGAGGGCAGCGATAGCGCGAGGCGCTACCGCACCGCAACAATATGCGACCGCGCTGCACAAAGTGCAAGACCTTTTCCATCATTTCCGGTGCATATCCGGTAGATGTTGTAGTCCTGCCGCGCTGACGCTTTCGACAAATTATACAATTAAATCAATCAACTAGAATGAAAATCCTCTACCGCTCACATGTGGATAACGGGGATTGCAAATATGCTCGCGAACTCGTGATCGAGCCCGGTTATCGGAAATTTACCCCTTTGCGCCCACCGATTCGCAGCAACAATAAGCCGAGCATGGTCCCTGAACGCGCCGCGCGTTGGCCGTGCGAAATCCATCGGATTGCGCTAGAGCCATCAAATGCCGCGAAAGCCGTGAGCTAGGGAGTCATCGTGACGGTCATCGATTTCACCGCCTTCATTGGCCGCCTTGCGACTGCCTCCGGCGAAACCATTCTGCCGTTCTTCCGGACGTCGCTTGGCGTCGACAATAAAGGCACCCGCGATTTCGATCCCGTGACGGAAGCCGACCGCGCCGCTGAAGCCGTGATGCGCCGGCTGATCCAGTCCAATTTCCCGCAGCATGGCATTGTCGGCGAGGAATTCGGCAACGAGCGCGAGGATGCCGAATATGTCTGGGTGCTGGACCCGATCGACGGCACCAAATCCTTCATTTCGGGCTTTCCGACCTGGGGGACGCTGATCGCGCTGATGCACCGGAAAATGCCGGTATACGGCATGATGCATCAGCCCTATATCGGCGAACGCTTTTCCGGCGATAACGGCTCGGCGACCTATTCCGGATCGGCCGGTCAGCGGCGCTTAGCGGTGCGCCGCTGCGCGCAGCTGGCCGACGCGACATTGTATACCACCAGCCCGCTTCTGATGAATGAGGCCGATCGCGCCACCTTCGGCCGCGTTGCCGATACGGTGCGACTGACCCGCTATGGGGGCGACTGCTATTCGTATTGCATGCTCGCAGCCGGCCATCTCGATCTCGTCATCGAGACCGAGTTGAAACCTTACGACATTGCCGCGTTGATTCCGATCATCACCGGCGCGGGCGGCATCGTGACGACCTGGGAAGGCGAACCCGCGCAGGGCGGCGGCCGCATCGTTGCGGCCGGCGATGCACGTATTCATGAAGCAGCCCTCAAGCTGCTCAACGGCTAGCGGTCCAATTCCAACATTCGCATCGCAACCTCAGCGGGCAGTTTTGCGAATGTTGGAATTATAGGACCTCTAGCAAATATAGGTTTGTAGTGGAGTTTAGGATTTGACATTCGCTTTACGGACTCGCGGCTATACAGTGCGAATGTCAAATCCACTCCACTATGGCAGTTTCATGAGAACAGCACGCGCGCTTGTCACCGGACTGTCCCTGCTGCTCTCGGCGGCATCGGCCGGCGCGGAGGAGTTTCCGGCACGGCAAATCCGGCTGATCGTGCCGTTCCCGGCCGGCGGGCCCAGCGACATCATCGCGCGCGTGATCGGTCAGCGCATGTCGGAAATCGCCAAACAGCCTGTGATCATCGACAACCGCGGCGGGCAAGGCGGCGTGCTCGGCACCGACGCGCTCGCAAAGTCAAAGCCGGACGGCTACACCATCGCGCTTTCGAGCGCGGGCGCGCTCGCCATCAGCCCGACGATGGAAAACGTCGCCTACGATCCGCTGAAGGATCTGCAAGCCATCACTCTGGTCGCCAAGGTACCGGAGATGCTGGTGGTGGCAAACGATGTTCCCGCCAAGAACATGGCTGAACTGGTCGCACTCGCCAAGGCAAAGCCCGGAAAGCTCAACTTCGCTTCATCCGGACCCGGCAGCCTGCCGCATCTCGCCGGTGAACTCCTCAAGCAGACGGCCAAGATCGACATCGTGCATGTGCCCTATCGCGGCGCTGCGCCGGCGCTGAACGACCTGCTCGGACAGCAGGTGCAGATGGTGTTCCTCGACCTGCCGATCCTGTTGCCGCAGATCCAGTCCGGCGGCGTTCGCGCGATTGCGCTCGGGGCGCCGAAGCGCGCGCCGACAGCGATGGAGGTACCGACCACGACCGAGGTCGGATTGCCCGATGTTCAGGCCGAAAACTGGTACGGCATGGTGGCGCCCGCCGGCACGCCGGCGCCGATCGTCGAGAAACTGAACCAGATCGTGACCGAAGCCATGCGCGACCCCGCGGTGAAGGAAAAGCTCGCGGTCCAGGGCGCCGAACTGATCGGCGACAGCCCGGAGCACTTTCACGCCTTCGTGGAGAGCGAGATCACCCGATGGGCGAAGGTGATCAAGGACGCCGGCGTCGCCGTCGAGAAGTGAAACTCCCTATCGCGCGGCCTTGCGCAGGTGATCGACCAGAAGCTTGGCCGGCTTCGGCAGGCTTTTGAAGCTGCGGGCGCAAATCGCCAACTGCCGGTTGGCCCAGGAATCGCGGATCGCCAGCAAGGCAACCGGCATGGTTTGCGCGCAGCGCTTCGCGGCCGCCTCCGGCACCACCGCGACGCCGACACCGGCGGCCACCATGCGGCAAATCGCATCGAAATCCCGTAACCGCGCTCGGACCCGCAAGCGCACGCCGAGCCGGGCGGCATGCCTGCCGATATGAACCGCGAGCGCAGTCGCGCTGGTCAGCCCGACAAAGTCGCAATCCGTCACCTCAATGAAATCAATCTGGCGGCGGGTTGCGAATTCGCCGCGCCTGGGCGCCACCAGCATCAGACGATCTTCGCCGAAAGAAAATCGCTCGAAGTGCTCCGGTAGCGCGTGTTCGGCCGCAAAACCAAGGTCGGCCGCGCCGCCGGCAATGGCGCCGACGATATCGGCGCTCTCGCGTTCCTCGACGTCGATGCTGATGTCGGGATATTCGCGCAAGAAAGCGGCAAGCGCCTTCGGCAGATGCTCCGACAGCCCGGACGTGTTGGCAAGCAGATGGACGCTGGCCCGGACGCCGCTTGCAAAGCTGGCAATGTCGCCCTGCATCATCGCGACCTGGTGCATGATCGCTCGCGCGTGATCACGCAGGCTTTCGCCGGCGGCGGTCAGCTCGACGCCGCGGCGGCGGCGCCTCACCAGCGTCACGCCGAGATCGGCTTCAAGCCCCTTGATCCGCGCGCTCGCGGATGCGAGAGCCAGATGGGCGCGCTCCGCGCCATGGGTAATGCTGCCGCTATCCGCCACGGCGACGAAAAGCTGGAGATCGACCAGATCAAAACGCATGGCAAACCCACAAACCATCTGCCTTCGTCATAGCCGAAGGCTCATTCAATAAGCTCCAGATTGTGCCGGTCCGGCCGATCGGTCAATGTCACTAGTGGAGTGGATTTGACATTCGCTCCCCACACAGCCGCGAGTCAGGAAAGCCAATGCCAAATCCTAAACTCCACTAGTGTGGCGGTTCAGAAGTCCGCATCATTTTCGCCGCGGTTCGTTCATGCGGACTTCTGAACCGGAGCCACACTAGATCAAATAAATTAGCTAGTGTCCTTTCAATTCCGAAGTTCGAAACGTGGCCCCGCAAGATGCGACGAACTTCGGAATCGGGACACTAGAACCGATATCTGCTAGTGGTCCTTTGATTCTAACATTCGCAAAAGTGGCCGCTGAGAAGTGATGCGAATGTTAGAATCGGACCACTAGCCATGACTCACACCCTCCTGATTTTCATTGCCATGGTGTTCCTTCTGGCGGGCTTCGTCAAAGGCGTGATCGGGCTTGGCCTGCCGACGGTATCGATGGGACTGCTCGCAGTGGCAATGCCGCCCGCGCATGCGCTCGCGATCGTGATCGCGCCGGGCGTTCTCACCAACATCTGGCAGACCTTTGCCGGACCTTATTTCCTCGGGATCGTCAAGCGGTTGTGGCCATTACTGCTCGGGCTCGCGATCGGCATCCGGCTCGATGGCGACATGATGACCGGCCCCTACGCGCGCTACGGCACTGTTTTTATCGGCGTCCTGCTGGTGACGTACGCGATCGTCAGTCTCCGTAAATTCACCGTCACTGTGCGTCCGCAGGACGAGAAGTGGGTCGGCGGCGTCATCGGGCTGACGACCGGGGTGATCTCCGGCGCCACCGGCGTGCAGGTCGTTCCATCAATGCCTTTCATGCAGGCACTGGGCATGAAGAAGGACGAACTGATCCAGGCCCTCGGCGTGTTCTTCACGGTCGCGACGCTGGTGCAGGCCTTCAACCTCTCGGCCGCAGGATTGCTGAATGAATCGACCGCCCTGCCCGGCGTGATCGCGCTTGCCGGTTCATTCACCGGCATGGCGATCGGGCAGACGGTGCGCACGCGGCTCGAGCCCGACACCTTCCGCCGCTGGTTTCTGATTTCGATGATCGTGCTCGGGATCTATCTAGCTGTCGTCGCGAGTTACGAGATTCATTTCGCCTGAGCTAGTGGTCCGATTCTAACATTCGCATCCCGTTGCGGCGATCGCTTTTGCGAATGTTAAAATCAAAGGACCACTAGCAAATTATATTTCTAGTGGAGCTTAGGATTTGACATTCGCTTCGCGAGCCCGCAGCAACTAGGGTAGCGAATGTCAAATCCGCTCCACTAGCGCAATTCGGATGCCGAGATAGACAAACAACGCGCCGAGGGAACGGTTGATCAGGACCATCGCACGGCCGGAGTTTCGCACACGGCCGGCCGCGCGCGCGGTCACGATGGCAACGCCGAGGCACCACAGCGTGCCGTTGAAAATGAAGATCAGGCCGAGCAGCAAAAACGCCAGCGGCTTGTGCGGCGCATCGGCGTCGACGAATTGCGGCAAGAAGGCGAGGAAGAACACTGCCACTTTCGGATTGAGCACGTCCGTCAGCGCGCCCTGCCAGAACACCCGCGACAGTGAAACCGCGCGGCCATCACACACAGCCGGCTCGCTCGGTCTGGCCTGCCGCGAGAACAGCATGGTTAGGCCGATATAGCAGAGATAGGCCGCACCCAGCCATTTCACCGCGGTGAAGGCGGTTGCGGATGCGACCAGCAGCGCCGATAGTCCGACCGCGACCGCAAGCACATGGGTAAGACAACCCGTGCTGATTCCAAGCGCGGCCGCAACCCCGCCGCGCCACCCCAGTTGCACACTGCGTCCGGCGACATAGGCGGTGTCAGGCCCGGGCGCGACGTTGAGCAAAAGCGCGGAAACGAAGAACAGCCCGAAATCGTGAATGCCGAACATCACGCCTCACCCGAACAGCGGCGTGCCGGGCACGAAAGCATCGAACGCCGCCCAGAATTGCGACCGGTAGCGATCCTGCTCTTGCAGGATTTCGTGTTTTGAGCCGGCGATCACCAGATGCGAACCGGCTCGCAAATGATAGGCGAACTCCTCGATCGCCGAGGTGGAAACGACGGTGTCGTTGCTGGCGGCCAGCATCAGGATCGGCTGGCGAATCTCCAACGGATAGGTCACGGCGCGGAAACCGTTCATGGCGCGGACGGAGGTATCGGCCCAGGCGACCGTCGGCGATCCCAGGCCAAGCGTCGGATCTTCGGCCAGGATGGCGGCGTTGCGGGCGTAGCGGACGGGGTCGCTGGTCAGCGGGTTGTTGACGAACAACTCGGTGCCGGTCAGCGCGTCGCCACCGCCCGGGATGTAGCGGCCGCCGAGCCCGGCAAACCGCAAGGTGCGCAACAGCACGCGCGCCGGCAGCGAAGTCGCATGTCCCGGCAGGTCGATCATCGGCGCCGACAACACCATGCGGTCGAACCAGCGTTTTCCCGCATGCGCAATCCTCAGCATCACCGCGCCGCCCATCGAATGGGCGAGCGCAAAGAACGGCGGCGGGCAATCCGGCAGCACCACCTGCTGCACGAAAGTCTCGACGTCGACTTCGTAGTCGGAAAAGTCGCGCACATAGCCCTTGCGCGGATCGCGCAAGCGCCGCGACGAGTGCCCCTGCCCGCGCCAGTCGATCATCGCCACGGCAAAACCGCGGTCGCGCAAATCCCGCACCGTCTCGAAATATTTTTCGATGTACTCGCTGCGGCCGGTGAAGACGCAGACGGTCCCCTTGCGGTTGGCCGGCGGCGCCCAGCGCGCGAAGCGCAATTCGGCGCCATCGGGCGTCTTGATCGTGCCGGATACAACGTCTTCGGGAACGGGATTGGCGGGGATCGAGACGAGCGTCATGGAAGCCAACCGGTTAGGCAGGAAGCGCCGGAAATCAAGGATCCGAGGCGTCAAAAAGGCCCGCTGCGTGCAGACTTGAACGCGTTCGGTTCCCTCCCATATCACCCTTGTGCAGGCCACGACCAGCGTTTCCGAAGAGAACCCGGAGGACGCTTTAAAGGGTGCACAACAACAGGCCCGGCCCGATGGCGGGCGGGTTCACTTCAAACAGTCGCTCAATGGAGGACTAACCATGCGTACCTTTGATCTCACCCCGTTTTATCGTTCCACCGTCGGCTTCGACCGCTTCTTCTCGCTGCTCGACCAGGCTACCGCCGACGGCAGCCCCGGCTACCCGCCCTACAATATCGAGCGCACGGGCGAGAACGCCTATCGCATCAGCGTGGCGGTTTCCGGCTTCGCGCTCGCCGAGCTTTCGATCGTCGCCAAGGAAAACACCCTGACGATCAAGGGCGAGAAAGTCGCTAATGAGAACGACAAGGAAAAGTCCGAGGTGCTCTAC
The DNA here is from genome assembly GCA_963770515.1 of uncultured Alphaproteobacteria bacterium. Lineage (GTDB taxonomy): Bacteria > Pseudomonadota > Alphaproteobacteria > Rhizobiales > Xanthobacteraceae > Bradyrhizobium. Next base: position 126,864 of record CAVYPW010000003.1, read on the forward strand.
CGCGGCATCGCGGCCCGCGCCTTCGAGCGCGCATTCCAGCTCGCCGATTTCGTGATGGTGAAGAACGCTTCGCTCGAGAACGGATTGCTGCATGTCGATCTCGTCCGCGAGATTCCCGAGGCCAAGAAGCCCCGCAACATTCCGATCTCCGGCAGTGTGCAGAGCGCGCCTGTGATCGAGGGGACGGCCGAGAAAGCCGCCGCCTGAGTTAGTTGAATCTTTGGCTGGTATTGGCTGAAACGAAAACGCCCCGGCAAAACCGGGGCGTTTTTGTTTGGGTTGTCGTCCTCGCGAACGCGAGGACCCATAACCACAGGCGGCAATTCCTATGCGGGATATGCTCCAGCGGCCTTGAAAATGACCACCGGTGGTTATGGGCCCCGGCTCAAGGCCGGGGCGACTAAGAGTTATTCCAGCCCCTGAACCTTCGGCATCGGCTGCGTCGGCTGAATGCCGGGCGCGGCCGGCTTGGCCTGTGCGGGGGTCACTGAAGGTGCGGCTGACGCGGCATCGGCGGGCTTGGCCTGGACGGCAGCCGATTGCTGCATCGGCGCGGGCGCGGGTGTCAGTTTGTCCGCCAACGGCTTCGCGTCGGCGGGCCTTACCGGAGCAGCCTTCGGCGTCGGGATCGACTGCGGCATGCGGCTCGCGATCTTCGGAGGCACCGCACCCGTCGGGCGCAGCGGGCTGTCGAGACGCGTCATCGGTTCTAGCGGTCCATAGGAAGGTCGGGGCGCAGCTCCATAATAGCCGCCGCCGTAGCCACTAAAGCGGTCGGCCGGCACGAAGCGCACGATACGTCCGTCTCGGGCATCGATCACCAGCCGGCCATCGTCTCCCCGGCGGTCGATGGCGGAGATCGAATAGAAAAGACCGCGCAGTCGCGGCGCCCCAAGTGGGGAGAACCCGTTTTCGCGCAGCACGGCATAGACCTCCGTCGGCGGCAACAGCGGCGCACCGTACTCTGACGGCCCGGCGCCGTACGCTTGTGGGCCGTACCCCCGCGGGCCGTAGGCCGGCGCTGGAACCGCCGGGCCCGGCGGCACATCGGCGTAAGGCCCGCTGAAATCGGACGCCGCCAAATAGCGCGGCCGGCTCGAATCTTGAGGCGCCGCCCCCTGAGCGTTGGCGGCGGTGGCCGCCAACAGCACTCCGACCGAGATGGTCCACCCTTTGAACGCCTTCATTTTCGAAGCTCCTGTGATGCTCTCGTCTGGAAAGCCCAGTCAGCCCTCTTCCCGAGGGCCGAATTTCATCACCGATTTCGGCGGACCTTGGGCGGGATCGAGGCGCGCTTGCCGCAAATCCGGGGCAGGACGTCCACGTCGAGAGCATGGCCGACCAGCATGGCGAGCGACTTTCACGTGCTTGTATGGTAGATAAAAATTTGGCATGGTCAGAGTTAGGACAGTAACACTGTCTCAATTTTGGGCTGCTCTCCCGGCACAGGGTTTGCAGCGGCCAGCCTAAATTTAAGAAATTGCGGCTCGCGAAGGACGAGCGGTGGCCCGGTGGGTGCCGCAACGCCGAAGGTGCGCCGCCGACGGTGAGGCCAACGCCTTATTGAGTGAGAGGACGCATAGAATGAGCCGGTCGGAAATCGAGCGCGAAAACATCGTGGCCTCTGGGCTGCCGGTCGCAGCCTCGAAATCCGTCGATTCTTCGCACGTGATCGAAAAACACACGTTCCGGCCGGAAGCTTACGGCCTGTACGATCCTTCGCTGGAGAAGGATTCCTGTGGCGTCGGCTTCATCGCCAACATCAAGGGCAAGAAGTCGCACCAGATCGTCTCCGACGCGATCAGCATTCTCTGCAACCTCGAGCACCGCGGCGCGGTCGGCGCCGACCCGCGCGCAGGTGACGGCGCCGGAATTCTGGTGCAGATTCCGCACGCCTTCTTCGCCCGCAAGACCAGGGAGCTCGGCTTTACGCTGCCGGAGCCGGGCAGCTATGCCGTCGGCGCGCTGTTCATGCCGAAGGAGAAGGCCTGGCGAAAGGTGATCCAGAGCATCATCGCCGACCAGATCAAGGCCGAGCAATTGACGCTGCTCGGGTGGCGCGACGTGCCGACCGACAATGCCTCGCTGGGTGAAACCGTCAAGCCGACCGAGCCTGCCAACATGCAGGTATTCATCGGCCGCGGCACGCATATCAAGGACGAGGTCGAATTCGAGCGGCGGCTCTACATTCTGCGCAAGTCGATTTCGCAGGCGATCTATCAGCGCCGCGACCGCGGCATGGCCGGCTACTATCCGTGCTCGATGTCGTGCCGCACCGTGATCTACAAGGGCATGTTCCTCGCCGACCAGCTCGGCAGCTATTATCCCGACCTGCACGAGCCTGACTTCGAGAGCGCGCTGGCGCTGGTGCATCAGCGCTTCTCCACCAACACCTTCCCGACCTGGTCGCTGGCCCATCCCTACCGCATGGTTGCCCATAACGGCGAGATCAACACGCTGCGCGGTAACACCAACTGGATGGCCGCCCGACAAGCCTCGGTGCATTCGGAACTCTACGGCAAGGACATCAACCGGCTGTGGCCGATCTCCTATGAAGGCCAGTCCGACACCGCCTGCTTCGACAACGCGCTCGAATTCCTGGTGCAGGGCGGCTACTCGCTGCCGCATGCGGTGATGATGATGATTCCGGAGGCCTGGGCCGGCAATCCGCTGATGGATGAAGAGCGCCGGTCCTTTTACGAATATCACGCCGCGATGATGGAGCCGTGGGACGGCCCCGCCGCGATCGCGTTTACCGACGGCCGCCAGATCGGCGCGACGCTCGACCGCAACGGCCTGCGTCCGGCGCGCTATCTCGTGACGAAAGACGACCGCATCGTGATGGCCTCCGAAATGGGCGTCCTGAGCATCCCGGAGGATCAGATCGTCACCAAGTGGCGGCTGCAACCGGGCAAGATGCTGCTGGTCGACCTCGAACAGGGCCGGCTGATCCCGGACGACGAGATCAAGGCGGCGCTCGCCAAGAGCCATCCCTATCGCAAGTGGCTCGACGGCTCGCAGATCGTGCTCGAGGAATTGCCGGAAGCGCCGACCAAGGGCATGCGCTCGAACCTGCCGCTGCTCGATCGGCAGCAGGCGTTCGGCTACAGCCAGGAAGACATCACCATCCTGATGACGCCGATGGCCTCCACCGGCGAAGAAGCGCATGGCTCGATGGGCAACGACACGCCGATCTCGGCGCTGTCGGACAAGCCCAAGCCGCTGTTCACCTACTTCAAGCAGAATTTCGCCCAGGTCACCAACCCGCCGATCGATCCGATCCGCGAGGAATTGGTGATGAGCCTCGTCTCGATCATCGGGCCGCGGCCGAACCTGTTCGATCTCGAAGGCGTGGCCGCGAGCAAGCGCCTCGAAGCGCGTCAGCCGATCCTGACCGACGCCGACCTCGAGAAGATCCGCTCGATCTCCGAGATCGCCGACACGCATTTCAAGTCGCGCACGCTCGACACCACCTTCCATGCCGGACTAGGCGCGGCGGGACTGGAGCAGGTGCTCGACGAACTCTGCGCGCGCGCCGAAGCCGCCGTGCGCGAGGGCATCAACATCGTCATCCTGTCCGACCGCATGGCGGGAACCGACCGGATTCCGATTCCCTCCCTGCTCGCCTGCGCCGCCGTGCATCACCATCTGATTCGCACCGGCCTGCGTACATCCGTCGGCCTCGTCGTTGAATCCGGCGAGCCGCGTGAGGTGCACCATTTTGCCTGCCTCGCCGGCTACGGCGCCGAGGCGATCAATCCATATTTGGCGTTCGAGACCATCATCGCCATGAAGGACCGCCTGCCGGCCTCGCTCGACGATTACGAAATCGTCAAGCGCTACATCAAGTCGATCGGCAAGGGCCTCTTGAAGGTGATGTCGAAGATGGGCATCTCGACCTATCAGTCCTATTGCGGCGCGCAGATTTTCGACGCCGTCGGGCTGAAGGCCGATTTTGTCTCGAAATATTTTGCCGGCACCCACACCCGTATCGAGGGCGTGGGCCTGGCCGAAATCGCGGAAGAAACCGCGCGCCGCCATTCGGACGCCTTCGGCGACCAACTCGTCTACAAGACTGCGCTCGATGTCGGCGGCGAATACGCCTACCGCACCCGCGGCGAGGATCATGCCTGGACGGCCGAGTCGGTTTCGCTCCTGCAGCACGCGACGCGCGGCAACTCGCTGGAGCGCTATCGCGCCTTTGCCAAGATCCTCAATGAGCAGTCCGAGCGGCTGTTGACGCTGCGCGGCCTGTTCAAGATCAAATCTGCCGAGGACGAAAAGCGCAAACCCATTCCGCTCGACCAGGTCGAGCCGGCCAAGGACATCGTCAAGCGCTTTGCGACGGGAGCGATGTCATTCGGCTCGATCTCGCGCGAGGCGCATACGACGCTTGCTATCGCGATGAACCGGATCGGCGGCAAGTCCAACACGGGCGAAGGCGGCGAGGAATCCGACCGCTTCAAGCCGCTGCCGAATGGCGATTCGATGCGTTCGGCGATCAAGCAGGTTGCCTCTGGCCGCTTCGGCGTCACGACGGAATATCTCGTCAACGCCGACATGATGCAGATCAAGATGGCGCAGGGCGCCAAGCCCGGCGAAGGCGGGCAACTGCCCGGCCACAAGGTCGACGCGACGATTGCCAAGGTGCGGCATTCGACGCCTGGCGTCGGCCTGATCTCGCCGCCGCCGCACCACGACATCTATTCGATCGAGGATCTGGCGCAGCTCATCTATGACCTGAAGAACGTCAATCCGGACGGGTTGGTCTCGGTGAAGCTCGTCTCCGAAATCGGCGTCGGCACCGTGGCTGCGGGCGTGGCGAAAGCGCGCGCCGACCACGTCACCATCGCGGGCTTTGAAGGCGGCACCGGAGCTTCCCCGCTCACCTCGATCAAGCATGCAGGTTCGCCGTGGGAAATTGGCCTTGCCGAAACTCACCAGACGCTGGTGCGCGAACGCTTGCGCAGCCGTATCGTCGTGCAGGTCGATGGCGGTTTCCGCACCGGGCGTGACGTCGTGATCGGCGCGCTGTTAGGCGCCGATGAATTCGGCTTTGCTACCGCGCCATTGATCGCAGCGGGCTGCATCATGATGCGTAAGTGCCACCTCAACACCTGTCCCGTCGGCGTCGCAACGCAGGATCCGGTGCTGCGCAAGCGCTTCACCGGCCAGCCCGAGCACGTCATCAACTATTTCTTCTTCGTCGCCGAGGAAGTCCGCGAGATCATGGCGGGCCTCGGCTATCGCAGCTTCAACGAGATGGTCGGCCAGACCCAGATGCTCGACCAGACCAGACTGGTCGCGCACTGGAAGGCCAAGGGTCTCGACTTCTCGAAGCTGTTCGTTCGGCAGAAGGAAGAGAAGGGCCAGAAGATCTATCACTCGGAATCCCAGAACCATCATCTGGAGGCCGTGCTCGACCGCAAGCTGATCGAACAGGCGCGGGCAGCCCTCGATCGTGGCGCGCCGGTGAAGATCGAGACCGAGATCAACAACACCAACCGCTCCGCCGGTGCGATGCTGTCGGGCGCGATCGCCAAGATCTACGGCCATGCCGGCCTGCCGCTCGACACGATTCAAGTAAACCTGAAAGGCACCGCCGGTCAGGCGTTCGGCGCCTGGCTCGCGAGCGGCATCACCTTCGACCTCGAAGGCGTCGCCAACGACTATGTCGGCAAGGGCCTGTCGGGCGGGCGCATCATCGTCAAGCCGCCGCATGATTCGGCAATCGTGCCGGAAGAGTCCATCATCGTCGGCAACACCGTCATGTATGGCGCCATCAAGGGTGAGTGCTATTTCCGCGGCATCGCCGGCGAGCGCTTCGCGGTGCGCAACTCCGGCGCGGTCGCGGTGGTCGAGGGCGCCGGCGATCACTGCTGCGAATACATGACCGGCGGCATCGTCGTCGTGCTCGGCAAGACCGGGCGCAACTTCGCGGCCGGCATGTCGGGCGGCATCGCCTATGTGCTGGACGAAGAGGGCTCCTTCGGCAAACTCTGCAACATGGCGATGGTCGAGCTCGAGCCGGTGCTGTCGGAAGAGATGATCAACGAGAACGCCTACCATCAGTCGGGCGATCTCGAAGCGCATGGCCGCGTCGACGTGTTCGAGAACCTTCTGGAATCCGACATTGAGCGGCTGCACATCCTCATCACCCGTCACGCCAAGCTGACGGGCTCGAAGCGCGCGGCCGACATCCTCGGCGACTGGAAGACGTGGCTGCCGAAATTCCGTAAGGTGATGCCGGTCGAGTACCGCCGCGCGCTGAAGGAATTGAAGGCGAACGCCGACGCCGCGCCGAAGATCGCGATCGGGGCGTGACACTAGTACGGCGTCATTCCGGGGCACGCGAAGCGCGAACCCGAAATCTCGCAAAACAACTCCGAGATTCCGGGTCTGCGGCTGCGCCGCATCCCGGAATGACGAAAGACGAACTGCAGGGGCTTCAGGGTTAAATGGGCAAGGTAACCGGTTTTCTCGAGATCGAACGGCACGACCGCAAATACGCGCCGGTCGCCGAACGGCTGAAGAATTTTCAAGAATTCGTCATTCCCCTGACGGAGAAGGAAACGCGCGACCAGGCCGCGCGCTGCATGAATTGCGGCATTCCCTACTGCCACGGCACCGGCTCGGTGGCGCCCGGCACCTCGGGTTGTCCGGTCAACAACCAGATCCCCGACTTCAATGATCTGGTTTACCAGAACAACTGGCAGGAAGCCGCGCGCAACCTGCATTCGACCAACAATTTTCCGGAATTCACCGGCCGCATCTGCCCGGCGCCGTGCGAAGCCTCCTGCACGCTCAACATCGACGACAACCCGGTCACGATCAAAACCATCGAATGCGCGATCGTCGACCGCGCCTGGGAAAACGGCTGGATCGAGCCGGAGATCGCCACAACCAAGACCGGCAAGAAGGTCGCAGTCATCGGCGCAGGCCCTGCGGGAATGGCTTGCGCGCAGCAGCTCGCGCGCGCCGGACACGACGTCCATGTGTTCGAGAAATTCGCCAAGGCCGGCGGGCTTTTGCGTTACGGCATTCCCGACTTCAAGATGGAAAAGGGCGTCATCGACCGCCGCGTTACGCAGATGGAGGCCGAGGGCGTCACCTTCCATTATGGCGCCCATGTAGGTCACGGCGGCACCGATCCGCGCCAACTGGCTGCGGAATACGATGCCGTGGCGCTGACCGGCGGCGCGGAAGCCCCGCGCGACCTGCTGATTCCCGGCCGCGATCTCGACGGCATTCACTTTGCGATGGATTTCCTGCCGCAACAAAACCGCCGCGTCGGCAACGAACCACTTAACGGCGTGCGCGAGATCCTCGCCGGCGGCAAGCATGTGGTCGTGATCGGCGGCGGCGATACCGGAAGTGACTGCATCGGCACGTCGTTCCGCCAGGGCGCACTATCAGTGACCCAGCTCGAGATCATGCCGGCGCCGCCCGAGCACGAAAACAAGGGCCTGACCTGGCCGAACTGGCCGCTGAAGATGCGGACGTCGTCGAGCCAGGCCGAGGGCGCCAAGCGCGAATACGCGGTGTTGACGCAAAAGTTCTCCGGCGCCGACGGCAAGGTATCAAAACTGCATTGCGTGCAGGTCGACGACAAGTTCAAGCCGGTCGCCGGCACCGAATTCGAACTCGACGCGCAGCTTGTGCTGCTCGCGATGGGCTTCGTACATCCGGTGCATGAGGGGCTGTTGAAGACCCTCGGCGTCGAACTCGACCCGCGCGGCAACGTGCGCGCCAACACCGCTGACTACCAGACCTCGCTGTCGAAGGTGTTTTCAGCCGGCGACATGCGCCGCGGGCAATCGCTGGTCGTCTGGGCGATCCGCGAGGGGCGGTTGTGCGCGCGCTCGATCGACACCTTCCTGATGGGATCGACGGGTTTGCCGCGGTAGCTGTCTTTGCAAACACTAAAGTCGTCATCACCCGCGAAAGCGGGTGATTCAGTATTCCAGAGATGCTGGTGTTTCATCGCGAGGCCGCAGCGTACTGGATACCCCGCTTTCGCGGGGTATGACAGCTAGCGTCAGTTCTGGACCCGCACGCCCATCATCACAACGGTCGAGGCGGAGCTTGCCAGCGGCACGTTGGAATCCAGGATGTCGCGCCGCAGCGTGCCCGTGATCCAGAAGTTGCGGGTCATCTTGTAGATCAGATCGCCTTCGAGCGAGTAGGTTTTGTCGAAGCGGCCGTCGCCCTGATAGTCGTAGGTGCCGTAGGTGAATTTGCCGACCGCGGTCAACCAGCGGCGGAAGTCGTGATCGACCTCGAACGTATAGGTGTGAGTCAACACACCGGAGACGCCGGGCACGATGGTCTCGTCGATCGAGGTGGTGGAGTAGAACTTCGCCGTGGTCAGCGGCGTCGCGGTCCAGGTCAGGGAGGATGAGGTCAACAGCCCCGAGAGCTGACCAAGCCGCGGATCGGCGTAATTGCGCTCGGCAAAACCGACCGCGATTTCGCCGGTGAGAAGCCGGGAAAATTCGAACGAGGTGCCGGCCTTGGCATAGCCGCCGTTCGAGTTGCGCGCATAGCCGGAATTGTCGATCTGCTGATCGTGGAAGCGGCTGTCGCCCTCGACCTCGACGAAAGGTTTCACGCCGGGAAACAAATCATAGCTAACGCGGCCGACGCCACCATACTGATTGAAGGCGCGGTCGGCGTTGCTGGCGATGGTGCCGTCGGTGAGCACGGAATTCTGATAGACGGTGCGGTCGAAGGTGGCGCCCGCCGCAACATCCAGCCGGTTGAATTGCTGATCAAGCCCGATCGTGCTGCCGAAGGTCGCATAAACAGGATATTTGGCGAGCCCGGCCTCGACGTTGGGGCTGCCGGGATTGTCGGTCGCCACGCGCAGGCGCACTTCCGAGGTGATGTGGGTAAAGTCCGTGACATCGAGGCGGCCATCGATATGGCCGGTGAAGTCCGGCCGATTGATATCGGTCGGCGCCGACGAAATCCCGCCATCGACAATCGGCGACAGGCTGTTGCCATAGCCGGTGAACGAGCCGCGCAGGTCGGCGACCAGCGCATGCCGATCCCAGTTGGAGACCGCCAGGAATTCCGGCGCCACCACCCAGAACGGCGAGCCCTGCGGCGTGATGGTGCGGCCGGGGTTGGTATCGTAGCCGCCGCGCAATTCGACCGCGGACTTGATCAGGAAGCTGCCGGCATAATCGCCGACCGCGCCGAACGGATCGATATCGACCGGCAACGGCTTGCGCGCGGGCTGGCCATCGGCGATGCCGGCCATCGCGGGCGCCACCGGCGGCCGGTTCGCTGATATCGATGGCGGCGGCGCGATGCGCACGCGCGCATTCGGATTGGTCGGACCTTTGGCCTCAGGCGGCACCGGCGTGCCCGGCCCCGGCGACGGCTTTGGCTTGACCTCCCCCGGATAAAACTTGGGCGGCTTTCGCTTGCGATTGAGGGAATCGAAGCCGGCGTCCGCTGCGCCACTCGCGGCCGGCAGGCCATATTTGGGAATATTGCCGATCCGCGAGGGCGCGGGCTGGTTCCTGTCCTTGCGCTGCCCATCGGTGCCGGGATCGTCCGGGTTATCGCCGGTGTTTTCGCTGGTTTTGCGCAAAAATGAATCCTGCGGCGCGAGAAAGCCGTCGCGGGCGGGGCTCAGGAGGTCAGAGGTGAGGGTTTGGGCGTGAAGCGGCGTGGTGGTGATCAAGAAGAACGGGGCGAGGCATGGCAAGGCGGCACGCAACAGGGTCACGCGCTTGCGACGGCCGGTTAATGGCCCCGACATCACGATTATAATACCTCAACGAATTCATACGCTTGACACCCCGCCCCCGAGCGGCCTCGGCGGCCGGTCCGGAAAACGTCGTTAACGGAGTTAAAACAATTATGGTTAATGAGGCGTTGAGAACGATGGCTTGCGTCGCCTCGGCGGCTTTACCGTGTTAGGAAGACGACCCTTCCTTGAGCTACCCTTTCGGAACCACGCATGCCTGCTTCGAAACCGCTGATGGCCAATTCACCCGGCACCACACCCGCCAACGCCGCCGTCCAGTCGGCCTTGCGCACCCTGGAGGCCGAAGGCAGCGGCATCGCCGCGATCGAGGCGGCGCTGCGGTCCGGTCTCGGCGAAACCTTTGCGAAGGCCACCGATCTCATCCGCGACGCCAGGGGCCGCGTCATCGTCACCGGGCTCGGCAAATCCGGCCATATCGCCCGCAAGATCGCAGCGACGTTTGCCTCCACCGGCACGCCCGCCTTTTTCGTGCACGCCGCCGAAGCCGGCCACGGCGATCTCGGCATGATCACCACCGACGACGTCATCCTGGCGCTGTCGTGGTCCGGCGAGCAGGCGGAGATGAAGGCGCTGATCACCTATGCCAAGCGCTTCCGGATCGCGCTGATCGCCATGACGGCGGAGGGCGACTCCACCCTGAGCCAGGCGGCCGACGTCGCGCTGACCCTGCCGAAAGCGCGCGAGGCCTGTCCGCATAACCTGGCGCCCACCACTTCCTCGCTGATGCTGCTGGCGCTCGGCGATGCGCTCGCGATCGCGCTTCTGGAGGGCCGCGGCTTCACCTCGGTCGATTTCAGCGTGCTGCATCCGGGCGGCAAGCTCGGCGCCATGCTGAAGCATATCAGCGACATCATGCATACGGGCGCCGCCGTGCCGCTGAAGCCGCTCGGCACCAGCATGTCGGAAGCGCTGGTCGAAATGACCTCGAAAGGTTTTGGCTGCGTCGGCATTGTGGACCCGCGCGGCGCGATTGCCGGCATCGTCACCGACGGTGACCTGCGCCGTCACATGCGGCCCGACCTGATGACGGCGCTGGTCGACGACGTCATGACGAAAAATCCGAAGACGATCCGCGGCAATCTATTGGCCAGCGAGGCGCTGGAAATCCTCAACGCCTCGAAGATCACCGCCCTGATCGTGACCGAAGCCAGCAAGCCGGTCGGCATCGTGCATCTGCACGATCTCCTGCGCGCCGGCGTGGTGTAGCGAGTGACGTCATTCCGGGGCAATGCGAAGCATTGAACCCGGAATCTCGAGATTCCGGGTCTGGTCCTTCGGACCATCCCGGAATGACGATTACTTCGGAAACCGCGCCGCATTTTCCTCGAGCGGCAGGCGAAGTCCATTCGCCAGATATGATACGGTCCGGTAAAATCCGCAGAGCAGGATGATTTCGAAGATCTTCGCATCGTCGTAATGCGACGACAGCGCGGCAAACTCATCGTCGCTCAGCGTCGCCCTCGCATGTAGCGCATCCACAGCCGCAATCAGCACTTGCTCGGCCGCCGACCAGCATGGCGCATCGGTCCCTTCGCGCACGGTGGCGTGAATCTCGGCCTCGGTCAGACCGGCGCTTTTCGCAAATGTTGCGACATGCACGCCCCATTCGTACTCGCAGCCCGTCAACGCGCAGGTCCGGTCGATGACGATCTCACGTTCCCTTAAACTGAGCGGACCGCGATCGAGCAGGCTCCCGGCGCGGAATTTTTCCCAGGCGCGCGGATTGGACGCCATCACGCGAAACAGCATCAACGGTGGCGCGCCGCGCATGATGCGGTCGAACTGACTCTGGATTTCGGCCTGATAGGGCGGCTCGAGCGGGGCGATGCGCGACATGATCCATCTCCGGGCTATAGTCGTGGGATAGGGACTGAACGCTCGCATGATTAAGCCGCCGCCACCGTCAGGCTGGCGCCGTCGGCCTGCACGATCCGCACCCGGCTGCCGGCCGGCGCGTCGGGGCCGGCCACCCGCCAGATCGTGTCATCGATCCGCACCGTGCCGGCGCCGTCAACGATCGGCTTTTCCAGCGTGAACACGCGCCCGACCAGCGCATCCGCGCGCTTGTTGAGGAACGGGCTGTTGCCGCTGCCGGCCGCATGGCTGCGCGCCAAACGACGCCACACCGGCACGGCGGCGGCGGCGAAGACGGCGAACATCAGGATCTGGACCTGCCACGACGGATTGAACGCAAATGACATCAGCCCGACCAGTAACGCCGCCAGTCCGAGCCAGAACAGGAAGACGCCGGGCGCGATCAGCTCCAGCGCCATCAGGATGACGCCGAATATCAGCCAATTCCAGGTGCCGAGCGTGACGAACATCTCGTTCATGGCCGTGCCCTCACCGCTTTTACCCCACCGGCGGCATCGGCGGCGGATTGCCTGATGCCGGCACCGAACCGCGGCGCGCGGCGGCCTGCGCCGATAGCGCGCTCTCACCGAAGGTCGCCTTCGCAATTTCGCCGATGCCGGCGAGCGATCCCAAAATACTCATCGCCTCCACCGGCAGCATGATGATCTTCTGGTTCGGCGAATCCGCCAGTTGACCAAACGCCTTGATGTATTTGTCGGCGATAAAATAGTTCAGCGCGGCAACGTCGCCCTTGGCAATGGCTTCCGACACCATCTGCGTCGCCTTGGCTTCGGCCTCGGCGGAGCGTTCGCGCGCCTCGGCGTCGCGGAACGCGGCCTCCTTGCGGCCCTCGGCCTGCAGGATCTGGCCCTGCTTGGCGCCTTCCGCGCGCAGGATTTCCGACTGGCGCTGACCTTCGGCCTGCAGAATGTCGGCGCGCTTGACGCGTTCGGCCTTCATCTGCCGGCCCATCGCCTCGACCAGATCGGCCGGCGGCACGATGTCCTTGATCTCGATGCGGTTCACTTTCAGTCCCCAGGGCGAGACCGCGGCGTCCACGACGCGCAGCAGACGTTCGTTGATCTCGTCGCGATGCGACAGCACCTGGTCGAGATCCATCGCGCCCATCACCGAGCGGATGTTGGTCATCGTCAGCACGATGATCGCCTGTTCGAGGTTGGAGACCTCGTAACTCGCTTTCGCCGCATCGAACACCTGGAAGAATGCCACGCCGTCGGCTGTCACCGTGGCGTTGTCCTTGGTGATCACCTCCTGCTCGGGAATGTTGATCACCTGCTCCATCATGTTCACCTTGCGGCCGATCCGGTCGAAATAGGGAACAATGATGTTTAATCCGGGCGACAAAATACGGGTGAATTTGCCGAACCGCTCCACGGTCCAGTTATAACCCTGGCCCACCGTCTTGACGCCGGCGAACAGCGTGAGAACGACCAACAGAACGAGCGCAATGGCGAAGATGTCGAAACCGGTCATACAAGTCCCCCTCGGGCGATTGCCCTGAAAGCGCGAAAGGCCATCCTACAACGGTATCGTTGCAGAACGGCAAAACCCTCTGACTTAGTCGCCGCAGCACGATGTAGGGTTCGGCGAGGAGAAAAGCGAGTGGTTAAATCCAGCCCTGAAGTTCGCGCAACACCAGCTGGCGGATCATGTCCATGCCGCCTTCGCTGTCGTTCAGGCAGGGAATGAAGGAAAATTGCTCGCCGCCATGATGCTGGAAGATTTCAGCATTTTCCTGCGCAATCTCTTCCAGCGTTTCCAGGCAATCGGCTGAAAAGCCGGGCGTGACGACGGCAACGCGCCGCACGCCGTCTTTGGCCAGTTTTTCCATGGTCTTGTCGGTATAGGGCTGAAGCCACTCGTCGAAACCAAAGCGCGACTGAAAGGTCAGAAGCAGCCTCGATGAATCGAGACCGAGGCGCTTTCGAAGGGCGTCCGTTGTCGCTGCGCATTGGCGCGCATAGGGATCGCCCTTGTCGACATATTTTTGCGGCATGCCGTGAAACGACGCCACGATGACTTCAGGCTGAAACGATAGTCCCGCAAGATGCGTCTCGATCGATACCGCGAGCGCCTCGATATAGACGGGATCGTCGTAATAAGGCGGCGTCACCCGCAGCGTCGGCTGGGCGCGCATTTCGGCGAGCACGCGAAACACCTCGTCGCAAACGGTTGCCGACGTCGCCGCCGAATATTGCGGATAGAGCGGCACGACCAGGAGGCGGTCGCAGCCTTGGGCTTTCAGCGCATTGATCCGCGAGGCGATCGAGGGGTTGCCATAGCGCATCGCCCAATCGACCACGACATGGCCTTGGTCAGAAATGCCCACCGCCAGTTTCTCCGCTTGCGCGCGGGTGATCGTCTTCAGCGGCAACTCGTTCTTCTCAGTGTTCCAGATCTTGAGGTAATCGCGGGCTTTGCGGCGCGGCCGTGTGCGCAGAATGATACCATTGAGCGCCAGCTTCCACAGCAAGCCCTGATTTTCGATCACGCGGGGATCGGACAGGAATTCCTTGAGGTAGACCCGCACGCCGGGCGCATCCGCCGTATCGGGCGTGCCGAGATTGACCAGGAGAACGCCGACGCGTTCCGGCGCAATGCCGGGCGCGAGCTTCGATTGATCGATCGGCGAGGCCACACTCATGGCGCTGGCTTCGCGCGTCGGACCATCCTTGTCAAGATAACGGCAGGTTCGATAGTCTTGAGGAGACGCAAGGCCACGTCGCTAGTGTCCCGATTCCGAAGTTCATATCCCTGCGAGGCCCTCTTTACGAACTTCGGAATCGAAAGGACACTAGCAAACCTATTGATCTAGTGTGGCTTTGGTTCAGAAGTCCGCATGAAGAACTCGAGGCAATAATGATGCGGACTTCTGAACCGGCACACTAGACGATCCGGGCATCGTCAGGCGTCGCGTGTTGGAGGAACTATGACAGTCGCCGAATGGTGCGTTTTCGCGAGCCTGATGCTCACGCTGCTCAGCATTGCCTCGGTAAAATGGCTCCGGTTTGGCCGTTTCGACAATTCCAGGCCGCGCGATCCGGCCTTCTATGAAAGTCCGCTCGCCGCCCGCGCGCTCGGCGCGCACCAGAACGGCATCGAGGCGTTTCCGTTCTTTGCGGCGGCCGTCCTGCTCGCCGAATTCCGTGCCTGCCCGCAAAACCTGATCAACGAACTCGCCGTGCTGTTTGTGATCGTGCGGATCGCGTATGTGTTCACCTATATCGGCAACCGGCCGACGCTGCGCTCGATCCTGTGGAGCATTGGCTTTGCCATCAATATCGCGATCTTCTTCCTGCCGGCGCTGCGAAACTTCCTGCCGCTATAGTATCGACTGCAGGCACGTCAGCGGCTCGGCAAAGAGATAGCCGGTCAACAGGCCGACGCCGAACAGCAGTACCAGACCTGCGGCCGCAAATTCGATGCCGCGCATGATCAGCGCGCCGCTGCCCTCGCTCGCTCCGCTCAAACGGCGCGCAATACCTCCGGCCGATGCCGCCAGCACCGCGATAGCTGCGACCGTGATCGCGGTGCCGAGCCCCATCGCGAAGGTTGCGGCAATGCCGGCCCAGAACAGACCCTGTGCCAGCGCGAACACCAGAACCAGAATGGCCCCCGAGCACGGCCGCAAGCCCACCGCGAAAATCGCACCAAGACCGCGGCGCCAGCCGCCAGGACCGGCCAGTTCGCTCGGCAACGGGCCGTGGGAGTGCCCGCAATGCTCGTCGTGCCCGTGGCCGTCGTGATCATGATCGTGGATGTGATCATGCCCGTGATCGTGATCAGCGTGCTGGTGATGGGCGTGGGAATGATCGTGATGGTGATGATCGTGCCCCACATGACCGTGGGACGCCGAGGCCGACGCCAGCGCCAGCGCGGGGGCCGGCGCGTGAGCCTGCAACGCCCGGATGAAGTTCGCGCCCTTGGTCCAGACCAGTCGGGCGCCAAAGGCCGCGATCAGGCCGTAGCTTGCAATCGCGATCACCTTCTCGGCCCCGCACATGGTCTTGGCGGTGATATTGAGCAGCCAGGCGCCGATCGCGACGATCAGAACAGCGACCAGCGATTGCAACATCGCGGAGACGAAGGAAAGCGCGATGCCGCGCCGCGCGGTTTCCCGGTTGGCGACGAGATAGGACGAAATCACCGCCTTGCCGTGGCCGGGGCCGGCGGCATGAAAAATCCCGTAAGCAAACGAGATCGCAAGCAGCGCCCAGACCGCGCTGCCGTCGGATTTGGCGGCGCGAATGGTCGACGACATTTCACGATAAAATTCCGACTGCTTGGCGAGCAGCCATCCGATAATGCCGCCGGTGTGCTCGGCGACCGGCGGACGCGGACCGCCGAACGGCGTCTGCGCCACAAGCACATGCATCGCGCTATCGATCGCCAGCACCGCGGTCACGGCCAGCGCGCCGAGCGCGAGGGTACGGTAAAGCTGCGGCCTCATGGACAAGTCACCGTGATCTTGTTGGCGAACATCGCGCCGAAATTGACGTTGCCGCCGTCGGTAAAATTCTGCTCGCCCAGCGCCTGCGCGCTGGCCGCGCCGTCATTCGGCCGCTGGAACTCGAATTTGCAGGCGTCGGGCGCGCCGACCAGCCGCACCGGATCCTTGTCGGCGAGCTTGAAGTCGACGAAGTAGGTGGGGTCGAACACTTCGAGCGCGAGGACCTTGGGTTTAACCGGCGTCTTCAGCGGCAAGGTGAAATGCAGCACCAGAAAGCCGCCTTTGTACTCCAGGAAATAGTCGACGGGCTCCTCGAACTTCTGCTTCTTGCCGTCGGCCTTGGCAAAGGTGAAGAAGCCGAACTCCTTCAGCAACTCGACATTGGTCTGGGCCAGCGGCGCCAGTTCCTCGTGGGTGTAGACGCCCTTTTTCTTGCTCTCGATCCCCTGCAACGCATAGGTCGAGAACATGTCGTCGAAGGTCCAGGCGTGACGCACCCCCGTGATCGAGCCGTCCGGCGCATACATCAGTTCACTTGATGATGTGATCCAGACATGCGGATGGGCCTCGGCTGTCGTCGTCCCAAGCGACAACGCGGCGAGCATGCCCAATAATCTGAGCAGTCCTCGCAACACGCCGTCCCCGCGAAGGCGGCGCTGACCAATCATGCCGCCTCTGGGGTTTCCAGCAGGCCGCGACGGCGCAACAGCGCATCCGGCTCGGGCTCTCGGCCGCGGAAGGCGACATAGGCGTCTTCCGGGTCGCGCGAACCGCCGGAGGCATAGATGTCGTCGTGCAGGCGTTTGGCGACGGCGGGATCGAAGATGTCGCCGGCCTCTTCAAAGGCGCCAAAGGCATCGGCGTCCATCACCTCCGACCACATGTAGCTGTAATAGGCGGAGGCATAATGATCGCCGGAGAAGATGTGTCCGAACTGCTGGGGCCGGTGGCGCATCGAGATTTCAGCGGGCATGCCGATCTTCTCCAGTTCCCGTCGCTCGAAGGCGCGCACGTCGGCGCTGGCGGCCGCGGCTTGCGTGTGAAACTCGAGATCGAGCAGCGCGGACGCCACGAACTCGACCGTGGCAAAGCCCTGGTTGAACTTGCGCGCGGCGATGAAGCGCCGCAGCAGGTCGTCCGGCAGCGGCTCGCCGGTCTGGTAGTGCCGGGCAAACTGGCGCAGCACCTGCGGCTGCTCCTGCCAATGCTCGTAGAGCTGCGAGGGCAGTTCGACGAAGTCGGTAAAAACACTGGTTCCGGACAGCGAGGGATAGAAGACGTCGGACAGCATGCCATGCAGGCCGTGGCCGAACTCGTGGAACAGGGTACGGGCGTCGTCCGGCGACAACAAGGAAGGTTCGCCGTCGGCCCCCTTGGAGAAGTTGCAGACATTGAGGATCACCGGCGCCACCTCGCCGTCGAGCTTCTGCTGGTCGCGCAACGACGTCATCCAGGCGCCAGAGCGCTTGGAGGGCCGGGCGAAGTAGTCGCCATAGAACAGCGCCTGGTGCTTTCCGTCGCGATCCCGGACCTCCCAGACCCGTACATCCGGATGCCAGACCGGGACATCCTTGCGCTCGGCAAAGGAGAGGCCGAACAGACGGCTGGCGCAATCGAAGGCCGCCTCGATCATGTGGTCGAGCGAGAGATAGGGCTTGATCGCGGCATCGTCGAAATTGGCCCGGACCTGCCGCAGCTTTTCGGCGTAGTAACGCCAGTCCCAGGCGGCCAACGCGAAATTGCCGCCCTCCTCCACGATCAATCCCTGAAGCGCGTCGCGATCCCGCAGCGTCCGCTCGCGTGCCGGCTTCCAGACCCGCTCCAGGAGCCCGCGCACGGCCTGCGGCGTCTTGGCCATGGAATCTTCCAGCCGATAGGCGGCGAAGGTCGGATAGCCCAGGAGCCTGGCGCTCTCCTCGCGAAGCGCCAGGATCTCGACAATGGTCGCGCTGTTGTCGTTGGCATTGCCGTTGTCGCCGCGGGCAATGAAGGCCTTGTAGAGCTTCTCACGCAGGTCGCGGCGGGACGAGGTCTTCAGGAAGGGCTCCACGAACGACCGCGACAGGGTCACGAGCGCCTTGCCGGCGAGCCCGCGCTCCTCCGCCGCCGCCTTGGCGGCCGCGACAAAACTGTCCGAAAGCCCCTCGCAATCGGCCTCGGCGAGCTCCATGAACCACTCCTGCTCGTCGCCGAGCAGATGGTGGCTGAAGGTGGTCCCAAGATGGGCCAGCCGCTCGTTGATCTCGGCCATCCGCGCTTTCGCCACCTCATCGAGCCCGGCGCCGGAGCGATGGAAGCGCGTGTAGGTGCGCTCCAGCAGCCGCAGCTGCTCGCCTGAGAGGCCAAGCGCCGCGCGGTTCTCATGAAGCTGGGCGATCCGGCCGAACAGCACCGCGTTCATCATGATCGGGTTCCAGTGCCGCGCCATCCGCAAGGACACTTCCTTGTCGGCCTCGAGCAGCGCCGGATTGGAATGGGCCGACACCAGCGCGTAGAAGACGGAGGCGACCTTGGAGAGCAGCTTGCCGGAGCGCTCCAGCGCCGTGATCGTGTTGTCGAAGTCTGCTTGCGCGGGATCGTGGGTGATCGCGGCGATCTCGGCGGCATGGTCGGCAAAGGCCCGTTCGAACGCCGGCAGGAACTGGTCCGGCGCGATCTCGGCAAACGGCGGGGTCTCGAACGGCGTCTGCCAGGGCTTCAGCAGCGGATTGGCGGAGGCGGGCAAAGCTTCGTGGTTCTGGGGCTCGTTGTTTTGCTGGGCTTCTGACATCGAAAATCCCGTCTTGAGTGCCGATTTCAAGGGTGACGCTATATCACGCGGTGGGGCTTTTTTGGGCCTTTTGCGCTTGATAGAGCCCGCCTTTTCAGAGAGATTGCGGCCCGAAACAGGACTTAAGCAACATGAACGCGCAACCTACTCCGAGCCGAAGCCGCCAGATCGCCTGGCCCAGCGTCGTCACCGTCATCAGCGCGGCAATCCTGATCGGCGCCGAAGTGTTCGGAGCTGCTTTTGCCGGTGGCTGGGCGCTCGCGATCCTGTTCGGGCTCGACGACACCGGCGCGCACATCCTGCAAGCGGTGCTGTTTGCGCTCGGCGTCCTGATCATGATCGCGTTCATCCGCGCCGCACAGCGCGTCGAGCCGTTCACGCGCCGCGCGTGAGTCGATCGAAGCAGCGAAGACGCGCACCACTGCGTTTCCAGCATTACGCTTCGTTAAAGAAACTTAACGTCCATTCATTTTCGTAACGCTCGCGCCGCCTCAGATGCGGCGACGTAATCAGGTGTTAGGGAAATTTGCCCTTAGCCTAAAAAAAATGTTGCGAAGCGGATTCAAAAAGATTATTTGCGTGTTTGCCCAATTTCGCACGTGCCTGTGGTCGTGTGTCAGTCGGTAGGTATCCGGACAAGAGGCCGGACAGCCGCCAAGGGTTGAAGAAGCCGAGGGTCGCTCAAGTCCAGACTTTCTAAGTCGAAGACTTGAGAGGCCAGCATCTCTCTCCAGAGATGCCGTTGAAGGTCTCTTCTTCCTTTGCAACCGTGACTGGCAGCCGGAGGCGAACCGGCGCACCTCGTTCTCAACGGGGGACGCGACTTAAAGCAACGACGGATCGGGCTTTTTTGGTCTCTACCGGCATTCCACCGCCGGCGCGGGCTACTGAAAAGGCTTGTCCTTCATTGCCAGGTGAGCGGGCGGGAGCATTCCCAACCAATCCACGGCAGCACAATTCGGTTTGAGGTTCTTGGCCTCGTCGCGTCTCCATCGTGCGACGGCGGCCACGGCACCTACGACCGAGATCATTTTGAACGGGCCCCGTCGCAAGGGCCGTTTGGAGGGTGCTATGACCGAACGTATTCGGGAATTCCTGCGCAACCGTCGTAACGAGGGCCAGGACCTCGAGCCGTGCCTCGTCGTCGACCTCGACGTCGTGCGCGACAACTATCAGAGCTTCTCAAAGGCGCTGCCCGACAGCCGCGTGTTCTACGCGGTGAAGGCAAACCCGGCCCCGGAAGTGCTGTCGCTGCTTGCTTCGCTCGGCTCGTGCTTCGATACCGCCACCGTTGCGGAGATCGAAATGGCACTGGCCGCCGGTGCTACGGCGGATCGCATCTCGTTCGGCAACACGATCAAGAAGGAGCGCGACATTGCGCGTGCCTTCGCGCTCGGCATTCGGCTTTTTGCGGTGGATTGCGCCGCCGAAGTCGAAAAGGTTGCCCGTGCGGCTCCGGCTGCGAAGGTGTTCTGCCGTATCCTCTACGACTGCGCCGGCGCCGAATGGCCGCTGTCGCGGAAGTTCGGCTGCGACCCGGAAATGGCGGTCGACGTGCTCGATCTCGCCAAGCGCCTGGGCCTGGAGCCGTGCGGCATCTCCTTCCACGTCGGCTCGCAGCAGCGCAAGGTGAAGGCTTGGGACCGCGCCTTGGCGATGGCCTCCCAGGTGTTTCGCGACTGCGCCGAGCGGGGGATCAACCTGTCCATGGTCAATATGGGCGGTGGATTCCCGACCAAGTACCTCAAGGACGTTCCTCCGGTCGTGACGTACGGCCGGTCGATCTTCCGTGCGCTGCGCAAGCATTTCGGCAACCAGATCCCGGAAACCATCATCGAACCGGGACGCGGCATGGTCGGCAATGCTGGCATCATCGAGTCCGAAGTCGTCCTGATCTCCAGGAAGAGCGACGAGGACGAGGTGCGCTGGGTGTACCTGGACATCGGCAAGTTCGGTGGTCTCGCCGAGACCATGGACGAGTCGATCCGCTACGCGATCAGCACCCCGCATGACGGGGCAGAGATGACGCCGTGCGTGCTCGCAGGTCCGACCTGCAATTCCGCCGACGTCATGTACGAGAAGCTGCCGTATCCGCTTCCGGTAACG
Source organism: uncultured Alphaproteobacteria bacterium (assembly GCA_963770515.1). GTDB lineage: Bacteria > Pseudomonadota > Alphaproteobacteria > Rhizobiales > Xanthobacteraceae > Bradyrhizobium. The sequence goes on from CAVYPW010000003.1 coordinate 147,846, forward strand.
CTCGAGATCGGCGACAAGGTGCTGATCGAGGGAACCGGGGCCTATACGTCGACGTACTCGTCGGTGGCCTTTAACGGCATTCCGCCGCTCAAGACCTATCACATCTGATCCTGCCTCCTATTTAGAGGCCTGACATCATCGGGAGCCGGCCACACTAGCCGGCTCCCTCCCTGACATTGCCGATTTGGACAACGCTGCCCACGGGCCTTACGCCCGTGGGCTGTGGGGACTGACGTGCCATGACTGCTTTGCGCAAGACCAACATTGCCCTCACCCCGAATGCCGCTCCGTTCGCGATCCGTGCGGAGAAGGCTTCGGACGTCGTCGCCCGTGAAGCGCTGCTCGATGCCTGCTTTGGCGAGAACCGCCATCTGCGCACTTGCCAGCGCCTGCGCGACGGACGCGCGGCCGCCGAAGGCCTTGCCTTCTCGGCCGTGCGCGAAGGCAAGCTGGTTGGGACGCTGCGGTTGTGGCACGTCAGCGCCGGGGGCATCCCGGCGCTCATGCTCGGCCCGCTCGCGGTAGAGGCATCCTCCCGCAAGCTCGGGGTCGGGACCGCGCTGATGGACCACGCGCTCGCGGCGGCGGCGCGTGGCCATCGCGCGGTGATTTTGCTCGGCGATGCGCCCTACTATGCCCGCTTCGGCTTCTCGGCTGCGAAGATGGCCGGGCTGTCGCTGCCGGGCCCGTTCGAACGCGACCGCCTGCTCGGCGTGGAACTGACTGCAGGTGCGCTCGACGGCGCTTGCGGGATGATCGTTCCGACCGGCGCGAAGGCACCTCTTGCCAAGCGGGCGCCGCGCGCCCGTGCGGCGTAGCGATCCAGCCATGCGACAGAGCTCGCCAACCGCTCGCGCGATCACACGCCTGCGTTATCGCAGCATCGTCACCACAATGCTGGTGATGGCGCTGAGCATCCTGATCGTCAAAGATATCATCTTGCGGCGGTGGGGCTCCCCACCGCCCGCTCCCGACGTGACACGCCGTCTGCCCTGAGTTAGTGGTCCGATCCAATTGTCCCTTAGATCTTGAGCCGAGGCCCCGATATGTCGCGCCATTTGATCTCGACCGGTTCGCCTTTCGAAGAGGCCGCTGGCTATAGCCGCGCTGTCGTCGACGGCGATTTTGCCTTTGTCGCGGGGACCACCGGCTACGATTACGCCACCATGACCATGCCGGCGGACGTCACAAGCCAGACACGAAACTGCTTCAAGACCATCGAAGCAGCCTTGAAGGAGGCCGGTTTCGCGATGGCCGATATTGTCCGCGCGACCTACTACCTCACTGACGTCAAGGATGCGGACGCCCATTTTGTTGTCTGCGGCGAAGTCCTCGGTGATATCAGACCGGCCGCCACGATGCTGGTGGTCGCCGGCCTTCTGAAACCCGAGATGAAGGTCGAAATCGAAGTGACCGCCAAGCGACGCAGCCCATAGAAGCGGCGCGCCGCCTGAAATTCCCTCTCATTCGCCAGCACTTTTCGGAGACATTATTCCCATGAACCCCGCCCCGCAGATCTACGCGAAAATTTCCGGCCCCATTGTCATGATCGGCTTCGGCTCGATTGGCAAAGGCACGCTGCCGATGATCGAGCGGCATCTGGATTACGATAAATCGCGGATTACCGTGATCGATCCCAAGGACGAGGGGCGCAAGGCTCATTGTGAGAAGCACAATGTACGCTTCATCCAGAAGGGCGTGACCAGGGACAATTACCGCGAATTACTGACCCCGCTGCTCATCGAAGGCGGCGGCCAGGGCTTTTGCGTCAATCTCTCGGTCGATACCGGCTCTACGGACATCATGGAGCTCTGCAACGAACTCGGTGCTCTCTATATCGACACCGTCAACGAGCCTTGGCTGGGCTTCTACTTCGATTCGTCGAAGGGTCCGGAAGCTCGCTCCAACTATGCCCTTCGCGAAGTGACGCTGGCCGCCAAGAAGGCGCGCCCCGCGGGCTCGACGACGGCAGTCTCCTGCTGCGGCGCCAATCCCGGCATGGTCTCCTTTTTCGTCAAGCAGGCGCTTCTCAATGTCGCCGCTGATCTGAAGCTCAATGCCCCGAAGCCGAAGACCAGGGCCGAATGGGCGGACCTGATGCGACAGGCTGGCATCAAGGGCATCCACATCGCCGAGCGCGACACCCAGCGCTCCAAGTCGCCGAAAGAGCCGGACGTCTTCGTCAACACCTGGTCAGTGGAGGGCTTCCTGTCGGAGGGCGTGCAGCCGTCCGAACTCGGTTGGGGCACTCATGAAAAATGGATGCCCGAGAATGCGCATACCCACGAAGCCGGCTGCGGCGCAGCCATCTATCTGATGCAGCCCGGCGCCAACACGCGCGTGCGCACCTGGTGCCCGACCCGCGGTGCGCAGTATGGCTTCCTCGTCACCCATAACGAGTCGATCTCGATCTCCGATTTCTTCACCGTGCGTGACGCGTCCGGCACGGCGATCTATCGGCCGACCTGCCACTATGCCTATCATCCTGCTGACGATGCCGTGCTGTCGCTGCATGAAATGTTCGGCCGCGCAGCGAAGATGCAGGAAAAGCACCACATCCTCGATGAGAACGAAATCGTCGATGGCATCGACGAACTCGGCGTGCTGCTGTTCGGCCATGACAACAATGCCTACTGGTACGGCTCGCAGCTCTCCATCGAGGAAACCCGCAAACTCGCGCCTTATCAGAACGCCACCGGCCTGCAAGTGACCTCTGCCGTGCTCGGCGGCATGGTGTGGGCGCTGGAAAACCCGAAGGAAGGCATCGTCGAAGCCGACGAGATGGATTACGAGCGCCTGCTCGAAATCCAGATGCCGTATCTCGGTCCGGTGAAAGGCTACTACACCGACTGGACGCCGCTCACCGATCGTCCCGGATTGTTCCCGGAAGATATCGACACGTCCGATCCGTGGCAGTTCAGGAACGTGCTGGTGCGGTGAGGTCAATATGTCGTTCCGGGGCGGAGCGTAACGAGGGAACTATGGTGCGCAATTGCGCACCTAAGAACCTCGAGATTCTCCGACGTGCAATTGCACATCGTAGGTCGGTGCGTCGCACCGCCCCAGAACGACGTTCTCTATTTAGCCATGTAATCGAACGCGATGCTTCCGAGCCCTAGCGTCAGATCGGCCTTGAAATGCAGCGCCGAGATCACCTCGCGCACCGGCAGCCGCGCTACATCGGCTAACGCGTGCGGAAACAGACCGAGCGCGGCCGGACCGGTCCAGGCTTCCTTCAGCGTGATTTCCTGGAGTTGAAAGCGCACCAGTTCGCAGATCCGCGCGCTGCCGTCGACATGGGGAATGATCTTCAGAATGAAGTTCGGCGCTTTCATCCCCTTCAGCACGGTATCGTGGTCCACGGCGCGATGCTTGTAACCCATGGTGGCCGATACACAGAGCACCGAACCGTAATGCAGCGTGCCGACCAGCACGTCGCTTTCCACCTCGATCTTCGGCTTGGCGAGCTTTTTCGGAAATCCCCACAGTTCCCGGCCGCCGGCGATCGGCGCGTCGTCATCGAGATACATCGCGTGGGTATAGGCGCCCTCCTCGCCGTTGAGGCGAACCGGGATGACCTGCCCGGTTTCGGTGTAGTCGCCGAATCCCGTTGAGTCAGGCATGCGAATGAATTCGTATTTGACGATCGGCTCAACGACTTCGAGCGGCTCGGGCACCACGGCCGCGAGCGCCTCGGGATCGGTGCGATAGGTGATGACGAAATATTCGCGGTTGAAGAAGCGATAGGGCCCTGGCGGAAAGGACGGGCTCGTCAGCGGCATGGAATAAGCGTTTCGCCGGACATCCTCGATTTTCATAAAATGTTCTCCCGATGCGAGCCGCGCCTCGCGCGTGATCATAACTATCGGGGAACATGGTGACATAAACGAGACGAGGCCGCCCGGCCGATCTTGCGGTTTCTCGTGATATTGAACGAGATCGGATGCAGAAATTCCGATCGCTGCCCGTTATTTCGGCTGTATCGGCGGCGCCATCTTTTCCGGCGGCGCAGGAGGAAGGGCAGCCTTCGCGCCCTCCTTCTGGGCTTCCGTCGTTGGCGTTGCCGGCTCGGGCGCCGGCGTCGTCGGACGTGTCCCGCCCGGCTTTGACTCAGCGGGCTTATCGTCGGTCGCGGTGGAAGGCGAGCCCTGCAAGGGTGGCGTCGCCTGCGCGAGCTGAACACTGGCGCGCATCGTTGCCACGAGCGAGAAACCGGTCAGCATCAGTCCCGCCGCCAGCATGGCCGACGCGAGGAAAAATTCTCTCCGGCGCTTTCGGTCGTTCAACAACATCGCTTTCACCCACGGAGCTCGTGGGCGTTAACGGGCGCGGCAATGCGTTGTTCCCGGGAACTTCGGTGTGCTTTTGGGTCTGCTAGAGCGTCAAAAGGCCGGCTTCGCCGTCTTCCGCAGCGAACGCGAGCAGCGTGCCCTTGGCGCTCCAGGCCAACGCCGCAATCGCGGCACCTCCGTTGCGGTGAACCAGGATTTCCGCGCCATCAGCCATGCGCACCATCAACACGGTGCCATCTTCATATCCCGCGGCGAAAATGGCCTGATCGGGATGACAGGCCACCGCCGTGACGCGCGCTTTGAGCGGCGCCAGCATCGCCGGCTCCTTGCCCATCGGCCCATCCTTGCTCGCAAACGGCCATATGATCACCGTGTCCGCACCCGAGGTCGCAAGCGCCTTGCCGCCTGCGCTCCATGCCATCGAGCGGACGCGGCCGGGATAACCGGTCATGCGCATGTGCCTGTTATCGGCAAGCCGCCAGCCATGCAGCGCGGCCTCATGCATCGCAGTCACCAGAAACTTGTTGTCGGGACTGAAGGTCACCGCCAGATGCGAACCCGCCCATGCCAGAAATTCAGGCTTGGCGTCCATGTTGGGAAACCACAGCGTCACGCCGTTATAATGCGCGACCGCGAGCCGCAGCCCCTTCGGTGCGAAAGCGAGCCCGCCGACGGTCGAGGGTACATCGAGTGATTTTTCCTGATCCTTGGCTCCGCGGATAAAGGCGGTCTTGCCGGCCGACCAGGCGACGGCGCCGTCCGGATGCAGCGCGACGTTGTCGATCCAGCGCCGCTTCGGATCGGTGGCGATCACGGCGACCTCTCCCTTGGCATCGAGGCTGACGGCCTTGCCATCATCGCCGCCGGTCACGATCCGCTTCCCGTCGGAGGTGGTGCACAGGATGCCGCCGCCGTGCACGGAAACCGCGACCGGTTCTGCTTCACCCGTGACCACGAAGATATTCTCCTCGGCCCCGACGAAGGCCGCGTTCTCGCCGAGGAAATGCACGGCGCCGAGCGGCGCGCCAACCGCGAGGCTGCGCACCTTGTCGGTCACGGAAATGATGGAGGCGGATTCGCCCGGCTCGAAATCGGTCATTGCGTAACGATACAGCGCTCAAAACCTTCGCGGATCATCGCTTCCGGCAATTCGCGGCCGATGAAGACAAGCCGGCTCAGGCGCGGCTCGCCGTCCTTCCACGGCCGCTGGTGGTCGCCCTCCAGCATCATGTGCACGCCCTGGAATACGTAACGCTCGTCATCGTCGCTGAAGGCGAGGATTCCCTTCGAGCGCAGGATCTTCTGACCCTCGCTCGCCACCAGACCTTGCAGCCACGGCATGAACCGGGCCGGGTCGAGCGGCTTTTCGGTGCTCAAGGACAACGATTGCATGTCCTCATCGTGATAGTGCTTCAGGCCATGCCCGTGACCATGGTCATGATGGTGGTCATGGCCGTGATCATGATCATGGTGATGATGATCGTCCCCGGCTTCGAGGAACTCCGGCTCGATCTCCAGGATACGATCGAGATCGAACGCGCCGCGCTCGAGCACGTCCGACAGCGCGACCTTGCAGCGCTCGGTACGGTGCAGTTTAGCGTAGGGGTTGATGCCTCGGATCCGCGCCTCAACCTCGGCCAATTCGGCCTTGGAGACGAGATCGGTCTTGTTGAGCACGATGACGTCGGCAAAGGCGATCTGGTTCTTGGCTTCCGGCGCATCCTTCAGGCGGTCGCTCAGCCATTTCGCGTCGGCCACCGTCACGACTGCGTCGAGGCGGGCGTTCTTCTGCACGTCTTCATCGACGAAGAAGGTCTGCGCCACCGGCGCGGGATCGGCGAGACCCGTGGTCTCGACGATGATGGCGTCGAACTTGCCTTTGCGCTTCATCAGGCCGTCGAGAATGCGCACGAGGTCGCCACGGACCGTGCAGCAGACGCAGCCGTTGTTCATCTCGAAGACTTCTTCGTCGGCGCCGATGATCAGATCATTGTCGATGCCGATCTCGCCGAATTCGTTGACGATCACAGCGTATTTCTTGCCGTGGTTTTCCGACAGGATGCGGTTGAGCAGCGTGGTCTTGCCGGCGCCGAGATAGCCCGTCAGCACCGTTACGGGGATTTTTTGGGACGTCAGTTCGGACATGATTACTCCGCAGAAACCGGTATTGGGGGCGCTGGTCGGAAGCGGCAATCCGCCCTAATTGGCCAGCGCGCTCGTCAGCGTCCTTATATTGTGCCTGACCATATCAATGTAAGTGGGGGAATCGCCCTTTTCATCGGTCAGGGCGTCGGAATAAAGCGTCCCGCCAATGCGGGCGCCGGTCTCCGCCGAGATCCGGCGCATCAGCCGGGGGTCGCTGATCCGCTCCAGGAAGACGGCCGGGATATGCTCGGCTTTGACCTGGGCGATGATTTTGGCGATATCGCGCGCGCTGGCCTCGGCCTCGGTCGAAACGCCGATCGGCGCGATGAATGCAAGGCCATAGCGGGCGGCAAAATAGCCAAAGGCATCATGAGTCGATATCACCCTGCGGCGACTTTCCGGAATTTGGCTGACCGCCTGCCGCACCTCGTTATCAAGCGCCTCGAGTTTGGCGAGATAGGCCTGCGCATTTTGCCGAAAAATATCCGCATCCGGCGGGTCGGCGGCGATGAGCGCGTCGCGGATATTGGCGACGTATTTTTCGGCATTGGCCACCGATTGCCAGGCATGCGGATCAGCGTCGGAGCCGGCCTTGAGCGGCGTAATGCCTGAAGTGGCCGTGACGATCGAAGCCCTGTTGCCGGCGGCCTGAAGCAGCCGCGGCAGCCAGCCCTCAAGCCCAAAGCCGTTGATGACGAGCAATTTCGCGTCGGCAATCTTGCGTACGTCCGATGGCGTGGGCGTGTAGACATGCACGTCGCCGTCGGGACCGACCAATGTCGTGACGGCGACGCGGTCGCCGCCGACGTTCTTCACAAAATCACCGAGGATCGAAAAACTCGCCACCACGTTGAGGCGCGTTTGCGCGTGCAGCGGAGAAGCGCCGAGCGATATCGCCAATACCAGCCAAAGACCGCGCCAACCTTGCATCGAGCGCCTCACGCTTCGAGATGAGGTGCGGGAAACAACTGCCTGACCACGCCACGGACATTGCCGAACAAGATCGAGACGATGTAGAGCCCGGCCGATACCAGGATGATTGCGGGCCCTGAGGGAATGCGGGTCTGGAACGACAGCACCAATCCGGCATAGCCGGAGATGATCGCGCTTGCGACCGCGATCGAAATCATGCCGGTCAATTCGCGCGACCAGAACCGCGCGGTGCCCGCCGGCAGGATCATCAGGCCGACGGCCAAGAGCGTGCCGAGCGCCTGAAAGCCGTTGACGAGGTTGACGACCACGAGCGCCAGAAACGTCAGATGCGCGAGCGCCCCGGCACGGCTGACGGTGCGCAGGAACAGCGGATCGACGCTTTCGATCACCAGCGGACGATAGATCACCGCGAGCACGATCAGCGTAAGCGTGGCGTTGAAGGCGACCACGAGCAGCGTCTGGTCATCCATCGCGAGGATATTGCCGAACAACACATGCAACAGATCGATATTGGTGCCCTTCACCGAAACGACGGTCACGCCGAGCGCCAGCGACGCCAGATAGAAGGTCGCCAGCGAAGCGTCTTCCTTGAGGTCAGTGGTGCGCGCCACCACGCCCGCCAGAAGTGCGACTGCAAACCCCGCGATCAGCCCGCCCGCGGTCATCGCAAACAGGTTGAGGCCCGAGAGCAGGAAGCCGACCGCCGCCCCCGGCAGGATGGCATGCGCCATCGCGTCACCCACGAGACTCATCCGCCGCAGCATCAGGAACACCCCGATCGGGGCCGCGCCAAGGGAGAGCGCCACCACGGCCGCGAGCGCCCGGCGCATGAATTCGAATTCGATGAACGGGGCGATCAATGCGTCGTAGATCATCGCTTAGGCCGCCTTCGAGGCATCGGTATCGGCGACGCAGGCGGCGGCGCTATCGTCAAAGGCCTCGCACATCCGCCGCGCCTCGGTGAGATTTTCGGCGGTCAGCACTTCATCCGTGGTGCCCCAGGCCACCTTGCCGCGCGCCAGCAGCAAGGTCTCGGGGAAATGGGCACGCACGAGATCCATGTCGTGCAGCGCCGCCAGCACGGTGCGCTTCTCGGCATGCCATTGCTGGACCAAAGCCAGCAGGTCGACCGAGGTTTTGGTATCGATGGCGTTGAAGGGCTCGTCGAGCACGATCAGCCGCGCATCCTGCAACAACACCCGCGCAAACAGCATGCGCTGCATCTGGCCGCCCGACAGCGTGCCGATGCCGCGATTTTCGAAACCGCTCAGGCCCACTGCGGCCAACGCGCGCGCGATTCCACCACGGGCCTCTCTGCCGACGCCGCCGAAAAAGCCGGTCTGGCGCCACAGCCCGGTGCCGACGAAGTCGAACACCGAAATCGGAAAGCTGCGGTCGATATCGGCGGTTTGCGGCAAATAGGCGATATCCCTGGCGGCAACGCCGCCGGTCAGGATGGTGCCCGCCAGCGGCTTGAGGATGCCAACTACGCCTCGAAACAGCGTCGACTTGCCGGCACCATTGGGACCGACGACAGCGAGCAGCGCGCCGGTTGGGACCTCGCCGCTCAAGTGGTGAACGGCCGGGTGACGGTCATAGCCCAGCGTGACGTCCCGAAACTGCAGTTGCGCCGGCATCGTCACTTCATCGCCAGAAAGACGAACGCCCAGAGCGCGGCGCTGACCGCGGCCGCTGCCGTAAACCGGGAGAGAACCGTCATGCGCAAAATCGACCAGGTGACCGGCTGCGCCGGGTGCGGGGCCGCGGGTCCATGGCTATGGGGGTGCGGGTGGGCGTGATCGTGGGAATGGGAGGTTACCATCATCAAATGTTATAATATAACATTTGATGAGTCCACCGCAGTGGCCTTGAAGGCTCCTCAGGCCATCCACCGCACCAAAGCCAACGAAAAAGCGGCAGCCCGAAGCTGCCGCTTTTCATGAAGCCTGTGCGATGCCGATCAGGCCTTGCCGAACAGCTCGTCGACATATTCCCAGTTCACGAGGTGATCGACGAATGCCTTCAGATAGTCCGGGCGGCGATTGCGATAATCGATGTAGTAGGAGTGCTCCCAGACATCGACGCCGAGGATTGGCGTGGCGCCATGCACCAGCGGGTTTTCGCCATTGGGCGTCTTGGAGATTTCGAGCTTGCCGCCCTTCACCGACAGCCAGGCCCAGCCCGATCCGAACTGGCCGGCGCCGGCGGCGGCAAAATCGGTCTTGAATTTCTCGAGGCCGCCGAGGTCCTCGGTGATCTTCTTTTCCAGACGGCCGGGCAATTTGCTGCCGCCGCCATTGGGCTTCATCCACTTCCAGAAATGGATGTGGTTGTAATGCTGGCCGGCATTGTTGAAGAGCGGAGCATTCTTGCCGAACGAGCCCTTGACGATTTCCTCCAGGGACTTGCCCTCGAATTCGGTCCCCTTCAGCAGGTTGTTGCCGTTGGTCACATAGGCCTGGTGATGCTTGTCGTGGTGGAATTCCAGCGTTTCCTTCGACATATATGGCGCAAGCGCGTCATGGGCATAGGGAAGATCGGGGAGCGTGAAGGTCATGGGGTCATGTCCGAAAATGGTGGGAGACAATCTCTAACGGGAACCCCTTATAGAAGGTTCCAACGACCTGAAAAGATGAATTCGACTGCAAGCCACCTCCGCTTCGCCGGATCACAATTGCTAATTGCGCCGCGATTGAATTAAATCCGCTGCGGGATGAGGCGCTTATGGGGGCTGACATGACGAAGATCAAATTCGCTTATGTTTACGCGACATTCGCCGTTTTGGTGACGATGCTTCCTGTTGCGGGCCGATCTGCGGACGACGGTGTACGCGGAAAGTTCGTATTCGACGGCTTGGCCAATTGCGAGAATCCACCGGTACAGAACTTCCCGGTTCACGCCGAAGGCACGGCTTCCCTGTCGGCGGACCGCAGCGCGCGTGTCGACATGGTGTCCAATATCGAGGGTGTAGTTCAATACAACGCGAAATTGGGCGGCAAGCCGATCGACATGCCCAACGGATCGGGCTCCCTGCACGTCGCAGGCAGGCATACGCTTCGGGCGGTTCGCGACTTCCCGAACAACGTTCTCGTGATAAGCCTGACGATTGTCGGCCACTCCTGCTCGGCGAAGGTCGAGAACAGGTTGAAGCCCGGCAAACGACAATACACATTCCACACTGCCATCGGATTGGCCTATTGCTCGAAGCCGCAAGTCGCCAAGGCTGAGTGCAGTGTCTACTGAAACCTGGCCGAGCTCGATCGCACGCATGAGTATTGAAATCGAAATTGTGACCGGAGGGGAATCCGGGCCGCGGGCTGGTGAGCTGCTGGATGCGGTGTGGCCGCCGGCCGAGATGGACAAATTGGCGTGGGGCCACGTCAAATGGGCGGACGCGGATTTGCGCGTGCTGATCGAGACGGATGACGGCACGCTCGCCTGCCATACCGGTATTTTTTTCAGGACCGTGACCTGGAACGGCAAGAAGGTTCACATCGGCGGCATCGGCGGCGTCGCCACCCACGCCGACTACCGGCGCCGCGGCTATGCCAGCATCGCGCTTGACGCCGCGGTTCACACCATGCGCGACCACGACACGGCGCAATTCGCGTTGTTGTTCTGTGAGCCGCGCGTGGGTGAATTCTATCAGTCGCGGGGCTGGCATCCTTTTACCGGAGCCGTCTATGCCGAACAGCCTGAGGGCAGAATCCGCTTTGAAATCATGGCTCCGATGGTGCTGGACCTGAAGCGGCGTGCGCCAACGCTAGGTCAGCTTGACCTGTGTGGGCTGCCTTGGTGACGGATGCGCGTGACGGGGTTGCGCGAATGCCATTTGTTGCTATGCAGTCCGCCGTGTCGCCGGAGAGATGAATGTCTTGCAGATTTGGACTTGTGATTGTCGCGTTGGCCGCGGCTTTGGCCTTAAACCCAGCGAAGGCGCAAAGCGCGGGCGGCAGCCCGGACGGGATTTGGCTGACCCAGGCAGGAGATGCAAAAGTACGTGTCTCGAAGTGCGGCTCGGGGATTTGCGGAGTCGTGGTCTGGCTGAAGGAGCCGATCGATCCCCTGACCGGAAAGCCGCAAGTCGACGACAAGAACCCAAATCCCTCGCTCGCCAAGCGGCCCATCATCGGGCTTTCGCTGTTCTCCGGCATGCGGCCGGCCGGACCCAACCAATGGTCAGGCCAGATCTATAACGCCGACGACGGCAAGACCTATGCGAGCAAGATCTCCGTGACCGGCCCGGCGACGCTGAAGGTCGAAGGCTGCGTCGGCGCCGCGCTCTGCGGCGGCGAAGACTGGAGCCGAAGCTCGCGCTGAAGCGAAACTCAGGATCGCGTTGCCTTCAACACAGTCGCGGCCGAGGCGTAACCGCCTCGCGCGCCGTCGATGAAATGGACGTGGTCGCTGCGCATCGCCGACGGGGTAAAGCAGGTCATCATCGCCGCATCCTGCCGGTGAAGACCATACCGTGCGATGCCGGCCGATGACGCCGCGGCCAGGCGCGCGCTCAACTCGCGTTCGAGATCAGGCGTACAATCGAGTACCATTCGCAGGCCGTCGTCGTATTTCCGGAAGTCGGAATTCTCGACGAGCTGTTGCACGTAGATTTTCGGCATGAAGCCGCCGACCTTGATGCCGAAGCGCATGATGAGATAGGCGAAAAGTGTATGGACAAGCACGCCGAGGCGCCGCTTGAACAAGGGCCCGCCACGTTGCGCCCGCGCCTCGAATTCGACACCTGCCGGCGGCCAGCGCAGCGGCGGACCGCCCGGTGGCACCGGCCGGCCGGAATCGGGGCTGCGCTCGACCAGCGCGACGATGTCCTCGATCAGCCGGCGATAGGCGGCGGGATCGCCACCCTGGACCGGCACGATGAGCACCGCGAGGATCAGGCCGCGCACCGCCGGTATTTCCTCGAACCGGCATGACAGCCCGGTCAGGTCTGGCTGTGTTCCGGGCGGCGCCATGGCGACAGCAAATTCACCGCGCTTCATGGCGGCTTCGGCAAAACCGAGACCGCCGCCGGAAAACATCGCATAGGAAAGATTGGGCGATGGCCCGAAGCGCGCGACGCGAACGTCCAGCCCTTGCGCGCGTATCGCGGTGATCGGAACCAGCGCTACCCGCATCTCGAGGTCAAGGTCTTGCTTGACCCATGCGGCCGTTGCGGCGAGCGCCTGCCGCGCGCGCTCCAGATCATCCGGCGCGACCGCGAAGCTTGCGCCGTCACCTCCGAACACAAACGGGAATTCGCGGCCCTCAAGGGCGTTGGTCACGGCCGCAATGACGGCTGCGCCCGCCATATTGACCGCCTTGTAGCGCGCCTGCGCAATCGCCTTGGTCGACGCGACGATATCGGCGACCCCGATGCTCCAGTCAGACGGCAACGGCGCGTAAAGCGAAGGGTCCATCAACCGCGCGAAACCACGAAACACCGGAATGGTGCCGTAGAACTTGTCGCTGCCGTTCGGTGCGGTCATGGCGCGCAATGGTTTAAGGGGTTTCGGTCAGGAGATACGGCCGAGACGGCAGAATAGGTTCAGCGCCTCTTCGATTGACCGGGTCAAATCGTCACGGCACCGACTGAGGCTATATCGACTGCGGATCAAATTGAAGCGCTATGCCGTATTTCCGGCGTCCACCGTCAGGACCGTGCCGGTGATGTTGCGGCCGCCCTCGCCCAACAGATAGTCCACCATGCTGGCCACGTCGTCGGTTTCCGGCAGGCGGCGCAGCGCGCTGCGGCCCGCGATGCGTTGACGCTGCTCCGCACCCAGACTGTGCGTCAGTTCGGTGTCGATAAAGCCGGGAGCGATGGCGTTCACCGTGATGCCGAGCTTGCCGACTTCACGCGCCAGCGAACGGGTGAAGCCGGTCGCGGCAGCCTTGGTTGCACCATAGACCGACAGGCCGTTATAGCCGGTGGAAGCGATGATCGAGGACATGTTGACGATGCGGCCGCCGGCGCCGTCCGCCATCATGTGCCGCACGACATATTTGGTCAGAATGATCGGCGAGAGCACGTTGAGACGCATCAAGGCTTCGATCTCGCTGTTGTGCATCGTGGCGAGCAAGCCTTCGGTGCCAAGGCCGGCATTGTTGACGAGGCCAAAGATCGCGCCGAATTCGTCGCGCAGGCTCTTCACGAAAGCGGGAATAGCGTCGACCTCGCTGAGGTCGAAGGCGCGGAAATGAATGCGGCCACTACTCTGTTTCGCGGCTGCTTCGCGCAACTCTTCGCTTTCGCGGCGCGCGACCGCGATCACGTTGTAGCCGCTGCCGGCGAGCTTTCGCGCGATCGCAAGCCCGATGCCGCGGCTGCCGCCTGTCACGAGAATATTATGCATCTGATCGCGCGAGCTTTCCGGCCGCCGTGATCTCGAGCTTTTCGACGAACTTGATCATGGCAGGCACCTTGTGGGGCGCGAGGCTCGCCCGGCAATCGGCGAGGATACGGCGCTTGATATCGTCGCCACAGTTCGCATCGCAGCCGTCCGCAAGAACGACGTCGGCGACGACGATGGCGCCGGTGATCGGACTTTTGCGCGCCTTGACCCGCGACATGCGCACCGCATCATCGCGGTTGATCACCGCTTCGATTTCCTCGGGGTGAACCTTCAAGCCGCCGATGTTGATGATGCCGCCGCGGCGGCCGACAAAGTGATAGCGATCGCCACGCAGTTCAACCATGTCGCCGGTATCGACGAAACCGTCGTCGTCCGTCAGCGCGCCGGCACGACGGCCGACATAGGCATGCGCCGCGCGCCGCGAACGTATCCGAAGGCAACCGTCGACGACCTTCATCTCGACGCCGTCGCGGTTTGGTCCGATCATGTCAGCGGGAAAACCCTCACGCCCGTCATTGACGGCGAAGCCGACGCCGGCTTCGGTCGATGCATAGGCATGGCCGATCGACGCGTCGGGAAAAGCCTGACGCAGACCGTCGAGGACCGCCTGGTCGGCGATTTCGCCGGAAAGGCGGACATAACCTGGCGAAAAAGCTGTGGCAGCGCCGCTCATCAACAGCTTGCGCCAGTGCGAGGGCGTTCCGGAAATATGCGTGACGGCTTTTTCGTTCAAGCGGGCGACGTGGTCGGCAAGGGCTTCGCCGGACTCCGACAGCACCAGCGATCCGCCGCCGATGATCGCGCGCAGGAAAATCTGCAAGCCGCCATAACGGCGGATGTCGTAGAACGTCGCCCAGATCGGCCGCGAGCCGCGGGCGGGAGCATCGGCTGCGATCGCGCCAGTCAAACCTTCGAGCGTGTGGCCGACGATTTTCGGCAAACCCAATGTGCCTGAAGTCAGCATCAGCCACTCCGTCGCGCGCTCGGTCTGGGCGCGGGGCGCGGCCATCAACTCTTCGCTCGCGGTCGCGACCAGTGCAATTCCCAAAGACGCGAATCGATCGAGCCGATCGGTCACGACAGCGTCGATCTCGGCATCCTCGATCAGCGCCTGAAGATGGTCGGAGTTGAGATCAGGCGGACACAACAGCATGCGCCGCGCGATGCCATCGATCTCGAGCATGACGAGGGCCGCCAGAAATTGACTGGAAACAGCCAGCAACACGGAGCGGCCGGAGAGTTCCGCCAGGCGGCCCTTCAGGCAGGTCTGATCCGATATGTCGGTCAGCGACGCTGCGTGCCGCGCGTCCGAGAGCGTACGGCCCTTCAGGCCGGGATCCAGATAGTCACGCAGCGCGAAGGTTTCACGCGGGGACATTTTCATAGGCCCTGATGAAGTCGCCTATCGTAAGAGGGAAGCTTGCATCGGCCGATATGGTAAATGGATCGACGCCAAGATCATCTTCCAGACGTGCTACCAGTATGGCAAACGCGAGCGAGTCGAAGCCGGTCTCATGCAGCGACAGGTTATCTTCCAGCGGTGGAAGAACGACATGCTGCTCGGCGGCGATCTGCTCGATCGCCGAGATAATCTTTAACCTTACCGACATGGATTGCTCCGCATTCTCATAAAATTTTGAAAGTCCATGATAGAGCGAAAAGGTGAACTAACACCCATCGTTGCTCGATCTTTTAGGTCCGTTGGTAAACACCATGCCTGCCGTCAAGCCGCGGTTCCGCGAGATACAGCAAAGTGATGTTGAAGCAATCGCCGATCTCCTGACGAGGGGCTTCGTGCATCGCAGCCGCGATTACTGGATGCTGGGCTTGCGCCGGCAGGGCGCCCGATCGCTGCCGCCGGATGCGCCGCGTTACGGCTATCTGATGGAAAGCGACGGCAAGCCGGTCGGATGTTTGCTCCTGATCTATTCCACCAGGACGATCGACGGCCAGGCCACCATCTGCTGCAACGTTTCGAGCTGGTATGTCGATCCGGAGTTCCGCAACTACGCCGCGCTGTTTGCCTCGATGACGCAGAAGCGCAAGGACATCACCTACTTCAACGTCACGCCGGCGGCGCCGACATGGCCGATCCTCGAGGCGCAGGGTTTTCAGGTCTACTGCCGCGGTCTCTATTTCTCTTTTCCCGTTCTGTCGCGGAACGGGCGCGGCATGCGCGTCGAGGCCGTGACTCCGGATACAGTTTCTGTCGCGGGCTTGACGGACGACGAACTGTCGATGCTCAAGCGCCATGCCGGCTACGGCTGCCTCAGTCTTGTTTGCCGCACGGCGGATGAAGTCGTTCCCTTTGTTTTCTTCTCGTTGCGAAAGCGCCGCGGCATCATTCCCCTGCCAGCGCTTCAACTCGGCTTCTGTCGCGAGATAGCCGACTACGTCAGATGCGCAAGCGCGATCGGACGCTATCTGCTGCGACGTGGCAGTCCCGTTGTTATCCTCGACGCCAATGGCCCGATCGCAGGCCTTGTGGGCATCTACAACGAGGCGCGCGGCCGCAAATATTTCAAGGGTCCCGGCCGGCCGAGGCTGGGCGATCTCGCCGATACCGAATTGGCGATTTTCGGCATGTGAGACGTCGATGCGGCACGGCTCGCGTCGCCTACAGCCTGATAACGCCTTGCAGCAGCCGCGCGTGCTGATCCGCATCGAGCGGCAGGAAATCGCCGGATTTCGGATCCCGGAAGAAGAGCGGATCGGCGACGCTGCGCGGATCGAAGCCGGCGCGGATCAATTCCTGCTTCTTCTGTTTGAAGGTTTCGGTGGCCTCCAGCGCCGCGCTCAAGCGGACAAAGACCGGGCAGGCATAAGCCGGCAGCCTTTGCGCAAGTTGATCCCGGAACGCGGTGAAATCAAAGTTCGCATCGGCGACGATCGCGGCCATTCCGACGCGGCCGTCGGCGCCGGGCACGGTAACGCCATAGGTCGTGGCGTCGATCACCCCCGCACATTCCAGAATGGCTTCGTTCACCTCCGACGTGGCGACATTCTCGCCCTTCCAGCGGAACGTGTCGCCGAGGCGATCGACGAAATGGAAGAAGCCGCCGTCGTCGATCTTCATCAGATCGCCCGTCCGGAACCAGGCGTCGCCCTTGGCGAATACGTCGCGCAGGATTTTCTTCTCGGTCTCGCCGGTATTGGTGTAACCCTCGAAGCGGCCGCCAGCACCGTCCGCCGTCCCGATCCGCCCCACGGCCTCGCCGGCCTCGCCGATCGCACAGGCCATGCAGAGGCCGTCGATCGTGC
The DNA here is from genome assembly GCA_963770515.1 of uncultured Alphaproteobacteria bacterium. Lineage (GTDB taxonomy): Bacteria > Pseudomonadota > Alphaproteobacteria > Rhizobiales > Xanthobacteraceae > Bradyrhizobium. Next base: position 164,827 of record CAVYPW010000003.1, read on the forward strand.
GTAAGGGCGTAAAGGTTTCCGCGTCGACCCGGACGATCGAAGCCGGAAAGCGATGCGCCAGAAGCGGCGGAATTCGGCCGATCGCACCGGGCTTACCCTCGACATTGTAGAGCGAGAAATTGCCCTCGGTCGCCGCGTAAAACTCCAGGATTTGCGGAATCGAAAACCGCGCCTGAAAATCTTGCCAGATATCGCCGCGCAGGCCGTTGCCGCAGGCCAGACGCAACCGATGTTGCGTCTCGAATTCAGATGTCGGGGCTTTCAGAAGATAGCGGCAAAGCTCGCCGATATACTGGAACAGCGTGCAGTCCCAACGCGCCACGTCGCGCCAGAAGTTGCCGGCCGAAAATTTGTCGGTAAGAACAACGGAGGCGCCCGCGGCCAGCATGCTGCACGGCGCGACCACGCCGCCGACGCTGTGAAACAGCGGCAGGCAGTCAAACAACCGGTCTTCGGGCGATGCATTGGTCAGCCCGGCGAACCAGCCGCCCCAGTTCAGAATGCGGCGGTGACTGATGCTGGCGGCTTTCGGCAAGCCCGTCGTGCCGGAGGTGTAGATCAACAGCGCACGATCATCGATTCCGACGCCGCGGCGCTCGCTCACATTCAGCGGCGCCGTATCCATGCCGGCCAATGCGGTCTGAAGATCGGACTGGCTCGCATTCCCGCCATGCCACCAGATTTTCGGCGCGCGCTTCAAACGCGGGCGGACTTCTTCGAACGCGGCTTCTAATTCCTGTCCGACAATGACATGACCGGCTTCCGCCACATCGATGCAATGCGCCAGCGACGATCCGACAAGCTTGGTGTTGATCAGTGCGGCGACGGCGCCGACGCTGGTGAGGCCGAGCCAGGCGGCGAGGTAATCGGGTTGCGCCGATAAAAACAGACACACGGTGTCGCCCTTGCCGATGTCAGCAGCCAGCGCCCAGCGCGCATAGCGATGGATCCGTTCGTTCAATTCGCGGTAGCTGAGGGTTGCATGATCCGACATCAGCGCAGGCCGGTCTGGCCGACGCGCCGCCCAATCTTCGATGATGTCGACGAACAACCGGTTCGGATTGGCTTCGATACGAGACGTAAGCTCGATCGCTTTCAGCCAGCTCTTGGCGGTGGACGGCTTGCCGTGCGGCCGCGATGCATCCGAGGGCTGCTCACCTGTCGTGTGCGGAACGGCGCCTGCACTCATGGTTGACCACTTCTTGCGGGATTGCTATCTATAACCGCCTCGACCTGACCAGGTGTTAATCGGCAGGGTTAAGGCGGCGCGGCGCGCATCAGGCTTAAGGCTTCGGATGGCGGCAACACGAAACCCGCCCGCTGGATCGCGGACGGGTTCGTTGGCTTTCCGCTGAGAACGGAGAAAATCGACCGCAAATGTCCTGAAGGGTGTCCTGAAGTTATTGGATCAATACCGTCGCGTTATTTCAGCGACGTTACTTGGGCTGACAGGCGGGACATTGCGGTTAACTGATTAAAATTGAGCGAAGGGAACGATGCATAATTAATTATGGCGGGGCATCGCTCATCCACCGCATCTTTCAGGTCATATGACTCCCGCCGCGTGAAATGAACTCACACGGCACAAGGATTCACTTATCCAGCGCAAACGATCAGTTTTTCCTCGGTGAAAAACTGGAGCGCACCGTAACCCTCCATATCCACGGCGTAACGAAAGTTGCCGTCCGTGGTGGAGAAGACCGCAATGACGACACCGTCTTTATGGTCGTCGGTCGCCTGTTCAACCCGTTCGCCAATCGCAAATTTCGACATCGCATGTTCCTTTTCGGGAATCTTATGCGTGATTCTCTCGCAAACTCGTTAACGGTTCTTAAGCAAAGGCGGCGCGACTTTGGTCAAACGAAGAGCAAACCTTGACCAAAATCGCGCCGGTCGCTGCGTTAAGTCTCTATGGACGCGCATAAATTTTCTCGCGATGATGGAAGTTCCATGCGACCGCGCCCCGGATTCTTACGGTGTCGGCCTTTTTATCTTGACGAGGCTGCCTTGATCGACAGACGGCGATTCCTTCATTCCGCCTCGACTTGCATCGCCTGGTTCGGCCTCGAGTTCGATGGCGTCGGCAACCGACGCGATCTATCCGTCTCGTCCCGTGCGCTGGATCGTTCCCTATACGGCCGGCGGCGCGACCGACGTGTTGTCCCGCCTGATCTGCCAGCGTTTGTCGGACCGGCTCGGCCAGAGCTTTGTCGTGGAGAACAAGCCGGGCGCCGGCAGCAATATCGGCACCCAGGCCGTGATCAATTCGCCGCCGGATGGATACACGCTGCTGCTGACAAGCACCGCCAACGCGATCAACGCGTCGTTCGATCCGACGCTGCCGTATGACTTCGAGGCCGGTATCGCGCCAGTGGCGGGCCTGGCGCGTATTCCGCTGGTACTCGTCGTCAACAACGAGCTTCCGGTTCACAGCGTGGCGGATTTCGTCGCCTACGCCAAGGCCAATCCCGGCAAGCTCAGCATCGCTTCGTCGGGGATCGGCACCTCGCTGCATCTCTCCGGCGAGTTGTTCAAGGCAATGGCGCATATTCAATTTGTTCACGTGCCCTATCGCGGTTCGGCGCCGGGACTAGCGGATGTGATGGCCGGACAGATTCAGGGCATGTTCGACAACGTCACGTCTTCGTTCGAACTCGTGCGGTCGGGGAAATTGCGTGCGCTCGGCGTCACGACAAGGGAACGCTCGGAAACGCTACCCGACGTGCCGCCGATCGCAGATACGCTTCCTGGATTTGAAACAAGCTCGTTCTACGGTGTCGGCGCTCCGCGCGGCACGCCAAAGGACGTCATCGATCTCCTGAACAAGGAAATCAACGCGGCGTTCGACGATCCCCTCATCAAGCGGCGATTTGCCGAACTCGGCGCTATTCCCATCACCGGCAACGCCGGCGCCTTCGGCGGCATGCTCACGACCGAAACCGGGCGATGGCGCAAGGTCGTGGAGCTTTCCGGTCAAAAGAAAGAATGACGCTGGCTCCTTTCTCGGGTGGCCAGCAACCGAACTCCGGACTATCTTGATATTTGTCAACGATGCGACAGCACTAGCTTGGTATCGGGATCACATGATCAGACATAGAGCCCCATGGGACGCCCGCTCGACGATCTCGAAGTCGGCGCATGTGCTTGAGCGGATTGGCCTCGCGCTGACCGGGGCTTCCTGCGGCCTGTTCGTGGCCGCGCATGTCGGACGGGCCGACATCGACCTGATCGGCTCGGCGGCCGCCGTCTTTGCCATGATGATTTACGGCGCGGCCGGTTTCTATCTCGGCATCGACCTGCCGCACACGCTACCCGATCACAACATGCATCTGCCGCTGCGCCACGGGCTCGGCACAAAAGCGGATGCGGTCGAGCTATTGAGCGCGGCCGGCACATTTCTCGCGGCGATCGCGGCGGTCGTCTCCGTCTCCAGCATCGTGCTGGATGAGACCGCGCACGCCACTTCCGCACTTCTGATCTGGCTAGCCTGGGGGATCGGCGCGACCTTGCAAATTGCCGCAGGCGTCATCGCGCGCCGGAAGGCAGAAGCCTCCGAGAACCTCTGACCCCGGCGGCCGGATTGGGACTTCGGGCGCAGTTGCTAGAGCAGCACCGCAGCCGATTGATCCGAATCAAATTCTTCAGCTCGCCCTGCGCTAATCTGAAAAAAGGCGCTGTTACGTGACTGAGCCTCGCTGGAGACACCCAACGCGCGCCTGCGCCACTCTGAGCCTATCAGATCAAACCGGAGCGTCCGGATGCGTTATTGCCTGATCAGTTCCGCCGTGCTGGCTCTGTTGATCGGAAATAGCGCACTCGGTCAGGACGTCGATAACGGACGGCGGATAGCGGAGCGCTCCTGTGCCGCGTGCCACCGGATCGATATGTCTGCCGGCAAAGCCAGCCGCGCCATCGCCTTTCCGGCCATCGCGGCGAAGCCAGGCATGAGCGACGAAATAATCGCTTCCTTCTTGTTGATGCCGCACGTGACAATGCCCGGCCTGCCATTGAACCGGAACGATGCCCATGACGTCGCCGCGTTCGTCATGTCACTGAAGAAGTAAGCCTCTGAAGAAGTAAGCCTCGGCGTTTTTCAGGTTGGTGGCGGGCTTAAGGAGGAATCCAGACCGGCTGGCCTTGTCGGATTTCGATGAGCAGGCGCGTGAAGTACGGTGGGTGAGACCGCACAGGCCCGAACACCGAAACACGCGACAGCGGCCCAGCATGAAGCCGGGCCGCCGTTGCGCCATCCCATTGTTGTTCTATCCCGGAATGGTCGACCGGAAAGCTTAGCTGCCGGACGGATTGAAGTCCGCATCGTGATCGCCAATACGCGAACGGTCGAAGCTCTCGTTGTCGAGATAGGTGCCGGTTGACTCGCGCGGCACGACGAACGCAGGGCCCTGCACCTGGTTATAGGTCGAGCGATAGTGCCGGAGAGCATGGGTGGTCTTTTGCGGGGCTGCCTGGTCGACGTCTTGGGCGAAGGCCGGGCTTGCGAGTGCTGCTGTCACGACGGCGACAGCCGCGAGTGCTTTAATGGTCATTAGGGTTTTCCATCTTTACGTGGTGAACCCCTCCTCGTGACATTTCCTTACAATCACAACCCACAAGAAGCGAAACACGTTCCGTAGCGCTGATTCAAACGAGCGTGAGTCATGCTCAATCACGACGCCGTTTTTCGTGATCTTCGCCGTGATCGATACGTGATCAAGAGGAAGCATGTTCAGCGATCTGCGCAGGATGAAAAAGCCCGCGGATTTTATTCAAATCAACGTTGCTTATGCGGCTTACGTCGGGTTGCGGATTCCGGCGATCAAAATGTCGATCATGCGTTTGGCTGCTTGCGCGCCATCCGGCCCGGAACTCATGTTCGCAACGCCGGCCAGTGCACGCAGCAGATCGAGCGGATCGAAATCCGAACGAATATCGCCGCTGGCGGCTGCACGATCGATCAGCTTCGCGATGGCTCGCGTCATCTGTTCCGCGGAAGCTGAATAGAGCTCGGATGTACCGCCGACGATCGAATTGAGTGCGTCATACATTCCGTGCTTGGTAGCCATGTAGTCCACGAATAGCTGCAACCATTCGCGCAAGGCCGCTATCGGCACCTGCGTCTCGGCTAACCGCGAGGCGGCCGTAACGAGTTGCTCAGTCTCGTGGCGGTAGACCGCCTCGATCAACGCATCGCGGGTGGGAAAATGACGGTAGAGCGTGCCAGCCCCGACACCCGCGGTTCGCGCGATCTCGTCGAGGCTCGCGGCCGCGCCTTTTTCAGCGAAGGCGGCCTTTGCGGTTTTGAGCAAGAGGGCGCGGTTGCGCAGCGCGTCGGCCCGCGGCTTGCGACCAGGGAGGCCCTTGCCCTCATCCACCACGTCCAAAATACCCCTTGATAAACGGAGAGTGTCTCCATATCTAAAACGGAGACGCTCTCCTTTTATACCAAATAAGGTTGGCAGACAATGGTTTGCCGCCAGGGGAGCGTCATGTCCAACCTTAAGGAGTTTGTCATGACGAATAGCTTCGGGGCGACGTCCACCACCGACGACGTGCTGGCGGGTATCAATCTCAGCGGAAAGCGCGTGCTTGTTACGGGCGTATCGGCGGGGCTCGGCGTGGAGACGGCGCGCGCACTTGTCGCCCATGGCGCCCACGTCGTCGGCGCGGCCCGCGATCTTGCCAAGGCGGAGCGCGCAACGCGCGGGATCCGCGCACAGGCGGCGAATGGCGGCGGCTTCGAACCCGTGGAGCTCGATCTCGCCTCACTCGCAAGCGTGCGTGCCTGCGCCGATGCACTAAACGCGGACGGGCGGCCTTTCGACGCGGTGATTGCCAATGCCGGCGTGATGCGAACGCCCTTCGGGCACACAGCGGACGGTTTCGAGACCCAGTTCGGCACCAACCATCTCGGACATTTTGTGCTGGTGAACCGCATCGCGGCGTTGATTGCTCCCGGCGGACGGCTGGTCAACGTCGCCTCTTCCGGCCACCGCTATGCCGACGTCGATCTCGACGATCCCAATTTCGAGCGTACGCCCTATGATCCGATGATTGCTTATGGCCGATCCAAAACCGCCAACATCCTGTTCGCAGTCGAGTTCGACCGGCGGCACAAGGCCCGCGGCGTTCGGGCGACGGCGGTGCATCCGGGCGGGATCAGGACAGAGCTCGGCCGCCATATGCTGCCGGACGAACTCGACAGACTGGTCGCGCAGATCAATGCTCAGCTGGCCGCCGATGGTCAGCCGCCCTTCCATTGGAAGACGATTCCGCAAGGGGCCGCGACATCGGTCTGGGCAGCTTTCGTCGCGCCGGCGGAGAATGTCGGCGGCCGCTATTGCGAGAATTGCCAGCTATCGGAGATCATCGAAGGACTGGTCAGTCCGGTGAGCCCCGGCGTCAGATCCTATGCGCTCGATCCACAGCGCGCCAAGGCGCTCTGGGCCAAGAGCGAGGAGATGGTGGGCGAACGCTTCTGACACCACCTGAGCGTCGAAGCAAATTTTTGCCGCAACTGAACCGATGGCCGAAGGCGTTAGCGAATTCCGTCTTCGGTCACGGTCTCCTCGGTCACCATGGCGACCTCTTTGTCTTCTTCAGTGAGCTGGGTTTTCTTCCAGCCGCCTTGCGCAAACCAGCATACCGACACCAAAGCGGATGCCACATTGGCGACCGGAAACGACCACCATAGGCCTGCCGCCTGAAGCTCGGTGTGCTTGGAAAGGACGTAAGCCAGCGGAAACTGGAGCATGAACTGCGAGACAATCGCGATCACCATCGCAACGAGCAGGTTACCGGAGGCCCGGAACGCCGACACGATGCAAAGCTGCACGCCGATGGCGCCCCAGGACAGGCACATCACCCGAATGAAGCTCGCACCCTCGGCGATAACTTCCGAATCGTTCGGGACAAAGAAAGCGACCAAAGAAGGCGCGAACAGGAAGGCCATCAGACCAACCGCTGTGAGAATGATGAAGCCCCAGACCGCGCCAAGCAGCGTCACGCGAGAGGCCCGCTGAATATTCCCTGCGCCGATGTTCTGGCTGACCAACGTCGACACCGCCATCGACAGCCCCATCGCCGGAATGACGATGAATTGCAGGATGTTCGACCCGATGCCGTAGGCAGCCAGCGTCACCGTGCCGAAGCCCGTCACCAGAAACGTCATCAGCAAGGGCCCGAGCCCTCGCGTCGAAAGCTCGATCGAACCCGGCAGCCCCAGCAAGAAAGCGCGCGTGATATATTGAGGATCGGGCCGGAAATCCCGCCACCCAAGCTGGATGCCATGCTTGCCCCGCAGGAAGATGACCATGCCGAGCACGGCGGCAAGCCCTTGCGTGGCCAACGTTGCGAGGGCTGCCCCCATCACGCCCAAGCCGGGAAGCCATCCCCATCCGAAAATAAACAGCGGATCGAACAGAAAATTCAGGATCACTGTTCCGAAAACAATGATCAGCGGCATCCTGGTTTCGCCGACCCCGCGCATCAGCGCCTGGAACATGCCGTACAGGAAGACAAAGATGATGCCGATAAACGAGACGCGCATGAAACCGAGCGCGCCCTGATAAACATCGGGAGCCACTCCGATCAGTTTGAGCAGGTAAGGCGACAGCAAGTAGCCTGCCGCGCCCATCAAGACCGACGTGATGGCCACCATCAGCATCGTTTGAGCGGCAACATGATTGACCATGTCCTGCCGCCCGGCGCCCATATATTGAGCCGACAAGGTTGCGCCGGCGATCGCAAGGCCGGCCCCGAGCGCGATCACGAGGAAGGTGATCGGGAAACTGACGGCAACGGCGGCCACCGCCGGGCCACCCAATCGCCCGACCCAAAACGCATCGGTCAGTTGGTATCCGGTCTGCAATACGTTGCCGAGAATGATGGGAACCGCGAGCCGGAGCAGCGCAGACCCGATCGGCCCCTCGAGAAACAACTGCCTTCGGTCTTCCGTCATGTCGCTCAAGAAGCACTCGTTATTTTCGGCTGCGCGGTCGCCTCAAAAACCGAAACCCCGCAGTCTGGCGATTGCGGGGGCTTCGATTTGGTTGCGGGGACGCCCAACCACCGAAACCGACACTCGCTGACCGTTGCCATTAGGTGATATTCCTCTAAAGCATGATCCGGAAAAGTGTGAAGCGGTTTTCCGAAAGGATCATGCTTCATCAAAGAACCAAAGCGCGATGATGATTCAATCTCATCGCGCTTCAGGTCCCGGGCACAATCAGTTACTGCGACGTTTGCTTCCTTAACTCCGCTACGTCCTGGGCGGTGATCTGAGATCCCTTGCTGCCGAAGCGCGAAGTGACGTAATTGGCAACCGCGGCGATCTCGGCATCAGAATAAGCATTTCCGAACGCAGGCATCGAGACGGCGTCCGCCGGCACATCTCGCTTGGTCCCGGAAATGACGATCTGGGCGACATTGGTCGCGCCGGGATCGTTGACCGCCCAGGCTCCGGTGAACGTGGCAAAAGATGCAATAGGACTCTCGCCACTCCAGCCGTGGCAACTGACGCAGGCGCCTTCGAACACCATCTTGCCGCGCGGATCCGACGTGCCGCCGCCATTTCTGTGCGAAGCCGGCGCAGGCGGCGCCAGCGTCGCCGGCAAATCGGTTGAAGTGACAGCGGGGATGCTGCGCAGATAGGCCACCACGGCGCGGATGTCTTCCGGTGCCAACCCGCTGAAGCTTTGATCCACTGCCTCACCCATCGGTCCGGAAGCGGTGCCATGACCCGCCGCATGTCCAATCGACAGATAGGAAGTCAGATCTGCATCGCTCCACGAGCCGACACCGGTGGCCTTGTCCGAGCTGATATTGAAGGCGCGCCAGCCCGCCGTCAGCGCGCCAGCGAATTTCTTGCGGTTGTTCAGCGCGAATGCCAGGTTTCGCGGCGTATGGCATTCGCCGCAATGGGCCAGCGCCTCCGCAAGATATGCGCCTCTGTTCCATTCCGGACTTTTCGACGTGTCGGGCTCGAAACGAGTGTCCGGATTGAACAGTACAGACCAGAAATTCATGGCCCAGCGCTGATTGAATGGAAACATCAGCGTGTTCTCTCGAGCAACCGCACGTACCGGCGGCAGGTTGAACAGATAGGCCTTGATCGCCAGCGCGTCGGCATCCGATATGTAGGTGTAGGACGTGAATGGCATCGCCGGATAAAGCCGCGCACCGTCGCGGCGGATTCCACGGTGGACCGCGTTGAGGAAGTCCTGATCGGTATAATTGCCGATGCCCGTCTCTTTGTCCGGGGTGATATTGGTGGAATAGAGTATGCCGAACGGCAGTTTAAAGCCCAGGCCGCCCGCATATTGCTTGCCGCCCTGCGTGGTGTGACAGACCATGCAATCTGCCGCCCGGGCGAGATAAGCCCCGCGTTCGACGAGGCTTGCCTTGGCGAGCGAAGCCGGGACCCCGGTAGGGTCGCCGGCCTTGTAGTCCGCCAGCGCTAATTTCGTGCCGTCCGCAAACGCCATCGGGCCCGGGCCCCGGACGATCCAAATTGCCGTCGCTGCCGCAACCACGGCGATCGCGACAAGGCTGAAGCCGATGCGGCGGACATTCATGATCTTTTGCCTGCTGCGATCAAGGACCGATCGATCGGAAGCTTGCGTAAGGCGACGCCGGTCGCGGCGAGAATCGCGTTGCGCAACGCGGGTGGCCCCGCCGTCGCGCCGGTCTCGCCGATGCCGCCGGGCGCCTCACCGCTCTTGATGACGTGAATATCGATCTTCGGCGCCTGGTCGATGCGGAGCATGCGATAGTCGTTGAAGTTGGATTGCTGCACCCGCCCCTTGTCGATGGTGATCTCGCCGTAGAGCGCTGCGGTCAGGCCGAAGATCAGCCCTCCTTCGAGTTGGGCCACGACCGTATCGGGATTGACGGCAATGCCGGTATCGACCGCTGACGTGACGCGGCGCAGATGAACCTCACCCTGTTCGTCAACTTCCGCTTCCACTACGGTTGCGATGAAGCTAGCGAACGACGGCTGCACGCAAACTCCGCGCCCGACGCGCGCCGGCAGCGGCTGGCCCCAGTTGGATTTTTCCGCAGCGAGATTGAGCGCGGCGAGAAAGCGCGGCTGGTTTCCAAGCATCGACCGGCGGAAGTCGACCGGATCCTTGCCGGCCTTTCGCGCCAGTTCATCCATAAAGCATTCGATCGCGAACACGTTGTTGTTGGGACCGACGCCGCGCCAGAACCCGGTCGGCACCGCCGGCGGTTCGGCCCGAACAAACTCGACGTGCAAGTTGGGGATGTCGTAGGGGATGTCGACGGCGCTATCGACGCCGTCGATGTCAACGCCATTCTGGAACCCCGGCGGAAACCAGCGCGCCATGACCGACGAGCCGCTGACCTTGTACTTCCAGCCGAAGATTTTGCCGTCGGACAGGGTCGCGGCGATGGTGTCGCGATAGACCGGACGAAAAACATCATGCTGGATGTCTTCTTCGCGGGTCCAGACGACCTTGACGGGGCCATCGACCTGCTTGGCCACGCGCACGGCCGCGATCACCATGTCGGGCTCCAGCTTGCGGCCAAAACCGCCGCCGAGCAGGTGATTGTTGACTATTACCTGCTCGATCGGCAGCCCCGCCGCCTTCGCCGCCGCCGACTGCACGCGGGTCATGATCTGGGTGCCGGTCCAGATCTCGCAAGCGTCAGATGTGACGTGAACCGTGGCGTTGACCGGTTCCATCGTCGCGTGCGCGAGAAACGGCAGTTCGTAAGATGCCTCCAGCCGGTCGCCGGTGGCGAGGCCTTTTTTGATATCGCCTACGGACTTGGCGACCCCGCCGTCCTTTTCGCTGGCCGCGCGCAGATCCCGCCAGATGTCGTTCGAACTGACGCCAGCGTTCGGGCCTTCGTCCCAGTCGATCACGAGTGCATCGACGCCTTTCTTGGCCGCCCACATGTGATCGCCCACCACCGCGACCATGTCGTCGAGCACCACGATCTTGCGCACGCTCGGGATTTTTTGGGCGGCGCTGTCGTCGACCCTGGCGACCTTGCCACCGAACACCGGACAGGTCTTGACGGTTGCGAATTTCATACCAGGTAGCATCGCGTCGATGCCGTATACGGCCTTGCCGTTGACCTTGTCGGGGGTATCGAGCCGCTTCAGCGGCTTGCCGATCAGCACGAAATCCTTGGGCTCCTTGAGCCGAACGTCCTTTGGCGGCACTTCGCTGCTCGCCGCAAGCGCCAGCGCGCCATAGGAAAGCCGCCGCCCGCTCGCTTTGTGGATGACTTCGCTATTCGCCGTTGTGCAGCTCGAAGGATCGACCTGCCACTGCTGCGCGGCGGCCTGGACCAGCATGGCGCGGGCGCCGGCACCGGCCGTGCGCAACGGCTTCCACCATGCCCGAATCGAATTGGAGTTGCCGGTGGCCTGAATGCCGAACATCGGATTGCCATAGAGCTGGTCGCTCGGCGGTGCATGCTCGAGCGTCACCTGCGAAAAATCGGCGTCGAGCTCTTCGGCCAGAATCATTGCTATCGAGGTATAGACGCCCTGCCCCATCTCGACCTGCGGCATCACCAGCATGGTCCTGCCGGACTGATCGATACGGATGAAGGCGTTCGGCGCAAACTTGCCATCCGTGTTGTCCGTCGGCTGCACCGGCTCGTTGCCCGCGCGCAGGGGAAGACGGAACGACAGCAGAAATCCGCCCGCCAGACCGCTGGTCAGCAGGGAACGGCGCGACACTCTTTCGGAAAGCTTCTGCGCAATTGCCATGACGGGCTCCTACGACTGGCGTTGGGAAGCGGCCTGCTTGATTGCCGCGCGAATGCGCACGTAAGTGCCGCAGCGGCAGATATTTCCCGCCATGGCGGCGTCGATGTCGGAATCATCGGGATTGGGCGTGGCCGCGAGCAGTGCTGCCGCCGACATGATCTGGCCCGATTGGCAATAACCGCACTGGATCACTTCGAGATCGAGCCAGGCTTTCTGCACCTTTGCGCCGATCGGCAACGCCCCAATGCCCTCGATGGTGGTGACCGCGCGATCGCGTACTGCGCCCACCGTCAGCATGCAGGACCGCACCGGCTTGCCGTCGATATGCACGGTACAAGCGCCGCACTGGGCGATGCCGCAACCGAATTTCGTTCCGGTCATGCCGAGCACATCGCGCAGAACCCAGAGCAGCGGCATATCGGCAGGCGCATCGAAGGATTTCTGTTCGCCGTTGATCGTCAGGGTCGTGGCCATGGCAACTCCTCCAATACTGCGATCACGGACATCGTCCGTTGTTAAATTCTCCAAGACGCCGCCGGTTGATATGATCACGACACTATAACACGCTGGTCTCCGTTAAGATCGAAGCATATTTTTTGGCAGGCTGACTTGCGTTCCGATCGAGACCGACCATCTAGCGGCTCGGGTGCGCTCTCCGACCGGCCCCGCAACGGCCCTGCCGGTTGGCTGCCACAAACCCGGCTCCGCGGGATCAATTCGAGCACGGTACATGGAAGTTTCTCACGGCGATTTGGCCAGCGCGGTGCGCTGACCTGCCACTGCACCTGCCGAGACCGATCCCGCCGCATTTCCCCAGTTGTTCCGGATATAGGTTAGAACAGCCGCGACTTGCGCGTCGCCGAGCCGCCAATCGAAAGCGGGCATCGCGGGAGCCGTCGGCGCGCCAGACGTGGAAACCCCTCGCGTCCCATGCAGAACGACTCGTGCCAGCGTGGTTGGATCGTCCGATTGCACCAGCGCGCTACCGGCCAATCGCGGAAAGAGGTTGACTTCGCCCTCGCCTGAATCTTTGTGGCAGGCGGCACAACTGTCCTTGTAGATCGCCGCACCCGCGCGCATCGCATTGTCGTTGGCGGCAACCGGCTCTGGCCTCGCGCTGGCGCCGCTCTGACCGTTGTCTTTCAGATATGTCGCAATGGCCAGGATATCTTCGTCGTTCATCCGAGATGTGGAATGGGACACGGCTTCTGCCATCGGCCCGGAGGCCAGCGTCCACTTGTTCGTGCCGGTCTTGAGGTACTGGACAAGGTCGTCCCTGGACCATCCGCCGATACCCTTGCGCGGATCGCTGGTGATATCGGGTGCGAACCAGCCCTGAAGCGTAGCTCCGGTCAAGGCCGCAGCGTTCTTGTCGCCGCCGAGAAGCGTCTTCGGCGTGTGGCAGGTGCCGCAATGCGCAGGCCCCTCGACGATATAGGCGCCGCGATTCCACGCGGCGGATTTTTGCGGATCGGGTTGATAGCGGCCGGGGGTAAAATTGAGCGCGTTCCAAAACACCATCGCAAACCGAATGTTCAGCGGGAACGGCAACTGGTTGGATACGACCCGGTTGTTGACCGGCGCGACCGTCGCGAAATAAGCGCGCATCGCCAGCACGTCGTCGTCGGTCATTTTGGTATAGGCCGGATATGGCATCGCGGGGTAAAGCCGTTTGCCGTTATGACCGCGACCCTCATGCAATATCGCCAGGAATTCGTCGTTGGTCATGTTGCCGATGCCGGTGTCGGGATCGGACGTGATGTTCGGCGCGACCAGCGTGCCAAACGGCGTCTGCAGCGCCACGCCACCGGCGAACGGCGCTCCACCCGGCGCGGTATGACATCCCGCACAATCGCCGAGCACCGCAAGATAGCGTCCGCGCTCGATGCGGTCGAAACTCTGGGTGTCTTGCGCAAATGCCGCGCCCGTCAGGCTGACAAACAGAACGGCGGCAATGAGAGAGCGGCGCATCATTCGCTCCTAGACCAACGGACCGGGGTTTTTCAGATAGCGATTGCGGATGGCGTCGGCGGTCCAATACGCAAGCGCGCCAACCGTGTCGGTCGGGTTGTAGCCGTGATTTTGCGGAAACACCGACGCGCCGCCCGGCACAAAAACATTGTGCACGTCCCAGCTCTGACAATAACGATTAAGGACGCTGGTCGCGGGATCGGCGCCCATGACCGTACCGCCGGTATTGTGGGTGGTCTGATAGATGGTGCTGTCATAAGGACCCTTGCGCGGGCTTGCCGTCATCTCGGCGGGGTCCATCGCTTTGGCGATCTCGGCGAGACGATCGGTCAGGAAAGCCGACATCTTCAATTCGTTGTCATGAAAATCGAACGTCATCCGCAGCAGCGGACGGCCGAGCCGGTCCTTGTAGGTCGGATCCAGATCGAGATAGCAGTCCTTGTAGCTGTACGAACTGCCGTGGGTCGCCAGGCTGAACGCGCGTTGATAGGTTTCCGCGGTCGCTTTCTTCCATTCCGCGCCCCACTTCGGGGTGCCCTTCGGCACCGGCCGGGTCTGGATCGGACGCGCGCCGGTTTGTCCCGCGCCCATGTAACCGCCGCCAAAAAAGCCCAGGCCCGTGTGATCGAAATTGTCGCCGTTGTAATCGTCGATGATCATGCCGTGCGCGCCGGTCGCGATGAACGGATTGAGGATCTTGTCCTTGAGGATCAGACTCACGCTGGAGGTGGTCTGATAGGCGTAGTTACGGCCGACAACGCCCGCACCGGTTTGCGGATCGTAAGGTTTTCCAATGCCCGACAGCAACATCAGTTGGACATTGAAGAACGAAAAGGCGCACATCAGCACGATATCGGCGGGCTGTTCCCACTCTTCGCCCGACGTATCAACATAAGTCACGCCGGTGGCGCGCTTGCCGGTCGAGTCCAGATTGATTTTCGTGACTTCGGATTCGGTTTGCGCGCTAAAGTTGGGAAATCGCAACAGCGCCGGCAGCACGCAGGTTTGCGGGCTGGCCTTGGCATAATTGCCACAGCCGAACCGTTCGCAGAATCCGCAATAGGTGCATTGTCCGAGTTTCACACCGAGCGGATTGACATAGGCTTCGCTGAGATTGGAGGCCGGCTGTGGAAACGGTGAATGACCGGTCTTGCGTGCCGCTTCGGCGAACAGCGTCGCCCCCAACCCCTGCTTCAGCGGCGGCGTCGGATATTCCGACGAGCGCCAGCCTTCGAACGGGTTGCCGCCTGCCTGCTTTTGTCCGCGAATATTGCCGGCCTTGCCGGAAGTACCGCAGAGCTTTTCGAACCGGTCGTAATAGGGCTCAAGCTCATCATAACTGACGGGCCAATCCTGAATCGTCATGTCAGCCGGCAATGCGTCCTTGCCGTAGCGTTCTTCGAGATGGCTGCGCAGCTGAAAGTCCGTCGGCAAAAAGCGCCAGGTCTGTCCGTTCCAGTGGATCCCGGCCCCGCCGACGCCATTGCCTGGAAGGAAGCCTGAAAAACTGCGGATCGGCAGCGCCGTTTGGCTCGCATTGTTGCGAAACGTCAGCGTTTGCTGGTCCGGACGCAAAAACAGATCCAGCCGAACCGCGTAGCGAAGTTCGTCCTGCGCATACGCGGGTGGAAAATCCGTCGCTGTGTCACGCCAGGGGCCGCGTTCGATCGCAACGACGTTAAGTCCGGTCTTTGCGAGTTCGTAGGCGAGGATGGCGCCGGTCCAGCCCAACCCGATGATGACGACATCCTTGGCGGGGAGTTTGCGGGCCATGGCTATTCCCTCACTGTCCAGTCGGAGCGACCCATGATGCTGACGGGTGGCAACGGATAGGCCTCGTTGTGACGTTCAACCCAATCACGATAATCGTAACGCGCGCCGGGAAAGCCGATAAGCTTCCAGCTCGCCATGTCACGATTGCCGCCGTAGATCGGATCGGCAAAGAAACCCTCCTGCGTGTTGGCAAGCAACAGCGCGAAAAACTCCGCGCTCTTGACGTCCTTCAAGACGATCGCGCCGGACTCTAGCCCCTTGAGCACGGTGTCCTGATCGCTCGGCGCGAGATCGTTAAATGATTTTCCGGCGAAATTGCTCTTGATGTAATCCGCCAGCGCTCTCAAGCCTGTGCGATAGCGCGCCGCGGGAGAGCCAGGAAGCTGATAGCCCTGCGTCGCTGCGCCGGGCATGAAAGGCGGCCTCGTGTAAAGACCCTCAGCCCGGCCATATGGACCCGCGAGTTGCCGGTCGATAAAGACGGCGCATCCGGCGTCTTTGCCACCGGGCCCGCGGCTGTCCGGAGGGATCAGACGGTCAACCGCGGCTTCGACCGTCGCGGCTTCGTCCGCGGTGAAAAACATCCAGGGACCTGGACGAACCACAACCGGGGGCGTCGCCGTTCCAGGCTCCCACGGCAGGCCGCCGGCAAGGGTACGGGCCCGCGCCAGAGTTGTACCAGCGAAAACAAATGCGGTAGCTGAGGTCAGTAGTAGACGCCGAGATGGTTGCGACGAAGTGATACAATTCATGGTCACCTCTCGTGCGTCAAATCAGTGCTTCAAATTGCATCCGCCATCAGATGGCGCCGGGATAGCCTACCCAAATCCGCCGGCGTAGCAACCAATCTTCGCCCGCCAGAACAGCAACAAATCTTCGCATTTTCTCTGCAAAGTCTTCGCATTTCTTTCTTTGTCATGGCGACATCCCGAAAATGGCGGCAACCAAGAATGGGTTTCACCAGACGATTGCCCTGTCGCAGCCTGGCTCTGTGTCGATCGCGCGTGATCACGGCACGTAATGCAATGGTGACGGCAATGCTCCGCTCCACACCTCTCCATTCAACGCAGGTTTCGCTGTTCGCATACGTCGGCGTCAGGCGAGTAAAATCTGAACGATTTTTCGTGCGCGCTGCACTTGCATTCGCCGGTCACGCTGCACTCAACGAGTTGCCTGGCTCGAACTCGCCGCCGGACTTCGATTCGAACATCACAGACAACCAGACGACGCCGGAAGAGCCTTTTGCCGATCGAACGCGATGAGATAGTCGGCGCCGCGAAAGCTTCCGAACGATTGCGTTATGTCGTTGCGGGGTGATCTGGACCTGCAAGCTAAGCTGTTGATGTTGCTGCGGTGATGCCGGCATCAAAACAAAACCCTAGCAATCTTTTGAGATTGCTAGGGTTTTCATCAACTTGGTTGCGGGGACAGGATTTGAACCTGTGACCTTCAGGTTATGAGCCTGACGAGCTACCGGGCTGCTCCACCCCGCGATAAATCCTTGCCATTAATCCTTGGCACTTCTTCGAAAAGCCGAAACGGCTTGGGCAACGCCCGAGGGCGCCGCTTCCGTCCAGAGGCTTCCTGAGAAGGCAACCCTTGGCCCCGAAGGCCTTGAGGTCGCGGGCGGTATGTACCAACGCCGGCCTGCTTTGGAAAGAGGCGCGGGGCTACTTTTGAGGATTTTGTGACAGCAAAAATCTCAAAAATCATGGCTTTTTTCGTCAAATCGGCCGGAAACGGCGCTAGTGCCCACTTTCCGAAGTTCGTTCTCCATCGCTGCACCCACTTCCACGAACTTCGGAAAGTCATGGGCACTAGAAAACTTATTGATTCTAGTGCCGCTTTTCTATTTGAAGTTCCTGAATCGAATTCGCCGCTTGTGGTGCAGGAACTTCAAATAGGCGGCACCAGGGCTGAGAATTCCATGCAGCCTCACGTCAGCAGGAAGCCGCCATCCACAGTCACCACGCTGCCGGTCATGTAGCGCGAGGCGGAGGAAGCCAGCAGCAGGATCGCGCCGTCGAGATCGGATTCGGTGCCGACCCGCCGCTGCGGAATCCGCTTGATCAGTTTTTCGCCGCCCGGCGTCGACCAGAAATGGTGGTTGATTTCGGTATCGATATAGCCGGGGGCGATCGCGTTGACGCGGATATGATTACCCGCCAACTCGAGCGCCATCGCCTTCGTCGCCTGCACGATGCCGGCCTTGGAGATGGTGTAGGGCGATAAAAATTTCATCACGCCGAAACCGAGCACGGAAGCGACATTGACGATGTTGCCCTCCTGCTTGCGCGCGATCATCCGCCGCGCCATTTCGGTCGCCGTGAAATAGGCGCCCTTGAGGTTGGCGCCGATCACCGCGTCCCAGTCCGCCTCGGTCTGTTCGACCGCCGGCTTCTCGATCGCAATCCCGGCATTGTTGATCAGCACGGTGATCGGGCCAAGGGCTGCCTCCGCCGCATCGATCGCGCTGACGATCGAGGCGCCGTCAGTGACGTCCATCGCGACCGCAGCAGCCCGGCCGCCGTTCGCCTTGATCTCTTGTTCCAGCCCCTTGAGCTTGCCGGTCTGCCGCGCCGCCAGCGCCACTGCCGCGCCATGCGCCGAAAGCACGCGCGCGAACTGCCGCCCCAACCCCTGCGAAGCACCCGTGACGAGAATGGTTTCCTTGCTGACGTCGAATAGACCGGCCATGGCTCAAGCTCCAGCGAATGCGGGTCACATTGATACAGACGATTTTAGCGTTCGCAAACCGTGGCATATGTCGCCGAGGTTGGCTAAAGTCTGCCTCCGCAAAACCATCCGAGGACTACGGGAGTGAAACAGTGGATTTAGGCATCAAGGGCCGCCGCGCCATCGTCTGCGCATCGAGCAAGGGACTGGGACGCGCCTGCGCCATCGCGCTCGCCAACGAGGGCGTGCACGTCACGCTGACCGCGCGCGGCGCCGAAGCGCTGAAAAAGACCGCGGACGAAATCCGCAAAGATAATCCCGGCGTCACTGTGACCGAGATCGTCGGCGATATCACGACGCCGGCGGGGCGCGAGGCGGTGCTGAAGGCCTGCCCGGAGCCGGATATCCTGATCAACAATGCCGGCGGACCGCCGCCCGGCGATTTCCGCAACTGGACCCGCGACGACTGGATCAAGGCGATCGACGCCAACATGCTGACCCCGATCGAACTGATCAAGGCGACGGTGGACGGCATGATGGCGCGCAAGTTCGGCCGCATCGTCAACATCACCTCGGCTGCGGTGAAGGCGCCGATCGAGGTGCTGGGCCTCTCCAACGGCGCACGCGCCGGCCTCACTGGCTTTGTTGCCGGCCTTGCGCGCAAGACCGTGATCAACAACGTCACCATCAACGGGCTGTTGCCGGGTCCGTTCGACACCGACCGGCTGCGCGGCGCCGTCGCCAAGGCCGAAGCCGAGAAGCGCGGCGTTTCGGTGGAACAGATGATCGCCGAGCGCGGCAAGGCCAACCCTGCCGGCCGCGTCGGCGACCCCGAGGAGTTCGGCCTCGCCTGCGCGTTTCTGTGCGGAGCCAAGTCGGGCTTCATCACCGGACAGAACATCCTGCTCGACGGCGGCGCCTTCCCCGGCACGCTGTAAGCGCTAATAGCTGCAACCGGCGCTCACGATCTATTCGGACGCGCCGGTTGAACAAGTGGACGTGCGGATGCACTGGAAGATCGGCAACGTCAAAGTCACCAAGGTCGTCGAACTGGAAACGGTCGGCCACACGCGTTTCATTTTGCCGCTCGCCGGTCGCGAGGAAATCCAGCAACTGCCGTGGCTGATCCCGCACTTCGCCACCGAAGACGGCCGCCTGAAGATGTCGATCCACGCGCTCGTGGTCGAAACACCGGCGCGGCGGATCGTGGTCGACACTGGATTGGGCAACGACAAACAACACCGCACGGTTCCGACCTGGAACGATCGAAAGGGGCCGTTCCTCGACGACCTCACCGCGGCCGGCTTTCCGCCCGAGAGCATCGACACCGTGCTGTGCACGCATCTCCACGTTGATCACGTCGGCTGGAATACGCGGCTTGAGGGTGGGCGCTGGGTGCCGACCTTCGAGAAGGCGCGCTATCTGTTCGGCCAGGCCGAATACGCCTACTGGCGAGATCACAGCACGGCGCCGGACAAGGCGGCGATCTTTGAGGATTCCGTGGCGCCGATCGTCGCGGCCGGCCAGGCCGATCTCGTCGCCAGCGATAGCAGGATTTGCGAGGAGATCACCCTGATCCCGACGCCCGGCCACAGCCCGGGCCATGTCAGCCTTCATATCCGCTCGGAAGGCGAGGAAGGGCTCCTGACCGGCGATGTCGCCCATCATCCCTGCCAGATGGCCCATCTCGACTGGTCCTCGACCGCCGATTCCGACCCCCAACAGTCGGCCCAAACCCGGCACGCGTTATTTTCACGCTTTGCCGACCGGCCGGTACTGGTCATTGGCGGGCATTTCGACGCCGGTCATATCCAGCGCGACGGCGATGCCTTCAAATTCATCGTGGCGGTCCGCTAAGGGTCGATCCGAAACCGCCCTTTTCCGTCAAACGACCTCCCAACGGCTATCCCAGACATGAGGGCTGCGCCAGCGACAGTTGAATTTGGCCGCTCCCTGTTCCATGAAGCGTCCCAAGCCATGAAACCACCTAGGGAGTGATGAGACATGAAGCTTGTTCGTTATGGGGAAGTTGGCAAGGAAAAGCCCGGCCTGGTCGATAAATCCGGCCAGATCCGGGACCTCTCAACGCATATCGGCGACCTCGCGGGCGATGCCTTTTCGCCGGCCTCGCTGAGTAAGATCGCGGCCCTCGACCCCGACAAGCTTCCCTTGGTCGGAGGCAAGCCGCGCATTGGGGCTGCCGTCGGCGGCTTGCCGAAATTCATCGCCATCGGCCTCAACTATTCCGATCATGCGAAAGAAGTCGGCATGGCGATCCCGGCCGAGCCGATCGTCTTCATGAAAGGCAATAACAGCCTGTGCGGCCCCAACGACAAGGTCGAAAAGCCGCGAGGCTCGACCAAGCTCGACTGGGAAGTCGAGATTGCGATCATCATCGGCAGTCGCGCCAAATATGTCTCCGAAGCTGACGCGCTCAATTACGTCGCCGGCTACAGCGTCTGCAACGACGTCTCCGAGCGTTTCTTCCAGATCGAACGTCTGGGGCAATGGACCAAGGGCAAGTCGCACGACACCTTTGGCCCGCTTGGCCCATGGGTGGTTACCAAGGACGAAATCGCCGACGTGCAGAAGCTGCCGATGTGGGCCGACGTCAACGGCAAGCGCTGCCAGACCGGATCGACCGCGACCATGATCTTCGGCATCAAGAAGATCGTGTCCTACCTGTCCGAGATCATGACGCTGATGCCGGGCGACGTTATCGCCACCGGCACCCCGCCCGGCGTAGGCATGGGCATGAAGCCGCCGAAATTTCTCAATGTCGGCGATGTCGTCACGCTTGGCATCGAAGGCCTCGGCGAGCAGCGTCAGGAAATCGTCGCGGCATGACGGCGGTGAGGGACTACAGTCTCCCACCGTCATTCCGGGATGGTGCGCAGCGACAAAATTGATGTTCAATTTTGCGCTGAGCACCAGACCTCAGATGCGCAATTGCGCATCGGGGAATCTCGAGATTCCGGATTCGCGCTTCGCGCGTTCCGGAATGACGCTGTTCTAAATCGCTAGAGAGGACGATCCTTGATGAAACTCACCTACTCGGCCGCTTCCCCCTTCGCCCGCAAGGTCCGCATCGCCGCCATCGAACTCGGCCTGATCGACAAAATCGAATTCGTGCCGACATCGGTCGTGCCGGCTCAGGCCAACGACGAATACATGAAGATCACGCCGCTGAAGAAGCTGCCGGTGCTGATCCTCGACGACGGCAGCGTGATCCTCGATTCCTATGTCATCGTCGAATATCTCGACGAACTGGCAGGCGGCGGGAAATTGATCCCCTCAAGCGGCCCCGACCGATGGAAGGTCAAGAGCGACCATTCCATGCTGCAAGGCATGCTCGATTCCATGCTGCTCTGCCGCTACGAGAACATGGTCCGGCCGAAGGAATTGAAGTGGCAGGCGTGGGCCGACGATCACTGGAACCGGGCCTGGAAAGGCATGGCGCGCTTCAACGACAAGCCACAGGTGCTGTCGCGTCCGCTCGACATCGTGCAGATCTCGCTTGCTTGCGTGCTTGGCTACGCTGATTTCCGCTATGCCGACTGCGGCTGGCGCAAGGCCTATCCCAACCTCGCCGCCTTTAACGAGCGGATGCTGGAGCGGCCGTCGATCAAGATCTCGGTCCCGCCGAAAGCGTAAACGAAGCGAGAGCCGCCATGAGCCTGAAATTCACCGCCGGCGATCTCATCATTCACCGCATCATCGAGCAGGAGACCACGTTCCTGCCCGCGCTAGATCTGTTTCCTCAACTCTCGCCCGACCTGCTGGCGCAGAATCGCGACTGGATGCGTAAAGCCGGCGCGATCGATGAAACCGACACGCTGATCCTGTGCTTTCAGTCCTATGTCGTGCGCACGCCGCACCACACCATCCTGATCGATAGCTGCATCGGCAACGACAAGCCGCGGCCGCTGCGTCCGAAATGGAACATGAAGACCGACGACACCTATATGAGCGGCCTCAAGGCCGCCGGCGTTTCGGTCGAGGACATCGATTTCGTGATGTGCACGCATCTGCATGTCGATCACGTCGGCTGGAACACGCGGATGGAAGGTGGCCGTTGGGTGCCGACCTTCCCAAAGGCGCGCTACATCTTCGGCAAAACCGAATTCGATTATTGGAGCGAGCAGAACGCCAAGGCGCCGGTGCCGCCGTTTGGCGACAGCGTCCTGCCGGTGGTCGAAGCGAAGCGGGCTGACATCGTCGGCGATGATTTTGCCGTCGGCGATCACCTGCGCATCCTGCCGACGCCGGGTCACACGCCCGGACATATCGCTTTTGCCTTCGGCCGTGCCAAGGACGATGCGGTCTTTGTCGGCGATATGATGCACACGCCGCTTCAGTTGCGGCATCCGGAATTATCGCCGCGGTTTGACGTCGATCCGGCGCAGGCTGCGGTGACGCGCAAAAACTTTCTGGAGCACTATTGCGACACCGATACGCTGTGTTGCACCGCGCATTTTCCCTCGCCCTCGACCGGAAAGATCCGCCGCAAAGGCAATGGATTTGTTTGTGAGGCGGCGTAGGCTCAAACTCTGGCCGCATGGTTCGAGACGCGCGGGCGTTTGGTTGCGTCGTTCGCTAACGGCCGAGCCAGCGCTCGGCCTGCTCGGACGGGCCGCGCTCCTCACCATGAGGGTCTGAGACCTCATCCTGAGAGTCTGACTGAAAAAGGGTGAGTGACCTCAGTGGGTGTGATTCCATCGGATTTGCGAAGATTCGAAGGAGATCACGATGCCCTGGACTGAAATCACTCGAGAGCAATATCGACGGGACGAACTGCGTTATGCAAGCGATATGACAGATGCGGAATGGGGGCTGATCAGGTGCCTTTTGCCGCGAGCCAACCGGCGTGGTCGTCCGCGCAAGACCGATCTGCGTAATGTTGTGGAAGCGGTTCTCTATATCCTTTCGACAGGCTGCCAGTGGCGGGCATTGCCGCAGGAGTTCCCGCCCTATTCGACGGTGCAGGGCTATTTTTATGCGTGGCGGGATACCGGGCGGTGGCAGAAGATCGCGAGTGTTCTTGTCCGGCGGGCGCGAAAAAAGCTGGGATACGCGCCAAGGCCGACAGCTGCCGTGATCGACAGCCAAAGTGCACCGACCACGCAGGCTGGCGGACCACGCGGCTACGACGCAGGCAAACGCATCTACGGCCGCAAGCGGCATATTGTGACCGATACCAATGGCCTCCTTCTCGGGGTTCATGTTCATCCGGCCAACGTCCAAGATTGCCACGGCGCGGTGGCGCTGCTGAAGAAGGTGCGGATGCAATTCCCTCGACTGGGTCACGTCTTTGCCGACCGGATCTATCGTGGGAAGCAACTTCGCAATGCGCTCTCGGACTGCGGTCCATGGACCATCGAGATCGTCGAGCGGCCCCAAGGCGTCAAAGGCTTCCAGCTTCTGCCGCGACGATGGGTTGTTGAACGAACATTCGCCTGGTATGGCAGATGCCGACGTCTCGCCAAGGACTTCGAGGCTGCCGAAGCCACTGAAGTGGCATGGCTACTCGTTGCCCATATCAGGCTCCTGACACGCAGACTTGCCGTTCAAAATAGCGTTTGACGGATATATGAGTCAGACTTCTGAGGAGGCGCCAACGGGTCCGCGCGAAGCGCGGCCCGATGACAGGCTCCGCGCCCGTCTCGAAGGACAAAGCCACCGACCTCGAAGCGGCACCTCAATCGAACAGGCTCGGCGTGTGATTGACGGCCGCGCCTTCGATCGCGAGCATTTTTAATTTCGTATCAACGCCCCCCCTGGCGGAAAACCCGCCGGGCTTCTGGCCCGCGGCCAACACGCGATGACACGGCACCACGATCGGACAGGGGTTGCGCCCGAGCGCCTGGCCGACATCGCGCGATAGCTCGACCCCGCCAAGCCGCTTGGCGATATCGCCATAGGTCATGGTCTGGCCCGGCGGAATGCTGCGGGCGATGTCGTAGACGCCACGGTTGAAGTCGGGCACGCCGTCGAGGTCGAGCGGAATGTCCCGGAGATCGTCGGGTTCGCCCGCCAGCAATTTGAGGATGCGTTCGATCGCGCGTTGCACGTCTTCCGTCGGCGCGGTCTCGCTGATATCGCCGCGGCGCTGTCGGATGCGCGCACGAGTCTTCTCGTCGCTGCCCATCGGCAGTTGCAGGCCGTTGATGCCGCGCGGGCCCCACTCGATACCGCAGATGCCGATCGGCGTGTCGAACAGGGCAAAATGCTGGTCAGTCATGGCTCACTCCCGTGCAGACAAATCTACCTCTTGAGCCGAAATCTAGGCTTGGAGATTGTTGCGATCCACCCGATTTCTGCGCCGCAATATGCAGGCAAAGTGGCTAGAGCTCCAATTCCGCAGTTCGCAAACTATCGCGGCGACCCCCGATGCGAACTGCGGAATCAAAGGAGCTCTAGCAACTTATTGATTCCAGTGCGGCTTTGAATTTGACGTTCCTATCAAGAGCTTGCCGCAATACCAATAGGAACGTCAAATTCGCCGCACTGGTAAGGCCGACGACAGGTGATATCCTTTCGCCAAGCAACAATATGGGCTGCGCCCAACAAAACGCGAGAGGAACCGCCATGAAGCTCACGCAGCAGCAGATCCAGGATTTCAACCGCGAAGGCTGGCTGTTTCTGCCGGAACTTTTCACCCCCGAGGAGATCGCCCTGCTCGCGCGCGAGGCAGTCAACATCTATGACGCCAACCGGCCGGAGGTATGGCGCGAGAAGAGCGGCGCGCCGCGCACGGCCTTTGCCGCCCATCTCTACAACGAGGCGTTCGCCCTGCTCGGCGCCCATCCACGCATGATCGAACCGATCGAGCAGGTCTTCGGCGAGAAGGTCTACATGCATCAGTTCAAGATCAACGCCAAGGCGGCGTTTACCGGCGACGTCTGGCAATGGCATCAGGATTACGGCACCTGGAAACGCGACGACGGCATGCCAGAGCCGCGCGCGATGAACATCGCGATCTTCCTCGACGAGGTGATGCCGATCAACGGGCCCTTGATGCTGGTGCCGCGCAGCCAGCATGCCGGCGACCTCAAGGCCTCGCATGATCTTCAGACGACCTCCTATCCGCTGTGGACGCTGGACGAGGAGACGGTGACGCGGCTGGTGAAAGAAGGCGGCATCGTCGCACCGACCGGCAAGGCCGGCGGTCTTCTGATGTTCCACGGCAATCTGGTGCACGGCTCGGCCGGCAATATCACGCCCTACCCGCGCAAGATCGTGTACCTCACGCTCAACGCGGTCTCGAACCACATCCGCACCCCGACGCGGCCGGAATACATCGCCCATCGCGATTTCACCCCGATCGAGCCCGTCGATGACGATGCGCTGCTTCGCCTCGCCCGCGCGCCACGGCAGGCAGCGGAGTAGAGAATCTATCCGAGAGCGAAATGCCGGTGACTGTGCCCTCTCCCCTTGAGGGAGAGGGCTACGCCGTACTCGCAACGAAATCGCTCGGGTGAGGGGTTATCCCGAACTGAACCCCTCACCCGGTTTCTCGCTCCGCTCGAAACCACCCTCTCCCGCAAGGGGAGAGGGCTTGATCCCGCCGCCATAGCACCGAAGTCAACCTGGCCCGCCCATGAACCTCTCCTCCCTCCTCGCCGCCCGCCGCGCCGCCGGCAAACCCGTGCGCGTCGCGCTGATCGGCGCCGGCAAATTCGGCTCGATGTTTCTGTCGCAGGTGCCGCACACACCGGGTCTGGAAGTGCCCGTCATCGTCGATCTCGATCCGGAGCGGGCACGCGAGGCCTGCCGCACCGTCGGATGGGACCACGACCGGATCGCAGCGACGACCTTCACCGCCGACGGCGCCAAGGCGGTTGCCGGCGATATCGAGGTCGTGGTGGAGGCGACCGGCAATCCGGCCGTCGGCATCAAACATGCCCGCGCCGCGATTGCGAACGGCAAGCATATCGTCATGGTCAATGTCGAAGCCGATGTGCTCGCCGGCCCGCTGCTGGCCGAGGAAGCGCGCAAAGCGGGCGTGGTCTATTCGCTCGCTTATGGCGATCAGCCGGCCCTGACGGCCGAGATGGTCGACTGGGCGCGCGCGACTGGATTCCGCGTGGTCGCGGCCGGCAAGGGCACCAAATACCTGCCGGCCTATCACGACGTGACGCCGGCGGGCGTGTGGGGCCATTACGGGCTGTCGGCCGATGAGGCGCAATCGGCCGGGATGAACCCGCAGATGTTCAACTCGTTTCTCGACGGCACCAAATCAGCCATTGAGATGGCTGCGATTGCGAATGCGACCGGGCTGGATGTCCCTTCCGGCGGGTTGTTGTTTCCGCCCTGTGGCGTCGATGATCTGCCGCATGTGATGCGGCCGCGCGAGCACGGCGGCGTGCTCGAAAAATCAGGCGTAGTGGAAGTGGTGTCGTCGCTCGAGCGCGACGGGCGGCCGGTGTTCCGCGATCTGCGCTGGGGCGTCTATGTCGTGCTGGAAGCGCCGAACGACTATGCCGCGGATTGCTTCAGGCAATATGGGCTGAAGACCGATGCCAGCGGCCGTTATGCCGCGATGTACAAGCCGTATCACCTGATCGGGTTAGAACTGAACATCTCGGTCCTGTCGGCGGCGCTGCGAAAAGAACCGACCGGGCAGCCCCATGGCTTCCGCGGCGACGTCGCCGCCGTGGCCAAGCGCGATTTGCGCGCCGGCGAAATGCTCGACGGCGAAGGCGGCTATACGGTGTGGGGCAAGCTGATGCCGGCCTCGCTAAGCCTTGCAGCCAGGGCGTTGCCGATCGGGTTGGCGCATCGGGTCAAGCTGAAGCGCGACGTTGCGCACGGCGCGGTGGTGCGCTGGGACGATGTCGAGATTGACGCCGCGGACGAGACCATCAAAACGCGGCGCGCGATGGAAGCGAGATTT
This sequence comes from uncultured Alphaproteobacteria bacterium, assembly GCA_963770515.1. Taxonomy (GTDB): domain Bacteria; phylum Pseudomonadota; class Alphaproteobacteria; order Rhizobiales; family Xanthobacteraceae; genus Bradyrhizobium. The sequence goes on from CAVYPW010000003.1 coordinate 191,889, forward strand.
GGCGGAGGGTTGCGTTAGTCGCCGAAAACCTCCTCCTTTGTCATCGCCCGCGAAGGCGGGCGATCCAGTATTCCAGAGGTCTCAGAGTCCGAGCTCGAAGGCCGCGGCGTACTGGATGCCCCGCTTTCGCGGGGCATGACATAGAGCGGCGGCTTGGCGATCAGTTCTGATCGTCGCCCATGATGGCGGCGAGTTTGTCGAAATTCTTCACAACAAGGTCGATGTTGCCCTTGTTCTCGATGGTCGGCTCCGGGGCCTTCAAGGCCTGGTTGAGATCTTCCAGCGCTTCCTTCTTGTCCTTGGCGGACATCTTCTTGTCGGCCTGCACCTGCGCGATCTGGGCCTTTATGACGGCGGTGCCGCCGACATACTTCTTGGTGGCCGGATCGATGCCGCTCATGATGAGGCCGATATTGTCGACGACGCTGTTGTAGTCGTCGTAGCTGGCAAAGCCGTACTTCTTCGCGGTCGCTTCGAGTTGCGCGGTGAGCTTGGGATCCGGCTTGCCGTTGTCAGGCATCTTTTCGGAGAGCGCATCCATGTCCTTGGCTGCGGCGATCACGCCATCGACCTGCTTGTCGGTCAGCGCGATCTGCTTCACCGCCGGCGGCT
>CAVYPW010000003.1:195000-471748 GCA_963770515.1 uncultured Alphaproteobacteria bacterium
TCATGCGAGGCGATACCTAAATATCTTTCGCGGAGAACCAGCTATTTCCCAGTTTGATTGGCCTTTCACCCCTAACCACAAGTCATCGGAGTCTTTTTCAACAGACACCCGTTCGGTCCTCCAGTGAGTGTTACCTCACCTTCAACCTGCTCATGGCTAGATCACTAGGTTTCGGGTCTAATACAACGAACTTGACGCCCTATTCAGACTCGCTTTCGCTACGCCTTCGCCTATCGGCTTAAGCTTGCTCGTTAAATTAAGTCGCTGGCCCATAATACAAAAGGTACGATGTCACCCAGAACGTATCTTGGGCTCCATCTGTTTGTAGGTGTCCGGTTTCAGGTCTATTTCACTCCCCTCGTCGGGGTGCTTTTCACCTTTCCCTCACGGTACTGGTTCACTATCGGTCGCTGAGGAGTACTTAGGCTTGGAGGGTGGTCCCCCCACGTTCAGACAGAATTGCACGTGTTCCGCCTTACTCAAGGATACATCATCGCATTACCCGTACGGGGCTATCACCCACTAAGGCCCTGCTTTCCTGACAGGTTCCGGTTGTCTTTGATGTATCACTGGCCTGGTCCGCGTTCGCTCGCCACTACTAACGGAGTCTCTGTTGATGTCCTTTCCTCCAGGTACTTAGATGTTTCAGTTCCCTGGGTTCGCTTAAAACCTCCTATTTTATTCGGAAGTCTCATACCTTCACTTGATAACTGGAAATCCAAAACCTCGCGGCTTGGTTCTCAAACATTTCTGTCCGAACCCCAAAATACAAGATCTTGGAGTTCCAGCTATCGAAGGTGGGTTTCCCCATTCGGAAATCCGTGGATCAAAGCTTCTTCGCAGCTCCCCACGGCTTATCGCAGCGTAGCACGTCCTTCATCGCCTCTCAGCGCCAAGGCATCCACCGAACACCCTTAAGGCACTTGATTGCTCTCATTATCAATGTCCACACACTCGGCAGAATGTTGTCTGCGCAATTGCCTCCAGATCGAAATCTGAAAACACGCACCCTCGATGAATGCTATGCGCAGCCGGACACTGATTAGAAAGACCAGCTTGCTTCGTAAGATCAACCCGATGATGAGGCGGTCAAGCTTCACCAAAAAGATCATTTACAACCCGCGCATCTTGCAGGTGTTACCCAACAAAAAGCACGAGCGCCGAAATGACCTGGAGATTATGAATTGGATTCCGCAAATTGCTTTGCAGACCCAAAACTCGGATCAATCTCCTCTTTACGATGTCAGAAATCCCGCATGACGCGTCCAGTTAAGGACAACGCATGCGAAGCGATGTTTCGCGGACGACGAAGTAAGAGCGCCTTGAAGCAGGCATCGATCTTCAATTCCATCTGGTGGAGCCAGACGGGATCGAACCGACGACCTCATGCTTGCAAAGCACGCGCTCTCCCAGCTGAGCTATGGCCCCGTACCAGAAGACGAATGCTTCACGTCGATCAGGGAAGAGCAGCCACAAACTGGAAAACGCACTCGATCAAATGGTGGGCCTGGGAAGACTTGAACTTCCGACCTCACGCTTATCAAGCGCGCGCTCTAACCAACTGAGCTACAAGCCCCTAACGCTTATCCTCCATGAAGAGGATCGGGTCCTGCTCGCGCACAGCCGGCGACAGCGCCAGATGCATCGCACAAGCGCAAGCCCACAGGCAGCGTGTTCGTCCGCGAAGAAAGAGAAACGAAGACGGCGAAATCCCGCCAATGGAGCTCAACAATCCTGAAATTGCTGGCCCCTGATGTTTCTAAAACGATCCGATAGTGAGCGTGAGCTCGCTGAAGGATCATCCTTAGAAAGGAGGTGATCCAGCCGCAGGTTCCCCTACGGCTACCTTGTTACGACTTCACCCCAGTCGCTGACCCTACCGTGGCCGGCTGCCTCCATTGCTGGTTAGCGCACCGTCTTCAGGTAAAACCAACTCCCATGGTGTGACGGGCGGTGTGTACAAGGCCCGGGAACGTATTCACCGTGGCGTGCTGATCCACGATTACTAGCGATTCCAACTTCATGGGCTCGAGTTGCAGAGCCCAATCCGAACTGAGACGGCTTTTTGAGATTTGCGAAGGGTTGCCCCTTAGCGTCCCATTGTCACCGCCATTGTAGCACGTGTGTAGCCCAGCCCGTAAGGGCCATGAGGACTTGACGTCATCCCCACCTTCCTCGCGGCTTATCACCGGCAGTCTCCTTAGAGTGCTCAACTAAATGGTAGCAACTAAGGACGGGGGTTGCGCTCGTTGCGGGACTTAACCCAACATCTCACGACACGAGCTGACGACAGCCATGCAGCACCTGTCTCCGGTCCAGCCGAACTGAAGAACTCCGTCTCTGGAGTCCGCGACCGGGATGTCAAGGGCTGGTAAGGTTCTGCGCGTTGCGTCGAATTAAACCACATGCTCCACCGCTTGTGCGGGCCCCCGTCAATTCCTTTGAGTTTTAATCTTGCGACCGTACTCCCCAGGCGGAATGCTTAAAGCGTTAGCTGCGCCACTAGTGAGTAAACCCACTAACGGCTGGCATTCATCGTTTACGGCGTGGACTACCAGGGTATCTAATCCTGTTTGCTCCCCACGCTTTCGTGCCTCAGCGTCAGTATCGGGCCAGTGAGCCGCCTTCGCCACTGGTGTTCTTGCGAATATCTACGAATTTCACCTCTACACTCGCAGTTCCACTCACCTCTCCCGAACTCAAGATCCTCAGTATCAAAGGCAGTTCTGGAGTTGAGCTCCAGGATTTCACCCCTGACTTAAAGACCCGCCTACGCACCCTTTACGCCCAGTGATTCCGAGCAACGCTAGCCCCCTTCGTATTACCGCGGCTGCTGGCACGAAGTTAGCCGGGGCTTATTCTTGCGGTACCGTCATTATCTTCCCGCACAAAAGAGCTTTACAACCCTAGGGCCTTCATCACTCACGCGGCATGGCTGGATCAGGCTTGCGCCCATTGTCCAATATTCCCCACTGCTGCCTCCCGTAGGAGTTTGGGCCGTGTCTCAGTCCCAATGTGGCTGATCATCCTCTCAGACCAGCTACTGATCGTCGCCTTGGTGAGCCATTACCTCACCAACTAGCTAATCAGACGCGGGCCGATCTTTCGGCGATAAATCTTTCCCCGTAAGGGCTTATCCGGTATTAGCACAAGTTTCCCTGTGTTGTTCCGAACCAAAAGGTACGTTCCCACGCGTTACTCACCCGTCTGCCGCTGACGTATTGCTACGCCCGCTCGACTTGCATGTGTTAAGCCTGCCGCCAGCGTTCGCTCTGAGCCAGGATCAAACTCTCAAGTTGGACTTGAAACTTCAAACCGGCTGATCACAACGTTTGACGAGGTCCCACCATTTTTTGCCAGCCGAAGCTAACAGCCGCCTGCGATTCACATCGCGGGCAACGATGGTGTAACCTTTAAAACGTGTACCGCCGAAGTCTTTCGTCCGACCCCGAAACCCTGAAAGCCGAAGCCTTCAAACATTCCGAGATCCGCAAGGACTCCGCCGTCCACGTTTCTCTTTCTTCATCTTTACTTGTCAAACAGCCCGGGGTCCGAGAACCCCTCTCCCTTTATCAGGGAGCCTTCAGTCCGAAATCTTCCAAGGAAGCCTTCGAACATCCTCATCCGACGACGAATGACAACCGGTTGCTACCGGCTGTTGAATCACTCATCTCAGTGAGGAGCTTTGCTGGCACGAAAACCTGCTTTGGCCGTGGGCCAATGCAGCGCCGCGCTCAGTGGGCGGTTTATAGTCCCGCCCAATCGGCGTTGTCAACGCCTGATGTCAACAAATCGTCGCATCGCGTCGAGAATTTTAAGTCGGCCTCAAGCCCCGATTATTAGGGCCAAAACGCCGTACTTGAGCCACAATCCTCCGCCGTTCTGGCATACTTAGGTACTGAATCGCTTGATACCAGTGGGGGTCGAAGGCGGTGAAATACCAGCAGAGAGGCGAAGTTCACTTGTGAGCCAGTGGCCTCTTTCACGCGGACGGAAGATTTCGAAGAGATTTCCACGCTATCAACAGCCGTGATGTTGGCCGCGCTTTCGGCACTTTATCACGGACATCGGTGCGGTATCCCGCGCTCCCCGTTCCTTAACTTAGGGAATACGGGTTTTAAGGACGGCGCAGGACCTCGTCGAATGTCGATGGAATTTGGGGGGATGGTGGTTTGAACCACAGAACGTCACGCGGGGGCGGATATGGGCGCGACACCGGGGTCATCGACCTCGGTCACGAGCCGCCGCTTTCGGTTGACGGTTCTGAGGCCGCGGTGATCGACCGCCGCCGCGTCTCCGTACAGTGGTTTAGCGGTACCATTCTGACCGGTCTGTGCGGCGCAGCCTTGATCGGCGGCGCCGTTTTCGCTTCCCTCGACGGCGAAATGACCTTCGCCAAGGTTCCGGAACGCGTCGAGGGCGCGCTCCGCGGGGCTTTCGGCGCCAACGACCGCACGGCAACCCTGCACAAGAGCGATCGCCTGCCGCCGCCCGGCAAATCCAGCGCGGCTCGCAATGTGATGCGGGTTTCGACGGTCACGCGGGTCGGCAACCGCGACGTGATGCGGGTGCGGCCGTTCGTCCGCATCTCCGGCAACCTGTCGATGACCACCAGCGACCTGTCCGCCAAGATCCCGCCCTTCAACGCCCAGCGCATGCTGAGCGACGTCGGCACCAGCGCGCCGGCGGCGGCGGACGATCCGAACAATCCCGACGCCGCCGAACCCGATGCCGAGGTGTCCTTCGTCACCAAGGATCTCGGGCCGGTCCTGCCCAAGGCCAAGCTGGCCGCGGTCATCTCGCTTGACGAAATCATGCTGCGGGTGCGCGACGCCTCGAACTGGCACGGCAATGGCGGCGTGAAATATGCCGCGCTCGCCAATGCCACCGCCGATGTCAGCGGCACCACCGGCGGGCTCAAGCTGGCCTACGCCACTGAAGGCAATGTGTCCGACCCCTATGCCGGTTTTGAAACCCGGGTCGTGCCTGAAAACGTCACCCTGCTGCCGAAGACCAAAGACCAGATCACCGGCGGCAATCCGACCGGCGAGCGCGTCCACGTCGTGAAGAAGGGCGACAGCGTCAGCGCGATCATGCGCGATCAGGGCGCCACGCCCGAAGAGGCCAGGGCGATCGCCACCACGCTCGGCGCCCGCGGCCGCGACGGCGGCCTGAGGGAAGGCGAGAAGCTTCGTATCCTGATGGCGCCGGCCGGCCCCGGCCAACGGCTTCAGCCCAGCCGCGTGATCGTCGCCAACGATTCGGCCGTCGAAGCGGTCGCAGCACTTTCCGACCTTGGCAAATACGTCGCCGTCGACGTCACCAGCATCAACACCGTCACCGACACCGCCGACAACAGCAGCAAAGACGACGATGACGATGACGACGGAACCGGGGTCCGCCTCTATCAGAGCATTTACGAGACCGCGCTGCGCAACAAGGTGCCGGCAAACGTCATCGAGGACATGATCCGCATCTATTCCTACGACGTCGACTTCCAGCGCAAGGTGCAGCCCGGCGATTCCTTCGACGTGTTCTTTGCCGGCGAGGATGAAGGCACGACCTCCAGCGAAAAGCCCGAAGTGCTGTTTGCCTCGCTCACAGTCGGCGGTGAGACCAAGAAGTATTATCGTTTCCAGACCCCGGACGATGCGGTCGTCGATTTCTACGACGAGACCGGCAAGAGCGCGAAGAAGTTCCTGGTCCGCAAACCCGTCAACAACGCCATCATGCGATCCGGCTTCGGCAGCCGCCGCCATCCGATCCTCGGCTACGTCAAGATGCACACCGGCGTCGATTGGGCGACCGCCTATGGCACGCCGATCTTCGCTTCCGGCAATGGCGTGGTTGAAACCGCGGGCTGGGAAGGCGGCTACGGCAAATACGTCAAGCTCAAGCACAACAACGGCTACGAGACCGCCTACGGCCATATGTCGGCCTTCGCCAAGGGCCTGGAAGTCGGCAAGCGGGTTCGCCAGGGCCAGGTCATCGGCTTCGTCGGTTCGACCGGACAGTCGACCGGCGCCCACGTCCACTACGAAATCCTGGTCAACGGCCGCTTCGTCGACCCGATGCGCATCAAGCTGCCGCGTGGACGCTCGCTGGAAGGACCGATGCTGACAGGCTTCGAGAAAGAGCGTGACCGGCTGGATGCGATGATGACCGGCCGCGGCGCCCGCATTTCGGACGCCAACAACAGTCCCGTGCAGCTCAGCAACCGCTGATCCCGCAAAAGATCCTCGTCCTCACGACGAAGCGCTCACAATCACAAAAACGATGCCGATCGCCGTCAAGCCGAAGGCTACCGCAGCCAGCGGCAACAAGACGTCGATTGCGGCATGCGAGCCGCGAAGCCTGGCGCCCCAGACCGAGAAATCCCCTGCCCGCCAATCGCGGAATGGCGTCTTCTGCGAATGCGCCTCATAGGGCTTCCGGTACTTTCGCCAAACTTCCGACAGCACCCACGGCAGCAGGACGGCTATCAGCAGCAATAGGCTGGCAAATGCCAGCGAAAGGCTGGTGTAACCACCGCGATCGAAAAGCACCCAGGCGCTGATCACGAACCAGGCGACAAGGCAGGCGGCCGCCCCGTAGATGCGTGAATGAAGCTGGTCGAAAACAGGCTTGTTGTGGTCGACGATATCCCTGGCCATGGACTTCTCCCTTGGCTTGAAAGCGCTTGGCTTGAAAGCGCTTGGCTTGAAAGCGGATCCGGCAATTTGCCGCAGCGCCGCGACTGGGGGAGCGCTTGATAGCGGCTGCGACCCGGCGGGCGATTGCTTAGGTAAAACCGGCCGCGCGTGGCCGGTTTCATCAAATTTTCGTCGGGCTGCCTCGCAACCCTGGGGTCGAATCCGCGTTGATAAGTAAGAGAGACCTTCGTTGGAGGGTGCCATGGAGAATTGGTCAAATACAAAACTATGTGACGTAGCGAATCTGATCCTCGGCGCGTTTCTGTTCTTCTCGCCCTGGATTTTCCACTTCGATGCTGGAAAAATGACCCAGAATGCGACCATCGCCGGTACCGTGATCGCCGTACTGGCAATTGCGGCCCTGGCCGCCTTTGCAGTCTGGGAGGAGTGGCTCAACCTGATCGTCGGCCTGTGGGTCCTGGTTTCGCCCTGGATGCTGACTTTCCAGGGCAACCATACCGCAACCACGGTCCACGTGATCGTCGGTGCGGCGGTTGCGATCCTGGCCGCGGTTGAACTCTGGCTGATGTCGCAGAATCCACCTCGCCTCACCACGAGCCGTTAGAGCGTTTCCGAGCGAAGCATGCCCTCGGACGTGATCCGGGGGTGGAAGCCGGTTCGCGACAACGAGGAAGACGATGCCATGGCCAGCGAGAAGATCTGACGCAAAAAGACGCGGCCGATCAGGACCGCGCCTTTTGCGCCTTGAGCCTTCACGACGCCTCGTGCATCGTCAATTCAGCTTTCGCTTCGGCACCGGCGTCTCGAACTGGGCGATCTCCGCGGTCTGGCGCGCCTTGCCGTTGAAGGTCAGCACATTGCCTTCCGCCGAGATCGCGACGTGATCGCCGTCGTGAACCTCGCCGGCCAGGATCATCTCGGCGAGCGGATCCTGCAGATTGCGCTGGATCACCCGCTTCAGCGGACGTGCGCCATAGGCCGGGTCCCATCCCTTGGCCGCAAGCCAGTCGCGCGCCGCCGCATCCAGTGTGAGCGTGATCTTGCGCTCCTCCAGAAGCTTCGACAGCCGGGTGAACTGGATCTCCACGATGCGTCCCATTTCGCTCTTTTGCAGCCGATGGAACAGGATGATCTCGTCGACGCGGTTGAGGAATTCGGGGCGGAAATGCGCACGTACCGTGCCCATCACCAGTTCGCGAACGGCCGAGGTATCCTCGCCCTCGGGCTGGTTGACCAGGAATTCCGAGCCGAGATTCGACGTCATGATGATCAGCGTGTTGCGGAAATCCACCGTGCGGCCCTGACCGTCGGTCAGGCGGCCGTCATCGAGGACCTGTAGCAGCACGTTGAAGACATCCGGATGCGCCTTTTCGATCTCGTCGAACAGCACGACCTGATAGGGCCGGCGCCGCACGGCTTCCGTGAGCGCTCCGCCCTCGTCGTAGCCGACATAGCCGGGAGGCGCGCCGATCAGCCGCGATACCGAGTGCTTCTCCATGTATTCCGACATGTCCAGACGCACCATCGCCGTCTCGTCGTTGAAGAGATATTCGGCCAGGGCTTTGGTCAGTTCGGTCTTGCCGACGCCGGTGGGGCCCAAGAACATGAACGAGCCCATCGGCCGGTTCGGATCTTGAAGACCCGCGCGCGACCGGCGCACGGCGGTTGCGACCGCATGCACGGCCTCGGCCTGCCCGACCACGCGCTGGCCAAGGCTTGCCTCCATCTTCAGGAGCTTGTCCTTTTCGCCTTCCAGCATCTTGTCGACAGGCACGCCGGTCCAGCGCGAGACCACCTGCGCGATGTGGTTGGCGGTGACCGCCTCCTCCATCATCTCGCCGGCGTTCTCCTTGGCTTCGATGTCGACGAGCTTTTTCTCAAGCTCGGGGATCCGGCCATAGGCCAGTTCGCCCGCGCGCTGGAATTCGCCGCGGCGCTGGGCGTTGGCGAGTTCGATGCGAAGCGCGTCGAGCTCGCTCTTGAGCTTCTGCGCGTTCGACAGCTTGTTCTTCTCCGCGCTCCAGCGCGAAGTCAGCGCCGCCGACCTCTCCTCGAGTTCGGCAAGCTCCTTCTCCAGCGTCTTCAGGCGGCTCTTGGAGCCGGCGTCGCTTTCCTTTTTCAGGGCTTCCTGCTCAATCTTGAGCCGGATGATTTCCCGGTCCATCGAATCGAGCTCTTCCGGCTTGGAATCGACCTGCATCTTCAGCCGCGCCGCCGCCTCGTCCATCAGGTCGATGGCCTTGTCCGGCAGGAAGCGATCGGTGATGTAGCGGTTCGACAGCGTGGTCGCGGCCACCAGCGCCGAATCGGTGATCCGTACGCCGTGATGCTGTTCGTATTTGTCTTTCAGGCCGCGCAAAATCGATATCGTGTCCTCGACCGTGGGCTCGGAGACGAAAATCGGCTGGAATCGCCGCGCCAGCGCTGCGTCCTTCTCGACATGCTTGCGGTATTCATCGAGCGTGGTCGCGCCGATGCAATGCAATTCGCCCCGCGCCAGCGCAGGTTTCAGGAGATTGGACGCATCCATCGCGCCGTCGGCCTTGCCGGCGCCGATCAATGTGTGCATCTCGTCAATGAACAGGATGATCGAGCCCTCGGCCGAGGTGACCTCGGACAGCACGGCCTTCAGCCGTTCCTCGAATTCGCCACGGTATTTGGCGCCTGCGATCAGCGCCCCCATGTCGAGCGACAACAGCTTCTTGTCCTTCAGGCTCTCCGGCACGTCGCCGTTGAGGATGCGCAGCGCAAGTCCCTCGACGATCGCGGTTTTGCCGACGCCGGGTTCGCCGATCAGGACCGGATTGTTCTTGGTGCGGCGGGAAAGCACCTGGATAGTGCGCCTGATTTCCTCGTCGCGGCCGATCACGGGATCAAGCTTGCCGTCGCGCGCCGCCTGCGTGAGGTCGCGCGAATATTTCTTCAGGGCGTCATAGGCGTTCTCGGCCGTGGCGCTGTCGGCCGTGCGGCCCTTGCGCAAGGTCTCGATCGCCGTATTGAGATTTTGCGGCGTCAGGCCGCCTTTACGCAGGAGATTGCCCGCCTCACCGTCCTTGGTGAGCGCAAGCCCCAGCAACAGCCGCTCGACGGTGACGAAGCTGTCGCCGGCTTTTTCCGCAGCCTTCTCGGCCGCGTCGAAGGCGCGCGCCAGATCCGGCGCCAGGTAGACCTGACCGGCGCCGCTGCCCGACACCTTCGGCAATTTTTCCAGGGCCTCCTCGGTCGCTTTCAGGATCGCGCGGGAGTTGCCTCCGGCGCGGTCGATCAGACCGCTCGCCAGCCCTTCATTGTCGTCCAGCAGCACTTTGAGCATATGCAGCGACGAAAACTGCTGATGCCCCTCGCGCACGGCGAGCGATTGCGCCGACTGGATAAAACCCCTCGCGCGCTCGGTATATTTTTCGATATTCATGTTGTTCCCTCAGCCTGCCGGCATCGCCCCGTAGGCGCGATAGCGGCATCTTCATTGGGGTTCCGCGCGCCGCATTGACATTCCTCAACCGGGCGCAGCCGTCGCCAACGCTCGTGGGGGACACTCGCGTCGGCTTGGGGCAAATGTGGGAAGGGGTTTGCGGAAACGGAAGAGGCGATTTCACAAATTCGTGTGCTGCTTTACGGCTCCGAAGGCTGGGTTGGCCGCTCCCAGCAAACCGCAGGGCTATCGCACATGGCGGTGCATCTTTCTTATCCCTCCCCCGCGAAAGCGTGGGGAGGGTGCATAGGCGACCTTCGGTCCCCGTCCTTAAGTGGCAAGAACGCCGATGCTTAGCATCGGCTATGCGCGAAGCGATGGTCGGGTGGGGGCATTTTGCGGAAATGCACCTACCCCCCCCGACGCTCGCTTACGGCTCGCCATAGCCGAAGCTCCGCTTCGGCGTTCTGTGAGACGGCCGCCGAGGGCGGCCTATCCCTCCCCACCACTCGCTTACGCTCGCGGGGGGAGGGATAAGGAAGCTCGCACCAAATACGATTGCCCCGCAAGCGGTGCGAGGCTCGCGCGCTCAATTCGGCATCACGTAAGCATAAATCCGGCCGCGCGAGACCGGGGCTTCCTTGACCCGGTTGCCGTTATTGCCGGAGATCATGATCGGATTGCCTGACGCATCGATGCCGGTGATGATGCCGACATGCCCGCCGCCGCGCCGGCGCATCACCGCGATCGCGCCGACCTGCGGCCCGGATACGCGTTGACCGTAGCTGGCGAATGAACTCGCCATGTCCGAGCCGGTGCCGCGATGACCGGTGCGCTGGAGCACCAGGTTCATGAAGCGCGCGCACCACAGGCTGGCGCGACCGGTCGGATTGCCGCCGAGGTAATGCCGCGCTTCAGAGACCAGGTCGGATGAACCGAATCCGCTCTGCATCGCCGCGCCGCCGGAGTATTCATCCGGCCCAAAGCTGGCATAGGCGTTCCTGAAGCGAGGCGCCCTCAGTGCAGCAACGCTGGCATCCCATCGCGACCGGCGCGCCAGATGGTGAATGCGATGAGTGGCGAAGTGGCGCCGCGTATGACGGCCGGCATCATGGGCATGGGCAAACCGTCGTGAACCGTGATGCGACCGTGCCGCGGCGGGCGTGGCAGAAAAAGCAAAAGCCGTCGAACACAAAGCCAACGCCACAAGCGAGCGTCGAAACGAAGATGAGTCAAGCATACGCAACTGATCCTTTTTATTTTTAACACCCCCACTGTTCCCCCACCGGCTTTGACGCGGCCGGCATCCGCGTGCGTTAAGAAAATCCCGATGGCAACAACAAGACGAGATGCGGCGGCCCTCGATCCGTCCGAAGGTGATTCCGCGCGTATTTGATGACGAAAAAGAAGCGCTCTTGCCTCATTGCAGCCGCGAGCATTAACTGCGAATTTCGAGCCGCGAAGAGGTTCGCAGCCATAGCGTTTTCGAGCGAAGTGGGAACCGGTTCGCGTGAAGAAAACGCGTCAAAACAAAGAAGCCCGCGCAAGAACAATGGAAGGAAGCTCGCATGCCCCACGCCCTCACTCAGGACAAAGTGAAACTCTATTTCGAGGAAGCCGGCAGCGGCACGCCGATCCTGTTCCTGCATGAATTCGCGGCCGACTACACCAACTGGGAGCCGCAGATGCGCTATTTCTCGCGCGGCCATCGCGTCATCGCCTATTCGGCGCGCGGCTATACGCCGTCGGACGTACCGACCTCAGTGGACGATTACAGCTACAAACATTTCTATACCGACGCGCTGGCGGTGCTCGATCATCTCTCTATCGCCAAAGCGCACTTCGTCGGCCTGTCGATGGGCTCTTATTCCTCGCTGCAGGTCGCCCTCAACGCGCCCGAGCGCCTGCTGTCGATGACGCTGGCCGGCGTCGGCTCGGGCTCGAGCCTTAAGAACCTGGATGCGTTCCGCAAGAACTGCGGCGACACCGCCGACCAATTCGAAAAGGTCGGCTCGGTGGAAGTGGCGAAAGTCACCCGCGAAGCACCGGGGCGAATTCCCTTTCTGGTCAAGGACCCGCGCGGTCACGCCGACTTCTATGCCGCGCTCGCCCGGCACAACTCGAAAGGCTCGGCCAACACCATGCGCGGCTTTCAGGGCGGCCGGCCCTCGATCTACACCCTGACGGAAGCAATCAGAGGCGCGACCACGCCGGCACTGATCATCTGCGGCGACGAGGACGATGCCTGTGTCGAACCGAGCCTGTTCCTGAAGAAGCATCTTCCCGCGTCCGGACTTACGTTCTTTCCCAAGTCGGGCCATGTGCTCAATCTGGAAGAACCTGCGCTGTTCAACGAGGTGGTCGAGCGCTTCATCGCGCTGGTCGAGGCCAACCGCTGGGGCGTGCGCGATCCAAGGTCGGTGTTGGCGTGAGCGCCAGTTCCCGATAGGCCTCAGCGCTGTCGCGTGATTTCCGGGCGATCAACTCGACCGGTGCGATCCCGCCCATTGGAAATACGATCAGCGAAGATAACCGTCGAATAACGTCAATCGGCGTTTGCATTGCCTGCGAAGCAGTCGTGTTGAAATCTTCGGTCAGGATGAGCTCGGGCTTTGTGGCGATGAGCGAGTTGCCACGAAACTTGACTTCTCGCTATTAGAATTTCGTGCCTCTTAAAGGCCGCTCTTAAGTATTTATTTCCAGAGATAGGCGATGCAACACGGCCCGCAGAAAGCGGTTAAACCTGCGGTGCTTGATGCGTAAAATCACTCGACGGAATCAGAGAATAAATGAGGCACCGGTGCCTCAGAAGAGAGCAACCAGGGGGCGCCTCTGGATTTTGGCATTCCTGCTGATTCCAACTGTGGGCGCCGTTTTCGCTTACAAGGATCCGAAGCGGGCCACGATCACAAAAGACACGGTCTCGGATTCCTGGCGACAGCGCGAGCCAACCTCCGTCGTGCAAATTCCCCGCAGCTCGAGCGGCGAGTTCGCGGTCCAGGCCAGAATTAACGGAATTGCGGCTCCGATGGTCGTCGATACGGGGGCGACTTCGGTCGTCTTGACTTATGAAACCGCGAAGGCTGTCGGCCTCCCGCTTGAGCTACTGGAATACAACATCGACGTTCAAACCGCGGGCGGGCACACCAAGGCCGCGCGGCTCTGGATCGATCGACTGACAATCGGCAAGCTGGTCGAGCGCTCCGTGCCGGCGTTGGTGACGCCGCACGGCATGATGAAGACCAACCTGCTCGGCATGAGTTTTCTTGACCGGCTCGAAGGCTTTGAGGTGCGCGCCGATCAGCTGATGCTGCGCGGCTTCCAGGAACCTGTTGCCTTGCACAGCGGTGACCGGAGATTGGTCCTCAAATAGAAGTTCTCAACCGACGCCGCAAAATTACCTGCATGGATTTTGCTGGCGCGATGCCCACCACTGCCATCGCGAAGCGCCGCCGGACCAACATGACGTAGGCAGGAGTTTGAAGCTGGAAGCCGATGCGCCCGGTTGCGGCGTCTCTGGAGACGATGCTTCGGCGATCTTCGGTGCTTCAATCACTTTCGGTGCTTCGAAGACGGTCGGTTTGGAACGGGCGCTGGGAGGTTCTTTCGGCGGTCTTGGAGCGCCGTTGGCTGTATCGGCCTCCGTTGCACCGATGGAGGCGCGCGGCCCAACATCAGGCACCACACGACTGGCGACCAGCGCTGGCCGAGGCGGTGGCGGCCCATTCTTCACCATAACTGGCCGATTGCCGCGAGGAGGCGGGGGCAGATCGGGCATCTCACTGCCTTCCGGGTACCGGGCCAGCTTCGGCACGGGCGGGTTCATGCCTCCCGGCGGCGGCATCTCACGCCCGAGCGCTGATCGCTCGTCAGGGCGTCCTTGATCCGTTATTTCGATCGTCGTCCTCTCCGGGCCTTCCCGTTGCACCAAGTCAAACAGTATTGCGGCGTGATGTGGATGCAGCCTTACGCATCCATGCGATGCGGGGCCCCCAAGCCGATCGATCGCGTAGCTGCCATGGATCGCGTAGCCATGATAAAAAAAGATCGAAAACGGCATCGGCAAGTCATAATACGCGGCAGAGAACCAGTTTCGCTCCAGCCGCTGCGGAGTATAGGATCCGTTTGGAGTCTGCATGTTGTCGCGGCCAGTGGAGACTGGCCACATATAGCGAATGTAGCCATCCTGGATGACGAGCATGCGCTGCGTGGACTTATCGACAAGAATGTCGAGCTTGGCCTCGGCGGCGTTACTGCTGATAAGCCATGCCAGCGCTGCAAGAATGACCGCGTGGCCATGCATATCGAGCTCCACCGAATCGTGCTGTGTGCATAAGGCAATTGAATCGGGGACGATTCGGGGTGCCTTTTTGGCCAAACTGCGAGTGAAATCTGGGCGCAAGATGGACGCGTGCTTCGAGGCCGCTAACCACTTGTGCAACCGTCAGTTCGCAACAGCTGCTAATCGTTTACCCTGTTCCGAAACGCTCCTCCTGCTTCGAAACACGCACGATCCTATTGCCTAGCCGTTGAGCAATGTGTGTCGAACTTTCGGCTACGCGATACATCACTGCATATCACTGCGCGATGGGCGTGCCGGCCAAGCCACAATATCCTCTGCGCGTCTCTGATGGACGCGGATCTTTCGCCTCCCATCGCCACATCATGCAGCCGGCGCCCTGGCATCGGTAGAAGTGCCCTCTCATCTCGTGATGCAGACGCGGGAAAAACATCCGGTACAGCATGTTTTTAACGCGAGCTTTGGGTCCCGGATTGGCGCGGTTGTAGGCAAATGTTCTTTCTTCCCAACGAAGGCGGACCATTGGGCACCACTTCTTCATCACGGCGTCTTCTTCGGTGACGAACATTGGAATTCTCCATTCGCATGACGATCGGATGACGGTGTTTATTGATGCGCGCCGGCTGTCCGCCGAGCCAAACAAACGACGAGCCTTGAAACGTTCCAACTCCAGCCCTGAAAAATTCGCGAATCGGGCTTAACCGCAACACCCAAGCGGGCGCGGCGGGGGTTCGAGGGATAGAGTCCAGTCCAGCATCACAATCCGAAGAGCACACACGCATTACGAGCGGCAGGTCACTCGACTCACTCGGTCGCGTTGAGCCTGCCGCAGAATTTCGCACGTTGCCGCGTGTGGCCATACAGGCAAGATTTTCAGGCGTTTCGTCGTAGCCCCGGAGATATGCGCAGTGAATTTTGGATTTGTCGCTTCGCTCATTGTGATCATTCTCGCGGTCCTGAGCGTGTTCATCGAGATACCGATCGTGAGCAACTACGCGTTCTGGTTCTCCGTCGGCGCCTATATTCTGCTTGCGGGTACGGCTTTCGGCGATTGAGATATCCCTGCCGCGTCGCTCGCAATGCGCTTGCTACTCCGGTAAGTCGCAATGGCGGCAATGCTGATCCCGTCACCAGCACTGCTCGTCATTCCGATGGCGCAGGCGCGGTCTAATACTCGCCCTCATCCAGAACAGGCGCCGGCGGCCGCGGCGGCTGCTCGTATCCGTCGCCATAGGCCCCATCGAGATACGGTGCCGGCCAGCGGCGCCCGACGCCACCGTATCCATAGCCGTAGCCATAGGGCCTCGGCTGGGGTCGATAGTCACTGTCCGAATAATAACCGTAGCGGGGGCGGCAACCGCCGTAGGAATAACAACCGTAGTGGCGGCGATAGTTACTGTAACCATAGCGCCGCTCGACATATTCGCGTTCGACGTAGCGGTAGCGGCGCTCGTAAACGAGGTGCGGCCCGTAGTGGTGACGGTAGCGATAGGCAGGGTAGTAGCGATAGGCCGGATAACCGCAACGGTACGAACAGGGATTGGACCCGTAATAGGAGTCCTCGTAGTAACCAGCTTGCGCTGGTGCCACGACCACGAACGAACCGAGCAATGCGAGCACGCCCGCTATGATTGGTGTCCGTCGGCGACGCGCTGACGATAGAGCGCTAACTGTACTGTTCATCGTAAACTCCAACATGCGCGCGCTGATCGAGCCACCGTGACAAAAAAAAGTGGACCAAAGTGCGACCGGTGCTTCTGCCGAGTTGATCGCCAAGTCCTCTTTCGCTTCATGCCGACAACGAAGCGGCGCGTGATCTGGCGACGAGCTTGCGGCGGGTGCTGATCTAAGTGACAGCAAACACGACGATTTCGGCGTAAGCTTCGATGCACGGACGGCGGACGCGCACTTGCGCGATTGGCATTAACCACCTTCTCGGGAACTTTCCTTGAGATGGAGCCTGCGCGACGCTCGACTGGAGAACCCGCTCCACTAGGCAACTTTCTCCTGAGAAAATTCGATCAGACTTCGATAGAGATTGGCGTAATGACGAGCCGGATTGCGCCACGACACGTCGGTTGACATGCCGTTGCGCTGAATCCGCCGCCAGGCCGCCACGTCGCGAAACGTGGTGCAGGCTTGCCGGAGGACGCCGCCAAGATTTTCCGTGGTGACCGGTCCAAACTTGAACCCGGTTTGTCTGCCGCCGTTGAGGGCGCAATCGCTGATGTCGACGACCGTATCGTCCAGGCCGCCGACGCGGGACACGATAGGAACCGCGCCATAGCGCAAGGCACAAAGCTGCGTCAGACCGCATGGCTCGACCCGCGATGGCATCACGAGCGCATCCACACCGGCCTGAATCAGGTGAGCCAGGCCTTCATCATGTCCGACTGTAACGCTTAACTGTCCGGGATAGGCTTGGGCGGCGGCCTGATACCGATATCGCAGGTTGCGATCTCCAGTGCTTCCCAGCACCACCAGTTGCATTCCTTCGCCGACGATCATCGGGATATTTTCGACAAGGAGATCGAGTCCGTTCTGCCTGGAAAAGCGGCCAATGACGCCGAGCAGAAATGCTCCAGGCTCTGGCGTAAGACCGAGCCGCGACTGTAGGGCCGCTTTATTCATTGCCCTGTTCTTCAGTACATCTGATTCAAAGCCATTCGGAAGGTCTGGATAAAAACAGCCGGGAATATGAGGATCGATCGAAGGATCCCAGACCGAGGTATCAACTCCGTTGAGGATGCCCTGGAGGTCACGGGACCGATCGCGCAGGAGGCCGCCAAGCCCCAGTCCGCCCTCCTGGCTCAGGATCTCCGTGGCATAGTTCGGAGAGACCGTCGTGATGTGATCGGCAAAATAGAGACCGGCCTTCAAGAACCCGATCTTTCCAAAATATTCGACGCCGTGAATGTTGAACGACTCCGGTGGCAAACCGACCGCGGCAAGCGTCTCCCGCGGAAACACGCCCTGATAGGCAAGGTTGTGAACCGTCATCACCGTGGCCGGACGCCGCCGGTTGCTGTAATGCAAATACGCCAAGGCAAGAGCGGCGTGCCAATCATGGGCATGGACGATGTCGGGCGCAAAGACCGAAACACCTCCCAGCGCAATATCGGCGGCTATTCGCGCCAAAGCTGCAAAGCGCAACGCGTTGTCAGGCCATTCCACGCCGTCCGGCCGGAGGTAAGGATTTCCCGTACGCGCAAACAGATGCGGCGCATCAAGAACAAACAGGCCGAGCTCGCAAGATGTCGTCCGGAGAAGCCTGGCTTCCGAACCAAACAAGTTTGGCAGATGAAGCACCCCTTCAACCACCCCCAGCGAGTTCATGACGCTGGGATATCCCGGTACAAGGGTGCGAACTTCGATGCCCTCCGCCTTCAGGGCGATCGGAAGCGCGCCGGTCACGTCGGCGAGTTCACCAGTCTTGATCAGGGGATATATCTCTGAGGCAATCGAGAGTACGCGAATGGACTTCATCATTCAGCCCGTCGACCATCGGCTGCGTGATCACGCAGACTCACTACGGTGATTCGTAGCTCGCGATGGTGTCGATATTGAGTTGACAGCTTCCGACTCGACCAATCCTCGAGACAGCTTTGACTCACTGAAGGAGGTCAACCCTCGTGGCGCCGACTCGCAGTTGAGGCTATGATGCGAGGAGGAAAGCGACGGCTGCGCCCGTGAAGCAATGAATGGGGCATGACATGAGAATAAGGCCCAAGGACAGAGTGCACTGGCGGCGATGGTTTGCCTGGCACCCTGTCATCATCGACAATGTCACCGTCTGGCTTGAAGTCGTTGAAAGAAGACGGCACCCCGATATATTTGATTGGGTCTACAGCTATAGAAATATCGATCGGAACGATCACAGGAAGCGGCCTCGCGCCCGGCTCACTCGGCTCTCGCGAAGGCTGATTGATAATTGGAGAGCCTGACGTTTCCGAAAGACCGGTGACGGCGAAGAAATCGCGCCACTCTCACGACGGTCGCGCCAAAAGAGGTCTTGCGATGATCAACGACATGGCATCCCTGAAACAGGCCATGGAGCAAATGGACTCGGATGATGTTGTGGTCGCCCAGGCCGCCAAGGACCGCGCAGCGCACATCCTTTCCGAGGCCGGGCTGAACTTCGCGAAATTGGCCGAACTGATCGAGCAGCGTCGACTGCTACTGCGGCCAAGAATCCTGGCCAGCATCAAACGAATGGATCAGCCGGCCTCGCTCGGAGACTCGGCATTCCGCGATACCGGCGCGTCGCTGCGCAAGGAAGGCCAGAGCTTTCGCCAGATCGCCGATGCACTCGAGCTGACTGGCGCAACCGCGCCCCGCTATGAGGAGCCGGCGCACCGCGGTGAGCTGCTGCATCGGATGGAATTTGACGGTGAGCGGGACGACCCGGCATCGACGAGCGCCCCGCCGCTTGTTACGCAGGCTTTGCTTTATCCCTTGCGGCATCCGATCCGGTTCCTCGTGATCGCCGTACTGGGTGTCATGCTGTTCAACGCCTTGCATGATCTCGTTACATCCGGCCGGCAGATTCCCGGATATCGGGCCAGCATCGCCGCTCGCCAGCACGTGGCCGCCGCGATGTCGTCGGTGAAGCGTGTCATGCGGCCGCCCGAGGAAGCGGGCACGCCACCGACACCGCCCGCTCCGATCCCGTCAGCTTCGTCGGCCGAACAGCCGCCCACATCGCCGTCAGCCGGTCCGGCCACCTCGTCGGCCGCTGTCCCGCCCGCTTCTTCCACAAATGCATCGGCTTCTCCCACACCGTCGCCCTCGGCCACGGCAAGTCAGCCGGCTCCCGTCCCGCCGGCTTCGACGCCACCCCGTACCGACAAAAGCGCCTCACCTTCAGCTCCGACGGCGAACGATCCTCGAACGGCCCGGTCGCGCGTCTTCGACGACCTCATGCCGGCTCGCTTGCGCCGAAACTCGCGGCTGGCGGGGCCCTGCACCGGCGGCGCCGGCGGCTGTTATTGGGGCGGTGGTCAATATTGAGGGACCTGGTCGACGGTCAGGTGTGAGAGCCGCATCGGCGCCTGACCGTCCCGGACTCTCGATAGCGTCAGCATAACGTCAGCCCGCTGCCCTCGTGTCGCCAACAGAGCACGGAGTTTGCCGCTTTTGCGCATGAAAATGCCCCCTTCCGTCCATTTTCGCGGTCGATCCTGTGGAAAGAAAACTAGGAGGATCAACGGTGATCACCTTCGAGAAGCGGTACTTTGCCGAGCTTTCCGACAATGAAGACGACAGATCGGTGCCCTATGACAATCAAGTCATCGAAGCGTCAAACGACGAAGAGGCCATCGGCAAGGCCGGCGAGTGGGCTGCAAGCCGCGAGCTCGCTGTTGTGGCTATGCTGAGCGTAAAACAGGGGATCAGGGACGTTCATAGCAGGAAGATTTACTTGAGCGCCTGAGGCGACAACGCATTTGGCCGGCCGCGGCGGCCGGCCCTCGATCTACACCCCAACTGAAGCGATCAAGAAGGCCGGGACGCCGGCGCGGATCATCTGCGGCGACGAGGACGACGCCTGCGTCGAACCGAGTCTGTTCCTGAAGAAGCATCTCCCGGCGTCCGGCCTGACCTTCTTTCCCTAGTCGGGCCACGTGCTCAATCTGGAAGAGCCGGCGCTGTTCAATGAGGTGGTCGAGCGCTTCGTCGCGCTGGTCGAGGCCAACCGCCGGGGCGCGCGCGATCCGAGGTCGGTATTGGCTAGCCCTCATTGCGAGGAGCGTCAGCGACGAAGCAGTCGATTCTTTCTTCGGCAAAATGGATTGCTTCACGGAACCTGTCATCGGGGCACGCGTAGGATCAATGAAAAGCCTGACCATCAGGCTTGGTAATCTCGCCGGCAGCTTCTTTGGCGGCGCTCAAGAGCTGAGTTCGAAAGCATCGCCGCCAACATTTTTTCCAGATCACTGACATCGATGTTTCCACCGACCAAATGTTTGTCTGCAGTTTCTAGTGCATCATAGTAAGGCCGCTTGTTGCCAGCTATCTGCTCCGGGATCGTCGGCGCACCGGGCAACAGGCTATCCAATTTGATACTGAGCACGACATAGGCCACCGCCCGTGCCGTACGGCCATTGCCATCGGCGAACGGATGTATCCAGTTCAATTTCCAAAGAACGTAAGCCGCTAGGTGCACAGCGCTCGACGACGACCAGTGATCGTTCACATAGTCGCACAGATGTTCGATCTCTTCTGAGACGAACGGCGCTTCTGGCGGTTGATGATAGCTACCCTGTATCTTTACGGGCGTGTTGCGCCACGTTCCCGCCAGCGCGTGAAGTCCATCAAGCGCAGCCCTGTGCAGATTTAGGATTGTGCTCGACCGCAGCTTGAACGGTCGCTCATGGTCTTTGACCGATTGGCGGATGATGTCCAACGCGAGGTCGAATTGGCGGATGCCATTTTCAGCTTCGCGTTGAGCTATCTCGTCAGGGTCTTTGAGGAGCAACGCCGCTTCGGCAACCGTATGCCGATCCTGCGCCAAGTGTGGTCAGCCTTTTTTCGCATGAAGCCGCGCATCGAGATCGGCGACCATCTGGCGAGTGATCCGCTCGTTCTCAATGTTGGTATTGCCATACGCGAAGCTGCGCCGCTGTTCCCCGAGCTGAGCGGGGGTCATTTCGATTTTGCGAGCGCGCTCAACGAGTTCTAGAAGGTCTTTGGTCATTGAGCCTTCTCCCCTTTTGGCCATCATACGAAAAGCTAGACGTTCCTGTAAAGTTCCTAAAAGCAGGTAAAGATTGATCTAGCTGACTCGGCTGGGTATGGCGACCCCCAAATTATATTCACTCACTTTTGAGCGCATGCGGCCGATCAAGTGAGTGCCCATCCGCGCCGCCGCAGAATTTGACCGGATAAGCGCCCCCTGGTGCCGCATACCTGGCGGTGAAGCGCGGTTCCGTATAGCTCCCGACGCGCGCGGAGCCTATCATCAGGCGTGCATCCGCATGACCCTTGGCTCGCAATGACAGCGGAGATAAAATCGCCACACAAATCAGCGTAAAGGCCGCCTGCGCCAAACGGCGAATTTCTCGAACCCGATCAGGCTGATGCTACCTGTCCAGCCGTTGCGGCAAAAATAAATCGCTTCGCGTTTAGCCCAAATCACATCCATAAACCGCGCCGTCCCGTGCCCTTGAACAGGGGCGTTTCGCGATCGTCACGGACGTTGGGCGCGGGATGCGGTGGACGCTTTCAATGCGAAAGACGAACGCATTTTCGAAAGCGGACGGCGAAGTCGTGTGGTCCTGACGCCCCGACGCTGGCGTCAACTCGCGACGATGCTTGCGCATCGCACCGGGGATGGTGACAAAGAGCCGGTCACCAGGGAGAGCACGAAGGAAACCGTTAAAACCATTCGCGTGCGGGAATGCCGGGTGATCCGGCGCGTACCTGCGGTGACTAACTCGCGTGTTTTCTATTTTCCACGCGAGGCTGCGGGTGCGCTTGCCACCCGGCATTCCCCACGCCCTCTTTGGGCGAAGGATCGATCAACAACTCGGGCGTAACGCGTCGCGGGGATGTGTATTTATGTCCGGCAAATTTTCTAGCGTCGTCCCTGCGAACGCAGGGACCCATAACCACCGGCCTTCATTGTTGCGCGAAAGCCGTCGGACAGCGTCTTTCAAAACTGGCGACACGGCGTATGGGTCCCTGCGTTCGCAGGGACGACGATGAAGTGGCTGTTTGACAGGTGAAGCAGAAGCCGGACGATGACAGCGAGAAGCTCGGGTCTGGCTTATGACTGCGGCGTCACTTCTTCCCCGCCCGGCTCAGCAGAAACACGCCCTGCTCGCCGAACATGTTCCAGAACCACCAGGGCGCGCTGAGCCGCAACGGCCGGCCGTAAAGATCGAGCGCGACCGCGCGCTCCATCTTGACGTTGATCTCGTCGCAGAGCTGCACGAAATCCTTGATGGTGCAGAAATGGATGTTCGGCGTGTCGTACCAGGTGGCCGGCAGGTTCTCCGTGCGCGGCATGTGGCCGCCGATCAGAAGCTGAAGCCGCATCCGCCAGAAGCCGAAATTCGGAAACGACACGATGGCGCGGCGGCCGATCCGCAGCAGGTTTTCCAGCACCACCCTCGGCTGCCGTGTCGCCTGCAAGGTCTGCGACAGGATCACATAATCGAAGGCGTCATCCGGGTAGTTGACGAGGTCGGTGTCGGCGTCGCCCTGCACCACCGCCAGCCCCTTGGCGACGCAGCGGTTGACACCCTCACGCGACAATTCGATGCCGCGGCCGTCGATGCCCCGGCTCTCCAGCAGCTGCAACAGGTCGCCGTCGCCGCAGCCGACGTCGAGCACCTTCGAGCCGGGCGCGACCATTTCCGCAACCAACAAATGATCGCCACGATGGCTCACGCTATCGCGGTTGGTTGCCGGGCCGAGCGGCAAAACCTGCTGCTGGAGGGTCATGCGTCGCCCACCCCCGAAAGCCCGCGTGCCTTGGCCGCCGATTGCAGGAAGGCACGGGAGATGTCGAAGAATTCCGGCACGTCGAGCAGGAAGGCGTCATGCCCGCGGTCGGTTTCGATCTCCGCGAAACTCACCCGCGCACTGGAGGCGTTGAGCGCATGAACCAGCGCACGGGACTCCGAGGTCGGAAACAGCCAGTCGCTGGTGAAGGAGACCACGCAGAAGCGGGTCTCGATCCCTCGAAACGCCTGCGCCAGCACGCCGTTGTGGTCGGCGGCGATGTCGAAATAGTCCATCGCCCGCGTCAGATAGAGATAGCTGTTGGCGTCGAACCGCTCGACAAAGGACGAACCCTGATAACGCAGATAACTCTCGACCTGGAAATCCGCGTCAAAGGAGAACGTCGGCAACTCGCGATCCTGCATCCGCCGGCCGAACTTGCGGTGCAAGGCGGCGTCCGACAGATACGTGATGTGCGCGGCCATGCGCGCGACGCCGAGGCCGCGATGCGGATGGGTGCCCTTCTCAAAGTAGCGGCCGTCGTGCCATTCGGGATCGGCCATCACGGCCTGACGGCCGAGTTCGTGGAAGGCGATGTTCTGCGCCGAATGCCGCGTCGAACAGGCAATCGCCAGCGTCGAGAACACCCGTTTGGGAAAGGCTGCGGTCCATTGCAGCGCCTGCATGCCGCCCATCGAACCGCCGACCACCGAAAACAGCGTCTCGATGCCGAGACGATCGAGCAGCATCGCCTGCGCCCGCACCATGTCGGGAATCGTGATGATCGGAAAATCCAGCCCCCACAGTTTGCCGGTCGCGGGATTGGTCGAGGCCGGCCCGGTCGATCCCATGCAGCCGCCGATCACGTTCGAACAGATGATGAAGTAGCGCTCGGTATCGAGCGGACGGCCGGGACCGACGAGAGTTTCCCACCAGCCGGGCTTGCCGGTCACCGGATGGACATTGGCGACATGCTGATCGCCGGTCAGCGCATGACACACCAGGATGGCGTTGGAGCGCCCGGCGTTCAGCTCGCCATAGGTCTGATAGGCGATCTGAAACGGCGCCAGATCGATGCCGCAATCAAGCCGCAACGGCTGCTCAGTGCCGAACTGCGCGACTTTGGAGCTCGGATGATCCGCTTCCTGCGAGCGTTCCTCGGCGTGGACCGCGACACTGGGTACTGACTGTACTTTGACCATCGTGATACCGATCCCTCGGGAAGTTCTTCGAAAAACCAACCCGGAAATCAGGCCATAAAAAATCCGGCCTGAACGATAAGTTCGGCCGGGATCCAATTTGTCCCCGGCCTGTTTAGCGAGTTGTTTAACGTGGCTGCAAGCCGGCCGGCTCAAATGACCACGGAACGACATAAAATTAGTCGCTCGCCCCGGTATCGTCAAGGCGAGGCCATGGTTAATAGGCCCCGGCAAAGCATGGCGAGACCGCGCTCTTGCGCTGCGGCAAGCCATGAGGGAGAAGAGCGGGCCTCTATCCTTCGAGACGCGCTTTTCGCTGCTTTCGGATAAAGCGAGATATTCTTCAGGTTTCAACAAATGTCCAAACCGCCCCCTTCGCCGCCCTCGCTCGCCGAACTGCGTCAGGAAATCGATACGATCGATGCCCAGATGCACAGCCTTTTGATGCAGCGCGGCGATATCATCGACCGCCTGATTCAGGTGAAGCAGACCCAGGAAGTCGGCTCGGCCTTCCGTCCGGCGCGCGAGGCCGACATGATGCGCCGCCTGGTGCAGCGTCATCGCGGCATCCTGCCGCTCGACACCGTCGAGAGCATCTGGCGGGTCATCATCTCGACCTTCACCTACGTACAGGCGCCCTTCTCGGTCCATGCCGATATCTCGATCGGCGAGTCCTTGATGCGGGATTCGGCGCGGTTTCATTTCGGTTTTACGGTTCCCTACGTCTCGCATTTCAGCGCGCCGGCCGCCGTCGAGGCGGTCGCCAAATCCAAAGGCGACCTGGCGCTGGTGTCGGCGACCTCCAGTACCACGCCGTGGTGGATCGCGCTGGAGGCACAAGGCGCGCCGAAGATCATCGCGCGGCTGCCCTTTGTCGAACGCGCCGACCATCCGGCCGCATTGCCGGTTTTCGTGGTGTCCCGCGTTGCCGACAGCGCCATGGTGACCGAGGTCGAAATGTGGAACGTGCGCGTCTCCGGCTGGAACGCCGACATTGCCCGCGCGCTGTCGCCACTGGCCGAGATCGTCGCGGTGCCCGATACCGCCTTCGACGGCGCGGCCCTTCTGGTGTCGGTGGCCGGCGGAAACCTCGATAAAATCAAGGCGGCGCTGCTCGAGGCCGGCGCCTCGGTGCGTTCGTCGGCCCTCGTCGGCAGCCACGCAACGCGCTATACGGTGCCGAACGGCAGTAGGGCCAAATAGCTACTGGCCGCCCGCTTATCCGGAGTTGAAGATGTCCCGACCCGTGCCGAATCCCGGCATTCTCGATATTGCGCCCTACACGCCCGGCAAGAGCCCGAAGGCGGAAGCGGGCCGCAAGGTGTTCAAGCTGTCGGCCAACGAGACGCCATTCGGCCCCTCGCCGAAGGCGATCGAGGCCTACAAGAGCGCTGCCGCGCATCTGGAAGATTATCCGGAAGGCACCTCGCGGATTCTGCGCGAGGCGATCGGACGCACGTTCGGGCTCGACCCCGACCGCATCGTCTGCGGCGCGGGCTCCGATGAAGTTCTCAATCTGCTGGCGCACGTCTATCTCGGCCGCGGCGACGAGGCGATTTCGACCACCCACGGCTTTCTGGTCTATCCGATCGCGACGATGGCGAACGGCGCCGTCAACGTGGTCGCGCCCGAGACCGAGTTCACCGCCGATGTCGATGCGATCCTCAAGCTCGTCACGCCGCGCACCAAACTGGTCTGGCTCGCCAATCCGAACAACCCGACCGGAACCTATCTGCCGTTCGACGAGGTGAAGCGGCTGCGCGCCGGATTGCCGGGACATGTGCTGCTGGTGCTCGACGCCGCCTATGCCGACTACGTCTCGCGCAACGATTACGAGATGGGCATCGAACTGGTGGCAACCACCGAAAATACGGTGATGACGCACACCTTTTCGAAGATCCACGGCCTTGCGGCGTTGCGGGTGGGGTGGATGTTCGGACCGGCTCACATCGTGGATGCGGTCAATCGCATCCGCGGGCCGTTCAACGTCTCGACACCCGCGATGCTGGCTGCGATCGCGGCGATCGAAGACACCGCGCATCAGGAGATGTCGAGGACCCACACCGTGACGTGGCGCAACTGGCTCACCGAGGAGATCACAAAACTCGGCCTGAAGGTGACGCCGAGTGTTGCCAATTTCGTACTGATCCATTTCCCGCTTCAAGCGGGCAAGACGGCGACTGATGCGGATGCTTTCCTCACCGAACGTGGCCTCGTGCTGCGGGGCTTGAAAAATTACAAACTGCCGCACGCCCTGCGGCTGACGATCGGCACCGAGGAAGCCAACCGGCTGGTGGTCGACGGCTTGCGCGATTTCATGAGGGCCAAGTGAACGCGTCACCGCATTTCGATCGGATCGCGCTGATCGGCTTCGGGCTGATCGGCGGCTCGATCGCGCGCGCCGCGCGTGAGCAGGGACTGGCGAGAGAAATCGTCACCACCGCACGCTCGGCAAAGACCCGTGCCCGCGTGATGGAACTCGGCATCGTCGACCGCGTCGTCGAAACCAATGCGGAAGCCGCCGAAGGTGCCGATCTCGTGATCCTGTGCATTCCGGTCGGGGCCTGCGGCCCTGTCGCGGCCGAGATATCAGGCCATCTCAAGCCAGGCGCGATTATCTCCGACGTCGGCTCGGTCAAAGGTGCAGTGGTCAAGGACATGGCGCCACATCTGCCTGCCGGCGTGCATTTCGTGCCGGCGCACCCGGTGGCGGGCACTGAACATTCCGGACCTGACTCGGGCTTCGCCGAGCTCTTCATCAACCGCTGGTGCATCCTCACCCCACCCGAGGGCACCAACGCGAATGCAACCGAGAAATTGCGCGCGTTCTGGGCCGCGCTTGGCGCCAAGGTCGAGATCATGACGCCCGAGCATCATGACCTTGTGCTCGCGATCACGAGCCACCTGCCGCATCTGATCGCCTATACGATTGTCGGCACCGCCGACGAACTCGCACAGGTCACCTCTTCCGAGGTGATCAAGTTCTCGGCCGGCGGCTTTCGCGACTTCACCCGCATCGCCGCGTCCGACCCGACCATGTGGCGCGACGTGTTTCTCGCCAACAAGGAGGCGGTGCTGGAAATGCTCGGCACCTTCAACGAGGATCTCTCGAAACTCACCCGCGCGATCCGTCGCAACGACGGCGAGGCACTGTTCGAACATTTCACCCGCACCCGCGCCATCCGGCGCGGCATTGTCGAGACCGGCCAGGATTCCGCGGCGCCCGATTTCGGCCGCCCGCACGAACAACTGACGAAGAAGCCGTAGTTTTCAGAACAGCGGCGGGACCTGGCCTACTTTCAACGGGCCGAGATAGACCATGCCATCGGCAAAGCGCAGCGGGAAGGTCCGCGCCGGCTTGCCTTCCAGCGTCGCCTCCTTGCCGAGCGCATTGATGCCGGCGGCAACGCCGATATTGGCGTTCTGCTTGACCGCCTTGCCGAGACCGGGAATTGCCCTGTCGAGCGCGCCGAGCAGATTATTGACATCCTGCGTTTTGACGCCCGGCGCGACGCGGTCGAGCGCGGACTGCGGCACGCCCTCTTCCAGCATCTTTTCGATGCCGAGCGCCGGAATGATTTTCTCGATCCCCGTCACCGTCATCTGAAGCTCGCCATCGATACGGCCTTCTGCATTCAGCGCCAGGGTGCCCGCGGCGACCGCGATCAGATCGTCCTGTTGAATACGCGACTGAACGATTTCGACATGGCCGCCAATCGCCTGCAATTCGCGGAACCGTTCCGGCCAGGGCTTTGGCGAAAGGTCCTTGAGGCCGGTCAGCTTTGCACGGATCTCCGCGCCGAACGGCCGCGCCAAGATAGGATGAACGTCCTGCACGCTGCCGGATTCGATCCGCAACACGCTTTCGATCACGGGATCCTTGAGCGTCGAGCCTTCGGCCAATCGGCCATGCAGTTCGACATGCTTGGCGCGGGCCACCGGCACCTGCACCGAGTTGTCGTTGCTGCGATCGATCGCGACGTCGTCGAACACGATCGAGGCGCGCTGCGGAACGGCGGGCAACCCGACAACGCTGGCGCGCGCCGTGCTCCAGCTCACCTGCATCGCCGGCGCGCTCGGCGTGTCGGAAATGGTCGCGGGCGCCTTGAATTCGGCGATCAGCAATTTCGGATCGTAGATCTGCGCGACCGCCAGGATCTCGCCGAGATTGATCGTGACCGGCGCGGGCGCAGCACCTGCCGTTTGCGAGGTCAGCGTGACGCGCACGCCGTCGCAGCGGACTTCGAGGCGGAACGGAAAGCCGGCGATCGACTGTTTTGCACAGTCATAGCTTCGGCCGGACCTGGCCTCCTGTGCACGCCAGGCATCGGCCTTCACTTCGGCCTGCGAGACGGCATAAAACCAGAACGCACTCCAAGCCGCAGCGGCAATCAGGAGCAGGATCGGCATCACGAAGAGCGGCCAGCGCGAGCGGTGGCGCGGAGTATCTGAGGGCAAGGTCATAGTGGTCATAGACGGACCATTGGCTGGCAATTTTGTCAAATATAAGCAGCCACTTGCGGGAACGGTATTTGAAGAATTTGCGCTTCGTTTCGCAATTATGTTCTGGTAGCCGTCTAGCGGATGGCAGACCAAGAAACTTCTACGCCCGCGCCCTGTCACGAAGACCTGTGGGTCTTCGGCTATGGTTCGCTGATGTGGCGGCCGGGATTTGCGTTCATCGAACAGGTCCCCGCACGGCTGATCGGCGAACACCGCGCGTTGTGCGTCTACTCATTCGACCATCGCGGAACGCCGGAAAAGCCCGGCCTCGTGCTTGGCCTCGACCGTGGCGGCGCCTGCCGCGGCATCGCGTTCCGCGTCGGGGCAACACAACGCGACGAGGTCATCAATTATCTGCGCGGCCGCGAACAAACTACTCACGTCTACCGCGAAGTCATGCGCTCGGTGTGGCTGGAAAACGAAGCGCGCGAGCGGGTCTCGGCGGTCACTTATGTCGTCGACCGCGGCCATGTCCAATATGCAGGGCGTCTTTCGCTGCAGGAACAATTGCGTTACGTGCGGCAAGGCCACGGCCGTTCCGGCAACAATCGCGACTATGTGCTCGAGACCGTGCGGTCAATCGAGGCGCAGGGATTTCGCGATACCCAATTGCATCAACTCGCGCTGATGCTGCACGGCGAGGCGCCGCTGCACCGCTAAACCAGAAACTTTACGCGTTGGCCGAGGCGGAATTCCGCACGCGGCCGAACAACTGCTCCTGTTCGCGCCGCGCCACCTCGACGAGCCGCGCCGTCGCATCTTCGATTCCCGTGGAAATACGCGTCAGGAACTCATCGCGCGCCAGCCCCGGCGGCACCGGATCGAGGAACTCCACCACGAGCGTGCCGGGATAGCGCATGAAGGTCCGGCGCGGCCAGAACAAGCCCGAATTGAGCGCCACCGGCAGACAGTCGACGCGGCAACTCGCATAGAGCTGCGCGACGCCGGGCTTGTATTGCGGCGGCGCACCGACCGGCCTGCGGGTACCCTCGGGAAAAATGATCAGCTGTCGGCCGCCATGCCGCACTTCCTCGCTGGCCTGCCGCACCATCTTCAGAAGCGCGCGGCCGCCGGCGCGGCGGTCGACGGCGATCATGCCGGCCTTGATCAAATACCAGCCGAAAAACGGAATCAGCGTCAGTTCGCGCTTGAGAATGTAGAGCGGCTGATCGAAGCGTTGTAGCAGCGCGAAGGTTTCCCACATCGACTGATGCTTGGAGGCGACGAGCAACGGTCCTTTCGGGATTTTCTCAAGCCCACGATATTCCACCTTCACGTTGCACACCACGCGCAGCAGCCAGGTGTTTTGCCGCGACCACAGCTGAGCGACCCTCATGATCGCCGTGCGTGGCATCACGAAGGTGGGGACAATCGCGATCAGCCAGCAGATCAACAGCAGATAGAACAGCACGTTGTAGATCAGCGAGCGCAAAAAAATAGAAAACATCATGGAACCGGTCAGTTAGCTTCGGCCGTTGCTGGCCGGGGCGTCACGATGGGCGGAGCATCGCCGGCTTCGCGCATCACGTCGAAACCGGCGTCCGCCAGACGCACCCGCACCTCGGCGGCGACATATTTGACATACTCCGATAGCAGGAGCCGCACCGTTGCGCCATTGCTCCACCAGGGTTCCTCGCGCCATTTGTCGCCGACTACCGCGAACGGAATAAGGGTGATGTCAGGCATCGCGTGGGACAATTCGACGATCGCCCGGGGCATGTGGTAGTTCGACGTGACCACGATCAGCGATTTGAAACCCCGCTCATGCGCCCAGCGCCGGGTCTCGGCGGCGTTGCTGCGGGTATTGACCGCCGAACGGTCGAGATCGACGCAGCAACTCAGCAGCGATTGATTGTCGGGCAGCGAGCGCGAGATGTCGCTGGCGCCGCTCGCCGGATGCACGCCGGAAATCAGAAGCCGCCGGCCATAACCGTCCGCCAACAGCTCCATCGCATCGGACACCCGCGACGACCCGCCGGTGAGCACGACGATGCCGTCGGCGGTACGCGGCGGCTTGGCCTCGGTTCCGCGCAACTGCGAAAGAAATCCAACGAACCCGGCTGCAACCGCGACAACGACTGCGAGCACGCTCACGATCACAGCACGCCACTTCTTCCGCGGCGCGGCGGAAGCGGAGGCGTCCGGTTGATTGGCAGGCGTCGGGCTCATGACGATCGGGTTGCCGCTCCTTTACATAATCATTGTAAGGCATGATCCGTAAAAACGGGAACCGGTTTTCGCGTCTTGGCGAATGTCTTGGCGAACCTTCGCCGCCTCATTCGATATCGTTGAGGGTCGCAAACAACGTCCGCCGCGACGCCCAGGCCGTGATCGCGGCGATCACCACCGCCTGCACCGCCAGTATCAGGTAGCCCGAGGGACGCAGCGAAAACGTCCCCAGCAAAGCGGCGAACTGATCGCCGACCGGGGTACCCGAAAACCAGTTCGCAATCGATTCCGAAAAGCCGAAAACGAGCATCGCGATGCCGCCGCCGATCACCCCGCCTTCAAGACCAAGCCTGAGGAAATGCCGAAGGAAGCGGTTGGCGATGTAGCGGTCGCCGGCGCCGACAAAATGCAGCACTTCCACGATCGGGCGGTTCGCGGCCATCGCGCCGCGGGTGGCGAATGAAACCGAGATGATGGTGGCGACGATCACCAGCATCAGAATGCCGATACCCGCAACCACGGTGGCGCCGGTCATCGAACGCATCCGCTCGATCCAGGCCCGGTGGTCGTCGACGCTCGCGGTCGGCGCGGCCTGCGTCACGCGCCGGCGCAGCGTGTCGAGATCGATCGTCGATCCCGGTTGGACGCGGGCGACAAGGACGCGCGGCACCGGCAGGTCGTCGAGCGACAGCCCGCTGCCGAGCCAGGGCTCCAGCAATTTGGCGGATTCTTCCCGCGAAAAAGCTCTGACATCCAGAATACCGGACTGCGCCCGCACCGCTTCGGCCACGGCCGTTGCGTCGCGATCGAGGTCACGCGCGGGCGTCGGTCGGACCTGGATCGTGATTTCGCTCGCGACGTCCGATTGCCATTCGGCCGCGGATGCGCTCACCAGCAACACGGTGCCGGTCGTCATCGAGGCCAGAAAGGCCATGATGGCGACGACCGCGACCAGCGCGCTGCCGGCGATCGAGCCGCGCGGCACGATCGGTGACATGTTGCGCGCCCGCGCCGGGACCTGCGGGCGCTCGCGTCCGAGATCGACCAATGGTCCGAGTTGATGATCCGTTCTACTCATAGATGTGCAGCCGTCCCTCGTGCAGCACCAGCCGCCGGGCGTCATACTGATCCATCAAGGTCATATCATGGGTGGCGATCACGACCGCGGTCCCCGATTTGTTCAATTCGATGAACAGCCGCAGCAAGCGCCGCCCGAGCGTGGGATCGACGTTGCCGGTCGGTTCGTCGGCCAGCAGCAAAAGCGGCCGCGAGATGACCGCGCGGGCGATCGCCGCCCGCTGCTTTTCTCCGCCCGACAAAACCGGCGGCAGGGCGTCCATGCGTTCGCCCAGGCCCACCCATTTCAGGAGATCGATGACTTCCTTGCGATAGCTCGATTCCTCCCGGCCCATCACGCGGAACGGCAACGCGACGTTTTCATAGGTCGTCATGTGATCCAATAGGCGAAAATCCTGCAACACGATTCCGATCCGCTTGCGCAGGTCCGCGATCTGATCCTTGCTGAGCAGCGAGACGTCGTTGCCGAACAGGTTGACAAGACCCCGGGTCGGCCGCAGCGAAAGGAACAACAGCCTCAACAGCGAGGTCTTGCCGGCACCCGAAGGGCCGGTGAGAAACTGGAAGGAATGGGCGGGAATGGCGAAACTAAGGTCGCGCAAAATCTCCGGGCCGAGCCCGTAGCGCAATCCGACATTTTCGAACCGAACCAAGTTCAGCTCCGTTCGGTGAAGGGCACGACCGGAAAGCCCCGAAAACCGGCGGCCCCAGCCCACGGGCCCGGTTGCTGCCGGGAACCAAACGAAAGACGTTTTGCTTCGTTTATGGTTTCCGATTCGTTAACGGTCGCCTTGTAGCATTCGGGGGCCCCGCTTCCGAAGTCAATTGCCGCCGGGTCATTCCCTTCAGGCACGGACAGCGGAAACGAGCGGCACCGGCAACCCCAGACTTCCGGCACCGGCCAGCGTTCTTGCGGAGACGGCTCCATGCAGATCATTTGTCCTCATTGCTCAACGTCCTATGGCATCGATCCGGCAAAACTGGGCGAGGCTGGCCGCAGCGTGCGCTGCTCCCGCTGCAAGGAAGTCTGGCTGGCGCGGCCCGAAGATGCGGTCGAATTCGCACCCCAGATGCCAATGATGGCGGAAGCAGGCATGGAAAGCGAAGGTCAGGACGCCGCCGCCGAATGGGAAGCGCTTGCTCGCGAGGGTGAAGCCGACGGCACAGCCCCGCATGTCGACAGCCCCTCGATTGCCGGCGACTGGCAGAACTCAGCCGACTGGCCGGCGGAGCAAGACGATGAGCGCGGCCCGGAAGGCTCACGCTCCGGACGCCTCCCGCGGCTCGGCAACCTCGCCAATGCCTTCCCTCGCATGCCCCGGTTCAGGGCGCCTTTCGGCCTTCCCACCGCATGCGCCGCGATGGGGGCCTTGGTGTTGGCACTGGTGATCTGGCGCGCCGACCTGGTGCGCCTGCTGCCGCAAACGGCCGCCTTCTATAAATTGGTGGGTCTCGACGTCAATTTGCGTGGGCTCCGCTTCAAGGACGTCAAGGTCTCTTCCGAAATGGTCGAAGGCAAGCCGGTACTGGTGATCGAGGGCTCGATCACCGGGGAATCCAACAAGCCGATGGAGATTCCCCGGCTACGCTTTAGCGTGCGCGATGCACAAGGCGCCGAAATCTACGCCTGGAATGCCTTGCTGGAGCAATCCGTGTTGAGGCCGGGCGAGAGGGCCCGGTTCAAGTCGCGTCTCGCCTCTCCGCCGCCGGAAGGCCGCAACATCGACGTGCGCTTCTTCAACAGGCGGGATATCACCGGCGGCCACGCCTGAGCTAGTGGTCCTTTGATTCTAACATTCGCAAAAGTGCCTGCTGGAAAGGGATGCGAATGCTAGAATCGGACCAGCCGCACAAATCGCTTTCGCAGGTTTCAAGAGGTTACCATGTCACGCGTGCTGATCGTCGACGATGAGGAGCCGATGCGCCTTCTGGTCGCGCGCGCGATCGCGATGGACGGTCACGACATCATCACCGCCGCCGACGGCGCCGAGGCGCTCGACATCTTGAGCGGCAAAGACGGCTTGTTCGACCTGCTGCTGACCGACATCCAGATGCCGGTGATGGACGGGATTGCACTCGCGCTGACGGCTGCGCGCGATTTTCCGCAAGTGACGATTTTGCTGATGACCGGCTTTGCCGATCAGCGCGAACGCGCCTCCGGCCTCAGTGCCATCGCTTACGATGTCATCAGCAAACCGTTCTCGGTGGCGGATATTCGCACCGCGGTCGCGGATGCTCTCGCTTCACGCAAAGCAAGCTAGAGCGTGATCCGGAAAAGTGGGGCCCGGTTTTCCCTCGCGACAAACGTGACAGCGTTTGCGCGGAGATCATGCTCAAATAACAGCTAAAGACCTCAGTAATCCTTCAGCAGCCGCTCGATGTAGTCGAGCTCGATCTGGGGACGCTGCGGATCGGCCAGACGCCGGCGAAGCTCTTCGAGAATCCGGCGCACCCGCTGCACATCGATCTCGCCGGGAATCTTCACCGTCAGATCGTCGCCGAAATCCTTCCCATGCAACGGCCGCCCCAAGGGGTCGCTCTGGGTGCCATCGCCCGCCTGACGGCCGGCGCGGGTGCCACCGGGGCCGTTGCCCTGGCCTTCGCCGTCGCCCTGCTGCATGGCATCGGCCAGGTTCTGCGCCCCCTTGCGCAAGGCATCGAGCGCCTTTCCTTGCGAATCTACCGCACCGTCGGCATTGCCTTCGCCGAGCTTGCCGCCGGCATCGCCCATCGCGTTATCGGCGGCGCCAAGCCCATCCTCGTCGTCGCCGGCTTGCGGGTCGCCGTCCTGACCTGGTTGCTGGCCCTTTTGACCGTGCTGACCGCGCTGGTTTGGTCCCATGCCGCGCTTGGCCAGATCTTCCTGCAATTTCTTCAGCCGGTCGCGCAGGCCCTGCTGGTCCTGCTGGAGATCGCCCATGGCCTGATCGCCCTGCTTGCCGCGCTGGCGGTCGCGCCGCGAATCCTGGCCCTGCTTGAACGTCTTGTCGCGCAACTGCTGCTGCTTGCGGATCATGTCGCCGAGCTCGTTCAGCGCCTGCTCCATGTCGTCATCGCCGGACTGGCCGGGCTGGGCGAGTTGCAGGCCCTCCAGCATCTGCTGCAACTGATCGAGCAATTGCTTCGCCGCGTCCTTGTCGCCGGAGCGCGACAGCCGCTCCAGGCGGTCGAGCATGTTATTGAGGTCCTGCTGACGCATCACCTTGGCGTTGGGATCGAGCGGCCGGGCGAGGGCCTGCGGATTGTTGCGAAACTGCTCGGCCAGCTGGCGCATGAAGTTATCGAGCGCCGCGCGCAGATCCTGGGTGAGCTTCCGGATTTCCTCGTCGCTAGCGCCGCGCTCGAGCGCCTCCTTGAGCGCGTCCTGGGCCGCACGAAGCGCCTTGTCGACATCGGTGATGTTGCCATCCTCGATCGTGACCGCGAGCGCCCACAGGCTCGCCACCGTCTCGCGCATCGCATCGTCGGTTCGCGCCAGTTCAAGTTCCCGCGCCACGCTGCGCAGCCCGAGATAGTGACCGGTGTCCGGCATGAACAGCTCCGGCGCGATCAACAGCGCTTCCAGCGCGTCGCTGACCTGCGGGCGCTGATTGGCATCGAGCGCGAGAGTGCGGCGTTGCTCGATCAGCGCGCGCGCCAGAGGTTTCGTGAACAGCCGTTCCGGCAAGCGCATGTCGAACGGCTCGCTGCGTCCCTCGTTGCCGGCCTGATCCTTGGCCGTCATCGTGAGCGTGACGTCGGCGCCGGCATAGGGATCCTCACTGAGGTCCTTGACGGTCTGACCGACACCGTTGCGGGTCCGCACATTCGGCAGTACCAGCGGGAATTGCGGCGGATCGAACAGCGGCCGTGCCTCGGCGCCGTCGGCCGCCTTGCGGGGCGCAAACTGCGCATGCGCTTCGGTGACGCCGTAATCGTCCTCGATCTTGTAGGACAGTTGCAACGAACCACGCGCCTGTCGTTCCGGATCCTTGGCGAGCGCAATGGTCGGGGGATGGTCAGCCAACGCGCTGAAGCGCCATTGCGGCTGTCCGGACGGCGCGCGGACATGCGCGGTGCCATCGCCGGTGATGGTGAAATGCTTTTCGCTCGTGCCCTTGGGCGCCTGCTCGGCGGGCGTAGTCTCAGCGACCCCGCCACCGACGACGACGTCGAGCGCACCGCCGCTGGAGCGCACGATCAGCTTGCTGCCGGCCGGCACCGCCAGCGGACCCGAAGGCGGAAGCGCTGCCTCCTTGTTCGCCGCCGACAGGATGATCGGCGGCTTTCCGGTATAAAGCGGCGGCGTCACCCAGGCATCGACCCTGACATTGTCGGCCGCGAACACCCCATTCCAGTCGAAGGCGGCGGCGATGCGAATCCTTCTTTCGTCGCCGGCCGCGATATAGGTCGCGACCATCAGCACAACGATCAGCGCGCGGAGCGCCCAGGGATCGTGGATCGCGAGCCGCGGCGAAGGCAGGCCGGCGCGGATGCGCTTGATCGAAGCCAAGGTGCGCTCGCGCTGGGCCTGCCACAGCGCCAGCGCGACCGGGTCCTGCGTCTTCAGCGTATCGGTCAGGGTCGTCGCCGGACGATGGCGGATGCCGGTGCCGCGATCGAGCCGCGTCAGCGCGTCCTGCCGGCTTGGCCAGCGAAACCGGAACAAGGGGAACAGGGCTGCGAGCGCCACAGCCAGAAAAAGACCAAGCCCCACGGCGCGGGCGACGAAGGGGAGGACCAGCCAAAGTCCGGCCCAGGACAGCACCAGAAACAGGCCGACAACGGCCAGACATCGCGCCAGATGCGGCCAGCTTCGTTCCCAGGCGATCGCAAATTCGGCCCGGCGCAACGCTTGTGCGATCCGCAGCCGCGAGGCCGCACCAGGGCTGCGTTCCGGCTCCGGCGAATTGGGGGTGGGTCCGTTCAACAATCTCTCCAGGTTCCCTGGAAGATAAGCCTAACACAACGGCGGCCGTGAGGCACCCACGCAAGTGGGGTATCCCACACCTGGATTAACGCATAACGAAGGCGTGACCGGTGCCCACTTTTCGAAGTTCGTACCCCGCCGCCGCACCACCTTCCAAGAACTTCGAAAAGTCATGGGCACCAGCTAATTATTCATGCTTGTGCCGCTCTCCATTTGGAATTCCTGTGTAGAGTTCGCTGCCCGTGCTGCAGGAATTTCAAATGGGCGGCACAGGACGGCAGCAACCGCCTACGAGGACGTCTCCAAGCATTCTTAGGATCACATCATGGACATTGGATTCATCGGCCTCGGCAACATGGGCTTCCCGATGGCGCGGCGCCTGATCGAGGCCAAGCACCAGCTTTTCATCTTCGACCAGCGCAAGGAGGTCATGGACCGACTGGTTGCGCTCGGCGCCAAAGCCACCTCCTCGCCCAAGGACGTCGCCGATCACGCCGAGACCGTGATGGCGAGCCTGCCCTCGCTTCAGGCTTCGCTTGAGGTCGCAACCGGCAAGGACGGCGTGATCGAAGGCAAACGCGTGAAGCGCTTCGTTGATCTTTCCACCGTCGGTTCGCAAATGGCGGTGCGGATCAACGCCATTCTGGCCAAGCGCAACATCGTCCAGATCGACAGCCCGGTCTCGGGCGGTGTCGGCGGCGCCGAGAAGGGCACGCTCGCGGTCATGGTGTCCGGCCCGCGCGCCGATTTCGACGCGATCAAGCCGGCGCTCGACGTGATCGGCAAGGTGTTCTTCATCGGCGAAAAGCCCGGCTCCGGGCAGACCATGAAACTCGCCAACAACCTGCTATCGGCCACCGCCATGTTGGCCACATCGGAAGCCGAGGTCATGGGCGTCAAAGCCGGCCTCGATCCGGCCGTCATGGTCGACGTGCTCAATTCGGGCTCGGGCATGAACACGGCAAGCCGCGACAAGTTTCCCCGCGCGATCCTGCCGCGCAGCTTCGACTTCGGTTTTGCCACCGGGTTGATGGTCAAGGACGTGCGGCTGGCGCTGGATGAGATGAAGTCGCTCGGCCTGTCGATGGAAGTCGCCGAAGCGGTCGGCCGACTCTGGGAAGTGGTGATCCGCGAAACCGGCGCGGATTCCGACTTCACCTCCGCGATCAAGCCGATCGAGAAGAAGGCCGGCGTGGTGGTCGGCGGGCCCAAAGGCGGGCTTGCGGGGAAGTGAGATTCCTTACCATCTCCTCTTGCGGGAGAAGGTAAAATCACAACCACGGTGCCGGTCTGTCCATCGCGATCAACGCATCGACCTCGACGCGTGGGCGCACCACCGCGTACTGGTCGTCCTTGACGAGCACTTCCGGCACCAGCGCGCGCGTGTTGTAAAATCCGGACTGCACCGCGCCATAGGCGCCGGCGGTCATGATGGCGAGCAGGTCGCCCGCCTTCGGCTCCGGCATGTTGCGGCCGAGCGCGAGATAGTCGCCGCTTTCGCAGACCGGTCCGACCACATCCGCGGTGATCTCCGGCGCGCCTTTGGGAAACGCCCGCACCGGCAGGATATCATGGTGCGCTTCATACAGAGTTGGGCGGATCAGATCGTTCATCGCGGCATCGATGATGACGAACTTCTTGGCCTCGCCCTGCTTCACATAGATCACGCGTGTGACGAGGATTCCGGCGTTGCCGACGATCACCCGGCCGGGCTCGAACAACAGCGTGCAGCCGAGATTGTGCGTCACGCGCTTGACCATCGCGGCATAGGCGGACGGCAAGGGTGGCGCTTCGCGGTCCATGTGATAGGGAATGCCAAGGCCGCCGCCGAAATCGACATGCGAAATGGTGTGACCGTCGGCGCGCAGCGCCTGCACGAATTCGGCGAGCAGGCGGAAGGCGGCCTCTAGCGGCACCAGGTCCGTGATCTGGCTGCCGATATGCATGTCGACGCCGGTCACGCGAATGCCGGGCAATTTCGCGGCCCGCGCATAAACCGCACGCGCATGCGCCAGCGGAATGCCGAACTTGTTCTCGGACTTGCCGGTCGAGATTTTCGCATGCGATCCGGAATCGACATCCGGATTGACGCGAACCGAAATCCGCGCCGTCTTGCCTTGCCCGCTCGCGAGAGCCGACAGCAATTCCAGTTCGGGTTCGGATTCGACGTTGATGCAGAGGATGTCGGCTGAAAGCGCGGCACGCAATTCGGCCTCAGACTTGCCGACCCCGGAAAACACGATCCGCTCGGGCGGAATGCCCGCGGCAAGCGCGCGCTTCAACTCGCCGCCCGAAACCACGTCGGCGCCGGCGCCGAGTTTTGCAAGCGTGCGCAGCACAGACTGGTTGGAGTTCGCCTTCATGGCGTAACAGATCAGCGCCTTCTCGCCGGCGAAGGCCTCGGCAAATACCCGATAATGGCGCTCCAGCGTCGCGGTCGAATAGCAATAAAACGGCGTGCCGACCGCGTCGGCGAGTTCCACCAGACTAACCGCCTCGGCGTGGAGCACGCCGTTGCGATAATCGAAGTGATTCATGACTGGCTTTTCCGGTTGTAATCAGCGGTAGTGAGCGTCACATCCGCCGCACCACGCCTAGTTGCTATTGAGAAGCGGATCGAGGGTGAACGGCCGTTTCGGACCTTTGCCGGCGACCGGCAACTGATCGCTGCCGTAGTTCGGATTGAACAGGCTCGGCTTGCTCGCATCGGCGGTTGCGGTCGGATCGGGCTGCACAGCGGCAGCCGGCGGCTGTCCCGAGGCGGTCGGCGGCAGATCGAGCGGCCCCTTGCGGCCGCAACCGGAAAGCGCCAGCGCAGCGGTCCCCAACAGGATAAGGGCCCATCGTTGATGGTTTCGGCTGATGTCGCGAGTCACGTCAAAATCCCCAATGCGGTCGGCACCATACAAAGATTGGTCTGTTCTGGCCACACCACGAAACACTCAATTTACCGAAAATAAATCGGCGCTCAGCCTAACTTTCGCTCTTTTTCCAGCCGCTTGAGCCACGCCTTGGCCTGCGCCGCCACATTCTTCGGCGCAGTTCCGCCAAAACTTGTGCGGCTTTTGACGGAGGCCTCGACCGACAATACCGAAAGCGCATCCCTGGTAATATCAGGCTCGATCGCCTGCATCGCCTTCAACGGCATTTCATGCAAGGCGACGCCATCGCTTGCCGCCTTGGCCACGATTCGCCCGGTGACATGGTGGGCGTCGCGGAACGGCATTTTTAGCGTCCGCACCAGCCAGTCCGCAAGATCAGTCGCCGTCGCATAACCGTCTCCGGCCGCAATCTTCATGCGCGCCTCGTCCGGCACCATGTCGAGCACCATGCCCGTCATCGCCCGGATCGCCAGCGACAGCGCGCCGAACGCCTCCATCGCGCCCTGCTTGTCTTCCTGCATGTCCTTTTGATAGGCGAGCGGCAGCCCCTTCATGACAATCAACATCGCGCTCAGCGCACCGATCACCCGGCCGGTTTTGGCGCGCACCAGTTCGGCCGCGTCCGGGTTGCGCTTCTGCGGCATGATCGAGGAGCCGGTGGTGAACTTGTCGGAAAGCCGCACCAGCCCCACCAGCGGCGAGGTCCAAATCACGATCTCCTCGGCAAAGCGCGACAGATGCACCGCGGCGATGGCGGCCGCCGACAGCGTTTCAATGACGAAATCGCGATCGGATACCGCGTCCAGCGAATTGGCCATCGGCCGGTCGAAGCCAAGTGCTTTCGCAGTTGCCGCCCGGTCGATCGGAAACGAGGTGCCGGCCAGCGCGGCTGCGCCCAGCGGCGATTCGTTGAGACGCTTGCGCGCATC
This sequence comes from uncultured Alphaproteobacteria bacterium, assembly GCA_963770515.1. Lineage (GTDB taxonomy): Bacteria > Pseudomonadota > Alphaproteobacteria > Rhizobiales > Xanthobacteraceae > Bradyrhizobium. The sequence continues at coordinate 235,479 of CAVYPW010000003.1, forward strand.
CGTGAACCGGCCCCGATCACGCGCTGCCATCTCGACATAAGCGAGCAGATGGTGGCCGAAGGTAACGGGCTGGGCGGTTTGCAGATGGGTAAAGCCCGGCATCACGGTTGCGGCGTGTTCCAACGCGCGCTCCGCCAGCGCCTGCTGAAACAAAGCGAGCGCGCGATCGGTCTCGTCGATGGTGTCACGGACGAACAGGCGAAAATCAGTTGCTACCTGATCATTGCGCGATCTCGCGGTGTGCAAGCGCCCGGCGGCTGGGCCGATCAATTCGCTTAGCCTACTCTCGACGTTCATATGGATATCTTCGAGCGCGCGCTTGAAATCGAACGATCCCTTGACGATTTCTGACAAAATCGTGTCTAGACCCCTGGCGATATTTTTCGCATCGTTTGCAGTGATAATGCCTTGCGCGGACAGCATCGCGGCATGGGCCTTGGACGCGGCGATGTCCTGGGCATAAAGGTGACGATCGACGTCGATGGAGACGTTGATTTCCTCCATGATCGCATCAGGACGTTCGGTGAACCGGCCGCCCCACATCTTGTTGCTCATGACCATCTACTCATATTCGCCGCGCCCAAAGTTGTTGCGCAAAAGGCTTGTTGCGCAAAACCTGTGGCGGGTGCAACCGAAGGCCCTCAAATAGCCGTATCTGAACCAGGATGACAAACGATATGCCCGAAAGCCCCTCGCCTGTGCCAGTTCCAACCCGCCGTATCCCCTATGTGATCGGGGCGGTGCTGATTGGCGCTGCGATCGGATTTGGCGGGGTATACGGGCTTGGCGGGCTCAAGCGCAACGTAACAGGCGATTCGGCCTGCGCGCCCGCGGTTAACCTTTCGAAGAAGATCGCGCCGCTCGCCCATGGCGAGGTGGCCGCGCTGACCATGGCTACCACGCCGTTGCGGCTGCCCGACCTCACTTTTGAGGATGCCTCTGGCAAGCCAAAGAAGCTTTCCGACTGGCGCGGACGCACCGTGCTGGTGAACCTGTGGGCGACCTGGTGCGTGCCCTGCCGCAAGGAAATGCCCGCGCTTGACCGGCTCCAAACCAAGCTTGGCGGCAAGGATTTCGAGGTGGTGGCGATCAACATCGATACCCGCGACCCGGAAAAACCCAAGAATTTCCTGAAGGAGGCGAAGCTTTCCCGGCTCGACTACTTTAGCGACGAGAAAGCCAAGGTCTTTCAGGATCTTAAAGCCATAGGCCGGGCATTGGGCATGCCAACCTCGGTGCTTGTCGATGGCCAGGGCTGCGAGATCGCGACCATTGCGGGACCGGCCGAATGGGACAGCGAGGACGCGGTCAAGCTGATTACGGCGGCGACGGCGACAGGCTCTTAATTCGCCCGCGCCGGCGCGCCCTCCCTGCCGCAAAGACGCGCCACATTTTTTGACGCGTTTTCTTGACGCGAACTGGTTCCCACTTCGCTCGAAAACGCTTTACGCCTCGTCCGCGACGCCGTTACGCAACAGCCCGATCCGGTCGATCTCGACCTCGACCACATCGCCCGGCTTCATCCACAAAGGCGGGGTGCGGCGGGAGCCGACGCCGCCCGGCGTACCCGTCACGATCACATCGCCCGGTTCGAGCCGCGTAAACTCCGAGCAATATTCGATCTGGCGCGGGATATCGAAGATCATCTGGCTGATGGTCGTATCCTGAACGACCTCGCCGTTGAGGCGGGTTTGCAGCCGCAACGGACCGAGATCGCCGGCTTCGTCCGGCGTGACCATCCACGGGCCGAACGCGCCGGTATTCGGAAAATTCTTGCCGGGCGTAAACTGATGGGTGTGGCGCTGATAGTTACGGACGCTGCCTTCGTTGTAGCAGGCATATCCGGCGATATGGCCCCATGAATCCTTGCGGGAGATGTAGCGGCCGGGCTTGCCGATGATGAGCGCCAGCTCGCCCTCGTAGTCGAGGTCGGTCGATACTTTCGGGCGGATGATGTTGGTGAGATGGCCGGTCTGGCTGTTAGCGAACCGCCCGAACACGGTCGGGTTTTCGACCTCGGTGCGGCCGGTCTCCTTGCGGTGGTTCTCGTAGTTGAGACCGATGCAGAGGATCTTGTCGGGGTTCGGGATCACCGGCAGCCAGGCGATGCTGGCAAGCGGATGCCGCGCGGCCTTGGCCGCGGCGCTCGCGGCATCAAGCAGGGCGCCCGCGGCAATGGCGGATTTCAAATCGGGAAAACGATCGCGCAAGACCGCGCCGAGATCGACCGCTTCATTACCGTCGATGAGGCCCCAGCTCGTGGCGCCGTTGATCTTGAAACTTGCGAACTTCATGGGATGTCCTTGGGTATAGCGTGAGGCCGGCTCCTCGCTATCGCATGCGGCGACGGCGGGCAATCCATCACGGCGGTAGAATCCGCGCAGCAGGCCCGCTGAGGTGCGGGACGTCAGGTCAGAGAGGACCTCAGGCCGCTACGTTGAGGTTGCCGCCGATGCCAGCGCCGACATTGGCAAGCGACGGCTGTGATCCCGATCCGAGGATGGTCAGGACCGAGGATTTCTCGGCATCGATGTTCGATTTAAGGACAGAGGTTGCGATCTGCTGTTGGGTATTGCCGGCCTGCGCCGTGAGCAAACTAGCTGCCAAACTCGCTACGTCCATACGCGTGATCCCCGGTCGCGGGATCAAATTACCCAGCAAGCCTTAACAAATGCTGGATGGTTAGCGCGTCGGAACCGGCTTGTCGCCGCGATAGTCGTAGAAACCGCGCTGGGTTTTGCGCCCCAACCAGCCTGCCTCGACATATTTCACGAGCAGCGGACAGGGACGGTATTTGGAGTCGGCCAAGCCCTCATGCAGAACCTGCATGATCGAAAGACAGGTATCGAGACCGATGAAATCGGCGAGTTCCAGCGGCCCCATCGGATGATGGGCACCAAGCTTCATCGCCGCATCGATCGCCTCGACGTTCCCGACGCCTTCATAGAGCGTATAGATCGCCTCGTTGATCATCGGCAGCAGAATGCGGTTGACGATAAAGGCCGGAAAATCTTCCGACACCGCGATGTGCTTGCCGAGCTTGGTGACGAATTCCTTGGCGGTATCGAAGGTCGTGTCATCGGTAGCGATGCCACGGATCAGTTCGACCAATTCCATCAGCGGCACCGGATTCATGAAGTGGATGCCGATGAAGCGCTCGGGCCGGTCGGTCGAGGCCGCCAGCCGCGTGATCGAAATCGATGACGTATTGGAGGCGACGATGGCGCTCGGTTTCAACAGCGCGCAGACCTCATGAAAGATCTTGCGCTTGACGTCTTCCTTCTCGACCGCGCTCTCGATCACGAGATCGCAATCGGCGAGCCCTTCCATGGAATCGGCGAGCGCAATCCGCGACACCGCCTGCTTGCGGGCATCCTCGGTTATGAATTTCTTGGTGACCTGCCGCGACAGGTTGCCATTGATGGTCGCCATGCCCGACTTCAGGCGGTCGGCAGTGACGTCGTTGAGCACCACGTCGAACCCGGCCAAGGCCGCGACGTGAGCGATGCCATTGCCCATCTGGCCCGAACCGATCACGCCGACTTTTTTTATCATGACCGCCATCTCGTCATCTTAGCCATCTCGTCACCTTACCGGAGTGACACCCTATTTACCGAGCTTGCCGAGCGCCTCGATCAATTCTGGAACCGCCTGATACAAATCCGCGACCAGGCCGTAATCGGCAACCTGGAAGATCGGCGCATCCTCGTCCTTGTTGATCGCTACGATGACCTTGGAATCCTTCATGCCGGCGAGGTGCTGGATCGCGCCGGAAATGCCGATCGCCACATAAAGCTCGGGCGCCACCACCTTGCCGGTCTGGCCGACCTGCCAGTCGTTCGGCGCGTAGCCCGCATCGACCGCGGCGCGCGAGGCGCCGACGGCGGCGCCCAGTTTATCGGCGAGCGGCTCGATATATTTGGCGAAATTCTCGCGGCTTTGCATGGCGCGGCCGCCGGACACGATGATCTTGGCCGAGGTCAGTTCGGGGCGATCGCTTTTCGCGACTTCCTCGCCGACAAAGCTGGAAAGACCGGGATCGCTTGCTGCCGCCGCATCCTCCACCACCGCGCTGCCGCCATCACCGGCGGCCGCAAAGGTCGAGGTCCGCACGGTGATGACCTTCTTGGCGTCCTTCGATTGGACGGTCTGGATGGCGTTGCCCGCATAGATCGGCCGCTCGAACGTGTCGGGCGATATCACCTTGATGATTTCCGACACCTGCATCACGTCGAGCAACGCGGCAACGCGCGGCATGACGTTCTTGAAGCGCGAGGTCGCCGGCGCAACGAAGGCGTCATAGCCGCCGGCAAGGCTGACGATCAGAGCCGCGAGAGGCTCGGCCAGGTCATGTGCATAGGCGGCATTATCGGCGAGCAAGACTTTCTTGACGCCCGACAGTTTGGCCGCCGCTTCGGCGGCCGCCCTGGCGTTCTCACCGGCGACCAGCACATGCACGTCACCGCCGAGTGCTGCGGCTGCCGTCAGCGCCTTGTTGGTGGCATCCTTGATCGATGCGTTGTCGTGTTCGGCCATCAACAGCGTGGTCATCTCTAAAGAACCCCCGCTTCGGTCTTCAGCTTCGACACCAATTCAGCGACATCCTTGACCTTGACGCCGCCCTTGCGGCCCGGCGGTTCGGAGGTCTTGAGAATCTCAAGGCGCGGCGTCAGATCGACACCATAGTCCGATGCGACCTTGTCAGCGATCGGCTTTTTCTTGGCCTTCATGATGTTCGGCAGGCTCGCATAACGCGGCTCGTTCAGCCGCAGGTCGGTGGTGACGATCGCCGGCCCCTTCAGTTTCACGGTCTGCAATCCGCCATCAACCTCGCGCGTGACCTTGAAATCGGAACCATCGACCTCGAGCTTGGAGGCAAACGTCGCCTGCGACCACCCGAGCAGGGCCGCCAGCATCTGTCCGGTCTGGTTTGAGTCGTCGTCGATCGCCTGTTTGCCGAGGATCACAAGCCCGGGCTTTTCCTCGTCGGCCACGGCCTTCAGAATCTTTGCCACCGCCAGCGGTTCGACGTTGCCCTCGGCCTTGACCAGGATGCCGCGGTCGGCGCCCATGGCAAGACCGGTGCGAATGGTTTCGGCGGCCTGGGCCGGCCCGATTGAAACCACCACGACTTCGGTCGCCTTGCCGGCCTCTTTCAGGCGCAGGGCCTCCTCGACGGCGATTTCGTCAAACGGATTCATCGACATTTTAACGTTGGACAGTTCAACGCCGGTTCCATCGCTCTTGACGCGGACCTTGACGTTGTAATCGACCACTCGCTTGACCGGCACCAGAACCTTCATCGCCCCTCTTTCGCTGGAACACCTTGATTTTAAAGCTTAGGGCGCGGAACCTAAAGCGCCCGCCCACCCCGGTCAACGCTGGTGGAGTGGATTTGACATTCGCGGACCGCCAGGGCCAAAAATTGCCCTTATCGGGTCAGCGGTTCTGGCCGGGCACCCACAGCACGTCCCCGGCGCCGTTGTGATTGGCCGTGCGGCTGGCAATAAACAGGAAATCCGACAGCCGGTTCACATACTGGATCGCCGCATCACCGACCGGCTCGTCCGGATTGGCCGCCAGTTCCACCATGATTCGTTCCGCCCTGCGGCACACGGTGCGCGCCAAATGCAGATGGGCGGCCGCAGGCGTGCCGCCGGGCAGCACGAACGAGTTCAAGGGGGCGAGATCCGCATTCAACCGGTCGATGTCGCGTTCGAGGCGCTCGACCTGGCTCGACAGCACGCGCAGGCGCTCGGCCTTGCCCTCGCGCTGGGGCACCGCGAGGTCGGCACCGAGATCGAACAGATCGTTTTGAATGAGCCCCAGCATCGCATCGAGTGCCGGCGTCGCGGCCAGATGCAGACGCACAACGCCGATGACGGCATTGGTCTCGTCGATCGTTCCGTAGGCTGCGATACGCAGGTCGTATTTCGGGCGGCGCTCGCCGCTGCCAAGCGCGGTGGTCCCGTCATCGCCGGTTCGCGTATAGATACGGTTGAGGACGACCATGCCTTATCTCCTCCTAACGATGGCCCGTCGCCCAGACCGTGATCATGATGATGACGATGGCGACGAACTGAAGCAGCACCCGCATCCGCATCAATTTCTGCGAATAATTCGGCGATCCGCCCCGCATCATGTTGATGAGGCCGAGCAGCAGCACCAACGCAACCGCGGCCACCGCGATGGGAACGATGAAAGTACTAAGAAATGAGGCCATCTTTCCTACATAACACCAAGATTGCCGATCCGCCATCGCCGGGCATCAACGCAGCAGCAACGATGCGAACTCGCGGCAGCTATGTTGCGGACTTCTGAACCGCCGCGATCTAGTGTCCCGATTCCGAAGTCCGCATGGTTGTGCGGCCCCACGTTTACGGACTTCGGAATCGAAAGGACACTAGAAAATCAACCGATCCAGTGCGGCTTTGGTTCAGAAGTCCGCATGACGAACTCGCGGCAGCTATGTTGCGGACTTCTGAACCGCCGCGATCTAGTGTCCCGATTCCGAAGTCCGTATGGTTGTGCGGCCCCACGTTTACGGACTTCGGAATCGAAAGGACACTAGAAAATCAACCGATCCAGTGCGGCTTTGGTTCAGAAGTCCGCATGACGAACTCGCGGCAGCTATGTTGCGGACTTCTGAACCGCCGCACTGGCTTTTGGCGGAATAATATCCGAAGGTGACCTCGATAAGAAGGCAGGCTCGCCTGCGCTCCACATCAGGGTCCGCTGTGCGGCAGATTCGCTACATCTTTCACGTCGGCCTCGACGCGTTCTACACGTTTCTCGCGGACGATGGCTGGGCGATCGCCAGCCACATCGCCCTGTCCACCTTGATGGCGCTGTTTCCGTTTCTGATCGTGCTGACCTCGCTCGCCGGCTTCTTCGGCTCAAAGGAACTCGCCGATCAGGCCGCAAGCCTTCTGCTTCAGGTTTGGCCAAGGCAGGTCGCCGATTCGTTGTCCGGCGAAATCCATGATGTCCTGACCACGACCCGCGGCGACATCCTGACCATCGGCGCGGTGCTTGCGGTCTATTTCGCCTCGAACGGCGTCGAGGCGCTTCGCGTCGCCCTCAACCGCGCTTATTCGGTGATCGAACCGCGCCGGTGGTATTGGCTGCGGCTGGAGTCGATAGGTTACACGCTGGTCGCCGCCTTCACCGCGCTGGCGATGGCTTTCCTGATCGTGCTCGGCCCGCTGATCCTGGAAGCGACCCGGCGCCACATTCCGTTGGTCGTCGACAGCAATGAGAATTTGCTCAACATTGCCCGCTACAGCATCACGATTCTGGCGCTGGTGGTCGCGCTGTTCGTACTGCACGCGTGGCTTCCCGCCGGCCGCAGGGGCTTCTCGCAGATCCTGCCGGGTATCGCCTTCACCCTGCTGGCTTCGCTGATATCGGGCACCGTGTTCGGACAATATCTGGCGCGGTTCGCCAATAATTATGTGACCATGTATGCCGGTCTCGCATCGGTCATCATCGCGCTGGTGTTTCTTTATTTCCTGGCGGCGATCTTCGTCTACGGCGGGGAGCTCAACGCGGCGATCATCAAGTCGCGGCTGCCGCACGGCGTGTCGCTTCAAGCAGCACAATCGCTAAAGCCCTCGGAGACACAGGCTTGACCAGGAAGGCGTCGGCGCCCGCGCCGCGCGCGGCCGCCTCGTCATCGCTGCGGCCGGATACGCCGATGACCGCGATGGCGCCGAACGGCGGACCCAATGCGCGAATCCGCCGGATCGCTTCAATGCCGTCAATGCCCGGGAGCACCATGTCCATCAACACCGCATCGAAACTGCCTTGCGTGATCCGATCGGCGGCGTCTTCGCCGCGACCGACGAATTCCGCCTGATGGCCGAGTTCGGTCAAAACCGCGTTGAGCACGACACGGCCGAACGGATTATCCTCGACGCTGAGAACGTGCAGGCCCCGCGCGTGCTCCTGCGGGTGATCGTCCTGGGCTGAACCCTCCGGCGAGGCCTCGGCGCGGTCCAACACGACCGTCAGCGTGAACGTCGTCCCTCCGCCGCGCCGCGGCGTCACCGCGATATCGCCGCCCATCGCGCGGGCGAGTTGTTTCACCGACGACAGTCCGAGCCCGGCGCCACCGAAGCGGGCGGCAATTTTCACATTGGCCTGCGAAAACGGGCGGAACAGCCGCTTGATCTCCTGCAACGTGAGGCCGATGCCGCTGTCGGAAACCGCAAAGGCCACGCCGACCTTGCCCTTCCCTTTGCCTTTCGCCTCACCGGTCGGCCGCACGCTCAGCGCGACGCCGCCCTGTTCGGTAAATTTGGTGGCATTGTCGATCAGGTTTTCGAGTGCCGCCCGCAGGCGAACGGGGTCGCCGATGACGAAAGCGGGCAGTTTCTCGGAAATTTCGACCCGCGACTGCAAACCTTTCGCGGTGGCCCTGCCGGCAAGCGAGTCGCCGACGCTGTGGGCGAGCGTCCGCAGATCGAAGAAGTCGTGCCGGACGCCAAAGCCAGAGCGTCCGCTTCTGGCGGCATCGACAAACAGGGTCGCAAGGCTCGCCAGGTGTTCGGCGCCGGCCTTGATGGTATCGACCCAGCGCCGCTCCCGCTCGTCGAGGTCGGACGTCGCCAGAAGGTCGCTGATCGCGAGAATGCCGGTCAGCGGCGTGCGCACCTCATGCGCAAAGGTGGCGAGCACCGTTTCGACAATGCCGGGAGTAACTATTTTGCCGGCGGCCTTGTTAGTGGCAGCCTTGTTGGTGCCAGCCTTGTTGGTGCCAGCCCTGCGCGACTTGCCGGCTACAACGCCTGCTCTACGCTTTTTCGGCGGTGTTTTTTTCAGCCGCCGCTGACTGCGCCGTGGGCGCGAACTCGACGCCATGATTCCCCCAACCCTGGCCGGCCTCACCATGGCACGGCCGGGTGGATGGAGTCACGCCGAAGCGCCGCCAGATCGCGAACAGAGTGTCGGCAAGGTGAATAGTCTTCAGGCGAGGCCGACGCGGCGGCGAACCTCAGCCGGGGTCACGCCGGCTGCCCTCAATTCGCGCAAGCCCGTCGCCTCCGTCGATTTCGACAGCTTTTGCCCGGCAGCGTCGCGAATGAGACGGTGATGCCGATAGGTGGCTTGCGGAAGCCCGAGAAGCTGCTGCAATAGCCGATGGACGCTGGTCGACCAGAACAGGTCCTGGCCCCGCACCGCCTCGCTGACACCTTGCAATGCGTCGTCGACCACCACGGCGAGGTGATAGCTGGTCGGCGTCTCCTTGCGCGCGATGATAACATCGCCCCAGGCGGCGGGATCGGCGGCGACCGCCCCCCTTTCGCCTTGCGGCCCCTCTCCGCGTTCGAACCAGTTCAATTGACCGACGCGCGCACAGGCTAAGGCCATGTCGAGCCGCAGTGCGTAAGGCGCGCCCGCTTGCATCAGCCGCGCCCGCTCCTCAGGCGGGAGTGCGCGCGCCGAGCCTGGATAAAGCGGCGCGCCGTCGGGATCGCGCGGCCATGGCGCCTCCGTCTCCTTCAATCTGATGAGACCGGCAATCTCGGCGCGGCTTTCGAACGCGGGATAGACAAGCCCGAGCGCCGTGAGCTTTTCGAGTGCGGTACGATATTCCGCAAAATGCTCGGACTGGCGGCGCACCGGTTTTTCCCAGGAAAGGCCAAGCCAAATGAGGTCTTCGTCAATCGCGGCTTCGAATTCGCTCCGGCAGCGGGTCGGATCGATATCCTCGATGCGCAGCAGGAAACGGCCGCCTGCTTGCCGCGCCAAGTCGGAATTCAGCATCGCCGAAAAGGCGTGGCCGAGATGCAGGTAACCGTTCGGAGACGGCGCAAAGCGGAAAACGGGTGGCGGCATCATACAAGTCCCGTCATGCCCGGGCTTGTCCCGGGCATCCACGTCTTGCAAAAGTGAGGCTCGGCAAGCATCACGACAGGAGCTTGATCCAGATCTGCCGACGTTGGGTAGGTTGTCATCCCTGAAATCCGATTCGCTCCGGCGCCTTGATCATTAGGATAGAAAGACGTGGATGGCCGGGCATAGGCGAGCGGAAGCGACGCCGTTCTCCGAACGGCTATGCCCGGCCATGACTATAAGTATCAGGTTAAAGCCTTCAAATGACCCTCCACCTCAACAGCCAGGCTGATCTCGAAGCCGCGATCCACGCGCTCCTGAAGCTGGACCCGCGGCTTCAGCCGGTATTTGCGGTGGCCGGCATGCCGGCGCTGCGGCGGCGTGAGCCCGGATTTATGGGCCTTGCGCATATTGTCTGCGGACAGCAGCTCTCTACCGCTAGCGCTGCGGCGATCTGGGCCCGCCTGAGCGCCGCCTTCGATCCATTCGACCCCGATGCGATCCGCCGCGCTCGCGCGGATCGCCTGGGCCGGCTCGGCCTGTCGGCCGCGAAGATCAAGACCTTGAAGAATCTCGCACGCGAGATCGCCGCTGAACGGCTGAATCTCGATGTACTCGCCAATGAGGACGCCGATGCGGCGCATCACGCGCTGATTTTACTGCACGGCATCGGCCCCTGGACCGCCGACGTCTACCTGTTGTTTTGCCTCGGCCACGGCGATGCGTGGCCCGCCGGCGACCTCGCGGTGCAGGAGGCGGTCAAGATCGGACTGGGATTGAAAACGCGCCCCACATTAAAGGAAATGGCGCCTCTCGCGGAACCCTGGCGCCCGATGCGCGGCGCGGCGGCGCATCTGTGGTGGTCGTATTACCGCGCGCTCAAGAAACGTGAAGGCGTCATCGCAGGAGTTGAAAAAGCGAACGCCGTTTCAAACAATGTCCCTGTTGCAAAACCTTCGTGAGCGGACGCAAAGATGACGGCAGCCCAACTACCGGGGGTCGAGCCATGAACGCCACCGCCTTCATCGTTGCACGCAACAATTTTCAGGAATGCAAATTCATCGAAACGAACTTGCCTGAGGCAAATTCGCTTCCCGATGAAGCGCTGCTGGTCAAGGTCGATCGCTTCGCTTTCACGGCCAACAACATCACTTACGCCACGCTCGGCGATCAGTTGAAATATTGGCAGCTGTTTCCGGCGCCGGAAGGTTTCGGCAACATTCCGGTATGGGGATTTGGCGAGGTGATCGCTTCCCGCCATCCGTCCATCGAAATTGGCGAGCGGCTGTTCGGCTATTTTCCGATGGCGACCCATCTCGTGATCGAGGCGGGTGACGTGAGTAAACGCGGCTTGCGCGACGCGGCAGCGCATCGCCAAGGCGTGGCACCGGTCTATAACGCCTATGCGCGCGTCAGCGGCGATGTCGCCTTCGAAGGTCTCAACGGGGATTTTCAGGCGCTGCTGCGGCCGCTGTTCATGCTGTCGTTTCTGGTCGACGACTTCTTGCGCGAGCATGCTTTCTTCGGCGCACGGAGCGTGCTGCTTTCGAGCGCCTCCAGCAAAACCGCGTTCGGCCTTGCGCACCTTCTATACTCGCATTCCGAGCCGACCCCCGTGATCGGACTGACCTCGGCTGGGAATGCCGACTTTGTCCGATCGCTCGGTTGCTACAACGATGTCGTGACCTACGACCGCATCGAATCACTGCCACCGGATTCACCGGTCGCCTTTGTCGATATGGCTGGCAACAGCGCGCTGCGGGCACGGCTGCACCATCATTTCCGCGACGCGATGAAATATTCCGGCCAGATCGGGCTCACGCACCAAAGCTTTTCGCCGGACGAGCCGGAATTGCCGGGCGCCAAGCCTGCCTGGTTTTTCGCGCCCGATCAGATTCGAAAGCGCGCCGGAGAATGGGGGCCGGGCGGCATCGATCGGCGATTTGGCGCTGCATGGTCGACGTTTGCGCCGACATTGTCGAAGCGGCTGACAGTGGTCGAAGGCCGCGGCCCCACAGCGGTCAGGCAAGTCTATCTGGACACGCTCAATGGGCATATTCCCCCCGCGCAGGGCCACATTCTGTCACTTCCCGACTAAGCGGCTTTTGACCCGGTCTCAAACGGTATAGCCTCGACATCAGGAAACGTCGTCAAGACGGCCCAACGAGGCCAATGCATGCTCGATCGAACCGACGATATCGCGGTGTCAGTGGAAAACTGGCTGACGGAATTCGAACGCGCGCTCGAGCACCCTAAAGACGGCGCACTTCGGCCCCTCTTTCATCCCGAGAGTTACTGGCGCGACGCGCTCGCGCTGAGCTGGAACCTGCAAACCATCAACGGCGCCGATGCAATTCAAAGCGAACTCGCGCATCATGCCGGCCAAGTCTCACCGTCTGGTTTCAAGATCGATGCCGAGCGCGCGCCGCCGCGCCGCGTGAGGCGCGCCGGCACCGAGACCATCGAGGCGATATTCAGGTTCGAGACCGCTCAAGGCCGCGGCCATGGCATTATCCGGCTGATCCCTGACCCCTATGACGACGGCCGGCCCAAGGCCTGGACGCTTTTCACCGCGCTCGACGAGTTGAAAGGGTTCGAAGAGACAATCGGGTCGGCGCGGCCACGCGGCCAGTCCTATTCGCGCGATTTCCGCGGACCCAACTGGCTCGACCAGCGCCAGGCATCCATTGCCTATACCGATCGCGATCCCACCGTGCTCGTGGTCGGCGGCGGACAGGCCGGGCTTTCGATCGCGGCACAGCTGAAACAGCTCTCCATCGACACGCTGATTGTCGACCGCGAGAGCCGCATCGGCGACAATTGGCGCAAACGCTATCACGCGCTGACGCTGCACAACCAGGTGCAGGTCAACCACCTTCCCTACATGCCGTTCCCAACGAGTTGGCCGGTCTATATCCCCAAGGACAAGCTCGCCAACTGGTTCGAATCCTACGTCGATGCCATGGAGCTGAACTTCTGGACCGATACGGCCCTGGCGCACGGCGACTATGACGCCGCTCAAGGCCGCTGGTCCGTGGTGCTGCGCCGTGGCGACGGCACGACGCGCACCATGCATCCGCGCCACCTCGTAATGGCGACCGGCGTCAGCGGTATCGCGAACCTTCCGGATATTCCGACGCTGAAGAATTTCGCAGGCACGGTACTGCATTCCAGCCAATATCACGACGGCGAGGCGTGGGCCGACAAACGCACTGTGGTGATCGGCACCGGCAACAGCGGCCACGACATTGCGCAGGATCTCTATTCGAGCGGCGCCAAGGTGACGCTGGTTCAGCGCAGCCCGACCCTGATCACCAATATCGAACCCTCGGCGCAGCTTGCTTATGCGACCTACAATGAAGGCACGCTGGAGGATAACGACCTGATCGCGGCTTCGATGCCGCTGCGGCTGGCGAAGCGCACCCACCAGATGATCACCGAGCAATCCAGACAATTCGACAAGGCATTGCTCGATGGCCTGGAGGCGGTCGGTTTCAAACTCGACTATGGCGAGGACGATACCGGCTGGCAGTTCAAATACCTCACCCGCGGCGGTGGCTATTATTTCAACGTCGGCTGCTCGGATCTGGTGGCGCGTCGCGAGATCGCGCTTCGGCAATTTGCCGATATCGAATCCTTCATCCCTGAAGGCGCGCGGATGAAGAATGGCGAACTACTTGCCGCCGATCTCATCGTGCTCGCGACCGGCTACCAGCCGCAGGAAGTGCAGGTGAAGCAACTGTTCGGCGAACAAATCGCCACACGCGCCGGCCCGATCTGGGGATTTGGCGACGGGCAGGAACTGCGCAACATGTATATGCGCACCGGCCAGGACGGGCTTTGGTTCATCGCCGGCAGCCTTGCGCAATGCCGCATCAACTCGAAATTCCTCGCGCTTCAGATCAAGGCGATCGAGGAAGGGCTGTTGCCGCGGGTGCGGTGACCATCACCTGACGACATTCACCAAGGAGAAAAACACATGCCGACCATTCTCGGCTCGGGTGAGCACCGCTATCGCGTAGTGGAGAACTGGGCAAAGCTGCCGAACGCCTGGACGCTGACCGACGTCGCCTCCGTCGCCGTCGACAGTAAAGACCGAGTCTATGTTTTCAATCGGGGCGATCACCCGATGATCGTATTCGATCGTGATGGCAACTTCATCAAGAGCTGGGGCGAGGGCCTGTTCGGCCGCGCACATGGGCTGCATATCGACGCGCATGATCATCTGTATTGCACCGACGATGGCGATCACACCGTGCGCAAATGTTCGCTCGACGGCAAGGTGCTGATGACGATCGGCATCCCCAACAAGCCGGCGCCATTCATGAGCGGCGAGCCATTCCATCGCTGCACCCATACGGCGCTGTCGCCCAAAGGCGAAATCTATGTGTCTGACGGCTATGGTAATGCCCGCGTGCATAAATACACCCCCGACGGCAAACTGATCAAAAGCTGGGGCGAACCGGGCAGCGATCCCGGCCAGTTCAATATCGTTCACAACATTTCAACCGACGCCGACGGCTGGGTTTACGTCGCCGACCGCGAGAACCACCGCGTCCAGGTGTTCGACGGCAACGGGAAATATGAGGCGCAGTGGAACAACCTGCACCGGCCATGCGCCCTGCATTGTTGCGGCGGCAAATCGCCCAATTTCATTGTCGGCGAATTGGGGCCGGGCCTTGCGGTCAATCGGGGAGCGCCCAATCTCGGCCCTCGCCTGACCATCGTCAATTCAAAAGGCCAACGCGTTGCACGGCTCGGCGGCGAGAATGGCCCCGAACTCGAGACCGGAAAATTCCTTGCCCCTCACGGCGTGGCGCTGGACTCGAAAGGCGACATCTATGTTGGCGAGGTCGGCGTCACCAACTGGAAGACCAGCTTTGGGGACACGCCGATGCCGGCGGAGGTCGGCCGGGCACGCTGCCTGCAGAAGCTGGAGAAGATTCAGTAGCGTCTCATTCCGCCTTCAGGTTCGACGCCTTGATGATCGGCCACCAGCGCTCCGCCTCGGCCTTCTGAAACGCGGCCAAGGCTTGCGGCGATTGCCGGTCGCGCGGCGAAATCTCGATGCCGAGATCGTCCAACCGCTTTTTCACCAGGGGATCGGCGAGTACGCCCCGCAAGGTGGCATTGAGCTTCTCGACGATGTCCTGCGGCGTATCTTTCGGCACCCAGAGCCCGTACCAGAGCGAGGCCGTAAACCCGGGCAGGCCGGCTTCCTCGACGGTCGGAATAGTGGGCGATGACGGCAGCCGGGTTTTGCCGGTGACCGCAATCGGCTTGATGCTGCCGGTTGCAATCAGCGATCTGAAATTGGACGATGGCTCCATCATGAAATCGATCTGTCCCGCCAACAGGTCCTGCATCGCGGGCGCATTGCCGCGATAGGGCACGAACTGGAATTTCGTCGCGGTCTGTTTCTGGAACGCGATGCCGGCAAGATGCCCGGCCGCGCCGACGCCGGCGATACCAACCGAGACCTTGTCCGGGTTGGCCTTGAGATAGGCGATCAGTCCCTTGAGATCGCTGGCTGGAAAATCTTTCCGTGCCGCGAGCAGCAGCGGTTCGGCGCCGATATAGATGATCGGCTCGAGATCCCTGAAAAGATCGAACGGCAGCGCGTAAAGACCGCCGGTGAGCATGTGCGTGGTCGAGGTGCCGATGGAGAGCGTATAGCCGTCGGCGGCCGAGCGAACCGCGCGGCCGACACCGATGGTGCCCGCAGCTCCGCCCACATTCTCGATGATGATGGGCTGACCGAGGACTTCCCGCATCTTCTCGGCGAGGAACCGCGCCAGCGTGTCGGTCGCGCCACCCGCGGGAAATGGAACAATCATCGTGATCGGCCGGACCGGATAGGGTTGCGCCGCCAACTCACCGGTCCATCCGAAAACGGCAGCGGCGACGACCATCAACGTGAAAAATCGGCGAACGGACAAATCAAACATCGCCCACCACCTCGCGCCGCCGCCGTTCGGATTCTTCGGCATAACGCCGCATCGCATGCGCCTCGGTCAAAATTCCAATCGGCCGCTGATCGCCGGTTTCGACCACGGTGAGCAATTCAGCCTCCGTCACATCGAAGGCGGCGATGGCTTCCCGGATGTTCATGCCGGGATGCAAAACGACGCGGGGATAATGCAGAATGCTGTTCAAGGGCTTTTTCGTATCGAGATGTACCGCATGCGCATCCGACACAAATACCATTCCCGCATAGTGTCCGGCATCGTCCACCGCGACCACCTGCGTCTTTGACCCCGGCGGAAATTTCGCCCGGAATTCGGCGATCGGCGTCGCGGCATTCACGGTCAGCACATCCGGCCGCATCAGCCTGCGCACGGTGAGATCGCGAATCCAGCCGACATCGGCGGCGCTGCGGATCGTTTCACCGCGCAGATGCAGCCGCCAGGTGGCGAAAGAATAGCCGAACAGCTCGCGGGTGATCTGGGTCGAGATGATCACCGCAACCAGCACGGCCGTGGTGAGCCAGAGGTCGCCGGTCAATTCCAGCGCAATGAACGACATCGTCAGCGGCCCGCCGATGACGGAGGCCGACAGCGCGCTCATACCGATGATCGCATACACATTGGGGTCGAGGTGAAGCGCCGGCCAGAGGGCGTCGACGCCGGCTGCAAAAAGACGGCCACCGATCGCACCCAGAAAAAGTGTTGCGAAAAACAGACCGCCGCGAAAGCCGGCCCCGAGCGAGATCACGGACGCCGTCGTCTTCAGCACGAACACCAGGCCGATAAACGCCAACGGCATCGTGACGATGCCATTGAAATGCAGAGCACCATGTCCCGACGACAGGACCTGCGGCGTCTGCAGCGCCAACAACCCTACGGCAAGGCCGCCCAGAGCGGGGCGCAGTGGTGACCAGGGCACGATCTTCGACAACAGCTGCTCGCACAGCCCGGCTCCACGCATGATCGCGATCCCGAACAGCGCCGCAAAAACGCCGAGCAGCGCCGCCACCGCAAGATCGCGCCCGAGCACATCGCCCATCGGGCCGGCGCCGACGCCGAGCGACAGAGGCGCAAAGACATTAGCGACAAAATAGCCGACGACGGAAGCGACCCCGACCGGCGTCAGGCTTGCGGGCGTATAGCCGCCGATCACGAGTTCGAAGGCGTAGAACGCGCCCGCCAGCGGCGCGCTGAAGGCGCCCGCGATCGCAGCCGCGGTGCCGCACCCCACCATCAGCCGCTGATCGGCACGGCGCAGATGAAATCCGCGGCCGAGCGAAGCGCCGAGCCCGCTCGAAAGCTGAGTATATCCGGCCTCAAGCCCGACCGATGCGCCGACCCCGCTAGACCAGATCGTCTCCAGAGCCACGATCACGCTGCCACGAAACGACATCCGACCGCCATGCAGCGCATTGGCCTCGATCGGATCGACTTCGCGCGCCGGCCGCCAGCGTAACAGCAGCAGAAAAGCTATCCCGAGGAGGAACCCCCCGAGGCATGGAACCAGAAGTGCGCGCAAAGGATCAACCGCGACCTGGCTTGAAAGGCGGTCACCGGCCCTGAGATCGAACAGCGCCATGTGGAGCATATCGACGGCAGCGCTCATGGCAGCCACCACCAATCCGCCGATGGCGCCAACGATCGCAGCCAGAATCACCAGGCTCGTCTCGTGGGCCCGGACGAAGGCCCGGAGCCGCCGGGGCGCCTCAAGATAAGGGGACGTGGTGATCATTTTGCCGTGTCCATCCCGGCCCTCATGCCGCCCGCTTCGTTTAATGGCCTTCTGGCGGCCTTCTAACGGTCTTGTATTGGCCTCGGCGGTGCCCTCGCAATCCGTAACCAGCGAACGGATCGGGCGGATAAGCTTCGCCTACGCTCTTCACAATCCCGTCACGCTGCATGTAGTATGTCAACTCAGGCTGCTTCGCAGCTATATGGAGGCCGGGAGCGTTACTTGAACGCACATGTCTCACAAGGCGGTTGGCCGGTATTGGTGCTGAATGCGGATTTCCGGCCGCTGAGTTATTATCCGCTGTCGCTGTGGTCGTGGCAGGACGCGATCAAGGCCGTGTTCCTCGATCGCGTCAACATCGTCGAGCACTACGACCGCGCGGTCCGCAGCCCGACATTCGAAATTCAGTTGCCCAGCGTCGTGTCGCTGAAATCTTTCGTCAAGCCGACCACGCATCCCGCCTTCACCCGGTTCAACGTCTTCCTGCGCGATCGCTTCGTCTGCCAATATTGCTTGTCTGCCGACGATCTTACCTTCGATCACATCATTCCGCGCAGCAAAGGCGGCCAGACCACCTGGGAAAACGTGGTGGCCGCATGCTCGCCATGTAACCTGCGCAAGGGCAATCTGACGCCGCAGCAGGCGCGGATGTTTCCGAAGCAGCACCCGTTTGCACCGACGGTGCATCAGCTTCACCGCAACGGCCGGCTGTTCCCGCCAAACTATCTGCACGATAGCTGGCTCGATTATCTCTATTGGGACACCGAGCTCGATCCGTAAGACACCGCGCGCCTTACCTGGCGCGGACACGGCTTACGACCGCAACGGCGATTGCGACCATCATCAGAACCGTGGCGACGGCAAAGGTGGCGCGCATGCCATCGGCAACGGCCTCGGCGCGCGCAGTCGTAATGTCGATCGACGCCGTTGCGAACGCAAATACAGCGCCCATGACGGCTGCTCCAGTGATAAGCCCGAGATTGCGCGCCAAATTGAGCATGCCGGAAACGACGCCCCGCTCGCTTGCGTTGACATCCATCATGACCGCGGTGTTGTTGGCCGCCTGAAACAGCTGGTAGCCGGGGCTCAGGACGGCGACCGCGGCGATGTAGCCCGCAATGCCGAATAGCGCTGGAATCAGCGCCAGGGCCAAAGAGCCGGCCACCATGAGCATCAGCCCAACGATGGCGATGAATGACGCGCCTAGTCGATCGACGATACGACCGGCAAGGACGCCGCTCAGTGCGGAGATGACCGGGCCAACCGACATGACGGCGCCAACGACAGCCTCGTTGAGCCCGAGCGCGCGTGAAAGATAGAACGGGCCGACCACGAGGGTCGCCATCATCACCGTCGAGACCATGGCATTCAGGACGAGGCCCGCACTCAGGACGGCGTCGCGGAACATCGTCAACCGGATCAGGGGTGAAGTTGCCTTGGTCTCGGCAAACACGAAGAGGCAGGCGCCGACGGCGGCCGCAAGCAGCAACGCCATGTTGAGCTGACTGAAATGACCGCGCCCGATCGTCATGGCGAGCGCATAGGCCGCGAGCGTCAGAACAAGCAGCAGCGTGCCGAGTTTGTCGAAGCCGCCTTGGCCAGCCGACGGCGCGCGACGATCAACGGGCAGATAACGGCGCGCAAGAATCAGAGCGAGACATCCCAGCGGCACGTTGACGAAAAATATCGCCGGCCACCCAAAGCCGGAGATCAGGACACCGCCGAGCGATGGCCCGAGCGCGGTGCCGACCGCAGACATGGTGCCGAGCAATCCCATGGCGCTGCCGGTCTTTTCTTTGGGAACGGTCTCGCCAACGAAAGCCATCGAGAGCGCCATCATGACGGCCGCGCCGAGACCCTGCGCCACCCGGGCAGCAACCAAAAGCGGAAGCGTGGGCGCCAGGCCACAAAGAAGCGAGGCCGTCGTGAACAGCACAGTACCGATCAGGAGCAATCGCCGGCGGCCGGCGATGTCGCTGAGCCGCCCGACGCTGACGATCAGGGTGGTGATGGCCAGCAGGTAGGCGAGGACGATCCATTGCACCTGCTGGAAGGAGGCGTCGAACGCGCGCGCCAGTGTGGGCAGACCGACATTGGCGATGCTGGTGCCGAGCGAGGACAGCAGCATCGACAACGAAAGGCCGGCAAGCGCCCATCGGGCCGAAGGTGTCCGCACAGGGTTTGCGGGGATCGCCTGCTGTGGATCATGAACTCCGAGCTTGGTCACGCTGCCGCCTGGTCGGTCCAGACCCCGTCCCGCTCGACATATCGCCTCACCCTGCCGTCCTCGCTGTCCTCCTTCTTCAAATCGCGTTCGGTAAAACAAAACAGCAGCGCGGGGCCTGTCACACAGCGCGTATCGTGAATATCTCCGGGCAGAAAC
Organism: uncultured Alphaproteobacteria bacterium; assembly: GCA_963770515.1. Classification (GTDB taxonomy): domain Bacteria; phylum Pseudomonadota; class Alphaproteobacteria; order Rhizobiales; family Xanthobacteraceae; genus Bradyrhizobium. Next base: position 255,397 of record CAVYPW010000003.1, read on the forward strand.
ACCTTGACCTGCCCCGCGCGCACGAGCGTCGCATCCCTCTTCACGAGCCTCCCCTTCCCGTCTGGATCCTGAATCCGGACATAGGTTGCCATCTCGATTTCCCCTTGCCGGACGGCGTAGATCACCCAGCCCCTGCCATGATCGTGTGGCGGCCTGTAGAGGCCTGCGTATTCGGCGTGTGCCAACAGCACGAACCCGTGCAGCGGATCGCGGTACAGTTCCTGATTTGCGGGAGCGTCCCTCAGCAGCGCCGCCAACCAACCCTCTGCGGCCTGCGCCATCAGGAGTTCTTCCGAATATCGGCAGCAGCTAGCGACCAATTCGGAGCTCAACGGGCCCCAGGTCAGTCTTACCTTTTCAATGAACGTCTCCAGCGAATCCCTGCCTTCATTCTTGGGCATATTCTTTCCTTTCAGTTTGATTGCGGACAAGGATAAGCCGCCGGTCGATATGGCGGTAGACGCATCATTTGCACGCTGTTCGTGCGTTTAACGCCACATCCCGATCGGATCGTGTTATAATCGCGGCATGTCGAAACCCGATCTCAACCTCCTCGTCACCCTTGATGTGCTGCTGGCGGAAGGCAGCGTCGCCCGCGCCGCCCGGCGGTTGCGACTCAGCCCGTCGGCGATGAGCCGGGCACTGGCACGGTTGCGCAAGACGACAGGCGATCCGCTATTGGTTCGGGCCGGACGCGGTCTGGTGGCTTCTCCGCGGGCGATCGAACTCCGCGAAAGAGTAAGCCAGCTCGTGCAGGACGGAGAAGCGGTGCTGCGGCCTGCCGAGAAGCTCGATCTCGAGAGCCTTGTGCGAACATTCACGCTGCGCACCAGCGAGGGCTTTGTCGAGAATTTCGGACCGGGATTGATCGCCCGCGTCAGCAAGCAGGCCTCCGGCGTGCGGCTGCAATTCGTGCCTAAACCCGACAAGGACAGCACCTTGCTTCGCGAGGGGACGGTTGATCTGGAAACCGGCGTCGTCGGCAAGGCGACGGCTCCGGAGGTGCGCACCCACGCATTGTTCCGCGACCGCTTCATCGGCGTGGTTCGGAATGGGCACCCGCTGAGCAAGGGCAAGATCACGCCGGCCCGCTATGCGAACGGCCGGCACATCCTCGTCTCGCGGCGGGGGCTCGAGGAAGGACCGATCGACGAGGCCCTCGCATCGTTCAAGCTCGAGCGGGAGATCGTTACGATCGTCGGCGGCTTCTCGGTCGCGTTGGCTCTGGCTCGGGCCTCCGACCTGATCGCCAGTGTTCCGGAGCGACACACCGGAAACCTGCGCGCGGGAATGCACTGGTTTCCCCTTCCGCTTGCCATGCCGGAGTTCACGATTTCGATGCTCTGGCATCCGCGGCTGGACGCCGAGCCTGCGCATCGCTGGCTGCGCGGGATCGTTCAGGTGGTTTGCGCTGACGAGCTCCGTGGTTTATCGGCGCGCGGAAAACGCCGCCCGAAGGCAAGATAATGTCGGGCGCGAAAGCCGCCCGCCGTGGCTGCTTTGCCGCCGAATTTCCGTTCGCAGTCGGATACATGTGAATGCCGGGCACGACCCGCAATCCAGCCGCGCAAGGCCTTTCCCGAAGAAAATTTGCGGCATAATATCGTTACCAGTTCTTTGCAAACTCCAAATCGCCGCCCGGGCGAAGCTGCGGATGCCGTTTGGGAGATTTTCCATGCCAGCCCTCACAGAATGGAAAGTGCCACCGGCGAACCAGCCCCGTAGCGCCGATTACGCCTTCGACCTCGACCATGCACTCGCCTCGATCGTCGGCGTGCATTCGATCGTTCCGCCCGATGCGTTCACCGCCGACACGCTCGGCACCGAGCGCGCCGGTAACGGTGTCATCATCGATGACGGCCTGGTGCTGACGATCGGTTATCTCATCACCGAGGCCGAGGCCGTCTGGCTGCATATGGGTGATGGCCGCGTCGTGCAGGGCCACGCGCTGGGATTCGATGCGGTGACGGGCTTCGGACTGGTGCAAGCGCTCGGCCGTCTTGATCTCGATCCGCTGCCGATCGGCTCGTCCGCAACCGCCACCGTCGGCGATCGTGTGGTGATGGGCGGCGTCGGCGGACGCACGCGGTCGGTGGCAAGCCAGATCGCCGCCAAACAGGAGTTTGCCGGCTATTGGGAATACATGCTGGATGAAGCGATCTTCACCCACCCCGCCCATCCCAATTGGGGCGGCACCGGGCTGATTTCGGCGCGCGGCGAACTCATCGGCATCGGTTCGCTTCAGCTCGAGCGCGAGCGCGACAACAAGCCCGAGCACGTCAACATGGTGGTGCCGATCGATCTCCTGAAGCCCGTGCTCGACGACCTGCGCAAATTCGGCCGCGTCAACAAGCCGGCGCGCCCCTGGCTTGGGATGTACACGACCGAGATCGACAATCGCGTCGTCATCGTGGGCGTTTCCGCGAAAGGACCGGCGGCCCGCGCCGAACTCAAATCGGGCGATGTGATCCTCGCCATCAATGGCGACAAAATTACCAGTCAGGCGGGCTTCTACCGCAAGCTCTGGGCGCTGGGGGCCGCCGGCGTCGACGTGCCGCTGACGGTGCACCATGAGGGCGTCACCTTTGATGTCGTGCTGGCATCGACCGACCGGGCGCGGCTCCTGAAGGCGCCGCGCCTCCATTAGGTTCGGCCACGCCGATGAGCGAGAGCGTAATCGATGACGTCATGGCGGTGTTGCCGCCGCTATTGCAATCGCTGGAAGCGCTCGGCTTCGTCGCGCGGCATTTTCATCCGCCCTCCTTCGACCGCGTCATGCAAGCCGCCGGCCAGCCAGACGAGGAATTGAGCGCGGTCCGCCCCAGATTGGCCAACTGGCCTGCGGAGTTTGCCGAGCTGAAGAGCTCACTTGAAACCGCAAGCGACGCGGCGCTATCAGCGTTTTCCGGGTTGCGTGCGGTACAGGCCGGTCAGGGCGACATCACGCTCGCCTTTCGCGCGCTGCGCCAGTTGCCCCGCGCGGAAGAGGCGCTCTATCCGCTCGCCGCAAAATTTCCGCCGGTGAGCAGCTTTTTTCTCAACCCCGAACTTTGCGAGGATGCCGACCTGCTGGCGCGGCTGGCTGTACCGGCCAATGAGACGACCGGCATCACCCACGACCACAACGAGCCGAAGAGCCGCGGCGGTTTTTCGCTATACGTGCCGGAATATTACACGGCCGACCGCACCTGGCCGCTTGTGATGGCGCTGCATGGCGGCAGCGGCAACGGCCGCGGCTTCCTGTGGCGCTGGCTGCGCGACGCCCGCAGCCTCGGCGCCATCCTCGTCACACCCACAGCCATGGGAAGCACCTGGGCATTGATGGGCGAAGACGCCGATACACAGAATCTGTCGCGCATTCTCGATTTCGTGCGCAAGCGTTTCAACATCGATTCCAGACGATTGCTGCTGACAGGAATGAGCGATGGCGGCACGTTCAGCTATGTCACCGGGCTGGAAAGCACCTCGCCCTTCACCCATCTGGCGCCGATCGCCGCGACGTTTCATCCGCTGATGGCCGAAATCGCCGACGCCGACAGACTGCGCGGCCTGCCGATCCACATCGTCCACGGCGCGCTCGACTGGATGTTTCCGGTACAGACGGCGCGCCAAACCCGCGACTTGCTGACCGCGGCCGGCGCTGAAGTCACCTACCGCGAGATCGACAATCTCAGCCATTGTTACCCGCGCGAGATGAACGCGGATATCCTTCAGTGGCTGGCCGGCGGCGGCTAGTGGCCCGATTCTAACATTTGTATCCCTTTGCGGCAGGCACTTTTGCGAATGTTAGAATCAAGGGAGGGATCACACGAGGCCGCCATTGGCACGCAGCACCTGGCCGTTGACCCATCCGCCGTCGGGTCCTGCGAGAAAGGAAACGACGGAAGCGATGTCCTCCGTGGTGCCGAGCCGCTCCAGCGGTGGCATCTTTGCCATGCGCTCGATCAGTTCGGGCGATTTGCCGGTCAGGAAAAGCTCGGTCGAGACCGGGCCGGGCGCCACCGCGTTGACCGTGATGTGACGGCCGCGCAATTCTTTCGAAAGAATGGCGGTCATCGTCTCCACCGCGGCCTTGGTCGCAGCGTAAACGCTGTAGGTCTCGAGCTTGGTGCCGACGACGCTGGTTGAGAAATTGATGATGCGGCCGCCATCGCGCAGGCGCCTCGCCGCCTCCCGCATGCCGTTAAAGGTGCCTTTGAGATTGATCGCGATTTGCTCGTCGAACGCCGCGTCATCGCAATCGGCGACTTTCGCAAGCTTCATGATGCCGGCGTTGTTGACGAGCACATCGACGCCGCCGAAGGCCTTCTCAGCCGCATCGAACATCGCACGCACCGCGCCGGCATCGCTGACGTCAGCCTTGGCAGCGAGCGCCCGTTGCCCGCGCGCCTCGATGGCGCGAACGAGAGTCTCGGCAGGTCCAGCACTGGCCGCATAATTGACAACGACAGCAAAGCCGTCAGCGGCGAGACGCTCGGCCACGGTTGCGCCGATGCCACGTGAAGCCCCCGTCACAATCGCGACCTTCTTGTTGTTGTCGGTCATATCATTTCCCCATAATCGCGCACGTGCGCCCAAAAACCTGACGCAAAGATAGGTGAGGAACCACCGGGAACCAATCCGGACGCGGCCCGTTGTCGCGCTAGCAAAGTGGGAGCAAAGTGATGCAGGTTTTTCTAGGGATGATATTGGGTGCGGTGCTACTTATCGCCGGCGTCTATGTCTATGATTCGCAAGCGACTTCGACCGTCGCCAACGGTCAGGGCGCGTCCGTCAACCGGACCATCGTCAACTGGGACGTCGCCTCCGCCGATTGGAACGCGGTGAAGATACGCGCCCACGAAGACTGGATCCGCCTGTCGTCGAAGTAATGTGCGCTTGACACTAGTGTGGCGGATCAGAAGTCCGCATCATTGTTGCCGCGGGTTCGTCAGGCGGACTTCTGAACCAAAGCCACACTAGATCCATAAATTAGCTAGTGTCCTTTCGATTCCGAAGTTCGAAACGTGGCTCCGCAAAATGCTACGAACTTCGGAATCGGGACACTAGTGGTCCGATTTTAACATTTGCACTCCGATCTGGCATGCACGTTAGCAAATGTTAGAATCAAAGGACCACTAGCAAGCATAAGTTTCTAGTGGAGTTTTGGATTTGACATTCGCTCTAAGCGTTCGCGGCTAATACGGTAGCGAATGTCAAATCCACTCCACTGGCATAGCGGCGCACGGCGTTACTTCTTTGCCGCGGCCGCTTTTCTTGCGTCGGCAATCACCTGGGTGAACTGCGCCATGGTCAGAACACCCGGCACGCGGAATTTACCGACGATGAACGCAGGCGTGCCGCGGAATTCGAACGCGGTCGCCTGATCGTTGTTGCGGGTCAGCGTGGTGTTGATGGCGCTTTCGTTGCTTGCGAGATCGCGATCCATCCGGTCGATATCGACACCGCCGGCCGCAAGCGCCTCGCGAATTTTGGGCTCGGTGAGCTTGGCGTTGATCGCGATCAGCGCATCGTGGGCTTCAGCGAATTTATTCTGATATTTGCTCGCCTGCGCCATCCGCGCCGCCGTCACCGACATCGGCCCCAGGATCGGCCAGTCTTTCCAGACCAGCCTCACCTTGCCGTCCTCATGGACCACCTGCCGCAGTTCCGGTTCGACCTTGCGACAATACGGGCATTGATAATCGAAATATTCGACGATCGAGATGTTGCCGCCAGCGTTCCCGGCCACCGGGATGTCCGGATCGCGCAACACCAGCGCTTCGGTCAGAACATTCTCGCTCTCGGCACGCGCCGGCGCAGACAACGCGCTCACGCCAAGCGCGGTAACTCCGAACGAGCCTAACAAGCGCCGCCGGTTCAGCCGGATCATATCCATCGGGTCGCTCATTTACTGTCTCCGGCTGCTTTTCGTTATTTTCATTGCCTGATCTACGATCAGAACGCGAATAAGTTACGCGTGAGCATATAGAGCGCTACCACAATAATGACAGTGGCGAACACGATATTGAGCGCGCCGCGCTGCGCCGATAGCGACCGTGCCAGGCCGGTGCCGATCAGGCCGCCGGCCAATCCGCCCGCGATGAACAAGCCTGCCAGCTCCCAGGAAATCAGCCCCGACCATGCATAGCTTGCAGCCGTTGACAGGCCGAATGCCGTCACCGCGACCAGCGACGAGGAGACCGCATTGATGATCGGCATTCCCGTCGCCAGCATCAGGGCCGGCACGATCAGGAAACCACCGCCGATCCCGAAAAATCCGGACAGCGTGCCGGTCGCAAGGCCAAGCCCGAGGATCGCCGGCATATTGTCCCAGCTCATACGTACGTCCGGCAAACCGGCGCGGGAACGCGTCTTGAGCATCAACACCGCGATCACCAGCATCAGGAGCGCGAACAGCTCCAACAGTTTTCGGCCGTCGAGCAGCTTGCCGAAAACCGTGCCCACCAAGGCGCCGGCAATTCCGGCCGCCGCAAACGGAAGCGCACACGACCACCGCACCGTCCCGCCGCGGGCGTGATTCCACAGATTGATGGCGGCATTGACCGCGACCGCTATGGCGCTGGTGCCGATCGCGATATGGGCATCCGTGACACCGACCACATAGACCATCAGCGGCACCGCCAGGATCGAGCCGCCGCCGCCGATCAGGCCCAGCGAAAATCCAACCAGCGCTCCCGATGCGATCCCGAGGCCTGCTTGCATCGCGGAGATTATCAAAAACCCAGCTCCCTATTGGCCTCTCAACGGGCCTTGAATGGCAACCCTGTTACCGCAGCAGGAACGTAACCGCCAGCGGCACCAAAAGCGACGTTACAAGTGCATTGAGACTCATCGCGATACCGGCAAACACGCCGGCGACCGCATCGACCTGAAAGGCGCGGGCGGTGCCGATACCGTGCGCGGCGATGCCGACGGCAAAGCCGCGGGCGCGAAAATCGGTAATGCCCATCCGGTTCATCAGCGGCGTCACGGTGATCGCACCCATGATCCCGGTCAGGATCACGGCAACCGCCGTCAGCGACGGATCGGCATGCAGCGATTCGCTGATGCCCATCGCAACACCCGCGGTGACGGATTTCGGCGCCATCGACAATACCACCTCGCGCGGCAGGCCGACGGCTTCCGCGAGCAATACGACCGAAGCAACCGCCGTCACCGAGCCGGCGGCGAGCGCCACCAGCATCGGCAGGATGGCAGAGGCCACGACCTTGCGGTTTTCGTACAGCGGCACCGCCAGCGCGACGGTTGCGGGCCCAAGCAGGAAATGCACGAACTGCGCGCCGCCGAAATACGTCGTGTAAGAGGTGTTCGTCAGCTTCAGAAACGCACCGATGATCCACATCGAATGCAGCACGGGATTGGCGAACGGATGCCGGTGGGTCCAGATCGATATCGCGTCCGCGATCGCATAGACCAAGAGCGTCACCGTCAGCCACAATAGCGGCGACTGGGAGAGATAGACCCAGAGCGAGAATGGATCGCTACTCATCGCTCGCCCTCTCCGCGCGTCATCAGCCGGCTTGCGACCAAAAACGTGCCGACCGTAACCAACAGCGTGACCATCACCGAAATCGCCAGCACGCCGAGAAAGGCGATGCCATGATCGACGATGAGATCGAGCTTCTGAACCACGCCGACGCCGGCCGGAACGAACAGCAAGGAGAGATTAGCGAGCAGGCCGCGGCTGGTTGATTCGACGCCCCCGCCTTGCAGCGGTCCGCGCGCCAGCACCGCAAAACGATCGCGCAGCAGAAGCAGCACCAGTAAAATCATCAAGCCGATGACCGGCCCCGGCATCGGCGCGCCAATCCCGCGCACGAGGGCCTCGCCGGCCAACTGACAGAGCAGGATGAGGCTGAGGCTCGCGATCATGGATTCACAAGCCGTGCGGCCACCGCACTCACCCCTTCAGGCGGATGACGCACTCGGCATAATAGCCGCCGTCCTTTTCGACCCACACAAGGCCGCCATTGGCGTTGGCCGCCTTGTTGGCCGTGAACTGATCGGCGCAGGTTTTGGTGCGGGCCTTGTCGAGATCTTTTTCGTTCTCGTATTTCGGTGAAATCGCCGCCGGGAATACGGCCGTGGTCTCGCGCTTGCCGCACTCATCGCGGCGGAAGTCGACCCATTTGCGGCCATTGAGCTTGCCGGCAACTTTTGCTTCCAGATATTTCACCGAACACGCTACCGTCGATAGCGCCGACTTTTCGGCGGGGGCGACGACCGTTGCCGGCGCGGCGGTTGCGGCGGGCGGGGCTTGCGTCTGCGCGATGACCAGCGGTGAGGCAGCACCCGCGATCGCCGGCGAGAGCATATGAGACAACAGCACCAATGCCGTCATCGCAGCCGTTTCAAATTTTCTCATACCTTCTCCCGCAAACGTGCGGCCGAAACCTTATAACGTCCTTCACGCGGACAAACCGGACGGAGCAAGTCAGATAGGGTAAGTCAGGCAGGATAAGGCCCGAGCCGATCTGGCCCGGGCCTTTTTAGCTAGATCAAGCCGGCCCCTTCAGGCGCTTGTTGCATTCGCTGTAGTAACCGCCGCCCTTCTGGATCCATTTCAGACCGCCGTTGCCATTCGTCGCCTTGTTGGCGTTGTATTGGTCAACGCAGGTATGCATGCGAGCCTTGCCGGCACTTTCCTGCGCGTATTTCGGATTGATCGCCATCGGGAAGTTCGCAGGCCCGCTCGGAAATGCCGGCGCCGCCATAGGGGGCGCAGCCTTCGGCTTGGCTTCGGCAACGGGCGGCGGAGGAGGGGGCGGCGGCCGGCGCGGCCATCGGCGTCGCATCGGCGCCGCACTGGGCCTTGCGGAAGTCATTCCACTTCATGCCGTTGAGGGTACCACCGGACTTGGCGGCCTGATATTTCGCGCTGCATTCCTGCGTGGTCAGAGCCTGCGCGGGCGCGGTTGCCGCAAGCGCGGCAAAAGCCGACGCCGCGGCGGCACACAATAATTTGGCTTTAATGGTCATCCTTGCTCTCCTTGGGGGGATGGCTGGTCTGAGGCCCCCATCCTAACTTAGCCAAGGCATGCGACAACGGCCATCCTGACTTGCGCGAAAATATCGCGTCGCGAAGACGCAGGTCCAGCGTGCTCATTCATGCGCGGTTCAGCATCGCGGCGCAACCGTGGCGCCCTCTTCAACCCTCTGAGGTGTTTCTCATGACCATATCTTCCCGCGTGGCCGCCGCTCTCGGCGCGTCGCTCCTGCTTTTCGCCACCCCCGTTTTCGCCCAGTCCACCGCGGCACCGGCCGCCAAGTCGGATACCGCTGCGCCGATGGCCAAGCCCGCAAAGGTCCACAGCCCCGAATCGATCGAGTGCTCCAAGGAAGCCGACGCCAAGGGACTGCATGGCAAGGAGCGCAAGAAATTCCGCTCCGAGTGCAAGAAGGCCGCCAAGGACAAGAAGTAATAACCTCATTTCGATGGATCCCACCCTCCTGATTGCCTGGGAGGGTGGGCGCTCTCGTCGCTGCCTCCCGGTCCCGGTAACGCGGCGAAGCCCGCCGCCCCCCATTTCCTCGCCGACCTCATACTGAGTGCATTGCAGCGATCATCTCCGCGCATTTGTCGGTGGCTGGCGGATTTGCCATAAGGCGCCGTGAGCCAGATCCCTCCATGGTTGGCGGACGCCCTCCCCACCCGCACCAAGACCCTCCAATATCTTGAAACGCTTGCGATCGGCACGATCGGCGGCCTGTTGTTTCTCGTCGCGGGATTGCCCGGCGGTCTGATCACCGGCGCGATGCTGGCGGTCGGCTCCGCCGCGATGCTCGGCCGGTCGATGGCCGTGCCGGCTCATTTGACCCAGGCGGTGCTGGTGCTGCTCGGCATTTCCTTGGGTTCGCTGATGTCGCGGCAACTGCTGCAACACCTCAGTGCCTATCCCCTAACCATCGGCCTTTTGGCGCTCGCCACCTTCTGCACCACCCTCGGCTCCAGCTACTATCTCCAGCGCCTGCACGGCTGGGACCGCACCTCGGCGTTTCTGGCCGCAAGCCCGGGCGCGCTGTCGCAAATCGCGCTGCTGGCCATTGAGAAGGGCGCCGACATGCCGGCGATCGCGGTGGTGCAGACGCTGCGGGTGATCATTCTCACCGCCGCTTTGCCGCTGATCCTGGTCGCGACCGGATTGACGTCGTCTTCCGCGCCGGTGCTGACGATGACGGTCGCCTCTCCACTCGGGCTGGTCGGCCTGATCGGCGCGTCGGTAGCGGTTTCGCTGGTGTTCAGGGTGGTGAAATTCCCGGCGAGCTGGCTGTTCGGCGCCATGGTCGGCTCAAGCGTGCTGCATGGCGCCGGCCTGATCGACGGCGGCCTGCCGCCGCTGGTGCGGAGCATCGCCCTGATCGGCATCGGCACGCTGATCGGTTCGCGCTTCTCCCGGATGCGGACGAGCACGCTGTTGCGTCACCTCACCGCCGGCCTCGGATCCTTTGCGATTGCGATTGCGATCTCGGCGATCTTCGTCACCCTCGTCGCATGGACCACCAACGTGCGCTTTGCCGACGTTATGGTGGCCTACGCGCCCGGCGCCATGGACGCGATGCTGGCGCTGGCGCTGACGCTGCACATCGACCCGATCTTTGTTGGCGCCCATCATCTGTCGCGGTTTATCTTCGTCACGATCGCAACGCCCGGCATCGTCCATCTGATTGGACGCCCGCAGGAAGATGTAGATGACTAGAGCGTGATCCGAAAAAGTGGGCACCGGTTTTTCGAAAAGATCACGCTCAAGACAATAGAATTTAGCCCTGCCGCACTGACCGCACGATGCCCCACAACCCGATCGCCGCCATCAGAAGCGAAATCAGCGCGTTGTAACCGGCGAGCGAGAGGCCGAGAAAGCTCCACTGCACCTGATCGCACATGACCACCTTGACCGTATCGAGCCGGTCCAGCAGCGTGCCCGCATTGCCGAGATTGCCGACCGGACCCGTGCAATCCGCCGGCCCAGGCCAGAACTTCCATTCCACGCCGGCGTGATAGGCGCCGAACACGGCGTTGGCGAATGTGGCCAGCGCGAGAAGGACGAGCCCACCGATCAAGAGCCCGCGCGGGGCGTGAAGTCCGGCGGCGAGCGCCGTCAGCGCCGCCAGCGGGATAGCCAGGTAATAGGCATAGCGCTGCTCCAGACACATCGGACAGGGCTGAAGACCAAGCACCAGCTGGAAGTACCAGGCGCCGGCGATGGTCGCTGCCGCAATCACCAAAATCGCCAATGAAGCGGCCAGCGCCGGGGAGGTGCCGCGCCCGATCGGCGAAACGGCGGTCATGGATGACGTCATGATGGGCCTCCTGGCGCTTGATGGCGCTCCCGGCCTCGTATCGCGACGGCGCGGCCCTGTCGAGGCAAGCTTTTTCACAGCGGGTTGACCAGCGTCGGCCGGCCGCTATATTCCGCCGGCTTCGCGAGGCTGGCAACGGCCCACCGAAGGCCCCTGTGGCGGAACTGGTAGACGCGCTCGACTCAAAATCGAGTTCCGCAAGGAGTGCTGGTTCGATTCCGGCCAGGGGCACCATCCTACCGTCCGCCCTCATCCGCCAACGTTCACTTTCCTCAATAAAGACAGGCACAAGTCCCATTTTTGGCTTCGCGGCCGTTCGCCCAAATCTCATGGTATCCGGTGACTTTCATGGTATCTTCTATGGTAGATCATTGGGGTCATGGTATCGCGACTTTTGGGTGGAATCGAACCGATGCCGGTCAAGAACGACACCTATTTTCGGCACTTAAAAGCTGGCGAAAAAGACTACAAGCGGTCCGACAGTGGCGGCCTCTTCATGCTCGTCACCAAGACCGGATCAAAGCTCTGGCGCTACGCGTACAACTTTGACTCCAAGCAGAAGCTGCTCGCGCTAGGCCAGTATCCTGTCACTTCGCTCGCGGACGCGCGCATCAAGCGCGACGATGCCAAGAAGCTGCTTACCGAAGGGATCGACCCTTCCGTCAACCGCAAGGAAGAGCGCCGCAATGCGCGAATGGCGCGGGCCAAGACTTTTGAAGCCGTGGCCAAAGAACTCATGGACAAGTCCGAGGCAGAGGGCGACGCCCCGAAAACGCTGAAGAAGAAACAGTGGCTGCTTGATTTCGCCAACAAAGAATTCGGCAAGCGGCCGATCGCGGAAATCAAGGCGCCTGAAATCCTTGATGCGTTGCGGAAGATCGAGAAGCGCGGGCGGTACGAAACCGCGACCCGCGCCCGTGGCACGATTGGCGCGGTATTCCGCTTTGCGATTGCGACGGGTCGCGCTGAGCGGGATCCGACCGCAGACCTGCGTGGCGCGCTGATCACTCCGACGGTGACTCACCGGGCGACGATTGTCGAACCCAAAGCTGCCGGTGCGCTGCTGCGGGCAATTGATGGCTTTGAGGGGCACGCCGTAACGAGATACGCCCTAAAGCTGGCACCGTTGTTTTTTGTGCGACCTGGCGAGCTTCGCCAGGCCGAATGGGCCGAGTTCGACCTGCCTGGCGCGGAATGGCGCATACCCGCCAAAAAGATGAAGATGAGACGACCGCACCGGGTGCCGCTGGCGCATCAAGCTCTCGGTATTCTTCGCGACCTCCAGCAAATAACGGGTGGATCAAAATATCTGTTTCCTTCGGTGCGATCTTGGCATCGCCCGATCAGTGACAATACGCTGAACGCGGCCTTGCGCCGTCTCGGATACGACAAGACCGAACTGACCATTCACGGTCTGCGATCGACTGCGTCAACGCTCCTGAACGAAAGCGGCAAATGGCATGCGGATGCGATCGAACGTCAACTTGCCCACCAAGAAGCGAATGAAATCCGTGGCGCCTACACCCATGCCGCCGAGTTCTGGCAGGAGCGCGTGCGGATGATGCGGTGGTGGGGGGATGAGCTCGATCGGATGAAAGAGATCGGTCTCGTCATGAAGCTGAGCGCCTGACGAATTCGCGGCGCTGAAAAAGCAATTGCTAGATAGCCAGGACGATGCTGTCGCAATCACGGTTGCCCTGCGCGGCGCCGGGGGCTACGGCAAGACAACACTCGCTAAAGCGCTGGTGCATGATACCGCTACGCTATTTGCTAACGCATCCGCTGACAGGCATCGCCGACTTGGTAGCCGACCCTATCGAAACCTGGATCACCATTCGCGAATCCTATGTAGAGAAGCGCAATGAGGGCAGACCTCAATGTCCCTACGAACCAAATTTACGCTGGGAACAGCAGCTTCATCAAGCTCTCGGTATTTCGTGGCCCTGCGATGAGACTCAAGAGTTTTCGGAGGTATGGCAGCAGGTAATAAGCGAGCTGGAAGCGAAAGGAATGCGAACGGGGCCAGAGAGTTTTCAGTGGTGGAACGATGGTGATGCTGGATTCGTGCGAGCAATATGGTGTCTAACGCGGCACTTGAGACCCAAGAATGTCGTCGAGACGGGCGTGGCTCACGGCGTTACGTCTCGGGTCATTCTGGAGGCGCTTAAGAGGAACGGAGACGGCCATCTATGGAGCATTGATCTTCCACCACTGGAAAGGTTCTGGCACGGAGAAATTGGGATTGCCGTTGGCATTGGTCACTCAGACCGATGGACATATATCAAGGGCTCGAGTCGCCGCCGTCTTCCGGGATTGCTTCGAGACCGAGGTCAGATTGACCTTTTCATTCACGATAGCCTCCATAGTGAGCGCAATGTCCGCTTTGAATTGGATAGAATTTGGCCGACGCTCGAACCGAATGGCACAGTTGTCGTTGACGACATCGACGCTAATTGGGGCTTTCAATCGTTTACTCAAACCATCCCCGGCCAGCTATCCTTAATTTGCGAGGCTGAGCCAATCCGTCCCGATCTAAGACGTTTCAACAGAAAGGGGCTATTTGGAATCATTTTGAAGACACCCATCGCGCGAGTTTAGCCATTGTTGGTCTAGGTTCGCCCTGATTTTCGGTGGCGTCGGTAGCGGAAGGCGATTGATCCGCCACTTCCGCGTTGGGTCACTAGCCAACTCTGAGCTTTCCGACTCGCATGTCGGGCATTACCCTCGAAAGCTGACGAAGCCGAAGTTTAGATCAATCCGACCACTCGAATTTGCGCTTCTGGGTTCTCGTCGATGTATCGCTGCGTCGTGCGCAAATTCGAGTGACCAGCCAACTCCTGAATGTCCTTCAGTGAACCACCGACCGTCGAGATCTTCCTCGCTGCGTTGGTGATGAAGGTCCTCCTCCCGCTGTGACTCGAGCAGCCGACGAAGCCGGGGTGCCGATACCAACGATGGAACATGTTGACGATGGCCTGCGCCGAGGTGGACTGAGACCTCTCCGTCTGGATGACGAGTGGGCCGGAAGCGCCCATGTCGGTTGGACGACCAGAGCGTAGCACTTCCTCGCGCAATCAGGGCGTTTCGCACGTGCTCGTTCAGCGGAATCCTGCGTCCGGATTTGCCCTTGCTGGCGGAGTCAAGCAGGCAGATTTCCCATCCGACTTGGCCCGTGGAATCGTTCACCATCAGCCACGTCAACCTCGCGATCTCCTTTGCCCTCAGGCCGGCCTTGGCAGACAGCAGGAAGATAAGTCGTTCCCTCTTCGCGTACCTCGTGGTCGATAGGTAGGCCAGTATCGCGTCGAGCGTCTTGGCTTGTTTGCCCAGTCCCATTTTGTCGTCCGGACCCGATATTTACCGGCAGCAGGACGCTGGACTGTAACCAGTCAGGTTCGACAGTACATGCTGATCCGACAATTGGCGGTCAGGCGTTTGCGGTGGGCCAGCGAATGGACCTGCAAAATTGTCCGTCCTTGAGCGTAGACGGCCCACAACATTAAACCTAACCAGCAAGCTTAACGCACGGGTTTCCTTGCGGCGCACTGGTGCTTCGCTATCGTCGTCTCACCGGTCACTCACTGTTGGAGGTGATCCATGAGAGACAAAAAGGACTCCGCGCAACAAGACGCGGGGCGAACTTTTCAGCGCGGTCCTAAACCGGTCGCGACAGAATATGAAAAGGTGCAGGAAGCCTTCCGAAAGAACTTCGAACGGTTGAAGGCGGAGCGTTTGGCTAGGGAAGCGGCGAAGCCCTACGACAAAGAGCAAGACTGACACAGGCCAAATATGACCGAGCGGAAACCGCCTAAGCGAGAACCGAAGACCAAGACTGAGCTGTACGAGATGCTGGCGGAGGCCGTGCGCAATACGCAGCCCGAAGCCACACAACCTACAAAGCCGAAAAAGGGACGGTCCTAGACCACTATGCCGTCCTTGATCCTCTAGGGAACCTTTACTCTTGCTTCCGTATTGTAACAGAGCAGGCAAGTCGGCCTCGCCAGAGGAGGCGTTGTGCTGATATCCTTTTTTCGGCTCGCAATCGAAGCCAACGAGGTCATCGGACTCAGAATGATGAAGATCATTTCGGGTGGTCCTGACGCTATTGCCGAGATAGAGTTGATGATCACCGAGAAAATCAACGCCTCCGCCGAAGCGACGACGAGTTTGATCTTCGGACAAAGTCCAACAGCGGTAATGGCAAGAGTCAGCGACCACGTCGCTAACAATCAGCGTCGGCTCTCAGCTTCACGTAGCGGCCACGATCAGATTAGGTAACGATATCCACGCTGTCTGCTTTAGCCGCAGCCGCCTCGATTTCCTGGGCTGCTTCGATCCTATTTGATCTGATTTTATGGTAGCAGCGGTGGCGCTACTTGTTTCGTCTGCGACGAGCCTCAGTTCCGCCTGACTGACGATCAGCTGTGCCGGATACGTGGGACCTATGGTGCTCATGCGATGCCATCCCTTCTGGAATGAACTCAATTTTCGCAAAGAGTCATTCATAGTCTATTAAGAGTTTCGGTTAACGCGCCTCTCGTGAAAGCGGGCCGCTTCTGGCGAACGCGAGCTCAATCAGCGCAAGCTTTCCGTATTCACGAAGCTGGGCGCGACGGCCTGAGGCGCCCCTTCGTAGGCTCATTTTTAGCTCATCGCAACTCGCGGGGTCCCGGGCGTTCGGATGGATCGCGTTCAATCTTGGACTTTAAATCCATTAGGTCGTTAAAAACATCGGCCTGTCGCCGCAACTCGTCGGCAACCATCGGCGGCCGGCTGGACATCGTTGATACAACAGTGACGCGGACGCCGCGGCGCTGGATCGCTTCAACAAGCGAGCGAAAATCGCCGTCACCAGAAAACAGCACGATCTGATCGACACTTTCGGCAAGCTCCATCGCGTCGACCGCGACTTCGATATGCATGTTACGTCTGACTTTGCGCCGCCCTTCGCCGTCGTCAAACTCTTTCGCCGGTTTTGTTATAACGGTGTAGCCATTGTAATCGAGCCAGTCGATCAGCGGTCGGATAGACGAAAACTCCTGATCTTCGAGAATTACGGAGTAGTAAAGCGCGCGAACCAATGTGCCGCGACTTTGAAACTCCTTTAACAACCGCTTGTAGTCGACATCGAAACCGAGCGTCTTGGCTGTCGCGTGAAGGTTGGCGCCATCGATAAACAACGCAATCCTGGACGAAAATGACATGTAGTGGCTGACCTTCAGCTCAATCCAAATGGCCGAACAGCGAGAATTTATCTCGCCGAGACCGCGCCAATAACTGGATGGCAGTGGGAGATTAGCGGAACGTAAATGCGCGCCCGCAAAACGCGGCGTAAACCCAAACGTTTTATACTTCAAGTAATTTTTCCAAAAACAATTTGGTGAGCGAGACGTGCATATCCTGTAAGTTGCGCAACATAATTCCGTGTATTTTTTGGCAACCGATACAATCGACGTGTTATGTCTGATCAGTTTCCCGTTTTTGAAGTCGTTCTGGAACAGCGCCGCCGGAGCTGGATTTGGCGTGTGTGTACGTCGACTGGCGACGTGGTGATGAGCGGCAAAGAATCCAGCCGATCTGCTGCCCAATACGTCGCTTATAGGTCGTTCTTCATGTTACTGCGTTCGGCGCAATATCAGTTGATGCGGCCGAAAGACGAGAAAGGCGCCCAATGGCGCTCGGGCACTAGTCGTTATCAGGGTGGTAACGACAGCTCGTCTAGATCTAGCTTTGATTAGGCAGCCTTATTCTTGCATTGATGTGTAACGTCCGGCCCGTCCAGCGATGGACCAAGGTCGACGGCGAGCGGCAGGCCACCACCAAGCAGCAGGCCGTCCGGCCCTGGTGGAAGACCGACGCCTCGGGTCAGGTCGTCATGTCCATCAAGTTCGGGGCCAAACCTGTGGAGTTCGAGAAGGGCAAAGCCGAAATCGTCGTCGGCTCGAAGGACAAGCTGCCAGCTTTGATCGACGCGCTCATTGCGGCCGTCCGAGCGGGTGAACTGGACGACCTGTTCAGCCAGGCGGCCAAAGCCGGGACGATCGGGAAGCCGAAGAAGGCAGCTTGATAATCAGTCGGTCGGCTGCCGAGGAAAGCTCGGTAGCCGGCGCTCATTCCCTACTTGTCTAGCTTCTTCGAGCGCTTCGTCGTCGTTCTGCTGCCGCTCGCCATGCCCTGGGTAGCGGTCGCTGAATTGGGTTTATCCATGCTGGGGGTGCTCGGCCCCATATCATGTTTGCCATACGCCTGATCGCGCGTGTTGTCTGAGTTCTGGGCGGTTGCGGTCGCTGCGAAGACGGTCGACAGAGCCGCAGCCATAAGAAGTTTTTTCATATTACACCTTTCGATGAATGGTTGATTGCACAAGCAATGCCGGAGGCGGTGGCTGGTTCCAATTCGGGTCGAACGCGAATTTCGGAACAGCGCTGGGGGCTACCCGCGCGATGCGTGAATCCTTTGCGGAGTATCCCGACTTGTCCGCTCGTCCCTCAAGCAGACATCTTGCGATGGCAGCGGCAGGTCCGCCAAATGCCAAGAGTCGAACTGGCGTATCGCACGGGACGATCTGGCTTCTAGCCTTTAAGGCCTCGGGACAGCATTCATTTTCCTGAAGGCAGAAATCCCGGAAACCAAGTAGAGCACTGAAATGGCAAGTGGCCCGATGGCGGCCGTAGCGAAAGCCCAGCGCCATGGCGCTACGCCCTCGCTCGTATGCAAGTTACCCTGCGAGAGGCATCGAAACCACGCACATTATAATGACAAATGCGTGTATCCCGCGGGTCGCATCAATAAGAATAAACGTCGAAGCCGCGAACGTCACGACAGCCACAATAAGGTCTTCCATTCCAGCCTCCTGCTTTCGGATAAGCATAGCACAGAAGCGGGGGCGGTAACCGGAACGTGTAACACGGTTTTTTAGAGCTGAGACACCATCCAGCGGAGCTTGCTTATCAGTTGTCCAGGCCCGCTTCGCGTCGGACATCGCGCGACCGGTCCAGCATGTCTCTAACGCGCCACAAGCGGTCATTTGGTGGCGTCCGATGACAGTGAAGCGGGCGATCGCCGCGACCGCCTGACGCGTTGCTGACGTAAAAAACCGGCCGCAGGGGCCGGGCTGAACCAAAGTCTGTTGCGCGAGAGGAGAAAACTACCTTTCGCGTGGCGGCGGCTAGACCACCTCGGCGAGCGTTTATCAATCGTAGAAGAACTAGGCCCGCCGCACGATCGCGGACGGGGGGCGACTGCACCGCGGTTCGTCTGTCAGCCCCCGGGGCCGTCCTTCATGATGTAACCCATCAGGTCGTCCACGTTGTGCTCCAAATCCCGGATGATGTCCTTGACGACGTCTCCGATCGAGATCACGCCCACGACCTTGCCCGCGTCTAACACTGGCAGATGGCGAAAACCGCGCGCAGCCATCATTGCCATGCAGCCTTCAAGCCGATCGTCAGGCCTGACCGTTACCGGGTTGCCTGTCATCACTTGGCCCACCGGCGTCTGCTTCGCATCGAGCCCGCGCAGCAGCACTTTGATGGCGCAGTCACCCTGGGTCACGATACCGACCAGCACGTCGTCGTCGATGACCAGCACCGACCGGACCCGGTTGTCGCGCATCTGGCGCAAGGCTTCGACGACCATGTCGCCGGAACGAACATGGATCAGGGCGCCACTCTTCCGGGCCAGAGCGCTTTTTACTGTGCTCATCGATCTCCTGTCGTGGGCACTGTTCCTGCCCCGCCTTGATGGTCCGCATTGAAGGTTAGTCGAAATATCTTGCCTTGTCAGCACCGCGCCGATGTCGCCGGCGAAGCCTGCCACCGATCCCGACAGCGGGATTTTCACCGCCTCGATGGCGTAGCCCTGCAGCACCTTCACCACTTCCAGTTCGAAGCCGCTGCCCTTCCGTTTCGATGGATGTGCCACGTCTATTTCTCTCTCACCGAGGCAACAGGTCTTGTTTCGGGATCGGGCTGTAACACCAACCCGTAAACCCTGTCAGGCGCCTCGGCAAAATGGAAGTAATCAAGCGGTTCGGCGACAAGCTATTCGCCCGCGACGTTTCTGCCTCCGTCGCCGGTGCTGACAGAAGGCGCCATGATCACATATGCCCCAAAATGGATTCGCCCCCATGAGAGGTCTGCTCGGGGTCCAGGCTGTGTAAAAACGTCTTCCCGCGCCCAAAAACTGCACGCAATCGGGGACGATCCGCGGCGACACGACAGCTTGAGCATATTTTTGCTGTATCGAGTTTGGAGTCAACCCGGGCGCGACCTCGGGCCACGCTGAGCGACCTGAACGGTCACACGATGCGCATAACAGCACGAGCTCTTCACGCCCGGATTGCCACCAGGAGCGGCTTGATGCCGACGATGTTCATTACGCGCGTGAGGTTGTAGGCGAGTACGTTCAGCGCCATTTCGGTCGCGACATTGGGCAACCGCTTCATTAGAAAGTGTGTCGCACCCATCCGCATCTTCAGCGTGGCGAACGGATGCTCGACGGTTTGGCGGCGCACACGCATTGCTTGTGGGTTCTGATCGAGCCGCGTCTGCGCAGCCTCGACGACGTGTTCGTGTTCCCAGCGCTTGATACGGCGCTCGTTAGACGTTGTGCACTGATCCTTGGACGGGCATGTGCGGCACGCCTTCGTCAGGTAAATCCGCATTTTCTGACCATCTTCGTCAGCGGTGAAGTGGTGCGCCAGCTTCTCGCCGGCCGGGCAGCGATAGACATCGTCCTTGGCCAAATAGACAAAATCAGATTTCCCAAAGCGGCCTGCCGACTTGGCCCCTGAGGTTTGCGGCTTGGGTAGCGTGACCGCGATCCCGGCCTGTTCGCAGGCCAGGATTTCCTCACCTTTAAAGTAGCCTCGATCCGCAACGACGTCCAAATTATCGCTGCGCAGCGCGGCTTTCGCAGCCTGCGCCATCATCGCCAGTTGCGATCTATCGGTACCGACGTTGGTCACCTCGTGCGCGACGATCAGATGGTTCGTGGTGTCGACCACACTTTGTACGTTGTAGGCGACCATGCCTGAGCCGCGCCCGCTCGTTGCCATCGAGCGGCAATCGGGATCGGTTAGCGATATCTGCTTGTCGGGCGAGGCGAGCAATGCCCTTTCAATCGCCGCCAGCCGCTTCACTTCTTCTTCGAGCTTCGCCAGCTTTTCCTTGAGACGCGTCTTGCTCAGCAGCACCGTTTCCGACGGCTCTTCTCCTGCGGCAGTCTGGCGGTCGGCGGTCTCCAGTTGGCTCATATAGCGCGCCACGCTCTCTTCGATCTGCTTCTGGCGGCGCTGGATCTTGCCTTGCGTGAAGTTGTTGTCGCGACTGTTCACAGCCTTGAACTTGCTGCCGTCGATGGCAACGCTGGCCTTCGTCAGCAGGCTCATCTTGCGGCACAACTCGACGAATTGGGCGCAAACCTTCTTGATCGCGGGGCCATTGTCCTTGCGGAAGTCGGCGATGGTTTTGTGATCCGGCGCAAGCCGCCCGGTCAGCCACATCACCTCAAGATTCCGGCCAGCCTCACGCTCCAGCCGCCGGCTCGACTGGACCCGGTTGAGATAGCCGTAAATGTAGAGCTTGAGCATCGGCGAAGGATGGTACGCCGGCCGGCCGGTCGCTGCCGGAGTAACGCCATCGAACCCGAGGTCGCCGAGTTCCAACGCATCCACGAACACATCGACCGCGCGAATGGAATTGCTCTCATCCACCCAATCATCGAGGCATTCCGGAAACAGCATCGTCTGCTGGCGATCCGCCCCTTGAACGAAACCCTGCATCACTTCCCCCGCCAATTCAGCAGGAGAATCATAGCATCGACAGGGTTTTCACACAGCCTGGGTCATGTGTGGACGACGCCCACGGGTCAAGGGATTTTTTGGTCCTCAGCTTGCGGTCGGGTGCAAGTCATGTGTCCGGCCTTTTGGTGCGGCGCTCATGACCGCTGGCCCTGATGTAATCCGCAGATTGAGTCACTACCATTCGCCCGCGCTCAAGAGCGCTTGACCCAGTAGCGGGTTCTCCCAATCCCCGGTCCAACCGGTTCGCATCAAACCATTATCACCCTCGACATTCCTGTGCGCCTTGACGCCGCTTCACAAACCAATTCATGCCAAGCCCTTCAAGCCGTCACCACGATGGCTGCGTTGCTTGAGCGTGTCGGTGCCCGATAGCTCTCACCGTTGGCCAGCACCGCCCACGCGATCCGGGCCATCTTGTTGGCCAGCACCACCGCTCTGAAATACCCGGGCAGAGCGGACTTGTTCTGCCCGACCTCTAACCGCTGTGCCATAAAGCGAAATGCGCGATCTGCTCCAGGCTCCGCCGGCTAAGAAATTAGGGTGCTTCCGATCGAAGGCTCGGTCTTTGTGAGCGCGGACGGCGTATCAGTTGATAAAATGGTAGATTCCATTCAGTCCGATGAGTCCGGTAACGATGAGGTAGATGGCAACGACGTAGTTCAACAAGCTCGGCAAAATCAAGATCAAGATGCCTGCGATGAGCGCAACAATCGGCGAAAGATGTTCGGCAGTGAGGGTCATGACGATCTCCTGGATGATTGAATGATTTGGATGAGCGTGTCGCCTCGCGAAGCATGACCAGCGGCTTGCAATTCGGCAGTGGGAGAACGTGCGGGGTTCCCCGCAACTCTGCCGCTATAAACGATCCCAACGTCTAGGTCAGATATGGATAATGCCCAATATCCGGCCCACAAGCCATGCGGCAACAGCCCACCCGGCACCCGTAAAAAAACCGACACAGAACCAAACGCCGATTAGGTACAGGTTGACGGTCGAAGGCATACTAGATTCTCAAGATAGTGGCGATCAGTGTCGGCGGTCAAATATTGCTTAGCCGATCAAAGTTTCACGCATTGCCTGCTCCGACAGTTGTTTCATTAATGAAAGCAGGCGTGGTTGCAACTTGATGGACTGCGGACCTAAAGCTACGGAGAGTCTCTCACCTATTTCATCGCAAACTGCGCCGGCATGAAGATCGTTGATTTGCACAGCGTTCTGGGGAGTGGGATATGGCATCAGGCTCTCCAAGCTCTGCTGGCTTCCGCCTGAGGAGCCCTCAACGGGACAGCAATCACCGAAGCCCCTAGACGCAAGGGCTACAAAAGATTTGATCGTGGGAGCTGCTGACCGTGTGTCGCAATCCCCCTTCGGTTCGGGATCTACTCACCAACAACCTTTGTTATGAATAGTTCCGCTCCACAACTTATATGTTTTCTAGTGGCGGAGTCCGACATGAATCAAAACGGAAGTGGCTCGGCCCGGCCGGCACGTTGGCTCTGCGCTCATGAGCAGACATCACCGGCCAGATCGGTCACGTCGGTTACGTGCCCCAGAACCGGAAGTGGCCGAACTCTCATTCGCGTCGTCGGGGTGGGCTAGGATCTGTGGGGCACTGCTAACAGCAGCTTCTCTTCCCTTTGCGTCTCTGAGGGATCAAACATCGCGCGATCAGCAGCATGGTGACGAAGATTTACCACCATGCTGCTGTCCGTCTGGGTTAGGGTAGCACGTTGGTGAAGCCGCCACCGACACCGACACCGCCGTTGTTGGAGAAGGCGCCGCTCAACGCGGCGCCACCACCCGGACCAGCGACTGCGCCGGACTGACCGACCGACTGACCGATGGAACTGCCAATGCCCGCACTGAGGCTTCCAGCAGGCGTCGCAACGGCAACACCGCTCCCTACCGAGGTATTGATACCTTGGGCCGCCGAGGCCGCCGCTGCATTGCCCAACGTTCCAGCGCCGGTGATCGTGGTCACGTTACCAAGATTGAATCCACCGCCGACGGCGAGCGTGGAGCCGGCATCAGCCGGCATAATGCTTCCCACCAGAGCGATGAACGCAACACTCATCAATAACTTCTTCATTGTGACTCCTCCTTTTCGGTTTCCGCCACGGCGGGTGCCGGGGCGGGTGGTACTGCCGCGTGAGTGACTTCACTACTCGGTACCAACTTCTTCTTTGGTGCCGAATGGTGAACGGTGTGAGCCCAGACGCGGCAGCGCTGCTGGGTCACATCGTAGTCGTTGCAAAGACGGCTTTTGCCTGTCGTCCCTTTCACCAGCCAAATGTCGCTGACGGTGAAGGGCTGTTCCTCGGTGGCCTGCGCGTAGCGGGTGGGAAGCAGCGGCTGGTGGGGATAGCCCGGCGCGGGCGGCATGTACTGGCGGCAAACCTCCGGCATCGCGCGGTAGATGTCACCGTTCAGGCAAAGCCGTGCCACCGCGGCCTTCTTCAGGCCCATGCTCCACAGCGTCCGCGCATCGAGCCGCGCAGCACAGCCGGGATCAGGGATCGTGGTGCCGAAGCTTAATCCGGTCCCGAGAACCGCGCCGCCGCCGGAAACCGACCCGAGGCAGGTTTCGAGCCCGGCCGCGGCCAAGCCCGGTGCGACAACGCTTGGCACGTTCTTGACCGTCTGATCGGCCGGCACGCTGCTGTTGGTAGTGATTGCCGCGACGCCGACCCCTGTGCCGCCTTGCCCCGAGATGGCTTGCGAGGTCGATGTCGATCTGGCAGTGCCGACGCCGGTCCCCGACGCCGTCGATGATTGAGCCCATGCAGGTCCACTGGCCGCCATCGCAACGATGGCAGCCAACCAAGGCCGCTTCATGTGTGAGTCTCCGTGCGCCGGTGAAATGAAAATTCACAGCCGCCCGCCGACGGCAACACGAAGAGAAAAAGCTATTCTTGCTTGCTCACGAGTCGCTGTGCGTCGGTGAGCTCTCTAATTGAATTTAATTTATCTTAAATTTTACCATTTTGCATCTGCAGACCTGTTTCGTGGTTAACAGGCGCGAACGCCATCACCGAATCGGCTACTGCACCATCAGCAGGCTTAGCGACACCTGCGGCGATTTCATCGCCGGGCTCGCGCAAGCAGTGCAGATGCGTGGAACGCGTGATAACTTCGATCTTTGGGAACGCGAGTTCAAGCCGGTTTGACGACGGCCGCGTTCTCGATGACCCGCTGCCAGCGATTACCCCCTGACACGCCTAAGGGCCAATCCTTTGCCCGCTTCCAAGGTGCGACATGATGATGATATGCACGATGCCGAGGACTACGCTTGCGGGGAGCGGGACGAGTTCGATTGTCACGCAAGACAGTACCGTCAGCCGCGTGTATGTCTGGGTCAATCGTGCCGGTTTGACTCTCTGCGAACTACTTCCGATCTATCCCAAATAACGGACATCGCAAGACCGACCCGCTTGGTCCGTTCGATGCCATGAGCCGACAAACGAGCAGATTGGTCCCGCAAGGCCAATGCAACGAAACAAGCGGTTCGAGGTGAGCGGCGAGATCGAGGGAATGCTCATCTGGGGAACGGTTTGTAGTAGACTGCCGCTGAGCGCCTACCTATGTCGCCGGTTGCGGAGGCGTCGGGGTCAGGCTCGCTTGTGCGAGGGCGTTGGCACAGATCACAGCGGAGGTCACGATCTTGGTTATCAGTGTCACTGACTGGCTCAAGGAACTCGGTCTCGAACAATATGCGCCGGCATTCCGCAACAATGACATCGATGGCGTGGTTCTGCCCGAGTTGACGGCCGACGATCTGACCGGATTGGGCGTGAACTCAATCGGGCACCGCCGCAAACTGCTCGCGGCAATCGCTGCGCTGCGTCAAGACGTGGCGCAGCTCGCGACAGCACGGACGGGGACGGAGGTCGGCTCACTCGTTTCCGCCAGCGCTGCGGCCGAGCGGCGCCAGCTCAGCGTCCTGTTCTGCGATCTCGTCGGCTCGACCTCGCTTGCCATCCGCCTCGACCCAGAGGATTTGCGCGAGATCATCGCCGCTTATCATCACAGCGTCAGCGATATCCTGACCCGTCATGGCGGATTCGTCGCCAAGTACATGGGCGACGGCGTCCTCGCGTATTTCGGCTATCCCGAGGCGCATGAGGATGACGCGGAGCGCGCAGTGCGCGCCGGGCTTGCCGTCGCCGAGGGGGTCGCGCGTCTACCAGTTCCGGTCCGCGGCTTGACGTGCGGCTTGGAATCGCGTCTGGCCTCGTCGTGGTCGGCGATCTTCTCGGCTCGGGCGCCGCGCAAGAGCAGGCAGTGGTCGGCGAGACGCCGAACCTGGCAGCCCGCCTGCAGGCCCTCGCCGAGCCCAACGCGGTGATCATCGCCGACCCGACGCGTCGGCTGATCGGCGCGCTGTTCGAGATGAAGGATCTGGGAGAGCAGCAGCTGAAGGGCTTCGCCCTGAAGCAACGCGCGTGGCGCGTGATCGGCGAGAGTGGTGTTGAAGGCCGGTTTGCTGCATTTCGTGGCGCCGAGACGCCGCTGGTCGGCCGCACCGAGGAGCTCGATCTGCTGCTTCGGCGCTGGGGGCAGGCCAAGGTTGGCGAGGGCCGCGTTGTGCTGCTTACAGCTGAGCCAGGGATAGGCAAGTCGCGCCTCACGGAGGCGTTGACCCAACGCATCGCTGGCGAGACGCCGGCTCGGCTGCGATATTTCTGTTCGCGACATCACCAGGACAGCGCACTCCATCCGGTCGTCGCCCAGCTCGCACGCGCCGCCGGTTTCGCGCGCGACGATCCGCCCGAAGCGAAGCTGCGGAAGCTCACGGCGCTGCTGGGTGGCGCAGGAGCCGAGGATTTGCCGCTCTTCGTCGAGTTGCTGTCGCTTCCCCAGCTTCCTGCCTCGCCGCTGCTCGAGCTGTCGCCGCAGCAGCGGAAGGAGTTGTCCTTCGCGGCGCTGCTGCGCCAGCTCGAAAGTCTCGCCTTCAGGCAGCCGGTACTGATGGTGTTCGAGGATGTGCACTGGATCGACCCAACGACTCGCGAACTGCTCGATCGCGCGATCGCGCTGACGGAGCGTCTGCCGGTGCTGCTGATCGCAACGTTCCGGCCGGAATTTCAGCCGCCCTGGGTCGGCCAGCCGCATGTCACGGTGCTCGCGTTGTCGCGGCTCGGCCGGCGCGAGGGCGCGGAACTGGTGCGCGAGCTCCGCGGCAACACGGAGACGCTTCCTGACGACGTCATCGACGAGATCGTCGAGCGTACCGACGGCGTTCCGCTTTTCCTCGAGGAGGTGACGAAAGTCGTGCTCGAGTCCGCTGCAGCCACGGACGCGGCTCGCTCCACGCTCGCATCGATCCCCGGCGCCCGGTTCAAGGTGCCAGCGACCTTGCAGGCCTCGCTCATGGCGCGGCTCGATCGGCTCGGCGCGGTGGCGCGAGAGATAGCGCAGGTCGGCGCCGCGATTGGCCGCGATTTTTCCCACGAGCTGTTGCTCGCCGCCTCGCCGCGCGGCGCTGCCGAAACGGAGGCGGCGCTCGGCCATCTCGTCGCCGCTGGACTCGTATTTCAACGCGGCGTCCCGCCCGCCGCCGAGTACCAGTTCAAGCACGCGCTGGTGCAGGACACAGCCTATGGCAGCTTGCTGCGTGGGCCGCGCCAAGCGCTGCACGCGCGGATCGCTGCGGCGATGCAGGCGCGCGACAAGGAAATCGCCGAGCGCGTGCCGGAGATCATCGCGCATCACCTCGCCGAAGCCGGCGACCCGGACGGCGCCGCTTTCTGGTGGCTCGAGGCAGGTCAGCGCTCGGCGAGGCGATCGGCCAATGTCGAGGCGATTGCGCATCTCTCCCGCGGGCTTGCCGGTCTCAAAGGGCTGCCGGAGACGCCGGAGCGCCACCGTTGGGAGCTGGAGCTGCAACTGGCACTCGGCCCGGCTCTGTTCTCCCTCCACGGCTTCGGCGCAGCCCAGGCGCAGGCGGCCTATGAGCTCGCCCGCGTCCTTGCGGGAAGCGTCGGCGACGATCACGCGCGCTTTGCCGCCGTTTGGGGCTGTTGGCTTACGGCCCACAACCAGACGAGCCCCTCGGCAGCTGATAACGAAGCACTGTCAGACGAGCTGTCGCGCGTCGCGGAACGACTGGGCGATCCGGCGCTGCGCCTTCAGGCGCACCACTCCGCCTGGGCGACGGTGATGGGGCGCGGGAGGTTTGCAGCGGCCCGTGAGCATGTCCGGCAGGGCCTGCTGCTCTACGATCGCGACAAGCATCGCCACCACGCGCTTGTCTATGGCGGCCACGACCCGGGGGTCTGCGGCTACGGCCAGGGCGCGGTGACATTGTGGTTCCTCGGATATGCCGATCAGGCCGCCCAGAGCGCGCGCGCCGGGATAGATCTCGCCGCGACCCTGTCGCATCCGCCGAGTGTCGGACACGCCCTGTGGTGGGCGGCTGTCGTGCATTACCTGCGGCGCGATGTGGCAATGGTTCTCGACTTCGGCGAACGGCTCATCGCGCTCGGTAGCGAGCATGGCCTCCAACTCTACCGGGCGGCCGGCGGAATCGTCCACGGCTGGGCGCAGGTCACAGGCGGGCACACCGAAGAAGGGCTGCCCGAGTTGCGGCAAGCCATGATCGCCTATGGCGCGACGGCGAAGGTGATGATCAGCTTATACACCACGATGCTCGCCGAGGCGGAGCTTGGCGCCGGATCGCTGCCCCAGGCGCTCGAGCATCTTGAGGCCGCCGAGCGCCTGACCGTTTTCCGCGATCAGACCTTCTGGCGCGCGGGCCTTCTCCATCGCAAGGGCGAGGTGCTGGCGGTGCAGGATGCCGCCGCCGCCGAGCCCCTGCTGCAGGAGAGCCTCGATCTCGCTCGCGAACAGCAAGCGAAATCGATCGAGCTGCGCGCCGCAACCAGCCTCGCCCGGCTCCGTCAGCGCGAGGGGCGGTCTGGCGAGGCCCGCGCCGTGTTGGCGCCGATCGTCGGCTGGTTCACTGAGGGCTTCGACACCCGCGATCTGAAAGACGCTTTAGCGCTGCTCGCCGAACTCGCATGA
Source organism: uncultured Alphaproteobacteria bacterium (assembly GCA_963770515.1). Classification (GTDB taxonomy): domain Bacteria; phylum Pseudomonadota; class Alphaproteobacteria; order Rhizobiales; family Xanthobacteraceae; genus Bradyrhizobium. The sequence continues at coordinate 283,526 of CAVYPW010000003.1, forward strand.
TCGGCTGTACTTTACTCTGCAACTCAAGATCCATCCCCGTCAAATGGCCGGTTCGGGGTCAAAAGCCGAACTGACAATCGGCACAAATGATGTCCGCTTCTACCGGGATAGTGTTGCGAAAGTCGTTTTGCAAGAGATGCTAAATTTCTGAGGGCCGCTGGCGCGCTATTCGTGTAATGATCTGAGGGGCCTCATCGCCTTTCGCCAAATTCACGAGCGACTTCGGCAGCGCGACTGAGACTATGCGAATCATCGACCTCCTTGCGCTTCAGGTTTTCGCCAAAAATCTGGGCCGGTGCAACTTTCGACTTTTTGCAACACTATCACCGCGACAACGGACATGGTGGCTGTTGGTACTTTTGTTGGTACCCGAAGGCCATGAACTATCGACCAGCCTGATTTTGAGCTGCCACGGCGAGCATATGGGTGCCTGCCTAGGGCACAGGTTCGCGGGCCGGGATGTGAGGCGGGGCCTGAAAACTTGAACCTATTTGCAGATTGTCATCGACATGAACGCGACCCGGAACGCCAACAAAGTCGCGAAACAACGCATCTCGAAAGAAATGATTCGCGCGCTCGCGAACGCCAAATCCTTTGCGCGGGGTCGGCGCTACGCTAGCGACGGCGCTGCATCCGACCTGCTTCGACGCGGCGACCGATTGACCGCAGAAGTCGAGGGCAGCGAGTTCGAACCCTACCAGGTTTCAATCCGGCTGCACGGTGATGGCGTTACGGATGCGCATTGCACCTGCCCCTACGATTGGGGCGGATATTGCAAACATATTGTCGCCGTCTTGCTGAAATTTGCCGACGAGAAGACGCCTGTCGTCGAACGCAAGCCCATTGCCGAACTCCTTGCAGAGCTCGATCAGCTGCGGTTGATTGAGCTACTAGAAAAGCGGACCGAGATCGATCCTGGGCTTGCAACCTGGATCGAGGCAGAACTTGCAACTGCCATTCCGGCGGGACCGTCACACCGCCCGGACGCCGGTCGACGGCGAACGCAGGTCGACCCAGCGCCGGTACGTGAACAGGCCCGCGTCCTGCTCGCCGCGCGCAATCGGCGGGGGCGCTATTGGGACGGCTATCGGGCTTCGGGCGACATCGAGGAGTTGCAGCGTCTGGTCGAAAAGGCCGTGCCGTTTCTCGAGATGGGGGGACGGCACCAATGCGCTACGAATCCTGGAGCCGATCGGCGAAGCCTTTGTCGACGACTGGCTCGATCACGCCTACGATACCGACGAGCACATGTACGAGCTCTTCGCCGATCTCGGCCGCGTGATAGCGGAGGCGGCGCTGATGAGCGAGCTTGCCGCCGATGAGCGCGACGCGCTGGCCGAGACACTGGAGGAGTGGCAGGGCCGCCTTGAGGAGTATGGCATCGAAGAGGGATTTCACGTTGCCATTCGGGCGCTGCAGACAGGTTGGGACGATCCCGCGCTCGCCGCTGTCCTCGCCGGGCAAGGTAGGTCATGGCCGCCCTCGGGCGCTCACGACTGGCTGGAGGATAAGCTGACAGCCGTGCGGCTGCGGGTTCTTGAGGCTTGCGGCCGGACGGATCAATATCTGAATCTCGCCCGCGCGGCGCGGGCGCATACGAGCTACGCTTGCATGCTTGTCAAACTTGAGCGGACGCCGGAGGCCACCGCCTATGCGGTGAAATCGTTCAAGAAGCCCGACGAGGTGCTGGTCCTCGCAAAGGCGCTGTGCGAAGCGGCGGCGCATGACGATGCGCTGAAGATCGCCGACGCGGGCCTTGGGCTTGCCGGCGACGACGAAAATGAAATGGAAGGTTCTTCCGTCGTCTCGCTGGCATGTTGGCTGCGCGACTACGCAGGCGGCATCGGCAGGACGGCGGTCGCTCTGAAGGCCGCGCGGGTGGCATTCGAACATTCGTTGTCGCTGGAGGCTTTTCGTGCCGTCTAGACGTGGGCCGGCGTCAATTGGCATGCGATCCGCAGGGACTTGTTGGCGCAGCTGGCCTGCGCCCTACATGCCTATGACAGGATTCGCATCTACCTCTCCGAAGGCTTAATCGATGAAGCGGTACACGCCGTCGGCGATCGGTTTGGGCACGGCGCTCACGACGAAACCCTGATGCAGCTCGCCAGCGCGGCGCACGCGAGCCATCCCGAGTGGGTGGTCCGTCTCGCGATGCATCAGGCGAACAGCATCATGGACGCGAACCGGGCTGGCCATTACACGCTTGCAGCCCAATGGCTGGAGAAAGCTGCGCTAGCGCACGAGGTTATGGGGCGCGAGGACGACTGGCGGGCCTGCCTCGACGAACTGATCGAGCGGCACCACCGCAAGTACAAGCTGCGACTGTTGCTGGAGAGTTTGCGAGGGAGATAGGGAAGCGGAACTCCTATGTCTTGAGATTGCAATCTAATTGCTGACTGCTTGATCATCGCATAGCTTCGGCAAGCAGGTTCGATGCGAGAACCCGCCCGGAAAACAAATCGCGCGTACCCAATATCTTGTAACCAATTGCCTGATAACCAATGCGGCGTTTCGCAGCCATGCGGGCCAGAACCGGCACTCTCATGTCGACATAATCATATATGATCACCTCGCGCTTGGCGTCGTTGAGACGATGCAACCGGCCGGCACATTGAGCAAGCGTGCCTTTCCATGCGATCGGCATAGTAAGAAAAAGGGTATCGAGGCGGGAATCATCGAAACCCTCGCCGAGGTAGCGTCCCGTCGCGACTATGACACGTTCCTCGGCTTGAGGAATTGCTGCGAGCCGCGCGGCGATATCGCGGCGCTGCTTCTCGCTCTGCCCACCGCGCAATACGATCACATGCCTTGCGAAACGCTCAAGACGCTTTGCAATGATCTCCAAGTGTGCGGTACGCTCGGTTATCACGACAGGCGAACGGCCCGCTTCCAGCGCCCACAGGACATCATCGAATATGAGATCATTACGCGCATCATCGGCGACCATTTCCTTGAAAACATCCTGGATGGAAGGAGAAGGGGTGTCCAATGTGGCTTGAAGTTGGAAGCTGGTATCCCTGATCCGCACCACGTGATCGAATGGGCGCTTGGAGGCCTCAGATCGCGCATCTACGCGATGGCGGATGGGGCCACATTGCATAACGATGATCGGGTGATGCCCGTCTTTTCGGGTCACCGTTGCTGACAGGCCCAGGATGTAGCGTGCCTTGCTGCGGCGCGCGACGAGTTCAAAGCTCACCGCCGACAAATGGTGGCATTCATCGACAATGAGATGCCCATAATTGCCGACGATATCATTGACCTCTCCTTTGCGAACAAGGCTCTGGATCAGTGCGACATCAACCTGCCCCTTTGGTTTGCGACGACCACCGCCTATCACACCTATAGCATCGTGCGGCAGGCTAGAGAACGTTGTGAGCCGTTCAATCCATTGATCCATCAGTTGACGGCGATGAACGAGGATCAACGTATTCACTCCGCGTTCGGCCATCATCCGGATGGCTAAGACCGTCTTGCCGAATGCGGTCGACGCCGCAAGCACGCCGGTATCGTGCGGCAACAGCCTGCTCCTGGCTTGGACGTAGCACCCCGGCGAATGCGAATGGGATCGGCGCACCGGTGGTGCGGCAATCTTCGACCGTGACGGCAATTCCGACTGATGCAAAGAGATCGCGGACGGCGTCGAAGCACCCGCGAGGCAGCGCGACGTGATGGCTCGTCAATTCTGCGCAAGAGATGATCCGAGGCTTGTCATGGGTCGATCGGCGCATTGCCTGCGCCGCGTAAAATTCGGGATTTTGGAACGCGGCAAGGCGAATAAGACCCGCGATCAACGAGGGTGGCAACGCGTGACGCGGGATGTAAATTTGGTCAGCCTGCACGATAGTGATCGCACTTGGCAGTGGCCCAACTATTGCTGGCGGTGGCTGTCGGCGCGACGGCGGGGCAAGCCACGGCTCTTCGTCTTCGTCGACGAGAGGAATACGTACGCCGAGAATTTTTCCAGATGCACTCGCTTCCTCGATTAGATGATCCACCCTCGATCGTGCCATAGGTTCGATCGCTGAAAGGAAGTCCCACTGATCCGAATATGGCGAACAAGACTCGTCGATGAACACGCTGTTACCAGAGCTTCGCGCGAGTCCTTGAAGCGGCAACGCAATCAAATTGCCGAACCCACCCGCCGGCATTGTATCCTGGCTTGGAAAGAGCCGATCGTAGGACCCGAATCCGATATCTGGGACACGTTCCATCGTGTCGGTGATAAGGAATGCCCCGAGATGGCGCGCCGACGCTGCCGGTATCGGCTCCTCGAAAAAGATCCAGGCATGAGCACCGTTTCCGGATCGCGACCGCTCAATGGCAACAGGAATCTTGTGACGCTGACAGGTCTCCCTAAAAGCGAAAACATCTCTTCGCCATTCCCCTTCGTCGAAGTCTGCGGCCAGGAACGAACAGGTATTGTCCGCAAGCATCGGATTGACACCCATAACGAACGGAGCGCCATTCGTGTCGGTCCCGCGTAGATGGCGTTCGATCGATACGTCATCTACAGCCTGGAATGCCTGATTTGGACATGCCAAACATTTGACTTTTGGTTTTTCGCAAATCCCACGCTGCCATTCGTTCGCACAGGCGGGTGCGTAGCCGCTGCGTTCCGTCGTACGATTCTCCCAACGGACTGGGAAGACATCTGAGCGGCCACGGAGAAGCCGGCGAAACAGGGCAATCTTCTTTTCGATTGATGAATTCCGGTCGATGGGATTACCCGCTTTTGCGGAAGGGACCACTCGTATAGCCGCGGTCTTCCCACTCCGCGCCGATCGTAGAGTGTCGATCTCCGCGCACTCGCGTTCCAGTGCCGTGAGCCGCGCCACCAGTTCGGCAATTCTGGCGTCCATTTGCGTCATCGTGAAGATTGGCCTGCGCCAACGTTATCCAACATCAGCTTGACGCAAATTTGCTTCACCCGATAGTTGCTCAGAAGCTACCGATTTCATCGAGGCCTAAACCGGGACCAATGAGCTATAGAATTTATTGCTATAACTCATAATCTCGAATATTATGAGCTATAGCAGGGACATCTATAACTCATGAGCTGGAACTGGGAAAAGCCGGATTGGCCGAATTTCACATATGATTTAAAGGCTTTGGAGCCGCTGGAAAAGCAGTTCCTGCTCCGGTCAGGGGAATTCCTAGGCGCTTTCAAGCATATCGGGGCCGACGATCAGGATACCCTCAAAATCGAGCTTATCAGCGACGAGGCCGTAAAAACCTCTGAAATCGAGGGCGAGATCCTCAATCGCGACAGCGTTCAGTCGTCCCTGCGCCATCAGCTTGGGCTGGGGGCAGAAAAGCCGGGCATTTCACCGGCTGAACGTGGCATCGCAAAAATGATGATCGATCTCTACCGCAGCTTTGCTGACGCGCTTACCGACAGGACGATGTTCGACTGGCACCGCATGTTGCTGAGCGGCGATACAGCCATTCAGACCATTGGCGGCTACCGGACGCACGCCGATGCCATGCAAGTCGTCTCGGGCCCGATCCATAAACGCACCGTGCATTTCGAGGCTCCGCCGTCCAGCCACGTGGCGGACGAGATGAAGCAGTTCATCACATGGTTCAACGATACTGCCCCCGGAGGCAAGAATCCGTTGTCGCCGCTCACGCGCGCCGGCATTGCCCATCTGTACTTCGTGTGTGTTCATCCGTTCGAAGACGGCAACGGCCGCATAGGCCGCGCCCTCGCGGAAAAGTCTCTCGCGCAAAATCTTGGTCAACCTAGCCTGATTGCGCTCGCCTACACGATTGAGCGGAAGCGTAGTGATTATTACGGATCATTGGAGCGCAATAACAAAGAAACCGAGATCACAAGCTGGCTCAAATATTTTGCGCACACGGTTCTGGAAGCCCAGAACAACACCATCAGGCGTGTGGATTTCTATGTTGCCAAGGCAAAGTTCTACGATAAGCATCGCGGCACGTTCAACGAGCGTCAGGAGAAAGTCATCGCCCGGATATTCCGCGAAGGCATCGACGGTTTCAGGGGCGGCTTAAGCGCAGAGAATTATATCAGCATAACCGGAACGTCCCGTGCCACCGCGACAAGAGATTTGCAGGATCTTATCGAGAAGGGCGCATTGACCAAGACCGGAGAGCTGCGTCACACCCGGTATCACCTTAATTTGGCCAAGGCGTAGAAACCATCTGTCGATTACCGCCATCAGCTTGTTGAGGATGTTGTTTGGATCGATGCTCATTGCTTGATGGTCACGTCATGGGTTCACCACCATGCTGCGAGTTCCCAACGGGGACTCACAGGGAATTGACGAGAAAAGCTCTGATCTCGCAAGTTTCAGCCTCAAGCGGATTCGAACCGAAATTGTAAAACGCTGTCTTGGTATACCTGATGGTACTCTCGGTTTTCGGCTAACAAAAAATTGTGCTTTATCATCCGCTTGATGATCTTCTTGGACGCCGGCCAGGCACCACGCTTCGCCTTTCAGGCTTCGCCTGGCGCGGCCATTGAGCAAATGGCAAAGCCTGTCCGGCCCGCTTCATTCGATCGACGCGTCAGCGCGGGCCGTCGCAAACAATGAAGGAATCTTAACGAATTGTGCCTACAGCGGAGAAGCACCTGACCGCCTCAAGGCTCTTCATGTCCGTTTCGCCCATTGATCGGGATAGCGACGCCGAAATGTTCGATCTGGCGCCGGTTTCGCTCTGGATCGAGGACTATAGCGGGGTTCGGGCGCTGTTTGAGGAATGGCGCGCTGAAAACGTCACCGACATCAAGGCGTACTTGACGGCAAATCCGGATCGGGTCCGGCGCTGCTCCGAGCGCATCCGCATCTTGAAGGTCAATCCCAAGACCCTGTCGCTGTACGGCGCCCGCGACCTCGATCATCTGATGACAAATCTCGGCCAGGTGCTGCGCGACGATACGTTCAAGAGCCATGTCGAGGAACTCGCCCAGCTCTGGTACGGGCAGACCAGCTTCTCCAGCCATACGGTCAATTACACCCTGACCGGCAAGCGTCTCGATATTCAGCTCTCGGGCAGGGTGCTTCCCGGCCATGAACAGAGCTGGGACCGTGTCATGGTGTCGATCGAGGACGTAACCGAGCGGGAGAGCGCCCGGCGCGACCTGCTCAATAGCCAGAATTACGCCTTTGGCCTGTTCGCCCACTCGCCGGTATCGCTGTGGGTGGAGGATTTCAACGCCGTGAAACGGTTGATCGATGACGTGCGCGCCCGCGGCATCGACGACTTTCGCGTCTTCACCGATGTCCACGAAGAGTTCGTCTCGCGTTGCATGAGCGAAATCCACGTCATCGACGTCAACAGCCGCACGCTGCAACTGTTCGGTGCGGCCGACAAGAAAACGCTGCTGCACAATCTTCCGAGGATTTTCCGGGACGAAATGGGACCGCCCTTTCGCGAGCAGCTGATCGATCTGTGGGACGGCAAGCTGTTCCAGCAGCGCGAAGTGGTGAACTATGCGCTGGACGGCACCAAGCTGCATCTGCTGCTGCAATTCTCGGTGCTTCCAAGCCACGAACACGACTGGTCGCAGGTGCAGGTCGCGTTGACCGATATCACCGCCCGCAAGAAAGCCGAGACCTATCTCGAATATCTCGGCACCCATGACGTACTGACGCGCACCATGAACCGCTCGTTTTACGCCGACGAACTCAATCGGCTGGAACGCAAGGGACCGCTGCCGGTCACCATCATCATTGCAGATCTTAACGGACTGAAGGCGGCGAACGATGAACTCGGCCACGCGGCCGGCGATACGCTGTTACGCCGGGCGGGCGAAGTGTTCGAATCGCTGATCGAAAAGCCGGCTTCGGTCTCGCGTATCGGCGGCGATGAATTCGCCGTGCTGCTGCCCGGCACCGACGCCGTGGTCGGCGAGGCGGTTCTCACTTCGCTGAAGGAAATGATCGAGATCAACAACCAGTTTTATCCTGACGTTCCGCTCAGCATCTCCACCGGAATGGCGACCAGCCGGCCGGGTGACCGGCTGGAACAAGTGGTCAAGCGCGCCGACATGAAGATGCTGCACGCCAAGCGCATGTACCATCTTCGATCCAGCGGGAATCGCCGCAAGGACACCGCCAAGACCAGTGCCGCGTAAGGCAAGGCGCGAGTAACGGCTCAGCCGGCCGATCCATTTCCTGATTCAATTGTTAAACAGCCCATCGTCATTGCGAGGAGCCTTGGCGACGAAACAATCCAGCGAAATTTCAATATAGAATTCGATTGCTTCGCTGGCGCTCGCAATGACGGACCTTGTCCACGGCGCACGCCTCCGCCTTCTCGCGGCCTATCTTGCCCGAGCTAGTCCGGAATCGTGTCCCTCAAAAGCAGAGGGCGCAGGGAAAGCCGGATGCCGAAGCGCACCCGCAGCCTTGCGTGCAAAAATAAAAAGCACGCAAGCAAGTCACCACAGGTCCGCCGCAATACCCGGCCTTCCCTGCGCAATGGTTTTAACGGCTACTTCGCGCTCTCCCTGGTGATCGGGCTTTCTTGTCACCATCGCAAGCCGCAATGCGTAGCATTGTCGCCAACTTGATATCAGCGTCGAGATATCAGGACCACACGACTTCGCCGTACGCGGATCAACGTCATTCGTCGCTTGACGTGACCGCGTCCATCGCATCCCGCACCCAACGTCCGTGACGATCGCGAAACGCCCCTCTTGTGAGGCGGGACAGCGGAATCAGTAATGCTGTGTCTACCAAAGCGAAAAGCGAAATATTTTTCGTCGGAGGGCTGGACAAGGGTCGGACTCAGAGCACGCTGATTTGCCCGTCGAGACAAATCGGCGGATAGGCGACTAGGTCTGTTCGACCAAAGCTTCCTTGGCGAGGATCCAACCAGAAAGACCATAGGACGAACTAAGAACGAAGCCGTGTACGCCCTTTGTTGTAAGAATTTCTGCAGCGGACAAGAGATCGGCAGCCCACGGACCCGGGGCGCCCGCTATTCGATGAGACTCCTCGATCCGGGATCCATATGCGGCGAAGACTTGCTCGATAGGAACGGTGTCCAGCAAAAAGATAATATTGCCGAATGCATCATTTTCAAATTGGTATCCTTCGACACCATTGAAAACGATTGTGCGGTCCATTTGGACTCCGTTAATTGCGGGGAGCCGTGGATCGCGCCTAGCTCGGAGCGTGATTTGGCGAAGTCTCGCAATTCACTGAGTACGAAACAAGGAAGTCATCATGCAGTGATGGCAGCATAGCTACTACTTTCAACGGCACCTTGAAGCAGCGATGGTGTGCAGCCTGAGATCGCCCAGCACATGCGCCATGAAAGCGGTTGAGGCAAAGATTTTCGAAAACGCGTCGTCGCGAATGCTCAAGCCCCCGGTATAGGCGCCGAAGGCCGGCATCACCGCGCGCGCGCCGTCGCTGGCAAAACAACGCCGTTCCAGCCAGCGCGCCCGGGTCGCGACCCGCGCCTTCGGATGAAGGTGCCCGGCGATTTCGCCGATCGCTCCCGTCGGTTCATGCCGGAACACGATCGGGCCGATCGCAACCTCGCTCGCAACGGTGCCGCCGAGATCGGACGGCAAGGCCGGATCGTGATTGCCGGAAATCCAGATCCAGTCGCGCCGTGTCTGCAACGCAGCGATCGCCTCGCGGTCGGCTGCCGACAACCGCTCATGCGCGGTGCGGTCGTGAAAACTGTCGCCGAGCGCAATCACGATTTTCGGATCGTGGCGCGCGATGACGGAAGCCAGCCGGCTGAGCGTTGCGACCGTATCGTAAGGCGGCAGCAAGACGCCGCGGGCGGCAAAGCTCGAGCCCTTTTCGAGATGCAGGTCCGAGACCACCAGCAGGCTTTGCTCTTTCCAGAACAGCGCGCCGGAGAGGTCGGCGAGCAAAGAGACGCCAGCGACATCAAGGCTCGTGACAGACGCAACGGCCGCCTCAAATTCCAGAAAATTTCCGCCCGCGTTCACAGCCTATCTCATCGCCTCTTTGACCAGTTCCTCGGCGGCTTCCGCCAGAAGTTCGTCGGATGCCTCGCCATAGACCGCTTCGCGGCCGATTTCCAGCATCACCGGCACCGCCAGCGGCGACACGCGGTCGAGTTCCCGATGGGTGATTCGGCCCCTGATGCGCGTCAGCATATCACCCAATCGCTTGAGATCGAGCAAGCCTGTCGCGGCATCGGCCCGGGCGGCGCGCAGCAGCACGTGATCGGGCTGATGCTTGCGCAAGACGTCGTAGATCAGGTCGGTCGAGAACAGCACCTGGCGGCGGGTCTTTTCTTCGTCGGTGAAGCGCCGCGCGATCAGGCCCGAAATCAGCGCACAGGTGCGGAAGGTGCGCTTCATCAGTGCGGATTCGGCGAGCCATGCTTCGAGATCATCGCCCAGCATGTCCGGATCGAACAGCGCGTTGAGATCGAGGCGGCCTTGCCGGATCATGGAGGACATGTCGCCAAGTCCCCAGATCGCCAGCGCATATTCATTGGCGACGAATCCTAATGGCCGGGCGCGGGCGCGCTCCAGCCGCCGCGTCAGCAGCATCCCAAGGGTTTGATGGGCCAGACGTCCCTCGAACGGGTAACAAACAAGATAATGCTTGTTGCCGCGCGGAAAAGTTTCGACCACCAGCTCGCGCGCCTCCGGCACGCGCGAGAAATGCGCCTGCAACGATAGCCAGTCGCGCACCTGTTCCGGCAGGCCGCCCCACGCCCGCTTGTCAGCGAGAAGCTTGCGCACCCGCTCGGCAAGGTAGGTCGAGAGCGGAAACTTGCCGCCCATATAGGACGGCACTTTCGGATCGGAGTCGTTGGCGCGCGAGACATAGACCTGATCTTCCGACATCTGCTCGTAGCGCACCACTTCGCCGCCGAACACAAAGGTGTCGCCGACCGAAAGCCCCTCGATGAAATATTCCTCGATCTCACCGAGCATGCGGCCGCCACGCGCAATCGCGCCGGTCGAGCCGGAACCACCGGCGCGCGAACGCACCAGCCGCACTTTCAGCATCGCCTCCTCGACGATGGTGCCGACATTGAGGCGATAGCTCTGCCGCACCTTCGGGTTGGCGACGCGCCAGCGGCCGTTTTTATCCTGCTTGATCCGCGCAAAGCGTTCATAGGTTTTCAGCGCATAGCCGCCGGTCGCGACGAAATCGACCACGTCGTCGAAGTCAATGCGGCTCAGCTCGGCATAGGGCGCGGCGGTAAGCACTTCTTCGTAAAGCGCATCGGCCGAGAACGGCTCGCCGCAGGCGCATCCCAACACATGCTGCGCCAGTACGTCGAGCCCGCCGGTACGAAGCGGCGGCGTATCCTGCGCGTTCTCGGCGACCGCATCGATCGCGACCCGGCATTCCAGCACTTCAAAGCGATTGGCCGGCACCAGCACCGCGCGCGAGGCTTCGTCGATGCGGTGGTTGGCGCGGCCGATCCGCTGCATCAATCGCGAGGCACCCTTGGGCGCGCCGACATTGATGACGAGATCGACATCGCCCCAATCGACGCCGAGATCGAGCGAGGAGGTGCAGACTACGCCGCGCAGCCTGCCCGCGGCCATCGCATCCTCGACCTTGCGGCGCTGCGCCACATCGAGCGAGCCGTGATGCAGCGCGATCGCCAGCCCGTCATCGTTCATCCGCCACAGGTCCTGAAACAGCATTTCGGCCTGGCTGCGGGTATTGACGAAAACGAGCGTGGTCTTGTTGCGCCTGATAAGGTCGTAAATCTCGCCAAGCGCATGCCGCGCGGTATGCCCGGCCCACGGCAGGCGCTCGCGCGTATCCAGCATCTCGACTTCCGGCGCGGCTGCGCCGCCCGCGACCACAATGTCGGCCGATTGGCGCTCGCCGTTCAGCTGCGGCACCAGAAACCGCGACAGATTCTCCGGTTCGGCGACGGTCGCCGACAGGCCGATGGCGCGTAGCTGCGGCGCCAGCCGCCACAACCTCGCGAGCCCCAACGACAGCAGGTCGCCGCGTTTGGAGGTCACCAGCGCATGCAACTCATCGAGCACGATGCGCCTGAGCTGCGAAAACAGGAACGGCGCATCGTCGGATGACAGCAGCAGCGCCAATTGTTCGGGCGTGGTGAGCAGGATATCCGGCGGATAACGCCGCTGCCGCTGCCGCCGCGATACCGGCGTGTCGCCGGTGCGGGTCTCGACCTTGATCGGCAATCCCATTTCGGCGATCGGCGTTTCCAGGTTACGCGCGATATCGACCGCGAGCGCCTTGAGCGGCGAGATGTAAAGCGTGTGCAGGCCACGGCTGCGTGTAACACCGCGTCCGGTGGAAGCGAACGTGCCGCTGCCCACCGAGAGTTCCACCAGCGTCGGCAAAAATCCCGCCAGCGTCTTGCCGGCGCCGGTCGGCGCGATCAACAGCGCGGAGCGGTCTTCGCGCGCTTTCTCCAGCAACGCCAGTTGATGTTCCCGCGGCGACCATCCGCGCGACGCGAACCAGCGCAGAAAAATTTCGGGCAGCAACGCATGGGAAAAAAGATCTGGTGGCGCTGATGTCACGACTCTACATCACGCCTGGCCGCAACCACCACGAGACCGGGCACCGGAACGTTGCTTTCGGTGCGAAACGATTGCTCCTCGAATTGTGACGGCGTCAGCCCGGCGGCGGCGAGCGAACTGCGGACATAACGCGGACTGTGGGCGTAACGCAGGCCTTCGCCGAGGATCACGCCGTCGCCGGCATGCCGCTCCAGCGTGAACGCCAGAAGACCGCCCGCGGCGAGGACGCGGCTGACCTCGGTCAGCACGGATAAGAGATCGGGAACGTAACACATCGCGTCCGCAGCGAGGATGAGTTCGGCGCTTGAGTCCGGCCTCGCCCGCAAACCCTCCAACATGTCGCCGACCTCAAGCTCGGCATAAAGCCCGGTAGCTTTCGCCTTCTCGATCATGCCGGGCGACAGATCAATGCCGATAAAATGATCGACCTCCTTGGCAAAGGCTGACGCGGCGAGGCCCGTGCCGCAGCCGAGATCGATCGCGCGCCTGAAGAAGGCCGGCTTCCTCACCGCATGGCGCGCCGCCAGCACCGCCTTGAACAGAAGCGACGGCCCGCGATAACCGAGATCGTCGACCAGCGCGCGGTCGAATCGTGGCGCGTATTGATCGAACAGCGTCCGCACATAGGCCGGCGGCATCGCCGAGATTTCTTCCGCGCCGAGCCGCATCAGCCGCAGGCCCGCGCCATGCGGATCGCTGGCATCGGCGCTGCGCGCCTTCCTGAACGCCGCGATCGCCGCATCGCGCTCGCCGAGCTGTTCGCGAATTTCGCCGAGCGTGAACCACGCCGACACAAAGGCGGGCGCGAGTTCGACAGCCTGATCCAGCAAATCCGCGGCGGCAGCGAGGTCACCCTTGAGCTGCAGGTCGCGCGCAAATTCATAGCGGCGGTCGGCAATCAGATCGCCGGAGGACAGAAACAGGCGCGCGGGCATTGTCCCTACATTCGTCATTGCCGGACATAGCCGTTCGAAGAACGGCGTCGCTTCCGCTCGCCTATGTCCGCAATCCATCGAAAAAGCGATTCTTGCGAAAGATGGATGCGCCGGTCAAGCCCGCGCATGACGGCTAAAAACCATGGCAATCCGCCCTATATAAACAACATGCGCCCGCAAGACATCCTGACCCCTCAGCCGGCCGGCCTGTGCTGCAAACCGGGCGGCTTTTATATCGACCCGGTGCGCCCCGTGGAGCGCGCGGTCATCACCCATGGCCACTCGGATCACGCGCGGCCCGGTCATGGCGCGGTGCTGGCGACCCAGGAGACGCTCGACATGATGCGGCTGCGTTATGGCGAGCATTTCGCCCGCTCAACTCAGGCAATCGCCTATGGCGAGGAGTTGCGGCTTGGTGACGTTACCGTGAAGTTCCACCCCGCGGGCCACGTGCTGGGGTCGGCGCAAATCGCCGTCAGTTGCGAAAGCACACGTGTGGTCGCCTCCGGCGATTACAAGGACGCGACCGATCCCACGTGCGCTCCGTTCGAGGTCGTGCCCTGCGATGTCTTCATTACCGAGGCGACCTTCGGCTTGCCGGTATTCCGCCACGGCGATGCGGCGGATCAGGTGAAGAAGCTGCTTGCTTCCGTGGTGCTGTTTCCGGAACGGGCACATCTGGTCGGCGCCTATTCGCTCGGCAAGGCCCAGCGGGTGATCGCGCTGTTGCGGGCCGCCGGCTACGACGCGCCGATCTATCTGCATGGCGCGATGGAGAAGATCACCCACTATTACCAAAGCCGCGGCGTCGAGCTCGGCGAACTTCGCCCGGTCAAGGGCATGAAGAAGGCTGACCTCGCCGGCACCATCACGCTCGCACCGCCTTCGGCCACTTCCGACGTCTGGACGCGGCGATTTCCCGATTCCGTCACCGCTTTTGCCTCGGGGTGGATGCGGGTGCGGGCCCGCGCGCGCCAGGGCGGCGTCGAACTGCCGCTGGTGATTTCCGACCACGCCGACTGGGACGGCCTGACCGCGACCATCCAGGCGACAGGCGCCGGCGAAATCTGGGTCACCCATGGCCAGGAAGACGCGCTGGTGCACTGGTGCAAAACGCAGGGGCTCGCCGCCCGGCCGCTCGACCTCGTCGGCTATGGCGACGAAGACAGCGGCGAAGACGAGACAGCGGCCGTGGACGAAGGCGACGGCGCATGAATCGCTTCGCCGAGCTGCTCGATCGCCTCGCTTATGAGCCCGGCCGCAACAACAAGCTGCGCCTGCTCACGAACTATTTCCATACCGTCGAGGATCCCGATCGCGGCTATGCGCTCGCGGCCATCACCGGTGCGCTGTCGTTCAAGCACGCCAAGGCTGGTCTGATTCGCGACCTGATCACGGAGCGCACCGATCCCACCCTGTTTGCGTTGTCGTACGACTATGTCGGCGACCTCTCGGAGACGGTGGCACTGATGTGGCCAAAGAATTCCGAAAGGCCGCTCCACAACAATCCGCCGCCGCCAACCCTGACCGAAGTGGTCACGACGCTGCGCACGCTCGGCAAGACCGAAATGCCGAAGCAGCTTGCGCGCTGGCTTGACGAACTGGACGAGACCGGCCGCTGGGCGCTGTTGAAACTCGTGACCGGCGCGATGCGGATCGGCATTTCCGCGCGGCTCGCCAAGACCGCGGCGGCAGCCCTCGGCGACAAGGACGCCCACGAGGTCGAACTGATCTGGCCCGGTCTTACGCCGCCCTATCTCGATTTGTTCGCCTGGCTGGAAGGACGCGGCGAAAAGCCGGTCAATCTCGATCCAGCGCCGTTCCGCCCGGTGATGCTGGCGCATGCGATCGAGGATACGGATTTTGCCAACCTGAATCCTGCCGACTATATCGCCGAATGGAAGTGGGACGGCATTCGCGTCCAGGCCGTGAGCGGCCGCGACCCGCAAGGCCACATCGTCGCCCGGCTTTATTCGCGCAGCGGCGAGGACATCACCAAAAGCTTTCCCGATTTGTTGCCATCGCTGCATTTGCCAGGCGCGATCGACGGCGAATTACTGGTGGTGCGCGAGGGCCGCGTGCAGAGCTTCAACGTGCTGCAGCAACGCCTCAATCGCAAAGTGGTCTCGCCAAAACTGATCAAGGAATATCCAATTCATCTGCGCGCCTACGATCTGCTCGCCGACGACGAGAGCGACCTGCGCGATCTCAGCTTTGCTGAACGGCGCGAGCGGCTGGAAGCGTTCGTCAAAAAGCTCGGCGATCCCAGGGTCGACCTGTCGCCCACGATTGCGTTCGACAGTTGGGAGCGGCTTGCCGCGGCGCGGCGCGACGCCTCGAGTGCCGGGGCGGGCGAGGACGCCGAAGCGGTCGAAGGGGTGATGCTCAAGCGCCGCGATGCGCTTTATCTGCCCGGACGTCCCAAAGGCCAATGGTGGAAATGGAAACGCGATCCGCATGTCATCGACGCGGTTTTGATGTATGCGCAGCGCGGCCACGGCAAACGCTCGTCCTATTATTCCGATTATACCTTTGGCGTCTGGGCTGGCGCGCAAGACGAGGCGCAGCTCGTGCCGGTCGGCAAGGCCTATTTCGGTTTCACCGACGAAGAGCTTCTGCAAATCGACCGTTTTGTCCGCCGCAACACCACGGAGAAATTCGGTCCTGTCCGGCAGGTGGTGCACGAGCCCGACCAGGGGCTGGTGCTGGAAGTGGCGTTTGAAGGCCTGCAACGTTCGACGCGGCACAAATCCGGCGTCGCGATGCGGTTTCCGCGCATCAACCGATTGCGCTGGGACAAGCCGCCGCGCGAAGCGGACCGGCTGGAGACGCTGGAGCGATTGCTGAAAAGCTCCGTGGTTTCGGAGCCGGCGGAATCCGGCACGGATTGACAAACCGCAACCGAAAATAACGGGAAAACAGGTTCCCACTCTTGCCGATCATGCTTTAGAATAGACAACAACAGCGGGAGACAATCCATGCCGAACGAGACGAGAGAATTGCCGGTGACCAGCAACGACGCCCTGTATCGCTTTCTGGGCGGCTCGCCTTTGGCCGTGGCGTTCCGGCTGATCCTGCTCTCGATTCTGGTCGGGGTCGTGTTGGCCGCGATCGGTTTCGATCCCTGGAATATCCTGCGCAGCATCGAGCTGTTGTTTCGGCGGATCTGGGACCTCGGCTTTGATGCGGTCAACTGGCTGTGGCGCTACTTCCTGCTCGGCGCCGTGATCGTGATTCCGCTCTGGCTCTTGATGCGGGTGTTCGGCAGCCCGCGCGGGCGATAAAGCTTCGATAAGATCATGCTCACACCATAAAGTTTGCAGGTTAGCTTCCTTTGAATTCCAGGGTGACGAGCGCGCGGGTTTTCGCCATCGCGGGTCCGGCGATGGTGGCGAATCTCGCGACGCCGCTGATCGGCATCGTCTCGACGATCGCGATCGGACGGCTTGGCGATGCCACGCTGCTTGGCGGCGTCGCCATCACCTCGGTGGTTTTCGACTGCCTGTTCTGGCTGTTTTCCTTTCTGCGTACCGGCACGGTCGCGTTCACGGCGCAAGCGCTCGGCGCCGGCGAGATGCAGGAGATCCGCGCGCTGCTGGTGCGTGGGCTCGCCATTGCCGCGCTGGTCGGGTTTGTCCTGATTGTCCTTCAGATACCGCTGGGCCTGATCCTGCTTGACGCCATGGGCGGCAGCGAAGGCGTCACCCGCGCCGCGCGAGCCTACTTCGCGATCCGGATCTGGTCAGCGCCGATTGTGCTCGCGAATTTCGTCGTGCTCGGCTGGCTGATCGGACAGGCGCGCGCCGGGCTCGCGCTCGCGATCCAGATTGTCATCAACTTCATCAACATGGCCGCCACCGTCGCGCTGGTGATTGGAATGAACGCGGGAATCGAAGGCGCCGCAGTGGCGGCGGTGGTAGCGGAAGCCGCCGGGCTCGTGCTCGGCGTTGTGGTGGCCCGGACGATCACGCATCGGCCGCTCGACGTGCCGCGCGCCGTTTTGCTCGATCGCGCCAAGCTGTGGCGCATGCTGGCCGTCAACCGTGACATCATGATCCGCACCGCGGCGCTGATTGCCGCACTGCTGTTCTTCACGGCGCAAGGCGCGCGCGCCGGCGACGTAACCCTCGCCGCCAACGCGGTTCTGAACAATTTCCTTTTGATCAGCGCGTTTTTCCTCGATGGCCTCGCCAACGCCGCCCAGCAGCTCTGCGGCCAGGCCTATGGCGCGCGCGACCGGACCGCCTTTTCCAACTCCGTACGTCTGGTGCTGTCATGGGGATTTGGCTTTGCCGTCGTGGTGGCGCTGGTATTTGCGCTGTGCGGACCCTGGCTGATCCACATGATGACCGCAAACGGCCATGTGCAACAGGCCGCGCAGGACTATCTGTGGTTTGTGGTGGCCTCGCCCCTGCTGGCGGTATTTGCCTTCGGCTATGACGGCATCTTCATTGGCGCGACCTGGGCGCGCGAGATGCGCAACCTGATGATCCTGTCGCTGTTATGCTTCCTCACCACATGGTTCGCGCTACGCGGCCTTGGCAATACCGGGCTATGGATCGCCATGCTGGTGCTTTATGCCTCGCGCGGCGGATTGCAGGCGCTGCGCTATCCCGT
This sequence comes from uncultured Alphaproteobacteria bacterium, assembly GCA_963770515.1. Classification (GTDB taxonomy): domain Bacteria; phylum Pseudomonadota; class Alphaproteobacteria; order Rhizobiales; family Xanthobacteraceae; genus Bradyrhizobium. Next base: position 301,577 of record CAVYPW010000003.1, read on the forward strand.
CAACCTGCGCGCATCGTTTGGTGACGGCTTGAGTGGCCATTCGGTTCCGTTGAGCGAAGGCCGCATCAACTGATCAACTAACCGGCCAGTCCTCGGCCGTGATCGTGGCCGCGTCCGCGCCGACGATTTCCGAAAGCGAGTCACGCCCGGTGCGCAAGAGCGTCGAGGAAAGATCGCGCTTGATCTCCTCGACCAGACCAAGTCCCTTGTAAATCAGCGCCGAATAAAGCTGGATCAGGCTCGCGCCGGCGCGGATCTTGGTTAGCGCGCCGCCGCCGGAATCGATGCCGCCGACGCCGATAAGCGGAAACACTCCCTCCGCCCTCACATAGGTCTCCGCCACCATCCGCGTCGACAGCCGATAGAGCGGACGGCCGGAAAGTCCCCCCGCCTCTTTGGCGCGATTTTGCTCGCGCAAGGTCGAGGGGCGCCCGAGCGTCGTGTTGGTCACGATCATGCCGTCGGCACGGCGAGAGCGCGCGATGTGAACGACGTCGTCGAGTTCGGCCAGGCTGAGGTCCGGTGCAATTTTCAGGATGATCGGCGAATCGCCGGCGTTCTTTCGCACCCGCTCCCGCGCGTCGATCACCCGCGCCAGCAGTTCATCGAGCGCGCTCGCCTGCTGCAGGCTGCGCAAGCCCGGCGTATTGGGCGAGGATACGTTGACCGTGAAATAGCTCGCCACCGGCGCAAAGGTTTCGATCAGCTTCACGTAGTCGTTGTTGCGATCGACCAAATCCTTGTTCGCCCCGACATTGACGCCGACAATGCCGCCGAGATGGGCGCGCGCGGCCAGCCGCCGCAACACGTTTTCCGCGCCGTCGCCGTTGAACCCGAGACGGTTGATCACGGCCTCATCGCGCTCGAGCCTGAAAATTCGCGGCCGCGGATTACCGCCTTGCGGTCTCGGCGTTACCGTTCCGATCTCGACAAAGCCGAAGCCGAGGCGGAGCAGCGCGTCCGGCACCTCGCCGTTCTTGTCGAAGCCCGCCGCCATGCCGATCGGATTGGGGAAATTCAGGCCGAAGGCCCGCACCGCCAATTTCGGATCATCAGGCCGCGGCCGCGCCGGCGGCAGCAGTTTGAGACCCTGCACGGCCAGGCGATGCGCATCCTCCGGATCGAGCCAGCGAAGCAACGGGAGAGAAACGGCGTCGAAGGCGCGGATCACGGCTCAAGCTCCGGAATGTCATGGAAGCCATCGGATCGTGCGCGCATGGAATGAACACCCGTGACTGCGCCGAGATCGAGCTCGCCGTAGAGATGAGGAAACAACTCTTCGTTGCGTGAGCGCTCCCATCGCAAGGCGTCGCCAAGCGAGTCCGCATCGACCGCGATCAGGAACAGGCCGGTCTGGCGGGAAAAATGTTTGCGGGCGGTCTCTTCGACCTGCGAAGCGGTCGAGAAATGAATAAAGCCGTCGCCGACATCGACGGGGCTGCCCCGGAACACACCTTGCCGCTCCGCCTCGCGCCAGGCCGAAGCTGGGCAGATCTTGTAGATCTTAACCACGAAGGTCTCTGGTCCCCTTGAGCGGCGCCACATCGGCGCGGCTCACCTCTTTGGAATAGGCGAAGCCTTTAAATAGGCGAAGCCTTAAGTTCCTGCTTTCGCAGGGACGGCGTCAAGTGGCAAGCCGGTCCTCCACCAGTGCCCCACTACCCTTACGTCGCGTAATCCGGCTCCTTGCGGTCGAGGATACGCTTGAGGGCCGCGAAGTGCCGCTCGGCCGGTGAAAGCCCGAGGTAGAAGGAGTTGCCGCGCATTTCCTGCCTGGTTTTTTCCACCACCGGCTCCGGCAGCTTCTTCAACGGCTGTCCGGTCCACATCGCATAGATCTGAACCTGGGCGGCGCGCTCAATGTAATAGAGCTTGTCATAGGCAGAAGCGATGGTTTCGCCCACCGTCGAGATGCCGTGATTGGCCATGAACAGGATGGTCTTGTCGCCGATGACTTTGGCGAGGCGTGCGCCCTCGGCCGGATCGAAGGCAGGGCCGGTATACTCGTCGTCATAGGCGATCTTGCCGGACATCCCCGACTTCAGTTTGCCCGATTTCCTTGATGCGCGGGTCTTCGAGCCGCGTCAGCGCGCTCGCATAGGGCATGTGGGTGTGAAACACCGCCTTGGCCTGCGGCAGCGCCTTGTGGATGGGCGCATGGATGCAATAGCAGGAGCGCTCGACATCGCCCTCGCCGCGCTTGACCTCGCCGTCGTCGATGCCGACTTCCATGAAGCACGAGGCCGTGACTTCCGACCAGTGCGTTCCGAACGGGATTTGATAGTAGCGGCTGCTGTCGCCCGGCACGACGTAGGTCAGGTGATTGAAAATGCCTTCGTTGAAGCCGTGCATGCAGGCGAGCCGGTGTGCGGCGGCGAGATCGACCCGCGCTTGCCACTGCTCGGCACTCACATCCGCAAGTTTTTCCGGCGAAACCCTGAACTGCATGAGCGTTCTCCCGCTTGACATGGCCTGGCATGAGAGCGGTCCGGATTGCGCGGACCGACCAAGCCTGATTTTCGCGTGCATTATAGTCCAGTTTGACGGGGTCATCGGTTGAAATTGCCGCAGGCCGGCCATCTCGCTTTGCAGCTTCTTTGCTTGAATGTGCGTGGCGATGCATCATTTCAGCGGGTAGTCTGGAGAGAAATCCAGCGAGGCCCCATGCCGCCAACAGCCGCCAATTCCGACCGCAAGCGCATTGCCGTCATCGGACTAGGCAGCATCGGCGGGGCGGTCGCGGGCCTGCTTGGCGCGGCCAACCGGCACGACATCGTCGCGTGTGTCAGACGTCCTATCGAAGGAATGACCGTCGAGCGGGCGGAAGGCGCCGTGGAATCTCCGATGCAGGCACTGACCGATCCGTCGCAAGCGCAGCCGCAGGACTGGGTTCTCCTGTGCACGAAAGCGCAGGACACGGCTTCGAGCGTGCCATGGCTGCAGCGGCTGTGCGGCCCGGCGACGCGGGTCGCAGCGCTGCAAAACGGTATCGGGCACGCCGAGCGCCTCGCGCCGCTCGTCGGTCATGCGACGGTGATCCCGACCATCGTCTATTACAACAGCGAGCGGCTGGCGGCGGACCGGGTTCGCTACCGCCGCGCCGGCGACTACGACTTCGCCGTTGCCGACAACGCGGATGGCCGAGCGTTCGCGGCGCTGCTCGACGGCACGCCGCTGCGGGTCCTCCTGAGCGGCGACTTCAAGACGCTGGCGTGGCGCAAGCTCTTGATCAACGCGGTTGCCAATCCGGTCTCCGCGCTCACCCTGCAGCGGAACGCAGTGTTTCGGCGGGAGGACGTTGAGGCGCTCTGCCTCGCGCTGCTCGATGAGTCGGTTGCGGTCGGACGTGCCGATGGCGCCCAGCTTGCCGACGACGAGGCCGCGCAATCCATGGCGCGGCTCGTCGCCATCCCACCCGACGCCGGTTCCTCGATGTATTTCGATCGGCTAGCCGGTCGCCCGCTCGAAATCGACGCGCTGACCGGCGCCGTCGTGGAAGCCGCCGAGCGCCATCGCGTGCCGACGCCGCTCTTGCACATGCTGCTCACGCTTGCGCGCGCGGCAAGTGATGGGTCAGGTCGTCCCGGCGAAGGCCGGGACCCATAACGCCCGGCTTTTGTTTTGCGAAGAACGTCAACCAGCACGCGATATTGATAAATTCCGCGGCATGGGTCCCGGCCTTCGCCGGGACGACGACGGAATACGATCACGCGCTTCGCGCCAGCGCGCCGTCGATCATCGCCACCGCGTTGGCGAGGCCATAGACCGCGACGAACGAGCCGAAGCGTGGTCCTTTTTCCTGACCCAGCAGCACCTGATAAAGCATGTTGAACCAGTCGAGCGACACGCCCGGCCGGCCGTCCTTGCCTTTCTTCACCGGATCCAGAAACGGCTCGCGGCGGCCGATCTCGTAGACCACGTTCTGGATATCCTCTGCGGTCGATCCGTCCGGCATGTTCGCCAGCGCATCGCGCAAATCCTGCAGCGCGGTGCGCTCACCTTCCGTCGGCTCGCGGAATTTTTTCGTCGGCGCCACGAAGTCGCGATAGTAGTTGATGGCGTAGCCGACCATCGCATCGAGTTTGGGGTGGGTTTCTGGCGTCACGCCCGGCCGATACCGCCCGATGAAGCCCCAGAGCGTCGAGGCGTTCTCGGCATTCGACGACGACACCAGCGTCAGCAACAACTGGAACGTGACCGGCATGTCGGCCTTCGGCGGATGCCCGGCGTGAACGTGCCAGACCGGATTGCCGAGCTGCTGGCGCGCGTCCTGACGCGGAAAGCCTTCGAGGAACTGCTGGTAGTCGTCGACATTGCGCGGGATCACGTCGAAGTAGAGCCGCTTGGCCGCCTTCGGTTCGCGGTACATGAACAGCGACAGCAATTCCGGCGAGGCATAGCGCAGCCATTCGTCGATGGTCAGGCCATTGCCCTTCGACTTCGAAATCTTCTGGCCCTTCTCGTCCAGAAAGAGCTCGTAGTTGAAGCCTTCCGGCGGAGTGCCGTCGAGCGCCGCGCAGATTTTTCCGGAAAGCTTGACCGAATCGATCAGGTCCTTGCCGGCCATTTCATAATCGACGCCGAGTGCATACCAGCGCATCGCCCAGTCCGGCTTCCATTGCAGCTTGCAATGCCCGCCGGTCACCGGAAGCGTGACGCGCTCCCTGGTCTCGGGATCGTCATAGGAGACCGTGCCGGCTTTGACGTCATGGGCCGCGATCGGCACCTGAAGCACCACACCGGTGCGCGGGCAGATCGGCAGGAACGGCGAATAGCTGGCCGCGCGCTCTTCGCGCAAAGACGGCAGCATGATCGCCATCACCTTCTCGATCCGCTTCAGCATCTTCAGGAGCGTCGTGTCGAACCTTCCCGAAGTGTAGTACTCGGTCGAACTGGCGAATTCATAGTCGAAGCCGAAGGTGTCGAGGAAGGCGCGCAGCCGCGCATTGTTATGCGCGCCGAAACTGGAATGGGTGCCGAACGGATCTGGCACTTTGGTCAACGGCTTGCCGAGATTCGCTTCGAGCAATTCCTTGTTCGGCACATTGTCCGGCACCTTGCGCAGGCCGTCCATGTCGTCGGAAAACGCCAGCAGGCGGGTCTTAATCTTGTCCTCGGTCAGCACACGAAAGGCGTGACGCACCATGGTGGTACGCGCGACCTCGCCGAAGGTGCCGATATGCGGCAGGCCCGACGGACCGTAGCCGGTCTCGAACAGCACCTCGTCTTTCGGCTTCTTTTTCAGCCGCGCCACAATCGCTTTCGCCTGCTCGAACGGCCAGGCGTTGGATTGTTCGGCGAGCGCGCGCAGGTCGCTCGGGCTGGCTGAAAGTTCGATCACGGACATCAGAGGTCTCCAAGGCCGCGGAAACTAGCGTTTTCGCGCCAAAATGCAAAACGGCCACTTGTCACCGTCATTCCGGGGCGCGAGTGAAGCGAGCGAACCCGGAATCTCGCGTCACAATCTCCGGATTCCGGGTTCGCCTCTTCGAGGCGCCCCGGAATTACGGGGATGGCTAAAACGGACTGACCGAGAAATAGCGCAGCCACAGATCGGTATAACGGCCCTTTTCCCAGAGCCGGAACAGCGCCCAGTTCAGCGCCTGCCGCAATAGGTCGTTGCCCTTGCGCACGCCAATGCCAATGCCTTCGCCGAAATACCGGCTTTCGACGAAAGGCCCGCCCGAGAAGGCACAGCAATCGCCGGAGTCGGTGCCGTTGATCCAGAATGCGAGCGCGATCGCATCACCAAAAATGAAATCGACCTCGCCGCGTCGCAACGCCGCCCGCAGCGCCTCGTCGTTCGGATAGGCGTGCAATTCCACGTCCGTGAACATCGCCTTCAGATAAGCCTCATGCGAGGTGCCCGCGATCACGCCGACCTTCCGGCCCTCGACAAGTTCAGGCCTGATTTCCCGCATCACCGAATCCCGCCGCGACACGAAGCGGGCCGGAACGCGATAATAGGGATCGCTGAAATCCAGCCGCGCGCGCAATTGCGGCGTCACCGCGAGCGAGGCGATGATGGCATCGCCCCGGTTAGAGGAAATCGCGTCCAAGAGCGTCTCGAAGCGTCGCATCTGGACCGTGCAGGTGACTTTAATTTCGTCGCAGATCATCCGCGCCAGATCGACATTGAAGCCTGCGGGATTGCCGTCGGGGCCGGTGAAGTTGAAGGGCGGATAATCGGTCTCGGTCAAAAACCGGATCACGGTGAGGCGTGACAGATCCGGCCGGTCCGGCCGCCGTCGCGGGTCCCAGAAACCCGGCACCGCCTGGGGCGCGGCTTCGACCACCTGGCGGGCCGTATTTGGATTGGGCGCGGCTTGGCCAGGTGATGACTGAACTGGCGCAGCCTGAGTTGGCGCGGCCTGGCTTGGTGCAGGCGAGGACGGTTTCGGGCTCTCGGCATGCACAAAACCGCCCGCGAGCGCCAGCGCGACCGCCAAAACCAGCCGGCAGGCTTTGGGCGCCGCTTGCGCCAGGCCAAATGGCCTTGGTCCGGAAAAACGGGTGTGGTTAACCTGCATCGCTCGCCGGTTTATTGGAAATCGGAGGCCTTATAGACCCATCCGGTGGTGCTGTTCCAGCATTCGCTCCCCAGAGCGAGCCAAGCATGTTGGCGCAGGCGAGCGGCGTTTGGGCTCAAAGATAGTGTTCGAGGTCGGAAGCGGCGTCCTCAGGCTTGCGATTCATGTTGAACGGGGAAACAAATTTGCCGTTCCGGTCCATCAAATAGACGAGCGCGGTGTGGTCCATGGTGTAGTCGCCGTCCTTCAATGGAACTTTCTTGGCGTAGACCCGGTATTCGGAAAGCACCTTCGCAACCTCTTCCGTGTTGCCGGTGAGACCTTTCAGGCGCGGATCGAAACTCGACAAATACTCCTTCATCGCAGCCTGGGTGTCCCGTTCGGGGTCGACCGAGATGTAATAGGCATTGACGCGATCGGCGTCCTTGCCCATCGCCTTCAGCACTTCGGAAATCTCAAACAACGTCGTCGGACAGACATCGGGACAGTGGGTAAAGCCGAAGAAAATCAGCGAGGGTCGCCCCTGCATGGATTTATCGGTCACGGTCTGACCGCTCTGGTCGGTGAGCTGGAACGGGCCGCCGATCGCGGCGGGGGCTGTCACGTGGCGCAGCCCGCCCATCACCCACAACATCAGGACGAGGCCGACGACCAGGCTGGCCGAGAACGCTCCAATGACGACCAGCGGGCGGGCGGTCCGATCCATCAGCAAAATCTCCTCAGAAACACGCGGCGAAGCCGGAAGCGATCATCTCGAAGAAGACCGCGCTTCCGTAATGCAGCCACAGGACGACAGCCGCGACCAGGAGCGCCACGCCGAGCACCGCTCCGCCGACCACGACGACGCGCGTAACCCGGCCCGTTGGCCCAAGAGCCTGCGGAACAGTCTGCGGTGTGGAAAGAAGATGCGCCATCGCGACCGATCTATCTGCTCAAAGGGCCTAAACAAAGGCCAGATACGGCCGTCCAGGCTCCCACAACGTCAGATAAAGCCTACCACCGGCCCCGGCAAGCGCCGGAACCAAGGCAGCCATCACGTCATGCTGATCTGGAAGGAGTAGTTAATGCGTCGGCGTGGGCGCTGTGGCCGAGGCCCGGGCGTCGAGGAAGCAGGCGTGGTACATGCTGGTCAGTTCCTTGCCGCGCAAATAGATCATGCGCGGGGTCAATCCGCCGCGCTGGTTGATCCACTTTTTCACCGGCGAGGGATACATCGAGTACAGCATGTGGGTGGCTTCGGGATTGGTGATGGCGTGCCCCTCGTCATCCATGTCCCAGGCCGCGTGGAAGCCGAGCGCCGCATGCGAGGTCACGCAGATCTTGTCGTGGGGGATGGCGCCGAGCACGATGGTGCAGGCCGAGGCGCAGAGGCCGTCGATGATCACCATCTCGCCCGAGGTGCGCACTTCCTGGTACTTGTCGACGTAGGTGCCGATCCGGCCGCCGCGGTCCTCGCCGATACGCACGACCGCATGGCTTGCCCCCATGCTCGCCAGCAAGACAACCGCAGCGAGCAGCCCCATCATGAACTTCATTGTCCAGCCCCAGTCCTACCTGCCGGACCAAGGGTCGGCGGCGTTGTGTGATGCGTCACGAGAGCGTGTTGCCAGTTCGGTATTTTGTCCAGATACCCGGTACAGTTCAAATTAAATTCACATCGAGTGTTGCCGGCACGCTGCACCGGCCGAGTGCCAAGCAAGCCCCAAGCCAAGTCCCAAGCCGGATCCCGAACTGGAACAAGGCCTTCCGATGGCGCTGGTCGGCCAACGGCCCATTTTGGCCACCCGCCCAACTGTTGACCATCCGGATGAATGCGGGCTTCACTGAATTCTACAAATTCCACAAAAATCAGGGGACGCGATGGCAGGCGAAGCTGACGTCATCGTGGTGGGCGCAGGGCTCGCCGGCCTTGTTGCCGCGACCGAGATCGCGGCGGCCGGCAAGCGGGTCATTGTGGTCGATCAGGAGGGTGAACAGAGCCTTGGCGGCCAGGCCTTCTGGTCGTTCGGCGGGCTGTTTCTGATCGATTCGCCCGAGCAGCGCCGGCTTGGCATCAAGGACAGTTACGACCTGGCGCATCAGGACTGGATGGGCACGGCCGGTTTCGACCGCGACGAAGATCTCTGGCCGCGGCGTTGGGCGGAGGCCTATCTCGCTTTTGCCGCCGGCGAAAAACGCAGCTGGCTGCGGGGGATCGGACACCGTATTTTTCCGGTAGTCGGCTGGGCCGAACGCGGCGGCTATGACGCCATGGGCCACGGCAATTCGGTGCCGAGGTTCCACGTGACCTGGGGCACAGGGCCCGGCATCGTCGAACCATTCGAACGGCTTGCCCGTGAGGCGGAAAAATCGGGATTGCTGACGTTCAAATTCCGCCACCGTGTCGATGCCTTCACCACCCATAACGGCAGCGTCGACGGAATTTCCGGTGCGATCCTGGAACCCGATCCGGTGGAACGAGGCCAAAGCAGTTCGCGCAAGGTCGTCGGCGAGTTCACGCTGCGGGCGCAGGCCGTCATCGTCGCCTCCGGCGGCATCGGCGGCAACCACGACCTGGTGCGGCAGAACTGGCCCGCGCGCATCGGCAAGCCGCCCGCCAACATGATCTCCGGCGTGCCCGAACATGTCGACGGCCGCATGATCGGCATTACCGAGAAAGCCGGCGCGCGGCTGATCAACCGCGACCGGATGTGGCACTATGTCGAGGGCATCAGGAACTGGTCGCCGATCTGGCCGCGTCACGGCATCCGCATCCTGCCGGGACCATCGTCAATGTGGTTCGACGCATCAGGCAAACGACTACCCTCGCCGCTGTTTCCGGGCTCCGACACGCTCGGCCAACTCGAATACATCCTTTCAACCGGCCACGATTATTCGTGGTTTGTGTTGACCCAGAGCATCATCAAAAAGGAATTCGCGCTCTCCGGCTCCGAACAAAACCCTGACCTCACCGGCAAGAGCTGGCTGATGACCGCGGGCCGCGCCACCAACAAGGGCGCGCCGGCGCCGGTCGAAGCCTTCAAGACCCACGGCGCCGACTTCATCGTGCGCGACAACCTCGCCGATCTCGTCAGCGCCATGAATGCGCTCGCCGGCAACGATCTTCTGAAGCTGGAGGCGATCACGGCCCAGATCGAGGCCCGCGACCGCGAAATCACCAACGCTTATGCCAAGGACACGCAGGTCATCAACATCCACAATGCGCGGCGTTATATCGGCGACCGTTTGATCCGCACCGCCAGGCCGCACCGGATTCTCGATTCCAGGCATGGTCCACTGATTGCGGTGAAGCTCAACATTCTGACCCGCAAGACGCTGGGCGGCTTCGAGACCGATCTTGATTCCCGCGTGTTCGGCCAGGATGGCAAGATCATGGGCGGGCTCTACGCGGCCGGCGAAGCCGCCGGTTTCGGCGGCGGCGGCATGCACGGCTATCGCGCGCTGGAAGGGACTTTTCTCGGCGGCTGCCTGTTCTCGGGCCGTAATGCGGGCCGCGCGGCGGCCAAAGCTGTCTTGTAAGGGCTGTTCTGTAGAGGCCCGCCTTGTGAAAGCCGGAGCCATGCGCAGCAGGCAGTAGCGATTTACGCGCTGGCAGGCTAAGTGGCGGCACCATTCATGGGAGAAAGAAAATGACCATTCAACGTATCGAAGCCGGACCGCGCATGAGCCAGGTCGTCGTTCACGGCGACACCGTCTATCTCGCTGGCATCGTCGCCAACACGACGGCGGGCGAAAGCGTGACCAAGCAGACACAGGAAATCCTCTCGATCATCGACGGCCACCTGAAGAAAGCAGGGACCGACAAATCGAAGCTCCTGACCACCACGATCTATATCACCGACATGAAGACGTTTCCCGAGATGAACGCGGTGTGGGACGCCTGGGTCTCGCCGGGCAACACGCCGGCGCGCGCGACGGTGGAGGTTCAACTCGCCGCGCCGAAATTCAACGTCGAGATCATGGTGACGGCGGCGAAGTAACCGCGATCGAGTAATGCGCGGCGGCGGTAAGGGCGGGATGCGAAGTCATCCCGCCCTTGATTTCATCAAGTCGAGCTGCCTGCCCCAAGCCGGCTGGCGCCGATGATCCGGCCATCGGGCGCCTCGAGCACCACTGCAACGTCCTGGCCTTCCGGAAAGCGCTCGTTGAGACGCAGCGCTGCGCCCGACCATTGACCGACGATGCGGATCGAACGGACCACATTGGCTTCGGTCAGCGTACGGCCGCCGTTCTCGCCGCGGGGTATAGCGGTGGTGTGCTCGTGATCGAAGCCGATCAGCAATATTCTTCCATTGCCTGAACCGGCGCCAACCTCGATCGACACCTGCTCGCCGTTTTTGGTGACATTGACCGCGGCGGCAGTGGATCCCGCGCGCTTGGCTTTCTCGATCGCCGGTCCCACCGCGCTACGGTCGGAGCCGACCATGCTGGCCACGCCGTCGACGACGATCTCCGGCGTATAAGACCCGTCGCCAAAGCGGCGGCCGTAGATGCCCTGCCGATCGGTTGCAGCCTCGATCGAGAACGGATCCTTCCAGCCGAGACGATCCCAATAGGTGACGTGGAAGGCGAGCGGGAGCACATCGCGGCGGCCCCGCGACAGCTCGTTCAGATAGGCATTGGCCGGCGGACAGGACGAGCAGCCCTGCGAGGTAAAGAGTTCGACGACGACGGGCCGTTCAGCGGCATTGGCGACCACCGGCGCAAGACCGGCAAGCAATCCGAACGACAGGACAAGGCGCGACAACATGGCGATCCTCCTTTGGAGGTTCACCCTCCTCTTCGCAAGGAGGACGTGCATTGTTACGCGCGGCCACTTTCACGGTTACGAAATGGCGGAATGAATACGTCGCGGTCCCCGTTCGGCGGCAAACCGGCTATCGACGGATCACCGCGCCCTGCCAGGTTCCTTCCACCACGAGGTCGCGCATGATCTTTTCCAGGTGTCGCGTCAACGGCCCGACGAACCGCGACGACTTGGTGTCGCGCAGCACGACAATCGACAGGCTGTTGGTCAGCGGCGGCCGCATGATCGGATAAGCGTAGAGCTCGCCACGCGCAACGTCGTCCTGCACGGCGGCCATCGTCAGTACGGTGTAGCCGAGCCCGCGTTTCACCATCGCCTTGGTGAGAACCACGCTGTCAGCCTCCAGCGTTACTCTCAGGCTTACGCCGTGTTGTACCGCAGCCTGATCGAGCAGGCGCCGGTTCGAATGCGGTGCGCCGGGCATGATGAGCGGCAGATCGACAATGTCGCGCAGCCGCACGCTCTTGGTCGTTGCCGGGAAGGGTGGATCGATGCCTCGCTTGCGCGGCGCAATCAGCACCATCTGTTCGGCCAGCACCGGCCGGATTTCGAATCCCTCGACCGGAGGCGGATTGTGCATCACGCCGACGTCGATGCGCCGGTCGAGAAGCCATTCCTGCAACGAACTCGAGATGCCTTCCCGCACGTGCAGGGTGACGTGCTGGAACTCCTTGCGGAAGCTTTCGACGGCTGCCGGCGCGATCAGGAGCCCGGCGGCGGGCGGAACTCCGAACGTGACGTGGCCCGCGAGGTTCTCGCCGCCGGCGCGGATGCGCTCGGTGGTTCGCTTGACCATGTGGTGGATCGATTCTGCCCCCTCAAAGAGGAGTGAACCGGCGCTGGTCAGCCGCACACCCCGGCCGTGGCGAACGAAGAGATCGACGCCGAGCGATGTTTCGAGTTTCCGCACCTGCCGGCTCAGCGCCGGTTGCGCGATGTTGAGCTCGTGTGCGGCTCTGTTGAAGCTGCCAGCGCGCGCAACCTGCAGGAAATAGCGCACTTCCTTGAAATCCATCGTTGGTTCCTTGAGTCCAGCCGTGATTTCGCGCCTATGCCGTTTCGGCATAAGAAGGAGTTGAATAAAGGTTTTTGTCAATAGTCGCGTGGCGACCTAGTATTCCTCAACGATCGGCGCTCATGGTGCGCCGATCGGGCCGATGAAGAAGAATGGCAAGAATGACGCGCACGCTAGCACTGGAGCGGCTGGTCTATGCGATCCAGCGAAGGTCCTACAAAGGAACAAGAATGTCTCTAAAGAGTGAACAAGGGGGAAACGAGATGGGCCGGGGGCGAATACTCATTTACGTGCTGATCTTTACGGCCTGCACCATCAATTACATCGACCGGGTGGTGCTGTCGGTATCGGCGCCGCAGATCGTCAGGGATTTCGGTATCTCGACCATCGAACTCGGCTATCTGTTCTCGGCCTTCCTGTGGAGCTACCTGGTCTTCGTGCTGCCCTGGGGCGTCTATGTCGACCGCGCCGGCACGCGCGTCTCGACCGCCAGCGGCATGGCGATCTGGTCGATCGCAACGCTGCTCACCGGCATGAGCACGAGTTTCAGCGTCGCCTTCCTCAACCGCCTTTTGATGGGTTTTGGCGAAGCTTCGACCTATCCGGCCGGCGCCCGCACCATCCGCGAATGGATGCCGGCCGGCGAGCGTGGTCTTGCTACCACCGTGTTCAACTGCGGCGGCTATGCCGGTCCCGCGCTCGGCTCGATCCTGATGGGCTTCATCGTCTCGGCCTATGGTTGGCGCGCGGGCTTCTTCGTGGCGGGAACGCTCGGCTTCGTCTGGCTGATCGCCTGGCTCGTCTATTTCCGGCAGCCGGAAACCGCGACTTTCATCGGCGAGGACGAGCGGAGCAAGATTTTGAGCGAGCGCGGCGGCGATACCATCCCCGGCACGGCAGCGCCGGTTTCGGCGCTGCTGAAATGCCGCTCGATCTGGGGCACCTTCGTCACGCAGGGCTGCGCGGTCTACACCGTGTATCTGTTCCTGACCTGGCTACCGACCTATTTGCAGGCGACGCGCGGGCTGACCATCCTCAAGAGCGGCTTCTATACGGCGGTGCCTTACGCGGTCGCGGTGCCCGGCACCATCCTGATCGGCTGGCTGAGCGATCGCCTGTTGCGCGGCGCGCCGGTCGAAAGCGGACGGCGGCGAACGCTCGTCGCCACCATGATGCTGTGCTCGTCGGGCATTTTGCTGACGCCCTGGATCACCGATACCGCGCTGATCCTGACGGTGTTCTCGATCTCGCTGACGTGTATCGGCAGCGCGGTCGGTCTCAATATCGCATTGCTCAACGACCTCCTGCGCAACCCCGCCAATATCGGCCGCGCCAATGGCATTCTGGTGACCGGTGGCAATCTGGTCGGCGTCGCCGCCCCGATCGTCACCGGCTACGTCGTCTCCGGCACCGGCAATTACGACTACGCGTTCCTCGTCGCGGGTGTTTTGCTCCTGGTCGGCGCCAGCGTCTGCCTCATCTTCACGCGCAACCCGATCGCGCCGGAGCAGGATGCAGGCGGCACCGAACTCGCTTACAAGGCCGCGCCATGAACGACCTCAATGCCCTTGCCGACAAAGACGCGATCCGCGAGTTGCTCGCGCGCTATTGTTTTCTGCTTGACGGCTTTCGCCTGAGTGAGTTCGCAAGCCTCTTTGCGGCTGACGGCGAATGGATCTCGCGCAACGGTAACGCGAAAGGGCCCGAAGCGATCGAGCGCCTGCTGCGCGGGCTCGTGCCCGAACCCGCGCCCGGCCGACGCCGCAAGCATTTCACGGCCAATATCGTCATCGATCTCGCCGGCGACGGCGCCACGGTGGTCTCGAACTTTCTGGTGGTGCGCGACAGCGAAACCGGCCCGGCCATCGCTGTGGCCGGCACCTATGACGATACGGTGGTGAGAACCAACGAGGGCTGGAAATTCAAATCGCGGCGGCTCTCGCACGACATCGCCGGCGAGAGCGGATTGAATGTGAAGCCGGGTTGAAACCGCGCTGAGAACAGTTTGGAGCGGGCGAAGGGAATCGAACCCTCGTATGCAGCTTGGGAAGCTGCCGTTCTACCATTGAACTACGCCCGCGATCGCGTAAGTTGAACGCGCTTTATATGCCGCCCCTAGCCCACGCGGCAAGCTTGATCAATACGGCGGGGCTTTGCGTTGCCGTTGCAGCTTTGCCGCCTCCATCCACCACGTCAGATCGTCGGCAAAGCGCGGAAACGCGCCTTCGAGCGCCTTGCCGGCTTCGCCCATGGGCACACCGTCAGCGTCAAGGGTATGCCCGATCGGACCAACGGCGATCGTGCTTGAAATCACCACCATCCCCATCTCCGAGAGCGTGCCGTGCCAGGCCGTCGAGGCCCGCGCGCCGGACAAGCGCCCCGCCGAATAGCTGGCGATCGCGGCCGGGCGCCAGAACCATTCCTCGAGAAAATGATCCGTCAGGTTTTTCAGTCCGGGCTGAATACCCCAATTATATTCGCCGGTGATGAATACGAAGCCGTCGGCATTGCGAATCTGGCTTGCCAGCCGCGCGAGCGGCTCGGGGGCTTTTCCGTGCGGATATTCCTTGTACATTCTGTCGAGCATCGGCAGGTTGATCGCCTTGGCGTCGATCAGTTCGACGTCATCGCCGCGGCGGCGAAACCGCTCAACCACGAATTCGGCAAGCCGGATGCCCATCCGGTCGGAGCGATAGGAACCGTAGAAAATGAGGATTCGATTGCTCATGGCGGTCCCTCAGCGGCAACCCTCGGCTGGAGCCGATCATATCAAGGTATGAGCGCGGCGTCGCGAACGCGATTGAGGACGAAATGTCCGGTATAGTTTTCGTTAAGTAAGCGAGAGAAGGAGGGTGAGATGGACGATCGGACCGTGCGCCTTGCGCTGGAACGCCATTGGGCCGCCTCGGACGCCAACGATTTCAATGTCGAACATGAGATCTACCGCGAGGATGCGGTGCTTGACTATCCACAATCGGGCGAGCAAATCCGCGGCCGGCACAACATTCAGGAGAGCCGGACCGTCCAGCCCAACAAGAAGCGTTTCACGGTCCAGCGTATGGTCGGCGGCGGCAATCTCTGGGTCACCGAATTCATCCTCACCTATGACGGCAAGCCATCTTACACGGTGAGCATCATGGAGTTCCACGACGGACAGGTCGCTCACGAAACGCAATATTTCGCCGATCGGTTCGACCCTTCGCGTTCGCGCGCGCATCTAGTCGAGCGAGCGGGCTGAGGACACACGCGCATTTGCGTTCGCCACAAACAGCAAGGCCGCCGAGCAGGATGATGCGCTCGACGGCCTTGCCGGGTTGTCCCGGACGGGGGAGTCCGGTGCGGGACCTCTAGCAAAGCAGCGGTCACGCAAGAACTGAAAAGAAGTTGATAGCCATGTGTACCGCAGTCACGCGCAAGCGAAACTTGTGGATTCGTTCCATCGCCTGGCGTTCCGCTCGATTGCAGGCAAGCCGTCTTCCGCGCCAGAGCGATGAATACGCGTTTCAAACAGGCGGCCGCGTCACGCTATCCCCGCCGTTTTTGGCCGAAACTGCATTTTTCATGTGCAGCCGTTTATGACGGTGGTATGATGGCCTCGGGGACTTGGGCATGTCGGGGCGGGCGTACACTTTTTTCGACACGGCGATCGGCCGATGCGCGATCGCATGGGGCGAGGCGGGCATTGTCGGGGTGCAGCTTCCCGAGGCCCGCGAGATCGAAACCCACAGGCGGCTCTTCCACCTTTATCCCGAAGCCCGCCAAACGCGACCAACGCCCAATGCCGAAGCCGCGATCGAAGGCATCGTCGCGCTATTGCGCGGAGGCATGGCCGACTTCGCCGACGTCATGCTCGATATGGGTGGCATTCCCGTTTTCGATCAGCGCGTCTATCGGTTCGTCCAGCGGATTCCCCACAGCGAAACCCGTACCTACAACGAGGTCGCAGCCAGGCTCGGAACTCCGAGCGCGGTGCGCTCGGTCGCCCATGCCCTTATCCACAACCCCTTTGTCGTCATCGTTCCCTGTCATCGCGTGCTGGAGGCGGGCGGCTATGCCGACCGGATGTCGCCCCATGGCGGGTTGATCTCCAAACGAAGGCTGTTGTCGGTCGAGGGGGCGATCAGTTCCAGCAGCAAGACGCTGCTCGACGTGCTGCTTCCGGTTGCCCCGCCACGCCTGCCCGGCTAATTTCCTGACATGATCAGGACGCCCCTGCTGAAGCACCGCTCGATCTCGGTGTCGGATTTCCGTTGCACCGCGGGGCCCGGCGAAAAGCCGTTCACGGAGCAGTTTGGCTGCCATTCCGTTTCCTATGTGCGCAAGGGCAGCTTCGGCTGCCAAAGCCGCGGCCGGTCGTTCGAACTGGTGACGGGATCCGTGCTGGTCGGCTTTCCCGGCGACGAATATGTCTGCACCCACGACCATGCCTGTGGCGACGAGTGCCTGTCGTTCTTTCTCGAACCGGAACTGGTCGAGACGATCGGCGACCGGCGTGAGGCATGGCGGGTCGGCGCCGCGCCGCCATTGCCCGAATTGATGGTGCTCGGCGAATTGGCGCAGGCCGCAGCCGACGGCCGCAGCGATATCGGCCTCGACGAAGTCGGGCATCTCTTTGCCAGCCGCTTTGTCGATGCGGTATCGGGACGGACGCGCAAGCCAGTCGAGGCCAAGGCCCGCGATCGCCGCCGGGCGGTGGAAGCCGCGCACTGGATCGAGGCGAATTCGCATCGCCAGATCGACCTCGACGCTACGGCAAATCAGGCCGGCATCAGCCCGTTCCACTTTCTGCGGCTGTTTGCCAAGGTGCTCGGCGTCACACCGCACCAATATCTGGTGCGCTCGCGGCTGCGCCATGCGGCGCGCCTGTTGACCGGTGAAGAGACCGCTATCACCGATATCGCCTACGATGTCGGATTCGCTGACCTCTCCAATTTCGTGCGCACCTTCCACCGCGCCGCCGGCGTCTCGCCGAGAGTCTTCCGCGAGGCCGCACGAGGAAAGCGCAAGATTTTCCAAGCGAGCGACGCGCTGCACTGACTAGGGTCGTCTTCATCCCCCGTGGACTTGAAACCCCGCGAGAATGAATGGAGACGACTATGTATGACCACATCGGAATCAGGGTAGCCAACCTCGACGCCAGCATCCGCTTCTATGTCGCAGCACTAACCCCGCTAGGCTACGTCCTCTGCTCGAAAGATGCGAGCGGCGCGGGGTTTGGACCCAAGGGCGAGCCGGCGCTGTGGCTGTATCTGCACAAAGGGGATGCCGGCACCGGCGCCCATATCGCCTTCCGCGCGCCCGATCATGCCGCAATCGGGAAATTCCACAGCGAAGGTGTCAAAGCCGGCGGCCGCGACAATGGCGCCCCGGGCCCGCGCAAGGACTATAGCCCCACCTATTTCGCCGCGTTCCTGATCGACCCCGACGGCAACAATGTCGAAGCGGTCTGCACGTAAGAGCACCAGACGCCCCCCTCATCCTGAGGAGCTTGGCTTGCCAAGCGTCTCGAAGGATGGGGCCTCATGGTTCGAGACGCGCAAAGATGCGCTCCTCACCATGAGGTAGAGTTCTCGCAACACCTCCTCACAGGGAGAATCGTTCCCATGGCTTCGATCTACAAGGACATTCCGATCGACGCGCATCCCGATACGGTCTGGGACGCGGTGCGTGATTTCGGCGCCGTCCATCAGCGGCTGAATCCGGGTTTTGTCACCGACTGCCGCCTCGACGGCAACGCCCGCATCGTGACCTTCCACAACGGCAATGTGGTGCGAGAGGACTTCGTGGATTGCGACGACGCGCGGCGGCGTCTGGCCTATGCGATCACCGGCCGCGAACGCGTCACTCACTATAATGGGTCTGTGCAGGTGGTCGGCAATGGCGAAAGCCAGAGCCGGATCATCTGGATTGTCGACGTGCTGCCGAACGAGATCGCGCCCTATATCTCCGAGCAGATGGACCTCGCGGCCACAGCGATGCAGAAAACGCTCGCAACGGCGAGCCCGCACAGCGCTTCCGTGTGATTTTTCTCAACGAAGCGCTGCCGTCGGCACCGTTCAAGCCGTAACGATCAGACGGTTTGCTGCGCGGTGCGCTGCGAACCGTGTTAAACAACTTGCCGCGGCTCACGTGACGCCAACGGCGAGGACAATATGTGCAAAGCTCTGTCGCTCCACAGGAATCGTTTGCTTGTGGTCTTTGCCGTGAGCCTCGTTTTGACGCTGGCCGGCTGCAACGATCAGGAAACCGCTGCGGTCGGGCAAACCTTTGGCCCCAAGCCCACACTGGTCGAGCCGGAAAAATCGCTGATACCAACCGTCAACGTCGCCAAGGCCATTGGCTGGCCCGCCGGCGGCAAGCCGGTTGCGGCCGACGGAATGACGGTCAACGCGTTTGCCGCTGGGCTCGATCATCCTCGAACGGTGTATGTCCTGCCCAACGGCGATGTGCTGGTCGCCGAAACCGACGCACCGGAACGGCCCGGCGAGAATAGAGGTATCAAGGGCTGGATCACGAAACTGGTCATGGGCCGCGCCGGCGCCGGCGCGACCAGCGCCAACCGCATCACGCTGCTGCGGGATGCCGACGGCGACGGCATTGCGGAAACCAGATCCACTTTCCTCGAGGGATTGAATTCGCCGTTCGGCATGGCGCTCATCGGCAACGACTTCTATGTCGCCAATTCCGATGCGATCGTGAAATTTCCCTACCGCACCGGCGACAGCAAGATCACCACGGCTGGAACCAAGCTCGCGGACTTGCCGGGAGGTCCCCTCAATCATCACTGGACCAAGGACCTTGTCGCGTCCCGCGACGGGACCAAGCTCTATGCGACCATTGGCTCCAACAGCAACATTGGCGACAACGGGATGGAGGTCGAAACCAATCGCGCCGCCGTGCTCGAAGTCGATCGCGCGACCGGTAAATGGCGGGTGTTTGCCTCAGGCCTTCGCAATCCGAATGGACCTGCGTGGCAACCGCAAAGCGGCGCGCTCTGGGTTGTCGTCAACGAACGCGACGAACTCGGCAATGATCTCGTGCCCGATTACATGACGTCGGTGAAGGACGGTGCGTTCTACGGCTGGCCCTACAGTTATTACGGCCAGCACGTCGATGCCCGCGTCCAACCACAACGCCCCGATCTGGTGGCAAAGGCGATTGCGCCGGATTATGCGCTCGGCGCCCATACCGCTTCGCTGGGCTTAGCCTTCAATACCGGCAAGCTGTTTCCGCCTGATATGGCGAACGGCGCCTTTGTCGGCCAGCACGGCTCGTGGAATCGCAAACCGCGCGCCGGCTACAAGGTGATCTTCGTGCCCTTCACGAACGGCATGCCTTCAGGCCAGCCGCGCGACATTCTGACCGGCTTTGTCAACGGCGATGGCGAGGCGCAGGGCCGTCCTGTCGGCGTTGCCCTCGACAAACAGGGCGCGCTGCTGGTGGCGGACGATGTAGGCAACACGGTCTGGCGCGTGACGCCGGCCAAACGGTGACCGAGAGCTAGACGCGGAAATGCTTGGAGAGTTTCAGGCCCTGCGCCTGATAGTTCGAACCGATGCGCTGGCCGTACATCGCATTCGGCCGCCCCAGCATTTTCTCATAGACCAGGCGGCCCACGATCTGGCCGTGCTCGAGAATGAACGGCACCTCGCGCGAGCGCGTTGCATCTCCGTCGTTGCATCTAAGGCGACGAGCGACAGGTAAGTTCATGTGTAGCGCGCTTTGAATACAACCTGCACGCCATAAGAGTCTTGCAGCGACTTCCCCATGGTTGTATGATTGCGGCTTGCTGGGAGAGAAGATGGCTGAACTAAAAACAGACCCGCAATTGCTCGCCGCGCTTAAGCGCGCACTAACCCTGCCTCAGTCCCCTGAAGATATCGAGCAGCAGCGCCTGTCGTTTATCATGGGGTCCTTGAAACATACGAACGAGATTACTCGGGCAGAAGTACAAGATATTCTTGCACAGCAAGAAGGGCGAAAGGTCCCCTAAGTGATTATCTACGAGCTGGTAAATACAGAGAGCCATCCTGTATACAAAGCTCTGGAAGTCTCTAACGGTAACCGACAATACGATTTTCTCCGGTCAATCGTTCAGGCTTCGCTCGACATGGGCAAGCCTTTTTTGTCGCAACAGCTCATCAAAGCTTTCAACTTCCATTCGATCACTTGTCTCCATGCTTACGCGGGCGAATATCGCCCCTGCCCCGTCAGCGTTGGACAATATGTTCCGCCGGCTCATTATCGCGTTCCGGCGCTGATGGACGACTTCATCAACACGGTTAATCGTGCTTGGGATCAAACTACTGATCCAATAGCCATGGCGACTTCTATTCTATGGCGAATAAATAGCATTCATCCGTTTATCAACGGGAACGGCAGGACGGCGCGAGCTACCTGTTATTTCGTCCTATGTATCGCAGCAGGCGGTTTGCTACCCGGCACAAAGGCACTGCCGGAACTTATCCGCCAAAATCGACAAGAATACTGTGATGCGCTTCAACTCGGCCACGACTTGTTTGCCCAAGGCAACTTAGACCTGAGCGTCTTGCACGCACTCGTTTCGAGGTTGGTCAACGAACAGCTCCAGTCAGCTACCGCTCAACCCCCATCAGCCGCTTCGCCGTAGCTAGCGTGCCTACTATCGGAGAATAAGATGCTTCGATAATTCGAGCCGCGGGCCATGATAGTCTGAAGAAATTGCGGCTCAGTGTTCTGCTATAGATCTGTCGGTAAGGTGTTCTAACTCCAATCTACCTCGCAGCCACCGTGATGCGAGGAGCACTTGCAACGCTAGTCTGCACAAAGCGGCCGAGAGCTAAACGCGAAAATGCTTGGAGAGCTTCAAGCCTTGTCCTTGATAATTAGACACCGCAGTCTGCCCGTATAGAACATCTGGTGGTTCAACCAAGCTTTCATAAGCGAGCCGACCTACAATTTGCCCGTCCTCAAGGGTGAAAGGAGTTTCATGGCTCCTGACCTCCAGCACCGCCCGACGAGCCGGTGGCCTGCTCGCTAAAGCCAAAACCCGGATCGAAAAAACCTGCGTAGTGCACTCGGAATTCGCCCATAGAAGGGTCGAAAGGAACATCTCGGCGGCGAAATCCGGCGGTATGTGAAGGCGCTCTTTCGAAGCCAAGATATAGAACTGTTGCGGGTCGAGAATTAGCTTGTTTTGGCCGCGGGCAATCAGCGGCTCCCAATAATTCTATAGTCGTATTCTCCGACCCTATCGATATCGATCATTCGTGAATGTTTGCGCACGATAGCCGACTATCTCTTGTTCGAGGCTCCGGTGGATCGCCCAACTCGCAACACTAGCCCCTTTCGAATTGTTGGCTCTCCGTCGACCAGCATCGCCACCTTATGCAAGTCCCGAATTTCTCATCCCCAAGAAGGACCGGATGTATGAAGATTGTTGGAGTTGCGCCTACGGAATTGAATGTGATTTAGTCGCGATCCCTCTCTCAACTAATGCTAAAACTGCGCGGAGAAATCTCTGCATACAGAGGCCCCTCATAACCGCCCTAACCGATCAGAAACTTCCGCATTGTCGGTGATCAACCGGATAAAGACGTCTAGTCGGCCGGTCGAGCTCTTCGGGTTGGCGGTCACCGATATCACGGCTGGAGTTTGAAGAATTCCTGCAGCTCGACAAGATAGACACAGTGCCTTTCAAGAACGGCTCCGTCGAGAAGATCAATCTCATCAATTGCTGGTCTTCGATTGCGCTCTGACCGTGTCCTCGCGGCCCGGCAGAAAACTTGCCCTAACACGAAAAGCGCGCGAACCTAGACGCAAATCCAAGCTGGCCGGTTGTAACTGCGCTTCCTCTATGTCGGCTATAGCGTCAACCATCTGACGCTGGATCATTGCTCTAATTTGCTGACGCGCGAAAAGCCCGGGTTTGGTAATTGGATCAAGCCCGAATCCGCTCGCCGTTACTATTCGGCGGAGGATGCCGTCAAAATTTCGCTGCGCGTGAAGCATCTGTCTCACCTTTGGATTGACCGAATCACGGCATCAGCTTTGCAACAATTGGGGAAGGTGGTCTTGTTACCTGTATCCACAGCCGTTGACAAAGGGAACGAAAGGGAATAGAAGTCGGTTCCCGTGGTGATTTGAGCCGGCCGGCTTGCAGCCACGTTAAATAAGTCGCTAAACAGGCCGGGGACAGTGTGATCCCGGCCTTTTGGAGTTTTTTCCAGGCCGGTTTTTTTATGACCGTTTTTGAGGGACGGTCAGGAGGTCACATGTCCGAGTCTACATCCAAATCCGCGTCTGCTACACCCGCTTCCACGGCTCACTACCGCCCCGAGACCCGCCTGGTTCACGCCGGGACCCTGCGCTCGGAATTCGGCGAAACGTCCGAGGCGCTGTTTCTCACCCAGGGTTATGTCTACGACACCGCCGAGTTGTGCGAGGCGCGCTTCAAGGGCGAAGACCCCGGCTACATCTATTCGCGCTATTCCAACCCGACGATTGCAATGTTCGAACGGCGCATGATCGAACTCGAGGGTGCTGAAGCCGGCCGCTCGACTGCAACCGGAATGGCGGCGGTGACGACCGCCATTCTCGCGCCGCTGAAAGCCGGCGATCACGTCGTGGCGGCGAAGGCGATGTTCGGCTCCTGCCGCTATGTGGTGGAAGATTTGCTGCCGCGCTACGGCATTGCCTCCACGCTGGTCGACGGCCTTGACCTCGACCAGTGGAAGCGCGCGATGCGGCCGAACACCAGGACCTGCTTCCTCGAGAGCCCGACCAACCCGACGCTCGACGTGCTCGACATCTCTGCGATCGCCGAAATCGCTCACGCCGGCGGCGCGCGCCTGATCGTCGACAACGTGTTTGCAACCCCGATCTGGCAAAGCCCGCTGTCGCTCGGCGCCGACGTCGTGGTCTATTCTGCCACCAAGCATATCGACGGCCAGGGCCGCTGTCTGGGCGGCATGATCCTCTCCACTGAGGCTTTCGTTGCCGAGCATCTGCACAACTTCATGCGACAGACCGGCCCGTCGCTATCGCCGTTCAATGCGTGGGTATTGCTCAAGGGACTGGAGACGCTGGCGGTGCGGGTTCGCGCCCAGACCGACACGGCGTCCAAGGTCGCGGATGCGCTGGCGCGGCATCCGAAAATCGCGCGGCTGGTCTATCCCGGCCGCGACGACCATCCGCAAGCCGCTTTAGTGAAGAAGCAGATGCGCGCCGGATCGACGCTGGTCGGCTTCGAGGTCAAGGGCGGCAAGGCGGGCGCGTTCCGCACGCTCAACGGATTGAAGCTTGCGCGTATCTCCAACAATCTCGGCGACGCCAAGAGCCTGGTCACGCATCCGGCAACCACCACGCATCAACGGCTTTCGCCGGAGGCGCGCGCCGAGCTTGGGATCAGCGACGGCTTTATCCGCTTCTCCGCCGGCCTCGAACATGCCGACGACCTGATCGAGGATTTGCACTCGGCGCTGGAGAAGGCGTGAACTAGCTAAGTTGCTTACTGTCGTCCCCGCGAACGCGGGGACCCATAACCACAGCCGGCTGTTGTTAGAGCATGCCGTGACCGCGGCTCGCTTGATCGTAGACATCTGTGGTTATGGGTCCCGGATCGCGCTCGCTGCGCTCGCTTGTCCGGGACGACTGCTATGTACTGAGGCGGTCTTCACATCGGCCGGTTGGTCGGCGCGCTCGGCACGTTGATGCCGAGCTTGATCTGGCCGACGGAACGGATGATGTCGTCGCCGAGCAACTGGGCGAAGCAGGCATAACCCCAGTCATTCATGTGCAGGCCGTCGGCGATCACGAAACTGTCGATCGGCAGCGCCTGATTCTCGTGCCACTGGCGCATCACCTCGAAGCGCGGGAACACGCCGATATGGCGAAGTTGCGCCACCCTGCCGAGCAGCCGCACCATCTTGCTGGCGTTCTGCTGATGCTCGGTCACCGCCGGCGAATATTGCGGATCGACCAGCACCACATCGGCGTCCACAGCCTGAATGCGGGCCACGCCGTCCTGCACCATCTGCGCGGTCGCGTCGGGATCGAGGTTGTGCAAGATGGCGTTGGTGCCGACCTGCCAGATGACGAGATCGGGCTTCGCGTCGATCACTTCGGCCTGCAACCGATTCATCATCTGGGGCGCATCTTCGCCACCGCGGCCGCGGTTGACGACGGTGATATCGGCGGTGGGATATTTCCGGTGTAGCTGCGCGGCGAGGCGATTGGGATAGGTAAACTCCGGCGAGGACGTGCCGTAACCCTGGGTTGAGGACGATCCAAAAGCCACGATCACCACGGGCAAGCCTTCGGCGAGTTTGTGCGCGACATGCCGCAGCGAACCCACCGATCGCGGCGCGCCCTTGGGCGACAGGCACGGCACACGGCTGAAGATGTCGCTGGCTGACTTCGCGACCTGTTTGACCTTCTCGATCGCCTTGTCGGTCAGGCTCTTCGGTTGCGCCTGATTGGCCGGCTCGGCTTGATTGGCTGGGGCCTGATTTGCTGGCGGCGCCTGATTTGCTGGCGGCGGCTGGTTGGCGCTATCGGCCGGCGCTGCGCCCTGCCCGGATTTTTCAGCCACCGGCATGACCGGCTTGATGCCATCGGATCTGGCGCTATCAGGATTGGCGTGATCGGATTTTGCGCTATCTGATAGCGTCGCCTGTTGAGTGGTTTCGGCGCGAACGGGCGCCGTTATGGCCGAGACCAACAGCATGAGCGCTGCGGCGGTCGCCAGCGACGTCGATTGGCAAAAAGGGCGGTGGTTACTCCAAACCATCTTCAAGGACAGACTTCCTCAATTCTCTCAATTCACTCAATTCTCTTGGGCGGCCTTCGGATGAGCGGCGGCCATAATGAATTCCGACAGCGCGCGCCCAAGGCAATTGTGAACCCGCTTTGCAAGCTCTGCGCCATGAACGGCCGTGAACAGGTCAAACTCGCCGGACTCAGACCAGGTTTTCATCAGCGCGAAACGATCAAACAATGGAACCTCGTGGTCCTGCGCCACCACGCGCATGTTATCTAGGTAGGGCGCCGCAGAAATCATCGATTCCGTACGCGGACTATATTGCGGGTTGAGCAAAATCACGTCCGTTCCGGCATCCCGTAACGCAACAACACCTTCGTCGACGGCGGTGCGGAAATCGTCCGGATCGACCGAGCGCATAGCATCCACGGTTCCGGTCTGCCAGATCACTAAAGTAGGCTTTTTAACTTCCACTAACTTCGACAGGCCCGAAGCGACCTCTTCGGCGGTCTTTTTTGCCTGTATTTCCACGGATACGTTAACCTCGTTCGACGGCAGCTTCGCCTTCAAGGCGGCCTGCATCTGGCCGGGATAGGCAGCTGCCTCTGAAGCATTCGCGCCAACGTTAATGGTCGATGACCGGCTGCCCACGACCAGAATATTCAGCGGACCACCGGCCTTGATGGCCTCCGCGACCTTTGGCAGCACGTTGTCGCCGGAGAGGAGATAGTTGGGAACCTCGCACGCCGCAGGCGCCGGCGTAGCCACAGGAGCATCTTCGGCGCGCACGGGAACAGCGGCCAGAAAACCGGCCAGCAGGCTCACACTCAGGATTGCCCCTGAGACGAACTTCATGCCCCCCCTCCCGCCAAATCGGCGTTGCCGCCGGTGGCCTTGGCTTTGGACCCACTCTTGTCGGCAGAATGCTTGTACCATGAAAACAGCCATGCCGCGGCCGACATGATCAGGATTCCGGAAATACTGATAATAAAGTGCAACGCGGTCCCGCCCGAAAGCTCCGCCAGCAGGAAATGGCCAGCGAAGGCCAAAAACACGCCGAGGCAGAATATCTCAAGCGAGTGCTGGCCGCACAGGATTAACGGTCGCAGCCACGGTGATTTCAGGTACGGCCAATCTTTAGGCAGGAAACGCACCGTGACGGCAGCGAGCGCCAGGAAGTGCGCGAAGCGCAACACGTCAAGATCGGTCTTGCTGATGGGATACATCCACTGCTCGAGTCTGCGCGGCATGAAGTGGCTGAGCTGCGGCACATACCAGGTCAACGTGACCAGGAACGAGAACAGCAGATAGGCAAAGCAGATCCACAGCGTGATCCGCGAAGCCAGGATGCGCGACATCCGCTGCGCGCCGCCTTGCGCGCACCATGCGCCGAACACGAACAGCAATTGCCAGGCGAACGGGTTGAAGGCCCAGAAGCCGTTCGGATAAGCCGACAGATAGAGATCGAATTCCCAGGTCGCGGCATAGAGCAGGACGGACAATCCCAATGTCAGGTCGGCGCTGCGCCGCATCAGCCACAGGATCAACGGCAGAAACAGCATCAGCACGATGTAGAGCGGCAGCACGTCCATGTTGACGGGACGGAATCTCAACAACAGCGCCTGGACGATGGTGACGTCAGGCTCCTTGAGGAAATCCATGATCCCCATCTCTTCGGTGTAGAGCGGGTTCTCGAAAGAGGTGGCGACGTAGGAGATCTCGGCGAGGAAGATCGTGAACAGAAAAACGTGCGCGACATAGATCTGCCAGACCCGCCGCAAGATGCGCGCGGTCGCCACCACAAATCCGGAATCGCGCATCGCCCGGCCATAGACGAAGGAAGCCGTGTAGCCGGAAATGAAGATGAAGATTTCGGTGGCGTCGGAAAATCCGTAATTGCGGATGGTGAGCCAGGTCAGAAGATTCTGCGGCAGATGGTCGATGAAGATCAGCCAGAGCGCGAGCCCGCGGAACAGATCGAGCCGCAGTTCGCGCTCGGCGGCCACGGGGCGCGCGATTGCCGGCGCGCCTGCTTGCGCAAGCAAGGTATCGCGCGCCACCACACCGGCTTCAGCCGCGAGCGGCAGTCCGGCAATTTGATCGGCAACCGAGGTCATTCACCTCATCCCGGGGATACGGATGCGTTCGGCCAGCATTGCGGCAAGATAGCACAGGCTGGCCAAACAGGTAACGGCGCGGTTAGCCCCGAACTGTGGTGAAACGGCGATGGAAAAGATCACATCAGGCATCCCGGCACAATTGGTTCTGTCCGAACGATCGGATAGAATATCGTTCGTTTTCAGAGAGACGATCGAGCCCGCATGTACCGCGCCGTGACCCGCGATATCGAAGTGACCGTGGAGCCGAACTTCCTCCCCGACCGCTCGTCGGTGGAAAAGCGGGAGTATTTCTGGTCCTACACCATTGTCATCACCAATTCCGGCCCCGAAACCGTGCAGCTGCGCACGCGGCACTGGATCATTACCGATGCGACCGGCCACCAGAAGGAAGTCCGCGGCGAGGGGGTGATCGGCGAGCAGCCGGTGCTCGCCCCCGGCGAGCGCTTCGAATATACCAGCGGCGTTCCGCTGCCGACCGCGTCGGGCTTCATGACCGGCCGCTATCAGATGGTGAGCGAGAGCGGCGAGAAATTCGAGATCGACGTGCCGACCTTTTCGCTCGACAGCCCCGAGGCGAAGCGGGTGTTGAACTGACGGCAGCGCCGTCCATACTCCGCGAAAGCGGAGTATCCAGTACGCCGGGTGCTATCAGTTAAACATCTCCGGTCGCTGGAATACTGGATCACGCGCTTTCGCGGGCGATGACCAGGACGGGAGGTTCCCAGAAATGACCGCCGTTGGCTGTCAATCTCTGCAAAACCTGCTCCCCTGCCGATGGCCGGAAGAATTGAGTGCGCAGCTCCCGCCCAACGGCGCGGCGGACGGAAATGCAGGAACACCAACGCGCGGTCGCATCGCCATCGTCCGCTGCCTTCGAACCGGTTCGTGGCGCCTCTCGCATGAACCGCTGGAGTCGAGATAATAGCCGCTGGCACAACCGATCTGGACACAGTGATCGCCCGCCGCACGTTCGCCTCTCGAACAGATCAACGGGCACACGCGATCGGCCTCGTTGCGGACAGCATCCAGCGCCTCAAGACTGGCAACTTTGGTATCGAATCTGGTTTTGGCGTTCTTGTTGAAGAGCTCAAGAGACCGCTGCGAGCCTTCATCCCAATCGCCGTCGATCTTCCCCGAATTGCAGCCAACCCGTTTCAAATGGGCCTGCAACAGTCGCGCGATGTCAGCCTCGCCGATTTTCGGAGAGGACGCGGGTAGCGCCGGCTGCCCCGGCTGATCGGGTGTCAACGCAGCGATCTTCTCGGCATTTTCGTTGGCGGCGCCTTTGGCTTGCTCGACCTGACGCCTCGCCTCTTCGACCGCTTGACGTTTGGCTTGCTCGACCTCCTGGGCGGCTTCCGCGCGCTGTTGTGCAAGCTCGGCCTGCTTCTTCGCCTCTTCCAGCTCCTTCGACTGGGCCTTCGACTCCTCGAGGCGCTTCTGCAGTTTCTCGGCCTTCTGCGCCGCCTGCTCCTCGGCATTACGCCGCGCATTGTCCGCCATGGCCTGGGATTGTTCCGCGACAATGAGCCTCTTCACCTGCGCGCGCGCGAGATTCGAATAAAAGCCGGTCGGGTGTTTCTCGATGAAGGAATCCCACACTTCCCTCGTTCCGATTTGCGCGGCGTATTCGTAGTCGATCCGTGCGTCGGCTTCGGTATCCATCGGCTTCGCCGGCTGCGGAACCAAAGCGAGGTTGTCGCCGCCGAGCGATCCGTAGACAAACGGCTCCTGACGATTGCTGGTCTTTTTCAACACCTCGTCGCGAACCCGGCCAAAGGCCACCCGCACATCCACCCCGGGCTCGGCAATGTATTTGACCAGCGCTGACGTGTATTGACTGTTTTCTCCATTGCCATCATCCGCGACGGCGCCGGCTTTGGTGGCGAATGCGACCAGCGTGTTGGGCGTCGTCGGTTCGACCTTGGCCAATCCCCGGCCGATCGAACGCGTGGCGACGCTTTTCTTGATGGTGCCGGCGAGGGGATTGTCGCGGCAGGCATCCAGAATAACCAGCCTGAGGCGCTTGACGGGATCGAGCGCCCGCAACACGCGATCGAGCGATACCGCTTCATCGTCGACGTCGAAATCGCGCGCCAGCTTGGCGTCGGCGGGAACGAGATAGTTCAACCCGATCGACTTCAATGCCGTGGCCCGCGTAGTAAGACCACCGCGATATCGGCATCCTGCGCTTTTTCCGAAAACTCGCGGACCGCGCGGCGCAGATCGACAATCCCGAGGTCCCGCTTGTCGTCCACGACATCAAACCCGGCCTTCCTGAAAAGCGCGCCCATCGCTGCGGCGTCGTGGGCCGGATTGTCGAGTGGAGGAACCTGTTGGATCTTGAGATGCCGATGACCAGCGCGACGCGCTTTTCCGCTCGCGCGGGGTCCGCAGAGATAACGAACAAAAAGCCAAGCAGCAAAAAAAGAGGGGCCGTGCCATCGACCGCTCCCGGTAGCTCATTCCTGCCTAGGGGGAATTTTCTGGCCATTCGAACGAAAATCGTCGAAATGCCCTGCCGGGCAGGACACGCACTCTAACCCGTGCCCTCTTCCACGCCGGCTTCCTGCGGCGTGAATTCATAGACCGACGAACAGAATTCGCAGGTCACCACCACCTTGCCGTCCTTGACCATTTCGGCGCGGTCTTGCGGATCGAAACTCTTGAGCATCGCGGACACCGCCTCGCGCGAGCAGGAGCATTTCGCCTGCAAGGAGAGCGGCGTGAACACCCGAACGCCACGCTCGTGAAACAGCCGATACAATAGCCGCTCGCCCGACAAATCCGGATCGATCAGCTCGACATCCTCGACCGTCGAGATCAGCGACTGGCCTTCGACCCAGGCGTCGTCCTCAGCAACGATATGCGTCTCCGTCCCCTCCGGCGCATCGCCGGGATCGAGGTCGGCCTGCCGCGCGCGCTCCGGCGCCTTGGGCAGGAATTGCAGCAGCATGCCACCGCCACGCCAGCGCCGCCGCGCCCCGCCCTCGCCGCCCCGCCATTCCTCGCCGACCGCAAGACGCACCCGCGTCGGAATCTGTTCCGAGCGCAGGAAATATTCATGCGCAGCGTCTTCCAGGCTGCCGCCATCGAGCGCGACCAGGCCCTGATAGCGGCTCATGTCCGGTCCCTGATCGATGGTCATGGCCAGATGGCCCTTGCCGAGCAGGCTGCCTGAATCCTGGCCCTCCCCGATCTCTTTGGCATCGAACCGCGCATAGGCGCGCAAGCGATCGGGCGCCTGGAAATCGACAATGAGAAACGACACCGGACCATCGGTCTGTGTCTGCAGGATGAAGCGGCCGTTGAACTTCAGGGACGAGCCCAGCAGCGTCGTCAGCACGATGGCTTCACCGAGCAGCTTGGCTACCGGCGGCGGATAATCGTGCTTGGCGAGGAGATCGTCGAGCCCGGGGCCAAGCCGGGTCAACCTGCCGCGCAGATCGAGCGAGGCCACCTCGAAGGGCAGCACGGCATCGTCGACCGGCACATGCGAGGGCGCACGAACCGGCGTTTCTTTCAGTTTGATGTCGGGGGAATTGGAGGTCATGGCGCTTATCTGGGGTCGAATGGTACAGAAAGAAAGAGGTTAGTCTGGGGCAATGCTGCGGCGAGCACTGCAACCCTCTCCCCTTGCGGGAGAGGGGAAGTAAGAAGGGCCTACAATCGCGAGAGGCTGTGAGCTACCCCGCCGCGTTGAGGCACCAGGCCAAAATGCCCTTTTGCACATGCAGGCGATTTTCAGCCTCGTCGAACACCACCGATTGCGGGCCATCGATGACCTCATCGGTGACCTCGTCGCCGCGATGGGCGGGCAGGCAATGCATGAACAGCGCGTCACGCTTGGCGAGCGACATCAGCCGCGCATTGACCTGATAGGGTTTCAGCAGGTTGTGGCGATGTTCGCCGTCCTTGTCACCCATCGAGAACCAGGTGTCGGTGACCACGCAATCGGCGCCGCGCACCGCCGCCTCAGGATCGTTGCCGAGCATGATCGGCGCCTGCGTCGCCTTGATCCAGTCGCGCATCGTCTTGTTGGGCGCAAGCTCCGGCGGTGTCGCCACGTTCAGCTTGAACTTGAACCGCTCCGCCGCATGCGCCCAGGAGGCGAGCACGTTGTTGTCGTCGCCGGTCCAGGCCACGGTGCGGCCCTGGATCGAACCGCGATGTTCTTCGAATGTCATCACATCCGCCATCACCTGGCAGGGATGGGAGCGGCGCGTCAGGCCGTTGATGACGGGCACGGTGGCGTGGGCGGCGAGTTCCAGCAGCGCATCATGGTTGAGAATGCGGATCATGATGATGTCGACATAGCGCGACAGCACGCGCGCGGTGTCGGCGATGGTCTCGCCGCGGCCGAGCTGCATTTCGGCGCCCGTCAGCATGATCGCTTCGCCGCCGAGCTGGCGCATCCCGACGTCGAACGATACCCGTGTGCGCGTCGAGGGCTTTTCGAAGATCATCGCCAGCGTCTTGTCCTTCAGCGGCTTGTCGGCCTCTCTGCCGCCGCTCTTCTGCGCCTTCAGCTTCGCCTTCATGGCAAGGCTGGCGGCGATCACCTCGCGCAGTTCCGCCGTGGGAAGCTCGTTGAGGTCGAGAAAGTGACGCAGCGCCTTGCTCATTGCGCGGCCGCCTTCTGTTGGCGAGCCGCAAGCGCCGTGCAGGCGCGTTCCAGCGACTGCACGGATTGCTCGATCTCGGCTTCCGAGACGATCAATGGCGCCAGGAAGCGCACGACATTGTCGCCCGCGCCGACCGTGAGCAGCTTTTGATCGCGCAGCGCGGTGACGAGATCGCCTGACGGCACCACCGCCTTGACGCCGATCAGAAGCCCCTCGCCGCGCACTTCGGAAAGCACCGTCGGATAACGATCGACCACGGAAGCGAGCTTCTGTTTCAACAGCAGCGACATCTTCCGTACATGATCGAAGAAGCCGGGCTCGAGCATCACGTCGAGCACGGCGTTGGCGGCCGCAATCGCGAGCGGATTGCCGCCGAAGGTCGAGCCGTGCGAGCCCGGCGCCATGCCGGAAGCGGCCTCCGCCGAGGCCAGCACCGCGCCGATCGGGAAACCGCCGCCGAGCGCTTTCGCAAGCGACATGACATCAGGTTCAACGCCGACGTGCTGATAGGCGAAGAGATCGCCGGTGCGACCCATGCCGGTCTGCACTTCGTCGAAGGCCAACAACAGGCCGCGTTCGTCGCACAACGCGCGCAACGCCTTGATGAAACTGGGCGCAGCCGACCGCACACCGCCCTCGCCCTGCACCAGTTCGATCAGGATACCGGCGGTGTGCGGGCCGATGGCCTTCTTGACGGCTTCGAGATCGCCATGCGGCACCCGATCGAAACCATCCACCGGTGGGCCGAAGCCTTCGAGATATTTCGCCGTGCCGGTCGCCGCCAGTGTCGCCAGCGTGCGGCCATGGAAGGCGCCTTCGAAAGTGACGATGCGATAGCGTTCGGGATGCCCCTTGGAGAAGTGATAGTGGCGCACGAGCTTGGTGACGCCCTCCATCGCCTCGGCGCCGGAATTACAGAAGAAGACGAAGTCGGCAAAGCTGTGCTCACAAAGACGCGCCGCCAGCCGCTCGCCGTCCGGGCTCTTGAACAGGTTCGACATGTGCCAGAGCCTGGTCGCCTGCTCCTGAAGCGCTTTGACCAGATGCGGATGCGCATGACCGAGCGCATTCACCGCGACGCCCGAAGTGAAGTCGAGATAGCGTTCGCCGTTGGTTGAGATCAACCAGCAGCCCTCGCCGTGCGTAAAGCCGAGATCGACCCTGGCAAATACCGGAAGCAGATGCGACGTCATGATGATCACTGAGCGTTAGAGCGGCCGCGTTGCGCGCACTGGCGATGCAAATCGGACCATAAAACAAAACGTGCCACCTTTTCGAGGCGGCACGTGGAAGCCATTGTATGCACGCGGCAATCGGTGTCAACGGGCCGGTCCGTAAATCTCCGGTGTCACGGAAACACCTCAACGCAAGGCCCAAAACGACGGAACATGTGG
Source organism: uncultured Alphaproteobacteria bacterium (assembly GCA_963770515.1). Taxonomy (GTDB): domain Bacteria; phylum Pseudomonadota; class Alphaproteobacteria; order Rhizobiales; family Xanthobacteraceae; genus Bradyrhizobium. The sequence continues at coordinate 334,807 of CAVYPW010000003.1, forward strand.
ACGCGCTCGCGTCGAACTCTTGCGCGGGAGTCACGCCATATTGTAGCTTCTCAGTCGTCGGATACGACATCTCGTGCGGTAGTATTGCCCCTCTAAGACGCCAGTGTTTGCGTAGACGTCCAGGCGCGCTTTTCGCGCCCGGCGAAGGCTAAGGGATTCTGCCGGAAGGGATTTTTGAGACGATTGACATCGCAGCGCTGCCCGCAACAGGCCGGCGCGACGCGAAGGAAAGAGTGCGATGACGGTATTGACCTGGTCTGACGATCGCGTCGAGCAACTGAAGAAACTCTGGGAAGCAGGCCTTTCGGCGAGCCAGATTGCCGCCGAACTCGGCAACGTGACGCGGAATGCGGTAATCGGCAAAGTGCACCGGCTCGGCCTGTCGGGCCGCGCCAAGAGCCCCTCTTCAGCGGCGCCGCGCCCACGCAAGGCGCGTCCCGCGCAACACATGATGCGGGTATCGCGGCCGGTCTCGCGCGGCAATACGGCGCTGGCGCATGCTTTCGAGGTCGAACTCGAGCCCGATCCGATTGCCTACGACAATGTGGTGCCGATGAGCCAGCGGCTGTCGCTGCTGGAATTGAACGAAGCCACCTGTCACTGGCCGGTCGGCGATCCCTCGAGCCCGGAATTTTTCTTCTGCGGCGGCAAGGCGCTGACCAGCCTGCCCTATTGCGCGCACCACTCGCGGATCGCCTATCAGCCGACCGGCGACCGGCGCCGCCAGGCGCCGAAGACGACGCGGTAACGCGATCTCAAAGGCAAAGAGCGCGCTCTAGGCGCGCTCTTCACGGCAACATCAATATTTTCAGAAATCTATTCCACCTTCGCGAAGCGATCGTCGAGGGCGTAGCCCGCACCGCGCACGGTGCGGATCGGATCCTGCTCCCGGCCGGGGTTGAGCAGTTTACGCAAACGCCCGATATGCACGTCCACCGTACGCTCGTCGATATAGATGTCGCGGCCCCAGACGCTGTCGAGCAGTTGCTCGCGGCTGAACACGCGGCCGGGATGCTCCAGGAAAAATTCGAGCAACCGGTACTCGGTCGGTCCGAGATCGACCGGGCGGCCGGAACGGGCGACGCGGCGCTTCTCGCGATCGAGTTCGATGTCGCCGTAGGTGAGCACGGTGGCGAGCCGCTCGGGGCTCGCGCGGCGCAACAGGCCACGGACCCGCGCCAGTAACTCCGGCACCGAGAACGGCTTGACGATGTAATCGTCGGCGCCGGTCGCAAGCCCCCTCACCCGCTCGCTTTCCTCGCCGCGCGCGGTGAGCATGATGATCGGGAGCTGCTTGGTTTCCGGCCGCGCCCGCAGACGGCGGCACAGTTCGATGCCGGAAAGCCCCGGCAGCATCCAGTCCAACACGATCAGATCGGGAATTCGTTCCTTCAAGCGGGTGTCGGCGTCGTCGCCGCGCCCGACCGTTTCGACGTCATATCCTTCGGCGTCGAGGTTATAGCGCAACAGCGTCGTCAGCGCTTCCTCGTCTTCCACCACCAGAATGCGTGCGCTCATGTGCGTAGCCTTCTTTCGTCCTTGAAATGCGTTTTAAACGTGTGATGCGATTGACCGGGAACGATCAGTTTCCGGGCACGGTCGTGGCAAAAGTCGTCATGTCACCTTTCGGTCGTTTATCGAGAATTTGCTGGCCTTCGATCATGTAAAATACCGTTTCGGCGATGTTGGTGGCATGGTCGCCGATCCGCTCGATGTTCTTGGCGCAGAACATCAGATGAATACAGAAGCTGATGTTGCGCGGGTCTTCCATCATGTAGGTCAACAGCTCGCGAAACAGCGAGGTGCAGATCGCGTCGACTTCCTCGTCGTTCTTCCAGACCGTCATCGCCGCCGGCAGATCATGCGCCGCATAGGCATCGAGCACCGATTTCACCTGGGCCTGCACCAGGTCGGTCATGTGCTCCAGGCCGCGGATCAGCTTCAGCGGCTGGAAATCGCTCTCCAGCGCCGCGACCCGCTTGCCCATGTTCTTGGCCAGGTCGCCGATCCGTTCGAGATCGATCGCGACCCGCATCGCGCCGACGATTTCGCGCAAATCCACCGCCATCGGCTGGCGCCGGGCGATGGTCAGCACCGCACGCTCCTCGATAACACGCTGCAAATTGTCGATCTCGACGTCGGTCTCGACCACGCGCCGGCCGAGCGCGACGTCGCGACGGATCAGCGCATCGACGGCATCCACGATCATGCGCTCGGCAAGACCGCCCATTTCGGCCACCAGCCGGGTCAGTTCCTGAAGATCGCTGTCGAACGCCTTGGCGGTATGCTCTGAGGCCATCTTGTTCTCCTTGGGACCCTGCTCCGATCGTGGCCGAGCCTGATCCTATTCCCTGATTTGAGCGTGATCTGTTGTTAGGATCACACGTCTCAGCCGAAGCGGCCGGTGATGTAGTCCTGGGTTCGCCGATCGTTTGGCGAGGTGAAAATCTTGTTGGTTTCGTCGAACTCGATTAATTCGCCCAAATACATGAAAGCTGTTTTGTCGGAGACGCGGGCAGCCTGCTGCATGTTGTGGGTAACAATCGCAATCGTGTAATTTTCGGCCAGTTCCTGGATCAGTTCCTCGACCTTCGCGGTCGAGATCGGATCGAGTGCCGAACACGGCTCGTCGAACAGGATCACTTCGGGGCGCACCGCCACGGTGCGCGCGATGCAGAGCCGCTGCTGCTGTCCGCCGGACAGGCTCAAGCCACTCGCATTGAGCTTATCCTTGACCTCGTTCCAGAGCGCGCCGCCGCGCAGCGCCTTCTCGACCCGATCATCCATTTCCGAGCGGGAGATCTTCTCGTAAAGGCGGATGCCGAACGCGATGTTCTCGTAGATGGTCATCGGGAACGGCGTCGGCTTCTGGAACACCATGCCGACGCGGGCGCGCAGGAGATTGAGATCGAGCTTGGGATCGAGAATATTGGTCTGGTCGAGCATCAACTGGCCGGTCGCGCGCTGGCCGGGATAGAGATCGTACATCCGGTTGAAAATCCGCAGCAAGGTCGACTTGCCGCAGCCCGACGGGCCGATAAAGGCGGTGACGCGATTGGTGCCGAGCGTGATGTTGATGTTCTTCAGCGCGTGGTGTTCGCCGTAGTAGAAATTCAACCCGCGCGCGGTGACCTTGGCCGGCGCCTCCGCCTGGCCCGATGCATGACCGGCCATCGGCACTGGTGTGGCGGGAACACTCACGGAGGCAGAAAGATCGGTCATTTTGCTGTCCTCTCGGCGCCAAGAATGCGTGCGCCAATGTTGAGAGTAAGTACGGTGAGCGTAATCAGAAGGGCCCCGCTCCAGGCGAGTTGCTTCCAGTAGGCGTACGGGCTCTGCACGAAATTGTTGATCGTCACCGGCAGGTTCGCCATCGTCTTGGTGAGGTCGAGGCTGAAGAACTGGTTGGAGAGCGCGGTGAACAACAGCGGCGCGGTTTCGCCGGCGACGCGGGCGGTCGCCAGCAGCACGCCGGTGATCAGGCCGGATCGCGCCGCGCGGTAGGCGATGCGCTTGATGACGAGCGAGCGCGGCAGGCCGAGCGCGGACGCCGCCTCACGCAGCGGATTGGGAACCAGCAGCAGCATGTCTTCGGTGGTGCGCAGCACGACCGGGATCACGATCACCGCGAGCGCCAGCGATCCGGCCAAGGCCGAGAAGCTGCCCATCGGCACCACGATGATGCCATAGATAAACAAGCCGATGATGATCGAGGGCGCGCTGAGGAGAATGTCGTTGATGAAACGGATCACGGAAGTGAGTCGGTCGTTCCTGCCGTATTCGGCGAGATAGGTTCCGGCAAACAGGCCGAGCGGCGCGCCAACGCCGACGCCGATCACGGTCATGATGACCGAGCCGGTGATCGCGTTCAAAAGACCGCCCTCGTTCGAGCCCGGCGGCGGCGTATTCTGGGTGAAAAGTTCGAGGTTGAGACCCTGGAGACCGTTGAAGAACAGCGTGAACAGGATCAACGCCAGCCAGGTGACGCCGAACACCGCGGCGCCGACGCAGAGCGCGCGGATGACGATGTCCTTGCGGCGGCGACGGGTGTAGATCGGGTTCATGTTACTTGCCCGCCTTCTTTTCCAGGCGCAGCAGCATCAGCCGCGCCGCCGACAGCACGATGAAGGTCAGCACGAACAACAGCAGGCCGAGCAGGATGAGCGCGGATTGATGCAGCCCGTCGCTCTCGGCAAATTCGGAGGCGATCGCCGCCGAGATCGTGGTGCCCGGCGCAAAGATCGAGGACGAGATGCGGAAGGAGTTTCCGATGATGAAGGTGACCGCCATGGTTTCGCCGAGCGCGCGGCCGAGCGCCAGCATGACCCCGCCGATGACGCCGACGCGGGTGTAGGGGATCACGACGTTGCGGACCACCTCCCAGGTGGTGCAGCCGACGCCGTAGGCGGCTTCCTTCAAAACCGGCGGCACCGTCTTGAAGACGTCGACGGAAATCGCGGTGATGAACGGCAACACCATGATCGCGAGAATGAGGGCGGCGTTGAACAGGCTCAGATAAGAGGGCGGGCCGGCGAAGATCGAACCCAGCACCGGAATGCCGTCGAACAGGCTGATCATGAACGGCTGGAACGTGTAGGCCAGGAACGGACCCAGCACGAAGAAGCCCCACATGCCGTAGATGATCGAGGGAATGCCGGCGAGCAATTCGATCGCAATTCCGATCGGCCGGCGCAGCCATTGCGGGCAAAGCTCAGTGAGGAAAATCGCGATGCCGAGACCCACCGGGATCGCGATGAGCATGGCGATGAAGGAGGTGACCAGCGTGCCGTACATCGGGCCGAGCGCACCCAGCACGGGCGGATCGGCTGACGGCGCCCAGCGCTGCGTCCACAGGAACGCAAAGCCATATTCCTTCATCGCTGGCCACGCGCCCACGATCAGCGACAGAATGATGCCGCCAAGGATAAGCAGGACCGAGATCGCGCAGACGCGGGTGATCCAGTAGAAGGTGACGTCCCCGACCTTGAATGCATTCAGCGCCTTGGCGCGGTCGTAAGGGCCTGCGACGTCGTCCACTGCTCCGCCCTGAACCGCCATATCAGCCACGCCAATTCCCTCAATCTGGTTCAAAGTTCTGCTCGTCGCTTTGCCAGAAGCCGCCTTGCCGATAGCGGTCTTTGTCATGAAGCTGACTCTTCCTGAAGGCAACCGGCCGAAGGTTGTTACCTGCCCGGACACGATGCATCCGGGCAGGTTACGCAGCAGGACGCAATCAGCTCTTGATGTCGGCCGACCAGGTCTTCTCGATCATCTTGACCACGGCATCCGGCATCGGGATGTAGTCGAGTTCCTCGGCCATCTTGCCGCCATTGGCGAACGCCCACTTGAAGAACTTGACGGCTTCCCCGGAGGCAGCCTTGTCGGCCGGCTCCTTGTGCATGAGGATGAAGGTCGAAGCCGTGATCGGCCACGACTGTTCACCCGGCTGGTCGGTGAGGATCACGTAATAGCCGGGAGCGTTGGCCCAATCGGCGTTCGAAGCCGCCGCCTGGAACGAGGCAACCGTCGGCTGCACGGCCTTGCCGGCCTTGTTGATCAGCGCCGTGTAGGTCAGCTTGTTCTGCTTGGCGTAAGCATATTCGACATAGCCGATCGAATTCTTGGTCTGGCCGATGTTGCCGGAAACGCCTTCGTTGCCCTTGGCACCGACGCCGACCGGCCATTCCACCGCCGTGCCGGAACCGACCTTGGTCTTCCAGTCCGGGCTCACCTTGGAGAGATAGTCGGTGAAGTTGAAGGTCGTGCCCGATCCATCGGAACGGCGGACCACGGTGATCGCATCAGTCGGCAACTTGACGTTCGGATTGAGCTTCTTTATGGCCGGATCGTCCCATTTGGTGATCTTGCCGAGATAGATGTCGGCGAGCGTCGGGCCGTCGAACACCACTTCACCCGGCTTGACGCCTTCCAGGTTGACGACGGGAACGATCGCGCCCATCACCATCGGCCACTGAATCAGGCCGTCCTTGGCAAGCTGATCGACCTTCAGCGGCATGTCGGTCGCGCCGAACGTCACGGTTTTGGCTTCGATCTGCTTGATGCCGCCGCCGGAGCCGATCGACTGATAGTTCAGTCCGTTGCCGGTTTCTTTCTTGTAGGCATCGGCCCATTTCGAATAGATCGGGAACGGGAACGTCGCACCCGCTCCGGTGATGTCGGCGGCAAAGGCCGACGTCGATGCGGCGACCAGGCCGGCAGCGACGATCGTTTTCATGAAATTCATTGCTGGTCTCCATCTCGTAAGCGAATGCGCTCACGCGGTCCGTTTAGGAGCCGTCAATGCTGCTTTTACGAAGGTTTGATGACGTCTGGATGACAATACCAAGCCATTGAAATTACTTGGCTTCAGATCGATGCCGGGGGGCGGGCCTGGGGAAAACAGGTGGTAAAAGTGGCGCCATTTTTGAGCACGCTTTCGATCAAAAGCCGGCCGCGATGGCGGTTAACGATATGTTTCACCAGCGATAGTCCGAGCCCGGTTCCACCCTGGGCGCGGCTGTCGCCGACATCCACCCGGTAGAACCGCTCGGTCAGCCGCGGCAGGTGCTCCGGGGCAATGCCCGGGCCGAAATCGCGCACCAGAACCCGCACCTCCGGCTGGCCTTCGCCGGACATCGCCGCGATCAGGGAGACGATCACCTTGCCGCCCGCGGCGCCATATTTCAACGCATTCTCGACCAGGTTCTCAAACAGCCGCAACAGCTCCTCGCGATCGCCGGCGATCCAGGCCGGCGCCTCCGGCAGATCGACGTTGACATCGACCTGGCGTTCGCGCGCCAGCGGCTCCAGCCCGTCGACCACCTGGCGGATGATGGGCACGATGTCGACCAGCGTATCCGGGCGGACATGGGCCGACAGTTCGACCCGCGACAGCGACAACAGGTCGTCGATCAACCGCGCCATCCGCGTCGCCTGGCTGTGCATGATCCCGAGAAAGCGCTCGCGCGCCTTGACGTCCTCACGGGCCGGCCCTTGCAGCGTATCGATGAAGCCGGACAGCGCCGCCAACGGCGTGCGCAATTCATGGCTGGCATTGGCGACGAAATCGGCGCGCATCTCCTCAACCCGACGCAGCGGCGTCTGGTCATGGAAGGTCATCAGCATGCACTTGTCGGTGCCGCCGAACAGCGTCGGCACCGGCACCGGTATAATGACGAGTTCCATCCAGCGATCGACCGGAGCATGATCGAGATAGGTGGCGCGGCGCGTTTCCGTGGTCGCGATGGCTTCACGCAAAGCGGTGATGATTTCCGGCGAGCGCAATGCAAATTGCGCGAGTTCGTTCTTGCGCAAGGCCGGCGCCAATTGGGCTGCGGCCGCGTTGAGATGAATGACGCGGCCGGCGCGGTCGAGCAGCACGGCCGGATCCGGCATGCCGGAAACGACGGCGGCGACGGCTGCGGATTCGACCGGATTGACGCCGCGAACATCTTCACGCGACATGTTGGCGTCGTGCAGGCGCCACGGTACCAGGGCGGCTGCGGCAATGCAGGCGAAAATCGCCGCGGCCCGCAGCACCGACAATTCGCCGAGCACGACCACCGCAGACAGCGCGAGCGCCGCAGCGAGCAGGATGATGGCCGAGTGCCGCAACCGGTCAGGCCACGGCGAGAAAAAGAACGGGGGAGAATCGTCTATTGCCATGGGGCTAAAGTTCCGATTCCGAAATTCGCGATCTCATCCCTGCAGGCCGTCTCGTCAGGCTCCAGGGTCCTTGCGCTCCCTGACGAATACGGCTTCGGGCGGTGGTTCCACGGCCATTGCGGCTGCGGCCTGACGCAACCGTTTCGACCGGGTACCGATGATAACCTCCCGAAACGTCAATAAGATTACAGATATGACGAACGGGGCGATATAATAGAGCAGCCGGAATAACAGCATCCCGGCGAGCAGGTCTTCCTTGTCCATCTGCCACAGGCCGACCAGCATGGCGGCGTCGAAGACCCCAAGACCGCCAGGGGAATGGCTGGCAAAACCGAGCAGCGTCGCCGAGACGAAGATCACCGCGACCACGACGAAGCCGAGATTGGGCTCGTCCGGCACCAGCGTGTACATCGCCAGCGCGCAGAATCCGAGATCGACGATGCCGATCGCGATCTGCAACAGCGTCAGCGGCCCGCCCGGCAACACCACCGTCCATGGTCCGCGTCCGACATTGCGGGGCTGCACCCAGACCCAGACCACATAGGCCACGAGGCTGATGATGATGGCGACGGCGATCACACGGTTGAGCCAGGATGGCAGTTGATCGACCGACGAGGCGGCTTCCGGGTGATAGGCGATGCCGATCCCCAGCACCGCCGCGTTGCCGAGCCAAAACGTCAGGCCGGCGATAAAGCAGATCTTGGCGACATCGATCGCATTCAGCCCCCAGGCCGAATAGATGCGATAGCGCACCGCGCCGCCGGTAAAAACACTGGCGCCGACATTGTGCCCGATCGAATAGCTGGCGAAGGCTGCGAGCGCATTGACGCGGTAGGGGATGTCACTGTGGCCAATCGCGCGAACGGCGAACAGATCGTAGAAGGTGAGCGTGAAATAACCCGCGGCCACGAACAGCGCCGCCAGCGCAATCGATCGGGGTTCCGTGCTCTTGATCGCCTCGATCACCTCCAAGGAGTCGATGTTGCGCAGCATATGATAGAGAACGTAGCAGGCGATGCCGATGACGGTGATGCTGACCGCGACGCCTAACTTGTGCAAGATTTGCCTGTGGCGAAGAAACGAAATCGCCCGGCGTATTGGTTCCAGCATCTAGACCTCGGTCTCGCGCATACGTCCGGAGCAAATGCGAAGCCCGCTCCGGTCCCGATCCCTCTGGTAGCTTGTTTTACGCCGGAGTGGAATTCGCTTCACGTTAATAAGCTTTCCCGTTCAACATATTAGAAGCTCCGCGCGAGCCCTGGAAAGTACCCATTGCCCGCGATCTAGGCATCCGTTTTGGCGGCCAGGCACCGGAAAAACAACCAATCAAGCTCCGGCGCTTCACCATTTCAATCCGCCTTCAGCCTGCGCTGGCGGGGCCGGGAAGCACCCGGTCACGCAACCACGATCCGATGCCGCAGCCGATCAGATAGAGCGCGAAGATCATCAGGCCGAGGTCGAGCCAATAGCCCGGCCGGCCCGGAACCACGTGCGCCAGCGCCGCAGCAAGGAGGGCGGCGACCAGAGCGGCCAACCCGCGCGCCACGCGTTTCGAGACGCCGTGACCGCGATGAACCACGGCGATCCAGCCCATGGCAAAACCCAACAGCAGCGCGGCGAGCAGCCAGCCCCAGTGAAATGTCGCTAGAACGATCATGGCTGCTCCTTCACGACGAATTCGATGCGGCGATTGCGCGCCTTGCCGTCGTCGGTGTCGTTGGCGGCGACCGGCTGGGTGCTGCCGTAGCCGATCGCAGCAAACCGGCCCGCCGGCAGGCCGGCCTTCACCAGATAATCCACCACGGCCTGGGCGCGCTTTTCGGACAAAGCCTGGTTCGTGGCGCGGTCGCCATCGGTGTCGGTATGTCCGGCGACCTCGATATTGGTGGTCGGACAACGCAGCGCAATCTCGATCAGATGATCGAGCAAGCCCGCCGAATCCAGGTCGAGGTTGGAACGCCCGGATTCAAAACGGATGGTCCCCTTGGCAAGCACTTCCGAAAACAACTGCTGGCAGACGGTTGCATCGACGGGCGCGGCCGCGGGCTTGACCGAGATGTCCGCCTTGAGCTGCCAACCTTGCGGAAAATCCTTGACCAAATTGCCGCGAAGCTGACCAGGCGCGGTATCGTAGAGCGCATCCCCCGACAGCTTTACTTCGCGATCCGACACCACGAGCGTCCCGGTGGACAGACGCGACAGTGCGCCAAGCGCCGGCACCACGGCGCCGGCGAAACCCGGCGGCGACCCGAGGCTGGCCTTGAGGTTGTCGACGACTTTCTCGCTGAAGAATTTGCGGCCGGCTGCGGCCACGATCGCTGCGTGCACGTTATTATCCGGCACATAGCCCGTCAGCGTCAGCGTCAGGGCCACCGGATCCTTGTTGGCCTGGAAGATATAGGGCGGGGCCTTGACCTCGTTCGAGGCGATCGAAAAACCTTCCGGCAAATTTTTCAACGCCACTGCAATCGCCTCCCGCCCGCCGAGTTCGCGGGCCATGCCGGAGAGGCTGATCTTGGTGTCCGAAATCGTGACTTTGCCGTCCTTCAGCTTTGAAACCTGATCCAGCAGCAAGAGCGCGGCCTCGTCGAAACGTGGCGGCGCACCGCGCGACAGGTTGGTCTGGTCGACCACCTCGACGCCGCCAAGATCAGCGCGCGCGGCCTCCAGCAATTTGCCCTTGCTCGCGGGCATCGGCGAACTGCCGGTTAAAGTAACCCTCACCACGTCGCGCTCGGCCGACCAGACGAACGGCTTGGCCTCCGGAATGAGACGGGTTTCGTCGTTGACCAGACGCACGCCCGGCACGGCCACGATCGCGGCAACCGCGCTCCGCCGCCCTTCTTCGGAAAAAGCGTCAGCAGCCAACGTCACATCGCGGCCGCTCACCGTAATCCTGCTCTTGTCGAGCAGAATATCCTTGAGCGCCGCGCTCGAGCGGCCGGCAAGTTCAGTTTCCAGAGACGAGGTGTTGGTCCAGGCGGCCAAAACCCAAAGGACGGCCAGCGGTATCGTTCCCGGCCACCATTTGCTGCTCCACCTGACTAATCCGCGCATCCGACATCCCGCGAGGCGGGACGCCTCGTCTTTTCCGAAATTCGCAAAAATCCTACAGGCATCTTCCCCTCGGGCGAATTCCGGGAAACGGGGGGACTAGCGGTCCAATTCTAACGTTCGCATTCCTTTTCAGCCGCCACTTTTGCGAACGTCAAAATCAACTGGACCGCTAGCAAATTTAGATTTGGTGTGGCTTTGGATTTGACATTCGCTTGAAGAACTCGCCGCGACATCGAATCGAATGTCAAATCCGCCACACCAGTAACACTCTGATCCGTTATCGCTTTTCGCTCCTGACGCAACGCCTCGCAAAAACTCGTGAAGGCCACGCCCGGACCGCCAAGCGCAGGCACCGGAAAGAGAGAGAAAACAAACCCTTGCGGGGCTGTCAAACCCGAAATAACAGGGCTGGGTGCGAGAAGCGGCGGGCATGGGGCTAATCGTTTCTTCAGAACTCTATAGCTAGCTTGAGAGGCGCCCTTTCCAACCGGCCAGCCAGCTCCGATGAAGCAGTTACGCAGCAAGGTCATCCGCGCCGGCCTGGAAGCGCTTTATGTCACCGGTGCGCATCGCCTGTTTCGCCCGGTCTTCGCCGGCATCGGCAGCATTTTCATGCTGCATCACGTGCGGCCGCCGCGCGACATCCCGTTTCAGCCCAACAGCCATCTCGAAGTCGCGCCAAACTTCCTGCGCGCGGTCCTTGTCCATCTGCGCGCACGCGGCATTGATATCGTCACCGTGGACGAGATGCAGCGCCGGCTGACCGAACGCGACTTCTCGCAGCGTTTCGCTTGCTTTACCTTCGACGACGGTTATCGCGACAACCGGGATTTCGCGCTTCCGATCATGCGCGAATTTGACGCACCGTTCACGGTCTATGTCGCCAGCGACTTTGCGCAGAGCACGGGGAATTTGTGGTGGGTCGCGTTGGAGACGGTGATCGCCAAGGCCTCCCTCGTCGAGGCCGACATCGACGGCAGGACCGCTCGCATCGATACATCTACGCTTTCGGCCAAACACGCCGCCTTCGAGCGTCTGCATGACTGGTTGCGGGCGTTGCCGGGCCGCGATGATCTGGCCCGCGAGATCGGCAAGCTATGCGCCCGATACGGCGTTGATCGGTCCGCGATCTGCCGCGAGCTCTGCATGTCCTGGGACGAACTGAAACCGTTCGCCGCCGAGCCGCTGGTCGGTATCGGCGCGCATACAATTACGCACTGCAATCTTGCCCAGCAGTCCGACGAGATCGCAAGCCAGGAGATGGCGACAAGCCGGGCACGGATTGAAAGCGCCATACAACGCCCCGCCCTTCACTTCGCTTATCCCTATGGCGACAGGCTCGCTGCGGGCCCGCGCGAATTTGCGCTCGCCAAAGCGGCCGGCTTCAAGACCGCGGTGACGACGCGGCCGGGCATGATCTTCCCCGAAAGCGCGGAATATCCCACCGCGCTGCCACGGGTTTCGCTCAACGGCAATTACCAGGACGAACGGATCCTGCCGGTGCTCACCTCCGGTGCCGCTACCGCGATGTGGAACGGCTTTCGGCGCGTCGACGCGGCGTAACTCTCCGCCTTCCTTGACTAACCCTGCTCCCGCGCCCAGAACTTTGGTCAAAAGCTGAAGGGAGGGACGCGCATGTTCACCGATCTGTTTTCGCTTCGCGACCGTATTGCACTCGTGACCGGCGGATCGCGCGGCATCGGCAAGATGATCGCCGCGGGCTTTCTCAGCCAGGGCGCGGCCAAAGTCTACATCACAGCGCGCAAGGCGCCGGCCTGCGAAGCCACCGCGAAAGAATTGAGCGCCGCCTATGACGGTGAGTGCATCGCGCTGCCAATCGATATCTCGACCAACGCCGGCATCGAGGTGCTGGCCGGCGAGATCACCAAGCGCGAGGGAAAGCTGGATATACTCGTCAATAACGCGGGTGCCGCCTGGGGCGCGGATTTCGACGATTTCCCGGAAAGCGGCTGGGACAAGGTGATCAACCTCAATCTCAAGACGCCGTTCTTTCTCACCAAGGCGCTCGCTGCCGCCTTGCGCGCCGCCGCCAGCGCCGAGAGGCCGGCGAAGGTGATCAACATCGCCTCGATCGACGGCATTTTCGTCAATCCGCTGGAGACCTATTCTTATGCCGCCAGCAAATCCGGGCTCATTCACCTGACGCGCCGGATGGCCGCCAAGCTGATCGGCGATAACATCGTGGTGTCGGCGATCGCGCCCGGCCCATTCAAGTCCGACATGAACAAGGCAGCGCGCGACAACGCCGACGAGGTGGCGACGCGCGTCCCCGCGGGTCGTATCGGTACCGACGAGGACATGGCAGGAGCGGCGATCTATCTCGCCTCACGCGCCGGCGACTATGTGGTGGGCGCCACCATCGCGGTGGACGGCGGCATCGTCTACGCCAATCCCGGCATCAAGGGCGGCGGATGGGATAGTTGATCGTCACCCCACTCTCAATGAGGCAGGACCATACTGCGCAGGGCAACGCCGGAGCGGCTGAGCGCGTTCTCGGACGGTGTGTTCGCCGTTCTGATCACGGTGCTGGTACTGGAATTAAGGCCGCCCGAGCAGCCGACATTTGATGCGCTTTCGGCGTTGTGGCCGACCGGGCTGAGCTATGCGGTGAGTTATCTGTTCATCGCGATCGTGTGGGCAAATCACCATTACCTCATGCGCTACGCAGCCGAGGCGACGCCTCGGCTGCTGTGGTTCAATTTCGCGCATCTGTTTTCGATGTCGTTGCTTCCGCTCTCCACCGCCTGGATGGCCGTGAGCCGGCTATCGCCGCAACCGGTCGCCTTCTATGCGGCGACCTTCTTCCTGGTGAACCTGACCTACATCGCCCTGATCTGGGAGTTGATCGATCCGGCATCCACGTCCGCCACGAAGGTGCGCGCGATCGTGCATGCGCGCTCGCTGGTCACGCTGTGCGTGTTCGCCGCCGCTGCGCTCGTCGCGCTGAAATACCCGGTCATCGGGCTCGCGATGTGCATTGGCTGCCTCGTCTTCTATCTGAGGCCAGAACCGCCCTGGACGCAGGCCGCAGACGGCGCTGGCTCAGAAGATACGTAGCGCGTTCACGCGAGAGGGCGAACGCAGCGTACGCGTCACTGGCTCGTCATTGCAGAGCCCCCATCCGGCGAAGCAACATCGCCCATATTCAGCTTACTGATGTCACCGCCGGCCCAAGCAAGGGTTTTCGGGTCCATCACGCGGAACCACAGTGGCGGGATCGCCGCAAGCCCAAACATGCCGGTGTAACCGTTCGGCAGGCGCGGGATATCGTCAAAATCGCGCAACGACTGATAGGGGCGCATCGGGTTGGCGTGGTGGTCGGAATGACGTTGCAGGTGCAGGGTCATCAGGTTCGAGATGATATGGTTGGTGTTCCAGGAGTGGCGCGGCTCGACCGGCTGGTAGCGGCCGTTCGGCAGCTTCTCGCGCAACAGCCCATAGTGCTCGACATAGTTGGCTTGAGTGAGCGCATACCAGCCGAGGAAATGATGGGCGACGATGATCGGTGCGATCTTCCAGCCGAACAGGGCAATCAGCCCGGCAGCGACCACGAACGTGAGCGCTAAGCCCTGCAGGATCTCGTTATTGACCGACCAAACGGGCTCGCCGCGCTTGGTCAGCCTTTCGGCCTCATTGCGCCAGCCACGCTTGAGCGCACCGGGTAATTCACGCGATGCGAAAGCGTAGATCGATTCGCCAAAGCGGGCGCTCGCGGGGTCCTCGGGCGTCGCGACCCAGGTGTGATGACCGCGATTGTGCTCGATACGGAAGTGGGCGTAACCCACCGCATTGTTGGCGAGGATGCCGAAAAAGCTGTTGAGCCGATCGGGCTTATGGCCGAGTTCGTGCCCGACCAGCAGTGCGCCACCGTCTATGGTGCCGACGCCGAGCAGCAACGCGATGTAGGACCACCACGGTAGATCCTGCGTGCCGCAGAAGGCAATCAAGGCAACGTAATTCACCCAAGGAAACACCACGGTGATGCGCGCGAGCCGCAGATAGTAGGGATCGGCTTCCATGGCAGCGACCACTTCCGCTGGCGGATTGTGCGTGTCTTCGCCAATGATGGCATCGAGCAGCGGGATCAGGCCGAAAATGAAGAGGAATGGGATCAGCGTCACCGCCGGATTTTCCGTCCCGAGATAGAGCCAGTAGGACAGCAGAGGGACCAGCGGCGGAATGAACGAGAGCATCCACAAATAGCGTTTACCGTCCCGGTAGGTGATCGTTTCGCCAGCAGCCGTGGTGCCTGTGAAGATCATCGCGTTCCTCCAGCGTCTCCTTTCGAGGCGGCCTTTTTTTTAACTATAGCATGCCGTGAGCCTTTGGCACCGCCGGTTCACGGCCAAATTTGTCGCATTTGTCGGGATGTCGCGGCGGGCGCACAATCGCACTGAGATGCCCGATCGCCGGGCTTACGATGTGCATTGGCTGCATCGTCTTCTATCTGAGACCCGAGCCGCCCTGGGCGCAGGCGGCAGACAGTATTGATGTGGAAGAGAGCTAGCGCCTGCGCAATTCGCTCGCCTCCACCAACTTACGGTCATGCCCCGGCTAGACCGGGCATCCAGTACGCCGCGGATTTTCGTTTCTTGCCTTGAGGGTCGCTGGAGTACTGGATCAACCGCTTTGGCGGGTGATGACCACCTACTCAGACCTCACGTCTCGATCTTCACATACTCGAAATCGCCGGGCTTGTTGTCGATACCGATCTTCGGCGGCGAGATCCAGGAAGCGAATTCGCCCGCGTTCGTCACCGGCGTCATCAGCGAGGCGATGAAATCGCCGTCTTCGGTCGAGGGCAGCCACGCGCTCTTTTTTGCATTCCAGGTCGCATCCTCGATCAGCAGACCTTCGGGCGTAGCGTGGATGTTCTTGAATTCGCCGATCGCGCGGTGGAACGCGACGTTCGGCAGCGTCAGCTTGAAGTCGTAGCCGGCGGTCGAGATCACCTTGTTCCAGCGCAGCAGTCCCTTGACGCAATCCTGCGTGTAGTCGTCACGCAGCCGCATGTTGAGCGCGGTGAGCGCCGGCTCGTTGACGCGCGTGATCTTGCCGTCCACCAGCTTCAGCACCGGATAGGTGTCGTCGCGCAGGCGGTGATCGTCCTTGATCTGGGTTTCGTGGTAACGGCCCTTGATGCCGGCATTGAAGGCATTCGCCGCATTGGTCGAAACTTCCGATCCGAACAGATCCAGCGACAACGAGTAATGCAGGTGCAATTTCTTCTGGATGGTCGGCAGATCGATCACGCCGAGCGCGCGGACTTTTGCGATCTCGGTGGGATCGGAGATGCCGGCCTCTCTCATCGCCTCGCAGGTGCGCTGCACGACGCGGGTGATGCCGGTTTCACCAACAAACATATGGTGCGCTTCTTCCGTCAGCATGAAGCGGCAGGTGCGCGACAATGGGTCGAAGCCGGATTGCGCCAGCGAGTGCAATTGCATCTTGCCGTCGCGATCGGTGAAATAGGTGAACATGAAGAACGACAGCCAGTCCGGGGTCGCTTCGTTGAAGGCGCCGAGCATGCGCGGTGAATCCGCATCGCCCGAGCGGCGGCGCAGCAACTCGTCGGCTTCCTCGCGGCCGTCGCGGCCGAAATATTTCTGCAACAGGTAGACCATCGCCCAGAGATGGCGGCCTTCCTCGACATTGACCTGGAACAGGTTGCGCAAGTCGTAGAGCGAGGGCGCGGTCTTGCCGAGGTGGCGCTGCTGTTCGACGGAAGCGGGCTCGGTGTCGCCCTGGATCACGATCAGCCGCCGCAACATCGCGCGGTATTCGCCCGGCACTTCCTGCCAGGCCGGCTCGCCATAATGCTCGCCGAACGGAATGACGCGATTTTCTTCTTGCGGAGCAAGAAGGATGCCCCAGCGATAGTCCGGCATCTTGACATAATCGAACTTGGCCCAGCCGCGCGGATCGACGGAGTAAGCCGTGCGCAGATAAACCAGCGACTGCTGGAAGCCTTCCGGTCCCATGTCGCCCCACCAGTCCATGTAGCCGGGGTGCCAGCCTTCCAGCGCCTTGAGCACCTGGCGATCTTCGCTCAGATTCACGTTGTTGGGAATCTTGGTCGAATAGTCGACGTTCATGATGTTGACGTTCATGGCGTACTCCTTCGGCTTGTGCTCGTTTCCCGGACGCGGTGCGGCGCGAAGCGATGCACCGCAGAGCCGGGACCAAATCAGACGGTCCATGCGGGTCCCGGTTCAGCAGCGCGTCACAAACGTGCCGCGCAGCGCCCGGGACACAAATTAAACCCTCGTCGTATCGAACTGCGCCTTTTGGCCGGTGCCGTAGCGGCGCAGCGCGCCCTCCTCGCCGACCGCATTGGGGCGCTGGAAGATCCAGTTCTGCCAGGCGGTGAGGCGGGAGAAAATCTTGGATTCCATGGTCTCGGGTCCGACGAAGCGCAGGTTTGCTTCCATGCCGGTGAGACCATCGGGCGAGAAGCTGGCGCGTTCCTCGAAGAACACCCGCACCTCGTCGTCCCAGTCGATGTCGTCGAGCGCAAAGGTCACGAGCCCCAGCGCCTCGGCTTCCTCGGCATCGAGCGCCGCGCCGATGCGTTCGCGTGCGTGTTCGATATCGGAAGGTTGCGCCTGGAAGCGCAATTCAAGCCGCGTCAATCCGTGGCTCATCGGATAGGCGCCGAAATTCAGCGCCGAAAGCTCGATCGAAGGCGCGGCGCGGTTGTCGCCCTGGCGCGTGCCGATCAACATGTAGGAGCGGTCGGCGGCCAGCACGAGTTCGGCGAGCGTGCCGGCAAAGCATGAGCCGGGCTCGACGAGGGCCACCAGCGTGCGCGAGGTGACGTCGATGCGCTTGAGCACCCGCTTCCAGTATTGCCTGATCTCGTTGACCAGCCAGTGCGCCTTGTTGGCTTCCAGAAAGCCGTCATAGGCGAGCACGTTGGCGGCTTCGCCATGCGACTTGAACACCAGCATGGCGATCTGAAGTTCGTTGATGCGCAGGTGAAGGATGGCATCGTCCAACTCGCGCGCGACCTGGAGTGGCCAGAAGTTCGCGCCCAGCGCGATCATGCCGTCGATGTCCGCGGGCGGCGGCGCCTCCGGCGCTGCAATTGAAATGGCGGCGATGCGCGCGGTGCGGTCGATGTCGACGCTGACGTAGGGATAGCGAATGGTGGTGTCGTCAATCGTGCGCGACAGTGGCGTCAGCGAAATGCCCTTGCCGTTGCCGTTACGCTTTGAAGCCGCGGCAAACTCTTTGGCGCGCTCGGCGACTTTGGCTTCGAGTTTGCTGTTCGGCACGATCTCGTCGACCAGGCGCCACTGAACCGCGCGCTTGCCCTTGATGCCTTCCTCGATGGTGCAGAAATAATCGGCGTGGTCGCGACGCACCTTGCGCTTGTCGACGACGCGCGTCAGGCCGCCGGTGCCCGGCAGGACCGCAAGCAGCGGCACTTCGGGCAACGAAACTGCCGCAGAGCCATCATCGGCGAGGATGATGTGATCGGTCGCGAGCGCCAATTCATAGCCGCCGCCGGCCGCGGTGCCGTTGACGACGGTGATGAAGCGCTGCCCGGAATTTTCCGAGGAGTCCTCAAAGCCGTTGCGCGTCTCGTTGGTGAACTTGCAGAAGTTGACCTTGTGGGCGTGGGTTGAGCCGGCCAGCATCCTGATATTGGCGCCGGCGCAAAACACCCGATTCTTGCCCGAGCGCAGAATCACGACCTTCACATTGGGATGTTCGAAGCGCAGCCGCTGCACGGCGTCGGCGAGTTCGATATCGACGCCGAGATCGTAGGAATTCAGCTTGAGCTGATAGCCTTCAAACAACCCGCCATTCTCATCGACATCCATGGTCAGCGTCGCGACCTCGCCGTCGACATCGAGCTTCCAATGGCGGTAGCGCGACGGATCAGTCTGGAAATCGATAAAACTCGCGCCCCTTGCGAGAATCCGCTCGTCACCGGCCATGGGCCATCCCTGAGTGCTGTTCTTCGTTACCGGATATATGCACAATAATGCATGTCGAGGGTCAAGTCTAGAGGCCAGAGATCACAAAATCTGCATTTTCCTTCATATTTTGCCGATCGATCCGATCGCAATCCAGTCAGTCTTCGACAAAGTAGCCTGGGCCAAACGGCCTTCCAGCAATGTTGCGAGGTGAGCTGTTGGAAAGCGCTCAGCGAAACCGTCCCCGCGAGCGGCCGACCGGCGTGACAGCAAATCCCTGATCGCCGCCAACGCCTCGCCCCACAGCCGCAAGGTCGGATGCGGCTTTCGCATCCGCAGTTTCAGATTGGCGCTGGCGATCTGGATGCAGGCGCGCAACAGGATGCGCTCGCGCCCGCCTTGCGGTGAAGCCGCCCAGACCGCTTCCAGCACTTCCTGCGCCTCCCAGAAGTAGCCGGCGTCGTTCAGTGCGATGCCGTAGCGAAGCGCGGGATGGCGCGCCGGCACGAAGCCAAAGAATTGCGAGGGCACCAGCGCCTTGGCCTGCCACAACGCCCGGTGATCGGGTTCGGTATCTGCGGTTTCGCCGGGCACATAAGCCCAGCGCGGCAGCGGCAAATCAGCCGCGGTTGACGACGTCATACTCATTGAACAACACACTTTTAAATTTACGCTTCTAAATTTGTGCGGTTAAATTTACGCGGGCAGTGGTTCTACTGATTCAGAACCACGGGGCCGCTACCCTTCATGCATAATCAAAATACGTTTGGCGAACTCCGAAATCGTTACGAGCGTCAGTTCAGGCACCTCGCGATGCGGTGAATGTCCCGCACCCGCTATCACCGTCACATCGACGGGGCAATAACACTCCTCCTTCGCGATCTCGATCTGACGCATTGTCCCATATTGATCGTCCGCACCTTGCAGAATTGCGACAGGAACGCGAATGTAGGCGAGATATTCGCTGATGTCCCATCGACGAAAGTCGGGATCAAGCCAGGCGTCATTCCAGCCGTAGAAGGCGTTATCGACGTTGCGGTGCCAGCGCGCCAGCTTGGCCCGCAGGCCCGTCGTTTCATAGGTTTTTCTGATCCCGGCGATGGAGGCAACGGACACCTTCTCGACGATAAAATGCGGCGCGATCAGCACCACGCCGCGCACGCGGTGATCGCTTGAGCCGCCGGCATAGATCGCCGCGATCGAAGCGCCGTCGGAGTGGCCGAGCAACACGCCGCGCTGAAAGTCGATGGCGTCGAGCAATGCCGGCAGCACGTCGAGCGCCTCGCGGCTCATATAATCGAGCGGTCGCGGCAGCGTGACCGGCGTCGAGGCGCCATAGCCGGCGCGCGAATAGACGAAGACGCCCATGCCGGTGGCCGCTTGCAGCGATTGCGGAAAATCTCCCCACAGCGCGGCCGAGCCGAGCCCTTCATGCAGCATCACGATGGTCGGTGCAGCCGACGGCGCAGGGCCGATCATGCGGTATTCGAGATCGCTGCCGCCGATGTGGAGAAAGCCCTCAGGCGCCAATGTCACGTCGCATCGTCCCGCAGCTTGAACCGCTGGATCTTGCCGGTCGCGGTTTTCGGCAAGGCCTCGACGGTCTCGATCCAACGCGGATATTTCCAGACGCCGATCTTCTGCTTGACGTGCTCCTTCAACGCCTCGTCGAGGCCGTCTGTCTTGGCGCCGGCGCGCAGCACCACGAACGCCTTGGGCTTGAGCAAGCCTTCGCTATCTGCCTCGGGCACCACCGCAGCCTCGAGCACTGCGGGATGAGTGATCAGCGCGCTCTCGACCTCGAACGGCGACACCCAGATGCCGGACACCTTGAACATGTCGTCGCTGCGGCCGCAGAACGTATAGCGCCCGTCGGCGTCGCGAATGTATTTGTCGCCGGTACGCGTCCAATGCCCCTCGAACGTACGCCGGCTTTTGCTGCGCTGATTCCAGTAGCCTTCGCCCGCCGACGGCGCATCCACCAGGAGTTCGCCGACTTCGCCATCGGACACGTCGCCGCCTGCCTCATTGACAAGCCGCACCTTGTAGCCGGGCACCGGGCGGCCGGACGAGCCGTATCGGATATCGCCGGGCGCGTTCGACAGGAAGATATGCAGCAACTCGGTCGAACCGACGCCGTCGAGAATGTCGACGCCAAAGCGCGCCTTCCAGGCATTGCCCACCGACTCCGGCAAGGCTTCGCCCGCCGACGTGCAGACCCGCAAGCGCTCCCCGCCGCCGTGTGTTTTAAGAGATTCATCGTTCAGCATCGCGGCGAACAGCGTCGGAACGCCGTAAAAGATGCTGGGATGATATTTATTCATCAGCGCAAATATCGCCGCCGGCGTCGGCCGTTCGGGATTGAGCACGGTGGTGGCGCCGACCGACATCGGGAAGGTCAGCGCGTTGCCGAGGCCATAGGCGAAAAACAATTTCGCCGCCGATAGACACACATCGTCCTCGCGGATGCCGAGCACCTGCCTGGCATAGGTCTCTGCGGTCGCGGCGAGATTGGCGTGCAGGTGCCGCACCCCCTTGGGCATGCCGGTTGAGCCCGACGAATAAAGCCAGAAGGCGGGCTCGTCGGGATGCGTCGCCGCGATCGTGAACGTATCGCTTTCGCCTTTGAGCTCTTCGGATAGCAACTTGTGCCCGAATGAATTCTTGCCGGAGACCACGACGCAATCGAGATCGCCCATCCGCCCCACAACGTCTTTCACGACCGGATACAGCGCTTCGGAAATGAACAGCACCCGCGCGCGGCAATCGGCGAGCACATAGGCATATTGATCCGCAGTCAAAAGCGTATTGAGCGGCACCGGCACGATGCCGGCGCGCATCGCGCCGAGAAACACCGCCGGGAAATCCACCGTGTCGAGCATGATCATCGCCACCCGCTCTTCGCGGCGGACGCCGAGCCGGCGCAGGAAGTTGGCGACGCGGCAACTCTGCCGTTGCAAATCGCGATAGCTCAGTTCGGAAACAGTGTCGGTATAGGCCAGCTTGTCGGCCCGGCCCTCGACGATATTGCGGTCGAGCAGATAGGTCACCGCATTGTACGCGCCTGATATCTCGCTCATGCTGTTTCCCTTGAAGTCCCCTCACCTCAGGCAACGAAGCGCACCATCGCCTGCCCGTGTTGTTTTTAAGCATTATAATTCATAGAAAGGCACCGCTTACGCTTGCTGTCAATCCTCTTCGGCATTATCCTTCCGGTATACGATGAGCATGACCAGCGATCCCGAAACCACCTTTCTCGAACAGCTTGGCCAGCGTGTGCGCACCATGCGTGCGCTGCGCGGCATGTCGCGCAAGGTGCTGGCCAGAGTCTCCGGCATTTCCGAGCGTTACATCGCGCAGTTAGAGGCTGGCCGCGGCAACGTCTCGATCGTGCTGCTGCGGCGGGTGTCGAACGCGATGGGCGCGCATCTGGAGGATCTGATTCCGGCCGCCGAACCGTCACCGGACTGGGCCGTGATCCGCGATCTCCTGCGCAAGGCGTCGTCGGCGCAGATCACACAAGCCAAGGACATTCTCGCCGGTCAGAACGCGTCGACGCAGCGGCTGAAATCTTTCGCCGGCATCGCCCTGATCGGATTGCGCGGCGCCGGCAAATCGACGCTCGGCAAACTGCTCGCCCAAAAGATCGGCTGGAATTTCGTCGAACTCAACAAGGAGATCGAGGCGCAAAACGGGCTCTCGGTCGCCGAGATCATAGCGCTCTACGGCCAGGAAGGTTTTCGCCGCCTGGAGCAGGCGGCGCTGACCCAATTGCTGGCGCGAAAAGAGCTAACGGTGCTGGCGACCGGCGGCGGCATCGTCTCCGAACCCGTGACATTCGATCTCATCCTGTCGTCGTTCTATACGATCTGGCTGAAGGCCGAGCCGGAAGAGCACATGGCCCGCGTCCGCAAGCAAGGCGATCTGCGTCCGATGGCCGACGACCGCTCGGCGATGGCGGAGTTGCGCAATATTCTGGTGAGCCGTGAGCCGCTCTACGCCCGTGCCTCCGCGGTGGTCGATACCGCCGGTCTCAGCGTGGATGCCGCCGCAGCCAGGCTGACCGAGGCGGTCGCGCCTGTGCTGCAAATCGAGTCGAAGGCGTTCGGCTTGCGCAGCGCGGCGCGCTGATTGCGCCGCGAGCCGGATCTCATAGCAGCGTCGCCGTTACCTTCTCCGCGCCGTCCCGCAACAGCGGCAAAAAGCGCTTGATCATCTCATCGGTCGAGATGCGGTCGACATGGGCGCCGATATTGATCGCAGCGACAATTGTGCCGTCGTAGCGCTTCACGGGCACGGCAATCGAACGAAAATGCGGCTCGGCTTCGCGATCGACCAGAGAATAACCACGGAGACGGTCGGCGATGATCGCAGCACACAGACGCTTCGGATCGGTCAGCGTTTGCGGCGTGAGTGCCTCGCGCTTCATCGTGCCCAGCTTCGTCTTCAACTCGGCCTCGGTGAGCCGGCCGAGTAGCACGCGGCCGACCGCCGTGCAGAAACTCGGAAGACGGTAGCCGATATCGACACCGCCCGAGAACATTCGGGTCGGACTGCCGCGTGCAATAAACACCACATCGTCGCCGTCGAGCACCGCGAGCGAACTGATCTCCTGCGCGGCTGTCGCAATCTCATCCAGCACCGGTTGCAGCACCGCCACGATCTGGTTCGAGCGCAAGTAGCTACCTGCGAGCGTCAGCACATGCGGCGTCGGCGCAAACAGCTTGCCGTCGCTTGAGACGTAGCCGCCGTGCTGAAGCGTCAAGAGAATGCGCCGGGCGGTGGCGCGCGGCAGGCCGGCTAGGTTCGCGATTTCACTCAGCGTCATCGGCGCGGACCGCGTGCCGAAGGCCTGCAACAGCCTTAAACCCCGATCGAGGCTTTCGACAAAGTCGGTGGCGCGCGGCTCGCCGTCGGTTCGCTTGGGCTTGACCATGAGGGCTTGCGAAGTTTATCGCTCGTGCTACGATAATTGAACAAAAGTTCAATAGACGAACAAACTTAGATGCGACTGCCTTCCACCGCAAGCCTTTTTAGGATGAGGTAACGCGCCATGATGAGCCAGGAACAGAACGATCTGATCACCCGCACCGGGCCGAAAGACCCGTGCGGCAAGCTGATGCGGATGTACTGGCAACCGGCGGCGCTGGTCGACGAACTCGAAGGGCCGCGGCCGGTGCGCCCGGTCAAATTGCTCGGCGAAGACCTCGTGCTGTTTCGCGACGAAGCAAGGGCGTTACGGCCTGATCGAACGCCACTGCGCGCATCGCGGCGCCGATCTCGCCTTCGGCCGGCTTGAACATGGCGGGTTGCGCTGCGCCTTCCACGGCTGGCTGTTCGATGCGTCCGGCCAATGTCTGGAAACGCCGGCTGAACCTGCGAATTCCAAACTCTGCCAGGGCATCAAGCAACGCGCTTACCCGGTCGTGGAGAAGGGCGGCATTCTCTGGGCTTATCTGGGCGAAGGCGAACCGCCAGCCTTTCCCGAGATCGACGCTTTCGTTGCCCCCGGCAGCCACACCTTCGCGTTCAAGGGCCATATCAACTGCAACTGGCTGCAAGCGCTCGAAGTCGGCATCGATCCTTCGCATGCTTCGTTCCTGCATCGCTTCTTCGAGGACGAAGACACCTCCACAGCCTATGGCCGCCAGTTCCGTGGCGCTTCCGCCGGCACCGAACTGCCGATGACCAAGATCCTGCGCGAGTACGATCGTCCGATCATCAACGTCGAACAGACCGAATATGGCCTTCGGCTGATCGCGCTGCGCGAGATCGACCAGGAGCGCACGCATGTGCGCGTTACCAACCAGCTTTTCCCTCATACGTTTGTTATCCCGATGAGCACGGAGATGACGATTACGCAGTGGCACGTGCCGGTCGATGACGAGAATTGCTACTGGTATGCGATCTTCACGTCATACTCCGCGCCGGTCGACAAGACAAAGATGCGCGAGCAGCGCCTCGAACTTTACGAACTGCCGGATTATAAATCCCGCAAGAACAAGTCGAACGACTATGGCTTCGATCCCCACGAACAGGAGACCATGACCTATACCGGCATGGGCAGCGACATCAACGTACACGACCAGTGGGCGGTGGAATCGATGGGCCCGATCCAGGATCGCACCCGCGAGCATCTCGGCACCGCCGACAAGGCGATCGCGCAGTATCGCCGCCTGTTGCGTCAGGAGATCGAGAAGGCCACTAAAGGGCAGACCCCGTTCATGTTCCTCGATGCCGCCCACGCCAGAAGCATTCAGGGGCCGGCGACCATGGATGGCATCGGACCGACGCGGGGCTGGGAAACCTACTGGATGGAAGTCGACGTCAAGCGCCGCCGCGGCGCGCCGTGGGCGGCTCCGGTGCCGGAAGAAGCGGCGGACAAGCCGCCGCATCTGAGGGTGGTGTGAGTGGCCACCACGGTTCGCCACATCGTCATTCCGGGATGGTGCGTAAGCACCAGACCCGGAATCCATTTCTCCCAGCATTTCAGCGGTGCCATGGATTCTCTGATGTGCAACCGCACATCAAAGTTCGCGACTTCGTCGCGCCCCGGAATGACACGTGGGGTTACGCATTGAGCTTCGTTGAACGTCACGGTCTCTGGACGAGCGAGCAGAAAGAGGCGGCGAGCCGCCTTCGCCGCATCGTCGAGGAGCAAAAGCTCGAGACCATCCGCCTGTCGTTTCCCGATCAGCACGGCATCCTCCGGGGCAAGACGCTGGTTGCAAGCGAAGCACTCGCGTCGCTCGAAAGCGGCTGCACCATCACCACCACGATGTTCGCCAAGGACACCGCGCACCGCACGGTGTTTCCGGTGTTCACCTCCGGCGGCGGGTTCGGCATGCCGGAGATGGAAGGCGCGGCCGACGTGCTGATGGTGGCCGACCCCTCAAGCTTCCGCGTGCTGCCCTGGGCGCCCGTCGACCGGCTGGCTGCTGTGCGATGTACATTTCGCCGACGGACGCGCGGTGCCGTTTGCGACAAGGCATCTGTTTCGCAAGGTGCTGGACCAGCTCGGCCAGCGCGGCCTCGATTTCGTCGCCGGCCTCGAAGTCGAGTTTCACATCTTCAAACTCGAAGACCCGAAGATGTCGCCCGAAGACGCGGGCCAGCCCGGACGGCCGCCGGAGGTGAGCCTGCTCTCGCACGGCTACCAATACCTGACCGAGCAACGCTACGACCAGATGGCCCCGGTGCTCGATCTTATCCGGCGCGATGTTCTCGCGCTCGGCCTGCCACTGCGCTCGGTCGAAGTGGAATTCGGCCCCAGCCAGTGCGAATTCACCTTTGCGCCGCGACGAGGACTTGAGCCTGCCGACAACATGGTGCTGTTCCGGAGCGCCGTGAAACAGATCGCCCAACGTCATGGCTATCACGCCACTTTCATGTGCCGGCCGAAACTGCCGAATGTATTTGCTTCCGGCTGGCATTTGCATCAGTCGATCGTCTCGCGCGACAGCGGCGAAAACGCGTTCATGGCGAAAGACAGCGACGCGGCATTAAGCCCGCTCGGTCGTCATTATCTCGCAGGCCTCCTGCAGCACGCGCGCGCCTCGGCGGTGTTCGCGACGCCGACGATCAACGGCTACAAACGCTACCGCGCCTATTCGCTGGCGCCGGATCGCGCGATCTGGGGCCGCGACAACCGTGGCGTGATGGTGCGCATGCTCGGTGGCGCGAACGATCCGGCGACGCGGCTGGAAAATCGCATCGGTGAGCCCGCCGCCAATCCGTATCTCTACATGGCCTCGCAAATTCTGGCGGGCCTCGACGGTATCGATCGCGCGCTCGAGCCGCCCCCGCCGCCGACACGCCTTACGAGACGCAGGCGACCAGCGTTGCCGAAAACGCTGCGCGAGGCGCTGGACGCGCTGAAAGCGGATAGCTTCTTCCGCGAAAAACTCGGCGCGGGCTTTGTCGATTATTATCACCACATCAAGAACGCGGAACTCGAACGCTTCCAGGCCGAGGTCTCGGACTGGGAGCAGCGCGAATATTTCGAGATGTTTTGAATTGGCGCCGCTGCGCCAAACTCCATTTCCTCAAAACACCAACTGCGTCCGCGCCCCAACCCAGTCGATAGCGGCGCCGCGATAGTTCGGGCCGCCGAAGAATTGCGGATTGTCGACGACGACATGTTCGTAATCGAGCATGAACTTCATGTTGAGGTTCGGATACCAGTTGAGGCCGACGCCGTAACTCGTCTCCTTGCCGCCGCCATAGGTGGTGGTGCCGCCGGTGAAAACACCCGGCGCGGAATAGGCCGGTCCGAGCACCGCGGTCGTCAGGAACGGACTGTTGAGATTGATGACCGTAAAGCGCGTCGCCAGTTCAAGCGCACCCCAGCCGGGGGTCCCCCATACCAGCGGCGATTCCGGAATCACGCCGGTATAGGCGCCGCGCGTCGGATCGTAGTGCCTGACACCGCCGATGCTGTAGCTCGCCTGAAGATATCCGCCGTCGAAATTGAGCGTGGGGCCGCCAACGCCGCCTTGCAGATTGCCGGGCGTCGTCGGCACGCCGGCACGGGTATCGATGATGTAGTGATAGTATTCGCCTTGCGCGAAGAAGTTCTTGTAGGAGCCCGCAACTTCGACGCCGAACACCTGGCCGCCGCTTGCCGGGATATTGCCGGTCGCCAGGAACGAGGTCGGATCGACGCGAAGCTCGGGCCGGTCGGACAGCGAAACCGCCTGGAGATTGGCCCCGATGCTGGGATCGAACAGATTGGCGTAGTTGAAGCCGATGTGGAACGTCGCGTCCTTTTCCGCAATCACCTGATAGGCACCACGGGCCAGGAAGGCGAGTTGCGGCCCAGCGCCGGTCATTTGCGCGCTGGTGACGCAAGGCGTTCCAGCAGTGACTGCCACCGTGCCGGTGTTGCAGGAAGCGCCGGCGGTATGCAGCGCGCCGGCATTGGGCCCGGTCAGGTAGAGCGCCCAGCCAATAGCGGTCATTGTTGGAACGCACGTCGATCGCCGACCGGAAATCGCCGCCGCCGAACGTGGTGGCGACGACTTGCGCGCTCGAACGCTCCAGGAACATCAGATCGTTCGAACTGGTGGCCTCTTCCAGTGTCCACGGCACATCCATGATGCCGAAGTCGAACGCGACCGGAAATTGCTGGCCGTGGCTGTAAAAGCCGTTGTAGGTGATGAACGCGTTCTCCACACCCGATAGAAAGGTGTTGCTGGTGGTCGGGCTGGTGCTGGAGTTGGCGCTCGCGAGCGCGTTGTTGATGTTGCTCGAGTCCGACGAATTGCCGAAATCGTAAACGAAAGCGTAGTGCCAGTCGCTCATGAAGGTGCCGATGACGCCGATACGGGCGCGGCGCAGATCGACGCCGTCCGAAAGGCCCTTGCGGTCAAGCGTCTCCGCGCCCGGATTGTAGTTGGTGTAACCGCCGGTATCGACCTGAAGACGTCCGAACAGTTCGACGGTATTGTCGCCGGTCGCATCCGAAAAGCCGAAATGATAGCCGCGGTCGTAGGTCATCAGCACCTTGGCCGGCACAGCCGGCGGCGGAAGACCCGGCGGCAAGATCGAAGACTTCGGTAGCTCCGCTGCGGGCGGCGGCACCGCCGCAGCCGTCGCGACCGGCTTCTGCTTGCGCAGCCGCTTGATCTCCGCCTGCAACGCCTTGATCTCGTTTTCGTGCCGTTCTTCCAATTGCTGGAGATGGGCCTCAAGCTTCTGAAGCGTGGCGCTATCGTCCGCTCGTGCGCTTCCGCTCACGAGCCAGATCACACCTGAAGCGATGAAAATGAACGAAGCCTGTTTAGCTGAAGTGCGCACGCGCCTGGTAGCGGTGTTACCGCGGATTTCCGAACTCATAATGCCCCCGAACCAGATCTGGAATCGGGCGTATCAAGATCAGCGAAAAATGCGCTGTCAAATCGGGGTTAAAGCCAGTTGAGATCGGCGATCAAGCGATAGCGGAATGCTTTATCGACCGCGCGCGGAAGAAGTCTTTTCTCATGAAAAAATCTTGACGCCGCAGCGGCAATCAGGTGCGCGTCTCAAATGCCGAGATAGCGGTGTTGCAGATCGGGCTCCGCGATCAATTGCGCAGAGGTACCGCTCCACACAGCGCGGCCGCGCTCGATGACGTAGTGACGGTCGGCGATGCGGGCGAGGTTCTCGACATTCTTGTCGATCACCAGCACCGACTGACCGCGAGCTTTGAGCATCGACAGGCAGTTCCAGATTTCCTCGCGGATCAGCGGCGCCAGACCTTCGGTGGCCTCGTCGAGAATCAACAGCCGCGGGTTGGTCATCAGCGCGCGTCCGATCGCCAGCATCTGCTGCTCGCCGCCGGAAAGCTGATTGCCCATATTATTGCTGCGCTCGGCGAGCCGCGGAAACAGTGCGTGAATTTTCTCCAGCGTCCAGGGATCATCGGCGCCGAGACGGTTGGCGGACGCCGCGACCAGATTTTCGCGCACGTTAAGGTTCGGAAAAATCTGACGGCCTTCGGGAACGAGCCCGATCCCGAGTTGCGCGATGCGGAAGGCGGCGAGCCCCCGCACCTCCCGGCCGCCGAAGCGAACCGTGCCGGCGCGCGGCGGCGTCAGCCCCAGTATCGAGCGGACGGTCGTGGTCTTACCCATGCCGTTGCGGCCCATCAGAGCGACCATCTCGCCGCTGTGGATCGATAACGACAGGCCGAACAGCACCTGGCTGAGACCGTAACAAGTCTCCAGTCCCTCGACTTCGAGCAGCGGTCTCGTATCAGCCGACGTTCCCTTAGTCATGGGCGGTCACCACATGCTGATCGCCGAGATAGGCGCGCTTGACCTCTTCGTTGCTGCGGATCGCCGCCGGCACATCGGAAGCGATCACGCGTCCATAGACCAGCACGGTGATGCGATCGGCGAGCGCGAACACCGCGTTCATATCGTGTTCGACCAGGACGATCGTGACCTCCTGCCGAAGTTCGGCGAGCAGCTTCACCATGCGCGCCAATTCAGTTATCCCGAGGCCCGCCATCGGCTCATCCAGCAACAGCAATTGCGGTTTGGTCGCGAGCGCAACGGCCAACTCGAGCTCGCGCTGTTCGCCGTGGCTTAGCCTGGAAACCAAGACGTCGGCGCGGCCGAGAAGTCCGACCCGATCGAGCGCCGCATGCGCGGCTGCGCGTAGTGGCTTTTCTTCTCTCGCATTGCCGAAAAAGCGGAACGAATGACCGTCGCGCGCCTGTGCCGCCAGCGCAACGTTGTCGGCCGCGGTGAAATTCGGCAATAGCGAGGTAATCTGGAACGAGCGCGCCAGCCCAAGCCGGCTGCGCTTCCAGGCCGGCAGATGCGTGACGTCCTGGCCCGCGAAACGAATGGTGCCGGCGGAGGGACGCAGCTGGCCGATCAACTGGCTGATCAGCGTGGTCTTGCCGGCGCCGTTCGGCCCGATGATCGCGTGCAATTCGCCGCGCGCGATATCGAGCGATAGATTGTCGGTGGCGACGATGCCGCCGAAACGGCGCACCAGATTTTCGATGCGGAGCAACGGTTCAGTCACGGGAAAAACTCCCGATCAGCCCCAGAATGCCGCCACGGCCGAACAGCACGATCAGAAGCAAAAGCGGCCCCATGATCATCGCCCAATATTCGGTGACCTGCGAGAGAAACTCCTCAAGCACGAGATAGACGATGGCGCCGACCACCGGGCCGAACAGCGATCCCATCCCGCCAAGGATGACCATGACCATGAGATCGCCCGAGCGGGTCCAGTACATCACGGCAGGACTGATGAAATCGGTGTTATTAGCCAATAGCGCACCTGCTAGGCCACACATCGTGCCCGCAATGACAAAGCAAACCAGCTGATATCTGGTTGCCGGAAAGCCAATCGCCTGCATGCGCTGCTCGTTCGCGCGCAAGCCCTGCACCACCAGACCAAAGCGCGAATTGATGATGCGCCAGACCAGAATGACGCCACCGAGCAGACAAAACAGGCAGAGATAATAGAACTGAACCCGGTTCGACAGGTTGATCAGGCCGCCGAAGGTGCTGCGCTTATAGATCGTCAGCCCGTCGTCGCCGCCGTAGCGCGACAGGCCGGAGGCGACGTAGTAGGCCATCTGCGCAAAAGCGAGCGTGATCATGATAAAATAGACGCCACGCGTGCGCAGGGATAGCGCGCCGATCACCAGCGCGAACAGCGCCGAGGCGAATAGCGCGACCGGCCACTGGACAAAGCCGGAGCCGAAGCCTTCGGCGGCGAGAATGCCGACCGCATAGCCGCCGATGCCGAGATAGGCGGCATGGCCGAAACTCATCATTCCGCCATAGCCCATGATGAGGTTGAGGCTGACGGCGGCGAGCGCGAAGATCACGATGCGCGTAAACAAGGTCAGCACGAAGAACGTTGCCGGTTGCTTGCGAGAACAGCGGCAGCAACAAAAGACCAGCGACGACGATCGCCGCCACCGCGTTGCGGAGAGTGAACCAGGAAGTCATCGACGGTTGGCCGGAAACAGTCCCTCAGGCCGTGCCACCAGCACGATCGCCATCAGGAGATAGATCAGCATCGAGGACAGCGCGGGCGCCGCGGTCGAAGCCGCCGAGGAACTGAGGATATGCCGCAGGAAATCGGGCAGGAAGGCGCGGCCGAGCGTGTCGATCATCCCGACCAGGATCGCCGCGACGAACGCGCCGCGGATCGAGCCGATGCCGCCGATGACAATGATCACGAAGGCAAGGATCAGAATATTCTCGCCCATGCCAATCTGCACGGTGAGGATCGGCGCCTGCATCATCCCGGCAAGGCCGGCGAGCGCCGCGCCCAATCCGAACACCAGCGTATAGAGCAGCTTGATGTTGATGCCGAGCGCGCCGATCATTTCGCGGTTCGATGCACCGGCACGGATCAGCATGCCGATGCGGGTGCGCATCACCACGAGATAGAGCATCAAGGCCACCACCATCGCGACCGCGATGATGGCAAGCCGGTAGGCGGGATAGAACACGCCGGGCACGATCTGCACCGGCACGGTGAGCCAGGTGGGCAGCGGCAGCGCCAGACCGGCCGGCCCCCAGACCAGGCGGACCAAATCGTTGAAGAACAAAATCAGCCCAAAGGTTGCGAGCACGTGATCGAGATGATCTCGGCCGTAGAGATGTCGTAACGCGACCACCTCAAGCACAATGCCAAGCAGCAGCGTGGCGCCCAGCGCCAGCACAATGCCGAGAACGAAACTCCCGGTCCACGCCACGAAGGTCGCGGCGAAATAGGCGCCCATCATATAGAGTGAGCCGTGGGCGAGGTTGACGAGGTCCATGATGCCAAAGACAAGCGTCAGCCCTGCCGCCAGCAAGAACAGCAGCAGGCCGAATTGCAGTCCGTTCAGGAATTGTTCGACGACAAGCAGCATGAAGGTTTCGGTTCGCCTCGATCGGCCTTGTTACGACATTGCCGTGTCACGGCATGGCCATGACTGCAAGACACGTGCCGACAGGAAAATGCCAACCGGCTTGTCGAAACAACCGCCGTCACTTCATCGGGCATTTGTCGTGGAAGTTATCCTGGTTGTCCTTGACGATGGTGGCCACGGTCTTGAGCGAGAGCGAGCCGTCGGCACCCTTCACCACGTCCTGCAAATAGAAATTCTGGATCGGAATGTGGTTGTTGCCGTATTTGAAGGCGCCGCGCAGCGACTTGAAATCGGCCTTCTCCATCGCCGCCTTCATCGCGTCCTTCTTGCTGGTATCGCCCTTGACCGCGACCACGGCGCTGTTGATCAACTGTGCCGCGTCATAGGCCTGCGCGCCGTAATAGGTCGGGCGGAGCGGCGCGTACTTCTTGCGGTAGTCTTCGACAAACTTCTTGTTCTGCTCGCCCGGCAGGTCGTTCACCCACTCCTGGGCGCCGGGAACGCCGATTGCGTTATCCTTTTGCAGCGGCAGCGACAATTCATCGATCGTGAACGCCGTATAGAGCGGCATCTGCTGCTTCATGCCGGCCTGCGCGTACTGATTGAGGAACTGCACGCCAGCGGCGCCCGGATAGAACACGAAGATCGATTCTGCTTTCGAATTGCGCGCTTTGGTGAGTTCAGCCGAGAAATCGAGCTGAACTCGGCCACACCGTGTATTCCTCACCCAACACTTCGCCCTTGAAGGTGCTCTTGACGCCGGCCAGCATGTCCTTGCCGGCAGCATAGTTTGGACCGATCAGGAACACCGACTTGACGCCCTTCTGGTTCATGTAAAGGCCCATCGCCGCCGGCGTCTGGTCGTTTTGCCAGGAGGTCGAGAACACGTAAGGCGAGCACAAGTCACCGGCGAGTTGCGAGGGTCCGGCATTGGCCGAGATCAGGAAGGTCTGCGAATCCACCGCGGTCTTGAGCGAGGCGAGCAGCACGTTCGACCAGATATAGCCGGCGATGAAGTCGACATGATCGGACTGCACCAGCTTCTCGGTCTTCTGCTTGCCGACATCCGGTTTCTGCTGGTCGTCCTCATAGATCACCTCGACCGGCTTGCCGCCCATCTTGCGACCGAGGTGATCGAGCGCGAGCTCGAACGAGTTGCGCATGTCGTTGCCGATCACGGCCGTCGGCCCGCTGAACGTCGAGACAAAACCGATCTTGATCGTATCCGCCGCAGCCGCTGGCTGAGCCAGGGCCAGCACGGTGGCGCTCGCAAGCCAAAATGCCGTTCTCATCGTCGTCTCCCTCCTCAATTCCTTGTTGGCTTATGCCGCCCACCAACCCCGGCGCCGTTTGCGGAGGCATCCCAGCCTCCGGACGGTTTTTTGTGCTCGAAATGGCTGGCCCGCAGCAAGCACGAACCGACGGCTCCCTCTTGAACCTTTGGACCATGCCTTAGCCCATGCACCATAGTTCGTGGCAACAGCGGATGGCAAGAATTATAGTGCCGGTTCGTGCCATCGCGGGTTTGCGCCGGGTCGACAACAATCGGCTTTCGCGATCGGCCGATCAGGAGAGCGGTCTTGAGCCCGGCGGCCGAACGCTTACACCAGCAGAGGGAGCCGTTCGAACCTTGAGGGCACCATGACAGCTGCTTTGCCTGATCCGAAACCCGCCCATCGCGTGGTGATCGTCGGCGCCGGATTCGGCGGCCTTGAATGCGCGCTGCGGCTAAAGGGCGCGCCGGTTCAGATCACGCTGGTCGATCGCCGCAACCACCATCTGTTTCAGCCGCTATTGTACCAGGTCGCGACCGCCTCGCTCGCTACTTCCGAGATCGCCTGGCCAATTCGCCATCTGATGAACGATCGACCGGAAGTCACGACCTTGTTCGCCACCGTCAGCGGCGTCGACGCCGACAATAAACGCGTGCTGCTCGACGACGGCGATACGCTGCCCTACGACACGCTGGTGCTCGCGACCGGCGCGCGCCATGCCTATTTCGGCCACGACGAATGGGAGCCGTTTGCGCCGGGTCTGAAAACGCTCGAAGACGCCACCACGTTGCGGCGGCGAATCCTGGTCGCCTTCGAGCGAGCCGAACGCGAACGCGATCCGGAAAAGCGCGCCGCGCTTCTGACCTTTGTCATCATCGGCGCCGGCCCGACCGGCGTCGAACTCGCCGGCACCATCGCCGAACTCGCGCAAGACACGTTGCCTCCCGATTTTCGCAACATCGATACCCATCAGGCGCGCGTGGTGCTGATCGAAGCCGGGCCACGCGTGCTGGCGGGCTTTGCCGACGATCTCTCGGCCTATGCGCAGGCCTCGCTGGAAAGCATCGGCGTCGAAGTCGTATTGGGACAAGCCGTCACCGAATGCTCCGCCGACGGCGTCGTTTATGGCGGCAAGCATTTGCAGGCGCGGACATTGATCTGGGCCGCCGGCGTACGCGCCTCGCCCGCTGCCGAGTGGCTGCATGCGGCGGCCGATCGCGCCGGCCGGTTACAGGTCAAGCCTGATCTGTCCGTTCCTGATCACCCCGATATTTTCGCGGTCGGCGACACCGTCACGATCGCCGACAGGCAAGGAAATCCGGTGCCGGGCATCGCGCCCGCCGCCAAGCAACAGGGCCGCCATGTCGCCGCATCGATTCTGGCGCGGCTCTCGGGCAAGACGCCCGCGCCGTTTCGTTACAGCCATGCCGGCAGTCTGGCCCAGATCGGCAAGCGCAAGGCGGTGATCGATTTCGGCGCGATCAAGCTGCGCGGCACGATTGCCTGGTGGATCTGGGGCATCGCCCACATTTACTTCCTGATCGGCTTGCGCAACCGGCTTAGCGTTGCCATTAGCTGGCTCTGGATTCATGCCCGCGACCAGCGCGCCGCACGGCTGATAACGCAAGGTTCGAGCAAGGTAGCGCGTTGAAGAAAAGAACCCGCGGGTATTGCCCTTGAAACCGGCAAGAGGTCGTGCCAGAGCGAGGCGCAGGGCCCGCGTGAAATTCCCCCAAACAGTTGATAAGACTGGGTCATTCTGCCAAACAACCACCGCCCAGCCGACGTACACAATGGCACACCGCTTGCTTCGAAAAATGAAAAATTCCCGCACCTCCAGAGTACAATCGGATATGGCGCCCTCACCTCCCCGAACTCAATCGCCGCGCGCGCCGCGTGATATCCGCACGGATCGAGGTGGCGCGTGAGCGAGACCGTTGCCGCGATCGTCGCCGCGCATCGCGCCGGCCGCCAGTCCCCTGCGCAAACCGTGGCGCGCAGTTTTCAGCGCATCCGCGAGCACAACGATCCCGCTGTCTTCATCTCCTTGCGCGACGAGAAGGACGCGATTGCGGAAGCCGAAGCGCTTGCCGCCAACAAAGAGGCGAGCGAGCTGCCGCTCTACGGCATTCCGGTCGCGGTGAAGGATAATATCGATGTGGCGGGGTTGCCGACCACGGCCGCTTGTCCCGCCTATTCCTACACGCCGACCCGCGATGCGATCGCGGTCGCGCGGCTGCGCCGGGCGGGCGCCATCATCATCGGCAAGACCAATCTCGACCAGTTCGCGACCGGCCTCGTCGGCGTGCGCTCGCCTTACGGCATTCCCACCAATCCGATGCGCGCCGATCTCATTCCAGGCGGATCGAGTTCGGGATCGGCCGTGGCCGTTTCGACCGGACTGGTGCCGCTCTCGCTCGGCACCGATACCGCAGGAAGCGGCCGCGTCCCGGCGATGTTCAACAATATCGTCGGATTGAAACCGAGCCTGGGCCTGATTCCAACCGCGGGCGTCGTGCCGGCCTGCCGGACGCTCGATTGCGTCTCGGTGTTCTCGCTGACCGTCGACGACGCCGTGACCGCGCTTGAAGCCATGGCCGGCCCCGACAGGTCCGATCCGTTTTCACGCAACCGGACGCTATCGAGGATGAGCCCGTTTCCCACCGGCTTACGGCTCGGCGTGCCGCGCGACGGCCAGCTCATCTTCTTCGGCGACAAGAAGCAGGAAGCGGCCTATGCGGCCGCGCTGGAGAAGTGGCGCGCGTTGGGCGCCACGCTCGTCAGCTTCGATCTCGAGCCGCTCTATGAAACCGCGCGGCTGCTCTATGAAGGCCCATGGGTGGCCGAACGTTATCTCGTGATCCGCAACATGCTGGCGTCGTCGCCCGACGCCATCCATCCCGTCACTCGCGAGATCACGATTGCGGGCAGCCGGCTCTCCGCAGCCGACACCTTCGCCGCGCTCTACCGGTTGCAGGCGCTGAGGCGCTCGGCCGAGCACGCCTTCGCCGATATCGACGCACTGGTACTGCCGACCGCGCCGACCGCCTATTCGACTGCGCAGGTGCTGGCCAACCCGATCGAACTCAACTCGCGGCTCGGGACCTATACCAACTTCGTCAACCTGCTCGACCTCTGCGGTCTCGCTCTGCCGTCGGCGATCAGGTCCGACGAAATTCCGTTCGGCATCACGCTGCTCGCGCCGGCCGGCCAGGATGCGCTGATCGCGAGCATCGGCCGCGTCTTCCAGGCACAGACGAAACTGACGTTGGGCGCCAGGGGCGGGGCGATGCCGCCATTGGCCGATCTCAACCTGGTCTTGACCGGCGACGAAATCCCGATCGCCGTGGTCGGCGCGCATCTTTCCGGAATGGCGCTCAACAGCGAATTGAAGGCGCATGGCGCCCGCCTGCTGGAAGCGACATCGACCGCGCCCGACTATCGCCTCTATGCGCTTGCCACCGCGCCGCCAAAGCCCGGCATGCTGCGCGTCGAAGCGGGCGCCGGCACATCGATCGAGATCGAACTCTGGGCGCTGCCGGCTGTCGCCTTCGCCAATTTCGTCGCCGCGATTCCGCCACCGCTCTCGATCGGCACGGTGCGTCTGAAAGACGGCCGCGGCATCAAGGGCTTTATCGTGGAAGCCGCCGACATCGGCAGTGCAAAGGACATTTCAGCCTTTGGCGGCTGGCGTAGCTTTGTAGCGAAGGCGGCGACATAACCTCATGGTGAGGAGGCGCGCCAGCGCCATCTCGAACCATTGTTTCTCTCATCCTTCGAGACGCGCGCAACGAGCTACGTTCGCCGCACGCTCCTCAGGATGAGGGTCACACCGAAACCGCATAAAGCGCGTATTCGCCGTGCACCCGCTCGATATGCGCGCGCATCGCATTGGCCGCGCCATTGCGATCGCCGCGCATGATGGCCACCACCACGCGATCATGCTCGGCATGCGACTGCGCCAGCCGACCGAGATTGCGGAACTGGGCACGGCGGAACGGTTGCACGCGCTTGCGTGTCGCCAGCGTGATCTCGGCGATATGACCGTTTTGCGAGCCGGTGTAGATCGAGCTGTGAAAGCGCTCGTTGACCTCATGAAAGCGATCGGGATCGCCGGCGTGGCTCAGCACCCGCAGTTCCTCATGGATCGCTTCCAGCCGATAGCGCTCGGCCGGCATCATCCGCTCCGCCGCCAGCCCCGCGCACAATGCTTCCAATTCCGCCATCGCCTCGAACATCCCGCTCAGGCGCTCGATCGAGGGCTGCGCTACCACCGCACCGCGATGGGCGCGCGCTTCCACGAGCCCTGAGACCGCGAGCTGCCGCAATGCCTCACGCACCGGCGTACGCGACACGTTGAAGCGCCGCGCGATGTCGGTTTCGTCCAGCGCCGATCCCGGCGCCAGCGCGCCGCGCACGATCTCGTCGGCCAGTTGCAGGCGCAACTCCTCGGCGCGGGTCAGCTTGTCGACGCCGCGGACGCCTGCGCCACGACGAACCGTCGTCTTGGCTTCCTGAATGGCGCCAAGCGATGCCAGGTCTGGGAGGTCGTCAAGGCTCATGCCTTTTGATCCCGCGGTTCGTCGATCACGCTGACATGCGCGGCGACGATTTTCCACCCCTCGGCAAACCGGACCCACGTCTGCATCTGCCGTCCGACCTTGCCCGGCGCGGAATCGCGATAAAACAGCGTCGAGGCCACCGCCGTGTCGCGGCCGTAGGTCGTGATCACTGTACGATCGGTCCGGCGTATCAGGCCGGCGGACGGGCGCGCTGCGCGAAACGCCATGATCTCTTGATAGCCATAGAGATTTTCACCTCCGCCATAGCGCAGCGTGCGCGGATCGTCGCGGAACAATTCATCGAGCGCCGCGACGTCATTGGTCACCAGCGCCTTTTCGTAACGCGCGAACTGCGCGGTCACCTCGGCAAGCACATCGGGAAGATCGACCTGCATTTTCAAATCCTGCTCAAATCGCTCTTGGCCGCGGCGCGGATACGACACCCTGCCGTTCCAGCGCAGCCGCCACCCGCAGCGCGATGTCTTCGCGCCACGGCGCGGCAATGATCTGCACGCCGATCGGCATCGGCTCGAGCGGAACCGGAACCGCGACCACCGGCAAACCGATAAAGGAGATCGGCTGGGTGTGAATGCCGATATTGGCGCGCACCGGAAGTTCGACACCATCGAGCACGAAATTCATCTGACCCAATTTCGGCGCGACGCAAGGCGTCGCCGGCGCCAGGATGACATCGACCGATTTGAACAGTTCGAGAACCTGTGAGCGATACCAGCGGCGGAATTTTTGCGCGCGGTCGACCATCGGCGCCGGAATCATCGCTCCCGCGATCAGGCGGTCGCGCACGGCGGGATCGAAATCGTCAGGCCGCGTACGCAGCCGATCCAGATGAAGCGAAGCGCCTTCACAAGTGGAGATGACGTAAGCCGCGGCACGGGCGCGCGCGGCTTCCGGAATTTCGACCGTGCGGCTGGCGCCCAGCGCCTTGGCAACGCGGCCGACCGCTTCGGTGGCTTCAGGGAAGACGTTGTTCTGGAAATAGCCGCCGGCTACCGCAATTCGCAAATCGCCGGTTCCTTGAGCGAGCGACGGCAAAGCCGGCTCGACCGGCCGCGTCGTGCAGGCGGCGTCGGCCACATCCGGCCCCTGCATCGCGTCATAAGCGAGCGCCAGGTCGCCGACCGAGCGCGCCAGCGGACCGACATGATCGAATGAGAACACGAACGGAAACGAGCGCGCACGGGAGAGCCGGCCGTAGGTCGGCTTCAGTCCGAAGATTCCACAAAACGACGACGGCACCCGGATCGAGCCGTTGGTGTCCGAGCCGAGCGCCAGCGGAACCAGCGCGCCGCCGACGGCGCCGCCCGAGCCGCCCGAGGAGCCGCCGGTCATCCGCGTCAGGTCATGCGGATTGCGCGAGGGACCATCGTGAATGTTTTCGCCGGTGAAATCGTAAGCGTATTCGCCCATATTGAGCGCACCGACCAGCACGGCGCCGGCGGCTTCCAACCGTTCAACCAGCGTGGCATCGCGCGCGGCCGCGGGAAGATCGCGGTTGATCTTCGATCCGGCCCGGGTCGGCAGACCCTTGACGTCGAACAGGTTCTTCACGGCAAACGGGACGCCGGCAAGCGCTCCGGGATGTTTACCGGCCGCGATGGCGGCATCGACGGCGCGTGCTTTTTCACGCGCTCGTTCGGCGGTGACGTCAGTAAAGGAGTTCAGAGCCGAATCGTGCCTGGCGATCCGCGCCAGTGCGGCTTCGATAGCGCTCAGCGCCGAAAATTTCTTGTCCCTGACAGCCTGCGCGATGTCGAGCGCAGACATTCCGTCTCCGGCCCCTGTCACGGTATCAAGCTGTGAAGACACTGGCGGGCTCGGCTGCGTCGGAGAATGCGAACTCGTCCACCAGCCGTGCCATCTTCATGGACACTTCGAGATTGGCCCGTACGGTGGGTTTCCAGGCTTCCTTGACCGGAAGCCTCAGGGCCTTGGCGGCCGCGTCGATGTAATCGTCCAGCGAATCTTCTGACATTTCAGCCTTTTTAGTTCAGCCCTCAATCAGGCCACCGGTAGTGGCGGATGGGGAATAGCCGTCAGCAGCTCCTTTGTATAGGCATTTTGCGGATCGCCCAAGACCTGGTCCGACGTCCCCTGCTCGACAATTTTCCCCGTCCGCATCACGATGACACGGTCACACAACAGCCGCACCACGTTCAAATCGTGCGAGACGAACAAATAGCTCATGCCCAGCGACTGCTTGAGGTCCTGGAGCAAATTCAACACCACCGCCTGCACCGAAACATCGAGCGCCGCGGTCGGCTCGTCGAGGATGACGAGCTTCGGACTGAGCGCCATCGCGCGCGCAATGCCGACGCGGGCCTTCTGCCCGCCCGACAATTGATGTGGAAAGCGATCGAGCAGATTGACCGGCAGACCGACCAATGTCGCCAGTTCCTCGCAGCGCGCCCGCAGCGCATCGCGCCCGCTAACGTTACCCAGTCTCAGGATCGGATCGGCGATCGCGCGCACCGCCGTAAAGCGCGGGTTGAGGCTGTCGGTCGGATCCTGAAATACCATCTGGATGCTCTTGCGCTGTGGCAATCGCGCAAAGGCATTCGGCAGGATGCCGCCGATCTCTTCGCCGTCGAACGAAATGCGGCCGGACGTCTGATCCAACAGCCGCATCACCATCATCGAGGTGGTGGACTTGCCGCAACCGGACTCGCCAACGAGGCCGACGCTTTCGCCATGGCCGACCGTAAAGCTGATTCCGTCGACCGCGCGAAAAATCTCAGGCTCGGCGGGCGGCTTGCGCGCGAACAATTTGGCGAGCATCGCCGGCGCGCCCTGGCGCGGATATTCCTTCACCAGCTTTTCGACCAGCAGAAGCGGTTTGGCCGGAGCATTCGCGCCCTCGGCCTTCCCGTTTGTCGTAGGCATGGGCGGTGCCGGCAGCAAGGCCGCCTCTTCCTCCGGCAACAGGTCGCGCAAGGAGACGCCGATCCGCGGCGTCGCGCGCATCAATTTGCGCGTATAGGGATGTTCGGGCTTCGCAAAAATATTGGCCGAGAGCGCGGTCTCGACCACGCGTCCCTTCTCCATCACAACGACACGATCGCAATAGGCCGCCGCGAGACCGAGATCATGCGTGATCAGGATGGTCGACATGCTGCGCGCTTTGGTGAGCTCGACGACGAGGTCCATCACCGCCTTCTGGGTCGTGACGTCGAGGCCGGTGGTGGGCTCGTCGGCGATCAGCAAGCGCGGACCGCAGGCCAGCGCCAGCGCGATCACCACCCGCTGGCACATGCCGCCCGAAAGCTCGAACGGATAGGCATGATAGCGCTCGCGGGGGCGCGCGATCTTGACCTGCTCCAGCGCTGCGATCGCCCGGTCGGTCACCTGCGAGCGATCGACCTGGACATGTTGCAGCAGCACATCCTCGATCTGATGGCCGATCTTGCGGATCGGATTGAGCGCCAGCCGCGGGCTCTGGAAGATCATCGACATTTCGCGGCCGCGCATGTCGCGCATCTGATCTTCGGTCGCAGCCCTGACATCGACGCCGGAGAATTGAACCGAGCCTTCCGCGATCTTGCCGGCGCGATCGAGAATCCGCATCACGGCATAGGACGTTACTGATTTGCCGGAACCGGACTCGCCGACGATGCCGAGCGTCTCGCCCTTGGCGACCGCGATATTGACATGCTGAACGGCCTTGACGATGCCGCGCCGGGTGGCGAATTCCACTGTGAGATCGTTGACATCGAGCAGCGGCAGCGCGGTCATGTCACACTCATTTTCTTGAGCATGATCTCCGCGCAAACGCCCGCATTTGTCGCGAGGGAAAACCGGCGCCCACTTTTCCGGATCATGCTTCTCATGTCCTCCGCTGCGGATCGACCAGATCGCGCAAACCATCGCCGAGCAGGTTGAAGCAGAACACCGCGATCATCAGCGCCCCGCCGGGAAAGAAAGCCACCCACCACTCGCCGGAAATGATGTTGGTGGCGCCCTCCGCCACCATGATTCCCCACTCCGGCGTCGGCGGCTTGACGCCGAGCCCGATGAACGACAGGCCGGCGGCATTGAGGATGGCGTAACCCATGGTCAGCGACACCTGCACCATCATAATCGGCATGATGTTGGGCAGAATATGCGTCAGCAAAATCCGCATGTCGCTGTTGCCGGAAAGCCGCGCGGCCTGCACGAAGCCGGCGTCGCGTCGCACATTGGCTTCGGCGCGGGCCACGCGGACGTAAAGCGGGAAATTGATGATCGCGGTCGCGATCACGATGTTGGTCACGGTATTGCCCAGCGCCGCGACGATGCCCATCGCCAGCACGAATAACGGAAACGCCATGATCGTATCGGAGATGCGCCCGATGATGCGGTCCGTCCATCCGCCGAAAAAGCCGGCGGCGATCCCGGCGATCCCGCCGATGGCGAGCACCAGGGCAACCGAGGCGACCGCGATCACGAAATCGAGACGGGTGGCGACGACGACGCGGCTGAAAATATCACGCCCGACCAGATCGGTGCCGAACCAGTGCCGCAGCGAGGGAGACTGCAACGTCGCCGAGGTGTCGCTGGCAAGCGGATCGTAGGGAACGACATAGGGACCGATCAAGGCGCACAGCGCGATCAGGATAAACAGGCCGAACGACAATCCGGTAACGGGATTGTCGGCCACCACATAGATGGCATGGCGGAGTAGCGAGTTGGTCGGCGGTTTCGCCGGAAGGTTTGCGGCCGGCGCCGTCGTCAGGCTGGCTTCGGTCATGCATCGACCCTCACGCGCGGATCGATCACGCCATAGAGCATGTCGATGATCAGGTTAAGCGCGACGTAGAGCACCGCCATGGTCAGCACGAAGCCCTGCACCGGCGCGAAATCCGATTGCAACAGCGCCTCGACCGCGTAAGAGCCGATGCCGGGCCACGCAAAGACC
The DNA here is from genome assembly GCA_963770515.1 of uncultured Alphaproteobacteria bacterium. Lineage (GTDB taxonomy): Bacteria > Pseudomonadota > Alphaproteobacteria > Rhizobiales > Xanthobacteraceae > Bradyrhizobium. The sequence goes on from CAVYPW010000003.1 coordinate 377,595, forward strand.
TTCTCCACCAGCACATTGGCGCCGAGCAAAAACGAGAACACCATGCCGAGCGTGGTCACGACCGGCAGCATCGCGTTGCGGAACGCGTAGGTCAGGATCACCTTGCGGCTGTTGAGGCCGCTGGCGCGCGCGGTCCGGATGAATTCCGACGCCAGCACCGCCAGCATCGAGGCGCGGGTCATGCGCGTGATCGGCGCCAGCGAAAACACCGCCAGCGTCACCGCCGGCAGGATCAATTGGCTGAACGCGGCGCGAAAGGTTTCGAAATTTCCGGTGATCAGGCTGTCGATCAGGAAGAAGCCGGTAATGTCAGGCGGACTGGTGGCAAACGCATCAAGCCGGCCGAGCGGCGCGGGCGACCAGCCCAGGCGGAAGTAGAACACATAGACCAATAGCAGCCCGGTAAAGAACACCGGCAGCGAGACGCCCGCGGTCGCGATCACCCGGCATAGATGATCGATCCAGGAGCCCTGCTTGACCGCGGCAAAGATGCCGAGCGGCACCGCGATCGCGATCGCCAGGAACAATCCGAACAGCGTGAGTTCAGCGGACGCCGGCAGCCGGCTCGAGATTTCAGCGGCGACCGGGCGGCCCGTCGACAGCGAATTACCGAAATTGCCGTGGGCTAGATCGTTGACATAGCGCAGGAACTGATCCGGCAGCGACCGGTCGAGCCCGAGCGATTTTCGAATCTCCGCGATCGACTCCGGCGTTGCCGCGGGGCCTGCGAAATACACCGCCGGATCGCCCGGCAAGACGCGCGTCAGCAGAAACGTCACGATGATCACGCCGATCAGGGTCGGTATGACGGTTGCGAGCCGCTTGAGGATCACCATGATGTTCGAACTCCAGAATGGTCCGCGCCCGCGTCCTTGCGTCGTTTAGCGGCTAACGGCTGCGCCGCGATTGGCCTTTAACCCTTGACGATCGAGCGGTAATCGAGCTGACGGTGGAACCAGTAGGTGTAGCCGGAAATGTTCTTCTGCGTGGCGACGTTGAGGAACGGCTGGAACAGCGGAATCCGCGGCGCCTCGTCAAAAGCCTTGGTGATGAAGCCCTCGACGTCCTTGGCGTATTTGTCCTTGTCGCCGATCGCAGCCGCCGCTCGCGCGCCGTCGATCAGCGCGTCCATGTCCGGATTGACATAACTCGAGGTGTTGAAGATCGCGTTCTGGCCGGAATAGCACCAGAAGAAGAAGTATTCGGGATAGTCGAGCCAGCCGGAGAAGAAGTTGATCATCAGCGGCATGCTTTTCTTCGCCATCTCGCTGCGCCAATTGGCGCCCGGCACCTTGTTGATCGAAGTCTTGATGCCGATCTGGCCAAGGCTCTCCTGCACCAATACCGAGATCGGCTCGCAGATATCGCCGGCGCCGAGGTCATAGGAGATCGTGGTGTCGATGCCGGAAACGCCGCTCTCGGCCATCAGCGCCTTGGCCTTCGCCATGTCGTTGGCGTAGCCGGTCTTGGCCGGCCAGGCGATATCGGTGACCTTGTTGGAGGGACCGCCAAACAAGGGATTGGCGAGGCCGAACATCGCCGCGTCCATGATCTTCTGATAGGGCAGCGCATAGGCCACCGCCTGACGAACCTTCGGATTGTCGAACGGCGGATTCTTCACGTTCAGCTCGACCGAGTACATGCCGTTGCCGATCGGATTGGAGATGACGACGAGCTTGCTCTCCTTTTTCATCTCGAAGGTATCTTTACTCGAGAGATCAAAGGAGATGTCGGCGTCGCCGCGCTCCATCAAGGCGCGGCGATTACCCTGTGAGGGAACGGTGCGCCAGATCACCCTCTTGAGCTGAGGCAGCTTGCCGCCGACCCAATCCTCGTGGCGCTCGTAGACGACTTCAACACCCGGCTTCCAGCTCGTCACTTTATAGGCGCCGCTGCCGGCGGTGTTGCTCTTGGTATAGTCCAGAGCCCACGGGTCTTTTTCCGTGGCTTTCTTCTTCAACAGTTCGGAGTTGTAGACGCTCGGCACGATCACCGCGAGATCGGGAAGCGTGAGGCGATCCTTCCTGGCGAAATCGACGCGAATGGTGCTGTCGTCGACAAGGACAAACTGATCCTTGTTGGAAAGCGAGCCGGCCTTCATCTGCACCGTCGGAAAGCCGCCGACCGTGACCGACCGATCGAGCGACCATTTGACGTCCCTGGCCGTGACCGGCGTGCCGTCGTGGAATTTGGCGTTCTTCTTCAATTTGAACGTCACCGACATGTCGCCGACGTTCATATCCTCGGCCAACTCCAGCTTGAACTTGTCGCGATCGTAAGACAGCGAGCCGTCGGGAAGCGTTTTCGTTTCATGGCTGATGAGCCGGTCGTAGCAATTCCACGACGTCTCGTAGCCCGGCCGGTTGGTGCCGACGCCATGAATATCGAGATTGTTGGGACCGCCTTCGGTGACCACCAGCAATGTTTCCGACCGCGCATCGGCTTTCGCCGGCGACCAGATCGCGGGCGCCTGCACGGTCGCAGCCCCGACCGCAAGGCCGGAAACGGATTTGAGAAAATCGCGGCGCTTCATCGGATACTCCAGCACACAAAGGGATCGGTTCTGGAACCAGCTTCGCAAGGTTCGTGCCAAGGCTTAACCATTGGTTAACCGGCGGTTAAATCCCTGATTTGGCTTGTCGATCGTGGGCCGGCTGCGACCGCGGCGGTGGCGCGGCCGCAAAAATTCATTGCATACAGAGAAATAAACTTGCTGAATTAATAGGCAGGGATTTCTGACCCTTTATGGCCTCCCAGAGCCGGCCGTCGCACCACGCAACCAGCGGCGGATAGCGCGGATTTGTGCTCTAAAAATCAGGCGTGAGAATGCGTTGAACCTTTTTTCCCGGCCATCGACATTATTACGGGGGGACAAACTGCCCGTGTACACCCGCGCCGGCCTTTCGCGGACCGTCATCATGTTCGCTGCATTGCTTTTGACGGCCGTCACGACGAGCGCGCCTGCGCGTGAGTTTCGCGCCGCAGACACCCAGAGCGAGGACTATCCGACCGTCCAGGCGCTGCGGTTCATGGGCCGGCTGATCGAGGAGAAAACGGGCGGCCGGCTGCAGATCCGCGTATTCCATTCGCGCCAGCTCGGCGAAGAAAAGGAAACCATCGAGCAGACCCGCGCCGGCGCCATCGATCTCAACCGCACCAACGTGGCGCTGATCGGGACCTTCGTGCCGGCCATGAACGTGCTGGCGATGCCGTTTCTGTTCCGCTCCATCGAGCATTTGCAGAACGTGCTGGATGGCCCGATCGGCGACGAAATCCTGGGCAGCTTCGAGCCGTATGGCTTCGTTGGCCTCGCCTTCTACGATTCCGGCGCACGATCGATCTACAACAGCGTCAGGCCGATCCGCTCGCTCGCCGACATGAAGGGTTTGAGGCTTCGCGTGCAGCAATCGGAACTGATGTCCGACATGATCAAGGCACTCGGCGCCGAGCCGATCGAATTGCCCTACGGGCAAGTCCGTACCGGCCTTGCCACCAAGCTGATCGATGGTGCGGAAAACAACTGGCCGTCCTTTGTCACCACCGACCATTACAAATATGCCGGCTTCTATACGCTCACCGAGCATACGATGAGCCCCGAGGTGCTGGTGATGTCGCACAAGGCCTGGACGAGTCTGTCGGCGGAAGATCAGGCGATCTTTCACGACGCCGCCCGGCAGTCGAGCCGCTTCATGCGCGGGCGCTGGAAGGACCTCGAGGAGCAATCGCGCCGGCAGGCGCGATCAGCCGGCGTGACGATCGTGAGCGACTTCGACCGCAAGCCGTTCGAAGCGGCGATGGATGGCCTTTACGCCAAGGCCAGGCGCGATCCGGCCGCAGCTGCGCTGATCGAACGAATTCGCAAGGTCAACTGAATTGCAGCAGGAAGCGCACCAGCACGCGACCATGGAAGCGCCCGCGACTTTCGCCGGGCGCGGCCATTCGCGGCTGGTCGCGCTGGTGCGCGCGGTGCCGATCCGCTGGCGTATCCTATCGATCGCGGCGCTGAATTCGGCCGTCGTCGTGGTGCTGGTCGCGCTGATCTGGAACGGCGTCCAGGTTCTGGGGTCGGCCTGGGACGATGTGCGACAGGCGCGAGAATCCGACAACATCCTGGCGCGGCTCGAGAGCGAAACCGGCCATCTGCAAAACCTGATCCATCGCTATATCAACCAGCCGAGCCCGGAAATGTTCGCCGAGATCTCGCATGTGCGCGAGACGATGCTGGGCACCCTGACGACGCGGGCCTCGACCGATCCGATGCTTTCCGGCTCGGTCGAGCGGCTCGAGCGTGTCACCGAGCGCTTCCTCAACGGCTTCAGCCAATTGAGCGCGGTCCAGGCCACGATCACGAAGACCTATGAGGATGAGGTCCTCACGCCGGCCCGCGACATGGCCGGGCTTTATTCGATCATCGAGGGCGCCACCGGCCACCGCGATGCGCTGATCTGGCCCTCGCTCGGCAAATCCCGCGAGGCCTTCACGACCATGCTGGTGGCCGCCAACTCCTATTATCTCTCGCTGGCGACAGCTTCCGCCGAAGAAGCGAGCCGCAACATCGAGACCATCCAGCAGACCATCCCCGTAATGATCGACCTCGCCGACAACGATCTGCAACGGATGGCATTGCAACGGCTGAACGCGCGAAGCAAGGCGCTCGGCGAAGGCCTTGCGAAACTGTCGGCGCAGCTGACCAACCGCACCGAGCTTTTGCGCGACGCGATCGACGCGAGCCAGGCCGAGGCTTCCGGCGCCATCGATGAATTGTCGGTCAAGATGCGCCGGCGGGAGCAGAGAGCGCAGGAGACCTTCGACCAGACACTTGCCGACATTTCCCGAAAAGTGCTTTCGATCGCCGTGATCTTCCTAGGGATCATCATCACCGCCGGGGTTTTGATCGCGCTGTCGATCCGCCTGCCGTTGCAGCAGATCATGACTTCGATGCACGCGATCACCTCAGGCGACTACAATCGCAAAGTTCAGGGCACCGGCGCCAACGACGAGGTCGGCGAGATGGCGCGCGCGGTGGAAGTGTTCCGCGAAAACGCCATCGCCAAGCGGAAGACCGAAGACGAATTACGCGCCTCCAAGGAAAAGGCGGAGAACGCGCTGCACGAGCTCAATGCGGCGCAGCAGAACCTGATCGACGCCGAACGTCTGGCGGCGCTCGGCGGCCTGGTCGCGGGCGTGGCCCATGAAGTGAACAACCCGATCGGCATCAGCCTGACGGTTGCCTCGAGTTTCGCACGCCGCACCGAGGCGTTCGAGGACGAACTGAGGAGCAGCAACGGATTACGACGCTCGCAGCTCGACGAATTCGTCAGGACCTCGCGCGACGCCGCCCAGCAACTGGTGGGCAATCTGCACCGCGCCGGCGAACTCATTCAGTCCTTCAAGCAGGTCGCGGTCGACCGCTCGCATGCCGAGCGGCGGACCTTCAATCTGAATGAGGCGACCGACCAGATCATCGCGAGCCTGCGGCCCGCGCTGAAGAAGGCGTCGATCGCGCTGTCGGTCGAAGTGCCTGAAAACCTCGTCATCGACGGCTATCCCGGCTCTTACGGCCAAATTCTGACCAACCTGTTCCTGAACGCCGCGACCCATGCCTTTCCCGACGGGCGCTCGGGGACCATTACGATCTCGGCCAAGCCGCGCGGCAGCGACGATGTCGAGATCACATTTGCCGACGACGGCGCCGGCATGACGCCCGACGTGCAGCGCCAGGCGTTCGACCCCTTCTTCACCACGCGCCGCAACGAAGGCGGCACCGGACTTGGCCTGCACATCGTTTATAATCTCGTGACCCAGCAGCTGGGCGGCCGGATGATGCTCGATTCAAGGCCGGGACAAGGCACCACGTTTCGCATTATCATGCCCAAAGCCGCCAAGGGCGGTCAGCCAACCGAAAACCAGGATCGCGACAGGACTTCTGCATGGCCGAACAGGACGATGTCCTCCACCTGATCGACGATTCCGGTGCCGACCCGGAAATCTCCGGCGCGCGCAAATGGAAGATCGCGGTCATCGACGACGATCAGGCGGTGCATGAGGGCACCCGCTTTGCGCTGAGCGATTACAGCCTCAACGGACAGGGCCTCGAAATCCTGTCGGCCTATTCCGGCAGCGAGGGGCGGACGCTGATGCGCGCGCATCCGGACATCGCCGCGGTGCTGCTCGACGTCATTATGGAGACCGACGCCGCCGGTCTAGATCTCGTCGAATATATCCGCAACGAGCTTCGTAACGAGACGGTCCGCATCATCCTGCGCACCGGGCAGCCCGGACAGGCGCCCGAGCGCCGCGTGATCGTCCAGTACGACATCAACGACTACAAGGCGAAGACGGAACTCACCGCCGACAAGCTGTTTACCTCGCTCACCGCGGCGTTGCGCAGCTATCAGCAGCTCGAACGCATGGTCCAGACCCGGCGCGGACTGGAAATCATCATCGACGCCGCCTCGACGCTTTACGATTTCAAATCGATGCAGCGCCTGGCCGAGGGCGTACTGACGCAGATCGCCTCACTCCTCAACGTCGATTGCGCCGGCATCCTGGTGCTGCGCGACGGCGGCGCGACCAACGACGATTTTTCGGTGTTGGCGGGCTCCGGCTGCTACAGCCGTTTCATTGGCACTACAAGTGCCAAGTCGCTCGATGCCGATTTGCGCACGATGGTCGAAGCCGCCTTTCGGCGCCGCAAGCACGAATTCGTCGATCAGCGCACCGTGCTCTACATCCGCACCGGCAGCGGGCGCGAGGTCGTGGTGCTGCTGCAAGCCGAGCGGCAACTGTCGGAGACTGACCGTTCGCTGGTCGAGATCTTCGGCAGCCGGCTTTCGATCGCCTTCGACAACGTCATCCTCTACCAGCAGCTCCAGCAGGCCAATACCCAGCTCGAGGACCGCGTCACCCAACGCACCCGCGCGTTGATGCAAGCCAATCGCCGGCTCTCGGCGCAATGGCTGCGGCTGCAACGCGCCAACGGCTTCAAGAACGAGATTCTCGGCACCGTCGCCCACGACCTGAAGAATCCGCTGAGCGTGATTCTCGGCCGCACCGAAATGCTGACCGAACTGATCGCCGCCGGCTCCTCCCGCGACAACGTCACCTCGCAGATCGAGCATATCCGCGACGCCACCAAGCATCTGACCTCGATGGTCGATCACCTGATCTCGGATGCGATGGCGGATGCGTTCGACATCACCATCCGCCGCGAACCGGTCGATATCGCAGCCCTGGTCGGCGAAGTGGCCGATGCCAATCAACCGCTCGCCGTCAACAAACAGCAATCGATTACCGTTGCCGCCTCCCCCAACCTCACCATCACCTGCGATGCGGACCGAATCCGCGAGGCCATCGACAATCTCATCAGCAATGCCATCAAATACAGCCCGATCGGCGGCAAGATTTCGGTGCAGGTCGGTCAGGATTTAAAAATGACCGCTATCCGCGTCGTCGACGAAGGCGCCGGGCTCTCGCCGGAGGACCTAGGCCGGCTATTCGGGCGTTTCCAGCGGTTGTCCGCCAAGCCCACAGCCGGCGAGAGCTCGACCGGACTGGGATTATCGATCGTCAAACGCATTATTGACATGCATGGCGGCGAGGTTACGGCCAACAGCGCCGGGCCTGGACAAGGCTCGACATTCACCATCACATTGCCGGCAGCAGACGTGTAATCCCATGAGTCAAAGTCAGCACATCATCATCGTCGACGACGAGGCACCGGCCCGCGAAATGGTCGGCGATTATCTCAAGATGCACGGTTTTACCGTGACGCTTTGCGACGGCGGCAAGAGCCTGCGCGGGGTGATCGAAAACAACGTGCCCGATCTGGTGGTGCTCGACCTGAACATGCCGGAAGAAGACGGGCTTTCGATCATTCGCGACTTGAAAAGCCGTACCAACGTACCTGTGATCATGTTGACGGCCACCGCGAGCCCGATCGATCGTGTGGTCGGGCTCGAGCTTGGCGCCGACGACTACGTGGCAAAACCCTGCGAACTGCGCGAACTGATGGCGCGGATCCGCTCGGTGTTGCGGCGTAGCACGCCGGCCCGGGCGCAGGCCGCCGGTGACGCCAACGGAGCGAAGGCGGACAAGGATTCGCTGGTTCGGTTCGGCACCAAGTGGCTCGATCTTCAGGCGCAGGCGCTACGCGACGATGAAGGCAACGAACATCCGTTGACGGCCTCCGAATTCGGGCTGCTCAAGGTCTTTGCCGCCAACCCGAAACGCGTACTGTCGCGCGAGCGGCTTCTGGAACTCGCCAACGCCCGCGACAGCGAAGCTTTCGATCGCGCCGTTGACCTTCGCATCATGCGCATTCGCCGCAAGATCGAGATCGATCCCACCAAACCCGCCGTGATCAGGACAATTCGTGGCGGCGGATATCTGTTCTCGCCCGCTGGTGACAAGACCTGAAGCGGCCCCACTCGATCTTCCGGCTCCCTGTGCGGCAACGGAACAACAGCCTTCTTCAAAGTGTCGCAAGCCGAGTGCCCGTTCTGGATTTCAGCGCGCCGATGCAGTAGTCATGCAGAGATGATCGGGACCCTTCGAGGTCCGCGCAAGCGTCCAGCCGGCGAGCGGCTTTTCTCCGCAACCTGCCAGGCGCATTCGCGCCAAGATCATATTTAAACAACAACGCGGAACGCGATGGCGATCCGGCCTCGAGCCATCGTGCTTTTGGCTTTTCGGCATGGTCCGGCGCCGTGCCGCCTCTTTGAGGGTGACCGATGCTCTCTCTCGTTCGCGCGATGTCTCGATTGGCGACTGCGCTTTTATTCACGGTCCCGATGCTGGCCGGCGCATCACCGGCTTCCGCCACGCAGGGTCTTGCCACTCACAAGAAGGTCTACCTGCTGCGCGGTCTGACCAACGTTCTGTCGCCGGGGCTCGACCAGCTCAACGAGGATCTTCAGCGTCGAAACATCGACGTCACGATCGCCAATCATGCATTTTCGGACTCGCTGGCGCTCGATGCCATCGATGGCTGCAAGAGCGGGCGGATCGGCTCCATCGTGCTGGTCGGCCATTCGCTTGGCGCTAGCGCAGCCGTCAGCATGGCCGAACAATTGCAAAGGGCCGGCCTTCACGTCGCGTTGATCGTGACGATCGACCCCGTCGTCAAAGTCGTCGTCCCGAATAACGTCCGCACCTTGAGGAATTTCTATCTCTCCAGCGGTGTCGGAACCGCAGTAGAGCCCAGCGGACACTTCCACGGAACGCTGCAAAACGTCGATATGGGAAAAACCGAGTACGGACACGTCTCCCTGACAACGGCGCCGGCGATCCAGAACCAGGCGATGCGGGATATCCTCGCCGCCAATTCGAGCTGCCGCTGATATTTGGCCCCCTTAAAGGGTCCGTCACCGGCCGCCGTCACCATCAAGGTCTTCGTTCCCTTGGTGAGGCCCTTGCCCCCGTCACAACCAGCTAAAATTTTATCCCGTTAGATTTGCTGGCATTTTCCTGCCAATTGTTTCGTCGCGGCGTCCCCGACGAAACAATTCTCCCGGCCATGAAACCATTTTCCCCTTTTCTCGCAGACGTCCCGAAACCTTGGCTGACTACCAAAGAGGGTAACGAAGGCCGCCACAGGGCGACACTGGGAGACTGTCATGCAGAACGTCGTAGCCATCAATGCCGCAGCTTGCCAAGGCATCATTGCCGCTCAGGCGACGTCCGACGAAGCGCTGCTTGAGAGCATTGCCGAGGGCGGCCGCCACGCGATGCATATTCTCTATTCGCGCCACCATGTGCGGGTTTACCGGTTTATCCTGCGGATGGTGCGCGACGCCACGACGGCCGAGGATTTGACCAGTCAGGTTTTCCTCGACGTGTGGCGTACGGCAAGCCAATTCCAGGGGCGTTCTCAGGTCTCCACCTGGCTTCTGTCGATTGCCCGCTTCAAGGCCCTGACGGCTTTGCGGCAGCGGCGGCACGAGGACATCGATCAGGAGGAGATCCTGGAGATCGCCGACGGCGCGGAGACGCCGGAAGCCTGTCTCGACCGCAGTTCAACGAGCGCGATCCTGCGCGCCTGCGTCGCCCAACTGTCGCCGGCGCATCGAGAAATCATCAACCTCGTCTATTACCATGAGAAGTCGGTGGAGGAGGCCGGTCTTATCATCGGCATTCCCCAGAGCACGGTGAAGACCCGGATGTTCTATGCGCGCAAACAGCTCGCCGACCTGCTCAAGGTCGCCGGAATCGAGGGCCTGGCCGCCTGAACCGATAGTACCCTCGTAACATTCGACATGATAGAATTCACACCACTGTAGTGGCGATGGATTCTTGTCATGTTCGAAAGCTGGGATGCCGTGGGCTTGGCCCGGGCGCAGTTCGCATTCACGATGTCGTTTCACATCGTGTTCCCGGCTTTCTCGATCGGATTGGCCAGCTACCTCGCTGTTCTCGAAGCGCTGTGGTTGTGGACCGGGCGCGAAGTCTTCCTCAACCTGTTCAATTACTGGCTGAAGATTTTCGCCGTTGCCTTCGGCATGGGCGTGGTGTCGGGCATCGTGATGTCCTACCAGTTCGGCACCAACTGGTCGGTCTTCTCCGACAAGACCGGCCCGGTGATCGGCCCGCTGATGGCCTATGAGGTGCTGACCGCCTTCTTCCTCGAAGCCGGATTCCTTGGCGTCATGCTGTTCGGCCTCGAACGGGTGGGCCATCGCCTGCACTTTCTCGCGACCCTGATGGTGGCGATCGGGACTTTGATCTCGGCCTTCTGGATCCTCTCCGCCAATTCCTGGATGCAAACGCCGGCCGGCTACGCCGTCAACGCCGATGGACAGTTCGTCCCCGCCGACTGGCTAAAGCTGATTTTCAACCCGTCGTTTCCCTATCGCCTCGTGCATATGGTGCTCGCAGCCTATCTCACCACCGCGCTGGTCGTCAGCGCCGTCGGCGCCTTTCATCTCTGGCGCGATTCCCATCAGGCGGGCGCCCGCGTGATGTTTTCGATGGCGATGTGGATGGCGACGCTGGTCGGACCGATCCAGATTCTCGCCGGCGATCAGCATGGCCTCAATACGCTGGAGCATCAGCCGGCCAAGGTGATGGCGATGGAAGGCCATTACCAAAGCCACAAGGACGGCGCGCCGCTGATCCTGTTCGGACTACCCGATCAACAAGCCGGCACGGTGCGCTATCCGATCGAAATCCCCAAGCTGAGCTCGCTGATCCTCAAACATGCGCTCGATGCGCCGCTCAACGGCCTCGACACCGTTCCGCGGCAGGATTGGCCGCCGGTTCCGATCACGTTCTGGTCGTTCCGGATCATGGTCGGGCTGGGATTTCTGATCTTCGGCCTCGGCCTGCTGAGCCTTTGGGAACGCTGGCGCGGAAAGCTCTATGAGTTCGCGCCTGCTGCATGGATTTGCAGTCGCCATGGGACCGGCGGGCTTCGTGGCCGTGCTCGCCGGCTGGATCACCACCGAGACCGGGCGCCAGCCGTTCACGGTCTATGGGCTGCTGCGAACGGCGGATGCAGCCTCGCCATTGGCTGCGCCCGCGGTTTCCTCCTCGCTGATCGCCTTCGTGGTAGTCTATTTCGCCGTGTTCGCCGCCGGCGTGATCTATATCCTGCGCCTGATGGGCCATCCGCCGCTTCACGGCGAACAAGGCCCGCCAGGCGATATCCCGGCGCGCGCCGCAGGCATCACGCCCGCCGTTGCCGCGGTGGCGAAGGGAGAGGCCCCATGAGCGTGTCTTTCGATGTGGCAACGATCTGGGCGTTCATCATCGCGTTTGCGGTCTTCGTCTATGTAGTGATGGACGGCTTTGACCTCGGGCTTGGCATTCTGTTTCCGCTTTTTCCTGAAAAATCAGATCGCGACGTCATCATGAACAGCGTCGCGCCGGTATGGGACGGCAACGAGACCTGGCTCGTGCTGGGCGGCGGCGGCCTGATGGCCGCCTTTCCGCTCGCTTATGCGGTTTTGATGCCGGCCCTCTATACGCCCGTGATTGCGATGTTGATCGGTCTCGTCTTTCGCGGAGTCGCTTTCGAATTTCGCTGGCGCACGACACGGGTCGAGCGAAACCGCTGGGATCTCGCCTTCGCCGGCGGATCGTCGTTGGCGGCGCTGGCGCAAGGGGTCGCGCTCGGCGCCATCCTGCAAGGCATTCACGTCGAGGGACGACACTATGCCGGCGGGTGGTGGGACTGGCTGACGCCGTTCACCGTTCTGACCGGCATTTCGCTGGTCGCCGGCTACGCGCTGCTCGGCGCCACCTGGCTGGTGATGAAGACCGAGGGCGGCCTCCGCGACAAGGCCTATCGCCTGAGCTGGTTATTGCTGGTCGCCATGCTGGGCGCGATCGGGGCGGTCAGCATCGCCACGCCATTTCTTCATGTGCAATATGCGCAGCGCTGGTTCACCTGGCCGAACCTGATCCTGACCGCGCCGGTGCCGATCGCGGTCGCCGCCGTCACCATCATGCTGCTGCGCAGCCTCGCCGCAAGGCAGGATTATCGGCCGTTTTTCCTGTCGCTTGCTTTATTTGCGCTGTCCTATGCCGGCCTCGGCATCAGCATGTATCCGTATATCGTGCCGCAAAGCATCACCATCTGGCAGGCGGCGTCGCCGGAGCGCAGCCAGATCTTCATGCTGTTTGGCGTCGCGGTGCTGGTGCCGCTGATCCTTGGCTACACCGCCTGGGCCTATTGGGTCTTCCGCGGCAAGGTCAAACCCGAAAGCGGCTATCATTGATGACTGCCAAACCCCAGGCACGGCCACTCGCCCAACGTCTGGCATGGTTTGCCATGCTCTGGCTCGGTGGCGTCGGCACGGTGGCGTCCGTGTCGCTGATCATAAGGCTCTGGATCGCACCGCATTGAAAAGCTTTTGAAAACCGCCGCACCGCCTGTAAAAGGGCTAGTATCGCCGATCTGAAGTCCCTGCACTGCAAAGGGCGAGTTCTTCCCAGGTACTTCAGATCGAAAGCGATACTAGAAACATAAATTTGCTAGTGCCCTTTGCTTTCCGAAATTCGCGTAAGAGGTTGCCGCGATGTCTCACGAATTTCGGAAAGAGGGCACTAGGGATCAGAGCCACGGCTTGCCATCATCCGGCCCCTGAGATTTGATGGGAACGGCCTTGGCAAACGCCGCCGAATGGCCAAGCGACGGGAGAAGCCAGAATGACAAAATTGCGTCACCTGATCTGCATGACAATGGCGGCGGCAGGCCTGATGCTTTCGGGCTCGCACGGTTTTGCGCAACAGCGCGACCAGGGCGACCAACCCGGCCTGATCGCCGACGACAGCTACGAGCTCGATCCGGAGTGGCAAAAGCAGATGGTGTATTTCCGCACCACCGAGCCACCGGGCACCATCATCATTTCGACCGCCGAACGGCATCTCTATCTGGTCCAGCCCGGCGGCCGTGCGCTTCGTTATGGAATCGGCGTCGGCCGCGATGGATTCCAGTGGCAAGGGCTGTTGAGTATTGCCCGCAAGGCCGAGTGGCCGGACTGGGTGCCGCCGCCGGAAATGATCGAGCGCCAACCCTATCTGCCGCGTTTCATGGCCGGCGGACCCGGCAATCCGCTTGGCGCCCGCGCGATGTATCTCGGCACCACCGTCTATCGCATTCACGGCACCAACCGGCCGGATACGATCGGCACCAAGGTTTCCTCCGGTTGTTTCCGCCTGGTCAATTCCGACGTCGCCGATCTCTATGACCGCGTGCCGGTGGGCACCAAGGTCGTGGTGCGGCAGAAGCCGGAACTGTAACCGCGGTCTATTTTTAAACCATTTCAACTTCCCGACCGGGGCGAGGGACAGATCATGCGGACATTCCGAGGCGGCCTGCTGATTGGGCTGGCGGTCGCAGTTGCGGTCGCGGCCGTTGCCGCCGCCTACGAGTTCTACGACACGCGCACGCTGAAGCGGACGGTTCGTCGCGGAGAGGTCTTGTGCGGCGTCAACAGGGGTCTGCCCGGCTTCTCGATTCCTGACGACAAAGGCAACTGGACCGGCTTCGACGTCGACTTCTGTCGCGCGGTCGCTGCCGCCATCTTCGACGATCCGACCAAGGCGAAGTTCATCCCGCTCGACGCCAATGAGCGCTTTCGCGAACTGCAAAATCGCAAGGTGGATATTCTGTCGCGCAACTCGACCTGGAGCATGTCGCGCGAGACCTCCTACGACCTCTATTTCCCGGCTGTCGCCTATTACGACGGCCAGGGCTTCATGCTGCCCCGCGCGCGCAACATCGATTCGGCGCTCGACCTCAACGGCAGCAAGGTTTGCGTGCAGGACGGCACCACGACGGTGCTGAACCTTGCCGACTACTTCCGCGCCAACAACATGAAATATGAGGAGAAAAAGTTCGGCAAACTGGAAGATGTCGTCAAGGCCTATGAATCCGGCCAGTGCGATACGCTGACCGCCGACGTGTCCCAGCTTTATGCGCTGCGGCTCAATCTCGCCAAACCGGTCGACCATACCATCCTGCCCGACGTGATCTCCAAGGAGCCGCTGGCACCCGTGGTGCGAGAGCGAGACGACGACTGGATGCTGATCGTGAAGTGGACGCTTTACGCGATGATCAATGCCGAGGAGCTCGGCGTAACCTCCAAGAATATCGACGAAGCGCTCAAGTCCAAGAAGCCCGACGTGATGCGGCTGGTCGGCACCGAGGGCAACTACGGAGAGGAACTTGGGCTGACCAAGGACTGGGCGGTCCGCGTCATACGGCATGTCGGCAATTACGGCGAGGTCTATGAACGAAATGTCGGCTCGGAATCCAAGCTGAAGATTCCGCGCGGCCTCAACCAGCTCTGGAGCGCCGGCGGCATTCAATACGCGCCGCCGATCAGGTAGACGCCATTCCTCATCCTGAGGAGCGCGCGCATCCGAACAGGCCGAGCGGCAGCGAGGCCGTTGTGTATGGTGCAAAATGAAGCGCGCGCCTCGAAGGATGAGGCGATCAATCTAGCCTCGTGGTTCTCCCGGCGATACGAATGTATCGTCCGGAAACGCCGCCCAAACGCGGCTCCTCACCATGAGGAGTAGCGCTAACAAAAAAACAAAGAGGAAACGAAGATGCGGCTGAAATTGCTCTCGCCCGAGGAAATGAGCGCAGACCAAAAAGCGACTTATGACGAAGCGATCGCCGGCAAGCGCGGCAGGCCACCGGCGCCGATGATGGCCTGGCTCAACAGTCCGGAGATGGCGCGTCACGCCACACGGCTGGGCGAGGTGCTGCGTTTCAACACGATGTTTCCAGCCAAATTGTCCGAGATCGCGATCCTCGTCACCGCGCGGCACTGGACCTCGCATTACGAGTGGTTCGCCCACAAGCGCCTCGCGCTTCAGGGCGGTATGGACCCCAGGATCGCCGACGACATTCGCGATCGCCGCACGCCCACATTCGACGATCCCCAGGCGAAGATGATCTACGATGTCGCGAAATCGCTGCACGAAGGCCACGGACTGTCCCAGTCGCTTTATGACGAGGCCGTCGCGGTGCTCTCCGAGCGCGGGGTCGTCGAGGTCATCGGCCTCTGTGGCTACTACACCATGGTCTCCATGACGCTGAACACCTTCGAGTTTGGCCTGCCCGATGGGCAGGTGTCAGAACTTGCATGAGCTTTGGCCGCGCCTAGATGCTAGTTATTGCGCAGAGGAGCAGTCATGCCACCAAATCCGCCCATCATCGCCGGCACCCGGATCGGCCACGTTCATCTCAAGGTCGCCGATCTCGAGCGCGCGCTGGGCTTTTACTGTGGCGTTCTCGGCTTCGAGCTGATGCAACGCTATGGCACCGATGCCGCCTTCATCTCGGCGGGCGGCTATCACCATCACATCGGGCTGAACACCTGGGAAAGCAAAGGCGGCCATCCGCCTGCGCCGGGAACGACCGGGCTCTTTCATACCGCGATCCTCTATCCAACCCGGGCGGCGCTGGCGGATGCGTTACATCGCGTCACCAGCGCCGGCATTCCGCTCGACGGCGCCAGCGACCACGGCGTGAGCCAGGCGCTTTATCTGCGTGACCCGGACGAAAACGGCGTCGAGCTTTATTGGGACCGGCCACAGGCCGAATGGCCGCGTACGGCTGACGGGACGCTGGCGATGTTCACGCGGCGGCTCGACGTCGAGGATCTGATGCGGCAACGCGTGGCGTAACCTTGGCTCATGTAGCCTTGCCCCGCCAGCTTTGGCCTGTCACGCCAACTTTCCGCGGATCATGACCAGAGCGGCCGCGGCCAATTCCAGCGCAATGCAACCGTAAAACGGCAGCGTATAGGATCCCGAGAGGTCGCGTAGCGCGCCGATTACGCCCGGGCCGAGGGCATAGGTCACCTGGGTGATCGCGGTGAGCAGGCTGATCAGCACGCCGAACGAGCGCGCCTCGAACTCGCGCTGGACAATCAGCGACGGCAGCGTGATCAGGTTGCCCACCGAAAACCCAAAGACGGCGCAGGCCGCGATCAGCGCCATATCGTTATTGAAATTGATAATGACCACGAGCGCCAGCGCCTGGCTCACAAAGGAAAGCGCCGAGGCGAGCCGCTGATTCAGTTGGTCGATCACGGTCGAGAACAGCACTCGACCAACCACCGCCATCGCCGTCAGCATCGCGATTGCCACGGTTGCGCTGCTGCGCCCGATCACGGGATCAAGGAACGCGATCAGGTGAACGATGAAACCAACCTGCGCGAACAGCACCAGCGCGAATGCGATGGATACCGACAGGAAACCGACATCGCGCAAAGCGCGAGCACGGATTTCCGACGACGATGACGCATCGTCGACCGCGGCAGGCCCGGTACTCGCACGCGATGGCGGCGGCCCGACGAACAGCAACACCACGGGCATCACCAAGACAATCATGACGGCGGCCGCCATCATCATCGCATGCGGAAAACCAAACCGGCCGATCGCGATCACCAGCAGCGGAACGCCGGCAATGCCGCCGAAGCTCGCACCGTTCAGAGCGAGGCTGATCGCCATGCCGCGCTTTCGATCGAACCAGAGGCCAAGCGTATTGCTGATCATCGCCAGACTGGTGCCCGCCAGCCGACGGCGAGTACAGCATTGGCGAGATAAAGCTGCCAGGGTTGGCTGACCTGACCCATGAGGATTACCGCGACCGCCATCGCGCTTGTGCCCGCCAGGAGGCAATTGCGCGGACCGAATCTTTTGACGGTTTCCGCGACAAAGACGACGAGCAACGCCCCGAACAAATAGAAGGAAGTCGTCGCGGCCGAAATCAGCGACGCCGGCCAGCCATGCTGCCGGTGCAGTTCGGCCAGATAAACGCTCTGGCCATAAAAGCCGAACGCCCAGCCGAAAGTCGCGACCACAAAGCACACCGCAACGATCCGCCACCCGTCATAGCGGATGGAGCTTTCGTCGATCGAATATGAAGCTGCTGCGTTCAAACAATGATCTCCCGATCTCACGGGAAACCAGATAGGCCGGGGCTCGCGCCGGGCCAAGCCACTTATTTCGATCTGGATCGAAGTGTCAGCAGTTGGCATCAGCCTGTGATTTTGGGCGGAAGTTGCGAGCCTAAGGCAGCGCCGCTCGTCGCTTCATCAACGAAACGAGCAACAGCACCGTGATGCCCAAAAGCACAGGCGGAAAAACCACCCAATTGACCGCGGTCCAGCCGTAATTCGCCAGCAACTGGCCGGAAGAGAACGACCCCACCGCCATCATGCCGAACACCAGAAAATCGTTGAAGGCCTGTACTTTATTGCGCTCTTCGGGCCGGTGCGTTTCCAGCACCAGCGCGGAGGCGCCGACAAAGCCGAAATTCCAGCCGAGGCCGAGCACGATCAGTGTCGACCAGAAATGCATCGCCGTCATGCCGGAGAGGCCGATGATGGCGCCACACGCCTCCAGTAAAAGCCCTGCTGCCACAACCCTGGGCGCGCCAAACCGAGCGATCAATGCCCCGGTGAAGAAGCTCGGCCCATACATCGCCACGATGTGCCACTGAATGCCGAAATTGGAATCGCTCAGGCTCAGGCCACACATTTTCATCGCCAGCGGCGCCGACGTCATTACCAGATTCATCGTCGGATAGGCGATGACGCCGCAAAGCGCCGCCGCGATGAAGCGCGGCTGCCGCACGATCTCGAACAGCGGACGGCCGCGATGCAGATCGGCCGGCGCAGGTTTTGGCGCATCGACGCCGGCCAGAATAGCCATCGCCACCAGCGCCACCGCGGCCTGCACGATGAAGCTGAATGCGAATAGATAGGGCGACCAGACATCCATCGTCCATTGCACGAGCTGCGGGCCGAGGACGCCCGCGAACACGCCGCCTGCCATCACCCACGACACGGCCCTGGGGCGAAACGCCGCGCTGGCCCCGTCGGCGGCCGCGAAGCGATAGGACTGCGACACAGATCCATACAGCCCGCCGAGAAACGTTGCGCAGCAAAACAACACGAACGAGCCGCGCAGGATCGCCAACGCACCCAGCAGGCCTGTAAAGGTGCCACACGCCGTGCCGGCGATGAAAGCGACGCGGCGGCCATAGGCGCGCGAAATCAGCCCGGTCGGCAAGGTCCCCGCGGCGAGGCCCGCGACATACATCGAGATCGGCACAGTCGCGAGCGAGACATCAGGTCCGAGAGACGCGCCGACGATCGAACCGGTCGCAAAAATCACGGCCGAGTTCGCCCCCGTCAACGCCTGTGCAGCCGCCAACCGCGTGACATTGGCGCGGACGCGAACGTCATCCGTGCCGGCCGCGGCCGCGGTCATATCGATCATTGGCTGTTTCCACCCCGAAAACGGCAAGGCGCCGCTGCAACATTGATAATTCGACGTACTATGCGTCACCGCGCCGATCAACCGGTGGAAACGAGCGCGCGCTATGCACGGCCGTTCAGGCTCGACGGAGTACCAGCGTGAGATTATTGGCCGGCATGTCGACGATCTCGATCAGCGAAAGGCCGGCCTGGCCTGCGAGTTTTTCCACCGCCTCAATATCGCGTACGCCCCATTCGGAATTGCCTTGCCGCAGGCTCGCATCAAAAGCGGCATTGCTTTCCGCCGTGTGCTGGCCGCCGCGCGCGAAGGGACCGTAAAGGAAAAGCATTCCACCTCCGCGCAAGGCACGCCCTGCGCCGGCAACCAGTCCCTCGGCGACGTGCCATGGTGCGATGTGAATGACATTGGCGCAGAACACCGCGAGCAACTGGCCGGGGCCACCCTCGGCCCTCATCGCATCACCCCAGGCCGGATCGGCCAGATCAATCCGCTGTGGCGGACGGATATTCGCAAGCTGTGAATGCCGCCGCCACGCCTCGATGCTGGTGAGGTGATTTTCGTTGAGATCGCTCGGCCACCAGGTGATGTCGGGAAATTGGCGGGCGAATTCGATAACGTGCTGACCGGTGCCGCTGCCGGCCTCAACGGCGTCGCCGGATTTGCCGGTCAAGTACCGCTCCAGAACGCCGCGGATCGCCTGATGGTTACGGTGAAAGGCTGGGGCGTCGAGGCGCCCGTCGGGCTCGAGGCGGCCACCATCTTTGCCAAATTCAACGACATACTCAGCCACGATAGCCTCCCGGAACGGCGCCACCCGCGTTGTCAGGCGATAGCCTTTATGCTTTGAACGATTATATTCGGGCTAATCGCCCACAGGAACTCTATCTTGATCGACCGTCGCTCATCCGGACTCCTTATGATGGCGCTCATGACCGCCATCACCTGGCCATGTTGTGCGGCACACGCCCAATCGAAGGCCAGCGAAGGCCAAAAACTCGCTTTCGACCGGGCGAAAGGCAACTGTTTGAGCTGCCACGACATCAAAGGTGGTGAGTTGCCGGGCACTATCGGGCCGGCGCTTAAAGACATCAAACGCAAATATCCTGACCGTAACGATCTTGTTGCGATCCTCACCGACGAGACACGCCGAAATCCACTAACGGCGATGCCGCCGTTCGGCCGGAATCGTATTTTGACCGAACAGGAAATCGACGCGATCGTCGATTTCCTGCAAACGCTATGAGACGGAGCAGGCGGCAAGACCTCATGGGAGATACGCGATGACAACCTCGAAGGAACGCTTCCCGGTGACGCGACGCCTCGTGCTGCGCGGCGCCGGATCGGTCGCGCTCGCCGGCCTCGGCGTCGTCTCGTTCCCCGCCGCGCCCACCCATGCCGCCGCCAATGACAAATACCCGGAAGAAGCCTTCAGGCAAAAGGACGGCAAGGAGGCGATCAAGCTGCTCTACGGACGCACAGCCGAGCCCTCCGACAAGATCAAGCTCGATGCGCCCGAGATTGCAGAGAATGGTGCGGTGGTTCCGATCTCGGTCTCGACCAGCCTTGCCGACGTCACCACGAT
This sequence comes from uncultured Alphaproteobacteria bacterium, assembly GCA_963770515.1. Lineage (GTDB taxonomy): Bacteria > Pseudomonadota > Alphaproteobacteria > Rhizobiales > Xanthobacteraceae > Bradyrhizobium. The sequence goes on from CAVYPW010000003.1 coordinate 397,924, forward strand.
CGCGTTCGTGGTGCCGGAAAATCCGAATGTGCTCGCCGCCTATTACAAGATTCCGCAGGGCACGATGCCCAATGTCGCCAACCGTCTGAAAATGGCCAAGACCAGCAACGTCATCGTAATCGTGGAATCCGGCGGCAAACTTTTCAGCGCGACCAAGGAAGTCAAAGTCACCGTCGGCGGCTGCGGAGGTTGAACATGGCATCGAGTATCCGCGTGCGTGCGATCGCCAATGGCGAGACGACCGAGGTGCAGACGCTGATCCAGCATCCGATGGATTCCGGCTTCATCAAGGATGACAAGGGTGCATTCATCCCGGCGCATTTCATCAAGGAACTGACGTTCGAACATAACGGACAGCCGGTGTTCATCGCCGATTGGGGAACCGCGGTCTCGAAGGACCCCTATGTCAAGTTCGCCTTCAAAGGCGGCGTCAAGGGCGACGATCTGAAGGTGAGCTGGATCGACAACAAGGGCGGGACCGACACTGCCACATTCAAGATACAGTAGGGGCTTGTCTTGGCGGCGCGTGTGGACCGAGCCGGGAGACGGTTAAGCGTGAGATTTCTTTTGGTTTCCCTCGCTGCCCTGCTACTCGCGATCGCGGAAGCTGTCGCCGCCGACGGCGTGGACCCGGCCGCTGAGGCGGGAGCCTTCCGCGGTTACTTCATCCACAAATTCCCGAACGTGAAGCTCGACGATTTCGCCAACGGCCCGTACGCGCTGAACAAAGACATGCGCCGGCAATGGGAGGAGAAAGAACAGTTTCCGCCTTACGAATTTTCGCTTGAGGCCGGCAAGGAACTGTTCGCCAAGCCTTTCACGAACGGCAAACATTATGCGGATTGTTTTCTCGATCAAGGCATCGGCGTCCGGCAGAACTATCCGCGATTTGACGACAAGACCGGCCAAATCATCACGCTCGAACTGGCGCTGAACCAGTGCCGCGAGGCCAATGGCGAAAAAGCCCTCTCCTACACCGGCGACGAGATGGCCGCATTGACCGCCTATATGGCCTTCACCTCTCGTGGCAAACCATTCGACATCAAGATTCCCGACGACCCCCGCGCGCATGAGGCTTACGAAAACGGCAAGCGCTATTTCTACACGCGGCGGGGGCAATTGAATTTTTCCTGCGCGACCTGCCATGTGCAAAATCCCGGCGAGCGGCTGCGCGCCGAGGTACTCGCGCCGGCGCTCGGGATTCTCAACGCGATGCCGATCTACCGCTCGGAATGGGGCGGCATGGGCACCACCAGCCGACGCTTCATCACCTGCAACAGCCAGGTGCGCGGCGTGCCGCTCGAACCGCAAGCCGAAGAATATCGCGACCTCGAATATTTTCTGTCCTATGTCAGCAACGGTTTGCCGATTTCCGGACCGGGGTCGCGGCCATGAGGGTCCTATCGAAAGCTCCGCTACAGATGATTTGTTGGCTCGCGTTTGTCTCGTGGATCAGTACCGCAGCATTTGCCGCAAGCTCCGAGGCTGACTTCAGATCGGCCTACGCGCAGGCAGACGCCACCGAACAGGAAGCCGGCCGCCTGCGCAACCAGTGGCTCGCGACTGAAACAGCTCTCACCGAAGCGAGAGGCGCCGCCGACAAGAATGACTTCGACCGGGCAACCGGATTTGCCAAGGAAGCCGAAGCGCTGGCCAAGGCCTCGATTTTCCAGGCAACAAGCGAAAAAGAGGCCTGGAAGAACCTCGAAATTCACTGACACACCCTGAAAGAGAATCGCACAGCGCCGACCATGACCCTCAACCGCCGGAATATTCTCAAACTAGCGGGCGTCACCGCGCTCTCCGGCAGTCTGCCGCGACGAGGGCACGGTGCAGAGGGTGGCGTTTACGATCTCGAACGCTTCGGTAACGCCCGCATCCTGCACATCACCGATACGCATGCACAGCTTTTGCCCGGATATTTTCGAGAACCCAGCGCCAATCTCGGCCTGGGCGCGATGGCCGGGCAGCCGCCGCATCTCGTCGGCCGCGCCTTTCTCGACCACTTCGGCATCAAGCCGGAGAGCGCCGATGCTTACGCTTTCACCTCGCTTGATTTCGAAAAATCCGCCGCGCGCTTCGGCAAACTCGGCGGCTTTGCGCATCTGAAAACCCTGATCGACCGATTGCGCAATGAGGCAGGACTGCAGCGCTCTCTGCTGCTTGACGGCGGCGACGCCTGGCAAGGCACGGGGCTGGCCAACACCTTGCGCGGCGCCGACATGATCGAAGCCGCCAACCTGCTCGGCGTCGAAGCGATGACCGGGCACTGGGAATTCACCTATGGCGAGGAGACGCTGCGCAGCAACCTTGAACGCTTCAAGGGAGAGTTTCTTGCGCAAAATGTTTTCCTGACCGACGAGGCTGCGTTTAGCGGTGCCAAAGCTTTCGACCCGGCCTCGGGGCGCGTGTTCAAACCGGCCACCATGAAGGAGGTTGGCGGCTACCGTATCGCGGTGATCGGGCAGGCGTTTCCTTACGTTCCAATCGCGCATCCGAAGCGGCTGACGCCGGACTGGACCTTCGGCATTCGCGAACAGGAATTGCAAACACTGATCGACAGTCTTCGTTCGGCCGAGAAAGCCGACGCGGTGCTGCTGCTGTCGCATAACGGCATGGACGTTGACCTCAAATTGGCGAGCCGCGTGCGTGGCCTCGATGTTATTCTTGGCGGTCACACCCACGATGCGATTCCGCAAGCCATCGCGGTTGCCAATGCCGGCGGCACCACGCTCGTCACCAACGCCGGGTCGAACGGCAAATTCCTTGGCGTGCTCGATCTCGATCTCGACAAAGGCCGCGTGCGGGACGTGCGATACCGTCTGTTTCCGGTGTTTTCGGAGCTATTGAAAGCGGATGCGGCAATGGCAGCGCTGATCGACAAAGTTCGCGAGCCGTATGCGGCCTCATGGAGCGGCAAGATCGCCACCACCGACCGCTTGCTCTATCGCCGCGGCAATTTCACGGGCACCGTGGATCAGTTGATCTGCGCCGCGCTACGCCGAGAGTTCGATGCCGAAATCGCGCTGTCGCCGGGCTTTCGCTGGGGCGCAAGCTTTCTGCCGAACCAGCCTTTGACGATGGAAGACGTCCTGAGTGAGACCGCCATCACCTACCCGGAAACCTATGTCTCGAGGCTGACCGGCACCGAGATCAAGAACACGCTCGAAGACATCTGTGACAATCTCTTCAATCCCGATCCCTACTACCAGCAGGGCGGCGACATGGTCCGGATCGCCGGGCTCAGCTATAGCTGTACGCCTTCGGAAAAAATCGGGCGACGAATTTCCGACCTGAAACTCGACAGGGGCCGTGCGATCGAGCCTGGCAAGCGCTACACCGTCGCCGGCTGGGCCGCCGTCAACGCCCAGCAAGGAATACCGGTGTGGGACCTTCTTGCCAAACATCTCGGAAGTGGCAAGCCGCTCAGCCCTTCGTCCAACAATGTTGCGTTGCGGGGCGTTGCCGGCAATCCCGGCATCCTGGAGCCGTGATAAAGCGGCTTCTCGCTGCGCCATTTTCTTCGGCATGATACGATCAGGGAATCGGTTCACGGATTTATGGCCATGATCTTTCGTCAGCTGTTCGACAGCGTCTCCGGCACCTACAGCTATCTCCTGGCGAGCCGTGCGGGCGGCGAAGCGATGATCCTCGATCCCGTGCTCGAGAGGGTCGATCGCTATTGCCAGCTACTGCGCGAGCTCGACCTCAAGCTCGTCAAGGCCGTGGATACGCACTTGCACGCCGACCATGTGACGGGGCTCGGCGAGTTGCGCGACCGCACCCACTGCGTCACCATCATGGGCGAGCAGACCAAGGCCGACGTCGTGGCGATGCGGGTCGCCGACGGCGACAAGGTGACGATCGAGGGCATTACGCTCGATGTGATGTACACGCCCGGCCACACCGACGATTCCTACAGTTATCTGATGGGAGACCGGGTTTTCACCGGCGATACGCTTCTGATCCGCGGCACCGGCCGCACCGATTTCCAGAACGGCAGCGCGCGGGCGCAATACGACTCGATCTTCAACCGGCTATTGAAGCTGCCGGAAGAAACCATGGTGTTTCCCGCCCATGATTATAAAGGCGATACCGTTTCCACCATTGGCGAGGAGAAACGCTACAATCCGCGGCTACAGGTGCGCTCGATCGATGAATACGTCGAGCTCATGAACAATCTGAAGCTGCCCAATCCCAAAATGATGGATGTCGCGGTGCCGGCCAACATGCATGTCGGGCTGCATCAGGATGAGCTGGCTAAACAGGGGCAGGCATTCACCGCGCGCGAGGCGATCGAAGGTCTCGGCCGTCCCGATATTCTTCTGGTCGACTTGCGCGAGGTAGCCGAGCGCGCCAAGCACGGCACCCTGCCCGGCGCGCTGCACGCGCCGTATCCTTCGATCGGCGACAGTCTCGAGCCCGGAGGGATGCTGCGCGAAGTCGCGACCGCGACCGGGCGGCGCATCGTGTTCTTCTGCGCCTATGGTGAGCGTTCGGCGATGGCAGTCGCCGCCGCGAAAGAAGCGGGGCTGACCAATTCGGCGCACATCGCCGGCGGCATCGACGCCTGGAAAAAGGCCGGCGGGCCGGTGTTGACGGGCTGATGGCCTTCCTCGTCCTGAGGAGCGCGACCTCGCGCGTCTCGGAGGACGATATCCTGCGGCCCTTCGAGACGCGGTCTTCACGACCGCTCCTCAGGGTGAGGCACCGGTCCTATTGTTCGACCCGCTGCAACTCGCTGACCAGCCGATCCAGCGCATCGGCGATCATCACGCCGCCGCACACCGTCAGCCGATCCGGAATCACGATGCGCCGCGACGGCGGATAAAGTTCCTCCAGCGCGGGATGCAGCAGGAACGCATGGCCGTCGTCTTCGGCCCGGTCGCCTGCATCCGAGACGACGATGAAATCAGGTTTCAACTTCACGATCGTCTCCAGCGAGGCATAGCCGCCGAAGGCAATGCCAAGGTCGCCGGCCGCGTTGAAAAGTCCGGTCTCGGTCAGCAGAGAACTCAGCAGGCTATCGCTGCCGGACACCCAGCCGCGCGGCGACAGCGGCAATACCTTGTAGCGATGCTGCGACACTACTTTTCGCGCGCGCGCGATCGCGTCGTCGAGCCGCGCGATCTCGGCGCTCGCACGGTCGGGATGACCGACGAGATCGCCCATCTCGCGAATCTGCGCCTTGACCTCGTCGAGGTTGCGCGGCACGGCGAATTCAGCGATATGAAGTCCCTTTTCCTTCAACAGTTCCCGCGTCGACCGTTTGTCGAACAGGCCCGCCACGACAATATCGGGCCGGATCACCAAGATGTCCTCGGCGCTCCCCGATAGCTTCGGATAGCGTCGCGCGTCACCAGCAGCAAAGGATTGCCAAACGTCGCGCGAGTATCGGCTGAGCCCAAGGATCTGCTCGGGATCGGCCAGCGGAACAAGCAACTGATCGGTGCAGAGATTCATTGATACGATTCGTGGACCGGCCGCCGTTCCTGGCGCAGGCCGAAGGCCGACGAACGTCGCAAGCGCCGCGACGATGGCCGACCGGGATAGTGATCCAAGACGACGGCTCATCGAACCCTCAAATTTCGGCCCATGGCACGATGACGGCCTCTCGCTGAAATTCCGCTCGATACGCGCTGATCCGGAACACATCCCGCATGACCTGCTCCGACAATGCTTCCATCGGTGCGCCTTGCGAGGCCAGCCGGCCGTCAGTCATCACCAGAATTGTATCTGCAAATCGAGCGGCAAGCCCGAGATCATGCGTCACCACAATCACAAGCGCGCCCTTGTCGGTCGCAAGCCGCAGGGTTTTCATCACATCGATCTGATGACGCGGGTCAAGCGAGGCCGTCGGCTCGTCCGCCAGGATCACCGGCGCTTCCACCGCGAGCACGCGCGCCAACGCCACCCGGCTCCGCTCACCGCCGGATAGTTCCGTGACGCGACGCGCACTGAAATCGACAACATCGGCCAACTGCATCGCACGCAGCACCGCCCCGGCGTCTCTGGGCGTCAGCCGCGCGGGATCGGTGGCGCCGTGCGGATAGCGGCCTAGCGCAACGATATCCCACGCCGGCAGCGGCCAGTGCACGACATGTCCCTGCGGCAGATAGGCAAAACGGCGCGCGCGCTCGCGCAATGTCAGCGATGACAGAGCTTCACCTCCGACATTGATGGCCCCGTCCGATGGAACCAGCCCCGCCAAAGCACGCAACAGCGTCGTCTTGCCCGCCCCGTTCGGCCCCACTAACGCGATCAGTCGTCCCGTAGACAGGGCGAGCGAAATATCACTCAGGACGGTCCGGCCGGACAACTTTACGTGCACCGCTTGAGCTGTGAGAAAGGCGGTCATGTGACGCCCGCGCCCAGCGCGCGACGCTCGCGCAGGATGAGGTAGAGAAAGAACGGCACGCCGATGATCGAGGTCAGGACTCCGACCCTGATGTCGCTGGTCGACGGAATTATGCGCACAGCGATGTCTGCGGCAAGCAGCAACACGCTTCCCGCAAGGGCGCTGGGAATCAAAAGCCGCGCAGGATCATAGCCAATCAGCGGCCGCACGAGATGTGGCGCGACCAGGCCGATGAAGCCAATGGTGCCGGACACCGCGACCGCACCGCCGACGCCAAGCGCGACGCCTAGAATCGCCAGAAGGCGCAGCCGGGCGATGTCGACGCCGAGGCTTTGCGCCGTCTCCTCTCCCAAACTGAGTGCGCGGAAGGCATTGCGCTGGCTCAACAGCATCGCAGCGCCCGCGATAATGAAGGGCAGCGCCAGGATGACGTGGCGAAAACTGCGATCCTCCAGCGAACCGAGCAGCCAGAACGTGATTTCGAGCACCATGAACGGATTGTTCGAAAGGTTCATCACGAGCGCCGTCGCCGCACCCGCAAGACTCGATATCGCCAGCCCCGCGAGAATCAGGATCAAAAGGCCGGCGTTGCGACCCGCAATCGCAAGCAGCGCGAAAACCGACGCAAACGCCATCGCAATGGCTGCGACAGGCAATACGTAGGACCTCACATCGGCGAAACCGAAGGCGATGATCAATACCGCACCAAATGCGGCAGATTGCGGGGCGCCGAACAGCGACGGCGCAGCGAGCGGGTTTCGTAACAATCCCTGCAGCGCCGCACCGGAAAGGCCGAGCATCGCACCGATCGCGACGCCGAGAATGGCGCGCGGCAGCCTTATCTCGCGGACGATCACCTGGGCAACATCGGTGCCACCGCCGAACAAGGCATCGACCACGGCCCATGGCGAAAGCCGCACCGCCCCGATACCGAGCGAGGTGAGAGACAGCCCGATGACCAGAACGAACAGCACCACCGTCACACCGCTGCGCCAGCGCGCCTCGCCGTCGATCCCCGCCGTCTCGTTTGCAACACTCATCGCGCGTCTGTCACGTCCCAAAGGGCGTAATGTTTTCGCCGCCCAAGACCTATCGCTCAAACCATGGCCTATGCTCTTACAGCGAATAGAGGCGGGTACAAGCGGCCGTGTCGAGCCGGAGACAGCGAGAGAACAAAATGCGTACCGCCATGGCCGACCGGGCGCCTGGCATTGACTCTTTCGCCGGCACTCTCCTAGATGGCCCGGACGGTTCCTCTCACGAGGATCAAGAGGGAATGCGGTGCGGAGAGAATTCTCCAATGCCGCGGCTGCCCCCGCAACTGTAAGCGATGAATCTTCCGTCACATGCCACTGGGAATCTCGGTCCCGGGAAGGCGACGAAAGGTAACGACCCGCGAGCCAGGAGACCTGCCGTCATACGTGGTCACACGCGAGGATGCCGGTCGGGGAGTACAGGCATTAGCTTCACTGGGCTGGGGGACAGCAGGGTGAGACTTCGTTCGCTGTGACGTGCCACTGACGTCATACCGAGGTCGATCCATGCGTTCCATCGTCAAAGCTAGCGTGCGGCGCCGTCTATGGCTTGCGTCGACCGTAGTGATCCCGCTTTCCCCTTTCGCGATTCCGGCCGCGCACGCCCAGCAATCGGCTTCGCCCGATCTGCTGCCGCCAGTCGAGGTCAGCCCATCCAAGAAGCCGGAAACCACGCAACCACCGGCCGCGCAGAAGCCGAAGTCGCGGCAGGCCGCAGCCAAGCCGACGCAGCAAAAGCCAGCAGAAAAGCCGGTGACGCCGCAGCAAGGCATTCCGAACACGGCCCCCACCGTCGTCAGCCCGACGGGAATCGTGACGCCGACCAACCAGGTCGCGAATTCGGTCACGGCCATCACCGCCCAAGATATCGCAACCCAGCAATACCGCACCCTGCCTGACGTCCTGAACACGGTGCCCGGACTGAATGTCGTTCAGAGCGGAGGGCCCGGCGGGCAGACTTCCGTTTTCTTGCGCGGCACCAATTCCAACCACGCCAAGATCCTGATCGACGGCATCGACGTTGGTGATCCCACGACACCGAACGGCGCAATCGACCTTGCGCATCTCCTCGTCGGCGACGCGGCCCAAGTCGAAGTATTGCGCGGTCCGCAAAGCGGTCTTTACGGCTCCGATGCCATCGGCGGCGTCATTTCGATCATCACGCAAAAGGGTGAAGGGCCCGCGCGCTGGACGGCATCGAACGAGGCCGGCTCATTTGGCACCTTCAACCAAAGCCTCGGCGTCAGCGGCTCGCAGGACAACTACAACTACGCGCTCAATATCGCTCACTTCCAGGCCACGGACGTTCCCGTAACGCCGTTGCAGTTGCTTCCGCCCGGTCAACAGGCGATCGGAAACAACTACGACAACATGACCTATTCGTTTAAGGGCGGCATCGACGTCAGCGATTCCTGGACGTTGAACACCGTACTCCGCTACACCGAAGCAACCCTGCTCTCGACAGGCGACAGCACGGGCACCTGCTGCGACACACAACAAACCAGGGATACCCATCATGAATTCTTCGGACGCGAGGAAGCGGTCTGGTCGCTGCTAGACGGTCGTATCAAGAACTATTTCGGCGCCAACGTCTCCAATTACTGGGAATCGACACAAGGTCCGTTCGATCCGGTTTCGAACATCACAACCGGCGACCGGATTAAATTTGACTGGCACAGCGTAACCGAGGTCGCGAGCGGACAAAATCTGGTGGTCGGGCTGGAGCGCGAAAACTCCCGGCTGGACATGACAGGATTCTCGGCACAGACCGGCAACCAGGCGGGGTTCGTCGAGTGGCAGTCGAATTTCGCCAAGCGGTTCTTCCTGACCGCCAACATTCGCGAAGACGACAACGACAGTTTCGGCGATCACATGACGTATCGGGTCGCGCCGGCCGTGATCGTTCCCTTCACCGACACCACGATCAAGGCAAGCTACGGAACAGGTTTCAAGGCACCGACCCTCAGTCAGCTATTCCAGAGCTTTCCCGAGTTTAATTTTTTCGCCAACCCAAATTTGAAGCCCGAGCAAAGCAGGGGTGCGGACATCGGCTTCGAACAGCCTCTGTTTAACGACCGTATCCGGTTCGGCTCGACTTACTTCAAAAACAACATCACGGACCTGATCAATTCCAGCGCCGATGGCACCACGCTTATCAATGTCGACCAAGCGATCACCGAAGGCACCGAAAACTTCATCACTGCCAACATTATCGACCGCCTTAAACTGCGGGCGGATTATACCGTGACCCGCGCGGTCGATGCCAGCACCGGGCTACAGCTGGTACGCCGGCCGAAGGAAAAGCTCAGCGTCACGACGATCTGGAATCCGATTGATCAGCTCACTCTGTCAGCGACTGTGCTTCGCGTCAGCGACTGGACCGATAACGATCGCGACTTTACGACCACCCTCGTGGCGCCGGGATACACGACCGTGAATCTTCGAGCGGATTATGCGATCAACGATCAGCTCAAGGTGTTTGGCCGGATCGATAATGCGACCAACGTTCACTACCAGATCCCGACCGGATTCCTCGCCCCCGGCCTGGGCGTGTTCGGCGGCATCCGCTTTGCGAGCTACGGCGTAAAGTAGGCGGCAATCGCGGCGCGATAGCGCAATTGCACCTCAAGAATCGGGCGGAGAGGGTCACACCAGAGCTCCGATTCCGAAGTTCGCAAGTAATCGCAGCAACCTCTGATGCGAACTTCGGAATCAAAGGAGCTCTGGAAAATATAGGTTTTGAGTAGCGGCTTTGAATTTGAAGTTCCTATGACGCACTTGCGCGAAGCTGATAGGAACTTCAAATTCGCCGCACTAGGCACCGAAATGCGTCTGCCGGCCCTTTCCACTCAAACAAGTCGGGATGGAGGAGGTGAGCCAGCAGCTCGGTCCCCTCGACGACACGTGGCCCTGGACGCGCGAAATAAGAGTTCGCGTCCACCGCGTAAACACGTCCGTCGCGCACGGCCGGCAGATCATCCCAACCGTGGTAAGCCGTCAGCTGGCGCGCCTGCTCGGCCGCCTTCTCCAGACCGAAGCCGCAAGGCATAACGATCAATACCTCCGGCTTCCATTGGAGAACGTCATTCCACGGTATGCGAACGGAATCGGTCCCCTCACGGCCGAGCTCATCGAAACCGCCCGCGATGCGAACCATTTCGGGAACCCAGTGACCACAGCAATAGACCGGGTCCATCCATTCCATGCAAAACACTCTGGGCTGAGAAATCAGAGTGCGCGTGGCAACCTCGATCCTTCCAAGCCGGGCCCGCCCTTCTGCGATCAACGTTTCCGCCACGCGCGCGCGACCCGTCGCCTCGCCGAGTTCGCGCAAATTGTCGAATATCTGTTCGATGGATTTCGGCGTGAGCCACAATATCTGGGGCTTGGTGGGGAGTGCCTGCAAGAGCTGAGAGATTTCGTTTCCCGAGGGGGCGCAGACCTGGCAGAGGTCCTGAGTAAGAATAAGATCGGGCGCGATATTCTGCATCAGCGTCTCGTCCACCCGATACAGGCTTAGACCGTCGCGCAATCTTTGCGTGACGGCGGAGTCTATTTCCGACTGACTCATGCTTTCGATTGGAAGAACGTTGCGGACGACGATCGGCTTGCCCAGGATCTGCGGGGGATAATCGCATTCGTGCGTAACGCCCAACAATTGGTCGGATAAACCGAGGGCGCACGCCATCTCGGTCGCCGAGGGCAAAAACGAGACGATCCGCCGAGTTTCGAACATCTTCAACCTGCCGCAGGCAAACGGGTCATTGATATCAGCACAATCTTGCGCGGTACGGACACATCTATCTCCCACCGTTTCATCCGATGGGCAACAAGCGATAGGCCGTCTTGGGGGCTGCCATGCAGCCATATTCATGGACAAGTAACCGGAAGGGCCGATATTTTCGCGCGCAAAAGCGAGGAAATGCCCGAAATGGCCGACATTCTGGCCGCACCGCAACAGACTGAATCACCGCAGGCCGCCAAGGATGAACAGCTCCGCACGCTGGGCGCGATATCCGTCGCGCACTGGGTGAGCCATTTCCATATTTTCGTGCTGCCGATGCTGTTTCCCTTCCTGAAGCAAGAGCTCAATGTCGGCTATGTCGAGCTCGGTCTTGCGCTGACGGTTTTTGCCGTGAGTTCCGGCCTGACCCAGGCCCCAATCGGCTATGCTGCGGATCATCTCGGCGCGCGAAAAATTCTTTTGATGGGACTTTGCCTCGGCGGCGCCGCGCTGATCATGCTCGGCTTATATCTGAGCTATCTCTCACTGCTTGTCAGCGCCGCGCTGTTGGGATTGGCCAACAGCGTCTATCACCCGGCCAATTATGCGATCCTCTCGGCTCATATGAACGAGGCGCGGATGGGCCGCGCGTTTTCAATTCACACCTTTGCCGGATTTCTCGGCGGCGCGGTGGCGCCTGCGATCGTGGCAGGCCTGGTGGCCACCGTCGGTGGCCACGGCGCGCTGATCGTGGCGGGCGCAGCCGGCCCGCTGGTGGCGCTTATTCTTCTCGGCGTCGGAATTCCGGATGCCGGCGCCACGAATCGAAAAACAGACAGCGCCAACGCACCCAGGCAAAACGTCATCACGCCGGCGCTCATCGTATTGACGATTTTCTTCCTGCTGCTCAACCTGTCCAACGCCGGAATCAGTAATTTCGGCGTGGTGGCGATGATGAGCGGCTATGGCGCGACCTTCTCCGCCGCCAACCTCGCTTTGTCAGCCTATCTCGGCGCAAGTGCGGGCGGCGTTCTGGCGGGCGGATTTCTCGCCGACCTGACCGAGCGGCACGGTCAGGTCGCAGCCGCCTGCTTTGCGGCGAATGCCGTGATCCTGCTGATCGTGGCGGCCATCACTCTGCCGCCGTTGCTGCTGACAGCCGCGATGGCGCTGGCCGGATTCCTCAGCGGCGTGATTGCCCCCTCGCGCGACATGATGGTCCGCAATGCTGCGCCAGCGGGCGCTGCCGGCCGGGCGTTCGGCATCGTCTCCACCGGCTTCAATGTCGGCGGCATCATCAGCCCGCTGCTGTTCGGCTGGATCATGGACAAGAACCTGCCGCACTGGGTATTTGGCGTCTCCGTCGTGTTCATGGTGCTCACCGTCCTCCTCGCACTGGCGACCGAACGAAATCCGCATACGGCCAGATCTGCGGCCTAACTGCGCTGAACCTCGGTTTCCTTTCGAAAACCCACCATCACGATCGTGTCGCGGTTGATTCGGGGCCGTGATCTCCGGCTGTGGTATTGCTATGCTGGATCGCCATTGAGGGAGCATCGAGGGTGCATCGCTTCGCATGACGGCTGATAAAGAGATCGTGCTGAGCGTTCGCAATCTGACCAAGGCCTATTCGGCCGCCGGCGAGCGGCTCACGGTCCTCCGCGGGGTCAATCTGGAGATTGCCGCCGGCGAACGGGTCGCGCTGACCGGGGAATCCGGCAGCGGCAAGAGCACGCTGTTGCATCTGATCGCAGGCCTTGATCGCGCCGATGGCGGCGAGATCAATGTTGCCGGAGCACCGATCTCGCAGCTCAGCGAAGCGAACCTCGCGGCGTTGCGGCGCAACCGCCTGGGTCTCGTCTTTCAGCAATTCAACCTGATCCCGAGCTTAAGCGTCCGGGACAATCTGGCCTTCCAGTCCCGCATTGCCGGACGCCACGACCCCGCCTGGCACAACGAGCTTGCGGAACGGCTGGGATTGGCCGGCTTCCTCGACCGCTATCCCGAGCAGCTGTCCGGCGGCCAGCAGCAGCGGGTCGCGATCGGCCGTGCGCTGGCGGTCAAGCCTTTGCTCCTGCTTGCGGACGAGCCGACCGGCAATCTCGATGAAGCCACCGCCGACGATGTGCTGGCGCTTACCCGCGACCTTGTCGCGCAAACCGGCTGCGGTCTCCTCATGGTGACCCATTCGATCCGGCTCGCCGCGACGCTGGATCGCCATATCCACCTCAGCGCGGGGTTGATCGCGTGAGGCGGCCATTGTGGATTCTCGCCGTACTGCTCAGTCACTGGCGGCGGCATCCAATGCAGTTCGCAACCCTCTTGATCGGCCTCGCCTCGGCAATCGCGCTATGGAGCGGGGTGCAGGCGTTGAACCTGCAGGCACGGACCAGCTACGATCGCGCCGCCGCCGCGTTCGGCGGGGTCCGCACCGCCACGCTCGTCGCCCGCAACGGCGCGCCCTTCTCGCAGCAGCTTTTTGTCGAGCTCCGCCGCGCCGGCTGGCCCGTATCGCCGGTCCTCGAGGGCCGTATCCAGGCCGGCGGCAGGACGTTCCGCCTGCTCGGCATCGAACCGGTGACCCTTCCCGCAGACGTCGGCGATACGCCGGCCATCGGCGGAGACTTGCAGGCCTTCGTCATGCCGCCGGGAGAGACGAGGGCAGCGCCCGAGACGCTGACCGAACTCGGCTTGAACGAAGGCGCCTCGCCGCAAACCAGTAACGATGCAGCCTTGCCGCCGCTTCGCGTGGCGGCACAACTCGCGCCGGGCGTGATGGTGGTCGATATCGGCATCGCTCAGCAGCTGTTGAAAATGCCCGATCAGGTGTCGCGCCTCCTGGTCGGCAAGGTGAAAGGCCCGCGCGCGCCGCTCGAATCGATCGCAGGCGATCGGCTGCGCCTGGTCGAGCCCGATGCCGAGAGCGATCTGGAGCGTCTCACCGATAGTTTCCACCTGAACCTCACGGCATTCGGCCTGCTTTCGTTTTTCGTCGGGCTGTTCATCGTCAACTCGGCGATCGGGCTGGCATTCGAGCAAAGGCTGCCGATGTTGCGGACCTTGCGCGCCTGCGGCGTGTCCGCGCGGCAGCTCAACACGGTATTGGTGATCGAGTTGATTTTCTTCGCACTCGTCGCCGGATTTTTGGGGATGGTCGGCGGCTATCTGATGGCAGCCGCGCTGCTGCCCGATGTCGCCGCATCGCTGCGCGGACTTTATGGCGCGCAAATTCCAGGGCATCTCTCGCTTCAGCCGCAATGGTGGATCGCGGGCCTCCTCATCAGTGTCGTCGGCGCGCTCCTGGCCGCGACGCAAAGCCTGTGGAAAGCAAGCCGTCTGTCGGTGCTTGCGGCGGCCCAACCTCAGGCCTGGCATCAGGCGCAGCGCCGATGGGTGTTTCTTCAAGCGATCGCCGCGCTGGTCGTGTTCGTTGCGGCCTTCGGATTCTTCTGGTTCGGCGATTCGCTTCTCGCGGGCTTCGCGGTGTTGGCGGCGATCATGCTTGGCGCTGCACTTGCGTTACCTCTTCTGTTGGAGCTGGCGCTGACGGTCGGGCAACGGCAAGCGAGTGGCGCGCTCGCGACCTGGTTCTGGGCCGACAGCCGCCAGCAGCTTTCGGGATTATCGCTGGCGCTGATGGCGCTTTTGCTTGCGCTATCGGTCAATGTCGGCGTCGGCACCATGGTTGAAACCTTCAGCCGGACTTTCATCGGTTGGCTCGACGGGCGGCTTGCCGCCGACCTCTACCTTAACGCGTCGGATGACGCCCAGGCGAAAGCTATCACTGCGTGGTTGCGCGAGCGGCGCGACGTCACCGCGATCCTGCCCGGCGGCCGGGCCGATACGCAACTCGCCGGTGCGCCGCTGGAAGTTTTCGGCCTTCCGGATCATGCCACCTATCGCGATCGCTGGCCCTTGCTGCAATCTTCCCAAAATGCCTGGGCGCGGCTTGTGCCCGGCGACGCGGCTTTCATCAGCGAACAACTCGCCGCGCGGATGAAGCTTGCCATCGGCGATGCGATCGAAGTGCCGACCCCGACCGGAAGCTGGAAAATCCGGGTGATCGGCATCTATGCCGATTACGGCAATCCCAAAGCCCAGATCGCCGTCAACTTTGCCGCGCTGACCCGTCACTTTCCAAATATTCCGCTGACGCGGATCGGCTTGCGCGTGCAGCCTGCGGCTGTACCGGCGCTGATGTCGGCGTTGCGGGACAAATTCGGACTGGATGAACGCAACCTCATCGACCAGGCGGCGTTGAAGGCGGAATCCAAACGCATCTTCAACCGGACCTTCGCGGTGACCGCCGCGTTGAATGCCTTTACACTCGGTGTCGCCGGCATCGCGCTTTTGACCAGCCTGCTCACGCTCGGCAATTCCCGGCTGCCGCAACTCGCGCCGCTGTGGGCCATCGGCATCACCCGACGCCAATTGGCGATCATCGAGCTTCTCAAAACGATGTCGGTCGCCTTGATCACGGCCCTGCTCGCGCTACCGCTCGGTCTGTTGGTAGCATGGTGCCTGATCGCGGTGGTGAACGTGAAGGCGTTCGGCTGGCGCCTGCCGTTTCATGTGTTTCCGCTGCAACTGGCCGAGCTTCTCACTGTCGCGATTGTGGCTTCGCTGGCTGCCGCGGCTATTCCGGTTCTCAAACTGATGCGGCTGCAGCCGGCCACGCTGATCAAGGTTTTCGCCGATGAGCGGTGACTTCAGATTATCGCGCCGGGCTTTTGCCGGTGGCGCGCTGCTTCTGGCGTTAGCCCAAAAGGCTGCGCGGGCGCAGGGCTTTGCCGGGCTCGGCATGAACGGCGAAGGCTTTGCGCAAGTCGTCCCGGGGCACAAGCTTGTCTTTCCCGCCGATCATGGTCCGCATCCCGAGTTTCGCATCGAGTGGTGGTACATAACGGCCAATCTCACCGACGCCGCCGGATCAAGCCATGGCGCGCAATGGACGCTATTCCGCCAGGCCATGTCTTCCGGCGCGCAGCAAGAAGGCTGGGCCAATCAACAGATCTGGATGGGGCACGCGGCGGTCACGCGCGCCGATACCCACCGGTTCAGCGAGACCTTCGCGCGCGGCGGCATTGGACAGGCGGGCGTTGAAGCCACGCCCTTTCATGCCTGGATCGACGCCTGGCAAATGCGCGGGGGCGCGGGGATGAACAGCGACACAATTTCGCCGCTCGAACTCAACGCAGCAGGCCCCGATTTTTCCTACGCGCTACGTCTTGAGGCAGATCACCCCTTGGTCTTGCAGGGCGAGGAGGGCTACAGCGTCAAGTCGGAACAGGGACAGGCGTCCTATTATTACAGCCAGCCTTATTTCAAGGCGGCAGGCCACATCACCATCGACGACAGACCAGTCGAAGTCACGGGACAAGCCTGGATGGATCGCGAATGGAGCAGTCAGCCGCTGGCCTCCGATCAGACCGGATGGGATTGGCTGTCACTGCATTGCAATGGCGGCGAGAAACTGATGCTGTTTCGGCTACGCAGGACCAACGGCCATCCATTTATTTCGGGCAAGTGGTTCTCGCCCGACGGAAATGGCCGGGAGGTCGCCTCTACCGAGATCGTCATGACACCGAGAGCTTCCACGGACATTGCGGGACGCAGCATTCCGACAACCTGGGACATTGCGATCCCACAGCTGGCGCTTGCGATTTCATGTACGCCGGTGAACCCAAAATGCTGGATGGGAACGCGCTTTCCCTACTGGGAGGGACCCATCGGTTTTTCTGGCAGTCACAACGGGGTTGGTTATCTGGAGATGACGGGTTACTGAACGCGGCGTTCGCCACGCTAAAGGGAGCCCGCCATGTTTCATTTTACGGCACTCGTCACCTGCCTCGCGATCCTGATGTATTTCCTGTTCAGCTTTCAGGTCGGCAAGGCACGCCAAACCTATGGCGTCAAGGCGCCGGCCATCTCGGGCAATCCGGACTTCGAGCGGGTCTTCCGCGTGCATATGAATACGCTGGAGTGGATGCCGATCTTCCTGCCTGCGCTCTGGCTGTTTGCGATCTACATCAGCGATGCGATTGCGGCCGCGCTCGGCATCGTCTGGATTGCCGGACGCGCCCTCTACATGACCGGCTACGCAAAGGCTGCCAATAAACGCGGACCGGGCTTTGCCATCCAGGCAGGCGCCGCCATCATACTCTGGCTGGGTGCAACTGGAGCCATCCTGTGGCGCCTGATTCACCCGTGAAACGAAACGGTCGCGTCCAATACTTGCAACTTTCAATAAATCGAAAAAGTCCTGCCGGAATGAAGACTTGGCCCGCTATTTGACTTCAGGCATGGGCCAAGTTTAAGTAGCTCTTAGAGCAGCAGGCTGCCCCTCCTCATTTTTCGACTTCAGCCCGTGAATGTTTCCGCGCGAAGGTAGCGAGCCCACTCCATGAGTGCCTTTTTCAAGCGCCAACTTGCGGATTACGTGGAGTATCATCGTGATCCCTGGAACTGTGCGATGCATGTTTTTGGCATCCTCGCGTTGTTCTTCGCCGCCATTCTTCCTCTCAGCCTGTGGCCGATTGATGCGCTGGGCGTGCATACGACACTCGCACCGATCATGGTCTTGCCGGTGCTGACTTACTGGCTGGTGCTCGATGCCGCGATCGGCGCTGCCATTCTCGGCGCTGCCGTCGTGCTGCTTTCGGCGGCCGCATTCGTCGTGGGCCATGCGAGCCTCACCGTGGTGTGGTCGATAACTGCCATGTTGATCATCATAGGCATCGGCTTCCAGGTGGTCGGGCATCGGGTCTTCGAGCAACGCCAGCCGGCCCTGGTCGATAACCCGTCCCATCTCCTGCTGGGGCCGATGTTTGTGATGGCGAAATTGTTCATCGCGCTCGGATTCCGGCGCGATCTTGCGGCCATCATCCAGGCCGTTCCGCCGCAAGCGCACCGCGATCCCTCACCCCTTGCCAACAAACATCAGGTCGAACCGCTGCCACGTTCATGACCAGCGTACTTGTCACGGGCGGCGCCGGCTTCATTGGGCAGCACCTTGTGTCGGCGCTGGTGGCGCGTGATCACAAGGTCAAAGTCCTTGATCGGCGGCCGCCGGTATGCGCGATCCCCGGCGTCGAATATGTATCGGGTTCGGTGCTGGATCAGGCGCTGGTCGATGACACGCTGCGGGACGTCGCGGACGTCTATCATCTTGCCGGCCTTCCGGGTATGTGGCTACCCCAGAAGAGCGATTTCCATGCCGTGAATTTTCAGGGCACGGAGATTGTCATTGCGGCGGCCCGCAAGCGCGGCACCGCACGCTTCCTCCATTGCTCGACCGAATCAATTCTGTTCCGGCCGCCCTCGTTGAAGGATACTTCTGACGAGCGCAGCCTGTTGCCGCCGCAGCAAATGCCGGGCGTTTACACACGCTCGAAAATGCTGGCCGAACAGTCCGCCGCACAGGCGGCGGCGGAAGGTTTTCCGCTGGTGATCGGCACGCCGACCATGCCGATCGGGCCACACGATCATAACCTCACGCCCCCCACCGCCATGCTCCGGCAATTCCTGCACGGGCGCGTTCAGTTGTATCTCGATTTCATCGTGAACCTGGTCGACGTGCGCGATGTCGCCGCAGGCCTGGTGCTAGCGATGGAACGCGGGCAGGTTGGCCACCGCTACATTCTCGGCGGCGAGAGTATTTCGCTGGGCAAGATTTTAAAGCTCATGACAACGATCAGCGGCCGCCGCTCGCTCGCCATTCCGGTCCCCGGCAAGATCGCGGAGGCTGCCGCCGCCATGCTGGAATTCGTTGCAGACCACGTGACGCACCGGCCGCCGGCCGGCACGGCCGAGGGTGTGCGGATCGCACTGCGAGCCACGGACTTATCGATCGAGAAAGCGCGAAATGAGCTCGGTTATACGCCGCGCCCGGTCGAGCCGGCGTTGCGCGATACGATCGCTTATCTGCTCAGCACGCCCGAAGCGTCTTGAGGCGGTAAGCGCCTCCTTTGCCTGCGCTTTTTCGCCATTTGCCAGCACCATCCAATCGGGAATATAAGGTCACGCATGATGCATGAACCAAACCCGATTATCGCTTTCGTATGGAGCGGCTGGACCGCGACCTGGCCCACCGCATTGTTGGCGCTGATCTGGGCTGCGTGGCTCATGAGCTGGCTGATCGGTTCGTTCTTCTCGGGACGGACCGAGAAGCACGTGAGGACCTGGGACTCGCGGGCCTACCGCATCCCCATCCTCATCGGCGCCATCTTGCTGACGCCCTGGACCGCGACCGTCCTTGGCGAGAAGCCGCTGTGGCAGGTTGGCACCACCGGCACCTATATCCTGGCTGTTCTCGCCGCCGCCGGTTGCCTGTTCACCTGGTGGGCGCGCATTCATCTCGGACGCTTCTGGTCGAACGCGATCACGCGCAAGGAAGGCCACCGCGTCATCGACACCGGTCCTTACGGATTGGTTCGGCACCCGATTTACACCGGACTGATCGGCGCCATGATCGCAACCGGCATTGGGGTTGGAACCGCCACGGCGTTGCTCGGCACCGCGCTGATCGCCTTCGGGCTCTGGCAAAAAGCGCGCATGGAAGAAGGCTTCCTCTCGACCGAACTCGGCGCGGATGCCTATGGTCCCTACTGCCAGCGCGTTCCGATGTTGGTGCCGTTCCTGCCGCAACGCTGAAGTTTGCGCTGGTTGCCCGCCGATCAATGTTTCGGCGGCACCGGCTCTGACACCTCGACAACCGGCTCGAGACGACGCGGAACGACGACGCGTTCGCCCGGAACCAGCGGCGTGCGGTCCGCGCCTTTGTTGATCTGGGTGACCAACCACAGCGGAACGTGATAGGCCGTCGCGATCGACTGCAGGCTATCGCCCGGCCGGGCAAACACCGACGTTCCGCTGTCCCATAGCTCGACGGGTGCTTTTGCTGGAACGACATAGCGAATCGGCACCGTGTCACCCTCGGCCCTCGCCGTCGCCAGCTGAAGCACCTTGGTCACAAGCTGCTGCTGGACCGTGTCCATCTTCTCGATATTGATGTGTGAAACTTCGTCATGCTGCGAAAGGTCGACGCTCGCATAGTGGCCCCGGAATCCGGGCTTCGGCTTGACGTCGCCGCCGCCGAGCACACTCTTCGACAGGAAGATGTTGATGAAGCGATCGACGTTCAGCGGGACGTCGTTCGTCGCATGAGCGGGATCGATGGCGACGACCAGATCCGCCCGGATGCCTTCGCCCTCCAGAATCTCCGCAAAGATCACGGCACAGAGCCCGCCCATGGAATGCCCGATCAGGACGATCGGCTCGGGATCTTCCCGATACTCGTGAATCGCCTGGGCTGCGATCAGGCGGCAGACGGTGAATTCGTAGACGTTGGCGGTGATGCCGGCGTCTTCAAGGCGTTCGGTGAGGCGATCCATTCCCCGCGAGAAAATCGGCCCGAGCGCGCCGCGGAACAGATAAACCCGTGGGTGCCGGGCGACCGTCGATAGCCCGGGGGGCGGCGGCGATATCAGCGCCTCGGTCGTGGCCGTGACCGGGTCGGCCAACGCCGGATCGAGGCCACCGCCAAATAGCAAGGTCCCTAGCAGGGCCCCGGCAAGGGCCGCTGCAACTCGCGCCGGATTGATCAACCGCTCCACGAACCATCCTAACGCTGAGAGCCCGGTGTCGGACGCCAACATGAGCGGCATCCAAAGGGCTATGTTGGCGCGGCCGATGCGCGCGAATAACCCTTTTGGTCAGCCGAGTTGGTAGAATTGTGGCACCTTTCAGCGCTGACAAGGCAAACTGCCGGAACCGCGCCCGCGACGCGTAGCGGCTATGGTTTATCGAGCCAGAATGGGCGCTGCGGACACTTCCCTGGCGCGGCTGCCGAACACCACGACATCGATATCGCTGATCACCCGACGCTGCATGATCTCGCTCTTTTCGATCGTGAGGTGCCCGACGCCGGGAACGTTCGACACGTTCACGTTCTCTAGCGTGCCATGCAGTTGCTTCGTCGGCGCGACCGGCTCTCCGTTGCCACTGCCGACATAGTAATTGACGTATCGTCCGACGCGGCCGGACAGGCTGGTGCGAAATACTGAATCAAGACCGATCGCGAGTTTCACCGGAGCGCCCTGCTGACTGAGACGCGCCACCATATCCGGCAGCACCGTCGCGCCCGAGGAGTGCCCGACCAGAATGATGGTGTGGATTTTTCCGCCGCGGTAGTCGGCCGCGGCCTCGTCGGCCAGCACCGACCAGCCGAGATAGTTGGTAATGGTCACCGGGATACCCTGGGCTTCCAGCTTGGCAGCGATGCCGTCGAGACCGAGCGAGAAAACGTTGAGCACGCCGCGCAAGAGATAAACATGTACACCGTTGGCACCGGGCGCCGGCACGGCATGGCTCGCGGTCGTCAAGGTTGGAACAGCGAGCAACGCGATGGCCAAGGCCGCGGATTTCAGAGAGCGCGACCACCATCGCGAGGACAGACCGAGCATGCCGAAAAACTTCGTGGTGACGCCGGATGATGTCATGGTTCCCTCGGAGAAATTTAGTGGGCGGAACGTACCCCCCGCGCGCTCGCATCTGCAACAAAAGGCGGTGTGAGATCGCGATTTAATTCACGCTGCGTGACCCGATTGCAACACTGAAGCGTTCCCCGATACCCCTCGGGAACATGCATGCTTTTTACCGAGTTTTTCGCGGAACACGGCACCAGAATGGCGCCGCGTCACATGCCTGTAGCAACAACCGTGTCAGCGATTATTTCGTCAGCGGACAGCCGCTCTCTTTGGCACTGAAGAACGCCTTGTCGCCGGGAACCACCGCGAGCTGCTTGTAATAATCCCAGGGCCTCTTTGACTCCGAGGGTTTCTTGACCTCGAACAGATAGAGGTCGTGCACCATGCGGCCGTTTTCCAGCACCTTGCCACCCTGGGCAAACACGTCGTCGACGGGAAGCTCTTTCAGTTTCTTGGCGACCGCGTCGGAATCCTTGGTGCCCGCGGCCTTCACCGCCTTCAGATATTGCAGTGTTGCCGAGTAAGTGCCGGCCTGGATCATGTTGGGCATGCGGCCGGTTCGTTTGAAGAACGCTTGCGAGAACGCACGCGTCTTGTCGTTCTGGTCCCAGTAAAAGCCTTCCGTCAGTACGAGGCCCTGGGCGGCTTCAAGACCGAGCCCATGCACTTCGGCCAGCGTCATCAAGAGGCCCGCGAGTTTCTGACCGCCCTTGACGATGCCGAATTCCGCCGCTTGCTTGATCGAGTTGGTGGTATCGAGACCTGCATTGGCGAGCCCGATGATCTTGGCTTTCGAGCTTTGCGCCTGCAGCAGGAACGAGGAGAAGTCCGACGAATTAAGCGGGATGCGGACCGAGCCCAGCACCTTGCCGCCGTTTTCCTTGACGATGTCGCTGGTGTCTTTTTCCAGCGAGTAGCCGAAGGCATAGTCGGCGGTCAGAAAAAACCAGCTATCGCCGCCTGCTTTCACCAGCGCGCCGCCGGTACCGACCGCGAGCGAATGGGTGTCGAAGGCCCAATGGAAACCATAGGGCGTGCAGGCATCGCCGGTGATGCGTGAGGTCGCAGCCCCCACCACGATGTCGATTTTCTTCTTCTCCAGTGACAGTCCCTGCACCGCGAGCGCGACCGAGGACGTCGTCAGCTCGGTGATCATGTCGACGCCTTCGACCTCATACCAACGCCGCGCGATGCTGACGGCGAGGTCCGGCTTGTTCTGATGATCGGCCGTGACGAGTTCGACCTTTTGACCCAGCACACTGTCGCCAAAATCTTCGACCGCCATTTTGGCGGCTTCGAACGAATATTTGCCGCCGTAGTCGGCATAGACACCGGATTGGTCGTTCAAGATGCCGATCTTGACGCCTTGCGCTGACGCTGGCGCCGCCAGCATCAGACCACAAGCCGCCACAGCGGCCGGCAACAGCTTCGCTCTCATCTAGGCCTCTCCCGATCTTGTTTTGTTGGGTACAGCATATTTTATAACCTTGACCCTGCCCACCCACCTGGAATGAGCCAAAAGTAGGGTCGCGAAGGCGCTCCCTGTGGCAACGGCCAGAGCCTTTCGGCACTCGCGCTTCAACCGGGCCCGGCTTGCGTTTTCCGCTGCGACCCATCCGCAAGATTGCGCACGATCATGTAGAAGATCGGCGTGAATACGAGCCCGAACAGCGTTACGCCGAGCATGCCGAAGAACACGGCCACGCCGACCGCCTGACGCATTTCCGATCCAGACCCTGTCGAGACGACCAGCGGCAGCACGCCGAGGATGAAGGCAAATGACGTCATCAGGATCGGGCGCAAGCGGAGCCGGCAGGCCTCGATCACCGCCTCCAGACGGGGACGGCCCTCCAGTTCGATGTCGCGCGCGAACTCGACGATCAGGATGGCGTTTTTCGCGGCCAGCCCCACCAGCACCACGAAGCCGATCTGGGTCAGGATGTTGACGTCCTGTCCCATGATGCGCACGCCAAGGGTTGCGGCCAACAGACACATCGGCACGATCAGGATGACAGAGAGCGGCAGCGTCCAGCTGCCGTACTGCGCCGCCAGTACCAGGAAGACGAACAGCACGCAGATCGGGAAAACATAAAGTCCCGAATTGGCGCCATTGACCTGCTGATAGGACAGATCGGTCCAGTCGTAGGAGAAGCCGCTCGGCAAGGTCTCATCCGCCAAGCGCTTCATGAGGTTGATCGCCGTGGTCGAACTGGTTCCCGGCGTCGGCTCTCCCTGAAGTTCGGACGCCGAATAGAGATTGTAGCGCGCAACGCGATCCGGCCCCGCGATGTCGCGGAAATCCACCACACTGCCCAGCATCACCATGTTGCCGGCGGCGTTGCGCGTGCGCAGACGTGCCAGGTCGGCCGCCTCTTTGCGGAATGGCAGGTCCGCCTGCGCGGTGACGTGATAGGTCCGGCCGAGGATGTTGAAGTCGTTGACATAGGTCGAGCCGAAATAGGTCTCGACGGCATCGGTGACGTTCTGGATCGGCACACCGAGCTTCTGTGCCTTGATACGATCGATATCGACGAAAACCTGCGGCGTGTTGGCTGAATAGGGTGAGAACACCGACGTCAGCCCCGGCGTCCGGCGCGCCGCCGCCACCAGCTCATCAGTCGCCGCCGCGAGCAATTCCGGCCCCCGGCCCTGCCGGTCCTGGATCCGCATGGTGAAGCCGCCACCGGTGCCGATGCCGGGAATCGACGGTGGAGGAATAACGATGATGAACGCGCCTTCGATCACCGAAAGCCGCTTTCGCAGTTCGCCGGTGATCTTGTTGGCTGTCAGGCCCTTCTTCAGGCGCACTTCCGGCTCGTCGAACACCGGAAATAGCGCGGCTGCGTTGCCGGACTGGGTTCGTGTCGCGCCGGAAAGACCGGCGAACGCCGCCACGCGAACGATACCGGGCGTGTCGAGCGCAATCCTTTCGATCTCACGGACAATCTCGGTCGTGCGGGCGAGCGAAGCCGCACCCGGCAATTGCGCGGAGACGATGATGTAACCGCGGTCCTGAGCCGGAATAAACCCTTGCGGCGTCGTTACCAGCAGCCAGCCGGCGCTGCCGATCAGCGCCAGATAGATCAACAGCATCACCAGCGAGTGCCGGATCACGAAGGACGCGGCACTGCCATAGCCATGCGACAGCCGGTCGAAACCGCGATTGAAAACGCCGGTGAAGGCTTCCCACCCCCGCGCAAGGATGTTCCAGCGCGCGGGCTCTCGCCTCTCCTCATGCGCCACCAGGATCTGCGACGCCAATGCCGGCGACAGTGTCAGGGAACAGAAGCACGAAATGGCGGTTGCCACCGCGATCGTGATAGCGAATTGCTGAAAGAACTGCCCGGAAATGCCGCCGAGGAACGCGGTGGGCACGAACACCGCGCACAGCACCAGCGCGATCGATACCAGCGCGCCACCGACTTCTTCCATGGTGCGCAGCGCCGCGTCACGCTTGCTCAAACCGTCGCGGAGATGCCGCTCGACATTTTCCACCACCACGATCGCGTCGTCGACCACGATGCCGACCGCCAGCACGAGACCAAACAGGGTCAGGTTGTTGATGGCAAAGCCGAGCGCGGCCATCGCGGCGAACGTCCCGACGAGCGATACCGGGATCGCTATGATCGGGATAATTGCCGGGCGCCATCCTTGCAGGAAAACCAGCACCACGATAACGACCAGGACCATCGCCTCGTAGATGGTCTTGATCAATTCGTTGACGGACTGCGCGATGAACTCGGTCGGATTGTAGCCGATATTGTAATCGAGCCCTTTGGGGAAGTTCGCCTTCAGCTTGACCATCGCGTCGGAAATATTCTTGGCGGTGGCGAGGGCATTCGAGCCCGGGCGCTGGGTCACCAGCATCGCCACGGCGGTCTTGCGCAACAGGAAGCTGTTGGTGGTGTAGTCGAGCGCGCCGAGCTCGATCCGCGCCACGTCGCGCAGCCGCACGGTGCGACCATCGCTGCCGGCTTTGACGAGAATGTCTTCGAACTGCCTGATATCCTTCAACCGCCCGGTGAAGGTCAGATTGGGCTGAAAGGCGCGGTCCGCGATCGGCGGTCCCGCCAACTGGCCGCCGGCGATCTGCAAATTCTGCGAGCGGATCGCGGTCAAGACGTCGCCGGCCGTCAGGCCGAGATTGGCGATCTTGTCAGGGTCGAGCCACAGGCGCATGGAGTAATCGCGCGCACCGAAAATCTGGATGTCGCCAATGCCATCAAGCCGAAGTAACTGGTCGCGCACCTGGAGCAGCGCATAGTTGCTGATATAGAGCTGGTCGAAGGTGTCGTCGGGCGACAACATGAACACGACCATCAGGATGTCTGGGCTGTTCTTGCGCGTCACCACGCCGTTGCGCTGAACGTCGTCCGGCAGTTGCGGCGTCGCGATCGCCACCCGGTTCTGGACCAGCACCTGGGCTTTGTCGAGATCGGTGCCGAGCTTGAACGTCACGGTGATCGTGAGCTGCCCGTTCGAGGTCGCCTGGCTGTAGAGATAGAGCATGTCCTCTACGCCGTTGATCTGCTGCTCGATCGGAGCTGCGACGGTATCGGACACGGTTTGCGCGGAAGCGCCCGGATATTGTGTGGTGACCACCACGGTGGGCGGCACGACTTGCGGATATTCAGCGACCGGCAGCGTCGTATAGGCGATCGCGCCGACGATCAGGAGCACGATGGACAGCACCATCGCCAGAATCGGCCGGTTGACGGAAAGCGCCCCGAGATTCATGTCTTGCCACCGGCCGGAGCAGGCTTGGCGTCGTGAGGCGTGACTTTCGCCCCGACCCGCGCGCGCTGCAGGCCATCGACGATCACGCGATCTTCCGGCTTGAGGCCATCACGGATCACACGCAGGCCTTCATCCAGCGGTCCCAGGGTGACGGGCTTGGCCTCGACGGTGTTGTCGTCCTTGACCACAAAGACGATCTTGCGGGCTTGATCTGTGGCGATGGCGGCGTCAGGCACCAGCAATGCCTCATAAGGCGCGCTCGCGATCAGGCGAACGCGGCCGAACTGCCCGGGCAGGATCGACAGATCCGTATTCGGGATCACCGCCCGGCCGCGTAGCGTGCCCGTGGACACATCCAACTGGTTGTCTAGGAAATTGATCGTGCCGTTGTGGGAAGGCTTGGTCTCGCCCGTCAGCGTCACCTCGACCGGGTTAGGGGTGTCACGCGAACTCGGACGCTTACCCTCGAACCACAGCCGATTGTATTTAAGATAGGTGGCTTCATCGATGTCGAAATAGATGTAGATCGGATCGAGCGTAACGATCGACGTCAGCAGCGTCGAGTTGCCCTCACTGCCTTGGACCAGATTGCCGACGTCGACGAGATGACGGCTCACCCGGCCACTGATCGGGGCCGTGACGTGGGTAAACTCGACATTGAGCTGGGCCGCCTTGAGCACACCCTCGGCCTGGGTCTCGGCGGCTCTCGCGGCTTGTAGCGCCTGACGCCGCTGATCGACGATGTTGTCCGCCACATTCTGCGACTGCTGCAGCGTCAGGGCGCGATCCAGCTCCCGTTTGGCCAGCTCGACCTTGGCGCGCGCATCCGAGAGCTGACCGTCAGCTTGCGTGGCCACCGCTTCGAACGGACGGGCGTCGATAAGATACAAGAGATCGCCGGCACTGACGAAAGCGCCATCACGGAATTCAACCGCCGTAATGAAGCCGCCGACGCGAGGACGAACCTGAACCTGCTCGACCGCATCAAACCGCCCCGTGAATTCGTCCCAGTCCGTGACGGTTCGCTTGACGGGTTGGGCGACGGTGACGGGCGGGGCTGCGGCCGCGGCTTGAGGCGCCTGCTTTTCCTCGCAGCCCGCGAGAAGCCCCGCGAGCACGATGAGGATTGGGGAAAGGCGATAGAATGAACGGATATCGGCCAATCGGGCCGAACGCGTCGATCGCTCAGTCGCGCTCATGTCGTCCCCCTCAAGTGCAACCGTGAATCGAGGTAATCCAGATATACGACAGGACCAAGAAGAGATCGTCCGATAGTCTGGTCACGTGGCCAATGGATCAAGCAAAATCTGCTGCGTACGGCGCAACCGGTCCGTGAAAAATCGCCGACGCGACATTTTGTAGTGTTGGAATAATCTTCCAGCCGTGATGTCGAATGCAACTGGCCGATTGTCCGGGGACGGCGATGGCCTCAAGCGGCAGCACGCGAGGCCTGAAAGATTGATCGGCGCGCCGGCGCGACCGTCACCGCGAAGAGACGCACAACGGATCAGTCCCGGTCACCCTAGTCACGACCGTCCTCGACGTTGCAGCGCCTGCGATAGTTTGATCAGCCTGGTCGATGTCAAGAATGCACCCGTCATCGCGCGGGTGCGGCTGCGTGCAGCGGCCTGTCGCGATCTTCGCGCTTCAATCTAGATCGCTTCTAAGACGACTTCTAAGCCAGCTTCGTGATCAGCCGTGGAATAGTGTCATCCGCGTTGTGTTACGCCCACATGCAAGCGGGGGATCACATCTCAACTTAGCATTGGTCTAATTCTAAATGACGTGGGGCGCATCTGTGACGAGGCAGCACACAAACCGGTTGAGCAATACACAACTCAGCCGCATTCTTCGATATCGTTATGCTGGGCTGCTGTGTGCGGCATTGCCGGCGCTTTCAATGGGGCTGGCTCGGGCGCAGGATAACTCCTCTGACCTTCCGCCGGTTCAGGTCGAGGCCCCGAAAAACCGGGCGACACCGAAACAGACCGCCGCGGCCTCGACGCCGTCGACAAGGCAGCGCACTGCACGCACCAGCAAGCCGCCGAAACCCGCCGCCCAGACCGCCGCCGCTGCTCCCGACGACGGTAACGGCCCGAACAACAACACTTCCGGCCCGCCGTTGCAGCAGGTGCCCGGATTGGGAAAAACCGGCACCAAACTCGCCGACCTTCCCTCCAGCGTCCAGATCATTCCCCGCCAGGTCGTGACCGAACAGGGCGGCACGCTGCTCCGGGACGCTATCTGGAACGCCAGCGGTATCAACAGCGGTGGCCAGGATTCGCTCGGCTATTTCGACCACTTCCTGATCCGCGGCCTGAACGCGCAGGTCTATACCGACGGCTTCTCCGACGGCGATCAGCTCGGCGGCCTGGTGCATTCGCTCAATGGCGTCAAGCAGGTTGAAATCCTCGAGGGACCCGGTTCGGCGCTGTTCGGCAGCGGGCCGCCCGGTGGCACCATCAATATCGTCCACTATGATCCATCGCCCGTCTTCCATTGGGGAACGAGCACACAGGTCAATTCGTTCGGCGGCGTGACCAACAGCAATTATGTCACGGGTCCGACAACGATTAGCGGACTGAACTACCGGATCGACACCACGGTCACCGGCGGAGATGCTTTCCGCGACCTCAACAGCAAGGATTACGAAATCCGGCCCGAATTCCAGTGGCACGTCGACGACCATACCTTCACGTTCGCGATTGACGGACGGCACATCGAGCAGACGCCGGATTCCTACGGCCTGATCTATATGAACGGCCAGCCGATCACGGGCGTCTCAAACACTGCTAAATATTCAACGCCGTTTGCCTTTGCCAAGCAGGATGACATCCGTCCCACCTTTACCGATCAATGGGACGTCACGAATTTCCTGACCATCAATAATCGCTTTTCCTATACACATCGCGATATCGACGCGATGCGCAACAACGACAGCACCGCTACCCATGTCATAAATGGGGACGACCTGACCGGCCGGCAGTTGCGTTGGCAGAACGATTCCGATGGCTTCTTCGATTATCAGTTCGAACCCGTCTGGAAATTCTATACCGGCGGGGTTCACCACACGCTGTTGACCGGCTTTGAGTACCAACACCAGGTCATGGATACGAACCGAGTTACGGCCACTCTTAACGACATTCCCAATATTTTTGCACCGGTAGCCCCGGAAACGTCCCCCAACAGCCTCGCTTTCAAATGCGACAGCGCACATTCTTGCGACAATAATCATCTGGTCGCCGACTATTACGGCGTCTACGCCACCGACCAGATGGACCTGACCGACAAGTGGAAGCTACGCGTTGGCGTGCGTCAGGATTGGTATCAAAACGAGTTGGACCCGCTGGTCACCGTGCTAAACACGACCACGGGACTTCCCGCCCAGTTTACCAACACTGGCGCTCCCGTCCTCGCCGGCGTCCCGGAATTCCGGAATGACAAGCCGCTGAGCTGGAACATCGGCACGCTCTATCATCTCACAAACTGGATAGCGCCCTATATCGGCGCGTCCCAGAGCTACTTGAGCAATTTCAACTCGGAAAATTCCACGAACGGAATCGGCAAACCGGAGTCGGCGCGGCAATACGAAGCTGGCTTCCGCTTCACGTTCCTCAACGAGAGGGTCGTCCTGAACACCGCCGTCTTCAATGTCTCACGCGATAATGTAGCGACATCAGTAGCCCAGGCGAATGGCACCGATATCATCTTTTTCGACAGCCAGCTCACCAATGGTGAGGAAGTCTCGCTGATCGCCAAGATCACCGATCAATGGAGCGTTCTCGCCAACGCCACCCATCAGCAGACCGTGCTGACAAGCGCCCCGCAGGCAGTTACCCAGATCGGCAATGTTCCGCAGGGCGTGCCGGCCAACATGGCCAATGTCTGGACCACCTATAAGTTCGCGCTCGGTGGCATCTCCGGGTTCCAGTTCGGCATCGGCGCCAACTATCGCGACCGGACCTGGAGCGACACGACCAACGTCAATTCCGTTCCGGGCTTCGTGATCGGCAATCTGATGGTGGGCTGGGAGAACGCCAATTGGGGCGTGGCGCTGAACGTCAAGAACTTCACCGACAAGCTCTACTTCGTCGCCGCCAACGGCGCCGGCGGCTTTGTCGGCGAAGGACTCGGCGCCTACCTGACCGTGAAATACCACCAGTGACCCCCACTGAGTGGAGTGGCCGCGGCGCTTCCCTTGGGAAGCGCGCCCAGAGCAAGGAATGGCACGGCCGCGGATTGCAGCCGTGCCGCTCTTTTTTTGGGTGCGATCCCGATGCGAAAATTTATACCTCCATCAAAGTGAGGGCGGGCTTTACGCGCAATCGTGTGGATGACTGCCCCGCGTCGCTTGATTGCCCACCGGGGCTTTGCTCAGATATGCGAAGGGTGGGATGCATCATGACGTGGAAACAAGAGCGCGACCTCCTGCTGGCTCAAACCATGGCCTTTGTGCAGTCAGTCGCCGGCAAGGCGACGGACGTTGAGGGCAGGCTGGAAGCCCGCCCTAAGCCGGTATCGTCCGACCAGCCTTTCGCCGTGGAGCGTCCTGTTGACGTCATCCCGGCCACCCGCCTCTCGCCGATCGGCCAGAGTGACCTGCGCGACGAAATCCGCCGCAGGGTTGCGGCTTTCCGCGTGCGCCAGCAGGCGTTCGATCGCGACCGCGACGCGTATTGCAACGCGATGATGGCGAAGGCCCGGGCCTCGACCGAACATGCCACACAGGCCCGCGACAATCCGCCGCTCAAGCGCTGATTAAAAAACTTTCCTCTCGCATCCGTTGACACAGGAAAAATATCTTGCGTGGCGCGATTTTTGCAGCGCTAGATTGGGTCTCCCCTACTATCGCGCGCGGGGCAATCTAACGGAGCAGGATCAGTATGATGACAGTAGTTAATCGACGGGGTCTCCTGGGAGCCGGCTCGGCCGTGTTGGCGTTCGCGGCATTTGCCAACAAGACCGCTTTGGCGGCCGGATCGCCTGGATTGACGACCCACGTGCTCGATACCGCCAGCGGCAAACCCGGCGAGGGCGTCAAGATCGAGTTCAGCGTGCTCGACGGCGAAACCTACAAGCTGCTTGCGACGGTTCACACCAATGCCGACGGCCGTAACGCCCAACCGCTGCTGACGCCGGAGACCATGAAAGCCGGCAAATACCAACTGGTGTTCTTTATCGGCGAGTATTTCACCAAACTCGGCACGGTGCTACCCAACCCGCCCTTCCTGGAAAAGGCCATCATCCAGTTCGGCATGGCCGATGCTACGGCCCATTATCACGTGCCGATCCTGGTATCGCCCTGGAGCTACACGACCTACCGCGGCAGCTAAGGCTCACTTCCGCAACGCAAGGAGGCTGAAAATGATCGGTCGTTCCCGGCTGCTTGCGGGCCTGTTCTGCGCCCTCGCGCTCGGGCCGGCCTTGATTGCGAATGCGATCGCCGGCCCGGTCGACATGGCGCCGATCAACGCGATGGACCGCGCTGCCTTTGTGGTAAAGTTCGGCAGCATCTTCGAGAAATCGCCATGGGTCGCCGAGCAGACTTGGGAAAAGCGGCCGTTTGCCAGTCTGGACGACATGCACGCCGCCATGGTCGCCGTGGCGAAAAATGCCCCGGCTGCCCGGCAGCTCGCGCTGCTACAAAGCCATCCTGATCTAGCCGGCAAGGAAGCCCAAGCCGGGGCCATGACCGCCTCCTCCGTCGCCGAGCAGGCAAGCGCCGGACTTAACGCGCTGTCGCCGCCAGAGTTTGCGGAGTTGTCAAACCTCAATGCCGCATACAAGGCAAAATTCGGATTCCCCTTCATTATTGCGGTGCGGATGCACACCAAGGAAGGCATCTTCTTCGAATTCAAGCGGCGGCTGCACAACGACACGCAAACCGAATTTGCCAACGATTTGCAGAACGTCTACATCATCACGCGGCTGCGGCTGAACAAACTGCTCGACGCAAGTTGAACTCTCACCACCAAATGCTTACAGCCTCCTGCTGCTCGCCGGCTGAGGCTTCCGCTTTCACCGCCCGGCAAAACCCGTCGCGTTGTTGCAACCGTTGCCAATAGGCTGCGACTGCGGGGCCGAAATCCTTGGCAAGGCCAATACGCTCGGCCAATAGCAGCGCATATCCCACGGAAATATCGGCAACCGTAAACCTGTTCCCGCACAGCGTCTCACTGTTGGCGACCGTAGCTTCGACCGCCCGCAGCCGGCCAAAGAACCACTTCGCATAGTCGGTTGCGACTTGCGGGCTGCGTCGCTGTTCCGGTTCGAGCTTTGAATAGCGCAGCACCAAGGCTTGCGGGAAGGTCAGCGTCGCTTCACCGAAATGCAGCCAGTTGAGATAGGCGCCGTAGTCGGGCTCATCGATGCCGACCGCAAGCGGCGTCGGCCCGTGGCGCGCGACCAGATATTGCAGGATCGCCGCCAATTCCGTCATGCGCGTGTCGCCGTCGATCAGAAGCGGAATCGTGCCGAGCGGATTGAGGGCGAGATAATCCTTGGCCAATACCCGCGGCGGGAACGGCAGCATCTTGAGATCATAGGGAAGCGTCAGCTCTTCCAGCGCCCAGAGCGGGCGGAACGAGCGCGCTGCCGTGCAGTGATAAAGCGTAATCACGTTGCTGCCCCTTCGCTTGACGCCCTTTGACGGTAACCCCTGCGTCATCGCCGATCCATCCGGAATTCGAGCCTTGCGATTTCGCAACAAGTTTCCCAATTTAATTGGACTAAGCAACCGCTACTGAACGGCCGAAACCGCCATGAATTCCCAGGTTCACTATCTGCCGCTCACGCCGGCATTGTTTTCCATCCTGGTCTTCCTGTTCATCGGGTTGATCATCCTGATTCAACTCCGCGTTCTCAGATACGCCTATATGAAGCTTGGCGTCGGCCCGGGCGCCGCGCTGTTCTTGCTATTCGGTTCGCTGATCGGAAGCTACTTCAACATTCCGATCACCGTCCTGCCGGGAGCGGTTCGGTCCGGGCAGGTGATCGATTTCTTCGGCATGCAATATGTCGTGCCGCTGGTCCAGCAATGGCCCGGCACCGTGCTTGCCGTCAATGTCGGCGGCGCGGTGATCCCGACGCTGATGTCGAGCTATCTCGTGCTTCGATATCAGCTCTGGGGCAAAGCAACGCTCGCCGTCATCGCCATCGCCTTGATCATCCATTCGATGGCAACGCCGGTGCATGGACTTGGCATTGCGGTGCCGGTGTTTGCCCCCGTCCTCGCGACCGCGATCCTGGCTTTCCTGCTGTCCCGCGAATACGCAGCACCCCTTGCCTATATCGGCGGCTCGATGGGGACGTTGATCGGCGCAGACCTCTCCAATCTCGACAAGATCGGTGGTCTCGGCGCGCCGGTCGCCTCCATCGGCGGCGCGGGGACGTTCGACGGCATCTTCCTGACCGGCATTCTGGCCGTGTTGCTGGCGGGCATTGCCTCTCCATCGCAGCCCAGACCGGCGTGGTAGGCGGTCCGTCTTCTATCAACGCGAGTTGCCACGCCTTCGGACTATCAATAAGAAGAAATCAAGCACCCGGAGCCTCGCAAAACCGATCCTCGTCTCCGGAAAAATTATCAGGGATAGCGGCCAAGGCCCATGGAAGCCCGTTCAGGACACGCGGCATCGCAAAAATGGTCGCCATCATCGGGCGCGAGTCGCGTCGTCCAGCAAATTCACGCCATGCTGCATCCGCGCAACATCGTGCTGGTCGGCGCGACGGACAAGCCCGGCAATTACGCCGAGCGCATCTGGACCAATCTGATCAAATACAAATTCGAAGGCGGCCTCTACCCGCTCAACAGCAAGCGCGAAACCATCTGGGGAGTGCCCTGTTACAAGGATTTCGCCAGCCTGCCGGACAAGCCTGACCACGTGCTGGTGATGGTGCCGGCGCGTTTTGCGGTTCAGGTGGTCCGGGACGCGGCCGCAGCCGGCGCGCGTTCGGCAACGATCGTGACCTCCGGCTTCAGTGAACTGCAGGACATCGAGAGCCAAAGGCTCGCCGTCGAACTGCAACAGGCGATCCGCGAAACCGGGCTTGCCGTCACCGGCCCGAATTGCCTCGGCAACCTAAGTGCCGACGAAAAGCTCTTCACCAATATCGACGACCGCGTGGTGACCATGAAAGCGGGCCCGGTCGCGATCGCCGGCCAGTCCGGCGCCATCGTGATGGCGATCCGCCAGGCGCTGGAGGATCGCGGCGTCGGCGTCGGTTACATGGTCACGACCGGCAACGAGGCCGGTCTGGAAACGACCGACCTGATGAATTATTTCGTGGTCGATCCTTCGATCCGCGTCATCGTGGTCTACCTCGAGGGCGTCCGCGACACCAAGGCGTTCCGCGACGCCTGCAAGGCCGCGCGTGCGGCCGGCAAACCCGTGATAGCGATTAAACTGGGCGCCTCGGAGGGCGGCCGCGCCGCGGCGATGGCTCATACCGGCGCGCTGGCCGGCTCGATCGAAAGTTTTGACGCGATCTCCGCCCGCGAAGGCGTGATCCGCGCCCGCGGCCTCGATGAGCTGATCGAAACCACGGAATGTTTTGTCCATGCCGCTGTGCCCAAAGGCTCGCGGTTGGCCGCGATCACGCTCTCCGGCGGCAAGCGAGGCCTTTTAATCGATGCCTTCACCGCGGCCGGCCTCAACTTCGCAAGCTTGAGTCGAGCAGCCAGCGAGAAGCTCGCCAAAATGCTCGGAGCCGGCTCGATCGTCGGCAATCCGCTCGATGCCGGCTTTGCCGCGGTGGTCGATCCTTCAGTTTACATCCAGTCGATCAAGATCATGATCGACGATCCCGACACCGATATCGTCATCATCGACGCCGAGCTGCCGAAGGCGCCGCACGAATTGCGCGAACGCAACTTGCGGCGCGTCAACGAAATGGCGGCGGCCGCGAACAAGCCGGTGATCTACATCTCGACGATGTCGATCGGCTTTACCGAATTCACCAAGGGCCTGCGCCAGTCGCTGCCGAATATCACGGTCATGCAAGGACTTGACCGGGCGGTTGGCGCGATCAAGGCGCTGATCGACTATGCCGGCCTGCCCAAAAATGTGCCGGAGATCACACCACACTCTTCTGTCTCCGCCCGCGCGACGCTGGAGCGCATCCTCAAGAGCGCCCAGGGCGCAGCGCTCGACGAAGTTTCCTCCAAAAAGCTTCTGAAGGCCTACGGCATTCCGGTGTCAAAGGAAGCGATCGCGCAGACCTCGTCAGAAGCCGTGAAGATCGCCAAGACAATCGGCTTTCCCGTTGTCGCCAAGGTTGTGAGCGCGGAGATCCTGCACAAATCGGACGTCGGTGGCGTGGTGCTGAACCTCACCACGGCGGCCGAGGTCAGGAAGGCCTTCGACCGGATTTGGGCGCGGGTGAAGAAATTGAAGAGCAAGCCGAAGATCGACGGCATCCTGATCGCCCAACAGGTCAAGGCCGATCTTGAACTCGTTGTCGGCACCGCGCTCGATGCGGAGATGGGCCCGGTCGTGCTGTTTGGCACCGGCGGCGTCGAGATTGAACTGATGAAAGACGTCGCGCTGGCCGGCGCGCCGCTCGATGCGGACGAAGCCAAAAGACTGATCGGCCGCACCAAGGCAGGCGCAAAACTTCGCGGTTATCGCGGCAAGCCGTCGTTGCATGAAGCCTCCGTCATCAAGGCGCTCGTCGGCCTCTCCAACCTGATGGGAGATGCCGGCAACCGAATTGCCTCGATCGACGTCAATCCGTTTCTGGTCAATGGACGGACCGGCGTCGCCGTCGACGGCTTGATCGTTCTTAATAATGCTGCTGCAAAAAACGCCGGCGGCCACTGATAACAATCGGGAGGAATTCAATGCGATTACCGGCATTCGCCGCCATGGCGATGATAGGCGTGGCTGCAAGCAGCGTTTCGATCGCGCAAACCCAATCTCCAGCGCCTGCTTCTACATCATCGCCGTCATTTCCCGCATGGGCCTATCCGTGGGCACCAGATTTCAAGGCCCCGCCCGCCAACGACGTGCCGCAACACGTCCCGGACAGCACAGCGAGCTTCACCGTCAAGCAGGAGCGCGATCTGTTTTTTGTGCCCGACTGGCATCCCGAGGACCATCCCCCACTGCCGGATGTGGTGGCGCATGGCCGGATGCCGGACGTACGCGCCTGCGGCTCCTGCCATCGCGCCGCTGGCACCGGCGGACCGGAGAACGCGAGCCTGGCTGGCCTGCCGGCGGCCTACATCACCCAGCAGATCGGGGATTATAAGAGCGGTGCGCGCAAGTTCGCCGGCCCGCAACGCAGCCCGAGCGTGTTGATGACGGCGATCGCCAAAGCCAGCAACGAGGAAGAGATCAAGGCTGCTGCGGCTTATTTCGCCTCGCTCAAGCCCAGGACCAATATCAAGGTGGTCGAGACCGATACCGTTCCGGTCACGCAAATCGCGCGTGTGTTCTACATGCTCGTCAAGGATGGCGGGACCGAACCGATCGGACAGCGCATCATCGAAGTGCCGGTAGACGCCGCGCAATTCGAACACCGCGACACGCGTTCGCAGTTCATTGCCTATGTGCCGAAGGGCAGTATCGCCAAAGGCGAGGTGTTGGCCACGACCGGCGGCGCGGGCGTCACCACGCCTTGCATCACCTGCCACGGCCCGGACCTGAGGGGCGTCGCTCCCATTCCAGGCATCGCCGGACGTTCGCCGAGCTATCTGGTCCGC
Organism: uncultured Alphaproteobacteria bacterium; assembly: GCA_963770515.1. Lineage (GTDB taxonomy): Bacteria > Pseudomonadota > Alphaproteobacteria > Rhizobiales > Xanthobacteraceae > Bradyrhizobium. The sequence goes on from CAVYPW010000003.1 coordinate 434,966, forward strand.
CAGCTCTATGACTTTCAGCAACACGCGCGGGCCGGAAGCGCCGGCGCGCCGATGGCGCCCGTGGTCGAAAAGCTCTCGCATGACGACATGATTTCGCTTGCAGCCTACGCGGCATCGCTGACACCGTAATATTTGGTGCGGCGCGCCATCGGCTTTCCATACAGGTAGCCGAAGGTCGCAGGCGTTTGGTCCGGATCGTCATTGGCAAAGGCGCGCCGGAAAGGTTACGCTCATGGCCTCTAACGGCATCGGAGAATGCCGGCTTCAAGACACGTCATCTTGTCTGGGAGGACAGCATGAGTAACTCGAAGCGACCCCACCCGGTCGACCGGCGGACAATTCTCGGGGCTGGTGCCGCACTTGCTGCAGTGCAATTCGCGCCGCCCTTCATCATCAAAGCGAGAGGTGAAACGCCGTTGCGGATCGGCATGGTTGACCCGCTGACGGGTGTCTATGCCGCTATCGCCCAAGGCGAGGTGGTCGGCGCAAAATTCGCCGCCGAGGAGATCAACAAAAAGGGCGGCATTCTAGGCCGACCCGTTGAACTCTTGATTGAGGACTCCGCGAACGATGTCGGCACGGGTGTACAGAAGACCCGCAAACTGATCGAGCGAGATCAGGTGAGCTTCATCATCGGCGACGTGAACTCCGGTATCGCGATCGCGATGGCGCAAGTCACTCGCGAAAAGAAGGTGCTCCATATCGTCTCCGGCGGCCACACTGATCCGATCACCGGCGCAAATTGTTCGTGGAACGTATTCAGGGTCTGCAATTCTACTGCGATGGACGCCAACGCCATCGCCACTACGCTGATGGAGAAGTTTGGCAAGAAATGGTACTTCCTAACGCCGGACTACGCATATGGACATTCGGTCCAGGCTGGCTTCGAAAAATTATTGAAGGCCGCAGGCGGCACCTCCACAGCCTCTCTCGTGCCCCTCGGTACGCCGGATTACTCGGCCTATCTGATTCAGGCGAAGGCCTACGGCCCGCAGGTCCTCATCAACGTCATGGGTGGCGGCGACCAGGTTTCCAGTCTCAAGCAATTTGTCCAGTTTGGTCTGGACAAGCAAATGGCCGTTGGCGGGACTCTGTTCGAGCTTGAGAGCATCCGCGCGGTGCCTGATGGCGCACGCGTCGGGTGGTGGACGATGGAATGGTGGTGGGACCAGCCGGGCGTGCCGCATGTTGCGGAATTCAATGCCGAGATGAAGAAGATCACGGGCCTCGCGGCCACGGCGCGCAACTGGTTCGGCTACGCGTCGGTTTGGACGCTGGCATTGATTGCCAACCAGGAAAAGACGCTTGATGCGGTTAAGCTATCGCAGGCGCTATCAGGCTTCAAATTGCCGCCCGAGGTCGCGCTACAATCGGGCGCGCCGGCGTTCCGCGCCGGCGATCATGAATTGATGAGTACCGTGTTTGTCGGCGAGGCCCATCCCCCGAAAGGCGATCCCGACAATATGTTCACGGTGCATAATCCCGTGCCAGGTGAAAAGGCCGCTGGCCCGGCCGAAAACACCGGCTGCAAGATTCAATGGCCGGCTTGAAGTCGGACGGCCCCAATCGATTTGGACGGCTGGCCGATGAGGCATCGGCCGCCCCTAAAGGCATGGCAAACCCGCAGTAATCTTCCGGAGGATAGTTCATGAGATCGCAGACCTTCATCGCCAAATTCGATCGGCGCACCCTCGTGAAAGGCGCGGCCGCGTTCGGCGCCTTTCAGGTGGCTTCGCCCTTCCTCATTCAGGCCCGTGGCGAGACACCGATCCGGATGGGCATGGTCGATCCTCTGACCGGCGTCTACGCCGCGCCGGCCGGCAATGAGGTCATGGGGGCAAAGCTCGCCGTCGAGCAAATAAATGCCAAGGGTGGGATACTCGGACGCCAGGTCGAGTTACTGGTGGAAGATTCCGCCAACGACGTCGGCACCGGCGTGCAAAAGGCCCGCAAGCTGATCGAACGCGATCAGGTCAACTTCATGATCGGCGACGTCAATTCGGGTATCGCGGCCGCGATCGCCCAGGTCACGGCGGAGAAGAAAGTCCTGCACATCGTTTCCGGCGGCCATACCAATTCCATCACAGGCAAGGATTGCAAATGGAACGTGTTCCGCGTCTGCAATACGACACGGATGGAGGCCAATTCGGTATCCGGCGTACTGTTCAGTAAATACGGCAAGAAATGGCACTTCATCACGCCCGATTACGCCTTCGGCCACACGCTGTACGATGCCTGCACGGCAGACCTGAAGAAGCTCGGCGGCACCGTTACCGGCAATGAATTGACACCGCTCGGCACCACCGATTTCTCTGCCTATTTGATCAAGGCGCGCGCCGCGAATCCGGATGTGATGATCCTCCTGGTGCAGGGCTCCGACATGATCAACTGCTTGAAGCAGGTCGTGCAGTTCGGTCTCAACAAGCAGATCCATGTGGCGGGCACCCAGCAGGAACTGGAGTCGCTTGCAGGGCTGCCGCCAGAGGCCCGCATCGGCATCTGGATGTTCGAGTGGTATTGGAAACAACCCGGCGTCCCGGGCGTCGAAAAATTCGTTGCCGACATTCGGAAAGTCAATGGCGGCCATGTGCCGACCGCGCGACACTGGTTTGGCTACACGTCGGCGACGACCTTTGCGCTGGTCGCAAACGCGCAGAAAACGCTCGACGCGGTCAAGCTGGCATCCGCGCTTGAAAATTTCGAGCTCCCTGATGACGTCAAACTGCAGCCGAACAAATGCTACTACCGCAAGGGAGACCACCAGCTGATGACGTCGGCTTTCGTCGGCGAGGCGCAGTCGAAAGGCAAGGATGACCCGGAAGACTTGTTCCGTGTCGACGAGGTCGTCGCGGGGGACAAGACCGCGCCGGCGGTAAGCGAAACCGGCTGCGCGGTTCAGTGGCCGACATAATTCGGAGTTCATTATTCTCAAGCGGTCCGGGGGACGGCGTCTCTCGGATCAAATGCGTGTGTTGCCTTCGGTGAGCCATGTCGCAACTCCTTCTGTTCAACGTCACCAACGGACTCATCATCGGTGCCTTCTACGTACTGATGGCGCTCGGCCTCTCGCTCATCCTGAATCTGAGCAACGTTATTAATTTCGCCCATGGCGGCTTTCTCGTCATCGGCGGATACATCGCCTATGCGGTAACCCCATATATCGGCTTCTGGGGCGCGCTACTGGTGGCGCCGCCTCTCACCGCCGTCATCGGGCTTGTCGTCGAACGTGTGCTGATCCGTCCACTCTATGGGCGCGATCCGCTCTACAGTCTGTTGCTTACCTTTGGCCTCGCCTTCATGATAGAGGACGGCACGCGCTTCATCTGGGGCCCGCAAGGCAAGCCAGTTACGATTCCGCCGTTTTTGGCGCAGCCGCTCAGCAATGACCTGTTTTTCATCACGGGTTATCGCCTTTTCATGGTGGCCGTGGTGGTGGTCGCTGTTACACTTCTTTTTTTGCTTCTCCGCTACACCCGTCTCGGCGTGCGTATCCGGGCCGGAACGCTCGACCTCGAAACGGTCGCAGCACTCGGCATTAATGTGCAGATGCTGCGCTCGCTCAATTTTGCCGTCGGAATTTTTCTTGCCGGTCTGAGCGGCGTGCTCGCCGCGGGCCAGTTGGGCCTGGAACCGACGATGGGCACGGGTCTCCTGATGCCAAGCTTCATCGCCATTATTGTTGGCGGCATCGGCAGCCTGCCGGGGACACTGGTGGGAGGCTTGCTGATCGGGGTGGCCTCGGGCTTGACCGCGGTATTCTATCCGGCAGCGAGCGAGGCTGTCATTTACGTGATGATGGCGGTCGTACTCTTGTTGCGCCCACGCGGATTGTTCGGCGAGGAAGGAATGATGAGTTGAGTATCGAACAAACCCGCAAGCTAATCGCCCTCTCGGTGATTTGGGCGCTCTTGATCCTTGCTCCTTATTGGATTGCGCCACTCGGCGGATATACGGCGCTGGCGACTCGCGTGCTGGTACTTGGCCTCGCGGCCATGTCGGTGAATTTCCTTCTTGGCTTCACCGGCGTGCTGTCATTCGGTCATGCCGCCTATTTCGGGCTCGGTGCCTACGGAGCCGGGCTCGCCTTGAAATTTCTGGCGCCGAGTACTCCGCTCGCGCTCATTCTTGGCATGCTGCTCGGCGGCGTGTGCGGCGCCATTCTCGGCACACTGATCGTTCGACGGCGCGGCGTCTATTTCGCCATGGTAACGATCGCCTTCGGCCAGGTATTCTACTACATCGCCTTCCAATGGAGCTCCCTGACGGGCGGTGACGACGGGCTACGCGGATTCTCGCGCCAACCAATCGATTTTGGCCTGTTCAAACTCGATATCGTGTCAGACTCCAACAACTTCTATTACTTCGTGCTGTTCTGTTTTGCGCTTGCGGTCGGCGCCATGGGATTTGTCCTGCGATCGCCGTTCGGCCGGACCATGATCGCGATCCGCGAAAACGAACGCCGCGCACGCTTCCTCGGCATTCCCGTCGAACGACACATCTGGATAGCATTCTCGATGTCCTGCTTCTTCATGGGATTTGCCGGCGCGCTCTACGCACTCGTCAACAACTTCGCCGACCCGCGGGGTCTGCATTACAGTCAGTCGGGCGATTTCGTCATGATGGCGGTGATGGGCGGGATGCGCAGTTTCTGGGGACCGCTGCTCGGCGCCACCGTATTTGTGGTCCTGCAGGATTATCTCTCCAGCGTCACCGTCAACTGGATGTCGTTTGTGGGCCTGCTTTTTGTGCTGGTCGTGCTGTTCTTCCCGCGCGGACTACTGGGCTTCCTGCAGCGGAGCAAGGCATGAACGTTCTCGAAATCCGCGGCGTCACCAAACGATTCGGAAACCTGGTTGCCGTACGCGACGTTTCGCTCAGCGTGGCGAAGGGAGAGATGTGCGCGATCATCGGGCCGAACGGCGCCGGCAAGACCACTTTCTTCAATTTGATCAGCGGATTCTTTCCGCCGACTACGGGCAGCATCGTCTTTGACGGCCGCGACATCACGCGCCTGTCGACGCATGAGCGGGTGACGCGGGGCATGGCACGCACCTTCCAGATCACCGAAATTTTTCCCGAGTTGACGGTGTTCGAAAACGTCCGGATCGCAGCCGAAGTCGCCGGCGGATATCGCCTGCGGCCGTGGATCAGCCGCGTGGAAGCCGCTGGACTGCACAAGAACGTCGACGAGACACTCAAACTGGTCTCGCTCGAAGGCAAAGCCGATCGGCTGGTAGGCGAACTCGCCCATGGCGACCAGCGTGCCGCCGAGATCGCAATGGCGTTAGCGCTCAAGCCGCATCTTCTTTTGCTCGACGAACCTACCGCGGGAATGGGTGATCAGGAGACGTTCCAGATCACGCAATTGATTCGACGCCTGCACCACGACAGCAACTACACCATTGTGCTGATCGAGCATGACATGCGGGTGGTTTTTCATCTGGCTGATCGTATCTGCGTCCTCGAACAAGGCCGGATGCTCGCCCAGGGCACTCCGCAGGAAATCGCCGCCAACGAAGCGGTCCAAGCCGCCTATCTGGGTAATGCCGCATGACCCAAGCCCTTGAGGCCGAAGGCCTCCATACCTATTACGGCAAGAGTCATATCCTGCATGGCGTGAGCCTCGCCGCCGCCGAAGGCAAAATCACCGCCCTGCTTGGACGGAACGGCGCCGGCAAGACTACCACGTTGCGAAGTCTGATGGCACTGACGCCGGCGCGTGAGGGAAAGATCACGGTGTTTGGCCAGGAGACCACGCACTGGCCAACGTTCCGCATCGCGGCACTGGGCGTCGGCTACGTGCCGGAGGGCCGTCGCATTTTTGCCAACCTCAGCGTCGAGGAAAACCTCAAGGTGCCGCTGGAACGCAACGGCCCTTGGACCATCGCGCGAATTTATGAGCTGTTTCCCCGCCTCGAGGAACGCAAATCCAATCGCGGCCGACAGCTTTCCGGCGGCGAACAAGAGATGTTGTCGATTGCCCGAGCACTCCTTTTGAATCCAAAACTGCTTATCCTCGATGAACCATCGCAAGGCCTGGCGCCGCTGATCGTGCGTGAGGTATTCCGCATTGTCCAGCAAATGAAGAACGAGGGTATCTCGGTTCTGCTGGTTGAACAGAATGCACGAATGAGTCTGGAAATTGCCGACGACGCCTACGTGCTTGACGACGGCATGGTCGTCTATTCGGGATCGGCCGCCGCACTGGCAGCCGACGATGCGCGCGTCCGGGCTCTGGCGGGTGCCAGCGCCGAAGAATGGACGCTGACGTAAGACATCAGGATCCGGCCTTTCGCCTGATGCGCTTTGCCCGTACAATCGGCGGGAAACAGGCGATTTGGCGGCTTCTTGCGATGAAGATGCGCTCTAGCAATCTCGTGATCGGAACTACGACGCTTGCGATCCTGGCGATAGGACTGTTTGGCCTTCTGGGAGTGCGGAAAATACATACCATCTCGCAGGAAACGCGGATGCGTATCGTGTTCGAGGGCGGCTCGGCCAGCGGCCTTCGCAGAGGCGGCAGTGTGAATTTCGACGGCGTTCAGATCGGTGAAGTCCTCTCGCTCAGGCTCGACAACCCGCGCAAGGTCGTCGCCGAGGTCAGGGTCGACAAGAACGCGCCGATCCGCAAGGACACCGTCGTCGGACTGGAGTTTCAGGGGCTGACCGGCATTGCCGCGATCTCGCTGATAGGCGGAGATTCTTCCGATCCGCCGGTGCCCGCCGACAAGGATGGCGTTCCAACCCTGACCGCGGACCTGAGCGAAATCCAGTCGATCCGCGACACCCTGCACAATGTCGATCGCGTTCTTGTCGGCAATCAATCGACGATCAAGGACGGGCTGTTGAGCTTCGAGACCTACACGGCCTCGCTGGCGAGCCGGGGCGACGCGATCGACAAGGCGATCGCCAAAGCCGACGACGCGTTTGCGGGGTTCAATAGCGCTATCGCGCGCATCGACAATCTTTTGCCGGGATTTGCGGATGGAAAGGCTGACGAACTGTTCGACAAGTTGAGAGAGATGCGCGAATTTGCGCAGACGTTTGACAAGAAGTCCGGAATCGTGATCGAGGAGGCGCGCCAGACGCTGCTCGATGTCAGCGACAGCGCCAACAAAATAACGATGAAGTTCAACCCACAGGCTGTCAGTCCGCGCCCGCCACGACGACAAGCCCCGCAGCGGTAGCTGCCCAAGATCGGGCCTGGAACCCGAGGAGCTCCTGCCGGGGAACAGTGGCAAGGCTACATAAACCGCCTTCGAAAAAATTTTAGGCTTGCCGGGAACGAATATTCGGCTGCTGAATTGATTCTCTTGCCTCGATTTATCCTAACTATCATACTGTAATATCTAATGTATTTCACTTGCTTTGCGACCGTGCGCACGATTTGATCGGGCCGAGGCCGACTCGCATCGCGTTGGTTGAGGGCGCCTTTTTCCGGTTCTTGAGGGGACTTCAATGGGTGAACTCGGTTCGGTCAATCCGTCCTCGCGTCGGCGCGCTAAGACGAAACCACCCTACACCAATGGAAAACAGGATCCCTCGCAGGAGCTGTTGCAAGCCTTGCAGGCGATGCGCAGCGGCGATTTTTCGGTGCGGATGACCGGCGATCATCTCGGTATCGACGGCAAGATCGCCGATACATTCAACGAGATCGTGGCCGCCAATCAGCGGATGGCGCAACAGCTCGAGCGCGTCGGCCAGGTCGTCGGTCGCGAAGGCAAGACGCGCCAGCGCGTCCGCTTCGGTCTCGCCAGCGGGTCGTGGGCCGACATGGAAGGTTCGGTCAACACACTGATCGACGATTTGCTATGGCCGACGCGTGAGGTGACGCGTGCGGTTGCCGCGGTGGCGCAAGGCGACCTGCTGCAAGCCGTGAAACTGGACGTTGACGGTCGCCCGCTGGGCGGCGAATTTCTGCAGTCGGCCACCATCGTCAACACCATGATCAAGCAGCTTTCCGTGTTCACCTCGGAGGTGACGCGGGTGGCGCGCGAAGTCGGCACCGAAGGCAAGCTCGGCGGCCAGGCCCAGGTGCCGGAAGTGACCGGCGTGTGGAAGGACCTCACCGAGAGCGTCAACTCGATGGCCAACAACCTGACCGGCCAGGTCCGCAACATCGCCGAGGTGACGATCGCGGTTGCCAACGGCGACTTGTCCAAGAAGATCACGGTCGACGTGCGCGGCGAAATCCTTCAGCTGAAAGAAGCCATCAATACGATGGTGGATCAGTTGCGCTCCTTCGCATCGGAAGTGACGCGCGTCGCCCGCGAAGTCGGCACCGACGGCAAGCTCGGAGGCCAGGCCATCGTGCCCGGCGTCGCCGGAACCTGGAAAGACCTGACCGACTCCGTCAACGCGATGTGCGGCAACCTGACCGCACAGGTCCGCAACATTGCGAACGTGACGACCGCAGTTGCGCGCGGCGACCTGTCGCGCAAGATCACGGTGGACGTGCGCGGCGAAATTCTCGAGCTGAAAGACACCATCAACACCATGGTGGACCAGCTCAACTCATTCGCGTCGGAAGTGACCCGCGTCGCGCGCGAAGTCGGCACCGAAGGCAAGCTCGGCGGCCAGGCCCAGGTGCCCGGTGTGGCCGGCACCTGGAAAGACCTTACCGACAACGTCAACTTCATGGCGTCGAACCTGACCGCACAGGTTCGCAACATCGCCGACGTCGCAACCGCGATTGCCGGCGGCGACTTGTCCAAGAAGATTACCGTGAACGTGTCGGGCGAAATCCTTCAGCTGAAGGAAACGCTCAACACCATGGTCGACCAGCTCAACGCCTTCGCCGGCGAAGTGACGCGCGTCGCGCGCGAGGTCGGCACTGAAGGCCGGCTGGGCGGTCAGGCCAACGTGCTCGGCGTCGCTGGCACCTGGAAGGACTTGACCGAAAGCGTCAACTCGATGGCCTCCAACCTGACGGCGCAGGTTCGCAACATCGCAGAGGTGACGACCGCGGTCGCCAATGGCGACTTGTCGAAGAAGATCACGGTGGACGTGCGCGGTGAAATTCTCGAGCTGAAAGACACCATTAACACCATGGTCGACCAGCTCAATGCGTTTGCCGGCGAAGTGACACGCGTGGCGCGCGAGGTCGGCACCGAAGGCAAGCTCGGCGGTCAGGCGCAGGTGCGCGGCGTCGCCGGCACCTGGAAGGACCTGACCGACAGTGTCAACTCCATGGCGTCGAACCTGACCGGACAGGTGCGTAACATCGCCGAAGTGGCGACCGCCGTGGCGAAGGGAGACCTGTCGAAAAAGATCACGGTGAACGTGTCGGGCGAGATCCTTCAGCTCAAGGAAACGCTCAACACCATGGTCGACCAGCTCAACGCGTTCGCCGGCGAAGTGACGCGCGTGGCGCGCGAGGTCGGCACCGACGGCAAGCTCGGCGGCCAGGCGCAGGTGACCGGCGTCGCCGGCACCTGGAAGGACCTGACCAACTCCGTCAACTCCATGGCCGGCAATTTGACGGCGCAAGTGCGCAACATCGCCGAAGTCGCGACCGCGATCGCCGGCGGCGACCTGTCGCGCAAGATCACGGTGGACGTTCGCGGCGAAATCCTTCAGCTCAAGGAAACGCTCAATACCATGGTCGACCAGCTCAACCGTTTCGCGGGCGAGGTGACGCGCGTGGCGCGCGAGGTCGGCACCGAAGGCCGGCTCGGCGGCCAGGCCAACGTGCCGGGCGTCGCCGGCACCTGGAAAGACCTCACCGACAGCGTCAACTCGATGGCGGGCAATCTCACCGCCCAGGTCCGCAACATCGCCGAAGTGACGACCGCCGTGGCGCGCGGCGACCTGTCGCGCAAGATCACGGTGGACGTGAAGGGCGAAATTCTCGAATTGAAAAACACCATCAACACCATGGTGGACCAGCTCAATGCGTTTGCCTCGGAAGTGACGCGCGTGGCGCGCGAGGTCGGCACCGAAGGCAAGCTCGGCGGCCAGGCCGAAGTGCCTGAAGTGGCCGGCACCTGGAAGGATCTGACCGACAACGTCAACTTCATGGCGTCGAACCTGACCGCGCAAGTTCGCAATATCGCGGAAGTCGCAACCGCGATTGCCGGCGGCGACCTGTCGAAGAAGATCACGGTGGACGTGCGCGGCGAGATCCTGCTGCTCAAGGACACCTTGAACACCATGGTGGAGCAGCTCCGCTCCTTTGCCGCCGAAGTGACGCGCGTGGCGCGCGAGGTCGGCACCGAAGGCCGGCTCGGCGGTCAGGCCGTGGTGCCCGGCGTCGGCGGCACCTGGAAGGACCTGACCGATAACGTCAACCTTCTGGCCGCCAACCTCACCACGCAAGTCCGCAACATCGCCGAAGTGACGACCGCCGTGGCGCGCGGCGACCTGTCGCGCAAGATCACGGTGGATGTGAAGGGCGAAATTCTCGAACTGAAAAACACCATCAACACGATGGTGGACCAGCTCAATGCGTTTGCCGGCGAAGTGACGCGCGTCGCGCGCGAAGTCGGCACCGAGGGAAAACTTGGCGGACAGGCGCAGGTGCCGGGCGTTGCCGGCACCTGGAAGGACCTGACCGATACCGTGAACTTCATGGCCGCCAACCTGACCGAGCAGGTGCGCGGCATCGTCAAGGTCGTGACCGCGGTCGCCAACGGCGATCTGAAACAGAACCTGACGGTGAAGTCGAAGGGCGAGGTCGCGGCGCTGGCCGACACCATCAACAACATGACGGAGACGCTTGCGACCTTCGCCGATCAGGTGACGAGCGTGGCGCGCGAAGTTGGCGTGGAAGGCCGTCTCGGCGGTCAGGCCAACGTGCCGGGTGCTGCCGGCACCTGGAAGGACCTGACCGGCAACGTCAACCTGCTCGCGGCCAACCTGACTTCGCAGGTTCGCGCGATTGCGGAAGTGGCGACCGCCGTGACCAAAGGCGACTTGACCCGCTCGATCCAGGTCGACGCAAGAGGCGAGGTCTCGGAGCTGAAAGACAACATCAACACGATGATCACCAACCTCCGGCTCACGACCGACCTCAATACCGAGCAGGACTGGCTGAAGACCAACCTCGCCCGTTTCACCAACATGCTGCAAGGCCAGCGTGACCTGGCGACCGTCGGCCGGCTGCTGCTCCCCGAACTCACGCCGCTAGTCAATGCGCACCGCGGCGTGATCTATCAGGTTCAGAACGAAGACAGTCCCCAATTGCGACTGCTAGCGGCCTATGCCAGCGACGGCGCCAATCCGCATGCTCAGATTATCCAGGTCGGCGAAGGCCTGATCGGGCAATGCGCCATGGATAAGCGGCAACGGCTGGTGTCCGATATTCCGGACGACGCGATTCCAATCAATTCGGCGTTGCTGCGCATGATCCCGAAGAATCTCGTGGTGCTTCCGGTGCTGTTCGAGAACCAGGTCAAGGCCGTGATCGAGCTTGCCTCGGTTTCGACCTTCACGACATCGCAGATGGCTTTCCTCGAACAGCTCACGGACTCCATCGGCATCGTGCTGAACAGCATCGAGGCCACGATGCAGACCGAAGGACTGCTGACGCAATCGCAGCAACTCGCCGGTGAATTGCAGACCCAGCAGAAGGAATTGCAGCAGACCAACGAACAGCTGGAGCAAAAGGCGCAACAGCTTGCCGAGCGTAACGTCGAGGTGGAACGCAAGAACCAGGAAATCGAGCAGGCGCGCCGCGCGCTCGAGGAAAAGGCGACCGAGCTTTCCCTGACGTCGAAATACAAGTCGGAATTCCTGGCCAACATGTCTCACGAGCTCAGGACGCCGCTCAATAGCATTCTGATTCTGGGCCAGCAGCTGACCGAGAACCCCGACGGCAACCTGACCCCCAAGCAGGTCGAATTCGCCCGCACCATTCACGGCGCCGGCACCGACCTGCTGAACCTGATCAGCGACATTCTTGACCTCTCGAAGATCGAATCGGGCACGGTGACCGTGGAAGCCGAGGAAATCCTCACCACCAACCTCCTGGAAACCGTCGGACGGCCGTTCCGCCACGAAGCCGAAAACCGGCAGCTCACCTTCGATGTCGCGATCGATCCCCATCTCGGGCGAAGCATCTATACCGACTCGAAGCGGTTGCAGCAGGTGCTGAAGAACCTGCTTTCCAATGCCTTCAAGTTTACCGCCGAGGGCGGCGTTCGCCTCAGCGTCTCGGCCGCGCTTGGCGGCTGGAGCGCCGAACATCCCGTTCTCGATCACTCGCCCGCGGTCGTCGCCTTCGAAGTATCCGACACCGGTATCGGCATTCCGCAGGACAAGCAGAAACTGATTTTCGAGGCCTTCCAGCAGGCGGATGCCGGCACCAGCCGCAAATATGGCGGCACAGGCCTTGGCCTTGCGATCAGCCGCGAGCTTGCAAGCCTGCTCGGCGGCGAAATTCACCTGCAGAGCACCCCGGGCAAAGGCAGCATCTTCACGCTCTATCTGCCGCTGAAATATTCGGGACCGACGATCGCGCCGCGCACCAGCCCGCCGTCGCAGTATGGCGGCGCGCCGGCGATGCCCGCCGTCACGCAAGAGCGCGTCATCGAGCAGCTGCCCGACGACCGGCTGAACCTGGAACCCGGCGACACTATTCTTTTGATCGTCGAGGACGATCCGCATTATGCCCGGGTGCTGGTAGATCTGGCTCGCGATAAAGGCTTCAAGGTGCTGGTCGCGGCGAGAGGCGCTGAAGCCCTCGACCTCGCCAAGCAATACCAGCCGAGCGCGATCTCGCTCGACGTCTTCCTGCCGGATATGCTCGGCTGGACGGTGCTGAGCCAGCTCAAGCACAATCCGCTGACCCGGCACATTCCGGTGCAGATCATTACGCTCGACGAAGACCGTCAGCACGCTCTGGCGCGCGGCGCGTTCTCTTTCGTCAACAAGCCGACGACCACCGAAGGTGTCGCCGCGGCACTGACCCAGATCAAGGAATACGCCAAGCCCCGCCGCAAGCGCCTCCTGATCGTCGAGGACAATGCGGCGGAACAGATGAGCATCAAGGAACTGCTCGGCCACGACGACATCGAGATCGTCACCGCCGATACCGGGGCCGGGGCGCTGACGACGCTCCGGGATCATCCGTGCGACTGCGTCGTCCTCGATCTCAGGCTGCCCGACATGAGCGGCTTTGAAGTTCTGGATTCGATCCGCAACGACAATTCGCTCCCGGATGTTCCGGTGGTGGTCTTCACCGGCCGCGAACTATCGGTCGAAGAGGACGCCGAACTCCACACCATGGCCCGCAGCATCGTGGTCAAGGGCGTGGAATCGCCCGAACGCTTGCTGGACGAGACATCGCTGTTCCTGCATCGCGTCATCACGGAACTGCCGAACGAGAAGCAGCGGATGCTGGAAAAGCTCAACAGTTCCGATGAGGATCTGGTCGGCCGCACCGCACTCCTGGTCGATGACGACGCCCGCAACATCTTTGCGCTGTCGAGCGTTCTGGAGCGGCGCGGCATGAAGGTGCTGACCGCGACGACCGGCAGCGAGGCGGTCGCGCTGGTCGGATCGCATCCGGAAATCGCTGTCGTGCTGATGGACATCATGATGCCGCAGATGGATGGGTATCAAACCATCGGCGTCATCAGGACCGACCCGGCATTCCGCAGGCTCCCGATCATCGCCTTGACCGCCAAGGCGATGAAAGGGGATCGGGAGAAATGCCTTGAAGCGGGCGCCTCCGATTATCTCGCCAAACCGGTCAATACCGAGCAGTTGCTGCTCGCCATCAGAATGTGGCTTCATCGCTGACTGGGCACTAGAGCATGGACCAGGAAAAGATAGACATCCTTCTGGTTGACGATCAGCCAGCCAAGCTGCTCGCTTATGAGGTTATTCTCAAGGAGCTTGGTGAAAATCTCGTGGTAGCGACTTCGGGACGAGAAGCCCTGGAATATCTGCTCCGGAGCGAAGTTGCCGTGATTCTGGTCGACGTCTGCATGCCCGAGCTCGATGGTTTCGAGCTCGCGGCCATGATCCGTGAACATCCGCGTTTCCAGAAAACCGCGATGATTTTCATCTCCGCCATCCAGGTTTCCGATCTGGACCGCCTCCGCGGCTATGAAATGGGAGCGGTCGACTACGTGCCGGTTCCGGTCGTCCCAGAAGTGCTGCGCGCGAAAATCCGTATATTCGTCGATCTCTATCGCAAGACACGGCAACTTGAACAATTCAATGCCGAGCTTGAAGACCGGGTTCGCGCGCGCACCAGCGAGCTTGAATATTCCAACGCGCGGCTGCTCGAAAGCGAGCAGCGCCGCAGTCTTGCATTGGCCGCTGGACGCATGGGGTCGTGGGACTGGGACTGGGTCAGCGGCGACTGGATGTGGGACGAAGGTCAATTCCGGATTTTCGGCGTCGATCCGCAAAACTTCACCGTCAGCCCGAAGAATGTGCGGGCGTTACTGCACCCCGAAGATATGAGCGAACTGCGTAAAGCGATGGTCCAGTTCGACAAAGGCATCAAATCCTATGAAACCGAATTCCGCATCGTTCGCCCGGACGGCGAAATTCGCTGGCTGTTCGGCACGGCTGCCGCCACCGCTGACAAGACCGGTCGCGTGATCCGCGTCAGCGGCGTGACCGTCGACATCACCGAACGCAAGCGGGCGGAAGAGCGGCAAAATCTGCTCACCCGCGAGGTCGATCACCGCGCCAAGAATGCGCTGGCGCTGGCCCAGTCAATTGTCCGGCTGACGCGCGGCGAAAGCGCCAAGTCCTACATGCAGGCGGTGGAAGGCCGGATCGGGGCGCTGGCGCGGGTGCACACCATCCTCTCGCTGTCGAGCTGGCAAGGCGCGGAGATCACCAAACTCGTCGATGAGGAACTGGCGCCCTATCAGGTCAACGACCAAATCGTATTCAACGGATCGAGCGTGCAGTTGCAGCCCGCGACGGCACAAACCTTGGCGATGGCGCTGCACGAGCTGGTGACGAATTCGGCCAAATATGGCGCCTTGTCCACGCTGACAGGCCGCCTGGCTATCCATTGGACGGTCGAGGCGGACGTTCTCAGAATCCTCTGGGAAGAGCGGGATGGTCCACCTGTCGTGGAACCGGCATCGCGTGGCTTTGGAACGCGAAGCGTGATTGCCAGCATCGAATCCCAGCTCGGGGGTCGGGCCGAATTCGACTGGCGAGCGGAAGGCCTGGTTTGCCGGCTTTCGGTTCCCTTGAAGCCATCTGGCACGTCACGGCAGCCCGGCTATCGCCAAGCGGCGACCCTGACCGGCAACGAGCGGACGATCGAAGCCCAGAAGATCGCCCGTCAGTGACTGATCATCCAGGGGCGCGCGGTTGGAAAACTCCTGACGCCACGCCTCTCGGTCGACGTGCTAGTGGATGGAATCTAACACTTGGTGCCCTCTCTTGACGGCGGCGATGATTTTGTCAGGGTTGGCCGTCCACGAGAATGGCTTCGGATCGGCGTTTGTCTCAGCGACGAAGCGGTTGATGGCTGACTGGAGATCGGCGACGGAGCGGAAGACACCACGCTTCAAGCGACGTCGGCTGAGCTTGGCGAAGAACCCCTCGACAGCGTTGAGCCAGGAGCACGAGGTTGGTGTGAAGTGGAAAACGAAACGCGGGTGGCGATCGAGCCAGGCACGAACGTTGGGGTGTTTGTGAGCTGCATAGTTGTCGAGAATGACGTGGATGATCTTGCCGATCGGAACCTCCGCCTCAATGGTGTTCAGAAATCGAATGAGTTCCTGATGACGATGACGCTGCATGTTGCGGCCGATGACCGTGCCGTCGAGGACGTTGAGGGCGGCGAACAGCGTCGTGGTGCCATGCCGCTTGTAGTCGTGTGTCACGGTTCCGAGCCGGCCCTTCTTCAGCGGCAGGCCTGGCTGGGTGCGATCGAGGGCCTGAATCTGGCTCTTCTCGTCGACCGACAGCACGATGGCATGGGCTGGCGGATCGACATAGAGCCCGACAACGTCGCGCAACTTGGCGACGAAGTTTGGATCGTTCGAGAGCTTGAACTGTCGGCACCGGTGAGGTTGGAGCCCGTGCGCCTTCCAGATGCGACGGACCGCGCTGGCACTTATGCCGCTCGCCCGCGCCATCAGATCGGCCGTCCAATGGGTCGTCTCGGTCGGCGGGTCGGCCAACGTGAGCGCGACCACACGCTCGGCCACCTCCGGGCCGTGCCCAGGAACCCGCGAGGGGCGCGTCTTGTCTCGCAGCAGACCGTCGACGCCTTCTTCCATGAACCGCTGTTGCCAGCGCCAGACGCAGGTCTTCGACGTGCCGGTCTGGCGCATGATCTCGTTGGTTCCCACGCCGTCGGCGCTCAGAAGCACAATGTTTGCTCGCCAAACGTGCTTCTGCGAAGCATTACGGTCCCTGGCGATCGCTTCAAGCCGATGGCGATTTGGTCGTGTGATCTTGATGGAAATCCCGGTGCGCATGCGTAAAACTCGCACGCGCGCCAAACAAATGGAATCCCTAACGGGACTCTTATGTTAGGCAGAGGCCACTAGTAATTGCTCGCGGGCAACTTGTTCGGAATGCCCTCGATCGGACATTCGTCGGTCCCTGCGGTCGGGCGGGTCATCGCCTCGACCATTTCGCGCGTACCTTCCGGATCGGCAATCCAGTTCTTGTAGAAATCGTAGGGACAGGCCGCGACACCACGCGGGCTTTCGCCCGAATTGATCATGCCGGTATAGCCCCGATGAACCAGCTTGTAGAGGTGGTTCTGCGACTGACCGTTGCGGCGCGCATCGCGGATCAGACTCTTTGAGAGCTGAGCATACTGGATGCCGTACTCCTCCTCGCCAGTCTCGCCCAGGGTGCGACCGTCAAAGCCGATGATCGCCGAGTGACCGAAGTAGGAATAGACGCCGTCAAAACCGGCGGCATTGGCGACCGCCACATAGACATTGTTGGCCCAGGCCATCGCCTTGGAGATAAGGACCTGCTGTTCTTTGGCTGGATACATGTAACCCTGACAGCGCACGATCAACTCGGCACCCTTCATGGCACAGTCGCGCCAGATTTCCGGAAAGTTGCCGTCGTCGCAAATGATCAGACTGATCTTCATGCCTTTCGGACCGTCGGAAACATAGGTGCAATTGCCGGGATACCAGCCTTCGATCGGCACCCATGGCATGATCTTCCGGTATTTCTGGACGATCTCGCCCTTGTCGTTCATCAGGATCAAGGTGTTGTAGGGCGCCTTGTGCGGATGCTGCTCGTGGCGTTCGCCGGTAAGCGAGAACACGCCCCAGACCTTGGCCTTGCGGCAGGCTTCCGCGAAAATTTCGGTCTCGGGACCCGGGATCGCCGAGGCGGTCTCGTACATCTCTTTCGAGTCATACATGATGCCCTGGGTGGAATATTCCGGGAAGATCACCAGGTCCATGCCCGGCAGTCCAACCTTCATGCCCACCAGCATCTCGGCAATCTTGCGGGCGTTGTCGAGCACCTCGGCCTTGGTGTGCAGTCGCGGCATCTTGTAGTTGACGACCGCGACACCGACTGTGTCGTTGCTGCTGGAAATGTCACCGTGAAGCATTGGGACCGCCTTCTGTTTTGGTTTGAGTTCGTCATCGATCAGATGACCATGTGGCAGTGGACGGAGCGGTCGGTCAGGGTATCGATCGGTTCGGGCACTGCGTCGTGAGCGCTTTCGACGATCACAAAGGATCGTGCATCAATGGCTGATCATCCAGGGGCGCGCGGTCGGAAAACTTTTCGCACCGCTTCTGGTTTTCTTCACCAGACGGGAAGGCTTGGTCGAACAGCAGCCGCAGCCGGCTCCGTGCGAGGCCTTGTACTGATCAAGCGTTTTTGGCGCGTTGGAGCTACGCTCATTGGTAGCGTGCGCTTTTCGCCGTTCCGCCGGCATGCAAATGAAATTGGGCGCTGTCAGAATTGCGCGCCGCGACGAGTTTTCGCATTTCGGGCAATCTTGCGGCGCGTCGCATTCGGCCATCGGCCGCATATCCGTAAACGGACCGCAATCGTTGCAAACATAATCGTAGACCGGCATTTCACTCCCCTGCGTTAAAAACCCCGAAGCCCGCGGCGGATGCGGGGCGGTCAACCAGAAGACCGTCCCGCATCCCATCGCGCAGGGAGACCTATTTGTCCTGGGAAAGCGACACGTCGACACCGCCCTTGACGTGTTTGATCGGGCCAGCCGACGACGGCATGATGTCGAAATCGAAGATTTCCGTCGGCAGGTAGAGCGTCGCGCACGCGTTCGGAATATCCACGACGCCGCTGATGTGACCCTGCACCGGCGCCACACCGAGAATGGTGTAGGCTTGCGCGCCGGAGTAGCCGAACTTTTTCAGATATTCGATCGCATTCAAGCAGGCCTGGCGATAGGCGATGTGCACGTCGAGATAATGCTGCTCGCCCTTTTCGTCGACCGAGATGCCTTCGAAGATCAGATAATCCTTGTAATTCGGCGTGATCGGCGACGGCTTGAAGATAGGATTCTTGATGCCGTATTTGGCGACGCCGTCCTTGATGATTTCGACCTTCAGATGCAGCCAACCGGCCATTTCGATCGCGCCGCAGAAGGTGATTTCGCCGTCACCCTGGCTGAAATGCAGGTCGCCCATCGAGAGACCGCCGCCCGGCACATAGACCGGGAAGTAGATTTTCGAACCGCGCGACAGATCCTTGATGTCGCAGTTGCCGCCGTGCTCGCGCGGCGGCACTGTGCGAGCACCTTCGGCGGCGATCTTGGCCTTGACGTCACCCTTGGCCTGTCCGGCATGGGTGGTCGCAGCGAACGGCGGGTTAGCCAACGGCGGAACGCGCGTCGGATTGGTGGCGATCAGCGCCGTCTCGCGCTCGTTCCATTTCGACAGCAGCTTCGGATCAGGCAGACAGCCGATCAGACCGGGATGGACGAGGCCTGCGAAATTCACGCCGGGCACGTGACGCGACGAGGTGTAAAGGCCCTTGATGTCCCAGATCGACTTCTGCGCCAGCGGGAAATGCTCGGTGAGGAAGCCGCCGCCATTTTTCTTGGAAAAGAAACCGTTGAAACCCCAGAGGCTTTCCTTCTTCGGACCGATATCGAGCAGATCGACGACCAGGAGATCGCCGGGCTCCGCACCCTTGACGCCGATCGGACCGGAGAGGAAGTGCACGATCGACAGATCGATGTCGCGCACGTCATCGGCGGAATCGTTGTTCTTGATGAAACCGCCGGTCCAGTCATAGGTCTCGATGATGAAATCGTCGCCCGGATTGACCCACGCCACAATCGGAACGTCCGGATGCCAGCGGTTGTGGATCATGTCATTTTCATAAGCCGACTTCGTAAGATCGACCTTGATCAGTGTCTCTGGCATTTCAACGCTCCCCTGTTTTACGAGTTCATGTACAAATCAAACGGATAGATACTTGGATATCTGCGCCGCATCGATGCCGTCGCGCTGATCGTCGCGCACGATCTCGCCGTTCTCGATGACGAGCACGCGGTCGGCGATGTCGAGCGCGAAACTCAAAACCTGCTCAGAGACGACGATCGAAAGGCCACGCTCGTCGCGGATCCGCTTCAAGGTGCGCGCCATGTCCTTGATGATCGACGGCTGGATACCTTCGGTCGGCTCATCGAGCAGCAGCACTTTCGGCTTGGTAGCGAGCGCGCGCGCGATCGCCAGTTGTTGCTGCTGACCGCCGGATAGATTGCCGCCGCGCCGGTTCTTCATCTCCAGCAGCACCGGAAATAACTCGTAGATGCTGCCGGGCACCTCACTCTCGCCGGAAACGACGAGACCGGTCTCGATATTTTCTTTCACCGTCATGGTGGAAAAGATCATGCGACCCTGAGGGACATATGCCAGGCCCTTGGCGACGCGGTCGTAACTCGGCAAATTGCCAAGTTCGCTGCCGTCCATGGTCACCGAGCCGCTTTTGGTCGGCACAATCCCCATCAGGGATTTCATCAGCGTGGTCTTGCCCATACCGTTGCGGCCCATAATCGCAACAATCTCGTTCGACGCGACGGACACGTTGAGGCCGTGCAGCACTTCACTCTGGCCGTAGGCGACGTGAAGGTTCGAAATTGCCAGCATCAAAAAGCTCCTTGCCTCGCCTTAAACCTGCCCGTCCCTTGGGTGCCGGATTCTGTTTTCGCGGTCACGCCTAATGCCCGAGATAGACTTCGATGACCTTGGGATCGTTCTTGACGTGCTCCATCGAACCCTCGGACAGGACTTGGCCCTGATGGAGAACCGTGACCTTGTGAGCGATGTCCTCGACGAATTTCATGTCGTGCTCGATCACCAGCACCGAGCGGTCCTTGATAATGCGGTTGAGCAGTTCGGCGGTCTTGGCCCGCTCGCTAACACTCATGCCGGCCACCGGTTCGTCGAGCATCAGCAACTCGGGGTCCTGGATCAGCAACATGCCGATCTCCAGCCATTGCTTCTGACCGTGACTGAGCAGTTCGGCCTTCACGTTCAGCCGGTCGTTGAGGAAGATCATCTCGGAAACTTCCTGAACGCGGTCGCGCACCACGGCATCGCGAGTGAAGGTCAGCGCCCCGAACACCGTGCGACCGCGCGGAAACGAGATTTCCAGGTTCTCGAACACCGTCAGGTCATCATAGATCGAGGGGTTCTGGAATTTTCGGCCGACGCCCGCCTTCACGATCTGGTTTTCCTTCAGCGTCGTGAGCTCCTTGCCGCGAAACTGGATAGAACCCGCCGTCGCTTTGGTCTTTCCGCAGATCAGATCGAGCACTGTGGTCTTTCCGGCGCCGTTGGGGCCGATGATGACGCGGATTTCGTTCTCCTCGACATAGAAGGAAAGGTCATTGACGGCCTTGAACCCGTCGAAAGAAACGGTGAGCGCCTCGACCGCGAGCAGAAACTCTTTGGGCTGGTGACCTATCAGCATGATCTACCTCCTCACTCCGCCGGCGCGCCGTCGGCAACCGAATTGTCGGTCCAGCCGTGACCGGATTTCAATTTGCCTGACGAGATCATGCGATCGATGCGTGGCTGCACGTAATCGCCCCAGATACCGGCGAGGCCGTTCGGGAATGCGAGCACGACCGCGATGAACAATCCGCCGAGCCCGAACAGCCATAATTCGGGAAATGATTCCGACAGGCTGGTCTTGGCATAATTGACCAGCAACGTGCCGTACACCGCACCCAGGATCGAGAGCCGGCCGCCGACCGCGGTATAGATCACCATTTCGATCGACGGCACGATGCCGACAAAGGACGGCGACATAAATCCCACGTTGAGCGCGAACATCGCGCCACCGATGGCGGCGAAAACGGCGGCAACGCAGAAGGCGAAGATCTTGAAATTGGCGACGCTATAGCCGGAGAAGCGGACGCGATCTTCCTTGTCACGCATCGCGACCAGGATTCGGCCAAGTTTCGAGTGCCGAATGAACTGGGCGATGAAGATGCAAACGAACAGGCAGCCCACCTCGAAGAAGTAGAGAACGACCTTGGCGTGGTCGGGCCGGATATCCCATCCCTTCAGGGTGCGCAGATCGGTCATGCCGTTGATGCCGCCGGTGTAACCCTGCTGCCCGACGATCAGAATCGTCAGGATGGCGGCGACCGCCTGGGTGATGATGGCGAAATAGGTACCACCAACCCGGCGTTTGAACATCGCCGCGCCGATGATCAAGGCGAAAATGCCCGGCACCAGAATGACTGCAGCGATGGTCAGGGTGAGACTATGGAAAGGCTTCCAGAACAACGGCAGTGAGGTGATCTGATTCCAGTCCATGAAGTCGGGAATACCAGGTGTCGACTGAATCTTGGTGTTTGCGACGCTCGATGCTTCGAGCTTGAGAAACATCGCCATGCAATAGCCGCCAAGGCCGAAGAACACCCCCTGCCCGAGGCTCAAGATGCCGCCATAGCCCCAGCAAATCACCAGGCCCAGCGCCACGAAGGCGTAGGTCAAATATTTTGCGACCAGATTGAGCCTGAAGACATCGAGACAAAGCGGCAGGACCACCACCAGGAAAATGGCCAGCACCAGAATTCCGATGAGTTCCGATCGATTGGCAAAGCGATTGGCCTTCATGGCTACAGCCCTTTTGTTATTTGCGGACCTTGAGGGCGAACAGACCCTGCGGACGCAGCATCAGAATTCCGACAACGGCGAGCAGCGTCAGGACTTTTGCCATCGACCCGGACATGAAGAATTCGAGGGTGGATTGCGTTTGCGAGATGCTGAACGCTGATGCGATGGTGCCGAGCAGGCTGGCGGCGCCGCCAAACACCACCACCAGGAACGTATCGACGATATAGAGCTGGCCGGAGGTCGGCCCTGTCGAGCCGATCATGGTGAAAGCGCTTCCGGCGATACCGGCGATGCCGCAGCCAAGCCCGAAGGTGTAGCGGTCAACTTTCTCGGTGTTGATGCCGACCGCACCTGCCATGACGCGGTTTTGCACCACGGCACGGACCTGACGTCCCCAGCGCGATTTATACATGATGTAGCCGACCACCATGGTGATCAGCAGTGTCAGCGACATCACGAAGATGCCGTTGATCGGAATTTCGATGCTGTCAGAGACGTGCAGCGAGCCGAGCATCCATTGCGGCAGTTCGACGCCGACTTCGCGCGCACCGAAGATCGAGCGATATGCCTGCTGCAGGATAAGGCTCAATCCCCAGGTGGCGAGCAGTGTATCCAGCGGACGCTTGTAGAGATGCCGGATCAGCACCCACTCCACCAGCATGCCGAGCGCTCCGGAGGCTATGAAGGCCAATATCATTGCCAGGAAGAAGTAGCCGGCGAACAATCCGGGAAGATAGGCCTGGAAGAAATTCGACGTCATCCAGGTGACGTAGGCGCCGAGGATCATGAACTCGCCATGCGCCATGTTGATGACGCCCATCTGGCCGAAGATGATCGCAAGACCGAGCGCCATCAGTACGTAGACGGAAAACAGGATCAGGCCCGCGAAGCCCTGCATAACAAAGATCGAGCCTAAGTCACCAATCGAATAATCGCCGAACATCAGTCCTAATCCTCTGTCGCCGGAGGTTTATGAACCCACGAGTAAGGATTCACGAGGAAGCGCATCCAAGGAGGGCGTGGACCGGATGGTCCACGCCGCTGGGCTTGAAGTGGGGGCAATCGCGTCAGGGAACGCCGCCGCCCACCGGTTACCCTTACTGGTAACCCTTCGGGAACGGATTCGGCTCGACCAAATCTTTGGTTTCGAACACCAGCTCGAACTGGCCGTCGGGCTTGGCACGACCGACGCGGGTCTTCGACCATAGATGGTGGTTTTCGTGGATGCGGACGTAGCCTTCCGGCGCACCCTTGAATTCGACGCCCGGCGAAGCCGCAGCGATCTTGTCGACGTCGAAGCTTCCGGCCTTCTCGGCGGTTAATTTCCACAACCACGGGCCGAGATAGGCAGCCTGGGTGACGTCTCCGATCACCGTCTTCTCGCCCCACATCTTCTTGAAGGCAGGAACGAACAGCTTGTTGTTCGGGTTGTCGAGCGACTGGAAGTACTTCATGCAGGCATAGGCGCCGGCAATGTTCTCGCCGCCGATACCGTCGATTTCGTCTTCAGTCACCGAGATCGTCAACAGCGTCTGCTTCGACAGGTCGACGCCGGCCGCCTTGAGCTGCTTGTAGAACGCGACGTTCGATCCGCCGACGACGTCGGTGAAGATCACGTCGGGCTTGGTCAGCTTGATCTTGTTGATGACCGAATTGAACTGGGTGTTGCCGAGCGGGTAATACTCCTCGCCGACAACCTTACAACCCTGCAGATGACCCTCGATGTGTTTGCGCGCGATCTTGTTCGAGGTACGCGGCCAGATGTAATCTGAACCGACGAAGAAGAACGACTTGGCGTTCTTTTCCTTGTTGACCCAGTTCAGGCCGGCGAGGATCTGCTGGGTAGCTTCCTGGCCGGTGTAGATGACGTTCTTGGATTGCTCGAGGCCTTCGTAGAAGGTCGGATAGTAGAGCATGCCGTTATATTGTTCGAGAACCGGCAGCACCGCCTTGCGCGAGGCTGAGGTCCAGCAGCCCATGATCGCCGCGACCTTGTCGTTGACAAGAAGCTTCTTGGCTTTTTCCGCAAAAGTCGGCCAATCGCTGGCGCCGTCTTCCTGGATGATCTTGATCTTGCGGCCGAGAATGCCGCCGGCTTCGTTGATCTGCGCGATCGCGAGCTTTTCAGACTCGATCGAACCGGTTTCCGAGATCGCCATCGTGCCGGTCGCCGAATGCAGGATGCCGCAGGTGACTTCAGTATCGGTAACCGCGAGGCCCGTGGTATTAATCGCGGAGGTTGCGGGAACATCCGCGAAGGACGGGCGCGGGAGCAGGGAAATTGCAGGAATTGCAGCCATTCCTGCGAGCAGTTTGCGCCGAAGCGGCGACTTTAGGCCCCTTTTGATCTCGTCTGACATGAGTACCCCATTCGTTTTTTCAGGACGTGGTCTTGCGGGACAAGGATTGCGCGGATTGTGCAGTGCACAGATACGCAAGATCGCGTATATTGCACCGCAAAATAACGACGTAGATTTTGGCATTGGAGTTGCAGTCCCAATTGCGGACGACCGCTTAGAGATCGGGAGTACAGGGTGGCAGGGCGGCAGCGGATCGACCGCGTTAGACGCCAGTATAATCAATGGGTTGCGAACCAGACGCTGGAGGATTATGCGCTCCGCTTCACCGCCAAGAGCGCCCGGCGCTGGTCTGCGGCCCGCGTTGCCAATACCGCGCTCGGTGCCATTTCCTTCCTGGCTCTGGAGGCGATCGGTGGCACGATTACGCTCAATTACGGCGTCACCAACGCCGCGGCCGCCATTCTCGTCGTCAGCGTCATTATCTTCTGTTGCGGCCTGCCGATCGCCTATCATGCCGCAAAATGCGGCATCGACATCGACCTCCTGACGCGTGGCGCCGGCTTCGGATATATCGGTTCGACGATTACGTCCCTGATCTACGCGTCCTTCACCTTCATCTTCTTTGCTATCGAAGCCGTCATTCTCGCCAGCGCGCTCGAGATGTGCCTCGGAATTCCGCGCCCGGTCGGATATCTGATCAGCGCCGTCGTCATCATCCCGCTGGTGACCCACGGCATCACGCTGATCAGCCGTTTCCAACTCTGGACGCAGCCGCTGTGGATCATTTTGCACGTCATTCCGTTCGCGGCGATCGCTTACGCCAACCCGCATTCCTTTGCGGAGTGGACCACGTTCGCCGGCGAACACGGTAACCCCTCGGGCCATCTCGATCTGCTCTTGTTCGGCACCGCCGCCTCGGTGGTTTTCGCGCTGGTGGCGCAGATCGGCGAGCAGGTCGACTTTCTGCGTTTCCTTCCTCGCGACCGGCGCACCTCCCGGAAAGCTTGGTGGATCGCCTTGCTCAGCGCCGGACCCGGCTGGATCATTCTTGGGGCGTTGAAACTTCTGGCAGGATCGTTTCTGGCATTCTTCGCGCTCAATCATGGCGTGACCGAAGAGCACGCGGCCGAGCCTGCCTATATGTATCTTCAGGCGTTTCGCTATGTCCTGTCGGAGCCTGGTCTGGCATTGGCTCTGACCGGCACCTTCGTGATCCTCTCGCAGGTCAAGATCAACGTCACCAATGCCTATGCCGGTTCGATCGCGTGGTCGAACTTCTTCTCGCGATTGACCCACAGCCATCCGGGCCGCGTGGTCTGGCTGGTGTTCAATGTCCTGGTCGCGCTGCTGCTGATGGAAATCGGCGTCTACAAGGCGCTGGAACAGACGCTCGCGCTTTATTCGAATGTCGCGATCGCCTGGGTTGGCGCGCTGGTCGCCGACCTCGTCATCAACAAGCCGCTTGGCCTGCGCCCGCAGCACATGGAATTCAAGCGCGCGCATCTTTACGACGTGAATCCCGTCGGCGTCGGCGCCATGACCATCGCCACCGCGGTTTCGATCAGCGCTTTCTATGGCCTGTTCGGACCGACAGCGAAGGCGCTGTCGCCCTTCGTCGCGCTGCTCGTGGCGCTCGTCACCGCACCGCTGATCGCGTTTGCGACCGGGGGAAAATATTACATCGCGCGCAAGCCGAAGCGAAGCTGGCAGAACATCGAAGCGATCCAATGCTGCATTTGCGAGCATACGTTCGAACCGGAGGATATGGCCTCCTGCCCCGCTTATGCCGGACCGATCTGCTCGCTGTGCTGTTCGCTTGACGCGCGCTGTCACGATCTCTGCAAGCCGCACGCGCGCATTCAGGCACAGGTTTCCGATACGCTTGGCAAATTGCTGCCGCAGCCGATCTACGCCCGGATCAACTCCCAGCTTGGCCATTATCTCGGCGTTTTTGCGGTCTCTGCGGGCCTCGTCGCACTGACGCTCGGCTTGATTTACCTTCAGACCTCAGCGGCTGTTGATGTCGATCACCTCCTGCTGTCCGAGGTGCTTTGGAAGGTCTTCTTCGCGCTTACCATCATCATCGGCGTCGTCGCATGGCTGTTTGTGCTGGCCCAGCAGAGCCGGCGCGCCGCGGAGGCGGAAATCCGCCGGCAAACCACGCTCCTGATTCAGGAAATCGACGCCCACAAACGCACTGACGCCGAATTGCAGCGCGCCAAGGAAGTTGCGGAGTCCGCGAACCTGGCAAAGAGCCGTTACGTCGTTGGCCTCAGCCACGAATTGCGCTCGCCGCTGAACGCCATCTCTGGCTACGCACAGCTTTTGGAGCAGGACGCAAGCCTCAGCACCAAACCACGCGATCAGGTGCGCGTGGTGCGCCGCAGCGCCGACCATTTGTCGGGATTGATCGACGGTATCCTCGATATTTCGAAGATCGAGGCCGGACGGCTGTATCTTTCGCGCGACGAGGTCCGCATCGGCGAGTTTCTCGATCAGCTCGTCGGCATGTTTCGCCTTCAGGCCGCCGCCAAGGGGATCGATTTCGCTTTCAGGCGCGCGCCGATGCTGCCTTCCGTCGTCTATGCCGACGAAAAACGTCTGCGTCAGATTCTGATCAACCTGCTCTCCAATGCGATCAAGTTCACCCAGTCCGGCAGCGTGCAGCTGGTCGTGCACTACCGCAGCCCCGTCGCCGAATTCGAGGTGATCGATACCGGCCCCGGCATTCAATCAAGCGACCTCGAACGTATCTTTGCGCCCTTCGAACGCGGCGCGCTCGGCGTCTCGCAACCCCAGACTGGAACCGGATTGGGGTTGACCATCAGCCGGCTCCTCGCCGGTGTCATGGGTGGCGATATTCAGGTGGCAAGCACGGTCGGCGCCGGCAGCACGTTCCGCGTCAAATTGCTGCTGTCGGAAGTCGCCAATCCGAAACAGATCGCTCCCGTCAACGCAACGCCATCAGGCTATCACGGCGCGCGCAAGACCATCCTGATCACGGATGACGACCCGATACAGCGCGATCTGTTGCGCGAGGTGTTGACGCCGCTCGGCTTTATCCTGCTTGCCGCGCCCGATGGACCCGGCTGTCTCGCGCTCGCCCAGCACTGCCGTCCGGACCTGTTCTTGCTGGATATCTCGATGGCCGGCATGGATGGCTGGACGGTCGCGGAAACGCTTCGCGCCGACGGCCATCACCATGCCCGCATCCTGATGGTTTCGGCCAGCGCCCTGGAAGCCCATGGCACGCCGCTGGCGCAGCCCTTTCACGACGGCTACCTGATGAAGCCGATCGATATTCCGCGCCTGCTCGAATTGATCCGCCAACTCCTCAAGATCGAGTGGCAATATGACGATGAGCAAGTGACGGTTTCGAAGTGGCAGCCGGGCCTTGGTTTGCAGCCGCCGGCAAACCATGTCGAAGAGCTCATCAGCCTGGGGCAGCTCGGCTATATCCGCGCGATCCAGGTCAAGCTCGATGAGATCGGGACCGATTATCCGGAGCACCGGGATTTCGTGTCGGAAATGCGCTCTCTCGTCGACCGCTTCGATCTCGATCGATACATGGCAACCCTGAAGGGACTTCAGGGCCATGATCGCTGAATCCAAGAAACGCGACATTGCGCTTGTGGTCGACGATTCTCCGGAAACGTTGCGTCTTCTGACGGACGCGCTCGACGGCGCGGGAATGACGGTCATGGTGGCAATGGACGGCGCGGCTGCGTTGCGCATCGTCGAGCAAATCACGCCCGATATCGTTCTGCTCGACGCCATGATGCCCGGCATGGATGGTTTTGAAACCTGCCGGCGGCTGAAGCGCGACGCGGGGCTGAGCAACGTGCCGGTCATCTTCATGACGGGGTTGGCCGAGACCGAGCACATCGTCGGCGGGTTGGAGGCCGGCGGCGTCGACTATGTCACCAAGCCGATCGTGATCGAGGAAATGCTGGCGCGCATTCGCGTTCACCTCGCCAACGCCCGGATGACGCAGAGTGCACGCGCCGCGCTCGACGTGTCGGGCCGCTATCTGCTCGCGGTCAACGGGCAGGGCAAGATCGTATGGGCGACGCCACAGGCGCAAAAAATGCTGTCGGAAAATCTCGCGTCCAGTGCCGGCGAGGAATTTGCACTTCCCGAACCCATGCTGCAATGGATCGCGCAGATGCAGCGAGGAAAATCCAAACAGAAATCCCAAACTGCGCCCTTTCCAGAAAACGAGCAGCTTCAATTGCAATACATGGGAAAGCTCGGGCCCAACGAATTCCTGCTGCGCCTCGCCAAGGACTCGAGCGCCGACACGCCAGCGGAATTCTCGAGCGAACTCGGGCTGACGACGCGCGAAGGCGAGGTCCTGTCCTGGCTGAGCAAGGGCAAGACCAATCGCGATATCGCGCAAATCCTGGGGCTCAGCCCCCGGACCGTGGACAAGCACCTCGAGCAGATCTACGCCAAGCTCGGCGTCGAAAACCGCACCGCGGCAGCCGCAATCGCAACCAGCACCGGGCGCCGAAACACGTAAGGCGCGGAGGCTCAGCCGCCATCACGGAGACTGGCGCGGCGCCGCACGCCATGCTAGCAGCTTCCGCCGATGCGAGCGGGGGCAGCCATGTTTGAAGCGGTGATCTGGGATTTCGGCGGCGTCTTGACGTCGTCGCCTTTCGAAGCGTTCGCTCGGTTTGAGGCCGAGCGCGGCTTGCCTGCCGATATTATCCGCCGCACCAATACGGCCAATCATCTGGAGAACGCCTGGGCGAAATTCGAGCGCGCCGAGGTGGACGTCGAAACATTCGACGGGCTGTTCGCAGCGGAATCGCTGGCGCTAGGCGCCGAGGTTCGTGGCCGGGACGTCTTGCCGCTGCTGGCCGGCGATTTGCGGCCCGAAATGGTCGAGGCGCTCCGGCGCATCAAGTCCAAATTCAAGACCGGCTGCATCACCAACAACCTTCCGGCCAATGCGATCGGCAGCGCCGGCGGACGGACGCTCTACATCGCCGAAGTGATGGCGCTGTTCGATCACATCATCGAATCGGCGAAGATCGGATTGAGAAAGCCCGATCCGCAAATCTATCGGATGATGGTCGAGGCGCTTGCGGTCGATCCCAACCGCTGCATCTATCTCGACGATCTCGGTATCAACCTGAAGCCGGCCCGCGAAATGGGGATGACCACGATCAAGGTTCGTGACGCCAGGCAAGCTCTCATCGAGCTTGAGGCAGCAACCGACCTGCCGCTTCGATGAGAAACTGATGGCGTACAGCTAAGCGTCGATCGCGTCCTTGATCTTGCTCCGCGTCAACGGCAGATCGCGCAAGCGTTTTCCGGCAGCGTTCGCAACCGCGTTGGCGACCGATGCCGCCGCCGGCCCCTGCCCGGTCTCGCCGCTGCCAAGGAACGGCTGGCCGGGACGGTTGATGATGTGCACATCGACCTTTTCAGGAACTCCGTCAAAACGCAGGATCGGATAGGTCTGCCAATCGATGCTGGTGATCCTGACGTCATCGAAAGTAACGGCTTCATAGAGCGTCCAGCTCATGGACTGGAGGATGGCGCCCTCGACCTGGTTGATGATCCCGTCGGGGTTGACGACCTGCCCACTGTCAACGGCCGCCACCGCACGCACCAGACGCGGACGCCCGGTCTCCCGGTTGATTTCCACTTCGCTGGCAATGGCGCAGTAAGCGGCGAGATTCTTGTAGCGCGCAAAGGCAAAGCCGTAACCGCGGTCCCGCGGCGCCTTTTGTCCTTTCTGCCAGCCGAACTCCCTGGCCGCCTTCTCGACAACGTCGCGCGCGCGCGGATCGTGAAGATGCTTCAGGCGGAATTCGACCGGATCGGCACCGGCCAACTCGGCAAGCTCGGTCATGAAGCTCTCGATCGAAAATACATTGTGGTAGGCGCCGAGCGCCCGCATCGCGGAAATCCTGACCGGCATCGACGGGATGAAATGGTGCACCACTTGCGCATTGGGGAATTTGTAGATCGGGATTGCGTTGCGGTCGCCGCCGCCTTCCGGCAGCGGAAGCGGCTTCGGTTCCGGTATGGCCAGGGGATTGGCCATGTGCTGGGCCGCGAGCATGCGGCCGCCGCCGCCCGGCCGCATCGAATGCGTGTTGCTCCAGACTTCAAAATTCCAGGACGCGATCCCGCCGCTGTCGTCGAGCGATGCTTTCAATTTGGTGACCATCGCCGGACCATAGGGCTCCCAGCCATGCTCCTGCTCGCGCATCCATTGCACGCGCACAGGAATGCCAGGCAATTCCCGCGCGATCAGCGCGGCGTCGGCCGCTGCGTCGTCGGCACCGTTATGGCCGTAACAGCCGGAACCTTCGACATGAATCAGGCGAACTTTCGCCGGCGGCACGCGCAGCATTTCCGCGATCCCCTGACGATCGGGATAAACACCTTGCGTGTGGGTCCAAACCGTCATGACGTCGTTGTTGAGTTGCGCCAGCGCGCAGGACGGGCCGATCGAGCCGTGCGATTGATAAGGTCTGGTGTAGGTGGCCTCCAGCGTTCGTTGACCCGAGACCGCCGGATCGCTGACTTCGAAGATCACTGAGTCCTTCGAAGGCAGGCCGGTGATGACGCGGCGTAAGTCGTTCTGGTTCGGCATGGCCGACTTTTCGTTCCATTTCGCGGCGGCCGAAAGCGCGCGCATCGCCTTGATGGCCTGGAACTCCTTTTTCGCGACGACGGCCAGAAAATTGCCGTTGCGAACAACCTTGACGACGCCGGGTAGCTTTTCGACCGACGACGTATCGCATTCGGTCAACTCGGCACCGTAACTCGGCGGCCGTACGAGACGTGCATGGACCATGCCCGTCAATCGCATATCCTGAACGTAAGCCGCACCGCCCGTGACCTTGGCCGGAATATCGACCCGCGGCACCGGTTGGCCCATTACCTTGTAGGTCGCGGGATCCTTCAGGTTCGATTTGACCTCGGCCTGCACATGCAGCATGTCGGCCGCGACCAGATCGCCGTAACCGAGGCGCTGGCCGTCCGGCGCGACCACCGAACCGTTTTCGGTGCGAAGATTTTCTGCCGGCAGATCGAGCCGTCGCGCCGCTTCCGCGATCAGAAGCGCCCGCACCTGTGCGGCGGCGTTCAGGATCGCCGTGCCGCTATCCTGCATCGAGTGGCTGCCGGCCGTGTAGCCTTCATTGGCGGTGCGGCCGGTATCGGCGGTCACGACCTTGATCGCCTCAAAGGGAACATCGAGCTCTTCCGCGGCAATTTGCTGGAATGCGGTCTTGAAGCCCTGGCCGAGTTCGACTTTGCCGGTGAAGGCCGTGATGCCATCGGCGTCGATACGGATCCAGGCGTCGAGATAGGGGGAAGTTGCGAGGCTACCCGGCGGCTTTGGCACCCCTGCTGTGGCGTGCTCCTGTGCGAAGGCGTCCGACAGCGAGAAGCTGACGACCAGCGCGCCGCCACCGGCAAGCACCTGACGGCGATCGAGATTCATGGGACCGTTCATTGCGCGCTCCCGTTCGTCGTCAATTCGGCGGTATCCATCAGATGCGCGGCGCGATGCACCGCGCGAAGAATACGCATGTGGGTCCCGCAGCGGCAAAGATTGGTTTGCAGCTCGCTGCGAATCTGGGCGTCGGTCGGCTTCGGATTCCGCTGCAACAGCGCCTGCGCGCGCATCATCATTCCGGCGATGCAATAGCCGCATTGCGCGGCCTGCTCCTCGATGAAAGCACGCTGTATAGGCGCGGGCTTCTCGACCGTGCCGAGGCCTTCCAGCGTCGTCACTTCCTTACCCTTGAGCAGGAGCAGCGGCGTGACGCAAGACAACACAGCCTTGCCGTCGACGATCACCGTGCAGGCGCCGCATTGACCGAGACCGCAGCCAAATTTGGCGGCATTGAGCTTGAGTTCATCGCGCAGCACATAGAGCAGCGGCGTATCGGGATCGGCATCGATCTCGTGATCGTGACCGTTGACCTTCAATGTCGTCATGGTTTTTCTCGCTGCATGGAACCACCGGCAACACTGTCTGGCGCCGGCGAAGTCTGGAGAGATACGGTTTCGCTATGCCTTGCATTCCCGACGATCTGCTCGACACCGGCCCAGGCCGGCTGGGCGCTGAAGCGGCCGCGCAGATAATTCAGCAGGGCAGCAATCTGATTATCCGTCATGCTGTTGGCAAAACCCGGCATAATGGGGCCGCGTTCCCCGCCGACGGGCCGAATGCCCGACAAAATGACGTTAACTGCGTTGCGCGGATCCGGCGCGCTGAGGGCCGTGCTGAGGCGAAGGTTGATCCCGCTATAGGGCAAAGGCTGCTCGGATTCGTGGCAGGTCGCGCAAGCGGCCTGATAGATCGCGGCACCGGGATTGTCGGCCAATACAGGATGAGCGGATACAGGCTGGGTTTGAGGCAACTTGGTGTCCGCACGCACGGCCTTGGCTTCGCCAAGACGATCCTGCGTCGGAGGCCCAAACACGCTCGACATATAAAGAGCAATCGCGCGGACGTCATTTTCCGGCACCGATGCAAGGTTGGCGGTCACTTCCGCCATCGGCCCGCGCGCGACACCATGATCGGGATCCCAGCCCTGACGCAGATAGTGAAACAGCGCGTCGGAAGTCCAGGGCAACGGCGACAGCGATTGTGTATTGATGGCGTAGGCGTGCCAGTTGTCGACGTCTCCACCGGAAAATGACGCGCTCGCCTTCTCCGCACCAAGCGCGTTGCGCGGGGTATGGCACGCGCCGCAATGGGCCAGACCATCGACCAGATAAGCGCCCCGATTCCACTCCGCACTTTGCGTGCTGTCCGCCTTGTAGGTCCCACCCTTCAGGAAAAGCAGCTTCCAGCCGGCCACGACAAAACGATTATTGAACGGAAACGCGAGATCGTTGGCAGGAGCGGCGGCGCGAATGGCGGGCCGCGTCATCAGGAACGCATAGAGCGCACGATCGTCCTCGTCATTCACGTTGGTGAAATGGTCGTAGGGAAAGGTCGGATAGAGATGGTAGCCAGCACGGTCGACGCCTGAGCGCATCGCGCGGCGGAAAGCGGCTTCCGACCAGCGGCCGATACCCGTTTCCGGATCGGGCGTGATATTCGACGAATAGATGGTGCCGAACGGCGTCGGCACCGGCAGACCGCCGGCGAAGGTTTTCCCGTCCTTTACCGTATGACAATCGCTGCAATTGCCGATGGCGGCGAGATCACGGCCGCGTTTGACGAGTGCCGGTTCGAAGGTTTGCGGTGCGGGAGGTTCAATCGGCTCGATCGCCGGCCGCCAGACCACCGCAAAGGCCGCGATCGCCCCGCCTATCAACGCCGCTACGGCTGTGCCCGCGATGGTCCCTGACTTCGACATCCGTCCCAAGCTCTTATTGCTTTGGGACGCATTGCTAGCACAACTTGCCGGACGACGTCCAAATTCGAGCCCCGCTTTCGGGCGCCGGAACATGTCGTCCAGGCTGCAAAACGGAACGTTTTGCGACCATTCAGGCCGTAAGACCGATATCGGCCGGCTTATTTTACTGCTTTATTTCCGGAGTCGGCGCTGCCGCGGCAAACTCGCGTTCAAACACCGCCAGATCAGCGCTCGGTAAATCGCACACGGCAACGTAGGTGAAATTCCCGTCGCTCCAGCTTCGGACGTTATAGCCGGCGATCGTCTGGTCCGGAATCGTTTGCCCTGGCCGCAGCGTGGTAAGGCTCACCGTATGCGCCGCATGCTTGTAGACGATCGTTGCCACCGGACGATTGTTGATCACATCGACCCGGCCACCGAGCAGCACAAAACCCTTTGCTGCGAGATCCGGCACCTGAGGAGATTCAGGCAGCCGCGAGGTAAACCACGGCTTGACCGTGTGACGATCGGAGGACGCGATATCGAACGGCTGCGGCGCCAGCAGACCCCGAATATGGCCCGCAACAACCTCGCTTGCGATGGTATCTTCTCGTCCAAAACGATCGATTGTTTTCAGCACCGAACCCGAGATCACCGCACCTAGCACGGCGGATGCCGCGAGCGCCTGGAACGACCAGCTCCGGCGACGAAGGACTGTTACGTTGCTGACGTTGCTCGGCGCCCGCTCTACGTTCGACCGCTCCGTCTCCGCTTTCAGCCTGGCCTGAATCCGCGCCTGCAAGTCCGACGGCACATCGGCCTGCGGAAGCGCCCGAACAGCCTGCCGCAACGACATCAGCCGCGCATAGCGCGCCTTCAGCAATTCATCCGCCGCGAGCCGGCGCTCGAACTCACCCGCAGCCGCAGGGTCGAGCTCGCCATCGCAATAGGCGGTCAACTGCAATTCGTCGTTGTCTTGCAAAGACGCACTCATAATTACTTTTGATCTCCGAGAAGCGCTATCAGGAGCTGTCTCCCTCGCGACAGACGGGACATGACAGTGCCGATGGGAACATTGGTGATCTCGGCAATATCGCGATAATTCATCTGGTTGATTTCCCGCAAAACGATCACTTCACGAAAC
This sequence comes from uncultured Alphaproteobacteria bacterium, assembly GCA_963770515.1. Taxonomy (GTDB): domain Bacteria; phylum Pseudomonadota; class Alphaproteobacteria; order Rhizobiales; family Xanthobacteraceae; genus Bradyrhizobium. Next base: position 469,755 of record CAVYPW010000003.1, read on the forward strand.
TGCGTGGGCAATTGCGCCAGGGCCTTCTGGAGCGCGGCCGCATCCGCCTTGAAAAGTGCGACCTCTTCCGGTGTCTCTATTCTCGCGCCGTGCAGCCCTTCGTATTCGAGTTCTTGTTGCTCCGCCGGGTTGAGGTCGTTGATATAGGTAACCGTCCTCGGCCTGTTCTTGGTCAACCAGCTCAAAGCCGTGTTGCGTACGATGGTCAGCGACCACGCGCGGGCGTTGACGGCTCCGAAGCCCTTGATGCCCCGAAACGCCCGTATCGCGGCTTCCTGCACGATATCTTCGGCATCCGATGCATTGCCTGAAAGCCACTGCGCGAGGCGATAGGCTTCTGGCAAATACGGCAGGAAGATCTCGTCAAAGTCGCCTTTATCATCCTTGCTTTGCACTACGGAGACCGACATTTGCTGCTGGCCAGACACTTGATCTGGGCCTTCCGGCCGGTCTTTTAGCATGTCGTTTTCAAGTTCGGTACACCGGAAACCCGTCCGGTGTACCGCTAGTGTTGTTGTCGTCATGTCCGACTGACCATAACTTTCATGACGCGGTTACTTGACGATGATCTTTCCCTGCATATGCGGGTGCAGGCTGCAGAAATAATCGAAGGTTCCGGCACTGGCGAACGTGAAAGAATACGAGTCGTCAGTGTCCAGCGCCTTTGATCGGAAGACCTTGTCCTTGTTGACCACAGTATGCGGGATGTCATCGTGATTGACCCACTTCACCGTCGTTCCGACCGGAACAGTGAGTTCCGGCGGTGTGAAGGTGAAGTTGTCGATCGTTACGACATTGGCCTCCTGCGCCGCGACCGCTCCGAACGCCAGCAACGCGCCGGCGGCCGGACCGAGGAGCATCGCAACGACGATGGCGCGACCAGGAGTGAACCGCGCCGCAGCCGGGCGCAGATGGCTTATCAAAGTGTTCATGGTAGTCCTCAGATTAGCCGGCCAGCGTCTTGTCGACGAAGGCGAGCGGCTTGTTGCCCTGCATGAACGTGACAGTCGACAGTCCAAGTTTGCTGCGAAGCTGGTCGGCGGGAACGAGCATCGGTCCCGGCGAAGGCGCCGAGCCGGGAGCCGGCTGCGGGAACGCCGTCGACAAAGCCGTATGGAAGGTCATGTTGCCTTCGACCTTCTGCGCCAGCTGGTGGATGTGGCCGTTGAGGATGGTGACCGAGCCAAACCGCTTCAGCAGATCGAGCGCACGGCCGCCGTCCTCGGTGCCCCAGCCCCATTCCTTGTAGAGGATCTGCATCGGGATATGGGCGAACACGACGATCGGCGTGCTGTTCGACTTGCCTTTCAGATCCGCCTCGAGCCAGGCGATCTGCTCGGCGCCGAGATTGCCGAGGCCACCACCCTTCAGATCGACGACGTTGACGAGGCCGACGAAGTGAACGCCATGATCGTCGAACGAGTACCAGCCGGCGCCCTTCGAACCCTTGCCATAGCGCTCGAGATAGGCCTTGCCGCGGTCTTCATCGATGATGTCGTGCTCGCCGGGAACCCAGTGCACCTGCACGCCGGTCTCGCCGAATACCTTGTCCGCATTGTCGAACTCGGCGGGCTTGGAGAGGTGGGTGATGTCGCCGGTGTGGATGATGAAAGCCGGCTTGGTCGGCATCGCCTTGACCTTGGCAACCGCTTCACGGAGCGTACCCAAAGCGTCCGGGTTGGCTGCTTTGTCGAAGCCGATGTGGCTGTCGCTCATTTGCAGGAACGTAAAGCCGGTGGTGGGCTCGGCGGCTGCCGCTTCACCGATCAGCCCGATCGAGTGTGGAACACCGCCGCTGATGGTCCAAAGGACACCGGTTCCCGCCCAGACCATGCATTCCAGCACTTCGCGGCGGCCTAATCCCTTTTCCTGATCGTCAAGGCCCTTTTTAGCCATGTCATATTCTCCCTATGGAGCCTGGCGTGGCTCCAGCTGGCGCAGGATTGCGCCGTACGGGGAGAAGACTCGGGCTTTTCAGGCTTTATTCCCGGTCG
>CAVYPW010000004.1:0-782033 GCA_963770515.1 uncultured Alphaproteobacteria bacterium
GAAATCTGCTGAGAACCGCCGCCCTCAGAAACTTGAAATGGGTTATTGCGTCGGCGAGTGATTTGAGCCGCCTCTCGCCGTTTGCGATTTCTTCGCTGAACAAATCCTGGTGGTGGCCATCGAGCGGTTCGCGATCCAAGTACTCGTCACTGGCATTTCCAACCGTCACCGCGGCGCGCGCCAGCACTTCCTCGACCCGTTCGTTGAGGCCTTTTTGCTCGTTCTCAGCCGCCTGCAATGCGGCTTCGATTGCGTTCATGACGCCTTCGACGCGCTGACGGTCGGTGTCCTCGTCCCGTTGAGGAGAGCGAACCTTAAATCCGTCACTTCCCAGATGATCTCGGGCAAAACTGCGCGCGCGTGCTCGTAAAAACAGCCGGAACATAATCCTGTGCAAACTCCCGCGACGTTTAGGGAGACGGGCAAAATCACCGAAGCAGTCAGACGTCGGGATGGCGGGCATTGCCGGCCCGATATTTGCGTAAGTTTTACGATATCAGGAATCGCCGGTCGAGCAAGCGCCGTTCGATTGCAGGACTTCCCTCAGTTTGTAGGTCTCTCCGTGATCACTTGACGGATCAATAGCCGTCATTGATCCGCGGAAGGCGAATTCTGAAATCGGGCGCCTCCACCGGGCGCGCTATCAATTTCAATTCCGCCGTGATGCTGCCGTTCGATGATGCTAAGCGCAATCGCAAGTCCGAGCCCCGTGCCGCCGGTCGAGCGATTGCGCGAAGATTCAGCGCGATGAAACGCCCTGAAGACGGCCTCGCGCTGCGATGGCGGAATTCCCTGCCCTTCATCGTCGACGATGATCTCCGCCGTACCTGCCTGACTGCGCATCGTCACATGCGCAACGTTGCCGTATCGCAGCGCGTTTCCGATGATGTTCGACAAAGCCCGAGACAGAGCGGCGCGATCGCCGGCGACGAAAAACGGTCCGGCATGTTCGCGATTGAGCGTGACTTGCCCACCCGTCATCCGCGCGACCTCGACCTCGTCTGCGACAAGGGCAAACAATTCAACAGCCTCCCTGGCTTTCAGGGGATTGGCGTGAACGGCCACAAGCAGCGCATCTTCGACCAGCCTGTCCATCGCATCGAGATCGCGCATCGCCTTCTCGATCTGGGTCGGATCGTCCAGAACATCCAGCCTGAGCTTTAGCCGTTGCACATAGGTCTTGATGTCGTGGGCGATGGCTCCGAGCATGACGTTACGCTCGTTCAGAAGCATCGCCACCTGCTCTTCCATGCGAAGCGTGCGCCTGGCGAGACCTGCGATCTCGGGCGAACCGCGGATCGGAAACGGCTCCGGGGCACCGGTTGAGGCAAACGTCTCGACCGAATGTGCAATTCGTTGGATCGCGCGCCCCTCGCGCAAGATCACCAGCAGGATGCCGCCGGTCAGAAGCATGCCAAGGATGCCGAGCCAGAAACCCGTCGGCAATCCGAAGAATCGCGGCAACAGATCGCCGCGGACCTCGGCAACAAGCCACTCCCCTGCCCCGAGACGCACAAAGACCCGGACCGGTTCGGTCGATAGCGCCCAGTTGACCGCGCGGTTGTCCGGGCCGAAGCGCCGGGCCTGGATCAATGCAACGACATCGTTCGCCCCTTCGGCGGCGAGCCGCTTTCGAACCGCGTCCTCCACTTCGCGCACATGGGCATCTCTCGAAGTGTCGACAGGGGCTTGCGAGGTCAGGCGATAGGAAAGTCCCGTTCCTGAAATCGCGGTCAGGACGTCTTTCCTTTGGGATTCGTCGAGGCTTCGCCAAAGCCGGACCACGGCTGCGATCTGGTCAGGCACAAGACCTGCGGCACCGCCGATGCGCTGCCGGCGTATTTCGATAAAGGTCGAGGTCAAGCCGAGGACTTCGAGAACGAGAGCGATGGCTACAATCCAGAAGAAGACCCGCCACAGCCGTATGCGGCGAACCTTCATGGCGCGTTTTCCACAGCGACGGTAAGGACATAACCGACATTACGCACCGTCTTGAATCCATCCTCGGGAAAACCGCTCTCGACCAGCTTCTTTCGAAGCCGGCTCATCTGGACATCGATATTGCGATCGAAGGTGTCGGAGCTGCGTCCGCGCGTCCATTCGATCAACTGATCGCGCGACAGGACGCGGGCGGCCCTGTCCACGAAACAGCGCAACAGTTCGAACTCGCCCGATGTCAGAGACAATGGCGCATCTCGTTCATCGAACACCGAACGTCGGTCCAGATCGACGAGCAAGCCGCCGACACGAAGTTGGCTGGCCCTGGCTGAGCTGCCGCCACGCCGCAGGATCGCCTTGACCCGCGCGACAAGTTCCCGCCGTTCGAACGGTTTTGGCAGATAATCATCAGCGCCCAATTCCAGCCCGATCGAGCGGTCGATGCTCAGCCCACGGGCCGAGACCATCAGAATCGGAATGTCCAGCGTCTCGCGCAGTCGCTGGCAAAAGGAAAGTCCGTCCTCGCCCGGCATCATGATATCGAGGATGATCAGATCCACACTGCCCTGCGGGCCGAGCATCCGGCGCGCCGTCGGCGCATCCCTGGCCTCTCGCACGTGAAAACCTTCGCGCGTCAGCACGACCTGGAGCAGCGAACGGATTTCATCATCATCGTCAACGATGAGGATCTGGGGCCTGCTTTCCGACATATCGGCAATTGTCCCTACCCCGCCCGCGGGGTGCAAGCGGCAAATCGGGCCTGCAATAAATTGCAATATTCGCTGGCCCGCCTGCAACGACCGGGCAAAAAAGGACTGCCACCTTCATTGCCGTGGCGCTTGCCAAACCGGCTGCGCTTTAGGTGAGAGGAGAACAGCGATGAAAACAACGATCCTTGCCGCCTCTGCGGCCTTGATGCTCTCGACAGCAGCAGCGTCGGCCGCCGAACCCGGCAGTTGGTCGACCCGCTGGACGGGACCCCATGGCGGCGTCTACGAAGGCAGTGGAAAATGCGCGGACGGAAGCTGTCAAAGCAGCGGGACGTTTACCGGACCGCATGGCGGGGTCTGGCACCACTCCGGTAACGCTCACCAGGTCGCGCCCGGACAATGGGCCGGCGAAGGGCAAGTGGTCGGTCCGGCTGGTGGAACGTGGCAGCACTCGTGGACCTGGCACCGCGCCGGAATTTGAACACAGACCTTCGCGATAAAATATTCACCAAAAAACCGCCCTCGCACATTCATTATGCGAGGGCGGTTCACGCGTGCTTATCACGCCGAATAAGGACGAAGCGTTACAGCGGCTTGATCTCGACCTTGCGGAATTTGACGACGCCCTTGTCGTTCGGCACGCCATTGGCGTCCTTGACGCCGAGACCGTGCTGAAGCGCGATCCGGCCCTTCGCAAGTTTCGAGTCCTGCGCGCCGTCGACGGTCTTTTGGCCATTGAGAATGACGGTGAAGGTCGAACCCTTCGCGATGATCTCGTAGGTATTCCACTTGCCGGCCGCATGCGGCATCGGGTCGACCTTGGCGACGTTGACGATGGCGCCGGTGCCATAGCTCGGATCGGGGCGCGTATCCCAGATATTCACTTCGTAGGCATTCTCGGAGCCAATCTTGCTGGGATCGGTACAACGGATGAAGACGCCGCTGTTGGCGTCGGCATCGACCCAGAACTCGGCTTTGAGGTCATAGTCGGTATAGTCGTTCTTGGTGACCAGGAAGCCGTTGCCCTTGTCGGCCACGATCATGCCGTCCTCGATCCGCCAATTGGCGTCTCCGATCTTGTCAAAGCTGTTCGTATCCTTGCCGTCGAACAGCGAGACCCATCCGGTTTCGCTCGAAGCCTGCGACGACCAGGACAAAGCGGCGGTGCCGAGGACAAGCAATGCGATGGCAGAGCGGCGTTTCATGAAAATACTCCCATTTGATGTTGTTTTTGATACTGGCCCGACCGAGCCGACAGGTTTGGATCGCGAGAACGATAGCAGGAGACAAATCTGCCGGGAAGCCAGCCGAAGACGGCGGCATAAAACTCAAATCAACACGGTGTGAACGATCGATGGCCCTGGTCGCCGATGTCTCACGAACTTCGGAAAGAGCGCTAGACCGGTGGAGTGCCGTGGGTGTGGAACGACTCGATCGTCTTCAGCCCCCACGCCTGCCCCTTCTTGCGCTCCTCCTCGGTCCAGACGATCGGCTTCCAGTCCGGCGCCAGGATCAGCCGCGCCCCGGCATTGGCGACCTCGACCCTGTTGCCGCCGGGCTCATAGACATAAAGGAAAAATGTCTGCTGGATCGCGTGCTTGTGCGGACCGGTCTCGATGTAGACCCCGTTCTCCAGGAAGATATCGGCGGCACGCAGGATGTCTTCGCGGCTGTCGAGCGCATAGGTGAGATGGTGGAAACGGCCGGGCGTGCCGGAATGATCCCGCGAGTAGGCGAAGTCGTAGCTCTTGTTCGTGACCGTCATCCACATCGCCGCTTCCGTGCCGTCGTTGAGCACGATCTGCTCGGTCAACCGGCAGCCCAGATAGGTTTCGAAGAAGATCCGGTTGGCCTTGATATCGACCGCGAGACAATTGAGATGGTCGAGGCGGCGAACATTGACACCGCGCGCCGGAAAACGCTGAGCCTGGTTCTTCAGGGCCGGCTTCAATTCGGCCGGCGGCTGATACCACTCGGTCTCGTAATAAAGCTCGACGATATGGCCATCCGGATCGCGGCAGCGAAACGCCGGGCCATGGCCGAGATCGCCGTCGGTCCAACCGATATCGAAGCCGGATCCTTTCAGCGCCGCGACCCGCCGCTCCAGCGCCTGCGGACTCCGCGCCCGCAGCGCCATATGCTCCATCCCTGAGGTTTTGGACGCGGTCAGCTTGAGCGAATAGCGCTCGTAATCGTCCCAGCCACGCAAATAGACAGATTCGCCCTGGCGGCCGCTGACGGTCATGCCCATCACGTCGACAAAGAACTTGAGGCTCTCGTCCGGCTTCGGCGTCAGCAATTCCAGGTGGCCGAGGTGGGCCAGATCAAAAATGGGCTCGGGCTGCATCCTAGTGGTCCGATTCTAACATTCGCATCCCTTCTCAGCAGTCCTTTTTGCGAATGTTAAAATCAAAAGGACCACTAGCAAATATAGAACTTCTAGTGGAGTTTAGGATTTAACATTCGCTTTCAGCACTCGCGGCTAGGTGGGAAGCGAATGTCAAATCCACTCCACTAGTGAACCTCTCCAATAAGCGGGCGCGTCACATCGTCGAACAACTCATCGACGGCAAACCGTCGCGCAGTCAGGCCCTGTTGCGCCGTATATCCGGCGATGCATTCCAGCGAACGCCCGATGTCGGCGGCTTGAAAGCGCGATGTATCCGCGATCGCCGCTTCCGACAGCATGCGATGGACTTCGCGGACGATATCGGGATGGCGGCCGGACAATTCCTGGCTGACGACCACCATGTGATTGATCGGGCGCACCGCGTGTTTGGCAAACCAGCGCGCCTCCTCCGCCTTGACGTCGGCAAACAGCGGCTTGAGGGCCGGATGCTCCACCTTCTCGCCGAGGATCGCGTCGAGTTCGCCGTCGAGAAGCATCTGGACGATCTGCTTTCCCGCAGGCGCGCGCCTCGTCGTATCGACAAATTCGGCGACATGGGCGTCCTCGAAGGTGATCCAGTCGATCGCATCGAGATCGACGCCGTAATCATTGGCGAGAATGCCACGCAGCCATGCACCGGTCGTGGTGGTAAAGGAACGGATGCCGACGCGCTTGCCGGCAAGATCGATCGGCGTCAGGACACCGCGTCTGGCGTTGTAAAAAGCATAGCCATGCTGAAACCGCGCCATCACGACATCAGGCAACAGCACTATCGGCTTGTTGAAATTCTTCGCCATCAGATAGGTGACGATCGCCATTTCGGAGACGTCAAAGGCGCCCTCGCGGACCATCGGCTTGAAGCCTTTGTTGGTCGGCGTGTACTCGACGAAATCAAACTCGACCAGATCGGACTTGATCGAACCGTTCTTCAGCGCCGCGGTGCATGCGTGGTCACCGAGCAAGGCGCGCAGGCGCATCGCCATCTCACTCGGCCTCCGGCTCATCGACATATACGAGCCCCGCCTTGGCCAGCGGCTCGCGCATCTTGTACATGTCGAGCCCGAGTACGCCGGAAGCAAGTTGTTTGCGCTTGCCTTCCTCGTCCGCCTGGCGCTTCTCGCCCTTGATTACGACCTCGGCGGCATCCTTTTTCCGGACCACCACGACGCCGTCGTCGTCGGCCACGATCGCGTCACCCGGATGAACGTTGATACCGGCGCAGACCACGGGAACGTTGACCGCGCCCAGCGTCGCCTTCACGGTGCCTTTGGCGGAGATCGCCTTCGACCACACCGAAAAGCCCATCTCCCTGAGCGATTTCACATCACGGCAGCCGGCATCGATGATAAGGCCGACCACCCCGCGCGCCATCAGCGAGGTCGCGAGCAGATCGCCGAACATGCCGTCGGTATTGTCGGTGGTGCAGCCCACGACCAGCATGTCGCCCGGACGGCACTGCTCGACCGCGACATGAAGCATCCAGTTGTCGCCGGGCTGCGCCAGCACCGTGACCGCGGTGCCGGCTGCTTCGCCACCCGCCCACACCGGCCGCATATACGGCTTCATCAGGCCGAACCGGCCATAGGCTTCGTGCACAGTGGACGCGCCGAGTGCACCCAGCCGTTTGACGACGTCAGCATCAGTACGTTTGATGTTACGAACGACGATATTCTTCATACCAATTCCTCCAACGCCATCGGGAATAGCCGCTGATAGGCCTCGCCATAGGTCATGGCCTTGCCGGAATTGCGCCCACCCTGCATGCCCCGCTGCAACGCGACGCGCTCGTAATAGGCCCAAAGATGTTTTTGCGCGGCGAGAATCTCGAACGTCTTGCGCTTGATCTCCCAGACCTCGTCGATGTTGAGGATTACCTGCGGCTTGAAGTTACACATCTCCGGCTGGTGCGGCTCGAACAGGAACACCGGAGGCGCGGCATAGCTGTAATCGGCCTGCGGTTTGTGGCCCATGGCCTGGGCGACGATGCGCGCCTCCTGGGCGTAGGCGGTCGCCGCAGGATGGTCGACGTTGTAAGGGTCTTCGAGCGAATGGGTCAGCACAAAGCTCGGATTGAGTTCGCGGTAGATGTCGATCAGCCGCTCCATATGCGCATCCGTCAGGCGCAGCGGATAATCGCCGGCATCGAAGAACTCGATTTCGGCGCCAAGCGAGGCGGCGGCACGCTCGGCCTCGTCCTTGCGGCCGGCCTTGACCTTTTCAAGCGTCATGCCCGGCTGCTTCCAGGCGAATTGGGATTCTCCGCGTTCGCCGAACGCCAGGCAAACGATCTTGACGCGGTAGCCTTTCTTGGCGTGAAGCGCGATCGCTCCCCCTGCCCGCCAGACGAAATCGCCGGGATGCGCCGAAACCACCAAACCCGTTTTTGCCATCTTGTTTCCTCCGATTATGCCGACCAGGCCCGTTGGCGCAGCCTATTGCCTGGCGGGTCTTTCGTTACTCAACCGTTCGCTGCCAAGCGATGCTTCACGATCAAGGCCAGCGGTACCGCGTAGAAAAGGTGAGACACAAAGCCGCCGATGACCACGTTGGGATCAAGGTAATTCGGGTGGTTCGAAGAGACCAGCGCGATCGCAACATGCATCACGATCCAAACGATAGCGGCGAAGAACATCGCGATGAGCGTCGCCTCGTGGCCGCGGCGCGCGAAGTAGGGCCACACCCACGCGAAGACCATGCCCCAGGCGAACACGAAAAAGAAATGGATGCCGGTGCCCACCACATAGGCCACCGCCCCCAACGAAGCCTGCACGTCCTTGCCGAAGACGAGCCCGGTCGCGTTGCGCGGGATACCCGCCAGCGGCATCAGATGCTGGACCCCGACCCAGACGATCGCCTCGTAAATCCAGATGACGACACCGCCGACCAGGCCTCCAAGAAGCCCTGCGCGGATCGTCTCACCAAATTCCACATGACTTGCAGTTACCGACGCGGTCGTCGACGTAGCCATGGCCGTCCTCCCATTTTGGCATCGTAGCTCGATCGTTGTTGTTAGCCGCGCCCGGCAGGCGCTTTCAGGTTATCAAGTGGCACCGTCGTAGCGCGCCGCGGCGCGGGCGTCCGCTCTTCAAGCGCGGGCGCCTGCAGCGAGGCGACCGTTGCCCTGACCAGTTGCTCGATGGCATTGGCGGCATCGGCGCCATCGGCCTCGCCGCGCGACAGGCGCGATACACGCTCGGGCGTCACCAATGTGTAGTAAAGCGCGCCGAGCAAAAAATGGCTGCGCCAGACGATCTCGGTGCGCGGAATCTGCGGCAGGCTTTCAACAATCGCATCGATGAAAGCATGGCTGGTATCGTCGAAGGTCTGCGCGATGATCTTGCCCGCCACCACATTGCCTTCCGCCGACATCACCGCGCGCAGTCGGGTAAAGCGCGCGCCCCCGCCGGCGAGATCGTTTCCGGAAGAGAAAGCAGGCAGCACATAGGCGCGCACGATCGCCTCGAGCCGATCGTTGAGATCGCGCACGCGCTGGGCTGCCGCCAGCAATTCCGACCGCCTCAGGTTCATCGGCCCACAGTGCCGGCGGTAGATTTCGAGAAGCAGCCCGTCCTTGGTCTTGAAGTGGTAGGTGACGCTGCCGGGATTGGCACCGGCCGCCTGCGCGATATCGCGTACCGAAACCGCGTTGAACCCGTTGGTCGAAAACAAATCTTCGGCGGCGCAAAGGATCGCTTCGCGCAGGTTTGGCTTGCGCGGCGCGGCATCATCGCTGTCGGTTGGGCGGGCCATTTTGATTTGTACAAATGTACAAATCATTCGGTCAAGTCAACGAATATCTGCCGACAAACCGCCCGTTTCACGGATACCTCGTCTGCCGGCGTTGCGGCCAGCATTTGGCAAACCGATTGGCCAACTCGCCGTCCTTCTCCTTTAGGGCTTTTCGCAGCCGACCCTCATGGGTGCGACACCTCGCGATCTGGTAAATCAAATATGAATGCCGTGCCGGGGCGCGGCTGATGATGGCCCGGCCGTTTTCCCCTTTCCGCCCACGGAATAACCACTGGACGAAGCCTGAACGCAGCCAAAACGCCATTTCAGGGCGAACCGCCGCTCTTTTGACCGGCGTGGCTTAACCGTTTGTGCAGCGACAGACCTCATAGTAGCGCCCAGAATGCGCAATTCGTGACAAATCGGGTTCGGCTATCGTGACATCCTTTGGACGCGTGATTTTGGTGCGCGGCTCGCTTGCGCGGGTCGGTCTGATGGCTAACGGTAAACTGGGCCTCTCCGAGGTGCGGGCGACTGTCGGCCGTTTTGTTAGCATCCGCTGCGGAACTTCCGTCATCGTTGCCATGATCACCGAAGTGTCGTGCGAAGACCTGCCGACATCCGACAACTTCATTGCCAGCGCTTCGGTCGATTTGCTCGGCGAAATCCTCGGGACATCGGAACGCCAGAAATTCCAGCGCGGTGTCGCCAACTATCCGACCATTGGCGATGCGGTTGAACTGATCAACAGCCAGGAATTGCGCACGATCTACGCGCCGAGCGGTTCGGACCAGATCAATATCGGAACGCTACAGCAGGATTCCTCGGTTATCGCCTATGTCGATATCGAGGAAATGTTGTCCAAGCATTTCGCGGTTCTCGGATCGACCGGCGTCGGCAAATCAACCGGCGTGTCGTTGCTCCTGAACGAGATTCTCAAATCGCGGCCGAACTTGCGGATTTTCCTGCTCGATGTTCACAACGAGTACGGCCGCTGTTTCGGCGATCGGGCCCTGGTGCTCAATCCCCGCAATCTGAAGCTTCCATTCTGGCTGTTCAATTTCGAAGAGATCGTCGACGTGCTGTTCGCCGGACGCCCCGGCGTGCCCGAAGAGCTCGACATTCTCGCCGAGGTGATTCCGGTCGCAAAGGCCATTTATACGCAGTATCAGAGTGCGGATCGGGTGGGACTGAAACGCTCCGATCCCAAGTCGGCCGGCTATACGCTCGACACACCCGTTCCTTACCGGCTGGTCGATCTGATCTCGCTGATCGACGAGCGCATGGGCAAGCTCGAGAACCGTTCCTCGCGCATCATCTATCACAAGCTGATCTCGCGCATCGAGACCGTCCGTAACGATCCGCGTTATGCCTTCATGTTCGACAACGCCAATGTCGGCGGCGACACCATGGCTGAAGTGATCAGCCATCTGTTCCGCCTGCCCGCTAATGGCCGGCCGATGACCGTGATGCAGCTCGCGGGCTTCCCGGCCGAAGTCATCAACTCCGTGGTATCGGTGCTGTGCCGCATGGCATTCGATTTCGGGCTCTGGAGCGACGGCGTGTCGCCGCTGTTGTTTGTCTGCGAAGAAGCGCATCGCTACGCCTCGGCTGACCGCAATGTCGGTTTTGGCCCGACCCGCAAGGCGGTTTCACGGATCGCCAAGGAAGGCCGCAAATACGGCGTCTATCTCGGACTTGTCACGCAACGCCCCGCCGAACTCGATGCCACCATCATTTCCCAGTGCAACACGCTGTTCACGATGCGCCTGGCCAACGAGCGCGACCAGGCGCTGTTGCGCTCCGCGGTCTCGGACGCCGCGGCAAACCTGTTGTCCTTCGTACCCTCGCTCGGAACACGCGAAGTGCTCGCATTCGGCGAAGGCGTGGCGTTGCCGACCCGGTTGCGCTTCAAGGAAGTACCGGTTCACCAGCTGCCGCGGGGCGAGGCCACCATCTCGACCGTGCCGTCGGCCACGTCCGGTCACGACATGCACTTTGTCGGCGCGGTGCTGGAACGCTGGCGCGGCGCGACGTCGAACCGTGATGCTACTACTCCGAACGATCCCACGTTCAACGATCGCACGATCTCGCGGACGGCAGGCCCCGTCGAAGCGCCGATGCTGCAACCCTCGCTCGGGCTTGATCCCGATCGCTTCTCGCTCCTGAAGAAGCCGCTGCGCTGAAAACCCGTCTCCGGTGCGATATTTAAGGCCGTTGGCCCGGCTTTGCACCATCGCGGCCTAGCGACTATGGTCGACTCCCCCACTAAAGCGGAAGCCTCGCCATGACGCAGCCGACAGCCTCACGATTTCCTGTTCCCGCCATCGAAACCCTGCCGGAGGACATCCGCAGCCATCTGCTCGCGGTGCAGGAGAAATCGGGTTTCATTCCGAACGTCTTTCTGACGTTGGCCTTTCGGCCCGACGAATTTCGTGCGTTCTTTGCCTATCACGATGCGCTGATGGACAAAGACGGCGGCCTGACCAAGGCCGAGCGCGAGATGATCGTGGTGGCGACATCCAGCGCCAATCAATGCCAATATTGCGTGATCGCGCACGGCGCGATCTTGCGAATTAGGGCGAAGAATCCGCACATCGCCGATCAGGTCGCCGCCAATTATCGAAAGGCTGACATCACGCCGCGCCAGCGCGCGATGCTCGACTTCGCCATGAAGGTAAGCCGGGAAGCGGAACTGGTTTCAGAAGGCGATTTTACCGAACTGGCCGCCCACGGTTTCAGCCAGGACGATATCTGGGACATCGCCGCGATCGCGGCATTCTTTGCACTGTCGAACCGGATCGCCAATGTCAGCGCGATGCGGCCCAACGACGAGTTTTATCTGATGGGGCGACTGCCGAAGGCTTAAAGCCGACACCTAGCCGTCGGAGGCTGGTCCGCACCAGCCGGGCAAATAGACGGCATCCGAACTTTTTGCCAGCACCAAGCTCTTTTCGATCGCCTTTGCGAAGTTTTCATCCACGGCCTTGCTCGACATTTTCCGGCGCAGGAAATCGGCCCACAAAAACTCGCTGAATGGCGTGGTGTCCTTGGCAAAACCGCCGACACGCCGCAATTCACCGGCGAGGCTGCGGAAGGGATCGTCCTTGAGCTCCGTAATCGACTTCGGCAGATCCTTGAAATGGCGGCGTTCGCCCTTGGCATCGTAGGGATAGACCCACCGCTTGTTGTCCATGACGCCCCAGAACGCGTCGCGCTCGACCATGCTGAGATCGCCAATCACGGTGACGAGAATATCCGTCACGCCTTCTTCATGCAGCGCGCGCGCCAGGTGGTGGTGATCGACCACGTAGTATCGCTTGTCCGGTCCGTGCACCACCGGGATCATGTGCTTGCCCAGCGCTTCCGCCTGCTTCTTCTTTTTTTGCTCGCGCCAGCGCTTGCGTTTTTCCTTTACCTCTCTCATTCCGACGGTCATCTGGGTCGGACGAAGCGAAATAATCGGGATCGGCTTGATGAGTGGCTCACGCACGTTCGACATGACTGGACATCCCCCTGCCGGATTGTGAAATATGCCGCCTTAATTGGTTCGATTATGGCATGAGGTGAGATGCTGGAAAAGCTGAAGGAGCGGCTATCGAAGTCGAGTGTCATCCGGTTTGGCGATCGCGAAATCATCACTGAAGGGCTCGATCTTAGTTTCTGGGCCGATATCAGCCATCGTTCGATGACCGCGTCGTGGCCATCGTTCATCGCCGGCGCGGTGCTTGTCTTTGTCGTCTTCAATGCGGGCTTCGGCCTGCTTTACTGGCTCGGCGATCAACCGATCTCGAACGTCGCGCGCAACGACTATCTCGATTATCTCTATTTCAGCATCGAGACGCTCTCGACCGCCGGTTACGGCGACATGCATCCGCAAACCCACTACGGCCACTTCATCGCCGCGGTCGAGCTGTTCACCGGCATCTTTTCGATGTCACTGATGACCGGGCTGATCTTTTCGCGGTTTTCGCGGCCCCGCGCCCGGCTTCTGTTCGCCAACAATCCGGTGATTGGAATTCAGGACGGAGAGCCGACGCTGATGGTTCGCGTGGCCAATGAGCGTCACAACATCATCGGCAATGCGACCGCGCGGCTGTGGGTCCTCAAGAATACGATCAGCAAGGAAGGCCAGCCTATCCGGCGCTTCAGCGAACTTTCGCTGCTGAAGAACGAGCACCCGGCGCTCGCATTGAGCTGGACACTCTATCATACCCTCGACGAAACAAGCCCGCTCCACAATCTCGATGCCAATGAGATGGCGACAGCCAGCATTGCAATCGCGGTCGTGGTGTCCGGCTATGACGTTGTTGCGGCGCAAACCATCCACGCCCGCAAAACTTACGATCATACCGACATCCGCTTTGGCCAGCGCTACGCCGATATTCTCGAAAACCTCGACGATGGCCGGATTCGAATCGACTACGGCAAGTTCCACGACACCGTGGGCGAATGAATTTCCCCCTACTTTGGTATTTTTATTTTTACTTCGGGACGCAACGCGAGCGTGCTAAAGGGAAGAAAGCTGCCCCGGAGCTGGCATCCGTGAAACCCCAGCGACCCATCGTATCGGCCCCGCCGGAAGACGAGCACCGCGTGCTCCAATTTCGGCCGCGCCCGGGATCGCCTTTGGCGCAACGCAGCAATCCCCCTCCGTTTGTCCATCGGCTCGAAGTCGCCAACGATCTGTCACGCTATGAGCGCGACCGCGAAGACGCTGGCGACTATCGGCAGCGAATGCTGGCAAATGTAGCCGCGTTCGCCTTTACGGTCGCGTTGCTGGCGATCGGCATCTGGCTGACCATGAGCATTGCCCAGCTCCGGCGAACCCAGGATTGTGTCCTGATGGGACGTCACGATTGCGTCCAGATTACCGTGCCACATAATTAGCCCCTGTCGGGACGGACAAACCTCCGTTCCCTCAGCAATATCAAGCAAAACGGTGTTTTGGCCCCGGGGGCCGACCACTCCAGGCCTGCCTCTCTCCATTGAACTCGGAGCGGCGCTCCGATATACGGGCTTTCAACTCCGGGTGGTGGATGAGCCCGCCTTTGGCCCTGCGGCCATTACTCTCAGCTTCGTGGGATTTACCCTCAATATATCAAAGGTTTAGTGATGTCTTCTACATTCGATCAGGTGGCAACGATTATCGCTGAAACCTGCGACATACCGCGTGACACGATCACGCCGGAAAGCCACGCGATCGACGATCTGGGGATCGACAGTCTCGATTTCCTCGACATCGCCTTTGCAATCGACAAGGCGTTCGGAATCAAGCTGCCGCTGGAAAAGTGGACCCAGGAAGTCAACGACGGCAAGGCGACCACCGAGCAGTACTTCGTCCTCAAGAATCTGAGCGCCCGG
Source organism: uncultured Alphaproteobacteria bacterium (assembly GCA_963770515.1). Classification (GTDB taxonomy): domain Bacteria; phylum Pseudomonadota; class Alphaproteobacteria; order Rhizobiales; family Xanthobacteraceae; genus Bradyrhizobium. Next base: position 14,131 of record CAVYPW010000004.1, read on the forward strand.
ATCGACGAATTGGTCGCGGCCAAGGGCGCCAGCGCCTAGCGTGGCGCGCGACGATGCAACTCGAATACTTTCAAATGATCGATCGCATCGTCGACCTCAAGGTCGACGAGAAGAAGATTGTCGTCGAAGCGCAGGTTCCGAAGGAGAGCACGATCTTCGAGGGACACTTTCCCGGCTACCCGCTGATGCCGGGCGTGCTGCTGATCGAGTCCATGGCACAGGCCTCCGGCTGGCTTCTGCTCGGCTTGCTCAAATTCGAGCGCATGCCAATTCTAGCCGCCGTGAAGGAAGCCAAAGTGCGCGGTTCGGTTTTCCCGGATGATCTCATCACCATCGAGGCAAGTCTCGCCCATGAAGGCTCGGGTTACGCCATGACCGAAGCGAAGATCCTGGTTGGCGGCAAACTGCGCGCGAACTCGACACTCACGTTCACACTGATCCCTTTCCCCAATGCGGACATGCGAGGGCACATGGAAGCGATGGCCCAGCGTATCGGATTTCCGCACCAGGCCATCACCCCATGACTCAAACGAAAGCTTCAACCGAAGTCTGGATCACCGGCATAGGTCTTGCGACTTCGCTCGGCGAGGGTCTCGACGCTCATTGGGACGCGCTCAATCAGCATCGCATCAATGTTGACGAGAAGGGCTTTGCACCCTGCATCGTGCACCCCTTGGCCCAGATCAATCTCGACGCCCAGATTCCGAAGAAAGGCGATCAGCGCCAGATGGAAGCCTGGCAGCGGATCGGCACCTACGCCGCGGGACTGGCGCTGGAATCGGCCGGCGTCAAGGGCAACGCCGAAATCCTGGCGCGCATGGACATGGTGGTTGCCGCCGGCGGCGGCGAGCGCGATCTGGCGGTCGATTCGAATATCCTGAACCTGGAAGCAAAGGGTAATTCGGGCCCCGGCTTTCTCAACGAACGGCTGATGAGCGATCTGCGCCCGACGCTTTTCCTCGCGCAGCTCTCCAATCTCCTGGCCGGAAATATCGCCATCGTGCATGGCGTCACCGGCTCCTCCCGCACCTTCATGGGAGAGGAAGCGGCCGGTGTTGACGCCGTACGAATCGCGCTCGCTCGCATCGCCGCCGGCCAAAGCGACATCGCATTGATCGGCGGTTCGCAAAACGGCGAACGCAAGGATCTCTTGGTTCTCTACGAATTCGGTGACTTCAATCTCAAGAACAAGTTTGCATCCGTCTGGGAGCGCGGCGAACCGGGCGGCTTCGCGCTGGGATCGGGCGGCGCGTTCCTTGTCATCGAATCGAGAGCCCACGCCGAAGCGCGCGGCGCCAAGCCGTTTGCACGGCTTGCCAACGTCGTCGCCGACATGTCGCGCCGCAATCACCCGGGCGACGTGACATCGACGCTGGAGAAGCTGTGGGCCAAGCTCGGCAAGGTCGGCGACAATGCCGCGGTCATCACCGGCGCGACCGGCGTCGAGCCCGTCACTTCCGAAGAACGCGCTTTCCTGAAGGCCCATGGACTTCCGGTGCGTGCGAGCGGAACGATGTTCGGCCACACGATGGAATCGCAGTTTCCACTGGGATTGGCGCTGGCAGCCTTGTCATTGTCGCGTGGCGCCTTGTTTCCGCCCGACGGCACTTCTCCTGTCGAGGTTGAAATGTCAGGAAGCCCGTCCCAGATTGTAGTGATCGGGACAGGTCATTGGCGCGGCGAAGGCATGGCGCTGCTCGAAGCGATCAAGTGAATTCACGGGGGAAACATGGCCACCACGCACGATAAGTTCGGCAGGCCGATCGTGGTCGTCACCGGCATGGGCGTTGTCACCTCGCTCGGCGCGGGGAAAGTCGACAACTGGAAAAAGCTCACGGCGGGCGAGTCCGGCATTCGCACCATTACCCGTTTTCCCACCGACGGACTCAAGACGACGATGGCCGGAACGATCGATTTCATCCCGGTCGAGCCGTTTTCATCCACCGATCTTTCGGAACGGCTCGGCGAACTCGCCACTGAAGAAGCCATCGCCCAGTCCGGCATCGGCACCAAGGGCGATTTTCCCGGGCCGCTGTTCCTCGCGGTCGCCCCCGTCGAAGTCGAGTGGCCGCAACGCCAGGAACTCGGACGAGCGATCGGCTCCGCGACCGAGATCAACTATGACGCCATGCTGCGCGTCAGCGGCGGCGGCCGTTACACCGACTATCACAGGCGCTTCCTGTTCGGCTCGGTCGCCGACCATCTCGCCGAGGCATTCGGCACCAAGGGATCGCCGATCTCGCTGTCCACGGCGTGCGCTTCGGGCGCCACCGCCATCCAGCTCGGCGTCGAGGCGATCCGGCGTGGTGAGGCCGATGCAACCCTTTGCGTCGCCACCGACGGCTCGGTCAATCCGGAGGCCCTGGTCCGCTTTTCGCTGCTCTCGGCGCTCTCGACCCACAACGAACCGCCGCATGCCGCCGTCCGGCCGTTTTCGAAGAACCGCGACGGCTTCGTGATGGCTGAAGGCGCCGGCGCCCTGGTCCTGGAGAGTTCTTGAGGCCGCGACCGCACGCGGCGCGACCATTCTCGGCATCGTGGCCGGCTGCGGCGAATTGGCCAACTCCTTCCATCGCACCCGCTCAAGTCCCGACGGCAAGCCGATCATCGGATGCGTTCGCAACGCCCTGGCCGATGCCGGCCTTGCTTCCGAGCAGATCGACTACATCAACGCGCACGGCACCGGAACGCCCGAGAACGACAAGATGGAATATCTGGGCATATCGACGGTGTTCGGCGAACGCGCCAAACAAATCCCGGTGTCATCGAACAAGTCGATGGTCGGGCATACGCTGTCGGCGGCAGGCGCAGTCGAAGCCGTGTTCTCGCTTCTGACTCTGGAACACCAGAGAATTCCGCCGACCATCAACTACGACATTCCGGATCCCGCCATTCCCTTCGATGTTGTTCCCAACAAAGCCCGCGATGCGCGTATCAGCACCGTGATGTCGAACTCGTTCGGCTTCGGTGGTCAGAATGCCTCGCTGATTCTGACCCGTGAACCGGTGTAGCCAGACCGCTTTTGTTCAGTTCTGGGCGCCAGGCGTCGCCGGCACGCTCCCGGTCTAATCATCGTTGACCCCAATGAAACTTCTGCTGCTTCGCGCCAAAGCCGGAATTCGCGACGCGACCAGGTCCGTGGTCGATGGCATGGTGGGAGCCGCGACCACCGTCCTTCTGCGAACCGCGCGCTATTTCGATCCGATCAAGACCGCCAACTTTCTCGGCCACGCCACCCGCCTGGTCGGTCCCTTGACCCGCGAACAGCGGATTGGCCGCGCCAACCTGACGGCGGCCTTCCCGGAAAAATCGCCGGAAGAGATCGAGACCATCTTGACCGGTGTTTGGGACAACCTCGGCCGTCTGGGCGCCGAATTTGCCCACCTCGATCATATCTGGGAGCACGACCCCGCTTTTCCGGAAAAAAGCCGGATCGAAATCGGGCCGCGGACGCACGAGCTATTTGCCCAGCTTCGCCTCGCCGGCAAACCGGCGCTGATCTTCGCTGCCCATCTCGGCAATTGGGAATTGCCGGCGGTGGCGGCGGTGGCGCACGGGCTGGACGCCGCCATCCTGTTTCGCCGGCCGAACAGCGCCTCAGCCAACCGCATCATCGAGGAGTTGCGCGCGGTAAAAATGGGAACGCTGATTCCCGCCGGCCGCGACGCGCCATTGAAAATGGCGGAAGCGCTGCGCAAAGGCCAGCATGTAGCGATGCTGGTCGACCAGTATTTCACCAATGGCGTAGAGGTGACGTTCTTCGGCCGAAAGACCAAAGCCAACCCGACGCTGGCGCGTCTGTTGCGGCAAATCGACTGTCCCATCCACGGCACGCGTATCATCCGCTTGCCCAATCATCGCTTCCGCGCAGAACTCTCCGAAGAGATCCCACCCGTGCGCGATGCCTCCGGACAAATCGACGTCCCGCAGACGATGCAGGCGATCACCTCGGTGGTCGAGGGATGGATTCGCGAATATCCGGATCAATGGCTGTGGCTGCACCGCCGCTGGCGGTAGCGCAAAACGGTCATTCCGGGATGGTCCGTAGGACCAGGTCCGGAATCTCGAGATTCTCCGATGTGCAATTGCTCAATGCTGCGCATTGCCCCGGAATGACGGCTAGCGCCCCGTCTTCACCTTGGTCCACAGCCGGTTGATGATGCGCTGTGTCGCCGGGTCACGCGCAGTGATCACAAAGAGCTTCGCAAGCATCGCATCGTCTGGATAAATGTTTTTGTCGCCGAGAATTTTCGGATCTAGAAGTTTTTGGCTCGCCAGATTTCCATTCGCATAAGACAGGAAGTTGGAATTCCTCGCGGCGATGTCGGGCCGGTAAAGGAAATTGATCAGTTCGTAGGCTTCGTTGACGTTCCTGGCGTCAGCAGGAATCGAAAGATTGTCGAAGAACATTTGCGCGCCCTCTTTCGGGATCGCATATCCGACCGCGATCCCGTTTTTGGCTTCCGCCGCGCGGCTTCGCGCCTGCAAGATGTCGCCCGACCAGCCGACCACCAGACAGATTTCGCCGGTCGCGAGCGCACTCAGATATTCCGACGAGTGAAACTTGCGAACGTAAGGACGGATTTTTCCGACGAGATCGGCGGCCTTTTCCAGATCGGCCTGTTTCGTCGAGTTCGGATCGAGCCCGAGATAATTGAGCGCCGCCGGGAAAATATCGTCCGGCGAGTCCAGCATGTGGACGCCGCAATCCTTGAACTTGGCGAGATTCTCCGGCTTGAAGACGATGTCCCAGCTATCGATCACCGCGCCGGGGCCGAGGATGGTCTCGACCATCTTGACGTTATAGCCGATGCCGGTGGTGCCCCACATGTAGTTGGCGGCGTATTGGTTGTCCGGATCGTAAGTGGACAATCGCGCGGTCACGACCGGCCAGGCATTGGCAAGGTTCGGCAGTTTCGCCTTGTCGAGCTTCTGGAACACGCTGGCCTTGATCTGGCGTTGCAGGAAATAGGCCGTCGGCACCACCACGTCATAGCCCGATTTGCCGGCCAGAAGCCGCGTTTCCAGCGTCTCATTGGCATCGAAGGTGTCGTAGACGACCTTGATGCCGGTCTCGCGGGTGAAGTCTTCCAGCACGCCGGGCGCCATATAGCTCGACCAATTGTAAAAATTGACCGTGCGCTCCTCAGGCCTGGCGGTGGCCGGCAAGGCCAGCAGCGCAGCCACCATCGCCAGCCGGATTTGGGACATAACGCGCTGGCGGAACGGCATCCTCGTCTCCGCTATCGCCGATGCACCGCGTCGGACAAACGCTCCAGCGCGGTATCGAGCGTTGCGTCCCGCTTGGCAAAACAGAAGCGCACCACCGTCGTCACGGGGTCCTGTTCGTAGAAGGCCGACACCGGAATGGCCGCCACCTTGTAGTCGGTGACGATGCGCTTGCAGAAGGCCTCATCGGTTTCGTTCAAACCGAGCGGCGACAAGTTGACGGTGAGAAAATAAGTGCCCTGCGAAGGCAGCACGGGAAAGCCGAGGCTTTCCAGCCCGCTGGTCAGCCGGTCGCGGCTGCGCGCGAGATCCTTGCGCATCTGGTAAAAATATTCGTCCGGCTTGCCGAGACCATAGGCGACCGCGGCCTGAAGGTTCGGCGCGGTCGTGAAGGTGAGAAACTGGTGCACTTTCGCGGCTACCCGCAACAGCGGCGGCGCGGCGCAAACGAAGCCGATCTTCCAGCCGGTGAGCGAAAATATCTTACCGGCGGAGCCGACCTTGATCGTGCGATCGCGCATGCCGGGAATGGTGATCAGCGGGATGTGTACCCGTCCGTCGAAGATCACGTGCTCCCAGACCTCGTCGCAGATCGCGACCGTGTCGAATTCCTGACAGAAGCGCGCCAGCAGTTCGAGGTCTTCGCGCGGGTACACGACAGCTGCCGGGTTGAGCGGATTATTGAACAGAACCGCCTTGGTCTTGTGGGTGAAGACGCCGCGCAGCGCCTCCTCGCTCAAACGCCAATGCGGCGGCTCAAGCCGAACCAGACGCGGAATGCCGCCGGCCTGGCGGATGATCGGAAGGTAGGAATCATAGACCGGCTGGAAGACCACCACCTCGTCGCCGGGTTCGACCACCGCCAGGATCGCCGAGGTCAGCGCCTCGGTGCCGCCCGAGGTCACCATCACCTCGCTCATCGGATCGAGCGCAAGGCCATGCCAGTGCTGATAATGGGTTGATATCGCCTGCCGCAATTCCGGAATACCCATCATCGAAGGGTATTGGTTGTTGCCGTTCATGGTAGCGTCGGCTGCCGCCTTGCGGATGTCTTCTGGCCCCGGATCGTCCGGAAAACCCTGACCGAGATTGATGGCGTTATTGTCGCGAGCGAGTTGCGACATCGCCTCAAAGACGGTGACCGGCAGGTCGCCAAAAACCTTGTTCAGGGAAATCATGGCAATGATCAGCCGCCCGAGTTCGTCGGCAAACCCGCGCCTTTCCAGGCCAGCATCCCGCCTGCGAGGTGCTTGTCGTAGGGAAGCCCCGCGGCCTGCGCCGCCAGCGACGCAGTCACCGATCGCTTGCCGGACCGGCAGGCGAACACCACCTGTTTGCCCTTCGGATCTGGAATGGCTTGCGGATCGAAGCTCGACAGCGGCACCACGACCGCGCCGGGATAGGCATCGACCGCGACTTCATTGGGCTCACGCACATCGACCAGGAGATAGCGCCCCTCGGCCATGCCGCGCGATACCTCTTCGGCCGCCAAATCGTGAACCCGATGCCCTTGCTCCGTCACTTACTCCTCCACTCGAACGCCTGCTTGTCGGCCACCAAATCCACCACACTAGCAAAAGGAAAATCAAGCGCCCGGCAATACAAATTGCCGATTACCCCGGATCAAATGGTGACCTGGGTTCCGACTTCGACCACGCGACCGCTCGGAATCTGGAAATAGTCGGTCGCATCGTTGGCGGTACGGCTCAGCGCGATGAAGAGATGATCCTGCCAGCGCGGCATTCCGGAATGCGCGGCGGGTTTGAGCGCGCGGCGGGACAGGAAGAAGGACGTCGACATGATGTCGAACTGCCAGCCGAGCTTGCGCGCAATCGCCAGCGCCTTCGGCACGTTCGGCGATTCCATAAAACCGAACCGCAGCGTGACCTTGGTAAAGGTATTGCTGACCTGCTCCAGTCTTACGCGTTCCGACGGATCGACGCGGGGGGTCGGCGCGGCCTCGATGGTGAGAATGACGTTCTTCTCGTGCAGCACTTTGTAGTGTTTTAAACTATGCATCAGCGCGGTCGGCGCGCTGATGGGGTCGCTGGTGAGGAAAACCGCGGTGCCGGGAACACGCTGCGGTGGCCGTTTCTCCAGCATCGCCACCAGCTCGGCCAGCGGGAATTCAAGCTTGCGAGATTTCTCGAACAACAGCCTGCTGCCGCGACGCCACGTATACATCAACAGCATGACGATCGAGCCGAGCGCCAACGGAACCCAGCCGCCCTCCAGCACCTTGAGAAGATTTGCGGCAAGGAACGTCAAATCGAGAAACAGAAACGGCGCAATCAGCGCGGCGGCGGCAATCGGCGACCACTTCCATACCCGCCACACCACGACGAATCCCATCATGCCGGTAACGACCATGGTGCCGGTCACCGAGATACCGTAGGCCGAGGCGAGCGCACTGGAAGAGCGGAACATCAAGACCAGCAGCATCACGGCTATCAGAAGCAGCAGGTTGATGCGCGGAATATAGATCTGGCCGAACTGCGATTCGGACGTGTGCCTGATTTCAAATCGCGGCAGCAGACCGAGTTGAATCGCCTGTTGCGTCAGCGAATAGGCGCCGGTGATCACCGCCTGACTAGCGATCACGGTGGCAACGGTGGCGAGCGCGACCATCGGGATCAGCGCCCAGTCCGGGAACATCAGGAAGAACGGATTTTCGATCGCCTTGGGATCATGGATGACGAGCGCACCCTGCCCCAGATAGTTCAGCGCCAGCGACGGCAATACGATGGAAAGCCATGCCACCTGGATCGGCCGCTTGCCGAAATGACCGAGGTCGGCATAGAGCGCCTCCGCGCCGGTGACCGCCAGAAACACCGCGCCCAGCGTGACAAAACCGATCAGGCCGTGATGAAGCATGAAGGAGACCGCCAGCACGGGATTAAGCGCCAGCAATATTTCGGGATGCTTCATGACGGGAATGATCGCCCCGATCGCGATGACGGCAAACCAGATGCACATGATCGGCCCGAAAAAGGCCGCGACATGGGCGGTGCCGCGCGACTGCGCGGCAAACAGCACTAGCAGAATAACCACGGTGAGCGGCACGACGTAAGGATCGAATGCCGCGGTGACGAGTTTGATGCCCTCGATCGCCGAAAGCACCGACAGCGCCGGGGTGATCACCGCATCGCCATAGAACAGTGCACCACTGACAATCCCGAGAAGGACGATGACGCCGGCACCACGGCTAACTGCGCGCTGTGCGAGCGCCATCAACGCCAGCGTTCCGCCCTCGCCGTGATTGTCCGCGCGCAGCAGGATCACCACGTATTTCAGCGTCACCACGATAATCAGCGCCCACAGGATCAGCGAGACGACGCCCAACACCGCCGCCGGATCGACAACGCCCGAGGGCCCGCTGGCGGCGACCACCGCTTCACGCAGCGCGTAGAGTGGGCTGGTGCCAATATCCCCGTAGACGACGCCGATGCTGCCGATCAGCAGGGCCTTCAGGCTGGCCGTCGAATGGGCTTCGGCATGCCCGTTGGCCGCCGTCGTTTCCGAGGCGGGAACTACAACATCACTGGTCATTGGGGTGAGAGCCTCAAACTGCTTCACTGCGCAATCGCAAAGCGAGGCGGCTTATAGCCCTGCGCTCGAAGCATAGCCTAGCCTGATTTTAGAACCACGGCATGCAAATTTTGCAGTTGCTAGATCGAGCCAGTTGAGTGCGGATTACGGTATTATAGTAGTGTAAATTTAGGGCTTCAATCCGGGCGGCAGCGGCGGATTTTCACGCATCAGGGTAATGGTCACCCGGCGGTTGGCCGACAGCGAGGGATCGTCGGGAAACAGCGGCAGAGTATCGGCTTTGCCGGAGACGGCAAAGATATGAGCCGGTGGCAGCCCTTCCCGCTCAAGGATCTGGCGCACGGCGTTGGCCCGATCGGCCGAGAGGTCGAAGGCGTCGTAATCACTTCGGGTCGGAAGATAGCCGGCCGAGGTGTGGCCGGCTATCGCGACCCGCAGCGGGGTTGCTTTCAGCGGGGCCGCAAGCTTCTGGATCAGCCGGCGCGTCCGCTCGTAGGGCACCTTCGATCCTTCAGCAAACATCGATCGGCCGTCCTGATCGACGATCTCGAGGTTGAGGCCTTCTTTGGTTTCCTCGAACATGATGTGCTTGGAGATTTCGGTCATCTCCGGCATGTCCTGAAGTGCCTGCCGCAGCGACGCCGAGGCGAGCGCGAATTCGCGGTCGATCTTCAATTGGGCGCCGGCAATCTGGTTTCGATCCTGCTGGTCCGGGGTCGGCGTATTGGAAGATTCGTCAGGCGAAATATGGTCGACGTTCTTCAGCTTGGGGCGCGTCGGCAGACCGTCGGATTCGATGATGCCGGAGTAGCGCGCTTCGGTCTGCACGCCGAAAGCATCGCGCATCGAACCGGCGACAATTTTGAGCTTGTTGTTGTCCATGGTGGAAAACGCCACGAGCATCACGAAGAAGCTCATCATCAGACCCATGAGGTCCGCGAAGGTCACGAACCAGCCGTGCCCTCCGCCATGTGCGTCGCCGCGTTTTTTCTTGGCCATGGTCTATTTTCCGCCAGCCGATCCGCCGAACTACGCGTGAGCCTCTTCGCCCTCGGTATGGCGGTGCTTTTCCGGCAGGTAGGCCAGAAGCATTTCACGAACCAGCGTCGGGGATTTGGAATCCCGGATCATCAGAATGCCGTCGATGATCAGGGTGCGGTTGGTCTCCTCGTCGAGCAGCTTGCCGTGAAGCTTGTCGGCGATCGGCAGACAGAACAGGTTCGCAACCAGCGCGCCGTAGAGCGTGGCGAGCAGCGCGGTCGCCATGAAGGGACCGAGCTTGGAGGGGTCGGTCATATTCGCGAACATCTGCACCATGCCGATCAGCGTGCCGATCATGCCGAACGCCGGGGCGCAGTCGCCGATGGCGCGGTAGATCTTGCTGCCCTCATCGAGGTGCATCAGGAAGTTGTCGCGGTCGCGCTCAAGGTTGTCGCGAATGAATTCCATGTCGTAGCCGTCGGCGATGTAGCGAATTCCCTTGGCGAGGAACGGCTCGTCGGTCTCGACCTTTTCCAGGCCGACTGGCCCCTGCTTGCGGGCGATTTCGGCAATGCGGGCGAGTTCATCAACGAGATCGCGCGCCGCGAGCCGGCTCATCGTGAAGGCGAATTTCGCGCCCAGCGGCAGACCGTGCAGCATCACGCCGAGGGGAAATCGAATCATGGTGGCAGCGATCGAGCCGCCAAAAATGATGATGATCGCATGTTCGGAGATGAACATGTGAACATCGCCGCCGAGCAGCATCATCGTCGCGATGACAATGGTGCCGGCCGCAAGCCCCGCGCCGGTCATAATATCCATGAAAAACTCCAACGCGTACGCGAACGACCGGCCGTCCTGGACGGTCGCGCAGCCCCCTCCGAGCCACGCAACTAGAACCCTAAGGGCCGGCCATTAAAGACGCGTAAAGGATAAGTCGTTTCGAGATAGCTGCTGTCACAAACCGTAGAGATACGGTTGGAGTCCACCATCAGGCTTCCGCAAAGCCCATGCAGCTACCCTGACACGGCATCAACATTCTGCTAACCATAATTGGCCGTTCATTTTTCTGATGCCGCACACCATGGCCTGCCGCCTCATCCCCCTGCCCGCGATTGCCTGCACATTGTTGCTGGCGGCCTGTGGCGGCAGCGATCGCATGACGCTCGGTGGATCAGATAACCCGCCTGCTAATGCCGCTCCAGCGGGTCCTGCCGCTAAGCCGCCGCCGGTGAACCTCGCCGGCCGATGGACGCTTTCAGCCACAGGTTCGACGTCATGCGCGATGACGTTCGGTGCCAACACGCCGGACGCAACCGAGGGCACGATTGCACCCGGCGGCGGTTGCCCGTTCAGTTTCTTCACCAGCCGAAAGTGGAGCTACACCGAAGCCGGACTCACGCTGCGCGATCACAACGCGCAGTCGCTGGCGCAGCTTTCGCCCGCCGGTCCCAATCGCTTTGAAGGCAAGACCGGCGCCGGCCAGGACGTGGCGTTGTCGCGTTAACCCGACAGCTCGTCCGTCAGTGAATTTCGGCCGAACGCTTCAGCGCCGCTTTCAGTTTCTCGAGGCTGAAATCTTTGCTTCGTGCGATTTCAAGGATCGGTGTCTCGCGACGAGCGCACAGTTCGGCGGCCTCGGGGATTTTCGGCGCAATATCGGGCGGGATCAGAATCGCGCCGTGCTGGTCGGCATGAATGAGATCATCCGAGCGCACCGTCATCCCGGCGACGCGGACCTCGCCGCCAAAATTTTCGGCGTGAACCCACGCATGCGACGGACCGACGGAGCCGGCCAGCGCCTGGAATCCCGGCGCCCATTGCGGAATGTCGCGGATCGAGCCGTCGGTGATGACACCGAGACAGCCGAGCGCCTTGTGAACATTGCTCTGCACCTCGCCCCAGAAGGCACCGTAGCCGACGTCTGGGCCATCGATATCCTGGATCACCGTGATGCGCGGCCCCCATCCGGTGCCCATATATTCGTAATACGCGATACGGCGCTTCGACTGCTCGTCGGCCGGTAGCTGGGACTTGAGCACCGAGCGAATCGTCACGGTTCGCGCGTATCCAACCATCGGCGGCAGATCCGGAAACGGACAGACCAGCGGCTTGGTCGTGTAGCCGATCAGGCGGCGCTCGGGCGCGACCACTTCCATCGCATTGCAGATCGTGGGTGTATCATAGCGCGCCAAGGCCTCAAGCAAGGCGGCGGGCAATGGCGCGGGGGTGGAATTCGTCACGGCGTTCTCCAGCTTTTTCGCGGATATGCGTTCAGTCGTCTTGCCATATAGCCGACCGCCGCGCGACGGCAAAAGCCCAATCGTCCGCTCACGGCCTCTTGGATTCGGCTACTTCACCTAATGAAAATCAGTTCAGGCGGGTGGGCCTGTTATCCTGCGCGTCGGCGACCGTCGAAACAAACGGTGACGGCGGATCGGAAGGGCCGACAGTCGGTGCGGATGACGCGGTCAGCGCTTCCGCCTTGCGCTGGTGGTTGCGATAGGATTTCCACCCCATCGGCAGGCTCAGGAGATACAGTACCGTGCATGCGGAAAGGATATGCCAGGGATAGCCGATCAAAAGTGCGATGAAGAGCACCACCGAGACAAACACCGGCAGCACCATCTCCGGCGGCACGCGCATGTGCACTGTCTTGCCCGAGAACACCGGCAGCCGCGAGACCATCAGGAAGCCGATGACGAGCGTGTAGGCCGCGGTTAAAATCGCCGGCCACGCCGGAAGCCCAAGGAACGCCAGATAGATCGGCAGCAAGACCGCAATCGCCCCCGCTGGCGCCGGAACTCCGGTGAAATAATTCGCCGCATAGGCCGGCTTGTTCGGATCGTCCATCGTGGCGTTGAAACGCGCCAACCTCAATCCGCCGCTGATGGCGAAGATCATCGCCGCGATCCAGCCGCCGTCTTTCAGTTCGTGCAGCTGCCAGAAATAGAGGATGAGACCAGGCGCCACGCCGAAATTGACGAAGTCGGCGAGGCTGTCGAGTTCGGCGCCGAATTTCGACTGCCCCTTGATCATGCGCGCGACGCGGCCGTCGATGCCGTCGAGCACCGCGGCAAACACGATCGCAGCGACTGCCAGTTCCATTCGCCCCTCCGTCGACAGACGGATGGCAGTCAGCCCGGCGCAGATCGCCAGCAGCGTGATGAAATTGGGAACCAGCATCCGCACCGGAATCGGACGAAACCGGCGGCGGCGCAGTTCGACGTATTTGGGATCGATCGCCATAGCTCACTATATAGCAAGCGCGGTCAGGCTTCGCCATGATCGTCGGCGTTGCGGGGCGCGGCCGCCAACCCTCCCCACGCGTTGGTTAATCGCCGCGATAGGTCCGCCCGGCGTCGCCAAGCCTGAAATCCGCCAGAATGGTCTCGCCGGCGATGGCGGTTTGGCCTTCCGCCACCAGCGGGCTCGTTCCCTCCGGCAGATAAACGTCGAGGCGCGAACCGAAACGGATCAGCCCGAAGCGCTCGCCTGCGCCGATCGTCTGCCCCTCCCGCACGAACGACACAATACGCCGCGCCACGAGGCCGGCGATCTGGGTCACCCCGATGCGCCCGTTCGCCGTCGAGATCACCAGCGAATTGCGCTCATTGTCCTCGCTCGCCTTGTCGAGCTCGGCGTTGATGAACTTGCCCGGCCGATACGCGATGCGGTCGATTCGTCCGGTGACCGGGCTGCGGTTCACATGGCAGTTGAACACGCTCATGAAGATGGAGATACGTTGCAGCGGCCGGTCGCCAAGCCCGAGTTCGGCCGGCGGCAGGACGCGCGTGATCATCGAGATACGCCCGTCGGCCGGCGCCACCACGATGCCGTCGCGTACCGGCGTCACCCGCACCGGATCGCGAAAGAACAGCGCGCACCAGATCGTCAGTGCGGTGCCGATCCACCCCAAGGGCGCCCATAGCCAGAACAGGATCAGGCTTGCAAGCGCAAAGCCGCCAATGAAGGGATAGCCCTCGGGATGAATGGGCGGAATCTGGGCGCGAATGGAATTGGCAATCGACATCAAAAATCACTAGGGCTGCGCCGTCTCCCTGGCAAGGGAGAAAGCATTGAGGTTATTCCGCCGCGACCGGCGTCACCAACGCATCGTCGACCGGCGGTGGCTCGCGGTTCGGCGCTTCGTTTTCGTCGGCGATGCGCGCGAGCTTCTCGCGGGCCTCCTGGGCCTCGCGCTGCCGGTTCCACATACTGGCATAAAGCCCGCCGGTTGCCAAAAGCTGGCCGTGCGTGCCGCGCTCGGCAATACGGCCCTGATCGAGCACGATGATTTCGTCGGCCGTGACGATCGTGGAAAGCCGGTGGGCGATCACGAGCGAGGTGCGGTTGCGCGACACCCGCTCCAGCGCATCCTGAATTTCCCGCTCGGTATGGCTGTCGAGCGCCGACGTCGCTTCGTCCAGCACGAGGATCGGCGGGGCCTTAAGAACGGTGCGCGCGATCGCAACGCGCTGTTTTTCGCCGCCCGACAATTTCAGGCCGCGCTCGCCGACCTGCGTCTCATAACCCTTCGGCGACATCCGGATGAAACCGTCGATCTGCGCGAGGCGCGCCGCCTCCTCCACCTCCGTGTCGCTGGCCTCCCAGCGGCCGTAGCGAATGTTGTAGCGAATGGTGTCGTTGAACAGCACCGTATCCTGCGGCACCATTCCGATCGAAGCGCGCAATGAGGTCTGCGTGACATCGCGGATATCCTGACCGTCGATCAGGATCCGACCGCTCGAAACGTCGTAAAGGCGGAACAGCAGCCGCGAAATCGTCGACTTGCCGGCGCCCGACGGTCCGACGATCGCGACCGTCTTGCCGGCCGGCACGTCGAAGCTGAGGCCTTTGAGGATCGGCCGATCTGGATCATAGGCGAATTGCACGTTGTCGAAGCGCACATGGCCCGAGGTGACGATCAGCGGCACCGCGCCGGGGCTGTCCTTGATCTCGGGATTGCGCGACAGCACACTGAACATCTTTTCGATGTCGATGATCGCCTGCTTGATCTCGCGATACACCATGCCCATGAAATTGAGCGGCTGGTAAAGCTGGATCATCATGGCGTTGACCATCACGAAATCGCCGACCGTGTTGCGCCCGCTGCGCACGCCGAACGCACACATCACCATGGTTGCGGTGAGACCGGCGGTGAAAATGATCGCCTGGCCGGTATTGAGCACGGCAAGCGACGTATAGGCCTTCACGCTGGCCTGCTCGTAACGCTCCATGGAACGGTCATAACGCGCCGCTTCGCGCTCTTCCGAGTTGAAATACTTCACGGTCTCGTAGTTGAGCAGCGAGTCGATGGCCTTGGTGTTCGCTTCGGTATCGGAATCGTTCATCTTGCGGCGAATTCCGATCCGCCACTCGGTCGCGATGTAGGTGTAGTACATATAGATCACGACCGTGATCAGGGTCGCCAGGACGTAACGCCAGTCGAACTTCCACAGCAGCACCGCCATCAGAAGCGTAACCTCGACAATGGTCGGAACCAGCTGCAGGATCACCATCCGCACGATGGTCTCGATGCCGTTACGGCCGCGCTCCAGCACGCGTGTCAGCCCGCCGGTCTTGCGTTCCAGATGAAAGCGCAACGACAGCTCGTGCATGTGAACGAAAGTGAGATAAGCGAGCTTGCGAACCGCGTGCATCGCCACACGCGCGAAAATGCCGTCGCGCCACTGGGTAAAGATCCCCATCAGCACGCGCAAGGCGCCATAGCCGAGCGTCATGATGATCGGCGAGGCAACGACCCACAGTGCCCAGTTCGAGGCCTGCACCGGCGCTGTATCCGCGCCGGTTAAGGCATCGGTCGCCCATTTGAAGGTGAAGGGCACCGCGAGTGTTGCAAGCTTGGCCACCAGCAGCAACACCACCGACCAGACCACGCGCATCTTTAGATCGGCCCGGTCGCCCGGCCAGATGTACGGCCAAAGATGCGCCAGCGTCCCGGCCAAGGTGGCCTGTCCGAGGGCTTGGTCAACAGATGGCGCCAGATGAGCCTCCGCGGCGGGATCAGGATGCGCCATCGAGCCCGGCCCGGCACGGCATGGCGTTCCGATTCGGCACGCGCTTTTTCAGATTTTCTCGCATTGGCCAGTCATATAGAGCGTTTATGGGCCGCGTACAGCCTCGCAGAAGTTAAATTCTTCCGTCATGTTAGGGCCTTGCCGGAATTTTATTCGAACGCCAAATCCTTTAGGTTTGACTGATTTACGCTGCAATGCCACATGAATGACATGAGCACGATCAAAACTGTCTGCGTCTATTGCGGCTCCGGCCCCGGCACAAACCCCCGCTTCATGGAATCCGCCAAGGCGCTAGGCAAGGCGCTGGCCGAGGGCGGCATTCGCCTCGTCTACGGCGGCGGCTCCGTCGGCATGATGGGCGCGGTGGCCACTTCGGTGCTCGACCATGGCGGCATGGTGACGGGGATCATCCCGGGCTTTCTGACCGCCAAGGAAAATGCGCTGAAGCGCGTGCAGGAAATGATCGTCACGCCCGACATGCACGAGCGCAAACGGCTGATGTTCGAACATTCGGACGCCTTCGTCGCCCTGCCCGGCGGCATCGGTACGCTCGAGGAACTCGTCGAACAACTCACCTGGCAGCAGTTGGGACGCCACTCAAAACCGGTGCTGCTCGCCAACATCGACGGGTTCTGGGAGCCGTTGCTGGCGCTACTCGCGCACATGCGCGCCACCCACTTCATTCGGCCGACGCTTTCGATCGACATCCTCAAGGCCGAACGGGTCGAGGACATCCTGCCGCGGCTGCAAGCCGCGGCTGCGAGCGCGCCTGAAGGCACCGAGGCAATGTCCCCCGAGATCGCCCAGCGACTGTAGCGCCGGGATTACCTGTTTGCGACCGCCTCCTCGGTGATGAATGTCACGGCCTCGATCCGGTTGCCATCGGGATCCCTGATGAACGCTGCATAATATCGCACGCGATCGTGCGGGCGCAGACCCGGCGCGCCATCGGATTCGCCTCCGGCGCCGAGCGCCGCCTGATGAAACGCATCGACTTCCGGAGGCGATTTTACCCGAAGGCAAATATGACAACCGGTGTCCGGCGCGACCGGCGCCATGCCGGGACGCCAATTGATCCAGAATTCCGGATAGGCTTTGCCGAAGCCGATCGTGGCCGGCCGCGTCACGACCCTCGACAAGCCGAGCGGCGCCAGTGCCGCTTCATAAAACCGCGCCGAGCGTTCGAGGTCGCTGACGCCGATAGAGATGTGGTCGATCATTCTGAATGCATCCCGTTGCATGTCACGCCTGCGCGCCCGACTTCACGAGCTTGTAGATGATCGAGTCCATCAGCGCCTGGAACGAGGCATCGATGATGTTGGGCGACACCCCGATGGTGGTCCACTTTTCGCCGTTCTCGTCGGCGCTTTCGATCAACACCCGCGTCACCGCCTCGGTGCCGCCGTTGAGGATGCGCACGCGGTAATCGACCAGCCTGAGGCCTTCGATGAACTTCTGAAATTTGCCGAGGTCCTTGCGTAGCGCCACGTCGAGCGCATTGACG
Organism: uncultured Alphaproteobacteria bacterium; assembly: GCA_963770515.1. Taxonomy (GTDB): domain Bacteria; phylum Pseudomonadota; class Alphaproteobacteria; order Rhizobiales; family Xanthobacteraceae; genus Bradyrhizobium. The sequence goes on from CAVYPW010000004.1 coordinate 31,435, forward strand.
GGGCCGTTGCCCTCCGCCGCGGAAATCAGTTTTTCGCCGTCGACATCGACCTTCACCACGGCCATCGCCACCGTGATGCGTTGACCATTGACGTTGTAGCGCTGCTCGACATTGACGTCGAATTGCTCGACGCGGAAATAATCGGGAACGTGGCCGAGCGTTCGCCGCGCCAGAAGCTCAAACGAGGCATTGGCCAATTCGTAGGCGTAGCCCGCGGCTTCGCGCTCCTTCAATTCCTCGACCAGACGCGCCAGCTTCGGATCGTTTTTCTCGTAAGGGATACCGGCACGATCGAGTTCGGCGATGACGTTCGAGCGGCCGGCCTGATCGGAGACCAGCACCTTGCGATGGTTGCCGACCGCCTCGGGCAAAACATGCTCGTAGGTTTGCGGGTCTTTCAGGACGGCGGAAGCATGAATGCCGGTCTTGGTGACGAAGGCGCTCTCGCCGACATAGGGCGCGTGGCGATTGGGCGCGCGGTTGAGCATGTCGTCGAGCGTTCGCGACACCGTCATCAGGGTCGCCATCTTCTCCTCGGTCACGCCGATCTCGAAACAATCGGCGAATTCGTTCTTCAGCCGCAACGTCGGGATCAGCGAGCACAGGTTGGCGTTACCGCAGCGTTCGCCGAGACCGTTGAGCGTGCCCTGAATCTGCCGCGCGCCGGCGCGCACCGCGGCGAGCGAATTGGCCACCGCTTGCTCGGTGTCGTTATGGGCGTGGATCCCGACGTGATCGCCGGGAATATGCTTGACGACCTCGCCGACGATCGTCTCGACCTCATGCGGCATGGTGCCGCCATTGGTGTCGCACAGAACCACCCAACGGGCGCCGGAATCGTAGGCTGCTTTCGCGCAGGCCAGAGCGAACGCCGCGTCTTCCTTATAGCCGTCGAAGAAATGCTCGCAGTCGAGCATCACTTCCCGGCCGGCTTTTTTGGCGGCCTTCACACTGTCGCCGATCGATGCGAGGTTTTCCTCGTTGGTGGTCTCGAGCGCCACGCGCACCTGATAGGCCGAGGATTTCGCTACAAAGCAGATCGCGTCAGCTTTGGCTTCCAACAGCGCGGCGAGGCCCGGATCGTTTGAGGCCGAGCGACCGGGACGGCGCGTCATGCCGAACGCGGTAAAGCGTGCATGGGCGAGCTTCGGTTTGCTAGCGAAAAATTCGGTATCGGTCGGATTGGCGCCGGGGTAGCCACCCTCGACATAGTCGATGCCGAGTTCGTCGAGCATCTTCGCGATCAGCTGCTTGTCATGCAGCGTAAAATCGACACCATTGGTTTGTGCGCCGTCGCGCAGCGTGGTGTCGAACAGATAAAGCCGCTCGCGGGTCATTTCGTCCCTCCGGCATCGCCGACCGTCTTCTGCATGGTGGTGTTGGCGAGCCACTCGCCATTCAGCGAAACCGTGTTGCGCTGCTGGGCCTCATAACCGCGTTTGGCAAAGAACTCGGCCGCATTGTCGCTGGCATCAACGGTCAGGTTCTTGGCGCCGCGGGCGGCGGCCAGCTTCTCGAGCGCATCGCACAGCATGGCAGCGACGCCCTGCCCGACCGCGCCGGGATGCACGTAGAGCAGATCGACGTGGTCCTTGCCCTTCAAGGACGCAAAGCCCACTGGAGAGCCGTCCAGCGTTGCCACCAGCGTCAACCCGGAAGCCAGCCGCTTGCCGAATTCGACCTCGTCGTCGGCCGCAGCCGCCCACGCCTCCTGCTCTGCCTCGCCATAGTCGTCGCCGGTCAGCCCCTCGATGCTGGCAACGAAGATCGCAGCCAGAACCGGCGTATCCGTGGGCAGGAACGGTCGCAGCGCCGGCGCACTCATCGCGCGATCTCCCAGGTGGTGATCGGCTTGCCGTCGGCGTCCTTGCCGTCCTTAAGTACGACGCCCATGGCCGCGAGTTCATCGCGGATACGATCGGATTCCTTAAAATCCTTTCGAGCCCGCGCCGCGGCGCGCGCTTCGACAAGACTAGCTACCTTTGTCTCAATTTCGCTTTTGTCGCCGAGGATCAATTCGATATTGAGCTTGTTGTCGACGGTTACCTTTACCCCCGAGCTCTCAATGTCCGCGGTGATAGTTGAAATTACCGAGGATGGCGCGCTGTTCGCGTATGCCGCTCGCAGAGCCTGAACGCGATCTGCATTCTTAAACAAGAGTTCGGCGGCTCCTCTGCCAATACCTGACGTGCCTTGTTCGAACGCCCCTGGCTTATCTAGATTGCGAAATCCTAAGAGACGGCATGAGGCGGCAAATTCCAGGATGTCGCTTTCATTGCCCCTTTTTGCGCGCGAATAAAGCTCACGCAAGAACGTGACTGCGTTCGGGGTATCAAGATCGTCGGCTAGTATTTGTGATATTGACGTCGGGGACGGCAAAACATTGTCGGACCACGAATAGCGCGATTGCAGGAGATGCGACCAGTCTTCGAGTTCCGTGTTTGCCTGTAGAGTACGTAGCTCTGTCCAGTCGATCGGGGATCGATAGTGAGTCATCAGCATTTGGAGACGAAGCACATCTCCTGGCCACTTATTCAATAATTCCCTGATCGTGACGAAGTTGCCGAGCGACTTCGACATCTTCGCGCCCTCGACTTCAAGGAAGCCGTTGTGCATCCAGTAATTTGCCATCGTGGCGGTGCCGTGCGCGCAGCGCGATTGCGCGATCTCGTTCTCATGGTGGGGAAAGATCAAATCGAGGCCGCCGCCATGAATATCGAATACATTGCCGAGATAGGCAGCACTCATCGCCGAGCATTCGATGTGCCAGCCTGGGCGTCCCCTGCCCCACGGGCTGTCCCAGCCAGGCTCGTCTTCGCTGGACAACTTCCAAAGCACGAAGTCGGCGGGATTTTTCTTGTGGGCGTCAACCGCTACGCGCGCGCCGGCCAACTGCTCATCAAGCTTGCGGCCTGACAACGCGCCATAGTCCGGCATCGACTGCACATCGAACAGAACTTCGCCGCCGGCCTCATAGGCATGCCCGCGCGCGATCAACTGCTGGATCAATGTGACCATGTCGGCTTTGCCGTCGGGGCGCGGCAGAACGAAATCAGTAGCGCGTGGTTCGAATGTTGGCGGTAAGCAGCCTAGCGCTGCCACGTCGGCGTGGAACTGGTCTGCGGTCTGTTCGGTAACCTTCCGGATCGCCTGGTTCAGCGGCAGGCCGGGAAAATCACGCGCGGCGCGGTCGTTGATCTTGTCGTCAACGTCGGTGATGTTGCGGACATAAGTGACGTGCTTCTCGCCATAGTGATGGCGCAGCAAGCGAAACAGCACGTCGAACACGATAACCGGGCGCGCATTGCCGATATGGGCGAAGTCGTAGACCGTCGGCCCACACACATACATGCGCACATTGTTGGGATCGAGCGGCGTGAAGACGCGCTTCTCTTTGGTCAGTGTATCGTAGAGGCGTAATTCCATGGAGACCCCTGTGGCCGGGCGTCCAATGATCTCGTGTGAGAAAAGACGGCCTCAGCCAGCGATTCGCTAGCTCATAATCTCGCGGCAAATGCCACAAATGGCGAGAAGACCGTTCATGAAAATACCTTGGGCCAGCCGGCGGAACCGGTCAAGAGGACAGCACGCGCAGCCTCAGAAAAGCCGGTTTGGGCCACCAAGCCACCAGCGGCCGATGGTTAATTGTTTACATTTCGTGACTATCGTGACCGGGGCGATTCCTCTTCAGTTTTCAGCGGTGCAGCGATGCGATCCATTTCAGCGCTTTTGGTCTGCGTGTCTCTTTTATCCGGGGCGGCGGCGTGGGCCGACAGCCGCGTTTTCATCATCGCCAACCAGCCGGATGGCTACGGGGTCGACCAGTGCCTCGCCAAGGGCGAGAAGTGCGGCGCCCATGCCGCCCAGTCCTATTGTCAGTCGCGGAATTTCGTGCAGGCCTCGTCCTATCGCCGGGTCGATCCGGACGAAATCACCGGCTCGGTTCCGAAGGAACACGAAAATTGCGGCCGTTCAGGCTGTGGCGAGTACATCGCCATTACCTGCCAGCGCTAAAATTCCGCCGTCTGGTTCCAATCTCATCACATCAACGTGCCGGTTCAGACATTCGTATTGGGTGCCGCGACGCCCGACCGACGCGACAGACCGGGAAACACCGGCAAGTCTAGGATTCCAGTGCGGTTTTGGATTTGAGGACCGCCCGGCAAGATTGCGGCAAGCGCGCCAATCCACCGCACTATTGCCGCCGAAACGACGTGACGCCGCCGCGAGAAGCGGGTAAACGACGCCGGAATTCTTCTCATCGCGGCCTTGGTCTCTTTGTGGACTTGGGCCGCAAGCCTCCCGCGTAGCCCTGTCAGAACCGGGACACCAGGAGTTGCCCTGATGGCGGGACATGCAAAAATTGATCGTTATCCGTTCGAGATCGGTTGCGGCTTGCTTGGTGTTATTCATCGCTACGCTGTTCGGCGCCGGCGCCCAAGCGCAGAATCCGCCACCGCCGCCCCAAGGCGGCGCCGCCAATCCGATGTGCCCGCGACTCGAAGCCCAATTGGCAGCGGTCGATCGCGGCGGCGGTGACCCGGCCAAGGACGAGCAGATCCGCCGCTACCAGGATTCCGCCGCCCGGCAGCAGGCGGAACTGGACCGCATCACGTCGCAGGCCAGGCGGATGGGCTGCGAGAGTTCCGGCTTCTTTTCGTTGTTCACCGGTCAAAACGCGCAATGCGGTCCGGTGAACAATCAAATTCAGCAGATGCGCGCAAACCTTGACCAGATCACGACTAACCTCGAGCGTCTGCGCAGCGGCGGCCTCGGCGGCAGCGATCGGGAAAACCAGCGCCGGTCGGTTCTTCTGGCGCTCGCGCAGAACAATTGCGGACCGCAATACGCCAATGCCTTGCAGCAGCAAACCGGCCCCGGCAATTTCCTGACCAACCTGTTCGGCAACAACAACAACAGCAGTCCCGCAGGCGCGCCGCCCGCCGATTTGGGCCCGCAATCCGGCACCTATCGTACCGTCTGCGTCCGCACCTGTGACGGCGGCTATTTCCCGATCTCGTTTGCCACCGTGCCGGCGCGCTTTCCCGACGACGAGAAGACCTGCAAGGCGCTCTGCCCGGCCACCGAGGCCAACCTCTACGCCTATCGCAATCCCGGCGAGGACATGAATCAGGCGGTGTCGGTCAGCGGCCAGCCTTATACGTCGTCGCCGAACGCGTTCCGCTTCCGGCAGGAATTCAACCCATCCTGCGCTTGCAAAGCCGCCGGTCAAACCTGGGCCGACGCGTTGAAAGCCGTCGACGACAAGGCCGCCGCCGAACAACAGGGCGACATCATCGTCACCGAAGAGGGCGCGAGGAAGATGTCGCGGCCGCAGGCAAAATCGACGCCCGCGTCCGCTAGGAGGGGTACCGTCGCCACCACCGGCTCCTCCGACCCGGCATCGACACCGCCGAGCACTCCGGCCGCTCCTTCGGACGCGCCTTCTGACAACAAGACGATCCGCTCGGTCGGACCGACCTTCATCCCCCCGCGCTAAAGCGCTGCCAGTTGATTCATAGCTGCGCATTAATTCTTTGATTGAGCATGATCTCCGCGCAAACGCCCTCCGGCGTTTGTCGCGCGGGAAAACCGCTTCGCACTTTTCCGGATCACGCTCTAGCCGTCAAATATTTCGCCCGGTCCGCGCCCCGCGCGCACAACAAGCGCGTCGTCGCCCTTCGGCAATGGGTGGCCGTCATCGCGAAACCGGTTGGTGATGGGGTAACGGCGATCACGCCCGAAATTGCGGCGCGTCACCTTCACGCCCGGCGCGGCCTGCCGCCGTTTATATTCGGCAATGTTGAGCAGCCGATCGATCCGCGCGACCACCGCGCGATCGAAACCTGCCGCGATAATGGTCGCCAACGGCTCCTCGCGCTCGACCAGCCGTTCAAGGATCGCATCCAGCACCTCGTAAGGCGGCAGCGAATCCTGGTCGGTCTGGTTTTCTCGCAACTCCGCCGTCGGCGGCCGGGTGATGATATTGGGCGGAATGACCTCGCCTGATGGCCCCAGCGCGCCGTCCGGCTTCCAGTTGTTGCGTAAGCCCGACAGCCGAAACACTTCCGTCTTGTAGATATCCTTGATCGGATTGAAGCCGCCGTTCATGTCGCCGTAAAGCGTGGCGTAACCGACCGACATCTCCGATTTGTTGCCAGTGGTGACGACCATCGCGCCGGTCTTGTTGGAGATCGCCATCAACAGCGTACCGCGGGTACGGGCTTGTAAGTTCTCTTCGGTAATGTCGCGCGGCAGGCCTTCGAAAGCGTCCGCCAATATCGCTTCAAAGCCATGCACCGCTTGTGAGATCGGCAACACCTCGTAGCGAATGCCGAGATGGCCTGCGAGTTTGGCGGCATCGTCGAGCGATACCTGCGCGGTGAAACGAAACGGCAGCATGACGCCGCGGACGCGCTTCGAGCCCAACGCATCGACCGCAATCGCCGCACACAGCGCCGAGTCGATACCGCCGGAGACACCCAACAGCACGCCGGGAAATCCGTTCTTGCCGACGTAATCGCGCAAGCCGAGGACGCAAGCGGCGTAATCGGCCTTGTCGGCGCCAAGCGCCGCGGCGGCCGGACCATGGCAGCGCCAGCCGCTTTCCTCTCGCTTCCAGCGCAACGTGGTGATGTTTTCCTCGAATGCCGGCAACTGCGCCGCCACCGACAGATCGGCATTGAGCGCAAACGAGCCACCATCGAAAACCAGTTCGTCCTGCCCGCCGATCTGGTTGAGATAGACTAGCGGCAATCCGCTCTCGGTCACCCGCGCCACGGAAACCGACAGGCGCATGTCGGCCTTCTCCCGCGTGTAAGGCGAGCCGTTCGGCACCACCAGGATTTCCGCACCGGTCTCGGCCAGACATTCGACGACGTTCTCGTAATCTTCCAACTCTTCGAGCCAGGTATCCTCGCAGATCGGCACGCCGACCCGGACGCCGCGGATCGGCACCGGGCCCGCGGCCGGCCCCCGCGCGAACACGCGCTTTTCGTCGAACACACCGTAGTTCGGCAGGTTGGATTTGAAGCGAAGGGCGGCGATGCGGCCATCGTCGAGCAGCGCGCAGCCGTTATAAAGCTTGCCGTCCTCGACCCAGGGCGTACCGACCAGCACCGCCGGGCCGCCGTCGGCGGTTTCGCGGGCAAGCTCCTCGACCGCCGCCCTACAAGCAGATTGAAACGCCGGCTTTAGGACCAGATCTTCGGGCGGATAACCGGCAATGAACAATTCCGGCAGCACGACAACGTCGGCGCCGTCGGCTTGCGCCCGGGCACGCGCGGCGCGCACCTTCGCGGCGTTGCCGGCGACGTCGCCCACCGTCGGGTTCAACTGGGCCAGCGTAATCGAAAATTGATCGGCGCGTTCGGTCATGAGCGGATCGTGCCTTGCGGGCGGTTAAACTGCAATTGCTGGCTTAGATGACGCCCATGCGCTCGGCGATCGAGAACAACCAGAACAGCCCGGCGGTGACCAGCGCCACGCCGACCGCGGCCGAACCCATGTCCTTGACCCGTCCGATTTGCAGGTCGTGGTCGGTGGTCAGGCGGTCGGCGAGCTTTTCGATCGCCGTGTTGAGCAGTTCGACCACCAGCACCATGACCACGGCCGCCACGAGCTCGATGCGGCGCATGGTCGAGGTGCCGATCACCCAGGCCAGCGGCAGGGAGATCACCAGTGCGACGAGCTCCTCGCGAACGGCCTGCTCCGAACGAACCGCGAAGACGAGGCCGTTACGCGTATTGATCGTGGCCCGCCAAAGCCGCAGCAATTTTCAAAGCCCCGCTACGGCCGGCATCGGATGGGCCTTGCCGGCGCGTTCCTGCTTGAGCAATTCAGCGATCAGGAAAGCCATGTCGATCGACTGCTCGGCGTTCAGGCGAGGATCGCAGACCGTGTGATAACGGTCGTTGAGATCCTCGTCGGTGATCGCCCGCGCCCCGCCGACGCACTCGGTGACGTCCTGTCCGGTCATCTCCAGATGGACGCCGCCGGCATGGGTGCCTTCCGCGGCATGGATCGCAAAGAACGATTTCACTTCCGACAGGATGCGGTCGAACGGCCGGGTCTTGTAGCCGGAGGTCGAGGTGATGGTGTTGCCGTGCATCGGATCGCAGGACCAGACCACAACGCGCCCTTCCCGCTGCACCGCGCGAATGAGACCGGGCAGACTCTCGCCGACCTTGTCGGCGCCGGAGCGGTTGATCAGCGTCAACCGGCCCGGTTCGTTGTCCGGGTTGAGCACGTCGATCAGCTTCAACAACTCGTCGGGCTTGAGCGACGGACCGCACTTCAGCCCGATCGGATTCTTGATGCCGCGGAAATATTCGACATGGCCGTGATCGAGCTGGCGGGTGCGATCGCCGATCCAGATCATGTGACCTGAGGTGGCGTACCAGTCGCCGGTCGTCGAATCCACGCGCGTGAAGGCCTGCTCGTAACCGAGCAACAGCGCCTCATGGCTGGTGTAGAAATCGGTGGCGCGAAGCTCCGGATGGCTCTCGAGATCGAGGCCGCAGGCGCGCATAAAATTCAGCGCGTCCGAAATGCGGTCGGCCAATTCCTTGTAGCGACGCGACTGCGGCGAATCCCGCAGGAATCCAAGCATCCATTGATGTACGGAGCCGAGATTGGCGAACCCGCCGGTAGCAAACGCACGCAACAGATTGAGCGTCGCCGCCGACTGGCGATAGGCCATCAGCTGCCGCTGCGGATCGGGTATGCGCGCTTCCGCCGTGAAGGCGATGTCGTTGACGATGTCGCCGCGGTAGCTCGGCAGTTCGACGCCATTGATTTTCTCAGTCGGCGATGAACGCGGCTTGGCGAACTGGCCCGCGATGCGGCCGACCTTCACCACCGGCAGCGCGCCGGCATAGGTCATGACCACCGCCATCTGCAGGAACACGCGGAAAAAATCGCGGATGTTGTTGGCGCCGTGCTCGGCAAAACTCTCGGCGCAATCGCCGCCCTGCAACAGGAAGGCTTCGCCCTTGGCGACGCGCGCCAGCGCCTTTTTCAGGTTGCGCGCCTCACCTGCAAAAACCAGCGGAGGAAATGTCGCAAGCTGGGCCTCGACATCCGCCAATGCCTTCGCATCGGGATATTGCGGCACTTGCAGCACCGGGCGGGCGCGCCAGCTATCGGGTGTCCAAGCGGATGTCCGAGTTTTGGACATGACGTTAACTCCTTGAGCGGAAACCGCTACTAGACCTGAGGCAGCGGAGGGCCGCTATATACACAGGCCTGCGGCTAACCGCCAGTGTCGCGGAATTGCCGCGAATTTGCCGCGCCTTCAGGCTCCAGCCTTAATGCCATGGACAACCCCTTGCGGTAAAAGCCGAATTCGCATTTGCTACCTACACGCGAGAGGCAATGGGGAAATCGCGGTGACCGAGGCTGGGCTCGACGACGTCTTCATCGACGATATCACCTTTCCCGCGGTGGATGGCTACGCGTTGGGTGCGACGCTGTTCCTGCCGCGCGGCGCCAAGCAACACGCCGTCCTGATCAATTCCGCCACCGCCGTCCCCCGCAAGATCTACCGCAAGTTTGCCGGCTACCTGGCCCGCCGCGGCTTTGCGGTCTTGACCTACGATTACCGCGGCATCGGCAACTCCCGGCAACGCGCGCTGGAGGGCTACAACCGGCCGAATTCCCTGGCCGGCTTCAAGGCCACCATGGTCGACTGGGCCGCGCTCGACGTCACCGCCGCCGTCGGCTGGATGCGCGAGCGCTATCACCATCTGCCGCTGACCTATGTCGGACATTCCTTCGGCGGCCAGGCGCTCGGGCTTCTTTCCAACAACACCGAAGTGAAGCGCGCGCTGCTGGTGGCCGCGCAAGCCGGATACTGGAAGCTGATGGCCTCGCCGGAGCGTTATCGCGTCTATGCCCTGCTCAATTATGCCGGCACTCCCCTCACCCGGCTGCTCGGCTACATGCCAGGCTGGGCTGGCGTCGGCGAAGATTTGCCGAAGGGCGTGTTCGAGCAATGGACGCGCTGGGTGATGAGCGAACGCTATCTGTTCGACGAACCCGGCCTCAAAGCGCTGGCGAATTTCAACAACTATCAAGGCGCGCTGCGCTCGCTCTGCCTCTCCGACGATCCCTGGGCGACGCGGCCCGCGATCGAATTGCTGTGCTCGGGTTTCAAGGCAACGACACCGGAAATCCTCACCATCACGCCGGCTGATGCCGACACATCAGCGATCGGCCATCTCGGCTTTTTCCGCCCCGAGCACCGCGATACACTTTGGCGCGGCGCTGCCGAATGGCTGGAAGGCGGCGAGTAGGATATTCAATGCAGCCTGCCTGACCCGCCGTGTCTATCGAAACGGATCTGCCAATGACCGAACTCTCGCTCAAGGCTCCCGTTAAAGCCCATGACGCAGCCGTTGCGGCTCAAAGCCGCAACGCCGGCCTCGATGCGCTCCGTGCGACACTCACGCTTCTGGTGATATTCCACCATACGGCGCTGACCTATGGCGCGATCGGGGGATGGTACTACCGCGAAGTCGTGCCCGACGGGCGGCTCGACACCCGCCTCCTGATCTTCTTCTGCACGCTGAACCAGGCCTACTTCATGGGCCTGTTTTTCCTTCTCGCCGGCTATTTCACTCCGGCAGCGGTCAACAAGAACGGCTCGCTTGCCTATGCCGGCGAAAGGCTGTTGCGGCTCGGCCTGCCGCTGATGTTCTACGGCTTCTTCATTGGGCCGGAGACGATCGCGCTGGCGCGAACGACGAATGGCCGGTCATTCCTCGCCAACCTGACGCGCCTGTGGGACCGCGGCTTTTACTTCGAGAACGGTCCGCTGTGGTTCGCGCAAGCACTGTTGATCTTCGCCGCCGGCTATCTGGTCTGGCGCCGCATCGTCCCAAAGCTTGATGGCAAACCTCCGTCGGTGCGGCCTTTTCCATCCAACGCCACGATCGCGCTCGCCATCCTGACGACGGGTGCCGCGGCCTTTGCGCTGCGGCTGGTCTGGCCCGTCGGCAAACAGGTATTCGGGCTGCAACTGGCATATTTTGCGAGCTACGTCGTCCTGTTCGTCGCGGGCTGCGCCGGCTCTGCGGGAAAATGGCTGGAGGATTTTCCCGAACAGCAGCGACGGCTGTGGTGGCGCGTCAGCCTGATCGCGATTCCGGTGTTGCCGGCGGTGGTGCTGCTGGCGCCAGCCATTCCCGCGCTCGGTGGCGATACGTCCGGCGGATGGAATATCCAGGCCGTTGTTTACGCCTTCTGGGAGCCATTCGTGGCGTGGGGGCTGATCCTGACTTTGCTATCGACCTACGCCCGCGTCTTTCCAAGCCTGAACACGACCTGGGCCGCGTTATCCCGACGTGCCTACGCGATCTATATCATTCACCCGCCGATGCTGGTCGCCGTCGCGCTCGCCTGGCGCGAGCTTGAGGCGCCTCACCTGGTCAAGTTTGCGCTAACGGGATCGCTGGCGGGTCTTTTGTGCTTTGGGATTGCGGGGCTGCTGCTTCGCACGCCGATCCGACGGATTGTCTAGGCGTGCCACTCGGCCGCTGTATTTTCCTATTCGAATGTCAAACAGCTTGCGTCGTCGCCATGCCGTTGCGCCCGCAGATGGGGTAACGGGCCTCTTGGCCCTTTGGGTGGTCGTCCCTCACATGATGGTGTGACGGAGTTGAGGATTGGCCTCGCTCCAAGCATCGAGGAGAGACGACCATGGAGCATTATGCCGGAATCGACGTGTCATTGGAATGCTCAAGCGTGTGTGTGGTGGACGGGAGTGGCAAGATCATTCGCGAGACGAAGGTCGCGAGCGAGCCGGCGGCATTGATTGGCTGGCTCGGCTCTCTGGGCTTTGGGCTTGGGCGGATCGGGCTGGAGGCGGGGCCGCTGTCGCAATGGCTTTATATGGCAATGAAGCAGGCCGGGCTTGCGGTCGAGCTTTTGGAGACGCGGCACGTGCGTGATGCGTTCAAGGCGATGCCGGTGAAGTCGGACCGCAATGACGCCCGAGGGATCGCGCAATTGATGCGGCTTGGCTGGTTCCGGCCGGTGCACTGCAAGTCGATGGCTGCACAGGAGGTGCGGGCCATACTGACGGCGCGCAAGCTGGTGCAGAGCAAACTTATTGATATCGAGAACAGCCTGCGCGGGATCTTGCGTGGCTTTGGGTTGAAGGTCGGCAAGACAACGCGGACGAACTTTGCCGGGCGGATCAGGGAGTTGGTCAAGGGTCACCCGAACCTGAAGACGGTCGGCGAGGCCCTGCTCTCGGTGCGCGCCGTGTTACTGGGTGAGTTCAACGCGTTTGAGAAAAGGGTGCGTGCGATGTCGCATTCGAATGCAAACGCCAGGCTGTTGATGTCGACACCGGGGGTAGGACAGATCGTGGCGCTGACCTATGTTTCTGCGATCGACGACCCGGCGCGGTTTCGATCGTCAAAGCGGGCAGGACCGCTGTTCGGGCTGACACCAAAGAAATACCAATCCGGCGAGATCGACCGCTCCGGGCGGATCAGCAAGATCGGCGATACCACGGTTCGGGCCGCGCTCTATGAGGCTGCCCACATCATACTAACCAAACCAATCAAGGGATGCTCGCGGCTCAAGAGCTGGGCGATGCGGATCGCCAGGCGCGCCGGCATGAACAAGGCGAAGGTTGCACTGGCGCGCAAGCTCGCGGTCATCCTGCATCGCATGCTCGTCACCGCAACACCATTCAACGACGCTGCCGCCGCGCGAGCGGCCGATCGCCAGTTTTCAGACCGCCTTTCCACGCCCCCGAAGCGTGCAGGTCTGCCCGGACGATGGTCAGGAGCCGACGCAGATATTCGAAGTCCGATCATGCGCTCACGCCCACCGCAGATTGGCCGACCTATCCTCCACGAACCCCATCAGGCGACGGCCTTTGTGCCGATCCCGGACAGAAGCAAGTCCCCGGCAAGTGGATCACGCAAAAAAGGGATTGACTCATCGAGGCCCGTTACAGAAGCCTCGTGTGCGAAAGTGTAGAAAGCACACGAGTTAGTCACCACGAGTACGCCGGCTTAACCCGGCATTCCCGCACGCGGATGGTTTTAACGGCCTACGGCGCGCGCCCCCGGCGATCGCTAGCGCGATGCGTCAGCATCGTCGCGACACGTGATGCCAGCGTCGAGGCATCAGGACCACACGCTTTCGCCGTCCGCAAACCTTTGCCGTTCGTCGCTCGGCATGGCTCACGTCCACCGCATCCTAGCCCAACGTTTCGTGACGACCGCGAAGCGCCCCTTACTAGCGGGCCGGGACGGCGCGAAGCTCTAGAGATGATTTGCCCGTCGGCGAAAGCGAAATATTTTTAGGCCAAGGGCTGGACGGCGTTTTGGAAAGCGTCACTGATTTGCCCGTCGGGCAGCTGACGTCAGGTCTCCTCAGCCGCTTGCTAGTGGGCCTGGCGGCGGTCCGGCAAGATCGGAGCTGACGTCACGCATACGGTGGCCGCGGATCGGGTCGATATCCCGACGGAGGCGGCTGTGCTCCCGAAAGTGGGCCGCGCGGTGGCGCATCGGGTTGTCGAACCGGTTCAGAGCGTCCAACCAGGCCGCAAGCAGCGGTTGGCGCTGTCGAAGCGCTCGCCTCGCCTTTTCAGCGTCGTTCGGCTGAGTCCCCATACTCAGAGACATTAGTCGTCTATGGTTTAAAATCCGTTTCGACCGCGGCGCCAGGCCCGGCACCGGCCAACGTCGGCGCGGCGACACCATACCCCGCCGCAAGCTTGCAAACCATCCCCCGCAAATCCGCGGGCGTGGGATCACCAAGCGACCGACTGCCTGCTCCGCGGATCCAAGCCGCATTCACCGGGAACGAAGGCCGGATTGTGGAAGCAAGCATTATCGAGAGTGCTATCCCAACCGCCTCGCTGTCGCCATTTGCTCCACATAATATAGTCGCACAGCCGACTATGCGGATTGCCCGGTTCTCTGGTTGCGCAGTAGATGCTCTCATGGGGTTGGCGAGCCATGGCTGGTCCTGACAGGGCCGAAATGGCGAGCACGGCGGCGCCGACTACTCTGAATTTCATTGCTGGTTCCCTCCGTTGGATTCGAATAACGGAGGAGTATCGCCGAAAGTCCCTGCCCGGATTCTTAAATTTTTTTTAGTGAGCGGAGGGCGCTGCGGCCTAAAAACTTTACCTGCCATTGTGTGAATTGGGACACATCTTGCGGCGAACGAATCGGCCTAGTGTTGCCAGCGCCGTATCTACATGGCGTTTCTCCCTAGACTTGGCGCCCGTCGCGAATGACGGGCCTCTTTTGCAACGCTGCTCGCGCGGCCTGTCCCGCCAGAGCCGAGACGTTATTGATTCCGCTTCTGCCGATATCGGAGGAATTCTTCAAAGAGACGCTTGCGCCGATCTGATGGCGTCTCCTGCTGCGCAACTGGCTTTGTCTGGAGCCGGAGATCGGCCGGCCACGCGCTTTCCGGGATCAGCGTCGCACCTGCAAACGCCACGAATAAAACAGCGGCGCAGGGCAGCGAGAGCACGATCTTGAACGGCGTCAGAGTGTGCTTGAACCGTCGAGCCATAGTTTCGACAGTCCGCCCGTTATGGTTAATTTGGCGTTAAGACGGTTCACTTTGCACGGCGCGAGAGCCGCCCTACTCCGCCGCCTCCCGCACATGCCGCGCGCTTGGCGTGCGCATGGTCACGAGTTCTTCGGCCGCGGTCGGGTGCAGCGCCATGGTCGCGTCGAAATCCCGTCGTCACGCCAGGTGGCCGAGTGGCAAGGGTGCACCGGCCTTTCGGGTTTCGATCGCAATGTTGCTTCTAACCTCGCGAACGATCGGCAAGTTCAGCAACTTGCCCACAAGGAAGCTCCGATAGTATTCGAGGTCAGGCACGACGACCTCGAGGAAATAGTCCGCATCGCCAGATACCAGGTGGCATGCGATCACTTCGGGCATCGCACAGACCGCATCCTCGAAGGTGAGCGCACGCTCGTTGGCATGTCCGTCAATCCTGACGCCGACAAACACCGAAAATCCAAGGCCGACCCGATCGCGCCGAAGGATGGCTCGATAGCCATCGATGACCCCTTCACGCTCCAGACGTTTGACGCGGCGAAGACACGGTGACGGAGACAGCCCCACCCGGTCCGCCAGTTCAACATTGGTCAGACGAGCGTCCGCCTGAAGCTCGGCAACGATCCGGCGATCGATGGCATCCAACTCTGTTTTTGGCATAAATGCGAACTCTGTATCTTTCAAAAAGGCTGTCTGTTGCGTCCAGGACCAATCCAGTAGCACACTTTGCAAGGACATGCCCCAGCCGTCGGTGGGATGCTTGGCCCCTCGTTTGAACCGAACCGGGAGCTCCCAGCATGACCAACGCCCTCATTCCCCCCGCACTTCTCACAACGGTCGAGGAGTATTTCGAGATGATGTTCGATTCCGACCCGAACAGGTTCGATCGTGTGTTCGCGGCGAGCGCGCAACTGCATGGTTTGCGGGACGGTTCGCTTCGCGTGTTATCGGCCGGTGAGTATCGCGAGCTTTTGGCTTCGAACCCATCGCCGAAATCGAGGGGCGCCCCACGGCAGCAGGAAATTCTGCTGGTCGATTTCGCCTCTTCGTCGCAGGCGCTGGTCAAGGTTCGCGTTCGCGTCGATACGATTTTGTACGTGGACTACCTGTCGCTCCACTTGATCGGTGGATCCTGGCTCGTCACCGCGAAGTCGTTCCACGTTGAAAGGCGATTTGAGCCCGCCGCAGCAGCTTGAGGTTCCCTCTACTCCGCCGCCTCACGCACATGCCGCGCGCTTGGCGTGCGCATGGTCACGAGTTCTTCCGCCGCGGTCGGGTGCAGCGCCATGGTCGCGTCGAAGTCGGCCTTGGTCGCTTTCATCTTCACCGCGATGCCGAGCACCTGCACCATTTCGGCGGCGCCATCGCCGACAATGTGACAGCCGACCACGCGATCGGTTGAACCATCGACCACGAGCTTCATCAGCATGCGGGTGTCGCGGCCGGACATCGTCGCCTTCATCGGGCGGAAGGTCGCCTTGTAGATATCGACGTGGCTGAACTGGTCGCACGCCTGGTCTTCCGTCAGTCCGACGGTGCCCACCTCAGGCTGGCAGAACACGGCCGTGGGGATATCGGCGTGATCGACCCTCACCTCGCGCTTGCCAAACACCGTATCAGCAAAGGCGTGGCCTTCGCGGATCGCCACCGGCGTCAGATTGATGCGATGGGTGACATCACCGACCGCGTAGATGTTCGGCACGGAAGTTTTCGAAAAACCGTCGACCGCAATGCCGCCGTTGCCGGGATTGAGCTCAACGCCGGCCTTATCGAGCCCGAGCCACTTGACGTTGGGGTGGCGGCCGACCGCAAACATCACCTGATCCGAGGCGATGCTCGAGCCGTTCGACAGATGCGAGGTGAAATCGTGTGCGTGCTTGTCGACCTTCGTCACCGTGCAGCCGGTCAGGATGGTGATGCCGGCCTTTTCCATTTCGCTGCGAACGTGACCGCGCACGTCCTCGTCGAAGCCGCGCAGGATATTGTCGCCGCGATAGACGACGGTGACGTCCGAGCCGAAGCCGGCAAAGATGCAGGCGAATTCCAGCGCAATATAGCCACCGCCCTGGATCAGGATGCGCCGCGGCAGCGAAGCCAGGTGGAAAACCTCGTTGGAGGAAATCACGTGTTCGAGGCCGGGAATGGCGGCGCCGTGGTTCGGCGCGCCGCCGGTCGCGATCAGCACATATTTGGCGCGCACGGCCTCGCCGGTCGAAAGCCGCACGGTATGCGCGTCTTCCAGCGTCGCGCGGGCCTTGAGCACCCGGGCACCGGATTTCTCGACATTGGTGGTGTAGGCCGCCTCGAGGCGCGCGATTTCCTTGTCCTTGTTGGCGATCAGCTTCGCCCAGTCGAAGGTCGGTTGAGGCACGCTCCAGCCGAAACCGGCGGCATCCTCGAACTCCTGATGGAAATGCGAGGCATAGACCATCAGCTTTTTCGGCACGCACCCTCGGATCACGCAGGTGCCGCCCATCCGGTATTCCTCCGCGATCATCACCCGCGCGCCGTGGAGGGCTGCGATGCGGGCCGCGCGAACGCCGCCCGACCCTCCTCCGATGACAAACAGATCGGTATCGAATTCGGCCATGGGGATTCCGCTCAATGTCTGATTGGCTCACAATAAGGTAGGTAAGCGATCGCCTCGAGGGAAGAGCGCCATTAGCCGGATGGCCATCTCGCGTCCCGGACGCGGTGCAGCGGAACGTTGCACCGCAGAGCCGGGACCTACATTCCGCTGCTCTTTAACCGTGGGCCCCGGATCACTAGTGCGGCGGATTTGACACTCGCTTCAGTGGCGCAGCGAATCCTCCTAGCGAATGTCAAATCTTAAACCGCACTAGAATCGATATTTAACTAGTGTCCCTTTGGTTCTGACATTCGCAAACGAATCCACCGCGACACCATACGAATGTCAGAACCGGGACACTAGTGCACCACGCCGCATACGCGGCGCAGTGCACCGCGTCCGGGGCACGTTGCGAGAGCTGAAATTAAGTCGTCCACTAGCCGAGCGGCTTGCCGCGCTTTTTCATTTCGGCGCGGAATTCATTGACGACCGTCTCGCCCAAGGCCTGCGCCCATTGATTCATGAAGAGCATGCTGGCCTGGATCGATTTCGGCTCCTGTTGCTGAAGCTTCTGGCCGAGCGGCGACTTGTAGAACGCGGTCAGATCCTTCAGCTCCTGCTCGGTGAAATCGTTGGCGTAGATCTTGGCCATCTGCTCGCCGATTTCCTTGTCCTTGCCCACCTCCATCTGAGCCACGATGACCGCGACCTCGTTGAGGTCCTTCTGGTAGCTCAGGTTGGCCGCCAGGAATTGATCCTTGGCCCGCTGGACGATGTTGGGGATCGCATTTGCGTACACCTGGTTCACACCCTTCGCAGCCAGCAGATCCCTGGCCGCCTGCATCGCCGACGGCGACACCGGCTTGAGCGGCGCCGCCTGCGGGGGCTGCTGCGCGCCGGCCGGCTGGGGCGAAAACGCCAGAGCCAGCGCAACGCCAAAGCCGAGCAAAAATCCCGATAGACGCTTCATTTTGACTTCTCCTTCGGCGTTATCGCCGCTCAACAACACGAATTCCCTGGGAGCCGGCCAGCATCGCGATGCTGGCAAGGCCGATGAATAGCCCATGCTCGACGACGCCCGGAATGGCGGCGAGCGATTGCGCAAGACGCGGCGCATCCGGAATGCGCCCGAGATGGGCATCCACGATCCAGTGGCCGCTATCGGTGACAAAAACGTGACCGTCGCGGCCGTTTCTGACGACTAATTGGCCGGAAACGCCGCAATCGGCAAACGCTTTTTCGATTTGCCGCCGCGTTGCGCCGAGTCCAAACGAAATGACCTCGATCGGCAGCGGAAAACGGCCGAGCGTCTCGACCCATTTCGTCTCGTCGGCAATCACGATCATGCGGTCGGAAGCCGCCGCCACGATCTTTTCGCGCAACAAGGCGCCGCCCCCGCCCTTGATGACGTCGAGCGAGGGGTCGATCTCGTCGGCGCCGTCGACGGTCAGGTCGAGCCGGTCGACCTCGTCCAGCGTGGTCAGACGAATGCCGGAGCGGATGGCGATGTCACGCGTGGTCTCGGACGTCGGCACGCCGATCACCTCTAACCCCTCGCGCACCCGCGCGCCCAACAGCTCGACGAAGTGCTTGGCGGTCGAGCCGGTGCCGAGGCCGAGCTTCATCCCGCTCTGCACGTAGTCGAGCGCGCGCGCCGCTGCCTGGCGTTTCAGTTCATCCAAATTCACGGGTGGACATGCTCTCTGGCTGATACCGATCGGGCTGACCGCCCACGCGGCCACATCTGGCGGCCTGTCTAGCGTCGTTTTGCCGCGAGGAACAGCGTCATTCCACGTTAAAAAGCTCCTCTTGCGCGATGGCTCGCTGGTGGTTAGCCGTTTGGCATGACCTCCTCCCGCATTGTCGTGTTCGACCTCGATGGCACCCTGGTCGATACCGCACCCGACCTGATCAACGCGCTTAATTTCATCCTCGCGCGCGAAGGCCTGCCGCCGGTGCCGCTGCACTCCGCCCGCAACATGATCGGTGCCGGCGCGCGAAAGCTGCTCGAACGCGGCCTGGAACTGGATGGCCGCACCGTCAGCCTGGCCGAGCTCGACCGTCTGACCGGCGACTTCATCAGCCACTATGCCGAGCATATCGCGGACGCTTCCCGCCCCTTCGACGGGCTCGAGGCCGCGCTGGATGATCTCGAAAGTGCCGGCTACCGCTTCGCGGTTTGCACCAACAAACTGGAATGGCTATCCAAGCGCCTCTTGGACCGGCTGAATTTGAGCCCGCGGTTTTGCGCTATTTGCGGCGCCGACACCTTCGGGGTTTCCAAGCCAGATCCCGCCATCTTGCGCCAGACCATTGCCCGCGCCGGCGGCGAGCTAAAGTCCGCAATCATGGTGGGCGATGCAGGTCCCGATGTCGGCGTCGCCCGGCGCGCCGGTGTCCCCGTGATCTGTGTCTCGTTCGGCTACACCGAAGTTCCCGTAGCCGACCTCAAACCGGACCGGATCATCGACCATATGGACGAACTTCGCGGGGCCATCGAAGGCCTCACGCGTTAGCCGCGCTTCTTCTGCCAAGATCTTGATATTATGTTTCTTTTTATTTCTATCCGGCGACGTTAACCAACAATTAACCACGCCGGTTGCGCTGATATGCCGAGGCTCTTATGGTCGCGCCGGGGATTGTGGCAGTTGGCCGCAGCGGTGGAGTGATCTTGGCGATGCGACCGGTTTTCTCGCGGTATCCGCGGGGGAGTTCGCGTCAGCCAATAGGATCACATAACAGATGGGATCACGGGCCGATCTTACCCAATCGGACCGTGACCTGGAGTGACGGGTCGAACATGCGTCGTGCTTTCGCGATGGCCGTAGCCTCAATCAGCCTGGCCGGTTGCTCATCCTTTTCAACCAGCTCCTGGAACTACTTCAAATCGGATCCGCCGACGATTCAGGTTCAGCTGGAATCGACCCCGCCCGGCGCCGATGCGCGCACCTCGCTCGGGCCCGGTTGCAAGACGCCCTGTTCGGTCAGCGTGACGCCACCGGAGGGCAGCACCAGCTTCCTGGTGAATTATTCGATGCCCGGCAGGCAGCCGGCAGGCGTGCCGGTTCAGATTGTGAAGGAATCCGGAGGCGTGTTCTCGTCGGACAAGGTCAAGCTGTCACCGAACCCGGTGGTCGCCGAGTTGCAGCCGATCGGCCCGCCGCCGAGGCCGGCCAGGCCGATGCGACCCAAACGGAAGAAACCCGCTGCCGCTCCGGCCGATGCCGGCCAGGCCGCACCTGCCCAGTGATGGCTGCCCGGTGACGGTTGCTTGCACTGCACAAGACCCCCGAGACCGGAACATTGCCGGATTGTATGGGGTGCCCAACGTGCATAGATTGGGCTAACGCTTTTTGCTCGTGGCCGTAAGCCCGACAGCAAGCTTGAGGCCGTAAGCCCGAAGGCATTTGATGACTGTAACTTTGTCTCCATCCAAATCGCTGTCGCGTCCGATGACCGATCCGTTCGGCCGGACGATCAGCTATCTGCGCGTCTCGGTCACCGATCGCTGCGACCTGCGCTGCTTCTATTGCATGTCGGAAGACATGACATTCCTGCCCAAGGCGGACCTGCTGACACTGGAAGAACTCGACCGGCTGTGCTCGGCCTTCATCGCCAAGGGCGTGAAGAAACTTCGATTGACCGGCGGCGAGCCGCTGGTTCGCCGCAACGTGATGTCGCTGGTGCGCTCGCTCTCGCGCCACGTGACTACCGGCGCGCTTGACGAACTGACGCTCACGACCAACGGATCGCAACTGGCGCGTTTCGCCGCAGAGCTCGCCGATTGCGGCGTTCGCCGCATCAACGTCTCGCTCGATACGCTCGATCCCGACAAGTTCCGCGCCATCACCCGCTGGGGCGATCTCGACAAGGTTCTGGCCGGCATCGAGGCAGCGCGCGCCGCAGGCCTTGCGGTGAAGATCAATGCGGTCGCGCTCAAGGGAATGAACGAGG
Source organism: uncultured Alphaproteobacteria bacterium (assembly GCA_963770515.1). Lineage (GTDB taxonomy): Bacteria > Pseudomonadota > Alphaproteobacteria > Rhizobiales > Xanthobacteraceae > Bradyrhizobium. The sequence continues at coordinate 52,505 of CAVYPW010000004.1, forward strand.
ACGAAATCCCCTCGCTGATCGAATGGGCGCACGGCAAGCGTATGGGACTGACGCTGATCGAGGTGATGCCGATGGGCGACATCGGCGCAGGCCGGATCGATCAGTATGTGCCGCTGTCGCTGTTGCGCGCCGGCCTTTCCAAGCGATTCACGATGACCGATCTCGATGAGACGACCGGCGGACCGGCGCGTTATGTCAGAGTGCATGAGACCGGCGGCAAGCTCGGCTTCATCACGCCGATGACGCATAATTTCTGCGAGGCGTGCAACCGCGTGCGGATCACCTGCACCGGGACGATACATACCTGTCTCGGGCACGAGGACGCCTCCGATCTGCGCAAGCCGCTGCGCGCCTCGCCTGACGATACGCAATTGGCGGCCGCGATCGACCGCGCCATCGGGTTGAAGCCGAAGGGGCATGATTTCATCATCGACCGCCGGCACAACCGGCCGAGCGTCAACAGGCATATGAGCGTGACCGGCGGTTGAAGTAGCTGGCACAGGTTGCTCTGCAACCGCTTGATCCATCGTCAATTTGCCCATTTTCCAATTGACGGGGCGGCACGGCGCTGAAATGGTGCGGCCGGTTTTTTGACGCTTTCGCGCTTCGCAAATCCGCTGTGGCCGGATCGGCCGGTTCAAGACGGTACGAAGCAAAACGCACCTTGGGGGACCGCCTTGCAATCGCTCTTAAAGTTGAGCCGTGGAATTGACGCGTTCACGCGAGGGGTCGGCAAACGCGTGGCCTGGCTGATTCTGGTCGCGGTGATCGTCTCCGCCGTCAACGCGATCGTGCGCAAGGTTTTCGACACCTCTTCCAACGCTTGGCTCGAGTTGCAGTGGGTATTGTTCAGCTGTGTCTTCCTGCTGTGCTCACCCTGGACCCTGCTCGACAACGAACATATCCGGATCGACATCGTGAATAACCTGCTGCCGCAGCGGGTACGCGACGTTATCGACCTCATCGGTCATGCGTTCTTTCTGCTGCCGCTCACGATAGTCATGATCATCACTGGCGGCCCTTTCTTCATGCGCTCCTATGAGATTGGCGAACAATCCGGAAACGCGGGCGGCTTGCCGCAATGGCCCGCCAAGTCGCTGATCATCATCAGTTTCGCCTTCCTGTTCGTTCAGGGCATATCCGAACTGATCAAACGCATTGCCGTGATGCGCGGCCTCATTCCGGATCCGCACGCATCACAAGTGCATGCGATCGAGGCCGAGGTCGAGCACCTCGTCGAAGCGATCGAAAAACGCTGATCGCCAGCGCGATCGCAGGGGATCTTAGATGATTGCTTTTCTTGTTTCGAACTTGGCGCCGATTATGTTCGCGTCACTGGTCATCGTGCTGCTGCTCGGTTATCCGGCAGCGTTCTCGCTTGGCGCGGTGGGGCTTATCTACGCGTTGGTCGGCATCGGGCTTGGCGAATTCCGACCGGACTTCCTGCAAGCGCTGCCCGAACGCGTCTACGGCGTGATGAACAACGACACGCTGCTTGCGATTCCGTTTTTCACATTCATGGGACTGGTGCTCGAGCGATCTGGCATGGCCGAGGATCTACTCGACACGATCGGGCAGCTGTTCGGCACCATCCGCGGCGGGCTTGCCTACGCGGTGGTTTTCGTCGGCGCACTACTCGCTGCAACCACCGGCGTGGTGGCGGCCTCAGTGATTTCGATGGGCCTGATCTCGCTGCCCATCATGCTGCGTTACGGCTATGACCGGCGCATGGCGACCGGCATCATCGCGGCATCCGGCACGCTTGCCCAAATCATTCCACCGTCGCTCGTGCTGATCGTGATGGCCGACCAGCTCGGCAAGTCGGTCGGCGACATGTATGAAGGCGCGTTCATTCCCGGGCTCGTGCTCGCCGGCCTTTACGCCGGATATGCCTTCCTCGTTACGCTCATTTTCCCGAAAGCGGCCCCTGGCCTTCCCGTCGACGCGATCGGATTCCGGGAGAAGGATGGCAGCCGCGGGCTGCTGTCGCTGGGCGCGCTCTTCCTCGCCAGCTGCGTCTTCGGCTGGTTCATGATGCGAAACTCCGAAACGCATGGCGCCGATTTCGTCGTTCTCAGCATGTTCAACGGCATCCTGTTTGCCTTCTTCGTGGCGGTGGTGAACTGGATCGTCGACAAACTGACCGGGTTTCGTTTCCTGTCGCAGATGGCGCAACAAACGACGTTCGTGATGGTGCCGCCGCTTTTCCTGATCTTCCTGGTGCTCGGTACGATCTTCATTGGCATCGCGACACCGACCGAGGGTGGCGCAATGGGCGCCGCCGGCGCACTCATACTCGGCGCCGCTAAGCGACGACTGAACTGGGACTTGATCCGGCAGGCAACTGAATTGACGGCAAAGCTTTCGGCCTTCGTCGTTTTCATTCTGGTCGGCGCGCGCGTGTTCTCGCTCACCTTCTATGGCGTCAACGGACACGTCTGGGTCGAGAACCTTCTCACCTCCCTGCCCGGTGGGCAGATCGGTTTCCTTATTTTCGTCAACGCATTTGTCTTTGTGCTCGCCTTCTTCCTCGATTTCTTCGAACTCGCCTTCATCGTCATCCCGCTGCTCGGTCCCGCGGCAGAACACCTCGGCATCGACCTGATCTGGTTCGGGGTAATCCTCGGCGTCAATATGCAGACCTCATTCATGCATCCGCCGTTCGGATTCGCATTGTTCTACCTGCGTTCGGTGGCGCCCAGAGACCCCTACATCGACAGGGTGACCGGCAAGCGCATGGAACCCGTCACAACCGGGCAGATTTATTGGGGCGCGGTGCCGTTCGTCGTCATCCAGGTTGTCATGGTGCTGCTTGTCATCACGTTCCCTTCGATGGTGATGCATTACAAGGGTGGCTTGTCGACCGTCGATCCGAACTCGATCAAGATCGAAGTGCCGCAAATGGATCTTCCGCCGCTGGATTTTGGTCCACCGAAAAACTGATCTTGCGAGGTAACGGCATAACGAAGCGGCAAGGTAATTTCTGTTTGCGTTCAACGCCGCGTTGACCGCGGCTCACCTTTGTCGCAACAAAAGCCCCGGAGCGTCGTCCGCTACGGGGCTCTCTTGTCTCGATTGTAATCAGCTCTGCGCGTGACGCGCCATGAAGTAGTCGTAACCGACTTCGGCTACCTGGAACCAGGAATAGCCGCTGTTCGAGAAGCTGGTCAGCGACTCATAGACCTTCTTGAAGTCCGCATTGCCGGCGGCGACCTCGCTGTGCAATTCCTTGGCAGCCTTAAACGACGCTTCCATGATTTCCGGCGAGAACGCGTGCAGTTTAGCCCCTCCGGCGAGCAATCTGCGCAGCGCCGGTGGATTGGCCTGATCGTACTTCGCCATCATCCAGTTATTCGCATAATGACCGGCCTGCTCGAGAACGCTCTGATAATATTTCGGCAGCGCATTCCACTTGTCGAGATTGACGAAGGCAAGCAGCATCGGTCCGCCCTCCCACCAACCGGGATAGTAGTAGTGAGGAGCGACCTTGTAGAAGCCAAGCTTCTCGTCGTCATAGGGACCGACCCATTCGGCGGCATCGATGGTGCCCTTTTCCAGAGCGGGATAGATGTCGCCGCCGGCCAATTGCTGCGGCACGGAGCCGAGCTTTTGCATCACGCGGCCGGCAAAGCCGCCAATGCGGAATTTCATGCCCTTCAGATCGTCGACGGTCTTAATTTCTTTTCGGAACCAACCACCCATCTGACAGCCGGTATTACCGGCAAGCAGGGAAGTAACGTTGTATTTCTTGTAGAACTCGTTGAGAATCTCCTTGCCGCCGCCAAACATATACCAGGCCTGGTTCAGCCGCATGTTCGGCCCGAACGGCACCGACGAGCCGAAGGTGAAGGTCGGATCCTTGCCGAAATAATAATATGACGCGGTGTGGCCGATCTCGACCGTGCCGTTCTGCACGGCGTCGACCACCTGAAGCCCCGGCACGATTTCGCCTGCCGCAAACGTCTGAATCTGAAACTTGTTGTCGGTGGCCTCACCCACCATCTTGGCCATCATCTCGGCGCCGCCGTGCAGCGTATCAAGCGATTTTGGCCAGCTTGTCGGCATTCGCCATTTGAGTTCGGGCATCGACTGGGCGATCGCGGGAGCCGCGATGCTCGCAGCTCCCGCCACGCCGATTCCGGTGACCTTGATAAAGTCCCGACGCTTCATTGAATTTCCTCCCCTTGTGAGCTTGTGATGATGTGTTGACCTTCGTTGCGAGGTCTTTTTATTAGCGCCGGCGAGCATGGAACATCCGAGCCCGGATTTCCAGCCGATCACTCATCCCGCAACGCAAAAATCCCGGCGCCATAAGGCGCCGGGCCCATAAAGGTTGCCAAAGTGACGATTAGCCGCGGGTTCGCGAGCGGATCATGAAGCTGTCGAAAGTGTATTCGGCAACCTGCCACCACAGATATTCGTCGGAGCGGTAGGCCTGCATCGCGTCGATCGACTTCTTGAAGTCGGGGTTCTTGGCGGAGATTTCCCCCCACAATTCGTTCGTCGCTTTGAGGCAAGCTTCCAGCACTTCGTTGGTGAAAGGCCGAAGCTGCGTGCCGCCGGCAACGAGCCGCTTCAGCGCGGAGGGGTTCTGCATGTCGTAACGCGCGGCCATCCAGCTATTCGCGTTGGCGGCCGCATTGGCGATGATGGCCTGGTAGTTCTTCGGCAGCGAATTCCATTTTTCGAGATTGCAGAAGGCATGCACGGTGGGACCGCCTTCCCAGAAGCCGGGGTAGTAGTAGTACTTCGCGACCTTCTGGAAGCCGAGCTTCTCGTCATCATAGGGACCGACCCATTCGGCGCCATCGATCGTGCCCTTTTCCAGCGCCGGATAGATGTCACCGCCGGCCAGCTGCTGCGGCACCACGCCGACCTTCTGCAGCACCTGACCGGCGATACCGCCGATGCGGAATTTCAGTCCGGAGAGGTCAGCAACGGTCTTGATCTCCTTGCGGAACCAGCCGCCCATCTGGGTGCCGGTGTTGCCGCAAGGGAATCCGATCACGCCAAACTTCTTGAAGAACTCGTTGCCGAGCTCCATGCCGCCGCCCTGATACCACCAGGAGTTCTGCATACGCGCGTTCAGGCCAAACGGCACCGACGCATAGATCGCGAATGTCGGATCCTTGCCGACATAATAATAGGAGACGGTGTGGCAGATCTCGACGGTGCCGTTCGAGGTAGCGTCGAGTGCTTGCAGGCCTGGAATGATCTCGCCCGCAGCAAAAACCTGGATCTGAAACTTGTTGTCGGTCATCTCGGCGACGTATTTGGCGAATTCCACCGAACCGCCATAGATCGTGTCGAGCGACTTCGGGAAGCTAGACGTCATACGCCATTTGATTTCAGGCGAGGACTGCGCAATCGCGGGTGAGGCCACCGCGCTCGCCGCCGCTCCGACGGCCGAAACCTTCAAAAAATCACGACGCTTCATCTAGGCCATCTCCTTGATAGACATTTCCCGAAATTCACTGGAGCTCTTCGTTCGGCTCTAACGCGGCTTTAACATGGCAGTCGAGCCAAAACCACAATCACATCAAAGGAATGATTAAACCAAAGTCTGATACGCGGCTTTCGTCTAATCAGGCCGCCGCAATGGCCGCTTTTAGTTGATCGCGGACCTTGGCCCCGATCGCCCGGTAGATCGCCGCATGCGGCCCGTCCGGCTCGCTCTCGACGACCGGGGTCCCGCTGTCCGAGGTGGTGCGGATCGACATATGCAGCGGAATCTCGCCGAGGAACGGCACGGCCAGACGCTCGGCTTCGTGGCGCGCGCCGCCATGGCCGAAGATATCCGATTGGGTGCCGCAATGCGGGCACTGGAAATAACTCATATTCTCGATGATGCCGAGCACGGGCACATTGACCTTCTTGAACATCGCAAGTCCGCGCCGTGCATCGATCAGCGACAGATCCTGCGGCGTCGAAATGATGATCGCGCCCTTGAGCGGCACATTCTGCGCGAGCGTGAGTTGCGCATCGCCGGTGCCGGGCGGCATATCGACCACGAGAACGTCGAGCGTACCCCAGGCGACGTCTCGCAACATCTGGGTGATGGCCGACATCACCATCGGCCCGCGCCAGATCATGGCGGTCTCTTCTTCCACCAGAAAGCCGATCGACATGATCGAAAGACCGAAGCGTTGAAGCGGAATCATCTTCCGCTCGTCATTGAGCTGCGGCTTCTCGTGGATGCCCGTCAACCGCGGCACCGACGGCCCGTAGATATCGGCATCGAGCAGACCGACACGCAAGCCGAGATCGCGCAGGCCGAGCGCCAGGTTGATCGCGGTGGTGGATTTTCCGACGCCGCCCTTGCCGGAGGCGACCGCGATGATGGCGGCAACGCCGGGGATCTCCGCCTGCCTCGACATCGGCGAAGGCGCACCTTGTGGCGGCCGGTGCGCGGCGACGTTTTGCACGCCGTGCGAATGCCGATGCGGTGCCGGCGGGGTTGCGGCAGCCGGGCCTGCCTTGCGTTCGGCGGTCAATGCGACCATCGCAACCTCAACGCCGGGAATGGCGCGCACGGCGGCTTCAGCCGCCGCGCGCACGCTTTCCCAGGCGCGGGCTTCCGCGGCCTCCACATTGATCGAGAAGAATACCTTGCCGTCCCCGGCCGTAATCGCCGACAGCACGCCGGCATTGGTCAGAGCCACGCCGCGCGGCGTGGCCACCCTGGCGAGGACATCCTGAACCTGTTGTTGCGTTACGCTCACAAGTTATGCCTGCCCATGTCATCCGCCCGCAGCGTGGGCGCCGATCCCGTTTGTTCCTTGGCGGCCTCGTAGTTCAGCTCGATCATCACGCCGTTGGGGTCGTTGACGAAGATCTGCCAGAGGTCGCCGCCCGGAACCTGCCGCGCGTCGAAAGGCATTTTTTTGGACTGAAGCCGCGCCTTCATGGCGTCAAAACCGCGGCTGACGAACGCCACGTGATGGACCACGCCGGAATCGGCCTTCTGCGGCTCCTCGGTCGGCGAAATATCGACCAGATGCACCACGGCTTTGCCCTCGCTGTACATCCAGGCGCCGGGAAAGGCGAAATTCGGCCGGTCGCCTTTTTCGAGGCCCAAGACGTCCTCGTAGAACCGAACGGTATCGGCGAGCTTTCGGGTCCGGATGTTGAAATGATCAAGCACGCCAACAGTCATTCCCATAGGATCTCACTCCCTTTTTGTTTTGAAACTCGACTATTCCACCATGCTATCATAAAACCACGCCCGCCCGCCAAATGACGCGTTGCCGATCTTTTGGCACGCTCAGGCCGCGGGTCTAAAGGCGGAGCCTGTTTCGAGCCTTGAGGCAGTGTACCGTCCCCCTTCACGATCATGCCCGGCTGAGCAATGCGCCGGCAGAACCCCAGGATTGCACCAATGGCTAAAGTCGCTTTTCTCGGTCTCGGCGTCATGGGTTTCCCCATGGCAGGACATCTCGTCGCCAAGGGCGGCCACGAGGTCACCGTGTACAACCGGACCCCGGCCAAGGCCAAACAATGGGCCGAGAAATTCAAGGGCAAGACCGCAGCGACGCCGAAGGCGGCCGCGGAAGGCCAGGATTTCGTCATGGCCTGCGTCGGCAACGACAACGACCTCCGCGCCATCACGATCGGCGCCGATGGCGCTTTTGCAGGCATGAAGAAAGGCGCCACCTTCGTCGACCACACCACGGCCTCGGCCGAGGTAGCCCGTGAACTCGACGCCGCCGCCACCAAGGCCGGCTTCAAATTCGTCGATGCGCCGGTATCGGGCGGACAGGCCGGTGCGGAAAACGGCGTGCTGACGGTGATGTGCGGCGGAGCTGAAGACGCCTATGCCGCCGCCGAGCCGGTCATTGCCGCCTATGCACGCATGTGCAAGCGGCTGGGACCCGCGGGTGCCGGCCAGTTGACCAAGATGGTCAACCAGATCTGCATCGCCGGCCTCGTTCAGGGCCTCTCAGAGGGCATTCATTTCGCCAAGAAGTCGGGGCTCGATGTCGCTTCCGTGATCGACACCATTTCCAAGGGCGCGGCCCAGTCCTGGCAGATGGAAAACCGCTACAAGACCATGAACGACGGCAAATACGACTTCGGCTTTGCGGTGGAATGGATGCGCAAGGATCTGTCGATCTGCCTCGACGAATCCCGCCGCAATGGCGCCAACCTGCCGGTGACCGCGCTGGTCGACCAATTCTATTCCGAAGTCGAGAAGATGGGCGGCAAGCGTTGGGATACGTCCAGCCTGCTGGCACGGCTACAGCGCTGACTGGCAGCAATGCCATCGTCCCCTAAAGACAGCCGCGTTGCTGCACGTCGCTACAGAAAGGGTGTCGGAGTTCCCATCAACGTTGGAACTCTCATCCATTCGTTCGGAGGACAGGGGTGAGTTCGATTGAGCTTGCCAAGCAGACGTTGCTTCAATTCGGACTCATCCTGTCCATTGGTACCCTCGCCGGACTTCTGGCACAAAAAATCAGAATTCCGGACGTAGCGTTATTTCTGATCGTCGGTATGAGTGTCGGACCCGGAGCGCTCGGCCTGGTCAACATCGAAGCAGATTCGGCGTTGAACCAGATCGTTCTCCTGTTCGGCGCGAGCTACATTCTCTTTGACGGCGGCGCATCCCTTCGGCTCGAGGTTTTGAAACGGGTCTGGATTACGATTGTGGTGATTGCCACCGTCGGTGTCGTAATCACCGCGGCCGTGACTGGAATTGCCGCCTATTTTATTCTGGGCAGCCCGCTCGTGGTCGCGTTGTTGCTCGGAGCGACGCTTGCTTCGACCGACCCGGCGACTCTGGTGCCGATTTTCCGACAGGTGAAGATTCGTGATCGGGTCGCGCAGACTGTGATGAGCGAGTCGGCGTTCAACGACGCCATGGGCGCGATCGTTACCTTCGGTGTTTTGTCGATCGCTATGGGAACAAGCGAATTTTCGCTGACGTCATCGCTGGTGGAGCTGCTCAAGCAATCGATCCTTGGTATCGTTGCCGGCTGCGTACTCGGCTATCTCGCCGCGCTGCTCATCGCCCACGAGCGATGGGCATTCCTCGCGGAGTATGGCCCGGTGGTGACTCTGGTTGCCGTCATCGGCGCCTATTTTGCGGCCGACGGCCTGCAGGCGAGCGGATTCATGGCCGTGTTCGTATTCGGAATCATGCTGGGGAATAAAGATCTGTTCGGCTTTCAGATGGAACCGGGAGAAGCGCAAAAACTCGATGAGTATGTGGCGACCACCGCTTTCATCATGCGCCTGGTTATTTTCATCCTTTTGGGCTCTCAGGTCGATTTCGCCCTCATGGGCCGACACCTGTGGGGCGGCATCGCCGTCGCGGTTATTTTGATGCTGGTTGCGCGGCCGCTGACTGTTTTCATTTGCGCTGTGCCGGACCGCCGCGCGAAATGGAGCTTGAACGAGATGTTGTTCATGTCGTGGACCCGCGAGACCGGCGTAATTCCCGCCGCGCTGGCGGGTCTGCTGGTCGGAGTGAAGGCACCCGGCGCCCAGATGATCGCATCGGTCACTTTCATCGCGATCCTCATGACAATCCTGGTCCAGGCCCCGACCACGAAATGGGTGGCAGGCAAACTGGGGCTCTTGGAGCAGGCCTAGACGCCGGCGTTCCCGCACAACGCATTGGGCTGCAGGTCGACTTCCGACATCCTTCCTCAAGCTTCGAACAACGACGTCTCGTGACTGCGGTTCTCGTGCCCGCTCGGCGGGCGCCATCGGCGCATATTCTCTGCGGCTCTCGGCGCCGCGCGCTCATATCTGATTTAACCTCTCGTTAACGAGAATTCTTAGCTTCTTAAGGCACCTCTTAAGAATTTGGCGGCACAGATAGACGATGCAAAAGCTCGCACTCCGCTAGGGTAGCTGCGGGCAGGATTTGTGTTGTTTGATGAGTGATTCCGCTGAAAAGCCCGAAGTCGTGCAGCTTCCGGCTGAGCCGCCAGCTGCTGCGCCTGTCGCCAGCCGGCGCGCCGCGGCGCAGCGGGTGCGTGAGGCGCGCGACCGGTTAACATCGACCAGCGGAACCCGGCCGGCCTTCGACAACGAGCTGCTCCGCCAATATGCGCAAACCCGCCTGTCGGCGTCCTACGTCGTCATGCTGCTGGTGGTGACGACCGGCGCCCTGTTCGGCATCTGGATGCCGCCGGTATCGGCCGCGGCATGGACCTGCGGCCTGCTCTGCATCCACACCGCCATCATCCGCAGCTGCGGCCAGTTTATCGCCGCCCAGCCTTCGCCGACCGCGACACGCCAATGGCGGACGCGCTTCATCGTCCTCGATCTGCTGTATGGCCTCGGCTGGACCGCGCTATTGATCCACCCCTCCGGCTTCGATGCGGTCTCCAATACGCTGGTCATGTTCCTGATGCTGCTGGTGGTGGCGGTGTCGAGCATGCTGGCGGCCAGCCTGCCGATCGCAGCGCTGGCGGCCACCGCGCCGGTGACGGCGGCGATTGCGGTCAACTTCGCGCTCAGCGGCACCTTCGACAACTACGTGCTGGCGCTGCTGGCGCTGGCCGCCGAAGGATATTTCGCGCTATTGGCTCACCGCCTGCATTCGGCAACACTGGCGACGCTGGAGGCGCGCGCGGAAAAGGACGCGCTGATCGGCGAACTCGAGCAGGCCAAAGCGATTTCGGATGAAGCGAGACATCGCGCAGAAGCCGCCAATGTCGCGAAATCGCGATTCCTGGCGCAAATGAGCCACGAGTTGCGAACGCCGCTGAACGCGATCCTCGGCTTTTCCGAAGTCATGAAGAGCGAAATCTTCGGGGCGCATACCGTTCCCGTCTATCAGGAGTATTCCTCCGACATCCATAATTCCGGGGTGCATCTGCTCAACCTCATCAACGAGATTCTCGATCTGTCGCGGATCGAAGCCGGCCGTTACGAGCTCAACGAAGAGGCGGTCTCGCTGGTGCATGTCGTCGCCGACTGCCACCATTTGCTGAAGCTGCGCGCCTCGAACCGCGGCATCACCATCCACGAGGTCTTCGAGCAAAGCATGCCGCGCATCTGGGGCGACGAGCGCGCGGTGCGGCAAATCGTGCTCAACCTGCTGTCGAACTCGATCAAGTTCACGCCGCAAGGCGGCGAGGTCTGGCTGAAGGTCGGCTGGACCGCCTCCGGCGGGCAATATCTCAGCGTCAAGGACACCGGCTCCGGCATTGCCGAGAGCGAAATCCCGATCGTGCTGGCATCCTTCGGGCAAGGCTCCAACTCGATCAAGTCGGCCGAACAGGGCGCAGGCCTTGGATTGCCGATCGCCAAGAGCCTGATCGACATGCATGGCGGCACGTTCACGCTGAAATCAAAATTGCGTATCGGCACCGAAGTGGTCGTCACCTTCCCGCCCGAGCGGGTGATGTCGGCGCTCGGCCCACTGACGGAGGAAGCGCCGCCCTTGCAGCCGGAAGCCGCGAATACCAGGACGGACGACACTGCGCGCGTCAGCCGCAAACCCATCCTGAGCGCCGGAACCGGGCTATGAGCGTGCGCTTGGCAACTAGTGTCGCGGTTCTGACATTCGTATCATGTCGCCGAGGGTTCGTTTACGAATGTCAGAACCAGGGACACTAGCAAATATGGATAATTGTGCGGCTTTGGATTTGACATTCGCTTTTAGAGAATTCGCAGCTAGACTGAAGCGAATGTCAAATCCGCCGCACAACCCAATTCGTTTAACACTCCAAAGATGAGCATAGAGACGCCGTGTATCGCAGTCTGCATGATGGACCCCAGATCCAACCTTTGCTTCGGTTGCGGACGCACGCTTCCCGAGATCGCGCGCTGGCATCGCATGGAGAACTCCGAGCGGCTGAGCGTGATGGCGGAACTGCCGGCACGAATGGAGCAGGCCGGTTTGCCGCGGATCGAGCCGGCCAGCCGCTCGAAGACCGGCTGAGACGAGGTGCGCCTTGAGCCGGATCGTGCTTATGCTGGCCGTATTGCTGGCGACCGCCGGCGCCGTGGTTGCCTATGGCGATCCGACCCGGATCGCGCGCGCCAAAAGCACGGTCTCGGATCTGCTGCGCCCGCGCGTGGCGACACGCGCGGTGCAGATCTCCCGCGGGCAAGCCGGCGAATTCGCGCTGCAAGCGAAGATCAACGGCGTGACTGCCCCGATGGTGATCGACACCGGCGCGACTTCCGTCGTCCTCACCTATGAAACGGCGAAGGCGGTCGGCCTTCCGCTCGAATTGCTCGAATATGACGTCGACCTCGAGACCGCGAGCGGCCACACCAAGGCGGCGCGGCTGACGCTCGATCGGCTCGCCATCGGCAAGCTGGTCGAACGCTCGGTGCCGGCGCTGGTGGTGCCGCACGGGCAGATGAAAACCAACCTGCTGGGGATGAGTTTTCTCGATCGGCTCGAAAGCTGGGAAGTGCGGCCCGACAGCCTGAAGCTGCGCGGCTATCCGTAAATCCTTAAGCCGCAATCACTGCTGGCTGACGATCTCCGACCAGCGCGACCGCGGCCCTCAACACCTCCGGACCAGCGCCCGCCCTCACCCCGTGTTCGGCGAGATACCGGCGGAATGCGCGCGCGCCGGGCACGCCGTGAAACGCACCGACGAAATGCCGCGTGATCGAATGCAGCCGCGTGCCAAGGCCAAGCTCGCGTTCGATATACGGCATCATGGCCTCAAGTGCGTCCTTCATCGCGGCGAACGGGGCTGCCTCGCCGAACAGTTCAGGATCGACGTTGAGCAAACGCCACGGCTCCTGATAGGCGGCGCGGCCCAGCATGACGCCATCGACATGAGCAAGGTGCGCCCTCGCCTCTGCAAGACTGCCGAGGCCACCGTTGATGATGATGGGCACGTCCGGCATCGGCGCCTTCAACCGATAGACCCTGTCGTAGTCGAGCGGCGGGATGTCGCGATTTTCCTTCGGCGACAATCCGTTGAGCCAGGCCTTGCGGGCGTGAACGATCAGCGCATCCGTGCCGGCCGCGACCACAGCCTGCGCCAGCGCATCGAGGGCGGCTTCGGGATCCTGATCGTCGATACCGATCCGGCATTTGACGGTGACCGGGATGGCCACGGCTTGCTTCATCGCCGCGACGCAAGTGGCAACCAGCGCAGGTTCAGCCATCAGGCAGGCGCCGAAACGGCCCTCTTTCACCCGGTCCGACGGACAACCGACATTGAGGTTGATTTCGTCGTAGCCGAAATCCTCGCCGATCCTGGCAGCCGCCGCGAGATCGCGCGGATCGGAGCCGCCGAGCTGAAGTGCCACCGGATGCTCAGCGGAATCGAAGCCAAGCAACCGCTGCCGGTCGCCGTGAAGGACGGCGCCTGACGTCAGCATCTCCGTGTACAAGCGGCCACGCCGCGTCATCAGGCGGTGGAACATCCGGCAATGCCGGTCGGTCCAGTCCATCATCGGTGCGACAGAAAATCTATGTAATTGATTTAGCTGCATTTTTCTAGTACATTCAAATCGTTAGGTCACCTCGTGTGCACTCTATTCCACACTATAGCGCGACGTTTTTTCCGGCTTTTCGACGCCTGAGTGCACACGCGTGGCAACTATCACCCGACTGAAATCAGGCTCTTGGAGAGTCCAAGTCCGACGAAAGGGGAAATATGTCAACGAGACATTTCTCCGCCGAAAGGACGCGGAGGAATGGGGCATCGATATCGAGCGGCGGATTGATCGCCAGGAACCAACAACGACACGCCAATCTCGCGACGTCCAACTCTTCGGCGATCTCATCGCGCTCCATCGCCAAGACTTGAAACAAGACTTGAAAGAGGTCGGGAAGGACATCGGTCGTTCCAAGACTGCCGGCCTTATCTTCCTGGACGAACGACTTGGGCATCTTCAGCTTCCAGAGCTCGATCGCGAGCGCCTTATCAAATTCGGAAAAGCTCGAGCGCTGGAAGGAGCCGGCCCTGTAACGGTCGGCATCGATCTTGGATACATCAAAACGATCCTGTCTCACGCTGCTGCCGTGCACGGCGTCGTTGTGTCAACTGAGCCAATCGATCTCGCCCGGATTGCTCTTGGGCGTCTCGGGCTCGTCGGAAAAGGCGATGAGCGTGATCGCCGTCCCACGCAGGACGAACTCGATCGCATTATCTTGGCACTGGACGCAAATGTTCGGCAACAGATTCCCGTTGGTCGTATCATCCGGTTTGCTGTCGCGACGGCAATGCGGCAGGACGAAATTGCAAGAATTGAATGGCGCGACTTCGACGCCAGCAGCCGAATGCTCCTCATTCGAAATCGGAAGGATCCCCGAAAGAAGAAGGGCAACGACCAGCGAATTCCTCTGTTGGATGTATCAGGCTATGACGCATGCAAAATCATTGAGGAGCAAGGACGGTTCTCAAACATTCGCGAAGGCCGGATTTTTCCTTACAACGGACGTTCCGTCGGCACGGCATTTCGGCGTGAGTGCGGCAAACTGAACATCAAAGATCTCCATTTCCACGATCTCAGACACGAAGAAACGAGCCGTCTTTTTGAGGCTGGATTTTCCATTGAACAGGTCGCACTTGTCACCGGGCACAAGGATTGGAAAATGCTGCGCCGCTATACTCACCTGAAGCCGGAAACACTCCACTCAATCAGTTCAACGCGGGTGGCCTGACAGGCAACGAGAACATTGGAGAGGTGAAGAGCTCACTGGCCGCGCAAGTCGCCGACAAACATCGGCCTATAGTTTTCGTCCGATGCCGTCTGCCCCGCAATAAAGATCATCTTACTGGGGCCCGTGACAGCCCAAGCGCGACATACTACGGCGGCTCCATCTTAGCCAAGGTATCAAGAATCATCAGCCTAAAAGGGCAGGTTTCGGCTTGCCCACAGAGCTCGCATTGATACGTCCACTGACCATCCCTATACATTTCGAGGTGACCACATTGGCACTGAAAGGCCTGCTCGCTGCCTCGTTGTTTTATCGAAGTCACCATTGTCACCCCGCATATAGGGCACCGCGGCGGCGGGATGTCTACCATCTGCAATCTCTCCGAATATAGAGGAATGCGGTTTAGATCGGCAGACTTACAAACTGCTTACGGGGCCCGCAGCTTATTGTCGCACGCCGGAATCGTGCAAATGGACCATCAAGACGCTGCTCAAATAGAGCCGCCTGTCGAACGTTCGCTAATGGATGGACCGGTCGCTTCCCCCGCGGAGATGGTATCCCAGAACTAGACCGCAGCCCCGGAGAAGCAGCTCATGGATATCGGCACACTTGCGCTATTAAGACCTCGCAGCTTGGGCATGAGCCTGGAATCATTCCAGCAATCTATGTGAAGCCGTTCTTGAAGGGGCACCGTTGCAAACATAACAGCATCTCCTCGTCCGGCTCTGCGAAAAATCAATCGCAGCTCTGTTTCAGCAGGCCCACGCTGAACCCTAGTGTGCCGGGGACCTCTGTTCCAATAAGGTTTTGCGAATTTTAACGCGCAGCGACTTATCCCAATTGGGTCGATTTGAAAGTTCCGGCAGAGTGAGAGCGTGGTCGAAAACTTTAATCGCCTCCGCAATTTCGCCCTCACGGTAGAGAAAATCGCCGTAGAAATAGTTCACATCTAACGCGTCCGGTGCGTTTCTTATTGCTTCTTGAAAATATTGCCGGGCCTTTGTCTTGTCACCAAAGCCAATCGGAAATCCGGGTACCTGAGCGTAGAGAAGACCAAGGGTCGTCGGAGCTCCAGCATCTACGCTCGCCGGATCGATCTTTTCAATTCTCTCTAGGAGATCGCGCGCTCGATTCGCCAATTCCCATGCTTTCAAAGGGCTACCGTTTTCGTTCGCCAACGCAGCTTGCTCACTCATGAGCATTCCAAGCCAAACAACCGGATCAGGGCTATTTTCGTATTGCTTAGAAATGTTTTCGGCGCGCTGCACCAGGCTGGCCATCTGGCTTTCCCGATCGTTGCGATCGGTGACGCGGAGTTTCACGTGCTCCCAGTCGTGCGCGAGGCGCATGAGCTCGGCTTGAGGGGATTTGTCTTCACCGGCCTGGGCGCTCATGGACGCTGCGAGAATCCGCAGCGTAGAGACGACGATAATGGCTGCAACGCGCTTTGACATCGGCTTCTCAAAGGGCTTCGGGAAATCTATTTTGCGGAAAACTATCAGCTTCGGCGTTGTTGATGGGAGGCGGTGGGAACGGGAACGAACTGGCTTCAGTCGTCCGTTGGCGCTGCACGCCGCTGACGTGAAGATCGAGCAGGTGTGAAAAAACATGCGGGTGAGCGCCCAATCCGCGAAACACAGTTCGTCGCAACCTATCGTTCCCGTCCAGGAGCAGGAGAGCGCGTGCAAACAGCCGCGGCAGGCGTCCGATCTGCCGGTGGCTGGCGTCGTAGTGCTTGAGATTTTCTCCAGCGAGCGCCGTCGCAAGCGAATTCGCCTGCCTGAACGCTAAAGCAAGCCCCTCCCCTGTGACTGCATCGACCGCCCCCGAGGCGTCGCCGATAAGAGCGATACGACCGGAGATTACAGACGGTAGCTTTGTAGACATTGAAATGGCGCCGCGCGGTCGGCCGATCGGTTCTGCGCCACGAAGGTGACTTGAAAGGGCGGGAAACATTTCAGGCATATCGGTTACCCGGAAATCTCCTGTTCCAACCAAGGCCACACAAACTTCGCCCTTCCCGACGGGTGTCACATATGCCTGACAGTTCTTTCGCCAGTAGACTTCAACGAAGTCGGTCCATGGACATGCGCGAAAGTGCTGCCGCAGTCCGATCCTGCGCGTACCAGTCCAGACTGGCACAAGGCCAGCCCAACGACGCACGCTTGAATTAAAGCCGTCAGCGCCCACGATCCACCGGCATCGGATGCTTTTGCCGTCGACGACGACCCCGGAAGCGGTAATCGCTTCTATTCTCTTGCCCCACAATGCAACGACGCCGGCGTCCTTTGCGCGTTCGGCCATTATCCGGTGAAGTTCGGTTCTGCGAACTCCTAAGCCGAAGCTATGAACTGCAAACGAGGCTTCTGCTTTGAGCTTCTCGTCCAGGAACCGTATTCCACGGAAGCAGGCTCCATGTCCGCTCCCCAAATTCACCCCGATCTGACACAGCGCTTCAAGCGCATCGGGCATGAGTCCCTCGCCGCAAGCCTTGTCAATCTGCGGCTGCGCATGATCCGCGACCACAACCTCAAGCCCGATTTGACGAGCGGCCAGCGCGGCAGCAATTCCAGCTGGACCGCCGCCAATGACGAACACATCTGTCTTCGATGGTGCAAAGACGCAGGTCACCATTTCAACAGGATCATTTCCAGACAGAATCCCGGTCCCATGGCCATCAGCACACCAAAGGTTCCTTCCGGAGGCCTGTCGTTCATCAAGACCTCCTCCAGAACGAGGAGAACCGAAGCCGATGAAAGGTTGCCGAACTGTCTTAGGCAATTCCACGATCGATCCAGGTCGCTATCCTTCAAGTCCAGCGTGCTCTGAATTGAGTCCAATACTTTGGGGCCACCGGTGTGAATCACCCAATTGCCAATATCTGAACGACGAAGCTGGTACTTGCCAAGGAACGCTTCGATATCCCCGGCGAGTCGGCCCTTGATGAGTTCCGGCAATTGCGGCGAAAGCACAATCTTGAAGCCAGCCTCAGAGATGTCCCAGCCCATGATTTCTTCTGTGTCAGGGAAGAACACCGAACCGGTACCGAGGATCTGCGGGCCAGGACCTGAGTATTGGGTAGAGCCATGGGAGCTCCGCTGTGCCGTCTTCGCCCCCCTGACAATGACCGCCGCGGCGCCGTCGCCGAAGAGCCCTGATGCAATCAAATTGGTTGTTGAAAAATCCTCAGGCTGCATCGTCAGCGAGCATATTTCGACGCATAGAACTGCCGCTGTGTGATCCGGATAGGCAAGGACATAGTCCGCAGCCCGCGTTAATCCCATCGCACCACCCACGCAGCCGATGCCGAAAATCGGTGTGCGCTTGATATCTGGTCGTAGCGTCATTCGGTTGATCAAGCGCGCATCTAGTGAAGGGCTCGCAATACCCGTGATCGAAACCACAATAAGGGAGTTCAAGTCTTGCCGTGACATCCCCGCGCGATCGAGTGCCGTGTCAATCGCACGCTCACCGAGCTCTTCAGCCGCCTCCAGCCACGCAGCATTGGCCTCACCCCAGGTAGAGAACTTAGGATATCTGTCTAACGGAAACGCTAAGTGACGAAAATCCACCCCAACACGCGTATGAAGCCAATCGAGCTTTTCTGGCTCTTGCAGTTTGGCCTTCCAATAACCCTTGAACGCCGCTGTGATCACCTCCTGGGGGTACCGGTGCCTCGGAACTGCGCTCGCCACGCTAGCTATCCTCACCGTACTTGTTTCTCTAGTTTGCGACGCGGTTCCCGCCACCTCAATCGCTTTTCCAAGACTGCTTTCGATTTTTCCCACTTCGTATTCTTTCCACTAGCCTAATCAGCTTTGTTCGCGTGAACCTGTTGAACGAATTACATCGACCGAAACAGACGCTGTCCGACTTTGATCGGTTCAACCCAGAAGCCGCTGGAATTGTGAACTGCATCCAACGTCTGATCGAGAGCGGCCACAAACCGTTCAAGCTGCGCGTCAGAAATTGTGAGAGGCGGCGAGACCTTCAACGCCATGAAGTCGTTGCCACACACCTGACTCAATATCCCATGATCCCGGAATAAGTGCATGACGAGTACTTGGCCGAACAACGCCGGATGAATCAGCGAAAGAGTTTCAAAGCCGGCCCGCAGCTTTAGCGATTTCGGCGCTTTCAATTGAACGGCGTTGAGCAGACCCAGGCCGCGGACCTCACCGAACATCTCATATTTGGCCAACCGATCGGCCAGGGCCGCTCGGAGCCGCTCACCCGCTAGCGCGGAACGCGCTCCAAGCTGTTCTTCCTCGAGAATGTCGATCGTGGTCAAGCCGGCACGCATCGCCAGTCCATTCTCACTAAAGGTCGACGTATGAACCAGCGAACGCTGTAATGAACTATAAACCGATCGGCATATTTCATCTGACATCAGGACCGCACTGCATGGAATCAGTCCGCCGCTGATCGCCTTTGCCAACACCACCATATCGGGCTCGACACCAAACTGATGAGCCGCGATAAACGAACCAGTTCTGTAGAAGCCGGTCTGGACTTCGTCCAACACAAGGAGCGTCTTATATTTTCGGCAAAGCTGCTGCACCCTCGCGAGATATCCGTCCGGGGGTAAAATCACGCCGGCCTCGCTTTGAATGGGCTCTAAAATGAACGCAGCAAACGAACGGGTAGCCAGCTTGATTTCGAGGTCGGGTAGATTGCCGTATGGAACGAATTCGGTGTCTGGTAATAATCGTCCAAACCCTTTTTTCCAAAAATCATTGGTCATCAAGGATAGCGCACCGCAAGTGAGCCCATGAAATCCGCCCGAAGCGCCCAAAATCCCGGAGCGCCCGGTATGGGCACGGGCGAATTTTATCGCGGCCTCGACGCCCTCGCTGCCTGAACTGCCGAAGAAGACCTTGCCGAGTTTACCTCCGGCGAGTTCGCAAAGCTTCTCGGCAAGCTGGCCTGCCAGGATCGGCACGTGGCTCTGCAGCATCGCAGGGCCTTCCTTGGCAAGCTCATCGGTCAGTGACTTGATAATACGGGGGTGGTTGTGCCCGATGTTATGAACGCAGTACCCCGAATTGAAATCGGTAATAGTCCTTCCATCTGCCGTATGAAGCTCAGTTCCGGTGCAGCGGACATAGGTTACGTTCATCTGCAGCGCATCGAGCAGTCTCACCCATTGAGGGTTGACGAACTGCGCGTAAAGATCGTCGTGAATTTCGGTTTTGGGCGTAACTTGAAGCATGAGAACCTCTCAGGCCAAGACTTTTCAGAAAAGGCCGGCCGTTATCGAATTAATCTGATTAGGTGGGACGCAGCAGATTTTTCCGCAATTGCCAGCAACCCGCATATGCCGAGCGGCAGCGTCAAGTTTTGAATTTCGATATCTGTTCGCTCAAATCCGGCAGCTTCGAGAAGTAATCGCAATTCGACCGAGTCATAGGTTCGGTGGGTATCCGAACCCGCAAAGGGCCATTTGTCCATTGTTTCGCGCGCGGTTACGTAAACCACGGCGCGTCCGCCCGGCTTAAGGACGCGAAAGGTCTCGGCGGCATCGTTACCTTCGGGGTCAAAAAAATATGCCGCATTGACAATTAGAACCTTGTCGAACGTGCAATCGATCCAGGGTAGCGGGTTGAATTTTCCTTGGACAAGGTGCACACGACCTGCCGCTATCGCCGCCTGATTCATATTGGCGGCTTGCCTGAGCATTCGATGCGATTGGTCCAATCCAAACACTCGCCCGCGTAGTGTACGCGCAGAGATTGTTCGAAGCGCCCAGCCTGGCCCACATCCTAGTTCGAGAATCTGATCCTTGGGTCCAGGCGCCAGCGCGTCAATTGCGAGCCTATTGGGCTTGTCGTTCGCGAAAGCCATCAGCCATCCCGCCAGTGACCCAAAGACACCAGTGGGATGTCGCAATTGTTTACCGAACCAGTGCCACATCCGTTCGAGTAACCGATCGACACTCAAAGTGATGCTACCAGCCGCCGGCGGGATTCGAGAATGGTCGGTCACTGCTTTGCTGCAATGCTGGAAAGCTTCTCTTCGATCACGAGTCGCCGGTTTTTATCCCATGCGGGCCGGTCTGGATGTTGCGGCAAGCTGAGTGCGTGGCGAAATGCTTCAGCTGCTTTGGAATAGTCCTTCTGCTCAAAGAGGAAATCGCCGTAAAAATACCACGCATCTAGACCGGTCGGCGCCAGCTTGACCGCCTGCTCCAGGAGCTGCCGGGCTCTTTCCTTGTCACCGAATCCGATCGGAAACCCGGGCACGCGATAATAGAGAACGCCAAGGCTTGTCGGAGCACCTGCGTCGAGCTTTGCAGGAGACGTCTTGTACGCCTGTTCAAGAATGTCGCGGGCGCGCTTTGCAAGGCCAAGGGCAGAAAACATGCTGGCCATCGAGGCTCGTTCGCTGGTGATGATACCGTCCCAGATCTGTATCTCAACGCTTTCGGGAAACCGCGCGGCGACTGCATCGGCGTCTTCTCCAAGAGCGTTCATTTTGTTCGTCTGCTCCTCACCCTCCGGGATACCGAACTTGATTGCTTCCCATGTCGTTTGCAGGCGACGTACCTCGTTGGCGACGGCGTCCGCTGCTTGCACGGGGGCGACGTTTAAGTCCGCGATCGCCAGAACGATACAAGATAGAAATGCACGACGAGAGACCAAACTCATAAGTAGATGCCTTTGTTCTTGGTTCGTTGAATCAAACGAATTACGCAGACGGGTCGGATAGCGAACGATCTATGATTCCCGGAAAGAGGCGCTGGATCAGGACGTAGATCCATTCGGGTGCTGGCGCGTAGACAGAGTCGCGCCCCCGCGCAATGGCCTGCCAGATCCGGCGCGCAACCTCGTCGGGTGGATCCAGGTTCATTTTGGTCTTGGCAATGAGGTCACCGAACGCAACCGCTGCATCGGTTCGGGTCGCGCGCGGCGCAGCATAGGTCACGCTGATCCCCTTCTGCTTCCATTCTCGGCGCAGTGCGATCGAGAAGCCACGAAGTGCAAATTTGGTCGCGGAATAGCAAGTGAACCGGGGATATCCAATATCGCCGAAGATCGAACCCACATTGACAACACGGGAGGGCTTCGCGGCGATCAGTAAAGACATAAGATCTCGCGTCAGCGCCATCGGCGCCAGGACATTTGTCTGAAATGCGCGCATCATTGCATCATCGTCGAACGACTCCAGCGGACCGCCTTCAACTACGCCGGCATTGTTGACGAGAATATCGAGCGCCCCTCGTTCATTTCCGATCCGATCGACGATTCTCCGCCGGTCCTCGGCACGGGTGACGTCAGCTTGAATTATCAAATATGGGGCCAAGGATCCGAGAAGAGCACCCGTCTCTTCCAGCATGTCCAGACGGCGGCCACATAGTGCCACCGCCATCCCACGTCGGGCTGCCTCGATGGATAATTCGCGGCCGATCCCCGAGCCGGCGCCTGTGACCAGAACAAGTTTTTGCTCAGGCTGCACTGATCAGCTCCGCGCGGGCACCGAGTTCTAGAAAGATCGCTCCATACAAGCGATAAAATATCTTGGAATTATCGATGATGATCCGTTGGGTGCCTGCGTCATCGAAGCCATCGACGAGTTTACGGAAGAACGCGACATGATCGGTGTCCAGGGACCCGTGCGTGCGAAGGTAAGTGAAACCGGCATCGCTTGCGAGACCGAGGGACGCCTTCATGGCATTGGCAAGCTTATCCGCCAGAAGTACGGAGATCCCTTCAAGGACGTGGACGCTGCCTAAAAAGGCATAAGGGCTGATGTGCTCGATCGCATAGTAGGCGTATCCCACCATGATCTGACATGGTGCGCCCGGAGTGCCCGTTCGAACCGCATCCGGATTTCCGCCTACCGCTTGAATGTCTTCCAAAATCCATTTTTCGTGACCACGCTCTTCCTTCATATATTCCACCAGCGCATCTTGATATCGCTCATCAGCAGTGCGCGAGGCGGCCAGCGCGAGTAGTGGAAACGTATGTTTTACATGATGGTAGGCTTCGGTAAGGAAATCGACGTAAAGGCTGCGGGACGCACCATTTTGGATTGCATGCCGCACAATCGGTATTGCGAGAAATGTCTCGCGGTCGTTCGCGGTTTCACGCATTAGACGTTCGTAGAAGCTCATATCTCGGCCTTTCCATTTTCGAAAGATGGCGCCGACTGGGCCTTCGCAGCGACAAACTTTGCGATTTGTGGGCGGGCCGGCCGACCGTTAGTCAGGAGTTGATTGTCGATCGCCTCCTGGAGTGACGTGACCACCACAGCGCGCGGCACCGCATATTCGGGCGCGCCCGAGCAGCAATCTGAGATCAAACGCAGCACCTCATCATGGCTTGCATGAGCAAACCATGATTTACCGGGACCGGACGGCACGATGGCGGCGGAAAGATGTGGTTCGCCGTGCCCAACCACAGCGCAAAATGCAATGCGAAGATCCCCGAGCAGCATCGTCTCGATCCATTCCGGGCTGATATTCCGGCCGTAGGAAGTGACGATAAGACTGTCCTTGCGACCCCTTATTTTAAGAAAACCTTCTGAATCGAACGCGCCAAGATCGCCCGTGCGCCACGGCCGCTCCGCAGGACCCTGACCTAAATAGCCGTCAGTGATCGAGGGCCCGTTGACGACGATCTCTTCGTCTTCGATCGACACATCGAGCCCGCTAAGCGGTCGCCCGACGGTATCCGGGCGGCGGTCGCCAAGCCGGTTAAGCGAGACAACAGAACAGCACTCGGAAAGGCCATAGCCTTCATGGACGGGTATTCCTAGCTCCCACGCAGCGCTCGCAACCTGGTGAGGCACGGGCGCTCCGCCTACCGCAACGAATCGCAACGAGTTCGGTGCCCGCGTATTCGCTGCCCGAAGCTCTCCTACCCATTGCTTTAACAACTGAGGTACGACCACGCTGATCGTCGGTTGTCTCAAATCAAATACCTTTGAAATTCCCCTTGCGTTACCGCGGCCGACCCGTTCAGCCATATCCGAGTCAAAATGAACGCGAGCTCCAATCAAGGTTGGAATAAAGATCGAACAAATCGCTTCTAGTAGAAGCGGCAACGGCAATACCGAGAAATAGACGTCCTCCGAGGTCGCGCCGATCGCATTTGCCAGAGCTTCGGCCGACCAAGCGATCTGCCCACTCTCATGTCGAACACCCTTCGGCTGCCCGGTGCTTCCGGAAGTAAAAATAATCTGGCCAAACCCGTCTAATGGCTCTGGCGAGCCCATTAGCGGGGATTGATCCTCAATCAGGAGTGTCCTTACTCCCGACTCACGCGCCATTTTCACTGTTTGATCAGTGGTGAGAATCAACCCAACAGACGCCGCACGCACGACATGCCCAAGTTGGGCTGAGCTGAAAAAGGTCGGCAGGGGTACGGCAATCTTGCCAGCGATCATACAAGCGAGTTGAGCAATGACCCAATGGATGCCGTTCGGCGCCAATATTCCCACTGCGCCGGGGTGGCCTTTGATGGTGGCGGCCAAACCGTTTACTTTACCGACGAGCTCACCGCGACGAATGGCACCGGAGCCATCGCTCACAGCGATTTTGTCGCCGGCCTCGAAAGCATGGCGATGCAACGCGTCAAAGAGTTTTCGCATTAATCGGTCCCATGCCTTGCGCGCCGCTCCGGCCGGACGCAAACGCACCGCTTTCGACCGCGAAAGTCTCTGCATCCGAATTGCTGGAGCTGAGCTTCATGGCCCGCTGCCATCGCTTTCCCGCATCGGCGCGAAACGACCGGAGCCTCGGTCGCAAAATTCAGCCGTCTCAGGAGAGCGGAAACGGCCGTCGACTTCGATGCTAGCGATGATTAACGTCAATTTTGTTCGACCCAGTCGACGCGGCTACGCCATGAGCCGGCAGGGGTGCGCCGCCAGACTTACCTCTCCCTTACGGCCTCAAGGCTGCTTCGTGGCTTATGTTTGGCTAATTTGCGGCACTTCTGATGGGGCTGATGCGCTCATTGATAGCCAGAAACCGCATGGTGACCAGGGCCCCGTCGGAATGATTCGCAATTAACAATTCACCCATATGAGCAAGCATGGTGCGCCGAACGATCGACAATCCCAAACCGACGCCGCCCGGCCGCCCGCTGCTAAATTGTTCACGCGGGTGACATTGCGTGGCAAGCATTGCGTCCGAAAAGCCAGGACCGTGATCCAGCACTGCAATCGAGGGGACGTCGTCAACGATCACCGAGACGGTGGATTCCGGCGGCGCGTGGTCTATCCCATTCTCGACGAGATTGCGAAGCGCCCTAAAGATATAGTCGTGTGCCCCGACAATTCGGACTGGCTTTTCGCCGCCCAGAACTTCAACCGAACGCCCCTTGGCGATAGCGATAGGAGCAAGAAAGCTAGTCACTTCCCTCGCTACTTCCCCAAGATCGAGCAGGTCGTCATCTTCAAAACGAATGCCGTTTAATCGCATTCGATCGAGCAGTTGCAGGACCAGGCGCTCCATACCAAGAAAATCCTGCTCCAATATACGGGCAAGCGGTGTCTGGGAGACTGCAAGCTGCGCTTTGATGACGGCAAGCGGCGTCCGTAATTCGTGAGCGACGTCAGCAACAAACTCTTCTAGCGATCGGAAACCACTCTGCAGCCGGTCGAGCGCTCGATTCACTGCTCTCACAAGAACAAGAATATCTTCGGGAAGTTTTCCCTCGGCGAGCCGCAAGGTAACGCTTCCGGGTCCAATCCGTTCGACCTGCCGCACGGCCTCGCCTAGTGGTTTCAGAGCGATACGCGCGACGACAAGATTCGTAGCCAAAATTAGCAGGAGGAACACGAACCAGATCCATGCAATGTCCTGGATAAATTCCTCCAAGACAAAATCATAGACGACCGAACTAGACGGAAAAGCCACCTGGACGAAGAACGGCTGAGCTTGATCGAGAAACCTGAGAGAGAGACCATAAACAGGCCGTTTGTTTCTTAGTGTTCTTGGCAGCGCGAACAGGCGCTGATCGACTTGTTCAAGCGGGAACAATGCTGAAGTTATTCCATTAGAAGCGGCAATCATATCTTGTGTCGGCGAGATTATCGCAAACGTACCCCCCGCTTCGGAAATGCGCTCAGCTGTTGCTTCAACAGCGGCCGGAATCGGCTCTTTCGAAGACCGAATATCTCGTGCCAAGGTCTCAGCAAAGCTGCGAAGTGTGTCGTCACGGAATCGGGTATCAAGCGAGTCGAACCGGAAATAAAGGAAGGCCGCTGTCGCAGCCATCGCCATCACGCTGACGGTAGCCAAGCCCACCACGAGACGCCAAAAGACTGTGCCACGAACTGGCATCGTCAAGCCTTGCGGGAGAGCACATAGCCCACCCCACGCAAATTGTGGATCTCAAATGAGGCCCCAGCGGACGAAAGCTTCTTACGAAGCCGGTGGATTAAAACCTCGATGGCATTTGATTCCACTTCTTCGCCGAAGCTATAGAGCGAATCCTCGAATTCGGTCTTGGTGATCAATCGATGGCCGCGGCGCATGAATTGTTCCAAAGCGGTCAGTTCCCGACGGCTGAACGAGACTTCAGCTCCATTGATCCGAACTCGACGTTCGATCGTATCAAACTCAACATTTTGCTCTGCTAAGGTCCTGCTCAAAGCCTCGCCGGGTCGCCGCAGAAGTACGCGAACTCGTGCGATCAATTCATCCATGTCGAAGGGCTTCGTTAGATAGTCGTCGGCTCCTTGATTCAGCCCCTCGATTACCGACTGTTTGCCGTCGCGTGAGGTGAGGACAAGCACGGGCAGGGTTAGTCCTCTGCCGCGAACAAACGAAAGAACAGTCATCCCGTCTCGGTCGGGTAATCCAAGATCGAGTATGATTGCGAGGTAGGGAGTGGTCTCGATCGCCGCTTCGGCGTTGACGGCGGATGCTGCTGTATCCACGGCAAAACCATTGCCAGAAAAGGCATGGCTAATGATCGCCCTGAGGCGAGCATTGTCTTCTACCAGCAGTATTCGCATCAACTAGCCAAGAGTTCGCTGCGACGATCAGACTTGCCATTGTCCCCCATGCTAGTCCGGTCGCAGACAATTACTGGAGTGGTGGCTTCTCGCATCAACCAATTTCTGCATATGGCAATTCCACACGTCGAACCTGATCTAGATCAAGGTCTAGACGAGCGCTCGGCATAGCGAAAACCTTGGGGGATGAAGCGTAATACGTTCCCCACCTTGTGGGATCAGGAATCCGGCGATGATCGGCGTCAGCGAGATGAGCTAAGGGATGCCCCATACGCTGTATCAACCGGTGCAATCGGGAGGTCAGCGTGAAAAACGACCAAAGGTAACCGTTTGTTTCGCCGAACCGACAAATCGACTCAATAAATCCAGCCGTGGCACGAGGCGACTTGCTTGCAAACGTTGTAACTTCAAAAATCTCCTCAGGAATAATGACTCGCCCGGATATGTCGCTCAGCATTTGTTCGATGGGAGACGTCAGGTACGCGCCAGAGAAAAACCCATCATCGTGAAATCGCAGTCCGGCCGCGCAAATGACCTCGCCGCTATCATCTTGAAGAGCAAGCAGTCTTGGAGGAAGCGACTGCAGACGCGCTCCGTATTCCGCTGTATAACTATTCCGGATCAACGTTTCAGCGTGATCACGGAAGGCATCTCCCTCCCGGATGACGCTCAGCTTGTCCATGGAGAGTTTTTGTTGTGTCACGAAACACCAATGTCTTTGCCGATGAACGTAGCAAGTTTAGAACCATTCTAATAGAACTTTGTTCTAAGTTTGGCGACTTTCTTGGAAAGCCGTTCGGGCGACGGCCAAAATGGATTCCAACATCGGGATCTGCGAGCTTCTGAACAGGCCGCAGAACACCCTATTTGCGCGGTTTGGTTTGTTGGCTCATGAACGTCGCCGGCGGAATAGGCCATACGCTTCCCTACCTAATTTCGAACTTCTACACAGCGACCGTATTGGCCGCGGCGGTGGTAGTCCTTGAACTGCTGGCAATCGCATTTATCCAATGGCGCTACATGGAAACCCCGCCTGTCTCGGCAGCAGCGAAGGTAATGCTCGGCGGTGGCCTCGTCTTAGGAACAGGTATTCTTATCGGCAGCAGTTGATGCTCGGGACCGCCGGATTTTGGAATTAAAAATTACCGACGATGGCCGTGAACCATACACGGTCTGCGTGCGGCAATCGCATTTTGAAGGACTTTGACGATCGAGTAATAATCGGTTCCACTGAAAAGCCGGTCGCTCCTGAGATAACTGGCTTGCCCCATGCTTTGCTATCTCCACACTTTTTTTGCGATGGGCGGCGATTGCGCAATTCATCTCTGCGCACCCAGCAAATCGGAATTCGAGACGCTTGCAGAGGCTGCTGAGGCCGAAATCGTTCGAATCGAAAAGCGCTATTCGCGCTACAGGGCAGACAGCGAACTATCGCGGATCAATGCGGCGGCTGCACAAGGCCAGTGTATCCGCCTCGACGAGGAAGCCAGCGGCTTGGTCGAATATGCAAAGGCTTGCTTCGCCAAAAGCGATGGGGCTTTCGACATCACCTCGGGAATACTTCGCGCCGCCTGGGATTTTTCGGCATCTCGGCCGCCGGACCAAGCGTCAATCGATCGGCTACTTCCACTGATCGGTCTTGATAAGATCGAGATTTTAGACGGCAACCTTCATTTTTCACAACCGGGCCAACAGCTGGATTTTGGCGGTCTCGGCAAGGAATTTGCCGCCGACCGTGCTGCCGAAGTCTGCTCGGTGCTCGGGGCAAAGTGTGGCTTCATAGACCTCGCGGGAGACATCCGCGTGATTGGACCCCAGCCAGACGGAACGCCTTGGATCATCGGCATTCGTCACCCACGGGAACCAAGCCTCGTGATTGCGCAGGTTGCGCTAAAGAGCGGCGCACTCGCGACCAGCGGCGACTATGAACGCTATTTCGAATACGAAGGGCGACGTTACTGCCACATCCTCGACCCGCGTACCGGCTGGCCGGTACAGGGCCTTTCCTCCGTGACGGTGATTTCCGACCGCTGCCTCGTCGCAGGCAGTCTCTCTAGCATCGCCATGCTGAAAGGAAGAGAGGGGCTGGATTGGCTTAGGCGCCTTGGCATCCGGCACGTCGCCGTCACCGACGAAGGGGAATACAGCGGAACCGAGCCGATCGAGTTCAGGCGCTATAGTTGATCAGGCTGCCCGGCGGGCTGTTGGCCGAAACCGTCGTGGGATCAATCTGGCTCAGGGACTGAAGGCTTGCGGACAAAGAAGCCGAACCGCCCTGCGTCGTTCCTTCCGCTCGCAACGACACCATCAAATTGGACATGGTCGAGACGAAATCCTGCTTGGAGACTGCTCCACTCCCGGACGGATCCAAAGCCGACCAAATTCCATCTGCTCCCTGTTTCTGGAAGACAGCAGGTGGGCTTTTGGTCTGAAAGGCCTGATCGAATTGGGCCTGGGTAATCGAACCGGAGCCGGTTGTATCGATCGAGTTGAACAAACTCGACATCTTTTGCTGCGGCGGGGCGCTGTAGCTCGCGCCGGAAACTGCATTTAACCCGGAAGCCGATCCGATACCTGAAACGTTCATTGCTGAATTCCCGTCGATCTCAAATCGAATCAGATTTTCGATCCAAAAGGTAAAATCTGATTAAAGCTCGCTATCGGAATGTTGCATCTTGTTTCCGGCATGCGTTGAGCGAGGCTGAGATGGACGAAGTGCGCTTGCAGCGTTGTAGTCAAACCCAATTGGCTGGCCTATCGCGGACTCCGATCGCCCGCCTTGGCTAACAGCCACGGCAGATGCTTTTGAGTTTGCTGATCAGACAGTCTTTCTCTTCGATCCTGGCCTTCCCGTAGGCGTTGTTCCCGAGGCGGTGAGCTTCACCGCCGGCTTCGAAACCGCCCGCCATGTCTCCTCCTCCATGAGGCATGTGCGTTACGCCATGATTATGCACGCCGCGAGCCAGGGCCGGCCACTCCAACAGATAACGACCTCCCGAATATAAGCAGATTGATCGAGAATCCGAGCCCTGAACTGGAACGAACCTGGATTCTGCGGATTCGTTCTCGATGCTGAACTACCAATCGCAAGCGGGTCCCTTCGCTCCACAGATGGGCGATTCTAGTCCTTCTCGAAGAGGGCGTGATACGGGAGTGCGCCGAGCAAGGCTGGATGAGAGAAAGGGGCGATCCTCACGCTCGCATTCGAGCGATAGGTCTCGCCAAATCTGACCCACCGGCTGGCTATTCATCGAAGCAGGCGCTCGCAGTTCATGCTCGCTGGAAACGTCACGATGATCGGAAGGTGGATAGCGATAAGGGCCCAGAAGCAAGGTAAAGCCCGTGACGACGGCCAACAACAAGCTATATGCGATCAGCGTGGAGGCGCCAATTATCCACCGATTTCCGCCTATTTTAGCCCATTATCGTCTATTTTTCCCTCTCCCATCGAACGCGGCCGAGATCTTTCCCTTTTCAACCGACGCGATTGGAATGGGATTTACGCGTGCGTGTCAGTTTCTCGCCATTCAAGATCTTCACCTTCATGACCTGCGTCATGACGGCGTGTCGCGGCTTTTCGAGATCGGTCGTAACATTCCGCAGGTCGCTGCGGCTTCCGGACATCGCTCGTGGACAAGCCTTAAGCGCTATACCCATCTCAGGCATACGGGGGACAAATATGCGCACTGGAAATGGCTTCCCGTAGTTACTCGTCGTGCATTTGAACCAGCTCCCGAGCGGCAAGACGTGTCAGAATGCGCGTGAGAAGCGCGGGGCTCGAATGAGTCTCTCGAGCGTATAGGCTTGGCACTTGCGGGCGCATCCTGCGCCCCGTGCCGCGAGCTGACATGCCACGGGCCGTTTGATACTGATCAAAGGACCAGTGCTGATCTGTCCTAAGCTAATTTGTCCTGAATTGGCGCCTCGCCCTTTGGAGACTTGCGTCATGCGCGCTCACGAAATCATGTCGCGGCACATCGTCACAATTCGCGTTGACGCCGAAGTGATCGAGGCCATCAAGGCGATGCTGCTTCACCGCGTGAGTGGCCTGCCGGTCGTTGACGCTGGCAACAAGCTCGTCGGTATCGTGTCTGAGGGCGATTTCGTCCGACGCACAGAGATCGGAACGGAAAAGAAACGAGGCCGTTGGCTTGCCCTGCTCGCAGGCGCTGACCGGGTTGCGGTCGATTTCGTCAGGCAGAACGGGCGCAAAGTCAGTCAGATCATGACACCGGACCCCATCACGATAGGTGAGGATACGCCGCTTGAGCAGATCGTTCGATTGATGGAATCACGAAGTGTGAAACGTTTTCCCGTGATGCGCGCTGGCGAGATCGTGGGAATGGTGACGCGGGCCGATTTTTTGCGTGCCATCGCCTCGATGGGCGTCGTTAATTCTTCCGACGCCGATACAAAAATCCAGAGCTCGGTTACGACCGCTCTCTCGCACGCAAACTGGCGTCCATGCGCCCTCAACGTAAGCGTCCGCGACGGAGTGGTCACCTTGAAAGGCAGCGTCAAGAGTGACAACGCCCATCGTGCCGCGATCGTTGCCGCGGAAAATGTTTCCGGCGTGAGGAAGATCGACGACCAGTTGGTGAAAATCGCCTATCCGCCGCCGGAGGACGAGTATGGAGGCGGCGACTTCGTTTCCTTGGAGCAAGAAGCGCCGACGGCCGATGACGAGCCACTCTGAGCGGCGACGACCGGCACAGGAGCTTGACTGCCAGACGGCATTCCACGCCCTCGCAGGACTGTGTCGTTCCTTTCGCTGGCGCCGATCCAAGATCGGCCGAGAGGCTTCACCCTATCTTAAACACCCCGTTCGATCGGCCTCGCTGAGCTATCGCAACCAATCAAGCTCAATTCCCGAATGCTTCTCCGTATTTTTCCCTAGGATAAGAACCGAAATTTCGCGCTGACCCGCCAACTGCTATCCGACGAGGCATTCTCAAATGCTGATGGAGGCGGAAGTGGCTCAAGTCTTTTTCCACTGCTCCCATACCGAAGGCGTTCTGATCGATCGTCGCGGCACCACGGTCGCCGATCTTATCGAAGCCCGTGAGCAGGCCGAGACCGTGGTGCGCTCCCTTCTCAAGGCGCCAAGCCTGGAAGACTGGCGGGACTGGGTCCTGCATGCGAGCGATGCTGTTGGCGAGGAGATTTTCGTGCTGCGCTTCGCGTCCCTCATTGGCAAACCGCATTGAGAGGGCGCCATGTTGATCGAGCAAGCCGGCCCCATCATCGTTCTCCTGAATGCCATCACCACGGGCTGGGCTAAGCTGGTGATACGGGTTCGCGATCCCTATCGTCCCGAGTTCCACTACATGCGCGGACCAGGTCCAAAGTGGCACGCCAAGCACCAAGGCCGCGTCTGACAAAGGCAGGTCGCTCCGCGATAGGAAGCAAAGCTACGACGCGCCGTGGGTCGATCCTCAAACGTCGCCAAGCCAGCGCCAGCAGGCCGTGCCGAACAGGAGCGTAAGGAAATAGGCCACCAGCGTGATCGCCATGGCGGTCCGCCATGCCGGTCCGCTCAACCTGATCCAAGATGGTCTCTTCCGATCAGATCACTATAAGCGATCCACGCGTTGAGCCAGATCAACCGACCCGATCGCAACTTGTGGAAGTTACCGCGCGGGCAATGCGGGGCGGAGCTTGGAGAGCAACACACACTTCGCCTGCTGCCCTTCAACGGATGGGACTCCCATGAAAGCATATTTTATTGGCGGTGGAATCGGATCGCTGGCCGGAGCCGCGTTTCTGATCCGTGACGGCGGGGTCGCAGGAGCCAACATCACGATTTATGAGCAGCTTCCTTTGCTCGGCGGCAGCCTCGATGGTGCCAGGCTTGCCGACGGGTCATATTCCCTGCGCGGTGGCCGCATGCTGACGACCGATCACTATGAGTGCACTTGGGATCTTCTCGCGGGGATCCCATCGCTACAGCATCCGGGCCTGACGGTGCGGGACGAAACCGTCAACTTTAACGAAAAGCATATGGCGCATTCGCGGGCGCGCCTCGTCGACCACAACCGCTTCAAAGTGGATGTGACCACGATGGGCTTTTCGGTGCATGACCGTATTGAACTGCTGCGGCTGGCGGAAGCTTCTGAAGAGAGGCTCGGCAACAGTCGCATCACGGACTGGTTGTCGCCCGCATTCTTTGAGACCAGTTTCTGGTACATGTGGCAGACAACTTTTGCCTTTCAGCCTTGGCACAGCGCGGTCGAGCTCAAGCGCTATCTACATCGCTTCATGAACGAGTTTCCGCGGATCGAGACATTGGGCGGCGTCAAGCGCACCGTCTACAATCAATACGACGCCGTTGTTCGCCCGTTGACGACCTGGCTTGAAAAAGAGGGCGTGCACTTCCGCCGCGACACCCGCGTCATCGACATGGAATTCGTGGGAACCAACGGCAAGCTTTCGGTCCAAAGCCTCACCCTCGAGGTAAGCGGCAAGGTCGGCAGCGTCTCGCTTGGCACGGACGATCTGGTGTTCTTCCAAAACGGCTCGATGACTGATGCATCAAGCCTAGGTTCGATGACTGAACCGCCTAAACGTCAGACCAAGGCCGACAGCAAGGGGTGGGAATTGTGGGAAAAGATTGCCGCGGGACGGCCCGAGTTCGGCAATCCAGCCGCCTTTAACAGCTCTATTCCGGAATCCTGTTGGGAGTCCTTCACCGTCACCTGCCGCGACCGTCGCTTCTTCCATCAGATCGAAGCCTTCACCGGCAACGTGGCCGGTACAGGCGGGCTTGTCACCTTCAAGGACTCCCGCTGGCTGATATCGGTTGTGCTCTACCATCAGCCACATTTCCCCGGCCAGCCCGACGACGTTCAGGTGTTCTGGGGGTATGCGCTGCATCCGGATCGTGTTGGCGACTTCGTCGCCAAGCCGATGTCCGACTGCGGCGGCTCCGCGATCCTGCGCGAACTCTGCGGACATTTGAATTTCGATCCCGCGGTGTTCGAGACAGCAAGCTGCATCCCCTGCCGCATGCCCTACATCACCAGCATGTTCATGCCGCGTCAAAAATCTGATCGGCCGCTGCCGGTACCGGCGAATTCCAAAAACCTCGGCTTCATCAGCCAGTTTGTAGAGATTCCCGATGACGTCGTGTTCACGGTCGAATACTCGGTGCGGGCGGCGCAGACCGCGGTCTATCAGCTAATGAAGATCGCACGTCCAATTCCGCCCATCACCCGTCACGACAGGTCGATCTCCGTTCTCATCGATACGCTGGAAAAGGCGTTTGCCTAGATGGTTCTTGTTATTCGTTCGCGGTCGGCGCCCTGACGCAATCAAATTTCTTGCCGGATATTGACCTGGAACAAGGGGCCTATTGCAGACTTCTGCTTTTCCTTTTCCCAAGAAGGGAGTTCATGAGATTCGGAACCTCCTTCGTTGAAATTAACTCGCCGATGTCGAATTTCTTATTCCACTTGCAGGTGCAGAAATGACGAATGAGTTGATCAAAATTCTCGTTACCCTGATGCTGTTTGGCGGTATTCGAACAGCGATTTTCGTGTCCGAGCTGCCGAAATCGCAGATTTGGTTTGAGTGGTTGACGGCGCTGGTCTCGCCTGTAATGCCGGCGCGCGCGATGCAGCGCGTTGCCCGAAGGCGAGATCGCTAGAATCTAAGCGCTTGCCACGGCTTCGCCGATCGCCTCAACAATTCATCGTATCGAATAAGCTTTCGGCAGAGCAAGATTGTGCCATTGTGAGCCCTTGAGCGGACCTGCTTTTTCGATAATCTTTGCGTGTTCTTGTCCGCGGCAGCGGCGTCGGACTGCCATTAACTCCTCCAAACCAAATCGCCGCCACCGTAAGCTGCGGCGCTGCCATAGCTTTGCCGCTTGGCATTTGTTTATTTCATGGCGGCAGTGCTAATTTGGCGCCCTCGGCTCAAGTGAGAGGGGAAGCGAGCCATGCCGGATTTTATCTTTCAGGCAAACATCGCCCACTATAAAGAGCTGTTGGCAACTGAAACGGATGCGCAGAAGATCGCTATACTTCGCAGGCTGCTGGCCGAGGAAGAAGCCAAGCTAGCAAGCTGGCACGCGAAAAACTCAAGACCGAA
Source organism: uncultured Alphaproteobacteria bacterium (assembly GCA_963770515.1). Taxonomy (GTDB): domain Bacteria; phylum Pseudomonadota; class Alphaproteobacteria; order Rhizobiales; family Xanthobacteraceae; genus Bradyrhizobium. The sequence continues at coordinate 87,153 of CAVYPW010000004.1, forward strand.
GGCGGCGGAGTAAAGGCGGCTTCAGTTGGCGGCCTCGCGAGAACCGAGGTCCTTTCCCAAGCAGAAGCCTGTAACCCGCCCCACTGTGCGACATCGGGCATCCGGACAAACTGATCAAGAAGCGTTTGGACAGTGTGGGGCTGCATCGCCTTTGCACGAGCGGTCAGTCGAATTCTCGCCTGATCTTGGCGAATGCCGGCCGGAATGCTGTTTTCTCCGGAAGGACCCCTAGGTAGACAACTCGAATTTCGACAACAGACTTGCGCGACTAGATTGGAGCCGCGATGTTCGTATGTTTCTAGGATTGGTCTCATCCTTTTCAGATCCGACGTTCACATCTGCTGCTGACAATGGCAACTTTAGCGTGCAGCGACCATGAATCAACCGACATTGATCAACATCAAAGCTGGCCTGGAAGATCTGCCTGAGCATTTTCAAATGGAATGGCAGGCGATATCAACCGCACCATTTGAACGCAATCTTGAACTTGCCGTCATTGAACACGACGGCATTCATAGCCTCGTATTTCCATGCCGTCGTGTTCTCCACGACTGGATTAACGCGGCGACAGCCGAGCCGGTTAAGGTGCATCCTACGCACTGGCGGCCGTGGAATGACTCTGTCAACCCTCTTTTCTCTCGCTCTGCTCCTTAAGGCAGCTTCCCCGCTACTGCTTTGCTGGCGAGGAAAATACCTGATTGTTGAAGGGCGACTCTGCGGGCACTCTTATCTCGATAAATTCTCGTCCCATCTCGCGGTGGCAAGCATTGCAGCCGGCTGTGAGCTTATTGAATGCATTCACGAAGCCTGCACTGTCCTTTGACTGAATTGCTTTGTCGACTGACTGAATTGGTTCGGCCATGACGACGACATCGCTCACGGGAATACCTGAATAGAGCATCGCCGCCTCGGTCAAGCTTGCTCGTATCTGAGCCAATTCATAGGCCGCGAGATTCCAGTTGCGCTGCTTTCCGGCGAACCACAGCTTCATATGCCGCCATTGCTTCGCAAGCATAATTTCGCCGAGACGCGGGAGGTTATTGCCCCGTGTCATCGGTTCCGGCGACGATTGGGCGACAGCGAGCGCCGTTGGCGCGACGCTCACAAGTAAAATCAGCACAAACGCCCGCATTTTCATGAGTCAATCTCCGGTGAACTGCATCCTTATTCTACCTAAATCGCAGCAGCTTGTCAGGACCGGCAAAGACTTCACCGAGCGTTTGCGGACATGTCAAATGCCATCGACAGGGGGCTTGTACGACTGGATACGATCCAACGCCTGATCCAGGTCAATTTGGCCTACTTGATTCCAATCAATTCGCCGGGCAGGCTTCCTGTATGCGGCTCTCACCTGCAATTTTCCACGTGCACGTAGCTTCCTTTGGGGTCTCGATTTCGCAGCTGACTTTTTGCGGGACGCGGGGACTTGGCAGGAGAGAGGGATGTCGACCAAGGATCCCATTAACTGGATGCTTTCCAACGCCGTCGAGGCGCTCGCCCGCGCAAAGCGCTTGCATCAGCAGTTCCTGCACCTTCAACCCTCGACCGAAACGCGTGAGCCAAGTTGGGAACCACCCATTGACGTCCTGGAGACCGAGCGGGAGGTGCTGATCTTAATCGCACTGCCAAGCGTCGATCCTAACGCGGTCGTGGCAGAGATCGATAAGGGCGCTCTCGTTGTCAGTGGACACCGTGTGTTGCCTGCAGAGCTCCGAAACGCACGAATCTTGCGTCTCGAATTGCCTCAGGGCCGGTTCGAACGTCGCATACCCTTGCCGCTAGGCCGCTACACCATCACCCGCTTTGCAGCCAATGGCTGCATCGGTTTGCGCCTCGCCAAGTCCAGTTGAGGCCCCCCTTAGATCAACTCGCGCGCCGCTAAATCGATCTCCCGTCCGATCGCCTCCGCCGCACTGACGATCGCGTCTTGGATGCAACGCTCTGACTCCTTGTATCGCAACTCTGCCGGAGCCGCCGGATGCCCGAAACCTCAGAATTTTAGGGTGGTTCGCAATCCGAAAACTTCAGCGTCTCTTATCCTCATCGTATGGCTGGGATCGGTCGGATCAACGGCACCCCCGGCGGGATGACGGACATATTGAAACGTTGGTTGCAGTATCCATCCAGGCCTGATTTCGGCCTGATACGTCAATTCCAAAACAGCCTCATAGTCGCGGACCGGTATAGCTATGCCCGTAAAAGCCTGTTCGTCGAGGTTATACTGCTGAGCCGAGTTTGAGATTCTTATGTATTCAAGTGCAATTCCGAAAGTGTCGTTCGCACGCGAAGGAATCAGCCCCGAAAACTGCAAACCTCCATCAAGATAAAGATCGATCAAATTGCGATCCGAGGGAGCGGCTGACGCCCGCGCAAAAAAGCCAATTCCTTTGTCTGATCCCGCGGCGGCGCGCATCAAAAGCTGCTCATAAAGGACAAACAGGCCGTAATTTGTTTGCAGCTGATTTGGCACGCCGTACCCGAGCGGGTTCGACAGTGAAACACCCTGAGCGGTCAATCGCTGACCACTGAAGGAGCCGGCATGGTACCAGCCACCGATCTCAACTGCGGCTGGCAAACCAGAGCCCTTTTGACCCAGATTAAACCCGTACCTTAACTGCCCGATCAGAAGCGGTGGATCGTTTACACGGAATGCGAGCCCGTTTGGGTTCAGGATCTGGGGATCCGCAGCCCCTGGCCCGGCAGCACTCCCATCAAAGATCGCGAAATAAGCAGTGATCGGATCGGAAAGCTGCGCCTTTATGCGAATACCCGGCACGGCGAGCGGTGGCGATGGGCCGCCGCCCGGCAGGTCGATGGCGAAGATGGCTGGCCAGCCGACCGAGGAATTGGTGAATATGTCATCGTATATGCTATCGAAAAATTCGACGTCGGCCCCTTGTTGGCCTATGCGAATCGCAATTTTGTTGTTCCACAGCGATTGTTCAATCCACGCCTCATAAAGTCGCGTGGAGGTGAGCGCTTCGATATTGCTAACGAGCATGAGGTTGCCAATGTAGTCGCGGGACAACCCCTCGCCGTTTATTTGATACATGTTTGCGTGGAATTTCGCCCCGCTCCATCCGATCATCCTATCCAAGTCGATATCGACACCGAGATCGAGACGGCCGGTAAAAACACCCCCTTGCTTTACACCTCCTGAAGCATTGCCGAGCACCTCGGCAATATAAGTGGCACTGAATTGGATTCCGAGTTTTGCGGACACATCGTTCAGTCCAGATGCTGTCAAGAAACCCAATGTGGCAGGAGTTTTGGTATCGTCTGCATGGGCTCCAGGCGAGTTCAGACAGACGACGACCATCGCCAACATCGCGAGCAGTCCCCGTAGGAGGCGTCTAACCAGACAGATCGACATCCCCCTGTCTCCGATCGAATCGAACCGGCCAAGGCTCACGAAACGTCCCCGTCGCCCCGATTATCGCAGGGGCATCCCAAATCTCCGACTCCGGCCGTTCCCGGACGCGAGCCGAACATCAATTGGATTTCATAGGCGCATGTTCAAGCAATTGCTTTTGAGGTAGATGCTTTTTCGACCTTGCGCGCGACCGCCTGCCGCAGAGGCTCAAACTCGTCCACCGTCAGTGTCTCCTTGGCGATCAGAAGTTTGGCGCCCGCATCTAGATCGACGCGGCGCCTTTCCAGGATAGTGCGCGCGCACGCCCCGCCCTCCTCGATCAAGTCGCGGACCGCTAAATCAATCTCCCGTCCGGTCGCCTCCGCCGCACTGACGATCGCGTCCTGCATGGACGGCAGGAACGTCTGTGGACGGGGCGCATAGGTCCGCTGTCCCACCTTTGCATCCATTCCGTATTTGGTGACCATCTCGATGGCTATTTCCGTCGCCCGCTGTAAATCGTCGGCCGCCCCCGTGGAGAAGTCGCCATCGAACATCAATTGCTCGGAAGCACGACCGCCCATCAGCACAGCAATCCGGTTTTTCAACTCGCTTGCCGTCAGCAGAAAGCGGTCCTCGGTCGGCCGTTGCATCGTATAGCCAAGCGCGCCGACCCCACGGGGGATAATCGATACCTTCTGGACGGGATCGACGCCGGGCAGGCTTGCAGCCACGAGAGCATGGCCCATCTCGTGATAGGCGACCCGCAGACGCTCTTCCTTGCCGAGCACCCTGCTCTTCTTTTCAATCCCGGCGACAATCCGCTCAATCGCTGCCGTGAAATCATCGAAGGACACGTATTCGGCATTGCGCCTCGTCGCAGCAATGGCGGCTTCATTGATCAGGTTCGCTATATCGGCGCCGGTGAAACCGGTCGTGAGAGCCGCAATCTTGTCCAGATCGACATCTTTGCCGAGCGTGATCTTGTGGACGTGAACCTTGAGGATGGCGATACGACCGCTCTTGTCCGGACGATCTACCAGCACCTGCCGATCGAACCGTCCTGCGCGCAACAGCGCAGGATCCAGAATTTCGGGCCGGTTGGTCGCCGCCAACAGAATCACTCCTGCGCTGGGATCGAAACCGTCGAGCTCGGCGAGCAACTGGTTCAAGGTCTGCTCCTTCTCCTCATAGCCGCTAAACGCCCCCGGAGCACGGCTGCGACCGAGTGCGTCGAGCTCATCGATGAAAATGATGCAGGGCGCCGCCTTGCGGGCCTGTTCAAAGAGATCGCGAACCCGGGCGGCACCGACACCGACGAACATCTCCACAAATTCGGAGCCGGAAATGGAAAAAAACGCGACGCCGGCTTCGCCGGCCACCGCACGGGCGAGCAACGTCTTGCCGGTGCCGGGCGGCCCCACCAGCAGGATCCCCTTGGGAACGTGCGCGCCAAGCCGACCGTAGCTCTTGGGATCCTTTAGAAACGACACCACTTCCTGAAGCTCGAATTTCGCCTCATCGACGCCCGCAACGTCGGCGAAGGTCACCTTGGTGTCCTTCTCGACATAAACCTTGGCGCGGGACTTGCCGATCGACATCAGCCCGCCGAAGCCCTGCCCGCCTCCTACGCGGCGTCCAATGAACATCCAGGCCAGGTAAAACAGAAATAAGGGGGCGACCCACACCAAAATGGTCTGCAAGAACCCGCCGGCCGGCACGCCGGTCACAACGACGCCCTTTGCCTCCAGCTTTTCCGCCAAGGTTGGATCGACCCGCGCCGTGACGAACGCTGACTTCCCGCTCGCCAGCTTGTCCTTCAGCTTTCCCTGAATAGTGTCCTGTCCGACGGTGACCTCGGTGACACCTCCCTGAGCCACGAGCTGCTCGAACTGGCTGAACGGAATGGTCTCGATCGTATTGTACGTTGCCACAAGCCATTGCAGCAGCACGATGGCGATCCCCGCCATGACCATAAATCCCATTGCAACGGTACGCTTGCGCGAGGAGGGGTCGGATTCCATTTCATTCCCCGGATCAAGATTGGCGCAACAGAAGCACGACCGGCCGAGCGGCGACGGTCAAAAAACATCTAGCGGCATCAGCCCTCCCCGGCTTGTTCTAGATCAATTCGCGCTGATCGCTTCGGAGTGAAACTAATAAATTGGGCCACGTGCATCACTCGCGACAGGAGCTTCTCTTGCCCTACGCGTCCGTTGAAGATCTTCCTCCGCCGATCCGGGCACATTTGCCGCAGCACGCGCTGGAGATATACCGCAGTGCCTTCAACAATTCATGGACGGAGTATGCATCGCGGGGTCCCGTGCAGCGCGAAGAGACCGCTCACCGCGTCGCATGGGCAGCCGTGAAACGGAAATATCGGAAATGCGACAATCAATGGATACCGCGCGACAGCCGATTGAAAGCAGACGCCGACGCGCGAAACGGCTTGATCACGATCAATATGAATGTCTGAGATCCGTTGATCATGTGGTGTGCGGGAGGCCACGCGTCGCCTTCGATAACGTTAGCTTGGCAATTGGGACAACTTGCGTACCGCAAAATCAGGTGGCACCGCAGATGAACGAGCATATCATTCCGGTCAGCGAGATCTCCAGCAAACTCGCGTCTCTTCCGGCCAATCCCCCGAAAAAGCATGAATTGGATTTCAAAAGACATTTGCTGATTGCCGGAGCGGCGGCTCTGGTCGTCCTTGCCGCTGTAGGGGCGACATGGTGGGCCTCGGCCGCGCGCAGCACCGTCCACTATGTTACCGCGCCGGTTACACGTGGAATCGTAGCCCGGGCCGTCACGGCGACGGGGACCGTCAATCCGGAGCTTACGATTATCGTCGGTGCCGCCGTTTCCGGGATCATTCAGGAATTGTATTGTGACTACAACACCCAGGTGAAGAAGGGTCAGGTCTGTGCCAAATTGGATCCGCGGCCCTATCAGACCGTCGTTGACCAGAACAAGGCCGATCTGGCCGTTGCGAAAGCGCAACTCGAAAAAGATAAGGCGAACGAGGCGTATACTAGGCTCGCGTTGGCGCGCTACGCAACCCTGATCCAGACGCACGCGACGTCCCAGGACATCTACGACAATGCCAGGAACGCCTATGACCAGGCTGTGGCCCAGATCGCATACGACGAAGCCACGATTCAACTACGCCAAGCAGCACTCGACGCGGCGCAGGTGAACCTCGACTATGCGAGCATCGTTTCTCCCGTCGACGGCACAGTGGTCTCGAGAAATGTGACCGTGGGTCAAACCGTCGCCTCAAGCTTCCAGACGCCGACGCTATTTCTGATCGCGACCGACCTCGCCAAGATGGAAGTCGACGCCAACGTCAGCGAAAGCGACATCGGCGGCATCAAGCCGGGTAACAAGGCAACCTTTACGGTGGACGCCTACCCGAAGCGCATATTCGAAGGTGCGGTTACTCAGGTCCGCCAATCGCCGCAAACCGTCCAGAACGTCGTAACCTACGATATCGTGATCGGCGTCGATAATACAGACCTCGCGCTGATGCCGGGCCTCACGGCTGCCAGCCGCATCGTGATCGATGAGCGCGGCGACGCGCTCCGGGTACCGAACCAGGCGCTCCGCTATCTCCCAGGAAACGTGCCACGCGCCGCGTCGTCCGATAACGCACGGGTCTGGGTCTTGCGGAACGACGAGCCGGTGGCCGTGGCCGTAGTGACCGGGCTCGAGGACGACAGTTTCACGGAGATTGTCAGCGGCGACCTCAAACCGGGCGATCTGGTTATCACCGCAGAGCAACTCGCGACGGCCAATAAAGCACCCGGGCCGCGTCTCTAATTTCCGTCCAACCACACCCGCAGCGCAGGCATGGCTGAACCAATCATCAGAGTCTCGAACGTGACGCGGACGTATCACGTCGGCGACGTCGACGTGCACGCCTTGCGCGGCATCAACCTGACAGTCGAGCCCGGCGAATTCGTCGCGATCATGGGATCGTCCGGCTCCGGAAAGTCCACGCTGATGTCGCTGCTCGGTTGCCTCGATCGGCCCTCCAGTGGAGAATATTATCTCGAAGGGGTGAATGTCGCGCAACTGGCTGAGCCCGAGCTCGCGCGCATCCGCAGCGAACGGCTTGGCTTTGTCTTTCAGAGCTTCAATCTTCTTGCACGTACCAGCGCGATTGAGAATGTAGCGCTCCCCCTGTTCTATGCGGCGGCCGGCGCATCCAGCCGAACCGAGCGCACCGAGCGGGCTCGGGCGGCGCTCAAACTTCTCGGCTTGGCCGACCGCGAGCACAATACGCCCGGACAATTGTCAGGCGGCCAGCAGCAACGCGTCGCCATTGCGCGCGCCTTGATCAACAACCCGATCCTGCTGCTTGCGGACGAGCCGACCGGAAACCTCGATACCCGCAATTCACATGAGATCATGGAGACGCTGCAAACGCTGAACCGCGAGCGCGGCGTTACCATTATCGTCGTCACCCATGAGCCAGACATCGCGACCTATACCGACCGGGTAATTACGATGCGGGACGGTGAGGTGATATCAGACGAACGAAAACCGGCCGTCCGCCGGCCGCCGGAAGTCTCTCACGGGGTATTGACCGCGGGCCTGCCTTCTGGCCCACGACAGCCGGCGCCAGCGGCCGCGATGGAACGCAGCGCAGGCACTATGCAGGCCTTCGCCCTCATGATCGTGGCCGCTGCATTGCAAGCGCTTGCCCGCAACAAGATGCGATCCGCCTTGACCATGCTCGGCGTATTCATCGGCGTAGCTGCGCTGATTGCGATGGTCGCCGTCGGTCAGGGCGCGAACGAGGCCGTCCGTAAGCAGATCGAGAGCCTTGGAACCAACCTACTGGTGGTCGTCCCAGGCGCCACCAACATGGGCGGGATGCGCAGCGGCCAGGGCAGCGCCTCCACGCTCACGGTGGTGGACGCTGCGGCGCTCCGCCGGGAAGCTCCGGCAGTCGGCAGCGTCAGTTACCTCATTCGCCAGTCCGGACAGGTCCAATATGCCAATCAGAACTGGAGCACAAACATTCAGGGCGTCAGCGCCAATTACCCTCCTACCACGAATTGGCAGATCATCGATGGGCGAGGAATTTCAAGGGAAGACGTCAACAGCGCGGCCCTCGTCGCGGTCCTGGGCCAGACGGTCGCACGCCAATTGTTTGGAAACGACGAGAGTCCGATCGGCGCCATGATCCAGGTCAAGAGCACGCCGCTCCGTGTGATCGGCCTCTTCGCACCGAAGGGACAAACCGCCTATGGGACCGATCAGGATGATCTCGTCATGATCCCGTTCACGACCGCCGAGCGCAAGGTGCTCGGCGTCGCCGCGCCCAGTCTGCAGCAAGCTCCGCTCAATTGGGTCTACCTGCCGCCGCCCAATCCCTACAATCTTCAGCAACGGCTGACCGGCTACGTCAACCAGATCTACGTGCAGGCCACCGCGGCCAGCGAAGTTCAAAATGCGATCGGCCAGGTGACCGACATACTGGTACGACGACACCGGATCCGGCTGGGCGAAAGCAATGATTTCACGGTCCGCAACTTGAGCCAGATCGCGGAAACCGCCGAAAGCTCCAGCCGCATCATGGCGCTCCTGCTTGCCGCCGTCGCATCGATATCGCTCATCGTCGGCGGGATCGGGATCATGAACATTCTTCTGGTATCGGTGACCGAGAGAACCCGGGAAATAGGTCTGCGCATGGCCATCGGTGCCAGAAGGACGCACGTGCTTCTTCAATTTCTGGCCGAGTCGGTGATTTTGAGCGTCACCGGCGGCATCGCCGGAATCATCGTGGGCGTTGTGTTTTCCGAAATGATCTCGCTCATTGCCGGCTGGCCGGCACCGATCTCGCTCGCCGCTGTTGCAGGCGGGTTTTTGTTTTCTGCGGCGGTAGGAATCTTCTTCGGCTATTACCCGGCGCGAAAGGCGGCAAGCCTCGACCCGATCGAGGCACTCCGGTACGAATGAGGTGCATAGTTCATAATTCGAAGACTTGATTAGATTCCGGCATCTCGACACGGGTATCGCCAAGACGGGCCGCGAACTTGGTCATGCTGTCTTGCTCGCCGTGGACGAGAAAGGTCCGTTTCGCGCCGGTCTGCTTTTGCCAAGTTAGCAATTCAGCCTGATCGGCATGGGCGGAGAATCCGTTAATCGTATAAATACGGGCCCTGACCGCAACGTCGTCGCCGAAGATTCTCACTTGCTTGGCACCATCGATGATCCGACGTGCAAGCGTACCGCTGGCAGCGTAGCCGACAAACACGATCGCTGAACTGTCGCGGTCCAGATTGTGTTTAAGGTGGTGACGCACCCTGCCGCCGGTGCACATGCCCGAACCGGCCATGATGATGGCTCCGCCACGAATGTTGTTCAGCGCTGCGGATTCTGCGGCCTCGCGGGTGAAATGCAGCCCGGGCAAACCAAAAGGATCATGCCCGTCTCGAAATAGTTTTGCTGTGACGGGCTCGAAGCACTCGGGATGACGTCGGAAGATCTCGGTCGCCGAAATTGCCATTGGAGAATCCAGGAACACCTGAGTTGATTCCGCGATCCGTCCCTTGCCAATGCCTTCGTTCAGAAAGTAGAGCAGCTCCTGCGCTCGCTCGACAGCGAAGGTCGGGATGATGACGGTTCCCCCGCGCTTGAAAGTCTCGGTTATGGCTTGAAAGAGCTCGTCGATCGATGGACCCAACGGCTTGTGCAGCCGGTCTCCGTACGTGGTTTCCATCACAACGTTTTCGGCATGCGGTGGCGTTGCGGGGCCGCGCAGCAACGGACGGCCGGCGTTCCCAAGGTCACCGGAAAACAGCACACTGGTCGGGTGGCCCGATTCTGATAGTTGCAGAAAAATGCTGGCCGAACCGAGAATATGGCCCGCGTCGAGGAAAGTTGCGCTCACACCCGGGGCAACTTCGAAAGCCTCAGAATAAGTCGTGGTTCGTCCAAAATTGTCGAGGCAGTTCAGCGCATCGAGGGTCGAATAGAGCGGCACGTTCGCGCGGTTTTTCGCATTGTCATGACCGTTTCTCCGCGCCCGATGTCGGACGTCCTCTTCCAGCAAGTAGGCCGCGTCCAGCATCACCAATCGCGTCAACTCGCGTGTGGCCGATGTCGTGATGATCTCCCCTCGAAAGCCCCGCTTGGTCAACAGAGGCAAGCGTCCGCAATGATCCAGATGCGCGTGGGTCAACAGTACATAATCGATGCTCGCAGCATCAAACCCGAAAGGTTCGGCGTTCTCTTCGTCCAACTCGCGGCTACCCTGATACATCCCGCAGTCGATCAGAATCCGTTTCCCGGCGCACTCAACCAGATGACAGGAGCCGGTGACGTTCCGATCCGCTCCATGGAAAGATACTTTCAGGTGAGCCTCCCTCGTTTCGCTAATCCAGACTGAATGGCACAGAGGCAGTCATGGCGTGGCGCGCAAAGGCGTCCCGCTTAAATCGTGCCAGTGCAGGATGCCGTTCCAGATTTCTTCGGCCGTCTCGGCAAACCAGAACAAGTCCCGATCCTCAGAATCGATGACGCCTTCATCGACCAGGAAATCGACGTCGACGGCGCGACGCCAATAGGCTTCGCCTACAAGCACGACCGGCATCGGCCTGATTTTTCGGGTCTGGATGAGAGTCAGCACCTCGAACAGCTCATCCAGCGTGCCATAGCCGCCTGGGAAAGCGACGAGCGCCTTGGCCCGCAGCAGGAAGTGGAGTTTGCGCAGGGCGAAATAATGAAAGCTGAAACAGAGCTCGGGCGTGACATAAGGGTTCGGATATTGCTCATGCGGCAGGCTGACATTCAGCCCGACGGACTTGGCGCCGACGTCAAACGCTCCGCGGTTGGCCGCCTCCATCATCCCCGGCCCACCACCCGTCACGATGGCGGTGTGGCGTTTGGAGAACCCTTGGTTTGTTGTCGCCACGAGACGCCCAAATTCGCGGGCGATCTCGTAGTAATGGCTTTTGGCCTGAATCCGCTCGGCAACCGCCAGCCGCCGCTTTAGTTCGCCGTTGTTTTTGTCGACCTCCAGTAGCGCGCGTAATTCCTGAACTTTCCGATGCGCGGTTGCGGGTTCGCAAATCCGCGTACTGCCGAAAACCACGATCGCCTGCTTGATTTCATGCTCGCGAAGCAGCAATTCAGACTTGAGGTAATCGATTTGCAGGCGGACGCCGCGCAAATCGTTTTCTGCAAGAAACGCAGTATCGGTGTCGGCAGGACGGTAGCTCGGGCTATTGAGAATCGCATGCACCCGCCGCGTCGCCTCGGGATCTTCCTCCACTGCCTTCGGCCGCTGCCAGGGCAGCGCTTCGCGACGTTGAAAAGGACTGGCGGGCGTCGGGATTTTTGCGGCCGTTTTCATCCGAAACTCTAATTTGTGCGAAAAAGCTTGCTGCTGGACGGATAACCGGCCAGCTCTTGACCCGATGCTTGACCACGTTAGATCGCCTGGCGGCGGCCGCGCAGCGCGCTCAGCCCGATCGAGCCGCCTCCTCAGACCCGATTTTTCCTAGGCGTTGAGGCGGTTGAGCGCGGGGCGGTTGCGGAGCTGAATGCGCCGAGAGGTTTCCAGGGCGATGGTGCCGGAATGCACGAACTGGGTGAAGGTTCGCGACACCGTCTCGATGGTCAACCCGAGATAGTCGGCAATATCCTGGCGGGACATCGGCAGCTCGACCGCGGCGCCGGCCAAATTGCGACCCGCCATCTCCAGCAGGAAGCCTGCGACGCGCTCCTCGGCGCTCTTGATGAGGGCCAGCGAATGCTCCTGCACGCGCTGAAGCTCGCGCACCGTCAACATCCAGAGCTGCCGGGCCAGCGTCCTTTCGTGCTCAGCGCGTGCCATTACGGCGCTGCGCTTGGCAACCAGGATCTGGGCGTCGCAAATCGCTTCCGCCGAAGATAGATGGATATCTCCAGCTTCGACGCCGAAGATATCGCCGGGCAAATAGAAGCCGCAGATTTGACGACGGCCGTCATCCAACATGCGATAGGTTCGCACCGAGCCGGAAATGACCTGATAGAGATACTCGGAGCGCTCATGCTCGCCATAGATTTCGTTGTTGCGGGCAAATCGCATCGGCGCCCCCATCAGGCCGAGCGGGCCCTCCGTTGAGGGCGCCTGGACGGCTGGGCGAGCGTAGATCGAGGGCTTGGCGGTTGCGACGGCGGTGAGCATGGCAAAACTCCGGTTTCGATCGTTGATGGCGCTAACGTGCCGTTTTCCGATAGCTTCGAAAATTCAGGTCGCTCCCCTAAGTAAAAGACCGGAGGACTCCGTAAAACTACGGAGGAAGACGAGCTTCAGCACTGCTCATTCAGATAAACAAAGGGGATATGGCCGGCTCAGGCCCTTTGCACAGGTCGTAGCGTGCCAAATGCGAGCGAAAAAGGTCTTGATGGACCATTCGCGAGATCGCACATCGTTGGACCCTCACCGCATATCAAGCGCGTGAAAAACACGCGCCTTCACTTCATCGAGCGCGAACGCGAAGACAAAGGCGGCTGCAAACAGGGCCAGGATGATCGATAGCGACAATGGCGCCATCAGGAAGCCTGAAAATGCAAGCGTCGGAACGATTAACAAATCCGCCAGCGAACAGACCAGCACGATATTGCTCGGCCTGGATGACCAGATGCGGCGGCGCTCGCGAACGGAATAGTAGATCGCCTGGCCGCTGACCACGAGATTGACCAGCGTCATCGTACGAAGCGTCTCCAGGTCAAGCTTGAGATATTCCTTCCCGACCAGCAAGACGCCGGCGCAAAAGGCCAGATCGAATATGCCCAGGAGAACGCCGGCGACCGTCAGGCGCCCGATTTTCCAGGTGTTGGGCTTCTCGGACGGATGGACATTATCTGTTGTCGACGACATCGCCAGAAAATCACCGGTGATCATCGAGATGACCACCAGCATGGGCGTCAGGATCGCGTGATCGGTAATCAGGAGACCGAACGCGAGATAGGAGACCTGGCGGACCTTATGCAGGATTGAGCGGAGCGTGTAGGTCAGAATCCGCTGAAACGCGATACGACCTTCGGTGACCGCTCCGACAATACCGTTCAGCCCCGGCTCCGTGAGAACAAGGCCGGCTGCGGATTTGGCGACATCAGTCGCCGTCGAAACGGCGATGCCAAGCTGAGCTTGACGCAGCGCCGGCGCATCGTTCGCGCCGTCGCCGCACATGCCGACCGTATAGCCGGCCCTTTGAAAGGCTTTTACCAGAGCAAACTTGTCTTCCGGAAGCACGCCGGCAAAGACGGCGAAATCCTGCAGATGAGCCGTCTGGGCGATCGCGCTCGCGGGCGCGATCGTGCCCTCCAATCCTATCGCGTGCGCGACAGCCGCCGCTGTTGCCGGTGCATCGCCAGTGACCATCACGACCCGCACGCCCATCGAGTTGAGCTTCGAGAGACAGCCTGCGGCTTCTGGGCGCGGCGGATCACTCAGCGCGAGCAGTCCGATCAATCGAAGCTCGCGGCCAACTTCGAGCGCCACTCCAAGGACCCGAAAACCCTCTGCCTCAAGCAAGGCCGCTCTTGTGGACGCTTCCGGCGAAGCCTGCGCCATTACCTGAACATGGGCGAAGGCGCCCTTGACGACACGGACCTTTGCTCCCTTCTGGTCGACGACGGTGGCCTCTGCCATCTTGACCTTCGGATCGAAGGGAACGAATTGATTCCGTCTGGGCATTACCACAAACGTGCAACGCGCGGCTGCATTGCGAACGGCCGCGTCGACTGGGTCCAGCCCCCCATCCGAGCTCGCAAGCCTCGCCCACATCAGGACGTCAAATTCGCTGCTTTGTCCCAGTGGGATCACGGCCGCGACTGTCAACTCGCTTTTTGTCAACGTGCCCGTTTTGTCGACGCACAGCACGTTCATGCTCGCCGCTTCGTCGACAGCAGAAAGTCGGGTGGGCAGAACGTCGCGCTTTGCAAGTGCCTGCGCGCCGATCGCAGTCGCCAACGTGAACGTGGCCGGGAGAGCCACCGGGATCGAGGCAAGGATAGCAATCAGAGCCAGCGGGATAATCTCAGCGAGAGGCAACTGAATGTACCAGGCATAAGCAATCAGAAATGCCGCAAGAGCGCCGTTGATGCCGGCGAGATACAGAACAACGCGGAGCACCGCCTTCTGCTGTGTGCTTGTGACATGCGCCGTCCGTACAAGCTCCGCGGCGCGCCCGAACTTGGTATTTGGCCCGGTCGCAATCACTTCGGCCATCGCTTCTCCGCGACGGACCAGTGCGCCGGCGAAGGTCTCGTAGCCCGCCTCGGCCTCGATCGGCATCGACTCTCCGGTCAGCATCGATTGATCGAGCTGTACTGCGCCTTCGCCGATCCGTGCATCGGCGGGAACGACGCTGCCAAGCGTCAGCTTGATAACATCACCCGGAACGAGACCGGCGGCCGATATGATCGACCAGGTGCCATCACGCAGGACCGATGCGTTAAGGGCAAGCCGCGACTTGAGCGCGGCAAGTGTCGCTTTTGCCCGCCCCTCCTGGAAAAAGCCCAAGGCAGCATTGAAAACGAGTAGCAGACCGATGACGGATGCCTCGACATATTCGTGGAGAAACAGCTGCAGGACGATGGCCGCTTCGAGCAGACAGGGCACCGGCGCGATGAACTTACCGATAAGTACGCGCCATGCTGAAATGTCGGTCTCCGCGGTCGTATTCGGCCCATACCGCTCCAGGCGCCGTGCAGCCTCCTCGCTGGATAGACCGCCTCTACCACGCTCCGGTTGAACCGCAGGCGAAGCAAAACTCTCCACCTCGAGGCCTGGTTTAATCTCATGATTGGGCATTTTCTATTCGTTATAGTCGTTGTGTCAGACGGCCGGCGTCCGAGCAAACCCCGTTTATTGGCGATGCATGACCATTGTACCCCGGAGTAGACCCATACCCCGGAGTAGACCCACCAACTAGAAGGTCCGGCATCGGCCAAGATTGCTCTGGATCAACATCGGCATTTCCGAACTCCGGAAGCTCTCGCATGCATAATTGATAAACATCAAAGCAGCTTGTTTTTTGGACCCTACCTTGATGGGTGCTAAAAACAGGAGGCTGGCATGCGTGCTCGTCAAATCATGACCCGAAACGTCGTGTCTGTCACACCCGAGCACACCGTATTTCAGGCAGCGAACCTTATGCTGCAAAACCATATCAGCGGCCTTCCTGTAGTCGACGAAGCTGGCGCGGTCGTAGGCGTCGTGTCGGAAGGAGACTTCCTTCGCAGGAGCGAAATCGGCACCTCGCGCAAACGCAGCCGGCTGCTGAGTTTCATTTTCGGCCACGGTCGCGAAGCCGAGGATTACGTCCACGAGCGCGGACGCAAGGTCTCTGAAGTCATGACACCGTCTCCAATAACCGTCGGCGAAGACACCTCGCTATCGGAGCTCGTCTCTGTCATGGAGCGCAACAAAATCAAGCGCGTTCCAGTCGTTCGCCATGGCAAGCTGGTTGGAATTGTTTCGCGGTCCAATCTAATCCAGACGTTAGTGAGCCTTGCCGGTGACGTTCCCGATCCCACAGCTGACGACGACTACATTCGTCAACGCATCATCGATGAGATCGAAAAACACGAATGGCGTCCGATCGGACTGAACGTCGTCGTACGCGACGGCATCGTCCATCTGAGCGGCGTGATCGCCAACGAACGTTATCGGCAGGCTATTATTGTTGCGGCCGAGAACGTCCGGGGGGTCGTCAAGGTCCATGACCACCTATTCTGGATGGATCTTGTGACCGGCAATCACCTGCCATCGCTCGAAGATGAGGAATGGGCGCGAGCGGGTTAACGCAGGATACGCCGCTCTGATCGATACAGGTGAACCATGCGCGCGTTGCCTTTGTACCTTTTCGTTACGCTTGCATTCGTTGGAGGGACGAAAGCGATTTTTGCGCAGAATATTGAAAATGGCCGACGGATATCGGAGCGATTTTGCTCGGAATGCCACATTGTCGAACCTACTCAAACGAAATCCCGTGGAGCTCCGTCATTTGCATCGATCGCGGCAAAGCAAACGATCAGCGCCGATATGATCGTTTCATTTCTACTTTTGCCGCATGCCACGATGCCAAACCTACCGCTAAGCCGGAAAGACGCCGAGGACATTGCCGGGTTTATTCTCGGACTGAGAAACTAGCCCTTCGCGGGCAGCCGAACGTCGCTCCGTGCTGGCGCTGCAGGCACCACACCGCAAAAGCGCCTAAGAACTGAAGCACCGCATCCGCAGCGAAGCGAAGGCGATCGCTACAGCCGGAACTGATGCAAATCGCCTCGGCTGTTGCTCGTTGTCTCAGTCCTTTTCGAGTAATGTTGACGGACTGGAAAGGCATTCACCGAGCGTCTGAAGAAACCGCGCGGCATCGCCGCCGAAAACAACCCGGTGATCGCAGTTGAGCGTAAAAAATACGCCTTCGGAACGATTGGCGGCGACCGAGAGGATCGCAGCGGCGCCTGCCGGCACGATCGAGTCGAACGAATGGACCACCGGAAAGGTGCCGAGGTTCGACAGATAGAAGGTAGCACCGCGATAATCTGCAGGGGTCAGACGGCGTGATTTGACCTTTTCGAGCAACGCACTCCAGTCATTTGCAAGCAGGCTGACGGCCCGGCCTGCGACATCGCGAAGGACCGGGGTGATCAAGCCGTCTACGCTGTCGGTTGCAATGCCGATATCGATCCGATCTCGATGCGCCAGGCCTTCTGACGTGAAGACAGCATTGAACAGCGGGTGCTCGACGATCGCGCGGGCGCATGCACGCGCCAACAGGACCGTCAGCGAGAAATTCCCTTTTCGGGCAAGTGTGATCACGGGTTCGAGTGACAACAGCGCTGTCACATGAAATGTTGGTATCCCGGCGCTCGCACTAACGTTTCGGGCGACAGCTTCCCGCAAGCTCGATGGACGCTCGATCCGGAACGCCGGCCCGGCCTCAATATCCGGATCCTGCAACTGCACCCTTGGTGCCTGGACAGTGACGGCCGGCGACTTGGCAAGGTCAGCGGCAGGGTGTGCGGGCTCCGAAGTTGCCGCCGCGGCATGGCGTGCGCGCGCCCGGGCACGGGGGGACTGGCCCCCCATTTCTTTCGCTACAGCAACGGCAGGTTCTAAAGCTGAAGCAATTGCGACCTCCGGTACCGCATTCGTCGGTGCTGGTGGCGCAGCAACGGGCGATGCCGGAAGCGCCTTCGGACTCGCCGCGACAGACCCGCTCTTCGCCTCACCCACCGTATCGGCGATAAAACCGATGGTCTGGCCGACAGGAAGCTCCGCATTGATCGCAGCAAGCGGGCCGACCAGGTAGCCATCATGGAAGGCTTCGACTTCCATGATGGCCTTGTCGGTCTCCACTTCGGCGATGGCATCACCATTCGCGACGACATCGCCTGGCTGCTTCAGCCATTTAACCAGGCGGCCGTTGTTCATGGTATCCGACAAGGCCGGCATCGTAATCGGCTGCAGCATGATCAATGCTCCTATTCGGCGGCTTGCTTGGCAGCCCCGTAAAGACTGCGCGCGGCGGCCACGATGTCTGGAACGCGCGGAATCGACGCGGCTTCCAGGGCCCCGTTATAGGCGATGGGAATGTCGAGACCTGCGACCCGGTTGATGGGTGCGTCGAGTGAGTAGAAGCAGCGCTCTCCGAGAGTTGCCGCGATTTCACCGCCAACGCCGCCAAACTTGCTGTCTTCTTCCACAATCAGCAATCGATGCGTCTTGTCGACGGATTTCGCGCAGGTGTCCCAATCAATCGGGTTGAGGCTTCTCAAATCAATCACTTCAGCCTCAATTCCTTCCTTCGCAAGCTCCGCCGCCGCTTCCTGCGCAAGCAGCGCCATGCGGGAATAGCTCACGATCGTCAAATCCCGGCCCGGCCGGCGCACCATGGCACGGTGCATCGGTGGCGGATTGGACAGCGTCTCGACTTCGCCCTTGCTGAAATAGAGAAGCTCATGTTCCAGCAATACGATCGGTTCGTCGCTGGCGATCGCCTGGCGCAATTGCCAATACGCATCCTGGGGCGTCGACGGGACGGCAACACGCAGGCCCGGAACATTCATGAACATCGATTCGAACCGCTGGGCATGTTGCGCGCCAAGCTGGCGGGCAACGCCGCTCGGCACCCGGATAACCAGCGGCATCGGAAACTGTCCGCCGGACATGAAGGGGATCTTGGCCGCGCCGTTGACGATCGAATCGAGCGCCAGCAACGCGAAATTGATGGTCATGATCTCGACGACAGGGCGCATGCCCATGATCGCCGCTCCCACGCCAAGCCCGGTGAAGCTGTTTTCCGAGATCGGCGTATCGCGAACGCGCCATTCGCCGTATTTGGCGTAAAGGCCTTCGGTGACGCGATAGCTTCCGCCATAGAGGCCAACATCCTCGCCGAGCGTGAAGACCGAATCATCAGCTTCCATCTCGGTATCCATGGCGCGGTTGAGCGCCTGCCAATAGAGCAATTCCTGTGACATATCCGCGGCTCCCTTAGATCAGAATTTCATGATGACGGTTGGATTTGAGGTGCCGCCAGGCATCGTCCATGGTCGGCTGGGCGCTTTGCAGTGAGAACTCGACTGCATCGTCCACGGTTTTCTGGACCTCCGCCTTCAAGGCATCGATTTCCACGTCCTCCAGATGCCCCGCGCTCAGCATGTGCTCGGTGAGGCGCGAGATATTGTCGGGGCCGACCTTTGCGAGCTCAGACGCCGTTGGATATTTCAGTTCAAGATTGCGGATCGTAATCGAGAGCGGGTCGACCGCCTGATAGGCCTTGACCTCGACGGCTGGACGATAGGTCCCGGGATCAGCCATCGAATGACCGCGGTAGCGATAGGTTTCGCATTCGATGAATTGCGGGCCCGCACCGTGACGGATGCGGTCAAGCGCGCCCTTGGCGGCATTGTAAACCTTGAGCACGTCCATTCCGTCGACCTTTTCCGCTGGAATATTGTAGGCGGCTACGCGCTTATGGACTTCGGGCACGGCGGAATGACGATGGATCTCCGTGCCGATGGCGTAGTGGTTGTTCTCGCACACGAACAGTACAGGCAGATGCCAAAGGCCAGCCATGTTCAACGACTCATGGAACGTGCCCTGGTTGACCGCACCATCGCCGAGGAAGCACACCACCGCCTCCGGCAGATTGCGCACCATCACACCGTAGGCGACACCGATCGCAATCGGGCAGCTTTCGCCAACAATCGCGTAACCACCCATGAAGCGGCGCTCGCGGTCGAACATGTGCATGGATCCGCCCATGCCACCGGACATGCCGCTGGCGCGACCGAACAGCTCCGCCATCACGTTCCGCGCCGGCACGCCGCGGACGAGCGCATGGGCGTGCTCGCGATACGTACTGACGATGTAGTCCGATGGCGTGGCGGCATTGATGACGCCGGCTGCGACAGCTTCCTCGCCCGGATAGAGATGAAGAAAGCCGACAATGTTGCCTTTGGTGTATTCCTCGGCGGCACGCTCCTCGAACACACGCGACAGCATCATGTCGCGCAGCAGACGGTGAAGGGTATCGCGTTGCATGATCTAAGCCTCTCTAAATGATTGTGATTGAAGAAAGAGCGCGCGGCCACTCCAAGCGGCCGCGGGCCGTCGATTATTTCCTCGCTGCCGAGCCGGTCTCTTTCAGAAACAGGGCCAGGATCGCCGCGATGACAATCGCCGCGATACCGACGCTGCCGCCCTTGGCGAAGACATCGGTGGTCAAGGGTCCGCCGGCTTCGAGCTTTTGCAAGAGCCAACCAAACGCCGGAGCCGCGAAGGCGCTCATCACAAACACAAGGAAGTTGATTGCACCGGTGGCGCTACCCTTCACGTTGTCCGGATTGACTTCCTTGATGATCGTATAGGGGATCATCGCGGCGCCGGATCCGATCCCGAGCAGCAGCCCGAGCAGGTAGGGCGGGAATGTATTGGCCGGGAAGTAAAGGATCGCAGCAGCCGAAGCGAGCATTAGCGCCATGCCGGCAAACAGCACGGGCTTGCGTTTTCCCATGCGGTCGGAGATGTAACCCAGCAGGGGGGCGCCGATCACCCAACCGAGCGGCACCATCGATGCTCGGTTGACGGCTTCGCCATAGTTGATGTTCCAGCCTTGGCGCAGGAAAGAAACGCCCCAGATCATGTCGCCAACCGTGGTCGGCAAGAACAACAGACCGGCCGCGATACCGCAGAGATAGGACTGCGGGTTGGTGAGCACGACCTTGTAGGGCGCGAACATTCGCCAGATGCTGCTGGCGGAGTGTTCGGAAGGATCCTGACGCGGGGTCAAAGTCAGCAAGGCAAGCGCGACTACCACCGTGAAGATTCCGGAGAAGATCCAGAATTGCTGCCACGTGATGACGCCGTGAACCAACGGCGCCACCACGAATTGACCAGCTGAACCGCCCAGCATACCAAAACATTGGGTGAAGCCGATTGCTGTAGCGAGATAGCGTGCCGGAAAGCCGTGAGTTGCAAGATAGACTGCGCCGACAAACGCAAACGCTGCGCCGGCGCCTTGAAGCAATCGGCCGACATTCGCCATCCAGGTCACGCTCATGCCGAACATGATGATACCAACGGCGAGAAAGAAAACGCCGATTGGAATCGTATACTTGGCGCCCCATCGGTCGAGCGATGCGCCCGCAACGATCGCGAAGGTCGAGTATGTATAATAGTAAAGCCCGAGCAGCGAGCTGACGCCCAGCGTCGTCAAGCCGAACGCGGACGTTAGCTCCGGCACCATGACACTCGGCGCAGAACGCACGGCATATTGAACAAAATAGAAAAGCAGACAGAAGAACCAGGCAACAACAAAGGTGACATGAAAGCCGCTGACGGCCGGCCTGGAAACGGACCGTTCTGGCGCGATTGTTTGAATCGACATGATAGCCTCCCTCCCAAAGAAATTATCGGAACAAAAGTTAGGAGCGCTGGAACCGGAGAAGTTGAGTTACGTCAAACATCGCCGAAAAATTTCTGTCATAAATAAAATACAATGGATTTCGTTCGCAGTGCAGCTTCCGGTTTGCGGTGCAACTTCCGCCCCAGACCCCGCCGCCCCACCGACTTCATCGCTCGCATGATGCTCATCACAATCGCGTCGCTGCCGCTGATCGGTCAGCGGCCCTTAATCGGCTACGTAGTTTTCCCTAAGCTGAGAACCGAAATTTCAACAGCTCGATCGCCTCGCTAAAAAGAGGGGTAACAATGACCCTTCGGATTTATGGAGGCCGTCGATGAATTTCTCGGTTTATAGTGCGGACCGCGCTACACATCTGCGAGTTGTGGTGGTTGCGCTTGTTGCCAGCATCGCGATCGTCGGCTTTTCGATACTGGCACGGCACAATTCAATGGAGCCGATCCAGGCCATGAACATCGGCCGATACCAGGAAGTCAAAATTCCGGCTAAGGAATCGTTCTGGATTTACCCCCGCGATGGAATACGCCAAACGCTCTCAGCTTGCGGGAAGAACTGCGACATCCGCTCTGGGTCATAGAGTTGATCCGGCACATGGCCGAGATCAGCTGACGATTTCTCGATGCAATCTGTCGATACGACGTGCCTATATCTACTGCATGAGACAGGCTCGGTCGGCTAGTTGGGTCAAAGGTGGAACGCCACCTGCATGGCGTGGCCGATAGCAAACGCGAGACCCGCCGCGCTCATTCCGATGAAGAGCGTTTCCAGTCCCGAACGCCACCAGCTCACGGGCGACCATCGGCTCTTGATTGCACCGACACAAAAAAAGACCGCTCCCGTAGCGACCACGCACGCACCAAAGCCGCCGAAGGCAAGGTAGGAAATGAGTGGTACGATTCCGCAAAAAAAGCAATGAAGGTGCTCATCGCGGCCAGTGCAGGCGATCTCGGCGTCGGCGAAATGCCCGTATTCTTCGACGGCCATCGTCCTCGCCCAAAGCAACGGATCGGGCGAGATGACGTCAACAATCCGCTCCAAATCGTCACCGGCAAATCCCTTCGCTGCAAAGAGCTGGCGAATTTCTTCGCGCTCACCTTCCGGCACGAGGGCAATATGCCGTCGCTCAATCTCAAGGATGCGCTTGTAGTTGTCCCAATCCGCCTTCGTTCCGATGTAGTTGCTTGCAGCCATGGCGAAACCGTCGGCGACAAGATTGGCAAAGCCGGGCAACAGGATCACATTCGCCGGCAGACTTGCTGCCACCACGCCCGCCACGACAGCAAACGTCGTCACACCGCCGTCGATGGAGCCATAAATCCAGTCGCGCAAGTAATTGAGCCGTGCGCCCCGCGCCAGGCGGAAACGGATCGCGTCCAACGTGCGACCAGATTGGAGTTCGTTTAATATCGTGATCAACTTAGCCGATCGGATTTGTCTGCTTAACGGATGCAGGTCGAAGCCTGTTGAGATGAATCAACCAGGCGCCAGCCCGACTACCGGCGGCTTGAGGCCAATTCAGTCGTGGCGCTGCGGGCCTGCCAGCACGCAACTTCCCGCAGCTCCTTCTCCGGCCGCGATGTCACCGTTTCGAGGCGCCCAAGATAAACCTTTCCGCTGTCACCATCGATCGTCAGCCAATCCCTTGCGCAAATCTCCGCAGGACCGATCCGGGCGCGGCCTGATTCAATTTCGATCGTGATACTGCTGCATCCCACGATGCAGGGCTTTCCCATCTGGCGAGCAACGAGCGCAGCGTGAGCCGTGCGGGCCCCTATGGATGTGACAATCCCGGCAGCGACGGCAAACCCGGCGACATCAGCTGTGCTGGTATCGGGACGCATGAGAATCACCGGGTCTCCCGCCGAAACTAGAAGCTGGGCAGTTACCGAATCAAAGGCCACGCGCCCGACAGCGATTCCGCCTGAGACTCCGATCCCTGTCGTCGCTGGCTGACTTATGGAGGCCAGTGAAATCTCTACCAGGGAGCCCAGATCGATTCCGGCGATGCGGGTCAGACCTTCGTCTTCGCTGATGAGGCCTTCGTGCACGAGGTCGACAGCAATTCTGAGCGCCGCGCGCGGCGTGCGCTTGGCCGAACGGGTCTGCAAGATCCACAATTTGCTGTCTTCGACCGTGAACTCGACATCTTGCACGTCACGGAAGTCCCCTTCCAGCCGTTTCAGGATCTCGCCAAGCTCCGTTGACAGCGTTGGCAACG
Source organism: uncultured Alphaproteobacteria bacterium (assembly GCA_963770515.1). Taxonomy (GTDB): domain Bacteria; phylum Pseudomonadota; class Alphaproteobacteria; order Rhizobiales; family Xanthobacteraceae; genus Bradyrhizobium. The sequence goes on from CAVYPW010000004.1 coordinate 110,665, forward strand.
CGCGTGCTATTGCCTCCTCGGTGTCAGGCGCCCTGCGGCCTGAAACCACGTCTTCACCCTGCGCATCCAACACGAGATCAAGGACCGGTTGTGCTGCTCCCGTGGAAGGATCGCGCGAAAATGCAACCCCCGCGCCGGACGCCAGTCCGCCATTGCCGTACACCATCGCCTGCACCATCACCGCGGTACCCTGCAAGTGCTCGAGCTTCTCCAACCGCCGATAGGTTTGTGCGCGCTCGCTCATCCACGATCGAAAAACCGCCATCGCCGCGGCCCTCAGCTGAGCAGCGGCACTTTCGAGCCACTCGTCCCCACCTTCAAGCATCGCCTGCTCATCGTGGGCAAGGCGCTCCAGCGCCTCGCTGTCGAGTTCTCGATCGTTTGCCGCTCCTTCGCTTGCGACCAATTCCGCTAGTCGCGCAGCGAAAGCTGCGGGATCGCGATCCGATGCCGTCTCGGCAAAGCTTTCGAGAAGGCGCCGCCGACAGTCCCAGGCGAGCCGTGCGTTGCCGGTCATCCGGACCAGCCCCTGGACGGCGGCGGACGTACAACCGACATTGAGTACCGTGTCGAGCATGCCTGGCATCGATCGGGCCGCTCCGGAGCGCACCGAGACGAGCAACGGCTTGCGACGGTCCCCGAAGCGCTTTCCGGTCATGCTCTCAAGAAACTCGATGCCCTGCTTCAGGCCGTCGCGCAGCTCCTGCTCGGCATCAGCCTGATGGGCAATGATATCGGCGCAGAGCTTGACCGGCAGCACGAAGGCTGGCGGCACCGGTAACCCGAGCGCGGCCATGCGAGCGAGATTGGCGGCCTTGGCGCCAATGATTTCGGCCGGTTGTTGCTCAGTCGTCTTGCCGCCGATAAGCACAATTGCCACGGTCTGCCTCCTTCAACTAGGCCGAAAGATCGGCCATGACGTGCTGTCTTAAAAGATGACCGAAGCCGGCAAGCCGGTCGGTTGCTCGTTCGATGGCGCGGGCAAGTTCGAGAACCGCCAGCGACGTTGCGACATCGAGGCCTCCGGCGAACACCAGCGCGGTAACGCTGCGCTCTTTGGCGTCAGCGGTATGTTCGGCATCGATCAGACGACGCACGGCGGCGAGAGCATCCTCGCTATCGGCGCGACGCCCCTCGGGCACGTCGGCCGCAGCAGCAAGACCGGAGGCTGCCGCCGCTGTTGCGACGATGGCGGTAGAGGAAAGCTCAATCAGCGCGGACAACGGCCCCGACGTGACGCCTGCCGGCGCAAGCGAGGCTATGAAGGCTGCCTGTTCCAGTTCATCGACGGTCTGCTCAGCGGTATCAATCAGCTCTGCGATGATTGGCTTGGCATTGAGACGGCTAACTTCGCTGCGGGCTTCGACCGCGATGCGATCGGCCTTCTGCTCGATACGCGAGGCTTGGGCGGCAAGCTGCTTCGCGTCTGAAGGTTGACCGGCGCGAAGCGCGATTAAATACCGCGAGATCGCGACGGCGAGATCGTGCGCCAACCCAATCTGACGCAGCACGATCGCAAGCAACGCTCCGTCCACGCGCGCCAGATGCCTTATCAACTCGGCTTCCATCCGGTCACGCACCAGGCGAACCGACATTCCCGATTGAAGCGCCTCCATTGCGCTGCGCAGTGCGGACTTCAGAAAATCGATCGCAGCCTTGTGCCCTAACGCTTCGTCCAGTCTTTCGCCAAAGCCGATGCGCATCGGCGCCGCATTGCGGACCGCTGTAGCCAGCAATTCGTTACCGCCAAGCTCGAGAAACGCCCGATGACCGACGCGGTGACGGGCGGCCCAATCGAGGAGATGCACGGCCTCGTCGCCGCTGACAAAACCGCGCAACACCTTGCGGGCCTTATTCCAGTCGATCAGGAACACCAGCGACGCACCAATCGCAGCCAGAAAATCGTTGCACGCGGCGGTGCGGTCGCCCCGGTAGCTGCCAGTTACGAGGAAAAAGCTTTCATCCTGGCTCAAACCCTCAGCCGCATGGCGCTCCAGCCCGCTCCACTCCGCCTGAAACCCATCGAATAATCCAACAAAGAACTTTGCGCGTGACCGGTGCACGTCGGTGTACGTCAACGTCACGATATTGCTTTCGACGGAAATGACGACGACATGGGCGTCGGTGGTACCGATGTCGTTCTGTATCAGCAATCGGCTGCCCGAACGGGTTGCCGTGGTATCGAGCCCAGGATGATTGAATTTCAGGCCTCTTGTCTGATTGAGGCCGCGCATGAAACTTTCGACGGCCGCATGGTCGTCCTTCCGCAAGCCGAAAACATGCGCACCGTCGATGACGTCTTCACAGCAATTGGCTGCCAGGCGGTTAAGCGCCTTGTGCAGGTCCATGACCAGCCGGTGCAGGCTATCGGGCCCTTTGTCGGCTACGTTAGTCAGCTGTGAAATCCGAATGAAATCGATATCGTCCGCGGGCATGAGCAAGCCCGCGGCGTCGACGGCGGCCAACCTGGCGTTGGCAGCCTCACCTTCCGTCGTGTTGCCGGCCCCGACGGCGCGTACCATGACCAGCGCGTCGTCGCGAATGGCTTTAATCAACTCCGCAAGATTTGGCGCCGTCATGCGCGAGTCGCTGCACTGACGTGCCCCACGGATGAACGTGGCAAGTGCGGTTTCCGCTAATCCGGCGGCTCGGCTTTCGACGGCAAGGTCGGTCACCGGCACATTCGGCCGCTGCGCGTGTTGCGCGGCCGCTTGCAGCGCGCTCATCCTGACCTTGATGCGGCCGTTCGCGGCGAGTGCTTCCCTAACGAGCCCAGGCAGTAAAATTTCGGCCTGTCCAAGCTGTCTAATGATTTGCGATTTCATGGCGCACCGAAATGAATTGACCGTGCCTCTTTTGCAGAGTTTTCAGCGCCCATTCATTGCGGTAGATCATTCATATGACTGTCACAATTTCCCTCTCGGAGACGCCGAGCAAAGCAGTGCTCTATTATGTCATGCCACCCTCGGACTAGAGGTGCTCCGCTCAGCAGGTTATTGGAAAAAGCGTTTCCGCGATCGCTCAGGAGGCTTATGCAAAGGCGCCAGCGGCGCCAATGCCGCGAGGTCGGACAGGACGTGCTCGTCGATCAAGACCGGCTCGGAATAAGTGAGACCACCGTGCATAACACGATGGCCGATACCCGAAAATCCCGCTTCATTACCGACATGCGCGGCAAACCATTCATGGATGGCCGCAATAGCGGCCTCGTGATCCCCTGCCCCAATGGCCTCGTTCGCGAGCTTTTGCCGTGGGCATCCGCCACGTCGAGATGCGGCGACGTACCGATGCCTTCGACCTGACCGTGAGCACCTGCAAGCAGTCCGCGCTCAGCCGTGGTCTCGAACACGGAAAATTTGATGCTCGACGACCCCGCGTTGATGACGAGAATTGGCTCACGCATATGAGTTCATTCCGCAAGCTTGCCAATTCCGGCTGCAGCCATCCGTCGCGCGTGGGCGTAGAGGGCGGCCACGGCGCAGCTTGCCATGCGCGTGCGCACGCTGTCGGCCCGGCTGGTCAGGATGATGGGCACGCGGGCGCCGAGTACAATGCCGGCGGCAACGGCATTCGCTAGAAAGGTCAGCTCCTTGGCGAGCATGTTGCCGGCTTCGAGATCGGGCACCAGCAAGATGTCGGCGTCGCCAGCGACCGGCGAGTTGATGTGCTTGATGGCCGCGGCGTCGCTGTTGATCGCGTTGTCCAACGCCAAAGGCCCGTCAAGCACACCACCCGTGATCTGGCCTCGGTCTGCCATCTTGCAGAGCGCTGCCGCGTCGATCGTCGAGGGAATCTTCGAGCTGATCGTTTCAAGCGCCGAAAGAATAGCGACCTTGGGGAGTTCGATCCGGAGCGCATGGGCCAGCTCGATTGCATTCTGCACGATGTCGACCTTCTCCTCCAGCGTCGGAAAGATGTTGACCGCGGCATCCGTGATGAACAGCGGCTTCGGATAGGTCGGAACGTCCATGATGAAAATGTGGCTGATTCGTCTTTCCGTACGAATTCCAACATCCTTGCGAACAACCTCCGCCATCAATTCGTCGGTATGCAGGCTGCCCTTCATCAGCGCGTCCGCTTCGCCGGCGCGCACCAGCTGGACTGACTTCTCGGCCGACGCGTGGCTGTGGGGCTGGTCCACCAGTTCGATGCCGCCGATATCAAGGTGAAGCGACGCGGCAAGCGCCCGAATCCTTGCCTCCGGCCCGACCAGGATCGGCTTGATAATCTTCGCTTCCGCCGCCTCGATCGCGCCCGTCAGCGAACTCTCGTCACAAGGGTGTACGACGATCGTCCGCACCGGCGCCAGCGCGTGACAGGCGTAGATCAGCGCCTCATATTTTTCGTGCTTGCCCGGCTCGTCCATTAAATCATTGCGCCTGATTGCTTTTTTCGAACTGCTCTAGAGCCTCAAAGGCCTCACAGGCATACATCGTCGCAGGCCCGCCGCCCATCATCATCGCAACTCCGAGCGTCTCAACGATTTCGGCACGGGTTGCTCCGGCTTTCAAGGCGTCATGCACGTGATACGCGATGCAATCGTCGCAGCGAATGACCACGGCGATAGCGAGAGCCATGAGCTCTTTGAATTTCGCAGTCAAGGCTCCAGCTGCGCCCGCCTCCTTGTGCAAATGGGCAAACCCGGCCATAGCGCCCGGCAATTCGCGGCTAAACCGGCCCATGAGGAGCTGAAGATCATGATGTTTTTGCAGATAGTCAGTGCTCATTTTAGTCTTCCTGTTTAATAAATGCGACTGCGAAGCGAGATGTAGTTGCGGCTAGAGCTTCATGACGATGCGGCCGTCCACTTTGCCTACCTTGAGGTCAGCGAAAACGTCGTTGATATCTTCAAGCGACTTTTGATGAATGTGAGCTTTCACTTTCCCTTCGTCGGCAAATTCAATGGCCTCTGCCAAGTCCTTGCGTGTGCCGACGATCGATCCGCGCAGCGTGATGCGCTTGAGAACCACGTCGAAGATTGGCGTCGCAAATTCTCCCGGCGGTAGCCCGACCAGGCTGACGGTGCCTTTGCGCCGGGCTAGTTGCAGCGCCTGAGAAAAAGCCGGTGGCGAAACGGCAGTCACGAGGACGCCATGGGCGCCGCCGCCAGTCTGTCTCATGACCTGTGCGATTGCATCGGGTGACTTGGCGTTGATCGCGAGTTCGGCTCCGAGGCTACGTGCCAGGGCGAGTTTTTCTTCCGTCACGTCCAGCGCAACAACATGAAGTCCCATGGCTTTGGCGTATTGGATTGCGACGTGGCCAAGGCCGCCTATTCCCGAAATCGCGAGCCATTCGCCAGGCCGGGCTTCGGTCTCTTTGATGCCTTTGTAAGTCGTTACACCCGCGCAGAGTATGGGCGCCATTGCGACAAAATCCACCTTGGCGGGCAGGCGCGCCACATATGCCGCCGACCCAATGGCGTATTCGGCGAAGCTCCCGTTGACGCTATAGCCGCTATCGTTCTGGGTCTCGCACAGCGTCTCCCAACCCGTGATGCAGTGCTCGCAGCAACCGCAAGCGTCGTGCAACCATGCGATTCCAACAGGATCGCCTTCTCTCAGCTGCTTAACGCCCGCACCTACCGCGGCCACGACCCCCGCTCCCTCATGGCCAGGAATGAACGGAGGGACAGGCTTCACGGGCCAATCACCATCGGCCGCATGTAGATCGGTATGACAGACGCCGGTTGCTACGATTTTAACCAATACCTCGCCCGGCCCAGGCGACGGAATTTGCACCTCCTCGACGGTCAAGGGCTTCCCAAATTGCCGCACCACCGCAGCCTTCATCGATTTTGCCATCACGGACTCCATCTCAGGTTTTTTGAGATGTTGTCACCCGAGAACCACTGCGCTGTTGACGAGGATCAAATTGGGTGCGCGCCCTTGCGCTAGACATCAACTACTTGCTGCCCCCTTACCTAAAATTATCGCACGTCAACTTTTTGGTGCTGACATGACAAATGAAACGATGAAAGCGCTGCTCACAATTCTGATCTTTGGCGGGCTGGAGGCGGCTATTCACATTCCCAAGATATGGGCATCAAGGCGGCCCAAAAGCCCGCAAGGCTTTGGTCGTGCTCGGTAACAAGCGCACCACGCACATTCAGTGTTTCGCTGCCGCATAACTTTTCAATGGAGATAAGGGATGAACCTCGACAAAGCGATCCATGGCCGGCGCGCGGTTCGCGAATATAAGCCGGATAGTGTCAACGAACAGACGATCCGCGCATTGATTGACGCGGCCATCCAGGCTCCGAGCGCCGTCAATCAACAGCCTTGGCGATTCTCCGTGATCCGAAACCAGACACTGCTCGATCGGATTTCGCATGAAGCGAAGATCTACACGCTCGCGACGATGGCGCCGGACCAGTTTTCCGAACAACTCTTATCGCATTTGCGCAACCCCGAGTTCCAGATTTTCTACCACGCGCCGACGCTGGTTGTGATCTCGGCCGCCAACGCCGGTCTGTGGGCTATCGAGGACTGCGCGCTTGCGGCCCAGAATTTGATGCTCGCGGCATTTGCCGCCAAGCTCGGAAGCTGCTGGATCGGTTTTGCCCAGAAATTTCTCGGAACCGAGGTGGGGAAGTCCCTCATCGAGGGTTCTTCGGAGTGGGTTCCGGTTGCGCCGATCATCATCGGGTATCCGGCAGCTCCCGCAGTTCCTGTTCCGCGCAACGAGCCGCTCATCAAGTGGATCGACTAATCATTTTTGGGGTCCTCTGTTGATGAAGCTGCCGTGCGAGCAAGTGACGGCTAGCAAAAATGCCTTAGCCGACGTCGGACAAAAGTGCCAAAAGCTATGAGGCGAGCAGTATGGGAAATGTTCAGAATGAAGTCTTGACCGAACGGCATTTGGCAGCGTTTGGCGCCATCCTGCAATGCTTTGCGAGCTACGAGTTGACGATAGAGCGCGCCATTGCGGGCCTGTTGCACACGGACACCGCCAGTATCGCCATCCTCATGAGACAACTCGACTTCATGGCCAAGCGCCTGGCGTTTCTTGATCTCTTGCGGGAACGATCTATCCCCGGCGATCGCTGGGAACGAATATTTGCACACCTCTCCGTTCCCAGTTCTCACCTCGGTCTGCGTAACCACATCGCGCACTCGACCTGGAAGGCTTCACCTGAACCGAAATCGATTCAGCCTGACTGGATCCTTCGATGGGTGCCTGGCATCGAGCCAACTCTTCAGGGGCCAATGTCCGATGTGGTCAGCTATACATTCGAAGGGATCAGCGAAATCGCGGGTAACCTGGCTATTGGCCACGAGCGGTTTGCAGCCTGCCTTACTGAGATGGGTCTAATATCGCACGAAAACTGAATAAGGGCCTCGTGCGGCTGGCGTCCCGGGGGCCGAGAGTGGACTCCGCGCTGTTGATCCTTGAAATCACCGCGCAGGCGGGTTCCAAGGCGCGTCGCATCAACTTACGAGCGGATGCGAAAGAAGCTTGCGGTCTTGACACGGCTGGGGAGTGAAAGGAACCGGATGGCGATAGGGAATCTGGCCTCTTCGAATGACTGCAGGATGGATTTCGCTAAATATCTCGATGCCCGAGTTGAGGCCGCCAGAAAGGAGTTGGCAGCTCTGACGACCTAGGAATCTCTCCGGCTCTCTTTTCAGCGCGTGAATAAAGTTGCCACATACATTATCGCGAGGTCCGGTCGAAGCGCGCCATCGCTCCGAGCAAAATTCCTTCAGCCCTGCCTGCGCGGATATTTCCGGCTGAGCAACAAGCCGCGCCCCATTTTGCGTCGACGCATCTTGAGAGACCATTCGCGCGCCGTCGTGTGACTGCCGTTTACCTTGTTCGAAGCACTCAGTATCAATTTTGCGATTAAGGTGTACCCTATACTTGTGCAAGTCGACTTGCACTAAGCCAACTTTGGGATGACGGAGGGCATTAACATGGCTAAAAAAGCGAAGAAGGCAAAGAAGAAGACCGGCAAGAAGAAAAAGAAGTAGCTTTCGCCGATACACCGTATCTTTGCCTGACACACATCAAGGCGCGTGCGCGGTTTCGATTATCGCGAACTGACATTGCCGCGGTTTGATGTGGTTCAGTGAGACCAAATCTAAGCCGGACCAGGATGCATATTTGTGCTGACCGGTCCGGCTTTTCGTTCTGCAGTGGCGGACCGCGATTGCTCGAAGGCGCGCTGAGCCGCAGAGCGAACTTCCCTATCGCCTACTCAACTTTGTCGAAACGCTCTAGCGCCCAGCAGCGTGGCAGCCTGCGGCAACCGCTCGCCTATCGAAACTCCGAACGAGCGGCGGTACAACATTTGGTACGACATGACCTATCGAGACACGACTTAAATGCTGAGCGCGCTTTTCGAGATGTCCCGGTCCAATCCATCATGGGTGCCACGGAAAATTGTGGCGCTAACATGCTGGTGTTATTTCGCTTCATCGACCGTCAGGGAATAGCTGATTTTGCGGCTGACGGAAATTCCAGCCGGAAATTAAGGTATTTTTCTTTCATTTCAAATGTTTAAACCGATCTCTTTCCTCGCTAGCGATGCCGCCAGCGAACACCCGTCGCTCACAAAGCGTCCGGCTCATCGTGTTGCCAACGGGCGATCACGCCGGCAACCGCCGCGCCGAGGATGGGCGCCAGCCAGAATAGCCACAGCTGCGCGACATAGGCGCCGCCGGCAATCAGCGCCGGGCCGGTGCTTCGCGCCGGATTGACCGAGGCGTTCGTGACCGGGATCAGGAACAGATGAATCAGCGTCAGGCAAAGCCCGATGGGTATCCCGGCAAATCCGACCGCTGCGCCCTTCGAGGTGGTGCCGATGATGACGTAGATGAAGAAGAAGGTAGCGACGAATTCGCTCAGGAAACACGACGCCAGACTGTACTTTCCGGGGCTGAGCTCGCCGTAGCCGTTGGACGCAAACCCGCCAGGAACCCAGTCGGGTTTGCCCGAGGCGATCACATAAAGGACCGCCGCCGCGCCGATGGCGCCGGCCACCTGTGTGATGATGTAGGGAAGAACGTCGGTGGCCTTGAAACGGCCTCCGGCCCAGAGGCCTATGGTGACGGCAGAATTGAAATGCCCGCCCGAGATATGGCCGACCGCATAAGCCATGGTGAGCACGGTCAACCCGAAGGCCAAGCTGACCCCGAGGAAACCGATCCCCAATGATGGGAAGTTCGCGGCGAGCACCGCGCTGCCGCAGCCAGCGAATGTCAGCCAGAAAGTTCCAAAAAACTCCGCGCCAAGACGTCGCCACATCACACACTCTCCCTTTTTAATACGTCACGTTGAGTCTGACCTGCGTCTTCAGATTGTAGACCGCGACGCGCTGGCCGGCGACCTCGATGCCCGTCACAGGCTCTCCCGTTGCCATGATCGAACGGACAATGTCTTCGACCGCATCCGCCAGCCCCGGTACGCAGTCGCGGACCGATCGTCCCAGATGACCTTCGACGGAGATGCCGCATATCTCGGTGAGACGTTGCTTGCTGTTCAGATAGCGGCAATCCGGAGACAGCACGGCAAGCCCGGTCGGCGCCGTGTCGTAGATCAGCCGCAGCGCCGGCTGCTCTGGAACCGGCATGCCGATGATGGGCGCTGGCTTCGCTGAACTTACGCCATGTTCCCTACTTGTTGACAACAAACGCTCCCCTCGGAGGCTTAAGCCTTTGCTCAACACCGTCGCACCTTACCACGCTCAAAACGGGTTGATGTAATTCGTGATCGCGATCTGGCGCAGCAATATGGCTGCGTCAAAGGAAATCACGGTCGGCAGAATTCCCGCAAACCTGAACGTCAATCTGAATCTAAGCCTGGCCGGACAAGGCGATCTTGTTGTTCTCGCACCGACCTACACGTTCGCCGAGCCGGTGCTTGGCGGAAAATTATCCTTGGGCGTGTCGAGCTGGTTCGGTCGAAACGCCGCCAGTATCTCCGGAATGCTGTCGGCGTCGGTCGGATCGGTGTTTGCTCAGGCACCGGAATGATTTCGGATGGGCTGACTTCCTATGGGGACATTGTTCCGATAGCGACGCTGCGCTGGCACCAGGGCGTCAACAATTTTACGGCATATGTGACGGGCGATATTCCCCCCGGCGACTATGACCCGATGCGGCTCGCCAATTTTGGCGTTGGCCATGAAGTGATCAATTCCGGCGGAGCCTACACCTATCTCGACCCCACCACCGGAAACGAACTCTCCGCCACCGCCGGCTTCACCTACAATTTCGAGAATCCCGATACGCAGCATTGCAGCGACATCGATTTCCACTTCGAGCACCATTCAAAATGAGAAGAGGGCAACGGCGCATCGGCGTCGCCGCGCCGGCTGCGAGGTGCGGTCGGGAACACAGCCTCCGACCACCCGGCGGTCCAGAAATCGCCACGACCTGCGATCTTCAAGAAACCGGTCATCGGATCGCGGAAGCAGCCGCCAAATAGCGCGCGGATCAACTCCATTAAAGCGGAATTTAATAGAACCGCCGCAACCAAATTCCCAGCTATCGCTTTATGGCAAGAGGAGGTTGCGCATGCGTTCAAAAAATGAGTTCGCAATTGCCGTAGGACTGGCCTTGGCACTCAGTCTGCCGTCTTTCCATTCCGCCGTGTACGCTTCAGATCTCTCGACGGCGAAGATCGCCTCTCAACTACATCAAGGCGATCTCGTCCGGCTGCGCTCCGGCGGACCATTGATGACCGTCAATGAGGTCAAGGACGATCAGGTTGAATGCGTCTGGACCGATACGGACGGCCAACCGGATGACGCGACGTTCCCCGCTGAAAAAATATTGAAGCCTTTCCGGAAAAGCGCCGCTCCCTGAATAACCGGCGGCACGCCTCGACCAAAGCGTGCTCAGCCGCACACTGACGGCCGGTTACGCCGCGCGGATATTACCGAGGAATTTGTCGACGTCGGCACGCAGGTTGACCGCCTGCTTGCTCAACTGATCGGCCGAAGCCAGCACGTCATGTGAGGCCGATCCGGTCTTTTCGGCCGCCTGGTTGACGGCTGCGATGTTGCTGGAGACCTGGCCCGTTCCGAGTGCGGCTTCCTGCACGTTGCGGGCGATCTCCTGAGTCGCCGACCCCTGCTGTTCGACGGCAAGCGAGATCGCCGATGTAATGTCGTTGATGGCGCCGATCGTGCGGCCGATGCCCTCGATCGCCTGCACCGCTTCCGTCGTCGCTCCTTGCATGGCGCCGACCTGCGCCGAGATTTCGTCGGTCGCTTTCGCGGTCTGGCTCGCCAGCGATTTGACCTCGTTGGCAACGACCGCAAAGCCCCTTCCGGCCTCGCCGGCACGCGCCGCCTCGATGGTGGCGTTGAGCGCCAGCAAATTCGTCTGGCTGGCGATGTCGCTGATCAGCTTGACGACGTCGCCGATCTTCTGCGCCGCCGCCGACAGGCCTTGCACGGTGACGTTGGTGCGGTTGGCTTCGGCGACCGCCTGACCGGCGATTTCCGTCGATTGGGTGACCTGACGGCCAATTTCCGACACCGACGAGGATAGTTCCTCGGTCGCGGCGGCAACGGTCTGCACATTGGCCGAGGCCTGCTCGGCTACCGCTGCCACAGACGTCGCCTGATGGCTGGCTTCGCTCGCCGTCGAGGACATGCTTTTCGAGGTCGCCTGCATGTTCGCGGCAGCGCCTGAAAGACTATCCAGCGAGGCCCGAACGCCGCGTTCGAATTCGTCCGCCATCCGGACCAGAAGCGACTTTCGCTCGGTGTCGGCCTGTGCCTTCATGACGTCCTGTTCGCCGCGCAACCGCGTGGCCTCGATCATGTTGTCCTTGAAGACCTTGACCGACTGCGCCATGGCGCCGACCTCGTCGCCACGCTCGAGCGCGGGGATGGACGTCGCGATATCGCCCTGGGAGATCTTGCGCATCGCCATCGTCATCGCGTTGATCGGGCTAACGATGCTGCGCCCGACCAGGAAAAACAGCCCGCCAACCACGAGCAGCGCGAGAACGACCATCATCGCCATGCTGCGGGCCTGGGCCCAGAAGATCGAGTACATGTCGTCGAGATAGATTCCCCCGCCGATCACCCAGCCAAACGGCTTGAACTCGACGGCATAAGAAGTTTTCTGAAGAGGCTCGCCCCCCGTAGCACGCGGAAAGCGATAGGATACGAAGCCTCCGCCGGTGGCAGCTATTTCCATCTGCCTGCGCACGAAGACGACGCCGTCGGAATCCGTCGCGTCGTACAAATTCCTGCCTTCGATCTTCGGATTGGCATTGGCTACCGTGATGCCATGAGAGTCGAGAGCATAGAAGTAATCGTCTTTGCCGAAGCGGAAGGTGCGTACCAGTGTCTTGCCCTGCTCCATGGCGTCGGCGTCGGAAAGCCCTGCGCGACGCGCGGTCTGATACTGGAGGTCAAGCGATTGACGGACCAACTGTACGACGTCCTGAAGCTTGGTTTTGCGATCCTCCATCAGATTGTTCCATAGCGCCGACAGGCCCACACCGGCCATCGCGGCAATGCCCAGAACGGAAAGGCCGACCATCATCAAAAGCTTGTAAGAAATTCGGAGATTGCCGAGCATTGAGCACCTGGTTGCTGAAGAAAACGCTGTCGGGCGAACTTTGCGGCCGGTTACGCCGCGCGGATATTACCGAGGAATTTGTCGACGTCGGCACGCAGGTTGACCGCCTGCTTGCTCAACTGATCGGCCGAAGCCAGCACGTCATGTGAGGCCGATCCGGTCTTTTCGGCCGCCTGGTTGACGGCTGCGATGTTGCTGGAGACCTGGCCCGTTCCGAGTGCGGCTTCCTGCACGTTGCGGGCGATCTCCTGAGTCGCCGACCCCTGCTGTTCGACGGCAAGCGAGATCGCCGATGTAATGTCGTTGATGGCGCCGATCGTGCGGCCGATGCCCTCGATCGCCTGCACCGCTTCCGTCGTCGCTCCTTGCATGGCGCCGACCTGCGCCGAGATTTCGTCGGTCGCTTTCGCGGTCTGGCTCGCCAGCGATTTGACCTCGTTGGCAACGACCGCAAAGCCCCTTCCGGCCTCGCCGGCACGCGCCGCCTCGATGGTGGCGTTGAGCGCCAGCAAATTCGTCTGGCTGGCGATGTCGCTGATCAGCTTGACGACGTCGCCGATCTTCTGCGCCGCCGCCGACAGGCCTTGCACGGTGACGTTGGTGCGGTTGGCTTCGGCGACCGCCTGACCGGCGATTTCCGTCGATTGGGTGACCTGACGGCCAATTTCCGACACCGACGAGGATAGTTCCTCGGTCGCGGCGGCAACGGTCTGCACATTGGCCGAGGCCTGCTCGGCTACCGCTGCCACAGACGTCGCCTGATGGCTGGCTTCGCTCGCCGTCGAGGACATGCTTTTCGAGGTCGCCTGCATGTTCGCGGCAGCGCCTGAAAGACTATCCAGCGAGGCCCGAACGCCGCGTTCGAATTCGTCCGCCATCCGGACCAGAAGCGACTTTCGCTCGGTGTCGGCCTGTGCCTTCATGACGTCCTGTTCGCCGCGCAACCGCGTGGCCTCGATCATGTTGTCCTTGAAGACCTTGACCGACTGCGCCATGGCGCCGACCTCGTCGCCACGCTCGAGCGCGGGGATGGACGTCGCGATATCGCCCTGGGAGATCTTGCGCATCGCCATCGTCATCGCGTTGATCGGGCTAACGATGCTGCGCCCGACCAGGAAAAACAGCCCGCCAACCACGAGCAGCGCGAGAACGACCATCATCGCCATGCTGCGGGCCTGGGCCCAGAAGATGGCGCTGACGTCGTCGAGATAAATGCCCGCGCCCATGATCCAACCGAAGGGTTTGAATTGAACGGCATAAACGAGTTTTGGTATTGGATCGCCACCGGCCGCGCGCGGAAAGCGGAACAACAGGAAGCCGCCGCCGTTGGTAGCTAGCTCAAGCTGCCGGCGCACGAAAAAGACGCCATCGGGGTCCGCCACGTCCAGCATGTTCTTGCCTTCAACCTTGGGATTCGGGTTCGCCACGGCGATCCCCTGCTGGTTGTTGGCGTAGACATAGTCGTCCTTGCTGAAGCGCAGCGTGCGCAGCAGGGCCTTGCCCCGCTCCATGGCGTCGGCCTCCGAAAGGCCGGCCTTAAGCGAATCCTGGTAATTGTGGTCGAGCGCCTCGCGAGCCACCATGACGATGTCCTGAAGCTTGCCCCTGCGATCCTCCATCAGATTGGCCCAAAGCGCCGACAGACCCAGGCCCGCCACCGCGGCGATGGCCAGAACGGAAAGGCCAACGATCATCAAAAGCTTGTAAGAAATGCGGAGGTTGCCGAGCATTAAGCACCTGATTGCTGAAAGACGCCGTGGGACGAAACTGGACCGGAACGGCTATGTTGAGGATCATGGTTAGTCGAAATTAATGAAACAGCTCCTAATGGGGGCATAAATCCCTGAACGCGGCGTATTTACTTCTGGTTGAAATGACGCTCTTAGCCGGTCGAATATCAACCTATGCGCGCATGCCTCATCCCGGCCGCGGGCCGCTCATCTCATTTCGCTGACGTCTTCAGGCTCAAGACCGCGCAGCCGCCGGAAAAAAGCACAAGGGCGACAAGGCAAGCACCCAGCGTGAGGTTTCCGGTCCGCTCGGAAACATATCCAAACAGCACCGGCGCGATCAGGCTTCCGATCTGACCTGCACTGCTGATGAAAGCGATGCTGCCCGCGGACTCGGCTTCGGACAAAAAGCCGGTCGGGATGGTCCAGAACAAGGCGATCGCTGTGAGATAACCGATCGCCAGCACCGCCAGACACGCGATCGAAAGCGTCGAATCCCCGGAGGCATAGGCGATGGCGACGGCCGCGCAGGCAGCCGAAAAGACCGCGGCAAAGAAGTGCCAGCGCCGCTCAAGCCGGCGATCGGAAGAATAACAGAGCAGGAGCATGCCCGCCGCACCGACCATGTAGGGCACCGCCGACAACAGCCCGATGTGCAGGAGATTGGTCACGCCGGCGCGCTGGATGATGGTGGGTGCCCAGAAATTGAGAACCATTCCCGCCCATGTCACGGAGAAGTAGCCGAACGTAGCGATCCACAGCATCGGCTTGCGAAGCGCCAGCAGAAAGGCCTGAAGGCCGGAGCGGCTGTCGATCCGTCTTTCGACCGATAAATTGGCGACAAGAAAATCCTTCTCGCGCCCCGATAGCCAGCTGGCATCACGCGGACGATCGTCGAGTACGAAGAACGCCGCAATCCCCATCCCTACCGGCAAGATTCCCTCGATCAAGAACAGCCATTGCCAATTCCTGAAGCCGAGAAAACCGTCGAGGTGCTGCATGATCACCCCGGACGTCGGGCCGCCGACGATCCCGGATACCGCGATGGCGAGAACGAAAAGCGACATGATCCGCCCGCGCATGCGGTCAGGGAACCAGAACGTGAGATATAGAATGACGCCGGGAAAAAAGCCGGCTTCAGCCGCGCCGAGCAGGATGCGGGCAAGATAAAATTGCAGCGGGCTTGATACGAAAGCCATCGCCATCGAGATCAGACCCCACAGGCACATGATCCGCGTGATGGTCTTGCGGGCGCCGATCTTCTGCAAAACCAGATTGCTGGGCACCTCGAACAGGATATAGCCGACATAAAACAGGCCGACGCCGAGCCCATAGCTGGCATCGCTCAGGTGCAGATCGCCCTGAAATTGCAGCTTGGCAAAACTGACGTTGACGCGGTCTATGTAGTTCAGAACATAACAGACGAAGATAAACGGGATGATCCGATAGACGACCTTCCGGTAGAGACGATGCTCATCGTCTCCTGCAATAGCTGGACTTTCCGACTGTTGCAAAAGCCTCTCCATGCCGATCGCTAGTGGTCCGATACTAGCACTCGCATTGCTTCGCGAGCTGCCACTTTTGCGAATATTAGAATCAAAGGCCCACTAGAAAATATAGGTTTCTAGTGGAGTTCTGGATTTGACATTCGCTGATGAACTAGGGGCCAAGTGAGGAGCGAATGTCAAATCCACTCCACTAAAGGTTGGCCGCTTCGGTAATCGCGGCATAGATCTCGTCGAGATCGGTTTGCGTGACGCAATAAGGCGGCATCACGTAGATGGTGTTGCCGAGCGGGCGCAGCAGCAGATTCCGGCTTGCAAAGAAATCGAGAAGTTTTGGGCCGATACTCGCGAGATAGCCGCTGTCGCGCGCCTCCAGTTCAAGCGCCGTGATCGTACCGGTTCGGCGGGCATTCTTAAAGCGCTCATCGCCCCGGAATGGCGTGAGCGCTTTTTCCTGCATCGCCGCAACCGCCGCGACGCGCTCCCTGACAGCCGGATCACCCCATAAATCAAGGTTGGCCTTGGCCGCCGCGCAGGCGATTGGGTTGGCCGTATAGGAACTGGAATGAAAGAACGTGCGGCTGCGATCGCGCGAGAAATGCGCGTCAAAAATCTCAGCACGGCACAGCGTCACCGCCAGCGGCAGCGCGCCGCCGGTCAGTCCCTTCGAGTAACAGGCAATATCCGGCGCCACATCCGCCTGCTCGCAGGCAAATAAAGTACCGGTGCGACCCCATCCGGTCATGACTTCATCGGCGATGAACCAGACGCTCGCTGCCTCGCAAATCCGCTTCATCTCCTTCAGCACCCAGGCCGGGTACATCAACATCCCGCCCGCACCCAATATCAGCGGCTCGACGATGAACGCGGCAGGCTTGTCACGACAGGCAGCCTCTAATGCATCCAGTGTCGCCTGCTCCTTCCCCAAGTGAGGAAACGGCACCGCGGTGACGTCGAACAGCAGCGGACCATAGGCCGCGTTGAACACGCCGCGCGCGCCGACCGACATCGCCCCAATCGTATCGCCGTGATAGGAGTGCTGCATCACGACGATACGCGAGCGGGGGTCTGCGATATTGTGCCAGTAGCCGAGCGCCATCTTCAGCGCCACTTCGACGCTGGTCGAGCCAGAGTCCGAGAAGAACACGTAGTCGAGGCCGCGCGGCGCCAGTTTCAGCATGGCGGACGCGACTTGTTCGGCGGGCTCGTGGGTATGACCGGCGAAGATGATCTGGTTGAGTTGTTCCGCCTGCTCCTGAATGGCGCGCACGATCGGCCGGTGGCAATGGCCATGCGTCACCACCCACCACGAAGAGATGGCATCGATGATGCGGCGGCCGTCGGCGGCAAACAGATAAGCGCCCTCGCCGCGCGCGATCTTGGCCATGTCAGGCTGAAGCGCGTGCTGCGTGAACGGATGCCAGATCGGTGACGTCTTCTCGCTCATTACAGACCGAAATCGCCGGGATTGAACGCTGCGGCGAACGCTTCGCGCAACGTGCCTTGAGTGAGCGGCGAGAGCTGGGGCAGCCGTCCGAGCCGCCGCACACGGCCGACCTCGCAAATCGCGCGCTCGCTTTCCGGATGGCCGTCGCCTATGAAGGCAATGCCCAGCACATCGATATTGCGACGGCGCAAGGCCTCGACCGAAAGCAGCGAATGGTTGATGGTGCCGAGCGTCGTTCGTGCGCACAGCACGACCGGAATACGCCATCGCGCGAACACGTCGATATAAAGTGTGGATGGGTCGAGCGGCACCATCAACCCGCCGGCGCCCTCGATCACCAGCGGCCGGCCACCGGTATCGGGCACCACGAGTTCCCTCGCATCGATGTGGACACCATCGATCGCGGCCGACTGATGCGGCGAGACCGGCGTCTTCAGGCGATAACGCTCGGCCAAAATCCGGTCGCTGGACAAGCCACCCAGCCGCGCAACAACTTCGGAATCGGTCTCGCCTTCAAGGCCGGACTGGATCGGCTTCCAGTAGCAGGCGTCGAGCTGATCGGCGAGAGCAGCAGCCAACACGGTCTTGCCGATCTCAGTGTCGGTGCCGGTCACCACGATCCGCCGGCTCATCGCCCCTCACCGGTCTCTTCAGCCAGCGCAGCGAGCATGGCACGCACATCGTTCTCATCGACATTATTGGTCAGGGAAATGCGCAAGCGGGCGGTGCCTGATGGTACAGTCGGCGGGCGAATTCCCCTGATGTCGAAACCGCGCGCCTGCAATCTTGCCGCCAGTGCCATCGCGCGCGCGTTGTCGCCGACAATAAAAGGCATGATCTGCGAACCGGACAGCCGCCAGCCCTGGCGCGCGTCGATTTCCCGACGCGCGAAGTCGATCAAGCCTTTCAGGCGCTGCTGGTGCTCTGGCTCATCGCTCAGGATGGATAGCGCCGCCTCGACGGCCACCGCCATCAGCGGAGACGGCGCGGTAGAAAAAATGAACGGCCGGCAGCGATTGACGATGAAATCGCGCAACAGTCTTGTCGTCGTGACCAGCGCGCCGGCCGCGCCCAGCGCCTTGCCGCAGGTGTGAACCGCGATGAGATTCTCGCGTCCCTCATAAGCTGCCGTGAGTCCGCGCCCGGCTGGACCGAAGACGCCGGTGGCATGGGCCTCGTCGACCATCAGGAACGCATCGTGCCGGTCGGCAATCGCGCTGAGAGCCTCGAGCGGCGCAAAATCACCGTCCATGCTGTAGAGGCTTTCGGCGACGATCCATATCCGCCCCGTGCCGCCCTCCGATCGCCAGGTGCGGATCACGTCTTCGATCGAGCTGGCATCGTTGTGCGCGCTGAGGCGAAACTCGGCGCGGCCGGCGCGCGCGCCTTCGTGAATGCTGGCATGGACGAGCGCATCGAGCACCAGCAGATCGCCCCGCTGCGGCAGCGTGGTCAACACGGCGAAGTTGGCGATATAGCCGCTGGCAAAGAATATCGCGGCTTCCGCGCCGAAAAAACACGCGGCCTCTGCTTCGAGGCTTTCGTGCTCCGCGCAATTGCCGCGCAGCAACCGCGAACCGCCGGCGCCGATCGGTGTTCCGGCTTCCACCGCGGCCGCAATCGCTTTGCGCATCCGCTGGCAGCCGGCGAACGCCAGATAATCGTTCGATGAAAAGTCGATGCCGACGCGCGGCATGAGGCTGCGCAGCCGGTCGTCATCCCTTAGCGCGGTTAAGGCTGCGACGTAGGGTGATGCCTTGTTCACGCCCGCGCCTGGTTAAGACGAGACGATATGCCGAGCCGGTCGAGCAGATCGGCATCGCGCGTCGCTTGCGGATTTTTCGTGGTCAGAAGTACGTCGCCGATGAAGATCGAATTGGCGCCCGCCAGAAAGCAGAGCGCCTGAAGTTCGTCGGTCATGTATTGCCGTCCCGCCGAGAGCCGCACCACGCTCTTCGGCATCATGATGCGGGCGACCGCGACCAGCCGCGCCAGCGCAATGGCGTCCGGCCGCTCGGCGGTGTCATTGACCGGCACGCCCTTGACTTCATTCCACAGGTTGATCGGAACGCTCTCGGGATGAGCAGGCAAGTTCGCAAGCAACACCAGCATGCCGAGCCGGTCGTCGACTTCCTCGCCCATGCCGATGATGCCGCCACAGCAGACCTTGATACCGGCTTCGCGCACGTGAGCAAGCGTATCGATACGGTCCTGCAAGGTGCGCGTGGTGATGATGTTGTCGTAGAACTCGGGCGAGGTATCGACATTGTGGTTGTAGAAGTCGAGCCCGGCTTCGTGCAAACGCGCGGCCTGCGCCGGCGTCAGCATACCGAGCGTCGCGCAGGTCTCCATGCCGAGTTCCTTGACTGCGCTGACCATGCCGCAGACCTCGTCGATATCGCGGTCCTTCGGATTGCGCCAGGCCGCCGCCATGCAGAAACGGCTCGCGCCAGCATCACGCGCGCGCCTGGCGGTCGCAACCACGTCCGCCTGCGCCACCAGCTTGGTCGCCTTCAGCCCGGTCTCGTAATGCGCACTCTGCGAGCAATAACCGCAGTCTTCGGGACAGCCGCCGGTCTTGATGCTGAGCAGGCTCGCGGTCTCGATCTGGTTGGGATCGAAATGATTGCGATGGATGCTTTGCGCGCGAAACATCAGGTCGGCGAAGGGAAGATTATAAAGCGCCTCCGCTTCCGTCCGCCGCCAGTCGTGCCGGATCGCCCCGATGTCTTTTTCAATTCCTTGTTTGATTGCTTGTTCAATTTCTTGGCCGTCATTCCGCCCTTCGATCAACCCGTCAGCCATGGCTTCAGTCTCCATTTTTATAGATAAAGTATCTTTTTATCTATGATATTGCTGCTGAGCCGAGGTTAGCGTAGGTTGGAAGTTCCTGCATTCGAATTTACGATAGATAATCTATGAGCGAAGCCGACGAGAACTCGACCGTTGCCGCGCGGATTGCCGAGATCATTGCGGAACGGATCATCGCAGGCACTCTCAAGCCGGACATACCGCTCCGCCAGGACCATGTGGCGCGCGAATTCAATTCAAGTCACGTCCCGGTTCGGGAAGCCTTTCGTCAACTCGAAGCCCAGCATCTGGTGGTCGTGCTTCCCCGCCGCGGCGTGCGGGTCGCGCCGCTCGATGCGGGCTCGGTCAGAGAAATCTCCGAAATGCGCGCCGCGCTCGAGGTGGTCGCGCTGCGCCACGCCGTATCCCGATTGACGCCGGCTCATCTCGCCAGGATCGAACTCGCTTTGATCGAAGGCGACAATGCCGAAACGCTGCAGGAGTTTGAGGCCGCCAACCGCGCCTTTCACCAGGCGCTGGTGACGCCGTGCGCAATGCCGCGGTTACTCGCGAGCCTTGACGGATTGCAGCGCGCCAATTCACGTCTGGTGTTTGCGATGGCGCGTAGTTCAGGCTGGCGGCCGCGATCCAATCAGGACCATCGCCTCATTCTCGGGGCGTTGCGCGCACGCGACATCGAACAGGCCTGCAGCCTGCTCGCCCGACACATCCAGACCATCGAACGGCTGGGCGTGCCGGTGGCGTAGTTGAAATGATCAATCGGTAGCAAAGTTGGAAGGGCGCACCGTCAGGCGCCGGCCGCCGGCAGGCTCGTTGCCGCGATGGCGACGATCTGAGCCAAGCGGCTTCCGATCCGGGAGCGGGCTGAACTCAACAGTGCATTCAAGTAGGCCATAACTTCATCCCCGGCGCCTTCATCCGAGCCGTTGACCCGGAAGCGAAAAGGCGCTCGTTTGAAGGTATGGGTTCCCGTGGCAGGCGAGTCGAGACCGCGGCAAAAATAGCAATGTGGCCATCGTCCGAACCGCACGCAGCAGCAGATTTATTGCCGTGCGGCGGTCAAAGAAGAATAAAATCTTCTAGAGCATGATCCGGAAACCGGAAAAGTGTGCGGCGGTTTTCCTCGCGACAAACGCCGAAGGCGTTTGCGCGGAGATGATGCTCAAGGCAAAGAAGGTCCATGAGGGCTGATCGAAGTCCGCTGGCACCTAGCCCGGCGTAAAACCAAACGTACGCTCGAAGCGCTTGACGTAAGCCGGCCAGACTTCAGGGTTAATGAGGCGCGGCGGCCGCTTGCCATCCAGCGCGTCGAGCATCTGCTCGGCGGCGATCTTCGCCATATTCTCGCGCGCTTCCTTGGTCACGCCGGCCGTATGCGGGCTCGCCAGCACGTTGTCGAACTGCAACAGCGGATGATCGGGCGGTGGCGGCTCCTTGGCCCAGACGTCGAGGCCTGCACCCGCGATCCGTTTGTCGCGTAGCGCCTGCTCCAGCGCCACCTCGTCATGAATAAAGCCGCGCGCCGTGGTGATGAAATACGCATGTGGCTGCATAGCTGCGAATTCGCGGGCGCCGATCATGCCCCTGTTGTCCTTGGTCAACGGACATGAGATCGAAACGAAATCCGAGCGGCGCAGCAAATCGTCGAGCGTGACCTTCTCGCCGCCGCGCTCAGCCATTTCGGTTGCCGACAGATAAGGGTCATAGGCCAGCACGTTCATGCCAAGCAGGCCCTTGCAGAGCGCGGCGATGCGGCGGCCGACATTGCCCAAGCCCACGATGCCGATCGTCTTGGCCTGCACTTCCGCGCCCATCAGCGCGTTGCGGTTGATATTGGCCTCGCGCCGGAGCACGCGATCGGCCTGGATGATCCGCTTCGACAGCGTAATCAGCATCGCCAGCGCATGTTCGGCGACCGACTGGGCGTTGCCACCGGATTGATTGACCACGATCACACCCGCCGCCGTGCAGGCCTCGACGTCGACCGGATCGTAGCCGGCGCCGTTGCTGGAGACGATCAGGAGGTTCGGCGCCCGCCGCAGCAAATCCGCATCGACATGAAAATGCCTCGCCAGCTCGTCGCGCGCGGCGCCAATCTGATAGGCATGCGCGGCGGACAGAATCGGTGCGGAGACGCCATCCGGGCTTTCATTCTCGAGCCGGTCGAGCCGGACATCAGCGCGCGCCTTCAGGATGTCGGCGTAGATCTGGTTGGCGAGATATTTGACGTAGAACACACGTTTATTGTTGACGGACATCATTCCACTTTCAGTTCGGAGCGTTCAACTATTCGGCCGTGATGCCGGAGGACTTGATGATCGCCCCCCATTTCTCGTAATCCGCGTGAATCTTGGCATCGAGCTCTTTGGCAGAGCCGCCGATCGGCGACGCGCCGAACTTGGCCAGACGCTCCTTCACCGGTTCAGTGTTCAGCGCCGTGACAAAATCGCGGGAGATTTTCGCAACGAGGTCGGCCGGCATGCCCGCCGGCCCCAACAGAGCCCACCACACTTCGGTATCGTAGCCGGGCACGGTCTCCGATATCGCGGGCACATTTGGCAGAAACGGCGACCGCTTGGTGGTGGTCACCGCCAGCGCGCGCAACGTGCCCGCCTCCAACTGCCCCAACGCTTCCGGCGCATTGTTGAAGGACATCGGAATTTGCCCGCCCAGCAGATCGTTGATTGCGGGCGCGCCACCCTTGTAGGAAATCGCACTCATATCGATGCCGGCAAGTTTTTTGAGCAGTTCACCGGCGAGATGTGTCGAGGTGCCGTTGCCGGATTGGCCAAAGGAAAGGCTTCCCGGCTTGGCCTTTGCTTGCGCAATCACGTCGGCCAGCGTCTTGAACGGGGAATTGGCGCGCACCACCAGGATATTGGGTGAAGAAGCCAATATCGAAATCGGGGTGAAGTCCTTGAACGTGTCGTAGGGAAGTTTCGGATACAGAAACGGATTGGTGGCATGACCGCTGGCCACCACCATCAACGTGTAGCCGTCGGGTGCCGACGTCACGAGCGTCTGCGAGGCCACCACGCCGCCGGCGCCGGGCCGGTTCTCGACCACGACCGATTGTCCCCACTGGCGGGAGACCGCCTCCCCCAGCGTGCGCGCAAGAATGTCCACGCCGCCGCCGGCCGCATAGGGCACGAAAAGATGAACGGGTCTGGAAGGAAACGGCGCCTCGGCCCATGCCACACCGGAAACAACAATACCGGCGGCGCAGACAACCCGCCGCGACCACCGGCTCAAGAACAGAATGCTCCAGAACGAGCTGTCCAAGAAACCTCACCTCCCGATTTTCTTGTCTTATGGCAAGCCTTTGTATGCCAAGCCTTTGTTACGGCCGCCTCAGCGCCGGACGCAGATCACTGCATGGCGGGCACATGTTGACAATCCCGCCGTTCACGTCAAGTTCGGCGCCTCAAACAAGGCGACCGTCGTGAGGTTGCGGAGACGGAGGAAACTTCAAATGGTGGCTGCGGACGGGCAAATGTCTCCGGCCGGCCCTGGCGAAAAGGCCTGGCATGAAATCGTCCTGCAAACCCTCAAACGCAACGATATTCGCCTGGTGCCCTATGTGCCGGACCGCGTGCTGACGCGGCTGATCAAGGAAATTCACGCCGATCCGTTCTTCACGTCGTTCCCGACCGCGCGCGAGGAAGAAGCCGTCGGAATTGTTTCCGGCGCCTGGATGGCCGGCATGCGCGGCGCCGTGCTGATGCAGACCTCCGGCTTTGCGACGCTTGCCAACGTGCTGGCCTCGCTTGCGATCCCCTATCAGATTCCGCTGATCATGTTCGTGTCCGAGCGTGGAACGCTCGGCGAGTTCAACTACGGGCAGTCGCTGGTCTGCCGCACCATGCGGCCGGTGCTCGATTCACTCGCGATGGAACATCACACTACAACGAGGCTCGACGAATTCGAGTTCATCGTCGACCGATCGATCAAGCAGGCGATCACGACGCAAGCGCCGGTGGCGCTGATTTTGTCGCCGCTCCTGACCGGCGGCAAGGTATTCGACAAGTGAGCGACCTCATGAATAAATCCGCCAATACGCCCGCACGCAACACCAAGGTGATGAACCGCTTCGACCTCACCTCGCGCCTGGTCGCGAAGTTGAAAAAGGAAGAGGCCGTCATCGGCGGCATCGGCAATACCAATTTCGACCTGTGGGCCGCCGGTCATCGCCCGCAGAATTTCTACATGCTCGGCAGCATGGGACTTGCGTTCCCGATCGCGCTCGGCGTTGCGCTGGCGCAACCCAACCGTCGCGTCTTTGCGCTGGAAGGCGACGGCTCGCTGTTGATGCAACTGGGTTGCCTGTCGACGATCGCCACGTTGAAGCCGAAAAACCTCTCCATGATCGTGATGGACAACGGTATCTATCAGATCACCGGCGCACAACCGACGCCGGCTGCGGCATCAACCGATCTGATCGCGGTCGCGACCGGCTGCGGTCTGTCAAACAGCACCTGGGCTGCCGATGAAGATGATTTCGAGCGGCTAATCGATCAATCGCTGACGGCTTCCGAGCCGATGCTGATCGGAGTGCGGATCGACGACAAGCCGGGAACGGGCGCCACTCGCCGCGATCCCGTGCAGATCCGCGAACGCTTCATGCTTGGCCTCGGCGTCCGCGAGGCGATGTGACACCACCGCATTGACCTGGGGAACAACGCGGAAATTCTTTTGCGCGCTATTCGAACAACGGCGTGAGTTCCATCTCCGGGACTAATACGAGTCCCTTGTCGGTGATGCGGATTTCCGGAATCACCGAAAGCGGGATCAGATTGAATCCCATATAGGGAATGGTGCAGCCGGCCTCTGACCATTCGATCTTGAGCTGCCTGACTTCTTCGGCCACTTCGGTGATCCGTTTGTCCGAGAGCAGCCCCGCGATCGGCAAGGCGACCCGTGCCCTCACCTTGACGTCGGCGATGACGCAAACGCCGCCCTGCACGTCCTTGATCGCGGCGAGTGCGACCTGCATGTCCGCCTCATTAGTTCCCGCGATGATAATGTTATGGCTGTCGTGCCCGACGCTGGAGGCAACCGCGCCTCGCTTGAGGCCGAAATCCTTCAGCAGTCCGTAAGCGACGTTGCCGTTCGATTTGCCGTGACGCTCGACCACCGTCACGAAACAAAGACCATAGCGCTCGAACAGGCTCGGCCAGTCTTTCGCCGGTTCGATCCTGACCTTTTCGTGAATCAAGGTAATACCAGGCAACGCCGTCTTGATCGCGTTGACCGTGCAGACCTTGGCGGGAAGCTCGGGCGTCAGCTTGACGTGGGCGGGCAATTTTACCGTGGCGTAAGCAGCTTTCGGGTATTGGTAGCGTTGCGACAGCGCCCGATCGAGACGCGGCGTGATCTTGCCGTTCTCAACGACGAGTTCGCCGCCATACCAGGTGCATAGCGGCTTCAATTTATCGTCCATCAGGACAAGGTCGGCGCGACGGCCGCCGCCGAGGCCACCGATCTCGCCGTCCATGCCAAAGCGGGTTGCGCCATGCAGCGAGCCCATCGACCACGCCTGCTCCGGCGACATCCCGGCTTTCACCGCCTCACGCACCACCCAGTCCAGACCGAAAAGAAACAGATCGTCGGCGTCGCGGTCGTCGGTGCAGACAGCCGTGCGCTTGTACGAGGCGCCGAGTTCAGTGACGGTGCGGATCGCCTGCGGCAGGCTGTGCCACGGCGTGGTTGGCGGTCCGCCGCGCAGGAACAGCCAGAACTCCGGCATCGAGCAGGTCGTCGGCGATGTCGCGGTCGATCGCCTCATGGGTATCGGTGACACCGCTGGCGGCATAGGCCGCGACGAATTCACGGCCGTAGATATGGCCCGACACCGGGCGCCCTCGCTTCAGCGAGGCGGCAAGAATCGCGTGGCTGCGCTCATCGCCCATGGTGACGGGCACGAAATCCATCTTCTCACCGAGTGCGACGGCCTCGGGCCAACGGTCGAACAGGCCTGCGATCTTGTCGGCGGTCAGGTCGCCGCCTGCGGTTTCCAGTGCCGCGGATGTGGCGGGAACCGTTGAGGGCACGGTGAGAAAAATCGAGAGCGGCGCCTGCCGCGCGTCCTCCAGCATTGCCTCGACGCCAGCGACGTCCATGACATTACCGATCTCATGGCTGTCGCAGAAGATCGTCGTGGTGCCGTTGAGCAGCGCCGCCTCCGCATAGGCGCAGGCCGTCACCATCGAGGACTCGATGTGGATATGAGGATCGACAAGGCCGGGCGCGATGATGCCGCCGGCGGCATCATAGACCGGAATGCCGCCTGCAAGTTTCTTGTGAGCCCCTGACGGTTTCACCGCCGCGATACGACCACCCGTGATCCAGACCTCGCGCCCATCATGAATGCGCTCGGAATAGGTCGAGAGCACCCGCGCATTCGTGATGACGAGATCTGGCGCCGCGCGACCCGCAGCAACATCGGCAAGACGACGCGTCATCGTGTGTAGCGGCGCAACCGCAAATCGGGTCAATTGGGTCATGGGCGTTCTCGCAGCCGGGCTGTTGGTTTCTGCCGCAGATGGTTGCTCCCTGACGAGGCGGGAGCAAGCTCAAATTAGACGGCAAGTCTGCACACCCGTTGGGCAGGAATCGGGCCCTGCCCCGGTTTTCGCCCGCGCACGGCCTCCCCGCTACACCGGAAGCAGCTGACCAGCCCTTTCTGCGGTGAGGCTCGCAGGTTCATTGTCCGGCGGCAGATCGAGCGTCTCCTCGAATTCAACGATGTTGTCGATCTCGGTGCCCATGGCGATGTTGGTCACCCGTTCAAGAATGAACTCGACCACAACCGGCACCTGGTATTCCTTCATGAGTTCGCGCGCGGTCGCAAACGCCTGCTGTGCATCCTTGGGGTCGGTGACACGGATCGCCTTGCAGCCCAAACCTCTGGCGACCGCAACATGATCGACACCGTAGGCGCCGAGCTCCGGTGCATTGATGTTCTCGAACGACAATTGCACCTGATAGTCCATGTCGAATCCGCGTTGGGCCTGGCGGATCAATCCCAGATACGAGTTGTTCACGACGACATGAATGTATGGCAACTTGAATTGAGCGCCGACCGCGAGTTCCTCGATCAGGAACTGAAAATCATAATCGCCCGAGAGCGCGACGATCTCGCGGGTCCGATCGGCAACGCGAACGCCGAGCGCAGCAGGTAGCGTCCAGCCCAACGGTCCCGCCTGCCCAGCATTGATCCAGTTTCGCGGCCGGTAGACGCCGAGGAATTGTGCGCCGGCGATTTGCGAAAGTCCGATGACGCTGACGTAGCAGGTGTCGCGACCGAACGCTTTTGTCATCTCCTCGTAGACGCGCTGCGGCTTGATCGGCACGTTATCGAAGTGGCTCTTCCGCAGCATCGAACGTTTGCGATCCTGGCAGGCTGCCGGCCACGACTGACGTTCCTTCAATCTGCCGACCGCACGCCATTCCTTTGCGACCGTCACGAACAGTTCAAGCGCGGCCCTCGCATCGGAGACGATGCCGAGGTCGGGATTGAAGACGCGTCCAATTTGAGTGGGCTCGATATCGACATGCACGAAGGTGCGCCCCCTGGTGTAGGTCTCGATCGAGCCGGTGTGCCGGTTGGCCCAGCGGTTGCCGATGCCGAGCACAAAATCGGATTCCAGCATGGTGGCGTTGCCGTAGCGATGGCTGGTTTGCAAGCCGACCATTCCGGCCATCAGCACATGATCGTCGGGGATCGCGCCCCAGCCCATCAACGTCGGCACCACCGGCACGTTGACGATCTCGGCGAACCGCACCAGCAGCTCAGACGCATCGGCATTGATCACACCGCCGCCGGCCACGATCAGCGGCCGATCCGCGGCGTTCAGCATCTCCAGCGCCTTCTCGACCTGCTTGCGCGTGGCGGCGGGCTTGTAAACCGGCAGCGGCTCGTAGGTTTCGGCATCGAATTCGATTTCCGCGAGCTGCACGTCGAGCGGCAGATCGATCAGCACCGGACCGGGACGCCCCGAGCGCATGATATGGAACGCCTGACTGAAGACCCGCGGCACCAGCGCAGGCTCGCGCACGGTCACGGCCCATTTCGTCACGGGCCTTGCAATCGATTCGATATCGACCGCCTGAAAGTCCTCCTTGTAGAGCCGGGCCCGCGGGGCCTGGCCGGTGATGCACAGAATCGGAATCGAATCGGCGATCGCCGAATAGAGCCCCGTGATCATGTCGGTCCCGGCCGGGCCTGACGTGCCGATGCAGACGCCGATATTGCCGACCCTGGCACGCGTGTAACCCTCGGCCATGTGCGAGGCGCCCTCAACGTGACGCGCGAGAATGTGGGCGATCGAGCCTCGCTTCTTCAGCGCCGAATACAACGGATTGATCGCAGCGCCTGGAACCCCGAAGGCACAGACAACGCCTTCTCTTTCCAGAATTTGCACAGCCGCATCGATTGCACGCATCTTTGCCATTTCACACTCCGGTCCGATGATTTCCGATTTGGGGATCATCGGGCCGAGCGGCGCGTCATCTCAATTGAATTGAATTTATTTCCCGCAACGTGGCACGTCCGGGATTTTTTCACGTTCGCTCAAGTCATTAGCACGGAGAAAAAATGGAAACGGCGCCGAGCGAAAGCGCGTTTTAGCCGACCGCTTCAGCAACCGGCGGCATCACGCCACCAAGCACGAGCGTCAATTCGGTTGCAATCGCACGCACGATGCAGCCGAGCACCGGCAATCTTTCATCGGTGATCCGGCTGGTCATGCCGGAGACGGAAATCGCAGCCAGCGGTTCACTGCAATCATTATAAACAACTGCGGCGATGCAGCGCAGCCCCATGCGCGCTTCCTCGTCGTCGACGGCGTACCCCCGCCGCCGGATCGTCTCGAGTTCCCTGAACAGCTCGCTTGGCCGCACAACCGACTTTTCCGTCAGCCGCGGCATGCCCTGCCGGCAGATGATGGCATTGACGTCGTCGTCAGGATAAGTGGCGAGCACCGCCTTGCCGACGCCGGACGCCACCATCGCGACGCGGCCACCGACCTTGGTGAGCGAGCGCATGATCTCACGGCTTTCGATCCGCGCCAGCACAATGATGGATTCATCATCGACCACCGCGAGATTGGCCGTCTCGCGTGTCTGATCACGCAATTTGCGTAAATACGGCATAGCCTGCGATGCGAAATTACGGCGCCGGGCGAAGGTCGCGCCGACGGAAAAACTCTGCGCGCCGACATGCCATTTCAATTCGTCGCGGTCGAAATGAACGAAGCGGCGCTTTTCCAGCGTCGCCAGCAGACGATGAACGGTTGAGGTCGACAATCCCGTGCGGACGGCAAGATCGCTGAGACGATATCCCTCATCGTCTTCGGCCAGCGTTTCAATGATGGAGAGCGCGCGGTCGACAGATTGGACACCACCGTCCCGGGGATCGGGGTCGATTTTCGTACCGGATTCCGGCTCGAGCGGTTTGCGCCTGATCACGTTTCTCTTCATTGCGACTTGCCTCATGGAAAGGAGACGTACCCGCCGCTCGACAAAACCACGCTGTCAGAAATGCGCGAAAAGAAAATGCCGCCCCGGTCTTCCCGGAGCGGCATGTCGCGTTAATCAGAGAAGGCCCGCGCCGCGCGCCCATTTGTACTTGGCGGCGAGCACCTCGACCGGCAGTTCGGTCGAGTAAGCGTAAGCCGGGATGCCGTTCTGGTAGAGATATTCGGCGGCTTCCTCGACCTCGACGTCGCCGGCCAGCGAAACGACGATCGGCTTCACGAACCCCTTCGCTTCCATTTCCTTCTTCACCTCAACCATGTTGCGTGCGAACACCATGGGCGGCGTCACGATCGTGTGCCAGTAGCCGAGGATCAGCGAATGAATGCGCGCATCCGACAGGCCAAGCTTCACCGTGTTGACATAGGTGATCGGCGGCTCGCCACCGGTGATGTCGACCGGATTGCCGGCCGCACCGAACGGCGGGATGAACTTGCGGAACGCCGCGTCGAGATCCGGCGGCATTGCCATCAGCGACAGTCCGTTGTCGACGACGGAGTCCGACAGCAGCACGCCTGAACCGCCCGCGCCCGTGATGATCAGCACGTTCTCGCCCTTTGGCGTCGGCAGTACCGGCACGCCGCGCGCGAATTCGAGCAGTTGCCGAAGCGAGCGGGCGCGGATCACGCCCGACTGCTTGAAGACGTCTTCATAGATCTTGTCGTTACCGGCGAGCGCGCCGGTGTGCGAGGAAGCAGCCTTCGCACCGGCCGAGGTACGGCCCGCCTTGAGCACGACCACCGGCTTTTTCTTCGATACGCGCTTGGCAGCTTCGGCAAAAGCGCGGCCGTCCTTCAGGTCTTCGCAGTGCTGGGCGATCAGGTTGGTGTTCGGGTCCTGCTCGAAGAAAGCGAGCAGATCGTCCTCGTCGATATCGGACTTGTTGCCGAGGCCGACGATCGCCGAGACGCCCATCTTGGCCGAGCGCGAGAAGCCGATGATCGCCATGCCGATGCCGCCGGACTGCGACGACAGCGCCGCGTGGCCCTTAACGTCATAAGCCGTACAGAACGTGGCGCAGAGATTGGCGGGCGTGTAGTAGAAGCCGTAGATGTTCGGTCCCATCAGGCGAACGTTGTACTTCTTGCCGATCTCGACAATCTCGGCCTGCAATTCGGGATGGCCAGCTTCGGCAAAGCCCGACGGGATCAGCACGGCGCCTGGAATTTTCTTCTCGCCGCATTCGGTCAGCGCGCCGGCGACGAATTTTGCGGGGATGGCAAAAACCGCAACGTCGATCACGCCGGCCACGTCCTTGACGCTCTTATAGGCCTTGTAGCCGAGAATATCGGCGGCCTTGGGGTGAATCGGATAGATGTCGCCCTTGTAGCCGCCGTTGATGAGGTTCTTCATCACGGAGTTGCCGATCTTGCCGTCTTCGGCAGAGGCGCCAATCACGGCAACCGCCTTCGGCTGCATGATGCGGTTCATCGCAGCGACGATTTCCTCGGTCGGACGCGGCTTCTCGCGCGGCTTGTAGTCGAAGTCGACGACGATGCGTACGTCGGCGGCGATCGCGTCTTTCTTGGTGGCAAACACCGGGTTGAGATCGAGCTCGACGATTTCAGGGAAATCGCTGACGAGCTGCGATACCTTGACGATGACGTCCGCGAGCGCCTCGCGGTTGACCGGATCGCCGCCGCGCACGCCCATCAACATTTCGTGGGCCTGGATGCCGTCAAGCATCGAGAGCGCGTCGTCCTTGGTGGCCGGCGCGAGGCGGAAGGTGACGTCCTTGAGAACTTCGACCAGCACGCCGCCGAGGCCGAACGCCACCAGCTTGCCGAACGAGCCGTCGGTGATGGAACCGACGATGACTTCGGTGCCGCCAGCGAGCATCTGCTGGATCTGGATGCCTTCGATCTTGGCGTCGGCTTTATACTTCTTGGCATTCGCCAGAATGGTGTCGTAGGTCTTTTGGGCGTCTTCGGCGGTCTTCACGCCCACCACCACGCCGCCGGCTTCGGTCTTGTGGAGGATGTCCGGCGAGACGATCTTCATCACCACCGGAAAGCCCATGGTGGACGCCATCTTCGCGGCCTCGGCGGCCGACTTGGCGACCCCCTCTTTGGGGACCGGGATCCCGTAAGCGTCGCAAACCAGCTTGCCTTCGGGCGCCGTCAGACTCGTGCGCTTATCCGCTTTGACTGCATCCAGGACTTTGCGGACCGCATCTTTGGAATTCGACATTAGCTTCCTCCGTGACTTCTATTCTTGGAGCGCAGGAAGCACATGCTGGCATCAGCATCATGACTTGCCTGACGCAGGCTCATTCGGTCTTCGTCTGATGGCGCACGCTAGGGGGACGTCCGCTGCGGTTGAATAGACCGCGAAAAGTGGCTCGCATGGCATTTGGTATGCCAGAAACGAAATTGTCAAGTCACGGGAATGCTGAAAACCGGGGCAACTTGACATTCTGGCATGTGGTATGCCAAAAATTCCAGAGTTGTGGTTCTTAATTATAAGATACCCAACGCCAAACCTACCAAGGCATGATTGAGCATGGCCGACGCAGAGATTGCCGTAGTCCGGATCGTGCCGGAGACGAGCTTCAAGAACAAGGCTTATGAGGCGCTGAAGGATGCCATCCTGAAGATGGACATCTACGCGACGCCGGAGCCGGTGATGCTCGACGAACGCGCGCTGTCGGAACGCCTGGGTGTCAGCCGCACCCCCATCCGCGAAGCGATCGCGATGCTGGAGCAGGATGGCTTCGTCAAGACCGTGCCACGCCGCGGCATCGTCGTCGTTCGCCGGACCAAAAGCGAGATCGTGGACATGATCCGCGCCTGGGCTGCGCTCGAGAGCATGGCGGCGCGCTTGATCACGACCACCGCGCGCAAGAAGGACATTTCGGCGCTGCGCGACTTTTTCAAGGATTTCGGCAAGGACCGCCTGCCCGAGCATCACGTCGAGGAATATTCGAAAGCCAACATCGCTTTCCACCAGGCGCTGATCGCGCTGAGCGAGTCGCCGGTGCTCGTCGACATGACCAACGATATCTTGCTGCATGTGCGCGGCTACCGCCAATTGACGATCGGACGCATCGAGCGGATGGCAGCTTCCCTGCCCGAACACATGGCTATCATTGAAGCCCTCGAACAGCGCGATACCGAACTTGCCGAAAGGCTGGCGCGGGATCACACGCTTGGCCTTGCGGCTTTCGTCGAAGCGCACGGCAAGGAACTGTTCTAGTGGTCCAATTCTAACCCGATCATTTCTTTAAGCGTTGCGCGACCACTTTCGGGACCAACGCGTCCCCATCAAAAAACGACCAAGGAGAAGCGGAATGTCCGCAGTAGTACAGAGCATCGATGCCAAGGCCGCCGAGACCGAGCAGGAATTGACGGACGGTTTTCATCTCGTCATCGACGCACTCAAGCTCAACGACATCAAGACGATTTACGGCGTGCCGGGCATTCCGATCACCGACTTCGGGCGGATGGCGCAGGCCGAAGGCCTCCGCGTGCTCTCGTTCCGCCACGAGCAGAATGCCGGTTACGCGGCCGCGATCGCCGGTTACCTGACCAAGAAGCCCGGCGTCTGCCTGACCGTTTCGGCACCCGGCTTCCTCAATGGCTTGACCGCGCTGGCGCACGCCACCACCAACTGTTTCCCGATGATCCTGATCTCGGGTTCTTCGGAACGGGAGATCGTCGACCTGCAACAGGGCGACTATGAAGAGATGGATCAGCTCGCGATCGCCAAGCCGCTCTGCAAGGCGGCGTTCCGCGTGCTGCACGCCGCGGATATCGGCATCGGCCTTGCCCGCGCGATCCGCGCCGCGGTCTCGGGACGTCCCGGCGGCGTCTATCTCGATCTGCCGGCCAAACTGTTCGGCCAGGTCATGAACGCCGAAGCCGGACGCAAGTCGCTGGTCAAGGTGATCGACGCTGCGCCGGCCCAGATCCCGGCGCCTGCCGCCGTCAAGCGCGCGCTCGATGTTCTGAAGAGCGCCAAGCGTCCACTCATTATTCTTGGCAAGGGCGCAGCCTATGCCCAGGCCGACGACGACATCCGCGCCTTCGTCGAAAAGAGCGGCGTTCCGTTCCTCCCGATGAGCATGGCCAAGGGCCTGTTGCCCGATCTTCATCCGTTATGTGCGGGTGCGGCACGCTCCACCGTGCTCAAGGACGCCGACGTGGTGATGCTGATCGGCGCCCGCCTCAACTGGCTGTTGTCGCACGGCAAGGGCAAGAGCTGGGGTGAAGCGCCGAAGAAGTTCATCCAGATCGACATCGAGCCCAAGGAAATGGACTCCAACGTCGAGATCGTGGCTCCTGTCGTCGGCGATATCGGCTCCTGCGTGTCCGCGCTACTTGGCGCCATGGGCAACAGCTGGACCGCGGCCCCGACCGATTGGGTCAAGACGGTCTCGACCAAGCGCGAGGAGAACGTCGCCAAGATGGCGCCACGCCTGATGAACAACAACTCGCCGATGGATTATCACGGCGCGCTCGGCGTGCTGCGTACCATCGTCAAGGAGCGGCCGGACGCGATCCTCGTCAACGAAGGCGCCAACACGCTCGATCTCGCACGGGGCGTGATCGACATGCACAAGCCGCGCAAGCGGCTCGACGTCGGCACCTGGGGCGTCATGGGCATCGGCATGGGCCAGGCGATTGCGGCTGCCGTCGAAACCGGCCAGCCGGTGTTGGCGGTCGAAGGAGACAGCGCCTTCGGTTTCAGCGGCATGGAGGTCGAGACGATCTGCCGCTACAACCTGCCGGTCTGCATCGTGATCTTCAACAATAACGGTATCTATCGCGGCACCGACGTCAACAAGAGCGGCAACGCCGATCCGGCGACGACGGTCTTCGTCGCAGGCGCGCGCTACGACAAGATGATGGAGGCGTTCGGCGGCGTCGGCGTCAATGCGACGTCACCGGATGAACTCAAGCGCGCCGTGAACGAGGCCATGAATTCCGGCAAGCCGACGCTGATCAACGCGGTGATCGATCCGGCCGCGGGCTCGGAGAGCGGACGCATCGGCAACCTCAATCCGCAGAGCGCTCTCAAGAAGAAATAACCCGACAAATTCACGCAAAGCTCCCCGCGCATGCGGGGAGCAGATACGAGACGGAGTACGATAATGACAAAGGCGCTCAAGGGCGTTCGAATTCTCGATTTCACCCACGTTCAATCGGGGCCGACCTGCACGCAGTTGCTGGCCTGGTTCGGCGCCGACGTGATCAAGGTGGAGCGTCCGGGCGTTGGCGACATTACCCGCGGGCAATTGCAGGACGTTCCGAATGCGGACAGCCTGTATTTCACCATGCTCAACCACAACAAGCGCTCGATCACCCTGGACACCAAGAACCCCAAGGGCAAGGAAGTCCTGACCGCGCTGATCAAGAGCTGCGACGTGCTGGTCGAGAATTTCGGCCCCGGCGTGCTCGATCGCATGGGCTTCCCCTGGGAGAAGATCCAGGCCATCAACCCGAAGATGATCGTGGCGTCGATCAAAGGCTTTGGTCCCGGCCCTTATGAAGACTGCAAGGTCTACGAGAACGTCGCGCAATGCACCGGCGGCGCGGCCTCCACCACCGGCTTCCGCGACGGCCTGCCGCTCGTGACCGGCGCGCAGATCGGCGACAGCGGCACTGGACTGCATCTCGCACTCGGCATCGTCACCGCGCTCTATCAGCGCACCCATTCGGGCAAGGGCCAGAAGGTTACCGCCGCGATGCAGGACGGCGTGCTCAACCTCGCCCGCGTCAAACTGCGCGACCAGCAGCGTCTCGCACACGGTCCGCTGAAGGAATACAGCCAATTCGGCGAAGGCATTCCGTTCGGCGATGCCGTGCCGCGTGCCGGCAACAATTCCGGCGGCGGTCAGCCCGGCCGCATCCTGAAGTGCAAGGGCTGGGAGACCGATCCGAACGCTTACATCTACTTCATCACCCAGGCGCCGGTTTGGGAGAAGATCTGCGACGTAATCGGCGAACCCAGCTGGAAGACCGATCCGAACTACGCCAAGCCGCCGGCCCGGCTGCCGCGCTTGAACGAGATCTTCGCCCGCATTGAGCAGTGGACCATGACCAAGACCAAGTTCGAGGCGATGGAAATCCTCAACAAGGACGACATCCCCTGCGGGCCGATCCTGTCGATGAAGGAACTCGCCGAGGATCAGTCGCTGCGCGCGACCGGTACCGTCGTCGAGGTGGACCATCCGATCCGTGGCAAGTACATCTCGGTCGGCAACCCCATCAAGCTCTCGGACTCACCGAGCGACGTAAAGCGTTCGCCTCTGTTGGGCGAGCATACCGACGAGATTCTGCGTCAGGTGCTCGGCTTATCTGACCATCAGGTAAAGGAAATTCACGATTCCGGCGCGCTCGACCCGCCGCGCAAGCAAGCCGCTGAATAAAGGCCGCTTCAGGCAAACCGATCAGGCCGCCGGGCTCTCCGGCGGCCTTTTTCTTTTGGAATCAGTGAATTACTTGCAAGGCCTCACTACTTGGGGTGACCTTTATGTTGCGTTGCAATATTTCCTATGCTGCTATGCAAACAAATCAATTGCCGTGGCATCTGGTATACTTAGATTAGGCCAACCCCACTGTCCAACATCAAGGAACGTTACATGTCTACGACCGCCGCTATCGCTTTCGCGCCGTCCGCCACCTTACTCAGCCGTCTGGTAGCGGCCATCGACCGCGGGCTGTTGGCCTATGCCGAGATAACGATCCGAAACGGCGATATCCTCCGCTGCTGCGTTTGATACGCCGAACTATGGGATCACTCCCAACCTGAAAAGCCCTTTTTCCAGCCAATGGCTCCCAAGATCTGGGAGCCATTTTTTGTGCGTAGCACGGTTAGTTTGCGCATGGCGCCGTTAGGACGTTATGCATCGAGCTTCGGCCGTATTAGCATCTGCACCGCGTGTGACTAAAAATGCGCGCAGCAGACCGGTCTGCCTCAGCAGTCTCCATCAACAGGATGTCCGGCGAGTGCCCCAGGCAAGATTGCAAAATCAAACTTGCGCTCTGGAATATAATATACCAGAATTGTTTACCCACAGCGCTTGGCCTCCGAGTTGGATGAGCCAAAAAAGCGCGCATTGGGAGGAGACACAATGACGGCAACCGCAACTAGTGCGCCGAGCCCGCAGATATCCAGTGGCTTTCGGTGGACGCAACTGATCATCGGCGTCGTCTGCATGGCGATGATGGCCAATCTTCAATACGGCTGGACCTTCTTCGTCGGCCCGATGGCGAAGGCGCACAACTGGGAGATCGCCAGCATCCAGGTCGCATTCAGCCTCTTCATTGCGTTCGAGACCTGGTTGACCCCCATTGAGGGGTTCATCGTCGACTACATCGGCCAGCGCGGTCCAAAAATTATGATTGCGATCGGCGGCGTGTTCGCTGCTCTCGGCTGGCTTATCAACTCCTACGCCAACTCGCTGGAGATGCTGTATCTGGGCGCGATCCTTTCCGGCACGGGTGCGGGTGGGGTCTACGCCACTTGCGTCGGCAACGCGGTGAGATGGTTTCCTGATCGCCGTGGCTTGGCCGTCGGCCTTACAGCCGCCGGTTTCGGTGCGGGCGCCGCCGTCACCGTCATTCCCATCCAGAGAATGATCGCGACGATCGGCTACGCCGACACCTTCTTCTGGTTTGCGCTCGTTCAGGGCGGCATCGTGTTTGTGCTCGCTTGGTTCCTCCGCCCGCCGCAGCCCGGCGAAGCCCCGGCTGCCACTGGCGTGAAAGTCCTGCAATCGAAGACCAGCAGCAATCCAGGTCAGGTGCTTCGGTCTCCGCTCTTCTGGATCCTCTACCTGATGTTCATCGCAGTGTCCGCGAGCGGCCTCATGGTTACCGCTCAGCTCTCGATCATCGCCAGGGACTACGGCGTGGCGCAACAGGTGATTCTGTTTGGCGCGTCCACACTGACGCTAGCTGGCATCATCGACAGTCTGTGCAATGGCGGCGCCCGGCCGTTCTTTGGCTGGGTGTCCGACCAGATCGGCCGCGAATACACCATGGCGATCGCGTTTAGCTTGGGAGCCATCGCCTACTGGTTGCTTGGAACGGCAGGCACGACGCCGTGGGCATTCGTGATCTGCGCCGCGATCGTCTTCTTCACGTGGGGCGAGATCTTCAGTCTGTTCCCCTCGACCACCACCGATATATTCGGGCCAAAATACGCCACGACCAACACGGCCCTTATGTACTCAGCGAAGGGAGTGTCGGCCTTTGTGGTCCCGCTGGCCAACGTGCTGAAGACACATACGGGCAGCTGGCACGCAGTGTTTGTGGTCGCATCGGTCCTGAATCTTCTAGTGGTGGCGGCGGCCTTGTTTGTCCTACGGCCGATGCGGGCTTCAATGAGCGCCGCCGAAAAGGAGAGCCCGGTGCCGCAACCGGCGGAATAGGCACAGAAGGCACGCACACCCCTCCACCCTTCCATCAGTCAAGAACCTCGGGGGCGCACTTTGGTGCGCCTTTCTTTTTTGCAGAAAATCTATGGCATACAAAATACAAAAATGCCTTTAGATCTGATAATTACGCGACCCCTTCCAGTCGAAACGTCAACGACACTGCCATTTTTCTTGCAAAATTACGCAAACAAACGAATTGACAACTGGCATAACGTATACCAACCTCGTTCTGTTACTGGCCCCTGATCCCTGCGGCTGACCTTGAGGAGCTTGCGATGAAAGTCGGAGACATCCTGCGCAAAAAGACCGCGCGTATTGCAACCATTCGAATGAACGAGACCGTGGCCATCGCGGCTCAACTGATGCGCGCGAGCAATGTCAGCGCGCTCGTCGTCAAGGATGTCGTGCGCACCGAAGGCAACACGGCCGTCGGCATGTTCACCGAGCGTGACGTCGTGCGCGCCATTGCCGAACACGGCGCGACGGGCGTCAATATGAAGGTGTCGCAGCTGATCTCGGTTCAACAACTGGTGTCGTGCAGTTCCAACGACACGCTGGAAGATGTTCGGCATCTGATGAACCGGCACCATATTCGCCATCTGCCCGTGATCGATAATCACAGCCTGTGCGGCGTCGTCAGCATTCGCGATATTTCGACAGCCTTTGACGACGAGGCCATGGCCGCGGTGTTCGCCGCTTCGGCCTGACGCCACTTCCTGTCCCGTCAAGACGCATTTGTGGCTCCGAATTCATTCGGAGCCGCCGGTTGATTTGCGCCCTTTTTCCAGCATCGACGTTTTCGAGGAAAGCTTGATGAAAATCTGTATTTACGGCGCCGGCGCCATCGGCGGTTATCTCGGGGTTCAATTCGCACGCGCTGGCGCTGACGTGAGCCTGGTCGCCCGCGGCGCCCACCTCGCCGCGATGCAGGCGAACGGCTTGAAGCTTTTGATCGGCGACGAAGAACGCGTGGCCCATCCGCGCTGTACCGATAATCCCGCCGAACTCGGTCCGCAGGATTTCGTCATTATCGCCTTGAAGGCTCATTCGATCACCGGTGTGATCGATGCGATGCAGCCGTTGCTTTCCGAGCGAACCCGCATCGTCACCGCGGTCAACGGCATTCCCTACTGGTACTTCTACAAGCATGGCGGGGCTTATGAAGGCGCGACGCTGGAAAGCATCGACCCGGGCGGGCGGCAATGGCGCGAATTGGGGCCTGAGCGCGCGATCGGATGCATCGTTTACCCCGCGACCGAAATCGTCGCCCCAGGCGTCATCCAGCACGTCTACGGCGACCGTTTTCCGATTGGCGAGCCCTCCGGCGAGACCACGGAGGATGTCACGCGGCTGTCGGCGCTGTTCAGCGAAGCCGGCATGCAGGCGCCGGTGCTCGATCGCATCCGTGACGAGATCTGGCTGAAACTCTGGGGCAATGTCTGCCTCAATCCGATCAGTGCGCTCACGCATGCCACCCTCGACGTGATCTGCTCCGACCCTGCAACCCGCGCGCTGTCGAAAGCGATCATGCTCGAGGCCCAGACGATTGCGGAAAAGTTCGGCGTCAAATTCCGCGTCGACGTCGAACGGCGGATTGAAGGCGCCCGCAAGGTCGGCGCACACAAGACGTCGATGTTGCAGGATCTGGAGCGCGGCCGGCCGATGGAGATTCAACCGCTGGTCTCGGTGGTTCAGGAAATGGGCCGGCTGACGGAAACCCCGACGCCGGCGCTGGATGCCGTGCTCGCGCTCGTCGTGCAGCGGGCTAAAGTGGCCGGGCTAGGCTGCACTCCCAGCCCGGTCGAGGCCAAAATACCGGTCTTTGCCTGATCGTGGGTCGGTATGCAGCGTTGAGAAGTCGCGGTTATGGACATTTGCCGGCCATGGCGGGATAACCCGCCGGAACAGCCGACCGCGATACGCTCAACCGGGAATGATCCGCATGAAGGCCTATGTCTACGGCGCCAATGGCGCCGAAATCGCTGACGTCGCCAAGCCCTCCCCGAAAGGCACGCAGGTGCTGGTCCGCGTCCACGCGTGCGGCCTTAACCGCGCCGATCTCGGCATGACCAAGGGGCACGTGCACGGCGCCGCCGGCGGCGTCGGCACCGTGCTGGGCATGGAATGGGCCGGCGAGATCGCCGAACTCGGTCCCGACGCCAAGGGCGTCAAGGTCGGCGACAAGGTGATGGGCTCGGGCGCGGCCGCCTTTGCCGAATATACGCTGGCCGATCACGGCCGGCTATTCCGCGCGCCTTCGAACATGAATTTCGGCGAAGCCTGCACGTTGCCGATCGCGATCACCACCATGCACAACGCAGTGGTGACGATCGGCGGTTTGCAGGCGGGACAAAGCGTCATGATTCAGGGCGCGAGCTCCGGCGTCGGGCTGATGGCGATGCAAATCGCCAAGTTCAAGGGTGCCAGGCTCGTGGTCGGTTCTTCCACCGACGCGAACCGCCGCGCTCGCCTGAAGGAGTTCGGCGCGGACCTTGCGGTCGATTCCAGCGATCCCGGCTGGGTTGATCAGGTGTTGCAGGCAACATCGGGCGAAGGCGTCGACCTGATCGTCGATCAGGTCTCGGGCAAGGTCGCAAGCCAGAATCTGAAGGCGACCAGGATCAAGGGCCGCATCGTCAATGTCGGCCGGCTTGGCGGCACCCATGCCGACTTCAATTTCGATCTGCATGCGGCGCGACGCATCAACTATATCGGCGTCACCTTCCGTACCCGCTCGCTCGAGGAAATCCGGGAAATATTCAAGGAGGCGACCAAGGATCTGTGGCCGGCGGTGGAGTCTCGCCAATTGCAGCTACCGATCGACAAGGTGTTTGCCTTCGACGATATCGGCAAGGCATTCGCGCATATGGACGCCAACAAGCACCTCGGAAAGATCGTCGTGACGTTTTAACATCGTATCGGGGAGTTTCCGATGAATCGTTTTGTCATCATGATGGCAGCGGCTTCACTCGCGGCCTCGGCATTCGGCGCTTTCGCGCAGGATGCACGCCAGATCCTGGCGCCTACGGGAAAGCTGCGGGTCGGGGTCTATTACGGCAGCCCCACCTCGATGGTCCGCGACAGCAAGACGAACGAGGTCCATGGCCTGAGCTACGATCTGGGCCAGGAACTGGCCCGGCGGCTCAACATCCCCTTTGAGCAAGTCAGCTACCAGCGAATTTCCGACGTCCTCGAAGGCATGAAAGCCGGAGACGTCGACTTCACGGTCAGCAATTCCACACCGGCGCGCGCCGCCGTGGTGACTTTCAGCCAGAACCTGCTCACCATCGAACTCGGATATCTTGTCGCGGCACGTTCACCGATCACGGCCATCGCCGACATCCAGAAACCGGGCCTGCGGATCGGCGTAACCAAAGGAAGTACGTCGCAAGGCACGATCCCGAAAATGCTGCCCAACGCAACGGTCGTGCCCGCGGAGAACTATAAACGCGGCATCGAGATGCTCGAACACGGCGAGATCGACACCTATGCGACCAACAAGCCGACCTTGTTCGAAATGTCCGACCAGATGCCGGGGTCGCGGATACTCGAAGGCCGATGGGGCGAAGAACACCTTGCGGTCGCCATTCCGAAAAACCACGAGGCCGGGCTGGAATATATCCGCCGTTACGTCGAAGAGGTGCAGACCAGCGGCCTCGTAGCCCAATCCGCCGAACGCGCTGGATTACGGGGTGCCGTGAAGGCGCAATAGAACTCGAAGATCTGCCGATCAGGCGGCCATCAAGGAGACGTTGCGCGGGTCCGGACGAGGCTCCCTTCCGCCTGGCTCAACAAAGCTAACTCAACAAAGTACGTGTCTTTGTATTGGCGTCATAGATCTCGATCTGAAGCATCGGATAAGTCGACTTCAGTTTTCGACCCGCGGCTTCCGCCGCGTCGACGGTGTCAAACTCCGACTTGAAATGGCCATCGACGACGGTGACAAACCCCTCAACGGGGGGTCTGTCGGCTCGAAGCGCTTTCTTCGGCTCCGGCTCTTCAATCGAGAGAACGGGCTTTTTCATCCTTTGAATCCTTTTCACAGTCATCGCAACAATTTCCCGCACGACGATCGTGCGGGCCATCTATTAGCCATTTCTAAAATCCAGACTACGCAAGACGATACCGGGCGGCGTGCCCTCGAATTCCCTTGCGATAAACTTTTCAGCGGCACGCTTTTCAATCCGATCGCGCAACCGCATGAACTGTGTCTCGCGCTGGTCAGACTTGGTCCGCTCCGACTTTTCCAGATCATCCATGGCGGATGTGCTGACGGCGCAGGGTATTTCCCTTTCGCCGTCGACCATCGAAAACAGGACGACCATCCGGTCAAATTCGTAACCGCCGAAGCTGCCGCGAGTCAGTGCCATGTGATGTGCCCTCCTCCTGTACGGTTACGAACGCAGATTTAACGCCTTTTTTTCGGCTGTGGATTGATCTCTTCGATTTTGCGAAGGCAATCGGCTTCGGAATCGTGCGGTCCGGAGACGAACGTTCCGCTGACCTTCGTAGAGTACCAGCCGGACACGACGCCAAGCCGAAGCGACTCTTCCGTCTTGACGTGACGCGGCGAGAGATTTTGCATGGACTATGTGACTTTCAGGTTGGCGTTCGATCCTTGATCGAGCGCTTGGGAGTCTCCGACCATTCGAAGACCGGGATTGCTCAGCTCTTGTCGGAGAGCCGGGTGAAATCAGCAAAAACAGCCGCGACCAGATCGCGATGATGGGCATCACCAGGAGCCAGCCCCGCGGCATACAAATTCAGGACGTAACGCGCCTTGGCAGCGGCTTCCGGCCAGGACACAGCCTGAACCGACAGAAGCTGGCTTTCGACTGCACTTTGCCGCTCGCGCAACTGAGTTGCGTTGTTTTCGACCTCCGCCAGAGCACGCCTGATGTCGGTAGCTTTTTGCGCGGCCATGCCCCGGTGCTTGTCGAGATCGAGCGGCTTGTCACTCATGCGGCGCGCTCGCATCGATGCGTTGCGCATCGGACAAATCGACCGAGCCGATGGAAAGCATCTCCATCGCTGAATTCTGCGCCGCCGCCGGCACCATGATCATGGTGGCAACCCGGCGAAACACCGGAAACGACAAGCCTTCGATCATCTCCTCATCGGTGATGACCTCATAGGCCCCCGGAGGCAACAGGCGGTCGATGCCCCGGATCCGGAACGGATGTTGAAACGTGATAGTCTCACGTCGCGTTCGCGTGGTCATGGCGTAATAGGCGCCGTCAACGGACCTCGCCCAATTCTATGGGGGTGCATCAATTTACCGTGCGCTCTTTTAGGTCGATAAGCTACCGCTTTCTCGCGAGATTGGCGCTCCAGGCTTGCCTTGTATTCGGCCGTTTCATCGCCATCTCATAAGCATCCCGGAACATTTCCGGCAATCGGCAGGCAAAGCCCTTAAAGCGCCCCCGCCGAAGCCTGTATCGGCGCCTTCAAACCTTCTGCAATGGCCGCTTTCGACGTCGCACAGCACGGCTTCGGAATGAAGGCGGCGTGTATTTTTTTGATGACGCAAGCGCATCAGGTCAGGTGTTTCGCATGAAGATCCGTGTCGGCTTCGAGATGATCTACGACTTTCCGCAGCCGACGCCTTTGATCGCGGTAGTAGGCACGCATTTTTCAAGAGCCTCCGATGTCCTCGAACCCGACTACCTGACGATCAGCCCTTCGGTGCCGATTACGCCCTATCGCGACGGCTTCGGCAACTGGTGCAGCCGCCTCGTCGCTCCTGCCGGCCGCGTGCGCCTTGCGGCCAATGGACTCGTTCGAGATAGCGGGCTGCCCGACATGATCG
This sequence comes from uncultured Alphaproteobacteria bacterium, assembly GCA_963770515.1. GTDB lineage: Bacteria > Pseudomonadota > Alphaproteobacteria > Rhizobiales > Xanthobacteraceae > Bradyrhizobium. Next base: position 154,429 of record CAVYPW010000004.1, read on the forward strand.
TTCCTGGTGCCGCGCAGCACGCCGTGGAGGATCTTCCGGCGGAAGCCATCGTCTATTTGCTTGGCAGCCGCTACTGCGAAACCGACCGCCTTTCCGACATCGCCTGGAAGCTGTTTGAGAAGACGACGCCGGGCTGGGAACGGGTCCAGGCGATTTGCGACTTCGTCCACAATCACATCGCATTCGGATACGAACATGCGCGCTCGACCAAGACAGCATGGGAAGCATTCGACGAGGGCAAAGGCGTCTGCCGCGATTACGCGCACCTGGCCATCGCCTTCTGCCGATGCATGAACATCCCCGCGCGATATTGCACCGGCTATCTCGGCGATATCGGAATGCCCCCTCCCTACGCCGCAGGCGATTTTGCCGGCTGGTTTGAGGCCTATATTGGCGGTCACTGGTACACGTTCGATGCGCGCAACAACATTCCGCGAATCGGCCGTGTCCTGATTGCGCAAGGCCGTGACGCGGCCGACGTTCCGATCACCCAGACGTTCGGACCAAATACCCTGGTCAACTTCACGGTCTGGACCGACGAGGTTGTCTAAACGATCTTACCGACGTTCCGACGTTGGAACTGGCCACCCCGCGCAGCGAAATGCGAATAGCCTCGCTATTTGCCGAAGGAACTGCTACATTTTCCGTCATCACCGCGCGCCCTGGGCTGTTATCGGTGACTGAGAGCATTTGCGCTCCCGCCTCAACCGAAAGGCGGTCATATGTCCGACATCTCCAAATTCGATTTTCGCGAGTGGCTCGTTCCTCCAGTGTTGGTGCCGTTGTTTTTCGGACTGCTGATCGCGGCCTTGGTTGTTTTTCGCTCATAGTCGCCGCGGTCGACATGTCGACAATAACTGGAGCCTCGATGAACGAACGGCTGGAAACGCTGAAGAAAGCCCGTGAACGCATGATCGAGGAGCGGGACGCGCACGTGAAGGTGCTGGCGGCGCCTTTCGACCGCGACAAGGCGGAGCGAGCTCGTAACAAATTCCTCGAGACCCAAATGGTGATCGACGCGCTGGAGCGCGCGGTAAATGCGGAGGAACGCACCCCGCCCGCGCCTTGAGCCTGCACGTCAGGCACGACCGCCCCGGCGGTAACGAATACATGGCTATTCGGTGCGGCTGATCGAGCCGCACCACCAACACGACATTGGCATCCGGTCAGTGTCGCGCAACTCAGGGAGAGCGACATGGCCAAAGGCGAGCAAAGAGGCAATCGGGAAACCAAGAAACCCAAGAAACAGAAGATCAAGACCATTGCCGCGGCACCAAGCCAAAAAACCGCCGGGTGGCAGCCGGGCTTTGCCTCCGGGAAGAAAAAATAACGGAGTGCTGCGCGTTGGCATGATCCCAGATATCCCTCGCGCAAACCCGGTGGGCCACGGTGCTCGCAAAGGTAATTAAATGAAAAAGATTCTCGCCGTGTTGGCGCTGTGCGGATTTGCGCAAGGTGCTCTCGCCGCCGGACTAGATTGTCGCGCGATCCAAAGTGCGGGCGAGCGATTGGCCTGTTACGATGCCGCGTCTGCTCCAAAAAAAGACAAGCCGGCGCCGCTTGAAACCGATGCTTCGCGCGCCGCCTACCAGGACCCGCTTATCGCGGAAGACGCGCGAACCGCCGCCAAGCTCAAGAATATCTGCCGCGGGTGTTGATACGCGCGATCAACAGGGTAAGTCCAAATGTACCCTCGCCCATCAAATGATTGAGCGCGCATAGCCCGACTTTCGGAACCCGATGCTCCCTTTTGCGTTCTCACCGGATGCTCGAGGGTTTCGGCCATGAAACAGGTTTTCGATCAGCTTCTGAAATTTCTGCATGACGGGATTGCGGCGATCTTCCGCTTCGTCGAACTGATCTGGACCTGGTCGGTCGATCAGATCAGCAGATTGGCCGCCTCGCCCTGGCAGCAGTGGCCGCTATGGAAAGAGTTTCTCCTATTGCTGATTTTAGTCGGCGTGGTCTGGGCGCTTTACCGAGTGGGCCGCGAGCTGTTGTTTGCAGGCGCGGCGATATTGGCCGCCTTCGCCGATCTGCTTGGCGTGCTGGTGCGAACCCTGCCGCACGTCATGCTGGCTGGCGTCATCGCGCTCGGAGGCGTGTGGCTCATCAACCACCTCGACAATTCATTGGTACGAATGCCGAGCTGGCTCCAGGCCAGCGAGCAAACGAACTCACCCGAGAAAGCCAGCCTGCCGGAGACCCGCCAGAGCAGCCCGCCTCCGAGCCAGCAGAATAACCCGCCTCAGGATCAGAAGTAATACAGGCTGGAAGACGGTCACGCCGGCTTTGCCATGGTGCCGGAATTGCAAGCCGGTGCAAATGAAGCGGCGCCAACCGGGATGCCCTTGTTCTTTGTCTTCGGTTCTGAGGTCTTCGGTCCTGCGGGTCTCTTGATGGCCGCAACGCAAGCATTCAAAGGCTTGCTTAGTGTTGTGAATCTCTGAAATCGCCACCATGCTCATCGCACATGTCGGGCACGCCGGTCGGCATGGGTGTTTAGGCATGCCAAGCGGGGTCTGCGATTGATTAGCAGTTGCGAAACTCGTCCGCTTTGTATTACACGTTGCCCTGATAGACCCGCCCCCATGACCGATCCCGTTCATTCCACCAAATCACGCGTCGCGGCGATTTCGATTTTTGTCAGCGCCGGCATGGCCGCTGCCAAATTCGTGGTCGGCATCGCCATCGGCAGTCTGGCACTGATCTCCGAGGCCCTGCACTCGTCGGTGGACGTGGTCGCAACCGTCGTCACCTGGATGGTGGTGCGATTTTCCGATCGGCCCGCCGACGAGGAACATCATTACGGCCATGGCAAGCTCGAAAGCGTGTCGGCGCTCGGCATCATCGCGATGCTCTATGTGCTCGCCGGCGGCATTCTGGTCGAATCCTTCAGCCGCTTGCGCGCAGGAACCCCGCCTCCGGCGTTGTCGGCGATCCCCTTCGTTGTGCTCATTGTCGATATCGCCCTCAATTTCTGGCGAGCGCGGGCGCTGCACCGTGCCGCGCATCAGACCAGGAGCCAGGCGCTGGCCGCCGACGCATTGCACTTTGCTTCCGACGTGCTCGGTTCGCTCGCCGTCATCGTAGGCCTCGCGCTGTCGGGCCTTGGCTATGCATGGGGCGATGCGGTCGCAGCCGCCACAGTTGCGATCGTCATCGCGATGCTGGGCTTGCGGATGGCCCGCTCCACCGTCGAGACCCTGGTCGACCGCGCCCCCGAAGGTGCCGCGGGGAAAGCTACCGCCGCGATTCGGGTCGTTCCGGGCGTGGTCGCCGTCGAACGGTTGCGCGTGCGCATGGTCGGATCGACGCATTTCATCGACGCCATTGTGCAGGTCCCGCGCACCTTCCCGATCGATCGGGTCGACGAGATCAAGCGAAAGGCACAAGCCGCCGTTCTCGCCGCGTTCGAGGACGCCGACCTGACCTTTACCGCGGTTCCGGTCGCACGCGACAATGAGAGCGTCCGCGAGCGGATCATGGTCATCGCCCGCAATTCCGGTCTCGCCGTTCACCATGTGACCGTTCACGACCTCGGTGACAAACTCACCGTCAGCATCGATCTCGAGGTCGACGGCGAGATGACGCTGATCGCGGCCCATGACATCGCCCACGAACTGGAGCGGAACATTCGCGACGAATTCGGCGAGGACGTCGAAGTCGATACCCATATCGAGCCGCTGGAACCGGAATTGCCGCAAGGGACCGACGCCGCGCCGGATCGGGTGGAAGCCATCCGCGCAGCACTTTCGCAATTCGCGGCGCGTGGTGCGATCCACGACATCCATAATGTGCGGGTGCGCGATACCGATGCCGGCGAAATCGTTAACTTCCACTGCCGCGCGGCGCCCTCGATGAGCGTGATCAAGGTTCACGAGGGCGTCGACGAAATCGAAAGATCCCTGCGTCGTGCATTCCCGACCGTGAAGCGCGTCATCAGCCACGCCGAGCCGCCGAACGCTTGAGCGAAATCGCCGCAGGACTTCACCGTTCCTGTTTCGGACTCGATCCGGCCCGGCTTTTTGCGGACTTTTTGGTGGCCTGATTCCTCGTGGACAAGAATTATTCGCTTTAACGAATCGTTGACTCTCGACAGCCCGGAAAAAGTGGATTCAAATCGATCTGATTCGGGGAGCGGCGATTCTCCTCGAATGGGGTAGGTCTGAAGAATTTTCCAAGGGGGCATAAGGTATGGCGCGCGCACACGCGGCGAGCGCGTGCGTCCAATCCGATTCGATCAAGGGATTGGCGCAATCGATCGCGAAGCCAGCCTATCACAGGCTGTTGTTGGCGGAGCCTGCGCTCCGTCGTGCTGTACCTACACTGATCATCGCGTTCCTGATCACCATTTGCCTCGGTGCCTTCGTACAGGTGATCGATCAGACCCGTCAGAAGCGCGCGGCCACCAAGCGCGATCTCGCGGCCGTCGCCGACCTGCTCGCCGAACGTATCGACCGCATCGCATCAGTGCGGCAGGATCCCGCCGCGTCGTTCGAGCGTCTGCAATTGCTGCTGCCGGGCCTCATTCCGTCCTGGGCCATCGCTGCCGGGCGGCACGTCATCGTCACAGGCAGCGACCAGCGGATTCTCGCCCGTGTGCCGATCGAATCCGCAATCGGCAATTCCACGGGCATCCTCGACATCATCAGCGCCGTGGTGCCGCCCTCGCCATCCGGGCAACCAGCCGGCGTCGTCGACATTACATTGCCGAACGGCGGTGGCGCGCTGGCGGTCCGGCACGCAGTCCGGTCGTTGCCCGGCCAGGTGATCGTCATCCAGGAAAAATCCGATTCGATCTGGCGCTCCGACGCGGCGTTGTCGGTCACGTTGTCTGCGACCACCGGTTTCGTCGTGCTGATCCTCGGCTTTGCGTTCCATTGGCAGTCGACCCGCGCCCGTGAGGGTGACCTCATCAACGACGCCGTGCGCGGACGCATCGATACCGCGCTCAACCGCGGCCGTTGCGGACTGTGGGACTGGGATCTGTCGCGCGGCCGGATTTTCTGGTCGCAATCGATGTTCACCATGCTGGGGCTGGAGAACCGCAGCGACCTCCTGACCTTCGGCGAGGTCAATGCGCTGGTGAATTCGGACGATATCGATCTGTTCGAGATCGCCGATCAGCTGATCTCCGCGAAGATAAACTATATCGACCACACGTTCCGCATGCAGCACACCGACGGCCACTGGATCTGGCTGCGCGTTCGCTGCGAACTCAGCCAGGGCGCGGCCGACGCCGGCCTGCATCTGATCGGCATCGCGGTCGACATTACCGAGCAGAAGAGCCTGGCAGAGAAGACCGTCGAGGCCGATTTGCGGCTGCGCGACGCGATCGAGACCATTCCCGAGGCTTTCGTGCTGTGGGACGCGAGCGACCGGCTCGTTCTCTGCAACTCGCATTTCCAGCGGCTGCACAAGCTCCCGGATTCGGCGGTCAGTCCGGGAACGTCCTATGAAACCGTGATCGAGGTCGGCAGAATGCCGGAGGTGCGGACCCGCTTGCATGAAGTCGCCAACCAGGCGCCGGGCGCACGGACCTTCGAGGCGCAACTTGACGACGGAAGCTGGCTGCATATCAGCGAGCGCCGGACCAAGGACGGCGGCTACGTTTCGGTCGGCACCGACATCACGCGCATCAAGGAACACGAACAGAAGCTGGTCGATAATGATCTTCGGCTGCGCGCCACGGTGATCGACCTCAAGCGCTCGCAAAGCGAGCTTGAACGGCAGGCCATCGAGCTTGCCGATCTCGCCGAGAAATACTCAAGGGAAAAGACCCGCGCCGAGGAAGCCAACCAGACCAAGTCAAAATTCCTCGCCAATATGAGCCACGAACTGCGCACCCCCCTCAACGCCATCATCGGCTTCTCCGAGATCATGGAAAGCGGCATGTTCGGTTCGCTCGGCTCGGAAAAATACCAGGAATATTGCCACGACATCCTGACCAGCGGGCATTACCTGCTCGAGGTGATCAACGACATCCTCGACATGTCCAAGATCGAAGCCGGCCGGATGAAGCTCGACAAGGAAGAGCTCGACCTGGCGAAGACGCTGGCCGAATCCTTGCGCGTCGTGTCGGGCCGTGCCGACGACAAGAACCTCGATCTCGATGCGGAAATCGACGGTCCGATCTCGATCGTGGCGGATCGCCGCGCCACCAAGCAGATCATCGTCAACCTGCTCTCCAACGCCGTCAAATTCACCCCCGACGGCGGCAGGATCGTGGTCCGCAGCCGGCAGATTGACGACTCCATCGTGCTGCTGATTGCCGATACCGGCATCGGTATAGCTCCCCATTCGCTGCGGCGGTTGGGACGGCCGTTCGAGCAGGTCGAAAGCCAGTTGACCAAGACCTATCACGGCTCAGGGCTGGGGCTCGCCATTGCGCGATCGCTGACCAATCTGCATGGCGGCTCGATGCGGCTGCGCTCGAAACTCGGCAGCGGAACGGTGGTGCGGGTGTCCCTGCCCCGCAACGCCGCCGACGATACCAAAACCGCCGCCGCGGCCTGATTCAGTGGCGTGGATTTGTCACGCCAGCGACGGCGCTACCTCGCGCGCGATCTGAACCAGCGCGGCGATCAGCGGCGTCATCGGATCGCGCTGCGGGATCACCATCCCGATGCTGTAGTCCACGACCGGATCGACGATCGGAATGCTGCGGACCCTGTCCGCAAGCCCCAGCGTTTCCGCAAGCTTCGCCGGCATCACGCTCGCCCAGCGGCCGGTTTTTACATGAGTGTAGAGGACGAGGAGCGAGTTTGAGGTCAGCGTCGGCGTCGCCTCCGCCCCGACCGATCGGAGCGCGCGGTCGATGATCCGCCGGTTCTGCATGTCCGGCGTCAGCAGGCAGAGGGGAACCTGGCCGACTTCCGTCCAGGTCACCTGCTCGCGGTCGCCGAACATTCCGTCGGGCGAGGTCAGCAGGCGGTAGCTTTCATTGTAGAGCGGAATGGTGCGGACATGGCCGATCGGCTCGTTCTCGATATAAGTCAACCCGGCATCGACTTCGAGGTTTTCCAAGAGGCCCAGCACGTCCGCCGACGTGCACGATACGATCCGGAAGCGGACGTCCGGGTACCGCGCCCGAAACGGCGTCGTCAGCGAGGCGACCATGCCGAGTACGGTCGGAATCGCCGCGATCCGGATTTCGCCGGAAAGGTTGTCCTTCAGCGAGTTGATTTCCTGGCGCATCGCGCGGGCGTCGCCGACAATGCGCCGCGCCCAATCCAGCGTACGCTCGCCTTCCGGCGTAAACCCCTGGAACCGCGAGCCGCGCTGCACCAGCATCACGCCCAGAATTTCCTCGAGCTGCTTGAGGCTGGTCGACATCGTCGGCTGGGTGACGCCGCAGGCCTCCGCCGCGCGTCCGAAATGCCGCTCCTTGGCCAGCGCCAGCAGAAGTTCAAGCTTATCGATCAAGACGTCCCCCAACGGTTTCAAGGGCAACGAATATCACGGCTTGGCCCTCGCCCGGCGGGGCCAAAAGTCCAATGCCGAAAACAGCCAAATCGGCGGTGTTCGGGCTCGAAAACGAGCCGCCAAAGCACCATATCTTCGGGAGCCAGGCACCAGCTATTTCGATTTCATATTAACCGATATTACTTTCCTATCGATTGTCTTTCGCTATCGCAGCATGAGACGGCTTTATTGATTCTTAGAACGATTCCGTCTTTGAATAGTTAGTGATAAGATACTGATAGAGAAAGCAGATCATGTCCGCTTACGAACCGTGGGACGCCGGGCGCGGCGCCGAAATCATCGCAGAACACCTCCATCTGGAGGGTGCGACGCTGGTGATCCTGCACGCGCTTCAAGAAGCCTTCGGCTACGTGCCGGAACCGGCCGTTCCCATGGTGGCGGAGGCGCTGAATCTGTCGCGCGCCGAGGTCCACGGCGTCTTCACTTTCTATCATGATTTCCGTCACAAGCCGGCCGGCAAGCACGTCCTGAAACTGTGCCGCGCCGAAGCCTGCCAGGCGGCGGGCGGCGATGCGCTTGCCGCGCGCGCAGAAGCCAAACTTGGCGTCGCGATCGGCAACACGACGCCGGACGAACGCGTGACGCTGGAACCGATTTACTGTCTCGGCCTTTGCGCGACCGCGCCCTCGGCCATGCTCGACGGCCGCTTGATCGGAAGGCTGGACGAAACGCGCATCGACGCGCTGATTGCGGAGGCACAGCGATGAAAATGCGGATTTTCGTTCCCCGCGATGCTGCCGCCATCTCCGTCGGCGCCGATGAGGTTGCGGCTGCGCTGGAGCAGGCTGCCGCAAAGCGCGACGTACCGGTCCAGATCATCCGGAACGGATCGCGCGGGCTGATGTGGCTGGAGCCGATGATCGAGGTGGCAACCGTGAAAGGCCGCGTGGCCTACGGTCCGGTGACCCCTGCGGATGTGCCCTCGCTGTTCGACGCGATGGCCTCCAATGGCCAGCACAAACTCCGGCTTGGTCTCACCGAAGAGATTCCGTGGCTGAAACGCCAGACCCGTCTCACCTTTGCCCGGTGCGGCATCATCGACCCGCGCTCGTTGGAGGATTATCGCGCCCACGACGGCTACAAAGGCCTCGAACGCGCGCTGACACTGACATCGGATGCGATTTTGGCCGACGTCACGGCTTCGGGATTGCGCGGCCGCGGCGGCGCAGGCTTTCCGACCGGCATCAAATGGAAGACGGTGGCGCAGACGAATGCCGACAGCAAATACATCGTCTGCAACGCCGATGAAGGCGACAGCGGCACCTTCGCCGATCGCATGATCATGGAAGGCGATCCCTTCGTGGTGATCGAAGGCATGACCATCGCCGGCGTCACCGTCGGCGCCAGCAAGGGCTACATCTACATCCGCTCGGAATATCCGCACGCGGTCGAAGCGATGAATGTCGCGATCGCGGCCGCCAAGCAGGCGGGCTATCTCGGCCAACGCATCTGCGGCTCCAAGCATAATTTCGATCTGGAGGTGCGGGTTGGCGCCGGCGCTTACGTTTGCGGCGAAGAGACCTCGCTCCTGGAAAGTCTCGAGGGCCGACGCGGCCTCGTCCGCGCCAAGCCGCCGCTCCCGGCGCATAAGGGTTTGTTCGGCAAACCCACCGTGATCAACAACGTGCTGTCGTTTGCGGCGATCCCCTTCATCCTCGCCGGCGGTGCGAAAGCCTACGCCGATTTCGGCATGGGCCGTTCGCGCGGCACGATGCCGATCCAACTCGCAGGCAACGTCAATTATGGCGGCCTGTTCGAAATCGCCTTCGGCATCACGCTCGGCGAACTCGTCGACGAGATCGGCGGCGGCACCTTTACCGGCCGTCCCGTCCGCGCCGTGCAGGTCGGCGGCCCACTCGGGGCTTATTTCCCCCGCGCGCTGTTCGATACGCCGTTCGACTATGAGGCTTTTGCCGCGCGCGACGGCCTGATCGGCCATGGCGGCATCGTGGTGTTCGACGACACCGTCGATATGGCCAAACAGGCGCGGTTCGCGATGGAATTTTGCGCGATCGAATCCTGCGGCAAGTGCACCCCCTGCCGGATCGGATCGACGCGAGGCGTCGAGACCATCGACAAGATCCGCGCCGGCGAACGCGTCGAGCAAAACCTCGCCGTCGTCGAAGACCTCTGCAACACCATGAAATTCGGCTCGCTCTGCGCCCTTGGAGGCTTCACGCCCTACCCCGTGATGAGCGCGCTTAAACACTTCAGGGAAGATTTCAGCCCGGCTCCCAAGAGCCTTCAGGCTGCTGAATAAAGGAGATCGCCATGTCGCTGATCCAGGAAACCGATTTCGGAACCCCGCGCTCCAAATCCGAGACCATGGTCACGCTCACCATCGACGGCCAGAGCGTCACGGTGCCGGAAGGCACCTCGATCATGCGCGCGGCCATGGAGGCCGGCACGCAGATTCCAAAACTCTGCTCCACCGACATGGTCGACGCTTTCGGCTCCTGCCGGTTGTGTCTGATCGAGATTGAAGGACGCGCCGGCACGCCGGCCTCCTGCACCACGCCGGTCATGCCGGGCCTTGTGGTCCACACCCAGACCGAGCGACTGAAGAAGCTGCGCAAGGGCGTGATGGAGCTCTACATCTCCGACCATCCGCTGGATTGCCTGACCTGCGCCGCCAACGGCGATTGCGAGTTGGAGGATATGGCGGGCGCGGTCGGCCTGCGCGACGTGCGCTACGGCTATGAGGGCGAGAACCACGTCTTCGCCAAGACCAACGGCCACGCCAATGCGGCCTGGATGCCGAAGGACGAATCCAATCCGTATTTCACCTACGATCCCTCGAAGTGCATCGTCTGCTCGCGTTGCGTGCGCGCCTGCGAGGAAGTTCAGGGGACGTTTGCGCTGACGATCTCGGGCCGTGGCTTCGACAGCCGGGTTTCGCCCGGCATGAGCGAAAGCTTCCTTGGCTCTGAATGCGTGTCCTGCGGCGCCTGCGTTCAGGCCTGCCCGACCGCGACGCTGACCGAAAAATCCGTGATCGAAATCGGCCAGCCCGAGCATTCCGCCGTCACTACCTGCGCCTATTGCGGTGTCGGCTGTACCTTCAAGGCGGAAATGCGCGGCGAGGAAGTGGTGCGGATGGTGCCGTACAAGGACGGCAAAGCCAACCGCGGGCACTCCTGCGTCAAGGGCCGTTTCGCGTGGGGTTACACCAACCACAAGGAACGCATCCTCAAGCCGATGATCCGCGAAAGCATCGACGATCCCTGGCGAGAGGTTTCTTGGGATGAAGCGTTCGGCTTCGCAGCCGCCAAGTTCAAGGGCATCCAGGCGAAGTATGGCCGCGACGCGATCGGCGGCATCACCTCTTCCCGCTGCACCAATGAAGAAACTTATCTGGTGCAGAAGCTGATCCGCGCCGGCTTCGGCAACAACAACGTCGACACCTGCGCCCGCGTCTGCCACTCGCCGACCGGTTACGGCCTCGCCACCACCTTCGGCACTTCGGCCGGCACCCAGGATTTCGACTCCGTCGAACATTCCGATGTCATCATGGTGATCGGCGCCAATCCGGCAGCCGCCCATCCCGTCTTCGCCTCCCGCATGAAGAAGCGATTGCGCCAGGGCGCCAAGCTGATCGTGGTCGACCCGCGCCGTACCGAGATGGTGGAATCTCCGCATATGAAGGCGCTGCATCTGCCGCTTCTGCCCGGCACCAACGTCGCCGTGCTGACCGCGCTGGCGCATGTGATCGTCACCGAAGGACTGGCAGACGAAGCTTTTGTGCGTGAACGCTGCGACTGGAGCGAGTTCCAGGATTGGGCGGCGTTCGTGTCGCTGCCGAAGAATAGCCCCGAAGCGACCGCGATCATGACCGGCGTCGATCCGAAGGATTTGCGTGAAGCCGCACGACAGTTCGCGACCGGCGGCAACGCCGCGATCTATTACGGGCTCGGCGTCACCGAGCACAGCCAGGGCTCGACGACGGTGATTGCGATCGCCAACCTTGCGATGGCGACCGGCAATATCGGCCGTCCCGGCGTCGGCGTGAATCCGCTGCGCGGCCAGAACAACGTGCAGGGCTCCTGCGACATGGGCTCGTTCCCCCACGAATTGCCGGGCTATCGCCACATCTCGGGCGATGCGGTGCGCGAGCAATTTGAAGCGATGTGGAACGTCAAGCTCAATCCGGAACCGGGTCTGCGCATCCCGAACATGTTCGATGCCGCGATCGAAGGCACGTTCATGGGTCTCTATGTGCAGGGCGAAGACATCCTGCAATCCGACCCCAACACCAAGCACGTGGTGGCGGCGCTGTCGTCGATGGAATGCGTCATTGTGCATGACCTGTTCCTCAACGAGACCGCCAACTACGCCCACGTCTTCCTGCCGGGCTCGACCTTCCTCGAAAAGGACGGCACCTTCACCAACGCCGAGCGGCGCATCCAGCGCGTTCGCAAGGTCGTGTCGCCTCGCAACGGCATGGCGGACTGGGAAGTGACCATTGGCCTTGGAAAGGCGATGGGCTTCGAGATGAAGTACAGTCATCCGTCCGAGATCATGGACGAGATCGCGGCCCTCACCCCGACCTTCGCCGGCGTCTCCTTCGCCAAGCTCGATGAACTCGGCTCGGTGCAGTGGCCCTGCAACGAAAAGGCACCCGAAGGCACGCCGGTGATGCATATCGACGGCTTCGTTCGCGGCAAGGGCAAGTTCGTCGTCACCGAATATGTTCCGACCGACGAGCGGACCGGGCCGCGCTTCCCGTTGCTGCTCACCACGGGCCGCATCCTCAGCCAGTACAATGTCGGCGCACAGACCCGCCGCACCGACAACGTCATCTGGCACGAGGAAGACCGGCTGGAGATCCACCCGCACGACGCCGAGCAGCGTGGCGTGCGCGACGGCGACTGGGTGCGTCTCACCAGCCGCGCCGGCGAAACCACGCTACGCGCGCTGATCACCGATCGCGTCGCGCCCGGGGTCGTCTACACCACGTTCCACCACCCGGACACGCAGGCCAACGTGATCACCACCGACTTCTCCGACTGGGCCACCAACTGCCCCGAATACAAGGTCACGGCGGTGCAGATTTCGCCCTCCAACGGGCCGTCGGAATGGCAGAAGGCCTATGACGAGCAGGCCCGCCACTCGCGGCGTATTGCACCCGTGGTGGAAGCCGCGGAGTAGCCATGCGCGATCCGGTTCGCACCGTCGACCGTCTGACGTGGCGAGATGCGCGCCTCAGCGAAGGGACGCGCGCGATCCCGGAAGAGACCGCGTTGGCGCTGACCTATAACGGCGGCACCTACGCGGTCATGATGGGCACGCCACAAAACCTCGACGACTTTGCCATCGGCTTCAGCCTCAGCGAAGGGGTCGTGCAATCGCGTGAGGAAATCTCTTCGCTTGAGATCGTCGATCTCGACGATGGCATCGAGCTGCGGATGTGGCTGGCGGACGAAAAAGCGGCGAGCCTCAGCGAACGGCGGCGACATATTGCCGGCCCTACCGGCTGCGGGCTTTGCGGAATCGATTCGATTGCGGAGGCCGTGCGTCCAGCCGCCGTTGTCGCCAAAGGACGCTCGTTCTCGCCGCGCGAACTGATGACGGCGACGGCCAGCCTTTCGCCGTTGCAACCGATCAACATCGAGACCCGCGCCGTTCACGCCGCGGCGTTCTGGACGCCTTCAGCCGGCATCGTGGCGCTGCGCGAGGATGTCGGCCGCCACAACGCACTCGACAAGCTGGCCGGCGCGCTCGCCCAAACCAAAACGACCGCAAGCGAGGGAATGGTCGTGCTGACCAGCCGCGTCTCGGTCGAAATGGTGCAGAAGACGGCAGCGATGGGCGCCCCCGTATTGGTGGCCGTTTCGGCGCCGACGGCGCTTGCTGTCAGGATGGCGGCAGATGCCGGCATTACGCTCGTCGCGGTGGCGCGCTCCGACGGTTTTGAGATATTCACCCATCCGGATCGCATAAACCCCGCGGCGATCGCGCAAGGAATCGGCCAAGAAACCGCCCAAGAAACCGCCCAAGGAACTGCTCATGTCGCATAACACCGACGATCGGCTGGTCTATATGGCCAATCAAATCGGCAAATTCTTCCAAAGCCAGGGGCACGACCAGGCGGTCGCCGGCGTTGCCGACCACATCCGCAAGTTCTGGGATCCGCGGATGCGCAAGGCGATCTTCGCCCACCTCGATGCCGGTGGCGCTGACCTCGACCCGAACGTTCGTGAGGCCATCGCTTCGCTGAAAGCCAAAGCTCAGGCGGCCAGCGCTCAGGCGCAAAGCTGATCGCTCAGCGCCGAACCTGTACGGCAGGCCTGGCCCGGCCGAATCCGGCCACGAGAGCCAGCCTCATCGCAATTTGTATAAGCGTGACGAAGTTCCTGACCATGGAATTTCCCTGACTTCCCGATGGAGATATACAACGCTGCCCCACCACTCACGGGTCAGCTGTTCGCGGAAGCAACAAAGCATTCAAATGTAGCATCTGCTCGATTTTGAATACCGCTGAGCCGTCGCCAGCGCCGGATTGCCGCGGACAAAACTAATTGTCATTGTTTACCACCGCCTGAAACACCCGGCGCACTTCGATCTGTGTCTCCCGGACCCGGGCCTGAAGCGAGGAAAAGTCCGGTGCGTCGCCGGCCCGGGCCATGATCTGCAAAAGATCTTCGCCGGCGGTTTCCGGATCGAACCTGTCACTGACGCAGAGCCGCAGGATTTGCGTCAGATCGTGATAAAGCAGCGCCGCCGATCGCAATATTTCCACTGAGGCCGCCGGCAACACGCCGAGCCGGGCGGCGTTGTCGAGCACGTGCAGCGTGTTGACGTCGATAATGCCGGGCTTGTCGGCCGCGTGAGCGAGTTGCAGATACTGCGCGATGAAATCGATATCGACCAGGCCTCCCGCAACATGCTTCAAGTCCCAGAGGTCGTCCTCACCTTTTTCCAGAGCGATGGCGCGCCGCATGTCGGCGACATCGATGGCAACGCCTGCGGCCTCGCGCGGCCGCGTCAAAACCCGGCGAATGACCTTCTCAATTTTGTCGTGGAATTCCGGTGATGCGGAAATCACCCGGGCCCGGGTCAACGCCATGTGTTCCCAGGTCCAGGCTTCCTTGTCCTGGTACTCGGCGAAGGCATCGACATGCGAGGCCACGGGACCGGCGCGGCCCGACGGCCGCAGTCGCATATCGATGTCGTAAAGCACGCCGTAATTCGTTCGTGTCGTGAAGGCGCTGATCAGCCGCTGAGTAAAGCGCGCGAAATATTGCGCTCCATGCAACGATTTGGCGCCATCGGAATCCGGATGCTCGGAGTCGAAATCGTAGAGCAGGATCAGATCCAGGTCGGAAGCTGCCGTCATCTCGCGGCTGCCGAGCCTGCCCATCGCCAGGATCGCGGTCTCCTGCCCCTTGATCCGGCCGTATTGGGCCGCGAATTGCTCCCTCACCAGCCGATGCACGGTGTGAACGATGCCCTCGGCGACATCGGCAAATGCGGTGCTGGCCTGCTGGGCCGACACCGTACCGGAAAGAATCCGCGCGCCGATCAGGAACAAGCTCTCCTGACCAAACAGCCGGAGCCGGTCGAGAAATTCCTCGTAAGAGCCGGCATCCTCCAGAGTTGCGGCCAACCGCGCCGAGAGCTCACGCCGATCCGGCATGGCGCCAAAGAAGCGCGGGTCGATCAAGCCGTCCATGATCTGCGGCTGCCGCGCCAGCATGTCGCCAAGCCGTGGGGCCGCGCCCAGGATCAATGCCACCAGCGCAACAAGGTCCCGGTTTTGGCTGAGCAGCACGAACAGCCGGCCGCCACGCTGCAAGGCTTGAAGGAAGCGGTCGAAGACGATGATCGCGTTGTCGGGATCCTCAGCATTGGCAAGACCGTCAACCAGCGAGGGAAGGAACTCGACAAAGGAATTACGCGTCGCCTCCACCCTGAACACGCGATAGTCGCCATCGAGCCATTGCCGTATCGTCGCAGCCACCGCGATCGGTTTCTTAAATCCGAGCGAAGCGAGATGTTCGATCAGGCGCGCGTCGTCCGGCCCTCCCGAATAATCCACCTCCGGAAATTTCGCCGTACCGACTGGATCGCCTTCGAAGAGCTTGGCGTAATGCCCCTGGACGATGGTGAGATGCCTGAGCAGGTCGCTTGCAAACACCGCACGGTTCTCAAAACCGAAAAACCGCGCAAATTGCTCCACCGCTTGGGGATCTTCGGGCAGCGCGTGAGTTTGCTCGTCTGCCACCATTTGCAGGCGGTGTTCGACCCGCCGCAGGAATTCGTAGGCGGCGGTAAGTTCGTCGCGCGCCTCAACCGTGATCCAGTTACTCGAAGCCAGCCGATCGAGCGCCTCCAGCGTCGGCCGCACCCGCAATTCGGGATGCCGGCCGCCGGTAATCAACTGCTGGGTTTGCGCGAAGAACTCGATCTCGCGGATGCCGCCGCGCCCGATCTTGACGTTGTGACCCTCGACCGCGATTTCGCTTTGCCCGCGATAAATCTGCATCTGCCGCTTCATGTCGTGTACGTCGGACAACGCGGCAAAATCCAGGTGCTTGCGCCAGACGAAAGGCGAGAGCTCCGCCAGCAATGCTTCGCCTGCCTTCAGGTCGCCCGCACAGGCCCTCGCCTTGATCATGGCGGCGCGTTCCCAGGTACGGCCTTCACGCTCGTAATAATGCAAGGCGGACGCGGTTGAGATCGCGAGCGGCGTCGAGGCCGGATCGGGGCGCAGCCGCAGATCGACGCGGAACACGTAGCCCTCGCCGCTACGCTGCTGCAACAACCGCGACAGCCCCTGCGCCATCCGGACAAAGAACGGCTGCGGCTCGATATCGGGCGCAAGCGAAGACGCCTCGGCATCGTAAAAAACGATCAGGTCGATATCGCTGGAAAAATTCAGTTCTCCCGCGCCCATCTTGCCCATCGCCAGCACAATCAGCCCACTGCCTTCCTCAGGACGATCGGTGTTCGGCGGCACGATCCGCCCGCGCGTGGCCTCCTGCTGTAGCAGGAAGTGCAACGCCGATTGCACCGAGATGACGGCAAAATCGGTCAGCGCTCGCGTGACTTGCATGACCGGCCATACGCCGCCGATGTCGCATAGCGCGATCAGCAAGGCCGCTTCGGCTTTCGCGCGACGCAGGATGTGCATCGCCTGCGCTTCGGTCGAAGCTGTCCACACCCCTTGGCGGGTTTCCTCAAACAGTCTCGCCAGATGCAGGTCGGGCTCGCCTTGCAAAATCCGGAGCGCGCGGACTGCATCGGATCGAACCAGATCGAACAAATAGGGCGAAGCTTCCGCGATGCCGGCGAAAATCCTTCCACTATGAGGAAATCGCGCGAACAGATCCTCAAACTCGGCCGCCTGGGTCGAATCCAGATCCGACAGCCAGTCCGACAGCCGCTGCTCGGCCGTTTCGGGAGCGGTGAGGTGCGGTCCGCCGACAAAGCGAGCGGCGAGCGAAGTGGATCCGACATCCGCATCACGGATTCTGCGAAGAGTCATGACAAATGTCGATCCAGAAGAAGTACAAAACCTGCATCAGATCGGCGCCGGCGGGCGGCCGATTCAGGCGGCTTTCTGTGACACATCCTGCGTTTGAGCCGCAAGCCTCTCGCTCGCACCGGACAATGCCGGGATAGCAAGCGTCGCAATCAGGCCCGGATGAGCGTCGTCGAGCCGAAGATCGCCGCCATGCAACGTCGCAACCGCCGATGCCAGGCTCAACCCAAGCCCCGAACCCGGCAGAGTTCGGCTTGCTTCCAGCCGGACGAATCGTTCCACCGCATGTTTACGGTCGGCCACCGGAATCCCCGGCCCATGATCGGTGACGCTAAGCAGCACCCGATCGCCGACGCGCTTGGCTTCAATGAGGATCTCCTTGCGGTCCGTCTCCGCCGTGGGCGCCAGCGGCTGCACGGTGCCGTCAGGCTTGCCGTATTTGATCGCGTTCTCGACAAGATTGGCCAAGGCCTGGCTGATCAATTCGCGATTGCCGTGAAGCGGCGCCGATTCGACTTTCACGCGCAGCGTCATGCCGTCGTCTTCGGCGAGCGGCTCATAGAGTTCATGAATTCCCCGGGCCACATCGGCAGCATCGAAGTCGTCCATGTTGCCGCGGGCCTGCCCGGACTCGGCGCGCGCAATCATCAGAAGCGCATTGAACGTCCCGATCAGGCCGTCGGATTCCTCGATCGTCCGCTCCAGCGCGGAGCGGTACTCGGCCTCGGTTCTGGATTTCGAAAGCGCCTCCTCGGCGCGGTTGCGCAGACGCGTCAACGGTGTTTTCAGGTCGTGCGCGATGTTGTCGGAGACTTCCTTCAACCCCATCATCAACGCCTCGATGCGTTCCAGCATGGCGTTGAGATTTCGCGCAAGGCGATCCAGTTCATCGCCGCTGCGCCCGACCGGAAGACGCCCGCTGAGGTCACCCGCCATGATGCGCTGGGTCGTGCCGGTCATGGCGTCGATCCGCCGCAGCACCCGCCGCGCGACAAAAATGCCGCCGCCAAGGCCCAGCACCACCACGATCAATACCGACCATTGCGCGGCGTGAGCGACGATGCCGAACAACCGCCGCCGCTCCTCAAGATCGTGTCCGATCAGCAGCCTGAAGCCGCTGGAGAGCTCGGTGACCTTCACCAGCGCGAAATGATTGGTGGAATCCTGATCGTCGAGCCGGCGATAGGCGGTTTCCGACCATCCGGTCGTGGCCATGACACCTGGCGAGAGCGAGCCGACATTGCCGGCGACCGCCTGCCCCGCCGGTGTGGTGACAAGATAGAGATTGGCGCCTGGACGCAGCGCGCGATTTTCGATGGTGAGAACCAGACCGCGCAGGCCGCGCCGGCCGAAAATATCGCTGACCTCGCCGGTTTCCGCATTCACAGTGGCGGTAATCTGTTCGGTGATCAGGTGCCGCGTGTTCCAGGCAAAAAAGCCAAGCAGGGACGCGGCGAACAGCGCGAACAGAAACAGATAGACCAGCGTCAAGCGAAACGCTGTGGTTCGGATCAGCTTACCGAATGCCGTCACGGATCATGTATCCCGCGCCGCGAATGGTATGAAGCAGCGGCCGCTCAAAACCTTTATCGATCTTGGAGCGCAGCCGTGAAATATGCACGTCGATGACGTTGGTCTGCGGATCGAAATGATAGTCCCAGACGTTTTCCAGAAGCATGGTTCGCGTCACCACCTGGCCCGCATGCTTCATCAGATATTCCAGCAGCCGGAACTCGCGCGGTTGCAGCGTCAGTTCCTCCTTGCCGCGCATCACCCGGTGCGAGAGCCGGTCGAGTTCGAGATCACCGACACGGTAGGTGGTGTCTTCCGCCGGTCCGCCGCGGCGGCGCGACAGCACTTCGATCCGCGCCAGCAGTTCGGCGAACGAATAAGGCTTGGGCAGATAATCGTCACCGCCGGCCCGCAGCCCTTTGATGCGGTCGTCTACTTGTCCGAGCGCCGAAAGAATTAGAACCGGCGTGCGGTTGCCCTTTTCGCGCAACGCTCCGATCAGCGACAGGCCGTCACGTTTGGGGAGCATGCGATCGACCACGAGCACGTCGTAGTCGCCGCCTTCGGCGAGCGCCAGCCCCTCCTCGCCATCGCCCGCCAGATCGGCGACATAACCGACTTCGCGGAACGCCTTGACCAGATAGTCGGCGGATTCGCGGTCGTCTTCGATAATCAAAAGTCGCATCTGGGTGTCGGTTGCGATCGCTGTCACGTGAAAACTTCCATCACCATGGCGCGACCGGGGCCCTCATGCAAGGCGATCGGACGCGCCCTTTTGAAGCCCATTAAAGTTAAAAAAAGCGGGCGGTGAAGCTGGGGGGACCTCACCGCCCTTTAACCTCCCGACGGAGGGGGGCGTTTTCCACCGGAAGGTAGTCACGGGAGCGGGTTCATGACCCGCCCCCAAGGAAAGCAACGTCGGCGGGGGGCGATGATGCCGACGCTACCCTCCATTTCGGAGCGCACCTGACGCTTTAGCCTTTGGCCAGCGGGATCGCGACAAAACGCGAAGATCCGCCGCTCTTGACCCGCATCAGGACGCTATTCTTGTTGTCGTTGCGCGCGGCTGTAATCGCCTCACGCACGTCTCCGACATTGGCAACACTCTTTCCGGCGACTTCGAGAATAACGTCGCCTTCCTTGAACCCGCGTTCGGCAGCCGCGCTCTTCGGATCGACGTCGGTGACCACGACGCCCTCCTTGCCGGCACCGGCAACACTATTGGCCGGTGCCAGAGTCAAGCCGAGCCGGGGTACATCGGTTCCACGGTTCGCACCGCCCTTGTCGCCATTATCGGTGTCCGCCTTGGCTTCGAGCGTGTTGGGCAATTGGCCAAGATTGAGGCTGACCACCTTGTCCTGGCCCTTGTGCAGCACGTTCAGCTTGACGGCGGCACCTGGCGACAGGCCGCCGATGGTACGGGCGAGTTCGCGGGCATCCTTGACCGTTTCGCCGTTCACGGCGGTGATCACGTCGCCGGATTCAATACCGGCCTTCGCCGCCGGACCATTTGCCTGCGGTTCCGCAACCAGCGCGCCTTCCGCCTTCTTCAGGCCGAGGCTGTCGGCGATATCGGGCGTGACCGGCTGAATCTGGACGCCGATCCAGCCGCGGCTCACCGAGCCCTTGTCCTTGAGCTGGGCGATCACGGTTTTCACGGTCGAAGCCGGGATCGAGAACGCAATGCCGACGCTGCCGCCGGACGGCGAGTAGATCGCGGTATTGACGCCCATCACTTCGCCTTCGGTATTGAAGGCCGGACCACCCGAGTTGCCCTTGTTCACGGGCGCGTCGATCTGGATGAAATCGTCATAGGGGCCGTTACCGATGTCGCGGCCACTGGCCGAAACGATACCGGCGGTCACGGTGCCACCCAATCCGAAGGGATTACCGACCGCGAGCACCCAATCGCCGATCCGCGGCTTGCCGTCGGACAATTTGGCGAACGGAAAATTAGAGCCGCCCTCGACCTTGATCAGCGCCAGATCGGTCCGGGCGTCGGTTCCAATCACCTTGGCGCTGTAGGTCTTGCCGTCGTCGGTCGTCACCTCGACCTTGTCGGCGCTGTCGACCACGTGGTTGTTGGTCACGGCATAACCGTCAGCCGAGATGAAGAAGCCGGAACCCTGGCCGGTCACGGCGCCGCGGCCGCGCGGAATAGCGCGCAGGCCCGGCGGCAGATCCCCTCCGCCGAAGCGGCGGAAGAAACGTTCCATCGGCGATCCCGGCTGGAAGGGAGAGGCGTCGTCGTTGTTGTCGCCGCTATCGTTCTTGGCGACTTTCTCGTTGATATTGACCTTCACCGAAATCACGGACGGTTTGACGCGCTCGACGATGTCGGCAAAGCCGATCGGCTGAGCGACCTTGCGGACCTCGTTATTGACCTGCGCATGGGCGCTGGTGGTGAAGATATCGACCGGGCCGGCCGACGGACCAAAGCCGTAAACGGCGACACCAAGGCCGGCAACGACCGACGCCATCAGCGCCAATTTACGCGCAGACAACAATGAGCGACGCGGCGTCCGATAGGATGGAAGTGAGGAAAGATCGATGGGGCGATCGGTCATAAAAACTTCTCCAGAGCCTGAATTAGAAATGGTGCGGGGGGCGTGCACCTGCAGGCCCCAAACATGGGGATTTCAGCCTTACAACGCGCTGACGAAGGAATTAAACTTTGGTAATGAACAGCCTGTGGAATGCGGCGGATTATCGCAGGCTCACATTTACGCCTGCACTTGCCGCGCTATTTTTCGGCAGTCCGTTCCACCGCGATCAATTGGTTGATCCGCGCCTCTTCTTCGGGCGTCAAACTCAACAGCGCGTCGTCCTGTTCTCCGCCTGATCGAGCACGCCGGCGGCCATGCGCCCACAACGCAATACCACCGGCCCCCAATGCCAACGGCGTCAAGAACCAAAGCAGCCAAGTATGCGAGTTGAGCCTCGGCTTCAGCAATACGAACTCACCGTAGCGCGCCACCAGAAAATCGATCACCTGGGCGTCGCTATCGCCGGCGGCGATCCGCTCTCGGACGATCAACCGCAGGTCGCGGGCCAATGGTGCTTCGGAATCGTCGATCGACTGGTTCTGACACACCATGCAGCGCAATTCGCGTGACAAATCGCGCGCCCGCGCCTCCTTGGCCGCATCCGACATGATCTCGTCGGGCTGCACGGCATGGGCCGCGCTGGCCATCGCTGCGACAATCGTCAGTGCGAGAAGAGCGCGTTGCAAGAACATCACTCCGCCGCCTGCAATCCGCGCAGGGATTTCGCAGGCTTCGGCGCGCCCACGCGCAGGCGCCGATCCGACAGTGACAACATGCCGCCGAACGCCATGAGCACCGGGCCCAACCAGATCAACAGCACGAGAGGCTTGTGATAAATTCGCACCGCGACCGAGCCGTTGGCCGCGATGTCGCCAAGCGAGATGTAAAGCTGGCTCACCCCGCGCGACAGCAATGCGGCTTCGGTCGTGGAGGCGCCGCCGCGGGTGGTGAAATTGCGCTTCGACGGCGACATGGTGTCGATCACGCGGCCGTCGACCAGCACGCTGAAGTTTGCCGCCGTCTCGCGGTAGTTCGATCCCCGCCGCGGCGTCAGACTGTCGAGCTTGAGGCTGTAACCGGCGATGCTGGTGACATCGCCCGGCTTCATCGACCTGATATTTTCGCTATTCCACGACGTTTCGCAGACGATACCAATCAACGCGATCCCGACGCCTGCATGGGCGAACATCGTGCCCCAGGCCGAGCGCGGCAGCCCACGCGCGCGCCGCAGCGTGATGCCGAGCGGCAGCCGGAACAAGCCAATGCGCTCGGCGAGATCGATCACGGCGCCGACAATTACAAACAGCGCAAGGCCGATCGCGAGCGGCGCGAAGGTGCTGCCGCCAGCCGTCCAGGCCCATACCACCGCCATCACAAACAACGCCGCAATGCCGGCCGCGATCAGGCGCTGGGCGGCGCCAAGCAGATCGCCGCGTTTCCAGGCGAGCAACGGTCCAAAGGGCACAGCAACCAGTAACGGAACAAACAGCGGCCCGAAGGTGAGATTGAAGAACGGCGCACCGACCGAAATCTTCTCGCCCGTCATCACTTCCAGCGCCAGCGGGTAAAGCGTTCCGACAAAAACCGTCGCACACGCCGTCGTCAGCAGCAGGTTATTGAGGACCAGCGCCCCTTCCCGCGAGATCGGCGCGAACAGGCCGCCCTGCTTGAGAGAAGACGCGCGAAAGGCATAGAGCGTGAGGCTGCCGCCGATGAAGATGCACAGGATCAGCAGGATGAATACGCCGCGCCGAGGATCATTGGCGAACGCATGGACCGAGGTGAGGACGCCGGAGCGAACCAGGAAGGTGCCGAGCAGGGACAGCGAGAAGGCCAGGATCGACAACAGGATCGTCCAGACCTTGAGCGCGTTACGCTTCTCCATCACGACCAGCGAATGCAACAGCGCGGTGCCGGCGAGCCATGGCATCAACGAGGCATTCTCCACCGGATCCCAGAACCACCAGCCGCCCCAGCCGAGTTCGTAATAGGCCCAGTACGAACCCATCGCGATGCCGAGCGTCAGGAATATCCAGGCGACCAGCGTCCACGGCCGCACCCAGCGCGCCCAGGCCGCATCGATCCGGCCTTCGATCAACGCCGCGATCGCAAAGGAAAACGAAATTGAGAAGCCGACATAGCCGAGATAGAGCATCGGCGGATGCACGGCCAGACCAATATCCTGCAACACCGGATTGAGGTCCTGCCCTTCGATTGGCGGATTGGCGATGCGCAGGAACGGATTGGAGGTCATCAGGATGAAGAGGTAGAAGGCGCTGGCGATCCAGGCCTGCACCGCAAGCACATGGGCGCGAAGCGATATCGGCAGGTTAGTGCCGAAGATCGCAACCAGGCCACCGAACAATGCCAGGATCGACACCCAGAGCAGCATCGAGCCTTCGTGGTTACCCCACACGCCGGTGATCTTGTAGATCAACGGTTTCATCGAATGCGAATTCTCGACCACGTTGACGACAGAAAAATCCGAGGAAACATGCAGCGCGATCAGCGCCGCAAATGAAGCAGCGACGAAAACGAGCTGCGCGACCGCCGTCGAGCGCGCGACATTCATCAACGGAAAATCACGCCAGCGCGCCCCAAGAATCGGCACGGTCGACTGAATCAGCGCAAGGCCAAAGGCCAGCACCAGCGCGTAATGTCCACTTTCGGCAATCACCGCACGGCTCCTTGCTCGCCTTGCGCCGCACGGGCGGCCGTATTGCCGCCTTTGGACGCCGCGCCGTATTCCTCTTTCCAGAGCCCCTGCTTCTTCAGGGCATCGGCGACGTCCTTGGGCATGTAGTTCTCGTCATGCTTGGCAAGTACGGTGTCGGCCTTGAACACGCCGGAAGCGTCGAGCGCACCTTCCGCGACGACACCCTGCCCTTCGCGGAAAAGGTCAGGCAAAATTCCCTGGTAGGAGACCGGCAAGGCTGCGCTTCCGTCGCCGACCTCGAACCTGACCATCAGATTGTCACCGCGTACGAGCGATCCGGGCTGTACGAGGCCGCCGAGCCGAAACCGTTTGCCGGGTTGAATATGCTTCTCCGCAACCATTTTCGGCGTCGAAAAGAACACGATCGAATCGCGCATTGCATTGAGCACCAGCGCCGCGGCCACCGCGAGCACGAAGAGTGAGCCGCCGATAACAGTCAAGCGCCGCTGCTTGCGTGTCATTGATTGCCTCTTTTGCGTCGCTGCGCCATTCCGCTCATCTCACTCATTCATCGAGTCCGAGATTTTTCAGGCCATCGTTGAGTTGCTGCAACCGTCCGGGATCCTTGGCAAGCGCCTGCCGGGCCTCGGACGAGGCGGCTTTGGCTTTGTCAGCGTTACCCATGACCATATAGGCCCTGACGAGCCGCAGCCATCCCTCGACGTCATCGCCGTTCTGGTGCAATCGGGTGGCCAGACGCTCAACCATGCTGCGGATCATGGTGTTACGATCGGTCTCGCTCATGTCTTTCGCAGCCGCCATCGCGTCACTCGACAGCGCAGGCGCCGGTGCGCCGCCGACCCTGACCAGCGCAGATTGAATCAACGGACGCCACGGCGCGTCCGGTGGCGCCTTCGCCAGCATCGTGCGCCAAATCGAGGCTGCTTCCCCAGCACGGCCATCCTGCTCGGCCGCCAGTCCCAGAAAATAATTCGCCTTCACCTCGTCGGCGTTGAGCGCGACAGCGCGCTCGAACTCGGCCTTGGCTTCGCCGGTAACGATGCCGCCCGCCGCAGCCACCAAGGCTTCGCCGAGATCGGCCCGCCGGGTCGCGTTTTCCCCGCTATAGGTGATCGAATTCCGGAAGGCGCGGACCGCATCATCCATGCGCCCCAATCGTGCGAGCACCGGCGCCAGAATGGTCCAGCCCCGGCCATCCGCCGGCTCAGCCTCGAGATGCTGTTCGACTTGCGCGACGAGCTTGTCGAGCGATTGCGTCGCACCGGGCGTGCGGCTGCGCTGTGCCAGCGGATAATCGGGTAGTTCAGGCGAGCCTAGCGGGTAATAAAGCCCGGCTGCGACGAGCGGCAATCCGATGAGAGCGATAACGGCCGCCACTCGACGCAACTTGACGCTCGAGCTTGAGGTCGCCTCGGGCTGGTTGTCGACCGCTGCGAGCAGCCTGCGGCTGATCTCGACGCGCGCGGCCGCAGCTTCCGGCGGGTTGATGAGACCCGTAGCGATATCGCGGTCGATTTCAGTGAGTTGGTCCCGGTAGACGGCAGCTTCATTGCCGTCCTGCTGCGGATGACCGGCGCGACTGAGCGGCCAGAGCACGGCAAAAATCGCCGCGGCGGTCATCAGCGCGAACACAAACCACAGCATCATCGATCGGGTTCCGGTGGAACGGCGCGAACCAGCACAGCGCCCTGGCGTCGCTTTACACCATAGGCGTCAGACGCGGGCAATTGACAATTATCAATTTGATGAGCCAAACGTAAAATATTGACATACCTCACGAAAATTCGTTTCTCAAAACCTTCAAATGTGAGGTTTACAAGGGCAAATCCGCCCCGGGGCCGGATCAGCCGGTCCGCGACGATTTGCGCTCGCCCGTCACGGCGTTTTCGGCGGCCCTGCTCATCAGCGACGCATAATCGGCGCCAAACAGCACGTCACAAAAACGGATGGCGGCGGCTACCTGCGTTTGGCGATAGGCCCGCGCTTTGCCTTCGCTGCCGCGGAGCGATTGCACCAACGCTTCGGTCGACTGCTCGACATAGTGCTGGAGATCGGAATAGGTCCGCATGGTGACTTCGTTGATCGCCAGTTCGCCGGCATAGGTGCGGCACACCGCAACGAACTCGATCAACGCAATGGTCTCGTCGACGTCGCTCGAGTTGATCTGGGCTGCTCCCGCAATGTCCTTGTCGGCACGCTGCCGCAAGATTCGCCTGACGCGGCCGGGAACGCTGTCAATTTCCGATTGCAGCGCACTGGAAATGTCGGCGCGGATCGATGCGAGTTGCCTGCCCCAGGCTGAATCGTTGCGCAGATCGAGTTCGGTTCTCAGGCCGCGGACACCATCGTGAAGGGTTTTCAAGTGCTCGGTGACTTCGCCGAAGCGGCCGCGCTTGATATCGGCCCGCAGGGTTGCCGCCAGGCAGTACAAATCGTGCAAGGCGATGGTGACGGCGATGCCGTAGGGCGTCGAGGCGACGCGCATCTCGTCGTCGGACGCCGCCATGCGGATCGCCAGACGAATGATCTGCCATGGCGCTGCCAATCGCTGCATCACCAGCGACAGCACGAAAGGCAGCAACTGCGGCGTCTGCAAGGAGGGAACATTGAGCGCGGCAATCACCGCCTCGATCTGCGCATCGTTGAAGACACGCATGTAGCTGGGAACACGGCTGTTGAGCGTGTCGAACGCTTCGCGTACCTGCAACACACAGGCAATCGAGGGCAGGTCCTCGATCACATCCGGCGGACCGATGCGGGCCAGCGCGCGGCGGTCATCGGCGCCGGATGCCACAACGGCCAGCAGCCCCTCGGCCGTGGCCAGCTGAAGCTTCCGCGCGGCGGCCTCGATCTCGGGCGAGGTGCCATTCTCCGGACCACGGGAAAGTGCCGTCTCGAATTGGCGGGCGAGGTCCGGCGCTCCTTCGCGAGCCAGCCACTGCCAGACCGGCAACAGCGAGGCGCGGCGAATCTGGCCTTCCCGAACCGCGACGTTGCCTTCGACCAGAAACGGTTCAAGTGGGCGGAACAGGAGCCGGGTCGGGTTGTCCGTGCGCGGCCGCGCCTCATCATCGGCATCGGCGCCGCGCACAATCTTGCGCAGCTGTTCGAGCACAAAGGTGGCGATCGTGGTCTCCTCGCCGCGATCGATAGCGCGCTCGAACTCCCGCATCAGCAGCGCCTGCGACCGTGGCGGCAGCTGGGCGAGATAGTCTCTCAGCCGTTCGGTTGATGTCTGGCTCATGCGCCCGGACTACAAGCTTGTGTGGCGCGGACGGCAAAAATACGTCCACAGGGCATAGTAAAAGCCACCGCGTTAAGAAGTCGTTTAGGATGATCAACCCCAGAGGATGATCATAGCCACTATTCCATCAAAAGTTGCATTGCCGATGCGCGTTTATGCGGCCGGCAGCAGGAGTTCGGCCCGCAACCCGCCCGTCGGGGCATGGCCGAGGGTCAGACTGCCGCCATAGAGCGCGGCAAGGTCGACCACGATCGATAGCCCGAGCCCGGAGCCCGGCTTGGATTCATCGAGCCGCTGGCCCCTGCGGGATACCTGGGCCCGCTCCTGCTCCGAAAGGCCGCGCCCGTCATCATCGACGATAATTCGTAGCATCGGGGTCGCGCCGGGCTCATTTGGCTCGTCAACCAGAACCTCGATGAAGACACGCGAGACCGCCCATTTGCAGGCGTTGTCGACGAGATTACCGACCATCTCCTCGAGGTCCTGCCGCTCGCCGCGAAACTTTGCCTTTGATCCGGAGGCAACTTCGATGGCGACGCCACGGTCGCGATGGATTTTCTCCATGGTGCGGCGCAAGGCATCGACCACCGGACCGACCTCCGTGATGGTGCCGACGATGGTAAGGCGCGCTGCGATCCGCGCACGCTCCAGATGATGGGCGACCTGATCACGCATCACGTCCGCCTGCTCAAGAACCTTGGCGGCAAACAGATCAGAAGAATGGCTAGCTGCTTCGTTGACGATCACCGACAGCGGCGTCTTGATCGCATGAGCCAGATTGCCGACATGGGTGCGGGCGCGTTCGACGATTTCCCGGTTGGCGTCGATCAGGGCATTGGTTTCACGCGCCAGCGGCGCGATCTCGACGGGAAACTCGCCCTCGAGCCTCTCGGCGCGGCCGGACCTGATATCGGCAATCGCATCGGAAATGCGCTTGAGCGGGGCCAGTCCAAAGCGGACCTGGAAGATCGTGGTCAGGACCAGGACGATCGAAAGGGCCATAAACGTCCCGCCCAGATAGTAGTCGAAGTTGCGGGTCTCGTCGAAAATCTCCGATGCATCGCCGGCGACATCGACGAGGAATTTGCCGTCGGCGCCGAGATCGACCGGCCGCTCCACCATCCGCAGCGTCTGCCCCTCGGGGCCCTCGACATAACCGAGGCGGATGCCTGCCGCGCTCAGTTCGGCGCCGTGATCCTCGAGCTTCGGCAGCTTCTTGTCCCACAGCGAACGTGATGCGCGCACCTCTTCCTTGTCGGAATCGGTGCGGTTGATCTGCCAGTACCATCCCGACAATGGCAGTTCGAACAGCGGTTCGCCCAGCGACTGGAACTGATGATCGGGCGGCTCGTCGGGGGTCGCCACCTCGGCGACCAGCGTGCGCAGATAGAGGTTTAGACGGCGGTCAAAGGCGCGCTCGGTGGCGTCGCGGTAGACGGACGAAAGGATCACGCCGGTGATCAGCAGAATGACCACCACCCAAGCGGTCGCGGACAGAAACAGCCTGGTCGCAAGCGAGCTGCGGCGCATCAGGGCATCATCCCGAACGATCTTCCGCGCGGTGTCGACATGGCGGGATACCAAACGTCAAAAAGGCCCATGCCCGAAACAGAGCATAGGAGGAGACGTCGGATCAACCGCCCGTTACCGGCGGCGTCAGCAAATAGCCAAGCCCCCTGACCGTCTGGATGATGTCGACATCGAGCTTCCTGCGGATGCGGCCGACGAAAACCTCGATCGTGTTCGAGTCGCGGTCAAAATCCTGATCATAGAGATGCTCGACCAGTTCGGTTCGCGATACCACACGTCCGGTGTGATGCATGAGGTAGGCGAGCAGCCGGTATTCGTGCGACGTCATCTTGATCGGATTGCCGGACACGCTGACGCGGCCGGTGCGGGTATCGAGCGAAACCGGACCGCAGGTCAGCTCCGATTGTGCGTGACCGGTGGAGCGGCGGAGCAGCGCGCGGATTCGCGCCAGGACCTCCTCAAGATGAAACGGCTTGGCCACATAGTCGTCAGCGCCGGCGTCGAAGCCTTGAACCTTGTCGCTCCAGCGATCGCGCGCGGTCAGGATAAGCACCGGCATCGAACGCCCGTTGCGACGCCAGGCTTCCAGCACCGAAATGCCATCCATCTTCGGCAGGCCGATATCGAGCACGACCGCATCATACGGTTCGCTGTCGCCGAGGAAGTGCCCCTCTTCGCCGTCGAACGCGCGATCGACCACATATCCGGCGTCGGTCAGCGCCGTGGTCAGCTGGCGATTGAGATCCGGATCATCCTCGACGACAAGTAAGCGCACGCGGCTCTCCAAATGTGGTCACGACCTAAGGCGCTAGTGGAGTGGATTTGACATTCGCTCCTACCCGGCCGCGAGTTCGTAAAGCGAATGTCAAATCCTAAACTCCACTAGAAACCTATGTTTGCTAGTGGTCCTTTGATTCTAACATTCGCAAAAGTGCCTGCTGGGACGGGATGCGAATGTTAGAACCGGACCACTAGATGAGCGCGACCGTCGTGAATGAGTTATGAACGGCAGCGACCCGCAAGATTACTTTTTCTTCACAACGGCTTTCAACGACATTCCGACCACAAACGAGCAAGCGGACCGTTAATCTTTAACGTCCGGCCGGAGCGCCCTTGATAGTGATGAGATCGATCGGGCCGCCCGGCCGGTCGTCGTCAAAAACGCCGATCGTCAGCCGCCCCGTTCGCCAGGCCAGTGTGTCGAGATTGGTTCGGCCTTCGTAAAGCAACGGGCCGTCAGGGTGATTATCATGGCCGTGGACAACGTGGAGATTGCCGAAGCCCTCCGAATATCCCTTGGGATAGCGCTTCCACAACAGCGTCTCGACGCGCTGAAGATCCATGGAAGTTCCCGGATCGACGCCAGCGTGCACATAGAGGCGATGGGCATCGACGTAAAACAGCCGCAGCCGACCGAGCCAGTCGATGTGGGATTGCGGCACATGCGCCGGATCGCCTCCATAGGAAGCGAGAGCGGCATCGCCGCCCTTCGCCAGCCAGGCCGCCATTGTCGAGCCGTCCCGCAGCGCGTCGATCATCATGGCATCGTGGTTGCCCTTCAGGGTCATCAGTTCAAAACCGCCGCCGACGCCCGATCGCAACCGGTCGATCACACCCATGCTGGCCGGTCCCTTGTCGACGTAGTCGCCGATCGTGACGATGGTGTCGGTCTCGCCTGTGGATCGTGCAGCAATTTCGGCGAGGCCGTCATTCAGCAGGTCCAGCCGGCCGTGGATATCCGGGATAACAAAGGTATTGGTCATCACTGGCGCCGCATTCGCTGGTTCGATATCGACATCGCAAGTCCCAATTCACATGGCCGCTCACTCAAACCTTGGAATGAGGAACGCCTCGTAAACACAGGACCCGATGTGGCTTTGATTTGAAATTGGGTGTCATTGCTTCAGGCTCCTCGCCAATCAAGCATTATGCCAATAATCTTTGAAAGCGAACCGGGAAGCCTTCGAACAGGTTGAGGTCAGACCTCTTGTGGCTTACCTAGAGGCATGATTCACAGGATATCGGTCATCACAGGCTGGCTGGCGCTCGGGATGATCGCCGTCGTAACGCTTTCGCCGATGGGAGCCCGCCCCTCGCTCGCGAGCCCGCATCTGGAGCACTTCGCCGCCTTTGCGCTGATCGGCCTTGCCTTCGCGCTGGCTTACCCTAACCGCGTCTTGCTGGTTTTCGCGATCGTGGTTGGGGCAGCACTAGGCCTGGAACTGCTTCAGCTATTGACGCTGGACCGCCATAGCCGCGCCGCGGACGCCCTGGTGAAGGCGCTGGGCGGCATTAGCGGAATCTGCGTCGGACAAATGGCGTCTTTTCTGCTCCGCCTCAAGCCGGCTCAATCGGATCATTCGATCTGAGCCGAGCCATCCGAGAGCTCAGCATCCCCTGATCCACACCGGACCTGCAAAGACATCGTCGGTATAATAAAACTCGCAGGCTTGCGCTGGTGCCCGCGCATCGCGCGCGTCAAGCACCGACTTCAGGTTGAGCGGCATGCCGATCAGACTTGCCTCCGCCTGATATTGGCTCACACTCAGTGCGGCAATCGCCACAGCCAGTATCGAAATCTTTTTCACCGCGCTTCCCCCGTCTTTTCGAAAACGAGGATAGCGCGGGGCAATTGTTATCTTCGCCCGTAATTGGCTCAACTCTTCGCCACGCAGCACATCATTCGTTAACCATCATGTGCGCGCCACAGGCGCTAGAACGCCCGGCGAGGATGGCCGAAGGTCGAGATGCGCGGCGAGAGGCCCGCGAATTGCGATTGTCGACGGTGCGACCGCCAGGCGCAAACAACATATCCGGCGCCGAAACCCGCGATGAAAAACGACGACTGAAGGAGAAGAGTAAACATGGAATGCATCCGGTTATCCCCCCGCGCTTCTTGATCGCCCGGATAGTGGGCGACATCATGATTTGAACTGCGGAAGATTGCCCTGCCCACGTTGCGAAATCGTAACCGAACCGGGCAAACCTTCACGGCGCAATCATGCGCAATTCGTCATCGCGGAAAAACCGGAATAGCGCGAGACCGGATTAACACGGTGTTGGTAATCGATCGCCCGACGGGAACCGTGATCGGACGGCGGTTCCGTGCGGCGAGCGATTGTTTTCTAGGTGCGGAAGAATACGAACCAGACGACACCCAGGATCAGAATGGCAAGGCCGGTGGAAACTGCCAATAGCGCGAGCACTGAGGGTCCTGGCTCGGCCTGCCGCGCTTCGGTCGGAGTTTCAACGATTTGATGGTCCCGTTGCACTGCCATGGAGGCCTCGATCTGCTTTCAGGCGTTCGGCGTCCGTGGCCGCCAGGTGATAGAGCAACGCGTCATTTCCAATGATGTTCCTGCCTTGCAAGGTGCCGCATCGCGGTATTCGGCACCATGAAGCGGTCTTTGCAGGCGGCCATTGCGCGGCATGCCACATGCGACATTCTTTCACTCGAAAGAAAGCGCAACTCACCCCGGTTAACGCCGTTGCCAGATTCCCGTTGCGGCGTGTTTTAAACCCGTCCCACCGGTGATATCGTCTCGTTTTTCGTCGGTTGCGTCCGAGGAGTATCCCATGGCCCCCCGCGCCAATTGGAAGGGTTTCCTGCGCCTTTCACTGGTGACCTGTCCGGTCGCGCTTTATCCCGCGACCTCGGATACCGAAAAGGTCAGCTTCAATCAGATTAACCGCAAGACCGGCCATCGTATCAAATACGCCAAGGTCGACGCCGATACGGGCGAGGAAGTCGCCAGCGACGACATCATCAAGGGCTACAAGGTCGATACCGACACCTACATCGAGGTCTCAAAGGAAGAGCTCGAGGACATCGCGCTCGAATCGACCCACACCATCGAAATCGACGAATTCGTTCCCAAGACCGACATCGACAGCCGATACCTGATCCGTCCCTATTACCTCGTGCCCGACGGCAAGGTCGGTCACGACGCGTTCGCGGTGATCCGCGAAACCATTCGCAGCATGAACAAGGTCGCGATCGGCCGGGTGGTCCTGACCAACCGGGAGCACATCGTCGCGCTGGAACCGCTCGGCCAGGGCCTGATGGGAACGCTGTTGCGCTACCCTTACGAGGTGAGAAGCGAAAAGGACTATTTTGACGATATCCAGAACGTCAAAGTCACCAAGGATATGCTGGATCTGGCCAAGCACATCGTCGAGAAAAAGTCGGGCTCGTTTGAACCCGACAAGTTCGAGGACCATTACGAATCCGCTTTGATCGACCTGATCGACAAAAAGCGCAGCGGCATCCGGCCGACGGCCAAAGCCGCCCCCAAAACCGGCGGCAATGTCATTAATTTGATGGATGCGCTCAAACGCAGCCTGGCCAATGAACGGCAGGCGCCTCCTCCCGCTGCCAAGGTCAGGGGCAAGAGGCCGAAGAAGCGGATCGAGGGCCAGCGCGAGATGCTGCTGCCGATTAGCGGCAAGCGCGCCGCCAAAGAGGAAGCCAGGGCTGAAACCAAGGCCCCAGCTGCGAAAAAGCCCGTGCGCAGTTCGGCACGGGCCAAAAAAGCCGGATAGAACGACGCGCCGTTACTTCAGCGACGTGTTGATCGTCGTGAATTTGCCGTTGAGGGTGGTACCGATGCCATTGACGGCCGTGATGATCACGATGCTGAGGCCGACCGCGATCAGGCAGTATTCGATCGCCGTCGCCCCGGACTCGTCGTTCAGGAATCGTGAAATCAGCTGCCGCATCCAAAACTCCCGCTCGCAGAAACAGAACGCTTGCACCACCTCTAATGGTGCTGGAATCTAAATTCGATTGGTTACAGGTGCATTGAGGAAGAGGCTGAACGGCCCATTAATCGAAACGGCTTGCCGTACTCGATTTTTTGATAACCCCTTATTCGAAATGGAAAATCCGGGGGCGTCGATTTTGAACGCCGCCTCGATTGGCCGCAGCGGTTAAAAAAAATCGTCACGTGAAGAAGCTCAACCTTAGCGCACGTGATCATCGCACCCGTTTGCGCCCGCGCGCGTATGAGTGGCGATCCGGCCTACTCCGCCATTGCGGCCGGCTGCGCGGGGCCGGCCAGCGGCCGTTCTTCCATCAAGATCATGCAAATCGACGCCACGACCATCATGGCCGCAGCGGCGCCGAATACGTAACGGAAGGCGACAATCATATCGGCGGCCGAAACGGAATTCACGAAACCACGGTGCTCGCCCGAAAGCGAAATGTCGGCGCCAAGCGCCATCAGCAGAATAGCCGAGAACACCGCAACGGTGAACGACGCCATCAAGGCGCGAAAGAAATTGGTCGCCCCGGTAATGGTGCCGACCTGCGAGCGCGCGACCGCATTCTGTGACGACACGGTCGAGACCGGAAACGCCGTGCCCAACCCCAATGCGAAGATCGACAGCAACACCAAAAGCAGCCAGAGCGGCATCGGCGCGAACATCAGTGCCGCCGCGGTGGCGGCGGCTATGATGGTCCCAATGATCGCAACCCGCTTGTAGTGCCGGGAGCGCGACATGGTTCGCCCGGCAATCGCGGCGCCGCCCGTCGAAACCGCGGCCAGCGGAATCAAGGCCAGGCCCGCTTCACTTGCGCTGAGGTGATAGACGGCCTCGTAATAAAGCGGCAGGTAGACGGTCAGTCCCAGCATCGCGCCCATGCCGCAGCCGCCGCAAACCATGGCGTAAGGCACGACCTTTCCGCCCATCAATGGCAGCGGCAGGAACGGCTCGTCAGCCTGCAAGGCATGCCAGACGAAAGCAAATGTCAGCGCAATCGAAGCCCCCGCCATCGCCATGATGACCGGCGACAGCCAGAGATAGCGATTGCCACCCCAAGTCAGCACCAGCATCACCATGACGGCGGCGGCCATCAAAAGAACACCGCCGAGCCAGTCGACTTTGCGGCGCCGGTGAAAAACCGGGATCCGGCCCATCTTCGGCAACAGCATCGCCAGAGATGTCAGGCCGAGCGGGACGTTGATCCAGAAAATCATCGACCAGTGGAGATGTTCGGCGAAAACGCCGCCGAGGATCGGCCCGCTGATTCCCGCCGCCATCCAGACGCCGCTGAAATAGGCCTGATACTGGCCGCGCTCGCGCGGCGTCACCACGTCGGCAATTACGGTCTGAACGATCGGCAGGATGCCGCCGCCGCCCAGGCCCTGAAGGCCACGGGCGATGATCAGCACCGGCATGCTCGGGGCAACCGCGCACAGGATCGAGCCCACGATAAACAGACTCATCGAGGTGATGATCGTGGCACGACGGCCGTAAATGTCGCTCAGCGTGCCGAACACCGGCGCCACCGCGGTAGACGCCAGCAGATAGGCCGTAATGACCCATGACAGGCTGGAAACGTCTCCGAACTGCCGTCCGATGGTCGGCAATGCCGTCGCAACGATGGTCTGGTCGAGTGCGGCCAGAAACATCGTGAGCATCAGGCTCATCAAAATGGTGCGGACTTCAGTTTGACTGAGTGGCGCAGGAGGCGCGATCGGCGGCGCGTCGCTGATATCAGGGATATCAGAAGGCATCACCGTGGGTTCGACGGCGAGACTTTCGGACAATGTTGGCTGATCGGCCAATGGACGGCCTTGCCGTTCGAACTTGTTCATGCGGAGATTATGCCGGAGCGGGCAGCGGTTCTCGCCGCCACGAAATATACAGCCTATTTACGGGGCGAATTGGGGCTGCGGCAGCGGGTCGGGCGCATGGGAGCGTCCCGGTCAGCGCGCAAGACATCCAGTCATCGTGAAGACGACGGACGCTTCTTCAGCCGGGCACGTTTGGGCAGGAGCGCCGGCCACTGCACGATATGATCTTCGAGATCTTCGTCGGCGATCTCGTTTTCGGTTCCCTCTACGCGACCGCGCACGGAAACGCCGGCTTCATGAACCGTATTGGGGTCGCCCGAAATCAATGGATGCCACCAAAAGAGATCGCCGCCTTCGGCGACCAGACGATAACCGCAACTTGGCGGTAGCCAATTCAGCGTGCGCACATTGGCAGGCGTCAGTCTGACGCAGTCAGGAACCTGTTCGGAACGATGCTGATAATCCTTGCAGGCGCAAAGGCCTGCATCCAGAAGTTTGCAGGAAACGTGAGTGAAATAGATTTTACCGGTGTCTTCGTCTTCAAGCTTTTCGAGGCAGCAGCGGGCACAGCCGTCGCACAGGCTTTCCCATTCCGCCTCCGACATCTCTTCCAACGTCTTGGTTTTCCAGAAGAATCCTTCCTGACCGGAAGGCGGTTTGGGCTTTTCGGTCATCGGCTTGGGATTTTCGGGCATCTTTCGCATCTGCCCTTCTAGGGGCAGCGTGCGCACCCGTGCAAGTGGCAGGACGACTCCACGTCCTGAATGCCAGTGGGCGTTATACCTTCCTTTTGAAAAGTGAGCCCGGCCATTGGTTTATCGTCCCCGCTCGGCTAGATAGGAGTATGGCAGGCGGGGCACCGATATGCCTTGGGTTTGCCGCAACATTCCCGCAAGATTTGAGGATCCTGCACCGTAAGCGGTGATCGACTTCAAATCGAAAACGACACCGGAATTCCGGTTTCAGGTAAACGCCTGCCCGTGCGCAAGATCGATCTCACCGAATGGAAAAAGAAGATCCGGCACTGGATGCTGGACCTGGACGCGCGCATCGATTCGACGCTGTTCTCGACCGGCAAAGGCACCCGCGAGCTCTACGAGCGGTATTCCGCCTTCATGGACCGCTTTTATGTCGGCCACTGGAAACGCTGGGTTTTCATCGAGCCCTTGTCGGAAGCCGCCACCCTCGGTCTTGGCGGTTTGATCCTGATGCTGGCGCTGGCGGTGCCGGCCTTCCGCGAGACCGCCGACGAAGACTGGCTGAAGAAATCCGATCTGGCGGTGACCTTCCTCGATCGTTACGGCAATCCGATCGGCAGCCGCGGCATCAAGCACAACGATTCGATCCCGCTGGAGGATTTCCCGGACGTCCTGATCAAGGCGACGCTCGCAACCGAAGACCGCCGTTTCTACGACCACTTCGGCATCGACGTCGCCGGTACGTTGCGCGCGATCGTGACCAACGCCCAGGCCGGCGGCGTGCGGCAGGGCGGCTCGTCGATCACCCAGCAATTGGCCAAGAACCTGTTCCTGAGCAACGAGCGCACCATCGAGCGCAAGGTGAACGAAGCCTTCCTGGCGATCTGGCTGGAGACGCGGCTCACCAAAAACGAAATCCTCAAGCTCTATCTCGATCGCGCCTATATGGGCGGCGGCACCTTCGGCGTCGACGGCGCGGCGCATTTCTACTTCAACAAGTCGGCGCGCGACGTCAATCTCGCGGAAGCTGCGATGCTTGCGGGGTTGTTCAAGGCGCCCACCAAATATGCGCCCCACATCAACCTGCCCGCTGCCCGCGCCCGCGCCAACGTCGTGCTCGACAATCTGGTCGATGCCGGCTTCATGACCGAAGGCCAGGTGTTCGGCGCGCGGCGCAATCCGGCCACCGCGGTCGACCGCCGCGACGAGAATTCACCGAACTACTATCTGGATTGGGCCTTCGACGAGATGCGCAAGCTCGTCGACACCTTCCCGAAATCCTACAATGAGCGCGTTTTCGTGGTGCGAACCTCGATCGACATGAACGTGCAGCGCGCCGCAGAGGAAGCCATCGAAAACCAGTTGCGGCAGTTTGGCCGCGATTATCACGCGACCCAGGCTGCAACCGTCGTCTCCGATCTCGACGGCGGCGTGCGCGCGATGGTCGGCGGCCGCGACTATGGCGCCAGCCAGTTCAACCGTGCGACCGACGCCTATCGACAGCCCGGCTCGTCGTTCAAGCCCTATGTTTATACGACCGCGCTGCTCAACGGCTTCAAGCCGACCTCGATCGTGGTCGACGGGCCGGTCTGCATCGGCAACTGGTGCCCGCAGAATTACGGCCACTCCTATTCCGGCCCGGTCACCCTGACGCAGGCGATCACCCGCTCGATCAACGTCGTGCCGGTGAAACTGTCGATTGCGCTCGGCGGCAAGGCGCCGAATCCGGCCAAGGTCGGCCGTGCCAAGATCGTCGAGGTCGCGCGCCGCTTCGGCATCAAGGCGCCGCTACCCGATACGCCCTCGCTGCCGATCGGCGCCGACGAAGTCACCGTGCTCGAACATGCGGTCGCCTATGCGACCTTCCCGAACAAGGGCAGATCGGTGACGCCGCATGCGGTGCTGGAAGTTCGTACCGGCGCCGGCGATCTGGTCTGGCGTTTCGACCGCGACGGCAAGAAACCGCTGCAGGCGATTCCGCCCAACATTGCGGCCGAAATGGCCGAAATGATGAGCCACGTCGTCAGCGAGGGCACCGCGCGGCGCGCTGCACTCGATGGCATCCCGACCGCGGGCAAGACCGGCACCACCAATGCTTATCGCGACGCCTGGTTCGTCGGATACACCGGCAACTTCACCTGCGCTGTCTGGTACGGCAACGACGATTATTCCGCGACCAACCGGATGACCGGCGGCTCGCTACCGGCACAGACCTGGCACGACATCATGCTCGCCGCGCATCAGGGCGTCGAGATCAAGGAAATTCCAGGCGTCGGAATGGGCACAAAACTTCCGTCCTCGCCTTCTGCCGCGGTGCTGGCGGCCAATGGCGGTCCGAAGCCTGCGGAGATCAAGCCGCCGCCGGTTCTCACCAAGCGTGGTGCGGACATTCTGGTGCGCGTGGAAAAGCTGCTGGATGACGCAGCCAAAACCGCCGGCGAGCCCGCCAAACCGACCAAGCCAGTGTCCTCGACTTCCGCCGGGTTCACCGACAGCTTTGCTTCGGCGTTGCCCGAGAGCGCCGTGGCCTCACCCGCTCCGCGCAAGAATTAAACGTGCGACTGATATTCGTCACCTTGCTGGCGCTGATCCTCGCCGCCGCCGTCGGCCTCGGCGCCACATGGGTGACGGCGACCCGCGGCACTGATCTCGGCACGCTCAAGATCGGCGCCTGGACCGCGCGGCCGAGAATCGGCACCGCCGATGTCGACCCTTATTCGCGCGCATCCATTGCCCGCAGCGGCGAGTTGCCGATCGGCACCGGCGACGGCGTTGCATTCTCCGCCACACGGGACGACCGCAAGCGGCTGCTTGACGGCCGCTGCGACGTCGTCGTGAGCGGAATTACGCCGGCGGCGCGGTTCTGGACGCTAACGCTCTACGATTCGAGAGGACGGCTGGTCTCAAATTCACTGCAACGCTACGGCTTCACCAGCCAGGAAATCATCCGCGGCGCGGATGGCTCGTTCGAAGTGCGAGTGGCGTCACGATCGCGCGCCGGCAACTGGCTGCCGACCGGCGGAATCGAGCGCTACTCGCTGGTGCTGCGGCTCTACGATACGCCGGTGGGCGTTGCGACGCGGACCCAGCGCGACGCTCCGATGCCCGCTATCGCAACGGTGGGCTGCCTATGATCCGGCTGTTGTTCACGATCATCGCCGGTGTGCTGCTGGGCGGCATCGTGCATCTGGTCAGTGTGCTGGCGCTCCCGCGCATCGCGAGCCAGGACGCCTATTCCCGTCTCGCTCCGATCACGAAACTCAATGCCGTCACGCCGCTGCCCTTGCCGGATCCCTCCGCGGCACCCTTGCCATTCATGGATCCGGCTTTTGCGGTTGCGATCTGCCGCTACGATCTGTCGGGAGGGCCGATCAAGCTCACGGTGCCTGTGAGCCAGGCCTATACGTCGGTGTCGTTCTATACCCGCAACGAACTGGCCTATTATGCCATCAATGACCGCTCGGCCGGGCGCAAGGTGATCGAACTCGACCTGATGACGGAAGCCCAACACGCCGCTTTGCCAGAGGATGAGGACGTGACGGCCGCGGACCGGTTGATCATCGATTCTCCCAGCGCGGCCGGGTTGATCGTGATGAAGGCGCTGGCGCCGGAGCCGGGCCTGATGCCGCAAGCGCAGGCTTCGCTGGCCGCATCGAGCTGCAAGGTACAGACCGAGCCGATGCCGGCTAAACGTTGAACTTCGGCAGCAAATCTTCGGACAGCTTTCAGCCGCGCGAGCTGAGCCTGTAACCGTTGACGGGCTGTACCGCGACGGGCGGATTGGCGGCCAAAGTGGCAAGCTCGTTGAGAAGCCGGTCGGCTTCGGCGGCCATGCCGTCGGGCGCCTGGACCACCAGCCGTTCCAGCGCCCAGCGGTACGACGAAATTCGCCGCTCCTGGCATTGCTGGACCCACTGCACGATCAACGTGTTTTCTTCCATGCGGGCGACCGCGTCCGCACGCTCCCGCGGCGACAATTGCGAGACATGAGCGAGGCTGGCATTGCGCTTGCGGTCGAGGTCGAGCACGCGGGCCGCGGTGGAATAGAACGGCTCGAAGCGAGTGATGTCGTCGCGTATATCGTCGATCAATTGCGAATAGCGCGAGGCGTCCGAGCGGTGCGGCTCGTCGATCAACTGCCGCCCATAGGCCGTGCGATCAAAGGCGACCTTCTCCCGCCATGGCGAAGCCACAACCTGGTAGTCACCGAACACGGCCTTCCAGGCAGGACGCGAATGCGGCGGCTCGATCACCGGATAGGCCTGATCGCGAAGCTGCCTTTCGACATCGGTGAGCTGGAATTGCGAGGCTTTCAGGCCGACGCTGCCGGTCGCCTCGGCACCTAGCCAGCGATGCATGTCGTCGTTGCGGAAATCCTCGCGGCTGCGTCCGAAATCGCCACCGCTACAGCCGGCCAGCATCAGGCCTGATGTGAGCAGCATCAGCGCCGACAGGCCGGCTGACGGCTGCCACCCGATCCGGATCAAAAATGAGGTGTCAGGCATCCCATCCGGCTTTCAGCGCCGCCGCCGACGACGGCCGGGAGCTGTCCCCTGCTCCGGCCCGCGATCTCCGCTGGTTTCCTCAGCCTGACGCTCGATCCGGATCACGGGAAGGATCACGACCGTTCCCGTAACCCCCTGGGCAACGTCATCCATGGTTGGGCCCAGCCGCCGCGATGCCGCATCTGCTGGAAATTCAATGATGGTGCCCATGCCCAAACTCTCTCCGGTTGCCGCTCTCACGCGATTTGCGGCGACGGTCGTCATTAAGAACAGGACGTGGTTAACGGCTTCTTAATTCGCAGGCGCCGCTGGATTTGATGTCAGACCGTTGCACGGCGATCACGCGAGGCGACAGAAATGGCGAGATATCGGCTGGCCGTTTCACGAATTGTTTTCCTTAACGCGGCGTTAAAGCAACTGACTTAGGCTTTCGCGAGATTTAATCAGTCGCGTATCCCTCAAGATGACAACGCCTCCGCTGTTCTCGGGCTTTGACGGTTTGATGAACCTTTCTCATCGAGAGGGCGTCGACATCCGCCCCACCCTGCTTCGCGTTCTCGCTGACCTCTATGTTCAGACGACCACCCATAGCGAGCAGGAAGCCCGCCAGTTCGTCGAACTCACGTCGCGACTGATCGACCAGGTTGACGACGCCACCCGCGCGGCCGTGCGGGCGCGGCTTGCCGTCTATCCGGCAACACCCGCTCCGGTCCTGAAACATCTCGGGCTCAAACCATCCGCTCCCGATCAGCGCGTGGCGCTCGCCCACGAAATTCCCGCACACTTGATTCCAGAGACTGCCGTTGCACCGGAACCGGCCAAGACCGCTCGTGAGGCGCCGCTGCAGATGGCCGCAAAGCTGTCGATGCAGCCGAAAGACGCGGCGGAAATCAGCAGTCTCTTTTTCGGCGCAGGTTCTTCTGAGCGAGCCTTGATCCTGCACAATCTCTCCGAGACGCCGTTGAAGGCCTCGCCGCGCGTTCCCGCCCAGCGCGCGCAACGCTCGATCGAAGCGCTGGAAATGGCCGCCTTTGTCGCCGATGTCGAAAACTTCACGCTCGAACTTGGCGAAACCCTGATCTTGCCCTGGAAGATCGCAACCCAGGTGGTCAACGATCCGACCGGCGAGCCGCTCGCTTGCGCCGCCAAGGCGCTCGGCATGCCGAGCCCGGTGTATCAGCGGGTTCTGCTTTTCCTCAAACCCGAGATCGGCACGTCCGTGCACACCGTGTATCGGCTCGCGCGGCTCTATGACGTGCTGAAGGAGCAATCAGCGCTGATCATGTTGGCCGCCTGGCGCGGCTCGACCATGGCGGTGACGCGTGCCAAATACCGCCCCGCGCTTTACGACGACGAGCGCAGCCGCGCACGTCCTGCCGCGGCTCAGACCCGAGTGGCCCCACAGCCCGCAAGCAGCGTTGCAGCACCCCGGACAGGTTCGTCGCAGAATTCCGGACGCTAACAAGCAGGCTCGCGATCAATCCCGCGTCAGATCGAGAAAGTGCCGCCCGGAGCGGTCCTCGGTCTCGACGATCCAGGCGTCGGGATCAAACCGGATCTCCTTCTGAAGACGTTCCTCAACGGACGGCTCCGGCAGCGGCTCTTTCGAGGTCGGCATGAAAAGCCGCTCGATCGGCCGGCTATCGTCGTAGACCGCCTGAGGCGCCGGCACGTAAAGCATGGCATTGCCGTCGAGTGACGCCACCTTGACGAAAACGGCACCCGCCTCCTCCGCGCCGCGCCGGCGCACCGCGCCGAATACGCCCGCGGTTTGGCAGCGGCGTAAATAGGCCGCGACCCATATGCTTGATTTCAATCGCATGAACGAAAGATAGGCTACCGGAAGCAACCAGTCACTACTCGATCGAATGACCGATCATGGCGGCGAGTTCACGCACCAGACGATCGGAAACCTGGCCCGAGACCGGAAGCCTGCGCGCTTTCTCGAATTTCTGGATCGCCGCTTGCGTATCCGAACCGACAACGCCGGTCGGTTTCAACTGGCCATAGCCGTATTCGGTCAACGCGCGTTGCACCGCAGCCACGCGATGCGATCCGCCGACTGAGACCGGCACGCTGTCGACGCGGGAAGATACCGGCACGGCAAGCGGCGGGCGCGGAATATTCGCTGTTGCCGCCTGCACCGTACTGGTCGTCTTGACCAGGTTGGTCAGGGGATCGGCGGCTTTCGGCTCGGCCGGCCTGGTTTCGGGCAACGCCGTATCGGCCTCGACGGGCCGCGGCCGTGGCAACAGACTGGCGGGGACCGACGCGACCACAGGCAAGGCGGTCGCAGGTAAGGTGGTAACCGTGCCGAACATCGGCGCAGGATGACGGCCGGCTTGCATCAACAGCGCGTTGGCGATGATCGCAATAACAGCGGCGAGAGCGAGCGCGCTCGCGATGATATCCTTCGGGCTGTAGAGAAAAATGCGCATCACCAGACCGCGTTCGGAATCCGGCTCGACCGCGGCTTCTTTGAAGCCGCGGCGGCGGCGCGGCATATCATCGTCGTTCAAACGTTTCCTAGGCACTTTTCTTCACCTGGAGGATCTGCTCTGACATAGCGGGGCGCGCCAGCGGGGCCAGCGTTGCGATGTTGCTCGAGGGTTGCGCGGCCTGCGGGGTCAATGGCAGCGCCACCATAAAGGTGGTGCCTTCGTCAACCTTGCTCTGCACCGTCATTTC
Organism: uncultured Alphaproteobacteria bacterium; assembly: GCA_963770515.1. GTDB lineage: Bacteria > Pseudomonadota > Alphaproteobacteria > Rhizobiales > Xanthobacteraceae > Bradyrhizobium. The sequence goes on from CAVYPW010000004.1 coordinate 197,379, forward strand.
TCCACCATGCAAGGCAACGAGGCTTTTGACGATCGACAACCCAAGACCAGTGCCTTCGTGCCGGCGCTGATAGGTCTTGCCGGCCTGAAAGAATGGATCGCCGATCCGCTTGAGGTCGTCGTCCGCGATGCCGACCCCGGTGTCGGCGATGTGAATCACGAGCCGCGCGCCGTCGACGCCCGCCGACACGGTGACGGCACCGCCGCGCTCCGTAAATTTGATGGCGTTGGCGACGAGGTTGAGCACAATCTGCTTGAATGCGCGGGGATCGCCGATCATGACCGGCAGATCGTCCGGCGCCCGCGTGACAAGATCGATGCCGTTCTCCCGGGCCTTGAGAGCCAGCAGGTTGCAGCAATTGATCAGCGCCGCCCGCGGCGCGAAAGGCTCCGGCATGATCTCGAAATTGCCGGACTCCATCTTCGACATGTCGAGGATGCCGTTGACCACCGACAACAGATGTTGGCCCGAATCGTTGATCAACTGGGCATATTCCTTGCGGCGCGCGGCATCCAGCATCAGCGCGTCCTCTTGCATGATCATTTCGGAGAACCCGATAATGGCATTTAGCGGCGTGCGCAACTCGTGGCTCATCGTTGCAAGGAAACGTGTCTTGGATGCGTCCGCCTGCTCCGCCGCCGAGCGAGCCAGATCCAGCGCGCGTTCCTGGTTTTTCCGATCGGTGACGTCGCGCATCACCGCGACCACTTCGGCTTCGGAAGTATTTGAGGTTTGCGATAGCTGTTCAAGCGGCCGGCAACGCATCTCGACCCAGATGAAATTGACCTGACCGGCTGGCCCTGCCTCACGGCCGCGGATCACTTCCCGCCTCAAGCGGAACTCGACGCTTTTCGCCTCGCCGCCGCGCGCCGCATCCGAAAGCGCGGTGAGATAAGCCGGACGATCGGCGACGTGGACGCGATCGAACAGGCCATAGCCGAGCAGCCGCGAGGCCGGCATCCCCAACAGCGCTTCCGCGGCCGGAGATATGAAACGCACGGCACCGTTGCGGTGATGGCGGGAAATCACGTCGCTCATGTTATGGGCGAGCAGCCGATAACGCTCCTCCTCGACATAAAGCAGCGAGGCGCTGGTGCGCGCGAGCAGTTCGGCTCCGAAGGCCAGGCCTGCCGCATAGAGCGCCGCCGATGCCACGCCGAATGCCGTCAGGACAGCGCGCAGGTCCGGAGCGACATCGGTTGCTGGCAGCAACTGGAAATGACCGAGGACGATCAGTAGGGAGACACAGCTCAGCGTCAGCGCGGAGGCAAACGCAACCACCCGGCGCGATGCCGAAATCGCGGCCTCCATCGGCACCACCACAAGCCAGATCGCGGCGAACGATCCGATGCCGCCGGTGACCGAGGCCAGCGTCATGATCAGGCCGGCAAACGCCAGCGACGACAGCACGCAGGCTCCTTCGTAACGGCCGGTACGCGACAGGAACCAAGACAACAAAATGGGCGCGATCAACCAAGCGAAGGCCGCCACCCCGAGCGCCGTAGGCGCGCCGTGCATAGCGAGATAGACCGGAAATGCAGCAAACGCCGTCAGGCTTCCCAACAACCGCGGAGCGATAAAGGCGCGATGACGCGCGCGCGCCAGCACATCGTACCGCGCCGACGGGTGCAGCAGCGCATCTAGGCAATCGCGAATGGTACTCAGAACTATCACAGCTTCCGTGCTTTTCGCCTGTGCGTCTAGCAGACGCCCCGGAACGTCCCCCTTGTCGTTATCGCAACCTGTCAGAGCGACATTAAACGAACGCTAAGGCTGAGTGAGGCTGCGGCTAAAGACCGTATCTCCACGGCGCTTTCGGCGTCGGATGCGACGGCCTATCAACGCAGATGGTGAACGACAGGTTTCCGGCGATAGACCGATATGGTTTCGAAATGGTGGATAGAGGTGAATCTCCGTGGTTGCATCTCATCAATTGAAAATTTACGCCGAATCAAATCGATCGATTTTTTCGTGAATTCTTTCCGATTTAACTTCAAAGCAAACACTTGCGATTTATCGACGAATGTTAGTGATCGATTTTCGGGATTGAAGGCGACGGAACAAGAGGGGCGGCCGGAGTAGCAAGATGTTTTTTCTGCTTCGCTTGGCGTTTTGGGTTGGATTGGTGCTCGTTCTGTTGCCGAGGGACAAAGCCCCGGAGCAGGACAAGGCGGCGCCGCAAATCAACGCGTCAGAGGCCGTTTCCGCCGCCACCGCGGCGGTGTCCGATATGACCCAGTTCTGCAAGCGTCAACCGGCGGCATGCGAAGTGGGCAGCCAGGCCGCAACCGTGATCGGTCAACGCGCCCAGGGCGGCGCGCGAAAGCTGTACCAGATCATTACCGACAAGCCCGACAAATCCGATAAGCGTGCGCCCGATCATACCGGATCGATCGGCGGCATGGAGAGCGCCGAGGCCGCACAATCCGAGGCACACGATACGCTGACGCCCGACGATATGCAGATCGAATGGCAGGGCGCTTCGCCTTCATCTCCATAAGGCCTCGCGAAAACGGGAACAATTCTCTTCGATTGGGCCATATCGCTTTCGGCCGCCTTCGGCCTTATATAGGGTCCGAAGGCTGAGCACGATCATGACGACGATTGACGAGATCAGGGAAAATTTCGAGCTGCTGGAGGATTGGGACGACCGTTACCGGTACGTCATCGAACTCGGCCGGACGCTCGAACCGATGGGGGAGGCCGAGCATTCGGCCGCCAACAAAGTGCAGGGTTGCGCCAGCCAGGTCTGGCTCTCGAAGAGCCTCGAACGCAGCAATAGCGGCGAAGCGTTGCTGAAATACCTGGGCGACAGCGACGCCCATATCGTGCGCGGACTGATTGCGATCCTGCTGACGCTTTATTCGGGCCATACCCCGCAGCAAATCCTCGCCACGGATGCGCCCGCCGTATTCAACGAATTCGGTTTCCGTGAACATCTGACGCCGCAACGCTCGAACGGCCTGCGCGCGATGGTGGAACGGATCCGTACCGATGCGCGGGAAGCATTAGCGGCGGCTTCGTAAGATAAGACCTACTTGCGCCGCCGGCGTTGCTGGCCCAGCCCCATTTTCTTGGCGAGCTGCGAGCGGGCGACCGCGTAATTGGGCGCGACCATCGGATAGTCCGGCGGCAAACCCCACTTTTCCCGGTACTGTTCGGGCGTCATATTATATTGCGAGCGCAGATGCCGTTTCAGCGATTTGAATCGCTTGCCGTCTTCCAGACAGACCAGATAGTCGGGCGTCATGGATTTCTTGACGGAAACCGCCGGCCTCGCGGGTTCCAAGGGTGCTTCAGGCCTGCCGGTTGAAACACGTACCAGCGCTGCATGAATCTGGTTGATCAGGCCCGGAATTTCCGACGCCGGCGTCGGATTGTTGCTGAGATAGGCCGAGACGATGTTCGCCGTCAGGTCGATGAAATTCTTGCCTGCGGTATCGCTCATTGCCTGGTACCGCCGATCTGAAGTCCCTGCACCGCAAGCGGCGAGTTCCTTCCAGGGGCTTCAGATCGATAAGCGGTACTGGAATCAATAAGTTTGGCGCTGCGACGGAGCACGAACTTCGGAAAGTGGGCACTAGGCCTTGGGATTTTCATCGCGCACGTCATCTCTACGCCGATTCGGCATTTGGCTATTTGCCGCTCGCCAAATATGAGCGGATTAAATGGGCTGAGACAAGAACGGCGCCACAATTTTTCCAGCAAGACCGGATTTGCGCCATCATGGGCGCTGGTCGAGATGGGCGCGCAATTCGTCAATCGAAGCAAAACGCATCATGCCTTCCGGCATCTGGGCCTCGATCGATCCGTCTGAATACAATGAATAGGCCATTCCATCGACGACGCCAGACTTCAGCACCGTCACCGGCGGCTGGTCCTCGACGACCGGAGCCTGGCGGGCTGCCGCGGTTTCGGTGAACGTCGATGGGCCGCGCGGGCCGCGCCGTGGCAGTGGCGCATCGGTCGGCCTCGCCCGTTCCGATTTCGGCCAGGCATCATCGAACGTTGCGGGTGGCGGCTCGTTGATCTGCATCGGCGGCGCGGTGACTTCTGGACGAAGCTCAGTGACGGAGGGATCGCCCGTACGCGCCTGGCCGTGCTCGCGCTCCTTTCGGGAGCTCGAGGAAAACATCAAATTGCGCCGCGGTTTGGCGGCCGGCGGCTCGGGCGCAGACGACGGCGCTTCCTGACGCGGACGATCGCGCCCGGCAGCCTCTTCGAGCCAAGGTGCAGACGGCGCGCCTGAAGGTCCGCCGGCGCCCGCGACGCCCGGCTCAGCCCCCGCTAAATCCTCCCGCAATACCACCGACTGCCGTGCATTGCCCTTCTCGAGAGCTGTACCGGCACCCAGCCGCCCTGCCATGCTTTTCAGCTCTTTGACGACAACCCACAGGCTCAGGATGATCAGCCCCGTGCAGGCGGTAACCGCGCCAGCCAGAATCAACGTATTGCCAAGTCCGAACTCGTTGATCGGGATCCCGAAACCGATCGCAAGAAGACCTGCCAGCAGGCAGGCAATCCCGGCGATCAACATTCCAATCGTCATCAAACCTACCCCTGAGCCGCGCTTCGTCCCCACGCGCAGCTTTCCAGCCCCACCTTTTGCTGCCCCAAATGCCACGATACCGTCATATTGCGCCCCCCGCCAACGGCAATTGCCGAGTCAAATCCGATAGTTGGGGAACCTTGTGGAACTGGGTTAACAGGGAAATCCGTCCTCTCGTTGCGTTGCGGCAGGTGAATTACGCCACAATTGCCAATTACTTGGCAACCGAACTGCGCTATATGGCTGCCCGGGGGAATGAGGCCCAAAGCGCTAACTGGGCCAAGGGACACCGGGTAACCAATAGTCATGTCATCAATCACGGCCTCGGCTCTCGATACGCCTTCGCGGCGCTCGATGGAGCGGACTTGCGACGACGCCGCGATGATGGTGTTGGTTGCGGTTGGATTGGTCGCGAGCTTCACTTTCCGCGACTACGGCCTCGGCTGGGACGACTATACCCACGCTGAATACGCCGATTTGTTGCTGCGGATGTACGGCTCCGGATTCAAAGACACCGGAGCGCTGTCGTTCGCCAACCTCTATATGTATGGCGGCGGCTTCGATATGGCCGCGGCACTGCTGCACAAGATAATCCCGCTCGAATTGTTTGAAACGCGGCGGCTGCTCGGCGCCATCGTTGGCATGATCGGCCTCGCCGTGACCTGGCGACTGGGCCGGCGTGTCGGCGGCCCATTGGCGGGACTTGCGGCGCTGCTGCTTCTGGCGCTGTGTCCGACCTTCTACGGCCACATGTTCATGAATCCGAAGGATGCGCCATTTGCTGTGGCAATGGTGATCCTGATGCTCGGTCTGGTTCGTCTGGCCGAAGAATATCCGCATCCCTCGCCGCGGACGGTTTTGATCGTCGGCTTAGGCGCAGGTCTGTCGATCGGCTCGCGCATTCTTGGTGGTCTGGCGCTGCTCTATGCTTTGATCGGCTTTGTGCCGATGCTGATTGAGGAAGTTCGCACGCACGACACGCGCGAGGCTTGCAGGCGATTTGTACGAATGGCTTACGCGCTGCTGCCCGGCCTGATCCTCGGATATCTCATCATGGGATTGATCTGGCCGTGGTCGATTATCGAACCCAGCCATCCCTTCCAGGCTGCCACCTACTTCTCGAGTTTCTTCGAAAAGCCGTGGAAGGAAATGTTTGACGGCGCCATCTTCGCCGTGCCGGATATGCCATGGTCGTATCTTCCGACGCTGTTCGCCTTGCAGCTTCCGGAAGTTCTGCTGGCGCTGACCACCGCAGGCGTTATCGCGAGCATCCTTGCTTTACCGCGCAGCGACGTGCCGGCGCGCCGCAAGACGATCCTTTTGATGCTGACGCTGGCGGCGGTACTGCCGATTGCGATCGCCATCGTGAAGCGGCCTGCACTTTACAACGGCATCCGCCACTTCATCTTCGTCATTCCGCCGATGACGGTGCTCGCGGGCGTAGCCTTCGCGCGCGGAATGGACTGGCTCAAGGAAAATCGCCGTAGCTGGCAGCCGGCGGCTCTGGCCGTGTTCGCGTTCGGCCTGCTGCTGCCGCTTGGCGAAATGATCCGCCTGCACCCCTATCAGTACACTCATTTCAACCATATCGCCGGCACCGTGCGCGGCGCCGACGACCGCTATATGCTCGATTACTGGGGGCTGGCATTCAAACAGGCCTCCGACAGCCTGCGCGAGCAACTTGCCGAGCGGCATGAAACTCCGCCGCCTGGACACAAATGGAATGTCGCCGTATGCGGGCCGCACCGGGGGGCGCAGGTTGCACTTGGCCCCGATTTCACCATCGGCTGGGACAGCCACGTCGCCGACTTCGCGATGACGCTCGGCGAATTCTACTGCAAGGGCCTGATCAGCGCGCCAATCATGGTTGAAATCAAGCGCGACGACGTGGTGTTTGCCCGTGTCTACGATATCCGCGGGCGCAGCATTTCGAGCCTGTTGACGATGCCGCCCCCGTAAAGCGGCACCGCCTGCGGCCCAAGAAGCATAACTGCCAAGTACGCAACGCGCCTTGAAGCCGGCCGGTGGCAAGAATAGGCTCGTAACAAATTCAGCGATCAACAGGAGATCCCGTCATGTCGCCAGCGGAAGCTCGCCTGAAGGAAGTGCCGTCGGGAATGACGGAAGCCGAGTGGGCCCAGCGCGTCAACCTTGCCGCCTGCTACCGCCTGATCGCCTATTATGGTTGGGACGATCTGGTCGATACCCACATCTCGGCGCGAGTGCCCGGGCCGGAGCATCATTTCCTCATCAATCCTTACGGGCTGATGTTCGACGAGATTACGGCTTCCAGCCTGGTCAAGGTCGATCTCGACGGCAACCTGCTGACGAAAAGTTCGTACCATATCAATCCGGCCGGCTTCACCATTCACTCGGCGATCCACGAAGTCCGCGAGGACGCCGGCTGCGTGATTCATCTGCACACGCCGGACGGTACGGCGGTGGCAAGCAGCGCGGAAGGCCTGCTGCCGCTCAACCAGACCGCCCAGCTCGTCACCTACGATCTTGCCTATCACGACTACGAGGGCATCGCGCTCGATCATGACGAGCGTCCGCGCCTGCAACGCGATCTCGGCGACAAAAATCACATGCTGTTGCGCAACCACGGGACGTTGACGGTCGGCCGCTCGGTCGCGTCCGCCTTCGAGCGCATGTTCCATCTCGAGCGGGCCTGCACTATGCAGGTTCGCACCCGGATGCTGGGACCAACGGCCTACCCTGTCGATCCTGATGTCATCGACAAAAATACCCGATTGCTCGCCAACCCTGAACGGCAGGAGCTGCGTTCGACCACGCTGGTGTGGCCGCCGCTGTTACGCAAGCTCGACCGGCTGGACCCGAGCTACAAGAATTGAAAAATTAGCAAAACCGGTGTAGAATTCTTTTCATATACCTCTGCACATCGAATCCAAACGCCGTCCAATTCCGGGCGGCGTTTTTACGTTTGGCACCCGATCCGTCGTCGGTATGGACTTGGGGAATCTATTCCGCCAGCGCGGCGAGAATTCTGGCCCAGGAGCGAATGCCCTTGTGGAAGCTCCGGAGGTCGTATTTCTCGTTCGGCGAATGAATATTGTCATCGTCGAGCGCAAAACCAACCAGGAGCGAGTCAAGACCAAGCGTTCGCTTGAAATCGGCCACGATCGGGATCGAGGCGCCAGACCCCACCAGAACCGCGTCCTTTCCCCATTCCTCAGCCAGAGCGCGCTGGGCGGCGGCGAGCGGCTTCATATTCCAGTCGAGCGCAACCGCGGGCGCGTTGGAGTGGTCGATGAACTCAACGTGACAATCCCCCGGCAACCGCGCTGTGACGTAATCGCGAAAGGCCTGGCGAATCTTGTCGGGGTCCTGGCCCTCGACAAGCCGGAACGAAACCTTGGCGGACGCTTCCGCCGGGATCACGGTCTTTGAACCCTCGCCGATATAGCCGCCGACGATGCCGTTGACGTCGCAGGTCGGCCGCGAAGAGACTTGCTCGATCAAGAGGCGGCCCTTCTCGCCGGCCGGAATCGACAGACCGATGGGCTTGAGAAATTTTTCAGGGGTCAGATCGAGCTTCCCCCACTGCTCCAGAATGTCCGCGGGCACATCTTTCACGCCATCGTAAAAGCCCGGTATCGTGATGCGGCCGTCGTCGTCGAAGATGCCGCCGAGAATGCGGGTCAAGACGCGGATGGGATTTTGGGCGCCACCGCCGAAGATGCCGGAATGCAGGTCGCGGTTAGCGGCCTTGATCTTCACCTCCTGGTACACGAGCCCGCGCAACGACGTCGTGATCGCCGGCGTGTTCGAATCCCACATGCCGGTGTCGCAGACGAGCGCATAGTCCGCCGCAAGATCCGCCTTGTTCTTTTCGAGGAACGGAACGAAATTTTTCGAACCGACTTCCTCTTCGCCCTCGATCACGATCGTCAGATCGACCGGCAGCGAACCCGCCACCGACTTCCAGGCACGGCACGCCTCGACAAAGGTCATCAACTGTCCCTTGTCGTCCTCCGCACCGCGCGCGACGATGATCTTGCGCCCGTCCGCATGATCGGTAATGGCAGGCTCGAATGGCGGGCGATGCCAGAGGTTCAGGGGATCGACGGGCTGCACGTCGTAGTGGCCATAAAACAGCACATGCGGCCGTCCGGTGCTCGACTTCCCGTTGGATTTCGCCACCACGGCCGGGTGCCCGTCGGTCGGCCTCACCTCGCTGGCCAGTCCGAGCGAGGCGATGTCCTTTGCCAGATGATCGGCGGCCGCCTTGCATTCGCCGGCAAAGGCAGGATCGGCCGAAATCGACTTGATCCGCAACAACGCAAACAGCCGCTCGAGGCTGTTGTCAAAATCGGCATCGATGCGCTCAAGGACTTTTTGAAGTTGTGCGGCGTCGGACATTTCCGATCTTCCTCGCTGGCAGGAATTTTCTGACTTTACTTTATGGCCTTCACTCTACGGCACGCGGCCGGATGCGGACAAGGAGCCGGGCAGAGAACCTGCCAGGAAATCAGCCTTGTCTTCCGCCGGATGCAGGAGGTGCCAAGCCAGGCCGGCGGCCATCACAGCCGTCGCGAGGAAGTTGTTTCCGTAAGCCTGCCAATCATGCGGAAACGGCGGAAGCGACAGACAAACCAGAAAGCCCGAGATCGCCAGCACGATCCATGTTCCCTTGCGCACGGCGGCGCGCGGGTCATAGGCCGCCCGATGCAACAGGACGGTGAGCGGGAAAAACAACCATATGAAATAATATTGGCGCGCCAGCGGTGAGGCGACGGTCATGAGGCAGAACAGAATGCCGAGTTCTTCCGCATCCGACCGAGGCGTTCTGCGCTGTCGTGGAGGCATCACGGCAATGAACCCAAGTCCGATGATGAACGAGACGCCCAACACGATCCAGTTGGCGGTCTTGAAGTCGAGATCGAGCAAATTCATGTAGGCAGGTGCCGTGTTCGGATTGTCCTGGTTGTAATCGACCGGCCGGGTCAGGCGGTGCGTCAAGGAAATGATGGACTGGTTCATCCACGACCAGTTCTGATCGTCGCGCTGTCCGAAGCCCGCTTCGGAACTCGATCCGACCATCCCCTGATACCAGGTCTTCAGCTCGGAAAGATTATGCTGAAAGCCGCGAACCGGGGTCGGAATGACGATCAGGAAAACGACGAGGAAGATCGCCATGCTCGCGGCTGACGCCCATTGCCGCCGCCACACCAGATAAGGCAGCACAGCCACCGGAAAGACCTTGATGGCGGTTGCGAGCGCAAACAGGCTTCCCGAACTCCAGGAACGCCCCTGTTGCAGGAGCCGGAATCCCAACAGCATCAGTGCCAGCAAAACCAGATTGGGCTGGCCGAGATCGAACATATCAAAGGTGAACGAAATCATGGCAATCGACGGCAGCGCCGCCAGCCATGGGCTTGGAACCTCGCCGTCACCGGTCATCGCGTTCGAAAGCTGCGCCACGATCCACCAGGCCGCGACGTTGAGCAGTGACAGACAAATATAAAGTGGAATTTTTCCGAACAAGGCGGGGATCGCCAGCAGGATCGCCGCCGGCGGCGGATATAGAAACGCGAAAGCAGCGTGAGGGTCGTGCGGATAGAGGTCGCTACCCTGCAAAACCTGCTCGCCGGCCCAGAACCACAGCGGATAATCCTTTGTCTTTCCGTGGCCGAAAATCTCGGGGCCGAGAACGTCGGCCGTCAAGATGAAGCAGCAGATCAGAAAAAGAATATCGAGCGGCGCCCGTAACGACGGAAGTCTCAAAACGCGTCACTTTCTGAAAGTTGAAGAAAAATCACACTCTAAATCACACTCAGTTCTATCGTCGCAGCAGTCCACCGAGCGCACCACGCACGATGGCACGGCCGACTGAGCCGCCGATCGAACCGCCGACCGACTTGCCGAGATCGGCTGCCACCCCGCCGACCATTTTGTTGGTAACAGAGCGGGTGACGTTGCGGGCGATGACCTGGCCGGTCGACAGCCTGCCGCGCGGTGTGTTGGTGCCGAAAATCGTGCCGACCATGGCGCCGATCTGCCCCAGGATTCCGCCGCCTCCACCGCCCGTCCATGCCGATTGGCAAGCGCAAGTGTCAGCCAGGCTGGCTGCTCACCTTTGCCGATAAAAATCTTTTCAACGGTATCGGCGGTCTGAATATCGGGGATCGCCATTGCATCGCCTTTGTTGTGCACATCGCACAGTCCATTGGCCCCATATATAAGGCATGTTGCAAGCCGATTGAAACCTTCAGCGAACGCGTAGGTATCGGAAACGCGTTGCGATGAACGTGCGTTCAACCGATTTTGTCGCCGCGTGTCATCGTTTTTTGAACGAAACTCATCCGTCAAGGCGCGAAATCGTCGCTCGCTCTTGCATTGCTGCAACACTCGCGATGCGATTCACATCGACGACGGCGGTGATCGCTTGTAATTCGTCTCGCAGAAGATCAAGATAAATCGCGAGCACGGATCCGGCGGATAAGCCGGCCCGAGGACGGGGCGCAATGGACGAGCTGACAGGGTGGCTGGCCGCAAAGGCCGGCATCGAGGATGCCGTGGCCGAAAAGACCATCGGCATCATTCTGGGTTTCCTTCGCCGCGAAGGACCTCACGACAAGGTTCAGGCCTTGATCGACAAGATTCCCGGAGCAGAAGCTGCAATCTCGGAGTCCGAGAATAGTGGTGGCCTGTCAAAGTTGATGGGCGGCGGCCTGATGGCCGTGGGTACGCGGCTGATGGGATTGGGTCTGGGTGTCAGCGACATCCAGAACGTTGCGCGTGAACTTTTCCGGTTTGGCCGAGACAAAATCGGGGAGGATCAGATGGGCGCGATCATTGCTGGGACTCCCGGCCTCAATCAATTCGCTTGAACATTCACATCGAAAAGTCATGACATATCCTATTTCCGAGATTGACGGCCTCCCCTCTTTCGCAGCTACCAAACTGAAATCGCTGGGCATTCGCACCACGGACCGACTGCTGGAGGCGGCACGCACCGTCAAAGGACGTAAAGTCCTTGCGGCCAAGACCGGCATCAGCGAACAGCAGTTGCTCGAATGGGCGAATTTTTCCGACTACATGCGCATTCCCGGCATGGGCAGGGCGAAAGTCGGATTGGTGCGCGCCGCCGGTGTCCCGACCGTTCGTGAGCTCGCCCTTCGAAACCCGTCGCGGCTGGCGCAGAACATGAAGGAAGTGAATATCAGGCGTAAGCTAGTGCGGGTCCTGCCTTCCGAAAAGTCGGTCGAGCAGTTGATCGCCAAGGCGCGGAAGCTCCAGCCCAAGATCACTTACTGATCCCTTAATCGTCAACTGAACACGATCGCTTCGGCCGACGGGACCTGCGCCCTGCGGCCGCTCTCTTGACTCCCTGACGCCGACCGCGCAAAGCCACCGCATGATCGTGACCTCGCCCGGAACCGCCCCCGCGGCCGCCTCGGCGGATCATCGGACCTGGCCGGAACGGCTGTCCCGACCATATCCGCTGGTGATGGGGGTTTTGAATATCACGCCGGATTCCTTCTCGGACGGCGGTCGCTTCCTTGCGCCTGAGAGCGCGCTGGCTCAAGCCAGGCGCATGGTCGCCGAGGGCGCCGACATCATCGACATCGGCGCCGAGTCCACCCGTCCTTACGGTTCGCAAGCCATCTCCTCTGACGAAGAAATTCGGCGCTTGCAGCCGATCCTGGCTGACGTCGTCTCGCTTGGGATCCCGGTCTCGATCGACAGCATGAAGTCCGTGGTTGTCGCCTGGGCGCTGGATCACGGGACGGCCATCGCCAACGATGTCTGGGGTCTGCAGCGCGATCCAGACATGGCCGGGCTGATTGCGGAACGGCGTTGCCCCGTGGTGATTATGCACAACCGCGACCGCGCCGATCCCGACATCGACATCATGAGGGATATCGCGGAATTCTTTTCGCGCTCGATCGAGATCGCAGCGAAGGCCGGCATTTCCCGCGCGCAAATCGCGCTCGATCCCGGTATCGGCTTCGGCAAGACGCAAGAGCAGAGCATAACGGTGCTGGCCAACCTGGCGCAGCTCAACACCTTTGAACTCCCGCTTCTGGTCGGCGCGTCGCGCAAACGTTTCATCGCAACGGTGTCGCCGTCCGAACCGGATCAGCGGCTTGGCGGCTCGATCGCCGCGCATCTGATAGCCACCAAAGCAGGCGCGCGGATCATCCGGACCCACGACGTGCGGGAGACCATGCAGGCCTTGCGCGTGGCCACAGCCATTTGGGACAAGCAATGAGCGATACGATCTTCATTACCGGCATCGTCGTCCATGCCCGCCACGGCGTCCTGGACCACGAAACCGAAGTCGGACAACGCTTCGTCATCGACCTCGAACTCTCGGCCGATCTCTCGGAATCCTCACGCACCGACCGTTTGGCCGACACCGTTTCCTATTCCAATGTGGTGGCAACCGCGACGGAAGCCTTCAAGGACGCCAACTATAAATTGCTGGAACGGGCAGCCGGCGCCGTTGCCGATGCCGTGTTGTCAGCGTTTCCGAAAATCAGCGCTATCGAGGTTACCGTTCACAAACCACACGCCCCGATCGCGGCGATTTTCGACGACGTCGGCGTGGTGCTGACCCGGACACGGAAACCTTGATATCCGCATGATCTCTTCGAAAAACCGGTTCCCACTTTTTCGGATCATGCGCTGATGCCTCGCGCCCTGATCGCGCTCGGCGGCAATGTCGGCGATGTCCGCGCGACTTTTCAGAAGGCGATCGCCAATATCTGCGGCATGACGCAAGCAGCCCTTCTGGCGCGCTCTTCCGACTACGTTACCCCGCCCTGGGGAGAGGTGGAACAGGCGCCGTTCATCAATGCCTGCATCGAAATCGACACGCCTCTCGACCCCCATGCGCTGTTGTTCACGCTGCAAAAGATCGAAACCAAATTCGGCCGCGATCGCGCCAGAGAACAACGCTGGGGGCCGCGGACGCTCGACCTCGACCTGATCGCCTATGACGGGGTTTCGATCGAGAAGCCGGAGCTGACGCTGCCCCACCCCCGTTTGTTCGAACGCGCTTTCGTGCTGGTGCCGCTGGCCGAGATGTCGCCAGACCGCGTGATCGGCGGCCGCAGCGTCGCCTCCGCATTGGCCGGGCTGTCCACCGAAGGAATTGAACGCTTGCCTGATCCCGCTTGAGCTCAAAACAGCGTTTGGCTTGGCGGCCCGGCCGTGGCAATTTCGGCATGCAATGACGGCGTCTTTGACATGATACCACCCGACGAATTGTCCCTGGCTGCGGATTTTGCGCCTGCCACGTATGAGGATTGGCGCAAGCTGGTCGATGGCGTCTTGAAGGGCGCCCCGTTCGAGAAGCTTGTCGGCAAAACCTACGACGGGCTGACGATCGAACCGATCTATCGCCGCGCCCACGATGTTGCGCCAATTGCCGGCCGGGCTGCGGCTGTGCCCTGGCGGATCATGCAGCGGATCGACCATCCGGATCCTGCGGCTGCCAATGCGCTGGCGATCCACGAGCTCGAGAACGGCACCAGTGGACTCGAGATCGAATTTGCCGGCGGGCCCGGCACCCGCGGCTTTGGCGTCGTCGATGCCGCGCCGGAAACCCTGAAACGGTTGTTTGACGGCATATTCCTCGATGCAGGAATTTCGATCGCGCTCCATCCGGTGGTCGGACGGGGCAATGCCGGCGAGACCCTCGCCGCACTGATCGAACAACGGCGCGTCGACCCGGGCAAGGTGGACCTGCGTTTCAATTATCAGGCGCTGAGCACGATGGCCGTGCGAGGCCGCGCCCCTGCCCCGTGGAGTGAGATGGCCAAGCCATTTGCCGGCGTGGTCGGCGGCCTGATGAAGCGCGGCTTTCGCGGTCCGTTTGTGCTGGCCGACGGGCGGGCGGTCCACGATGCGGGCGGGTCGGAAGTCCAAGAACTGGCATTCGCGCTGTCGCTGGCCGTTGCTTATCTGCGTATGCTCGAGGACGGCGGCATCGATCTTGATGGCGCCCGCGCGGCGATCTCGTTCCGGCTCGCCGCCGACGCTGACCAGTTCCTGACGATGGCGAAATTCCGCGCGCTGCGTTTGTTGTGGGCCCGCGTTAAATCAGCCTGTGGCCTTGCGCCCAGGCCAACCTTCGTGGCGGCTGAGACCGCGTGGCGGATGCTGACCCAGCGCGATCCTTACGTGAACATGCTGCGGGCCACGATGGCGAGTTTCGCGGCCGGACTTGCTAGCGCGGATGCGGTTACCGTGCTGCCGCATACGCTCGCGCTTGGGTTGCCGGATTCGTTTGCGCGGCGTGTCGCCCGCAACACGCAACTTGTTCTGCTCGAAGAATCCAATCTGGCAAAAGTATCCGATCCCGCCGCCGGCTCCGGCGGCATCGAAAGCCTGACGCAAGCCCTTTGCGAAGCGGCATGGGCGCTGTTTCAGGAAATAGAAAAGGCCGGCGGCGTGTTCTCAGCACTCGAACAAAACCTGATCCAGCGCAAGGTTGCGGCGACCCGCGCGGCGCGCGAAGCCAACATTGCCCGGCGCAAGGAAGAACTGACCGGTGCCACCGCCTTTCCGAACCTCAATGAAGCCCAGGTCGCGGTTCTGAATGTGAAAGCCTTCGAGCTTGCGACTTCAAACGAGCCGATCAAGTTCGAACCGTTGTCGGCGATGCGGCTTGCCGCGCCCTTCGAACATTTGCGCGACCGCTCCGACGAGATCCTGAAAGCGAAGGGAGCAAGGCCCAGGGTCTTCCTCGCCTACCTGGGCACGGCGGCCGATTTCACCGCACGCGCGACCTTTGCGAAGAGCTTCTTCGAGACTGGCGGCATCGAGGCGATCGGTTTGGACAGTTTTGCGGATGCGGCAGCGCTCTCGGCGGCCTTCAAGGCCTCCGGCTCGCGGCTTGCCTGCATCTGTTCGTCCGACAAGGTCTATGCCGAGCGCGCGGAAGATACTGCCAAGGCCCTTCAAGCGGCCGGCGCCAAGCATATCTATCTCGCAGGGCGGGCGGGCGAGCAGGAGCAAGCCTTGCGTGCAGCCGGTGTTAACGAGTTCATCTTTGCCGGTGGTAACGCGCTGACCGCGCTGCAACAGGCCTACCAGTTCGCGGAGATGGCATGACCGCGACGGCGAAGCCCGTTCTGACCGGTGGGTGCCAGTGCGGCGCGATTCGCTTTGCGCTGTCGGCGCCGCCGACCAAGGTCAGCATCTGCCATTGCCGGATGTGCCAGAAGGCATCGGGCGCGCCGTTCGCCTCTCTGGCCGAGATCGAAAAAAGCGATTTCGCCTGGACCCGCGGCGAACCGGCCGCGTTCCGCTCCTCCTCGATCGCCGAACGCGATTTTTGCCGGGATTGCGGCACGCCTTTGAGCTTCCGCCGCATCGACGGCTCCCGCATCGAGATCATGACCGGCGCTTTCGACCGGCCGGATCGGCTGGTTCCGATCCGGCAATATGGCACCGAATCCCGGCTGGGCTGGGTGGTCGCAATCGCGAACCTGCGGAGCCAGACCACGCTGCAAAACTACGGGCAGGAAAAGCTTAATGGTATCGTCAGCCACCAGCACCCGGATCATGATTGAGGGGTCTGGAGACGGCTTATTTTAAATTCCGGCCGTGCTAGGATGAGATCATGTTTTGGGCTCTGATAGAGGTTCTGACGCCCGCAACAGTTGAGAACATGTTTGATCGTATCACCTCGAAAGATCGTCGTGACGATCCCGTCTACAAGAAGAACCTTCAGAGATTGATCGAGAGGAATCGTCAGTTTGAGGAAGAGAGGAATGAGCGGCATTCCTGATTTCAGCACCGTCGGTTTCGAGCCCGTCGCTACAACTGCGGTCTCAGGCCACGCCGAACCGTGGCTGACGCCGGAAGGAATCCCCGTAAAACCCAGCTATTCGGAAAGCGACCTTGAAGGCATCGACTTCCTCGAGACCTGGCCCGGCATCGCGCCCTTCCTGCGCGGCCCCTACCCGACCATGTATGTCAACCAGCCCTGGACGGTCCGGCAATATGCCGGCTTCTCGACGGCGGAAGATTCCAACGCCTTCTATCGCCGCAACCTTGCCGCCGGCCAAAAGGGCCTTTCGGTCGCCTTCGATTTGGCGACCCACCGCGGTTACGATTCCGATCATCCGCGCGTCGCCGGCGACGTCGGCATGGCGGGCGTTGCGATCAACTCGATCTACGACATGCGCACGCTGTTTGCCGGCATTCCGCTCGACCAGATGAGCGTATCGATGACCATGAACGGCGCGGTGCTGCCGATCCTCGCGCTGTTCGTCGCGGCGGCCGAGGAGCAGGGCGTTCCGCCGGAAAAATTATCGGGCACCATTCAGAACGACATTCTGAAAGAGTTCATGGTGCGCAACACCTACATCTATCCGCCGACGCCCTCGATGCGGATCATCTCCGACATCTTCGCCTATACCTCGCAACGGATGCCGAAATACAATTCCATTTCCATCTCCGGCTATCACATGCAGGAAGCCGGCGCGACGCAGGATCTAGAGCTCGCCTATACGCTCGCCGACGGCGTCGAATATTTGCGCGCCGGGCTGAAGGCGGGACTCGACGTCGACCGCTTCGCGCCACGGCTGTCGTTCTTCTGGGCGATCGGCATGAACTTCTTCATGGAAGTCGCCAAGATGCGCGCCGCGCGGCTGTTGTGGGCGAAGCTACTCAAGCCTTTCAATCCGAAAGACCCCCGCTCGCTGTCGCTGCGCACCCATTGCCAGACGTCCGGCTGGTCGCTGACCGCGCAGGATATCTTCAACAACGTGATGCGCACCACGATCGAGGCGATGGCGGCAACGCAAGGTCACACCCAGTCGCTGCACACCAACGCGCTTGACGAGGCCCTGGCGCTGCCGACCGACTTCTCGGCGCGAATTGCCCGCAACACGCAGCTGTTCCTGCAACAGGAAAGCGGCACAAGGCGCATCATCGATCCCTGGGGCGGATCGTATTATGTCGAGCGGCTCACCCGCGACCTCGCCGGCAAGGCATGGGGCCATATCCAGGAAGTCGAAGCACTCGGCGGCATGGCCAAGGCGATCGAGGCCGGCGTTCCCAAACTCCGGATCGAAGAGGCTTCCGCCAAAACGCAGGCGCGGATCGACGCCGGCAAGCAGGCGGTGATCGGCGTCAACAAATTCAAGCCGATCGACGAGACCTCGATCGACATTCTCAAGGTCGACAATTCCAATGTCCGGCGGCTACAGATCGACAAGCTGAAGCGGTTGAGAAGCGAGCGCAGCGAAAAGGCCGTCAGCGAGGCGCTGGCGGCGCTGACCCGCTCCGCAGCCGAAGGCAACGGCAATCTGCTGGCGCTCGCGATTGACGCCGCGCGCGCCAAGGCGACCGTCGGCGAGATTTCCGACGCGATGGAAAAGGTGTTCGGCCGGCACCGTGCCGAGATCAAATCCATCACCGGCGTCTACAAACGGGAGGCGTCCACCATGTCGAACCGCGTCGAGAAGGTGCAGGCACTGATCGATGCCTTCGAGGAAGCTGAAGGCCGCAGGCCGCGCATTCTGGTCGCCAAGATTGGCCAGGACGGCCACGACCGCGGCCAGAAGGTGATCGCGTCCGCCTTTGCCGATGTCGGGTTCGACGTCGATATCGGGCCGCTATTTGCGACTGCCGAGGAAGCCGCACGTCAGGCGGTCGAGAACGATGTGCATATTCTCGGCGTATCGTCGCTGGCGGCGGCCCATCTCACCGCCGTGCCCGAACTTAAAGCGGCCCTGAAGAAGCAAGGCCGCGAGGACATCATGATCATCATCGGCGGCGTGGTGCCGCCGCAGGACTACGACGAACTTTATAAAGCCGGTGCGGAAGCAATCTTTCCGCCGGGCACCGTGATTGCCGACGCCGCCGAAGAGCTCATCCACAAGCTGAATGCGCGATTGGGGCACAGCGAGGCGGCGGAGTAGCTGCACGAACCTTCTCCGGTTCTTGAAGTGCCCATCCTGCCCGCCTACCGCCTGCTCCGCACGCGGTGGGAGACTAAATCAACCTGCCTATCTTCTAGTTGCAGCGCTTGTGGCGTGCAATCAAAGCTTATATTGTCCAGAAATTGGTAATTTTCGAAGCAGGGCTGGATGTCCGAGACGATTCTGACTGCATCTCGGGCAGATGCGTCTGTTGCCGCTACAGAGACGTTCTGCAGCTATCTAGCCAAGCAGTTCATCGCAAAGAAGGGCTTCACGACCGGCACGGTGCCGGAAGCAGGAAGGCTTGTTGCAGTTAGCGATATCGTCCTGACGCTGCATAGCGTCGACCATCCCTTCACCATTCTCTGCCTGATCGATCGCGAAGCCCATTCCGGCAAGGAATTCGATCTGCCGATGCTGGAGCTGAAGGGCATCGTAGAAGCAAGCCAGAAATATTCGAACCCGATCGAAGTTGGCAGTCTGGAGCGCATGCCCATCATCATACGTGTGATCGAAGTTGGGCCTACATCACCAGAACAGCTAGAGCGGCTTAAAACGATCAGGCTACCGATGCTGGATCCCGTGTGCCTAGTGTCGGCCCTTGCCGTTGATACGGCTGCTGGCAGTGTCTGGTCGAGCTCGCTCCAGGGCCAACCGGAATGGGGATTTATCGAGGAGATGTTGCACCAGCCAAGGTACTTTGAAGCCGAGACAACTCCTCTTGTCGAATTGGCACCGAAGACTACACCCTATTTAACTTTCGGATTAGTCGGCCTGCTGGCTCTGATCTTTCTTGCTGAACTGCTGTTCGGGATCGATTCCCCGACCTCGGAACTTGAGCCCAGCATCAAGACCCTCGTCGCATTAGGCGGCCTGCAATATCTGCTCACCATCGGCCAAGGCCAGTGGTACCGCATATTTTCCGGACCCCTTCTGCACGCGAATCTAATCCACATCCTATTTAACGGCGCAGCTCTACTGCTCGCAGGCTATGTATTGGAGCGAGCCGCGGGCAGGCTCTGGTTCGCGGCATTTTTCGTCGTCGGCGCGTTAGGTGGTGCCTGCGGCTCCCTATTCGTGAATCCGCACAATCTTGTTTCGGTCGGTGCTTCCGGCGCCATTATGGGATTATTTGCCGCGGTCTTCGTGATCAGCTTTCGCTATACCAATGCGCAGGATCGCCTCAATTTACAGCGGCGGGCTATCCAGATTCTGATCCCTTCGCTGCTACCATTGGCCTCTACCGCGAAAGTGGACAAGGTCGATTATGGTGCTCACGTCGGGGGTGCTATCGCCGGTGCGATTGCCGCCTACGTCTTGTTGAATTTTTGGCAAGACAGCAATTCACGGCCTAACCTTCGATGGGTCGCGACCTCCATCATTGCGCTCGGGCTGACGGGAGCCTTCGCAGCCGGGATCGCGGTTCCGCTCAGATATCAATTTTGGATCGCGACATCTCGGCTGATCCCCTCAGAGCAGTTGCCAAAGAAAGATTCCGACATCCAAGAAACCGCAGCGAAAAGACTTGTCGAAAAATACCCGAACGATCCACGCTCGCATTTTTACGAAGCTATCGTTCTCATCCGCAGCCACGATTTGCCTGGCGCCGAGCGAGAATTGCGGGCGGCACTGGCCGAGGAATTTGTCATAAAGAAGGTTCTCGCTCCCTCGTTCAATTTATATGTGCAGGGTGCGCTCGCTCTCGTACTCTCCGACGAACACCGTCTGGACGATGCAAAGCAGTCAGCGGCAGCCGGTTGTCGAGACCAATCTTCGCCGCTGTTCGGAAAATTGCAGGCGGCAGGTCTGTGTACCGGGACGCCGCAATAAGTTTTAATCTCCCGTCTGCCGCGCCTATCCGATATAAACCTTGGGCATGTCCAGAAGTCCCCCCGTCGAATCGAACCAGATCACCACGCTCGCCAACGATCTCCGCTCGGGCCACCGCGCGGCGCTCGCGCGCGCGATCACGCTGATCGAAAGCCGTCGAGGTGATCATCAGGCGGCGGCGCGCGAGCTGGTCCAGGCGCTGTTGCGTGAGACCGGCAAGGCGATCCGGGTCGGCATCACCGGCTCGCCGGGCGTCGGAAAATCTACCACCATCGATGCGCTCGGCATGTTCCTGATCGAGCGCGGGCACAAGGTCGCCGTCCTCGCCGTCGATCCCTCCTCGGCCCGCACCGGCGGCTCCATTCTCGGCGACAAAACCCGGATGGCGCGGCTGTCGGCCTCCGACGACGCCTATATCCGTCCCTCGCCCGCGTCCGGCACGCTCGGCGGCGTCGCGGCGAAAACGCGCGAGGCGATGTTGCTCTGCGAGGCGGCCGGCTTCGACGTCGTGCTGGTGGAAACGGTCGGGATCGGGCAGTCCGAAACCGCCGTCTGCGACATGACTGATTTTTTTCTGGCGCTGATGCTGCCGGGTGCAGGCGACGAATTGCAGGGCATCAAAAAGGGCTTGGTCGAACTCGCCGACATGATCGCGGTCAACAAGGCCGACGGCGACAACGTCAAACGCGCCAATTTGGCGGCAGGCGAATATCGCAGCGCGCTGCACATCCTCTCGCCCCGTTCGCAGCACTGGCATCCGCCGGTCGTGACCTATTCGGCGCTGACCGGCGCCGGCATCGACACGATATGGCAAAAAATCCTCGATCACCGCACCGCGATGAACGCTTCGGGTGAATTCGAGTCCCGCCGGCGGGACCAGCAAGTAAAGTGGATGTGGTCGATGTTCGAGCAGTTGACCATGGCCCGGCTACGTGCTGATGCGTCGGTGCGTGCCAAGGTCAAGCGGATCGAAACCGAAGTCGCTGCCGGCCGCATCTCGCCCGCGCTCGCCGCCGAACAGATCGCGGAAATGCTGCGATGAGCGAGGGCTTGCGGGTTCTTGTCACCGGCTTTGGCTCGTTTCCAGGCGCGCCATTCAATCCGACGGAACCGCTGGTGAAACGGCTCACGCAACTGCGCCGTCCGGCGCTCGACGGTGTGGCGCTGACCGGGCATATTTTCCATGTCACCTATCAAACGGTCGATCGCGAATTGCCCGAGCTGATCACGCGATTAAATCCGCAGGCGCTGTTGATGTTCGGCCTTGCCACACGCACCGCTCATCTGCGGATCGAAACGCGAGCGCGTAATGCCGTCACCACGCATCTCCCGGACGCGGACGGCAACCGGGCACAAAAGACGTCGATCGTACATGGCGCCGACGCCGTGCCGTTCGGTCCGCATACGGCAAATCTGCTTCACGCCGCACGCGCCACCGGCATCGACGCGCGGCTTTCGCGCGATGCTGGAGCCTATCTCTGCAACTACCTGAGCTGGCGTGCGCTCGAGGCGACGCAACAGCCTGACGGGCCGGCGCTGGCGTCGTTCGTCCACGTTCCCTTGATTGCCCGCGACGGCTCCGCACGCGAGGAAGCATCCGACATCACGCTGGAACAACTGGTCGATGCCGGCGAAGCGGTGCTGCTGGAACTAGTCAAGCTGACGCGTCGAGCGATCGTGCAAGGCGCAGTGCCGCATTAACCCTACCCCGACAATCCGCTCTGCGCGTGCGCGCGTGCGCCCGGTATCTGCGCGTTTTCTTGCTACCTATGAGGTCGCAACGCAGGCCCGGGATCAAGCGATCATGGACGTCAACCGCCGCCATCTCATCGGGATCACCGCCGCCGGCGCGGGAGCGCTGGCGACGTCGCCTCCGGCCGCGGCGGCCCAACCCATTTCCGTGCTCGGGCGCGATGCCACGCACCACGGCCTGCGTCCCGGCAGCCCCGACGACCAGACCAAAATTCTGCAACGCGCGATCGATGATGCCGCCGCCGCGCAGGCGCCGCTGGCGCTGCCGCCCGGCGTCTATCGCACAGGTCAGCTTCGACTGCCCAATGGCGCGCAGCTTGTCGGCGTGCGCGGTGCAACCCGGCTGGTTTTTTCCGGCGGCGCCTCGATGGTGACGAGCGAAGGCTCAGACAGCCTCGGTCTCCACGGTCTGGTTCTGGACGGCAGCGGCGTTGCCCTGCCCGCCCGACGCGGTCTCGTGCATTGCCTGGGTGGCCGCGACATTCGCATCAGCGATTGCGAGATTGTTGCCACCGGCGGCAACGGCATCTGGTTCGAGAATGTCGCTGGCGACATCAGCGGCAATATCATCAGCAAAGTTGCCGCCACCGCGATCGTCTCGTTCGACGCGAAGGGGCTCACGGTCCTGCGCAACACGATCCAGGACACCAACGACAACGGCATCGAAATCCTGCGCACGTCGATCGGCGATGACGGCACGCTAGTGGCGGATAATCGCATTGAGGACATCAAGGCAGGTCCCGGCGGCTCCGGACAGTATGGCAACGCCATCAACGCCTTTCGTGCCGGCAATGTGATCGTGCGCGGCAACCGCATCAAGAACTGCGACTACTCGGCGGTGCGCGGCAATTCAGCCTCCAACATCCAGATCACCGGCAACAGCGTCAGCGATGTGCGCGAGGTGGCGCTTTATTCCGAATTTGCCTTCGAAGGCGCCGTGATCGCCAACAACACCGTGGACGGCGCAGCCCTCGGGGTTTCCGTCTGCAACTTCAACGAAGGTGGACGGCTTGCGGTCGTTCAGGGCAACATCATCCGCAATCTCCTGGCGAAGCGGCCGATCGGCACCGCACCTGACGACGACGCCGGCATCGGGATCTATGTCGAAGCCGATACCAGCGTTTCGGGCAACGTGATCGAGAACGCGCCGTCGTTCGGAATTGTCGCCGGCTGGGGCAGATATCTGCGCGACGTCGCCATCACTGGCAATGTAATCCGCAACGCGTTCGTCGGCGTGGGCGTTTCGGTGACGCCAGGCGCCGGCACTGCGCTCGTGAACAACAACATGATCTCCGATACCCCGCGCGGCGCGGTGGTTGGCCTCGATCACGCGCGACCCGTTACGCCGGATCTCACCATCGAGGGCGCACCACGTTTTGCACAGGTCGCCGTAGGAATGAACGCGGTGCGAAAGCTGCCCTGAAGACGACGGCCGGTTTGGTTTACAGCGTATTTCGTAACAGCGGATAGCGCGCCGCGATCGTCGCGAGATCCAGCACCGCCGCCCACGCATCCTCCTCGAGCGGCTCGCTTACGACATTCTTGTGTTCAGGACGGATTGAAATCTCTTGCGCCGGCTCGACCGGAATTGTCGCGACCCGCGGCAGCGGAACACGATCGCGCCGAAACTCGTTCAATGGCAGCGCCGTTCGGCCGCGTCCAAGCCAGGACAGGTCAATGGCCCTGTTGTCGCGCGAGGCCTCGCGTGACAACAGATCGCGCCAGGTCTCCAGCGCCGCTTTGGCCTCCCGAATATTTTCGAGAAACGCCGCCTCGCTGTGGAAACGCCGCCACCGTCCGGTGTCGAACAATTCGGTGAGATATTTGAGCCGCTGTTCCGCGAGATTGCACCAGCGCGCGACGATTTCGCGGCCTTTGGCTACGTCCGTTTGAGATGCCATAAATCTGCCCGCATGGAGGAAGACGCGGACGCAACCGGTACGAATCACTCAAACATGACCGACATATTTTGTGGAAAACCCGGAAAAAGTCTAGCACTTCACATTTTATCGACGCAGTGGGCGAGCGCGCCTCCGTAGCCGTACGGGCTGTCCGAAAATGAAAGACCCGTCCGGGGGGACAACCGGACGGGTCAAGCCATATGGGCGCTTGGGGTGGATGGGCGCTCGCGCCAGATACAGCTGTCAGGGAGGGATGACCGCTCCCCACGCTCATTGGTCGCGACAGGCTCGGCGGACGTTCAAAAGTCGTTAAGGAATTTTCCCAAGCCCGCTTCACGCCTGCGCGAGCGGATTTCACGGCATTTATGGCTTGGTTTGGCTGATGTCCGGCCGGGACTCACCACCAGCCGGCTTCTCGGCCGCCATCGTCGCTATCGGGAGGCTTCTGGTCTCCGGTTCGGCCTTGGTTTGGTCCTTGGATTGGTCCTTGGACACCTCCGACATTTCGGGCGTCCCAGGCTTCGCGGAGGCTGCCGCCACGGGCATCGATGAGGCAGGGACCGCCGAGACCGCCGCAAAGGCATCCGCCTCGCCAGCGCCGAATTGGTCGTCCCGACCAGGGGGGCCGAGATCGCGCGCCGTTTTCATCAAGATCGCACGGACCTCGTCCGGCTTCAGCGCCGGGTTACGCTGCAAGACCAGCGCGGCAAGGCCACTCACATAGGCTGAGGAAAACGAGGTGCCTGAGGTGATCTGATACTTGTCGTCTGGAGCGGGGAGGAAAAGATCGACTCCCGGCGCGGCAAGCGCGATGTAGCTGCCCCGGTTCGAGGCGGCAAAAAGCTTGTCCTGGGTATCGGTTGCGCTGACCGCCATGACGCGCGCATCCGCCGCAGGGTAGAGCGGCGGCGATTTCGGGCCTGCATTCCCCGCAGCAGCGACCATCACGATATTCCGCGCGGCCAGCGCCGCAAGACCGCGTCCAACGATCGCGTCCTTCGGACCGGCAAAGCTCATATTGACGATCTGGGCGCCGTGAGCGGCTGCAAGATCGAACGCCTTGAGGATCGCAAAAGAGGTGCTCTCCGGCGCTTTGCCGGACGTGCCGAAAGCGCGGATCGCCAGGATATGCGCGGCGGGCGCGCTTCCCATCAGCCGCACATGCGAGATAATCGCGCCGGCAACGCCGGTGCCGTGGGCGTGCGGCCCTTCCTTGCTGTCGAGGGCATCAAAGGGCGTGATCGAGACCCCGGCGAATTCGGGATGCTTGAGATCGATCCCGGAATCGATCACGGCGATCGTGATATTGGCGCCGTCCGCGAGCGCGTGCGCCTGCGGCAGGCGAAGTTTCGACAGCGCATATTGCGCGGGGTCGCCTCCGCTCAAGCCGGCGTTCTGATCCTGAAGGAGATAGCGGAAGTTCGGCTGAACCGAGCGAACGCTGCCATCCCCGGCGAATTCACGGCTAGCGGTATCCACCGTCCTGCCGCCCGTGATGCGGAATAGTCCAACGGTAGCCCCGATCAGCTCAAAGCTTTGAGATCCAATCCGTCGCAAGCCATGGCGGCGCGCCAAGGCATCGATCTGCGCGTCGGACAGGCTGCCGTCGATCTCGGCCACGATCTCGCCCGCGATCGCACGAGAGGCCAGCGAAGCTTGTAGCGATACATTGCCCGCTTTGCTGGTGATCTTGCGGGCCTTAGTGCCGGTCGCCACCTGCCCCGAACAATTGCCGCTGTCGCGATCGGCGGCGGTGCAAGACGGTTGAATGCGGATGTTGTTGCCGTTCAGTCCAGTCACAGCCCGCCCGGCAAGGTTCGGATCGATGCGCGGCATCGTTGGAACCCGCGACGAGATGCTGAGACTGGGGCTGCGCATGATGCTCTGCGCCGACGCGGGCGAACTGCCCGCCCCCAAAAATAGCGACAGCGCGGCCAGCAAGAACACCATCGCCGGCAAGATCTTCAGCTGCCAAGTCGTGTCAACCCGGATCATGGGATTGCGGCCTCAATCAGCGTGGCAGTCCGCTCATGGCGTCGCCACGGCGAGACTGACGATCTTCTCGTTCTGCAATCGGCTCAGGAGATTTGCGAACTCGTCTTTCGACGTCGCCACATTGGCAAATTGCAGGCGGAACATGCCGCCTGCGGCGCCGCCGATAATCGAAGCTTGATATCTGTCGAGCAACGCCGTGATGTCGCCAATGCGCGCATCCGGCGCAAACCGCACCAGCGCACGTGGCGCGGATGCGGCCGAAAGACTGCGCGTGATCGGCTCGTTGGTGCTCAACGAGGCGGTCTCGAATGTGGACGGCCTATTATTCATCAGCACAGCGGCGATGATGCCGGCCTGCAAAACAAGCGCAAACGCGCCAAAGCTCGCGGACCACGCCAATGTCCGCGGCGAAAGGCTTGCGAAAAAGCCGGCGATCCGTGTCGCGAGGTTCAAGGAAACACCGGGCTCTCGTGCCGGCTCGGCGTCGATCGCAGCGAACAGCTTTTGCATGGCGCGCACCGATGGCGCGCCCAGACTCTCGTTCAGGTCGATGGTGCCGGCATATTCCTCACGGATGACCGCATATTGCCTGGCGAGTTCGGGATCGCGGGCCAGCGCTTCCTCGACTTTTCGGGAATCCCGCGGATTCAGCGTGCCGGCCGCGTGCCAAGGCAGCAGCAATTCGATCTCGTTCGGTTCCTGCTCGACTATTTTTCTGCTCGCAGCCATCATGGCCAGCCTCGCTCTATACCAGCTGCTTTGAGCAGCTCGGCCAATTTCTTGCGTGCGTAGAACAAGCGGGTCTTCACGGTATTCTCCGGTATCCCGATGATTCCTGCCGCTTCTTCCACAGACTTCTCGTGATAGTAGACGAGATCGATGATCTCCCGATGCTCGGCAGATAGGTGACTCAGACACTTACGCAACGCGTCACTGGTATCCTTCTTCTGTACGGTCACCTCGGGATCGTCGGACGTATCCTCGATCGCGCTGGCCGCCTCGTCGTCCAGCTCCGCGTCCTTCCTGCGGCGAAGCGCCGAAAGCGCCTTGAACCGCGTGATCGCCAGCAGCCAGGTTGAGACGGCAGACCGGCCTTCGAATTTTCCGGCCTGGCGCCACACATCCAGGAACACCTCGCTGATGAGGTCTTCGGCGACCTGTTCATTCCGCACCAGCCGCAACCCGAACCGGAACACCCTGACATGATGCCGACCGTACAGCACCTGCATGGCTGATCGATCGCCCTGGGCGATCCGACCGATCAGGACGTCGTCGGAAACCGCCTGTGTCGCACTCAATGGCTATCTCGCAAGGTTGGTCGAATTAGACGGACGGGTGGTTCGATCAAAAGGGCAAGATTTTTCAGTCTAAAGCAATAATCGGCCTGAAACCGTGACCTGGCGCACAGAACAGCCCTAACAGTCATTTAACGGTGTTGCGACGGTGTTTAAATACCTTTAATAGATCCACCTGACCAATCAGGATTCCTCCATATCTGTACGGATAACCGTGCGGCCGGCAACCGGCCAAAGCGCCAATTTCTTCGCGCAAACAAGGGGCAAACAGCCCTTTGACGGGCCAAGATTTTGGCCCGAAAGATACCAAACCTAAAGGCTTTGGCTCGTACATTTTCGCCGATTGCTTTGACCATGGCGAATTTATGGGTATCGCTGCGTCGCCTCTTTTGAATCCGACGGCGGATACGTCGAAAGCTGCCGGTCGGCAACTGACGGCCGATGCGCTTTTGCGCCGCGCGCGACAGCGCCGGCAGATTCAGGGAATGATCGGTGTCAGCTACGTTGTCGATGCAGCGATCCTGCTCGTCTACGCTCACGCCGGCACCACGTCGACCACCGTCGGCCCGGCATTCGCCGTCTGCGGTCTCATCTCGGTCAGCGGATATATCCTGCTCTCCGAATCCGGGTTCACCGAACGTTTCAAGGACCATTATTTCGTAGTTCCACAATCCATTATCAGCATGATCATCATGCTGGTTTTCACATACGTCGCGCCGGAAGTCGGCGTGATGTTTTTATGCACGCTGTTCGTCGTGTTTGCCTTCGCCTCGCTGCGCTCGACGCCGTGGCAAACCACGGTGGTCTGGACCGCCATGGCATTGGGGCTGGCCGGGTTGTTCCTGCTGACGGACAAGCCGATCTCGCTGCCCCACGAAACCTATCTGGAACGCTTCGCCACGATGACGGTATTCATCCTGACCATCGGGCGTTGCATGTTCATCGGCATATTCTCCAGCGCCATGCGCGAATCGCTCTACAAAAGCGGCCTCGCGCTGAAGGAAGCCAATAAGCGCATCGAGGAGCTCGCCGAACTCGACGATCTCACCGGCTCGTTCAATCGCCGTTGCATCATGCGCTTCCTGGACGACGAGATCGAGCGGGCCCATCGGAACAATGTCCATTGTTCGATTGCACTGATCGATCTCGACTGGTTCAAGCGCATCAACGACACCTACGGCCATCCGACCGGCGACGAAGTGCTCAAGACATTCGCCATCACCGTCTTCGCCAATATCCGCGGGGTCGACCGGTTTGGCCGTTATGGCGGCGAGGAATTCCTGCTCGTGCTCCCTGATACGGCTCACGATGTCGCGGAGCGCCTGCTCAACCGGTTGCGGGCGATCGTTGCCGAACTCGACTGGAGCGCGTTTTCGTCCGGTATGCAGGTGACCTTATCGGCAGGCATCGTCACGCTAAAGGCAGGTGAAATGGCGGACGCTTTTCTCGCACGCGCGGACCGAGCGCTCTACAAGGCCAAAGCGCAAGGACGCGACCGCATCGTCAGTGCCTGATCTGATCATTCATTTCCCGAGGAAGAACAGACCATCGGGACCCGTATATCGCTACTCCAGGACAGAGTCATGAGTTCGAAACCGCTACCCAACTCCGAAAGCCTGCTCGACGAATTGCAAGCAACCCTGGCGCACGGGACCGTCGCCCGCCGCGTCGAGACCCTGCGCCGGGTCACCGACCTCTTCATCAGCGGCGCCGTCGAATTCTCCGACGATCAGATCGGCCTGTTTGACGACGTGTTCCAGTGCCTGATCCATCACATCGAAACCTCCGCCAAGGCGCTGTTGTCCAATCGTCTGGCTCCTGTCGATCGCGCGCCGCCGCTGACAGTTCGCGCGCTGGCGTTCGACGACCTGATCGAGGTTGCAGCTCCGGTTTTGTCCATGTCGGAACGGCTCGACGACGCAACATTGATCGAGACGGCGCGAAACAAGAGCCAGGCGCACCTGATGGCGATTTCGACCCGCAAGGTACTCAGCGGCGCGGTCACCGACGTATTGGTGCAGCGGGGCAATGACGAAGTCGTTCAAAGCACCGTCAGCAATCCCGGAGCCGAGTTCTCCGAAGGTGGCTTCACCCGGCTGGTCAGCCGCGCAGAAGGTAACGACGGTCTTGCAGCCTGCGTCGGCCTGCGTCCGAACATTCCGCGGCACCTCTACCTGAAACTGCTCGCCAAGGCTTCGGCAACGGTGCGGGCAAAGCTCGAAGCCGCGAACCAGCCGATCGTCCAGGAAGTATCCGAGGCGGTACGGGAAGCGACACGGCGCGCGCGCTCGGCGCCATCGGCCATTACCCAGGAGACCGCGATCGCCCACGCGCTCGTCAAATCGCTCTACGAAGACGGCAGACTGGACGAGTATCAAGTGGCGGCATTTGCCGAAGCCGGCAAATTCGACGAAGCCAATGCCGCGATCGCTGCGCTCGCCAATGTGTCGGTATCGATTGCCGAGAACATGATGGTGGAAACCCGCGCCGAGGGCGTGATGATCCTGGCGAAGATTTCCGGCATGTCGTGGTCGACGGTCAAGTCCATCATCAGGATGCGCGACGAACTCGCCGGCAAGGAGCTGTCCGATCTCGAAAGCTGCAAGGCCACCTATGAGCGGCTTCGTCCCTCGACCGCGCAGCAGGTGCTTCGCTTTCACCGCATGCAACAGACCGCAACGCCGCCTGCGGCGTGATGCCGGGTTAAAACCTCAGCACTTTGGCGCCGATGAGCGCGCCGGCCGCCGTCACCATCGCGGTCGCGATCGGATACCAGGTCGCCACAAAGAGCGGCGAGTCATCGGTGCAGTGCGAGGCGTACAAGGTGGCCGCCAAGCCCGCCGAGATCAGCCCCGCCAATGCACCGGCAAGCGCGGGCCGTGCCGGCGCACCGTGACGCAGCCCGATCAGCGCGCCCGCCAGAAGCGGCAACGACAGCAGCGGAATAGCGGTCATACAAACGCGCGAGTTGCTGCCGATCAGCCGCGTCATCATCGGCAGCCGCTGCGGCATCATCATCTCGCTCGCGATTCCGGCAGCAACAATTCCGGCGGGGATCAACAGCAGCCACCCCCAGCCCTTGAACGACGCCTCGGGCCGGGAAAGATGCAGGCCAACCACAATGGCCGAGATCGCCAGCGCCAGCGTGATCACGAATTTCAGGTCGAAGAATGGGTTATGCATCGCTGTCATGATGTCCGGCCGAACGCCGAGCGCCATCGCGAACCCGACGAACGAAACCGGCGCTGTGGCCAACAAGGCAAGCGCCAGTACAAATCCGACCGGGCGGGCGCGGTGCGGATTGTCGGCGGCAAGTGTTCGAATAAGCTGTTCGGTTTCCATTCCTTATTGCTCCCGCAACTTGGCGGTGAGGCTTGCGAGCGCGCGATGCAACGCCACCCGTACTGCCCCTTCGCTCATCGCGAACTTCGTCGCCGTGTCCCTGATCGAGGTGCTTTCCACAGCGATCGACTGCAAAACCTCGCGCTGACGTGGAGGCAAGGTCTGCAACAGACTTGCGATCTCGTTGGCCGATACCGTCTCGGTGGCCGGTTCGTCAGGGATGGTCTCGGCAAAATCGTCGACATTGACAAAAACCCGCCGGCCGCGTCGCCGCAATGCATCGATCAGCTTGTTGCGGGCGATCGCAAACAGCCAAGGCGCGAACGGTGCGTTCGCGTCCCAGGTATGCCGCTTTAAATGCACCGCCAACAAAATGTCCTGCACGACATCCTCGGATTGATCGACCGGCTGACCAGCCCGCGCCAGCCCACGGCGAGCCCCGGCCCTCAAGACCGGCGTGACCGCCTTGAGCAGACGATGATACGCGGCGCTATCGCCTGAAATGGCCAGCCGCATCAGGCCAGTCCACTCGTCCTCACTTTCGCGCACGCGCGCTCCCACAGATCATTTCGGTCGTTTTTTCAATTTGTTACAACGCAAAGCGCCAATCACGAATTCGTGATAATAAATTCACGGAAGAAGATTCCCGGCGCTAGCCAGGAATCGCCTCGCCGGGATCGGCGCCCACGAGGCTCATAACACCGATCGGTCCCCCTGACACGCGCCTGATGAATCACGGCTAATTCAGGTGAAGGCGCTGAATTCGCGAACCGCTGGGCTGCCGCGGTTTTGTCCAGACTTGTCCGAAGATTCCCCTTTTCTGCCCCGCTGCGGACATGGCGGGCGGTCTTTTTCTCCGCCGGGACTGGCAAAATGGGGAGATTGCCAAATGATCATCAAAGCCAGCGAGCGCTTGGCCCTGATTTTGGCCGCCGGACTTTTGCTCGCAAGCCCGGTACGGGCCGCAACGGACGGTGACGATTCCACACCGGATTCAAAATCCGGCAGCACGGCCGCGCCGGTCACGCACAGGACCTTCAGGCACGCTTGGCACCATCGAAAGCACTATGCACACCACAGACCTCATGTGATCGCAGCGAAGACCGACACTGACAAGAAGGCCACGGTCACCGATGCCGCGCCCGACGACAACAAGGTCTTGCCGAGTATCCCTCCTTCGATCGCCAACGCCAATGCGCAGATGCTGCTGGCCAACGCGCAGATCAATGCCGCGGCGGCCATTCCGGCGGGAACTGACGTTCAGGCCCAGGCCTCCGACAACCACGCCAACGCCAGTACGGACAATGGGACCTTCATGGTCGCGGCGGATCAGCTCAACGATGCGGATCGGACGTTGCAAGAAGGCAGTTCGACGCCGGCCACGGCCGTCAGTTCCCCGCCCGCCCCCGCAACGACGATGACGGGCGAAAGCACCGCTTTGGATAAGACTTCCCTGATCGGAAAAATCTTCATCGGATTTGGCGCGCTGCTGACCATGGCCTCGGCCGCGCGCATGTTCATCACCTGAGACATCACCGCTCCACGTCCAATCGCCGGCCGGACCGGGCTGCAACCTCGTCCGGTCGGAAATCAGCCGCAGCGACGCCACTTGAAGCCCACTCCATCCGCAGGCACATTGCCGGCAACATGAAGCGCGGGGTGGATTATGAGGACGTTGGAGCACATCATCGTCGAGGCCAGGGGCAAGGTCGGCGTAATCACGCTCAACCGCCCGAAAATGCTCAACGCGCTATCTTTCGGGGTGTTTCGCGAAATTGCCAACGCCGTCGATGACCTCGAGGCTGACGATGGTATTGGCTGCATCGTTTTGACCGGCAATGAAAAAGCTTTCGCCGCCGGCGCCGACATCAAGGAAATGCAGCCGAAAGACTTCATTGAGATGTTTTCCAACGATTTTGTCGCGATCCGCGGCGACCGCATCGCCAAATGCCGCAAGCCGACCATTGCCGCCGTCAGCGGCTATGCGCTCGGCGGCGGCTGCGAACTCGCCATGATGTGCGACATCATTATCGCATCCGAGACCGCGAAATTCGGCCAGCCGGAAATCACGCTCGGCACCATTCCGGGCATCGGTGGCACGCAGCGGCTGACGCGCGCGATCGGCAAATCCAAGGCGATGGATCTCTGCCTCACCGGCCGGATGATGGATGCGGCGGAAGCGGAACGCTCCGGGTTAGTCAGCCGCATCGTTCCATCAGACAAATTGATGGGCGAAGTCATGGCGATGGCGGAGAAGATCGCCGAGATGTCGCATCCGGCGGCGGAAATGGCCAAAAGCGCCATCAACCGCGCCTTCGAAACCCCGCTCTCGGAGGGACTTCAGGTCGAGCGCGACCTGTTTCGCTCCACCTTCGCGCTGGAAGATCGCTCCGAGGGCATGGCGGCCTTCATCGAAAAGCGAAAGCCGGTCAACAAGAACCGGTAGAGCGTCTCTTGGCAGGGCTACTTCGCCTGGCTCCTGGTCAGCGCGGCACGTACCAGTGCCCGATAGATTCGCTCCAACCATGTTGTAGGTCGATCCAACCCCAATCTCGCCAGGCACTCGGCCTCGAAAGATCCAGACCGTTGCGTCCATCCCTGCCATAGCAGCACAGGCAAGCGCCGCGGCGCGCGCTGCACCTCCTGCAGAAACTGCAAGGCCGGGATCAGGCGCTGCTCCACCTCCGTGAAATCGCTGCCGAACGGAAACGACGGAAGCAGTCCCGCTTGCCGCGCCGGCCGCAGTGCATCCGCAATACGCTGCGGATAGTTTTCGCGACAGGCGTTCGGAATTTCAAAATTCGCTGGCAATTTGCCGGCATCCTTCGCCTGGCGGGCCAACTCATTTTGAAAACGGGAATCCGCCACCTGCAACATCGCGGCGATCACGTCGGCGTCGGATTTTCCCCTGAGGTCGGCAACGCCGTATTCGGTGACGACGATATCGCGCAAATGCCGCGGAATGGTCTCGTGGCCATAGCTCCACCGAATGTTGGACTCCAACCCCCTGCCGGCCTGCCGTGTCGCCTCTACCGTCAGGATGGAGCGCGCACCCGGCAGCGCGAAGGCCTGCGACACAAAATTATATTGTCCGCCTACGCCGCTGACCACCTGTCCGTTCTCGAGGCCATCGGAAACGACAGCCCCCATCAACGTCGCCATCATGGCATTGTTGACGAAGCGCGCATCGACGCGGGCGCGCTTTTTCTGGTCCTCGTCGCCGTAGAGTTCGTTGGTGAAGGAGACCGGCATCATCTGGATGCGCGCGATCTCTTCCGCCGTCATGTCGCGCAGGCGCCGGTAAAACGATTTTGGCCCCAGAAAAAACGCGCCATGAAGCAGAACTCCATCCACCTCGCGCTTGACGATGCCGGCATCGATCAGGCCGATAAAAGCCTCGAACAGCATTTCGCTGACGCCGTAGAGGCCCTTTTCGAAGGGAGCGCTTTCGAACGGCGGACCCGCGGGCGCAAGCCGCTGCACGGTCGCCTCGAATTGGGCGCGATCGCGATGGCGAAGGATCAGGCCTTGCGCAAGCGCATCGCCTGCCTGGCCGATGCCGATCTGCAATGTACCGCCATCGCGAACGAGACCGGCCGCGTGAAGGCCGATCGCGTATTTGGTGTCGGTGACCGGCTCGGATGGCGGCGCGAACAGCGGAAACTCGGTTTCCGGACTTTCCAGCACCGCGCTGAATTCCTCGCCCGGGAGATCGCCCGCACCGGGCATGAAAGGCAATTCGGAATTGACCTGGGCGACGAGTTTGAAGGACGCGCGGCCCTCGGCGCGTGCCCGCAAAACATCGAGCGTGGTATCGGTATTGCAGCTCAGGCTGTAGCGGGTAATGCCGTCGACCACGCGCTTGGCGACGAGTTGCGTGACGACGTTCAAGCCCCGCGCGAGCAGATAGGACGACGCGTGGGTGTAATTTGCGGAGATGTAATTTTGCTGCGCCGACGGGACATGCAACCAGCTTCCCGCCAGGAAGAAGAACTCAATCACCTGGATATTGGGCGGCAATTCACCGGCGCGCAGCGCAGGGGCATAAGCGAGATCGAGATATCCACCAAACAACCGCTCGATGACAGGCGAGATGAAGCGCCGCTCCAGCAAATTGGACGGCCGCGGCTTTTCCAGCGTCAGCGCCGAGAAGAAGGTGAGACGGATGGAGCGGTCGGCAACCGCGCGCGCATAAAGCGCGTTGACGATGTGATTGGCTTTGCCGAGGCCGAGAGGCAAGCCGACCACGAGATCGGTCCCGACATCGGCGATGATGTCCTCTGCAATCGCCTCCGGACTGGAAAATAGTTTTGGCATCAATCTTCCTTCCGAGACCTCACAACCCTGCGTCTTTTTCCGCCGGCCGCAATGGTGAGACGCACCATCCGGCTTTCCCTCTCCGTGCCGCTGCGATAACAGTCTTGTCAATGGCGGGCACTCGTTCCGGGATAAGTGGACGAAGCCCGACGTTTCGCACTCGTATGGAGAGGTCACGATGATGAAGCTGTACTACGCCACGGGCACCTGCGCACTGGCCTCCCACATCGCGCTTGAAGAAGCCGGCGCCGAATATTCGACCGTCAAGATCAGCTTCGCAACCAACGAACAGCGCTCCCCGGAATATCTGGCCATCAACCCCAAGGGACGCGTCCCCTCGCTGGTGACGGACCGGGGCATCCTGACCGAAACGCCCGCGATGCTCGCCTACATCGCCCAAAGCTTTCCAAAGGCAAAGCTGGCGCCGATCGACGATCCCTTCAGCTTTGCCGAAGTGCAGGCCTTCAACAATTATCTGTGCTCGACGGTGCATATCAACCACGCTCACCGCCCGCGCGGCAGTCGCTGGGCCGACGATCCAGCCGCGCTCGAGGCGATGAAAAAGAAGGTGCCGGAAACCATGGCCGCCTGCTTCGACCTGATCGAGAGCAAAATGATGAAGGGCCCGTGGGTGATGGGTGACACCTATACGATCTGCGACCCCTATCTGTTCACGATCGCAGGGTGGCTGGAGAGCGACAGCGTCGATATTGCGCGTTTTCCGAAGATCAAAGCTCACCGGGACCACATGTCGCAGCGGACCGCCGTCCAAAAGGTGCTTGCGGCCGAAAAAGCCTGATATCTGCCTGACTTAAGCCCCTTCCCGCCTGAGCCTTATCTCTGTACTGTGACGCTTAAAGCTGCGGCGGACAACGCTGCGCGCGGTAATGGGAGAAAGTGCCATGAGCCAGTTGCGGCGTGCGGTCATGCTGATCGCGGCAACCGTCATTTTCGCCAGTCCCTGCGCCGCCAAAGTTGTTAAATTCGAGATTCTGAAGGTGGAATCTCCTGCATTCGAAGGGCGAACCTTCGGCGCGGTCGGCACCTACGACCGGATTGTCGCGCGGGCGACAATTGCAGTCGCACCTGACGACATCCATAACCAGATCATCGTCGATCTCGACCGCGCACCGCGTGACGCGCAAGGCCAGGTCGAGGCGGTCACCGACGTGGAAATCCTGCGGCCGACGGTGGCCGCCAATGGCAACCGGACGCTGTTCTACGAGGTGCTCAATCGCGGCAGCAAACTTGGGCTCGCGCTGTTCAACGACATCCCAGCGGTGACCAACGATCTCGTCAAGGCCGCGGACGCCGGCAACGGCTTTCTGATGAACCACGGCTACACCGTGGTGTGGAGCGGCTGGCAGGGCGACATTATTCCAGGCGGGGGTCGCATGACCTTTTCGCCTCCGATCGCGCCTGGCGTAACGGACCTGGCGCGTGAAGATTTTATCTTCGACCATAGCGACAATCCGGCGATCGGCACGCTGAGCTACCCGGCCGTCGACCTTGATCCCGTCAACGCCAAAATCAGCGTGCGTGAGCGCGAGGCCGATCCGCGCGCCACGCCGGCAGGCATTGGCGTCACGTTCGAGAGTCCGACCAGGATTTCGATCAGGCGGCCGGAAGGTTTTGACGCCGGCGCGATCTACGAATTCATCTATATCGCCAAGGACCCGAAGGTGATGGGTCTGGGCTTTGCCGCCACGCGCGACGTCGTTTCCTTCCTTCGCAACGAGACGGCGGATACTGCCGGCACGGCCAATCCCCTGGCCGGCCGGATCGAGCGGGCGATCGGATTCGGCCTGTCGCAAAGCGGCCGCTACCTGCACGATTATCTCTATCTTGGCTTCAATGCCGATGAAGCCGGCCGTACCGTCTTCGAAGGTTTGATGCCGCATATCGCCGGCGGCAAGAAGACCTTCACCAACTATCGCTTCAGCCAGCCCGGCCGCTCGCCCTACGAACACGCCGACATGCTTTATCCCGGCGCGGATTTTCCGTTCACCTATCCCGTGATCGCCGACAGCGTCACCGGGAAAAGCGATGGCCTCCTGGCGCGCTGCCTTGCCGCCGGCAACTGCCCGAAGATCATCAAGACCGACAGCGAGCTTGAATTTTACCAGCAGCGCGCTTCGCTTGTCGTGACCGATACACAAGGCGATGCCATCACCATGCCGGACAATGTCCGGCTGTTCCTGCTGTCCAACCTGCAACATTATGCGCTCGCCCAGGACAAATCGCGGATGGTAAAGGTTTGCGCCAATCCGACGAACCCGCTGAATGCGGGACCGCCGGTGCGCGCTCTGCTGGTCGCCATGAATGAGTGGATAGCGAAGGGCACTTTGCCGCCCAACAGCCGTTACCCGAGCCGCGCTGATGGGACGCTGGCGCCACCCTGGGCGAGCGCGGTCGGCTTTCCCAAAATCCCCGGCTTTGCCTATCCGAGCCGGATCGCCCAGCCGACGGCGCTCAAATCCGAAGACATGCCGCCGTCGAAGGGAGCTGCCTATCCGGTGTTCGTCCCGAAGACCGACGCCGACGGCCGCGACATTGCCGGCATTCACCTGCCGACGCTGGAAGCACCGGCTGCGACCCACACCGGCTGGAATCTGCGTAAAGCGGGCTTCAGCGAAGGCGAGTTGTGCGACAACAACGGCAGCATGATTCCGTTCGCGGCGACCCGCGAAGAACGGCTAAAAATCAACGATCCCCGCCTGTCGATGGCCGAGCGCTACCCGAACGACGGCGATCGGGCCGCTGCAATCGCAAAAGCCACCCAACAACTGGTCCGCGACCGGCTCCTTCTGGAAGAAGATGCCGGACTGTTTATCGCCAAGTCCAATTAGCTTCTTCACAGGCGCGATGCGGGTGGGTTAGGAAACATCGACGTTTTAAGAAACTAAACGCGAAACGGGAGGAATTTTCATGGCGGCTGCGGAAGCCACATCGGCAATCGAGCGCCGGACCATCGCCAAGGTCTCCTGGCGTCTGTTGCCGCTGGTCGCCCTCGCCTATTGCATCGCCTATATCGATCGCAGCAACATTTCCGTCGCTTCGCTGACCATGAACAAGGATCTCGGCTTCAGCGCCTACATTTACGGCTGGGGCGCCGGAATCTTTTTCTTCGGTTACTTCCTGTTCGAAATCCCGAGCAATCTCATCCTCGAGAAGATCGGCGCGCGGATCTGGATCGCGCGGATCATGGTCACCTGGGGCATCATCTCCGGCCTCACCGCGCTCGTCACCGGTTCCACCAGCTTTCTGATCATTCGCTTTCTGCTGGGAGCCGCGGAAGCTGGATTTTTTCCGGGCATGATCCTGTATCTGACCTACTGGTTTCCCGCCGAATATCGCGGTCGCGTCATCTCGACCCTCTTTATCGCGCAGCCTGTCGCCAACGCGGTCGCATCGATCGCGTCTTCGGCCATTCTCAGCATGAATGGCATGCTTGGCGTCAGGGGCTGGCAGTGGATTTTCATCATCGAGGCGATACCCGCGGTCCTGCTGGGTCTCGTCATCTTGCGCATCATGACCGACCGGCCGGGGCACGCCAATTGGCTTGCCGAAGACGAGAGAAGTTGGTTGCAGGCACGACTGGATAGCGAAAGCCGGCAGGTCGAGAGCAAGGGCCGCATGACCTGGATACAAGCCCTGGCCGATCCGCGCGTCGTCGCGCTGTCGCTCATCTATCTCATGAGCGTAACCGCCAATTACGGCATCGTTTTCTTCATGCCGCAAATCGTCAAGGGAATCGGTCTTTCCAACATGATGACGGGCGTCGTTTCCTCCGGCCCCTACATCATCGGCACGATCGGCCTGATCGCCTGGGGCTGGTCGTCCGACCGCAACAAGGAGCGCCGCTGGCATCTGATTGCGGCCTCTACGGTGGGCGCGCTCGGGCTTGCTTTTGCGGGATGGTCCGGCGCGTCCTATTGGGCGCTGCTTGGAATGTCCGCCGCGACCGTCGGCATCTATGGCTCGCGCGCGGCCTTCTGGCCCATGCCTTCGCTCTTCCTCACGGGATCGGCGGCGGCGAGCGCGATCGCCATGATCAATGCTGTCGGGAATCTCGGCGGCTATTTCGGCCCCGTCGTCGTCGGCTGGGTCAGAGATTCCACGCACAGCTTCGAGGCGGGGCTTTACTTCCTCGCCGCCTGTTCGCTGATGGCGGCCGTCATCACCTTCTTTGCGGCACGCGCGGCCGGAGATCCCGCCGCGATAGCGCGGGCGAACGCCGCCGCCGCAGCCGGGTAGTTCAACCAAAAAGCCGAATAATAAAGGGAGAAAACCATGCTTAATCGACGCGATCTTTTGCTTGCATCCGTTGCCGCTGGCGTCGCGATGCAAAATCGAACAGCATTTGCCAAGGCGGCGCAGCCGACCACAAAGGTCGATTTCGACGTTCCGGCTCATGCCACCGATTGCCACACGCATATTCACTTGCCGGAAAAATACCCGTTCTTCGACGGACGCGTTTACACACCCGAGCCGGCCTCTCCGGAAGAAATGGCGGCGCTGCACAAGGCGCTTCATATCGAGAACGTCGTGATCGTGACACCCAGCGTCTACGGCACCGACAACCGCGCAACGCTCGAAGGCATCAAGTTCCGCGGCAACACCGCGCGCGGCGTGGCCGTCATCGACGACAAGACGTCGGAGAGCGATCTCGACATGATGGGCAAGGCTGGCATCAAGGGCATCCGCGTCAATCTTGCCACCGGCGGCGTCAACGATCCCGGCATCGGCCGCAAGCGCCTCGAGGCGGCGATCGAGCGGATGAAAGGACGTGGCTGGCACGTGCAGTGCTACACCAACCTTGCGCTGCTCACGAACATCAAGGACGTCCTTGCCTCCTCGCCGGTTCCTGTCGTGTTCGACCATTTCGGCGGCGCCAATGCGGCACTCGGCCTCGAACAACCCGGTTGGGCGGAACTCGTCGAAGCGGTGAAGAGCGGCAAAGTCTATGTGAAAATCTCCGGCGCCTACCGTCTGTCGAACAAGGGCCCGGACTATCCGGATGCGGTGCCGTTCGCGAAAGCGCTGATCGCCGCCAATCCCGACCGCCTGGTCTGGGGTACGGATTGGCCGCATCCGAATTCCGTGACGCCGCCCGGCAAGAAGCCGACCGACCTGACGCCGCTGTATCAGATCGACGACGGCCGTGTGTTCAACCAGCTCGCTGTCTGGGCGCCGGACGCCGCCACGCGCAAGAAGATCCTGGTCGACAATCCCGCCAGGCTTTACGGCTTCTAGAAACTGCACGCGAAAGGCCGGCGCTCAATCGCGCGCCGGCCATTGCGGCGGGTGACTGCCGAGCGGCATCGCCGGCCGCGACCAGAATGCCGGCGTCCGCGATAATTGCGCAGCATGGCGGATCGCCTGCAACGAGCCGAAGCCCGATGGCGCCTGTTCGACGAACGGCCGGATCGCCTCCCCCTTCAGATCCTCGGTCTTGAGACCGCCGGCAATGCGGCCAAAATTCCAGATCCATCGCCCGGTCTGCGCCAGCGACACGCGGACGTGCCAGCTGCCGCCTTCGCGCGACTGACGCGCCTTTGCCATCATGGCGCCGAACGCCATCAGGTAGCCGGTGGCGTGATCGAGAATCTGCGCCGGCAGTTCTTTCGGACCATCGACGCCCGCGGCCATTCCCTCTGCATGGTTGAAGCCTGTCGACGTCTGCACCAGCGAATCGAAGCCGCGGCGCTCCGCCCAGGGTCCGACATGACCATAGGCCGAAAGCGAAACAAAAATGATGCCGGGATTGATCCGCACGGCTTCCTGCGGCGAGAAACCGAGATCGGCGAGCGCCTGCGGTCGATAGCCTTGCGAAAAGATATCGGCCTCTGCGAGCAACCCTCTCAGTTGCTTTCGGCCCTCGTCGCGCTTGAGATCGATAAACGTCGTGAGCTTGCCACGGCCGGTATCGATCGTGAGCCAGGGGATCGCCGGAAGATCGGCGCCTGACACCAGCAGCACGTCGGCGCCGTGGGCGGCCAAGGTGCGACCGGCGACGGGGCCGGCGATCACGCGCGACAGGTCGAGCACGCGCAATCCCGCGAGCGGCCGATTTCCTGTGGGCCAAGGTTTTGGGAAAGGCTTCGGCGCGGCGTCGCCGATTTTCTCGATGGCGATGACCGGCAGGGCTTCGAGCGCTTCGGCTTGCGGCGTCCCGGACCATTCGTCGTAGGAGCGCATCATCGCCACCACGCCGCCGGCTTGATAGGCCGCGGTCTCGAACGCTTCGGCGTCCCACTGCATCAGTGCGGCCTGAACCTCGTCGCGTTCGGCCTTGCAGTTCAGGACCCGGCACACGACGTCACGGTGATGCGGAAAGTTGGTATGCAGACGAACGAAACGTTGGCCGCGGGTTTTGTAGACGCCGGCAATCGCATCCCAGGCCGGTGGCGGCGCTTGATCTGCGACGCGCAGATAACGCTCGCTGCGGCATTCGACGACGGCGTGACGCATGTCGACGGCGACTTTCTGATCTTGCCCGCTGCGCAGCTTCCAGATTTCAGCAGCTGCCAGCGCCGCCGCGGCGATGCTGGTTTGCGCCGCGGCTGCGACGCAAAATGAGGACGGTAGTTGCGGCTCTTCGCCGGTCAGCGTGACGGAATCGAGCGCGGCGGGTTCACCGCCAGCCAGGGTCCAGAGGTCGGTCAGGATTTGTTTCGGGCTTTGCATGTCGGTTGCTCTTCCTTAAACCTCACTGCTCTGCCCTACCATGGAAGGAACCGCAATGGCTGCGATCGATCCGTTGACTGCCGGGGGCGTCTTGCTTGCAACTGCCTTAACCGATGCGGTCTATGTCATGTTCACGTCGGCCGTGGTGGCGCGAAAGCGCGTGCCCGCGGCAACCTGGAGCAGCATTTGGTATCTGCTCTCGTCCTATGCCGTGATCTCCTATACGGAGAACTGGGTCTATGTCGCGTTTGCGGCAATCGGTTCATGGCTCGGCGCATTTGCATCAATCACCTTCCTGCATCGGCCACCCGGCGGCCCGCCGATCGGCGCCGCGCCGGAGATCTAGACACACCTGCGCAATCTCGCGGCGCGGATCGCGTCCGAGTGGGATGATATTTCTCCCTCTCGATAATGGAGGGCGCAGGGAAAGCCGGGTGCGTCTGGTGGTCCGCTTCTAACATTCGCAATCCTTCTCAGCGGGCACTTTTGCGAATGTTAGAAGCAAAGGACCACCAGCAAATATATACTGCAGTGGAGTTTAGGATTTGACATTCGCATTGCGAACTCGCGGCACGTCCTGTGCGAATGTCAAATCCACTCCACTGCCGCACCCGCAGCCTCATGTGCAAAGTAAAAAAGCACATGAGTTAGTCACTACAGGTTCGCCGAAACATCCGGCCTTCCCTGCGCAATGGTTTTAACGGGTTCCTTCGTGCTCTCCTTGGTGAGCCGGGCTTCTTGCCACCATCCCCGCGCAATGCAAAGCATTGTCGCGAGTTGACGCCAGCGTCGGGGCGTCAGGACCACACGACTTCGCCGTCCGCCTTCGCGCCGTTCGTCCCAAGGCACCAAAGCGTCCACCGCATCCCGCCCAACGTTCGTGACGATGGCCAACGCCCCTCATTCGGGCGGGACGCGCGAAGCTCTAGGCGTGATTTGCCCGACGCCTTAAGCGAAATGTTTTTGCAAACGGGACTGGACATGCCGGCCGCTGATTTGCCCGTCGGGCAAATCAGTCAATTCTCGCAGCCTTCGACTTGGCCGGCCCCAGCCGAGAATGCTCTAAAAATTAGCATTGTAACGAAGCTAATTTATGTTACCTTTTTTGGACACGGCGAGAATGGGGAGATAGGAATGTTTCTCTACAACGCTTGGTACGTAGCCGCCTGGGGTACGGAAATCGGCGAAAAGCCGATGGCGCGGACGCTGCTGGAAGAGCCGGTGGTATTCTATCGGCGGTCCGATGGTCAGGTCGCAGCTCTCGAAGACCGCTGCTGCCACCGAGGCATGCCGCTGTCCTGCGGACAGGTGTTCGGAAACAATATCCGCTGTGAGTATCACGGCATGGTTTTCGATGGCGGCGGAACCTGTGTCGAAATACCCGGCCAGCCTCTTATTCCAAAGAGCGCCAGGGTCCGCAGTTTTCCTGTCACCGAGCGCGATGGCCTGATCTGGATATGGATGGGCGACGCCAGTCTTTCGAACCCCGCTGCAATTCCGAGCTATCCCTGGCATGCGCGATGGCCGCACAAGGACAAGACCGAGCGCATCGATTGCAATTACCTGCTGCTCTCAGACAATCTCCTCGACCAAACCCACGCCGCCTACGTTCACAAGTCGACGCTCGCAAGTAACGTCGACGCCTACGAGCGCGCCGAGATGAAGATCACCCCGACCGAAGACGGCGTGAAGTTCATTCGCTGGATGCTCAACTGTCAGCCGCCTGGCATCTACGCCAAGGCGGTGAAATTCAGGGGGCGCGTCGATCGCTGGGGTGAATTCGAATATGTCGCGCCTTCGTGCATCCTGCAATTTACGGGCGCCCGCGACGTCGGCGAAGGAGCCTACGAAAACGATGACCGCGACGGAGGCTTTGGCCTGCGTATCTTCTACGGCATCACACCCGAGACCGAGCACACAAGCTGGTTCATCTGGTCAGCGGCCAACGGCCATCGTCAGAACGAACCGGAAGCGACCGAGGAGTTGTTCAGCGAAATCGAACGCGCATTCAAGGAGGATGAGGACGTGCTGGTCGCCCAGTATGCGACTCTGCGCAAGATCGGCGATCGGCCACTGATCAACATCGCCTCGGATGGCGCCCGCGTCCAGGCGCGGCTTGCGCTCGAACGGAAGATCGCCGAGGAGCGGGGTATTCCCCGTGAGCAGGTCATCACTCTGGCATGAGATCGACGCCAAAAGGAACGTCTAGGGGGACATCCATCATGTTTATGCGCGCGCTCATCTTTGGACTGACCACGAGTTTGATGTTTTCAGGCGCGGTGGGTGCAGCGGAAAACGGGCCCGGCGTCACCGATGCCGAGATACTGATCGGGCAGACCAATCCCTACAGCGGCCCTTTGTCGGCCTATGCCACGCAGGGCCGCGCGCAGGCCGCCTACTACAAAATGATCAACGACCAAGGCGGGGTGAATGGCCGCAAGATCAAGTTGATCTCGCTCGACGACGCTTATTCGCCGCCGAAGACAGTGGAGCAGCACCGGCGTCTGATCGAGAGCGACGAGGTATTTGGAATTGTCGGTACAATGGGAACACCGACAAACTCCGCCATCGTCAAATACGTCAACAGCAAAGCTGTCCCGCATATCTTCCTGGCTACCGGCGCATCAAAGTGGGGCGATGTAGCAAGCTACCCGTGGACGATCGGCTGGTATCCGACCTATCGTTCCGAAGGCATGATCTACGGGACGTACATACGGAATACGATCAAAGACGCCAAAATCGCCATCCTGTCGCAAAATGACGATTATGGGAGGGATTTCGTTTCGGGTTTCAAAGCAGGCCTGGGCGACGCCGCCAACAAGCTCATCGTGAAGGAGCTCACCTATGAGGTATCGGAGCCGACGATCGATTCCGATATCATCACGCTGAAGGCCTCGGGAGCGAATGTCTTGTTCAGTGCGGTCACGGCCAAGGCGGCAGCGCAGACCATCAAGAAGGCCGCCGAGCTCGACTGGCACCCGACACATTTCCTGGTGCAGAACGCCAATTCGATAGCAACGGTGCTGACG
Source organism: uncultured Alphaproteobacteria bacterium (assembly GCA_963770515.1). Taxonomy (GTDB): domain Bacteria; phylum Pseudomonadota; class Alphaproteobacteria; order Rhizobiales; family Xanthobacteraceae; genus Bradyrhizobium. Next base: position 241,986 of record CAVYPW010000004.1, read on the forward strand.
CCCGCCGGCCTCGACCATTCGGTTGGAATTATTTCCGCCGCCTACCTGAAGGATCCCTCCGATCCTCAGTTTGCGAATGATGCCGGCATGAAGTCGTATCTCGATTTCATGAAGCAATATTATCCGGAAGGCGACGCGAAGGACCCGCAAAATCAGATCGGCGTATCGATCGCCGCGACCTTCGTGCAGGTTCTGCGGCAGTGTGGCGGCGATCTTTCCCGTGAAAATCTCATGAAGCAAGCAAGCAACATCAAGGAACTCGAGCTGCCGCTTCTTCTGCCTGGTATCAAGCTAAACACCAGCCCGGATGATCATTATCCGATCGAGCAGCTGCAACTCGTCAAGTTCGACGGCAAGGCCTGGCAGGCGTTCGGTCCGGTGTTGGGCAGTCATTGAACGCGCCTGCAATGATCGACGTCGACGCCGCTTTGGGCGCCCGCCGCATGCCTGAATATTAAAGCAGTCGCTCAATCTTTGGGCAATCTTCGGCAAAGGCGCTGCCGGAGTTCGCCACAGGACGCGCGCAGGCGCGCTCATCGATAATTGAGATGCGCTCTTTCACCCAACCGCCGGATGTTTCCGCGTGGGTTCACGAAAGACCGTCAACTCCTTCAAACAAACCAGATTTTCCATCGTTCTGGCACATCCGTTGCATCCCCTGCCCGGAAAGCCCCTCCTCCCGGCAGGAAGCGGATGACAAGCAAGGCTGCGGCGTTAGAGCTCGTGCAACTGACGAAGGTCTACGGCAATGTGACTGCCGTCGACGCCATCAATCTTAAAATCCCCGCTGGCTCGTATTGCTGTCTGCTTGGGCCGTCCGGCTGCGGCAAGACTTCCACTCTGCGCATGATCGCGGGTCACGAATCGGTCTCGTCCGGCGACATCATCGTCGGCCCGCGCAACGTCACCGATCTGCCGCCCGCCCAGCGCAGCACCGCGATGATGTTTCAGTCCTATGCGCTGTTTCCGCATCTGTCGGTGCTGGACAACGTTGCGTTCGCGCTGAAGATGCGGGGCGTCGCCAAGGCCGAGCGCCACGCGGAAGCCGAAAAATTGCTCGAACTGGTCGACATGCAGGCCTATGCGGCGCGGCTGCCGCCGCAGCTTTCCGGCGGCCAGCAGCAACGCGTGGCGCTGGCGCGTGCCCTGATCACCTCACCGCAGATCCTGCTTTTGGACGAGCCGCTTTCCGCGCTCGATCCGTTCCTGCGGCTGCGCATGCGAACCGAACTGAAGCGGTTGCAGCGCGAACTCGGCATCTCCTTCATCCACGTCACCCACAGCCAGGACGAGGCGATGGCGCTCGCCGACATCGTGGTGCTCATGAATGCCGGAAAGATCGAGCAGCAGGATTCGCCGCGAGAAATCTTCAACCACCCCAAGAGCGAATTCACCGCGAAGTTCATTGGCGGCCACACCGTGATCGCGGTGGACGGCGAAACCTACGCGGTCCGCAACGATCGTCTGATCCTGAAACGGCCCGGCGATGCCGCCAACGGCCCCTCGGTCGCGGGCACCGTCAGCGAGGTCGAATATCAGGGGACCTATGTCCGCGTCGCCATCGCGGCCGACGGCGGAGCCGATATCTCGGCCCAGCTCACTGAGGACCAATATGACCGCGCCAACTATCGCCTCGGCGAACGGGTGATCGCCACCTGGGATCCATCGCAGGCGAGCCTGCTCAAGACCACGCGTAGTTCCGTAACCATCCGATCGCCTGAACCGGCGATCTGACATCTTTGGAGATGACCATGAGTACCTTCGCAAAGACGATGAACAACAGTGTGAGCCGCCGCGCCGTTCTAAAGGGCACCGCTGGAGCGGTCGGGCTAGCCGCGGGATCCGGCGCCATCACCGGATTTCCCTACGTCAAATCCGCCGAACCGAAGGTTCTGCGTTATCTCGGTACCGCCGTGAACGAAGGCGACGCCATCGCGAAAAAATGCCTGGAAGATACCGGCATCAAGATCGAGTACATCACGGCCACCACCGACGATGTGACCAAGCGCGTGGTCACCCAGCCGAATTCGTTCGACGTGCTCGACACCGAATATTTTTCGCTGAAGAAGCTGATCCCGTCGGGCAATATTCTGGCGCTCGATGCCAAGAAGATCAAGGAATTCGACAACATCACGCCGGTGTTCACCAAGGGCCAGTTGCCGAGCGGCAAGAAGATCGGCGACCAGGGCACCGCGCCGTGGAAGGTGCTGTATCTCGATGGCGCCAACTCCAAGAAATTCTCAAGCAAGCCGACCGATTTCGTTACGCTTATTCCCACGGTCTACAATGCGGATACGCTCGGCATCCGTCCTGACCTGATCAAGCGGCCGATCAACTCGTGGGCCGAACTGCTCAACCCGGAATTCAAGGGCAAGGCCGCCATCCTCAACATTCCGTCGATCGGGATCATGGACGCGGCGATGGTGGTGGAAGCGACCGGCCAGCACAAATATGCCGATAAAGGCAACATGACCAAGCCCGAGATCGATCTCACAATCAAGCTCATGACCGAAGCCAAGAAGGCCGGTCAGTTCCGCGCGTTCTGGAAGGACTTCAACGAATCCGTCAACCTGATGGCGTCCGGCGAAACCATCATCCAGTCGATGTGGTCGCCCGCCGTCACCAAGGTGCGTTCGATGGGCATCGCCTGCACCTTCCAGCCGCTCAAGGAAGGCTATCGCTCCTGGGCTTCGGGCTTCTGCGTGTCGAAGGCCGTCTCGGGGCAAAAGCTCGATCTGGCCTATGAATTCGTCAACTGGTTCCTGTCGGGCTGGGCGGGCGCCTATCTGAACCGTCAGGGCTACTACTCGGCCGTTCTTTCCACCGCCAAGGCCAACATGTCATCAGACGAATGGGGCTACTGGATGGAAGGCAAGGCCGCGGTCAACGACATCAAGGCGCCGGACGGCACCGTCCTCGAAAAGGCCGGCGCCAAGCGCGACGGCGGTTCCTATGAAGACCGCATGGGCGCGGTCGCCTGCTGGAACGCGGTCATGGACGAAAACGATTACATGGTCCGCAAGTGGAATGAATTCATCGCCGCTTGATGTGATTTCAGATCCTGTCGCGCCCCGGCGCGGCAGGATCTGTTTCCGACACGCTTGATCCGTAACCGGCGCTTCCATGACGCAAGACCGCAAATCCTTCGCCGCGTGGCTGCAAGCCGTGCCGATGATGCTGGTCTTTTCGCTGTTCTTTCTGTTGCCGCTCCTGTTCGTCGTCATCGTCAGCGCATGGGACTACAACGAATACGAGATGATCCCTGCCTTCAGCCTGCGTGGCTACACCGACACATTCGAAGGCTGCGTCGGTGATCTGCCGGAACTTTGCACGATCCTGAAAACCTATCTGAAGACGCTGGAATTATGCGTACTGACGTGGGTGCTGACACTGTTGATCGGCTTCACCGTCGCTTATTTCCTGGCTTTCCACGTCCGCTCCAAGACCTGGCAGATCGTGCTGACGCTGCTCTGTACCATCCCGTTCTGGACCTCGAACGTGATCCGCATGATCGCGTGGCTTCCGTTGTTGGGCCGCAACGGTCTGGTCAACAAGGGGCTTCAGGGCATGGGCCTGATTCATCAGCCGCTCGAGTGGCTGTTGTTCTCGGAATTCTCCGTGGTGCTGGCGCTCGTCCACCTCTTCACTTTCTTCATGGTGGTGCCGATCTTCAACTCGATGATCCGGATCGACAAGCGGCTGATCGAGGCCGCCTATGATGCCGGCGCCACCGGATGGCAAACTCTCGTCAACATCGTGATCCCGCTGGCCAAGCCCGGCATCGTGATCGGCTCGATTTTCGTGGTTACCATCGTGATGGGAGATTTCGTCACCGTCGGCGTGATGGGCGGACAGCAGATCGCCTCCGCCGGCAAGATCATCGAAACCCGGCTCAACGCCTTGCAATTCCCGGCAGCCGCGGCCAATGCGGTGATCCTGCTTGGCATCACCATACTGATCATTTCCTCGCTGACGCGGATCGTCGATATCCGCAAAGAACTGTAAGAGAGCCCATGGGCGAGAAACGGCCACGATCGTTTTATTTTCTGGCGCTGTTTTTCATCGCCTATGTGCTTTTTCTGTATGGCCCGATGTTCGCGATCTACATCCTTTCGTTTCAGGGACCCGAAGGCGGCCTGACCTTCCCGATGAACGGCACCTCGTTGGTGTGGTTCTCCAGGGTATTTTCGGGCGGCGGCATCGTCGATATCGGCGCCGCATTCAAACGGTCGCTCGAACTCGGCCTCGTGGTCATGGTGCTGACGGTGCTGCTCTCGGTATCCGCGGGCATGGCTTTCCGCAAACCGTTCCGTGGCGCGACCGTGCTGTTCTATGTTGCCATCGCCAGCCTGATCATGCCGTCGATCATCACTTCGCTCGGCATTGGCCTCGAATTCCGCTTGCTGGATGATTTCGTCAACAGTCTCGGCGTCGAGGGATGGACCACCGGGATGGGACTGTTCACGTCCGGTCTGGGCGCACACCTCACCTGGACACTGCCGTTCGGGCTTCTGATCATGTTCGCGATCTTCAACCGGTTCGACGGCCGGCTTGAAGAAGCCGCGCGCGACCTCGGCGCCACGCCGTGGCAGACGTTCCGCCATGTGGTGCTACCGATCATCCTGCCTTCGGTGGTCGGCATCGGCCTGTTCGGCTTTACCCTGTCGTGGGACGAACTCGCCCGCTCCAGCCAGGCGATCGGCTCCGTCAACACCCTGCCACTGGAATTGCAGGGCCTGACCACCACCGTCACCAAGCCGGACATTTACGCGCTGGGCACCCTGACCAGCGCGGTGTCGTTCCTGGTGATCTTCACCGCGCTGATCGTCATTCTGGTGCTGCAGGCCCGGCAACGGCGCCACGGCTCGGATGCCGGCAAGGGAATGGTGTAGAGTGCGCCCCATGCGCATTCTCGTTGTCAATCCGAACACGTCAGCCGCCATGACCGAAAAGATCGGCGCGGCCGCGCGCGCGGTCGCAGCGCCTGGCACGGAAATCATCGCGGTCAATCCTGCGGACGGACCGGTCTCTATCGAAGGCTATTACGACGAAGTGTTCTCCGTACCCGGACTGCTGGCGGAAATCGCCAAGGGCGAAGCCTTTTCAAAGGGCGAAACCTTGGGCGTTTCGGCCCACATCATCGCCTGTTTCGACGATACGGGTTTGGAAGCCGCGCGCTCGCTTGCCTCCGCGCCGGTGATCGGCATCGGCGAAGCCGCCTTTCATCTGGCCTCCATGGTGGCCCATCGTTTCGCGGTGGTCACGACGCTGTCGCGCTCGATTTCCGCGATCGAGACCAACCTGATGAAGTACGGCCTCGCCAGCCGCTGCGCCAAGGTACGGGCCTGCGAGGTGCCGGTGCTGGCCCTCGACGATCCCGCCTCGAACGCCTCGGCGCAAATCTGCGCCGAGATCGAACGCGCCAAACAAGTGGACCGCGCCGAGGCCATCGTGCTCGGCTGCGCCGGCATGGCCGACCTCGCCGCGCGCCTGACCGAACAGCACGGCCTGCCGGTCATCGACGGCGTCGCCAGCGCGGTCAAGCTGGCCGAGGCATGCGGCGTGCTCGGCCTGAAGACCTCGAAGACCGGCGCTTATGCGACGCCGTTACCGAAAGCCTATCTGGGAGCTTTTGCCGCCTTTGCGCCACGACAAGCTTAGGACTACCCTACACGCGTAATGACTTGGCCGTGGCGCGCGCCGCTGTGCGCTCCCTGGTGCCAGGTCAACGTGCCGTTGACGATCACCGCTTCGATGCCCTCGGCAGGCTCCGTCGGTGTATCGTAAGTGGCCTTGTCGATCACGGTCGCGGCGTCAAATACGACGACATCGGCATGATGCCCTGTCGCGATCGTTCCCCTGTTCGCCAGACCGAAGTTTTTCGCCGTCAGGCCGCTCATCTTCCAAACCGCGGTTTCCAATGAAAACAGGCCGACGTCGCGGCTATAGTGGCCGAGGACTCTCGGAAATGTTCCCCAAAGTCTCGGATGCGGCTTTTTCCCGCCGGGCAGGCCATCGGAGCCGACCATCGTGTGTTCGAAGGCCAGGATATTTCTCACGTCGCCCTCGTTCATGATGAAATAGATCGCGCTGGCAGGTTGCAGACGCCGCGCCGCCTCCAGCCGGCTGACCTGCCATTCGTCCGCAATATCGGCGAGCTCGCGGCCGACATATTCCGGATGCTGCTCGCATTCGGCGATCAGGACACGCCCCTGCAGCCTCACCTCGTCGGTATGCAGCATGGTCGAACTGGCCGCATAGGGATAGCAGTCGAGCGCAAGGCACTGGCACTTCATCGCCGCGCCGATCAACGGCAGCGTCACGGCTGACTTGCCGAAGTTCGCTTCGCCGATCAGTTTGTGATGGGAAATCACAACCGGTGCATTGAGGGCGCGGCCGATTTCGAAGGATTCGTTCAATGAGTTCGACGCAGCCCTCTGCCTCGTCGCGCATATGTGTCGCATAGACCGCGCCGGTGCCGGTGATGGGCCGGCAAACCTCGATGACTTCCTCGGTCGGGGCCATCGCGGCCGGCGGGTAGTACGTGCCGGTGGATACGCCGATCGCGCCGGCGTCGAGCGCTTCGACCAGCAAGGCGCGCATCGCGGCGACCTCTTCGGGCTGAGCTGCACGATCAAGCGAATCCATGGTCATCAGGCGAAGCGTCGTATGACCGACCATCGCGGCGACGTTGACCGACGCCGGCGCGCGCCGCAACACCTCCAGATAGTCGGCAAAACGCTCGAACGTGCGAGCAGACTGGTCACCGGCACCCAGAAGACTTTGCGGCATCGGGCGCGGCAAATCCGGCTTGAGTGGTGCGAGGCTAATTCCGCAATTGCCCGTCACCACCGTAGTGACACCTTGCGAAATCTTGAACGTCATGTCGGGGTCGGATAGCACCGCATGGTCGTCATGGGTGTGGGAATCGATGAAGCCCGGCGCGACGATCTTTCCGCGGGCCTCCAGGGTAACAGACGCCTGCGTCTCCGACAGGTCGCCGATAGCGGCGATAAAGCCTTCGCGGATGCCGACGTCCGCATCGAAGCGCGGCTGGCGTGTCCCGTCGATGACCGTTCCGCCGCGAACGATGATGTCGAACGGACGGTCCGTACCGTCAGTCATGGTGATCTCCTGTCGCTATGGGGTGCCTGCCGGCTGAACAGCATAGACCGGAGCGCCGGCTGGCCGCCAGATCAGCGCGACGACGGCTGATATGACCGCGGACGCCAGCAACAGACAAAACGCCACGAGATAGGAACCCCCGCTCGCCGCGATGAGCGCTCCCATCGCGGCGGGGGCAACCGAACCGCCGATCTGTCCGCCGAAATTCATCAATCCTGTCGTGCTGCCGATCAAGTGCTCGGGGAAATGCCGAAGCGGTGCCGCGAAAACCGTAGCATAGACAAAATTGAACGCCAGCAGCAGCAACGTCCAGTAAACCAGCAGCAGTGAGAGCGAGGCTGTCGTCATCATCAGCGCGAGAAATACGGCGCTGAAGAATGCGCCGAGAACCATAAAACTCCTCTCGCGCTCCTTGCCGTGCTTGTCCAGTAGAAGCCCGACGACATTGGTTCCGGCAAACGCGATCAGGTTCGGTATCATCGTCGCGAGACCGACCTGCTTCAGATCAATCCCATAGGTCGCCATCAGGTAGGACGGCATCCAGGACTGAACGCCGATATAGAGCAGACTGGTGAAGGACCAGATCGCCGTCAGTTTCCACGCCATCGGGTTTCGGAGCAGCGACCCCCACGGTTGTTGCGGGCGATTCGTAACGTGCTCACGCTGGGCGGCGATGCCGCCGCGCAGTGCGAACCAGAGGAACAGCGCGACCGCGAATCCGGCGGCGCTGAGAATGTGAAACGATCCACGCCAGCCGAGATAGGCGACGGTGGCGCCAATCAGGCCTGCGCCGGCGGCGTTGCCGAGGAAAACCGTGGAAATCAGGAACGACTTCGCCCGCGCGCGTTCCGGCCTTGGAAAGACTTCGGCCACCGTTACCGAACTGGCGGGAGGAAAGCTGCCTTCGCCGAACCCGAACATAAAGCGGATCGCAAGCAGCGACGCGAATGACCAGGCGAAGCTGCTGGCGCTGGTGAATACTGACCACGCCACGATGCAAGACACGACGACGATACGCGAGCCGTAGCGATCCGACAGCCAGCCGCCGGCCAGCTGCATCACGGCATAGCTGACATAGAAGGCGCTGAGGAGCATGCCGGCCTGGCCCGCGTCGAGTGCGAATTCCCGGGCAATCGGGATAACCGCAACGCTCATCAGGATGCGATCGGCATATCCCACCGCCCAGGCCAGAAACAGTCCGGACAGGCAGGCAATCTTCTGCCATCTGGAAAAGCCGGACTCCATGCAGTCCCCCCTTGTAAGACGCATCCGACTTTGACGGCTCGGTTGCGCCAGACTGTCCGTCTGGTGGGATGAACTGTAGATGCCGCGATTTCGCTACGCCCAATGAAAAGAGAAACCCACGATATAACCTCGGGTTATAGGCACGCCGCAGGGTTGACAGCGCGACGCACGCCGGAATTGATGTGGACCGTCACGGCGGAGGAAACAGGTGCGCTTGCGACACATCGAAGTTTTCAGCGCGGTCATGCTGACCGGCTCAACGAACGGTGCGGCGAAAATCCTGAATATCTCGCAGCCGGCGGTGAGCAAGATCCTACAGCATGCGGAGCAGTCGGTCGGATTCCCGCTGTTCCTGCGCAGCAAGGGAAAACTAGTACCCACGCAGGAAGCGCTGCAATTGCAGCGGGAGCTGACGCCGTTCGACGAGCAACTGCGGCGCATCCGAAGGCTCGCCACCAGTCTTTCGCGCGGCTCGGTGCAACCGTTGCGAATCGCGGCGACGCCTGCGCTGGCTCATCATTTGTTGCCGCAAGCCGTCGCACGCTGGTGCCGGGCATTCCCGCAATCAAGTTGCGAACTGTCCGTCGCGCATACGCGGGAAATCGAGCAAGCTCTGTTGCTCAACGAAATCGAGATTGGTCTGACGATGCGTCCGGTTTCGCATCCCAACCTTGTGCTGACGCCATTGCGAAGTTGCGGCCTGTGTGCGATCGCGCCCGCCGGCTGGTGGCCCGATAAACTTCTGAAGCGCCCGTTGCGAGCCGAGGAATTGACGGATCAACCGGTCATCACGATCGACGCCGACGATTACCTCGGCGGCATCCTCTCCGATTGGCTGGAGGATGCCGGAGCAACCCCGAAAAGCGCCATTTCCGTGCAGACCTATACGCTGGCAAAGTCTTTGGTGCAGGCGAAAGTTGGCGTAGCACTGGTCGACTCCCTGACCGCCAACTATCCTGCTGGCGTCACGGACATCCAGGTGCGGCCGGTGGAGATTGCATCCAGTCTGAATGTGTATGCTCTGACCCAACACGAACGCCCACCGCCGCGAGCCGCAGAACGCCTGATGAAGTTCCTGCGTGAGGTGTGCTAGCTGGGTATAACCTGCGTCTATATCCCGCTTGCGGATCGATATTGGACGCCTTTCGGGAAACTGAACAAAGTGGCCACCTGTTCGTCAGGAGACTTTGTTTGGCCATGCATGCCGTCGTCCTCGGAGCCGGCGTTGTCGGATTAACCACGGCCTGGTATCTGCGAGCGGATGGGCATCAGGTCACGGTCATCGAGCGCAACGACGATGTTGCGAGTGAGACCAGTTTTGCCAATGGCGGTCAGCTTTCCTATAGCTACGTCGCTCCGTTGGCTGGCCCCGGCGTGCTTTCGAAACTGCCGAAATGGCTTTTGAAACAGGACTCGCCCGTTCACTTCCGTCCCCGCGCCGATCTCCAGCAATGGAACTGGCTGATGCAATTCGTACGGGCCTGCACGCATCGCCAAAGCGAGGAGTCGACGCGGCGGCTGCTTTCGCTGTCGTTTTTCAGTCGTGATCTGATGAACGAATTGCTCGCGTGCGAGCCTGATTTGAGTTTCGATCACGCGAATACTGGCAAGCTTGTGGTCCATCGGACGGGTGCCTCGTTCGATGCGGCGCGGCGTCTGCTCGACTATCAGCGGTCGCTGGGCTGCGAGCAGGAGGCGCTGGACGTCGACGCCTGTGTTGCGAAAGAGCCGGCGCTTGCCCAACTCGCCGACCGCTTGCGCGGAGGCATCTTCACCGGCAGTGAAGACAGCGGCGACTGCTATCGGTTCTGCGTGGGCTTGATGCGCGCGTTACGCAGTCGAGGCGTTGTGTTTCGCTTCGGGACCACCGTCACCGGGCTGCGGCGGACGTCCGGACGGCAAGTAGTCGCATCCGTGGAAAATGAAAATATCGATGCCGATCAGATCGTGATCGCAACGGGAGCCTCGAGCGTGCCATTGCTCGGAACGCTGGGAATTCGTGTGCCGCTGTATCCATTGAAAGGATATAGCCTCACGGCCCCGGTAGACGCGAGAGCGATCGCGCCGCGGATCAGCATCACCGACTATGAACGCAAGATGGTCTATGCACGTTTCGGCGACCGGTTGCGAATAGCTGGAATGGCAGACATCAATGGCCGGCACGCCGACTTGAACCCTCGTCGTGTCGCAGCGCTCCGCGCGGCGGCCGCGGCGATGTTCCCGGGCGCTGCGGACTTCGACAGAGCCATCGCATGGTGCGGACTTCGTCCCGCGACGCCGAAGGGCCTTCCGATCATCGACCGGACACCCTTCGATAATCTTTGGTTGAACATCGGTCATGGCGCGCTTGGGTTCACGCTGGCCCTGGCGTCCGGGCGCTTGATCGGCGACCTCGTCTCACGTCGCAAACCGGCTATTTCAGTCGGAGGGTTCGGATTAGCCGATGCCTGACAGAACGACGTCCATCTTGCCTTAATGAAAATCCCGCGACGGCGGCAGGATACGCACGTTGCGGGGATTGCGGATTTTTTGCGCCGGATTGTCCGGATGATCGCGTCTGTCATCGTTGAGCGGTTCGATCAAGGCTGGCGCCACCGGCAGTGCATGTTTCCGGCGCGGCGTATCGTTGGCAAGATCAAGAAGATCGCTGGAGCGATCAAACAGCCTTTCGGCCACCAGATGGACGACCTTTTCCGGGCTGCTTTGAATGGTGCCTTCGACCAGGATCAGCCGTGAGCCCATCACCTCTTTACGGAAACGCTCCATCACCTTCGGCCACACCACGATATTGGCGATGCCGGTTTCATCTTCCAGCGTCATGAAGACGACGCCCTTGGCGCTGCCCGGACGCTGCCGCACCAGCACCACACCGGCGCAGCGGACATGTTGCTTGTCTCTCGCATCGGACACCGATGAACAGGCGACGACACCCTCGCGCTCGAACCTTGCGCGCAAGAACTCCATCGGGTGCCCCTTCAGCGACAGGCGAATGGTCTGATAATCCGCCACCACATGTTCCGAGATCGGCATCGACGGCAAAGGCTGCGCCTGTTCGTCCGGCTGTTCGCGGGCTGTGGCGGCCGTGAACAGCGGTAACGGTACATCATCGGGCAGACGTCGCACCGCCCACAACGCGGCGCGGCGGTCGAGCCCGATCGAGCGAAACGCATCGGCATCGGCCAACAAAATCAATGCGCGCTTGGGCAGCGCGGTGTCGCGGGCAAAATCTTCCAGCGACGTAAAGGGACGGCGATTTCGCGCGGCGACGATGCGATCGGCCCAGTCGGCGGCTTCCTCTCCGCTGTCATTCCGGGGCGATGCGTTAGCATCGAACCCGGAATCTCGAGGTTCCGGGTCTGGTGCTGACGCACCATCCCGGAACGACTGTTGCACTCGTTTCAGCCGCTCCTCATCCACATCCTTCCAGGCAAATCCGTCGATCTGGCGAAACCCGAGCCGCACGGCGCAATATTCTCCGTCCCTCTCCTCCAGTGTGTTCTGGGCATGGCTAAAGGACACATCGATCTCGCGCACCTTGACGCCGTTCTTGCGGGCGTCACTGACAATCTGCGCCGGGGCATAAAAACCCATCGGCTGCGAATTCAACAGTCCGCAGCAGAACGCGTCGGGATGGAAATGCTTGAGCCAGGACGAGACGTAGACAAGCTGCGCAAAGCTCGCAGCATGGCTTTCGGGAAAGCCATAAGACCCGAAACCCTTGATTTGCTCAAAGCAATTTTTGGCGAATTCCGGTTTGTAGCCGCGCGCGATCATATTGCCGATCATCTTGTCTTCGAACTTGCCGATGGTGCCGACGTTGCGGAACGTCGCCATGGCGCGGCGCAATCCATTGGCTTCCTCGGGCGTGAAATCTTGCGGCCTCGATCGCGATCCGCATCGCCTGTTCCTGAAACAGCGGCACGCCGAGCGTCTTGTGCAGCACCTTGTATAATTCGTCCGGAGGACCGTGCTCCGGTGAGGGAGCCGGGTAGTTTTCTTTCTCAATTTTATTTCGCCGGCGCAAATAAGGATGCACCATGTCGCCCTGGATCGGCCCGGGCCGCACAATCGCAACTTCAATGACAAGGTCGTAGAAAGTGCGCGGCTTCAGGCGCGGCAGCATGTTCATCTGCGCGCGGCTCTCGACCTGAAAGACGCCGAGCGATTCGCCCTTTTGCAGCATCTGATAAACTTCGTCATCGTCTTTTGATTTTATGTCGGCGAGTTCGTAACGCTTCCCCTTGTGGTCGGCGATCAGGTCGAAGCATTTGCGGATACAGGTCAGCATTCCCAACGCCAGCACATCGACCTTCATCATGTGCAGCGTGTCGACATCGTCCTTGTCCCATTCGATGAAGGTGCGATCGTCCATCGCAGCATTGCCGATCGGCACATAGGTATCGAGCCGGTCCTGCGTCAGCACATAGCCGCCGACATGCTGCGACAGGTGCCGCGGAAACTCGATCAGCTCGGTGGCAAGTTGAACGGCCAGTCCCACCATCGGGTTTTGCGGATCGAAGCCTGCCTGCTTGACCTGCATGTCGTTGAGGCCTTCGCCCCAGCTTCCCCACACCGTATCGGCGAGTGCCGCGGTCACATCTTCGCTCAGCCCGAGCGCCTTGCCGACGTCGCGGATCGCGCTGCGCGGCCGGTAATGAATGACGGTGGCGATGATGGCCGCGCGGTGCCGGCCATAGCGCCGGTAGACATATTGCATCACCTCCTCGCGCCGCGAATGCTCGAAATCGACGTCGATGTCGGGCGGCTCCAGCCGCTCCTTGGAAATGAAGCGTTCGAACAGCAAATCGACCTGGGTCGGATCGACGGAAGTGATGCCGAGCACGTAGCACACCGCGGAATTGGCCGCCGACCCTCGCCCCTGACACAGGATGTTCTGACTACGTGCATAATGCACGATGTCGTGCACGGTGAGAAAATAATGCGCGTATTTGAGTTCAGCGATGAGATCGAGTTCTTTACGTAAAGTGGCGCGCAACGTGTTATCAATCTTGCCGCCGAAACAGGTTTGCACACCCGCCCAGGTCAGGTCTTCCAGATGCTGCTGCGCGGTCTTGCCCGGCGGCACCGGCTCGTCGGGATATTGATATTTGAGTTGATCCAGCGAAAACGTGATGCCGGCGGCAAACCGCATGGTCTCCGCGACCGCCTCCGGCGCGTCGCGAAACAGCCGCGCCATTTCTTCTGCAGGCTTGAGATGGCGTTCGGCATTGGCCTCAACGCGCTTGCCGACCGCCTCGATGGTCGTCTTCTCGCGGATGCAGGTGAGGACATCCTGCAAGGGGCGGCGCGACGGATGATGGTAAAGCACCTCATTGGTCGCCAGCACCGGCACACCGGCGTGATCCGCGATACGCTTGAGCCGGGCGAGGCGCCGCCGGTCGTCGCCGCGGTATAACAGGCTCGCCGCCAACCATACGCCGTCGGCGCGAACTCGAGCGCAGCCGATCCAGAACTTCGCGCGCTTTCACTTCCTCGAAACGGTGCGGCAGCGCCAGCACCAGAAGCTGCCCTTCGGCAAACTCCAGAAGGTCGTCGAATGTCAGATGGCACTCGCCTTTGAGGGTCCCCTCGCCGCGCTTGCCTTGCGTCAGTAGCTGACACAGCCGGCCGTAAGCCGGGCGGTCGCGCGGATAAACCAGAATATCCGGCGTGCCGTCGACAAAAACGATCCGCGATCCGATCAGAAGTTTTGGCTTGTGCTTGATCTCGGGATTACCCAGTTCCTTGAAAGCCCGCACCACACCGGCCAGCGTGTTGTGGTCGGCGATGCCGATGGCGGCAAGCCGCAGATTTCCCGCCTCATGAACGTAATCTTTCGGATGCGAGCCGCCGCGCAGGAACGAGAAATTCGTGGTGATGCCGATTTCCGCGTAAGCTAGTGGAGTGGATTTCAAATTCGTCATGCGAACAGTCCATGCATGAACCAGTTCGGTTGCACGGGCTTGTCCTCTTGCTGTTCGATCTCGCGATCGTAAAGCCCGTCGCGATAGAGCCAGAACCGCAGACCTTCTTCGTCCTCGACGCGGAAATAATCGCGCGTCAGCGTCGCGTTTCCTGCCCGCCACCATTCCATGGCGACGCGTTCGGGACCTTCGGTGCGAACCACGGCATGGGTGGCGCGGCGCCAGACAAACCGCGCCGGCGGACCATCCGGCACCTCGGCGATCACCTTGATCTGTTCCGGCCGCTCGAACAGCCGCAATGGCCGCAGCGGCGGCTCGCCCACGACGCGCGCCGGCCAGACCGCCTGGGCGGCCGCCACCAGATGATGCTGCGCCGGCGAGGCCAATACCGCGCGCTCAGGGAGATGCGTATCCTGCGGCAGGTGAACGACCACGCGCTTGCCGCCGATCCGCACCGCAATGCGATCGATCAAGGCTGCAAGCTCATCATTGTCATGAACGTTGGCGTCGAGATCGCGCTGCTGTTGCACGACGATTTCGGTGCGGCTTGCGGCCAGACGAATGAGGTCGAATCCGAACCCGGGATCGAGCGGGTCGCTCAAAGCCTCCAGCCGCTCCCGAAACAGCCGGTCGATCACCTCGCTTCTGGTCACCGGCCGCCCGGTATCGACCATGAGGGTGCGAACCGCGCCGTCGGTCCGAAAGAAACGGGCTTCCAGCCGCCGCGCGCCCTTGCCCTGTTTTGCCATCGCTGTCACCAGCATCCCGGCCAACCCTGAAAGGGTGACCGAGATCACTGTTTCGGTCACGACCGGCTCGGCAAAACGCTTTTCCACGATGTAATCGGGCAGCGGCTTGCGCGGGCTGATCGGCGCATCGCGCTCACCCAGCGCCTGCTCCAATAGCGCCGTGAAGGAAGTGCCAAATCTGGCGGTGATTTCGCGCCGTTCGCGCGCCGCGACATCGCCGATGGTTTTCAAGCCGGCGCGGCGCAAACCCGTCACCACGATCATGTCCGCGCCCAACGCCGATACCGGCAACGGCCTGACCGCGGTGGCTTCCTCGCCGTCACGGACGATCCGGCCATGGACGTGACGGGTGAGCGTCCGGGCGCAGACGGCCGTACCGGCGATCGCGGCGCTGACGACAAATCCCTGCGCGGTCAGGCCGGCGCACACCAGGTTCATCATCGCCGCCTCGCCGCCGAACAGATGGACGCAGCCGGTGACGTCGAGGAAAAGACCGTGCGGCGGATCGAGCGCCACCAGCGGGGTAAAACGGTCGCACCAACAGGCGATGGCGTTCAGCGTTGCGGCGTCGGCGGCCTCATCGGCATCATGGACCTGCACGTGAGGACAAATGGCGCGAGCGTTGGCCAGCGGCAGGCCGACCGCGAGGCCGAAATGCGCCGCCGCATCGTCGAGCGCCGAAATCCGCAGCATATTGTCTTGCCGGATAACGACGATGCTGGGTCCATCAACCGGGTTGACCGGATTTGAGGTGCTTTCTTCACGCGACGCGGTAACCGCTTCGTTCGAAAGGGTTTTTATTATTCGTTGTGACGCGTTTTCTTTACGCGAACCGGTAGCCACTTCGCTTGAAAACGCTTTGGCTCGCTTGATGCGATCGATAGGCAGGTGCGGCAGCCACAGGCTGAGGATACGCCGCCGGTTCTCCGAAAAGGCACTCATCACATTTCCATTCCATGATCCAGCGGCCAGTAGGGCCATGACGGTTGCGGACAAGCTGTGCCTCGAACAAAGGCGATCCCCATGCGTTCGATGGATGTGAGCCAGGTGGCGAATGCGCCGCGCGCACGATCCATCGGGTCTCGGCGGTCGACGGCCGGGGGTCCGCCGCCATCCGCAACACCAGTCCGGTCGCACCTGAAGCTTGCGCGGCCAATGTCAGCTTGCGGCTGGCGACAAGATCGAGCTGTTTCGCCTCGCCCCAGACCTCCAGCACGACGGCGCCCACCGCATCGCAGGCGAGCGCGTCGGCGGCCGTTCGCAATGCATGGTCGACGTCGGCGACGTGGACACTGACGAGACAACGCGGATCCAGACCAAGTTCGGAAAACCCGCTCATCGAGACGGCGCCCGCTTCAACTTCCGTGAAATCCTGCCGGATCCAGACCACCGGACGCCGCGCGGCCACACGCCCTGAAATCCCGGCGACAAAGCCGGTCGCCACAGCGCTCTGCCGTCCGGCTTCCGCAAACACCTCGTGCACGGCGCCCAAAGCCAGCCCGCCTTGCAGGCTCGCATCCGCATCCGCATGTCCGAGCGGCACCCGGCGCGGCGAATACGCCTCACCACCGACCTCGAGGCGCTCGATGCTGCCGCGAAGGGCCGTAACCGTGCTTGTGCGTGCGTCGCTCATACGCACCGTTCCTCGAAAGGGTCCTGGGCCGCTTTCCAATTCAGAAGAGAACCAGAAGCCGGCTCATTTGTTCATGATATGTTCTAATATAAAACTAACAGAGGTCGGAGAGTCAATCGAATTGCCGGCGCCTGACCGAGTTCCTGATGGCCCCAACGCATACTGCGCTACCTCGACATCACCTATCGAAAAAATAGCTCAGCGATTTCAAGTCGAAATTGAAAAAATTTCGGCGAGCCGGTTGGTCCGGCCGATCTTAAACACAGCACTTTTTACCTCGTTTCACGTGCCTGTTACATGGATCAAGCAAAGTCCCTGCACAGATTTAGGGAGAATTAATCATGAGCGATGTCGCATTACCCGGCTCGATTGAGCCCGCCGTCAGCAAGGGGCCGAAGCTCGATCACGGCGTCAATCCGTTGCAAGGCATCATTTACATGGGCGTGGTCGCAGCCGCCCTGCTGTTCGTTGCCTACAGCATCTATTCCGACATCGATGCGACCGGGACCCACGTCAAATCGTATGCGCCTTATCTCTTGCTGTTCGTCGCCCTGCTGATCGCGCTAGGCTTCGAATTCGTCAACGGCTTCCACGACACCGCCAACGCGGTCGCGACTGTGATCTACACCCGTTCCATGCCGGCCAATATCGCCGTGGTCTGGTCGGGCATGTTCAATCTGTTCGGTGTGCTGATGTCGTCTGGCGCGGTCGCCTTCGGCATCGTGTCGCTGCTGCCGGTCGAACTCATCCTTCAGGTCGGAAGCAGCGCAGGTTTTGCGATGGTCTTCGCCCTTTTGATCGCCGCCATCATCTGGAACGTCGGAACCTGGTATTTTGGCCTGCCAGCATCCAGCTCCCACACGCTGATCGGATCGATCATGGGCGTCGGTATCACCAACGCCATGCTGCGCGGCCGTAACGGCACCGCCGGCGTGGATTGGTCGCAAGCGGCCGGCATCGGCAAGGCACTGTTGCTGTCGCCCTTGTTCGGCTTCGCGCTGGCAGCGATCCTGCTGTTCGTCCTCAAGGCTGTACTCTCGAAGGCAACCCCGGCGTTGTTCGGCGAGCCGAAGGGCGACCAGCCGCCGCCGTGGTGGATTCGCAGTATCCTGATCCTGACCTGCACCTTGGTCAGTTTCTTCCATGGCTCCAACGACGGTCAGAAGGGCATGGGCCTCATCATGCTGATCCTGATCGGCACCGTGCCGACCGCCTATGCGCTCAACCGCGCCCTGCCCGACAGCCAGCTCCAGCAGTTTGCGACGAATTCAGAAGCTGCCAGCAAGGTCATCAACGCCAAGGGCGCCGGCCACAGCATCATCGGCGATCCGCGGCCGGCCGTTACCAACTATGTCGCCGAGCATCAGATCAACGATGGAACCTATCCGTCGCTGGCGGTGCTGGTGACCGACATCAGCAAGCAGGTCCAACAGTACGGATCGCTGGGCAAAGTTCCCGCCGATCTCGTCGGCAATACCCGTAACGATATGTATCTTGTGTCGGAAGCTATCCGCTTCTTGGCCAAGGACAAGGAAAGTGAACTGACCAGCGCTGACGTTACGACCCTCAACGCCTACAAAGGGTCGCTCGACAGCGCAACCAAGTTCATTCCGAACTGGGTGAAGATCGCCGTCGCCATCGCTCTCGGCCTCGGCACCATGATCGGCTGGAAGCGCATCGTCGTGACGGTCGGCGAGAAGATCGGCAAGACCCACCTGACCTACGCGCAGGGTGCTTGCGCCGAGATCACGGCGGCGGCGACGATCGCGGCGGCCGATGGCTACGGCCTGCCGGTTTCGACCACCCACGTGCTGTCGTCCGGCATCGCCGGCACGATGGCGGCGAATGGGTCGGGACTGCAATGGTCGACCATCCGCAACATCGCGCTCGCCTGGGTCCTTACTCTGCCCGCCGCGATGATCCTGTCCGGCACCCTCTATTTCATCTTGTCGCACATCCTCTGATCCGGCGGATCGAACGTGTAGAACAGAGGCCCGCGTCACTGACGCGGGCCTCTTTTATTTTACTGTCCGACGGCTCTGCCTCAGGGAAACAGACGTTTCGAAATCCTCACGCCGCCAGTGGAGCTTTGGATTTTAACATTTGCAAAAGTGCCTGCCTCGTCGGGATGCAAATGTTAGAATTAGAATCAGACCACTAGCGTGTTTTCGACCAGCTTGATCCAGTACGAGGTGCCAAAGACGATCGCCTCGTCGTCGAAATTATAGGCCGGGTGATGCAAGCCGGCGCTGTCGCCATTGCCGCAGAAGATGAACGCGCCCGGCCGCTTCTCCAGCATATAGGCGAAGTCCTCGCCGCCCATCAGCGGCGGCATCTCCTGGACATTGCCGTTGCCGGCAACGTCTTCGGCCACCTTGATCGCAAAGTCCGTTTGCGCGGCATGGTTGACCACGACCGGATAGCCGCGGAGATATTCGAGATCGATCCTGGCGCCGGTCATCTGCGCCACGCCGTCCACGACCTCGCGCACGCGCTTCTCAACCAGCGCGCGCACTTCCGGCGTCAAGGTCCTGACAGTGCCCCTGATTTCGGCGGTTTGCGGGATCACATTGCGCGCATTGCCGGCATGGAACTCGCACATCGAGACGACGGCGGCTTCGAGCGGATCGACGCTGCGCGAGACGATCGACTGCAACGCCGTAATCAGCTGGGCGCCGACCATCACGGAATCGATCGACAAATGCGGACGCGCCGCGTGGCCGCCGCGCCCTTCGATGTGGATATTGACGGCATCGGTCGAAGCCATGATCGGACCCGGCCGGATCGCAAAGCACCCGACCGGAATCCCCGGGCCGTTGTGCATGCCGTAGACCTGATCGATGGCGAAGCGTTCGAACAGCCCGTCCTTGATCATGGCGGCGGCGCCGAACCCGCCCTCTTCCGCCGGTTGAAAGATCACGACCGCTTGCCCAGCGAAATTCCGGGTCTCGGCCAGATACCGCGCCGCGCCGAGCAGCATCGCGGTATGCCCGTCATGACCGCAGGCGTGCATTTTGCCGGAGGTTTTGGAGGCGTAAGGCAATCCGGTCGCCTCCTCGATCGGAAGCGCGTCCATGTCGGCGCGAAGCCCGATCACTTTGACATCGCCGTTGCCGGCGGGTTTGCGTCCCTTGATGACGCCGACCACGCCGGTCCCGCCAAGCCCGGTTACGACCTCATCGCAGCCGAATTCCCGGAGCCGTTCGGCCACGAAAGCCGAGGTGCGGCGCTCCTCATAGCCGAGTTCAGGATGTTCATGGATATCGCGGCGCCAAGCCTGGATGTCGGGTTGCAGGTCGGCCGCGCGGTTGACGATGGGCATGGGAAACTCGGTTTCTATATTCTTGATCAACGCCTTATGTAGCACACCGGGCGCGGTCAGCCCAATACCTCCCGGGCGCATTGGAAACCAACTCGCCGCGCAGGGTTACGAATGTCAAAACCGGACTGCTATTCATTGACAAAAGCGCCATCGCCAGACTTTGTCACGTCAGAATGGAAACAGAAGAATGGCCACGGGGCTTGAGGGAGATTTCGACTACATCGTCGTCGGCGCCGGCACCGCCGGATGCATCATCGCCAACCGCCTGTCGGCCGACCCGAAAACCCGGGTATTGATCCTGGAAGCGGGCGGCAGCGACAACTGGATCTGGTTTCATATCCCGGTCGGATATCTGTTTGCGATCGGCAATCCACGCTCGGACTGGATGTTTCGGACCGAAGCTGAGCCCGGTCTCAACGGCCGTTCGCTGGCCTATCCCCGGGGCAAGGTGATCGGCGGCTCGTCGGCGATCAACGCCATGATCTCGATGCGCGGACAGGCCGCCGACTATGATCATTGGCGCCAGCTCGGCCTGACCGGCTGGGGCTATGGCGACGTCTTGCCGGCCTTTCGCCGGCTGGAGGATCACTTCCTCGGCGAGAGCGAACATCACGGCACCGGCGGCGGCTGGCGCATCGAGGCGCCGCGGCTGTCGTGGGCCGTTCTCGACGCCGTTGGCGAAGCGGCCGAGCAAATGGGAATTCGCAAAACTGCGGATTTCAACACCGGCGACAACGAGGGCGTCGGCTATTTCCATGTCAACCAGAAGCGCGGGCGCCGCTGGTCGTCGGCCCGCGGCTTCCTCAAGCCCGTCTTGGGCCGCGCCAATCTGCGCCTCGAGAAGAACGTGCTGGTCGACCGCCTGATCATCGAGGACGGCCGCGCCACGGGCGTTCGGTTCGCCAGGGATGGTGAGGTCTTCGAGGCCCGCACCAAAGGCGAAGTGATCCTGTGCGCCGGCTCGATCGGATCGACGCAAGTGCTGCACCGTTCCGGCATCGGTCCGGCGGAATGGCTGGCCCCGCTCGGCATCACAAACGTCATCGACCGGCCGGGCGTGGGGCGAAACCTGCAAGACCATTTGCAGCAGCGCGCGATCTACAAGGTGTCCGGCGTGCGCACGCTCAACGAAACCTATTATTCCTACGTGCGACGCGGCCTGATGGGCCTCGATTACGCCTTCCGCCGACGAGGCCCGCTGACGATGGCCCCTTCTCAGCTCGGCATTTTCACCCGCTCCGATTCCCACCGTGACCGGGCGAATATCCAGTTCCACGTGCAGCCGCTATCGCTCGACAAGTTCGGCGATCCCCTGCATCGATTTCCGGCGATCACCGTCAGCGCCTGTAACTTGCAGCCGACCTCGCGCGGCACCGTGCGGATCAAATCACAAACTCCCGATCAGGCACCGTCGATTGCGCCCAATTATCTGTCGACCGATGACGACCGTCAGGTCGCCGCCGACGCTATCCGCACCACGCGGCGGCTGATGAAACAGGCCGCGCTCGCCCCCTATCATCCGGAAGAATTTCTGCCGGGCCCCTCGGTCGGAGATGACGAAGCATCTCTGGCGAAAGCCGCGGGCGACATCGGGACGACGATTTTTCACCCCGTGGGGACAGCTAAAATGGGAACTGAAAACGATCCCCTCGCCGTCGTTGATGAGCGCTTGCGCTTTCGTGGGCTTGCGGGTCTTCGGATCGCGGATGCCTCCGTGATGCCGACGATCACCTCGGGCAATACCAACACCCCGACGGCGATGATTGCCGAAAAGGGTGCGGTGATGATCCTGGAGGATGGGCGGCGATAAAGCGCCTAAGCGGATTTGCGAACCGCGTTGTCGACCAGTGTCTTGCCGAGCGACCAGATCGCGCCGGGGACCTTGTGGCTGGATGCGATCACCGAATCGAACGCCTGCTCGATCCAGCTGCAGTCTTCCTCGGTGATGGTCAGCGGCGGCAACAGCTTGATGGTGTGACTGCCGTGGCCGGACACTTGCGTCAGGATCTTGTGGTCCTTGAACAAGGGAACGGTGATGAGCTGACAGAACAGTCCCTTGTTCGCGGCTTCCAGCACGTTCCACGATGCCTTCAGCCGAAGAGACTTCGGCGATCCGAACTCAAGACCGATCATCAATCCCTTGCCGCGTACTTCCTTCAGAAGTTCATAGCCGGGGACCATGCGGTTGAGCGCGAGCCGCAGTTCGGCACCGCGCTTGGCGGCGTTCTCGACCAGCTTCTCGGATTTGATCACTTCAAGCGTGGCAATACCGGCCGCCATCGCCAGGTCGTTCTTCGCAAACGTCGAACCGTGCACGACCGCGCGGTCCATTTGATTGAATATCTTGTCGAAGATGTTCTTGCGCGTGAGCACTGCGCCAACCGGCACGTGGCCGCCGGAGAGCGCCTTCGACAAGAGAACCATGTCGGGCTCGACGTTCCAGTGTTCAACAGCGAGGAAGCGTCCCGTTCGACCCATGCCGGTCTGGATTTCGTCCGCAATCATCAAGGTGCCGTATTTCCGGCACAAGGCGGCCGCGCCGGGCAGGAATTCGTCTGTGGGCATGTTGACGCCCTTGCCCTGGATCGGCTCGAACATGAAAGCGGCGACTTCACGCGAGGACAGCGCCTGTTCCAGCGCGGCAAGATCGTTGAAGGGAATCGAAGTGCAGCCGGGAAGCAGCGGCTGGAAGCCGCCGCGGAAGTTCGGATCGTCCGTTAGCGACAACGCGCCATAAGTGAGGCCGTGATAAGCATGCGCGCAATAAACGATGCCGGGCCGCCCGGTAGCGCCACGGGCGAACTTGATGGCGGCCTCGACGCATTCCGCGCCGGAATTGGCGAAAAACACCTTGTCCAAATACGGGACATATTTGAGCAGCCGCTCGGCCAGCACGCCGGCTAGCGTCGAAACATCGAGCTGGACGAGATTTGGCAAATCGCTATCGAGAACGCTCTTGAGCGCCTCACGCAGGGACGGATGGTTCCGCCCAATCGCAAAAACGCCAAAACCGCTCAGTAGATCGAGATAACGGACACTGTCACGATCAAAGAGGTACTGGCCTTGGCCCTTCTGGAAGCCGACATCATAACCGATAGTCTTGAGGACCCGAACGAGCTGCTCGTTCAAATGGCGCGCATGCATGGAGCTTCGCTGCCCCTGCCGGTCCATAAACATCGCAGAAACATCTAGATTAGAATCCGTCATCAGCTACATACTTCGCTTAGTGCCCGTTCCGTCAACTGAAAACGCTCAATGCGGCGTTTTGCCATCCTCAGGATCATCCATTTGAGCACAGGTTACACAATGTTGCACCGCCCGCGAGACGTTATGCGCAAACTTATACTTTTTGCTACGTTTTCCGCACTGAGCACAACTTCCGCGCTGGCGGCCGATCCCACAGGAGACTGGCTCGTGGCAGACGCCGTGGCCCACATCCGCGTCGCCGAATGCAACGGCAGCATGTGGGGCGCAGTCGCCTGGGAGAAGGAGCCCGGCGGCATCGACGAGCACAATCCAGACGTCTCAAAACGAAGCAGGCCTACTCTCGGCATGGCGGTCCTGATCAATATGAAGAAGAAATCCGGGGTCGATCAGTGGGAGGGCGAGGTCTACAACGCCAACGACGGCAAGACGTATAGCTCGACGATCAAACCGATCGGCTCCGACAAGCTGGAAATTCAGGGCTGCGTGCTCGGCTTCCTGTGCGGTGGGGAAACCTGGACTCGAATCGCCGGCCCGATTCCGCCGAGTCCCGTCAACACTGTAGCAAAGGGCGCAAAGCCTCCGGTACCCCCGAAAACTACGGGTGCGATGACGGCGTCACCGAAGACACTGGGTCAGAAGCAGGCAGCGACAACTCCGGCTGCTCCCGCCGATGTCGGCGATATCTGCCTACTCCCCGACATCGCGCGGTTTGCCCATTAACGCAGGCTGAAACAGCAGCACCGCGGCGAGTGTCGTGACCAGCGACAGCGCCAGCAGCTTGCCCATGCTCGCGGTCCCCGGATGGCTCGACAGCCACAGGCTGCCGAACGCCGTGGCCGTTGTCATGGCGCTGAAAAATATCGCGCGCGTCAGGCTCGATTGCAGCAGATTTGTTCTCCCCGAACGCCACGCCGTCACATAATAAATCTTGAAGGCGACGCCGACGCCGAGCAACAGCGGCAGTGCGACGATGTTGGCGAAGTTGAGCGGCAGGTCGATCAGGACGCAGATTTCCAGTGTCACCGCGCCCGCGACCAACAGCGGCACCAGCGTCAGCAACACGTCGGTGATGCGCCGGAGCGCGAGCCAGAGCAATAGGCTGATCACAAGCAGCGCCCAGAAGCCGGCGTGAATAAACGCCTTCACGACCGTGTCGCCGGACTTGAGGATCGACACCGGACCGCCGATCGCGGTCGGCTCGGCGGCAAGCACGGCGGCGGCGAACTTGCGCAGCGTCTCGTTGTCGTTGGGATCGCCGCGCGGCTCGGCCTCGACGCGCATCAGGCCGTCCTTGGTTTTCCAGCCGTTCACCAGATCGGCCGGCAGATTATTCAGGCTGACCGGCCTCGCCTGCATCGCGTTCTTGAGTTGATCGAGCACGATCTTCAGCGGGGTGACGAAGATGGCCTGGGTTTTTTCGCGCGTGGCCTGATTGGAATCAGCAAGCCGTTGCAGGTCGTCGGCCAACCGCCGCGACGCCACCGCTCCCGGTCCCTTGGCGTCGCCGGCCGTCTTGCGCAGACTTTCCGCCGATCCCTTCAGGTCATCGACATTTTCCGCGTCCGACGGCGGCTCATCGACGGATTCAGGATTAAGCGCCGGATTGAGAACCTTGGCGCCTTGCGCAATCAGCTTCAGTTTCTCCGGCTGATCTTCCGGCACAAAACTGTCCAGCGAAATCACGGTGAGCACTTCCGGCAGTTGCGAAAGCTTGGCCTCGATCCTTTTCGCATCGGCTTCCGAATTCGTCATCACGTTGATGGCATTGGCGCCGGTGTTCGGGTCTTTTCGCAAATCGAGGAACGTCGCGATCGACTCGACATTGGGATTGCGCAAATGCATCGGGTTGAAGTCGAAGTGCAGAAAGTAAAGCAGCGGCAGGCCGGCGGTCGCGACCAGCAAGGTTCCAACAATGATGATCACGCGGTGCTTTTCGAGAAAATGATCGACCGGAGCCAAAAACGCATAGCCGACCGGGTCGTCTTCGCCCGGCGGGTTGAGCAGGCACAGCAAAGCCGGCAATACGGTGATGCTCGACAAGAAGGCCACCAGCATGCCGACGCCGGCGATTTTGCCGAGTTCTGACACGCCTTTATAGTCGGTCGGCAGAAACGACATAAATCCGGCGGCCGTCGCCATCGCCGCGAGCGAGAGCGGGATGGCGGAACGTTCGGCGGCTTTCGCCAGCGCTGCTTTGAGATCGTTGCCTTTGAAACGCTCCGAACGGTAACGGACGCTGAACTGAATGCCGAAATCCACGCCCAGTCCGACAAACAGAACCGCAAACGCAATCGAGAGCAGATTGAACGAGCCGACCATCATCAGGCCGATCGCGGTGGTGATCGAAAGACCGATGAACAGATTGGCGAACACCGCCGAGATGATCTTCGCCGAATGCAGCGCCATCCAGAGAATGAAAAGCACGACCAAAACGGTCCCCACCCCGTTGACGACGGCGCCGTCGGCCACGGTGGCGAATTCCTCGTTGGCGATCGGCACCGGGCCGGTCAGGCGGACCCGCGCGCCGTATTCGCTTTCGAGCTTGAGGTCGCTGGCGGCCTGCCTGATCGCATCGGTTGCATCCTTGCCGGGCTCGAGCGCGTTGAAGTCAAGGATCGGCTTGAACTCGATGAAGGAGCGCCGGTCGGCGTCGGTCAAAGGCTTGTCGCTGACCAGTTCACGCCATGAGAAGGTGGCGTTGCCGTTCTTCAGCACGTCCTCGATCGTTTGGGAGATCTGGTTGAACGGCCGCTCGGTGCTGTCGAGCTTGATCTGGCCGCGCTTGACGCCCGCGAGTCCCGTTTCCAATGCACCGGTCAAACCGCGGATGCTCGGATCGCCGGCCATGATCTCGATGAGCGGTGCGGCCTGCTCAAACTGGCGGGTGAAACCAGCGACCTGATCCTTGGGCAGGAATAACAGCGCGTTCTTTTCAAAGAACTCGCCCGAACCCAGCGGTTGGACTGACTCGAAATGCTGCTTGTCGCCGGCAAGCTTCTGATAGAGCGCGGCACTGGCCGAGTTGGTCAGTTCAGGGGTCGGCCCCTCGACCACCGCCAGAATGGTGCGATCCCGGTCGAAAGCCGTGTCAAACTGGATGTCGCGTTTGCGCCAGTCCAGATTAGGAGAAATCAACGTGTTGATGTCGGTATTGATTTCAAAATGTCGGGCAGTATAGAAGCCCGCCCCAACCGCAAGGCCGAGGGCAATCAGAACAGTGGTGGCGGCAAACCGGGTACAGGTCTGGACAATCGAAATAACTAGCTTTGTCAGCACGTCTACTCTTTCTGCTGTTAACGCTGATGCTAACGGCCTGCCGGAAACGCCCGCTATCTAACCGAGTTCCCGGGGGCGATCTAATGTTGTTTTTGCGCTTTTCTGGCGCTGATAGCCTAAAAGGCCAGGAAGGCGCCGAATTGCGGCCATCGGCCGCTTTGCCGCCATTTAATTGGGCGTTATGACGCAGCTGTGAGGGCGTCAAGACAGTTTAGGGTAAAAAACTGTATTATATTACCTAAATTAACGCTGGAGACCAACTATACCTTCCCGCCGGCGATCCTGCCGGGAACCGGCTTTTCTATCCGGTCTTTTTTTGACACAAAGCCCTGCGCCTGTCGGACAAAGGTTGGTGCGGATATTGCAAACATGCGTTGAAATATCTGCGTCGGGATCGAGCGCTAAACTGGGGGTAGTTCAACTTGCGTAACGGCCGTCCTATGGAAGTTTATCTGGCACAACCTCGTGGGTTTTGCGCGGGCGTCGTGCGCGCGATCGAAATCGTCGAGCGCGCGCTCGAGAAGTACGGCCCTCCGGTCTATGTCCGGCACGAGATCGTGCATAACAAATACGTGGTCGAAAGCCTGAAAAACAAAGGGGCCATCTTCGTTGAGGACCTTTCCGAGGTCCCGCCGCTTGCCGTCACGGTGTTCAGCGCCCATGGCGTGGCGCGAAGCGTTGAGGAAGAGGCTGCCACGCGCGGCCTACCGGTGCTCAATGCCACCTGCCCGCTGGTGACCAAGGTCCACAACCAGGGCAAGCGGTACATGTCGAAGGGCCGGTCCCTGATCCTGATCGGCCACGCCGGCCATCCCGAGGTCGAAGGCACCATGGGCCAGGTTCCAGGCCCGGTACTGCTGGTCCAGAACGTCGATGACGTCGCGGCGCTGACGCTGCCAGGCGACGCTCCGGTGGCCTATATCACCCAGACCACGCTCAGCGTGGACGACACCAAGGACATCATCGCGGCCCTCCACCAGCGGTTTACAGATATTCAAGGCCCCGACATCCGGGATATCTGCTATGCGACACAGAACCGCCAATCTGCGGTAAGGGACCTGAGCAAACTCGTAGACGTTATCTTGGTGGTTGGAGCCAATAACAGTTCCAATTCGAACAGGCTGCGCGAAATCGGCACCGAAGTCGGTGTTGCGAGTTACCTGATTGCCGATGGCAGCGAATTGAATCCGGAATGGCTGAAGGACGCCAAGGCGGTTGGAATCACCGCCGGCGCCTCGGCGCCGGAAGTGCTTGTTGACGACGTGATCGAGGCCTTGAGGCGTATCGGACCGGTTGAGGTTTCGGTGCTTCCGGGCCGCGAAGAAAATATCGAATTTCGGCTTCCGGCTGAGTTGGCTGTGGGCTGATAAACTCCTCTTCCTGGGTGGTAGAAAAATTCGTAATGGCAATACCGTTCTTCAAGGAAATTCGCATCGGTGGCTATCTGATGAAGCAGAAGCTGATGGGCCGGAAACGGTACCCGCTGGTGCTGATGCTCGAGCCGCTGTTTCGCTGCAATCTCGCCTGTGTGGGCTGCGGCAAGATCGATTATCCGGATGCGATCCTCAACCGCCGGATGACCCCGCAGGAATGCTGGGATGCGGCCGATGAATGCGGCGCGCCGATGGTGGCGATTCCCGGCGGCGAGCCGCTGATTCACAAGGACATCGGCGAAATCGTTCGCGGGCTGGTGGCGCGCAAGAAATTCGTCTCCCTCTGTACCAACGCGTTGCTGCTCGAGAAGAAGCTTCACCTGTTCGAACCCTCGCCCTACCTGTTTTTCTCGGTCCATCTGGATGGTCTGAAGGACCATCACGACAAGGCCGTGTCCCAGGAAGGCGTGTTCGATCGCGCGGTCTCGGCCATCAAGGCCGCCAAGGCCAAGGGGTTCGCGGTCAACGTCAACGCTACGATCTTCGACGGACATTCGGCGGAGGACATCGCCAAATTCCTCGACTTCACCACTGAACTCGGGGTCGGCGTCTCGATGTCGCCGGGCTATGCGTATGAGCGCGCGCCCGACCAGGCGCACTTCCTCAACCGCACCAAGACCAAGAACCTGTTCCGCGACGTGTTTGCGCGGGGCAAGGGCAAGAAGTGGAATTTCATGCATTCCAGCCTGTTCCTGGACTTCCTGGCCGGCAACCAGAGCTACGAATGCACGCCGTGGGGAATGCCCGCCCGCAACATTTTCGGCTGGCAGAAGCCCTGCTATCTGCTCGGTGAAGGCTATGCCAAGACCTTCAAGGAGCTGATGGACACGACGGATTGGGAAACCTACGGCACCGGCAAGTACGAGAAGTGCGCCGACTGCATGGCTCACTGCGGCTATGAGCCGACCGCGGCAAGTGCGGCGTTCAGCAATCCGTTGAAGGCAATGGCGGTGGCCATCCGCGGCGTCCGGACGACCGGTCCGATGGCGCCGGAAATCGATCTCACCAAGCAGCGGCCGGCGCAGTACATCTTCTCTGCGGAAGTGCAGAAGCGGCTGTCAGAGATCCGCCGCGACGAGGCCCTCGCTGCCCAGCAGAAAGCTTCGACAGCCGCGTAGGCTCTTTAGCGCGCGATTGAAGTCGATCCCGGTTGTAACCAGATCGCGTAGCGTGCGCGGATTACGCGCCACGCTGCGCAGGACCTTGCGCAGGTCGATATCGCCGTTCGGCTTGATGGCGGCCATGGCCAGCGGCGGCAGAGCCCGGTGGGCGGGGTCGCTGACAACCCGTAGCGCCGCAAACGGAAGCCCGGCGTTGGCAGCGTACTCAGCCGCAATATGGCTTTCCATGTCGACCGCGGCGGCACCCGTCTCCAGATGCAGCGCCTCCTTGAGGTGACGGGCGGCGACCACCTGCTCGGCGCCGGCCAGGCGTCCCCTGACGATGCGCCGGCGTCCGAGCCCCATGCTGGCAATCAGATCGTCGTTCAAGGAAAGACCGGCCAGCCAACGGGCGTCGCCCGCCAGCACTTCGGTCGCCACCACGATATCGCCTGACTTCAGGGTAGGATCTAACCCGCCGGCCACGCCAAAGCTGATGACCCCCTTGATCGTGGCGGGATCGAATACGGTGAGCAGCGCGCGCAACTGCTGCGGATCGCTACTGCTGCAAATGACGGTCATCCCGGGGCCGGACGCGATCCGGGCCTCCTGTATCAGACCAGTCACAATAAGCACCGGCCGCGGGTCCACCTTGCCCACGGACGCGCCAACCCCTGCCCCCAATTTCACATCCCGACCCCTACCACCCTGCTGTTGGTCTTTCGCAAATTCCGGAACCGCGCCAACGCCCAGAGCGGGAAGAATTTCGAATAACCATGATAGCGCAGATAAAACACCCGAGGAAAGCCCGTTGCCGTATAGCGTTGCTCATCCCACAAGCCCTTTGGGGTCTGCGTGGTCAAGAGGTACTCAACCCCGCAGGCAACGGCCGGGTTTTCAACCTCACCCGCCGCCATCAGGCCAAGCAAGGCCCATGCCGTTTGCGAGGCCGTCGTCGGTCCCCCGTCAAATCCCTTGTCAAATTCCTTGTAGTCGAGTCGATAGCTGGCCGCATCCTCGCCCCAACCGCCATCGGCATTCTGGACCGACAGCAGCCAGTCGGCGGCCTTCCGCACCATCGGGTCCCGGTGGCCGACGCCAGCGGCGTTGAGCGCACAAAGCACCGACCATGTGCCGTAAATGTAGTTAAGGCCCCAGCGGCCGTACCAGGAGCCTTCCGGCAACTGGGTCTTCCTCAGATAGGCGATCCCGGCCGCGACCGCCGGGCTCGTATCGGCAGTCTCCCCGAGCTGGGCCAGCATGGAAATACAGCGGGCCGTAACGTCCTCGGTTGGGGGGTCCAGCAAGGCGCCGTGGTCCGAGAACGGGATGTTGTTGAGGTAATATTCGAGATTGTTGATGTCGAAGGCGGCCCACCCGCCGTCCCTGCTCTGCATGCCCTCGATCCATTCCCGGCCACGGGCGATCGCCGCATCGTAGGCCGGGTTTGGCACCTCGCGCCGGGCGCGATCCATGGCCATGACGACGACCGCGGTGTCGTCGAGGTCGGGGTAGTGATCATTGTTGTACTGGAAGGCCCATCCGCCCGGGCGGGTATCCGGACTTTTGACCGCCCAGTCCCCCTTCACATCCAGGATCTGCCTGGGCAGCAACCAGTCGAGCCCCTGTTTGGCTGACGGCAGCGCGGCCTCGCTTCCGGCTTCAAGCATGGCATGGCAGGCCAGCGCGGTGTCCCACACCGGTGAGACGCAAGGCTGGCAATAGGCTTCGTCCTCGCCGATCACCAGAAGCCTGGCGAGCCCCCGCCGCTGCGTCGCGCGCGGCGGATAGTCCGCGCCCTTGCCGAGCGCTTCATACATCATCACGGCGTTGGCCATCGGCGGGAAGATCGCGCCCACACCGTCCTCGCCGTTCAGCCGTTCTTCGATAAAGGCGACCGCCGCGTCGATCGCGCGGGCGCGCAGCCGCTTCGGAAACAGCGGCTCGATCAGGCGCAACACGCTGTCCAGGATACGAAACAGCCAAAACCAGCCCCAGCTTTGATGCGGCGCCTTGGTCGTCATGCCGATCGAACGCGGATCCTCCAGGAACAGTTCGTCGATACCCACGCCCTTTGGATTTTTCGCACGCGGCTTCAGCGCGGCCAGCACCAGAAGCGGCACCAGCGTCGTGCGGGCCCAATAGGAAACCTTGTTCAGGTGAAACGGCGACCACATCGGCAGCAGCATGATCTCGACCGGCAACACCGGCACGCTGCGCCAGGTCGTCACACCGAACAAAGCCAACATGAAGCGCGTGAACACGTTGCTCTTGACCGCCCCGCCGCGCGCGTGGATCGCCTCGCGCGCCCGCACCATGTGCGGGGCATCGATGGAATCGCCGATCATCTTCAAGGCGAAATAGGCCTTGACGCTCGCACTCATGTCGAACTCGCCGTCATGGACGAGCGGCCAGCCGCCATGGGCGCCCTGAACGCGCCGCAGGTAATTGGCGATCTTGGCTTCCAGGACCGTATCGGCCGGTTCTCCCAGATAGTGGCCGAGCAGCACATATTCTGCCGGAATGGTGCAGTCGGCCTCGAGCTCGAACACCCAGTGTCCGTCGGCTTGGCGGTAGCCCAGCAGCCCTTGCGTCGCTGAAGCGATGCTCGCTTCGAGGCCGTCGGCGTTCCCAAGCTGGCTAGAGCTCCGATTCCGAAGTTCGTAAACCATTACGGCGACCTCCGATGCGAACTTCGGAATCTAAGGAGTTCTAGTAACTCATTGTTTCTAGTGCGACTTTTGAATTTGAAGTTCCTATGACGAACTTGCTGCGACATTGATAGGGACTTCAAATTCGCCGCACTAATTGCAGGATGCATTTCGCCCGAAATCCTAAGTCCTTATCCGTCCGGTCTCACGGAAAACCTTAATTCTCGCCGTCCGTCATCGGCCCTCGCGCATGGCGAGGACGAGATCGGCCGCGCGGTTCCCTGATCGTACCGAACCCTCGATGGTTGCCGGCAACCCCGTATCAGTCCAGTCGCCGGCAAGAAACAGGTTTTTGAAGGCTGTCACGGCGCCGGGCCGCAGCGCGTTCTGTTCCGGCGTCGCCTCAAATGTGGCACGGCGCTCGCGCACGATTTGCCAGGGCGGCAGTTCCGCCGTGATCCCCGCGGCCTGGCAGATGTCCCGCCAAATGGCCTGGGCGAGCTCCTCGCGCGGCATGTCCACCAAACGGTCAGCGCCGCTGATGGTGATCGACAGGCGCTGGGGGAACGCGAAAAGCCATTCCACCAGCCCTCCCACGACGCCCAAAATGGGGGGCAGGTCCTTCGGCGGCTCAAAACGAAAATGCGCGTTCACGATGGCGCGGAACTTCGACGGCGTCTTTAGCCCCGGCAGCAATGAGGCCGCAGGCCGCGGCGGCACCGCCAACACGACGATATCCGACGAGGCAACCGAAACGGCTTCTTCGCCGAACTTCAGCTCGTTCACGCGATCCGCCGCGCTGCCAAATCCGCGCAGCTCCTGGCCAAACCGGATATCGGCGCCCTTGCCTTGCAACAGCTTGATCGCCGGCTCGACCAGGACCGCGCTCAGACCCTCGCGCGCAATCAACGGCCGGCAGGCCTGCCCGCCCGCGAGCAGCGTCTCCCGCACGACCGCGCCGGCAAGGCCGGCCGATCCGCCGGGCGGATCGACATTGAGCGCGGCCAAAAGCAACGGCTGCACCAATCGCTGGTACAGCACGCCCTCGCAAGGAATGGCGTCGCCGACCAGCCTTGCAGGCGACGACCAGATCAGGGGCATCAATGCCAGGTAGTCGCGCAAGCTCGTGTCCGGCACCCGTCGCGCGGAATCGAACACCCATAGCGGCAGGCGGCTGTCGCCGAGATCGAGCTGCCAGCGTTTCCCCGTCGTCAGATCGATAAAGGGAAACTGGGCGCGCTTCGGCCCCACCAGCCCTGCTTCGGTGCCGATCGACCTTGCATAGGCCAGAGCGTGGCGATTGCCCGAGAGCAGCAGGTGGTTGCCGTTATCGATGGTCAGGTTGGTTGCGGCATCGAAATAAGAGCGGCAGCGTCCGCCGGCCTGCTGCGTGGCCTCATAGAGGCGCACCTTGAAATTTGCATTCGCGAGCCGGACGGCGGCCGACAGGCCCGAAATTCCCGCGCCAACGATGTGGGCAACTTTTTGCATGAGATGGTTGTGTGAAAGATTTGGACGTCAGAAAAAGCCGTAGCGAAGCAGAATGGCGATGCGGGCCGCCTTGTTCAGGCGAACCGGCGTTCGCGGGTTAGCGAACCCGCGCGCAACAAGCAATGCCAGAATGGAACCGTAATACTTCGACATGATGCGCGGCGCGCGCACCGCACGGCGTGAATTGCGGGCCATGATCTGATCGGCTTGCGCGAAGTGGTCTCTGGCCCGCTCCACCAGCGGCGCGCAGACCTTCGGCAAGGCCGGATCGGCGGCAACGACCAGCGGATCGGTCGAGCTGATGGCCGCCCGCGCCAATCCCTCCTTCGGCAAATACAGCCTTCCGATCGCGGCGTCTTCATCGATGTCGCGCAGAATGTTGGTCAACTGCAACGCACGGCCGAGATGATGCGCGAGCAGGATGCCGTCCTCTTCCGGCAACCCGAACACCTTGACCGAGAGGCGCCCGACGGCGCTGGCGACGCGGTCACAATAAAGATCGAGGGTAGCAAGATCCGGCGCCCTGATGTCCTGCGGGACATCCATTTCCATGCCATCGACGATCGCCAGGAAATCCTCGCGTTCAAGTCCGAACTCTTTGACCGAGGCAACGTAATCGCGCAGCCGCACCGGCGGATGGCCTTGATAGAGGGCGTCGATATCTTCGCGCCACTGTTGCAGCGCCGCCAACCGCTGATCGCGTGGTCCGTCGGAATCCGCGATATCGTCGACCTGGCGGCAGAAGCTGTAGATCTGAAACATGGCCCGCCGCTGTTCCTGCGGAAGGATGCGCATCGCGGCATAGAACGAACTACCCGATGCCGTCGTGCCGTAATTCGGATTGGCCGCCGCCACTTCCCCCGTCATGCGCCGGCTGCCGATTTCGATGCCGGGCGGCGCCCGGAGAGACGGTGGACCAATTCGGTGGCGAGACCACCGATGCTGAATGCGAGCAACTCGATCGGATTGAGGTGCACCCGTTCGCGCAAGGGATCGCGCACCTTCAGAAGACGAACGATCTTGTCGGCAAACGACTGAATGACGGCTATCTCAAGCCCAAGCCGGAAATCCCTCACTTCCGCGGCGAGCGACTTGCTTTCGTCGAGCAGGACTTCGTTACGTGCCGCCAGCGATTGCAGACATTGCAGCAGCGCCGGCGCAGCTTGCGCCTCGCCCAGTTGTTCGGCGGAAGCGCCGCTGGCCGCCAGTGCATCGCGCGGAAGATAGACGCGGTTGAGGTTTCTGAAGTCCTTGCCGCAGTCCTGAAGGTGATTGTTGATCTGCAAGCCGGCGCAAAGCGCATCCGACGCCACCCAGGTCGACGTGCTTTCGCCGTGAACGTCGAGCATGAACCTGCCGACCGGCATCGCCGAATATCGGCAATAGTGAATCACCTCGTCCCATGTTTCGTAACGAAGCTTGGTCACGTCCATGCGGAAAGCGATCAGGACATCGAGCGCGTGGCGTGGCGGCATCCCGCGCTCGGCCAGCGCACGGCGCAGATTGACGGCCTCCATTTGGCTGTCACCCTTGCCGAGCAACTCGGCCTCCAGCAGATCGAGAAGCGCGAGCTTTTCGTCGCCGCCGAGGGTTTCATGGTCGGCGATATCGTCGGCGGTTCTGACGAAGTTATAGAACGCCAGGATCAATGCCCGATGCCGCGGGTGGATGATCCACGACGCGACCGGAAAATTCTCGTCGCGGTGGCCCTTGCCGGATCGCCATTCACTCGCGTTCGTCATCTCCGCGTTGGTCATCTCAAAGGCTGGCTATGTCTTGGGTTGCACATGCATCGGATATCCCGGCATGCTTTCCGAGTTACGTCAGCCCCATATAGGCGAAACCATCACCAAAACCAATGCCATCCGTGGCCCAGACAAACGCCTGCCGCATCCCAGATAACGGGCCGCGGCAGGCGTTTGAAGGCGATTTTTTGAGGCTTTTACTGGCCGTGATTGGTCAAGACCAGATCACAAGCCTTGGTGAGCTTGGCGCGATTCTGCTGCAAGCAGTTCAAAACGATGAGGTCGGCGTCGTCCATCACCGGACGGCAGAATTTCTGGACGTCGCGAGCGCAGGCCTTTTGCTCCTCAGGCGTTCCGCTGCGTTGTTGTTGCTGGGCGATGGCCCCGCCGGAGACCGACAGCGACAGCAGAGCGGCTACCAAGAAAGTTTTACGCATTGTGTTCCTTTGATTCTTACGGCGAAGATTCTTGCGGCGGAGATTTGAACCCGAATAGCACGCGGCATCAGCGGGGCAGACTATGCAGATTACAAAGGCCGCCGATTGCGCCAGGCAGAAGCGCTGGCAAATGCGGCCAAATTTGCGGCGACCATCTCCCTAAATTGCGGCCCTCGAACGCCAATTTCGAGGAACGCATAACCGATTGGCATTACACGGCATTTTTGTGGAAAGGCGCAGGCGATTACCGCGCGGCGAGAAGTCCACGATATCCGAAGTCACATCCGCTTCGCGAGTAAAAAAATACGGATGCCTCACTTTGTCCCGGAGTGTAGAAAATTTGTCGCACAGATAAGAAAACTCCTGAGCGGACGGCGTCTATCGAATGATCCTTTGAACCAAACCCCTTGCTGAAACACCAAAGCACATGCGCGTGAACAACACCGTGCGCGAAAACGTCACAGTCGAATGGGACAATTCCAGATGAAACACATCGGTTCAGGATTGATCGGGCAAACAATCAAGGCGAGCGCAGTCGTCGCAGCGTTGGTGCTGTCGACGTCGGCCGGTCATGCGCAAACTGGTCCGTTTGTTGGCTTTGGCGGCGCCTGGTCTGGCAACGGAACGGTTTCGCTCTCGGACGGTTCGACCGAGCGGCTGCGCTGCCGAGCGGTCTACCAGATCGACGACACCGGGCTTGTGTTGAAGCAAACCCTTCGCTGTGCCAGCGACAGCTACAAGTTCGATCTCTCCAGCGACGTCACCAGCCACGGCGATCATATTACCGGCAGCTGGTCGGAGACGAACCGCAATATTTCCGGCAGCCTGCTAGGAACGGCCGGCAGCGGCAAGATCGATGTGACGGTCGAATCCCCCGGCTTTACGGCAAGCCTGACGTTGCGGACGAGCGGCAACAAGCAGACCGTTCAAATCACTTCCAAGGGCGACATCAGGGGCGTATCGATCACGATGGTGAAGAGCTAGAGCCTGTTCGGTTCTGATTGGATCAGAACCGGGCTGCAGCTTTTTGTTTTGACGCGTTTTCTACCTCAGATAAGTCTGCGCAATCTGCGTGAACCTGATTGCTATGCAAACTGGTTCCCACTTCGCACGAAAACGCTATGGGCTTTCTACACGGCGGGTCCCATGGGACGCGCCGTTCCGCGCAGCTTCATCGACAGATTGATCAGGAACATCGCCGTCGGGCGCAGGATGAAGAGGTCGGCCACCAGCGCCGACACCATCGAGAATGCACTGAGCCAGCCGAACAGACGCAGCGACGGCAGATCGGAAAATACGGTCACGACCAGGCCGCAGGCGAGCACCACCGTGGTAAGGATCAACGCCGGCCCGACCAGAACGGTGGCTCGCTCGACCGCAAGCTCCGGTGTCACGTCGGGCCTGGACTCAAGCCTCAAGCGATTGAGGAAATGGATGGTGGCGCTGAGCCCCAGCCCAAACGACACCGTCAGCGCGACGACACTGGCAAATTGCAGCCCCTCCCCGAGCAACCACAGCACGGTGCCGGACATCACAACCGGGAAAATGCCGGGCAGGATGCAGGAGAACATCACCACCACGGAGCGGAAGGCAAGGCCAATGAAAATCGCAACCAGCGCGAATTCAATGGTCAAACCGCGGTTGAGTTTTTCGATCATGTTGGCGGAATTGCGCGCGGCGATCGCGGACAGGCCCGTCACCGCGATCTCGTAACCGGGATGCGCCTTGCGCACGGCATCCAGCCCATGGTCAAGCTTTTCGACCACGGGGAGGATCTGGCTGGAATCCAGGTCCGGCACCCTGCCCGACACCACCACGGCATCCTGATTGGCGTCGATAAAGCGCTGCACCAGATATTTGGGAATGACGCTGACATATTCCTTCAGGGTCGCAACATCCGAGCTGCCCGCTTTCTCCGCAAGCCAGCGCCGCAGCGTCTCGAGCGACCAGACATTGCCGACGCCGGCCTGCTTTTCGACCTGCGAATGAACGTCAGCGATGGTTTGCAATGTTTCGGGGGAATAGAGAGAAGCGCCCTTCGGGAATTCGATCAGCACGTCGATCGCGTTGGCGCCGGTCAGCTTGGCGTCGAGACGGCTGCTGGCGGCAACCGCCTGCTGCTTGTCCGGCACCTGGTCTGCGAGACGGTAGCGCGGTTCGAGATTGGCGTAGACGACCGCGAGGCCACCGACGAACAGCACCGCAATGAGGCTGAACAGGCCGGGGCGGCCGACCATTCGCACCGCGATCCAGTAACAGAAATTCCGCAGCATCTGCACGCCGGCGTCTGCGCCCTGGAATTTGACGGCAAAGACCTTTTCATTGCGCACAAACAGCACGCCGAATACCGGCACCAGCGACAATACCGCGATCAGCGCAATGATGGTTGCAGCTAACCCCGCTTCGCCGAATTTGCGGATCAGATCGGAATCCGAAAACTGAAGCGCAATGAACGAGATTCCGGCCGTGCCATGCGTCAGCACGCAAGCAGGCCCCACGACCATCACGGCATTGCGGAAAGCCGTATACTTGTCTTGTCCGGCAATCAAACGGTCGCGCGCCGCAAATGTAAGCTGCATCGAATCCGAAAAGCTGATCACCATGATCAGCGGCGTCATCACGTTCAAAAACATATTGAGGTTGAAATTCGCCCAGCCGAGACCGCCGAGCGCCAGCAGAATCGCGATAATCGGCGGGAATGCCGCCACCACCATGAACGATATCTTGCGGAAGAAAATGATGGCGATGACGCAGCCGGCCAGAATGCCGAGGACATTGTAGGTGAGTCCGTCACGTTCGACGGCGTTGCGTATCTCGAGCTGCATCACCGGCACGCCGGACAATTCGGCGTTGAGCCCGGTGTCGCCAAGGTCTTCCTTCATCAGCTTGCGTATCTCGCCGATGGTACTGCCGAGCTTGTTGCTGGCGACCACGTCCGGCTCGAGCGAGAGCACGACCAGCGCCAGCGTGCCGTCTTCAGATAACAATTTGCCGCGAATGAGTTCGTTCGATTTCACCGTTTCGATGAACCTGTCGTAGTCGGCTCCTTGCGGCAATTCGGACGGAAACAGCGCCGCTGGGAATTTGCCAGGCGCCGGCGCCTGACGCGCCGAGAACAGCGAGATCAGGCCGCGCGTACCCTCCACCAGTTGCAGGTCGGTGACGAAATCACGGAGCTTTTCGAGATTGTTGCGCGCAAGCAGATTTTTGCCCTCGACCACCACGAGCACGTCGAATTCCGTCGCCGGGAAGCGTTTGATTTCCGATTCATATTGCCGGTATTCGCGGGAGTTGGAGCGGAACAACTGGCTTAAGGAATCGTCGATCTTGATGCGCTCGATTCCGAAAATCGCGCCGATGGCGAGTGCCACGAGAATGACGCAGGACAAAATCGGCGCCTGAACCGCAATGAGTCCGATCCTTTCGAGCCCAAAGGCGATGCTGCCCATCGGCCGCTGCTCGATCTTTTCGACGTGGACTTCACTCCCGTTGTTCTTTTCGAGCATGCCCTATCCAATTCTCACACCGGCTCAACCAGCCAACTCCAAGTGCAGCAAAACAATCGAGCCTGGAAAGCTCCGACCGATCGGCGGAGTGCTACAATAGCCTTTGAAAATATACGATAATTTTGTGCGGCTGGTGTAGCAGGTCTGCCGGGCTTCTCGCAAGCTGCGCGCTCGGATGGCACAGCCCCGGCAGGGCGGCAATCTCGCGACATTTTCACATTAGCTTGAATAATCGGCAATGGCGTGACCCAGGTGGATGCCGCTTTCGTCTTTCAGACCGACGCCGGTCAATTCCCGTGCAAGGCCTTCGCGAATCAACCAGCCGATCTTTGCAGCCGCATCGTCATAGCTGAGCCCGGCGCCGTGGATATTGGAAACGCAATTGCGCTTTTCGTCCGTCGTCCCGACCGAGGGGGCAAAAGTCAGATAGACCCCGAGGCTGTCCGCGGCGGATAGACCCGGTCGCTCGCCGATCAGCATCACGGTCATGCGCGCGCCAAGAACCTCACCGATCTCATCGCCTAATGCTACCCGCGCGCCGGTTGCGACAACGGCGTGCCCGATAACGATGGTGCCGTCCGCGAGCAATGGAAGCAGCTTGCGCAAGAGCAGAACCGCGTGCCCGTTGACGGCGGCCGGCGAAAGCCCGTCGCCGACGATGATCGCAACCGGGCTCGCCCTGTCGCCGAGAGCCAGCAGCCTTTGCCGCGAATCCGGGTCGAGCTTGCGCCCGAGATCCGGGCGAGCGAGATAGTCCTTGCGGGTTGGCGCCAGGCTCGAAACGCGCGTCGCTTCGAGACCGAGACCGGAGAGACCCTGCATCAGGCCTTCGGCGTCGAAAACTGCGTGAACGGCGTCGCGCGCCCGCGCATGGTCGAGGGTGAATTCAAGCAAGGCCTTGGTCGGCAGGCTCGCACCGGCGATGCCCAACGCGACGCGCGCCGGCGTCAACTCGCGCAGGCGATCGAGCGACAGCGGGGACACCTCGGTCTTTGTGGGATTACTCGGCAGGGACGGAGGCCTCGCGCAACCGCATGGAATAGTTCGACGCATTTTGCCGCCCGCAGGAGGCAGCGCGCGCGAACATGATGAGGTGATGCGCAACCATCATCGAGGCGATCAGGTGCTCGATCTCGCCGCGGACCATACGCCGCAGCGCGAATTTCCAGAATTCAAGCTTGTAGTCGCCGAGAACCCCGATCTTCCAGAAGATGTTACGCAGCATGACCAGGCCGAGCTTGATGTTCGGCCAT
Organism: uncultured Alphaproteobacteria bacterium; assembly: GCA_963770515.1. GTDB lineage: Bacteria > Pseudomonadota > Alphaproteobacteria > Rhizobiales > Xanthobacteraceae > Bradyrhizobium. The sequence goes on from CAVYPW010000004.1 coordinate 282,083, forward strand.
GTCAATTGCTGACGTGACGACGGCCGCTTGACCTGATGCGGGTAGGTTTCTCGAATTTGGTATTCGTACCGCTGCAACAATTTGGCGGGTTCATAGGCGGCGCCCATACACTTGCGCCAGGTATCGACCACATCATCGTAGGGCTGGCGGAAAACGACGTTGGACTCCAGCTCTTCGTCCTCGATCAAACGGTTCTCTCGCGCCAGGCGATCCCAGAGCGGGGTCTTGGGCAGCGCCTGAAGCAGATTGATGGTCAGAAGCGGGATTTGCGAGGCCTCGATAAACTCGAGCAGATGGGCGCCGGTTTCCGGCTTGTCGGTATCCAGCCCGAGAATGATTCCGGATACGACTTCCATGCCGTAGCTGTTGATCGTCTGGATGCCTTCCATGATGGGGACCATCATGTTGTGATCCTTGTGCATCGCTTTCAGCGCTACCGGATCCGGCGTTTCGATGCCGCAGAAGATCGTGGAGAAGAATGCCTCTCGCATCCCGGCCAGAATTTCCGGCCGCTTGGCGATATTCAGCGTCGCCTCGCAGGAGAAGCGCAGGACAAAGCCGGTTTTCTTCTGCCATTCGACCAGATGCGGCAACAGGTCGAGCGCGGCCTTGCGGTTGCCTATGAAATTGTCATCGACGAAATAGACCGAACCGCGGATGCCGCATTCAAGCAGCTTGTCGAGTTCGGCCGTAATCTGTTGCGGTGTTTTCAGGCGCGGGTTGCGGCCATAGAGGCCGGGAATATCGCAAAATTCGCACTGATAGGGACATCCGCTCGAATACTGGATGCTGCCCAGGAAATAGCGTTTGAGTTCGGCAAGCTCGTAAGCGGGAAGCGGAAAGCACGTCATGTCGAGACGGTCGGCGGTCTTGAACACGACCTGCCGCGGAGGGCGCGAGGAATCGCGCGCCAGTTGCGCGATCACCGCATCGGTCGCATCGCCCAATTCGCCGACATGCAAATAGTCGAACGAAGGATAGTAGTCGGGACAGGCGCTGACTGAAGGCCCGCCGATCGCGACCGGCAGGTCGAAGGCGTGCGCCCGGCGGCAAATGTCGTTCATTTGATGCCGCTGAATGTGCATGCCGCTGACGAGGACGGCCTCCGCCCACTCGAAATCCTCAGCCGTTGCGGGCCGGATATTTTCGTCGATGAACCGGACCGGCCAGTTTTCGGGTAGATAGGCTGCAATCAGCAATAGCCCCTGCGGGGGCATGAAGGCCTGAACGCCGTCAGTCAGCGAATATGAGTATTCGAACGTGCCAAAGGAGGACGTGTAGCGCGGAAAGACGCACAAGATACGGCGCACGACGCCAGCGCTTTCAGCTCTCATAGCTCCCTCTGCGCCTTCGACTTCGACAATTTAACCATGCAACCCTCAAGCTGGGCCACAAATTTTTCAGGATTGTGGCAGTGGCATAACTCCGCACCAGCCGCATGGTTGCCAAGCCCAGGCCAGATGGGGGGCTTGCAAAGCCCTCAGGCGATCAAACGCCGGGCAAAATCAGGCAATAGCTCGCTATTGGCGGCAGGACGAAAGCTTGCGTCCGCAAGGCCAGAGCGAAGCAGCCAGTCGTCAAATTCCGGGGCCCGCTTCAGTCCAAAAAGGTCTCGGACGTAGAGCGCGTCGTGAAATGACGTCGACTGATAGTTCAGCATGACGTCATCGGCTCCCGGAACGCCCATAATGAAGTTGACGCCGGCCGCGGCAAGCAGCGTCAGCAGATTGTCCATGTCGTCCTGGTCGGCCTCGGCGTGGTTAGTGTAGCAGACGTCTATCCCGAGCGGCAGGCCGAGCAGCTTGCCGCAGAAATGATCCTCCAGCCCGGCCCGAATGATCTGCTTGCCGTCGTAGAGGTATTCCGGGCCGATAAAGCCCACCACGCTGTTGACCAGCAGCGGGTCGAACGCGCGTGCAACGGCGTAAGCGCGCGCTTCGCAGGTCTGCTGGTCGACGCCGTGGTGGGCATTGGCTGACAGTGCGGACCCCTGCCCGGTTTCGAAATACATCACATTGTTGCCGACGGTGCCGCGTCGAAGCGACCGGCCGGCGTCGTGCGCTTCGCGCAACAGCGCAAGATCGACGCCGAAACTGCGGTTCGCCGCTTCCGTGCCTGCGATCGACTGAAAGACCAGGTCGACCGGCACGCCCTCGGCGATCAACCGAAGCGTCGTGGTGACATGGGACAATATGCAAGCCTGGGTCGGAATTTGCAGCCGGCCGATGATCTCGTCGAGCAGATGCGAGAGCCTGCCGATGATGGCGGGATCGTCGCTTGCCGGGTTGATGCCGATGCAGGCGTCGCCGGCGCCGAGCAGAAGGCCATCCAGTATCGATGCGGTAATACCCTTTGCATCATCGAAGGGATGATTGGGCTGTAGCCGCACGCTCATCCGCCCGTTCAAACCGATCGTGTCGCGAAAAGCGGTGACGACTTCGCATTTTTTCGCAATCAGAATCAGGTCCTGATTGCGCATCAGTTTTGAAACCGCCGCTGCCATCTCCGGCGTGACCCCGCGCGAGATTGTCTTGAGAACCTCTCGGCTCGCCTTCCCGGAAAGCAACCAGTCGCGGAACGATCCGACCGTGAGCGAAGAGATCGCCGCAAAGGCCGCGGGATCATGGCCATCGACGATCAGGCGGGTTACCTCGTCGGCCTCGTAGGGAATGACCGGCTCGTGCAGGAACTGCTTGAGCGGAACATCTGCGAGCGCGATCCGCGCAGCCACCATCTGTTCGGCGCTCTCGGCTGCGATACCGGCAAGACGGTCGCCGGAGCGCGGTGGGCTTGCCTTGGCCAGGAGATCGCGGAGGTCGTTGAACACGTAGGCGGTACTGCCGATGGCGTGCCGATAGGCCATATTTGCTCCGTACTGCCCGCCAAACCTATTGGCAGCGTAGCATTTAGCGTGCCAGCCTGCGACACACTGCCCCGCATTAGGAAGGTTGCATGGCGAGCCCAGGTCAACAGCCGCTCCCGCCATTAAAATATTGATTTAATTTGTATATTTTACACAACGGGCACCGCGCGCCGGCCCATCTAATGGCCTCGAATCCCACCATAATCGGCCCCGGCAGCAGCAATGCTTAAGATTTAATAGAGGAAGATTACACATAGTTGTTATGACGGCCTTCACATTTTGATTGGCCTCCTGCGTGAGGCCAAGGATGCCAGCCATCATGAAATCTGTTTCGCTACCGGGCTCCAAGAAAGGCTCAAGCTTTTCGCTTGCCTTTAAGCTTTATTCGATCTTCGCCCTGTTTGCGCTTCTGACCGCGGCCATTGCCGCATTGTCCGACTACAACACCCGTCGCGGCACCGAACTCACCCAATCCATCGAAACCGCAAGTCAGTCTGCGCTCAATGTCGAGCGCGTGAATTCGCTGGTCTATGCCGTAGTGATGGAATCCCGTGGCATTTACATGTCGACTGAACCAGCGGTCGTGAAGAAATACGGCGACGGACTGCATAAGTTCAGTGATCACCTCATTAACGTTGTCAAGAAGTGGGAAGCCATTGTCCAGGCGGATGACGCCCAGCAATTTGCTGTCTTCAAAAAGCGCATCGATCAATTCGTCGAATTCCGAAAAGAGCTGGTTCGGCGCGCGGTCGAGGTCAGCCACGAAGCCGGCCGCGAATGGGGCGATAACCAGGCCAATCGCGACGTCCGCATGGCCCTCAACAAAGATCTAGAGGAATTGTCCAAAGTCTATGCCGAGCGCAGCAAGCGGATCGCGCAGCAGACGGAGACCAATCGCCAGCTCGCGCTTCTTCTGAGTTGCCTTGGCGGGTTGGCGCTGGTGCTGGTCGGCGCGGGCGTCTTCATCATCTCTCGATCGGTCGCGCGTCCACTTTCGGCGATCACGACCACCATCAAGCAGGTCGCCGAAGGCACGGAGGGCGTCGAGGTTCCGCATATCGATCGACAAGACGAAATCGGCGCGTTGGCCCGCGCTATCCGGATCTTTCAGGAAGCGATGGATCACAACCGCAACCTCAATGCACAGGTGCTTCTGGATTCCAGGGCGCGCGACGAACGGACCCGGCAAATCGAAGCTTCGGTGGAATCCTTCCGCGGCGCCATTGGAAGCGTGGTGGGCGCGGTGAACGATAATGCCTCGGCCATGCGCGATACCGCGCAGTCCATTTCGGGCGTCGCCGCCGACGCCAGCGGCCGGGCGAGCGCCGCGGCGCGCGCGACCGAACAGGCCTCTAGCAACGTTTTCGCGGTGGCAGGCGCCGCCGAGCAGCTCTCCGCGTCGATCGAGGAGATCGGCCGGCAGGTGCGTCAATCGGCCGAGGTGGTCGAGCAGGCCGGACAGCGCACCGAAAAATCGGTCGCCGAAATCGAAAGTCTTGCTGCGGCAACCCAACGTATCGACGGCGTGCTCACCCTCATTCAGGCCATTGCCGAACAGACCAACCTTCTGGCGCTGAACGCCACGATCGAAGCCGCACGCGCCGGCGAAGCCGGCCGAGGCTTTGCCGTGGTGGCCCACGAAGTCAAGGCGCTCGCCGGGCAAACCGCCAAGGCCACTTCCGAAATCGGCCAGAATATCAGCTTGATTCAGGCCTCGACGAAAAACGCGGTCGAGGCAGTGCGCGAAATCGGTACCGCCGTCCGCGAGATCAATGACGTTACGTCCAACATCGCGGGCGCGGTCGGGCAACAGGATGCCGCAACCCGCGAGATCTCGCAAAACGCACAGCTTGCCGCCGACGGCAACTCGACCCTCGTCTCCAATATCGGATCGCTCAGCGAAGCCATCGAGAACACCAACAAGGGCGCCTCGTCGGTGCTTTCGGCATCGACCGATTTGGCCTCGACGGCCGAACGGCTATCGCGTGAAGTCGAAAAGTTCTTCCGCGACCTGCGCGCCGAAGGCGAAGCCGCGCCGCGAAGCGCGACCGTCAGCTAGCCAGCGCGCGATCCGCAAAGGGCGCTCGCGAAAGCATTTCGATCGGATCGAGATGCCCGAAACGGCGAACGTCTCAGAACCAGGGATACAGGATCCGAAAGTCGCAGACGAAGATAAGCGCCATCGACATGGCAAGCCCGCTGGCGCTGAACAGGACGATCTGATTGAAAAGACCTTTGGTCGCGTTTGACGTATCCGACATTCTGTCCCCCTGAGACGGCACTCCAATGGTGCCTTGTATGCCGGTAATCTACGGGCAGAGGGCTAAGCAGGTCTTTACGGGCGACCTCCAACCGCGAAAATAGTAAAGGCCTCGTTAACAAACGAGGGCGCGCGCGATCAACGCCACGCGATCGGCTTGCGGGTCATTCGACCAGCAGCACATCGACGGCCACGTTGAGTTTCTGCTTCCGCGACCCCACGATGATGCCGTCGACCGGCGACACGTCGGAGAAATCACGACCGACGGCCAGCACGATGTGATCGTTTTCGACCAGGATATCGTTGGTCGGATCGAAGCCGATCCAGCCCAGTCCGTCGCCGCACCACAGCGATACCCAGGCGTGGGTGGCGTCGGCGCCTTGCAGACGTTCCTTGCCCGGCGGGGGAATCGTCCGCAAATAACCGCTGACATAGGCCGCCGGCAGGCCAAGGCCACGCAGGCCGGCAATCATGACATGGGCGAAGTCCTGACAAACGCCGTGGCGTTTTTCGAACACCTCGTTGAGCGGTGTCGAGATCACGGTCGCCTTCGGGTCGTATTTGAAATCGGTCCTGATCCGATGCATCAGGTCGACCGCGCCGGCCAGAATGCCGCCGCCTGCCGGGAAGCTCGACGACGCATAGACGGTTACCGGCCGCTGCACCGGCACCAGCGGGCTTGCGAAGACATATCCGATCGGGGAAGCCGGACCGAGGCTTTTGGCTTCGATGGCGACATCGCGAACGCTTTCCCAGGGCCGGCTCTGCGCCCGGCGATCCGGCGCGCTGCGCGACACGGAAACGCGGCACCGGGAATCGATCCGCAGACTGCGGTGCGCCGCCTCGATCAGGATGCTTTCGGTTTGCGTCCCGAAAAAGTCCCGTCTGACCGTGCGATCCGCCGGACGCGGCCTGATGTCGACGGTGTGCGAGATCAATTCCTGCCCGTCGCCGCTTCTCGGTTGCAGCCGCAGCGAGCACCGCGCGAAGCTGACCGGACTTTCGTAACTGTAGGAGGTGACGTGACGGATGTCGTAGATCACGCAAGGCCCGTCAGTTTTTCGGGCCTCGAGGCATTCGGCCCGTGCGGAAAATAGTGCTGCCCGATCGCATCGGCGAGTTGGAGCAGGTCTTGTTCAAGGCCAAACAGCGCCTGGGCAGGAAGGCTCGCAGCTTCGGCCGTCGTCAGTACCGACTGTGCGGCGACGGCGAGACGTTGCGGCCGCTCGATCAATCCGCCTTCCTTCAACGTCGGCAGGTTGGCGATGTGGTCGTTCAGCGCGGAAACCTGGAACGCCACCGATCGCGGATTGTAGGGATCAAGAACCACAAGATCGCGCACCGGCGCCAGCAGCGGCCCGACGAGATAGCGCGAGCGGTAAGTGATCTGGCAATCCACCAGCGTCAACAGCACGTCGAGGTCTTCGCCAGTAGCCTCGTCATAGGCAAACTGGCGGGCGAAACGCACCGTGTTGATCGAGCGTTCGACGCGGCGGCCCATTTCGAGGAAGCGCCAGCCGGCGGCGCGATTCATGTTTTCCTGGGCGAGGCCTGCAAAACTTGCCAGCTCCTGCAACGACAGTTCCGCAGCCCGGATGACGCCGTCGTCGTCCTCGACCTCTTGCGCCAGTCGCTCCGCCATTTCAATGATGACCTGCCAGGCATCCGGCGACAGGCGCTCGCGCAGCGACGTCGCCGTGCGCTGGGCCGAGCGCACCAGCGACAACGCCGAACCAAAGCGCTCGTCGTTTTGCAGCGCTTCGGCAACAACTCTGGAAGGCTGGGCCCGCGCGGTTTGCGACGTCGCGCCCCATGCCAGAAGAAGCCGTTGAATCCGTTCCACCGTATGAAGCACCGTCGATGATCCCTTGACGGGGTCGCGTGGCGAGCTTGCCAACGCCCGGATCAGCCGCAACGTCGCCTCGGCGCGTTCGAGGTAGCGGCCAAGCCAGAACAGGTTGTCGGCGGCCCGGCTCGGAACCCAGCCCGCGATGCGCCGGATGCGCACCGTGTCGGTGGCCGGCAACAGCGTCGTCGCCGGTACCGCCCTGTCGGAAATCACCCACACGTCCGCGGCGCGGGCTCCGTCTCCCATCGATACGGCTCGCGCGTCAGGCTGCTCGGCGATCCGGCAGAAGCCGCCCGGCATGATCGTCCAGCCTTCCGCGGTTGCGGCGGCAAACACCCTCAGGACGAACGGCCGCGGCGCGATCCGCCCCTGATCCCACACCGGCATGGTCGACAGGCGCACCAGCTCCTGGCCGACGAAATCGATGCCGCGATCGCTGATCGCCGTCCTCAGCCGTTCGCGATCAGCCGCCGGCAACCCGCCGGCCAGCACCGGGCTTTGGCCGGGAAAGCCCGGCACGTCGCGGCGATAGGCGCCTTCGATCGCGATTTCGTCGAGCCGCGACAGCACCTCCTCGCGGGCGGACGCCTGTCCGCACCACCACGTCGCGATATGCGGCATCTTCAAGTCTTCGCCGAGCAGGCGCCGGCAGAGACTTGGCAGGAAGCCGAGCAGAGCGCGCGCTTCCATCACGCCGGAGCCCGGCATGTTGGCGACCACGACGCCGTTCTTGCGAAGCACGTCGATCAGTCCGGGGACGCCAAGTTGCGAGGAGGCGTTGAGTTCGAGTGGATCGAGAAAATTGGAATCGACCCGGCGCAACAACACATCCAGCCGCTTCAGGCCGGCGACGGTGCGGATATGAATGCGATCGCCGCTGACCGCGAGGTCATCGCCCTCGACCAGAAGGAAGCCGAGATAGCGCGCCAGCGTCGCGTGCTCGAAATAGGTCTCGTTGAACTGGCCGGGCGTCAATAGTCCGATGCGCGGCTCGTCCCGGTCGGCGCCGGCGCGCAGCAAATCGCGGAACGCTTCGAAGAACGGCGCCACGCGCTCGACATTCATCGACTTGTAGAGGCTGGCGAAGGCGCGCGACAGCACCAGACGATTTTCGAGCGCATAGCCGGCGCCCGACGGCGCCTGCGTCCGGTCGCTCAATACCCACCAGCGTCCGTCCGGTCCGCGGCCGACATCGGCGGCATAGAGGCTGAGATATCGCCCGCCCGGCGGCTTGATCCCGCACACCGGGCGCAGAAATTCGGGGCTGCCGGCAATCGCGGCCGCCGGTATTGCGCCCTCAGTGATCAGCTTGCCCTCGCCATAGAGATCGCTCAGCACCAGTTCGAGCAATTGGGCGCGCTGCACGATGCCCGCCGTCAGTTGCCGCCATTCGGCCTCATCGATCAGAAGCGGCAAATGGCTCAACGGCCACATTCGATCCGAGGTTTCGCCGGGGGCGCGGTAGCTGACGCCGGCTTCCCGCAGATGCCGGTCGGCGGTGCCGAAACGCCGTTCAATCTCGGCAGGCGTCAGGGTGGCGAAGGCTTCGAAAAAGCGGGTCCAGACCGCGCGCGGCGTGCCACCTTCCGCGATATATTCATCGGGAATCCCGGGCAGTGGCACATAATCGCGCATCCACTGCGCCACGCGGCGGCTGCCGGGACGGGCCTTGTTTCCTTGTCCGATTCCCTGGTCGGCCATCGCTACGCTACCGTCCCCGACTCTCTTCCTTGCGCCGCAGTGTTCAATGCGGGAGCGGCGTCCGCAAGTCGAGAGTCAGGGGGAATTCAATTGTGCGTTCCTCCGGCGGCGGGTCGATCTTGCCGGGCGTATGACCATGATCCTGAAACCGGGCGAGCCGGCGCGCCTCGGCCTCGTAGGAATTGACCGGCTTGGTATCGTAGGTGCGGCCGCCGGGATGGGCGACATGGTAGACGCAGCCGCCCAGCGACCGGCCGTTCCAGCTATCGATCAAATCAAACGTCAGCGGCGCATGGACCGGAATGGTCGGGTGCAGGCCGGACGCCGGCTGCCAGGCCTTGAAGCGGACGGCCGCGACCGCCTCGCCCGAGCGCCCCGTAGGCGTCATCGGCATCCGCCGGCCATTGCAGGTGACGATGTGGCGGCCCTCGACAAAGCCTTCGGCCTTGACCTGCAACCGCTCGACCGAGGAATCGACGTAACGCACGGTGCCGCCGGCGGTCCCCTCCTCGCCGAGAACATGCCAGGGTTCGAGCGCCTGACGGACTTCGAGCGAGACGCCGCCGTGATGCACCCGGCCGAACATCGGGAAGCGAAATTCGAGCTGCGCCGCGTACCATTCCGGCGAAAACTCGTAGCCGGAATACCCGAGCTCGGCGAGCACATCGAGAAAATCTTCCCACAGGAAGTGCGGCAGCATGAAGCGGTCGTGCAGGGTCGTGCCCCAGCGCACGAATTTTCCTTGCTGCGGCTCGCGCCATAATTTGGCGATCAACGCGCGGATCAGGAGCTGTTGGGCCAGCGACATCCGCGGATCCGGCGGCATCTCAAGCGCGCGAAATTCGACCAGACCGAGCCGTCCGGTCGTGCTATCCGGCGAATAAAGCTTGTCGATGCAGATTTCGGCGCGATGGGTATTGCCGGTCAGGTCGACCAGAATGTGCCGGAATAGGCGATCCACCAGCCACAACGGGATCTTCTCTCCCGGCGGCACGTGGGCGAGCGCGATCTCCAGCTCGTAGAGGCCGTCATGCCGGGCCTCGTCGATGCGCGGCGCCTGGCTGGTCGGACCGATGAACATGCCGGAGAAAAAATATGACAGCGATGGATGACGCTGCCAGTACAACACAAGGCTCTTCAAAAGATCCGGACGGCGCAGAAACGGCAAATCCTTTGGCGTGCTGCCGCCGATCACCACATGGTTGCCGCCGCCGGTTCCGGTGTGGCGGCCATCGACCAGAAACTTGTTGGCGCCGAGTTTGATCTTTGCGGCGTCTTCATAAAGACCGAAGGTGATGTCGACGGCCGAGCGCCAGTTGGTCGACGGCTGGATGTTGACCTCGATGACGCCGGGATCGGGCGTCACCTTGATCACCTCGATGCGGGGATCGAACGGCGGCGGATAGCCCTCGACATGCACCTTGACCTGCATGTCCTCGGCGGTCGCTTCCACCGCCGCGATCAATTCGAGATAGTCGTCGATCTTCTCCACCGGCGGCATGAAGGCGCACAGCACGCCGTCGCGGATTTCGATCGACATCGCGGTACGAACGCCGCCGCTGCCCTTGAGCTGCTGTTCCTGCACCTGCTGATGCGGCGCGCTCTCCGCCGGCGCCCCGTCAAAGACCGGCAATTGCTCCCGCGGCTCCAGCGGGTCCTGCTCGACGATGTAGGGATATTCGTCGGCGGGAATATGCGGCAGTGAAGCGATCGGCAGCCGAAGCCCGAGCGGCAAGTCGCCGGGGGTCAAAAACAGGTTGCTCCGGCGCAATTGCCAGCGCTCGCTCTTCCACTTGCCGGCGTCCGCATTCCAGCGCTGGATCGGCAGCACAAACCCGCGTGGTTCGGTGAGACCTTTATCGAACACCCGCGCCATCCGCGAGCGCTCCTCGGGATCGGACAGTTTGGAATCGCTCGGATCGACATTCGCTGGTAGCGCTGCTTCCTTCTGTAACCAATAACCCGGGTCCTCGAAAGCGGGCATGACGAATTCGGAATCAACCCCCAGCCGCTCCGCGGTCTTTTCCGCGAAATTCTGGGCTTCCTCGACCTTGGCCTTGTGCGGTCCGTCGATATCCGCGATCAGGTCGGAGTTCTTCCAGATCGGCACGCCGTCCTTGCGCCAGTATAGGCCAAAGGCCCAGCGCGGCAGGCTTTCGCCGGGGTACCATTTGCCCTGCCCGTAATGCAGCAGGCCGCCCGGCGCAAAACGCGTCCGCAACTTACGAATAAGCTCATCGGCGAAGCGGCGCTTGGTGGGACCGACCGCGGCGATATTCCATTCCGCCGATTCCATATCGTCGACCGAGACGAAGGTCGGCTCGCCGCCCATCGTCAGGCGGACATCGCCGGCCACCAAGTCGGCATCGACCTGCTCGCCGAGCTTGTCGAGGCGTGCCCAGGATTCGTCCGAGAACGGCCGGGTGATCCGCGGCGCTTCGCGGATTCGCTTGACGCTCATCTCGAAGCCGAACTCGACATTGGCGAATCCGACCGCCCCGCTGATCGGCGCTGCCGTCCGGTAGTGCGGCGTGGCGGCGACGGGAATGTGCCCCTCGCCCGTCAGCATGCCGGAAGTAACGTCAAATCCGATCCAGCCCGCGCCCGGCAGATAGACCTCGGCCCAGGCGTGCAAATCCGTGAAGTCGTTTTCTACTTCGCGCGGTCCCTCGACCGGGTCGATATCCGGGCGCAACTGGATCAGGTAGCCGGAGACGAAACGCGCCGCAAACCCAAGATGCCGCAAGATCTGGATCAATAGCCACGCGGAATCGCGGCAGGAGCCGGCGCCTGAGCCAAGCGTTTCCTCCGGGTTCTGAACGCCCGGCTCCATCCTGATGATGTAGCGAGTCTTTTTCTGAAGCTCGGCGTTCAGCTCGACGAGAAAATCGACGGTGCTGCTCGCCTCCCGCTTGATGCCGGCGACATAAGCGGCCAACAGCGGCCCGGGCTCGGTGGTTGCGAGGTACGGCGCCAGTTCGGTCTTGAGATCGGAGGTATATTCGAACGGAAAACTGTCGGCATAAGGCTCGACAAAGAAATCGAACGGGTTGATCACGGTCATCTGCGCCGAGAAATCAACCTCGATCTTCAGCTCATTGGCTTTCTCGGGAAATACGAAGCGCGCGAGCCAGTTGCCCTGCGGGTCCTGCTGCCAGTTCACGAAATGATTGGATGGGGTCACCTTGAGCGAATAGCTCAGGATCGGAACCCGCGTATGGGGCGCCGGCCGCAGCCGGATGGTCTGGGGACCGAGGTCGATCGGGCGGTCGTACGTGTAGTGCGTGACGTGATGCAGTGCGACGAAGATCGACACGAGAGGGGGTGCTCCAGCAGCTTTTTTAAGCAGAACACCTGATCAGACCGACATCAAGCACTAACAACGGGCAAGGACTGCCCATCGGGAGTGCGAATGTTTGACGCCGTCATTCCGGGATGGTCCGGAGGACCAGACCCGGAATCTCGAGATTCTCAGGTGTGCAACTGCACACCATAGTTCGGTGCTGCGCACCGCCCCGGAATGACGAACAAACCCTACATCGTCGCGGAATTGACTCCTCGGCCCAGTGGTCACCATCCGAACAGCTCCGTTCCCTAGACACGGCTTCCCGATCTCGCCGCTCGTTTCGCGCGAGGTTTGCTGTCGAGTTTCCGCCCTCTGCCAACAGAGGGCGCAGGGAATGCCGGGCGCTTGGTGCGCCCGCAGCCTCGCGCGCAAAGTGTAGAAAGCGCACGAGTTAGTCACCACGGTCACACCGGAAACACCCGGCATTCCCCGCGCAATGGTTTTAACGGTTTCCTTCGAGCTCTCCCCGGTGACCGGGCTTGTTTGCCACCGTCGCCAGCGCGATGCGAAAGCATCGTCGCCAGGTTGATGCCAGCGTCGGGGCATCAGGACCACACGACTTCGCCGTCCGCGACCGTCTCCACAAAAGCCGCTCGACGGGCTTGGTACCAGTCCCGCCGAAGCTTTAGCGAAAGCGGATCAGCGCCGCTCGTCTCGCGACACTCCGCGTCCACCGCATCCCGCCCCGCGTCCGTGACGATCGCGAGCCGCCCCTCTTGTCGAGGCGGGACGGGGCGAGTTGGTAAAGATGATTTGCCCGACGGCACAAGCAAAGATAGCTGCGGCACATTGGCACGACGGGCAAATCACGTCGTCATTCCGGAAGCCGCACAGCGGCTATCCGGAATCCATTTGTCAAGTCGACTGGTGGCGAAATGGATTCCGGGCCTGCGCCTCCCGGCGCATCCCGGAATGACGGCGGTTAAATGCGGCAGATTGGTACGTCGAGGCAAATCACACAGGTCTGTAGGACGAGAGTTGCCGCCGACCTGTCCGCCGTAGCTCGAAGAGCAAAGGCGGAAGGCGTAACCCGCCGCACGGACTATGTCCGCTATTCCCCGATAGTGATAAAATTCCGCAGGGCAGCGCAATGACGCGATGGGCCAAGAGGCGACATCGCACGCTCGGTTTGATATGAAAGAGGCCGCCAACTGAGGCGGCTTTAATGGACTAAACGAAATGGCTTGGAAGAAGATTGTCACGCGCGTTGGCGTCGGCTGTTGTCCGGCATGCCAAAATCCAGGCTTCGACTACCAGAAAGGCGCGGACCCTCATGACGATGAGATCGCGGCTATCGAATGTCCCAAGTGCGGCTGGAAAGGCATCGTTCGAGAGTTGGTTATCGTGCAAGACCCAACAGCGAATTTGGGACGCTGCTAACTTTAAACTAGGACGCCGGGGTAGGCGACAGGCCTTGGTGCGACAGAGGCAAGGCTTGCGCCTGACTATTACGCAAGCGGTGCCCAAGACCCTGGGCGCGGTCAGCATTACCCTCTGGTACCCTCCGAGGAGGGTGTCCTTCCCCTCTGTCGCGCGCGCATTATAGGCGAATTAGGGCACCGCCACACTGAAATTAGGACAGCCCGTAACGGCCGGGATCGGCCAATACCGCCGTTGCAGTTTCGTTTGCCTGATCTGGTGTGAGTTGAACCGCTAGGAGAATTTCTACGATTCTTGCTTTATCGCGAGAGCGCACCGCCGCATCGAAGTTACCGATTACGCTTGCGGCAAACAACCGCTCATTCACTGTCATTGCGCTGTAGTCTGGCATCGCGAATACGTCCGGGACGACCTGCCTCGCACGGGATGAATCATTTGACCACAACCGAGCCGTTGGAGCAAGAAGACGCGGTGCGTTCGGATGAGCGCTTCGGGTCATTCGCGACCGGGGCGAGCCAGCAGCGAGTCCGCCCATTTCTGCTACGCCGCCGAAAGCGGAAATAAATCGAGCGTATTCGTCATCATCGCAGGTGGCGCCCAGTGATCCCCGGTCGTCCCCGCCTAGTGCGCAATTGCGCGCGGAGCGCGGGGACCCATACCGCGTGATTTCTCAATAAGGCACTCGGCTAGTATCTTCCGCCCAACCACTTCCGGTGGTTATGGATCCCTGCTTTCGCAGGGACGACGTCAGAGTGTGCCTAGAGCTACATCGTCGCGCCGAGCACCCAGGGCGCGAATTCGGCGCCGCCGAAATCGAAGCTCTCGCTCTTGGTCGGCTGGCCGGAGGCGGTTTTCAGCATCAGGTCGAAAATCCGCTGGCCGCATTGCTGCACCGTCTCCTCGCCGTCGAGGATGGTGCCGCAATTGACGTCCATGTCGTCTTCCATGCGCTTGTACATCGGCGTGTTGGTCGCGAGCTTGATCGAGGGCGCGGGCTTGCAGCCGAACACGCTGCCGCGCCCGGTGGTGAAGCAGACGAGATTGGCGCCTCCGGCTACCTGCCCCGTCGCCGCGACCGGGTCGTAGCCGGGCGTGTCCATGAACACAAAACCCTTTTTGGTGACGGCCTCCGCGTAATTGAGGACGTCGACGAGGTTGGTGCTGCCGGCTTTCGCCATCGCACCGAGTGATTTTTCCAGGATCGTGGTGAGGCCGCCGGCCTTGTTGCCGGGGCTCGGATTGGCGTCCATCTCGGCGCCCTCACGCGCGGTGTATTCCTCCCACCAACGCATCAGCCCTACGAGCTTCTCGCCGACCTCGCGGCTGACCGCGCGCCGGGTCAGGAGATGCTCCGCGCCATAGGTCTCCGGCGTTTCGGACAAAATAACCGTGCCGCCATGGCGGACCAGAAGATCGCTGGCCGCGCCGAGCGCGGGGTTCGCCGAGATGCCGGAATAGCCATCCGAGCCGCCGCATTGCAGTGCGACAGTCAGTTCGCTCGCCGGAACGGCCTCGCGCCTAGCCTTGTTGGCGTCGGTCAATGCCTCGCGCACAAAGGCGACACCGGCCTCGACGGTCTTGCGGGTACCGCCGATTTCCTGAATTTCGAGCTCACGCAGGCGGCCTGCAAGTTTCTGCTCGGCCATCAGCCCGCCGATCTGGTTGACCTCGCAGCCCAGGCCCAGCACGACGACGGCGGAAAAATTGACGTGCCGCGCATAGCCGCCGAGCGTCCGGCGCAGCAACGCCAGCGGCTCGTTTTGCGTCATGCCGCAGCCGGTCTTGTGGGTGAGCGCGACCACGCCGTCGACATTGGGGAAGTCGGCGAGCGGATTGTCGCCGGTGAACGGATTCTTCTTGAAGACATCGGCGACCATGCCGGCGACATGCGCGCTGCAATTCACGGAGGTGAGGATGCCGATATAATTGCGGGTCGCAACCCGCCCATCAGGACGGCGAATGCCCTCGAACGTGGCGGGGAGATCGAAGTTCGGCACCGGCTTGACGTCGACGCCGAAGGCGTAGTCCTTGGCAAAATCGCCCATGCCGCAATTCTGGGTGTGCACATGCTGGCCCGGCGAAATCGGCTTGGTCGCAAAGCCGATGATCTGGCCGTAACGGTGGATGGGTTCGCCGACCGCGATGGGACGTATCGCGACCTTGTGGCCGGCCGGAATGCGTTCGACCGTGGTCACGCCGTCGGCCACCGCGAGGCCCGCCGGCAGGCTCGCGCGCGCAATCAAGACGCCGTCGTCGGGATGCAGACGAATGACGGGGGCCGGGGTCATGCAGCTTCTCCTTACAGATACCGCAGCACCCACGGACCTCATCCTGAGGAGCAGGCGCAAGCCTGCGTCTCGAAGGATGGCCGCGGATACCGCAGGGGCCTCGTGCTTCGAGACGGCCCTTTAGTTTGCACCGTTCGCGACGGCCTCGCTAAAGCTCGGCCTGCTCGGGTGCGTGGGCCTCCTCAGCATGAGGAGATACAATGTCGCTCGCGTTGCCTTACGCCTTGCCGCCCGAAATCTTTCCGGGTCTGCGCGATCTGCATCTTCGCGTAAGTGGCCATCAGGCCAACCTCGTTGAACAGGGTCACCAGCTTGAAGCCCATGTTGATGGCGCGCAGCGCGCCGTCGGCGCCCGAGCAATGGATGCCGGGATAGAGCCCGCGCTTGCCGCATTCCTTCACGATCTTTTCGTAGATCTTGAGAATTTCCGGCTCGTCGCGATCGAGCTTCGGCACCAGCCCGTAGGAGAAGCCGAGGTCGGACGGTCCGATATAGACGCCGTTGATGCCCTCGACATCGAGGATCGCTTCCATGTTGCCGATCGCGGTCTTGGTTTCCATCATCGGCAGCAGAACGATTTCGTCGTTGGCGGTCTTCTGATAGCTGCCGGCCGTGCCATAAAGACCGGCGCGGATCGGGCCGTTCGAGCGCGTCCCCTTCGGCGGGTACTTGCTGTAGGCGACGAGATTTTTGGCTTCTTCCGGCGTGTTGATCATCGGACAGATCACGCCATAGGCGCCGCCATCGAGCACCTTGCCGATGATGCCGGGCTCATTCCACGGCACCCGCACCATCGGCGTCACCGGGTGGGCGTTCATGGCCTGGAAACACTGGACCATCGAAAGATAGTCCTGCACGCCATGCTGCATGTCGACAGTGACGCTGTCGAAGCCGCATTGCGCGATCACCTCGGCCGAGAAGCCGGAAGGAATCGCAAGCCAGGCGTTCACGACCACCTTGCCCGACGCCCAAATTTCCTTGACCTTGTTTGCCATCGTTCTTTCCTTGGGTTTTCAAATCATGTCGTCATTGCGAGCCGCCGGCCTCTGGGCCTTGCTCTCGAACATTCCGGCCTGCTTGTAGCGCCAAATATCTCCTTTGGCAGCAAACCTGGACGCATTACTGGGTTGCCCTCTGAATGCTTGCCTCGCTGACGCCGACCTCGCGGGCGGTGTTGACGATCGCGGCCCAGGTGTCGTCCGGCAGCGGAATGCCGTTTTTGGTGCGCTCAGTGCGCGTCTTGCGCTCGGCATCGCCGGGGATCATGACGGGATCACCGCCCGAGACCGGCTTGGTCTCGCGGATGAAATCGACGTAGCGGGAGATCTCGCCATCAAAGAAATGCGCGGGGTCGACGACCTTGGGGTCGATGTAGAAGGCGAGCATGCCGTTGGCGAAACGCCGGTTCGGCGCGGTCGCGCCCGTTCCGGTCAGCGCGCCGCCGAGCAATTCGCACATGAACGCCAGACCCGAGCCCTTGTGATCGCCGAAAGCGCGGATCGCGCCGGTCCCCTTGGTATGATCGCGGGCGCCATCGGGCGTATAAGGGCCGTAGAGCACGTGCGGGTCCTCGCTCAACGTGCCGTCGGCATCGATCAGCGCGCCCTTGGGCAGTTTCTTGCCGCCGCGGCTTGAGACCAGCACCTTGCCTTCGGCCACGATCGAGGTGGCGAAATCGAGCACGATCGGATCTTGGCCTTCGCGCGGCACGCCGACGCAATAGGGCGCGGTCGATAGCCGCTTCTCGACCCCACCAAAAGGCGCGACCAGAAGCGAGCCGGCGGCATTGACGAAATGCACCGAGACGAGGCCCTCGGCGGCCGCCATCTCGGCCCAGTCGCCGACCCGGCCGATATGGCCGGCATTGCGCAAGGCGACGGCGGCAAGCCCCGCTTTCTTGCATTTCTCGATCCCGAGCTTCACGGCGACCGGCGCAACCGTCTGCCCGTAGCCGAACTTGCCGTCGACGACGGCGAGCGAAGGTGTGTCGACGACGACCTCGGCGGTCTGGTTCGGAACCACCGAGCCCATCTTCTTCCAGCGGATATAAACCGGCACGCGGATCACGCCATGGCTGTCATGCCCGGTGAGATTGGCGGTCGTCAGATAAGTCGCGACACGGCGCGCCTCCTCCGGCGAGGAGTTGGCGTGACCAAAAATGTCCGCCACAAAATCGATGAGATAGGGAACCTTGATCGTGACCATTTCAGATGTCGCTCTTGTTGGTTTGGCGATTATTTGCTCGTGACGCGCTAGGCGCTCACCTTGGCATGACCGCCGAGATAGGCGGCGCGGATGGCTTCGTTGCTCCAGAGTTCGTCGGGCTTGCCGCCGAGCACGATCCGCCCCGTTTCCAGGACATAGCCGTGATCGGCGACCGACAATCCCATGCGCGCGTTTTGCTCGACAAGCAAGACCGTGGTGTTGCGCCGGATTTCCGAGATGATGCGAAACACCGCCTGCACGATGACGGGCGCGAGCCCCAGCGACGGCTCGTCCAGCAGCAACAGCCGCGGCTTGGCCATCAACCCGCGCGCAACCGCCACCATCTGCAACTGACCGCCCGACAACGTCCAGCCGAGTGCATTGGCAAAGCTTCGGATATCGGGAAACAGGTCGAACATCGCGTCGGCCTCGCGCGACAATTTGGCTTTGCCGGCGCGCCGGTTCGAGCCGCCGAGCATGATGTTTTCCTTGACGGAAAGGCCGGGGAATACCCGCCTGCCCTCCGGGACGTGCGAAATTCCAAGCCGCACGATCGCTTCCGGCCCAAGTGTGTGTGTATGTGGGCCCGCGATCGGTCTTGCCGTCGAACAGGATTTCGCCGGAGGCCGGCTTTGCCAGTCCGGAAATCGCCCGCAGCGTGGTCGATTTGCCGGCGCCGTTGGCGCCGAGCAAAGTCACGACCTGGCCTTCGTCGACGGCGAGCGAGACGCCGCGCAGAGCTTCGATCTCGCCATAGCGCACGACCAGATCGCTGATTTGAAGCAGCGCCATTATTCGGTTCCGAGATAGGCGGAGACGACGTCGGGATGACGCAGCACCGCAAGCGATTCGCCGTCGGCGATGCGGCTGCCGAAATTGAGCACGGTGATGTGTTGCGCGGCCTCGCTGACCAGCGTCATGTCGTGATCGATGATCAGGATGGTGAGGCCCTGCGCCGCGATGCGCTTGAGCAGCGCGTGCAGTTCGAGCTTCTCGCTGGAATTCAGCCCCGCCGCCGGCTCGTCGAGCAACAGCAGCGTCGGATTGGCGGCAAGCGCGCGCGCAATCTCGATCAGGCGCTGATGCCCGTAGGAGAAGCTCGAGATCAGCTCATTGGCGCGCGCGCCAAGGCCGACGAAGGTCAGCGCCGACATCGCGCGCTCGTTGAGGGCATCGTCGTCGCGCTGGCCGGCCAGCGTATTGCCCGGCCGCTCCGCGCCGATCACGACGTTCTCGAGCGCGGTCATCGAGCGGAACAGGCGGATGTTCTGGAAGGTGCGCCCAAGGCCGGCGGCGGCGCGCTGGTGCGGCGGCATATCGGTGATATCGGTGCCGTCGAGCGTCACCTTGCCGGACGTCGCCTTGTAGAGACCGGAGAGCACGTTCAGCGTCGTGGTCTTGCCGGAGCCGTTCGGCCCGATCAGCGCATGCACGCCGCCGCGCCTGCACATCGATGTCGACATTATCGACGGCCTTGAGCCCGCCGAAATGTTTGGAGAGGCCGCGCACGGAAAGAACGATGTCGCCGCCGACGGTCGCCGGGGCCAGTTGCAGCGCGGGGCCTGCGTCACGCGCCTTCGCCTTCGCACGCCAGCGCTCGGTCGCGATATTGACGAAACCCCAGATGCCATCCGGCATATAACGGATGATGAGGATCACAGACAGGCCGTAGATGGCGAGATAAAGCCCGGGGACGCTTTTGAGGAAGCGCAGCCATTCCGGGATCAGGATCAACAGGCCGGTGCCGATCGCCGATCCGATCGGCGAGGCGACGCCGCCGAGCAGCGACATCGTCAGGAACACGACGGACTCGGCGAAAGAAAATTGGTCCGGGCTGACATAGGCAAAACCGCCGGCGAACAGCCCGCCGGCCAAACCGCCCAACACCGCGCAGAGCGCAAAAGCGGACACCTTGGTGCGGAACACATCGATGCCGACGACGCCGGCTGCGAGTTCATTGTCGCGCACCGCGCGCATCGCGCGGCCAAGCCTTGTATCCGGCAGATGCCAGACGGCATAACCGACCAGCGCCAGCATGGCGACGCAGAAGGCCAGATACGACTGCGAGGATTGAAACAGCTGCGGGCGGCCGATGCTCGACACGCCATCGGGGCCGTGGGTGAGCCAGATCGAATTGATCATCACAAGAGTGACGATCTGCTGAAACGAGATCGTCACCATGGCGAGGTAGTGCCCGCCGAGCCGCAGCGTCGACATGCCGAGAAAGGCACCTGCCAAAAGCGCGATGACGCAACCGCCGGCGAGGCACAGCCAATAGCTCACATGATAATCCGACGTGCCGATCCCCACCGCATAGGCGCCGAGGCCGAAAAACGCCGCCTGCGCCAGATTGATCTGGCCACACAGGCCGAGCACGACGGAAAGACCGAACACCGCGATCGCAAACGTCGTCGCCTGCATCAGGATGTTGTGGATGTAACCGTCAAACTGGAGGGTGCCCGCAAGCACCACGACAATGGCGGAGCCCACAAAATACGGCAGGTGCCGCAGCCAGAGCGGTTTCGCACGGGGCGCGGTGGTAGCCATCGCCAGGTTTTCGCTGGGCGCGCTCATGCCTTCTCCGCCACCCGCTCGCCGAAGATGCCCTGCGGCCGGAACACCAGGAAAGCGATCAGCACCAGAAAGGCAAAGCCGTCTTTATAGGGCACCGAAATATAGGCCGCGCCGAAGGTCTCGATGATGCCGAGCGCAAGCCCGCCGATGATCGCGCCGGCGACATCGCCAAATCCGCCGATGATGGTGGCGGCGAAAGCCTTCAGCGCGATGGTCGATCCCATCTGGATCGAGACGAACAGCACCGGCGCTACCAGAATGCCGGCGAGCCCGCCGAGCACGGCCGAATAGATGAAGGTGATCATGATCATGGTGGACACGGAAATGCCGAGCAGCGAGGCCATTTCCTTGTCCTGCGAAGTCGCCTGCAATTTCTTGCCGAGCATGGTGTGCTCGAAGAACCAGTAATTAAAGATGACGAGCACAATCGTCACCGCGATGATCAGAAGGTACTGGCTGTCGAGATAGACCGGGCCGAGCTGGATGCCCGGCGTCTCGAACCAGCCCTCCAGCACCTGCGGCTGCGGTCCGTAGATCGCCAGCACCGAATTGGCCATCAGGATCGAGGCGCCGATGGTTGCGATGATCACGGGCAGAAAACTGCGGTGACGCAGCGGATAATAGACCCCGAGATTGAAGATCACGCCCAGCAGCGCCATGCCTGCCAGCGCCAGCAGGAATGACAGCCAGTACGGCCAGCCCAGATCGACCGCAAACACCACCATCAGATAGGCGGCGACCATCGAGAACTCGCCTTGCGCGAAGTTCACCACATTGGTGGCGCGGAAGATCAGCACGAAGCCGAGCGCCACCAGCGCATAGACCGCGCCGATCCCGATGCCGGTAAAGAGCAGTTGCAGTACGAGGTCCATGAAGGTGCCGTGTCTGGATCCTGAACGTCCGGAGATATTGCGCTATCAGCGATGGCTGTTGCGGGATTGGAAGGCGACGGCAGCCTCCCCGTCACCGGGAAGGCCGCCTTCAGGCGATCAATCGTTGAATTCGATATGCTTGTCGAAGACGATCGTGCCCTTCTCGTTCCGCACGACGTTATAGCCGTGCAGGCCGTCGCCGTTTGGGTCGAAATTATATTCGCCTTCCGCGCCGGGGAATTTCTTCAAGCCGAGAATCGCCTCGCGGATCTTGCCGGGATCGGTCGAGCCCGCCTTGTTGATCGCCGCCGACAGGATGGTGATAGCGTCGTAAGGCCAGGCGCTCTGGTTGTCCGGCGCGAACTTGTAGGCATCGCGATAGGCTTTGCCGAAGGTTTTGGAGGTTTCGCTGGATTCCTCGGCGTAGTCGGCGACGCCATAGGTGCCGTAAAGTGCAGCTCCTGCCAATTTGGTGGAGGACACCGCAATCGTCGAAGGCGAACCGACCCAGGGAATGTTGACGCCGAGTTGCTTGAGCTGACGGGCAAAGATGCCGATGTCGTTTTCAAAGGTGAAGTAAGTGCCGAGCACATCCGCGCCCGACTGCTTCACCGCAAGCACCACCGGCGTGAAGTCCTGGCTCTGGTTGGCATAGCCCTGATCGAGCACCGGCGGTGTACCCAGTTTTTCCAGGGCTGCCGACAATGCCTTGCCGCCCGCCGTTCCGAACGCATCGGTCGAATGGACGATCGCCCACTTTTTCTTGCCGAGGGTGTTGACGCCGAAATCGGCGATCACACGGCCGGAATAGCTGTCATTGGGGCGGAAACGAAACAGCCACTGATTGCCCATGTGCGTCAGGTTCGGATCGGTGCCGCCAATCATCACGGGCTTGCCGAGCTTGAGCACGTCGGGCGCCATCGCATGAACCTGGGTCGAGCGGATCGAACCGAGGAAACCGACGATATCAGACTGTGCGGCGAGCTTGGAGAACGCCAGCACGATGCCGGGGTTGGTAGTCTGATCGTCCTCGATGACGAGTTCGACCTGCTTGCCGAGCACGCCGCCGGCCTTGTTGACGGCTGCGAGCGCAAGCTTGGCACCGTTTTGCGCCCAAAGCCCCTGCTCGGCTGCGGGGCCCGTGACCGGAACGCACATGCCGATTTTGATGGTCGAGGCCTGTGCGTTGGCGCCGGTGATGACATAGGGGGCCGCAACGCCGGCCGCGATGCCCGCCGCGAATTCGCGTCTCGTCAGTCTCATTCAACCCTCCCTGGAACCGTGCTTTTTCGCCGGCTCTTATTGGTCTGTTGCGCCGCACGCAAAAAAGGTGCCGCACGCCGTCAGCTACTTACGAACTCCTGAAGCGCGAGTAAATTGATATTGCAGCGATTTGAGCCGGCGGCTCAAGTCCGCCTGCGCGAGGCGCGCCAGACGTCTCATTCTGCGACGCGGCAACGTGTCTGTTGCCTAATTGCTCGGCACTGGAAAATAGCGATGCCTCCATCAGGGGGATTTGCGCCTATCGTTCATCTTCGAAAGGCGCGGCTTCCGTCACCTCGAGCGCCGCCAGACACTGTTCCAATGCGGTCAGCATGGTCTGAAGCTCGGCAAGCTTTTGCGCCCCATAGCGCTGCGTAATCTGTGCGTAAATAAACTCCGAGGTAGGGGCGACGAGTTCGATCAGCTTCAATCCTTTTGGGGAAATCGAGACGACGGCGCGTCGCAGATCGGCCTTGGCCGTCCGGCGCTCGATCAACTGGCGCGCCTCGAGATCGCGCAGAATCCGCGACAGGCTTGGGCCGAGCAGAAAAGCGACGCGGGCCAATTCTTTCACTTCGAGGGCGCCTACCGCGGCGAGCGCCCGCAAGATGCGCCATTGCTGCTCGGTCAATCCGTGACGGCGCAGCGATGGACGGAACTGCTTCATCACCGCCTCGCGTGTGCGCAACAGCGACATCGGCAGCGAACGGGAAAAATCGCGCATCGGAATTCGACGCTCGACCGGATGCAGACCGTTACCGCCGGTCGATTTTCGAGGCATCATCGTCCTGTCTGTTGAAGCCGAGGAGGTCGGCCGGCCGGTTCGTTTGCGTCGCACAATCTTCCGATCGGTTTGCCCGGCTTAATTTAACATGTTAATTACTTGCCGGCATTCGGATTTTTCCAAGAGATCTTCGCTACC
Organism: uncultured Alphaproteobacteria bacterium; assembly: GCA_963770515.1. Taxonomy (GTDB): domain Bacteria; phylum Pseudomonadota; class Alphaproteobacteria; order Rhizobiales; family Xanthobacteraceae; genus Bradyrhizobium. The sequence goes on from CAVYPW010000004.1 coordinate 305,606, forward strand.
GGCGACACAATCGATGCCGATGATGACGCCTCTCGTCCGGTGACGACGATATTCGTCCGACCGAAATCGCCGAAGTGGAGTAGCCCCGCCATGCCGCATTTCACCATCGAATATTCCCCCAATCTCGACGCACGTGTCGACATGGCTGACGTGGTGGAAGTCGTTCGCAAGGCCGCGGTCGAGACCGGCATCTTTCCGCTCGGCGGCATCCGCGTGCGCGCGGTGCGATGCGAGCACTATGCGATCGGCGACGGCAATCCCGACTTTGCCTTCCTCGACATGCTGCTGCGGCTCGGCGAAGGCCGCGACCTTCAAACCCGTAAAGCAGCCGGCGAGCACATCTTCCGCGCGCTGTCGGCTTATCTCGATCCTGTTTTTGCAAAAGGCAAATTCGCCTTGTCGTTTGACATGCAGATCAACGACAAGCAGACCAGTTGGAAGCGCAACAATATTCATGAGGCTTTGAAGACGGAGACCGCACATGGATAGGGGATTGGAACGTCGCCTTGAGGATTTTTGATGCCCGTTCCACAACACGTATTCGATCCGCCCTTCAACATCGTCAGATGCAGCCACCTCGTGCTCGACGTGGTGGATGTAAATGCGAGCTCTGAATTCTACGAAAATGCGGTCGGACTGCACGTCGAGGACCGCGACGACACCGCGATCTATCTGCGCGGCAGCGAGGAACATCAGCACCACTCGCTGGTGTTGCGTAAAGCGCCGCGCGCCGCCTGCCATCGCCTGGGCTTCAAGGTCGGCAATGAGGAGGACCTCGACAAGGCAGCGGCATTCTTCTCACAGAATGGCATCGATCACGCCTTCGCAGATCAGCCGTTCCAGGGCAGGACACTGCAATTTACCGACCCGTTCGGGTTTGCGATCGAACTCCATGCGGCGATGGACAAGCGTCCGCACCTTTTGCGCCGCTATGATCTCTACAAGGGCTGCCACCCGCAGAGGCTCGACCATTTCAACGTCTTTGCCGCTGAGGTTCAGGACACGGTCGATTTCTATGCGCGGCTGGGTTTTCGCCTGACCGAATATGCCGAAGAAGACGGGCCACAGGGACGGATCGCCGCCGCATGGTTGCATCGCAAAGGCAACGTACACGATTTCGCGATCACCAACGGCAAGGGCCCTCGCCTGCACCATTTCGCCTACTGGGTTCCGACCGCCATGAACATCCTGCATCTTTGCGATGTGATGGCCTCGAGCGGATATCTGAAGAATATCGAGCGCGGCCCCGGACGACATGGTATTTCCAATGCCTTCTTTCTCTACGTTCGCGATCCCGATGGCCACCGCCTCGAACTTTACACCAGCGACTATTTCACCGGCGATCATGACCATGCGCCAATGCGCTGGTCGCTGAATGACCCGCGCCGGCAGACGCTGTGGGGCGCGCCCGCCCCACGCTCCTGGTTCGAGCAGGGATCGTCTTTCACGGATCAGGCCGTCCGCGAGCCGCAGTTTGTCGCCGACGTCGCGATTGCCGACTAGCACAGTGGATTTGGCGCGGGCGAATTCTCACAACGAATGCAAAATCGAGCGACCACACCAGAATTTTATAATTGCCGGCGCTCCTTTGGTTCTAACATCCGTCAACGGACCTGCCGGGACATGGTACGGATACGGCTACGAATGTCGGAACCGGGACACGAGTGCGGTGGATTTGACATTCGCTTCGGTCTGGCCGCGAATGCTCATAGCGAATGTCAAATCCACCGCACTAGAATTGATATTTGCTAGTGTCCCTTTGGTTCTGACATTCGCAAACGAGGCCGCCGAGACATGATACGAATGTCAGAACCGGGACACCAGAACACGGAGACTTTATGAAAATGCCCTTGATGATCGCGGCCGCCTCGCTGCTCGGCCTGGCGCCTGGTATGTCCCCGACAGGCGGCGCGCAAGCCGCCGAACTGAAAGTGCTGGCGGGCGGATCGCTCAGAAGCGTGCTGACCGAACTCGCCCCGCAATTCGAACACGCCTCCGGGCACAAGCTTTTCATTCACTTCGATACGACGCCCAACCTGATCAAGGCGGCGACATCCGGCGAGCCGTTCGACCTTGGCGTGGTTCCGATTGACGTTTTCTACGACGCCGCCGCCAAGACCCACTTCGCGCAGCCGGTTGAATTTGCGCGCGTCGGGTATGGCGTCGCGGTGAAAGCCGGCGCGCCCAAACCCGACATCAGCACCAAACAGGCTTTCAAGAAGACGCTGCTGGAGGCCAAGTCGATCACGTTCCTGCCGGAGAGCGCCGCTGGCTCCTTTATCCTCAGACTGTTCGAACGGCTCGGCATCGACGAGGCGATGAAAGCCAAGACCATCGCGCAGGCGCAACCGACCGGAATCGTCCCCGCCGTGGTCAGCGGCCAGGCGGAGCTTGCCGTGTTCGTGAACAACGTCCTCACCGCACCGGGCGTCGACATCGTGGGACCGCTCCCGCCGGGATTGCAGCAGGAACTGGTATTCCCGGCCGCGCTAGCGGTCGACACCAAGCAAAAAGAAGCCGCCAAAGCCTTTATCGATTTTCTGATGTCGCCGGCATCCGCAGCCGTTATCAAGTCCAAAGGCATGACACCGGGCCAAGGCTAAAGCGCACTCTACCCCGGAGCATCCATGGTCGCGCCCCGCATCGCCACCTTCACTGTCGATGGCTCCGCCAGATACGGCGCCGTGACCGATCGCGGAGTGATCGACCTCTCCGCGCGCTGGAGCAAGCAGTTTCCAACCTTGCGAGAGGTCATCGCCGCCGACGCATTGACCAGGCTTGCCGTGGACGCCGCGGGCCTCCCGGCGGACCATGCGCTCGATGCCGTCACATGGCAGCCTCCGATTCCGGCACCGGAAAAAATTATTTGTATCGGCGTCAACTACCCCGACCGCAACGCCGAGTATAAAGACGGCTCGGACGCGCCGAAATATCCGAGCATGTTCTTCCGCACGCCGCGCTCGTTTGTCGGTCACGAAACACCGCTGATACGGCCGAAGGCATCCGCCCAACTCGACTATGAGGGTGAACTGGTGCTCGTGATCGGCAAGGCCGGGCGGCACATCGCCGAGCGTGAGGCGCTCGATCACGTCGCGGCGATCACGCTCTGCAACGAGGGCACCATTCGCGATTGGGTGCGCCACGCCAAGTTCAACGTCACGCAGGGCAAGAATTTCAATTCCACGGGGAGCCTCGGCCCATGGCTTGTTCCCTATAATGACGAATCCCAGATCGCCGACGTCAGGCTGATGACAAGGGTCAATGGCGAGATACGGCAGGACGACCGCACTTCACGCCTGATCTTCGGCTTCCGTTACCTGATCCATTATATCTCGACTTTCACGACGCTGGTGCCCGGCGACGTCATCATCACAGGCACGCCGACCGGAGCGGGCGCGCGGTTCGACCCGCCGCGCTACCTGAAACCCGGCGATGTCATCGAAGTGGAAGCCGAAAATATCGGCCTGTTGCGTAACGGCGTGATCGATGAGATTTAGTGCGGTGAATTTGAAGTTCCCATCAGCGTGGCCGCGATCTCATCATAGGAACTTCAAATTCAAAGACCGCACTGGAAGTATTAACTTGCTGGTGCTCCTTTGATCCCGAAGTTCGCATCAGAGGCCGCCGCGATGATTTGCGAACTTCGGAATCGGAGCACCAGTGATGGCAACTGATCGGACCCTGCCATGCCCGTAAGCTCAGGCGGCGAAGCCATCGTCAGTGGTCTAGTCGCGCACGGCGTCGACACCGTGTTCGGGTTGCCCGGCGCGCAGATCTACGGCCTGTTCGATGCCTTCCATCAGGCGCAGCTCAAGGTGATCGGTGCGCGGCACGAACAGGCTTGCGGCTATATGGCCTTCGGCTATGCGCGATCGACCGGCAGACCCGGCGTCTTCAGCGTGGTTCCGGGCCCCGGCGTGCTCAACGCGAGCGCCGCCTTGTTGACGGCTTATGGCGCCAACGAACCCGTGCTCTGCCTGACCGGACAGGTGCCGACCGACTTTCTCGGCAAGGGCCGTGGCCACCTGCACGAAATGCCGGACCAGCTCGCCACGCTCCGCACCTTCGTGAAATGGGCCGACCGTATCGAATATCCCGCCAACGCCCCTACCCTGGTCGCGCGCGCGTTTCAGGAAATGCAGTCGGGGCGCCGCGGTCCGGCATCGCTGGAAATGCCCTGGGACGTTTTCACGCAAAAGGTCGAGGTCGGTGCGGCCGAACTATTCGATCGCTTTCCGGCGCCACAGCCCGATCCCGATCGGATCAAAGCCGCGGCTAGCCTGATCGCCGCGAGCAGGTCGCCGATGATCTTCGTCGGCTCAGGCGCAATCGAGGCCGGCGATGAAATCCTGGAACTCGCCGAACTGATCGATGCGCCGGTGGTAGCGTTCCGCAGCGGGCGCGGCATCGTCTCCAACGCCCACGAACTTGGATTGACCATGGCGGCGGCCTACCGGTTGTGGCCGCAAACCGATCTGATGATCGGCATCGGCACGCGGCTGGAGCTGCCGGCCATGACGCGCTGGCCTTTTCGCCCCGGCGGACTAAAGTCCATCCGCATCGATATCGATCCGGTGGAAATGCGTCGCTACGCGCCAGACGCCGCGATCGTCGCCGACGCCAGAGCCGGCACGTCGGAGCTATCGGCTGCCGTCAGCAAAATCGGTTACGCCAAAACCAAAGGCCGCCGCGCGGCGATCGTTGAGGCCTCCGCGGCGGCCTTGAAAGAGATTCAGAAGATCCAGCCGCAGATGGCTTACCTGAACATCCTGCGCGAGGTGCTGCCGTCGAATGCAATCGTCACGGACGAGCTGTCGCAAGTCGGCTTTGCCTCCTGGTACGGCTTTCCCGTCTACGAACCACGGACGTTCATCAGTTCGGGGTATCAAGGCACGCTCGGCTCCGGATTTCCGACCGCGCTCGGCGCCAAGGTCGCCCATCCCGACCGGCCGGTGGTTGCGATCACCGGCGACGGCGGCTTCATGTTCGGCGTGCAGGAGCTCGCTACCGCCGTGCAATTCAACATCGGCGTCGTCGTGCTCGTGTTCAATAACAATTCCTACGGCAATGTGCGGCGCGACCAGCGCGAACGTTTTGACGGCCGGATCGTGGCGTCCGACCTGGTCAATCCGGATTTTATCAAGCTCGCGGAGTCCTTCGGCGTTGGCGCCGCGCGGGTCACATCGTCAGATCATTTCCGCCCCGCCCTGGAAAAGGCGTTGGCGCAGGGCGGTCCCACCCTGATCGAGATCGAAGTCCCCCGGGATTCCGAGGTCAGCCCCTGGGCGTTCATTCATCCGGCCAAGCCGTAAGGTCGCCTTAACCCGACGTCATTCCCGTTATTCGGCGATCCTGCCGTCGCTGCGACGTTGTCATTTGCCTGTCGTCCAGGACTGATAATCGGATTTTCCGAACAATAACGACATCCGTTCATAAAATTCGATCACATCGAGACGACCCCGTTTCGCCGTCAGGAACCCAGCAATGCTGCGATTGCACGATGTTGCCGTGACCTATCCGAACGGTGTCAGGGCGATCTTGCCGACCAGCATTGCCGTTCCAAAGGGCCAGTTCCTCGTGCTGCTCGGCCCGTCGGGTGCTGGGAAATCGACGTTGCTTCGATGCGTCAACGGACTGGTGAAGCTCACGCAAGGCGATGTCACCGTTGACGGTTCGGGCTCTATCTTCAGGGATAGCCGCACGCTGCGCGAACATCGCAGACGAACGGGCATGATTTTCCAACAACACCATTTGATTGGCCGTCGGACTGCGCTGGAAAACGTCATGCTTGGTCGCCTCAGCGCGCATAAAACCTTGAGGTCGCTGTTTCCGCTACCGCGGGCCGATCGTCTCATCGCTCTGCAATCGCTTGAGCGGGTTGGCTTGCTCGATCGTGCCCTTGATCGCGCCGACGAGTTGTCTGGCGGTCAGCAGCAGCGGATCGGAATTGCCAGGGCCATGGCGCAGCGACCGGCGATTGTCCTCGCCGATGAACCCATCGCCAGTCTTGATCCGGCGACCGGCGAGAAGGTGCTCGCAGACCTTCACCGTATTTGTCGAGAGGACGGCATTACCACGCTTGTTAACCTCCACCAGGTCGATCTGGCTCGCCGCTTCGCTGACCGTGTGATCGGATTGGCGGACGGCCGGATCGTATACGACGGCTCCGCATCGCAACTCGGCCAGAACATTCTTGACCAGATTTATATCACGTCCACATCCCGGATGGCGGCAGCCTAGTGTGGCGGGGCAAACTTCAAACACCATCCAAAAGGGATTCAGTCATGGAACGTAGAAGCTTTCTACTCGCTTGCACGATCGGCAGCTTGGGTCTCGTCCTTGCAAAGGCCGCCGCCCAACCGGCGTCCAATCCCACCAAATTGCGTGTGGCGCTCCTTCCTGACGAGAACGCATCCACGATCATCCAGAATGCAGCCCCGTTAAGGGCATACCTCGAGCGAAGGCTCGGGAAGGAGGTCGAATTGGTCGTCACGACTGATTACTCCTCAATGATCGAGGCGATGCGCTTTGGCCGGATCGAGGTGGCGTATTTCGGTCCCCTCTCCTACGTCCTGGCCAAGTCGAAGGCACCTGACATCGAACCCTTCGCCGTCGGCGTTTCGAAGGGCTCGCCCACCTACAAGAGTGTCATCATTGCGCGGGCGGACGGTCCGGTGAAAACGCTCGCCGATATCAGGGGAAAGATGGTTGGATTCGGCGACTTCGCCTCGACTTCCAGCCATCTCATTCCACGCGCGCTGCTCGCCCGTAACGGCATGATCGGCGATACCGATTACAAATACATTCTCCTCGGAGCACATGACGCGGTCGCACGTGCCGTGCAATCCGGCCAGGTTCAGGCCGGCGGCCTCAGTCAGGAGATTTTCAAGTCGCTGGTAGCCAAGGGTTCGATCGACGGCGAGAAGGTGATCGTGCTGGCCGAAAGTGATCCGATTCCCAACTACCCGGTCACGATGCAGGGATACCTGGCAGCCGAACTCAAGACCTCGATCGAGAAAGCCTTCCTCGAGCTGAACGACAAGGAAATATTGAAGACGTTTCGTGCAGAATCCTTCATGGCAACGGACGATCACGCATACGACATCCTGCGCGAGACGGCCAAATTGCTCGACCTCGATCTCGCAAAACTCAAAGGATGAACTCCGCTCCTTCAACTTACGAGGCCATTCTGGCCCGCGAAACTGCAGCGCAGATCAAACTCGGCGCCGCGGTTCTCGTCGCCGTGATCCTGATCATCGTCGCGATGGCACTCACCGGTCTGCTGGATCCGAGACGCTTCGCCGACGCCTGGCCAGCAATCAAGCAGCTTTCCAGCGAGATGTTTCCGCCTGATTTCAGGCGGTGCCAGAGTTGGTTCAGGCCGCTGGCCGATACGCTTGCGATGTCGGTCGCAGGAACGGCCCTCGCGGTGTCGCTTTCTCTGCCGCTCGCGCTGCTTGCCGCCCACAATACGACACCAAATCCATTTGTTTACCGTGCGACACGGGCGTTGTTGAATCTGCTGCGATCAATCCCGGAACTCATCATGGGCATCATCTTCGTCGCCATGGTCGGATTCGGAGCGCTCCCGGGCGTGCTTGCGGTCGGACTTCACTCTGTGGGAATGATCGGAAAATTCTTCGCCGAAAGCATCGAGCACGTCGATCCAAAGCCGATCGAGGCCGCACGCGCTGCCGGGGCTTCGCCACTTCAGGTCGTCTTTCACGCGATCCTGCCACAGGCAATGCCCCAGCTGGCGGACACCACGATCTATCGTTGGGAATATAATTTTCGCGCCTCGACCGTGCTCGGTGCCGTCGGCGCCGGCGGCATCGGCTTCGAACTGATCGCGGCGCTCCGGGTGCTTGAATACGCCCAGGTGTCAGCGATCCTGATTTGCATTCTGATCTGTGTGACGGTTGTCGATGGCATGGGCGGCGCTCTGCGAAATTATCTCAAATAGCGAAGCGGGTAGCGTCTTGGCGGAAAAACCAAAAATCGTTGCAACCAATCCTGTTTTCCCAGAAACGCGCGCGCTCCTGGAAGAGCACGCGATTGTCGAGGTCAATCCGGCGCTTGAGCCCTGGACTTACGAGCAAGTGCGACAACGGTGCCGCGACGCCGTCGGGCTGCTCGCCTTTATGACCGACAGGATCGATGCGGAATTCCTCGCCGCCTGTCCCGACCTTCGCGTCATTGGGGCGGCACTCAAGGGTTTTGACAATATTGATGTTCAGGCAGCGACAACGGCCGGGGTATGGTTGACCATTGTGCCTGATCTGTTGACGGTGCCGACCGCCGAGTTGGCGATCGGACTCATGCTTTCGCTCGGGCGGAACATCGTCGCCGGCGACCGAAATATCAAGAAGCATGGCTTTTACGGCTGGCGTGCCGAGCTTTATGGTGCGGGCCTTGCGGGCGCGACAGTTGGTATTGTCGGATTTGGCCTCGTCGGACGCGCTATCGCGGAACGACTTGCCGGATTCGGGTGCAGGCTCCTGGCATATGACCAACCGATACCCGCCGTCCTGGCAAAATCCTGGCCTTACGTCACGCTGACGAGCTTAGAGGAGGTATTCGCCAGTTCCGACTATGTCGTTCTGGCGTTGCCGCTAACTGCCGAAACCAGGCATATCGTCAATTCGAGGACCATCGCGACCATGAAACAGGGCGCGCTACTGGTAAATCCGGCTCGCGGTTCGCTCGTTGACGAGGCCGCGGTGGCGGACGCCATCGATCGCGGGCAACTTTCGGGCTATGCGGCGGATGTATTCGAATGCGAGGATTGGGCGCTGGAAGACCGTCCGACCAGCATCGATCCGCGGCTTATGAAGCCGTCGGCGCCAACCGTGTTCACCCCGCACATCGGTTCGGGTGTTACCGAAACCAGACGCCAGATCGAACTCTCCGCGGCGCGAAGTATTCTCGATGTTCTCGCCGGCCGCGTTCCATTTGGTGCCGTCAACATTCCGGACAAGCTGTCGGATCATGCTAAATCTGCTGCACGCTAGGACATTCCTCGCGGTTCTCAACGAGCGTGGTTTCCGTGCGGCGGCGCGTGACCTCAAGCTATCGCCATCGACCGTCGTCGAGCACATCAAACAGCTCGAGCAAGATCTTGCCGCGCCGCTGCTCAAGCGCAGGCGCGGGATCGTGGAGCCGACCTCTCAAGGTGCGGCATTTGCACCACTTGCACGTGCGATGCTCGATACCGCTGCGCGCAGCCGAATCGTCGTTGCACAGACTGCCCTGCGCATCGCTGCATCCAGCAACATCGGCACCTATCTGCTGCAATCCATCCTTGCCGCCTTTCAGGCCACCGACCCGCTGACAGTCGATCTCTGGATCGGTTCCAACCACGATGTAGGCGAACGCTTGACGAACGGCGGCGCGGACGTCGCGCTGATGGAATGGTGGACGGATCAGCCCGGCTTTTGCCAGCACAGCTGGCGGAGGGAGCCGCTTGTCGTGATTATCGCCCCCGATCATCCCTGGGCTGCCCTAAGCGCCATCGATGTCGGCGCTCTTGCGGGCCAGATCCTGTTGGGAGGTGAGGCCGGAACGGGGACAAATACGGTCTTGAGGAAGGCGCTCGGCCCCCTTGCGGGCAACCTGACCGCTGTCGGCGGGCTGGGAAATACGGAGGCCGTCAAACGGGCCGTCCGCGCCGGCCGGGGTGTTTCGCTCGTGATCGCAGCGGCAGTTACGGACGAAGTCAGAGCCGGGCAACTCGTCGCCCTGCCGCTAAGGGGGATTGAACTTGCGAAGGAACTGAAGATCATTTCGCCGGTCGGACTGCCCGAAGCAGCGCCCGCGTCCCGCTTCGTTGCCCATGTCGTCGGCAACGTTTGCGCAAATTGACCCACGCGACGTGGCGATGTTCGTCAGCCTTATCGTACCTTGCGGAACGTGAGATTGAGGCGTTGCGGCCCCATGATTGGGTGATCGCCGTCGGCGAGCGGCGCAACACCGTGGAAAAAAAGTCGCGACGGCCCGCCCCAAACGGCGATATCGCCATGCTCGAGACGAAATCGCCGCGGCTTGTCGCTTCGCTTTAAGCCCCCGAACATGAAGATCGCGGGCAGACCCAGCGACACCGAGACGATCGGTGCTGTGAAGTCGAGTTCATCCTTGTCCTGGTGTAACGACATCCGCGCGCCGGGCACGTAGCGGTTGATCAAACAGACGTCAGGCGCGAATCCGGCAAAGCCTGCGTGCTCGGCGGCGCGATCTGCGAGCTCGTGAAACAGCGGCGGCATCGCGGGCCATGGCCTGCCTGTTTCGGGATCGTCGGGGCTATAGCGATAGCCGGTGTGGTCGGTGACCCAGCCGGCGCTACCGCAATTGGTCATCGCCACCGACATCTGGTGGCCGCCCGGGGTAAACATTTGACGAAACGGCGCCGCGGCCACGACGTCGCGCAAGGCGGCAACCAGTTCCGCTTCATCCGCGCCAACGAAGGCGCGCAGCAGCACGGCTCCTTCGGCCATCTCTTCCGGCGAAGCCCGCGCCTGCGGAAAACATGCAAACAAATCCGCCGTCAACGCCACAAACCCTCATTTGGCATCGTGAAAGATCACACCGACCGTATGACGGCGGCCTGAGCGAAGGCGGCTCACGCCGTGGCGCATATTGACACGATAGAAGCCGCGCGTCCCCTGCACCGGGCGGACATGCACGGCAAACGCCACGCCGTCGCCCTGGCCGAGCGGCACCACCTCCGCCCGCGATTGCATCCGCGGGCGCTGCTCGGTCAGCACGAATTCGCCGCCTTCGAAATCTCGCCCCGGTTCCGACAGCAGGATCGCCACCTGCAACGGAAACACATGCTCGCCATAGAGGTCCTGGTGCAGGCAGTTGTAGTCGCCTTCGCCATATTGCAGCAGAAGCGGCGTCGGCCGAAGCTGGCCCGCTTTATGACATCGGGCCAGAAACGCCTCGTGGGTCTCCGGATAGCGGATGTCGATACCCATCGCCTCGTTCCACCTGATAGCGATGGGCTGCAGGCGCGCATAGAGCTCGGGGCGCAATTCTCCGATCGGCATCGGCAGCGGATAGGCGAAATATTTGTATTCCCCTCGGCCAAAGCCGTGGCGGCCCATCACAATCCGGCTGCGAAATATCTCGTCTTCAGGATAGAGCGCCGCCAATGCATGGCATTCTTCCGCCGAGAGCAATCCCTTCAGTACGGCGCAACCCTGCGCATCGAGATCGTTCGTGGCCGCCGTCCAGTCGATCGCCGCCACACGGGCGGCGGCATCGGATTCGGAATGCTTGATCGTATGCTGTGCTGACGCTTTCATGGGCGCGATCGTCGCAAATCGAGGCCCCCACGGCCACCCGATTTCCGAATCCAGCACCGGCCGGAACTGCCGAAAATAGAGGTAACTCGCTTTGCGGCAGATCAACGCCAATCGCTCTTGTTAGGCCGAAACATAAAGGCGAATTCACAAAGGCTGTCAAAGATGCTGGAAACCCTGAAAAGACTGCTACCACGATTTCTTCTTGGCGCGGGTTGCGCGCTGCTGGCGCACGGACCTGCTCTCGCGGCCGACCCAAGCCAGGGCAAAACCATTGCGGAACGCTGGTGTTCCGCCTGCCATCTCGTGGAGCATGAGCAGAAAAATGCGCCGACAGATCAGGCGCCGCCGTTCGCATCGCTAGCAAGCAGGCCCGGTTTCGATGCAGGCAAGCTGGCTCTTCTCCTGCTCGCACCGCATCCGAACATGCCGAAGTTGGCACTGAGCCGGTTTGAAACCGCGGACCTCGCCGAATATATCCTGACGCTCAAATAACCAAAGCAACCACGCAAATTTATCCCCGCACCGGCAGTTCGATCACGTCATAGGCGTGGCGGATCGTGCGTTTGCGCACCGGATCTTCCAGCTCAACTTCGAACCGGCTCGCCGGCCGAATCCCGCCCTTGGCCGCGAACGTGCCGCCAAACATCGCGCAGCCATCAGGCAGCTTTCCGTCGGCAAAGCCGCGCGCGATCAGCTCCGAGACCGGCAGCATCGCGTCCAGCGTTCCCTCCTGATAGAGTTCCCGTTTTCCCCCGATCCAGGCATAAGAACGCAAAATCATTTGATCCCAGTGATCGATGACCTCTTCGAGTTCCCACAGCGTGGATGCCATCGGCTTGTCGCACATCTGCTTGGACACCGTGACGCTGTAGGTCTCGACCTTGCGGTCGGTATGGTCGGAGCCGAGGCCGACGAAAATGCGGCCCTGCCAGCCGATCAGCACGAACTCGACTTCGCCGCTGGAATTGCCGCCGCAGACTTCGATCTCGTCTTCCGTGGTCAGCCGCCGCGCCGAGCAACGGTAATAGATCGGCGTCGACGCCGGCCGCGCGATGCCGATCGCTTCGAGTTCGGCAATATGCTTGTCGCGCGCCACCGGATCGCGCCCGGTCCAGCCGGCGATCACGGCCTGGTCGATCGCCAGCGTCAGCGGAGTGGTCGTTCCCTGGGCCTCAATGGTGAAGGTCAGGTCAAACATGGATCGCAGCCTCCACACCCGCTGCCAATTCGAAGATGCGGCGATCCGAACCACCAGCCGCGCTCAGCATGAAGCCGACCGGCGCTTCGCCGTCGCGATGACACGGCAGCGAGATGGAACAGCCATCCATCATGTTGATCAGCGTGCAATTGCGCAACGACAACAGGTTGGCTTTCGTAAACGCGCGGTCATCAGCAAGATCCGAGATCCTCGGCGGCGTGATCGCGCAAGTCGGCATGACCACCGCATCATAGGGAGCCAGCCGCACCGTCGCGCGCGCTATCATCGATTTCCGCGCTTGCAGAATGTCGATGTAGTCGGCGGCCGTGATGGCCTCGCCGCGCGAGATGCGCGAGGAAACGCGGGGGTCGTAGATATCGCCGTGGTTCTCGATCAGATAGCGGTGCCAGGCGTAGCTTTCAGCCGCCGCAAATCCGCCCTTGCTGTTCATGACGGCGACATCGAGAAATTCCGGCACCTCGATCCGCTCGATCAATGCGCCCTGGCGCGACAATTTTTCGAGCGTCCGCTCGAAACTTCGCGACACTTGATCGTCGAGATCGTCGAGCGCGACTGTCGTGGGTACAGCGAGCCGCATTCCCTTGACGGTGCGCGGTTGCAGGGGCCGAACCGGCTCGTCGGCAAGCACGGAATCGAGCACAGCGCAGCACTCGACGGTGCGCGCCAACGGCCCAAAACTATCCAGCGTGAATGACAGCGGGACGCCGCCATCGCGCGGGATACGCTGCTGGGTCGGCTTGAAACCGACGATGCCGTTATAGGCGGCCGGGATCCGGCACGATCCGCCGGTATCCGAACCCAGCGCGCCGTGCGCCATGCCGTCAGCGACCGACACGGCCGCGCCCGACGACGATCCGCCGGGCACATGCCCGACCTCGCGCTGCCAGACGCTCTTGGGCGTGCCGTAATGCGGATTGATGCCGATGCCGGAATAGGCGAATTCGGTCATGTTGGTGCGGCCGATCAGGATAAAACCGGCGCACCGCAAGCGCGACACCACCGGCGCATCGATTTCGGCCGGCGGTGAATCGTCCAGCGCCCGCGAACCGGCCCGCGTGACCTGGCCCTTGATGTCGAACAAATCCTTGATCGAGATGGGAATGCCGGCAAAGGGCGACGGCGCCGCCTTGACTTCGCGGAGCCGATCCATGGCCTTGGCCGCCTCGATCGCCGCCTCGACCTCGACATGCACAAAGGCGCGCGCGCCCTCGCCCGACTTGTCGGCAATTTTGGCCAGGCACTCGTCGACCAGTTTTCGCGCGTTAGTGCGGCCAGCCTCGAGATCGGCTGCGAGAGCCGTCAGTGTTGGGGTATTGGACATGGGTCGCTGCTGCCTCGTCGATTGGCTAAAGTTTATCCGGAACGGCATCGATCTCCAGATCGAGCAAGGCAGAGCTCAGCGATTTGCCATGCGCATCGAGCGCCAGCGACCGCGTCACTCCACCCCCCAGCGCTCGGTCCATCACGAAGTTGAGCGCGAAAATCCTGGGTAGTTCATAGCGTACCACCTCGCCTTCGACCACGCCGGCGAAATGCGCTTTGACGCGCGCAGGGGTGACCTGGGCGAGCAGCAGCGGGTAGTGTTTCGCGTCATAGGCGATCACGGAAATATTGGAAATATTTCCCTTGTCGCCGGTGCGGGAATGAGCGATCTCGCGCAGCTTCATTACTTACCCTCGACGAATTGCACCTGCGACTGCGCCAGTTCACGCGGCAACAGCACGGATGCAACCGCCACGACATCGCGCGCCGATTTGAAAGCGCCACCGCCGCCTGCCGGGCCGTTGGTATAGAGCGTTTCGACCTCGTTGCCGATCCGGATCGCCTCGCGCAAGTTGTCCGTGCGGCCGGTGACGCGAATGCGCACCTCATAGGGCTCGTTGGCATGGGCCGAGACTTGGCCGCCATGCAGGGAATCGACGCCGATCAGATCGAACCGCAATTCGTTGGCTGCCACGCCCGTGAGCTTCAACCGCTCGCGAACGATGTCGAGCGCGAGACGGCCACGCGCCAGCGCGCCAGGACCGGCATAGGACATCTGGCCCTCGCCGATGAAACTATCGACATAGCCGACCGACACCTTGAGCGTCGCCGGCCGTTCGCTGCCGCGGCCGCCACCGATCCGCACGCGATCCTTGCCTATCTCTTCGATCGTCACTTGCGAAAAATCCGCAGTCACATCCGGCTGGAGATATCGGACGGGATCGTGCACCTCATAAAGCAGTTGCTCCTTGCAGGTCTGCGCGGTGACGGCGCCGCCGGAGCCTTCGACCTTGGTGATAACGAGGCTGCCATCCTCGCCGACTTCGCCGATAGGAAAACCGAGCCGCGCGAGATTTTCCACGTCCTTGAAGTGCGGATCGGCAAAATAACCGCCGGTGACCTGGCCGGCACATTCCAGCAAATGACCGGCAACGATGCCCTTGCCGAGCAGATTCCAGTCGTCCATCGGCCAGCCGAAAGCGTGAATGAGTCGGTGCGAGGAACAATGCGGGATCAGACGCCCGGCCGGTGATCACGACATCGGCGCCGCCGGCAAGCGCCTCCGCCATCGGGCCGGCGCCAAGATAGGCGTTGGCCGAGATCAGGCGGTTGCCGAGCTGGCTGATTCCGCCGTCGAACTCCATGATCGGGAAATCGCGTTGCTGGCAGGCCGCAAGGACGTCGTCGCCGGTGATAGCTGCGACCTTCAGGGTACGAAGTCCCATCGACCGCGCCAGGCTCGCGGTTTTGCGTGCCGCGGCGAGCGGATTGGCCGCCCCCATATTGGTGACGATCTTGATGCCTCTAGCGGCACAGACCGGCAGCACCGCGCGCATCCGCTCTTCGAGCAGGGGATCGTAGCCGGCTTCCGGATTCTTCAGGCGGGCCTGCTGGGCGAGAGCAACGGTACGCTCGCCCAGGCATTCGAACACGAGATACTGAATGTCGCCCTTTTCGGCGAGTTCCAACGCCGGCTCGATGCGATCGCCCGAATAGCCCGCGCCTGACCCGATCCGGATGGTTCGCATCACTTCAGTCCGAAATACGCCCGCCGCAGCGCCTCGTTGTCAGTCATCTCGGCTACCGTTCCGGAGAATCGAATACGGCCGCCTTCGAGCACGAACACGCGGGTCGCGACCTCAAGGAAACCGATATTCTGCTCGGCAATCAGCAAAGCAAGCCCTCTTCCGCGCAGGTCGCTCAGGATCCGGATCACTTCCTTGACGAACAAAGGCGACAATCCAGCCGATGGCTCGTCCATCACCAGCAGTCGAGGCTCGGCCGCCAAGGCTTTGGCGATCCCGAGCATTTTTCGCTGACCGCCGGAAAGACTGGATGCCGGCGCGCGGCGTTTATCTCGCAGCACCGGAAAGGTCTCGTAGAGATCGTCGATCCGGGGGTTGGCATGCCCAAGCGCCTGCGCGCCGATGCGAATATTTTCCTCGATCGACAGGTCGGGAAAAACCGCCAGTTCCGACATATAGGTCATGCCCAGCCGCATCCGTTCGCTGGAGCGCATCCGCGTCACGTCCGCCCCGCCGAGCCTGATGCTGCCATGCCGTGCCTCGATCAGGCCGACCAGCGATTTCAGGAAGGTGGTTTTGCCGGCGCCGTTGGTGCCGAGCAGCAGCACGGTTTCGCCGGCGCGGACGTCGAGATCGACGCCCCACAACACCTGCATCGTGCCGTAGCCGGCATCGACGCCTTGAGCCGTCAGCAAGGACGTGGCCTCAGGCGGCATGCTCGCCTCCCAGGAACACCTCGATCACCTGCGGAACCTTGACCGCGACCGCGAGCTTGCCTTCGAAAATCTCCTTGCCGGCGTTCATGACAATGACGCGGTCGGTGATGTGCTCGATGAAGCCCATGAGGTGTTCGACCACAATGATCGCCATCCCCCCATTGGCAAGCGCCTTGATGCGCTCGGCGATCCAGTCGAGTTCCGCCGGGTTGAGGCCGGCGGCGAGTTCGTCAAGCAGCAGGAGCCGCGGACGGGTGGCGAGCGCGCGCACAAGATCAAGCATCTTTTGTTGCGCGTTGTTGAGATCGGCCGCCGGGCGGTCGGCGACTTCAGCGAGCCGGTATTCGTCCAGGAGATCGGCCATGGACGGCAGGGGCGCCGTTGCGCCACCATAGGCCAACGCCACCTCGACATTCTGCCGCACCGTCAGCGACAAAAACGGCTTTGGTATCTGGAAGGTGCGGTTGACGCCGCGATGAACGAGCTTGTGCGAGGCGACCGCGCCGATCGAGGCGCCCTCCAGGACGATCTCGCCGCCGTCCGGGGCGTAAAGGCCGGAGATCACGTTGATCGCCGTGGTCTTGCCGGAGCCATTGGGACCGACCAGCCCCAAAATCTCACCGGACGAGACGTGGAAGCTCAAGCCGTCCAGCGCGTAAAAGCCGCCGAAGCGTTTCACGAGTTTGGAGACTTCAAGAAGGGGCGCGCTCTCAAGGGACATGCCAGCCTCGACGCGTTGCGAGCGACACCAGCCCTGCGGGCAGAAACAGCACCAGCCCCATGATCAGCAGGCCGTAGATCAACTGAAAATATTGCGGCGTCGTGAAGCCGATCAGGTTGTAGATGCCGTACAGGATGACGACGCCGACGATCGGACCCGTGATCGAGGCGACACCGCCGAACAGCGCGAACACGATTGCAAAGATGCTGAACTCGCCGCTGAAAACATTGTCGGGATAGAACACGGAGACATACCAGGCATAGACGCCACCGGCGAGGCCTGCGACCAGCGCCGACGCGAGCCAGGCGATCATCCGCATCCGCACGACATTGACGCCTGCCATCGAGGCGCTGACCGCATCTTCCCGAACCGCCTGCAACGCCAGACCAAAGCGGGAGTTTTTCAGAAAAACCACCACGCCCAGCGTCAACGCCAGCACGACGAGCGCTGCCGCATAGGCATAGGTCGGATCGAACGTGCCGGTGAGCGAGACGCCATAGGGGCCGCGCGTGATCGGCTCGAGCGCCGGGTTGGCGATGAAGTGCAATACCGCCAGCGATGCCGCCAGATTGGCGATGGCGAAATAGGCGCCCGAAAGGCGCAACAGCGGCGTGAGCAATAGCCCAAGCACGACGCCGACCAGGCCTCCGGCAAACACCGCGACAACGGCCGGGGCCTGAAAGTGCATCACCAGGACCGCAAAGCCATAAGCGCCGGCGCCGAAGAAACCGACATAGCCGAACGGCAGATAACCGGTGAAGCCGTAGATAATGTTCACGCCCTGGGCGAGGATCAGGAAGATCACGAAGTTGAACAGCAGCAGATGGTTTTGATAGACGCCCGGCAATACCGCAAAGACGACGAGCAGCGGCACGGCGATGAAGAGCGTGTGTTTGAGGGCGTTAGGCAACACGCACCCGCCTTCCGAGCAAACCGCTCGGGCGCAACAGCAAAATGCAGATCAGCAGCACATAGGGCAACAGGTCGGCCCACGAACTCAAATAGGTCTGCACCACCATGTAGCAGATGCCGTAGACGACGCCGCCGAGCGCGGTGCCGAGCGGATTGCCGAGCGAACCCAGCACAACAATGGTGAACGACGTGACGGTGGCGTCGGCGCCAAAGGCCGGCGTCACCGAACCGAACATGAACGGAGCAAAGATGCCGGCAACGGCCGCCAGTCCCAACCCGATACCGAAGGCCGCGGCCGATACGCGATCGACGTCGATCCCGGTTGCGAAGGCTTCGTCACGCCGCGACATCACCGCACGCGTCAGCGTGCCGAGGCGAGTCCGATACAGATAGACATAGACACACCCGATCGCGATCAGGCTGGTGGCGGCGGCGACCACCCAGGACGCCGGAAAGCCCTGCCCGAAGATATGCACCGGCCCGCCGCTATCGGGCACGCCGCCGAACAACTTGACCTTGATCGTGGAAAATACCGTACCCAGCGCGCGGCTTTGAATCGAACGTTCGCTGGTGCCTAGAAAAATCGTGGTGACGGCTTCGATGACCTGCGACAGTCCGAAGAAAAGGATGATCGACAG
This sequence comes from uncultured Alphaproteobacteria bacterium, assembly GCA_963770515.1. GTDB lineage: Bacteria > Pseudomonadota > Alphaproteobacteria > Rhizobiales > Xanthobacteraceae > Bradyrhizobium. The sequence goes on from CAVYPW010000004.1 coordinate 324,123, forward strand.
CATTTCCGGGTTCGCCGAGCCCTGGAGCCGGGGCACCAGCACCCAGTACAGCAGCATCCCCGCTACCAGGAAGATCACGAATGCCAGCGGGACCGCGAACAACGGATCTATCCCGATGACGGTGACGACGCCGACCGCTACGAACGCGCCGAGCATCAGGAAATCGCCATGCGCCAGATTGACGATGCGCATCACGCCGAACACCAGATTGAGACCGATGCCGACCAGGCTGAAATACAGACCGAAGAGAACGCCCGCGACCAGCGCATAAACTAGCATCGAGGCGTTGCTCCCGGCAGCCGTTCAGACGACATCAAGCTCATGGACGCGGGTAGACGGGTTTTCCGGTCGCGACCTCGTGCGGATAGATCGAGACGAATTTGACATGCCCTTGATCGTCGAGTTCGAGCTGTCCGAGCGGGGTCAATTCCCCGGTCTGACCACCCGTTTCGTCGAGTGCAAACGGTCCGCACAGCGTCTTGAGTTGTCCGGAGAGGCTGAACACGGCGCGGCGCAACTCCATCTGATCGAGGCTTGTTGCCACGGACAGCGCCTTCTCGATGACGAGGCCGGTTGTATAGCCGGCCACGGCGTTGAGGCCGAATTCAAGTTTGCCATCCGTGTATTTCTTGTCCCAGGCCGCCTTATAGGCCGGGAGGTTCATGCCGAAATTGACAGGATATTCCAGATCCGAGGCCGGCACGTAAGTGAATACATGCTCGAGACCCTTGTCTCCGACGTTCTTCTCGAGAAGCTCTTTCTCGAGGCCTGCGTAGATCGCAAACAGCATTTTGAACTTGACGCCAACGTCGGCGACGTTGCGCAGGAACGCGATATCGTTCGGTGCATATCCGAAATGAAACACCGCATCCGGCTGCGCATTGCTGATGTTGTTGATGATAACGGTGTAGTTGGTCGTCTCGGTGGGGACGCCCTGATCGTACACGATTTCGACCGGAACGCCGGAATCCTTGATAAACTTGCGGAACGCATTGGCCTGCGTGCCGGTGAATTCGTTGGTCGAGTAGAGGATCGCGATCTTCTTGATTCCGAGAGCCGGCCCGTCATGGATAACGAAGTCGGCCACGGGTTTCGGCCAGATCGTCGAGACCGGGTCGGCCATCAGCGCGATATAGGGATTGTCCTTTGAAAAGAAGCTGGCGCCGGTGCCGGTCTGGTCGAACAGAAACATCTTGTGGTCGCGCGCGATCGTGACCGCCGGCGCGGTCAATACCGAACCGGAATCGGCAACGAGCAGATCGACCTTGTCCTGGGTGACGAGCTGGTTGTAAAGCGTGGAGGCGGTCGCCGTGTTGCTCTGATCGTCGTAGGCGACAAGCTTCACCGGAAGCTTCTTGTCGAACGCCTTCACATAGACCCCGCCATCGGCATTTTTCAGATCGACCCAGAGTTTGAGCGAACTGAAAACCGGCATCGAAATCGAGGCGTAGCGCCCGGACGAGGCGTAAAGGGTGCCGATCTTGATTTCCGCCGGCACATCGGCAGCATAGGCTTGGGCAGCAAAAGCCAACCCAACAAGCGCCGTACCCATCACCCTCAACATGCCATCCTCCCAGCTTTTTCTTAGGTTGGCGGACCATAGCGCGGGGGGTTACCGGGATACAAGCGCCCAACTCTAGGCAAGGCCTAGGCAATAGATATAAGGAAAAAAGCCACTATGGGCCGGCCGGCAGCGCCGTTGACGGCATACCCTCCCCTGTCGCATCAAGATCAGAACAAGCGGGTCGAACGAGCCGGCTCAAAGGGAGAACGACATGGCGGAGCCGGCGCGCGCACGACCGAAACCGACACCCGAAACGCAGCACTTCTGGAATGGCACGCAAGCAGGTGAGCTTCGGCTCCAGCGCTGCAACAGGTGCGCGCAAGCCTATTTCCCGCCCCGTCCGTTTTGCCCCGGCTGCGGCTCGCGCAAGGTCAGCATTTTCAAGGCCAGCGGCAGAGCGAAGCTCTACAGCTACGTGATCCATCATCGCCCCGTCCCGGGCTTTACGCCGCCTTATGCCATCGCCGTGGTCGAGCTGGACGAAGGCCCGCGCATGATGACCAATATCGTGGGCTGCCCGCAAACACCCGAGGCGCTCGAACTCGACATGAAGCTTGAGGTCACCTTCGAGAAACTCGACGATACCACCACCCTGCCCTTGTTTCGGCCGGCAAAGGATTGAGGGCCCATGCGCAGGAATCAAGTCGCCGTCGTCGGTGCCGCGGAGACGACCGAACTCGGCGTGATCCCGAACGTGTCGCAGATCCAGCTTCATGCCGACGCAGCGCTGAATGCCATTGCCGACGCCGGATTGAGGCTGTCCGACATTGACGGTTTTGCGACGGCGGTCGAGACCCCGCAGCAGATCGCACATTATCTCGGCATCACGCCGAGCTGGGTGGACGGCACCTCGGTCGGCGGCTGCTCGTTCATGCTTCATGTGCGCCACGCAGCGGCCGCGATCGAAGCGGGGCTGTGCAAGACCGTACTCATCACGCACGCCGAAAGCGGCAAATCAAATATCGGCCGCACGCCACGAATGATCGGCCCGGACAGCCTGAACGGACAGTTCGAATTGCCTTACGGCGTTTCAACGCCGGCCAGCATGTTTCCGATTCCCGTGCTGCGTTACATGAAAACCCACGGTATCACCCACGAGCAAATCGCCATGGTCGCGGTAGTGCAGCGCGAGTGGGCCGCGAAAAATCCACGCGCCACCATGAAGGCGCCGATCACGGTCGAGGATGTTCTGAATTCGCGGATGATCGCTTATCCGTTTCGCATTCTGCAATGCTGCCTCGTCACCGACGGCGGCGGCGCCCTGATCCTGACCTCGGCGGAACGCGCAAAAGATTTCCCGCAAAAGCCGGTCTATATTCTCGGCACCGGCGAGAGCGTGGAAACCCCAATGGTCAGCCAGATGCGAACCTTCGATGGTTCGCGCGCCTTTCAAGTCGCAGGTCCTCTCGCCTTCAAGGAAGCCGGTATCACCCACAAGGACGTCGATCATTTGATGATCTACGATGCCTTTGCGCATCTGCCGCTCTATGGCCTCGGCGATCTCGGCTTTATGCCGCATGAAGAAACAGGAAAATTCATTGCCGACGGCCACACCAGACCTGGCGGCAAGTTGCCGCTCAATACCAATGGCGGCGGCCTCAGCTACATGCATTCGGGCATGTACGGCATGTACGCGCTCCAGGAGAGCGTGCGGCAGATGCGCGGCATCGCGCCGGCCCAGATCCAAGGCGCCAAGATTTCGGTCTGCCACGGCGTCGGCGGCATGTTCGCCGCCAGTGGCACCATCATTTTCACGAACGAGAAATAGAGAAAGCGGAGAGGCTCCCATGGCGAAATCACTCGACGGCAAATCCATCATCGTCACCGGTGCGGGACGAGGCATCGGGCGCGAGATCGCGTTGTTGTGCGCCGCCGGGGGCGCCAAGGTCGTCGTCAATGATCCCGGCGTGGCCGCCGACGGCTCGGGGGCAAGCGCCTCGCCAGCCGAGGAGGTCGTCGAGGAAATCAGGAAGCGCGGCGGCACGGCGGTTGCCAATTTCGAGAGCGTCGCCGAGGCCGTCCCAGCAAGCCGGATCGTCAAGGCGGCGGTCGATCACTTCGGCAAGCTCGACGGGGTCGTCAACAATGCCGGCATTTTGCGAGACGCCATCTTCCACCGCATGAGCATCGATGCCTTCGAGTCCGTCATCAAGGTGCACCTGATGGGCTCGTTCTATGTCTCGCATGCGGCGGCGCGGTTGTTTCGCGAGCAGGAGAGCGGATCGTTCGTGCACTTCACATCGACGTCGGGGCTGGTCGGCAACTTCGGCCAGGCGAATTATGCCGCCGCCAAGCTCGGCATCGTCGGCCTTTCCAAATCGATCGCGCTCGATATGAACCGGTTCAATGTGCGTTCGAATTGCGTCTCTCCCTTCGCCTGGAGCCGCATGATCGGCTCCATTCCAACCGAGACGGAAGCCGAGAAGGCGCGTGTGGCGAAGATCCAGCAGATGGGGCCGGAGAAGATCGCACCCGTCGTCGCCTTCCTGCTCAGCGATGCCGCCAAGGACGTCACGGGGCAGATCTTTGCGGTGCGAATGAACGAGATTTTCCTGATGAGCCAGTCCCGCCCGCTCCGTTCGATCCATCGCGGTGAAGGATGGACGGTGGAGAGCCTCGCCGAGCACGGCATGCCGGCGCTGAAATCGTCGTTCTACAAGCTCGACCGTTCGGCGGACGTTTTCAATTGGGATCCGGTCTGACCGATACGAGCCCCACCTGGGAGGAATAATTGACAACCAAACGTGACTTCGGCTCCAACGCCGAACCCCAGCGCTATCCCGATCCGGATATCGTCGTGATCGATCCCAAGCGCTTCAAGGCCAAGGTTGGCAACACCGCGATCAAGCGGCTCTATACCGGCTGCCTGTGGGCGGAGGGGCCAGCCTGGAATGCGCAGGGACAATATCTCGTCTGGAGCGATATTCCGAACAACCGCCAACTTCTTTATCTCGACAATGACGGCCACATCTCCGAGCAGTTTCGCAAGCCCTCCAACGAAGCCAATGGCAACACCTTCGATTTCGAGGGCAGGCAAATTACCTGCGAGCGGACCCGGCTGGTTCGCTACGAGCATAACGGATCGGTCACGGTGCTCGCGGAACAAGCCAACGGCAAGCCGTTGAACAGCCCCAACGACGTCGTCGTTCATCCCGACGGTTCGATCTGGTTCACCGATCCCGGCTATGGCGCCATCATCCTCTACGAAGGACAACGCTCCAACACCGGCTCAGCGCAGCCCTATCAAAAGGAAGCGGTCTACCGGCTCGATGCGCAAACCGGCGAGCTCAGCAAGGTCGCCGACGAACCTTTCAAACCGAACGGCCTCGCCTTCAGCCCTGATTACAAGAAGGTCTATATCGCCGACAGCGGGATCACGCATTATCCGAACGCCAAGAACATCGTCTGGCAATACGATCTCAAGGGCGACAAGCTCTCCAACCCGCGACCGCTGATCGATATGGAACTGGACGGCAGAACGGGTTTTCCGGACGGCCTGCGGGTCGACACCGAAGGCAATATCTGGATCGGCGCCGGCTGGGTCGGAGAAGGCTATGACGGCGTGCAGGTCTTTGCGTCGGATGACGGCCAGCGGATCGGTCAAATTCGTTTGCCGGAATGCTGCGCCAATCTCTGTTTCGGCGGCAGAAAGCGAAACCGCCTGTTCATGACCGCGAGCCAATCGCTCTATGCAGTGTATGTCGAGACCCAGGGCGCGCATATCTGTTGAAGCTGGATGACGCGGCGATGCCGAACTGCATGGCCGCCATCCCCTATTGCGCCGAAATGTCGTCGGATAGTTTCCGCCCAACAAAAAAATCGGGAGGAACCATGACAAACGCATTACAAGCCACCCGCGACTCTGGCGGCCTCGATCGCCGCAGCCTGCTGCGCGGCGCCGCCGCCATCGCCTCGACGGTCGTAGCCACCAGTGCTTCGGCGCGCGACTTCGGCCGCGGCGCCGAACCGCAGCGTTATCCCGATCCCGACATTGTCGTGATCGATCCGAAGCGCTTCAAGGCCAAGGTCGGCAACACGGCTATCAAACGCCTCTACACCGGTTGTCTCTGGGCCGAGGGGCCGGCATGGAATGCCCGGGGCCAGTATCTCGTCTGGAGCGACATCCCGGCCAACCGTCAGCTTCGCTATCTCGACGATGACGGCCATATCTCCGAGCAATTCCACAAGCCGTCCAACGAGGGCAATGGCAATACCTTCGACTTCGAAGGCCGGCAAATTACCTGCGAGCGGACGCGGCTGGTGCGTTACGAACACGATGGCTCGCTCACCGTGCTGGCGGAACAAGCCAACGGCAAACAGCTCAACGGCCCGAACGATGTCGTCGTACACCCCAATGACGGCTCGATCTGGTTCACCGATCCGGGCTATGGGGCGATCAGTATCTACGAGGGCCAGAAGGCCAATACCGGCTCGGTCCAGCCCTATCAGAAAGAGGCGGTCTACCGGCTCGACGGCAAGACAGGCCAGGTGACCAAGGTCGCCGAAGACCCCTTCAAGCCGAATGGCATCGCCTTCAGCCACGACTATAAGAAGGTCTATGTCTGCGACACCGGCATCACCCACTATCCGCAGGCGAAGAACATCATCTGGCAGTACGACCTCAACGGCGACAAGTTGTCGAACCCGCGCACGCTGATCGACATGACGCTGGATGGAAAATCCGGTTTCCCGGACGGCATGCGGGTCGATACCGAAGGCAACGTCTGGGTCGGCGCCGGATGGGTTGGCGATGGCTATGACGGCGTCCAGATCTTTGCGCCGGATGGCGAAAGGATCGGTCAGATTCGCTTACCCGAGACTTGCGCCAATCTCTGCTTCGGCGGCAAAAAACGAAACCGCCTGTTCATGGCCGCGAGCCAATCGCTGTACGCGGTCTATGTCGAAACCCAGGGCGCCCACAACTGTTGAGGCGCGTGTCACGTTAGCCTCGTCATTCGGGACGCACCTTTGCGTCCCGAATGCTCTACCCGCTGTTGCGCAAACCGGCGGAAATACCGTTGATCGTGATCTGGATGCCGCGCAGCACCTGCTCGTCGGTGTTTTGCGCCCGATGTTCCTTCAAAAGCTCCACCTGCACATGATTCAGCGGATCGATGTAGGGAAAGCGATTGCGGATCGAGCGCTCGAGCGGCGGGTTGCTTTCCAACAGCCGCGTCTGCCCCGTGATCTCCAACAGCCGATCGATTGAGCCTTGCCACTCGCGCCGGATGCGCTCGAAGATGTTTTCGCGAAGTGCGACGTCGGGCACGAGCTCCGCATAGCGTGAGGCGATCGCGATCGAGCTCTTGGCCAGCACCATGTCCATGTTCGACAACAGCGTGCGGAAGAACGGCCACTCCTGATAGAGCTCCTTCAGCAAAGCCATGCCGGTATCGGGATTTTCCTTGAGCCACGCCTCGACCGCGCTGCCAAACCCGTACCAACCCGGCAGCATCAGCCGGCATTGCGCCCAGCTGAAGACCCAGGGAATGGCGCGCAGGTCCTCGATCTCGCGGGTCTTTTTGCGCGAGGCCGGGCGGCTGCCGATGTTCAGGGTCGCGATCTCGGTGATCACGGTGGACGCCCAGAAATAATCGGCAAACCCCTCGGTCTCATAGACCAGCCCGCGATAGGCCTTGAAGGCATAGGCCGACAGCTTCTCCATCGTCTCCAGATATTCCGCACGCGGAGCGCTTTGCCTTGGATGCAACAGGCTCGCCTCTAGCGTCGCGGCCGCCAGAACTTCCAGATTGTCGAGACCGACTTCCGAATTGGCGTATTTGCTGGAGATGATCTCGCCCTGCTCGGTGATCCGGATCTGGCCGTTCACCGCCCCGCCCGGCTGCGCGATGATCGCGTCATAGCTCGGGCCGCCGCCCCGCCCGACCGAGCCGCCGCGGCCGTGGAACAGTCGAAGCCGCACATGGTGGCGTTCGAACACTTCGACCAGGCCGATCTCGGCCTTGTATAGTTCCCAGCCGGACGTGACGAAACCGCCGTCCTTGTTGCTGTCGGAATAGCCGAGCATCACTTCCTGCACCGAGCCGCGGCTATCCACCAGCTTGCGGTAGTCGTGCATCGACAGGATCCGGTCCATGATCCGGCTGGAAGCCTGCAAGTCTCCGATCGTCTCGAACAAGGGCACGATATTGATCGCGCTGCGGCCGGAGGGGTCGACAAGGCCGACCTCCTTCAGCAATACCGCGACCTCCAGCATGTCGGAAATTCCCTGGCACATCGAGATGATGCATTGGGGAATCGCGTCCACCCCGAACTTGGCATGGGCTTCGGCGGCGCCACGGAACACCGCAAGCTCGCCGATCGTCTCTTCGCTGTATTTGACGAAGGAAGAGGTCAGCGGCCGGGCATTGTGCAGTTCGTTGGTCAGAAGCGCGATCCGCGCCTCCTCGTTCATCGCCAGATAGGATTTGCCGGGCATCGCGGCATCGATCAGTTCGGCGATCGTGCGTTCATGAACGGCCGAGTTCTGCCGGATATCGAGGCTGGCCAAATGAAAGCCGAAACAATCCACGGCGCGCCGCAGGTGACGCAGCCTCCCGCGCGCGATCACGCGCGAATTATTCGTGATCAGCGAGCGATAAAGGATATCGAGATCGGCCTTGAATTCAGCGACGTTGGCATAAGGCGTGGCTTCACCGACCGCCGCCCGCGTGGTCTCGACCTCGAGCCGCGCGGCAGTGGCGGTGAGCCGTGCAAAGATGCCGGATACCGCGAGGCGATAGGGCTCGCCGCTGCGATGCGGCGACTTGTCGGGCGAGCTCTCGGCCAACGCGCGCAGATCCTTTGAGACATCGGCCAGATGCGCCGCGAGCGAAAGCTCGGAGCCAAGCACATGCAATTCGTCGAGGTAAAAACGAATGACCCGGCCGGACTGCATCTTCAGCGTGCCGCGCATCACTTCGGCGGTCACGAATGGATTGCCGTCGCGGTCGCCGCCGATCCAGCTTCCCATCTTCAGGAAGGATGCCAGCTCGCCCTGGGTGCTCCCCTCGCCCTCGTTCAGGCGATCTTCGAGCCGGCAATGCAGCCGGGGAACATCCTTTAGGAAGGTATAGTCATAGAAAGACAGGCCGTTGGCGACCTCGTCGAGCACGGTGAGCCGGGTGCGGCGCAACAGGTTGGTTTGCCATAGCGTCAGGACCGCGCGCCGCAATTGCTCGTCGCTGGCGGTCAGTTCCTCCGGCGTCAGTTGCACGCGTTCGCGCTGGTCGAGAACGGCCGCGATCTCCATTTCGCGGTCGATGGTGCTCTTGCGGCGGACTTCCGTCGGATGCGCGGTCAGCACTGGACTTACCAGCGCGGAAGCAAAGAACTTGCGCAAATCCGTTGCGTTGATGCCGGCACTGCGCGCATGCAGCAAAGTCTGGGCCAGCGTTCCTGGCCGCGGCACTTCGCCGGCCTTGGAACTCAAGCGCATCCGACGGATATTGTTCTGGTCTTCGGCGATGTTGGCCAAATGCGAGAAATAGCTGAAGGCGCGCACGATGCGCACCGTCTGGCTGATCGACATGCTGTCGAGAATGACCTCGAGCTCGCCCCTCGCGGCCTTGTCGTCGCCGCGATGAAACCGGATCGAAGTCTGGCGGATGCGCTCGACCAGATCGAAGACGTCGGCGCCTTCCTGGTCGCGGACGGTATCGCCCAGAATGCGCCCAAGCAGGCGGATATCGTTCCGCAGCCGCAAATCTTCTTCGAGCGCGGTGTTTTCTTCGCCGCGATCAGGTTCCAGTCCGTTTTCAGAAAGCATGATCTGGCGGGACATCGCTAAAAATGCTCCAGAGCTGCCGGCAACCCTTGAGTCGCAATTTTTGCGACGCAGCGCAAGAGCAAGAAAAGAGCAAGAAACGGCCGACCGTCCCGCCCCGGAGTCGTCCATCCGGTGCGCGCTTCGCCGAACGGCCGCTCTCCCGCCTCTGCGATAAGCGCTTTACACCAAAGCCTCGTCCGGTTTTAGTCACTGGCGACGGAAAGATAAAAACGGGGAGCCGTCATGTTCAGCGAAAAGCTTCTCTCAGGCCGGCGAATTCTTGTCACGGGAGGCGGCACAGGGCTCGGCAAGTCGATGGCCGGCCGTTTCCTTGAACTCGGCGCGGAGGTCCACATCTGTGGGCGCCGGAAGATCGTTTGCGACGAAACCGCCACGGAATTGATGGACCTCTATGGCGGCCGCGTGACCAGTCACGGCGTCGATATCCGCAACGCGCAGGCCGTCGATGAAATGGTGGACGCGATCTTCCTGGACGATCCGCTGACCGACCTCATCAACAACGCGGCCGGCAATTTCATCGCGCGCACCGAAGACCTTTCGCCGCGCGGTTTCGACGCGGTCGCCAATATCGTCATGCACGGCACCTTCTATGTCACCCATGCCGTCGGACGGCGCTGGATCGCCAGCAAGCTGCGCGGCAATGTGGTGTCGATCACCGTCACCTGGGTCCGCAACGGCAGCCCCTACGTGGTGCCCTCGGCCATGAGCAAATCGGCGATCCATGCCATGACGATGTCGCTGGCCGCGGAATGGGGCCACTACGGCATCCGGCTGAATACGATTGCGCCGGGCGAAATTCCGACCGAAGGCATGAGCAAACGTATCAAGCCGGGCGATGAGGCCGGCGCCCGCACCCGTGCGGCAAATCCGATGGGCCGGGTCGGAACCATGGAGGAACTGCAAAATCTCGCGGTGTTCCTGATCTCGGGCGGCTGCGACTGGATCAACGGCGAAACCATCGCGATGGATGGCGGCCAGGCGCTCGCGATGGGCGGCAATTTCTATCAGCTGCGCGACTGGACCGACGCCGACTGGGAGAATGCGAAAGAGCAGATCAAGGCGCAGAACGAAAAAGACCGTGCCGCGCGCGGGTGAGACGGCGGATAACGCCGCTCCGAAACCAGGACGGTTGAGAATGCGGGCCCATCGCCCGCGGCGGCTCGGACAATGGGCCTGTCTGCTTGCGCTGCTGCTGATCGCGCTGCCCTGGCGCGCAAGTCTTGCCGGTGAATATCCCGAACGGACGATCAAGATCGTCGTCCCTTTTCCAGCCGGCGGTCCGACCGACGTGGCGGCCCGGCTGATCGCGCAATCGCTGGCCACGAAGTTCGGCAAAGGCGTGGTGGTCGAGAATCATCCCGGCGCCGGAGGCCGGATCGGCGCCAAGCTGGTCGCAACCGCGACGCCGGACGGCTACACGTTGTTGCTCGGCGGAACCAACGTCAACGCGATCGGGGCGATCTTCACCGACCTCGGCTTCGACCCGGTCAAATCCTTTGCGCCGATCGCGGTGGTCTGCGTCGATTCTCTCGCCATCGCGATCTCGCCACGGCTGCCCACGAAAGATTTCAAGGAATTCGTCGCCTTTGCCAAGGATCATCCGGGGCAGTTGAAGTACGGCGCTTCGCCTGGCATCTACACGCAATTCGCCGGCGAATATTTCAAGTTGAAGACCGGCACCGACATCCTGTTCGTGCCTTACAAGGGCGGCGCACCTGCCGTGACCGATGCGCTGGGCGGGCACATCGAGATGGTCGTCAACAACAAGTCGAATCTGTTGCCGCAGTTCAAGGACGGCAAGCTGAAGGCGCTTGCGGTCACCAGCGAGAAGCGATGGCCGGAGTTGCCGCAAACCCCGACCATGCGCGAAGTCGGTATATCAGGCTTTCCGCAAGAGGTCCTGTTCGGCCTGCTGGCGCCGGCCGGGACGCCCGAGAAGATCGTCATGCAGCTCAACGGCGCCGTCAATGAGGCGCTCCAATCGACGGAGGTCCGCACCAGCCTCGATGGCATCGGGGTCGATGCCAGGATCGGGACGCCGCAAGAGTTCGCCACCGCCCTCGACGAGCAGGCCCGCGAATGGAAGCGGGTGATCGAGGAAACCGGCATCCAGGTGGAGTGACGTTCAGGAGGTCGCCGCCATCGGTTCGACCTCGCCTGCCGTCATTACAAATCCCCGATACCCCTTGGCCGCGACTTCATCGCAGATCTGACGATAAGCGCCGACACCACCGATATAGGGCATAAAGATGCGCGGCTTGCCCGGAATGTTGGCGCCCATGTACCAGGAGTTGGCCTGCGGGTAGAGCGTCATATTGGCGACCTCATTGACATGCGCGACCCATTTCTCTTCCGCCTCGACCGCAGCTTCGATCCTTGCGTGGCCGCGATCGCGCATGAAGGTGAGACAATCGGCGATCCAGTCCACATGTTGCTCGATCGAGACGATCATGTTGGAGAGAACGGACGGGCTGCCGGGACCGGTGATGAGGAAGAGATTGGGAAAGCCTTCGCTCATCAGGCCGAGATAGGTCTTCGGGCCCGCGGCCCACTTCTGGTTCAGCGTGCTCCGGCCACGCCCGTAAATATCGATTTTAGCCACTGATCCAGTCATCGCATCGAAGCCGGTCGCGAGCACCAGCGCATCGATTTCATAGTCCCGGCCACCCGCACGCACGGCGCTGGTCAGGATTTCCTCGATGCCATTGGGGTGGATATCGACCAGTGTCACATTCGTCCGGTTGAAGGTGGCGTAGTAGTCACTGTCGACGCAAAGGCGTTTGGAGCCGAACGGATAGTTTTCGGGCTGCAGGCGTTTTGCGATCCCGGGATCCCTGACGATTTCGGCGATCTTGCCGCGGACGAAATCGGCCGCCGTATCGTTGGCGGCCTTGTCGAGAACGAGATTGTTGTAGGTGAGCAGGAACGGCAGTCCGCCCTTGGTCCACCGATCTTCATACCGGGCGCGCCTTGCATTTTCACCGTCGTCGAACGCACCACGATCAGGAAGCTCGGTGTAGATGCCGTTGCGCGTACTCTCACGCGCAAAGCGCCTGATTTCCGAATAATTCCTGCGAAAAGCTTCGCGCGCTTCATCCGTCAACGCCGTATTGCGAGCCGGAATCGAAAAATTCGGCGTACGCTGGAACACAAAGAGATGGCGCGCCTCGCCTGCGATCATCGGGACCGACTGAATTGCCGAGGAACCCGTGCCGATCACACCGACGCGCTTGTCCGAGAAATCCACCCGTTCGTGAGGCCACTGTCCAGTGTGGTACACTTGGCCTTCGAAGTCCGACAGACCCTCGATGTCCGGCATCCTGGCATTGGAAAGACAGCCGGTCGCCAACACGACAAATTTCGCCTGCACCAACCGGCCGCCGGAAATCGCGACATTCCACGTATGGGTTGCCTCATCGAAATCGGCCCGCTCGACACGGATGTTGAGCGAGATGTCGCGGCGCAGATTGAAACGATCGGCGACATGGTTGGCGTATTCCAGAATCTCCGGCTGCGACGCGTAACGTTCGCTCCAGTTCCATTCCTGCTGCAATTCCTCGGAGAAGGAATAGGAATACTGCATGCTTTCGATGTCGCAGCGCGCGCCGGGATACCGGTTCCAGTACCAGGTGCCGCCCAAGCCGCCGCCCTGTTCGTAGACATGCACCGAAAATCCAAGCCCGCGCAGCCGGTGGAGCATATACAGTCCGGCAAAGCCCGCACCGACCACGACAACGTCGAAGGCTCGTTCCTGACCGGCATCCGGAATGGACGGCGCGACGGACATCAAGGCGTTTCCTCAAGCTCTGTTTTGTTGAACAGAGCATTCTCCCGGTCGTGGAAAAGCGCAAGGAGAAAACCCGCGGGCAGATATCGCGGGCGGATATTCTGTGCCGCGGAACGCGTAACCTTCTTCGCCGCGCGATGACGTGATAGATGCTACTGGCGAGGAAGCATGACATGAGAACGTCCTCTCCACCTGCCGATCGTGTCCCCGTCATTGTCGGCATCGGTGAAATCACCGATCGGCCCGGCGAGATCACCGATGGCCTGGAGCCTCTGGCGCTGCTGATCGAGGCGCTCAAACGGGCGGAAACCGACAGCGGCGCGGCGTTGCTTGGCGAGATCGATTCACTCGATGTCGTCAATTTCCTGAGTTGGCGCTATCGCGATCCGGAAAAACTGCTTTCATCGCGCCTCGGTATCCAGCCGAAGCACGCTTATTACGGCCCGGTCGGCGGTGAAAGTCCGATCCGCTATCTGCATGAGGCGGCCCAACGCATCGCGCGGGGCGAATCCGTCGTGGCCGCGGTCTGTGGTGCGGAAGCGCAGGGCACCGCGACGAGAGCCGAGCGCGCCGGCATCACCTTGCCGTGGACGCCATTCGCGCACGATGTCGAGGAGCCGAAACGCGGCGCGGCGTTTCAGAAGCCGATGGCGGTCAAGCTCGGCGTGTTCCGTCCCGTCAGCGTCTATCCGTTCTATGAGGCTGCCGCCTCCGCCCATTGGGGCCAGACCCCGCGCGAGGCGATGGCCGAATCCGGGGCGCTGTGGTCGGCCTATTCGCAAGCCGCCACTGAAAATCCCAATGCCTGGATCAAGCGGCGCTTCACGCCGGAGGAAATCACGACACCTTCTGCCGACAACCGGCTGATCGCCTGGCCCTATACCAAGCTCATGGTCGCCAATCCGACCGTCAACATGGGCGGTGCGCTTTTGATGACGAGCCTCGCCAGAGCCCGCGCGGCCGGCATCGCCGAGCACAGGCTCGTTCACATCGTCAGTGGAGCATCGGCGCAAGAACCGCGCGACTATCTCGATCGCGATCAGTTCGCCGAAAGTCACGCCCAGAATGCGGTGCTTGAGGCGGTAACGGATCTGGCCGGGGGCAACGCCGCTGCGTTTGACGCGATCGAGCTTTACAGTTGCTTCCCTTGCGTGCCGAAAATGGCGCGGCGAACGTTGGCACTGGGGGCGAATGTCGCGCCTACCGTCACAGGCGGGCTGACGTTCTTCGGTGCGCCGCTCAACACCTATATGACTCATGCGGCCTGCGCGATGGTGCGGCGGCTGCGCGATGGCGCAAAGCTCGGCCTGCTCTATGGCCAGGGCGGTTTCGTGACCAAACACCACGCGCTGGTATTGTCGCGGCACGCGCCCTCGGAGCCGCTGGCGCAGGAAACAAGCGTCCAGAGTGAGGCCGACGGCCGCCGTGGCCCGGTCCCGGCCTTCGTCACCGAGGCTACGGGACCAGGGACGGTTGAAAGCTTCACCGCGATTTACGGCCGCGACAACGCGGTCGAACACGGCGTGGTAATGCTGCGGACGCCGGACCATGCACGCGCGCTGGCGCGGGTCCCGGCCCACGACCGGGTTACGCTTGCGCACCTATTGAACATGGACCGCAGCCCGGTCGGCTCGTCAGGCACGATTTCCCACGCCGATGACGGGATTTTGGAGTGGCGGATGGGGTGAACACGTGTCCCGGACGCGGTCCGGAACGAAGTTCCGCTCCGCAGATCCGGGACCCACGGTCGCGTCTCTGGAATGGGCCCCGGCTCAGCAGCGCATCGTTACGCGCTGCGCAGCGTCCGGGGCACGTCAGCAACTCCTAGCCCTTTTCGCCCTGCTTTGCGGAAGCTGCCGCCGGCCGGCCCTTGGTCGAGACCACGCGAACCGGATCGCCATCGATGATGCCGTCGGGCGGCGTGCTGATGACGCGGTCTTCCACCGTTACACCACCGGCAAGTTCGATCTCGCGACCGAGGTCGCGCGCAATCGTCACCGGCTTGAACAGGATCTTGTTGTCGGACGTCACGGTCGCCACGCGCAGGCCCTTCTGGTCGAAGATCAGCGCGCTGGAGGGAATGTGCAGCGGCACGCCCTCGCGCTGAAGCACCAGCTTCACATTGGCGAAGCCGCCAGGCATCAATTCGCCCGCGGTATTATCGAGGCCAAGCTGCATCTGCGTCGTGCCAGAGTTGACGTCGACCGCCCGGGCCGAAGCCTCCACGGTCGCTTCAAAGGTTCGGGTCGGATATTCCGGTACCGCGATCTTGGCCTTGGCGCCGATCTTGACCGAAGGCACGTAGTTCTGCGGCACGTTGACGTAGACGCGCAACTTCTTGATGTCGGAGATGATGAACATCGGCGGGCCGCTACCGCCGCCTGCGTTGATCAGCGCGCCGACGTCGGTGTTGCGCGCGGTCACGATGCCGTCGAACGGCACTGTGATCTTCTTGTAGCCGGCAAGCGCCTCGAGCCGCTCGACATTGGCCTGGCTGGAGTTGACCGCGGCGTTCTTGTTGGAGAGGTCGGCGGTGCGTTCGTCGATTTCCTGCATCGAAACGAAATTCGACGCGATCAGCGTCTTGCGGCGGGCCAGCGTGACTTCGGAGAGCTTCGCGCTCGCCTGCTGATTGGTCAGATCGGCGCGCGCCTGCAGCAATTGCTGGTCAAGGTCCGGCGCATCGATTTCAGCGATCACGTCGCCGGCCTTCACCCGTGCGCCGATGTCGGCATTCCAGCTCTTCACGTAGCCGTTGACGCGCGCAAAGATCGGAGCGCGGTAATAGGCTTCCAGACGGCCCGGCAGGTCGAGCGAGGCCGTCAAGGCCCCGGGATCGGGATAGATGACGGCAACCGCCGGTGCGGACTGGTCGTCCGTCCATTCCTTGAGTTTGACATTGGAGTCTTCCCGAGCGCGGATGCCGGTGACGACCAAGGTCAGCGCGCCGGCAACGGCGACGACAGCGAGTACGCCCAGCTTTCGGCGCGAAACTGGTCTGCGAGTTTCAGCTTCAGTGGGCATTCTCTGTCTCCGATTGGACGGCGGCTTTGGCGTCCTGCTTCTTGTGCAGCATACTAAAAACGACGGGAACAAACATCAACGTCGCAACGGTTGAGAACATCAGGCCGCCGATCACGGCCCGGCCCAGCGGCGCGTTGGCCTCGCCGCCCTCGCCCAGGCCGAGGGACATCGGCAACATGCCGATGATCATGGCGAGCGCGGTCATCAGCACCGGACGAATACGCACAAAGCCGGCCTCGATGGCGGCGGCGACCGGGTCGCCCAGCTCCTCATAGCGTTCACGGGCAAAGCTGATCACCAGCACGCTGTTGGCCGTGGCAACGCCCATACACATGATCGCCCCGGTCAGGGCCGGAACGGACATGGTGGTGTGGGTCGTAAAAAGCATCCAGACAATGCCCGCCAGCGCCGCCGGAAGCGCCGTGATGATCACGAACGGATCGGACCATGACTGGAAGTTCACGACGATCAGGAAATAGACAAGCACGATCGCGCCCAGCAGACCGAACAGCAGACCGGAGAACGAGCTGTTCATGGTCTGCACCTGGCCGGACAGCACGACCGTCGAGCCCTTCGGCACGTCCTTGGCGTTGGCTGCGATGACCTTGTTGATGTCGGAGGCGATGCCGCCGAGATCGCGTCCCTGCGGCGTGGCAAAGATCTGCACCATCGGCTGGATATCGTATTGGGACACCATCGCGCTTGACGTCGTGCGCGTGATAGTGGCGATGCCGCCGAGAATCGGGGCCTGCGTCGGTTGGCTGGACGTGATCGGCAACGTTTGCAGCGAACTCAAGGAATCGACCTGATACTGCGGCGTCTGCATCACGACCGCGTAGTTCACGCCGTTGTCGGGGTTGAGGTAATAGGTCGGAGCAACCTGGCCGCTACCGGACAAGTTCACGGTGAGACTGTTGACTACATCGCGCTCGGTCAAACCGACATATTGTGCCCGCGTCCGGTCCACGTCGATGTTGAAGGTCGGGTTTTTCGTCGACTGCTGAATGCGCGCGTCCGCGACCCCCGGAATCTTGCGAATCTGGCTCAATAGATTGGTAGCGTAATCGAAATTCGCATTCAAATTGTTGCCCCGGATCTGCAAATCGATCGGCGCCGGCGCGCCGAAGTTCAGGATCTGGTTGACAATGTCAGCCGGGAGAAAAGCAAAACTCGTTCCGGGGAAGAGCCGCGGAAGCTGCTCCCGCATCGCCTTTATGTAGGTGTCCGTCGGCGGATGATCCTCTTTCAGCTTGATCTGGATGTCGCCGTCCGACGGCCCCATGATGCCGGTGTTGTTATAGGTGGTGTTGATCCCCGAGATTGGCATGCCGATATTGTCGGTGATCGTATCAATCTGGTCTGGCGGGATGATCTTGCGGATCGCCTTCTGAATGTCTGCGAAATGATAGGCGTTCTCCTCCACACGGGTACCGACCTGGCTGCGTACATGCATCAAGATCTGGCCGGCATCGACGGACGGAAAGAAATTCTGCCCGAGATAAGGCACCATCGCGAACGAGGCCACGACAAATGCCAGGAAGGCGACCACGAAGGTCGGGCGGTGATGCAGCGCGAGCGTCAGCAGATCGCGATAGCCGCTACGGAAGTTTTCGAAGCCTCTCTCGAAGCCGCGCTGGAACCAGACCAGCGGATTGCGGGTCGGCGGCAACGCTGCGCCGTGCTCGTGCTGATGCGGCTTCAGCAGATACATCGCCATCGTCGGCACCAGCGTTCGCGACAGGATGAACGACCAAATCATCGCGAAGATCACCGCTTCCGCCATCGGCACGAACAGGAAGCGCGGAATGCCTTGCAGGAAGAACATCGGAATGAACACGATGCAGATGCAGAGCAGCGACACGAACGCCGGCACCACGATCTGCTGCGCGCCGTCGAGAATTGCGGGACGAACTTCCTTGCCCTGCTCCAGATGCCAGTTGATGTTCTCGATCGTCACCGTGGCTTCGTCGACGAGGATACCGACCGCCAGCGCAAGACCGCCCAGCGTCATGATGTTGAGGGTTTCGCCGATCGCCGCCAGCATGATGATCGAGCCGAACACGGCCAGCGGAATTGATGTCGCGATGATGACCGTCGAGCGCCAGCTTCCTAAAAACAAAAGGATCATCACGCTGGTAAGCGCGGCTGCGATAATGCCTTCGCGCACCACGCCCTCAATGGAGGCGGCGACGAACACGCCCTGGTCGCCGACGAAGCCGATTTTCAGCGTATCAGGAAGCGAGTCCTTATAGGCAGCGGCTTTCTTCTTGATGCCCGCGATGATGTCGAGCGTCGAGGTGTAACCGTTCTTCAGCACCATCATCAGCACGGAGCGGTTGCCGTCGACGTGGACGATATTTTGCTGCGGCGGGTTGCCGTCGCGCACGGTCGCGACGTCACGGATGTAGATCGTGGCGCCGTTGACGACCTTGACCGGCAGATCGCCCATTTCGCCCGATTTCAGCGGCGAGTTGTTGACCTGAATGACATATTCGAAGCTGCCGATCTTCGAAGTGCCGGCCGGCTGAATCAAATTCTGCGCGGCAAGCGCAGTGGCAACGTCCTGCCCCGACAATCCCAGCGACTGGAGTTTCTGCGGATCGACGTCGATCTGGATCTGACGCTGCTTGCCGCCATAGGGATACGGGATCGCCGCGCCCGGCACGGTCACCAGCGGCGTACGCAACTGGTTGATCGCGATGTCGCCGAGGATCTGCTCGGTAAGCCCCTCGCCCGACAGCGCGAGCTGGATAATCGGGACCGTCGAGGCGCTGTAGTTGAGGATCAGCGGCGGCGTCGCACCCGGAGGCATCTGCTTGAGGATCGTTTGCGAGACCGATGTAACCTGCGCATTGGCGGTGCGGATGTCGGCGCTCGGCTGGAAGAATATCTTGACGATGCCGATGCCGTTATAGGAGTTCGCCGTGATGTGTTCGATGTCGTTGACGGTCGTCGTCAGAATTCGCTGGTACTGGGTGATGATGCGACCGGCCATCTGATCCGGCGGCAGGCCAGTGTACTGCCAGATGACGCCGATGACCGGAATCCGGATATCCGGAAAGATATCGACGGGCGTCCGCATCGCGGACAGCGGCCCGATGATCAACAGGAGCAACGCCAGCACGACGAATGTGTATGGCCGGTTCAGGGCAATACGGACCAGTTCGGTCATGGCACAGACATTCCTGGATCGAGCGCGTTATGTGATGAGCATGATGCAGTGCGGCATTTACCCGAAATACCGCCAAATGGCTAACGTCAGGCCTGTCAAATCCCTTCACTTCCGCGAGAACGTTAAGATTTCCTGCAAAAAGTGCCGGCGGCAGAGTGCCAGTTTTCCGTTAACGCATCAGATCAAGTGCGTCGGAAAAAAAACGCAGACCGCCGAAATTGCCTGATTTGAGGGCAAGAATCATCTCACCTTCCTTCGCGCCGACGGCGCGCAATACAGGCACGCCCGCCGCAATTTCTGCGCCGACAAGAAATCCGGGGATGCCTAAACGATCCACTACCGCGCCTGAAGTTTCACCACCGGCAATCACCAGACGCCGCACGCCCGATTGCACCAGACCTTCCGCAATATCTGCCATCGCCTGCTCGATGGCATGCCCGGCTGCATCGCGGCCATGACGGGATTGCAGGGCTGCGACTTCCTCCGGCGTCGAGCTCGAGGCGATCAGGATCGGTCCCTCGGTGATTCTTTGCGCGGCCCAGGCGAGCGCGCGCCGCACCTCGCCCTGGCCAGCAACAATCTGCTCGGGATCGAGGTGAAGCACCGCCATCTCGGATTCCGCATTGGCAATCTGCTGCAAGGTGGCCTGCGAGCAACTGCCGGCGAGGCAGGCCGCCGGTCCGCCTATCGCCGCCTCGGACATCGAATTGGAGGACGCCGATTTGGCTTTGCCCGCCGCTACAAGGGCACGCGCCAGGCCGAGCCCAATGCCGGAAGCGCCAACCGACACCCTTTGATCGAGCGCAACCTCACCGATCGTCTCCAGATCGCGATCGAACACCGCATCGATGATGGCCGCGCCAACGCCCTTGTCCGACAGATCGGCCAGGCGCGCCCGCACCGCCTCCGGTCCGCGAACAACCGTCGCCAGACCAACAAGCCCGACCTCGGTTTTGCTCTGGCGCGCCAACACCCGCACGAGGTTTGAATCGTGCATCGGGTTGAGCGGATGATCCTTGAGCGGACTTCTCATTCAACGGCACGGAGCCGACGAACAGATTGCCCTGATAGACGGTGCGATGGGTCTCGGGAAAAGCCGGCGTCACCAGAACGATTTTATCGCCGGAATCGGCACGCAACGCATCCATCACCGGGCCGATATTGCCGGCGTCGGTGGAATCGAAGGTCGAGCAGATCTTGAACAGCACATGGTCTGCGCCGCGGCCGCGCAGCCATTTGTCGGCCGCACGCGAACGCGACACCGCAAGGTTTGCTTCAATCGAACGGCTCTTCAGTGATACGACGATCGCAGCGACGTCAGGCAGGTCGAGTTCGTCTGCGGGAACACCGATCGTCTGCACCGTACGCAGGCCGGCGCGCGTCAGCGTATTGGCGAGATCGGAGGCGCCGGTATAGTCGTCGGCGATGCAGCCGAGTGCGAGTTTCACGGCTTCACTCCCGCATAAGGCCTGAACCAGGCGAGCCCATCGATGGTCTTGCCACGCGGATTATATTCGCAGCCGACGAAGCCGTTGTAGCCGAGCCGATCGAGCTCGGCGAACAGGAACGGATAATTCAGTTCCTCGTCGTCCGGCTCGTGGCGCGAGGGAACGCTTGCGATCTGGATATGGCCGATGATCGCCATCATTTCACGCAGCCGCATGGTCACGTCGCCATGCAGGATCTGGCAGTGATAGATGTCGAATTGCAGTTTCAGGTTCGGAATCTTCAACTCCTCGATCGCATCGCGTGCAAAGCCGAAGTCATTGAGAAAATAATGCGGCGTGTTGCGGGGATTGAGCGGCTCGAGCACGACGTCGATGCCATGAGGCGCGAAGAATTCCGCGGCCCACGTCACCGATTTATAAAACGCCTCTAAAGCACGCCGGTCGTTACGATCCGCAAGTCCCGCCATCAGATGCAGCCGCTTGACGCCGGTCGCCTGCGCATAAGGCAACGCGGTGCGCAGACTTTCCTGCAGATCAGAAAACCGCTCCGGCAACGCCGCAAAGCCCTTTTCGCCCGCATCCCAATCGCCAGGCGGGAGATTGAAGAGCGCTTGCGTCAGGCCGTTGTCATGCAACCGCTTGCCGATCTCCTCGGCCGGGTGAGCATAGGGAAACAGGAATTCGACTGCGGTGAAGCCGGCCTTCGCCGCCGCTTCGAAACGATCGAGGAACGGCACCTCGTTGAACAACAGCGTCAGATTGGCGGCAAAACGGGGCATCCGGTGTCCTCTTGTTGTTAACTCTTCACTTCGGCTCGCCGGGCAGATGCGTGCCGGTCACGCGCGCATACATCCGCGCCACTGACGCATCGTCGTCGCGGCCCATGCCGGAAGCCGCCGTCATCAGGAACATTTGCAGGGCTGCGGCTGAGACCGGCACCGGAAATTTCGCCGATCGCGCCATGTCCTGGATGATCCCCAAATCCTTGACGAAGATCTCGACAGCGCTGCGCGGGGTATAGTCGCCGTCGAGCACGTGCGGAATGCGGTTTTCGAACATCCAGGAATTGCCGGCGGAAGCCGTGATCACCTCGTACACTTTGCGGATATCGAGGCCCTGCTTGGCGGCGAATGCAATGGCCTCCGAAGCCGCGGCGATATGAACGCCGGCGAGCAACTGATTGATCATCTTGAAGGCCGCGCCCTGGCCAGCGGCATCGCCGAGCTCATAGAGTTTGGCCGCCATCGCATCGAGCGCCGGCCGCGCCTTGGCAAAGGCGGTAGCACTTCCCGAGGCCAGAATCGTCAGTTCGCCCTGTGCGGCGCGCTGCGCGCCGCCGGAAATCGGCGCGTCGAGATAGTGCCTATCCGTTGCTTCCAGTTGTTTGGCAAGCCGCCTTGCGACGTCGGGATCCATGGTGGCGGAGGAAACGAACACCGCGCCCCTGGCGAGCGTCTCGGCGACGCCGTCCTTGCCGAACAGAATGCTTTCGGTCTGGGCGGCGTTGACAACCACGCTGACGACGATGTCGGCCTCTCTCGCCGCTTCCGCCGGGGTCCTGGCGCCCTTCCCGCCGTCCGTCACGAACCGCTGTACCGTCTCGGCCGCCACGTCACAGCCGGTCACCTCAAATTCGGCGCGCTTGAGCGCGCTGGCCATGCCAAAGCCCATAGAGCCCAGCCCGATCACGGCGATGCGCGGTTTGGCGGATGAAGACATGCGACGTTTCCTTATGACTCTTCTTGAGATTTGTCCTTGACTATCACGGCTTGGCCGCGCTGCCAAAGCGTGAGACAAGGCAACAATAAGGATACCGCCATGAGCGAAACAAAAATCCGCGAGGAAATCTGCCGCTTCGGCCGCTCGCTGTTCGAGCGCGGCCTGACACCGGGTTCCTCGGGCAACATCTCGGTCAAGCTCGATGACGGCGGCTGGCTGGTGACGCCGACCAACGCCTCGCTCGGCTTCCTCGACCCCGCACGGCTGTCGCGGCTCGATGCCGCCGGCCGGCTTGTTTCCGGCGACGCCCCGACCAAAGAAGTGCCACTGCACAGCGCGCTGTATGAGACGCGCGCGCCGGCGCGCGCGGTCGTGCATCTGCATTCGACCCATTCGGTCGCGCTGTCGATGTTACCGGAGATCGATCCGCGCGCGGCGCTGCCGCCGATGACCGCCTATTACCTGATGAAATGCGGCGCGACCGCGCTCGTGCCCTATTACCGGCCCGGCGATCCCGCGGTCGCCGACGCCATCAAGGGGCTTGCCGGAAAATATGCTTCCGTGCTGCTCGCCAATCACGGTCCGGTAGTCTCGGGCGACACGCTGGAAGCGGCGGTGTTTGCGGTCGAGGAACTGGAAGAAACCGCAAAGCTCTATCTGCTATTGCGGAGCCTGAACCCGCGTTATCTCACGCCGGCGCAGGTGGAGGATTTGACCAAGGTGTTTGGATTGACGTTGCCCGACGATCACGGGCATTGATCTCGTCATTGCGAGGAGCGCAAGCGACGAAGCAATCCAGTTTCTCGCGTAAAGGTCTGGATTGCTTCGCTTCGCTCGCAATGACGAGCTTCACAACTAGCGACTACAATCCCAGATACGCCTTGCGCACGTCGGGATTGCTCTTGATCTCGGACGACGTGCCCTGCATCTGCAAGCGACCGGTTTGCAGGATGTAGGCGCGGTCGGCGATATCCAGGCACTCGGCGATGCGTTGCTCGACGATCAGGACGGTCACGCCGATATCGCGGATGCGCTTGACGGCCTGAAAGATCTCATCGACCAGCTTCGGCATGATGCCTTGCGAGGGCTCGTCCAGCATCAGAAGCCGCGGCCGGGTCATCAGCGCGCGGCCGATCGCCAGCATCTGCTGCTCGCCGCCGGAAAGCGTTTCGGCGCGCTGGTCGAGCCGCTCGGAAAGCCGCGGAAACAGCTTGAACACCAGTTCAAGCGGTTGCTCACGATCCGACTTGCCGCGATAGAGGTAACTGCCGAGCCGCAAATTGTCGCGCACCGAAAGCCGCGGAAACAGCCGGCGGTTCTCCGGCACATAGGCAATGCCGCGCGCGGTGATCATGTGCTGCGCCATGCCGTCGATGCGGTCGCCGTCGAAGGTGACGCTGCCGGAACGCGGCCGTTCGGCGCCTGCAATGGTTTTCAATAGCGTCGATTTGCCGGCGCCATTGGCGCCGGCCACGCAGACGACTTCGCCCTTCTCGACCTCGATCGAGACCTGCGAGATCGCGACCAGCCCCTGATAGGCGGTGGTGACTTCACGCACCGACAGCATGACGATCCCCAAGATAAGCGCTGATCACTTTTGGATCGCGAACCACGTCGGTAGGCTTGCCTTCAACCAGCACCTTGCCGAGATCAAGCACGATGGCGCGGTCGACCAGCGGCATCACGATTTCCATCACGTGCTCGACCATCAGCACGGTGACGCCGGTGGCGCGCACCTTTCGAACCAGTTCGACGCCGGTCTGGGCCTCGATCGGCGTCAGTCCGGTGAGGACTTCGTCGAGCAGCAGAAGTTTCGGCTCGGTCGCGATCGCGCGCGCCACTTCGAGGCGGCGTTTTTCCGACGGGATCAACTGGCTCGCCAGCGTATCGGCCCGCGCCGCCAGCCCGCAGAATTCCAGCACCTCGTGGGCTTTGCGGCGGGCCTCACGCATCACGGTGGTGCGGATCAGCGCGCCGACGATGACATTGTCGATCACCGTCATGGTCTCGAAGCTTTTCACCACCTGGAAGGTGCGTCCGATCCCGCGTTCGCAGCGTTCCGCCGCCGACAGCTGCGTAACATCCTCGCCATTGAGAACGATCGAGCCTTGTGTGGGCGTATACACACCGGCGATCAAATTGAACAACGTCGACTTGCCGGCGCCGTTGGGGCCGATCAAGCCGACGATCTCGCCGCGCCCGACCGAGATCGAGACGTCGCTATTGGCAACGAGGCCGCCGAAGCGCTGCCAGATGCCCCGGGTTTCAAGGAGCGGGGTTTCGAGCAGCGCCGTCATCGGGCGGCTTCCTTGCGCCGGGGAGAAAATAATCCAACCAACCCTTGCGGCCGCGCCAGCGAGATCAAAACGATCAGCGTGCCGTAGACGATCAGATCGACGCCGCGGCCGGAGCCGCCGATGAAGGAGCGCGTCAGTTCGGTAAGCGGAATGAGGATGACCGCCCCCAGCACCGGTCCCCACAAGGTGCCGATGCCGCCCAACACCGCGGGCAGAGCCATCAGCAGCGAGAACTGGAACCCCATGACGCTTTCGGGGTCGATATAGGAGACGAACTGCGCGTAAAAGCTGCCGCCGATCGCGGTGAGAAAGGCCGAGACCGCGGCTGCGCCCATCTTGGAATTGAACACCACCACGCCCAGGCTTTCGGCGGCATCCGGGTTATCCTTCACGGCGCGCCACCAGTAACCCCACTTGGAATCTTCCAGCCACCAGGTCACGAGCCAGGCGACGCAGGCGAGCGCGAGCGCAAAATAGAAATAAGGCAGTTTGCTGCGGACGAACTGAAACTTGAGCCAGCTATCGCCGCGGACGGGAATATCGATGCCAAGCGCGGCACCGGCCCAATCCCAGTTCTGAAACAACAAGAGCGCGGTCTCGGCGATCACGATAGTGGCGATCACGAAATAATGCCCGCGCAGACGGAAGCAGGGATAGCCCAGCGCCATCGCGATGACCGCCGAGATCAGGCCGCCGCCGAGCATGCCGAACCACGGCAGCACGCCGAACTTGGTGAAGAGAAGCGCGGTGGTATAAGCGCCGAGCCCGAAATACAGCGCGTGCCCCAGCGAAATCTGACCGCAATAGCCGGAGAGGATGTTCCAGCTCTGCGACAGCGCCGCATACATCAGGGTCAGTACCATGATGTTCTGGACGTAGACGTCCTTGACGAACAGAGGAACGATTGCCGCGATCGCTGCAAAGACCGCAGCAACGATGAGGTCGCGACGGCGGCGCTGGGCGAAGGCCGTATCCATCACATCGATCCGAACAGGCCGCGTGGCCGGATAAAGACCACGAGCAGATAGACCGCGTAAATCCCGACCGATTTCAGCGACGGCGGCAGGATCAAGGCGGTGGTGGCCTCGACGAGGCCGACAACCAGACCGCCGGCAAAGGCGCCGAACACACTGCCGAAACCACCCAGCGCCACCGTGACATAGGCGATCAGCGCAAAGGATGCGCCGACATCCGGATAGATATAGAAGAAAATCGACATGATCGCGCCGGCAAGCCCGACCAGCGCGGCACCCAGGCCCCAGCCGAGCGCGAACACCTTGTTCTTGTCGATGCCGACCAGCGCCACGGCGCCGGCATCTTCGCGCGTCGCCTCAAGCGCCCGGCCGAAGTCCGTGCGATTGATGAAGAAATAGAGCGCGATAAAAGCGGCAATGGCCACCAATGCACCGAACAGCTGCGGCACAGGCAGGAAGATGCCGCCAATCGAGATGGTTTTGCCGCCAAGCCAGGAGTGCGTGATGCTGCGATAGTCCGGCGTGAAGAAATATTGCGCAAGCCCGCGCATCACGATCGCAAGCCCGAAGGTCGAAAAGATCTGCACCATGCCGGCATTGGCCTTGGCACGGACGGCGAACCGCACGATCAGCAGATAAACGGCGGCGCCGAATACGAACAGCGCCGCTGCCACCAGCGGCGCGGCCAGCAAGGGATCGATCGCGAAAAACGCGAACAGAAAGAACGTCGCATACATCGCGATCATCAGAAATTCGCCGTGGGCGAAATTGACGACGTCCATGAGGCCGAAGATCAGCGCCAGCCCCACGGCGATCAAGCCGTAGAGCAGCCCCATCAAAAGGCCGCTGGCGAGACTTTGAATGATGGTCTCAGCGGTCACGCCCCTGCCCCCTTATCCCGCTGCTACTTCATCGGCCAGGTGGCTTCAGCAACCGCCGCCTGCGGTGGGAAGATCGTGACGAACTTGCCGCCGGTATATTGCAGCAGCACCGGATCGGCGTCGTTGTTCTGACCGGTCTCGTCGTACTTCACGCGCTTCCAGGGCATGATGGTCTGCTCGCCGGGAATGTCGGTTGCCGCCAGCGCGTCGCGGATCTTCTCGCCGTCGGTGGATTTGGCGCGGTTAATGGCGTCGGCCATCAGGATCAGCGCCATGAACTGCCGCGACGAATAGTCGTTGAAATCCTTGCCCGACTTTTCCTTGAACATGTCGTTGATCTTGCCGACCATCGGCCGCTTCTGCGCAAGGTCGAGCGAGAACGTGCCGCGCGAGATCACGCCTTCGAGCTTGTCGCCGACCGCGTCATACAGCGCCTTTTCGGAGAAGCCGGCGTCCTGCGCCACGATTGCGGGCGGCTTGTAGCCGAGTTCGCCCATGGTCTTGACCAGCAGAATGCCGTCGGTGGTGTAGCTCGAGGGCATCAGCACGTCGGCGTTGGCCGCCTTGATTTGCTGCACCTCGGCCGAAAGCGACGGAGAATTCGCCCGATATTTGATGTCGGACACGATCTTGTAACCGCGCTCGGCGGCCAATTTGGACTGGGCGTTGCCGGAATCGGTGCCGAAGATCGTGTCTTCGTGGAACAGCGACAAGGTTTCGATCTTGGTGCCCTTCTTCTTCATGGCGTCGAAGAAGTCGAACATGGCCTTGGAGTACATCTCATCGTGCGGCGATGCGCGGAAATAGAATTTCAGGCCACGGCGGTGCAGGCTCGGCGAGGAATTATCGGCCGACATGTACGGAATCTGGTAGCGCTCACAGGTCTGGCTGATGGTGACGGCGACAGCGCTTTGATAGCTGCCGATGACGGCACAGACTTTTTCCTGGGTGATCAGGCGTTCGGCCTCGGCGCGGCCTTTCTGCGGATCGGCCTGGTGATCGGCGAACACAAGACGCACCTTGGCGCCGCCAAGGCCGGGCAGGCCCTCGCCGCGCGCCAGCGGCAGATCGAAGTCGAACTTCTTGTTGATGAGTTCGGCCGCAGTCTGGAAGGCCTTCTGCGCATCGACGCCGATCTGGGCGCTCGCGCCCGACAGCGGATAGATCACGCCGATCACCACTTCCGAGGTTTGCGCACGGGCAGCTACCGGCAACAGCGCAGCGCTCGCAGTGGCCCCTAACAATACATTTCGGCGGGAGATGGTCATTGGGAAATCCTCTATCGGCTATCGATGAAACGATTGGAGAAGACCGTAAAGCCTGAAAGAACAGCACAAACTGCTCATTACAGCACCGCAAGGTCCTTGTTGTGCAGGTCCGTCACCAGCATCAGGCCCGGCGCATGCGTGATAGCAAATGGGACCTTCGCTGCAGCGATCACCGCCTGCGGTGTGACGCCGCACGCCCAGAACACCGGGATCTCGTCGGGGGCGACCGGGACGGGATCGCCGTAGTCGGGCTTCGCGATATCGGCGATACCGATCGAATGCGGGTGACCGAGATGGACCGGCGCGCCATGCACCGAAGGAAAACGGGAAGTGATCTGCACGGCGCGGATCGCCTGGGCTGGTTTGAGCGGACGCATGGAAACGACCATCGGGCCCGAAAACGGCCCGGAAGGCTTGCAGGCGATATTGGTCCGGTACATCGGCACGCGGACTTGGCGCTCGATATGGCGGATCGGCAGGCCTTCGGCCAACAGCGCTTCCTCGAACGAAAACGAGCAGCCGAGCACGAAGGCGACGAGATCTTCGCGCCAATGCGACATGATGTCGGTCGGCTCTTCCACCACCTCGCCGTCGCGCCAGACACGATAGCGCGGCACATCGGTGCGGATATCGAGGTCGAGGCCGAGCGAAGGAATTCGGGGGTCTCCGACATCGGACATGCCGATGATCGGGCACGGTTTGGGGTTGAGCTGGCAGAAACGGTGAAACGAGGCCGCAAGCTTTTCCGGCAGGATCGCCAGATTGCCCTGAACAAAGCCGTTGGCGACCCCGGCGGTGGATTCCACCCCGCCGGCGCGGTAGGCGAGCCTCGCCTGCCGGCTTGGAAGCAAGTCCTCACCCTCTCGGAATGACTGCACTGCCGCAGAAATAGTCATGATGTCGTCCTGCCTACAATCTCGACATCAGTGAAACCCACACGTACTATAAAGTCTAATCTTACTTTCTAATCAATTTTGATAATCCTAATTTATCGGTGGTGCCAGATGGTGGACTTCAAGTCGATCGAGACGTTCCTGTGGGTGGTGACGCTCGGCAGCTTCCGCGGAGCCGGCCAGCGCCTCAACACCACCCAGCCGGCGATTTCGCAACGGATCGCCCAGCTCGAGCGCGAGATGGGGGTGAAGTTGCTGAACAGGGATCATCGGGTGGTCTCGCCGACGCCGAGCGGCCGGCAATTGATGATTTATGCAGAAAAGCTCATCGGGCTGCGCGCGGAGATGATGGCCGAAGTGGGCGACCGCTCGGCGATGCGCGGCGTGCTGCGGTTGGGGGTCGCCGAGACCATCGTGCACACCTGGCTTCCGCAGTTGATCAAGAGCGTCAATACCGCCCATCCGAATCTGTCGTTGGAAATCGAAGTCGACATCACGCCCGATTTAAGCACGCGTCTGCTCGCGCAGGAGATCGACCTTGCCTTTCTGGTTGGGCCGCTGTCGGCATCCGGCGTGCGCAACCGCGTCCTATGCGATTATCCCATCGGCATCCTCGCCAGCCCTTCGCTCGGCCTCGGCAACAAGACCCTTAAAGTACAGGATCTCGCGAAGTTTCCGATCATCACCTTTCCCCGCAGGTCGCAGCCATACGAGATCGTTCGATCCCTGTTCAATCGACCCGGGCTGTCGCCAATCCGATTGCATGCCAGCGCCTCGCTCGCCACCGTGATCCATATGGCGGTCGAAGGGCTGGGCATTGCCGTGATACCTGCCTCGATCGTCGAAAACGAACTGGCGGATGGACGGCTTCAATTGCTGTCGACCGACCTCAAAATCCCGCCTTTGACATTTTCCGCAAGCTGGCTGGAATCGCCCGACATGCTCGCGGTCGAACGTGTGGTCGATCTCGCTGCCAAAATCGCGCAGGGCAGCGCCGCGATTGCCGATGCCTCGATTGTTGACGCGCCGCGGCCAGTGGTCCAATTCTAACATTCGCATCCCGTCTCAGCAGCCAGTTTTGCGATTATTAGAACCGGGACACTAGCCCGCGCCATCCTTGACGGAACAACTCCATGACGACAGCCGCATCCAACCTGCAAATCGATTCCGCCCGTCTCTGGGACACGATTCACGAAACCGCGAAATTCGGCGCCACGCCGAAGGGCGGCGTGCGGCGGCTGACGCTGGGGCCCGAGGACAAGCAGGTGCGCGACTGGTTTCGAAAGGCATGCGAGGCCGCGGGCCTCGAGGTGCATGTCGATGCGCTCGGCTCGATGTTTGGCTTGCGCAAGGGCCGCGACATGTCGAAACTGCCGATCGGGCTCGGCTCGCATCTGGATACCCAGCCGACCGGCGGCAAGTTCGACGGCGTGCTCGGCACGCTTGCCGCGCTCGAAGTCGTCCGCACGCTCAACGACGCCGGGATCGAGACCGAAATTCCGATCTGCATCGCCAACTGGACCAACGAGGAAGGTTCGCGCTTTGCGCCCGCGATGATGGCGTCCGCCGCCTACGTCGGCGATTTCACTACCGACGATATCCTTTCGCGCAAGGATGCCGAGGGCATGAGCGTCGGCGAAGCGCTCGACAGCATCGGCTATCGCGGCGACAAGCCCGTCGGCTTCCAGAAATTCTCCGGCTTTGTCGAATTGCACATCGAACAGGGGCCGATCCTGGAGGCCGAAGGCAAAACCATCGGCGTAGTCGATTCCGGCCAGGGCGTGTTGTGGTACGACGGCAAGATCACCGGCTTCGAGAGTCATGCCGGCTCGACGCCGATGCAGCTCCGACGGGATGCGCTCGCGACCTTGTCCGAAATCGTGCTGGCAATGGAAGCGATCGCGAAAAAGCACGGCCCCAACGCCGTCGGCACCATCGGCGAGGCCGTGATCGCCAATCCTTCGCGCAACGTCATACCCGGCGAGATCGCCTTCACGGTCGACTGCCGCAGCGCGGACGCTGCGATCATGGACGCGCTGAATTCGGATTTGCGCGCCGCCGTCAAGGAAATCTCGGCCCGGCGCAAGGTCGACGTCGCGCTCGACCTGATCTGGCACAAACCGCCGACCCATTTCGATCCGAAACTGGTCGACGCGGTGGAAGATGCCGCCAAAAAGCTCGGCTTCTCCCATCGCCGTATCACGTCCGGCGCCGGTCACGACGCCTGCAATCTCAATACGAAGATTCCGGCCGCCATGGTGTTCGTGCCGTGCAAGGACGGCATCAGCCACAATGAACTCGAAGACGCCACGCAGGTCGATTGCACCGCCGGCGCCAACGTTCTGATGCATACCGTGCTGGCGCTCGCCGGCGTTGCTTCGTGAGCATGATCCGGAAAAGTGTGAAGCGGTTTTCCGAAAAGATCATGCTCAGATAAAAAAGGGAGATTTCCGTGCGGGGTGTTTTTGTCGATGCCAACGGATCGCTTGCCGATATTTTCGAACGGCAGAACAAAGCCGGCGACCCGGCCGTGCATGTCAACCGCAATGCCGACATCAAATCGGAAGACATGCCGGCTCTGCTCGACGGCGCCGAGATCGTCGTGATCGATCACACCTCGCTGCCGACCGACGTCGCGAAGCGCTGCAATGGCCTCAAGCATGTGGTGTTTCTGGGCACCGGCGCGCGCAGTTACATGAACCCGGAGGAATTGGCCGAACTCGGTATCACAGTTCACCTGATCAAGGGCTATGGCGACACGGCGGTCGCCGAATGCGCGATCGCGCTGATGTGGGCGGCGGCGCGCGGGATCGCGAAAATGGACCGCGAGATGCGCGGTGGAAACTGGCTGCGCGAAGACGGCATGCAACTCACCGGCAAGACGCTCGGCCTGATCGGCTTCGGCGGCATCGCGGCGGAAGTGGCGCGCATCGCGCTTGGCAGCGGCATGAAGGTGATCGCCTGGAACCGCTCACTGAGGCAATTTGCCGGCGTCGAATTCGTTGCACTTGAGGCGCTGCTCGCGCACAGCGACGTGGTCTCGCTGCATCTTCTGCTCAACGACGAGACCCGCGGTTTTCTGTCGCGTGAACGCATCGACGCGATGAAGCCGGGCGTCATCCTCGTCAACACCGCGCGCGCGGCCATGGTCGACGAAGCCGCGATGATCGAGGCACTGAAGTCCGGCCACATCCGCCATGCCGGGCTCGATGTGTTCAACACCGAACCGCTGCCGGCGGCTCATCCACTGACCAAAATCCCGAACGTGACGCTGTCGGCGCATTCCGCGTTCCGCACGCCGGAAGCAAGCGAAAACCTGATCTATGCCGCATGGGAGCACTGCCGGCGGATCGCTAAGGAAGCCTGAGCGCAACCTGGGTATTCAAGCCGTCATGCCCGGCCACAGCAGTCTGTGCGCAGACTACGTAAACTTGTCTGCGATGCCGCGCATCCGCGTCTTAGCGACAGAGCAAAAGAAAGACGTGGATGGCCGGGTCAAGCCCGGCCATGACGTGGAGCGGTAGATAGGCCGTCCTACTCCACCATCTCCGCGACCGCCTTGCCGCAGGCGCTCGTGTCGGCATTGCCGCCGAGATCGCGGGTGCGCAACGTGCGCTCGCCGAGCGTGCGTTCGATCGCGCTGACGATCGCATCCGCCGCCCGCTTCTCGCCGAGATGCTCCAGCAGCATCGCGCCCGACCAGATCATGCCGATCGGATTGGCGATGCCCTGCCCCGCAATGTCCGGCGCCGAACCGTGCACCGGCTCGAACACCGAGGGATAATTGCCTTCCGGATTGATGTTGCCCGACGGCGCGATGCCGATCGTGCCGGTGCAGGCCGGCCCCAGATCGCTCAAGATATCGCCGAACAGGTTCGAGCCGACCACGACGTCGAACCAGTCCGGATGCAGCACGAAATTCGCGGTCAGAATATCGATGTGGTATTTGTCCCATTTCACCTTGGGATAGTTCTTGGCCATCGCCTCCACGCGTTCGTCCCAATAGGGCATCGTGATCGAGATACCGTTGGATTTCGTCGCCGAGGTCAGGTGCTTTTTCGGCCGCGAGGCTGCGAGTTCAAACGCGAACTTGAGAATGCGATCGACGCCGGTGCGCGTCATCACCGTCTGCTGGGTCACGAATTCACGGTCGGTGTCCGGGAACATCCGCCCGCCCACGGACGAATATTCGCCTTCGGTGTTTTCCCGCACCACCCAGAAATCGATGTCACCGGGCTTGCGGCCCGCGAGCGGCGAAGGCACCCCCGGCATCAAGCGCACCGGGCGAAGATTGGCATATTGGTCGAACTCTCGCCGGAATTTGATCAGCGAGCCCCACAAGGAAATGTGATCGGGAATTTTCGCCGGCCAGCCGACCGCGCCGAAGTAGATCGCATCGTGCTTGCCGATCTGGTCCTTCCAGTCGTCCGGCATCATCTGGCCGTGCTTTTCGTAATAGTCGTAGGAAGCGAAGTCGAAATGATCGAAATGCACGGCCACGCCGTGCTTCTTCGCCGCCGTCTCGATGACGCGCAAGCCCTCCGGCGTGACCTCCTTGCCGATCCCGTCGCCGGGAATGACCGCGATCCGGTATTGCTTTTTTTCCTTGCTCATCGAGAAATTCCTTCGGGCTGGGGCGGCTTTGGTAAAACCATTTCGTGTTGGAATTGCAATGGACCAAAGTCTTCCCGCGCGCAACGGTGCAGTGCAATGTTGACCGCCTCGGTCGACGCGGCCTAAGTGAAAATGCCCTCATTTTTCAGACAGCCATTCAGCGAGCAACCCCATGGACCTTCATCTGCGCGGCAAACGCGTCCTCATCACCGGCGCCTCGAAGGGCATTGGCGCGGCCGCGGCCGAAGCCTTTGCCGAGGAAGGTGCTCACCTGCTGCTGGCCGCCCGCAGCGGCGATCAGCTTAAGGCGCTGGCGGAGCGTCTGCGTTCTCAGCATCAGATCGACGCCGCGACCATTGTGACGGACCTGCGCAAGCCCGAAGATATCACCCGGCTGGTGAGAGAGGCCGCCGACATCGACATTCTCGTCAACAATGCCGGCGACATTCCCGGCGGTTCGATCGACAAGATTGATGAGGCGACCTGGCGCCATGCCTGGGAATTGAAAGTGTTCGGCTATATCAACATCACGCGCGCGATCTATGCGCAGATGAAGGCGCGTGGGCACGGCGTGATCGTCAACGATATTGGGGTCGCCGGCGAAAAATTCGATGCGAACTATATCTGCGGCTCTACCGGCAATGCCGCGATCATGTCGTTCACCCGCGCGCTCGGCAGCAAGAGCCTCGCCGACAACATTCGCGTCGTCGGCATCAATCCGGGCCCGGTCGGCACCGATCGTCACGTCACGCTGTTGAAGACCCGTGCCAAGAACCAGCTCGGCGATGAAAACCGCTACAAGGAATTCCAGAAAGGCCTGCCGCACGGCCGTCCCGCGCATCCACGCGAGATCGGCGACCTGATGGCGTTCCTCGCCTCCGACCGTTCCGCCTACACTTCGGGCGTGATCTTCACCGTCGACGGCGGCATCGCGGCGGGCTGGGGCTAGTCGCGCTGATAAAAATATGCTGTCGTTCCGGGGCGCACGAAGTGCGAACTACGATGTGCAATTGCACAAACCTCGAGATTCTCCGATGTGCAATTGCACATCGTAGTTCGATGCTGACGCATCGCCCCGGAATGACTGTTCAATTTACACCCGCTCCACCACCTGCCGGATCAGCGTCGTGATCCGCCCCTTTGGCGAGGCCATTTCATCCATGATGGTGAAGTGGTTGGTGCCGGGAATTTCTTCATAAGCGACCGGCGAGCCGGATTTGGCGCGGTAGGCCGCGAAGTCGGCGGTCTGCTGGCGCAACAGCGGCAACTCCGCGCCGCCGACGGTCAGAGCCATCGGTTTCGCCGCATCCGTCTTCAGTAGCATCGGGGAGTTGCGCTTGGACATCGCCTCGTCGAGGCCGAGCTTGACGTTGAGATAGGAGTGGCGGACCGGCTCGAGGTCGTAGATGCCGCTGATCGCCACACCGCCCTTGATGTGTGGATTCATCATCGCCATCGCCGTCAAATGCCCGCCGGCGGACCACCCCGAAGCCACCAGCCGTTTGGCATCGGCCCCAAGCTCGGGCAAGCGACCGGCGAGATAGTCGATCCCGGCGTGGATTTCCGCGACGATCTGCTCGAGGGTCGCATCGGGCGCGAGCGTGTAGCCGATCAGCGCGACGTTGATGCCGTGCGCCATCGGGCCCGCCGCGAACAGCGTAAAGGCAGACTTCGAGCGCATCTGCCAATAGCCGCCGTGAATGAAAAGCAGCGTCGGCGCATTCGGCGCCGCTTTCAGAAAGTCGATGCGGTTGCGCTCGCGGGGACCGTATTGAAGATCGAGATTCGTGCCATGCGCGGTGCGCATTTCCGCCGAAAGCTTCTCCCAGCCTTCGACCGTATTCCCGCTGCCGGCGACCGCCGCACCGTTGTTGAGACCGCTGTCGAGCGCCTCCTGGCTTAAGCTGCGCCAATCAAGCGCGTCGAATGGCGGGGTCATGGCTGGTCTCCGGCTATCTGCCTACGTTTCTGCCTTGTCGTAAGACGTTTTAAAGGGTTAGACAATCTGCCATCCAAGGCGGAAGGCGGCGGACCTGCGGGGAGAATAAATGCCATCGGATCAGGCACTCATACGGTCAACGGCATGCGCAATCATTGACCAGCTCAATTCGGGCGAGGTCACCCCGCTGGATTTGCTGGACGCGCTGGAGAACCGGATCGCCGAGATTGACAGCAAAACAAACGCCCTGCCGATCCTGTGCTTCGATCGGGCGCGCGCGCAGGCCAAAGCGCTGATGCAGAAGCCCGCCGGCGAACGCGGCCTGCTCGCCGGCATGCCGGTTCCGATCAAGGACCTTACCAACGTCGCCGGCGTCAGGACCACGCAGGGCTCGCCGATCTACAAGGACACCATCGCCGCCCAATCCGACATCGTCGTCGAATTACTCGAAAGCAATGGCGGCGTCGTTTACGCCAAATCCAACACCCCGGAATTCGGCGCCGGCGCGCATACCTTCAACGAAGTATTCGGCGCAACGCGCAACCCGTGGAACACCTCGCGCTCGGCTTCCGGCTCTTCCGGCGGATCGGCGGTCGCGCTCGCAACCGGCATGGCCTGGCTCGCCCACGGCACCGACATGGGCGGCTCGCTGCGCAACCCCGCAAGCTTCTGCGGTGTCGTCGGTCTGCGCCCGAGCATCGGCCGCGTGCCGCATAGTCCGGCTTTCAAGATCGATCGCAACCTCACGGTCCACGGACCGATGGCACGCAATGTCGAGGATATCGCGCTCTTGCTCGACGCCATGAGCGGCGAACACCCCGCCGATCCATTGTCCCTGCCCCGCCTGCCCGCGTCGTTTCTATCCGCCGCACGTTCCGGCAACCGCCCCAAGCGCGTCGCCTATTCGCCCGATCTCGGCATCACCCCTGTCGATCCCGAGGTTGCCGCGATCACGCGCAAGGCGGCTTCTCGTTTCGCCGAGGCCGGCGTCATCGTCGAGGAAGCCCATCCCGATCTGCGCGAAGCCCATGAATGTTTCCACGTGCTGCGGGCTTTCGACTTCGCGATCTCCAAGGCCGCGCTGTTGCGCAGCAAGCGCGAATATCTCAAACCGGAAGTGATCTGGAACATCGAGGAAGGTTTGAAACTCTCCGTTGAAAAGATCGAGCGCGCGGAAGCGCAGCGCGTCGCGATGGCGGCACGCACGCTCGAGTTTTTCAAGACCTACGATTTGCTGCTGACGCCGGCGACAATTGTTGCGCCGTTCCCGATCGAGAACCGCTATGTCGCCGAATGCGCCGGCAAAAAGTTCGACAATTACGTCGAGTGGCTCGGCATCGTTTACGCCATTACGCTCGCTTGCTGCCCGGCGCTGTCGTTACCGTGCGGGTTTACCGCTTCAGGCCTGCCGGTCGGATTGCAAATGGTGGCAGCGCCGCGCGGCGAAGCGCCGTTGCTCGCCGGCGCGAAGGTACTGGAGGATATTCTGGGCTTGCGCGGCACCACGCCGATCGAGCCCAAAGCCGCGCCGCAATAACCGGTAGTCGCGCGGAAATTCGCAAAGCAAAGCGGCGATTTGGACGCTGGTGAACGGCCCGCCCGCCGCTATAATCTCCTTTAATAGAATAACGAGTGCGCCGGTTTGAACGGCGCAACCGACGGGAGGAATTAGAATGTCAGGAAAACTGCGAGTTCGCGTTGATCAAGACAAATGCCAGGGACATGCCCGCTGTCATTCGCTCGCACCTGAACTGTTCGAGCTCGATACATTCGGCAACGCGCATGAAGTGGGCGACGGCACGGTGCCTGCGGGACTGGAAGACAAAGCATGGCTCGCGCAGTCCAATTGTCCCGAGATTGCGATTGATGTCATCGAGGAATAAACCATTCACCGAGTCGTTCGACTTTACCGATCGAGAGGAATTGCCTCATGTCCGATCATCCCCCCGTCACCGACTGGATTCACGACTTCGACCATACCGATCCGCGCTGGACGGAGAACCCCTATCCGATCTGGGACAAGCTTCGTGCCGCAGGCCCGGTGGTCCATACCGAGCGCTTTCTCGGCTGCTATATGCCTACGACCTTTGAGGCCGTGAAACAGGTCACCTATGACACCGAGCACTTTTCTTCGCGCCGTGTTGTCGTGCGTGATGTAAGGCCTCAGACCATCCCTTCGCCACCGATTACATCCGACCCGCCGGAACACAAGCCCGCCAAGCAATTGCTGTTGCCGTCCTTCACGCCGGAAGCAGTCGGGAAGCTCGAGCCGCGGGTTCGCGCCATTTGCAACGAACTGATCGACGGCTTCATCGATGACGGAGGTTGCGACGCCGCCGCCCGCTATAGCCGGCATATCCCGGTCCGCGCGATCGCCCATATGCTCGGCATTCCGGAGGCCGACGGCGACCTCTTCATCAAATGGATTCACGAGATCCTTGAGGCCGGCATTACAAACCAGGCTGTGATGATGAAAGCCATCGACGAAGTGACCGCCTATTTCTCCAGCCACATCGAGCGCCGCAAGACACATCCCACCGATGATCTGATCACGACGCTGATGAATGCACGCGACAGGGACGGCCAGCCGCTGTCCGACGCCCACGTGCAGGGCACGTTGCGGCTGTTGCTGATCGCCGGCATCGACACCACCTGGAGTGCGATCGGCTCGTCGCTCTGGCATCTGGCAAAAACCCCTGCCGACCGCGAGCGTCTGATCGAGGAACCCGAACTGCTGCCGACTGCGATCGAAGAGTGCCTCCGGGCTTTTGCTCCGGTGACGATGGCGCGCGAGGTCGTGAAGGAAACCGAGGTCAGCGGCTGCCCCATCAAGCCCGGCAATATGGTGCTGCTGTCGTTTCCCGCCGCCAACCGCGATCCGGTCATGTTTCCCGACGCCGACAAGGTCGTGATTGACCGCAAGCAAAACCCGCACGCGGCGTTCGGGCTTGGGATTCACCGTTGCATCGGCTCCAACCTCGCGCGCATGGAGATGACGGTTGCGATCGAGGAATGGCTCAAGCGCATCCCCGATTTCAGGCTCGACCCTGCCGGCAAGGTCACCTGGTCGGAAGGCACTGTGCGCGGGCCGCGGCAACTTCCAATCCTGTTTGGGAAGGCGTGAGTGCCCTTCTTTTCGACTTTTCAAAAAAATCCCCGGGGGAAACAAACGTGACTGAGCAAGCTGCAAGACTTGGCGCCGACGACCGTCTCGATATCCATGACGTCGAACGCCGGGTGAAGGCGATCTTCATCGGCTCCGTCGGCAATCTCGTCGAGTGGTACGACTTCTACGCCTATACGGCGTTCGCTCTGTACTTCGCACCGGCTTTCTTCCCGAACAGCGATCCCGTGGTGCAGCAGCTCAACGCCGCCGTATTGTTCGCCGCGACGTTCCTGATGCGCCCACTGGGCGGCTGGTTGTTCGGCTACATCGCCGACCATTACGGCCGTCGGTTGTCGTTGACGCTGTCCGTGGTCTGCATGTGCTTCGGTTCGCTGATCATCGCGGTCACGCCGACCTATGCCTCGATCGGTTTGGCAGCGCCGGTGATCCTGGCATTGGCGCGCGTCATCGAAGGATTGAGCCTCGGCGGCGAGTATGGCGCCAGCGCAACCTATCTCAGCGAAGTCGCCGATGCCAAGCATCGCGGCTTCTATTCGAGCTTTCAATACGTCACCCTGATCGGCGGCCAGCTCACCGCCATCATCGTGCTGCTGCTTTTGCAAAAGATATTTCTGACGCCGGAAGAATTGAAGGCATGGGGCTGGCGGATCCCCTTCGTGATCGGTGCCGTGCTCGCAATTTTCGCCGCGGTGATGCGGCGCAGCTTGCAGGAGACCGAGGCGTTCGAGGAAGCCAGCCGGACCGTCAAGCCGACCGGTTCGATCCTGGGCCTGTTGCAATATCCCCGCGAACTTCTTCTGGTGGTAGGGCTTACCGCTGGCGGCACCGCCGCCTTCTATACCTTCACCACCTACATGCAGACCTTTGTCAAACTGTCGGTCGGCCTGACCGCGGACCAAACCACCTTCGTGATTTTCGGCACATTGGTCTTTGCGACCTTCCTGCAACCGATCTATGGCGCCCTGTCGGACCGGATCGGCCGCAAGCCGCTTCTGATCTTCTTCGGCGTCGTCGGAACGCTCGCCACCGTGCCGATCCTGACCGAACTGAAGGCAAGCAAATCGCCGTTAATGGCGTTCCTCCTGATCTGCGCGGCCTGGATCTTTACGGCCGGCTATACCTCGATCAACGCCGTCGTGAAGGCGGAGCTGTTTCCGACCAAGGTTCGTGCGATGGGGGTCGGGATCCCCTATTCCATCACGGTCTCGCTCTTCGGCGGCACCGCGCCCGCGATCGCGCTCTATTTCAAGAGCCTCGGCCACGAGGAATGGTTTTACTATTATCTCTCCGGCATCATTTTCCTGTCGCTCCTCATTTACGTGACCATGCGAGATACCAAGCATGAATCGGCGATGCATCGCCACGAGTAGAGGCGATGCCCGCACAACACGGAGACGCGTATGCCCACTGAACGATTTCAATTTACGGGCTCGGAGGGCCAGCAACTGGCCGCCGCGCTGGATATCCCGGAAGGGGCCGTTCACGCCTACGCGCTGTTTGCGCACTGCTTCACCTGCGGCAAGGATGGGCTGGCGGCCAAGCGGATCGCGGTCGCGCTCGCCGGCAGGGGCATCGCGGTTTTGCGGTTCGACTTCACGGGTCTTGGTTCGAGCGAAGGCGACTTTGCCAATTCGACCTTTTCTTCCAACGTCGCCGACCTCGTGCGCGCCGCCGATCACTTGCGCGAGACCCACAAGGCGCCTGCACTTCTGATCGGCCACAGCCTCGGCGGCGCCGCCGTGCTGGTCGCAGCCGGGCAAATTCCCGATGCCAAGGCAGTGGTGACCATCGGCGCTCCGTCCGATCCAACCCATGTCACCGGCCAGTTTGCCGATTCAATCGACAAAATTCGCGAGCAAGGCGAGGCGGAAGTGTCCCTCGCCGGCCGTCCCTTCACTATCAAGCGGGCATTTCTCGACGACATCGCCGAGCACAGCCTGATGGATCACATCACCAACTTGCACAAGGCATTGCTCGTCATGCATGCGCCGACCGACGACACCGTCGGCATCGACAACGCGACTCGCATTTTCGTCACGGCCAAACACCCCAAGAGCTTTGTATCGCTGGCGGGCGCGAACCATCTGTTGAGCGACCGGCGGGATGCCGCCTATGTCGCCGACGTCATCGCCGCCTGGGCCTCGCGCTATCTCGACGATCAAAAGCCAGATGAAGTTGCCGATCAAAGCAACGCGCCGCGCGAGGTCGTGGTGCGCGAGACCCGCAACGGCAAATTCCAGCAGACGGTTTCAGTCGGGCCGCATCAATTGCTCGCCGACGAGCCGGCCGCCGCGGGTGGCGACGACACCGGCCTTGCCCCCTATGACTTCGTTCTCGCTGGCCTCGGTGCCTGCACCTCGATGACCATGCGGCTTTACGCCGATCGCAAGTCGCTGCCGCTGGAACGAACCACGGTGACGCTGAGGCACAGCAAGATCCACGCCGAAGACTGCGCCGAATGCGACACCAAGGTCGGCATGCTCGACCAGATCGACCGGGTCATTACCATGGAAGGGCCGCTGAACGCCGAGCAGCGTGAGAAGCTGATGGAGATCGCCGACAAATGTCCGGTGCATCGCACCCTGACTTCGGAGGTGCGGATTCTCAGCCGCGCGGAGAACTGACGAGTTCAGTGCACCTTGTTCGGCGCTTCCAGCGGCGGAACACGAAACACGCCGCGCAGGCCCGCGGCCGAGCCGAACAGAATGCCGGCTGCTGCAACGAAAGAGGAGAATGCGAGCGTCGAAATACCGGTCAGCCCCTGCCCGATCGAGCAACCTAGCGCCATCGCGCCGCCCGATCCCATCAGCGCCGCGCCGGTCATCGAACGGAGCATGTGCTGCGGCGACGTATAGCCTTCCAGGCGAAAGCGGCGCGTCACGAGCGCCGCCAACAGACTGCCGGCGAACACACCGAAAACCATGGCGATGCCGAAATTGAGCGTCAGTCCGGTCGACAGCATCACATATTGCACGGTATCGGCGACCGGCGCGACGAAGGTGAGCGAGGTGACGGCGGCCGGATTGAAATCATCCGCGCCCAGATAGCCGGTCGCAAACCAGCCCGCCGCAACCAGCAGACCAACTGCAACTCCCGCGGCGATCTGCCATCGCGCGCAACGAAATGGCGCGTGAGCAAACGCAAAGATGATCAGGACCGCGGAAATCACCGAGGCCACGACGATCCGTGCCGAAACCTCGCCGCCGGTCGTCCGCAACAGTTCCGGCAGCGTCAGATAGACCGGCTTGGTCGACGATAGCTGCAAGAGCGCGATCCGTGCCGGCGCGATCAATCCTCTCAGCGTCGTCTGTGCCGTGATGCCGAGCACGATCACCACGACCAGCGAACGGAGATTGCCGCGGCCGAGCAGCACCAGTGCGCGCGATCCGCAGCCGTTCGCAAGCACCATGCCGTAACCGAACAAGACGCCGCCAACGAACATCAGCGGCGCCGAGAACGACACTTGGAGATAGATCGATTTGGTGAGATCGACGGCGCCGTATCCCGCCAGGAGTTGCGTGGCCACGACAGCGACCGCCAGCGCCAGCGCAAAGGTCCGGATCAGACGGCTGTCACCTTCCGCCCACCAGCCACGGAGGCTGCTCAACAGACAGAAGCCGCTCAAAAGCCCGACGACGCCATAGGCAAGCCCGATCAAAAGGCCGGCGCCGACGACGATGTTGAAACCGGCCGGCATTTTTCCGTTACGGCCGCAGAATGATGCGGTCGCGCGAGGAGCCTGCTACCGCGAGAAATGCAGCCTTCGCGTCTTCCAGGGGATAGACCGCGCCCGACC
Source organism: uncultured Alphaproteobacteria bacterium (assembly GCA_963770515.1). GTDB lineage: Bacteria > Pseudomonadota > Alphaproteobacteria > Rhizobiales > Xanthobacteraceae > Bradyrhizobium. Next base: position 366,415 of record CAVYPW010000004.1, read on the forward strand.
GGATCGCAAACGGCTTGAGGTGCTCGCTGAGAAAGCCGGGAACCAATTCGCGAAGCACCGCCCCCGTCGCGATCGAAGAAAGGCCCAGCGTATCGATGCCGACATAAGTGTGCTGGCCGCGATAGAATTCGAGAATATTGAACTGCACGATGCGGTCGATGGCGGCGATCAGGATCTGGCGCCCGCGCAACGCGAGCGATTTATGGGCTGCCTGAAAATAGGGATCACCGACGGTGTTGAACACGATGTCGACCCCCTTCCCGTTCGTCAGTTCGCGAACGCGGGCCGCCACGTCGGTTGCCGAGGAATCGATCATCTCGACGGGCCCGTTGGTATGTCCTGCGTAAACCTCCTGCTTGCGCGCCACGCCGATCACGCGCGCGCCACGCCAGCTCGCGATCTGCACGGCGGCCTGCCCGACCTTGCCGGTCACGCCGAAGATCAACACGGTCTCGCCGCTCTTTGGCATCCCCGCGCGGCGAAAACCTTCGGTCGCGGTCACGAACGGCACGCCAATCCCGGCGGTTTCCGCCCACGAGAGATTCTTCGGTTTCTCCACGACCGCCTCGGCCTCGACAACAAGATGTGAAGCATGGGTGCCGTCGCGCCGGATTCCGAGATCGCCGGAGGAACCGAACACTTCGCGGCCGATCGTGCCGGCCGGGCCGTCGATCACCACTCCGGCGTAGTCGCGGCCGGAGGTACGCGGAAATACCGCGTAAGGCATCAATCCGGTCGCCGCCTTGATGTCGGAGGGATTGACGGCCGCCGCCTTGATTTCGATCAGCACCTGGTCGTCGCCGCGCGACAACAGATGCCGCTCGACCACCGGCGCCACCTCAGCCGGCGTTCCAGCCTTGACGTTCAGCCGTGAGCAACGCGCCTCGACGGATATCGGCCGGGTGTTGGTTTTATTCTCTGACAGCATCGCACTTTCCGGATTTTCGAAAATCACCGCATCAGCCGAAATTGCCGAAAGCACGGCAGCTTCGTCTCACCCACGCTTAGCGCAGTTTTCGTAAATGCGACAATCCGGCTTGTCCTTCGCCAGCTCCATCCATCGGGGGCGAGGCGAGCGGGTTTACCGGTTCGGATCGGGATAGACGAGGCTGCGCCAGCCCGAGCGGTCGAACGGCTTCCATTGGCCTTCGACTTGGGCGAGGCGATCGGCCACCGCATAGACGACAGCCGGGTGATGGCCCATGCCGCAATGGCTGCTTTCGACCTCGATGCTTTCGGCAATCGCCGAGGAAGTTTCCTTGCAGCCCTGCCAGGCGCAGATGCCGTCGGTGCGACTGAAGATCGCCGTGGTCGGCACCGGAGGCGCTTCCGACAGCGAGCCACCGAAACGATGGTCTTCTTCGGCGCGGCGGCCGCTTGCCATTTCGTAGACGCGCCAGGCGTTGGTGGCCCTCGGGTGACCGGCGAACGGGCTGCCGAGCGTAATCACCGAGCGCACCCGGTCGGGCATCATCTTGGCGAGCTGGCGCGCATAAAGACCGCCGAGACTCCAGCCGACCAGGCTGATCTTGCGGCCGTGCGTGTCGCTGAGTTCGTGGACGAGATTGACCATCGCCTCCTGCACGCCATCGCGCAGTCCGAGATTACGGCCCTGCCGCCAGCCGCTGACGGCATAGCCCTTGTTTTGCAGGAAGCTGCGCAGAGGCCGGGTCGAGGTGTCGGACGCAACCAGGCCCGGAAGCACGAGCACCGGATGCCCGTCGCCCCGCGGCGCCAGGCCGAGAATCGGCAAGGCGCCGATGAACGCGCCAAACTCATGGATCGCCCGTCCCTCGAGAAACATCAGGGTCTTCGACGGTGGGCGCAACGTCTGGGCAGTCGCTGACATCGGATCTTCTCTTCGGGGGCTAAGTTGAAAGCTATGACGCCAATTCGATCATTCAAGCCGCAGCCGGCGGTCAGGACAATAGCCGCCAGCTGCCAAAACGCACGAAAATCACGCCCGGCGCGGCAACGCCTGGCCGATCTCTTGCGGCGCAACGTGGAAGCGCATGGAAAAAAGAAGGCCCGCCAAAGCGGGCCTCAAAAGCAGATGCTACCTCGAAAGTAGCGATCAGGCGGTCTTGGTGTAGACCTTGGTGAGGTTGTCCTGAGCGGTCTTGGCACCCTCGGTGACGAGCTTGCCGAGATACTCGGTCGAAGCCTTGGCACGCGACACGACGGTCTCGCCATGCGCACGCAGCAAATCCGACTGGATCTGGACGGCTTCGTTGAACGACTTCGCGGTAGCGAGCTTGTCGACGCCGGCGAAGAACGCCTCGGCATCCTGGTAGATTGCCTGCTGGATGTTGCGGCTGATCTTGGCGACTTCGCTGACCGAACCCGTCACGGCGAACTCGATCACTTCGGTGGCCTTCTCGGAGCCCGCGTAGAAGTCCGCAGCGCGCTCTTTGGCGGTCTCGGCCTGCTTCTTCACGAAATCGCGGGCAGCCTCGGGGACTTCCAGGTTCTGGAAGTTCTTGAAGGCTTCGGTCACGGGCGCGAAGGCGTCTTTGAAGCTGTTCAGCACGGAATTGGTCTCGGTGGTCATTGGGGTCTCTCCATCCTCGGTTTGAGCTATGGGCTCACCCCGTCCGTTTGGCCCGGGGTGACCTCTATATGGCATAGTTAATGGTGCACCGCAACATCAATGCTGCGACGCGATATCACAAACCCGTGATCAGAGGAATAATTGGGCGATTTGCTTGCGGAACCGGCGGAATCCCGCCCTCAGCAGGGCGCGAAAGGCCCGGAAAGCCCATAGACCACCGTCCCTGCCCGCACCTGCGCCATCTTGTGCTCAAATATGACGATGTCGTGCTTCCAAGCGCCGAACGGCGTTAAGCTCTCCCCAATCGCGCAAAAGAGGAAACGCCAAGGTGAACCTGTCCGCCCACCAGCCGCCGCAGATGGCGCACGCCAACGGCATCGAGCTTTGTTACGAAATTTTCGGCGATCCGGCCGCGGAACCGCTGATCCTGATCATGGGGCTCGGCGCCCAGATGATCCAGTGGGACGATGATTTCTGCCGGCAACTCGCCGCGCGCGGTTTTCGCGTCATCCGTTTCGACAATCGCGATATCGGCAAATCCAGCAGGCTGTCCGGCGGCAAGCCCCTGACGCCGCTGGAACTGCTCAAGCTGCGCTTCCTGAAGATCCCGGTGAAGGCTCCCTACCGCCTGAGTGACATGGCGGAAGATACCGTCGGACTGATGGATGCGCTCGGCATCGCGTCCGCCCATCTGGTCGGCGCGTCCATGGGCGGAATGATCGCCCAGGAAATCGCGATCTCGTTTCCACAACGTGTTCGCTCCCTCACCTCGATCATGTCCACCACGGGCAATCCAAGAATTCCCGGCCCGACGCGGGAGGCCATGGCCGTGCTGATGGCGCCGCCGCCGAAGTCGCGGGAGGAATACATCGCGCGCTTCGGCAAGACCTGGAAAGTGCTGCGCGCAGGATCCTTCCCGGACGACGAGGCGCTCGATCCCGCACGCGCGGAGCGAACCTTCGGCCGCGGCCTTAATCCGGCCGGCGTCGGCCGTCAGCTTCGCGCCATTCTCGCCTCCGGCAGCCGCAAGCAGCGGCTTCGCAACGTGAAAGCCCCGACGCTGGTCATTCACGGCACCGTCGATCCCCTGGTGCACCCCGCCGGCGGCAAGGATACCGCCGCTTCAATTCCCGGCGCCAAGCTGATCATGATTGACCGCATGGGTCACGCGCTGCCGCTTCAGATGTGGCCGCAGATCATCGATGCGATCGACCGGCACGCGCATGCAGCGTCCGCGACCACGGTACATTGAGAACGAGGAGAGTCCGATGAAATTGGAAGGCGGATGCTATTGCGGCCAGATGCGCTACGTCGCCGAAGGCGATCCCATGTTCAAGGGGCAATGTCATTGCCGGGAATGCCAATATATTTCCGGCGGCGGTCCCAATTTTTTCATGCTGATGCCGGTCAAAGGCTTCAGCTACAGCAAGGGTAAGCCCCGGCAATTCAGCCGCAGCGACCTTGAAGGTGCGGTAACCCGTGAATTCTGTGCCGAATGCGGCACCCATCTGACGACGCTCCGGCCGGGACTGCCGGCGGTGATCCTGAAAGCCGGCACACTTGACGATCCCGCGCTCTATGGTCTTCCGCAAACGGCGATCTACACCTGTGACAAACAAGCGTTTCATGCCATCCCCGAGGGCATGCCGAGCTTCGAGAAGCTGCCGCCAAGATAGACAACACTCGTCGTCCCGGCCAGGCGAGCAATGGCGAGCGCGAGCCGGGATCCATAACCACAGAGCCTACTTGTAGCACGCGGCTGAAGCCGCTTGTTGCCGCAACAACAGACATCGGTGGTTACGGGTCCCCGCGTTCGCGGCGACGACATTGGAAGGTCTCTACCCGCCCGCCCAGACGTCGAGCACGTAGCGATTTTTGGCGCCGAGGTCGTCGATCCAGCGCTGGCCGGCTTGCGCATCCGCAGCCCTGCGCTCGCGATAGATCGAAACCAGTGTCGCCTTGACGTCCGGCTCCATCTTGCCGCCGTCGCCGCAGACATAAATGATCGCGCCCTGCTCGATCAGCGCCCAGACGCGATCCTTCTCGGCCGCGATCAGATTTTGCACATAGGTTTTCGGTCCCTCGCCGCGTGAAAACCCCGTGCGCAATTCCGTGATACCATCGGCGGCAAAGCCTTTCAGCTCGTCGGCATAAAGATAGTCCTGTTCGGGATGACGACAGCCGAAGAACAGCATCGCCGGCCCCAATGCGGCGCCCCTGGCCTTCAGCGCGGCGCGCTCCTGAAGAAAACCGCGGAATGGCGCGAGCCCCGTGCCGGGACCGATCATGATCACGGGCACGGTCGGATCCGCAGGCAGACGGAAGCCCGCTTTGGTTTCGCGCAACGTCGCGTAAATCGTCTCGCCGGCGCGACGGCCGGCCAGATAATTCGAACAGATGCCTTTGTAGATGCCGCGGCCCGACGCCGCCGGCGCTTCCACCACAGCGACGGTGACGCTGCAACGCGAGGAATCGACCGACGGCGACGAGGAAATCGAGTAATAACGCGGCGCGAGCAGCGACAGCATTTCCAGGTAGACATGCAGCGGCAGTTCGCAGGCCGGATGTTCTTCCAACAGATCGAACACCGATTTGCGCTTGCCGAGAATATCGGCGCGGTAACGCTCGCCCGAGGCGACATCCTCGCCGACGAAAGCCAGAAGTTTCGGCTTTGTCGCTGGGCAGCGCGTGTGCTCCGACAGGATCTGGATTTGCTTCCTGGTTGCGACCTGCTGCAATTCGACAAAATCCGTCAACAGCCGTCCGACCGACACGGCTTCGCCGACCGGCAGCTGCGCGCGCCGGCCGTCGGCCACTTGCAGTCGGATCTGGTCGGAGGGAAGAAAACCGAAGCGACGAGCCACCGAATCCACCAGCGCCGGATCGTTGCGCGGCACCACGCTCAGGTGATCGCCAACGCGATAGAGGGCGCCGGACGGCAACTGCACCTCGATATGCCGGGTCGATCGTTCCGAGGCATACGGGCCGGTCTTGTTCTGCAACTCGGTATTGGCGAGAAGCTGCATCGGCGCGGCGCCGCCGAGCGCGGCCACGGTGTTGGTCACCGACGGCGCCAGCGGCTCGATGCTGTACAACGGCTCGTCTTCGGCATTGCGGCTGAGGCCGGTGTCGACACCGAACTCCTTCACGGCTTCGGGCGCGGCTTTCGCAAACCACAGCTCGAACTGCCCGTCGAGATCGCTGCGCGCATCGCCCTCGCCGCGCGCATAAACGCTTTTGCCGCCATGCGCGGCCAATTGCTCGTCGATGAACCGCGGTATAGATTGATAGGTCGCAGCCCAGTCGCTGTTGCCGCAGCCGAACACGGCGTAGCGCAAGTTGGCGAAGGCATCCCTCGGCAACTCACTGCCGAGCCATTGAACGAATTGCGTGGCGTTATCGGGCGCGGCCCCGTTATAAGAAGCGCAGAAGATCAGCACGCCGCCTTGCGTCGGCAATTTCCCGACATGATCGTCAAGCGGTGCGAGCGTGGTCGCAAAGCCGTTGATCTCAGCGAGATCAGCGACGCGCGTGGCGAGTTCTTCCGCGGTACCGAGATTGGACCCATACAACACGAGCAGCGGCGTGTTGTGCCCCGGACGGGTTCGCGCGCGTGGCGCGGCCGGGCTCGCCGCCGGCGTCGCTGTCGCCGCGCCTGTAAAGCTACCCCGCTCCTGATCGGTTCGCGGCCGTACCTTGATCTTGAAGCCTTCCGGCTTGATCGTCAGCGTTTCCTTCAGATGCATCTGGTAGCGATGCACATCGACCAGCTTGAAGCGCTGCAGGATCATGCCGATCGCAAGTGCTGCCTCATGCATCGCAAAGCCGCGGCCGATACAGGCCCGCTGCCCGTTGCCGAACGGCTTCCACGCGTTGACAGGACGCGCCGCTTCGGCCTCGCGCGAAAAATTCTCCGGGTTGAACGCATCGGGGTTAGGCCCCCACACGGAAGGGTCGCGGTGCAGCGCCAGCACCAGCACCGTGACGAACGTATTTTTCCTGAGCTTGTATTTGCCGCCGATGGTTTCGTCCTTGAGCGGCGAAATACCGTAGGCCGGGGCCGGTGGCCACATCCGCAAGGCTTCTTTCAGCACCTGCGTGATGTAGGTCAGTTGTGTTACCTGCTGATAGGTCGCCCTCGCATTGATATCGGGCCCAAGCACGCGATCGACTTCCTCATAGGCCTTCTTCAGCACCTCGGGATGCTTCAGAAGTGCGTAGATCGTGCAGGACAACAGTCCGCTCGTGGTCTCGTGGCCCGCAATCAGGAAGGTGTTGATCTGGTAACGGATGTTGACGTCGTCGAGTTGCGTGCCGGTGGCGCGGTCGACGCCGGTCATCATGGCGGCAAGCATGTCCTTCTTGTCGTCGGCAGCGGTTGCATTCCTGCGCCGCTCGGCGACAATCTCGTCCACCATCCTGTTCATGAATTCGACGTCGCTTGCCATATCGCGCCGCCGCTTCTGCATCCAGAGATTTTCCAGCGGCAGGCCGCGGATCATCATGATGGTTTCGAGCGAGCGCACCAGCGAGGCCACAAAGGGGTGATAGTCGCGGCGGTAGAACGAATTGAATCGATAATCGAACCCGCACAGGCCGATGGTGTCGAGCGTCAGCGCGGTCATGTCGTGAACGACGTCGATCTCTTCGTCGGCGTTCAACCGCTCCCATTTCTTCACCAGCTGCTCGGCGATATCGACCATGCTCGGGTGATAGGACTGCATGGCGCGGTTGCCGAACGGCTGAAGCAGAATGTTGTGCGCCTTGCTCCAGTTCGGCTCGTCGGTATCGGCGGTGAACAGGCCGTCGCCGCCGATCGCGCGCACGCGCCGCAATGGTCCGCGCACCGCCTTGTCGAAGCGCTTCTCGTCGCTGAGCTCATCGACAAGGTCGTGGCCGGCGACAAAGACGACCGGTGCGCCCATCATGTCGAGCCAGAAGATCGGTCCGAGCTCCCTGGCGAGCCGGGCCAGGTTTTGCACTGGCGCCGTCGGATCCAGCGACAGCATATTGCCGACCACCGGCTTGGTCGGCGGCTGCGGGATCGGACTTAATCGGTTGGTCGGCGCCATCTGTAGAAATTCCCTCTTCGCCTCACCCAAACCGCTTTCGACGCCACTCGATCAGCCTGGCGCTGACCTCTTCCGGCTTTTCCTGTTGCGTCCAGTGCCCGCTGCCGCGCACGAGGTATTTCTCGAGGTCTGGCACCAGTCTTTCCATGCCGTCGGCCGCCGACGGCGGCAGCACTGCATCGTTCTCCGCCATGATCATCAGCGCCGGCACGCGGACCGTGTGGTCGAGGCCGGCCGCGCGCTCCCAGTTCCGCGTCCAGTTGCGATACCAGTTGATGCCGCCGGTGAAGCCGGTCTTCGTGAAGGTATCGACCAAGACCTGCTTTTCGTCGGCTAAAAGGATCGGCTTGCGCGGATCGTATCTGGCGTCATAGGCCGCGATCATCTGCGGAAACGCCAGATTGAGCTTCGACGAAGCGCCGACGCCGGCCGTCGCAGGCTCCGCCGGCAAGGCTTCCTTGCGCGGCAACGGCTCGCGCATAAAGGCATCAAAGGTCTGCTCCACCCGGCTGTTGAATATCCTGTCGGCTTCGCGCGAGGGATCTTGAAACTGCACGATATACATCTGATCGCCGAAACGCTTGCGCATCAGTTCGATCGGGTCGGCCGGCGCGCGGTCATAATGGGGCGTGTTGACGCCGACCACGCCGGCGACGCGCTCGCGATGCCGGAGCGCCATCTGCCAGACGACAAATCCGCCCCAGTCGTGGCCGACGAAAATCGCCTTGTCGATTTTCAGATGATCCAGCAACCCGACGAGGTCGCCGGTCAGATGCGCGAGATCATAGGCCTCGACCGGCTCCGGCCGGTCGGTCGCGCCATAACCGCGCTGATCCGGCGCGATCACGCGGATGCCGGCCTCCGCCAGCGCCTTGATCTGGTGGCGCCAGGAGAATGCGATCTCGGGCCAACCATGACAAAGAACGACCGGGGGATGATCGGTTTTCGGGCCCGCTTCGTAGAAGCCCATCCGAATCCCGTTGGTCTCGGCGAATTGCAGCGGCGGCATTTCAATCATGGCTTCGCCCTACTCGGCCGCGCCTTTCACCTCGGCCGGCGACGGCGCGAAGACGGCTTCCAGCGCCGCAAACTCCTCCGGCACCATGTTACAGAGCACCTCGACATGCGGAATGATATTGGCGCCGGAGATAAACCCGAAGTCGAGTTGATCGCGGTAGCTTTGCACGGTGATGTTGAGCGCCAATCCATGGGTCGAGATCGACACCGGAAAGATATGCAGAAGCTCCGCTCCGGCCGCATAAAGCGTTTGCCGTGGTCCCGGGACGTTCGATACCGTGATATTGGCCGTCGGCGGCAACACGTCCGAGAGACTGGAACGGCTGTAGAGCAGCGCAAGAATCTGCACCATGATCGGCGCACCCAGCATCGAGACGTTCGAGACCTGCGGCATCAAGGCTCGCAGCGGGTGCGATATCTCCTTCGATTTGGCCGACTGCGCGATGATCGTCTCGAGCCGCGTCTTCGGGTCTTCGACATTGGTCGCTATCGAGCAGATCATGCCGAACACCTGGTTGTTGGCATCGGTATTGCCCTCCTCACGCAGCGAGATCGGAACGGCTGCCGTCATCGACTTCGAGGGCAGCGCACCGCGTTCCAGCAGATAACGCCGGACCACGCCGCTCGATATCGCCAGGACGACATCATTGAGTTTGCCGCCGGCCGCCTTCCCAACCGCCTTGGCGCGCGACAGCGGAATCGAAACGCCGGCAAAGCTGCGTTCGGACGAGATCTGTTTGTTGAGCAGGGTCGGCGGCGACATCATGCCGACAATGCTGTCGCGCGATTTCGGATCGGCGATCTTGCCGACCACTTCCGAGACGCTCTTGAGCAAGGTCGGAACATTGCCGGCGAATTTCACCGCGTTCTCGATCTGGAACATCGCGTTGTCGAACAGGATCGATCCGAGATCGCTTTTGCCGGAGCGCGGCAGTTCGATGCCCTTGGCGGCAGCGGACGCGTCGAACGGCTGACGCCAGAGCTGCTGATAGGAATCAATGAGATTGGCGGCAATATCGCGCGGTTCCTGCCCGACCTTGGCGCGCTCCGTCGGCGGCTCGATTTCGCGGGGGACCGGCGTCAGATCGTAGATCATGTTGGTCAGCGCAGCACCGGCGCCGCCGTCGATGCAGGCGTGGTGCATCTTGGAATAGAGGCCGATCTCGTTGTCTTTCATGCCCTCGAAGACATAGAATTCCCAGAGCGGACGTGCGCGGTTGAGCAATTTGGCATGCATCCAGCCGACGATGCGCTCCAGCGTCGCGCGATCGCGCGGCGCCGGCAGGCTGGCGCGGAAGATGTGACGATCGATATCGAACTGGTCATCCTCGACCCAGGACGGATGGTCGATGTCGAGCGGCGCTTTTTCCAGGCGGGATTTGAGGATCGGCGCGATATGCAGACGCGAGGCGATCATCGCCTTGAAGTCTTCGAAGAAGTCGCCTTTGTACCCTTCCGGAAGACGGAAGATCGCCATGCTTCCGACATGCATCGGCATTTCCGGCGTTTCCAGATACAGAAACGACGCGTCCATGGCCGACAGTTTCCTGGCGTCGCTCATAGGTCCCTCCCGCGAACAGTTACGCTGCACCTTGGCGGTGTTTTATAATTCTGGCGTTCAGATGGTCCCTTTGACGTAGGGACACCGGGTCAGGAGTTTGCCCGCTCTGGCGGCGCATATGCAATGGCAAAGGGCCCGGATCGGTCAAATTGGCTGAACTGACCTTCGTGCTGGGCCAGGCGGTCGGCGACCGCCCACAATACCGCCGGATTGACGCCGAGGCCGACATGGCTCGCCAAGTATACCTCGACATTCTCGGCCGTCGCCGAAGGGCGTAGCAGGCAGGTCCGCCAGTTCACAACCCCGTCGGCGCGCGAAAAGATCGAGGTCGTCGGAACCGGCAGGTCGCCGGAGAGCGCTTTGATAAACTCGGGATCCTCGCCGACCGTCTCGCCGGACAGCGCCTCGTAAAGCCGCGTTGCATTGGTGGCCCGGATATCGTTCGCAAAGGGGCTGCCGAGCGTCACGACATAGCGCACCATATCAGGCGCGTGCAGTGCAAGGTCGCGTGCGTAAACGCCGCCGAGGCTCCAGCCGATCACGGTCACCTTGCGGCCGGTGCTGGCGTGAATTTCCCCAAGCCGCTCGCGCAACGCCGCACGTACGCGTGTCACACCGCCGAGATTTCGGCCCATCTGCCAGGCATGGGAATCGTATCCAAGCTCGGTCAAATAGCGGCGCATCGGCGCCATCGACAAATCGCTGGCAAGAAAGCCCGGCAAGGCCAGCACCGGATGGCCGTCACCTTTCGGCGCGCGCAGCAACAGCGGCGACATCATCAGGCTGGCATTGAATTCGAATATGCCCCGCATCTCGGCCAGAAGCAGGCCAAGACCCGGCGCGCGAAGCTTGCTTCCCGCCGGCCGGTCGCCGCCATCAGGCGGAGACGTCATTTCTTGTCGGACGGCCGCGTGCCGCCGAGGCCGGTCATCGCCGCGAACATGTCGCTAAATCGCTCGGCGAATTTCGGGTCGAACGAGAGCCAGCTTTGCATCAGCGCTTCCGGCGAGACTTTCTGGATATTGTCCATCATCTGGTGCTGGAGCTTTTCCATCACCGCCGTCTGCATCGGCTGCACATCCGGAAGTCCGAAAAACTGCCGCGCCTCTTGCGGCGTGCAGTCGATCTCCACGTTAACCTTCATGTGCACTCCCTGGCTGCCTTGTTCATTCCAGCCAGTATCGCCACGACCTCGTGCGGGAAGCAAGCCGTCCGAAGGGAGAAGCTGGATATAGTCACTAGTGGAGTGGATTTGACATTCGCTACCACCTGGCCACAAACTCGGAAAGCGAATGTCAAATCCAAAACTCCACTAGAAACCTATATTTGCTAGTGATCCTTTGATTTTAACATTCGCAAAAGTGGACGCCGCAAGGGGGTGCGAATGTTAGAATTGGACCACTAGAACCGCTCGACCGCGTAGGGGCGCGGGTCGGTAAAGGGTGTCATGTCGGTCATCATTTCCGCCAGCAATCGGCCGGTCACCGGGCCAAGCGTCAGCCCATGGTGCTGATGGCCGAAATCGAACCATAGCCCGCGATGGCGCGGCGCCTGACCGATCACCGGCAGCATGTCCGGCAGGCACGGCCGGGCCCCCATCCAGGGCTTTGCATCGACGGGCTCTCCCAGCGGGAACAGAGCTCGCGCCCGCGGCAGCGCCTGTTCGACCTGGATCGGTCTTGGCGGGGCATCGCGGCGGGCAAACTCCACGCCGGTGGTCAGACGAATGCCCCGGTTCATCGGCGCGAGCAGATAACCGAGATCGGAATCCAGAACCGGGTGATTGAGCACGGCGTTGCCGCCCGGCTTCAGGTGCAAATGATAGCCGCGCTTGACCCCGAGCGGGATCGAATATCCAAGCGGGCGGAACACCAGATCAGACCACGGCCCTAGCGCCACCACGACCTCGCGCGCGGCGGCGCCATCGACGCGCCAGCCGCTCGATTCCTGCGTGAGCGTTCGCGCATCCGCCACGACAAAGCGGCCGCCCTTGCGGACAAACAGCGCGGCATAGGCCTTGGCGAGTGCGCCCGGATCGGCAATGAATCCAGGCGTCGGCCAATAGACGGCGCCGGCGAAATCTCCGGTCAGATTGGGTTCGCGCGCAGCGATCGCTTCGCGATCGAGGATTTCGCTGGGAACGCCATACTGCTTGACCCGCTCGGCGTCGCTCACGGCCTTGGCGAGACTGGCTTGCGAGCGAAACAGCTTGAGCCAGCCGGTGCGGCGCAACAGCTCCGGCACGCCGGCCTCCGCGATCAGCGCCTCATGCTCGACCAGGCTGCGCTGGATCAGCGGCCATTCCGCCATCGCGCTGTGCATGGCCCGCGCCGGCGAAGATGCAAAGTAATAACGCGCCAGCCAGGGCAGAAAATCCGGCAGCTCTGAGAGACGATAATAGGCCTGCGGCGAGCGGTTCAATGCATACTGAAATATCTGCTTGACGTCCCGGGGAAACATCAAAGGAAAGACGGAGGCGCACTCGATGATCCCTGCATTGCCATAGCTGGTCTCGTCGCCGGCGTGCTCATTCCTGTCGACCAGAATGACGTCACGCCCGAGCCTTAGCAGGTGCAAAGCCGCACTGACGCCCACCATGCCCGCGCCCAGCACAAGCACGTCGGCCTTCTGTTCCGCCATCAACTACTCCGTCAGTTTGGCGAAATCCGCAAAGCCGCCAGCGTTAAACTTAGGTAGGACAAGATGCCCGCAAACCATTGCGGCCAGAGGAAATCGCCTTTGCGTGGCGGCCAAACTCTGGCAACATGGCTCGGGCATCTTTATTGCATGCGCGAAGTGTACACCAGCGTGGAGAACTTTCACCAATGCCGTTACGTCAGATCTTGCTTGCAACGGCCACCGCTTCGATTGTCGCTTTTGCCGCACTGCCGGCCTCAAGCCAGACCATACGCTACGCCAATCAGGGCGAGCTCAAATCGCTCGATCCCTATACGCTCAAGGAAACCACCACGATTGCCCATCATGCACATGTCTATGAAGGGCTCGTTACCCGCGACAAGGATTTAAAGATAGCTCCCGCGCTGGCGGAAAGCTGGGAAACCCCGGAGCCGACCCGCTGGCGTTTCCACTTGCGCAAAGGCGTCAAATTTCACAACGGCGACCCCTTCACCGCCGATGATGTGATCTTCTCCGCCGAGCGCGTCCGCGCCAAAGGTTCGAACTTCCTCACCAACGTTCCCGCCGACGCCAAGTTCATCAAGATCGACGACTATACGGTGGACGTGAAACTCGCCTCGCCCAATCCCATCCTGACCTCGCAATGGGACGGCTGGTTCATCATGGACAAGAAATGGTGCGAGGAAAACAATTCCGTCGCGCCGACCCCGGCTTCCGCAACCACGCCGAGCTTCGCCTCGCTGCACGAGAACGGCACCGGTCCCTTCTTCATCGAAAGCCACCAGCCCGGCGTGAAGACCGTGTTCAAGGTCAATCCGAACTGGTGGGGCAAGCCCGAGCATAACATCAAGGAGATCATCTTCACGCCGATCGGATCGGCCTCGACGCGGGTTGCCGCGTTGCTTTCAGGCGAGGTCGACGTGATCGAGCCGGTGCCGACGCAAGACATTCAGCGCGTGAATGCCGGCGGCAACGCGACCGTCCTGACCGGACCTGAAGTGCGCACCATCTTTCTCGGCATGGATCAGGAGCGCAACGAACTGCTCTATTCCAACATCAAGGGCAAGAACCCGTTCAAGGACATCCGTGTCCGCGAAGCCTTCTACAAGGCGATTGACGTCGATCTGATCAAGAACCGCGTGATGCGCGGCCTTTCGACGCCCTCGGCGCTGATGATCGCGCCGCAACTGTTCGCGCTTTCAAAGGACTTCATCCGGCCCAAGGCCGATCCCGAAGCGGCCAAGAAGCTGATGGCGGAAGCCGGTTATCCCGACGGCTTCGAAGTCACGATGGATTGCCCCAACGACCGCTACATCAACGATGCCGATATTTGCCAGGCGGTGGTGGGCATGCTCGCGCGCATCGGCGTCAAGGTTACTCTGCTGGCGCAACCCAAGGCGCAGTATTTCGGCAAGGTGCTCAAGCCCGGCGGCTACCAGACCTCGTTCTATCTGTTGGGCTGGACGCCGGCCTCAATGGACTCCCATAACGTGCTGTACGACATCATGGGCTGCCACGATCCCAAGGAGCCGACGCGGGGCGAAGCCAATCTCGGCGGCTATTGCAACAAGGAACTCGATGCGCTCGCCGACAAGGTTCTGGTCGAAACCGACACCGCCAAGCGCGACCAGATGATCAAGCACGCCTTCGAAATTGGAATCAAGGATTACGGCTACATCCCGCTGCACCAGCAGTCGCTGGCCTGGGGCGTTTCGAAAAAAGTGAAGATCGTCCAGCGCGCCGACAATCAGGTTCTGTTCTATTGGGCGACGAAGCAGGAATAACGCGACGGTTGCGGCGCGAATTGCGTTCAGAGAAGAAGTGAAAGGAACAGATGCTCGCTTTCACGCTTCGCCGGGCTATCCAGGCGATCGGTGTCATGATCGCCGTCGGGATCATTTCGTTCTCGATGTTCCGCTTCGTTGGCGATCCCGTAAGCCAGATCGTTTCGATCGACACCTCGGCCGCCGAGCGGGCGGAGATCAGAAAATCGCTCGGGCTCGATGATCCGATTCCCGTGCAGTTCGCACGCTATTTCGCCAATGCCGCGCAATTCAAATTCGGCATCTCCTATCAATTCCGCCTGCCGGTTGCCGATCTCCTGAAGGAACGGATGCCGGCGACGCTGGAACTCGCGACCTGCGCCACCATTCTCGCGATGGTGTTCGGCATCCTGATGGGAGTCTATTCGGCGCTCCGGCGCGACACGCTGCTTGCGAAACTGTTCCAGGCGATCTCGCTGATCGGCATTTCGCTGCCGACCTTCCTGATCGGCATTCTACTGATCTATCTGTTCTCGGTGACGCTGGGCTGGCTGCCTTCGTTCGGGCGCGGCGACGTCGTGCGCTTTGGCTGGTGGACCACGGGTCTTCTGACGGTCTCGGGGCTGAAGGCACTGATCATGCCCTCGATCACGCTCGGCCTGTTCCAGATGACGCTGATCATGCGGCTGGTGCGCGCCGAAATGCTTGAAGTCCTGCGCACGGATTATATCCGCTTTGCCCGGGCGCGCGGATTGACGACCCGCGCCATCCATTTCGGCCATGCGTTGAAGAATACACTGGTGCCCGTGATCACGGTGGCGGGCCTGCAATTTGGCTCGGTTATTGCATTTGCGATCATCACCGAAACCGTTTTCCAGTGGCCCGGCATGGGGCTTCTGTTCGTCCAGGCCGTGCAGAATGTCGATATCCCGATTATGGCAGCCTATTTGCTGATGGTGTCGCTGATCTTTGTCACCATCAATCTCGTGGTGGACGTGCTCTATACCGTGGTCGATCCGCGCCTGCGCGCCAGCGTCGGCCGCCCGGCCTGAGAGAGCTGACATGTCAGACGCCGCCCTCTCCGACAAAGCTGCCTCAGGCCACGCGTCCAACGATGGGGCTCGCCCGGCGCGCGCTCGACAGCGACATCTTCTATTCATTCCGCCGCTCGCGGCTGACGATGGTGGCCGCAGTCGTGACGCTGCTTTTCTTCGTGCTGGCAATCGCAGCGCCGCTGATCGCGGTGCAAAATCCTTTCGATCCCAGCGCAGCTCCAGCTGATGAATTCGCGGATCGCGCCGCTCTGGACCGCTGACGGCCAAAGCCCGTTCCTGCTGGGCACGGATGAACAGGGCCGCGATGTCTTGTCGGCCATCCTCTACGGTTTGCGCATTTCCCTGATCGTCGGCATTCTCGGCGTGGTGTTCTCGGGAGCGCTCGGCATCGCGCTTGGCCTGATCGCCGGTTATTTCGGTGGCGCCGATCGACGCCCTGATCATGCGCATCGCCGACGTGCAGCTCACCTTCCCCGCCATCCTGATCGCGCTATTGGTCAATGGCGATCGCCAAATCGCTGTTCGGTAACCGGCTCGACGCCATGAGCACGCTTGCCGTGCTGGTGATCGCGATCGGCCTGAGCTTCTGGGTGCAATATGCGCGCACCGTGCGCGGCTCGGTGATGGTGGAAAAGAACAAGGACTACGTGGCGGCGGCACAACTGATCGGCCTGCCCGCGCCCGTGATCATGCTGCGGCATGTCCTGCCCAACACGATGGGGCCGATCCTGGTGATTGCGACCATCAATCTGGCGCTGGCGATCATCACCGAGGCGACCTTGTCGTTTCTCGGCGCCGGCATGCCCGACACCATGCCCTCGCTCGGAACCCTGATCCGCATCGGCAACAATTATCTGTTTGCCGGCGAATGGTGGATCGTGGCCTTCCCTGGGCTAGCGCTCGCAGCGCTGATCCTGTCGATCAACCTGCTCGGCGACTGGCTGCGCGACGCGCTGAACCCGAAACTGAGATGAGCGAACCAATTCTCTCCGTGCGTAACCTGCGGGTCGAATTCGCTACCCGCCATCAGGTGCTGCACGCGATCGACGGCGTTTCCTTCGACATCGCCAAGGGCGAGGTGTTGGGCGTGGTCGGCGAATCCGGTGCCGGAAAATCCGTGACAGGGCTCGCCGTCATCGGCCTGATCGACCGGCCCGGCCGCATCGCGGGCGGCGAGATCTATCTCTCCGGCCTGCGGATCGACAATCTGCCGCCGGAAGAAATGCGCCGCATCCGAGGCAAACGGATCGGGATGATTTTCCAGGATCCGCTCACGAGCCTCAATCCGCTCTACCGGATCGGCGATCAACTGATCGAGACCATCCGGACCCACACCAATCTGTCGGAACAGGCGGCGCGACGGCGCGCCATCGATCTGCTCGCCGAGGTCGGCATTCCCGCGCCGGAAAAACGCATCGATGCCTATCCGCACGAATTTTCCGGCGGCATGCGGCAGCGGGTCGTCATTGCGCTCGCCATTTGTGCCGAGCCAGAACTGATCATCGCCGACGAGCCGACAACGGCGCTCGATGTGTCGGTGCAGGCCCAGATCATTGCCTTGATCAAGCGGCTCGGGCGCGACCACGGCACCGCGGTGATGCTCGTGACCCACGACATGGGCGTGATTGCGGAAACCTCCGACCGCGTTGCGGTGATGTATTCCGGCCGGATCGCCGAAATCGGTCCGGTGCTCGATGTCGTGCAACATCCGCTGCATCCTTACGCCAAGGGCTTGATGGGCGCGATCCCGACGCTGGCCAGCGACGCCTCGCGTCTGATTCAGATTCCCGGCACCATGCCGCGGCTGTCCGCGATTCCCGCCGGCTGCCCGTTCAACCCGCGCTGCACCTTTGCGTTCGATCGTTGCCGCACCGAACGACCCGAACCGATCACCCATGGCACGCAGTCGGTCGCCTGCCATCTCTATGATGCCGCCACAGCGGATACCGCGGCATGACGGAAAAGCCTTTTGTCGAAGTGAAAAACCTGCGCCGCGTCTTTGACGTCTCCAAGCCGTGGCTCAACCGTGTCCTCGAAGGCGGGCATCTGGAATTTCTGAAAGCCGTCGACGACATCAGTTTCGACATCGCCAAAGGCGAGACCTTCGCACTGGTCGGAGAATCCGGCTCCGGAAAAACCACCGCGGCGCGGATGGTGGTGGGGCTATTGCCGCCGACGTCGGGAGAAGTCGTCATCGATGGGGTTTCGATGACCGATCCACGTCAGGCGCAGGCGCGGCGGCAATTGCGCCGCCGTATCCAGATGATTTTCCAGGATCCCTATGCGAGCCTCAATCCGCGGCTTCGGATCGATGCCATCGTCGCCGAGCCGATCCGCGCCTTCGATCTGATCAAAAGCGAATCCGATATTCGCGCCCGCGTCGGCGAGTTGCTCGGCCTCGTCGGTCTCCACGCCGATGACGGCTGGAAATATCCGCATGAGTTCTCCGGCGGCCAGCGGCAGCGTATCGCGATTGCGCGCGCGCTGGCGTCGGAAGCCGAATTCATCGTCTGCGACGAGCCGACCTCGGCGCTCGATGTGTCGGTTCAGGCGCAAATCCTCAACCTGATGCGCGACCTGCAAGACAAGTTCGGCCTCACCTATCTCTTCATCAGCCACAACCTCGCTGTCGTCCGGCATATGGCCAAGCGCATCGGCGTGATGTATCTCGGCCGCGTCGTCGAGGTCGCGGAATCCCGCGAATTGTTCACTTCACCGCGCATGCCCTACACCAAAATGCTGCTCGGCGCGGTGCCGGATCTCGCGATGTCGGGCCGTCAGCGCATTCCGGTGAAAGGCGAAATTCCGAACCCGATCAACCCGCCGGCAGGCTGCGCCTTCAATCCACGTTGCCCGCTGGTCTTTGATCGCTGCCGCCGCGAGGCCCCCAAGCTGATCAACGGGGTAGCCTGCCACGCGGTTAACGATCCCGCCGAAGTGGCGATCGGCGTATGATCACAAAACGCGTGATCACAAAGACTGGAAGCTGGTTGGCAGGGCGCTCCAGCTGTGGTCAATTGCGCCGCCGCCAGACCACAGACCTAACTCACGGATACCCATGGGCAATATCAATCCCGATCCCTTCACCACCCGCCCCGAAATCGAGGGCACGTTCGGCGTGGTTACCTCGACCCACTGGATTGCGACCGCGGTCGGCATGGGCATCCTGGAAAAAGGCGGCAACGCGTTTGACGCCGCCGTCGCCACCGCCTTCACCTTGCAGGTGGTCGAGCCGCATCTGAATGGTCCCGGCGGGGACGTGCCGATCATCGTGCATGACGTCAAGCGCGGGGCTACCCAGGTGATTTGCGGCCAGGGTCCGGCGCCGGCGGGCGCGACCATCGCGCATTACAAGAGCGAGGGACTGGAGATGGTGCCCGGCACCGGGCTGCTCGCGGCCTGCATTCCCGGCACCTTCGAATCCTGGATGCTGTTGCTCCGTGACTACGGCACCATGCGGCTGCGCGAGGTACTGGAACCGGCGATCGCTTACGCCCGCGACGGCTATCCGTTCCTGGAGCGCGCGGCCGCCACCGTCAAAACCGTCGAGCAATTGTTCCGTAAATATTGGACGACCTCGGCCGCGGTCTACCTGCCGAACAATGAGGTGCCGAAACCCGGTTCGATTTTCACGAATGCAAAACTCGCGGAAACCTATACGCGCATTCTGAAAGAGGCTGAAAGCGCCGGCGGCGATCGCGACGCGCAAATCGAGGCCGCGCGAAGCGCGTGGTCCAAAGGCTTTGTGGCCGAAGCCATCGGCGAGTTCTGCCGCACGCAGGACGTGATGGATGTGAGCGGGTCGCCGCATCGCGGCGTGCTCTCTGCCGACGACATGGCGCGCTGGCAACCGACGATCGAAGCGCCGCTGACCTATGACTACGGACGCTATACGGTGTGCAAGGCCGGCGTCTGGAGCCAGGGGCCGGTGATGCTGCAACAATTAGCGCTGCTGAAAGGTTTTCAGCTCGACGGGCTCGATCCCGCCGGCCCCGAATTCATCCATACCCAGATCGAATGCGCCAAACTCGCTTATGCCGACCGCGAGAAATTTTACGGCGATCCCAAGTTCGTGGAGGTGCCGATCGCCACCCTGCTGTCGGATGCCTATAACGACGAACGGCGCAAGCTGATCTCGGAGAAGGCCTCGCTCGAATTCATTCCGGGCTCGGTCGAAGGTTTTGGCGGCGTGGTGAAGCTGCGGCGCCAGGAAGGCCAACGCGAAGCGGTCGGCGCCATGGGCGCGGGCGAACCCACCGTCGGCCGCTTCGGCGAAGTCCGGGGCGACACCGTCCATTTTGATATCATCGATCAGGCCGGCAATATGATCTCGGCGACGCCGTCCGGCGGCTGGCTGCAATCCTCGCCCGTGATCCCCGAACTCGGCTTTTGTCTCGGCAGCCGTGCGCAGATGTTCTGGCTCGAGGAAGATCAACCCGGGTCGCTCGCGCCGGGCAAGCGCCCGCGCACCACGCTCTCACCGACCATGGCGCTGCGCGACGGCGAGCCGTATCTGTCGTGGGGCTCGCCCGGCGGCGACCAGCAGGATCAATGGATCACGCAATTTTTCCTGCGGCATGTCCATGCCAAGATGAATTTACAAGAGGCGATCGACGCGCCGGCCTGGCACTCCGAACATTTCCCGATTTCGTTCTGGCCGCGCACCGCACGGCCCGGCGTGATGGTGATCGAAAATCGGGTTCCCAAAGCGGCGATCGATAATTTGCGCGAACGCGGCCACATCGTCGAGGTCGGACCGGATTGGTCCGAGGGCCGGCTGACCGCCGCCTCGAAAATCGGCCGCCGCCGCCGCGCCGCAGCCAACGCCCGCGGCATGCAGGGCTACGCGGCCGGACGCTAAAAAACATGACCTGGTCGATCATTGCCAAGGACAATGCCACCGGCCAGATCGGAATAGCGGTCGCCACGAAATTCTTCGCGGTCGGCTCGCGCGTGCCCTACGTTGCGCCTGCGATCGGCGGCATCGCCACGCAGGCACTGGTCAATCCGTATTACGGCATCGACGGGCTGCGGCTGCTTCGCGAGGGCCTTGCTCCGCACAACATTATCGAAACGCTGATCGCAAGAGATGCCGGACACGCCAGCCGGCAGCTTCATATCATGGACGCGAAGGGACAGATCGCTGCCTACACCGGAAAGGACTGCGTCGACTGGTGCGGGCACCTCCAAGGCGACGGCTTTTCGATTGCCGGAAACATGCTCGCATGCGGGCGTGTTCTGGATGACACCGCGAAAGCCTTTCTCGCAAACGTGGATTTTCCTTTTGCACGACGCCTGATCGCGGCGATGTGCGCGGGCGAGCTGGCTGGCGGCGACAAGCGCGGCAAGCAATCGGCCGCCCTTCTTATTTACGGCGAAGAGGAATGGTCCGACCTCGATCTGCGCGTCGATGACCACGCCGATCCTCTCGGTGAACTCGAACGGCTGGAAGCGGTGAGCCGCGAGCGCTGGGAGCACTTTCGAAAGTACCTGCCGAGCCGGAAAAATCCGGCCGGGATCACCGATCGCGCGGTGATCGACGCCGGCATCGCGGCTGCGCTCGAAAGCCGGCGATGACCGAGACGCCGCTGATCGAGATCAAGGATTTGCGCGTCACCTTTCGCGGCGATGACGGACGCACCACGCATGCGGTCGACGCGGTCGATCTGGCCGTCGCACGAGGCGCCACCCTGGGCCTGGTCGGCGAATCCGGTTGCGGCAAGAGCGTCACTTCACTCGCCGTGATGGGGCTGTTGCCGAAGCAATCCGCCGAAGTGACGGGATCGATCCGCTTCGACGGATTCGATCTGCTCGACGTTTCCGACCAGATCAGGCGCGACCTGCGCGGCAACCGGCTTGCGATGATTTTCCAGGAGCCGATGACCTCGCTCAATCCGAGCTTCACCATCGGCGATCAGATCATCGAATCCATCCTTCGCCACCGCGGCGGAAGCAAAGTGGCTGCGCGCAAACGCACGATCGAACTGTTGCGGCGGGTGCATATCCCCTCGCCCGAGCAGCGCGTCGACGAATATCCGCACAAGCTTTCCGGCGGCATGCGCCAGCGCGTCATGATCGCGATGGCGCTGGCCTGCGATCCGCGCCTCTTGATCGCCGACGAACCCACCACCGCGCTCGATGTCACCTTGCAGGCCCAGATTCTCGATCTGATGCGCGAGCTGAAGGCCGAGAGCGGCGCCGCCATCATCCTGATCACCCACGACCTCGGCGTGGTCGCCGAAGTCTGCGACGAGGTCGCGGTGATGTATGCCGGCGAGGTCGTCGAACGGGCCAGCGTCGATGCGCTGTTCGCAAGCCCGCAGCATCCCTACACGGTCGGCCTGCTCGGTTCGATTCCACGCCTCGACCACCGCACCTCGCATCTGGCGACCATCGAGGGCATGGTTCCCAACATGGCCGACCCGCCGAAGGGTTGCCGCTTCGCCGCGCGATGTCCTTTCACCGAAGCCGACTGCCTCGCCGAGCCGCCGCCGTTTTTACAGGTCAGCCCCGGCCATTGGTCACGCTGCATCCGCGCGCCGCTGGAAAGGCTGGTATCGTGATGGCCGCGCTGTTGGAGGCGAAAAATCTCGTCAAGCATTTCGTCGCGAAGCGTTCGGCGTTTGGACGGCCAATATCTTTCGTCAAGGCCGTCGACGGCGTCTCCTTCAGTGTCAATGCCGGCGAGACGCTGGCACTGGTCGGTGAATCCGGTTGCGGCAAATCGACCGTGAGCCGTCTGGTGCTGCGCCTCATCGAGCCCGATCGGGGCGAGATTCGTTTTGAAGGCCGCGATCTCCTTGGGATGGGTGCGAGCGAATTGCGCGCGTTCCGCCGCGATGCCCAGATCATTTTCCAGGACCCGTATGCCTCGCTCAACCCGCGGATGACCGTCGGCCAGATCCTGGCCGAGCCGCTGGTGCTGCATGAACTCGTTCCAAGCGAGCAGCGCCGCGAACGGGTGGAAGAGCTGCTCCGGCTGGTCGGGTTAGAGCCACGTTCGGCCCGCCGCTACGCCCACGAATTTTCCGGCGGCCAGCGCCAGCGCATCGCGATCGCGCGGGCGCTCGCCGTCGAACCGAAGCTGATCATCTGCGACGAGCCGGTTTCGGCGCTCGATGTCTCGATCCGTTCGCAAATCCTCAACTTGCTCCACGATCTGCAACAACGGCTGGGCTTAGCCTACATTTTCGTTTCGCACGACCTGGCGGTGGTCAAGCATATCGCCGACCGGGTCGCGGTCATGAATCTCGGCCAGATCGTCGAGACCGCGGATGCCGAAACCCTGTTCGCCGCGCCACGTCATCCCTATAGCCGCGCGCTGTTATCGGCCATTCCCGTGCCTAAGCCGCAGGCAAAACGCAGCCGCCTGGTACTGGAAGGTGAAATGCCGAGCGCACTCAATCCACCGTCCGGTTGCCGATTTCATACGCGTTGTCCCTACGTGATCGACCGTTGCCGGGCCGAAATTCCCCTACTATTGCCGAACGAGGCTGGACATTTGACCGCCTGCCATCGCAGCGACGAATTGCCGCCGGCCGGCGCCATCGTTCCTTCTGACGGCGGGCTCTCGCCGACGCTAACGAGACTGATTGCGGCCTTCAACCGCATGGAAGGAGCCGGCGGTTCCGGTGTTGGTACGGATGATGCAACGCTGGCTAAAATTTGAGTGCAGACCGGTATCTGAGTCAAGGAGAACAGGACCATGAGGACTTT
Organism: uncultured Alphaproteobacteria bacterium; assembly: GCA_963770515.1. Classification (GTDB taxonomy): domain Bacteria; phylum Pseudomonadota; class Alphaproteobacteria; order Rhizobiales; family Xanthobacteraceae; genus Bradyrhizobium. The sequence continues at coordinate 389,787 of CAVYPW010000004.1, forward strand.
GCGCGTGGCTGCGATCGCAGCGGCTCTTGCGATGTCGCTGGTGGCGAGCGCGCAAGCCCAGACGACACTTCGCATCGGCCTTGCCGAAGATCCCGACATGCTCGATCCGTCGCTCGGGCGGACTTATGTCGGACGCATCGTCTTCTCGGCCTTTTGCGACAAGCTGTTCGATATCGACGAGAAGCTCAACATCGTGCCACAGCTCGCGCTGTCCCAGGAGACCTCGGCCGACGGCAAGGCGATGACCATCAAGCTTCGGCCAGGCGTCAAATTTCATGACGGCGAGCCATTCGACGCCGAAGCCGCAAAATTCTCGATCGAGCGGCATATCAACATGCCCGGCTCGTTCCGGAAATCGGAGCTTGCCAGTGTCGACCATGTCGAAGTGGTCGATCCCCTCACCATAAAACTCGTATTGAAGAACCCATATGCGCCGCTGCTTGCCCAACTCACCGATCGCTCAGGCATGATGGTTTCGCCCAAGGCGGCGAAAGAGGAAGGCGACAAGTTCGGCCTGCATCCGGTCTGCGCCGGACCCTTCAAGTTCGTCGAACGCGTCCAGCAGGACCGCATCGTCTTCGAGCGGTTCGCCGACTACTGGAACAAGGACAACGTCTTCATCGACCGCATCGTGTTCCTGCCGATCGTCGATGCCACGGTGCGGCTTGCCAATCTCAAATCCGGCGGGCTCGATTTGATCGAGCGCGTGCTCGCCACCGACATCAAGGACGTGAAATCGGACTCGCGTCTCGTACTATCGACCGCGCCCGAGCTCGGTTATCTCGGGCTCACGATCAATACCAACAACGACAAGAGCAAGGGCGCGCTCACGAACGTCAAGGTGCGTCAGGCGCTCGATCTGTCAATCGACCGCGAAGCGCTCAACCAGGTCGCCTTCAACGGCGAGTTCACGCCGGGCAACCAGTGGGTCAGCCCTTCGCATCCCTATTACCAGCAATCCTCTCCGATCCGTCCGCGCGATGTCGAAAAAGCCAAGGCGCTGTTGAAGGAAGCCGGCGTCTCGCTCCCCGTCGCCATCGACTACATGGTGCCGAAGGGCTCGGAATATGAAGCGGTCGCGCAGGTCGTGCAGTCGATGGCGGCCGAGGCCGGTTTCGACATCAAGCTTCGACTGGTTGAGTTCGCCACATCGTTCAAACAGGTCCAGGCCGGTGAATTCCAGGTGTTCCAGATCAACTGGAGCGGCCGCATCGATCCGGACGGCAATTCCTACGTCTTCCTGCATACCGGCGCGCCGCAGAACGATGGCGGCTATTCAAATCCTGAAGCCGACAAATTAATGGAAGATGCGCGGCTGACCAGTAACTTCGCCGAGCGCAAAGCAATCTACGAAAAGCTGACCAGGATCGTGCTCAACGACGAGCCTATCATCTACCTCTATCACAAGAAGCTTCTGTTCGCGCATACCAAGAAACTCGAAGGCTACCGGCAAATGCCGGATGGCCTCGTGCGCGTTGTCGGGTTGAAACTGAAGTGAGAAGGCGTAGCGCTGCGCCCGGGATACGGTTAACCGCATGCTGAACTTCCTCGGCAGCCGCCTTCTGCAAATGGTGCCGACGCTGTTTTTCGTGTCGATCCTGATCTTTTCCCTGCAGCACCTGTTGCCCGGCGATCCCGCGCTGGTGATGGCCGGCGAAGAACGCGATCCGGCGGCGATCGAGCAGATTCGGAAACAATACCACCTCGATCAACCGATCCCGGTGCAATACGCCTATTGGGTCAAGGGCGTGCTGACAGGCGACCTCGGTAAATCGCTGCGGGTGAAGGTGCCGGTGCGCGAACTGATCGTGCAGAAACTGCCGGTGACCCTGCAACTGGCATCGATGGCGATCGTGATCGCCTTCCTGATCGGCATTCCCGCCGGCATCGTCTCCGCCGTCAAGCAAGGCACCGCCTGGGACTATGGCGCCAACCTGTTCGCGCTATGGGGCATCTCGACGCCGAATTTCTGGCTCGGAATCATGCTGATCTTCCTGTTCTCGATCAAGCTCGGCTGGCTTCCCGCTTCCGGCTATGTGCCGCTCTCCGAGAACTGGCGCGCCAGCCTCGCCTCGACCATCATGCCGGCCTTTGTGCTTGGCAACGCCATCGCCGCGATCCTGATGCGGCACACGCGCAGCGCGATGCTTCAGGTATTGCAGAGCGATTACGTCCGCACCGCGCGCGCCAAGGGCCTTTCCGAGCGCAGCGTGATCTTGAAACATGCGATGCGCAATGCGCTGACGCCCGTTATCACGCTCGGCGCGCTCGAACTCGGAACGCTGCTCTCGGGCGCCGTGCTGACCGAGCAGATCTTTTCGATTCCGGGTTTCGGCAAGCTGATCGTGGACGCCGTGTTCAATCGCGACTACGCCGTGGTGCAAGGCGTCGTGCTTGTCACCGCGACGGTTTATCTCACGCTGAACCTGATCGCCGATATCGCTTATGTGCTCGTCAATCCGCGGCTGAGGGGATGATGAGATGACCGACGCCACCCTTGCCGCACTGGCCGCGATTGCCCCCGACACGCTGGAAAGCCCGACACGCCGGGCGTTGCGCCGCCTTTTCAAACGCAAAAGCGCGGTCGTCGGCCTGATCGTGATCGTGGCCTTTATCCTGCTCGCGCTGTTTGCGCCGCTGATCGTTCCCTACGATCCGATCGCGACCAACTGGGCGCTGGTCCGCAAACCGGCGACATCAGCCCATTGGTTCGGCACCGACGATCTTGGCCGCGACATACTGGCGCGCGTGGTGTACGGCTCGCGCGCCTCGCTTGCGGCGGGCGCGATCTCGGTCAGCATTGCGCTTGCGGTCGGCGTCCCGCTCGGCCTGCTCTCCGGCTATCGCGGCGGCTTTATCGACGCGCTGATCAGCCGGCTCACCGATGCCATGCTGGCCTGCCCGTTCCTGATCCTGGCGATTGCGCTCGCCGCCTTTCTAGGACCGAGCCTCGGCAACGCCATGATCGCGATCGGCGTTTCAGCGACGCCGATCTTCATTCGCCTCACCCGCGGCCAGACCATCGGCGTCAAGGTCGAGGATTATGTCGAGGCGGCGCGCGCCATCGGCAACCCGCCGTGGCGCATTGCGCTATTCCATATTCTGCCGAACATCCTGCCGGCGCTTCTGGTGCAGGCCACGTTGTCGATTGCCGCCGCCATCATCGCGGAAGCCGCGCTCTCGTTCCTCGGCCTTGGACAGCAGCCGCCGGCGCCCTCCTGGGGCAGCATGCTCAATTCGGCCCAGCGCTTTCTGACCAACGCGCCCTGGATGGCGCTGTGGCCGGGACTGGCGATTTTCCTGGTAGTACTGTCGTTCAACCTGGTCGGCGACGGCCTGCGCGACGCGCTCGATCCGCGGCAAAGGTAGCGTGTTCCTCATAGTAAGGAGCGCGCTCACAAGGTCTCATCATCCTGAGATCTTGGACGCGCGCGTCTCGAACCATGAGGCCTCATCCCTCGAGACGGCGCTAACGCGCCTCCTCAGGATGAGGATCAGATCACCGTCTCCCGGCTCACCCTTCGGCAATCCATCTCGAATTCGAGATCGACCACCGGCGGCCGCGCGAAGTGCCAGGTCAGGCCGGATCGCATCGCACCGCGTCGCACGAGCTCTTCAATCACTACAGGATGGAAGTCATGAACGGTGTAGGCCTGCGCTGCTGTCGTGTCGCCCCACGCAAATCCGAACTCAGCCAGACGGCTCTCCATTTCGCGAACGGTGAAGCCGACCTTCTCCTTCCAGCCTTCCGGGCTGAGGTCGCGGTAACGCACGATCCGCTCGGGATAACTGCCGGCGCCGCCACGCGCTTCCGCGCCACCGGCAATGACAAAGTCCGGCGTAGCGGTGCGGCGTTGTCCCCCGATCGGACGAACGAAGGAGAATGCGTAGAACGACGGCTCGTCAGGGGGATCGATCTCCGGGCAAACATTGCTGCGCGCCACGGGATTGGTGGTGCCGTCAAAGATATCCCACTCGGCGAGCGTCTTGACGTAGTGCTGGTTGAAGGCGAGGAAGCCCGCTTCCGTAAACGCCGCCGGCGAGCGTAACTCGCAGGCGCAGAATGACGTCAGCCTCTCGCCGGCATTCCGGATGTAACTTGCGGCCTGTGCGAATCCCTCGGCCAGTGGCCGAGGCCTGTCGAGGCGCACCCGTTCGATCTCGAAACCGGGCAGCGCGCAGATGCCGCTCGAATACTGAAACACAGCCGGGATGAAACGATAGTTACCAAGCGAGAACTCGCGGCTCACTTCAGGCATTTCCCCTGATCATGTCACGTTCCATGGAACCTTAACATAATCCGCTATCCCAAAACGACCCGCGCGATCGGGCGCGAGTGCGGATTCTCTCTGGCCGGCGGCGTTAAGTTGGCTTTAACGCCCCCGACCCGAGGTCGAACTCGGCGATTTCCCTGGCGCGTTCGGATTCGGCCCCGGCACGGTGATCGGTTGCGATCCACACATAGACCGCGGGCAGCACGAAAAGCGTGAACAGCGTTCCGATGGTCATGCCGGCAACGACGACAAGGCCGATCGAGAACCGGCTCGCCGCGCCCGCGCCTGATGCGGTGAGCAGCGGCAGCAGGCCGGTGACCATTGCCGCCGTCGTCATCAGGATCGGACGAAGCCGGACGCGAGCGGCCATCTCGATCGCCGAACGGCGATCCAGGCTCTCCTTGAGCTGAAGCTCGTTGGCGAACTCCACCATCAGAATGCCATGCTTGCTGATGAGTCCGACTAGCGTCAGCAGACCGACCTGGGTGTAGATGTTCATCGTGGCCGCGCCGAAGAACAGCGGGATCAGTGCACCGGAGATCGCCATCGGCACGCTGATCATGATCACCAGCGGATCGCGCAGGCTTTCGAATTGCGCGGCCAGCACCAGGAAAATGATGATCAGCGCGAAACCGAACGTGATCGCGAGCTGATTGCCTTCCTGCACATACTGCCGGGAGTCGGCGAGATAGTCATGGCTGAAGCCGGCGGGCATCTTTTTCGCCTCGCCCTCGAGGAAGTCGACCGCCTGCCCCACCGTCACGCCCGGCATCGGCACCGCCTGGAAGGTTGCCGAGTTGAGCTGATTATAATGGGTCAGCGCGTTGGGGTCGGTTCCGGTTTCGATCGACACCACCGTCGACAGCGGAATCTGCTGGCCGGTCGGGGTGTTCAGATAATAGGTGCCGAGCGACTCCGGCGACAGGCGGCTCTGGCGCGGCACCTGAGGAATGACCTGATAGGACCGTCCCTCGAGGTTGAAGCGGTTCACATAGTTGCCGCCGAGCATGGTGGCCAGCGTATTGCCGATGCTCTGCATGGTGAGACCGAGGTCGCTTGCCTTCGAGCGATCGACCTTGACCCGCACCACCGGCTGGTTGAAATCGAGATCGCTGTCGGAGACGATGAACAACCCGCTCTTGCGTGCGGCATCCTTCAGCTTGTTCATCTGTTCGAAGATCGACTGGAACCCGTTGGTCGAACTGATCACCATCTGGACCGGCAGACCGCCGGGGCCGCCCGGCAGCGGCGGCAGGTTGAACGCGAAGGCATTGACGCCCTCGATCTTGCTCAGGGCGGCCTGAACCAGTGGCTTCAACTTGATCGAGGAGCGCTTCCGCTCATCCCAGGGCGTCAGCAGCATGCCGGCGATGCCGCCTTGCGGGCCGGCGATGCCGTTCAGAACGAAGCGCAGGTCAGTCTCCGGAAACGAGGCGAAGATCTTGTCGAGCTTGTCGCCGTAGAAATCGATATAATCGATGTTGGCGTATTTCGGCGCCTTCGTCACGGCAAAGACGATGCCCTGGTCTTCTTCCGGTGCGAGTTCCTTGGCCGTATGCAAGTAGAGGAAGCCGACCAGCCCCAGGATCGTCAGCGCGAACAGCCCGGTGATCGGACGATAATCGAGCGAGCGATCGAGCATCCGGCCATACCCGCGCGTTACCGCGCCGAACACCCGGTTCACCAGTTTGGCAAACCGCCCCTCCTCCGCGCTCTTGAGGAACACCGAGCACATCATCGGCGATAGCGTCAGCGCGATCACGCCGGACACGATCACCGACCCCGCAAGCGTAAAGGCGAATTCGCGGAACAGCGAACCGGTCAGGCCGCCGAGGAAGCCGATCGGCGCGTATACCGCAGCGAGCGTAATGGTCATGGAGATGACGGGGCCTACGATTTCGCGCGCGCCGATCATGGCGGCCTGCACCGGCGGCTTGCCCTCTTCCAGATGGCGGTGGATGTTTTCGACCACGACGATGGCGTCGTCGACGACGAGGCCGATCGCGAGCACCATGGCGAGCAGCGTCAACAGGTTGAAGCTGAAGCCCGCCGCCAGCATCAGGCTGCACACGCCGATCAGCGACAGCGGAATGGTCACGACCGGGATCAGCACCGAGCGGAACGAGGCCAGGAACAGGAAGATCACCACGACGACGATGATGACGGCCTCGCCAAGCGTCTTTTCCACCTCGTCGATCGAGGATTGAATGAACTTGGTGGAGTCATAGGCCACCTTCATCTTCATCGACGGCGGCAGGTTGCGCTCAAGCTCGGGGAATAGTGCGCGCACGCCCTTCACCAGCGTCAAAGGGTTACCCTGCGGCGTCACCTGAACGCCGATAAAGATCGCGTGTTCGCCGTTGAAGGCCACACTGGCGTCGGTGCTTTGCGCCGCAAGCTCGACGGTTGCGATGTCCTCAATCCGGACGAAACCGCCATCCTTGGATTTGACGATCATCCGCTTGAATTGATCGAGATTTTGCAGGTCGGTATTGGCCGACACGTTGGAGACGATGAAGAATCCCTTGGATTGGCCGGCGGCCGCCTGGAAATTGTTGGCGGCGATCGCGGCGGAGACATCATTCGGCGAGACGCTGCGGCCGGCCATGCGCACGGGATCGAGCCACAACCGCATCGCGAAGGTTTGCCCGCCGAGAATATCGGCAGAGGCAACGCCGTCGACAGTGGAGAGCACCGGCTGCACCACGCGCGTCAGATAGTCCGAGATCGCCGACCCCGACAGGACTTCACTGGAGAAGCCGAGATACATCACGGCGGTGGTTTGCCCGGTCGTCTTGGTGACGATCGGGTCGTTGGATTCCTTCGGGATCAGGTATTTGACCGAGTTCACCTTGGCGAGAACTTCGGTCAAAGCCTGGTTCGGGTCGAAGTTCAGCTTGATGTAGACCTGAATCGTGCTGGTGCCGAGCACCGACGACGAGGTCATGTAGTCGACGCCTTCGGCGGAGGCTACGGCCTGCTCGATCGGCGTGGTGATGAAGCCCTGAATCAAATCGGCCGACGCGCCGGGATAGGAAGTGGTGACATTCACCACCGTATTCGACAGCTTCGGATATTGCCGGATCGGCAGCACCGTTGCCGCGCGCAGACCGATCAGGAGGATCAGCAGGCTGACGACGACGGACAATACCGGTCGCTTGATGAAAAGATCAGTCCAGACCATCGGCCAGCTCCGGCTCTTGAATTAATAAAGCGCGCGCGATTAATAACGCGGCGGATTCGCCGGAATCGGCGGCGCCGGATCGGTCGAGATCGCAACCGCGGCGCCCGATTGCAGCTTGAGCTGACCGACCGCGACCACGCGATCGCCGGCCTTCAGCCCTTCGAGGATTTCGGCGCGGCCGTCGACCCGATCACCGGTCCGCACGAAGGTACGCACGACGACGAGGCTGGTCTTGCCGTCATCGCTTTTCTTCTCGGTGATGAGGAAGACGGAATCGCCGTAAAGCGTGTAGTCAACGGCGGTTTCCGGCACGGTGACGACCGGTGGCCGATCCGGCAGCACGACCGTCGTGGTCGTGAACATGCCGGGCTTGAGGATGTGGTCGGGGTTCGCGATCGTGGCCTGAACGCGGATGTTGCGCGTGTCGGCCGCGATCTGCGGCTCGATCGTCGTGATCTTACCCTCGAAGGTCCGGCCGGGATAGGCATCGACCGAGAGACGCACGGTCTGACCGACCTTGAGCGCCGCACTCGCCTTCTCCGGCACGGTGAAGTTGGCATAGAGCATCGACAGATCGGTCAACGTGACGATCTGCGTTCCTGCGCTGAGATACTGACCGACTTCGATGCGGCGGACGCCCAGTTCACCATCGAACGGCGCGCGCACGAGCTTCTGCGAAATCAGTGCTTCGGTCTTGGCGATGCCGGCGACGGCCGTGTCATAGGTCGCTTGCGCAGCGTCGACCGTCGATTGCGGTCCGAACTGACGCGCCGCGAGCTGTTTGGCGCGATCGAGCGCCAGCGAGGCGCCGGTCGCCTGCGCCTTGAAGCTCGCCAGATCGCCCTGCTCGGGGCCGTCGAACAACTGCACCAGCGGGCTTCCGGACTTCACTGAAGCGCCGGCCGTAAACATGATGTCAGTGATGCGGCCGGACACATCGGAGGTGACATTCACCTGATGCACGGCCGCAAGATCGCCGACCGCCGTTAGCAGGTTAGGTATCATTTCGGACTTCGCTTCGACCGCCGTCACCGAGGACGGCGGCGGCTTGTTGTTGGCGAAGAACTGCGCGATCATGTGGCTGCGGAAGGCATTGAAGCCAACCAGCGCGCCGACCAAAAGCGCCAGCAGCAATCCGACAATGATGAACCAGCGCACCAGCCGAACCGGGCGCGCGGCGGCCTTCTCAGCAATCGGTCGGCCCGAGAGATGGCTTTCGGTCACAATGTTCATGGTCATGCGCTCTCTGCAATCGCCGGCTGCCCGGAGTTCCAGGCCAGGTCGCGGTCGAAGTAGTGGGTAATCGCGGCTTCGTTCAGGCCGATGCCACGGAGGATGAATTCGCAAAGCTGTCGTTCGGGGCCACCACCTTCGCCATAGGACAGGCACGGGATGGCCGGCAGGCGCGTCACGGTTACCATCAGCACCGCATGATGGGCAAACCAGAACAGGTTCATCGGCTCGCGCCCGACCGGTTTGGCGTCGCCCACCTCAATGGCGCGTTTGAGCGAGGCATCGAATACATGACCGATCAGCCCGCCGATTTTATCGTAAATCAGCCGGGCAAATTCGCCATCGTCGAGGTGGCTCGCCAACATCAGGCGAAGGCGCTGGGCCTCATGCTGATCGGGCATCGCCTGCACCTCCTGGAAATGGCGGACCATTTCCCGGATCAAAATCACCAGCGTTTCGGTGGAGGGCTCAAGTTCGAGCAAGCGATGCAGTTCGGGATCGGCTGCGCATTCTTCGGCGAGAATTTCCGCATAAAGCGCCGATTTGGTTGGGAAATGCTTGAACAGCAGGCCTTCGGAGATCGAAGCCGCCGCCGCCACGCTCTTGGTCGTCGTGCCGGCAAAGCCGTGACGGGCGAAACAGCGTTTCGCCGCGCCCAGAATCAGCTGACGCCGCAGGTCACTGGTCATGCGGAGGGTGCTCATCTTGTGAGTAAGCACTCACCTTTAACTCAAGTCAAGGGAATTGCTGCGGCGCAAAATTGTCGTTGCGGAGGCGGGAGTTGTGAGGCCGACGGGTGTGGTCGGCGCGTCTAGTGTCCCGGTTCTGACATTCGTATCTTGTCGCAGCAGGCACTTTTACGAATGTCAGAACCAAGGGGACACCAGCAAAAATATGATTCTAGTGAAGCTTTGACTCTGACGTTCCTTTGAAGAGGCCGCCGCGAAACTGAAAGGAACGTCAGAGTCGCTTCACTAGATCGGGCCGAAACCCAGCGCGCCACGAATCCGGTTCACAATAAAAGTGCCGTCCCGGCTGGCGAGCACCCGCTCCAGATTGGCGCTGTCGATCTTGATGCTGGCAAAGCGTGGCCCGCCTGAAACGTCCTGCATCGTTTTCGCAAACGCCTCGATCTCGGCCATCGTCGCGATCGCGCGCGCATCGGCGATGCCGCAGGCCTTGGCCACGCCGACCAGATCGGTATTGGTTCCGGTGTGGCTCGCCTGCCCACCGGTTTCGCCATAGACCTCATTGTCGAGCACGATGATGGTGAGATTTTTCGGCTGTTGCAGCCCGACGGTTGCGAGGCTTCCCATTCCCATCAGCATTTCGCCGTCGCCGGTGATGACGACGACCGGCAGTTTAGGCTGGGCCAACGCAACGCCGAGCCCGATCATGACAGCACCGCCCATCGCGCCCCAGAGATAGAAATTGCGGTCATGGTCGCCGGCCGCCGCAATGTCGTATGTCGAGGCGCCGAGGCCGCCGACCACGATGGCGTCCTTGCGGCCAAGAAGCAGCGCGGAAACGACACTGCGGCGTTCGAGAAGATTTGCCTTGCTCATTTCACGAAGACCTTTGCGCCGATCAGGCGTTGCGACAACAAAACGGCGGACGGCGTGCAGGCGTTATAGGCCTGCCCCGCTGCCGCCTCGACCACGTCACGCACCTCGCTCGGATGCGAGGCCCGCAAGACCTTGATGCCGGACAGTTCGAGCACGCCGGGGGTGGTCGAGCCCATCGGCACCTGCCATGGATTGAACTCGCCCCATTCGCCGCGCATCGTTACCAGCGTCAGGAACGGCAGGCGAAAGATGTGGGTGAGCGACAGCATGTTGATGCAATTGCCGACCCCGCTCGATTGCATCAGGAGCACACCACGCTCGCCGCCGACCCAGGCACCCGCGAGCAGCGCCACGCCCTCCTCTTCCGTCGTCAGCGACACCGCCCGCATCGAGGGCTCTGCCAGCACCCGCTCGATCAGCTGCGAATGTCCGGCATCCGGCACATAAGCCACCTGGCGGACATCGAAGCGCTGCAAAATCTCGAAAATATCTTCCGGCCAAGAAGGCGCAGTCTCAGTCGGCGTTTGGTGACGAGCGTCCATGTCTGATGTTCCGTTCGGTGTCGGCATGCTTTCGGCGCCGGACTTTAGAGGGCGACGAGTTTTTCGAAAGGCCGAAAATGGCATATCGGTGGCGCGTAAGGGTATGGCGCTTCCACGCATTATTGCGTGTGCCATGCACCATCGAAACTCCGAATTGACAGGCCGCTTAAACCCGGCGAGGGTTTTCACCAAATAACGAAAATAAAAGGGGCCGGGGATGAAAAACGCACTCACATTCGTGTCGCTGTTCGCTGGCCTGTCTTTGGGCGTTCTGTTTGCGCCGGCGCGGGCCGATGACGCCAGCCCGATCAAGGAAGGCGCCCTGCTCGATCTGTTGCAGAAGCAAAGCGGCGTCTATGACCGATCAACGTCGGGGAAGACGCCCGAATTCATGGTCGATCCGACCTGGCCGCAGCCATTACCGCATAGCTGGCTGCTTGGGCAAATCGGCGGCCTTTACGTCGACCATCACGACCATATCTGGGTCTACAACCGCCCACGCACGCTCAATAACGATGAAGTGGGGCTCGAACCCGCCATCGCAGGCGCGACCGATGCCAAGGGTCAACCGGTCAATGGCCTTGGATTCGTGCGGACCAACGGGTTCGGCGCGGATTGTTGCCGCGCGGCGCCTTCGGTGATGGAATTTGATGGCAGCGGCAAATTGCTGCGCGCCTGGGGTGGCCCGGCCGATCCCGGTTTTGTCGGCGGCAAGTGCAAGGCGGAAGACGGCTGTATCTGGCCGAATGTCGAACACGGCATCTATGTCGACCAGAAAGACAATGTCTGGGTCGCCGGCAACTCCCCTGCCCCCAAGGCTGGCGAGAAGGAAATCCCGTGGACCACCAACAAGGGCGGCGGCGACGGTTTCATCCTGAAGTTCGACAGGGACGGCAATTTCAAGATGCGGATCGGCGGCACGCCGAGCGCGCCCGACAGCAACAGCAAAGACGGCGGTCTCAACGGAACGCCACTGCTCTATCGTCCCGCGGACATGGTGGTCGATCCCAGGACCAATCGCCTTTATGTCGCCGATGGATACGCCAACCGGCGCGTTCTGATCGTCGACGCCGATAGCGGCAAATATATCGGGCACTTCGGCGCCTATGGAAACAACCCGATCGACGATGCGGCCGCCGCTGCCGCCGGCACCTGGCCGCAAGGTTCAGCCAGGGGCGAGACGAAGCCGGCGTTCTTCCGCAATCCGGTACACTGCGTAAAGATCGCCGACGACGGCAAGATTTACGTCTGCGATCGCGGCAACGACCGCATTCAGGTGTTCGACGGCAAGGATCCTTCGCTCGGCAAGGAATGCAGCAATCCGGGCGGCGAAGCCGGTAAGTGCGGCTTTGTGACCGAGCGTTTCATCAGCCCGAAAACCTACACCCAGCCGGTGATGCCGGGCACGGCCGTGTCGATGAACTTCTCGCCCGACAAAACGCAAAGCTGTCTCTATATCGGCGATAACACCAACCAGACGATTTACATCCTGGACCGTGACAATCTGGAGCAACTCGGCCGGCTCGGACATGGTGGCCGGATGGCCGGCGATTTTCACTGGCTGCATCAGGTCAGCCTGGACAGCCAGGGCAACATCTATACTGGCGAGGTCGACACCGGAAAACGCGTGCAGAAATTCGCACGCTACGGCGCCGACGGTTGCAGCGGCGCGGGCACGGCCGCGATCGGCGGCGAAGCGGCGGACAGAAAATAACAGGCGAACGGGCCTTTACGAATGCTCGAAAGGCCCGATCTCGCGGACAACCTTGCAAACCTGCAGGAAACCGCTGGAATAGAATTCGGCGTGGCCCCGTTTCATGGTTTCGACGTGTTCGGGGTGCGTGCGCCAGGCTTCGAGGGCCTGTTCGGAAGCAAACCGGAAAATCGTCAGTTCCTCGCCGTCCTCGGCCTTGAACGATTTGACCGATAGAAAGCCCGGCAGATTGCTGACGATGTCGTACATGCGTTGGCCCAGCCGGCCGTATTCATCGATTGCTGCGTCTTCGCGCAGCTTCAGATCGCCGACAACGATCACCTCACCAATCATTCTCTAATCCCTCCAGAAATCAAACCTCTTTCCCCCGCGCCTCGAGGGTACGTCTGTAGGTTCGGATTCCAGAAGGCTTTCGTTACACCACCGAGCGATGCCGTTCGATGCAGGTGCGCAACACCTCATCCATCGGCCTCGTCCACCAGGTTTCCGAGAAAATCTCGATCTCTGAATAGCCGGAAAACCCTTCGGCCTCGACAGCGCCGCGGAGCGATCTGATGTCGATGACGCCATCGCCCATCATGCCGCGGTCGTTGAGAATGTCCTTGGTCGGCACCAGCCAGTCGCAAACGTGAAACGCCAGTAGGCGGTCCTTGCCGGCGCGGCGGATCTGCGGAAGCACGTCCGGATCCCACCAGATGTGATAGACGTCGAGCGCGACGCCAAGCGCGCCGGTACGATCGGGATCGAGACGGTCGCAAATATCCAGTGCCTGTTTCGTCGTGTTGACGCAGGCGCGGTCGGCCGCGTAGGCCGGATGCAGCGGCTCGATCGCCAGCGGCAGTCTGGCCGCTTTGGCATATTCCATCATCTCGGCAATCGCGTCTTCGACCTGGGCTCGCGCGCCTGCGATATCCCTGGAAGCAGCACTTCCGGGTCGCGAATATTGCGGCAGGCCGCCAACCACGAGCACGATGCAGGGGGCGCCGAGCGCCTCGGCTTCATCGACGGCGCGACGGTTATCGTCGCGCACCTCAACGCGGCGAGCGGCGTCCGAGGTGAACATGCCGCCGCGGCAATAGCCCGAAAGCTCGAGTCCAGCCTCGCGCACGGCGCGGACGGCGCGGTCCAGACCAACGGCAGCCACCTGGTCGCGCCACGGATCGATGGCGCGAACGCCATGCCGCGCGCAGGCGTCGATGATCTGGACGAGGTCGCCTTGCTTGCGGACGGTCGCGGTGTTGAGCGACAGCCAGCGGTGATCGGCCGAAAAATCCCGCATCAAGCTTCCACGCCGCGAAGCGCAAGCACGGCCTTCATGCGTCGTGTCGCCAGTTCAGGATTGGCAAGCAACCCCGCCTGATCCGCAAGGCGAAACAGTTCGGCCAGATGCAGGGTCGAGCGCGTGCTTTCCTGCCCACCGACCATGGTGAAATGATCCTGATGGCCGTTCAGATAGGCCATGAACACGATGCCGGTCTTGTAGAACCGCGTCGGCGCCTTGAAGATGTGACGCGACAGCGGCACCGTCGGTCCGAGCACGTCGTGGAACCCTTGCGCGTCGGAAGCCGCCAGCCGCGACAGCGCATAGGACGCCGCCGGCGCGATCGCATCGAAAATGCCAAGCAGCGCGTGCGAATAGCCCTTGTCGTCGCCGGCGATCAGTTCCGCGTAGTTGAAATCGTCGCCGGTATACATCTTGACGCCACTCGCCAACCGGCGTCGCATGTCGACCTCGCGCTGCTTGTCGAGCAGCGAGATCTTGGCGCCATCGACCTTCGCGGCGTTGGCGTTGATGATCACCACCGCGGTGTCCATGGCCTTGCCGAGATCGGCCGAGCCCCAATAACCAGCTAGCGCCGGGTCGAACATGTCGCCAAGCCAGTGGATGATCACGGGCTCGCGCACCTGCGACAGCACGCGGTCGTAAACCTTGGCGTAATCATCAGGGCTGCGGGCGATCTTGGCGAGCGCGCGCGAGGCCATCAAAATGATGCGCCCGCCGGCCTTCTCGATCGCGGCGATCTGATGTTCATAGGCGCAGATCACGTCGTCGGGGCTCTTGGCATCTTCAGTCGCCAGATGGTCGGTGCCGGCGCCGGAAAACACCAGCGCCGCCGGCCCCCTCGCCTTTGCCGCCCGCACCGAGCGCTGGATCAATTCAAGCGAGGTCGGCCAATCGAGCCCCATGCCGCGCTGGGCTGTGTCCATCGCTTCCGCCACGCCGAGGCCGAGGTCCCAGATATGCTCGCGAAAGGCGATGGTCTTGTCCCAGTCGACCGCCGCCGTCAGCCACGGATCGACATCGGCCAGCGGATTTGACACCACATGCGCGGCCGAGAACGCCACGCGGTTGAGCGTGCCTTCGAGCCGGGCAGGAAAACTACGCGATGCCGCGAGGCGATAGGTTTCCAATTTTCCATCGGCGGTCGGCAGCTTCAGCGACAACGACGAGACAGGCATCACCGGCTTGTTCATGAGCCTTCTCCTCACACCTTGATCGGCGCGACGTCGATCCAGCGTTTCTCGCGCCAGCTCTGCAGCGCACATTCGGCGAGTTGCACGCCTTTGGCGCCTTCGAGCAGCGTATATTTATACGGCGCGTCCTCGCAGACGTGTCGAATGAACATCTCCCACTGCTCCTTGAAGCCGTTGTCGTAGGTCGCGTTCTCCGGCAGCTTCTGCCAATCCGAATAGAAATCGTGCAGGCGTTTCTCGTCCGGATTCCACACCGGCCGCGGCGTCATCTGACGCGCCTGGACCACGCAGTCGGTGAGCCCCGCCACCGCCGAGCCGTGGGTGCCGTCGACCTGGAAGGTAACGAGATCGTCGCGATAGACCCGCGTCACCCAGCTCATGTTGATATGCGCGATCACGCCGCCCTTGAGACGGAAGGTGGCGTAGGCCGAATCGTCGGCGGTCGCCTTGTATTTCTTGTTCTGCTCGTCCCAGCGCTCGGGAATATCCGTGTTGCCGATACAGACCACGCTCTCGACCTCGCCGAAGAGATTGTCGAGCACGTAGCGCCAGTGGCAGACCATGTCGAGAATGATACCGCCGCCGTCTTCGCTGCGATAATTCCACGACGGCCGCTGCGCTTCCTGCCAGTCGCCCTCGAACACCCAGTAACCGAACTCGCCGCGCACCGAGAGCATGCGGCCGAAGAATCCGGATTCGCGCAGGAAGGCGAGTTTCTTCAGGCCGGGCAAAAACAGCTTGTCCTGCACCACGCCGTGCTTGAGCCCTTTGCTGTTGCCGAGCTTCACGATCGCGACCGCCTCTTCGAGGTTGGTGGCGGTCGGCTTTTCGCAATAGACATGCTTGCCGGCGTTGAACGCTCTCGTCAGCAACCCTGGCCGGGCCTGCGTGGTCGCGGCATCGAAGAACACCGCGTCTTTCTCGTCCGAGAGCGCCGCGTCGAGATCGGTGGTCCAGCGTTCGACCGCAAAGCGTTTCGCGAGCGCCTCCACTTTCCTCGGGTCGCGGCCGACCAGGATCGGATCGGGCATCACGCGATCGCCGTTGGAAAGCTTCACGCCGCCCTGATCGCGAATCGCGATGATCGAGCGGATCAAATGCTGGTTGAGCCCCATTCGGCCGGTGACACCGTTCATGATCACGCCGAGGCGTTGCGTCGTCATATCGATTGCTCCTGCAATGTTCTTGCTTTTGGTTGTCGAAAGGCCTGCATGGTCGGCCATAGCGGATGAACGCCGGTGGCAAAGCCCGGCGCGGTCAGCGATTCCGTCAGGAGTTCGCCGTCATGGATGGCGAGCCGAACTCGATTGCCGGCACGCTCATAAAGATCGGGATGCGCGGCGAGGAACGCATTTGCTTCGTCGGCCGGCGTATCGCCAAAGCCATCGACATAGTGATGGCCGTTGCGTTCGGTATGCGTCACGCCGATCAGGGCGCCGAGCGCGAGATCCTGCTGCACCGAGAGCCCGGCTTGACAGGTCAGGTCTTCGCCGGTGACAAAGAATTTCTCGCGTGGCCTGCTCCATTTAGCGGCACGGGTCGCGTTGATCACGGACTTGTAGATTCCCTTGCACGCCTTTGAGGAAATCCCGCGATAGCCGAGCGCACGCGCGCTAACGAAAGCGTTATAGGAATCGTCGGCCTCGTCGATAATGAAATCGTAGACCGCAATCGCGCCAATCGGCGCGGCGCGGGTGAGATCGCGCGGCATCGGCTGCTCGATATAAAGAAGCCGGCTTGCGATCGGGGCGAGCGCTAAGTCCTGCCCCAGGCGATCGACCAAACTCTTCAAATCACCCAAATCGGCATATTGCTCGTTGGCATCGAGCGTGACGCTGTAAGGGTAAGGCAGCTTCGCCAGCTCGCGGCCGATACGGATCAGCCGCGCGGTATCGCTCTCGGGGTTGCCAGCCAGTTTGAGCTTGAAATAGCGCGCACCGGAATTTTCGTGGCTATCGGCGATACCGCCCGCGCCTTCGATCGCGTCATCGAGGCCGACGGTATGGCGGATCGCAACGCGGTCGCGGCGGCGGCCTTGCACGAGAAACCGCGTGATGTCTTCATGGCTAAGATCAGGCGACAGCCGGGCATCGATGCCGGCGATATTGGCCGCCATGCCGTCAAAAAAGTTGATGCCGGCGCCGCGCAAGAGCGCATCGAGGATGGCCTTGTTTATCTCGGCCGGACCGAAGATCGCCGCCAGCGGCGGAATATCTTCCCTTGCGCACTTTTCGATCTGCATCGCGACACGAGAGGCATGATGGCCGAATGCGGTGTCGAAGCCGGAACCCGTCAAATAGAGGCGGCTCGCGATCGTGAGCGAGCGTCTCAATTCATCGACGGTTTGCTCAGGCGAAAGAGAGGCGCGCTTGTCGAACCATTTCGGCACCATCATTTCGGCGCTGGCGCCGACCGACCGGCCCTTGCCTTCGATCTCGATCTCGGCGCGCACGAATACCTGCGAGGCGGCTTCGACGACGACCGCGCCAAAACGGAACGGCCGGGCAAAACGCACGGGTCGTTCGAAAAGCGCGATATCCCGCACGGCCAGTCGCAGCGGCATCGTTACACCCTTAATCCAGCGGCGCTTGCGTAAAGAAATGTTTCCGGATGCGCCGGACCAGCTCCGAAAAAACGGGATCGGTCATCGCATCGAGCGAGCGCGGGCGCGGCAAGGGAACGTCGTAGATCGCGGCAATCGCGCCGGGCCGTTCGGTCATGACCAGCACGCGATCGGCGAGGAACACGGCTTCCGGAATCGAGTGCGTGATCAGGAGCACGGTCTTTCCGGTCTCGCGCTGAATCCGCATCAATTCGACGTTCATGCGCTCGCGCGTCATCGCGTCGAGTGCGCCGAAGGGTTCGTCCATCAGAATGATCTTGGGGTCGTGCACCAGCGCCCGGCAGATCGAGGCCCGCTGCTGCATGCCGCCGGAGA
The DNA here is from genome assembly GCA_963770515.1 of uncultured Alphaproteobacteria bacterium. Taxonomy (GTDB): domain Bacteria; phylum Pseudomonadota; class Alphaproteobacteria; order Rhizobiales; family Xanthobacteraceae; genus Bradyrhizobium. The sequence continues at coordinate 407,712 of CAVYPW010000004.1, forward strand.
GCTGCCAGGGCAGCTTCTTCTCGAAGCCTTCGAGCCCGACCAGCTTGAGCAACGCTTTCGCCCGCGGCAGATATTCCTCGCGGGACAGCCGCTTCATGTCGATCGGTAACATCACGTTGTTGAGAATGTTACGCCAGGGCAGCAGCAGCGAATTCTGGAATACGATGCCGACATTGCCATGCGGCCTTGTAACCGCCTCGCCTTCGACGAAAATTTCGCCGGTCGAGGGCGGCAACAGCCCGGAGATCATCTTCAGAAGCGTGGATTTGCCGCAGCCGGAGGGACCGACCACGACGAAGAATTCGCCGGCGTTGATATGGAAGTCGAGCGGCTGTAGCGACGGCACGTCGCCATCGCGCGAGCGATAGGTCTTGGATACGCCGGACAATTGAATACCGGGCGTCATCGTCGCACCGCGATCGGCCACGACGCGCAGATGCGCGTTTCGCTGGTCAGCGCCGGAAACTTTACTTGTCGGAATCATTCAGCAGACCCAATAAAGCAAGTCCTCCCTGCGAAAGCAGGGACCCATACGCCGCGGCTCTTCTTGGGACACATCAGTCGATACCTTCTCCAACTACTCCGTCCGTTGGTTATGGGTCCCCGCGTGCGCGGGGACGACATGAACCAATCGCCGCTCAAGAACCGCCCTTCGGCAGATAGTCATTGGTGTAAAATGCCTTCGGGTTTTCCTTGGCCTTGGCATCAAGCCCGCCATATTCAACCATCAGGTTGATGCTGTCGGTCATGTTCTGATCGGTAACTTGAAACGGCCGCCTGGCCTTGGTTTCGGGCGTACGATACAACGGGATCGTCAGCTCAAAGCCTTGCGTCAGCGTATCGATCTTGCCGCCCTTGGGGTTGGCGTCGAGGATCGACTGCGCTGCGCCCTTCGGGTCCTTCTCGGCGGCTTCCACCGCCTTGGTGGTCGCATCCATGAAACGCTTCACGACATCCGGATTGGCCTTGACGTAGTCCGTATTCGCCACAATGCCCGAGGACACCATGTTGATGCCGTAGTCGGCAAACTTGATGGGAATGACATCCTTGCCCGTCGCGTCCTTGATCTTCATCGACTGATCCATGACGTAACCGAGCAGAAGGTCGGCCTGCCCGTTGATGACCGCGTTGAGCTTGGTCTGGCCGTCGCCGGCGACCGTGGTGAAATCGCTTTCCTTCAGCCCGGTCTTTTTCAGGAACAGCGGCCAGATCTGCGTCATGGAATTGGCCGGCGTGATCGCCACCGTCTTGCCCTTGATGTCCTCGGGCTTGCGGATGTTCTTTTCGGCCAGCCCCATCACCGACATCGGGCTGGTCTGAAGCAGCACCCCGGTTGCAATGATCGGCGCGCCCTTCACCGCCGCGCGCATCATGGTCGGCACGTCGACATAACCGAAATTGGCGGTCTTCGCGGCGACGGCTTGCGTCGTCGCCGCCGATCCGCGGCCTTCCTGGATTTCGAGATCGATGCCTTCGGCGGCATACAGGCCCTTGGCCTTGCCGTAATAGAACGGCGCATGCTCGCCATAGACATACCAGTTCAGCATCAGCACCACCTTGTCGGCGGCCCGCGCCGGCAGCGCCGCCAACATCGTTCCGATTAGCACCGCTGCAAGAGTTGCAACCAAACGCACCATGTTCTCCTCCCAAAAGCGTTCTTTCGAACCGCCTTTTCCCGGCGGCTTTTTCAAATTGGCTCACGCCGCCAGAATGCTGTCCTCACGCTGGCTGACGTGCCAGGGCACGACCAGGCGCTCGATCCGGTCGACGATCCAGAACAGCACCACGCCGAGTAGTGCCAAAATGACCAGTGCCGCGAACATCGTCGGCAGGTCGAAAGTGCCGATCGAGCGTTGCAGCACGTAACCGATGCCGGAATTGGAGCCCACGAATTCGCCGACCACCGCGCCAACGACCGCGAGCGTGACGGAAACCTTCAGGCCTGAAAAAATCGCCGGCATCGCATGCGGCAGGTTGACCGCGCGAAAGACATGAAAGCGGCTGCCCTGCATGGCGCGCGCGAGGTCCACCATGTCGGGATCGACCGATTTGAACCCCTGCACCGCGGACACCACCACCGGAAAAAATCCGAGCAGAAAGGCCGAAATGATTTTCGGAAAAATGCCGAAGCCGAACCAGACCACGAACAACGGCGCGATCGCGATCTTCGGCACCGATTGCGAGAATACCAGCAGCGGATAGACGTAGCTCTCCACCGTCTTCGATCCCGCAATCAGCATGGCGACGGGAATGCCGAACAGCGCCGACAGCAGGAAGCCGCAGATCGTCGCATAGGTGGTCGGCCAGGACTGCCGCGCCAGTTCCGGCCAATCCGACCACAACACGGCGACGACGTCGGCGGGGGCCGGAATTTGATAGGGTGGAACCTTGAACAGCCGGATCGCGAGATCCCAGGCGACGACGATGAAAATCAGGAACAAAAACGGCCGCACCCACGCCGTGTTCAGCGCTTTCGACATTGTTCCCGGCGCTTTCGCTTCGGCCAAGCTTCACTCCCTCACGACCTTGATTTTTGCTGAAATTAACCCGTTGGATAAATACTGTCCAGCGCTTTTGGATTCCGCGCCTGACCTCGGAAGAATAAACAGAATTTTAGGTGGTTGTGGCGCTCCAGCTTTGGATATCGGGCGTTGATTGTACGAACCCATCCAGGTGGCTGCCTGTCCAGTCCCCCACGCGCCGGTAGCTAACCACCCGCGATGAGTTCCTAAGGAAAACCGTCATGACAAACCTTAACCTGCTTGCAGCCGTCGCGTTTTCGCTGGCCCTGGCCGGGCCGGCATCAGCGGCGAGCGTCAGAACCGACGAGCTGCCGAGTGCTTATCGCCACAGTGGCCAGATGGTGTACCGAATGCGAGCCCAGGACTTTGACCATTTCGACTTCGGCATTGCCCGTCCGACCTATCACTCAGGCTGGGGCGGCCCCTATGGCGATGGCGATTATCCCGGCACGGTCGATCAGAATATGGGACCACCCTATTGGGGGTCTCATTGAGCCCGCTTAGAGCATAGACAGGTGAGCGCAAAGGCTTTATTTCGCGCTCGACAACAGCGGAACAGGCACAGTCGGCGCTTTTTTCTTGCCAAAGGCTGCTAGCGACTTTCCGGTCAACGCCGCCAGCACCAGCGCGACCATATGGTCGAGGCGCTCATCCCTCGCCTCCTCGTTGAGAAGATCGCGGCCGAAAATCACGCTCAGGGTGGCGCTGTTCGACAGATAGAAAAAGCACAAAGCGGCGATCGAGATATAAAGCTGCACCGGATCGACCGCGACGACGAAGTCGCCGCTTTGCACGCCTCGCCGTACCACGGTGCGGATCATTTCGACGAACGGCGAGTGCATCGACTTGACCTTGGTGGAGCGCTTGAGATGGCGCGCCTTGGCGAGATTTTCGGTGTTGAGCAGCGCCAGGAACTCGGGATTCCTCAGGAAATAATTCCAGGTAAACTCGATCAGGCGCTCGATCGCTTCCGGCGGATCGAGGTGTTCGAGATCGAGCCCGCGCTCCTCGACCCTGATCTTCTCATAGGCGCCTTCGAGCACGGTGAGATAAAGCTCGTCCTTCTTGCCGACGTGATAATATAGCATCCGCTTGTTCGCGCCGGCCTTGGCCGCAATCCGGTCGACCCTTGCGCCGGCAAGTCCGTGGGCGGCAAACTCCTCCTTTGCCGCTTCGAGGATACGAAGCCGCATCCCTTCCGGGTCACGCTGCCACTTCTGGTTTCGCCGCGTCTTGGTCAACACAAAAATCCTGCTCACGCCCGGGGTAGCAACTCGACGTCGTCACCTCGTCTGTCGCCTGTAGCACGCAAAGCCGAGGAAATGAACCACGTTGGGCATTGATGCTCCGCGACGGCGGCAGTGGCGCTGTCAACGCCGAGGTGCTTATGATCCGGTGATGTCGCTCTACTCGACGCTCATTCGTCCGCTCGCATTTCGGCTCGATCCGGAAACCGCTCATCATCTGGCGATTACGACCGGCGCGCGTCTCGGCTGGGCGTCAGGCGCGATGCGAGCGGCCACGCTCGTCAACGACGCCCGGCTTTCGATCGACGTCGCAGGCTTGCATTTTCCGACGCCGATTGGACTAGCCGCCGGTTTCGACAAGAGCGGCTCGGCGATATCGGCGCTGGCGGCCTTAGGTTTCGGCTCGATCGAGATCGGCTCCATCTCGATCGATCCATCGATCGGAAATCCCAAGCCGAGATTATGGCGCCTGCCCGATGACCGCGCCATCATCGTGCATTATGGCCTGCCCAACGACGGCGCAGTCGCGATCGCCAGGCGCTTGTCGACAACGAAGCTGCCCGTACCGCTCGGCATCAATCTGGTCGTGACCAACCGCGGCGCGGGAGCTACTCCTCTGAACGCTGATCAGATCATCAACGAATATGTGGCCGCTGCCAAAATCATGGCGTCACACGCCGATTACCTGATGCTGAACCTGTCATGTCCCAATACGGTCGACGGCCGCGATTTCTTCGCAAACTCCGGTCATCTCGACGCCTGCCTGAGCGCGCTTGATGCGATCAAGCTGAAGCTACCGGTGTTTCTCAAGATCTCGCCGCTGGGCGGTGTCGAGGCGATCGAACGCGTGCTCGGAGCCGCCGATGCAAGAGGGTTTGTCTCGGGCTTCATGTTCAACCTGCCGCCCGCCAAGCCGGACGGAATGACCACGCCCGAAAAAATCTGGCGCGCACGTCCCGGTGCGGTCTCCGGCCCCCCGGCAGCACCGCTCGCTGATTTCTGTATCGCTGAGACTTTCCGCCGCATGGACCGCAAGCGCCACGTGCTGGTCGGCGCCGGCGGCGTAGCAAGCGCCGAAGACGCCTATGCCAAGATCCGCCTCGGCGCCTCGCTGGTTCAGCTTCTGACCGCGCTGATTTACGAGGGCCCGGGCGTCGTTCGGAAGATCACCGAGGGCCTTGCGGAATTGCTGGCGCGCGACGGCATCACACATGTGACCGAGGCCGTTGGCGTCGATGTCGATGTCGCTTAGGGTTGCATCGCCTCTCGCTTTGGCTAGGAATCCCAACCTGGCGAAGGAGTTGGATCGGCGCAGACCGACGGCTGCCTGAAATCGCGACCCTGGGCGGTCATTTTTGCGAATAATTTCAGCGAAAAACTTGTGGAACCGGTGTTAATCTTGGTTCTGATCCGGCCGGGATAATCCCTCAACCCATGACGGGAAACGCATGCAGGCTCTCTTCATCGGACAAAGCTATATCGACGTCACTTTCATCACCGACCACATGCCGACCGGCGACGAAAAACACGTCGCCACCGCCTATGCGGTCTCGTTCGGAGGCAACGCGGTCACCGCGGCGTTCTGCTGCGCCAAGCTCGGGATCGTGCCGGACCTGATCGCCACCGTCGCCAATGACTGGCTCGGGCGCATGTTCCAGGACATGAGCGCAAAGTATGGAATCTCGATCCATCCGCGCAAGGTCAACTCCTCCTCGCTCTCCTTCATCATGCCGAAGGACGGCAAGCGCGCCATCGTGCGATGCCGCGACGACGAGCACATTCACCCCTTCCCGCACCTCAACCTCAGGGGCTGCCGTGCGCTGCACATCGATGGCCACCAGCCGGACGCCGCGATCCATTACGCCAAGCTATGCCGAGAGGCCGGCATCTTGACGTCGCTCGACGGCGGCGGCCTGCGCGCCAATACCCATGAACTGATCGAATTCATCGACGTCGCGATCGTCGCCGAACGTCTCTGCGAGCAGATGAATCTGTCGCCAAAAGAAATGCTCGATTATCTCAAGGGCAAAGGTTGCCGCATCGGCGGCGTCACCATGGGCGAGCGCGGTCTGTTCTGGTACGACGAGAGCGGCGCCGTGCGCATCATGCCGGCGCTTCCGATCCCGCGCCAGCTCGTGCTCGATACCAACGGCGCGGGCGACGTGTTCCATGGTGCTTACGTCTATTCCTACCTCGCTCATCCTGACAAAAGCTGGAACGACCATTTCGAGTTCGCGCGCGCGGCTTCAACCTACAAGATCCAGCGCCTCGGCAACGAAGCGGGCTTGCCGACGACGGCCGACATCGAAGCCGTCAAGAAGGAGTACGGGATCAGCGCGTAACGCTTGTTGTCTCCACGCAAACGTTCGCGTTTGTCGCGATCTACGCGAGAGCACTCTTCAAATCGAAGCCAAGGTCGGCTGCCTTCTCAGCCTCGATCGAGCGGTTCAGCCCAAGAATCTTGCGGCCGAAGACGTGGTCGGCCGCGCGATTGACCGACTCGATGCCGACAAGCTGGCCCTGCTTGTAACAGAACGCCGAAAACGAGCGCGCCTCGCGATCACCGCGCACCACGACCTGATCGTATCCGGTGGTGAGACCCGCGATCTGGAGCTTGTCGTCGCCCTGGTCGCTCCAGAACCACGGCAGGCCGTCATAGACCTTGGCATCGCCGGTCAACCGAGCCGCCACGCAGCGTGCCTGGTCGGTGGCGTTCTGGACCAATTCAAGCCGGAGCGAACCGCCAAAACGCGGACTTGCAAACAACGCGCAGTCGCCGATCGCCGAGATGTCCGGATCGGCCGTCAACAAATGCTCGTTGACAATGATGCCCGAGGCGACCGGGAGGCCGGCCTCCGCGGCAAGCTCGACATTCGGCAACACGCCGACGCCGACGACGACCAGATCGGCCGGGATATGCCGGCCGTCGCTGAGACTGACGCCGGCCACCTTTCCGTCCGCACCCTCGATGCTGGTCGCCTGCACGCCGAGGTGAATGCGGATGCCGGCTGAGGTGTGCCTTGTTTGAAAATAATCCGAAATCTCGGCCGTGACGGCGCGCGCCATCACCCGCGATCCGAGTTCGATCACATCGACCTCGAGCCCTTTCGCACGCGCGGTCGCCGCAAATTCGAGACCGATGAAACCCGCGCCGATCACCGCGACGTGTTTGGCCGAGCCGATCCGCTGGCGCAGCGCCTCGCTCTCATCAAGGATACGCAGGTATTTGACATCGGCGAGGTTGGCGTTGGGCAGATCGAGCAGACGGTTACGCGCACCGGTCGCGAGCACCAGGTGCCCGTAGTCGAGGAAGGCCCCCGAGGCCAGCAACAGCCGGTGGGCGGCGCGATCGATGAACGCAGCCCGGTCGCTGATCAGTTCGATGTTCTGGTCGCGATAGAATTTGTCCGGACGGAACATCAGGCTGTCGGGACGACCCTCGCCCTTGAGATAGGCCTTGGACAGAGGTGGCCGCTGATAGGGCAGATGCGCCTCGTCGTTGATCAGGCAGATGCGTTCGCCAAACCCGTGCTGGCGCAGGGAGACGGCAACCTGGAAACCGGCGTGGCCGGCGCCGACGATCAGGACGGATTTTTGTGTCATGAATTCAGATTGGTACGATACGAAGCGGCAGGCTGTCAAAGCCGCGTAGCGTATTGTTCAGCCGCCGCCGCGGCTCCGCCGTCATTTCGAGCGAGGCAACGCGCTTCAAAAGCGCGCCCAATACCGCCTCGGTCTCCAGCCGCGCCACAGCCTGTCCGACACAACCATGAATGCCGGTGCCGAAGGTCATGTGCCCGGCCGCGCGGCGGCTGACGTCGAACGTATCGGGCCGCTCCCACCGTCGCGGGTCACGGTTGGCGGCGGCAAAGAACAGCAAAACTTTCTCTCCTTCGCCGAGTTCGACGCCTCCGACTTCGACGGGTCTGGTGGTGGTGCGGAAAAAAGTCTGAAGCGGCGCTTCGAAGCGCAATACTTCCTCAAAGGCCCCGCGGATCAGGCTGGGATTGCGGCGAAGAGCCTGCCATTGCTCTGGATAGCGCGCCAGACAATAGAGCGCATTGCCGATCCCATAGACGGTGGTGTCGATCCCTGCCGAGAGGAACGAGCGCACCAGCATTCCGGCTTCGTCTTCCGACAACTCGCCGGCATCGACCGCCTCGAAAATCTGCATGCCCAACTGACCGGGCGCCAATGCCGCGCGGCTGCATTTTGACATGATCCAGTCGCGAACCTGGCCGGCATTGGCCATCGCCCGCTGAAACAGATCGTTACGCGGGCCGAACGAATTAAACACCATGCTGCCATACGGCAGCAGGTTCTCGCAGCCTTCCTCGGAAATCCCGACCGCGTCCGGGAACACTTTCACCGGATAGGCTTCGGCCAAATCAGCGACGCCGTCGAATTCGCGTTGTTCGACCAATCGCGCGATCAGCACCTCCGCATCGCGTTCGAATGTCTCGCGCAATACCTTGATCGCCGCGGGCAACAGTATTCGCGTCAACACCCCCCGGGTGCGGGTATGCAGCGGCGGATCGACTTCCAGGATAATGCTCGGCGGACGCCAGGGTGGTTCTTTCCGGAAATCGCTCAGACCCACGCCCGCCGATGAGCAGTAAGTCTGCCAGTCGGTCAATGCATCGCGGACCTGCTCATGGCGGGCCATCGCCCAAATTCCATATTGCGCGAGCCAGACCACGGGCCCCGCCTCGCGCAAGGCCTCATGATGAGGATAAGGATCAGTCAGAAATTCATGCGAAAACGGATCCGCGTCCGAAACCGGACGGCTCAACGTTGCCTGAACGCCCACGACGTCACTCCCTGACGTAACAACTTCCCGCGCGCAAACGTCATTTTGAAGCTTTCGCCGGGGATTGTCACCATCTCGCTTCTGCGATTTAAATGCGTTTGACCCATGACACCGAGACCTGCCGATGGTTACGAGTGAAACAGACATTCCGCCGTCCGAGCCGGCGCTGCTCGCCATCGATGGCGCGGTTGCGACGATCACGCTCAACCGCCCCGCGACCTTCAATTCGATTGATCTTTCGATCGCCAAGCGGCTCGAGGCGCTCGCGGCCGAGGTCGAGGCGTCTGATGACGTCAAGGTGCTCGTGATCGAAGGCGCCGGCCGTGCATTTTGCGCCGGCGGCGACCTTCAGACCCTTGCGGCGGCGACCGCAGCCGACACCATCACGCCCGTGGTTGGTGAATTGCTGCATCACTACCACGCCTTCATCGCAGCGCTGCTGCGAATGCCCAAGATCGTGGTCGCAAGCGTGCACGGCTCGGCTGCGGGCGCCGGCCTCTCGCTTGCCTTCGTGGCCGACCTCTGCATCGCCGCTGAAGACGCGCGCTTCACACCGGCCTATGCCAAGCTCGGCGTGTCGCCGGACGGCGGCGGCACCGTCGGCGTGACGGCCGCGGTCGGTCCGCGACGGGCGTTGCAGATTTTTCTTACCGAGGACCATTTTTCGGCCGCGCAAGCCCTGCAATGGGGCCTCGTCGTCAGGGTGGTTCCAGCGGCGGAACTCAAAGCCGCGACGCGCGAACTGGCGCTTCGGCTGGCGCAGAATCCACCTTCTGCGATCGCCGCCACCAAGCGGCTGATCCAGCGCGCTCCCAGAAATTCGATCGAGCAACAGCTTGATGCCGAGCGCGACGCAATCATCGACTGCATGCACACGGAGGAGTTCAGGGCCGCGATCGATCAATTCATGCGCAAGGGGAAGTAAATCTCAATTCGGACAGATATACCCAGCGCCCGCCGGCGACTTGAAACAGCCGACTGATTCCGGGATCACGTGCTTGGGCAGCCACAGCACCACCTTCGGGAAATAGATCGTGAAGGTGATGGTCACCAAGAACACGACGTAGATCGGCAGCGCCGCACGCAAGGCCTTGGAAAAGGGTACGCCGACAAATTTTGACGCCATCAGGAGCACAAGCCCGTAAGGCGGCGTGATCAGGCCGAACGCCAGTGTCGCAATCAGCACCACGCCCATGTGCACGCCGTTGATATCACCCGCCTGGGTCAGGGTGTTCACCAGCGGCATGAAAATGATGATGGTCGGCACCGGCTCGATGAAATCGCCAATCACGGTGAACAGCAACACCAACAGCAGCATCATGTACTGAGGATCATTGCCAGCGATCGAGGTGATCCAGTCGGCGATCACGATCGCGCCGCGTAGATAGGCCAACATCCAGCCGAAGGCGTTGGCGGCGCCGATGGTGATCAAAGGCAGCGAGAAGATCAGCCCGGCCAGACAGAAGTCGTAAGGGATTTTCCTGAAATGCCCGCGGTTGAGCGCGGGGATCACGACCGCGATGATCCAGATCACCGCAACTACGCCCGCTTCCGTCGGCGTGAACCAGCCGGTGAGTATGCCGCCCAGCAAAATCACCGGGATCATCAGCGGCAGCGCGGCATCTCCGGTCGCAAACATTACCTGGCGCATCGAGGCACGCGGCTTGCGCGCACCGACGGGACCGAAGAAATAGCAATAGATCATCAGCCCGAAGCCGATCATAAAACCCGGCACCACGCCCGCCATGAACAGGCCCGCGATCGAGACGTTGCCGACCGCGCCATAGACCACCGCTGTGATGCTTGGCGGCACCAAGGCCGCGATCGTGGAGGCGGCCGCGATGATGGCGGCGATAAAATCGGGGCTATAGCCTTCGCGCCGCATCGGGCCACCGAGCGCACGGCTCATCACCGCAACGTCGGCGGTGGTCGAGCCGGACATTTCCGAGAAGAACATGCTGAAGACGACGACCACCTGCGACAGCCCGCCCCTGATATGGCCGACCAGCGACAACGACAGGTTCGCAATCCGCACCACGACATTGGCCGAACTCATGAGCTCACCGACCAAGAGGAAAAACGGGATCGCCAATAACGCCTCGGAATCGACGCCGTCAAATATCTTCTGAACGATCGCCGCCAGCGACACATCGGTCAGAAGCGCGCCGACAAAGACCCCCGCCATCAGCGAAAACGGCACGGGCACGCCGAGATAGCCGAAAAACAGGAAACAGAACGACATCAGGCCGAGGACAAGCGGAGGAACTCACGGCCGCGCCCTCAGACCAGGAGAAGTTTCAACGGGCGGAATGATCAGCTCCGGTTCCGGCTCCGGATGGTCGAAACCGTTGCGGATGCCGTTGACGAGCTGCTCGACCGTGAACAACGCGATCAAGATCGCCGACAACGGGATCACCGCATAGAGCGAGGCGATCGGCGTGCCCGACGGCAGGCGGAAGCTGCCGAACCCCCGAAGATAATTGATATAGCCGAACCAGATCAGGCAAAACGCGACGCCAAGCACGACGATACGAATGATGATCTCGACGATCATCCGCGGCGTGCCATGCAATGATTCAGAGATCGCCGTCAGATAAAGGTGATCGTTGCGGCGCGTCGCCACAGCAGCGCCGATGAAGATCGCATAGATGAACAAGGTCGAGGTGACTTCCTGCAACCACAGCCAGGGATGACCGATGGTGCGGGTAAGGATGTCGAACATCACCGACACCGAGAAGCCGAAACACAACGCCCCGCACACCATCATCAGCACGAGCTCGAGCCGGTCGAGCGCCTGCCATTTCAGATGATGCTGCCGCTGCAAGACCAGTTTGTCGGCGATGGACATTCAAGGCTCTCCGTCGACACGGCGTTCTTTGTCATGGCCGGGCATAGCCGTTCGAAGAACGGCTATGCTTCCGCTCGCATGTGTCTCAGCCATCCACATCTTTGAAAAAAACTCCAAGAAAGACGTGGATGCCCGGCACAAGGCCGGGCATGACGATAATATCTTCGCAGTCACACTAGTTGATCGCCCTGATCAGGTCCTTGATCTTCTCCGCATGCGGACCGAGGTCCTTGGCGAGTTTGTCGAGGTAGGGATCGGCAATTTTCTGAAAGCCCGTCTTGTCGACATCGGTCACGATCTTGACGCCGATCTTCTCCAGTTTGGCGGCCGCGGTCTTCTCCAATTCGAACGCCCGCTTCGGCTCCTGAGTGCTGACATCGCGCGCCGCCGACTGCACCCATCCTCTCTGCTCGGCGTTCAGGCTCTGCCAGAGCTTGTCGCTGATCCAGAGGATGGCGTTGTTGGCCTCGTGCTCGGTCATCGAAAGCACAGGCGCGACTTCGTAATGCCGGTTGATGAGGTAGACATTGACGGCGTTTTCACCGAAATCCATCACGCCGGTTTGCAACGAGGTATAGACGCTGCCGAACGGCATATGCACGGTCTGCGCGCCGTAAGCCGCGAACATGGCGTCTTCGGTTGCGGTTGCCTGCACGCGAACCTTGTATCCCTTGAGATCCTCGACCTTGCGTACTTCGCGCTTGCCGTACATGTGCCGGAAACCCTGGGTGCCGAGCCCGATGGCGTGAATGCCCTGCACGGTCTGGTCGATCATGTCGCGGATGGCTTCGAATACTTTCTGATCACCGAGCGCCTTGATGTTGTGGTCTTCGTTGCGAAACAGATAGTGCAGCGACATCACGCCCGCCTGCGGCGAGATGGTGGACGTATTGGCCGACGACACGATCGCGAAATCGATGTCGCCCGAGCGCACCAATTGCAGGATTTGCGGCTCCTGCCCGAGCTGCGCGCCGGGATACTGGTCGATCAGCATGGTGCCCTTGCTCAGTTCCTTTAGCTTGGCGGAGAAGATGTCATAAGCGATGCTGTAGCCGGAATTGAGCTGCTGATCGTGCGCGAAGCGATAATGTTTTACTTCTTGTGCATCTGCCACCGCCGCAAACATCGCGATCGCAGCTGAGAGCAGCAGGCTTGTTATTGCTTTTCGATTGTACAACGCTTCCCCCTCGTATGTTTCAAGGCGTTATTGGATCGCCCGGATCAGGTCCTTGATTTTCTCGGCATGCGGCCCGAGATCCTTGGCGAGCTTGTCGAGATAGGGATCGGCGATCGCCGTGAAGCCGGACTTGTCGACATCGGTCACCACCTTGACGCCAATCGATTTCAGCTTTTCCGCCGACTGATGTTCGAGTTCGAGGGCCCTGGCCGGCTGGGTACGGTTCACTTCGTCGGCCGCGGCCTGCACCCATCCTTGTTGCTCCGGTGTGAGACTGTTCCACAGTTTGTCGCTCACCCAGAGAAGGCTGTTGTTCGCCTCGTGCCCGGTCAGCGACAAAACCGGCGCAACTTCGTAGTGCTTGTTGGCGAGGTAGACGTTGATGCCGTTTTCGGCGACATCCACCACACCGGTTTGCAACGAGGTATAGACGCTGCCGAACGGCATGTGGACGATCTGCGCGCCGTAGGCCGGGAACATGGTGTCCTCGGTCGGCGTCGCCTGAACCCGCACCTTCAATCCCTTGATGTCCTCGATCTTCCGGATCTCGCGCTTGGCATACATGTGACGAAGGCCGAGCGTGGCGAGCCCGATCACGCGGGCGCCCTGCACCGTTTCGGCAATCATGGCCTTGACGGCCTTGGAAACCTCGGGGTCCGCGATCGCCTTGATGAGATGGGCCTCATTGCGGAACAGGAAGTGCATCGACATCACGCCGGCCTGCGGCGACAGGGTCGCGGCATTGGCGGATGAGGAGATGCAGAATTCGACGTCACCGGATTTCACGAGCTGAAGCACCTGCGGCTCCTGCCCGAGCTGCGCGCCCGGATACTGATCAATCAGCATCGTGCCCTTGCTCAGCGTCTTCAGCTTGTCGGCGAAGATATCGCCGAGGATTCCGTAACCGGTCGTCTTCGGCTGGTCATAGGCGAAGCGGTAATGCTTCACCTCCTGCGCGGTTGCGCCCGCCGCCATGAAAAGAAAGGCAGCAATGATCGCACCGAACGGCTTGCCTAGGCTGGCCATCGTCTCCCCTCCCCGATTGTTTTTTTGGATCATCCCATCGGCCTTGTCGGGATGTCAATCGAACTGAGGGCGGAGACCTGCTTTTGTCGCTTAGCTTATGCCGATTGTCATTTCCCTTTGTTCATTTTCCTTGGGCGCGCATGAAGTCGAAATCGCAGCCTTCGTCGGCCTGCAAAATGGTTTCGTTGAACAGATGCGCGTAACCGCGTTTGGCCCATTCGGCCGTCGGCAGTTTGAGCGCCGCGCGGCGCTTTTCGAGCTCAGCGGCGTCCACCAAAAGGTCGATGCTGCGTTTGGCGACGTCGAGCCGGATCATGTCGCCGGTCCTCACCAGCGCCAGCGGGCCGCCGACGGCCGATTCCGGCGTGATGTGCAGCACGATGGTGCCGAACGCCGTGCCGCTCATCCGCGCATCCGAAATTCGTACCATGTCCTTGACGCCCGCGCGCAAGAGTTTGCTCGGGATCGGCAGATAGCCCGCTTCCGGCATGCCCGGCGCCCCTTTCGGTCCCGCATTGCGCAATACCAATACATCGTCGGCTGAGACCTCCAGCGCGGGATCATCGACCCGCAACGTCATGTCCTCGACGGATTCAAACACCACCGCGCGGCCGGTATGCTGCAGCAGCCTCTCGGTCGCCGCCGATTGCTTGATAACAGCGCCGCGCGGCGCAAGATTGCCGTGCAGCACGGCCATTGAGCCTTCGGCCTTGATCGGATTATCGCGCGAGCGAATGACATCCTGCCCCGGCACCTCTTCGGCACTCGCGACAACCTCGCGTAACGTCGCGCCGGTGATGGTTTTCGCCTCAAGATCGATGAGATCGCCGAGTTGCGCCATCAGCTTGGGTACGCCGCCGGCATGATGGAAGTGCTCCATGTAATGCGCGCCCGACGGTTTCAGGTCGATCAGCACCGGAACTTCGCGCCCCAACTTGTCAAAGGCTGCAAGGTCGATGCGATGCGGACTACGGTTGGCGATCGCGGTCAGATGAATGAGGCCGTTGGTCGAGCCGCCGATCGCCTGCATCACGACCTGTGCATTCCTGAAAGAAGATGCCGTTAGCATTTCGCTCGGCTTCGGCCCCTTGGCCTTGGCCATTTCGGCGGCGACCTTGCCGCTCGCTTCCGCCAACCGAAAACGTTCGGCATGGGGCGCCGGGATCGTTGCGCTCATCGGCAGCGACAGGCCCAGCGCTTCGGTGACGCAGGCCATGGTGCTGGCGGTCCCCATCACCATGCAGGTGCCGACCGATGGCGCCAGCCGATTACTGACCGCCTCGATCTCGACCTCGTCGATTTCGCCGGCGCGATGCTTGCCCCATAATCTCCGACAATCGGTGCAGGCGCCGAGCACCTCGCCGCGATGATGCCCGACCACCATCGGGCCGACCGGGATGACGACGGTCGGCAGATCGGCTGAGATCGCTGCCATGATCTGCGCCGGCAAAGTCTTGTCGCAGCCACCGATCACGACCACCGCGTCCATCGGCTGGGCGCGGATCATCTCCTCGGTGTCCATCGCCATCAGGTTGCGCAGATACATCGAGGTCGGGTGCGAAAAGCTTTCCGCGATCGAAATGGTCGGAAACACCATCGGCATGGCGCCGGACAGCATCACGCCGCGCTTCACGGCCTCGATGATCTGCGGGGCGTTGCCGTGGCACGGATTATAGTCGCTATAGGTATTGGTGATGCCGACGATCGGGCGGTTCAGCGCATCGTCCGAATAGCCCATCGCCTTGATGAAGACCTTGCGCAGAAACAGCGAAAAACCGGGATCGCCATAACTCGCCAGTCCCTTACGCAAGCCGTCGGCCATTTTCTTATTTCCTTGTGTTGTTATTCCAGGGCGCCTCGGAGAGGCGAACCCGGAATCCGGAAGTCGTTGTAAAAGATTCCGGGGTCATCGACGCCTTGGAAAGACGCAGGCCTTCACTTCAAATCGATGATCCGGCTTTTATCGCCGTCGAACTCCATGCCGCAGAAGCTGCCGCCCTGATAGAAATCGCCGACCGGATCGGGCTTGAGCTTGGCCTGTTCGGCAAACGCATGCTCACGGAAGTCTTCGGCCCGGCCGGTCGGGCGATAGCCGAGATCGATGGCGCGATGATTGTCCCACCACCCGCGCTCGTTGTTCGACGCGCCGTAGAAGATTTCGAAATGAATATCGGGATGATCGAGCCCGATCCGGCACAGCTGCACCAGGTCTTCCGGCTTCAGCCAGATCGAGAGCCGGCGATGATCCAGCGGCTTTTCGCCGAAATTGCCGATCCGGATGCAGGTGACCTTCATACCGTGCTTGTCGGCATAGAGCGCACCGACGGCTTCGCCGAAGGCCTTGCTGACGCCGTAACGGCTGTCGGGCCGCGGCGTCACGTTGGTGCCGATATGATGATAGCGCGGATAGAAGCCGATCGCGTGATTTGACGAGGCAAACACGATGCGCTTGACGCCCTTTTTGTGCGCAGCCTCGAACAGGTTATAGCAGCCGATGATATTGGCTTGCAGGATATCGTCCCACGGGCCTTCGACGGAATAGCCGCCGAAATGAATAATGCCGTCGACGCCTTCGCACATCGCCTCGACCTCGGCCATATTGGCGAGATTGGCCGCTTTGAATTTCTCGTTTTTGCCGAGATCGGCAGGCGCTTTCAGGTCGCTCAACAGCAAATCCGGATAGATCGGCGGCAGCAATTTGCGCAAGGACGTACCGATTCCACCCGACGCGCCGGTCATCAATATGCGTGGCATTTCATCCCTCATTTCTCATCGTTGCATAAGTATGGCCCGACGAACAGTGCGCGGCAAGCGCGCTTGCTGCAACCGTATGGCAATGTTAGCAAATAGCTTCGTGAGGAATAACAGCAACGAGAACACTAAATGTCCGAAAAGCCAGCACGCCCCGGCTTTCAGCCGGCCACGCACTATCCCGATCCCGCGATCCATGCGCTCGATCCGCTCTTTGAGAAATACTGGCTGAAATTATCAGCCGTCGAGCGACTCGCGACGGGGCTACGCTGGGCCGAGGGGCCGGTGTGGTTCGGCGACGGGCGATATCTGTTGTGCAGCGATATTCCGAACCACCGCATCATCAAATGGGAAGAAGAAACGGGTGCCGTCAGCGTCTACCGCAAGCCGTCGAATTTCGGCAACGGCAATACCCGCGACCGCCAGGGCCGGCTGGTCACCTGCGAGCACGGCGGACGGCGCGTGACCCGGACCGAATATGACGGTTCGATTACGGTGCTGATAGACTCCTTTAACGGCAAAAAACTGAACTCACCGAACGACGTCGTGGTGAAATCCGACGGCTCGATCTGGTTCACCGATCCGGTGTTCGGCCTGCTCGGCAATTACGAAGGCTATGTCGCGGAGTCCGAGATCGACGCCAACGTCTACCGGATCGACGGCGAAACCGGCAAAGCCACCATCGTCGCCGAAGGTGTTTTGGGTCCGAACGGGCTGTGCTTTTCGCCCGACGAGAAAACACTCTATCTCGTGGAATCCCGCGGCGTGCCGAACCGCAAGATCCTCGCCTACGATGTCGCGCCATCCGGCGACAAGATCACCAACAAGCGTGTTCTGATCGACGCCGGTCCCGGCACGCCCGACGGCATGCGCTGCGATATCGACGGCAATCTCTGGTGCGGCTGGGGCATGGGCGATGCCGAACTCGACGGCGTCATGATCTTCGCGCCCGACGGCAAACCGATCGGCCGCATCGCGCTGCCCGAGCGCTGCGCCAATGTCTGCTTCGGCGGCTTGAAGCGCAACCGCCTGTTCATGGCCGCGAGCCAGTCGATCTATGCGCTTTACGTCAACACGCAAGGCGCGTTCGGGGGATAGAAGAATCCACACCGGCCGTCGTCCCTGCGAAAGCAGGGACCCATAACCACCGAATTTTGTTGAGATGCTGGGCAGTGGCTCCAGCCTCGATAACTATAAACCCCTGTGGGTATGGGTCCCGGGTCGCGCTTCGCTTGCCCGGGACGACGGTGAAACTGCGGACACAAAAACGCCGGAGCGAAAATCCGCCCCGGCGCTTTCATTTTGGAGCTTGCGATAATTACGCCGCATTAAAACCGGCGACCGCCTTGACCTCGAGATATTCCTCAAGACCGAACTTGCCCCACTCGCGGCCGTTGCCGGACTGCTTGTAGCCGCCGAACGGCGCCGTGCGGTCGTTCGGCACGCCCTGAAGGTTGACGTTGCCGGCGCGGATGCGGCGGCCGACGCGACGTGCGCTTTCCACCGTGTCGCCGGAGACGTAACCGGCAAGCCCATACGGTGTATCGTTGGCGATCCGCACCGCGTCTTCCTCGTCCTTTGCGCCGAGGATAGTGAGCACGGGGCCGAAGATTTCCTCGCGGGCGATTGTCATATCGTTGGTGACGTCGGCGAAGATGGTCGGGCGGACATAGTAGCCCTTGTTGACGCCCTCGGGCAGGCCGGGGCCGCCTGCCACCAGCGTGGCGCCTTCCTCGATGCCCTTGTTGATCAAGGCCTGGATCTTGTCCCACTGAATGCGGGAGACGACCGGGCCGATGGTGGTGCCTTCGGCGCGCGGATCGCCGGCCTTGGTCTTGTCGGCGACACCCTTGGCGATGGCGGCGACTTCCTTCATCTTCGACAGCGGCACGATCATCCTGGACGGCGCGTTGCACGACTGGCCGGAGTTGTTGAACATGTGCATGACGCCGCCGGTGACGGCCTTGGTGAGGTCAGCGCCTTCAAGGATGATGTTCGGCGACTTGCCGCCGAGTTCCTGGCTGACGCGCTTGACGGTCGGCGCGGCGCGCTTGGCGACGTCGATGCCGGCGCGGGTCGAACCCGTGAACGAGATCATGTCGATCTGCGGGTGCTCGCTCATGGCGGCGCCGACTTCGGGGCCGAGGCCGTTGATCAGGTTGAACACGCCCCTCGGCACGCCGGCTTCATGCAGGATTTCGGCGAAGATCAACGCCGAAGTCGGCGTGAATTCCGACGGCTTGAGGATCATGGTGCAGCCGGCGGCGAGCGCAGGCGCGACCTTGCAGGCGATCTGGTTCAGCGGCCAGTTCCACGGCGTAATCATGCCGATCACGCCGACCGGCTCGCGAACCACCACGGCGGTGCCGACCGGTTCTTCGAAATGATAGTTCTTGAGAACCTCAAGCGTGGACATGATGTGCCCGAGGCCGGCGCCGGCCTGCAGTTTCTCGGCCATCGGCAACGGCGCGCCCATCTCGTCGGAGACGGCGGCGCCAATATCCTTCATGCGGCCCTTGTAGATCTCGACGACCTTGGTCAGCAGTGCCACGCGCTCCCCGCGGCTGGTCTGCGAATAGGTCTCGAACGCGCGCCTGGCGGCAACAACCGCCTTGTCGACATCGGCCTTGGAGCCGAGGGCAATCTCATACATCGCCTCTTCGGTCGCCGGATTGACGACAGGCGTGGACTTCTTGACAACCGGATCGACCCAGGCGCCGTCGATGTAGAATTGCAGGCGATTGACCATCGTGAACCTCTTGATTTCGGGGGCTATGGAGAACGGGCGCTCAGCCGACATTCCTGTGCCTGCATTCTTGCATGAACACGGGCCAAATTGAACCCGCCATATGCGGGACGCCGCGCAAGCGGCCATGTCTGGATATAGGATCGCGGGCAGCTATGTGACAAGACTCCAGGACGAAATAGGTCCCGGCTCAGCGTCGCGTCATTGTCATGCCGCGTCGCGTCCGGGACACAAAATATTTCGCCGCGTTGTATGCCCGTACCCCGGATGCTGCGCAGCGTGAAACGGTGCGCTGCTGATCCGGGGCCCAGCACATGTCACACGGCCAATTTCCGGTGCCGCACCGGCGCACCTGATGTGAGGCTTTCCGCCGCATCGATGATGGCATTGGCATCGATGCCATAGTGACGATAGAGGTCGTCGATGGTGCCGGTCTGGCCGAAATGCTCGACGCCGAGCGCTTCGACCCGATGGCCGCGAACGCCGCCGAGCCAGGCGAGCGCCGACGGATGCCCGTCGATCACGGTCACGAGGCCGCAATCACGCGGCAGCGGCGCCAGTAATTTCTCGATATGGGACAGATGCGCCACACCGCGGCGATCGCGGCGCAGGCCGCGGGCGGCGGTCCATCCCGCATGCAAGCGATCCGCGGACGTAATCGCGAGCAGGCCGATGTCGCGGCGGCTTTCGCCGAGCAGTCCAACCGCCTCGATCGCTTCCGGCGCCACCGCGCCGGTATAGGCAATGACGACTTCCGCATTCGGTCCGGGCTTGCGCAACCAGTAAGCGCCTTCGGTGATACCGGTCTCAAGTTCAGGCGACATGATCCGCTGCGGTTGATCAAGCGCGCGGGTGGTCAGCCGCAAATAGACCGAGCCGCCCTCGCCGCTCTCGCGCTGCATGTGACGGAAGCCCCATCCCATGATCACAGCAAGTTCATCGACAAAGGCCGGCTCAAAATACGAAAGCCCATCCTGCGCCATGCCGATCAGCGGCGTTGCGATCGACTGATGCGCGCCACCTTCCGGAGCCAATGTGATGCCCGACGGCGTCGCCGCCACCATGAAGCGCGCGTCCTGGTAACAGGCGTAGTTCAAGGCATCGAGACCGCGCTCGATGAAGGGATCGTAGAGCGTGGCCACCGGTAACAGCCGCTCGCCATTGATCGAATGCGACAGTCCCAGCGCCGACATCAGGATGAACAGGTTCATCTCGGCGATGCCGAGTTCGATGTGCTGGCCCTTGGGCGAGGCGTCCCAGTTGAAGGTCGAGGGGATTTTCTCGCTGCGAAACAGGTCGGCCTTCTCGGCGCGTGCAAACAACCCGCGCCGGTTGACCCAGGCACCGAGATTGGTCGACACCGTCACGTCGGGCGAAGCCGTGACGATGCGCTCGGCCAGCGCGCTGTCGCCGCGCGCGAGCTCATTGAGAACAAGCCCGAACCCCTGCTGGGTCGACATCTGCGGCGACGGCGAGAAAGTTAGCCGCTCCGGAACGGCGATTTCAGGCGCGCTTAGCCGCCGCCGGCCCTCGCGGTTGAACGGCGCCGACGCGAGGTACGCCTCGAGTTCGGCCGGGGTTTGCGACAGGCCCTCGAACTTGTCCCACTCGTGACCGGGGCGGATGTTCTGCGTGGCGCGCCACTTCTCCATCTGCGCCACCGTCATCAGGCCGGCGTGGTTGTCCTTGTGGCCCTGGAACGGCAGGCCGACGCCTTTGATGGTGTAGGCGATGAAGCAGACCGGACGGTCGTGGTCGATCGAGCCGAACGCCTCGCACATGCTCGCCATGTCGTGGCCGCCGAGATTGGACATCAGCGCCAGCAACTCGTCGTCGCTGCGCCGCTCGATCAGTTGCGTGACCGGCCCCTGATCGCCGATCTCGTCGCGCAAATGCTTGCGAAACGCCGCGCCGCCCTGGAAGCACAGCGCCGCATAAAGCTGGTTCGGGCAGGCGTCGATCCATTTCTTCAGCGCTTCGCCGCCGGGCTCGGCGAAAGCCTCGCGCATCAACCTTCCATATTTCACGATCACCACGTCCCAGCCGAAGTTGCGGAACATGGACTCGAATTTCTCCCACAGACCCTCGCGCACCACGGCGTCGAGACTCTGGCGGTTGTAATCGACCACCCACCAGGTGTTGCGCAGGCCGTGCTTCCACCCTTCGAGAAGCGCCTCGAAGATATTGCCTTCGTCCATCTCGGCATCGCCGACCAGCGCGATCATCCGCCCTTCCGGGCGATTTTTGGCCCAGCCATGCGCCTTGACGTAATCCTGCACCAGCGAGGCAAACAGCGTCTGCGCCACGCCGAGCCCGACCGAGCCGGTCGAAAAATCGACGTCGTCAACGTCTTTCGTGCGCGACGGATAGGATTGCGCGCCCTTGAAGCCGCGGAAATTCTCCAGCTTCTCGCGGGTCTGGTGCCCGAACAGATACTGGATCGCGTGAAACACCGGGCTCGCATGCGGCTTTACCGCGACGCGGTCCTGCGGCCGCAACACCGAGAAATAAAGCGCCGACATGATGGTCGCGAGCGAGGCGGACGACGCCTGGTGGCCGCCGACCTTCAAGCCGTCGACATTGGGCCGGATGTGGTTGGCGTGGTGGATGGTCCAGGAGGACAGCCACAGCACCTTGCGTGCCAGTGCGGATAGCGTTTCAAGACGTGCTGACGCGGTCGGCATGGCGTGGCTCCCGGTGGTGAGGCTTTTGGTGGCTTGATTACCGCCGAGTTTACCGCGGCCATTTCCGCCGAAAATCTCAAATTTTGGCGACATACCCCGATATTTTGAGATAATTTACCAATTCGATTGTCCCAACCAACGGTTCATCCCAATGTCTACCCTCGATGCCATCGACCGCAGGATCCTCGGTCTGCTGCAATCCGACGGCCGCATCACCATGGCCGAGCTCGCCGAGAAGGTCGGGCTCTCGGTCTCGCCCTGCCACCGCCGCGTGAAACTCCTGGAGGAACGCGGCGTCATCACCCGCTATATCGCGACCGTCGACCAGAAGTCGCTGGGTCTGCATGTCAGCGTCTTCATCTCGATCAAGCTCGCCCGACAAAAGGAAGAAGACCTCAACCGCTTCGCGCGCGCCATCTCGAAATGGGATGAAGTGCTGGAATGCTACCTGATGACCGGCAATCGCGACTATCTGCTGCGCGTGGTCGTCGCGGATCTATCGTCCTATGAGGCGTTCCTGAAGAACAAGCTGACGCGGCTCGACGGCATCGCCTCGATCGAGTCGAGCTTCGCGCTCAGCCAGGTGAAATACTCGATCGCGCTGCCGGTGTGACGACAGCCCACGCGGATCACGGGTTTGGCGACGGCTCCGCCAGCGCGACGAGCTGCGAGTGCCTGACACGTTCGCGGTGCGCGGTATAAAGACCGCTGGCGACGATGACGCCCGCACCGACCACGGTCCAGACATCCGGCACTTCGCCAAAGATCAGGAAGCCCAGCAGCGTGACCCAGAGAAGCTGGACATAGGAGAACGGCGCCAGCACGGATGCATCCGCGTAACGAAACGCGAGCACGACGATCCACTGCCCCGCGGTCGATGTCAGGCCGATGATGGTCCCGAACAGAATATCGTGCCAGGTCGGCGCGACCCATACAAAGGGAACCAGCGCGCAGAGAATCGCAAAACCGACGATGGAAGAATAGGTCATGGTGACCAGGACGTGCTCCTGCCCGCTCATTTTGCGGGTCAGAATCAGCGTACAGGCCCAGGCGAACGCCGACACCACCGGGAAGAACGCGGCGGGATGAAACGCGCTGGTGCCCGGGCGCAACACGATCAGCACGCCCATCAACCCGACCGCTGTCGCGAGCCAGCGCCGCAAGCCCACTTTCTCGCCGAGGAAAAAGATCGACAGCGCGGTGACAAATAGCGGCGAGACGAAACTGGTGGCGGAAGCCTCGGCAATGGGAAGAAATCGCAAGCCCGAGATGAACAGCAGCGATGAGCCGAGCAGCGCCATGCCCCGGGTGACATGGAGCACCGGCCTCTTGGTTCGCAACGCAAACAGTGGCGAAGCCGGCAGCATCGCCGGAACCATGATCAGCACGAATACCAGAAACCTGATCCAGGCGATCTCGATCGAGGGCAGCGTCGCCGAAAGATATTTCGACGTCGCATCCGACGTGCCGAGAAAAACGCTCGATGCCAGAAGCAACGCGATACCGCGAAGCGGCCGGTCGGCGCGCGCAGGCGCCACTCTGGCTGGATTTTCCTCGGGCAGCGGCAAGGGAGCGCTGTCGAGCTTTAGAGCAGCTGCGGGGCGGGTCACGGTGTGAACTCTGGGGCCGAAAAGTCGAAGCTAGTGGAGTGGATTTGACATTCGCTACCGGTCCAGCCGCGGATTTTGAAAGCGAATGTCAAATCCCAAACTCCACTAGAAACATATATTTCCTAGTGGTCCTTTGATTCTAACATTCGCAAACGTGGCTGCTGAGAAGGGATGAATGTTAGAATCGGACCACTAGCGAGGGCACAAAAAAGCGCTAACCGGCCACAGCGACAAGGCCCGAAAACAGGCAGCGGATATGCGCTTGCTTTAAAGCATTGGCAGGCTTCGCGGTTTCGGCCCGCGCGGAAAGGCCTTGTCGAGCGCGGCCATGTCCTCTGCGCTCAACACGAGATCGCCAGCCGCCGCGTTGTCGGCGGCATGTTCCGCGCTCGACGCTTTCGGAATCGCAAACACGTTTGGTTCGCGCGTTAGGTATGCCAGCGCGACCTGACGCGTCGATGCGCCGTGCCGTTTGGCGATGGTCTGCAATGCCGCGCCGCCTGGGCTTGAAGGTTTGGGAAAATCGTTGTGACCAAACGGCGAATAGGCGACGACGGCGACGCCATGCTTGGCGCACCACGGAATCACCGCGTGCTCGATCGCACGTTCCTGCAAGTGATAGAGCACCTGATTGCAGGCGATCCTTCCCTCACCTGCGACTTCGAGAATTTCGTCGAGGTCGTCGGCATCGAAATTGGAAACGCCCCAGGAGCGGATTTTGCCGGCGCCCACCAGTTGCTCGAACGCCGCCACCGTCTCGGTCAACGGGACACTGCCGCGCCAGTGCAACAGATAACAGTCAAGCCGATCGGTCTTGAGCCGCGTCAACGATTTTTCACACGCGGCAATGGTGCCGCGTCGCGACGCATTGCCGGGCAGCACTTTCGAGACCAGATACGTCTCGTCACGGCGTCCGGCGATGGCCTCTGCAATCACCAGCTCCGCATCGCCATACATTTCGGCGGTATCGATGTGGGTCATGCCGAGATCGATGCCGCGGCGCAAAGCCGCGACGGCTTGCTTGCGATCGCCGTGATCGATGTACCAGGTGCCCTGCCCGATCACGGACACGTCGTGGCCGGTGGTGCCGAATTTTTTATGTTTCATGTGATGTCCTATGGTGCGGGCGGCGCACCATAGTGCACAGAATATCCGACGTCGATCAGCTTGCCGCGACCAGCTTTCCGCGTTCGTGATCACTGGGTCCCGATTGCGCGATCAGGCGCTTGAGCTCGGGAATGCACGAACCGCAATTGGTGCCTGCCTTGAGCCGCAGCCCAATTTCGGTGGCCGATCGCGCGCCCGCGGCAATCGCATCGCAGATCGTGTTGCGGCCGACGCCGAAGCAGGCGCAGACCACCGGCCCCGCGCTCGCGAGCCCTTGTGCCGGTTTGCCGGACAGCAGCATTCGCCGTTGCTCGTCGGTCAGGGAACCTGCGGCGAACAGTTCCTTGACGACATCCCAATCACCGGCGTCGCGCGCCGGTCCGAGGAACAGGCAGGTCTCGATCGCATCCCCCGTGAAAGAAGCTGCGCGGTACACGCCGCCGCCAAAATCGCTGTATTCGGCAAGTTCCTCGCCCGCCACTGCGCGCAACCATGACGACCACCCCTTGAGGTCCGCATTGTCGGCAATGAGATAGCCCAAGCCGCCTCCGACGGTGGCGCGGGCCCACCAGGCATGGTCGGGAAGTTTCAACGGCTTGCGCGACAGCACGAAACCGCGAAAGACGTATTCGTAAGGCAGGATCGACGCCGGCGTCGCCTTGGCTTCCGGCTGGCCGGAAAATGGATCGGTGATCGGCGCAACCAGCGCGCCGACGCGCGCGGCCGATGCATTGGCTTCGCTCCAATGGATCGGCGCGAACAGCATGCCGCGCTGCTGCCGGGCGCTGACCACGACCTTGAGCGTGCATTGGCCGTGATCGGTGGTGACGCGGGCGAAAGACCCGTCGGCCAGGCCACGTCGCGCCGCATCGTCGGGATGCACCTCGACGAACGGTTCCGGCAAATGCGCACCCAACCGTTGGCTCATGCCGGTGCGGGTCATGGTGTGCCATTGGTCGCGGATGCGGCCGGTATTCAGCCGCAGCGGACGCCCCTCATTGATCTCGGTCCGCAACACCGGCCGTTCCGGCGCGACGAAGCGCGCTTTTCGGTCGTTGGTGAAGAATTCACCCCCGGCGAAGAAACGCTGCTGTCCGGTCTCGTCCGTGCGATGCGGCCACAGCACCGGCGTCATTGCATCGAAGGCTTCGTCGCTCACCGAGCTCAAACCGCCGATATCGAAATCGCGGCTGCCGTTATTTTCGAAAGCCGACAGCCCCGCATGCTCGCGGAAGATCGCCGCCGCCGAGCCATAGTCGAACGCCGCACCGAAACCGAGACGTTTTGCAACCTCGCCGACGATCCACCAGTCTGCCTTCGCCTCTCCGGGCGCCGGCAGAAACGCGCGCTGACGCGAGATGCGCCGCTCCGAGTTGGTAACGGTGCCGGATTTCTCACCCCAGGCCAGCGCCGGCAGCAACACATGCGCGCCGGCGCCGACGGTGTCGTTGGAGAGAACGTTTTCGGAAATCACGAACAGTTCGAGTTTCTTCAACGCAGCCCGCGCGGCGTCGGCATCGGGCAGCGACACTGCCGGGTTGGTGCCCATCACCCACAGCGCCTTGATCTCGCCGCGTCCGATCGCCTCGAACATCTGGACCGCCTTGAGCCCTTCATGGGTGGCGATCCGCGGCGCTTTCCAGAACCGCCGCACCCGATCGATGTCGGGCGGCGTGAAGTTCATATGCGCGGCGAGCTGGTTGGCGAGCCCGCCGACCTCGCGGCCGCCCATCGCGTTCGGCTGCCCGGTAAGCGAAAACGGCGATGCGCCGATCTTTCCGATCCGCGCCGTCGCGAGGTGGCAATTCACGATCGCGTTGACCTTGTCGGTGCCCTGCGCCGACTGGTTCACGCCTTGCGAATACAGCGTGACCACACGCGGCGTTGCCGCAAACAGCTGGAAGAAGGCCGAGACATCCTGCTCGGAAAGGCCCGTGGCCAACGCGGTCGCCGCAACGCTGCCGGCGATGCCGCGGGCGCGCGCAAGCGCCTCGTCGAAACCGGACGTGTAACGCTCGATGTAATCGCGATCGAGCGCGCCGTGATCGGCCAGATGCACCAGCAGCCCGGAAAACAGCGCCGTATCGGTGCCGGGCTTCAGCCCCAGAAACAGATCGGCGTCTTCGGTGGTGTCGGTCTTGCGTGGATCGATCACCACAATGCGCGCGCCACGCCGCTGCTTGTTGGCGATCATGCGCTGGAACAGCACCGGATGACACCAGGCAGCGTTGGAGCCGACCAGCACCAGCAAATCGGCTTCATCGAGATCTTCGTAAGTTCCCGGCACGGTGTCGGCGCCAAAGGCGCGGCGATGGCCGGCGACCGAGGACGCCATGCACAGCCGCGAGTTGGTATCGACGTTGGCGCTGCCGATAAATCCCTTCATCAACTTGTTGGCGACGTAATAGTCTTCGGTCAACAACTGTCCCGACAGATAGAACGCGACCGCGTTCGGGCCATCGCGGGCCACGATGTGGGCAAAGCGATGCGCAATATGGTCGAGGGCATCCGTCCAGGCGACACGCTCCATCGTGCCTTTGCTGCAACGGATCATCGGATAGAGCAGACGATCCTCCAGGCCGAGCGTCTCACCGAGCGCCGAACCCTTGGAACAGAGCCGGCCGAGATTTGCCGGATGCGAGGGATCGCCCGAGATCGCCGCACCGCCGCTGCCATCCGGCGTCGCCAGCACGCCGCAGCCGACGCCGCAATAAGGGCATGTAGTGGAGGTTGCTCTGAGCAAAGGATCGATCGATGTCATGGAGACAACCCGGTCATGCCGCCGCAGCCAGCGTTGCAGCCGGGCGGCCGAACATCATGTCCTTGCGGATCGCGGCGACATTTTCCCGATTGCGGATCAATCCGAGATACCAGAGCGCATCGGCGGTATCGCCGACCAGCACAGCGCCGGCCAGCCGGCCATCCTCGATCACGAGCTTCTTGTAGATGCCGCGTCTGAAATCGCTGAGCACGATGGCTTCGCTGCGATCGCTGCCAAGAAATTCGCCGGCGGAAAACACACCGACGCCGGACACCTTGAGATTGGTTGCGGTTACGCTTCCGCCATAGGCCGCGTTGCGGCCGGCGAGATGTTGCGCCAGCACCTTCGCCTGTTCATAGGCCGGCTCGACCAGGCCATAGCAGATGCCGCGATGTTCGGCGCATTCACCGAGCGCAAAGACGCCGTCTGATCCGGTCTGGAGCTGATCATTGACGATAATGCCACGGTTGACCGGAATGCCGGCTTCCCTGGCCAGCATAATATTCGGCCGAATGCCCGCCGCCAGGATCACGGCGTCGGCGTCGATCCGCTGTCCGTCGTTGAGCTCGACGCCCTCGACGCGGCTCTCGCCGAGGATGCGAGCCGTGCTGGCATTGAGCAGGACCTTGATTCCCTTTTTCTCGACCAGCGATTTCAAAAGCGCTCCCGCCGAGGCATCGAGCTGGCGCTCCATCAAGCGGTCCATCAGATGCAGCAGCGTCACCGGGGCTCCCGCCTTGGCGAGGCCGTAAGCGGCTTCAAGTCCGAGCAATCCGCCGCCGACCACGACCACGCGCTTTTTGCCGGCGGCGAGCGTCAGCAGCAGGTCGACATCCCGGCTGTCGCGGAAGGTGTGCACGCCGGTGAGTTCGACGCCGGGCACGTTGAGCCGCAATGGGTTCGATCCGGTCGCAAGCACCAGCTTTGAAAAACTGACGCTTTCCTCGTTGGCGATCTTGAGTTCGCGGCGGCCGACGTCGACCTCGTCGACCGCGCAGCCATATTTCAGCGTGACGCCGCGGTCGCGCCACCAATTGGCGGGTTTGAGCTCGATTTCGTGGGATGCGGTCTCGCCCGCCAGCACCGACGACAACAGCACGCGGTTATAGGCCAGCCTCGGTTCGTCGCCGATGACCGCTATGGCATAACGCCCGAGCGCGACTTTCGCGAGTTCGTCGACCAGACGGGCGGCGGCCATTCCGTTGCCGACGATCACGAGCGATTCACTCATGTGGGTTTCCTATTCGGGAGCTTCTTATTCGGCAGCCTGTGAGCTGCCATAAGCCTCGGAAATCATGAAACCGGATAGCGTGCCGTAGGCGGTGGTCCACGCGTTCGCGACTTCGGGAGTCCAGCCGCCGCCTAACCCTTTTTCCAGCGTCCACAGCAAGGCTGAACCGACGACCGGGTAATGCTCAGGCTTGGCGCCATAGGCCACGTGCCGTTTGGCGAGCGCACTCGCCGCCGGCAGGATCGACGGAAGATCGTTCAAACCGTTGACCACGACAGCGAGCGTCGCCATCAGCTTCTTCCGCTGCTCGGTCATATCGGCGGGGAACATCGATTTGACCTGCGGAGCGACCTCGAACAGGCGATCGTAGAACAGTAGAGCCGCCTGGTCGGAGATCGGCGCCACTTTCGAGAAGCTCTGCTGCACAAGTTTGACCTGGTCAGGTGTCATGTCTTCCTCCTGCTGGTTGCTCCTGCTTTCCGCGCCTCGTCCCGCGTGCGGGACGAGGTCATCACCAAGGCTGCGACGTGGTGCAGCCCCGCGTCGTTTAGATGCGTGCCGAAGCCAGGCTTGGCGCACCTGCTTCCGCGGGACTCCGGCGCAGGTAGAACCACCAGGTCGTGGCCAGGCAGATCGCGTAGAAGGCGAGATAGATGACGAGCGCGAGCTGCGGTCCGCCGGTGATCGCAATCGATTTGCCGAAGCCGCTCGGGATGAAGTAGCCGCCGCATGCACCGATCGCACCGATGAAACCAAGCGCCGCGCCGCTTTCGATGCTCGCGGTCTTGATCGCGAGCGCGCGGCCTGCTTCGCCCTTGCCCTGGGCCTTGCGAAGATTTTCCTCGCGGAAGATCGACGGGATCATCCGGTAGGTCGACCCGTTGCCGACGCCGGTGGTGATAAAGAGGATCAGGAACATCACCAGGAAGCCGGTGAAGTCCTTGTTACCCACGAAATAGATGACACCGATGGTGGCGGCCGCCATCGCGATGAAATTCCAGAACGTGATGATCGCCCCCCCAATCTTGTCGGCGAGCAGGCCTCCAAGCGGGCGCGACAGCGAGCCGACCAGCGGTCCCAGGAACGCGATGGCGATCGTGACCGCCGGAAACTGGGTCTTGATCAACAGCGGGAACGCCGCCGAGTAGCCGATGAACGAACCGAACGTCCCGACATAGATGAAGGCCATGATCCAGGTGTGCTTGCGCTTGATGATCGCGAGCTGATCCTTGAACGAGGACTTCGCCGTGGTCAGGTTATTCATGAAATAGATGGCGCCGAACACCGCGATGATCAGCGGGATCACCCACATCAGCCCGGCGTTCTGGAGATAGACGCCGGAGACCGGCGTTGCCTGGTAGAGATTGATGAGGCCGACGCCCATCAGCATCGGCGTGATCAGCTGAACGCTGCTGACGCCGATATTGCCGCCGGCGGCGTTGAGGCCGAGCGCCCAGCCCTTCATGCGGTCGGGATAGAAGAAAGAGATGTTGGCCATGCTGGAAGCGAAGTTGCCGCCGCCCAGACCGGCGGTCGAAGCCACCAGCAACATCAGCCAGAACGGCGTCTGCGGCTGGCTGACGAAATAAGCGAGCCCGAACGTCGGAATGAAGAGAACCGAGGCCGAGAAGATCGTCCAGTTCCGGCCGCCGAACGTCGTCACCGCGAAGGTATAGGGAAAGCGCATCAGCGAACCGATCAGGCCCGGAATGGCGACGAGCTGAAACAATTCATCGGTCGTGTAGTGGAAGCCGGCCGCCGGAAGCTTGGTCGCGACGATGCTCCAGATCAGCCACACCGAAAAGCCGACATGCTCGGCAACGATCGACCAGATCAAATTACGACGGGCGGTCACCTTGCCTTTGGTTTCCCAGAAGGTCGAATCTTCGGGGTTCCAGTCTGAAATCCAGGTCGGGTCTTTCGAACTCATTGAAATTTCCTTTTGCTGAAGGGCCTCTTGCTGAAGGGCCTCGCGTCGCTCTCCGAAGGCACGACAACGCAGTCCGGGCCGAGCCCGGTGAAGCGGTCGTGAATTCGGATGATTGGTTTTTTGGCGACGGCATCGATGGCGTCGGAACAAGCTATTCAAGCTTCGTGCCAAGCCGCTTTATCGCGATAATCTTTTATATTACAGCATCTTAAATGAAGGGCCTGTCGACTCGACCCAACGAAATAAGCTTTCAAAATTTGCACCCGCATATTTATTGTGCGACGCACAATGATTAAGCAGGGCGCTTAAAAAAGTACCTTTGCGTGGTCGTCTGCAAAGTCATCGCGATCCGGAGAAGCGATTTCGCATCAATCGCGTCTTTAACTGCGACGAGCCGCCACGCCGGTGATGGCACATCGATTGCATCGCCTAATTGCTAGTCAACGAAGACTGCGATCCGCCGGATTGTGCAAAGCCGCTCGTGGCTGAAAACAACCTCAGCGTCACCGTCTCGCCGGGCAAGGTCTTAACCGGGCCAACTCGGCGCAGTCGCGATGTCAGTTCGACATCACCTGCTGATCTCCGCTCCGATTCCCATCGGAGAGGGCTGGCAAGTGACGCAAAAATCCAAAACACCGGCGTCATCCCCCGTCGCGGAAACCAAATCCGGACCTTTGATATCCGGATCTGCGTGCGTGATTTCAACCAGCGCTTACGAAAAGAGGACCCGCAATGTCATACCTCGTGCCTTCGGAATTCGTTACCAAGATGGTGGATGCCGGAGAATCCAAGATCTTCATGTCGACCCGGGATACCGTGATCCGCGCCTATATGGCCGGTGCGATCCTGGCGCTCGCGGCCTGGTTTGCCGTCACGATCAACGTCAACACCGGTCAGCCGATCGTCGGAGCGCTGTTGTTTCCCGTCGGCTTTTCCATGCTGTATCTGCTCGGCTTTGACCTCCTGACCGGCGTGTTTGTTCTCACGCCGCTCGCGTTGATCGACAAGCGGCCGGGCGTGACGCTTTACGGCGTTTTGCGAAACTGGGGTCTTGTCTTTGTCGGCAATTTCGCCGGCGCGCTCACGGTCGCCTTCATGATGGCGTTCGTGACGACTTTCGGCTTCACCCAGGCTCCCGACAAGGTCGGCACCACGATCGGCAACGTCGGCGAGGCCCGCACGCTCGGCTATGCAGCCCACGGCGCGGCCGGCATGGCGACGCTGTTCATCCGCGGCATGCTCTGCAACTGGATGGTATCCACCGGCGTGGTCGGCGCCATGATCTCGACCACCGTTCCGGGCAAGGTGATCGCGATGTGGATGCCGATCCTGGTTTTCTTCTATATGGTGTTCGAACATTCCGTCGTGAACATGTTCCTGTTTCCATCGGGACTGATGCTCCACGCCAAGTTCTCGATCATGGATTATTTCATCTGGAATGAAATTCCGACTGTCCTCGGCAATCTGGTCGGCGGGCTTTCGTTCACGGGATTGACGCTCTACGCCACGCACGTACGCACGGCACCGAAGCGCGATGCCAAGCCGGCGCCGGTACGCGTCGCCGTCTGATGATCTAAACCCCAGGGAGCCCGGCTATCAGTTCGGGCTCCCTCATTCCTTGGCGCATTCATGCCGGCCGAATTGCGGATATCGCTAGGGCAGTGTTCTGACAAAGGCCGCAAGCCGACCAACCAGGATTTTCACGGCGCGCTGATCCCAGGCGAACCACTGCTGAACCTGAAAGGCATTGCGGTGGTGATCGCCGACGGCATCAGCAGCAGTGACGTCAGCCATATTGCCAGCAAGTCGGCAGTCAAAAGCTTTCTGACCGACTACTACTGCACGTCCGAGTCCTGGTCGGTGAAGACATCTGCCCAGCGCGTGCTGGCCGCAACCAACGTCTGGCTGCACTCCCAGACACGGCGAAGCCAGTACGCTTACGACAAGGACAAGGGCTACGTCTGCACCTTGAGCGCGCTGGTCATCAAATCGACCACGGCACACGTTTTTCATGCCGGCGATTGCCGCGTTTACCGGCTTGCCGGCAACACGCTCGAACAGCTGACCGACGATCACCGTGTCATCGTTTCCTCGGAGCAGACCTATCTCGGCCGCGCGCTGGGAATCAATCCGCAAATCGAAATCGACTATCGGGCGGTCCCGATCGAAAAAGCCGACGTCTTTCTGCTCGCGACCGACGGCGTCTATGAACATATCAGCGGTCGCTCGATGGCAACCGCGGTCAGAGACCATGCAACCGATCTCGACGGCGCGGCCCGGCTGATCGTTGACGAAGCGCTTGAGCGCGGCAGCCATGACAATCTCACCGTCCAGATCGTACGGATCGATGACTTGCCCAACAGCGAGGCGAGCGAGGTTTTTCAACCGTCATCCGAACTGCCGCTTCCGCCGCTGCTGGAGGCCAGGGCTATCTTTGACGGTTACCGGATTGTCAGGGAGCTTCACGCGAGCCACCGCAGCCATATTTACCTGGCCGTCGATACCGATTCGGACGCGCTGGTCGGGATCAAGATTCCGTCGATCGACCTGCGCGACGATCCGGCCTATCTGAAACGCTTCATGTTGGAGGAATGGGTCGCCCGCCGCATCGACAGCCCCCACGTCCTCAAACCCTGCCAGCCCTCGCGAAAGCGCAATTTCCTCTATGTCACGATGGAATTCATCGAGGGACAAACGCTTCGCCAGTGGATGATCGACCATCCAAGGCCGGATCTGGAAACGGTGCGCAACATCGTCGAGCAGATCGCAAAAGGCCTGCGCGCGTTCCATCGCAAGGAAATGCTGCATCAGGACTTGCGGCCCGACAACATCATGATCGACAAAACCGGAACGGCGAAGATCATCGACTTCGGCGCGACCAAAATCGCAGGTGTCGCCGAAGCCGCGCCGCCCAACATGGGAAGCGACATTCCGGGCACGGCGCAGTACACGGCACCCGAATATTTCCGCGGCGATGGCGGCTCGCCGCGTTCGGACCTGTTTTCGCTCGGCGTGATCGCCTATCAGATGCTGACGGGCCGATTGCCCTATGGGGCGCATCTCGCCCAGGCCCGGACCGCGTCGCAGTTCAGAAGGGTCAGATACCAACCGGCCTCAGACGAAAACCGCGATATTCCGCCGTGGATGGACGCGACCTTGCGGCGGGCGGTCCATATCGATCCGGCGAAGCGTTACGATAGCCTCTCCGAATTCGTCTTCGATCTTCGCCATCCCAACCAGAATTACCTGAACGCGTCAGCGCCGCCGCTGATCGAGCGCAATCCCAATCTGTTCTGGAAATGCGCCACGGCCGCGCTCGCGCTCATCATCATCGTTTTGCTCGCGAGTCGGCATTAGAGCGTTTTCGAGCGAAGTGGAAACCGGTTCGTATAGCAATCAAGTTTGCGCAGATTGCGTAGACTTATCTGCGGTAGAAAACGCGTCAAACAAAAGACCAGAGCCCGGTTTTTGATTCAGGACTGAATAGGCTCCAGATCAAGCGTTCTCGACGGCAGCCATCGGCTTTGGCGCAACGCCCTCGCCCGGCCTGACGCGGAATTCGTAGGTCATGAGATGCCAGGGGGTCTTTGCCGGCTTGCCATCGGGCATCGTGGGATCGGTGCGTTTTTCGACCTTGGCGATCAATTCGTCCTTCACGCCAAACACGACATCGGTGTCGATATATTTGTCGCCTTCGACGAAGACGTGCGTGACCAGCGGCTCGTGACCGGGCGCATTGACCAGGAAGTGCACATGTGCCGGCCGCATCGGATGGCGGTGCAGCGCTAGGATCATCTGTCCGACCGGACCGTCGGTCGGGATCGGATAGCTGCACGGCAGGATGGTGCGGAAGTAAAACTTGCCCTCGGCATCGGTGATGAAGCGTCCGCGCGACGACGGACCGGCCGTCTCATAGTCGGGCTTTTGTGAATCGTACCAGCCGTCGTCATCGGCGTGCCAGATATCGACCGGAACGTTCGCCAGCGGCTTGCCTTTCAGATCGGTGACACGGCCCTGCACGAACATCTTTTCTCCCTCCAGACTGGGAGAGACATCGGTGCCGTGCGGCATTGCCTTGTGTTCGCCGACATAGAACGGACCGAGCACGGTGGTCTCGGTGGCGCCTTCGCGTTCCCTGTGATTGACGGCGTCCACCAGCATCGAGACGCCGAGCACGTCGGACAACAGGATGAACTCCTGTCGGCTTGGCGTGCACTTCTGGCCGACACGGGTAAGGAAATCGATCGCATATTCCCATTCGCCGAAGGTAAGATCGGTTTTGCGGACGAACTCGTGCAACGACTTGGTCAATTCCTCCATCAGGAATTTGACCCGCGGATTCTTCGCCTCTTCAAAACTGTGAATGACGGCGGCGGTGAGTTCGGTGTCGTTGAACTGGGGCATTTTTGCTTTGTCCTTGGGGGGTTATGTCCGTTTGCGGTCAATCTACACCAGCAACCGGGCCAAGGTAAGCCGCGGCGTGGAATGCCGGGCCGATTTCGGCTATTGACGCTCGATCCTGGTTTTTCAAGAGGTGAAATCCGATGCCAGCCCTCCCCCTCACCTCCCCCGAATCCGCCGGCATGTCGAAGACCGCTTTCGAGCGGATCGAGAACCATCTGCGCGAGCGTTACATCGGCGCCGGCCGCTTTCCGGGGACCCAGCTCGCGGTCTATCGGCGCGGTCAACTGGTCCACAACTCGGTTCAGGGCCTGGCCGATATCGAACGCAAGGTCGCGGTCAAGGACGACACGATCTTCCGCATCTACTCCATGACCAAGCCGATCACGAGCGTCGCTTTCATGATGCTGGTCGAAGAGGGCCGTGTCGCGCTCGAAGAGCCCGTCCATCGATATATCCCGGAATGGAAGAATCTCGGCGTGTTCCGAGCCGGCATGTGGCCGGCGTTTCTCACCAGGCCGACGTCGAAACCGATGCAGATCGTGGACCTGATGCGGCACACGTCGGGCCTCACCTATGGCTTCCAGCAGTGCAGCAATGTGGATGCGGCCTATCGCGAATTGAAAATCGGCGAACTCGAGAAAGCCGGCACGCTGCCATCCATGATCGCGGATCTGGCCAAAATGCCGCTGGAATTCTCCCCGGGCGAGGCCTGGAATTATTCGCTCTCGACGGACGTGATCGGCTATTTGATCGGCCTCATCAGCGGCAAGCCGTTCGAACAGTTCCTTCAGGAGCGCATCTTCGATCCGCTTGGGATGAAGGACACCGGCTTCTTTGTCCCATCCGACAAGGCCCATCGCCTGGCGGCCTGCTATTCGGCGAGCCCCCAAGGCGCGATGACCTTTCATGCCACCGACCGCAAGGGCGGCCTCACGTTGCAGGATGATCCGACGACCAGTTCCTTCCTGTCGCCACCCTCGTTCGTCTCCGGCGGTGGCGGCCTGTGTTCGACCACGGCCGACTACCTCACCTTCTGCCGCGCGCTGCTCAATGGCGGCGAACTGGACGGCGTCCGGCTGATCGGACCGAAGACGCTGGCCTTGATGACGTCAAATCATCTGCCGGGCGGCCGGGCGTTGCCGGAATGCTCACGATCGTTATTCTCCGAAGCGGCCTATGATGGCATCGGCTTTGGCCTTGGCGTTTCCGTAACGATCGACCCGGCGCGGACGCTGATTCCCGGAAGCCGCGGCGAATATGCCTGGGGTGGTGCGGCGACGACCTCGTTCTGGATCGATCCGGCCGAAGAGCTGATCGCGATTTTCATGACGCAGATGTTGCCCTCGACCGCTACGCCGATCCGGCGCGAGCTGCGCACCATGATCTATGCCGCAATCACCGACAGCAATATCTAGCGTGTTCGGGTTCAACCGATACTTTGCAGGCTTGGAAACGTTTCCAGAAGCCAGATGCTGACGGCCGAGACCCCGCCGGTCAGAAAACCTATTCCCGTAACGACCAGCAGCACGCCCATGACCTGTTCGACACGCGCCAAATGCCGCTTCATCCGCGCAAACAGCGAGGAGAATTGCTCGACCATAAAGGCTGCGATCAGGAACGGAATGCCGAGCCCCGCGGAATAGACCGCGAGCAGGCCGGCCCCTTTTTCCACGGTGGATTCCGAGGCCGCAATCGAGAGGATCGCCGCCAGGATCGGACCGATGCACGGCGTC
This sequence comes from uncultured Alphaproteobacteria bacterium, assembly GCA_963770515.1. Classification (GTDB taxonomy): domain Bacteria; phylum Pseudomonadota; class Alphaproteobacteria; order Rhizobiales; family Xanthobacteraceae; genus Bradyrhizobium. The sequence goes on from CAVYPW010000004.1 coordinate 444,299, forward strand.
CAGCCGAACGCAAAGGCAAGCCCCATCGCATAGGCGCCCCAAAGCCCGACCGGTTTTGGGATGGGAAGACGCCCTTCCCGCATCAGCAGATCGATCCGCGTCAGCCCGAGGAAGTGCAGACCCATCACGATAATGACAACGCCTGCGACAATCGACAGCTCAGCCGACCATGCATGGATGAAGCCGCCGATCAGGGAGGCGCTGGCGCCAAGCGCTACAAACACAGTGGAAAAGCCGAGCACGAACATCACGGCCGAAACCATCACGGCGCGGCGGGAGGACGATACGGTTTCGTCGTTGGCCACGTGTTCGATGGTCGCGCCGGTCAGATAGACCAGATAGGGCGGCACCAGCGGCAGCACGCAAGGCGACAGGAAGCTGACAAGGCCCGCGATCAATGCGGCGGGGATCGAAACGTCGTGAGTCATGGGCGCTGATGTAGCGGATGCGCGGCAATCCGCAAAATCACGACGACGCGCTTTTGGTTGTTAGCCGGCTTGGTTGTCAACCGTCGTTACTTGACGAGTTTCAGCGCGGCCGGAGACCGCTGGCGCAGGCCTTCCGGGGGTTTCGGCTGAACCGGCTTTGAGGCCGCATCGACGTCCCGCAGCATTGCATCGCACAAAGCCTTCAATTCCGAATCTTCGATCCGGTTCAGCTTGATCCGAAGCTCCAGTATAGCGACCGAAACCAGCTGCGCGGTGTCGCGATCACCGTTCCGGACCAGGGAGGCCTGGCACTCTTCGAGGGTCGCCAGCACTGCCCGCAAATCTTCTTCGAAATAAGCCACAGCTTGTTCCCGTTACCGAGCCTGCGAGATGGTCGAGGCGATAGGTAGATCAACGCCTTGCCACCACAAAAAGTCCGACGGTATTAGGACTGAGAAGATAGATTTCGTCCTTACACAGATTTGTGACATCGCGACCCCCATCCCGTAGTGATCCGGGGTCACTTGTAGCACACCGCGGCTTGAAGGGGTTGCTGCGCCGCGAAAAACCTGCCGAATAGGCTTTTCCGGCATTTTGGCCGGACACACCCTTTGGGTGTAAACGACCCGTTGCCGGCGAGCGGCCACGCAAACCGCGTCAAAAAGTCTCGCATCAAGGTTGTAGTACCACTCAACATGGTTGTAGTATCACTCAAAACCCGCGCGACAAAAAACACGATTTTCGGATTCACATGATTCTTAGATTCAAAAGTATTGGGGAAAACGTCCTCGGTTGAAACGAAGTCTTGAAACGGGTTTTCCGGAACGTCGTACCTTTTATACTCGAATTACGAATATCATTCCTTGCCTGACGATCATCAGGGCTCTTGCCGGGGACGCAAATCCCCGTAAGTTTCGGGGTCGAATACACATTCATCCATTAGAAGTGAGTCTGAAGCAGTGTATAAAGTAGACGAGGGCTGCTTATTCGGGCGCTTCACGAGCGAAGGACGGTAGAAAAAGTATGAACAAATCTGTAGCCAAGAAGATGAAGCAGCGCAGTGCCGGCAAGCCGGATATTGAGCTTGGCAAGCGCATCCGACTGCGGCGCGTCGAACAGAAGGTTTCGCAAGCGGAGCTTGGCGAACAGCTCGGCGTCAGCTTCCAGCAGGTTCAAAAATACGAAAAGGGCGTCAATCGCGTCGGCGCTGCCCGTCTTCAGCAAATTGCAACCGCGCTCGACGTGCCCGTCACCTTCTTTTACGACGGCGACAGCAAGGCGCGTGAAGTGGAAAGCCTGCTGTTTCTCGACAGCGCATTCAGCCTGAGACTGCTCCGCGCCTACAGCAAGATCAAGGATCAGACCGTCCAGCGGCAGCTCGTGTCCTTGATGGAATCGATTGCGGCCAACGAAGACTGATCCTGAACCGGCGTCGCGGCGGCCAGATCTTTACCTGACGCGACTTTACCTGACGCCGCGGATACGATCGATCAACGCAAGCGGATCGGCTGGCGCGCGATGGCCGCGCCAGCCGACATGCTGATCGGGCCGCGACAGCACCAGCGCGCCTTCACGCACCATCTCGGCCGGCGCCGCCACATCGCATAGTTCGAGCGGCACTTTCCTCTTCTCAGCGGCGCGCGTGAGCGGCTCGACATCTACGGTCGGGTCGAAGCGCAACAGCGTGAATTCAGCTCCCATCCTGTCGTACAGCGAGACGCCGCCGGCGCACCAGAAATGCGGCGTCCGGCACCCCGGCACTGTCGAGGGCGTATAGCTGCCCATCGTATAGGTGGGAGGCGTGGCGTCATCATAGGCGATGATCGGCGATCGATCATAATAGCTGCCGAAGTTGAGCCCGGCACAGGCATATTGCTGAACATTGATGTCGTAAGTGAGCTGTCCGATTTCCCGCCGCACGCGCTCGCCTTCGGCGGTGGCATCTTCGATTTCGAGGGGAACGGCGCCGCGGCGGCGAATCTCGGCTTCCGCATGCGACATCGCAAACCGCGACACCTGGCTCGTGATCGGCCAGCGTTCGGCCTCATAGGCGTCGAGAATGGAATCAGGCGCCCAACCGTTGAGATGGGCGGCCAGCATCCAGGACAGGTTTGTCGCGTCCGCGATCCCGGCGTTCATGCCGTAACCCGCATAGGGCACCCAGATGTGGGCGGCATCGCCGGCGATGAAAGCGCAGCGATCGCGAAATTGGCTCGCGATCAGCCGCCGCCCGACCCAGTCTTCCCTCGATAGGATGTCGTATTTGAAATCCGCATCCACCCCGAGGATGATGCGGATGCAGGCGTCGCGATCCACCGAATCAAAATCGCCTTCGTCCGGCTTCATGTAATTGTGCACCAGCCAGCGCTCACGGCCGTCGATCGCATAGACCATACCGGAGCGGCGCGGGTTGATGGCGCCGGTGCCCCAGGCGCGCGCGTGACGCTGACGATCGATCAGCTCGGGCGCGCGGATGTAGGTCGACTGCACGCGCTGAACGACCGGATCGCCCTCGAAGGCGGCGCCGATCGCCTTCCGCACGATCGAACGCGCGCCGTCGCAACCGATCAGATAGCGGCACCGCATCGATTTCGTTATCCCGGTGTCGAGGTCGCGCAAGGTCACCTCAGCGAATGCATCGCCGATTCTCACATCTTCGGCCGATGTGCGGTTGACGATGCGGATGCGCCGCAGGGCCGCGGCATGCTCGAACAGGATGGGCTCGAGAAAAATCTGGTTGATGCGATGCGGCGGCTCCGCCGTCGGCCAATTGCAGTCCGGTCCATCCTGGCGCGTGAAGCGGTCGCGGCGGCAGGGAATCTCAATTCGCGTCAATTCCTGTCCGGCAAACGTGGTGCGGTAGCTGATGTCGTGTGGATAATCCGCCGGCAGCCCTGAGTTACGGACCTTCGCCGCCAGACCCAGGCGCCGGAAGATTTCCATGGTGCGGGCGGCGACATGGTTGCATTTCGGCTCCGGCGGCTCGGCCGCCGCACGCGTCTCGACCACGGCGACGTTGATCCCCCGCCAGGCCAGATCGATCGCCAGCGTCAGCCCGACCGGGCCGGCGCCGACGACCAGGACATCCACCTCGACCGCCTCAGGCATCAGGATTGGGCCTCCCGCGGAGCCCATCATTTCCAGGAAAAAACCGAGGCTCTCGCGAACCAGAATAGCGGTGGCGGCGACATACCAAAAGTGGCCTCGCACCCACTTTGCGCTGATGCGTGCGGGAAACAAAAACCGCAATTCCGGCTTAATGAGACGGCAACGCCGTGGGTCCATATTTTACCGAATGCCCCTCGCGGCCAAACTGGTTTTGGCCTCGTTTTCTTTGGCCTCGTTTTCTTGGGCCTGGCTTTGCCGGCCGCATCGTTTGATTAGAGCCCGCCGTTTCGGCGCCTGTGTTGGGGATTTGTCCATGCGAACAGCGACCGTTTTTGCCGTTTCCGCGATGTTGCTGGCGAGCGCGCCTTCCTTCGGTCAGACCCCAAGCCAGCCCCCAAGCCAGACCATTGCCCCAGCCGCGCCGAAGCCGGCCGCTCCGGCCCACGCCGCCGTCAAGCCGGCCGCCCCTGCGTCGACCCCTAAATCGCGTTCGGCCGCAGCGCTCGCGCTATCGCATGAGCCGACCTTCGACGAAAACACCGCGCAGCGGATCAAGGATGCCGCGCTGAGCTATTCGGACCTCGCGGTCCGCGGCGGCTGGCCGACCATCCCGGCGGACGCCAAGTTCGCAGTTGGCGTCGCCGGTCCCAACGACGATCTGTTGCGCCGCCGGCTGATCGTCAGCGAGGACCTCGCGGCCGACAAGGCATCCGGGCCGTTTGACGAGGCGGTGACGGAAGCGGTCAAGCATTTCCAGGTGCGCCATGGTTTAGCCGTCACCGGCACCGTGACGCCGCGCACGCTGGCAGCGCTGAACATCCCGGTTCAGAAGCGGATCAGGCAGCTTGAGGCATCGCTGGAACGGCTGGAAAACACGAATTTCCAGTTTGGCCAGCGCTATGTCGTCGTCAACCTTCCGGCGACCTTTGCCGAAGCGGTCGAGAACGACACGGTCGTGCGGCGCTATCGCGTGATCGTCGGCAAGACCGAGAAGCCCTCGCCGACGCTGACGGCCGAAATCACCAGCGTCAATCTGAACCCGACCTGGACCGTCCCCTCCTCGATTGCGAAAACCGAAATCTCCGCGCATATGCGCAAAGACCCAGGCTACCTCTCGCGCATGCACATGGAGGTGCTGGACGGACATGACCACCCGATCGACCCGGCCGCGGTGGACTGGTCCGGCGCGCATGTGCCGAATTTCACCGTGCGCCAGCAGAACGGGACCTGGAATGCGCTCGGCGCGGTGAAGATCGACATGCCGAACCCCTATTCGGTCTATATGCACGACACCAACCAGCGCAATCTGTTCAGCGACGACTATCGCTTCGACTCTCACGGCTGCTCGCGCGTCGACAATGTCCGCGACCTCGCCGCCTGGCTGTTGCAGGAAGAGATGCCGAAATGGAACAGGGCTGCGATCGATGCGGCGATTGCCACCGGCGCGCGGGAAGATATCGTTCTGCCGAAGAAAGTGCCGGTCGCCTGGATCTACCTCACGGCGTGGATGACCCGCGACCAGACCATCCAGTTCCGCAACGACATCTACGACCAGGATGAGCAGCTGCTGGAAGCCACCGCCGAGGAAGCCGCCTTCTTCAATCAGGCGGCCAATCACCCGCTGACGGCGCATCTCGCGCGGTAAACGGGCAGTCATTCCGGGGCGATGCAGAGCATCGAGCCCGGAATCTCGAGATTCCGGATCTGGTCCGGAGCCTGTCATCGGGCCGCGCTTTGCGCGGACCCGTTGGGACCATCCCGGAATGACGTGTGCAATAAGACATGGATGCCTGGCGACCATCCCGCCATTGCGGCTTCCGCAAAGCAGTGCTTCATTGCGCCCTCAGACCACTATCCCCAAGGCTCTCCATACCAAGGCTCGCCATGCTCGACGTTCCCGCAACCGATCAAAAGTCCTTTGCCAACGGCAAAATCCTCAAGAACATCACCGACGGGGTCGGCGTCGTCACCTTCAACAGTCCCGAAAAGCGCAACGCCATGTCGCTTGAGATGTGGGAGGGGGTGGGTCAGGCGCTCACCGAATTGCGCGAGGACGATCATGTGCGCGTCGTGATCCTGACCGGCGCCGGTGACAAGGCTTTCATGTCGGGCGCCGATATCAGCCAGTTCGAGAAAAACCGCCACAACGCGCAGGCTTCGGAAGAATATAACCGGAAGAGCGAGGCCCAGCGGGCGGTGCTCGCCCATTTTCCCAAGCCGACCATCGCCTGTATCCGTGGCTTCTGCCTCGGTGGCGGCATGCAGGTCGCGATGTCGGCGGACATGCGTTTTGCTTCCGACAACAGCCAGTTCGGCATTCCCGCCGCCAAACTCGGTATCGCCTATGGCTATGATGGCCTGAAACACCTGGTGTCGCTGGTGGGCCCGTCTCAGGCCCGCCTCCTGATGTACACGGGCCTGCGGATCGATTCCGCCGAGGCCTTGAGGATCGGGCTCGTCGATCGCGTGATCCCCGATGGAAAGCTCTGGGACGAAACGCTTCAAGTCGCCCGCACCATCTCCGGCAATGCGCCGTTGTCGATCAAGGCCAGCAAGCTTACGATCGCGCAGGTTCTGAAGGACAAGGACGAGCGCGACATGGCCGCGATCAAGGCGATCTCGACCGCCTGCATGGATTCGGAAGATTTCCGCGAAGGACGCCAGGCCTTCATGGAAAAGCGCAAGCCGAACTTCAAGGGGCGGTAAGGCCCTCCGGCTTCCGGCCTCACGATTCCGCTGCGAAAACGCGCGGGGCTGCCGCTATTGTGATCTTCCCTTGCCGCGCGAATTCTCTAGTGTGGCGGCTCTGACGTTCCTTTCAGTATCGCCGCGAGTCCTTCGAAGGAACGTCAGAGTCAAAGCCACACTAGAATGAGATATTTGCTAGTGTCCCTTTGGTTCTGACATTCGTAAAAGTGACCGCCGCGATAGGGTACGAATGTCAGAACCGGGACACTAGTTTGACGGAATTACGGTCTGCTGACGGACAACATGATCAGCAAGCGGGTTTTTCTGTCATCCATCGCAGCGACCTGCTGTGGCCTGAAGCCGGCCAGGCCGGCGACCGCGGAATATCCGTCGCATCCGATCACGATGGTGTTGCCGTTCTCGGCCGGCGGGCCGACCGATGCGCTGGCACGGATCGTCGCCGCCAGAATGCAGGATGTGCTTGGCCAATCGATCATCGTCGAAAATGTGACCGGCGCGGCAGGCACGATCGGAGTCGGTCGCGTCGCACGCGCGGCGGCGGACGGATATACGCTCAGCGTCGGGCCGATGAACTCGCACGTGCTGACCGGCGCCGTCTATCATCTGCCGTTCGACTTGCTCAAGGATTTCGAGCCGGTGGCGCTTCTGGCCAGCAACCCTTCCGTCATTGTCTCCAGGAAAGACGTGCCGGCGAAAGACCTCAAGGAACTGATCGCGTGGGTGAAGGCCAATCCGGATAAGGTCTTTGCGGGCACGTCGGGGGTCGGAGCCGCAACCCATCTAGGCGGCATCCTGTTTGAGACCCTGACCGACACTCACATCCAGTTCGTCCCCTATCGCGGCACCGCGCCGTCGATGCAGGCGCTGGTCGCAGGCCAGATCGATCTCATCTTCGATCAATTGTCGAGTTCATTGCCGCAGCTTCAGGAGGGCACCATCAAATCCTACGCCGTGATGTCGAAAACACGCGCGGTTGCCGCACCTGACATTCCAACGGTGGACGAAGCCGGCTTGCCCGGCCTTTATCTGCCGGTCTGGAACGGAATGTGGGCCCCGAAGGGCACGCCAAAACCCATCATCGACAAACTCAACAGCGCCGTCGTTGAAAGCCTTGCCGATCCGACCGTGCGCAAACGGCTCGCCGAGCTTGGCCTGGAAATTTATCCGCGCGACCGGCAAACGCCGGAAGCTCTGCACGCCTATCAAGCGGCCGAGATCGAGAAATGGTGGCCGATCGTCAAGGCCGCAGGTATCAAGGCCGAATGAACCGAATTGATCCCGTCACTGAGCGAGTTCTGATTGCCGGCGCCGGCCCGGTCGGGCTTGTGGCCGCTGCCAATCTCGTTCGTCACGGCGTTCCCGTGACGGTGTTCGAGGGCGGCACCGATCTGAGCACGGAATCGCGCGCCTCGACGTTTCATCCCCCCACTCTCGACATGCTGGCCGACCTCGATGTCGTCGAACCGCTGATCGCGCAGGGCCTGATTGCGCCCAAATTCCAGTACCGCAACCGTCGCGACGGCCTGATCGCGCAATTTGATTTCGGAGATATCGCCGATCAAACGCGGCATCCGTTCCGGCTGCAATGCGAACAATCGAAGCTGACCCGGATTATCCACGATCGGCTTCGCGGCGACCCGAATTTTGAAATCGTCTTCTCGAGTCCCATCAGCGCCGTCACGCAGGACAGCGACAGCGTCTCGGTCACGGTGGATCGGGACGGAAAGAGCGAGACGCACAGCTATCGCTGGCTGATCGGCGCCGATGGCGCGCGCAGCGACGTGCGTCGCTCGCTCGATATCGAATTCGAAGGTTTTACATGGCCCGATCGCTATCTGGTGGTCAGCACGCCCTTCGATTTTCACAGCGTCATTCCGGGGCTGGCGACGGTGAGTTACGTCGCCGATCCCGTGCGCTGGCATTTTCTGTTGCAGACGCCCAAGCTCTGGCGGGTCATGTTCCGGGTTGCCGCGGAGGAGAGTGACGAGTTGGCGCTATCGGCGGAGTTCGTCGAGACGCTGATGGCCGACGTCGTGCCCGGCATCGACCGCTACGAGATCGCGCACACCACGCTCTACCGCGTGCATCAGCGCGTTGCCAAAACTTTTCGCGAGCGCCGCGTTTTCCTGATCGGCGATGCCGCACATGTCAACAATCCGCTCGGCGGCATGGGCATGAATGGCGGCATTCACGATGCGGTGAACCTGACCGACCGCCTGATTGAAGTCTGGCGCGGCAACAAGCCCGAGGCCGAGCTCGATCGCTTCGATCTTCAGCGCCGGCTCGTCACCAAGGAATATGTCGAGCGGCAATCGATCCAGAACAAACATAATTTGGAGGCGGCAGACAACGAATTCCGCGACCAACTCCGGCGGACCGCCGCCGACCCCGCGTTGACCCGCGACTATCTGCTGCGGGTGTCGATGATCGGCAGCCTGCGCCGGGCGGAAGTGTTGGGGTGAAGCACCGGACATTGAATAGGTCTCGTCATTCCGGGATGCGCCGCCGCGACAAAAATAGCGGAGCTATTTTGCGCGGAAGGCGCAGACCCGGAATCCATTGCGCCGCAAAGTTGCGAGGAGCAATAAATTCCGGGTTCGATGCTTTGCATCGCCCCGGAATGACGAAATCCCTTGACACATCGCCCGCACATTCAGGTGATTTGCCCGTCGTGCCAATTGGTCGCAGCTCTGCTCAGTTGATCCGTTCCTAAAATCACCGGCAGATTGCCGCCCGTCTCGCGCCACCAAGAGGGGCGCTTCGCGATCGTCACGAACGTGGGTGCGGGATGCGATGGACGCGGTGGTGCTCTTGACGAACAGCACCGGCGCGGACGGCGAAGCCATGTGGTCCTGACGCCTCGACGCTGGCGTCAACTCCTTAAGAAGCGAACGCTTCTCAGGGGGGACGGTGACAAAAAGCCCGATCGCCGGGGAGAGCCTGGAGTAAGCCGTTAAAACCATTCGTGCGGGAAATGCCGGGATAGCCGGTGTGACCGTGGTGACTAACTCGTGTGCTTTTTTACTTTGCACGCGAGGCTGCGGGCACAAACGGCGGCCCGCGCATTTCCCGCGCCCTCTTCTTACCGAGGGTCAATATCCCGGATATCCCGGACGCGAGATCGCGCCGCGGGGATGAGCTGTCATGAGCTGACGGATGCAATGCGATTGCGACTGATTGGCAGATGCGAGCACCGGCCTCCATATCCTTCGTCCTAAGTAGTTATACGGAGTGTGACACTAATGAACTGTCACGTGTCATTCAAAGGAATCCCGTTAGGTGCCTTCGCGAACCACAACGAGGCTTTCAAATGAATCATTTCTTCGAGATGTTGCAAACGCAACGCCATGACGATTATCGCTATTATCATCAGAGCCGGATCAATCAGACACTGCATCTGATCAGCGCTTTGATCTTTCTCGCCGGCTATGCACTGCTGTTCAGGAATCCTTCGCTCGCAGGCCTCGTCGGCTGGCTCGCGATGCTGACGCGACAGACCGGACATTTCTTTTTCGAGCCCAACGGCTATGACGCGGTCAATCACGTCACCAACAAATACAAGGAAGAGATCAAGGTCGGCTACAACCAGCATCGCAAAATCGTTCTCCTGATCGCGTGGGGTTCGGCGCCGGTGCTGCTGTTCTTCGTCCCCACTTTATTCGGGATCTTCGCTGCTCCGGCCGGCCGGATCGATTTCATCCGTCACGTCGGCGCCGTGTGGCTGGCGATAGGTATTGGCGGCGCTGTATTCCGGATGGTTCAGCTGTTCATTACCCAGAATGTGCAGACGGGCCTGGTCTGGGTCTTCAAGGTTCTCACCGATCCGTTCCACAATATCGCACTCTATTACAAGTCACCGCTCGCGCTGATGCGCGGCGAATTGATCGACACCACGATCGAAAGCAGCCCTTGGGATGATGAGGAAGGCGAAGAGGCCGCTCATCTCACGTAGCGGCGGCGAAAGTTCGTCATTCCGGGGCGCGCGTGAGCGCGAACCCGGAATCTATTCCTCCCGGTATTGTTGTGGCACGATGGATTCCGGGTCTGCGCCTTTCGGCGCATCCCGGAATGACGAGAACAGACTACAGCGCCGCCAGCACCGCGTTGCCGATATCGGCAGTGCCGTTCTTGCCGCCGAACTCCATCGGCTTGATGCCTTGCGCATAGACCTTGTCGACCGCGCGCTCGATCCGCTCGCCGGCCTCAGCGGCCAATTCAAGCCCGTGCTTGTCGGCGAGCCAGTCGAGCATCATCGCAGCGGAAAGGATCATTCCGGTCGGGTTGGCCTTGCCCTGCCCCATGATGTCAGGCGCGGTGCCGTGACAGGGCTGGAACACGGCATAGCGGTCGCCGATATCGGCCGAGGGCGCCATGCCCATGCCGCCGATCAGGCCGGCGGTCATGTCAGAGAGGATGTCGCCGAACATGTTCTCCATGACCATGACGTCGAAGTCCCACGGCCGCTTCACCAGCATAGCCGAGCAGGCATCGACATAAAGACGATCCGTCCTCACGTCGGGATGGCGTTTGGCGGCCTCATCGAACATTTCACGAAAGAACGCAAACGCCTTGAACACATTGGCCTTATCGACGCAGGTCAAGCCGCCCGGCCGGCCCCGCTTCTTGCGGCGTTCAGCCAGCTTGAAAGAAAACTCGAACAGCCGTTCCGAGGTCTTTCGGGTGATGACGAGGGTCTCGCGCGCCTCTTCATGGGTGACGACGCCCTTCCCCATCGAGGCGAAGAGGCCTTCGGTGGATTCGCGGATCACGACAAGGTCGATGCCGCGCTGGTCGGCGCCGACGATCGGGCTCGGCACGCCCGGTATAAGTCGCGCCGGGCGCACGCCAGCGTAGAGATCGAAATGAAAGCGCAACTCGACCTGCGGCATGATTTCGGTGTTGTCGGGATAGCGCACCGACGGCAGGCCGCAGGCGCCGAGCAAGATCGCGTCGGCCTCCTCGCACAGCTTGATGGTCGAGTCGGGCATCGACTTGCCGGTCTCGCGGTAATGGTTGGCGCCGGCCGGCGCCTCCGTGAAGCGGAACTTCAGATCGGTGGTTTTCTCGATTTGGCGCAGGACTTCCAGCGCCGGCGCCATGACTTCGGGGCCGATGCCGTCGCCGCCGAGGACGGCGATGTGGAGCGCGTTATTGGCAGACATGATAGTTCCTTAGAATTGAGAACTGTTACCGGGGCCTCGTGGTTCGAGACGCGCGGGCATTGTTTCCACCGTTCGCTAACGGCCTCGCTATTGCTCGGCCTGCTCGGGTGTGCCGCGCTCCTCACCATGAGGGTCTTTGACCTCATCCTGAGGAGCGCACATTTGTGCGCGTCTCGAAGGATGAGGCCGTTACGCCCGAAAACCCTACGGCGTCAATATGGCCCGGCCGACCAGCCGGCCCTCCTTCAGACTGTTGAGCGCCTCATTGGCCTTGGCGAGCGGCATCGGCGTCACCGGGATCGGCGCGATCTTTTTGGCGCGCACGAGATCGAGCAACTCCATCGTCTCGCGCAAGTTGCCGACATAGCTGCCTTGAATGGTGATCGCCTTGATCGGGATCAGCGGCAAGGCCCAGGGCGCGCCGCCGCCGAACAGACCGACGATCACGAGCTTGCCACCCTTGGTGAGGCAATCAAACCCCAACTGCGCAGTCTTGGCATTGCCGACGAGATCAATCACCGCGCGGATCGGCTCGCCGGCTTTTTTGGTCAATTGCTCGAGCGCGTCCACAGCGTTGCCGTCGACGGTTGCGAGCGCACCGGCTTTTTCCGCCGCTTCGCGCTTCCTGGCGTCGATGTCGACCACGATCGCCCCCTTGCCGCCCATCGCCTTGAGCAGCGACAGCGCCATCAGGCCGAGGCCGCCGGCGCCGAAAATCACGATCGGGGTGTCGAACGCGGACTCGACTTTCTTCAGCGCACTATAAGTCGTGACACCGGAGCAGGCGTAAGGCGCGGCGGTAACGGGATCGAGCCCCTTCAGGTCGATCAGATACTTCGGATGCGGCACCGTCATGTGGTCGGCATAGCCGCCGTCGCAGTAGACGCCGAGCGCGCTCGGCTTGACGATGCACATGTTCTCATCGCCGCCGAGGCAGGTCTTGCACTTGCCGCAACCGAGCCAGGGATAGGCCAATACGACGTCGCCGAGCTCCAGACCGCCCTTGTCGCTTTCCTTAACGTCAGGCCCGAACGCTATGATTTCGCCGACGGTTTCGTGCCCCATGGTGAGCGGCAACGACACGCCGCGATCCTTCAGGGACAGCGGCTTGCGGCCGTGGCCGAGGTCATAACCGCCTTCCCAGATGTGCAGGTCGCTATGGCAAACGCCGGCCGCCTTTACCTTGATCAGCACCCGGGTGCCGGAGGGCTTGGGCGTCGGCTCATCCATCTCTTGAAGAGGCGCGTTGAAGTCGGCGACCTTGAAACTCTTCATTGTTTCGCTCCCGTTCTTTTATTTGCAGGTGTGATAGGCCGGAAACCGTTGCGGTCGCAAGGCCAGTGGCCGACCTCAGGCCAGCGGCAACTTCCCGGCCACGGCTTCGATCTGGTCTTCCGACAGCCCGCTATCGCCCAACAAAGCGCTTGTATGTTCGCCGAGCGCGGGCGCGCGCTTTCCCGCAGCGACCTTGGCCCCCGACATCCGGAACGGCAGGTTCAAGACCTGGAAGGTGCCGCCGTCGTCCTCCACCTCGGCGAGCGCGCCACGATGGGCAATTTGCGGATCGGCCATCGCCTCGGCCACGGTCCGGTAGGCCGAACAGGGAACGCCGTACTCGCACAATTCGACCAGACATTTTTCGGTCACGACCGTACGCGACCACGCTTCCACACCGTCCATCAGCTCGTCCCAGTGGCGGCGCCGGTCGGCATATTTCGCAAAGCGGGAATCATCGATCCATTCGGGGCGGCCCGCGGCGCGAACCAGGCCCTGGAAAGTCTTTTCGCTGGCGATGGCCACCATCACATATCCGTCAGCGGTCTCGACCGGGCCGAACATCGGGCGGCTCGGCGGAGCCACCTCGAATTGCGCGTTCTGAACTTCGTTCGGCGTCAAGGTGAGCATCGATTCCAGCATCGACACATCGATGTGCTGGCCCTTGCCGCTGAGCTGGCGCTGGTAGAGCGCCGTCGAAATGGCGCCGAAGGCATAGACGCCCGTCAGGATATCGGCGTGATAGATGCCGCAATAGTCCGGCCGGTTTCTGCCGGGTTGATAGGCGAGATGAGCCCTGTCGTAACCGGAGGCCGCGTGGATCACCGGCGCGTAGGCCGGCAATTCCGCCGATGGTCCGGTCTGGCCATATCCGGAGATCGAGCAATAGACCAGTTTGGGATTGAGCGGCTGCAAAGAGGCGTAGTCGAGCTTCAGCCTCCGCATCACGCCGGGCCGGAAATTCTCGACCAGGATGTCGGCGTCTTTCACCAGACGACGGATCACATCGATCGCCTCCGGCGATTTCAGGTTGAGGACGATGCTCTTCTTGCCGGCGTTCAGTCCGCCGAAAACGCTGCTGCATCCGTTGCGGACAGGCGGGCGGATTCGCATCGTCTCGCCGTCGGCCGCCTCGACCTTGATGACCTCGGCCCCGAGGTCGGCGAGCATCCGCGTACAATGCGGACCGGCAATGGTGGTCGAGAAATCGAGCACGCGCAGGCCATGAAGGCTGCCTGTCGCATTCCGCTCATCGATTTCCGATATAGTCATCGAAAGAACTCCTTGATCCGGCTGACCGTTGCTCCGGCTGGAATCGAAACCCTAGAGGGAGCTGGCCCAGGGGAAAAGCATTCACCGACCCAGCGACCAAAAAATGCAAGGATGGGTTATCCATGCCGCGGCTGCCCATCTAACTTGCGGCAGCCAATTGGAACTGATCTTGCATAGACAACGTTAGCGACGGCAGCGTGCGAGGGCATTTCTTGAGAGTCCTGTTCGTTACCACGGAGATGGATGACTTCATTCGGGTCGGCGGTCTTGCTGCCGTCTCGGCCGCGTTACCTCGGGCACTTCGGCGCTGGACCGAGGTCAGGGTCCTGCTTCCCGGCTATAGCGAAGTCGTCGAACAATTCACGCATCTTGAGATTATCGGCCATTCTCCGGCATTAGCGGAAATGCCGGCCTGCTCGCTTGGGCTCGGGGCGACCAAGGACGGCCTACCCGTCTACGTGGTGTTGTGTCCACAATTGTACGATCGGCCGGGCAACCCTTATGGCGATGAGGCGGGCCGCGACTGGCCGGACAACGACATCCGTTTCGGGCGATTGGCCTCGGTGGCTGCCCAACTTGCAACGGGCACACTGGACAAGAATTGGGCAGCTGACCTCGTTCATGCCAATGACTGGCAGTCTGCTCTGGTGCCGGCCTACCTTGCCTGGAGCGGGAGCAAGATCCCGACCATCCTCACCATCCACAACCTGGCGTACCAGGGCCTGTTTGCGAAGGAGACGTTGCGGCGGATTGGCGCGCCGGCGGATTCCTTCCACATCGACGGCCTCGAATTCTACGACAAATTGTCCTTCCTGAAGGGCGGCCTCAACTACGCCTCTCATTTGACGACCGTCAGCGAGACCTACGCGAAAGAGATCACCACCCACGAGCTCGGCTGCGGGTTGGAGGGACTACTTCGGCGCCGCTCCGACGCCGCGCAACTGACCGGCATCCTCAACGGCATCGATGAGAGCTGGGACCCGCGCGCCTGCGCCCAGCTCGCCCAGCAATTTGCTCCCGGCGACTGGGAAGGCAAACAGGCCAATTCCGACTATGTCCGTCACCAGTTTGGACTGGCGGTGTCCCGCGGTCCGATCTTCGGGCTGGTCGCCCGCCTGGTTCACCAGAAGGGCATCGATCTCGTCCTGGCCGCCGCCGACGAAATCATCGATGCCGGCGGGCAGATCGTCGTCACCGGCAGCGGGGAGCCGGAGATCGAGAAAGCATTGGTCGAGGCGCATCGACGCCGGCCGGACGCCATTGGCGTCAATATCGGCTTCAATGACGCTCAGGCACGGCGGATTTTCGCCGGCAGCGACTTTACACTGATGCCGTCGCGCTTCGAGCCGTGCGGGCTCAGCCAGATGTACGCGCAGAAATTCGGTTCGCTTCCGATCGGACATCAAACCGGAGGCCTGGCCGAAACGATCACCGACGGTGAAACCGGTTTCCTGTTCTCCCAACCCTCGACCGAATCCTTCCTCGGCGGCGTCCGTCGCGCCTTCTCGACCTTCATGGCGAAGGACCGTCTCAACTCGATGCGCCGGAACGCGATGGCGCGGTCCTTTAGCTGGGACATTTCGGCGGCTTGCTACGGTGCCCTCTACCGCAAGGCGCTTGCCTCCTAGTGGAGTGAATTGACCTTGCTATCCGCTTTGCCGCGGCAACGGCCGGGTTTCCGGCATCGCCAGCCAGATGATCACAAGACCCAGGGCTGCAACCGCTGCGAGCCCGGCAAACGCGATGCTGCTGCCGAAGACGTCACTGGCGTAGCCGGCTACCAGGGTACTCAGCGAAGCGCCGATCCCGGTCGCCGTGCCGACGACGCCTTGCGCAAAATTGAAGTGACCGCTGCCGAACGCGACGTCCGCGACAATGAGAGGGATCATGACGCTCAACACGGCCGCGGTGATGCCATCCAGCACCTGGACGGCAACCAGGAGATACGGATCATGGACCGTGGCAAACAACAGGCCTCGAACCGCGAGCGCGGCAAAAGCCAACAGAAGCAGCGGCCGCCTTCCCCATGCTTGCGCCTTGCGTCCCACCGAAGGCGACGTCAGCGCGACTATGGCCTGCGGCACGATAATGCAGGCGGCGATCAAGACGGTCGCCCATTTGCTGGATCGCGTGGTGACGATCCCGGCCATCAGCGGCAACATCGAGGCGTTGGCCAGTTGAAGCAAAAGGATACTGCCGGCAAACACCAAGAGCGGACGCTGCCGCAGCAACACCAGCACGCTGGTCGATTTGGCGTCCCGCGCCGTCGGCAGTACCGAGCCGTGGGCCCGGGCCGCGTCGACTTCCCGTTCGCGAATGCGCACCAGCGCCAGCAAGGTAGGGATTGCGAGCACGAAGGCGACCAGGAATACCGAACGGCTCGACAACAGATAGCCGCAGGTCCCCATCAGTGCGGCAGCGACACCGTTTCCAAGCGATGCAAAACGCGCATTGCGTCCCAAGCGTTCGCCGATCGCGAGAGGCCCAACCAGACCAAGGCTGATCGCGGCGATCGCAGGCCCCAAGACGCAGCTCGCGGCCGCATGCAGCGTGGCGGCAACCGCAATCACCGGAAAGATCGGCCACGCCGCGTAGGCCAGCGCGCTGCACCCGATCGTCGCAATGGCAAGACCCGCGACCAGCCGTTCGGATTTCGCCGCATCGATGATCGCCCCACCGGGCATTTGGCCGAGCAGTGCCACGACGCTGCCGATCGAAAGTATTGAGCCGATTTCAATTTGCGTCCATTTCTGGGTCGTCAGGTAGACCGCAACGAAAGGACCGAAACCGGTCTGTACATCCGCCAGAAAAAAGATGAACCAGTCGAGGCCGCGAAGGCTGCCCCGCGACGGCACGGGTGCAGCTTCCGCCGTGGCGGTTTCTGCGCGCACTACCCGATCATCACGATCGGGTTGCCCGCGCTCTTCGGCGTGGGGCCTGTGATGGCGGGGCGGCGATGGGCGCGCAAACATCTCTCCGCCAATCTCGCTAATGGTCAAATTGCCACGGTTGAAGGCTACCGGCTGCGCCAAGGACCACAATCGGCGTGCCCTCCTTGTATTCAGGCGCCGCCATTACCTGCTCCTTGGTCAATTCAAGCGTGACGCTTTCGCCCTTGTTGGCAACGTGACCAAAATGCAGCGCGTTCCAATCGACAACGATCTTCCGGCTACCTACGCCAAGAAAGCCGCCGAAATCGATGACGGCGGCGCGCACCATGCCCTGACGATCGACGATCACATCGACAATGCGGCCCATGTCCTCGTCGGCGGGGCTTCGGACATCCCGACCAAGGACCCCGCGCGCTTCGCTGGCGCCGATGATGGTGACGGACGGCGGCGGCGCCGGTTCCTTCATCGCCGGCGCAACGCCCTCTGGCGGCGAAGTCGGCGCGGTTGCCTCGCCCTCTCCCCACGAATGCCCGCCGTACAGGCTGACAATGGTTACGATTGCGAGTGTGAACAGACTTCTGGCGCGCATCTTATTCCTCGCTTGAAGACCGGCGGTCAAAGCTCCGCCATCTGCCTGTCCCAAGATCAGCGGGAAAGCACGATGGAAACCTGGATCTGTCCCTTGGTCTTCATCACTTCCAGTGAAACCTCATCACCATGCCGCCTGACCCGAAGATCGGCGCTCGAAACGCCCAGTTGCAAGTCTCGCAGCACCACCTCGTTGAGGAAGGCCGGCAGGCGCGGATTGTGCAGGCGAATTTCGCCGCGACCGGCATCGAATTCGAGACCAAGCGCGGCCTCGAGCAAGGTGAACGGTGTCGCACTCGCCCAGGCTTGCGGCGCGCAGGCGACCGGATAGAGCGTCGGTCCACGTCCCTTCTCGCGCCGGAAACCGCAAAACAATTCGGGCAATCTGCGCAAGTCCATATAGGTCGCAGCGTCGAATAGCGCCTTGAACACCTGCTCGACCGAATGCTTGAGGCCGTAACGCGAAAGTCCAAGCGCGATCAGCGCATTGTCGTGCGGCCAGATCGACCCGTCGTGGTAGGACATCGGATTGTAGCGCGCTTCGCCGTGGGCCACGGTGCGGATGCCCCAACCGGTAAAGAAATTCGGCTGCATCAGCCCGTTGGCGACTAGGCGGGCGCGGTCCTTATGCACGATCCCTGTGAAAAGAAGTTGACCTGCATTCGACGTGCGCACCCGGCACGGCTGCTTGGCGCCATCAAGCGCGAGCGCATACGTTGCGAGGTCCTCGCACCAGAACGCGCTCTCGAACCGCTCCGCAAGCTGGATCGCTTCGGCTTCAAGCTGCCGCGTCCTTTCAAACAATCCCATCCGCTTGGCACAGCGCGCCGCAAGCCGTTTTCCCGCAAAGACATAACCCTGCACTTCCGCCAATGCGATGTAACCCTCCGCCAGACGACCATCGGCATGGAAGATTGCATCGTAAGAGTCCTTCCAGCCTTGATTGGCAAGCCCCTGCTCCGAAGCGCGCTGATACTCGACAAAGCCGTCCCCGTCGGGATCGCCGGGACCATCGATCCAGTTGAGAGCCGCTTCGATCGACGGCCACAGCTCGGCGAGGGTTTCGTCATCGCCGGTGCGTTCGACATAAAGGCCGGCCAAAAGCACAAACAAGGGCGTCGCATCGACGCTGCCGTAATACTGCGCAAACGGAACCTCGTGCAGCGCCGCCATTTCGCCGCCACGCATTTCGTGCAGAATCTTTCCGGGCTCCGCATCGGCGAGCGGATCTGTTCGTTGGGCTTGATACAGGGCAAGCCGTCTCAACACGCCCCGCGCCACTCGCGGATCGATCCACAACATCTGCAGCGCCGTAATAATCCCGTCGCGACCAAAGGTCGTCGAGTACCAGGGAATCCCGGCATAGGGATAGCGGCCCTCCGGCGTATCCGTCATCAGAATATTGAGATCGGCCATCGAGCGGCACAGCACCTCGTTGAAAATGTTGTTCGAGGTTTCGATGCTGGCCGCGCCCTTTGTCTGCTCACGCATCTCGCGGCGGTGCGCCAGCAGGCCACGAAAGAACGGAACAGGCTTCGACGTCGCCGGCTTGTTGCAGGATACGACGACGAACAGCGAATGCGTCTGCTTCGGCGCGAGTTCGAGGTGATAGGTCGCCGCATTCACGGCAAGCCGCGTCGGATTCGGGTCGAATTGAAGAGCCGTGGTACGGATATTGCCGTCGAGGCCGGCATATTCGAACAGCACCTCGGAAGAACCGAGCAACTTACCGGCGCCGATGCCGCGACGAGGGCGGCGTTCGCCACGCACCTCGAACAGATCGGCGAAATCGCTGCCGAACAACAACGTGAGATCGAAAATCGCGGCGTGCTCACCGTGGTTTTGCACGCCGATGCGTTGGTAGGCCGCGCCTCGCCAAAGGAAGATCGTGCGCACGATGTGCAGCATGTCTTTCTGAAGCACGTTACGCCCCTGACGATAGACGTCTGGATTGGTCAGGTCCACCGTGAGCGCGGAATTGTCATCGCGAAGATTTGAACCCAAAAGCAGCGGCTGCACCTCGTCCAATACCAATTCGAGCCGCGCCAGATAGCGCGTATCTGAATTAAACAAGCCATCCGGTCCACCAGCGGAAGCGCCGATGTCGCCGTGGCTGTCGAGCACGATAAACGTATCATCGTGTTTCAGTGAACGCCGTGGCCGGGCCGCCGGCCCCGTCATCGGAATGTAGAAGGGAGCCTCGGCGACCGTTTCCTGCAGCCGCAAGGTGGTGATGTTGGTTACGGCTTCGACTGACATGAGACCTCGCTTGGATTCGCAGCGATAGACGGACGCAACTGCGTTGCCGCAGGTCAGGCCGCGTGTTTGGCGAGGCGCCTCATCTCCTGCGTCACCAATTCGCGGTAGGGCCCCCGCCCCTGCATCAGCCGGTCAGGCGAGCCGTCTTCGATGATCTTGCCGGCCTTGAGCATGACGACGCGGTCGAAGTGGCGCAGCGTAGCCAGTCGGTGGGCAATTGCAATGACCGTTCGGCCGCGCATCAGCCGCGCTAGCGCCTCGCGTATCGCTTCTTCGGATTCGCTGTCGAGCGCGGCGGTGGCTTCATCAAGCAGCAGGATCGGCGCATCTTTGACAAAGGCACGCGCAATGGCGATACGCTGGCGCTGACCGCCAGACAACTTGACGCCGCGGTCACCGACCATGGCTTCCAGTCCGTCCGGGAGCGTTTCGACAAAATCGCAGCGAGCGGCGATCGCGGCGCGCAAGACCTCGTCATCAGTCGCGTTCGGTCGCCCGTAACGAATATTCTCCATGATCGAGCGATGAAACAGCGAAATATCCTGCGGCACGACCGAAATCGCCTCGCGCAGGCTCTGCTGGGTGACACGCGAAATATCCTGACCGTCGATCGTGATGCCGCCCTGCTGCACATCGTAAAATCGCTGCAACAGAACGAACAGGCTGGACTTTCCGCCGCCAGACTGACCCACCAGCCCGACCCGCTGTCCGGGCTGAATGCGAAGGTTGAACTTTTCGAACACCGTGAGGCCGCCCGGATAACGGAAAGAAATATTATTGAAGATGATCGCCGCGCCACTCTTGATCAACGGTTCGGCTTCCGGATGGTCGCATAGCTCATGCGGGAGCAACAAAGTGGCAAGCGCCTCGGTCAACCGAGCCACATGTTGAGTGACGTCGACCAGCGCGACGGCCAGATCGCGCGTCGCGCTGAGGATCGAAATACCGAGCGTGCAAACCAGCACGACGTCGCCGGTTGTCGCACCGCGACTTTGCCAAAGCGTGATTGCCCAGGCCAGGATCGTAACTGTCAACGCCACCGTAACCGCGGCGTGGGTTAGCCGAAGTTTTTCCAGATATCGAAGGCTGCGCCCTCGCGCGGTCAACTCTCTCTTTACGGTCGCATCAAAGCGTTCGTGCTCAAAGCTTATTCCGCAGAAGGCCCTCACCAACGGCATGTTGTTGATGACATCAACCATCTCACCATCGACGGCAGCCGCCTTGTCGGCGAAATCGTCATGCAGCGGCCTTCCTGCGGCCGCGAGCCGAAACATCGCGAACACCATCCCGCCAGCAATGACAATCAGCACCGCAGACATCTGAAGGCTTACGGTTCCGATCAGGGAGATAGCGGCGATAGTCGAGATGCAGGGTGGAAGCACGTTCCAGATGAACATGTTTTCGACGGAAAAGACCGCGTTCGATGTTGCCGTGATGCGACTGGTCAGCATTCCCGGCAAACGATCTGAAAAGTAGCTGGGCGCGTGACCCGTCAGGTGGCGAAACATGTCGCGTCGCAGATCGCCGGTGACGCCGACGAAAGTGAAGCTCGCAATCCAGCCAGCAATTCGCCACAAGAAATTGTCGGCTGCGATCAAGGACACCAGCAATGCGAATGCCAGCCACACTTCGTCGGCACCTGCCGGACCACCCGACAGGCCATCGACGAGAAACTTCACGCCATATTGCGTACCCACAGAACAGGCAACAGCAGCAACGACGGCCGATAAAATTGCGAGATGTGACGCAGGCCTTTCACGAAGGTAGCGCAGCACAAAAGTGAATGGGCGTTTGGCGTAGCCTGATAGATTGTCCATGTGCCGCAAAACCTTTTTGTAAGGCCTAATTCAGGCCCGCTTTGTTTCAGAAAGTCGAATGCCGCACACCGCTTGATAGTTCCCGCCTGCCGAACAAGCGCAAAATTCCGAACACCGGTCGCTTTGGTTCCCCGGTGAAAGAAGTTCGCGCACTTTTGGAACTTCGCAGATGCGGAAACGTTCCCCTCGCGGCGTTTATCGCGCCGGACCGTGCGGGGTTTTTTCATCCATGACATCAAGAGGAGACGGGTAAATGCGCATCGCGCAAGTAGCTCCGCTGACGGAGGCTGTTCCACCCAAACTTTATGGCGGAACCGAGCGGGTGGTACACTGGCTGACTGAGGAACTCGTCGCACTCGGAAACGATGTGACGCTATTTGCAAGCGGCGACTCCCGGACATCTGCCAAACTTGATGCAACATGGCCGCGAGCATTGCGCCTTGATGGATCGGTCCGCGACCCCAATGCACTTCACATGGTGATGCTAGAGCGCGTCCGACAAAAATGTGACGACGAGGAGTTCGACTTTCTTCACTTCCACCTCGACTACTATCCATTCTCGTTATTTTTTCGGCAGCCGACGCCCTTTTTGACCACATTGCACGGCCGGCTGGATTTGCCGGAGCATCAACCGGTCTTCACGACATTCTCTTCCGTGCCGGTGATTTCGATTTCGAACGCCCAACGACGTCCGGTGCCGCAAGCGAACTGGACCGGCACCATCTATCACGGCCTGCCCGAAAACCTGTTGACACCACGGCCAGTCACGCCGTCCTACTTGGCTGTGCTGGGTAGAATTGCACCTGAAAAAGGCGTCGATCGCGCCATCCGGATTGCTGTCAGATGCGGCATCCCGCTGAAGATCGCAGCAAAGGTCGATCGGGCCGACCAGGAGTATTATGACGAAGTCATTCGGCCGCTGATGGACCACCCCCTCGTTGAATTTATCGGCGAAATCGGCGACCACGAAAAATCGGATTTCCTCAGCGGCGCGCTCGGACTACTCCTTCCGATCGACTGGCCGGAGCCGTTCGGTCTGGTCATGATCGAGGCAATGGCCTGTGGAACGCCCGTGATCGCCTATAACCGAGGTTCGGTGCCTGAGATCGTCGACCAAGGCCTGACAGGATTCATCGTCGAAGACGAAATCAGTGCAATTGCCGCAGTCGCAAGCTTGTCGCAACTCGATCGCGGCATGATCCGAAAGCAATTCGAGACGCGATTTACGGCACGACGAATGGCCCTCGACTATCTTGCCGCCTATCGTAACCTCATGGAAGCGAGCGCCCCGCGGATCAAACTGGTGAGCAGCGCGGAATGAGGCGACCTCCGTCGCGTCATTGAGAATCGGTCTTGCCGAAACGCCGCTCGTAATCTCTGATGTAGGATTCGGGCGCGGGCTGCAAATGCCGCCGGGTGAGCGCGACGAGCTTGTCGCGGTGCGAACCGCGCAACGCCTTGATCATGTCGAGATGATCTTGCCGGGCGCGCTGAAGCGCGTCCGGAAACGCATTCACAAAGGACCTGATGCCATAGACTTTCTGTGCCAGAAGATCAATCATTTCGATCAGGCAGGCGTTACCGCAAATGCCGAACAAAACCTGATGAAAACTGAGATTACTATAGAACACCGTCAGTAGATCGCCCGCCGCGATGGCTGCGGTATGCCGACGCTGCAATTCCTCCAGCCGCTCGATGTTATCAGCTGCGATCGGAAACGGTATGATGCTGATCGCCATGACCTCCAACTGCTCGCGAACGGCATAGATTTCCCGCACCTCCTTCGGCGTCAACCCGCGAACCAGCGCGCCGCGGTTTGGAATGCGCTCCACCAATCCTTTTTTTTCGAGTTCGAACAGCGCCAGGCGAACGTCACCGCGATGGGTCTGAAACAGCTCACAAAGGTCCAATTCCACCAATCGCTCCCGCGGCTGGCGTCTTCCAAGAACGATGTCCTCCTCAATCCGCTTGGAGATGACAAGCGCCGCCGGTTCGCGCGTCCGCGCTGTCACTGCCTGGGAAGACCTGGGCAGGCGCACGATCGCACGTTTGGCTGTTTTCCCGACCATCGTCTTTCCGGTTTGGCGTCTCGCCCGCGGCCGCAGATTGCGAACGCGCGTGCAGCAATTCGGCGACTCAATAAAATTGATAACAGTATTGTAAACAATATTGGGGGCAGTTACTATCCCCAAAAATCCGCGGTATCGTCTTTTGCGAAACACGCGAACGCAGACGGCAAAAACAGCCGCATAGTGGGAGGAATGGCATGAAACAGGCAGGCAGGGATTCCGTCAGCAAGGGCGAACGGCCGTCGAAGCGGCAAGGCCGTCGCGAATTTCTCATTAAATCGGGCGGCGTTCTTGCCGCCGGAGCGTTCGGCGCCATACCGCTGCGCGGCTGGGCGGCGGAGCCCATCAATATCGGCGCGCTTTATCCGACCACCGGCAGCATGGCGCAGATCGGGATTGGCTGCGTCGCGGCCGCCAAGCTCGCGGTCGACATGGTCAATGAAGGCGGCGGCATCAAGTCGCTCGGCGGCGCCAAACTCAACCTGATCATTTCCGATGTGCAGAGCGACACCACCGTCACGCGCACGGAAACCGACCGTCTCATCACCGGCAACAGGCTTTCGGCAATCCACGGCTGCTATGCCAGTGCGCTGACCTTGATTGCAAGCGAGGTCGCGGAGCGCGCCAAGGTCCCGTTGATCACCGGTTCAAGCTCGGACCAGCTCAACAAGGGACGCACCTATACCTTCACACCATTTGCGCGGGCCTCACAATTTGCGCGCGCCCAATTGCAAATGTCCAAGCTCGTCAGCGATAAGCCGAAGGTCGCGGTGATCTTCGAAAATACCGCCTTTGGTACGTCGACGTCGAATGGCCTGAAAGAACTGGCGCCCGCCGAAGGCGTCGAGATCGTGATGTTCGAGCCCTACTCGGCCGGCTTCACCGACGCGAGCCCGCTGATCAACAAGGTGAAGTCCTCGGGCGCCAATGCTCTTTTCTCGGTTTCCTATCTGAACGATCTCATTCTGATCGTGCGAACCGTGAAACAATTCGGCCTCAACGTCTCGATCAATGGCGGCTCTGGCGGCTTCGTCATTCCGGACTTCTACAAGAATGTCGGCAAGCTCGCCGAAGGCTTGCAAGGGGTCGCCCATTGGAACCATGACGTGAGCGAGGACGCCCAGAAAGTGAACGTCGAATTCAAGAAACGCACCGGCGACTTCGCGTTCGAATATGCTGGTGGGCTGGTCGCGCAAACCTTCATGCTGGCCGACGCGCTGGAACGCGCAGGCTCGGCCGATCCGCAAAAGGTGCGCGAGGCGCTCTCCACGCTCGACGTATCCTCCGGCTACGCCGCGATGGCGCCCGGCGGAAAGGTCAAGTTCGGACCTGACGGCAAGAACATTTACGGCCATCCCGTCGGCGTGCAGTGGCAGAACGGCGATCTTGCCAGCGTCTTCCCGAAGGAAGATGCCCGCGCTCCCCTCCTGAAAATCTAGCCAGCCGGCAAAGCCAGATGTTTGAGACAGTGGCCCAGGCCGTCATCAACGGCCTGCTTATCGGCGGGATTTACGCACTCGTCAGTATCGGCGTCACGCTGATCTTCGGCGTGGTCAAGATCGTCAATTTCGCCCAGGGCGAATTCGTGATGATCGGGATGTATATCTCTTTCTTTCTCGCCAACCAGTTCGGCATCGATCCGCTGCTGTCGCTGTTCGTTTCGATGCCGGTATTGTTCGTGGCCGGCGTCCTGATCCAGCATTTCCTGATCCGCAGGGTGCTCGGGCCGAACGACATGCCGCAGATCTTCCTGACCTTTGCACTGTCGCTGTTGCTGCTCAATCTCGCGCTGATGCTGTTCACGGCGAATTACCGCACCGTTCATACGTCCTACTCCGACGAAGCATTCCATGTCGCCGGGCTCTACATACCCGTCGCCAAGCTCATCGCCTTCGTCGTTGCGATGATATTGAGCGGCCTGCTCTGGCTGTTTCTGCACACAACCGATCTCGGCAGGGCCATGCGCGCTGCCTCGCAGAACCGCGACGTGGCGATGCTAATGGGCATCAACCCCAACCGCGTGTTCTGCGTCGCGCTCGGAATCGCGCTGGCGTTGGCGGGCGCTGCCGGATCGCTCCTGATGCCGTTTTATTCCGCCTATCCCTTCGTCGGTCAGGTGTTCGTGCTGATGGCCTTTGTCGCCGTCGTATTGGGCACGCTCGGTAACGTGATGGGCGCTCTCGTCGCGAGCCTGATGATGGGCATCGCTGAATCGCTCGGCGTTCAATATGTCGGCGCCGATTCCGGATTGATCGTCGTGTTCGCCATGCTGCTGCTGACGCTCGCCTTCAAGCCGACCGGTCTTGGTGGAGGCCGCGCGCGATGACGAGAGGTTCAGGCTTGCGCAACGTCATTGTTCTGGCGATCGGAATTGCCGTCCTCATCGGCCTGCCGATGGTGGTGAAAAGTTCGTTCGCGATCGATATCTTTATCCGCATTTTGCTGTTTTCCTTCATCGGCACCGCCTGGAACCTGATGGGCGGCTACGCCAAGCAGCTTTCGCTGGGACACGCCGCCTATTTCGGGCTGGGCGCCTATACCTCGACCATTCTTCAGATCAACTACGATGTCTCGCCCTGGATCGGCATGGTGGCCGGCGGCGTAGTGGCGATGCTGGCGAGCCTGCCGATCGGCTGGCTGTGCTTTCGCCTGCGAGGCCCCTACTTCACCATCGCCACCATCGCGACCGCGCAAGCCTTGATGCTGATCTTCCTCAAGTTTCGCGATTTCGCCTGGGGCGCCGAGGGCACGACCATTCCCAATCTTGGCTCCGCACCGCTGATGATGCAGTTCGAAACCAAGGCGGCTTACTACTACGTCGCCCTCGGCCTGCTGCTGCTCGGCCTCCTCATCACCTGGCTGATCGAACGCTCCTGGATCGGATATTATCTGGTTGCGATCGGCGAAGACGAAGACGCCGCCGAAGCCATCGGCGTCAACGCGCCGAAAATGAAACGCGACATCTATATGATCAGCGCATTCCTCACTGCGCTGGCCGGCACGTTCTACACCCAGTACATCTACTTCATCGATCCGGCGACGGCGTTCTCCTTCAACATCTCGATTGAAGCCGCATTGGTGTCGATCGTCGGCGGCATCGGCACGCTGTGGGGACCGCTGATCGGCACGGTGTTGCTAGAGACCACCTCGACACTTCTGCAAAGCTGGCTCGGCAGTTCGATCGGCGGCGTGCAATTGACCGTTTACAGCCTGATCCTGATGGCTGTGATCCTTTGGCGCCCGACCGGGCTGATCGGCATGATCGGCGAAGCGCGGCAACGTTTTGCTGCCAAAAAACCCGTACAGGCGTCAGGAGCGACGCCATGACGGATGCGCTTGTGATCAGCGGCCTCAGCAAACGGTTCGGCGGTTTGCGCGCGGTCCAGGACGTCAGCTTCACGGTGAAGGAAAACGAAACCGT
This sequence comes from uncultured Alphaproteobacteria bacterium, assembly GCA_963770515.1. GTDB lineage: Bacteria > Pseudomonadota > Alphaproteobacteria > Rhizobiales > Xanthobacteraceae > Bradyrhizobium. The sequence continues at coordinate 471,298 of CAVYPW010000004.1, forward strand.
CGCGCTGATCGGTCCGAACGGCGCCGGCAAGACCACGAGCTTTCACCTCATTACCGGCTTTCATCGGCCGGATGAGGGCTCGGTGAAGGCCTATGGCCGCGAGATTATCGGATTGAGGCCGCACGATATTTGCGCCCTCGGCCTGGCCCGAACCTTTCAAGTCGCAAAACCTTTCGGCGCCATGACCGTGCTTGACAACGTCATGACCGGCGCCTTCTTGCGCAGCAAGAACATGACCGTGGCGTGCGACAAGGCGCGTGAGGTGATCGAGTTCGTCGGCCTTTCTGCGCGAGAGCAGACGGCGGCGAAGGATCTCACCACCATCGACCAGCGCCGCCTCGAGATGGCGCGTGCGCTTGCCACCGAACCTCGGCTTCTGTTGCTCGACGAAGTCATGGCCGGACTCAATCCGGCCGAGATCGATCAGGCGGTCGCGCTGATCGGCAAGCTCTCCGGCAAAGGGCTGACCATCGTCATCGTCGAGCACGTGATGCGCGCGATCATGGCGGTCGCCCGTCATATCGTGGTGCTCGATCACGGGCAGAAGATCGCCGAAGGTGCGCCGAAGGAGATCGTGGAAAATCCGGAGGTCATCCGCGCCTATCTCGGCTCCTATGTGCATCCACCGGCGACGGGAGCGGCATAAGTGCTGAAGCTCGACAACGTCAGCGCCAGTTACGGCTCGGTGCCTGCGATCGCGAATGTCTCGATCGAGATTGGCGAAGGCGAAGCGGTCGGTCTGTTGGGGGCAAACGGCGCCGGCAAGAGCACGACGCTGCGTGCGATCTCAAGCCTCGTCAAACTGACATCGGGCACCATCACGCTCGATGGCGTCAACCTCGCATCGTTTCCGCCGTACCGGATTCCGGAATTGGGCATCGCCCATGTGCCGGAGGGCCGTCAGGTGTTTCCGGAAATGACCGTGCACGAAAATCTCGAGATCGGCGCCTATGTGCCGAAGGCCAAGGCCGAACGCCGGCAGACGCTCGAGCTGGTCTACAGCATCTTCCCGCGGCTGGCCGAACGGCGCAAACAACTTGCCGGCACCATGAGCGGCGGCGAACAGCAGATGCTGGCGGTTGGCCGCGGGCTGATGCTCAAGCCGCGTCTGCTGATGCTGGATGAGCCCTCGCTCGGCCTCGCCCCCGTCATGACCGACGTGACGTTTGAGAAGATTGGCGAGATCCACAAGATGGGCACCGCCGTCCTGCTGGTAGAGCAGAATGTCAGCCGCGCGCTGTCGCTGGTGCAGCGGGCCTATGTGCTGGAAAGCGGCTGCGTCACCATGAGCGGCACCAGCGCGGAGCTTGCCAACAACAAGCAGGTACAGGCGGCTTATCTCGGGATTTAGCGAGCGCCGCGATAGCGGGATGCGACGCCGGCAACTTCTGATTGTCTAAGTGATTGAAATATAAGTAATTTAACGAAGTTTTATCCAAACCATGAAATCCTGTTCCGAGGACGGAATTGAACGTCCTTCTGGGACTGGCAGGTACGCCGCGTGAGCGGCAGGGAATTGCGTCGGAATCCCCTCCTTTTTAAAAGGATTTTTCAGATGTTTTCTTGGCAAGGCAGCGCGGCTGCGCAGAACGCAATGGCCCAAGTTGCAGCGATCAGCGAATCGCAGGCCGTGATCGAATTCAACATGGACGGCACGATCATCACCGCCAATGAAAATTTCCTCAAGACGCTTGGATATTCGCTGGCTGAGATCAATGGCAAACACCACAGCATGTTTGTCGATGCATACGAGCGCGACAGCGCCGCTTACCGCGAGTTCTGGGCCAAGCTCAATCGTGGTGAGTACCAGGCCGCCGAATACAGGCGCATCGGCAAAGGGAACAAAGAGGTCTGGATTCAGGGCACCTACACACCCATTCGAGACTCCAAAGGTAAGGCTTTTAAGATCGTCAAATTTGCAACCGACATCACGGAAAAGAAAGTCCGAAGCATGGAGGATGCCGGCAAGATCGAAGCGATCCTGCGGGCGCAGGCGGTCATTGAATTCACGATGGACGGCACCATCATCACGGCGAACGAGAATTTTCTGAAGACGTTGGGTTACGCGCTTGCGGAAATCCAGGGCAAGCATCACAGCATGTTTGTCGAACCGGCCATGCGAGAGAGCGCCGAGTATCGGGAATTCTGGGCCAAACTCAATCGTGGCGAATATTCGGCGGCAGAGTACAAGCGCATCGGCAAGGGCGGCAAGGAGGTCTGGATCCTCGCGAGCTATAATCCCATCCTTGACGAGCGGAAGAAGCCCTTCAAGGTCGTCAAGTTTGCGACCGACGTCACTGAACAGAGGCTGAGCACCGCCAATCTTGCGGGCCAGATTGCTGCGATCGGCAAATCGCAAGCCGTGATCGAGTTCAACATGGACGGCACGATCATCACCGCAAACGAAAATTTCCTGGGCGCCATGGGTTACACGCTGGACGAGATCCGTGGCCGGCACCACAGCATGTTTGTCGAATCCTCCGAGCGCGAGGGCGCCGGATATCGCGAGTTCTGGGCCAGGCTCAATCGAGGTGAATACCAGGCGGCGGAGTACAAGCGCATCGGCAAGGGCGGCAAGGAGGTCTGGATTCAGGCTTCCTACAACCCGATCCTCGATTTGAACAACAAGCCATACAAGGTCGTGAAATATGCAACCGATGTCACCCAGCAGGTGCTGGTGCGCATGGGCAACGAGCGCGTCCGCTCGATGATGGACTCGGTTGCGGCCGGTGCGGAAGAGTTGAACGCCTCTGTCCGCGAGATTTCGGAAGCGATGGTCAAGTCGAAGGAAACCGCTTCAGACGCAGTCCAGCGCGTCGAGAATGCCGACGGCCAGGCCAAGCGGCTTAGCTCCGCGGCCGAATCGATGAGCGGGATCGTCGAGATCATTGGCGACATTACGGGGCAGATCAATCTGCTCGCGCTCAACGCCACGATCGAATCCGCGCGGGCGGGCGAAGCCGGCCGAGGCTTTGCCGTCGTGGCCGCCGAAGTCAAAAACCTGGCCAATCAGGCGAAACAGGCCACCGACAAGATCACGCAAGAGATCGGATCGCTCAATGGAATTTCCGGAGAGGTCGTGGACGCGCTCAACTCCATCAAGCAGGCCATCCAGAACGTCAGCGAGTATGTGACGTCGACCGCGGCGGCGGTCGAAGAACAGAGCACCGTCACCAGCGAAATGTCGTCGAGCATGCAACGTGCTGCTGCCGAGGCTGCAAGCATCGCGCAGCGTGCGGCATGACAGCGTGTGCCGCCTCTTTGCCGAGGCGGCACATCCCCGGCGCCCCGCTATAGCTCCAGATAAGTCGCGACGATCGCGGGTTTGCTGCGCAACCCTGCCGCCGTCCTTGCAAGCATGACGCCGCCGGCTTCAAGAGCATCGCCGCTGCCGGCGACGTCCAGCGCCAGTTCGACATTCTGTTCGACCAGCAGGATCGACGTGTCCGGGGCTAGCGCAATTTCTGATTACGATGTCAAACAGCCAACTACGGACACGCGTTCGCAATCCCGCAGCGAAATCGCCCGAGTCTTGCATAGTTTCTCGCCCAATTGAGGGCGCAGGGAATGCCGGGCGCTCGGCGCGCCCGCAGCCTTGTGTGCAAAATGAAAAGCACACAAGTTAGTCACCACGGTCACACCGGAAACGCCCGGCATTCCCCGCGCAATGGTTTTAACGGTTTCCTTCGTGCTCTCCCTGGTGAGCCCGGCTTGTTGCCACCATCCCCGCGCAATGCAAAGCATTGTCGCGAGTTAACGCCAGCATCGGGGCGTCAGGACCACACGACTTCGCCGTCCGCAAGACTGCGCTCTCGTCAGCAACGCAACTTACGTCCACCGCATCCCGTTCTCGACGTCCGTGACGATCGCGAGCCGCCCCTCTTGTGAGACGGGATGGCGCGGGCTTGTAGAGATGATTTGCCCGACAGGCAAAGCAAAGAATTTTTTCGAACGGGACTGGACAGATAAAATCAGATTGAAAACGTTCGACAAATTCGGTTTTTGGCGCATGCACGAACGTACTTGCTCCCAGGTTGTATTAGATGCAAAGTCGCCCTGCGGACATAAGAACTGGCCACAAATGTCAGGACACTTGACACGTTTCGCATAACGGCCGCGCCGGCCTTATCGATGGCGATCCTTGCCATGCGGCAATTATCGAAAATTTCTGCTCTGAAATTGATCGACTTTAAACAACCGGCAGCGCTGTTGGCGGGCCGAAGGGCACACCGACACAAGATCAAGTCAGGTCACCATGAGTTTTGCCGATGCAGACTCTGCGGCCCGACACCAGGAGCAAGCCGGCATGCGGCTCGTTCCCGGCGGTACGTTCCGCATGGGATCGGACAGGCACTATCCTGAGGAAGCGCCGGTTCATCGCGTGATAGTCGACGGGTTCTGGATGGATTCCACCCCGGTGACGAACCGACGGTTTCGCGAATTCGTCGAAGCGACCGGCTATGTCACCTTCGCCGAGATCGCACCGGACCCTAAAGACTATCCCGGCGCGCTGCCGCACATGCTGAAGGCGGGCTCGCTGGTGTTCGTTTCGCCCGATCACCCGGTCGACCTCGCGCATTTTGCCAACTGGTGGAGTTTCAAGTTCGGCGCCAACTGGCGCCGCCCATACGGGAAGGGCAGTTCGATCCGCGGTCTCGACGACCATCCCGTTGTGCACATTTCGTACCGCGACGCTGAGGCCTATGCCGCCTGGGCCGGCAAGCAACTGCCGACCGAAGCGGAGTGGGAATATGCGGCACGTAGCGGTCTCGATCAGGCGGAGTTTGCCTGGGGTAATGAGTTCACGCCTAACGGCCGCCATATGGCCAATACCTGGCAGGGCGAGTTTCCGCATGAAAATCTCGTGCGTGATGGATACGCGCGCACCTCGCCGGTCGATGCATTTCCGCCGAACGATTTCGGTCTCTTCGACATGATCGGCAATGTCTGGGAATGGACTTCCGACTGGTATTCGACCCGGCATACCGGCGACGCACCGAAGGCGTGCTGCGTTCCGGAAAATCCGCGCGGCGGCATCGAGGTGGGCAGCTACGACCCATGCCAGCCGCAGATCAGAATTCCCCGCAAGGTCGTCAAGGGCGGCTCGCATTTGTGCGCGCCCAATTATTGCCGTCGCTACCGGCCGGCCGCGCGCCACCCGCAGCCGGTCGACACGTCCATGAGCCATGTTGGCTTCAGGTGCATAACAAGAACAGGAGGAGTACGCCATGAACAAGGATAAGAATCCCGAAAAACTGGATAGCGACCCGAGCCTGGTCGGCGGAGGATTGAAACGCCGTGATCTGTTATTAAGCGGCAGCTCTCTTGTCGCCGCTTCGGCACTCTCGGCTGTTGGATTGACAAATCCTGCAGAAGCGCAACAGCCCGCCCCCGCCGCCGGGCAAAAGCCCAACATCGTTGTCATCATGGGTGATGACATCGGCATGTGGAATCTCGGCGCCTACCATCGCGGCATGATGGCGGGCCGAACGCCGAATCTCGACAAGCTTGCCGCCGAAGGCATGCTGTTTACCGATTACTACGCAGAAGCGAGCTGCACGGCGGGCCGCGCCAACTTCATCACCGGCGAACTGCCGATCCGCACCGGCATGACCACGGTCGGCCAGGCCGGCGCACCGACCGGTATACCGGCCCAGGCGGTGACGATTGCCTCCGCTCTCAAAGGAATGGGGTACGCCACCGGCCAGTTCGGCAAAAACCACCTCGGCGACAAGAACGAATTTCTGCCGACGGTGCACGGCTTCGACGAGTTCTTCGGTTACCTGTATCACCTCGACGCGATGGAAGATCCGGCACATCCCGCCTATCCGCAGGAGTTATTGAACACCGTCGGCCCGCGCAACATGGTGCATTCGTATGCGACCAATGTCGACGACGCCACGGTGGACCCTCGCTGGGGCAAAGTCGGCAAGCAGAAGATCGAGGATGCCGGAACGCTCTATCCCAAGCGGATGGAAACCGTGGATGACGAAATCCGCGACTTCGCCCTGAAGTTCATCGAGAAGGCCAAGGCCGACAACAAGCCGTTCTTCGTGTGGCTCAATCCGACCCGCATGCATATCGTCACCCATCTGTCGCCGAAGTACGAAGCGCTGCGCAACTCCAAGAACGGCTGGACCATCCATGAGGCCGGCATGGCGCAACTCGACGACGACGTCGGCATCGTGATGCAGAAACTCAAGGAGATGGGCGTCGACGACAACACCATCGTCGTCTTCACCACCGACAACGGCACCGAGGTCTTCACCTGGCCTGATGGCGGACAGACGCCATTTGCACAGAGCAAGGGTACGGTTTTTGAAGGCGGCTTCCGCGTGCCTTGCTTGATCCGCTGGCCAGGCAAGGTGCCGGCGGGCAAGGTCGAGAACGGCATCATCTCAGGCTTGGACTGGTTTCCGACCTTCGTTGCAGCGGCTGGCAACCCGAACATTGCCGACGAGCTGAAGAGAGGCAAGCAGATCGGCGATACGACCTACAAGTGTCATCTGGACGGCTATAACCAGATGGACATGATCACCGGCAAGGGACCGTCGAACCGCCACGAAATCTGGTACTTCGGCGAAAGCGAACTCGGCGCCGTGCGCATCGACGATTACAAGTATCGTTTCATCGATCAGCCGGACGGCTGGCTGGGCGAAAAAACCAAACCGGACGTTCCCTATTTGATCAACCTTCGACTCGATCCTTTCGAGCGCACAGGCTGGCCCGATAGCGGGACCAAATACGGCGCACAACAGTACTTCGACTGGTTCAAATACGAATTCTGGCGCTTTGTGTTTGTTCAGCAGCAAGTGGAAAAGCTGGCAATGACGGCGATCGAGTTCCCGCCGATGCAGAGAGGGGCCAGCTTCAACCTCGATGCCGTGAAGGCAAAGATCGAGGCGGCCAGGAGCTCGATCGCCAAGTAGACACTCCAGGGTATGCGGCGGGTGCCTCACACCTGGGGCACCCGTCGGACAAAGCGCAGCGCCTCAAGCCGGAAATTAGTCGGCGCGTTAGGAGCGATGAGCATGGTTTCGCTGAATTTGCCGCTCTGGCTTCGCCTCGTCCTGCTTGCGGGCGCGGTTGGGCTTGCGTCAGGCGCAGGCCTGCTTGGCTATCGATATTTCACGCGCCCGGTAACGCTGAGCGTGGCGGTGGGCTCGATCGACGGCGAAGCCGCCAAGGCCATGTCGGCGATTGCGAGCCGGCTCGCTATGACGAACGCGCCGGTGCGCCTCAAGGTTATCGACAGCGGCACGGCGCTTGGAGCGGCTCAAGCGTTTTCGGCTGGCAAAACAGACCTTGCGGTGGTTCGCGGCGACGTCGGTGATCTTTCGCAAGCGCAGGCCGTCGTCGTTGTAAGCCATGTAGTCATACTCATCGTCGCGCCGCCGGGCTCGGCCATCGACGGCATAAGTAAATTGAAGGGCCGTATCGTGGGCGTGATCGGAGGGGATACGAACAGCAAAGTTGTCGATGTGCTTAGCAAGGAATTTGGGCTCGATCGCGCCAAAGTGTTCAAGGACGTCGCTTTGGCAGATGCGCGGCGCGCCGTTCAATCCAAGGAGGTTGCTGCGCTGCTCATCGTGATCCCATTGGCCGAAAAATATTTGACGCTGGTGCGGGACGTATTTCAGCAAGGCCCCAAAGCCTTGCCGATCCTACTCCCGATCGAATCCGCCGGAGCAATTGCACAAGCCGAGCGTGCTTACGAAAGCTTCGACGTTCCCAAAGGCACGCTGCGAAGGTCGCCGCCGGTTCCAGAAGATGACCTTACAACCTTGAGGGCCACATTATACCTGGTTGCGACCAAGAAGCTCGGCACTGATTTGATAGCAAGCCTCACGCAAACGATCATGCGCGTGCGCAGGGAGCTATTGGCCGAACAGCCGATTTTTGCGCAGATCACCGCGCCCAGCACCGATCAGGATGCCTACCTTCCGCTGCATCCAGGTGCTGCAGCCGTCTACAACGGTACTCAGCAGAGTTTCATGGATGAATATGGCAACTGGATTTACCTGACGCCGATGGCGCTGGGGGGCGCGGCCACCGTGTTTGCCGCGGTCTGGAAATTTCTGGAACTTGGGAGCCCCGCAACCAGCGAAGGTCCCCTGGATTCTCTTTATGCCCTTGGACGCCGGATACGGAAGGCCGGTTCCGAAGCCGAACTGTCGGATATCGAAGAAGAGATCGACAACATTCTCAAAGCGCAACGCGCCAAATCCGCCGGCGGGGACGAGAACGCGGTCGACGACGCCACCTTGAATGTGGCCGCGCACCGGCTCGAGGGTTTGATTCACGATCGACGAAACATGCTTGCGAAGAAACCGGCGATTGTCTCGGCGGCCTGAGCGACGCGGATCGCGATTGACCGGTTTGGCCTTCAACCCAAGGAGAATCGGAACCAAGGAGAACTGCAACCCAAGGAGAACAGTCATGAGACAGCTTACGATATCTCTATTGCTGGCAGGAAGCTTCATTGTCTTGAGCACGATGGAGACAAGCGCGGTCGTCTGCGCGCGCGGCGTCTATCGAGCGGGCTGTGTTGGCGCGCGCGGCGCTGTGGTCGTTGGAGCCCCTCGGGTCCACCGCGCTGTCGTGGTTGCGCCGCGGCGGGCCGTGGTTGTTCACCGCAGGGTGTATTGACCCTACGGCGAACATGCGCTTTTGCCGCTCGGTCCGTGAGGCCATGATTGCCCGCGCGCTGATCGGTGGTTGCCTGCTCGTCATCCCAGCGGTGCTGCCGGGACTTGCGGCAGCACAGGGCGCTCCCTCCGCGGATCAAAGCGCAAATGACGGCGATGACCTGTTCAGGCCTCCGCCGAACCTGTTGCAAATGATGGATCAATACAAGACCGCTCCCGGAAGCGGCAGCACGCCGGGATCGAGTCACGAGGTCACGACCGAAACGCTCAATCTGCGGATGGATCATTCGCTGGATCTGGCGCCGTTGTGGATTCTGGCGCTGCGCGCCGACCTGCCGCTGCTCGCCAAGAATCCGGTCACATCGGATAATCCCGATGGCGATTACCTTACCGGCGTCGGCGACGCGAATATCCAGGCCGTCATCATCCACAATCTGAACCAGCGTTGGACGATCGGCTTTGGCGCTCGTCTTATAACCCCGACGGGCGGAGATACTTTCGGTGCGGGAAAATGGCAGATCATGCCCGCGGCCGGTGTCCGCTATGCACTGTGGGAGATCAGTTCATCGAGCTATTTCGAGCCGGTGGTTCGTTATGAAGTCAGCGTTGCCGGCGATCCAACACGAAAGAATATCAGCAATCTGCAATTCGCCCCTACTCTCAACCTGGGCCTTCCCGATCGCTGGTTCCTTACCTTCTATCCGAGCCCGGACATTCGCTTCAATTTCGGCGACCCGATCACCGGCCAAACCGGCCGGCTGTTTCTGCCCTTCGACGTCAGGATCGGACGCAAACTGTCGGACAACATCGCACTTTCGCTCGAAGTGGGGGTACCTATCATCAAGGATTACCCGGTTTACGATTTCAAGACGCAAGTCAGACTTAACATAACGTACTAAGATTCGGCGGCAGGCTGGCGTCTTGGCTACCTTGCCGCATGGCGAAGACGGCGTCTGTCGCGGCCTCGCCGTTGTCGGCCATCTTGCCGCCTAGCCGTGGCCAGACCTCAATAACTCAACGATGGCCTCTCCCGTCGCGATCGTTCCAAGCTTGCCTCCGACATCCTTGGTCGCGCGGCCGATCTTGATCGCGGTTGCGACGGCACCTTCGACGGCGCGGGCGGCTTCCTCGAAGCGCGCGGCGCCTTTCCGCTCGCCGTGCCATGCGAGCAGCAACGCCATCGACAGGATCAGCGAAAACGGATTGGCGACGTCTTGCCCTGCGATGTCGGGCGCCGATCCGTGAGCGGCTTGCGCCATCGCATGGCCTTCTCCGACATTGAGCGAACCGCCAAGACCGAGGCTCCCCGATAGCTCCGCCGTCAGATCCGACAGGATATCGCCGAACATGTTGGTCGAGACGATGACGTCAAAGCGGTTCGGGTTGCGAACCACATGCGCCATCATGGCATCGACCAGGATGTCGTCGACAACAAGCCCAGGAAAGCCCTTCGCGGTTTCGCGGCAGATATCCAGAAACATGCCATCGCCGATCTTGAGCACGTTGGCCTTGTGCACGACGGTCAGGTGCTTGTTCCGGCGCATTGCCAGTTGGCAGGCGGACTTCGCAATCCGCTCGCAACAGAGCCGGGTGATCCGCCGAAGCGAAATCACCACATCTGATGTGACGAGGATTTCGCCGTTGCCCTGCTCCATGTTGCGGTCGGCATAGAAGCCTTCGGTATTTTCCCGCACCACCACGAGGTCGAAATCGCCAAGCGGGTTGCGCAATCCCGGATAGGTACGTGCGGGACGCACATTGGCGAACAGATCGAGGTTCTTGCGAAAATATTTCGAAGGATTGATCTCGCCGCTCTGCTCGTTCTTGAAATCGAAAGTCGCGGTCGGCCCCAGGATCAGACCGTCCGCGGCGCGCGCGATCTCCAACAGGCGCGGCTGAACCGTCGTACCGAACTGCCGCAGGCTTTCATGCCCGACCGGATGCTCCTCGACCTGGACGCCCAGCTGGAAATGCTCGGATGCCGCCCGCAGTACTTCAGTTGTTGCCTTCGTGATCTCCGGCCCGATCCCGTCGCCGGGCAAAACAACCATTCGCATATGTGATTTCCTTGCGAGACCTTCAGTGCGGTCATGGAAGACCTGCCTACCGCGTTACGCTTATGCGGCAACGATGGGCGTTGAGCGGCGGCAATAACGCAAAATAACGGGCCTCCCAAGCGCATTTATTCCATAGCTCCCACGCGTAATATTGATTTGAACTGTTCTAGATTCCGGGCCAAGTTCCGCCCCGAAGCTCTCTCGATGGATTGAGCTGATGAAACAGGGGATCGCGATGGCAAACCTCACAGTTAACGGCAAGTCTTTTAACGTCGACGTCGAGCCGGATACGCCGCTACTTTGGGCAATCCGCGAAAACGTCGGCCTCACCGGCACCAAATACGGTTGCGGCATTGCACAATGCGGAGCATGCACGGTCCATGTCGACGGGGTCGCGATGCGCTCCTGCGGCGTCACCGTCAGCGAAGCCGCCGGCAAGCAAATCACCACGATCGAAGGATTGGCGAGCAATAACGGCGCCCTGCACAAGGTGCAGCAGGCCTGGATCAACGCCGACGTTCCTCAATGCGGCTATTGCCAGAGCGGCATGATCATGGCCGTGGCGGCGCTCCTGAAGGACAAGCCCAAGCCGACCGACCAGGACATCGACGACGCCATCACCAATATCTGCCGCTGCGGCACCTTCCAGCAGGTGCGCGAAGCGATTCACGCCGCCGCGAACGTTTGAGGAGGTCATCATGAATCATATGCCTCGTCTTAATCGTCGCGCTTTCGTCATTGGCGGCGCCGCGCTCGGCTCCGGTCTTGCCCTCGGCCTCGATATTCCCTTCGGCGGCCCCACCGCGGTGCGCGCCGCCGACGGCTCGCCTGAACTCGGTGCATGGGTCGTGATCCGGCCCGACGATACCGTTGTAATTCGCATCGCCCGGTCGGAAATGGGCCAGGGCACCCTCACCGGCCTCGCTCAGCTCGTGGCCGAGGAACTGGAATGCGACTGGTCGAAGGTCACGACCGAATATCCAACCCCCGGCCAGAACGTGGCGCGCAAGCGCGCCTGGGGCGATTTCTCCACCGGCGGTAGCCGCGGCATCCGCGCCTCGACGGACTATGTCCGCAAGGGTGGCGCTACCGCGCGGGTCATGTTGATCCAGGCCGCCGCCAACGAGTGGAAGGTGCCAACTTCCGAATGCACGGCGGCCGACAGCGTCATCACCCATACGCCATCGGGACGAAAGACGACGTTCGGCAAGGTTGCCGAAGCCGCAGCCAAACTCACGCCGCCGGCCGATGTCAAGCTGAAGGATCCGAAGGACTGGAAGCTGATCGGCAAACCCGTCAAGCGGCTCGATACCGCCGACAAGACCACCGGCAAGATGATGTACGGCATCGACGTCAAATTGCCGGGCATGCTCAACGCCGCGATCAAGGCCTGCCCCGTCTTCGGCGGCAAGGTGAAAAGCTACGACGAAGCCAAGATCGCCAACATGAAGGGCGTCAAGAAGGTCGTCAAAGTCGAGGACTATGCGGTGGCGGTGGTTGCCGATACCTGGTGGCACGCCAAGACCGCGCTCGATGCCCTGCCGATCGTCTGGGATGAGGGCAAGAATGCCAGCGTTTCAAGCGCATCGATCGCCAAGTGGCTCGAGGAAGGTTTGGACCCGTCGCAGCAGGCCTTTGTCGGCAACGAGAACGGCGACGTCAAAGCGGCACTTGCCAGTGCCGCCAAGAAGGTCGAGGCCGTCTACAGCTATCCCTACCAGAATCATGCCACGATGGAGCCGCTGAACGCGACGGCGCTTTACACCGCGGATAAATGCGAGGTCTGGTGCGGCACACAGAACGGCGAAGCCGCTTTCGCCGCGACGGTGGAGGTTTCTGGTCTCCCGGCCGAGAAATGCGATGTCTACAAGCAGATGCTCGGCGGCGGTTTCGGACGTCGCGGCAATACCGACTATGTGCGGCAGGCGGTTGCAATCGCCAAACAGATGCCGGGCACCCCGATCAAGCTGTTATGGTCGCGCGAAGAAGACATGCAGCACGGCGCGTATCACCCGGTCACCCAGTGCAAGATGACGGCCGGCTTCGACGCCGACAACAACCTCACTGCGCTGCATATGCGGATATCCGGTCAGTCGATCCTGTTCAGCCTGCGGCCGGCCGCCATGGTCAACGGCAAGGACCCGGTCACCTTCCAGGGATTAAATCCCAGCGGCGAGGCGGCGTTCGGATATACTATTCCGAACCTCTTGATCGACCATTCGATGCGCAATCCGCACGTTCCACCGGGCTTCTGGCGCGGCGTCAACGTCAACCACAATGCGATCTATGTCGAATGCTTCATGGACGAACTCGCGCATTCGGTTGGCCAGGACCCGCTCGAATTCCGGCGCAAGCTGATGGCCAAGAACCCGAAGCACCTGGCTGTGCTCAATGCGGTTGCCGAAAAAATCGGCTGGGACAAGCCCGCGCCGAAGGGCATCTATCGCGGTCTTGCCCACTTCATGGGATTCGGCAGCTATGTCGCGGGCGCGGCGGAAATCTCGGTCACCGACGGCAACAAGATCAAGGTTCACCGGATCGTTGGTGCCACTGACCCCGCCTATGCCGTCAATCCGGCGCAAATCGACCGCCAGGTCGCCGGCTCGTTCGTCTACGGACTTTCGGGACTGTTCTATGGCGGTTGCACCGTCAAGGATGGCCGGATCGAACAGGCGAATTTCGACACCTACAATTCGATGCGGATCTCCGAAATGCCGAGGGTCGAATCCATCATCATGCCGAGCGGTGGAACCACCTGGGGCGGTGTCGGCGAGCCGACCATCTGCGTGGCGGCGCCTGCGGTGTTGAACGCCTATTTCGCCGCAACCGGAAAACGGATTCGTTCGGTGCCGTTGCGGGATCAGAACATCACCTTCGCCTGAACCATCGAGCGGCGGCTTTTTATCGGCCGCCGCTCATTTTCTCGGAACTTATGGATGGATACGCTGCCGCTGATGGCGACGCGGAGACATGTCGTTCGCGGTCTTGCGACGGCCGCGGCGTCCTTTGCGTTGCCGTGTCCGTCTCATGCGCAATCCAGCGCCCGCGTGGTGATCATCGGCGGCGGCTTTGGCGGCGCTACCTGCGCGCGCGCCCTGCGCAAGGTCAATTCCAAACTGAAAGTAACGCTCGTCGAGCCAAACCGGATTTTCACGGCCTGCCCGTTCAGCAACGAGGTGATCGCGGGTTTGCGCGATATCGAGGCGCAGCAATTCGGGTATGAAAAGATTGCCGCCGACGGCGTGAGTGTGATCGCACAGGCCGCCATCGAGGTCGATCCGCAAGCAAGAACCGTCGGCCTCGCCGACGGAACGTCGCTCGCTTACGACCGGTTGGTGCTGGCGCCGGGCATCGACCTCAGGTTCGATGCCTTGCCAGGCTATGACGAAGCGGCTGCGACAAAAATGCCCCATGCCTGGAAGGCCGGCGCGCAGACCATGCTGTTGCGCCAGCAATTGGAGGCGATGGAGGATGGCGGCACCGTCGTGCTGGCGGTTCCGGCGACACCCTATCGGTGTCCGCCTGCGCCGTATGAGCGCGCCAGCCTGATCGCCCATTACCTCAAGGCAAAAAAGCCACGTTCCAAGGTACTCATTCTTGACGCCAAGGACGTCTTTTCGCAGCAACGGTTGTTCGAGAAAGCCTGGAAGGAATTCTATCCCGGCATGATCGAACGCATTCCGCTGTCGGAAGGCGGCCGCGTCGTTTCGGTCGAGGCCGCGACCAACACGCTGGTCACCGATTTTGGCAATCACGACGCGCAGGTTGCCAATGTGATCCCGCCGCAGAAGGCGGCAAATATCGCGAACCTGGCCGGCGCAGCCGACAAAACCGGCTGGTGTCCGATCGATGCGGCGACGTTTGCCTCGAAGCTGGTGGCCAACATTCATGTGATCGGCGACGCAGTCATCGGCGGCAACGCCCCGAAATCCGCATCCGCCGCGAACGCGGAAGGCAAGGCTTGCGCCGCTGTGGTCGCGAGCCTGCTTGCCGGAACACCTCCCGAAAGGCCGACGATCGAAGGCACCTGTTACAACACCGTGAAACCCGGCTACACCTTTTCGCAGTCCGGCAATTACCAGCCACGGGACGATATTTTCGTCGAGGTGATGGGCTCCGGCTTCACGAGCCCGGTCAATGCGCTGGATGAGATTCGCCAGCGCGAAGCGGATCAGGCGCAATCCTGGTACAAAACGATGACGGTGGAAACCTTTGGCTAGTACCGCCGATCTGAAGTCCCTGCGGTGCAAGCAGCGAGTTCTTTCCAGGGACTTCAGATCGAAAGCGGTACTAGAATTTTTGGAGTTGTTAGTGCCCATGGCTTTCCGAAGTTCGCAAAAAGGTGTTGCTGAGACGGAGTGCGAACTTCGGAAAGTGGGCACTAATTCGGCGATTGACATCGCAAGTCACCTGCTCGCCATGGCGATGCTGCTGGCGTTGCCGTGCTCGGCCGGCGGCGGGGAACTCAAGCCTTATACAGTCACCGGCGACTCCATTTCAGAACTCTTTGACCGGTGCGCCCGGCGATGCCACGCGTGGCCGTGCACTTGTATTGGAGCGCACCAACACATGTATTCTGTGCCACAGCGGTCCGTTCCCGGAAGAAAAGTTCCAGGGCGATCTCGCGCCCAATCTTTCAGGCTCCGGCAGCCGCTGGTCGGTTGGCCAACTCCGGCTGCGGCTGGTCAATGCATCCCGCCTCAACCCGGCGACGATCATGCCCTCTTACTACCGGCTCGACGGGCTCGATCGCGTAGCGCCCAACTGGCGCGGCAAACCGATCCTGTCGGCCGAGCAGATTGAAGATATTGTGGCGTATCTTGCGACGCTGCACGACTAGGAAGGCACCGTGGAAATGCGAAGACAACATGTCTCTACACGCCGCCGGTTTCTTAAGCTCGCCGGCAGCGCGGCTGCGATCGGCGCGCTCCCGGTTGCGATCAGCGTACGTCCCGCTGAAGCAACGCCCGAGACCATGGCGGCGGCCATCCGCACCGTAACGGGCGGTGCTGCGGTTCAGAGCGGCAAGGTCAAACTCGATATTCCGCCGCTGGTGGAAAACGGCAACAGCGTGCCGATGACGGTGACCGTCACAAGCCCAATGACACCAACCGACTACGTTAAAAGCATCCACGTCTTTAACGAAAAAAATCCGCAGCCCAATCTCGGCAACTTTTATCTTAGGCCCAGCGCCGGTCGCGCTCAGGTCGCTACCCGCGTGCGCCTCGCCGACAGCCAGAAGATCGTCGCGATCGCGAAGCTCTCTGATGGCTCGCTCTGGTCCGTCACCGCCGAGGTCGTCGTGACGCTCGCCGCCTGCACCGAGGAGGTGATCTGATGGCCGCCGCCCTGATCAATGTTCCCAAGAAGGCCAAGAATGGCGACATCATCGAAATCAAGACGCTGATGTCGCATGTAATGGAAACGGGCTATCGCCACACCGCGTCGGGCGAGGTGGTGCCGCGTGACATCATCACAAGCTTCACCTGCCGCTTTAACGGCGAAGAGATTTTCCGCGCCGATCTCTTTCCCGCGACCGCAGCCAACCCGTTCATCTCTTTTTTCACGGTAGCGAGCAAAAGCGGAAAATTCGATTTCGAGTGGATCGGCGACAACGGTTTTTCCGAAACCGCTTCCGGCAGCATCACCGTCGAATGAAATTTAGGGCGACGATATTTCTTGTCCCGATGCTGCTCGCAGCCGGCATCGTTCTTCGTCCTTTGATTGCGACCGAAATCCCACAGGCGGAACGCCGCTCCGGCTACACCTTCATGGGGCCGGAGACGAAAGCCATGCAGGACGACGACACCGCCAATCCGGGCATGCTGGGCACGCTCGACGGCGAAGCGCTATGGAATCGCAAGGCAGGCGCGGCGGCCAAGGCCTGCGCCGATTGCCACGGCGACGCCCGCGCCAGCATGAAAGGCGTGGCGGCGCGCTATCCGGCCTATGACAAGCCGCTCGGACGCCCGGTCAATCTCGAACAGCGCATCAATCTCTGCCGCGCGCGCCATCAGGAAGCCGATCCTCTTGCTTACGAGAAACACGATCTGCTCGCCTTGTCGGCGTACATTGCGGAACAGTCGCGCGGCATGGCGATTGCGCCCGATACCGCTCCCGAGCTTGCGCCGTTTATCGCCAAAGGACGCGACTTCTTCATGCACCGGCAGGGACAGCTCAATCTCGGCTGCACCAATTGTCACGACGACAATTGGGACAAGCACCTCGCCGGCTCTCCCGTCACCCAGGCGCTACCGACCGGCTATCCGATCTACCGGCTGGAATGGCAATCGCTGGGATCGCTGCAGCGGCGATTACGCAACTGCATTAACGGCATGCGGGCGCAGAACTTCGAGTTCGGCGCGCCGGAACTGGTCGAGCTCGAGCTTTACTTGATGTCGCGCGCGCGCGGCATGCCGATGGAGACGCCGGCCGTGCGGCCTTAAACCTACCGCGGCACGGTTAGCGACATCAACGTCGAAACATCCGTGCTCGCCTCGACATTCCAGATCGCATCGATCAGCGGCGCCACGTCATAACGCGGACTCCACAGCGAAGCCGCGGCGCGCAGTTTTTGTTCGAGATCGGAATCCGAAAGCGGGTTGGCATCGCTGCCGCGCGCAGCCGGTTGCTCCAATTTGAAGACCTTTCCGTCTGACGTTGTAACTTCAACCGCCGCCGCCACGGTCGAAAAGCGCTCATCGCGTACCACCTCGACCTTGCTGCGCAGTTTCAACACGTCCGGATCGCGCACGCATTCGTCTGAAAACTGAGCGAGCCCTGCCTTCCCCGTTATCAAGGCAGCAGCCACGGCATGCTGTACACTGACTTGCGATTCACGTCCGGTCAGAACATTCGGCCTATCGGTGCGGATAGCGAGCAATGGATTGCCGCGCACCACGACGCGCGCGACTTCGGCATCAGGATTTTCGCGTCGCCAGTCAACGACGCAGTCGAGCACGGGGTTGATCACGAACCCGCACGGATAGGGTTTGTAGCACGTCGCCATGATCGCCCAGCTCTCACCCCAGCTGTCGGTAAGGTGCGACAGGTCCGCGTCCTCATTCAGGGCGTGATAGAAGCCTTGCACGCCGGCAAGCGGCTCCGCCGGGCCATCAAAGCCCTTTTCGGCCAACAACGCTGACCACAGACCGTTGCGCGCGGCGTTGCCGACACTCACGCTCTTGGCCGGCGTGCCCAGGCATTCGCACAGGCCGGCCGATTGCGTGGCGGCGATGCCGAGCGCCCATACCGTCTGCCGCTCATCAAGTTCCAAAAGCTTGCCGATCGCCGTGGCGGCGCCGAACACCCCGCAGGTCGAGGTGATGTGCCAGCCTCTATTATAGTGGCTCGGCGAGATCGCGAGCCCGATGCGGGCTTGCACCTCATTGCCGAGCACCAGAGCCAGCAGGAGATCGCTGCCGCTGATCCGCTGCAAGCCCGCATAGGAGAACAACGCACCTGCAACCGGCGCGGTCGGATGAATGACGGTTGCGGTATGGGTATCGCAGAAGTCGTCGACGTTGGCGCCGGCCGCGTTGAGAAAGGCAGCGCTCAACGCATCGATCCGCGTCGCGTGTCCGATCAAGGCCACTTGCTTGCCACCGGAAAACTCCGCCAGCGACCACCGCGCGATTTCGATCGGGGCAGAACGGCAGCCCGCCAGCGTCACGGCAAAGAAGTTGACCAGGGATCGTTTGGCCTGATGCCGGACCTGTGAAGGAACCTCGTCCCATTGCGTTGCAACAATGTGACGCGCCAAGCTCTTGGTGACGCCGGATTTGCTCAACATTCTCCCTCCACGTTTTTGTGGCGCGGAGCATCGCAGGGCGGCGAGATTTCGCAACCGCACTGGCGGTAGACCGGGTAAGAAATTTTGCCGTATGATGGCGCGAAAGAACGTTGCGACCCATGTTGATCTCTTTGAAACGCCCTGTCCTTGTCATCGTGTCGTTGATCGCGGCCTTCGCGGTGAATCGAGAATTCGCAAAAGCCGATGACTATCCCTCGCACCCGATTCATCTGATTGTGCCTTACGCTGCCGGCGGCTCAGCGGACGCGACCGCGCGCGTGCTGGCCAGGCAGATCGGCAAAAGGACGGGCCAGGTTATCGTGGTCGAAAATCGCGGCGGCAGCGCCTCGATCGTCGGCACCGAATTGGTCAACAAATCAGATCCGGACGGTTATACGCTTCTGCTCGGACAATCCGGGCCGATCTCCATCAACCCGGCGATTTACAAAAACTTGCCCTATGATCCGGTGAAAGATTTTGAGCCGATCTCGCTGACCAGCACCTATCCCTACATCATGGTGGTGAACCGCTCGCTCGGCGTCAAAACCTTGCAGGAGTTCGTGGCGCTCGCCAAGAGCAAGCCCGGCGCATTGAATTACGGCACCACCGGCGTCGGCGCATCCAATCACCTGATTACCGAGCTGTTCGACCTCAGGGCCGGCGTCAAGATGACCCACATTCCCTATCGCGGCACGTCGCTTGCGGTCGCAGACCTCGTCGCGGGTCAGGTACAGGTGGTGTTTTCCGATCCGATCTCGGCGCTTCAGCTCGTGAATTCGGGAACACTGGTCGCGCTCGCCGTGACCAGCAAGAACCGCTCGCCGGTCGCACCCGACGTCCCGACGATTTCCGAAAGCGGCTATCCCGGTTTTGACGCGGTTGGCTGGCACGGAATCCTCGCGCCAGCGAAAACGCCGCCTGCGATCATAGCCAAGCTGAATGCCGAGATTGTGCAGGCGCTGAAGGATCCGGAAACCAAGTCCCTGCTTGAGAGCCAGGCGATCCAGGTCGTCGGCAGCTCTCCGCAGGAGTTTGCCGATTACATCAAGCGGGATATTGCGCTCTGGAAAGACGTGGCGGAACAGGCGAAGATCGAGGTGAAATAGCTCGTTCTGGCCTGTTCCGTCTTGGCGTCGCGCAAATCGCGCAATCGATTACTCGGCCGGAGCCGCGAGCGGAATATCATGCTGCGGCACATATGAGGTGCTGGTGCCGTATTTTCCGACCGCAAAGAAGCCGACCGCCATCACCAAATAGGCCAGCGTGACGCTCGGCGTCACACCAAAGCCGCCGCCGATACCGACGGCCTCGCCATGCATGAAGCCGAAATAAGTCAGCACCGCGCCGGCGAGGGCGAAGGCCGAAGCCTTCACAAAGTCGCGCTCGATGATGAACACACCGATCGCGCCGAGGATGAGGCCTGCGAGGATCGAACCGCCGCCCATCACCTCCAGCCCGTGATAGAGCACACCCTGTTGCGGTAACGACGCAATGGCTGCCGCCTTGACGTCGCCGACCTTGTCGGCGGCAAGACCGCCGACCGACTGCGCCGCGGTAACCGTCGCGCCCAGCATGGTGTCGATCTGCAATTTACCCCAGGCGGCAAGATGCGGCGTCAAAGCGAGCACGATCGCAGGCGCGTGCTTGACCGGCGTGGTCTGGAACGCCTGCGCGCCGATCAACATGCCGATATAGAGCAGGATCGGCGAAATCGCGACCACCGGAACCAGCGCCAGCATTACCGAGATAACGCCGAACCACGACAGAATGATCACCATGATGCCGGTTGCGGCCGAGTAGCCGATCCGGCCACCCATCGCCTTCCAGCCGGGATGGCCGATATAGACGGCGTTGATGAAGGGATTGCCCATCAGGCAACCGATCAGGCTGACGACACCGTCGGCGGTCAAAACGCGCGTGGTCGGATATTCGTCACCCGCCGCTTCCGCGCTTTCGACGTTGTCCATCGCTTCGACGAGATCGTAGATGCCGAAGGGAATCGCGGTCACCAGGATGACGCCAAGAAACTCAAAACCCGAGAATACCTGGCCGACCGCGGGCAGCGGCACCGAGAAACCGAAATTCGCGAACGCATCGCCGAGGCCCTTGACGCTCAACCCGCCGAGTCCAAGACCGAACAGGTTTGATCCCCAGGCAATCAGCATGCCGGCCGCGATAGCGACGAGACCAGCGGGAATCCCTTTGAAATATTTAACGCCGCCGAACCAGCTCACCAGGATGATCGCAAAGCAGATCAGACCGATCTGCGGCGTCATGTACATCTCAAGCGCCGGTCGCATCGAGATGAAGGTCACCGATACACCGGCCAGCGTGCCGAGCAGGGCGGCGCGGGGCGTGATCTTCCGGATAACGGGCGCGATGAAGCCGCCGATCATCAGGATGAAGCTCTGGAAGAACACCCAGACCAGACCCGCGGCCCAGCCCTTCATCGGATCGCCGGTCTTGATCGTGATCGGCAGCATGATCACGAAGGTCACGATGAACATGTGCGGCACGCTGACGCCGGAAGGCAGCGCACAGACGTCGCTGCGTCCGGTTTTCTGCGCCAGCCGATAGGCGAGGAAGGCGTAATAGAAGGTCGACAGGCACAACATCAGGCCGAGCGCCGGCAGGATTCGGCCGAACACCAGCAAGTCCGGCATTTTCAGCACGAAGCGCAACAGCCCCGTGAGCACGAGCATGTTCACCAGAATATTGGTGCCGAAACCGAAGAACGCGTTCCAGTCGCCCGGAGTCCATATCGTCGGTTTGAAGTCGGTCTTTCCCGCAGAAATACCTGTGCTCATTTTGATGCCCCTGCTGCTAATGCGTTTGAAGTCTCCGATTTCATCGCTTGAAGAACTGCGGCGGAGTCGCTGACCCAGCCGAAGATGCCACCCTGGGCCTTGATCATCTTGAGGCCCATCTCGTGGAATTCAGGAAAATAGGAAGCGCAACCGTCCGACAGCACGACGCATCGATAGCCGCGGTCGTTTCCCTCCCGGACCGTGGTGTTGACGCAGACCTCGGTGGTCACGCCGCAGACCAGTAGATTTTCAATGCCGTATTTCTGAAGGATGTCGCCGAGTTCGGTGGCGTAGAATGCGCCCTTCCCCGGCTTGTCGATCACGACCTCGCCGTCGATTGGATACAACGCGGGAATAATGTCGTGCCCGGCCTCGCCACGGATCAGGATCCGTCCCATCGGGCCGGGATCGCCGATGCGCAGGCTTGGCGCGCCACGCTCGACTTTGGCGGGCGGCGCGTCCG
Source organism: uncultured Alphaproteobacteria bacterium (assembly GCA_963770515.1). Classification (GTDB taxonomy): domain Bacteria; phylum Pseudomonadota; class Alphaproteobacteria; order Rhizobiales; family Xanthobacteraceae; genus Bradyrhizobium. The sequence goes on from CAVYPW010000004.1 coordinate 493,065, forward strand.
ACAGATCGGGCGAGTGCCCTTCACGGGTGTGAATGACGAGCATGCCGCTGTCTCGGGCGGCCTTCAGCACGGAGGCAATCGGTTTGACGGCCGTGGCCAACCGCGACACGTCGTTGCCAAGCGTCTCACCGAAGCCGCCCGGCTCCATGAAGTCGCGCTGCATATCGATGATGACGAGCGCTGTGACCGACCAGTCGAGTGCGATCGGCTCCGGTTCTGCGGCGATGACGCCCTTCGGCAGTTGCTTTAACGTTGCCACGAGTTGCGCCCCCCGGCTTGAGAACTCTGAAAACACGGAAGCAAGGCTCAAAATGGGGTTAAGCAAAGCCTGTGCCATTGTGTACAACGCGCAGCCGCGATAGCTCATAATGAAATCTGCTCTGTTTTCAGCTGGTTGCGTGTCGGGCCCATCGCGGTACCGCCAACTCGCATGCGGCTTTCGTCGCTCGCTTGCTCATTGATTGAGCGCGATGATGCATGCAACGCGTCCTCGGCTGCCTTCGCTCGCACCAGCTTGAACCAACGCAAGGCGTCGCGACCTCCGAGAAGGCGATGTGTTGACCGCTGTCCTTGTGCCTGAAACATTAGCTTTTTCGCCGTCCTGAAGAGATCGGGACCGCCGCTAAAATTTCTGGCGTGGAATTTGCTGCCTTATCCAAAGGCTTGTTTGAAGACATCCGAATCGAAGGGGGAAATTCGATGGCCACCATTACGACGACGACCGCACCGGTCGCACGAAAGCCGCTTTATACATCGCTGTTCGTTCAGGTCCTCGCAGCGCTGGTGCTGGGGATCGTGCTCGGAACGGCCGTTCCCGATTTCGCCGTCAGCCTGAAGATCTTCAGCGACGCCTTCCTGAAGCTGATTTCCATGATCGTCGCGCCGATCGTGTTCTGCGTCGTCGTCCACGGCATCGCGGGCGCCGGCGACCTCAAGAAGGTCGGGCGCGTCGGCGTCAAGGCGCTGGTCTATTTCGAAGCGATGACCACGGTGGCGCTGGTCGTCGGCCTCCTGCTCGCCTATCTCTTTGGTCCCGGCCACGGCATGAACATCGATCCGTCGACACTCGACGCCAAAGCGCTCAACAGCTACGCCGACAATGCTCACAAGCTCAAGGGCGGCGGCATCGGCAGCTTCCTCATGAACATCATCCCGACCACGTCGTTCGACGCGCTGTCGCGCAACGACGTGCTTCAGGTGCTGTTCTTCGCCATCATTTTCGGCACCAGCCTCGCTTTGGTCGGCGGTGAAAAGAGCGAGAAAATCTCCTCGCTGATCGATGCGGTATCCACCGTGCTGTTCCGCGCGATGGGCCTGATCGTGCGCGTTGCGCCGCTCGGCGTGCTCGGCGCCGTCGCCTACACGGTCGGGAAATATGGCGTCGGGTCCCTCAAGCAACTGGTCTCACTGGTGGCTCTCTACTATGTCGCGCTCGCAGTTTTTGTGTTTGGCGTTCTCGGCGGCGTGATGGCGCTCGCCGGGCTGAACATTCTCAAATTCCTCGCCTACCTGCGCGAGGAATTGACGATCGTGCTGGCGACGGCCTCGTCGGATGCGGTGCTGCCGCAGATCATGCGTAAGCTCGAATGGCTGGGCGTGAAGAAGTCGGTCGTCGGCCTCGTGATCCCGACCGGCTACTCCTTTAACCTGGATGCGTTCTCGATCTACCTGACGCTCGCGGTGGTCTTCATCGCACAGGCGACCAACACGCCGCTCTCGTTCGGCGATCTTCTGCTGGTGCTCGGCGTATCGCTGATCACCTCGAAAGGCGCGCACGGCGTCCCAGGTTCTGCAATCGTGATCCTGGCAGCGACCCTGAATGCAGTGCCTAGCATTCCGGCGATCGGGCTGGTGCTGGTGCTGTCGGTCGACTGGTTCATCGGCATGGCACGTGCGCTCGGCAACCTGATCGGCAACTGCGTCGCTACCGTCGTGGTTGCGGCATGGGAGGGCGATCTCGATCGCGACCGGGCCCATCAAGTGCTCGACGCCGACGAAGTGGTCGACGTGACGGCGGGCTAAACGGCAGCAGATTGCGGCCGGAAATTCTCGATCAGCCGCAGCAGCACCCGGGCACCGGCATCGGCGTCCGCCACCTCGACATGCTCGTCGGGATGGTGGCTGACGCCGCCACGGCAGCGCACGAACACCATCGCGACGTCGGCGATGTCGACCATCGCCATCCCGTCGTGGCCGGCCCCGCTCGCCAACTCGAACACCGGATAGCCCTCGGCGGCGACGGCTTCGGCCACCTGCGCCTTCAGCCAGGGCGCGCAGGGGACGGTACGGTTCTCGTGCGTGACATCGAGCCGCAATTCCAGTTTCCGGCGTTTGGCGATCGCCTCGATCTGCCGGACGATATCGGTCACCGCACGACTTCGATGCACATCGGTGGGTGCACGCAAATCGATGGTAAAATGGACCTGTCCGGGAATGACGTTGGTCGCGCCGGGCGTGGCGTGGATGTAGCCGACCGTGCCAACCAACCCGCGCCCGTCGGTCACACATAGCTCCTCGATCTTGACGATCATTTCGGCCGCACCCGCCAAGGCATCGCGCCGAAGCTCCATCGGCACCGTGCCGGCATGGCCGGCCATGCCGGTCACCCTTGCCGCCAGACGGGTGGCGCCAGCGATCGCGCTGACCACCCCGACCGGCAATCCCTTGGCTTCGAGCACCGGGCCTTGTTCGATGTGAAGCTCGACATAGGCCAGTAGCTCGCTGCGCGCCCTTGCGGCGGCGCCGATATGATCGGGATCGAGACCGAACTGAACCAGCGCTTCGCGCATCGAGATTTCCGCGCTGTCTTTTGATGCAAGCACGCGTTCGTTGAAGGTGCCGGCTACCGCGCGGCTGCCGAGCAGGGTCGACGCAAACCGTACCCCCTCCTCGTCGGCAAAACCGGTCACTTCGATGGCAAAAGGAAGCCGCTTTCCGCGTTTGTTGAGGTCCGCGACACATGAGATCGCCGTGATCAGGCCGAGCGGGCCGTCCCATCTGCCGGCATCGCGCACCGTATCGTAGTGCGAACCCAGCATCAGGCACGGCAGGCCGGGCCGTTCGCCTTCATAACGTCCGCAGACATTGCCGATGGCATCGAGATGGGCGCTCATGCCCGCTTCAACCATCCAGGCCATGACCAAATCGGCCGCCGCGCGATGTTCCATCGTGAGAAAGATGCGCGTCAGGTTATCCGGCGTCTCAGAAATCGCCGCCAGCCTATTGATCCGGCCGACGATTTCGTCGCCAAGCGTCAAGGCGTGTCGTCCAGCGGTGGCTGCGTTCTTCTCGCTCATGTCTTCCCAACGATGGAAACTGAAAAGCTACCCGACTTGACGCGCGTCGGCCGCTAAATGTGAAAGATTGGCGTGCCAATGCCGGGCGATTTGCAGCCCTGTCGCCACCCAGACCCGGTCGTGACCCTTGATGTAGTCGAGAAACCGCATCAACGCTGCCGCACGTCCGGGACGACCGACGAGCCGGCAATGCAGACCGACTGACATCATCTTGGGCGAGGTTTCGCCTTCGGCGTAAAGCACGTCGAAACTATCCTTGAGATAGCCGTAGAACTGATCGCCATTGCCAAAGCCCTGCGCGTTGACAAAGCGCATGTCGTTGAGGTCGAGGCTATAGGGGATGATCAGATGCGGCGCCGACGGCCCCTTGATCCAGTACGGCAGATCGTCGGCGTAAGAGTTGCAGGAATAAAGGAAACCGCCGGCTTCCATCACGAGTCTCACCGTGTTGATCGAGGTCCGCCCCGTGTACCAGCCGAGCGGACGCTCGCCGGTCACCTCGGTGTGGAGGCGAATGGCGTCGGCGATCTCCACCCGCTCTTCGGCCTCCGACATGTCCTTGTGCTCGACCCATTTCAGGCTGTGGCTGGCGATATCCCAGCCCGCCTCCTTCATCGCGGCAACCACTTCCGGGTTTCGCTTCAAGGCGGTTGCGACGCCGAACACCGTCGCCGGCAGTTTTCGTTCGGTGAAAATCCGCCATAGCCGCCAGAAGCCCGCACGCGAGCCATATTCGAACATCGATTCAATATTGGCGTGACGTTGCCCCGGCCATGGCTGAGCGCCGAGCACGTCCGACAGGAATGCTTCGGACGCGCGGTCGCCGTGCAGGATGTTGTTCTCGCCGCCTTCCTCGAAATTCACCACGAACTGCACGGCGATGCGTGCATTGCCGGGCCAGTGCGGATGCGGCGGATTGCGGCCGTAGCCACGGAGATCCCTGGGATACCCGGGCTCGGCCATTCTACACTTCCTCGATGCGGACCTTTTGCGCACCTTTGTAGAGCACCGTCCTGCCGAGCGTGTACAGGTTCTCAAGACCGGACGTCAGGGTGATGAAGTGATTGCCGGCCAATTGGCCCATCTTGCTCGCGAAATGCACGCCGCCATAGGCCAGCAAAATCTCGGTTTCGCTGATGCCACCGGGATAAAGGATCATCTGGCCCGGCGCCGGATAGCTGGTGTGGTTCTCATAACCGACGCCAAAGTCGAGATCGCCGAGCGGCATCCAGACCCCCTCGCCGCTCCAGCGCACATGGACAAATTCGCTGTTGAACGGCATGGCACGACGGAAGGCCGCACAAGTTTTGGGCGCCAACTGGTCTTCGAAACGGGCTTGGAACGTGAAGTCTCCGGCGTGGACGATCAATTGGCTCATTCAAAATACCCGCAATGGCGTTTTCGAGAGATTCCCTGCCCCTCGATAGCCGAATTCCAGGGTCTTTTGCTACCCCCACAAAGGCAGATTGACCGTATCCCGGCGCCCTCTCGCGCGCCCCGTGCCGGATGGCGACTGCTCCCGCGTTTTCGCTTCTTGAAAGATGCGCCAAGCCGACGATACCGCGCCGCGACAAAAGCAGGGCTTAGCCGGCCACCCCTGCGGTATTTTGTCGATTTTATCGCTCGATAAACTGAGCTAGTCTGGTGAACGAACATCGGTTCCTGCCCGTTCGAAAGTGCAATGCGGCCATATCGACAGGCTTGGCCGCTACGGGTAGGGTCGCGGCCCTAAAAAGACTTGGGAGAGACGCTGTTGTCGGAGAAGTTTACCTGGAAGCGGGACTACTATGCCGGCGGCCTGATGCTGCTCGTCGGGGTTGGAGCTGCTGCGACCGGTTCGGGCTACAAGTTCGGCACCCTCGCCCGAATGGGCCCCGGATTTATGCCGGTCGTGCTCGGCGTGGTTCTCGCCTTTATCGGCATCCTGATCGCAGGCACGGCACTTGGCTCATCCGAGCCCGACGACGGCAAATTTCTGCCTGACAATCCGCAATGGTTCGGTTGGCTGTGCATCATCGCTGGCCCCGTCCTGTTCATCGTCCTCGGACAGTATGGCGGGATGATCCCGGCGGTGTTCGCCTGTGTGTTCGTCTGCGCGCTCGGAGACAAGACGGCGACCTACAAGTCATCGTTCATTCTTGCCTGCGGCGTCACCGTGTTTGGCGTCGTGCTGTTCCACTACCTGCTGAACATTCCCTTTCAGCTGTTGCGTGGAGTAAACTTGTGATTTCGACCGCGATCACCGATCTCTGGTACGGCTTCGGCGTCGCGCTCGAGCCGCACAACCTGATGTACTGTTTCCTCGGCGTGCTGGTCGGCAATCTCGTCGGTGTGCTGCCGGGCATGGGCCCCGTCGCCACGATCTCGATCCTGCTACCGCTCACCTTCGGCATGCATCCGGTCCCGGCGATCTTGATGCTGTCCGGCGTCTATTACGGCGCCCAATATGGCGGGGCGATCTGTTCGATCCTTCTCAACCTGCCGTGCCACCCGCCGCACGCCGTCACCTGTCTGGACGGTTTTCCGCTGACCAAGCAAGGCAAGGGCGGAACGGCGCTCGGTATCACCATCGTTGCCGCCTTCATTGGCGCTTCCTTCGGCATCACCGAGATGATTTTCCTCGCGCCTTTCCTGGTCAAGATGGCGCTGGAATTCGGCCCGGCGGAGGTTTGCTCGCTGATGCTGGTGGGCTTGATCGCAGGATCGACGCTCGCCAAGGGCTCCCCGCTCAAGGGCATCGCCATGACGGTGTTCGGCCTCCTGATCGGGATCGTCGGCTCCGACATCGAGACCGGCCAGCCGCGCTTCACCTTCGGCATCACCGAACTGTTCGATGGCATTGAAATCGTTGCGCTCGCGCTCGGCATGTTCGGCATCGCCGAGTTCCTGAACAGCGTCAACAACACTGAAAAAGTCGACATGAAGTATGCCAAGGTCGGCATCTCCGACATGTTCCCGTCGAAGGCCGACCTCAAGCTCGCGTTCTGGCCGATGATCCGCGGCACCGTTCTCGGCAGTCTCTGCGCCTTGATCCCGGGCACTGGTCCGACCATCGCCTCGTTCGTATCCTATGCCACTGAAAAGAAGATCTCCAAGACGCCGGAGCGTTTCGGTCACGGCGCCATCGAAGGCGTCGCCTGCCCCGAAGCGTCGACGCATTCCTCGGTGCAAGGCGACTTCATTCCGACCATGAGCCTCGGCATCCCCGGCGACACCGTGATGGCGCTATTGTTGGGCGCGCTGATCATTCACGGCATCGTGCCGGGACCGCAGTTGATCACCCAGCACGCCGACATCTTCTGGGGCCTGATCGCGAGCTTCTGGATCGGCAACATCCTGCTCGTCATCCTCAACGTGCCGATGATCGGGCTGTGGGTGAAGCTGCTCTCGATCCCCTATCGCTACCTTTATCCGAGCGCGATGTTCTTCGTCTGCATCGGCGTCTATGCCGCGAGCAACGACATGTTCCAGGTCGGCGAAACGGTCGTCATCGGCGTGGTCGGATACATCCTGCTGCGCCTGGATTTCCACCCGGCGCCGATCCTGCTCGGCTTCGTGCTGGGGCCGCGCTTTGAGGAAAATTTTCGCCGCAGCCTGCTGATTTCCCGCGGCGACCTGATGACCTTCATCGACCGCCCGATCAGCGCGTTCTTCCTCTTGATCTGCGTCGTGCTGCTTTCTGCCCAGGTCTATGTCTGGCTGCGCAAGCCGAAGATCGCCCGGGAAGAGAAGGCGCTCGAGGCACAGATTTCTGCGACGCCCTATTCGGGACTGGCGGAATAACCGCTAAGCGCGCGCAGGTCGCCGCCATGAATCACGGCACGCACCGCAGCACGATGGACTATCTGCCTTCATAATGCGGAGGCCGCCGCGCGACCCATGCATCGACCGCCTCGCGCATATCGAAGGTCGGCACCATGCGTGCAAATTGCTCGCTTTCGATTTCCAGCCCCTCAGCGATCGTCGCATTCAGTCCACGCGTCACGGCGGTGAGAATGCGCGACGCCGTCAGCGGCGAGTGACGCAGGATTCGGCCGGCCAGTTCCAGCGCCGACGGCAAGAGATCCTCGTGGGCCACGATCCGATTTACCAGCCCGATCTCATGGGCGCGCCGGGCTGAAAACGAATCCCCGGTGAGCAACAGCTCCAGCGCACGCTTGCGGCCGGCCAGGCGAGGCAATCGCTGCGTGCCGCCGAAGGTCGGCGGAATCCCGATATTGATTTCCGGCTTGGCGAAGCTCGCCTTTTCGCTGGCGACCGCCAGATGCGCGGCTTCCGTGATCTCGCATCCGCCGCCGAAGGCAATTCCGTTCACGGCAACGATGACGGGCTTTGGAAAGGCCTCGATACGCGCCGTCATCGATTGCCCCCGGCGAACAAAGGCCCTGACCGCCGCATCCGGCCCCTCGCGAAGCGTCTCCGAAAACTCCGTGATATCGGCGCCCGCGGAAAAGGCCCGGTCGCCGGCGCCGGTCAAAATCACCGCGCGGATATTGGAATCGCGCTCGATCGCATCGAGCCGTTCCTTGAGCCGGTCGATCAGCGCGTAGCTCAGCGCATTGAGCTTTTCCGGCCGGTTGAGCGTCAGGATCGCTGTGGCGTTACGGCTTTCGCAAAGTACCAATTCCGACATCTTGAAGTCCGACATCTTGAAGCCTAGGATTTCTCTTGGGTTCGACAGAACGGACACGCTAGCCAAGGGCCGGCTTTACAGACACTCACTAGTCAGTATACATGACCTTATGTCCCCTAATTCGGATCAAACCCGCGAGCGTATCGTCGCAGCCGCAGCCCGGCTCTTCTATAATGAGGGTATCCGCGCGGCGAGCGTCGATGCCATTGCGGAGAAGGCTGGCGTCACCAAGAAGACGCTGTATTACCATTTCCGCAGCAAGGACGAATTGATCGCGGCCTATCTGGAGTCGCGCGACCAGCCGACGCTCGATCTCTATGCGCGCTGGTTCGAACAGACGCCGGGCTCCGCCTCCGACAAGGTGTCGGGCCTGTTTGCCGAATTTGCCCGATCGACTGACACGATGAAGTGGAAAGGCTGCGGCTTTCTGCGCACCACGGCCGAATTGGCCAACACGCCCGGCCACCCGGCGCTGAAAGCCGGCGCCGCGCACAAGAAACGCTTTGAGGCATGGCTGGCGGAGGCGCTCGCCCGCGAGGGGGTCGGCAATGCGGCCACGACCGCGCGAAGCATTATCGTGCTGCTCGATGGCGCCGCAACCGTGATGCTGATTCACCGCGATCCGGCCTATGTGGAAGCGGCAAGCGCGGTGGCCGCTTCCCTGGTCAGGACGGCCGCTACCAACAGCACGCCAGCATCCGCGTGATCCCGGCGGATCGCCGGTCAGCGCCGGCCATAGCAGTGGAAACCGCCGTAGATCCCCGAGCGATCGAGTTCAAATCCAATCGCGCTTCGTTCATCGTCGCGCCGCCATATCCGCCGCAACGATGCCAGTTCGTCGCTTTCGATCGGCGACCCCTCTGCTGCGGTCCGAAAAATCACGTGGACATTGTCGCTGCCGGCCCGATCGATCGCATTCCACAGCGCACGGATTTCGTCGATCGCCATCCAGTCCTGCGAGTCCAGCAGGATGACGGCGTCGACTTCGCGCGCCGGCAAACCTTCCAGGAACTGCCGAAGATTGGCGTGATGCGGAATGATCAATCCCGCGCCATTGCGCATGCGTTCATATTGGCGACGTTGCAGATATGGCGGCAGGCAGCGGTCGCCCGGACCGGCATAGCCGCGATGCAGCGCCTGCCAGGCGAAATAATTGGTATCGTTCGGATGACCGTCGATCAGGCGCAACAAACGCTTGTGAATCACGTCGTTCAACGGGGCGCCGCCACCCAGCAAGGCCCGCTGTCGCGGCGGGATACCGAGCCCGAACAGCAAAGCCGGCGTTGCCGTGATCAGCCGGACCAGTGGCGAATGGAACACGCGATCGAGACGCTTCAGCGCCGCAATGCGCGCCGGCGCATCCGGCTTGCCGTTCAAGAGGATTGCGGGGTCGATGCCGCACAGCTTTGCCGCAAAATGGGCAAGACCGATGAAGCGGCCGAGCATGCCGTGACGGTAAAAGCCATTGGCGAAATAGGCGTGGCGCGGGCGGCCGATGATATTTCGCTTGTCCCAATAGGCGCGCACCTGCGTATCCAGCCATGGCCGCAACCGCGCGCGATAAAGATCCGAGTTGGCCGACTTGTCGGCCGCACCGAAGAACTGCCAGAAATCCGAATAATCGGAAAAGACCCGCAAGCCCGCCAACTTCAGCTTGATGAGCGCAAGGTGCGCCTCGTTGAGGTCGACCGCGTAAACCTGCGCCGGTCGCGCCGTTAGATAAGACAGCGCGTTACATCCACCCGACGAGAGCGTGACGATGGTCGAACCGATCGGCAAACGAAGCGCCGCGAGATCGGCAACGGGATCTTCCCAGATTTGGGTATAGACCAGGCGACGGAACCAGAACGCGTACAGCCTGTCCCAAACCGTCGCTTCGTCTTCTTTCCTGCGGCGGACGACATTTGCGATGAGTTGGCTGTTCATCCGCGCCTCGAATCAACAATCTGATCAGGATATCGCGTGCTCGCTTCAGTTTTGCGACAGCCGCTGTAATGCGATCACGTCGACGATACTGGAACTCCTTTTCGGTTCTGGGGATGCGCAAAAGCTGTCACATCTTTGTCGCGCGAACATCGCAAGGAGTACGGACACGAACCGCGATGAGGTGGATCATGTCGGGTCTCGCTCAGGATACCGGCGTAAAGTCTGGGGTTGAGAAGCCGCCTCGCAGGGCCCCCTGCGGCCTTCCCGCTTTTTCACCATCGCCGAGGTCGCGATGACCGGGTGGCTTGCGGTTTTTGCGGCAGGACTGTTCGAGATCGCCTGGGCTTTCGGTTTGAAATATTCTGACGGTCTCACCCGGTTCTGGCCGACGCTTGCGACAGCGTTAGCGATTTTGGCAAGCTTTGCGCTGATGGCATTTGCGCTTCGCTCGCTCCCCTTTGGTACGGCTTACGCGATCTGGACCGGCATCGGGGCTGCCGGCAGCATTGTCGTCGGAATGGTGATCTTCAGCGAGCCGACCGATCCGGTGCGCATCATCTGCCTGACGCTGATCGTCGCGGGCGTGGTCGGGCTGAAGCTCAGTTCGCCGGTGTAGTTCTCCGGCGGCGCAAACTTCGCCATCCCTCGACAACGCCAAATACGCTGAGCGCGAATATAAAGGGCAGGAAGTGATACATCAGGCGGAACATCAAAAGTGCTGCGACCAGCGGCTCCTTGTCGTCCCTGCCGAGCCCGATCAGGAACGTCGCATCGAAAACCCCAATGCCCGCCGGCGTGTGGCTCGCAAATCCCAATAGGGTCGCGGCGATGAAAACGGCCATGATCGGGAAAATCCCGATATTGGGTCCCGCCGGAATCAGCACATACATCGCAAGCGCCGCAGCACCGAGATCGAAGACGCCGATCAGGATTTGCAGCAATACCAACGGCCCCGACGGAAGCCGGACGGGCCAGCGCTTGGTCCCGATATTGCGCGGAAACCAGCACCAGGTCAGGAAGCCTGCGACGCCCAGAAGCAGCGCAGCCGCAATCCACTGATTGACCCTCGGCGGCAGAAAGTCGACCAGGCTGATCGCATTGGGCGCAAAGAACAGTCCGGTCCCGAGCGCCGTCAGGTTGCCGAGCCAGAACGTCAACCCGGTCAGAAAGCAGATGTTGGCGACCTCGAACGCACTGAGGCCATGATACGAATAAACCCGATAGCGGATCACCGGCGAGATCAGCGAAACGGCGCCGATGCCGTGCGCGATCGGATAGCTGGTAAAGCTGGCAACGGCCGCGATCCGATAGGGAATGTCGGTGCGGCCGATGGTCCGCAGTGCGAGCAGATCGTAGAAGGTCAAGCTCGCGTAGGAGGTGATCACCAGCACCGCGGCCAGCGCGATAAGAGAAGTATCGGTGCGCCTGATGACCTGGAATACTTCGATGGTGTCGATGCTTCTCAGCGTGTGGGTCAGGGCGAAAATCGCAATCGCTGCAATCACGATGCTGACGACGATGCCGAGGCCCTTCAGCCTAAAGCCATTACGGCGCGATTTTGTCGGCGCGGCTACCTTCAGAGTGTTCATCCGAGCAGTCAAGCACATCCAATGTCCCGCCACCGATTTGCAGGTGGCCGACACCGTCCATTGACACGGAGATGTGACAACCACGTTACCAGTGGTCCACCACTGTTTCTGTTTCTGGCCCTGGAGCGATTCAAGAAAAGTTGCGTGCACAAGCCTATTGCGGACGCATTGTAGTCGCATCGGAGTCACGCATCTTTCCTAAGAGAGCGCACGAGGCGACCAGTCTATCGAGGCAGCATGAACGACGAGAGCGACTTCGATCTCAGGCCTGACCAATGGGAAGCGTTGAAAGCGCTTCGCTCACCCTTCGCCAGGTTGCCTGTCTCGACCCGGATAGCACTCGACGATCTGGTTGCGCTCGGCCTGGTGACCATCAACGATCGCGTGCCGGCCATCACATCGAAGGGACGCAAGGCGTTGGTCAGAGGCTCGTTCAGCCTGCTGGATGCCGCCGCCTGAGGTCGCCGCGGTTCTGGTGAAGGCGCCTGCCCCCAGATTGCCGATGGCACGGCCTTGTCGCCAACCTCGGATCGGTTCAAAATGCGTCGTTTGAGCCTGATCACCGCCATGGTTTTTGAACCCACTGGGTGGCTCGAACGACGTCTTCCTTGTTGCCCGGCGGTCGCGGTCTGAACCAAAAGTGCAATTCTTTCTGATTGTTAATGCGACAACCGCAGGCAGGGTCGGTCAAATAAGGGGCTCGCGGACCCTGGAGGCGGTTCTCGCGACTGATTGCGGAAAACCTCCGCAAGCGCTCACACTTCTCATCTCAATGGCAGGTTCATGGACCAACCGATTAAGAACTTTCAGAAGGCACCTTCGATTGGTCCCGCGCAGGCCGCCAAGCCGCGGTCGGGCCGACGGTTTGTCCTGACATCCATCGTTATCCTGCTGATCGTCGGCGGCGTTGTCTGGTGGACCAAGCACGCTGCGCCTCCGCAGCAAGCCAACGGCGGCCGCAATTCCGCGCCCATGTCGATCGTTCCCGAAGTCGTCGGCAAAGGCGACATCGGAATCAACATCAACGCGCTGGGCACCGTGACGTCGCTCGCAACCGTGACAATCCGCACGCAGATCAGCGGCTACATGCAGAAGATCGATTTCACGGAAGGCAATGACGTCAAGAAAGGCGACCTGCTCGCGGAAATCGATCCGCGGCCATATGAAGCGACACTGGCGCAGGCCAGGGGACAATTGGCGCGCGACGAAGCCATGCTCAAGGGCGCGCAGGTCGACCTGGCACGATACCAGGGGCTGGCGGCGCAGAACGCCGTGCCGCATCAGACGCTGGATACGCAAGTCGCTCTCGTCGCCCAGGATCAGGGCACGGTCGAGGCGGACAAGGCGTCGGTGAAATCCGCCGAGGTCAACCTGGCCTATTGCCGGATCGTATCGCCGCTCGACGGCCGCGTCGGCCTGCGTCAGGTCGATCAGGGCAATTACGTCACGCCCGGCGATGCCAACGGCATCGTCGTCATCACGCAGTTGCAGCCGATCAGCGTCCTGTTCACCGTGCCCGAGGACAATCTGCAATCGATCGCCAAGCGTCTCCAGTCCGGCGCGGTGTTGCCCGCAACCGCGCTTGATCGCACCGGCGCCAGCAAAATCGCAGACGGATCATTGCAAACCTTCGACAGCCAGATCGATCCGACGACCGGAACGATCAAGCTGCGCGCGCAATTCCCCAATAACGATCGACTGCTTTACCCGAACCAGTTCGTCAACATTCGCCTCTTGCTCGATACCCACAAGGACGTCACGACGATGTCGGCCGCGGGCATTCAGCGCGGCGCGCCCGGCACCTTCGTTTACCTCGTCAATGCCGACAGCACGGTATCGGTTCGGCCGGTCAAGCTCGGCGTCACCGACGGCGACCACGTGGAAGTTCTTTCCGGTCTTGCGCCCGGCGACCGCATCGTCATCGACGGCGCCGACAAGCTTCGCGACGGCGCCAAGATCGTCATTCGGTCGGAGAACAAACCGGCGCAAACCACCAATCCGGCTCAAACCCCGGCCGACCCCGATAAATCGGGCGGCGGCAAAAAGCGGCGCTCCGACGGTGGACAAAAGCAATGAGTCCGTCGCAACCGTTCATTTTACGACCGGTCGCAACCACCCTGCTGATGATCGCCATCATGCTGTCCGGCCTGCTGGCGTTCAGGTTTTTGCCGGTCGCGGCGCTGCCTGAGGTCGACTATCCGACCATTCAGGTCCAGACCTTTTATCCGGGCGCGAGCCCCGATGTGATGACGTCCTCCGTCACCGCGCCGCTGGAAGTGCAGTTCGGACAGATGCCGAACCTCAACCAGATGAGTTCGATCAGTTCGGCAGGCGCTTCCGTTATCACGCTGCAATTCGGCTTGACGATTTCGCTCGACGTTGCCGAGCAGGAAGTTCAGGCCGCGATCAACGCCGCCGGCAACCTGCTGCCGGCCGACCTGCCCGCGCCCCCGATCTACGCCAAGGTCAATCCGGCCGATGCGCCGATCCTGACACTCGGCCTGACCTCGAAGACGATGAAGCTGACGGACGTCGAGGATTTCGTCGACACCCGCCTGGCGCAGAAAATCTCGCAGCTACCCGGCGTCGGCCTCGTCAGCATCAGCGGCGGCCAGCGGCCGGCGGTGCGTATCCAGGCCGATATCCGCAAGCTTGCCGCCTATGGTCTCAATATCGACGATCTGCGCACCACGCTTGGCAACGCCAACGTCAATACGCCGAAAGGCAACTTCGACGGCAGTATGCGCGCCTACACCATCAATGCCAACGACCAGATCAGGAATGCGAGCGACTACAAATCGCTGATCGTCGCCTATAAGAACGGCTCGCCGGTCCGCCTCAGCGATGTCGGCGACGTGATCGACGGCTCGCAGAACGACAAGCTCGGCGCCTGGATGAACGAGACGCCGGCCATCATCCTCAATGTCCAGCGCCAGCCGGGCGCCAACGTCATCGCCGTGGTCGAAGGCATCAAGGCGCTGCTGCCGCAGTTGCAGGCCTCGTTACCCGCGGCGATCGACGTCAACGTCCTGACCGACCGCACCATCACCATTCGCGCCTCCGTCGAGGACGTCGAGTTCGAGCTGACGCTCGCCGTCATCCTCGTGGTGCTGGTGATTTTCGTATTCCTGCGCAACGCCCGCGCGACGCTGATCCCGAGCCTGTCGGTTCCGCTGTCGCTGGTCGGCACGCTGGGTGCGATGTACCTGCTCGGCTTCAGCCTCAACAATCTGTCCTTGATGGCGCTGACGATCGCGACCGGCTTCGTGGTCGACGACGCCATCGTCGTGGTCGAGAATATTTCCCGCTATCTCGAGGAAGGCGACACCCCGTTGCAGGCAGCCCTCAAGGGCTCCGAGCAGATCGGCTTCACCATCATCTCGCTGACGGTGTCGCTGATTGCGGTGCTGATCCCGCTGTTGTTCATGGGCGATGTGGTCGGCCGCCTGTTCCGCGAATTCGCGATCACGCTCTCGGTCACGATCCTGATCTCGGCGGTGGTTTCGCTCACGCTGGTGCCGATGGCTTGCGCCAAATTGCTCAAGCCGGAGACGCCTCACGATCAGGAAAATGCTTTCCAGCGCGGCAGCCGCGAAGCATTCGACTGGATCATCGAGTTGTACGGCCACGCGCTGACCTGGGTGCTGGACCATCAACCCTTCACCCTGCTGATCGCGCTCGCTACCTTCGTCCTGACGGCGATGCTTTATGTCATGATCCCGAAGGGATTTTTTCCGCTTCAGGACACCGGCGTCATTCAGGCGATTTCCGAAGCGCCGCAATCGGTGTCCTACGCGGCGATGGCGGAGCGTCAGCAGCAGCTCGCCTCGATCATCCTGAAAGACCCCGATGTCGTCAGTCTTTCTTCCTTTATCGGGGTGGACGGAACCAACAACACGCTCAACAGCGGGCGAATTCTGATCAATCTCAAGGCTTATGACGAACGAAAGTCCGACATCGCAACCGTAATGCGGCGGATCCAGAACGCGACCGCTCCTCTCACCGGCATCACATTATATATGCAGCCGGTTCAGGACCTGACGATCGAAGGCACGGTCAGCAAGACCCAATACCAGTTCATCCTGCAGGATGCCGACCCCGTCCAGCTTTCGGAATGGACGCCAAAACTGGTCGACAAACTGAGGCAACTTCCGCAGCTCGGCGATGTCGCCAGCGACATTTCCGATCAGGGGCTTTCGGTCTACGTCGAGATCGATCGCGACCAGGCCGCTCGTTTCGGTATTACGCCTGCGACCGTGGATAATGCGCTTTACGATTCCTACGGCCAGCGGATCGTTTCCACGATCTTCACCAATTCCAACCAGTACCGCGTCATCCTTGAGGCCGATCCGCATCTGCAAACGTCGCTGCAATCGCTCTCGGACATCTATCTCCCCTCCTCGGTCAGCAGCACTCCGGTGCCGCTTGCAACGCTCGCCAAATTCCGCGAGGAAACCGCTCCGCTGCAGGTGGCGCATCTCGGGCAATTTCCGGCGGCCACGGTGTCTTTCAACCTAGCGCCGGGCGCCTCGCTCGGCGCCGCGGTAGATGCGATCAAGCAAGCGCAGGCCGACATCGGCCTGCCCGCAAGCGTCATCACCAGCTTCCAGGGCGCCGCACTGGCATTTCAATCCTCGCTTTCCAATCAGCTCTTCCTGATTTTGGCGGCGATCATCACCGTCTACATCGTGCTGGGCGTGCTCTATGAGAGCTTCATTCACCCCGTCACGATTCTCTCGACGCTGCCGTCCGCCGGTATCGGCGCGCTGCTGGCGCTGATGATGGCCGGCGATGATCTCACTATCGTTGCCATCATCGGCATCATTCTCCTCATCGGCATCGTGAAGAAGAACGCGATCATGATGATCGACTTCGCGCTCGACGCCGAACGTCATGAAGGAAAATCGCCCCGCGAAGCGATCTATCAGGCCTGCCTGCTGCGCTTCCGCCCGATCCTGATGACGACGATGGCCGCCGTCCTTGGCGCATTGCCGCTGATGCTCGGCACCGGTGCCGGCTCCGAACTGCGCCATCCGCTCGGTATCTCCATCGTCGGCGGCCTCTTGCTCAGCCAGTTGCTGACGCTGTTCACGACGCCGGTGATCTATCTCTGGTTCGATCGTCTGGCGATCCGCTTCTCCGGCCGTTCGGGCGACGCCATCCAGCCGGCGGAATGAGGGCAACCGATGGGGCCCTCAACACCATTCATTCGCCGACCCATCGGAACGACGCTGCTCACCCTTGGTCTGGCGGCGGCCGGCGCCGTGGCTTTCTTCAAGTTGCCGGTTTCGCCGCTGCCGCAGGTCGACTTCCCGACCATTTCGGTCCGGGCCACGCTGCCCGGCGGCAGCCCGCAGGACGTCGCGACGACGGTTGCAAGCCCGCTCGAACGTCATCTTGGGCAGATCGCCGACGTGACCGAAATGACGTCGTCGAGCACGGTGGGCGGGGTTCGCATCACCCTTCAATTCGGTCTCAACCGCGACATCAACGGCGCCGCGCGCGACGTTCAGGCTGCGATCAACGCGGCCCGCGCCGACCTGCCGACCAGCCTGCGGAGCAATCCGACCTATCGCAAGGTCAATCCGGCCGACGCGCCGATCCTGATCCTGACGTTGACGTCCGACACCCAGACCCGCGGCGACCTTTATGACGCGGCATCGACCGTGCTGGCGCAGAAACTGTCGCAGGTCGATGGCATCGGCGAAGTGGTCGTCGGCGGCAGTTCGCTCCCGGCGGTACGCGCCGAACTCATTCCGCAGGCGCTCTATAAATATGGCGTCGGCCTCGAGGACGTGCGCGCTGCGCTTTCCAGCGCCAATGCCCACAGCCCGAAAGGCGGCATCGACGTCGGCGATCAACGCTACCAGATCTACGCCAATGATCAGGCCAACAAGTCCGACGACTACAAATCCCTGATCGTCGCCTACCGCAACGGCGCCCCGGTCCGCCTCTCGGATGTCGGCGAAGTGACGGATTCGGTCGAAAATCTGCGCAATGCCGGGCTCGCCAACGGCAAGCCGGCCGTTCTGATCATTCTTTACCGGCAGCCTGGGGCCAACATCATCAGTACCGTCGATCTGGTGAAGGCGCTGATGCCCCAGCTCAGGGCCTCGGTTTCGCCGGCCATCGACATCGGACTAGCCGTCGACCGCTCGATCACCATTCGCACCTCGCTGCGCGACGTCGAACGCACCCTGATTCTTGCCGTGCTGCTGGTGATCGTTGTGGTATTTGCGTTCCTGCGGAGCCTGCGCGCAACGCTGGTGCCGGTGGTGGCGGTCTCGGTCTCGCTGATCGCGACCTTTGCCGCGATGTATCTGTGCGGCTACAGTCTCGACAATCTCTCGCTGATGGCGCTGACGGTCGCGACGGGCTTTGTCGTCGATGACGCCATCGTCGTGCTCGAAAACATCACGCGCCACGTCGAAGGCGGCATGAGCCCGATGGACGCCGCCCTCAAGGGCGCCAGTGAAGTCGGATTTACCGTGCTGTCGATGAGCATCTCGCTGATCGCCGTCTTCATCCCGATCCTTCTGATGGGCGGCATCATCGGACGCCTGTTCCGCGAATTTGCGATGGTGATCTCGATATCCATCATGATCTCGCTCGCGATCTCGCTGGCTACCACGCCGATGATGTGCGCGGTATTGCTGCGTGGCGAGACCGGAGAGGGCCACGGATGGCTCTATCGAATGAGCGAGCGCTTTTTCGAGGCGATGCTCGACGTCTATCGCCGGACGCTGGCAATTGCGCTGCGGCATCCCGCATCGATGATGCTCATTCTGGCCGTGGTGCTCGGTCTCAACTTTTATCTCTACAGCGTGATTCCGAAGGGCTTCTTCCCACAACAAGACACCGGTCGGTTGACCGGCTCGATCCAGGCGGACCAGAGCATCTCCTTCCAGTTGATGCAGAAAAAACTGACGCAGTTCATCACCATCATCAAAAGCGATCCCGCCGTCGAAACCGCCGTTGGATTTACCGGTGGCGGGCAGACCAATTCCGGCTTCGTGTTCGTCTCGTTGAAGCCGCTTGGCGAACGCAACATTTCCGCCGACCGGGTGATCGCGCGGCTACGGCGTGAAATGGCGGTGATACCTGGCGCAACCCTGTTCCTTCAGGCCGTGCAGGATATCCGGGTCGGCGGTCGTGCCAGCAATGCACAATATCAATTCACCCTGCAGGGACCGACGTTCGAGGAGCTCAACGAGTGGACGCCGAAGATCGCAGCCGCCCTGCAGGGCGATCGGAACCTGACGGACGTCAACAGCGATCAACAGAACAAGGGGCTTGAATCCGATCTTGTGATCGATCGCGACAAGGTGGCACAGCTCGGCATCACCGTCAGTCAGGTCGACAACACGCTTTATGATGCCTTCGGCCAGCGGCAGGTCTCGACGATTTATGTGGCCCGTAACCAGTATCACGTGATCATGGAGGTCGCGCCGCAGTACTGGCAAAATCCGGAAACACTGAAGGACGTCTGGATCAGTACGTCGGGCGCCGCGGTCGGCGGTTCGCAATCGACCAATGCGGTTGCCGGCACCGTTGCGGTCGGCAAAACAACCGCGGCCTCTTCGGCCAACACGCAGGCCGCCCGAAACCTCGCGACCAATTCGATCGGCGCCACCGGCAAGGGGGTAGCCTCTACCGGTTCGGCGGTCAGCACCAACGCGGAGACCATGATTCCGTTGTCGGCGGTTGCGAGCTTTGTCCAGGGCGCCACCCCGCTCGCGGTGAACCACCAGGGACTCTTGGTCGCCAACACGATTTCATTCAATCTGCCGCCGGGGGGCTCGCTCAGTTCGGCCGTCACATCGATCGAGGCGGCGATGAACCGGATCGGCGTGCCCGCCAGCATTCGCGGCACATTCCAGGGATCGGCAAAGGCGTTTCAGGATTCGCTGCAAAATCAGCCTTTCCTCATCCTCGCCGCGCTGGTCACGATCTACATCGTTCTCGGCGTGCTCTACGAGAGCTATGTCCACCCGCTGACGATTTTCTCGACGCTGCCGTCGGCCGGCGTCGGCGCCCTGCTCGCCTTGATGGCGTTCAACACCGAATTCAGCATCATGGCCCTGATCGGGGTCATCCTGCTGATCGGAATCGTGAAGAAGAATGCGATCATGATGATCGATTTTGCACTCGAGGCCGAACGCAACCGGGGCCTGAGCTCGGTTGACGCAATTTACGAAGCCTGCCTGCTCCGCTTCCGGCCCATCATGATGACGACGATGGCCGCCCTGCTCGGCGCTCTTCCGCTGGCCATCGGCATGGGCGACGGCGGCGAACTTCGGCAACCGCTCGGCATCGCAATTGTCGGGGGACTGATCCTCAGTCAGGTGCTGACGCTCTATTCAACGCCGGTAATCTACCTGTATATGGACAGGTTCCGGCTATGGAGCCAGCGTCTAAGGGGCGGCGAAACACCGCTCGCGCCCGAGACCAGGCTGCAACCCGGCGAGTAGATGTTGGCATTTCCGATGATCGGCAAAGTTTCACGACGGACCACACGCGGCCTCGCCAAAGTTCGGCTTGCCCTTTGCGCTTCGTTGCTGGGTCCCGCGCTGTCGGGCTGCATCCTTGGAACCGAACGGCCGGATCTCAACCTGGATGTGCCGGCGGCCTATCGCGAAGGCGGCCGCACCGCGCCCGACGCCCACCTTCCCGCGGTCGATTGGTGGCGCGATTTCAAGTCCAGCGAATTGACCTCGCTGATGGATGCAGCCCAGCTCTACAATCTCGACATCGCGGTTGCCATCGCGCAGATCGTTCAGGCCGATGCCCAGGTGGGTGTCCAGGGCGCCCCGTTATTGCCTTCGGTCACCGGAACCTCGAGCGCCGAGCAAAGCCGCAGCGTGTCGTCGAATCTTGGCGGGGGTGTTGGCTTTTCGAACACGTTCTCCCAATACAGTCTGGGACTAACTGCAAGTTACATCGTCGACTTCTGGGGCAAGAACCGGGCGACGCTCCACGCCGCCGAAGAGAGCGCGACCGCATCGCGTTACAATCGCGAGGTGGTCACGCTCACGGCGATCGTCACGGTCGCCAATACCTATTTCCAGGTTCTCGCCGCGCAAGACGAACTGCGGGTGGCGCGACGTAATCTGGCGGCGGCCGAGCGCATTCTCACGCTCATCAAGCAACAATTTGCCGGCGGCACCGCGTCGCAACTTGACGTGTCGCAACAGGAGACCCAGGTCGCGACCGAGCGCGCGGCGATCCCGCCGCTCGAGATCACGCTGCGGCAGAACATCGCCGCACTCGCCGTGCTGGTCGGCCGCGCGCCGGCGAACTTCACGGTGAAGGGCGGCCTGATGACGCAGATCGCGGTTCCGCGCGTGACGCCGGGCCTGCCCTCGGAGTTGCTCAACCAAAGGCCGGACATCCGCCAGGCCGAAGCGCAACTGGCGTCTTCGAACTTCAGCGTCGAATCGGCGCGTGCAGCGTTCTTCCCGCAGATCCAGTTGACCGCGCAAACCGGCGTGCAGAGCGCCGCGCTGGCGTCGCTGTTCGGACCGGGCGCCTGGTTCTACACCTTGTCGGCAGGGCTGACGCAGCCGCTGTTCGACGGCTTCCTGCTGGAAAGCGAGTTGAAACAGGCCAAGGGCGTGCAGCTGCAAAACCTGCAAGCCTACCGCAAAGCCGTGCTTTCGGCCTTCTCCGACGTCGAGAAGGCGCTGGTGGCACTGTCGCAATCGACCTTGCAGGAGCGCCTCGAGGTCGAAGCCGTGGCCAGCGCCCGCAAGGCGTTCGAGGTCTCCGAAACCCAGCTGCGTGCCGGCACGGTCAACCTCATAACGGTGCTGCAAACCCAGCAAACGCTGCTGACCAACGAAAACGCGCTGGCGCAGGCGCGACTGAACAAGCTATTAGCGGCGAGCAGCCTGTTTCAGGCGCTGGGTGGCGGCTGGACCCCGACCGGGCAGCTGTCGTCGCTGCAGCCGCGGGACGCCGCAGCGCCGTCGGCGCAATGAGGCGGCCCGGACGCTTCGCAGCGCATTATGGGCTCCTGAAAGATCGAGGGCCGAAATTGGCAAGGAAATACCGGCACTTAATCGCCGTTGTATTCGGCGGCGATGTCGCTATATTTCATGGTTCGGTTACGATCGCGCTGTAATTTCGGTGGTTGATGATGAGGCCCGTCTTTTCAGGCGGGCCGTCGCCATTTGAGGCCACCGTTCAAGGCCGAAAAAGCGCGAGGGCACGAAGCCCTGGAAATCAAGTCTGAAGGATGGACCGCGATGACTCGTTCCAACCGGGTTGACCATATCCGGATCACCTCGCATCCGACGCCGGGAGGCAAACTCCAATTCCCGATCCAATGGGGCGCGGCCAGCGCGCGCGAGCGCGGCCCGATCATCGGCACGGTATCTCGCCCACAGGACCGCAATGTCATCGGCTCCCATGGCGGCTCCTATTCGGTCTACCGCGCGCTCGCGGTCTCCTCCGGCGCGCTCGATCCGATCCGACGCCCCGATCTCACCAACACGCACCCGGCGGCGACGGTCGGTCCCTTCCCGCAATGGAGCGAGCCGGAGCGCATTGTGTCGCTCGATCCCTGGGGTCATCTCGTGGCGGAAAATTTTGCCAGCGAAATCGCCGAGGGAATCGACATCCGGCCGAGCATCGCGATCACGCGTGCCCGCCTCGATTTGCCGGAACTCAAATCGGCCATCGATGCCGGACGGTTGAAGCATGACGGCGAAGTCGTTCACAAGAACGGCAGCGTGTCCGTGGTCAAGATCGCCATCGACCCGGTGTGGTATCTTCCGGGTCTGGCGCAACGGTTTGCGACCACCGAAAACAATTTGCGCCGGCAACTGTTCGAGCAGACCGCCGGCATGTTTCCGGAACTGGTGACGCGACCGGACTTGCAAGTCTTCCTGCCGCCGATCGGCGGCACGACGGCCTATCTGTTCGGCGATGTCGCCAAGCTTCCTAATCACCGCACCAAGATCACCTGCCGCGTGCATGATGAGTGCAACGGCTCCGACGTGTTCGGCTCCGACATCTGCACCTGCCGCCCCTATCTGATTCACGGCATCGAGGAATGCGCCCGCGCCGGCCAGGAAGGCGGGCTCGGCATCATCATCTACAACCGCAAGGAAGGCCGCGCGCTCGGCGAGGTCACGAAATTCCTGGTCTACAATGCGCGCAAGCGCCAGGAAGGCGGCGATGCGGCCGCGCAATATTTCGAGCGCACCGAATGCGTCGCCGGCGTGCAGGATGCACGCTTCCAGCAATTGATGCCGGACGTGATCCACTGGCTCGGCCTCAAGCGCATCGACCGTTTCGTTTCCATGAGCGACATGAAACACGACGCGCTGACCGGCCAAGGCATCGAGATTGTCGAACGCGTTCCGATTCCCGACGATCTCGTCCCGCCCGATGCGCATGTGGAGATGGCAGCGAAGAAGGCCGCCGGCTATTACAGCGCGGAGCCCGCTCCGCCGGACGAACTTCTCAATTCGGTCGGCCGCCCGCTTGAAAAGTATTGAAGCGAGCGCGCGCGTGACGGCGGCAAATTCGGAAACCTCGGCGGCGCTGACGCTGCTGAACGCTGCGGCGGTTCGTTCGCGCGCCCATCGCATGCTGGCGCTGGCGTTTGACGACAAGCTTCCGAACTTCCGGATTCATCCCGAGAAAATGGAGGGCGTCGTCGATCTGGTGCTGCAAGCGACCCGCGACGCCTATCCGACGCTCGATGTGCCGTTTCACTCGCGCTGGCGGCACTTTGTTATGAATGGCGACAACCGCTGGGCCGCTGTCGCAAGTGAGAGGCGATGGGCCGATTCCGCCGCACGAGCGCGCGCGGAATTCGACCTTGCGATGGTCAGCGTGTTCCTCGACGCCGGCGCCGGCCCCACCTGGCACTATCGCGATCCGAAAAGCGGCCTCGCCATCGGTCGTTCGGAGGGATTGGGACTCGCGAGCCTCGGAATGTTCACCGGAGGACTTTTCTCGGCCAACCCGCGCGATCCGCTTCGCGTCGATGCGGATGTTCTCAGCCATCTCTCGGTGGCCGACGTGGCGCGCGGCTTGCAGGTTTCCGACACCAATCCCCTGGTCGGACTTGAAGGCCGTGTCGATCTCTTGCGCCGCCTCGGCAAACTCGTCGCCTCCACGCCCAATATTTTCGGCCGTCATGACGCGCCACGGCCCGGCGGATTGTTCGATCAATTAAAAGCGCGCGCCGAAAATGGCCGCCTTCCCGCCTCCGCCATCCTGTCCGAATTGTTGCAACAGCTCGGTCCAATCTGGCCGTCGCGGCTGACGCTCGGCGGGATCGCGCTTGGCGACTGCTGGAAGCATCCCTCGCTGATCACCGATGATGCAACGAACGGCATGGTGCCGTTGCACAAGCTCTCGCAATGGCTCGCCTACTCCCTGATCGAGCCGCTGCAAACCGCAGGCATCGAGGTCATCGATATCGACGGCCTCACGGGTCTTGCGGAATATCGCAACGGCGGCTTGTTCGTCGATTCCGGCGTGCTCGCATTCCGTAACGAGGAAGATGCGCAACGCGAGCACGAGGTTTCCTCGGCGCTGGTCGTGGAGTGGCGCGCGCTGACGGTGGCGCTGCTCGACCGCCTCGCCGACGGCGTGCGAAAGCGGCTCGGGCTTGATGCGGTGTCGCTGCCGCTCGCCAAGGTACTGGAAGGCGGATCCTGGGCCGCGGGCCGGCGGCTCGCGCGCGAACGCCGCGCCGACGCCTCACCGCCGGTAAAAGTCATCAGCGACGGCACGGTATTTTAGAGGACGAAGATATGGACGGCGTCACCATCGTCGACCACCCGCTTGTGCAGCACAAGCTGACGCTATTGCGGGAAAAGGACGCCTCGACCAAATCGTTCCGCGAGCTGCTTCAGGAAATCGGGATGCTGCTGTGCTATGAGGTCACCCGCGACCTGCCGCTCAGCGATGTCGATATCGAAACGCCCCTCGCCCGGATGAAAACGCCGCAGATTGCCGGCAAGAAGCTGGTGTTCGCACCGGTGCTGCGCGCCGGAATGACGTTCGCGGAAGGCATGCTCGATCTGGTGCCGAACGCGCGCGTCGCTCACATCGGCCTTTACCGCGAACCCGAAACGTTTGTGGCCGTCGAATATTACTTCAAGGCGCCGAGCGACCTGCATGAGCGGCAGGTCATCGTGATCTCACCGGTGCTCGCGACCGCCAACACCGCGGTCGCAGCGGTCGACCGGCTGAAGGAGCGCGGCGCCAACGATATTCGCCTGGTGTGCCTGATCGCAGCGCCCGAAGGCGTCGAGCGGATGCGCGGCATTCACCCGGATGTGCCGATCTGGCTCGCCGCCATCGACGAAGGGCTCGATGAGAACGGGTTCATCCTGCCCGGCCTTGGCGATGCCGGCGACCGCGCCTACGGCACGAAATAACACAACCCGCGCTGTAGTCTTTTGTTTTGACGCGTTTTCTTCACGCGAACCGGTGTCCACTTCGCTCGAAAACGCTCCCTCTCAAGTCCCGACGCGCAGCGCGGCACGCTGCTTTCGCAGCAGCGCGATCACCGACAGCGCGGTGATGCGGCCGGTCTTGGGATTTTCGGACGGGATATTTTCGATCGACATCGAAAACCGCGCCGAGTCGGAATCGACCTCGACCCGGTGCACGTTCCGCGTCAACGCAGGGTCCGCCCAGATCTCGAGCCTCGTGCGGTCCGGGCCGATGCCGGCGAGCGACAGCGCGACTGCCACGTTCAGGTTGGCTGGAAAGCCCTTGGCAGCTTCCCGCGCGGTGCCGTCGAAAATCTTCAGCGGCTCCTTGATCTGATCGATGTCGATATTGTTCTCGACCAGAAACGGCGCACCGGCGAGACCCTGAACTGGCTTCCGCGTCACCATTCGCACCGAATGGATTTCGCCGACGGCTGCCGCCGTCACCGCGTCGAGGCCGATCAGCGCGCCGGTCGGCACCACGATCTGCCCGCCGTTTTGCCGCGCCATATCGATCAGATCTTCATTGTCGAGCAACGCGCCGGCGCTGAGCACGATTGCGGTTTTTCCTTTTTGCACGAACGGCGCCACGATCGATCGCAGAAGTTTTGCAGGCGCGCATTCGATGGCGATATCAGCGACATCCGAAAGCTTCTCGATCGGCAGGATGGCCGGGAGCGCTTTCAGGGTACCAAGCCAGCTATGGTGCTTTTCGGGGTTTTGCGCCGACACAGCCGTCAACGACAGGCCGTCGATGCCTTGATCGAGCGCCTCGGCGACTTTTTTTCCGATCGGTCCGAGCCCTGCGATTGCGACCCGGAGAGGTGCATTTGCCATTTGCCGGTTTCTCCCTCAGGTCGGCCGCCCGGCCGCCTGAAATATGCTCTTTTGCTGTCCGTAAAAATCGGCTTTGTTTCCCTTAAACAGAGATGCGGTTCTTGCCAAGGAGTTACACATGAACGGGCTCGGCGGACTTAACAAATCACCCAACGGCGTCGTGATCGGGCTGGTGCAGCTTCAACTGCCCGTGGTCGTCACCAAGGCGGATCTCGCCAAGCAGACCGAGCGGATCGTCTATATGGTCGGCAAGGCGCGCCGCAATCTCGGAACCATGGATCTGGTGGTGTTCCCGGAATACTCGCTGCACGGCCTGTCGATGGACACCAATCCCGCGATCATGTGCCGGCTCGATGGCCCCGAGGTCGCAGCCTTCAAGAAGGCCTGCATCGACAACAAGATCTGGGGCTGTTTCTCGATCATGGAGTTCAACCCCGACGGCAATCCCTATAATTCCGGCCTGATCATCGACGATCAGGGCGAGATCAAGCTCTACTACCGCAAGTTCCACCCCTGGATTCCGGTCGAGCCGTGGGAGCCCGGCGACGTCGGCATTCCCGTGATCGAAGGACCCAAGGGCGCGAAGATCGGGCTGATCATCTGTCATGACGGCATGTTCCCGGAAATGGCGCGGGAATGCGCCTATAAGGGCGCTGAAATCATGATCCGCACCGCCGGCTATACCGCTCCGATCCGTGAGAGCTGGCGCTTCACCAACCAGGCCAATTCGTTCCAGAACCTGATGGTGACGGCGAACGTCTGCATGTGCGGCTCCGACGGTTCGTTCGATTCGATGGGCGAAGGCATGATCGTGAATTTCGACGGCTCGATCCTCGCGCACGGCACCACCGGCCGCGTCGATGAGATCATCACCGCGGAGGTACGTCCTGATCTGGTGCGGGAAGCCCGGATCAACTGGGGCGTCGAGAACAACATCTACCAGCTCTGGCACCGCGGCTATGTCGCGGTGAAAGGCGGCGCGATGGATTGTCCTTACACGTTTATGCAGGACATGGTCGCCGGCACCTACCGGCTCCCCTGGGAAGATCAGGTCAAGGTCACCGACGGCACCTCCTGCGGCTTTGCACCGCCGACCCGCATGTTTGGCGCCAAGACCAACAAGGCCGCGGAATAGTTTTCCGCCCGCCCCTAGTGCGTGATGAAGTAGGGTCGAACTACCACCGCGATGAAGGTGGCTCCCTCTCCCCTTGTGGGAGAGGGTTGGGGTGAGGGGTTACAGTCTATCGATAGAGAAAAACCCCTCACCCGGATCGCATCTACCGATGCGATCCGACCTCTCCCACAAGGGGAGAGGCGAACCGAGCTTGCCTGTAAAGCGATTCAACAAAATTTCATCGCGCTTTAGTGTGCGTGGCGATGAAGCTGCACGCGTGGCCGCGTGAATGATTTGCGGCCGCGTTTGAAACCCCACAACGGCTGCGCTAGCGTTGCGACGGCGTCGGTGGGATTGGCCGCATCGAGGCAGACGAGATCGGCCGGCGCACCGACCCTGATGCCGTAATCGTTGAGCCGCATCAGCCGCGCGGCCGAGCCCGTGATCATGTCCAGGCATCCGGCGAGGTCCGCCGGGCGCGACACATGGCAGACATTGGCGTAGAGGTTCGCCATCCGGATCAGCGACCCATCGCCATAGGGCGTAAATGGATTCAAGACATTGTTGGTCGAGATCGAGCAGGTCACGCCCGCCTTTCGCAAGGGTTCGGCCGGCACCACGCCGCGCGGCACCGCATGGTCGTGGCTGCGGCCCATCAGATGCAAGTCCGTCGAAGGCAGGATGGTGACGGCGACGCCGGCATCGGCCAATCGTTTGGCGATCTCGCCAAAACGCTCCGGCGGCAGTAGCGACATCTGGGTGACGTGGCCCACCGCCACCCGTCCGCCGCGGCTGAATTCCTCGGTCTTGCGGCATACATATTCGATCTGCATGTTCTGCGTGGTCTCGGCGAGATCGAGATGCATATCGATCTCGGCATCGAAATCACGCGCGATAGCAAAGATGCGATCGATCTGGCCGCGCGGGTCGGTGTCGAAATACGGCACCGCACCGATGGTGCGCGCGCCGCGGCGCAAGCCTTCGATCAACAGCTCTTCGGTACCGGGATAATTGGTCATCCCCTCCTGCGGAAACACGCAGAGTTCAACATCGATCGCCCAGGCATAGTCGCGCGCCAACTGCTCGACCGCCTCAAGTCCGATTAGGCCAATACCGGGGTCCAGTTCGACATGGGTTCGCATCCGCATCGTGCCGTGCGAAACGCAACGCTCCAGCGTCTTTCTGCCCCGCGCATAGACGTCCTCGACCGTAAAGCCGCGCTTGGCCGCCGCCGTTTCGCGGACGGCCTCGGCGACCGTTCCCTCTTCGAGGCGGCACCGATCAAGGATGCAGGTCTTGTCGAGATGAATATGCGTTTCGATCAGGCCGGGAACGACCAGGCAGCCTTCCGCCTTCAGTTCGGGGCCATCGGCCGCCAACGCAGGCGCAATGGCTGCTATCCTCTCGCCCTCGACGGCAATATCGACATTGACGAGTTCGCCATCGCGCAAGATGCGCGCGTCCCGGACAATCAGATCCATCCATTCATCCACTTCACGAAGCTGAACCCAGATAAGCATCGTCGAGCATGGCGCCACGCAGTTCCGCCGGGCTTCCTTGCGCCACGACACGGCCGCCGCCGAGCACGTAGCCGCGGTCAGCAATCGCCAGCGCATAGTCTGCCATCTGGTCCACGATCAGCAAGGTCATGCCTTCATCTCGCAGCCGTGTAAACTGCTCGAACAGTTCGGCGACGACCGCCGGCGCTAGCCCAAGCGACGGCTCGTCGAGCAGCAAAACTTCGGGCCGGGCCAACAGCCCGCGCGCCACCGCGAGCATCTGCTGCTCGCCGCCCGAGAGCAGGCCTGCCGCCGTATGCAGGCGCGGACGCAGCCGTGGAAAACGCGCGAGCATGCCTTCGATTTCGCTTTCGGAAAAATCATTGCGCCGCGTGGCGCCGAGACGAAGATTTTCCGCAACCGTCAACTGCGGAAAGACCTGTCGTCCCTCGGGCACCAGGATCAGGCCGGAACGCGCCACCAGCGGTGCCGAAAGCGACGCCAGCTCTTGATCCGCCAGTTTGATGCTTCCGCTCACCGGCCGGATCAAACCGCTCAACGCTTTCATCAGCGTCGATTTGCCGGCGCCGTTCGGGCCGAACAACGCGATCACCTCGCCACGTCCGACCTTGAGGCTGACATTGTCGAGCACCGCGAGCGCGCCGTAGCCGGCGCTTAAGCCCTCGACTTCGAGCAACGGCGGCGCCCCGGCGCTGCGTGCCGCAGCCGACCCCGCCGACATGGTTGTGCCGAGATAGGCCGCCTTGACGGCAGGGTCGTTGCGCACGGTCGCGGGCGACCCGGCTGCAATGCGGCGTCCGGCGTCGAGCACCACGATCTCGTCGGAAATCGACATCACCAGCGACATGTCGTGCTCGACGAGCACGACGGCTAATCCGGCCTTCGCGAGCCGCTGAAGCAAGCCGCCAAGTTTAGCTGTGTCCGCCTCACTAAGTCCCGCCGCGGGCTCGTCCAGCAGCAATACCGCCGGCGCGGTGGCGAGCGCCCGGGCAATCTCGACCAACCGGCGGTCGACATGCGGCAGCGTCGCGGCCAATCGTGTCTCAGGTCCAGCAAAGCCAACGAGCGCCAGCAATGCGCGCGCCAAATCCGCTGGCGCTTCCCCGCGCCAGCCGCCGCGCAACAGACCGAGACGGACATTGTCGAGCACGCTCAAATTCGCGAAAGGCTGCGCCGTCTGAAAGGTCCGGGCCAGGCCGGCGCGCGCCACATCCTGGGCGGAGAATCCCGTGATCTCCTGTTTTCCAACCCGCACGGTCCCTGCGTCCGGCCGCTGAAATCCACTCATGAGATTGAGCAGCGTGGTCTTGCCGGCGCCATTTGGGCCGATCACGCTGGTGATGCGGCCGGGCGACGCGACCATGTCGACACCCGCGACCGCAACGACACCACCGAACGCGACACGCACGCCTTCCGCGGCCAGGCTTCCGCGTGCGCCAGTGATATGCGCCAGCGCTATGTCGAGATCGGGTTCCGACCCCGAGGGAGACTTTTTCGGCGTCACAAGGCGCGCAAGCGCGCCCGCGATTCCGCCCGGCGCGGCCCACAAAACGATCAGGAGGCCTGCGCCGAACACCAGAAGGCGATATTCGGCAAGACCCGCCAGCACCTCCGGCAGGAACACGACCACCGCCGATCCGATCAGCGGCCCAAGGGTGCGGCCCGCGCCGCCAACGACGACCACCAGAAGAAACAGGATCGATTGCGAAAACGGGAACGAACTTGGCGCGATGAAGCCGGTCAGCGCCGCCTGTAAACCGCCAGCGAGACCGGCGGCGGCGGCGGCGAGCACGAAGGCGGCCGTGCGCACAGGTACCGGACTTATTCCGACACCGCGCGCCGCGGCCGGTGCCGAGGCAAAAGCCTGCATCGCAAGACCAATCGGGCTTCGCGCGAGGTAATGAAAAAGGACAAGCGCAACCAGACACAGACCGCACGCCAACAGAGCGGTGCCGCCGGTGCCAAACGGCGCCGGAATTCCGACAAGTCCGCTGGAGCCGCCGGTCAGATCACGCCATTCAATCGAGACGGATTCGACGATAAAGCCGAACGCAATCGTCACCATCGCGAGGTAAGGCCCGGTAACGCGAAGCGCGGGGATCGAGAGTGCCGCCGAGATCGCCGCCACCAAAAGCACGGCGAGTGGCAGCGCCTCCCAGAAATTCAAGCCGGCCTTGGTGGTGAGGATGCCGAGCCCATAGGCGCCGAGCGCCACGAACCCGCCCTGACCGAGCGATACCTCGCCGGCGAGACCGAGCAGCACATTCAGGCCGATGCCCGCGAGCGCCGTGGTCGCAAGCATCCCAAACAGATAAGCGTAATAGCCGGGTGCCAGAAGACAGACCGCGGCGGCGGCGACACAAGTCAGCACCGCCGCAATGACGATAGCGGCCGTTCTCATACCCGCACCTTCGCCTGCCCGCCGAATAGGCCCGACGGCGCCAACACCAGAGCTGCGATCACCACGGAGAATGTCACGATCTGGGTGCTGCCCGAGCCGAGCCAGGTTGTGGCGCAGGCCTCCACCAGACCATAGGCAAGCCCGGCAATCACGACACCCCAGGGGTTGGTCAGGCCACCAAGGATCGCCACCGCAAAGGCCTTG
This sequence comes from uncultured Alphaproteobacteria bacterium, assembly GCA_963770515.1. GTDB lineage: Bacteria > Pseudomonadota > Alphaproteobacteria > Rhizobiales > Xanthobacteraceae > Bradyrhizobium. The sequence goes on from CAVYPW010000004.1 coordinate 524,045, forward strand.
ATGCCGAACAAGGTCCCCATGTCGTAGGCAACGTTATAGAGCGGCGCGATCAGGATGCCGCCGATCCCGGCCAACAACGCCGCCGCCGCATAGGTGAGCGCGATGAGCAGGGTCACGTCGATGCTCATCAGCCGCGCCGCATCCGGGTTCTCGACTGCCGCGCGCAGCTTCAAGCCGAGGCCGGTCCGGTGCATGCCGAGATGAACCGCCAGCGCCAGCCCCAGCCCGACAACGGGTACAAGCACCTGGAGCGGGAAGATGCCGACATTGCCGATCACCCAGGGATCGTCCGCGAGTGACGACGGCAGCGCGCGCGGCTCCTTGCCGAACAGCACCATCACGACGTTGTCGAGCACGATCCCGAGCGCGACGGTGGCCATCAGCCACGCATTGCTGCCGCGCGCGACAAAAGGCCGGACGGCGATACGCTCGACGATCAAGCCCCAGATCGCGCACACCATCAGCGCAAGCGGGATGGCCATCAGCGTCGGCCAGCGCAGCCCCATCGCGATCGCGTAACAGACCACCGCGCCGAGCATCACGGAGGAGCCTTGCGCGAAGTTCACCGTGCCGGAGACGGCGAAGGTCAGCGTGAAGCCGAGCGCGATGAGGCCGTAAATGCTCCCGAGGCTCAGCCCCGAGACAAGTGCAGTCGCGAGCATACCCTACCTAGCCCGTGACGGGCTCGATCTGATCCCCGTTGTAACGGACCATGACGTAGTCGTTCTCATTCAACGCGTCGTGGTTCTCGTCCGTGAACGGCTTGGTGTAGTTCTTGATTAGCCCTTGATAGTTCTCGATAGCCAAAAAGCCTTCGCGCATCTTCGGGCCTTCGGTCGAGCCGGCCTTGGCAATGGCAAGCGCGGTCAGCTGCATGGCGTCATAGGCGTTGGCCACCCCAACGGGCGGCGTGATATCGCCGGGCCCCTTCACGTCAGGGTACTTCGCCATCATCGCTGCAAGCACCCGCTTGCCGACGTCGTTCTGCGGTCCGAAGAAGCTGTAGGTCTGAATGAAGTGCACCTTGCCGGCCCACGAGCCCGCGAGCTCGGGGAAGCGGCCGCCGGAGATACCCCAGTGCGAGACCACCGGCACCGTCCATGCGGATTTCTGCAACGACTTCATCACCTGCGCGCCGGGAGCCGCGTTGCCGACCAGAATGATGGTGTCGGCGCCCGCCTCTCGCAGCCGCTGCAACTGCGGCGTCATGTCGGGATCCTTGTCATCGAACTTTTCAGCCCCGGCAAGTTCGATGCCGGCAGCTTTCGCAGCCGCGGTGAGGCCCGAAAGATTGGACTCGCCCCATCCATTGTTGACCAGCATCAGACCGGGCTTCTTGGAGCCGAACTTCGTCGTGGCGTATTTCATCAAGGCGCGGTCGACAAGCACGTCAACCGCGGAGACGCGGAAGACGAAGTTCGGGTTGGCGCCGTTGCGCGTAATATTGGTCGCCGCCGCCCACACGCCCATGAAGGGCACCTTGGCCGAATTCACCAGCGGCACGATTGCCTGCGACACCGGGCTGTCGATGCCGCCAAAGAGGATAACGGCGCCCTCCTTGTCGATCAGCTCGCGGGCCGCGGTCTGGCCCTTGGCCGGGTTGGATTCATCGTCGCGGCGGACGAGTTCGAGCATCCGGCCACCGAGCACGCCGCCCTTGGCGTTGATTTCATCGATGGCGATCGTGAGCCCTCGGGTGATCCCTTCGCCTGATTTCGCCGACTGCCCGGAAAGTGCCGCCACAAGACCGATCTTGATTGGCTCCGCCGCCAACGCGGCGCGGCCAACAAGGCTGCCGACCGCCATCCCGGCAGGAAGAACAAGAGCTTGGCGACGCGTCAGTTTGGCTGGCATGAGAGCAACTCCCCTTGAAATTTCGTTTCGTCGGTTCGCCCGCTAGCTCCAAGCCGCAGGAACTCCGCTCAGTTTAAGCAAACGGTATGCCACAACCACGAAAACCACAACCAGCCCGGACCCTAATTGCGTCATGGCATCTGTCATATACCCCAAGGCTGCCATAACCGTTCCGACGAATACGAAGAGTACTTCGCATTTTTCGATCGAGCCAATACGCCGCAGCCAATCTTCTGAGTGACGCGAAGGAAAAACCGCGACATTGGTACGATTCTTGCTCGACTGGATTAGATCACCAGGGAGGGCGTCATGACGAATTCCGAACTTCGATCCGACATTCACAGCATTGAACCAATTCCGGATTCGGACCGCGATTCAACCGGCCCGCAGCAAATGTGGATCTGGGCCGGCGCCAATATCGCACCGGTCAACTGGGCGCTTGGCGCGCTCGGCATCATCCTCAAACTCGGTCTGTGGGAGACGATCGCCGTCATCGTGCTCGGCAATATCGTCGGTTGCGCGATCTTCGCCGCATTCACGGTGATGGGTCACAAGACCGGCGTCAATCAGATGGTTCTGAGCCGCTCTGCGTTCGGCCGCCGCGGCGCCTATTTGCCGAGCCTTTTGATGTTCCTGATGACGCTTTGCTGGATCGGCGTGAACACCTATTTCCCGGTCAAGATCTCGATGGCCATTCTCGGCCAGTTCGGGATACCGGATACGTTGGTGACGACCTTCATCGTCATGACACTCGTAATGGTGATCCAGGTCGTGATCGGCATCTACGGCTTCTACGCCATCCGCACCTTCGAGAAATATACGGTGCCGGTCACCGTCGTCATCATGGTGCTGATGAGCGTGCTGGCCTGGAGCCAGCCCGGCGTCGTCAACTGGAATCTCACCAGTTCGCTGCCGCCCGGGCCGCATCTAGCGATGCTTTCGCTGCTGACGACGGCAATCGGCGTCGGCTGGGGCATCTCGTGGGTGACGTGGGCGTCGGACTATTCGCGCTTCGTGTCGCGCAGCGTGTCTTCGTCCTCCGTGTTCTGGTACAGCTATGTCGGAATGCTCGTGCCGTCGGTCTGGCTCGCCGTTCTCGGCGCAACCATCGCCAGCGTCACGGCCGATACCGATCCGGCCAAGATGGTGAGTGCGGTGTTCGGTGGCGCGGCCAGCATCCTGGTGCTGCTGATGGTTCTGCACGGCCCGATCGCCACGAATATCATCAACGTCTACTCGGCGGCACTCGCCGCGCTCAGCATGGGCATCCGTCTGTCCCGCACCGCGCTGGCGCTGATCGTCGGTATCATCGGCTATCTCGTGACCATCTATTTCGTCTTCGCGCCTTCCTTTGCGAAAGCCTTCGACAACTGGATGATCAGCCTCCTGCTCTGGATGAGTCCCTGGGCCGGCGTGATCCTGGCGGACTTCTTCATCAAGCGGAAAAGCAAGATCGACGTCGCAGAACTCTACGCTTCGCCTGAAACAAGCGCCTATGGCGACATCAATTGGGGTGCCATCATTGCGTTTCTGGTGGGCCTCGCGGCCGGCTGGTCGCTGGAGGACGGACTCGTGCCCGCCTTGCAGGGACCGCTCTCCGGTCTCATGAACGGCGCAGACCTCAGCTGGCTCGCCGGGATTGTCGTTGCCGGCGGCCTCTATCTTGCCATCGGCGGCCGGACCGTCCCTGCATCCGTCGTGGCGGCGACCGCCGGAAAATGACGGCCGGAGATTAACCGCAACCGTTTGCGGGAATTTTCCGCCTCTAACAGGGGTTCTTCAACCATGGCAGGCCTGTCGAACAGCGACAGGCCTGCCGGCCATTCGACAGGAAACATCATGACTTCGATATCGATGAAGAACTCGATCGCGGGCTTCGCCGGGATCTGTCTGGCGCTGATTTCAGCGGACCCGTCGTGGGCCGATACCGCCAGTTGTCCCTCGCCGATCCCACTCGGCCTGACGACGGCCTTGACCGGCAATCTGGCGCTGCTGGGCACGCAAGCCCGCAACGGTGCAGAGTTCGCCGTCGACGAAATCAATGCCGCCGGCGGCATCGATGGCAAGAAGCTGGCGCTGACAACGGAAGACACCGGCGCATCGAGCACGGACGCGCTGAATGCGATGAACCGCATTCTCGAAGGCAAGCCCCTCGTTATTTTCGGATCGATGATCAGCCCGCATGTCTTCGCCCAGACCGAGGTCGTGACCAAATCCGAAACGCCGTTTTTGGTCGGCGCGACCAACGCGAAAGTGACCGCGCAGGGCAGCAAATGGTTGTTCCGGACCCATGTCCATGACGGCCAGCTCGCCGATCTCATTCCGGAATATCTGGTGAAATCGCTCGGCAAGACCAAGCCCGGCATCATTGCGGTCGCGGACGATTATGGCCTCGGCGCTTCCAGGGGAATTCAGGCCTCGCTCGCCAAGCTCAATGTGACGCCGGTTGCCGTAACCTCCTATGCGCCGTCCGACAAGGACATGAGCGCGCAACTTCTCGAGATCAAGGACAAGGGCGCCGACAGCGTGATCGTGTTCGGCCGCCCCGCCGACGTCACGCTGGTGATGAAGCAAATGGCCGATCTCGGCATCAAGCTGACCACGATTGGCAATTCCAGCCTCGTGGCGCAAACCGCCCTCAATAATCTTTCGGCGGCCGAAGCAGACGGCGCCTACGCAATCGGCGGCATGATTCCGCAGACCTCGAGCGATGCAAAGATCCTCGAATGGGCCAAGCGCGTGCAGGACAAATACAAGGTGCCGGCCGACAATTTCACCGTCTCCTATTACGACACCGTCTACATGCTGAAATCGATCATCGAAAAGGTCGGCTGCGACAAGTCCGCGATCCGCGATGCGTTCGCCGCTACCAGGGACTGGAAGGGCATGCTGATCACCTACCAGGCCGATGCACAGGGCGACCTTGCGCACACGCTTGGAATTTACCGCAACAAGGGAAAGACGCCGGAACTGACTGGCCCGATCAAGGAAAGCGGATTCTGATTTCCTCATGGGCCAGCTTGTCGTCAATGGGCTTGCGCTCGGCAGCATTTATGCTCTCGTCGCGCTCGGCCTGCTCCTGATCTTCAACACGGTACAGATCGTCAATTTCGCGCAAGGCCAACTTCTGATGCTGGGCGCGTTCATCGGCATCAGTTGCGCCGTGACCCATGAACTGCCGATGGCCGCCGCATGGGCCGTCACCATGGTGGCGATGGCGCTGGTCGGCGTCGTGTTCATGGTGCTGGTGTATTTCCCGTTGCGCGGTCGCCCTGCTTTCCTCGTCATCTTGACGACGATTGCGATGGGTATCGTTCTGGAAAATCTCGCGCTGATCATCTGGGGACCGCTGCCGGTATCGCTCCCCTCGCCGATCCACGGGCCGCCCTTGCGTTTCGCCGGCGTTGTGATTTCCATGCACCAACTCTTCATCTTCGCAACACTCGCGGTCATCCTGTTTCTGCAATTTATCTTCCTGACCAAAACCCGGTTCGGAATCCTGATGCAGGCGACCGCGCAAGACCTGCACACCGCAAGACTCGTCGGCATCCCCGTAAACCGCACCATTGCGGTTGCGTTTGCGCTTGGCACGATGCTGTCCGGCATTGCCGGGCTTTTGGTGGCGCCGATTTTTCTGGCGGAGCCGACCATGGGCGGAAGCCTTGGTCTGAAGGGCTTTGTCGTCAGCGTCATCGGCGGCTTCGGCAATCTGCCGGGCGCGGTGATTGGCGGCTTGTTTCTCGGGCTCATCGAGACGTTCGGCGCCCGCTACATCTCGTCGAATTTCCGCGACGCCTACGCCTTCATCGTCATGATCACCGTTCTCATTGCATGGCCTCGCGGCCTCTTCGGTGAGAAGAGCAGCGAGAAGGTCTGACGATGAGCCCCGCGCTCAAGCGCTGGCCCGTTGCGGCTGCAAGCATCGCCGCTGCCCTGGCCATTCCACTGATCACACGGGATGGCTATATCATTCAGCTCCTCAACATCGCCATTCTCAATACAATCGTGGTGCTGGGCCTGAACTTCGTGACCGGCTGGGCTGGCCAGATCAACTTCGGACAGGCCGCCTTTTATGGGCTGGGCGCCTATACCACCGCCATTGCGACCAAGTCCGGCCTGCCGTGGATCACGACGCCCTTTCTGTCCGCGATCGTCGTAATGGCAGCAAGCCTCGCGTTGGGGTTACCGACGATGCGGCTGCGCACCTATTACCTCGCGATGACGACAATCGGCTTTGGCGAAATCATCCGGTTGATCATCGTACATTGGGAGCCGGTCACGGGCGGCACGTCGGGCTTAAGAGCCATTCCCGGCATCAGCTTCTTCGGAATCGGCCCCGAGGGGCAGGTTCAGCATTACTACCTTCTTGCCGCAACGCTGGCGCTTGCGATGTTGGTCGCTGCGCGAATTCGCCACTCGGTCCTCGGCCGGGCGATGATCGCCACCAAAGACAGCGAAATCGCCGCCGAGCAGAGCGGCGTCGACACCACGCGCACCAAACTGATCGCCTTCATGATCGGCGCGGTCTATGCGGGGCTCGCCGGATGCCTCTATGCCTCTTCCATCCGTTTCATCAGCCCCGACAGCTTTTCCGGCACGCAAGCCATCCTCCTGATGACCATGCTGATCGTCGGCGGCATGGGCTCGATCGTCGGCTGCGTATTCGGCGCGGTGGCGCTGACGATCCTGCCGGAGGCGCTGCGGTTTCTCGGCCAGTGGTATCTGGTCCTCTACGGCCTTGGCGTCATCGCCGTCATCGTGCTTGCGCCAGGGGGACTGGCATCGCTTGCGTCGCAATTCCCGTTGCGCCGGGCGGGTGTGCGTTGACGCCGGCGCCGATCATTGTGGCCCGCGGGGTGACGCGGCGTTTCGGCGGGCTCACTGCGCTTGACAACATCGATCTCGACGTCCCCGCAGGCATCGTGCAGGCGATTATCGGCCCGAACGGCTCCGGCAAGACCACCTTGCTCAACGCGCTGAGCGGCGCCTCGCACGCGGACGCCGGCTCCATTCGGATCGGGGGGCAGGAGATTTTCCGTCTCAAGCCGCATCGCATCGCGCGGCTCGGCCTCGCGCGGACGTTTCAGAACATCAAAATCTTCGACAACCTCAGCGTTCTCGAAAACGTCGAGGTGGCGGCCGCCTGCAACAAGCCAAGCTCCTTTTTTGATATCATCGCCTCCAACGCGCGGCACAAGCATAACGAAGCTGACATTGAAACGGTCGCGCGGGACGCGCTTGAGACGGTCGGCCTCGCCCACCGCGCCGACGACCGCGCCACGCAATTGCCTTACGCGCAGCGGCGTCTTCTGGAGATCGCGCGGGCACTGGCGTCGGAGCCAAATGTCCTTTTGCTCGACGAGCCTGCCGCCGGCATGAACATGACCGAAAGCATGACGCTGCTGGATACCATCGCCAAGCTCAAGAGCCGCGGCATCACCATAGTGTTGGTCGAACACAATGTGCGGCTGGTGATGGGGATCAGCGACCGCGTGACGGTGCTCGATTTCGGCAAGAAGATTGCCGAGGGCGCGCCCTCGGAGGTTCAGCGCGATCCGCTGGTCATCGAGGCCTATCTCGGCAGGCGGCACCGCCATGCTTAAGGTCGATCAATTAAGAGTCTCCTACGGCCATATCGAAGTGCTCAAGGGCATCTCGTTCAGTGTCGAGATGGGTGAGATCGTCGCCTTGATCGGCGGCAACGGCGCCGGCAAGACCACGACGCTCAGCACCGTCTCCGGACTGGTTCGCCCCTCAGCGGGGACGATCTCCTGGAAGGGTGAGCAGATTCAAAACACCGCGGTGGAAAACATCGTCGGCTCGGGGCTGGCCCACTGTCCGGAAGGGCGGCGGATTTTTCCGGGTCTCACCGTGCTGGAAAACCTGATCACGGGCACGGCGTCGCGCGCCCGCAACAAGGCCGAGGTCGACGAAGATCTCGCGCTGATCTTCGATCTGTTTCCGCGGCTGAAGGAACGGCTCAAGCAAGGCGGCTGGTCGCTGTCCGGCGGCGAGCAGCAGATGCTCGCGATCGGCCGCGCTTTGATGGGCCGCCCCAGCCTTCTGATGCTGGACGAACCCTCGCTGGGCCTGGCGCCGATCGTGATCGAGCAGGTGTTCGACCGCATCCTCGAACTCAACAAACGCACCGGCCTTGCGGTGCTGCTGGTCGAGCAGAATTCGGCGATGGCGCTCGAGATCGCGAGCCGCGCCTTCGTGCTCGAGACCGGAGCCATCACGCTGTCCGGGCCGTCGGCCATGCTTGCCGACGATCCGCGCATTCGCGAGGCCTATCTCGGTCGCTAAACTTAAGCGCGTTGCACGCGCTTGCCGCCCAGCACGACCTCGGATGGAAACAGCCGCTGATGGCCGGCTCGCTTGCCGTTGTAGTTATCGAGGAATTCGAAATCGCCCTCGCGCAACTCCATGATCGCAACATCGGCCGGTGCGCCGACATTGAGCGTGCCGCGATCATCGAAGGCCGGAAAACAACGCGCCGCATTCACGGTGGCGGCGGCGACGATCTGATTGAGCGGCATGCCGAACATGATGAACTTCGACATGACGTTCGGCAGATCGACAACTCCGCTGGTTTTCGAATTCACATTCCAATCGGTCGAGAACGTGTCGGGCCAAAGACCCTGTTTGGTCGCCTTCTCGACCGTATCCCAGTCGAAATGATCGGAGACGCCGTTGCCGAAGTCGAAGATCACGCCGCGGCGGCGCGCGGCCAGGACCTCGGGGCGCAAAATGCCGTCGTCGTCGAGAATGCCGTTCTTACCCGGCGCGTAGATATGCGTGATGATATCGCCGCGCTTGAGCATTGCCAGAAGAGAGCGCAGCGGCGAATAATTCTGGCCGATATGGATCATGACCGGCAGATTGAAAGTGGTCGCGACCTCCTGCGCGCGGCGCAGGGCTTCGAGGTCGTTGGCACCTGCCACATTGTCTGACAGGCGGGCCTTGACGCCGACGACGACATCGCGATTGCGCTCGACGGCGGCCTTGGCCATCGCCACGTTTGCCGCGTTGATATCGTGCAATTCGCCGGTCGGCGTCACCACGCCGGTGCGTGCGATGTTGACAAGGCAGCGGCCGGTCTGCGGCGCGCCTCGCGCAATCGCCGCCACCGCGTCGATATTGTCCGCTCCACCGGAGCCGGCATCGACCCAGCCGGTCACGCCATCCTGAAGGCACATCGATGGACCTTCCTTGCTGCGGCCGGCATGGGTGTGGATGTCGATCAAACCAGCAGTCACGACCTTGCCGCGCGCATCGATGGTCTCGGTCGCGTCCGCCGCAATGCTGGCTCCTACGGCCGCGATCCTGTTGCCCGAAATCCCGATATCTCGTGTCGCATCCAAGCCCATCGAGGGATCGATCACGCGGCCACCCTTGATGACGAGATCGTAGGTTGCCGCAAAAGCTTTCGACGCACCTACAAAAAGTGCCGCTCCCGCCGTACCCACAAATTGACGCCGGTTCATCATGATCGCGATCCCCCTCTCTGGATTGCTCGAGCGTAGCTTATGGCTGCTACCTGCATTTGGTCAGAACCAGCAGCGTAAGGGGTTCGAACGAATCGCTCAATCATCCGCCGGTCGCGGGGCAGCAAAGCCCTGGCGCGAGGATGTCGCGCTAGCGCTCGTTCGCCATCTCGAACAAACGTTCGGCGGCTGAAAAAACCGACACAGTGTAACGAAACCGCCATCCCGTTGATCGATGGCCGCACTCACTTGCGCGGCCGGCCCCGCTTGGCAAACACGGGACCGCGCGAGTCGACCGTACAGCGTAACAGGCTGGCGCGCTTGAGCGCCTCATTGCGTTCCGGACCAGGCGGCAGCAAGCGTGCCCGCTCCAGCGCATCTGTTGCGAGGATATCCTGATCGATGTGGTCTGGCGCCCGTTGCGTTTCTTTCATCATCGCTTCGCTAGCTGCGCTACCAAGTCCGAAAAAGACCGACGAAAAACCACCGGCCTGACATGGACTCATAGAACGGCAGCGATATTCCCTTCGCCTGATGCTTTTATGACATGACCATCGACAGGATCATGAGCAGCCCGTCGACACAAATGGGTCACATAGCGCGGGGCTTCAAAGGCTCTCACGCGGAATTTACCGGCGCTTGGCGTCGATGCGAATCATCCCACCGCTTTCGCATTTTGGCGAAAAAACGAGCCGCGATTCGCTAACAAATCATCCGCTAATCAGCGTCCCCCATTGCGAGGCCATACGCTCGGCGCCGCGTTGAGACAGGGCGAACAGGGTGAAGGTCGGATTTGACGCCCCTTCGGTCGGAAAGATGCCCGGACCCGCAATCCACAAGTTCGGGATTTCGTGGCTTTGGCCGAAGCTGTCAACGACCGAGTTGGAAGGCCCGGTCCCCATGATGGTGCCGCCAAGCAGATGGCTTGTCGGAATGGCGCCGCGTGCGGACCATGCTTCTTTCGCGCCCGCTGCTTTCGCAACCTTCAGGCCTTCTTCCAGATTGGCGCTCCACAGCGCAACCGCATCGTCCTGGAATGTGTGGGTGAGTTTTCCGAGCGGCATGCCGAACTCGTCCTTCTCGCTCACCAATTCGACGCGGTTTTCCATCGCCGGCAGTTCTTCGCCGAATGCCTTGATGCCGGTGAGATTGCGCGCCGCGCGCTTCATGTAGTCGTCAAGTTCGGTGCCGAAGAGATCGTGACGCGAATTGGCAAGATCGGTGGTCTTCAGCGCGAACCCCGCCACCAGGAACGAGCTGCCGAACGCGTTCTTCTGGCTGGTCTTGGGATAGCGCTCATAGGACATGTGCTGCACGGCGATCGTGCCCATGTGGTTCTGGACGTCTTCATCGAACAACGCCCAGGTCGATGCCACGTGATGCGACATCATGAAATGACCTACCAGCCCGCTTGAATTCGAAAGGCCCTTCGGATGCTTGTCGGTCGCCGAGTTCAACAGCAATCGCGGATTTTGCGCCGACCATGTCGCAAGCAGCACGACGCTGGCTTCCTGGATCTGCTTCTGATGCTTGTCGTCATAATATTCGACGCCGGTGACCCGCGTGCCCGCCTGATTGGTGAGGACCCGCGTCACCGTCGAAAAGGCGCGCAGTTCGGCGCCTGCCTTGCGCGCATCGCCGAGATAGGTCACCTGCGGGTTGGCCAGTGCGCCGATCGGACAGCCGACATGGCACCAGCCGTCATAAAGACAGGCGGGACGTCCCTTGAATTCCACCGAGTTCATGCCGACCGGCGCCGGCACCATCGGAATCCCCGAGGCTTCGAGCGCCTTGGTCCAGATATCGCCATTACGGAACGTCTTCATCGGCGGCATCGGATAGGCCTCGCCCGCCGGACGCCAGCGCTCCTCGGCCTTGGCATCGCCGGAAACGCCGATCTCGCGCGCCACCTTGTCGAAGAAGGGCGCAACATCTTCATAGGCAATCGGCCAATCGTGTCCGCGGCCGTGCTCGCTCTTCATCCGGAAATCGGTCGGCAGAAGCCTGGGAAAATTAGCAAAGTAATGCAGCGATGCGCCGCCTGAACCCCATCCGGCCTGCGCGACGTAACCCATCGGATTTTTGCCTTCGAGCAGGATCGGCGGCCCGGCAGGCTTGATCCGGCGGCCCCAGATTTCCGAACTGATGAGGTCGGACAATTCCCAATCCGGTCCCTGCTCCAGCAGGACGACTTTCTTGCCTGCCTTCGCCATCACCGAGGCATAGACCGAACCCGACGCACCCGCGCCAACGATGACGATGTCGACTTTCTCGTTGGTCATCTCACCACCTCTTTTCCGGGGCAATGTGAGGCATGTAGGGGATGCCGAGGGCTTCATAGCCTTCCATGGTGCCGTAGACGACGTCCACAGCGTCGGCGCGCAGCACGGCATAGGCCAGCGCCCCGGGCTTTCCGGTCCATCCATCGAGCTTGTTCTGCCGCATGCGGTCGACGAACTCGCGCTGGTCCTTCGCCGTCAGTTGCGCGAATTCCTTTCCGAACGACTTCCGGCTGACATCGTCGATCGTCAGAAGGGTGCTTCGATAGTATTCGGCAAATGGCGGGCGGAAGTTGAAAATGCGCGCCTGAAGCAGCGATTCCTGCGGCGGCACCGACAACTGCTGATCGATGTAATGGGCGATGCCGGCCTCACGCGCCTTCGGCACCAGGGTTTCGCCGAGGGCCTCCAGCGTTTCCCCCTGATGGCCATCGAGCAGGCGGAACGGCACATTGCGTGCCCTGGCCTCGCCCGGCGCCATCAGCAATTCGACGCCGCCGACCGAAAAGGCGAGCGCGCCCAGCGTGGCGCCTTTGACAAAACCACGCCGACCAATGCTTGCCATGGTCTTCTCCTCCCGGAGTTATGTTTGTATTATTTTTTATGTAGCAGTGGATTGTTCGATATTACCTGTCAGCTTCAATAACGAGTCAAGGATAAAACGATGGCCCATGATGCATCGCAGCCAACCGGCCCAAGCAAGCTTGTGATCCGCAATATCGGGCTGATGCTTTCCGGCGCATTGGAAAAGCCGATTCTCGATGCCGATACGATCGTCGCCGAGAACGGCAAGATCACCGCCATCGGCCGCTTCAAGGACCTCGACACCGACGGCGCCACCACGATCGTCGATGCCAATGGCACCACGCTTGCCCCAGGCCTGATCGACAGCCACGTCCATCCCGTCGCCGGCGACTGGACCCCGCGGCAAAATCAAATCAACTGGATCGACAGCTATCTGCATGGCGGCGTCACCACCATGATTTCGGCTGGCGAAGTGCACATGCCCGGCCGGCCGCGCGACGTTATAGGCCTGAAGGCCATGGCGATCTTCGCGCAGCGCGCGTTCTGGACGTTGCGGCCAGGCGGCGTGAAGGTTCACGCCGGCGCGCCGGTTATCGAATGCGAGATGGTCGAAGACGACTTCAAGGAACTGGCGGCAGCCGGCGTCAAGCTGCTCGGCGAAGTCGGGCTTGGCGGCGTCAAGGACGGCCCGACCGCGCGCAAGATGGTCGGATGGGCGCGCAAATACGGCATTCAAAGCACGATCCACACTGGCGGACCTTCGATTCCAGGCTCCGGCCTGATCGACAAGGATGTGGTGTTAGAGGCCGACACCGATGTGGTCGGCCATATCAATGGCGGCCACACCGCATTGCCCGACGATCAGATCCGCTGCATCTGCGAGGGCTGCAAACGCGGGCTGGAATTGGTGCACAATGGTAACGAGCGCTCCGCCCTGTTCACGCTGCGCACCGCGCGCGAGATGAACGAGCTTAGCCGTGTCATCCTCGGCACCGATGCGCCGGCCGGCTCCGGCGTGCAGCCGCTCGGCATTTTGCGCATGGTCTCGATGCTGTCCTCGCTGGGCGAGGTCCCGGCCGAAATCGCTTTCTGCTTTGCCACCGGCAACACCGCGCGCATGCGCCAGCTCGATTGCGGCCTGATCGAGGTCGGCCGCGCGGCCGATTTCGTGCTGATGGACAAGGCGCAGCATTCGCCGGGAAAGAACATTCTCGATAGCGTTCAGCTCGGCGACTTGCCCGGCATCGGCATGACCATCATCGATGGCATCGTACGCACCCAGCGCAGCCGCAACACACCGCCGGCAACCAACGTGCCCGTGATTGTGAGCGGGCATTGATCGACTTCAGGCCGCTCATCGCGAAAGACCCCAATTGCCAAAGGTGACACCCGGCTTCATCGGGGTCTTGTCGCCCTCCTCCTTGAACGCGAAAGTGAGGCCGGCGCGGATTTCATTGACGGGACGACCGTCCACGATCGCGTAGCGATACGCGGCGTCGAGCGCAAGATCGTGATCGACCTGCCAGATCGCGCCGATGAGGATCGAACGGCTTTCGCTCTCGGTCCATACCTTGTCATAGAAGGTCTCAAGCACCGGACGCACTTTCCAGGTCGACGGGCCTTCGAGAATGACGTCGAGAAAAGCTTCGGCCTGGTGGTCGCGGGTGAGATTGGCCTCGACATTGAAATGTGCGGTGCCCCAGTCCCAGCGCTGCGACACGATGCCGGCCCAGCTAAATCCAACGCCGGGATCCGCATTGAGGCCGGGCAACAGCGGCCCGAACTCGGTCGCGATACTGATGCCCGACTGACCCTGGAGCACGCCCGGCAGGAGCACATGTTTAAAGAACAGGCCGTCGGCAGCGATACTGGCCTCACCGCCCGGCGTGAGCGGTGTCATCATCTGCGACTGCACGACCACTTCCCAGCGTTCGGCGAAGCCGTAATTGTATACGACGCTCGGTGCGATCAAGCTCGATTGCAAGCCGGTCTTGATCGACCCGATCGGTTGAAGCTCAATCTCGACTTCGCTCAGGTCCGCGACCGCCGCATCCGTGCCATCAAAGGGGCGATAGGCCGACGCTGACTGCGCGGAGAGACACAACACGGTCGCGACAGTCCAACCCGCCGCAACGGAACACCATTCAGCCCGGAATCCCTTTTTCATCACAACACCCGCAGGGGCTGTGCCCAACAATCAGTGCCGTTGGCCATGAAATACCGGCGCCAAGTCTTGTGCGCTACGTCCCATTGGGCAGGAAGCGAGAAACAATCGTCGCCGATTTTCTTGAAGTAGCGCTGCTTCCATCTGCCACCACAGAGCAATGCTATGTCGTCGTTGGTGTTATCAACGTTCAACACGGAGTCAAGCACACGGCCAGGCGAGCACGGAGGAATCGAACGGGACCGGATCTTCGGGTGCCATACTGCGCAGGGGTGAGAGCGTCTGTTCGCTGCACCTTCGGGCGAAATCATAAAACCCAGGACGGTCGAGGCCGCCGAATATTCTGTCCGCGTCAGCTCGGTGAGGACTGCGGGTTCACAGGCAACCAGCAGCGCACAATCGTTCTGCCTCCCTCACGCAGCAGGTCCAGCTTTCCATCCAGCGCGCGGCTGCGGTCCGACATTCCGGTCAAACCTCTGCCAAGCGTGACGTTGTCCGAAAATCCAATTCCATCGTCGGAAACCTCGATCGTCACGGCTTGATCGTGCATCGCGGCGACGACGTTCAACGTCTTTGCCTGCGCATGTTTTATGGCGTTCGTCACCGCCTCCTGGACGACGCGATAGATTGTTTGCGACAGCAGGTGATCGAGACAATCCAGCCGGGGATCGAGCTCGGCAGAGGTGGTAACAGTCGGCAGCGAGGTGTGGGCGTTTTGAAGCAGCGTTTGAATGCTTTTCTCAAGCCCCAACTCCTCGAGATAAAGAGGACTGAGCCCTTCCAGAATGCGGCGGCTGGCGTGCTGGACCGCTTCCGCGGCTTCAATGAGCCGATTGGATGGCGCCTCTGGATCCGTAGAAGATCCCGACAGCGCAATGGCATTGGCCCTGATTGCAAATAGCAGCGGGCCGAGCTCATCGTGCAGCTCGTTTGCGAGTTCGCGACGCTCATCGTCTTCCAGCGATACGATCTTGCGCAACATACCTCGATTGTCCTGGGCCAATCGCTTGAGCTTTCGCGCAAGCTGATTGGCCTCTTCGCAGCTTTTCCGGATTTCGGGAGGACCAAGCAGCGGAATCGCACTGTCGTAATCGCCCTGCTGCATCCGCGCGAGACCGGCGCCCAATTGTTGCAGCGGCCGCAGCGCCACGCTGGTCGTCAAATAGGCGCTGATCGCCGCCAGCACGAGCAAAGCCGATCCCGACAGGACGATTGCCAGGAAGCCAAGCCACTTCTCATTGAGATCGGGCGTAAGGTCAGGGACAAAAAGGATATCGCCTACGCGCCTTTTTCCGATGACGACCGGATGCGCGGCCGCGAGGTTGGGTATTCGCAAGAGGCCGACAAACCAAAGGGGAATCCCATCGGTATCCAGGCGGATTTTAGGTTTACTCTCGGAAGCGTCAGCCTTGCGGTATCGGATTGCATCTCCTGTCCCAATACCTTCAGCGAAAGCGTCGAGTGTCAGCTCAGGATTCCTGGTCGCCGCGAGCGCAGTGTTGAGACCTTTCGTCACGGTCCTTACCAGGGCCGCGGCATCCTCACTTTCTTTCTCGAACTGATTTGGCGAAAATACCTCCAAGGCAAAAATGCCGAACAGCAGGGAAGCCGCGGTCAACCCGATCGTCGGCAGGAAAAGCCGAAACCGCAGAGGGAGCCTTTTCCACATAAACAATCCCGAGTATCTAGAGAGATTCTATTCCGCAGAGTTTCGATCCGCGTTTATATCCACGAAACACTAGCGGTTTCGATGTCGGAAAGTCAGAAATTGGAAACGAAGGTTTTGATCGTCGACGACCACCCGGTGGTCGTTTCGGGGTGCAGGTCGTTGTTTGGCTCGGACGCTTCCGTGAAAATCGAGGGGGCCGGAAATGCCAAAGCCGGCTATCTCGCCTTTGTGGAAAACAAGCCCGACGTTACAGTCATCGATATCAAGCTTCCGGACGTTTCCGGTTTCGAATTGATGCGGCAAATTCGGAAAGAAGATCCCGATGCCAGGATCATCATGTTCAGCATGAACGACGATCCGGCCTTTGTGGTGCGCGCGGTTGAGATGGGTGCGCAAGGTTACCTTTCAAAATCCGACGACCCGCGGCTTTTTGTCAAAGCTGTCCTCAAGGTGGCTGCTGGCGAAAATTACATTTCACCGCACCTGGCGGAGGCCGTCGCCTTTTCGTCTGCCGCCGTCAAAGCCAACCCTACAAACAAGATGACAACGCGCGAGTTGGAGATTTTGACACTGCTGAGGCGCGGCGACAAGATTGCTGAAATAGCCGATGCGCTCGGCATCTCCTACAAAACGGTTGCCAACGCTACTTCGCTGCTCAAGCAGAAGGTTGGCGCGAAAAGCCATTCCGATCTCATCCGCATCGCGGTGGAGATGAACCTCGGTTGACGTCGAGGTCTAATGCCCGCACTGATTGTCGGAACCTTCAGCGCTGCGGCGAGACAATCGGCGCCCCACGCGACTGCCAAATATTGCGGCATTTTCCGGCGCCTGATCTCATCCGTGATTCCAGCTCCTCCCTTCAAAATTTCCTGTTATTCCCGACCTTGGTATACATTATTCCTAACTGTTGCCATTACGACACATTGTTTCCGCAACGCGGCAAAACTTGAAACTATCTATTATCTTATTGACATATATTACCTTTTTATCCTTCTCATGGTTAATTTTGTTTCGCAGTTGCGAGGGTTTCTCGGATCTCGCTCGCGTTGACGGTATCAAACGACCACGCCACGCTGCCCCCTAAAGAATTAATTAATTTTAAATGAGGGCGGGAACGATGAGAAAATACGTACTGGGTGCCACTTTAGTCGCAGCGGGTTTGGCCTTCCAGGCGTTACCTGCATCCGCGGACAAGCTCGACGATGTGCTCGCCCGGCTTGATAAGATCGAAAAAAAAGACGCAGCGCTAGCAAACGAAAATGCGGCGTTGAGGGCGCGGCTCAAGAAGCATGATGATGCCGCTATCAAGAACGCTACGCCCGCCAAGCCTGGCCTCTCGCCGGGTGCGGCCGCTGTGCTCGCAACGCGTACACCGACTCCGGCGCCCGCCCTCGTCGCGCCGGAGATCGACGCCAGCGGGCACGGCTTCTTCGAGCACAAGAAGGGCAACCCGCTCACCTTCTACACGCCGGGCGGCGAGATCACCGGTTACGGCAATATCGACATCTCGGTCGATGATACGACGAAGGCCTTCGGCGGCAACGTCAACAACAACCCGGCCTTCACTGGTGGGAGCGAGCCATTCCCGACCGGCAATTTCGGCTGGCTGCCCGCGATTGCCAGCAACAGCTCCTATCTCGGCGTGCGCGGCTTCCAGCGTCTGCCGGATTTCCCGGCCAACTTTGTCTATCAGCTTGAAGTCGGCTTCGATGTTTCGAACACGCCCGGCGCCAGCCAGAGCAACAGTAATCTCAACAACAACGTGAACGGCGCGCTGTTCAACCGCAACACCTATATCGGCTTTGCGAATCCGGAGTTTGGCGCGATCAAGATCGGCAAGACGAGCGCGCCTTACGAGCGATCGACCGGCGGCTTCAATCCCTTCGCCGGCGAGATCGGCGACTACCACGTCATCGTAGGCAATAGCGGCGGCGACAACCGCGTCGAATTCGGCGGACGTCTCGATCACTCAATCTGGTATGAATCGCCGACCATCGGCGGCTTCCAGTGGAACGCCCTTTTCTCGCCGGGCCAGAACCGCAGCGTAATCAACGACAATCTCCCGGCAGGTGAAAGCAACTGTTCCGGCGGCAACGATCCAACCTCTGGCGGCGATTTGCCCGTCACCTGTAGCGACGGCGCGTTCGGCAACGCTGCCAGCGGCAACATCAGCTATACCCACGGTCCATTGTACATAACGGCGGCTGCTGAGTGGCACCAGAACGTCAACCGGCAGAGCGACGTCGCCGCGATTTATGGATTGGCCAATAACGGGGTCTTCAGCAACATAAGCAACTGTTCCCAGCTCGCGACTGCTTCGCTCACGGGCGCAACCGGTGGTGCTCCGCTTAATTCCACTCAAGCGTCCAACTTCCTGCACCTCTGCAACGAGGACGTCGCCGACGAATGGGCCTGGAAGGTCGGAGTCCTCTATACCTTCCCAACCAAGACGACGGTCGGCGTCATGTTCGAATCGTTGAACCGTAACGATCCTGCCGACCTGCAATTCATCAACGAACGTCAGCGCAACGACACCTGGTTCTTCATCACGCAGGAACTGTCGCCGAATGACACCACGAGCTTCGGCTGGGCCCACGCCTTCGCCGCTAACGGCGACCCCGGACAGCACAACTCCGCCTCGCAGACCACGGCTGACGGTGGTGCCACGTTCGCTCTGAACGACAATTCGGCCGACATGCTCACCGCGAACTACAAGCACAAGTTCGGAGCGAACCTGACCTGGTACACGGCAATCGCCATGACGATCAACGGGCCGAGCGCGCACTACGATTTGGGCGCGGGCGGTCACGGCGTCACCACCGACTGTCACTCGGCCTATGAGGCCACTGGCGGCCTTGCTTCCAACCCGCACTGCTGGACAGGCACTACCCTTGCTGGCGTCTCCACCGGCCTGCAGTGGAGGTTCTAAATGTCGCGGCTAAATCAGAACCTCACCCACACACAGGTGTCAGCAAAACACGTTCGAGAGATGACCATGAAAAAGAACATCCTGATTGGCGCAGTTACCGCGTTGCTTGTCGCTCCGGCAGCGGCTTTAGCGGCTGATCTGCCGATGAAGGCGGCGCCGGTCGAGCAGATCTACGATTGGACCGGCTTCTATATCGGCGCCACGGCCGGTGGATCCTATGGCAACAGCGACGCCGTTGACCGGGCCACCGGCCTCAGCGACGCGAACGGCTACAACATCAAGGGCGGCATGGCCGGCGGCACGCTTGGTTACAACTGGCAGGTGTCGCGTTTCCTCGTCGTCGGTTTCGAAGGTGACGGCTCCTGGGGTAGCGAATACGGCAGCAACACGGACCTCGGGCCAAACGGGCTCGCCTTTGCTGCGGCTACTGTCCCCCCAGTACCTGTCATTAGCGGAATATCCCAGCCGCAATTCCTGAGCTACACCAAAGAAACGTGGGTCGCGACGGCGCGGCTTCGCATCGGCTATGCCGTCAACAATCTGTTGTTGTACGGCACCGGCGGCTATGCCGCCGCTGGCGTTGAAGCGGGTGTCAAGGACGCCAACACGCTTGCGCTGCTCTCGTCCGCAACATCGACCCATAGCGGCTGGACGGTCGGCGGCGGCCTCGAATGGGGCTTTGCGCCGAACTGGTCGTCCAAGTTCGAGTTGCTCTACACGCAATTCGACAGCGTGGCGCTTAACACGGTCCAGGGCGAGGGTCCCCGCTCGGTTCCGCTCAACGACACGATCCTCCGGGTGGGCGTCAACTACCGTTTCGGCGGTCCAGGCCCGGTGGTCGCAAAATACTGATTGGGCGATTGCTTGAATTAAAAAGCTCCGGTCTTGGGACCGGAGCTTTTTCTTGTGAAGCCTACTCAGCGCGGGTCTGTCCGCGCTTCCTCTTACCGCAGGGTATTGTAGGCATTCGGGTTGGAGACGGTGTTGCCGGGATAGCGGCCGTCGCCATAGAGGCCGCCGAACCCGGAAGGATAGTTGCTGTAGCCTTGGCTATATCCCCATCGCAGGGCATTTTCGATCGGAAGGTTCGGATCGCCGTCAACGACGGGCGAAGGCGCCGCGTGCAAGTGCCTTCGGTATTGATGCCCGTCAATGGTCTGCGCGTGGCTCGCCGCCGCACCGATCACAAGCGCCAGCGACAGCACCGCAGCTCCCGTGAGCCCGAATTTAATCATCATGTTCTCCTTAACCAATCCGCACACCTGCGCAAGGGTTGCCGCGTGCGTGGCGAAGTTCATACGCTGCCGAAATTCTGGAGCGTCGCTTGCGATAAACATATACATTTCGCCGGTTGTCCGAAATAGCGTGGCTCGCTAAATTCGCCTTTATTCTTCAGTGGCTTTTGCCGGCAAACGGACTGCTGCGGCTATGTCCACGAACATGCGGTCGAGGTTGCCTTGAACGAAGGAACAAGAGAGATGCGAACCTTAGCCGCGGCAGTGTTGTGCGTCGTTTTGAGCGGCGGCTGGGCATCGGCGCAGAATGCGGCGCCGTCAACCCGAACCGGCAATCAATTTGTCGGGCAGAATGTCCAGATTGTCGCAGACCGGTTCGGGTTACCTACCGGCCGCAAGAAGATGGACAACGATGAGATGCTCTATGTGTGGGAGCTTGGTCCGGCGGACCCAACCGCCAGCAGGAGAAGGACCGACGAAGGTTACGGAGGCCTCTATGAAGACGGGCATACGCCCGGCTACATGACCGACGACCCCCGCATCTGCAAACTCACCGTCATCGCCTCGGTCGAGGGAACCGTTACGCAGGTCACTGCCGAAGACCAAAACGGCACAGGCGCCCCGAAGAGGACGTTTGGTCTGCTCGGAAGCGTCTGCGCTGAACGGGGCCTGGCGCGATAAAGAAAGGGCAAAAGATACGATTTTTGACGGATGCTGCGATCACCGCAGCTTGCTCAAGAGCGCCACCAGCATCTCGCGTTCGCGCGGATCGAGCGGCGCCAATGTCTCCCTGGAAATTGCCAGCGCGTTGGACGCAACTTTCTCCACCAATTGCTGGCCCGCGCGCGTGAGGCTGACGCGCAGACGGCGGCCGTCTTCGGGGTCCGCGCCGGTCTCGGTCAGGCCGCGGGCGGTGAGGCGATCGATGACGCCTTTGATGGTGGCGACATCCATCGCAGTCAAGCGTCCCAGCAGGTTCTGCGAACACGGCCCGGTCTCGGCGAGTTTCGACATCGCGGCCCACTGGGCTGTCGTCAAATCGGCACCGATGTCGCGGGCGAAGATCATGGCGTGGCGCTGCGAGACCTGCCGCAGGATGAAGCCGATCTGATCATCGAGCACGTAAGACGGCCGAGACGGCTTCACGCCGCGCTTGACTGAAACTGCCCTGCTCATCGCCGCCTCGTCATTTCTAACCCGCCGCCGCTACAGCGCCAGATGCGCGTCGCGGATATCTGGACGCGCATCGAGCTCGGCCATGGTGCCTGAAAAGCAGATGCGGCCACGTTCGATGATGTAGGCGCGGTCGGAAATCAGCCGCGCGAAATGCAAATTCTGTTCGGAGACCAGAAGGCTGACGCCCTCCTTTTTCATGGTCAGGATGGCCTCGACCATCTGCTCGACGATCTTGGGCGACAAACCTTCGGATGGCTCATCAAGCAGCACCAGCGACGGGTTGCCCATCAAGGTCCGCGCGATGGTAAGCATCTGCTGCTCGCCGCCGCTCATGCGCCCGCCGGGCCGTCCGCGCATTTCCGCAAGATTGGGAAACAGCGTAAACAGCCGCTCGCGCGTCCATTGCGGCGCATTTTCCCGTGGCGGCTGCCGGCCGACTTCGAGATTTTCCTCCACCGTCAAATCCGTGAAGATGCGCCGCTCTTCCGGCACATAGCCAAGTCCGCCACGCACGATCGCATGCGTCGGCAGGCTCGAGATGTCACGGCCCTCGAACTGGATGCGGCCGGTGCGTTGCGCGACCAGGCCGACGATCGAGCGAAAGGTCGTGGACTTGCCGGCGCCGTTGCGGCCCAACAGCGCAACCGCCTCGCCCGCGCCGACGTCGAGCGCGACGTCGAACAGGATGTGCGCCTGTCCGTAATGGCTGTTGAGTTCCTGGACGGACAGCTTCACGGCGAAGTCTCCTCCCGATGACGCGCGTCGTAAAGAAGACCTTCGCCAAGATAGATCGCACGCACCTCCGCGTTGCGCCGGACCTCTTCCGGCGAGCCCTCGGCGATCAGGCTGCCGCGATTGAGCACCAGAATACGGTCGGCGTGTTCGAACACGACGTCCATGTCGTGCTCGGTGAAGAGGACCCCGATCGATTTCTGCTTGGCGATTTGCGCGGTGAGCCGCATCAGCTCAACGCGTTCGCGCGGCGCCATGCCGGCGGTCGGCTCGTCCATCAGGAGCAGTTTCGGCTGGTTGGCGAGCGCGACAGCAAGCTCCAGCCGCTTGAGATCGCCATAAGCCAGTTCACCGCAGGCGCGCGTCGCAAAACCGCCCATTCCGACCAGTTCAAGCAGACTGTTCGCTTCCTCTTGCGCATATCGCGGCAACGAAGCAGCGAGATTGAACAGCTTGTGACCGTGCGAGGAAAGCGCCACCTGGACGTTCTCGCGCACCGTCATGGTCGGGAATGTCGCGGTGATCTGAAAGGTGCGCCCCACACCCAGCCGCCACACCTCACGCGGCTTCAGGCCCGTGGTGTCCTGCCCCAACACATGTACCCTGCCCGCATCGGGCGCGGTCTGGCCGTTGAGCATATTGAAGCAGGTAGACTTGCCCGCGCCGTTGGGGCCGATCAGCGCAAGGATTTCGCCGGCTTGAAGCGAAAACGAGACGCTACGCACGGCATGTACCCCGCCATAGGATTTGCTCAACCCCTCGACCGACAATAGTGGCTGAGCGCTCATTCGGCGGTCTCGATGTGCGAGGCGAGAACAGCGGCCTTGGCCGAGGATGGCCGGCGATGGCGGATCGATTCCAGCACGCCGACGATGCCTTTGGGGAATGCCACGACGATCACAACGATAAAGCCGCCAAGCACGAGCTTGGACCACTCGGTCTGGCTGACCAGCCAGATCGAAAGCGCCTTGTAGACGATGGCGCCGACGATCGCGCCCGAGACCGTCTCGACACCGCCGAGCAACACCATGACCAGCGCATCGACCGACAACGGAATGCCGAGGACATCCGGAAACACGCTGCCCTTGAGATAGGCGAACAGCGCGCCGCCTACTCCGGCGACGGTGCCGGCGATGACGAAGGCGCTCCACTGAACGCGCTTGCCGTCGATGCCGATGGCTTCGCCGCGCAGCGGAGAATCACGGGTTGCCCGCAGCGCAAAGCCGAAGGGCGAAAAAGTCATGATCCGCAGCACACCGACCGCGAGCGCGGCAACTGCCAGTGACAGCCAATAGAAATGCGAGGGGCTGGCCGCCCATCGTTCGGGCCAGACGCCGAGAATGCCGTTGTCGCCGCCGGTAAGACCTACCCACTGGAACGCGATCGACCAGACGATTTGCGCAAAGGCGAGCGTCAGCATCGCAAAATAGACGCCGGATAGTTGCACGGCGAAAAAGCCGAACACGGCGGCGCCCAGGAGACCGAGCACGGGACCGAGCAGAAGCGCTGCGATCATCGGCAGGCCGGCAAGCTTGGCTGCGAAAGCCACGCCATAGGCGCCCAGTCCGAAATAGGCCGCGTGTCCAAAAGAGGCGAGTCCGCCGGCCGACATCAGGAAATGCAGGCTGGCGGCAAAGATCACGAAGATCGCGATCTCCGCCCCGACCGTGAGGGCATAATTTCCCGCAAAGAACGGCATCGAGGCCGCGAGCGCGAGCGCGATAACAGCCACGATGCGTTCGTTTGAAGTCAGCGGACGCCAGGGATTGACGGTGAGCCCCGGCGTGCGACGTGCCGCAGCCTCCGCCTTGCCGAGCAATCCCCATGGCCGCACGATCAGCACCACCGCCATCACCAGGAACACCAGGATGATCGATATCTTCGGAAAAACGAGAATGCCGAACGCGTTCAATTCGGAAACCAACACGGCCGCGACAAACGCGCCGACGACGCTGCCAAGGCCGCCGATCACCACCACGACGAAGACATCGACGATGATCCGCAAGTCCATGGCGTGATGCACGGCATCGCGCGGGATTTGCAGCGCACCGGCGAGCGCCGCCAGAAAAACGCCGAGCGCAAACACGGATGTGAAAAGCCATTTCTGGTTGACGCCAAGGGCTGCCACCATGTCGCGGTCCTGGGTCGCGGCGCGAACCAGAACGCCCCAGCGCGTTCGCTGAAACACCAGCCACAGCAAGCCGAGCACCGCCGGCCCCAACACGATCAGGAACAGATCATAGCTCGGAATTTTCTGGCCGAAGAAATCGAGCGCGCCTTTCAAGGCGGGCGCACGCGGACCGACCAGGTCGTCCGGTCCCCAGTTCAGCACCACGAGGTCTTCGACCATCAGCGTCAGGCCGAAGGTCGCC
This sequence comes from uncultured Alphaproteobacteria bacterium, assembly GCA_963770515.1. Taxonomy (GTDB): domain Bacteria; phylum Pseudomonadota; class Alphaproteobacteria; order Rhizobiales; family Xanthobacteraceae; genus Bradyrhizobium. Next base: position 548,467 of record CAVYPW010000004.1, read on the forward strand.
AGCAACTGGAACAGCTCGGGGGCGTGATAAATCCGGCGCAGCAACACCATTTCGACGACCACGCCGATCGCCGCCACGATCAGCGCCGCCGCCAGGATGCTGCCCCAGAATCCGAGCGCGCCGGAAAAGCGTTCGGTCAGCGTGAACGCCACGTAGGCGCCGAGCATGTAAAACGCGCCGTGGGCGAAATTGACGATCCGCGTCACGCCAAAGATGATCGACAGGCCCGAGGCGACCAGAAACAGCGAAGCGGCGCTGGCAAGTCCGGTCAGGAACTGAACGATGTAAAAGGCCATGAGCGAGTTTGCTTTCTTATCCCTCCCCCGCGGAACGCGTGGGGAGGGAAGGCCGAAGCGAAGCGCAGGCCAGGGTGGGGGCGCGGCGATGCGTGGAGGGGGCCCCCCACCCCGACGCTCGCTTAAGGCTCGCGTCGACCCTCCCCACCACTCGCTACGCTCGCGGGGGGAGGGATAAAGACAGCGTCACTCCTTTGGCCGCATCTTTTCGACTTCCGCGTCGCTCGGCAGATAGTCCGAGCCCTTGCGATAGACGGAATTGACCATCACGCCCTTGCCGTCCTTCAGCGCGGTCTTGCCGACGAAGGCGCCCAGCGTCGACTGATGATCGATCTTGCGGAAAGTGATCTCGCCGAACGGCGATGGCACCGAAATGCCTTCGGCCGCGGCAATCAACTTCTCCGGATCGGTCGAGTTGGCCTTGGTGAGGATCGCGGCCGCCGCCTTGATCGTCTCGTAGCCGACGATCGAACCGAGCCGCGGATAGTCGTTGTACTTGGCCTGATAGGCCTTCAAGAAAGCCTCGTGCTCCGGCGTCTTGATCGAGTACCAGGGATAACCGGTGACGATCCAGCCCTCAGGCGTTTCGTCCTTCAAGGGATCGAGATATTCCGGCTCGCCGGTAAGGAAGCTCACCACTGTACGATCCTTGAACAGACCGCGGGTGTTGCCTTCGCGCACAAGCTTGACGAGGTCGGCGCCGAATTCGACGTTCAGGATCGCTTCCGGATTGGCGGCGGCCACCGCCTGCACCACCGGGCCCGCATCGATCTTGCCGAAGGGCGGCCACTGCTCCTCGACCCATTGAATGTCCGGCCGCTTCTCCGACATCAGCTTCTTGAACACGGCCACGGCCGACTGACCGTATTCATAGTTCGGCGCAATCGTAGCCCAGCGCTTGGCCGGAAGCTTGGCCGCTGCTTCTGCGAGCATCGCGGCCTGCATGTAATTGGAGGGACGCAGGCGGAAGGTATAGCGATTGCCTTTCGACCAGGTGATGGCGTCGGTCAGGGGCTCGGCCGCGAGGAAGAATACTTTCTTCTGGTTGGCGAAGTCGCTGACCGCGAGCCCGATGTTGGACAGAAACGTGCCGGCCAGCATCGCGACGTTTTCGCTCGATACGAGCTCGTTGGCCGCCGTCTGCGCGTCGGCCGGCTTGCCGCCGTCATCCTTGGAGATGACGACCAGCTTCTTGCCGTTGATGCCGCCAGCCGCGTTGATTTCCTCGACCGCGAGCTGCCAGCCCTTGCGATAGGGTTCGGTGAAAGCGGGCAATAACGAGTAGCTGTTGATTTCGCCGATCTTGATCTCACCGCTCTGGGCAAAGGCACCTGGTGCAAGCCCTGTGAAGGTCAAAGCAAGTAGCGCGCCCAATAAAATCCTGTTTCGTTGCATGCCTCTACCCTCCAGCGTTGATCCAAACCATTACCGCAATCCGTCTTCGCCCTTGATCTCGCCAACCGTCAAGCCACCGACCCGCGGCAGCGGCCGGCCACTGTCGGTGACGGCGAACGCGACCATGATCTCGTTGGCGCGCGGGGCATCGTTGATCTGCACTTCCATGCCATCGAAGTGGCTCCTGACAAAGGCCGCGTCCTTGTGGCCGAGCGGAATATCGAGCGTGGTGCCGGGGCCGCTGCGCTTTTTCGAGGACGGTATCAGCGCCGCGCCCTTGCCTAATCGTTTGCGCACCGGCGCCCCCATCTTGGGATGCAAGATCGCTGCCGCATGCTCCAGCTCGCCATTTTCGCCGACGGCTGCGGCCTTGCCATAGCTGTGCGCCTTGGCGCCGTCGATCCCCAACGCTGCGACCGCCTTTTGGGCGAGCAGGTCGCCGAGTTCTTCGCCGATCGCGATCAGCGGCGAGAGGTCCTCGACATACCGGCCGGCAAAGGGGTTTTCGATCACCGCAATCGCGGCCGCACGCCGGGTCGGGGGGCTGACGCCCTGCCCCATCTCCATCAGGGTCTCTTCGACGACGGTAACGATCTTGCGTATCACCACGCTCATGGACGGGCACCCTCTTGAACGGACGCGAGAGGCGAAGTTCGCTCAGGCATGGATCACGCTTTCGCCTGCCGCAAGCGAAGACCGATGAAGAACATTTGCGCTCCCGCTTGGCAAGCCGACGACGCGGATTTCGCTTTTCAAATGTAGCGCAGCCGCCTCGATCAGGCCACGGCCGAGCCATTGGCGTGCCTCGGCATCGCCCGCGTCAAGCGCGATCGTGATCTCGGAGGGCGCCAGGAAGCCGACACCTCGCGTCACCAGGCGTGGCCCGAGATCGCTGTCCGACTGAAGTTCGCTCGCCGGACACCGGATGATCGCGGGATGGTTCGGCAAATCGACGGCATTGGCAATGATGGTGGCGGCAGCATCGGCCTGCGCGGCCGTGCGCGCCATCACCGTCACCGCATCGGCAATGCCGAGCGAAAAGCTGCGGCCATGCCATCCGCTGGTCGCGATGCCGCGTGTGGGATCGCAGCCGCGGATTTCAGCCGTTCGCATCACGCCGAACCTGTCTGGGCGATCGATCAAGCCAACAGTAAATGCTTCGCCATCGGTCAAATGCAGGGCGATATCGCCGCCGTTGTTGACGTAGGCGCGATCAAGCGGCGCGGCCCGAACCATGGCGGCGAGAATTTCCTCCGCGACGCTGCCGGCGACCGCCGCCATCGGCGTGATGAAACGATCCGTGGCGAACGGGGCTACCGCGGCATGCATGCGGCGCGCGACGATGCCCTGCAACGCGCACCGCGCCGGGTCGGCCGCCGTCCGCAACAGGGCCAATTCGTCGCAGAGTTCGTCCAGCAGACCGGCGAAACGGCTGGTCGCGGCGGCATAGGCGGTGCGCTTGTTGGCAGCGCTACCCTCCGCCTCCACGATCAGGTCGATCGGGCCATCCTGCAAATGCAGCCGCTTGCCGTCCTTGAGCCATCCGACCTGCGGCTGACGCGTCATGACGGCGCCCCTGCTTTCGACGCGGGCGACGCCACCAGGCGAGCCTCGCCAGTCTTCAGCGACGCCAGAGGGCGAACATGATCCATATGGCCGCCAAGGGCTGCGTAATCCGATAGCCGCATCGTGAACTCGATCGGCGCCACCAGCGCCGGCGTCGGCACATAGCCGAACGCGCCGGCCGGCAGCCGCGTGACATCGACCATAAACGTGATGCCGCCGCCCGGCCAGACATAGACCGGCGCGCCGCCGCTGGTCACGCGCGTCAGCGCGTCCTTGATCGAACGCGTCAGCCGCACCGGATTGTCGGTGACGCCGGCGCGCAGCGAACCGCCGGCCCCGCCCATGAACAGCACGGTGCAGAGCGCCGGTTCGCAATTCTCCTGAATTCGCTCGACCGAAAAACGCAAGTCCGCGGGCATCGTCTTCTCGACGGGCTTCAAGTTTTCGTCGAGTTCATAATAGGCGGCGTGTTCTCCCGTCGTCGAGACCATCAGCATGGTGGTGCCTGGACGCGCAACCTTCGGATCGAACGGCCCCAGGATCGTCAACGGGTCTGAAATCTGCGTGCCGCCCCAGCCGGTACCGGGCTCGGCGACCTGAAAATAGCGGCCGGGCGTCGACCGCCGTCCCTTCATCTTGATGCCGGTATCGGCAATATCCAGCACCTTGCCGGCCTGATGCTCGCTGAGCACGCCGGTGATGTGGTCGTCGACGACCACGACCTCGTCGACCTTGCCGTGCCACTGCTTGGCGAACATGCCGATCGTGGCCGAACCGCATCCGACCCGCATCCGCTCTTCGGCCACGCCGTTCACAATTGGCGGATAGCCGGCCTGCACCACCACGGTCGCGCCGCCGTCGATGGTGATCTCCACCGGCTTGCAGTTGCTCAAATCCATCAGCGCATCGCAGGTGACGCGGCCTTCTTTCTTCGACCCGCCGGTCAAATGATGGACGCCGCCGAGCGACAGCATCTGCGAGCCGTATTCGCCGGTCGTCACATGCCCCACCGCCTCGCCCTGCACCCGAACGGTGGCGGTTTCCGGCCCGAGAAAGCGGTCGGTATCGATCTTCACCTTGACGCCGCAATAGCTGAAGATGCCTTCAGTGACGACCGTGACCATATCGACGCCATCGATCTCCGAGGACACGATGAAAGGCGCCGGCTTGTAATCGGGATAGGTCGTGCCGGCGCCGATCGCGGTGACGAACACGTCCTGTTCGTGAACGATCTTGCCGTCCCATTCGCCGCCGGCCTGGAACGGCACCAGCCGTCCGCCATGCGAGACCGTCCGCTCCAAAAGCACATGCGGATCGACGCGCACCAGTTGGCCGTCGTGATTGGCGTAGCGGTCGCACGCGCCGGCCGCCCCCGGCTTGATGTAGCACATCACCGGGCAGGCATCGCAGCGGATCTTGTCGGCGGCCGTCGTGTCAGGCGTCATGCCCGGAACCGTTTTCATTTGTACACGAACAATTTTGCGCGCGCGTCAAAAGACTGTCAAGCGCGTTTGGGCGGCAGCGTGGCGACTCCGACGTCCTTTCAGGCTTGCCCCGATCTCTTCGTCAGAGTCGTAACCACGCTGAAATCATATATTTTCCAGCGTCCCTTCGGTTCTGACATTCGTAAGCGAACCCCGCCGCCATATCATACGAATGTCAGAACCGGGACGCTAGCCTTGCACGTTTGTATGCAAACGGTATTCTCAAAACACCTTTCAACGACCCGCACGAGCGCTCTTGGCCCACTGGAAGCAAGCTCCGATCCGCCTCTCGGTCAACGGCCGGGTCCATGACGTCGGCGCCTCTCCCGATACCGCCCTGCTCCATGTGCTGCGCAACGACCTCGAACTGAACGGACCCAAATATGGCTGCGGGCTCGGCGAATGCGGCACCTGTACCGTGCTGATCGACGGGGTCGCGGCGCGCTCCTGCGTGATCCCTATCGAAGGCTGCGCCGGCCGCGAAGTCGTGACGCTTGAAGGTCTTGGCTCGCGTCACGCTCCTGACCCTGTGCAGGAGGCGTTTATTACGGAGAACGCCGCGCAATGCGGCTATTGCCTCAACGGCATGATCATGACGACCAAGGCGCTGCTGATGCGCAATCCGCATCCGACGGAACAAGAGGTAATGGAAGCGCTGCGTTACAATCTCTGCCGCTGCGGCGCGCATGTGGAGATCATTCGCGCGGTGATGCGCGCCGCGGGTAGCGCGGCCGAGGCAAGTGATCGATGAGCGCATCCGATCTTTCCGGCGGCGAGCATCGATCGGGAACACTGACGGTGGTGCGCCCTGTCGCAGCCGGCACCAACCGTCCGTTCGAGACCTTCATCAAGATCACCGCGGACGGGTCGGTCACTGCCTTCAACGGCCACGTCGATCTCGGCACGGGAATCCGTACCGCACTTGGGCAGATTGTTGCCGAAGAACTCGATGTATCCTTTGCGCGCGTGGTGGTGGTACTGGGCGATACCTCGCGCGTCCCCAATCAGGGCGCGACGATTGCGAGCGAAACCATCCAGATTTCGGCGGTGCCGCTGCGCAAGGCCGCCGCGCAAGCCCGGCAATTTCTGATCGCGCGCGCCGCGGAACGGCTTGAGCTGCCTCTCGAGGAACTTGCGATCGAAGATGGTCTCGTCCGCGGACATAATCGCAGCATCAGCTACGGCGAATTGATCGGCGACGACACCATCCGACTCGAACTTGCCGATGACGTCGAAGTCAAATCCGCCGATACCTATCGCGTCGTCGGCCAGTCGGTGCCGCGCGTCGACCTTCCGGCCAAGGCGACTGGCGAACTCGTCTACGTCCATGACGTCCGCGTGCCCGGCATGCTTCATGGCCGCGTGGTGCGCCCGCCCTATGCCGGCGTCGATGGCGGCGATTTTGTCGGCACGAGTTTGATTGATGTCGATGAATTCTCCGTGCGCGACGTTCCCGGCCTCATCGCGGTAGTGCGGATTGCCGACTTTGTCGGCGTCGTCACCGAGCGCGAGGAAAACGCGATCAGGGCAGCGGCCGAGCTCAAGCTGACCTGGAAGAAGGTGCCGACCCTTCCCGATATGAAAGATATCGAGACGGCGCTGCGCGCCAATCCATCGACGCCGCGTACCCTGATCGACAAAGGCAACGTCGATGCGGCGCTGAGCCAGGCGGCGAAAACGATCGAGCGCACCTATGTCTGGCCTTATCAGATGCACGCCTCGATCGGCCCGTCCTGCGCGGTCGCGGATTTTCAGGAAGACCAGGTTCGCGTGTGGTCCGGCACGCAAAATCCGCACATGCTGCGTGGCGACCTGGCGCTGCTGTTGCGGCGTCCCGACTCCGACATCGAGATCGTCCGCATGGAAGCGGCCGGCTGCTATGGCCGGAACTGCGCGGACGATGTCTGTGCCGATGCGGTGCTGCTGTCGCGCGCGGTCGGGCGTCCGGTTCGGGTGCAACTGACGCGCGAGCAGGAACACGTCTGGGAGCCGAAAGGCACCGCGCAACTGATCGACGTCAAGGGCGGATTGAATGCCGATGGCGGCATTGCAGCTTACGATTTCGCAAGCCGCTATCCTTCCAACGCTGCTCCGACGCTGGCGCTACTGCTGACCGGCACGATCTCGCCGACACCTCTGGTTTCGGAAATGGGCGACCGCACCGCGATCCCGCCTTACGACTACGATAACTTGCGCGTGGTGGCGCACGACATGCCGCCGATCATGCGGGCCGCCTGGCTTCGCGGCGTGTCGGCTTTGCCGAACACATTTGCGCATGAATCCTATATCGACGAACTCGCGTCTGAAGCTGGCGTTGATCCGATCGAATACCGCCTGCGCTATCTGAAAGATCCGCGCGCGATCGACCTCGTCAAGGCAGTCGCCGAGCGCGCCGACTGGCAGCCGCGCCCGGTGCGACAGGAAAAAGGGAACGAAGGTGACATCGCGCATGGACGCGGCTTCGCCTACGCGCTCTACGTTCACAGCAAGTTTCCGGGCTATGGCGCGGCATGGTCGGCCTGGATCGCCGACGTCGCGGTCAACACGGCTACCGGCGACGTCAGTGTGACGCGCGTGATCGCGGGCCAGGATTCCGGCCTGATGATCAATCCGGACGGCGTGCGCCATCAGATCGAAGGCAACGTCATTCAATCGACCAGCCGCGCGTTGATGGAGGAGGTCTCGTTCAGCGGCGCTTCGGTCGCGAGCCGCGAATGGGGCGCCTACCCGATCATCAAATTCCCGGACCTGCCCAAGATCGACGTGTTGATGCTGCCGCGCAACGACCAGCCGCCGCTTGGCGTCGGCAAGTCCGCGTCCGTCCCGAGCGCGGCTGCCATTGCCAATGCCATTTATGATGCGACCGGCGTCCGCTTTCGCGAACCGCCGTTCACGCCGGAACGCATTCTGGCGGGATTACACGGCGAGCAAACTTTGCACCGCGAAGCTCTCCCCTCGCCGGGCCCGGCGCCTGCGAATTCGAACCGCTGGTCAAATCCGTTCCACACGCGACGCGGTGTCTTGGCCACCGCCGCCGCCCTTGTTGCCGGCGGCATCGGTATCGCCACAGCGATGTTACCCTGGCGCTCGATCGCGCCGATCGCCCGGCCGGATGCTTCGGTGTTTTCGACAGCCACGATCGAACGCGGCCGGCAACTCGCCGCGCTTGGCAACTGCGCGACCTGCCACACCTCGATCAACGGCGTGCTCAGTGCCGGCGGCCGGCCGATCGAGACGCCGTTCGGCGTCATCTACAGCACCAATATCACGCCCGATGTCGAAACCGGGATCGGCAACTGGTCGTACCCGGCCTTTGAGCGCGCGATGCGCGAGGGCATCCATCGTGACGGCCGGCAGCTCTATCCGGCATTTCCCTACACGCATTTCGCGAAATCAAGCGATGCCGACTTGCAGGCGCTGTACGCCTTCCTGATGGCCGAGACGCCGGTGAAAAGCGAAAATCGCGCCCACGCGCTCGCCTTCCCCTTTAACTGGCGTCCGTTACTCGCCGGCTGGAACGCGCTATTTCACAATGCCGAACCATTCACGCCCGACCCGAAGCAATTGGCCGTGTGGAATCGCGGCGCCTATCTGGTCGAAGGTCTCGGCCATTGCGGCGGCTGTCATTCACCGCGCAACGCCTTGGGGGCTGAAAAAACCAACGCCTATCTCGCCGGCGGCTTTGCCGAGGGCTGGGAGGCCCCGGCTTTGACTTCGCTCTCGCACGCACCGATTCCCTGGAACGAAGACGAGCTGTTCAGCTATTTGCGGACCGGCACTTCCCGTTTCCACGGCGTTGCCGCAGGCCCCATGACCCCGGTCGTGCAGGAGTTAAAAGCCCTGCCGGACGAGGACATCCGCGCCATGGCGGTCTACCTTGCTTCCTTCAACGAAAACGCTGGCAAACCGGCCCAGGAGGCTCTGGCCGAGCGGCTTGAGCGGACGACCGGCGCGCGCATTGTCGCGACATCGCCGGCCGGTCAGCGCTTTTACGAGGGCGCCTGCGCAGTGTGCCACGCGGTCGGGGGTCCTCCTTTGTTCGGCAGCCGGCCTTCGCTGGCGCTGAACAGCAACGTGCACGCGGCCACCCCCGATAACCTGATCCAGGTGATCCTGCACGGCATTATGGCCCCGGTCTCGAGCGACCTCGGCTACATGCCGGCCTTCCGGGACGCCCTGTCCGACGACCAGCTCGCCGAACTCGTGGCCTATCTCCGGCAGCAATTTGCGCCGCAAAAGCCGGCCTGGACCGGGATCCCGGCCACTATCATGCGTATCCGGCAAGGCCACGCCGGCTGAAACCCACTGGTTGCAATGCTTCCCGCGGGCTAGACTTGGCTTCATGACCGTCAACGATATCGCGACCAGGACCTATAATCACGGCTTTCGGCTTGATCCGATCGTGCGCAGCCTGCTGGATACCGATTTCTACAAGCTTCTGATGCTGCAGATGATCCGGGATTGCTACCCGAACCAGCGGGTGACCTTCTCGGTCATCAACCGCAGCAAGCATGTCCGGCTCGCCGAGGTCATCGATGAAGGCGAATTGCGCGCACAGCTCGATCACGCCCGCTCCATCCGCTTCAGCAAAAAGGAATTGATCTGGCTTGCCGGTAACACGTTCTACGGCAAGACCCAGATGTTCTCGCCCGACTTCATCAACTATCTCTCGACGTTCCGCCTTCCCGAATACGAACTCAAGAAAGTCGACGGCCAGTACGAACTGAATTTTTACGGGCCGTGGACCCATACGACGATGTGGGAGATTCCGGCGCTCGCCATCCTTAACGAACTGCGCTCGCGCCAGGTGATGAAGGGACAGGGCCGGTTTGCACTCGACGTGCTCTATGCGCGCGCCAAGGCCAAGCTCTGGGCCAAGGTCGAGCGGCTGCGAAAGCTGGACGGTCTACGCCTGTCGGACTTCGGCACGCGGCGGCGTCATGGTTTCCTGTGGCAGCGCTGGTGCGTAGAGGCGGTCAAGGAAGGGCTGGGTCCGTCCTTCACCGGCACCTCCAACGTGCTGCTGGCGATGGATAGCGATCTCGAAGCGATCGGCACCAACGCCCATGAACTGCCGATGGTCGCAGCCGCACTGGCGAACGACGACAACGAGTTGCGCTGGGCGCCGTACCGTATTCTCGATCAATGGCGTCACACCTATGGCGGCAATCTTTTGATCGCGCTCCCCGATGCCTTTGGCACCAAGGCTTTTCTGCGCGACGCGCCGGAATGGGTTGCGGACTGGACCGGCTTTCGGCCGGACAGCGCGCCGCCGATCGAGGCCGGCGAAGAAATCATCGCCTGGTGGAAGCAGAAGGGACAAAACCCGAAGGAAAAGCTTCTGGTCTTTTCCGACGCCATGGATGTCGAATCGATCGAGCAAACCTATCGGCATTTTGCCGGCCGCGTCCGTATCAGTTTCGGCTGGGGCACCAACCTCACTAACGATTTCGTCGGCTGCGCGCCGAACGGTTCGATCGACCTCAATCCGATCTCGATCGTCTGCAAGGTCACCTCGGTCGATGGCCGCCCTGCGGTCAAGCTCTCCGACAATCCGGAAAAGGCCACCGGCGCGGCGAGCGAGGTCGAGCGTTACCTGCGCGTGTTCGGCAATGCCGGACGGGTCCGCACCGCCGTGCATGTTTGAGCCGGCACGTTCATCCCTCATCATCAGGCGAGTTTCCACATGCCCACACCGAAGCCGCCTGCTTTTGAGACCCTGAGCCTGCATGCCGGCCAAAGGGCCGACCCCGCAACCGGCGCGCGCGCCGTGCCGATCTATCAGACCACTTCTTACGTCTTTCAGGATTCCGATCACGCCGCGGCGCTGTTCAACCTGGAACGCGCCGGCCACATCTATACGCGGATTTCGAATCCGACGACGGCGGTGCTGGAAGAACGCATCGCGGCGCTGGAAGCAGGCGTCGGCGCGATCGCGACCGCGAGCGGCATGGCCGCGCTTCATCTGGCGATCGCGACGCTTCTCAATGCCGGCGATCACATCGTCGCCTCCGCCTCGCTCTATGGCGGCACCATCAACCTCCTGGCGCACACGCTGCCACGCTTCGGCATCACGACGACATTTGTGAAGCCACGCGCGCTCGACGAATTTCGCGCAGCGATCCGCCCGACAACCCGGCTCGTGATCGGCGAGACCATCGGCAACCCCGGACTGGAAGTGCTGGACATTCCCGCCGTCGCGCAAATCGCCCATTTGGCGAAAATTCCGCTGTTGATCGACAACACCTTTGCGACGCCGTTTCTCAGCCGCCCGATCGAACTCGGCGCCGATATCGTGATGAACTCGGCGACCAAATGGCTCGGTGGCCATGGCATTGCGATCGGCGGCGTGATCGTCGACGGCGGCCGGTTCGACTGGCACGCCTCCGGCAAATTTCCTGTTCTAACTGAACCCTATGCCGGCTATCACGGCATTGTCTTCGACGAGCAATTCGGCCAGGCCGCCTTCATCATGCGGGCGCGCACCGAAGGATTGCGCGATTTCGGCGCATGTCTGTCGCCGATGAACGCGTTCCAGCTTTTGCAGGGCATCGAGACGCTCGGCGTTCGCATGGAACGGCATATGAGCAACACGCTCGCAGTGCTGGAATTCCTGGCTACCAACAAGGCCGTCGATTGGGTCCTGCACCCGGCGCTGGAATCCCATCCGGATCACGCGCTGGCCAAGAAGCTCCTGCCGCGCGGCGCCGGCTCGATCGTCTCTTTCGGCATCAAGGGTGGCCGCGCCGCCGGCAAGAAATTCATCGAGTCGTTGCGCCTGATCAGCCATCTCGCCAATGTCGGCGATGCCAAGACGCTGGTGATCCACCCCGCCAGCACCACGCATCAGCAGATGGACGCCGCCCAGCTTCAGGAGGCCGGCATCGGCGAGGAATTGGTGCGGCTGTCCGTCGGCATCGAGGCGGTTGCCGACATTCTCGATGACCTCGGTCAGGCGCTGCGCGTCTCGCAGAAAGTTTAAGCCATGCAGCTTTCGGTCAATGGGATTGATACCTTTGTCGCGACCGGCGGCAGGCCGTTCGACAAATTACTGCCGGCCGTGGTCTTGCTGCACGGCGCGGGTTTTGATCATTCGACCTGGGCGTTGCACAGCCGCTGGTTCGCCCATCACGGATATTCGGTGCTGGCGCCGGACCTTCCCGGCCATGGCCGCTCGCCGGGAAAGCCGCTGACGACTATCACCGACATGGCAGACTGGACCGCCGCCTTGCTTGATGCCGCCGGCGGGACGAAAGCCAAAATCGTCGGCCATTCCATGGGTTCGCTGATCGCGCTTGAGACTGCCGCGCGACACCCCGACAAGGTCTCAGGTCTAAGCTTGATCGGCACTGCCGGGACGATGACCGTCGGGCCTGATCTTCTGAAGGCGGCTGAAGCCAACGACCTCGCGGCCGTCGATATGGTGTCGATCTGGGGCTTAGGCTTCAAAGCCGAACTCGGCGGCAGCCTCGCGCCCGGACTTTGGATGCACCAGGGAGCCCAGCGTGTGCTGCAAAGATGCGCCCCCGGCGTGCTCTATAGCGATCTCAACGCCTGCAACGCTTACCAGAACGCGTTGACTGCCGCGGCGCAAATCAAGGTGCCAGTCACCTTCATCCTCGGTGAGCGCGATATGATGACACCGGTCAAAGCCGGGAAGACGCTCGCCGCCGCGATACCACACGCCCGCACCGTGGTGTTGCCGGGCGCTGGCCACACGATGATGATCGAGCAGCCCGACGAGCTACTCGCGGCGTTGAAAGACGGCTAGTGCGGCGGTTCGGAAGTTCGTAAATTCGGGGGCTGCACAAGGATGCGAGCTTCGGAATCGGGACGCTAGGTCTGGTCTGCTTCTCTGCGCGGACGCCGTGGTTCGGGGGGAGTCTCTCGTCCGAGGAAATAGCTCTGCAGCGCCGGCACGACGACCAGCAACAAGACCGGTCCGATCAGCATTCCGCCCACGATCACGGTTGCGAGCGGTCGCTGCACCTGGCTGCCGATTCCGGTTGAGAGCGCAGCCGGAAGCAAGCCGATGCAAGCCGACAGCGTCATCATCAGGATTGGCCGCATCTGCTGGTCGACCGCACGGAACATCGCCTCGGCCGGGTCAAGACCACTGCTGGCCACGCGATAATAGCCATGGATGACGAGAATGCCGCTCATGACAGACACGCCGAACAGCGAGACAAATCCGATGGCGGCCGAGATGCTGAAATTCAAGCCGAAGACATATAGTCCAAGAATGCCGCCGCCGACCGCGAACGGAAGTCCAAGCAGCGCCAACAGGCTGTCACGGAACGAATTGAACAATCCGTAGAGCAGCACCATGATCAAGATAAAGGTAATGGGCAGAATAACCGCGAGCCGCTTCTTGGCCTGCTGCAACGAATCGAACTCTCCCGCCCAATCGATGCGATAGCCGGCAGGCAGCTTCACATTGCGGTTGATGCGCTGCTGCGCTTCCTCGATCGCGCTGGCAAGGTCGCGGCCTCGAACGCTGAATTTGATCGGCACGAAGCGCTGGTTTTTCTCGCGAAAGATGTAGGAGGCGCCGGTGTCGAGCGTGATGTTGGCGAAGTCGCTGAAAGGAATATGGGCGTTTCCGGCCGGCGTCTGAACGCCGACCTTGATATTCTTCACCTCATCGACGTTGTTGCGATATTCGGGCGCGAGCCGCACCACGACACCGAACTGGCGCTCCGCCTCCAGAAGCGTGGTCGCCACAGTCCCGCCCAAGGCAGCCTGCACGACGTTATTGGCATCGCTGACGTTGAGCCCGTAGCGGGCTGCCTTCTCCCGGTCGATCCGGATGTTCAGATTGGGCTGCCCTAGCACCCAGAACGCGCCGAGATCGGTAATTCCCGGCACCTGAGCCATCTCGGGCAAGGCCGCTTTCGCGATCTGCTCGAGGGTCGCGAGGTCGGGACCGACAATCTTGATGGAGTTCGCGCCTTTGACGCCCGACAGCCCTTCCTCGACGTTGTCCTGGATGTATTGCGAGAAATTGAAGTTGATGCCGACGAATTCGCTGGAAAATTCGGCTTGCAGTTCGTCGACAAGCTTTTCCTTGGTCAGACCCGCCGGCCATTCCTCGAAAGGTTTCAGCGGCACGAAGAACTCCGCATTGAAGAAGCCCGCCGCATCGCTGCCATTGTCAGGACGGCCGTGCTGCGAGACCACGGTGATGACTTCGGGATGCCGGAGCAGAATTTCGCGCATTCGCGCCACCAGCGGTATTCCCGCCTCGAGCGAGAGAGTCGGCGGCATCGACGCGCGGATCCACAAATTCCCTTCTTCGAGGGTCGGCAGGAACTCGCTGCCGAGGCGCGAACCGAGGAATCCGCTGACGCCAAGGAAGACCAGTCCGACCGCGATCATGACCGGCCGGTTCTTCAACGACCAGCGCAGCACAGGCGTGTAGACCTTACGTACTGTACGAACGACGATCGTCTCGACTTCGCTAAGGTGCTCCGATAGCAGAAGCGAAGCCAGACACGGCGTCACCGTGAATGTCGCCGCCAGCGCTCCGACCAGAGCGTAGGCGTAGGTTCGCGCCATCGGGCCGAAAATCTGGCCTTCGACGCCCTGCATGGTAAACAGCGGGATGAACGCCGCGACAATGATCACGGTGGAGAACAACACGGCCCTGTCGACTTGCAAACCGCTGATCAGGATCAGCCGCAGCCGATCGGTCCATGTCGGGTTGCTCGATGATCCCGCATCTGTTGGGTCGTCGCCCCAGCGCTTCTCGGCGAGCTGATTCAACAACTCTACTCTTTCGTCCGGCCGGGAAGCGAGATTGCGAAAGACATTCTCGACCACAATCACGGCGGAGTCGACGATGATACCGAAATCGACGGCGCCGACCGACAGCAGGTTTGCATCCTCGCCGCGCAGGACAAGGATGATGATGCTGAAGAACAGCGCGAACGGGATGTTGGCGCTCACGATGACGGCGCTGCGCAGATCGCCCAGAAACAGCCATTGAATAGCGAAAATCAGCAGAACACCAAAAATGAGATTATGCAGCACGGTGCTGGTGGTGACACCGACCAGAACGGTGCGGTCGTAGAACGGAACCAGTTTGACCCCTGGCGGAAGGCTGCCGTCCGTGTTGATCTTCTCGATCTCCGAGCGGATACGGGCGACGACGTCATTGGTGTGCAGCGTTCAATTCATGATGACGATCGCCGCCACCACATCATCCGAATGGTCGCGACCGGCCTTGCCGAGCCGGGGCACATAGCCCACCGAGACCTTGGCCACGTCTTTCACGAACAGCGGCAAGCCTTGCTGCTCGGAAAGCATGACGTTCTCGATGTCCTGAACCTTGTAGCCCTGGGTCAGGTCGGTCGCGCCCCCGCTGTCCATCAGTCCGACGCCGCGAACATTCACCGACTGCAGCCCCATATTGATGGTGCGGCCGCCGACGTTGACATTGGCATTGCCGATAGCGCTGATCACCTGCGGCAGCGTCAGACCATAGGCTTCAAGTTTCCGCGGATCGACGTCGACATCATATTCCTTGGTCGTGCCGCCCCAGGTATTGACCTGCACGACACCGGGAACGGCAAGAAGCCGCCGCTGCAAGATCCAATCCTGTACCGTGCGCAGGTTGGTCAGCCCGAAATGCGGCGGTCCGACCAGCTCGTAGCGGTAGATTTCGCCGACCAGGCTGGTCGCCTGGATCTGGGGCGTCACGTTGCCCGGAAGCGTGACGTTCTGTTGCAGGTTGATGGCCGTCTGCGTGAGCGCGAAATAATAATCGACGTTGTACTGGAACACGACGCGGACAAAGGACAGGCCGTAAAACGAAGTCGAACGAATCACATCGACACCAGGGGTGGCGGCAAGGCCGACTTCGATCGGAATGGTAAAGTAGCGCTCCATCTCTTCGGCGGAGAGGCCCGGAGATTGCGCCGTGATCTCCAGGATCACCGGCGCCGGGTTCGGGTAGGCCTCGATGTTAAGCCGCGAAAAGGCGAACGTGCCGGCCCCAATAAACAAGAGCAGGCCCAACAGCACCAGCGGCCGACGGGTCAAGGCGAATGTGAGAAGCCCTTTGGTCAGAAATATCCCCCGAATCCGAGTCTTGCGCCGCCATCCAACGAATCGGATGCTCGCAGACGCCGCTCAGTTAACCCGAATGGTAGACAGATTTTGCCCTGGCTTGAAGTCCAAATTGGCCTGAAAGGCATCATTACCCATAGTGGCAGTGCGAGACGCGGAACCACGCTGACCGTCCCGCGCGGGCGTTCTTTCGGCATTTACGCATCGTTATCGACGCTTTGCGCCACAGGCCGAGCTGCGTTCGATTTTAGTTAGCGATTTCTTTCAACCCTGCCCGATCCGGGCCCACACAACCGGCGCAAGCCGCTCGAGAGCGCCTTCTTCGTGCCGATAAGGCATATGCCCGAAAAAGCGGCAAGCCGGGTTTTAACGCCGCTCTCAGTCTTTCGTGATTAGGTCCTCGGAAAACCATCGCTTTTTTGGGAACCGGCAGGACAACTACCGTGCGGCGCCAGACAGAAAATCAATCGCCCCGCCCCAGCGTTGGGCGCCGACGAATTGCGCAAGTATTGGCGGCGCTTCGTTACGACTTGTCCTGGCGCTTCGCGCGTCCGGGTGCATTCAGGCAGCGGTTCGAACAGGCGATCGCCAACCTGCCGCAAGGTATCTGCCTGTACGCCCCGGAAGATCGGCTTGAACTGGTCAACGAGCAATTCTGCCGGATCTACAATCAACCGATGAGCCGGCTCCGCACCGGAATGAAACTGTACGATGTGCTTGCCGATAGTTGTGCACTCGGCAACTATCCCGGCCGCAGCGTGGACGAGATCTACTCGGCTCGCAAAGCCTTCATCGATCGCCGCGAAAAGGGGATATTCCTTCAGGAACTCGGCGACGGCAGACTAATCGCAATCCATCATCAGCCACTGGAAGATGGCGGCTGGGTTTGCACCTACGAAGACATCACCGAACGGCGCAGGGCCGAAGCTCAGGTCGAGTTTCTGGCGCACCATGACAGCCTTACCGAGCTTCCGAACCGGCGTCTTTTCACCGATCGGCTCAATGGCGCGATCACCCGCGCGACATCGGGCAGCGCCTGCGCCTTGCTGTGTCTCGATCTTGACGGCTTCAAGGAAGTCAACGACCGGCTTGGACACGCCGCCGGCGACGTGCTCCTGAAGAATGTCGCCATGCGGCTGAAGGACTCCATTCGCAGTGACGACACCGCTGCCAGACTGGGCGGCGACGAATTCGCAATCCTGTTGCCGGATTCATCGACGACATCAGCGCTTCGCGTCGCGAATGAATTGGCATACGTGCTGCGGCAGCCATACTTTCTTGGCGCGTTCGGCTCCGCAGATGTGGCGGCGAGTGTCGGTATTGCCATCGCTCCGGACCACGCTACTATCGCCGACGAATTGATGCTCAAAGCCGACCGCGCGCTTTACAAATCGAAGAACGCAAGGCTGGGCCGGCCGGTCGTGTTCGACAACGAACTGGATTTTTCGTCCGGCGAAGAAGCGCCCAAGGCGGAAAAGCCGGCGGTCGAAAAATCCGACGCCGACGAACTTCGAGAAGTCGCAAACGATCTCGCGCAAGCGCTGCAAAACGGCCGTGAACTTGGCCTGCACTACCAGCCGATTTACGACGCCAAAAACGGCCGGCCGGTCGCCGTCGAAGCGTTGGCGCGCTGGAGCAATCCGGTTCGCGGCAACGTTTCACCGCTCGAATTTGTCAGGGTGGCGGAGCAGTACGGATTGATCGACAGACTGCTGGAATGGGTGCTGACATCCGCATGCCACGAAGCAGCGCGCTGGGACGACGGGCTCAAACTCAGCGTCAATCTTTCACCACTTAACTTGCGTTCTCCTGATCTATTGGGCTTGATCGAGCGCACCTTGCGGGAGAGTGGCTTGCCCGCACGCAGGCTGGCGTTCGAACTGACGGAAGATTCCGCCGTCGACCGCTCCGGCGATACAGTGGAACGCTTGCGCGAACTTGCCGCCATTGGCGTCGGGATCTGGCTCGACGATTTCGGTTCGGGGTACGCGAACTTCGAATATCTTCAGTACTTGCCGTGCCACGTCATCAAGATCGACCGGAGTTTTCTCGCAGAATACGAGAAGCGCAAACAACTGCTCGGTGGAATGATCCATCTCGCCCAAGCCTGCGGCCTGAAGGTCGTCGTGGAAGGCGTCGAGACGGCGGAGCATCAAAGCCTGTTGCAAAGCCTGGGCTGCGACTTGTTGCAGGGCTTCCTGCTGGCCAGGCCTTTGCCGGCCGACCAACTCAAGGCAGCTCTCGGTCCTGGTCTGCCATATCATCAAAGCCGTTCGATCGCGCCCGACGTCAATCAATCCGCAGATTCGAACGCAGCCGATATCCCGGCCAAAGCGTAGGCGGTCAAGCTAGCGTCCCGATTCCGAAGTTCGCAGCATTTTACGGAGCCACGTTTCGAACTTCGGAATCGAAAGGACACTAGCGAACCTATAGATCTAGTGTGGTTTGGGTTCAAAAGTCCGCATGACGAACGCGCGGCATCAATGATGCGGACTTTTGAACCACCACACTAGGGCGCGGTCCCTTGCCGCGCCGACGGTTTGCGCTCGATCGGATCGATGTCGATCTCGCGCAGGCGGCCGAGCCGCAAGATGTCCATTTTCAGCGTGCGGCCGATCCGGTCACGGTCGAGCACGCGGATCAGATCGTCAACGCCATGGATGGCGACGCCGTCGAGCTTGACCACGACGTCGCCCGGCAGGAGGCTTGCGCGCGAAGCCGGCCCATCGAGCTCGATTTGCGCGAGCAAGGCGCCCATCTTGTTATCGATACCGGCGATCACCGCATGCCGCCGCGGCACCACCGCGGTCTGGCCCGACACGCCGATGTAGGCGCGGCGGACATAGCCGTGCCGGATGATCTCCGACAACACGAATTGGGCGGTGTTGCTGGCGACCGCAAAGCAGATGCCCTGCGCGCCGCTGATGATCGCGGTGTTGATGCCGATGACCTCGCCGGCCGACGACACCAATGGTCCGCCGGAATTGCCGGGATTGAGCGCGGCGTCGGTCTGGATCACGTCCTCGATGGTCCGCCCGCTGACGGAGCGGATCGAGCGGCCGAGCGCCGACACGACGCCTGCCGTGACCGTCGATTCAAAGCCGAGCGGATTGCCGATGGCGACGACCAGCTGGCCGCGGCGCAAATGCCTGGAATTGCCGAGCGAAGCATAGTGCAGATCCCGCGCACCGTCAGCGCGCAGAAGCGCAAGGTCCGTGTCGGGATCGACGCCGAGCACGCGGGCGTCGGTGACGACCCCTTCGATATCCTGCAAGCGGATCTGCCGCGACGAGCCGACCACATGGCTATTGGTCAGAACCAGGCCGTCCGGCGAAATCACGATCCCGGAACCGAGACCGCCGCGCGTGCGTGCGCCGGGCGTCCTGTCGCCGGTCTCGACACGGACCACCGCCGGCCCCACGCGCTCGGTCACGCCGATGACCGCATTTGAATAGGCATCCAGCAGGAGCTGATCGCCGTCGAGCGTCGCCACAGGCGTCGCGCCTGGACCGAGGTCACCCGAGCCGTGTTGAGTAAAATCCAGCATGTTCAATTCCTTCGGCCCGTTCAGATGGGGGCTCATGCCTGTCCCCGCAAGGGCGCCGTTTTGGGCTATGGTGGGGGTGGGGACGCGACTCGGCTCGCGTGGCGGGCAGATTTTGGATGATCACGGTTTTGGAAGAAAGTGCCGTCGATTTTGAAAGTACGGCGCGCATTGCCACTGAAGCATTTGGATCAAAAGAGGTCTGCTTCTCCGCGCCGCGGATGAAGTGGCTTTACGAGCGCGGCTTCGGTCAGGGCTGCGCGGTTGTGGCCGCCTACGACGACGACAGGAAAATCGGCCAGATCGTCCTGCTTCACCAGAAGGTTTATCTGGACGGCGCGCCCGCGATTGCCACTCAGCTCATCGACCTCTTCATCCTGAAAGCCTACCGGTCGCCAGCACTGGTTCGCCGCCTCTACAAGGAAGTCGAGCGGCTGTGCGGTGCCAAAAATATCCGCATCATCCTCGGCCTCCCGAATCCGATTTCGGCCCCGCTCAACGCGCGGCTTATGGGACTGCAGCCATTTCTCTTGCTGCCGGTGCGCGTCGGCATCAGCCTCGGCTGGCCGCGCCGCCGAGGCTTGAAGTTTTCAGACCCGATCAAGGCGCTGTCGAGAGATGAGGCGATCGAGCGGCTGGCCGGCTTTGGGACGCCGCTTGGCGAGAACGGGCTGCACTGGGACGCCGCCATGCTGTTCGACCGCATCAGCGACCCGACCTGCGACTACGCGGTCCACGCCACGCCTGACCTGCTGTTGATCTCATCCTCGCGAAAAACGCGCGGCATCAGCCACGTGCTGCTGTGCGGCTTCTTTGCGCGGCCGCAAGCCGCGGTCGCCTCACGCGATATCGGCACATTGATCCGCGCGGCCTGTCGTCTCTGGAAGCATCGCATCTTCGTTTACGCCGGCCTCAACAAGAGCCTGCCATATCTACCCGGATTCGCCCTGCCGGAACGGCTGCGGCCGCCGATACTGGTGCAGCTGCGCGACCGCGCCACCGAAACCCCGCCGCGCCTCGATCGCTTCCAATTGACCGATTCCGATTTCGTGTAAACTCTACGAGAGCGTTTTTCTACTGCACCCCAAGCCGCGCGAACAACAACTCGGTCTGCTGCGCGAGAGCCGCCGCATCGGCCTGATGCACGACCTCACCGGTCTCCAGAATATACACACGATCAGCGACGTCGAGCGCGCTGTAGAGATTTTGTTCGACCAGTAGGATCGAAAGTCCCTCCGCCTTGAGGTCGCGCACGATCCCTTCCAGATGCTGCACCATCACCGGCGCAAGCCCTTCGGAGGGTTCGTCCATGAGGATAAGCTGTGGATCGATCATCAGCGCACGGCCGACCGCCAGCATACCGCGTTCGCCGCCGGACAATTGCCCGCCGCGATGGTGACGACGCTCGGCGAGCCGCGGAAAAAGCCCGAATACGCGCTCCAGCGTCCATCCGGTCTTCGCGCGCGCTCCTTTGAGCATCGTCAGATGCTCGGTCACTGTCAGCGACGGAAACAACCGCCGCCCCTGTGGCACGATCGCGATTTTGCGCGCGGCAATATCATGCGGCCGCAAGCCAATCAGGCTCTCGCCGCGCCAGGTGATCGATCCCGAACGAATCTGCGGCGGCGTAAGCCCCATGATGGAGCGGATCAGCGTCGTCTTGCCCATGCCGTTACGGCCAAGCACGGCGACGATCTCGCCGGCGCCGACGGCGAGCGAGACGCCGCGGACCACCAGCGCCTCACCATAACCGCTGTGCAGGTCACGGACTTCAAGCATGGCGCGGTCGCCCCAGATAGACTTCCTGCACCTGTTTATTCCGCCTGATATCGTCGGGCGCCTCTTCCACCAGCACGCGGCCCTCGAACATGCAGGTGACACGATCGACAAGGCCGAGCGCCAGATCCATATCGTGTTCGATCAAGACGACCGTGATATCCCGTCCCAACGAACGGATGATCTCGGCAACCATCGAACGCTCCGAGGGCGATAGCCCGGCGGCCGGCTCATCGAGCAGCAGGAGCCGCGGCGAGGTGACGAGCGACAGCGCGATTTCGAGCTGGCGCTGCTCGCCATAAGACAAATCCTTCACCATGATGTCGACACGGCCAGCGATCCGCACCGCCTCGAGCGCGGCTGCGATTTGCGGGCCTTCGACGGCATCGATGTCGGGCGTGCCGAACAGCGAAAACTTGCGCGGTGATCTTCCACGCAAGGCCAGCACCATATTGTCGCGCACGGAAAGGCGCGGAAACAGGTTGGTGATCTGAAAAGTGCGCGACACCCCAAGCCGGGCGCGGCGGTGCGGCGGCAGGCGGGTAATATCGTGACCATCGAACGCGATGCGGCCGGCAGTCGGCGGCAGCGCGCCGGCGATGGCATTGAACAGCGTGGTCTTGCCGGCCCCATTGGGTCCGATGATGGCGCGGCGCTGGCCTTGTGGCACGGTCAGGCTGACGCCATCGACCGCGCGCAGGGCGTCGAACGCAACGACCACATCGGAAAGCGTGAGAATAGGATCGGACACGGCTACTTTCGTTGACGCCACGGACGCAAGGCTCGCGCGCCTTGTGCCCTCGAAGGCCTGATCAGGCTTTCTTGATTCCCTGGAAGGTCCGCGAGTAAGGCGGCTGCTTCATGTAGGTCTCGGGATCATATTTCCAGAACTGCGAGACGTTCGGATAGCTCGCGATCGGCACATTCCAGTATTTGCCATCGGCGCGCTTGACGACCTTGCGGATCTGAACGTCGTAAATCGGATTGCCGTAGGCATCCAGCTTGACGGTCTTGCCCAGCGGCGATCCCGTGAGTTCGGTCTTGAGCACCGCATCGAGGAAGGCGTCGCGGTCTTCGACCTTGCCACCCATTTTTTCCAGCGCTTCGGCCACCCACATGATGCCGGAATACATCGAGAAGCCGTAGAGCGAGGGAATCTTGCCGTATTTGGCTTCGTAGTCCTTGGCGAATTTCTGCGTCACCGGATTGTCGGAGCCTTCCGCGAAGTGGGCGGCCGCGATAATGCCGTCGCATTCCTCGCCGAGCGTGCGGATGACGGATTGATCGGTAGCATTCATCGCGCCCAGCAACGGGATTTTTCCCTTGAGGCCGAAGCTTGCATATTGCTGGATCAGGCGCGTCGCATCGGCGCCGGTTTCCATCGCGAAGATCGCGTCGACCTTCAGATCCGCAAGCTGGCCGAGATATGGGCTGAAATCGGCCGTGTTGAGCGGGTGCCAGAACTGCTGCACGATTTCGCCGCCGCCTTCGGTGAAAACCTGGGCGAGACCGCCGCATTGTTCGTGGCCGAAGGTGTAATCCTGGCTGACGGTCGCGATCTTCCTGTAGCCTTGCTTCAGGGCCCAGTCGCCGAACGGATGGGTGAAGGCGCTCGCGGAATAGCCAGCTACGCGGATCACGTTCTTGATGCGCTGGCGCTGCGTCAGATCGTCGGCCGCGATGATCGGAATGAAATACGGCGTGCCGGTGCCCTTGACGTAATTGGCGACCGCAAGGCCGGTATTGGCCAGGAGGTCTCCGATCAGCATGTGGCAATTGCCCTGCTCGACCAGACGCCGCGCCTTCTGTAGCGCGGTATCGGGATTGGATGCATCGTCTTCGATCACCAGTTCGACCTTGCGGCCGGCAATCTGATAGTTCACGGACTCCAGATAGAACTGGACGCCCTCGACCATTTCCTTGCCGCCGGAGGCGACCACACCGGTGAGCGGCGTCAGAAGGCCGATCTTGATGGGAGAACTTTGCGCCCGCGCGCGCCGCCATGGCGCAGCGGTCGTGCCCGCGGCTGCAACAGCGGCGGTGGAATTTTTAAGGAATTGCCTGCGGTCCATTTCAATGTCCTTTCGAAACGATCAATTTCCCTTGTAACGTTTCTTGTCACTTTGCGCGGCGTGCCAGAACGCCGCGCAAAGTGCCGATGATGCCCTCAGGCGCGCAAATCATGATCACGATAAAGGTGAGGCCGAGCACCGTCTGCCAGCGCTCGGTATAGGCGCTGACGACGTTCTCCAGCGTGATGATCGCAGCAGCCCCGACGAAGCCGCCGAACAGCGTGCCGACGCCGCCGGCGATCATCATCAATACGCCTTCCACCGATTGCGCCAGCGCGACGGTCGAAGGGCTGACGAAATTGTTGAACATCGCATAGAGCGCGCCGGCAATGCCGGCGAAGAAGCCGGACACGGCGAAGCCCACGAACAAGTGCAGCGGGACGTTATAGCCGAGGCTCTTCATGCGGCTTTCGCTGTCGCGGATGCCGAGCAACGTGAGGCCGAATGGCGAGCGGACAAATCGCCACATCGCGTAGCTTACGAGCGCGGTGACGGCGAGCACCGCCCAGTAAAAAGCGCGATGCGCCATCAGAAAGGCCGGCCGTACGTCGCCGCGCATGCCGTTTTCCCCGCCGGTCACCTGGGTCCAGCGCAGGCAGATGCCCCATACGATCATGCCGAGTGCAAGCGTCAGCAGCAGAAAATAAACGCCGGAGGTGCGTACCGCGAGGAGCGCGAAAACGATCGCTACTGCGGTTGCCGCTGCCATGCCGAGCACAAAAGCAACCGCCGGCGGCAAGCCGGCCTGGGCAGAGGCGTAGACCACGACATAGCCGGAAACCCCGAAAATCGCGCCATGGCCGAGCGAGGTTCGTCCCGCAAAGCCTGCCAGAATGTCGATCGACATTGCGAGCATGCCGAAAATCAACATCTCGGTCGCCAGCCCAACCTGATAGTTCGACAGCACGAGCGGCAGCGCGGTTGCGATCGCCAGTATGACGAGGACGACGATCATCGCGCGGCCGGTCATGCCGGCGATTTTCATTGGCTGCGGCCTTGCCTCGGTCATGTGGTGGCCGCCCGCCCGAACAGGCCGAGCGGCCGGAACGCCAGCAACAGCGCCATCGGCCCGAAAATCACGAAATAAGCGAGTTCGGGAAACATCACCTGCCCGAGCGTATTGAGAAGCCCGACCAGCAGGCTGCCGACCCCGACGCCGACCAGGCTGCCGCGGCCACCGATGATGACGATGGCGAGGCTGAAGACGAGGATTTCAGCATCAGCGGACGGATACAGCGACAGGAAGGCTCCGCCCATCAATCCACCGAGACCCGCCAGCGCCGAGCCGAGCAGGAAGGTGACCAGAAAGACACGGCGGATGTTGACGCCTGAGGCTTCCACCATTTCGGCATCGTCGACGCCGGCGCGGATCAGCGCGCCAAGCCGAGTGTGATTGAGGAGACCCCAAAGGCCTGCGAATACGACGATGCCCGTCGCCAGCACGAACAGCCGGTAGGTCGGATAGAACGTGCCGAACACCCGCATGCCGCCCTTGAGCATTTGCGGGATCGGTACCGTAAAGCTGTCACCGCCCCAGATCACCAGCGCCATATCGTCGAGTACAAACGCGAAGCCTAATGTCAGCAACACCTGGCGCAGGTCGTTCCCGCGAACAAAGCGTAACAGGCCCTGATCGAGCACAAAACCAATGGCCGCGATCGCCGCCATCGCGCCGAGACCACCGAGCGCGAAGCTGCCGGTTTTGGTCGCTACCGCAAAGCCGATATAGCCGCCGAGCAGATAAAGCGCGCCATGGGCGAGATTGACGATCCGCAGCAGACCAAAGATCAACGTAAAGCCGCTTGCGACCACAAACAGCAGCGCAGCGAAGGTCAATCCGTTGAGAAGCTGGAACGTGCTCATTCCATTATGGCGCTTTCGGTCCCGTCCTGAGATACCAGTCGAGAATCTGTTCGCCGGTCATGAATGCCACGTCCGGCTTTTGCCGGATGGTCTCGAAGATACGGCGAAAATATTTCGTCCGATGCGGCGCGCCCATAATGTAGGGATGAATCACCAGCGCCATGATGCGCGCGGATTGGGCCGCATCCTCATAGATCTGCTCGAACTGATCGAGCGCCCGATCCTGATATTCCGACGCCTTGTGATGCTGGATCAGCATCATGGCGACGTCGTTGCATTCCTGGGTGTAGGGAATATTGACGATCGGCGACGTGGTGGTCTTGAGCCAGACCGGCTGGTCGTCGAGCACCCAGTCGGCGACGTAGTCATAGCCTTCCTGCTTCAGGAGGTCCGGCGTCTCCCAGGTCTCAGTGAGGCCGGGGCCGAGCCAGCCGCGCGGACGTTTGCCCGTTGCCTTCTCGATCACATCGGCGGTCTTGCGGATGTCCTCGCGCTCGTTCTCGACCTTCTGCATGTTGCGCTGGGTAAAGCCGTGACCCATGAATTCCCAGTGGCGCTCCTTTGCGGCATTGACGATTGCGGGATACCCCGCAAGCGCCGACCCGTTGATGGCAAGCGCGGCCGGAATTTTGAAATCGTCGAAGACCTTGAGCAGGCGCCAGAAGCCGACGCGGTTGCCATATTCGTGCCAGGCCCAGTTCGGAATGTCCGGCGATGGCGAACCGCCGGCGGGCGGCGTCAACACCGTGCGCGGCATCGGTTGGTTCGCATCCCACTCCTCGACGTTGACGATCACCCACACCGCCATGCGCTTGCCATCGGGCAGTTTCAGCGCCGGGCGTTCGGTGATCGGCGAATACGAAATGCGTTCGGTCGGTCGCATGATTATGACTTTAGAGCTCTGATTCCGAAGTTCGCAAACTACCCGTGGCGACCTCTGATGCGAACTTCGGAATCAAAGGAGCTCTAGCAAATGTAAGTTTCAGTGCGGCCTTCAATTTGAAGTTCCTATTTCGAGATCGCGGCGTCATTGATAGGAACTTCAAATTGGCCGCACTGTTGGCGTAATGGTGATGGTCAGCGACGGCAAGCCGTCGATATGGGCCGTGATCAGATCGCCGGGCACGACCGGACCGACGCCCGCAGGCGTGCCGGTATAGATCAGATCGCCGGCCTCCAATGTGACTTGCTTCGACAATTGCGCGATCACTTCCGGGATGTTCCAGATCATCTGGCCAATGTCGCCGCGCTGACGCTCGATGCCGTTGACCGCAAGCGTGATCGCGCAATGCTCGAAATGAGCGGGGTCGCGCACCTGTGCGATCGGTCCGCACGGCGCCGAAGCATCGAAACTCTTGCCGACCTCCCACGGCAGACGCAGATCGCGGGCGTCGCGCTGGCGGTCGCGGCGTGTGAAATCGATACCGACCGCATAGCCCCAGATCAGGCTAGTGGCCGTTTCCACAGCAATGTCGCGGCCGCCTCGGCCGAGGGCTACGACCAGTTCGACCTCGAACTGGAAATCGGAGGTGAACGGCGGATAGGGAACGCGCGCGCCGTCGAGCACAATCGCATCGCGGGGCTTTTGGAAGAAGAACGGCGGGTCGCGCTCGTCGGCTTCCTTCATTTCCCTGATGTGATCGAGATAATTGCGACCGACGCAATAGATCCGGCGAACCGGAAAGAAGCCGCCGCCTGCGACCGCGGCTTCGGTCGCAGCGACTGTTGGAAGCAGAGCGTGGACGTTCATGCCGTCTGGCCCTGATACCAGTTCAGCATCTGCTCGCCGTTCCAGTGCACCACGCCTTCGTGCTTGTTCACGTAGTCGTAGATCTGTTCGAGATACTTGATCCGGAACGGCTGGCCGGAAATGTAGGGATGGATCGCGATCGACATGATCTTCGGCCGATCCTTGCTCTCGGCATACAGGCGATCGAAACTGTCGATGGAGCGCCGGAGCAGATGATCGCTGTCATGGTGCTGCACCAGCATCATCGGAATGTCATTCAGCTCGACCGTATAAGGCAGCGTCACCAGCGGGCCCTTCTCGGTGCGGATCACCGTCGGCTCGTCGTCATAGACCCAGTCGCCGATATATTTGACGCCGGCTTCGGCGAGATTTTCCGGCGTTTCCAGCGTCTGGGTCAGGCCGGGCCCGAGCCAGCCGACCGGCCGCTTGCCGGTAAATTTCTCGATCACCCCCATTGAGCGCGCGATCATGGCCTTCTGATCGGCCTCTTTATGAATCGGCCCCTGTTCATAGGCATGGCCCATGAATTCCCAGCCCGCGTCCTTGGCCTGTTGCGCCACGCGCGGATAATCCTCGCAGACGCGCGCGTTGATCGAGAGCGTCGGCGCGATGCCGAGTTTTTTGTAGAGATCGAAGAACCGCCATACGCCGACCCGCATGCCATATTCATGCCAGCTCCAGTTCGGCACGTCCGGCAGCAAGGGAACACCGGTCGGGGCCGGCAGCACCTGCCGCGCCATCGGCTTGGAAATATCCCAGACTTCGAGATTGACGATGGTCCAGACAATCATGCGCGAGCCGCCCGGCAATTTCAGCGGCGGACGATCAACGATGGCGGAAAAGTCGGAGCGTTGGCGCGGGAGCATGGGACCGGTCATGGCGGGATACTCTTTTTAAATTCAGGAAAGCAAGGCCATCATGCGGCGTTCGGCTTGCGCGGGGCAAGTCCTTCGAGCGCCATCACGGCGTCCGTGTTCATCACAGAACCAAAGGCGGCGCGAATACACGCAAGCCCCGCTGCGTGCAGTTCCGGCCCATCCATGCTGTCGACGCAGTCTTCGACGACGATCACGGCATAGTCGCGAACATTCGCCGCCGTCGTGGTGGCAAGCACGCAGGAATTGGTGTTCACGCCAGTGATCAGCAGCGTGTTGATGTCGTGGGAACGCAGCAGGAAATCGAGATCGGTTGCCAAAAAGCAATCGTAGCGCTTCTTGGTGTTGACGATGAAATCGCGCGAATCGAGAAGCTGCGGCATCACCGTGCAACCGGGGCCGCCGATGATGTTGTGCCGCATCGCGTTCTTGCGCGTAGAGGCCGGGTTCTCGGCGCCGGCGCGCCAGAACGGATTGACGCGAATTTCATCCGCGTCGCGATAGGACGTCACCTGATGGATGACGGGAATGCCGACGCTGCGACACCAGTCGAACAGCCGCTTGTTGGCGGCGATGACACGTGCCGCGACGTCCGGTGCCGTCGGCATGGTTGCGACCGCCATGTCGAGGTGACCGCGATGCAGATCGATGGCGACGACGGCGGCCTTGGGATGATCGACGCCCAGGTTCACAGCTGATTTCATGGCAGGCCTCAAACAAAAGGATTGATGGACGTTTTCAGCAGGGCCCGCTGGTCGATGCCAAAGCGATCGGCGAGCCAATCCGCCAGCACTTCCTGACCGATGGTCGGATTGTCGTGCTGGCAATGTTCGGCGCCGGTCTCTTCGGGTTCAAGGACGCGCAGCGTCGCATCGACGCCGTGCATCTTTGCGTAATCGTAGGTGCTCCGCGCCGCGGTGACGGTCAGCACATCGTGGCCGCCATGCAGCACCAGATACGGGCACCGCATGTGTTCCAGATGCCCTTGAAGCGTGAACGGCTTCATCAACGCATGGGCCTCGCGCATCGATTGGGCGCCGAATACCCATCTTATATGCATCGCGAGGCCGAAATCGTCGCCCTTGGTGCCCCACATGTCATGAACCGACCAGATCGCGCCGTGCGAAATGGCAGCCGCCAGCCGATGCTCGTAGCAGGCCGCGCGCGCGGCGTAATAGCCGCCCATGCTGGAGCCGCACACCGCAATACGCTTGGCATCGACATCGTCACGCTTCTCCAGCCAGTCGATGCACTTACCGACCGGCACTTCGTTGTCGTGTCGGGTCGCGATCTTGTGCCGCCGCAGCGTGCCGCCCTGCCCCGGCCCGTCAATCATCAGCACGGAAATGCCGCGTTGCAGGCAACCATGGGCTTGCATGAACCACATCTCGTCCTTGATCGAGTCCAATCCGCCCATGCAGATCAGCACCGGCAATTTATCGCCGGGAAATGGCGCGCGAATGAAATAGCCGCAGATCGGCTTGCCCGGCTCGTACGGAATCTCGACCACCTCGCCGGGCGGGTTGAGGTAGGAGATGAACTTGTGCGAACACGCTTCCATCTTCTCGAAGGTCGGCAGCCGCCTGGCGTCGTCGGGCTCGAGATGGAATTCGGCTTGGCGATAATAGTCCGCCGCGCGCAGGAAGCAGTTCATCGCGGTCCGGATATGGCCCGCGGCTTCCTCAGCGAGACCGCGCTTCCAGTTGCGATCGGCGATGCGCATCCATTCAACGTGCCAGCTCTCCAGATCGCCCGGAATCATCCGCGATCCCGCCTGCATGATCTCGCTGACGCTGCCGCCGCCCTCCTGGCTTTCGCCAAGGCCGCGGCGGAATTGGTAGGCGAGCCAGGGGTGTTCAGGCCAGTGATGCCAGCCGAACGGCTCGTAGTGAGGGTTTCGGTCAGCGGTGATCAGTTCAATGGCGTTTTCGCTGATCTCTGCACTGCTCACTGCCATGGACCTGGCACTCCCCACTACTTGAACGACCGTCAGTATCGTTCGATGAAAGCAGGACTGAGTCAATACTGATTACATACACTTTTTGAACGGTGTCTCCGCATCGAGACCCCACATATCGAAAAATATGGATTTTTGGCCG
This sequence comes from uncultured Alphaproteobacteria bacterium, assembly GCA_963770515.1. Lineage (GTDB taxonomy): Bacteria > Pseudomonadota > Alphaproteobacteria > Rhizobiales > Xanthobacteraceae > Bradyrhizobium. The sequence goes on from CAVYPW010000004.1 coordinate 578,257, forward strand.
ATGACCAGATAGGCTTTCGAAGAAGTGTATACAGATTTAGGACAGATGGGCCATTCCCGATGGCGGATTTGATCGACCAGGCGATAGTGGAATCCGTGAACGGAACGCGCGCCGGCAACCGTTCGCTCTCGGTGATGGACCGCGTTCGGGAGGCCATTCTGGGCGGCGTGGTCAGCGCCGGAGAACGGCTCAACGAAGTCCAGCTCTCAAAGACGCTGTCGGTGTCACGCACCCCCGTGCGCGCGGCCTTGCAGGCGCTCGCCGGCGAAGGCCTATTGGACTACGCACCGAACCGCGGCTTCACGGTGCGCGAATTTCCCCTCCCCGCCATTGTCGATGCCTACGACATCCGCGCCGCGCTGGAAGGCGTCGCCGTCCGTTTTGCGGCCGAGCGTGGACTTGGGCCAGAGGAAAAAGAAATCATCGAGCGCGCGCTCGCCGCCGGCGACAAGTTGCTTGAGCGCGGATCGTTCGAAGCCGGCGACCTTACCATCTATCGCGACATCAACGGTGATTTTCACGACGGCCTGTTGGCGGCAGCACGCAACCGCATGCTCAGCGAAATGATCCGGATCTGTCACCACGTGCCGGTATCGTCGAGCCGCAACATCGTGGTGTTCGAATATCACGATGTTCGCCGCCGGCACGACGATCATCATCGCATTTTCGAAGCTGTAGTCGCACGAGAACCCTGGCGCGCGGAAATGCTGATGCGCGAACATGTCGCCAGCATCAAGACCTCGCTCGTCGGCTATCTGAGCGAACGCAAGACCTACCCCACGCTGGGATCGCAGCCGCCGAACGAAGCTTCGTAACGCTTGATCTTCAATTGCGGCACGTTATATCGGGGTTTTCCCTCAAGATTCCCGAGAGCACAAGAAGATGACGACTGTCGACCCCACCGTCGAGACCAAGGCCTTTCAGGCCGAGGTTTCCGAGCTGTTGAACCTGATGGTGCATTCGGTTTATTCAGAAACCGATATTTTCCTGCGCGAACTGATCTCGAACGCTTCCGACGCCTGCGACAAGCTGCGTTACGAGGCGATTGCCAGCCCGGCGCTGATCGGCGATGGCGAATCGCCGAAAATTCGCATCATTCCGAACAAGAACGCCCATACCCTCACCATCGCTGACACCGGCATCGGCATGGACCGGCAGGAGCTGATCGACAACCTCGGCACCATCGCCCGCTCCGGCACCAAGTCCTTCGTATCGCGCCTGAAGGAAACCAAGGATGGCCTCGGCCTGATCGGGCAGTTCGGCGTCGGCTTCTACTCAGCTTTCATGGTCGCCAACCGCATCGTCGTCTCCAGCCGCCGCGCCGGCAGTGACGAGGCGTGGACGTGGTCTTCAGAGGGCGGATCGGGTTTCGAGATCGCGCCTGCCGGGATGGGCGACGCGCAAGCTCCCAAACGGGGTACGGACATCGTTCTCCATTTGAAGAAGGACGCCGCCAAATATCTCGAGACTTACGAGATCGAGCGCATCGTCCGCGCCTATTCCGACAATATCCAGTTTCCGATCGAACTGGTCGACGACAAAGGCGAGTCCAAACAGATCAATTCGGCCAGCGCACTGTGGCAGCGGCCCAAATCCGAACTCAAGCCTGAAGACTATAACGAAGCCTACAAATCAATCGCCGGCGCCTTCGACGAACCGGCGATGACGCTGCACTACCGCGCCGAAGGACGATACTCCTACGCCGTTCTCCTGTTTGCGCCTTCCACCAAACCCTTCGATCTGTTCGACCCCTCGCGAAAAGCGCAGGTGAAGCTTTACGTGCGGCGGGTGTTCATCACCGACGATGCTGATCTATTACCCGCCTATCTGCGCTTCGTCCGCGGGGTCATCGACAGCGAGGATCTGCCGCTCAACCTGTCGCGCGAGATGTTGCAGAACAACCCGCAGCTGGTGCAAATCCGAAAGGCCGTGACCGGCCGCATCATCAGCGAACTGGAGACGCTCGCCGACAAGCAGCCGGAGAATTTTGCGAAAATCTGGGATGCCTTCGGTCCGGTGATCAAGGAAGGCATTTACGAGGATTTCGAGCGGCGCGAGAAACTATTGGCGTTGTCGCGATTCACGACCACCTCGGGCGAGGCGCGCACGCTCAAGCAATATGTCGCTGATTTCAAACCGAACCAGACCGAGATTTATTTTCTGGCCGGCGACAGCATCGAGCGGCTGAAGGGAAACCCCAAGCTGGAATCCGCGACCGCCCGCGGCATCGAAGTTTTGCTTCTCACCGATCCGGTCGATGCGTTCTGGAGCTCGGCGCCGCTTGATTTCGAAGGCAAGCCGCTGAAATCGCTAAGCCAGGGCGATATCGACCTCTCTTTGGTTCCGTTGCTCGACGACAGCAAGAAGGATGAGAGCAAATCCGACGCCGACGAGGCGACGATTATCGCCGCGATCAAGCTGCACCTTGGTGACCGCGTCGCCGATGTCCGCGCCTCGCAACGCCTCACGTCGAGTGCATCGTGTCTCGTCGCCGGCAGCCATGGTCCCGATCGCGAACTTGAACGGCTGTTGGCGCGGCAAAACCGCGGCGTCGGCACCAAACCTGTTCTTGAAATCAATCTGCACCATCCGCTGGTGGCGGCGATCCCCAAGGCCGGCACCGACGCTGCCGACCTGTCTTTCCTGCTGCTGGAACAAGCGCAGATTCTGGACGGTGAAATTCCGGAGGATCCGGCGGCGTTCGCCAGCCGCCTGAATCGGCTTGTCATAGGCGGTTTTTCGAAGGGGTGAAAATTGCAACGCGGATAGAATGTTGGCGCGCCGCGCCGCTCTGCCCTATGATGCCGTGAGCACTAGTGGAGTGGATTTGACATTCGCTACCCCGTAGCCGCGTATTCGCGATGCGAATGTCAAATCCAAAACTCCACTAGAATCTATATTTACTAGTGGTCCTTTGATTCTAACATTCGCAAAAGTGGCCGCTGAGAAGATATGCGAATGTTAGAATCGGACCGTTAGCATCAGGATCGCCGCCATGCATGGAAAATTCGATCGCGCCGCCGAAGACCTCGGCAATTCGATCCATCTCGAACACGTCAACGTTCAGGTGCCGGATCAGCACCTGGCAACGCTGTTCTATGTTTCAGGCCTGGGGCTGACGCGCGACCCTTATCTGATGACGTCCGACGACAACATGTGGATCAATGTCGGCCGCAGCCAGTTTCATCTACCGAGCGGCGAGGCGCAGGTGCTGCGCGGCTATACCGCGCTCGTCATCTCCGGACGCAAGGCGCTGCTTGAACGGCTCGCTTCCGTTGCGAAGAAGCTTGAGGGAACCAGGTTTTCGTTCAAGGAGCACAACGACTATGTCGAGGCGATTTGCCCCTGGGGCAATCGCGTGCGCTGCTTCGAGCCGGACGCCGATCGCTTCGGACGCATCACGCTCGGCATTCCCTATGTCGAGTTCGATGTTGCCATGGGCAGTGCCAAGGGCATTTGCGAATTTTATCCGAAGATCATGGGAATGCCAACGCAACTGAAGAATGGCGACGGCACCACCGCCTCGGTCCAGGTCGGCAAGAACCAGCATCTGTTGTTTCGCGAGACCGACCGGCCGCAACCGGAATATGACGGCCATCACGTCCAGATCTACATCACGAATTTTTCGGGGCCGCATCGCGCGCTCGCTGAGCGCAATCTCATCTTCAGCGAAGACAATCCCTATCAATACCGCTTTCGCGACATCGTCGATCTCGCAAGCGGCAAACACCTCTTTACGATCGAACACGAAGTGCGCAGCGCCACGCATCCGATGTTCCTGCGGCCGCTCATCAATCGCAATCCCGCCCAGACCAACCGCACCTTCGCCGCAGGCTACGATCAGTGGCTCTGGGCGATGGGACCGGATCAATACGACGGCTAGTGGTCCGGGCGGGCAGATGATTGTCTTGTTGTCGTTTGCGTTGCTGTGCGTCTTGAGCGCGACGCTGGCCTGGATCGATATCCGTCACGGCATCATTCCCGACTGGCTTAATCTGGCCATCGCCGGGCTCGGCCTCTTCAAAATCGTCCTGACCGCTGATCCCCTCGCCGCAATCGAGGCCCTTGGCGAAGGCGCCGCCATCGCCGCTGGGTTCTGGCTGCTGCGGCGGCTCTATTTTTCGTTCAGGGGCGTTCAAGGCTTGGGACTGGGCGACGTCAAATTCCTGGGCGCAGCCGGAATTTGGGTGGGCGTTGCGGGAATTCCGCTGGTGTTGCTGGTCGCGACGATCACGGCGCTGGCCTGTGTCGGCGTTGCGCAACTATCTGGCCGCGCGCTGACCGCCCAGACCTCGATGTCGTTCGGCCCGTTTCTCGCCGCCGGGCTGCTGTTGACGTTGGGCTTTCAGCATTACGGTTTTTGATTGCGCCATGGCGTTTTGGAGCGAAACCTAGCGGGTGCGCGGACGCAGATTGTTGACCGGCAACAGCCTTCCATCCTCGGAGCCGGGTGGCCGGCCTTCCTCGCGAACGGCGACAGAGGGTTGCGAAAGGCCCGGCTGCGGCAGTGCCACGACGAAAGTCAGCTGGTTTTTCTGGAACGACGCCTCCCGGGCCTGAATCGATCGAAGCTGCCAGCCCTGAAAATCCTCGCCGACCTTGAGCCGAAGCACATTCTTGGTGGCATGGTCGACAAAAATGCCGAACCCGGCGTCGTCACCGGAGATGGTGCCGACCAGGGAAAGTTGCGGCTGTTCAGGCTCCTTCGGCTTGGGGACGACCACCTTCGCCACGGTGACGGCCGATGCTGGCGGAGCCGGCGGGCGGCGCGACGGCAGGAAAATCGGACGCTCACGCGTGACGGAGAATTGTTTGAGCGGCATTTCCCACAGCGGATTGGCGCTGAGCATGCGTTCGGCGGCAGCGGGCGCGTTCGGCGTCGCCGGAGGAATGGTCACCTCCACGACGGTGGTAGCGGGCTCGCTCCAGGTCGAGGGAACCGAAGCCTTTGTTTTGGCGCCGTCGGCCTGATCGTCGAGTGAGGAATCGGAAATCGCGGTCGTCGCCGATGCGGTGGCGCATAATGGCAAAGCGAGAACCAGAATCCGGATGAGATAACTGCGTATGGTCATTTTGCCCCCTGCCACTGTCCGGAGACGCCGAGCAGAAATCGCAACTTGCCGTCGCTGGCCGTTGCCACCTGAATATCGAGCTGGTCGATGAACAGGAACGGCATTCCGGCTTCCAGATCGTACAGCAGGGATTGCAGCGCGGATTGTTCAAGTTCGCAGTTGGCGACCATGCTGACAAAGCCGGCCTTGGCGTTCGGGCCCTGCACGTCAAGCTGGGACGACAGTATGTTGCCGCCGGCTTTTGTCACCGCACCGGCGACGCGCTGTAGAAGGGCTGCGCCCGCAACCGTCACCGTCGCGCCTTCGAGAAAGGCCGAACCCGTGGGCACGCCGACATCGCCCGATCGTTTGCTGGCCGCAAGCGGCTTGCGGCCCTCCAATTGCTCCAGCATGGCCGAGCTCGCCGCCACCGATGCCCGCTGACCGAGGAGATCGATGAGGGAACTAGTGGCCACCGCCAAGAGGACGATCACAACGCCGGCATAGGCGGTCGCGGCCACCACGGGCGAGTTCACGAGCGATTTTTTCAGGGATACGGCGAGGTTCATGTGCTCGATCCAAAGGACGGCGTGATGCGGGCTTCGATATGGAACTGCTCACCCGGTTCGTTCTGCCCGCGCGTGGTCGGCGCGAAGAAGGTGGCACGCGCGAACTGCGGCGATTTCTCCATCAGGCGGATCAGAGACGGCGCGTCCTGCGTCATGCCGATCACCCGAACCTTGTCGCCGTCGATCCGAAGCTCGGTGACGTAAGTCCCGTCCGGCAAGGCCTGCGACAGCGCTTCCAGCACGACAACGGTCGACGGCCCGGTCTGTTTGCGCCTGGCGAGAAGGCCGAGCGCCGAGCCCCCGTCGGAGCCAAGACGAAGTGCGGCCCGGCGCTGAGAAATCCGCTGCAGCAATTGCTGCTGTTCGGAATCGAGGCTGTCGCCGAAATAGGCGGCCGCAAGCAACGCGACCGCGGCCGCAGCACCAGCCGACAGCAAGACCGCGCGCAAGGTGCGCGGCGTATCGAGCACACGGTGGGCGCCGCTGCGCAGCGGTTGGTCGAATACCTTGATTTTTCCCTCGGCGCCGCTTGCGGCGGCAGGTTTGGCAAATGCCGTGAGCGATTGCGCCCCCAAGCCGGCTACGAGTTGAACAAGCGGCTCGATTTCCTGTTTCGATGTCGCAGCCAGCGTCAGCTCAATTCTCTCTTGCCCGCTCAGCGACGGAGAACTCCAGCCGAATACGGCGTCTTCCGCCGGCCACGGCGTCAGACGGTCGATCTGGGTGCGGATCATGCCATCGAGGAAATCCGCAGCCTGTTTTGGAAAGTCGAGCGGCCGGAACAGGACCTGAGCCGGCGCCAGATCCGTTTCGACCCGGCTGCCGCGGAACGCCGCCTGCCAATCCGCCGGCAAGGGAGGGCTCGGCCGGCCGTTGGAAATACGAAATGAAATATCCGATAGCGCTGGACCTTTTTGCGCCAATTTCAGCCTGGCGGTCAGGACGCCGGTGCTTTCCCCGCCGAGCACGATCTGCGGCCGGGGTGCATACCGGCCGATCATGGAGTCGATCGCGCCGGCCACAGCCGCAATCCACTCATCGAATAAAGCACTCGTTTCCGATAAAATCGTCATCACCTACCTGCCTGTTTGAGGGGCCGGCTCTCCGTCTCCGCCTGGTCCTGCCATGACAATATGCTGTAGGGCTTCTCGTCCTCATCCTTGCCCTTATTGCTGGCGCTGGCGGTAGCGCCACTCTTGTCGTTACCTTTGGCGCTGCCCAATAAGATGACGGCTTCGGATGATGTCCGGCGGCCATTGTCAAAACGCAACGTCGTCAGGACACGGAAGGCCTTGGTGGCCGGCAAGGTCGCCTTGACCGGGCCGAGCGCGGCCGCGATCGCTTTTTGATCGTGCGGCAACGATGGCCGCTGCTTCAGAAAATCGTTGAGCACCTCCGGTGTCATGCCCGGCAGCGCGGCAATCACTTCCGGCGGCGCAATCAGAACGTCGACGTCGGCTGATTTGCTGAAGACCGTCAAATAAGGCAACGCGCGCCCAACCAGCGCAGGCGAAGCACCCAACACCAGGCTCAGTTCGTTCACATGAGCGAAATGCGCCTGCCTCGGGGAGTAGTTAAGACCCGCGGCAAGATAGAGTGCGCCTTCGTCGTCGGCCGCACCGGCTTTGGGCGGCGTCCGCCAACCGACGATGCGATCGGCCAGTTCCGCCGCCGCCTTTTGGTCTGCGCCTAGAACCTCAAACAGGCCGGCGAGCATTTCTTTCGGCGCGGCGTTGAGATCGACCCGTGCGGCTTCCGAGGTGAAGGTGACGCGCGCCTCCGCATTATCCATCCGGAAACGGAATGACCCTTGCGCCGGCAGCGCTTTTTCATCCGCCGACAGCAGTTTATAGGCCGTCAGTTCCAGACTGGCCGACACCAGCGCATCGACCTGAACGCCAATATCGGTCACGCCCAAAGCGCGGGCAGAATTGGACAGATAGAGTGAAAAGATCGTCGCAAGCGCCGACAGCGCCACCAGAATCCAGAGCAAGGCAATGATGATGAAGCCGCGCTGCGAGGCGGACGCTGTGTGCCTGACGGAGGCTCTCATAAAGGACAATCTCATGGCGAACCACCCTGCCCGGCGGCCGCGCTTTGCGGTGAAGCGGCAGGCGAATTGCCTTGCTGGGCGCCGCCTTGCGAGGCGGCCGGAGCACCCGTGTTGCCGTCGCACTTGCCCTGCTTGCAGTCGCCTTGCGCCAAAGACTGGACGTGGATGGACGCGACCGTCGAGATCGCGCGCGCATTTGATGTATCGCGCACGGTCAGCCTGATCTTGGCCGGCAGCTTATCGGAATCCCGCCAACTGCTTTGCCATTGCTGGTCTTCGCCCGCATAGGCAAAGAATAGCCGATACGGCGCGCGCAGCAGCAGCACGGGTTCACCGAAATGAAGCTGGTCTGAAGCCGAATCCGGCGGCAACGGGTGGAACGGCATCCGCGAGCGGACCGTCACAAGCCCACCTTTATCGGTGGTCTCGGACAGATGCACCACGTCGAGCCCAATGCCGGCGTTCGGTCCGATCGCGGTGCGCACGAACGTGACCGACTGCTCGGATCCCGCAAACAGCGGCTGATGGTCGCTGCCGCCGCCCGCCGGCACATATTGGGCGGCCGCCAGATCGTCGGCAATTCGCTGCAAGGTGATGCCAATCATTTCGCTGCGCTGAATGCGGTCAAGGCCGCAATTCCAGTTCGGAAGCCATTGCGCGGTGAGGTTGGCGAGCGCCGACAGCACCAGACCCATGAGCGCCAACGCCACAAGGGATTCGATCAGCGTAAAGCCGCCCTCCCTTGCTCGCCTGTCTGCCCACATTCTCATTGTTGTGCCGGCCCATGCATCAGGCGAACCGTCCTGAGATCGGTCACAGCGCCGGAAGGAGAGCGAACCTGGATTCTGACCAGCGCCGGAACCCAGGCAACATCTGAACCCGAGGCGTCCCATTCCTCGCCCATCGGGCCAACGTCGATCCGCCATTGATGGTCGTTGGTCCTTCCCGACCACGTCCCGATCCCGATCTTGGCGTGCGACGGCAATTCGGTCGCCATTATGGCGCGCACCGTCTGCATCAGCGTCACGTGCTGCTCCAGCGAGCGAACCCCGCGCACATTCGTCGACATCACCGATCCGATCGCCAGAATCGAAACGGCGACGATCGCGAGCGCAACCAGCACCTCGATGATCGTGAAGCCGGACGTGCGGCCGTCAATTGGTGACGTTGCGCGAAACAATTTCAATCCTTCCGGTCAGCCAGTTGACGCGAACCTCATAGCCGACATCCGCGCGCGTCAGGGCCACGGCTCCGCCGCACGACATTCCGCTGGCAAAGAAACTGATCGTCGATAGCGCCTCGCGCTGGTTGCAGGTGCGCGGCAGCAGCGCCTCGAACTGGACGTCATCGGGGATGCGGACCATGGCTGGCGTGGCACCAGATCGGATCACGCGGCTTCCGGCATCGACGAGAGTGGCCACGCCCGTTCCACGGCGGATCGCCGCGTTGCGATCCTCCTTGAGCAGGGCTGCCGTTTGCAACACATAGGCCTGCAAACGGGAACGAGAGGTATGGCGCGGCATGAACGGCAGAAGCACCGCCGCCAGCATGGCGATGAGCGCCAGCACGCAGACCATTTCAAGCAGCGTGAAGCCGCGTTCGGAAGCCCTATTCATTTTTGGCATTGACCAGGTGCTCGGTCGAAATGTCGGCAGCAATTCCACTTCCGCCCTCCTGACCGTCCGAGCCGTAGGAGATGATTTCATAAGGCGCGTGATCGCCCGGCGCGCGGTACATGTAAGGATGGTTCCAGGGATCGTTCGGCACGCTGTTGCCCTTTAGATACGGCCCATTCCATGCCGCCACGCCGGGCGTGCGCTGCATCAGCGCCGAGAGACCCTCCGACGTCGACGGAAAACGGCCGGCATCGAGGTAGAACAGGTCGAGCGCGCCCGCAAAACTCTGTATCTGAATCTTCGCCGCCTTGACCTTGGACTCACTGAGATAGTTGAGAACCCGCGGCCCGATCAGCCCCATGATCAGGCCGATGATGGTGATGACGACCAGCATCTCGACCAGGGTAAATCCCTGCTGGCCGACAACATGCCGGCGCTCGCGCTTCTCGTTTTCGTTGAAGAAAATGCCAACGCCTTTGCGCATTTGATCTGATCCTTTGCTTTATCCAACCAACTGGGTGACCGACAGCAGCGCGGTCATGACCGAAACGATCAGCCCCCCGACCACGGTGCTGATGGTGATGATCGCGAGCGGCCCGACGATGCCGACGATGCGGTCGAGGCTGCGCTGCAATTTCGCCTCGTAGAATTCGGCTACCCTACCCGCGAGTGCCGGCAATTGGCCGGTTTCCTCGCCGAGCCGCAGCATCCGGATGGCCATCGGCGGCATGTTGCTCGACGCCAGCAAGGCGTCCGAAAGCTTGCCGCCGTGGCGCACGCGATCGGCTGCCGTAGTCCAGACCGTGACGTTTCCGGTCACCGCCATGATGTCGACCAGAATGCGCAAGGTCGCCGTGAGATTGACGCCGCTGCCGAGCAGCACGGCAAGGTTCCGGCAGAACAGGCTGGTGCGGTAGAACCGAAAGATATTGGCGATGCCGGGGGTTCGCGCGGCGAGCGACACCACCGCACTGGTGGTGCCCGGCCGGCGAAACAGCCACCACAGACCGGCAATCGCGGAGGCCACGGTCAGCAACGCCGTGGTCGCATTCGCGTGGAGAAAATCCGACAGGCGGATGAAGACGCTGAGCGCGGTATCGGACTTGGCGCCGAAGTCCTGCAACACCGAGGAAAACTGCGGCAACACGAACAGAATAAAGAACAGCATGACGCAGACCGCGGCGATCAGGACGAAGGCCGGGTATTGCATCGCGTCCGTCAGTTTGCGGCGCATCGCCTCGGACCGCGCGCGCTCGGCGCCCAGCATCTCGAGCACCTGATCGAGCGTTCCCGACACCTCGCCGACCCTGACCAGCGCAATGTACATCGCAGGAAACAGCGATGGATGTTCGGCGACTGCGCTTGCAAAGCTTTCGCCGGACAGAACGGACGCCCGCAAGCGCGCGACGACCGGGCGAAGCCTGCCGACATCGGCATCGTTGGCAAGCAGTTCGAGCGCGTCGTCGAGACGGGCACTGGCCTTCAAGAGCAGCGCCAGGTCGCGGGTAAACGTCGTCACCTCCGCCGGACTCGGCCGGCTGAAAAAGCCGAAATTATCCCCCGCCGCCGTCGCCTTCTTGTCCTCGACGGTTTCGATCGGCAACAGGCGCAGATATTCGATACGGCGGGCGACTTCGGCCGCCGTCGGCGCCGAGAGCGTGCCGTTGACGACCTCGCCGTTCTGCGTCAGGGCCCGGTAGCGGAAATTCGGCACGATCCTGACCTCACCGCGCTGTGGTGACGCGAAGCAGTTCCGCAGGCGACGTCAGGCCGGCACGGCATTTCGCAACACCGTCCCCGACCATCGTCGTCATCCCGGCGGCAATCGCGACCTGGTCGATCTTGTGACCATCGGTCTTTTCGCCGATCAGCGAGCGAACTTCGTCGGTCAGTTCGAGGATCTCGAACACACCCAACCGGCCCCGATAACCGGTGCCACTGCAACGTTCGCAGCCGCACGGCACATGAAGGATTTCTCCGGCGCGGAAGCCGAGCTCGGCCAGGCGCGGATCCTCGGCAAATTCGGCATCGCTGAGTGGCTTCGGCGTCTTGCAACGCTCGCACAGGTGCCGGACCAGGCGCTGCGCCACCACCGCCCGCAGGGTCGAGCGCAACAGATATCCCTCGACGCCGAGATCGAGCAGGCGCGGCACCGCCGCTGCCGCGGATTCCGTGTGCAGCGTGGTCAGAACAAGATGGCCAGTGAGGGCCGCGTGAATCGCGACATGCGCGGTTTCATTGTCGCGGACTTCGCCGACCATGATGACGTCCGGATCCTGACGCACGAAAGAACGCAGTGCTGCGGCAAACGTCAGTCCGATGGCAGGCTTGACCTGCGCCTGGTTGACGCCGGGAATGTCGTATTCGACCGGGTCTTCGACCGTCAGGATCTTGCGGCCGGGCTCGTTGAGGATCGACAGGACCGTCGCCAGCGTTGTGGTCTTGCCGCTGCCGGTCGGCCCGGTAACGACGATCATGCCGTGGGGAAGTTTCAACAACCGGCGGAGCTTCACATCGTCGGCCGGAGAAAACCCCAGCTTCTCGACCATCAGCAACCCGCGATCCTTGGGCAGGATACGAATGACCGCGGATTCCCCGTGCTGCATCGGCATGATGGCGACGCGAATATCGATATCGGTGCGGCCGACACGCAATCGCGCGGCGCCATCCTGCGGCAACCGCCGTTCGGCAATGTTGAGATTGGCGACGATCTTGATGCGGGAAATCAGCGCCTGCGGCAGCACGCCGGCGGGTGCCACGACCGGCCGCAGCAAGCCGTCGATGCGCATGCGAACCACAAGCCCGGTCTGGAACGGCTCGATATGAATGTCGCTCGCGCGCAGCTCAACCGCCTTTTCCAGCAGATCGTTGACGGCGCGAACCACCGGCGCGCCGCTCGCAAGGTCGCGCAGGCTCTCGATGTCGTCCTCGCGCGGAAGCAGCTGGCTCGCCAGATCTGCCGGCTCGGTCATGTCTTCGCCAAGGCGGCGGTCGAGCACGACCGAGAGGTCTTCCACGGAGGCAACCTTGATCGTGACATCCCGACGGAGCACGATTTCGGCGGCGCGCTGCGCGGCCGTGTCGGTCGGGTCGGCAACGGCCAGCGCAGCGCTGCCATCGGACGCCTGAAAGGGAAAGACCGTCATTTCCCGCAGGAAGCGCTGCGAAAATGTCTCGTTGAGCGCCGGGGCCGACAAAAGCTCCTGGAGCGTGACGCGCTCGAGACCGGCAAAGCGGGCCGCTTCGTCGGCGAAATCGCTCGCCGAAAGCTTCGTCAATTCCCAAAGCTTGGCTTGCGGACCCAAGCCTTGCGGACCCAAGACGGCGCCCTGCTCGCTTCCCTGACCGTTGGACGCAGCCGATTTCACCAAATGGTCGTTGCGACGAAGGTGCTCCAGAAATTGCAGGGACTGGTCGCTGGTCATCGGTGTTTCCAGTCGCGGAATTTTTTCCAGGAGGGCGCACCGATCCGGCCGACCCCAGCCGTCCGCCGTGGGTCGCCTGCTACTCGGCCACGGTGAGGTTATTGATCGGAAACATGACAGTCGTACGAAACGGCTGAAGAGAGCGGTTCACAAATCCGGCCGCGTAATTCTGCGTCGATAACACGCACCCCAATTATTACTGTCATGTTCGGACGGTAAGAACCGCCTTCGGGCCTGATCCCCGCCAAGGGGTCCGGGGGCGTTAGTAAAAAGTGGAACGGCGAACATGGCTAGTGTCGGCAAACGCTGCCCGTCCCTCTCGGTCGGGCGCAGTATCGGCACTGCTTTGATGGTGACGTCTGTCCTGCTGTTGGCGTCCTGCAATTCGGCCACGGTCAATTCCGGCGGCACCGGCCCCGGCGACCTCGATGTCATGGACAAGGTGCGCTCGCTCGACATCTTGCCGCGTTATCCGACCCAGGCGGGCGCCTTGACCACATCGAGTGGTCCGAGGGCCCAGCCGGCCGTTTTCCAGGGCTCGGAAATGACTGATATCGCCGAGCCGCGGCCGCAGCCGGCGGCGAGCGGAAACGGCTTTGATCTCAACTTCGAAAGTGCCCCGGTCGCGACCGTCGCCAAGGTGGTGCTGGGGGATATCCTGCAGACCGGCTATACCATCGACCCGCGTGTCCAGGGCACGGTCAGCCTGGTCTCGGTACGTCCGGTGCCCAAATCGGACATCATCTTCGTCCTCGAAAATGCCCTTCGCATCAGTGGCGTAGCGCTGGTTCGTGATACCGCAGGTTACCGCCTGACACCGGTCGGCGATGCGGTCGGCGCAGGCCACCTGGATTCAACGCCTAACAATCCCGAGCCGGGGTACGGCGTCTCGGTGGTTCCCCTGCAATATGTGTCGGCGCAGACGCTGCTCAAATTGATGGACAGTTTCGCGACCAAGCCCGGTGTGGTCCGCGCCGACTCGACGCGCAATCTGCTGCTGATTCAAGGGACCGGTCCCGAGCGCCGCACCGCCGTCGAAACCGCAATGAGCTTCGATGTCGACTGGATGCGGGGTCAGTCGATCGGCATCTACCCCATTGCCAATAGCGGGCCCGAACCCGTCATCGCCGAGCTCGAAAAGATCATCGATTCCGGCGAAAACGGCCTGAACCAGAACCTGGTCAAGCTGCAACCCGTCGCCCGGCTCAACGCGATCATGGTGGTGACCAAGAGGCCCGCTTTGCTGCACACGGTCGAAACCTGGATCAAACGCCTCGACCGTGCGGACAGCACGAGGACCAGCGTCCACGTCTACAAGGTGAAGTACGGCGATGCGAAGCAGATCGCCCGCGTGCTGACCGACATGTTCGGCGGTGGCTCTTCCAACAGCAGCCTGCTCGACAGCGCCGATAGTCAGATCGCACCGGGATCCGGAACGTCGTCGAGCGGCAGCGACCGCAGTTCCTTCAGCAACAACGCCAATAGCAGCAACGGCACTAATGGCGGCAGCAATTCCTCCTCACAACAACCGGGCAGCGGCTTCGGCACGCGCCTGGGTACGGCTTTCGGCGGACCGCAAAACGGCGCCAACGGAGGCAATCTCGGTCAGTTAGACAAGGGGAACGGCGCCGGCCCGGGTGGACAGCCGCTCTTGCAAAATGTCCGGATCACCCCCGACCTCGTCAACAATTCTCTTCTGATCTACGCCGATCAAGGCAACTACAGGATTATCGAATCGGCGCTGCAACAGGTGGATCAGCCGCAGTTGCAGGTCGCGATCGACGCCACGATCGCTGAAGTCGACCTCACCGACGAACTTCAGTACGGCGTTCAATTCTTTCTCACCAGTCACGCGCTGGGACTGAGGCCCGATCAGGGCTCAATTCTCAACTCCACTTCGACGACAGCCACAACCACAATACCGGGCGCGGCAACAACTGCGACAGCGGCAACGACCGCGACAACGACGGCGAGCACCGTCGCTGGCACGGCCGCCAACGCCTTGCTCAGCCGCACGGTACCAGGATTCAATTTCCTCGTCGGCCAGGAAGCCCAGCCGGCTGCGATCCTGACCGCCTTGCACACGGTCACCGGCGTGAGGGTGCTGTCCAACCCATCGCTGGTCGTGATCAACAACCAGTCGGCAACGCTTCAGGTCGGCAATCAGGTTCCGATCTCGACCGGATCGGCCAGCGTTCTCAATGCCGCGACTGCCAGCAGCAATACGATCGTCAACACCGTCGACTATCGCAACACCGGCATCATCCTGCACGTCTCTCCCCGGGTCAGCGCCAACGGCAACGTGAGACTCGATATCGAGCAGGAGATCAGCAACGTCCTGCCGGGCAGCGCAGCCAACGCCTTGAACCCGACCATCCAGGAGCGGAAGGTCAAGAGCTCGATTTCGATCGCCAACGGCCAAACTGTGCTGCTGGCCGGCCTGATCCAGGACCAGAAGAACGAGAACAAGAGCGGCATTCCGTTGCTGGATGATCTTCAGGGCATAGGCAATGCGTTCTCTAATCAAGACAACACGAAGATGCGCACCGAGTTGATCATCTTCATCCGCCCCCAGATCATTCGAAACAGCACGGACGCGCATACGATCGCCGAAGAACTTCGCTCCAAGCTGCGTGGCACCGTTAGCGCGAGCTCTCCCAATGAAACTCACATTCACTAATCTGCTGCCGGCGCTCGCGCTGGTTCTTGCCTGCGTCGTGAGCTCCGGCAGTGTCGCCAGCGAGACCATTCGCTATCGAGGCGATGGAGAACCGGTCGTGCTGGCGCGGGGCAATGCCCGTGCGCTGGGACGCCTCGGCTTCCGGTACGAAAGCGGCCTCGGCGTGCCGCAGAATTACATCGCAGCCGTCGATCTCTACCGGCGCGCGGCAGAGCAAGGCGATGTTTTCGCCCAATGCAGGCTTGGCCTGAGCTACGACAAGGGCCATGGGGTGCGGCAAGATTTCATTCTCGCCTACAAATGGCTCGACCTCGCCGCAGCGAAGGCGTCACGGCGTGAACGCGACTTCTACTTGAGGCTTCGCGATGCGGTCGCCTCGAAGATGTCGCTGGCCCAGGTGACCGAAGGCCAGACGCTGGCTTTGATGTGGGCCGGCAACTGGGCGTCAGAGCGTTACTGAACCGTTGCTGGCATCTCGACGGTCTCGACAAATCCGGCCTGCAATTCCGCATTGGCCGTCCGCATGTCGACGCCGCCGACCCAGCGCCCGACGACGAGCGTCGCGATGATATTGGAAGTCAGGTTGGTTGCGGCACGGATTTGCGCCATGAAGCGGTCGGCACCGAGCAATAGCGCGATGCCTGCGACCGGAACCGCGTCGACCACCGGAAGCGTCGCGGCGAGCGCAATGAAGCCGCCGCCGGTTACGCCGGCCGCGCCCTTGGAGGTGAACAGCATCACGAACAGCACGCTCAGCTGGTGCCAGATCGTCAATTGAACGTTGAAGGCGTGCGCCAGAAACAGCACCGACATCGTCATGTAGATGGCGGTGCCGTCCATGTTCAGGGAAAATCCGCCGGGCATCACCAGACCCACGACTTCCTTGGATACGCCGAGCTTTTCCAGCTTCTGCATCGAGCGCGGCATCATGGTCTCGGCCGACGTTGCCGCGAACACGAACAGGATTTCATCCTTGAAGTAATTCAGCACGCGGCCAATGCCGAAGCCGGAGAGCCTTAGAAAACCGCCGAGCACGATCAGAACAAACAGGATGCTGACGATATAGACCGACGCGACGAGCTGTCCGAGGTCGAGCAAGGTCCGCAGGCCGTATTTGCCGACGGTGAAAGCCATGGCGCAGAGAGCTGCGATCGGCGCGCAATACATGATGATCCGCACCATGCCGAATAACGCTGCCGCCGCCGCCTCCAAAAACACCACGATCGGCTTGCCGCGGTCTTGCGCCATGCTAAGGCCCAGTCCAAGCAACACCGCAACGAACAGAACCGGCATGATGTCGCCCTTGACGAAGGGTTCGACAAAGGAAGACGGGACGATCGAAAGCAGAAAATCCGCTAGACCGACGCTTTTGGCACCATTGGCGTAGGCTGCGACGGATTTCGGATCAAACGCCGCCGGGTCGGCGTTGAGACCTCTTCCGACTTGCCAGACATTGCCGACCATCATTCCGATGATCAGCGCCAGGGTCGAGGCCACCTCGAAATAGATCAGCGCCTTGGCCCCGACATTGGCGACATGGCGAATGTCGCGCATCTTGGCAATCCCGAGCGCGATCGTGGTGAAGATGATGGGACACACCACGACCTTGATCGCCTTTACAAAGGCATCGCCAAAAGGTTTGAGGTTTATGGAGAAGTCCGGAACGACGTAGCCCAGCGCAGCACCGAGAACGACCGCGGCGAGCACCTGCACATAAAGCTTGCGATAGAGCGGCACGCGCGCCGAAGCGATTTTGCCGCTCTCAGGATGAGGCGCGGCCATCCCGGAGGACGGACGGTCGATTTCGAACGCGGTCATCGATTTTCCTCCGAGAACCCGGCAGAAGACGGCTTCGGCTTGTCCAGCCGCGCCGTCTTCCCCTCGCCTTCTTGATTCCGGTCCGGTCTATTCCGCGGCCACGCGATCGAGGGCGGCGTGGCCATGGGTTTTGACCACGACCTTGATCGCATCCTCGATGCGCTCGCG
This sequence comes from uncultured Alphaproteobacteria bacterium, assembly GCA_963770515.1. Classification (GTDB taxonomy): domain Bacteria; phylum Pseudomonadota; class Alphaproteobacteria; order Rhizobiales; family Xanthobacteraceae; genus Bradyrhizobium. Next base: position 595,637 of record CAVYPW010000004.1, read on the forward strand.
GGCATATTTCAGTGCGGTTGGCAGATCCTCGAGCGCGAAGGTGTGGGTATGCACCTTGGTCGCGTCAAAGCGCTTCTGCGCCATGAATGCCTCGGCGCGGTGCGTCGCGCTCTTGCCTTCGCCGCGGATGCCATAGACGTAGATGTTGTTACGCACGATATAGGCGATATCGACCTCGGCGGGTTTGCCCGGGAACGCCGCCAGGCAGATGCGGCCGCCGCGATTGACCATGCGCGCGGCTTCGTTGACCGCCTCTGGCGCACCGGAGCATTCGACGACGTAGTCGACGCCCTTGCCGCCGTTCAGCTTGCGCACGGCCGCAACCGGGTCTTCGTTCCTGGCGTTGATGACGTAGTCGGCGCCGAGCTCGCGCCCGATCTGAAGGCGATTGTCGCGTGTCCCGGTCAGGATCACCGGACTTGCGCCAAGCGCCTTGGCAACCGCTACGCCCAGCAATCCGATCGGCCCGGGGCCCGTCACCACGACGCTCTCGCCAGCGACAAGCCCGCCCAGTTCGGTCAACCCGTACATCGCGGTGCCGGCCGTGACCACCAGCGTTGCTTCTTCGTCCGACATCTCGTCGGAGATCGCGACCAGCGTGTTGATGCTGTTGACGGCGTATTCGGCAAATCCGCCGTCGGTCGTAAAGCCGTTGGCGCGATGTCCCTTGTCGACATCGCCGTAGTTCAGTCCGTAGTTATGGCAGGCCGTATACATGCCTTCGCGGCAGCGCTTGCACTGGCCGCATCCGGCGTGGATTTCGACGGTGACGCGCTGTCCGATCTTGTATTCGTCGACACCCGGCCCAAGCGCCACGACTGTGCCCATATATTCGTGACCCGGCGTGAAATTCTTGTTGAAGGGCATGCCGCCCTGAATCATCGCCGGAGGCCCGTGGTGAATGATTTCAAGGTCGGTTGCGCAAATCGCCACCGCGTCGATGCGGACGAGAACCTCGGCCCGCTTCGGCACCGGCACCGGCTTTTTGGTCAGCGTCAATTGATCGGGATCGCCCAGCACCCAGGCCCGCATCGTGTCTGGAATCGGAAAATCAGGCGAGGTCTTGACGTGATCGGGCTTGTACATCGTTTCGCTCCTGGATGTATTCGTTATTCTGCCGCCAGGCTTTTGACTGATCCCCGCAGAATGGCGCCGGGGGCGCCAAGCTCGGCCGACAACTCATCCGCCGCGGCGATCAGATGCACCTTGAGTTGATCGATATATTCCGGCGTGGCGCGAAACGCCGGCGACGACACGCTGATGGAGCCGACGACCGCGCCGGCATGATCGCGAATGGCCGCGCCAAGGCAAATGACGCCGGGCCGAAACTCTTCGCGATCGATCGAAAAGCCTCTTCGGCGCGTCAGCCGCAATTCTTCTTTCAGCGCCTCGATGTCGATAATGGTGTGCGGCGTGAACGCGGTCAGGCCCTTGTCGGCGACGATCCGGTCGAGTTCGTTCGGCGGCAGCCACGCCAGAATGGCCTTGCCCGTCGCGGTCGCATGCGCGGCACCCGCGTTTCCACCGAGACCCGCATCGACACGAACCGCATGCCGCGACTCCCGGCGCAGGACGTGAACCAGATTGGTGTCCTGCATGATCGCAAGTTGAACGGACTCTTGCGTCTGATCGTTCAGCCGATCGAGATAGCTCTGCGCACGCCGCGGCAAATCCACCTGCCGCAGGCAGGCCGCGCTGAGATGAAGAATACGCGATCCCAGAACATAGCTGCGGCTGTTGATGCCGCGCGAGACGTAACCCCAATTGTGCAGGGTCGAAATGAGATGATGACACGTCGAGACGTTCAATCCGGCGGTCGCTGCGATTTCGGTCAGCTTCGCTTCGCCGCCGGCATCGGCGATGACGTCGAGAATGAGAAAGGCGCGATCGAGCGCCTGGATGCCGCCATGGTCCCTTCCCATCGGCGGACGGGCCGGCATGACACCGCGCCTCTCATTGGCTCTTTCGGACGGCATCGACATAGGCCCTCCCGGCAGTTGTTTTCGTGAGTAGGGCCCGATCTGCTGCGCCAACGCAACTTAATTTTCACATCACGATTATCAATTTCATTAGGCGAAAACTTCTAACCGTCGGGATTCGCAGCCGTCATTTGCGGTCGGCCTAGGCGTCTCTCTATCGCATTGAAAAATTTGGCGGAAATCCGACACGGCGCCTGGAGCGGACGGCGCTTGCGCAGAGCCTATGCTAGCGTAAGCGAATTCTGCGCGAACAAGAGAGAACACGGCGGACGCGCGACCGAAATCACGGCGTCCGAGCTGGCAAAGCTGCTCGATGCCGCAGGCCCTGATGGGCTGTCGAGGACCGGCCGGGTCAAACCGGCCGCTTGCAGACCAGATCGATCTCGATCAGCGCCTTGTAGGCAAGCCCGGTGACGCCGACGCAGGTGCGCGCCGGAAGCCGGTCGACCGGAAAATAGCTGCGATAGGTCTCGTTCATGGCCGCATAGTCTTCGTCAAAGCGCGTCAGATAGATGCGCGACATCACGACATGTTCGAGGCCTAGCCCAACTCCGGCGAGCACGATCTTTAAGTTAGCCATCACGGCGTGGGTCTGGGCGACGATGCCGTCGGGCAATATGCCCGGCGTCTCCGGACGATCCGGCATCTGCCCCGTGACAAAAACCAAGCCGTCGGTTTCAACCGCATGGCTGAACGGCGCGACCGGCTTCGGGCCGCCGGAAATCATGTGAAATTTCAAGGTTGCTTCCTTACCTGGTGAGACCGGCGGCGTCGTCGAATAGGCTTTTGCGCAAGACGGCGTGCACGCCCCAATTTCCGTCGACCACCTGCGTGACGCCGAAATCGATGGCCGCCGACATCAGCGCAATGGCTTCGTCCTCGCTCAGTCCTTTGATGTTCATCAAAAAGCGCCGCATTTTGCGGAACGCGTCCTTCATCGCAAGATCGAGCGACGATTTGGCGTAAACCTCACTTTGGCCTTGCGTGCCGAACTCGGCCAGATAGTTAGGGTGGCTAAAACCGGTCAACACCCACTCGGTCTCGGTCTCGATCAAAGGATAAGTCAGATCGGCGAACGGACGGCCTTCCAATTGACCCTTCTTGTGCAGCACGACCTGAAACGTGCCGGTCATCGAGCACTCAACGGCCGTGCCGCTGATCTCGCCGTCGCCTTGTGCGGCATGGGGATCGCCGACCGACAACAGCGCACCCGGCACCGACACCGGCAGATAGATCGTCGACCCCTTGCCGAGCCGCCAGTTGTCGAGGTTGCCGCCGAAATAAGACGGCGGCACGGAATCGACGAAATCAGCCTCGCGCGGGGCCAATGCGATCACACCAAAATGCGGACGCAAGGGAATGCGGATGCCGTCAAGGACGTCGTGACGTCGCTTGACGCTGCGTGGCGGCACCGGCACGCCGGGATAGTCATAGGTGTGATGGACGACACCGAACGGATCGATCTGCGGCTCCCAGCGATAGGAATAAAGTCCGCGCGCATGCGGCCCTGATGCATCGTTGAATATCTCGTAGATCGTCACCACCTCGCGCGGCTTCGGCTCGGCGAGGAATTCGTCGTAGTGATAGCCCCACCACGCCGCCACGCTGGAGCCGAACACCCGGCCCGCATAGTCGACGCTTCGGCTCGGGCGCGGCACGATGTCGAGAATGCGCACCTCCAGCACGTCGCCGGGCTGGGCGTCCTTGACGGCGACGGGGCCAGTGCAGATGTGCACCCCAAATCCTTCACCGGCACCACGGCCGAACACCGAGGCATCCATCGGCCCCGCCCCGCGCCGGTCCACCGTCTTGCCCTCGCGGGTCCAGCGAAAGATTTCCTCCGCCGCCGCGTCGCCCGCAATCATGCGGTCGGCATCGTCGGACGCGTGCTGGGTCAGGGTTTCGATCGTGATGGTGTCGCCGGAACGAATTTCGGCCTGCGGCAGCAAGGACCGGCTGAAGAACCCCCAATGGATCCGCTCGGCCGTTATCTCGAGGTGGTGATGGGTGGGCTCGGCCGCGGGATCGGTTTCATCGTTGGCGGCGGGAGGTGCGGCGATCTGGGCGGAAACTGTAACCGTCCGCTGCTGGCGAAGCTGCGCCAGCGCGTCCTGCGGCCAGCCGCGTTGGCCGGTCACAGCCGTCGAGGTCGCGGCGCGTTCGGCCTCCTGCTGGCGGAATTCGCGCGGCGAGAGACCGAACCGGGCACGGAAGGTGCGGCTGAAATGGGCGGAATCGCCGAACCCGTAGCGGTAGGCGATTTCGGAAATCGTATGATGGCCTTCCGCCGGATTGGCGAGGTCAGCCCAGGCACGCTGCAACCGCCGCTCGCGGACATAGTGGCTGAAATTGTCGCCAATCCCTTCAAACAGCTTTTGCAGGTATCGCTCGGAAATTCCTTCACTTTGCGCCACGCGCGCCGGCGCCAGGTCGGGGTCCTCAAGCCTGCGTTCGATGGTCTGGTAGACGCGGTTCATGATGGCCGCTTTGGTCGAACTGCCGCCGTCGCGCACCGGCGCCGCCATTTGCAGGGTCAGCGTGAAAAGCAGATCGGCGAGGCCTTGCGCCACCACGTCCCATTCGAGATCAGACAACCCGTCGAGCGACTGCACGGCTGACGCAAGCGCGCGGGCAAAGACCCCGGCAAACCCTTGCGGCGCCATCGCGCGGGGCTCGATCCACCCCACGCCGCCAGTCTTGCGGCCGTGGAAGGCCTCACCCGTGACATAAAGACCGATCGCGCGCAGGTCCCGCTGGAAAAACAGCGTCCAGTCGCCATTCGGCGGCAGCACCAAAAGATGTCCGGCCGGAACGATCTGGTGGCCGCCATTGTGCAGCACGACCCCGTCCTCGGTCGGCAACAATGCGATGGGGAGAGCGTCGTCGCCTGCACCGGAAAGGGGCGCGATACCTTGCGGGCCCGCCGCCAGCTTGACCAGCGTGATGCCCTTGGCACTGCGGCGGGAAGCGGTGGCATGTCCGGCGTAGAAGGTCGGGTTCGACAGCGGTTGCAGCCCGGCGGTGCTCAAAACGTCACGCCACGCGTCCAGCCGATCGTGCTCGGCATACAATTCACTCGTAAACGGACGAAAACCCATGCGCTAACCCACACCGCCGCGCTTGAGTCGAAGCAACCTCCGTGCCAGCAGCACTAGTACGGCGAATTTGAAGTTCCTATCAGTGTTGGAGGCAAGTTCTTCGTAGGAACTTCAAATTCAAAGCCGCACTAGAATCATATGGTTGCTAGGGCTCCCTTGATTCCGAAGTTCGCATTAGAGGCCGCCGCGAATGTTTGCGAACTTCGGAATCGGAGCTCTAGGTCGCCCGACCCACGGCGGACGTTGCAGTAAAATGTCAGCGATTGCTATTTTTTCTGTGAGATCAGCTCCTTAGTCGCATCTGAAGACGTTTTTCCTGATCGTGCCATGGACCCCCCAATTGGCGTCAACCACCTGGGTGACCCCAAAATCGGCCCCGACCGACATCAACGAGATCGCCTCGTCCTCGCTCAACTTGTGGACGGTCATCAGGAAGCGCCGCAATTTACGGAACGCGTCGCGCATCGCCCGGTCCAGGCTCGAATGGTTGGCGATCTCGATCTGCGCGCCCGCGCCAAGCTCCGCCAGATAATTGGGATAGGTAAAACCGTAAACCGACCAGGCCTGCTCGTTCTCCAGCATCGGATGGGCAAGCCCTTCCAGGGCGGTGCCGGCCAGATCGTTCTTCTTGTGCAGGATGAATTCGAAGTCGCCGGTAAGCGAGGTCTCGATCGCCGTGCCGCCGAGCTCGCTGTCGCCCTGGGCGGCATGGGGGTCGCCGACGGAGAAGAACGCGCCGGGCACCGCGACCGGATAATACATCCGCGCGCCCTTGCCGATGCGCCAGTCGTCGATATTGCCGCCGGTATAACTCGGCGGAATCGAGCTGACGAAATCCTGCTCGGATGGCGCGAGCCCCATGGTTCCGAAATGCAGCCGCGCCGGCACCCTGACGCCGGTCAGGATGTTTTCGCGCTTGCGGATGGTGGCGTGATCGACCCGGACGCCGGGATAATCGATGGTCGCATGCACGATACCGTCGGGATCGGTCTGCGGGGTCCAGACATAATTATAGACCGCCTTGGCGAACGGCTCTCCTGACGTGTCGAGTTCGAAAATCGTCACCACTTCACGCGGCTTCGGCTCCTCGATCAGGTCGTGATAGTGAAAGCCCCAATTTGCAGCCGCATTGGAGCCGAAGCATTTGCCGGCGTAACAGGCCTTGCAGGCCGGCCGTGGCCGGATGTCGAGGATCCGCACCTCCAGAATGTCGCCGGGCTCGGCATTTTCGACCGCGACCGGGCCGGTCAGGAGGTGGACGCCGATGCCCTCGCCTGCGCCGCGGATGAACGGTCCCTCGGTTGGGCCCGATCCACGACGGGCCATGGTCTTCTGCTCTTTGGTCCAGTGAAAGACGGCTTCGGCGCCGGCGTCGTCGGCAATCATGCGCTCGTAATCGTCATTGGCATGGTGCGTCAGCGTCTCGATGGTCGCGCGGTCGCCGGACTTCAGCGTCAGGGACGGCGCGACCTTCTTGCTGAAGTAGCCCCAGTGCATGGTCTTTGGCGATACCGGGAGCAGATGATGTTTCATGCGGATGACCTCAGGCGGCAGCTGGAGTTTTCAGGAAAGATAGTAGGCGAACGGACGACATCATCATTCCTCCGCCGCCATGGCGCTGAGGAAGCGCTGGGCCACCGGCGTCTTCGGATTGGTCAGCACCTCGCGTGCCGGCCCCTCCTCGACGATGGAGCCGCCCGACAACAAGAGGACGCGGTCGGCCACCTCTTCGGCGAATCGCAACTGATGCGTCGAAATGATCATGGTGAGGCCGTCCTCGATCGCGAGCCGCCGGATCACCTCGAGCACCTCGTTGACGAGTTCGGGGTCGAGCGCCGAGGTCGGCTCGTCGAGCAGCAACACGCTCGGATTGGGCGCAATCGCGCGCGCGATGGCGACCCGCTGCTGCTGGCCACCCGACAGATGACGCGGTAGCGCATCAGCACGTTGCGTGAGGCCGACGCGCTCCAGCAACTCCCGCGCACGCCGATCGGCGTCGGTGCGGCTCCAGCCGTGCACCCAACGCAACGGCCCGGCAATATTCTCTTTCGCGGACAGATGGCCGAACAGATTGAACTGCTGGAACACCATGCCGACGCCGACCTCGGCGCGTTCGTTGGCGAGTGCGCGCGGTGACAGCGGCTTGCCGTTGTCGCCGAAGCCCAAACGTCGCCCGCCGACCTTGATCGTGCCGGCCTCCCAGCCTTCGAGATGGTTGATACAACGAAGCAGCGTGCTCTTGCCGGAGCCGGAGGGACCGAGCAGCGCGATCACCTCGCCGATCCGCACTGTCAGATCGACACCGGCAAGTACGGCCTGCTTGTCATAGCGCTTGCGCAAGCCTTCAACGTCGACGGCGATATTGTTGCGGCGGAGCATCTCCGCCCGTTTAGCGTGATCGACCAACTCTAACTTTGGCCTTGGCGGCGGCAATTCGGCGACGCCAGCGTCCTTGATCGCCTCCGGCGAGACTTCCAGCGGCTCATCGAGCGGCTGAAAGCGATACCAGGGCAACAAACGCATCAGGCGCCGGTGCGAGGATTTGCGGTCGAGATCAAGCCAGGCCTCGACAACGAGCTGGATTACGGCGACCGCACCGGTCAGGCACAGATAGATCAGGCCGGAGGCAAAGAAGATCGAAAAGAAATCGAAGGTCGAGGACGCGAGCTGCGTCGAGCGCAGCGTCAGCTCCTGTACGGCGATCACGGACGCCAGCGACGAGTTCTTCAGCGCGCTGACGGCTTCGGCGCCGAACGCCGGGATCATGGCGCGGATCGCCTGCGGCGCGATGATCCGGTTCATCAGTACGCCGGGCGTCATGCCAAGCGCCTGGCCCGCCAGGATTTGCCCGCGATCGACGCCGAGCACGCCGGCGCGCAGGATTTCCGAAATGAAAGGCGCCTCATTCGCGGCGAGCGCCGTGCCGGCCGCCAGAATCGCCGGCAGCTTGATGCCGATATGCGGCAAGGCGTCGTAGACAAACACCATTTGCAAAATCAGCGGCGTGCCGCGGAAAATCACGCTGTAACCGCGCGCGAAAGCCGCAAGCACGCCAAAGCGGCTCAATTGCATGGCCGCCAGGATTACGCCCATCATCAGCCCGCCGATCAGGCCGAGGCCGGTCACCTGCAAAGTGACCGCGATCCCCTCGAGCAGATACGGCAGGCTGAGGTAATGGAGAAATAGTGCCATTACTTGACCGTGAGCAGGCCCGGTTCCTTCAGGTTGGCCGGATCAAGCTCCCACTTCTTCAGAAGTGCGGCCTGGTCACCCGACTTGTAGATCTCGTTCATCGCCGCCATCACCGCCTCGCGGAACTTCGGCTTGTCCTTCGGCACGGCGATGCCGACGGAATAAGGGATCGTCACCGCGACGGCCTTTTCGAGTTTGTCCGGATTGGCCTTGACCGCCTGATCGACCGTATTGACGTCGTTGACATAGGTGTCGGCGCGGCCGGCGAGGATCGCCTGGATGCAATTGGCGTTATTATCATAGAGCTGCAACGTCGGCTCGGGCTTGCCGGCAGCCTTGCACTTCGGGCCCATATCCTGGACCAGCGGAACCTCGACGAAGCCGGTATTTTCCGCGGCCGCCGCGCCGCACAGCGACAGATTGATGCCGTCGATCTTCTTCGGGTTGCCCTTGGCCACCAACACGCCGTCGAACACCTTGGAATAGGTGATGAAGTCGGCCGCCTTGGCGCGCTCTTCGGTCGCATAGATGTCCGAAATCACGATGTCGGCCTGCCCGCTCGCCAGCGTCGTCAGCAGTGCGGCGAAGGTCACGGCCTTGTAGGTCACCTTGAAGCCGAGGCATTCGCCGATCTCTTCGCCGAGATCGATGTCGAAACCGACATATTTGTTCGGGTCTTTCGGATCGATCGCCTCATAGCCCGGCGTATGCGGGTTGATCGCATTGACCAGCGTTTTGCCCTTCCAGTCTGGAAACTTTGCCTGAAGGCCGGCGCAGGCGGACGGTGCCGCCTTGGCCGTCACCGGCGCGAAAAGACCAACGAGGACCATGGCGCCGAGTACGACGCTGCGCGAGCCCGCGACATGCAGGCGCCGCTTGAGTTCTTCCATGAACAATCGCTTTCGCATCTTCTTCTCCTTCGACACTGTCATGGCCACGCCATGATCCAATTTCGAGAGCGAAGCGTAGGTGCGGAGTTCCCGGTCTGGCTTGTCTTGGGACGCACAAAAAATTGGATAAGCGCGTGCTATAAAAAGGGCACAGCCTGCAACTAATTTAATCACTCCAATCATTGATGGTGGGATCATTGGTGGTGGGGTACTTCATCTGCTGGCCTGCACCGAAATAGAGAGAGCGCAACATGAACAAGTGGCTAGCCGCTGCGGCGATAGCATTGATTTTGGCCGTGGCGCCCGCACAGGCCGAGTCGCCCGCGACCAAAATCCGGTTCACGCTCGATTGGAAAATCCAGGGCCTTCATGCCTGGTTCTACTGGGCCAAGGCGAAGGGCTACTTCAAGGCGGAAAATCTCGATGTCAGCATCGATCAGGGCGAAGGCGCAGCCGCAACGGTAACCCGCATCCTGTCCGGCGCCTACGATGCCGGTTTCGGCGACATCAACGCGATCATCCAGAACGCGGCGACAAGACCCGCAGAGGCGCCGATCATGGTCTACATGATCTACAGCAAGGCGCCGTTCGCACTGCTGACCAAGGCCAGTGGACCTATCAAATCGCTGAAGGACCTGCCCGGCACCAAAATCGGCGCGCCGGCCGGCGCCGCGGCGCTCAAGCTGTTGCCAGTGCTCGCCAAGAACAACCAGATCGACTATGCGAGCCTCAACATTACCCAGGTCGCGCCGAACCTTCAGGAGCAGATATTGCTGAAGGGCCAGGTGGACTCGGTCGCCGTGTTCAGTGCCACCAGCTATATGAACCTGGTGTCGCTGAAGCTCGATCCCGACAAGGATTTTCGCTGGTTCTTCTACGCCGATCACGGCATTGATCTTTATTCGAACGGCGTCATGGTCTCGCCAAAACTCGCCCACGAAAAGCCGGAAGCGGTCAAGGGTCTCCTGCGAGCGATCAACCGCGCCATTCGCGAGACTATCAACGATCCGCAAGCGGCGATTGATCTTCTGGCGCAGGAAGAGCCGTTGCTGAAGAAGGATATCGAGCTGCGCCGTCTGATTTATGTCTGGGGATCGCTGATCGATACGCCCGAGGCGCAGCGATTGGGAATCGGCGATGTCAATGATGACCGGTTGAAATCCTCGATCGACACCATCTCCGCATCTTTTGAATTGCCACGACATCCGGAGGCGGCGCAAGTTTTCGATCGCAGCTTTCTGCCGCCCAAGGCCGAGCGACTGCCTCTGGCCATCAATCACTAAAAAGAAAAAGCGGGACTTAAGATGCGCCAGATCGACTGCACCCATTTGCTTAACGGAGCAGGTGTTCAGAACAACCAAACGATCGAGATCGACGGCGGGCGCATCGGCGCCATCCGCCCCTGCACGCAAGCGTCAAGACCGCGTCTTCTTGCGATGCCGGCGCTCGTCAACGCCCATGACCATGGCCGCGCGGTCCGTACCAGTTCGATCGACGCAAGCGGCAAGCCGCTGGAAGCCTGGCTGCAATATCTGGCGCTATTCCCCTCGGTGGATCCCTATCTCGCCGCGGCCGTCTCGCTCGGCAACAGCGCGCTCGGCGGCGCCGGCATCGTCATGATGCACTACACGCGCGCGCAGGGATTTACGGATCTGCCGACGGAGGTTGCGGAAGTCGCCCGCGCGGCGCGCGATGTCGGCGCGCGCGTCGGATTTGCGGTTTCGATGAAGGACCGCAATCCGATCGGTTATGGGCCACCCGAACCGCTGCTCGATGCGCTTCCGCAAGACGCGCGCCAGGAAATCGTCAGCCGCTTCATCCGCCCGCCGCTGGCGCCGAAGGACTACATCAAGCTCGTGGAAGATGTCGCAGCTGCTGCCGATAGTCCCACCTTCAACGTGCAATATGGACCGAACGGGGTGCAATGGTGCAGCGAGGCGCTGCTGGAGGCGGTCGCCGAAGCCTCGAGCCTGTCGGGGCGGCGCATCCACATGCACCTGTTCGAAACGCGCTATCAGCGTGGCTATCTCGACCAACTCTACGGCGGCGACGTCGTCAAATTCCTCGACCGCATCGGGCTGCTTTCGCCGCGCTTGACGTTGGCGCATTGCGTGTGGGCGCGGCCCGACGAACTGGAATTGCTGGCCGCGCGCGGCGTCACGATCTCGACCAATTCGAGCTCGAATTTGAAGCTGCGTTCGGGGGTGGCCCCGGTCGCAAAGATGCTCGGCTGCGGCTGCCGCGTCGCCATGGGAATCGACGGCGGCGCGCTCGACGACGACGATGACATGTTGCGCGAGCTTCGCCTCACCCATCTCTTGCATCTCGGTTCGGGGTTTACGCCGAAAATGAACGAGAACGACATGCTGACCGTTGCGTCAAAGACCGGCCGCCTGTCGGTCACCAATTCGCCCGAGGGCGGCCTCATCGAGATGGGCGCGCCGGCCGATCTGTTGCTGCTGGATTACGACGCGCTCGATGACGACGCGCTGCGCGACGATCTCGACCCGGTGAACCTCGTCTTCTCGAGGGCCACCGCGCGTCACATGCGCGAGCTCATCGTCGCCGGGCGCACCATCGTGCGAGACGGCCGCGTGCTCGGCATCGATCTGGAAGCCGCCCGCAAGGAGGTCATGCTCCGCATGCGAGCCGGCCAGCCCGCGATGGCGTCGTTTGCGGCAGCATTGTCGCATCTTGACCGCGCTTTGGCCGATCACATGGAACGCCAATTCAGCTGCACTTGAGGCGAATGAATTTCCAAAGACGATCCAAAAAAGACTATCCAGAACAAATGCAAGGATCGGACACACCGCCATGTTTCTTTCGTTCGACGTTTTCGGCACCCTCATCAATGTGCGGGAGAGCTCCTACGATGCGTTTCGCTCGATCCTCGGCGAATATGGCAGATCGGACGTCGACGTGCGTGCATTTTGGGAATATTGGGAAGAAAGAAACATTTCCCATTATTGGGAGACCTATCGGCCCTACAAGGAAATCTGCGCGTTGTCGCTCGGTGAGGCGTTCGCTCACTTCAACGTTCCCGGCGACCCCGGTTTGATTTCCCGCTACTTTGACGCGTTCAGCCGTTTCCAGCTCTATCCGGATGTCCTTTCAACGCTCGAAAGTTTGAGCCGGCACCATCGGCTGGCGATCGTCTCCAATATCGACAATGATCTTCTGGCGGCGACGCCGCTACGGCGCGAATTCGATCTGGTTTGCACGGCTGAAAAGGCACGCGGCTACAAGCCCGACGGCACTCTCTTCCGCTATCTGCTGGAGCACGCCGGAGTTCCTCTGAACCAGATCCTGCATTCCGGGCAATCGCAATTCACCGACATGGTCGGCGGCAAGCCGCTCGGCCTGACGATCGCCTGGATCAACCGGCGCAACATCCAATTGGCACCGTCCGTGCCAAAGCCCGATTTCACTTTTCCGGACGTTGCATCGCTCATTCCGCTGATCGAACGCATGGCATAGCAGCCGGAAACCGGCTTCGAAACATCGGTCAGATTTGAACGCTCGACCAACGCGTCCCATGCAAAATCATGCGGGGAAGCGCCAAGGTCGGCTGGCCTGACTTGTAGAAATGTCACTAATATGTCAGACATATGCAAATAATAATATTCAGGGAGGGTTTCATGAGCACTTTGACCACAGGCAGTTCGATCGAATTTCCACGTTCGGCGGCCGGCAGCGCCGCCGCCGCGACCCAGACGGCCGCGATCGCGGCGCGGCTGGAGCGGCTGCCGATGACGTCTTATCAGCGCGGCCTGTTTGCGATCATCGCAACCGCCTGGTTCTTCGACAGCATGGATCTCGGCGCGCTGACCTTCGTGCTCGGCCCGATCCGCCAGAGCTTTGGGCTCTCGGCTTCCGAAACCGGCCTGCTTTCCAGCATGAGCTTTCTCGGCATGTTTTTGGGCGCCGCGTCTGCGGGCCTGCTCGCCGATCGCTTCGGCCGCACGCGGGTGTTTCAGGTCAGCATGATCTTCTGGGGACTTGGCAGCATCCTCTGCGGGCTATCCCCGACGGTGCAGACGCTGGCTGCCGCCCGCATCCTGCTCGGCTTCGGCATGGGCATGGAGTTTCCGGTCGCGCAATCGATGGTGTCAGAGATGATCCCTGCCGGGCAGCGCGGCAGATACATCGCGCTGTTGGAGGGTTTCTGGCCGCTCGGCTTCATCGCGGCGGGCCTGCTCAGCTTTGCGGTGCTGTCCTTCGCTGATTGGCACTGGGTCTTCATCCTGCAAGGCATTCCCGCGATCTTCGTTCTGATCGTGCGCCGTTATGTGCCGGAATCGCCGCGATGGCTGGCAAGCCACGGCGATGCTGCCGGCGCCGAGCGCGTGATGTCGGCGATCGAAGCTAAAGTCTCGGAGCGGTTGAACGGCGCGACGTTGCCAGCCCCGCAGCCGGAACAGGTTGAACTGCGCGCTCCGCAGGGGTTATCGACGCTTTTCTCGGCCGGCTATGGACGCCGGACCGTGATGCTGTGGTGCCTGTGGTTCTTCGCGCTGCTTGGATTCTATGGTCTCACGACTTGGCTCGGCGCGCTGCTCCAGGCCAAAGGCTTCCCAGTCACCAAATCGGTCTATTACACGATCCTGATTTCGCTGGCGGGCATTCCCGGTTTTTTGACCGCGGCCTGGATGATCGAGGCGCTTGGACGAAAGCCGACCTTGATCGCAGCCCTGCTGGGCGCGGCGATCTCCTGTTACTTCTACGGGGGCGCCGCCGATCAGACCCAGTTGATCGTCGCCGGTCTTTGCATGCAATTCTGCGCCTTCGGCATGTGGTCGGCGCTCTATGCCTACACGCCCGAGCTGTACCCGACGCATGTTCGGGCCACCGGCACCGGTTTTGCGTCGGCGATCGGGCGGATCGGCTCGCTGATCGGACCTTCGGTGATCGGCTTCATTCTGCCGACCGCCGGACAATCCGGCGTGTTCGCGCTCGGCGCCGGCGCGTTCACGCTGGCCGCCCTCGTGGTGCTGGTGCTCGGCGAGGAGACCCGAGGCCGTACGCTCGAAAGCATCTCGCATTGAGACACGAGATCGTTGGCGCGCGTCGCGGCCACATGGATTGACCTTGTGTCCGCCTGTGAAATATCCCTCTTCAAGTGGATAGCGAGGGAGAATTGGAATCAATGGCCGTGCAACGACAGACCGGGCGAGCACGTGCGAATAGACCCGCCGCGTCCAGGGTTTCACCCAAGGCTCCGAAGACGGAGAGTTGGATGGCCAATTCCGCCGGTGCCGATCGTGAGACAGACGATCAGGAAACCCTGACCGACCGCGCCTATCGGCTGGTCGAGGAATTGATCGTCACGCTGGCGCTGCCGCCGGAAACCATCCTGTCGGAGCAGTCGCTCGCTGCTCGATTGAGCATCGGGCGGACCCCGATCCGGGAGGCCTTGCAGCGGTTGGCGCGCGACGGCCTCGTCGTCATCCTGCCGCGGCGGGGCATTCTGGTGTCGCAGATCAATCTGAAAACCCAGATGCGGCTGCTCGAAGTGCGCCGCGAGCTGGAACGGCTGATGGCGAAAGGCGCAGCCGAACGCGCCACGCCGGAGGAAAGCGCCTCGTTCGCCACCATCGCCCGCGAGATGCGCCGCGCCTCCGACGAGAGCGACGACATCACCTTCATGCGCCTCGACCGCCAGTTCAACGAACTCGTCAGCCAGGCGGCCCGCAACGAATTCGCCTCGCGCGCCATGGGCCTGATGCACGGCCTCTCCCGCCGCTTCTGGTATCAGCATTATCGCGAATCCGGCGATTTGCCACTGTCGGCGCGTCTGCATGCCGAGGTCGCTGAAGCGATCGCCAAACGAGATTCGGAAGCCGCGGCGAAAGCCTCCGATCGCCTGCTCGACTATATCGAGAGTTTTACGCGCAAGACGATCGAAGTGTGATCAGAACACTACAACACTGCGGATCGCCTCGCCGCGCTTGAGCGCCGCGAAGCCCTCATTGACCTGTTCGAGCGAAATGCGCGCGGTGATGAGGTCGCTCAGGTTCAATCGACCATCGAGCGCGGCTCGCGCCAGCATCGGAAAGTCGCGCAAGGGCCGCGCGCCGCCATAGCTCGACCGCCGGATGCGCTTTTCCTGCATCAGGGATCCCCAGCGGAACGCGACATCTTCGGCGACGTCGGTCTTGCCGAGCCAGACCACCTCGCCGCCCGGCCGCACTGCTTCGCTCGTCAGCCGGAAGGCGCGCGGACTGCCGGCCGCTTCCAGCACCACATCGGCGCCGCGGCCGCCAGTCAGCCGCCGCGTGGCTTCGAGTACGTCCTCGTTTGCGGCGCTGATGGCGTGGGTGGCGCCAAGTTTACGGGCAAGACGCAGCTTGTCATCGGCTAGATCGACCGCAATGACGGTCTCCGCCCCGGCCATGCGCGCGCCCTGCACGGCGGCCAAGCCCACCGCGCCGCAGCCGATCACCATCACGGCGTCGCCATAGTTGATCGAGGCAATGTTCAGCGCAGCGCCGACGCCGGTCATCACCCCGCACCCGATCAGGCAAGCCTGATCGAATGGCAACTCCTTCGGCACGACAACGGCCTGCTGCGCCGGCACGATGCAGTATTCGGCGAGCGCGCCGAGATACATCAGGTGTTTCAGCTCGCGCCCGTCGCGCAGGCGCGCCCGGCTCGCGCCGTCGAACTGCACGGCGAGCGGCGCTTGATCGAGATAACTTTCGCAGAGGATCGGCAGGTCGCGGTCGCAATAGTAGCAATGCCCGCAATGCGGATTCCAAGACAGCACGACGTGATCGCCAATGACAACGCCGCGCGTCTCTCGCCCGACCCGTTCGACGACACCGGCAGCCTCATGGCCGAGGATGATCGGCATCGGATTGCGCAAGGAGCCTTCGATCACCTCCAGATCGGTATGGCAAAGGCCAGCCGCCTTGACCCGGACCAGCACATTGCCGGGCGCGAGATCGGCGGCTTCCACCGTTTCGATCGAAAGCGGCGACTTCGGCGCGTGAAGGACGGCGGCCTTATACGTGAGTGGCACTGGAAAACTTTCCGCTTGGAGATTCAGGACGCAGCCCGGAATGGCGCGCTCCGAAGCACATCAAGCGCCGCGTCGATGTCGGCCGAGGTCATTTCCCATTCGTTGCCGAAGTTGGCGACGACGGCCTTCATGAACGGCTCGACCAGCCCCTTGGCGGCGACGGCATCATTGAGATGTTCGACCAAAATCGCCAACGCAAGCTGCCGGGGCTCGTCCCCCTCATAGCTCCACTCAAAGCCGTTGGCCGTATAGCGGTGAAGTTCCAGCCGTTGAGCGAGCGGCTGGCCATCGACAGTGACCTTGACACCGTCGATGGTGCGGTCGCCGCTAAATTGCTTCATCAACAGTCCCTCCCCTGGCGCGGCGGATCAGAAGTCCGGGTCATCGCCGCCTCAGGACACCGGCTTGCGGCATTGATAGATGAGTGATATATCACGCCACAGATCCGATGTCACCGCCGATTTGGACATGGAAAGGACGCCCCATGGAACTCGCCTCGACCCCCATGTCAGACCGCCAGCGCCGCTACCGCGAGACGTACCGCGAGCGTGTCGCCGGATGGTACAATGGCTGGCTGCATATCTTCATCATCTACGTGATCGGATTCACGGCGCTCTACATTTATCTGGCTAACCTCCGCGACCTGCGCGCGTGGGAGCTTCTGATCGTCCCTGTGACTTTCCTCGGCGCCAACTTCTTCGAGTGGTGGATCCATCGCTACGTGATGCATCGCCCTTCCCAGGTCAAGGCGTTCCGCGCGATCTATAACCGGCACACCTTGATGCATCACCAGTTCTTCACCGACAGCGAAATGCGCTTTGCCGATCACCACGACTGGCGCGTGACCTTCTTTCCGCCTTACGCGCTCGCGACTTTTACGCTGATGTCTATACCGCTGGCGATCGCGGC
Source organism: uncultured Alphaproteobacteria bacterium (assembly GCA_963770515.1). Classification (GTDB taxonomy): domain Bacteria; phylum Pseudomonadota; class Alphaproteobacteria; order Rhizobiales; family Xanthobacteraceae; genus Bradyrhizobium. Next base: position 612,726 of record CAVYPW010000004.1, read on the forward strand.
GGGCGTTATCATCTCGCCGAATGTCGGCTGGCTGTTGATCTCGACGACGACCTCGATGTACCTGATCTACGAGTTCATGCATTTCTGCTGCCATGTCGACGAGAACTGGTTCGTCCGCCATGTGCCGATGGTGAACACGATCCGCCGCCACCATGCGGCCCATCACGATCAATCGATCATGATGGAGCGCAACATGAACCTGACCTTCCCGATCATGGACTGGCTGTTCGGCACCTCCGATCTCAACCGCGGCCTGCTCGGCCATGTGTTCAACGGCTATGACACCCGCTTCATCAAGCGCGACATGCGCAAGACGGCGCGTACCCCGCGGATCGATCCGCAGATCCATTCGGTTCCGGCGGAGTAGCCCATGCTGGGCGCGATCGAACCCAATGGCGTTGCGCTGGCGCTGTTCGCCGCGACTTTTGCGGCGTGCTGTCTGAGCTTCTTTACACTAACCGGCATGTTTCCGGCGCGGGCCCGGCCGCTTCCGGTCGCCGGCCACTTCGGCAACCTGCTCGTACTGCTCAATCTGGCGCTGCTGGCGGTGCTATTGACCGGCGTGGCGCTGTTTGCGCACCAAACGTTGCGCTGGACTTCCGTGGTCGTGGCCGGCGGTCTCATCTTTCTGTTCGTGCCGTCGATCTTCGAGATCGTTCCGAACGGTTGGCGCGACAGCCGCGGCGGACTGGCCCTGCTCGTCGTGCTCCAGCTTGCCTCGCTCGCGCTGCTGGTCGCTCCGCTTCAGAGATTATCCGCTTTATAAGGATTTTAGCCGATGCCCTTCCCGATCAAGACAGCGTTGTCGATCATCGTGCTGCTCGTCGCGCTCGCGGCCTATTTCTATCAGGACTCGATCGGCCAGCACGGGCCGAAAATCGCGATCATGTTCCTGGCGCCGTTCATGGTCGTCGCGATGTGGATTTTTCCGGAAGTCACACGAAAATAGACTGCGGTGGTCCAATTCTAACATTTGCATCCCGTTGCGGGAGACACATTTGCAAATGTTAGAATTAAAGGACCACTAGCAAAATATAGATTTCTAATGGTGTTTTGGATTTGACATTCGCTTAACGAACCCTGCGACCAAGTAGGTAGCGAATGTCGAAATCCACACCACCAGCCCCAAGGGGAGAAAAAGTGGCGGCCCTGCGGCCGCCACTTTGCTTTTGAAAGATGTTTGGCGTCTCAGGCCGTCTTGACCCAGACCGCCTTGACGTTGAGATATTCCTCGACGTGCTGCTTGCCGGACTCACGCCCATAGCCGCTCATCTTGTAACCGCCGAAGGGAACGGCGGGGTCCATCGCCTGGTAGCAATTCACCCAGACCGAGCCTGCGCGCAGCGCCCTGGCGACCTGATGCGCCTTGCTGACATTGGTGGTCCACACGCCTGAGCCCAGACCAAACGTCGTGGCATTGGCGCGCTTGATCAGATCGTCTGAGTCCTTGAACGAGATCGCCGAAATAACCGGACCAAAAATCTCTTCCTGCGCGATCCGCATGTTGTCCTGAACGTTGGCGAACACGGTCGGCGGCACGAAGTAGCCCTTCGACAGCGCCCCTTCGGTCAGCCGCGAGCCGCCGGCCAGCGCCTTGGCACCCTCTTTCTGGCCAATGTCGAGATAACCCGAGACGCGTTCAAGCTGCTGCTGCGAAACCAGCGGTCCGATCTGCGTGTTTGGATCGAGGCCGTTACCGACATTGAGCTTCTTGCCGAATTCGGCGACACGGCCGACGAACTCGTCATAGATCTTGCTCTCGACGAACAGACGCGTTCCAGCGCTGCAAATCTGGCCCGAGTTGGCGAACACCGCCATCGCCGCGCCCGGCACCGCCGCATCGAGGTCGGCATCCGCAAACACGATGTCCGGCGATTTGCCGCCGAGTTCGAGCGACACGCGCTTCAGATTGCCGGCCGACGCCCGCACGATCGACTGTCCCGTGACATGCGAGCCAGTGAACGCAACCTTGTCGACGCCGGGATGCGAAGCGAGCGCAGCACCCGCGGTCTCGCCGAAGCCGGGCACAACGTTGACGACGCCTGCGGGAATGCCGGCCTCCATGCAAAGCTCGGCGAGCCGCAGCGAGGTCAGCGGCGCCTCTTCCGCCGGCTTCAGGATTACCGTGCAGCCGGTTGCGATCGCAGGACCGATCTTCCAGACGCTGGCGCCGAGCGGGCCGTTCCAGGGAATGATCGCGCCGACGACGCCGACCGGCTCCTTCAAGGTGTAGGAGAACACTTCGCCCGGCAGCGAGTTTTCGATGGTCTCACCGTGGATCGACGTCGCCTGGCCGGCATAATAACGGAGCATGCCGAGCACGCGCAGTTTGTTGCCGCGGGTGCGGCTGATCGGCGCGCCCATGTCGAGCGTATCGAGTTGCGACAGTTCCTCGAAATTTTTCTCGACGAGATCGGCGAGTTTCAAAAGCAGGTTTTGCCGCTCGAACGGCTTGACCCTGCTCCACGGCCCTTCGAAGGCGCGGCGGGCGGCGGCAACCCCGCGGTTGATATCCTCGGCGTCGCCTTCGGCGACCGTCGCCAGCAGTTCGCCGGTCGCGGGATTGAGCGTCTCGAACTTCTTGCCTGAAGCGGCATCGACCCACTGGCCGTCGATCAGCATCTTCTTGTAGGAACCATCGGCGTAGGGATGGCGCGTGATCGGAATTGCCTGTGAAACAGCCATGGTGTTTTCCTTGTTCTTCCCTGATTGGCTCCGCGTCGTGCGGGACCGTTATTCTCGTTATATTTGAGATTTTATAGTGACGGCTGGTGATCGTAAAGCGACCGGAGCGATACGTAACGCGACGGCCTGTCATGCAGAAGGACCGGGGTCACCTGCCGAAGCAAGATGTGATGACCGCAACCTGTAGGTGGCGTGACAACGCACTGACAGATTGTTAGACAATCTGGTCTTTTCCGGCGCTCGGCGGGAAGCCCAATCACTCGGCGGGAAGCCCAATCAAAAGTCAAAAGGAGGATGCCGTCATGGCGATTGAGATCAGTGCCCAGGGAAAGGGCGTTTCGGTGATCACCCTGGCAGGCCATGATACCGGCAATTTCCTTTACACCCAGGATTTGCTCGATCTGGCCCTCCTGCTCACCAAATGCGCGTCCGATAAGGATTTGCGGGCGCTTGTCATCACCGGCCGCAACAATACGTTTTGCGGCGGCCGGATCGGGGCCAAGGGCCTGACGCGCGCTTCGGAGGTGGCCGAAGACCTGAATGCGATCCTGAAAGTGAACACGGCGCTCAACGCGCTGAGCGTTCCGGTCATCGTTGCCGTCGAGGGGCAAGCTTTCGGATTTGGCTTCGGCATGACCGCCCAGGTCGACTATGCGGTCGCGGCCGACAACGCGGTGTTCTCGCTGCCGGAGATGTCTCATGGCCTGCCGCCGCTGATCGTATTCACCTATCTGTTTCGCTTCGTGCCCTACAAGCGGGCTTTCGAATTGGCCGTCACCAGCCGACCAATTTCCGCGAAGGAAGCCTCGGATGCCGGCATCCTGACCGAGATCGTACCAGCCGGCTCCACATTGAAGCGCGCGCTCGAAGTCGCCAACCAGATGGCTGCCTTCGATCCAAAGGCGATGGGACTGCTTCGCAAGTTCGGACGCGAGGCCGCAGAGGTGCACTCCAAGCATTCGAGCGAACATGCGGTAGCCTTGATGAGCGTGATGCTGGCCGAGCGGAACGCCGCGCATTGAACCCGGCTCCGACCAGCGGCGCGAACGAGCGGACAAGCCGATGAACGTATTGGTGACGGGCGGAGCGGGATTTCTGGGCGGCTACATCATGGCCGACTTGCTGCGACAGGGCCACGAGGCCTTCGCCTACGACATCGCGCCGCCAGTTGCGGATACGCTGGCGGTTTCGCCCGATATCGCGGCGCGTTTTCGCTCCGGCCAGATCAACGACATCGCCAGGCTTTTCGATGTTTGCCGCGGCGAGAAGATCGAGGCCATCATTCACTCGGCTGGAATGGTCGGCCTCGAGCCTTCATTGGAGCAGCCGATTGCGACCTACCAGACCAACATCATGGGAGTGGTCAATGTCTGTGAGGTCGCGCGGCAACTGGAGATGCGGCGTGTCGTCTTCGTGTCGAGCAACGCCGCCTATCACAAGGGTTCGGGCGCAACGCTGATCGAAACCGATCCGGCCTTCTCGATCCGCGACGCCAATCCGGCCGGACACTACGGAACCTCCAAGATGGCCGGTGAAGCCATCGGGCTCGCTTATGCGAGTTTCCAGAACGTCGATTTTCTCTCGATCCGCATCACCGCCATCTACGGCTTCGGCATGCGGAGCCCGATGTACATCAAGCCGATGGTCGAGAATTCCGTGCTCGGCCGCCCCACCCGCTTTGCGACCGGCGGGCGCATGAAGCGCGATTATACCCATGTGCTGGATTGCAGCGACGGCATCGTCACCGCGCTTTTGGCGCCGCCGTGGAAATCCGGCGAACAGCGCGTCATCAATGTCGCAAGCGGCAATGCACGAACCGCTGCCGAGGTTGCCAAAATCGTTCGCGACACGATTCCGGGTGCCGACATCGAGATCGGCGACGACTTGACGCCGCTGGAAGAGCAGAATGTCAAGATGCGAACCTCGCTCGATATCGGCGCGGCCAAACGCCTGCTGAACTGGTCGCCGAAATGGCCGCTCGAAGCGGGTATTTCCGAATATGCCGAAACCTTCCGACGCCACCTTTCCCGTTCCGTCAAAGAGTGATTCATGTCCACCCTTCCCAACTATGAAGTCTATGCCATCCGCTACGCCACCCGCGCGGCGAAGCGATCGGACAATTTCATCGGTGGCGACCCGCATGACGGACCGATGCCGCTCGATTATTATGTGTGGGCCGCGATCGGACCGGATCGAAGCTATGTCATCGATACCGGATTCACCGCCGAGATTGCGAAAAAGCGCAAGCGCGACTATTTGCGCTGCCCGATCGAGGCGCTGAGATTGATCGGGCTGGAGCCCAGCAAGGTCGCCGATGTGATCCTGACTCACCTGCACTATGACCACGTCGGCAGTTTCGACAAGCTTCCCGCCGCAACCTTTCACTTGCAGGAAAGCGAGTTGCACTACGCCGTCGGCCGCTACATGCGCTACAAGAAATTGCAGCATTCCTACGAGGTCGAAGACGTCGTCGGCATCGTTCGCGCCAATTACGCCGGCCGCGTCAATTTCTACGAAGGATCGGCGGAGCTGTCGCCGGGGATCACGATCCATCCCGCGCCCGGCCATTCGGCCGGCCTGCAGTTCGTGCGGGTGCACACCAAACGCGGCTGGGTCGTCTTGGCGTCCGACGTCACGCACTTTTACGAGAACATGGACGCCTACAAGCCCTATGTGACGGCCTTCCATATCGGCCAGATGCTCGAGGGCTTTGACAAGCTGCGTGCGGCAGCGCCATCGCCTCAACACATCATTCCCGGTCACGATCCGCTGGTGATGAAACGTTACAAGGCCCCTCGCCCTGAGCTCGAGGGCATTGTTGTGCGCCTCGACGATCCGCCGAGCGAATGAACGCTCAAGAAGGAGTGCGCGATGAAGATCGGCCTTGCAGGACTGGGCGCCATGGGAGGTCCCATGGCCGGTCACCTCATCGACGCCGGCCACACGCTTTATGTCCTGACGCGGCGACGTGAGTCCGCCAACGCGGCCATCGCCAAAGGCGCGATCTGGGCCGAGACGCCCAAGAATCTTGCCGCGAGTTCGGAGCTCGTTTTCACCGTCCTCCCCGGCCCTCCCGAGATCGAAGCGATCATGGCCGGAGACGACGGCCTGCGTGCCGGCTTCAAAACCGGAACACCTTACGTCGATCTCTCCACCAACTCGCCGGCGCTGGTGCGCCAGCTTTCGGCTGATCTCGCCAAGATCGGCGTTTCCATGCTCGACGCGCCCGTGAGTGGCGGCCCCAAGGGCGCGGCTTCCCGAAAACTGGCGATCTGGGTCAGCGGCGATAAAACGACTTACGATCGTTGCAAGCCGACCCTCGATCTGCTCGGCGATCAGGTTCGCTATCTCGGCGACAGCGGCAACGCTTCCGTCGCCAAGCTCGTCCACAACTGCGCCAATTACGGCATCCAGATGGTTCTGGCTGAAGCCTTTACATTAGGGGTCAAGGCCGGCGTCGATCCCGTTGCGCTGTTCAGCGCGATCCGGCAGGGCTCGCTCGGGCGGCAGCGCGCGGTCGATCGCATGACCGATCAATTCCTGCCGCACGAATTCGATAATCCCGCCTTCGCGCTGGAACTGGCACACAAGGACGTGTCACTCGCCACCGCGCTCGGCCGCGAAACCGGCGTGCCGATGCGCTTTGCCAACATGACGCTCGCCGAGATGACGGAAGCCCTGAACAGGGGATGGGGCAAACGCAACTCGCGCTCGGCGATGCTGATTCAGGAAGAACGCGCCGGCCTCGACATCCGCGTTCCCCGCAACGTGCTGCAGGATATTCTCAAGAACGAACCGCTCTGATTTCAAAAATTAAAAATCACGCCGAAAGGTGACGGAGGAAACCATGAAGCATTTTTTGGCGATTTCGGCCATCGGTTTGTCGGTGCTGGCCGCGAACGGCCCGGCGACGGCGGCGGATAATCCCGCGCTCGAGAAAAAGAATATCACCATCGCGGTCGGCGGCTCGATCAGCCAGATGAACAAGGTCGCCTATTTCGTGGCGCTCAACCGCAAATACTTCGAACAGGAAGGGTTGAGCGTCGAATCCAATGCCTTCGCATCGGGAACGGCGGCCCTGCAAAGCATCGTCGGCGGCAGCGCCGACGTCGCGGAAGGCGCCTACGAGCATACGCTGCGCATGCAGACCAAGGGCGTCAACATGACCTGCCTTGTGCCTTACGGCCGCTATCCCGGCAACGTGCTGGTGGTACGGAAATCGGAGGCCGACAAGATCAAGACCGTTGCCGATCTCAAAGGCAAGAAGATCGGCATCTCGGCGCCCGGCTCTTCGACGCAGAACTTCGTCGCCGGCCTCATGGAACGCGCCGGCGTGTCATGGAAGGACGCAAGCTATATTGCAATCGGCACCGGCCCGAGCGCGGTCGCTGCCATGAAGACCGGCGGCGAACTGGATGCGCTTGTCAATCTCGATCCGGCCATCAACACGCTCGTCGAGGGCGGGGATGCCGTCGTCCTCACCGACAGCCGGACGGCGGAAGGCACGCACCAAGCCTTTGGCGGCGGCTACCTAGCCGACTGCCTGATGGTGAAGAACGATTTTCTCAAAGCCAATCCGAACACCGTGCAGGCGCTCACCAACGCGATCGTCCATGCCATGCAATGGCTGAAGACCGCCTCCATCGACGACATCATGAAATCGCTGCCGCCCGCCTACTACAAGAGCGACGAAAAGCTCTATCGGATGTCGCTTGAGAAAAACCTGTCCGCCTTCCAGTGGGACGGCCTGGTGACCCCGGAAGCCGCCCAGAACGTGCTGGATTCAATCGCGGTGCTCGATCCCGCCCTCAAGCATGCCAAGATCGATTTCAGCCTGACCTACGACAACAGGTTGATCGAAACCGCGCTCAGCAAATATCATTCGCCGGTGCAGCAGTAACTTCGGCCGAACAGCGACTTCCCTCAGGCGTTGCCGGCCAGACGCTCGGCATACTCAATCGCCTCGATCATGCTGCGCTCGTTGGCGATGCCTTGGCCGGCGATGTCGAAGGCGGTCCCATGATCGACGGACGTGCGGATGATCGGCAGGCCGAGCGTGATGTTGACGCCGGAAAGCTCCTGCCATTTGCCGGTTTTCGGATCGACTTCGAAACCGAGCAGTTTGACCGGGATGTGGCCCTGGTCGTGATACATCGCCACCACCGCATCGTATTGGCCCGCGCGCAGCTTGACGAACACGGTATCGCCGGGGACCGGGCCGACGACGTCAAGGCCATCGGCGACCGCCTTGTCGATGGTCGGCTGGGAGACGTCGATGTCCTGGCGGCCGAACAAGCCGCCCTCGCCGGCGTGCGGGTTGAGTGCAGCCACCGCGATTTTCGGCCGTGCGAACCCAAGACCGAGCAGCGCCTTGTTGGTGAGGTCGATGACGAGGCGCAACCGTTGCGGTGTCAATCGCGCGGGAACGTCCGCAAGCGCCACATGGGTCGAGACATGGCTGACGCGCATGTTGCCGTGGGCGAGCAGCATCACCGAGCCGCGAACGCCGGTGAGTTCCGCAAGCATCTCGGTATGGCCGGGATAATGAAAACCAGCCTTGTTCAGCGCTTCCTTGTTGAGCGGCGCGGTCACGATGCCGCCGACCCGTCCCGAGAGCGAAAGACGGACCCCCTGCTCCACCGCCTTGTAGGCAAAACGTCCGCCGTCCGCGGATAATACGCCCGGCGCGATCTGCTCGCTCTCCGTGTCGGCTTGCAGAAAACTCAAATTCGGCCAGTCGGGGGCGTCGGCTGCGACCTGCGGCACATCGAGCCCAGCCGCGATCTGACGGTTAGCCTGATCGAAGGCGCGCCGGCTGCCGATAATCAGAAGCTTGAGGTCGCCGCTGGCAAGACGATCGCGCAGCCTTAAGCAGGACTTGACGATGATTTCAGGGCCGATGCCGGCCGGATCGCCCATCGTGATCGCCAGATGTCGGTTGGTCATTATTTTTCTTATCTTAGTGGTCCGAGCTTATCCAGCGAATGTCAAATCCTGCGCATCAGATCAAGCCATTTTGTTTCAAAAGCTTCGCCCACACGTCTGCCACGCCAAAGGCCCCGGATTTCGAGACCACCTCGACGCCCGACCAGTCTCCACCCTCAATTACCGATTTGGGAATACCAGGCTCCAACCTCCCCAACGGTCTCAGCGCCCGCGCCTCGACTGCGATCATCTGTGCCTTGACGGTTTCACCGCCGGCAACGATCAGGCTTCCCGGCGGATCGATCGATCGGCTCAACAACGAAATCTGGCGCGAGAAATGCTGCGCCACGTCGTCCCGCGAACGCGCATCCGGTGCTTCGAGTTTGACGAAGGCAACACCCTTGTCCAACGCTTGCCTGATCCGGTCGATATCACGGACGACATTCTCGCTCGATAGTGTGACGGCGTCGCATGCATCGAGTTGAAGAGCCGTCATACGATGATCGGACCCGAACACACCGAGTACCGGGCCCTTTAGTTTATCGGAAACCCAGACGTCGGCTCCGCGCGCAAGCGCGCTCGCAAGTCCGCCGCTGCCGCACCACAATACGCGCCCGGAATAGTTTTGACCGGCCTGCACGACCCAATCGAGATCATTGTCGGTTTCGCCATCGAAGACATTGATCCCGGGCCGAACACCGTCCGCGGGCCGGGCTCGCCGGGCATCAAGCTTGCGGTCGCGAAGCTGTTCGACGAGATTCTTGCCGACCGCGCTCCATCTTCCGTCCGCACCGCGCGCATATTGCTGGCCGTCGAGCGTGCGCCTGCCCTGATAGGCAAAGGCCGGCGCAAGGATGCAGGCATCCCAAAGCCCGGTTTGCCAACATGCATCCAGTTCTGCCGCCCAGTGGCCGCGAAGCAGGCTATCGATCTTCTTGTAGGCGGTGGTGGCGCCGGCAAGCCGCGGCGCGAGCCCTTGCACGACGGCGAAGGCATCATCGGCTGCGCGTTCTCGCGTGCCGCTATCGATCGAAAAGCTCGGCTGGGCCGGCGCGATCGATGATATGGACCAGCACACTTCCAGCGGGCCAAACTTGCCGACCAGTTCGGCCGACGTATCGAGCGCCCCGGTCAAGTCGTCGGCGAGAAGTCTCAACGAAGACATGTGCAGTATCTCCCAACGGGAGTTCACCCGTGTCGCCAAGATACTTCATACGAGCATTATTTCAAATAACAACTATAAATAGATTTTCCCCACAGGCACGGCCCGCGGCACCCGGGCCGAAAAGGCACTGAAATACCTTGATAATCTCAGATACACCCCCTCCGTAAAGGAAGGCTAAAGACGTTATGCTAATCGCTGTCCGGCGTCGGCTTTCCCACGAAGGGAACCGGAAAGAGCGCTCTGCCCTAATATTCTAACCCGAGAGCAGTGACGCTTCTGTCACCCCATTTCCTATGCGGACCCTGCCGCAGCAGGATCCGCGGAAATTAGAGGTCTGAACTATCCCGGCAGGGCCGACGGCGTTTTAGTTGCTCGTTCGGCGCCGGATGTAGAAGTAAGTCGGAACAAGCCCCAACAACGCGACCGCCGCCATGATCCACCAGCCGCGGTGGAAGGCCGCGACACGCTCGGCCAGCGAAGTAGGTGTGCCAATAATGGTCACGAAAATGGCGACCCCGATCGCGAGCCCCGCCTGACGGATCATGTTGACCACGCCGGAACCCGTCGCGAATAAACTCGGCGGCAGCGATCCCGCGCTCACGCCCATCAATGTCGGAAATGTCAGCCCAACGCCGATGCCGATCACGGTGATTCCGCCGACCAGCGGCAACACGGCTTGCTCAGCGCCGAGCGTCATCGCCCATAACATCAGACCGGCTGAAAACAACAGGACACCGGCGGTGATCACGGCGGCGGCTCCAAACCGCTTGATGAGTTTTCCCGCAAACAACAGCGAAGTCAGGGGCACGCAGAGCGGCCCGGGCGCAATCGCGAGCCCCGTCTTGAGCGCTGACCAGCCCCACGCCGTCTGTTCCCAAAGCGCCACCGAAAGCAGCATGGCGCCGAACCCGGCCGAATAAGGCGCCATCACCAGCGATGCGCCGGTGAACGGCCGCACCTTGAAAAGCGCCGGGTCGACAAATGGATTTTTCGAACGCAGACAATGACGCACGAATGCGCCCAGTCCCGCGATCGCCACCGCGAAACTGCCGGCCACGCCGGCAGAACCCCATCCCCAATCGTTGGCTTTGACGATCGCAAAGGTCAACGCGCCAATGCCCAACGTGACGAGAAGTGCTGCCCACGGATTCGGACGCGGCACATCATGGCCTTCGACCTCCGGAAGCTTCCACCACCCGATCAGGATCGCAACGATGCCGATCGGCACATTGACGATGAATATCCAGCGCCAGTTGATGGTCACCAGCACGCCGCCGATCAACGGGCCAAGCGCGGCCGCCAGTCCGCCAATCGCGGTCCATGTTCTCACCGCGCCGGCGCGACGATCCGGCGGAAAAGACGCGAGCAACAGACCGAGCGATGTCGGCGTCATCAACGCCGAACCGGCCGCCTGGGCAATGCGGAAGGCGATCAGCGTCTCGACGTTGAACGCCGCAGCGCACGCGGCCGACGCCGCGGTGAACAGCGCAACGCCGAGCAGGAAGCTCAGGTTACGCCGATGGCGCTCGACCAGCCGTCCGAAGAACACCAGAAGTGCTGCGTAAGCGATCGCATAGGCGTTCAGGATCCAGGACAGGCTCTCCAGCGACGCGCCGCGAAAATCCGCGGCGATGTTCGGCAGGCCGACATTGACGATGAAGAGGTCGAGGTTGGCGAGGCAAATTCCAACGCAAACGATCGCCAGGACCTGATTTGGCGAAGCCGTCGACCGGCGCCGTTCCAGCGCGGATAGCGCCCCTGCTCCGATACCCAGGGTATCCGCTTCGATATCCGACATATGACCTCCTCGTCATTTATGTGCATATACATCTATTGCTTTTAGGTGCATATACATCTATTGTCAAGCGAACTCGGGATCGGGATGCATGACGATGGAAAAGGAAGCGAGCCGGTGCAACGTCACTGCCTTGCGCAAGGCGGCGCGGCACATCTCTCAATTTTATGACACGATACTTTCGGAGTCGGGGATGCGCGCCACGCAGCGGGCAATTCTGGTCGCCACCGCACGGGAGGGATCGCCAACCATCGGCGAGCTTGCATCGGCGCTGGTGCTCGACAGAACCGCGCTCAACCACAATTTGAAGCCGCTGCAGCGCGACGGCCTGCTGGTGATCGCCGCCGACGCCGGCGACCGGCGCAGCAAACGCGTCAAGCTGACCCGGCGTGGCGAAGCAAGGCTCGCAGAATCCGAGAGCGCGTGGCGGCGCGCTCAGGATCGTTTCGAAGCCGCGTTCGGAGCAAAGGAAGCGGCTGCACTTCGCAAAACACTGGCCTTGGTCGCGTCGCTTGATCTCTCAGGAGCTAACGCTCAATGAACGACTGTTCCGATCTTCGCGATGAGATGTTTACCACCAGAAGAATGACGAAATAATCTGTAAGAGGAGAATGGACCATGCCGTTCGCTCGCATCGATCTTCGCAAAGGCAAGGACGCCGCCTATCGCCGGGAAATCGGCCGCGTCGTCTACGAGGCGCTCGTCGGCGTCGGCGTGCCGCCAAAGGACCGTTTTCAGGTCATCAACGAGCACGATGCCGATAACTTCCTGTTCGACGCCGACTATCTCGGCATCCATCGCAGCGACGATCTCGTGATGATCCAGATCACCTGGAACGAAGGCCGCACGGTCGAGCAGAAGAAGGCGCTGTTCAAGGCGATCGCCGACGGCCTCAAGGCCGCGATCGGGTTGCGGACCGAGGATGTCCTGATCGATCTCGTCGAGGTCAAGAAAGAGAACTGGTCGTTCGGCAACGGCATCGCCCAATACGCGACGTGATGTGGCAACCCAACAGGCAGCCACAGCAGGTGAGCCGAAAACGCGAACAAGAAGCCGGCAACAAGGGAGGAAGCGATGCCTACCTACACCGTTACGACCGCGAACGTCGCGCTGAGCTCAGCTCAGGAAAGTGAGATTGCCGCTGCCATTACGAATGCGCATCACCAGAATACGGGCGCACCGGGCTTCTTCGCCCAAGTGCTATTCGTGGCGCTGCCGGAGCGAAAGCACTATATCGGCGGCAAGCCCAACACCACGCCGCATATCTATATTCACGGCCTGATCCGGGCCGGCCGAAGTGCGGCGGCAAAGACCGGATTGATCCAGCAAATCACCTTGGAGGTGCGCGAAATTTCCGGCGTCGGCACTGAAGACATCTGGGTTTACGTCCAGGACATTCCGCCGGAACAGATGATCGAGTTCGGACGCGTGTTGCCTGCGCCGGGAGCCGAACAGCAATGGCAGAAAGATTTGAGCCCGGCGAAACGCCAGCAATTGGCTGCCGCCGGTGTTGCGATCTGAGCGCCATAGCGTTTTCAAGCGAAGTGGAATCCCGTTCGCATAGCAATCAAGTTTGCGCAGATTGCGTAGACTTATCTGCGGCAGAAAACGCGTCAAACAAAAAGCTAACGGCCGCATCCGCGCAGGAATAATTCGGCGACCGCTTCCGCGCGCCGTTCCAGTTCTGCGCGATCCGGCGGCGGTGCATGACCGAACAACACCGCGCGCTGCGGCTGGAACACCAGCATGCCGAGCAGCATGCCGGCGGCGGTTTCCGCGTTGTCGACCTTGATCAGGCCGCGCTCGCTCTGCGCCTGCAACCAGGCGGCCAACGTGTGTTCGGTCCGCCGGATCGCCTTGTGATAGAAGGTCTCCGCAATCTCGGGAAATTTTTCGCCGTCGGCCAGGATCAGGCGCTGCATCGCGATCACCTCACCATCCAGGATGAGTTCGCCCCACACCACGAGGGCATCGCGCAAGGCGCCCTTGATGTTGCTGCCATCGCATGCCCGCACGCGGACCACCGAGGCAAAGGTATCGATACGGCTGGTGATCATGGCTTCGAACAGCGCGGCCTTGTTGGGGATCAACCGGTATAGCGTCTTGGTGGAAACGCCCGCTCGGCGCGCCACACTCTCCATACTCGTTGTGGCGTAACCGCTCGCGGCGAATTCGCGCCGCGCTGCCTCGAAGATGACGATACGCGTGTCCTCGTCGCATCGTGCCTGCGGGCGTCCGCGGCCGCGCCGCACTTCCGCGCACGGATCTTCCTGCTCAACCTCAGCGGTCGTCTTGGTCATCGCGAGCCATGCATTTGGATGATGACTATCATCTCATTGACAATCCCAATATGCGGGGTATTTTGGAAAATGTCAAGTTTCCTAATTCTCCTTGACCGCCGCGGGAATAAATTCCGCTTTCATGGCAAGGAGTTAAGCCAAAAGAGGACCGCCATGACCCGTCATTCCACTGATTTCGAGGCTGAAAAGGCGCTTCCGGCCGACACCATACAAAAACTGGCTCCCTCGCCGTCTCCGGCGGTGGATGCCGGTCAAACAGCAGCCAAGCCCGCCAAAAGTGGCGGGTTCAAGCGCCTTTTATTGACCGGAGCCGCCATTGCGGTGCTGGCCGCCGCATCCTGGTACGGCTGGGACTACTGGACCGTTGGCCGTTTCCTGGTCTCGACCGACGACGCCTATGTGAAGGCCGACAACACGACGGTGGCGCCGAAGGTCTCCGGTTATCTCCACGAGGTGCTGGTCGGCGACAACGAACGCGTCCGGGGCGGCCAGGTTCTGGCGCGAATCGACGATCGCGATTTCAAGGTTGCGCTCGACCAGGCCAAGGCCGACGTCGCCGCAGCGCAAGCTGCAATCGTCAGCAAGCAGGCCCAGCTCGACGTGCAGCAGGCCGTGATCAATGCCGCCAAGGCGACGCTGGACGTCGATACGGCGAACGCGACCTTCGCCACGCAGGAAAACAAGCGCTACACCGATCTGGCCGCCACCGGTTACGGCAGCGTGCAGAATGCGCAGTCGGCCCAATCGCGCAATGCCGGTGCGCTCGCCGCGATCGAACGCGACAAGGCGAACCTTGCTTCGGCCTCAAAGCAGGTTGAATTGCTGAAGGCCGAGACCGCGCAGGCCGTCGCGGCCGCTTCACGCGCTGACGCCTTGCAGCATCAGGCCGAACTGAATCTTTCCTACGCCACGATCATCGCGCCGATCGACGGCGTGGTTGGAAACCGGACGCTACGCGCCGGCCAGTATGTGCAGGCCGGGACGCAACTGATGTCGGTGGTGCCCGCCTCCGGCGCCTATGTGATCGCGAACTTCAAGGAGACACAACTCACGAACGTGCAGGCCGGCCAGGCGGTCGACATCGATGTCGACATGTTCCCGGGCAAGGCGGTGCACGGCCATGTCGACAGCCTGGCGCCCGCCAGCGGCCAGGAGTTTGCGCTGCTGCCGCCGGACAACGCCACCGGCAACTTCACCAAGGTGGTGCAGCGCATTCCGGTCAAGATCATGCTGGATTCCTCGGGTGTCGAGCTCCGCCCGGGCATGTCGGTGATCCCGACCATTCAGACGCGGAAGCACGAGCCGGTGTCGGTGAGTGCGCCGCCGCTCGGCACCCATTCCAGCGTGGCGCTGCTCGGATCGCAGAAGTAACGACGCCGAAACGAAAGACCAGAGGTGATGTCATGTCAGACCTTGCACTCTCGACCTCTCCCCGGCCCGCTCCGCACCGCAGCGTTGCCGTGGCAGTGACGCCGGCCGACCCCGACCGCGCCAGCGCCACGGTCTGGATTTCCGTGACCGCCGCCATGATCGGCGCGTTCATGGCGATCCTCAACATCCAGATCACCAACGCCTCGCTGCTCAATATCGAGGGCGGCATCGGGACCGGCGTCGACAATGGGTCCTGGATCTCGACGTCTTACCTGATCGGCGAGATCGTGGTGATCCCGCTGACCGACTATCTCAGCCGGATGTTTTCCTACCGCAACGTGATCCTGTCCTTTGCAACATTGTTTGCGCTCTTCTCGGTAGCCTGCGCATTTACCCATGATCTGCCCTCGATGATCGCGATGCGCGGCTTCCAGGGCTTCTTCGGCGGCGTGCTGATTCCGATGGCTTTCACGCTGGTCTTCACCAAGCTGCCGAAACCCCAGCAATCGATTGGCCTGGCGATGTTTGCGCTCGCGGTGACCTTTGCGCCCGCCATCGGCCCGACCATCGGCGGCTATCTCACCGAGAATTACGGCTGGCAAACCATCTTCTTCGTCAACGTGATCCCGACCATCGTCATGGTGGTAACGCTCTACTTGACGCTGGAACGCCAGCCGATGCAGTTGGGCCTTCTGGCCGAAGGCGACTGGTTCGGCATCGTCACCATGGCGGTTGGGCTCGCCTCGCTGCAAGCCGTGCTGGAGGAAGGCAACAAGGACGACTGGTTCGGCTCGCCCTTCATCGTCAAGCTCGCGATTGTTGCCGCGGTTAGTCTTGCACTGTTCATCGCCAACGAACTCGTCGTGGAGAAGCCGCTGGTGCGCCTGCGCCTTCTGACCCGGCGCAGCTTCGGGTTCGGCACCATTTCCGCCGTCTTCCTCGGCTTCGCATTATTCGGCACCGTCTATCTGCTGCCGGCCTATCTCGGCCAGGTGCAAGGGTACAATGCCGAGCAGATCGGAACTGTATTGGCCTGGACCGGACTGCCGCAACTTCTGCTGATCCCGCTGGTGCCGAAACTGATGCAGCGCTTCGACATCCGTTATATCGCGTTCGTGGGCCTTGCCCTGTTTGCGCTCAGCGCCTTCATGAACATCGAGATGTCGCTTGATTATTCCGGCGACCAGCTGTTCGTGCCCAACATCATCCGCGCGATCGGCCAGGCGCTGACGCTGGCACCTCTCAGCGCGATCTCGCTCGGCAGCGTGGCGCCGCAGGATGCGGCCGCGGCTTCGGGCATCTCCAACATGATGCGTAACCTCGGCGGCGCCATCGGCACCGCGCTGCTCGCCACCATCGTGACCAAGCGCGAGCAGTTTCACTCCAACATCATCGGCCAGTCAGTCCATCTTGGCCGCGAGGAAGTCCGCGCCCGGATCGAGCAGATGACCAATTTCTTCCTGGCGCATGGCGTGAGCGATCCGGCAACCGCACATCAGCAGGCGATCATTGCGCTCGGCAACACCGTCAAGCGGCAGGCGCTTGTGATGGGTTTCAGCGACGCCTTTGCGGTGGTCGGCGTCGTGCTGGTGCTTTCCGGCATCGCCATCCTGCTCACGGGCAAGCCGAAAGGCGGAGCGGCGGCGGGTGGCGGACACTAAGCTGATTCATGTTGCCGCGATGCGTCGCGGACGCTAGCTGCCAACTTCGCCAGGTCGAAAGAGATAGTCTCGCTTCCCGATGGACACGCCCATGTGCCGTAAAATGTCGTGTGCTGTAACGAGATGAAAGTAAAAATTCGGAAGGGCCCGGGTGAGCAGATAGGTTTCTGCGGGCAGGTGCTCCACGCCACCCGACGGGAGCCTGGACTCGATCACGCGTGATGGCGCGCTATCGAGTTGCGCTGGACTTATCGATTTCAAGAACCCGGATGTCTTCTCAAGTCTGATTTGGAGTTCCGGAAACGTCTTTTCGGTGTCTTCGTAGCGAGGCGGCTCGATAGCGGCCAGCCGCGCCGCCGGTCGCTTCGACGTATCGCTGATCCTCTGAATTTGGCCTGCAAACGGAAGCATGTCCGGTGCCAATCGTGCATCGATAAGCGTCGAAGGGGAAATTTCACGCTCAATGCAGAACGCCGACGCCTTGCGGCAGTATTCGCCGGCGATCGCCAACCCCCGAAGAAAAGCTGGAATCGATAGTTGATAGATCGAAAGAGGCATTTTCTTTCGTCTCCTTATCCATCAATTGCCGTTTCGAGAGCGCTCGTAAGGCACTCGATAGGTCTCACAAGCCTGCCCACCGGCGGCCGACGAACGATCCAGGCTCGGACTCTCGGTTCGAAGTCCCGCACAGGAATGATCTGGAGGGCATCGCGCAGCGGGCTACTTTCGATTGCAGCTCTGGTCGCCAGCGTAATTCCCAACCCGCGAGCGACGAGCGACAGGCGAAGGTCCGAGCTCAGAGCCTCTATACCTATTCGCAGCGGGAGATGCTCTTGGTCGAAGCGGCGCCGGATCGCGCTTCGGAAGCCGCAACCATCCTGGTTGAAGATCCAGGGAAATGGGGAAAGATCTTGCAGCGTCGCGGGAGAAGGCAAATTCAGCAATGGAGAGGCCGCAACAGATAGCGGCTGGATATCGAGCGCGTCCGCCTCGATCTCGGTCGGCGGATGCATTCCATCTGGAAGACAAAACGCGGCAACGTCGATCTCGCTGCGACGAAGCTGCTCCAGAAGCTGTTCGGGCCATCCAGTTGTGATGCGCAGCATGAGATCGGGAAAGCTGCCACGGAGCCTGTCGGCGAGTGTCGTTATCCCGACCTCCGACAGATAAGGCGAAATGCCAAGCCGGAATTCTCCGCTGACCACTCCCTTGGGTGACAACCCCGTCTTGAGATCATTCAAGACGCCGAGCATCTGGCGACCATGCGCATAGGTTTCGCGGCCTGCCGCTGTCGGCCTTAAGGGCTTCGACTGCCTGTCGAGCAAGACGACGCCAAGCTGTTCTTCCAAACTCTGGATGCGGCGGCTCACACCGGGCTGCGTGAGATGAAGCCGCACTGAGGCACCAACAATCGAGCCGGTCTCCACCACCGCCAGAAAGGCCTCGAGGTCCCGCGTATTCATGCGACTTCCGTATAATCTTATTGATGATTACTGAATTGTCTCATACAAGCAAAAACGTATGGTGTCATCAAACAATATGCGGGTTTGATGACATGATATATCTAAATACCTACCGGCACGCGCAGAACGACGGATCAGCGCCTTATTGGCCGCTCTGGTCGGCCTGTTTCCTCGGTTTCAGTGTGATTGGCATGACGATCCAGGTCATGCCGGCCTATGCCCACGAGCGCCTGGGAGCGAATGCAATCACCGCCGGCCTGGCGGTGACGATCGGGTCTCTGGCCACCATGATCTCCCGCCCGGTCTCGGGGCGGTTTGCCGATCAGAGCGGCGGACGTCGCGTGGCGATGGCCGGCGCCATACTCGCTTTGATCGGCGGCATCGGCCACGCGCTAGCGACAAATCTGCCTGTTCTGGTTCTTGCCCGCCTCTTCCTTGGAGCAGGTGAAGGCGCACTGTTCACCGGTTCTGTCGGCTGGATCCTGGCGCATTCAGAGCAATCACAGCGCGGCAAGATCGCGGGGCATTTTGGTTTGTCGATGTGGATGGGACTGGCGTCCGGCCCGATGCTTGGAACCGCACTGATGGCGATCGGCACCTATCGCGATGTCTGGATGGCCGCGAGCATCATTCCGATATTCGCCTGGGTTTTGGTTGCATCGACGCGGCCTGAGGGTCGTATCTCGTCCGGCGACACGAATATCCGCCGCGCTTTGTTTCCAAGGGCAGCATGGCTGCCCGGTGCTTCAGGCGTATTCGCTAGCGTCGGATATGGAGTTATCGCCGCGTTTCTGGTGCCACGCTTCGCGGCTCTCGGCTTTGCAGGCCAAAACTTTGCGCTCACCGTGTTCGGCATCGCGTTCATGATGACACGATTTTTGGGCAGCGGTTATGCAGATCGTTTCGGCGCAAGGCCGGTGCTTCTATCGGCCTTCCTTGTCGAGTCCGTCGGGCTTGCCGGCTTATTTCTCACACATAGGGAGTCGCTCGCTTTCGCCTCGACAGCATTAACCGCTGCAGGGCTTTCCCTGCTGATTCCGAGCGTCACGAGCCTCGTAACGGAGGCTGCGGATCCGCGCGAACGCACCGCAGCCTTGGGCGCAGTGACATCCGCATGGGACTTGGGCGTTGCAGTCGGCGGCCCAATGGGAGGGCTTGTTGCCGGTGCCTCGGATGCCGGGCCGTTCGCGCTAGGCGCCGTCGCGGCGCTGATCGCAATCGCGCCTCTGGCGATAAAACCCAAACGTGAGCACGCTCTCGTGCCTCCAAAGCAAGCATGACTCCAGCCTGTTCCGCCCCTCGGCCGCGAAGAAGTCCGCGCCAGGATCGATCAGATGACCAACTTCTTCCTGGCGCACGGCGTGAGGGATTCGGCGACCGCACATCAGCAGGCGATCATCAAGCAGCAGGCGCTGGTGATGGGTTTCAGCGACGCCTTTGCCGTGGTCGGCGTCGTGCTGGTGCTTTCCGGCATCGCCATCCTGCTCACGGGAAAACCGAAAGGCGGAGCGGCTGCGGGCGGCGGGCATTGAGGGGCCCATGTGGATCGAATGATGATAACGATGACGCGCAACAAAGTGGTTCTTGACTAGGGCGTGAGGTGATACCTCGCTATATCGATTTCGATATTGGATTTTAGCTCCTTAGCTTTGGTGATATCTGCACTTGCGGCGTCTTCGTTCCCCTGCTGACGTTCGATGAGCGCTCGGCCGTAGAAGGAACTTGCGACAGTTGGTTGCTTTTGGATTACTGTATTAAAATCCTGATTGGCAGCGGCAATGTTGCCGCTCTTCAAATAGACAAAGCCGCGAGTATCAAGAATATTGGGATCATTATTTCCAAGCGTAATCGCCTTATTGCAGTCGTTTAAAGCCTTGTTAAAATCGCCGTTGCGATTGTACTCGTCGCACCGGGATGCGTATCCCCCCCAATAACTTGGATCAAGTATCAGTGCCTGATTGAAATCCCGGATTGCCTCATCGTGGCGACCGAGCATACCGAGCGCCACGCCACGCCCGATTAGGGCAGCCGTCGATTTCGGTGCTTTGCTCAATGCTTCATCGAAATCAGCAAGAGCGGCGTCCGCCTTCTCATCATCAATAAGTATAGCCCCCCGGGTCATGTAAGCTGTCGGATTATTCGGCCCGAGTTTTAGAGCGACGCTACAGTCTTGAATCGCTTTATCCCGCTTGCCTTGGTTCGAGTACGCAAGACACCGGGCTTCAAATGCGGAGACCAAATTGGGCGTAATTCGGATAGCATCGCTGCAATCTTGAATTGCTTCATCGTACTGCCCCAAAATATTATAAGCACGACACCTATTTGCTAAAGCGAGGCTATAATTTGTCTCGACAGAGAGAGCCGAAGTGTAGTCCTTGACTGCTTCAGCAGTGCGTCCTGTCTTCATATACGCAACGCCCCTGTTACTGTACGCTACGGCACGATCGTGCGAACTTTGATTGTTAGACGACAGTAATCTCGTGCACCCGGCTATGGCGGCGTCTGCTGGTACCAGCTTTATACAGGCAGCCACGTCTTGTTCATTCTCGTCGGGAATGACTGAAAGAATGCCCAGCAAAATTGGTCCACTGGAGGCGACGAGCAGGAGCTTCCAAAGGAACCTCATCGCTTCCCGATGGATTTCCTTCCCGACGGGATTGAAGCGCGTTGTGTCAAAAAAGTAGTCGCCGCGCATATCAAACGGATCGCGCCCTGGGACGACATTTTTGACCAGCGCAATTCGGTACTGCCAAAGCCTCACCATCATCGCGCCGAAGCCAACAACGTAAACTGCTAGGACAGTCCAATAAACTAAGGTCATTCGGTCGGCACCCCAGAAGAGATTCACTAGGTTGTAATTTGTATTTCGTCAACTTTTGAAGATAGCAGAGCTATCGCCGGCATCGTAGATCACGGCAACAGACGCGAATGACCCAGTTCAGACGTTCGGGGAATGCTTGAGGCTAACGCGGTGGATCACCCATGACGGTCATCAGCACTGCAATAGGAATTTGCGCTAACGAGAAAGTGGCTGCGTAGCCGGCTTCCAGTCGCGTGCGAGCTTCTGCGCCTCGGCAATTTGAGCCGGGGTCATCAACCGTTCGGCCATTTCCAGAGTCTTGACCGCTCTTTGCTCACCCTGTGCGGCCGATAGACTGAACCACATGTGGGCACGAACGTAGTCTTGCGGAACGCCTCGACCTTCGGCGTACATGACCCCGAGATGGAGTTCCGCGAGGGCATTGCCTTGCTCGGCAGCCCTCTGAAACCAGATCATCGCCTCACCATAGTCTTGCGGTACGCCAATTCCGTTTGAGTATTGGTACCCGAGCAGATACTCGCCGACTGCGCCGCCTTGGTCTGCGGCCTTGCGAAACCACATTGTTGCCTCGGCAAAGTCGCGCGTCACGCCTCGGCCGTCGCGATAGAAGACCCCGAGATTGGATTGGGCTAAGGCGTAGCCTTGCTCCGCTGCTTTCCGAAACCATAATGCTGTGGCAGCAAGGTCCTGCGGCACGCCTTGGCCAGTCATATACATTAACCCGAGATTGAACTGGGCACCGGCGTCGCCATCATTGGCCAGTGGACGAATAAGACGCAGGGCCTTTGCGTAGTCGCCTCTGGCATGCGCATCAAGTGCATCCTCGAACGTGCCAGCGGCCACAGGCGCGGCAAAGGCAGACGCTAGAACGACGGCGGCGATCGCGCGCTTGAGTTTCATGGTCTGGCAACTTTGCTCTTGGTTATGTTCGATCACCAACAAGCAATCGTGACATGGTAGCTCGATGAGCCGCAAAATCTTACCCGAATGCGGCGCTGCACTTGCTATCGATGGCGCCTAATCGGACCTGTGGACGCCGTAGCTACATTCTTGGACCCCGGGCCATATCCCGCGCAGCGCCTGTGGCGCTTTCGTCGCAGTATTCATCTTTTTTTGGCGAATCAGTCCTGATCGAATTTTACATGGTGGAACCCCCTTGCTCCGGGGGTACGATGTCATCGAGTTGTATTCGGAGGTGACACACCTTACGGGGCGCAAGATGACGGCAAGCATTGCACTGGCCGCGGCGAAAAGCGGGCGGCCGATCTCAGCACTTCGACGCAAATTTGGCGTTGCTGCAATCGTGTTGGCACCCGCGATCATGTTTTTTCCCCATTGTGCGTTGGCCGATGAAGGCGGCATCAGCTTCTGGGTCCCCGGCCTCTTTGGAAGCCTCGCGGCCACGCCGCAGCAGCCGGGTTGGTCGCTGGCGGATATCTATTATCACACCTCCGTATCGGCGGGCGCCGACGTCGCGCGGGCGCGCGAATTCACGCTCGGAAATGTTCCGGCCAATCTTACAGTCAACGCGAATCTGAATTTGCATGTCAACGCCACCGGCGATCTTGGCTTCGTGCTCCCGAGCTACGTATTTGCAACACCGGTGCTTGGGGGCCAGGCGTCAGTGTCCCTCTTGGCAGCCTATGGTGTCGTCGGCACCAGCCTGGCGGGGACCTTGTCCGGCGTGGTCACAGGGCCGTTCGGCAACAGCATTCCCTTCGCGCGGTCCGACACCATCAGCGACACGACATGGGGCTTTGGGGATCTGGCGCCGATGTTCCAATTGAAATGGAACGCCGGCGTCAACAACTACATGACCTACCTTACCGGCGACATCCCGGTTGGCGCCTACCAATCTACGCGTCTGTCGAACCTAGGCATCGGACACGGCGCGATCGATGCCGGCGGCGGCTACACCTATTTCAATCCGCAGACGGGCCACGAACTCTCCGGCGTGCTCGGTTTCACTTACAATACTCCCAACAACTCGACGCAATATCAAAGCGGCGTCGACCTGCACTTCGATTGGGGGGCGTCGCAATTCCTCACCAAACAAGTTCAGGTGGGTCTGGTAGGCTACGTTTACAAAGAAATCGGCTGCGACAGCGGTTCAGGCGATCGTGTCGGCTGCTTCCAGTCCCAGGTAGCTGGAATAGGTCCCCAGATCGGGTTCCTTTTTCCGGTCGGCGGCATGCAGGGCTATCTTAATTTTAAGGCTTATGGAGAGTTCGCTGCGGAAAGCCGGCCATCCGGCTGGAATGCCTGGGTCACTTTTTCCATCTCGCCGCCCGCGCCCGCAGCGCCTCCGACGACAAAGCCCATCATCACAAAATATTAGCATCAACTAAGCTGCGCTTGCCGGTTGTTTAGAAAAGCAATCCTGCGCCACCGTCTAATGTCTGCTCATGGCAGATTGTTGCAAAAGTCGAAAATAGAACGTCGGCACGCACCGGGCCAACGCATGAAGCAAAGCATTCAATCCGCATTGGCCGGCGTGGCGCTGCTCATTGTCGCGTCCGTGCTGATGTCCGCGCCGCAGGCGGCTACGCCCGAGAACCAGGTTGCCCGTGAGCTTATCGTCGGGACCAAGGAAGCGCCACCCTTCGCGTTCAAGGACGAGCAAGGCAACTGGAGCGGCATCAGCATCGATCTTTGGCGGCAGGTCGCTGAGAGGCTCAAGTTGCGATATCGCTTCGTCGATGTGACGTCAGTCACTTCACTGCTGGAGAACCTCGAAAGCGGAAATGTCGATATCGCCGTGGCCGCCATCACCGTGACGCCGGCGCGCCAAGAGCGGGTCGATTTCTCCGTGCCTTATTTCCACACCGGAATCGGGGTCGCGGTACAGGCCAACCGGATCACAAGCTGGGGACCGGTGATCCGTTCGATCGCGTCCTTCAGCTTCTTGCAGGCCGCATTGGGCTTGCTCGGCCTGGCCTTCCTGGCGGGAGCGCTGATCTGGCTTTTCGAACGCCGCACCAACGAAGGTTTCGGCGGCGGAATGGTGCGCGGCATCAGTTCGGGCGTTTGGTGGTCGACCAACACCATGACCCAGCGCGCGAGCGGTGGCTCTGCTCCGGCAACGTTGTCCGGCCGGATCGTCGCGATCGTCTGGATGGTGGTATCCGTCATCGCGATCGCCGTTTTCATCGCGGGAATCACCTCAGCGCTGACCACCAAGCGCCTACATGGCGCGGTCAACAACTTCGCCGACCTGTCGGCGGTGCGGGTCGGCGTGGTGCGCGGAACCTCGACCGAAGATGCCCTCTCGCGGATGCGCATCAAATACACGACCGTGGTGTCGCCGAAGGACGGCTTCGAAGCATTGCAGGAGGGAACGATCGATGCCTTGGCCTACGACCGACCGATTCTGGCATGGATGATCCACCAGGACACTTCTTCGTCGATCGAACTCGCCGACGTGACCTTCGAACCACAGAGCTATGCCATCGCGCTACCTAACGACAGCGCCTTGCGAAAGCCGATCAACGTTGCATTGCTGGAAACCGAAGCGTCGGACGGGTGGAAGGATATCTTGTATCGATATCTGGGCCAGACAGTAAATTAGCGAACGCCGTCGACAGCAATCTTCTTTTGCAGTGCATGAGTCCGGTTGTGGCCGATTGTGTTGAAGAAGTCGGCGGCCCATTCAACAGGAGAGTTTTTCAACACAATCGGCACAAAGCGGACATGGAGCGACGTCCGACTTGAGTCCGTTGTTCGCACGATAGTGTTGCAAAAGTCGAAAGTTGCAGCGGTCCAAATTTTTGGCGAAAACCTGAAGCGCAAAGAGGTCGATGATTCGCATAGTCTCAGTCGCGCTACCGAAGTCGCCCACGAATTTGGCGCAAGGCGATGAGGTTCCTCAGATCATTACACGAATAACGCGCCAGCGGCCCTCAGAAATTTTGCATCTCCTGCAAAACGACTTTTGCAACACAATCCGCACCAAAGCGGACTCCGCCGACTACTACCGATTTGTTTATGGGTCCACGCCTTAGGCCGCCGTCGGCGCACATACGAGGCGATTTGCCCGACGGGCAAATCACCTGGAATCGTGTCCAGCCCTGTTCGCAAAAATATTTCGCTTCGCCGTTTGCTAGAAACACCTTTAGTGATTCCAGCCGTCCCGCCCCGGATAAAGGGGCGTATCGCGATCGTCACGAACGTTGGGTGCGGGATGCAGTGGACGCGGGTTGCGGCGCAGGACGGGCGCCGCCGAAGCGGACGGCGAAGTCGTGTGGTTCTGGCACCCCGACGCTGGTGCTAAATGGATGACAATGCTGACGCATTGCACCCGTGATGGTGGCAACAAGCCCGGCTCACCAGGAAGAGCGCGAAGGAAACCGTTAAAACCATTGCGCAGGGAAGGCTGGGCGTTTCCGGCGAACCTGTGGTGACTAACTTGCGTGTTTTCTATTTTTTACACGCAAGGCTGCGGGTGCGCTTGAGCATCCGGCTTTCCCTGCGCCCTCTATTCCGGAGGGTTTCGTTCAAACCTCGGGCGCCATCGCGTCGCGAGATCGCGTTTTGCTGCGCGTGGCTGTTTGACAAGTGAATAGATGCGCGAACCGGCGCTCTTTACCGTTTACCGGAAGTCACGACCTTTGAGGGCGCGGTTTCCGGCATGAATATCATGGCGCAGAGTCCCGCAGCCGTCGCCAGCAGCAAGTACCATGCGGGCGCGAGCGCGTTGCCGGTCACCTCGGTCAGCCAGGCGACGACGAGTTGCGCCGTGCCCCCGAATACCGCGATCGCAACGGCATAGATGGTTGCAAAAGCGCCGCCGCGGATGTTCTTGGGCAAGGCTTCGACCAGGCCGACATAGAACGCGCTGTAGGGGATCGAGCCGATCAGGGCCAACAGACCGAGGCCGCCGAGGAGCGCCATGGAGCTGCGGCTTTCCACGACCCACAGGAAAACCGGATAGGTCAGCAAAAGTGCGGCGATCTGCGGCCATACCATGATCGGCCAACGGCCCGCACGGTCGGCAAGCCAGCCGCCGAGTAGCGCTGCGGCGATCCCGACCCCATTGCTGACAACGGTCGTCGCGAAAGCGAGCGGAGCATCCACATGCAATGTATGCTGCGCATAGGTCGTCATGTATTGCGTCACGTAGGTAATGATGGTGCCGCTGGCGAGAATGACGAGCCCGAGACCCAACAGGCGGGAATTGCCGCGAAGGGTCTTTGCGGCCGCGTTGTTCTCGACCGCTATCGCCGGCGTTTCAACCCGGTGCAGCGTTTCGGGTAAGCGGCGGCGCAACCACAATCCAAACGGCAGCGTGCCGGCACCGAGCAGAAAAGCGATACGCCAGCCATACGTATCCAGCGCATCGCTTGCCATGGTCAGCGAGAGGATCTCGCCGACCAGCGCTCCCGCCGTCGCCGCGATCTGCTGGCTTACAGGCTGCAACGAAACCACCAGGCCTCGACGCTCGACCGAGGCCGCTTCCATCAGGTAGGCGGTCGTCGGACCGACCTCACCGCCCAACGAGAAGCCCTGCGTCAGCCGGGCCAAAATGACCACGATCGGAGCAGTAACGCCGATGGCGTCGTAAGAGGGCGTAACGGCCAGCACGAGGATGGCGATGCCCATCATCGCAAAACTGAGCAGCATCGCAGGCCGCCGTCCGGCGCGGTCCGAATAAGAGCCGATCACGATGGCCCCGATGGGTCTCGTGACGAAGCCGGCGCCGAACGTCGCAAGCGAGAGCATGAGACTGGCGAATTCGCTTTTTGTCGGAAAAAACGCGTGGCCGATTTGTGTGGCAAAAAAGCTGTAGGTGACGAAATCGTAGAACTCGAGCATATTCCCGATCGTCGCGCCGAGAACGGCGCCGAAGGTCAGGCCTTCATCCTTTGCCTCGCCCAGGTCTTTCGCCTCGCCCAGGTCTTTTGCCTTGCCCGAGCTCGGCTGATCGGATGCTGCTGCCATGGTCCGCTATCTTCCAAAGCTGGGCGACGACGGCGACGCTCGCCGTTTGTTGATAAATTGCCCTTGGTTGAAGCGCGCGATCAAGCCCCGGTTGCCATCCCGAACCTTTTAGCCATACCGGCATCCCAAAGCCTGAAGCCTCCCTTGAAAGCATTGGCGTTTTTTCCCAGTCGCACGTTGCGAGGCAGGCGTCCGAGATTTTCAGCATTCCCGCCCCCGAGAACGACGTAGTCGGGCTCCAATGCCGCGGCGAAATGCTTGACGATGTCGGCGACTTTTTGTCTCCACTTCTTCTTGCCCAGTCGTTCGAGACCGGCCGCTCCCACCTCATCCTCGAAAGTCCGGCCCTTGTGATAAGGCAAATGGCCGAGCTCCATCGGCTCCAGGATGCCGTCAATAATCATGGCGGAGCCCAGGCCCGTACCTAACCCGAGGAATAGCATCCGCCCTCCTTCGTAACTGCCGAGAGCCTGCATCAGCGCATCGTTGACCACTTGCGTCGGGCGACCAAATGCTTTGGCGAAATTAAAGCCGACCCAGCCGCCGCCAAGGTTATGCGGCTCGGCCAGGGGTCTGTCATGAACGACCGGTCCGGGATATCCGATCGAGACGACGTCGTAAGACCAGTCCGCTGTGAGATCCTTGACCTGCTTCACCATTTCTCTGGCTGACAGATGCGGCCCGGACACGAACTCGCGCTTGGTGAGGCCCCTGTTGTCCATGACCTTGACGTGGGAGCCCCCGACGTCCACCGCCAAGATCGTTTTTCGCCGCGTTCGCTTTGCTGCTGTCCGCTTTGCTGCCGAGGGTTTTTTCATCGACGGTTGTTCGTCTCTCATCTGCGATCGGCGGTTCCGATGGAACACCGCAGAGAAACGCACCCGCTGCCGTTAGGTTGCCATGCCGATGAAACTTTCGGTGCTGCAAGCACGGCAAGCTAGATGCGTGCGATGACGGCCACCGGCCCGCCACCCGGCGGCCCCTGATGCTCCGCCCCGCCGGAGACATAGACGGCCCCCGTTCCCGCCAGGCCGCTGATCAAGCCGCCCACCGCCGCGCGCGCGTGCCGCGTGGCGCTGATGTCGGTGTCTTCCAGCATGGTGTGGCGGAATCCGCGCACGGCGCCGTCGGGCGAGGCCTCCGCCTTGGCGAAGATGTTCACGAGCCGGTCGGCGGGAGCTGAGTTCTCGCCCCGCAGGCCGACGCTTTGTAGCGCGTCGATTACCGCTGAAGTGTCGATGGCGTCGCGCATCACCGCATGGCCAATCACGTAGGGGCTCATGGCGATGGGTGAGTTGCCCATCACGATGATGACGTTGTGCATCAGCTCGATGCCGGCGGAGGTCGAGGCGACCGACGAGAACAACTCGTATTTTTTCAGGATGTCCTCGTCCTTGATATCGCCTTTGACTTCTCCGAGCGCGATGGCCACCCCGAGCGCCGAGGCGCCGCGCGAATAGCCCATCGATCCATAGGCGCTGGTGGTCGCGGGCCTCTGCCCCCTGCTATGGGCCTCCTCGATACGGTCGCTGGTCAGCAAGGGGCATTTGATTTGCACGAAATGCACATCGGAGGGTTCGTCAATGCCGGCATCCGCCATCGCGGCGGCAACTGCCTTCGTCGTCTCGGTCAGTTGCGCGCGACGTCCGATCTCCTCGGGGAGAAAATTGCGGGTGTGGGCGATGCCGATACTCAGCCGCTTGCCGGCCGGTCCGTTTTGCGCGCCGCCGTTGTCCGACAGCTTGCGCGTGAAGACGGTGATATGCGGACTAAGCACGCCTTCCGTGCCGCCCGACATGACGAAAGCGATCCGTTCCTCCACGCGCATCGGCGGCGGCAGCGCGAGATACGGCGCCAGCGCGACCGACAGCGCCGAGCCGGCATATTCGCGGGTAAAGTCATTCACCCCGCCATTGCCTTCGGTTTTGCCGAGGATCGCCAGGATCGACGCCGGATCGATACGGCCGGCTTCGATCAACCGGGTCAGGCCCGAAACGTCGCCGGGCCCCTTGGTCGGAATCCGGATCACGTCGACAGAAATGGCGCGCGCGGTCATTCGAATTCGGCGCCTAGCGTTACGGTTTTAAAATGTGCGGAAGAGACCATCATCAAATAACCAAGCCCTTGCGTGCCGCCGACGAATTCGCCGGCGATCGCTGCCAGAATGGCGAGGGACGATGAGATTTTCAACGCCGAAAACGCACAGGCAAGACTGGCCCGTCGACGGTGTTGATGAGAACAGGAAAGAAAACTGAACCGCGATCACGGCAAAAGATCGGTTCCGGCGCGCCCGCCTAGGCCTTCGCCTTGACCTTGCGCTTCTTCTTCGTGTCTGCCGGAGCGGAGGCTTGGGTCTTTGCCTCTTCCGCTTCCTTGGCTTGCCTCAAGGCGCGAAGGCGTTCCATGTTACGCCGCACCGCGACGGCCTTCTGCTCGACATCAATCATCGCCCGTACGCCCTCTTCCGCCGCCAATCGTTGCCGATTGACGCGCGCAAGACTCTCAGGCGATTTCTCGGTCGGCTTCTTGTCGGCCATCGTATCCAATTCTGCACAAGCAAAACCCGCCCAATCCAGGGATCGAGCGGGCGCCACGCCATTTCAGTACATCCGTGAAATGGCTTTGACGGTTCAGGCCAGCGAGAAATTCTCTGCGCTTACCTTGCCCCGCATCTTGTCGGTCTTGAGCTCGAAGTTGACCTTCTGCCCTTCGTTGAGACCGGAAAGGCCCGCACGTTCAACCGCGCTGATGTGCACAAAGACGTCGTTTCCGCCGTCGTTGGGCTGAATAAAGCCAAAGCCCTTCTGGCCGTTGAACCACTTTACAGTACCTGTCGTCATTTAACTTCTCCAAAGACAATCGCGCGACGATCGCGCGTTTCGAATTCAACTGGTCGAGGTCTTTGGGAAGGAGCCGGCAGGCGCATTCAAAAAGGCACAGCGGCTAATCGAATAAGCGCAACTTATAGGACTTTTGGACCGGTTGCAAGGCGGTTCGGTAACTTTATTTCGTCGGGCGCGGCGGTGGTTCTAACCGGGTGCGGGAACAAGCTCTCCTCAGGTCTGCGACTTTGGTGGGCATTCGGACCGCCCGGCCGCTTCCCGGCAACGGTTCCTCTATCCTGGTAACCGTCGATCAACGCATCGAGGACCACGCGCATTGCTCGCCACGCTCGACGCGATGGAGTTTACGCGACCGTTGACCATCGGCGTGACACTGCCGTGACCAGGCTGGCGTCGGCATCAGCAGAAGCGAAATTTCCATTTTTCCGCAAGACCTCACCACGTTAAGATTTTCACCATACATGAGCGGACGATTGCTGAAGCCGCCGAGGTGATTTTCAATATGAAATCCGAGATTCGATCATTGACAGGCGTACGAGGTGTCGCCGCCATCATCATCGTGATTTACCACTACGGCAAATTTCATCTCGATCACGTCAGCGATGTCTGGGACATTCCTCGCGGGTATCTCCCGGTCGACCTGTTTTTCATGTTGAGCGGATTTGTGATCGGTTATGTCTATCGCGACAACCTTCATCCGGAATTTTCGTCAGGCTACGGAAATTTTCTCGTCAAGAGATTTGCACGGCTCTACCCCGCTTATATCGTGATCTCAGCCTTTTACGCCCTGAAGATCGCGCTCGGTTTGACAGGCGAGGAAACATTCGCGCGATTTGATTGGCTCGATGCCGTCGGCAATCTTTTGCTGCTGACCGGCTGGGGGCTTAATATCTATCCGCTGATCGGCGTATCATGGGCCTCGAGCGCGGAATTAGGTTCTTATTTCGCGGCACCGGTCTTGATGAAATACACGCTCGAAAAAAACCTGCGCTGGTGCATCGCTTGCGTCGTTCTTGCCTTGATTAGCATCTATCTGATCAGCACCAGTGGCCAGGGTTCAAGTGGTCCCCTGGACGTCGTCGATCGGAATTCTGTTCTTCCACTTTGCCGCGCCATTATCGGTTTCACCCTTGGCCTCGCGACGCTGCGATTCGCAGTCCATCTGGACAGGCTTTCGGCAATCGTCCAGGACGTACTCGTGATTTTCATACTGGCGTTGATGATCGCTCTCGCCGTTTTTACGACTGAAGATCTGCCGATCTACCTGTTGTTCGTGCCTTTTATCGCGGTGCTATCGCGCGACGGCCGCGTCGCGCAGGCTCTGTTCGGCAACCGGCTCGTTTATCACCTTGGGGTCATCTCCTATTCAATCTATCTTTTCCATCCTCTCTTTTTTACGTTCGCCGAGCGCTCGTCGAGGCACCTCGGCAATAACCTGACGGCCTACGTGCTTTGCACGCTCGCCGCCTTGGCGACGATCTGGCTGCTGTCGTATCTGAGCTATCGATTTATCGAGATGCCCGGACGACAATTTGTGATCGGGTTATTGAGCCCGAGAACGAAGACCGCGCCCGCAGGTACCTAACCTTCGGCTAGCGGCTTCCGCCCACGAGTTTAATTTTCAGCGTGCAGCACGCGTCCGCGCGTTTCAGGCAATGCGAAGGCGGCAAGGAAAAACACGGCGTAAGCCGCGACCGCAAAGATCGCAATGGCATTGGCGAGCGACGTGGAATTCGACAGCGCTCCGACCAGGAACGGGAACAGCGCACCGATCCCCCGGCCGAAGTTATAGCAAAACCCCTGGCCGGAGCCGCGCAATCGCGTTGGATACAGCTCGGTCAGAAAGGCGCCCACGCCGGAAAAATAACCTGAGGCAAAAAAGCCAAGCGGAAAGCCGAGCACCCATAAAGCTTCGTTGGGTAACGTCAGTTGCGTGTAAAGCAGCACAACCACGATCGCGCCGACCGAAAAGATCAGGAAGAGATTGCGCCTTCCGATCCGATCGGCGAGCCAGGCACCAACAAGATAACCCGCAAAAGACCCGATGATCAGCGCCGACAGATAACCGGTCGAAGAAACGATTGAGAGCTTTCGCTCTGTCGTGAGGAAGCGCGGCACCCAAAATGTAACAGCGTAGTAGCCGCCCTGGCATCCCGTCGCCATCAACGAGGCCAGGACCGTCGTCTTCAGGATCGGGCCGGAAAAAATCTCCCATATCGATGGCTGATCCCCGGCTTGCGCCTGCTTGGCCCGCGCGGCGGCTGCCATCTCCGGTTCTGAAACGTAGCGGCGCAGATAAAATACGAGGAGCGCCGGCAATGCGCCGATCACAAACATCCAGCGCCACGCGGTCTCCGGCGGGAAGTTGGAATACAGTACCGCCTGCGCGAGGACCGCAAGGCCCCAGCCGACGGCCCACCCCGATTGCACGGAGCCGACGGCGCGGCCGCGATATTGCGGGCGGATCGCTTCGCCCATCAGCACGGCGCCCGCCGCCCATTCGCCGCCGAAACCCAAGCCAAGCACGGCCCGCGCAATCAGCAGCTGATCGAAGTTCTGCACGATCGCGCAGACCAGCGAGAAGAGCGAGAACCAAAGGATGGTGAACTGCAGCGTCCTCACCCGCCCGACACGATCTGCGATATAGCCGCCCAGCCATCCTCCAATTGCGGACGACAGCAAAGTTACCGTGCCGGCAAGGCCGGCGTAGGCCGCATCAACCTTCCACATCGTGATGATGGTTCCGATCACGAGCGGATAGATCATGAAGTCCATGCCGTCGAGCGCCCACCCTGCGGCGCAAGCCCAAAACGTACGGCGTTCCTGCGTATTCATGTCGCGGTAAAACGCGACAAGGCTGGTATCTTCGATCACTGCCGTTTCGAAGACCTTTGTCTGATCGGCTGCGCTCATGTCGTTTCCTCGGAATTTTCTCGACTAGTATTTGAATTGCCTCACACAAGCTATCTTTTAGTACTTGGCGGCGAACCGGCAAGTGCCGGTTTCCTGCGTCGCGCAGGCGGTTTCCAGCCCATGACCCTCCCGGCGCTCCATCGCGCGTCGGTCAACTCGGCGATCAGGAAGTCGGCTAAAGCGGAAACCTTTGCAGGACGCGCGCGAGCCGTCGGCGTCACGAAGTACAATCCGCCTCCCGGGAGGCTCCAATCGGCCAGTATCGGCTCTAGCTGCTTCTCAGGAAAATATTGTGTGGCAACGAACTCTGGCAGTTCGGCGATCGCCAACCCCTCCAGTACCGTCGGCAACAGCGCCTCGACGCTCGTTCCCCTTAGCTGCCCCCTTGGCGTAATCGAACATTCCTCGCCGGTCTTCAGATGAGCGAAGCGCCAGGTATCGTGCTTTGCCCGATTGGCATAGGTCACGCACCGATGGGAAATCAGATCGCGCGGGTGCCTCGGACGGCCATATCGGGCAATGTAGTCCGGCGAGGCAACGACAAAGCGCCGGACCGCCACGATCTGTCGCGCGACCAGCGACGAATCCTTCATGACGGCAATGCGCAGTGCGGCGTCAAAGCCGTCGCCGATCAGGTCCGTCTGCGCATCGGTCAGATGAAGATCGACGGCAATGTCGGGATACCGGCGAAAGAACTCAGGCAGCAGCGGCGCGACCCAGCGCGCGCCAAAGGACAGCGGCGCTGCGAGTTTGACGAGGCCCCGTGGGCGACTGGAGGCTTTGCGGGCGAAGTCCTCGGTTTCCTCTGCGTCCGTGTAGATCCTGGTGGCACGCTCGGCCAGCGTGCAGCCGTAGTCCGTTAACGCCAGCCGCCGCGAAGTCCGGTTGAACAGACGCCCGCCGAGCCGCTCTTCGAGGCGGGTGACGGCCCGCGAGACGGTGGCAACCGACACCCCCATGGCTCGGGCCGCCGCGGCGAACGATCGCTCCTCCGCCACCTTGGCGAACATCGCGATCCCCTCAAAGTCGGGCAATTTCGACATCGACAATTCTGCAATGATGAGTTTCCACTATTTCTATTTCGAAAAATCGACTTTCGCCACAGATTTGTTGAGCCCGCCCTGAGAGGCGGAAACCCCGTTTCAAGGAGACTTTCAATGAGCACAACCCGTTATCTTCCCTTCGCTGGCAGACTGATGATTGGCCTGCCGTTCGCCATGAGCGGCCTTGGCAAGCTCGCCGCCTACGGCGTGACGACTGCCATGATCAGCGCTGCAGGATTGCCAGTTCCGCCGCTGGCCTTCGCCTTTGCAGTCGCTGTCGAACTCGGAGGCGGCCTGCTTCTCGTCGCCGGCTATCGCACTCGCTTCGTTGCGGGCGTCCTAGCGATCTTCGCGCTGGCGACGGCGGTTTCGTTTCACAGCAACTTCGCCGACCAGAACCAGATGATCCATTTCCTCAAGAACGTGATGATGGCAGGCGGCCTCCTTCAGATCGTAACCTTCGGGGCTGGTGCGCTCAGCGTCGACAACCGGCGCAGCACGGGCGACCTTCATTCACGTCCGGCCGTTGCTTGAATACGTCATCTTGCCCCGGCGGTCCGGCGACGACCGGTTGGTTAGCGGCCCAGACAGCCCCCTGGGCCGCTGGCCGCACTGCCGGTTCAGCAGAAGTCGAACAGCGATGGGTGAGTGCGGACGGAAATTCATAGAATCTGTGCCGTATAGGTACCCAGCAAAAATGGCCGAGTGCCCTGCCGCAGGTGCAGGCGCTGGCATGCAAATTGCTGTATGTTTGCCAATAGCTCATCAACCCGCGGAGATTTGGAATGCTTGACGGAGCCGAGGTACGGCTGGCCGTGGATATCGGAGGTACGTTCACGGATATCGTGCTGGACGTCGGGCAGAACCGCAAAACGCGCAAGGTGCTGACGACGCCTGCTCGTCCCGAGCAGGCGGTGCTGGACGGGATGCGTCTCATTTTGGCCGACGCCAGCGCCCACATCAGCGACGTCGACGTCTTTATTCACGGCACTACGCTCGCAACCAACGCCATCATCGAACGCCGAGGCGCGAAGACGGCGCTGATCGCGACGGAAGGTTTTCGCGACGTGCTCGATATCGGCACCGAGAGCCGCTACGATCAATATGACCTTGCGATCGACAAGCCGAAGCCTCTGGTGCCGCGCTCTCTTCGCTTCACGGTGCCCGAGCGCGTCGACGCGCATGGTAGTGTCAGGCTGCCGCTTGACGAAGCAGCCGTACGGGCGCTGGTGCCAAAGTTACGCGCACAGAACGTGGAAAGCGTCGCCTTCGCCTTTATTCACGCTTACGCCAATCCCGCACATGAACAACGCGCGGCTTCGATCCTGCAAGCCGAGATGCGGGATATAAGGGTGACGCTCTCCTCGGCGGTGTGCCCTGAAATTCGCGAATATGAGCGCACCTCGACTGCGGTCGCCAACGCATATGTCCAACCTCTGATCGACGGTTATCTCGGGCGCATGGCGGAAGCCTTGCAGGTCCAGCAATTTCGTGGCGCTATCTATCTCGTGACCTCGGGCGGCGGCGTTACGTCGATCGAGACGGCACGGCGCTTTCCCGTGCGTCTTCTGGAGTCGGGTCCTGCGGGCGGCGCTATTTTCGCGAGCCAGATCGCAGCAAGCCTCGGCGAGAGCAAGGTGCTCTCTTTCGACATGGGGGGCACCACCGCAAAAATCTGTCTGATCGAGAAGTATCAGCCGGAAACGTCGCGGGTGTTCGAGGTCGACCGCGCCGCGCGCTTCTTGAAGGGATCGGGACTGCCGGTGCGCATTCCCGTCATCGAGATGGTCGAGATCGGCGCCGGCGGCGGCTCGATTGCACGGGTCGATGCCTTGAAACGCGTCACGGTGGGGCCGGAGAGCGCATCGTCCGAACCAGGACCCGCATGCTATGGCCGCGGCGGCGTGCGCCCAACCGTAACGGACGCAGACGTTGCGCTCGGCAAGATCGATCCCGATGCCTTCGCAGGCGGCACGATAAAGCTCAGTTCGGAGCTGTCGCGGCAGGCGCTGTTGCGTGACATCGGCGAGCCGCTGGGGCTCGCGGCGGAAACGGCGGCCTACGCCGTGCATGAGATCGTGTGCGAGAACATGGCGAGCGCAGCCCGCGTGCACGCGGTCGAACGCGGCGCGGTCGTGGGCCAGCATACCTTGATCGCGTTTGGCGGCGCGGCGCCTCTGCACGCCGCGCGCGTCGCCGAGAGGATCGGCGTCTCGCGGGTGATCGTGCCATCCAACGCCGGCGTCGGCTCGGCCATAGGATTTCTTGCAGCTCCCATCGCCTATGAGCTGGTGCGCAGCCGTCATGTTCGATTGGACGAATTCGATACCGCGGCCGTTTCCGATCTGCTGCACGAGATTGCGAGCGAAGCCCGGGCTCTGGTGGAGGCCGGCGCCGCCGGCATGCCGGTGCGCGAACGGCGCACCGCGTTCATGCGCTATGTCGGACAAGGTCACGAGATCACGGTCGAATTGCCGAACCGTCGGCTTACCGAGGCAGACCTGGTCGGCCTGCGTCAGGCCTTCGAGAAGGACTATGCGGCACTGTTCGAGCGGCCGATCCCGGGTGCGGCGATCGAGGTGCTTAGCTGGTCGGTGCTCGCGACCACCGAGCCACGCAACCCGGCGCGGGTCGCGGAGGTGACGCGCAAACCGGCCGGCAAAGCCGCGGGCCACCGCAGCTTTTTCGATGGACGCGCCGGACACGTGGTGGAGATCCCGCTGTATCTTCGCAACCAGATGCTGCCGGGCGCGACCATCGCGGGCCCTGCCGTGATCACGGAAGACGAAACCTCGACGTTCGTTGCGGTGAGCTTCGAGGCCTATATCGACGGTGCCGGCAGCATTGTCATGGAACGGAAGGCAGCCTGATCATGAGCGAAACCAACGGCGCGAACCTCATCGATCTGCAGATCATGTGGAACCGGCTGATTGCCGTGGTCGAGGAGCAGGCGCAGGTTCTGCTGCGCACGGCCTTCAGCCCGATCGTGCGTGAGTGCGGCGATCTCTCGGCTGGCGTATTCGACGCTAGGGGGCGGATGCTCGCGCAGGCGGTGACCGGCACGCCCGGCCACGTCAACTCCATGGCAGAGTCGGTGAAGCATTTCATCGCGCATTTCCCGCTTGAGACGATGAAGCCGGGCGACGCCTACATCACCAACGATCCGTGGATGGGAACAGGTCACCTCAACGATTTCGTCGTCACCACGCCCTGCTTCAAGGACGGCAAGCTGGTCGCGCTGTTCTCCTGCACCAGCCATTTGATGGATATTGGCGGCATCGGCTTCGGACCGGACGCCACCGATGTCTTCATGGAAGGACTCTACATCCCGATGTTGAAGCTGATCGATCAGGGCGTCATCAACGAAACCCTGATATCGATGATCCGCAGCAACACGCGTTTGCCGATCGACACCGAAGGCGACACCTATTCGCTCGCGGGCTGCAATGATGTCGGTTGCCAGCGTCTGGTCGAGATGATGGAGGAGTTTGGCATCGACACGCTCGATCAGATCGCCGATCACATCTGTGATCGTTCACGCGAGGCGGTGCTGGCCGAAATCGCCAAACTGCCGAAGGGCGTCTGGCGCAACAGCATGGTCGTTGACGGCTATGACGAGCCGGTCACGCTGTCGGCGACGCTGACCATTTCGGACACGGGGATCCATGTCGATTTTGCCGGCACGTCGCCTGCATCGAAATTTGGCATCAACGTGCCGGCGTCCTACACCACAGCCTACACCGTGTTCGGCCTCGGCTGCGTGGTGGCCTCACAAATTCCAAACAACGCCGGCTCGCTGGCGCCGCTCACGGTATCGGCGCCCAAGGGGGCGATCCTCAATGCGTTGAAACCGGCGCCGGTGTCGTCGCGCCATATCATCGGTCAAATGCTGCCCGACGTCGTGTTCGGCTGTCTCCGTCAGATCATCCCCGAGCGGGTGCCGGCCGAAGGTACTTCCTGCCTGTGGAATCTGAATGTGCGGGGACAGACGCGCAGCGGCGCCGGCGGCAACTATGGATTCTCGATGGCGGTGACCAGCAACGGCGGGACCGGCGCGCGTTTCGCCAAGGACGGTCTGTCCGCTACCGCCTATCCCAGCGGGGTGCGTGGCACGCCGGTCGAGATCGCCGAAACGCAAACCCCGCTGATCTTCTGGCGCAAGGAGTTGCGTCCGGATTCCGGCGGCGCCGGCCGCACCCGCGGCGGCCTTGGTCAAATCATCGAAGTGGGCAGCGGCATCGATGCGCCGTTCGAAATCCTCGCGGCGTTCGATCGCATCGACCATCCGCCGCGCGGGCGCGACGGCGGCCGCAATGGCGAAAACGGATATGTCGGACTCAAATCCGGACAGAAGCTGCGCGGCAAGGGCTTTCAGACCGTGCCGGCGGACGACCGGCTGGTGGTGATGACGCCGGGCGGCGCCGGCATCGGCGATCCGCGGGAACGTGCTGCCGCGAGCGTACGTGACGACATCACAAGCGACCTGGTGTCGAGTGACAAGGCGGCTGCGGTTTACGGTTTCACGCGCTAATTTCGCCGGCGCCGCTGGCGGCAT
The DNA here is from genome assembly GCA_963770515.1 of uncultured Alphaproteobacteria bacterium. Taxonomy (GTDB): domain Bacteria; phylum Pseudomonadota; class Alphaproteobacteria; order Rhizobiales; family Xanthobacteraceae; genus Bradyrhizobium. The sequence continues at coordinate 651,203 of CAVYPW010000004.1, forward strand.
TTCACTTCATCGCCCAGATAGCCTCCGCAATTGCGGCCTGCGGCGGAAAGATCGTGACGAACTTGCCGCCGACATATTGCAGCAGCACCGGATCGGCGTCGTTGTTCTGGCCCATCTCGTCGAACTTGATGCGCCTCCAGGGCATGATAGTCTGCTCCCCCGAAATGTCGGTCGCCGCCAACGCATCGCGGATCTTTGGGCCCTCGGTCGACTTGGCGCGGTTGATCGCGTCCGCCAGCACCAGAAGCGCCATGAATTCTCGCGAGGTGAGGTCGTTGAGATCCTTGCCGGACTTTTCCTTGTACATGGCGTTAATCTTGCCGACCATCGGCCGTTTGCTGGCGAGATCGAGCGAGAAGGTGCTGCGCGAGATCACGTCCTCGAGCTTGTCGCCGACCGCGTCATAGAGCGCCTTGTCGGAGAAGCCCGCGTCCTGCGCCACGATTGCATTCGCCTTGTAACCGAGCTCGACCATGGTCTTGATCAGGAGAATACTGTCCGTGGTGTAGCTTGACGGCATCAGCACATCGGCATTGGCCGCCTTGAGCTGCTGCACCTCGGCTGAGAGCGAGGGCGTGTTGGCGCGGTACTTGATATCGGCCACGATCTTGTAGCCGCGCTCGGCTGCAAGCTTCGCCTGTGCATTGCCGGAGTCGGTGCCGAAGATCGTGTCCTCGTGGAACAGCGCTAAGGTCTCGATCTTGGTGCCTTTCTTCTTCATCGCATCGAAGAAATCGAACATCGCCGCCGAATACATCTCGTCATGCGGTGACGCACGGAAAAAGTATTTCAAACCGCGCCGGTGCAGGCTCGGCGAAGAATTTTCGGCAGACACAAACGGAATCTGGTAACGCTCGCAGGTCTGGCTCACGGTGACCGCGACCGCGCTTTGATAGGTGCCGATAACGGCGCAGACATTCTCCTGGGTGATCAGGCGCTCGGCTTCGGCACGTCCCTTCTGCGGATCGGATTGATGGTCGGCAAAGATCAGTTGCACCTTGGCGCCGCCCAATCCCGGCAGGCCTGCTCCCTTGGCCAGCGGCAGATCGAAATCGTACTTGTTGTTGATGATCTCGGCCGCGGTCTCGAACGCCCTTTGCGCGTCGACGCCGATCTGGGCGGCGTTACCTGACAATGGATAAGTGAAGCCGATCCGGATGTCGCCGGTGCTTTGGGCAAATGTCGGCAAAGTAAGTGCAGGCAAGGTGTTTGCGGCAAGCGCGGCCGTACCACCCAAAAGAAGCTTTCTACGATCCATGATGCTTACCCCTCCTGTTTCAAACCAATCACCGAGTAGCCTTGCTCGCGATCCCGTCGCCGCGCGGATGCCTGACGCTCACCGGGCGCGCCCAGGCCGCCGCCGCCGGAGGTTACAAGCCGGACGATGTCGCCATTTCGCAGCGGCATATTGGAAATCTTCGAGTGCAATGCTTGCACTTTGCCATCGCGCACGAGTTCGAGTTGGCCCGCAGCACCGGATTCGCCGCCATCAAGCCCGAACGGGCGAAAGCGGAAGCGGTCCATCTGCGCCGTAAAGGTCGCCGCCTGGCTATCGATGCGCCAGGCTCTGCGCAGGCCGAGGCCACCGCGATGGCGCCCATCTCCGCCCGTCCCCGGCGCGAGACCGTATTCGACCATGGTCACGGGCATGCTGCTTTCAATCATCTCGATCGGGATTGATGCGTTGTTGTGCATACCGAACGAATGAGCGCTGGCGCCGTCTCCGTTGGGATGGGCGCCGCAGCCGCCGACCTCGATCTCGACCAGCACCTTTCGCGCGCCGCTCGCTTCCATCGTCTGGAACGAACAGACGTAGCTGACGGCGTAATACGCCGCCGGCAGCCGGCCGGGGATGGCCTTCGCGAGAGCCCCGAACAGAACGTTGAGCAGGACGTGACCGGGGGCCAGGCGATGCGCAACGGGAGACGGATGCTGCGCCGACACGATCAAGCCCTCCGGGGCGACGATCTCGATCGGACGGTAACACCCGGCGTTCGGAACGATCCCGCGATCGGCTGCGGCGACGATGGCGAAATAGACCGCAGACGATGTCGAGCCCAGCGTCGCATTGATCGGTCCCGGGACCGCACGATCCGAGCCGGAGAGATCGACGACCAGTCTGTCCCCGGTCACGGTGATCCGCGCATGGATGCGTACCGGTCTCGTGACGTCGATGCCGTCGTCGTCGAGAAAATCCCCGAACTCGTAAGCGCCGTCAGGGATCGCGCGAATGGCCGCGCGCATGGCGGCTTCGGACGCGTCGAGCATCGCCGAACACGAGGCGATCAAGGTGTCCGCACCGTATCTCGCGATCAGGATTTCGACCGCACGTGCGCCAACACCCAGGGACGCGATCTGCGACTGCAAGTCACCTATGACGGCGACTGGCTGGCGAACATTCTGCGCAATCAGTCCCCAAAGCACGTCATTGCGCACGCCCCTGGCGAAAAGTTTGGAGGGCGGAATGCGCAGCCCCTCCTGATAAATTTCGGTCGCATTCGCAGCGTAGCTGCCGGGTGACATGCCGCCGACATCGAGATGATGGCAGAGCGTGCCGACGATCGCGACACGCTTTCCTTCGGAAAACACCGGACGAAAAGCCGCGATGTCCGGCAGGTGTTGGCCGCCGCAATAGGGATCGTTCGAGATGATGACATCGCCCTCTTCCCAGAGGTCGGCCGGAATGAACCGATCGAGGATCGTCTGCAGAAAGTAGCCCATGGAATTGAGGTGCTGCGGAATGCGCGCCGACTGCGCCACGTTATTGCCGTTCGCATCGAAGATGGCCGTCGAGTAATCGAGCATCTCGCGCACGATGGTCGAGCGGCTGGTCCGCCACATCGTGACGTCCATCTCCGCCGCCGCAGCGGTCAGTGCGTTGCGCAGCACTTCGAGTTCGATTGCGTCTAGCATGCTCATGCCAACTCCTCGCTGCGGGCCGCCACGAGATGACCGTCACGCCCAAGCGCAAGCGACCAGCAGGGCGCAACGTAGATCGCCGTATAATCCTCCTCGACGATGGCAGGGCCGACAACCTCGCGCAAGTTTCCTATCACGTCGCGCCGCCATGCGGCGACCTCTTGCCATTCACCGTCGACGTAGACACGGCGGCGACCCGCCGCGGAGCGGTCAGCCGATGAAGGCTCTGCGGCGGAAACCTCAGGACGCGGCATTCGGCCGATGGCAACAAGCCGCAGGGTGACGAGTTCGACGGTGTCTTCGGGATTGGCGTAGGAAAATCGCTGGGCGTGGTGGGCGTGGAAACGCAGCGAGATTTCGCCGATGCCACCCTCGTCGATCGGGACCTCGCCCCAGGGCACGGTGAGTTCGAAGGCCTGGCCGCGATAGCGCAGATCGGCGGACAGTTCGAACTTCCGGCTGGCCGGCTCGATGCCGTCGGCCTCTAACCGTGCCGCGCCCTCTCCCTTGAGACTCTCAAAACATGAACGCACCCAGGCAACAGCGCTGCCATCGAAAGCCCGCACGCCCGAACGGCCAAAAGCGTGCTCGATATCAGCCATGAGGATGCCGCGCGCGGAAAACGTGCTGGCGTCGACCGGAAAAATAATGCGTCGGATGCCAAGCTCATCCGCCACCGCACAGGCGTGAACCGATCCCGCCCCGCCAAAGCTCAACATTGTAAAATCGCGTGGATCGAGACCTTTCTCGAACAGACTGACGCGGATTGCCGCAGCGAGATTGGTATTGGTCAGACGAAGAATGCCGGCGGCGGCCGCATCCGTATCGAGCCCGAGCGGCTCTCCGGCTCGTGCTGATATGGCGGCGCGTGCGGCCTCTCGATCGAGCGCCATGGCGCCTCCGAGAAAGGTTGCGGCATCGAGCCGGCCGAGGGCGAGGTTGGCATCGGTCACCGTCGGCTCAGTACCGCCGCGGCCGTAACAAACGGGGCCAGGGCGCGCGCCTGCACTCTCGGGGCCGACCGTCATCTGCCTCGTCGCATTGACCCGTGCGATCGAGCCACCGCCGGCGCCGATCGTGCGGATCTCGATCATCGGCAGGCGTACGGGCAGCCGGTCGATTTCGCTCAAGGTGACAATCTCGAGCCGGCTGTCGCGGACGACGGACACGTCAAAGCTTGTGCCGCCCATGTCGACGGCAACCAGATTCGGCTCATTGAGACGACGCGCGAGTTCAAGCGCCGCCATGGCGCCGCCGCTGGGGCCCGACAACAAAAGACGGGCGGGCTCGGCAGCGGCGGTCGCCGGCGTGCACACCCCGCCGTTCGACTGCACGATCAGGAGATGGGGCGCGAATGCCTCAGCACGCATGCGCGCCTCGAGGCGTTCGATGTAGGCACGGACAACGGGCTGCAAAAGCGCATTCAGCACGGTCGTGCTGGTCCGCTCGTACTCGCGAATTTCAGGGCTTATGACCGACGACAGTGAAACGTCGAGCCTCGGCAGCGCTTTCCGAATGCGATCGGCGAGGCGTTGCTCATGGTCGGCGTTGGCGTAGGCGTGAAGTAGCGCGATGGCGACCGTTTCGATGTCGACGGCGGCAAGCCGGGCGATGATGGCATCGACGTCAGCCTCGGTCGGCGCGCGTTCGGGGGCGCCGTCAAAGCGCATCCGCTCGTGGAAGCCGAAGCGCCGGCTGCGAGGGATCAATGCGGGGACCGGTTGCGGATGGATGGAATAGACGTCGCGACGATAGTGGCGGCCGATCTCAAGCACGTCCTCGAAGCCTGCCGTCGTTATCAGCGCGCCCGCCGGCAGCTTGCGTTCAAGCACGGCATTGGTGGCAATGGTGGTGCCGTGCATGAGATAGCCGACGTCTGATAAGGTAAAGCCGTAGCGCCGACCGGCAGCCTTGATGCCCTCGACCAGTGCAATCGAAGGATCCTCCGGTGTTGTCGGCAGTTTGTGAGCAACGATCCTGCTATTGCGCGTATCGAAAATCTGCAGGTCAGTGAAGGTCCCGCCGATATCGACCCCGATCCGTACCGGCTTGTCGGAGGCATTCATCGATCGATATCCAACTCCATCTGTGAGCACCTGATGCCGGTGTCTCCCTGCATCATCACCCATTCTCTCCCGACACAGTATGGATCAAGTTACGCCGAGCCGCGAACCGCCCATGGGCCGAAAGCAGGCCCTGCAATTCATGTGCCGTGATGGCCCGGAGGACCGGTGCCGCGACCATAACACCGTTTGCAGGATAGACGGGAAAGAGGAAATCCGGGGCTGGGTCCGCGATGCCCGACACGTACCAATAGCCGAGTTCGCTACGCGCACGCTGCCCTATTCCACCTGAATCTGCACCACCGATACCGGCGTGTCGGAACTGCCCTTCGCGATCGCCAGATAACGGCGCTGGGTTTCCTGCTCGCCCTGACACACTGGTGAGCGCTTTCGCGGTATTCCCGGTCTCCGCCGCGCCGAGCCCAAGATGCACGACCTGACCGGCGACACCGAGCGGCTGGAGGTTTTGCGTTCCGTCACCATCGGGAACCGCAATTGGGGACATAGGCGATGGCCTGCGGTGCCTGGCCGGCCGGACTGGTCGCGATCACCTTGTTGGCGAGTGTGTCGATCGCGCTCACGGCATCGCCGCTTTTTGGGCAGTGTCTTTGTTCTCATCAAAAGACGAAGAAGCTTCACCTGAATTTACTCTTGGGCCGGACAGAAGCTTGCGTATGCGCGCGATATCATCTCGAAAATCTTTATGCTGTCAAAACCAGCCCCAGTGGCACGATCTTGTCATTTACATCGATCACTGAACGGCACGCATTGTCGCCGCGTTTATGAACAACGCTTCATGAGCGTTGCGAGGAGAACTACGTCAGATGATCAGGCGGCATGCGATCATTGTCGGTGGCGGCGCGAGCGGCGTGCTCCTCGCTTACCAATTACTGCGTTTGGGCCGCGGGGCGTTCCGGGTCACCCTGATCGAACAGCGTCCCGAAATTGGACGCGGGCTGGCCTATCACACCGGCAATCCGGACCACCTGCTCAACGTACGCGTCGCGAACATGAGCGCCTTGCCCGAGGATCCGGATCACTTCTGGCGTTGGCTGTCCGCTCGGGACACCTGCCGATGCGCGGATCGTTACTGCTTCGTACCCAGGCGCGTCTACGGTGACTATATCGCCGGCCTGATCGGGCCGCTGGTTGCACGAGGCGATGACGCGGACGGCCTGAGGATACTGAACGGCGAATGCGTCTCGATTCGCGACAACACCAGCGGTGTTGTGGCCGAACTCGCAAGCGGCGCAGAGCTCGCCGGCGACATCGTGATTTTGGCTACGGGACATGATGCCCGAAAGATTCCGGCTGCCTGTTATGCCGATCCCTGGATGCCCCCGTCGGCCGCGGGGATAAGGAAAGACGGTTCGGTCCTGATTCTCGGGTCAGGTCTCACAATGGCCGACTATGTGTTGTCGCTGTTGCGCGACGGCCATACCGGACGAATCGTCGCCGTGTCACGCCGCGGGCTGATGCCGAAGGCGCATCGTCGCGTTCCCCCGTTGCCAATCGACGAATTGCAGGTGCCCTTTGGCGCCAGTGCCGGCCAATTGTTGCGCTGGCTAAGACATCTCGTCGACAACCATAGCGCGCAAGGCGGCAACTGGCGAAGCGTCGTGGACGGACTGAGACCGCACACGCAGCGTCTCTGGCGCGAGCTTCCGATCGATTCCAGACGGCGTTTCCTCGAACACGCCCGCGCCTGGTGGGATGTCCACCGGCATCGGATGGCCCCCGAGGTCGAGTTCACGATATCGCAGGCGGTCACGGACCGCCGATTGACCCTCATGGCAGCCAAGATCATTGACATCTCGCCGAATCCAACCGGAGCAACCGTTTGCTATCGAAGGCGCGGCCAAGCCGTGATTGAAGGCCTTGAGGTTGACGCCATCGTCGACTGCACCGGCATCGCCAAGGATCCGGCCGCAACCGGCAATCCGGCCGTGCGCAGCCTGCTCGACCAGGGGCTGGCGCGGATCGATCCGTTGCACATGGGCATCGATGTCGCTCCTGATTGTGCGATCGTCAACCGCCGGGGTTTGCCCTCGCGCCGGCTGTTTGCAATCGGCCCGCTGACACGTGCGGCTTTTTGGGAAATCATCGCGATTCCCGACATCCGCAACCAGTGCGTCCGGCTCGCCGAGCAACTGGTCCGGAACGACCGAAGCTCGGAAGCCGCAACCGCCCCTTCCGTCACGACGTTACAGACCCCTACCTCGAAGCGGAGAGCGGCGCTCGTCGGTCACCACTGAAGCTCAAATGATTTTTGGAGACATTTCCTTGGCGAGCGATGTTTGGGCCTTGAGCGCGGGGCGCGAAGGCCGAGATGATCACGCAATGTCGTAGCTTCATATGCGGTCCGGAAAGTCCACGGAAGCGGTCATTCCGCCAATCCACTTCCCAATGCAAACACCGCTTTTCCTATCCGTGGAGAGCGCTCGCTTGTACCGGATCGAGCACATCGCGTCGGTCAGCCGCAAGTGAGCCGATTGCGGCTGCCGCAACGAGGGCCGCGGTTCCTATCGCGAGGAACATTGCCGTAGGTCCGTGAAAGATCTGCTGGAGTTCGCCAGCAACGAACGGCCCTAGGATCGCACCGACGCGACCGACGCTTAACATCATGCCGACGCCAGTCGCGCGAACGCTCGTTTCATAGGACGCCGCAGTAAAATTGTTCAACACGAACTGCGCGCCAATGATGAAAAAGCCGGCGGCTGCGACCGAGGCGATGTTGACGAGTTGGACGTTGAACGGGATAAGCGCGAGAACCGCCAAGCCGCCGATTGCCCACCAGGTTGAAAGAGCTCCCCTGCTCGCACCGCGTCGGTCGGCCAGGTTACCGCAGGTTAGTCCGCCCACGAAAGACATCACTTGCAGGAGCGCGCCGAAACCGAAGCTTGCGGCGAACGTTTCGCCTCGCTGCATCATTACCGTGGGGATCCAACCCGTCAGGCCGAAGATACAGAATAGGCTGAGAAACGCCGCGCACCAGATTGTCAGCGTCTTGCGGCGATAGCCGCGAGCGAGCAATGCGGCGACCGAATTTTCCTGCACCGTGGCTGTGTGGATCTCCAGATTTGCGTCCGCATATATGACGGCGCGTTCAGGACGGAGTCGAGACAAGAGCGCTTTGATTTCGTCAATGCGTCCCCGCGCCGCCAGGAACTTTACCGATTCAGGCAGAACGAAGTGAAGCAGGATAGTAACCGGGATCGAAAGCGAACCAATCCAGTAGAGCACCTGCCAACCGAAAGTGGGGGTGAAGAACACGCCGACGACGCCGGCGAAAGTCCCGCCAGCGGCCCAACCCAGGGCAACACCCCAGAGAGAAAATGTGTTCGCCAGACGGCTCGGTGCCAGTTCATTGATGTACGTCGTCGCCAGCGGCAGCAACACGCCAAGGCCGATGCCTGTCAAAACCCGAAGTAGACAGAAACTGACAAAGGAAACCCCGAAAATCGGGGTCGCGATCGTGAAGGCGCTCGTGATCCAGAGCCCTCCGAGCAATGTCACACGCCGCCCATAACGATCGGCGACGATCCCATGCATTGCAGCACCAACAAGAAAGCCGACAAGACCGCTCGAAACCAGAAGACCCGCCTGTCCGGGCGCAAGGCCCCATGGCAGCATCACGTAGTGAATGACATAGGCTGGATTGAAGGTGTCATAGCCGTCGAAAAAAGTAAGCAGGGCCATGATAACGCCGAGCTGAAGATGAAGCGGGCTGACCCGCGCCTCGGCAAGTTCCTTGTTGACGTCCACGATCGTGCTCGTTGGCATGGATGGCCCCCCTGTTTTCTGTTTGTCTGACGTCAGTCAACCAGGTCCCGCGCTTCGGCGCCTGAGAATCTTCCGTACTTCCGAGCTTGAACGGCTTCAGCGCGCGGTCGGGTCGCGAAGGCGTTCACGCCGAAGCGCGAGCCGCTTGATATCTGAGCGATCGGTCGAGCCGATCGAGTAGACCAGAGAGTTCATGACCGTCGCGCGCCGTGCCGTAGACGTACCAATCCGGACGGATCACCGCGACCGAACACGAATAAGCGGCGAACCAGCGGGCGTAGGTGCCGTCAACATCTTCAAGAGCACCTGCGATTTGTATTGCCGCAACGGTCGCGGTCCGTCCGCCGAAGGCCTTCCAGGCCGACCGTTGAGCGGCCGGAAGCGCGTCGAGCACGCCGGCGGCCGCAACGATGCACCAGCCGGAGCCAACCACGTCGTCGAACAGGCGCCTTTCGCCATCTGCGAGCACGATCCCCTGCGGAAAGAACTCGCCGTCTCCGGTGACAAGACCGCCGGTTAGTCCGGGGTAGCGCAGTTTATCGGGACCTTGGTTCGCCCTTCGCCGAGCAAGAAGCCGCTCGTCGCGCTCGCGCGCTTGAATCGGATCGCGCATCGTCTGAACTCGACCGAGTTCGATAGCCTTCTCGGTGATGAAACGAACATGCGGCTCACGCTCGGCCTGGTAGGTGTCAAGCAAAGCTTCGTCGGCCTTGCCGGTGATCACAAGATCCAGTTTCCAGGCGAGATTGTGGCTATCGCGGATGCCGGAGCACATACCTTGAGCAAGAAACGGCGGCATTTCATGGGCGGCATCACCGGCCAGAAATACACGCTCATAACGCCACTGATCGGCGATGCGAGAGCGGAAAACATAATTGGCAACGCGGATGATCTCGGCATCATTCTTACTCAGGTATCGGCTGACGCGCGACCAGACGCCCGCGTGGTTCGTCGCTTGTTCGGCCGTCTCCCCAGGGTTGAGCATGAACGAAAAGCGATGATGCCCGGGCCCGATATTGACGATGGCGATCGGCTGAGCCGGATCGCAGACTTGCCTGAACTTCGGAAGATTCACGCCATCATTTAGGCGGAAGTCGCAGACGAGCCAATTTTCCTGGAAGCCGTAGTCGTCGACTTTGTCGCAAAGCTGCTTTCGCGTGAAGCCATTGCCGCCATCCGCACCAACAGCATAGCTTGCTCGAACAGCCACCGCCTCACCGTTGGCCCCCACTCCACGAAGCGTGACGGTTTCACCGTTCTGCTCGATTTCAGAAACCGTAACGCCCTGGCGCACCTCGACATTGGGCAACGCCTTATCGTGCCGGTCGAGAACGGCTTCGATATAGGGCTGGAACATCATATAGAGCGCTGCCCAGCCGCCCGCTGCAGGGTTGTCGTACTCGAAATCAACAAGTGTTTCGCCGGCGGCATTGACCCACTCATAGCCGCGCTGCACTTCCGCACCACGGCTGATCTCCTCCACGAGACCCAACTTCTGGAAGGTCCGCATGATCTCGTCGTCGAAACAGGCCGCACGAGGCAGATTGTACAATTCGGTGTAGCGCTCGAGCACCACGACGCGGTGACCCAGTTGGCCGAGCAATGCCGCCAGGGTCATTCCGGTTGGGCCGTAGCCAATGACGGCGACGTCGTACTCGCTCATTGTTGCTCCTCCCCGGCTCGCCAATCTCAATGTCGGCCCGCGAGGATCAAAATACACATCCGGCAAATTCTTGCAAATGCAAATGTTGTCGTTGCAAGATAAATTCGGTAGGTTTTGGACCTCCGCCTTCAACCCAAGAAAGTCCGATGTATCGGCTCAGTGACGCCTTCCCTTATTTGCTGAACCGAGTTGGTGTCCGCATGGGCGAGCTGTTTTCGCGCCGGCTGGAGCCTTATGGCGTGACTTTGCCAATGTACCGGGTCATGGCGACGCTCTGGGAAAAGGGCAATCAGCGCTTGGGCGAACTAAGCGAAGTTACGAGCATCGAGCTTTCGACGCTTTCCCGCCTCGTCGGAACGATGATGCGGAAGGGCCTGCTCTTGCGGAAACGCCCGGACGCCAACGCTAGAACCGTGGAAATCAATCTTACGGCAAAAGGGCGAATGCTGGTCGAGGAGTTGATCCCACTAGCTAAACTTCATGAGGACGTCGGGCTGCGCAGCTTTCCTCCGAACAAGATCGCAGAACTCAAGCGCGACCTGATCAGGGTTTTCCAAAACCTCGCCGAACTCGAGTCAGACAGCCCTGCCGTTGAACCGTCATCGCCGAAGAAACTGCGAACAACCAAAATGGCTCGTAACCGGTAGTTGCAAAAGCCCGGATTTTGGACCGAATCTCACGTTTTTTCGGGATGCCCGGCCGGACGCCGCGCGCAATTCAACCTGCGGCTGGTAGGTTCAAATTGAGGACACGCAACACCCAATTCATGCGATTGGTCGAGGGAGATATCCCTGCGGGTCCCGACTCATACCCCGAATGGATATGTGTCTGGAAGTCCCTTGACTTCCTCGGTATCGAGCGGGGTAACCGCACGGGTATTGTCGAACCAGACATACTCATCAAACTGCTGCGGCAGGTTCGCCCGGAAATAATGGCTCGCCATCTCGGTTTCCGGCCGGTAGATCACGCCAATCGCCCGCTCAAGACGTTCCTTGCCGAGGCCTGCCGGGCCACAGAGATCGCCGCGACCGCGCAACCCCAGCATGAAACGCGCAAGACCAGTGGCGTGGCACAGCTGCTCATAGCTGTTAGGGAGCGCCGGCCGAACGGTCTTGATCTCCATAGGACCGCCCCACTCGGATGCGGCCGCAACCGTCCCGCTATGGGTGCCGAAGCCGATCAGATAGGCTTGCTCACCGAATTCCCTCCGACAAAGCTGACCAATATTGTATTCACCACGGGCAGCCATTTCAGTCGCCCCGGCGTTCCCGACATGCGAATTATGGGCCCATACAACGGCTTTGCTGTCGGCGCCATGAAACGTCAACAGGTTCTTCAGGGTTTCGAACATGTGATTGTCGCGCAGATTCCATGACGCGCGCGAACCGTAATACATGATCCGATAGTAGCGCTCTGCGTTGGCTACCAGACGCGCATTCTGCTCTGCGTCGAGGAATCGCTCACCGTCGTGCTCGGCGTAAACCCGACGTTTTGCCAGGAGGTCGGTGAGCGTGCGCACCACGTGAGGTTCGCAGGTCGGATAGGACCCGGTCAACGCTGCATGACCGTAAGTCGCGGGGTCACGCTGCCAAGGGGTAAGGCAGCCATAGCGCTCGCGGGCGACCTTCGCCAATTCAGGATCGACCTCCTCAAGATAATTCAGAACCGATCGAATCAAATCGTACAGGCTGTAAAGATCGAGACCGTGAAATGCGACGCGGTTACCCTTCTCCACCGTGCCATTATGCTTGCGCAGCCAGCTAACAAAGTCCCGCACCTCGGCGTTCCGCCACATCCACACCGGAAACCGCGCAAAAGCGGTCCATTCGGAAGGCGGATACTGGAAATGCCGCACATAATGATCGACCCGCGCGGCGTCCGGCCAATCCGCCTCGATCGCGACGAAGCGAAAGCCCTTCCTGACGATGAGGTCGCGGGTAATGCGCTCGCGCATCCTGTAGAACTCGGATGTGCCGTGGGTCGCCTCACCGAGCAGCACGACACGCGCGGACCCCATCCGCTCCATCAGCGGATTGAGATCGGCTGCCTCGATCGATGGGAACAATTCCGCGGCGTCAGCGAGATTCCGGACCAGCGTTTCATCGTCCGGAACAACCGGACGCACCGTTCGGCCTGGCGGCGTGCGACCCTTGCCTTTTTCGGTCGCCCATCCTTCCTCTCCGATCAAAGGAACGAAACGGACGTCGGCAATGTCTTCGCTGCGATATTCGCGGTCCGAAACGCGTGTGACGCGGACCAACTCCTGGCTGCGCTGATCCGTCCCGACCGGGATCACGAGCCGGCCGCCGATCTTCAGTTGTTCCTTGAGAGATTCAGGTATCTGCGGGCCGCCGGCCGCAACCACAATGGCATCATAAGGGGCGTGTTCGGGCCAGCCTCTCGTGCCGTCGCCATGCAGGACGTGAACATTGTCGTAGCCGAGATCGCTCAGCGTCGCCGCCGCACTTTCCGCAAGCTGGCCGAGACGTTCGACCGTATACACATGAGCCGCGATTTCCGAGAGGACCGCAGCGGCGTAACCGGAGCCGGCACCGATCTCGAGGATTTTTTCGCCGCCCTTGAGCATCAGGGCCTCCGCCATGAAGGCCACGATATAGGGCTGGGAAATAGTCTGCTCCCCCGCAATCGGAAGGGGCGCATCCTCGTAGGCGAATTCGCGCAAGTTCTTCGGCAGAAACAACTCGCGCGGCACCTTGCCCATCGCATCGAGAACGAGTTCGTCGCGCACACCACGTGCGGCTATATTTTGTTCGACCATCTCCTTGCGACGCAAGGCAAACGATTTCGCTTCGCTGGGGTCTTCCGTCTTCGCGAATAATACCATGGGCTAACTCCCGAGCTAGTCTTCACTATCGCATCGGCGAGTTTGACGGCTTTGATCGAAATCAAACACGGATCCGCTAAAGCGAGCGATAATTAAACTTATGGGCGCCGCAGGCGATCGAATTCGCAAACGTGCGATCTGTATCGCATGGGATTCAACCCCATTCTCACCGCTTCCGAACTCATTCCTGTCAGCAACGATCATCCGGCGAGCGCTGATATCGTGCGAGCACAGGACGATATCCGTGCGGCAGATGCGCTTACAGTCATCTATCCGTTATGGTGGCTCTCGATGCCCGCGATCTTGAAGAGATATATCGATCGTGTCTTCGCACGCGGCTTTACGTTTCTCATGGCGGGGGCGTGCAAGGACTTCTTGGCGGAAAGAAAGCGGTCGTCATCACGATCTCGGGGGCTCCGCTACCGTTTTTAGTTCAGAGCGGCAATTGGAATGCGGTCCAGGTTCTGCAGGACACGCATATTTTCCGATCGGCCGGCTTCGAGTTACTTGAACACCTGCATTTTGACGAAGTCGTTCCCCAACTCCCGAAAGCCACCGTGGAACAGCACATGGCCCGCGTGCAATCCTGCGCCCGCCAGCTTTTTTTCTGAAAGTCGTTGAGCGAACGGCTCATCGATTGCCCGTTGATTTAAATCAAGGATGTACATCGCCAACGGCGTAGCAAACGATAGTTCGCTATCGCATTTCGTCGCCGAGAGAACAGTTGGCTATGCCAAATCCTGAAGAGGGCGGAAATTCCCGTCGCGGGCTATCGCGTCGAGCGTTCGTTGGCGGATCGGCTCTTACTTCAGCAGGTGCCACCATGATTGATGCAGCGTCGGCGTTTATCGGTGCCGCTCAGGCGAAGGAGGCTGCTGACGCGCAGGTTGTCGGGCCCGATGCAACTTCAATCAACCTTCGGGTCAATGGCGTAGCGCGGCTGGTTAAAATCGAACCGCGAACCACGTTGGCCGAGGCTTTGCGCGGCCCGCTTGGACTTACCGGTACCAAGATCGCCTGCAATCGCGGCGCGTGTTCGGCCTGCACCGTCTGGCTCGACGGGCTTCCTGTCTGCGCCTGCATGATGCTCGCAATCGAGGTAGGTGCGCGGAATGTGACGACGATCGAAGGGCTGGCGAGCGGCGATAAGCTGCACCCGGTGCAGACTGCATTCATCGAGCATGACGCCCTGCAATGCGGCTTCTGCACACCCGGAATGGTTATGAGTTGCGCGGCGCTGCTGGAACACAAACCGGATCCAACTGCGGACGACGTCAATGCCGCTATTGGCGGCCACTTCTGTCGCTGTGGCACTTATCCGCACGTTGTAACCGCGACGCTCGCGGCCGCCTCGGCACGAAAGGTCTGATCATGGCCTCCGACGCGACAACCCGAACCGAGACTTTCCCTGCAGGTATCGCAAGCATTGGCTTGGGAGAAGTGAAGCGGCAGATTCCACTCGATGAGCCCGCGCCGCTCGCCCCGAATGCATTCCTTGAGGCGATCGGCAAACCGGTTCCGAGACAGAACGGGCGTGCCAAGGTCACCGGTGCAACTCGCTTCACGGTCGACGTCACAATTCCAGGCATGCTCCACGGCCGTATTTTACGTTCGTCCCTGCCCCACGCCGAAGTTCGCGGCATCGATAGCGCGGCGGCTGCGCGTCACGCCGGCGTCCGCGCCATTATTCCAATCGTTACTCCTGGCGATCCCTCGGCCTCGATCGTGCGCTATATCGGCGCGCCGATAATCGCTGTCGCGGCCGCGTCCATGGCTGCGGCCGAAGAAGCGCTGCGCCTCATCCGCGTCGACTATAAGCCACTGCCGTTTGTCGTCGATATGGACAAGGCGCGCGAGTCTACTGCGCCCGCGGTTTACGACAGTGCTTCGGCTCCCAAGGGCCATATCTCGGGATTTCCTGCGGCGGCCGGCCTGCCCCTCAATGGGAATGTTCGGGGCCCTGCAACAGAGGTTCGCGGCGATGCCGTCAAGGGTTTTGCCGAAGCCGACCTGGTCATCGAAGGCGAGTTTCGCACCCAGGTGCAAACCCATTGCTGCCTGGAGCCGCACGCGATCGTCGCGGATTGGCGCGGCGACGGCCTGACGGTTTACATCTCCACGCAGTTCACAGCGGGCGTCCGGCACGAACTCGCGGAGGCGTTCGGCCTGCCGTTGAACCGTGTACGGGTGATCGTCGACGGCATGGGCGGCGGCTTCGGTTCGAAATCCTCGCTCGGCAACTACGGCCGCATTGCCGTCGCCTTATCGCGCCAGGCGCAAGCGCCGGTGCGTATCGTTCTCGACCGCGAGGAAGAGCAAATGGATGCGGGCAACCGGCCAGGCACATGGCAGCGTCTGCGCGTCGGCGCCAAAAGCGACGGTGCGCTGACCGCCATCTCGGTTGCGAGCTACGGCACAGCCGGAGTAGGCCTCGGCGCCGGTATCGGCAATGTGGCGCAGGCCATGTATGCCTGCGCCAACTTTGAAGCTGCGCAGCATGACGTATTCATCAATGCAGGTCCGGGCTGTGCGATGCGTGGGCCTGGCAACACGCCGGGCGCGTGGGCCATGGAACAGGCAATTGACGAACTCGCCGAGCGGCTTTCCATCGACCCGCTGGCGTTGCGCGATAAAATCGACTTGAGCCCGGCTCGACGCGAAGAGCGCCGGATCGGTGCGGAACGAATCGGCTGGAAGCAACGGCACGCACCGGGCGCAGATGGCGGACCGGTAAAGCGCGGGATGGGAGTTGCCCAGTCACTGTGGAGCGCGAATGTCCAGATTAACTGTGCCTGCGAAGTTCGCATCCTGCGCGACGCCTCGGTAGAGGTTCTGTCGAGCGTACAGGACATCGGAACCGGCATCGGCACAGTGATGGCCCAGGTCGTCGCCGAAGTTCTTGGCCTTCGCAGCGACCAGATTACCGTCCGGATCGGCGATACCGACTTTCCTGCAGGACCACCGTCCCACGGAAGCCGCACGACCGCTTCGATTACGCCGGCGGCTCGCACTGCAGCCTCCCATGTTCTGCAATCGCTGTTTCGAGAGGCGGCGCTGGCTCTGAATGCGGCTCCGGAGCAGCTCATCGCGCGCGACGGACGCATCCTCGTTCGTGATGATCCAGGCCGAAACATGCAATTTGCTGCCGCGGCGGCGCGGCTGCGCACGGACCGGATCAGCGCTGTCGCTTCCCGCAGCGACGATTACGCTGGCTTTCGCCGGCGCATGGAAGATGCCGCGATGGCTCAACAGGATCTCGGCGGTGTTCAGTTCGCGGCGGTCGCCGTTGATACCGAAACCGGCATCGTCAGGGTAGAGCGCGTGGTCGCGGTTCAGGATTGCGGCCGGCCGATGAATCCCTTGCTGATCGAAAGCCAGGTCCAGGGCGGCGTCTTGATGGGAGCCTCCTATGCCCTGTTCGAGGAGCGCATCCTCGATCAACACACCGGCCGCATGGTCAACCCCAATCTCGAACAGTACAAGCTTGCCGGAGCGCGCGAGACGCCGGCCATCGAAGTCATCACGCTGGAAAACTACCAGGGCCAAAGCGCGACCGACGCCTATGGCATCGCCGAGCCGGCAAGCATAGCGACTGCGCCGGCGATCGCCAACGCTGTCTATAACGCCATTGGCGTTCGTCTTCGCTCGCTCCCCATGACGCCTGCCGCCGTTCTGGCCGCACTCGGCAAAGTGCCTTCCCGGAGTTCGCGGACATGAAACGTTTCGCCTGGACCAGCGCAGGGACGATTTCGGAAGCATCGGCTGCGGTTTCAGTAACCGTGGCAGACGCCATGACGGCAACCGGCGACCACATGAACGGACGCGAGACATCCATCGTGAAGGCCGGCGGCATCGACCTGCTTGACCTGCTCAAGGAAAATCTGCTGGCCCCGACGAAGGTCGTTAGCCTGAGGGACATTGCCGAGCTTACCATCGTTGCCGAGCAGGCTGCAGGTCTGCGCATCGGGTCAATGGTCACTCTGGCCAATCTGGCTACGCACGCTGTGGTACGACAGCGCTATCCGGCGCTCGCCGATGCCGTACAGAATTCAGCAAGCCTGCAAATTCGCAACGTGGCAACTTTAGGCGGCAATCTTTTGCAGCGGCCGCGCTGCTGGTATTTCAGGGCAGCGGAATATCATTGTCTTCGAAAAGGCGGTGGTCACTGCTTCGCGATATCAGGCGAAAACCAGTATCACGCCATTTTCAACAATCAGGCTTGCGCCATCGTCCACCCCTCAACGATAGCCACTGTGCTGGTCGCATTGGGGGCGAGGCTCGAGCTCAGGAATGCCGGGGGCGCGACGCGGAACATCCTGCTGGAAGATTTCTTCGTCTCGCCGGATGGGGATCTCCAGCGCGAGAACGATCTGAAGCCGCAGGAAATCCTCACGGCTGTCATGTTACCTGCGCCGTCGGCGGGCCTGCGCATGGCGCACCTCAAGCAGGGAGAAAAGGATTCATTCGACTGGCCCCTCGCCGAGGTAGCCGTCGCGCTCGACCTAAATAGCGATGGAACCTGCAGACGTGCCGCAATCATTCTTGGCGCCGCGGCACCCGCGCCGCACCGGGCAAAGACAGCCGAAAACATTCTCATCGGCAGACGCATCGATGATGCTGCGGCCAGGGAAGCGGCCCAAGCAGCGCTAGATGGCGCAACGCCACTTGCCAAAAATGCTTTCAAGCTGCCGCTGTTCAACACTCTTGTCCGCCGGGCCGTTTTGAAAGCGGCGATAACTACATGACGCATACCTGTGAGGAGCACCATGATGACACGACGTGAAGCCAACGCCGGCATCCTTGCCAGCGCGGCAGTCGCAGCCGCTCCCGCATTCGCCGTGGCGCAGGGTTCGACACTTCGCGATTTGCCCCCGCCGCGCAGCGAGGGTGGTCAATCCCTGACTGCGGCGCTCAAATTGAGGCGTTCTATCCGCGAATATTCCGACCGACTGCTACCAGCCCAGGTTCTGTCCGATCTGTTATGGGCGGCCTTCGGAATCAATCGGCCAAGCGGAGACAGGACCGCTCCCTATTGGCGGCACGTCATGGTCATCGACATCTATCTTACAATGGCCGATGGCGTTTGGTTGTATGAACCGAAGACCCACAAGCTGCTGCCGCATTCGGCGGAAGACCTTCGCAAACAAACTGGGCTTCAGGATTTCGTCGCGACGGTGCCGCTCAACCTCGTGTACGTCGCTCATGGTGAACGCATGACCGACGTCGCTCCCGAAGAGCGGCGCCTCTATGCCTCGGTCGATGCCGGCTTTATTGGCCAGAACGTTTATCTGTTCTGCGCTTCCGAGGGGTTGGCAACTGTTTTTCGCGGAGCGGTCGATACTCAAAAGCTCGGCAAGGCCCTGAATCTGCCTGAGCAGCAGTTTGTTACCTTTGCTCAATCGGTTGGATATCCACGCGGCTAAGACCGGTTCGAAGGGACGTGGCCATGAATAAATTCTGCCTCGCGCTCTTGATGATGGGCGCGTGGAGCAAGGTCGGTTATGCTTTCGATCAAGAGCAGCAACGAGGCAGGGTCCTGCTTGAAACGCTCTGCGCACGGTGTCATGCCGTAGGCGCAACTGGCGAAAGCCCGCATCCGGAGGCGCCGCCATTTCGAACATTCGGCGAAGAACTTTACGATAACGACCTGGGACAACGATTGCAGGACGGGTTGACCACCATTCATCCCGACATGCCGACTTTTCATTTCAGACGACGCGATGCTGAAGCTGCGGTGAACTATCTAAAATCTATTCAGCAGAAGAAACAACCCAAATGACCAACCGCAGTCGCCCGCTAGTGATCCCAATTGGACTTACCGGTGTCACACATTAAAGAGACGAAGGTTATGCGGACGTTGGTTGATCTCGGCGATGCCCAGCTTCAAGCGTTGGACGAGTCGTCGAGAAAAGGGAAGCGATCTCGCGCGGCCCTGATCCGTCGGGCGATTGACGACTATCTCGCGAAACAACGTGACAAACAGGAAGACGCTGCGTTCGTCCAGTTGACAAACGCAAGGTGGTAGACGGTTTGGCGTATCAGGAAAAAGCGCGTCGCAAACGGTGAAGGCACTATCGACGCCAACTGCCGCATTGCCGTTTCATCAATGATTTCAACGAATTTTCTGATGAAACAGCGGCTTGCCAGATAAGCAATAGGTAGAGGCGCAGTCAGAATGGACGCGCCCGTCTGGCCTCCGGCTAGTAGGTTCAAAACGGACGCCCGACACCCAATTGGAGTCCACAGCAAACTCGTCTCTTGGATCATCTAAACTTTGTAAGGATCTAACCTTTTGCGACCGACGTGGCGTGGTAGAATATGCGCTTGGTGATTTCCACGATCGCAAGATACGCCAATGTCGCACCGATCAAGAAGACGAAGAACAGTGGCGGCGGCGCCACGAACCCCAACCACTGGCCGACAGCGGGTGTTAGCGGGAGAGCCATTGCCACAACAATAACTCCAAAGGCCATTGCGGCGAGGAACAGATTTGGCCTGCTCAGAAAGAGCGGCCGCCGCGTCCGGATCGCGAAGACCACCAGAACCTGGGTTGTAATCAACTCGATGAACCAACCCGTCTGAAACAGCGTCTCGCCGGCGCCGAACAAGTACAGCAGAACATAAAATGTAAGAAAATCGAAGACGGAACTGATTGGCCCAAATACCAGCATGAACCGCTCGATGAACTTGATGTCCCATTTTACGGGACCGGCGATAGCCTCCTCGTCGACCTGATCGAAGGGGATCGCAATCTCCGAGATGTCGTAGAGAAGATTATTCAGCAAAATCTGAATCGGGAGCATCGGCAGGAAAGGCAAGATCAGGGCGGCCCCGGCCATGCTGAACATATTGCCAAAATTCGAACTCGAGCCCATCAGGACATATTTGGACACGTTCTGAACCGTGCCGCGCCCGCAGACCATCGCATCGCGCACTACGGAAAGATCGTGCTCGAGCAGGATCAGATCGGCCGCCGCGCGCGCGACGTCGGCGGCGCCATCAACCGATATTCCGACATCTGCCGCATGGAGCGCGGGAGCGTCATTGATGCCGTCGCCCATGAAGCCGACGACATTTCCGAGCCGCTTCAGTGCAAGCAATACCCGAAGCTTCTGCTGCGGATTGACGCGGCAAAACAGGTTGATCCGCGGCAACTGCCCGATCAACGCCTCGTCCGAGAGATTTGTCAGTGCGTCACCCGTAAGCACTGCCGTGACCGGCACACCGATCTCGGCGAAGACGTGACGTGCGACCAGTTCGTTGTCGCCGGTTAGTACCTTCACGGAAACACCCGCGGCAGCCATTGCCTGAATGGTAACGCCGGCGCTGGCCTTGGGAGGATCCAGGAAGACCGCGAAGCCGGAAAAAATCAGGTCGCTCTCGTCGCCGTCCGCGGCGGTCGTATGGCTCGCATCGACCACGCGCCTGGCTATTCCGAGGGCGCGGAATCCCTCAGCGCCGAGTCCATCGAGCGTGGTTTCAAAGGAGCGGCGCGTTGCAGGGTCGAGGGGAAGCACGTTGCCGTCGGCGTCCTCGTATCGCCGCGACAGCCGCAGAAGATCCTCGGGGGCACCCTTGACGATCAAGCGGCGCTCGGTACCGTGCTCGACCAGGACCGAGACGCGCCTTCGTTCAAAATCGAACGGTACCTCGTCTATCTTCTTCCAGCCCGCCATATCGAACGGATGGGCGGAAAGGATTGCCTGATCGAGCGGACTCTTCATCCCGGTCTCGAATCGGCTGTTGATGTACGCGTTGGCATACACGGCCTCGCTGTCGGCCCCGAGCCCGTCGATGGCGCGCGTCAGCTTGATGGAGGCTTCCGTCAGCGTTCCGGTCTTATCGGTACACAGTACGTTCATCGCACCGAGATCATAAATCGCGGTCAGACGCTTCACGATGACCTTTCGCTTCGACATCTCCAATGCCGACCGCGCAAGCGTGACGGTCACGATCATCGGCAGCAGTTCGGGCGTCAGCCCGACGGCCAGCGCCAGCGCAAACATCAGCAACTCCAGCACCGGTCGGTGAAAGGAGATGTTCACCACCAGCACGAAGAGTACCATCAGCACCGTAAGGCGCATGATGAGCAAGCCAAAACGGCGAATGCCGACCGCAAAATCGGTGGCCGGCGGCTTTTCGGCCAAGCTCGTCGCAAGGTGGCCGAGCGCCGACTTCGCACCTGTCCGGCAAACAACAATGGTTGCGGTGCCGCTAATGACGGAGGTGCCTGCGAATACGGCGTTCGATGCCCCGACGGGGTTTTCTGCGCCCGAAGGCGTATCGCTCGCCTGCTTCTCGGCGGGGTACGGCTCTCCGGTCAGCAGCGCCTGGTTGATGAAGAGATCTCGGCTTACGAGCAGCCGCGAATCTGCCGGCACAAGATCACCGGCAATCAATTCGACAATATCGCCTGGCACAAGTTGATCGATCGCTATCGAGACGCTGGCGCCGTCACGCCTTGCCGTTGCCTGTACCGCAACGGACCGGCGCAGCGCCTCAACGGCATTCTGTGCGCGGACTTCCTGCACGAAATCGATCGTCATGCTCATCATGACGATGGTCACAACGATTACGAAGCTTGCGACGTCCCCAGTCGCTGCCGACAATCCGCTCGCCACAAGCAGGATGATCACCAGCGGGTTGCGAAAACGGGAAAGAAATTGCAACCAGAGCGGTGACCGCTTGACGACCGCAGCGTCGTTGGGCCCGAAGGTTTTTAACCGCGATTGGACTTCTGTGGCATCAAGGCCCGCGGTGGTCGTCTTGAGTTGCGCGAGAAGTTCATCAACTGGCTGCTTCCAGATTTCTTCCGCGCCGATTTCGCCGATTGCGGGATCCATGACGCCGTTCCTCAAGAATTCAGCCCATCGATGAATATCGCAGCGACCAAACCTCTCACTGCGCGGCGATCCATCTAGCGATCCGTGGCCAATGATCTCTCAGCGTGTTCGCTCCCATGAACAGCCCAATATGGCCGCCCGGCACAGTCTCCTGAACAATTTGGTCCTTTGCCGTGCCGATATATTTTGCGGCATCAAGAATCTGTTCCGGTGTCGTGATGTCATCGTCTGCGCCTGCGAGCAAATAGGTAGGGCAAGTAATATTGTGGAGGTCGAGCTCGCGACCGAGGCCCGCGAATTCGCCCTTGGCAAGGCGGTTCTCCTTGAAGATCTGATTGATCACCTGGAGATACCATCGTCCCGGCAGGTCAATCGGATTCTCGTACCAGCTCTCGAAGGTCTCCTCCTTTGCGAGGTATGCCGGATCGTCGATGTGCTCATAGAGGTTGATTTGATCCTGAATGTAGTGCTGCCCGGGATGCATGTTTTTCCAGCCCTGCAGCATGAACTTGCCCTTCATCAACCCGCCGCCGAGCGCTATCAGTTCCACGTAAAACGATGCGGGGGACTGCTGAACCATTTTTTTGATTGATCCACTACCGGCATCCGTATCGATCGGCGCGCCTGCCAGCACCAGCGAGTTCACCTTGTCGGGAAAACGCGCGGCGATCATCGCGGACATCCAGCCGCCTTGGCAAAGTCCGACAAGGTTGACCCGGCCGCCGAGATCGTCGATCGCTACAACGACCTCGGCGAGGTAGTTGTCGATCTCCAGATCCTTCATATCCTCGGTCGCCGACTTCCAGTCGGTGAGCGCAATATGGCTGATGCCGTTGGCCAGCAGGGTCTGCACCAGGCTCTGGCCGTCATAGTAGTCTGCAATCACGGCGGTATGGCCGGCATGGGGTGCATCGATCAGTGTAGGGATCCCGTCAGGCTTTCCATAGTCGCGCAGCACCATGGTCCGCAGATCGAGACGCACCCGGTTCGGCGTCGCCAGCTTAGGCCTCAGCTCGCCGTGTATTTTGATCTCCTCCCCGATGAATTTGAGGTTTTTCGCATAGAGGTCGGTCTCCTCCTTGAGCATCGCCGCCGCCATTGCCATCGGCCAGAATGCCGGGACGCTCAAGAGCGATGAGTTTTCAGATTCAGTCATGCATTCCTGCTTCCGTTATTTCCAGGTGAATGAGGTATGGCCTCGGGGTTCAACAATGCCCACGCGTGCAGGGCGATCATCAGATCTTCGTCCGTCGGAATTACCCAGACCGAGGTGCGGCTGCCTGTATGCGTAATCCGCATTCCGCCTGCAGAATTTGCGCTTTGATCCAGATCTACGCCGAGCCACGCAGCGTCGCAGGCAATCACGATCGGGCTGCCGAGATGCTCGGCGAGCGGACGCACGAAAGGTTGGGCCTTTGCATTCAGGTAGGTGACAGCAAGCTCTGCGCCGGCAGCGCGAAGTACCTCAGCGCAGCCGTAGGCAACGCTGTTCCGGTTGGCGATACCGACGATCAAGCCGTTCTTGCCTTTGAGCGACACATGATCCTCCGACCCTAAACGATTGAAGACTTGACACTCGGGACTTCCGGAACGCTCCCGGCCGGGAGCCAATACCTCACTTCGCGAGCTGCTTTCGGATCACCTGCAATTCCTTTCGGCGCTTTGCGCTCGATTTGGGATAGGTCATTTCGAGCCCTTCGAACGAATCAAGGACAATTTGAGATACGATCAACCGAGCGTTCTCCTTGTCGTCGGCGGGAACGACATACCAGGGAGCGACGCTTGTGCTTGTGGCAGCGAGGCATTGCTCATAGGCCGTCATGTAATCGTTCCAAAACTTCCTCTCCGCTATATCTGCAGCGCTGAATTTCCAGTTCTTCTCCGGCGCATCAATGCGTTCGAGAAAGCGCTTCCGCTGCTCCTCCTTCGAGAGGTGCAGGTAGAACTTGATGATGCAGGTTCCGTTCGCGTGGAGGTGTCTCTCCAAATCCACGATCGAACGATACCGGTTGTGCCAAACCGCCTGCTCGGCGAGCAAGCTGTCCGGGAGGCCCTCGCTACGGAGAATCTCCGGATGGACGCGGGCGATTAGCACCTCCTCGTAATAAGATCGATTGAAGATGCCTATCCGACCGCGCTCGGGCAGATCGCGCGTAGTGCGCCATAGAAAATCGTGTTCCAATTCTTCCGCGCTCGGATGTTTGAAACTAAATACCTGGCAACCTTGCGGATTGACGCCGGACATCACGTGCCGGATGGCGCCATCCTTTCCGGCGGCATCCATCGCCTGAAAGATCAGCAGGACGGCATGGCGGTTGGAAGCGTAGAGAAGCTGCTGTTGCGAGCTCAATCGCGCGACGTGTTCTGCCAGAAACTTTTGATACTGCTCTTTCGACTTGTACACGGGTTTCACGGTCGTCGGCCATTTTTTGAGGTTGACCTCATCTGCTTCCCGCACGCGAAAATCCTTTGAATGTATTTTCATCTCCGCACTTTCCGCATCGCTTGCCAAATGAGTTGCGTTCCATCGCTGACCTTCAACTCCAACCGAACACGATCTCTCATAGTGCCAATGCGCATCACTTCTGCTTGACGCTCAGCGCTTCGAAGCCGGAGATGACGTCGAACAATTCCTCGTCGATCCCGCTCTGGCGCAGACGATGGAATGCCCCGTTGAGGTCCTCCAGCAATTCGTCGATGTTCTTGTCGGCACGTTGCATCGCCGCCAGTCGACTTGCGTTTTCGCTCGATAGCGATTCGGCGCATGCGCGGAAGAGAGAAATGAAAAGATATTCACGGATCAGCGCCCGCAAGGCGGCGGTGGTTTCCCCCATCACTTCGGGCAAGTTTCCCGTCGGCCAGGGAAGTCCTACCAGCTTCTTTCGCCAACTTTCGTCCAGCGGGAGTAGTCGCTGACTGACGGGAGCATAGGCAGCCCGGGAGGTTGGGCGGTTGTAGAAAAGGTGAAGTTCGCTGACTTCACCCTGGCCGTGGCGCGCCTCGCATTCCACGAGAATCTGCCCGACGAGCGGCGTGATGCCCTTGACGGAATTCGGTACGTTGAAGACGCCCGTTAGCGGCATGCCCGCGTCATTCAGGCGCGCATGAACGCGCTCACCGACGGCCCAAACCCGGTGTTCGCCGGGCATGACAGCGAGGCTTTTCACCGCATAATCAGTTACCATGTCGTTAAACCGGCCCACCAGCCCCTGGTCTGAACCGAACACGACCGCGTCGAGGAACCTCGGGTCGGGTCGTCCTTTGCCTTCCCCAACGGGCGCGGCCGGCGCGCTTTTCCGGAAGCAAATGCTCAATCCGAGCTCCACGCTGCGATAGTAATCCCCCAAGGCGAGCACCGCCCGCTCATATTGGCCGATGTTCGAAGCAGCCATGGCTTTCATCGTCCGCACGACGGATTGCAGATCGCCGGCACTGTCGATCTTACGCCGCAGGCTTGCGGTGGTGTCGCTCAAGGCTTCTCCTTTGGTGCTGGCTTGGGCCGCGGTTCGGCCTCCGTATGGACCTCTGGCTTGGATTCGCGTTGAGGTTTGGGCTCGGTTTTGGCGTTCGCTTCGGCCTCAGACCCGGCCCTGACTTTGAGGTTGGAATCCGGCTTGGGCTGAAAGCGGATGAGCGCATTGCGCGCAAGCTGGACAATTGCCATCCGGTCTTCGTCGCTCAATGTATCGGCGGCATTGAACCGCATAGTCACCTCCGGAATGTTCGCCGCCGCCTCTTGCACGGCGTGCTCGGCGTCCGTCACCTGATCGATCGGTACCGAGTTCGAAGAGTCCCGCCGTCAACGCGAGCAGGACGGCGACTTGTCCCGGCACAGATACCGGAGCGAATTCCGACTGTTTCAGGCAGGCGCGGATTCGCTGTCCATGTTCGATGATCTTGCGGGTGTCTTCGTCCAGGCGGGCGCCAAACCTGGCAAATGTCTCGAGTTCTTCGAACTGCGCGTAAGCTAATTTGAGGTCACCCGCCACCGCCCGATAGGCCGCCCGTTGCGCCTTGCCTCCGACGCGCGAGACGGATCTGCCGACATCCACTGCGGGTAGCACCCCCAATTCGAACAGCGACGGCGAAAGGTAGATCTGCCCATCCGTGATAGAGATGAGGTTGGTCGGAATATAGGCGGAAATGTCCTGCGCTTCGGTCTCGACGATGGGGAGTGCAGTCAACGAGCCACCGCCGAGTTCCGGTCGCAGATGGGTAGCGCGTTCGAGCAGGCGCGAGTGAATGTAGAAGATGTCGCCGGGAAAGGCTTCGCGGCCGGGCGGCCGGCGAAGCAGCAGGGAAAGCTCCCGATAGGCACGCGCGTGCTGCGTGAGGTCGTCGTACACAATCAGCACATCGCGTCCCGCTTCCATGAAATGCTCCGCGATGCTGGTCGCGGCGTAAGGAGCGATGTAGGCAAGGCCAGGCGGGTCGTTACCCTCGGTCACGACAACGATGGTATGATCCATCGCGCCCTTATCCCGCAGGACCGCGATGGTCTTTGCCACGGCGGAGGCGCGCTGGCCAATGGCACAATATACACACACGACATTCTGACCTCGTTGGTTGAGGATGGTATCGATCGCAATGGCGGTCTTTCCCGTCTGCCGGTCACCGAGAATGAGCTCGCGCTGGCCTCGGCCGATCGGAATGAGCGCATCGATCACTGTCAGTCCGGTCTGGAGTGGCACGGTGACGGGCGCGCGATCCATGATGGGAGCGGCAGGGCGTTCGATCGGCAAGCGCTTGCTCGTAGCCACCGGCCCCTTGCCATCGAGCGGCCGACAGAGTGGGTCGATGACGCGTCCCAGCAACTCGTCGCCGACGACCACATCCATGACCCGGCCGGTACGCGTTACCTCTTCGCCGGCTTGCAGATGCCAGTATTCGCCCAGCAGAACGACGCCGATTTCGTCCTCGTCCACATTGAAGGCAATCCCGAGCACATCGCCGGGAAACTTGACCAACTCCTCAAATCCTACACTGGGAAGGCCAGAGACCTTGGCGATGCCGGTGGCGACGCTGATAATCGTACCCACCTCCCGGGGCACCAGTATCGGAGTGAATGCCTCCCGCACCTGGCTTATTCCAGCAAACGCGCGGTCGAAGACACTTTGCAAGCTTTCGGGCGCAGTGGTCATTGGCTCTTTCTTCCGGGCTTGCGTTCTTCATGTTTAGGCGCGGCTTTGACCTCAGGCTTGGTCTCCGTTTTGGCTGCAGGTTTGGGTTCAGCTTTGGCTTCTGGCTTGGCCTCGACTTCTGGCTTGGCTTCGGGTTTGTCCTTCTCTTTCAGAAGTTCGTCGACGCCCTTTTCCAGCGACGCAAGGTAATCCGCAATGCTCCAAGCCACTTTTTGCCCATTCGTGGTGAGTTCGATCCCGCTGACCAAATCCGCCGCGGTCTCGAACCGGACGCGGATGCTGGCCGAGAAGCTTTCGTTGAGCGCATTTTGTATCGCCGTGCGTTGCTCCGCGGGCAGATCGAACGCGCTACGCACCACCGCGGGATCCGATGCGGACTTGAGGGCCCCGGCGAGGCTGGCTTTCGCCTTGCCGTCCATCGCCCGCAAGCGGCGCGTGAACACCTCGGCAAGGCGTTCCTCCAAACTCGTCGCGGCGAGATCCGTCAGCGCCTTGCGCGCAATGGCAAATACTTCCTGCCGGGTCCGGCGACTGATAGCTTCACTTAGATTACGCGCATCGCTCCTCAGCGCTTCCTGTCGCTTCGCGCTCAGGGCGTCGGACGCCCGCCGCGCTTCATCAAGGAGCCGCTGACGTTCGGCTTTCGCCTCCTCCGTAGCCTTGATCAGGAGCGCGGCGCGCCGCTGGTCGAACTCTTCGTTCTTGTGCAGGAACTCGTCGCGTTCCTTTTCGGCTTCGGCCTTTTTCGCGTCGGCGTCCGCAAGTTCCGTGGCGACACGCTTCTCCCGCGCGTCGACGGCATCGAGAATCGGCTTATAGAGAAAGCGCTTCAGCAACCACACCAGGATGATGAAGTTGATCGCTTGCGCACCGACGGTAAACCAATCGATGAGCATGGCCTACTTTCCCGCGGCTTGGGCGATGATATGATTCCAGAACGGGTTGGCGAAAATGAGAATCATCGAAACTACAAAGCAGTAGATCGCAATGGATTCGATCATTGCCAGACCCACGAACAAAGTACGTGTGATCGTCGTCGCGGAATCGGGTTGCTGCGCGAGCGAACTCAATGCCGTGGCGACTGCGCGTCCTTCGCCGAGCGCAGGTCCGATACTTCCCAGGGCAATCGTCAGGCCGGCGGTGACAATTGAAGCAATTGCGATGAGCGTTATGCTATCCATAGTCGTTCCTCTTGAGCCGGGGTTCGTGCTTAGCGTTTTGTGTCGGGTTCAGGCGCAGGCTTGCGGACACGCGTGGCGGACGCGATGTAAACCGCGGCCAGGATGCTGAAGATGTAGGCTTGCACCATGCCGGTAAGCAGGCCGAGTACACTCATGGCGATCGGGAAGATGAAGGGGGTGATGGTCAGCAGGATCGCGAGAATCATCGTCCCGCTCATCATGTTGCCAAACAGGCGGACCGCCAGAGCCAGCGTGCGCGAAAGCTCACTGATGACGTTAAACGGCAGCATAATGACGGTCGGTTCCACATAGGACTTGAGGTAACCGCCCAGCCCCTGTTCCTTAATGCCGAAAAACGGCACCGCCACCAACACGCACAGCGCCAGCGCCGCAGTAGTAGAAAGCGACCCCGTCGGTGGCTCGTAGCCGGGAATGATGGTGCAAAGGCTGGCCAAGGCAACAAACAAAAAAAGCGTGCCGAGAAAGCCAATATACCTCTCGGGGTGGCGGAGGCCGACGTCTGCGATTTGTTTCTCGATGCCGGTAACGACGATTTCGAGAAGGCTCTGCCAACGGGAACGTTCCAGACCCGTGGAAAGCCTGCTCGTGATGAGCTTTGAACCGGCGGCCAACGCGAACATCAGTGCCCACGTGAACACGATTGTCCCGTTTAATTTGAGTGACCCGTATTGCCAGAGGATCATCTCGTCGGGACTAAGGCGCATATCTGGGCTCCTGCACCAGGAGACTTGGGTTATCTCCGGAGGAGCGAGTCAGCCGCGTCACCACGAGGCGCGCGATGACAAATCCAACCAGACAAAGCAGCAACCTCTCCCACTGACCGCCGGAAACAAAGTAAAACCCGGCAAGCGCAATGCTCATCCGCAGCAACAGGCTGCCAAAGAACCAAAACGCCGGCTGTTCAGACGAAACACCCTTGCGCACTGTCCACCAGAGACCGCCGAAGAAAATAGCGCCCAGCAACACGCCCGCCGACAATGCCAGCGCCAGCAGCACAACTTCATTCATCGCCATCCTCCCGCTCGTCTCGCATGGCTTTGTCTTCTTTCGTTACCCAATGCCACGCATTGAAGCAGCCGATCGCGAGCCCGGCCACCAAAAGCGCCAGCGTCCAGGCATGCTTTCCCGGATAGTGTTGGTCCAGCCACAGGCCGAGCGCTGCGCCGAGCAGCGTCGGAATTGCCACGGACCAGCCAATCAGCCCCATCATGCCCAAGCCGAACCAGACGCCCTGTGCGGAGTGGCGCCGCGCCCTGAGCTTGCGCGCCGCCTTCGCACCAACCTCCTCGCTGAGCGCCAGCTTCGGCTTCAAGAGCTTGGGTTCGTCAGGCATTGTGAAACGCCGCCATGCGGCGCATGAGATCGCCTTCCATTTTTGCCAACACCGAGCGCACATTCTTCTCCTGCGCGTCCAGGTGTAGAAACTCGCGCTGCACCGCCTCACGCAATTGGCCGAGGTCCGTTCCGGCAATGGCGTTACGGACGGAAACGAGCACACCAGCGCCGGTCTTCACCAGCACACCTTCATCCACGGCCACGTAAGCCTCGCCCTCCTGTTTTGTTTCGTAGATCAGAATTCCCGGTGCGAGCGCTGCCACGCAATCCAGTCGGTGTGGCAAGAGTCCAAACGAGCCTTCGTTCAACTCCGCGACAATGCGGGACACGCCGGTCTTTTCGACAAAGATTTGGAAGGGCAAGAGAACCTTGAGATTCATAAGTTTTGCCCACGGCTGGGCGTCAGTTTGGGTTTTGCGCCAAGCATTGGATGCGGCTCTGGTGCAGCTTTGGCCGCTGGGGTTATGTCGGCTTTGGCTTTTGAATTAGGTTCAGCCTTAGACGGGCCGGGTTTCGTCTTCCCCTTGGCTTCACTGATCGCCCCGATCATGTAAAGCGCACTCTCCGGATAGTCCTTGAATTCATCGCGCAAGATTCGCTCGCAACCGTCTAGTGCGTCCTCCAGGCTGACGAGTTTGCCGTCGAGCCCGGTAAATTGCTTGGTCGTAAAGAACGGCTGGGTCAGGAACCGCTCCAGACGGCGGGCACGGGCGACGACATTGCGGTCCTCCGGCGAAAGCTGCTCAAGACCCAGCATCGAAATGATGTCCTTGAGTTGGGCGTATTGCGCGAACGTTCGCCGGATCTCCTGTGCCAAGCCGTAATGCCGCGCTCCAACAATACCCGGTGTGGCCATCTTGGAATTGGATTGCAGGGGATCGACGGCCGGGAAAAGTCCTTCACTTGCCCGCTTGCGCGAGAGCACGATCGACGCGGACAGATGCGAGAAGGTGTGCACGGCCGCCGGATCGGTGAAGTCGTCCGCTGGCACATACACGGCCTGAATCGAGGTGATGGCGCCGGTATCGGTATTGGCGATGCGCTCTTCCAACCTCGACAGCTCGGTGCCCATGGTCGGTTGGTAGCCCAGCCGCGACGGCATCTGGCCCAACAAGCCGGATACCTCCATGCCGGCCTGGATGAAACGAAAGATGTTATCGATCAGCAGCAGCACATCACGATGCTCGTCGTCGCGGAAATATTCGGCCATCGTCAACGCCGCATGACCCACGCGGAAGCGAGCGCCCGGCGGCTCGTTCATCTGGCCGAAGACCATCACCATGTTCGGCAGCACGCCGGCTTCCTTCATCTGTTGGTAGAGCTCCTCACCCTCACGGCAGCGCTCGCCGATGCCGCAAAAAATGCTCACGCCCTCGTGTTGCCCGACCATGTTGTAAATCATTTCAGTAAGCAGCACCGTCTTGCCCACGCCTGCCCCGCCGAACAATCCCGCCTTGCCGCCGCGCTCCAACGGCATGAGAACATCGATGGCCTTGATACCCGTTTCAAAGACTTCAGACTTGGTGGATCGTCGGGCCAGCGGCGGCGGCGGCTGATGCACGGATCGCCATTGACAATCCGACAACGCGGCACCGCGGTCGATGACGTTGCCAAACACGTCGAACATGCGGGAGAGAACTTCTTTGCCCACCGGCACTTCTAGCGGGCCGCCCGTATCCTGCACTGCCATGCCGCGAGCAAGACCTTGCGTGGGTGTCAGCGCAATCCCGCGCACGTGACGCGCATCCAGTTGTGCCAGCACCTCGATGACGATCTGCCCTTTATCGCCCGCCCGCAGCACCGAGTAGATCGGCGGCAAATGCTCATCGAACCGTACGTCCACGACACTGCCGCGGATCGAAACGATCGCGCCCAAGGATGGGGTCTTCAGGCTTTCCTGTTCGGGCATATTAAGCCCTTTCGCAAGAGCGGGACCGAGGCCGAGCAATGCCCCCTCCTCTCGATGACAACGCGTTCTGACAAGCCCAAGAGATAAACGGTTCGTTAGGGCAGTTCGCTCGGTGGAATATTGCAGTCGCGGGAAATCCCGATCGTCTGAGAAGCGCCAATAACTCTAGAAATGAACGACGGGAGGTGCGTTGATATAGCTCAATGGCGCGAATGGCCGAAACGCTAGTGTTAGTTCAACAATTTGAGGGCGGAGCACGATTGCGTGAAGTCAGCGGCGACCACGCGCGATTGTGAGGAGAGACAGCAGGCGCGACGCGAGTTTCGTGAGTCTCTCTCAAACTAGGTCACGCGGCGTTGAAACTCCAAAGGATAGCGCTCATGGCGACGGAAATACGAGTACCGAAGATCGGAGTGTCCGCTACTAACGCGTCGATCGGGCGATGGTTCAAGCGGGTCGGAAACCCAGTCGGCGTCAACGAACCGCTGGTTGAGATTGAAACAGACGGCACGACCATCGAAGTGAAGGCGCCGGCTACCGGCGTGCTGTCCGAGATTTTTTTGCCGGACGGCAAGACCGTTACGGCAGGCGCGGCACTTGGAACGATTATCGAGTATGGGAGCGGTACGAAGACCTCTGGCGCGCGATGAACGTTCGAAGTCCGAGCACCGTCGAGCCCCCCAAGCGAAAGACTGTCGCGCTGATGGATATCGGCAAGCTGCGAGGCGTTGCGAGCAGCTGCGGACTTTTCCCTGCCCCATAGAGCAAGGCGAAATAGGCCCTGATGCTGATCGGCTTGACATGATCTTGTCACCACAAATTTTGCGAATCCTTGCGGCACTGGCGCTGGCTGTCACGCTCGCCAGCTGCAACGCGCCCCGGGATCCCGGCTTTCAGGGTTGGGTCGAGGCAGACATGATCTTCGTCAGCCCAGATGAATTCGGACGTGTCACCGTGCTCAATGTTCGGGAAGGCGACGAAGTCAAAGCCGGCAACAAGCTCTTTGCGGTCGACGACGATATGCAGCAGGCAGACCTCAATCAGAACAATGCGACGCTCGCCAACGCGCAGCAAAGTTATGACCGCGCGGCCTATCTGATTAAAACTGGCGCCGGCACCCAGGCCACACTTGATGCCGCAGTGTCGGCGCTGCGCGTTGCTGACGCACGCGTTGTAACTTCGCAAACGCGGCTGGCGCGGCGGACCGGTTTTGCGCCAATCAACGGCACGGTTCAGCAAATTTATTTCCGTGAAGGTGAAACGGTAGCGGCGCAGCGGCCGGTGTTGTCGATCATGCCGCCCGGCAACGTGAAGGTTCGGTTCTACGTGTCGGAGCAGGAATTGCCGAAGCTTGCGATCGGTGACGAGGTGCGTGTCACCTGCGACAACTGCGCCGACGATCTTACCGCGAGAATCTATTTCGTCTCGACCTCGGCTGAGTATACCCCACCGGTCATCTACAGCCTGGATGAACGAAACAAGCTCGTCTACCTGATCCAGGCCCGACCGTCGCGACCCGACGCGTTGCGGGTTGGCCAGCCTATCAGCGTTTTCCTCAATGCCAAGACGCCGGTAGCGGACAAGCGATGAGCGGGTTGCAACTTTTCGCGTCCGATATTGCGATTGACGTTCATGGACTGACAAAATCGTTTGGCGGTCGCGAGGTCGTGCATGACCTGTCGATGCAGGTCAAGCGCGGTACCATCTATGGCTTTCTCGGACCAAATGGAAGCGGTAAGACCACCACCATCCGGATGCTTTGCGGTCTTTTGACGCCCGATAGCGGCGAAGGCACCTGTCTGGGTTACGACATCCGGCGCGACGCCGACAAGATCAAGCGCCAGGTCGGCTATATGACGCAGCGTTTTTCGCTGTACCAGGATCTGTCGGTGCGCGAAAACCTGGAATTCGTTGCCAGGCTTTATGGTGTTCCTGATGCCCGAGGCACCGCGCGCGAGATGATCAAGCGGCTGGGACTGCAAGGGCGTGAAGGACAGCTCGCCGGCGAGCTCTCCGGCGGCTGGAAGCAGCGCCTCGCGCTCGGTGCCTGCACCTTGTCCAATCCACAACTGCTGCTTTTGGACGAGCCGACCGCCGGGGTCGATCCCAAGGCTCGGCGCGATTTCTGGAACGAGATCCATGGCTTGGCGGCACAAGGGCTGACAGTGCTGGTCTCCACGCATTACATGGACGAGGCTGAGCGCTGCAACGAAATCGCGTATATCGCCTATGGGCATCTGCTGGTGCACGGCACCGTGGACGAAGTGATCGCAAAATCGGCGCTGTCGACCTGGACGGTGACCGGTAACGATCTCCATAAGCTCTCGGATCAACTCGTGGGTAAGCCTGGCGTCGACATGGTGGCGCCGTTTGGCACCAGTTTGCATGTGTCCGGACGCGACAAGAGCGCGCTGGAGACCACGATTGCACCTTATCGCGACGACACCGGATGGCACTGGCAGCACGGCGCACCGTCGCTGGAAGATGTGTTCATCGAACTGATGACCAGCTCAAAGGATAATTTCCAGTGAGCGCAACCGATCCATCGGACCGCGAACGCGAGACTAGGGAGCCGCGGTTTGGCTTCCTTCGGCGCACTTTGGCGATGGTGATCAAGGAATTTATCCAATTGCGGCGCGACCGGGTGTCGTTCGCAATGATCGTGATGATCCCGGTAATGCAGCTGTTGCTGTTCGGCTACGCCATCAATACCACGCCGCGCCATCTCCCGACCGCGGTGCTGCTACAGGAGGACAGCGATCTCGGCCGTTCGATCCTAAAAGCGCTGCAAAACACCGCTTATTTCGACTTCACCACCGAAGTCCACGATGTCGACGAGTTCGACAACCTGCTGCTGTCGGGCAAGGTGCTATTCGGTGTCGAAATTCCCCGCGGTTTTGAACGCGCAGTGCGGCGCGGCGATTATCCGGCACTTTTGGTCGCAGCCGACGCGACCGATCCGGTGGCGGCTGGCTCGGCGTTATCAGCGCTCGGCGTCATTGTGCAGACCGCGCTGGCGCACGATTTGTTCGTAGGCGATCCACCAGCATTGCCGTTCGAGATCCGCGCCCATGCCCGCTATAACCCGGCCGGATCATCACGGCTAAACATTGTCCCCGGGGTGGTCGGCACCATCCTGACCATGACCATGTTGATCTTCACCGCACTTTCGGTAACGCGGGAAATCGAGCGCGGCACAATGGAAAGCCTTCTTTCGATGCCGATCAAGCCGGTCGAAGTCATGTTTGGCAAGATACTGCCTTACGTTCTGGTCGGCTTCATCCAGGCCTCCCTAATCATCGGTATCGGAGTCTTTTTGTTCGGTGTGCCGGTGCGCGGCAGCCTGACCATGCTGGCACTACTCTCGACACTGTTCATCACAACCAATCTGTCGATCGGCTACACCTTCTCGACCATCGTGCAAAATCAGCTGCAGGCGATGCAACTGTCGATGATGTTCTTTCTGCCTAGCATCCTATTGTCGGGTTTTATGTTCCCTTTCATGGGCATGCCGGTCTGGGCACAATACGTTGGGGAAGCCTTGCCGTTGACGCATTACTTACGGATTGTCCGGGCCATTATGTTGAAGGGCGCGACGTTGCAAAATCTCCAGTATGACACTGTTGCGCTGTTCGCTTTGATGCTGATGGCCATGACGATTGCTGTGACTCGCTTCCGCCGCACGCTGGATTGACGCTTTGGATCACGGTTAAGCTGACTTTCAGAACGAATGGAATGGCGTTACGTCACCACAGAGGAATTCATCGCCGCGCTTGGCGGCGCAGAGACAGCCTTCGACGAACTGGAGTTGTCATCGAACAGGTACGATTGAAGAGTTGCTTCCGACCCGCTCCACAATGACATCTTCGGACAATCGGCGGGAGGCCCACTATCCGCCTCCGCAAACGTAGCGACACATTACTTCTCCCCACAGCCGGGGGTCAAATTCGGACCTTAAGCGATGCCTGAGGATGCCGAGGCCGTGCTGTCGCACCTAAAGAAACGCGGAACGCCGATGATCCTGCGCGAGATTGATGAAGATAAATTCAAGCCGTTTTCGTTTTCCGGAATGCAGAAGATCGTCCAGCGTATACGCAAGGAACTCAAATTACCGGTTACGTTCACGCTTGACGCCTGCCGACACGGCGGACTGACCGAACTCGAGGAAGCGGAGTTGACGGACGGTCAGGGGCCGCGCTCTCTCCGCGCACCGGACTCAGAAAATCCTATGAAGGATATGCCAAGCGGAACCTGCCACGCGCGCTGTCCGCTACGAGGAACGGTATGCACATGTGCTGGCGAACGCATCAGAAACAAAGCGTCAGAATGAGACCGTGGCGGGCCGTCAGAATGAAAACCCGGCAAATTCCAGAAGTGCCTAATTTTATTGGCTAAATGCTGGCTGGGGCGGGAGGATTCGAACCTCCGTATGGTGGAATCAAAATCCCGCTACTTCATCAATGATTTCAACGAATTTTCTGACGGATTAGTGGTTTTCGCCCCGAGACAATTCAATACGTTAGAAGCGCGGTCAGAATAAAATAGCTAGACAACCAATGGCAGTGGCTCCGTCGTCAGACGGCCAAATGGCAATGGTTCAGCCTGGCTTACGTGTCACCGGCAGACGCTTCGTGACGAGCGCCGCGCCCTGTCACCGCCACGCACGGGCCGTCGTGCGCCGGCGCCCTTACCGGTGTCCGGCAGCTGGTGGGCTGGTACGGGTTGGTCGGGATCGCGAGCCGATCAGATCGTCCGTATGATACGTGCGGTCGCGGTCGCCATCAACTCGCGATCCGAATACAACCCGATCTGCACCCCGCCCGACCCGACCGGGAAAGCTCGCGGGGCCTATGCTCTTACCAACACCGCAGAGAATGGGACATCTTGGGAGCCTCCATGATCCAGCGCGCTGCGCGCTCCGCGCCTTTTGCGCCAGATCAATAGGTCTAGTGAGAGTATATGAAAAATATATTCTCTTGGAAGTTGATGTCTCCAGTGACGGTTAAAACCCATGTCTGGTTCTCTCAAGGTTCTTGTCGTCGACGATGAGGCGCCGATCCGCAAACTGCTGCGGATGGGCCTAAGTTCGCAAGGATATGAAGTACTTGAGGCCTCAGACAGCACGACAGCGTTGAGCATCATTTCGGAAGACAAACCTGCCTTGATCATTCTCGATCTTGGATTGCCGAACGTTGACGGCCTCGACCTACTGCAGACAATTCGTGACCGGGACCACGCTCTACCGATCCTTGTGCTGTCGAGCCACGCCAATGAGGCCGCCAAGGTACGGGCGCTCGATCTTGGGGCAGATGATTACGTAACCAAGCCGTTCGGAATGGCCGAACTTCTGGCCCGCCTTCGGACGGCGCTGCGACATCGATTGCGTGTAGCAGACGAGCATCCGCTATTTTGCGTGGGAGACCTATCCATGGATCTGGTCCGGCGCATCGTCAAGATCGGAAACCGTGAGATACGGCTATCCCCAAAAGAATACGATCTGCTTCGACTATTTGTGCAGCACGCGGGGAGAGTATTAACTCATCGTTTTTTAATGCATGAGTTGTGGCACGATACGATAGACCCGCAATACCTGCGGGTTTATGTACGGCAATTACGTAAGAAGATTGAGGACGATCCTGAGAATCCGCAATACGTCTTCACCGAGACTGGCGTGGGATACCGTTTCAAGGCACCCGAGGATGAGATACCCCTGCTAACGGGGACCCGGTAGTTTCCTCAAATCTCCGTCTGGCTACCGAGTTCGATCACGCGGTTCGGTGGAATGCGGAAAAAATCTGTCGCAGCGAGCGCGTTGCGGTGCATGACTTCAAAGACAGAGCAACGGAAGCGCCCAAGGACCGATTGCCTCGCCGGCACGATCTTGACGCGCCCGACAAAGAACGACGTTTCCATCATATCGAAAGTAAGCTCCTGCGCCGCGCAACGGTGGAGCACGCGGGGCGCGTTCGGTTGTTGCATGAAGCCATATTCGGCAACAATCGTATAGAAGTTGTCGCCGAGATCGGTGAGCTCCAGACGCCGCTCCGGCGGCACGCGCGGAATATTCGCCGTGACGATGTGTAAGAGCACGATGCGCTCGTGCAGCACCTTGTTGTGCTTCAGATTGTGCAACAGAGGCACCGGGACCATGTCGAGCCGGCTGGTCATGTAAACGGCCGTTCCCGGAATGCGCTCCTTCTTGCGCATCTGGGTGATAAAGGTGGCCAGCGGCAGCGTATCGCGCTCAAGCTGCTTATTGAGCTCGACGCGGCCGCGATGCCAGGTCGACATCAAGAAGAACAATATCGCGCCGACGACGAGTGGAACCCAACCTCCCTGAACCACCTTCATCATGTTGGCCGTGACGAAGGATAGATCGACGATGACGAACAGTCCCGCCACAAGTAGACTTAACGAAAGCGGCCACCCCCAAACTTCCCGCATCGTCAGAAACATCAGCATCGAGGTTAGAAGCATGGTGAGGGCAACGGCAATGCCGAATGCAGACGCAAGATTATCGGACGAGCGGAAGCTGATAGCCAAGGTGAGCGTCAGCGCCATTAGTGCCCAATTGACGAAGCCGACATAGATCTGGCCGTAGCCTTGCGAGGAGGTCTGGGTGATGTGAAGGCGCGGGCAGAGGCCGAGTTGAATGGCCTGCCGTGTCATCGAAAACGTGCCGGAGATGATGGACTGGCTCGCGATAATCGTCGCAACGGTCGCAAGCGCCACCAGCGGCAATTGCAGGCTGGGCGGACACAGCATGAAGAACGGATTTGAAGGGGCGGCGCTCTGATTGCCGACCAGCACAGCGGTCTGGCCGGCATAGTTCAAAACCAAAGTCGGCAGGACCAGTCCATACCATGTCAGCCGGATCGGCCGCAGGCCAAAGTGGCCCATGTCGGCGTAGAGTGCCTCCGCACCCGTGGCGCACAGGAACACGCCGCCAAGCACCAAAAATCCTGTAAAGCCATGACCGAAGAGGTAGGCAAGACCGACACGCGGATCGAGCGCGGCAAGCACGGCGGGATGCTGGGCGATGCCCGCGATGCCGAGCAGACCGATAGTCACGAACCAGACGGTCATGACCGGTCCAAACAGCGCGCCGATGCGCCCGGTGCCTAGTGGCTGAAATGCAAACAATGCAATCAGCACCACAACCGAGAGCGGCAGCACATAGGGTGTAAATGAAGGCAACGGGTCCTTCAGGCCTTCGAGCGCGCTCAACACCGAAATGGCAGGCGTAATTGCGCCATCGCCATAGAGCATCGCTGCGCCGATAATACCGAGAGCGATAACCGACGTGCGTTCTCCCCGCTTGATGCCCAACAGGGACATCAGGGCTAGAATGCCGCTCTCGCCGTCATTGTCGGCGCGCATGACAATGGCGACATATTTCAGGGAAGTAGTGATGATGAGCGTCCACACCACGAGCGACAATATGCCAAGGGCGACGGCCGGCGTTGCTTCGCCGCCAGCCCATTCGATCGCGGTTTTAAAGGTATAGAGAGGGCTGGTGCCAATATCGCCGTAAACGACACCGAGTGCCCCGATCGCCATCTTGCCCAGCGCGCCGTGGTGCGGGCCCGTTTCGGCGGGCATCGTCTCGTGACCTGGTAACTCACCGTCGCGCTGCTCGATGGCGGTCATGCTTGGCTTCCCTTGGAAGAACAGCATGCCGGGTCGAAGTCGAAAAGCAAGCATCAGAGCGACCGTACGTCGTGCTTTAGCCTAATGCGCGAGCTTAACAAGCAGCCCGACCATGAGCAGGAGCGCAAGACAAGGCAGCGGCGAATATGGGCTTTCGCCGGGCTCTGGTCTGCTCCACACAGATATCAAGGAACGGCGTACGCGCTGCCAAGCACCATGTGGCTCTGAATCAATTGTAACAAAGCTCATCGAAGGCACTCCAAATTGAATGCTGATGTGAGGTGCTCTCGATCGCATTCGAAATCCAGGTGCGGCTTGGGCCAGCCGCATAAAGAACGCATAAACGTATCAGCCGGCTCGACCACCGTGGTTCTCCGGAACTAAACGTGGCCATTGGGATAACGACCAATCGTCCAAAAACCTCGGTAGCTTCACATCTGGTGTGGAATGTCTCGCATCATCTTATGTGGCCTTTATGCGATTGAGGTCGCGGCGCCATCGAATTCATATCCCTCCGAGAAGATATTGTGGACATGAAACAATCGATCTCACGCCACCCTTAGACCATCCGAAAACCGAAAGAGAAAAGAGCGGCGGACGGACGGTCCGATCGCTTCGTTGCGCCCGTTGGGCACACAAGCCGAGGCGGCGAGGTCCAACGAAAACAGGTGATGTCATGGTCTCCGTTAAGGTCGCTACCGGCGACAGAATTATCGACCCGATGATTGCTCTTGCCGGCTGCTCTACTCAACACCGCATCCTCATAGCTGGCTCAAAGAGCATGGAAATGATGATGGAATTGCAGCAACGGGGCTATCTGCGCGCAGCGGCGACGGGCAATTGCGGCCGTCCGGCTGGCCAGTACGATGTTGCACTCGTCGATTGGCGGCGGCGCCCTCTCCGCACTCTCGAAGCGACGCTCGACTGGATCGCAAACTTCCTTAGCCCCACCGGCACGCTGGTGGTGTGGGACGATGCCCAAAAGCCCGCCGTCAGGCAAAGCCTTCGCGCTTTGCTGGAAGCGCGTGGTTTCGCTGTCGTGCAAAACATCGTTCACGAATGCGGCTCCGCCCTCGCGGCGCGGCGGCAGCAGACATATCCGCTTCAGAAAGCGGCGTAACCGGTTACTTGACAAAACGGTATAACGACGGCGAGGGCCCACAATCTCTCGCCGTCGAATTCTCGGAAGGAGATTTTCATGGCCGAGTCAAATGTACGTCGCGCAGTTATTCGCGAATGGATGTTGCTTGCGCGGGAGAAAAGACAGTCGGGCGAGCAGGCGCTTACCTTCGCAAGGGCCGCTATTCAACGGCACAAGCTGCCGCGGCGACGGCGGCCAGCCGAAGAAATCGTCCTGGGATGGCTGGAGTCTCGCACCGGACGGCCCTGATCGGCCGAGATGCCCGGCCTGCTCGAACGAAGACTGTTATCACGCCGCATGCGTTGGATTTCGCCAGTGGCCTCCGATGGCCACAATGACCGTGAACGCTACCGATCGAAACGAGCATCCGTGGACGAAGGGCGTTCTGCGGGCGATTCTCGTCAGGATCGACGCGTTCGTCAGCAATAGTACGCAGAACGCAATCCCGGAACCCGTACGCGCAAGAGACTTTCGATGCAGCCAAACAGAAAGCTTCGTCGCGAAAGCCGATCCAACGGAAACGCCGAGCCTCGAATTGCAGCCGCTCGGAGAGGACATTCTCAGCGCCGCGATTCCAGCGTTTTTCATCGGCCGCAACAAGGCCGGCCGTTGGGTTGCCCGCGAGTCCCGCGGACGCATTGGCGGAAAATTTCTGCTCAAATGGTCAGCGCTCGCCTTTGCACGCGCGCAAAGCGAGCCCGCGCAATGTGCAATGATATTCCCCTCAGAGAGGTTCGAACTGGACCTCAATGACGAAGGTAACCCGTTCGCTCGCCATGCTGAATTGCTATTGCACTGGGCATGTTGCCTCGCGAGATCGGTTCGCACCGCAGGTCTGGCCTTAGCATGCTTGGCCGGCATCGTCGCACTTCAGGCGGCAGTCTACATTTACGTTTGGCGATTGGTGGGCTGACGTCGCCGACGGATTCGCACGCTCTGACGCCGATTACTACAGAAGCGCGCAAGTTTTTCTGCTACGCCTGTCTTCGCCGAATTACGCCAAGCTACGAATAAACTCGAAGAAGCGCGCAAGTATTCGATCCTCGCCGATGGCGTCCAACAAGATCGATGTTTTCTTTTGTTGTCGCACGAGTCAGCATTGCTTGCGCACCTTCACGCGCTCGATATTTAGGATGCTGACGTGGGAAGAACAGGATGATAACCGCCCGTTCAGAATGAAGTTTTTCCAGATTCGATAAGGACCTGATCCTGCTGGCTGATTTTGGCTGGGGCGGGAGGATTCGAACCTCCGTATGGTGGAATCAAAATCCACTGCCTTACCACTTGGCGACGCCCCAACAGCCGAAGACGGGATGGCAGGCGTCCTGCCCGACCTCTGTTCGGCCACGCCGGTCTATAGAGGCAGTTGAGCTATTTCAACAGGGTAGACGGCGAAAATCGCGTTGAATATTGCGCCCGGCCGGCGGCTGGATCGTCGCCGGCCCATCAGACAATTCTGCCCCCTCATGCCGCAAGACGTCCTTTGCCGCACTGCCGCGGACGGAAAAGTTGAGAGACACATCGTTTCGTGGGAAGACATTTTCATCTCTCCTCCAAGCGAGGCTCGATCCCATGACCTATCGCGCGCCGATCCATGACATGCTGCTGGCCCTCAACCACGGCGCCGGGCTCGAGGCCGCCGTGAAGGCCGGTCACTACGGCGATTTCGACAGCGATATTGCCTCTGCCGTGCTGGAAGAAGCCGGCCG
Organism: uncultured Alphaproteobacteria bacterium; assembly: GCA_963770515.1. Taxonomy (GTDB): domain Bacteria; phylum Pseudomonadota; class Alphaproteobacteria; order Rhizobiales; family Xanthobacteraceae; genus Bradyrhizobium. The sequence goes on from CAVYPW010000004.1 coordinate 693,406, forward strand.
GTTCGCCTCCGATGTGCTGGCGCCGCTCAACCGCGTCGGCGACGAGCATGGCATCAAGCTTGATGGCTCTAGTGTCACCACTGCGCCCGGCTGGCCCGATGCGTACAAGCGCTGGACCGCTGCGGGATGGAACGCGGTATCGGGGCCGGAGGCGTTCGGCGGCCAGGGCCTGCCGCTCGCGATCAATGCGGTCTGCACCGAAATCTGGAGCGCCTCCAACATCTCCTTCGGCCTTTGCCCGCTTCTGACCCTGAGTGCGATCGAAGCGCTCGAAGCCCACGGCAGTGAAGAATTGAAGCAAATCTACCTTGAGAAGCTCGTCTCCGGCGAGTGGCCCGGCACGATGCAACTCACCGAACCGCAGGCCGGCTCCGATGTCGGCGCGCTGCGCAGCCGCGCCGAGCGGGCCGCCGACGGCAGCTATCGCATCAAGGGCACCAAGATTTTCATCACCTATGGCGATCACGACATGAGCGACAACATCGTTCACTTCGTGCTCGCCCGCCTGCCCGATGCGCCCGCGGGCACCAAGGGCATTTCGCTATTCCTGATTCCGAAATTTCTCGTCAACGCCGACGGCTCGCTCGGCGCGCGCAACGACATCTATGTCAGCGGCATCGAGCACAAGCTCGGCATGCACGCGGCCCCCACCTGCACCATGACCATGGGCGATCATGGCGGCGCCATCGGCTACCTGATTGGCGAGGAAAATCGCGGCATGCTGTGCATGTTCACGATGATGAACCAGGCGCGCCTCGCCGTCGGACTCCAAGGCGTCGGCATCGCCGACCGCGCCTATCAGCAGGCGCTCGCCTTCGCACAGGAGCGCCGCCAGGGCCGCGCCGTCGGCAGGCCAGGATCCGAGTCCGATCCGATCATCGTGCATCCCGACGTCAAGCGGATGCTGATGCAGATGCGCGCCATGACCGCCGCCTCCCGCACCATTTGCTACGCCACGGCCGTGGCGCTCGATGTTTCTATGCGGGCCAAGGATGCGAAGGTGCGCGCAGCGGCGACTGCACGGGCTGCGCTGCTGACCCCAATCGCCAAAGCCTTCTCCACCGACATCGGCAATGAAGCCACCTCGATTGGGGTACAGGTCCATGGCGGCATGGGATTTATCGAGGAAACCGGCGCCGCGCAGCATTATCGCGACGCCCGTATCACGCAGATCTATGAAGGCACCAACGGCATCCAGTCGATCGATCTTGTGACGCGCAAACTCGCGGCCAATAACGGAGAGTCGGTCTGGGCCCTGCTCGATGAACTCAAGGATATCGTCAAACAGGTGGAAACGTCGAACGACCCGGCGTTCGGAACCACCGGCGCCAAACTCCGCGATGCGCTGGCCTCGCTCGAGCGCACCAGCCGCTGGCTGCTCGAACGCGTGGCCTCCGCGCCCAACGAGGCGCTGGCAGGCGCCACGCCTTACTTGCGGTTGTTCGGCGCGACGCTTGGCGGCTGCATGCTGGCGAGTGAAGCTTTGGCCGCGCGCGGCCTCAGCGAGGCCGATCCGCAACGCTACGTCACGCTGGCGCGGTTCTTCGCCGAAAACATTTCGGTGCAGGCGGGCGCATTGGAGAAAACCGTAACGGACAGCGCAGAGGCCGTGAACGGCGCGGATGCGGTGTTGCTCGGTTAACGCACGCGCCGAGCAGACTTAGCCGCGATGGCTCACTGCTGGCGATAGCTCGCTACTGTCGATCGATCTTGGTAATCGTCTTGGTTTCGTTCGATCCGGATGTGGAAAAGCTGACCCGATCGCCGGCATGCAAGCTATCCAACGACACCCCACTTCCGACCTTGAATTCCTCTGCGGCACCGCCGGTATTCGCACCGACCGTGCCGTCTTGCCCCTGACGGATCGCGATCGAGTTGTTCAGTCGGTTGATTCCAATGATGGTTCCGGTTCGCGCCTGTTGGGCGAGAGCCGCTGAACCCAGGACGAAAAGCGCCGTAGCGCCAACCGAAACGATCCTTGCAATCTTCATGGCATTTTCCCTTTCCTGGGAAGACATGCGCGATAAGCCCTCCGCACCGGATTAGTTCCGGGCGAAGGTGACGAGCCGGCCCGCTTCGTTAATGCCGAACAACCAGGAAACGCTATTGCACCGGCATCGGCGGCCGCGGCGCCGACGCTAGTCCAGGCTCGGGCTGGAGCTGAACCGGCGGCGGTGGCACATAGGGTTGAGCGGCGGGGGCTGCGGCCGCTTGCGTCGCCGGATAGGACGACGACACCGGCCGGTAAGCGGGCGGCGGCGCAGGCGTTGCTGCCGGCGAATAGGTAGCTGTCGACGAATAAAGCGGCACTGGCTTATGCGCGGGCGGGTGCGGCGTCGTGGCCGCCAGTTTAGCCTTGGCAGCCTGCTCGGAGACTTTCGCAAGATCGCGCGTCATCTGCTGCTGGCTTGCCTTCAACTCGGCGATGCTGGCCTTCAGGGCTTCGACCTGCTGGTTGGCGTTGGCGAGATCGCGCGCCATCGATTGCAGCTGTTGTGCTGTGTCCGACGTCGGAGCGTCGGTCGTCGCCACGGCGTTACCGGGCGTCCCGCTGTCGGATGGGGTTTGGTCGGATGCAGCCGCTGGTGCTGGCGTTGCACTGGCTGGCTCCTCCGGGGGTGTGGATTGCGAGGCCAGTCCCAGCTTTTCCAGCGGCAATGAGGCAGCGATCGCCCATTTCGGCGCCCACGAGAACAGCGCCTTCTTGGCGGCGTAGCCAAAGGTCTGCCAGCTCAGCGCAGCAGCGCCGATACCCAGCGTCAAAAGAAGAGCGGCAATAGCGCGCATCGCCCGCCGGCCAAACGAACTCTTGCGCGCGGGCACATCATCGTTGACGGCAGTGGCGCGGAATGTCGTATCGACTGCCGGCACGGACAACGCACCGGACGAATTGTTAGCGGCGCGGGGGCCGGCTTCGGAATGGTGCCGCGCGGCGGCGCGCAGCAGGTCGGTGATCTCTGCGTCTGACGGCGCCACCTGCACCTGATCGGGCGGGATCACGACGAAATCATGCGAGTCGGTTGCTTTCGGCTTCACCCCGGTCGGCATTGGCCCTCCACCGTCACCGGCTCCAAAGCGGCCGGCAATTCGCTTCTCGGAATCCCTTCAGCATACGATGGCTCCAGACTTCACCCCGGCTTGACCAAACCAAGGCAATCCCGTGGAGAGATTGAGGCCACTTGTGGGCCGCGGGCTTATCCGATCGGCTTCAATCCCGCCTCGATCTCGGCGCGGCGCGGCTCAAGGAAGGGCGGCAGCGCGAGTTTTTCGCCAAGTGTCGCCATCGGCTCGTCGGTGGCAAAGCCCGGACCGTCGGTGGCGATTTCGAACAGAATGCCGTTGGGTTCGCGAAAATAAAGACTGCGAAAATAGAAGCGGTCGATCTCGCCGCTGTTGGGAATGCCAAGCTCGCGCAGGCGCTGGGTCCATGCGTGATATTGCGTCTCGTCAGGCGTGCGAAACGCCACGTGATGAACCCCGCCGGCGCCTTGCCGCGCCACGGTCAAATCTTTCTGCTCGATCACATGCAGCTCGGCAGCAGGTCCGCCCTCGCCCATCGCAAACACCTGGACTTCACCCCTCACGTCCGGCGCGACGTAAGTGCGCTCGTGCCGCATGTTCATCACTGACGTCAGCACCAAGGCGGTGCGGCCAAGTTCATGCACGCTCAGCACGATCGGACCGAGCCCGCGAATCTGATGCTCGACCGGCACCGGGCTCTTTTCCCACGGCGAGGCCGCACCCGCCCCACCATCGTCGATCAGCACCAGCCGCTGGCCCTCGCCGTCCTCGAACGGCAATCTCAGCCGGCCATCGACCTCGGTGACGTCTCCGACATGACCACCTGCCTGACGCAGCCGGTCGCGCCAAAAGCCAAGGCTCTTCTCGCCCGCGACCCGCAAGGAGGTGGTGGAAATGCTGTTGGTGCCGCGCTGCTCCGGGGCGGCAGGAAAATCGAAGAAGGTCAGGTCGGTGCCGGGATTGGCCTTGCCGTCGGCGTAAAACAGGTGATAGGCGCTGACAGCATCCTGGTTGACCGTCTTCTTGACCAGCCGCATGCCCAGCAAGCCGGTATAAAAGGCGAGATTCTCGCGCGGCTTCGCCGAAATCGCCGTCAAATGATGTATTCCGGTGAGCTGCATCTTAGCCCCTATCTTTCCGCGCAATCTTCTCACCACTGAGAGCAGTTTGGGCGCGCGCGCGGATGATGTAGGATATTTCGATCGTCCCCGCCATTGCCGATTGCTTGAGGTCCAAACCCATGACCGGACATGTAACCGTTACCGATGAAGATGCCGTTCGCATCATCGCTCTTCGCCGGCCGGAAAAGAAGAACGCGATCACGCAAGACATGTACCGCGACATGAGCGCGGCGATCGACTCTGCGCAGGATAACGCATCGATCCGCTGCCTCGTCATTTCGGGCGAACCGGGCATGTTTACCGCCGGCAACGATCTGGAAGATTTTCTGAAAGACGGCACCTCGAATACCGGCACGCCGCGCGCCTCCGAGGCGATCAAGTTTCTGCATTCGCTGGCTCACAATGCCAAACCGATCGTTGCGGCCGTTGACGGCATCGCGATCGGGATCGGAACCACGCTGCTGTTTCATTGCGATCAGGTGATCGCCAGCACGCGAGCGACCTTCGCCACGCCCTTTATCCATCTCGGTTTGGTGCCGGAAGGCGCGTCCAGCCTGCTGGCGCCGTGGCTGATGGGACACCAGCGCGCATTTTCGATGCTGGTGATGGGACATAAGCTCAACGCCGAGGAGGCCCGCGCGGCTGGCTTCGTCAATAAGGTCGTCGAGCCGGATCATCTCGAAGCCGAAGCCCGCAAGGTGGCACGCGAGATTGCCGCCCTTCCGGCTGAGGCGGTCGCGGCCTCGCGCAAGCTTCTCAAGCATACGCCGGAAGACCTGATCCGCCGGATCGACCACGAAAGCCATCTGTTCGGCGAACGGATGCGATCGGCGGAAGCCGTCTCCGCTTTCAAGGCGTTCTTCGCACGCAAGAAGGGCTGAGGCGCGGGGCCAGCAGACCGCACCTCTCGCCCCGTCTTGCCGCAAGCCGGGCTCGCCGGACTCGGGCAAATTCCTCCGATGCCGTTTCAGCGCCCGACAAGCGCTTGCAGATGTTCGGGATAGCGGGCGCCCTGCACCGTGACCGCTGAAAGCACGCGCTCGATGTCGCCGATGTCGTTGGCTGTCAGTTCGATGGCGGCCGCAGCCGTATTCTCTTCGAGGCGATTGAGCTTGGTGGTGCCGGGGATCGGAACGATCCAGGGGCGTTGTGCCAGTAGCCAGGCGAGCGCGATCTGCGCCGGCGTCGCACCTCTTTGTCCGGCGATCTGGCCGAGCAGATCAACCAGCGCTTGATTGGCGGTGCGGGCCTCCGTCGAAAAGCGCGGCACGATATTGCGGAAGTCGTTCTTGTCGAATGTCGTATCGGCGCTGATCGCGCCGGTGAGAAATCCCTTCCCCAGCGGACTATAGGGAACAAGGCCAATACCGAGTTCTTCGAGTGTCGGCAGGATCTCCCGCTCCGGCTCGCGCCACCACAGCGAATATTCGCTTTGCAGCGCCGTGACCGGCTGGATCGCGTGCGCCCGGCGGATGGTTCGTGCGCCGGCTTCGGAAAGCCCGAAATGCCTGACCTTGCCTTCGCGGATGAGCTCCTTCACCGCTCCGGCCACATCTTCGATCGGCACGTTGGGGTCGACGCGGTGTTGATAGAACAGATCGATGGTCTCGGTCCTGAGCCGCTTGAGCGAGGCGTCGGCGACTTCCCTTATATGTTCGGGCCGGCTGTTCAGACCGCGCTGCTGGCCTGTCTTCGGGTCGATATCGAAACCAAACTTGGTCGCAATCACGACATCCTTGCGAAACGGCTCCAGCGCTTCGCCGACGAGGTCCTCGTTGGTGAACGGACCATAGACTTCGGCCGTGTCGAAGAAGGTAACGCCGCGCTCGACGGCCGAGCGGATCAGCGCGATGCCGGCCTGCCTGTCGACCGCCGGACCATAGCCGAAGCTCAGCCCCATGCAGCCGAGGCCGATGGCCGAGACTTCCAGTTTGTTTCCGAGTTTGCGTTTTTGCATTGTCAATTCCTCTCAAAACGATCAGCGCGGTCACGCTGCGGGCGCCTTCGAGCCCTATCTGCTTCGTTCGCTTCCGGTTCAGAGTTCCTGGCTCGTCGGCCTGAACAGGATTTCATTGATATCGACGTCCTCGGGCTGACTAATCGCGAAAGCGACCATGCTTGCGAATGATTCCGCGGAGATCGCAACGCGCTTGTAAAACTCGCGGACACCCGCAGCGACATCGGGTTCGGTGATGCTGTCAGCGAGTTCGGTCGCGATTGCACCGGGCGAGATGATGGTTGAGCGGATATTGTACGGCTTGACCTCCTGGCGCAGCCCTTCCGAAATTACCCGCACCGCGTGCTTGGTCGCGGCGTACACGGCGCTTCCTGGACGCACCAAGTGACCCGCTACGGAGGATACGCTGACGATGTGGCCGCTCTTTTGCGCTTTCATGTGCGGCAGAGCGGCGGCAATACCGTACAGCACGCCCTTGATATTGACGTCGATCATACGGTTCCAGTCCTCCAGCTTCGCCCGCTCAAGTGGAGAATGCGGCATTAGGCCGGCGTTGTTGATCAACACGTCAATGCGGCCGTGCTTCTTCACCGCATGGTCGACCAGGTGGCGCACCTGCTCGGGCTGTGTGACGTCGGTCGGCACCGCAGCGTCGAGACCGAGCGACAGTTCCTTTGCGAGGCTCTGAAGCCTTTCGATCCGGCGCGCACCTAGAACGATCTTGGCGCCGTCGCGCGCCAGACGACGCGCGGCCGCTTCTCCAAGTCCGCTGCTGGCGCCGGTGATGACGATAACCTTGTCCTTGATGCCTTGAGACATAAAGTGCTCCTGATGCCTTCGACTAGGACGGATACTGTTCGTCGCTGACCTTTTCCATCCAGTCGACGACCTTGCCGCCGAGTTCTTCCTGAATGGCAATATGCGTCATGGCGGTTGCGGGCCCGGCGCCATGCCAATGCTTCTCGCCTGGCGCAAACCACACGACGTCGCCGGGGCGGATTTCCTCGATCTCGCCGCCCCAACGCCGCACGCGCCCGAGTCCGGAAATGACGATCAGCGTCTGGCCGAGCGGATGGGTATGCCACGCAGTGCGGGCACCCGGCTCGAACGTCACGCTTGCGCCACGGACACGCGCCGGCGCGGGCGCCTCGAACAGCGGATCGACTCGAACCTGACCCGTGAAGTAATCGGCCGGCCCCTTGCCGGATGGGCGCGAACCGTTTCGCCTGATGTCCATGCCTTCCTCCCTTCAGCTGCCCGGCCTCACTTAGGAGGTGCACCGGCTCTCGATTAGGGATAAAAATGCACATGGACTTATGAACTGGATTCATGAATGCGCGGGAACAACTTCAACGACATCACCGCTTTCCTGGCTGTCGCGAGCGAGCGCAGCTTCACGAAAGCCGCCGGCAAGCTTGGGCTATCGCAATCCGCACTGAGCCATACGCTACGCGGCCTCGAGGAGCGGCTTGGTATTCGTCTCCTGACACGGACCACGCGCAGCGTGGCGCCGACCGAAGCCGGCGAACGGCTGCTGCAGACCCTTGGTCCCCGGTTTGAGGAGATCGACGCCGAACTTGCCGCCCTGAGCGAGCTTCGGGACAAGCCTGCCGGCACGATCCGGATTACGGCCACCGAATATGCCGTCGACACCCTGCTCTGGCCGAAGCTTGCGAAGTTCCTCGCCAAATATCCGGACATCAAGGTCGAGGCCATCAGCGAATCCGCGCTGACCGATATCGTCACGCAACGTTTCGATGCCGGCGTGCGAATCGGCGAACAGGTGGCAAAGGACATGATCGCCGTTCGCATCGGGCCCGACATGCGGATGGCCGTCGTCGGCGCACCGTCTTATTTCAGACGGCAGGCCGAACCGAAAAAGCCGCAGGACCTGATCAACCACCGCTGCATCAACCTGCGCCTGCCCACCCAGGGCGGTTTGTACGCGTGGGAATTCGAAAAGGGCGCGCGCAAACTGAAAGTCCGCGTCGAAGGCCCGCTCACTTTCAACGGCAGCTATCAAATGCTCAATGCGGCCCTGGCCGGCTTCGGCCTCGCTTACGTTCCTGAAGATCTGACGCAACCGTGTCTGGCGAAAGGCCGTCTCAAACGAGTACTTGAGGACTGGTGCCCGCCATTTTCGGGCTATCATCTTTATTATCCAAGCCGCCGGCAAACGACGCCGGCATTCGCCCTGCTGGTCGAAGCGCTGCGCCATCGGGGTTGAAGCTTCGTGAAATCGTCGCGGCCGCCGTTTATGGTCGAAACCATGAGACATTCGCTCGCATTGGCTTTTGCCTTCCTGATGATTGGGTCACATCCGGCGACGCCGGCCGAGGCACAATCGGCGACGGTGGATTTGCGCATCCTCGCAATCAACGATTTCCACGGTTACCTTCGCGCGTCGTCCGGCGGAATCAGGATCGCCGATCCCAACGATAAGACCAAAAAGATCACGGTGCCGGCGGGTGGCGCCGAGCATATGGCAACCCTCGTCAAACAACTCGGCGTGGGTCACAAGAACACGATCTTTGTCGCCGCGGGCGACCTGATCGGCGCCAGCCCGCTATTGTCGGCGATGTTCCACGACGAGCCAACCATCGAATCCCTTTCGATGATGGGGCTTGCGCTGGCTTCCGTCGGCAATCACGAATTCGACGAGGGCAAGGACGAACTCAAACGGATGCAGAACGGCGGCTGCCATCCGGTTGATCAATGCCGGGGACCGCATCCCTTTTCGGGCGCGAAGTTTCACTACCTCGCAGCCTCCACGGTCGAGACCGCGACCGGCAAGACGGTTTTTCCACCCTACGAAATCAGGGAGTTCGACGGCATTCCCGTCGCCTTCATCGGCCTGACCTTGAAAGGTACCTCCGGCATTATCTCACCGGCGAGCGCAGCCGGCCTGGAATTCCGCGATGAGGCCGAGACGGTGAATGCGCTCGTACCTGAATTGAAAGCACGCGGCATCGAAGCGATTGTCGTCCTGATTCACGAAGGCGGCTATCCGACCGGCGACTATGACGAGTGCCCCGCGATCTCCGGCGCCATCGTCGACATCGTCAAGAAATTCGATCGCGCGGTCGATCTCGTGATCAGCGGTCATACCCATCAGCCCTATGTGTGCGAGATCGACGGACGGCTCGTGACCTCGGCCGACAAATACGGAACTTTGGTCACTGCGATCGATGTCAAGCTCGATACGAAGTCCCGCGACGTCGTCAGCGCGAAGGCCCACAACGTCATCGTCCGCAGCAACACGCTGCCCAAGGACCCCGAGCAGACCACGCTGATTGCGGCCTACGACAAACTCGCCGCTCCCATTGCCAATCGCCGCGCCGGATCGGTGACGGCCACGCTATCGCGCGTGCCGAATGAAGCAGGCGAGAGCGCGCTCGGCGATATTGTCGCAGATGCGCAATTGGCTGCGACGGAGGCTGTCGCGAATGGCGGCGCCGTGGCCGCGTTCACCAATCCGGGCGGCCTGCGCGCAGACCTTGCGTCCAAGGACGACGGCGCGGTGACTTACGCCGACGTGTTTGCAAGCCAGCCGTTCCGCAATCAGCTCGTCACGCTCACGCTCACGGGAAATCAGATCAAGATGATGCTGGAGCAGCAATGGCTCGATCCCAAGCGGCCGCGGATCCTGCAAGTGTCGAAGGGCTTCAGCTACGCCTTTGACGATACCAAACCATTCGGCGAGCGCGTAATCGCAAGCTCCATGCTGCTCAACGGTGAGGCAATCGACCTCGCCAGGAGCTACCGCGTCACCGTGAACAACTATCTCTCCACTGGCGGCGACGGATTCACAGCCTTGACGGAGGGCGTCGCGCAGCAATTCGGCGTCTATGATTCCGATGCGCTTTACGCCTATTTCCAGGCCAAAAGCCCGATCAGCCCCACGCCCGTCGACCGCATCAAGCGGAAATAATCGGCTCTTTTCCCGGCCGCGATCAACCCTTACATTGAGCGTTCCTCAAAAGGCGCGGCCCACACGCGCAAAGGTCAAGCATGACGACGCTTCTTTTGACCCATCCGTCGACCCTGAACCATTTGACCCCGCCCGGACATCCCGAGCGGCCGGACCGGATTCGCGCGGTCGATGAAGTCCTCGGCGAGAGCCGCTTCGATCCGCTGGTGCGGGAGCTGGCGCCGGAAGGCTCGCTCGATCTCGTCACGCTGTGCCATGACGAGCACTATGTCAGCGAGCTGCGCCGCGTCGCGCCGACGAGCGGGCTGGTCTATCTCGATGGCGACACCTCGATGTCGCCCGGCACCTGGGAAGCCGTGATGCGCGGCGTCGGCGGCGCGGTTGCCGCAACCGACGCGATCATGTCAGGAACCCATAATAATGCCTTCGTGGCGATGCGCCCTCCCGGCCATCATGCCGAAACCAACCGGCCGATGGGCTTTTGTTTCTTCGATCACGCCGCCATCGCCGCGCGCCATGCCCAGCGCAAATACGGCATCGGCCGCGCAGCCGTGGTCGATTTCGACGTTCACCATGGCAACGGCACCCAGGATATTTTCTGGGGCGACAAGACCGTAATGTATTGCTCGACACATCAGATGCCGCTGTTCCCGGGCACCGGCGCCAGCGGTGAACGCGGCGAACACGACAACATCGTCAACGCGCCGCTCGCGCCGGAAGATGGCAGCGCCAAGTTCCGCGCCGCTTTCGAAAACACGATCCTGCCCAACTTGAGTAAATTCAGCCCCGAGCTGATCATCATCTCGGCCGGATTCGATGCGCACCATCGCGATCCCTTGGCTTCGCTCAACCTCAAAGGTGAAGACTTCGGATGGGTGACGCGAAAGCTGATGGACCTCGCCGATCGCACCGCGGGAGGCCGAATTGTCTCGGTTCTCGAGGGCGGCTATGATCTCCAGGGCCTGAAGGAATTGGTTGCGGCCCATGTCAGCGCCTTGATGGGCTCGGCGTCTTGAAACCGCGCAATCACTAGTGTGGCTAGTGCCGCTTGTTCGTCATGCGGACTTCTGAACCAAAGCCACACTAGATCAATTAAGTTTGCTAGTGTCCTTATCGATTCCGAAGTTCGAAACGTGGCTCCGCAAAATGCGATGAACTTCGGAATCGGGACGCTAGCGCATCCGGAAACCACCACGAGAAAACACCATATGGCCGAAAACGCCCAAGCGGACGTCAAGAAACTAAGCTTCGAACGCGCGATGGAGGAACTTGAATCGATCGTCAAGCGGCTCGAGGACGGCAAGGTGCCGCTGGAAGAATCGGTTGCCATCTACGAGCGCGGTGAAGCGCTGAAGCGCCGATGCGAGGAGCTGCTGCGCCAGGCGGAAGCGCGGGTCGACAAGATCACGACCGATGCGAGCGGTCAGCCCACCGGCACCGAACCGCTCGACGTGCAATAACGGCTGCAAGGCGGCCTGCTACCCTAGCCCCTGATGCATTGGGGCGTTGCCAAAATGGTTAAGCACGGCGGCCCGGCTGGCACAATTTTCACCGAAATCGGGCTCATTTGAGCACCAAAGGCGGCTTGCGAAGCGGAAACGCCGGGTTCCATCACGGCTTGGGTTCCCCGATGGTTCCCAAGCCGGTTGGCTTTGGCTGGCATTTTAGTGTAAAGCCTAAAAGACTGTGGGCTGACGGAGGCACTCTTTCGGCGTGTTCCTGTAACGTCAAGTGCCTCAAGTAGCTCAATTAATTGATCGACAGGTGGGGATGGTTTGGGGTGATGAAAATCACATTGAACGATCCGGGGCGCGCTTAAGACTATCGATCGAGCCTTCAGCCCGCGGCATCGGCGGGTTTTAGCCGCTTGCGCTTAGTTTTTGCGCAACCCATTTCCTGTCGGGCCGTTGATCCCGACTTTGACAAAATTGGAATGACGCTGTGACCGCATATAGTAAAACGCCGCTTCTCGACACGATCCGAACCCCGGACGATTTGCGGAAGCTCAAGGTAGAGCAAGTCCGGCAGGTTGCCGACGAACTGCGTCAGGAAACCATCGATGCGGTTTCGGTCACGGGTGGCCATTTCGGCGCCGGCCTCGGCGTCGTCGAGCTGACCACGGCCCTCCACTACGTCTTCGACACGCCGCGCGACCGCCTGATCTGGGACGTCGGCCACCAGGCCTATCCCCACAAGATCCTCACCGGCCGACGCGACCGCATTCGCACCCTGCGCACCGGCGGCGGTTTGTCCGGCTTCACCAAGCGCACCGAGAGCGATTACGATCCGTTCGGCGCCGCGCACTCCTCGACCTCGATCTCGGCCGGCCTCGGCATGGCCGTGGCGCGCGACCTGTCGGGCGGCAAAAATAATGTCATCGCCGTAATCGGCGACGGTGCGATGTCGGCAGGTATGGCCTATGAGGCCATGAACAATGCCGGCGCGATGAACTCCCGCCTGATCGTCATTCTCAACGACAACGACATGTCGATTGCCCCGCCGGTCGGCGCGATGTCGGCCTATTTGTCGCGGCTTTACTCCGGCAAAACCTACCGTTCACTGCGCGAAGCGGCGAAGCAGATCAATAAGCGACTACCGAAGGTGCTTGCCAACCGCGCCAACCGCGTCGAGGAATATTCCCGCGGCTTCATGATGGACGGCGGCACGCTGTTCGAGGAACTCGGTTTCTATTACGTCGGCCCGATCGACGGCCATAACCTCGATCACTTGCTGCCGGTGCTGCGCAACGTCCGCGACATGGAGACCGGACCGATCCTGGTCCATGTCGTGACGCAAAAGGGCAAGGGCTACGCGCCGGCGGAGGCTTCCGCCGACAAGTATCACGCCGTCGTCAAATTCGACGTTGCCACCGGCGCCCAGGCCAAGGCCAAGCCGAATGCACCGTCCTATCAGAACGTGTTTGGACAGAGCCTCGTCAAGGAAGCGCAGAAGGACGACAAGATCGTCGGTATTACTGCCGCGATGCCGTCCGGCACCGGGATCGACATCTTCAACAAGGCTTTTCCGGATCGCACTTTTGACGTCGGCATTGCCGAGCAGCATGCGGTGACCTTTGCCGCCGGTCTTGCCACCGAGGGCTACAAGCCGTTCTGCGCAATCTACTCGACCTTCCTGCAGCGTGGTTACGATCAGGTCGTCCACGACGTGGCGATCCAGAGCCTGCCGGTGCGCTTCGCCATCGACCGTGCCGGCCTTGTCGGCGCTGACGGCGCCACCCACGCCGGCTCGTTCGACAACGCCTATCTCGGCTGCTTGCCGAATTTCGTGATCATGGCCGCCTCCGACGAGGCTGAACTCGTGCACATGGTGGCGACGCAAGTCGCGATCGACGACCGCCCGAGCGCGTTGCGTTATCCGCGCGGCGAAGGCCGTGGTATCGAGATGCCCGAAGTTGGGATCCCGCTCGAGATCGGCAAGGGCCGCATCGTTCGCGAGGGCAGCAAGATCGCGCTGCTGTCGTTCGGCACGCGCCTTGCCGAATGCGAAAAGGCAGCGGACGAACTTGCCGCCCACGGGCTTTCTACCACGATTGCCGATGCGCGCTTCATGAAGCCGCTCGACCTGGATTTGATCCTCAAGCTCGCCCGCGAGCATGAGATCCTTCTCACCATCGAGGAAGGCTCGATCGGCGGATTCGGTTCGCACGTCATACAGACGCTCGCCGAGCACGGCATGCTCGACGGGGGCTTGCGGATGCGCTCGATGGTCCTGCCGGACGAATTCCTCGATCACGATTCGCCAAACGCGATGTATGCCCGCGCAGGGCTGGATGCCAAGGGCATCGTCGCCAAGGTGTTCGAGACCCTCGGCAAGGACGTCAAGACCGAGACGGTGAAGCTAGCCTGACCGGCAACGGCCTGGTTTGAGGTGTTTTGCTCAGGCGAGCCGGCTTTCACTCCGGTTGAAAACGCCTCTCTATTCTGACGCGTTTTCTTGAACGCGAACCGGCTCCCACTTCGCTCGAAAACGCTGTGGCCATGAAAGTCTATCTGGCAGGTCCCGATGTGTTCCTTCCGGATGCGGTGGAAATCGGCCGGCAGAAAATTGAAATCTGCCGCCGCCACGGCCTGATCGGGCTCTACCCTCTCGATAATGTCGTTGATCGCGCAGCCACCAACGTTTCGCTCCGCATATTCAAGGCCAACGAGGCCATGATGGATCAGGCCGATGCCATCATTGCCAACCTCACCCCGTTCCGCGGCCCCGGCGCCGACGCCGGGACCGTGTACGAACTCGGTTACATGGCCGCTCGCGGGAAATTTTGCTTAGGCTATTCCAATGACCCCGCCGTCTACGCCGATCGTGTCAGGCGTACCACAAAGGTCACACCGCAGGCTGACGGCTTGATCGATACCGACGGACTGACCGTTGAGGATTTCGGCCATAACGACAATCTCATGATGATCCACGCGCTCGACCTCTATGGCGCACCGCTCGTGCTGCCGGGCGAAAAACCTGTCGACATCTGGCACGACTTGACATCATTCGAGGTGTGCGTCGCCCTGGCGGCCGCGCGGCTCCTCTCCGCTTCCTGATGCGGGCACTGGTGGAGTGGATTCGATATTCGCCCCCCACCTAGCCGCAAATTTAGAAAGCGAATGTCAAATCCTAAACTCCACTAGAAACATATATTTGCCAGTGGTCCTTTTGATTCTAACATTCGCAAAAATGGCCGCCGCATCGGGATGCGAATGTTAGAATCGGACCACTAGTTATGTCGTCTTCCAAGAAACGCATCGATCTTTTGCTGGTCGAGCGCAGACTGTTCGAAAGCCGGGCCCGGGCGCGCGCCGCGATTGAAGCCGGCCTCGTTTCGGCCAATGACAAACCGGTGCTCAAGGCTTCCGAGACCTTTCCCCCCGATGCCGCGTTGCAGGCACAACCGGCCCATCCCTTTGTCTCGCGGGGCGGCGTCAAGCTTGCAGGCGCGCTGGAGCAATATCCCATTCCGATCGAGGATCACGTCTGCCTCGATGTCGGCACCTCGACCGGCGGCTTCACGGAAGTGCTGCTCGCCAATGGCGCCAGTGTTATTTTCGCCATCGACGTCGGGCATGGACAACTGCACCCCTCGCTGCACGACCATCCCAAGATCGTTTCGATGGAGGGAACCGACATCCGCTCGCTCGAGGGCAAGCGGCTGCCCGCACGGCCCGATGTCGTTGTGGTCGACGTCAGCTTTATTTCGCTCAAGGCGGTGCTGCCAGTCGCGTTATCGCTGGCCGCAGCACCGATGCACCTGCTGGCGCTGATCAAGCCGCAGTTCGAAGCCGCCCGCAAACATTCCAAGCGCGAAATCATCCGCGACACGGCCGTGCATCAAGAGGTCTGTAACGAGATCGCCGCTTTCGTCGCTTCGCTCGGATGCACGGACATCCGGGTTTTCCCCTCCCCGATCGCCGGCGGGGACGGCAACATTGAATTCTTCATCGGCGCGCGCCGTGGTTGAGCGCCTCCTCGTCGATCATGTCGGCCATCTCGGCGACGGCGTTGCGCTCGCCGACGGGCGAAACCTCTTTATTCCCTACACGCTCGGCGGCGAGACGGTCGAAGTCGCCGCCGTGCATGGTCATCATCCGGACCGACGGCAATTGGTGCGGATCGAACAGGCAAGCCCGGAGCGTATCGAACCGTTTTGCCCGCATTTCGGCATCTGCGGCGGCTGCGCGATTCAGCACTGGGAGACCGAGCGTTACCGCGCCTGGAAACGCGACCTCGTCGTCGCCACGCTTGCGCAAGCAAAAATCGACTGCGAGGTCTTTTCGCTGATCGATGCCCATGGCAAAGGCCGCCGCCGCATGACTTTGCATGCGCGGAAAGGTTCGCATGATGTGCTCAAGGTCGGCTTTGCCGCGGCTCATTCGCACGATGTGGTTCCGATCGACCGCTGCCCGATCCTCGATCCCGGCCTGAACGGTGCGCTGGAGGTGGCCTGGGCGCTCGCCGAACCCCTGACCGGGATCGGCAAGCCGCTCGACATCCAGATCACCGCAACCGATAGCGGCCTCGATGTCGACGTCAGGGGCTCCGGCCCCTTGCCGCCCGCCGCCGTTTCGGCGCTGTCGCTCATTGCCGCCAAGCACGGTTTGGCCCGGCTGACGCGGCACGGCGAGTTGGTGCTGATGCGCCAGCCACCAGGCGTAACCATGGGCAAGGCGCGGGTGATCCTGCCGCCGGGCTCTTTCCTCCAGGCAACCGTCGCCGGCGAAGAAACGTTGGCGGCGCTTGTCGCAGGCCATTGCCGACGCGCCAAACATATCGCCGACCTGTTCTGCGGCGTGGGTCCGTTTGCGCTCCGCCTCGCCGAGAAATCGCGGGCGTCGGCCTACGACAGCGATGCCGGTGCGATCGCAGCCTTGCAAAAAGCGGCGGCGTCAACGAGCGGGTTAAAGCCGGTTCGCAGCGAGGCGCGCGACCTGTTTCGCCGTCCGCTGGTGGCGGAAGAACTGCGAGATTTCGACGCGGTGGTATTCGATCCGCCGCGGCAAGGCGCGCAGGCTCAAGCCGAACGGCTAGCGGCGAGCAAAGTGCCCCTCGTGATCGCCGTGTCCTGCAATGTTGCGACTTTTGCCCGCGACGCGCGCATCCTGATCGAGGGCGGCTACAGAATCGAGGGCGTCACGCCCGTCGACCAGTTTCGACACACGCCGCACGTCGAGCTGGTGGCGCGTTTCACGCGATAACGCGTTGTCGGTTCAGCGCCCCCACCGGTCCTGCCAGATCTTCTCGCCGATCAGGCAGGACACCCGGGGCTCTTTTTCGGCCACCGGAACGACAGGGCGCGGCGGGGTACGGCCGGCGACCTCGAGCAGAAGCTTGGTCCGGATCGCTTCCTTGAATTTCTCGCGATCCTTGATCGCCACCACGAACGAGCCGGGGCCACCGACCACACAATCCTCGTAGTACCAATCGAGATTTTCGATATCCATGGTCGAATAGGAAGGTTCCTTCACCATGATCGGCAGGCCGTTGATGACGATGCCCTTGGAAACCGCCTCGTCGCGCGCGGGCGTGATAGGGAGGCCGTTGTTGTTTGGACCGTCTCCCGAGATATCGATGACACGCCGCAACCCCGGATACGGATTGTTCTCGAACAGCGGCATCGCAAAATAGATCGCGCCGGAAATAGAGGTGCGCGAGGCGCGGCGGATCGGCGCTTTCAGGATTTCGTCGGCGACCGCATCAGCCGTTTCAGGGCCGTCGATGATGCGCCAGGGAATGACGATCTTCTGATCGTTCGACGCCGCCCATTCGAAATAGGTCACCGAGACCTTGCCGTTCGGCAACGCCTTCAGCGCCTGGAGGAATTCTTTCGAGACGATGGCCTGCGCATAACCTTCGCGCTGCACCGCGAGCTCGTCCATGTCCATCGAGTAGGAGACGTCGACCGCGAGCACGAGTTCGACATCGACAACAGGCTGCGCCTTGTCCGCCGACCGCATCTCATGACGAAAACGCGCATCCGGCGCGGCAACTCCCGCGACGTCGCTTGCGGTGATCGCGCTTGCGACCAACACCGCCCCGATCGAGACATACCAGCGCATCAGCGGCCCTCCCGTCGTGTCATAAGATGTTCGCATGCATGGCAGCCGACGGAAAGCTGGAACATTTTGCAGCGTTCACATTCAAGTTAGCAGCCGAGCTGCTGCAATTTTCATCCTGCCCAACCCTGCCGGTTTGGCAGGAAGGGCATCGCTGTGCCATAGAACGGGCAGTGATCACCGGTATTGGGGTTGACCGATGTTGCGCCTGGGGCTGCTATGGGGATCGTTATGTCTACTTTTGTCTGGATCGATCGACACGGCGATCGCGGACCCGGCCGTTGAGCGGGGCGACTATCTCGTCAACAGCATCCTGGCATGCGGCAACTGCCACTCGCCGCGCGACGCCAATGGCGAAATCATCAAGGACAAGGCGTTGTCGGGCGGGCGGGTGTTCTCGACGCCGGCTTTTGTCGTCACCACCTCGAATATCACGCCCGATCCGGAAACCGGGATCGGGAGCTGGACCGATGCTGAAATCAAACGGGCGCTGATCGAGGGCATTCGTCCCGACCACCATCGCCTTCCCGGTGTGGCACTGGCAGCCATCATGCCCGCCAATTTCTACAAGGCTCTGCTGCCAGAGGATCTCGACGCCATCGTCACCTATTTGCGCTCGGTCAAGCCGGTCCACAACGAGATCTCCGATCCCGTTTACAAGGCGCCTGTCCACCGCGATCCATACCCCGACGCCGAGAACGGATTTGACAAATCCACGTTCACCGATCCGGTCAAACGCGGCGCCTATCTCGCCACCATCGGCCATTGCATGGAATGCCATTCGGCATGGTCGCGGGGCGTATCCGATTTCAAGACCGGGCTTGGACGTGGCGGCCGGGTCTTTGCAGAAGCAGGCCCCGGCGGAGCGACCGCCGCCAATATCACCTCGGACCGCGCGGCCGGCATCGGTGGGTGGACGGATCAGGAAATTGCGTGCGCCGTCACCCATGGTGTGGCCCGCGACGGGCGGATGCTCAAGCCGCCGATGGGCTATGCTTTCTATGCCAGACTGAAAGACAGCGATCTCGCCGACATCATTGCCTATTTGCGGACGGTTCCACCGCTGCAATGAGGCTATCTGTCACCAGAGCTCCGATTCCGAAGTTCGCATGATGTCGCGGCAACCTCTGGTGCGAACTTCGGAATCCAAGGAGCTCTGGCAACTTATTGTTTCTGGTGCGGCTTTTGAATTTGAAGTTCCTATAATGAACTTGCCGCGATGTTGATAGGAACTTCAAATTCGCCGCACCAGTACCAACACGAACCGGAACGCTGTATTCTCTCTGGTCATGAGCGACACCGTTATCAAGCCGAAGACCAGGGTCAAAACCAAGGTCGAGCGCCCGAAGCTTCACAAGGTTATTCTCGTCAACGACGATTACACGCCGCGTGAATTCGTCGTCTCGGTTCTCAAGGCGGAGTTCCGCATGACCGAGGACCAGGCGCACAAGGTCATGATCACGGCGCACCGGCGCGGCGTTTGCGTGGTTGCGGTCTTTACCAAGGATGTCGCCGAAACCAAGGCGACCCGCGCCACCGACGCCGGCCGCGCCAAGGGCTATCCGCTGCTGTTCACTACGGAGCCGGAAGAATGAATGGCGGGCGGTAGCGTATGCGCGCCTGCCGTCTCATCCGTGAGGCCATAGACCCGCTCGGCCTTTGAAAATCCGGCGATCGGAAATTCGCCGAGATCTTCCCAGCCGCCGGGACACGCCTTGGCGAATTCCGCCGATGCGATCACCGTGCGATGCAGGCGACCGGCCATCTTTTCCAGCCTCGCTGCGAGATTGACGGCTGGACCGATGCAGGTGAAATCGAGCCGGTTGCCTCCGCCGATATTGCCGTAGAGAATTCGTCCCACGTGAAGCGCCACGCCGAAACGAAAACGCTCGACGGTCTCGCCGATCGGAAATTGCATCGCTTCAACATTGGCGCGCGCCTCGCAGGCCGCTTCGAGAACCTTGGCACAGGCCTTGCCGATATCGCCGACGTATTCATCGAACGGAAACACGGCGAGCAGCCCGTCACCCATGAATTTCAGGACTTCGCCGCCATGGGTTGCGATCGCCGCGACCTGGCAGTCGAAATACTGGTTGAGAATTTCGATCACGGTTTCGGCGGGGAGCCGGTCCGACAGCGCGGTAAAGCCGCGCAAGTCCGACAGCCAGATCGCCGCCTGCATGGTCTCGGCATGACCGCGCCGGATCTGTCCGCCAAGAATGCGTTCGCCGGCGCGGTTGCCGACATAGGTATCGAGCAGGATCGATGACATGAAGCGTAGCCGCGTGACTTCGATCAGTCGGGAAAGCGGCGGGATCAACCCGCGCAGGGCCTTGAGCTGCACATCGGTGAAGCCGCCCGGCTGTTTCGTGGTCCAGCTGGACGCGTGCACCGAGCCGTCGACATTGAGCAGCGGCAGCGCGATATAATCGGTGATGCCCTCCGCGCGCAGATCATCAAAGAGCGGAAAGTGTTGGGCGTCCGGACCGTCGATCAACGATCTGACCTCGCGTCCTTCGCCAAACACGATCGCGAGCGGGCTAG
The DNA here is from genome assembly GCA_963770515.1 of uncultured Alphaproteobacteria bacterium. Taxonomy (GTDB): domain Bacteria; phylum Pseudomonadota; class Alphaproteobacteria; order Rhizobiales; family Xanthobacteraceae; genus Bradyrhizobium. Next base: position 713,542 of record CAVYPW010000004.1, read on the forward strand.
AGCGAAACTCCTCCGAATCCAGCATCTCGTAGTTGGCACTGCCGACCACAACTTCGCCGCCCAACCTCCATATGAAATTGCGGCCGACGATATCGGGGTGCAAGGTGCGGACAAAGACGCCGACGCGCGCCAGCGGCAAACCGGCCGCGACCAGCCGTTCGCAGGTCTCGGCCATCATCGCCGGTGGGCTGGGCGCCGACCTCGCGCCATCGATCAGCCATTCGATCAATTTGTGCAGAGCAATCTCGTCCATGGGGCACCATTAGCAGGGCAGGCAGCGACAACGTCAAGGTGTACCATCCGGATCGGCTCGTCAGCTCGGATTTCAGGCCGCGACGCCAGCCGACGAAGGCTCGGCAAAACAAGGGGCGGCAAGACTAATCGTGCCCGCTGATTTCAGCCGCCAGGTTTGATTGGCGACTTTAATTGCCGATCTGGGCGCGGTGGCGCAGGAAATGATCCGCGAGCACGCAGGCCATCATGGCTTCTCCGACCGGAACGGCGCGAATGCCGACGCAAGGGTCATGGCGGCCCTTGGTCGTGATTTCCGTCTCGCCGCCCTTGCGATCAACGGTGCGCCGCGGCGCCAGGATCGACGACGTCGGTTTTACTGCAAAGCGCGCGACCACCGGCTGGCCGGTGGAGATGCCGCCCAAAATGCCGCCGGCATGGTTGGACAGGAACGTGACGCCCTGATTACCCATCCGCATTTCATCGGCGTTTTCCTCGCCGGATAATTCGGCCGCGGCAAAGCCCGCGCCGATCTCGACGCCCTTCACGGCATTGATGCTCATCATCGCGGCCGCAAGATCGGCATCCAGCTTGCCGTAAATCGGCGCCCCCCAGCCGGCCGGGACGCCTTGGGCGACGACCTCGATCACCGCTCCGATCGACGAGCCGCTCTTGCGGATTCCATCGAGATAATTCTCGAAGAAGGCCGCCTTGTCCTTGTCGGGACAGAAGAACGGATTTTTAGCGACCTCGTCCCAATTCCATTTGTCGCGATCGATCTTGTGCGGACCCATCTGCACCAGCGCGCCGCGAACGGTGACGCCGGACAGGATCTTGCGCGCGATCGCGCCCGCCGCAACCCGCATCGCCGTCTCGCGCGCCGAGGAACGTCCGCCGCCGCGATAATCGCGCAGACCGTATTTGGCCTCATAGGTGTAGTCGGCGTGGCCGGGACGAAACTTGTCCTTGATGTCGGAATAGTCCTTCGAGCGCTGGTCGGTGTTCTCGATCAGAAGCCCGATCGGCGTGCCGGTGGTGACCTGCGCTCCGGTCTCCGGATGCGCCATCACGCCGGAGAGGATTTTTACCGCATCCGGCTCCTGCCGCTGCGTGGTGAAGCGCGATTGCCCCGGACGTCGCCGATCAAGATCGCGCTGGATGTCTTCGGCGGTGATCGGCAATAACGGCGGGCAACCATCGACCACACAGCCGATCGCAACCCCATGGCTCTCGCCGAAGGTCGTGACCCGAAACAGATGGCCGAAGGTGTTGTGGGACATGGTTTGTCGTAACGCGCAGACCCCGTTGGGTCAAATCGCCAAGCGCTTCGATTCGGCTTTAACTATACTTCGCTAACCCGCGGTCGCGGAACACGTAAACCGTGCCCTGCTCGATCGGGAGATCCGCGGCGCTTTCAGGAGTTTCAAGGGCCAACGCCACCATTAGCGCCCGCAGGGTGCCGCCATGGGCGGCCGCTACCGTGTCGCCGCGGAGTCCTCGATACCAGTCGGCCACCCTGGCCTGCAACGAAACGTAGTTCTCGCCGCCCGGCGGCGCCACTGTCCACTTTTCGGCCTGGCGCCGGGCAAACAGGTCGGGGTCCCGCACCTGCATTTCTGCAAGCGTGGAGCCTTCCCATTCCCCATAACCGAGTTCGCGCAGGCGGTCATCGATCGCGTAGCCTGAAAGCGGAAGTTTCAGGACGCCGCGCACCAGATCCATCGTCTGACGGGCGCGCCCGAGCGGACTGGCGACAAAGCCAATCGAAGACGCGCTCCGGCCATCGCGCCTGAACAAGTCAGCGAGGATTTGGCCGGCATGAACCGATTGCTCGCGGCCGAGCTCATTGAGCGGGATGTCCTGTGCGCCCTGGAGCCGGCCCAGCGCGTTCCACTCGGTCTCGCCGTGACGAATGTAATAGATGGTAGGCACTTAATCCTTCGCTAGTGCGGTGGATTTGACATTCGTAAACGAACCCGCCGCGATAAAATACGAATGTCAGAACCGCTACACTAGCGAAATATCCGGTGCGTCCGGCCGCTTCATGCCGACGACATGATAGCCGGAATCGACGTGATGCACTTCACCGGTCACGCCACGCGACAGGTCACAGAGCAGATAGAGCGCGCTGTCGCCGACTTCCTCGGTCGTAACAGTGCGGCGCATCGGCGCGTTGTATTCGTTCCACTTCAGAATGTAGCGGAAATCTCCGATACCGGAGGCCGCCAGTGTCTTGATCGGCCCCGCCGAGATGGCGTTGACGCGGATATTCTTCTCGCCGAGATCGGCGGCGAGGTAACGCACGCTCGCCTCGAGCGCCGCCTTGGCTACGCCCATGACGTTGTAATGCGGCATCCATTTCTCGGCGCCGTAATAAGTCAACGTCAGGATCGAGCCGCCATCGACAAGCAGCTTCTCGGCGCGCTGGGCAATCGCGGTCAGCGAATAGCAGGAGATCAGCATCGTCTTGGTGAAGTTGTCCGCCGTGGTTTCAAGGTAGCGGCCATCGAGCTGGTCCTTGTCCGAGAACGCGATCGCGTGCACCACGAAGTCGATTTTGCCCCATTGTTGCTTGAGCACATCGAAAACGGCGTCGATCGTTGCCGGATCGGTGACGTCGCAATGTCCGAGAACGAGACCGCCCAGTTCGGCGGCCAACGGTTCAACCCGTTTCTTGAGGGCATCGCCCTGCCAGGTCAGCGCGATCTCCGCACCGGCCGCATGGCAAGCCTTGGCGATGCCCCAGGCAATCGACCGGTTGTTGGCGACGCCGAGAATCACCCCGCGCTTGCCCTTCATCAGTTCCGAGTTTTTCACCATGTGACAATTCCGGTGCTTGGCCGCTGGTTTGGAGGTACACCAGCTCTGACGGCCGGTACAGGCCTCTCAGGAAGGTTAACTCCCGCATCCCGGCGTAACAGACGGAATAGCCATTACCGCCTGGGGTTTAGTTGTTTGTATGGCGCTTTGGAGCTCGACGTGAACTTGGTGAAGCGCCCGCACGGGACGGTTTGGAATCACGCGCGATGACGGAGTTTCGCGAAAGCGTCGAAGCCATGATTCCCGCGCTACGCCGGTATGCGCGTGCACTCACGCGCGATGCCGACATCGCCGACGATCTGGTGCAGGATACGTTAGTCCGAGCGTTGCGCTCGGAGCGACTTTTTCTCGGCGGTGACGTGCGGAGCTGGCTTTACACCATCCTGACCAACCTCAACAAGAACAGGCGGCGATCGCTGGCCCGTCGGCCGCAATTCATGCCCCTCTTGGAGAACAATCCGGACGCCAGCGGCACCGAAGCCGAAGGCCGTGACATCGCCAAGGCGCTGGCGACGCTGGTGGACGATCAGCGCGCGGTGCTGCTGCTCGTGATGCTGGAGGGATTGAGCTATCGCGAGGTCGCCGACATCCAGGGCGTGCCGATCGGCACGGTGATGTCGCGGCTGGCGCGTGCCCGTGCGCATGTGAAGGCCGTTCTTGAAGGCGAGCGCCCGGCCTTGCGAAGGGTGAAGTGATGAAGAACTTTATCAGTGAGCGTGTGGTGGTTGAGTTTTTTGGGGAAACCGCATTGCAGACGAGGCCGTATTTCCGTCGGGGAGAGCGGAAGGCGACTGGAACAATTTCGATCAGGAAGAGACGAAGATCATGACCGACCCCAAAATTCCCGTCACCGAGGACGAGCTGCACGCTTACGTCGACAACGAATTGCCGGCGGAACGCCGCGGCGATGTCGAAGCCTGGCTTGCGACCCATCCCGATTGCGCCGAGCGGGTAAGAGCATGGCGCGAGATGGCGGAAGAGCTGCACGCCCGCTACGATCATGTTGCTGACGAGGCGGTGCCGAAGCGGCTCGAGATCGAACGGCTGGTGCAGCGGCCGCGCAAATGGATGTACGGCGCGGTGGCGGCGACGCTGGCGGCATTTGTTTGCGGCACCGGCACCGGCTGGCTCGCGCGTGGTGTGACCGCAACGCCTTCGTCCATCGAAAGCCTGACGTCCGACGCCCTGGATGCGCATCGGCTTTACGTGGTCGAGGTACGCCATCCCGTGGAGGTGCCGGGTAGCGAACGGGATCACCTGCAGACCTGGCTGACCAAGCGTTGCGGCTGGGAAGTTCGCGCCCCGAAACTGGACGCGAGCGGGCTGAAGCTCGTCGGCGGACGGCTATTGCCGGGCCCGACCGGGCCGGCCTCGTTCTTTATGTATGAGAGCGCTTCCGGCGAGCGTTACACGCTTTATGCCTCGCGTTCGAAGACCGGTTCAGCCCAGATGCGCTACACCGCAGCCGAAAATTCCGGCGCGATGTACTGGTCGGAAGACCAGGTCAGCTATGTGTTGAGCGGCCCGATAGACAAGGAAAGGCTGCATCAGGTGGCGCGCCTGGTCTACGACCAGACCGATAAAGGCGGCTAGGAACACTGCGCAACCGGCTATGTCGTTGCGAATTTATCACGTCCAAATTCCGACATTAAGAATCTGGAATTGGAACATGGGCGTGTCTCAATATCGCTCCAGGTATTCACGAGAAATTGTGGCGCGTTCGATCCGCCGATCGACGCAGGCGGCCTCGACTGGGGTTGGTACCGCGCTGGTCCCCCAGGTCGAGGCCGCACCCTTTATTTCGTCATCTCGCCGCGCCCGCTATGAGAGATCGCTGCGCGGATTATAGGGGTGTGCGTCACGCCACTTTTGCATCAACGCCTCCAGTTCGGCGTTGTTCCCGTCGGGCAGCATGATTCGGGTGGTGACCAGGAGGTCGCCGTTTCCTCCCGCTTTCGGCAATCCCTTGCCTTTGAGACGAAACGTCCGGCCACTCGACGTATTCTTTGGAATTGACAGCTCGACCGCGCTGCCAAGCGTCGGCACACGCACCTTGCCACCGAGGACCGCCTCGTACAGCGTAATCGGCAGATCGAGGCGCAGGTCGCTGCCATCCACCTTGAAGAAGGAGTGCGGCGCAATGCTCACCGTGATCAGGAGATCGCCGGGCGGATGGCCCGGCGCGGTCTCGCCCTGCCCCTTCAGCCGGATCTGCTGACCGGCCACGACGCCCGGCGGAATCTTGACATTGAGTTCCTTGCCAGTCGGCAGCCGGACCCGCTTCTCGGCCCCCTTCACCGCCTCTTCCAGCGACACGGACATGGCGACGGAGACATCGAGGTCAACCGCCATGGTGCCTGGATCGAACTCGAAGCGCGCGCCACCGGCACCGGGCCCCGCCCGGCCGCCGCGCGCGTTAGCCGCACCGAACATGCTGTTAAGGATGTCCTCAAATCCCCCACCAAAGCCGCCGGCGCCCGCTGCACCGCCGCTACGGAAGGTGTGGGTCTCGAAGCCACCGGCACCGGCGCGCGCGCCCGCACCCGGACCGCCGCCGCCGGGAAAGCCCTGGAAGCGTGGCTTGCCCTCGGCATCGATCTCGCCGCGATCGAATTGCTGGCGTTTGTCCGCGTCCCCAATGATCTCATTGGCCGAATTCAGCTCGGCGAAACGAGCAGCCGCCTTCGGATCATTCTTGTTGGCGTCGGGGTGGTGCTTCTTGGCAAGCTTGCGAAAGGCGCTCTTGATCGCCGCGGCGTTGGCGCTTCGCGGCACCCCCAAGACCTCATAGGGGTCGCGCATCCGTCAGTTCTCCTTCAAGGGAATTCATCAAACTAGTCTACAGACCGAAAGTCCGCTCGCATTTTCATCTGGGGACTTCGTGGCATTTTTGCAACGGGCGCCGTCGACCCCATGCGGCGGCAGCCAGTTCGAGATTATGCGCAGCTTCAACCAGTTGCAGGCGTCAGCGCATGTAAAAGCGGATTCTCAAGTCGCCGGGCCGAGCCGGTTCAGCTCTGTCTCCATGGTTTCAACGTATGAATTTCCCACTGTCCGTGACCGGTCTGGCAGGCGGCGCCCTGCAACCAGCTTTCTGAGTCACCCTTGACATAGCTTGCGAGGAAATCCCGGCAAGTCCGCCCTTCCGAAGAATAGGCTTGCGCCAGCGGCGTCACCGAACCACGCGCGCCGGTCTCGGGGTTTTCCCAGGGCTGGCTTGCGTCCTTGTCCCCCCGGGTCAGCACGTCGGAGGCGGCATTGCGGGCAAAGGCGAGATCGGTTTCGGTCGGCGCTGCCTGGGCCAGGCCGACCGAGCCCGTGACCTCGTCGCCGCCAAACTTGGCCAGTCCGCCGTCACCTCGGGAGAAGCTGCACCCGCCGGCCCCGATCCCGATCAGAACCATGACCATTATCGCCGCACCCGGCCGCCCCGACGATAGGCCAAAGCTTCCCCATGCCCTATATAAGGCTGACCTCGTACAGGGCTGGAACGCGGATCTGGCCGCGAGCGGGGGCAATTTTGGACTCCAAATGACGGATACGACCTCCATCAAACACCCGACACCCTTAACATCCGGTGATTTCACCGCGGCCGAGGAGCCGTTGGCGCTGTTTGGCGAGTGGTTTGCGGAGGCCGTGAAGGCCGAACCCAATGACCCCAACGCCATGGCGCTTTCGACCGTCGATGCTGAGGGCCTGCCAGACGTGCGGATGGTGCTGATGAAGGGCTATGACGCGAACGGCTTTGTCTTTTACAGCCACATCGCCAGCCAAAAAGGCCGCGAACTGGCCGCGAATCCCAGGGCGGCCTTACTTTTTCACTGGAAGTCGCTGCGCCGGCAGGTGCGGATCCGCGGGTTGGTATCGCCGGTCACCGACGCCGAGGCCGATGCCTATTTCGCCACCCGTCCCAAACAGGCCCAGATCGGCGCCTGGGCTTCGAAACAGTCGCAGCCGCTGGAAAGCCGTTTCGCCTTTGAACAAGCGATCGCCAAGGCTGCCGCGCAATACCTCATCGGCGAGGTGCCGCGCCCACCCGGATGGAGCGGCTGGCGCATCACTCCGCTCCGGTTCGAATTCTGGCATGATCGTCCGTTTCGCCTGCACGACCGCATCGAATTCAGCCGCGACACTTCCGGCCAGGCCTGGTCGAAGACTGGGCTTTATCCCTGACCCAACGTCATTCCGGGGCGGCGCGTAAGCGTCGAACTATGATGTACTATTGTACATCAGGGAATCCCGAGATTCCGGGTCTGGTCCTTCGGACCATCCCGGAATGACGCAGACGGAGCAACAAGTTTATGGCCACTGCATCCCACAATAATGGACCACGGCGGACGCTGCTTCTCACCGGGGCCAGCCGCGGCATCGGCCATGCCACCGTGATCCGCTTTTCCTCGGCCGGGTGGCGCGTCATCACCTGTTCGCGCCATCCGTTTCCCGAAGACTGTCCGTGGGACGCCGGGCCTGAGGATCACATCCAGGTCGACCTCGCCGACCACGACGACACCGCGCGCGCGATCGCGGAAATTCGCCAGCGTCTGGAAGGCGGCATGCTGCACGCGCTGGTCAACAATGCCGCGATATCGCCAAAGGCGGAAGGCGGCGGTCGGCTCGGCTCGATCGATACCGACATCGAGACCTGGAGCCATGTGTTCCGGGTCAATTTCTTTGCGCCGATCATGATGGCGCGCGGCCTGATCGATGAATTGAAGGCTGCGAAAGGCTCGGTGGTCAACGTCACCTCGATCGCGGGCTCGCGGGTGCATCCGTTCGCGGGCGCGGCCTATGCGACCTCGAAGGCGGCGCTCGCCTCCCTTACCCGCGAGATGGCATCGGATTTCGGCCGCATCGGTGTGCGCGTCAATTCGATCGCGCCGGGCGAGATCGACACCTCGATCCTGTCGCCGGGCACCGAAAAGATCGTCGAACAGCAAATTCCGATGCACCGGCTCGGCACGCCGGACGAAGTCGCCAAAATCATCTATGTGCTGTGTACGGAAATGAGCTCTTACGTGAATGGCGCCGAAATCCACATCAATGGCGGTCAGCACGTTTAGGCAAGCCGCTCTCAAACCGGGCGCAGCAAATCCCGTTCCATCGAGCGGGTCTCGAGGATGGGCGGCTCGTTCTAGATCAGCCCGCGCAGGATTTGCGCGGCCTGCCAGCGCAAAGTCTCTTCGGCATTGGCAATGCTGGAGCACTCGTCTTCCCGCTCGCCTTCGGCAAGAACCGCACCGCAATGCCGGCAGGTGCGCGCCGAAATCGCCGGCGCCCTGGCAACAATGTTGCGGCCCTGCTGGTAGCTCGCGAAGTCGATGACGTTCTGCATTGGCCTTATGACTTTCTCAACCATTGGACTTCTCGCGATCGTTCGGCCGATGTTATGACAGAAAGCCGTCGCGCAAACGTTCAGTCCTCCGCTCAAATTTTAGCGGAGCGATTGAGAGGAGGAGTCCGGCAGTTTCGCGTACTTTTTTAACCTCGATCGCCGAGCGGAACCGGCCGATTTACAGCCACTTCTTCCACCTGAAATACATGTAGGGCGCCACCGCCGCGGCCACCATCATCACTACCGCGAGGGGATAGCCGTGCTGCCATTCCAGTTCCGGCATCACCTTGAAATTCATGCCGTAGATCGAGGCAATCAGGGTCGGCGGCATCAACACCACCGCCATCACCGAAAACAGCTTGATGATGTTGTTCTGTTCCAGATTGACGACGCCCAGCATCGCATCCAGGATGAAGGTGATCTTGTTGGAAAGATAGGAGGCGTGATCGGTCAGCGAAGCCACGTCGCGCTGCATGGTCTTGAGCTGCTCGCGCATGTCCTTTGACCACTTCACACCGTCGACGGAGGCCGCCACGAAGGTGACGACGCGGCCGATCGAGACCAGGCTCTCCCGCACCTTGGAGGTGAGGTCGCCCTTGCGGCCGATCGCGATCAGGATGTCGGAATAGCGCTTGGCGTGCCCGGTGCGCGCCGCTCCCTCGGGTTCGAAAATCTGATGGCTGATCGCATCCATCTCGCCGCCGGCGCGCTCCAGGATGTCGGCGTTGCGGTCGATCACCGCATCCAGAAGCTCCATCAGCACCATTTCGCCGGTAATGCCGGCGGGGCAACTGCGCGCCAGCTTGTTTTCCACCAGCACGAACGGCCTCGGTTCGTCGTAGCGCACGGTAACCAGTCGGTGACTGGCCAGGATGAAGGTGACGGCGGTGGTACGGGGATTTTCCGTGTCTGCCGCACACATCAGGGTGGATGTCATGTAGCGTGCGCCGTTTTCGATATAGAGGCGGCTGGAGATCTCGATTTCCTGCATGTCTTCCCGTGTCGGGACGGCGATTCCGGCCAGCCGCTCCACCGCCTTGTCCTCGGCGGAGGTCGGCTTGACCAGATCGATCCAGACCGCCGCCTCAGGCAGCTTGTCCAGATCGGTGACGGTCGCCTTTTTCAGGGAAGATTCGCTGGGGATAAACACCGAGAACATGGGCGGCTCCGGACTTGAAACACAACTTTAACCAATGGCGCTGTTCCAGCGTTTCGCAGAGATGCGTCGGCTCGGGTGCGAATATTGGAATCGGCCCAGGAGCTCGAGCAGGAATTCGAGTTTGACAGGCCCTTTCTGACAATACGGTGAACTCCCGGCCATTTGCGGCGCCCCCATGGCAGGAGAATGGCGATGATCCGGCCGGCCGGACACGTTATTGCCGGAGAATGCCCAGTTGCTCAAGCACTTGCGGCAAAAAAGACACAGACGACCTCCCGCAGTGCAGGACAACGATCCCAGCTCTGGAATTATTGTCAATTTCGGCGATAATGTGGGAAGTGAAGGTGGAGTCGTGGCGGGACAAAAAGCCCCGCGCTTCGAATAAATCGCTTTCGATTGGAAATCCAAAATGCCGTTGAAACTGACGTCGCTGAAATTGGCAATGGTTGTAACCGCTGCCGGCCTGCTCCTCTCGGGCTGCATGGAAACGGCTAACTATGAGGCGACGAACACCAGCGCATTCAAACAGCACGACAAGGAATTGCTGTCGAAGGTTCGTTACGAGAATGTGCAGCCGCCGGAGAATTTCCGCCGCGCCATCGTCGAATATCATCGCAAGGAAGCGCCCGGCTCGATCGTGGTCGATTCCGACAACCACTACCTCTATTATGTCATGAGCGACGGCAAGGCGATCCGCTACGGCATCACCGTCGGCGAGGAAGCCATGGCGTGGTCGGGCATTGCCAAGATCGGCAGCATGACCGAATGGCCGGCCTGGCATCCGACCAAGGGCGAGATCGAGCGTCTCGGCGTTCCCACGTTTGTGCCGCCGGGCCCGGACAATCCGATGGGCTCGCGCGCGATGTATCTCTACTCGGGCGGCAAGGACACGCTGTTCCGAATTCACGGCACCAATCAGCCGGAATATATCGGCCAATCGATCTCCTCGGGCTGCATCCGCATGACCAACGAGGACGTGATCGATCTGTATAACCGCGCCAAGGTCGGCACCATCGTCGTCGTGCTTGCTCCTCATCACGGCGATACGCCGTTCGGCTCGTCGCAGATGGCGCTGGGCTCGACCAATATGGGCTCGGTGCAGTAACCGAACCAACCTCGATTTGAGAAATAAAAAAGCGCCGGTTTACCGGCGCTTTTTCGTTGGCGGGTTGTCGGCGGATGATTTTTCCGCCGGCTGCCGGGGTGCAGGATCGGCCTCGCCACCGTTCGACTTCGCTGCTTCCGGCTCATCGGCAACCGCACGTGGCGGCGCCTCCTCCGGACGAGAGGCCGGCAGCATCGGCGCGACGGCCGGTAGCGCGTCCCATACATTCCACTGGCAAATCCGGTAGTCGTTGCGCCGTTCCATCAGATCGAGATGGATGTGATCTTCATGGTAGCCGTCGGAGCCCGGCCCCAGCACGGTTGAGAACCGTGCGCACACCGAATGCAGCACCGTCTCGCGCACGTCCCGCGCCACGTTGCGGTCGGTCAGCGAGATCGTCCGGCCATCGGCAAATTTGAAGGAGCGAACATCAAGCGCATTGGCGCGGCCGTGTTCGGACAGTTGGGCGCCGACGATGCGGTTGCGGCCGCGGCATTCGAAGGAGTCGAAATTGTCGAGGCCGGCGATGGCGCTGCCGAGGCCCTTGGCAAGCGGCGCGATATCGGCGCGAACCCAGTCCGCGATCGCGGACGCCATCTTGCAGCGCAGGATCGCGGCAGGCTTGACCGCGACCTGACGGTTATCCGGCAAAACCACCGCCTCCAGCCGCACTAGATCCTCGCCGCCGCAGCCGCCGGGACCATGAATATCGGGAATGCTAGGCGCGATCGCCATCGCTTCCGTCAAGGCGAGCCGGCAGGCGGAAAGTGCCGGGGCAGACGGTGGCTCGGCGTTCTTGCCTTCCAGGGCTGCGGGTGGCTCCGCCGCAGCCGACGGCGCCTCCACCGGACGGGGCTTTGGCAAGGGCACCTTCACCTTTGCAGCGGCGGAATGCGTCTGGCCGCACCAGGCGAACAGCAGCGCGGCCACGGTAACCATGGCGCCCCGGCGGGCGCGCCCCCTACGAGAAGCCCACTTGCGGCGTCCCTTCCCCACGCTAGACTTCGCGTCAAATCGCGCCAAAGAACCGCGAAAAGCGATCGAACATTCAGGAGGGATGTCCCTATGCTGGGATTGATGCAAGACTGGCCTTTGCTGTGTCATCGAATTCTCGAACACGCAGCGACCATCCACGGCAAGCAGGAAGTCGTTACGCGGTCGGTCGAAGGTCCCATCCATCGCACCAATTATGCCGAAATCCACAAGCGCGCGCTGAAGATCTCGCAGCGGCTGGAACGCGACGGCATCAAGCTCGGCGACCGCGTGGCCACCATCGCCTGGAACACCTGGCGCCATCTCGAAGCATGGTACGGCATCATGGGGATCGGCGCGATCTGCCACACCGTCAACCCGCGGCTGTTTCCCGAGCAGATCGCCTGGATCATCAACCACGCGCAAGACCGCGTGGTGATGACCGATATCACCTTTGTGCCGATCCTGGAAAAGATCGCCGACAAGCTGCCAAGCGTCGAGCGCTACATCGTGTTCACCGACAAGGCGCATATGCCGCCAACGACGCTGAAGAACGCAGTCGCCTATGAGGACTGGATCGGCGAAGTCGACGGCGATTTCAAATGGAAAACCTTTGACGAAAACACCGCAGCGGCGATGTGCTATACCTCCGGCACTACCGGCGATCCAAAGGGCGTGCTGTATTCGCACCGCTCCAACGTCATGCATGCGCTGATGGCCAATACCGGCGATTCACTCGGCGCCGGCGCCGGCGATACGATGCTGCCGGTGGTTCCGCTGTTCCACGCCAACAGCTGGGGCATCGCCTTTTCGGCGCCCTCGATGGGGACCAAGCTGGTGCTGCCCGGCGCCAAGCTCGACGGCGCTTCCGTCTTCGAGCTCCTGGAAACCGAGAAGGTCACGCACACGGCCGGCGTTCCTACGGTGTGGCTGATGTTACTCAACCACATGGCCGCCAACCATCTGAAGCTGCCGCATTTGCGCATGGTGGTGTGCGGCGGCTCGGCGATGCCCCGCTCGATGATCAAGGCCTTCATCGACATGGGCGTGACGGCGCGACACGCCTGGGGCATGACCGAGATGAGCCCGATCGGCACGCTGGCCACGCTGAAACCTCCCTTCAGCGGGCTCGAAGGCGAAGAAGCGCTCGACATTCTCCAGACCCAGGGCTACCCGCCGTTCGGCGTGCAGATGAAAATCACCGACGACGCCGGCAAGGAACTGCCGTGGGACGGCAAGACCTTCGGCCGGCTTAAGGTCTCAGGGCCCTCGGTTGCCAAGGCCTATTTCCGGGTCGATGCCAACATTCTGGATGAGAACGGTTTCTTCGACACCGGCGATGTCGCCACCATCAATTCGTTCGGCTACATGCGGATTACCGACCGCTCCAAGGACGTGATCAAGTCCGGCGGCGAGTGGATATCCTCGATCGATCTGGAAAATCTCGCCGTCGGCCACCCTGCGGTCGCGGAAGCCGCCGTGATCGGCGTGCACCATCCCAAATGGGACGAGCGTCCGCTGCTCATCGTCCAGCTCAAGCAGGGGCAGAAAGCAACTCGGGAAGACATTCTGAAATTCATGGACGGCAAGATCGCCAAGTGGTGGATGCCCGACGACATCGCGTTCGTTGAAGGTATTCCGCACACGGCGACCGGCAAGATCCTGAAGACGGCGCTGCGCGAGCAATTCAAGGCCTACAGTTTTCCAGGCACGTAACGATAACGGCCAGATGGACGGCGCGGCTGGTCCCCAGCCGGCCTCTGTTCCCTTGAATTCGGCGCAGGTTCGTGGTCTCACACGGGCTAATTTGAACACCGGCCGGTTCCAACCGGCAGTCCCAACCCGGCAGAAATCCACCCCGGCGGAAATCAAAAGTCATGGCCCGCAGGTTTTCCGCTCCCTATTTATCGGAGCCCGTGTCAGGTTTGGCGTCCTGGTCGCGCAACCTGGCGGTATTCGCCGTGGTGGCAGTCGTGGTCTCGGTCCTCATCGTCCGTTTTGGCTTTCTCGAAATCAAACCGGCGCTCGCCACGTTTTTCGGCGCGCTAGCCATTGCGGGCCTCTCGATCCTGATCGGCCTGATCGGTGCGGCGGCGATCTGGCAGAGCGGCGCCCGCGGCGTGAGCCGAATCCTGCTCGCGTTCCTGATCGACGCGGTGCTGCTCGCTTACCCCGCCTATCTCGGCCTGCAATACCGCAGGCTGCCCGCGATCCACGACATCACCACCGATCCCATCGACCCGCCGCGCTTCGAGGCGCTGGCGCGGCTGCGCAGCGGCGACGGCGCCAATCCGGCCGTCTATGCCGGCCTCTATTCGGCCGAGCAACAGCGTATTGCCTATCCCGACATCGAGACGGTCGAACTCGAAGTTCCCGTGCAGCGGGCCTATGAAATCACGTTGCAGCTCGTCACCAAACGCAAATGGCTTGTGATCGATGAGCGCCCGCCCCAGCCGCCGCGCCGGATCGGCCGCATCGAGGCGGTGGCGCGCTCGCCGATCATGGGATTTCGCGAGGATGTCTCGATCCGCGTGACGCCCGATGACGAGGATTCACGCGTCGATATCCGCTCCGCCTCGCGCTATTTCGAGAGCGACCTCGGCAGCAATGCGGCGCGCATCCGCAGGCTGATGGAAGACCTCAACAACGCCGCCGACAATGAAAGCCTCAAGCCCGCCAAGAAGCCGGTTGCGCCTGTGAAAGCGCCGCCGAAGGTGGTGAAGAAATAGCGCGTCAGGCCGCCGCGGCCAATCGATACGTTCCCCCGATCACCGGGTCGCCATCGGTCGCGACGATGCCTCGTCCGACCAGATCCTCCAGATGCGCCAGCACGGAATAGCCCGCCGCATTCATCAGGCGCGGATCGATGCCGATATAGATCGCACGCACGATGGTCGGGATATCCGCCTCGCCTTTCGAAAGCCGGTGCAGGATCGAGGCCTCGCGGGCCTGGCGGTGGCGGATCAGGAAGCGTACATAACGCGGCGCGTCGGGAATCTCCGGACCATGGCCGGAGAAATAGAGGTCTTCACCGCGCGCGGCGAGTTTTTCCAGCGAAGCCATGTAGTCGACCATCGATCCGTCCGGCGGCGCCACGATCGAGGTCGACCACCCCATCACGTGATCGCCGACGAACAGGGATTTCCGATCGGGCCAGGCGAAAGCGAGATGATTGGCGGTATGTCCGGGCGTCGCGACAGTCTCGAGCCTCCAGCCGTCCCCTTCGATGATATCGCCGTCCTTGACTCGCACATCCGGCCGAAACTCGCGGTCCGCGCCCGACTCAGGATTGTGCTTCTCGCTTTCAAAGCGCGGGCGCGATGCGCGGTGCGCCCCCTCGGCATAGACCGGCGCGCCGGTAGGCTCCTTGATCCGTGGCGTATTCAGCGAATGGTCGCGATGGGTGTGGGTCACCAGAATATGCGTCACGGTCTCGCCGCGCACGGCATCGAGCAATGCTGCCGCATGGGCCGCATCGTCGGGACCGGGATCGATGATCGCGACCTTGCCGCGGCCGACGATGTAGCTCACCGTTCCCGTAAAGGTGAAGGGGCTCGGATTGTTGCAGAGGATCCGCCGCACGCCGGGCCGGATTTCTTCAACCACGCCGGGCGCTAAAGGAAAATTGCGATTGAAGGGAACGTCGTCGGTATCGGCCATGAGGCTTCCTGGTTTGAAACACCCGCCCTCGTGCTGAGGAGGCCCGCAGGGGCCGTCTCGAAGCAAGAATGCCCCCGCTTCCACCGTCCGTCGAGACGCCCGCGAGCCGCGGGCTCCTCAGGACGAGGTCAGCCAGCTTACGAAAACGCCTGAATGCCGGTGATGGCGCGACCGAGGATCAGGGCATGAACGTCGTGGGTGCCCTCATAGGTATTCACGGTCTCCAGGTTCGCGGTGTGCCGCATCACGTGATATTCGATCTGGATGCCGTTACCGCCATGCATGTCGCGCGCGACACGCGCGATGTCGAGCGCCTTGCCGCAATTGTTGCGCTTGACGATGGAAATCATCTCCGGGGCCATTTTGCCCTCGTCCATCAACCGTCCGACCCGCAATGAGGCCTGCAAGCCGAGCGCAATCTCGGTCTGCATGTCGGCGAGTTTCTTCTGCACCAGTTGGGTCGCCGCCAAGGGCTTGTTGAACTGCTTGCGGTCGAGCGTGTATTGCCGCGCGCGGTGCATGCAGTCTTCCGCCGCGCCCATCGCGCCCCAGGAAATGCCGTAGCGGGCGCGGTTGAGGCAGCCGAACGGACCCTTGAGGCCGGAGACGTTGGGTAGCAGCGCGCTTTCCGGCACCTCGACCCCCTCCATCACGACTTCGCCGGTGACGGAGGCGCGGAGCGACAGCTTGCCGCCGATCTTCGGCGCCGAAAGCCCCTTCATGCCCTTTTCCAGGATGAAACCGCGGATCTGGTTGTTGTGTTCGGCCGACTTGGCCCAGATCACGAACACGTCGGCGATCGGCGCATTGGAAATCCACATCTTGGTGCCGGTCAGCCGGTAACCGTCGGAGGTTTTCTCCGCGCGGGTCTTCATGCCGCCGGGGTCGGAACCGGCGTCCGGCTCGGTCAGCCCGAAACAGCCGACCCATTCGCCGGTCGCAAGCTTGGGCAGGTACTTCTTGCGCTGGTTCTCGTCACCATAGGCATAGATCGGATGCATCACGAGCGAGGATTGCACCGAATTCATCGAGCGATAGCCGGAATCGACGCGTTCGATCTCGCGCGCCACGAGCCCATAGGCGACGTAGCTGGCGTTGGCGCAGCCGTATTCCTCCGGCAGCGTGATGCCGATCAGGCCGAGCTCGCCCATTTCATGGAAGATGTCGCGATCGACTTTCTCTTCGAGATAGGCCTTGGCGACCCGCGGCAACAGTTTGTCTTGCGCATAGGCCCGCGCGGTATCGCGGATCATCCGCTCGTCTTCGGTCAGCTGTTCGTCGAGCAGGAACGGATCGTCCCATTGAAAATTGACGGGAGACGGTTTGTCCTTGGCCTGAGGGCGCACGCTCATGGAAAATCCTTTCGCAACATTGGATTTATTTTAATGCGCAACGGGCAGGAGCGCAAATCGCCGATCCCGTTCATTCCGGGGCCCGCATTCGCGCGACCCGTTTGGGCCATCCCGGAATGACACAAAGCTACCCTTCGAGCTGCTCGTTCGAGACGATCTCGATGCCAAATCCGGAAAGCCCCTTGTAGTCGTGTGACGACGAGGTCAGGTTCCGGATCGAGGTGACACCGAGGTCACGCAAGATCTGCGCGCCGACACCGACTTCGCGCCATTGCTTGTTGCGGTCAGCCTCCGCAGTTTTCTCTTCCGGCAATGGCGCCACCGGAACTCCGGCCGCACCGTCGCGCAAATAAACCAGAACGCCGCTGCCGTTCTTCTTGAAATATTCCAGCACCGATTTCATGTGTTTCGGCCCGGTGAAGATATCCCTGACGATATTGGGCTTGTGGAAGCGGGTCAGCACGTTCCTGCCGTCGCCGACGCCGTTATAGACGAAAGCCACGTGGGCGATAGAGTCGAATGGCGAGCGGTAGGCAAAACCCTGCAGCGGCCCGATCGGGCTGTCGACGGTGAAGGTTGAGACCCGCTCGATCAGTTTCTCGCGCGCCTGGCGGTAGGAAATCAATTCCGCGATCGTGACATGCTTGAGCTTGTGGGTCTTGGCGAACTGCGCCACCTGCGCGCCCTTCATCACCGACCCGTCATCGTTCATCAATTCGCTGATGACACCGACCGGCGGCAGGCCGCTCAACCTGCACAGGTCAACCGCCGCCTCGGTATGGCCGGAGCGCAGGAGAACGCCGCCATCCCGCGCAATCAGCGGAAACACATGGCCGGGCCGGGCAAAGTCGTTGGCGCCGACATTCGGATTGGCCAGCGCCCGGCAGCATGAGGCGCGCTCTTCCGCCGAAATCCCCGTGCCGCCGTCCGGCTTGTAGTCGATCGAGACGGTAAAGGCGGTGGTGTGGCTGGAATCGTTATGCGCCACCATCGGATCGAGCCGCAGTCGGCGCGCATCTTCCTGCGTGATCGGTGCGCAGACGATGCCCGAGGTGTGACGGATGATGAACGCCATCTTTTCAGGCGTGCAGAACGAGGCTGCAACGATCAGGTCGCCCTCGCCTTCGCGGTCGTCATCGTCGGTAACCACGACAAGTTCGCCCTGGGCAAAGGCGTGCAGAACTTCCTGGATCGGATCGGCCATAGGTTCTCTCGTTTCGCGGGGCGAGCATTAGCGCGGAGAAAGCGACTGCGCCAGCTTCAATATGCAAAGCAGAAAAGCCTTCCGTATGTAGCGACAAAGGCCTCTTACTTGAATAAGGTCGAACGTAATCAAGAACAAGGTAGCAAACCAGCGTGGCGGTTCAGAAGCCCGCATCAACCCTGCCGCGAATGCGTCATGCGGACTTCTGAACCAAAGCCACACTGGAATCTTAAATTTTTGCTAGTGTTCTTTCGATCCCGAAGTTCGTATACGAGGTTACCGCAACATAGTACGAACTTCGGAATCGGAACACTAGCCTATGAAGGCCGCACCATTCGACTTCGCACCATTGCTGCCGGCGGGCCTGCCCGCCGCGGCAGCAAAATGGACGGGACTTGCAAAATATAGCTTCGTCGGCGGCAACAACGATCCCGAACAGGTCCCGCTCGACGGTCTGATCGATGCGGTCAACGCTGTGCTCAAGCGCGAGGGCCGGACGCTTGCGACCTATGGGCTGGGGAGCGGTCCGCAAGGCTACCGGCCTTTGCGTCAATTTCTCTCTGCGAAACTGAAGCGCGACAGCGGCATCTCCTGCACGGCCGACGACATCCTGATCGTTTCCGGCTCGCTTCAGGCGCTCGATCTGGTGAACGCCACTTTTCTCGCCCGTGGCGATACCGTCATCGTCGAACGCGACACCTATCAGGGCACCCTGAACCGGCTGACGCGGCTTGGGGTCAACACGATCGGAGTCCCGCTCGATCAAGACGGCATGCGGATGGACGTCTTGGCCAACACGCTGGCCGATCTCAAACGCCGCGGCGTCACACCGAAATATATCTATACCATCCCGACCGTGCAGAACCCGACCGGCACCATCATGCCGGAACCACGGCGCCTCGAACTCCTGGAACTCGCCGAGCAATATGGCGTGCCGGTTTTCGAGGACGACTGCTACGCCGATTTGATTTGGGACGGAAAGCGCCCGCTTGCGCTGTATGCCATGAGCAAGACCGCCAACGTCATTCACATCGGCTCATTTTCCAAATCGATCGCACCAGCCTTGCGCGTCGGCTTTATCGTCGCGCCATGGGCGGCGTTGTCGCGCATGCTGGCGCTCAAAACCGATGCCGGCAGCGGCGCGCTCGAGCAGATGGCGCTTGCCGAATATTGCACGCCGCATTTCGAGACCCATGTGCCGGCCTTGAGGCGCGGTCTGCGCGCCAAACTCGATACGTTGATGGAAGCACTCAACGAGCAGTTCGGCACCACGGCGGAATTCGAGGAGCCAAAGGGCGGGATTTTCCTTTGGGTCAAACTCCCTGATCATGTCGATACGCTGAAGCTCTATCAGGCCGCATTGGCCGCCGGCGTCTCGATCAATCCAGGCCCGGAATGGTCGACCGACAAGGCCTATGCCGGTTGTCGTTTGCGGCTGTGTTTCGCAAGCCCGACGCACCAGCAAATCCGCGAAGGCATTGCGGCACTTGCCGACGTCTGCCGAAAGGAATTCGGCGTGCCGACACGAATTGGCAATGTCGAGATGAAAGCCCGGAACTGAATCGGGCCCTGACATGGAGCAGGTCTATCCGATAGAATGATGAAAGACGCCAGGGAGTCCTGACAATGGATGCGGCTGACCTTCGGGTGTTTCAATGTGTCGCGCGCTGCGGCAGCATGAACAAGGCCGCGCTCGAACTCAACACGGTACAGTCGAACGTCACCGCGCGCATCAAGACGCTGGAAGATGAGGTCGGGTTCGAGCTGTTCGAACGCACCAATCGAGGCGTTACACTGACGGCGGCAGGCAGGCGGCTTCTACCCTTCGCAAGCCGCGCCGCACGCGTGCTCGACGACGCCCGCCGCGCCGTCGCCGATCAGGGATCGCCCACAGGTCCGCTGGTGATCGGTTCGCTCGAGACTACCGCCGCCTTGCGGCTGTCGCCGCTCCTCACCGAATTTGCCACGGCCTATCCCGCGGTTGATCTGAGCTTGCGGACCGGGACCTCGTGCGAACTCATCGACCAGGTTCTCGACCACACGCTGGAGGGCGCCTATGTCTGCGGGCCGGTGAACCATCCGGACCTGTTGGTCGAACCTTTTGTCAGGGAAGAGCTGGTGATCCTGACGGCTCCATCCGTGGCCGACTTCGACGTGCTCGCGGCCACGCCGGAGCTGAAGATCATTGTGCTGAAGATTGGCTGTTCCTACCGCCTGCAATTGGAGGCCCTGCTCGCCCGGCGCGGAATCGTCGGCGTCAGATGCCTGGAATTCGGGACGCTGGAGGCGATCTTCAGTTGCGTCAGCGCAGGACTTGGCGTGACGCTGTTGCCGAAGGCGCTGCTCGGTTCGGTATGGGATCGCGAGCGCGTCGCCATGCACACCTTGCCAAACACCGAAAAGTGGGTCGATACGGTCTTTATCCGGCATCGCGAAGCCTACGCGTCCAGTGCGCTGCGTGCCTTTCTCGATCTGGCAAAGCCGGCCACCGCGCGGGTTGCGGCTGCCGAGTAGTTCCGCCCGCTATCACCCCACACGATAGCCGTGATCGGATCAAACCGTTACCGGACGCAGTCCGCTAGCCGTAAGTTCGGCGCCACCCGTGGATAGCTGAAACCGGACCAAGACCATGCAGATTGATCGCCCCGCGGCGCTGGCGTTTGGCGGATTGGCGTCGATGACGGCGGCGATCGGTATCGGCCGCTTCGTCTACACGCCGATCCTCCCGGCGATGCTGGCCGCGCTTGGCTGGAGCAAATCCGATGCAGGCATGGTCGCATCGGCAAACCTGCTCGGTTATTTCATCGGCGCCTTGCTGGCAGGCCGGCCGTTCGTGATCGCCCGGCCAAGGCCCTGGCTTCTGGCGGCACTGACGATCAGCGCCGTGTCGACCGCCGCCATGGCGCTCCCGTCGGATATGGCCTCCTTCGTCAGCCTGCGCTTCATCGGCGGCGTCGCCAGCGCCTTCGCGATCGTCTGTGCGTCCACTCTCGTTCTGGAGCGATTGTCGGCTTCCGGACACGGATCGCTGTCCGCCATTCAGTTCGCCGGCGTGGGCTTCGGGGTCGTGATTTCGGCGATTGCCGTTTCCGCCATGCTGGCGGCAGGCGCGAGCTGGCGAAGCCTTTGGGTTGGCGCCGGATCTCTTGCCATCCTGGCCGCGGTCGGGGCTGCGCTGTTGATTCCTGCGGCGGAAGAGAGTGGCCCGCCAATGAAGGCCGACGCTCCCGGTGCGGCACCTTCGGGGATGGGCACCATGGTCGTGGCCTATGGCCTGTTCGGCTTTGGTTACATCATCACCGCAACATTCCTGGTCGCCATTGTGCGGCTCACAAACGAAGTTCGCGTGCTTGAACCATGGGTCTGGACGCTGTTTGGGTTGGCCGCGATTCCCTCCGTGACGGTCTGGAATTGGCTGGGCAAGCGGATCGGTATCTTGAACGCCTTTGCCGCGGCCTGTGCCATCGAGGCCGTCGGCGTCGCCATCAGCGTCGAATGGGCGACGATTCCCGGTATCTGTCTTTCAGCGCTGCTGTTGGGTGGAACATTCATGGGCATTACGGTGCTCGGCTTCATGGCCGGACGAATGCTGTCGGCCGGGCATCCTCACCGGGCCTTCGCGCGAATGACCGCAAGCTTCAGCGTCGGTCAGATGATCGGACCGACGCTGGCCGGCTTTCTGTCACAGTGGCTTGGCGACTTTCGCGTGGCGTCTCTGATTGCCGCTGCGGCGTTGATCGCCGCAGCCATGCTTTCCGCCCGAACCTCCTGGACGGTGAATCGGTTTCACCTCACCGCAAAGGGCGCCTGATACGGCCGGCCGAACGGCACGCCGTTGATGACGGTCTGCACCGGCTTCAACTGAACCTTGCCGTCGCGTTTGTTGTTGCGGGTATCGACGAACGTGACCGGCCCCTCGACCACATCCATGATCGAGACATCGCCGGGCGCGCCGATCTGAAGCGTGCCGATCTTCGGCGCACGGTTGATGATCCTGGCGGGCGCAATGGTCGCCATCGCCACCACCTGCTCGAGCGAGAAGCCAATCGCCATGAACTTGCCCATGACATTGGGCAGATACGGAATACCGGGCGAATTGCCCGAGAACACATGAATGTCGGAAGAGAGCGTGTCCGGCGTGCCGCCGGCGGGGATTGCGACTTCCGCCACCGTGAAATCGAAGCTGCCTCCGCCATGGCCGACGTCGAAGATCACGCCACGCTGCTTGGCGGCGAGCGCGGCCGGCAACAGCTTGCCGTCCTGCACGATATTGGTGAAAGCGCCGGCCATGTTCGGAGCGCCGGAATAACAGTGGGTCAGGACGTCGCCCGGCCGCAGCAGGTTGAGAATATCGGACATCAACTGAGGGGTCTCGACGCCGCCGATATGCACCATCATCTTGGCCGGCCATCCGCACATTTCACAAGCCTGGATACCGCGTTTGAGCGGTTCGACGCCGTGCTTGAAGATGACGTTCTCCGACATCCGCACCTTCACGCCGATCAGGAAATCCTGGTTTTCGGCAAGCCCCATCGCACAGGCTTCGACCTGCGCGTTGTCGATGTTGTAGAGTTCGGCGACCGGGAAAGCCGACAGGCCGTTATTGGCGATATGGAGGAAGGCGTACATCCGCGCCCGGGTCTGTGCGACAATGAAGCGCCGCAGCGCGGCGAGATTGTTGACGCCGGCATCGCCGGCCGACACCACCGTGGTGGTGCCCTGGAATTGCACGAGTTCGTCGGCGGGAATGCCGATCGCCGAACCGTAGGGGTAGACATGGCAATGCAGGTCGACGAGGCCGGGCGTGACGAGCTTGCCCGAAGCATCGATGGTCTTGCCAGCGCGTGCGGGGGGAATTTCCGGTTCGACCGCCTCGATCACGCCCCAGCGGATGCCGATATCGCGCTTGCCACGCAATGACTGGCTCGGATCGAGCACGTCGCCGCCCTTGATCACCAGGTCGAATTTGTCGTTCGGTCCCATCGCGGCCATAGCCTGCGACGTTGACAGAGCGGCGGCGGCGGTGCCCGCCAGAAAATGACGGCGCGACAATTCGGACATGCTGGCGTTCTCCCCCAAAAAATCAGGCTTTTTGTTACGCGATGATGCGACGGCCCGAGCGTTTGCGCAAGCCGCGGGGCGCGCCTGCGTCAAACGCAACTGGTTCGGAGACGGCCATTGGCGCATAGTCTCCCAGGAGGGCCGTAGAGCCCGAACGGGAGACGCTCAATGACTAGTGCCCACTTTCCGAAGTTCGTACTACTCCTCCGCACCCACTTTCACGAACTTCGGAAAGTGGGCACTAGCAAGCTTATTGGCTCTAGTGCCGCTTTCCCATTTGAAGTTCCTGGACGGAATTCGCCGCTTGTGGTGCAGGAACTTCAAATGGGCGGCACTGGCATTCGATACCTCGCAACCACACTCTACTTTCTCGCCTCCAGCGTTGCCTTCGCAGCCGATTTGCCGCGCGCCAAACCCGAGGAGGTCGGGATGTCCAGCGAACGGCTGGCGCGCATCGCCGAGGTCCTGAAAGCCGATATTGCCGCAGGCCGCATTCCCGGCGCGGTGATCGCGATTG
Source organism: uncultured Alphaproteobacteria bacterium (assembly GCA_963770515.1). Lineage (GTDB taxonomy): Bacteria > Pseudomonadota > Alphaproteobacteria > Rhizobiales > Xanthobacteraceae > Bradyrhizobium. Next base: position 736,955 of record CAVYPW010000004.1, read on the forward strand.
CACGGCATGGCAGGCTGGTGGCGCTGGACGCCTACGGATGGCGAGACAAAGCGGCGGGCGTCGCCATGACCACCGACACCATCTTCAACATCGCTTCCATGACCAAGCCGATGACGACGGTCGGCGCGCTGATGCTCTACGAGCGCGGCCAACTGCTGATCGGCGATCCCGTCTCGAAATATTTTCCGAAATTCGCCGACATGAGGGTCGCCGCGCGCGACGCCAGCGGCGAGCCGACAACCGAAACGGTGCCGGCCAACCGGCAGATCACGATCCAGGACCTTATGCGCCACACTTCCGGGATCGTCTATGGCGGCCGCGGCAATACGCTGGTGCACAAAATGTATCCGGCTGGCAGCGGCGACGCCTCGCGCGAATATGACGGCGCGGCCTTCATCGACAAACTCGCGTCGCTGCCCCTGCTCTATCAGCCAGCGACCGTCTGGGATTACGGTTTCGGCCTCGACCTGCTCGGCCTGACGATCGAGAAGATCTCCGGCCAAACACTCGGCCAATATCTCAAGGCCGATCTGTTCACGCCGCTTGGCATGAACGATACGGGATTTTCGATTTCGCCCGACCAGGCCGCACGCTATGCCAAGCCGCTGCCGATCGATCCCGACACCGGCAAGCCGCAGGCCCGCAGCCCCGAACTGACGCAAGCCCTCAAATTCGAGTGCGGCGGCGGTTGTGCGGCTTCCACCGCCTCGGACTATTTGCGTTTTGCGATGATGCTGATGAACCAGGGCCGCAACGGCGAAGCGCGCCTGCTCGGTCCACGAACAGTCTCTTATATGCTGTCGGACCAGCTCGGTCCCAACATCAAGAATCTGATCGGCAACGCCGATCCGACCCGCGCCGACTACGGCTTCGGCCTCGGGCTTGCGGTGCGCACGACGCCCGGCGTCGTCAAGATGATGGGTTCGGTCGGCCAGTTCTCATGGCCCGGCGCCAGCGGCACCGACTGGTGGGTCGATCCAAAGGAAGAGCTCGCCGTGGTGTATATGTCGGCCGCACCCGGCCCCACCCGCTGGCACTATCGCCAGACGATCAACGCACTGGTGTATCAGGCGATCGTCGACTGACGCTCAAAATAAACGGCCCCGAAAGGGGCCATTTTTCAGCGTGCGAAGCTTCAGCTAATCCCACGCCGGCGCAAAAGCCGGAGATACGCAGCGCCGATCTTTCGGCAGGCCCGCGATTGCTTGCAGGTCCTCATCGTCAAGCCCGATGTTCAGCGCCTCCAGATTGGCCTGCTGGCTTTCCTTGCGCGAAGCCTTCGGAATCGCCGCTACGCCGTCCTGGTCGAGCAGCCATTTCAGCGCCACTTGCGCCGCGCTTGCCCCATGCTTGTTGCCGATCGCCACCAGCGTTTCGTTGGAGGCAGCCCTGCCTTGCGCGAGCGGGCAATAGGCCACCAGCGGGATCGATTTGGCCGCCAGATATTTGCGTAAGCTCGTCTGATCGAGCATCACATGATATTCGACCTGATTGCAGGCGATCGGCGCCTTGATCTCTTCGACGACCTTCTTCAGGAGCGCGACGTTGAAATTGGCGACGCCGATCGCGCGCGTGCGGCCTTCCTGCTTGAGCTTCATCAGGGTTTCGAACATCACCGGCAGGTTCATGTTCGGCGCCGGCCAGTGCACGAGGTAAAGATCGATCTGATCGAGCTTCAGCTTCTTCAGACTCGCATCGAAGGCGCGGCGCATCGCCTCCGGCGCCAGATTTTCGTTCCAGACCTTGGTCGTAATATGCAGATCCTTGCGCGCGACCTTTGAGGCCGCAATCGCAGCGCCGATCGCCTCCTCGTTGCCGTACATCTCGGCGGTGTCGATGTGGCGATAGCCGAGCGCGAGCGCGCTTTCGACCGCCGCACGGCAGACATCGCCCTGCATGCGATAGGTGCCAAGACCAAGGCACGGCAGGCTGATGCCCTGCGTTTGCAGTTGTTCCATGTACATGAACTCCGAAGATCGGCGCCGTTGTCCAAGCAAAGGCGTCCCGAGGGAAATGATTCAGATGAAGCCTTGAACGAAATCGATCATCCGCCGCTGATAATGTGCCCGCCCGGTATCATTCAAATCAAGATGGCGTCATTTGTGAAGCGAATTTGACATTCGCTCGCAGCCGATCGCAGGCGCTCAAGCGAATGCTAGCGCGCCGTGTTTTACCGCTTCCAGTTGCAGATGCCGCCCGACTTGCAGGGCCAAACCTGAACTGTGGTCTCGCGGGCTTGCAACTCCACGGGGTTTCGCCCGTGAAGCGCGACCAGCGCATGCGGCTTGTGGGGCACCGATCGTTCCGCCGTCCGCACATGGGCCGCGCGCATACCGGAAGCGGCAGTCCTGAGCACGGACTTTGGCGTGGAGTTCTTGGGGGTGGAATTGTTTTCGACATGGACCGTGGCCGCTGCCACGGTCTTGGGATCGACCAAGAGCTCTGCGCTGGCCTGCGCGGCGTTGTTGCCGCGATCGACCGTCACATCCAGTGGACCCGGGGTAAAGCTTGCGGCAGGTCCAAGTGGCTTCGGCGACAACACAGCTCGGGAGAGGTCGAGGTTGAGGAACTCGCCGGCACGGTATTGCTGCGCGGCCGAGGGGCCGCTCCATGCCAAAACCATCACGCCAACGGCGGCAAAGCAAACGCAATTCAAGACCATCGAGGCCTCCCACAGCCGATTCCCGCCCATCTTCATTATCTAGGGAATGAGGCTGCCAATTCCAGTGAATTTGGCCGGCAAGGTTACCACGGCAAGCCCTTCACCCGCGGCATTTCCCCTCCCACAATCGATAGTTCCCTCGGTGAGAAGCTTCCTGTATAGGGTGCGACGCCGGGCTATAATCAGGATTTGTCGTGTTGGCTGAAAGGATTGCCATGCCCGCTGCGCCGTTTTTGACCCGCCTGCTGCCCGTTTTGTTTGCAATCGTCTCGCTGGCGATGTCCGCGCCGAGAGCCAACGCGGACGACAAGGTGCTTCGGGTGGGCACACTGAAGCTCATTCATGGCATCACCCCCTATTTCTATGAGAAGTTCGCCCCGCCCGGCTACAAGATCGAAGTCGTTCCCTTCGAAAACCCGACCGACGGCAAGAATGCGGTGCTCACCGGCACCGTCGATACCTGCATCCACGGCATTGCCGCGTTCCTGCTTGGCGCCGCCGCCGGCGAGCCGATCGTGATTGTCGCGGCCGCCACCAATCGCGGCATGGGCATCGTCGCCGACGCCAAATCCGACATCAAGACGATCAAGGATTTGAAGGGCAAGCGCGTCGCGATCACCCCGGGCTCGACGCAGGAAGTCGTCATCCTCGAGCGGTTGAAAGCCGAGGGCATGACCATCAACGACATCCAGCCGATCCGGTTGTCGTTCAGCGACATGCCGGGCGCGCTCGCCCGTGGCGATATCGATGCTTATGTCGGCGCCGAACCCGGACCCGGAATCAGCCTTGCGAACGGCACCGGCCGGCTCGTCGAATATCCCTATTCGACGCCGATCGGCTCGCTCAACATGATCCTCTCGGCCAGCGAAAAGATGATCAAGGAGAACCCGGACCGAATCAAACTCATCGTCGAGATGCACAAAAAGGCGACGGACTACGCGATGGCGCATCCCGAAGAAATGGTCGAGGTCGCGATGCAGAAACTCGGCCAGCAGCGCAAGTCGATCGAACTGGCGGTCCCGAATGTCGAACTAACATGGAAAATCGACGACACCTTCATTGAACGCGCCAAGGCCTATAGCGGCTTGATGGTCGAGAAGAAGCAGGTCCGGCAGGCGCCCGACATGGCGCACGCCATCACTAAACAATTCATGTAAGTGCCATTGACGTGAGCGACCACGCCACAGTTCTGCCCGACAGCGACGAGAAAAGTCTGCCCGCAGCGGCCGCCTCCCCGCGCCGCGGAAAGCGGCAACGACTGGAGAGCTTGCGCGCCTTCGTCCTCGGCGCGGGCTTTCCAATCCTTCTGATCCTGATCTGGGACCGCGCGGTGGCGTTCACGGGCACGCGGCTGGTCCCGAGTCCGTATCAGGTCGCCGTGATGATGTACGACTTTACGTTCGGAGGCATCTACGATGACGCCTTCAGCGGCACGATCCTGATCCATGTCTGGAAATCGATGCAGCGCGTCTATGGCGGCTTTCTGCTTGCCGCCCTGATCGGCATTCCCTTAGGCATGATGATCGGGCGCATCAAGGTGCTGCGGCAACTGCTCGATCCGACGATCTCGCTGCTGCGGCCGATTCCCGTCACCGCGTGGCTTCCGCTCTCGATGATCTTTTTCGGACTGGGGCCGAACGCGGCGATCTTTCTGGTCTTCCTCGGCGCGTTTTATCCAATCTTGTTGAACACAATGTTTGGGGTGCGCTCGATCGATCCGCGATTGTTCGAAGCCGCCTCCATGCTCGGCTGTTCCGGTGCCGGAATGTTCCGGCAGATCGTGTTGCCGGCCTCGCTGCCCGCGATCTTCAGCGGGCTGCGGATCGCGCATGGATTTGCCTGGATCCTGATCGTGGTCGGCGAAATGACCGGCGTTCCGACCGGCCTCGGCTCGGTCGTGATGGATGGCCGCACCCTGTCGCGCACCGATCTCGTCATCACCGGCATGATCGTGATCGGCGCCTGCGGCTTTGTCACTGACCGCATCATTGTGGCGATCAGCAATCGTCTCCTGAGCTGGAGTCCGCAACACCGTGAGTAATGGGCACCCGGAAACCCTGACCGTCCGCGGCGTCACCAAACGCTTTACGGTCGGCGACGACGAAGTAGAAGCGCTGGCGCCGGTTGATCTTGTTATTCCCGGGGGCGAGTTCGTCTGCATGATCGGCGCCTCCGGATGCGGAAAATCCACGCTGCTGCGGATCATCGCCGGATTCGAAGAGCCGACCACCGGCGAGGTCGCGATCGACGGCAAGCCCGTCACCGGCCCCGGTAGCGATCGCGGCATGGTGTTTCAGGATTACGCGCTGTTTCCGTGGATGACGGTGCGGCAAAACATCAGCTTCGGGCCGCGGCAGCGTCATCTCGCACGCGACGAGGTCGAGAAGACCACCGACGAATTTATCAGGATGGTCGGGCTCGAGCGCTTTGCCGATCGCTACCCGAACCAGTTGTCGGGCGGCATGAAGCAGCGCGTGGCGATCGCGCGCGTGCTCGCCAACAACGCCAATATTCTCCTGATGGATGAGCCGTTCGGCGCGCTCGACGCACTCACCCGCGAGCAGCTTCAGAACGAGTTGCTGCAAATCTGGAAGCGCACCGGCGTGACCACGATCTTCGTCACCCATTCGGTCGAGGAAGCCGTGCTGCTGGCCGATCGCGTGCTGGTGATGAGCGCTGGCCCCGGTCGGATCGACAGCGATTTCCGCATTGACCTGCCCCGCCCGCGCGATGTGTCGTCACCGGAATTCAATGCACTGCGGCGCGACGTGGCGCGGCGGCTGACCAGTCACCTCGTGCTGGCACGAGCTTAAGCCGGTTCAGATCACTGGCTGTTTGCCGGCGATTCCGGCAATACGTCGAGATGGCAGGCCGCCCACTGCCCCTCTGCTCTCTGGCGAAGCTCCGGCTCTTCGGTTCGGCAGCGATCGAACACAAACGGGCATCGCGTGTGGAAACGGCAACCGCTTGGCGGATTGATCGGGCTTGGGACGTCGCCTTTCAGGATGATCGGTGTGCGGCGAACGGTCGGGTCCGGCACCGGCACCGCCGAGAGCAGCGCCTTGGTGTAGGGATGTTTGGGACTGGCAAAAATCTGCTCCCGGGCTGCGATCTCGACGATCTTGCCGAGATACATCACCGCGACCCGATGGGTCATGTGTTCGACGATCGCAAGGTCGTGGCTGATGAACAGCAGCGCGAGGCCGAATTCCCGCTGCAAATCCTGTAACAGGTTGACGATCTGCGCCTTGACCGAGACGTCGAGCGCCGAGACCGCTTCGTCGCAGACGATCAAATCCGGTTCGGCTGCCAGCGCCCGCGCGATACAGATGCGCTGGCGCTGTCCGCCCGAGAATTCGTGCGGCCTTCGGTCCAGTGCATCGCGTGGCAGGCGCACGGTGTCCATCAGGCTCGCGACCTTCGATTCAAGCTCGGCCGAGGATTTGGCGAGACCGAAATTTCGGATCGGCTCGGCCAGGATAGCGCGCACGCGCAATCGTGGATTGAGACTGGAGAATGGATCCTGGAACACGACCTGCACGCGCCGCCGCATCTGCTTCAGGCGATCCGGCGAAAGATCGTCGATGCGCTGGCCATCGAGCACCACCTGACCCGCGGTGATATCGAACAAGCGCAGGATAGCCCGGCCGACCGTCGATTTTCCGCAGCCGGATTCGCCGACCAGCGACAACGTCTCGCCGCGCGCGATTTCAAAGGACACGCCGTCCACGGCATAGACGCGGCTCGCATTGCGCTTGAGCAAATGACCGCGAACCGGAAAATGTTTCTTGAGGTCGTTGACCTGCAACAGAGGCGCGTTCATGCCGCGGCCGCCTCCTTCTTCGCAAAATGACAGGCCGCGAAATGACGGGAAGACTTTTCCTCTAACCCCGGCGCGACCTCGCGACAGAGATCGGTGGCGATTGAACAGCGCCCGGCAAAGGCGCAGCCGGTGATGCGCTGCTTGAGGCTCGGCACCTGGCCGGGAATTTCGGCGAGACGTCTGGCCACTCCGGTCAACGAGGAGCCGAGCTTGGGCACTGCGCCGAGCAGGCCTTGCGTATAGGGATGGCGGGGGTTGCGGAACAGCTCAGCCACCGGCGCCTCCTCGACCTTGCGGCCGGCATACATCACCATGACGCGCTCGGCGACTTCGGCCACCACGCCGAGATCGTGGGTGATCAGGATCACGGCGGCACCCACCCTCTGCTTCAAGTCGAGCATCAGTTGCAGGATCTGGGCCTGGATCGTGACGTCGAGCGCCGTGGTCGGCTCGTCGGCAATCAGAAGTTTTGGATTGCAGGCGAGCGAAATCGCGATCATCACGCGCTGGCGCATGCCGCCCGACAATTGATGCGGATATTCCCGCACGCGCCGCGTCGGCGCCGGGATCCCAACCAGGGTCAATAATTCGACGGCGCGCGCTTCGGCGGCTTCCTTGTCGAGCCCCTGATGCAGCCGCAGCGTCTCGCCGATCTGACGGCCGACGGTCAAAACCGGATTGAGGCTGGTCATCGGCTCCTGAAAGATCATCGAAATGTCGTTGCCGCGAATGGCGCGCATTTCGTGATCGCTGAGTTTCAGGAGATCCCTCCCCCGAAACCGGACCGAGCCCGCGATCTTGCCCGGCGGTTCCGGAATGAGCCGCATCAGCGACATCGCGGTCACCGACTTGCCACAACCGGACTCGCCGACGATCGCCAGCGTCTCGCCCTCATCGACATGAAAGGAGACGCCGTCGACGGCGCGGTTGATGCCGTCGGGGGTACGGAAATGGGTCTGCAAACTCTCGACTTCGAGCAATGCCATCGGATCAGACCTTGCTCATCACAGGTTCTTGGCCATGCGGGGGTCGAGAGCATCGCGCAGGCCGTCGCCAACGAGATTGACGGCCAGCACCGTGACGGACAGGAAGGCCGCCGGAAAAAACACGATGTAAGGCTTCACCTGCCACAGCGCCCTGCCCTCGGCCATGATGTTGCCCCAGGACGGAATCGTCGGCGGCGTGCCGGCGCCGATAAACGAGAGAATGGACTCCACGATCATCGCGCTGGCGCAGACGTACGTAGCCTGCACCAGCATAGGCGCCATCGTGTTGGGCAGGATGTGGCGAAGAATGATCATCGGAGTTCGCGTGCCGGAGGCAACCGCGGCGTCCACGTAAGCCTGCTCGCGCAGCGATAATACGACGCCGCGTACCAGTCGCGATACGCGCGGGATTTCGGCGACCGTGATCGCCATGATGACGTTGCCGACGCTGCCGCGCGTCAATGCCATCAGCGCAATAGCAAGCAGGATCGGCGGAATCGACATCAAACCGTCCATGATGCGCATGACGATGCCGTCGGCCCATCGCACAAAGCCGGAGACAAGGCCGATGGCGAGCCCTGCGAGCGTTGCGAGCAGCGCCACTGAAAGGCCGACCGTGAGCGACACCCGCGTCCCATAGATCACCCGCGAATAGACATCGCGGCCGAGCGCATCCGTCCCAAACCAGTGATCCACCGATGGCGCGCGGAGACGTCTGGCCGGCGCGAGCGCCGTCGGGTCGACGGTCCAGAGATAGGGCGCGAAGATGCCGATCAATACGAGAGCCAGAAGCAGCGCCCCACCGATCGCAACGGTCGGGTTGTTGCGCAGGAAGCCGATCACGCCGCGCCGTATTTTCACCGGCAGCATCAAATCCGGCAATTGCCGCGCGATCGCAAGGCCCGGCGGTATGGCTACAGAACTGGTGGTCGAAACGGTCAATAGCGAATCCTCGGATCAATCAGGGTATAAGTGACATCGACCATCAGGTTGACCAGCGTGTAGAGGAAGCTGAACATCAGCACGACGCCCTGAATAACCGGATAATCGCGGCGCAGGATCGCATCGACCGTCAAACGGCCGAGACCAGGGATAGCGAACACGCTTTCGGTTACCACCGCGCCGCCGATCAAGAGCGCCACGCCGATGCCGATCACCGTGACGATCGGCACGGCGGCGTTTTTCAACGCGTGGACGAACAGGATACTGCGTTGCCCCAGACCCTTGGCACGGCCAGTTCGGATATAGTCCTGCTGCAACACTTCAAGCATCGAGGCCCGCGTGACGCGCGCGATCAGCGCGATGTAGACGCAACCGAGCGCAATCGAGGGCAGGATCAGGCTTTGCAGCCACGGCCAGAAACCCTCGGCGAGCGGCGTGTAGCCCTGCACCGGCAGCCAGTCGAGTTCGAGCGCGAACACATAGGCAAGAAGGTATCCGACCACAAAGACCGGGAGCGAGAAGGCGGAAACGGCAAAGGCCATGATGACGCGGTCGATGAGGCTTCCGGCCTTCCAGGCCGCGACAACTCCGAGCGGCACAGCGACGACGATGGTCAGAACGAGGGTCAACACCATCAGCGACAGCGTCGGCTCGATCCGCTGCACGATCATGGAAGAAACCGGCAGGTTGGTAAAAATCGAGGTGCCGAGATCACCATGCAGAATTCGCCAAAGCCATGTTCCGAACTGGACCAGAAATGGCCTGTCGAGGCCGAGGCTCTGACGAATCCGTTCGACATCGGCCGGGCTCGCCTGATCGCCGGCGATCACCGCGGCAGGATCGCCCGGCGCGATATAGAGCAGACTGAAGACGAACAGCGCGACGATCGCCATCACGGGAATGGTGACCAGGATGCGCCGCAGAATGAACGAGGCCATGTGGATTACCGCACGCTCACGCGGTCTTCGACACGCCCCAGAAGAAGGGCAATGGCCCCTTCACGACCCCGGCGACGTTCTTGCGCCATGCCGTGTAGCTCAGGAAGAAACCCGTCGGCGCATAGATGACGTCTTCCATCGCCGCCTTGTTGAGGCGAGCGATGGCAGCCTTCTCCTCATCGAGGCTCTTGGCGGCGAACCAGGCGGAGACTTCTTTTTCCACCTTCTCGCTCGTCGGCCAGCCCCACCACGCCTTGTCGCCGTTGCCGCGAATGCCGGCATAGCCGGCCGGGCTGAGGCAGTCCGCGCCGGCGTGCCAGGTGTGGAACATCTCCCAGCCGCCCTGACCGGCTGGTGATTTCTGGGCGCGACGAGCACCGACGGTTCCCCAATCGGTGGCGACGAAGTCGACGTTCATGCCCATGCGCTTCAACAAATCGGCCGTCACGTCGCCCTGCGCCTTGGTGATCGGCTGATCCTGCGCCACGATGCAGGAGACCGGCTGGTTGGTATAGCCGCTCTCGGCGAGCAGTTTCTTGGCGAGATCGAAATCGCGCTTGCCTTTAAGAATGTCTCCGCCCTCTTCCGTATAAAGCGGTGTATTGGGCGTGAAGAAACCCGGCAACGGCTTCCAGAGCGCGTCGTCGTCGCCGACGATCGCGCGCATATAGTCTTCCTGGTTGAGTGCGGTGAGCACCGCGCGCCGCGCCCTCACATCGTTGAAGGGCGGATGCAGATGATTCATCCGGAACACGCCGATATTGCCGAGCGGGTCGGCGATGTCGACGGCGATGTTGCGGTTCTTCTTCAACACCGGCACGAGATCGGGGATCGGATTTTCCCACCAGTCGATCTCGCCGTTCTGCAAGGCGGCCGCGGCCGTCGCAGGATCCGGGATCACCACCCATTCGATGCGGTCCAGCAGCATATGCTTGCCGCCGGCGAGCCACGATGTCGGCTCCTGCCGCGGCACATAGTCGGTGAACTTTTCAAACACCGATTTGGCGCCGGGGACCCATTCGCTCCGGACGAACTTCATCGGCCCGGAGCCGACATATTCGCCGATCTGCTTGAACGGGTCGGTCTTGGCGATCCGCTCCGGCATGATGAAGGAGCAGGGCGAATTGTTCTTGGCCAACGCCAGCAGCATCTTCGGATAAGGCTGTTTCAGCGACCATTTGAAAGTCCGGTCGTCGACGGCTGTGAGGTCATTCTGGATCGCCTTGATCATCTGCCCCATCGGATCGCGAACCGACCAACGCGCCAGGCTCGCCACCGCATCCTTGGCCAGCACAGGTTCGCCGTCATGGAATTTGAGGCCTGGACGCAAACGGAAGGTCCAGACCAGGCCGTCGTCAGACACCTCTTCGGATTCGACCATCTGGCGCTGCGGCTTGATCGAGGCGTCGATGCCGTACAGCGTGTCCCATACCAGGGCTGCCGCGTTGCGCACGACATATTGCGTTCCCCAGATCGGATCGAAATTCGCTAGATCGGCCTGCGGCACAAAGCGAAGGGTGCGTGCGGCGGCGCCTTGCGAAAGCGCCGGCATCGACAGGCCACCCGTCGCCGCCAGGCTGCCCGCCCCCGCCAATCCCTTCAACACCGTCCTGCGATCCATCAAGGCCTCCCAATTTCCGAAAATGCCAAAAGCGATTAGGCGCTAAACGAGCCCACCAGGCAATGGCGAACAGCCCCATTTGCTTGCAAATGGTGTGCCAGCAACCCGCCGATAAAACCCCGTTAAATCAGTCCGATCACAGCATTTTCTGCCGTACTTAGCCAGTGCGGCGAATTTAAAGTTCCTATCGGTATCGCGGCAAGCTCTTGACAGGAACTTCAAATTCAAAGCCGCACTGGAATCAGAAAGTTGCTTGAGCTGCTTTGATTCCGAAGTCCGCATTGGAGGTCGCCGCGATTACTTGCGAACTTCGGAATCGGAGCTCAAGCAAGTCGCTTGAATTTGGGCGACTCGTGCGGATGCCACCAACGCCCGCCGATCACGACGCCCTCGGACGCGATCTTGCGGTCGCCGATCAGGTGCTCACCGACAACATCTTCGTAGTCGAACTTGCCTTCCCTGATCGAAAGCAGCGTGGCGTCGCCGACGCTGCCCGGCTTGAGACTGCCGAGCTCGGGGCGCCGCAGCGCCATCGCCGCATTGACCGTCGAAGCCGCGACCACGTCGGGAAACGGCATTCCCATGCACAGGAATTTCGACATCGTCGTCACCTGGTCGAAGGCCGGGCCGTTGATGCAGAGGATGTGGACATCGGAGGAAATCGTGTCGGGATAAAACCCGTTGGCAAGCATCGCGCGCGCCGTCTTGAAGGCGAACGAACCCCGGCCATGGCCGATATCGAACAACACGCCACGCTCGCGCGCTTGCAGAACCACCTGCTTGACGGTGCCCTGCGCGGTCGAGGGCGCGTTGGGAAACGGCCGGAACGCATGGGTCAGAATATCGCCGGGGCGCAAGAGGCTGACCACCTCTTCATAGGTCGGCGGCGGATGGTCGATATGGCACATCAATGGCATACCGACTTCGTTCGCCACTTCCAGTGCGATTTGCAATGGCACGATGCCGGACGCGCCCGACGATGTGCGACCAACCCGCACCTTGATGCCGACGATAAGATCGCGGTTGGCGTCTGCAACCTGAACCGCGTCGATCGGGTTCATCAACCGGATTTCCTCACTCTCGCCAACCATTACCCGATGCGAGAAGCCGTAAATGCCGGCATGCGAGACGTGCAGATAGGCCAGAATACGGACCTGGCTTGGTTCGATCACATGTTTGCGGAAGCCGGCGAAATTACCGGGGCCGGCGCTGCCGGTGTCGATCGCCGTGGTGACGCCGGAGGTACGGCAGAATTCCTCGGCGTCGATGCCGAGCGAGGTGCCGCCCCAATATACATGCGTGTGCAGATCGATCAGGCCGGGCGTGACGATATAACCCGATACATCGCGCACCTCGGTGCCGGCATCGACCTTGAGCGCGTTGCCAACCATGGCGACCTTGCCCTCGGCGAAAGCGACATCGGTGACGGCATCGAGTTTTTGGGAAGGGTCAACCACGCGACCGCCGCGCAGGACCAGATCGAAAGGCATGGGGTTCTCCGAATGACAGGTGAAGGGCGCAACGGGAGGGTTTTGGCTGCGCCTGAATATTTGAGCAACTATTTGATAATTGAGCAAATACTTGGGCCACTGTCATCCCCTGGCGCCGCGGTTCTGACATTCATATCCTGTCAACTCATGTCGTGGAGGGGTCTCGTGCGGAGCGGAGACGAACATGATCAGATGGATTGCCACCTTTGCCGCAGGCCTTTTCGCTGCGTGGTCATTCTCCGCGCTCGGTGATCCCGTCCTCAAAGCCAGCGATGCAGGAATCCGTATCGGCAATGTCATGCCATACACGGGAGAGCTGGCGGCGTTCGGCGCCATTGGACGAGCCGAGGCGGCTTATTTCCAGATGCTCAACGAACACGGCGGCATAAACGGCCGAAACGTCGAATTTATTTCCTACGATGACAGCTCCAACGCCTTGGAGGCCATGGAACTAACGCGCAACCTCGTCGAGACGGAGAACGCGCTTTTTTTATTCGGTTCGTTTGGAACGCCGAGCAATTTGGTCGTTCGAAAATATCTGAACGACAAGCATATCCCGCAACTGTTTGTTGCGTCGGGCGACGATCAATGGGCCGACCCAAAAGATTTCCCGTGGACGATGGGATGGCCACCCGCCTTTCGCACCGAGGGACGTATCTATGCGAATTATATCCAGGCCTATTATTCCGAAAAGAAAATTGGCGTGCTTTGGCAAAACGATGAATTCGGCCGCGACCTTTTTCGAGGTCTGGAGGAAGGTTTAGGCGACGCGGCCCGGATGATCGTCGCCGATACGGCCTTCGATGCGACGGACCGCTCGCTCGACCCGCAGTTGGATATCCTCCGCAATTCAGGTGTGGAGATTCTGGTGTTCGATGGCGCACCGGCGATGGCCGCTCAGGTGATCCGGCATCTGGGCGAGTCCGACTGGCATCCCGTGCTCCTTCTCGACAATGCGGCGGCTTCTATCGCCAATGCGCTGAGGCCGGGCGGCCTCGAAAACTCGATCGGCGTGATATCGACCGCGTTTCTGAAGGATGGCAGCGATCCTGCCTGGAAAGACGACACCGCCATGAAAGAGTATTTGTCTTTCATGGACAAATATTATCCGGACGGAGACAAAGAAGATATCTACACGGTCTTTGGCTATGCTGTCGCTCAAACCCTGGTTCAGGTGTTGAAGCAGTGCGGCGATGATCTCTCACGCGAAAACGTCATGAAGCAGGCCCAATCGCTGAAGGATTTTCGAAGCTCGGTCACGCTGCCGGGAATTGCGATCACCACAAGCCCGACCGATTTCCGTCCCGTCAAGGAAATGCGACTGGTGCAGTTCGACGGAAGAACCTGGCAACCGATCGGCCAACTTTTCGATAGCGCATTTACCAGCGGCGCGGGGAATGCCCGGTAGCGGCTGGCGAAAAGGAACAGGACAAACTACATCGACACGGACAACGAAAATTCGTCCATCGTGAAGAAATACGTGTGCATTTTCCTGATTCTGATCGTCGCACCGCTTCTGGCGTCAACCGCAAGCTATTTGCTTGGAGATCGGCGCGGAAACTGGCAGACCGCGGACCGTTCCAGTGCCGGATTGCTGCCGGCGCCATCCGAACAGCCGAACGCGCTGATCAGGGTTTTCGCGGCGAGAACAGTGCGCTGGCGTGGCATATTCGCCGTCCACACCTGGATCGTCGTCAAGGAGCGCGGCGCCGCGCACTATACCCGCTATGATTACACGGCATGGGGTGAACCTATTCGGGTCAACGGTTTCGCGGCGGACGGCAGATGGTTCGGGGCGATCCCCCAGGCTGTCGTGAGTGTCGACGGACAGGAGGCGGAGAAACTGATTCCGACCATTCACTCGGTCGTCGAGAACTACAGGTTTCGCGCCTACGGAGATTACAGCGCCTGGCCGGGGCCGAATTCAAACACCTTCGTTCAGGCCGTGCTCGACGCGATCCCGGAGCTCGATGCCGTCCTGCCACCCACTGCGATCGGCAAGGATTATCCCTATCGTGGCAACTGGGTTGGACTGACGCCCTCGCGCAGCGGCGTGTTTGTTTCGCTGGGCGGCTATCTCGGCATCACGGTCGGCTGGATCGAAGGCATCGAAATCAATGTCCTTGGCGGTGTTATCGGCATCGACATCCGCCGCCCTGCGTTGAAGTTTCCCGGCATAGGCCGCCTCGGCGTTTCACAAGCTTGATCGCGGCTGGCCCATTCACTTTTTGCGGGCTGCGCGCAAATCGGCGGGCCAGGCGCGCATGGCGAGCCGGCCGATTTCGGCCAGCGTCTTACGTGACGCGCCGTCACGGGCCTGCACCGCAAGGCCGCGCGCGACGGCGCTATAATACGCCGCCAGCATTTTGGCATCGGTGCCCTCGGGCACATCACCTTTGGCGATGCCTTTATGGATGCGTGCCGCCATCGCACTTTCCGAAAAGGCACGATGATCGGCCATCATGTCGCGGATATTCGTCATTCCCGGCGAGCAATGCGTGCCTGCAAGCGAAATCATGCAGCCGAGCGGATGATCGCCGCGGGTGAACTCCTCTGCGGTCGCCTCGAACAGGTGCGCGAAAGCTGTTTTGGTATCGATCGAGGGGTCATTGAGAATGGCGAAGAACCATTGGCCCGCCCATTCGAGATAGGAGCGCGTCGCCTCGCAGTAGAGCGCTTCCTTGCTGCCGAACGAATTGTAGAAACTCGACGCGCTGATCCCCATCGCGGCAATCAGTTCGTCGAATGACGTACCTTCATAGCCGCGCTCCCAGAACAGCTTCATCGCTTCTCTCAGCGCGATGTCGCGGTCGAACACCGCCGGCCGTCCCCGGCCACGTTTGCTCTCCTCGGTTTTCTTCCCTTGAATTATTTTTGGTGTCATCGCTCCAATAATCCTTGAACTGCGCCTCCCCGAATTTATATGCCGTCGAGTTCATATTGGAGTGCTTCCTCCAAATATCAATCCCAGGCGCAGCTCTTCCACCTCTTAATAACGACCTCGCATCACCCCTCCCCGGCGACGCAGCGACCGAATTCCGCTCAGCATGGCAACGGCTTATGGACAGTCTCATGGATCAGATCAGCGACCCCTCAGCGATTGAAAGAGAAAGTCTCGACGAACCGCCGGCGCGGCCGCGCCGGCGAAGCTGGAGGACCGCTGTCGCCGGTGCCGTAGCGGTCCTGGTCTATTGGGGTTCTCTACGTCGGTTTTGGATTTCGCGGGGGCGGCCAGACGGCCGCAGCGCCGACACCTGCGCCGCCGGTCACGGTCAGCCAGCCGTTGCGGCGCGAGGTTGATACGCGGGTTGGCTTTCTCGGCCAGTTCTCGGCAATCGACCGTGTGGAACTGCGCGCCCAGGTCGGCGGCACCCTGACCGAGATTCACTTCAAGGACGGTCAGATCGTGCACAAGGGAGACCTTCTCTTTGTGATCGATCCGCGTCCCTATGAGATCAAGCTCGAACAGGCCAAGGCGGCGTTGCAGACGGCGACGGCGCGCGTCGAGCTCGCCAATACGCAGCTGTCGCGCGCGCAATCGCTTCGCCGCAACGAATTCGCAACCCAGGAGACAGTCGACCAGCGCACGTCCGACCAGGATTCCTCAAAGGCCGCGGTCGAAGATGCCAAGGCCCGCATTCGAGACGCCGAGCTCGACCTCGAATATTCGCAAGTTCGCGCGCCCTTCACCGGCCGCATCGGCGCACGCCAAGTATCGATCGGAAGCCTCGTTGCCGGCAGCCGCTCCGCCACCAGCCCAACCACGCTGTTGGCTACGCTCGTCTCGCTCGACCCGCTCTATCTCGACTTCGACATGAGCGAATCCGATTTTCTCACCTTTAACCGCGAGCGCGCCCGCATCGGTGGTCCGCTCGCCAACAAGGTCGTGCTCGGTCTCAGCGACGAAAACAATTTCGTCCGTCAGGGAACGCTCGACTTCGTCGACAACGCGCTGGATCGCTCGAGCGGGACCATTCACGCTCGGGCTACGGTACCGAACCCGGACCTCTTTCTGGCGCCGGGCCAGTTCGCGCGGCTGCGTGTCGCGATCGCGCCGCCCGCGTCGGTTTACCTCCTGCCTGACTCCGCGGTCATCCTCGACCAGTCCCAGCACCTGGTCATGACGGTCCAGCCCAATTCAACCGTGAAGCCGAAGATCGTGACGACAGGCGATCTTCGCGGCGGGTTGCGTGTGGTGCTGTCCGGCCTGGAGCCGACCGACCGCGTCATCATCAACGGCCTGGTCCGCGCGATGCCCGGCGCCAAGGTCACGCCGCAGGACGGTGCCATCCACTACGACGCCACCGCGGACGGCGACGGCTAGGCGACCGCTCGCCGACCACCGGTCCAGGCAGGAGATTCCAATGACCCACAGCTTTATCGACAGGCCGATTTTCGCCACCGTCCTCAGCGTCTTCGTGACGCTGATCGGGCTCGGCGCGCTCGCCATCCTGCCCATTGCGCAATATCCGGAGATCGTGCCCCCCACGGTCCAGATCACCACGCAATATCCCGGCGCCTCCGCCGAGGTGGTCTCGCGAACCGTTGCCACGCCGCTTGAGCAGGAGATCAACGGCGTCGAGAGCATGCTCTACATCAACAGCCAGTCGACCGGCGACGGCAAGCTCACGATCACCGTGACGTTCCGGATCGGAACCGACCTCAACGTGGCGCAGATGCTGACGCAGAACCGCGTGCAGGACGCGCTGCCGCGCCTGCCGGAAGACGTGCAACGGCTCGGCGTGCAGGTGCGCAAGGCCACACCCAATATCCTGCTCGCCGTTCACCTCTATTCGCCCGACAGTTCGCGCGACCTACTTTACACCTCGAACTACGCGACCTTGCACGTCAAGGACGTGTTGGCGCGGCTGCCCGGCGTCGGCGACGTGACGATGCAAGGCGGGCGCGAATATGCCATGCGCATCTGGCTCGATCCGGACAAGATCGCCGCGCACAACCTCAACGCCAACGAGGTTCTTGCCGCGCTACGCGCCCAGAACGTCCAGGTCTCGGCCGGCATTCTGAAATCAGCCGCCGGTCGCCTCAAAACAGGCCTATCAGCTTAACGTACAGGCGCTCGGCCGGCTTTCCACGCCCGATGAGTTTGCCGCCATCGTGTTGAAGTCGGACAATCAGGGCCGTGTGACGCGCCTGCGCGACGTCGGCCACGTCGAGATCGGCGCCTCCGATTACGGCTCGACCGCCTTCATGGATCGCCTGCCCGGCCTGCCACTCCTTATTTTCGCCCAGCCGGGTGCCAATTCGCTGGCCGTCGATCGCGAAGTGATCGACGCGATGCAGAAGCTCGGCAAGGACTTTCCGCCCGGCCTCGCCTACACGATCATCTATGATCCCACGATCTTTGTCGGCAAGTCGGTCGACGAGGTCGTCAAGACGATCTTCGTCGCGATCCTGCTGGTGGTCGGCGTCGTGTTCCTGTTCCTGCAGAGCTGGCGCGCGGCGATCATTCCGGTGATCGCGATCCCGGTTTCGCTGGTCGGTACGTTCACCTTCCTCTATGCCCTCGGCATTTCGCTGAACAACCTGTCGCTGTTCGGTCTCGTGCTTGCGGTCGGCATCGTGGTCGACGACGCCATCGTGGTGGTGGAGAATGTCGAGCGCAACCTCGAGCGAGGCATGCAACCAGCCGAGGCCGCCCATGTCACCATGAGAGAGGTCGGCGGCGCACTGATCTCGATTGCACTGACGCTGTGTGCAGTGTTCGTGCCATCGGCATTCCTCTCCGGCATCACCGGGCAATTCTTCCGCCAATTCGCGGTCACGATCGCGGCCTCGACGCTGATCTCCTGCTTCGTGTCGCTGACCTTGAGCCCTGCGCTCTGCGCGGTGCTGTTCAAGGCTCACGAACCCGGCCACACCGCACGCCGTTCATGGATCGCGCGGCTGGTGACGGCGGGATTCGACCGCTTCAACTTCGGCTTCCAGTGGCTGTCCACGAGCTATGGACGGCTGACGCGCCGCCTCGTGCAGATCACCGGCGTCGTGCTTGTGGTCTATGTCGCGTTGATCGGTGTCGCCGGCGTCCAGTTCTTCCGTGCCCCCACCGGCTTCATTCCGGAGCAGGACCAGGGCTATCTGATTACGGTCCTGCAATTGCCGCCCGGCGCGACGCTCGACCGGACCGAGGCCGTGATCAAGCGGGCGATCGATATCATCATGTCGACCCCCGGCGTCGAGCACGTCGCCCCGTTCGCCGGCCTTGACGCCACTACCTTCACCATCGCCTCCAACGCCGGAACGATCTTCTCCGGACTGCCGTCGCTGTACAACCACCAGGTCAAGGGCGTGACCGCGGCCAGCGTGCTCGCCGATCTGCGCAAGCGGCTCTCGGTGATTCAGGATGCCTATGTGCTCACGATCCCGCCGCCGCCGGTGCAAGGCATCGGCAACGCCGGCGGCTTCAAGATGATGCTGCAGGATCGCGCCGGGCTTGGATCGGACGCGCTTTCGAAAGCGGCGCAAACGCTGGTTGCCGCCGCCAACAAGGACCCGAGCTTTGCCGGCGTCTTTACATTGTTCGGCACACGTTCGCCGTCGGTCTATGCTGATATCGACCGCGAGAAGGCCGAAAAGGTCGGGCTCACGCCGACCGATGTGTTCGCTACCTTGCAGCTTTATCTTGGCTCGCAATATGTCAACGACTTCAATTTCCTGGGCCGAACTTATCAGGTCATCGCGCAGGCGGATGGCAGCTTCCGACAGGATCCGCAGGACATCGCGCGGCTGAAGGCACGCAACGGTTTGGGCGAGATGGTGCCGGTCGGCACCGTGGCGCGGCTGAAGGCCGAAAATGCGCCCTACCGCGTACCACGCTACGACCTGTTTCCCGCCGCCGAAGTGATGGGCGTCGCCGCGCCCGGCATCGCCACCGGCAGTGCGCTGCACCGGATGGAAGAACTCGCCCATAAGGTGCTGCCGCCCGGCATCGGTTTCGAGTGGACCGAGCTTGCGTTCCAGCAGCAGTTACCGGGCACCTCGTCGCTCCTGGTGTTCGGCGCCGCGGCGCTGTTCGTGTTCCTGGTGCTCGCGGCACAGTATGAGAGCTGGAATCTGCCGCTCGCGGTTGTGATGATCGTGCCGATGTGCCTGCTCGCCTCCGTCACCGGGCTGTTGATACGTGACATGCCGATCGACGTGCTGGCGCAGATCGGTTTCGTCGTGCTGGTCGGCCTTGCGGCCAAGAACGCGATCCTGATCGTGGAATTCGCCCGGCAGACCGAAGAAAGCGGCGCTACGCCCGGCGAAGCCGCCGTCACCGCGGCGCGCACGCGGCTGCGGCCGATCCTGATGACCTCGCTCGCCTTCATCTTCGGTGTCTTCCCGCTGGTGGTCGCGACCGGTGCGGGCTCGGAGATGCGGCAATCGCTGGGCACCGCCGTATTCGCCGGCATGTTAGGGGTGACCGGCTTTGGTCTGTTGTTCACGCCTGCCTTCTATACGGTGGTGCGCAAGATCAGCGGCAGGAAGCTGAAGGCGAAAGAGAGCGGCAGTTCTTCCGGCAATATCGCGGCGCCACCCAGCCCGCAGCCCAGCAAGCCCTTTGCAACGGTCTGAGGTTCATTGTCCGACCGGCGGCTGCGCCGTCGGCTCAGCCTTCGGCAGATGGTTCGGAAGAAGGTTGGTGGTCAACTCGGCGCGCTGTTCGTTTCGCAGCCGGTGGAGTTGAATATCACTTTGAAGTATTGGCGATGCTTTCAAGCAGCTTGATCGCTCTTGATCGCGTCGATTGGCTCTTGATGCTCATGAAGGCGGACAACAACCTCTGCCCTTCCGGTATTCGCTCGACGTCGAAGCCGTCGAGCATTTCAGGACGTCCGTTCCCCCAGGCATCTTCCCCAAAGAAATAAGCCAGTTTCACATCGAGAGCCGATGCAATCTGAGTCAGGCGACTGCAACTGATCCGGTTGGTGCCCCGCTCATACTTCTGAACTTGCTGGAAGGTCACACCGATTTTTTCAGCGAGCTCACTTTGAGACAGGGACAGTTCCAGCCGTCTCATGCGAACCCGCTTGCCTACGAGAACATCAACGGAGTTCTGCACCGAAATGACTCCCTACTGACGTTGCAAATGACGGATCAAAAACCGTGTGCTCTGTCTCGCCATCGCATGCGAATACCAAGCTAATCTCCGGCAGTTTAGCAGATTTCTAGTATTGAGAGCAATTTAGTATCTCTCCAACTTTTCCGTTTATGCACCGCAGGATTCGACCCGGCCTAGGGTGTTCCCGAGGTCCGGACCACCCCCGCGCTCCGTTATCTTGTTGCAGCGCGGAGGGTTCCCATGGGCGGTCGTGATATCCGTATTCATTCTTTTGGTCATATCGCAGCGGAAGCGAATAGCGATTTCGAGACGCTGGAAGGGTTTATCCGCGAGATAATCGAAATCTGTTTCACCTCCGATCCGGCCATCGGATCGGCGGTGCACAATCTGCTCGATCTGAATACCGCGCCTGACGAAAACTTCCGGTACGGTCGCTGCGGCGATTTGTCTGTCGCGCTGCAAATGCTTCGCTACGCGTGCGCGGAGGTGGCGGAGGGGTCGTCAGCGCATAGTCGCTTGATGGCGGCAGCCAGACTACTGGTCAATCGCATTCATTTTCTCCAGTAAGGGGCGGTGTTGCCTTGGCAAAGCAGGCCCGAAAGCATCGAACCGCCATTGCACTGGATTCGATCAAGATGTCGGCCATCATTCTCGATGGCCACAAGACGCCGGTGCTCCTGCTTCATGGAAATTCGTCGCACGGAGACATTTTCCGGCATCAAGTGGTCGCGTTGCGGGCGGCAGGTCATGCATGCATCGCGCCTGACCTTCCCGGACACGGTCGATCGGAAGACGCGGCGAACCCCGAAGCCATCTACAGCTTTCCAGGCTATGCCGATATCCTTCGCAAGCTACTGAACAGGCTCGGAGTAAGTACCTATCATGTGGTGGGCTGGTCGCTCGGCGGTCACATCGGCATCGAACTCTGGTATTCGGATGCTGCCGCCAGGTCATTGCTGATTACCGGCACGCCGCCGACCCAGTTGAGCCCAGGCGGAGCGGCCCGGGCTTTTAACAGCTCCCCGACGATGAACCTCGCCGGGACACGGTGCTTCGGGCCGGCGGAAGTCGTGAGCTATGGCACTGCGATGACGGGCGTGAAGCTCGACCGCCGCTCCCGACTGGCGCGGGCGATTACGCGTACCGACGGCAACGCGCGCCACTGGATGATGAAGAACAGCCTCGCCGGGATCGGAACCGATCAGGTGAAGGCTGTCAGGGAATGCGAACGCCCCCTGGGGATTGTGCAGGGAAAACGGGATCCTTTTGTAAATATCCCCTATTTACAGTCCCTGAAATATAATAACCTGTGGTTGCGGCAACCCATGTTGGTTGAAGCCGGGCACGCGCCACATGTCGAGAAGCCCCAACTCTTCAACCAGTATCTGAGGGAATTCCTGTCGCAAGTGGATTAAACTGCCGCCGCGGGCACAACCAGACTGGCGAGGTTTGCGAGGTGGCGATTCGTCTCGAGGAATTCATTTCGGAAGCCTCGAAGGCCGCTTCCGAAACTGAACTGCTGAATCTGTATCTCAAAGCCGTCGAAAACGAGGGATATCAGAACGCCGTCTTCGCCAAGACCCGGGGCAAGCGCCTGGCAGCAATCCCCTGGAATCATTTTCCCGACGGCTACAAGAAGAGCTATCTCGATAACGAATGGGACAAGATCGATCCCATCGTCCAGCATATCGGCCAAACGACAAGACCGTTTCTGTGGTCGCAGGTTTTTGCCAGCCCGCGCCTGACCGGACGCCAACGGCTGTTCATTGAGGAGTGTCGGGATCTCGGCGTGCACTCCGGTCTGACCATCCCGATGCATGGCCCGGGATCGGAAGTCGACCTGATCAGCCTGAGCCTGCGTGAACACAAGACGACTGACGCGAGCAGGCTTCCGCTGGTTCATGCTTTCACGGTGCAATATCGCACCCGTCTTAGCGAATTGCAGGGCGAGGCGATTTCGTCCTACCAGGCGCTCACGCAAAAAGAGACCGAATGTCTCAGCTGGTGCAAGGAGGGAAAGACGAATTGGGAGATCGGCGAGATTCTCTCAATTTCGGAAAAGACCGTCGAATTCCATCTTTCCAACACCATCAGGAAACTCGGGGTCAGCAATCGGATTACGGCCGTCGTCAAAGCTCTTCAGTTGGGGCTTATCAAGCTCTGAAAGACTTTGCTTCAGCCCGCTTGCGTTCAGGCAGCCTTTTGCCTTCAGGCGGCTTTGGATTGCGGCGCATTCGACAGCAATGGAGCAGCATCCTCGAAAGCAGCATCCATGCGCTGCAATCCCTCCTCGAGCACATCGCCATCGATGTTGATCGGCGGCAGCAGTTTCAACACTTCATCGCAAGGACCGCAACGTTCAATGAGGACACCGCACTGCCGCACCTTTTCGGCAACGGCCTGGGCGGCATCGCTGGAGAAGAATTCGAGACCTGCCATCAGCCCCAGGCCTTTCTGGCGGGAAAGCACATCGGGAAATCGTGCCAGCATTTTTTTCATCCAGGCATCGACGGTCCTGGCGCGGGTGCCGATCAGGATCTGGAATGTGGGATCCTCCCAGAAATCGAGGGCGCGCGCGGCCGCCACGAATGCAAGTGCATTGCCCCGAAAGGTGCCGTTGTGCTCGCCCGGTTTCCAGACATCACGATCGGGATCGATCAGAAGCATCGACATTGGCAGGCCGAAACCACTTAACGACTTCGAAAGACACACGAGGTCGGGGACAATGCCGGCGCGCTCGAAAGAAAAGAAGGTCCCCGTCCTGCCGCAGCCCGCCTGGATATCGTCGACGATCAAAAGTGCCCCAAGCGAGGTGCAGATCTCTCTCAGCTTGCGAAGCCAGGCAATGGAAGCGACGTTCAGGCCGCCTTCGCCCTGAACGGTCTCCACGATAACAGCGGCAAGCTCATCGATGCCGCCCGACGGATCTCGCGCCATCTGGTGAAAGCGTTCCAGATCGGCCACGCCGGCGCCGTGGTAGCCGTCATACGGCAGACGAATGACGCCTTGTAGACCGGCTTCGAGCGAACGGCGTGCAGACCTTGCCCCCGTGACCGACAGCGCTCCCATCGACATGCCATGAAACGCATTCGTAAAGGCGGCGACGGCATACCGTCCGGTAAATTTTCGTGCAAGCTTGATCGCCGCCTCGACGCTGTTCGCCCCCGTCGGCCCCGTAAAGTGCATCACATGAGGCAGTTTTCTCGGCTTGAGCACGACCTCGTGGAAGCGGGTCATGAACCGCAACTTCGCCTCGGTATGGAAATCGAGCGCGTTCGCCACGCCGTCGCGCAGAACATAATCGACGATCGCCTCTTTAAGGTCCGGATGGTTGTGGCCATAATTCAGCGAGCCACATCCCGAAAGGAAATCCAAGAACCGCGTCCCGTTTGCGTCCCATATCTCGGCGCCCCTGGCGGTCGCGAAGAGGTTCGGCGTTTCCCGGCAATAGGAACGAACCTGCAACTCCAGTTTTGAAAACGTCGCTTCGTGCGCCATTTGGCTTCCCTTCAATTCTATTTGGTCCCAGCGCTGCGTTTTTGACAGTTGGGCTGGCCGGCCTCGGCGCTCTTCGTCAACCTCTTTCGGATCGCGAGTAATTCGGCGGAGATGCTCTTCATGCCAACTTCAGCCGCAACCCTGCTTAAGTACGCCACGGCGTCCGCCATTCGATAGGCGACTTCTGCTCTCGAGGCCGTATGGTCCTCGTTTGCCAGCTTCATGCTGCATTCCTTCGCTCTTCCGCGGCCACCGCCGTCAATACGGAAGCCGTAATCCCGTGTCTTGCGCAGTGGTGATCCGGCCTCACGAAACGGGTTGGGACAA
This sequence comes from uncultured Alphaproteobacteria bacterium, assembly GCA_963770515.1. GTDB lineage: Bacteria > Pseudomonadota > Alphaproteobacteria > Rhizobiales > Xanthobacteraceae > Bradyrhizobium. Next base: position 761,304 of record CAVYPW010000004.1, read on the forward strand.
AGAACGCTCGCTCTGTCTCGCCCTCGATCATCGCGGGCTCGCCGAGCCATACAATTCCCTGTCGTATGAAATGCGAAAGCAGGTGAGCCCTGGTCACGCCGATCATGCCTATCGAGCCCTGATCGACGAAGAATTCATGGGCCGCAACCAGGAGTTCAGGAAGAATGGTCCTTCTCAACGCAGGCGACACCGTCTTGTCGACGCATACGCGCGTCATCTCCCATACGCTGGCGGCCTCGGGGAGTTGGCCGGACGCAACCAGCCAGGGCCAAAAGCTTTTCAACATGTAAGGCCGGTCGGTTCGCAACAAGCGGACGAGACCTCGCACGACCTGATCCTGATCCCGCCACACCAGATAGACGGTCGATGGGGTATCGAATTCGTCATATTCGAGACCACTATAGTGAGCGTGCGGCAATCCGCGCTGCTCGACGAACACTCTAAAGCGCAACCGCGCCTGCGACGCCAACGCGTCCTGGAAAAGGTGAGCCGTCGCTAAATTGAATGCTTCGATCATTTTTGAGCTTCGCTTGCAGGATTAGCCTGCGCCAAGCAAAGCAGTTCACCAGGCAAATTCGTACTCGGGACGTCCCTAGGGCGGAGACAAGCGCGCTATGTGGCGTCCAGTGCGTGAACCCAGGCCTCGGGGTAAAGCGCGTAGCCCTCGCCTTGCCGCGCCAGCCGCGCAAAAGCCGGGAAATGCAGATGCATCCCGGCAACCAGAACGCGGTCGGCGCTGACGCGGTCGAACATGCGTTTGCGTGAAGCTGCGGCCATGGCCAGGTCGGTATCGAAGCCCATGCCGGCGTCGGGAAACGCGGTTTGCACTTCCGGCACGTGGACCGTGTCTCCCCAGATCATCAGCTGATCGTTGCCCGATGCAACCAGATAGGCGGTATGACCCGGCGTATGTCCGTGGCTTGGCACCGCGGTCACGCCGGGAAACACTTCACCTTGTCTGAATAGTCGCGTGCGGCTCTTGTAGGGCGCGACTTGTTCGCGGCCCGCCTGGAAAAACAGCTTCTTCGCCCGCTCGTCCGCCTTCGCCATCGCGCCGTCGTCGAACCAGTGCGGCAGCTCGTTCTCATGCATAACGAGTTCCGCATTAGGAAACAACAACCGGCCACTCGGCATCTCGGTCAGACCGGCGGAATGATCCGGATGCATATGAGTCAGCAACACGGTATCGATCGACTTCGGATCAATGTCGGCGGCCGCAAGGTTGCGTTGAACGAAACCGGCGGTCGGCAGCAAATAATTGCCCGAACCGGTATCGATAATCGCCAGGCGGCCATTTGAATGGATCAGAAACGTATTGACGCTGGTTCGCCGTGCCGGCCGGAATGCTTCCCGCAAAATCTGATGCGCCTTGTCGAGGTCGACATTGCGCATCACTTCAAGATTGCCGTCCAGGTAACCATCGCTGATGGCCGTGACGACAATATCTCCGATCTTGCGATGATATACGCCGGAAATTTGATGTGTCGGTTGTGGCGCCATTTGGGAAGACCTTGATACGTGGGAAATGTGGAGAGGCGATCAGGCGTCGACTGATTTCAGGAAGTCGTCGATGCCATTTGCGATCAAATCGGGCGTTTGCACCGCCATGTAGTGTCCGGTGCGGACTTCGATATAACGCGCGCCTGATATCGCGTTGGCCACTTCCCGCACCATTGGCGGCGGCCTGACGCGATCAAGACTTCCGCCGATCACGAGCGCCGGGCACCGCACCTCGCTCAGCGCTTTTTGCATGTCCGCGTTCGCCAGCATTCGCCAGATTGTTGCATAGCTCGCGGGGTCGTTGCCGAGCCAGCGTGCCCGGAATCTTTCAAAGCGTCCGGTGTCGCCGCGCAACTCCGGAGCATAACCATTGACCATCGCGTCCTCGACGGCAAACGCCATCCCGCCGCCTTCGATCCTGGCCAGGCGTTCAAGCGCCGCCGCGCGGCGAGCCGACGCGATGCCGGTGGCCGGACTGCCGACGATGACGGCGCTTGCCCGCTCGGGATACTGAGCAGCGAATTGAAGCGCGATTGCGCCACCGACGGCAACGCCCGCAAGCGCCACCTTGCCGGCTATTCCAAGCGCGTCGAGCAGCGCGGCAATATCCGCGGCCATCGTTTCGAAAGCAAGTTCGCCCCGGACTTTTTGCGACATGCCGGCACCGCGGGTGTCATATCGCAAAACGCGGCGCGATGGCGCAAAATGCGGAACAACCTCGTCCCAGCTTTCAAGCGAGCCGCCCATTTCGTGCACGAGCACCAATGTGCGCTCGCCCTTGCCGCTCAGTTCGTAGCGGAGCGCGACACCTTCCAGTTCCATAAAGTGCATTTGGCGTTTCCAGCGGGCGACGATTTCAGCCGCGCCCGAATTGAGCAAATACCAGACTAACTGTCATCTCTCGCATTGACCGGCATCGTTGCGTTTTTGCGGTAGCGCATATCGAAAAGCGATTGGCCTTTTCGCAAGCGTGAAACAGCCCCGCCTATCCCAACATCTGGGTGTCGCCGCAGATCGAGATCGCCTGTCCGGAAATCGTCTTGCCGCGCGGACTGCACATGAAGAGGATCTGGTCGGCAAGCTGGTCGGGCGTCACATATTCCTTGATCGAGGTATAGGAAAATGCGGTGCGCTCCATTTCGGCATAAGAGATGCCGCGCTGCTGCGCCTTGGCTTCCAGCACGCGGCGCTGCCGATCACCGGCGACGAGGCCGGGAAGGATCGCGTTGACGCGAATGTTGTCGGGCCCGAGTTCGATCGACAGCGATTTGGTGAAACCGATCACACCCCATTTCGCCGCTGCGTAAGGCGTTCGCATCGCAAAGCCGAGCCGTCCCGCCGCCGACGAGAGATTGACGATCGAGGCGTTCTTGCTCTGACGCAGCAACGGCACCGCAAGCCGTGCGCAATTGAACTGCCCGGTCAGGCAAATCTCCAGACATCGGTCCCAGTCTTCCGGATTCATCTCCTCGACTTTGGAAGTTGGACCCGCGACACCGGCATTGTTCACCAGCACGTCGAGACCGCGCAGGTTTCCGGTCGCCTCGGTGAATAGGTGCTTTACGGCCTTGCGGTCCGATACATCGCACTTGGTTTGCGTGATCGACGGATCGGTCGTGGCAAGCGCCGCCAGCGCCGTATCGTCGACGTCGCAGGTGTGCACCTTCGCGCCTTCGCGCACGAACGCGCGCGAGATGGCAAGCCCGATGCCGTTGGCGCCAGCAGTCACCAGCACGCGCAAGCCGTTGATATCGAGATTCATGGTCACTCCAGTGTCGTTGAGAAATCAGTCGGCTAGTCCGCCGCGCGAAAGAATGACCTTCGCCGCGCCGCTGATATCAGCGGCGACGCCAGCTTTCGCCGGGCCCTGCTCTTTGGCCGCAATCGCGCGGCGTACATCGGCATGGAAACGGATCGCATCGCCTTTGGCGAGCCGCTCGGGGTTGGCACGCAGATCGAGATTGATCACCGGGCCTGCCTTGAGCCACAGCGCGCGGATGATTTCCACGAGGATCGGAGAGTGCGACGCCTCGTAAACCGCAAAATGAAAGGTCTTGTTGAGTTCGACGGCGCACGGCAGATCGGGCCTGGATTTCCGGCTCTCGGCCCGCATCGCTTCTTCGGCCTGCGTAATCGCATCCAGATCATTATCATTCCGGTGCAGCGCCGCTTCAGCTGCCGCATGTCCCTCGATCGCGATCCGTACCCTGGTCAAGTCGCGGAACTGCGCCGCTGTCATCAATGGTACCCGCACCGCGCGGTTCGGCGCGACCTCCAGCGCCCGGTCAGCGACCAGCCGCGACACCGCCTCGCGCACCGGCATGATCGAGACACCAAGCACATCGGCGGCAGCCCGCAGCGACAATTTCTCGCCCGGTGCGAGCCGGCCGGAGATCAGCAAATCGGCCAACTGGGCGTAAGCGCGCTCTCCCAGGGTCTGGCGATCGAGCGGCTCGACCAGGTTGAGTGCGGCCGGCAAATTCAACGTGTCATCTCCACCACCCCGCATTTCGCGGAAGGCATCTTGAGAGGGACTCGACAAGTGCCTCGTCTTTTGCAACTCTAACTGTGATCACAGATCACGGCAAGCCGCACAACAGCGCCACCAAACGAGCGCTGCGGTCGCCGAAAAAGCGGCCGCATGGCTGAAACAGGGAGGAAAAGGCTGATGTCAGAGTTCAATCGATTTACGCGCCGCGGCCTGTTGAAGACGGCCGGCGGCCTCGCGCTGGGATCGGGGCTCGGGGCTCCGGCAATCCTGCGTGCCCAGACCTCCGACGTCATCCGGATCGGACACCTCACCCCGCGAACCGGATTTCTTGGGCCCCTCGGCGAATATGCCGTGATGTCGATCGACCTGGCGGTGGAGGAGATCAACGCAGCCGGCGGCATGATGGGGCGAAAGGTCGAGCTGTTGAAGGAAGACTCGGTCAATCCGCAGACGGCGTCCACCAAGGCCGAACGCATGATCGAGCGCGACAAGGTCGCCTGCATCATCGGTGAAATATCGTCCGCATCCTGCCTGACGATCGCCCAGGTCGCCTCGCGCAACAAGACGCTGTTCATCAACACCGGCGGCAATTCGGACGCGCTGCGCGGCAAGGATTGCCAGCGCTACATGTTTCACGTCGAGTCGCAGAATTCGATGTACGTCAAAACCGTCGGCCGCTCGTTCCTGCGCGACGGCCTGGTCAAGGGCAAGAAGTGGTACTCGCTGACGGCCGATTACGCCTTCGGCCACGACCTGCTGAAAGTCTCGAAGCGCTTCATGGAGGCCAATGGCGGCAACTTCGCCGGCGACGATCTGGTGCCGACCGATGCTACGGATTTTTCCGCCTACCTCCTGAAGATCCGCGATGCGAAACCGGACCTCGTCGTGATCAATCTCGCCGGAAACCAGATCACCAACTTCCTCAAGCAATACGCCGAGTTCGGCCTCACCTTCCCCGTCGGCGGCTTCGGCTTCGACACGGCGCTCGCCTGGGCTGCCGGCAAGGGCAATTTCGTCGGCACCTGGCCGGTGGTGTGGCATCACCTCCTGGCCACGCCGGGCTCGAAGGCCTTCGTCGCCGCCTTCACCAAGAAATACAACAAGCCGCCGGAAAACCAGGCCTGGGGCGAATATGTCGCCACCAGGATCGTGGCGCAGACCGTCAATGAAATCAAAAGCGTGGATTCTCCGGCTATCATCCAGCATCTGGAGAAGGGCGTGAAATTCGACGTGCTCAAGACGCGGCAGGGATATTTCCGCGCCTCCGATCACCAGCTGATGCACGAGATGTATGCGGTGACCGCGCTGCCCCCAGACAAGGTCAAAAACCAGTGGGACATCTTCACGTCGAGTGCGCCGGTGCCCGGCCCTGACGAGGATCTCGAAGTGATCGCCGCGACCAGGGAAGAGAACAGCTGCACCTTCCCGAGCTGATCCCAACCGTCATTCCGGGGCGATGCGAAGCATCGACCCCGGAATGACGAGTGATTGTAACCCCGATTAGCGCGTCGCTCGCGCGCCTTCAGCGGAATCCGACCCATGTCCGCCATGTTGCTGATGCAGCAGATTCTGAACGGGCTGCTTGACGGCGTCTATTATCTCTTGATCGCGCTCGGCCTGTCGCTGATCTTTTCGCTCGGCGGCATCGTCAATCTTGCCCACGGCGCGTTCTACGCGATCGGCGCCTACCTCACGCTGGTGTTGTCGCCCTATGTCGGCTTCGGCGGCGCCTTCGTCGCGGCGCCGATTGCGGTGGCGCTGCTCGGCATCGTCATCGAAGCCACTCTGTTTCGCCGCTTCTATCGTGCCGATCCAATTCTGTCGCTGCTGATGACGTTCGGCCTTGCGATGGTGGCCGAACAGACGCTGCGGATGATCTTCGGCGCACCGCCATTGTCGTATTCGATTCCGGTCTGGCTGCGCGGTCAGGTCGCGATCGGAAGTTTCATTTATTCCTTCTACCGTGTGGTGCTGCTGGGCATTGCCTCGGTCTGCATCGCCGGTCTCTGGCTGCTCCTGCAAAGAACCTCGTTCGGCCGCGTGGTGCGCGCCGGCGTCCAGAACCCCGACATGGTCGGTGCGCTCGGCATTTCGCTGCAACCCTATATGTCGGCGGTCGCTGCGCTCGGCATCGGCCTTGCGGGGCTGGCGGGCGTCTTGCTGGCACCGATCTATGCGATCCACCCGGCGATGGGCCAGGAGATAATCACGCCGGCCTTTGTCGTCGTGGTGATCGGCGGACTCGGCTCGTTCTGGGGCGTCGTTGCGGCCGCGATCCTGGTCGGTCTCGTTAAAGGCGTCATGGTCGGGATCGGCTATTCGGCGGCTTCTACCGCCTCGATCTACCTGTTGATGCTTCTGGTGCTGCTGTTCCGGCCGCGCGGCCTGTTCGGCGAACGCATCACACGGTTCGAGTGAGGCGCGCGAATATGCCGAAGCCTCCACCCCTTCCGCTGCTGCTTGGTGGCCTCGCTTTGCTGGCGCTGCCTCCCGTGCTGCTGTCGCTCGGCCTCACCATGACATCGGCCTCGGAAGTCGTGATCTTTGCAATCGCCTGCATGGCGCTCAACATTCTGGTCGGGCATACCGGGCTGGTGTCGTTCGGCCATGGCGCCTGGTTTGGCCTCGCCGCTTACGCGGCAGCGCTTCTCCAGCGCAACTGGATGCACGATCAGTTCTTCGGCCCGGTGATCGTGGGTGTCCTTGTGGTCGCGGTGATCGCGGCCGCGTTTGGCTTTCTGATCCTGCGGCGGCGCGGCGTCTACTTCTCGCTACTGACGCTCGCCCTGGCCGCGATGCTGTACACCGTGTCGTTTCGCTGGACCGACGTCACCGGCGGCGAGAACGGGCTGGGTGGCATCACCCGCCCGACGCTGTTCGGCTTCAATCTGGAATCCTCGACCGTCTATTACTGGTTCGTCGCCGCCATCGCCTTCGCGATGATGATCCTGTTGTGGCGCTTCCATCGCTCGCCTATCGGCCATGTGCTGGTTGCGATCCGCGAAAACGAACAACGCGCGCGCTTCCTCGGCTATCCGACCAATCGTTACAAGCTCATCGCCTTCGTGCTGTCAGCTTCGATCACGGGTCTTGCCGGCATCCTGCTCCTGTTTCAGAACCGCATGACCTCGGCCGATCCGATCTCGGTCGCCTTTTCCGGCGATTTGCTGGCGATGGTCGTGATCGGCGGCATGCGCAATTTCTTAGGGCCGGCGCTCGGTGCGCTGTTTTTCATCCTGTTTCGCGAATTCCTCAGCATCTATACCGAGAACTGGCTGTTCTGGTTCGGCCTCGTCTTCGTCGCCTTTGTCGTGTTTTCGCCGACGGGACTTGTCGGCGTCGCTGGCCGACTGATGGCGCCCTTCCGCAAGAAAGTCGTCGAAGACGCTGCGATGGCGGCTCGCCGCATCGACGTGCTGCCACTGCCGGAGTTCTTGCGTCCAAAATCCCACACCGAAGGCGCGGTGCTCTCGGCCCGCGACATCGTCAAGAGTTTTGGCGGTATCAAGGCTGTCCAGGGCGTCGATATTTCCATTACCGACCGCACACTCCATGCCTTGATCGGGCCCAACGGCGCCGGCAAGACCACGGCATTCAACCTTCTGTCCGGCCTTTATCGACCGGACGCCGGCACGGTGTCGCTGATGGGCCAGCCGATCGCCGGACATGCGCCGGAACAGATCGCGCGCGCCGGCATCGGGCGGTCGTTTCAAATCACCAACCTGTTTCCGGCACTCGGCGTCGGCGAAAACATTCGCCTCGCCGTGCAAGCGCGGCATCCGCGCCGCTTCGATCCCTGGACGCGCGCGCGCTCGATTGCAGCGGTCAATGCGGAGACCGATGAGGTCATCCGCTACCTCGGCCTTTCCGGCATCGAGGAGGCCGAAGCCGGCTTGTTGTCATATGGCGGCCAGCGCCTGCTCGACATGGGCGTGGCGCTCGCGACCGCGCCGCGCGTGCTGCTGCTGGATGAACCGCTCGCCGGTCTTGCGGCGGCGGAACGGGAGCGAATTGCCGCCATCATCAAACGTATCTCGGCCGATATTCCCGTACTTTTGGTCGAGCACGATATTGATCGCGTGTTCCAGCTCGCCGACCGCGTCACCGTGATGAACGAGGGACGGGTATTGCTCGACGGCACGGCCGAAGACGCCCGCAGAAGCGCCAAGGTCCAGGAGGTCTACATCGGATCCGGCGCCGCCGAAGTTGCCGCGCGCCCGCGCGAAACCGCCAGCGGCACGACTGCGCTGCTCGCGGTCGACCGGATCAACACCTTTTATGGCAAGAGCCACATCCTCAACGATGTCAGTTTCACCTTGCACGAAAACGAGATCATCGCGCTCCTTGGGCGCAACGGCGCCGGAAAATCGACGCTGCTCAAGACGCTGATCGGAATAGCACCGGCCTCAAGCGGATCGATCGCCCTCTCCGAAACCGAGTTGATCGGCCGGTCGTCGGCGCAACATGCACGCCTCGGGATCGGCTACGTGCCGCAGGGCCGAGGACTCTTTGCCGGCATGAGCGTTGAACAGAATCTCGAGCTTGGCGGGTTGAAGCGGCAGACCGGCCATGGCGTGCACTGGACGCGGGAGCGCGTCTACGAATATTTCCCGAGAATCCGCGAGCGGCTTGATAGTCCCGCAGACTATCTCTCCGGCGGCGAACAGCAGATGGTCGCGGTCGCGCGGGCCCTTTCCGGCGACGTGCGGGTCCTTTTGCTGGATGAACCCTTTGAGGGACTTGCGCCGGCCGTGGTCGAGCAACTGTTCGAAGCGTTCGATCGCCTGCGCAGGGAAATCGCCATCATCATCGTCGATCACCACCTCGACCTTGCGCTCGCATTATCCGATACAACGGTGGCGCTGGAGCGCGGCCAGGTGCTTCATCGGGGGCCATCGCGCGCGCTGCGCGACGACCTCGACCTGCGCCGCAAGGTGCTGTGGCTATGAACCGACGCGTAAGGAAACCGGCGAGAGGAAAATATGGCCAAGGCTGAACGCAACGTCGCCATCGTCGGCGCCGGCCTGATCGGACGGGCGTGGGCGGCGATCTTCGCGCGGGCCGGATGGAACGTGCGATTGACCGATCCGCACGTGGCAACGCTCAAGGCCGCGCCGCGCCTCATTCGCGACGAGTTGCACATGCTGGCGCGCTACGGCCTTGCCGAAGACCCCGATGGCGCCACCGCCCGGGTCTCGGTCGCAGCGAGTCTCGAGGAGGCGGTACAAGACGTCGAATTCGTTCAGGAAAACGGACCGGAAAAGGTTGAAGACAAGCGAACCATTTTCGCCCAGCTCGACCGGCTCTCGCCAAAGGATGCGCTGCTGGTCTCCTCGACCTCGGCCATCACCGCCTCGCGTTTCACCGAGCACTTGCCTGGACGGGCGCGCTGCCTGATCGGCCATCCCGTCAACCCGCCGCATCTGGTGCCTTTAGTTGAACTTTGCGGAGCACCCTGGACGTCGCCCGAGGCGATCGAACGGGCGCGCGCCATCTACCGCGAGATCGGACAAGTGCCGGTCACGATCAACCGCGAGATCAATGGCTTCGTGCTGAACCGCCTGCAAGGGGCGCTGCTCGCCGAAGCATTCCGGCTGGTCGGTGAAGGCTATATTTCAGCGGAAGATCTCGATCACACCGTCAAGGACGGACTGGGTCTGCGCTGGTCGTTTCTCGGACCGTTCGAGACCATCGAACTCAACGCTCCCGGCGGCATCCCCGATTACTGCGCGCGCTACACCGGCTTTTACAAGGAACTCGCCGCGGCCGCCGCCGGGCCTGCGGTATACGAAAGCCCGAACGTCGAGGCGGTGATCGCGGCGTGGCCGCACCGCCCGGAGGCCGAGCGCATCGCGGCACTGACCGAACGGCGCAATGGACGCCTGGCTGCGCTGGCCGCCCACAAGATCAAGCAAGCCGACAAACCCTGATCCCACTCCGCAACAAAGAGGCAACAACCATGGCCCCCCATAAAGTCATCATCACCTGCGCCGTGACCGGCGCGATCCACACGCCCTCGATGTCGAAGGCGCTTCCCGTGACGCCGCAAGAGATCGCCGACGCCGCGGTCGAGGCGGCGAAAGCAGGTGCTGCGATCGTGCATCTGCATGCCCGCAACCCGAAAACCGGTCAACCCGACCAAAGCCCGGAAGCCTTCGCGCCGTTTCTCAAGATCATCAAGCAACGCTCGAATTGCGTCATCAACCTCACTACCGGCGGTGCGCCGACCATGACCGTGGACGAAAGAGTGCGCCCTGCGGCGACCTACAAGCCCGAGGTCGCTTCGCTCAATATGGGATCGATGAACTTCGCCTTCTTTGGCATGCTCAATCGCTTCAAGAAATTCGAACATGAATGGGAGCGCAAGCACGTCGAAAACAAGGACATCGTGTTTCGCAATACGTTTCAGGATATCGAATATGTCCTTACCACACTTGCTGAATCCGGCTCGCGCTTCGAGTTCGAGTGTTACGACACCGCCCACCTCTACAACCTCAAATATTTCCTCGATCAGGGCCTCGTGAAGCCGCCGCTGTTCATCCAGACCGTGTTCGGCCTGCAAGGCGGAATCGGTGCTCATCCCGATGACGTCCTGCATATGAAGCGCACCGCAGACCGGTTGTTCGGCGACAAGATGATCTGGTCGGTGCTGGGGGCTGGGCGCAATCAATTGCCGATCGCGGCAATGGCAGCTGCCATGGGTGGCAATATTCGTGTCGGCCTGGAGGACTCGCTGTGGGCAGCGCCAGGGCGGATGGCGGCCTCGAACGCCGAGCAGGTGATGCTGGCCCGCAAAATCCTCGAGGGTCTTGGCCTCGAAGCGGCGACTTCGGACGAAGCCCGCGAAATCCTCGATCTGAAAGGCGGCGACAAGCTCGAGGTCTGACGGCTAGCCGCTACGATTGCGGCCTCCTGGGGCGCCGCCGGGTTCCCTGGCATACCGCGCCGGTCGGCTTGACCGGCGGTCGAAATCAGAAGAAGAAAACCCGGTAATTTCTGGTCGGAGTGGCAGGATTCGAACCTGCGACCCCTGCGTCCCGAACGGGAATAGCAATCGAAAAGTTCAACAAAAACAACGAAGTTTTCCCACGATTAACCACCGTTATCGCCCTTTGTTCACGGGGTTTCGGTGGTCAACCGGTGGTCAGCTTCGCCAAGTAAAGACGGGGCCAGCCGCGAAGCAGCGGTCCATTTTATGCGTTTTGCGGGCGATGGCAGCTGAGCTATTAACTCGGCCGCTCTGTTTCTGCGTGAGCTGCAGATATCTCTCGAACGAACCGGCCTACAGCGCGATTTATCCCGGAGGATGAGCTGATGACCGCCAAACAAGATGAAGCTGCGAGCGACATTCGGCCAAGACTGCTTAGCAGGTCTCAAGCGGCACGCTATTGTAATATTACGATGAGCACCTTCTCAAACTCGGTTCGCTCCGGCAAATTGCCAGTGCCCCTTCCTGGAACCAGACGTTGGGACGTGAAAGCCATTGACCTAGCGTTGGACACGATGAGTGGTCTGCAACTGAGACCGGAAACGTCTGCCTTAGATGAATGGAGGGCTCGACGTGGACGTCCTTCCGAAAGGCATCAGTAGCGAGATGGAGTTGTGCGGCGAGCTGAACTAAGCATCGCACCCTCGCGGTGCTGAAGCTTGAAGCGGCAAACAAAGAATTTGTAAACCGCCGACGCTTCGCCACACATCCAAGCCGCTAGTGCTTAAGATTTGCGGGCGAACCAACGCTCGAACCTGAGACCTGCTGATTAAGAGTTCTCGTCTTCTCGATGAGATTTGAATAGCTTAGTTGTAAACTCTACGGACTTTGCGCCTAACAAGATCAATCGGTTACAGTTGAAATGGAAATGGGAATACAGTGGTTCGAACGGAATCCCGTGCTGGCGGCGCAGTTCTGATCGCACTAGTCTCTAGGCAAATTCCCTTAGCAAACCATCAGGGAATTTTTTCTGAAGAACAGGGAAATCCAAAAGGGACAGCAGAAATTATTCACGTCAGAGTCGTAGTTCCGCTCGCGCGACTTGAACACCGTTGGCAAAGCCGGTGGCAGCGCAAATCAGGCTACGACAACTCGATGATCCCCCGCTTGGCAAGGCATCTTAGTACCGTGTCGGCTAATTGCTCGGGCGGTTGGTCCAGCGTCTTCAAATGAACCTCGGGCGCTCCCGGCGCTTCGTACGGCGCATCAATGCCCGTGAAATTCTTGATCTTGCCTGAGGCCGCTTTGGCGTAGAGGCCCTTCGGATCGCGAAGTACGCATTCATCGATCGGCGTGTCGACAAAGATCTCGATAAATTCGGCGTCGTCCATTAGATCGCGCACCATGTTCCTCTCGGCATTGTACGGAGAAATGAATGAACAGAGCACGATCAGGCCACTGTCAGCCATCAGTTTCGCGACCTCGCCTGCGCGGCGGATGTTTTCCACGCGATCAGCTTCCGTGAAACCGAGATCTCGATTGAGGCCGTGCCTGAGATTGTCGCCGTCCAAGAGCATGGTATGATACGACGTCGCGAACAGCTTCTGGTCGACAAGGTTGGCGATGGTCGATTTGCCCGCGCCCGAAAGGCCAGTAAACCAGATGACGCACGGCTTTTGACGTTTGAGAGCGGCGCGCTCTTTCGCGCTGACCGAAAGTGGCTGCCATGCGAGATTGGCCGCTCGTCGCAAGGGAAAAAGGATCATTCCAGCGCCGACCGTTCGGTTAGTGTAGCGGTCAATTACAATGAATGAGCCGGTACGAGGGTTCACCTCATAGGAATCGAACGCCGCCGGCGTTGCAACGGCAATATTGCAGAAGCCAATTTCATTGAGCCCCAACGTTCGGGAAGCCAGGTGCTCGCCAGTGTTGACGTCAATCTTGTATTTGGTCGCTGTGATGCTGCCAGTCGCGATCGACTGTGTGCCGATTCGGAAGGCATAGGAACGGCCGGGTAGCATCGCCTCCTGATCCATCCAGATCACGTGGGCCGCAAACTGGTCGGCGACTTCGGGCCGTTCCGTCAGCCTTGCAAGGATGTCGCCGCGGCCGATATCGATCTCGTCCGCCAGCGTAATCGTTACCGCCTCGCCCGCTTCTGCAACAGTAAGGTCGCCGTCATAGGTCACGATCCGCCTGACGCGCGAGCTGCAGCCGGATGTCGCCACAACGATTTCGTCGCCAACCGCAATACTTCCCGAAGCAATCGTACCCGCGTAACCACGGAAATTTAGGTTGGGTCGGTTCACCCACTGCACAGGAAAACGGAAGGGCCGGCCCGTAGCCTCGGGCTGGACGTCAATGGTCTCCATGTAATCCAAGAGGCACGGACTGCTGTACCAAGCAGTATTTTTGGACCGGTTGACGATATTGTCGCCGTATCTCGCCGATATCGGGATCGGGACGATCGAGGTAAAGCCGAGGGATAAGGCGAAGGCGGCGTAGTCGCCGGCGATGCGATCGAACACCTCCTTGCGGTAGTCGACGAGGTCGATCTTGTTCACCGCGACGACCACGTGACGGATGCCAAGCAGCGAGCAGATGAATGAGTGGCGTTTGGTCTGGACCTGCACGCCTTTGCGCGCATCGATCAGGATGATGGCCAGCTGCGCGTTAGAGGCGCCGGTCGCCATATTGCGCGTATACTGTTCGTGACCCGGTGTGTCCGCGACCATGAACGAGCGGCGCGGGGTGAAAAAGAAGCGGTAGGCGACATCGATGGTGATGCCCTGCTCGCGCTCCGCCTCGAGGCCGTCGACTACAAGCGCGAAATCGATATCGTCGCCCGCCGTGCCGTGCTTGATGCTGTCTCGCGCGAGCGCCTGCAGTTGGTCTTCGTAGATCATCTTGCTGTCGTGCAAGAGCCGCCCGATCAGCGTTGATTTTCCATCGTCGACCGAGCCGCAAGTGATAAAACGCAACTGATCCATGCTATCGGCTTCGCCGAAACCACGCATGACGGCCGCATCCATCAGAAATACCCTTCACGCTTTTTCTTCTCCATCGACGCCACTTCGTCAGCGTCAATGAGCCGCCCTTGGCGCTCCGATACCCTGCTAGCCTTCATCTCTTCGACGATTTCTTCGATCGTGGTGGCGTCGGACTCGGTGGCACCACTGAGCGGATAGCAGCCAAGCGTGCGGAATCGGACCATCTTCATTTCGGGTGTCTCGCCCGGAAGGAGCGGCAACCGCTCGTCATCAACCATAATCAGCGCGCCATTTCGGCGAACGACCGGACGCTGTTTCGCTAAATAAAGCGAGACGACGGGAATTTTTTCCAGCATGATATATTCCCAGACATCGAGTTCGGTCCAATTTGACATCGCGAAAACGCGCATTGTTTCGCCTTGTCGGAGCCGCGTATTGAACAGATTCCAGAGTTCCGGTCGCTGGTCGCGTGGATCCCAGAAGTGTCCGGGCGAGCGAAAAGAAAAGATACGCTCCTTGGCGCGGCTTTTTTCTTCGTCGCGCCGTGCGCCACCGAATGCCGCGTCGAACCCGTAGAGGTCGAGGGCCTGCTTGAGCGCATCGGTCTTCATCACCTGCGTGTGGAGAGCAGAACCGGACTCGATCGGATTGATCCCGCGCGCGATGCCGTCTTGGTTCGCGTGAACGATCAGATTGATTCCGAGCCGCCCAATCGTCTCGTTGCGAAAAGTAATCATCTCGCGAAACTTCCAAGTCGTGTCGACATGCATCAGCGGAAAGGGCAACTTCGCGGGGTAAAACGCCTTCACTGCAAGATGCAACATGACGCTGGAATCCTTGCCGACCGAATAAAGCATGACAGGCTTCTTAAATTCTGCGGCAACCTCTCGAATGATCTCGATCAACTCAGCTTCAAGCCGTCGCAAATGCCGAGGCAGCGTGCGAAGCTTCAGCCTCGCGATTTCTTCCATGCTCATATTTTAGCCCCGGGTAGCCAAATCATCGGCGCAATTGGGCTGATGCGCCATCCCGCCCATCTTTCGTTCAACGCCACGTTCGCATAAACTCCAAATAAGCCACTGATTTAGTTTACTAAAATTAATTGCAAGACCGTACAAGGTAACCATTTAAAGCTCGAGGGTCGGACGTCACCTTCGATTGGCGCATCAGGGGATGAGACACGAAGGAGAGCTGCGATCTCCGAGCCCCTAAAGGGCACACCGGTCCTTCTAGACCGAGACACTATCTGGTCTCCCCCATCGCCACTACGGCCTGCCCATCAGGTTGTTGAATTGTATTGCGTCTCTTGGAGCGAGTGTTATTTTTATTTGAGGTTTCCTTGAAGGACAACCACGAAAGCACATCAGGCCCACCCGCCTCATCTCAAACCCGTGACAAAACGAATAAGAAGCCGATCGCGCGCTAGTGAACGGACCATCGCCGCTTCCGCGTCAATCTTCCTCGTCCAAATATCGGAATGAGCGTTCAATGGACAACGGCATACATTTTATTTCAGGTCTTCCCCGATCGGGCTCGACGCTGCTATCGGCCATTCTGCGGCAGAATCCGCTATTTCACGCCGGAATGTCGAGCCCCGTGGCCCCCTTAGTGAACTCACTCTTGAATGTCATGAGTGCTCGGGGTGAATGGGCAACGCTCTTTGACGACGACCAGCGTCAAAATGTTCTACAGGCCGTCATCGAGGGGTACTATCGGAACATCCATCCAAAGCAGCTGGTTTTCGATACGAGCCGAATTTGGTGCGCCAGAATGGATGCTCTCGTTCGACTGTTTCCCAAATCAAAGGTTGTCGTTTGCGTACGCGACCTCGCTTGGATCATGGATTCATTCGAACGACAATTTCGGAAAAACGCGTTTTTGATGTCAAAAATGTATTCCGTCGAAACGGCCACTACCGTCTATACCCGGACGGGAAGCCTTTCGGCTCCAACGGGGGTTGTGGGGATGCCCTGGGATGCTACTCAAGAGGCCTTCTATGGAAACCACTCGGATCAACTCATTGTAATTGATTACGAGGCGCTGGCCCGCGAGCCGGAACGGACTATGAGCTTTCTTTATGACGCACTCGGGTTTCCGCACTTCAAACATGACTTTGAAAACGTCACGTACGAGGAAGGTGGGGAATTTGATGAGAATTTGGGTATACCCGGCCTGCATTTAATAACCGGAAAGGTTCAGTTTATCGATCGGCCTACTGTTCTCCCGCCCGATGTTTTTGGGCGCTTTAGCAATCGGAATTTCTGGAGGAATCCAAAATCAAATCCGCGCAAGGTACGAGTTCTGCTTCCTAAGGGGGCCGAGGCAGCAAAGGAGTTAAAGCCCGTTGCGACTGCGCATTTAACGAACTCATAAAGTTACTGGACTGGCTAAGGATGAAGAAAACACAATGTGAAGACGACGCTGGAATGGTCGCGTGTATGCATATCCGACTACACGAGCAGCGAAACTCGTCTTTCCTATCCACCTCCTTCGATAGCAGTTGGCGCACCCGGCGAATTCCGACTGTAGAGAACCGAAGCCCTGCCACCCCCTAGATTTGGCGCAATCTGCATAGTTCCGGTCATCAAACAAAAACGGAGGACAGGCTAATGGAGGCAACCGGGTCTCCCGCCGACAACTCAAAAAGCAGATCGGACCGGTCCTTCCAGGATGCAACGAAACTCTATCGCGCTGGAAAGTTCGTAGAAGCCGAGAGGCTTTTGGCAGAAGCATTAGCCGGAGATCCAAAGAACTGTGACCTCTGGAACGCCCGCGGCGTTATGTTTGCAGCCATGGAGCGTTATGCGAACGCCATTCGATGTTATCGAGAGGCGCTGGAGCAAAACCCCAACAATTCGGGTGTTTGGACAAACCTTGGCAACGCGCTCACTGAAGTCAAACAACTCAAGACCGCGATCGCCTGTCATCGCAAATCCATTGCTCTTGCAGGCGATCCTAGCGCTCTCTTGTATCACAATCTCGGTACATCACTGGTCCAAGCAGCTTTGCATGGAGAGGCCATTGCTGCCTTTACGCGCGCGCTGGAAATCAAGCCAGACTATCACATGGCCCGATGGGACCGCGGTCGGAGCTATCTTCATCTTGGGAATTATCGACAGGGATGGGCAGACTACGAAGCACGGTTGATAACCGGCCAATTGCCGGCTCGAAATCTGCCAGGAGCGAAATGGAATGGAGGACCGTATTCCGGGCAACGCCTCGTGCTTGTAGTTGAACAGGGGTTTGGTGACACGCTTTGGGTCTCGCGCTACCTGCCGCGGGTGAAGGCGCTAGGTGGCGTGTTAATCGTCGAATGCCAGCGTGAACTCGTTCCGCTGATTGCGGAGATGGCTGTAGTAGATCTCATCATAGCACGAGACGATCCGTTACCTGCTGCAGATTTCCATTGTTATCTCTGCAGCCTGCCCAGTATCTTCACGCTTGATCAAGCCTGGATCCCGGCCACTACCTATCTTGCCGCACCCAAAGACCGCGAAGAAAAATTTCAATCCATGTTCAAGAAAGCGGAAAACCGCCTGAAGGTCGGGATCGTTTGGTCTGGCAGCGTCACGTTCAAGAAGAACCACGAGCGTGCTCAGAAACTCATGCGCTTCATGCAGGCCTTTAATCAGCCGCGCGTTCAGCTCTACAGCCTCCAGAAAGGCCCGCCGCGGGAGGCACTCTCTTCCCTGCCGCAAGAAGCACGGATTATCGATCTTGCACCATTACTCGGTGATTTTGCTGACACAGCTGCTGCTATCTCGTGTCTCGATCTCATCATCATGACGGACAGCGCCGTCGCACATCTCGCCGGCGCCATGGGTAAGCCGGTCTGGCTGTTGCTTGGATACGTCGCACACTGGCTCTGGATGCAAGACCGCGCTGACTGCCCCTGGTATCCCTCCCTTCGCCTGTTTCGCCCACGCGCGCCTGGAGACTGGGATCACGTCTTTGACACGGCAGCTCTTGAGCTTATGAATTTGACGAATTCAAAACCATAAGCTCCGATTTAACCGGTCGGTTTGGGTTTGCCAAAACTGTTGTGCAACCGACCCGGGCGGCTCGCTGGCTGGGCAATTTCGACCAAGACGCGCCAGCGAGCGAGATTTGCCAAGTCGACCAGTCGCCATTTCCGGCAACGGGCCCGCTCACGGTGCCTAGACTAGGAGTGCCATGATGCGCCGATCGCAGTTTGAAGCGTGGAATTATTAGACATTTGTTGCCCTGTCGCTTCGGGATTGAACCCCGGGTTGTTCGCCGAGTACGTTGCCATGGCCTGCACAAGCTGTGAGACCTGACTATCGATTTTGAGGCCTCCAGCCGTGATTTCCTGCAGCTGATTCCCGGTGCTGCCAAACCAATTGTTGATAGTGACCTGGCTGGACGTTCCGAGCACGTCGATCTGAAGGTTATTGCCAGATTGCAAGAACCAGAGCTGTTCATCAGAGATAGACGAACCAAAATTCAACTGATTCGTAGCGCTCGCATTCGAGGAGGAGCCATTCACAATGGTCGCCTGACCATCACCGGGCCCATATTGATAGACGCCCTGGGTACCGCCATCGATCAGCGTTGCGTGGCCGGTTGAAGCGGTGAGCGTATTTCCGCTACCGGAGGCGCTCAGCGTATCCGTGGCGGTTCCCGCGATCAGGGTATTGCCGGAGCCTGTGACGCTCAGTACGTCGCCACTGCTGCCGGATACCAGCGTGCCGGTCGCGCCCGACGCACCGAGCAGGATCGCATCGCTGTTGTTTCCGATCAGCGCATTGATCCCGCTTGCCGATGTCAGCGTGTCGGAGCCAGACGCATTGACCAGCCCGATGATCTCCGACGCGTTGAGCGTCGAGCCATCCGCAAACTGGAACGTCTGCACCTGGTTCAGCGGGTTGACCCAGTTCTGGATCGTGATCTTGTCGGTCAGCTGGGCGAACGTCGCGTTCGGATGGTTCGGGTCCTTCACCGCCACGATCAGATCGTTGCCCGAGGCCTGTATCTCCAGGTCGCTCGCCGAGATCCCGCTGCCAAACAACAGCGTGTTGGCGCCGTTGCTCACCTGGATCGGCTGCGTCGTTGTGTATGTCGTCGATACCGTCCGCGCCGCATAGCCGATCACATCGATGTACGGATTCCCCGACGCGCCGACGCTACTCAATATTCGGGATTCGTTGATCCCATACTGGGGAACAAAGAAGCGGTAATAATCCCACTCAACTACGAAGCCTGGTGGATTATAGTTCCCCGCATAGCCAGCGGCGAAAGAAGCAGAGTTGAACACCTCTTGTTCGACAGTCGTCGTGCCGGTGTGCGTGATCGTCTGCGTTCCCATCGCGTTGTCGTAGATCACATTCGATCCCGCGCCGCGGTTGAACACATAGACGTCGTTCTCCGAGCCGCCGAGCAGATCCTCTCCAGGACCCGCCACTAGCGTGCTGTGCGAAGCCGAACCCACCACCTGGATATCCGGCGTCACTGCCGTGCCGTTCGACAGTTCGAACGAGCCTACCTGATACGACGGGCCGAGGAACCAGTCCTGGATCGTCAGCGTGCCGCTTGAGCCCGCAACCGAGATCACGAGGTCGTTGCCATCAGGGGTGAAGGTCAGCTCCGAGGCCGTAATTCCAGGCCCGAACTGCACCACGTCCGTCTTCTCGTTGGTGTGCAGGTTGTTGATGATGTCCGAGTTGCTACCGCCGGCAAACACAAACGTGTCGTTGCCCGAACCGCCGATCAGAACGTCGTTGCTGCCAGAGGCACTCAGCGTGTCCGTTCCAGACCCGCCAATCAGCGTATCCGTGCCGCCAGAGGCGCTCAGCGTCTCCTGACCCGAGCCACCAATCAACGTGTCGCCGGAGCCGCTCGCCGTCAGCGTGTCGTTTCCAGAACCACCCTGGAGCACCACGTTCGCACCGGACGTCGAGAGCGTCAGATTCGCCGAGGCAGCCAGAGCCAGGTTCGCCGAAGTCGAAGCCTGCGAACCGTCCGTCTCCGTCGCCGTTGCCGTCACGGCCAGATTGCCACTGAAGTTCCCGGTCGGCACCGTGACGCTCAGATTGCTTAGCTGCGCCAAGGTCAAAGTCCAGCTGCCGTTGGCGTTTTGAGTACCGGCCGACAGGGTCGCCCCGCTCGGCGAACCGGCAATATTGATCGACAGGCTCTCCGTCCCGTCGGTCGCCGTCAGCGCCGAGGCGATCGACAGCTGGATTGCCGTCCCAATGGTACCCGACGCGTTTTGCACGCTCAGGGTCGGGGCCGTCGCGACACCAGCAATCGCCACCGCAGGGTTCGCGGAAGCCGTAGCCTGCAAACCGTCCGCTTCCGTCGCCGTTGAGGTCACCCTCAGATTAGCGGTGCCGGCAAAGGCTCCATCGGCGACCGACAGCGTCAGGCCGCTCAACTGCGTCGCGGTCAGGCTCCAGCTGCCGTCGGCATTTTTGGTGCCCGCCGATAGCGTCGCCACACTCGGCACACCCGTGATCTTGATGGCCAGGCTCTCCGTCCCGTCGGTCGCTGTCAGCGCTGAGGCAATCGAGAGCGCAATCGCCGTTCCCGCGTTGCCCGACGCATTCTCCACGCTCAAGGTCGGTGCCGACGCCACACCGGCAATCGTCACCGGAAGATTGGTCGAGACCGAGACCGGCGCGCCATCGCTGACGTCCGTCGCCGATGCCGTCACCGTCAGATCAGCCGTGCCGGCAAAGCTGCCGGCTGGCGCCGTCAGCGCCAGACCGCTCAGCTGCGATGACGTCAGCGTCCAGCTGCCGTCCGCGTTTCTGGTGCCCGCCGACAGCGTCGTACCGCTCGGCACACCCGTGATCTCGATC
>CAVYPW010000005.1:0-329000 GCA_963770515.1 uncultured Alphaproteobacteria bacterium
GTGGCCTCGGCGCATGAAAAGATTCTGATTGTCGATTTCGGCAGCCAGGTCACGCAACTTATCGCCCGCCGCGTCCGCGAGGAGGGCGTTTATTCCGAAATCGTCCCGTTCCAGAAGGCCGAAACCGCCTTCCGCGAGATGCAGCCCAAAGCCGTGATCCTCTCCGGTGGCCCGGAATCGGTGCATGAAGCAGGTTCGCCGCGCGCGCCGCAGGCGATCTTCGATTCCGGCGTTCCCGTGCTCGGCATCTGCTACGGCCAGATGACGATGGCCGCCCAGCTCGGCGGCGAGGTCGAGGGCGGCCATCACCGCGAATTCGGCCGCGCCGATGTCGAGGTGAAAGCGCCGAGCCAGTTGTTCGACACCACCTGGGGCATCGGCGAAAAGCATCCGGTCTGGATGAGCCATGGCGACCGCATCACCAAAATGCCGCCGGGCTTTGCGGTCGCGGGCACGTCCGCCAACGCGCCGTTCGCCGTCATTCAGGACGAGAAGCGAAAATATTACGGGCTGATGTTCCACCCTGAAGTCGTGCATACGCCCGACGGCGCCAAGCTCATCCGCAATTTTGTCCGCAAGGTTGCAGGGTTGGCCGGCACCTGGACCATGCGCGCGTTTCGTGAAGAGGCGATCGAAAAGATCCGCGCCCAGGTAGGCCGCGGCAAAGTGATCTGTGGTCTGTCAGGCGGCGTGGATTCGGCCGTCGCCGCTGTGCTGATCCATGAGGCGATCGGCGACCAGCTGACATGCGTGTTCGTCGATCACGGCCTGTTGCGCCTCAACGAGGCCGAAACTGTCGTCGACCTGTTCCGCCATCACTACAACATCCCGCTGGTTCACGTAGATGCCTCGAAGCAATTCTTAAGCGAGCTCGAAGGCGTCAGCGATCCCGAACAAAAGCGCAAGACCATCGGGCGTCTGTTCATCGATGTGTTCGACGCCGAGGCCAAGAAGATTGGTGGCGCGGAGTTTCTGGCGCAGGGCACGCTCTATCCCGACGTGATCGAGAGCGTGTCGTTCACCGGCGGCCCGTCGGTGACGATCAAGAGCCACCACAATGTCGGCGGCTTGCCCGCGCGCATGAACATGAAGCTGGTCGAGCCGTTGCGCGAACTGTTCAAGGACGAGGTGCGCGTGTTGGGCCGCGAATTGGGATTGCCGGAGATTTTCGTCGGCCGGCATCCATTCCCCGGACCGGGGCTGGCGATCCGTTGCCCCGGCGACATCACACGCGAAAAGCTCGACATCCTGCGCAACGCCGATGCGGTCTATATCGACCAGATCCGCAAAGCCGGGCTCTACGACAAGATCTGGCAGGCGTTCGCGGTGCTGCTGCCGGTGAAGACGGTCGGCGTGATGGGTGACGGACGAACTTACGAATATGTCGTCGGCCTGCGCGCGGTGACCTCGACCGACGGCATGACCGCCGACTTTTATTCTTTCGACATGAAATTCCTGGGCGAGACCGCGACCCGCATCATCAACGAGGTCAAGGGCGTCAACCGCGTGGTCTATGACGTGACGTCAAAGCCGCCGGGGACGATCGAGTGGGAGTAAGGGGATACCACGGGCGGCTATAGCGTAGGTTTGGTGGATTTATTGCCAGCTGAGATGGCAGCGCTCATGGTCTTCGCTCGGTTCTTCCGCTCCGTCTCGATCGCCGCCAGTGAACTGAAGCGCGATCGGCGCCGACCGTAAAGAGCGTTCACCCGGCCAGAGAGCCATAGTGTAGTCTGGCGTGCAGATCGGTGGCGTTGGTTCGGACGTCAGAACTATTGGACTTGTGGAAGGGTCCAGGCGGTTGCACTTCGGCGATCAAGATAGGCGTCGAGGCGACCGTGCGGGCATTACCCTCGAAAATCTTCGCACGATTCTCTGCACTGAGGGCCGCCACCTGATCGACGTAACGCCGTGTGTCGTCGTAATGGTGATTGGTTTCCGGGTCGATGCCGCGCACTGCTCCCACCATCTCCGACGCGAACAGGATGTTATCGATCGGAATCACCTTGGTGAGTAGTTCGATACCCGGCTGATGATAGACACAGGTGTCGAAGAAGACGATTCCGAGCAGATGTTCCGCGAGTGGCGGAAGCTTCATATCCTGAGCGATGCCACGATAGCGCCCCCTATGATAGGGCACCGCGCCGCCGCCGTGCGGGATAATGAACATGAGGCCCGGGAAATCCTTGAAGAGCTTCGATGTCAGGAATCGCATG
Source organism: uncultured Alphaproteobacteria bacterium (assembly GCA_963770515.1). Lineage (GTDB taxonomy): Bacteria > Pseudomonadota > Alphaproteobacteria > Rhizobiales > Xanthobacteraceae > Bradyrhizobium. The sequence continues at coordinate 2,217 of CAVYPW010000005.1, forward strand.
AAGGCGTGGTATCGCCGTTGATATAGTGAGAGCCCGTGGCGTGGAAATTGGGGTTGCAACACGAACTGACGTGGACCATGGCGGGCACATCGAGCTCAACCATCTTCTCGTAGAGTGGATACCACCACCGGTCGGTGAGCGGAGGATCCGTCCAATTCCCATGTGCTTTCTACCTTTGCACATGGGGCCGCGGGTGCATCGGACACTCGGCTTTCCCTGCGCCCTCTGTCCTTGGAGGGACAAGGTCCAGGCACAACTCGGGCGCTATCGGCGCCACGGGATCGAATTTGCACGTGTTCGGCTGCATGAAAATCCCAAACATCTGGGCTGTTGATCGTCTGGTTTATGACTTGACGCGACGATGGAGCGGGAGTGGTTTGGGCTCGGCCGCACAAGCCAGACGGAGCCTGCCTCGATGAAATCCACGCGCCGAAACCTGAATTCCGCGACCAAGCCGAACAAGGAACCGAAGCTGTCCCGCACTCACTCGCCCGCCGATCTTTCACCGATGGACTGGCAGCGCGGTTTGCGCCGCCAGTTCGGGCGCGAGCAGGCCTTCGGGATTGAGAATCTGGGCAGCGAACCGTTTTTCTCCGAGTTTCACGTCAGCAATCCCGATTCGAAATCAAGCTATCGCGTGGCGATTCGAGGCAGTGGACCAGGCGGAAATTTCTGTTCCTGCCCGGATTATGCCACCAGCGAGTTAGGTACCTGCAAGCACATCGAATTCACGCTCGCCCGGTTGGAGAAAAAGCGCGGCGCGAAGACCGCGTTCGCGCGCGGCTATCAGCCGGCATTTTCCGAGCTGTATTTGCGCAATGAAGGCAAGCGCCGCGTGCATTTTCGTGCCGGGACGGATTGCCCACCGGCGGTGCGCGAGGCCGCTGCCGGCCTGTTCGACGCCGGGCACGACGGAATGCTGCCGGACAATCGCCTTGGCGAACTCGAGCATTTTATGACCATGGCGTCCAAGTCCGGTCATGAGTTACGGGCCTACGAAGACGCTCTCGATTTTTTCGCGGGACGGCGGGATGCGGACCGGCGGGCCGCAAAGCTCGAGCAGTTGTTCCCACGCGGCGCTGCCGATCCCAAGCTGCTAGCGCTTCTGAAGGCGCCTCTCCATCCCTATCAGGCCGAGGGGGCGCTATTCGCGGTGCGGGTCGGTCGGGCACTGATCGGCGACGATATGGGGCTAGGCAAGACCATACAGGCAATCGCCGCCACAGAAATACTGGCACGGAATTTTGGCGTCTCGAAAGTGCTGGTGATCTGCCCGACCTCGCTCAAATACCAGTGGCAAAGCGAGATTGGGCGTTTCTCGGGGCGACATGGTGAAAATGCGGCGCGCGTCATCAACGGCGGCCGGGCGCAGCGGCAGAAGGACTATGCGTTAGACGACTTCTGCAAGATCACAAACTACGAGAAACTCAAGCCCGATCTCGACCTGATCGCCGCCTGGGCGCCCGAACTGGTGATCGTCGATGAAGCGCAACGGGTGAAAAACTGGAACACCATCGCAGCACGCGCCTTGAAACGCATCGATAGCTCCTATGCGATCGTGCTGACCGGGACGCCCCTGGAAAACAAGCTAGAAGAACTGATTTCCATCGTCCAGTTTGTCGATCAGCACCGGCTGGGGCCAACCTGGAAGCTGTTGCACGAGCATCAGGTCAAGGACGAAACCGGGCGCGTCACCGGCTATACCGGGCTGGAGAAGATCGGCCAAACGTTGGCGCCGGTCATGATCCGCCGGCGCAAATCCGAGGTGCTGCGGCAACTGCCAAGCCGGACCGACCAGAACCTGCTGGTGCCGATGACCGAGATGCAAATGCTCTATCACCAGGAAAACGCCGACGAGGTGGCGAAAATCGTTCGGCGTTGGCGCAGGACCAGGTTTCTGTCGGACAAGGATCAGCGGCGGCTGATGATCGCCCTGCAGAACATGCGCATGTCGTGCAACAGCACCTATTTGCTGGACCGGGAAACCGACCATGGCGTCAAGGCTGACGAATTGGCGGCACTCTTCGACGAATTGTTCGCCGAGCTCGAAGCCAAGGCGGTGGTGTTTTCGCAGTGGACACGGACCCACGACATCGTTATCCGCCGTCTCGAAGCCCGCGGGATCGGCTACGTCTCCTTCCACGGTGGCGTGCCGTCGGACAAACGGCCGGCGTTGATCGAGCGGTTTCGCGATGATCCCGCCTGCCGCGTGTTCCTGTCGACCGATGCCGGCAGCACCGGCCTCAATCTGCAGCATGCCTCGACCGTGGTGAACATGGACTTGCCGTGGAACCCGGCGGTTCTCGAACAGCGTATCGCGCGCATCCATCGTATGGGTCAGGTGCGGCCGGTTCGCGTCATAAACTTCGTGGCAAAGGGCACCATCGAGGAGGGCATGCTTTCGACGTTGGCGTTCAAACGCTCCTTATCGGCAGGAATTCTCGACGGCGGCAGCGGCGAGATTTCGCTCGGCGGTTCGCGTCTCAACCGCTTCATGAAGGACGTGGAAAACGTCACCGGAAATATGGGCGAGGGCGAGGCCGTGACGCCGGCTGAGGAAGTGAGGAATATCATCACTTCTGATGACGCCGGATCCAAAGAAGATGTACATGCGGACGCGAACATTGGCGCTGGCGAGATGGCGATCGCGCGGACCGATGGGGCTGGAGCACCACCGCGCGATGCAGCTCCCGATCCGTGGCAAGCCTTGGTGCACGTGGGTGCGCAGTTGATCGGTGCACTGGCGGCTGCCAGTGGACCCAACGCTGCGACGCATCCGTGGATCGAGCGCGATCTGGCCACCGGCGCGCAAAACCTCAAAATACCGCTGCCATCACCGAAAATCGCGAAGCAACTGGCCGATGCGCTTTCAGCGCTCGCGGACAATCTGCGGGGTGGGATTGAGTGACGGGCGAGGGCGGATGGCGAACATGCGCGGCGAGGCGGAACAGGTCACCTACGTTCTCACGCTCAAAGTGCGTTTCGGTCGCGGGTGCAATTTCATGAAGTCATTGGGGTAGCTTCATGCGGCGCGCCAAGATCGAGGAACAAAACCGTCTCATGGTCAGACGCCAGCGCGAACTCCGGACCGCTGCAGACGTGGTGACGAAGGCGTGGACGGCCTTTCCGGAGGTTCAGGCGCTCGCCGTGATAGGCTCGGTCGCAAAGCCGTTATGGAAGGAGGTTCCGAGATTTAGGGAGTTTCGCGAACAGCGGATCGAGATTTGGCACGAATGCAGGGACCTCGATCTGGCTCTTTGGATCGATTTGCAGCATCGACTCGGTGAGCTGCGTCGGGTAGGCGATCGCGCCTTGCGCGAAGCTTATGAGGGCGGGATCGGCACGAGCATCGCCAACCATGAGGTTGACGTGTTTTTGTTCGAGCCGCAGAATGATCGCTATCTCGGTCGGTTGTGCTCGTTCAACCAATGTCCCAAGGGAAAACCGGATTGCTCGGTTCCCGGTTGTGGCGCGATTCCGTTCAACAAGCGCATTGCGGATTTTGCGCCTCGCGGCGATCTTCTCGCCTCGGCCGCGCGGGCGATGCTCTACCAGCGCGGTGCCGGCCTGCTGCGCTCTGCGCTCGACCTGCCTTCGGTGGATGAGGATCAGGATTGAGATACGCGAAGGGCAATATGGCATTGACTACGCCTCGGTTTAGGCTTGATGCAGCGCCTGCTTACGAGTTTCGTGGAGGACCTCAAAACGCCGCGGGCACAGGTGGGATTACAAGTTAGTCCGGGCAGCCGGACAGCCGGGCCGGTTCGGCTGTGAGAGGAAAAGCGATCGGTGCATGACGGGTTTGATGCCGATCTGGGTGTACTCGAACAGCGAGGCCGGCTACGTTCACTTCGCAAACGCTCCGGAATCGATTTCACGTTGAATGATTATCCGCTCCGATGGCAGCAATAAGAAGGCTTCCGTTCCCGAAGTGGCTGACGCCGGCCGCGCGCTGTTGGCGGCGTATTCGTTTCAGCGCACGGGCAACCACCACCAGCGCGAGGATTACGAGTTGGGTGTCATCGTCCGGGCCTCGCTAACGGGCGACCCGATCGCGCGGCAGCTGTGTCGGGGTTTGCTCGCTGCAGCTGCCAGCCACAGCGTATCCGCCTTTGAGTACGACGACCTGATGACGGGATTACTTAGGGTCCATCCGGACGACGTGCTCGATGAACAGATAAGCGGCGATAAGAAAGCCAAAGGCGGAAGCGTGGGATTGATCGGCGAATTCGCGCGCCATCACACGAGCCCGATGGATGCGGTGCCAGATGCCACGCTGGTCGCATGGTGTGACCGGGATCCTGTAGCGCGCTATCCCTTCGCGGCCGCGATTGCCACCCTGTATAATCAGAAGGACGACGAGAATCCGGACGGATGGAGAGACATCGCACGGACCCTTCTCTTGAAAACCCCGGACTAGGAGGCTGTGTTCAAGGAGATCGCCAGCCGGTTGTTTCCAACGGGTGGCGTCGGCTCGCTCTCCTCGCAGTACGAAGCCCGGCTCAAGCTTCTCGGCCAGTTAGATCTTAGCAATATGCCCGCACTTGCGGCGCCGCTGGCAAGGGCCAAGGATGCCTTGCAGAAAGAGGTTGATGCTTGGCGAAGCCGCGAGACCGAACAGGATCGCGCACGCAGCGGCCGTTTCGAGTAACCCTTGATGCCCGGCAGTTTCACTCAGTTAAAATTTATTGCGCTTGTTAGCTCGCATCTCAATAAGGTTGAGGTGCTTTGCGCAAAATGTACATGTCGCGACGTTCTACGAGCCAATCTCTTTCAGGAGCTTCTGCACGTCCATGGTCTTGATCAGAACCGTGCCAGGTTCCTCGATCGGCCATGAAAGATATTTCGCGCGAGCCATAAGCTCAATTCTCGATCGGTTTTTGAGAAAAGCTTCGACCCGCCCCTTCTGGTCGAGACCATTGGTCCCGAAATGATCATCAAGAGCTTCACGGCTAATTTCACAACTGACGGAGCTGCCAAGCGCCTGGCCGACGAACGTCACAACATCCCGGCTGAAATCGTAACGTGGGGGTGGATTATTGAAGGTCAGATCGATATCTGCGATCGCCGAGCGCCGACCGTCAATAGCCTTGAGCACCCAATCACGACCGGTGCCGCTGACGGCGGCAAGACCCTCGTTGAGTAATTCGCGCCAGCTCGGACCGCGCTTATAGGCCTCCTGCCACGCGAGCCTCAGCTCGTTGGGTCTTTTTTGCCCGAGCACTTCGAACAGGGCATCGGCTTGCTGAAGATCTTTATCGCGCTTGGCCAATCCTTCGGGACGCCGTCGCGAAACAATCAGCTTGTGCACCGCATAGCGCGCGGGAGCCGGAACGTGAACATGGATACCGGCGCCGTGCAGGATCACGGCTGGTTCCGGGTCGTGAATGAGAAAATCGAGAAAGCGCAGCGGCTGCGCGTCTGTTTGCAGCGCCGGAAGTGCCTGGGGCTTGCCGGTCTCCTGTCCTTCGTTGGGGGTGAGAAAATCAACCCGCAATCCGCCTTTGGCAGTATAGCTGGTCACGCGCCTGCCATCGACGACGTGCGGAATGGCACGGAAGGTCTTGTCGACTTCCTTCAAAATTTCGAGCACCGGCGGAGTGCTATCGCCGATCGCAACCGATACATTTTTGAACTGAGCGATATCGATGTCGCCCGTCTGCAGGGGAGCGGCGGAGAGCCGGACACCCAGCATCGCGGCATAGGTCTGATAGGCGACTGTGCCGACGAGAACGCCGCGAAGCCGAAAGACGCCGGCCTTGGCGAGCGCGGCGATGACATCGCCGATTTCGGGAATAGGCCGGGGAAGACCGAATGATCGCACCAGCGTGGATACTAGGGCGCGGCGTTCGCGCTCGTCGTCACGCGTTTCCGTGTGATGCGCGATGCGGTCCAATAATTCAGGCGTCTCCGGGCCGACATATCGTTGAGTTCGCGCCGCACCAGTCCCTGTCTGAAAGTACCAGTACTTGCGTCCCTTGAGGGTCTTGGAGGTGAAGGCGCCGCCTTCCGTGAAGGCGTCGTTGAATGCAGCGTTGGCGCAGCGCTCCAGCAACTCGGCATAGGTCGTCTGGGCGACCAGTGGGGGCACGGCCATGACGACCTCCGGGGCGTTATACTCATCTTGCAAAATGAGTATAACCTTGCCGGACTAAGGGCGTCCACCCCAATTTATACTCATTTCGCAAAATGAGTATAACAACAGTTAATGCATGGAAGCATGGGCAGCCGGCCCTGTGTCGAGATTCAGAAGGCTGACGCTGTGCGGCTGTGCGGGCCGCATGCGGTGTTCAAGGACGTCGGGCTGGCGTTGCTAGAAATACGTTGCGAGGTGCGCACGGCAACGAGGCATCAGGGCCATCGCGGTGAACCTATTCGTAGAAACACCGCCATGGGCCGCTTACGGCAACAGCCTTCCCATTGTCATTTCAGTGCTCGACCAGTTCGGCTAGATAATACTAAAGCACTTCGCCAGAATGCGAGTCGCGTTGTGCGCTTGCTCTGTGTTCTAACGCTATCCAGCGACATCTTTCGTCGCGCAACGGAAGTTGCGTTTGATCGTCTTCGACTGCCGGCTCGTCGAGTTGTCTGCAGCCGATAGATGATGAGATGCATATTCTGGGGAGGCCAAGATTAAGCCAATAATTTCAACAGCGAAGAAATCTGACGGCATGGATGACGGTATTGAAGAATCAACGCCAAAAAATATTTGCTATTACAAGAATTTAGAACGGCAATTGATGATTGAGTGGGAGTGAGGGAAGAGCTGCTCGGGCATAAGACAGGTCAGCGCATTTTCATCCCGCGTGTTGGCTAGTCATCGACGCGACGTCGGGTCTTGTTGGGAGCACCCGACCGGCTCTTCACATGATCGATGAAGGCGCGCAGCTTCGGCATCATTTGCCGGTTGCCGGGATAGTAGAGAAACAGACCCGGCGCCATCGGCCTGAAGCGTTCCAGCACGGGCACGAGTTTTCCCGCTTTCACCGCGCCGGCAGCGAGCGGCTCGGGCACCTGCGCAAGGCCCAGTCCTTCGACGGCCGCAGCCAGCATTGTGGGAATGTCGTTGGCGATAAGGGGTCCTGAAACGATGACCTCGACCGCCTCGTTGCCGTTGACAAAGGACCAGGGCGCGATTGAGCCGTTCGAGCGGCGCATGCGCAGGCAGGCGTGCCGGCGCAGATCGTCGATGAGTTTCGGCCGCTGCCGTCGGCGCAGATAGCCGGGACTGCCGACCACTGCCAGCGGGTGCGGCGGCTTCAGACGCAAGGCGATCATATCGGCCTCGATGAACTGGCCTTGCCGGATGCCGGCGTCAAATCCTTCGGCGGCGATATCGACCATATCCGGGCTTGCGGCGATCTCCACCTCGATATCGGGATAGGCCTCGCAGAACGGCGCGATCAGCGACTCCAGCAGGGTCGACACCACCGCCCGCGGCGCCGTGAGGCGCAACAGCCCGGCCGGCCGTTGGCCGAGATCACGCGCGTCCTCAGTTGCGCCGACGAGTTCCTCAAAGGCGGGCTTGGCGCGCAAGAGAAATCGTTCGCCGGCTTCGGTCAGCCCGACACTGCGGGTGGTGCGTATGAAGAGCGCCGCGCCGATGCGGGCCTCGAGCGCGCGTACCGCCTGGCTCATCGCCGACGGAGTCACCCCGAGCTCCGCGGCGGCCCGCCGAAAACTGCGGTGTTGGGCAACGCTGAGGAACGCCGCCACGCCGTCGAGCGCGCCCTGCCTGACTGTGAAGTTCTGCTTCATAGCCTATCAACATTATCGCGAATAGTCACTCACGGAAAGCGGCTTTAGATCGGGCCTGCAAATCGGAAGTTACGCCGACACGAGTCTCTCGGATGCGTGACATCAAAGGGAGCAACACCATGCAAGACGCGACGTTTTCCCGGCGCGAGCTGCTCAGGGCGGGCAGCGCGCTCGCCGTCGGCGCCGCGTTGGCGGAGCCGCTCAGGGCTGCTACTGCCGAGCCAGGCGGGGGCGGCCCGGAGCCGACATCCTGGGTGGATCCGGCGATGCCCGAGGTGACGCATCGGATGATCGAGACGAACGGCATCCGCTTGCATGTGGCCGAGCAAGGCAAAGGCCCGCTCGTCATCCTGTGCCACGGCTTTCCCGAGTGCTGGTATTCCTGGCGCCATCAACTTCCGGCGCTGGCGAAGGCCGGGTTCCGTGCGGTCGCTCCGGACCTGCGGGGCTATGGGCGAAGCGACCGTCCGGAGGACGTGGAGAAGTATACGATTCTCCATGACATCGGCGACATCGTGGGTCTCGTCGATGCCCTGGGTGCCAGGCAAGCGGTGATCGCCGGACACGACATTGGCGCTGCGATCGCATGGCAGTCGGCGCTTCTGCGCCCCGACGTCTTCCGGGCCGTCATCGCGCTCAGCCCGCCGTTCCGCTCCCGGGGGTTTGGCGACCAGGGGCCGCCGACGACGCTCATGCCGCGGAATGAGAATGCGGTGTTCTATCAGCTTTACTTTCAGGCACCTGAGGCTGAGGCGCGGCTCGGGCGCGACATCCGCCGCGTGTTCCGTTCCCAGTTCTTCTCGCTCTCCGGCGACAGGCCGCCGTCCGCGGCTGGAGGGTTCGCTGCCGGGATGGTGCCCCGAAAGGGGGCTGTCCTGACCAATCCACCGTCCTTGCCGGCCTGGGTCACCGAGTCCGACATCGATATTTACGTCACGGAATTCACGCGGAGCGGATTCCATGGACCGCTTGCCTGGTGGCGCAATATCGATCGCGGCTGGGAGTTGCTGGCTCCCTTCACCGGTGCGGCGGTGAGCGTTCCCGCGCTCTACATGGCGGGCGACCGCGATTTTGTCGCCGCCGTTTATTCCCAGGACATCGCGAAGCAGTCGGCACGGGTCCCAAAACTTCGGTCTCCGATCATGCTGCCGGGTTGCGGACATTGGACCCAGCAGGAACGTGCGCCGGAAGTCAGCGTCGCCATGATCGACTTCCTTCGGAGCCTGTAGGCGAGGAAGCCGCGACAACAGCCTGAAGGCCAAAGACCTGAAGACCAGATAAGGATCTCCCAAGTGCCCCCTGATTTTAATTTTCCCTTCGTTGTGAGCGTTATCGGCGCCTTCGTCGCCAGTACCGTCATGGCGAGGCTTTATGTCTGGCCAGTGCTTCGTTCAATGCCGAGATACGACGCGCTGAGAGTCCTTGCCGCCGTGAGTGCGTTTCGGTTCGAAGGAATGAACTTTATGGTGGCTGGATTCGTGTCTCCCCAACTTCCCTTCTGGTTCGGTGGCCAGGTCGGATGGGGCGACTTCACAGCGGCAGTCCTGGCGCTTCTTTCCATGGCGGCGCTCACCTGGCGCTGGACTTTCGCCCTTCCGATCGTCTGGATCTTCAATCTGGAGGGGACAGCCGATCTATTGAACGCCTACTTCAAGGGCGTCACGCAAATTGCAGACCCGGGACTGTTCGGCGCCGCTATCTACATTCCGACCCTTTATGTTCCGGTACTGCTCATCAGCCACACGCTTGCCTTTATCATCCTTTCGAGGGCGCAGTTCGATCCAAAAAAATCGTGACCAGGCCCGCGCCCGATGGGCGTCGTCTATGACGTGACGTCAAAGCCGCCGGGGATGATCGAGTGGGAGTGAAACCGGAAGGGCGCATTCCCCACATTTCGTATATACAAAATACTTGATTAGGGTCCAAATTGTAGCTACAATTAGATTGTGAAAATCGTTTGGGACGAGCCAAAGCGCCTCGCCAACCTGGAAAAGCACGGGTTGGATTTTGCCGATCTCGACGAAGCATTTTTCGAAAATGCACTCGTGGCTCCAGGGCACAAGCCAAAACGCTGGCGCGCCATGGGCGTGAATGCGGGCGGCGTTATTGTGGTTGTGTTCGCTCGTCTCGGCCGCGAAGGCATCAGCATCATCAGCATGCGTCCCGCGAGCAAGAACGAAAGGGACCTGTATCATGAAAGCCTCTAAGAAACGCCGCGGCTTTACCGCCAAGGATTTGAAGGAGGTCAGCGACAGTCCTGAGTTCACTAAGGCTGACTTCGCCAAAGCAAAGCTATTCACGGAAGTCTTCCCCGATCTTTCGGCTTCGATCCGTCGAGGTCGCGGCCCCAACAAGGCGCCGACCAAGAAGCTGGTATCGCTGCGTCTAAGTCCGGAGGTGATTCAGCATTTCAAAAAAGGTGGGAAAGGTTGGCAGTCGCGGATAGATGAGACCTTACAAAGGGTCGTAAAGCGTAGGACCTCGTAAGCGCTGGTCCTGCCTTCGACAAGAAATTCCTGGGGGAAATCGGAACCCGCATCATCAACGAGGTCAAGGGCGTCAACGGTGTGGTTGATGACGTCACGTCAAACGATCGAGTGGAAATAATCTAAGATCGCCTAACGCGTTCTGCGGTTCAAGAATATCGAGGCAGTCGGGAGCCAAAGAGAGAGCGGAGAGCGACGTGGTTTGCCTCTGCGGGTTCTGGGAGTACAAAGCATTAGGATACGTTAGCCTTCTTGATAGCTACGTAACCATCCGCTCACATCGCGCCATCAATCTCCCTGCCGTGCGCCCGTCAGCTAAAAAGCTTGAAGCCTTCCGTCTGGCTGTGGTCAAAGCCATACCTTCGCTCAGCGAAATCCAGTCTGGTGCTTTAACGAAGGTTGCAGGTAGCGTTTTTGCCAATAGGTCCAGACTAACCTTTAGTGAGAAATATAGGCACGCCGTAGCTGAAACGGACCGGGACGTACTCCGAATCATTTGTTTGTCGAACGCCGACTTCAGCCTAATAAAGCGTATCCGCGACAAAATAGCCCACGGCGACGATCCCGGATTGCGAGAGGACGATTTCGAGAAGGTCACTAGCACGGTTGGAAAAATCGCGTTGCTTCTGACCTATTGGGCCTTTTTAGATTTTGGGTTGACGACTGACGATTTCATTACAAGTATCACGAGAACACACAGCGCCCTGCGATTTTCGGCCCGGTTGGACGATGTACATCTGGCTCGGGTTACCGGCTCCGCTGAATTCTTCGCTGTGACAAACGAAAAATTAGATCAGTTGATGCACACGAAGGGGATTGGATTCCTTGCATGCTTTATGCGCGAACCTGATGGTGAGCTTAATTTTTCAGAAGAGTATGTAGCCAAGTATCAGAACTGGCAGATCAGCGATTCTCAGTATTCTGGCCCTCTGCTACCAGAGGATATTTTTGGGGTTGATAGCGACGCCGTGAAATTTGTAGCGCATGGATATTTCGAGTGCGGTGAGCGGCGGCTGGAGGTCCATCACATGTGGATTATCGATCGCTCTCTGGTTGAGAGTAAGGCATAATCGTAATGGCCAAAAACTTTATTATCCCCTTTGAGCGAGACAGAATCGCGCATGGTCAGCGGCTCGGCGCTCCTCGTTAGATCGGCCTTCACCCGTGATACGCAGACAGCTCGATGGGGTCGTGAAGCCGCGCACCGGATATTCGCCGACGCGCTCGAGATCGGCGAACGCTTGTGACAGCGGCACGTTTTTTCCCCAATTATTTGGTGAGCGCTTCGAGGCGTGATTCGGTCACGCGATTGCGCCGCGACGCCTATCGGATCGGCCACATCCGCATGTTTTGAAATGGCACGAGTATTGCTTGAACCAATACAAGTATTGCTTGAAGCAATGGGCTGCGGAGCTCTTTTTCCGTTAGCTCTTTGACGTTGGGGCGGCTCACCGGCCCCGGCCTGGTCACGCGAATTTTATTCCTTCGTTGCCGTCCGCAGAACTTCAAAGTGGATGCAGAGCTACCAGATCAACATCGAATGATGGACATCATTTAATGAGAATTCACCCTTTTGCTGAAGTTTGGAGCTGATATGGGCGAGGTTATTCGATTTATCCCGAAGTCTGAGCGCGAGCGCGGCCGCCTGATTCGCGAGGCCCGTGCGATCTATGACAGCATCTTCCCATCGTCCGATCCGATCGGCGGCCGGCAGGACAAGGCACCGGCAAGTCACGCGATCACCGGCGCCAGTGCGTATCGCCGCGACGGGATTCTCCGGCCATGATTAAAGTCATCGCTGTGCTCTGCAATCTCTCCTCTCCGGCTATTTGCCACGAGCTGACCGTCACGACGTCAGACTTCGCCGATGTCTCGATGCAGTCGTGCCTGATGGGCGCGCCGCAGCTCGCCGACTGGATGAAGCAGCATCCGGCCGAGCGCCTTGCGGGATGGCGCTGCGTGTTCGGTAAACAGGATGGCAGGGGAGCCTAGGCCTAAACCGGACGATCGATCGGCCTTCAGCCGTGATACGCGAACAGCTCGATGGGATCGTTGAAGCCGCGCACGGGATATTCGCCGACGCGCTCAAGATCGAACTCGTTTTTGACGAGATCGGCAAACGCGCTGGATAGCAGCACCGGCTTTCCCAATTGCTTGGTGAGGGCCTCCAAGCGTGAGGCCATGTTGACCGCGGGGCCGATGACGGTGAAGTCGAGGCGGGTGGTTGAGCCGATATTGCCATACATGACGTCGCCGACATGGACGCCGATGCCGTAATTGAGCGGCGCACGACCGGCCTTATTGTTCTTCTCGTTCAGCGCGATCATGGCCTGACGGGCCTCGGTCACGGCATGCAGCAGATTTGCGCAAGCGTTGGGCTGTTCCAGCGGAAAGATCGCGAGCAGACCGTCGCCGATGAATTTCAGGATTTCGCCGCCATGCCGCGCAATCGGCTCCGACATCGCATCAAAATAGCCGTTGAGCAGATCGATCACGTCGTCGCGCGGCCAGTTGTCCGAGATCTTCGTGAAATCGCGCAGGTCGCAGATCATGATGGCGGCGCGGACCGTCGTGCCGGTTCCGCGCCGTGTCGCGCCGGCCAGAATGAGTTCGCCGGCATGCGAGCCGACATAAGTCTCCAGCAGCGTCCGCGCCAGGCGGTTCTTGACGCGGATTTCGCTGACCAGCGCCAGCACCGGCACCAGTTTAAGAAGGCTCGCGATATGCGCATCGTCGAAGCCGCCCGGCCGGTCGGTCGCAAAGGTCACGACATGCCGCTTGCCGAGCGTATGATACAGCGGCCACGCCACATAGTCGGTCAGGCCCATTCCCCGCATATCGTCATAGATGGCGTGCTTGCGGCCGAGCGCGGGATCGCCTGCGAGATTCTCGCGCACTTCCGCGGCGCCGCCATGGATTTCGGAGGCCGGACTGCCGATGTATTGGGATCGTCCCGCGACATCGTGGTCCACCCGCGTCATCTCGGCCTCGCGCATGCCGTCGGCCCACATGATCTTGGCGCCAAGCCATTGTGGATGCTGGATCAACACATGAAGCGAGGCGCGCTTGACCGGTAGGCCGGCGCGCTGCAACCGCAGGCACATCTCGGCAAAGATATTGTCGATGAAGCGCTCCTCGCGCGCGTCGTTGGTCAGCCAGTGCAGGACGTCGCTGTCGGAATAAGCGTTGGCGGGTGTGATGTTGGGCGGCGCGTTCATATCTTGTTTCCGGGGAGGGCGGGCGATGCAGCATATGTCGTGTCTCGGCGGGTGCAGCGCAAGATTGCTATTCGGCCCCGGCAGGAGGATGCTGTCACGGAGCACTCGTGTGGCGACACTGGACACTAGGGAGAGCAGCATGAGCAAAGCCGGTCTGGACAATCGCCACCGCAACCACGATGGCGAAATCAGCCACAAGCATGGCAACACCCTCGTCGGTACGTTGCGCAAGATTTATGGACCAGGCTTTGCTGCCGGGTATCCCGCGACCGAGAAGCTGAGCGAAATCCTGATTCAGCTGAACGAGACCTCGCTCAGCCAGCTCCGCCGCGATCATGAGACCGGCCATCTCGATCACAAGATCGCCAAAGCTTCGAAATAGAGGCTTCGAAATAGAGGCGTCGAAGTAAAGGCATTGAAATCAAAGGCATTGAAATAGCCTGGAAGGCGGCCGCGCTCGCGATGCCCGCTTTCAAGTTCCATTCTATCGCATCGCAGCGCATCTAGCGACGAAAGATGGGCAATCTTTAATTGCTCTCGCGAAAATTCTGTATCTAGAATGACTGCCGTAAAGATTGGCGTTGGGAGGAGGCGACCATGACAGGAGCCGTTTTTCAGCCGGAACTGATTGAGTTGATGAAGTCGGTTTTAGAGGAGGCGACCGCAATGCTTCCGGAAGCCAAGCGAACATCAACCGTCAAAGCCGACATCGCCTCTGAAATCCTCGCCTGCGCTGCCAAGGGAGTGCGTGATCCGACAGTTCTAAAATCGGTGGCGCTTTCCGCCGCCATAGACTGCACGCGCTATTCGCACGACATATCGGAAGACCGGCGGGCCGTGTGAGCCTGCGCCGGGGCTCGCCGGTGTCCTCAATCGCGATCCGATGGTTGATTTGCCCGACCGGGCAAATCAGACGCACGTCGTATTGGCGTCGTGTCCATCCCTGTTGCGAAAAATATTTCGCTTCGCCGATTGCTAGACACAGCATTACTGATTCCAGCCGTCCCGCCTCGCTTGAAGAGGGGCGTATCGCGATCGTCACGAACGTGGAGCGCGGGATGCGGTGGACGCAGCGTTGCACGAAGACGATGTGCATCGATGCGGACGGCGAAGTCGTGTGGGCCTGACGTCCCGACGCTGATGTCAAATTCCTGAGAAGCCAACGCTTCTCAGGGATGACGGAGACAACAAGCCCGGTCTCCGGGGCGAGCACGAAATAAGCCGTTAAAACCATTGCGCAGGGAAGGCCGGATCGATCCGGTGAACCTGTGGTGACTAACTTGCGTGTTTTCTATTCTTACACGCAAGGCTGCGGGTGCATCTGGCGCCCGGTCTTCCCTGCGCCCTCTCATTTTCGAGGGACAACGTCGATGCATCACTCGGGCGCTAACCACGCCGCGGGAAGATTGGTCTGCGTCATTGCGAGCGGAGCGAAGCAGTCCAGTGGTGCCCGCAGTAGTCTTCGCCTGCCACATGGAATGAGCTGCCCGCCGCGGCGCCTGGAGAAACGTCGCAGCGGGCTTGCTCGTCACGCCCTAGCCGATGGGCATGGCGATGAAGTGCGTGTTGTCGGAAGTCTTCACCCGCATCAGCACGTCGTGCTTGCCGTCGGTCTTGGCTTGCGAGAGCGCCTGGCGAAGCTCGTTGATGTTGGCAACGCCCTTGCCGCCGACATCGAGGATGACGTCTCCGGATTGCATGCCGTGCTCGGCGGCAGGACCGTCGGGATCGACGGCGGTGACCACGACGCCGTTGTTGCCGGCTCCCGCGACCTCGTTTGCAGGCGCAACCGACAGACCCAGATGGGGTACGCCACGCGTCGCATTGTCGCCCGGCTCGTCAGCCTTCGCCTGCTTCTTGAGCTGGTCAGGCATTTTCGCCAGCGTCACCGTGATCGTCTTGGCTTCGCCCTTTCGCAGGATGTCGACCTTGGCGGAGCTGTCGGGAGCCATCGCCGAGATCTCGCGGGCGAGCGCGCGCGAATCCTTGATGGCGTTTCCGTTCACCGCCGTGATCACGTCGCCGGCCTGGATTCCAGCCTTGGCTGCCGGGGTGTCGGGCTGCGCCTCGTCGACCAGCGCGCCTTGGGCCTTCTTCATGCCGAGGCTTTCAGCGATGCCCGCCGTGACCGGTTGGACCTGCACGCCGAGCCAGGAGCGGGTGACGACGCCTTTATCCTTGAGCTGGGCGACGATCATCTTCACGGTCGAAGCCGGAATGTCGAACCCGATCCCTACCGATCCGCCGGACGGCGAATAGATCGCGGTGTTGACGCCGATGACCTTGCCGCTGGTATCGAAGGTCGGGCCTCCCGAGTTGCCCTTGTTGATCGGAGCGTCGATCTGGATGTAATCGTCATAGGGGTTTTGGCTGATCGCCCGCCCCTCGGCCGAAATGATGCCGGCCGTGACCGTGCCGCCAAGGCCATAGGGGTTGCCGACCGCGACCACCCAATCGCCGACCCGCGGCGTTGCCGTCTCGAAGTCGACATAGGGGAGATCCTTCTTGCCTTCGACCTTGATCAAGGCGAGGTCGGTCTTCGGATCGGTTCCGATTACTTTGGCGCTGTAGATGGTGCCGTCTTCGGTCGTGACCTCAACCGACTTGGCATGGTCGACCACATGGTTGTTGGTGACGGCGTAACCATCCGGCGAAATGAAGAAGCCGGAGCCGAGACCGGTGATCATCCGGTGGCGGTGCATCTGGCCCTGCGGGCCGTTCTCGCCAAACTGCCGGAAGAATTTTTCAAACGGCGAGCCCGGCATGAAAGGCGAATTGTCCTGATTGTCCTGATCGTCCGCCTGGGGGCCGTCCTGCTCGACGCCCTGGTCGAGGCGGACGCGAACCGAAATCACGGCGGGTTTGACCTTCGCGACGAGGTCGGCAAATCCGCTCTGCCCTTGGGCATTCGCCGTCAGCGGTGCGGGCGTCGCGGCGAAGGCACTTCCGGCAAGCCGCCCGTATCCGGACGGTCCGCCCACCACAAGCGCGGAGCCGAGCACGGCTGCGGAGCAAAGCAGCGTGAGCCGCCGCGCCGACCAAATTTTGCGGCGAGGCTGTTCGTTGGGATCTTTCATGATTGCATCTCCAATAATGTTAAGCCGTCTGGCTTGGTTATGGAGATAACGTCGGTGCCCTTACCGCGCGCTGTCCGGAGAATTAACATTTCCTGTTCAGGAAATTAATTCGCCGTAACACAGCGCGATGAGATGTCTTCGATGAAGATAGATATGTTCGTGATGGAGTGTTCGTGATGGACCGTTGCGCCATTCAAGGCGTTAGCTCTTCGTCTTCAACAAAATCCAGGCGAGGTGGAGCACATGTCGACCTCCGCAACCCGGCGAGATTTCCTGTACATCGCCACCGGCGTGTTCGCCGGCGTCGGCGCGATCGCCTCGCTCGTGCCGATGGTTTCGCAGATGGAACCCGATGCGGCGACGCTTGCCGTCGGAGGTCCAGTCGACTTTGACACGAGCAAATTGCAGCCCGGTCAGCAGGCGGTGGTCCGGTGGCGGTCGCGGCCCATCTTCATCACCCACCGTTCGCCCGAGGCGCTCAAGGCGTTGCAGGATCCACGCCTTGTCGCACGCTTGTCGGATCCGCGGTCGGATGAATTGCAACAACCGCCTTATGCGGCCAATTGGCACCGGTCGATCGAGCCGGAATTTGGCGTCGTTGTCGGCATCTGCACCCATCTCGGCTGCATTCCGCTGTTCTACCCCAATCCCAACCAGGAAACTCCCGCTGCAAACTGGCTGGGCGGATATTTCTGCCCTTGCCACGGTTCGAAGTATGATCTGGCCGGTCGCGTTTTCAACGGGGTGCCTGCGCCTTACAATCTCCCAGTGCCGCCTTACCGGTTCATCGACAATGTCATTCGGATCGGTGAAAACCCGTCGCAGGCGGCGAATTGGGACTTCGGATCGATCAAGCAGATTTAGCCGGCGCTATCTCTTCGGGAAACAATCAGCGTGCTGGCGTATGTCAGCCGCTTGACAAATCCATATCCCAGCGGTTATGCGTAAATCAATAACCAATGAGTTATAGATTGCGATGCCAAACACCCACGATGTGCTGTTCCGAACGCTGGCCGACCCGACCCGGCGGGCGATCTTCGAGCGACTGTGCCGCGAAGGCGAGCAGACGGTGGCGGCGCTCACGGTACGCTCCGGCGTCTCGCAACCGGCCGTTTCCAAGCATCTCGGGCTCCTGAAGCGGGCGAAGCTGGTGCGTGACCGCCATGAAGGCCGCCAGACCCACTACAGCGCGCAACTAAACGCGCTGGCGCCGCTGATCGACTGGACCAGCCAGATGACCGGATTTTGGCAGAGCCGGTTCGATCAGCTCGAGAACCTGCTGAAAAGGATGGATCAATGAACCAGCAAGCTGCCGAGACGCGCTCCGTCGTCGTCGAACGCGAATTCGCTTTTCCGCCGGAAAAACTCTGGCGCGCGCTGACCCAGCCGCATTTGATCGAGGAGTGGCTGATGAAGAACGACTTCAAGCCGAGTGTCGGTCATCGCTTCAATCTTCGGGGCGATTGGGGCGGCGTACTGGATTGCGAAGTCCTCGCTATCGAGCCGAACAAGGCGCTGTCCTACACTTGGAACTTCGCGCATGATGATGCGGCGTACAATCTGACCAGCGTCGTGACCTTCACGCTTACCCCGACGGCCACGGGCACCCATCTGCGCATGGAACAGTCGGGCTTCCGCACCGATCAACCGAAGGCCTTCGGCGGCGCCAAATTCGGCTGGCAGAAGTTCCTGGAAAATCTCGACCAGCTATTGGCGCGGAACGATTGAACTTCGCAGGCATCGCCGAAAAGATAGCGCAAACTTTTCATGGGGGAATCGACTGTGCGTTTGATCGTTCGCTGGATTCATATCATCTGTGCCATACCGATCACCGGCTATATCTATAGCCCGTTCGTGGTGCTTCCGGATTATGCTCCGCCGACGCGGTTCGTATTCTTTCCCGTCATGCTGCTTTCCGGCCTATGGATGTGGAAAGGGCATTGGCTTAGAGGGCTGATTTCGCGAAGATCGGCTTGAACTCGGAAAGATTGATCGCATGGATGCGTCGGAACGGATCGACAGACTGATTGCGGGGATCGCCGACTGGCGTGGCGACACGTTCGCCAGCGTTCGCAAGACCATCCTGGCGGCAGATCAAGAAATCATCGAGGAATGGAAGTGGATGGGAAGTCCGGTGTGGTCGTGCGACGGCATCGTCGCGGTCGGCAACGCGCACAAAGGCAAGGTGAAGCTCACTTTCATGTATGGCGCTGATCTCGCCGATCCCGACAGGCTCTTCAACGCCGGCTTTGAGGGTAATGAGCGCCGCGCGATCGATTTTTTCGAAGGCGACAAGGTCAACGTGCCGGCGCTGAAGAATCTCATCCGCGCCGCGGTCGCGTATAATCAAACCAAAAGAGCGAAAAAGAAGGCGCCCGCGGCCAAAGCAGCGAAAGCGGGTAAGGCCAAAAAGCGATGATGTCGGCCATTGATCGCATCGCGGCGCCGGGCTAACTGGCTGACATCGGAGTGTCGATGGATGCGGAACGCTGACCCCACGGTAACCACGGGTTTTGGCCGGGAATGGTCGACCTTCACGCAAAGTGAATCATCGCTTGAGCAGGCCGAGCGCGAACGGCTGTTTGCCGAGTATTTCCGGATCTTCCCCTGGTCCGAACTGCCGGCCCAGGCCGAAGGCCTCGATGCCGGATGCGGTAGCGGCCGATGGGCGTTTCTGGTGGCGCCGCGTGTCGGACACCTTCACGTGCTCGATGCCAGCCGCGACGCGCTGGAGGTTGCCAAAGCCAACCTGGCCGGGCAGGGGAACGTTGCCTTCCATTACGCGAGCGTCAGCGATATTCCGCTGGCCGACAGCTCGCTCGACTTCGCCTATTCCCTCGGCGTCCTGCACCACGTGCCCGATACCGCCGCGGCCGTCAGGCATATCTGTTCGAAGCTCAAGCCGGACGCGCCGTTCCTGATTTATCTTTACTACGCGCTCGATAATCGCCCGGTCTGGTTCCGCGCCATCTGGCAGGTGACGAACTTGGCGCGGATGGGAATCGCGAGGCTACCCGCGCGGCTCAAACTGTTCGCCAGTGAATTGATAGCGGTGGTGATCTATTGGCCGATCGCGCGGATATGCCTTGCTTTAAGCAAGCTCGGCCTGTCGACGCGCCTGATCCCGCTGGAGGCGTACAAGAACCGAAGCTTCTACACCATGCGGACCGACGCCTATGACCGGTTCTGCACCTCGCTGGAGCAGCGCTTCAGCCGGAAGCAGATCGCCGAGATGCTTGAACAGGCAGGCTTCGACCGGATCGTTTTCTCGGAGGAGGTGCCGTTCTGGTGCGCCGTCGCCAGGAAGAGAGCGCCGAGGGATTGAAAAAATCGTCCAGCCTGTGCCTTTAGCCTGTCGGTTCCAGCCCCTGTCATTCGTCTTCCACCCAGTGAGAGCCGAACTGGAGATCAGAAATGGAAAAGACACGCTATCGCTGGGTGATCGTCGCGGCCGGGGGCCTGTTGGGCTGCGTGGCGATCGGCGGCATGTTTTCGTTACCTGTGCTGCTGCAGCCGATCGCGCGGGACACCGGCTGGTCCGTGACCGGCGTGTCGAGCGCCATGACTATCGGCTTTCTGGCGATGGCGCTGACCAGCATGATCTGGGGCACCTTGTCCGACCGGTTCGGACCGATGCCCGTGGTGCTGACCGGCTCCGTGGTGATTGCGGCAAGTCTCGCGCTGGCGAGCCTTGCGACATCGCTGCTCGCCTTTCAGTTCGTTTTCGGCGTGATGGTGGGCGCGGCGACGGCCGCGATCTTTGCGCCTACGATGGCGACTGTGACCGGCTGGTTCGACACCCACCGAAGCCTCGCGGTGTCGCTGGTCTCGGCCGGCATGGGCATGGCGCCGATGACCATGTCGCCGCTCGCCGCCTGGCTGATCTCGCAATACGACTGGCGAACGTCGATGCAGATTTTGGCGGTTGTCGTTGCCGCCATCATGATTCCGGTCTCGTTTTTGATCCGCCGGGCCCCCGCGCTTGATGCGCCTGCCACGCCATCCAAAGGCGAAGCGCCTCCGGCGGAGATGTCATTGGGCGAGGCGCTGCGCTCGCCGCAATTCATCATCTTGCTCGCGACCAATTTCTTCTGCTGCGCGACCCATTCGGGCCCGATTATCCATACCGTGAGCTATGCCGTCAGTTGCGGAATTCCGATGATCGCAGCGGTCACGATCTATAGCGTGGAGGGCCTAGCCGGGATGGGCGGCCGTATTGCCTTCGGTCTGCTCGGTGACCGCTTCGGCGCCAAGCGCGTACTGGTGACGGGGCTACTGTTGCAGGCATTCGGCGCGCTGGGCTACGTCTTCGCGCAGCATCTGGCTGAATTCTACGTTGCCGGTGCCTTGTTTGGCTTCATCTATGCCGGCACCATGCCGCTCTATTCGGTGCTCGTGCGCGAGAATTTTCCGCTACGGATGCTCGGCACCGTGATCGGCGGCCTGTCGATGGCCGGAAGCCTCGGCATGGCGACGGGTCCGATCGCGGGCGGCCTGATCTACGATACGTTCGCGAGTTATATGTGGCTCTATATCGGCTCCTGGGCCGTCGGCCTCGGCGCCTTCTTCATCATCCTGACCTTCAGGCCATTTCCCAAAGTCGAGGCGCAGCCGATGGCCGTTCCGGCATAGGAACCCACCGCAACGCACGCCTGAGGCGCCGTCGGTCAGCAAGGCCGGCGGCGATTTTTTTAAAGCCTGGCTGACTCCTTTTCGACGTCTCAAACGTCTTTGCTCTGTCAGAACACGTGAGACTAGGAGGTTAGCTATGCCGACATCACCCGACCGGAAAGGCGCGACGCCCGCCATGAACACACCGCCGATCGTATCGGCGCAGGAATGGGAGGCCGCACGAGAGCAACTGCTCGTGAAGGAGAAGGCCCTGATCCGCGCCCGTGACGCCATGGCTGCCGAACGTCGGCGGATGCCGTGGATGGCTGTCGAGAAGGCCTACGAGTTCGATGGACCCACGGGCAAAGTGAGCCTGCTCGACCTGTTCGAAGGTCGCCGCCAGTTGATCGTCTACCGCGCCTTCTTTGAGCCCGGCGTCCATGGCTGGCCGGAGCATGCCTGCATTGGCTGTTCGCTCGGGGCCGACCAGGTCTCCAATCTTGTTCACCTGAATGCGCGCGACACGACGCTGGTGTACGCTTCGCGCGCGCCGCAGGCCGACATTGCGCGCCTGAAGGGGCGAATGGGCTGGGGGAAGATCCCCTGGTACACCATCACCGACAGCTTCGATGCGGACTTCGGTGTCAGTGAGTGGCACGGCCATAACGCGTTCATCCGCGATGGCGATCGCGTGTTCCGGACTTACCTCATCAACAGTCGCGGGGACGAGGCGATGGGCACCGTGTGGAGCTATCTCGACATGACCGCGCTTGGGCGTCAGGAGATATGGGAGGACTCTCCGGATGGCTATCCGCAGGAGCGACCGTACAAGTGGTGGAACTGGAACGAGAGCTACGTTCTCAATGCCGCTCCTGACCCTAAATGGGTGAAAGTGTCGGACGCCGGCGAGGCGGCATTTCGCAAACACGACGCGGGTGCCAAGGCATGACGTCGGCCAATGCGAACGGCGTAACGCGTGGCGACGACGACGGCGTCGTGGCCGCGTCGGTCATGGCCAAATGGCTACGTCTCGCTGCGGCACCGATCTTTACGATCATGGCGTTGTTGACGGTTGTCCTTGATAACCGTCTCTCGAACGCCCTCTGCTCAGCGGTCGGAGGCCTACAGCCTGGCGGAATGGCGCCAATGTACGTGCTGATGGCTGTCTTTCATTCGGCGCCGTGGCTGACCCTGATTTCGCGGCGACGAAACGTGGCCCGGCATTCTCGATAAGGTGGCATCGCGACTCTTTTCACGGGCCTCGATCGTTCTAGCACCATCAAGACATGGAGCAGAAGCGATGAATCTGAAAGACAAGAAAGTCGTCGTTACCGGTGGAAGCCGAGGCCTCGGCCTCGGATTGGTCGAAGCGCTGGTAGCGCGGGGCGCCAGGGTGACAGTCGTTGCCCGCGATGCCGATGCGTTGGCGGCAGTCCACGCGCGGCTCGATGTTGGTGTGATCTCCGCCGACGTGACCGAGGAGCGTGAGGCCTATCGCATCCTGTCGGAGGTCAACCCGGAGGTGGTGGTGCTGAATGCCGGCGCGAAGCCGCCAATGGGCCGGCTGGATCAGCTGAACTGGGTGGATTTCAGCACGACGTGGGAGACCGATGTCAGAGCCGGCCTCTATTGGATGCAGGCGGCGTTGAAGACCCCGCTCAAGCCCGGCAGCCGGGTTCTCGTCGGATCGAGCGGCGCGGCCCAAAATGGCTCGCCGCTTTCGGGCGGCTATGCCGGCGCCAAGCGGATGCTGTGGCTGATGGCGAAATACGCCAACGGTATTTCAATGCAGAATAAGCTCGGAATCCGCTTTCAGGCGATCGTGCCGCTGCAGATGGTTGGCGATACCGGCGTCGGCGACACCGGTGCGGACGCCTATGCGGGCTCGATCGGCGTTGGACGCGATGAATTCCTGGCGCGTTTCGGCGCGCCGATGCCGCCGCGAGATTTCGGTGAGAAAGTCGTTTCCGTGCTCGAAGACCCAAAATACGCTGGCGGCGTTGTTTTCGGGCTCAAGGGCGACACCGGAATAACCATGCTGGAGGGAGAGGCGGCTTGAATGTAAGCCCAACGTCATCAGACCGACGCGCGGAGTTGCTGGCTCTGACGGGCGAGTTGCGTGGCGAATTACACCGCTACTGTGCGCGGCTGATGGGATCGGTGATCGACGGTGAGGACGTCGTGCAGGATACGCTTGCCCGGGCGCTGGCGGCGCTGGGGGAAGTCGAGCAGATGCCACAGCTTCGGCCCTGGCTATTCAAAATTGCGCACAACCGCGCACTTGACCTGTTGCGCAGCCGCGCGGTGCGCAAGGCCGAGCCTATCGAAGCCGCTTCCGATGTCGCCGACGAAGCCAACCCGGACCCGATGGAGGTGTTGATGCGTCAGGAAGCCGTTAAGACCGCGGTATCGCGCTTTGCGGAACTTCCGCTGCTTCAGCGTAGCGTCATCATCCTCAAGGACGTGCTCGATGAGTTCCTGAAGGATATCGCCGATCTCCTCGACCTGACGGTCGATGCCGTGAAGGCCCATCTGGCGCGGGGGCGGATCCGTCTTCGTGAAGTCAACGCGCAAGCGGCGACGTCTTCCGCAGCGAGGCCAGCGTCGGCTGCGACCGCGCGTTACGTGGCACTTTTTAACGCGCAGAATTGGGATGGTCTGCGGGCGCTCCTGGCCGACGATGTCAGGCTTCATCAATCGACTTATCCGGTTCGTGCTGGCGCTGCGGATGTGGGCATGTTCTTTACGATTTACGCCAAATTCGAAGGCGTGCGGCTTGCGCCGGCCTGGGTGGAGGGCCGGGAAGTGATCGCGGTTTTCGAGGATGGTGCCGGCGCAAAGCCCAGCTACTTCATGTGGCTCGAATGGCGAAACGGCCGTATCTGCTTCATCCGCGATTATCGCTACGCCCGCTATATTGTGGATGGTGCTGAACTGGTGCTGGCGCCGCATGGCGAGGCTGCTGACGGCGGCGGTTGACTCGCCCCGCATGAAACCCATATCCCAGCGGCGAGTTTCCACCTGACCAAGGCGAGGGGTCGATGACACGCGTGCGCTGTGTAACCGAGATGGGCATGGGCGTTGACGTCCATGGCAGGGATGCAACAAAAGCGGCGAAGCGAGCGGTGTCGGACGCGATCCGTCACTCCAGCCTCGGGTTTTTCCGCATGCTGGGCAAGACCGCCAATGACATGTTCGTCGATGTCACGATCGCGGTGCCGAATCCGGAAGCCGTCGACATCGAGGCGGTCGCGAAGGAGTTGCCGTACGGGACAAAGAAGGTGACCGCGGTCAAAGGCGGTCTCGAAATCCCGTCCGAGAGCGGTAACGATCCTATTCTCATTGCCAACGCGGCCGTCATCGTCAGCTTCGACGACGGCAAATAAGCCGCGGGTCGTACCCATGCAGAGAGCGAATCAATAATGTCCGATCTTTCCGCCTTTCCGATCACCAAGCGCTGGCCCGCGAAACATCCGGACCGGCTTCAGCTTTATTCGTTGCCGACGCCGAACGGCGTCAAGGTCTCGATCATGCTGGAAGAGATCGGGCTGCCCTATGAGGTGCATCTCGTCGACTTCAACAAGGACGACCAGAAGACGCCGGAATTCCTGTCGCTCGATCCAAACGGCAAGATACCGGCGATCCTCGACCCGAACGGACCCGGCGGCAAACCGCTGGGATTGTTCGAGTCCGGCGCCATCCTGCAATATCTCGCCGAGAAGACCGGCAAGCTGATGCCGGCCGATCCGGCGCGCCGTTACGAGACCATCCAGTGGCTGCACTTCCAGATGGGCGGTATCGGGCCGATGTTCGGCCAGCTTGGCTTCTTCCATAAATTCGCCGGCAAGGAGATCGCAGACAAACGGCCGCTCGAGCGTTACGTCGCGGAATCAAAGCGCCTGCTGGGGGTGATGGATTCCCGTCTCGGTGGACGGCAATGGATCATGGACGACGATTTCACCATCGCCGATATCTCGATGCTCGGCTGGGCGCGCAATCTGATCGGATTTTACGGCGCGCGCGAACTCGTCGCGTTCGATAACTTCGGCAATGTCTCGGCCTGGCTCGATCGCGGCCTGGCACGGCCTGCGGTCCAACGCGGGCTGGAGATTCCAAAACGGCCGTGACCATAGCGGCCTTTCCCGATCCAGCTATGCGGATTTCGCCCGGATGCGTGGTGTTGTTCATCGTGGCGGCGCTGCGCGACGCGGTCTATTCTGACGGCAAAGCGTGGAAAAAGGGAGCCTCGCCGCGATGACGAAATTGACCGGGATCTTGTTGATGTCGGCCGCGTTTTACGCTGTGGTCGCCGTTTCGCCGGCACGGGCCGAACTGGACGTCGCCAAACTCAAGGCCTCGATCGAGACCTCGGTCGAAGCCGACTATCCAAAGCTGGAGTCGCTCTACAAGGACATCCATGCCCATCCGGAAGTGGCGTTCCAGGAAGTAAAGACCGCGGCCAAGCTCGCCGCGGAAATGCGTACCCTCGGCTTCGAGGTGACAGAGAAGGTCGGCAAAACGGGTCTCGTCGCGATCTACCGGAATGGCGACGGTCCCACCATTCTGGTGCGCACCGAACTCGACGCGTTGCCGATGGAGGAGAAAACCGGGCTTCCCTATGCCAGCCATGACAAGGCGGACTGGAATGGACAGGAGACCTTTGTCGATCACAGCTGTGGCCACGACATTCACATGGCAAGCTGGGTCGGCACGGCGAAGACACTGGTTGGCTTGAAGGACCGATGGCATGGCACGCTGATGTTCATCGCCCAGCCCGCCGAGGAAACGGTGTCGGGCGCCAAGGCGATGATCGCCGATGGTTTGTTCACACGCTTCAAGAAGCCGGACTTCGGCTTTGCCCTGCACGACGGTCCCTTCGCCTACGGCACCCTGAGCTATCGCACCGGCATCGGATCGTCGAATTCCGATAGCCTCGACCTGACGTTCCACGGCCGCGGCGGTCATGGCGCCGCGCCGCAACGGACCGTCGATCCCGTGATGATCGCAGCGCGCTTTATCGTGGACGTGCAAAGCGTGATCAGCCGTGAAAAGGACCCGACCGAATTCGGCGTCTTCAGTGTCGGCGCGATCCATGCCGGAACGGCGCACAATATCATTCCCGATCAGGTGGTGCTGCGCGGGACCATCCGCACCTTCAAGCCGGAAGTCCGCGCCAAGATGCTGGCAGGGATCGAGCGGACGGCGAAGGCGGCAGCCGCCATGTCGGGGGCGCCCGAGCCCGACATCAGTTTCACCGAGGGCGCCAAGGCGGTCGTGAACGATACCGGGGTGGTCGAGACCGCGGCCAAGGTGCTGAAAGCCGCCTTCGGCGACAAGATCGGGACCTCGCCGCCGGTGACAGCGAGCGAGGATTTTTCCGAATTCATCGATGCCGGCGTGCCCTCGATGTTCTTCAATATCGGCGTCTATGAGCCGGAACGGGTTGCGGCAGCTTTCAATGGCACTGGTCCGCAACTGCCACCCAATCACTCGCCGCAGTTCGCGCCGGTGCCGAAGCCGACGATCGAGACGGGTGTCGAGGCGATGACGCTCGCCGTGCTCAGCGCCTTCGACCAGCATGCGAGGGGTAAATGACGAAATCGACCACGATCTACGGCATCAAGAACTGCGACACCATGAAGAAGGCGCGCGCCTGGCTCGACAGCCATGGGGTGGCTTACGAATTCCACGACTACAAGACGGCGGGTGCGCCGAAGGAGAAGCTCAAAGCCTGGTGCGACGAACTCGGATGGGAAACCCTGCTCAATCGAGCCGGCACTACCTTTCGCAATCTGCCCGAGGCCGACAAATCGGGTTTGAACGAGCGCAAGGCGATCGCGCTCATGCTGGAGCAACCGTCGATGATCAAGCGGCCGGTGCTCGATGTCGGGGGAAAGTTGCTGGTCGGCTTCAAGCCGGAAATCTACGCCAGCGAAGTGAAGGCGAATGGGAAAGCCGGACGCGCCAAAGCGTGATGCAGCTCGCAGCCGCTAGTTGAACTCGATCAGGTCGGCGGAGGCAATGCGGCCGGGCATGCGATGGAACAGCTCGCGATCGATCACCGTGCGCAACTTCGGCGTCGGTAACGTGGCGCTGCCGCGCATCAGGTTCCTGATTTCGAAACTGCCGTCTTCGCTGATGGTTTTCAGGGAGGCGATGATCTGGCTGACACCGCCATTTTCCGAAAACGGCAGCAGCAGCCGCTCATAGGCGACGATGCGGCCGCAGGCGTCGTCAACATGGGACACGGTGTAGACGGGAAGGGCGCGGGCGACGCATTGCTGATAGATCGGCATGATGAGCGGTGCCAGTCGCGCGCCGAGATATTCGTCGAGATACCGGCCCTTGCCGGTATAGCCATAGGCGTTGGACATGCGCGTGCCGTCGCTGTCGATGATCAGTTGCAACGGCTCGGCCTTCTCAACCGTCATAAAGACCAGGTCGGGAAGTTCCTCCTCGATCCGCGAGGGCTGAAATTCTCCGATCCGCGGCGGGCGCCGCGCGGGGGCAAAAAGCCGCAGCCACGTGTTCAGAAGATCACGCTGCCGGATCGATTTGATGACCGTCGGGTTGGCGCTCTCGAAGTTCAAGGCTTTAAGTCCAATATCGATAATAAAACGCCTGACCTTCGACTGAAGGCGAAAAGATTTGGTGAAGGGCTCTCAATGGTGGGAGGACAACGTTAACGGCTGCTTTCCAAATGGGCAGCCGCGAAGCCCCCGGCCATAACGACCAAAATGGCTATAAGACTAATGGCCAAGCGCGGTCCGTACCGCTTTCCGCCTTGCACAAGGAGGGCCGTTGACGGCATATTCCGACCGGAGGCGGCGGGTCCCGGGACGAATTTCAACACGCGTAACAAAACGCGGTATTTTCAGAGCCCTGGAGGAACCCGCTGTAAGGATAAAGGCAAGCCACGTGCGCGACCGAAGACGTCGCCGCGATGGCCTCGCGGGGGAATTTGATTGGCGGATGAGTTCATTCTCGAAACCCACGGATTGACCAAGGAATTCGCGGGATTCTTTGCTGTACGCGACGTCAGCCTCAAGGTGCGGCGCGGCAGTATTCACGCCTTGATCGGCCCAAACGGGGCCGGCAAGACGACCTGTTTCAATCTGCTTACCAAGTTTCTCCGGCCGTCGGCGGGTCAGATCCTCTACAAGGGACAGGACATCACGGCGATGGCGCCGGCCGATGTGGCGCGGCTGGGCCTGGTTCGCTCGTTTCAGATCTCGGCGGTTTTCCCGCATCTGACGGCGCTGGAGAATGTACGCGTCGCGCTCCAGCGTCAGCACGGGCATTCCTTTGACTTCTGGCGTTCGAAGACCGTGCTCGACCGCTTCAACGCTCGCGCGCACGAACTGCTTGACGACGTGGGCTTGAGCGAATTTGCCAAGACGCCTGCCATCGAGATGCCGTACGGCCGCAAGCGCGCGCTGGAAATTGCGACGACGCTGGCGCTCGACCCTGAAATGATGCTGCTCGACGAGCCGATGGCGGGGATGGGGCACGAGGACATCGACAAGATTGCCGCGCTGATCAAGCGCATCTCCGCGAAGTACACCATCCTGATGGTCGAACATAATCTGTCCGTCGTTGCCAACCTGTCAGATATCATCACGGTGCTGACGCGTGGTCACGTGCTGGCTGAGGGCAATTATGCCGAACTCTCCAAAGACGAACGCGTGAAGGAAGCCTATCTGGGGGCAGGCCATGGTTGACGTGAAAATGGCCGAACCCGCGCTGGCGCCGTCCGCTTCCGGCAATCCCGTCCTGTCGGTGCAAAATCTCGAAGCCTGGTACGGCGAGTCCCACATCCTGCACGGCATCAATTTCCAGGTTAATCCGGGCGAGGTCGTCACGCTGCTCGGTCGCAACGGGGCCGGCAAGACGAGTACGCTTAAGTCGGTGATGGGAATTATCGGCAAGCGCTCGGGTTCGATCCGCTTCGACGGCAAGGAGATCATCCGCGCTGCATCGGACAGGATCGCGCGTATGGGTATTGCGTTTTGCCCGGAGGAACGCGGGATTTTCGCAAGCCTCGATGTTCGCGAAAACCTCTTGCTGCCGCCCACCGTGCGCAATGGCGGTCTTTCGCTGGATCAGATTTTCGAGCTGTTTCCCAACCTCAAGGAACGGCTGGGCAGTCAGGGCACGAAATTGTCGGGCGGCGAGCAGCAGATGCTCGCCATCGGACGAATCCTGCGTACCGGCGCGCGCTTTTTGATGCTGGATGAACCGACCGAGGGGCTTGCTCCTGTCATCATCCAGCAGATCGGCCAAACCATCAAACGCCTCAAGAGCGAGGGCTTTACCATCCTGCTCGTCGAGCAGAATTTCCGGTTCGCCGCGACGGTAGCCGATCGCTACTACATCGTCGAACACGGCAAGATCATCGACGGCTTCGCCAATGCGGAGCTGCAAGCCAACATGGACAAGCTTCACACCTATCTCGGCGTCTAAAAAACAACGCGAGAACATCCAGAGGGACCGCCTATGAAAACCAGAATTTTCGCAAGCCTGTTGCTCGGCACGGCCATGAGCCTTGCAACTGCCGGCTTTGCCAATGCGCAGGACAAGGTCGTCAAGATCGGGGCGTTGTCCGATCAATCCGGGCTTTATGCCGACCTCGGCGGTCCCGGCTCGACACTTGCCGCCCAGATGGCAATCGAGGATTCCGGCCTGACGGCCAAGGGCTGGAAGATCGACGTCATCTCCGGCGACCACCAGAACAAGCCGGACATCGGCACGGCGATCGCGCGGCAGTGGTTCGACGTCGAAAAGGTCGACATCATCGTCGACGTTCCCAACTCCGGTGTCGCGCTCGCGGTCAATAACGTCGTCAAGGAAAAGAACGGCGTTTACATCAACTCGGGTGCTGCGACTTCCGACCTCACCAACGCGCAGTGTTCTCCCAACACGGTGCACTGGACCTACGACACCTACATGCTGGCCCATGTCACGGGTCAGGCGCTGGTGAAGGCCGGCGGTGATAGCTGGTTTTTCCTGACCGCCGACTATGCGTTCGGCCAAGCGCTTGAGCGCGATACCACGGCCGTTATCCTGGCCAACGGGGGCAAGGTGGTCGGCGAGGTCAAGCATCCCCTCAACACCGCCGATTTTTCGTCCTTCCTGCTGCAGGCGCAGGCCTCGAAAGCCAAGATCATCGGTCTTGCCAACGCGGGCGGCGACACCACGAACTCGATCAAGCAGGCCGCCGAGTTCGGCATCGTCAAGGGAGGTCAAAAGCTCGCCGCGCTGCTTTTGTTCATCACCGACGTCAAGGCGATCGGGCTCGAGACCGCGCAAGGCCTCAACTTTTCCTCGACATTCTATTGGGACATGAACGACAAGACGCGCGAATTTTCCAAGAAGTTTGCCGCACGCATGAAGAACGGCGCACCGCCGACCATGGTGCAGGCCGGCGTCTATGCAGGACTTCTGCATTACTTCAAAGCGCTCGAAGCCCTCGGCGGCAACCCGCATGACGGCGTCAAGGTTGTGGAGAAGATGAAATCGATCCCGACCGATGATCCATTGTTCGGCAAAGGCGAGATCCAGCCCAATGGGCGCACCATCCATTCGGCTTATTTGTTCGAGGCGAAGAAGCCGTCGGAGTCCAAAGCGCCCTGGGATTTCTACAAGCTGATCGGCACGGTTCCCGGAGACCAGGCAT
This sequence comes from uncultured Alphaproteobacteria bacterium, assembly GCA_963770515.1. Lineage (GTDB taxonomy): Bacteria > Pseudomonadota > Alphaproteobacteria > Rhizobiales > Xanthobacteraceae > Bradyrhizobium. The sequence continues at coordinate 33,043 of CAVYPW010000005.1, forward strand.
TTAGGCCGCTTTCGGAAAGCAAGTGCCCGCTCGTGAAGAAGTAACCGGTCAAGTCTGGCGGCTTCGCTTGGGCGAGGCCGCCAGACACAATGTCAACGGCATGAGTTGAAAGATCGACCCATATGCAAGCCCTCTACGCACAGCTCCTCGTTGGATTGATCAACGGCTCATTCTACGCGTTGCTGAGCCTCGGGCTCGCCGTGATCTTCGGCATGCTCAACATCATCAATTTCGCGCATGGTGCGCTTTATATGATGGGCGCGTTCTGCGCCTATTTCCTGCTCAATATTTTGGGCATCGGATATTGGTGGGCACTGCTGATCGCGCCGATCGTGGTTGGCATTTTCGGCATGATTCTGGAACGAACCATGCTGCAATGGCTGGCAGGCCTCGATCACCTTTACGGGCTCTTGCTGACCTTCGGGCTAGCGCTGATCATTCAGGGTATCTTCCAGAACTTTTTCGGCTCGTCGGGTTTACCCTACGCCATACCCGACGAGCTTCGCGGCGGCATGAATCTCGGCTTCATGTTCCTGCCGATCTATCGTGGCTGGGTCGTGGTGTTCTCGCTCATCGTGTGCTTCGCGACCTGGTATCTGATCGAGCGAACACGGCTCGGCGCCTATTTGCGGGCCGCGACCGAAAATCCGACGCTGGTGCGCGCTTTCGGCATCAATGTGCCGCGGATGATCACGCTGACCTATGGCCTCGGCGTCGGCCTGGCGGCGCTGGCCGGCGTGTTGTCGGCGCCAATCAATCAGGTTCGGCCCTTGATGGGCGAGAACATCATCATCGTGGTGTTCGCGGTGGTGGTGATCGGCGGCATGGGATCGATTATGGGATCGATCATTACCGGCTTTGCGTTGGGCTTGATCGAGGGCTTGACCAAGTACTTTTATCCGGAAGCTTCCAATACAGTGGTATTTGTTCTCATGGTGTTGGTGTTGCTGGTGAAACCAACGGGATTGACGGGACGGGCGGCCTAACATGACGGCGATGACCGACGATACCTTACCGGTAACCCCGCGCGCGATCCGCGACGAGATGATCGCGTTCGCGATCATGACCGTGCTGTTGTTGCTGGTGCCGATGACCGGCCTCTATCCTTTCTTCGTGATGCAGGGGTTATGTTTTGCGCTGCTCGCCTGCGCCTTCAACCTCCTGATCGGCTATGGCGGCCTGCTGTCATTCGGCCATGCGATGTTCTTAGGGACCGGCGGCTACGTCACCGCCCATGCGGTCAAGGTATGGGGCGTGCCGCCGGAGCTTGGCATTCTCATTGGCATGGCGGCGTCCGCAGGGCTCGGCATCATCACCGGCGTGGTCGCGATCCGGCGTCAGGGCATCTATTTCGCCATGATCACGCTCGCGCTGTCGCAGCTCATTTACTTCATCTATCTGCAAGCGCCGTTCACGCATGGTGAAGACGGTATCCAGGGTATCCCGCAGGGCCGGCTGCTCGGGATATTTGATCTCTCCAAGCCGACGGTGCTTTATTACGTCATCGTCGCAGGCTTCCTGTTTGGCTTCCTCGTGATCTTCCGCGCCATCAACTCGCCGTTCGGGGAGGTGCTGAAATCGATCCGTGAGAACGAGCAGCGCGCGATTTCGCTGGGCTACAAAACCGACCACTACAAATTGCTGGCCTTCATCCTGTCGGGAACGCTGGCGGGATTTGCAGGCTCGCTGAAGGTGTTCGTGGTCCAGAATGCCTCATTGTCGGATGTCGAGGTCGGGATGTCCGGCCTGATCGTGTTGATGACGCTGGTCGGCGGGCTCGGCACGGTATTTGGCCCGGTGATTGGCGCGTTTATCATCGTCGCCACGCAGCAATATCTCGCCGGATTTGGCTCCTGGGTGACCGTGATCCAGGGTTCGATTTTCGTCGCCTGCGTGCTGACGTTCCGCCGCGGCATTGTCGGTGAAATTGCCCATTTGTTCCGGCGTTCGCTCTAGCAAGCGGAATTTGCGCCAGTTTTCCCGGCCTCATAAAGCCGTGGAGAGGTCGGATTCCTTAAGCCGACCGGTAGGCGGCACCAACCAAATTGGTCTATGACAGAATTGTGACAGGTCCTTCGGGCCGGCCTTTTTACGATTTTGGACATAGCCATGCTGCGTTGGTTTCGCGCTTTCCTTCCAAAGGAAGAGCGGTTTTTCGAACTTTTTGCCAAGCATTCCCAGACGGTGCAGCAGGGCGCGCTGGCTTTGCAGGGCATGCTTCAGGGCGGTGAGGAAACGCCGGTCTTCTGCCAGCGCGTCAATCAGTTCGAAAACGATGCCGACAACATCACGCGCGAGGTGCTCACCGCGGTGCGGCGCACGTTTATCACGCCGTTCGATCGGGGCGACATCAAGAACCTGATCACCGCGATGGACGACGCCATCGATCAGATGCAGCAAACCGCAAAGGCCGTGATGCTGTTCGAGGTCCGCACCTTCGAGCCTCCGATGCGCGAGATGGGGACGCTTCTGGTCGATTGCGCCAACCTTGTCAGTCGCGCGTTGCCGTTGCTTCAATCGATCGGCAGCAACGTGTCATTGCTCACGGCCATCACCGAAGAGCTGACCAAGCTCGAGGGCCGCGTCGACGACCTCCAGGATATCGGGCTGAAGGAGCTATTCCTCAAGCACCGCGACGCCAATGCGATGGACTTCATTGTCGGCGCGGAAATCTACGATCATCTGGAGAAGGTGGCCGATCGTTTCGACGACGTGGCCAATGAGATCAACAGCATCGTGATCGAGCAGGTATAGAAGTGGATGCCGCGCTTGGGTTTCCGTTTCTGGTCGGGTTGATCGCCGTCGCGTTGCTGTTCGATTTTCTCAACGGACTGCACGACGCCGCCAATTCGATTGCGACGATTGTATCGACCCGCGTGCTGCGGCCGCAATATGCCGTGTTTTGGGCTGCCTTTTTCAACTTCGTGGCTTTCCTGGTGTTCGGACTGAACGTCGCGCAGACCATCGGTACCGGCATTATCGAGCCCAGTATCATCGACGTTTCGGTTATCTTTGCCGCCCTTGTCGGCGCGATCGTGTGGAACCTGATCACCTGGGCCTTGGGTATTCCGTCTTCGAGTTCGCATGCGTTGATCGGCGGGCTGGTCGGCGGCGGCATGGCAAAGGGCGGGTTTTCGGCCGCCGTCTGGAGCGGGCTTTCCAAAACGCTGCTGGCCATCGTGTTGTCGCCATTGATCGGGTTCTTGCTGGCGCTTGTGTTGGTCGCGATCGTATCGTGGATTGCGGTTCGCTCGACACCGTTTGCAGTCGACCGCGCCTTCCGGATTTTGCAGTTTGCCTCAGCCTCGCTGTATTCGCTCGGCCACGGCGGCAATGATGCTCAGAAGACCATGGGCATCATTGCCGTTCTATTGTTCTCGCAGGGAAAGCTTGGCAGCGAATTTTACGTCCCGTTCTGGGTGGTGCTGGCGTGCCAGGCGGCAATGGCCATGGGCACGCTGATGGGCGGCTGGCGCATTGTTCGCACCATGGGTTTGAGAATCACCAAATTGACGCCGATGCAGGGATTTTGTGCCGAAACCGGCGGCGCCGCCACGCTGTTCCTGGCGACGTTTCTCGGGGTTCCCGTATCGACAACCCATACCATTACCGGCGCCATCGTTGGCGTCGGCGCCGCGCGGCGGGTCTCGGCCGTGCGGTGGAATGTGGCCAGTTCGATCGTCTATGCCTGGGTGATTACCATTCCGGCCGCTGCCGGTGTCGCGGCCGTGGCCTATTGGTTGTTCAAATGGTTAGGTTAATCGGTTCGCTTCGGTTGGAGCCGGTCTGCGTCATCCCTATATGCGGGTAGGCGCGGACCCTCCTTGATCCGGCCCGGTTTCCCTGCCAAACGCTTTGCGCCATGTCCGATCTTGCCCTCAGCGCTGATTCTTCGTCGCCGTCGCCGCTCGCGAGCGAAGTGGCGCGCCGGCGCACCTTTGCGATCATTTCCCACCCGGACGCCGGCAAGACCACGCTGACGGAAAAGCTGCTTTTGTTCGGCGGCGCGATCAATCTGGCGGGGCAGGTCAAGGCCAAGGGCGAACGGCGCAACACCCGTTCCGACTGGATGAAGATCGAGCGCGAGCGCGGGATTTCCGTGGTCACCTCGGTGATGACCTTCGAATTCGACGGTCTCGTTTTCAACCTGCTGGATACGCCGGGCCACGAGGATTTTTCCGAGGACACCTATCGCACGCTGACCGCGGTCGATTCCGCCGTGATGGTGATCGATGCCGCCAAGGGCATCGAGGCACGCACGCGCAAACTTTTTGAGGTGTGCCGGCTTCGCGACATTCCCATCATCACCTTCATCAACAAAATGGACCGTGAGAGCCGGGATACGTTCGACCTTCTGGACGAGATCGAAAAGACGCTGGCGCTCGACACCACGCCCATGACCTGGCCGGTCGGACGCGGCCGCGATTTCCTGGGGACCTACGACATCGCGACGGGTGGCGTGCGCCTGCTGGAAGGTGGCGGCGCCAAGACCGGTGCGGCCCAGCAAATCGATATTGCCGAGCTGGCTGGCCGCAATGCCAATCTCAACGTTGCCGAGGTCAAGGAAGAACTCGCGCTCGTCTCGGAAGCCTGCAAGCCGTTCGAGCTCGAGGCATTTCGCGAGGGCCATTTGACGCCGGTCTATTTCGGCAGCGCGCTGCGCAATTTCGGCGTCGGCGATCTCCTGGATGGCCTCGGCCGCTTCGCACCGCCGCCGCGCGCCCAGGAAGGCAACTTGCGCAAGGTCGAGGCCGCCGAGCCGCGCATGAGCGCCTTCGTGTTCAAGATCCAGGCCAATATGGATCCCAATCACCGCGACCGCATTGCGTTTGCGCGGTTGTGCTCGGGCAAGTTGACCCGGGGCATGAAGGCGAAACTGGTGCGCACCGGCAAGACCATGCCGCTGTCGAGCCCGCAATTCTTCTTCGCCCAGGACCGCTCGGTCGCGGACGAAGCTTTTGCGGGCGACGTCGTCGGCATTCCCAATCACGGTTCTTTGCGGATCGGCGACACGCTGACGGAAGGTGAGGACATCACCTTCGTCGGGGTGCCGAGCTTTGCGCCGGAGATCGTTCGCCGCGTACGGCTCACCGATGCGATGAAAGCCAAGAAGCTCAAGGAAGCGTTGCAGCAGATGTCGGAGGAGGGCGTCGTTCAGGTGTTTCGTCCTCGCGATGGCGCGCCGGCGCTGGTCGGCGTGGTCGGTCCGCTGCAACTCGACGTGCTCAAGGCGCGGCTTGAGGCAGAATACGCGCTGCCGGTCGAGTTCGAAGTTTCGGAATTCCAGCTGGCGCGCTGGATTTCCTCCGAGGACCGCAAGAAGCTAGATGCTTTTGTTGCAGCCAACGGCTCCGGCGTCGCCGATGATGTGGATGGCGATCCGGTATTCCTTGCCAAGAACGAGTTCTATCTCGGCTACACCAAGGAGCGGGCCGAGGGCATCGTCTTCTCCAGTGTCAAGGATGTGAAGAAAAAGGCCTGACCGGCGCGATGCCACACGCGAGGATGTGAACGGGAAGGCGGCGACAACTCTGACCTTTCGCTGCAGTTTCGCGTTATGTTGGATGGTGTGCTTCCGAGGGCCGGTGCATGCTCCGTCGCATCGCTATCGTTTCAGTGGCCGTGATTGCAGGACTGGCTCTGGCGGGACGCGCCGACGCGAGGCGGTGGCACCGCATCAATGTGATTCCCTTTTCGCATGAGCCGTGCAGCGTTCTTTCCCATCACCCGTGCACGCCATCCTTCTGCAGCGTGCTCAGTCATGGACCCTGCATCCCCGAAATCTATTATCCCTATGGCGAAAACCTTCAGCTGACGGTCGAGAGCAAGCCATCGGAGGCAGACGCGCCAAGATATCAAAAGCCCGATCACGATCTGGATAATATCGGCGATCTCTTTGCCGCCCTGCGCTCGTGCTGGACGCCGCCGCAGCCGGATTCAGCGAAAGAGGGGATGCAGATGACAGTGCGTTTCAGCTTCAAGCGGTCGGGCGATTTGATCGGCCCGCCGCGCATGACTTTTTCCACCGCGGGCGTGCCCGCCGAGGTCCGCGAGACGTATTTAAAAGCGATCAACGATTCGATCGACGCCTGCGTGCCGCTCAAATTCACCGGCAACCTTGGCGGCGCCGTCGCTGGGCGGCCAATCGCCATCCGCTATGTCGACAACCGCGATATCGACACGCAAAAGGCCACGCCGTAACCGCCAATATCCCGCCATTGCCGTGCAGCCCGTGAAAGTGTACGCGGGTAGCCGCAAAAGGCGCGCGGGAGGGGCATGATGGGACTGGCGGTGATGATCCTGGGCCTCGTGCTATTTCTCGGCGTCCATACCTTGCCGGCCCAGCGCGAACTCCGTGCCCGTGCAATCGCCTCCATGGGAGGCGAGGGCAGCTACAAGCTCGTTTACGCGCTCATCTCCGTGCTCGGGATCGCGCTGATCGCCTGGGGTTTTGCGCACTACCGTGCCACCGGATGGATCGATATCTGGAATCCGCCAAAGGCGCTGAAGCACGTCACGCTCGCTCTGATGTTGCCCGCCGTGATCCTCGTCGTAGCCGCTTATCTCCGCGGACGTATCTACACGGCGCTCAAGCATCCGATGCTGGCCGGGGTCAAACTGTGGGCGGCGGCGCATTTGCTGGCCAATGGCGATCTTGGCTCGATCATCCTGTTCGGCTCATTCCTGAGCTGGGCGGTGTTCGACCGCATTTCGCTTAAACGCCGGTCCGATGCTGGCGCACCGCCGATCCCGGTCGGTGGCTGGGGCAACGACCTGATTGCGGTTGCGGTCGGAATCGTCGTCTATCTGGCGCTTGCTTTCGCGTTCCACCCAGTCGTGATCGGCGTTCCCGTTGTAGGAGTTTAAAAGGATGTCAGTTCAGTCGGCGATCAAGCGCAAAACCGCACCCGATATTCGCGCTCGCAAGAACGGCGAGCCGATCGTGATGCTGACATCCTATCATGCGCATACCGCCGCTCTCGTGGACCGTTACTGCGACGTGATCCTGGTCGGCGACTCCCTCGGTAATGTCATGCACGGGTTTGAAACCACCGTGCCGGTGACGCTTGAGATGATGATCCTGCAAGGGCACGCGGTGATGCGCGGCTCGCAGCACGCGCTTGTCGTCGTTGATATGCCTTTCGGCTCCTATGAGGCCTCCAAGGAGCAGGCTTTTCACTCGGCCGTGAGAATTTTGAAGGAAACCCACTGCGGGGCGATCAAGCTCGAGGGCGGCGCGCGGATGGCCGAGACGATCGCATTTCTGGTCGAGCGCGGCATACCGGTGATGGGTCATATCGGTCTGACGCCACAATCGATCAATACGCTGGGATCGTTCCGCGCCCAAGGCCGCGATGAAGGAAGCTGGGAGCCGATTGAGAACGATGCGCTCGCGGTGGCGCAAGCCGGCGCCTTTTCGGTCGTGGTCGAAGCGGTGGCCGAGCCCCTGGCGCGCAAGATCACGGAAACGATCGACATCCCGACCATCGGCATTGGCGCGAGCGCAGCCTGCGACGGCCAGGTGCTGGTGCTGGAGGACATGCTGGGACTGTCGCCGCGGGCCCCGAAATTCGTCCGCCGCTACGGTAATCTCGGCCCGATGATCGAGGCGGCGATCCAGGGCTATGCGGCCGACGTTCGTTCGCGCGTTTTCCCGGGACCGGAGCATGTTTACGGCATGAAGACGAAGACGTGAGCGTACCCGCCTGCCGCAAGACGGAAAGTGGATAACCCCTTGGGCCGGCCTTGTTAACGCTTTGACGGGGCGAGCTTTGCCTTGCCTCCGCCATATCGCTAGGGTAACGCGGCCGCCATCAAGGGGCAGATTTGACGGTGCCGTTGGTTCCAAACGCGCCAAGCCGGAGATGGGGTATCTCTAAGTGTCTGAATTATTTGATGAAGTCGACGAGGAGGTCCGCCGGGAGCAGCTCAAGAAGCTGTGGGACCAATACTCGATCTATATCATCGCCGCGGCGCTCCTGATCATTGCCGCCGTCGCCGGCTGGCGCGGTTATGAGTATTTGGAAGCCCAGAAGGCGGCGGAAGCCGGGGCGGCCTTTAATGCCGCGCTTGAACTGGCCGAGCAAAACAAGCATGACGAGGCGCAAGCCGCCTTCGACAAGCTCGCGACCACGGCGCCTGCCGGATACCGCATGCTGGCGCGATTGCGCGCGGCGGGCGAGGCTGCAGCCCGTGATCCGCAAGCGGGCGCCAAAATGTTCGACGAACTCGCGGCCGATCGCAGCATCGGCACCGAACAGCAGGACCTGGCGCGGATTCGTGCCGCGGGACTAATGCTGGACACCGATAGCTATCCGAACATGCTGCAACGGCTTGAGGCCGCCACTAAGCCGGATGCGACCTTTCGCCATACTGCGCGTGAATTGCTGGCCTTGTCGGCCTGGCGCGCCAATGACACGACTGCGGCGCGGCAATGGCTGGACATGATTGCCAATGACGGCGAGACGCCTGCGGCGATGCGATCGCGGGCCGAGGCGCTTCAAGCGCTGCTTCCACCCGTCGCCAAGAGCTGACGACGGGAAAACGGGTTGAACGAGACATCGACCATGCGTCGCCTGAAACGTCTGATCGCCGCTTCTGTTCTTGTCGCGCTGTCCGGCGCGCTCGTAGGCTGCTCGAGCAACATCAGCAGCTTCGATCCGATGGACTGGCTCGACTGGATCGACACCAAGAAGAAACTGCAGGGCGATCGCAAGCCGGTATTTCCGGACGGCGTGCCGGGTCTTGAACAAGGCGTTCCGAAATCGCTGTACAAGGGGGCCCAGCAGGAACCCGATCTGAATGCGCAGCAGGCGGAGGTCCCGCCGCCACCTCCTCCAGAAGCCAAGCCGAAGAAGACCGCCAAGAAGAGCAAGCAGCAGCCTGCGGCTGCAACCGCCAGCACGGATCCCTCGGCGGCGCCCGAAGAAGACAATACGGCTGCGGCACCGCCAGCGCCCAAGAAGAAAATTGTTCGCCAGCGCACCACCGCGCCGCCGCCCGATCAGGACGCGCAGCAATCCGGCGCAACGCAGGCGCAACCCGTGCCAACGGCCCAACAATCCGGCTCGGGATTCCCCGCACCGCTACCGGGCGGCACATTTACGCGCTAAGGCTTGATGCGGGCATAATCCGGCTGGCGCCGCTCATTTGAATTTCCTGCACGCTAAGCCGCAACATGCCCTCGTCGTTTTTCCCGCGCGCCCGGATCAAAGATGTCCTTCACGATTGCCATTATCGGCCGGCCCAATGTCGGGAAGTCGACCCTGTTCAACCGTCTGGTCGGACAGAAGCTGGCACTCGTCGACGATGCGCCGGGGGTTACCCGCGATCGGCGCGAGGGCGAGGCCCGGCTCGGCGATCTCCGTTTCACCGTGATCGACACGGCGGGGCTCGACGAGGGCGCGAAGGGATCGCTGACGGCACGGATGCAGGAGCAGACCGAGACCGCGATCGGACTTGCGGATGCGCTGATGTTCGTGATCGACGCCCGTGCCGGACTGACGCCGAGCGACCGCGCCTTTGCCGATTACGCGCGCCGCGCCGACAAGCCGGTCATTCTCCTGGCCAACAAGAGTGAGGGCAAGCACGGCGAAATCGGCGCCATGGAATCCTACGCGTTGGGCCTCGGCGATCCTTTGCAGATTTCGGCGGAACATGGCGAGGGCATGGTCGACCTTTATGACGCGCTCCGCGTGCTGATGCCGGAGCCCGCCGAAGAAGACGAGGAAGACGATCAGGAGATCGCTGAAACCGACGAGGAATTGGCCAAACGACCGATCCGCGTCGCCGTTGTCGGCCGTCCCAATGCCGGCAAGTCGACGCTGATCAACCGTTTGCTTGGCGAGGAGCGGCTGTTGACCAGCGCCGAGGCCGGCACCACGCGCAATTCCATCGCCGTGGAAATCTCCTGGAATGGCCGGGACTTTCGCGTGTTCGACACCGCGGGGTTGCGACGGCGCTCCCGGATCGAGGAAAAGCTGGAAAAGCTCTCGGTTGCGGATGCCTTGCGGGCGGTGCGCTTTGCCGAGGTCGTCGTGCTGATGATGGATACGCAAAACAAATTCGAAGAGCAGGATTTGCGCATCGCCGACCTGATCGAACGCGAGGGCCGCGCGCTCGTGATCGCCGTCAACAAATGGGACCTGATGGAAGCTAAAGGCGGCGCGATCTCGGCGCTGCGCACCGAGGCCGACCGCTTGCTGCCGCAAGTCAGGGGAGCGCCGTTGGTAGCCGTATCGGGCCTGATGGGCGAGGGCATCGACCACCTGATGCGCGCGATCGAAGATGCCTATGCGGTGTGGAATCGTCGAGTGCCGACGGCGGCGCTCAATCGCTGGTTCGAGCAGGCGGTGGACGCCAACCCGCCACCGGCGGTCTCCGGCCGCCGCTTGAAGCTGAATTATATCACGCAAGCCAAGGCGCGGCCGCCGAGCTTTGTGTTGTTCTGCTCACGCGCCGACGCCGTGCCGCAATCCTATTTGCGCTATCTCGTCAATTCCTTGCGCGAGTACTTTGAATTGCCCGGCACGCCGGTGCGGATTTCGCTACGTGAGAAGGCCAATCCTTTTGCGCACAAACGGAAGCGACCTTCATGAGCGAAACGAGTACCGTCGGCGTGCCGCCTGCGCGCGGCGCCGCGGTAGCCTTCATCTTTGTCACGATCCTGCTCGACATGCTCGCACTCGGCCTGATCATGCCGATCCTGCCAAAGCTCGTCGAAAGCTTCGTCGACAATGACACGGCGCAAGCCGCCCGCATCTTTGGCGTGTTCGGAACGGCCTGGGCGTTGATGCAGTTCCTGTTCTCGCCGATCCTCGGCAGCCTGTCCGACCGCTTTGGCCGAAGGCCGGTGGTGCTGCTGTCGAATTTCGGGCTTGGGCTCGATTATGTGCTGATGGCGCTGGCGCCGTCGCTGATCTGGCTATTTGTCGGCCGGGTGATTTCGGGCATCACCTCGGCCAGCATTTCGACGGCCTTTGCCTATATTGCCGACATCACGCCGGCGGAACGCCGGGCCGCGGTGTTCGGCAAGGTGGGTGCGGCCTTCGGCGCCGGATTCATCATCGGTCCGGCTGTCGGCGGGTTGCTCGGCGATTTCGATCCACGGCTGCCGTTTTGGGTTGCGGCAGGCTTGAGCTTTGCCAATACGATGTATGGCCTTCTGATCCTGCCGGAGTCGCTGCCGCGCGACCGCCGCGCCTCGTTTCGCTGGAAAAGCGCCAACCCGATCGGTGCGCTGCATCTGTTGCGCTCCGACCGCATCCTCGCCGGCCTGTCGGTGACGAATTTCTTTGCCCAGTTGGCGCATGCAGTGCTGCCGTCGATTTTCGTGCTCTATGCGACTTATCGATATGGCTGGGATTCAAAAACCGTTGGCGTGACGCTCGCGATGGTCGGCGTCTGCACGATGGTTGTGCAGGGCGCAGGCATCGGGCCGATCGTGCGGGTGTTCGGCGAACGTCGATCGCTGCTGCTGGGGCTTTTCTGCGGGGCAGCCGGCTTTTTCATTTTCGCGATCGCGCCCACCGGCCAGTTATCCTGGCTTGGCATTCCCGTGATGTCGCTATGGGGTGTTTCCGGCGCGGCGATCCAGGCCTTGATGACGAAGCGGGTCGCAGCCGACCAGCAAGGCCAGTTGCAGGGAGCAAACTCGAGCGTGCAGAGCATCTCTCAATTGCTGGGGCCGTTTCTGTTCACGCTGACCTTTGCCTATTTCATCGGCGCACGGACGCCGCTGCACCTGCCGGGCGCGCCGTTCTATCTCGCATCCGCGCTGGTGCTGCTGGCGCTTGTCATCGCAGCCGGCACGCTCTCCGGCCGCGGGCCTTCGCGCTCAGCGTAGGGCGTCCGATTTCAGACGGAATTTTTGGATTCGTTTGGCGTTATCGACCTCGGCTGTATAGACGTTGCCCTTGGCATCGACGGCGATGGCGTGGACCCAGTGGAACTGGCCAGCATTGCGGCCACCTCGTCCGAAACTGCCGACAACCGTTCCGTCCTGGCGGTTGATGATCCTGATTTCATTGTTCTCGCCATCAGCGCTCAGTAGATAGGTCTGTTTTGGATCCGGCCAGATCGCGATGTCCCATACCGCGCCGTTGCCGAGCGTGTTCTTTTCGTAGAACCATTCCTTTACGAAGGTGCCGTCCTTGCCGAACACCTGGATGCGGTTGTTGATGCGATCGCAGACATAGACAAGCCCGTCATGGGCGATCTTTACGCAATGCACGGGGTTGGCGAACTGGGGAGAGGCTGCAGCCTTGGGATCATAGGGTGGTTGCTTGTCGTCGTTCGGCGGATTGCCATAGGCGCCCCAGTGCCGCTTGTAGGCACCGGTGCTGGCATCGAAAACGATGATGCGGCGATTCCCGTATCCGTCGGCGACGTAGATTTCGTCGGCTTCCTTGTCGATCGCGGTTTCAGCGGGCCTGCCGAGCTGGCTGGTATCGTTGCTCCCCCTGCTCGGGGCGATCTTGCCAATCTGCATGACGAACTTGCCATCGAGCGTGAATTTCAGGATGGCGTTGTCATTCTCGGCATTGCCGCCGACCCAGACGAATCCTCGCTCGTCGACCTCGATGCCGTGCTCGCGTCCGACCCATTCATAGCCTTCGCCGGGCCCGCCCCAGGCGCGCAGAAGATTGCCGTCGGCATCGAATTCCAGAACCGGCGGCGCGGGGATACAGCATTTCGAGCGTGGCGGCATCAGAGTTGCGCCCCTCTCGTCATCGGTCAGCGAGCGCGGGCGATGGATCATCCAGATATGCCCTTGCGCATCGACGGTGATGCCGCCGACCTGGCCGAGAATCCAATTGTTCGGCAGCGGCTTCGGCCAGGATGCGTCCACAACAAAGGCCGGAATCTCGTCGGCATGCGAGGGGTACATCGTGCCGACCATCAGGGCGGCGATGGAGAATACCGCTGCCGCTGAAAGCTTCGCGATGGCGCGCAGTAGATGGCCGCGGTTCTCGATCGGCGTCACGGACGTCCTCCTGTTTCTTTGGACGTCAGTGAATAACCCAACCAAAGGCCAGTCAACCGCGTGCGTCGTCGATGGACCCGACCGGCTAGAGCGTTTTCGAGCGAAGTGGAAACCGGTTCGCATAGCAATCAAGCTTACGCAGATTGCGTAGACTTATCTGCGGTAGAAAACGCGTCAAAACAAGAGAATAGAGCCCGGTTCTGATTCCGTCAGAACCGAATAGGCTCTAGGCTGGTGGCTGAAAGCTCAGAAGGCTCCGCGTTGGGTAGTCGTAGAACTTGCCAGTCTCGTTCCACGATGGCGCGCACATCGGCACGATGAATTCAGCCGCCTGTTCCGGTGTGTCCAGTGTCAGAGGATCCTCGCCGGGAAAGACCGCAGCGCGCATGCGGGTGCGGATCGGGCCGGGGTTGAACAGATTGACCCGAAGCGCGGTCGACGCCGTCTCGTTGGCCCAGACCCGTACAAGCGCCTCGAGCGCAGCCTTGGAGGCCGCGTAAGGGCCGAGATAAGCGGAGGCCTTGTTCGCTGCGCCAGAGGTCACGAACACCGCGCGGCCCGCATCGGATTTCCTCAGCAGCGGCTCCATGCAGCGGATCAGTTGAAAGTTGGCCGAGACATTGATCGAGATCACGTCGTTCCACGGCTTCATCTCGATATGGCCGAGCGGCGAGGAGGGGCCGGAAACGCCGGCATTGCCGACCAGAATATCGAGCTTGCCGTGGCGGTCATTCAGCGCCGCGCCAAGCCGCGCGATGCCGTCGACGTCGGTCAGGTTGAGCGGCACCAGCGTGGCGCTGCCGCCATCCTTTCGGATGTCGTCGTCAAGTTCTTCGAGCCCGCCTTGCGTGCGTGCCACCGCGACGATATGCGCGCCTTGCTTGGCGAGCGTGCGTGCGGTGGCATAGCCGATGCCGCGCGAGGCGCCGGTGACGAGAGCGATACGGTCGGCGAGGGGGAGGGACATGATCCTAATCCACGTTTGCGGGGGGGGGGGGTTACAGACGTGGATGGCCGGGACAAGCCCGGCCATGGCGAAAAACGCTGTCATTCCGGGATGACCCGTTGGGCCGCCCCTTAATCGTAGTGGTGCGGAGTATGTGAGATCGAGATCCCGGGTTCGCGTTTAACGCGCCCCGGGATGACACTTCGTGTCAGCTTGCCTCGGCCAGCAGCGACAATTGCCGCGGCTGCGGCTCGACCTGATCCTGGTCGGTAAGGCTGGTGGGATAGACCCCGGTAAAGCAATGGTCGGAGAATTTGGGGTTGGCGGCGTCGCGCCCCTGATAGCCCATGGCGCGGTACATGCCGTCGACCGTCAAGAACGCCAGCGTATCGGCGCCGATCAGTTCGCGCATTTCCTCGAGGTTATGGGTCGCCGCCAGCAGGCCGCCGCGGTCCGGCAGGTCGATGCCATAATAATCGGGATAGAGGATTGGCGGCGAGGCGAGACGGAAGTGAACCTCGCGGGCGCCGGCGTCGCGCATCATGCGGACGATCTTTTTCGAGGTGGTGCCGCGCACCAGCGAATCATCGATCAGGATGATCCGCTTGCCTTCGATCGCGGCGCGATTGGCCGAGTGCTTCATGCGCACGCCGAGTTCGCGCACGCTTTGGGTCGGCTGGATGAAGGTGCGGCCGACATAGTGATTGCGGATGATGCCAAGCTCGAACGGCACGCCGGAGTGCTGGCTGTAGCCGACGGCGGCCGGTACGCCGGAATCCGGCACCGGCACGACCACATCGACCGGGACATGGCTCTCGCGCGCGAGCTGCGCGCCAAAGGCCTTGCGCACGTCATAGACCGATCGGCCGCCGACGATGGAATCCGGTCGCGAGAAGTAGATATATTCAAAGATGCAGGGGCGCGGCGGCTTGGGCGAAAACGGCTTATGGCTATGGGCGCCGCGTTCGTCGAACACGACGATCTCGCCGGGTTCGACGTCGCGCACATATTTGGCGCCGATAATGTCGAGCGCACAGGTCTCTGACGCCAGGATCGGACGGCCGTCCAACTCGCCGAGAACCAGCGGCCGGATGCCCAGCGGATCGCGGGCGCCGATCAGCTTCTTGTTGGTCAGCGACACCAGCGAGTAGGCGCCTTCGATGGTCCGCAACGCCTCGATGAAGCGGTCGATGAAATGGTTGCGCTTGGATTGCGCCACGAGGTGCAGGATGACCTCGGTATCGGTGGTCGACTGCATCATCGCGCCGCCACGCACGAGTTCGCGGCGCAGCGTCAGTCCGTTGGTCAGGTTGCCATTATGGCCGACGGCAAATCCGCCGGCATTAAGCTCGGCAAACAGGGGCTGGACGTTGCGCAGGATGGTCTCGCCGGTGGTGGAATAACGGACATGGCCGATGGCGGCGTTGCCGGGCAGGCGCTCGATCACCTCGCGCCGGGAAAACGTGTCGCCGACGAGGCCGAGACGTCGTTCGGAATGGAACCGGGTCCCGTCAAACGAGACGATGCCGGCGGCCTCCTGGCCACGGTGCTGGAGCGCGTGCAACCCAAGGGCCGTGATGGCGGCTGCTTCGGGATGGCCGAAAATGCCGAACACGCCGCATTCCTCGCGGAGCGTGTCGCCTTCCAAGTCGGATTCTTCGAGATAGAGGGGGGTATTCGGCTCTTGAGCTTTGGCGTCGTCGGAAGGGCTTTGTTGACTATCCATCGCGCCTCTCTTTTGACCAGCTATCACCGCGCTGCGGGTTTTTCGATCAGCTTTTTAAGGCTGTCACGGGCAGGTTTACTATATCCGTCGCCTGATGCCGGTGTCGCCTGGTCGGCGTCAGTTTGTTCATCTTCAGGTTTATTCTTCTTGAATCTCTTCAAGATGGTGTTCTCGGGGTCGTCCGGCAAGAGTGCCATTAGCCAATCCCCGGTTCCTTGCAGGACCACCCGGGACTTCGCGCCCGTCACCCAGTCCGGCCGCTGCTTGTCAGGAACCAGCCAGGTAAAGAACAGGAAGGCCACCACGACGATAAGCAAGCCGCGCGCCAGTCCGAACAGGAAACCGAGCGTGCGGTCCAGCGCCCCGATTCGGGAATCCAGGATCATGTCGGAAATCCTGACCGTGATGACGGAAACCACGATCAGGGTGCCGACGAAGACGCCGGCAACCACGACGAGGCTCGCGACCGTATCGTTGTTGAAATAGGTCTTGGCCGTCGGGAGCAGCTTGGAAAAGGAATAAAGCGTCACCAGCGCGGCGGTGCCCCAGGCGGCGATCGACAGGATTTCGCGCATGAAGCCGCGGACCATTGCGAGCAGGCCGGAGATCAGCATCACAGCGAGCAGAACGAGATCGAGAATGGTAACTGGCATCGGCTGGTCAGGTCCGCATCAAGATTTAAGTGGCGAATTGGCTAGTGGAGTAGATTTGACATTCGCTAGCCCATCGCCGCGAGTTCTCATAGCGAATGTCAAATCCAAAACTCCACTAGAAACTGATAGTTGCTAGTGTCCCTCTGGTCCTGACATTCGTAAACAAATCCGCCGCGACTGCGTACGAATGTCAGAACCGGGACACTAGTCGGCACCGTCGTAAGCTGACGGTCCGGTGGCGCGCACGGCAAGGCCGAAAATCGCGCCATCCCGCCTTGCGGGCGATGTATAGCGGCGAGGGCGGGTAACGTCACCTGCGCCTAGCCTTCCTGACGCCGGAATCTCGCAGGTGTGGCATTTTTTTCCGCGGGCGTTTGGTCCCTGTTCCCTCTGGGAGACCCGCGCGCGGCGATTTCCGCAACCAGGCTGGTCAATCCGCCGACCGGATCGAGCGAAAGGCCGGAATCGCCGCCGGCCTCGCCACGGGCCGATTTGGGCAATACGGCACGGCCGAAGCCGAGTTTGGCGGCCTCTTTAAGCCGCGCTGAGGTCTGCGCGACCGGCCGCACCGCGCCCGAGAGCGAAATTTCTCCGAAATAGACCGCATCCGCCGGGAGCGTCGCATTGACCAGCGAGGATACGAGCGCTGCGGCGGCGGCGAGGTCCGCAGCCGGTTCCTGAATGCGCAACCCGCCGGCGACGTTGAGATAGACGTCGTGGCCGGACAATTTGACCCCGCAATGGGCCTCCAGGACCGCCAGCACCATCGAGAGCCGGCTGGGGTCCCAGCCGACCACCGCGCGGCGCGGCGTGCCGAGCGAGGTCGGCGCCACCAGCGCCTGTAGTTCCACCAGCACCGGGCGCGTGCCTTCGATGCCGGCGAACACCGCCGTCCCGGGACTGCCGAGATCGCGCTCCGACAGAAACAGTTCGGAAGGATTGGAGACTTCGCGAAGGCCTAAGCCCGTCATTTCGAACACGCCGATCTCATCGGTCGGGCCGAAGCGGTTCTTCACGGCCCGCAGAATGCGGAACTGCTGCGAGCCTTCGCCCTCGAACGACAGCACCGCATCGACCATGTGTTCGACCACACGAGGGCCGGCGATCTGGCCGTCTTTGGTGACATGGCCGACCAGAATGATCGCCGCGCCGGATTTCTTGGCAAATCGAATCAGCGCCTGCGCCGAGGCGCGAACCTGGGTCACCGTGCCCGGCGCAGATTCGACCGTATCGGTCCACATGGTCTGGATCGAATTGATCACGATCAGGCGCGGGGTCGCGCCTTCGGAAAGAGTTGAGACGATATCTTCCACGGAAGTCTCGGCCGCCAGTTGCACCGGCGCGTCCGCCAGCCCCAGACGCTCGGCCCGAAGCCGCACCTGCGCCACCGCCTCTTCACCGGAGATGTAAACGGCGCGGTGGCCGGCCCGCGCCAGCAGGCTGGTTGCCTGTGTGAGCAGCGTTGATTTGCCGATGCCGGGGTCGCCGCCGACCAGAAGCACCGAGCCGCGCACAAAGCCGCCACCGGTGACGCGGTCGAGTTCGGCCATGCCGGAGGCGAGGCGAGGGGCGTCCTGGCTCTTGCCGGTCAGACTCTCCAGTGCGAATTGCCGGCCCTTGCGCTTGGAGCGGATCGAGGCCGGCATCGTCGTCGCGCCGGTGATATCCTCCTCGACCAGCGTGTTCCACTCGCCGCAGGATTTGCACTTGCCCTGCCAGCGGTTATAGGCCGCGCCGCAGTTCTGGCAGACGAAAGAGAGCGTGGATTTAGCCATGGGCGCAAGAGACTCGAAGACCTAAGTGTTCCCATAGCATGAAATGGCGCCCAAGCCGTAAGACCCGTGAGGGATTTACGAAAATGCCGTCCAAAGCATGGAGAGGCCAGCCGCAATCATGATCCCATCCATCAGCAGACGGAAGGCGTCGGGTTTTAGATGCAGCACGAAGCGTTTGGCGATGAAGGCGCCGAACATCAGCGAAGAGCCGGCGATCATGCCTTGCAGCGCAATGCCAGGGGTCAGCGCGCCGAAACGCTGGAAGGTCACGGATTTGCTCACATACATGCCAAGCGAACTGGCCGCTTCGGTGGCCAGAAAAGCGCCCTTGGTCAGGCCGTAAAACAGAAACAGCGGTACGCTGAGCGGGCCGGTCGAAACCACAATGCCGGTGATATAGCCGATCACGGCTCCGCCGAGCGCAAGATGCCAGAGCGAAAGCTTGAACTGATGGCTGGCCAGCCAGTGCCGCGCCGGAACCATCACGATCAGGAACAGTCCGATGGAAATATCGACGATATGCGATGGCAGCACCAGCAAGGTGCGCGCGCCGAGCGCAGCCGCCGGGATGGCCGGAACGGAATAGGCGGCGCAGGCGCGCCAATCGATCTCCCGATACCAGGCGAGAATGCGCGACAGATTAGCCATAATGGCTGCGATCGCCATGATCGGAACGGCCTGTTTGGGTCCGTACTGATAGATCAGGACCGGCATCAGCATGATCGAGGAGCCGGTGCCGACGATGCCGGAGATCGTTCCGGCGACGAGCCCGACGGCGAGGACGAAAAGGAAACTCAAAGCCATCGTTCTCCATTCTCTGACGCGTTGCTCTTCGCGCCGCGTCATGAATGGGTGGATATAGACGGCTGCAATGCGAGGGGCTACCGTGCCTACCAAGCAATGGGTGGTTGAAAACGCCCGAGCACCAGGGAGGGCTGTTGATGGACAGGTCCGCCGATCGCATCGCCAGAAAGCGCGATGCACGAAAACAGGCTTTGGAGGCCGTAGCCGGCAACGGCTTGATCGACCGGCGCGCGCTATTGGGGCGCGGCGTGGTCCTAGCGGGCGCGTTGGGGGCAGGCATCGCCCCATCCGCTGCCGGTGCCGAGCCGCTCACCGACGATCCGTGGAGTCTTGAGATCGGCGAGCCGACGCCGCCCTATCAAATGCGATCAAAGTTCGAGACCAGGGTCGTGCGCACGTTGAGCAACCCCAACAACGAGCCGCGCAATTCGCATGCGCGCACGCCGCACCATCTTGTCGAGGGAACGACGACGCCCAACGGGCTGCATTTCACCATCAATCACGGCGGCATCCCGGTCATCGATCCGGACAAGCATCGTCTCGTCATCCATGGTCTGGTGAAGCAGCCGCTGGAGTTCTCACTCGAAACGTTGTCGCGGTATCCGCAGGTCTCGCGCGTGACCTTCCTGGAATGCGGCGGCAATAGCGCGCCGATGTTTTCTCCGGAGCCGATGCAGGAGACGGTGCAGGCCTTGCATGGGCTCGTGTCCTGCGCGGAGTGGACCGGCGTCAGGCTTTCGACGCTGCTGGAGGAAACCGGGATCGATCCCAAGGCCAAGTGGCTGGTGGCCGAAGGCGCGGATTCGCCGCATCTGAGCCGCAGCGTGCCGGTGAAGAAGGCGCTCGATGACGCGATGATCGCGCTCTACCAGAACGGCGAGCGCCTGATGCCCGGAAACGGCTATCCGATGCGCCTGCTGTTGCCCGGTTATGAGGGCAACATGAACGTCAAGTTCCTCCGGCGCCTCAAGCTCGTCGAACAGCCCGCGATGAGCATGTATGAATCGCGGACCTATTCGCAGATCCTGCCCGATGGGAAAGCCTACCGCTTCTATTTCCTCCAGGAGGTCAAATCCTTCATCACCAATCCGTCGCACGGCATGGCGCTGAAGGGGCCAGGACTCTACGAAATCTCAGGCGTCGCTTATTCCGGCGCGGGGCGGATCGAGAAGGTGATGATTTCGGCCGACGGCGGTCAGAGCTGGGCGCAAGCAGCACTTCATGAGCCGGTGCTGAGCAAGGCCTTCACCCGCTTCCGCATGCCGTGGCGCTGGGATGGGGGACCTGCGACGTTGCAAAGCCGGGCGTGGGATGAAGCCGGCAACGTACAGCCCACCCGTGCCGAATTCGTCGCCGTCCGCGGCGAGCTCACAAAGCCGCCGCCGATATTGGGTTTTCCCAATCAGCACTACAACTCGATTACAAGCTGGGGCGTTGGAACGAGCGGCGAGGTCAAGCATGTCTACGCCTAAGCGCATTGTCTTCGCTGCAGCCGTTCTGCTTGCAACGACCGCAAACCTGTCGCGGGCCGAAACGCCGCACCTCGGCAAGCCGCTCGATGAAGCTTCAATTGCCAACTGGGACATCAGCATTCTGCCCGACGGGACGGGATTGCCGAAAGGCAGTGGCACGTCAGCACAGGGCGCCGCGATTTTCGCCGAAAAATGTTCGGCCTGCCATGGCGACAACGCCAAGGGCGGCGCTGCGGCGGCCTTGGTCGATGACCGCAAGCTGGTCGGCATCTCCGCCGCGCAGAAGACCATCAAGAATTTCTGGCCCTATGCGACGACGGTCTTCGATTTCATCCGCCGCGCGATGCCGTTCACCGCGCCGCGTTCGCTCAGCGACGACGAAGTCTATGCGCTCACGGCCTATATTCTGGCCGGGAACAAACTGATCGGCGCCGATGAGACGATGAATGCGGAAACCTTGCCGAAGGTGAAGATGCCCAACCGCGACAACTTCATCATTCGTTTTCCGGATCGTATTTAGAGCGGAATGCTGAGAGCAGTTTTTGCCTCAGGCTGCCAGCGCGACCTTGCGAAACGCCTTGACGAGCGGCATCTCCAGCTTGCTGTCCATGTCGCATAAAATCTTGTAGGCGTCCTGTCGCGACATCGGCGCTCGGTACGATCTGGACTTCGATCAAGGCCGCGAAAATATCCGAGATGGTGAGCAGCCTCACCAAATCGGAGATATCTTTGGCCGTGAGCCCGTCGGGATAACCTGTGCCGTCGAGATATTCATGATGGTGCCGCACCCCATCGAGTATATCCGGACTGATGTCCGGAATATCCTTCAACAATTCATGACCGATCACCGGATGGCGTTTCATGATCGCATCCTCTTCCGGATCAAGCCGCCCCGGCTTATCGAGAATGGATAGCGGAATTCGGGCCTTCCCGATGTCATGCAGCGTGGCGGCCATTCCCAGCCGCTTGACGTCAAGGTCGACAAATCCGATTTCGAGCGCAAATCCCACTGCGATGCCCGTTACCAGGAGACAGTGCTGGAAGGTTCCCTCGTGATATCGTCGCACGTTGTCCAGCCAGGCGGTAAGTCCGTCGCGCTCGATGCCGGTAATGACGTGCGAGGTGATATTCTCGGCCTCCGAAAGGTCGATTGATCGGCCATGGTTGATCGCGGCGAACATCGAAGCGAAGGCTTTTGCACAGTCGTTGGTTTCGGACTGGACGGTTGTGGAATTGATTCCCGAGGCTCTCACGGCGGCTTCGATTTGCGCCAGCTTGGGAGCGATTTCACGGGTGCTGCGAACCACCGAAGTCGCCCCGAGCGCGTAGGCTTGCGCGACCATGTGATGAAGATGCCGCTGAACGATAAACAGCTTCTCCTTGATCGCTTGCAGTCCGCTCAGCGCCTCTTTGATTTGTTCTACCCGAACCATAACGCGCAGGTCGGCATCGACCATCAGCACGCCGTCCGAGCCGAAAGGCGCCTTGTCGCCCAGCAGTCTGGGGACGAGACGATGGTGCGGCTCCAGCACGGCGCGAATGGCCGGAATCTTGGAAGGTTCATCGGTGAGATAACAAACGAGCATGTTGTCCTGCTAAAACAGCAGAGGGATGTAAGCCGCTCATTTCAAACATAAAAAATGATACTAGCCCTCCAGCCTATGTAGATTTCATTAGCAAAGATTAAACGGATCGGACTTTTTGCACGGCAATAAGCCGCAGGGACTGGGCTAGCCGAGGGTAATCCAGGCCGGCGCGTGGTCGCTGGCGCCGTCCTCGCCGCGCACCAGCCGGTCGATGCCCGCTTTCTTCAGGCGCGGCGCCAGCGCAGGGCTGAGCAGGAGATGATCGAGCCGCAGGCCGGCATCGCGCGGCCAGCGGTTGCGCTTGTAGTCCCAGAACGTGAACATCGGTTTTGAAGGATGAAGCGTGCGGATCGCATCTGTCCAGCCTTGTTTCATCAAGGCATGGAATGCGGCGCGGCTCTTCGGCTGGATCAGCGCATCCTTGTCCCAGGACTTGGTCGGATAGATATCCAGCGCGGCAGGCGCGACGTTGTAGTCGCCGGCCAGTACCACAGGGACGTCTTGTTTGAGGAGTTTGGCGGCGTGTGTCCGCAGCCTCCTGAACCAGTCGAGCTTGTATTCGAATTTCGGTCCCGGTTGCGGATTGCCGTTCGGCAAGTAGAGGCTGGTCACGACGATGCCCTTGATCGCGGCCTCGATGTAACGGGCTTCATCATCGTGGTTGTTGCCGGGCAAGGTGTCGCGGATCAGCACGGGATCGGTGTTTCGTGCCAGGATCGCGACGCCGTTCCAGGTCTTTTGTCCGCGCCACACGGCGCCGTAGCCGGCCTTCGCAATGGGGCCTTTCGGAAAGTCGCCGTCGGTCGATTTCAATTCTTGCAGCGCGACGATGTCCGGCTTGGCTTGCTTGAGCCAGCCCAAAAGGTTGGGCAAGCGCCGGTTGATATTGTTGATGTTGAACGTGGCGACTTTCATCGGCGGATCAGCTATGCTCGATCGGTCAGCACAGGAGGCTCCATGTCGGTCAGGATGTCCATCGGGCTTTCCATTGCTTTGGTCGCAATTGCCGCCGGACTCTCAGCCGGAGCTTTCGCGCAGAATCTGACCTCCCAGCAGCGGACCGCATGCAAGCCCGATTATGAAAAATATTGTTCAGGGGTCGCGCCCGGCGGTGGCCGCATCATTGCGTGTCTCAATAAACAACGCGACGCGCTCGGCGATGCCTGCAAAAAGGTTCTCGACGCGCAGATGAAATAGCCGCGGGCGGGAGGGCACGATTAACCCTCAACGGTCTCGCCCTTGTAGATCCGCGCGTAACGCGCGCCCAAGCTCGTCAGCACCTCGTAGCCGATAGTGCCGAAATGGTGGGCTAGTTCATCAACGGTGATGCCTTCGCCGATCAGCGTGACCATGTGGCCGCGCCGCACGGCGTTCTTTTCCAGATCGGTGACATCGACAGCCAGCAAGTCCATCGAGATGCGGCCGGCAACAGGACAGCGCTTTCCGGCAACGATCACTTCGGCGCCGCGCGTGCCGTCATTGCTGCTGCCGGCGCGGAAATAGCCATCGGCGTAACCGGCGGAAACGATGGCGAGCCTGGTTGACCGTCGGGCGGTCCAGTTTCCGCCATAGCCGACGCTTTCGCCGCGTTCGACGTCGCGGATTTGCACGATGCGGGCTTTCAAATCGACGACCGGCAACATCGGATTGTCGGCCTCAGGCGTCGGATTGACGCCATAGAGGGCCGCACCCGGCCGCACCATGTCGAACTGGAATGGGCTTCCCAGGAATATGCCGGATGAGTTCGAAAGCGATGCCGGCACGCCGGAAAATGCGCTGGCAATCCGGCGGAAGGCCGCGAGTTGCCTGGCGTTCATCGGGTGATTGAGACTTTCGGCGCAGGCGAGGTGGCTCATGACAAGCGATATGCCGTGATCGCCGGCGTTGATCCTTGGAATGAGGCCTTGAGCTTCCGCTACCGTGAGGCCGAGCCGTTGCATACCGGTGTCGATGTGGATGGCCACGCCACCGGCCCAGCCGGTGCGGCGGCAAAAGACGTCCCACTCGGCGAGTTCGTTGAGGTCTCCGATTACCGGCCGCGCGTCGATCCTGGCGTAGGCATCGCCGGTGTTCTGGATGAAGCCATCCAGTACATAGAGAGCGACCGATGGAACGACGGCCCGGACGGCGGCGGCCTCATCGAGGGTAGCGACGAAGAAGGTCTTGCAGCCGGCCTTGGCGAGCGCTTGGGCGACTGGTTCTGTTCCGCAGCCATAGGCATTGGCCTTGATGACGGCCGAGCATTCGGCGGGCACGGCGGTTTTCTCGAGCCTGCGCCAGTTGGCGACCAGCGCATCGAGATCGACCGTCAAAACGCCGGTGGCGGCAGCCAGAGTCGCCGCCTTGTTGGCTTCCGGCGAAAGAATGGAATCGGCCGGAAGCGACTTTGGATCGGAGGCGATGTTCATGGCCTCATTTTACGCGCGGGCCGACCGCGGTTCAACCGGTGCGGAAAAGCGGCTAGTGGTCCAATTCCAACATTTGCGTCCCGGTATGGCAGGCACTCTTGCAAATGTCAGAATCTAAGGACCACTAGGCAAATATAGGTTTCTAGTGGAGTTTTGGATTTGACATTCGCTATTCGCGAATTCCGGGCCAGGGGGTAGCGAATGTCAAATCCACTCCACTAGGGCACCCGGTAGGGCAGATTATCCTCTTCTACGAAGTCGCTGAAGCGGGTGTATTGCCCTTCGAACTGCAATTTGACGGTGCCCGTCGGTCCGTGGCGCTGCTTTGCGATGATGACTTCGGCTTTGCCGAGGGCCAGCTCCATTTCGAGCTGCCACTTTTCATGTTCGGCGGTGCCGGGCTTGGGCTCCTTGTTTTGCAAGTAATATTCCTCGCGGTAGACGAACAGCACGACGTCGGCGTCCTGCTCGATCGAACCGGATTCGCGCAAGTCCGACAATTGCGGGTGCTTGTCGTCACGGCTTTCGACCTGGCGCGACAACTGCGACAGCGCAATCACGGGAACGTTGAGCTCCTTGGCGAGCGCTTTCAGGCTGGTGGTAATTTCGGTCACTTCCTGCACGCGGTTGTCGTTGCCACGCTTGCCAGATCCCTGCAGCAGCTGGATGTAATCGACCACGATCACGTCGAGCCCCTTTTGCCGCTTGAGCCTGCGCGCCCGCGCCGTCAATTGCGAAATCGACAGGCCGCCCGTCTCATCGACAAAAAGCGGCAGATGTTCGAGTTCGATCGTGTAGTCGCGGATCCGCTCGAACTCGTCCTGTTTGATCCCGCCGCGGCGTATCATGCTCGACGCAATTCGGGTTTGCTCGGCGAGGATACGGGTGGCCAGTTGCTCGGCAGACATTTCGCAGGAGAAAAAGCCGACAATGCCTCCATTGATCGATTTTTTCGTGCCGTCAACCTGGACGTCCTCTTCGTGGGCGCGCGCGATGTTGTAGGCAATATTGGTGGCGAGCGCGGTCTTGCCCATGCCAGGCCGTCCCGCGACGATGATCAAGTCGGATCGCTGCAGACCACCCATCTTGGAGTCCAGATCGCGCAGTCCGGTGGCAATGCCGGACAATTTTCCATCGCGCTGATAGGCGTTGGCCGCCATATCAAGCGCGACTTTCATCGCCTGCGCAAAGCGCTGGAACCCGCCGTCATAGCGGCCGGATTCCGCCAGTTCATACAGCCGCCGCTCGGCATCCTCGATCTGGGCGCGCGGGGCGAAGTCCACCGGCGCATCGAAGGCGACATTGACCATCTCCTCGCCGATTCGGATCAGATCTCGACGCAGCGACAATTCATAGATGGTGCGCCCATAGTCCTGCGCGTTGATGATGGTGGTGGCTTCCGCGGCCAGGCGCGCCAGATATTGGCTGACCGTCATGCCGCCGATGTCGGTATCGGCGGGCAGAAAGGTTTTCAGGGTAACCGGCGTTGCCACCTTGCCCATCCGGATCAGACTGCCGGAGGTATCGAAGATGGTCTGGTGGATCGGCTCAAAGAAATGCTTGGCCTCGAGAAAGTCCGAAACCCGGTAGAACGCGTCATTGTTCACCAGGATGGCGCCCAGAAGGCTTTGCTCCGCCTCGATATTATGGGGAGCACTGCGGAAAGCGGGGGTTCCCGCGTCGGGAGCGAGTTTCAGAACGTTCGAATCAAGCGATGGCATGAGGGATCAGTGTTCTCGAAAGTTTGGCAGATGAGGGGCGCCGATAAAGCGCCTCTCCCGGCTCGAGCGGAAGCGGCAACTGGCCTTATGCACGATTCACACACGGAGGCTTTGGAAATCAGCCAACTGTGTCGCCGACGCGCTTGACGCGATTTGTCCGGGAAGAGGCGGCCTAAGCGGCAAAAACTCGGCAAATCGGTGAACCTTTCCCCGGTGCGAGCATACCCAAATATGCGGGAGCAGGCGTCCGGCCGGCAGGGAAAAGCCGTCAGATCAGGATGAGATAGAGCAACGCGATAAGAGCAGCGCCGATGGCCATCGCGATCAAGGCATAGTCGGTGCGAAGATCCGAATGCTTGGCCGGCGATGATCGGCGGGTTTCCTGAGCCATTTTGCTGGTTTAGGGCAGGGCGTCGAAGTCCTTTGTGAAGCAGATCACATCCCTACGATTTCTTTCGGGTGGGGGCGTTGCGGAACCGGCTGACGGGGTTGGAATTATCCATCACCGGGTTTTCTCGAGCTGACAGGGATGGAAAAGGCTATGAACCAGCAACTTCCGTCTTGGCGGACCCAAAAAGGCCAGACCCTGTGGCTGTCTGGTCTGATCGCGGCCATGGAAAGGCTGTCGCGTTCCGAATGGCGTGCGCGCCCGGTCGATCCGCTCGAGCTGGTTGCGGTGCGGGCCCACCTTGCACGGCCCGCGATGGCTCGTTCTAGCCGTGGATCGCGTTTCAGCGTACGAAATTAATGGGGTCTATTCGCCGGCAATCTGAAGGCGCGGTTTGTTTTCGACCTCAAAGCGCCGCAGCTGGTCTTCCTCGCGGGCCAAATAGTCGCGCGTTATCGGCACGACGCCCTGACGCCTGGTCAGCTGGATCTGGAAATTCATCAGGTTCTGCTTGCGGAAGGCCATCTCGGAGCAGGCGAGATAGAATTCCCACATCCGCGCGAAGCGCTCATCGTAGAGCTGGACCGCTTCCTCCCGGCGCGCCATGAAGCGTTCGCGCCAGGCTTTGAGCGTTTCCGCATAATGCAGCCGCAGGATTTCGACGTCGCATACCAGTAATCCGGCGCGCTCGATCGACGGCAGCACCTCGGAGAGCGCCGGGATATAGCCGCCCGGGAAAATATACTTCGTAATCCAGGGATTGGTCACATCAGGTCCATCCGAGCGGCCGATCGAGTGAAGCAGCATGATGCCATCTTCGGTGAGGAGTTCCGCACAGCGCTTGAAATAGGTGTCGTAGAAATCGACACCGACATGTTCGAACATGCCGACGGATACGATGCGGTCGAATGGGCCCGGAATGTCCCGGTAGTCTTCGAGAACGAATTTCGCAGACTGGGCAAGCTTCTTCTCCGCCGCACGGGCGTTCGAGATCTGCAGCTGCTCGGTCGACAGCGTTACGCCCGTGACATCGGCGCCGGTCGTTTCAGCCAGATAGAGGCCGAGGCCGCCCCAACCCGAACCGATGTCCAGTATCCGGTCGCGTGGCCGGATCAGAAGTTTGGCGGCGATGTGACGTTTCTTGGCGAGCTGGGCATCGTCCAGCGCCATATCCGGATTCTCGAAATAGGCGCAGCTATATTGTTTGTCGGAATCGAGAAAGAGCGAATAGAGCCTGCCATCGAGATCGTAGTGATGGGCGACATTATTTCTGGCGCGGCCGCGCGGATTGAACTGGCGCAGATGCCTGGCCAGGTAGCGCAGCAACCATTGTGGTTTGGCCCAGCCAGGCAGGACGCCCGGCTGATCCATCAGAATGGCGAGCGCATCCGCAATCGAGCCGCTTTCGACGACGAAGTTGCCGTCCATGTAGATTTCGCCGAGCGCGAGTTCGGGGTTGAGCAAAATCCGCAGCTCTGCCTCAGTGGTCAGGAAGCGAGCAAAAATATGCGGCCCCGTACCATCGCCGCAGGTAAATTTTTCTCCGCTGGCGGTGGTAAAAGTGATCGTGCCGCGGCGAATGAATTGCCGCAGGAAGTAACGCAACAAACGGTCCATCGAAACCACCAAGAGGAGCGATCCCGCAAAAACCAAACCTAGCCGTCGCATTCGACGCGCAGGGAACCAAATGGTTCCTGCACGTCTTGAATATTATAAAAGCACTGGCGGCCCGCGCGCTAGTGCTTTGTATACAAAGCAGATATTCCGGGAACACGTGTTCACGCAGTTTCGCCATAAGTGCGCTTCCATTCGCGGGATAATCGGCTAAAAGGTGACGCCGCCGGTGCCCTGCGGAAGGGCCCCTGGAAGCGCTTTCCGCATCTGGAGAATAGGGAATGTTGAGCCGAGCGCGCATTTTTGCGGCGGTTACGCTTTTGGCCAGTTGCCTTGCGGGTCCCGCCGCCTGGGCGCAGGCGCAGAATCTCGAAGCGGGCAAAAGCGCGTCCCAGCTCTTTGCGGGTACGTGTAACGCCTGCCACAGAGTCCACGCGGTCTCTTGAAAACGGTTTCGCCCGGAGCGCTGCCAGGTTTCTTGCGAGAGCATTATACGACGAGCAGCGACATGGCTTCGCAGCTTGCTTCCTTTCTGGTCTCCAACGGCGCAAGCGACGCCCGGCAGGCCAAGCAGGGTGCGGACAAGCAGGGCGGTGCCGATCAGGCCGATCGTCAAGGCCGCAAGAACAGAAACGCGCCGAGCCAGGAAGCCGCGCGGCCGGACGATGGGTCACCTCCTGGCGAAGGCGGACGGCAGGGCCACAAACGGTTGGCGCATCCGGGGGAGCCATCTGAGGAAGCAAAGCCTTCGGCCACCAGCACGCCAGCCCAGGCGGCGATTGAACGTGGCCCCGATGGCCGCAGGCTGAAGCGCCTCAGCAAGCCCGGCCGGCCGGGTCCCGAGGAGCCTTCGATGGCCAACGAGCCGCCAAAGGCCGAACCCGGCGCGGACGACAAAGCCAAGGGCGAAGCAACAGCCAAGGGCGAGCCTGCCAAGGAAGACATCGGCAATGCGGAGCGCGCCAAGCCCGATGCTGCCAAGCCCGATGCCGCCAAGTCCGATGCTGAAGGCAAGTCCGGTGAGGCCAAATCCGAGCCCGTTAAAATGGAGGCGCCGAAGGATAATGCTACCGGCGAAAAGTCCGCGACGCGCCGCGATCCCGTGCCGCCCGTAACGCCGGCGCCACCGGCCGCAGCGTCCTCGATGCCTGCGTCCACGCCTACACCTGCCGTCGCCTCGGGAGGATCGTCTGAGCCAACCGCGCCCGCGCCTCGACCGTCAGCGCCTCAAGCGCCGGCGCCTGCGGTTCAAGAACCGCCGGCCGTGACGGCTTCTGCGCCGCCGCCTGCACCCCCGTCGTCAGGCCCGCCGGCGCCACCGATTTCCCAGTAGCGGTCGGCAGCTCAAACGTGGCGTCGGCTCGTCGCCATCAACAAAAATAAAAGCCCGGCCGATGAGGCCGGGCTTTTTCGCTGATGCTGCGGAGCGGTTTACTCTTCGGAAGCAGGGCTCGGCTGCGGTGCGAGATCGGCGGGCTGGGCTTCGGGATCGAAGAATTCGCCGGCGGCAGCGATAGCCTCGGCAGCCGCATCCCGATCTTCCTGACGCGTCGAAATGTCCTCGCCACGGTTGATGCGTTCCGCTTCGTCCGTACTGCGCGCGACGGTGACGGTGACGCCGACTTCGACTTCCGGATGCACGGCAATCGCGATCTCATGCTTGCCGATGGTCTTGATCGGCGTGTCCAGCATGATCTGGCTGCGGCTGATGCTGACGCCGTCGCTCTGGAACGAGGCAATGATGTCGCGCACGCTCACCGATCCGAACAACTGACCAGTCTCGGAGGCCTGGCGAAGGATGACGACGTTACGGCCATCGATCTTTTCGGCGACCTTGGCAGCTTCGGTCTTGGCTTCAAGGTTGCGGGCCTCGAGTTCGGACTTCATGCCGTCGAACTTGGCGCGATTGTCGGCGGTAGCCCGCAGCGCCTTGCCGCGCTTGAGCAGAAAGTTGCGGGCAAATCCGTCTCTGACACGGACGACTTCGCCCATCTGGCCGAGTTTGGCGACGCGTTCCAACAAGATGACTTCCATATTCGTGTTCCTTTCAGATGGTTTTGGGATTGGAGCTTCGGTTTTTAGGATTTCGGAAGGGGCGGCGGCCTCTCGCGCAAGTAACGTTGGCGAAGCCCGAAAACGGCATCGGCCACCCCGAGCAGGGCGACCGCCAAAAGCGCCCAGGCAAAGCCTGCGACCACCGCGTAGGCGCAACCAAGCCATAACGCGCGGCTCTTCATGGCGAGCGTGAGCGTGTGCAGTACGGCAAAGCCGGTCATCGCATAGGCGATCGACAGGCCGGCGGTCAGTACCTGGGCCAGAATGGCCAAAAGGCCGCCGGAAAAACAGCAGGCGACAGCAGCAAAGAGCGCGGCAATCGTCGCGGTCGGCAATGTGATGCTTTTCAAATCGGGCCAGGGGCGATGCAACCTTCCCGACGTTGCCGCAATTTTCGCCGCAAGCCACAGGTTGAAGATCATCATCGCTACGGCGGCTATTTCGGCGCCCATCGGCGCCATCACCACCAATGTGTCGAGTGTGGAGTCGTTGAGGACGAGGCCGGTCGCTTCCAGAAGTTCAACCCAACCCTTGCGGATCGTGCTCTGGATCGCCGCAGCATCGGTGCCCATCGTCAGCAGCGTCGTGGCTGTAATGATCGTTGCAAAAACCAAGATCCAGATCAGAACCCGGCCGACCGGATACCATTCCAGTTTTTCGTCAGGACCGGCCGCGGCGTCTTCTTGCTGGCGTGCGAGCAGGACGAGATGCGCCAGCCACCAGGCCGGCAGCACGTTCACCATGGCAAACGCGATGCAATAGGGAAGGCCGAACAGGGAGGCGATGACAACGGTTGCAGCGACCCCGCCGACGGCGGCGCTCAGGGGACCCCATGCCAGTCCCACCACCATCAGCGGCAACGGCGCGAGATTGATGAGCAACAGCGAGATCGCCGCGCCCGACGTGATCGAGGCGAACATCAATGCCGACGCAAAGCCGGCCGCTAGCGCTATGGATATGGTCGCGATCATCAGCTGTCCCGCTCCTTTCGAGCGGTTAGAGGTCGTGTCGACCCCAACCATCGGCAACCGGACGACCCGGAAGCCTTATGAATGAGTAGTTCGATCCGCGGCATTTGCGCCGCGGATCTAAGGGCGCGTGTTAGCGAATGACGTAAGGAAGCAGACCGAGGAAACGTGCGCGCTTGATGGCGCGTGCGAGTTCGCGTTGCTTCTTGGCGGAAACCGCGGTGATGCGGCTCGGCACGATCTTGCCGCGCTCGGAAACGTAACGCATCAGCAGCTTGGAATCCTTGTAGTCGATCTTCGGCGCATTCGGGCCCGTGAACGGGCAGGTCTTGCGACGGCGGAAAAACGGACGGCGTGCACCAGCTTCAGCCATTGCTCTTACTCCTCTTCCGCCACTTCGACTTCGTCACGTGGGCGGCGCGGGCCGCGATCGCCGCGGAAGCCGCCACCGTCACGATCGCCACGGAAGCCGCCTTCGCGATCACTACGGAAACCGCCACCACGGTCGTCGCGCTCGCGGTCGCGATCGGCCTTGCGCATCATGGCCGAGGGGCCTTCTTCAAGCTCTTCGACGCGAACGCTGAGATAACGGATCACGTCTTCGCTGATCCGCTCCTGACGCTCGATCTCCGCCACCGCGGCCGACGGCGCGTCGATGTTGAGCAGCACGAAATGTGCCTTGCGATTCTTGTTCATGCGATAGGTCAGCGAACGCACGCCCCAGTTCTCGGTCTTGGTGACCTTGCCGCCCGCCTGTTCGACGATGCCGGTCATCTGGGTGGTCAGTTCGTCGACCTGCTGGGTACTCGCATCCTGACGCGCGAGAAAAACATGCTCATAAAGAGGCATGGATGTCCTTTCCTATGTTGGCGTGGGGCGCCGGCGGCAAGCCCTTCGAACCCTTCGGAAAGGACTCGGGATAAGCTCAAGAAGGCGGAAGCACGGGACGACGGGCCGACTGGCCCTGCCACATCAAAACACCGGATAAAGGGTGGAATTGCTGAGGCCGTCCGTTCAGCTCCCGGCCAGGGACCCACGGATCAGCGGCGTTATAAGCATTTTGGGCGCGCTGGCAAGGGAAAGCCGAGGGGTGTGGACCCAAGATGCGACCGGAACCGGGGCGCGCGTCTTGGCTTGACAGGGAAGGCTCCCGCGGTGTCTTTCGGCCCGGCTCGCGGGTGCAATCGGCGGTTTAGTGCGCATCCTGGTTCTGGATTATCTCGTAAGATATTGAAAAATAAAATATATTCCTTATTTCCCGCTTTAAAAAGGGAAGAGGAATGTCCGAGGACGCTTATGACGGCAGCATTCACCTTTCCGGGTCAGGGTTCCCAGGCCGTGGGCATGGGCAAGGCGCTGGCGGAAGCTTTTCCGGCGGCTCGCGCGGTGTTCGACGAAGTCGATGCGGCGCTCGGCCAAAAGCTGACGGCCATCATCTGGGACGGCCCAGGGGAGACGTTGCAGCTTACCGAAAATGCCCAGCCGGCGCTGATGGCGGTTTCGCTGGCCACCCTGCGGGTGTTGGAAGGTGAGGCCGGCTTTTCCGTCGCCAAGCACGCAGCCTTTGTTGCCGGCCATTCGTTGGGGGAATATTCCGCGCTGGCAGCGGCCGGCAGCCTCGCCGTCAGCGACACCGCCCGTCTGCTTCGTATTCGTGGCCTCGCGATGCAGAAGGCGGTTCCGGTGGGCGTCGGCGCCATGGCCGCGTTGCTGGGCCTTGATTACGAGACCGCAGCTGCGGTTGCGGATGAAGCCGCGCAGGGGCAGGTTTGCCAGGCTGCTAACGATAACGGCGGCGGCCAGGTGGTGATTTCCGGCGACAAGGCCGCCGTCGAACGGGCGGTCGAGATCGCCAAAACGAAAGGCGCCAAACGCGCGATGCTGCTGCCGGTCTCCGCGCCGTTTCATTGTCGGCTGATGCAGCCGGCGGCCGACGCGATGGCGGAGGCGCTGACTGGCGTTGTCATCAAGCCGCCGGCAGTACCCCTGGTGTCGAATGTATTGGCGGCGCCGATCACCGAGCCCGGAGAGATTCGCCGACGGCTGGTCGAGCAGGTGACCGGCACCGTGCGCTGGCGTGAGTCGGTGGCTTATATGGCTGGTCACGGTGTCACACGGTTTTTCGAAATCGGAGCCGGCAAGGTGCTGAGCGGATTGGTCAAGCGCATCGCCGAGGGCGCCGTCGGCGTTTCGGTCGGTGGGCCCGGCGATATTGGTTCGGCGAAAGACGCGCTCGCCGCTGCGCAGTCATCCTGAGTTAAAAAGGCATCCTGAGTTAGGGGATAAAATGATGTTCGATCTCACCGGCAGGACGGCGCTGGTCACGGGCGCAAGCGGCGGCATCGGCGGGGCGATCGCGCAGGCTCTGCACCGGCAAGGCGCCACGGTGGCTGTTTCCGGCACAAGGCGTGAGGCGTTGGATGCGCTGGCCGCCAAGCTGGGCGAACGGGTCCATGTGCTGCCCTGCAATCTCTCTGACGCTGCCGAGGTCGAGGCTCTCGTGCCGTCCGCTGAAGCGGCCATGGGTCAGGTCGATATTCTCGTCGCCAATGCCGGCATCACGCGCGACAATCTTTTTGTGCAGTTGCGTGATGAGGATTGGGCGGAGGTAATCAACGTCAACCTGACTGCGACCTTCCGCCTCGCCCGCGCCGCGACCAAACTGATGATGCGCAAACGCTTCGGCCGGATCATCGCGATCACGTCGGTGGTTGGCGTCACCGGCAATCCCGGCCAGGGCAATTACACGGCTTCAAAGGCCGGTCTGATCGGCATGATCAAGACGCTGGGCGCGGAATACGCAAGGCGCAACGTCACCGCCAACTGCATCGCGCCGGGCTTCATCGCCACGCCCATGACCGATGCGCTTAACGAGAAGCAACGCGAAGCCATTTTATCGAAGGTTCCGGCGGCGCGCCTGGGCACGCCCGACGATATCGCCGCAGCGGCGGTCTATCTCAGCTCGAACGAAGCGGCTTACGTGACCGGCCAGACCATTCACGTGAACGGCGGAATGGCCATGATCTGAAGGGCGCTGGAACGCCCTTCGCCATGCTGTTAACTGCTAGCTCATCATACGCCGACGTCAAATGCAAAACCGCACCGGAAACCCGTATTTTCCGATGGCCTTTCGAATCCGGCTTTTGCAAAAGGGCCTGCCGCGATGCGATGCGAGTGCTGGAATTCGACCACCGACTGAGGCTCCAGCGGCAGGACGGCCGGGGCTTGTAGTCAAGGCTTGGGAAGTGTGATAACCGGACCCGGATGGGGGCAAAAGAACACCATTGCAGGATGTTGAAACCCTGTATAATTGGCGGTGCGGAGCCTGTCATCGTGCGCCGGGTCCGTGTCGGCCATGATTGGCCTCAGCAAGACTATGCGCGATTTTGAAATTCACGACCACGATGGCTCGTACGTCTTGGGTCGGTCCAATGGAACAGCACGAGGTTGAGCGATGAGTGAGATTGGCGAGCGGGTTAAGAAGATCGTGGTCGAACACCTTGGTGTCGAACCCGAAAAGGTGGTCGACAACGCGAGCTTTATTGATGACCTCGGCGCCGACAGTCTCGATACGGTCGAGCTCGTGATGGCTTTCGAAGAAGAATTTGGTTGTGAAATTCCTGACGATGCCGCGGAAACGATTTTGACCGTCGGCGATGCGACTAAATTTCTGGAAAAGAACGCGAAGAGCTGACGCCCCCGCGCGGAGCTGACAGGGACGGAAGGGACCGTGGCCTCGCGGTCCCGCCGTTTGTTGCCGGAGACCGCGAATCGCGGGCTGGAGTGGTCTAAATGAGGCGGGTTGTCGTCACGGGCCTTGGCATGGTCTCGCCACTTGGCTGTGGCATCGAGCCGACCTGGAAGCGTATCCTGAACAGCGAAAGCGGAGCCCGGAAGATCGAGACGTTCGACGTTTCCGATCTTGCCAGCCAGATCGCTTGCGTGGTGCCTCGCGGCGACGGCTCTGGCGGCACCTTCAACGCCGACCAGTGGATGGAGCCGAAAGACCAACGCAAGGTCGACGACTTCATCATCTTTGCCATGTGCGCCGCGCGTCAGGCGCTCGATGACGCCGATTGGCATCCGACAAGCGAGGAAGACAAATGCGCCACCGGCACCATGATCGGTTCCGGCATCGGCGGCCTGTCGGGTATTGCGGATACCTCGATCCTTCTGAAGGAGCGTGGGCCGCGCCGGGTGTCGCCGTTCTTCATTCCGGGACGCCTTATCAATCTCGCTTCGGGTTACGTCTCGATTGAGCACGGCCTCAAGGGGCCCAATCACTCCGTCGTCACCGCCTGTTCGACGGGGGCGCATGCGATCGGCGATGCAAGCCGGCTGATCGCGCTTGGAGATGCGGATGTCATGTTGGCCGGCGGCACCGAATCGCCGATCTGCCGGATTGGCATGGCGGGGTTCTGCGCCGCACGCGCGCTGTCGACCGCCTTTAACGAAACGCCGGAAAAGGCGTCGCGCCCCTATGACAAGGATCGCGACGGCTTTGTGATGGGCGAGGGCGCCGGCATTCTGGTGCTCGAGGAATTTGACCATGCGAAAAAACGCGGCGCCAAGATATACGCTGAGGTGATCGGCTACGGACTGTCCGGCGACGCCTATCACATCACCTCGCCGTCCCCGGACGGCGATGGCGCCTTCCGAAGCATGAGCGCCGCGCTGAAACGCGCGGAAATTTCGGCCTCCGATATCGATTATATCAACGCGCACGGCACATCGACGCAGATCGGTGACGAAATCGAACTAGCGGCCGTGGAGCGTCTGCTGGGCAACGCGGCTTCCCGGGTCTCCATGTCCTCGACCAAGTCGTGCACGGGGCATCTGCTCGGCGCAGCTGGCGCGATCGAGGCGATTTTCGGCATTCTTGCGATTCGCGATAACATCGCCCCGCCGACGATCAATCTCGACAACCCATCAGTGGAAACCGCCATTGATCTGGTGCCGAACACATCGCGCCAACGCGAAATTGATGTCGTACTGTCGAATTCATTCGGTTTCGGAGGTACAAACGCGTCCGTGATTCTGCGGCGTGTGATTTGACAGACGTTACCTATCTCGTCACCAAGGCGCGCAATACGAATGCTAAAATCAGTCCAATGGCGCGCGTCTGATCGCTTAGAACTCCACTGTTTCGCCGCATTCGGTGATAATTCCTAGATGTGGGCGACACCACCGGCCGGCATCGTTTCCGGGCCACGATTGAACCGACGGGATTCAGGTTGCATCGATGAGTGAGAGGCCGCCCATTTCGCCAAGGAGCCCGCGTGCCGCGCTGGAGCCTGAACAGGTTCCGCCGCCGCCCAAGCGGTCCGAGCGTGCCCGCAATCCGTTCATCGTGGTCGGCAACGCGATCATCACCTTCATTCTGTTTTTGATGATTGCGGTCGGCGGGACCTATATCTACGGCAAGCAGAAGATCGAGGCGCCCGGTCCCTTGCAGGAAGACAAGATCGTCAACATTCCGTCGCGAGCGGGGGTGACCGATATCGCCGACGTTCTGCAGCGCGAAGGCGTCATCGACAACAACCGCTGGGCATTCATCGGCAGCGTTTTTGCGTTGAAAGCCCGTTCTGAACTCAAGCCCGGCGAATACCAGTTCCAGAAGAACGCCAGCTTGAGGGATGTCATCGGCACCATTGTCGAAGGCAAGGTGGTCCAACATTCCATCACCATCCCGGAGGGATTGACCTCCGAGCAGATCGTGGCGCGGCTTTCCGAGAACGATATTTTTTCGGGTTCGGTGCGTGAGTTGCCGCGCGAAGGCACGCTGTTGCCGGAAACCTACAAATTTCCCCGCGGCACCCCGAGGGATCAGGTGATCGCGCGCATGCAGCAGGCGCAGAAGCGCGTGCTTGCCGAGATTTGGGAGCGCCGCAATCCGGATATTCCGATCAAGACGCCGGAACAGCTGGTGACGCTGGCCTCGATCGTGGAAAAGGAAACCGGCAAGGCGGATGAGCGCAGCCGGGTCGCTTCGGTGTTCGTCAACCGGCTTCGGCAGAAAATAAAACTGCAGTCGGATCCGACGATCATTTACGGGCTGGTCGGCGGCAAGGGCACGTTGGGCCGGCCAATCAAGCGAAGCGAAATTCAGCAGCCTTCGCCCTACAATACGTATGTGGTGGATGGACTGCCGCCCGGGCCGATCGCCAATCCCGGCCGCGCTTCGCTTGAGGCTGCCGCCAATCCTGCGCGAACACGCGATCTGTTCTTTGTGGCCGATGGCACCGGCGGACACGCCTTCAGCGACACTTATGACGTGCACCAGAAAAACGTCGCTAAGCTGAGAGCGATGGAAAAGCAGATCCAGAACGATACGGTCGAGCCCGCCGACGATCCCCCGCCGCCGGCGGCGGCGAACGCGTCTGCTGCGGATACGGGCGCACCAGCCGCACCGCCCAAGCCGGCCAGGAGGCCGTCGCGCCCAGCGCCTTTGTTGCCCCGGCAAGGCGCTTCGCAGCCGTCGGCCGCCGCCCCGGTGGACCAGCAATAGTGCCAGAGGCGTGATCACGGGTCCCTGTCGTTCGTGATCGAAAACAGCTTCAGACGGCCTGCGAAATTCCACTTTCGCTTCAGACGCGCTAGACTTGCACGCATTCGGCCAGCAAGTCTCTGGCCGTTGCTTCATCTGGAGAACCCCACGCGATGGTGCTGTCGAGTATGACCGGCTTTGCCCGTAGCCACGGCGCCAGCGGACCTTATGCGTTCGAGTGGGAACTGAAGTCCGTCAATGCCAAGGGCCTGGACGTGCGCCTGCGCCTGCCGCCGGGATGGGACGAACTGGAGTCATTCGCCAAAAAGCGCGCCGCCGACGTGCTGTCGCGCGGCACGGTATACGCCAATTTCAACGTCAAGCGCACCAACGCCCTGTCGACGATTCGCATCAACGAAGACGTCCTGGCGTCGGTCGTGCGTGTCGCCGGCGTGCTTGCCGGCAAGATCGATGCGGTGGCGCCGAGCATCGACGGGCTGCTCTCGATCAAAGGCGTGATCGAGGTGGTCGAGCCGGAAGCCGACGAGACGGAGGACAAGGCGGCGAAAGATGCCGCTGCCGCGGCATTCGATCAGGCGCTTACTCATCTGATCGATATGCGCCAGCGCGAGGGTACCGCACTCGGGCAAATCCTGTTGCAGCGAATGGACGAGATCGAGCAGTTGGCGAAACGGGCCGAGACCGCGCCGGGACGCAAGCCGGATGCGGTCAAGGCGCGCTTGGCCGAGCAGATCGCGGCGCTGCTGGAGACGTCCGACCGTTTCGACCCCGACCGTCTCAACCAGGAAGCGCTATTGATTGCGGCAAAAGCGGACATACGCGAAGAACTCGATCGCATCGCTTCCCATGTGGCGCAGGCGCGTGAGATGATCGCGAAGGGCGGACCGGTCGGCCGGCGTCTCGATTTCCTGGCGCAGGAATTCAACCGCGAGGTCAATACGTGTTGTTCCAAGTCCAACGATATCGAGTTGACCAATACCGGGCTTGAAATGAAGAACGTGGTGGAGCAATTCCGCGAGCAGGTCCAGAATCTGGAGTGACGCATGGCGGGTCGAGGGCAAAGCGATGTCGGTTGAGCGGCGTGGCCTGATGTTCGTCCTGTCCTCGCCGTCGGGCGCGGGCAAGACAACGTTGTCGCGTCTGTTGATCGAGCGGATGCCCGGCCTGAGGATGTCGGTGTCGGCGACGACCCGGCCCATGCGGCCGGGTGAAGTCGATGGCCGCGACTATCTGTTCGTCGATCAGGCGCGCTTCAAGGAAATGGTCCAGCGGCATGAGCTGCTGGAATGGGCCACCGTATTCGACAACAGCTATGGCACGCCGCGGGCGCCGGTCGAATCCGCTTTGTCCGCAGGGCAAGATGTATTGTTCGATATCGACTGGCAGGGCACGCAGCAATTGCGCGAGAAAGCCCGGGCAGATGTGGTCAGCGTGTTCATTTTGCCGCCGTCAGCTGCCGATCTGGAAAAGCGGCTGCATAGCCGCGCCCAGGACAGCGATGCGGTGATACGTTCGCGCATGAGCCGCGCCTCGCACGAACTGAGCCATTGGGCGGAATACGACTATATCGTCATCAATCACAATATCGATGAAGCCTTCGCCGAAGTTCAATCGATTCTGAAGGCGGAGCGGCTCAAGCGTGAGCGCCGCACCGGCCTGACGACATTCGTGCGCGAATTGCAGCGGCAACTGGAGAAATAGCCGGATCCTATCTCGCCGCACGCCGGGGCGGGCGGCGTACGAATTCCGGTGAAGCTGCAGTGGCGCTTGCGGCGCTGCGGGCAAACCGCGGCCGATAATCCCGATGGTCCGTGGGCGTATAATCCGACAGCACGATGCGGTCGTCATCGGTGGTTTCCCAGATCGGCCCTCGGGCGGAACGCACTTTAGGCACGCGTAACCTGCGGCGACGCCTGGAGAGGAACGCCGCGGCTCCCGCAAACGCCAGCGCGCCCATCATGGCGGCGAACACGGTCGGAATCACTTCCGGCCGAACCGGCATGGAAAAATAGGTGAAGGCAGCCGATGGAGCCGGGTCGGCGGATGATGGCGTTGCATCGCTGGCGGGAGCGACTGCCGCTGGTGCCGCGGTCGGTAGGGAGCTCGCGGCTGGCAAATCCGGCCAGCGCGTGGCTACAGCCGCGGTTGCATTCCAGATCGAGGCGTTTGCGGAATTGGTTTCGTTGCCGGCGGCGTTGGTGGGTGGGCTGACGACGGGATTGTCTTGGACGGCCTGTGGGCGGAGCTCGGCGCGGGCATCGGAGATCGATGGCTTCGCGGTTGGAGCCGGGGCTGCCGGACTGCTCTGCGGCAGGGCTTGCGCAACCCCACCACCGTCACGGCGAAGATACCAGCAATTGCGTTTGTTGGCGTGGTCGATGTGATAACGCCAGTGGCTGCCTGGCGGCGTTTCGGCCTTTGGACTGGAAAGGCATTCTTCGACATTTGCGACATTTGCCGGTTCACCGCGGGCCATGGTCGCAAGCGAAATGCTTGCAAGAATACTGACCAAAATGGCCGGTACGATAGTCGCGGTTCGTCTTGGCATGCATAACTCCGGTGAACGCGATACTTTTCACATGCCAAACTTCGCCAAAAAATGGGGTCGCAATGCGCCACAAATCCGGACAGCATTGGGCTTAATTCGGGCTGGTGCCCGCGGCCTTCAGGACACGCTGTGGGTGAGAGTTCCGGGGCTTTAGTTTTGCGGTAGAGCCCTAGTTTTTCAGCACAATTCGTCCGACCACCTGGCCGGCACGCAGCGCATCGATCCACTTCTGGACATCCGCCATCGGCTCTTCGCGCATCGGGGTCGGCTTGATCTTGCCGGCACGCGCGAGCGACATCAGTTCATGCGCCTCGGCGAGCGTGCCGACCATGAAGCCTTCGATCGTCATCCGCTTGTAGACCCACTGCACCATCGGCAGGCTGAAATTGCCGCCCATCAGGCCCGAGACCACGATCTTCCCGCCCCGCGCGAGAGCCGAGACGGCAAATGCCATCGATTTTTCGTTGCCGGCGAAATCGACGATCTCATCGAAGCCGCCATCGGTTTCCTTGATGATGCGCCGGCTGATCTCCGGCTCTGACGGGTCATAGGCGAAAGCCGCTCCGTTCTTCAGCGCTGTTTCGCGGGCCGCCGCGCTCAAATCCGCTACCGCGATCGCCTGCTTGAACATCGCCTGCGCAAAGGCGAGCCCCATCATGCCAACGCCGCCGAGACCGATCAGCAGCAGATTGCGCTGCCGCGGACGGTCGACGAGCCGCTTCAAGGCGCCGTAGGCGGTGACGCCGGAACACATCAGCGTGGCGGCCTGATTGACCGGCAGCGGATCGTATTCCAGCAGGTATTTTGCGTCGGGCACCAGCACGTGGGTGGCGAAGCCGCCGTCGATGCTGACGCCGAGAAAGCGCTGCTTGGCGCAGAGATTTTCATCACCCGCCAGACAGTCGCGGCACTGGCCGCAGCCGATCCACGGGAATACCGCCCGCCTGGCGCCGATCAGATCCTTCGGCACGTCGGGGCCTACTTCCTCGACGACGCCGACGATCTCGTGGCCGAGCGTGAAGGGCAATGTCATGCCGCGCGTGGTGTCGAGCTTTTTGCCGCCGCCGAGATCGGCATAGCCGTCCTGGATGTGAAGGTCGGAATGGCAAAGTCCGCAGCGCTCGATCCGGACCAAAACTTCTCTGCCTGCGGGTTTCGGTGCGTCGATGACGGTTTCGCACAGCGGCGCATCAAACTTGACCAGCGATTGGCGACGCATGAGCGGCATGAAGTGTCTCCGAAAAGATGTTCAGCTAGTGCGGCGAATTTGAAGTTCCTATGGCATCGCGGCAAGTTCGTCTAGGAACTTCAAATTCAAAGCCGCACTGGATCAATAGGTCGCTGGAACTCCTTTGATTCCGAAGTTCGCATCAGAGGTCGCCGCGATCGCGTGCGAACTTCGGAATCGGAGCTCCAGTGTTGCGTATATGGGTCAATTCCCGAGCCATGGCAACAAATCCGCCAACGGGAATGGTTTCGGGACGCCGGGTCTCATCGACCTGGGCAGCCGCGACCAGCAGGGCCGGATCGACCGCCAACGACTTCAGGCTTTGCCGTAACATCTTGCGGCGCTGACCGAAGGCGGCCGCGGCCACCTGCTCCAGCGCGCGGCGGTCGCAGATTTCCGGGGCCTGACGCGGGACCAATCGCACGACAGAGGAAGTGACCTTGGGCTGTGGCACGAAGGCCGCCGGCGAAATATCGAACAGGATCTTCGTCTCGGCGCGCCAATTCGCAAGCACCCCCAGCCGTCCATAGGCCTCGTCGTTCTCGCGCGCGACGATGCGCTCGGCGACTTCACGCTGAAACATCAGCACCATGGTGTCGTACCAGGGCGGCCATGGCTCGATCGAGAGCCAATCGATCAGAAGTGCGGTCGCGATATTGTAGGGCAGGTTCGCGACGATCTTTGCGCGGGCGGTCCCAAGCCACGGACGCGGATCGAAATGCTGGGCGTCGGCGCAGACGACCTCCAGCCTCCCTGGATATCGCTGCGCAATTTCCTCAAGTGCGGGGAGGGCGCGTTCGTCGCGCTCGACCGCGATCACATGGCGCGCACCCGTGGCCAGCAAGGCGCGCGTCAGTCCTCCGGGGCCGGGGCCGATCTCGATCACCGTCGCATCGTCAAGCGGGCCCGCGGCGCGCGCAATCCTGGCGGTGAGGTTGAGGTCCAACAGGAAATTCTGGCCGAGCGATTTGCGGGCAGAGAGAGAATGCCGGCGAATGACCTCGCGAAGTGGTGGAAGGTCGTCGATCGCGCTCATGTGGGTCCGGCAGCGGCCATGCGGGCGGCCAATCGCAGCGCCGCAATCAGGCTTGACGGGTTGGGCTTGTCGGTCCCGGCAATATCGAACGCCGTTCCATGATCGGGCGAGGTGCGAATAAACGGCAGCCCCAAGGTCACGTTGACGGCGTCGTCGAAAGCCAGCGTTTTGATCGGGATCAGCGCCTGGTCGTGATACATGCAGATGGCGCAGTCATAGCTCTGCCGCGCGGCATCGTGAAACATCGTATCCGCCGGCAGCGGTCCCCGGACATCCAGGCCCTCGCCACGCAGGAGATCGACGGCAGGCGCCACGATGGTTTTGTCTTCGGAGCCCAACGAGCCGTCCTCGCCTGCATGCGGGTTCAGACCGGATACGACCAAACGGGGATGCGCAATCCCGAAATAGGATTTCAAACCCGCCACCACGATACGGGCTGTCGTGGCGATCAGCTCGCTGGAAAGCTGCGCCAGCGCCTCGCGCAAGGAAACGTGGATGGTGACGGGAACGACGGCAAGCGTAGGTGACCACAGCATCATCACGGGCTGTGGCGTGGAATTTTTCGCTTGCGCGAGTTCGGCGAGATATTCGGTGTGTCCGGGATGCCGGAATCCGGCGCGGTATAGCACGTTCTTGGCAATTGGATTGGTCACCACCGCGCTTGCCCGGCCGTCCATGACGTCCTTCACGGCCTGGCGGATCGAGGCGAGCGCTGCGCCGGCACTGCTATCGTCGGGGTGGCCGGGCGAGGCGCTTGCAGCCTGACCCGTGGCGACGACAGGCAGAGCATGAGCGAAGGCATCGTTCGCATCTTCTGGACGGCCTTCGGCAAGCCTGACGTCCAGTCCAAGCAGTTTCGCCCGGCGGTCAAGCGATGCAGCGTCGCCGAGCCAATAGAAGGCGGGCAGTTTGAGTTCAGCACGACGCAGCCATGCCTTGAGTGTGATGTCAGCGCCGATCCCGGCAGGCTCACCCGATGTCAGCGCGAGAGGCTTTGGCATACGTCAATGGCATTCAATCATCGAGGCCCTGCGGACTTCCTGCAGGTACGATTTCGATTTCGCCTCGTATTTCTCGGCATACATCTTTTCCCGGATTTCTTTCTTCTTCGGCGTGTCGACCTTGGTCGGATCCCGGGCGCACAGCGCGACCATCTCGACGCCCTGTTTGGTCACCTCGGGTGGGGTCAGGTGGCCGATCGGCGTGCCGTCGAGTATTTCGCGAAGCGAAGCAGGGATATCGGCCGAGGTCTTGATCACGGTTTCGCGTATCGCGGCGTTCTGCATCGATTTGAAGAACGAATTCGCCTCGGAGCAGGTCTGGATGCGCGCTCTCAGAGCCTCGGCCTCCTTCTTGCGAGTTTCCATGGCCTCCGGTGCCGAGCCGCGCGGCACGATCAGCACGATCGGCTGCATCTTGTATGCGAAACCCTCCGCCTCCGTCTGTTGTTGATCTCCCTGTTCCTTGGCTTTCTCCTCCACCTCCTTTTCACCGATCTGGAGGCTTTCCTTGTATCGGCCGCGAACCAGGTTGCTCCAGACCATGTCGGCCTTGATGCGGGCCTTGAGGGTCTCGGGGCGGATACCCTGGCTCTCCAGCGACTTCGTCAGCTGGTCTGGCGTGATCCGCATCCGTCCGCTCATGGCGTTATAGGACTGATCGATGTCGCCGGCCGAAGGATCAATGCTGAATTTTTTTCC
Organism: uncultured Alphaproteobacteria bacterium; assembly: GCA_963770515.1. Lineage (GTDB taxonomy): Bacteria > Pseudomonadota > Alphaproteobacteria > Rhizobiales > Xanthobacteraceae > Bradyrhizobium. Next base: position 77,164 of record CAVYPW010000005.1, read on the forward strand.
TTCCCTGATCTTCAATTTTTCATCGGTTAACTCGTTGATGACCTGCTGGCGATCCGGCATTTTATGGGTGCTCAGCATGAGCAGCTTGGAACGTTGCTCGATGTCGTAGTTGGTGATCGGCTCGCCGTTGATCATGCAAGCAACTTGCGCGCGCGTCGGCGATACGGATACCGCGATCAAAGCGAGGGCAGCACTGCTGCCCAGGACGATTGCCGAGAGCCGACTGGAGAGTGCAACGGTCATGATCATCTTCGCTAAATTAGTCCGAGTCCGGTGAAGCAGGTTTGACATCGCGTCGCTCGCAAGGCGAGCGCCCAAAACCACACTACAATCCTATACTTGCCGGCGGCTTTTGATCCTAGCCCGAAACACCTTCGCCTGAGGTGGCCGAGGCTCTTGGCCCAGAAGGGGCTCTCGGCCCAGATCATACCGCATCAGCAATGTCGTCCGTGGGCCCTCCAGCCGAGCCGTTATTGCGCCGACGTGCTCGTATTGGCAATGGTCCGCAGACCGATCTGGAGCATGAAAGCATGGCCGAGGATGGGCGGGGAGGTGGTGGTGGCATAGGAGTAGGAGGTGACATAGTTGGCGGCGAGCACGAAGCAGTCGTCGACATAGCCCGCGCCGACGACGTATTGGTTGATCTGATTGGCGACCAGATCCCAGCGGGCGGCGCCTTGTGCGACCCAGTTGTTGGCGATCTTGACCGAGCCGGAGACCAGAATGCCCTCGCGGCGGGTCAGGTATCCGAGGTCGGGCTGCGCGGCGTAGTCGCCATACAGCACGCTGACGGACCAGCGGTCGAAATTGGCTTTGGCTTCGGCCTCGAAGCGCTCAACGTTTCCGGTCGCCTGGTCGAAGCGCGCGCGGGTCGCGATCGTGTAGGTGCGGTTCGGCGAGTAGCTCAGGCTGGCGACGTAGTCCGATTTCGGGGTCTGCAGGCCGGAATCGACCGCCGTATTGGTCACGTCCTGCACCGCAAAGGAGTTCATGCCGAACAGCTGATAGGACTGGCCGAAGACCGCGGTGACCGAACCGCCGCGGTCGAACTGGGTGGTCGCCTGCACGCCCGCGTTCGCCCGTCCGCCGCCTTCGACCCGGTCATAGCCGGAGAACTTGTCGACACTGAAGAGGTTGGAGGTGTCAAACGTCATGCTCTGCGAATCTTCGTTGGGCAATTTGCCGGCATAGGATTCGTTCGGGCGGATAATAACCTGCGCAATCGGCTCGATGGTGGTCGAGCCCCACGGCTGAACGTTGATGAAGGGATAGCGATATTCGAGCCCGATGGTGGGCATCACGCGCAGCGCCGTGGTGTCGCCGACCGGCAGGAAGCTCGAGACGCCGGGCTGGTTGGTGATATCGGCATTGATGGCGTCGGCGCGGATGCTTGCGAACGGCGTCCAGATTTCACCGGCCGAATCGGTGAACGAACGCCGCCAATCGGCTTCGGCCGAAAAGCGGGTGTAGGTTCCCGGCATGCCGCGCATCAGGCAGTTCTGGCGGGTGATGCTCTGGGCCGGATCGGCCGAATTGAGGATGCACGAACCGTTGGCGGCGGCAGCCGCGGTGACCGGATCGAACACCGCGTCCGAACGGGTCAGGTTGACGAAGTTGGTCTTGTAGCTGACCTCGCCGCCCAGCACCGAATGGTTGATCACGTTGGAATAATCCACCACGGGCCAGACCACCGGCACCTGCGACTGGGCGCCGGACAGGCTCTCGTAATAGATCGTGCGGGCGTCGAAGTAGCTGCGGTTGCCGACGCCGGTCAAAAAGATCTGCGAGGGGGCTTCCGTCGGCAGCGCCAGGAATGAGCTGAACGCGTCCTTGTAGACCGAGAGGCGGTAATCCGACAGCAGCATGTAGTCGGACAGCGCTACGCCTTCCCAGCCCCAGACCCATTTGTCGTTGATCGCGAATTCGCCCTTGGTCTCGAGGCCGCCGCGGAATTGATGATCGCCGGCCTGGCCGGCGAAGGCGCCGGGATCGAGCTGGTCGATGCCATAGGCGCGGATCTGATAGGAGCCGTCCATCAGACGCTGACGGAATTCGCCCTGAAACAACACGCCCTGTTGGGTCATGAAGCGCGGGTTGAAGGTCGCGTCATAGTCCGGCGCGATCGCCCAGTAGTACGGCGTCTCGATGCCGAATCCGTAGGTCGAATTCGTGGAGTAGGCAGGCGTCAGGAAGCCGCTCTTGCGCTTCACGGTCGGATCGGGCGCCGAGAAGTACGGCAGATAGGCCAGCGGAACGCCGAAGAACTCCAGTTGGGCGTTCTCGAAGTAGAGCATCTTGTCGAGCTGGTCGTGGATGATGCGCATCCCCTTGACCTGCCACAGCGGCGGCTTCTTCGGATCGTCCTTGCAGGGCGCGCAGGCCGTGTAGACGCCGTTCTCGAACACCGTGTAGTTGCCGCTGGAGCGATCCGCGCGGGTTGCCGCCATGCGGGTGGCGTCGGCGGTATCGACGCGCAGCGAATCAACGAACCCGTCGCGGTAGTCGTCGCTCAGATCCAGGATATCGGCGTAGGTGATCTTGCCGTCGACGTCGGTCATGCGGATGTTGCCTTCGGCATGCAACCGCTTGGTCTTCTGGTCGTAGATGACCTTGTCCGCCTCGACGCTGGTGCCGTTGTAGAACAGCTGCACGTTGCCGACCGCCGACACCCGCGAGTTGTTGTAGTCGTAATCCACTTCATTGGCCTGAACCAGCATCTGTCCGTCATTCGCCGGACGCTGGGTGACAGGCTTCGGTGGTCGCGGATTGTAGGTGAAACTTTGCGCAAGCGCGCCGGGGGTTGTGGCGAGCCCAAAGGCGCCGGACAGCAGCAAGCCGAGAGCGACGGCGGCCGCGCGCGCGCAACGGCGGCGCACGACAGCTCCCTGCCGCAACGCAAGCGATCTTCCGCGGAGGGCGGCAACCACAGCCACTACCCGTCCTCCAAGTACAACAAGGCCAAAAAGCCGGTGAGGCCGCCAACGCATACTGGCAGCCACGCCGAAGCGATCGGATGCATCAACTCAGCCTTGCTCAAATCCTCAGTTACTTTGGACAAAACGTAGAGCAGAAAGCCCGCGCCCACGCCACTCAAAACCATCTTCTGAACACCGCCGAAACGGAAGAAACGCAGGCTCACACTGGCAGCCAACATGACCATGGCCGCCAGCAAAAAAGGCAGTGCAATCAGCTTGTGGTATTGCAACCGGTAGCCGGCCGTGGCGAATCCGGAGCTTTCCGACGAGCGGATGTAGCCCGGAAGTTGCCAAAAAGACACAGTTTCGGGTGTGGAAAAGCTGTTCCGGACCTGGGCCGGCGTGAGGCTGGTGGGCAACGTGAAGCTATCCTGATCGACCGGCGGATTATTCAGCGTGTATCGGCGGACCGATTTGAATAGCCAGTGCCCTTCTTCAAGCGTGGCCTGCTGCGCCTCGATTCGCTCCTGGAACTGATCATTGTTGTCCAAGCGAAACACCGTCAGGCCGGTCAACCGCACGCCCTGCTGCTCGCTGCGGGCGGCGTTGATGATGGCTTGCCCATCGCTATTGACCTGATTGATCCAGAAACCCGCGGCATCCTGCACCCCGCCACCGCCGGGCGCGTTGCCGAACAGCTCAGCTTCCATTCGTTTGGAGACTTCGCGCAGGTTGGCTGACATCGGATTGTAGGCCGTCGTGGCGAGGACCCCGAGCACCATCGCGCTGGCCAGCGCCGGTGCGATGAATTGCCAAGCCGAAACGCCTGCCGCCCTCGCCACCACCAGTTCCAGCCGCCGGGAAAGGGCGAGGTAGCAGGTCATGGCTCCGATCAGGATGCAGAACGGCATCATCTTTTCGAGCAGTTGGGGAACGCGGAACAGCGAGGTCTCCGCGACCGTAATGGCCGAAGCGTCGACCAGCCCCGACGTCTTCCGCACCATCTCGATGTAATCGACGAGCACCAGAAGCACGAAGATGGCGGCAAAGACGCCGAGCGCTGCGACCACGAAGCGGCCGGCGAAGTAACGCCCGAGCGTGTTGGTGACCATGCTCATGCTGCGGCCGGCCGTCCGAAGAGCCGCAGGATTCGTTCGTTCGACCGGTTGATGGCCTCGATCAGCGTTGCCGGCGGTTCGATGACGACGCCGTCAATGATGATCCAGAAGCTGACGCCGATCGCGAGTGCCAGCATCAGGTATTGGACGAGCGCTGCAAGCGGCGACTTCACCGTCAAGACCGAGCAGGCGAATCCAGCCATTCGCAATCCGAACACCGCAAGAATTGCGCCGCCCATTGAAAAGTTCCGGCTCTGTCGCGTTGTGCGTGGCGCGCCAAGAAAGGCAAAGGTGAGCGCGGCAAAGGCAAAGGGATAGATCGGCGACATGAATCGGTCGTGCAGTTCGGCGCGAAACTGTCCGGACAGTTGTTGATAGATCGGGTCCGAATCCGCAGGGGTCAGCAATTCCCAGAGGTAACGCTCGCGAATGCCGAGCGCGACGTCATGGCCCTGGTTGGAGAACTTGGACATGTCGAAGCCATAGCGGCCGAACGCAACCAGCGCCGGATCGCTTTTGCCGACTTCGAAGCGTTCGAGATTTCCGTCCTCGAGAATCAGGAACGAGCCGCCTTCGTTCTTCACGACCGTGCCGTGATCGGCCACGATGCTGACGCGCTCCTTGGGATCGCGGCGGTCATCGATGAAAATGCCCTTGAGCAGGCCGCCCGGTTGTCGTTCGCGGATCCGGATAGTCAAATTCTGATCCAGCTGGGCGAAGCGGCCCGGCTGCAAGACGTTGGTGAGAACGTCGGCGGTGATTTCGGCGTCCCATTGCTTGATTCGGCGCAGGCCATCGGGCGCCAGATAAGCGGCGATAAAGGCGACCAGCAGCGCGACCACGCAGGTGGCGAAGATAAAGGGGCGGAACAGGCGGATCGGGGAGAAGCCGGCCGCGTTCATCACGATGATTTCCGAATCGGTCGCCAGCTTGTTCAGCGTGTGCGAGATCGAGATCATCAGTGCGATCGGGGAGATGATCAGAACCAGCGCCGGAATCACGAGGCTGGTGATGCCGAGGAAGGTCAGGATGGTCTGGCCCTGGCTCGTCATCAGATCGATGCCGCGCAATGCCTGCGTAATCCAGATCACCCCGGTGAGGCTGACCAAGACCACCGCAAACGACGCCAGCGTCGTGCGAAAGATATACTTGTCGATCGACCCCATCGTTATCGCACGATCCCACCTTGGCGCGCCTTTAGAGCGGTTTCCGACCAATCCCGGATGGGATCCCCTTTGGACGGTCCGCTGTGGTTTAGGCTCGCATATAGTCTCACTAGCATCCCTTTGATCCATCAACAAAATGGCTTGGCCGTGGCGGGCTAAGGATATGGTTAATAATTATCGCAATGTGGCGCCGCCGCCACGCTTATGGTTGGCAGTTTGGCGGAAGGCAGGCCATATTGCGCCAAAGCAGGCTCTTGACGGATGTTGGCTACAGCCGGGGAGAGATTCTCATGATCGCCCGGCCGTCTTCCGCCCCCGGCGGCGGCCCTGATTCACAGCCCATGATTCTTGGAGGACTTACGTATGACCGACGCCGTCAAGGTCGGCTTTGTCTCGTTTTCTGGCGCCCCGAGCGAAGTTCTGGTGGTTTTTTGCGACGACGGGCTCGAGTTCGGCCCCGCGACCCGGAAGGCGCTGGGGCCAGCGGTCGATCTGATCAAGCAGGCGGCCGAAACCAATCAATTCAAGGGAAAAAACAGCTCGATCCTCGATATTTTGGCGCCGCAAGGTCTTAAAGCGAAGCGTCTTATCGTGGTGGGCGCAGGCAAGCTTGCCGAGCTCAAGGACAAGGATTTTATGAAACTCGGCGGCACGGTGGCCGGCAAGCTGAGAGCCGGAACCAAGACGGTTACGGTCGTCGCCGAATTGCCCAGGGGCTCCATGAGCGCCGATCAGGCTGCCGCGATCGCCGCGGGCATTCGCTTGCGCGCCTACACGTTCGATCGCTACAAAACCAAGAAAAAGGACGGCGAGGAGACGGCGCTGCGGGCCAGTGTATCGATCGCGGTGGACGACGTTGCGGCAGCCCGCAAGGCCTTCGCGCCGAACGCCCACGTGGTGGAGGGCGTGATCACCGCGCGCGACCTCGTCAATGAACCGCCCAACGTCCTGTTTCCGGTCGAATTCGCGCGCCGCGCCAGTCAACTGCGCAAGCTTGGCGTGGTGGTTGAGGTTCTCGACGTCAATGCCATGAAGAAACTCGGCATGGGCGCGCTGCTCGGCGTGGCGCAAGGCTCAACGCAACCCGGACGCACCGTCATCATGCGCTGGAACGGCGGCAAGAAGGGCGATCAGCCGGTGGCGTTTATCGGCAAGGGCGTTTGCTTCGATACCGGCGGCATTTCGATCAAACCCGCCGGCGGCATGGAAGACATGAAGGGCGATATGGGGGGCGCAGCCTGCGTCGTCGGACTGATGCAGGCGTTGGCGGCGCGCAAAGCCAAAGCCAATGTAGTCGGCGCGATCGGCCTGGTCGAAAACATGCCCGACGGCAACGCCCAGCGTCCGGGCGATATCGTGACCTCGATGTCGGGCCAGACCATCGAGATCATCAACACCGACGCCGAGGGGCGGCTCGTGCTGGCGGACGTGCTTTGGTACGTGGCCAAAAAGTTCAAACCGAAATTCATGGTCGATCTCGCCACACTGACCGGCGCTATCCTGGTTGCGCTCGGCACCGAATATGCTGGCCTGTTTTCCAACAACGACGAACTGGCCGAGCGCCTGATGAAGGTCGGACTTGCGACGGGTGAGCGCGTCTGGCGCATGCCGCTGGGCCCGGAATACGACAAGCAGATCGATTCGCAATTTGCCGACATGAAGAACACGGGCACCCGTAACGGCGGCTCGATCACCGCAGCACAGTTCCTGCAACGCTTCGTTGACGGCACGCCCTGGGCTCACCTTGACATTGCCGGCACGGCAATGGGCGCGCCAAAAACCGAGATCAACCAGAGCTGGGGTTCGGGGTTTGGCGTTCGCCTGCTCGACCGGCTGGTGGCGGAGCATTACGAAGCCAAGCGATGACGGAAGTCCTGTTCTATCATCTGCAAGACGTGACGCTGGAGAACGTGTTGCCGCCGCTGCTCGAAAAATCCCTTGAGCGCGGCTGGCGAGTCGTCGTGCAGTCAACCTCGGAGGAACGCGCCGACGCACTGGATGCTCACTTGTGGACCTATCGTGAAGATTCGTTTCTGCCCCATGCGACCTCGCGCGTCAGCGATGTCGCAGATCATCCGATTGTTCTGATGGTCGAGGACAGCAATCCGAATCGGGCCAATGTGAGATTTCTGGTCGATAACGCACCCTTGCCCGCGGACTCGGACGTCTACGACCGCGTCGTTCTGCTTTTCAACGGCGACGACGCAGATGCACTTACCGCAGCGCGTCACGCCTGGACGGACTGCAAGGCGCGGGGGTTCGATGTAACCTATTGGCAAGCCGACGAACGGGGCCGGTGGCAGAAACGGGATTAACCAGTTCCGCGACCAATGACAAACCATGATAAACTATGGTTTTTAGCCCTGAGCCTGTACAAAGCCACGGTCGTGCCGCAAAGTGATGCTCGGACAATCGCTTAGGGCGAGAGGTGAGTCTAGTTCATCGTGCGAAACAAATACCTCCACTGGAAATCAGTACCGGCATTGCTTCTGCTCGCCCCCGTGTTGGCGGGTTGCGGAGCGACGGCCTCCGATATTTTCGCACCTGATCTCATGTCGAAGGATGCCGAGTGGTTTTCCCGCAGCGGCCGTCTCTTTATCAAGAACGTCTCGATTGATAACCCGCCGCTCACGCCCGACAAACCGGTCACGGCCGAAGATCTTGTCAGCGGCGACGGCGCCTGCCCGGGAATGGCGTCTGCAAATATCCCGACGAATGCCAATGCGTTATCGGACGGCGCAGCCGCTCCTGCGCCGGTGGTCACCGGTACGGTGGCGCTCGGCCACACGGAATGCGATGTCGTTCGCGGCATCGGTGCGCCCACCGCCGTCAACATCTCCAATAGCCCGCGTGGGGAACGCCTCGCGGTGATTAATTTTTCGCAAGGCGCGCGCGCCGGAATCTATACTTTCACCGCCGGGCGACTGACTTCGATCGAGCGCGGGGCCGAGCCGGTGGCCGAGCCGAAAACCGTCAAGCCGAAAAAGAAAAAGCCGGCACAGGCGCCGACCTGATCGCACCTGACATTCAACCCCACGTCGACTAACGGGCCGCCTAGTGTCGCCTATTTGAAGTTCCTGCACAACAAGCCGCGACTTCGATCGAGGAACTTCAAATAGCAAAGCCGCACTCAAATCATGGATTTGCTAGTGCCCTTTCCGAAGTTCGTGAAAGGTGCTCGCGGTGGTGCGCGAACTTCGGAAAGTGGGCACTAGTCGAATTCCGAACTCGCTTCGAGCCACGCTTCCTCGGCGCGGCTGAGGGCTTCGGCCGCGCCCGCGCGTGCCTTGCTGAGTTGAGCCGCCTGCTTTGGATCGCGTGTGAACAGGTCGGGCAAAGCGAGCGCCGCATCGATCTTTGCAATGATGCCGCTGATCCGCGCCATTTCGGCTTCGGTCTCCGAAATCCGCTGTTTGAGCGGGATGCGTTTTTCCTTTGGGCGCGCACTCGCATCGTTTCGCTCGTTGCGATTAGGCGCACGCTCGCGCGTCAAGACCTTTGCGCCGCGCGTCGATAACACGGCACGGCGGTAGTCATCGAGGTCGCCGTCATAGCTCGTCACCATGCCGTCCGCGACGACCCATAGCTGATCGGCGCAGGCTTCGATCAGATATCGATCATGGGAAACCATGATGACCGCGCCCGGAAAGTCGTTGATGGCCTCGGCGAGCGCCGCGCGGCTGTCGATGTCCAGATGGTTGGTGGGCTCGTCGAGAATGATCATGTTGGGACCGAAGAAAGTCGCAAGCCCCAACAGCAGCCGGGCCTTTTCGCCGCCGGACAAATTCTTCACCAGCGTGTCACCGGCTTTGCCGGAGAAGCCGATGGCGCCGGCGCGTCCGCGTACCTTGCTCTCGGGGGCATCGGGCATCAGCCTGCGAATGTGATCGTAGGGCGAAGCGTCGAGATTGAGCTCATCGACCTGATGCTGGGCAAAGTACCCGACCGAGAGCTTTTCGGCCCGGATGACTTTCCCCGAAAAGGGCGGAAGCCTCCCCGCGAGCAGCTTGACCAGCGTCGACTTGCCGTTGCCGTTGGCGCCCAGCAGCGCAATGCGATCATCGGTATCGATCCGCAGCGTCACGCGGTTGAGGATCGGCTGCTTCGGGTCGTATCCCACCGACACGTCGTCAACGGCGATGATCGGCGGAGACAGCATTTTTTCTGGTTGCGGAAACGTGATCTCGCGCACGTCCTGTGTGACGAGCGCCGTTACCGGCTTCATTCGCTCCAGCATCTTGACGCGGGATTGGGCCTGACGGGCTTTCGAGGCCTTGGCCTTGAAGCGGTCGACGAAGGCCTGCAGCCGCTTGCGTTCGTCGGCCTGCCGCCTGGCATGCTTGGCATCGAGGAGTTCGCGCGTCGCGCGCTGCTCCTCGAACGAGGAATAGCTGCCTTTGTAGAGGGTAAGCTTGCCGCGATCGAGGTGCAGGATCTGGTCCACCGAGGTATCGAGCAGATCGCGGTCGTGGCTGATGACGATGACGGTGCGTGGATAGCTGGCGAGATGATCTTCCAGCCAGAGCGTGCCTTCGAGGTCGAGATAGTTCGTGGGCTCGTCGAGCAGCAGCAGGTCGGGCGCCGCAAACAGCGTCGCGGCAAGCGCCACGCGCATCCGCCAGCCGCCCGAGAATTCCGCGCAGGGTCTGTTCTGATCCACGGCAGAAAACCCGAGGCCGCTCAGGATGGCGGCCGCGCGAGCCGGCGCCGAATGCGCCTCGATATCCACGAGCCGGGTTTGGATTTCGGCGATGCGGGTAGGGTCGCTCGCAACCTCCGCCTCGCGCATCAGCGTCTCGCGCTCGCGATCGGCTTTCAAGACGACCTCGATCAGCTTTTCCGGTCCGTTCGGCGCTTCCTGTGCGAGACTGCCGATCTGCCAGCGCGGCGGTATGGCGATGGTGCCGGATTCGGTCGGCAGGTCACCACGAATGGCATGAAACAACGTCGACTTGCCGACGCCGTTGCGGCCGACGAAGCCCACGCGTGCGCCAGGTGCAATTTGTACCGAGCTGTGGTCGATCAGAAGCCGTCCGGCAATCCGGACCGAGATATCGTTGATGGCCAGCATGCGGGCTTTTCACCGCAGCCGCTCCAAAACGCAACCTGTATCTGGATGCGGCGGCCTGAAAATATCACGTGTCTTAATGCGATTTCAGGCCATCGACCTCGTCGCGCCTTCGCAGTTCATCGACGAGATGCTGGAGATAGGGTGAAATCCCTGATTCCGGGCGCAGTGCTTGCTGGAGGCGTTCGCCCACAGCATCGCAGATCGATCGGCTGGACCTGTGATCGAGCGGTTCGGCGTCGTCTGCGTTTGGACTTTTCATAACCAGTTCCGTGCCCTGAAGATTTATTCGATCAGGTGACGGCATACCAAGTCTCTGGTCAGGAATTGGTTTCCGGTTGCCGGTCGGTTCTTGGCTGTTTTGGCTAATTTTATATAAATTATCTGCGCCGCCGGAAGGGAACACTGGGGGCCCCAACTCCGGGAAGTCGGGGCCTCCAACGCTGGTCTCGAACGTTGGTCTTGCGCGAGATTCAGTAGCAACGGTTGATCAGACGCCAGCGGGGTCCGAACGGAGTAGGGACCAGTCGCCGCACATAGCAGCCGCCATATCCGTCGTTGTAGCCGTAGCCATAATAGACAGGGCCGCCGGCAAAAAAGCGCGGGCCGCCCCAGCCGTGATGCCATCCGCCATGCCAGCCACCGTGCCAGCCGCCCCACGCGGAGGCGGAGGTGGGTGCCAGCGCAGCCGCGCCGAGTGAAACCGTGGCGATTAAAGCGAGCGAAAGTTTGCGTAACATCGTCGTCTCCTCAAGCTTGGGCGCCCGAAAGCGCCGTCGGTGAAAAGCACCTTTCCCTGAACGCTTTTTGGAAGTGAACGCGGCGTCCGGTTGATGCAAACCTACGACCGGGCGGGTGAATGAAAGCGGGACGATCGTTTCAGAATGGGTTCATTTAGGTGAAATCGTCGTAATCCTGGCACCCCGTCAAAGGCCGGCGCGGCCCATTCCGGGCCATCGCGTCGCTTGCCGTGCACCGGCCGCACCGATATAAGCCCGCAACTTCCATCGGCGCTTTTCAAGGATGAAATCATGGCGATCGAACGCACCTTTTCCATCATCAAGCCGGACGCGACGGCTCGCAATCTGACTGGCGCCATCAATGCGCTGATCGAGAAAGCAGGACTTCGCATCGTCGCCCAGAAGCGAATCCGGATGACGCGCGAACAGGCGGAAACCTTCTACGCCGTCCACAAGGCTCGCCCTTTCTTCGGCGAACTGGTGGAGTTCATGACCTCGGGCCCCGTGGTCGTTCAGGTGCTCGAGGGCGAAAACGCCGTTCTCAAACACCGTGACGTCATGGGTGCAACCGATCCGTCGAAGGCCGCCGAAGGCACGATCCGCAAAGTTCATGCGAAATCGATCGGCGAGAACTCGGTTCACGGCTCGGATGCGCCGGAAACAGCGGCTGTCGAAATCGCCCAGTTCTTTTCCGGCAACGAGATCGTCGGCTGAGTATTGTCGGCCGGATGACGGCGGCGTTGGCGCGCCGTCGCAACATTAGCCGCAGGCAGCAGCGGCCTGCGGCTCTGGTGTCCCGATTTCGAAGTTCGCTCGGTGGTGAGGCGGCTTCGTCTGCGAACTTCGGAATCGATGGACACCAGCAGCATATTGAATCTGGTGTGGCTTTGGTTCAGAAGTCCGCATGACGAACTCGCGGCTACGCTGATGCGGGCTTCTGAACCGGCACACTGGTGGAGTGGATTTGACATTCGCTGCCACCTTGTCGCGAGTCCGAAATGCGAATGTCAAATCCAAAACTCCACCAGAACCTAATATTTGCTAGTGGTCCTTTGATTCTAACATTCGCGAAACTGGAAGCTGCAACGGGATGCGAATATTAGAATCGGACCACTAGGGGGCAGGCTGTGAACTCGCTGTTGCAGGCGTTCGATCCCGCCAATATCGGTGCGTTCTTCGCGCAAGTTCAGACCGACATGCAGACGACGGCATTCTGGCTGGCGGTCGGCAAGATCATCTGGATCAACGTTCTGTTGTCCGGCGACAATGCGCTGGTGATCGCCATGGCTTGCCGCGGCCTGCACGGCCGGCACCGGCTATGGGGCATGATCATCGGCGCCGGCATTGCTGTGGTGCTTTTGATCGCCTTCACGGGCGTCGTCGCCACGCTGATGGCGCTGCCTTATCTGAAGCTCATCGGCGGCATCGCTCTGCTCGTGATCGCAGCCAAACTCCTGGTGCCGGAAGACGAAAACAATGAGATCGCCGCCGGCGCCACGCTGTGGCAAGCGATCCGGATCGTCCTCGTTGCCGACATCATCATGAGCCTCGACAATGTGATTGCGGTTGCGGCCGCCGCAAACGGTCGGCTCCCGCTTCTCATCCTCGGCCTTGCCATCAGCATTCCCATGATCATCGCAGGTGCGGCGCTGATCATGATGGTGCTCGATCGTTTTCCGATCCTGGTATGGCTCGGTGCGATGCTGCTCGGTTGGATCGCGGGCGACGTGATCGAAAGCGATCCTGCCGTGCAACCCTGGCTGCACCGGCTGCTCGACGGCATGACCGCATTTCACCTTGATGCGAAATCGATCGTTTTTAACGTTTCGCCGGATGAGTTCGCCGGATATCTGGCGTCGGTTCTCGGAGCCATCACGGTCCTGGTGGCTGGATCGATTTGGCGGCGACGCCGGCTGAACAACTTGAAAAGCCGGCTCAGCGCCTGACGATCGATCCGGCGCGGCCGACAAGCCGTGCGAGCTGTTTGAAACGGCTGCCGACGCGGTCGGCGACGAGGTCGACGAGCTTGTGCTCGAACACCAGCGTCAGCTTGCGGCCCTGGCTGCGAAAATGCGTTGCCGGCAACACGCCGGGGCGCGCCGCCGAAATCAGATGGGCGACACGGAACGCTGCTCCCAGCATGCGGGCGCGCTCCAGCATCGCAGGCGGCACCAACGCCTGCATGGTCGCCGGCGGCTCGTTCTGTTCGCTCAAGCCGGCATATCGATAGAAAACCGAAAGGGCGACAAAGACTCGGCCCTGATGGCTGATCGAGCCGAAATTGCCGTTGGTGATGAGATTGAGCGTCTCCTCGCCGCGATGATCGGGGTGCACCCGCCATCCGATATCCGACAACAGACAGGCGGCATGGCGCAGGCGGCGATCCTCTTCCGTCTCGCGCAGCCTGACGATCCGCACGAAGCGGTCGGTCCACTCGATCAATTCCTGGGCGTGACGGGCGGATCGCGACAGCAGCTCGTTGAGCGTCTGGGCGGCGCAGATGAAACCGTCCTTGGCACGCTCGGCGTCGGGGAGCATTTCGTAGAGCAGGCCTTCGCGCACGCCGAAAGTCGAGAACACGATGGTTTTCGGCCGGACGACGCGGATGATGTATTCGAGCACCAGCGCCGCATAGGCGAGCAACGGCCGCCGTGCGTCGGCGATGACTTCGATATTGGCCAGCATGTCGGCCGCGACCAGACGGCGCAGCCGCCGTGCGAAGTCAAGCGCCTCCTGGGCGGGAATCGAATAGCCGTGCATCACGCCGAGCGGGTATTCGCTCTGAATGATGTGGATGCGCGCCAGCGCACGCCATGTGCCGCCAACCGCATAAAACGTGCGGCCGCGGCCGCGTTTGATCTGCTCGACGTCGGAAAGCTCGGTCTTGACGATGCGTTCGGCGCGCTTCAACGATTTGTGCGACAAATCCTGCAGCGCGAGGCTTCCGAGCGGAAGCGTCAGGCCGCCGCGGACCCGGTTGCCGCGCACGTCGATCAGCTCCAGCGAACCGCCACCGAGATCTCCAACGATGCCGTCCGGCCGGTGCACGCCCGACACGACGCCGAGCGCCGACAATTTCGCCTCGCGCGGACCGGACAGGATTTCTATTTTCGTCCCGCAAATGCGCTCGGCCTTGGCGATGAAATCCGGGCCGTTGCTGGCGTCACGGCAGGCCGCGGTCGCGATCGCATATACACGGCCGACCTTCATGACCCTGCACAGCGCCCGGAAGCGCCGCAGTGAGGTGAGGGCTTTCGTGACGGCGTCGGGGGCAAGCAACCCGGTCGATTGTACCTCGCGGCCGAGACCGCAAAGGGCCTTTTCGTTGAAGATCGTGATCAGGCTGCGGGCCATGGTCTCGTAGACGACGAGACGTACCGAATTCGAGCCGATATCGATGACAGCGACGCTAGACGCGCGCTTGCGCGCCCGCTTCACAGGGAAGTTCCCTTATGACGATTGCTGACGTTCGGTGCGCCGCGTGAGGCGACGGGGAGATGATTCCTGAAGTGACTTTCCACGGCCAGACAAACTCGGATTCGTCATGAAATAGTTATGAAGATTGAAGGGTTCCTCGCCCCTGGCGGCCTTCATACGCGTTGAAGAACCGTCCGGCAACAATTGCCAGCTTTGCTCGGTATCCTTGAGATTGGCGAGCATGATTTGCTCGAGAACCTGCTGATGCACCGTCGGATTCTGCAACGGACAGAGCACCTCCACACGGCGATCGAGGTTGCGCGGCATCATATCGGCCGAGGAGATATACACAGCCGCTTTCGTACTCGGCAGGCCTTGTCCCATGCCGAAACAGTAGATTCGGCCATGCTCGAGAAAGCGGCCGATGATCGATTTGACGCGAATATTTTCGGAAAGGCCGGGGATACCCGGCCGCAGGCAGCAGATGCCGCGTACCACGAGTTCGATCGAAACGCCGGCTTGCGAGGCTTCGTAGAGCAAATCGATGATGTCGGGATCGACCAGCGAATTCATTTTCAGCCAGATCGCGGCAGGTTTGCCGTGCCGGGCAAAATTGGTCTCGCCCTGAATGTGTTCGATCATCCGCTTGCGCAAGGTAAGAGGCGACACCGCCATCTTCTCGATGTCACTCGGCTCGGCGTAGCCGGTGATGTAGTTGAACACCCGCGCCGCATCGCGTCCGATGATCGGATCGGACGTGAAGTAAGAGAGGTCGGTGTAGATGCGCGCGGTGACCGGATGATAGTTGCCGGTGCCGGTGTGGACATAGGTGGCGAGATTGCCGCCCTCGCGCCGGACCACCATCGAGAGCTTGGCGTGGGTCTTCAATTCGATAAATCCATACACGACCTGCACGCCGGCACGTTCGAGGTCGCGGGCCCAGCGGATATTGGCCTCTTCGTCGAAGCGCGCTTTCAGCTCGATCAATGCGGTGACCGACTTGCCGGCTTCGGCGGCCTCCGCAAGCGCTCGCACGATCGGCGAGTTGTTCGACGTGCGGTAGAGGGTTTGCTTGATGGCGACGACGTCGGGATCTCGGGCGGCCTGTTGCAGGAACTGAACGACCACGTCGAAGGATTCGTACGGGTGGTGGACGATGAGGTCTTTCTGCCGGATGGCGGCGAAGATGTCGCCACCATGATCGCGGACCCGTTCGGGGTGCCGCGGCACATACGGGGTGAATTCAAGATCGGGCCGATCGAGTCGCGTCAGTTGCGATAGCTCGTTCATGGCAAGCACGCCGTCGACCAGAAGCGCTTCGTCGTCGGCCGTGGAAAGCGCGCGCTGTACGAAAGCACGCAGTTCCTCGGGCATCTTGGCTTCCATTTCGAGGCGGATCACCGATCCGCGGCGACGCCGTTTCAATGCCGTCTCGAACAGGCGAACCAGATCTTCGGCCTCTTCCTCGATTTCGAGTTCGGAGTCACGGATGATGCGGAACGCGCCCTGGCCCTTGACGGTGTAACCGGGAAACAGCCGGCCGATGAACAGGCCCGTGGCCTGCTCCAGCGTGATCAACCGCACCGCGCTATCCTTGCCGGCGGGCAAGCGGATGAATCGATCGATCTTGCCGGGCATGCGAATAAGCGCATTCATCGGCCTGCCGTCGGCAACCCTCGCCAGTTGCAGCGCGATCGTAAAGCCGAGGCTCGGAATGAACGGGAAAGGGTGGGCCGGATCGATCGCGAGCGGCGTCAGCAGCGGAAAGATGTTGTGAAGGAAGTGGTCCTCGATCCAGGCCCGCTCTGATTTGGTGACGTCGCGGCCTTCGACGAGCACGATGCCGACGTCCACGAGAATCTTGTGCAGGTCGCGCCAGATCGCCTGCTGGTCACTGGCGAGCTTGGAAACCGTCTCGTTGATCGCCACAAGCTGTTCGGCCGGCGTCAGGCCGTCGGGGCTGCGTTCGGCGATGCCCTCACGCACCTGGGCCTTGATACCGGCGACCCGGACCATGAAGAATTCGTCGAGGTTGTTGGCGGAAATCGACAGAAATCTGACCCGCTCCAGGGCCGGATGGCCCGGATTGACCGATTCCTCCAGCACCCGGCGATTGAAATGCAGCCAGGAAAGTTCCCGATTAATGAAGCGTTCCGGGCTGCTGCTGATCGCGGGCGGGCTGCCGGCGCCGGTATCTTTTTCTGTTTTTACAATGGCTTGGGTGGATTCCATGAAGTTTCAATCCATTTCAAATCAAGCCGCGAGAGGATGGCACGGACCATCGGATTTCGCGGCAACATTTCAATGACATTGATGTGCGCCCCAAGAGTCCCGTCAAGGTGGGACAAGCCTGATTAAGCGTTGCTGCGAAAGAGCTCCGCCGCCAAGGCCCGGGTAACCGGCCGCCCCTGCCGCAGGGCTTCGGCGTCCAGAAGCTCGACCGCCTGACGCACGGCGGCATAGGAACGCTCCAAGCGGGTGGTGAGATAGCTCACCACGCTCTCGTCGACCGTGAGTTGACGATCGGCGCAGAATTTGACGATCAGGGCGCGAAACAGATGATCGTCGGGCGGCAGCAACGGCACGGTCGGCACCGCACGCAGCCTGGAGCGCAAGTCGCGAAGTTCCGCTTCGATCGGTGGCACGCGCGCGGTCATCAGGACAAAGGCGCCGTCTTCGCGCGCCATGTTCAACAGATGGAACAGCGCGCGTTCGTCGACGTCGGCGGATTTCAAGTCCTCGATCACAAGCGCGCCTGTCGCCAGCGCCCCCGGTACTTCGGGTGCGGTCAAGGCATGCGCCGAGGTCGAGCGGGCGCCGGATTGCTCGGCCCAGATCGCGGCGAGATGGCTCTTGCCGGAGCCTTCCGGGCCAACCAGAAGCATCACGCGGTTCGGCCAGTCGGGCCAGCTGTCGATCAGCGCGAGGCCGGCGGCGTTGGCCGGTCCTTCCAGGAAGTTATCGCGCGTCAGGCTCTCGGCGTGCGGAAGCGCAAATGCCAATTGACGAGGTTGAACGCGGCCTGCCACGCTAGAGCTCCGAATTCCCGGCCGAAGCCGGTACAAGAGATCCTCGAGGGATCTAACGGGCTTCGATCGTGCCCATATGCCGTACCCACTCGACGAGATAGAGGGATACGGAAACCAAAGTAAAGACGGTTACCAGCGCCATGAGCACCGCATCATACGGCATCGGTTTGAAACCGAAACCAAGCGCGGCCAGGATCAATGCCGCGAGCGCCACCTGCGCCGCGGTGTTAAGCTTGGAAACCATCAACGGTTTCATCTCGACCGGTTTGCCGAATAACCATGACACAATCACGGCCGAAACGATCATGATGTCGCGTGAGACGACGAGGATGACGATCCAGCGCGGCATCGCGCCCCAGATGCCGAGCGCCACATAGATCGAAACCAGAAGCGCCTTGTCGGCGAGCGGATCGAGCAAGGCGCCTAGTTCGCTCGTCATGTTGAAGCGCTTGGCCAAAAATCCGTCGACGGCGTCACTGACGCCGGCAATGACGAAGACCGTGAATGCGATCTCCATCTGGTTGGAAGCAATCGCCCAGACAATGACGGGCACTAAAATGATGCGCCCCAGCGTGATGATATTCGGAATACTCAACTCGGTCGTTTCCCAGCTACCGGCCTCATTTTCCAAAATTATCCCCCGTTGCGGGGCGAAGTGGCCGTTGTCTACATAGTACGCGCGCCCGACCATTGCACATAAGCCAAATCCGACGTAACCCAGCCGAAATCATCTGGAAAAGGCCATGGCCGAGCGCAGAAACGGGCTCACTTACGCGGATTCGGGCGTCGATATCGATGCGGGAAACCGCCTGGTCGATCTGATCAAGCCGATGGTTCGTGCCACGGCGCGCCCCGGCACCGAGGCCGAAATCGGCGGTTTTGGCGGATTGTTCGATTTGAAGGCCGCGGGCTTCAAGGACCCGGTTCTGGTCGCCGCGACCGACGGGGTCGGGACCAAGGTCAAGATCGCGATCGACACTGGACTGCATGGCGGTATCGGGATCGACCTCGTGGCGATGTCGGTCAACGACCTCGTGGTGCAGGGCGCCGAACCGCTGTTCTTCCTCGACTACTTCGCCTGCGGCAAGCTGGATCCACAGGCGACCGCCTCGATCGTTGCCGGCATCGCCGAAGGTTGCCGCGAGTCCGGCTGCGCCCTGATCGGTGGCGAGACCGCGGAAATGCCAGGCCTCTACAGGGATGGCGATTACGATCTCGCCGGGTTTGCGGTCGGTGCCGCCGAGCGGGGTACTCTGTTGCCGCGTGCCGACATTCGCCTCGGCGATGTTGTGCTTGGCATGGCTTCGTCAGGCGTCCACTCCAACGGCTTTTCCCTGGTGCGAAGGATCGTCGAAACCTCAGGTCTCGGCTTTGATGCGCCGGCGCCGTTTTCGCCGGTCATGACGCTGGGCGGCGCGTTGCTCGCCCCAACCAAACTCTATGTTCGGTCTTGCCTGCGCGCGATCCGTGAAACCGGCGCCGTCAAGGCGCTCGCCCATATCACCGGCGGCGGGTTCACCGACAACATTCCCCGTGTGCTGCCGAAGCATCTGGGCGTCGGAATCGATCTCGCGCGCTTGCCGGTCCTGCCGGTCTTCAAATGGCTGGCGGAGCAGGGCAACGTCGCCGAGCTTGAGCTGTTGCGCACGTTCAATTGCGGGATCGGCATGATCGCGGTCGTTAAGGCCGATGCTGTCGAAACCGTCACTGAAATTCTTGCCGATGCCGGCGAGGGCGTGACGGTGCTGGGTGAAGTGATCCCGGCGCAAGGTGAGCATCGCGTCGTCTATAACGGGCATCTCAATCTTTCATGGTGAAGCCCGATCTACATCACGGCGCTTCAAAGCCCCGCGTGGCAATCCTGATTTCGGGACGCGGCTCGAACATGGCCGCTTTGATCAAAGCGGCCCTGCCTGGGGATTTTCCGGCCGAAATTGCAGTTGTGATTTCCAACCGGGCTGACGCAACGGGCCTCGCATTGGCGGGCAAAGAAGGCATCCCGACGGTTACGATCGAAAGCAAACCATTCGGCAAAGATCGCTCCGCTTTTGAAGCGGCGTTGCAGTCAGCGCTTGGGGCTCACCGGATCGAGCTGATTTGTCTCGGCGGGTTCATGCGGCTGTTCACCGCGGAATTCGTGCAGCGATGGTATGGGAAGATGCTCAACATCCATCCTTCGCTGCTGCCGTCTTTCCCGGGCCTTGATCCCCACGCGCAGGCGCTGAACGCGGGCGTGAAAGTATCGGGGGCGACCGTCCATTTCGTCACGCCGGAGACCGATGCTGGACCGATCGTGATGCAGGGGGTGGTGCCGGTTCGCGATGACGACACGACCGATACGCTATCGGCGCGAATTCTTGAAATCGAGCACCGGATTTACCCGGCGGCCTTGCGCCTTTTGGCGAGCGGCAGGCTTCGTCTTGAAGGTGCGATCTGCCATCTCGACCGCGACGTCAGCGGCAAAGACACCTTGATCTCGCCGCAGCCGACGGGCAAGGCATAGACCAAAACAAAATCCCCCGGCGGCAGGGCCGGGGGGTGCATCAGGATTGCTTGCGCGGATCGTGACGAGGCTTAGGAAACCTTGAGATTTTCGGCGGAAGTTTTTCCGCGATTCTCGACAAGGTCGTATTCGATAACCTGATTCTCGTTAAGGGTGGTGAGCCCAGCGCGCTCAACGGCAGAGATATGGACGAAGACGTCCTTATCGCCGGCCATCGGCTTGATGAACCCATAACCCTTCGTCGGGTTAAACCACTTGACGGTGCCTTTTTGCATCGCCTGTCTCCTGGTCTGGACGTAAAGAAGACGCGGCCACGCGATTTGCGTGCCGCGCCACAAGCGGGCTTTCCGGATGTCTGCTGAATTTCCTAGTCGCGAAACGCACAGTCGATCGGCCTAATTCCGATTGTGACAGGGATTGCAACACGAAATTTGCGAGTAGGCAAGCTTCTGGGGCGGCTTGGGAAAATCGTCGGACGGGTTCACGCTACCGCCGACGGCTGTGGCCGGGCTACAACAAGGCTCGCCAATTGCCTTCCAGTCCGAGCTTGGGACGATTGACGCTGTTGCGGAACTGCGACCAAATCCTTCAATTGAATTCAATTTGATATTTCGGGCGGGGGCGCCCGCTTTTGGGAATGGCGTGGATGGGCTGGTCACTGCGGTCTTCGCGAGCGATGGAGACCGGAGCTGGCCGGTGGCCTGGCAAGGCCTGTTTCGTGGCTGTTGCACTGTTCCTGAGCCTTTCGGCGCAACACGCTCACGCGCAAGCCTTCGTGCCACCACCTCCGCCGCCGCCACCTCCGCCGAGCCCATCGATCCCGGCTTCCGACCTTTCCTCGGGTGCGGCGATCACGAACCTCGGCAGCAACTTCCTGGAGCGGCTGGGCGACCAGGCGAGCGGCGGGTTCGGCCGCGCGTCGCGGAGTAATCCGGGGGGCGGCGGCGCGTCAGAAGCCCTCGATGGTCCGAGTTTCCGGACGTGGGGCGAGGCCTACGGGATTTCCAGCAAGACCGGCCCGCAAGCCAATTTCGTCGGCGATGATCGCACGACGACCGGCGGAGTGGCTGGCTTTGGCGCCCGGATCGCACCGGGCGTCAATGTCGGCTTCTCGATCGACCAGAGCCGAACCGGCATCGACGTGCCGCTGGCGATGCAGTCGGCGACCCTTGACCTGACCCAGCTCGGCTTCAACGCTTCGATCGACAAAGGACCATGGAGCTGGGCGGCTGCGCTGGTTCACGGTTTTGGAAAGATCAACTCCAGTCGCGACACCGGACTGGGTATCGCCAGCGCGGGTTACAACGGGCAGATCGACGGCGCGCTGACCGAACTCAGCTACTACTGGACCGTGGATCAGAGCCGGTTCGTGCCGAAAGCCGCGTTTGAATATGTTCATGCGTCGACCGGATCTTTCCAGGAGATGGGCGGCCTCGATCCAGTTTCAGCCAGTGGTGCAACGCTTGAACGCTCGCGAATGCTGGTTGGCGCCGAGATCGGCCACTACTGGATCGTGGATCAAAAAATCCTCGATCTCTCGGCCTACGGGAAGTTTGTCGATAACTTCGAACAAAATCTCAGTTCGGTCACCGTCAGCCTTGGTCCCGAAAGCATTATCGTTCAGGGTATCAGCGAAAGCAGGTATGGCGCGGACGCCGGCGCTGCGCTTTCGTTGAGCCTGACCAATGCCGTGCGTGTCTATCTCAACTACGACGGCAAGTTTCGCTCCGCGCTGCAATCGCATCAAGCGACGGCAGGCGTCGAGGTGAGGTGGTAAGTGCTCCTGTGTTGCCTTTTGCGCACAGCATCCATGCTTGACCGAGCATCGAAACCGGTTGAAAATAGAATAGAATGCCCGTTAAAGTAGTTACCGCGATCTGGGGTAACTTTCGATGCGGGATTGGGGTGACGAGCAGCGCCTGTTGGGCGACTGGCCGTTGCAGCTTGCGGAATTCAATGCGGTTCTGCACGGACGTTCGTGCTTGCCGCCGTCAAACCGCGCCGATATCCGGGCCGATATCCGGAAAGCAAAATTAGCGTCGGTCCGTGGCTATTTGGCCAGACGCTCGGCGAGTTCGATCAGAACGCGCCGATCGGCCGGATCTCTGATTTTTCTGAAGGCGACGACGAGCCGCAACCCTTCGACAACATTCAGGTCGATTTCATTGTCGCGAAGCAGTTGCAGCAACTTGTCCCCGGGGTGATCGGGATCGTCGATGTTCACCGTAGGTGCTCCGGAAGACGGTAAAAATGGCGAGTCCCAAAAATGACCTCGACGAACTGGCCGACATGATTTCAGCCGCGATCGGGAAGGCACGCCAGTTGAACATGCACACCAGCGCTTATATTCTATCGATGGCTCTCGCGGAAGTATCGAAGGCTGCAAAAGCGGCCGCAGGCAAGCCTGACGGAAGCAAAACCTAAAGCGCCGCCGCAGGCGTTTTCGTTAGTTTCGCTCCACCTTCACAACTTTGCCTTTTTCAATTGCCAAGGCCAGCCGGCCCTGCTTCAGCGCCAGCGCGGCTTCGCCGAACAATTCGCGGCGCCAACCGTGCAACGCGCCGACATCGGCATTGTCGTCGGCTGCGATCTGTTCCAGGTCGTCGACGGTCGCGATCACCTTGCTGGCGACGGCGTGACGTTCCGACGTCATGCGCAGCAGAACCTTGAGCAGTTCGACGATGGCCGCGCCGTTGGTGTTGCCGCGCGGCTTCTCGATTTTCGGAAGCGTCGCCACGTCGCGCGCCAGGCCGCGCTGCACGGCGGCGACAATATCGGAGCCCCATTTCGAGCGATCGAAACCTTTCGGCAGCGAGCGCAGATTGGCGAGTTTGTCGAGACTCGTCGGCGCCTGTATCGCGACATCGCCGACGACGTCATCTTTCAGGATGCGGCCGCGCGGCACGTCGCGGCTTTGGGCTTCCTGCTCGCGCCACGCGGCGACTTCGATCAGCACCGCCAGTTCCT
This sequence comes from uncultured Alphaproteobacteria bacterium, assembly GCA_963770515.1. Taxonomy (GTDB): domain Bacteria; phylum Pseudomonadota; class Alphaproteobacteria; order Rhizobiales; family Xanthobacteraceae; genus Bradyrhizobium. The sequence continues at coordinate 100,087 of CAVYPW010000005.1, forward strand.
TGGGCTTGCGCACCCGCGTTTTCAGCCGTTCCCACGCGCGCTCGGGGTGGAAGTCGTAGGTCCTCGGGCTGGTCAGGACTTCCATCTCCTCGCTGACCCAGTCGCTGCGGCCGCGCTTCTTGAGGTCGGCATCAAGCGCTGCAAACACGTCACGCAGATGAGTCACGTCGGCAAGCGCGTAATGCATCTGCTCGTCCGTCAACGGCCGGCGCGACCAGTCCGTGAAGCGGTGGGTCTTGTCCGGCCGGTGACCGGTGACGCGCTCGACCAGCTGGTCGTAAGCAATGGAGTCGCCGTAGCCCAGCGCCATGGCGGCGACCTGCGTATCGAAGATCGGATGCGGCACAATACCGGCGCGATGCCAGACGATCTCAATATCCTGGCGCGCGGCGTGAAAGACCTTGAGCACCTTTTCGTCGGCCATCAACGCGAAGAAGGGCTTGAGGTCGATGCCTTCCGCAAGCGCATCGATCACCGCGGCTTCGTCGGCGCTGGCCATCTGCACCACGCAGAGCAGCGGGTAATAGGTGGTCTCGCGGAGGAATTCGGTGTCGACGGTGATGACCCGGTGTTTGGCGAGGCGATCACAAAAGGCGGTGAGTTCCGCGGTAGTGCTAATCAGATCCATGAACGGTCCATGACGCTTTCCCGAAGGGCGTTCGGCCGAAAGCGCTGATATGTCAAGGGCGTTGCGGCGAAATCGAGACCCGAATCTACGCTGAGAGTGTCATTTAAGGCAAACTGCCGCCTCCAAGGCAAACAGCTGCTGACACGGCGGGGCCGTTCTCACCGAATTCCGACGGTCGGTTCGATCAGAAATCGCGCAGTTGCCGGCCGGCTTGCCGCCGGGTGGACGGAACCACCAGCACGATGACGCACAGCCCAACCATCGCCAGGCCCATGAATTCGAAAACCAAAGCGTCCACGCCAAAATCCCCCAAACAAACCGGTAGATTTGCCGGGAAGCGATTGAGCGCTCCTTAATTTAGGGCGGCTCGCGATGTGCGCGTCGCCCAATGTTTCGCGGAAGGTTAACGATTTACGTCCCGCAAAACGTCTGGAGCACGCGTTGATGCGGCTCGGGCGGATTGGCGTAATCCGCGAATGCCGGCTGCTCCTCGTAGGGCTTGGCCAACACGGCGAGAAGCTCTTCAAACGGCGCGTAGTCGTCGCGGACAACCGCTGCCTGGATCACCGCCTCGATCCGGTGGTTGCGGGGAATGAAAGCGGGGTTGACGGCCCGCATCACGCCTGCGCGCTCGGCCGGTGTTTGCGGTTCTTCGCCGGTGCGTTGCCGCCAGCGCACGGCCCATTCGTCGTAAGCTGAGGGATCGGCGAAGAGTTGGCGAACCTCTGAATCTCGGCTGGCATCCTCGGCGGTGGCGCTCAGGCGGCGGAACGTCAGTGTGAAGTCGGCGTGGTTTTTGGCCATGGCATCCAGGAGATCCTGCACCAGGGCCTCGTCGCCGTCACGCCCAGTGAAAAGGCCAATCTTCTGGCGCAGGCCGGATTGATAGGCCGCCGTAAACTTCGCTGGAAATTCGGCGAGGATAGACTGCGCCTGTTCGATTGCCTTGTCTTTGTCGTCGGAAAACAGCGGCAACAGACATTCGGCGAGCCGCGTCAGATTCCAGAGCGCGATTCGCGGCTGGTTGGCGTAAGCGTATCGGCCCTGCTCATCGATCGAGGAGAACACGGCCGCCGGATCATAGTGATCCATGAAGGCGCAGGGACCGTAGTCGATCGTCTCGCCCGAGATCGAGGTGTTGTCGGTGTTCATGACGCCGTGGATGAACCCGACCTGGAGCCAGCGTGCCACCAGTTCCGCCTGCCGGATGATGACGGCTTCCAGCAGCGCGTGATAGGGGCGCTCGACTTGCGCCGCCTGCGGATAGTGCCTGGCGATCGCATGGTCGGCGAGGCGCTTGACGCCCTCGGTATCGCCGCGGGCTGCAAAATACTGGAACGTGCCGACGCGAATGTGGCTCGAGGCGACGCGCGTCAAGACCGCACCCGGCAGCACCGTCTCGCGCATGACGCTTTCGCCGGTGATGGTGGCGGCGAGCGATCGCGTGGTCGGAATTCCGAGCGCGGCCATCGCCTCGCTGACAATGTATTCGCGCAACACCGGTCCCAACGCAGCGCGGCCATCGCCGCGGCGGGAAAATGGCGTCGGCCCCGAGCCCTTGAGCTGGATGTCGCGGCGAATGCCGTCGATATCGATGACCTCGCCAAGCAGGATGGCGCGTCCGTCGCCGAGCTGCGGCACGAAATGGCCGAACTGGTGGCCGGCATAGGCCATGGCGATCGGCTCAGCCCCATCCGGAAGACGCTTTCCGGCGAGGATTTCAGCGCCCTCCGGGCTCTCCAGCCGGTCGGGATCAAGCCCCAGCCTGACCGCGAGCGGTCGATTTAATTTGATCAGCCTGGGGGTCGCCACCGGTGTCGGCGCGACCCGCGCGAAAAAGCCGTCCGGCAGCGCGGCATAGGTGTTTTGGAAGGGGAAATGCACCGTCATGCCATCAAGATAGGCATACGGGGTCATTAGACAATCCGCTTCCCAACAAAGGGCGAAATTTCCCGGTTTTCGTGGCTCTCGGGAGGGCCTTGGTCGGTTGCCGCCCCTCGCGGCCTCGGGTAAACCCTCAACCTCTTCGGGCAGGCCTTGAGCCGGGCCAATTCTCCGACATTTGATTGATGGAAATTCGATGCATCGTTACCGGTCCCATACCTGCGGCGCGCTCCGGGAGAGCGATATCGGCCAGAGCGTTCGTTTGTCCGGCTGGTGCCATCGCATTCGCGACCATGGCGGTGTTCTGTTCATCGATCTGCGCGACCATTACGGCTTGACGCAATGCGTCGCCGACCCGGATTCGCCGGCCTTCAAGGTCGCTGAAAGCCTGCGCTCGGAATGGGTGGTCCGGATCGACGGCAAGGTGCGGCGGCGTCCGGAGGGCACCGACAACCTCGATTTGGCGACAGGCCTGATCGAAATCTACATCACCGAGATCGAGGTGCTGGGACCGGCGGCGGAATTGCCGATGCCGGTGTTCGGCGATCAGGAATATCCCGAGGATATCAGGCTCAAGTACCGTTTCCTCGACCTTCGCCGCGACAAGCTGCACCAAAACATCATCAAGCGCGGCCAGATCATCGATTCGATCCGCAAGCGCATGAAAGAGCAGGGGTTCTTCGAATTCCAGACCCCGATCCTGACGGCCTCCTCGCCGGAAGGCGCGCGTGATTTTCTGGTACCGTCGCGCCTTCATCCGGGCAAGTTCTACGCGCTGCCGCAGGCCCCGCAGCAGTTCAAGCAGCTCACGATGGTCGCGGGCTTCGACCGCTATTTCCAGATTGCGCCATGTTTCCGCGACGAGGACGCGCGCGCCGATCGCTCGCCGGGCGAATTCTATCAGCTGGATGTGGAAATGAGCTTCGTTACTCAGGACGACGTGTTCAGCGCCATTGAGCCGGTGATGCGCGGCGTGTTTGAGGAATTTGCGGAAGGCAAATCCGTCACCGCCAAATTCCCTTTGATTCCCTATGCCACCGCCGTGAGCAAATACGGCACCGACAAGCCGGATTTGCGTAATCCGATCGAGATGCAGGTGGTCTCGGAGCATTTCCGCGGCTCCGGCTTCAAGGTGTTTGCGCGGATGCTGGAAGACCCCAAGAACCAGGTGTGGGCGATCCCTGCCAAAGGCGGCGGCTCGCGCGCTTTCTGCGACCGAATGAATTCATGGGCGCAAGGCGAAGGTCAGCCGGGGCTCGGCTACATCATGTGGCGCGAAGGCGGCGAGGGGGCGGGTCCGCTCGCCAACAATATCGGACCGGAGCGGACCGAGGCGATCCGCGCCCAACTCGGATTGAAGGGGGGCGATGCCGCGTTCTTCGTCGCCGGTGATCCCGACAAGTTCTGGAAGTTTGCCGGCCTTGCCCGCACCAAGCTCGGCGAGGAATTGGACCTGATCGACAAGGACCGGTTCGAGTTCTGCTGGATTGTCGACTTCCCGATGTTCGAGTGGAACGAGGAAGAGAAGAAAATCGACTTCTCGCATAACCCGTTCTCGATGCCGAACATCGAGCCGGAAGCGTTCCTGGCGCTCGACCCGAATGACCATGAGAAGCTGCTGAGCCTCAAGGCCATTCAGTACGACATTGTCTGTAACGGCACCGAGCTATCTTCGGGGGCGATCCGAAATCACCGTCCCGACGTGATGAAGAAGGCTTTTGCGATTGCGGGCTATCCCGACGACGTGCTGGAGGCGAAGTTCGGCGGCATGCTCCGCGCGTTGTCGCTCGGCGCCCCGCCGCACGGTGGCATCGCGCCCGGCATCGACCGGATCGTCATGCTGTTGTGTGGTGAAGAAAACCTGCGCGAGGTCGTGCTGTTCCCGATGAACCAGCGGGCCGAAGACCTGATGATGGGCGCCCCCTCGGAGGTGACGCCGAAACAGTTGCGCGAGCTTCACATCCGGCTCAATCTGCCGCAAAACTGACGGTTATCACCACCGAGATCGATTGTTTCGGGGCGACAATGAAGCCCCCGGGGGAAGCGAATGTCCTATTCCGAAGACCTTCACGCCGCAGCGCTCGCCTATCACCGGCTGCCGCGGCCCGGCAAGCTGGAGATCCAGGCGACCAAGCCGCTCGCCAATCAGCGCGACCTCGCGTTGGCCTATACTCCCGGCGTGGCCGCAGCCTGCACCGAAATCGCCAATAACCCGGCGGAAGCGGCTACGCTGACCGCCCGCGCCAATCTGGTCGCGGTGGTCACGAACGGGACGGCAGTGCTCGGCCTCGGCAACATCGGTCCCTTGGCTTCCAAGCCTGTGATGGAGGGCAAGGCGGTCCTGTTCAAGAAATTTGCCGGGATCGACGTTTTCGATATCGAGATCGCGGCCGAAACCATCGAGCGCGTGGTAGAAACCGTGGCGGCGCTGGAGCCGACCTTCGGCGGCATCAACCTCGAGGACATCAAGGGTCCGGAATGCTTTGAGATCGAAGCCCAGCTCAAGGCGCGGATGAAAATTCCGGTATTTCACGACGACCAGCATGGCACGGCCATCATCGTCGGCGCGGCCATCACCAACGCGCTATTCCTGAGTGGAAAGAAGCTCGCCGACGTCAAGATCGTCTGTTCGGGGGCAGGTGCTGCAGCGCTCGCCTGCCTCAATCTTCTGGTGTCGATGGGCGCTAAACGCGAAAACATCTGGGTCTGCGACATCGAGGGCGTGGTCTATGAGGGCCGCACGAAACTGATGGACCGCTGGAAGGCGGTCTACGCGCAGAAAACCGACAAGCGCGTGCTGGCTGACGCGATCCCGGGGGCTGACATTTTCCTCGGCCTTTCCGCACCCAATGTGCTGAAGCCGGAGATGGTCAAGCAGATGGGGGACAAGCCGCTGGTGATGGCGCTGGCCAACCCGAACCCGGAGATCATGCCGGACGAGGCGCGCAAAGCCCGCCCCGACGCGATGATCTGCACCGGCCGGTCGGACTTTCCCAATCAGGTCAACAACGTCCTGTGTTTCCCGTTCATCTTCCGCGGCGCGCTCGATGTCGGTGCGACCGCGATCAACGAGGAAATGAAAAAGGCAGCGGTGGACGCCATCGCGCAATTGGCTCGCGATCCGCCGGTGGATGCGCTGGCGCCTGGTTTCGACAGCGGGCAGGCGCAAGGTTTTGGTCCGGGCTCGTTGATTCCAAGTCCGTTCGATCCGCGCCTGATCCTGCGCATCGCGCCAGCGGTTGCCAAGGCGGCGATGGATTCCGGCGTGGCGAGTCGGCCCCTTCCGAATTTCGAGGAATACTGCATCCAGCTAGAGCGCTTTGCGTTCCGCTCCGGGCTCGTCATGAAGCCGGTCTTCGCCAAGGCCAAGACCCAGCCGGTTCGTGTCATTTATGCGGAAGGCGAAGACGAGCGCGTGCTGCACGCCACGCAGGTGGTGCTGGAGGAAAACGTGGCGCGGCCGATCCTGGTCGGTCGTCCGTCGGTGGTCGAAGCGCGGATCAAGCGGTTTGGCCTGGCCATCAAGGCCGGCAAGGATTTCGACCTCATCAATCCCGAGGACGATCCCCGTTATCGCTCCTACGTCCAGTCCTACATCACCACTGCCGGCCGGCACGGCGTGACACCGGATGCCGCGCGGACCGTGGTGCGAACCAACGCCACCGTGATTGCCGCGCTGGCGGTCAGCCGCGGCGAGGCCGACGCCATGATCTGCGGCGTCGAAGGCGGCTATATGAGCCATCTGCGCCACGTTCGGGAAATCATCGGCTTCCGGCCGGGCTTAAGTGACTTTGCGGCGCTGTCGCTGATGATCACGAGCAAGGGCGCCTATTTCATCGCCGACACCCAGGTGCGGCCAAATCCGAGTGCTGAAGAACTTGCCGAAATGGCAGCACTGGCGGCCGTCCACGTGCAGCGCTTCAACATCAAGCCCAAAGTCGCCTTCGTGTCGCATTCCGATTTCGGCAGCTATGACACGGAATCGTCACGGAAAATGCGTCGCGCCACCGCACTGTTACGGGAGAAGCATCCGGAAATCGAGGCGGACGGCGAAATGCAGGGCGATACCGCCCTTCTGGAAGCGGCGCGCAAGCTGGTCTTGCCGCATTCGCACCTCGAAGGTGTGGCCAATATTCTGATCATGCCGAACCTCGACACCGCCAACGTGGCCTATCAGATGATCAAGGCATTGGCCGATGCGTTGCCGGTGGGGCCGATCCTCATGGGACCATCACGACCTGCCCATATCCTGACGCCGTCGGTGACGGCGCGCGGCATTCTGAACATGACGGCGATTGCCGCCGTCGAGGCGCAGGAGCGTGCCGGCCGCCAGCAGCCTTCGCTGTTTGCTTGAGCGGGGGTGAGAAGATTGAATATTTGAAAAGCCTGCGCGGAACGCCCATAATCCCATTGCCATTCCTGAGCTTTGCGACCCAGAAAGGCCGAAAATGCCAGCGTTTGTTACATTTGGACGAATCTTGTTCGCCGTGCTTTTCGTTTTCTCCGGAGCCTCCAAGCTCCTGGACCTGTCGGCAACGGCCCAAATGACCGAGAAGATCGCGCTGCCGGCGATCATGGCTCCCTATACCGCGCAGCTCGAGACCATCACCGGAATGCCGTTCGCGCAGATACTGGCGATTGCAGCCGGCGCGGTTGAGGTGATCTGCGGCCTCATGATTGCGCTGAATCTTGGCGCGCGTTTCTTTGCGATCCTGCTGATCCTGTTTGTGGCGGGCGCGACGTTCTATTACCACGACTTCTGGAATCAGACCGGTCCTGAGGCCAGAAACAATCTGGTCCATGCGTTGAAAAATCTCTCGATTATCGGCGCCTTGTTCATGATCGTCGGGACCAGCCGCTCCGCCAAATCCCAGGAGCCCGCTTACGACGTTTGAGGCGTCCGTTGCCACGGCGTGACGGTGACGCCGTTCGCTGCATCGAGAACCAGGCTTTGGCCCGGCTTGAGGCCGTGACTTGAGAGAATTTCCTGCGGCGTTTTTTTGGGTACGCCGGCGAAGACCGGTTCACCGCCAGGCAACATGACGTTCGAGGCCTGCGAAAGCCAGAACGTGTCGTAGCGATCCATGAACATGTCGAACACGTCCGGTCCGCCAATGATCGCGATGGTGCCTTCGTGAACGCCGGCGTGGTCGCACGCGGCCTCGAAAGGCACGTTTGCCGGATTCCACAACGTCGTTTTGGGAGTGGACGGGTCGCTAGCGACGTCGGCGACTTTGCGCGTCACCACGATCCGCTTTCGTTGCGGTGAGTTTGGCTGACCTTCGTGCGAGCGGCGGCCGTGGACGATCAGGTCGGCTCGATCAAGGGCCGCCGAGAAGAATTGCTTGTCGCCGTCGAATTTCAGCGCCTCCGGCATCACGTGCCGCTCATCCGCCAACCTTCCGTCGGCGGATACGATGACATAGCCTTCGATGTGGAATGCCGGCACAGCGTTCTGCGCGAAGATTATTCCGAAATCGTCTGCACCACGCTCGATACCGGTCGGGAACTGACCGTGGGCAGCTTGGCGTCTTTCAAGACTTCCTCGTCATATTGCGGAAGGGTTTGAACGGGCGCCTTGGCCTTCATCTGCACCACCTTGTAGCCGCCTTCCTTCAACTTGCGCAGCAGAGCCGGCAACGCCTCCGCGGTATGCTTGTGAAAGTCGTGCATCAGGATGATGCCCTTGCCGAGCTTGTCGAGCTTCTTCATCGTGACGTCGATCACTTGCTGGGCATTGCGCGCCTTGAAATCGAAGGAGTTGAGATCGCAGGAGAACATCGCGATGTTCCGCGTGCCGAGATAGGTCACCATCTCGGGCGGGTGCTGCAAGGCGGGGAAGCGAAAGAACGGCGACGGCGACACACCGCCCAGCGCCCACTTCACGGCGGAAAATCCCTTTTCGATTTCCTCCTTGCGCTGATCTTCAGTCAGCTTCTTGTTGGTGAGGGTGGCGTGCGACCAGGTGTGCGATCCGATGGTGTGTCCGGCCGCGAGGACCTGCTTGAGGATTTCGGGATAATAGGTGGAGTGCTTGCCGATCGGAAAGAAAATTCCGGTCGTGCATTCGTTGGCCAGCGTCTTAAGCACGGAGGGCGTGTTCTCCGGCCACGGACCGTCGTCAAAGGTCAGCACGACTTCCTTGTCGCGCAGGAAATCGAGTTGCTTGAAATGCTCGAAGCCAAATCCCGGCCCGCCCGTCGTGTCGATCTCGACGACGCGGGCAACCCTCAGTGCGTCGGGATTCGTGCAGGGCGCTAGCGCGGGTGCAGCGGCAGGAGCGGCGGTGGCTGCGGCAGCCGCAGGTTTGGCATCGGTCTTGGCGGGCGGGGTTTGCGACCATGCCGCCCCGGTCGCGTAGAGTGAAATCGCGCCTGCAAAGATCAGTGCTGCCGCAATACGCATCTTGGCTTTCCCTGTTGTGTGACCGCGCCGTGCTCCGCTTCCAGCGGCCGTGCGCGATTTTCCCCCGCGCCATCATAGCCGAGTTGCCGCATTACGCCATATCGGCTTTGGCAGGGTGCAGGGTTGGGGATATCTGCGGTTCCGGGTCGGGAAAGATCTTCAGGACCGCGCGGGCGGACACCAGGGCAGCGGCATCAGCGGCATGTAATACTGGTTCCAATCGCATACCGATTCCGGCCCGCGGCGCTGAAGTGCGTATTTGATCGGCTCAGCCTGGCTGATCACGATCTGCAATGCAAAAAGAACCAGGGCCACCGGAAAGGCCCATTTGTGAAAGCGCAGATCGCTCAAGGAGGCGAGCAAGAGCGCGGCCGAAAGGATGATCAGCGGGTCGGTGAAGATAAAATATTCCGATTTCAATCCTCGCCGCACGCCCAATGTGTCGATGCCAACCGCCACCATCAGCAGAAGCAGGGCCTGGATCGCGACCCGCCTTTCGCCTCGCGTCCATGCATAGACGATCCCGGGCACGATCAGCCAAGTCAGGAACACGGTGGGACGCGGCGAGGAATGCAGTACGAAGGAATAACGGGCAGCCACCGAGGCGAGGCCGTCGAGCAGCATCCGGAAGAGATCCGAAGGGCCTGATTGGCTCGCGGCGGCTGCCGTTCCGGCGTCGACAAACTTCAGCATCTTTTCCAGCGGATTGAACACTGCAATCACATTGCTGGCGTTGTAGTCGAGGTTGAGCGCCAGAAGCGCAGCTGACGCGCCTGCCACGATCGCGGCCATCGATGCTAACGTTTCCATCGCGCTGACGCACCAGATCGCGGCATAGGCCAGCATGCAACCGCCAATCAGGAGCAATAGCGCTGCCTGATAAATTCCAAAGCGGCCGAGCAACAGCGGACGAAATCCCGCGGTGTCGAGCAGCGCGCGATCAAGGCCCGTGGCGATCAGTGGCCACGCGATGCTTACCGCGACAATGGCTGCGATGATTGAGGCAATAGCAAGCGCGAGGGCTGATCGGCTGTTGCGCCAAAAAGCAGCGCTGGCACTCCTCGCGCATCCAAAGGGCAATACCAGTACGGGCAATGCTGCGATCAGCAGGATCGCCTGCACCTTGTTCTCCAGGCCCAGCACGCAAAGCGCAGCCGCAAACGCCATCCAGAGCGGACGTGCGAGGCTCGCGCGGCGGCCGATCACGATCAGGATCATCAGCGCGAAAATCACCGGACATGCGGCCACAAGCTCGGTGCGCAAGATACGCTCGTGCACGGCTATCCCGCCGGAGAAGGCAAATGCAAAGGTTGCGACCAAAGCAAGACGCCAGTCGCGCACGACGGCACGGATGAGGCCTGCGAAGACCAGAACGCTGGCCGTTGCGATGAGCCAGGCGACCAGCCGGCCGGCGCGGACGGCGCTGGTCATGGCGACATCGAAGCCGTGAGGATCGGAAGCCGGAGGCATGCTCGACAGCGAATAGGACGTGAGCAGGCCGAGCCCATGCAGCATCTGGAACCAGACTTTGACGATGAGGATGGTGAGATAGCCGGTGTGGTCGAAAAACTGCTGCGGCTTGCCGTCGTTGAGGACAAGCGCGTTGTAAATCACCATGAAGTCCATATCAGCGTTGCGCCAATAGGCCACCGCGTAACCGTAGAAAAAGAAGGACGCTGCAAGGCTCAAGGCGATCGCGGCCAGTCCTCCCCACCAGCCGAGAAAGGTCAGCGGCGCGAGCGCGTCAAAGCCGGCGCGGGGGGCGGGCCGAGGAGCTGAAATCGGGGATGGGTCCATGCCGGCGGTCTTTTAATGCATGAACCGGAAAAATGGGAACCGGTTTTCCATCACGTCAAGGCATCTGCCGGGAAGACGGCGGCAGTGGTCCGGGTGCGACGGAATTGACGGTTGCGTCCAAGCGCTTTTCGGCCGCCGCGCTCGATAACGCCGAGACCGCCCTCAGCGGCTAACGCAGCGAAACGATGAAGTCTGTTCCTTCGCCGGTTTCTCCGGCCGCAATGCCCTGATCGGAGACGATGATTGACCCGCCGGTCGAAACCGCCTCGTAGATCTTCGCCATGACTTCGGCGGGAAGGCTGAGGCGGTCCAAGGCTTCGGCCGGGCTATCGGGCGCAGGCAGCGGCTTCGCCTCGATCGGGCCTGTGCTTGCGATCCTGCGGCCGCGCCTCATCCGCTCATCCTCGGCGCGCCGGCTAGCAGCTTTGGCGGGCACGGGCAGCGAGACCACCGACCAATGCAGGATGTTGGTGTCGTTCTTGTCAACCTGAGCGGTGAAGATATGCGTGCCGAGCGGCCGCTCGCTCGCGGCAATCGTCACAGGCACGTCGAACAGCGGCGCGAGGTTCTGCCGGACGTAGAGTTTGGAATCCCTGCGGCTGACGAAAACCGCGATCTGTTCCGTTTTCTTCAGGGGAGGGGCGAGTTTCGTGGGATCGCTCTTGAGATCGTCCTTGAGCGGCAGGCTGGTCGTTGCAACCGGCGCAGCCGCCGGCGTCGTGACCACTGCCTTGTCGTCGGGCTTGGCCGCGTCACCCATTACAGGGGCGGACATCGCGGGCTGACCGGCGGCGGCGTCGAGCGGCTTGGCTTCGCTGTCTGCGATCTTCGCTCGCTGCGTTTCGGCCGGGAGGTCACCAGCCGGCTTCGCTTCCGCGGAAGCCGCCTCGTCATGTTTCATGGCATTCGGATCGATTTCCGATTTTGACGCGGCCCTCTCGGCCGCGGTCGCAGATGAGTCCTGCTTGCCGGAGGCCGCTTTGTCGGAAGCTGGAGCTTCCGCTGGCTGCGGCCCATGTTCGCTGACGGACGCGGCGTCCGGCATCCCGTTTGAAGAGAGCACTACCGGCAGCGCGCCGCTGGCGTCAGCGGTCTTCACCTTGGGCGAGGCCGAGGAATGGTTCTCGTCGGTTGGGGGATTCATGTCGGCGTGACCGACGGTTGAACGCAGTTCGAGCCTGGTGTCGGCTTCGACAGCCTTGGGCGTTGTGCCGGCCTCGCCCTGTGTCGGCCTTTCGGGCAGCTGAGCCGTCACGGCATCCGATTTCGTCTCTTGCACGGCGACCGGTTGAGGGACGACCTTTACCGATGCCAGCAGAGGATGCGAGAAGCTCGCCGGCGTAATTTCTCCAGGCGTGATGATGACGCGCGCGCTCATCCTGGTCCAGTTATACATCTTGATGGCGAAAGCCGCCGGCATGCGGATGCAACCGTGCGAAGCCGGATATCCCGGAAGCACGCCGGCGTGCATGGCGACGCCGGACCAGGTGATCCGCTGCATGAACGGCATCGGCGCGCCACTGTAGATATTGGAGCGGTGGAATTTTTGTTTTTGAATGATACTGAACACACCCATTGGTGTGGGGTGGCCCGCCATTCCGGTAGAGACCGGCGACTCCGCGAACAGGCCGTTGGCGTCGTAAATGCGAAGCTTTTGCTGAGCGATCGAAATCGAAATGATCAGCGGCCCCTGCGGCTTGGATTCCTTCTCGACGGCAGCGGATTTCTTTTCGCTGAATTTCTTTTCACCAAGGCGATGAGTTTTGGCGTGTCGTGCTGGAGCTCTCGGCGCGGGCTCCATGACAGCGGGCGCGGAATCTTGCCAGTAGTAGATCGCGGCTTTCGTCTGCGATGTGACTCCGAGCGTTCCGGTTGCGGCAAAAACGGCAAGCTGCAAAAATCGTTTGCCGCCAATCCCTTGTCTACTCACGCGTATGCCTTCCATCTTCCAGCTTCCGATCGAATGTTGCAGACGAGATACGCGTTCACCAGCGTAAGGCCTTCAGGCCTGCGATTTTGGTCCCAAGAGTAACAAAAAAGCCTCACCTAATATTAACAACCGGGCTGCTTTAGCCTTCCCGTCACCGTGGCCGGCCCCTACATCGTGGAAATCCGCGGGTTGGGGTTCGAGTTCCCTATCGAATATCCTTACTCGGTGACTCACGCCGGGGTTTTGAATTAAGCCGCTGTGGATCAACAGCTTGCTGGTGCCCTTTGATTCCGGAGTTCAAGAGACCAGGGATGCCGCCGTAGCGTCGTAATCGGGTATCAGGAGACCTTCATGACATGCCTTACAAGCCGGCCCCGTGACGGGGATTGGCGAATCGCGCTGCTGCTGGCGATCGTGCTGCTGACAGCGGCAGGATCGCCGGCGCTGTCGGCCGACGAACCGGATCTGATCTTTCGTCGATCCACAGTGTTCAAGTGGCTCAGCCCCAACGACAAGCTTGCAACCTACGGCATCGACGATCCGGAAGTGGAGGGCGTGGCCTGTCATTTCACGGTGCCGGAGCGGGGTGGTGTAAAAGGCTGGTTAGGAATAGCCGAGGAAGTGTCGGACATTTCGCTGGCGTGCAGCCAGATCGGCCCCATCCATTTCAAGGGCAAGATGGGGCAGGGCGACGACGTGTTCCGGCGGCGGCGATCGCTTTTCTTCAAGAAGATGCAGATCGTGCGCGGCTGCGACGCCAAGCGGAACGTGCTGGTCTATATGGTTTATTCGGACAGGCTGATCGAAGGTTCGCCGAAAAACTCGACCTCATCGGTGCCGATCATGCCGTGGGGACCTGGCGATACGACGATCCAGAAATGCGGTGAATTCATCGAATAGGTTGGCAGCTCAGGATTTTGGAGCGATTGGGCGTGGACGCACCCACGGCTCTCTCCGGGCATTGGGATCCCTGTATCCAACCAAATGGACGAATTTTTGAGGCACCAATTCATTCTCGTTGCGGCCGTCAGCTTGGCGCTGCTCCGCCATGGCGCCACAAATCTTTGTGGTCGGCGCCTTCCGTCTGGCAAGATTGTCGACATCGGTGGTGCGGTTACCCATGACGACTAACGCGCAATCTCGGACAAAGTTGCTGAAAATCGGAAGCGATACGCCGTGATAATTGAAATCGTTGGCTTTTAAGAGGATCTGGTTCGCTCAGTTCGATACGAACGGCTCGCTATTTTTGCTTGGGACCGACACGGGGGACACACTTTCGGGCCGGAACCACGCCGGTGGATGTCATCTTGGTGCCGGAGACTTCCTTGATTTGTCCGGCGGGACACGTCCCGTCGTCAACTTTGACGCGCTGGCCGAGCCTCAGTTGGCCAGCATCCGGTTCATGCGACAAAGGCTGCGCCGCCATTGCGGGTGACTGGGCGAATATTCCGAAGACGGCTAGAACACAGAAAACCTTCAACGAAGCGCGCGTGCCGAATACTTCGATTGCGGATGGGGTGTTGCGATCGATCGTCATCGGAGTTTTCCATTGTCGGTCACGTTCTTGCCAAGTCTATGGAGACGGCGGCGATTCTGAAAGCGATCCACGTCGATGCAACGTGGCTCGTCTCAGGGCCACAACGCTGCGACGATAGCATCCAGTCCGTCCGCGAGTGCGGCGGGGCCAGGCTGCAATATCAGCGGCGACTTGATCTCCACCACCCGATCGTGACGAACGGCGGGAATGTCATCCCATCCGGTCCGCCGCTTGATCTTGTCCGGAACGACTTTCTTGCCGCACCACGACGCCAGGATGACGTCGGGCGCCGCGGCTCGCACCAGATCCGGCGAAATGATCCGGTCCTTCGCCGATTGTCGAAATCGCAGGTCGGGCAATATATCCTCGCCGCCCGCGATCTCGATCAACTCGGACACCCAGCCGATGCCGCTGATCAAGGGATCGTCCCACTCCTCGAAATAGACCTTCGGTTTGGGAGAGGGACGTGAGATCGACGCAATGTCGGCCAATCGCTTCTCATAGCCGGCAGCGAGTTGATCCGCGCGCTCGTTGGCGCCGACGAGCGCGCCCAGCGTGCGGATCATTGCCAGAATGCCGGCAATATCGCGCTGGTTGAAAACATGGATCGCGACGCCGGCGCGGACCAGTTCGGCGACGATGTCGGCTTGCAGATCGGAGAAGGCGAGAACGAGGTCGGGCTTGAGGTCCAAAATCTTCGGAATGTCGGCAGAGATGAAGGCGGAGACACGCGGCTTCTCGCGCCTGACCTGCGGCGGCCGCACGGCATAACCGGAAACGCCGACAATCCGGTCCTGTTCACCGAGCAGATAAAGGGTCTCGACCGTCTCCTCGGTGAGACAGACGATGCGGCGGGGAGGGAACTGGCCCATGAACGTGATATGCAGAACAAAAGATGGCTTGTCACGAGCCGCATCGGTTGAAAATCTTGTTTCCGGTTTTTAGGCACCCGTGAAGTGACCGCGCAGGAGCATCGAAGGATGACGCCGCTTGAAAAAATACGTTCGATGAAAATTCCGTTTGCGGAATTGAAGGGAGTAACCTTCGTCGAAGCCGACAAGGACCGTGTCGTGGCCAAGATGCTGGTTCGTCCCGATCTCTGCACGCTCAATCACAGCCTTCACGGAGGCGCCGTGATGGCATTCGCGGATTCCGTCGGCGCTGCGGCAACCCTGATCAATCTGTCGGAGGATGCCAAGGGCACGACCACCATCGAAAGCAAGACCAACTTCATTGGCGGCGCCAGGGAGGGAACCACGGTCACGGCTACGGCGACACCCGTCCATCGGGGGCGGCGCACGCAAGTGTGGCAAACCCGGCTGGAAACCGAGGAGGGAAAGCTCGTCGCGATCGTCACCCAGACCCAAATGGTTCTCTGAACGAGCTGTGCGTTGCGGATTAACCACTGCCGTTATTTGCAGCTGAAAACGGCCTTGAATTCTATGGTGCAATGCACAATATGGTTGGTCTAGGGATTCGGCGCCTCCTCGAGGGCTACCAAGAGGAGATTGGACGTGAACTACCAGGACGTTTCGGGCTCGACGGTTGCCAAAGGCATCGTTCGGACGCTGAGCCGGCAGCAGGATCTGCCGCTGCTCCGGGATCATCTGTTGCGGCTCGATCACGAGAGCCGTCATGACCGCTTTCACGGCTTCATGGACGACAGCTTCGTCGAGCGTTACGCGGAAAAATGCGCGAACGACGGGACCCTGATTATCGCCTATCTCGAAGATGGCGTGGTACGAGGTGCGGCGGAGCTTCATCCGCCAGAGACCTCGCCGGATTTACTGCCGGAGATCGCCTTCAGCGTGGAAGCGAGTCTGCGCCGCCAGGGGGTTGGAAGTCTTCTGTTCCGCAAACTGATCGAAGAAGCGCGCGCCAAGGGCTATCGCTTCCTGCGGATTACGACTGGCGTTCAAAACCACGCCATGCGCGCGCTTGCCAACAAGTTTGGTGCCCACCTGACGTTCCGCTATGGCGAATCCACCGGAACGATTGACGTGAAGGAGCAGCCCCGGTCCGAACTCGCACGGCCAGCGATCATCACGCCGGTCGATGCCGCGCGTGCGGTCATTCATTTTAATCGCGCTTACTGGAAGTTTTTATTGCGGCTGTATGGCTGGAAGCAGATCGCATGAGCCGGGCGGCGGGCAGGGGCAGCTGATAGTTCCGGACCGGCCGTTGTTCTTACGTGCCGGTTCGCTTGTCGTTGCCGAATTTCCTAACCACGCGACGCTCGACCACGATCGAGCGCTGAGCGCCCTGTTCACCGGCGATCACGCGGGTAGCGGTGCGCGCTTGTACGCGTCCAGCCTTCCTGATCTCGGCAGTGACGGTTTCGATCGGCATACCCATCAGCGATGCCGCAATTTCGGCCTGCTCGTTCTGGTCTTCGGTGATGCCTGCGGCCGCGAAGATCGCCTCTTCGAGTGTAGGCGGATCACGCCGAACGCGCCGCGGTCCGTATTTCGTGTTCCAATCCTGGCTCATCGCCGACCCCTTGTTCTGGCGGGAGATATCTAGGGATGGGTATGTTGCATTGCAATATGAAATTGATGTGGCAATACAGCTATGCATCCATCTGACGTCAAAGATTCTCGACCCGCGTCGCATCAAAAATCTCGATCTTTGATGCGCCGGCGGCGAGAGATTTCAGCGCCCGAACGAAGTCGCGCGAGGCAGGCACGGCGAAATGAGCTCCAAGTGCCGTACGATCAGTCCATTGCTCGACGAATACCAGCCGAAGCGGATTCTCGCAGTCGATATGCACGCCGTGCGCGAGACAACCCGGCTCGAGGCGCGAGCGATGCACATGCTCCAGGCTCAATCTTTGGACTTCATCGAAGGAATCTTGCCGCGCTGTCACGCTCCCCGTCACAAGGATCATCGCATCTCTCCTGACATGATCTGACTCATGGCGCTTGCTCGGCTGCGCCAGTCGTCTCGAGCGGCTGCTGCGGCCAGCGCTTCAGCGCGGCGCGCCCCAAATCGGTCAGGACGTAGATGCCGCGCTCGACGCGGTCGAACCAGCCGTAGACATTGTGCAGCAGAATCTTCGGCGCGTCCGGAATAGCGGGTTTGAGTTCGCGCACCTTGCGGGGGCCATGCGAGAGGGCTGAGGCGCAGGCCAAGGCCTGCTGGCGGTAAGCTGTCATGATTGGGGCGCGGGTGCTGCCGCCAAGCGCCGGGTCCCCCTTGCGCTTTCGATGCTCGGCAATCAGGCGTGAGCGCCGCTTCGGATCTCGGCGAGGCACCGTGGCCGGGGACACAATCACTTCGACCGCGCCCGATGTGGTGACCGCGAGCATACCGAAGCCAAGCCGGCGGCAAAGATTGCGATAGCGCGCATCGCTCTCCCGTCCCTTGCCGCGTTCGGAGAATTTGGCGGCGAGCCAGACCTCATCGCAGGCACTAGCGCGGTCAACCGCTTGCAGGATCAGTTCGAGGTTGAAGGCGAGCTTCAATTCGCCAATGACCATGATCGGAGGTTCGTCGTTCGAAAGCGCCACCAGATCGCAGCCGCCGATCTCGCCCTTGACCGTAAAGCCGAGCTTCTCGAGAAATCGTTTGACGGGCAAATAAAGCGCGGTTTCCAAGGGCTGGGCATTCCTGAACAGTGATCTGACGACTCACTGCCTCAGTTTACCCCAGATCGCGCGCGGGCCTGGATACGTTAAACCCGTCCGTTGACCGGGAGCAGGGCGCCGGTAACCGCGCTTGCCGCATCACTCGCCAAAAACAGGATGACGTCAGCCAGCTCTTCGGGCCTGACCCATTTGGCAAAGTCCGCATCCGGCATGCTGGCGCGGTTGGCAGCGGTGTCGATGGTCGACGGCAGCACTGCGTTGACGGTGATTTTGCCTTTCCATTCGGCGGCAAGCGCCTCGGTGAGGCGATGCACGCCCGCCTTTGACGCCGCATAGGCTCCCATGCCCGCGCCGGCGTGGAGCGCGCCCATCGCGCCGACATTGATGATCCGTCCTGCGCCCGAAGCAGTGAGGTGAGGGATCGCCGATCGCGAGGCGTTGAGCGCGGTCAGGACATTGAGCGCATGCATGCGTTGCCACGTTTTCGGATCGCCTTCGGCGGTCGTCTCAAAGGCAAACCCGCCTGCAATATTGATCAGGGCATCGAGTTTGCCGAAATGCGAAGCCGCCGCATCGATCGCCTTCCTGGCTTCGGTCGCGTCGGTGAGATCGACGCCGCCAAATTCGATCCGCTCGGGCGTCACCTTCATCGCCGAGGCCGCGTGGTCGACGCCAGCGACGCGAGCGCCCTTGGCGAGAGCGGACGACACGACGACCTTGCCGAGTGCACCGGAGGCGCCGGTCACGACAACGATCTTTCCTTCCATGACGGGATCTCCAGTGCGGGGCAACGTATTGGCGGCCCACTATGAGCGCGCAAAATCCGTTGGCAATGCGGCCAAAGCACTCCCGCAAAAACACGTTTTTGCGAAAACTGCTGATATTCCAGCACTTGTTGGCGATCGTTAAAATTTGCCGGAGTTTTGTAAGCGAAACGCAGACTAGTCAGGATATAGCGGAGGTGTCGCTCGTTTGAGGGGTTGAAGCATCATGTTGAAACATCTGCCCGACCACGGGTTGCCACTGGTCCAGCTCAAGGAGCAGCGGCGCGATTTGGTGGTCGCCTTGCAAAACCGTAACGGGCCGGTCAACGCCTGGGAATTGATGCAGATCGCAGCCGTTCAGCAGGCGATCTCCGCGTTCGAGGATGTCATTACCGATCTCGACGCCGAAATGGAAATGGAAGCGGCGGCCTGATCGCTTTAGCCGGCCAAGCCCGGGCGCTTCGGTGGCCGGGGACTATACAGTTGCCTTTGCCGGCGCTATTGCAGGCCTGCATCCTCCGAGGATGCTGGGCTTCGAGGGCAACGATGCGACGGCACAAGGCCGCCTTGGACTGGGCGGGAATTTCGGACTGGGCGGCAATTTTCGTGGCGGGATTTATTGCTCAGGGATCGCCGGCATCAGCCCAGACATTCGATTCCTATCGCTGCGCCGACGGCACACGTTTCATCCTCGCGTTTTACCCTGGCGACGAGCGTGCTTATCTGCAGATCGATGGCCGCGCTGTGACCCTGAAAAAGAGCCTGACCGTATCGGGCAAGCGCTATTCCGGCAGCGGGGTCAGCCTGATCATGGCCGCCACCGGCACCTTGATCCGGCATTTGCGGCGCCCGGTGACGGCGTGCGAGCTCTCTTGAAAATCTCGCAAGCCGTGCTCACCCGGCGCCCCGCATTATCTTAGGCTAGACCAGCTTTAGTTATCGCGACCGCGTTCGGCAGCTTCCCGAATGGCGGCCTCGTGATACCAGCTCTCTCCGACAGCCGCCTCATGAACGCGGGCTGTGGCAGGCGTGAATTCTTCGCGACGCTTGACGCCGAGAGCTGCGCGGCCCCCGGCGGGAAATTGATAGATACGCGCAGACTCCTGACTCTGATTTCTATTCATCGATATCTCCATTGGCCGAGACGCACTCAACTCATGCTGCGCCCGACTCGTTCGTGTGCGGTTACTGGAAAGCCGATATCGGTCCTGCTTGCCCACGGCGCAACCTGATTAAAATGAATTCATCGACTGACTGAATTATAAGCAGATTTGCCTTTGCACCGTGCAGGGCAGGTTCTGGCCGAAGGTCGCCGCCACCGAGGGTGGGCTTGCAGGCGACCCCGGTTTTCTTGCGCAATGTTGCGTGGGGTTGCCGCATCGTTGACCGTTACCGATGTGCCGTGCAGCGAATGACGAGGAAACAGGCGTTGGTGCGAGGTGAAGGCGGTTCTCAACGCCACATGGGCCGATTCGGCCGCGCGCCTTTGCCGCACCTCCTCCCTCAGAGAATTCTGCGAGCCCACTCCAAAAGCCCCCGTTACCGCGCTGCAATAATTGGCACTTTTATTGCTTATTCATGACCGGCCTGACGTGGCCGGGTACGTGTGTGGGAGCCAGGAGCCGATTTGGCGGCTTCGTTCTCACGCCTTTCGCATCATCAACTCATGAGAGGCTCAATGACCAAGTACAAGCTCGAGTATATTTGGCTCGACGGCTATACGCCGACGCCGAATCTGCGCGGCAAAACGCAGATCAAGGAATTCGCGTCGTTCCCGACGCTGGAACAGTTGCCGCTGTGGGGCTTCGACGGAAGCTCGACCATGCAGGCGGAAGGTAGAAGCTCGGACTGTGTGCTCAAGCCTGTTGCGGTATATCCTGACGGCGCGCGCACCAACGGCGTGCTGGTGATGTGCGAAGTCATGATGCCGGATGGCGTCACTCCGCACGCGACCAACAAGCGCGCCACCATTCTCGATGACCCCGGCGCGTGGTTCGGTTTCGAGCAGGAATATTTCTTCTACAAGGACGGCCGTCCGCTCGGCTTTCCGACGAGCGGCTATCCGGCGCCACAGGGCCCGTACTACACCGGCGTCGGCTACAGCAATGTCGGCGATATTGCCCGCAAGATCGTGGAAGAGCACCTCGACCTTTGCCTCGCGGCCGGTATCAACCACGAAGGCATCAACGCGGAAGTCGCCAAAGGCCAGTGGGAATTCCAGATCTTCGGCAAGGGCTCCAAGAAAGCCGCCGACGAGATGTGGATGGCCCGCTACCTGTTGCAGCGGCTGACCGAAAAGTACTGCATCGATATTGAGTATCACTGCAAGCCGCTTGGCGACACCGACTGGAACGGCTCGGGCATGCACGCCAACTTCTCGACGACCTATCTGCGAGAGACCGGTGGCAAGGCCTATTTCGAGGCGCTGATGGCGGCCTTTGAGAAGAATCTCATGGACCACATCGCCGTCTATGGGCCGGACAACGACAAGCGCCTGACAGGCAAGCACGAGACGGCCCCTTGGAACAAGTTCAGCTATGGCGTGGCCGATCGCGGCGCCTCGGTCCGCGTGCCGCACTCGTTCATCAAGAACGACTACAAGGGCTATCTCGAAGATCGCCGCCCGAACTCGCAAGGCGACCCCTACCAGATCGCTTCGCAGATCCTGAAGACGGTTGCTTCGGTGCCCACCGGCGCGAAGGCGGCGGCGTAACAAGTGACGTAGGGCGCGTCTCGCGGCGTTCTCGCCGTAAGGCTCGACCTCCCAATGATCCGCCAGGGCAACCGTCCTGGCGGATCATTGCGTTTTGGGCGCGCGATCTCCATGCTAGAAGCCTCCGCTGTGACGGCGGAGATCGAGGCATGGAAAATTCGGTACGGGTATTGTCGACGCTGGCTTTGGCTGGCGCGGTTCGCGCGCTGGCGGCAAAGTATCAGGCGGTCAGCGGAGCAAGTATCGACGCTGATTTCGCGCCGACGGTGCGGCTGCTCGAACGGTTGAAGGAGGGCGAGACCGCCGACGTTCTCATCCTGACCCAGGAGGGGCTTGCGGGGCTCGCCTCGGCGGGAAGTGTGGTCGCGGAAAGCTGCGTCGATCTTGCGCGTTCCTATATTGGGCTGGCGGTCAAGGCGGGCAGCCCTCGTCCGGAGATCTCGACCGAGGCCGCGCTGCGCGCGACGCTGCTTTCGGCGCGTTCGGTTGCTTATTCGCGGCTTGGCGCCAGCGGCATCTTCTTTGCGCAGTTGATTGAAAAGATGGGAATTGCTACCGAGATTGACGCGCGCGCCACCGTCGTTCCCATCGGCTTTACCGCCGAGCGCCTTGTCACCGGTGAGGCGGATCTCGCGATCCAGCAGCTCAGCGAATTAAAACAGGTCAAAGCCATCGAGATCGTCGGACCCTTGCCGCTTCATCTACAGATACCTGCGGTGTTTTCCGCCGGCCGGCTTAAGACTTCGAAGAACGTTGCCGTGGCCGACCTCTTGTTGAAGTTCCTTAGCTCTCCTGAAGCGACGCCCGCGCTGATCGAGTCCGGGCTGGAGCGGCTGACGTAGGCGCCGCGAGGAACAAATCCGCCGCGAACGTGATTGATAAATCAGGTTCTGTCGGAACGGGGATCGCAAGATGATCCGCAAACTCAAGTCGGGCGAATACCGGCTCTATTCGCGCAAACTCAATCCAAAGACCGGTCGGCGCCGCAATCTTGGCACCTTCAAGTCGCGCGCGGCGGCCGAAAAGCACGAACGCGCGGTGCAGTATTTCAAGCGGCACTAATTGGGGCGCGTCTCGCTATTTCGTGCCGTACATCCGGTCGCCCGCGTCGCCAAGGCCCGGCAGGATATAGCCGTGATCGTTCAGCTTCTCGTCGATCGCCGCGGTCCAGATCGGCACATCCGGATGTTCGGCCTGGAAATGGTTGATGCCTTCGGGCGCCGCCAACAGGCAAACAAAGCGCATGTCGTGCGCGCCGCGCGTCCTGAGCAGCGATGCGGCGGCCGAGGCTGAATTGCCGGTCGCCAGCATCGGATCCATCAGGATCACGGTGCGGTCGGACAGATCGTGCGGCGCCTTGAAGTAATATTCGACCGCCTGAAGGCTCTCGGGATCGCGGTAGAGGCCGATATGGGCGACGCGGGCGGAGGGCACCAGCGCCAGCATGCCGTCGAGGAAGCCGACGCCGGCGCGCAGGATCGGCGCAAAGGTCAATTTCTTGCCAGCGATTTTCGGGGCCTTCATCGCCATCAGCGGCGTTTCGATATCGACCATCTCCAGCGGCAGGTCGCGGGTGACCTCATAGCAGAGCAGCATCCCGATCTCGTTCAGAAGCTCGCGAAAGCCCTTGGTGGACCGGTCGGCCTCGCGCATCAGCGACAGCTTGTGCTGGACCAGCGGATGGCTGACGAGATGAACGTCACTCATGGAAGGCATGTGGTCTCCTGATGCAGACAGTCCTTCCGATAATCCCGGTTTTTGCCGCCTTGTCGAGGCCGATGCCGCCCGGCGCGCCCGCTCAGCGCGCGATCTGACCACTCGCGTGGCTGGCGGACTTGCGCACTGGCGCCGCTGCTGCGTCGCTGCCACTGCCTTCATGGCACGCCATTTCGACCCAGGAGCCGTCGGGGCCCTTCTGATAGGCGCGACAGGGAGACGAGCCAGGTGTGTCCTCGACGGCCTGGGCATTGGCGCTGGCGTGGGAATTCGGGCTGGAGCCGTTGGCGAGCGCAGGCGAGGCGAGGGCAGCCAAAACGGCGATCGAACCGACGAAGATCGTTTGTGCGATCCGCATGGGAAGTTCTCCGCAAAGAGGTTGAAATCACTTCCCTTGAATAAAAAACAATTTGGCGGTTTTTGGCCAGAGGGGCGTCTTCAGACTTTCGGCGAAACGACTTGCCTAACAAAAAGAAAACGGCGCCGTCACGGACGGCGCCTTCAAGGTGGGCTTTACCAGCCTGGGAGGAACTCTATAGCCCGGCCTGTTGGCGCTGTTTGGCGCGCCATTTGGGGCCGGGACCGCGCATATAGTGACGCTCGGGCCGATACGGATCGCCGGCCACCTGAAGCAGGCGCTGCCAGCCCTCGACGAGGGCGCTGAAGCGATGGCGAAACGGAAGCGAGGCGAACAGGGTGACCAGCATGGTGCCTCTCAATGGGACTTGCCGAGGACGGAAACGAACGGCATCGCGAAGATCTCGTCGCCGAAATCGTCGCTGGCGTGCAGCGTCCAGCCGCGCCAATCTTCACCTGACGGCGCCATCACCAGCGAGCGCACGACCTTCGTGGCTTGCTCCATCGCTTCGGTCAGGCTGCTCGCCGGAGGCAACCGCCGGTCGATCCAGATGCCGGTGTCGTTGGAACAATGGAAGAAGAGCTGAGCCATGGTCCGTCTCCTCAAGGGAAAACGTGATGCATGATTTGAGATAGCAGCAGTGCGTGAGTCGGAAAATCCGGAATATTGCGGAGTGAAACTACGGGGAATTCAGACAATTTTCTTCAACGGTTGCTTGCCTGTGGCCTCTCGGTTTGCGGCAAGCGATTCGATTGACTCAGCTATTTCGAAAAAGAACGTCGTTGCGCGCACCAGCGAAGCAATCCATTCACCGAAGAGTCTAGACGATTCGCACGCACCGTAGTGCTACGGTCTTTCACGCGTGGCGCAATTTGCGTAATCGAGAAGCCACTGACCCTTCAGGCTTTGGCCATCTTGGGGTGTGGGGGATGTTCGCGAGGCCCGGCCTCCTAGGCACACCGGGCCTCGCGTTCCCTCAACTTACTTTTCCCTGACATCAATATAGACGTCGTAACGGCTCAAAACGCCGGGCGCGCGACGTGCCAGAGATTGGCGCCGTCAAACCCGTTGACGTCGCCGGGCGCCTTGTCCGATTGCGAGGTGTAAAGCGGGCGATAGCGATAGGCCCACATCTTGCTGCCGTCGTTGCGGATGATCACGGTGAAATCGCCCTTGGCCTCGGCGTCCTTGTCCGCGGCCAACGGCGTCCAGCGCTCGGTGCACTTGCCGTCGCAACTCGATTTGTCGCCCGAGGTGTCGCGGTCGAACGTGTAGAGCGTCATGCCCTTGTTGTCGACGAAAATCCTGCCCTTGCGGGTCTGCACCACCTTCACCGGAAACATCGGCGCTTCCTTTTTCGGCGGCGGCGCGGGCTCTTCGCCATGCGCAAAAACCTCGCCGGCCGACAGCAACAGCGCTGTGGCAATCACTGCAAATCTGAGCATCCTGCCCCCGCAATAAGTAAATCGCGCGTTAAGGCGCGTAATGGGGCGCAATCATACGGGCAGAAGGTTAGCGTCACGTTGCGGTGGAGCCGGGCCGACCGGTCAGCATCGCGGTACCAGCAGTAAATCGCCGGCCGGTCGCAAGCGTTATTGCGGCGGCTTCGGCCTCACCGATGAACGTTCTCCGGCATCCAGGATCCAGGTGTGATCGGCGAATGCGACATAAATCCGTTCCTGCCCCAGGGCTACACCAAGCTCGATCGACAGTTCGTTCAGCATCGCCTCGATGGTCTCGTCGGACAGGTGGCCGAGATAGGCGTGGACGGCTTCGCCGGTGAAAAGCGCGACCGGTTCGCGATCGGACCCGACTGTGCCGTCGGGCCGAGGCCACGCGTAGGTTACTTCGGCGCGGGTGAACATGCCGGACAAGGCCGGCCGGCCCGCTTCCACGCGACGCTTCATCCAGGCGCGCGCGGTGCGTACGGCCTCCGAGACGTCGAAGACGCGGCCATCGGCGTCCCAGCCTTCGCGCAAGCCCACGCTGATGCGAAAATCGCGGCGAGGACCCAACGAGTCCGGCACGATGGAATAATCTTCAGCCTTTGGCGCAGCGGGGCGGGCAGTCATTTTCGTCTTCGCCTTCGGTCGTCGTGGAAAGGTGAGTGCGCTTCACTTCTACCCGCGGCGCTCCTGCTCGTTCAGAAGTCCTTCCAGCTCCTTGCTCTGGGTCTCGATCCGGTCCGCCAGCCGCTCTTCGTTTGCGGCGCCAGACTGCGCCGCCGCCTGTTCGGTGAGCTGGCGAAGATTGTCGCGCAGGATCGCGATGCGGTTGGCAAGCTCGGACGTTGAAAGCGACGTGAAGTCGGTCATGCGGAGTACCCCCGTGAGCGCAAGGAATCTAGCGGAAGAGCGAAGTCTCATCCATAGCCGCGGACGAGGTTTTGATCTAAATCACACTTGCCGGGTGCGGCGCAGCAGCGATCGGTTTGGTCGATCGTGGAACACAGCCCGTTCTGAAAGGTTCTTCTGTCTGCATCATTTGATTGATCGAGGAGATTTCCATGCGCTCCAAGCTCGCTTTTTCGGTTTTCGTGGCCGCCTCGTTATTCGCTGCGACGACACTGGCATCCGCACAGACGGCGCCGGCCGGCGCGCCCGCCAGATCCGACGCGGCTACGTCCAATGCGATGGCTTCCATGCACCATCATCACCACCATTGGCACGATTCCATGGGCTACTCGCGCGCCCAGATGGACAAGTCACGGCCGGGCGGCCGTCCGATCTCGCGCAAGGCGGCGGACTAGCGATTTGTTGTGTCGTCATCGTTCTGTCACGGCTCACTTCGGCGCCGCCGTGACGAGGTGCAGCCGCGCCCAGTCGGACGGCGGCACTTCGGTCGCGCGCTGCAGCTCGCTGTTCTGGTCGACAATGTCGAGCACTTCGGTGTCGACCCCCATCTCGCGCAGGTAGGCGCGGAAATCGTGGTCGTAGCTCTGGGTCAGGGATGTGCGGCGGTTTTCGGCGACGTTGGGCGCCAGACGATTGTGGATCGACATGCCGGTCAAAATGACGCGCGTGCCCGGGGGCAGGCTGCGATGCACGCCGCCGGCCAGGATCAGCACGCAAGCGAGGTCGTAGGTCGTTTTCGACGTGTTGAGCGTGGCATCGAGCGGCCCGCCCGGACGCTTGAGCCCAAAACAATCCGCATCGCTCTTTTCCTTGCAGGCGGCGACGTCAGTCGTGCCTTCCGTGGCGTCGATGCCGCGATCGTGCAGGATTCGTCCCAGGCTCACCGCGACATTGAGATTGGACCCGCCTGAGGTGTGGATGACGAGCGGAAACTTGCGCCCGTTCTGCCGGTCGAGGATCGCAAACAGCCGCTTCCAGGTGTCCCATTGCACCGTGCCTTCGGCGGCGATCCAGTCCGAGCAACCCGCGCCGCAGGAACCCTCCGGGCCATGCGCGACATAGAAGATCATGGCATTCGCCGGCGAGCCAAAGACGCCGATGGGAGGTCGTTCGGTGGTCTGGCCGGTGGCGGCCCCGCTCGCGAAGGCGGCAGCGAGCAGACCGAAAAGAAATGCGCGAAATACGTTTGCGGCCATCACCACGAGCCCCATTGAAGTCTTCTTGAAAGTCTCTTCGGCAAAAGTCCCCGCTATTTTCGATTGTAAATCGCCCTCGCGCAAGCCAGCTTTCAATACACCGGCCCACCGGTGGCGACCCTCGCTGCGGGGTGAGAGAACGATCACCTTTCCTTCGGCGCTCTTCGCCCCAAGAATGAGCAGCTCGGAAGTGAAGCCGGCGATATTCTTCGGCGCGAAATTGCAGACACACACGACCAGCGAGCCGATGAGTTCAGCGGGTTCGTAATTGGTGATCTGCGCGCTCGACCACATGATCCTGTTAGCACCGACATCGACGCCGACTTTCCAGGACGGATTGCGCGCGCGGGGAAACGGCTGGGCCTCGACGACTTTGCCAATGCGGATGTCGAGACGGGCGAAGTCGTCGTAAGTGATTTGCGGTTTCAGGGGATTCATGTCGGGGGCTCGGCGTTCATAAGGTTGTGTTGGGGGTAGGGGGGTGGCTCGCAGGTTTTTACGAGTGAATGGGCGGTAGCGCTACAGTTGTCCTCCGTCATTCCGGAAGCCGCGCAGCGGCTGTCCGGAATCCATGTTGCCGCGCAAATGCCGGGAGAAATGGATTCCGGGCCTGCGCCTTCCGCGCAAAATAGCTTCGCCATTTTGCCGCGGCGGCGCATCCCGGAATGACGGAAAAAACTACAGGCGCAATCCTGCATTCCCGCGACGGAATTCCGCCCGGGTGATTCAAAACACCGCCCCATAAAATTGAGGGCGCAGGGAAAGCCGGATGCCGAGCCGGCACCCGCAGCCTTGCGTGTAAAAATAAAAAAACACGCAAGTTAGTCACCACAGGTGCGCCGGAACACCCGGCTTTCCCTGCGCGATGGTTTTAACGGTTTCCTTCGTGCTCGCCCCGGAGACCGGGCTTTGTTGTCTCCGTCCCCGCCCAATGCAAAGCATTGTCGCGAGTTGACATCAGCGTCGGGACGTCAGGCCCACACGACTTCGCCGTCCGCTTTTGGTGCCGTTCGTCGTTCCGGCGCCCAAGCGTCCACCGCATCCCGCCCAACGTTCGTGACGATGGCCAACGCCCCTCATTCGGGCGGGACGCGCGAAGCCGTAGGCGTGATTTGCCCGTCGGGTTAAGCGAAATATTTTTGCGAGCAGGGCTGGACAGTAGACTCAGCGTTGAGTGCGTTGGCGAAATTGGATTTTTGGTGAAATCGGATTCCGTCATGCCCGGCACAAGGCCGGGCATGACGCGTTATCCCAAAAGCCTCACCATCGCTTTGTGGTGGCGAGTACAGAAAGCCGCTGCAACGCCTGTGCTTTCGGCAAGGAGCTCGCGATACTTGAAAGCTACTTGACCCTTCGGCCCTTGAAGAAGCCAGCGTTCGTCGTGTTCTGCTTGATGTTCGCCGTCTCGCCCTGTTCGGCGGTGTTTTCGGTGTGGTCCTTCTTGTGAGACGTGTCTCTCGCCGCTTCGGCGTTCTGGGGTGTGCCCTTGTTGCTGCGATTGGCGGGCGGGATGGGCGGCATGCGACCGGTCATTTGGTGTTCCTTTGTGAGAAGGCCCAACCTTAGGCTCAAACGCGGCTGCATATGGAAATCTATTTCATCAGCGGCTGCCCGATTGTCGGAACGTTTCCAGAGATCGCGAGTTCGCCCCGGCTGGGAGCTGACAACCAACGAGGATTTCATGGCCAGAGACGAGCACAACAAGGCTGCCGAACATCACGAAAACGCCGCAAAGGCCCATCGCTCCGCCGCTGAACATCACGGCAAGGGCGACCACGCCAAGGGCAAGGAACACGCGGCCAGTGCGAAGCAACATTCTCAGAGTGCGCACCAGCAATCCGACGCGGCGCATTCCAAGAGCCAGCAGCAGAAGTAATCAAGCAAAGGGCCGGTTGAAAAACCGGCCCTCTTTATTTGGCCGGATGAGGATCACCTCGCAAGCTGCATCCATCGCTCGGTGGCGCTGATCGCCGCCGCGTACAGGCCGCCTGTAGGTTGACCGCGATGCAGCGCCTTTCCGACTTCGCAGATCGCGAGGAAAGCGCTGGCGCGGGCGTCTTCCACTTCCATCGGCGCTTCGCCGCCTCCCTGAATGAGCCCGGCAAGTCCATTGAGCATCGGCAAGGCTTGTTGCGGCGGCGCATGTTCCGCGAGCTTCAGCGCCTTGAAAACTTGTTGGGCGGTCTCAGACTCGCTCATGTCAAACCTCGCTATCGGCCGTCAATCAACGGGCTCGCCGGCGTCGCGGCGAGAGGGCGCCTGCGCGGCCAATAGAGTATCAGCGCGAGCAGGCCGCTGCCCGCCACCAGATAACCATTGAAGGCGTAAGCTGCGAACGTCGCTTCTCGCACCGAGAGGAGGCCGACGATCATGCCGGCGAACGCGATCAGATAGGCCGGCCGGTCCTCGGTGGCCGGTTGCAGCCACGCCTTGCGGATGGTCGGAAGCGCTGCGGCGAAATCGGCCAGGATCGAAAGCACGATGGCGATGACGGGATCGCCGGTGATCGCCCACAGCGCGAGCGCGGCCAGCGAACAGGCGCCGCAGGCGTAGTCGAACGGCCCGAGCCGCCACGAACCCATGCCGCCGACGAACGAGGCCAGCACGACGCAGGCCGGACCGGCCGCCACCGACAGAACCACCAGCGTCGAAATCCCGACGCCGGAGCGCCACTGCGCGGCAGCGGCGATCAGCGGCACGATCGTCCAGAGCGACCAGGTGACGCGGTTCGGCGCCGCCTCGGCCTTCAGGATGGCGCGGACATAGCTCAGGCAGGCCACGAAATTGATGACGGAACCGGCGATCGCGAAAACGAATTGCATGGCCGGCAAACTGCCACCGATCGCGGCAGACGACAACCGGCGGGCTGACGCCTGCTTTGTATGGTCAGCCGATCATTCTGTCATAGTCGGTGTGCGAGCCGATCCAGAACCACAGATAACCGCCGTCGACGTCGATGGGTAGGGCTCGATAACGCAAGCCAACCCGTACGGACCAGTAACGTCCGACCTTCTTGAATTGCAGCGATGGATGCCGCGGATCGCTTTTGAGTAGGGCGTAGTTCGCGTCGGCCAGTTTTCGAACAGCGGGCGGTAAAGCCTCGTAAGCGGTCCAGAATTTTGGTGAGGCGAAATGCTTCACAATTCGCGGGATTGCCCGGCACGGTGTGCGGCGAGGGCTTCTTCGGCGTGCGCATCAAGCTTGCCGGCCCGGGCGTCGCGTTCGATCGCGTCGTCGAATTGCTGCGCGTCGAAGGTCTCAAACCACGCGCGAAACCGCGCGAGCTCGCGCGGGGCAAGCTTTTCGACGGCTTTTTCTATGTCTTCCGCAGTGGTCATGTCGAAAGTATAGCATTTGCTTTAGATACGGAAAAGGGCAGGGCAAGCCCTGCTGCTTTGTGCGGCCAACAAAATTCCGATATGGAGAAGCTTCAACAAGAAAAGACTGGACCTGCGAATGGAATATCCAGCGCTTCCCTACGTCGCGGTTCCCGAATCTTTCCGTTTGCCATCAGGCGCGAATTTCGGAGGCACATCGGGCGTCGCGTTCAATTCCAAAGGCAACATCTTCGTTCTCCATCGCGGGCCGATGCCGCTGATGGAATTCGACGCCGACGGGCATTTCATCCGCGGCTTCGGTGACGGGTTGTTCGACAGGCCGCATGGTTTGCGGATCGACCAACACGACAACATCTGGGCGACCGATGTCGCCATGAACCTCGTCTACAAGTTCAATCCATCAGGGCGGATCGAGATGGTGCTGGGCGTCAAGGGCCGCACCGGCGAGTGGCATCCGGGCGGGCACTTGCGGCTGTTCCACGAACCGAACGAGGCGGTGATCGGGCCGACCGGCGACCTCTTCGTACTGGAAGGGCACGGCAAGGCGGAGTCGCGCGTGGTGAAGTTCGATTGCGACGGCAACTTCATCAAGAGCTGGGGCGGCAAGGGGAAGGGGCCCGGCCAATTCGATCTGCCGCACTCGCTGGTGTTCGACCAACGAGGGCTGCTCTACATCGCCGACCGCAACAATGCCCGCATCCAGGTGTTCGACGCCGACGGCACCTACATTCGCGAGTCCAGCCATCCCGGCACGCCGTGCGGGCTGTTCATGGGCGCCGATCACATCTGGCTGGCGCACGGCCACACCGGCCAGATCATGAAACTCGATCTCGACGGCCAAGTGATCGGCATGATGGCCGGCGCCGGGCCGGGGAAATCACTCGGCAAATACGGCGAGGCGCACACCATCGCAGTCAGCCCGCGCGACGAGATTTTCGTCGCCGACACACTGAACTGGCGCGTGCAGAAGTATGTGAGGAAGTAGGCGGCGCGCGCGCCCGACTCTCGTTGGCGGACGCGCCTAGAGCCGCGCCCGGAAATCCAATCGTCCGGGCGTCGAGCCGCAGTCGATATCAGTAGCGGGCGGCGACCGGTGCCTTGCCGACCGGGGACTTGCCGACCGGCATCTTGCCGACGGGCGGGGCCTCGGAGTAGGCGGGCGCGGGCTGCCGTTTCGGAAAGTCGGCTGCGGAAGCGGCAGCCACCAAAGCAAGCGTTGCAGCAGTTGCGATCAGCATTTTCACCACGAAAGTTCTCCTTAGATCGATGGCAGGAACAGGCACGATGTACCTTGGCTCTTTCCGACTGGTTGCCTGGCAAGGTCGGGCGTCGGAAAGGTTCACAATGCGGCGGAGTCGCGGCGCGGACAAGGAACCTCGCACCGCGCGACCGAAAAAATCGCCGGGGTGTTGCGAATGAGCCGCACTATTTTCGTTGGTTTTGCACGGAATTCCCTGTAATTGCCTCGTGCTGCGGGTTCCAGCTGGGTCATCTCTCGCCCGGGAAATGGCCCGCTCCACCCCGGTATCGACGGCACTGTGTCAGACAAAGCTCTGTGCTAGTTGGTCCCATCGGCGGCGAGGCGCAGGAACTGACGCTTCATCGCATTGACGCGAGCGACATAGGCCGCGACGAGATGATCGCCGCAGCGTTCATCTGCCACCATCTGGAAATGTCGGCGCGCAAACGCCGTGGCGGGGCCCGCGCCGCAGAGATGGATGAAGGCCGCGAGATCCTGCTTTTGGCTAGCCGTGGCCTTCACCTCGCTTGTGCGAGCGAGCACATCGGCGACATGGCGGTCCAGATACACGGACGCGAGCTCGATCGAATGGCTCGGGATCGCGCGGATATAGAAGCTCGCAAAGCCGCAGCCGGAATCCACCACCGCATGATCCCGGATGCAGAACCGCGCGGCCTCGGCGTAGGCCCCGTCAATCATCTGATAGAGGCCGACGGCGCTCGACGCGGGCTGGTAGATCGCGAGAGGGTTGAAACTCCATCGCCAGCGCCAATAGGTGCGGTCCACCGGATTGCCTGAACTCTCGACCTGCGCCAGCGCGGCCAGTAATTCGGGCGCGATCGTGCTGGTGGAAAGGTTACGAAACAGCGGCCCGTATTGCCGCCATGTCTCGGCCGGCTCCTTGTCGAGCCGGTGACCGATGAAGGCGAACAGCTCGGTTGGCTTGTGGGCCACGTGATAGACGAGATTCACGAGCGCTAACACCGCCAGCAGGATCGCCACGCTGCCCGCGATTTGAAGCGTCCGCGGTGCTCTCGCGAGCCTTTGCCGCGCCCAGCGCGCGCGCCGCCGCCAGCGGCCAAGGCGAGTGAGGAAGCGGTTGGGTTTTGTTGGCATGCGGTGGGTGGGAGGGGGCGGGCAGTTCGCAGGAGGGTGGAGCGTAGCGATACCGATAACGCGTTTTCTTGTGAAAGGCAGATGGGTTTCGCAAAATGCTCAACGCATCCTACGCGGCGCTAATCCACCATTTGGTCATGGTGGTGAAGAAGGCATGATCCATTGGTTTGAGACAAAGGGACCAGATATCTTCCAGAACCTGTCGGATGACCATAAGCGGGATCTCATTTTCGTTGAGGGAAATGCGCAAGGCTTTCGTATGGTCAGTCAGACCGAAAATCATCTGTTCGGCGGTGGTTTGCAACTTACATATGCGACGCTTGGAGCGTTTCACAAATATCCTTGGACCAGCCGTAAGGGGCTGAAGAAGTTTGGATCGTTCATCTCCGAGGAAAGCTTATTGAATCGCGTAGGGGAGAAGCTCGGTCTGGTATCAACGGGACCTTCTTCCTGGTGTCGTCATCCGTTGGCGCATCTCGTCGAAGCGGCAGACGACATTTGCTATTCCATAATTGACTTAGAGGACGCAGTTGAATTGCGAATTTTACCCTTTGATCAGGTGACCGAGTTTTTTCTTGATGCGTTTGATGAATCAGAAAAGAGAAAGATTAGAAGCGAGTTTGTGCCGGGAAATAATCATCGCGTTAATCTTGCGCGATTGCGCAGTCATGTTTTCGATAAGGCAATTTCCGCCACTATTGAGAAATATGTCGACGCGTATCCAGTGATTATGGAAGCGCTAATTTCGCTTGAGATACTCACTTAGCGAGCGCACCCCAGAATTATCTAGCAGCGTATCTAGCCGCATATCGCCTCGGTGACCTTTGGCAAAGTCATCGCCATAGGTCTTCCTTAAAGTGTCAACTCTCGTGTTTCCGTTCTTCTGGCGTATCTCGCCATCCAGATCTCGCTGACGGCCATCAAGCCCTGGTTGCTTAGTCATCTTACGTCCTCTTTAGATAGTCAGTTGCTCGTTCTTACAGTACACGGTTTGTTCTTTTTGAAAAGTTAAAAATTGGTCGCGAACCGTGGCGTGGTCCGCGACCAACAGGAAATTATTTAGCTACACCCCGTCGTTGATCCACACGTATCGCACTTCATGCAGGTGCCGTTGCGCACCAGCGTAAAGTTGCCGCACTCCGAGCACATCTCGCCTTCGTAGCCTTTGGCTTTCGCCTCGGCGCGGCGTTCGGCTTTCGAAGGCGCCGCGGCTGTGGCCGCACCCGCCTTGCTCCATTGCAACGCCTCGAGCTTCTCCGTCGGCGAGAGGTCGTGTTGCGCCTCCTTCAGCGCGACCGCGCCTTCGATGGTGTCGGAGGAGACGCGGGCATGACTACCTTGATGAGCACCGCCAGGAGACAGCGACGTCACCTTGCTGCCGCCGGAGGGAGCGGAGTCCGAGCCCGCGCTGACCGCCGCACTGCCGCCGCGCATCACCACGAGATTGTCGGAGCGCGAGCGGGTGAGGCCCTTCGACAGGTACTTGTTGCCGGAGTTCTCGGGCGCACGGCCTTCCTCGACGCCCTTGCCCATGGCGTCAAAGTTGGACTCGGATGGGTCGACATGGGCGAGGTCGAAGCGCGACATGTAGCTCACCGCGAGTTCGCGGAAGACATAGTCGAGGATCGAGGTCGCATACTTGATGGAGTCGTTGCCCTGCACGGGGCCCGCCGGCTCGAAGCGGGTGAAGGTGAAGGCATCGACATATTCTTCCAGCGGCACGCCGTACTGAAGTCCCAGTGAAACCGCGATCGCGAAATTGTTGATGAAGGAGCGCAGCGCCGCACCTTCCTTGTGCATGTCGATGAAGATCTCGCCGAGGCGGCCGTCGTCATATTCGCCGGTACGAAGATAGACCTTGTGACCGCCGACCACGGCCTTTTGCGTGTAGCCCTTGCGGCGATCCGGCATCTTCTCGCGCTCGCGCATCACGATGATGCGCTCGACGAGTTTCTCGACGATCTTCTCCGAGACCTGCGTGGCCCGCGCGGCCATCGGCTTGTCGTAGAACGCCTCGACCGCATCGTCCTCGTCCTCATCGTCGGCGATGAGCTGCGAGTTGAGCGGTTGCGAGAGCTTCGAGCCGTCGCGGTAGAGCGCGTTGGCCTTCAGCGCCAGCTTCCAGGACAACAGATAAGCCTGCTTGCAGTCCTCGACGGTGGCGTCGTTCGGCATGTTGATGGTCTTGGAGATCGCGCCGGAAATGAACGGCTGCGACGCCGCCATCATGCGGATGTGGCTTTCGACCGACAGATAGCGCTTGCCGATCTTGCCGCAGGGATTGGCGCAGTCGAACACGGGATAGTGCTCGGCCTTCAGGTGCGGCGCGCCTTCGACCGTCATCGCGCCGCAGATGTGCACGTTGGCGGCTTCGATCTCGCGCTTGGTGAAGCCGAGCGCGGTGAGCAGGTCGAAATTCGGCGCGGCGATGGCTTCCAGGCCGATGCCGAGCTGGTCGCGGATGAAGTCCTCGCCGAAGGTCCACTTGTTGAAGGCGAACTTGATGTCGAACGCGGTCGGCAAGGCTTTCTCGACCTTGGCGATGGCTTCATCCGTGAAGCCTTTGGCCTTCAGCGTGGAGGCGTTGATGCCGGGCGCGTTGGAGAGCGACCCGAGACCGACGGCATAGGCCTCGATCTCGGCGATCTCGCTTTCGCGATAGCCGAGCGCGCGAAGCGCTGCGGGCACCGCCTGGTTGATGATCTTGAAGTAGCCGCCGCCGGCTAGCTTCTTGAACTTCACCAGCGCGAAATCCGGCTCGATGCCGGTGGTGTCGCAATCCATGACCAGACCAATGGTGCCGGTCGGCGCGACCACGGTCGTCTGCGCGTTGCGATAGCCGTTGGCTTCGCCAAGCGCGAGCGCGTCATCCCAGGCCTTGGTCGCATGCGCGACGATATCGGCTTGCGGGCAGGAGGCGTGGTCGAGCGGCACCGGATTCACCGCAAGCGCTTCATAGCCGGAGGCGTGGCCATGCGCGGCGCGGCGGTGGTTGCGGATCACCCGCAGCATGTGGGCGGCATTCTTCTTGTAGCCGGGGAAGGTGCCGAGCTCGCCCGCCATTTCGGCCGAGGTCTTGTAGGCGATGCCGGTCATGACCGCGGTGAGTGCGCCGCAGAGCGCACGGCCTTCCTTTGAGTCGTAAGAAAGCCCCATGGTCATCAACAGACCGCCGATATTGGCAAAGCCGAGGCCGAGCGTGCGGAACTCATAGGAGAGTTCGGCGATCGCCTTGGACGGGAATTGCGCCATCATCACGGAGATTTCGAGCACGATGGTCCAGAGCCGGCAGAGATGCTCGTAGGAAGCCACGTCGAAATGGCCCGGCGTTCCCGCGCTTGCGGAAGCGGAGGTGTAGAACGTCAGCAGGTTGGCAGACGCAAGGTTGCACGCGGTGTCGTCCAGGAACATGTATTCCGAGCACGGATTGGAGGCGCGGATGTCGCCGGACGCCTTGCAGGTGTGCCAGTCGTTCATCGTGGTGTTGAAGTGCAGGCCGGGGTCGGCCGACGCCCAGGCGGCGTAACCGATTTTTTCCCAGAGGTCGCGGGCCTTGAGCGTCTTCGTCACCTTCTTGCTGGTGCGGCCGATCAGATTCCAGTTGCCGTCGGTTTCCACCGCGCGCAGGAAGTCGTCCTTCAGCGATACCGAGTTGTTGGAGTTCTGGCCGGACACCGTGAGATAGGCTTCCGAATCCCAGTCGGTGTCGTAGATCGGGAAGTCGATCTCCTTGTAGCCTTGCTTGGCGAACTGGATCACCCGCTTGATGTAGGCGTCAGGCACCAGGCTGCGGCGCGCGAGCTTGATTTCGCGGCGGAGCGCCGGGTTCTTTTCCGGATCGAAGCAGTCGTCGCCCGAACCTTCGCAGTTCACACAGGCCTTCATCACGGCCTTGAGGTGCTTCTGGTTGATCTTGGAGCCGGTGACGAGGGCTGCGACCTTCTGCTCCTCCTTCACCTTCCAGTCGATATAGGTCTCGATATCCGGATGGTCGGCGTCGACCACGACCATCTTGGCGGCGCGGCGCGTGGTGCCGCCCGACTTGATCGCGCCGGCGGCGCGGTCGCCGATCTTGAGGAAGCTCATCAGGCCGGACGAGCGGCCGCCGCCGGAAAGTCTTTCGCCTTCGCCGCGCAGGCGCGAGAAGTTCGAGCCGGTGCCCGAGCCGTATTTGAACAGGCGCGCCTCGCGCACCCACAAATCCATGATGCCGCCCTCGTTGACGAGGTCGTCCTCGATGCCCTGGATGAAACAGGCGTGCGGCTGCGGATGTTCGTAAGCCGACTTCGACTTGGTCAGCTTGCCGGTCTTCCAGTCGACATAATAGTGGCCCTGGCCGGGGCCATCGACGCCGTAGGCCCAGTGCAGCCCGGTGTTGAACCACTGCGGCGAGTTCGGCGCGACCATCTGCTTGGCGAGCATGAAGCGCAGTTCGTCAAAGAAGGCGCTGGCGTCTTCTTCGCTCGAGAAATAGCCGCCCTTCCAGCCCCAATAGGTCCAGCAGCCGGCAAGCCGATCGAACACCTGCTTGGCGGAGAGTTCGCTGACATAGCGCTCGTTCTCGGGCAGGGTGGCGAGCGCCTCGATGTCCGGCACCGAACGCCACAGCCAGGACGGCACGGTCTCTTCCTCTATCCTTTTCAGCCGCGCGGCGACGCCGGCTTTACGGAAATACTTCTGCGCCAGCACGTCGGAGGCGACCTGCGACCAGAATTGCGGCACCTCGACGTTTTCGAGGCGGAACACAACAGAGCCGTCGGGATTCTTGATCTCAGATGTCGTCAATCTGAAATCAAGCTGTGCATAAGGTGACTGGCCCGCAGTGGTATTACGCCGTTCGATTCGCATGGTCGTGCCCCGTTCTTTTTAGGCCGGCCGCCGCCGCGGCTGCCGGGTGTTACTGTCTTGAGCGATCCCTCCGACCACCTTTCGAAGTGGTCTTGAAGCCCGCAAGTTTCCAGCCGGTGGATCCGGCCTGTTTCTCTGACGGTTCAAACGCGGTGCGAGCACCGCGGCTGTCCGGTCCATGGCCTCAAAACGGAGCTCCCCAGCGTCGTTTCAAATCCACGTACTCAACGCCCCTAACTCAAACTCTCGGCCGTTTTGCGCGGCCTTGTTTTGCGCTTCCCGAAGGTCCTCGGACTTTCCTTGGACGAGGGACAAAAAGGCCCTCATCCGCTGCCTCGACCGGCTGACGGAGTGGTCAATTTGGAACCCTTCAGGGAGTGACCGGCGGGACCCAAACACACTCGCGCCGAACGAAAGAAAGCTAGGACGACTCCAACGCGCCCGTCAAGGATTAGTACGAGTTCCTGAATCAAATACTAAATGTGGTGGAAACTGGGGGAAACCAGGGGGCAACG
This sequence comes from uncultured Alphaproteobacteria bacterium, assembly GCA_963770515.1. Lineage (GTDB taxonomy): Bacteria > Pseudomonadota > Alphaproteobacteria > Rhizobiales > Xanthobacteraceae > Bradyrhizobium. The sequence continues at coordinate 138,013 of CAVYPW010000005.1, forward strand.
CCCGCGCCTGATGGGGGCAAGTATCAGTGAGTCCTCAGGGATTCCCAAGCGAAAAAAAGTGATCGGGATCGGGGGTGCCGGACTTCGCCCCGCTGTTCACAGGCCAACTATTTATTGTGCCCAACACCTTGCCTGGCGAAGACTCACGTGACGCTACGGGGAGTCCGGTCAGCTATACGGTACTGGCCATGGTTTGAGCATCCGATTGGCGGCAAAGTGCGCCACGATTCTACCAGTGGTGCTAGAATCGGATCATAGCGACCAATCCCCCATGACAGTTTCCAACCAGCCGGGCGCGAAAGCGCGCATCGCGCCCGCAGGGCTTGCCTTCCTCGCCATGACCTCGATCGGCTGGGGTTTCAACTGGCCGATCACCAAGTTCCTGCTCGGTTACCTGCCGCCGCTGACGCTGCGCGGCACCACCGGCGTGATCGGCGCGAGCCTGCTGGCGATCCTCGCGCTGTCGTTGGGCGAGAGCTTGCGCGTGCCGCGCGCGATGTGGCCGCGTCTCGTGCTGGCGGCGATCCTCAATGTCGGCTGCTGGATGGTGCTGATGGGATTTGCGCTGGTGTTTCTTCCCGCCAGCGAAGCGGCGCTGATCGCCTACACCATGCCGGTATGGGCGTCTCTCCTGGCCTGGCCGATCCTCGGCGAACGGCCGAACCCGTTGCGCGTGCTGTCGCTGGTGATGGCGTTTGCCGGCCTGAGTGCGATTCTCGGCGGCAACGGCGTTGCGGCGAGCCTCTCCAAGCTGCCGGGAATCCTGATGGCGCTCGGCGGCGCGACCGGGTTTGCGGTCGGAACCGTGCTCGCCAAAAAATACCCGCTCAATCTGCCGCCGGTGTCGGCGGCGGCCTGGCAGATCGGAATCGGCTGTTTGCCGGTCTCGATTGCGGGCTTTTTTTTCGAGACTTCCAATTTTGCCGGATTGACCGGCACGGACTGGCTGTTGTTCGGCTATTCGACCGTGGTGCAGTTCTGCATCGCCTATGTCTGCTGGTTTGCGGCGCTGGCGCGGCTGAAGGCGTCCGTCGCGGCGATCGGCACCATGGCGGTTCCCGTGATCGGCGTCGCGGCGTCGGCGATCGCGTTGCACGAGCCGCTCGGCATCGGCCAGATCGCCGCCCTTCTGTTTACGCTGGCTGGCGTGGCGCTCGCGACGCAATCCTGAAACGCGACAGCGTTACGGGCAAATCATGGGCAAGGATGCGCGTTGCCGTCGTCGCCGATATAGATGCCCGACTGCGGATCGTAGGAGGAATAATTCTGCGCGCAATTGGTGGCGTTGACGTCGCCGAGCGGAGAAGGCCCGACCGCAGGACCGCCGTCGGAATACTGGTCGCCGTAATAGCCGGGCGCGTAATAGGTTGGCGGTCCGTAATAATAGGCCGACGGCACGCCGACCACGATAATGCGGGCGTCCCGCTGGCCGGAATCATGGCCGCGATCATGGCCTTGATCGCCCACGTGGCCACTCTCTTCCGCGTGCCCCATCGCAACGGACGGCGTTGATGGCATGACACGGGGCTGTTGCACCTGCGCGGCGGGGGCCGCGACCCCGGTGCCGGTCTGCAAGGGTCTCATCGGCGGACGGGGCAGGGCATTCACGCCCGGCGGATGGCCGGCAATTCGATGTTCGGCGCGGCTTGCGCCCGGCGCGGCCATTGCCAGAACCAGGGTGACTGCCGCAACAGTGCCAAAACCTTTCGCGGGGATCGTTGAGATGATCATGGTCGGCTCCTAACTCCTGAACCCATCCACCCCTCCCGAACGCGGAAATTCCCCGAGCCGCAACGACGCGTGCACAGAAGGAGACGCGTGCACAGAAGGAAATGTAGTCCAACCGTTGAGGCGCGGAATAGACGGGCGGCGTCAATGACGCGGCTGTGATGATCGCCTTGCCCGGGAAGATCCTCGAGATGCGCCGGCCGTGCAGGCCTTTTGTGCTGTGCCGAACTGGACAATTCAACGCTCAGGTGGCATCAGAACGGCATCGCACAACAAGGCGGCTTAGCCCCGATGAAGCAGTTCTTCCTCAAAGTGTTCACCTGGTGGAACGGCCAGACCTTCGGCACCCAGCTATGGACCTGGCGGTTCGGTGAGCTGGTCGGCGAGGACGAGCAGGGCAACCGCTATTACCGCACCGCGGGTCGCAAGATCGATCCGACGCTCGGCTTCGAGCGCCGCTGGGTGGTCTATAACGGCTATGCGGAGGCGAGCCGCATTCCGCCGTCCTGGCACGGCTGGATCCATCACACCGTCGACGTTGCGCCCACGGAAGAAAACTACACGCCGCGGGAGTGGGAAAAGCCGCATGTGCCGAACATGACCGGCACGCCCAACGCCTATCGCCCATCAGGCTCGACATTGGCGAGCGGCCGCCGTCCCAAGGCCACCGGCGATTATCAGCCGTGGACTCCCGGAAGCTGAGTTCGGAAGCTGAACTCGCAGCTGACTTTAAAACACCGCGCGATCATTTTCGATTTCGACGGCGTGCTTGCCGACAGCGAGGTGCTGTCCAACACCGTGATCGCCGAGCTCATCACTGAGCTCGGTAAGCCTACGACGGTGGGCGATGCCTACCGCACCTTCATGGGCAAGCGGCTTTCTGAAGTGATCGAGACCATCGAACTCGTGATCGGCCGCAAGCTGCCGCCTGATTTCACCGACGCCTATCAGCTCAGGACGTTCGATGCCTTTCGCGCGCGGTTGAAGCCGGTCGGCGGTGCGCGGGAATTTCTTCAGACCTGGCGCGAGGTGCCGCGCTGCATTGCCTCGTCGTCATCGCCCGAACGGCTGGCGTTGAGCCTTGAGGTGCTGAACATGACGGCGCTATTCGAGGGGCGGGTATTCAGCGCCTCGAATGTCGCCCGCGGCAAACCGCATCCCGACATCTTCCTGCATGCGGCGGAGCAACTCGGCGTCGAGCCTACCGATTGCATCGTGATCGAGGACAGCGTCGGTGGCGTCACCGCGGGACGTGCCGCGGGCGCCACGGTGGTCGGGCTGACGGCGGCAAGCCATATTCAGCCCGGCCATGATGCGCGGCTGCGACAGGCCGGCGCCGATCATGTCGTGGCGTCATTCGCCGAGCTCGATCGGGTGATCCGGCCGCTGCTGGGCGTGGACTCATAAGCAGCGGCACGCCGTCACGTCAGAGGTAACTGAGACCCCACGTTCGCAACGCCGCCAGCGACGGCGTTGCGAACGAGGTGGATCGCAGCCGGTTTTCGGACGCCATCAGGCGGCTTTGGTTGCGACGCCGTCCAGTTCCTTGATGACATCGTCGGACAAGGTGATTTCGGTCGCGGTCAGGTTTTCCTTCAAATGCATGACCGACGAGGTGCCGGGAATGAGAAGGATATTGGGTGCGCGACGAAGCAGCCAGCCGAGCGCGACCTGCATCGCTGTCGCGCCAAGACGCGCAGCGACGGCGGACAAGGCCGACGATTGTAGCGGATTGAAACCGCCGAGCGGAAAGAACGGCACATAGGCGGTGCCATCGCCCGCCAGATCGTCAATCAGCGCGTCGTCGTCGCGGTGCGCCAGATTGTAGTAATTCTGCACGCAAACGATCTTGCAAATCCGGCGTCCTTCCGCGACCTGCGTTGACGTGACGTTGCTGAGCCCGATGTGACGTATCAGGCCTTTGCGTTGCAGGTCGGCGAGGACGGAGAGCGGCGCTTCGAGCGATCCTTCGGCGGGGCCATGCACGTCGAACATGCTGCGCAGGTTGACGACGTCGAGCACGTCCAGCCCGAGATTGCGAAGGTTGTCGTGCACGGCCTGGGTCAGTTCATCCGGTGACATCGCCGGAATCCACGATCCATCGGCGCCGCGCCGGGCGCTGACTTTTGTGACGATGGTGAGATCGTCCGGGTACGGGTGCAGCGCCTCGCGGATGATCTGGTTGGTGACGTGCGGCCCGTAGAAATCGCTGGTGTCGATGTGGTTCACGCCTTGCGCTACGGCCTGGCGCAGGACGGCCACTGCCGCGCCGCGATCCTTGGGCGGGCCGAAAACGCCGGGCCCTGCCAGCTGCATGGCGCCGTACCCCGCGCGATAAACGGTGCGGTCGCCGAGAGTGAAACTGCCGGATTTTTGAACGCTGCTGGTCATGGCCGATCTCCTTGGGGTGCAACCCGCCCCAGTTAGGCCTTGCCTGCTTGCACGAAAATAGGCACAGTCTGTACAGGCTGTACGAAATTATGGACAATGAAAGCCGACCTGGCTGATCTCAATGCGTTCGTCTCGGTGGCACGCGCCGGCGGCTTTCGCGATGGCGCGCGTGTGAGTGGTGTCAGCGCATCTGGTCTGAGCGAGGCGGTTCGCAGGCTGGAGGCGCAGCTCGGCGTCAGGCTACTCAACCGAACGACGCGCAGCGTCGTTCCGACCGAGGCAGGCGAGCGCCTGCTGGAGCGGCTGACCCCGGCGCTGAGCGAAGTGGAAGCTGCCATCGACGTGGTCCACGGCCTCGGCAACCGGCCGGCGGGGACTCTCAAACTGAATGTCCCGGTCAGCGCGGTGCGGCTGGTACTGCCGGCGATCGTGCCGAGGTTTCTCGCTGCCTATCCGGAGATTCGCCTGGAGGTCATCGCCGAGGAAAGTTTCGTTGACGTCCTCGCGGCCGGTTGCGACGCCGGCATCCGCTATGGCGAGCGGTTGGAGCAGGACATGATTGCGGTGCCGATCGGTCCGCGTCAGCAGCGCTTTGCCCTCGGCGCTGCCCCGGCCTATCTCAAGCAACGCGGACGACCTGAGCACCCGCGCGATCTGCTCGGCCATACCTGTCTGCAGGGGCGGTTTCCGAGCGGGGCGACGGTGGGCTGGGAGTTCGAGCGCGACGGTGAAATCGTCAAGGTCGACGTGACGGGGCCGCTGACGGCGACCGTCGGCGGCGCCACCGATCTCCTCGTCGACGCCGCGATCGCGGGCATCGGCATCGTGCCATTGTTCGAGGACTGGCTACGCCCGCACTTTGAAAGCGGCGCGCTCGAACCGCTTCTCGAACCCTGGTGGCAATCTTTCGCGGGGCCGTATCTCTATTACCCCGGACGGCGGCTTGTGCCGGCGCCACTGCGAGCCTTTGTCGATTTCATCAAGGCATCGGCCGACAAGGCTTAGCGTCGGTCGAAACGCAAACTATACGCGGTGTTGCGTTGCCCACGTGCCTGTGGACAACGGGATCAACGGGGACATCGAAGACAGCGCCGTTGCGCCACGTGAGGGGCGATGGCTTAGTCAGGTCATCTTACGGAGATGGGAAACCACCGCGGACGGATCGGGCAACAGATCGCGACTGACCCGATAAGCAGCGGCTTCCGATCAGGATGAGCCGGGAGATAGGCCCCCGGATACGACGTCCTGAGATCGCCCGTTTAAATGTGAGGCTGCCGTGAGACAGGAAAGGCCGTTCGGGAAACCGGGCGGCCTTTTTCTGTTGGAGCGGTCGGCGAACGCGTGATCGTCGCTGCCGACCGCCGAGAGGTGCGGCCCTTATGGCGCGTAGCGCAGCCGGAGCGTTGAGACGCCAGCGGTGATGTCGAGACCCGAGTTCGCCTCGACCGATACGGGCTGGAGCGCAAACGAACGGTTCGAGCCACCAACAAGGGCGTTGGCGCCAAGTCCAACGCCGACCGCGGCATCCGCGCTCACACCGACATATGAGCCGGCAAGGCCACCCCGAATGGGTCCGGCCACCGGCGCCAGCACGGCCCACGCCATCCGTCCGCCCCTGTTGACGCCGAGGTCGAGACCCACGGTCGTGATACGTCCGAAGTATCTTTCCGGCGGCCAGGGTCCGTCCGGCGTGTACATGCAGGACAAGCGCTGACGCTCAATCACGATGAGCCCGACCGTCGGCGCCAGGTTGCACCGCAAGGTCCCGACCTTTGTCCGTTGTTGCGCCGACGCCTGGCCGGCAAAAGAAATAGTCGAGCCAAGTACCAGAAGGACAGCAATCACCTGCCCGAGTTTCGATTTCATTTTCTTCCTGCTCCATTGTTCCCGCTGCTTTGTCTTGTCGCCGGGATTTCGAATTGGCGCCTCGTTATGCCGGCTTCCTATGCTCAATGAAAAGAGCCTCAGCGTGAAGGCACTGCTGAGGCTCTTCCTCGATGGGGCCAGGTCGAGTGGAGCTTGGCGCTCCCATGAGAGGTATTGTTGAAGGAGAACGGAAACGACACTAAAATCAAATTAAGTTTCGAGAGCGGGCCGATGCGGCGTCCGCTGTGTCCCCATGGTTCTGACATTCGCAAAAGTGCCCGCCGCGATACGATACGAATGTCAGAATCGGGACACTAGGCTTGCATTTGCAAAGCGGCGGCTGCTTTTCGGTTCGCAGCACTTCGACGCTCCCGGCCGGCCGGGTTGCGTTGCTGCAAGCGCGCCAGCACATCCGCCGGTGCGGTGTCGGGCGAACCTGACGTGAACGGCGGCGCCGGATTATATTCGAGCCGGAGCTGAATCATTTCGGCGGTCGGCCGGTCCACCAGGTGTGAGACCAGCGTCAGCGCAAAATCGATTCCGGCCGTGACGCCGCCGCCGGTGATGCGGTTGCGATCGACGCAGACCCGCGTCCTGGTCGGCAACGCCCCGTAGGGACCCAGATATTCCATCGCGGTCCAGTGCGTCGTCGCCTTGTATCCCTTCAACAGACCGGCGGCGCCCAGAACCAGCGATCCCGTGCAAACCGACGTGACGTATTTCGCGTGTGCCGATTGCGCGCGCACGAAATCGAGCACCTCCTCGTCATTGACCATGTCGTCGGTGCCGGCCCCGCCGGGCACGCAGATCACGTCGAGCGGCGGGCAATCGGCAAAGCTTGTCGTCGGCAACACCGTCAGCGCGGTGTCGCTCGCGACCGGCTCGATCCGTTTCCAGATCAGATGCACGGTTGCGCCGGGCAGGCTCGAGAACACCTGCAAGGGACCGGTGAAATCGAGCTGGGTCACGTTCGGAAATACGACAATTCCGATCTGAAGCGGGTTCGGCATGGGAGGCGTGCCTTTCGATGTTTGGCTTGACGGCACCCTGGCACAGTGGTCTCATGTCACAAATGGCATATTTCCCTCATTTTCGGACATAGGCGGTTCAAACGTGATCGGTGTCCTCGTCTTTCCCGGTTTTCAGCTGCTGGATGCAGCCGGTCCAATTTCGGTGTTCGAGATTGCAAGCCGCCTGGCCGGCTCTACAGCCTCGATCCGGGTGCTTGCGGAAGGGCCGGGCGGCGTGCGCTCGTCGTCCGGCGTGGAACTGCTGGCGCGCGGCTTGCGGTCGGCCGGTCAGCTTTCGACCCTGATCGTTGCGGGCGGCGAGGGGGTTATCGCGGCGTCGCGATCGACAAAGCTGCTCGCCTTTGTGCGCGCCGCTGAGAAGCGCGGCGTTCGGATCGCGAGCGTGTGTTCGGGCGCCTACATTCTCGCCGAAGCCGGCCTTCTCGACGGCCGTCGCGCCACCACCCATTGGCGGCGCACGCCGCATTTTCTGTCGGCCTATCCCAGGGTGAAACTGGAATCCGACCGGATCTTCGTCCGCGATGGCGAGATCTGGAGCTCGGCGGGGATCTCAGCCGGCATCGATCTGGCATTGGCGATGGTGACCGAGGATTTCGGCGAGGAAGTGTCGCGGCAAACCGCGCGCCAGCTCGTGCTCTACGACCGGCGCAGCGGCGGCCAATCGCAATTCTCGTCGCTGCTGGAATTGAAGGCGCCCTCCGGCCGCTTCGGCCCGCTGTTGACCTGGGCGCGCGAGCACCTTGACGCGCCGCTGACGGTCGAACATCTGGCCGAACGGGCCGGCATGAGCTCGCGCCATTTCACCCGCGCCTTTGTCGCCGAAACCGGCACCACGCCGTTCAAGGCGGTGGAGCGGTTGCGGATCGAGGTGGCGCGGCAACGCGTGCAATCCTCCAGCGAGGCGATCGAGCGCGTGGCGCAGTCGACCGGCTTTCGCGATCCCGAACGGATGCGCCGCGCCTTCATCCGCGCGTTCGGCCAGCCGCCGCAATCGCTGCGCCGCGCGGCGCGCGCGGGTTAGTTACGACTTTATTCGATTGCGCCACGATCGGCTTTGCGGACCGCGAGCGATCGCTTCTCAAAATAGCAAGAACGGTATAGAGCAGGAACGCGATAGAAACAGCATCGAAGGATCAATAACGCTTAAACGCCAAAGCAGGGGAGAGAGTCATGAAGCGATTTGTATTCTCCGCGATTTTGATCTTTGCAGCAGTGGTCGTCACCTTCGGCGGCAACGCGATTTTCGCCCAGGACAAGGCCAAGGACAAGTACACGCTGGAAGTGCCAGGCGGCCTCGCTTTCGCTGAGTTCAGAGGATACGAAAGCTGGCAAGTCATTGCCATCAGCGAGAACGGCGGCAAAATCGCCGCGATCCTGGGAAATCCCATCATGGTCGACGCCTTCAAGGCGGGCATGCCCGGCAACGGCAAGCCATTTCCGGACGGTGCCATGATGGCGAAAATCCATTGGAACCCGAAAAAACAGGAGACGTACCCAGGCCAACCAACGGTGCCGGGGACTCAGCACGACATGGATTTCATGTTGAAGGACAGCAAGAGGTTCGCCGACAGCGGCGGATGGGGATATGCCGAGTTCGAATACGATGCCGCCTCCGACACCTTCAGGGCGGGTAATTTAAATGACAGTCCGCCGCAGGCGAACGATGCCAAGTGCGGCTACGCGTGCCACACCGTGGTGAAGGCACGCGATTATGTTTTCACCGAGTACGGGCACCGCTGAACGGCTACTCTTGGAGTTAAAGCGGGCGCTTTTCGACTTCTGATTTCACTCGGTTCGGAAGCCTGGCCTGGTCCCGCCGCGTTGCCGCAGGCGATCGGGCGAGATTTCCCTATTCGTGAATTCGGAAATCTCTCTCAGGCCTGATAATTGAGGAGCGTCGACCCAAGCGAGCTTGCCGCCGTCGTGGCGCCGTTCGCGCCGTAAGAGAGGGACTGGGAGTCCTGAAGCTGCTTCAGGAAATCTTGCAGGATGTTGCTCAACGAAGTGCTGTCGGTCGACGAACCGTCTGTCGAGGACGTATCCGTTGACGAAGAGCTGTCGAGCAACTGAGCGATTGCGGAAGCCGAGGACGATGCGCTTGAACTGCCTCCGGACGGCGGCGGGCCGGGAGGAGGTCCGCCAAACCCTTGCGGACCGCCTGGGCCTCCTGATCCACCGGGACCATTACCGAAAGTGTTGCTGAAGAGGTTCTGCAATTCAGTGGCCTGATCGCTCGTCAGCGCACCGCTGGCGACCTGGGCCTGGATCAGGCTGTTGATCTTGGATTTGATGTCGCCGGGACCGCTGCCTCCCGTGCCATCAGTTGAGCCTGCGGTCTGCGAAGATGACGACGACTGACCCGCGGACAGCGAACTATCGATGCTCGTGAGAGCAGAAGACAGCGCCGATTCGTCGGATGAGCTTACGGTGCCAGCCGACACTTCGGACTGTAGTTCTGCTTCCAGCTGCTGAAGGGGACTGCTGTAAGTGTACTGGCTTGATCCGAGCGACGAAACTGACGACATCAAATGATCTCCGCCTAAAACATCAGTTGATCCTTGGACCAGTATGGTTAACGAATCCTGACTCGGTCGCTGCTGATTTGTTTCTGGTGGTTTCTGGAAAAGCTCCAGCGCCGGGGGCGCATCATGCGCGGCGGTTGTCGGCAGGCCGACATTGCGGACCTGTCAGCGAGGCGCCGAAGATGATCGGGCGGCTGTCAGTTCCAGCAACTCAAGCCGCATCCGGTCGATCACGCTCGCATAGTCGCGCGTTTCGCTCTGCCGGAACAGGCGAACCGTTGGATACCAGGGACTATCGTCACGACCGAGCAGCCAGCGATAATCTGGCGTCCAGGGCAAAAGAATCCAGGTGGGACACCCAAGTGCGGCGGCAAGATGCGCGACGCTGGTGTCGACGGTGACGACGAGATCGAGACACTTCACGAACGCCGCGGTATCCGCGAGGTCTTTGAACTCGCCGGTCCAATCGATGATGCCGGTTTTGTCGAGTTCGGCCTTGTCGGGGGCCCGGGGATCTTTCTGGAGGCTGACAAAGGTCGCATCGACGTCAAGCAGGCGCGATAGTGCCCGCAACGTCGTCGATCGATTGTGATCGTTGCGGTGGTTTCGGTTGCCCGACCAAACCAGCCCAACCCTTAATCTGTCATGCCGTCCGAGACGCTCGCCCCACGCCTGGATGCGCGCCGCGTCCGGCGAAGGAAGATACGACGTCTCTGCCGGAATGCTGTCGAGGCGCGTGCCGAACACCATCGGCAGGGTCCCGACGGGGCAATGCATGTCGAAGGCGGGCAGGGGCTCATCGGAGAAAGCAAGACACTGCGAAACGCCGGGGAGTTCCGACAGCAGCGTGACCAGCGGGCGTTCGACCACCAGAATGACCCGCGCCCCGAGCCCTGCCACCATCGGCACGTAGCGAACGAACTGAATGGTGTCTCCCAAGCCCTCGTCGACATGGATCAGGATGGTTTTTCCCTGAATGGATTCCTGACCGAGCCACATCGGCTGGCTGAACTTCGGGTAGGGCGCCGGATCCGGTATGGTCCAGCGCGCCTCCCGCCCGGCCCAGCCGGCCTCGAAATCGCCGAGCAACATCTTGAGCAAGGCCAGATGCCAATCCGTCATCGGATTTGCCATCCGACGGGCGCGGATACGATCGTAGAGCGCCAGGGCTTCGTCGAAACGCTGCAACTGGCCCAGGATCGAAGTCTTGTTGTTCAGGATTTCAATCGAGTCCGGCAGACGCTCGAGCGCGGAATCGAACCAGACCAGCGCCTCTTCCTCGCGGCCAAGCGATTGCAGGCAGGCGCCGATATTGTTGAGCGTGTCGGGATCGCGCGGCCGAAGGGTGTTGGCCCGCAAACTATCGGCGAGCGATGCTTCGAATTTTTTCAGGCCGAGTAGCGCGCGGGCGCGTGCCTGCAATGTCGGAGCGTGGTTGGGCAGCACGTCATCGCAGACATCGAGGCACGCTGCCGCCTCCTCGAATCGCCCGGCGTCATTGAGCAGAACCCCGCTCTTGTAGGCGGCGTCCTGGTGGCGCGGATCGAGTTTGAGCACATGCTGAAAGCTCAACAAAGCATGGTCGTAGCGTTGCAACTCCAGCAAGGCGTCGCCCATCTGTTTCCACAAAGTGGCATCGTCGGGATTGAGCTGGACGGCCTTGTCGAAGGCCTTGAGCGCTTCTTCGCGCCGGCCTTGCTTCAACAGCGTGGTTGCAAGACTTGCGATATAATCCGGTTTGGGCTCCTGTGCGATCGCGCGGGCCGTCCACTCCAGCGCGTGATCGTACTGTCCGGCGCGCAAAGCAATCAGGCCCATCAGGTGCAAGGCGCCGGCGTGATTGGGATCGGATGCCAGCAATCCTTGGCAACAGATTTGAGCTTCGAGGGATCGTCCCGATTGCAGATGGCGATGGCCGGCTTCGCATTGCGCGGCGGGCGTAAGCTCGGCAGCATCCGTGTTGTTCTGGGCCCGGCGGTCTCTGCGTTTCATCGGCATTTCTGGGATCGAGGCAGTGTCTTAAGCCGTATATGATTCGTACCTATCGACAAGCTTGTTTGGCATGGACGGTCTGCGCCGCGGGTCTTGTAATTGGGTGGCTTCATCGAAGAAACTTGAGTTTGTTGGGCAGCTGGCTTACCGTCTGGCAGGGGAAGAAACCGCCGTGCAAAAATCCGCAATATTTATCGCCGCGCTCTTTGCCGTCTCTGCGTCTGTCGCCTTGGCTACCCCCGTCAGGCATGCCGGCGAGTGGGAGATCATCATCGACAAGCGTCAGCCGCAGATTGCCTGTTTTCCCGTCGACGAAACCTTCGACGAGAATACCGTGATGCGCCCGTTGTCAAAGATTCCCGGCGCGACTTGCAAGATGGACAGCATCAAGACCGTCGGTGACGTCACTTCTTATTCGTTGCAGTGTGTGATTGGCGGCAGCGTCATGACCTCGAGCGGGACCTTTACCGATACGGGCCCCGATGCCTTCACCGGCAGGGTGCAAACCCACGGCGGCGCGATCAAGATGCCCAATGGGCAGACGACGCCTATTCCGGATAGCGATACCGTAACGGTTTCGCGCCGGCTCGGCCCGTGCAAACCGGGCGAACGGCAGATCACGCATTAACGCGGAACCCGCGTCGCGTCGGACGCGGCTTAAAGCCGCCCTTTCCCCGCCGTATTCCGCGTGTTAACCCGACAACACCACGGGCGAAGGTAGCTTTCCAGTGTCGTACGCCCAATTCGCTTGTAATATCCGCGAGATGATCAGAACCCTCCTGCTGACCGGTTTTACGGCCCTTGTTGCCGTTGCCACCATCTCGCTTGCGCCGCCGGCGCACGCGCAGATCGGCAATATCTTTTCCGATCAGCCGCGGCCGCCGGGCAGCGTTCCCCGTGGTGGCCAACAGCAGGCCGTTCCCGACGACGAAGAAGAAGTGCCCGAATTGCCGCGGGGGCGCCTGTTGCCGACGCCCAACCGTCCGCTGCCGGGTCAAGGCGTGCCGCCGCCGGGAAGCGTGACGTCACAGCCGCTCGCGCCGCTGCCCGGCACCACGGTCGTTCCGCAAAATCCGCAGGCCCCCGTGGCGGCGACGCCGCCGCAACCCGGTCAGGGGCAACCCAACCAGGGTGTCGCGCTTGCGCCGCCCGGCGTCAACGTACCGCCCGGCCAGCGCTCGCAGCAAAAGGGCGTGCCGCCGGCGCCCGCTACATTGCAGCCCGGTGACGAGGTGGTGACCGAGCCGCCGGCGCAGAAGATCGTCAACAAGAAGGCGAGCTTTTCGGGGTTGGACAAGATCACCGGCCGCATCATCAATTTCGATGAAGACATCGGCGAGACCGTTCAGTTCGGCGCGCTGCGCGTGAAGACCGATGCCTGCTACACCCGTCCCGCCACCGAGGCTGCCAACACCGACGCCTTTGTCGAGGTCGACGAAATCACCTTGCAGGGCGAAGTGAAGCGGATTTTTTCCGGTTGGATGTTTGCCGCAAGCCCGGGCCTGCATGGTGTCGAGCATCCGATTTACGACATCTGGCTGACCGACTGTAAAGCACCGGACACGACCGTCGTCAGCGTGCAGACCGACGCGCCGAAGCCGCCTCTGCCGCCCCCGCAAAAACGGCCGCCGGCACCAAAGCAGCAGGTGCAACAGGCGCCGCGGCCGTTGCCGCCCCCACAGGCGCAGGTCCAGCAACCGCCGCCGCCTCAACCTCAGCCGCCGCCGCAGTCTGGCGGCCTGTTCGGGATTTTCCGGCAGTAATGTGGTGGCCTAATTGCGCGCGGCGATGATTTCGAGCGCACGCAGGCCGGCAAGCGGCGGATCAGCAGGCAGCTTGTAAAAATCCGCTTCGCCCTTCAGCGCCTTGTCGAGCAGGGCAGTGTAGCGACGCCGCGGGATTTCGGTCGCCCCAAAACTGCGCAGGTGCTCGGTCACATATTGCGTGTCGAGCAGCTCAAAGCCTCCGGCAATCAGGCGGGCGACGAGATGCACCAGCGCCACCTTCGAAGCGTCGCGGGCGCGATGAAACATGCTTTCGCCGAAAAAGGCCCGGCCGAGATTGACGCCATAAAGACCGCCGACCAGATCGTCATCCTTCCAGACTTCGACGCTGTGGGCGTGGCCTAGTCCATGCAGCCCGACATAGAGGTCGCGAATCCGCTGATTGATCCAGGTGTCGTTGCGGCCCGCTTGCGGCGCGGCGCAGCCGGCGATGACGGCCTTGAAGGCGCGATCGACCGTGACCGTAAAGGCATCGGCGCGGACGGTGCGGGCGAGGCGAGAGGCGATACGGAACGCATCGAGCGGGATCACGCCGCGCATTTCCGGCTCGACCCAGAACAGGCTTGGATCGTCGGCGCTCTCGGCCATCGGGAAAATGCCGCAGGCGTAAGCGCGCAGCAGCACTTCGGGCGTGATCTCTGAGCCCGAGCCCGCTTTCCGAAGTTCGTCAGACATCGCTGCAACCTCTTATGCGAACTTCGGAAAGCAAAGGGCGCTGGCCAACATATTTAATTTCAGTACCGCTTTCGATCTGAAGTCCCTATAGCGAACTCGCTGACGGCTCTGTAGGGACTTCAGATCGGCGGTGCTGATGGTGTCGCGCGACATCATGGTGCGAAGGTTAGCAGGCTTCCGCGACCCCTGCGGCAAAACATTCCGAGACAAAACATTCCGCGACAAAACATTACGAGACTTGGCTCGCCGTCTCACCGCTGGCCTTGGTTTTGGTCTGACCGGCCAACGGAAACCGCAGCACGATCCGGGTGCCTGAATGGGCAGGGTCGCGCTCGACGCTTGCGGCGAGCTTTGCCGCCATCGCGGTTACGATGCGTTGTCCCATTCCGGTCGAGCGCGGATCGGCCTTGGCATTCAGGCCGACGCCGTCGTCCGCGATGCACAGCTCGAGTTCCCCGCCTCGTCCGGTCAGATCGACATGAATGGGACCGGCGCCGTCGGGGTAGGCGTATTTCACCGCGTTCATCACCAGCTCGTTGACGATGATCCCGATCGCGACGGCCCGGTCCGGATCGATTTCGATCGGTTCACATTGCAGCGTCAGCCGCGACATCCGGTTGCCCTCGGCCGATCGCCGGAGATCCTCGAGCAGTGCGTCGAGATATTGATTGAGCAGCACGCTTTTCAGGTCATGCGAGGTATAGAGCCGGCGATGGACCTGGGCCACGGCGGCGACGCGTCCCATCGCGTTGGTGAGGGCGGCCTTGACGTCGTCCTCCGCCGCCGAGCTCGCTTGCAGGTGCAACAGCGAGGCGATGATTTGCAGGCTGTTGCCGACGCGGTGATTGACCTCGCGCAACAACACCTCGCGTTCGGCGGCAAGCGCTGCAAAGCGGTCGCGCGAGGCATGCACCTCGGCCTCGGCGTCGTCGCGGGCCTTTTGCATGCGTGCCTGCCGCAACGCGCCGTCGACGGCGACCTGCAGCAGCGGAATGAAGTCGCCTTGCACGTCCTTTACCAGATAGTCGGCAGCGCCGGCCTTGAGCGCGGTGACGGCGATCTTGGAATCCTGCGAGGCGGTGACGAACACCACCGGCGGCGCATTCGCAATCGCCATGATCCGCTCGAGCGTTTCCAGCCCGTCCAGACCCGGCATATACTGATCGAGCGCGATGACGTCGATACCGCCTTGCGCCAGACGATCGAGTCCCTCGGTCCCGCCGCTGGCATGCACGACCTTCAGCCCAAGCCGCGTCAGACCGCGATCGACCAGGCGCGCCAACGCCTTGTCGTCGTCGATATAGAGCAGCGTGGGCGTCTCAGTGTTCATGTCGCGGCAGGGGGCACCTGAATGACCGAAAAGAACAGGCCCAACTGCCTGATAGCGTTGGCGAAGCTTTCGTAATTGACCGGCTTGGTGATGTAGACATTGCAGCCGAGCTCATAGCAACGCTTGATCTCCTGGGAGTCGTCGGTCGTGGTCAGCACCACGACCGGCGTCGATTTGAGATGCTTGTTTTCCTTGACCCGTTGCAGGATTTCGATCCCGCCCATGTCGGGCAGGTTCAGGTCGAGCAGGATCAAGAGCGCTTCTCCCTTGTGATCGAGGCCGGAGCCGTCGGTTCCAAACAGATAGCGTACGGCGGCCGTGCCGCTTGTAAACGGCACGATTTCGTTATTGACGCCGGAGCGGCGGATATTGCGTTCGATCAGACGGGCGTGACCCTCGTCGTCTTCGATCATGATGATACTGACCGGTTTGCTCATGAATCCCTGTTCCGACGGTTGACGTTCCAATTGATGGGAAGGGTTACTGTGAAGCTGCTTCCTTTATCAAGTTCAGAGGCGACCGACATGGTTCCGCCGAGCCGGCGCACCAGGGTGCGGACATGGGCAAGGCCAATTCCCTGACCCGGTTGGTCCTGTATTCCCGCGCGCCGGAACAGGTCGAAAATGCGCTGGTGATCCTTGGGGTCGATACCGCGGCCATTATCGGTAATCTCGAAGATCGCATAGCCGAGTTTGGTGCGGCCCCGTATCGATATGTCGCCGGGAACACCGGGCTTGAGGTATTTGAGTGCGTTGTCGATCAGGTTGGAAAAAATCTGTTCCAGCGCGAGGCGGTCGCTGGTGATTTCAGGCAACGGCTCGATACGGATCTGCGCTTGCGCTTCGGATGCCTGATGCGCAACCGTCGTTACGATCGCTTCGATCAGTTCCCTTGTGTCGATCATGACCGGCTCGAACTCACGTCGTCCCTCGCGGGTCAGGTTGAGGATGGCCGTAATCAGCCGGTCCATCTTTGCGATCGACGATTTGATGAATTCGAGGGCTTCGGAAAAGCCTTCGAGCAATTGCTTGTCTTCGGCGTCGAGGGCGCTTTCGACGTCGCCGCCGTCGGCCTTTCGAGGAGGGTCGGAGATCGCGGCAACGCGTAACGTGCCGATCCGCTTGAAAATATCGGCCCGTAATTCCTCGAGCTCGCTGGTGAATCCCATGATATTGACCAAGGGCGAACGAAGATCGTGGCTGACGATATAAGCAAAGCGCTGAATTTCGTCGTTGGCCTCGCGCAGATCGGCGGTGCGCTCGTCCACCGTGGCCTCGAGATTGAGGTTGTTGTCGAGCAATTGCGCTTCGGCGTTGTCGCGCGCGCGGGTCGAGCGGCGAACCAGGAAAACGGAAATGCCGCCGAGCAGAATGACCAGACCGGAGCCCGTGACCGTCACGATGGAGGCAAGCCGTTCCGTGCGGTCCGCGGTTGTGGTGCGTAGCGTAAACAGACGCTCTTCTTCCGTCCGCATCCGGCCGGCAATTTCGTCGATACGCTGGACCGCCCTCCCGGCGTCGGATGAGCGCAACATGGCAATACCACCGCTGGTGTCGTGCCGCTTGCCGAAGCCTATCGCTTTTTCGAATTCATCGAGTCGCGCTTGAACCGGCTCCCGCAACTGATTTGAATTGTCGATCTGAACAGAGTTGTCGCCGGCCAGTTTGATCAATACGTCGATGTCGGAATGAACATAGGCGGCCGTGGCCAGATATTCGTCGAGAAAGCGCTGTTCCTCGGTCAAGAGGTAGCCGCGCGCCGCACTTTCGGTCGTGCGAATGCCCAAAAGCAGGGTTGAAATCTGGTTTTCAACTTCGACCGTATGCACAACCCAGTCGTTGTCTTTGCGGGCGCGATTGACGAGGATGACCGACAGGGCGCTGACGGCGACCAGCACCAGAAATCCCGCCGCAAGCAGGAAAGTTTGCCCGATGGCGCGTCTGCGTGTCGCAGCCGCCGTTCCAGTTGTCGCGCTAAATGAAATCAAATCCACCCAAAGGAAAACTCTGGCAGACCAAACGCGCAAGCGGTCTTTTGGTTCCAGAGCCCGGAACCTTTCGCTGCCAGGACCGGAAAGCTCGAAAAATTCAGCTCGTCGATTGGCCGGCGAGATACTGCTCAAGCCAGTGAATATGGTAGTCGCCGTCGATAATATCGGCCTCCCGCACCAGCGCGCGGAACAGCGGCAGGGTGGTTTCGATGCCCTCGACGACCATCTCGTCCAGCGCCCGGCGCAACCGCATCAGGCACTCGGCCCGGGTCTTGCCGTGCACGATCAGCTTGCCAACCAGGGAGTCGTAATAAGGCGGGATCACGTAGCCCTGATACACGGCGGAATCGATCCGCACGCCGAGTCCGCCGGGCGGATGATATTGCAGGATCTTGCCGGGGGACGGACGGAAGGTTACCGGGTTTTCGGCGTTGACGCGGCATTCGATGGCGTGGCCGTTGATGACCACCTGTTCCTGCGTGGCCGGCAGGTCGCCGCCGGCGGCGATCCGGATCTGCTCCAGCACGAGGTCGATCCCGGTGATCATCTCGGTGACGGGATGTTCGACCTGAATGCGCGTGTTCATCTCGATGAAGTAGAATTCGCCGTCCTCGTAGAGAAATTCCACGGTGCCGACGCCGAGATACTTCATTTGCTGCATCGCCTGCGCGACGATCGTACCGATCCTGTTGCGCTGGGCCGCATCGAGGGCAGGCGAGGGGCCTTCCTCCCAGACCTTCTGATGCCGGCGCTGCAGCGAGCAGTCGCGCTCGCCGAGATGGATGGCGCCGCCACGGCCGTCGCCGAGCACCTGGATTTCGATGTGGCGCGGCTTCTGCAAATATTTTTCGAGATAGACCGAGGCATCGCCAAAGGCGGATTTCGCTTCATTGGCAGCGGTCGAGAGCGCAAGCATCAGGTCTTGCGGGGTCTGCGCCACCTTCATGCCGCGGCCGCCGCCGCCGGAAGCCGCCTTCACCAGCACCGGAAAGCCGATGTCTTTCGCGATTCCCATCGCGTCGTCGTCGGCGCTGACCGCGCCGTCCGAGCCCGGCACGACGGGGATGCCGAGGCGCTTGGCGGTCTTCTTGGCCTCGATCTTGTCGCCCATCAGGCGGATATGCTCGGCCTTCGGTCCGATGAAATGCAGATTGTGATCAGCGAGAATTTCGGCAAAGCGCGCGTTTTCCGACAGGAAACCGTAACCGGGATGCACTGCATCCGCGCCGGTGATTTCGCAGGCCGCGAGCAACGCGGGCACGTTGAGATAGCTGTCCTTTGACGGTGGCGGCCCGATGCAGACGCTCTCATCCGCAAGCCGCACATGCATGGCGTCGGCGTCGGCGGTGGAATGCACCGCTACCGTCGCGATACCAAGCTCCTTGCACGCGCGCAGGATGCGCAGTGCGATTTCGCCGCGATTGGCTATGAGGATCTTGTCGAACATGACGTCCTAAGAAGCGAATGGTGAGTAGCGAATAGCAAGTAGGGGATGAACGAACATTCGCCGCTCGCTATTCGCCATTCGCCTTTTATTCAATAATCACCAGCGGCTCGCCGAATTCCACGGGCTGGCCGTCCTCCACGAGAATTTGCGTGACGGTGCCGGCCCGTGGGGAAGGAATCTGGTTCATCGTCTTCATGGCTTCGATGATCAGCAGGGTCTGTCCCACCGACACTTTGGAGCTGACCTCGATGAAGGGTTTCGCGCCGGGCTCGGAGGCCCAGTAGGCGGTGCCGACCATCGGCGAGGGAACAGCACCGGGATGCTTGGCCATGTCGGCTGCGGGAGCCGCCAGCGCTGTTGCCGGCAGCGGCGCGGCGGCGACAGATGCTGTCGCGGGCACTGAAGCTGCAATGCTGACATTGCGCGCCACGCGCACCCTCAAGCCGGCGCGTTCGATCTCGATCTCGGTAAGGCTGGTTTCGTCCAGCAGCAAAGCGAGTTCGCGAATGAGCGCTCCGTCGCTGGTTGCGAACTTTGCGGCTGCTTTGTCCTCAGGCTGGCGCGCCATGATCTTGATCCGGAACTCTCTGTCTCGTGGTTTAAGGGGCCCGTCAGGCCTTCGTGTCAGGGCTTCGTGTCAGGGCTTGGCCTTGAAGCCGAGCTTGGCCGCAAGGCCGCTGATCGCAAGGCGGTAACCGTCAATGCCGAAACCTGCAAGTGTCGCGAAGGCGGCCCGGGCGGTAAAGGAGTGGTGGCGGAAGCTCTCGCGGGCGTGGATGTTACTGATGTGCACCTCGACCGTCGGGATTTTCACCGCGACCAGCGCGTCGTGGAGCGCGATCGAGGTGTGCGAATAGGCACCGGCGTTGAGGACGATGCCGGCTGCCTTTTTGGCGTGGGCTTCGTGGATGAAGTCGATCAGCTCACCCTCCCGGTTGGACTGCCGGCAATCGGCCTTGAGGCCGAATTTGGCGCAAGCCTCCGCGCACAACTTCTCGACGTCGGCGAGCGTGGCATGGCCGTAGGTTTCGGGCTCGCGCGTTCCCAACAGATTGAGGTTTGGGCCGTTGAGCACGTAAATTGTATCGGCAGCGGTCTTGGCCATCCAGATCCCGGTGATGTGGTGGTGATGGCGCGGTTATAGGTAACTAAAAGGCGGGAGGGAAGCCTTAAGCCCCGGCCGTGCGGTTGCCAAATGCCTCATCTACTTGGTGAAAACCCCGACAGAATCGACGGAAACCATTCATTAACCATAAAGGATGGTCTAGCCGCCGCCCAAAACGAACAGGGCGGGCCGTATAACGGGCCCGCCCCGGATTCGCGAAGATTTGGACTTGGGATCAGGCGTCGAGCACGGCGACGATCTCAAGGGTTCGCGGATCTACCACCACGATTTGGTCGCGGACGAGGAAGAACTCATAGCCTCGCCAATCCGGATAGTACGTCACGATTTCGGCCGGAAGCGGATGGAAGCCGACGTCGCGGGGAACGCGGGTGCCGATCGAGATCGAGAAGTTGACGTTGGTCACAGGCGACACGTGCTGATCGCGGATCACGGTCGTGATCTTGGTACGCTGTTCGGTGGAGAGCTTGGCTCCCGCGCCCGCCTGTCCGACGGTTTTCGAACGCTCTTCCTGCTTCGCGCCGGCGGTAGTGCTGTTCTCGCGACCCTCGGCCTTCATGTTGCCGTTACGCTCCTGGCCTTCGGCCTTCATGTCCTTGCCGGCGGCGCCCTTGTCATTCTGCGAGCTCATGCTCTTGGATCGCTCGCCCGGGCTGTTTTCCTGAGCCGATTTCTCGCCGGTCGATTTTTCACCCGCAGCGCCGGGCTTCATCTCCTGCTGGGCGCGCTGGTTCTTCATGCCGCCCTTTTCCTCGGACTGGCTGGCCTTCATGCCGGCCGAACCTTCATGGCTGGCTGAGCCAGACGACGGTGAAGCGGCAGGCGCCGACGGCGCGCTCTGCTGCATGCCCGCGCCACCGGCGGCTCCGCCTTCATGGCCGCCCATGCCTTGCGCATTGGCAAGACCTGTCCCGGCGATCAACGCCGCGGTGGCCGCTGATATCATCAAACGATTCATCATCGAAATTCCTCCTCACGAGTTTGCACTGCCCGGCCGACAACGAAAGGAGGGTGGCGATGTTCCGTGGCTTCGCCGGTTCCGTAAAGTTTGTTTGATGAACGGCGGATAAATGCCGCGCAGCAAAAAAGCCTGCAAAAAAAAGAGGCCGGCGAAATCGCCGGCCTCTTGCTTCAAAGGATAGTTGCTCGATGTGCGACGCTGTGCCGCTGGACTAGTGGTCCGATTCTAACATTCGCATCCCTTTTCAGCGGTCGCTTTGCGAATGTTAGAATCAAAGGACCACCAGCAAAGATAGATTCTAGTGGAGTTTAGGATTTGACATTCGCTTTCGGAATTTGCGGCTGGGCGGGTAGCGAATGTCAATCCACTCCACTAACAGGTCGCCTTGCCGCAGCGGGCGACACCGATTTTTTCCTTCAGGCCATCGAGACCGATGGCGCCGACAACCACCTGCTTTCCGATGACGTAGCTTGGCGTGCCGTTCATGCCCATCGATTCGGCAAGCTTGAAGTTCTCTTCGATCGTGGCGCGCACTTCGGGGCTTGCCATGTCCTTTTCGATGCGAGCGACATCAAGCCCGGCATCCTTCGCGGCTGCCAACGCCCGCGCCTTGTCGGCCGCGCCCCGGCCGCCTAGCAGCTTCTGATGGAAGTCGAGATACTTGGCGCCGCCGGGATCCTGCATCCGCACCGCAACGGCAACCTTTGCCGCTTCCACCGAACCCTCGCTCAATACCGGAAACTCCTTCAACACCACCTTGAGCTTGGGGTCTGACTTCATGAGATCGAGCATGTCGGACATCGCCCGCTTGCAGTAGCCGCAATTGTAATCGAAGAACTCGACGAAGGTGACGTCGCCGTTCTTGTTGCCGAGCGTGACATTGCGGGGCGAATTGAAGATCGCGTCCGAGTTCTGCACGATGCTCGCTTCGTGCTTTTCGGTTTCGGCGGCAGCTTGGCGTTTGTTCAGCTCGTTCATCGCCTCTTCGAGCACTTCCGGATGGCTGACCAGATAGTTCTTCACGATGGTCTCGATCTCGCCGCGCTGGCCGTCGGAGAAGGTCTGCGCCGAGGCGGGTGCCGCGCCAAGCGCCAGCACGAACAGGGCGGAAGAGAGCAGGCGGAACGGGGGCATTGGATGATTCCTCGGGTTTTTCTAAATCGGGTTCGTTATTGGTTCGTATCAGAATCGGGTTGGCGCCCTGGGCCTAAAAAGCGACCTGTTCGATCCTGCGATGATCCTGTCTCAAACTGAAATTTGGGCCCGTCTTTCTTTTGTCCTGCGGGCAACTTGGCCGAAACAATATCGTCTGCCTTGACCCATCCGGGCGTGCCGACGGCAAAGCGGGTCTTGGCACGCGAGGCGAGGTCTTTCGCGGTCTTGTTGTCTCCGCGCAAAAACGCGGCCTGTGCTGATGCGAGATCGGCTTCCGCGAGGTCTCCCTTTCGGGCATATGCCATGGCCAACTGGGTATAACCGATCGGCTGCTCGGTCTCATGCGCCATCGCGTTGCGCAAAATGTTGATCGCTTCCTCCGTATAGGCCCTGTTATCGGCCGCCACGAGCGCCTGCCCAAGTAAAATCTCGATGAGCGGGGCGTTATTGGACAGCGCCACGGCCTTGCGCAGCGCGGGAATAGCCTCGGTGGGCCTGCCGCCTTCGATCAGCGCCTGGCCGCGCAATTCATAGAAATAGGGGTTGTTGGGCTGGACCTGGATCAACAAATCGATCTGGCCGAGCGCGTTGTTCAGATCGCCATGAAGATAGGTCGTGATCGCGTGCGCATAGCGCGCCGGCAGGCTGGTGTTGGATAGCGGATAGCGCCGATAGACCGTGTCCTGGCGTTCCAGAAACGCGGAGATCTTGGCGCGCATCATGTCGTGGCGCAATTGCAGCGCGGGATCGTCCTTCTTGTCCCAGTAGGGACTGGTGCGGGCGATCTCTTCCAGCGCCGCGACGCGTTCGGCCGGCATCGGATGCGACTGGTAGTAGGGGTCCGCACCATGGGCGGAGAAAAGGCTGTCATTGGTGAAGCGCTTGAAGGTTTCGTACATGCCCTTGGCGGATTGACCGGTTGCGGTCAGGAACTTGACCCCGGCGCGGTCGGCGCTTTCCTCCTGCTGGCGCTGATACGAGAGTATTGAGTGCATGATCATGGTCTGCGGCCCCGAAATCGCAGCCGCGCCCACATTCGCCAGGCCGTTGCCGGCGGTGCCACTCCGTGCGCCGGCCGCCAGGGCGCCGACGCCAAGCACCATGGCGATGATCATCTGGGTCTGGGCCGCAGCCAGTTGTTCGCGCAACCGGGCGAGATGGCCGCCGGCCAAGTGGCCGGTTTCGTGCGCCAGCACCCCGATGATCTGGTTCGGGGTCTCCGATTGCAGCAATGCGCCATGGTTCACGAAAATGCGATGGCCGTCCGCGACAAACGCGTTGAATACCGGCTGGTTGATGATCGTGACCTGGATATTCTGCTTCTCTAGGCCCGCGACGCGAAGGATCGGCCTCGTATAGTCGCGCAGGAGCTGCTCGGTCTCGGTGTCACGCAGGATCCCAACCTTCTCCTCCTGGGCGAGGGCAGTCATCGGCGCAGCAAGGAGGGCGATCGCGGTGGCGATCGCGGTTATTTTGGTCGTTTTCCGAAGCAGGGCGAGGCGCAACAGCATCAAGCAGTCTTTACCGATTGGCGGCGGGTTTGATACGCGATATGCCCTAACAATCCGCGGAATAAGGCTAGTCTGGGGCGGCAATTCCACACCCGTAAAAGCTCTTTCCCGCGACACGACCAAATGCCAGAGGCGGAACACCAAACCAGTAGCAGATATCGATGCTTGAAGCGACATTGAGCGAACGTGCCAAAGGTCTTTTGACGGCCGCGTCCGGACGCAGCGAGGTTCCACCATTCATGGTGATGGACGTCATGGCGGCAGCCGCCCGTATCGAGGCGGCCGGCGGTCATGTCATTCACATGGAAGTGGGGCAGCCGGCCGCGTCCGCGCCGAAAGCTGCGATCCTGGCGGCGCATGCCGCGCTCGAACTCGACCCGGATCGACTACACCGCCGCGCTCGGAACCCCGAGCTTAAGGGAACGAATTGCCCGCCATTACCGTGAAAGCTATGGCTTTGCCGTCGATTCCAACCGGATCGTTGTCACCACGGGCTCTTCGGCTGCCTTCATTTTAGCCTTCATGGCGATGTTCGAACCCGGCGACCGGGTCGCGGTGACGGTTCCCGGCTATCCTCCTTACCGGCACATACTCACAGCACTCGGCTGCGAGCCGGTATTGATCGAGACATCGAGCGAAACCCGTCATGCGCTGACCGGTGAAGCCTTGCTCGCCGCGCACCGCAAAGCGCCGCTCAAGGGTGTGTTGGTTGCAAGCCCGGCCAATCCGACCGGCACCATGATGTCGCGGGAGGCGTTGAGCGGGCTGATTGCGGCCGCCGAAAGCGCCGGCATCCGATTCATCTCGGATGAAATCTATCATGGCCTTGACTACGCCTTCCCGGCGGTGACTGCGGCGGAACTCTCTCCCGATGCGCTCGTGATCAATTCCTTCTCGAAATACTTCTGCATGACTGGCTGGCGCGTCGGTTGGATGGTGGTGCCCGAGCCGCTGGTGCGTCCGATCGAGCGGCTGCAGCAAAATCTCTCCATTTCGGTGCCGACGTTGTCGCAGATCGCCGCGGAAGCCGCCTTCGACGGCAAGCCTGAGATGGAGGAGGTGAAGCGCGGTTATCTGGAAAACCGGCGCATCCTGATCGAAGGCCTGCCGCGCGCCGGCCTCACCAAATTCCTGCCCGCCGACGGCGCCTTCTATCTTTACGCCGACGTGTCGGACTTCACCTCCGACAGCGTGAAATTCGCAGGCGAAATGCTGGAAAAGGCCCATGTCGCGACGACCCCGGGCGTCGATTTTGATCCCATTCATGGCCGGCAGTTCATCCGTTTTTCCTATGCGCGCTCGGCGCAGGAAATGCGCGAGGCGGTGGAGCGCATTGCCCGTTGGCTGAAGTGACGCGGTTAAAACAGGCGCGCGCCATTGACACTTTTCGTGCAATGGAATTTGACTTGAACAAAGAAGATTGATTGGGGGGTGAGTTCAATGGCGCCAACAACCGTAACCGCGGCACCGGTCCGCGCGGCCAAACCCTGGTACAAGATCCTTTACATCCAGGTGTTGATTGCCATCGTGCTTGGCGCCCTTGTCGGCTGGAAGTTTCACGATTTCGCGACCAGCGAATGGGTCAAGGCGCTGGGCGACGGCTTCATCAAGCTGATCAAGATGGTGATCGCGCCGATCATCTTCTGCACGGTGGTGTCGGGCATCTCGCATATTCAGGATGCGCGGAAGGTCGGCCGCATCGGCATCAAGGCGCTGGTCTATTTTGAGGTCGTCTCGACCTTTGCGCTCGTCATCGGGCTTCTGGTCGGAAACCTGATCCGTCCCGGCGCCGGCTTCGGCGGCGCCATGGCCAATGCGGACAAGGTGGCCACTTTCGCCAAGCAGGCGGGCGAGCAAAAGAGCGTCGATTTCGTCCTGCACATCATTCCGGACACGGTGGTCGGTGCGTTTGCGAGTGGCGAGATCCTGCAGGTTCTGCTGTTTTCGATCCTGTTCGGCTTTTCGCTGATGGCGCTCGGCGAGCGCGGCCACACGTTGCGCGCCTTCATTGACGATGCGGCGCAAGGCGTGTTCGGCGTGATCTCGATCGTGATGCGGGCCGCCCCGATCGGCGCCTTCGGCGCCATGGCCTATACGATCGGCAAATTCGGCACCGGCGCGATCCTCAATCTCATCGGCCTGATCGCGACGTTCTATCTCACCGCGGCGCTGTTCGTGATCGTGGTGCTCGGCATCATCGCGCGCATCCTTGGTTTCTCGATCTTCAAATTCCTGGCTTACATCAAGGACGAACTCCTGATCGTGCTCGGCACTTCGTCGTCGGAAAGCGCGTTGCCTTCGCTGATGGAGAAGCTGGAACGGCTCGGCTGTTCGAAGTCGGTGGTCGGGCTCGTGGTGCCGACCGGATATTCCTTCAATCTCGACGGCACCAACATCTACATGACGCTGGCGACGCTCTTCATCGCGCAGGCGCTCGGCTTCGATCTGACGCTCGGACAGCAGATCACGATCCTTGTCGTTGCGATGCTGACGTCAAAGGGCGCTTCGGGAATCACGGGGGCGGGGTTCATCACGCTCGCGGCAACGCTCGCCGTGGTCGATCCGCGCCTCGTGCCGGGCATGGCGATCGTGCTTGGCATCGACAAGTTCATGAGCGAGTGCCGCGCGCTGACCAATCTGTGCGGCAACGGCGTCGCCTGCGTCGTGGTGTCGGCATGGGAAGGCGAGCTCGATCGCGACCGCCTCGCAGCCAGTCTCAACCGTCAGATCGATCCAACCGACATCGAAACCGCGGTCACGACGGGCTAGCTAACGCGCCGATCCGCAAATTCAAAACCGCCCGGCAAATTGGCCGGGCGGTTTTTTATTGGTCCGAAATTTTTGGAGTTTTCTATTCGCCGCCGCCGAAACGCCGTGACCACCATCCCGCGCGCCGAGGCTGCGCGGCTTCGGTGGTTTCTTGCGCCGGTTCGGAATGCGCTTCGCCAGGTGCAGCCGCGGACGGCAGTTGATGAGAGCTGGGCGCTGCCGGTTCCGCCTGCGAACTGGAGCCAAAGCTCACCTTCTCGCGCACCGTCGAGCGTCGCCGCGCGGCCTTTTCAGCCTCATGCGCCTCTGCCTCCGCCTGGGTCGGCGCGGTCGGCTGAACAGTTACGGGCTGCTCGGCATGATGCGCCGATGGCGTGTATTCAGCCGGGGAGGGCGATGGCTGCGACGATATTCCGTCGAAGTCGGCGACCGCGCTGGCCGCCTCCGGCACGGGAACAGGCCCGAGTTCGTCGGCGATCGATCCGGCAAGACCGTCTTCGGGGCCGCCACGCCGGCGGCGTCCGCCGCGCCGTCCGCGGCGCCTCGGCCGCCGTTCGCCAGATCCGTTGTCGAGACGCGCCAGGTTCGGCTGTTCGCCGGCTTCGTCCTCATCGGCTTCGCCTTCGTCGGCGACTTCCGCATCGGCCGAAACGCCTGCGTCCGGCGCGAAAGAATTCTCCTGGCGTGGGATGCCGCCTTCGCGCGGCTCGCCGCTGCGACCACGCCGCCGCCGCCGCCGCTTGCGCCGCGGCCCGTCGCCCCCGGCCTCAGTGCTGCCTTCTTCGCCACCGGCGGAATCCTCGCCGAGCCCTTCGGTCTCGTCGGTTTCGATTTCGGATTCCGCCTCGACGTCGAGCAGCTCCTCGTCGTCGAAGGCCTCTTCCACTTGCGAGGGTTCGGCCGCGGCCTGGGCCGCCAGCAGCGCCTTTGCCGCCTCCAGCGTGTGTACCTGTTCGCCGCGATCGATCACGAACGACTGTTGTCCGCTCACGGTCGGGTCGGCGATGACCGCAAGCGTGACCTTGAAGGAGTTCTCGAGATCGCGCAGATGGCCGCGCTTGTGGTTGAGAACATAAAGCGCGACGTCGGTGCGCGTCCGCACCACCAGATTGTGGGTCGCACCCTTCATCAGGACTTCCTCAAGTCCGCGCAGCAATTGCAGCGCCACCGAGGAGACCGAACGAACGTGGCCGCTGCCGCCGCATTGCGGGCAGGGCTCGGTCGAGCTTTCGAGCACACTGGCGCGGATACGCTGACGCGACATTTCAAGTAGGCCGAAATGCGAGATGCGTCCGACCTGGATCCGCGCGCGATCCTGCCGCAGGCAGTCAGAGAGTTTGCGTTCGACCGAGCGGTTGTTGCGCTTCTCGTCCATGTCGATGAAGTCGATGACGATCAGCCCGGCCAGGTCGCGCAACCTGAGCTGTCTGGCGACTTCTTCCGCCGCCTCGAGATTGGTCTTGAGCGCGGTGTCCTCAATGTGATGCTCGCGGGTCGAGCGGCCGGAGTTGACGTCGATCGAAACCAGCGCCTCGGTCTGGTTGATGACGATGTATCCGCCCGACCGCAACTGCACGGTCGGTGAGAACATCGCATCGAGCTGGCTCTCCACGCCCATGCGCGAGAACAACGGCTGGCCGTCGCGATATTGTTTCACCGCCCGCACGTTGGAGGGCATCAGCATCTTCATGAAATCGCGCGCTTCGTGGTAGCCGGCTTCGCCGGCGACCAGAATGTCGTCGATTTCCTTGTTGTAGAGGTCGCGCAGCGACCGCTTGATCAGCGAGCCTTCTTCGTAAACCAGGGTCGGGGCCTGCGACTTCAGCGTCATGTCGCGCACCGTCTCCCACATCCGGATCAGGTATTCGAAGTCGCGCTTGATCTCCGGCTTGGTGCGGGAAGCGCCCGCGGTGCGCAGGATGATGCCCATGCCCTCGGGTACATCGAGGTCCTGGACGACTTCTTTCAGCCGCGAGCGGTCCTGGGCGGACGTGATCTTGCGGCTGATGCCGCCGCCGCGTGCGGTATTCGGCATCAGGACCGCATAGCGGCCGGCAAGCGACAGATAGGTGGTTAGCGCTGCGCCCTTGCTGCCGCGCTCTTCCTTGACGACCTGCACCAGCATCACCTGGCGCCGCTTGATGACTTCCTGAATCTTGTACTGGCGGCGCGGACGGAAGGCGCGTTCGGGCACTTCTTCCATCACGTCGTCGCCGCCGACGGATTCGACAACTTCTTCCTCGGCCTCATCGCCTTCGTCGTCGTGAGGCTCCTCGCCATCGCCGGCCGCATGCTCTTCGGGCGGCGCGGCGTGCGCTTCGCTCGCATATGCCGCATGAGCGGCGTTTTCGGCCGCAACCTCGTCCGCCGAGGCCTCGTCGCCGGCATGGTCTTCGAGCGCGTCGTCTTCATGGGCGCCGTCTTCGTGCGCGCCGTCCTCGGGAGCTTCCCGCAGCGCCTCCGAAATATCGGCAATGACCTCTACGGGCTCTGCCGCGGGTGCAGGCGTCTCGGCGACGTGAGCCGGACCATGCCCGTCGTCCCCGGCATGCGCCTCATGATCGTGCTCGCGATCATGGGAATGCTCCTGGTCGTCATGGTCGTCGTGGTCGTCGTGATGATGCGCCGTGTCCTCGTGGTGGTCGGCGTCACCGATGTGATGTCCGTGATCGCTGCCGTGCTCGTCGTGATGGCCTTCCTCGCCGTGAGCATGAGTGGCCTCGTGCAATCCCTCTGCCGGCGTCTCCAGGCTTGAGGTCTCGACGACTTCGCTTTGAACCCGCTCGCCATGCCCGCGCCGGCGCGAGCTGCGATGGCGGGAACGGCGGCGGCTGGCACGGTTCTCGGATTCCTCCTCCGCCTCGCGATGGGCGCGCTCATCGGCTTCGATCAGTGCCTGACGATCGGCGACGGGGATCTGATAGTAATCGGGATGAATTTCGCTGAAGGCGAGAAAGCCGTGGCGGTTGCCGCCATATTCGATGAAAGCGGCTTGCAGCGACGGTTCGACCCGCGTGACCTTTGCGAGATAGATATTGCCGCGCAGTTGTTTGCGTTGCGCGGTCTCGAAATCAAATTCTTCGACGCGGTTGCCGCGGACCACGACGACCCGGGTCTCCTCCGGGTGGGTGGCATCGATAAGCATTTTGTTGGGCATTTTGGAACTCTTGACGGCGGCGGGCGCGCAGGGCGGCGCGCGCAAATCGCACGGCCGGATGACGCGACGGTCCACCTGATTCGGGGGTGAGGGGAAGGCCGAAACGCAATCCCTGGCGCCTCGCCGAACATGATTCCCGGGACAGACAACGACGCGCGCGGCTTGCGCCCCGCATCGGCGGTATTTTTCCCTGGAGTTCCGGCAATACAGTCTGGCGCATTAAGCGTCGGCCCGTCTGAGTAATTTTGGGCGGCGAAGTGGCCGCTTATCGGTCGCTGAAGGCTCGGCGCTAAAGCGCACGCCTCAATCTTATATCGGGGCCAAAAAGGCCCGATATTTGGTTAGGTCGGATCTCAAGCCGTCCCTGGAACAAGCTGTTGACCTGGGAGCGGAGCCGCTCGGGCTTGAAACCGCCCCGCCTGTCAGCCGCGCGCTGCGCTGGCTCCGAAGGGGCCGGAAAGACGCTGAAATCTCCTGCTTTGGAGGCTCCTGCGCTGCACCGGGAGGCTGAACACGACACAACCTGGAATTTTGGCCGTCAGCACTACCTACATACGTGGATCGGCCTTTCCGTGCAAGGGAGTCGCATGCCGGCCACACTCCGCCCTTTTCAGGGTATAGTGTTTAAGGCGCGATTAACCCCGTGGTTTTATTGGGGTAAGAGAGCTGCTCGGAGGCACGGATTCGGTGGCGGGCCGCGCAAATCATCTTGTATTGCTGGGTTTCGCGCTGTTGTGCGCCGCAGCATGCCTGTGGCTTCCGCTCAGCAAAGTGGCCGCTGTCGAGAGCCAGCTGTCCAGGCCGAGCCCGCCGGTTCGATTTCCCATCGCCTCCGGTGTTCGCCTGGCCGGCGACGGCAAGCAGACCCGCTTCATTCTCGACCTCGACCAGCCGATCGCGGTCCACGCCTTTGCACTCGCCGATCCCTATCGTGTCGTCGTCGATATCCCGCAGGTCAATTTTCAGCTTCCATCCGGAATTGGCGCCACCGGGCGGGGCCTGATCAAGGCATTCCGTTACGGCCTCGTGATGCCGGGCGGCTCGCGGCTGGTCTTTGACCTCACCGGACCTGCCAAGATCGCCAACGCGTCGGTACTTGAGGCGGCTAACGGCCAGCCGGCGCGGCTCGTGCTTGAACTGGAGGAAATCGACCGGACCACCTTCGTTCAGTTGCTCGCGCCGGAAAGCCGCCCCGCGCTTCGACCCGCGATTGCCGACGCCAAAGAGACTTCGCTTCCGGTGTCGACGGTGCCTGCGAAACTGGAAGCGCCTGCTGCATCGCCTTCATCGACCGATACGCGCCCCGTGATCGTCATCGATCCCGGCCACGGCGGCCCGGATAACGGTACCCAGTCCGGCAGCGAGAGCGAGAAGAATCTGGTGCTCGGCTTTGCGCTCATTTTGCGCGATCGCATCGAGAAAGGCGGCAAGTACCGCGTCGTCATGACCCGCACCGATGATACGTTCATCCCGCTCGACGATCGCGTGAAGTTCGCGCGCAGCCAGTCGGCCGCCTTGTTTGTCTCGATCCACGCCGATGCATTGCCGCGTCATGAAGGCGATGCGCAAGGAGCAACGATCTACACGCTGTCGGACCGCGCCTCGGACGCCGAGGCCGAAAGGCTGGCCGAGGCCGAAAACAAGGCCGACGCCATCGGCGGCGTCAACCTGACCTCGGAACCAACTGAAGTAGCCGACATCCTCATCGACCTTGCCCAGCGCGAAACCCGCACCTTTTCCAACCGCTTTGCCCGCCTCTTGATGGGTGAGATGAGAACGGTCACGCGGATGCATAAGAACCCGCTCAAATCGGCCGGCTTTCGGGTGCTGAAGGCGCCGGATGTGCCGTCGGTTCTGGTCGAGCTCGGTTATGTCTCGAACAAGGATGACATGGAACATCTGGCATCGGAGAGCTGGCGCACCCGAACCGCGGGTTCGGTGGCGCATGCCATCGACATGTTCTTCGCCAAGCGGTTGGCGACGGCAGGAGCCGGGAACTAAAGGTTGAAGAAAAACCGAGGCTTAAGAGGCCCTAGTTTGGCCACAGCGGCGGCACTATAAGCGGCCAATGCCTTGAAGGAATTGACGCAATTCGCCGTGCGGCGGCGTGTGATATAACCCTCTGACCGGCCATGGACGGCCGGAGTGGAAAAATACCTCCATCTGACGCCGGTCATTTCGGCGTGGGGACCAAACGGAATTTATATTATGCGCTTGCTGGTGCGGTTCTTGGGTTTCTTGTTCGCTGCGGGAACCGTCGTGTTCCTTGTCGGCGTCGCCGCTGTAGCCGGGCTGATCTGGCACTTCTCCAAGGATTTGCCGGACTACTCTCAGCTTCAGGATTACGAGCCGCCGGTGATGACGCGCGTTCACGCGGCCGATGGTGCGCTGCTCGGCGAATATTCCAAGGAGCGGCGTCTCTACCTGCCGATCCAGGCGGTGCCGAAACTCGTCATCAACGCGTTCCTCGCCG
Organism: uncultured Alphaproteobacteria bacterium; assembly: GCA_963770515.1. Lineage (GTDB taxonomy): Bacteria > Pseudomonadota > Alphaproteobacteria > Rhizobiales > Xanthobacteraceae > Bradyrhizobium. The sequence continues at coordinate 169,918 of CAVYPW010000005.1, forward strand.
CCGAGGACAAGAATTTCTACGAACACGGCGGCATCGATTATTCGGGCATGGCACGCGCGGCCCTTCTTTACGCGCAGAACTTTGGTTCGAACCGAAGGCCGCAGGGCGCTTCCACGATCACCCAGCAGGTCGCCAAGAACTTCCTGCTGACCAACGAGGTTTCCTTCACCCGCAAGATCAAGGAAGCGCTGTTGGCGATGCGGATCGAGCGAGCCTATTCGAAAGACAAGATCCTCGAACTCTATCTCAATGAAATCTATCTCGGCCTTGGTGCCTACGGTATAGCCGCGGCGTCGCTGGTCTATTTCGACAAATCGGTCAACGAACTCACCGTCGCCGAGGCGTCCTATCTCGCCGCGCTGCCGAAAGCGCCGGCCGCGTTGCATCCGGTGCGCAACCGCGACCGCGCGATCGAGCGCCGCAACTATGTGATCGACCGCCTGTTGGAAAACGGCTGGATCAAGCAGGCCGATGCGGACAAGGCCCGCAAGGATCCCTTGACCGTCACCAACCGTACCAACGCCGCGCATACGTTCGCGGGTGAGTATTTCGCCGAGGAAGTCCGCCGCGATATTTTCGAGCGGTACGGCGAGAAGAAGCTGTACGAAGGCGGCCTGTCGGTTCGCGCCACGCTCGATCCGAAAATTCAGGTGATGGCGCGCAAAACCATGGCCGCCGGCATCGTCAATTACGATGAGACGCAGGGCTGGCGAGGGGCTTCCAGCAAGCTCGATCTTTCCGGCGATTGGGGCGTCAAGCTCGCCGACGTCAAAGCGCTGTCGGACATATCGCCGTGGCGGCTTGCGGTGGTTTTGGACGTCAGCGACCAGTCGGCCCGCATCGGTTTTCAGCCGGGCCGCGAACTCGGTGGCGCCGTGAGCAAGGAGCGGCCGACCGGAATCATCACGCTTGAAGGCGTCAAATGGGCGAAACCCGTGGCCGGCCCAACAAAGGGCAGGACGCCGACCGCGATGTCGCAGGTGCTGTCGCCGGGTGACGTGATCTATGCCGACCCGTTGTTCAGGGACGGCAACCCGGTCGAAGGTCAATACCGGCTGCGACAACTGCCGGAAGTATCCGGCGCCATGGTCGTGATGGACCCCTGGACGGGCCGGGTGCTGGCGATGGTCGGCGGCTTCTCGTTCGACCAGAGCCAGTTCAACCGCGCGACGCAGGCCTATCGGCAGCCGGGTTCCTCGTTCAAGCCGATCGTCTATTCGGCGGCGCTCGACAACGGCTATACGCCGTCGACCCAGGTGGTCGACGCGCCAATCGAAATCGATCAGGGGCAGGGGGGCGGCGTCTGGCGTCCAGATAATTTCTCGTCCGGCAAGTACCAGGGACCGACGACGTTGCGCAACGCGCTGCGGCTGTCGCTCAACACCGTCACGGTGCGCCTCGCGCAGGATATCGGCATGCCGCTGATCGGCGAGTATGCGCGGCGGTTCGGCGTCTACGACGAACTGCCGAACTATCTGTCCTATGCGCTCGGCGCCGGCGAAACCACCGTCATGCGCATGGTCACGGCCTATTCGATGATCGCCAATGGCGGGCGTCGCGTGAAGCCGACCTTGATCGACCGCATCCAGGACCGCTACGGCCACACCATCTTCAAGCACGATGCGCGCGAGTGTCGCGGCTGCGACGCGCCGGGCGGCTGGAAGAACCAGCCCGAACCGCAACTGATCGACCGTCGCGAGCAGGTGCTCGATACCATGACCGCCTATCAGATGACCTCGATGTTGGAGGGCGTGGTGCAGGCCGGTACGGCGACAGTGGTGAAGGAAGTGGGCAAGCCGATCGCCGGCAAGACCGGCACCACCAACGAGGCCAAGGATGCCTGGTTCATCGGTTTCTCGCCGGACATCGTGGTTGGAATCTATCTCGGTTACGACAAGCCACGTCCGCTGGGCCGCGGCAACGCCGCAACCGGCGGCCACCTGGCTGCGCCGATCGCGCGCGACTTCCTCAAACTGGCGCTCGCCGACAAGCCCGCGATTCCGTTCAAGGTCCCGGCCGGCATCAAGCTGATCCGCGTCGATGCCAAGAGCGGTATGCGCGTCGGCCCCGGCGACACCGGCAGGACCATCCTGGAAGCCTTCAAGCCGGGAACAGCGCCGCCGGATAGCTATTCGGTCATTGGTGTCGCCGATGCCGATGGCCGTCCGCTGCAGCAGCAACCTGATGCCGATCGCAGCCTGTTCCGTCCCGGTACCGGCGGTTTATATTAGAGCTAGTGCGGTGGATTTGACATTCGCTCCAGCATCGCCGCGAGTTCGAATAGCGAATGTCAAATCCAAAACCGCACTAGAATATTATATTTGCTAGTGTCCCTTTGGTTCTGACATTCGTAAACGAAGCCTCTGAGACATGATACGAATGTCAGAACCGGGACACTAGATTGCATTCCAGGACTTCCGCCGCTACTTCAGGCGGAAGTCTTGTCAGTGCTGCGCTTCAAGCCAAACAGATCAGAGAAAATCATGCGCGCCGAAGTCGAACGTCTAGTCGAAGAGATCAAGCAGTCGGTCGGGCTGCTGAGGAGGCATCTTTGACGTCGAAAAATCCACTGCGCGCCTGGCGGAACTGAACCAGCTCGCCGAAGACCCCAATCTCTGGAACGACCCGCAGAAAGCGCAGAAGCTGATGCAGGAACGCACCTCGCTGGAGGATGCGTTGTCCGGCATCGGCAAGGTCGAGCGCGAGCTTGAAGACAATATCGGCATGATCGAACTCGGCGAGGCCGAGAACGACGAATCCGTCGTGGCTGAGGCCGAGGCCGCGTTGAAAGGCTTGCAGAAAGAAGTCGCGCGCCGTGAACTCGAAGCGCTGCTGTCGGGCGAGGCCGATCGGTTCGATTCCTATCTGGAGGTTCATGCCGGTGCCGGGGGGACCGAGAGCCAGGATTGGGCCCAGATGCTGCTGCGGATGTACACCCGCTGGGCCGAGAAACACGGCTTCAAGGTGGAATATCTCGAGGAGCAGCAAGGTGAAGAAGCCGGGATCAAATCGGCCACCATCCAGATCAGCGGGCACAACGCTTACGGTTGGCTGAAGACGGAAGCGGGCGTGCATCGGCTGGTGCGGATCTCGCCGTTCAATTCCAACGCGCGCCGGCATACCTCGTTTTCGAGCGTGGCGATCTTTCCGGTCATCGACGACAGCATCAAGATCGACATCAAGGAAGCCGACGTACGCACCGACACGATGCGCTCGGGTGGTGCGGGCGGCCAGCACGTCAACAAGACCGAATCCGCGGTCCGCTTGACGCATATTCCGACCGGCGTTGCCGTGGTCTGTCAGGCGGGGCGGTCGCAGCACAAGAACCGCGCGCAGGCGTGGGACATGCTGCGGGCGCGGCTGTACGAGATCGAGTTGAAAAAGCGCGAGGAACAGGCCGCCGCCGATCAGGCCGCCAAGACCGATATCGGCTGGGGCCATCAAATCAGGTCCTACGTCTTGCAGCCCTACCAGATGGTCAAGGACCTCCGCACCGGCGTGCAGACCTCGGACACCTCGGGCGTGCTCGACGGCGACCTCGACGAATTCATGGCGGCGACGCTGGCGCAGCGCGCCTTCGGCACCGAGCCCGGCGCGGTCGAGGACGTGGATTAGCGCCATAGCGCTTTCGAGCGAAGTGGGAAACGGTTCGCATAGCAATCAAGTTTACGCAGATTGCGTAGACTTATCCGCGGTAGAAAACGCGTCAAAACAAAAAGATTCAGCCGGCGCTGAGCCGCACGCCAGCGCGCAGGAATTTCTGCGGATCGACGGCTTCGCCATCGATGCGGGTTTCGTAGTGCAGATGCGGTCCGGTCGAGCGGCCGGTTGAACCCACTGCGCCAATCACCTGCCCGATCTTGACGACGTCGCCGACCTTCACATTGATCTCGGAGAGATGTCCGTAGCGGGTGGACAGGCCGTTGCCATGGTCGATTTCCACCATCCGGCCGTAACCGCCTGCCCATCCCGAAGATGCGACCTTGCCATTGGCGGTGGCGCGTACGGGATCGCCGGTGGCCGCGCGGAAATCGAGCCCGGTATGCATCGCGGGACGGCCAAGGAATGGATCGACGCGGACACCAAAGCCGGACGTAAATTCGACCTCGCCGACCACGGGCTTGCGATACGGCACCAGCGCCAGCGTGCGGTTCAGCCGCTCGACCTGGGCGCGGCTGATGTTGATACGGTAAAGCTGCCGGTCAAAGGCGCCGGCGTCCGAGGAAAGTTTCACAGGCACAAACGGCCCGCCCATCCCTGCGCGCGGCGTTGCCGCCTCTAACTGGCCGGCATCGAGGCCGAGATCAGTGAACACGCCGCGCATGCGCCGCGCCCGCGATTCAAGATTGTCTTCAAGCGAGGTGAGGGAAGCGAGCTGGCGCCGCTCGACCTGGTCGAGCGAGTTTTGCAGGCGCACGATCACATTGTCGACGCCCTGGATTTTTGCAGCTTTGGTCGCCGGCGCGTTGACGATGACCGGCGCGCGGGATTCCAGACGCGCTTCGCGATCGGGCGGCGCAACGAACACCGCGGTGTCGCTGATCGGGGACGGCTTCGGTACACCCGAGGCTGCCGGCTCGGCGGCAGCACCCCGCGACGGCGCCCTGACCGATCCGGTAATATCGGGAATGGCGCCCAGCGCGCTGGCGCGCGATTCGAGCGCGGTCTGCCGGCGCATGATCTGTTCCAGCTTCTGGTCGAATTGTTCCTGATCAAGCAATTGCCGGCTGGTCGCGCGATCGACCTTGGCGCGAAGCTCCGCGATCCGGTCTTCATAGGCGTATTGCATTTCCGCCTGGCGGGCGATCAGCCGCGTCAGGACATCGTCACGAAACGCAAAATAGGTGGCGGTCGCCGCCGACCACATTCCGAGCGTCGTGACCGTGCCAACCACGATCCAGAAAACCACCGGCCCGAAGCGAACCTGCTTGCCGGCATGGACCAGCGTGTATCCGTTCTCTTCACGCTTGGCGGTGGGGGAATTGACCGGCTGGCGGGCGACTTGCCGGCCTGGATTCTGCGGCTGGCGATACTCGGACTGATGACCGGAACGGTACGACATCGGCACTCCCGTGCCGATCGGAGGAGAGTTCCTTACGGCTCAAATTACGGAACGAATTTGACCCGGTCATGGTTAATTTTTCGCGAATGACGGCTTCGCCGATCAGGCGGCCTGGGCGGCAGCAAGCACGTCGTTGGCATGGCCATCGACTTTCACATGGCGCCAGATCCTGATGATTTTACCGTCTGCTCCGATCAGAACCGTGGTGCGAAGGATGCCCATGAAGGTCCTGCCGTACATGGATTTTTCGCCCCAGGCGCCATAGGCCGCGAGCATCTCGTGCTTCTCATCCGACGCAAGAGGCACCGAAAGCTGATGCTTGTTCCGAAACGCCTCTTGTGCCTTGAGCGGATCGCCTGATACCCCGATGACGGCGGTGCCGGCGGCAGCAAAGGCGCCTTTGAGCCTCGTGAAGTCGATTGCCTCCTTTGTGCATCCGGGGGTGTCGGCGCGAGGGTAGAAAAACAGCACCAGTTTCTGGCCGGCAAAATCGGCCAGCGAAACCGCATTGCCCCCGTCGCGCGGCAAGTCGAACGCCGGGGCTTTCGCGCCCTCCATGAGGGCGGACGTCGCAGCGGTATTCCGATTCGATTTTACCGCAGCCGGCTTCGAGGCTTTGGACGAAATCTTATTTGGCGCTTTAGTTTCCCTGGCTTTTGAGTTCTTGCTTGATTTTTTTGCCGACGACGGCCCGGTTTTCGAAGCTGCCCGCTTCGCTGGTGCCTTCGATCCCTGGCTTGTCTTCCGGGCCGGCGGCTTGCCGGATTCCTTGCGGGTTTTCTTGCGGGTTTTCTTGGACATACGCCTTCCTTTCGTCGCTTTCCGCGGCTCAATCATTGAGGTATTGAGGCAAGCCGGTCCGGTCGGCTTGGCCCTTTCGGATTATGCTCAAAAGGAATTCGACGCGCCACCCGCCCGCTGGCGTGGCTATAGCCGAATGACAAGCGAGACGCTGCTCGTTCCGCTTCAAATTAGGGGGGGTCGACACTTTTGCGAATGCGGGAATCGAGGGACTATTTGCAAATATAGGTTTTAGTGGACTTTGGGATTTGAGATTCGCTTTGGGAGCCTGCGGCCAGATGGGCGGCGAAGGTCAAATCGGTTGCATCGGGAAGAGGAGGGGTGAAATGCCGGCACGAGTCATTGCCCGTCCTGTTCCATCCATCGGCACCGGCAACGAGAGGCAATGGTAAGACAAAGGCCGACCCAGGATCCCAGTCCGCCCGTTGACGTCCGGCTGCAACAGTGGGACGACGCCGATGGCGTGCATGCGGAACATGATGAGGCGGCTGGGCGTCGGGCGCGTCGGTTGCTGTCGCGATCCAATTCCCGGGTCTACCTGCTTGGCGATCGCCTTGGATCCATGCGTCGCCGGCTTGCCGGCGGGCGCTGGTTCTGGCGGATCGCCATTGTCCTTGCCTCTCTGCTCCTGATTTTTGCCGGCTGCTTCGGCGCTTTGTGGTGGCGGCTTGGCGCCGGGCCGATCAATCTGGACATGGCGACGCCATGGCTCGCCGCCGCAATCGAAGAAAATATCGGCAACGGCAACACGGTCGAAGTCGGCGGCACGCAGATCGAGCGGGCCGGCCGCATCAGGATCGCGGTACGCATCCGCGACATCATCGTGCGGGACCGCGATCATGCGATCGTCGCGAGCGCGCCGAAGGCCGAGGTGAGGCTGTCGGGCTACGCGCTATTGATGGGGCGCCTGCGGGCGGAAAGCCTCAACCTGGTCGATGCCGAACTCAGCGTGCGCATCACTCCCGACGGTTATGTCACCGTATCCACCGGCGACAATGCGCGACCGCTCGCCACCGGCGTCGCCTCGAAAAAGGAAGCAGGGCTTCCGCCAACTTTTCCGCGCCAGGGTGTGCCGAATGGACCAGCGTCGCCTTCGCCGGATCAGGCGGCCGGTTCTACCCCGGCCGACAGCGCGCAAGCCGGATTGCTGGCAGGCCTGGACTGGCTCGATAGCCTGAGCCTGACGGGTCTTGACGGGCAAAATCTCAACGAGATCGGTTTGAAGAACGGCCGCCTTATTGTTGATGATCAGCAGCGTGGCAACAAATGGAATTTCCAGAACATCTCGCTCAGCCTTCGCCGTCCAAGCGGCGGCGGCGTCGCGCTGAGCGTTGCCGAAGAAGGCGCCCAGGGGTGGTCGCTGCGTGTAGCGGTGGGGCCGCCCGCCAACGGCGTGCGATCGGTGGACATCAAGGCCGACAAGGTTTCGACGACCAACATCCTGTTGGCGATGCGGCTGAAAGAACTGAACTACAGTGCGAACCTGCCGTTGAGCGGTGAACTGAAGGGCGAACTCGGCCGTGACGGATTGCCCACCTATTTCCGCGGCAAGGTTACCGCGGGCGCCGGAGAGATTGTCGACAGCGATACGCCGGAGTTCCCGTTGGAGATCGATTCGGCCGAAGTGAACCTCGAATGGGACGCCAACAAGCGGGTGCTGGTGGCGCCATTCAAGATCATTTCCGGCGAGAACCGGATCACGCTGCTGGCGCATCTTGAGCCCCCCAACGACAACGTCACCGACTGGCAGTTGGGCTTGTCCGGCGGCACTGTTTTGCTCGCCGGCAACGACAACGAGCCGCCGGTCATCTTCAATCGCGTCTCGATCGGGGTGCGTTTCGATACCGCCAAAAAGCGGGTGATCCTGACGCAGGCTGATTTCAGTAACGGTGAGATCGGCGTTGCGGGCACCGGCACGGTCGACTATTCGGGCGAGCCTCGGCTGATGCTGGGATTTGCCGGCACGCCGATGTCGGCATCGGCGCTCAAGCGGGTTTGGCCATCGCTGGTCGTTGCGGATATTCGTCAGTGGGTAGTCGACCGGGTCGAACGAGGCGCGATCCAGCGCATCGAGGTCGGGGTCAACTCTCCGGTTCGAAACCTCTCGCGAAAAGGGCCGCCGATCCCGGACGAAGGCCTCAACGTCAACATCGTCGCCAACGGCGTGACGCTGCGGCCGGTGGATGGCTTGCCGTCGATTCGCGACGCCGATCTGAAAGCGCATATCACCGGCCGAACCGCCTCGGTCACCATCGGCCAGGGCGCAGCCGACACGCCGTCAGGCCGCAAGCTCAATGTTTCTGATGCGGCATTCGAAGTGCCGGACACGTTTCCAAAACCGGTACAAGCCAAGGTGAAATTCCGGATCGACGGTCCGGTGCCGGCGGCCGCCGAGATTCTCTCCTCGGACAAGTTGAGCGATCTTGCGGTGACCCTGATCGATCCGAATGCGAGCAAGGGAACGGTTTCTGCCGTCGTCAACCTGGCCTTGCCTATCAAGCACGAGATCGCGCGGGCTGAAGTCAATTACACGGTCACCGCCGATCTCGGCGGCTTTGCCGCCGACCGGCTGATGATGAATCAGAAGGTTGAGGCCAACGCGCTGAAAGTGGTCGCCAACAATCAGGGCTATCAGGTCAAGGGCGACGTGAAGATCAACGGGCAGGCGGCCTCGCTCGACTATCGCAAACAGAATGACGGCGATGCCGATATCAAGTTGTCCGCAACGCTCGACGAGGCGAGCCGCGCCCGGTTCGGCTTCGACCTCGGACCCGCTGTCAGCGGCTCGATCCCGGTCAAACTGAGCGGCAAGATCGGCGGCGACACCCGCCTCGGCATCGACGCCGACCTCACATCGCTGAAACTCGACAATGTCCTTCCCGGTTGGGTCAAGACGTCCGGCAAGTCGACGCACGCCACCTTCAACGTGGTTCAGAAGCCGCAATCGACCAGGCTCGAGGACATCGTGATCGAAGGCGGCGGCGCGTCCATCAAGGGATCGCTCGAGGTCGATCAGAACGGCGATCTCATGAACGTGAATTTCCCGACCTACGCGCCATCCGAAGGCGACAAGACATCGCTGCGGGCCGATCGCGGGCCGGATGGCGTGATCAAGGTTATCATGCGTGGCGACGTATTCGACGGCCGCGGCTTTCTCAAAACCGCGATCTCCGGCAGGGAGGCTGACGCCAAGAGCAAGGCCAGGACCGCCGACTTGGATGTCGATGTGAAGCTCGGAGCCGTCGCCGGTTTCTTCGGCGAGGCGCTGCGCAGCGTCGATGCCAAGATGTCGAGGCGCGGCGGGACACTCAAAAGCTTCTCGTTCTCCAGCAAGCTCGGGCGCGACACGCCTGTCACGGCGGATTTGCGTGGCCGCCAACAGGGCCGCGAAGTGATTTTTCTGGAGACCAACGACGCGGGCGCGTTCCTGCGCTTCACCGACACCTATTCCAAGGTGGTCGGCGGGCAGCTTCAACTGGCACTGGATCCGCCGACCGCGGATCCGGGCCCCAAGGAAGGGTTGCTCAACGTCAAGGACTTTACCGTCAAGGGCGAGGCGTCGCTGGATAAACTGGCCGCCGGCGGTCCGGCGGGCGCGCCAAGCGGCATCAGTTTCTCGCGGTTGCGCGCAGAGTTTGTCCGGCAAAGCGGCCAGCTAACGATCAAGGAAGGCGTCCTCAAGGGTCCGACCATCGGCGGTACGATCGAAGGCAGTATCGATTTTCCGGGCAACCAGGTACGCATGAGCGGCACCTTCGTTCCGATCTACGGCCTCAACAACATCTTCGGACAAATTCCGCTGTTCGGGCTGGTGCTGGGCGGCGGCAGCAATGAGGGGCTTTTCGGAATGACCTATGAGGTGGTCGGAACTCCCGACAAGCCGACGCTGCGCGTCAATCCGATTTCGATGGTTTTCCCGGGCGTCGCCCGGAAAATCTGGGACTTCAATACCGGCAGGCAGAACGGCGCGGGTGACTTCCCCTCGAGCAACTGATCAACAGCGGGCCGTCACCGTCTGAGCGCCGGGACCACCAGAAACGGGATCATGCCGAGAACGACGGCGATCAGCGCATAGACGAGCAGCGGATTGTAGCTGTGCGTGACGTCGTGGATCAGACCGCCGCTCCATGAGCCGAACGCCGATCCGAGCCCGCTGCCGATCGAAATGCTCCCGTAAATGGTTCCGACGCGCTTTCCGCGAAACAGCTTCATGGCGGTCGCCGTCAGCAACGGACCGCGCGAGCCGATCATGCTACCGAAGCAGACGACGAAGCCGGTCAGCACCCATATGTTCGGATACCACTGCAACAGCCAAAGCAGAAAAATCCCGAAGATCGACAGCGCGTAGGAAAGCAGCACCGAGGGTCTGCGGCCGATGATGCCGTCGAGCCAGGAGACCCCGAGCATTCCGAACAACAGCACGACGCCGGAAAAACCCCATGCGGTTGCCGACTGCAACGGCGGAAACCCGGCATCGATCAGATAGGCGACGACCTGCGGCGCGACCGCATACATGCCGATCGCCGTGAAGAAGAAGGTCGAGAACAGCGCCCAGAAGGCGTGATGGCGCATGGCGCGACTGAGCGTCCAGCCTTCGTCGGCAACATCGGCAGAAGCTTGCTTGACGATATGGGGCGAGCCCGTCGAGAACAGCCGCCACGGCAGGATCAGAAGCGGAAGAAGCAACAGCAGGGCCGTGGTGCCGAAGATCTGATAGGCGCCACGCCAGCCGACATGATCGATCAAGACTTGCGAGGCCGGCAGCAGCACCAATACGCCCGCGCCGGTTGCCGAATAGACCACGGCCATCGCAGTCGGCAGCTTTGGGCCGAACCAGCGGCCGAGCAAAATCGAATTCGGCACGTTGCCGATCAGCGCAATGCCGAAGCCGACACAAACGCCGACGCTGAGCTGGATTTGCCAAAGGTGACTGGCGTTGGCTGCGAACAGGAACGCGCCGCCGAACAACAACAGTCCGAGCGAATAGACGCTGCGTGGTCCGGAATAGTCGAACAGCCGGCCGATCAGAGGAGAGGCGAGGCCGCCGGCGAGAGCACTCAGCGAATAGACCGAGACGACGGCGGCGCGGTCCCAGCCGAAACTTTCGGAAATCGGCAGCAGGAAGACCGAAAAACTTTCGCCCAAGCCGCGGCCAAGGACTGACAGCGCAAAGCATAGCGCCAAAACGCCGAGCGCCGTTCCCACCGGCTTCGCCGGCGCGGCGGCCGCTTCCTCCCTCGGCATATCTTGATTCATCAAGGCAGGAAGGAGCCCGTTTTGGGCCGAAAGCGCAAGCGCGCGTAAGGAATGCGCTTATGCGGGCTTGAGCAGGACGTGGCGCTTCTTGCCGAACGACAGCTTGATCACGCCCTCCGGTGTCAGTTCGGCAGGTTTGAGCAGCATCTTCTCGTCGGTGACCGCGACGTCGTTGATGCGCAAGCCGCCGCCCTTGATCTGACGCCGTGCCTCGCCATTCGAGACTACAAGGCCGGCTTTGACGAAAGCGGCGAGCACGCCGATGCCGGCCTCGAGTTCGCCGCGGGGCACTTCGACGGTGGGAAGATTTTCCGCGATGGCGCCTTCCTCAAAGGTCTGCCGTGCAGTTTCGGCGGCCTGACGCGCGGCCTCCGCGCCGTGCAGCAGCGTGGTGGCGGCGTCCGCCAGCGCCTTCTTGGCCTCGTTGATTTCGGCGCCCTCAAGCTTGGCAAGCTTGTCGATCTCGCCCATGGGCAAGGTCGTGAACAGTTTCAGGAACCGGACGACGTCGGCATCCTCGGTGTTGCGCCAATATTGCCAGAAGTCGTAGGGCGAGAACTGATCGGCATTGAGCCAGACCGCGCCTTGCGCGGTCTTGCCCATCTTGGCGCCGGAGGCGGAGGTGAGCAGCGGGGTCGTCAGCGCGAACAGTTGCGGCGTGCCCATGCGGCGGCCGAGATCGACGCCCATGACGATATTGCCCCACTGGTCGGAGCCGCCCATCTGCAAGCGGCAGCCGGTGCGTCGGGCGAGTTCGACAAAGTCGTAAGCCTGACAGACCATGTAGTTGAACTCGATGAAGCTCATCTCCTGTTCGCGCTCGAGCCGGAGCCGAACCGAATCCATGGTCAGCATGCGGTTGACCGAAAAGTGCTTGCCGATATCGCGCAGCATCTCGATCCAGTTGAGCTTGGTCAGCCACTCCGCATTGTCGAGCATGATCGCGTCGCTTTTACCCGATCCGTAATGCAGCACCTTGGCGAACACGCCGCGGATCGAAGCCTTGTTGGCCTCGATCTCCGCGACGGTGCGAATGGCGCGCGTCTCGTCCTTGCCGGAGGGGTCGCCCACCATGGTGGTGCCGCCGCCCATCAGCGTGATCGGCTTGTTGCCGCTTTGTTGCAGCCAGTGCAGCATCATCATGGTCAGGAAATTGCCGATGTGCAGCGAGGGTGCAGTGCAGTCGTAGCCGACATAGGCCGTCGCCTCGCCTTTGGCGGCGAGCGCGTCCAGGCCCTCGAAATCCGAGGCCTGGTGAATAAACCCGCGTTCCTTCAGCACATTAAGGAAATCAGACTTGAAAGCGGTCATCTTTCTTCGAACCTGATCATTTTTGTTTTACGTTAATTGCTAAGCAAGGCTGACGGAACCCAGCGCCATGGGCTGCCGCCCGTGTCGGCGCTGTGGCATTATAAGATGTGCCTGCCTGGCACAAGCTGATCGTCCCCGGGGTAGGGCGGAGGCTCAATGAGCATCATGTTAACGGCCGTCGGTCTGATGAGCGGCACCTCGCTGGACGGGGTGGACGTCGCCATGATCGAAACCGACGGCAAACGCGTCAAGGCGTTCGGCCCCTCCGGCTATCGACCTTATACCGACGTCGAGCGCCGCCTGCTGCTTCAGGCCCTGACGGAAGCCGTTCATCTCGAAGCACGCGAGGCGCGGCCGGGCATCCTTCGGGAGGCCGAGCGGATCGTCACCTCGGCGCATGCCGAAGCCGTCGCCAGCTTCAAGGCGCAAAACCGCATCGCCAGCGAAGACATCGATATCGTCGGCTTTCATGGCCAGACGGTGCTGCACCGCCCCGCCGACAGGATGACGGTGCAGATTGGTGATGCCGCCGCGCTCGCCAGGGCGATCCACATCCCGGTGATGCATGACTTCCGCGCCGCCGACGTCGCCGCCGGCGGCCAGGGCGCGCCGCTCGTTCCGGTCTATCATCGCGCGCTCGCGCAATCGTTGGAGCGCGAGGGGCCGGTTGTGGTGCTCAATATCGGCGGGGTTTCCAATATCACTTATATCGACGGCGACACCCTGATTGCCTGCGACACCGGGCCCGGCAACGCGCTGCTCGACGATTTCATGCATCGTATGACCGGCCAGCGTTTCGACTGCGAGGGACGCATGGCAGCGCAGGGCACGGTGAATGCGGCATGGATCGCGGACGCCCTGAACGATCCGTTTTTCATGCAGCCGCCGCCGAAATCGCTCGACCGCAACGCGTTCGCCAGGCTCGTGATTTGCGATGGATCTCCCGCCGACGGCGCGGCGACGCTGACGGCCTTTACCACTGCTGCGATCGCCAGGATCGTTCCGCAGTTGCCGAAGCGGCCAAGGAGCTGGGTCGTCGCCGGTGGCGGCGCGCGCAATCTCACCATGATGCGGATGCTGCGGGAGCGGCTGCAACCGGCGACCGTCGAGGCAGCGGATGCGCTCGGCTGGTCGGGGGATGCGATCGAAGCGCAGGCCTTCGGCTTTCTCGCCGCGCGTGGCCTGAAAGGCCTGCCGCTCAGCTATCCCGCCACAACGGGTGTATCGATCCCGATGACCGGCGGCATCGTCGCGCGGCCGTGACGATCCAATGTCTCAGCGAACGTTGGCGAGCCGCATGTCGAGATAAGCGGTCACCGACTGCATCAACGGCTCGAGCTTGCCGTCGAAGAAATGGTTGGCGCCGGGAATGATCTGCTGATCGATCACGATGCCCTTTTGCGTCTTGAGTTTCTCGACCAGCGTATTGACGTCCTTCGGCGGCACCACCGCATCCTTCTCGCCGTGCACGATCAGGCCCGAAGACGGGCAGGGCGCCAGGAACGAGAAATCGTAGAGATTGGCGGGCGGCGCGATCGAAATGAAACCTTCGACCTCCGGCCGGCGCATCAACAACTGCATGCCGATCCAGGCGCCGAACGAGAAGCCGGCAACCCAGCAGGCGCGCGCTTCGGGATTGATCGTCTGCGCCCAATCGAGCGCGGACGCTGCATCCGACAGCTCGCCAGTGCCGTGATCGAACGAGCCCTGGCTGCGGCCGACGCCGCGGAAGTTGAAACGCAGCACCGAAAATCCGCGATGAGCAAACGCGTAGTAGCACTGGTAGACGATCTGATAATTCATCGTCCCATGAAACTGCGGGTGAGGATGCAGGATCATCGCGATCGGCGCATTCTTCTGCTTGGCCGGATGATAGCGGCCTTCGAGGCGGCCCGCGGGGCCGGTAAAAATGACTTCAGGCATGGACGGTCCTTGGCGAAATCGACCGGTGAGTCGCAGGCATCATCTGGCGCTCCAGAAGAACCTCGCGAACGGGAAGGTGAGACGGACGTCTGGGCAAAGCCTGATCGACGGCTCGTGATGAAGGGCGCGTTCTAACATAGAGCGAGGGGCAAAAAGCAAGGGTTTTCAACATCCACTCGCTTGCTCTGGATGTTAGACAGCATTTAGGGATTGCGCTCGCAGATAAGCTTCGCCAATTGGCGTAATGCGCGTGCGCCGGATATGTCCGCGGACGATAAGGGTATTATGTTACTCAATGCATGAGCGCGTTTATCTCGACTGGAATGCGACGACCCCGCTTCGTGACGAAGCGCGGCGAGCGATGAGCGATGCGCTGGATCTTCCGGGTAATGCATCCTCGGTCCATGCGGAGGGCCGGGAAGCGCGGAAATGGATCGAGGGCGCGCGGGCTGCGGTTGCGAAGGCCGCCGGGGCCCTGCCGCGAAACGTCGTTTTCACCTCGGGCGGGACCGAGGCGAATGCGCTTGCGCTGGCGCCGGGCATCAGGCTCGGCACCAGCCCAGCTGTTACACGGCTGGTGGTGTCGGCGATCGAACATGCCTCCGTGCTGGCGGGCGGACGGTTTCCGCCAAACCAGATCGAAACGGTCCGCGTCACGCCCGCCGGCGTGGTCGACCTCGATCATTTGCGGGAACTGGTTCGCGATCGTCCGCCCGCGCTGGTGTCGGTCATGCTGGCCAACAACGAAACCGGCGCTGTTCAGCCGATCGTCAAAGTGGCCGAGATCGTTCATGCCGCAGACGGCCTGTTGCATGTGGATGCAATTCAGGCGTTCGGGAAAATTCCGCTGGACATGGTGGAGTTGAATGCCGACCTGCTGACGCTGTCTGCGCACAAAATCGGGGGCCCCAAGGGGGTCGGCGCGCTGGTCCTCGCCGAGGGGATCAGCGGACTGGAGCCGCTCCTGCGTGGCGGCGGCCAGGAACTGAGCCGTCGTGCCGGAACCGAGAATGTGGCCGGGATCGCCGCCTTCGGCGCCGCGGCGGCCGCCGCCATGGCCAGCCTGCCGGCCGAGGGGCCTCGTCTGGAGGCTTTGCGGGAACGGTTGGAGGATGGCCTGCGGCTGACGCCCGGTGTCATCGTATTCTCCGATTCCAATCAGCGGTTGCCGAATACCACTCTGTTTACGGTGCCCGGCCTGAAGGCCGAAACCGCTGTAATCGGGTTCGATCTGGCGGGAATTGCAGTGTCTTCCGGGTCGGCCTGCTCGTCCGGCAAGGTGCAACCGTCCCACGTGCTGGAGGCGATGGGATTCGAGGCAGAGATCGCCCAAGGCGCGGTGCGGCTCAGTATGGGCTGGTCTACGCGGGATGCGGACGTTGATCGGTGCCTGGAGGGTTGGCGAAAGCTCGCGGATAACCTACTTAAGGATTGGCGACGAAACACAGCTTGAACAATTCTAAGCAGGTGATTTCGTCCGGGAAACATCGTAAGAGACCTTTCTGAATTGTGATCCACCGCGGTCCTTGAAACCGTGAGCGGAGGAATAAATGGCTGCCGTACAAGAGACGGTCGATCGGGTCCGCCAGATCGACGTCGACCAGTACCGATATGGGTTTGAGACGCTTATCGAGTCCGAAAAGGCCCCGAAGGGTTTGTCGGAAGATACCGTCCGCTTCATCTCCGCGAAAAAGAACGAACCGGCCTGGATGCTGGAGTGGCGCCTGGAAGCCTATCGGCGCTGGCTGACCATGACCGAGCCGACCTGGGCGCGGGTGAACTATCCCAAGATCGATTATCAGGACCTCTACTACTACTCCGCGCCGAAGCCGAAGAAGCAGCTTTCGTCGATTGATGAGATCGATCCGGAAATTCTCAAGACCTATGAGAAGCTCGGCATTCCCTTGCGCGAAGTTGCTGTCCTGGAAGGCGTGCAACCGCCGCCCGGCGGCGAGCCCTCTGCAAACCGCAAGATCGCGGTGGACGCCGTGTTCGACTCGGTTTCGGTGGCGACCACCTTCCAGAAGGAACTCAAGCAGGCCGGCGTGATCTTCATGCCGATCTCTGAGGCGATCCGCGAGCACCCCGAACTCGTGAAGAAATATCTCGGCACTGTGGTGCCGACATCAGACAATTTCTTCGCCACGCTGAACTCGGCCGTGTTCTCCGACGGCTCGTTCGTCTATGTGCCGCCGGGCGTGCGCTGTCCGATGGAACTGTCGACCTATTTCCGCATCAACGAGCGCAACACCGGCCAGTTCGAGCGCACGCTGATCATCGCCGATAAGGGCGCTTACGTCAGCTATCTCGAAGGCTGCACCGCGCCGCAGCGCGACGAAAACCAGCTTCACGCCGCCGTGGTCGAACTGGTCACGCTGGACGATGCCGAGATCAAGTACTCGACGGTGCAGAACTGGTATCCGGGCAATTCCGAAGGCAAGGGCGGCATCTACAATTTCGTCACCAAGCGCGGTGACTGCCGCGGCGTCAATTCCAAGATTTCATGGACCCAGGTCGAGACCGGTTCGGCGATCACGTGGAAATATCCGAGTTGCATCCTGCGCGGCGATAACTCGCGCGGCGAGTTCTATTCGATTGCGATCTCGAACGGCCATCAGCAGGTCGATTCCGGCACCAAGATGATCCATCTCGGCAAGAACACGACCAGCCGGATCATCTCCAAGGGCATCGCCGCCGGCGTGTCGCAGAACACCTATCGCGGCCTCGTCACGGCCCACCGCAAGGCCACCGGCGCCCGCAACTTTACCGCCTGCGACTCGCTTCTGATCGGCGACAAGTGCGGCGCGCACACCGTGCCTTATGTGGAAGCGAAGAACTCATCCGCGCTGTTCGAGCATGAAGCCACGACCTCGAAGATTTCCGAGGACGTGCTGTTTTACTGCGTGCAGAGGGGCTTGAGCCAGGAAGAGGCCGTCGGCCTCGTCGTCAATGGTTTCGTCAAAGACGTGTTGCAGCAACTGCCGATGGAATTCGCGGTGGAAGCGCAGAAGCTGATCTCGATCAGCCTCGAGGGGTCGGTTGGATAAGGCCTCATCCTGAGAAGGCCGCGGAGTGGCCGTCTCGAAGGATGAGAAGAGAGATTGTCGGTCACGTCCTTCGAGACGCGCCTTCGGCGCTCCAGAGGAACGAGGGATAAACAGAAAAGACGGAACAACGTGATGTCGCTACTCGAAGTCAAAAACCTGCAAGTTCGTGTCGAGGATCGCGAGATCCTCCACGGGCTGTCACTTACCGTGAACGAAGGCGAGATCCACGCGATCATGGGGCCGAACGGCTCCGGCAAGTCGACGCTCTCGCATGTCATCGCCGGCAAGCCCGGCTATCAAGTCACCGGC
Source organism: uncultured Alphaproteobacteria bacterium (assembly GCA_963770515.1). Lineage (GTDB taxonomy): Bacteria > Pseudomonadota > Alphaproteobacteria > Rhizobiales > Xanthobacteraceae > Bradyrhizobium. The sequence continues at coordinate 187,627 of CAVYPW010000005.1, forward strand.
GGCGAGATCCTGTTCAAGGGTGAAGACCTGCTGGAGATGCCGCCGGACGAGCGTGCCGCCAAGGGTGTGTTTCTCGCGTTCCAGTATCCGGTGGAAATCCCCGGCGTCGCCACCATGACGTTCCTGCGCACGGCGCTGAACGCCCAGCGCAAGGCGCGCGGCGAGGGTGAGTTCTCGACGCCGGATTTTCTGAAGAAGGTGCGCGAGGTCGCCAAGCGGCTGAACATTCCCCAGGACATGCTCAAGCGCGGCGTCAATGTCGGCTTTTCCGGCGGTGAGAAGAAGCGCAACGAGGTTCTCCAGATGGCGCTGTTCGAGCCGAGCCTGTGCATTCTGGATGAAATGGATTCCGGCCTCGACATCGATGCGCTGCGCGTCGCTGCCGACGGCGTCAACGCGCTGCGTTCGCCCGGCCGCGCGATGGTAGTGATCACCCACTATCAGCGGCTTCTGAACTACATCATTCCTGATTTCGTTCACGTGATGTCGAAAGGCAAAGTCGTCAAAAGCGGCGGCAAGGAACTGGCGCTGGAGCTTGAGGCTTCCGGTTACACGCAATTCGAAGATGCCGCCTGACGGATACGGATGTTGTGATGAACATTGCTTTGGCAAAAACGGAGACCCGACGGGCCGTGGAGGAGAACCTGTTCACCGCGGCACGCGATCGGCTGCCCGGCACCGGCAAGGTTTTGGAGCTGCGCCAGCAGGCTTTTGAAGCCTTTGAGCGCGCCGGCCTGCCGCATCGCCGGCTCGAAGACTGGAAATACACCGACCTGCGGGCCTTGATGCGCGAAGTGCTGCCGCTGGCCGCCGCGCCGGATGCGGCGGCGCTTCAGCGCGCCAAAAAGGCACTGAAATCGGTGGCAGTAACTGACGCCTGCCGTCTGGTGCTGGTCGACGGCGCGCTGGCGCCTTCGCTGTCGGACGTGGCGGCGCTGGAAAACGGCGTTCATGTGCAGACGCTGCGCGAGGTTCTGGAAGACGGCAGCAATGCCGCCCGCGCCGATCTGCTCGAGAACGGTGCGATGTCGGGTCCGATGATCGCGCTGAACGCAGCGATGGCGACCGATGGCGCCGTGATCACCGTGGCCGATGGCGCCGTGCTCAAGAAGCCCCTTCATATCGTGCACGTCGCGACGCGATCCTCGGCGGCCAGCCATACCCGCTCGTTCCTGAAGCTCGGCCGTGCCGCGCATGCGACGCTGGTGGAGAGTTTTGTCGCGGCGGAAGATGCAAAGTCTTACCAGGTCAACGACGCCGTCGCCGTCTCGCTCGGCAACGATGCCCAGTTGCAGCATGTGCGGTTGATGACCGATAGCGTGGACGCGACCAACATCACCACCGTGATCTTCACGATCGGTGCGAAAGCGCGGCTAGCCACTTTCAATATGACGAGCGGCGGAGCCCTCAGCCGCTATCAGGGTTACCTGACTTTTGCGGGTGAAGGCTCCGAAGTCACCGCCAACGGCGTCAACCTGCTGAATGGCCGGCAACATGCCGACACCACGCTGTTCCTCGATCACGTGGTGCCGAATTGCACGAGCCGCGAGGTATTCCGCGCGGTGGTCGATGATCGCGCCCATTCGGTGTTTCAAGGCCGAATCATCGTGCAGCCCAAGGCGCAGAAGACCGACGCCAAGATGATGACGCGGGCCTTGCTGTTGTCGGATGAGGCCGAGGCCGACAACAAGCCGGAACTGGAAATCTTCGCCGACGACGTGACCTGCGGCCACGGCGCCACGACCGGCGCGCTCGACGAAAGCCTGCTGTTCTACCTGCGGGCCCGCGGCCTTTCCGAGAAGGAAGCGCAGGCGCTCCTGATCCAGGCTTTCGTCGGCGAGGCCATCGAATCCATTGCCAGCGACGCCTTGCGCGAATTGGCGATTTCGACCGCACAGCGCTGGCTGGCGGCACGGGGATGAGCATGCATCCGGCGGTCTCAAATGGCTCTTACGACGTCGCCCGCCTGCGGGAAGACTTCCCCGCGCTGGCGCTGAAGGTCTATGGCAAGCCGCTCGTCTATCTCGACAATGCCGCCTCCGCGCAAAAGCCGAACGCCGTGCTGGAGCGGATGACCGAGGCCTATAAAAGCGAATACGCCAACGTGCATCGCGGGCTGCATTATCTCGCCAATGCCGCGACCGAAGCCTATGAGGGGGGCCGCGCCAAGGTGGCGAAATTCCTCAATGCCGAGAGACCTGAGGAAATCGTCTTCACGCGCAATGCGACCGAAGCGATCAACCTCGTGGCGTCCTCCTGGGGGGCGCCGAACATCAGTGAAGGCGACGAGATCGTGCTCTCGATCATGGAGCATCATTCCAACATCGTGCCCTGGCATTTCCTCAGGGAGCGTCAGGGCGCCGTCCTCAAGTGGGTCGATGTCGACGATGAAGGCAGCTTCCTGATCGAGGAATTCGAAAAGCAGCTATCGCCGCGGACAAAACTCGTCGCCATCACCCAGATGTCGAACGCGCTCGGCACCATCGTGCCGGTGAAGGAAGTGGTGAAGATCGCGCATTCCAGGGGCATTCCGGTCTTGATCGACGGCAGCCAGGCCGCGGTTCATCTTGCGATCGACGTCCAGGACATCGGCGCGGATTTCTACGTCTTTACCGGCCACAAGCTGTATGGGCCCTCGGGCATCGGCGTGCTCTACGCCAAATACGATCACCTCGTCGGCATGCGCCCGTATAATGGCGGCGGCGAAATGATCCGCGAAGTGGCGCGCGACTGGGTCACCTATGGCGACCCGCCGCACAAATTCGAGGCGGGCACGCCCGCGATCGTGGAGGCGGTCGGACTTGGGGCCGCGATCGACTACGTCAATTCGATCGGCAAGGAACGCATCGCCGCGCACGAGCACGATCTGCTGACCTATGCGGAAGCGCGCTTGCGCGAAATCAATTCGATCCGGATGATCGGCACCGCGAAGGGCAAGGGGCCGGTGATCTCCTTCGAGATGAAGGGCGCGCATCCGCACGATGTCGCGACCGTCATTGACCGGCAAGGGATCGCGGTTCGCGCCGGCACCCATTGCGTGATGCCGCTTTTAGAGCGGTTCAATGTAACCGCGACATGCCGCGCTTCGTTTGGGATGTATAATACCCGGGAAGAAGTCGACCATCTGGCACAGGCGCTGATCAAGGCGCGGGAATTGTTCGCATGACCGACATTGTCGAAGTCAAGAACCTGGAACCCAAGGATTTGGAAGCGAAAACTTCCAACATGGAAACCCAGTCGGCGTTACCGCCGGAGGAAACCGAGCGGCTGAGCGGTGATATCGTGGCTGCGCTGAAAACCGTGTTCGACCCGGAAATCCCGGCCGATATTTACGAGCTCGGCCTGATCTACAAGGTCGAGCTCAAGGATGACCGCTCCGTCGATCTGCTGATGACGCTGACCACGCCGAATTGTCCGGCGGCGGGCGAGTTGCCGCAGATGGTGGAGAATGCGGTGGCGAGCGTGCCTGGCGTGGGCGTCGTCAACGTCAATCTGGTGTGGGATCCGGCGTGGACGCCGGACCGCATGTCCGACGAGGCGCGTCTCGTTCTCAATATGTGGTGAGCGTTGTCAGGCGATAGAGCGGCCTTATTGAACCGGCTTTGGGATTGACCACATGACAGAGATGAACCCGACCTCACCAGTTCCCACTTCGCCCGCGCCCAAGGCAAAGCGTCCTCGTCCCCAGGTGATGCGGCTGACGGAAGCCGCGGCGACGCGCGTCGCCGAACTGACCAAGCGCGCCGATTCCGAGATTGTCGGCCTCCGGGTCGGCGTCAAGAACGGCGGCTGTGCCGGGCAATCCTATACGGTTGAATATGCCCATGAGGTTCGCCCGACCGATGAAGTCGTCGAGGACAAGGGCGTGAAGATCCTGGTCGATCCCAAGGCCGTGTTGTTCCTGCTCGGCACCGAGATGGACTACAAGGCTGATAAAATGCAGGCCCAGTTCATCTTCAATAACCCGAACCAGATCGGCGCCTGCGGCTGCGGGGAATCCGTGCAGCTCAAGCCGGCCGAGATCGAAGGCTGATGCGGCCCGGTTTGCGCTGATGCCGTCATTCGCCGCGCCGCGCCGGGGAGCGAACGACGCCGATGGATCGCGATTTTTTAAGTGAGTTGTTTTCCGATTTCGGCCCCGTGACGCTGCGCCGGATGTTCTCCGGTTTCGGTATTTCCGTTGACGGCACCAACTTTGCGCTGGCGCTGCGGGCAGGTCTTTATTTCCGCGCCGACGAGGAGACCATTCCGCAATTCGAGGCGGAAGGCTCGAAACCGTTTCAGTATCAACAGCGATCGACCGCGAAGGTCGTCACCGTCAATTCATACTGGGAATTGCCGGCACGGCTGTTCGACGATCAGGAGGAACTGGCCGGATGGGCGAGGGCGGCTTTGGCGGCGGCCCAGCGCGCCGCGCTGCGCAAACGCCCGAGGACCAAGACGGCAGCGCCCAAGAAAGCGTTGCGCAAGAAAATGAAGATCGCAACGAAGAAAGCCGTGACCGGGAAGCCGGCAGCTAAAAAGAAAACTGCCAAACGAAAGTAGGCGGGTTCAGGCGACCTGGCCGCGGGCTTCGGCGGCATATTCAGAATTTGCCTCGCAGACCACGCGGTTGCGCCCGGCGCGCTTGGCGGCATAAAGGCACGCATCGGCGCGTTCGATCAGGGAATCCGCATCGTCGCCCGGCTTGAGCATGGAGACTCCGACCGAAATGGTGACGCGGCCAAGGATCTCGCCGGTGGACTTCTTCTTCAACTCCTTCGACATCACGGCGCGGCGGATATGGTCGGCGACCGTGAGAGCCTGGCGCAGCGCCGTATTGGGCAGCACCACCGCGAATTCCTCGCCGCCGTAGCGCGCGGTGATGTCCTGTCCCTTGATCGACTGCTTCAGCGACATCCCGACCAGCCGCAACACCTGATCGCCGGTGAGATGGCCATAGGAATCGTTGAAGGACTTGAAGTAGTCGATGTCGAACATCAACAGCGAGAGCGGCTCGCCCGTGGTTAGCGCAGTCTCAATGGCGGTATCGATCGAACGATCGAAATATTTGCGGTTGCCGAGACCGGTGAGCGGATCGGTCAGGCTTTCGGCCCTGATCGCCTCGAGACTCTGCTGCAGATTGCTGATTTCGGTCTTCGACAGCGTCAGCCGCTCCTCCAGGGCCCTGGTGGTGTCGCGCATCTCGTGAGTTGTCTTGACCAGCGTCTCGACCACCTTCATGACCTGTTCGCGGTCGGCCGTGGCTGAAAGCTTTTCGCTGGCGCAGGTCAAACTCGCATTGTAGCTCGCCGACATGCCCAGCGCATCGCCGATCAGCCGCATCACGTCGTCGATTTCGCCGATAACGCGCGCGCCGACCTTGTCGATTCGGTCGGTGGTTTTGATGTGGGATAGGTAGGTCTCGTAGATCTGCTCGAGATCGGCCTCGGTCAGCTTGCCGTTGCGGGCCAGCGTCTCGTTGATGACCTTGTTGAGCTGCGAATTATAGCCGGTCGCGTAGACGTACCAGATTTCGTAATTGCGGGGGATGGCGGTCTGCCGCAAGGACCTGATCTGGCCCAGTGCCAATTCGGCAAAGGCCATTGTGCGCTCATATTCGTCCAGCACTGAACCACGTCCCCAACGACGTCAGCGCGGTTTGCTTCGCGCCAATCCCCTAAAGTATGGAACTTAAGCTACCGAGGGTTGATGAACGAGCCGTAAACGGCAAATCCCAACCTCGGTATGATGCTCAGACGCGCGCGCGCACGGGTCGTAACAAAAACGCCGGGAGATGAGAGTGATCCGCCGGTTCCGTCGCTGCGGAAGGGGTTTGCGGCGCGGACGTGCGGCCGATCGAAGGCGGGCGCGGTGCCGAGGGTGGGGTTACCGGCGTCGCTGCAATGGCTGCAACCGAAGATTGCGGTGACGGGCTGGAGTTGCGGTTTCCGCCCTTGCTTCCGGTCCCGCGATCGCGCCGCCGCTTGCGGCCACCGCCGCGCGAACCCTCTCTTTCGCCATCCTTCGAACGCTCGTGCTCCCGAGGCGCGGCTTGTTCGGGCGATGAGGCCTTCGAGCTGCCTTCGGCGAACGGAATGTTTTGCCCAATCAGCTTTTCGATCGCGGCCATCGACTTTTGATCGAGTGGGGTCACGATGGAAATCGCGGTGCCGGCACGGCCGGCGCGTCCGGTGCGGCCGATCCGGTGGACGTAATCGTCGGCGTGATGGGGAACGTCAAAATTGAAGACGTGGCTCACGGCCGGAATATCAAGGCCGCGAGCGGCGACGTCGGAGGCGACCAGGAGCGGAATTTCTCCCTTGCGGAATTGATCGAGCGCGGCCGTGCGGGCGGACTGATCCATGTCGCCATGCAGGGCGCCGACGCTGAAGCCGTGCTTTTGCAGCGACTTGTGTACAACGGCGACTTCGCGTTTGCGGTTGCAGAAGATGATCGCGTTGTTGAGGTCCTTGGCCTCGCGCAACAGGCCGCGGAGGATTTCCCGTTTGTCATGCGCTTCGCGGCCGGCGGGAACCTGCAACTGGGTGATGGTGGCGACTGTCGTCGCGGGCCTGGAAACCTCCACCTTCTCCGGGTTGTGGAGGAAGGTTTCGGTGATGCGCCGGATTTCCGGCGGCATCGTCGCGGTAAAGAACAGCGTCTGGCGCGTGAACGGCACCAGCTTGCAGATGCGTTCGATGTCGGGAATGAAGCCCATGTCGAGCATGCGGTCGGCTTCATCGATCACCAGCAGTTCGACACCGGTGAGCAGCAGACCGCCGCGTTCGGTATGGTCGAGCAGCCGGCCGGGCGTTGCGATCAGGACGTCGACGCCGCGGGTGAGCTTGGTATCCTGGTCGCCAAAGGAAACGCCGCCGATCAGAAGCGCGACATTGAGTTTCTGGCCGACGCCGTAGCGGTCGAAGTTCTCCTTGACCTGGGCGGCGAGTTCGCGCGTCGGCTCCAGGATCAGCGTGCGGGGCATCCTGGCGCGGGCGCGACCCTTCTCCAGGATCGTCAGCATCGGAAGGACGAAGGCAGCGGTCTTGCCCGTGCCGGTCTGGGCAATGCCGAGAACGTCTCGGCGGGCCAGAACGTGAGGAATCGCCTGTTCCTGAATCGGGGTAGGGGTTGTGTAACCGGTGGCCGCAACGGCGGCGAGCACTTTATCGGACAGGCCGAGATGGGAAAATGACATTGAGCCTCTAATCGAAACCGCCGTTCGGAATCGAGGGGTAAAAGGCGGTCGCGTTCGGCCCCGAAACGGCGCGCTTGATGAAGCTCAGGGGCGGTGAGAGGACGCTGACCAGCGGCGGATCAACTGAAGGAATCGCACTCGATCCAAATCCGCTTTCAGCGCGAACATAGGGTCGAAACCGCCAAAGTCAATCTGGGAACGCGGCAAAAGGCCCAAAAAGCTTAACGTTTTCGCACAAATAACGCGCTTTTTGTCATTTCCCCTTCAAATCGCCGATGGATATGGCGACTTACGAGTCGTGGGCAAATGGCGATGTTTCCGCAAACCTGGCTTGATAACCGTGAAAGAAGGCGCCGCCGCTGGAAGCGCGAATGTCAACAAATCTGCTCCATGGGGCGAAGGCCAAGTTGAACCCTTCTGATATCCTGGCTGACTACGACATGAGGCATTTTCTCCGGGCGCAGGACCACGATGAGGCAATGGGTACGGTTGAGATTTGCGGCGGCGGGATTTTGCTTTGCGCTCGCCATGCTTGCGGCTCCGGCACAGGCGGCCAAGCGTGTGGCGCTGGTCATCGGCAACAACGATTACAGGAACGTGCCGAAGCTGCAAAAAGCGGTCAACGATGCCCGCGCCATGGGCGACACGCTCAAGCAGCTCGGCTTCTCGGTGATGGTGGCGGAAAATCAGACCCGACAGGCCTTCAGCGAAACGCTGCTTGCCTTCGATCATGCGGTTGAGCCGGGCGATACCGCGTTTTTCTTCTATGCCGGCCATGGCTTTGAAATCGCCGGACAGAATTTCCTGCTGCCGATCGACGTTCCGGCGGCCACCGAAGGCCAGGAAGAACTGGTGCGCGACGCCTCGGTGCTCGCCGACCGCATCATCGAGCGCTTGCAGAACAAGAAGGCGCGCACCGCGATCCTGGTGTTCGATGCCTGCCGCAATAATCCGTTCGAGCGGACGGGAACGCGTGCGGTGGCCGGCGGCGGCGGGCTGGCGCCGATGACGCAGCTGCCGGAAGGCGTGTTTTCGGTGTTTTCGGCAGGTCCCCGCCAGACCGCGCTCGATCGCCTTTCCAACAACGACAACAACCCGAACTCGGTCTTCACCCGCACCTTTGCCAAGGAGCTGCTGCAGCCCGGCGAGAATCTCGTGCAGGTGGCCCAGCATACGCGCCGCATCGTCAGCGAAATGGCGGAGACGGTCAGCCACAAGCAGATTCCGGTTTATTTCGACCAGATGGTCGACGATGTCTTTTTGAACGGCGTCGAAAAAGCGCAGGCTGACGCGGCCAAGGACACAGGCAAGGATGCCGGGAAGCCTGCCGAGCCGCAGCCGCAGGTCGCGGCGTTGTCGCCGGCAGCAGTCCCGCGGCCGCCGAAAGAAGACTCGTTCAATGCGCCGATTGCGATGTTCTCCCGTCACAATGGTGGCTGGAGCGTGGTGTTTTCGATTGCCGACCCGACGCTCGGCATTTCCTGGCGAATGGGAAGCGCCGGAGATTTCCGCGAGACCGGATTTCTCGACACGTTCGATCCGCGAACCCGCAAACGGATTCCCAACCCCTCGGTTGAACTGGCCGCTGATGCGCCGGCGGCCACGATCGAAGTGCGTTACATCGACGTATCCGGCAACCTGCAAGGGCCTTTCCCGATCAGGTTCGATCCGGAAGCGGCCTTGATCCACGATCAGCGGAAAATCCTCGACATGACCGCGACAAGCTGGCTGTCATTTCGCGAGTTCAACGGGCTGTTGGTCTATTACACCCATCTGATGTCGTACCGCTGCGCCATCCGCGAAGTGCGCATCGGGATCGACACGTCGGTGCCGGATCAGGTGCTGAAAATGCCGCCTTGCGACATGAAGGATCCGAGCGCCATCCCGTATGACGCCAAGCCGTATCTGAAGCTGTCACCCTCGAACCAATTCGTATCGGTCGAGTTGACCTATCGCGACGGCAGCGTCTCCGAGATCAAGAGCTTCCGGCGCTAAATACCTCGCGGGCAAGACGGGCAAATAGCGCACAAACCGTGCCGGAGTAGGTGATGCCCCGAATCATTCAAACCCATTGTTGCATTGTCGGTGGTGGTCCTGCCGGCATGATGCTCGGTTATCTCTTGGGCCGCGCCGGCATCGAGACGCTGGTGCTGGAGAAGCACGCCGATTTCTTCCGGGATTTTCGCGGTGACACCGTTCACCCCTCGACCTTGCAGGTGATGGACGAGTTGGGGTTGATCGAGGGATTCCTGAAAGTGCCGCATCAGCAATTGCAGAAGATGGATGGCCAATTCGGCGATGAAACCATCCGCATTGCCGACCTCAGCCGCGTGAACGTCAAATACCCCTTCATTGCGATGATGCCGCAATGGGATTTTCTCAATTTTCTGCGCGAGAGCGGCAAAAGATTTGCCTGCCTCAACGTGATGATGAACGCCAATGCCACCGGCCTCATCCGGTCGGGCGAGGGGGTGGTCGGCGTCACCGCCGACATACCGGAGGGACCGGTTGAAATCCGCGCTAGCCTGACGATCGGATGCGACGGGCGGCATTCGATCGTGCGCGAACGCGCGGGCCTTGAGGTGGAGGAAATTGGCGCGCCGATGGATGTGCTCTGGTTTCGCGCCGGCAGGCGGGTAGACGAAACCGAGAACCTGTTTGGGCGCGTTCAAACCGGAAAGATGCTGGTCACCTTCGATCGTGGCGACTACTGGCAATGCGCCTACGTCATCGCCAAAGGCCAGTTTGATGCCGTGAAGGCGAGGGGGCTGGACGCCTTTCGCAACGACGTCATCGGCATGGCGCCGGTCCTGGGCGCGGGCATGTCGGATGTGAAGAGTTGGGACGACGTCAAATTGCTGACGGTTGCGATCAACCGGCTGAAGCGGTGGACGCTACCGGGGCTGCTTTGCATCGGCGATGCGGCGCATGCGATGTCGCCGGTCGGCGGCGTCGGCGTCAATCTTGCGATTCAGGATGCGGTTGCGACCGCGAATCTGCTCGCAGCGAAATTGGCCGCGCTCAAGAGCACATGCCCCTCGGAAGAAGAACTCGACGCCGTGCGCCGCCGGCGCGAATTCCCGGTACGGATGACGCAGACGATGCAAGTCGTCGTTCAGAACAACATCGTCAGCGTAGCGTTGAAGCCGGGCGATCAACCGCTTCGGGCACCGCTGTTTGCGCGGATCGTCAACGCGATACCTTGGTTGCAGGGCATCACCGCGCGTTTTGTCGCGATCGGTGTGCGTCCCGAACACGTCCATTCGCCGGCGCTGCCAGCTTCCTAGCCCATCACCGAAAAGCCGCCGTCGACCGGGATCGCCGTGCCGGTCACGAAATCCGACGCGCCTGAGGCGAGAAAGGCCGCGATGCCGGCGAAATCGGAGGGCTCACCCCACCGGGCAGCGGGGGTGCGAGCCAGCACCTTGTCATGCAGGCCGTCGATCTGTTCGCGAGCGCGCTGCGTCAATTCGGTGTCGATCCACCCCGGTAGCACCGCATTGACCTGGACGTTGTCGGCGGCCCAGGCGACCGCGCAAGAGCGGGTGAATTGCACGATACCGCCTTTGCTTGCGGCATAGGCCGGCGCAAAGCTGGCGCCGAAGATCGACATCATCGAACCGATATTGATGATCTTGCCGCCGCCTGCCGCCTTCATCGCCGGATGGGCCGCGCGCGAGCACAGGAACGCGCTCGTCAGGTTGGTGGTGATCACGCTATCCCACTCCGCGATAGCGAGCGCATCGGGCGGCTTGCGGATGTTGATGCCGGCATTGTTGACGAGAATGTCGATCCGGCCCAACTCGCGCCGAACGCGCTCGACCATGGCCGTGACCGCGGTTTCATCGGTCACGTCGGCTGCGACGGCGATGGCGTTGTGGCCGTCTTTCACCAGGTCAGCGACGGCCGAGGCCGATTTGGCTTCGTTGCGGCCGACGATGGCGATGGCTGCGCCGCTGGCCGCGAGCCCACGGGCCATGCCGAGGCCGCCATTGCCGCCGGTGACGATGGCGACCTTGCCGCTGAGATCGAACAGTGCTTGCTTTACGGTCGATGCTCCCTTTTGCCGCTTACCGCTTGCTCTGCCAGATCAGCACCAGGCCGAGGCCGGCCAGCGCGGCGCCGTAGCCGGCCCATTCGATTTGCCGGATCATGAAGCTTGAGGCGGGCCACCTGATCATGCCGGTGCCCTGACCGATCCATAGCAGGCCTATGGCGAGAGCGAGCAAGCCAAGGACGAGCAGCAAATTGCGCATGGGGTTTCCTCTGGTGACACGCCGTTTTCGGCCTGACGGTATTTACAGACGGCGCGGCGGCTTCGTCACGAGGACTTTCGCATGAGACACAAAAAAGCCCCGGACCAGGCCGGGGCTTTTGAATTTCGATTTAAGTCACATCAGTACTGATTGGATCAGTACTTCGCAACCACCGGGCCACCCCAGTTGAAGCGGTAGACCAGCGAGGTCGAGATGGTCTGCACGAGCGGGTGGAAGGTCGTGGAATTTCCAGTCAGTGCCCCGGTCGTGATCAGGCTCTCCGCCAGCGTCGCTTTATCGTAATAGGCCGCGCGATATTCGGTCTTCATGAACCAGCCCGGCGCCGTGATGCCGAAGATGTTCAGGTTGTTTTCGACGCCGCCGCCGACGAACCAGCCGCCCTTGTTGAACGAAGCTGTCGAGACGATGGGCGCAGTGCCAGTAACCGCACCAAGCGAAGATCCCGACCAGTAGGACTGGGTGTAGCCGGCATTGACGTAGGAGTAGACATTCGGGGCGACGAGGTAGCCCAAGCGCACGCCAGCTGCCCAGGTATCCTGAAGCTTCACGTTCCCGGTCAAGCCGTTAAAGGCGTCGACCATCGTTCCCCGGAGGCTGCCAAACTGGCCGTCAGCAAAGATGCCGGCCACCCATGAGTGGTTGAACTGCCAGTCATAGCCGGCGCCGACCGTGCCGTACCAGCCGTCACCACCCTGGCGCTGACTGATGGTGGTCGTATTGCCAGCGGCATTCACGCTGTAAGTGTCAGCATCCCAAACGCCACCGCCGGCGCCGCCGAAGACGTAGAACCCGGTCCAGTTGTAGACCGGTTCAGGCATCATGGGTGCCTTGGTGTAGGTGCGGGCCGGAAGGTCGGCCGCGAGAGCCGATCCGGTGAACGCCGCTACCGCGGTCAATGCCAACACCAACTTTTTCATAATTTCAGTCCCCAGCTTTGGCGCCGAACCGCCAAGCGCGGCAGGCAATTTCGAATCTCTGGGTGCAGTTATAACTGCTTTCGCCTAAAAAGCTGTGGCCGGGGGGGCACACAGGGCCGCAAAACGACGAAATCCACGGTGATGAAAAAGTCAAAAATCCTTTAAAATCAGCAAGCAAGGGCAAAATCTTACCTTTGTCGCAGGTGAAGCAAAAACAAGCCCGAAATCCCTTGAAAACTAGACGTCCAGAAGGTCGTCGCTTGCAAATTCCGCCTTGTCGGAGATGAAGGCGAAGCGCGCTTCGGCCTTGGTCCCCATCAGCCGCTCCACGGAATCGGCGGTGCCTTCGCGGTCGTCGGCCAGAAGCACCACCCGCAACAGCATGCGTCTGGCGGGGTCCATGGCGGTTTCCTTGAGTTGGGCCGGCATCATCTCACCAAGGCCCTTGAAACGGCTGACATCGACCTTGGCGTTGGCGTTGAACTCGCTTTTGAGCAGGGCATCCCGGTGCGCCTCGTCGCGGGCATAAAGCGTCTTGCTGCCATGGGTAAGGCGATAGAGTGGCGGGACCGCGAGATAGAGATGGCCCTCATCGATCAGCCGCGGCATCTGCCGGTAGAAGAAGGTGATCAGGAGCGAGGCGATATGGGCGCCGTCGACGTCGGCGTCGGTCATGACGATGATGCGCGAATAACGCAAATCCTCTTCGCGATAATGCGCTCCCGTCCCGCAACCGATCGCCTGGATCAGGTCGGCGAGTTGCGCATTGGCGACGAGCTTGTCCTTGGTGGCCGAAGCGACATTGAGGATCTTGCCGCGAAGCGGAAGGATCGCCTGGGTCTTGCGGTCGCGTGCCTGTTTGGCGCTGCCGCCCGCCGAGTCGCCCTCGACGATAAACAGTTCTGAGCCTTCGGCGGCGGTGTTGGTGCAATCGGCGAGTTTGCCCGGCAGGCGCAGCTTCTTTACCGCGGTCTTGCGCGAAATCTCCTTCTCGGCGCGGCGACGCAGCCGTTCCTCGGCGCGCTCGACCACGAAATCCAGCAGCTTGTTGGCTTGCAGCGGGTTGCCGGAAAGCCAATGGTCGAACGGATCCTTGATCGCCTGCTCGACGATGCGTTGGGCTTCCGCCGTGGCGAGGCGATCCTTGGTCTGGCCCTGAAATTCCGGCTCGCGAACGAACACCGATAGCATCACGGCGGCGCCCACCATCACGTCTTCCGAAGTGATGGAGGCTGCGCGCTTGCCCTGGCCGACGCGTTCGGCGTGATCCTTCAGACCGCGCAGAAGCGCGCTGCGCATTCCGGATTCATGCGTGCCGCCGTCCTGGGTCGGCACCGTGTTGCAGTAGGAAGACAAAAAACCGTCGGCATCCGCGGTCCATGCCACCGCCCATTCGCACGCGCCGTGTGCGCCGACGCGCCCCGATTTGCCGGAGAAAATATCCGGATGCACCAGCGTGTCGGCGTGGATAGCGGCTGCGAGATAATCCTTCAATCCGCCGGGAAAATGAAAGCTGTCTTCGGCCGGGACGTCCTCGATGCCTTTCAGCAACGAGGGATCGCAGCGCCAGCGAATTTTAACGCCGCCGAACAGATAGGCCTTGGAGCGCGCCATCTTGAACAGCCGCTGCGGTTTGAAAGCAGCCTTGGCGCCAAAAATGTCGGGATCGGGCTTGAAGCGGACCTTGGTGCCGCGGCGATTGCTGACCTTGCCGAGATCTTCGAGCTTGCCCTTGGGGTGGCCGCGCTCGAACGCCATTCGATAAAGCTTTTGTTCACGCGCGACTTCGACTTCCAGCCGCGACGACAGCGCGTTGACCACCGATACGCCGACGCCGTGCAGACCGCCCGAGGTCTCATACGCCTTGGAATCGAATTTGCCGCCGGCATGCAGCGTGCACATCACGACTTCGAGCGCGGATTTTTTCGGAAATTTTTGATGCGGATCGACGGGAATGCCGCGGCCGTTGTCGGTGACGGTCAAAAATCCGTCCGTGTCGAGTTCGACCTCGATGAAAGTGGCATGGCCCGCAAGCGCCTCGTCCATCGAGTTGTCGATGACCTCGGCGAACAAATGATGGAGCGCTTTCTCGTCGGTCCCGCCGATATACATTCCGGGCCGCCGCCGCACCGGCTCCAGCCCTTCAAGGACTTCGATGTCGCGCGCGGTGTAACCGGCCTCGGCGCTGCTGGGGCGCGAAGCGGCTTTGGAAGCCGACTTGGCTTTCGGCGCATTGGCCTCAAAGAGGTCGTCGGAGGGCTTTGCTTTAGCGTTTGATTTCAGTGGTTTGGGCATAGCTTTTCAGGTGATGGCGGAGAGTCGCGCGGGCGAATCGGTTTTCCCGACTATGCCACGGTTGGACGCGAAAAGTGACGGCTGTAAGGGAGGCGGTGGTACTCTGATGACCTATCTGATGCGCGAGGTGCGGAAAACGATCAGCGCAAACAGTGCGGTAGCCACCAACACGATCAGCGAGCCGATGATCGGCAGCACGATGAAGGATTCACCCTTCTTGATGACGACCGCGACGCCGACGGGAAACAGGAGCGCGCCGAGTATGTGTAGCCCGCTCTGCCACTTCGCAAGCGTGCTGTCGCGGGCGGCCGGGACCATTCGGTAGTAGAGGCCGAACACGAACAGCAGAACGCCGCCGACCAGGTTGAAATGCGCGTGCGCGGGGGCCATGGAAAAATCCTGCCGGATGCCCATCTCGATTCCCCAGACCATGCCGACAACCAGAAACATGACGCCCGCGCGCATCATCAGTGAATCAAGCATGTGTTTGTCCCTGGTGTAATTCGTGAGCAACTGAAGAGGCCGGCTTGCCTTTGAGCCTACCTTGGGCGCCATTGTGACTTGATGTTGCTAGTGGAGTGGATTTGACATTCGCTACTCGCCTATCCACGTGTCCGAAAGGCGAATGTCAAATCCTAAACTCCACTAGAATCTAATATTTGCTAGTGGTCCTCTGATTCCAACATTCGCAAAGGTGCTCGCTGCAAGGGGATGCGAATGTTAGAATCGGACCGCTAGAGCTGGCCAGCTTAAACCGGCCGGCTTACAGGGCATTGCCGGGAAAGGCCTTTTGGAATGGAAGAATATACGCGCGCGCTCGCCGATTTCGTGCGCGATCATCAGGTCTGGGCCTCACCGATCGTCTTGCTGTTGGCGTTCGGGGAATCGCTGGCTTTCATTTCGCTGTTGATACCGGCCTGGGGCGCGTTGGTGGCGATTGGCGCTTTGATCGGCGTCAGCGGCATGAGTTTCTGGCCGCTATGGATCGCGGGCGGGATTGGCGCAGCCCTCGGCGACTGGGTCTCCTACTGGTTCGGCTTCAAATACAAGGAACGCGTCGCGCAGATGTGGCCGCTGTCGCGATACCCGGAAATCTTGCCGCGCGGTGAGGCCTTCGTGAAATCCTGGGGCGTGCCGAGCATCTTCATCGGACGATTTTTTGGTCCCTTGCGAGCTTCCGTGCCGCTCGCGGCCGGGATTTTCGAAATGCCGTATTGGCAATTCCAGATCGCCAATTTCGTGTCCGCATTGGTCTGGTCGGCGGCGTTATTGTTGTTCGGCGACGTGATTGCGGAGGTCGTCGAGTGGCTTTGGCGGGCGGTTTGAGGCTGCCCGGTTTAACGCCGATTCACGAAAAGACGCCTAAAACCTTGACGCCGGACCGCCGAGGTTTTATAGCCACGCGATGATCGACGTTGTGACCCCTTTGCTCGCCCGCCGCCGCCGCACATATGCGGTTTGGGCGGTCGATCGCGTTTAGATCATCGCCTTTGCCGCCGGGTCCGATCCGCGGCATTCTCTCCCCCTGTCAGCGCATCTGATCCCGACGGCTCCTCAAGTTAAAGCAGGAGTTTGAGATGTATACGCCTCCGTTATTCAAGCGGGATCGTGCCGCAAGCCTCGCCTTCGCGGAAGAGCGCGGATTTGGCATGGTTTGCGCCTGGAACGGCTCCCGGCCGATTGCATCGATGTTGCCGTTCTATCTGAGCTCTGCCGATGACGGCACAGCGCTCGCCCTGTTTCACGTCGCTCGCCATAATCCGCTGATCAATCTCGCGGGCGGCGTGAAGCCGTGGTTACTCGCGGTCAACGGCTCCGATGCCTACGTATCCCCGGACTGGTATGTCTCGCCGGATCAGGTGCCGACCTGGCTTTATCAGTCGGTCCATCTGACCGGAACGGTACGGGTGCTGTCGGACGACGAACTGGCGGTTCAGATCGATGTGCTGAGTGCGAAGTTCGAGAACTGGTTGCTGCCGAAAAAACCGTGGACGTCGGCCAAGATGACGGCTGCGAGGCTGGAGACGATGAAAAAAGCGATCGTCGGGCTCGTCATGAAGGTTGAAGATGTTGAGGGTAGTTTCAAGCTCAACCAGCACAAGTCCGAGGCCGATTATGCCGCAGTCGCAGATGCGCTGGAGCAACGAACCGACACAGCTTCGCAACAGATTGCGGGTCTGATGCGCGAGACGCGGCCGCAGGCTTTCGCTCCCGTGACCGAGGCGCAGAAGCCATGAGTGTGAAAAACGCGAGCCCGAAAAAGAAGGTCGGTGTGCTCGGCGCCTCCGGTTATACCGGCGCCGACGCCGTGCGCTTGCTGGCCAGGCATCCCCAGGTCGAGGTCACAGCGATCACCGCCAACACCCATGCCGGCAAGCCGATGAGCGAGGTGTTTCCGCATTTCTTTATGCTCGACCTGCCGGTGCTGACCGAGTGGGAAAAGGTGGACTGGAAAAGTCTTGATGTCGTCCTTTGCGGGTTGCCGCACGGCACGACGCAGGAGATCATCGCCACCTTGCTCGGGTCCAATCCTGAGATCAAGGTGCTCGACATGTCGGCGGATTTTCGGCTCCGCGACAAGGCCGCCTATGCGCATTGGTATGGCCACGAGCACCGCGCATTGGAACTGCAACGCGAAGCCGTCTATGGATTGACGGAGCTTTATCGGTCAAAGATCGCGGAAGCGCGCCTGGTGGCCTGTCCCGGCTGCTATCCGACCGCGGTCCTGCTGGCGCTGGTGCCGTTGGTGAAGGCTCGTCTCGTCGACGTTCATGATCTTGTCATTGATGCGAAATCGGGCCTTACCGGTGCGGGGCGCGGACTGAAACAGAACACATTATTCTCGGAAGCCGGTGAGGGGTTGTCTCCCTATTCCGTCGCCGCGCATCGCCATACGGCGGAGATTGATCAGGAGATCGGCTTGGCGGCCGGAACGGCAGTGACGGCGAATTTCACGCCGCATCTGATCCCGATGGCGCGGGGCGAGCTTTGCACCTGTTATGTCAGGCTCGATGGCGCGACCGCCGACGATCTGCGCGCGGCGCTGGAAGCGGCCTATCGCGACGAGCCGTTCGTGCACGTGACGAAAAAGGGCGTGCTGCCGCAAACTCAGAACGTGCGCGGCTCGAACTATGTGCAGATCGGCGTGGTCGCCGACCGCATCAAAGGTCGCGCCATCGTGATTGCAACGCTGGACAATCTGGTGAAAGGTTCGGCCGGACAGGCGATCCAGAACATGAACCTGATGTTCGGCTGGCCCGAGACGACAGGATTGGAGCAAATTGCACTGTTTCCGTGATGATGAGGTCGCCGTTGACGGAGACGCTGCAATTTGACCGACGCAACGCATTGCGGACGCCGAAAAGTCGATGGAAAGGAGCGCGTCATGACGCTTGCCGAAACCCATAAATCCTCGACGGCCGACAGGGCCGTAAAGTCTTTGGTGTTTGTCGACGGCGCATCCGGGACGACGGGCCTTGGCATCAACGAACGGCTTCAGTTGCAAAGCGATGTCGTGGTCAAGGCGATCGCGGAAGACAAGCGCAAGGACCCCGGCGCCAAGCGCGCGCTGATGGAAGAGGTGGATCTTGTGATCCTGTGCCTGCCGGATGAGGCAGCCAAGGAGACTGTGGCGCTGATCGATGGCATCGGCGTGGCTGCGCCCAAGATTCTCGACGCTTCGACGGCGTTTCGGGTGGCGCCCGACTGGGCCTACGGCTTTCCGGAACTCGCAGCTGACCAAGCCGACAAGATTCGGAAGGCGCAAAAGGTCGCTAATCCCGGCTGCTATCCGACTGGCGCGATTGCGCTGTTGCGGCCGCTGGTTGATGCCAGCCTTGTGCCGGCGGATTATCCCGTCACCGTGAATGCGGTGAGCGGCTATTCCGGCGGCGGCAAATCGATGATCGCAAGTTTTGAGGACGGCAGTGCGCCTTCCTTCGAACTCTACGGGCTTGGCTTCGAGCACAAGCATTTGCCGGAGATGCAGCTTTATTCGAGGCTGACGCATCGACCGATCTTTGTGCCTTCGGTGGGTAACTTCCGGCAGGGCATGCTGGTCTCGGTGCCACTGCAACTCGATACGCTTCCGGGCAAGCCCAATGGTGCCGACCTGCATGCCGCCTTGAGCCAACGCTATGCCTCCAGTCGGTATGTTTCGGTGATGCCGCTTGCAAGCGAGGCTGCGAAAAGCGGCAAGCTTGAGCCAGAAGCCCTCAACGACACCAACAAGCTCGAGCTCTATGTCTTTGCCAGCGACAAGTACCGCCAGGCGGTTCTGGTCGCGCGTCTCGATAACCTCGGCAAGGGTGCCTCAGGTGCCGCCGTGCAGAACATGCGGCTGATGCTGGGCCTCGCCGAGACGTGAGGAGGGCGGCTAGTGTGGCGACACTGACGCTCCTTTCAGTCTCGCGGCGGCCTCGTATAAGGAACGTCAGAGTCAAAGCCACACTAGAATCTTAAATTTGTTAGTGTCCTTTTGGTTCTGACATTCGTAAAAGTACCCGCTGCGACAAGATACGAATGTCAGAACCGGGACACTAACGGTGGATGACGCCACGCTAGAATTTTATCGCCGCAACGCGGAGTCCTACGCGGCGTGGGCGAAAGCGCCATCGACGCGGCTGATCGGTTTTCTCGGATTGTTGCCGCCCGGCGGCTCCGTCCTCGAACTCGGCTGTGGCGCGGGCAACCACGCCGCGGAAATATTGGTGCGAGGTTTTAACCTGCGCGCCACCGACGGCTCGCCCGAAATGGCGGAAATCGCCTCGCGCCGGCTCAATCATCCCGTCGACGTGATGCGGTTCGATGAGCTGGAAGAACGCGAAGCGTTTGATGGCGTCTGGGCCAGCGCCTGTCTGTTGCACGTGCCGAAGCCCGAACTCGCCGGAATCCTCACGCGCATTCATCGCGCGCTGAGAACGGACGGCGTGTTCTATGCAAGCTTCAAGAGCGGTGAGGCCGACGGCCGGGATTCACTGGGCCGCTACTACAATTATGTTTCGGCGGATTGGCTTCACGCGACCTATGCGGCGGCCGGGCCGTGGCAATTGCTGAGTTCCGATACCAGCGTCATCAAAAGTTTTGACGAGACGCAGGCTACGATGCTGCATCTCGTCATGCGCAAAGGGTGAGGCGGCTGTTATTGGCGACGCCGCCGCCCAAGCGATCAGACCATTTTGAAGATCGCGAGCGCCAGCACGGCTTGGGCAGCGAAGCCAACCAAAAACGCCAGCGTGCGGAATACCGGTAGGCCCATCGTGTAGACGACGAGATGCGCCACGCGCGCCCAGAAATACACCGCGCAGGCGTAGGCCGTCCATTTCGTCGAATAATCGAGTTCGGCGAGGATCAGGACCAGCGGCACGAACACGACGAGGTTCTCAACAGCATTGTCGTGCGCGAACATCAAGCGGTTCGCCCATTCCGAATGCGGCTTGTCGCCGCGCGAGGGGTTGGCCATCGTACCGAACAGGCCGCGCACCGTCATGCGATTGAGGATGTAGGGAACCCACAACAACCCCGTCAAAATGACCGTCAAGGTCAGCCAGAACAGCTCAGGCGTCATCAATCCAGGTGTCATCGTTTTCCCCTGCCAGATTTAAAAACACATTCCCCTCGGGACCACCGTCTATACACCAGTGGACCACCGGTGTTGATGTCAAATCCATCACACTGGCAGGTAGCATTACGCCGCGCGAAGACGCTTCGTTACGCTTACGCGCGGACCCGAACGTAACTGCCGGGCGCGTCCTCGATCGGCGGCAACGCCGCCGCGCCGACTTCGCGGGCTGCCACTTGCTCCGGATCAATCGTCTCTAGCCATTGCCGCCAGTCGGGCCACCACGACCCCTTGTGTTCCTGCGCGCCCTTGATCCAGTCGGCGAGCGCCACGTCCTTGATGTTGTCGTTGGTCCAGTACTGATATTTTCCGGAGGCCGGCGGATTGACGACGCCCGCGATATGTCCTGATCCGGACAGCACATATTTCACCGGGCCGCCGAAGAATTGCGAGCCGTAGAGCACGGAATCGGCCGGCGCGATGTGGTCCTCGCGGGTGGCGAGGTTGTAGACGGGCACCTTGACCTTCGACAGATCGAGCAGGGTGTTGTCGAGTACCATGGTTCCCGACGACAGCCGGTTTTCCAGATAGCAGTTGCGCAAATAATAGGAATGGTTCGCAGCCGGCATCCGCGTCGCGTCCGAATTCCAGTGCAGGAGATCGAAGGACGACGGCGGCTTGCCCTTGAGATAATTGCTGACGACGTAGGACCAGATCAGGTCGTTCGATCGCAACATGTTGAACGCCATGGCCATCTTGGCGCCCTCGAGCACGCCCGACGCCCTCATGTCGCGCTCGATCGCCGAAACCTGCTCTTCGTCGACGAACACCAGCAAATCGCCGGCGTGGGTGAAATCGACCTGCGCCGCCAGAAACGTCGCCGAGGTGACGCGGACGCGGCGTTTCTCCGCAAGCCATGCCAGCGTTGTCGCCAGCAACGTGCCGCCGACGCAATAGCCCATGGTGTGGACCTTCATCTCGCCGGTGACGCGCTCGATCGCATCCATCGCCGCCAGCGGGCCTTCCTTCATGTAGTCTTCCCAGGTCTTGTTTCCCAAACTCTTGTCCGGGTTGACCCAGGAAATCACGAATACCGTGACGCCCTGATCGACGCACCACTTGATGAAGGATTTGTCCGGCTTGAGATCGAGAATGTAGAACTTGTTGATCCAGGGCGGCACGATCAGAAGCGGCGTACGCAGCACGTTTTCCGTCACGGGCGAATACTGGATCAATTGCATCAGATCGTTCTGGAAAATCACCTTGCCCGGCGTGGTCGCCATGTTGACGCCGACTTCCAGGTTGGTCGGATCGGACTGTCGGATACGAAGCGTGCCGTGCCCGGCCTCGATATCCTCGGCCAGCATCTTCATGCCGCGCACGAGGTTGTCGCCGTTCGAGGTCAGCGTCTCGCGCAGCACCTCCGGATTGGTGAAGACGAAATTGGAGGGAGCGATCGCGTTGGTGAGTTGCTGGACGTAAAACGCGGCCTTCTTGCGGGTATGCGGGTCGAGGCCCTCGGCGTCGCGCACCAGATCGTTCGCCCACTGCGTGGTCAGCAGGTAAAGCTGCAGAACGAAGTCGAAGAACTGGTTGGATTTCCATTCCGGATCGGCAAACCGCTTGTCGCGCGGCGAGGGTGCTGCGACCGGGGTCACCTTTTCGCCGGCGAGGCGCCGTACCGAGCTGCCCCACAGGTCGAGATAGGCCTTGCCGATCCTGGTCTGAATGTCGTTGGCGCGATCGGGGTCCGCCAGCCAGTATTCCGCGACGGTGCTCAATGTCTTGACGAGTTCGGTAAGTTCATTCGGCGGCTTGTCCGGCACTTCGCCGCCGGCCGCCGGCTGCAGATAGGCTGCAAGCGCCTGGCCGCCTTTTTCCATCGCCTTGGCGATGTTCATGGCGAAAGCTTCGGCGTTGAACTTCGCCGCGGTCTGGGCTTCTGTGGTGACGTCCGTCATGGCGCAAGACTACAGCTTCATTTCTACTTCGTCATCGCGTGTGTATCGCAGCTGGTAAACAGGCAATCACTCCCAAAAAGTTGCTGTTGCACTGCGATATTTATCCCGGCTTGGTCTTATTGAGGCCCCAGACGGCCCGTTTCCTGTTTGGGATTTAACGGTTTCGGGCGACAATGGTGTGGGGGCCGGGCGTCTTTTGGCCAGAATTGTGTCGCCAATCGCGTCTGGATGGGTCGGGACGGCGGATGTCTTGTGGGCAAATCAAAGGAGCATTGGCCGGGGCAGCGTTGCTGCTGACGGCGCTGGCTCTGGGTGGCTGCTCGACATCGATATCAGATATTCCGCTCGGCACGGCGTCGTCCGATACGCGCGCCAAGGATGCGGGCGCGTATCTGCCGGTGAATGAGCTGCCGCCGGCGCGCGACGAGGCGGCCATGGATCCGGCCGAGCGCGCCAAGGTCCAGAAAGAACTGGTCGCCGCGCGCGACCGACAGGCCTCGGCCGTGGCCGCCAAGGACCAGGGTCAGTCCAAAGACCCGTCCAGGGACCAGGCCCAGAACGCCGCCCAGGCCTCAAAATAATCTCGCTGCTGGCGCGCAAAGCCTTCCGTGCTAGAATTGACCTGCTGAACCCCGCGAGTTGGGGCGAGACGTGATGACTTCGGCCCGAAATCCAACTAAGTATTTGATATTATGTAGATTTAGGGTGGTGTCGAACGATATCCGTTAAGGTGTTATCGGCGAATCTGTCCCTGAAATGGGGTTCGCCGGAGTTGAAGGGTCCAATGGAAGATTTTTACCGCATTCGCCGTCTGCCGCCTTACGTGTTCGAACAGGTCAACCGCGCCAAGGCGGCCGCACGCAATGCCGGTGCCGATATCATCGATCTCGGCATGGGAAATCCGGACCTTTCGACGCCGGCCCACGTCCTGGAGAAGCTGAAGGAGACGCTGGGCAAGCCGCGGACCGATCGCTACTCGGCGTCGCGGGGAATTGCTGGCCTCCGGCGCGCGCAGGCCGCCTATTATGACCGGCGCTTCGGCGTCAAACTCAATCCGGAAACCCAGATCGTGGCCACGCTCGGCTCGAAAGAGGGCTTCGCCAATGTCGCGCAAGCGATCACCGCCCCGGGCGACGTGGTGCTGTGCCCCAATCCGAGCTACCCGATTCATGCCTTCGGCTTTCTGATGGCGGGCGGCGTGATCCGTTCGGTGCCGTCGGAGCCGACGCCGCAGTTTTTCGAGGCGGTCGAGCGGGCGATCATCCATTCGATCCCGAAACCGCTCGCGCTGGTCGTCTGCTATCCGTCCAACCCGACGGCCTATGTCGCGAGCCTCGATTTCTACCGGGACCTCGTCGCTTTCGCCAAAAAGCACGAAATCTTCATCCTGTCCGATCTCGCTTACGCCGAGGTCTATTTCGACGACAACTCGCCGCCGCCTTCGGTGTTGCAGGTGCCCGGCGCGATCGACGTGACCGTGGAATTCACCTCGATGTCGAAAACCTTTTCGATGGCCGGCTGGCGCATGGGATTTGCCGTCGGCAACGAGCGGATCATCGCGGCGTTGGCGCGGGTGAAATCCTATCTCGACTATGGCGCCTTCACGCCGATCCAGGTCGCGGCCACTGCCGCGCTCAACGGCCCGGAGGATTGCATCCGCGAGATGCGCGACACCTATCGCAAGCGGCGCGATGCGCTGGTCGAATCCTTCGGCCGCGCGGGTTGGGAAATTCCGCCGCCGGAAGCCTCGATGTTCGCCTGGGCGCCGCTGCCGGAAGCGTTTCGCGGCCTCGGCAGCATGCAGTTCGCCACCCTGATGGTCGAGAAATCGGGTGTGGTGGTGTCGCCCGGCGTCGCCTTCGGCGAGCATGGCGAGGGTTATGTGCGAATAGCCATGGTCGAAAACGAGCAACGTATCCGGCAGGCCGCGCGCGGCGTCCGCCGCTTCCTTGAAAGCGGCATCGAAACGTTGCACAACGTGGTTCCTCTCGCCAACCGGCGCTAATCCTTCGCTGCCCGTTTTCCCGCGGGCAAACCTCCGGCAGGTTCTTCTCAGTCATGGTCGCACCCCTGAAAGTGGGTATTGCGGGGCTCGGCACCGTCGGTGCCGAGGTGGTCCGTCTGATCGAACAGCAGAGCCGGACGCTGTCGTCGCGCTGCGGCAGAGCGGTGCGTGTGGTCGCGGTCACCGCGCGTTCGAAGGCGAAGAAGCGCGGGCTCGACCTGCAAGGGGTCGAATGGGCTAAAACGCCGCTCGAACTTGCAAGCGATCCCAATATCGATTGCTTTGTCGAGTTGATGGGGGGCGCGGGCGAGCCTGCGCTGTCGGCGATCGAGACCGCGCTCAAGGCCGGCAAGTCGGTGGTGACCGCCAACAAGGCGCTGATCGCCAAACACGGGCTTAAACTCGCCAAGGCCGCCGAGCAATTTGGCGGCGCCTTGAATTTCGAGGCGGCGGTTGGCGCTGCGATCCCGATCGTCAAGACGTTGCGCGAGGGGCTCGCCGGCACCGCGATCAACCGCGTCTACGGAATCCTCAACGGCACCTGCAACTACATCCTGACGCGGATGGAACAGGAAGGTTTGTCGTTTGCGGAATGCCTGAAGGATGCGCAGCGGCTCGGTTATGCCGAGGCCAACCCGTCGTTCGACGTCGACGGTCACGACACCGCGCAGAAGCTGGCGATTTTGGCGAGCCTCGCTTTCGGCACCCGGGTTTCGCAAGGCGCCGTCTATGTCGAGGGCATCTCGTCGATCGCGCCGGAGGATTTACGCGCCGCCGCCGAACTTGGCTACCGCGTCAAACTGCTCGGGGTCGCTGTGCGGACCGCCAAGGGCATCGAACAGCGCGTGCATCCGACCATGGTGCCGAGGACATCCTCGATCGCGCAGGTGATGGGCGTCACCAACGCCGTGACCATCGACGGCGAGGGCATTCCGCCGATCACGCTGGTCGGCCCGGGCGCCGGCGGGGCGGCGACCGCTTCCGCCGTTGTCGCCGATATTGCCGATGTAGCGCGCGGTATCCGCGCGCTGCCGTTCGGCCGTCCCGTGGAACGGTTGCGGGCGATCGAAAAGGCGCCGATGGAACGCCATGAGGGCGGTTATTACATCCGCCTGATGGCGCGCGATCTGGCCGGCACCGCCGCCACGATTGCCACGCGGCTGGCCGAACAAAAAATTTCCATCGAATTGATCGTCCAGCGTCACGCCGACGGCGTTGACGCCACGCTGACGACGGGGAAAGCTGCGCCGGTGCCTGTCATCCTGATTACCTACGCCACCAGCGAGGACGCCGTACACCGCGCGCTCGAGGCCGTGCAGCGCGACAAGGTCATCAGCGGACGCCCGCAGGTGATCAGGATCGAAAAGAATTGAAATGAGCATGATCCGGACCCGCGGGGCTGCGTTAGCGCAAAGTGGGAACCGGTTTTCCCTCGCGACAAACGCAAGCGTTTGCGCGGAGATCATGCTCAAATATAAAGATGGTTTGCCGGAACCTGCGATGCGAGCAAACGATGATAAGCGGGCTGCAAAACCCGCAAATTAAGTCTTAAGAGGAGTTCGCCGATGTCGACCCATATTTCCGTCCCGCCCCAGTTGCTGCTCGAGCGGATCCTGACGCTTGAAATCGTGCGGGTGACGGAGCGCGCGGCGGTCTCGGCGGCCCGCCTGCGCGGCCACGGCAACGAGAAGGCGGCCGATCAGGCGGCGGTGGATGCCATGCGCCGCGAACTCAACAAGCTGCCGATCGAGGGCACGATCGTGATCGGTGAGGGCGAGCGCGACGAGGCGCCGATGCTGTTCATCGGTGAGACGGTCGGTCTTAAGGCCGGACCGAAGGTCGATATCGCCGTCGATCCGCTCGAAGGCACCACGCTGTGCGCCAAGAACATGCCGGGCTCGATCGCGACCATGGCGATGGCCGATGGCGGCACTTTGCTTCACGCCCCCGACGTCTACATGCAGAAGCTTGCCATCGGCCCTGGTTATGCCAAGGGCGTGGTCGAGCTGGACGCAGCGCCGGCCGACAACGTCCGCCGGCTCGCCAAGGCCAAGGGTGTGGATCCCTCGGCGATCACGGTGCTGGTATTGGATCGGCCGCGCCATGCCGACATCATCAACAGCATCCGTTCGACCGGGGCTGCGGTCCGCCTGATCACCGACGGCGACGTTGCCGGTGTCATTCACTGCGCGACGCCCGATGAGACCGGCGTCGACATGTATATCGGCACCGGTGGTGCGCCCGAAGGCGTGTTGGCGGCGGTGGCGTTGCGCTGCATCGGCGGCCAGATGCAGTGCCGGCTGATCCTCGATAGCGAGGAAAAGCGCGAGCGCGCGCACAAGATGGGCGTGACCGATCCGAAAATGATCTATGGGATCGAAGACATGGCGAAGGGCGACTGCCTGTTCGCCGCCACGGGCGTCACCGATGGCTCGTTGCTGTCGGGCGTCAAGTTCCGCAAGGATGTCATCGAGACTGAAACGGTGGTCATGCGTTCGGTGACCGGCACCGTGCGCTATATCAAGGCCGAGCATCGTCAGCTCGACAAGTTTCATCTCGATTGAGCCAGAAGCGGTCATTCCGGGACACGCGTAGCGTGGGCCCGGAATCCATCAAGCCGCATCGATACTGGGAGAAATGGATTCCGGGCCCACGCTGCGCGTTGCTCCGGAATGACGGCAAAGGGAATCCTGATGTCTGATCTTTCGCAAGTTAAAGCCCTCGTCTTCGACGTTTTCGGCACAGTGGTCGATTGGCGAACCAGCCTGATCGCGGATTTCAGTGCATGGGGCGACAAGCGCGGCATCAAGGCCGACTGGGTTGCTCTCGTCGACGGCTGGCGCGCGGTCTATGCCGCCTCCATGGATGATGTGAGAAAGCACCCGGAGCGGGGTTATGTCATTCTCGATGCGCTGCACCGACATTCGCTGGAGAAACTGGTCGAGCAGCTTTCGATTTCCGGCCTGAACGACGCTGACCTGCATCACCTCACGATGGGCTGGCACCGGCTGCATCCCTGGGCGGACAGCGTCGGCGGCCTGACTCGCCTGAAGACGAAATACATCATCAGCCCGCTCTCGAACGGCAATGTCGCGCTGTTGACCGAGATGGCGAAATTCGCCGGCCTGCCGTGGGACCTGATTCTGTCGGCGGAGCTGTTCGAACACTACAAGCCCGACCCCGAGACCTATCTCGGCGCCGCTCGGCTTTTGTGCCAGCCGCCGGAGCAGGTGATGATGGTGGCGGCGCATAACCACGACTTGAAGGCCGCCCAGAAACTGGGACTGAAAACTGCCTTCGTCGCGCGTCCGACCGAATACGGCCCGTTGCAGAAGTACGACCTCGAGGCGAAGGGCGACTGGGATATCGTCGCCAGGGATTTCGGCGAATTGGCCACGCGGATGGGGTGCTGAGTGGGTAGGCATTGGCTCAGCTCTGGATGTTCCTGATCGCACCAAGTGGCAAACGAGCCAGGCCAGACATGTCGACCGTGCCAAGTTTACTGCGCACGATGACAAGGTATCATCCCCTCGAACGGAGGAAACTGGCACTTGGTTGATCGGCGGCGGTCGACGAAATTCTTAGGCAGCGGTCTCTGAAAAAGAGCGCGGATCAGTTCTATCGTTCTGATATTCTGAGGCATTCTTTTAGGCCTTTGTTTTTGACGAGCGACCGATTGGTCGCGTTGCCAACTCGCGC
The DNA here is from genome assembly GCA_963770515.1 of uncultured Alphaproteobacteria bacterium. Taxonomy (GTDB): domain Bacteria; phylum Pseudomonadota; class Alphaproteobacteria; order Rhizobiales; family Xanthobacteraceae; genus Bradyrhizobium. The sequence continues at coordinate 215,521 of CAVYPW010000005.1, forward strand.
AAAGCTTTCTAAAGTTCTTCAAGCCCTTAGCGCTATAGCTTCGCCGCTCGTCATGACTCAGCGCTCTTTTCGCGACACCGGACCTCCGACCGCTTGCGATGTTATCCTGCTAAAAATAAACAGCTTTTTGTTTTATGCGGCTCTTTGTTCCGAGCTCCCGAGATGATGCGGCTATATCTGCTTTCGTGTTTTTCAACTCGAAAGCAAACCGATGGCTCAACCCCAGCGTCTGGAAATTAGATTTTTCGGCACCGTAGTTCGTGCGGAAGGCATTGTTGGCATTCTCGGAATGATCACGGCGATTATTGCCGTGGGATTTGCAACCTACTTCTTGAATTAGCGGAACGTTGAGATGGCTCTCACGCTGCAGAAATTGATCGACTGCTACCGCAACGATCCGCATTCAAACTTCCGAAAGCTACATTATCCGGTTCGCGTCAAACACGGGCGCCTACTTGCGCGGATCAACCGCGAGCACGGAACTCATTCGCTCAAGCAGGTTCGAGCGCGCACTTTGATCGCTTGGTACCAAACGTGGCTCGGTGACGGCAAAATCGCCATGGCAAACGCTCTTGTCGCCCGCCTGCGCGTCTTGTTTTCGTTTGGTGCTACACTACTCGAAGATCGCGAATGCGAGCGATTACTCGAAGCCGTCGGCAATATTCGTTTGCAGACTTCCAGAGCATACTCGACTGAGATGACGATCGAGCAAGCAAAGGCCATTCGTTTAGCCGCTAGAAAAAATTTTAGATACTCAATAGCCCTTGCGCAGACACTTCAGTTCGAATTGCTGATGAGCCAAAAAGACGTCATCGGGGAATGGTTGCCAACTTCGGAGCCCGGCACGTCCGATGTAACGTCGGAAAAACAGGGCAAGTGGCTGCGGGGGCTGCGTTGGGAGTACATTGATGAAAATCTAATCTTGCGTCATTCGCTGGGAAAAGGCCGGAGACGCATCGAAGTCGATCTCAAAACAGCACCGATGGTTCTGGAGGACATAGGCACGCTAGAAAGGCAGCATTTGCCTGCATTCGGGCCAATGATCGTTTCAGAAACGACAGGCTTACCCTACTCAACGGCCGAGTTTCGCCGAATTTGGCGTGACATCGCAAGGGTGGCTGGTGTTCCTGACCACGTAAAAAACCGAGATAGCAACCCGCCCGGAGTAATCGTTAGCGGCGCAGGTCGTGCTCAAATTCGTCAGACAATAACGCTTCAAATGATCAATTATAGCCTGCGGATGTTGCGCAAGAGATAGACGGCCTGGGCGCTACGGCGTTCTCGGTGGCGCCATTTATCGCTGACGGCACGCAGCTTCCAAGGGCGTGTGCGACAGTGTAACGTTGAGGTTAACAAGACGAGGCAAAGATGTGTCGACCTTGGGATGCGTCGGTCTTGTCTGTAGCCGACTGACGCCCGCGCAACGCAAACTGATTTGCCCGTCGAGGCTGGGCAAGAACTCGGCCTTTTCGAGAGTTGTTGTAGGATTCTGCTTATGGCGAATCATACGTTCAAGAGCGGTGAGAGCCGCGAACAGCGCAGTCTTCTTCCGCCCCGGATTGAAGACTATGTCGGAGCTGGCAATCCTGTACGGGCGATCGAGAGCTTCGTTTGCGCCCTCGACCTCACCAAGCTCGGTTTCCGTCATGCGGATCGCGGCATGGAAGTGGGACAGCCACCCTACGATCCGGCCGATCTGTTGAAGCTGTACCTCTACGGCTACATCAACCAGATCAGATCGTCGCGCCGGTTGGAGCGGGAAGCCTGCCGCAATCTGGAACTGATCTGGCTCTTGAAGAACCTCAAGCCCGGCTACCGGACGATCGCGAGCTTTCGCAGGGAGAACTGGGCAGCCCTGAAGGCCGCGAACCGCAGTTTCGTGCTGCTGCTTCGCGAACTCAACCTGGTCGGAGGAACCCTGGTTGCGGTCGATGGTGCCCTGTTCCACGGCAATGCCAGTAAGGACAGCATCTTCACGCGCGGGAAGCTGGTCAAACAGATCGCCAAACTGGACCAGGAGATCGAGGCTTACGGGAAGTCTCTCGACACCAACGATGCAGCCGAAGCCAAGCAGCGCGGCGATGGTTCGGGGGACGGCAACAAGTGTGGCGGTGGCGATGTCGGGGACAAAATGAAGGAGCTGATGGCCAGGCGTGAACGCGCCGAGGCCGATCTCAAGCAGTTGGAGACCGGCGACAAGGGGCAGCTGTCGACGACCGATTTTGACGCAAGGCTTCTGAGCAAGGGCGACCAGACCATTGCGGGCTACAACGTTCAGAGCGTGGTTGACGACAAGCACAAGCTGATCGTCGCCAGCGAGGTCGTCAATCGCAACGATGCAGGCCACCTCCACAAGATGGCAAAAGCGGCCAAGGAGGTTCTCAAAGCCGAGACCCTGCAGATACTGGCCGATGCCGGCTATTATAACAGCGAGGATCTCAAGGCCTGTGAGGATGACGGCATCAAAGCCTACGTGCCGCCGCAGGAAGGCAACGGCAAACTCGAGAAGCAAGGCCGCTTCGTCCGCAAGGACTTCAGCTACGATGCTGCGACCAATACCTACCGTTGTCCGGCTGGCCAATTGCTGCATCCGACAGAGAAGCCCTGGACCAACACGAGCGGCCGGATCGAGAGCCGCTATCTGGGCTCCAAGGCGACCTGCGGCGTCTGCCTATTAAAAGCATCTTGTCTCTCTTCGAACGCAAAATACCGCAGCATCTTTCGCTGGGAACACGAAGATGTTCTGGACCGTCATCGCCAAAGGATGGCGAGCGAAGGTGCAGCCGAACTGATGCGCCGCCGCTCCGCCATCGTCGAGCATCCCTTCGGGACGCTCAAATGCCGCGCCGGCTATCGGCACTTCCTCGTCCGTGGCTTCAACAAGGTTCGTGGCGAATGGAGCCTGATGACGCTCTGCTACAACTTCACTCGCGTGCTCAACATTCTCGGCTTCGACCGCTTCATCGCATACATGGCAGAAAAGGCATCTGTGGCCTGCAAAAGCGGCCTCGCTTCCCCTCTGCGTTCGATTCGGCACGTCTCGCAGAGTTGTGCGCCTAAAATCGCGCTGCAGCTTACAATTCTGACAGGCCAAGCCATCCCATCTCCATAATCAGAATTCTTGCCCAACCTCGACGGGCAAATCAGTGACCTGCCTGTCCAGTCTCAACTGCAAAAATATTTCGCTTAACCCGTCGGGCAAATCACGCTTACGGATTCGCGCGTCTTGTCCGAAAGAGATGCTATGGGTAGCGGCGAGACAGCTGTAAAATCGTCGCTTCGTTCAACTTGCAATTGACGGAGCTCCCAATGCGGAAACCCCACGACAACAGTAAAGCCAGTCCCGCCGCCTTCATTCAGGATAACACGCTGATCGCGGTCATTGAACTCAGTTTATCGAGCTGGCTGGTCGCCGGGCTGATACCGGGAGTTAGTCGGGAACCGCTGAAGAAATTGGAGCCGAGCCCGGAAGACCTACTGAAACTGCTTCATCGCTGGCGGGATGAGGCAATTGAGGCCGGCAGGCTGATCACCCGGATTGCCGTGGCATACGAGACTGGGCGCGATAGCTTCTGGCTGGCTCGCTGGCTCCGGGAGCGCGACATAGATGCGCATGTCATCCACGCCAACAGCGTGACCGTATCCCGCGAACATCGGCGAGCTAAAACGGATCGGCTCGATACGGCGATGTTGAAGCGCGGCTTCCTTGGTTGGCTACGTGGTGAGCGAGGCCATTGCACCGTTGCAATTGTCCCGACCATGGAGGAAGAGGATGCTAAACGCCCGCATCGCGAGCGCGAGGGATTGGTCCATGAACAAACCCGTGTGATCAATCGCATGAAATCAGCCTTGATTCAGTTTGGCGTCCGTAACTTCAATCCCAAGCTACGCAAGGCGAGCGTGAAGCTGGAGACTGTCCGCACACCAGAGGGCAAGTCCTTGCCGCCCAACACGATCGCCGCCCTTCGACGGGAAATGGAGCGGTTGAAGATCATCAAGGAACAAATCAAGGCAATCGAGCAGGCCCGGCTGCAGCGGTTTGAACAAAAGCCGGAGGCTCTTACGAACAGGATGGTTTATCTGCTGGTACGGATTTACGGGCTTGGTTTGGAGACGGCCGATCTTTTGGTGCAGGAGCTTTTGTCCCGAACGTTACGCGATCGCAAAGCTGTAGCCCGTTATGCCGGATTGACCGGCTCACCGGATGAAAGCGGCTCAAAGCGACGAGAAAAGGGCCTTTCCCGCTCGGGCAACGCTCGGGTACGTAAAATCATGATCCAACTGGCCTGGCGCATGGTGAAGTTCCAGCCCGACAGCGCTCTGGTACAATGGTTCAAACAACGCACCGAGAATGCAAAGGGATCACGCAAGCCGATGATTGTAGCGCTTGCCCGCAAGCTCATCATTGCCCTGTGGCGCTATGCGAATGACGGCCTCATACCGGAAGGCTTCAGGCTGCATTCAGCGGCGTAATCGGCAATAGGAAGAAATAAGAAATACCAGGTTTTGGCACCTCGGCGCACATAGCGACGAAACGGCCAAAAACGATCCGAGGTAGCAGTGGCCCGCTAAACTCCCATGGTCTCTCTGCACCGGGAAAGAGAATGGGCTACTGCTGCTTCGGAGCCTCGCCTTCGATGCGCATAGTTGCATCATGGTTCGGATCCAACGGATCCACCGTATATAAGGATGTGGCGGCTGGTTTTGACAACCATCGTCAACTTGAAAGCGGGCTCCACCTCGTGTCGCTGTGTTGTTCTAAGCCAAGTGATCGGCCGCCGCCGCCTGACTGGTGGAGGTCGATCGGCGTCGGCCGATCACCACCCAATCGCCAGTACGAGTGGCACGAAAAGGAAGCACCATGAATTAGCACTTGACTTCAAACGTCCCATATAAGGGGCGTATCGCGATCGTCACGAACGTGGAGCGCGGGATGCGGTGGACGCAGCGTTGCACGAAGACGATGTGCATCGATGCGGACGGCGAAGTCGTGTGGGCCTGACGTCCCGACGCTGATGTCAAATTCCTGAGAAGCCAACGCTTCTCAGGGGCGACGGTGGCAACCAAGCCGTTCACCGGGGAGATCACGAAGGAAACCGTTAAAACCATTCGTGCAGGGAATGCCGGAATGTTTCGGCGAACCTGTGGTGAATAACTCGTGTGCTTTTTACATTTGCACGCGAGGCTTCTGTAACGGGCCTCGATAAGTCAATCCCTTTTTTGCGTGATCCACTTGCCGGGGACTTGCTTCTGTCCGGGATCGGCACAAAGGCCGTCGCCTGATGGGGTTCGTGGAGGATAGGCCGGCCAATCTGCGGTGGGCGTGATCGCATCTTGAGATGGCGTCGACAACTCGTATGTCGGCCTGACCTGATCCATCGTCCCGGCAGGGACCTCGCTTCGGGAAGGCCTGGTGTGGAGAGGCCGTCCGAAAACTGTGTTGCGCCTCCCGATCAGGCTGCCGCGGCAGCGTCGTTGAATGGTGTTGCGGTGGCGAGCATGCGATGCAGGATGACCGCGAGCTTGCGCGCCAGTGCAACCTTCGCCTTGTTCATGCCGGCGCGCCTGGCGATCCGCATCGCCCAGCTCTTGAGCCGCGAGCATCCCTTGATTGGTTTGGTTAGTATGATGTGGGCAGCCTCATAGAGCGCGGCCCGAACCGTGGTATCGCCGATCTTGCTGATCCGCCCGGAGCGGTCGATCTCGCCGGATTGGTATTTCTTTGGTGTCAGCCCGAACAGCGGTCCTGCCCGCTTTGACGATCGAAACCGCGCCGGGTCGTCGATGGCAGAAACATAGGTCAGCGCCACGATCTGTCCTACCCCCGGTGTCGACATCAACAGCCTGGCGTTTGCATTCGAATGCGACATCGCACGCACCCTTTTCTCAAACGCGTTGAACTCACCCAGTAACACGGCGCGCACCGAGAGCAGGGCCTCGCCGACCGTCTTCAGGTTCGGGTGACCCTTGACCAACTCCCTGATCCGCCCGGCAAAGTTCGTCCGCGTTGTCTTGCCGACCTTCAACCCAAAGCCACGCAAGATCCCGCGCAGGCTGTTCTCGATATCAATAAGTTTGCTCTGCACCAGCTTGCGCGCCGTCAGTATGGCCCGCACCTCCTGTGCAGCCATCGACTTGCAGTGCACCGGCCGGAACCAGCCAAGCCGCATCAATTGCGCGATCCCTCGGGCGTCATTGCGGTCCGACTTCACCGGCATCGCCTTGAACGCATCACGCACGTGCCGCGTCTCCAAAAGCTCGACCGCAAGCCCGGCCTGCTTCATTGCCATATAAAGCCATTGCGACAGCGGCCCCGCCTCCAGCCCGATCCGCCCAAGCCCAAAGCCCAGAGAGCCGAGCCAGCCAATCAATGCCGCCGGCTCGCTCGCGACCTTCGTCTCGCGAATGATCTTGCCACTCCCGTCCACCACACACACGCTTGAGCATTCCAATGACACGTCGATTCCGGCATAATGCTCCATGGTCGTCTCTCCTCGATGCTTGGAGCGAGGCCAATCCTCAACTCCGTCACACCATCATGTGAGGGACGACCACCCAAAGGGCCAAGAGGCCCGTTACCCCATCTGCGGGTGCGTCGCGCACCCGGCTTTCCCTGCGCCCTCTGCATCAGAGGGCGGAAGACTTGATCGCAACTCGGGCGTTTCGCGTCGCGAGGCCGCTAAACCGTGGTCTACTCAACTGCGAATCATTGCACCCGGGGCGATTTCGCCTATCTTTTGCAGGCATCATGACGCTTCCCGCATCCGCATTGCCCGTCGAGGCTCCGCCGGCCTTTCTCGGCGTCGCGCATTCCCTGACCGGAAAGCTGTGGCGCGACCGGCTGGACGCGCGCGGGGCTGCGCGGGCGCTGGCGATCACGCAGCGCTATCAATTGCCGGAAATGCTGGCGCGCCTGCTCGCCGGGCGCGACGTCGACATCGACGCGGTCGAGGATTTTCTCGATCCGACCATCCGCAAGCTGATGCCCGATCCCTACACCGTGACGCAGATGGAGGCCGCCGCCAAACGCATCGCGGATGCGGCCGTGCGAGGCGAAAAGGTCGCGATCTTCGGCGATTACGACGTCGATGGCGCCACGTCGGCGGCGCTGCTCACCTGGCATTTGCGCCACTGCGGGCTCGATCCGCTGATCCATATTCCCGACCGGATTTTCGAGGGCTATGGGCCGAACGTCGAAGCGGTGCGGATGCTGGCAGGGAAGGGCGCCACGCTGCTGGTGACGGTCGATTGCGGCACCACCAGCGTCGAGCCGCTGGTGGAAGCGCGCAAGCTCGGCATGTCGGTCGTCGTGATCGATCACCATCAGTGCGGCGATGAATTGCCGGAGGTCGATGCGCTGGTAAATCCGAACCGGCCCGACGATCTCTCAGGGCTTGGTCATCTCGCCGCCGTCGGCCTCGTTCTGGTGACGCTGGTTGCGGTCAACAGAGAATTGCGGTCGCGGGGATTCTGGACGGCGGAAATGCCGGAGCCGGATTTGCTCGGCATGCTGCACCATGTGGCGCTCGGCACCGTCGCCGACGTCGCGCCGCTGATCGGGCTCAATCGCGCCTTCGTCGCCAAGGGCTTGATTGCGATGCGCCGGCGCGATCATGTCGGCCACACCGCGCTGATGGATGTCGCGCGGCTGAACGGTCCGCCCGAAGCCTGGCATCTCGGCTTCATGCTGGGACCGCGCATCAATGCCGGCGGACGGATCGGGCGTGCCGATCTCGGCGTGCGGCTGTTGCTGGAAGGTGATATTTCGGAAGCAGCAAGGATCGCGGCCGAACTCGACCGGCTCAACATCGAACGGCGGGTGATCGAACAGATGGCCGAAGCACAGGCCGAAGCCGAGGCGCTGGCCTCGCTTGGGCTGGAGGACAAGGGTTCGGTGATCGTCACGGCCTCGGAGGGATGGCATCCCGGCATCGTGGGTCTCGTCGCCTCACGGCTGAAGGACAAGTTCTCGCGGCCCACCTTTGCCATCGCGCTTGAGCCCGGCGGTATCGGCACCGGCTCGGGCCGTTCGATCGGCGGCGTCGATCTCGGCAAAGCGGTACGGCAGGCCGTCCATGATGGTCTCTTGATGAAGGGCGGCGGCCACGCCATGGCCGCGGGCGTGACCTTGCGCAAAGAGAGACTCGCTGAGTTCCGGGCCTATATGGAGGATGCGCTTGCCGCCGACGTGGCGCAGTCGCGTCATGTCAACGAGATCTTCGTCGACGGCGCGGTCAGCGCGCGCGGCGTGACCACGGAATTGGCCGCAACGCTCAACCGCGCCGGCCCCTTCGGCAGCGGCAATCCCGAGCCGGTGCTCGCGCTGCCGTCGCATCAACTGGTGTATGCCGATGAGGTCGGCCAGGCCCATTTGCGCGTGCGTTTCAAGTCGGGCGATGGCGCGATCGTCAACGGCATCGCGTTTCGCTCGATCGGCCAGAAGCTCGGCAACGCGCTGACCGCGCATCGCGGCCAGGTCCTGCATGTGGCGGGGTCGCTCGCGGTCGATCGCTGGCAGGGCACCGAGCGCGTGCAACTGCGTGTGCTCGATGTCGCCGTGCCGGATCAGGGGCCCGCGGTGATCAGGTAGATGGCGAGCGGTTCGCTAGCCTCCTTGCCGCAACCGCGCCAGCACTTTCAGGCCGCCATAGCCATCGGCCGGCTCAAGCCTCATCTTGGCCTGATAATCCCGGATCGCCTGCATGGTGTCGTTGCCGACGCGGCCATCGGTGCCGCCGGTGTCAAAACCCGCTTTGGTCAGGCGAACCTGCATCTCCTTTACCTCAGCAAGCGTCAGCGCGCGCTCGGAGCCGGGGAACGGCTGGATAAAGGGCGGGCCGCCGAGGATGCGATCGCCGAGATGGCAGATCGCGAGCGCGTAGCTCATCGCGGGATTGTAGCTTCGCACCGAATAGAAATTCGGTCCCAGCAGAAAACTCGGGCCCCCCGGCACCGGCGTCCACAGTTGCGCGGAGGCATTTGGCTGCGGGAAGGGCGCGCTGTCGGCACGCGCAACGCCGGCGCCGGCCCATGCCGAATAGCTGCGATTGCCGTGGGAGGAGGCGCCGTTGGTGCGGACTTCGTAGCCCCAATGCTCGCCACGGTGATATTTGCCGCGATTGACGAGATAGCGGGCGGTGGAACCGAGCGCATCGTCCGGCCTGCCGAACGGCGAGACCCGGCCGTCGTGATCGTAGTCGATGCCGACATTGAGCCAGACTTCCGGCATCCACTGGGTGTGTCCCATCGCACCGGCCCACGACCCCTTCATTTCCTCCGGCGTGCTCCAGCCGCGATCGACGATGCGCAGCGCATTGATCAGTTCGGATTCCCAATAGGCGCGGCGGCGCGGCTCGTTCCAGGCCAGCGCTGCCAGTGCGGGAAATACGGGGCGCATATGGTTCTGCTGCACCAGCGGATCGCCATAGGCGGATTCGACGCCCCACAGCGCCAAAAGCGTGCCGCGCTCGACGCCGTAATCCTGTTCGATCCGGCCGAACAGCGCCTCGTTCTTCCGCAGCGCCTCACGGCCGTTGATGATGCGCCAGTCCGAGACCCGGCGATTGATATATTGCCAGAGCTCCTCCTTGAACTCCGGCTGGTTCCCGAGTTCCCTGAAGACGGACATGTCCGGCTCGATGCGGCCCATCACCCGCGTCCAGGTCGCATCCGAAATTCCCTTTGCCAGCGCATGGGTGCGAAATCGATCGCGCCATTGCTCGAAGCCGGGCGGGGTGGCCGCGAGGGCGACAAAGGGATCGAGGAACAGGGCGCTCGCGGCAAGGCCCGAGCCGAGCAGCGCACGGCGTGTGGGCATTTCTCTGGAATCAGCCTGTGTCATCCATGTAGTCTAACCGCGCCGGGCCCGGCCCGGCAGAGCCAAGTCAGGGGAAGCGTCAGCCATCCCCGTGCAGATCTGCGGCAATTTTGGACAACCAGCGGCGGATTGTGACGTTCGCCTTTGCGCCTAAACCCGCCACCAGACGCTTTTCCACGGCGGTGACGCGTAGCCGGCACCGGTCGAGCAGGCCCGAACCGCGGCGCGTCAGCGTCCACTGCAATATCCGGCCGTGCACCGGATGCGGCGTCTTTCGGATCGCGCCGTCGCGTTCCAGATTTCCGATGATGACGCCGACGGTTTGCGGCGTCAGCAGCGCCACGCGGGCGACGTCGGCGCCGGAAAGGCCGGGATAGGCGTTGAGCATGGTGAGGACGGCAAATTGCGGCGGCGTGACGCCGAGATCGGCGAGCGCGCGCTCCAGCGTCAGCCGCGTCGCGGCCTGGGCTTGCCGCAGCAGATAGGCGATGTGGCCGTCCTCGCCGCGCTTGCCGGAGCCGGGCGGCGGCGGCCGGACGCCGTGCAGGGCCGGACGTTGGGCTGAGGTATTTTCGCGCCGGCGGGATTTTTGCCGCTTTCGAGTTTTTTTCGAGGATCCCGACTTCGCGCGGCCTGCGGTCTTGCGCATCATATCAGCACTCTTATAATTAATCAGAACACTGATAACACGGAAGATAGAAAATGTCACATGCACGCAAGGAATACAGCGATTTTCAGACACTGGCGCCGGACGCTTATGAGGGCGTTCTCGCGCTCGGCGGTTTTGCCACAAAGGCCGGCATCGAGAAGCCGTTGCTCGAATTGATCAAGCTGCGTGCGTCGCAGATCAACGGCTGCGCCTTCTGTGTGCAGTATCATATCCTTCAAGCGGAACGGCTCGGTGTGCCGGCCGACAAGCTCAACCTTGTCGTGGTGTGGCGCGAGGCGCCGCAATTTTCCCAACGCGAACGTGCGGCGCTGGCCTGGACCGAGGCGCTGACGCTGCTGACGGGCGGCGTCAGCGACGAAGTCTATGAGCAGGCGTGCGCGGAATTTTCCGACAAGGAACTGATCTATCTCACCTCCGCCGTCGCCTCGATCAACGCCTGGAACAGATTTGGCGTCGCCTATCGCTGGACGCCGCCGGCCCGGCAGCCACAGGTCAGCGCGAAGGCGTCATAAGCGGATCAACAACCATCGGGAGGAATGATCATGACATCCATGGCGACGGTATCACCCTTGTCGATGTGGCCCCAGCGGCGACCGGTATTGCTGGCAGCGATGGCCGGCCTTGCCTGTGCGCTGGCCGCTGGAAAAACCTTGCCGCTGACAATGGACCAAATATCCGGCGTTTTGGCACCGCTTTGCATCAATAGCGCGGCTGCGGCGAGTTCGCCGCTCGACAAGGTCGAAGTGATCGGCTCTCACGCTCTGCCGAACGTGCCCGGCAAACGCGTGACGATCGTGCGGGTGTTCTATGGCCCCGGAGGCTTTACCCGCGCGCACCGTCATGCCGGTTCGGTGACCGCCTATATCACTAGAGGCGAGATCCGTTCCCAGCTTGGGGGCGGTCCGGTTGAAACATTTGGCGTAGGTCAATCGTTTTTCGAGCCGCCGGGCTCGACACATCTGGTTTCGGCTAATGCGAGCAATACCGAACCGGCCGAACTGATTGCCGTGTTCGTCGCGGATGAGGGCGCTCAACTCACGACCATGCTGGAGTAACGCCACCACTAGGCGGGCGGTGTTACTCGCTGCCTTCTTCCATGTCCCGAAGGCTCATGTCCTCAGGCAGAGCGTGGGCCACGTCGGCGGCAGCCACACTGTGCGGTCCGACTTCGCGCCCGCGTCCGTGGATCAGACGCTCATAGGCGGAGACGAGCGTGACATAGGGATTGATCCACAACCAGCCGTCGCGCGTGAACACCTGAATGTCGAAGTGCAGGTGACGCGTGGTGCCATTGGGGCGGTCGAGATAATTGGAAACGACGCCGATTTTTTCGCCTTCCTCGACATGCCGGCCGTTCAGAATGCCGTCGGCGTCCATCGCCGACGGATCCATGTGCATGTAGCGGAAGCGTATGTGCTCGTTGCGGGTGTTGACCTGAAGCGTTGCCGCTTGCTGCTTCGGCTCGCGGATGAGGACGGCGTCGCGAACCGCAACCACCGCTCTTTGCTTGGGGTCGCAATGTTCCGGTCCGTCGTCGTGAGGAGGACAGGGAGCGGGCCGCATGTCCTGACCCTGATGGCCGAATCCACTCGCGCATTGGCCGACCCCGAAACTGCGCGCTTCACAGAAATTGTCCTGCCAGGGATAGCTGGTCGGACCAACTGCAAGTTCGTCGAGCTTGTCGCTCTTGCGCGGGCGGAAGGATTGCGAATGGGCAAAAGCTGGCGCCTTCTCCAACGGAAAGCGAATCTGCGAATAGGCGGTATAGTCGACGCGCCCGTTCATCTTGCGCGATGCGCTGTGGGCCACAATGTCACCGGGCGGCCGGTAGGTGAAATCCGGCGACATGGTGAAGGGACGCTCGACGCTTTCCGGAACGAGATCCATCCGCGGACGCGAGGGCAGACCACCCACGACGTGCAGCGCCTTCAAGAATCGCTCGGCGACCGGATAGGCCTCGCGACAGGCTAGACGCTTCGCCTTTGCCACGCTGTCCAGGCACTGGATCGAAACCACATAGGGGACGCCGAAGCGCGTAAAGGCATAGCGCACGTAGCCTTCCCGGATGAAACGGCGCAGGTCGGGATATTGCGCGGCCAGCGGTTTGACCGGTTCGCCCTTGCCGCCAAGGGGATCGTTGAGATCGTAGGTCAGGAGCGAGCCTGTGATCTGGACTTCCACCGGCTTGGCAAAGATGCGTCGCGGCATGTCGCTGCCGGCGCCGGGCTCGAGCGAAAATACCGCGTCATAGCCGGCGGGACCTGCGTCGAACACGTCGACGGGACGAAAGTCTGCCTGGAAGCGCGAAAGCGAAAGACTTTCGGGCCTATCTGGCCACCGCGCCGCAAGATAGGCCGCAGTGTCGACGGGCAGCAGGACGGGAATAGTGCTGCGGCCGATCCCGGTGAAGATCTGGGAGGTCGTCGCGTTGAGCTGCACGAAAGCCGGCAGCGAGCGCGGGTCCGAGGCTGCCAATCGATATCGGCGGGCGAACGTAAATGCCGGAACGACCGAAGGCCGCGTGCCGATCTCGGTGCGGAGTTGGTCAAGCGCCGCCCGCCAATCCACGCGCGCGACAGAGATCGCCGGGCTTCTGAATTCGTCCGCTGCCGACGCGTTCGCACCGGCAACGAGCAAAAAGAAGGCTAGCTGTAGACGGGCAATGAACGTGCTGGCCCCCGATTCCACTGTGACGCCCCCCGGCGCATTCCCCGTACTCTAAATCTCAATCCTTGGCGCGTTCGACGTAAGACCCGTCTTCGGTCATCACCACAATCCGTGTGCCCGCGGCGACGTGCGGCGGCACGGCGGTGCGTACGCCATTGGACAGGACGGCAGGCTTGTAAGAGGACGACGCCGTTTGTCCTTTGGTGACCGGCTCGGTTTCCACGACTTCCAGCGTCGCGCGCTGCGGCAACTGGATCGCGACCGGGTTACCGTCGTGAAGCGACAATTTCACCGTCATGTTCTCCTGCAAATAAGGTGCCGAGGACCCGACGATCTCCTTCGAGACCTGGACCTGATCGTAATTCTCGGTGTTCATGAAGTGGAAGCCGTCGGCATCCTCGTAAAGATAGTTGAAATTGGTATCCTCGACCGTCGCTTTTTCCACCTGATCGGTGGTCTTGTAGCGCTCCGAAATCTTCACCCCGTCGCCGATACGACGCATTTCGATCTGGCTGACGGGGGTTCCCTTGCCGGGGTGGATGTTTTCGGCCGTGAGTACAACATAGAGCTTGCCGTCTTGCTCGATGATGTTGCCTTTGCGAATAGAGCTGGCGATGACTTTCAAAGCTGTTTTTCCTGATATTCTGGCCCGGGATCGTGCCTGGCAGGGGTATCCCTGGGAGAGGTCGGGGGCGGTTTCGGGCTGCAACATACTGATTTTGTGCCTCGAAGCTAGCGTTTTGCGGCCCGATGAGGCGATTGGCTGATGGTTGCCGACAAGAACACGTCGCCATGGTGGTCCGCCGCCCGGCACACCGATATCAAGCCGTTTTTGGCCGCGAGGGGCGCCGTTACCCGGGCCATTCGGGCCTGGTTCGACGAACAAGGCTTCACCGAGGTCGAAACGGCGATTCTGCAGGTCTCGCCGGGTAACGAGACCCATTTGCACGCTCCGTGCACGGAACTCGTTGCCTCCGACGGGGGGCGCGCCACGCGGTATCTGCGGACCTCGCCGGAATTCGCCTGCAAGAAGTTATTGGCCGCGGGCGAGACCAGGATTTTCGAATTCGCCCGGGTGTTTCGTGACCGCGAGCGCGGCCGGCTGCATTTGCCCGAATTCACCATGCTCGAATGGTATCGTGCGAACGCGGCCTACGATGCGGTCATGGCCGATACCGTCGTCCTGGTCGCGCATGCGGCGCAGGCAACCGGGATCGGGCAATTTTCATTTCGCGGGCGAACCGCCGATCCCTTCGCCGAGCCCGAGCTGTTGACGGTAGCTCAGGCATTTGAACGATTCGCCGGAATCGACCTCTTGGCCACCATTGACGGCGGCGACGGCGACCGGACCAAGTTCGCGTCGGCGGCCGACGCCAAGGTCCGTATTACTACTGACGACACATGGTCCGACATCTTCAGCAAAATATTGGTGGAATACGTTGAACCGAATCTGGGGCAGGGACGCCTTACCTTACTCTACGAGTACCCGCTGCCGGAGGCGGCGCTGGCGCGGGTGGCCCCATCTGACCCACGCGTCGCCGAGCGTTTCGAGGTCTATGCCTGCGGTGTGGAATTGGCGAATGGATTTGGTGAACTGACCGATGCAGCCGAGCAACGCCGTCGCTTTACGCAGGCGATGGACGAAAAACAGCGCCGATACGGCGAACGCTATCCGCTGGATGAGGATTTCCTCGCCGCGGTGGCCTGCATGCCCCAGGCAAGCGGCGTTGCGCTTGGTTTTGACAGGCTGGTGATGTTGGCAAGTGGCGCAGCGTCGGTCGATCAGGTGGTGTGGACGCCCCCGTAGTGTGGTGGATTTGATATTCGCTTCAGTGGCACCCGCGAGTTCTCGATCCGAATGTCAAATCCGAAACCACACCAAAACATAGGTTTGCCAGTGTCCTTTTGGTTCTGACATTCGCAAACGAACGGGCCGCGAAATAATACGAATGACAGAACCGGGACACCAGGGAGAGATATGAGCAGTATCATTTTTAAACCCGTCAGCACCTTGCGCGAGCCTGCGGAACTGGCCGCGCGCGGTCTTGTCCCGGTTGCGGATATTCCCTCACTGGAAAAAGTGGCAGCGCGTTATGCGATCGCCGTGACGCCCGAGGTGGCGGCGCTGATCGATCCGGACGATCCGCTGGATCCGATTGCGCGGCAATATATCCCGAGCCCCGAGGAACTGGTGGCTCAACCCAACGAGAAACCCGATCCGATCGGCGACGAGACGCATTCGCCGGTATCCGGCATCGTGCATCGCTATCCGGACCGGGTCTTGTTCAAACTGGTGCATGTCTGCGCAGTCTACTGCCGGTTTTGTTTTCGCCGCGAGATGGTCGGGCCGGGCAAGGGGACCACGCTGTCGGAAGGGGCCTATAACAACGCGCTGGCCTATATCCGCGCGCACTCGGAAATCTGGGAAGTCATCCTGACCGGCGGCGACCCGCTGATGCTGTCGCCACGGCGCCTGTCGGAGGTGATGGCGGACCTCGCGCGGATCGATCACGTCAAGGTCATCCGCATTCACAGCCGCGTACCGGTCGCCGAGCCCCAGCGCATCAGCGACAAGATGGTCGCAGCCCTAAGGGTCAGGGGCGCCACGACCTGGGTGGCGGTCCATGCCAATCACGTCCGGGAACTGACGCCGAACGCACGCGCGGCTTGCGCCGCCATGATCGATGCCGGCATTCCGATGGTCAGCCAGTCGGTGCTGCTGCGGGGGGTCAATGACGACCCTGAAAGCCTGGAAGCGCTGATGCGCGGCTTCGTCGAGTGCCGGATCAAGCCCTATTATCTGCATCACGGGGATCTCGCACCGGGGACGTCGCATTTGCGAACGACCCTGGCGCATGGCCAGGAAATCATGCGGGCGCTGCGTGGCCGCGTATCCGGGTTATGCCAGCCGGACTTCGTGGTCGATATCCCCGGCGGCCACGGCAAGGCCCCCGCCGGCCCGAACTATCTTTCCGTCGAAAAATCTTTTTCCGCAGATCGTGAACAGTCAGCCGAAACCCGCTATCGTATCGTGGATTATTGCGGTGACGTTCATCTCTACCCTCCGGGTCCGTGACCGCGTTTCGCGGAACCCGGATTTGGGGTGTGTGCGTCGAACATGGAAAAAGCAGATGCGAAAACTGTTGGTAACGGCCACATGTCTGATGTTGACGCTGGGTCCGGCGGCTGTCGCGCAAACCGGCAATTCGTCTGGGAAGAGGGCAGAACCATTGCCTGCGCCGATCGGTCACCGCCAGCCGCGGGCCGATCAGGTGCCGTCGGAAAACAGTAATTCCGCCGCCTCGGAAGCCGAGAAACGGCAGGACGCCGAGCTCGATCGCAAGATCAAGAGCATCTGCCGCGGCTGCTAGAAAGCCGCCCTCAGGCGTTGCGTGCGGCGAGCGCCACGCCGATCAAGGTGGCGCCGCCGAATAACAGGTTGATGCCGACGAGAAGGCCGATCGCCCACAAGGCCGATCCCGGCAGCCCCGTGATGATGATAACTGCAATCAAGATGTCCATGAGACCCGCGATCAGCATCCACGACCATCGGCCCGACAGTTCGCGCCGATGCTCCAGCGCATACATGATGGTGGCGACACCTTCGGCGAGGAAATAGGCGCCGACGACGATGGTCAGGGTGAGCGTACCCCGTGCCGGCTGGGCCAGAAGGACAATCCCCGCAAGGACTGCCAGCGCGGCCGAAATCAGCGACCACCAGAAACCCGGCATTTCGCGGGCCCAGAAGGTCAGCGCAAGACCTGCAATGCCGCTGATCAGGAATAGCCAGCCCAGCAGGATGGTCACGGCGAGGCTGGCGGCCGGTGGCACGATTATGGCCGCCAATCCAAAAACGACCAAAAGAATGCCTTCGATCAGAAACGCCTTCCAGTGCGCACGAACGGCATCGCGCATCTTCGTCGGCAACTCGGCATTGTCGTGGGTCATCGAAACCTCCCGTACCGGTTAGGTGATCTGAAGCGGGATGAGATTTCGATGAATCGTCATCCCGCTTTAGTTCTTTGATTGAGCACGATCTTTTCGGAAAACCGCCACACACTTTTCCGGATCATGCTCCAGCAGTCAGAATGGCGCGCTTCTGTGACGGGGTGAATATAGCGCATCCGGCGGGCTTGTGGTCCGATTCTAACATTCGCATCCCTTCTCGACTTCTGCGAATGTTAGAATCACAGGACCACCAGCAAATATATGTTTCTAGTGGAGTTTAGGATTTGACATTCGCTTTCGGGGGTTTGCGGTTAGGTGGGCAGCGAATGTCAAATCCACTCCACTAGGTCAGCCTTTTAGCGTCGGCCGTTTAACGTCAGCCTTTTAATTAACGTCAACCTTGGCCGGGCAGGGAAGACAGGTTTGATGTCTGGGCGCGGATGCGCTCGCGGCCCAGAAAATAGACCGCGGTTGTGACCACCAACAGCGCGAATCCGATGAGGATGGAGAGCAGGCCAATCGGAACGAGAACGATTGTCACGTTGCGATCCGGGTTTTGCATCCAGTGGTGGATCGAAGACAGAACGAAAACAAGACCGGCAAAGCCGGCGCCGCCGCCGACCACCAGCAATGCCCACATTCGCCGGAGCTGACTGAGCCGCTCGCGTGCGAGGTCGGTTCGGGGCGCGTGGTGACGACCCACCCGTCGCACCAAGCGGGTGGCAAACGCGATGGAGGAGAAGCCGATCAGAATGCTGGCTGCGCCCAGGATAAAGCGGGTGGTGTTGTCGATGTCCGGATTTTTCTGCAACGTCAAAAGAGGAAAGTCGAACGCGGCATGCAATCCGACCGGTCCGGCCAGCACCAGGATCCGGCTTGTGATGCGGGCCCAGTCGCGATTGTGGCGGTGGGCGCCGAGCGCCGTGCCGGATCGCGCGATCGCGAGGTAGGCGCCGGCGATGATTCCGAGCGCGCCATGAAACGGAACCGTGAGGATGCTGCGCAACGCGGCCAGCGATTGCCACATATCGGCGTGCTGAACGAGGTAGGCGAGATTTTCGTAAGCCGCGAAACCGAGACCGGCGGCAGCGCCATAAACGACCGTGTCCATGGGATCGGTGAACGGCCTTCGCCATACCGATACCATTGCGATGACCAGGATCTTGACGCTTTCTTCCGGCAGCGCGACGCCGAACAGCGAGTGCAGTCCTTGCGCCGCCCACGGATTTTCAGGAGCGGACAAGAGCGACAGGAAGGGGGTGCGTATCAGCCCCAGCAAGGAAATGCTGGCCGCGCCGAGGAAAAAGGCGGTCCACACCTTGGCCGGCGGTCCCGGCCGCTCGTCGGCGGCTACCACGAGCCACAGAATGAGCAGTGCTGGAGCCACCGCCGCCGTTCCGATGACTGTCGGGAGGGATTCGAGGAGAACCATCAACCTACGCCTGTCCTAACACGTCGCCAAAGTCGGGAGCTTCCGGGTTGTTAAAGGCCGTTGTCAGAATCAAAAGCGCACCAGCAAGTTCAGGTTTCCAGTCCAATCGGGGGCCGTTGAGCTCTCCGCCAGAATGGAAATAAGCCATTTTTCGGCATTCTCTAGGCAAACTCCATGCCTTTCGCCGCACACGTTTCGCAAGCTCCCATCCTGATATTGCTTTTGGTGCTGACCGTTCAATCGCTTGCGCGCCAGGAAGCAATTGGATAGCCAAATCAACGAGTTCGCTAGTTGCCGGGCATGCGCTATCGCCGGGGCCTATGCCTCGGCTACATGACAACCGCAGAGCGGACGACTGTCGCCACATGGTAGGCTTATTGCCAATAAGAGAGGGAGCGCGCCGGTGATTTTATTCCGCGGGGCAGAAACGCATTCAAGATCGGTCCTCAAGGCTATCAGCTGGCGAACCCTTGGAACCCTCGACACTTTCGCGATCAGCTGGTTTTTTACCGGAAGAGTGGAGGTCGCCGGCTCGATCGCGGGCCTCGAAATCATAACAAAGATCGCATGGTATTATCTTCACGAGCGGGTTTGGGCGGCTATTCCCTGGGGGCGCCGCAGACTGGATTGATCTCAGGGCAAATCGAGACCAAGAAGATCCTGTTCATGAATGACCCCAAAACTAAAAAACTTGAGCCCGAATACCTCGAGGCTGAAAAACTCAAGGCGGCAAAGCCCAAGAACGCTGAACCGCGAGAAAGCAATACGCCGGCGCTGGCGGGACTCGCGATTGCGGTCGTGCTGCTGGTAGTCGGACTGTGGCTAGCGCACGAACTGAGAGCGGCCAGCAAGATGCAGGATTGCGTGTTGTCGGGGCGCACCAACTGCAACGTCATTCAGCCCTAGCGATTGGCTCTCGGCCTGAACTAAGCGCCGCCATCTGAAAAAGAGCGGATGCATCACAACCAAGAGAGGGACGTTTTCGAGGGAGGTCTATACATGAGTTTTGAATTCGTAGATGTAAAGCACAGTGGCCGTATCACGATCGTGACGCTCAACCGTCCAGCCGTGATGAACGCCCTGCACAAACCCGCTCATTTCGAGCTGCACGAGGTATTCAACGCGTTTGCCGCCGATCCCGGTCAGTGGGTGGCGATCGTCACCGGCGCGGGGGATAAGGCGTTCTGCGCAGGCAATGACCTGAAATGGCAGGCCGCGGGCGGCGAACGCGGCTGGAATTCCAGCGGTTTCGGCGGGCTGACGCTGCGCTTCCATTGCGACAAGCCGATCATCGCGGCCGTTAATGGCGTCGCGATGGGGGGCGGCTTCGAGGTCGCGCTGGCCTGCGACCTCATCATTGCGTCGGAGCATGCAACGTTCGCGCTGCCCGAACCGCGTGTCGGCCTGGCGGCATTGGCCGGTGGCCTGCAACGGCTGCCGCGTCAGATCGGGTTGAAGCGGGCAATGGGCATGATCCTCACCGGCCGGCACGTTTCGGCGCGGGAGGGTTTGGAACTCGGTTTTGTCAATGAGGTGGTACCTGCGGGTGAAGCGCTTGAAGCGGCACAGCGCTGGGCGAACCAGATTTGCCAGAACAGCCCGATGTCGATCCGTGCTTCAAAACAGGCGGTGCTGGAAGGGCTGAATGTATCGCTGCCGGAAGCCATGATCGCGCAGCGTGAATATCCCGCGGTGCGCGAGATGATCGCGTCGACCGACTATGTCGAGGGCCCGAAGGCTTTCGCGGAGAAGCGTCCGCCGCGCTGGCAAGGAAAATAGCCTCTCGCGCGCTCGCCGGCGGGAAGCTCTCGGCAAATTCAGTTCGAAAGCAACCGCCGGCAGGTCTCGACGAATACCTCTGCGCCCGTGACGATATCCGCGTCGTCGGTATTCTCGCTCCAGTGATGGCTGATGCCATCGATCGAGGGCACGAATAACATGCCCGCCGGCATGATCGTGGCGAGAACCTGGGCATCGTGGCCGGCGCCGCTCGGCATACGAATGGATTTGCCTCCCGCGATATCGGATGTAGCTTCCTCGATCGCGCGCTGAAACGTCTGGTCCATCATCGCGGGCTTGCCGGTGCGGATGCGCTCGACCTCGACGCTGCATCCGCTGGCCGCGGCGATCTCGTTTGCGATGTCGCGCAGCAGCGCTTCGAGACGTTCGACGATGGCGGGGTTGTCGTCGCGAACCTGGAACAGCATTTCGGCGCGGCCGGGAATGATGCTGGGCGCGCCGGGATCGAGCGTGATGCGGCCGGTGGTCCAGACGGTTCGCGGGCCGCCCGCTGCTGGAAACCGCTCGTTGATGGCGACACATAGCCTCGCAGCCGCAAGGCCGGCATCTCTGCGATCCTTCATCCGCGTCGTGCCCGCGTGATTTTGCTCGCCTGTGAAGGTGATCTGATATTGCCAGATGCCGACGATGGACGTGACGATCCCGATGCTGAGGTGCGAGCCCTCCAGCGTCAGCCCCTGTTCGATATGGGCTTCGAGATATCCGATGTGACGGCCGCGCTCGGCGATTTTTCGTGGGCGGCCCGCCAGACCGGCCGCTTGCAGCGCCTCGCGCATGGGGCGGGCGTTGGTGCGGTCGCGCGCGGCGTCGATGTCTTGCTCGGTGACGTCGCCGACATAGGAACGGCTGCCGAGAAAATGGCCGAAATGGCCTTCCTCGTCGCACCATGACGCGACTTCCACTGCGCCCTTGATACCGGGGTCGAGGTTGATCACGCGCGCCGCTTCGAGCGCGTAGATGACGCCGAGCGGCCCGTCGAGCCAGCCCGCGAAATTCTGGCTCTCCAGGTGCGAGCCGGCCAGCAACCTCAAGCCGGCTTTGGTGCTCGTGCCAAGTACGTTGCCGATGCCGTCGATCTCACCCGCAAGACCGGCTTCCGGCAGTTTCCCCACCAGCCATTGCAGCGAATGCATGTGCGGTTCGGAAAAGGTCGGCCGATGCACGCCAGTCTTGTAGGCACCGAGGGTACGGAGTTCATTGAGATCGGCAAGAACCCGCGCGCCGTCGGCCCTGGGGCGATGATCGTTCATTATTGAAGTCCGCCTGTTGTCATTGGGCGGAAACGGGCTGGGCGGGGGCCAGATAAGGGGAACAGATCGCGGCGTCGCCCGACGTATCGTAGGATTCGACGATGTCGCCGGCCATTACAACCTTGATCAGGCATTCCTGCGCAGCCGTGCCTCTTCGCCACGTATAGGTTTTCTGCCCAGCATAGGTTTGCTGATAATCGGGATAGCCGAGTTGCGTTGTGACCGCACTCAGCGGTTTGCCCTTGAAATCGTTCCTTGCCTTGACGTCAGGCAGGGAAAGGCCCGGCATCGCGCCGCATCCGGTCAGGGCCAGGGTCGTCAGCATCGCCAAGTATCTTTGAACAGCCATCGACGTCCGTCGCCCCGCGATTTTCGTGCCCGCTGCCATTCTCTAGAAAGGTGGGAGCACGCGAAGTCAATAGGTCTACAACTTTTGACGCTCGGGGGGCGCCGAACGCCGCGGCAGTGTCAGGCCAAACGCGGAATTCGACCTTGTGCGTCGCACTCCGGTCTCGGGAATGAGTCTCCCTAGTTCCTCCGTTTCCAGTTGTTGCTGCGTCTGCGGCCGGTCGTCATTCCCTGCGATCAGGGTCGGATTCGCAAGCTCGAAAGCCAGGGCATGCGCGAGAGCGCACACGCTTTTCAGTCAGCTGAGGTCGAGTGCATTTTCATCTTATTCAATCACGCCATTCTGACAGGTACGATCAAGCGTAAGCTTGCCTCTGAAAAGCGCGGGCCTAATCTCCGCGTCTTCCAAGAGGGATTCCGAAGTGAACCCCGTATAAACAAAAGGGAGTTCGACAAGTGAGCAACCAATTAACAGAAGAAGAACTTGCCTCGCTGATGCCGTCCGAAATGCTTCAACACAAGACGCCGATTCCAACCCAGATTGTTTCCAGCGACGAATTTTATCCCGATCCGCAAAACGAGAGGCAGCGCGAGGCCGAAGCGCGGATGCTCGCAATGGCCGACGACCTCGGCGGCAAGCAGGGTCTCGATCGTCGCCGATTTTTCCAGACTGCGGCCGGCATGGCGGCAGCCTTTGTCGCGATGAACGAGGTCTATGGACCGCTGTTCGAGGTGACCAAGGCGGAAGCAGCGACGCCGGCGATGGCCCAGGAGCGAGCGAACTCGCTTAAGGACCAGTTCATCATGGACATGCACACGCATTTCCTGCGCGACGACACCCGTATCATGGGTTTCGTCGAAATGCGCAAGGCGGTGGGCAAGGCCGGCTGGAACAAGCAGCTTGCCGACCACGAGCAGACGATCGAGGATCTGAAGTTCAACAACTATAAAAAAGAGATGTTCCTCGACAGCGACACCAAGATCGCGCTGATCTCTTCCGCGCCTTCCGACACCGAACGGGACTGGTTCCTGACCAACCAGCAGATGGCGGATGCGCGCAAAAAGGTCAATGAAGAAGCCGGCTCGCGTCGCCTGTTCGCCCATTGCATCTTCACACCCGGTCAGCCGAATTGGCTTGAAAACCTCGATGCCGGCCTCGCACTGAATCCGGAATCCTGCAAGGGCTACACCATCGGCGACAACACGCACAAAGAGACCAGCCGCTATCCGTGGCGGATGGACGACGAGAAAGTCACCTACAAGGGCTATGAAAAGATGGTGAAGGCGGGCATCAAGAATGTCTGCGTTCACAAGGGACTTTTTGCGCCGAGCGTCGAACATCAGTTCCCCAATCTGCGTGGCTTCGTTGACGTCTCTGACGTCGGCCAGGCCGCCAAGGACTGGCCGCAGCTTAACTTCATCATCTATCACGGCGGCTACCGCCATGTTGGCGGCGACCCCAAGGTTGCGTTGGCGGAATTCGAGCGCACCGGCCGGATCTCCTGGACCAGCGATCTCGCCGACATTCCGGCGCAGTACGGCGTCAGCAATGTCTACGGCGACGTCGGGCAGTTGTTCGCCACGACGCTGGTCGCCGAGCCGAATGTTTGTGCTGCGCTGATGGGCATCATGATCAAGGGGATGGGTGTCGATCGCGTCTGTTGGGGGACTGATGCACTCTGGACGGGTGGGCCGCAGTGGCAGATCGAAGGCTTGCGCCGGCTGGAAATCCCCGAGGTGATGCAGAAGAAGTACGGCTTCGCTCCGCTTGGTGATGCCCGAGGTCCCGTCAAGACCGCGATCTTCGCCGACAACAACGCGCGGCTCTACAATATCGACCCGAAGAAGGCGATGCTGGAACTCAAAGGCGATCGCTTTGCCATGATGAAGGCGGAGTACGAGAAGGCGGGACCTGAGCCGTCCCACACCCGCTACGGCTACGTGGTGCCGGACCGGTCGATTGATCACTCCGTGTTCACCTAAAAAGTATCGGCCTGAAAGTACCTGTCACCTGCCGCCGGTATCCCTCGGGATTTCGGCGGCATTTTTTTTGGCCAAAAAAACTAATCCACGAGCGCGAAGGCCTTGCACCAACCGTCTTCGCTGACCTCACCGGCGACCACCTTGCAGGATTTAGGGCGTTCGAACAGCGAGCAATTGGAACAGCTATAAATGCCATTTGACGTGTCTTGATACTGCGCCTGCGCCCGCGTCATTTTTTCATCGGCTTGCGCCGATGAGGTCCGCAACGACAACGCGGCAGCAACCCCGCCCATTGCGGCTAGAATGGCGTTTCGCCGCGACCAGCTAAATTTTCTTGTTCCCATGCCGTCCTCGTTGGCTTTTCTTATCGATGGGCATCGTCATCTCGGCGAAGCGCTTTGTCATCGGAGAAAGCGCCATCCTCGCATAAGTTTCGAATAATATTTCTCGATCTAGCGGAGTGGATTTGACATTCGCTACCCTGTAGCCGGGAATGCGTGAGGCGAATGTCAAATCCAAAACTCCCCTAGAAACCTGTATTTGCCAGTGATCCTTTGATTCTAACATTTGCGAAAGTGCCAGCCAAATCGGGATGCAAATGTTAAAATCGGACCACTAGCATTACAGTTGCCCTTTCTGAAGATTTCTGAATCCATGGGCAACCATGATTCGAAGATCGTGGGCGCAGGCAGCGTCGATTGAAGAGACGCTTGCGTTGTGGGCTGCGTCGCTTCGGGAGGTTAAGAAGCGGATACGTCCGTTGTTCGGGCAGGAACGGGTTGCGAGAAATGCAGGCCTGTTTCTCGAGGGTTTGCTCGGCGATGAGCAACGCAAGACCGGCTGGATGCGCGCGGAGGCGGCCGGTGATCCTGGCCCATGGCGGCAACAGGCGATCCTTGGTCGCAGGGATTGGGATGCCGATGCCTTGCGCGATATCGTGCGCGACTATGTCATCGAGCATTTGGCAGATGACGATGCGGTCCTGGTCGTCGACGAGACTGGCTTTCTCAAGCAGGGCAAAGCGTCGTGCGGCGTGGCGCGGCAATACACCGGTTCGGCAGGCAAGATTACGAACTGCCAGATCGGCGTCTTCGCTACCTACGTTTCGCGTCATGGCCATGCGTTCATCGATCGCGCGTTGTATCTTCCAAAGGAATGGACCGACGATCCAGATCGTCTGGAAGCCACGTACGTGCCTGCCGACACGGGCTTTGCGACCAAACCAAAGCTTGCGACGAGAATGATTGCACGCGCGATAGTCGCGGCTGTGCCATTCAAGTGGGTGGCTGCCGATACGGTCTACGGTGTCGGAGATATCGAACAGCAACTACGCCATGCCGGCAAAGGCTATGTGCTCGGGGTCAGCAGCGCTCATGTGTTCCGATCCTGGGGCAAGCGGCGATCAATCTCTGGCACCGCCGCGGACATCGCCTCGACGCGGCGTTCGTCCGACTGGAAACGCCTGTCGGCAGGGGACGGAACCAAAGGACCCAGGCTGCATGATTGGTGCTATCTCGAATTGGCCGATCTCGATGCCGGGCAGTTCAATGGCGCAAATGACGGTTTGTGGACCCGCGGTCTGCTGATCCGTCGTCGCATCGCAGATGATGACCTCGCCTTCTTCACCACCTGGTGCCCAGCAGGAACAGCCATCGAAACGCTGGTCGCGGTCGAAGGCCATCGCTGGGCGATCGAGGACAGTTTTGAGACCGCCAAAAACGAGTTCGGGCTCGATCACAACGAGAGCCGATCCTGGCATGGCTGGCATCGCCACGTATCTATGGTGATGCTGGCCTTCGCCATGATGGCGGTGATCCGCCATCATGCCAATCCGCCGCAACCAAAAAAAACGCAACGCCGAGTCACCGCAAAAACAAAACCATCGCCGCCTCGTCATTGATCCGATGGTCAATCCAGGAAGTTCGGCGCATCGCCATCAGGCTCGCTCGAAAGCGGATCCAACCCGCCCACATCATCGCATGGTCACTCTGGCGCAGAGCTCACCAGGCGATCGCTCGACGCGCACACCTCAAAGCAAAACGACAACTGTAATGCTAGGGCTCATCGATAAAGATCGGCCCGGGTCGGGGGCAGGCCGGAAGGGCCACGTACCCGGCGTGACGCCAGCGTCTGGAAAATCCCGACGGTGCCTTGCATGAAGGCGATCGAGACGATGGCGAGATAGGCGATCCACAGCCTGGTTTTCTCGCGGCCGATTTCGCGCTCGGCGGCTTCGCGGTTTGCCGATAGCCGGTCATGCCAGAGCCGGGTGGTGTGCATGTAGTGCTCGCGCCACGCTTCGACGTCGTGCACTTCAAAATTATACAGCTCGAGATTGGCGACTGACATGCCGACATGATCGAGCTCTCCGCCGGGAAAGATGTAGCGGCCGATCGCGGTGGCCAAGGCGGCATCCCGCCGGCGGCCGCGACGAAAGCGCTCAAAACTCTTCGAGCGCAGCGCGATCGAGTGGTGGAGATAAAGGCCGCCGGGCTTCAGCAGGCGATTGATCGCCTGGAAATAGGTCGGATGGTTCGCGATGCCGACATGCTCGAACATGCCGATCGAAGCGATCTTGTCAAAGCCACCTTCGAGGCTGGCGTAGTCGTGCAGCTCGAGTGTCACCTTGTCCTCGAGCTTCAGCCGAGCGATCTTTTCCTTGGCGTAGGCGAGTTGCTCTTCCGCCAGCGTGACGCCATGGGCGCGAACCCCATAGTGTTGGGCGGCGTGGCAGACGAGAGCCCCCCAGCCACAGCCGATGTCGAGCAGGGTTTCGCCCGGCTGAAGCCGCAATTTGCGGCAGATCATGTCGAGCTTGTCGGCCTGCGCCGTGGCGAGATCGTTGTTCCAGTCTTTGAAATAGGCGCAGGAGTAGACCATTTCCGGATCGAGAAAGAGTTCGTAAAACCGATTGGAGAGGTCGTAGTGATAATGGACGTTTTCCTTGTTGCTCGCCGCGGAGCCGTCGATGCGCGGCTTTTCGCTGCGAACGCCCTCAAGCGGCCACGGTCCGCCACGCGGCACGAACACGAACCTGGCGAGGGTTGCCAGCGCGAGAGACTTGTTGAAAGACTTCATTAGCGCCCGGGTGCGCGTTTTCGGCCTGCGCGCCACAAGATCGAAAAACGATCCATTGCGCAGATCGAACCGCGCCGTGACCCAGAGGTTGAGGAACGTATCGACGCTCGGCCGCCGCATCATGGCCGCTACCGCGCCCTCATCGGCGATGACGAAGGCCGGCGCATCGGACCGAAGGTCTGCAGGCACCGTCGAGCCGTCCCACAATACGAAGCCGAGATCGGGCAGGATCCGCTCGTTGATATGCGTGAGCAGGCGCCTGAAACGATCGAGGCGGCGCGCCGCTTTTGAGGCCCCCGGCAAAATGACTTATCCCCGTGACGAGTTCTGACACCCTCTTCCTAAGGGAGCATCGCTTTGCAGGGAAATCAATAGTTTAGCCGAGCCTTTAAACGGGGGCGGGAAGAAGCTCGACCTGTTTCGCAGGAACCTCCTTTGCCACGGAATCATCGGCCAGATATTCCCAGGCCTTCTCATGGCCGTAATACACGAACGGCCCGAGCACGAAGCCGGTGGCCGACAGGATCATCGCCTCGGCCACCGTGCCGACAACCACGTAATTCGTGGTGAAGTCCACAATCGTTGCAATGGTTCGGTACGTGATCGTCTTGGCCAGTGCCGGGCTGATCGTCAGCCCTGTTGCATCGTCGCCGGGATTGGATTTGGGCAAATGCAGCGTGACGGCGGTTTCGGCAGGACGCAGATAATTCCACGCGGCCTCGTGGGCGAAATAGAAGAGGGGGCCCGCGATCAGATTGAAGGTCGACAGACCGGCGGCCGTCGCGAGCTCGCCGATCACGATATAGTTCGTCGTGAAATCAAGCGTCGTTACAACGACGCGAAACGTAATCGTTTTGGCAATGGTCCGCCCAAGCGGCAATTTTGCCAAAAGCAGGGAAGGCTGTTTTACAGCCACTTCACGCGAGGACGCATCGATCTGCGGCGCCTTGGTGTCCCGTCGCGCTGTCGCGCCGCCTCGCTTGCGTAGATACCGCGGCGCGAGGAAGGCAGCGCCTCCCAGAATGATGCCGGGAATCAGCGCGACCTCGAGCAGGGCGGCGCCCGCAACCACGGCCAGTCCGATCGTGATTTCGCGCTTCATGAGCACCCGGGAACTTTCAGGATGGATACGGAAAGCTTCGCCGAAAAATAAGACAGAAATACAACGGTCTTTCGCAGCCGTCGCGCCCTCCGAACGATGGACAAGATGTCACGGAACGGGATCTCGAGAGTATCGGTTATCCTTCGGGTTACTGACGGCCGCCCGTCAGGGCCTGCACGGTCGGCCTCTGAACCTACCCCCAGACAGGTCCGGCCGTGCTCGCATGCTAGCGAAACAGACAGGATTGCCGATGCGGAAGGTTGGACAATTCATTGCGTTAGCCGCTTCAGCGACGATGCTGTCCGCCGTCTCGCTTTTACCGCTCGCCTCCCAGGCTGAGGAAACCGCGCGTCCGAAAACGACCGGCTATCCGGCCGTGGAAGATGTGCCGCCGAGGCCCGACAAGCCCGCGATGACGGCCGACGAGCAGTCGAAGCTCAAGAAAGAACTATCAACCGCGCGCGACCGCCAGCCCAAGGGCAGCACCGCGGGCAAAGCAAGTACAGGCGCTGCACCGGCAAAGCCCTGACAATTTGCGCGGCTCCGTCTTGTGTTTCCTCCTTTTGGAGAGATGGCCCAGCGCGCTTATTCCGCCGGACTGGGGTGCGGCCGCTCCTGATCTTTGCCATCTGACTGGCGTTGTGGCGCGGTAGCGGCCGGCTGGGGAAATCTGGCGGCCCAGCGCTGTTCGCACCTTCGCTGAAGCTCCAGGGGGATGATGACGCTCATGACTGACTCCCGTTTTTTTCTTTCGCAAACAACTTCGCGGAGCCGTGGGGATGCCAATAGGCGCAACTGTGTTCCGAATAAGGACCGGGCTGATTTTCATTGAGTGTTGAAATCTGATCACACCGGACTGCGAACAGGCGGCGGCGGTCGGCGCGCGACGGCCGGTCGCAACCAGCAGCGTGGCCCCGCATGCCAGGAGATTGGGCGCTAACCGGGAATTAATCTGATCAGCCCATAATCTACGGCAGTTTCAGTAGGCAACGCGTAAGGAGCCGTCGCGCGGACGATCCAGCGGCGGCTCTTTTTTATTTGAGGTCAATACAGATGACCAAGACATCGGAAGCAATCCGAACCGAGACGACAGACAAGCAATCCGACTCCGCAATACCGGGGAGGAAGTCCAGCCGGAAGTCGATCCTGGCGCTGTCGGTATTTGCTTTGGCCATAAATGGGACGGCGGCCCTCTATACACTGCCGTCTTTCAATATCACCTTGCCAAATGTCAGCGGCTTGGTGGCTGAACTACTTCCGCACGAGGGAGCCTCAGCGCCGATACCGGAGCCGGTTGTCGCCGCTCTGAAGGATATTCAGTCGTCCCAACAGCAACACGCCAGCGCGCTACAGGACAACGGATCCTTGCTGCAACAAAACACCGCACTGCTGCAACAGGATACGGCCAAGCTTGATACCCTGAGACAGAGCATCACGGACGAACAGTCGGATGTGAAGAAGATATCTGTTCAGCTTTCGACGCTGATAGCGAAGGTTGACGCGCTCCAAAACGCGGTAGCGCCGGAGATAACGTCCTCCATTCCAAAAGGACGCGGTCGCGCCCGGCTATCCGGAGCGGCACGCAAGAGGATAGCTCGGCCGCTGCGACCAATGGGACCCATTTCGGTTGGCGGAGCTCCACTAACCACAGCGCCGGCGCAAGGCTGGAGCCCGTTACAAAGCCCGGAAGGCTGAGGCGATCGTAACTCGGGGTTAAGTGCGAGAGCCCATCATCGCGTGTGACCTTCTGGTGGTCACGAGTACTGTGCAGAGCCGTCGCTGCCCTCAACCACAGCGGCGGCTTTTTCGTGCGTCGGCACGCCAATCGTCCACATTCGCCTATTGGACAGACGTTGGACCCGAGACGGGGTTATTTGGGCAAACATTTTGAATTTTTTGGCGCTCCCTAGCGGAATCGAACCGCTCTCTCCACCGTGAAAGGGTGGCGTCCTAACCGATAGACGAAGGGAGCAAGGCGCCTGCCTCGACACAGCCAAATCCGGACGACCGTGCCGTTGCTTCGCTTTGAACTAACGAAATTTAACCAGCGAATCAATACCTTGAAAGGGTTTGTTCACCTTGCCGGTTCGACCAGGAAGACGGCCAAAATACCAGCGCGCGAACGTATAGTGGCGTTTGCGCGCCCGGGCAAGCCGCGAGAAGACCGGTTTTCCCGTTAGGAGCAAGGGCGGTGGCCCGTCCTGGCGGGAGGTATTTGCTAACGAGTGCCATCGTTCGCTTCAGTAATTTGCAACAGTTTTTAAAGTCCGCTCCGATAGGAAGGCCCGAAGGATCATCTCTAGCCGGAAAGAGAATAGTGCCCGCAGCCAAAAAACGCGATGTGCGCAGATCGGTGCAGCAGACGGCGTGGGTCACCCTGGAAGGGGGCTTTGCGACGCGTCCATGTCTCGTGCACGATATGTCAGCCACCGGCGCGAAGCTCTCCGTGTCGGATTCAAGCGTGCTGTCGGGCCGGGTGCGGCTTGCTTTTTCGCGCGACGCCAAAACCGGCCGCCACTGCCAGGTGGTTTGGCGGCGCGGCCATTCCTTTGGAGTCAAATTCGTCAGATAGGCCGCGTCAATTCCGGTTCTCACGCCACGCGCCTGACAACAGGCCTCACGACATCGGCGGAGCGATATAGCGCACGAAACCCGGCCGGGTGTCGATCTCTGCAAACCAGCGCTCGAGATCGGGAAATGTCGGTTTGGTGATTCCCTCGACGCCGAACCAACGCCGTACATAGGCCCCGAGCGCAATGTCGGCGAGCGTGAACCCGTCGCCTGTGATAAAACGGCGTGTCTTGAGATAGGCATCGACAACATGCCACTGGGCCGCTTCGGCGTCGGCGTCCTTCTGGATCGCTGCCATGTCGCGCTGTTCGAGCGGGGTTCGCACCAGCGCCCAGAACACCGGGCGGTCGACCGGTTGCAGCGTCGAGAGCGTCCAGTCGAGCCATCGATCGACGCTCGCCCGCAGCTTTGGCGCTTGCGGATAAAGCGACGATTGCGGCCGATAGGCGAGGACCAGGTAGCGCATGATGGAGTTGGATTCCCACAGCACGAAATCGCCGTCCACCAATGTCGGCACGCGGCCGTTGGGATTCATCGCCAGATATTCCGGCTCGCGATTCTTGCCGAACGCCATGCCGGCGTCGATGCGTTCAAAGGCAAGGTCGAGTTCGTGCAGGCACCAGAGCACTTTCTGGACATTGACGGAGTTGGGGCGGCCCCAGATGGTGATTTGCGCTGGATTGTTGTTCGACACGGTTCTTCGCTCCCACGGATGATCCGTGGGTGATAGCGCAAATTCCGGACGAAAGCAGTCCTTCTCGTCACGGCGGGAAAGGATGCTTGAAATGCAAAAATCAGGTTTTGCGATCAGCAAAACCCGATTTGCTACTGAAAATATCGATCGTATCTGTTAGCGGCCGAACAACAGCCACAACAGAATGATCACCGGAATCGGCACGCCCAGCAGCCAGAGCAATATTCCTCGTCCCATCGTCGCCTCCTCAATCCCTCGATCGATGGGCAACGCGTCGGGCAGGGTGAAGTTCCTCCGTCTGAGAGCAACAGTAACGCTCCCAAGGCGCGCGGCGTCTGCGCTACCAATGTCCGGTGTTAGGCATCGACGTCCAAGGTTCAGCCGGTGGCTTCGCATCGCCCTTTTGCAAAAGCTCGATCGAGTGCAGGTCGGGCGAGCGCACGAAAGCCATTTGCCCATCACGCGGCGGCCGGTTGATCGTGATGCCGAGTTTCATCAGATGCTCGCAGGTCGCGTAGATGTCGTCGACCTCATAGGCAAGATGACCGAAGTAGCGATCCTCGCCGTATTTTTCTTCGTCCCAGTTGTAGGTGAGCTCGACCAGCGGTGCGCCGCGCGTGGGAGGCAAGGTTTTCAAACGGTCTTCGTCCTCGGGCGCGCACAGGAACAGCAGGGTGAATTTTGCCTTGTCGTTATCGATGCGGCGAACTTCCTTCAGCCCCAGCGCGTCGCGATAAAATTTGAGCGCGGTGTCGAGATTTCGGACGCGCAGCATGGTGTGGAGATAACGCATGTTTCCTGTTCTCCTGGCAACGTTTAGAGATTTCGCTTTGGATTAGGTGTTCGGGGCGAAAAATAGCAGCAAAATCTACCATGGGGCACGCATAAAGTGCATATACGTTCTGCAGCCGTTAGCATGGTTCCGCCCTTTGAGTTCTCAAGTTTGTGAGAGCACCCGCTGTCATACAAAGAGCGCGAGAGGATGAACAGCGAGAAGCGGATTTGTGGACGACATTCATGTCGCTAGCCAGAAAGCATCCTGGCAAATCAGAGGCCGAAATTTGGGATGGTGAGCGCATGAGACAGATTACCGGAATGGCCTTTATCATCGCTGGCGTGGTGTGCTTCTGGCTGGAGAGCGCTGACAAGTCGCGAGCCGATTGGAGGATCGACGCCTTAGGAATTCTCCTGGCGCTTTTCGCGTTGTGGCTGGGTAATTTCAAATTCAAGAAAAACCAGTCGAAGCCAAATGAGTGAGCAAACCAAGCACCGCTGAACGCCGGTACCTTGGTGTCCTCCACGACGTACCCCCGATTTTTCAATCCGCTTCCATCGTGAGTGGAGAGCTTGCCGGCGAACTCCACCACCCGAAGGCTCGCGCGGCAACGATCTCTTAAGGTTTGGTCCGCGTGGATTTGCGCGAACTCCGATTCGTTCTTTGAGAACGGAATGGAGTCAGGTCGTGAACGAGAAGAGATTAGGGTTGGTCTTCTTTTTTTCGTTACTTTGTAGAGCAGAACCAATTTGTGGCCTGCGCCACTCGTTGCGGGTGCATAGGGAACTGCGGAACCAACGAAGCGTTCAAATCTTGCTTCTTCATGAAGGCCGTATCGTGATGGAGGCCGTATCGTGGAACAAAAACCATATCCGGCTGAAAAAGCCCGCGGTGGTGAGATCATTCTCAATACGCCGCTGCGACGTTTCGTCTTTCTTGCGGGCCTGATTGGAGCGTTCGCTCTCCTCATTATACTGATGATGGTTCGCTGATCCCGCTATTTTGCGATGCACCGGAACGATCGTCTCGTGAGGATGTTGGTTTGGCTTCACAGTCCTGGAGACACAGTATGACGAGATTTGGCGTTTTGGGAGCTACGGCTCTTTCGCTTTCGCTTGCGATCGCAACCCCGGTGTTGGCGCAGCAAGGACCGGCCCGCGGCGGCGCGCATGCCGCCGCCGGACACATGGGTGGCGCCCGGATGGCTGGCGGTCCGCATATGCAGTCAAACTTCCGTGGCGCTCAGGCCAATGTCAGCAGGGCGAATTTTGCCGGCCGCGGCAACGCGCAATTTGCGCAACGCGGTGAATTCCGCGGCGATCGCGGTCGCGGCTTCGGGCGCGATGCTGGCTTTGCCGTTGGTGCGGCGGCCGCAGGCATAGCGACCGGTGCAGCGATCGCTTCGGGCGGATATGGCTACGGCTATTCCGACCCCTATTACGGCGACAACTATGCCTACGACCCGAATTATTATGGTGACAGCTACGCCTATGACAACGGGGTCACCTTCGATTCCGGTCTGCCGCTCGTCACGTTCGGTCAGCCGGCCCCGGTCGATCAGACCGTCGCTATGGGCGGCGATGCATCGTACTGCGCGCAGCGCTACCGCTCCTACGATCCGGCGAGCGGGACATATCTCGGCTATGATGGCTTGAGGCATCCCTGCCAGTAACCAGCAGCTGGTTGATCCAGGAAAAGAGTGGCCCCATCGGGCCGCTCGTTTTCGTTTGGTTCCGCGTCGACTTCAGATTCTGGCGTGGTTCCCGCCGCAACCATCGCCATCACGCTGCGTTGATTTATCAGTGTTGAATGGAGGAACGCGCATGAAGAAGACACTGGCAATTTTGGCAACGGTTGCCGCAGTTGGCGCAACCGCCGTCACGGCGCCGGCTGAGGCGCGCGGAATTGGACCTGGGCTCGCTTTTGGACTAGCCGCCGGCGCGATCGCGGCGGGCGCGGCCGGCGCTTACGGTCCCGGCAATGGATATGGTTATTACGGTCCTGGCTACTACGGATACGGTCCCTCTTACGGGCCGGGTTATGCGTATTATGGCGGACCTTACGGCGGGCCGTATTGGCACCATCACTATTGGCATCGCGGTTACTGGTAAGCGGATCTCGTTTTCAAAAGATAACTGGTTGGCAAAACAAAAGCCCGGAGGTCACTCCGGGCTTTTTTTGCCGGCGCGGGAAATCCTGTTCACATCATGGCCAGGCCTGCACGCGTTAAAGCGCACGTTTTGATCGCTCGCCGTCGCGTGCGTTTTCCAACGTGGTCGTGAAATATTCGTCTCGCTCACGTCTGAATTTTTCCTGAGTGGCTTTGAAATTTGCCACGCGTGCTGCGATTTCCTCGCGCTCGCGCGCCAGCCGATCGTACCGTTCGCTCATGCCCATCCTTTGGCCTTTGATTCGCGTCCCGCAATCATTGGCGTCCGCAATTGGGGCGCGAATGGGATGAAGGCGCCGCAAGACTGCGGTTCAAGATCGTGATTGTGGATAAGCGTGACGACTGCTTGTGACGCGCGACCGTTGCCGGTAGCGAGAGCGCGCACAGGAGGCCTTATGGCAAAGATCGATCTGGATTCACTGAACATTGAAGAACTCGCAGCACTGCGTGATGCCGCGACTGAAAAGCTCGCTCAAAAAGTGATGGCACGGCAGGCGGAGCTAGAGGCCGAACTGGAAAGCTTGTCGCAGTACGGCAAACTCGCCAGGAAGGCGCTGATTGCGCCGCCGGTTTCCAAGCCGAAGAAGGGCGATGAAGCCGCCCGCAAAATCGACGAAGCCAGGGATGCTGTCGCCAAAGCTGCCGTCGCAAAGGATGCGGTTGCGAAAGCGGCTTGACCCCATTTCGAAATAGACATCGTTCGAAATAGCCAACGGGACCCGGTATTGCATTTGATGCAGAGGACCCGTTAGGCTGCCGGTAGTGATTGCTTCGGATATCAGCACTGGCGTGGAGCAGCTCGGCGAGATGATCGCCGAGGCTTCGATGATCGTTCCCTTTACCGGTGCTGGCATCTCGACCGAGTGCGGCATTCCGGATTTCCGCTCGCCGGGTGGATTGTGGACCCGCAACCGGCCAATCCCTTTTGATGAATTCGTCGCGAGCCGGGAAGCGCGGGATGAATCATGGCGGCGGCGTCTTGCCATGGAGACGACGTTCGCAGCAGCGGCTCCTGGACGCGGTCATCGGGCCTTGGCTTCGCTCTACCGTGCAGGGAAGATCCCGGCGATCGTGACCCAGAATATTGATAATTTACATCAAGCGTCAGGTTTCGCGGACGATCATGTCATCGAACTGCACGGCAATACCACTTACGCGCGCTGCATTGGATGCGGTCTGACGTACGATCTGGGCTGGGTGAAACGGCGGCTTGAAGCGTCAGGCCATGCGCCGGATTGCGCGACCTGCAATGAGCCAGTGAAAACGGCGACCATATCTTTCGGTCAGGCGATGCCTGAAGACGCCATGCGCCGGGCTACGGAACTCGCGCAACAATGCGATCTGTTTCTCGCCATTGGTTCGTCGCTGGTGGTCTGGCCTGCGGCCGGTTTTCCCCTGATGGCCAAGAGCGCAGGTGCGCGACTGGTGATTATCAACAATGAGCCGACCGAGCAGGATGAGATCGCTGACCTGGTCATTCGACATGACATCGGGGAAACGCTCGGGCCGTTTGTGGGCAACTGATGCCTAATTGATTCGCTAATGCGCAAGGCTGTTCATAGGTTCCGGAAGAATCGTTTTTTGTCTATGCGCCGCAATCGAGAGTGTTATCTTTTGATTCGAGAGATTCGCGGGCGTCTTCTGAATATTGGGGATAGGCGCAAGAGAATCGCCGCCGCATTCGCCGGCGGGATGTTTATAATGTTGTGGGGTCCGGGGTCATGGGGTCGGACGGATTTGAGTCCAAGAAGCTCGGAGTTCAATCGCCCGGCGGGGCGGTTGGACCGGCAAGGCTCGGTTCTGGATATTCCGCCGCTGGCCCAAGAGATCCTCTGCTCGATGCGATGCAGGGGCTCGGGGATGCTGCGGCGAACCTTGTCGAAATCAGCGGCGTCATCAAATGGTTCGACGCATCAAAGGGCTACGGCTTCATTGTCCCTGACAATGGTTGGCCGGATGTGCTTCTGCACGTAACGGTTCTTCGTCGCGATGGCTACCAGACAGCTTATGAGGGAGCGCGCGTCGTTTGCGAGTGTGTGCAGCGCGCAAAAGGCTACCAGGCCTTCCGCATCGTCTCGATGGACGAATCGACGGCGATCCATCCGGCGCAGATGTTACCGCCGAGGACTCACGTCAGCGTCACGCCGACCAGCGGGCTGGAGCGGGCTCAGGTAAAGTGGTTCAACCGGCTTCGCGGGTTCGGTTTCCTGACCTGCGGGGAGGGAACCCCCGACATTTTTGTCCACATGGAAACGCTCCGGCGTTACGGCATGACGGAACTGCGTCCTGGACAATATGTGCTGGTCCGGTTTGGGCCGGGTTCCAAAGGCATGATGGCGGCTGAAATCCAGCCCGAAACCGGTTCGCCCGGACTTTCCTCGCACTAAGCCTGTCGTTCGGCGACTAACTCCCTGAAGCTTCGTCGATTTGCGTGGAGCGCCTTTATCTATGGCGCTTCAAAAACAGCGCTGACGGCCTTGAAAAATCGCAAAAGTGACTGCCCCAACGCGGCGTGAATGTTAAAACCGAGGCGTTGCAGTCAGCAAGCTCGTGCCGGATAACCGGCGCGACGAATGAGGCGTGGTGAGGCGAATGGTGTCGAAGAAGTCTGATCAAGCGGCCGGGAGGCGTTGGCCGTATGTCCAATTGTGGATTTCGCTTGCGCTTGCAGGCTCGCTTTGGATGTTCGCCGTCGATGGCGCGCGCGCCGCGTCGATCCAGCCGCTCGAGATCGTGACCAAGACGGGCGTGCATGTATTTTCGGTCGAAATGGCGACGACCGAGGAAGAGAAAACCACCGGGTTGATGTACCGGAAGGAACTCGCCGAAGGTAAAGGCATGCTGTTCGACTTCGCGCCCGAACAGGAAGTGTCGATGTGGATGAAAAATACCTACATTTCGCTCGACATGATCTTCATTCGGGCCGATGGCAGAATTCTCCGCATCGCGGAAAATACCGAACCGCTGTCGACCAAGATCATTCCGTCGCGGGGATTGGCGAAGGGGGTGCTGGAGGTGATCGCCGGCACGGCGCAGAAATACGGGATCGCTCCCGGCGATCGCGTGGGTCACCCGCTGTTCAGCGGCAAATAGACGGCGCCATCCGGACCGGCCGAACCGTCTTGTTCTGTGTCCAATCAACGCGTTATGGTGCTGTTATAACTTGTCGTTTTAGAACGGCATCGCGGCGTCCGCACCTGACGCTTCGCGCCTTGCTGACGCGTCTTTAAGCGTGTATCGACGAGGTCTTTCCGAAAGATCGGGGTATAGCGCAGCCTGGTAGCGCGGCAGTTTTGGGTACTGCAGGTCGTTGGTTCGAATCCAGCTGCCCCGACCAAAATATTCGACCAGACAGATGCTTGACCCAGGCATCCATTCAGAGGCATCAGTTCAAACGGAAATCCCGCATCTCCGGCTCGAACCAGTTGAACGATGGAAGCGATTGCCTATGCGATTGCAATGCGCGGGCTTTTGGTCCGCGCATTGCCGCTTGATCATCCTGAGGCGCTGAGGTTCATCCAGATCGCCTTCGGCTCGGTGAAGTTATCGATCGCCGCTGTGCCGTGTTCGCGGCCGAGGCCGGAGTCACGTTCACCGCCCCATGGCAACCGCACGTCGGTATAGCCGTAGGTGTTGATCCAGACCGTTCCAGCCCGCGCGCGCTTGGCGAAGCGCTGGACGCGGCCCATATCACGGCTCCAGACGCCGGCCGCAAGGCTATAGACCGTGCCATTCGCGATCCGCAGCGCGTCGGCTTCATCCCTGAACTTGATGACGCTGACCACGGGGCCGAAGATTTCCTCCTGCGAGATTCGCATCTCGTGCCTGACGCCGGCAAACACTGCCGGGCTGATGAAATAGCCGCGCTTTCCAATTCTCTCACCGCCGGTGACCAGCGAAGCGCCTTCTTTCTGGCCGATATCGACATAATCGAGAATCGACTTCATCTGCTTTTCCGAGATCACCGGTCCCAACGATGTGTTGCGGTCGAGGAGATCGCCCATGCGAAGCGATTTGGCGCGCGCGGCGAGCCGTTCCACCACTTCGTCGTAAGCTCCCTCCTGAACCAGCACGCGGGAGCCTGCCGAACACACCTGGCCCGCATTGAAGAAGATGCCGGCGGCCGCAGCCTTGGAGGCTGCATCAAGGTTGGCGTCATCGAAGATCACGTTGGCGGACTTGCCGCCGAGCTCGAGCGAGACGCGCTTGAAGTTGCTGGCGGCGCCCTTCATGATGCCGCGGCCAACGCCCGGCGAACCCGTGAACGTTACCTTGTCGACATCGGGATGATTGACCAACGCGTCGCCAACGACACGGCCTGGACCGGTCACGATGTTGAACACGCCCGGCGGAATGCCGGCTTCGAGCGCCAGCTCACCGATCCGCAGCGCCGACAGCGAAGTCAGTTCGGCAGGCTTCATGACCACGGTGCAGCCACATGCCAGGGCAGGGGCCAGCTTCCACATCCCGATCATCAGCGGGAAGTTCCACGGCACGATCGCCGCGACCACGCCGACAGGTTCGCGCACAGTGTAGGTCAGCGCATCGTCGCGTGTCGGAACCACGTCGCCGCTGATCTTGTCGGCCCAGCCGGCATAATAGGTCAGTGTATCGATGGCCGCCGGAAAATCTTGGCGCGTCGTGGCGGAGATCGGTTTGCCGCCATCGAGGCTCTCGATCTCGATGATCTCGTCCGCATGCTGTTTCAGAAGCTCCGCCCATTTCAGCAGGAGATGACCGCGCTCGGCAGCGCGCATCGTGCGCCATGGGCCTTCGAAGGCGCGACGGGCAGCGGCAACGGCCCGATCCACGTCGGCCTCGTTGCCTTCCGCGATCGTGGCGATGACTTCTTCGGTTGCGGGATTGAGGGATTTGAAGGTTCGTCCCGAAGAGGACGGTACGCGATGGCCATCGATCAGGAGCTGGTGCGGCTTCCGCAGAAACTCGCCCGCGGCCGTCTCCGGGGTAAAGTCATATGCAATAGACATCATATTTTCTCCGTATCCCGTAACTAGGTAGGAAGAGATTTCGCATAGTAAATATGATATTGATTACCTATGGTGCCGATATACATATGAACTGTATTTCATAAGATGGCGGAACATGCTGCACATCGAGATCGAGCCCGTCTGGCGGTTCCACAAGGAAGACAGCCCGCAAACCGTCGTGGTGATGCTGGGCGTCCTCAATGAAATCCGCAAAACCGGAAAGCTCACCAGCGCCGCGAAGGATGCAGATCTGTCCTATCGCCATGTCTGGAACCTGATCGAGCAGTGGTCGAAGTTTTTCGGTGTACCGCTGGTCGAAACCCAACGCGGCAAGGGTTCGAGGCTTACCGCATTCGGAGAGAAGCTGGTCTGGGCCGGAGAGCGGATGCAGGCTCGCCTCGGTCCGCAGCTCGAAAATCTCGCGCAGGAACTTGCTACCGAGATCAAGCCGTTTCTGCACCAGCGGCCGTCGGTCATTCGCGTTCATGCCAGCCACGGTTTTGCCGTGTCAAAACTCCGGGAGTTGTTGGAGCGCGAACCCGGCATCGGCGTCGACCTGCGCTACGTCAGCAATCAGCATTCGCTGGTCTCATTGGCGCAAGGCGCCTGCGATCTGTCCGGGGTGCATCTGCCGCGTGGCGAATTGCGCGCGCAGGGCGTCCATGCCTGTAAGGAATGGCTCGATCCGCGCCAGGATCGAATCATCAGCTTTGTCACGCGCGAGATGGGGCTGATGGTGAAGCGCAACAATCCGCTGAAGATATCTTCCCTGAAAGACATCGCCGACACGAAGGCGCGCTTCGTCAATCGTGACCACGATTCAGGAACGCGCCTGTTGTTCGATCAGCTTCTGGCACTGCACGGAATCGATGAGGCACAAATCAATGGCGCGCAGCAGATCGAGTTCACACATGCCGCTGTCGCCGCTTACGTCGCGAGCGGCATGGCCGATGTCGCCTTCGGCGTCGAAGCCGCGGCTCGCCAGTTCGGCCTCGACTTCATACGCCTGCTGACGGAGGACTATGTCTTTGCCTGCCGGCAGACCTTTCTGGAAACCGAGCCGATGCGGCGGGTTCTCGACATCATGAAGGGTCTGGAATTTCAAGAGGCCGTCGCGGCACTGCCGGGATACAAGGCGACCGATACCGGCGTCGTGCACTCGGTGAAAGAATTTCTCGAGCGGTTCGACAGCCCGCCGACGGATGTCTGATTTTGACCCGGCCATTCC
The DNA here is from genome assembly GCA_963770515.1 of uncultured Alphaproteobacteria bacterium. Lineage (GTDB taxonomy): Bacteria > Pseudomonadota > Alphaproteobacteria > Rhizobiales > Xanthobacteraceae > Bradyrhizobium. Next base: position 256,042 of record CAVYPW010000005.1, read on the forward strand.
ATCGCATGGAGCGATGGAATGGCATTCAATGGTGCCTTAGCCGCTCGTGGACGGATTGTGCACGGCGTCCTTCGCCACCTTCAGCGGCGATGCCTTCACGGATTTGCTGGCGGGCTTGGCCGCAAACTGCATCGGCTCTTTGGTGAAAGGATTGATGCCGCTTCGAGCTTCTGTCGCCGGCTTGTTAACCACGGACATCTTCGCAAATCCGGGGATCACGAACTCGCCGGTTTCGTTCAGTTCCTTGTAACCCACCGTCACCAGATGTTCGATGACGGCCTTGACGTCATTTTTGGAAACTCGCGTCCCCTCGGCAAGCGCATCAATCAACTGGTTTTTCGTCATCTTTGCCATTGTGGCGACCTTTGTTATGAGGGGAATCGTTGGAAATAGGGGCTCGAATTTGCTCGACGCAGACGATCCGCTTGCGTTTGTTAGAACAAAGGACGCGGCCGGGTTCAAGTGAAAAGCACTGCATATTTGGCCTACTTGGCCACCAAATCCGTGGTGTCCGAGGACAGGCTGGACGTCAGTACCGCAGATCGATATATTTATTTGAATATAATGGAAGCGGCCAAGAATGGACATTGAGTCGCAATCGCTCACGACGTGCGAGGTCGCCCCGGATGGCAACACGGTTGTTCTGGGCTTTACCGACTCCCGCGGGGCACCCGCCAGAATAAGGCTGCCGTTAAGCCAGCTTGGCGCGCTTGCGATGACGTTGCCCGATTTGATCAACAAGGCGCTCCAGTCGCGTTATGGCGATCACACGCTGAGATACGCTTATCCGCTGGCTTCCTGGACCCTGGAGCGGTCGTCTGAACCCGGCACGGGAATGATGACTCTTTCGACGACCGACGGTTTCAGCGTTTGCTTCGCCATGGAGCGCGAGATGCAGCATACGCTAGCTGAGGCGCTGGTTACTGATAGTCTGAGCGAGCCGCCAGCGGCCGTGAACTAGGTTGTGTCCTTGCAAAGCCAATTCGCTTCCCTATGGGCTGGCCGCCTACACCTTTACGCGATCAGCGCAGAATGCCGATCGTCTCGCCAGCGACGTGGAAGTCGGCAATCTCTCGATCAATCATTTTGTCGCATCCGTTGCCGAAACGCCGTTCGGCGGTGTCAAGGAAAGCGGCTACGGCCGCGAAGGCGGCACGGAAGGCCTGCAATGCTACACCGTGACGAAAAACGTCTCACACAAAATGATATAGGCATGGTAGCAAACGCGGCAACGATGAGGGTTGTCGGACACTGAGGCCAAATGAAACTTTTCATGTTCTACGTCGGCGGCAACTGCGGCAATTCGAATGTCGAGCTGCACGACGTCAAATTCGCGATCGGGCAAACGGCGGAAGACTGCTTCGAAGATTTGCGGCGTCAGTGGTGGGGAGAACCGAACAGCCTGCATCTCGATTGCTGGGGCGCCGTTGAGCAGGCCGACGGACATGACATCGAACTTTCGACCCGGCCACCGGACGGTGAGCAGCCAAAACTGTTCTTTGTGAATCTCGGCGGCTATGACCCATCCGAGTTTACCGAACTGCACAGGAACGTCCTGATCATCTCGCCGGATGAAGCGGCCGCCAAGGCAAAGGCCAAGACCCAGATCAACCATTGGCAAAAGCCGCACCGGGACCGGTTGTTCGAGATCGAAAAAACGCTGGATATCGGCGCCCAGTCGCAACGCCAGGGCTATTATCTGAGTTTGCGTCCCGCCGCGCGGGAAAAGCCATTTCAATTCGAGTGTGACTATCGGCCCATCGGCGAGCCGCCACGATAGGGTCTCTGAGACGCAGCGCCGGGCTATCAGGAAAATGCCAAATCGAGATGGATGCGGGATCAGTTACCGCTTGAGCCGCGCGGCAACTGCGCCGACCACTCCACCGGGCAAAAACAGCAGTGCGCCACCGTAAAGCAGTCCAAAAATCAGCTGACTGTATTCGGCGTAGTCTCCAAGATTCTGCGATACCCAGATGAGCAGAACTGCGCCTACCAGGGGCCCCCAGAGCGTTCCGATCCCGCCGACGACGAGGATCGCCATCAGCTGGATCATGACGCTCAGGTCGAAAAACGTGCCGTTGACGTAGTTCAGGAAGTGCGCGTAGAGGCTGCCCGCAAGCGCGGCGTAGACGGCGCTGAGCACGAATATCTGGATCCGGCAGCGAACGACATCCACACCCAGAGCTCCCGCAGCGGTTTCGTGCGCGCCGAGCGCACGCAAGGCCCGGCCGAAGCGGGAATCCACAATCCTGAAAGAGAACAGGAACAGCACGATCGCAACGCACCAGATCAGGTAGTACATCTTGAGCTTTGTATCGAAGCTGAAACCGAGGATAGCAAAGTCCGGCACGCCGGGAATACCGGTCAAACCGCCGGTGACTTCAGTCCAGCGCGTGCTGACGATGATCACGACCTGGCTAAAAGCCAGCGTGATCATAGCCAGGTAATGTCCCCGTACGCGCAGAATGGGTGCGCCGATGATGAACGCCACCAATCCGGTACTGACCGCGGCGGCAATCATGGCCGATAACGGCGACCAGTCATAACGAACCGTCAGAATTCCGGAAGCATACGCGCCCATCGCCATGAAGGCGTTGTGCCCGAACGAAATCTTGCCGGTATAACCGACCAGAAGGTTGAGACCGATCGCAACAATGGCGTAGAGACCGCCCAATGCCATGACGGTCACGGCGGACGCGCTGCCGAAAAGCGGGAAAATGATGGCGACGGCGATCAACGTCACCACGCCCATGGTGTTAGTTGGACGCCAGTTCATATTTCTTCGTGCTGCAGTTCGATCAGGGGGCGGAAAAAGCCGGCAGGCCAGATGATCAATATAATGAACAGCACGCCGTAAATCACGGCATCGCCGTAAACGGAGGAAATAAAGGCCGTGCTGAGTGATTGAAGAATTCCGATCACCAGGCCGCCCACGATGGCGCCCCGAATGTTGCCCATGCCTCCGATGATTGCAGCCGCAAATCCGTTCAGTGTCATTGCAAGGCCGGTGTCGAACTGGGTGCTTATCAACGGCGTAAACACCACCCCGCCAATCGCGCCCAGCAGAGCCGCAAGGCCAAAAGACATCGCGACCATTCGCTCGACCGGGATTCCCAACCACGCGGCCACGCGACGGTTGATCGCGGTCGCTTTCATGGCTTTGCCAAGCAGCGTGTGATCAAAAAAACCTTGCAGCGCGACAACGACGACAGCGGTCGCGACGAGTACCCACAAAGCCTGGCTGCTCAGCGTGACTGTACCCAGTTGGACCGACGGCAACCCGCCAAACGAAGGGAAGGTGAGGGGATCGCGGCCGATACCAAGCATCGCGAGGTTAGGAAGCACGGTGGCAACCGCGAACAGCATGAATACGTAAGTCCAGTCCTTCGCGCCACGTCGCCAAAGCGGTCTTATGACAATCCGCTCGATCAGCAAGCCTACAATGACGGTCGCGATGACACTCGAGATGATCGCCAGCGGTAAAGGAAGACCCAGATGGCCATAGAAGTATGCGGCGGTCATGCCACCCAACATAACGAAATCACCTTGCGCAAAGTTGATGATGCCGGTCGTGTTGTAGACGATGCCGAGGCCAATGGCGTTGATGCCGTAGATTGCGCCGAACACAACACCGTTCACCAGCAGCACCGGTAGCAAATCCATCATGAGGATTCTCCCGCAGATCCGAGATAGATCTCTTCGACCAAACCAAGACCGGCTTCGCGTAACTCGGAGCTCGATCCCTCCGTCATGATTTGGCCAGTTCGAAACACGTAGCTTCGGCTGGTGATTTCCAGCGTGACATGCGCATCCTGCTCAACCATCAGACATGCCAGACCTTCCGCATGCAGTCGTCGCAGCGTGCCGAGGATTTCGTCGAACACCATTGGAGCCAATCCGAAGGACGGCTCGTCGAGCAGCAACAGGCGCGGTTTGCTCATGAGCGCGCGGCCGATCGCCAGCATCTGTTGCTCGCCACCCGATAGGGTCGCCGCGAGCTGCTGAGCGCGCTGGCGCAGGATCGGAAACAGGTCGAGCATCATCTCCTGATCCCTGACGATCTCGGCCCGGGACGCGCCGCGGCGGTGGAAACCGCCCAATTCGAGATTCTCCATCACCGTCAGCGGCCCGAGAACCTGGCGCCCCTCGGGGACAATGGCGATGCCGTTGCCGACGCGCAGATGTTGGGGCAGGTGCGTCACATCCCTGCCGTCCAAAATGACGCTGCCGCCTCCCGTCCGCACCGCTCCCGAAAGCGCCATCAAGAGGGATGTCTTGCCAGCCCCGTTGGCGCCGATCACACCGACGAACTCACCACGATCAATCCGCATCGAGACGCCTTTCAACGCCTCGATCTGACCGTAGGATACTTTCAGGTCCCGGACCTCAAGCACTACGTTCACCGCTTCCGAGATAGGCCTTGATCACTTCGGGGTTACGCCGCACTTCCTGCGGCGTGCCGCTGGCCAGCTTGCGACCGAAGCTAAGGACGGTGATCTGATCGCAAATTTTCATGACCAGGCCCATATCGTGCTCAACCAGCACCAGCGTCTTGCCCTGTTCACGAATGGCAAGCAGCAGGTCGGAAAGACGCGCCGTCTCGGATACGTTCAGTCCGGATGCCGGCTCATCGAGTAACAAGACCCTTGGCTCGGTCACCAGGCCGCAGGCCAGTTGCAACATGCGCTGATGCCCGAGCGGCAAGGCGTCAGCGAGTGTGCCGGCCTGCGCTTCGAGTCCGACGAACGCCAATGCCGACCGGGCGGCGTCTCGGATACGCCGCTCCTCTTCCCTTACCCATCTTGGGCGCAGCATGGCGGCAAGCACCCCAGCGCGGCTGCTGGTTTGGCAGCCGACCATCACCGACTCAAGCACGGTCATTCCGTGGAACGGATGAATTTTCTGGAAGGTGCGCACCATGCCCAGGCGGACCCTGGCATGGGGAGGAATGCCGTCCATCGGTCTGTTGTCGAACCGGATCTCGCCGCCATTGCTGGGTAAGACACCTGTCAGAACATTGAAGAAGGTCGACTTGCCTGCGCCGTTGGGACCGATCAAACCGGAGATCTGTCGCGGCTCGACTGAAAGACTAACGTTGTCCAGCGCAGTGACGCCGCCAAATTTCTTGGTGAGATTCTGGACGTCGATCAACGAGGTGGACATCACTTCACCAGCACGACCTTCCCATCCTTGATTTGCGCGACGACGACGCCGCTAACGCCCGAATGACGCTCGGGAGAGAAGTTGAAGCCGACGCCGAGGACGCCCTGATAGCCCTGAATGCCTTCAAGCGCGGCCTTTAGCGTTGCGCCCGTGACATTTGGACCGGCGCGCTTGATAGCTTCGGCGAGCAGCATGCCGATGTCGTAGTTCTGCGCAATCCACCAGTGGCCCGGTTCCGGATAGTTATTGTACTTGGCCTTGAATGCCTCGCGAAATTCCGAGATGGCTTTGTAGCGGGGGTCTTCCGGGGGAAACGCATCCCAAACCGAGAAGGGCGCGGTCGCGAAATAAGTTCCATCGACCGCCGCGGGACCGCCGATTTGTACCAGCGTTGAAATTCCCGCGACCGGAAACACGGTGCTGCCAAACACATTGGCTGTGTAACCGATTTCGGCCTTTTGTTTTAAAATCAGGCCGGCCGCAGGTCCTGCACCGGTAACCAGAATCCAGTCAGCGCCAGCCGACTTGAACTTGGACAGCTGCGGGATGAAGTTCTTGTCGGTGGCGGAGTTATAACTTTCGGCGGCGACCACTTTGAGGCCCTGCTTCTCGGCCTCATCGGCCCAGGTCTTGGCAAGCGTCCTGGCCCAGACATCGATGGCGCTCAATATCGCGACCGACTTCGCGCCGTTCTTTTTCAGGAACGCGATAGCGACCGGTGCTTCCTCTTCCGGAGTGGGCGCAGTGGCGAATGCATAATTATGCTTGGTGGGCAGTATCGTCGAACCCACCATATCCACGACCTGGCTCTTCTCCATCATCGGAGCCACGGCCTCGACAATATCGCTTCGCACCGGCCCGACCACGGCCAGGACCTTTTCCCCCTCGAGCAGACGGACCGCCAAGGGAACCCCTTTGGTCGCATCCGATTCGTCGTTCAGCGGAATGATCTTGATCATCCGGCCATGGACGCCGCCGCGCTTGTTGATCTCATCGACCGCCAGCATCAGGCCGTCACGGCCGCCAAGACCCATATTCGCCACGTAGCCGGAAAACGAAGTCAGCATGCCGATCTTGTAGGGTTCGTCGGCAGCATACGCGCCGTACCCGGCAACGCTCAGCGCAACCGTCAGCAACGCCTGCGCAACCCTGCGATATCTCATGTATCGTCTCCCCACCAAATTTTTCTCGTTACCGCCTCGTCGGCGATACCCGGTTCGCCGTCGGCGATACCGGTTGCGCCCATTATACCGGGCATTCCTAGCCAACCATCTTATGGAAGTCTGCTCTCGTGCGAACCGGCTAATTCCTGATAGGAAGCATCACAAAAGATGATATAGGCGGCGCCGTCGGCGGACCGCGGTATTGCGTTTCGCGCCGCAGCATCATCACGGCGACCGATAGTCAGTATCAGAATTTGGCCAATTCCGTCGCGCGGCGATCGACGAATAATGGCGATACCGATCCGACTTCGGTCCTGGCCGTGATCTAACCAGGGAACCAATAAAAGCCCATGGGACTGAAACAGGCGATCAATTTCGACGACATCAGGGTTCTGGCGCGCAAGCGCCTGCCGCGCATCGCGTTCGACTTCATCGACGGCGGCGTGGACGCAGAGGCGGCGCTCGAGCGTAACCGCGTCGCGTTCGATCGCTATAAGCTCCTGCCGCGCTATTTGATCGACGTCGCGAACCGCAGTCAGGCGGTGAAGCTGTTCGGCTACGACTATGCTAGTCCGTTCGGGATTTCGCCGATGGGCATCGCCGGCTTCTTTCGCCCCGGTGCGGATTTAATGCTGGCGCGCGCGGCGGCGTGTTTCGACATTCCCTACATCATGTCGAGTGCGAGCTGCGACTCGATTGAAGCCGCGATGGCAGAAGCGCCTAACACGACCTGGTTCCAGATCTACGGAACGCGCGACCCCCATATCACCCTCGATCTGGTTCGCCGTGCCAAGGCGCTCGGCGTGCGCGTATTGCTTATGACCGTCGATACGCCGGTCATGGGCAAGCGCGAGCGCAACATCCGCAACGGATTTCGCCGGCCGATGAAGATGACGCTATCGGTGATCTTGCAGGGATTGAGCCGGCCGGGCTGGACCTATCGGTATCTCGCCAAAGGCGGGATTCCGACGATGGAAAACTGGCGTCCTTACGCTCCTGCCGGTGCAAACGCGAATGCGATAGCCGACCTCTATGGCGAGCAGACTCCGGCGCCGGCGCAGACGTGGTCGATTTTCGAGCAGGTTCGCAAGGCCTGGGACGGTCCGCTGGTCGTCAAGGGCGTGATGCATCCGGCCGACGCGCTGAAATGCCTCGAACTCGGCGCCAATGGCGTGATGGTGTCTAATCACGGTGGCAGACAGCTCGACAGCGCACCGGGCTCGATCGACATGCTGCCGGCGATCGCCGACGCCGTCGGGGGCCGGATGGAAGTACTGATCGACAGCGGCTTCCGGCGCGGCAGCGATGTCGGGAAAGCATTGTGCCTCGGCGCCAAGGCAGCGTTTTTCGGCCGGCCGGCGATGTTCGGTGTCGCGGCAGCCGGCGAGATGGGCGCGGGCGAGGTGATCAACATAATGCGCCAGGAAATAAGCCTTCTCATGGGCCAGCTGGGCTGGACCGATCTCGGCAAGGCCGGCCCGGACAGTCTCATCGATCTTTTGGATCCGCGAGCGGGACGAAATTAGCGGCCGGAACCAACCGGCAAACGTCAGATGAAGAGTGACCGACGAGGAACACCGTGACCAAACGCATGCATTTGATCGGCTTCTACATGCACAGCCCGATCAATCATACCGCGCTAAGTTGGGCCGATCCCGAAGACGACCGCGTGGAAGGCATGCGGCAGTTCGAGCATTGGAAGAACCTCGCGCGGACACTCGAGCGCGGAAAATTCGATGCCGCGTTCTTCGCCGATACGCCGGGCGGGATGGAGCGCTACAAGGAAAGCTTCGAAGACTATGTCCGCTACGGCGTCACTTGGCCCAGCCACGATCCGATGGCGCTTCTGGGCGTGATGCTGGCAGAGACGAAGCATCTTGGACTTGCGGTCACGGCGTCGACGGCGGGAACGCATCCCTATCACACCGTCCGCCGCCTCTCGACGCTGGACTATCTCAGCGGCGGCCGCGTCGGCTGGAATATCGTTTCGGGCCATTTGCGCGGCGAGCATCGCGCCCTCGGCCTCGATCAGATCGAACACGACAAGCGTTATGATCAGGCCGACGAGTACATGGATATCTGTTACGCGCTGTGGAACGGGGTCAAACCCGGCGCCATTCTCTTCGACAGGCAGACGGGAAGGTTTGCCGATCCGGCCAAGGTCGACGTCATCGATTTCGCCGGCTCGCACTATCGCTGCCACACGGTTCCACCGACGATGCCATCGGCCCAGGGGCGCCCCGTGCTGTTTCAGGCCGGATCGTCCGGGCGTGGACAGAAATTCGCGCTGAAGCACAGCGACGTCGTGTTCTCGATCCAGGCTCGAGGTGTCGATGGAATGAAGTCTTTCATCGAAAAGCTCAACGTCTCGTCGACATCCGAAGGACGTGCCGAGCCGCCAAAGGTCGTGTTCGGCATTCAATGCGTGCTCGGCGGCACCGAAGCCGAAGCCAAGCGCCGGCAGGCCGAGATCTTCGATCGCATCCCGCTCGATGCCGCGTTGAGCCGGATGTCCGGCACGCTCGGTATCGACTTCAGCAAGATCGATCTCAATACCCCTCTTGCAGCAAATACCACCGATGCATCGCGCGGCATGCTGATGGCGCTGGCAAACATGACCGGTGACGGCAATGCGACGGCAAGGGACGCGGCGCGAATCTTCGGTGCGACCTGCGGCATGCCGCAACTGGTCGGCACGCCGGAGCAGGTGGCTGACCAACTGGAGCATCTGTGGCGCGCCAGCGGTTGCCACGGCTTCAACATCACGCCGACGACCAACACCAAGAGCATTGAGGACTTTGTCGATGAGGTGGTGCCGTTGCTTCAGGCCAAAGGAGTCTTCCGGACGGATTATGAGAGCGAAACATTTCGCGACAACCTGATGAACTGAAATCAGGTCCCAAGAGGCGCTTTCGAGATGCCGGACACGCCGCACACAGGAACTCCGAAACTTCAGGTGCCTTCCGGCGCCTGCGATACGCATATGCACATCTACAACAGTGCATATCCGGCATCGTCGAAGGCGTGGCTTTTCCCGCCTGATTTCAGCGTCGATGACTATCGCAAGATGCAGGCTCGCGTTGGCCTGCAGCGCACGATCATCGTCCAGCCGGTGACTTACGGGTTCGACAACCGTTGCACGCTCGACTCGGCCGCCTTGTTCGGCGGCAACGCGCGCACGGTCGTGACGGTGTCGACCAGCATTAGCGACAGCGAACTCGAACAGCTCTGGCAACGCGGCGCGCGAGGGCTGCGTTACCATCAGATGCGAGGCAGCGTCACCGAATGGTCAGATGTGCCGGTCATGGCCGAACGCATTCAGGGCACCGAATGGCATCTGCAAATCCAGTTCGATGGGCTGGAATTTCCCGACCATGAGGATCTCATCGCCCGTTTGCCCTGTACCGTGGTGATCGATCATATGGGCCGATATGCCCGGCCGTTGCCGCTCGAACACCCGGCCGTCCAGTCGCTGTTGCGGATCGCCGCGCGCGAGAACGTCTACGTCAAGCTATCCGGCGCCTATCACATCGCTCACGGGAGCGGGCCCGATTACAGGGAGGTTGCGCCGCTTGCGCGAGCCCTGGTCGAGCAGGGAACGGACCGTCTGTTGTGGGGATCGGACTGGCCGCATCCGACCGAGACGGCGGAGACGATGTCGGACGACGCTGATCTCCTGGATCTTCTTTTGGCCTGGGTGCCCGATGCCGCGGGCCGCCGCGCGATCCTCTCCGACAATCCCGCGCGTCTTTACCAGTTCGGACCATAGATCAGCGCGGGAACCTCGATATGTCACTTGTTGCGCCGCAATACGCCCCACACCCGAGATCGGCTCCCGATCGGAACGGATGCATGGCCCCAGCATCAGATATACTGATGCTGGGCCCCGCTGACCGTTTCATCTACCTGATGGAAGGGCCCGCTCGGCCTAATGCAAACCGTCGGGTTAGGTGGAACATGCTCTCCAGAATGACGCTGGATCAACTCCAGATGCTGATCGCTGTTGCGGACACCGGAAACTTCTCTGCGGCAGCGCGCAAGGTCAATCGCGTGCAGTCCGCTGTCAGCCAGTCGATCCAATCGCTCGAGGACGCGCTTGAGCTCGAACTTTTCAATCGATCGAGCAGGCTGCCGCGCTTGACTGACGCCGGCAAGGCGATCGTCCAGGACGCGCGCCGGATCATCAGCAGCACGGATGCGCTTCGTGCGCGGGCAAAGAACATGTCCTCGGTGGCCGAGCCGGAAATCAGCCTCTCGATCGAGCAGGTGTTTCCGAGCACGGTGCTGATCGAAAGCCTGCGCGCCTTCCGAGAACGCTTCCCGCTCGTTTCGGTGAATTTGTTCGCCGAAGGGTTAGGGGCACCGGAGCAATCGCTGTTCGAAGGAAATGCGCGGCTGGCGATCTACTCGACCGCTCTCGATGGCATGCCGGGGTTTCAGATGGAATTTCTCGGCGATGTGCCGATCTCTCTGGTCGCATCGTCCCGGCATCCGCTGGCGCAAATCGAAGGACTGATTCCGCAGTCCACGCTCGAGGAGCATATCCAATTGACCATGATCGACCGTACCAAACGCTACCGTGGCGTGGTGATGGGAACGCGCACGTGGGCCTTCATCGATCAGTTCAGCCGCCTTGATTTCGTCCGCAACGGCTTCGGCTGGTGTGCCATGCCGACGCATCTGGCCCAGAGCTATCTCGACTCCGGCGAGTTGGCGGAATTGAAACTTGCCACGCATAAGGGCGAGCCGCTTCGATTTCCGCTCTATGCCGTCCACAAGATCGAGCAACCGCCAGGACCAGCGGCGAAATGGTTATTGAGCGAATTGCGGCGCCGTTTTTCCGAATGGATCGAAGCGACGGCCGATGATCAGTCGCATCGCAGGGGCATTCAGATCCGCGTGACTACGGTTTGAACAGGAAGTAACGGCGGCACGCGCCGCGGAATCGACGCTGAGGATGTGATGGGCCAAGCCGCTGAACAGAGGTCGTCGACGAGATCGCCCATCGAGAGTGGAGATCCTCGCGTCGAGGCGGATGGCTTTCGTCGCAGCCTTGCCGAATTCGCAACCGGGGTAACGGTCATCGCCACCTCCGTCGACGGCGAGCGCTTCGGCCTTACCTCGAACTCCTTTGCATCGGTCTCGCTTGATCCTCCGCTGGTGCTCTGGTCGATACGCCGCGAGAGCAAAAGTTTCGCCGCCTTCGCGGCCTGCTCGCACTTTGCCGTGAACATTCTCGCCGAGGACCAGATCGAACTATCACAACGCTTTGCGCGGTCAGGACCGGACAAGTTCAGGGATATCGATTGCCGCGCCGGGCAGGGGGACGCGCCGCTGCTCGCTGGCGCTGCGGCTTCCTTCGAATGTGTCCGCAGCCAAACCTATGATGGCGGCGACCATCTCATTCTGATCGGAGAGGTCCTGCGCTATAGCCGCTACGACCGACAGCCGCTCCTGTTCGTTAAAGGTCGCTATGCCGTCTCGGCCGATCATCCCGACACGCGCATTTTCACCACGGACGCAAAAACGGGTCCGCTTGAAGATGGCGAGGAGCGTGTGCTGTCCAACCTCATGATCCGGGCTTACAGCGCCATTGCGTCGCGGCTGGAGCGAGGGCGGCAAACGGCGGGCCTCGGCCTCACGCTGATGCAGGCGCGTCTGCTCCGGGCCGCTGCATCGTCGCCGGATCGCACGATCGACGAATTGATGCCGGAGCTGTTGCTCGATTTCAATGCCAGCCGGAATCTTCTGGAATCGGTAGTGTCGTTGGGCCTCGTTGCCGTCGATGGTCGAGGCCGCGTTCGGCTCACGGCGGAGGGCGAGGCGCGTCTTCACGCCATCGTCGCGCATGCGCATGCCAACGAGGAGATCATGTTCCAGGGCATCGCCGATACGGACCTTGCGACGGTCAGGCGCGTTCTCAACACCATGGTGTCGAAGCAATTAAGAGACTCGAAGCCGGTGGCGGCTCGATGAGCCAGCCACTTCGCTGAAGACGGTTTCACCTTCGGAAAGGAAATTAAATTGCAATCAGTGGTCTACAAACGAATCCCCCGGCTCGATGCTGCCCTGATCGAGCGCGCCAAAGGTATCAACGTCGCCGATTTGCATGAGGGGTTGGGGCCGGTCATCGGGCGGCAGTGCCTGATGCAGCTGCAAATGCGTGCACTATTCCCGACCGCGCGAGTGTGTGGCCAGGCCATCACGTCGTTCAATTTTCCCGGCGATAACCTCATGCTTCATGCGGCGTTTCGGGTCGCCGAACCGGGCGACATTCTGGTTTTGACCAATGGCGGCAGCCCGCAAGGCGCTTTGTGGGGAGAGATAGCGACCTACTACAGCCAAATCCGCAAACTCGGCGGCGCCGTGATCGATGGCGCGACGCGGGACACCTTGCAGATCACCGAGATGGGATTCCCGGTTTTTGCTTCGCATATCTCGGTGTCCTATCCCGGCAAACGTGGGCCCGGCGCGGTCAATGTTCCAGTCGTGGCGGCTGGCGTGACTGTCAATCCCGGTGACCTGGTGGTCGGCGACGCGGATGGCGTCATCGTGATTCCGCCGGCTCACGTCGAAACCGCCGTCCGCAATGCCGAAGCCCGGATGGCGAAGGAGGCGGAGGTCAAGCGGGGGCTCGACGAGGGCAAGACGTTGTACGATCTGGCCGGCATGAAACCGCTGTTTGAAGCCGCCGGTATCGTGGAAATCGACGGCGTCTGGAGCGACAGCTAGATCCCGGTAGATGGCTGATCCATTGGTTCCATTGAAACGATCCTGAAACCATTTCGTTGGCAGGTGAAAACCGCCTGAAACGGTGCGCTGCGATGATCCAATCTGCCTCAGCCGAGGTGGAATGTTGGAGGTCGCCATGACTGCACTTGTCCAAGCTCTTTCTCGCCTGTCAGGAACCGAAACCGAGACGAATCCTTTCACGATCGTCGCGCTGTTTTGCGGCGTCGGTCTGCTTGTATCGCTTACCTTGGCGACGTACGGCCTTGATCTGAGCCCGGGCTTTTTCTGATTGATGGAGACTGCCCCGGGGTTTTAAAGCTGTGATTCTTCCACTGCAAATTGACGCTTGGCCGGAACGGTTTTTGAAGAGGTAGTGCGCTAGGGTTGCTGCCTGTTGAAACGGATACCGGATCTGGATCGGCCAAGTGGGCACTCAAGTGAGCACTGAGGACTTAAGCGATGCAACGCGCCGATGCTGGATGTGCGGCGCGCTTGCCGATCCCGGATGCCAAGCAAAATTGGTCATGACCGCGGCATCTTCCCGCCATCTCGATGGACTGGGTTATCCGGTCCAGCGGGGCCGAACGCAGGACAAAGTCCGTATCGAGATGCCGCGTTGCGGCAGTTGCCGGAGCTGGGTGGGCGTTTGGATTGCGGTGCTGGCGATCGCTATCGCTGGTACGATCATCCAGTCTTTTGCATTCCCCGAAGTTGCAGCGCCGGCGTGGCTTAAGATCTATCACCATGGCATCGGCAACGTCGGGACCGGCATCGGCCTCGTGCTCGGCTTCGTAGCCGCCCTGTCGGGAATGGCATGGGAACGCAAACGGTCGGGGCGGCAATCGGCCAATACCTATCCTCCCATCGTGAGCTTGCGCCAGCTGAGCTGGAGCTTCATATCGGACTAGCGGAGCGGATTTGACATTCGCTACCCAGTAGCCGGAAATGCGTAATGTGATTCAGCGCGACCGCAATTTGCCGGCGCCGGGGGAGTGGAAACATCGATGCCTGAGGGACTATTCGATCTCGTTCGCTTGTCGCGCGGTGGAAACGCGTAATGACGGCCCCGTCGCGCCGCTCTGCACTCGTCACCGGCTCAAGCGGTGGGCTCGGTTATGCTCTCGCCGAGAGCCTCGCCGCTGCCGGACATAACATCGTGCTGCATGGAATCGACGAACCGGCAAAGGTCGAGCCGGCGCGGACCGCGTTACAAGGCCGCCACGGCGTGACGGTGGTTTACTGCCAAGCCGATCTGTCTGAACTCGCTGGCGTCGAACGGTTGGTGGCGTTCGCGCGGGAAACGATTGGTGATCCTGATATCGTCGTCAATAACGCGGTGGTCCGGCATTTCGCGCCGATTGAGCAGTTTTCGGACGCCGATTGGCAGAAATCGCTGGCCGTCAATCTGACGGCACCTTTTCGTATTATCCGGCTGGTGTTGCCAGCGATGCGAGCCGAAGATTTCGGCCGTATCATCAACCTGTCCTCGCATTACGGACAACGGGGGGCACAGAGCCGCGCCGATTACGTGACAACCAAGACCGGCATTATCGGCCTGACCCGCGCTGTGGCGATCGAGACGGTCGGCACCGGCATCACCTGCAATGCGGTCAGCCCTGGGACATTGCCGACACCCGCGATCATGAGCCGCATCGATGCCATGGCGTCGTCGCGCGGCATCTCGCAGGACGAAGCGACGCGCGATTATATGAAAGAACGCCAGCCCAGCGGCCGCTTTGTCCGTCTGGAGGATGTCGGAGCGATGGTCGCCTTTCTGTGCGGCCCGGCCGCCCGCGACATCACGGGCACGGTGATCCCGATCGACGGCGGTTGGTCGGCGGCTTGAAGATGCGGAGAAGGCATTATCCGATCGTGGCGACGGACTGAACGAGGCGTGACAGGGCTAGCCTTCCCCGCGTAATCGGATTTCACCTTAAGCGCTACAAAAACGCGGATGCGGCGGGCTCATGGTCGGACCGATGAAAGGCCGACCTTAACGTTTTGGCTGGATTGATGGTGCTTGAATCGTCAAGTGCGGCGCCGCCATTGGGCGGCGCGGTGCCAAACTCTTCGGACTTTATTAACGATAGTTTCCCGGCCAGCGAATAGATGATCATGACCGACACCGATCTGATGAGGCGTCGATTGCTGAAAGCAGCTTGCGCGCTGCTGATCGGCTGCGCGGTTGCAATGTTCGCCATTCGAGCATTGAGCGACCGCTTGTGGTCAGATGAACTTCTCACCACGACATTGCTCGGCGCACGTGACCTGCCCAAAATTTGGGCCGGAATAGTGATGGGCATCGATGGCAATCCACCGTTCTATTTGACCGCGGCTTGGCTGACGACGGTTGCTTTGCCTCAGGCGATGTCGTTGGTGGTCAGTCTCAAGCTCGTGAATCTCGTGCTGACAGGCGTTGCGGTGATTGCGCTTTGCCGTGTCGGCCGGCGCGTCATATCGAGCGAAGCTTGCTGGATCGGTGCGCTGCTGTTTGTGACGCTGAACGACAACGTCGTTCGCGTCGCGTTCGAGCTGCGCACCTATGCCCTGTACTTTTTGATGGCGGCGCTGGCCGTCCTTGTTCAGCAACGGTTGATCGAGCGTCAGCGTCGAGGCGACGTTCTTGGGCTTGCGATCGTCTATGTGGGGCTGACGCTCGCCCATACATTCGGGGTTGTGTATGTCGGCTGCATCGCGCTTGCCGGCGCGTTGAGCGAGCTCGGCGGCGAACGATCCCGTCTTCGGTTGACGGCAATTGCGGTCGCTCCCTCGGTCCTCGTGCTGGCGGCGTGGAGCCCGTTCTTGCGCGAGCAGCTGGAGCTCGCAAAACCCTATGGCTGGATGGAGCGGCCAGGCTTGCCGGAGCTTCTGGAAACCCTGTTTGCGTCGAAAACGTCCATGTGGGTTACGCTGCTGGAACTGCTTTGTCTGGCGAGCGTCGTTGTTTCCCGCACCCATAAAGGGTTTGATCTTCGAGCAGCCGTCCGCGATCCGCGATGGCAAGCCTGGCGTTATGTCGTCCTCATCCTGGCCGGAATAACCAGCGTCACATTGGCCGGATGGATCGCGGCAAAAGTGGCGCTTCCCTTATTTGTGC
The DNA here is from genome assembly GCA_963770515.1 of uncultured Alphaproteobacteria bacterium. GTDB lineage: Bacteria > Pseudomonadota > Alphaproteobacteria > Rhizobiales > Xanthobacteraceae > Bradyrhizobium. The sequence continues at coordinate 272,197 of CAVYPW010000005.1, forward strand.
CGCGATACTTTACGCCGCAACTGATCGTCAGCCTGGCCGTTCACCTCGCATTTGGCGAATGGCTGATCCGACACGCCTGGCGAAGACGAAACGCCGTGCTTCTCATGGGCGCCGCGATCGCTCTCCTGGCGCTACAGAATGTCGCGCAGCTTTCCCGTCAGTCGCCGCACGGCGGGGTGGTTTGCGCCGACGACGATGGAAACTATCTCGAGAGTCCGTTTGTGAATGGCAGGCTTCCGGTGATCGCGGAATCCCCGCATGTGTTTCTGCCGCGGACAGCCTACGCCGACCACGGTTCGGCCTACCGCTTTCCGCTGGATTGGGAGGTCGTGCTGAAATATCCCGAGCGGCCCCGGGGTAACGCGGTCGATTTTCACATCATGCAGAACTTGCAAGGCTGGGCTCCAATGCCCTCGATCATGTCGACCGAGGAGATTGTTCGAACCTATCCCGAATTTCTGGTGATCGAGCAGTCCGGCCGCGCCTGGTTTCAAAATCTGAAGGCGACACGTGATGTGGTCGCCGAGAAGCTGGCTGAGACGCCTGCGACAACCGATATCCCGTCGCCTTGTACGATTTGGAAAGTGACGAATGTAGGCGCGCGTCATTAAAGCGAAGAAAGACGCCATCTCGCTCTTCGGTTCAAGCCAGCCGCCGCGTCAGGTCACGGGCGCAGGATTGAACAGCGTGAGATCGTTGTGAATGCCCCAGTGGTCGGACCAGACCTTGGTGCGGCCGCTGGCGACATCGAGGATCAGGCGGAACAGTTCCCAACCGGTTTCTTCGATGGTCATTTCGCCGGTGGCAATGCGGCCGGCATCGAAATCGATCAGGTCTTTCCAGCGCCGCGCCAGTTCGCTGCGGGTCGCGACCTTGATGACTGGCGCTGCCGCGAGCCCATAAGGTGTGCCGCGGCCGGTTGTGAATACCTGCAAGGTCATGCCGGAGGCAAGCTGAAGCGTGCCGCAGATGAAATCGGACGCCGGCGTCGCCGCAAACAGCATGCCCTTCTGCCGGGCTTTTTCGCCCGGCGCCAGCACGCCGGCGATCGGGCTTGAGCCTGACTTCACGATCGAACCGAGCGATTTTTCGACGATGTTGGCGAGCCCGCCCTTCTTGTTCCCGGGCGTCGTATTGGCGCTGCGGTCGGCGCCGCCGCGCGCCAGATAGCTGTCGTACCAAGCCATTTCGCGGATCAGCGCCCGGCCGACGTCCTCGTTGACCGCCCGGCGCGTCAGAAGCTGAATAGCGTCGCGCACCTCGGTGACTTCTGAGAACATCACGGTCGCGCCGGCGCGCACCAGAAGATCGGCGGCAAATCCGACAGCAGGGTTGGCGGTGACGCCAGAAAAAGCGTCGCTGCCGCCGCATTGCAGGCCGATCACGAGATCAGAAGCCGGGCAGGTTTCCCGGCGGCGCTGGTTGAGCACGGCCAATCTGGCGTCGGCCATCGTCATGATGCGTTCGATGATGGCGCCAAAGCTGTCGAAAGCTTCATCCTGCATCCGCACGATGGCATCGCTGAGACCCTCGGGCACCAGCCGTTCCGGAACGAGCTTCTCGCAACCAAGCCCGACCACCATGACCTCGCCGCCGAAATTCGGATTGAGGGCGATATTTTGCAGCGTCCGGATCGGCACCACGGCGTCGGGAGCCGATATCGCCACGCCGCAGCCATAAGCATGGGTGACCGGGATGACATCGTCGACGTTGGGATATTTCGGCAGTAACTCGGCACGGATACGCTTGATCGCATATTCCAGCGTGCCCTTGACGCACTGGACCGAGGTCGAGATGCCGAGAAGGTTCTTGGTACCGACAGAGCCGTCCGGGTTGCGGTAGCCCTCAAACGTAAAACCTTCCAGCGGCGGTAACGGCTTCGGGACGACAGTTGCGATTTCGAGTTTGTCGAGCGCGGGAGCGTCAGGCATTTGAATGCGCGCTTCGTCAACCCATTCGCCCGCGAGAATAGGCGAGGCCGCATAACCGATGACCTCGCCGTAGCGCAGGATCGGTGCACCCGCGGCGATGTCGACCAGCGCCGTCTTGTGGCCTTGCGGCACGAAGGCGCGAAGCTCGAGGCCGCAGGCAAAGCGGGAGCCGGCCGGAAGGCCGAAATCGTTGACGACGATCGCGACATTGTCGCGCTCGTTGAGCTTGATGTAACGGGGTTGTTCGGTGACGAGTTCTCTCTTGCCCATCCTCGAAACTCCTGCCGGGCCGGGACCAGACCTGTCCCAAGCGACGTATAGACGGTTTTGCAGACGCCGCATAATCCCGTTTTTCAGGCTGTCCGCAGCTTGACCCGCTCGATCTTGCCGACGATCACGAGATAGGCGAAGGCGGCGACGAGCGCGTTGGCGCCGACAAAAACCAGCGCGCCGTTGAACGACCCGGTCGCGGCCAGAATATAGCCGATGATGATCGGGGTCGTGATGCTAGACAGGTTGCCGAAGGTGTTGAACAACCCGCCCGAGACGCCGCCGGCTTCCTTGGGCGAGGTGTCGGAAACGACCGCCCAGCCAAGCGCGCCGATGCCCTTGCCAAAGAAGGCAAGCGCCATGAAGCCGATGACGAGCGCCTGGCCCTCGACATAGTTGCAGGCGATGATCGTCATCGACAGCAACATGCCTCCGACGATCGGGATCTTGCGCGCCAGCGTCAGCGAATTTGTCTTTTGTAGAATGGCATCAGAAATGACGCCGCCGAGCACGCCGCCGATAAAGCCGCACAACGCGGGGAGCGTCGCGACAAAACCGGCCTGCAAAATCGACAGGCCGCGTTCCCTGACCAGATAGACCGGGAACCAGGTCAGGAAGAAATAGGTCAGGGTGTTGATGCAGAACTGACCAATATAAACGCCGAGCATCATGCGGTTGGACAGTAGCTGACCGATATAATTCCATTTCGGCCCGTTATCGGCGGCCCGCTGGGCTTGGGGCCCATCGAGATCGACGAGGGCGCCACCATCCCTGATGTAGGCGAATTCGGCTTCATTGATGCTGGGGTGGTCCTTCGGGCCATACATCGTCTTGATCCAGATGATGCCGACGAGAACGCCGAGAGCGCCCATCACATAGAAGACGTAACGCCAGCCGAAATCATGCGCGATCCAGCCCATCAGCGGGGCGAAGATCACGGTCGCAAAATACTGCCCGGAATTGAAAAATGCAGATGCGGTGCCGCGCTCGTTGCCGGGAAACCAGGCCGCCACGATGCGGGCATTGGCTGGAAAGGACGGTGCTTCGGCGAGTCCCACCAACAGGCGCAGCAGGAACAGCACCGTGACCGCGGTCGCCCCTGTGAAGAATCCGATCATACCTTGCAGCAGCGTGAAGAACGACCAGATCAGAATGCCGAAAGCATAGACCCATTTCGATCCGAAACGATCGAGCAGCCATCCGCCGGGAACCTGGGCTGCCACGTAGGACCAGCCGAAGGCCGAGAAGATGTAGCCCATGGCGACGGGATCGAGGTTCAATTCCTTGGCCAGCGCCGTGCCGGCAATCGAAAGCGTGGCGCGGTCGGCATAGTTCACGGTTGTCACGAGAAAGAGCATCGTGACGATCAAGAGGCGGACGCGAGACCTCCGCGTGTCGACCGCTGACGCTACCGTGCTGCTCATCCTTGAACTCCCCGACGTTTTTGTTCGGGGATCGTAGAACTTCTGTGGCCCGTGTAAACCCGAAGCCCGATACGCCGATCACGCCTCCGCAATGCGCTAGTGGTCCGATTCTAACATTTGCATCCCGTCTCGGTAGGCACTCTTGCAAATGTTAGAATCAAAGAACCACTAGCAAATATAGGTTTCCAGTGGAGTTTCGGATTTGACATTCGCTTCATGAGTCCTCGGTTGCCGGGTAGCGAATGTCAAGTCCACTCCACTAACGGTGGTTTTGTGCTCGCGAAAAGGCCGACAAGCGACTTAGCCGAGTTGCGGACCGTCGTCCGGTTCTTCGCTCAGGCCGCGGCCAAGGGCAAACAGACCGACCGGGCCTTCGGTGGAGAATTCTAGTCCGGTCATTCGCGCGAACCGATCGATATTGTTCGTGCCGATCGCGCAGCCGCCAAGTCCCATGTCGGTCGCCGCCAGGTAAAGCGTTTGCGTCAGCACGCCGACGTCCTTGAGGATCAGCGAATAGGCTACTGAACTATACTTCCATGAGACCCGGCCGAACCGCGCCGCCATGACGATCAGGACGTGCGGTGCGCCCGAGGCGCCAATAGCGAACTCGGCGTCGGAAAGCTGCGCATCGAGGTCGTCGGGGCGGACTTCGATCGGCGTCAATGCATGCCGCTCCGCATCGTAGTGGTAAAAACCCCGCGCCAAGCCCTCGCATTGGTTGACCGCGAGATAAAGTTCCAGCTCGTAGGCCGCGCCGCCCGATGGATACGGACGCGAAGCATAGGATACTTCCGGGCCTTCCTCGCCTAAGTCGGAGGGCGCCATCCATTTCGCGCGCACGCGCGCCGTGGTTTGCAGAAGCCTAGCCAATTCGCCCAACGTGATCGGATGTCCATCGTCGAAGTCGCGTATCGAGTGCCGCGCGTCGAGCAAGCCTGCGAACGGCGAGGGCGGAGCTGTTACCGCGCCGTTTAGATCGACCGCTTTTCCGGGCCATGGCGGGCGCACCGCGGGTAGCGGCGCCATGAGATCGGAATAGGAGTAAAGTCCACCAATCGGGTTGGCTTGCCGGCCTTCCGTGCTGTGGGTGTGAAACAGGAAATCGTGAAAGTCCCACAGCACGAGGCTGGGATCGCCTTCAGACGGGCGCAAGCCGTCGGTGTCGCCGTCCCTGAGCTTGAACAGGATTTGGCAATCCATCAGCAATCCCAGAAGTTCCAGCCCGGGAAAGCCGCGCTCCTTGCGATATCGGCTGATCTTCTGCGGCTTCGACAACGTGACGAGCGCGGCGGTCATCTTCGGATCGGTGATCCTGAACAAGGCACCCGCCCGCGGCGATTCCAGCACCATTTCCATGCCCCGGCGCCGCAGATAAGCAAATCGCGATAGCGCGATCGTGTCGGTGTTGGCGATTTTCGCGATTTGCGGCGAATAGTCCGCAAGCTGCGGCTCGATCACAACGCTGTCCCGGCCGCCGCGCGCAGGACCAAGGCGGTATTCCAGAAGACCGCTTCGCGCAAGGCGCTGCACCAGCAGACTGATTTCCTTGTCGCCGGCGCGGCCACGCGCGATCGGGACAAGAGGCAGCCCGGTGCGAAGCTCAGGGAGGCGCTTTAAGGTCGCAAGCGTAAACTTTCCGAGGCCCTGGGCGTATCCTTCGAAGCGCGCGACGACGGTCCCGTCCGCCCGTCCCTCCAGCGTGACATGTTCGCTCAAGCGGGCAGCAATGACCGGCGACGCGATCTTGCGCACTTGTTTTTTCCCGGAAGCGGGCAAGCCAGATTCACTCCATTAGAGCGTTTTCGAGCGAAGTAAAAGCCGGTTCGCGTGAAGAAAACGCGTCAAAACAAAAGACCACAGCCAGGTTCTGATTTAATCAGAACCGAATAGGCTCTAGGTATGAGGCACGTACGGCGTCAGTTCGTTTTCCGTCAACGGCACCTCGCGCAGGCCGAGCTTCACGGGAACGTCGTAGAGCCGGCCAGGCCCGAAGCGTCGATAGAAATGCCGCAAACCGGGAACGATGAACTCGGGCAATCGAGGTTTCGACATCTGGTCTCGTCTGGTCGAGAACGAGAAAGTCGAGGCTCGCTTGTCGCGCAATCTCGACACAAGCATCGACCTGTTTGCGGGTGTCACCGAGCGGCCCGAATTTCGAGCCCGAGATGATCGGATTAGCCGGACGGCCGTTCGGCTGCAGAAACGGGTAGTTTTTCAGTTCGAGCGGCGTGACGTTGTCGAGGCTGGGCTTTTCGCCCGACCCGCCGTTCATCAAGCCGATCGAGAGGAACTGATTGAGTTCTGTCAGCGTGCGGAGCAGCGCGATGCGGCTATCGAAATGCGCACCGGAGCCGAACTCGATGTTCTCATGCCCATTCTGCATCCAGTGCAGTAGAGCGACATAGGTCGGAACGCCGAGATCGCTGGTGATGTCGAGCACCCAGAGCTTGCGGCCCTGGTCGCCAAGTTGAGTACGCAGATCCTGCACGTAGGAATCGTCGAACTGGCTAAGGTCCAGTTCCGCGCGCTGTAAGCGATTGTACCACCAGATGGCGTAGGCATCGCGCTCCACGAGTTCGAGGAAGCCCTGGACGATCGCTTCCTGAAGCGTGTTGCCCGCCGCGCAGCCGTTGGAATCGGCACTGTAGGCGGCTTCGCCGCCGCCATAGAAAAAATACATCAGGCTGGTCGGCAGATATTTGAAGCGTTGATCGCGAAGCGACCAGACCGGTGACCACTCCATCTTGGCTGATGGGTCGAAGCGGGCCGGGACGCGATGAGAGTCGTCCGGCTCTGCCTCGGGCGAGCGGTATTGCGCCTCGCTAAAGAGCAGCACGTCTTCGGGATTGACGGCCTCGCCAGGCTCAAAGTCGGTAAAGCGCTTGGTGGTGCGGATTTCGTCGCCCTGGAAAATGCCGGAATAACGCTCGATTGCCTCCATCAAGGCGCTGGCTTCGGCCTGCTCGGCGGTCGAGCCCTTGCCAAAGCTTCCGCCGGTCAGTCCTTCCCTGAGCGCGTCCACAGTCAGCGCTGGCCCGGAAAAATTGTGGCCGGCGAAATAATTCGTATTCAATGGCAGGTCGGCCTCGATCCGCTCCAATTTCTTGACGACGCCGGTAAGCGGGCTGACATGCTTGCGGAAGCGCGCCACCGTCGCGCGCGATGACACCGTGCGGAATCCGCCGCTCGTCATCGTCAGCTTGAGACCGGGCCCAAGTTCGATCGGTGTCGGGGCGCGGCGCGGATCGCGCAGCTTCTTGCTGCCGCAGGTCGGGCATTGCGGTCTATGCGCGACATAGTGCTTGACGGTCGTCGAACCCAACAAATCGTGACTGACGATATGATTGTTGAGGTCGGTGCGAAAGCCGCTAGCGATGGCCTTGGCGACTTCGAGCGCCGCAAACGGAATAGCACCTTGACCGAGCGGACTGCGCGCCAGCGGTGACGGCGAAACCACATGCGCATCGGTGCGATCGAGGAATCCCTTGACCTCGCGGTTGCGGATCATGCGATCGAACAAACAGGTCCAGCATGGACCCTTGCCGGGATTGAGCAAGGGGCCGACGAGAGGAAAAGCGCCGGAAGGCTGCGCCAGAAGCCAGAGCGTGCCATTCGACACACGTTGGTTGTTCAATTCGGCAAGGCGCCGCTCGAGATAATCGTTGGTGAGTGTGATCGTCAGATCGGCTGCGCGACCGGTAACGACGCGGACGCCGAGTTCGCTGAGTGCCTTCGTGAACTCCTTGGCGCCCTGAACGTCGATGGCTTCAATTCGCACGCGGCAATCGGCGAGGTTTTGCTCGGCCATGCCAGGCGGCAGGCCAAGGCTCGCCCAATAGCCGGCCTGAACGCTGTTTGAAGTGGCGGACGCCTCGACGAGGTATTGCCGCTCGATCAGGCGCTTGAGCGCTTCCTCGACCTTCTCGGATGGAAAACGCTTTCCCAGTTCAGCCACGAGCTGTCGCAGACTTTTTCCACCTTTGCCGATGGCCGTGGCCAGCGCGCAGTAGAGTTCGCCGTGCAGGAAGAATTTGCGGTCCTCGGAGTAAAGACAGACCTGATCCGGCGGCAGCACGTACACTGTGAAATTCGGTGCGAACTGCGCGACGTCCTTGGCCGCGCGGCGGCCTGGCGTGGCCTTGGGCTTGGCTTTGGACGGAATGGTCTTGCGTTTTGTCTTCATGATCCAGCACACGGGGCTTGTCTGAACGCCGGCCTGTACATGCAGGACTTTTTTCGGATCGGGATAACCCTCGATCCAATCGGCGTGCGGACGTTTTTTAGTGAGGTGGGAATTCGGCGTGATCGTGACGCGCCAAAAGAGCGTTGCGAACGACACCGGAAGTACACATGCATAGGCCGGGTCGACGATGTCGAACCCGGCCATGATTGTTGGTGTCGATCACGCGAGGCAGACGACCTTGCTTAGCACCAGCGGCAGGAGCCCCAGGATGCGCAGCAGCCGCCGACCCAGCCAACGCCGCAACCGCATCCGCGACCGCAGCCACGACATCCGCGGCAACCACGGCAGCCGCCGCAACCGCGGCAGCCACGGCAGCCTGCGGCGAGCTGAATGTTGCCATCCTTCACGGCAGCCGTGCTCTCCTTGTCGAAGACGTAGAACGTGGCGAGGCTCACGTCAGCGATTTCTTCTTCGCCGAGCGTGATCTGTTGATTGGGGGAATAGTTGGTCGTTTGAGTTGCGTCGTTAGCCGGCACAGCTGCTGCCGACGCGCCGCCTACCATCGAAAAGGTCAAGCCGGCTGCGCCCAAGGCCGGTAGCGCGGCCTTAATGCGCTTCGAAGATTGCTTCTGTCGTGCCATTATTCGAATCCTCCATTTTCTCGCAAGCGGTTCGAGTAGGATAACTTTACTGCATGGGTAGGTCGCCCGCAAGCTGAGGAAGGTTCACGAAAGCTCAAAGTCCCTTCAATGGCCAAGATTTCACATTTATGAATGGCGCTTGAATCCTGCTTTATTCATGCTCCATTCATCATTCCCGGTATCGGGAAAATCCGTATCTTCGTCTGGAATCCGTTAGCCGCGTGCGGAGCAACATCAAACCACTTCCAGGCATCGGACAAATGAGCCGGGCGATTTCTGCTTGGCTCGCGCTATGTCTACTTGTCTACCAAGAGACTTGGTCTGCGGTACTTCTTGCATCGCAACTGAGCGGCCATTACGGCTGAGCCCGCGTTTCAGGTTTTGCAGGCGCGAACGGAGAAGCGGACTTGGGGAAGTGAACTTGGCCAACGATCCCGGATATTTCACCTGGTACGAGTTGATCACCACCGACGTGACGGCGGCCGCCAGCTTCTATCGCGATGTCGTCGGCTGGGGTACGCAAGCGACTTCGACCTCGCAACTGTCTTATGTGCTGTTCACGGCAGGAGAGGTTCCGGCGGCCGGTCTGATGGAGTTGCCGGAAGCGGGCCGCAAGATGGGCGCGATGCCGAGGTGGATGGGCTATGTTGGCGTCAGGGACGTGCCCGCCGCGGCCGATCGGATAAAACGCCTCGGTGGAGCGGTGTATGTGCCGCCCACCGATACCAACATCGGCCGGATTTCGGTCGTGGCCGATCCCTGTGGCGCAACGTTCGGCGTGATCGATCGGCCGCAGGTAACGCCGCAACAATTGGCCGATTCCGGCAAGCCCGGCCGTATTAGCTGGCATGAGCTGTTTGCTACCGATGTGGCTAAAGAAGTTGTATTTTACTGCGAGCTGTTCGGCTGGCAAAAAGCGGACACCGACAATCAGCTGACGGATTCTTATATTTCGTTGTTCGCAGGCGGCCAGGTTATCGGCGGCGCCTTCAAGAACCCCACCGCAGAAGCCTCGCCGTACTGGCTCCTCTATTTCAATGTCGACGATCTGGATGCCGCGGCGGAGCGTGTGAGAGCGGGAGGCGGCCTGGCTACGTTGAACGATGTAGAGTTACCCGGCGGCTCCTGGGTTGCCCTTTGCGTCGACCCACAGGGCGCGGCGTTTGCCCTTCAGGGAAAGAAAGGCCACGCCCCGAAAGTCGGGTGGAGCACGGAATGGCAGGGCTTTTCCTCGCGCGGGCAATTGCTCGCGCCGAAGCCGCAGCGGAAATCCGAAAACTAGTACCGACGAAAAGAGGGCGCTGGAGCGTGTCGTAAAGCCATCAGGCCGGCTTTGGCGCCGGCGCCTTGGCTGGCTTATCCTGTCGCTTCGACCATGAGATGTAGTAGGCGACGACGGTCATGATCGCTATGCCGGTCACGCTGACAAAGAGCTGCGCGAACAGCGAGCCTGAACTCATCATCAGTTCGAAATGTCCGACAAAAGACAGGAACACGCCGACGCAGAACACGGCGAGCGACTGCTGGCCGCAGACAATCACCGGGTCAAACCCTTTCCACTCCAGCCCAGGCCAATCCTTGGGCAGGAAGCGAATAACGAGGATGACGATCATCACAAAATGGATGAAGCGATAGGGCGCAAGGTTGGTCTTGTCATTCGGGTTGAACGCAGCAAAGAGCCAGTGCGGGAACATGTTGCCGAAATCCGGAAACCGGCCTGCCATGGTCATCACCAGCGCAAACAGGAGATAGGCGATACAGACAGAGATCGTGATCGGAGAATCGATCAGCCAGCGGTTTTTCCTGGCGCCGCCAAGCGCGCACCATGAGCCGAACACGAAAAGAACCTGCCAGCAGTACGGATTGAAATACCAGGTCCCTGCAGGGTAGGCCTGAAAATTCCAGCCGAAATGGCGGGCCGTCAACCACAACGCGATCGAGGCAAGCATCGTCAGGTTGGGCTGCCGCAGCATGATCCAAAGAACCGGCGGAAAAAATCCCATCAGCACGATGTAGAGCGGAAGCACGTCCAGGTTGACGGGCTTGAACTTCAGCAGCAACCCCTGGCGTAACGTCTCGGTCGCTTGATCGACCAATCCTGCGACGTTGAATTCGTTGATGATCTCTGAATCGCCGAAGCGCAGCGCCAGATAGCTGATCGATGCGATGTAGATCACAAACAGAATGATGTGTGCGACGTAGAGCTGCCAGACCCGTTTGGTCAAACGGGTGGCGCCGACGATAAAGCCGCGCTCCAGCATCATCCGCGCGTAGACGAACGAGGCCGTGTAGCCTGAAATGAATACGAAGAGGTCGGCCGCATCGCTGAAACCGTAGTTCCGGGTGGTGACCCAGTTCACGACGTTGTCCGGAATATGATCCAGAAAAATCGCCCAGTTGGCGACACCGCGGAACAAATCGAGCCGGAGGTCGCGTCCTTTTTCAGGCAAAGTGGCGTTGATTTTCATGGGTGGCGTTTCGATGTTTCGACGTGATGCGTCCGTGGAGGACAGGGCGGGCGGCGGGCAATTGGCTCTGTAGCCCGGCAAGATTGTCACCGGACGACATAATGAATATACCATTTCGGCAGATGTTACATCAAAGGCCGGAGAATCGATCGATCTAGCTTCGGGACAACGATCCCCGGCTATTTCGACCTGCTCCGGTCAACGCGCTCTCGATCCAATGCTCTTAAAGGGTCCGACCTCCATGACCGCCCGTATTTTCAAGCCTGTTAAAAACGCCATGCAATCTGGCAAGGCCAAGACCAAGGATTGGCAGCTCGACTACGAGCCGGAGCAGCCGCGTTTCGTCGAACCTCTGATGGGCTGGACCAGTTCTGGCGATATGAAGCAGCAGGTGACGCTTCACTTTGAGACCAAGGAAGAGGCGGTCGCCTATTGTGAGCGCGAGGGCATCGCTTACCAGGTGTTCGAACCGAAGGAATCCGCGCATCGGCAAATCGCCTACGCCGATAATTTTGCATTTCGCCGCGGCGAGCCTTGGACTCATTAGAAATTGGACTCACCAGAACCGCGAATCCGCCAGAAATCGGATTCTCAGGTGGAGATCAGGCGGACGGGTTTTTGCGAGCGCCGGGCCTGAAAGGGCACATCAAAACAAGGCTTTAAGACACTGATTTAATGATGATTTTGAGCCGACCTCGCTGGTGAGCCGTTTTGCCGGTTGCGTAAGCCGCCAGCACGATGACACGATGGCAAGCCCAGTTCGCGCAGATCGCGGCGCATCATAAAAATTGCCGGAAGCCATGCCGCTCCAAACCAGTATCGACCCCGCCTCATCCGACTTTGCTCGCAACGCCGAGGCGATGCAGAAGCTGGTCGCCGACCTCCACGAAAAACTCAATCAAGTGGCCGGCGGTGGCGGTCAGGCCTCGCGCCTCAGGCATACCACTCGGGGCAAGATGCTGGCGCGCGAACGCGTCGATCTCCTGATCGATCCCGGCACGGCCTTTCTCGAACTGTCGCCGTTGGCGGCTTACGACCTCTACGGCGGAGACGTGCATTCGGCGAGCATCGTCACGGGCGTGGGACGGATCTCGGGGCGCGAATGCGTGATCGTTGCCAACGACGCCACCATCAAGGGTGGCACCTACTATCCGATGACGGTGAAGAAGCATCTGCGGGCCCAGGACGTTGCCCGCCAAAATAATCTGCCTTGCGTCTATATGGTCAACTCCGGTGGTGCGTTCCTGCCCCAGCAGGACGATATTTTCCCGGACGAGCGGCATTTCGGCCGCATCTTCTACAACCAGGCGCAGATGTCCTCGCTCGGCATTCCGCAGATCGCGATCGTGATGGGGTCCTGCACGGCCGGCGGCGCCTATGTTCCGGCGATGTCCGATGAGAGCATCATCGTGCGCAATCAGGGCACGATTTTTCTCGGGGGACCACCGCTGGTAAAAGCCGCAACCGGCGAGGTGGTGACGGCAGAGGAACTGGGTGGTGCCGACGTCCATTCACGGCAGTCGGGCGTGACCGATCACTATGCGCAAAACGATTCGCATGCGATCGGCATTGCACGGCGGATCGTCTCCACGCTGAAGCCGCCGGTGCGAGCCCATCTGAATATGCGCGAGCCGCGCGAGCCCGTGTTTGCACCCAAGGAAATCTACGGCGTGGTGTCCGCCGACGGGCGCAAACCCTTCGATGTGCGCGACATCATCGCGCGGCTGGTGGACGGTTCGGAATTCGACGAGTTCAAGAAACTCTACGGTCAAACGCTGGTCTGCGGCTTCGCGCATATCTGGGGTTATCCGGTCGGCATCATCGCCAACAACGGCATCCTGTTCAGCGAGAGTTCGCTGAAGGGCGCGCATTTCATCGAACTGTGCTGCCAGCGCAATATCCCGCTCGTGTTTCTTCAGAACATCACCGGCTTCATGGTCGGCAAGAAGTACGAAGCCGGCGGCATCGCCCGCGACGGCGCGAAGCTCGTGACCGCGGTTGCCACCGCCAATGTGCCGAAATTCACCGTCGTGATCGGCGGCTCCTACGGCGCCGGTAATTACGGCATGTGCGGACGCGCCTATAGTCCGCGCTTCCTCTGGATGTGGCCCAATGCGCGGATCTCGGTGATGGGCGGCGAGCAGGCCGCAATGGTCTTGAGCCAGGTCCGGCGCGACAATATCGAGGCCAAGGGCGAGACCTGGTCGGCCGAGGAGGAAGAGAAGTTCCAGGCGCCGATCCGCGCCCAGTATGAGAAGCAGGGGAGCCCGTACTATGCGACCGCTCGGCTCTGGGACGATGGCGTGATCGATCCCGCTGACACTCGGCTGGTGCTGGGGCTCGGTCTTTCGGCCTCAACCAATGCGCCGATCGAGCCGACGAAGTTCGGCCTGTTCAGGATGTGATGATGGACCGGTCAAAACTCCACCGGCGATTTCACACGCTCCTGATCGCCAATCGCGGCGAGATCGCCGTGCGCGTGATCCGCACCGCCAAGGCAATGGGCCTGCGCACCGTTGCCGTCTATTCCGAAGCCGATCGTGGCGCCATGCATGTGGCGATGGCCGACGAAGCCGTTCTGCTCGGCCCCGCCCGCGCCCGTGACAGTTATCTCAATATCGAACGGGTGATCGAGGCGGCGCGCAAGAGCGGCGCCGAGGCGATCCATCCCGGTTATGGATTTTTGTCGGAGAACGCGGAGTTCGCCCAGGCCTGCCTCGATGCCGGGCTGGTTTTTGTTGGGCCAACGGCCGCGATGATGCGGGCGATGGGCTCGAAATCGGGCTCAAAGCTTTTGATGGAACAGGCCGGTGTTCCATTGGTGCCCGGCTATCACGGCGAGGCGCAGGACGACGCCACGCTGGCGGCGGCGGCAAAAAAGATCGGCTTTCCCGTTCTGGTGAAGGCCTCGGCCGGCGGCGGCGGCCGCGGCATGCGCATCGTGCGGGCGGCCAGTGAGTTGGCGGCTTCCGTCGAGAGTGCCAAGCGCGAGGCCAAGGCGGCATTCGGCGACGATCGCATGCTGATCGAAAAGCTGGTCGAAAACCCGCGCCATATCGAGGTGCAGGTGATCGGTGACAGCCACGGCAACCTTTTGTCGCTGTTTGAGCGCGAATGCACGCTCCAGCGCCGCCATCAGAAGGTGATCGAGGAGGCGCCGTCGCCGACGCTTAATCCCGCCCAGCGCGAGGCGGTTTGTGCTGCCGCGCGGAAAGCTGCCGCGGCCGTCAGTTATGTCGGCGCTGGCACAATCGAGTTTGTCTCCAACGGCAAGGACGTGTTCTTCATCGAGATGAACACGCGCCTGCAAGTCGAGCATCCCGTGACCGAAATGATCACCGGCATTGACCTTGTCGAATGGCAGCTGCGAGTAGCTGCCGGCGAGAAGTTGCCGATGACGCAGGAGCAAATCACCCTTCAAGGTCACACCATCGAGGCGCGGATTTATGCGGAAAATCCGGACAAGAATTTCATGCCTTCCGTGGGCACGATACGAAGCTGGCGCATGCCGGAATTATCGGCAGGCTTGCGGATTGATGCCGGTTATCGCGAGGGCGATACCGTCTCGCCGCACTACGATGCCATGCTGGCCAAGGTGATCGCCTGGGCGCCGACGCGTGATGTCGCGATCGACCGCCTCAACCACGCGCTTGAAGAATCCGACGTGCGCGGCGTCGTCACCAATATTCCGTTTTTGGCCGCTTTGGTCAGCCACCCCGCGGTGCGGGCGAACGCGATCGATACCGGCTTTATCGAACGCGAGCTGAAGGCTCTCACCGCGGAGGCGAAGCCGCCGCACGATCTCGAATTCGCCACGGCCGTTGCCGGGATCCTCCAGGAGGAAGCCAAAGCCGCCAAAAACCAGACGACCTCGCCCTGGGCTACGGCAGGCTGGATGCCGGTTGGCCGGCGTCAGCGGGTGTTTACGTTCCGGCGGGGTCATGGAAACGAGCAAAAAGTAACCCTGCATTACGGCAAGGGTCCGGCGACCCTTGCTATTGGAGAGCGCGAAATCGGTTTTAGCGCCGTGCCCAGTGCCGCTGGAGGTCTTGATCTCACGCTGCACGGGATCAAATCGCGGGTCGTGGCCATCGTCGAGGGCCATGAGCTTTACTTGCGGACGGGCAATGGCCGCTTTGAGCTGCACTGGGTCGATCCTTTTGGCGGCGACGATGAGGAGCAGGTCGGCGAGGACCGGATTGTGGCGCCCTTGCCGGGGACCGTCGTGGCGCTGCTGGCCGAGGTTGGGGCGACGCTGGAGAAGGGTGCGCCGATCCTGACGCTGGAAGTCATGAAAATGGAACAGACGCTGCGGGCGCCGTTTGCGGGCGTGCTGAAGGTCATCAAGTGCAAGGTCGGCGATATCGTCGGCGAGGGCGTGGAGTTGGCCGAGATCGAACCGGCGGGCGGGTGAGCCATGAGCGATCAGGTGCGCATCGTCGAAGTCGGCCCGCGCGACGGGCTTCAGAACGAAAAGACGCCGGTCAGCGTCGAGGGGCGCGTCGCGTTTATCGAGGCGCTTCTGGCGGCCGGACTGCACACGGTTGAGGTCGGCGCCTTTGTCTCGCCGAAAGCCATTCCGCAGATGGTCGGCTCAGACGAGGTGCTGCGACGCGTCAGCCGCAACGCGGGTGGCGAATTTCACGTGCTGGTCCCGAACGAAAAAGGCTATGAGGCCGCGCGTGCGGCCGGCGCCAAGGTTATTGCCGTATTTGGCTCTGCCTCCGAGGGTTTTTCGCGCGCCAACATCAACTGTTCGGTCGCCGAATCCATCGACCGTTTCAAGCCGGTGATCGCGCGCGCCAGGGCCGACGGCGTCAAGGTGCGCGGCTATGTCTCCTGCGTTCTGGGCTGTCCCTATGACGGCGAGATCAAACCGCAGGCGGTGATCGACGTCGCAAAAGTCCTCTGGGATCTCGGCTGCTACGAAGTATCGCTGGGCGACACGATCGGCGTCGGCACCCCGAAGAAGGCGCGCGAGTTGCTGCGGGCGGTGGCGGGACATGTGCCGATGACGCATCTGGCAATGCACTTCCATGACACGTACGGCCAGGCGCTCGCCAATCTCTATGCCGGCCTCGAAGAGGGCGCGCGCGTGATCGATTCCGCTGCCGGAGGTCTAGGTGGATGCCCCTATGCCCCGGGCGCCACCGGCAATGTAGCAACCGAAGACGTGGTCTACATGCTGGAAGGCTTGGGGATCGCCACCGGCGTCGACATGACTAAGCTCGTTCAGGCGACCAACGAGGTCAGCAAACTGATCGGCCGGCCGCCGGTGAGCCGGGTTGCGGCGGCGCTGAATGCAAAGAGAAAGGCGAATAGCCAATAGGGAGTAGCGAATAGAAAATTCCCTTCGCTATTTACCACTCGCTATTCGTTCACTTGCTTCCGTCCGGCCCCATTACTAGGTCCGGAAAACCGGTTGCGATATCAGGTACGAAGCACAGGATCAGGACCGCCAGCATCATCAGAAGCACGAACGGCAGGGTGCCGAAAATCACGTCGCGCAGCGGAATGTCCGGGGCGACGTTGCGGATGACGAAAATATTCAACCCCACCGGCGGGTGAATGAGGCCCATCTCCATGACGATGGTCATGACGATGCCGAACCAGACGATGTCGAAATTGGCGGCCCGAAGCGGCGGCAGGATGATCGGCGCCGTCATCAGGATGATCGATACCGGCGGCAGAAAAAAGCCGAGCACCACGACCATGACCAAAATCGACACCAGCAACTCCCAGCGCGGCAGATGCATCGCGACGATGGATTCGGCGGCCGATTGGGAGATGTGAAGATAGCTCATCACATAGGAATAGAGCAGCGACATGCCGATGATCAGCATCAGCATGGTGGATTCGCGGATCGTGGATGTCAGGATCGGCGCAAGGTCGGAAGGCCGCCATACGCTGTAGATCAGGGCGATCAGGACCAGCGCCAGGAGACCGCCAAGGCCGGCGGTTTCCGACGGCGTGGCATAGCCGCCGTAAAGCGCGATCATCACACCGGTCAACAGCAGCACGAACGGCAGCACCCGCGGCAATGAGCTGAAACGCTCAGCCATGGTGAATTCTTCGTGGACCAGGATTGCCGATTCCGCACCGGTCTTGTCATAGGCGGCGCTGGCCGCTGCGTACTCCTTGCGGAAGCGCATCACCGCATAGATGCCAAACAGCGTGACGAGCAGCAGGCCCGGCCCGATGCCGGCGAGAAACAGCCGTCCGAGCGATTTTTCCGAGGCGACCGCGAACAGGATCATGGTGATCGAAGGCGGCAGCAGGATGCCGAGCGTACCACCGGCGGCGATGATGCCGGCGGCAAAGCCGCCGGAATAACCGCGCTTGCGCATTTCGGGAATGCCGGCCGAGCCGATTGCCGAGCAGGTCGCGGGCGACGATCCGGCCATGGCGGCGAATAGAGCGCAGGCGAATACGTTGGCGACGCCCAAGCCGCCGGGGACGCGGTGCAGCCAGGCATGTAGCGCGGAGTAGAGGTCCTGGCCGGCACGCGATTTGCCAATCGCCGCACCCTTGAGAATGAAGAGCGGGATCGACAGCAGGGTGATCGAGGCCATTTCCTCGTAAACGTTCTGGGTCACGGTATCGAGCGAGGCCGCCGGCATGTAGATGCCCATGAAGACGACGGCGACGGCGCCGAGCGCAAATGCGATCGGCATGCCGGAAAACATCGCAAACAGCGTCGCGACCCCGTAAGAGACGCCGATTCCAAAAACGCTCATCGGCGGGAACCGGCAATCGGTACGATGAGCTGCAACAGGATCTGCAGGCACAACAGCGTCATGCCCAATGCCATCAGGCCGTAAGGAATGTCGAGCGGTGGCGACCACATCGAGTTCGAGACCTGGCCGTCGTCCCAGGCTTCATAAGCCAGCGTCCATGATTTCCAGGCAAAAAATGCGCAGAAAGCGAGGCTTACGAGATCGACCAGCCACAGCCTGATGCGGTTGGCGAGCGGCGACAACAGGCCGACGAAAGCTTCGATACCGATATGGCCGCGCTGCTGCTGGACATAGGCCGAGGTCATGAAGGTGGCGCCGACCAGCAGGAACACGGCGGCCTCATCCTGCCAGTAGTTCGGGCTCTGAAACAGCGCGCGCCCAATCACGCTGTGGCTCAATACACCGCACGCGGTGATCAGCGCGAGGGAGGCGAGAACCAGGATGACGCGGTTGCACCAGGCGAGCGTATATGCGATCGCCGCGACAAGCACAGGGCTCGTCGCGGCGACCGGTGCGGTGGTTCGATCCGGAAGCGGACCGTGCATCATGCCGAGACGTCGGATGCGAGTTTCAGCAACTTGGCGGCGGTCGCCGTTTTGGCGCTGTAGTCTTTCCACGCGGTATCGCGGGCGATATCGCGCCACTTGTTTACCGTTGCGGCATCGAGTGCGCTGACCTTCGCGCCGGCCTTGGCGTAGACTTTCGCCACTTCCGCGTCGTCCGCCTGGGCGCCTTTCCGGCCGAAGGCTTCCATCTCCGCGCCGAGCGCCAGGATGGTGTCCTGGTGGTTTTTCGGCAGGGCATCGAAGATCGACTTCGACATCAGAAGCGGCTCCAGCATGAACCAGTAGGATGCTTTTGCGCCCGAGGTCAGCGCTTTGGCGACTTCTTCAAGCCGGAAAGAAATCAGGCTGGTGGAGGAGGTAATGCCGGCGTCGCATGCGCCGGTCTGCATCGCAGCGTAGATTTCGTTCGAAGGCACCGACAGTACCGCCGCGCCGGCCGTTTGAAGCACCATGTCCATTTCCCGCGAACCGCCGCGAACCTTCAGGCCCTTGGCATCTTCGGGAGATACGATCGGCCGGGAACGGCTGGCGACACCGCCCGCCTGCCAGACCCAGCTCAGGATGATGATGCCTTTATCGGCGAGGAAATCCGTGAGCGTCTTGCCGACCGCATTCTTCTTCCAGTGCATGCCCTGGTCGTAGGTCGAAACCAGGCCGGGCATCAGCGCGATATTGGTTTCCGGCAATTCACCACCGGCATAGGGCAGGGGGTAAAGGCTGATATCGAGCGCGCCTTTGCGCATGGCCGAAAACTGAGCGTTGGTCTTGATCAGCGAAGAGTTCGGATAGATTTCGGCTGTCATCTCACCACCGGTGCGCTTGGCCAATTCGGCGGCAAACACCCGGCACAGACGGTCGCGGAAATCACCGCTGTCGATCGAACCGCCGGGAAACTGATGCGAGATCTTTAAGGTGGTGGCGGCCTGCGCCGTACCAATTCCGAAGCGCAGGATAGCTGGTGCGGCAAGCGTGGATGCAAGGATGTGGCGACGCGTGTACATGTTAACCCTCCCTGGGCAATGCTGGGGCAATATCTCGGAATCTTCCGGATGGAGTGTAAGGCATTAAGACATCCTAACCCGTCTTTGTCCCCCAATGGATGTCATCGAAAAGTCTGAGACGAGCAGGCGTATATTGGTGCGCTGCAAACTGTGGCAAAATTGCTGGAGCCGTCTGCTTATTTCAAATTTTAGGAAGATAGAGCCACCCCCGGCGGCCAAATGCGTGTCACAGGGTAAAACTTTTTTCAATGCCGCGTAACGAAGACCACGACGGAAGCGTCGTTACGGTTAGCGGCTCAAGCCGCCATTAACCGGTTTTCTAGGTCTTCCAAAAGGAATCCATCAATGACCATCAGCACCCGTATCGCGCTTGGAATTTCGGCTGCGGCGCTCTCGCTCAGCCTGGCGCTCACCCCTGTCGCCTTCGCCCAGGACTCGATGAAGAAGGACGACGGCATGAAAAAGGACAGCATGTCCAAGGACAGCATGAAAAAGGACACGATGTCCAAGGATGCCATGAAGAAGGACGATGGCATGAAGAAAGATGACGGCATGATGAAAAAGGACAGCATGTCCAAGTAAGTCGCCGGGATATCTAGCCGGCAGGCTCGCCCGGAAGGGCGGGCCTGTTGTCTTTGGTCTGGAGTGGCGGTTGCAATGCGGGGTGCCGTTCTGCGGCCCGATGACGCATCAGGGGAATATTTTCCAGGGTGCCGTAACAGCCGGGGGCACGGGATCGTTCATTCCGCTGAACTTCCGCTTCCGCCAGCGCGGGACGATTTTCGAAGAGTGACCGACCCATGAACTTGCCCGTGACCTTCCGCTTGCGTCCCGCTCAGTGCCTCGCTGCAGCCGTCCTCTTGCTGGGACTGGCGCTCAACTCGATGGCGTCGGGGCAGGAAGCCATGCAGCTCGACCTGGAGTTCAGGAACTCCTTGTTACGGGGACAGGCGTCGCACGAGCAGGTAGAGGGGCGTCATCTTCAGCAACAGCCCATCGAGCTGGCAAGGCGCCATCCCAGGCGGCACCGGCGCGGGAAAGCGTAACCGCAATCGAAGAGTTTTTACGATCCCGGCCGGATTCGAACCTGCGACCGCGGTGTCGAAAAATGACGCCGGGATCAGCAGCCCCGGCAGATCGACGAGATCATTTTGTTAACCTTCGCCTCTTCGCGGTCTACCGCTGGGTTGGTGCCGAGTAGCGGCCCCTTCTGAGGACCGTTGCCGAAGCCGCTCGACGAGAGGGCGGTGCCTAACGAATTGGTCCCCGGGGCACCGACACGTTCGCCGAAAGCCCCGCCACTGCCAATGGTGCTGGCACTGGTCGAATGGTGCGAGCCCATACCGCCGCCACGGGCAAACGCCGCCGAGGCAGAAAGGCCGATCCAAACGACGGCACAAAGAACGACGAGGTTTTTCATGCTGAGGCTCCTCTGTGGGAGCGTAACGCAAGCACTCGAATGACGTTCGGCCGTAAATCGAATTTTATACTTGTTTTATACTTGGAGGCCTGCCGCGAGGCCAATCGCCGTCAAGCCGGACCAACAATCGGGCGGCTGCAATCCCGGCGAATGGACTCGTCGTCGCCGACCGTAACTCAAGTCACCAAACTGTGACACGTGGACGTTCAACCAAGGCCCGCCTGGCTCGTTTTCCCTGTCTCGACAAGGGAGGAAACGATCATGCTTAAGACCTTGGCATTCGCAACAGCATTGGCGCTTACAAGCTCACTGGCTTTTGCCCAGGCCGGTGGCAACGATGCCCGCGCCACGATTCCCGAAAACTCCGGCACCGCCGTGAACGGCGGCGGCCGAGCCGTTGGAACGGTACAAAACAGCCGGGCGCCGGGCACGACGACGGGTATGTCGCGTAGCAACAACGGGTCTGGCCCGAGCGCGCATCCTGGCGGTCCCGATCGCTCGCGGGTTGGCGGCCAATCGCCTTCCAGGAATCCCGAGTAAGCTGACTTTCTCCTCACCCGGCGGCGCGCGACACGTCTTGAATGTGCCGCGCGTCGCGCCATTCCGACGGAGCAACGTCGCCCTACGGTGACAGCGATTTTCTCAGATCGACTTTGAGCTCGGACGTATCCGCGACAACCTCCGGCGCGATGCTCCAGGCAGCGATTGCCAACAGCATAAGCATGATCGCAAGGGTCAATGCGCTGACGCTTGCCGCGAGGTAACGTTTCGACGCTTTGTACATAGAATGCTCACGCTGCAATCCTCCCCAGGGCCAGCGTTTACCGGCGTCACCGAGTCGCGGGGCAAGTTCGTGGCAGGCGAGCGGCTATTTCCCGGCTTGTTTCCGATGCGGGCAAGGCGGTCGAAGCGGTGGGGAGATTTTCTGCTAATACGTAGGCTGCCTTCGTAAGACTGAAAGCATGGGGAATCGGCGCTCGCGCCGTTGGGCTCTGTGTTGGCGGGGCGCAACAGAAATGCTAATTTGATATATGTCAAAGCGTGCCGACCGGGTTTTACGGACATTAAAAAGATTCGCTAAAGAGATTCGCTCGAGGATATTTCTGTGCCTGATGGCTCGGCTACCGCACATCTTTATCGGCC
Organism: uncultured Alphaproteobacteria bacterium; assembly: GCA_963770515.1. Classification (GTDB taxonomy): domain Bacteria; phylum Pseudomonadota; class Alphaproteobacteria; order Rhizobiales; family Xanthobacteraceae; genus Bradyrhizobium. The sequence goes on from CAVYPW010000005.1 coordinate 293,981, forward strand.
AAAACTGCTAACTCTGGTTGGTGAAAACTACGGTAAAGAATTGTTCCGAAGCGACGTTGCGGCGGCTTTGACCGTCGCAATCGCGGCGTTGCCGCTCTCGGTGGCCTCGGGGGTCCGGCCGGCGCTTTCATTGTTCTGGTATCTGCGACGTCGATCGGTTTGGGATCGAGGGGCTGTTGCTCACGGTTCTGCTATCAGACCTGTTTCTGACCGCGGTAGGTTTTCTTCGGCTCGGTGCGTTGATCCGCTATATCCCGCATGCCGTCACGGCCGGCTTCACTTGTGGAATAGCGCTGACGATTTTCGCAAGCCAGCTTAAGGAGCTTGCCGGCACCAATCCCGGTGGTGGTGGGCACGGTGCCCTGCTGTCGCAGCTGACGATGTTTTCGGGCATCAATCCGGCAGCGTTGGTGATCGGAATTGCGACCACGGCCGCGATTTTTGCGCTTCAGCGGTGGTGTCCCCGCTGGCCGGCCATGCTGATGGCGGTTGCGGCTGGCACTGGCGCTGCGGCCGTCTTCCATCTCCCGGTCGAAACCATTGGTAGCCGTTTCGGCGATATTCCGTCTCACTTGCCGCTGCCGGGTTTGCCGAACCATTCGCTGTCGCTGGTCCTCGACGTCCGTCCATCCGCGCTATCTTTCACGTTGCTCTGCGGAATCGAAAGTCTGCTTTCCGCCAAGATCGCCGATGGAATGACCGGGCGAAAACACCGCCACAACATGGAGCTGGTCGCCCAGGGTATCGCCAACGTCGCTTCGGCGCTTTTTGGTGGGATTAGTGTCACTGGCACGATCGCGCGTACCGCTACAAATATTCGCGCGGGCGCACGGAGCCCACTTTCCGGCATCATGCATTCCGGATTTCTGTGCATCTTTCTCCTCTTCGGGTCGCAACTGATCGGCTTTATCCCGCTCGCGGCCCTTGCAGGCGTCCTCGTCGTGGTCTCGTGGAACATGATCGAGAAGGAGCTGATCGTAGCACTTCTCCGCAATTGGCGGTCCGCGCTGGTCCTCGCGGTCACTTTCGGCTTGACCGTGGCGATCAACCTGACGGCCGGAATTTTCGCGGGTTGTCTCGCTTCGATCGTGCTGCAATGGAAAAAGCCGGCGTCGGCGAGCGACGCCGCAAAGAATTGACGCAGGTCAATGAGCCCAGCTGGCGAGCCTCTATTGTCCAAGCTTTAAGGAAATTGGCCGGAAGAGCAGCCTATGCGAAGCGGCAGCGTGAACGTGCTGGCGACACCGGCTGCTGAAAGATTGAAGCGATGGACAACAAGCCAGTTTGGGAAGAAATATCGACAGCTCCATATAACCGCGACCTCGAGCTTGCGGTCATCGAGGGTGATCACGTATATCCGCTTGTCTTTGCCTGCCGCCGGACCGCCAGTGGTTGGATAAAGGTGCCTTCCGTGGAGCGCGTGGTGATCAGTCCAACCCATTGGAGAGCATGGCAGGAGAAGGATTAGGCTTTATCCGAGGAGTCCTTTTTCGGGTCCTAGGGCGCGCGCCAGTTTGGCTTCTTCTTCGGCTAGTAGCCGCGCAATCGTTTGCCGCTTGGTCGGGTCGACCTCGGTCGAAAGCAGCTTCTTGAAATGCGCGATGTTCAGGTCCGCAACGGTCTTATCCACGGTCGCCCCTGACGAATGGTGCGTAATCCGGAGATCGACGAAGTAGAAAGGCGGATAGATCACGCACGCTCAAATCCATGATATCACTGACACGGGGGCCTTCCCAGCCCCGCCAGCGTCATTTTCGGGGGGCGAAAATAAGGTGAAAAACGGAATGGTTACCGTCCGGTCTTGGGTGGATCTGGCCTCGCGATGATCCGGCAGCGTCTGTTTTGGCTTCGCTATGGGTCCGCGGCGTTGACCGCGTTGGCCGCATTTGCCTTACTCTTGATACTTCAGCGATATTTCGAAGACCGTACTTTTACAGTGATTTACGTCCCGGTTGTCGTCTATGCCGCGTTTGCGGGAGGTGCGGGACCCGCGCTTTTTGCCACTATCCTTTGTCTGGGCATTAGTGCGTTCTTCCTTGGCACCGATCTTTATACGAACTCCGCAAATCTGATCGATATCTGCCTTTTTGCCGTCCTGGGACCGATCCTTGGCTTCATCGGCAATCGGCTGCTGCATGAAACAGAAGACGCGCGTTATAGGCAGGCTCAACTCCAATCGATTCTGAACACGGTGCCCGAAGCCATGATCGTCATCGACGAGCATGGCCTGATGCGATCATTCAGTTTGACGGCCGAGCGCCTCTTCGGCTGGTCAGCCGATGAAGTGATTGGCAAGAATGTCTCCCTCCTGATGCCGTCTCCGTATCGGCAAGAGCACGACAGCTATCTGCACCGCTATCTTGGTACTGGCGAGCGCCGGATCATCGGCATCGGAAGGATTGTCGTGGGCGAGCGCAAGGATGGCTCGACATTTCCGATGGAACTGGCCGTTGGTGAGGCCGAGGTCGGGTCTGAGAAATTTTTCACCGGATTTATTCGTGATCTTACGGAAAGGCGAAGCCAGGAGCGCCGCATGCAGGAACTACAATCGGAGCTGGTTCATGTCTCTCGCCTGACTGCGATGGGCGAAATGGCGTCCTCGCTGGCGCACGAATTGAACCAGCCGCTGTCAGCGATCACCAGCTATCTGCGTGGAGCCGCTACTCTTCTCAAGAACGAGCAGATTGACAGGGACAGAATACGGGACGCGCTCGACCGGAGCTCGAATCAGGCGTTGCGTGCCGGCGACATCATCAAACGGCTCAGGGAGTTTGTGGCCAAGGGCGAAACCCAGCATAGCCTGGAAAATCCGGCCACTCTTCTGGAAGAGGCGGCAGCCCTCGCATTGGTGGGTGTGAGAGAGCAGGGGGTTCGGGTATCGTTGCGCTGTGATCGTGAGCTTCCCGACATAATCGTCGACAAGATCCAGGTTCAGCAGGTCGCGCTTAACCTGATCAGAAATGCCGTCGAGGCCATGGAAGCCACAGATCGCCGGGAATTGACGATCGAAGCCAAACGCGATGGCGAATTCGCGTTTTTCTCGGTCGCTGATACCGGAGCCGGAATTGGTCCGGAGATCGCCCCGCACTTGTTTCAGCCGTTCATAACCAGTAAGGCGAACGGCATGGGGGTCGGCCTTTCAATCTGCCGGACGATTATCGAGGCGAATGGCGGTCGTATCTCCGCGCGTCCGAACGAAGGTGGAGGAACTGTATTCGAGTTCACGCTGCCATTTGCGGAATCGGAGGCCGAATGATGGCCGAGAAGACAGTGATTCATGTCATTGATGACGACGCCGCGATGCGCGATTCATTGGCGTTTTTGCTCGACGTTAACGGATTTCAGCCGGAAGTCTTCGAGTCGTCGAGTGCCTTCCTCGCCAAGGCAGCGAGAGGTGCTCCGGCCTGCGTGGTTTCCGATATCCGAATGCCCGGAATGAGCGGCATCGAGCTCGTCCGCAAGCTCAAGAGCGACGGAATCCCATGCCCGGTGATTCTAATCACCGGGCATGGCGACGTGGCGTTGGCGGTTGATGCGATGAAAGCAGGTGCCGTCGATTTCATCGAAAAGCCATTCGACGACAGCGTGCTCCTTGGCGCCATTCGCTCGGCGCTGGAGGCCCGTCCTTTGGAACAGGGTGACAATTCAGCGCGAAAGGAAGCAGAGGCGCGTCTGGCGGAGTTGTCGCCCCGCGAACGGGATGTCTTGCAGGGCCTCGTTGCCGGCAAGATCAATAAGGTGATCGCGCATGAGCTGAGCATCAGCCCGCGCACGGTCGAAGTGTACCGGGCGAACCTCATGGCCAAGACCGGTGCGCACAGCGTATCCGAATTGATGCGCATCGCCCTCGCAGCGGGACTGTAGGCGGCAAACGCTAGGCGATAGCATAGCCGGTTGGTTGAAGGGGCACCGGCAGAGACGCGCGCCAGGTGCAGCGGGCCAACGCTCGGACGACGTCGGCGCGCGCGATCATGCCCCTCACACGATTCTGGCGGTCTACGACCGGAAAGCTCTCGAAATCGTGGGTTCCCATCAGGTGAACCACCTGGTCGAGCGTTGCGTCGAGTTCGACCGTTACCACACGCCAGGACATGATCTCTTCGACGGTTGTTCCCATGATCGCATCGAAGTCGGCGGTGTTGGTCTCTGCCTTTGCGGCAAAAGATTTGACCGAGTTTGCCCTTGAAACGATTCCGACGAGCTTCTCGTCACGCACCACGGGATAGGCAGCGAAATCATTCGAGCTGAACAAGCGTAACAGATCGCCCAGCGTCATTTCGGGGGCCACCGTCTTGGCCGGCCGAGCCAAATTTTCCCGAACCGTTTCTTGATAAAAATATTCCATAGCGACCTCACGTGAATGGAAGTGAGTTCAGACCCTAGAACGGCCGCCGTCTAGGATGTTGAGCCAAATCAAGCGGGCGCTTTTTGTGCGGATCGGAAATTGATGAATGTCAAAGCGGTGCAGATGCAATTCATCCAGAATTACATTGTGAACAACCTGGAGATCGGAAATGCAACGCAATGTTGGAACGCTCGATCTGGTTATTCGGTCCATGATCGGGATCGGGATCCTCGCTTATCTCGCAAAGGATAATGTCTTCGCGCAAGGTTCCGGCCCCGGCATCGTTGTCGCGATTTATCTGGTCGCAACGGCGATCCTGATGTACTGCCCGGTGTATCAGCTTTTGGGCTTCAGTACGTCGAGCCCGCTCGATCGTTCGGTCTAAGGTTCCAGCGAAGGCAGGTACGGCGGTGTCCCTTCAACGCCACGCGCGCCGCTGGCTGTATCTTGTCCTCGATCAAGGTGCGGAGGCCGGCGGCATCAGCGCCATTATCAACTGGGCGCTGGTGGGCGCCATCGTGGTGACGCTGGCCGCTACCGTGATGCAATCCGTGCCGGCCATGGCAGCGGCTTATGGCCGTTTATTCGAGCTCATTGAATATGCCGCGCTGGCGATCTTTTCCCTGGAATATGCGCTGCGGCTTTGGGTAGCGGCCGAACACCCACCCTGGCGGCGTCTGGGCGCTTTTCGGGCCGCGCTTCGAGCGTCGGTAAGCCCCGCCGGATTGATCGACTTGGCGGCGATTCTGCCGTTCTGGCTTTCGTTTTTTGTATCGACCGATTTCAGGATCGTGCTGGTCCTGCGGCTCATCCGGTTTTTCAAGCTCAGCCGCTATTCGCCGGCAATGCGCTCCTTGCTGGATGCGCTCTATTCCGAACGCCGCGCGCTCTTCGGCTGTTTCGTCATCCTGTGCGGCGCGACGCTGATTGCGGCCGGACTGATGCATCTTGCCGAAAGTACGGCCCAGCCGGAGAAATTCGGCACTATTCCGGAGGCGATGTGGTGGGCCATCGTTACACTCGGTACGGTCGGTTATGGCGATGCCGTGCCAATCACGGCAACAGGCCGCCTGATCGGCGGATTGACCATCTTCGCGGGTCTTTTGATGGTGGCTTTGCCAGTCGGTATCGTCGCGACCGCATTTGCCAATGAGGTGCACAGGAGAGACTTTGTCGTGACCTGGGGCCTGGTCGCGCGCATTCCACTGTTCAGCCAGCTTAGTGCAACGCAGATCGCAGACGTGATGAAAATCCTGCGGGCGCAGAAGGTCGATAAGGGAGCCATCATCGCGCGGCGGGGCGAGCCCGCGCATTCGATGTATCTGATCGTGGACGGAGAGGTCGAGATCAGATTGAGCCACAAGCGTGTGAAACTCGGCACAGGCGACTTCTTTGGCGAAATTGCCGCTTTGCGTCAAACCCGGCGTTCGGCGACCGTACAGGCCCTCCAATCGACTCGTCTGCTGGCGCTCGATGCTTCAGATCTGCACAGCCTGATGGATCGCGAGCCGCAAGTCGCTTCGCGCATATGGGATGCAGCGCGCGCAAGGTTGGGCAGCGAACTCGATAAGACCTCGAGCGATTTGATTGGTGCCGAATTGTCGGCTGAGGCGACTTCCGGGAATTAAAGTCAGCTCGCGCCGGGGATGCAGCGTTCAATTCACAGCATTAGAAGGAAACGTTTTTTCCGCCGGCCCGATGTGCCGACGGAGGCGCTGGTTGCGGTGTGCGGACGCGTAAGGATATCGGCCCACGCCATGGTTGCGGCGAAGCCCGCAAACAGAACAGTCTGCCCAATGAGTGCCATGATGTCGGTAGCGGTCACCAAACCTCTCCTCAAGAGGTGATGCTGACAATCCGGGGCCAAGGATGTCTTGAGCTGGATCAAAAAGACCTCCGGCCGAAACTGTATCGTCTTGTTCGCGCTTAGCGAGGTGATCCTTTGATTCGTACCGCCAGCCTTCTGTTGAGCTTTCCGGTATTAGCCGTGATCTTGTTTGCCGCCAACGCCAGCGGGGAGCTGAGCCTTGTTGAAACGCTGCTGGCAATCCTCGCAATCGTCAGCTTTGCGGTTATTGCGACCGGATGGACCATCGATCATGACGTTTGATTGACTTTGATCAAGGTAACTTTCGCTGGATTGCGGGAGAGTTCCAGGGAAACAGGAGGGTTCATCATGCTTACGTTCGACGTTCGTTTTATCAAGACGGTCTGCGATGACACCGGACACGAGCATCGTGCATGTCAGGCGGTGTTCAATGTGCAGGCGCCCTCGTTAATGGAGGCGGTGAGGCAAGCCGAAGCGGATTTTTGCAGGCAAAAGCGCGTTCACGATTGGACGATTTTTGCTGATGCCGTCGAGCTGAAATCGCCTACTGCGCTGACGCGCGCGCTTTAGGCTTTCGCCCGCCCGCCAGAAAGACGAAGGCGACCCGTGAACACCATCGCACGCCGCTACGCGGGCCGGAATGTTCCGCGATATACCTCTTATCCGACCGCGGCGGATTTCACGCCGATGGTTGGCCCCGCCGACCACGCGGCGTGGCTTGCCGGGCTGGACGGAGAGCAGAGCATCTCGGTCTATCTGCATGTGCCTTACTGTCGCGAAATCTGCCTGTACTGCGGCTGCAATACCAAGATGGCGATCCGCGACGAAGTAATCTCACGATATCGCCGCGCGCTCGAAACCGAGATCGGTTTGGTCGCTGGCCTGATCAAGGAATTGCCCGATATCACGCGGCTGCACTGGGGCGGTGGAACGCCGAGTATTCTCGGTCTTGATGGCCTGAGATCCGTTTTGGCAGCACTCGGCAGCCGCTTTCGGTTTGATCCTTCATTCGAGCAGGCAATTGAACTCGATCCGCGCTATGTCGCCGCGGAGTTTGCCGGCGGACTTGCCGAACTTGGCGTTACTCGCGCGAGCCTCGGAGTTCAGGACGTCAATCCGCTGGTTCAAGCTGCAATCGGCCGGATCCAGCCTCTTTCCATGGTCGAGTCGGCTGTCAAACGTCTCCGCTTGGCCGGCATCCGTAACCTGAATTTTGATCTGATCTACGGCCTGCCGATGCAGACGCTGGAATCGATCCGCGAAACCTGCGCGCTGGTCAGCGCCATGGAGCCAGACCGGATCGCGTGCTTCGGTTACGCCCATCTGCCAAGTCTCAAGGCAAATCAGCGACGCATCGACGCGACAACACTGCCGTCGCTCGATCAGCGGATCGACCAGGCCGAGCTGATTGCCGAGGAACTGGTTCGCTGCGGGTATGTACGTATCGGCATCGACCACTTCGCCAAGCCGGCTGATCCGCTGGCTTCGGCGGCCGCGTCGGGAAAGCTGCACCGTAATTTTCAGGGTTACACCGACGACGACAGCCGGGTCCTGTTGGGCCTTGGCGCATCTTCGATTTCGACCTTTGCCGAAGGCTTCGTGCAGAACATCTCCGATGTTCCGAAATACATCCACGCCATCGAAGCCGGAGGCCTTACGTCCGTGCGTGGCCGCAGACTTGATGCCGACGATCGATGGCGTGGGAGAGTTATCGAGCGGCTGATGTGCGACTTCTCGGTCGATTTTGCCGGGGTCGCGCCGGGGGCAGACTTAAGCCGCGAACTGCCGATGCTCGCGCCCATGGTCAGGGACGGTCTGGTCGAAATCGCGGATTCCATCCTGGTCGTGACGGAAACGGGCCGGGCAATCGTGCGGATCGTTGCTGCGGTGTTCGACGCCTACAGAGGACCGCAGACAGCGCAATTCAGCAAGGCCGTTTGATCCAGATCAACGGAGAGAGCCCTTCGCAAAACTAAGAAATTCAGAAAGGGGATACACTATGGCAACTCAATCGGCTGGTCGATCCGACGGCTCATTCCTTCACAATCTTCTCAATCGCACCAAATGCGCCATCTCCAGATGGCGGGAGGTAAGACGGCTCGATACTCAGGATATCGAGGCAATCGCCTATGATCTCAACATCTCGCCCGCCGAACTTGTGACGTTGATGTCTACATCGTCCGATTCGCAGGAGCAGCTCCGCGAGCGCCTGGCATACGCCGGACTGACGGAAGAATCGCTTTCAACTTCTCATCCCGATGAGCTGCGCGACCTGCGTCGGGTATGCAGTCAGTGTTCGTCAAAGGCGCGTTGCGCCAGGGATCTCCAGCACAAGCGGATCGCAACCCCGTCGAAATATTGTCCCAACGAACTGACGCTGCAATCGCTCGTTCGCGAGGCCTGTCAGGAGCGTTCGGCAGAAGTGATGAGCATTCCCGCCACACGTTCTTGATCTCGATCAAACCTTGCGGCCCGCCCATGTGTTTCCCTCACCGCATTCTCATTCCGAAGGAAGTTGCGCCATGACGCAGACGTCCACCGCCTCGAAATCGATGACCGTCGGCGAGGCAATTCTGTTTCCGCTTTTTGTCGTCCTTGCGTTCCTCTGCCTGATCGGGGCCGGATTTGCGCACGATGCGCCGTTTGCCTTTCACGCGTCGCTCGGTTGCGTGGCGAGCCTGGCGGCGGGCTTCGCCATCCTGAACCGGTATTACGACCGCCCGGCGGGGCTGCCGCCGCAAGAAATCAATGGCCGACCCAATTACAATTTCGGGCCAATCAAATTCGCTACTGTCGCCGCGGTGTTCTGGGGCATCGCCGGTTTTACGGTGGGTCTGATCATCGCCTCGCAACTCGCATGGCCGGCGCTGAACCTCGATCTGCCGTGGACGACGTTTGGCCGTCTTAGGCCGCTGCATACATCTGCAGTGGTCTTTGCTTTCGGTGGCAACGTTTTGATCGCGACTTCGTTTTATGTCGTGCAGAAGACCTGTCGCACGCGGCTTGCCGGCGATCTCGCGCCCTGGTTCGTCGTGCTCGGCTACAACTTCTTCATCGTGATTGCAGGCACTGGCTATCTGCTCGGCGTTACCCAGTCCAAGGAATATGCCGAGCCCGAGTGGTACGCGGACCTCTGGCTGACGATCGTCTGGGTGACCTATCTCCTTGTGTTCCTGTTGACGCTGGTTAAGCGCAAGGAGCCGCACATCTTCGTCGCGAACTGGTTCTATCTGGCGTTCATCGTAACGATCGCCGTGCTGCATCTTGGCAACAATCCGGCGTTGCCGGTGTCGCTGCTGGGTTCGAAATCCTACATCGCCTGGGGCGGCGTGCAGGATGCGATGTTCCAGTGGTGGTATGGGCACAATGCGGTCGGCTTCTTCCTGACCGCGGGCTTCCTCGCCATCATGTATTACTTCATCCCGAAGCGGGCGGAGCGGCCGATCTATTCCTATCGTCTTTCCATCATCCACTTCTGGGCGCTGATCTTCCTCTACATCTGGGCAGGCCCGCACCATCTTCACTACACCGCGCTGCCTGACTGGGCGCAGACACTCGGCATGACGTTCTCGATCATGCTCTGGATGCCCTCTTGGGGCGGCATGATCAACGGCCTGATGACCTTGTCGGGTGCCTGGGACAAGCTCCGCACCGATCCCGTCCTGCGCATGCTGGTGGTGTCTGTGGCGTTCTACGGCATGTCGACCTTCGAGGGGCCGGTGATGTCGATCAAGGTCGTCAACTCACTCAGCCACTATACGGACTGGACCATCGGCCACGTGCATTCCGGCGCGCTCGGCTGGGTCGGGTTTGTCTCGTTCGGCGCGTTGTATTGCCTCGTGCCGTGGCTCTGGAACCGCAAAGGTCTTTATAGCCTCAAGCTCGTCAACTGGCACTTCTGGATCGCGACGATCGGCATTGTTCTCTACATCTCCGCGATGTGGGTGTCGGGAATCCTTCAGGGTTTGATGTGGCGCGCCTATACCTCGCTCGGTTTCCTTGAATACTCCTTCATCGAATCCGTCGAGGCGATGCATCCCTTCTACATCATCCGCGCGGCCGGCGGGGCGCTGTTCCTGATTGGCGCGCTGATCATGGCCTTTAACCTCTGGATGACGGTCAACGCCGGCGAGGCTGAAGAAACCACCCACGCCGCCGGCCTCCTCCAACCCGCCGAATAGGGTTTTCTCCATGTCCTTCTGGAACCGACACAAGATCTTTGAACAGAACTCGATCATCCTGATCGCGGGGATCCTTGGGGTCATCGCCATCGGCGGCATCGTCGAGATCACGCCGCTATTCTACCTGAAGAGCACGATCGAAGTCGTTGACGGCATGCGTCCCTATACGCCGCTGGAACTGACGGGGCGGAACATCTACGTGCGGGAAGGCTGCTATCTCTGTCACTCTCAGATGATCCGAGCGCTGCGCGACGAGGTCGAACGTTACGGCCATTACTCTCTCGCCGCGGAAAGCATGTATGACCATCCGTTCCAGTGGGGATCGAAGCGGAACGGTCCGGATCTTGCGCGAGTCGGCGCCAAATATTCCGACGACTGGCATGTGCGCCACTTGACCGATCCGAGGTCGATCGTGCCGCAATCGATCATGCCCGGCTATCCGGCGTTGGCACAGACCGAAGTCAAGCTCGACGATATCGACGCCCATCTGCGCACCAACCGGGCAGTCGGCGTTCCCTATACGGACGAGCAAATCGCCAACGCAAAGGCCGACCTGTTGGCCCAGGCCGACCCGGATAATGCCGACGTTGACGCCTTTCAGAAGCGCTACCCAAAAGCTGTCGTTCGAAATTTCGACGGCCGGCCGGGCAGTCCGACCGAGCTCGACGCCTTGATCGCGTACCTGCAGATGCTGGGAACGCTGGTCGACTTCAAGCTCTATGACGAAAAAGCCAACCTGCGCTGAAGAGGCCCGACATGAAAGCAATCGTCTCTATTGAGAACCTGGCGTCGCACCTTGTTCTCACCTTCTGGACTCCCTTGTTTGTCGGGATTTTCATCGCCATCGTTTTTTACGCGCTGCGCCCCCGCAACAAAAAGCTGTTCGATAGTGCGGCCAACATGCCGCTGCGCGAGGATTGAGCTATGGCTGATCACAACGACTTCGACAGCGTCTCCGGTCGTCATACCACGGGCCACGAGTGGGACGGCATCAAGGAACTGAATACGCCGCTGCCGCGCTGGTGGGTGCTGACCTTCTACGCCACGATCGTTTGGGCCGTGGGGTATTGGGTGGTCTATCCGGCCTGGCCGCTGATGAGCGGGTATACGGCTGGCGTATTACATTACACTAACCGTGCGGCCGTTACGAAGGATCTCGCCGACCTCGCGGTCATTCGTGGTGATTCGATGAAGGTGCTTGCCGGCGCCTCTCTCGCCGAGATCGAGAAAGACCCAAAGCTGCTTGCACTGTCGCGCGCGCTCGGCAAGACGGTGTTTGCCGACAATTGCGCGCCATGCCACGGGACAGGTGCGGCCGGAGCCAAGGGATATCCGAACCTCAATGACGATGACTGGCTGTGGGGGGGCACCTTGGCGCAGATCAGTCAAACCATCCAGTTCGGGGCCCGATCGGGCGACCCAAAGGCGCATGAGGGCCAAATGCTGGCCTTCGGTCGCGACGGCATGCTGAAGCCCGAGCAAATTGTAACCGTCGCTAACTATGTCCGTTCGCTGTCGGGATTGTCGACGGAGCCGGGCTTCAACGCGGCAGCCGGCAAGAAGATTTTCGACGAGAACTGCGTGGCCTGTCACGGCAAGGATGGCAAGGGCAACCAGGAAATGGGTGCACCCAATCTTACCGACCAGATCTGGCTGTATGGATCGGATCAGGCGACCATTGTCGAAACGATTACCAATGGCCGTGCCGGCGTCATGCCGGCCTGGGCCGGCCGTCTCGATCCCGTCACCATCAAGGCGTTGACGGTGTACGTGCACTCGCTGGGCGGCGGCAAATAGACCGTTCGAAAACGGCAGCCGGTTGGTTGATGTACGTCAAGTGAGGCCCCGGCCGCTGCCCTAAAGTTCATCGCGAAAATCCTTTTGCGAGTTTTCGCGATGAACAAACCAATGTCCCCGACCGATTTGCAGTTCGATGAAGACGGGCCGCTCTATGTGGCCCAGAAGAAAGTCTACCCGCAAAGCGTTTCCGGCACATTCCGTCGAATCAAATGGGGCCTGATGGCCGCTTGCCTCGGCGTCTACTATCTGCTGCCCTTTGTGCGCTGGAACCGCGGCCTCGGCGCGCCCGACCAGGCCGTACTGATCGATTTTCCCAACCGCCGTTTCTATTTCTTCTTCATCGAACTATGGCCGCAAGAGGTCTACTACTTCACGGGACTCCTGATCCTCGCGGCCATGGTGCTGTTCCTGATGAACGCTCTCGGCGGCCGGATCTGGTGTGGCTACCTTTGCCCTCAGACCGTCTGGACTGACCTGTTCTACGCCGTCGAGCGCTGGACGGAAGGAGACCGCCGCGAACGCATCAAGGCCGATGCGGCGCCAACGACTGCCAATCGCCTGGTGCGGCGCGTCCTCAAGCATGCCGTCTGGCTCATGATCGCTTGGTGGACCGGCGGCGCCTGGGTGCTGTATTTCTCCGATGCCCCGACCTTGGTGAAGGATCTCGCGACCTTTCAGGCGCCGGCGCTCGCCTATATCTGGATCGGAATTCTGACGGTGACGACTTATCTGCTGGCCGGTCATGCCCGCGAGCAGGTCTGCGTTTACATGTGCCCGTGGCCGCGGATCCAGGCCGCGTTGACCGACGAATGGGCGTTGAACGTCACTTACAAATACGACCGCGGCGAGCCGCGCTGTTCGCTCAAGAAGGCGGGCGATCTGCGGTCGCTGGGTGAGAAGGTCGGCGACTGCATCGACTGCAACCAATGCGTGGCGGTTTGCCCGACTGGCATCGACATTCGCGACGGCGCCCAACTCGGCTGCATTCAGTGCGGGCTCTGCATCGATGCCTGCGACACCGTCATGAAGAAGGTCGGTCGGCCGACCAGCCTGATAGGCTACGACAACGACGTGAATGTCGAGCGACGGATCGCCGGACAGAAGGAAATCTTCAAGCCACTCCGCGCGCGAACCGTCGTATATGCCGCTGTCATTGCCGGAGTCTGCGCGGTGATGCTCTATGCGTTGCTCACAAGGACGTTGCTTGATCTCAATGTGCTGCACGATCGCAATCCGGTCGCCGTCAAGCTCAGCGATGGCTCGATCCGGAACGGGTATACGCTGCGCTTTCTCAACAAGCGCGGCTTCGATCGCGTGATTGCCGTCGATATCGATGGCCCGGCTGACGCGCAAATTCACATCGTCGGCGCCAACTCGGTCACGCCCGACCGGCCGATGATCGTCCTCGGCCGCGATTCGACCACCGAGCTGCGCGTGCTGGTCACTGTGCCGTTCAATGAAACAGCGGAAAAGACAGCGCCGGTCAAATTCCGCGTCACAGATCTCGGGTTGGGCGAGGTAGCCTCGGCGACCGATCATTTCGTGACGCCCTGAAATGAGAAGGATTTCCGATATGTCGACGACGGCAGTACCCGCACGAGAGATCACCGGGCGATTTGTCCTGATCGCGGTCGTGTCTTTCTTCCTGGTCGTTATCGGCGTCAACGTGGTGATGATGCGGCTTGCCATCACCACCTTGCCGGGGACCGAGGTTGATAGCGCCTATAGCGCAGGCCTTGCGTACCAGAAGGAAATTCAGGCGGCTCATGAGCAGAACGCGCGAGGCTGGAAAGTCGACGCCCATATCGATCGAAAGCCTGATGGCGGTGCGGTAATTGTCCTTCACGCGAGCGACGCGGGTGGCGCGCCTCTTACCGGTTTGGCATTTTCGGGACATTTCGAGCGCCCCACGGATCGTCGTGCCGATCAGCCTCTACAGGTTGTCGAGCGCGGCGAGGGGGACTATCGCGGAACGGCGAAGGGGATGGCTCCGGGCCAGTGGGATCTGGTGATTGAGGCCGACGCCGACGGCAAGCGGATGTTCCTGTCACATAATCGCGTCGTCCTGCATTGAGGACCAGCATCATGCAATCCGCGCTCGATTTCTCGCATTATCTGAAAAACACCGGTGAAGGTCTCGTGCACCTCGACCTGGCCGTCGACGGAATCAACTGCGCCGGCTGTATGGCCAGGATCGAACGCAATCTTTCGAAAATTCCGGACGTCACCTCAGCGCGGGTCAACCTGACCGATCGCCGCTTGGCGCTGGAATGGAAGGCCGGAGCGATCGATCCGTCCGTGTTCGTCGATCGTCTCGCCGAGCTCGGTTACAAGGCGTATCCGTTCGAACGGGAGGGCACGGAGACCCGGGAAGCAGAACAAGCAAGCTCGCTGCTGCGCCGTCTCGGCGTCGCGGCCTTTGCTGCGATGAATGTGATGATGCTGTCCGTGCCGGTGTGGTCGGGCATTGCAGGCGACATGCTCCCGGAGCAGCGCGACTTCTTTCACTGGCTGTCGGCGCTGATCGTGCTCCCCGCCGCGGCCTATTCGGCCCAGCCGTTCTTCTCTTCCGCCCTGTCGGCGCTGCGCGCCCGAAGCGTCAATATGGATGTCCCGATCAGCATCGGCATCACACTTGCGTTGGCGATGTCGCTGTTCGAGACCGCCTCGCATGCCGAGCACGCTTATTTCGACGCGGCGATCATGCTGATCGCCTTTCTTTTGGCGGGACGATACCTCGACCAGAATATGCGGAGAAAGACCCGCGCTTTCGCCGGAAATCTAGCCGCATTGAAAGCGGAGACGGCGACGAAATTCATCGATGACGGGGAAATTGTCACCGTGCCCGTTGCGGCCATCCAGCCGGGCGACATTGTCCTGCTGCGGCCGGGCGAGCGCGCGGCGGTCGATGGCAATGTAATCAGCGGGCGATCCGAGATCGACCAGAGCCTGATCACCGGCGAAACGTTGCCAAAGACGGTCGCTGTCGGCAGCCCCGTCTATGCCGGCACGCTTGTCAGAACCGGTGTCTTGCGTGTGCGCGTATCGGCGGCCTCCGAGGCGACGTTGCTTTCGGAAATCTCCCGCCTGCTCGAAAACGCACAACAGGCGCGCTCTCGGTACGTTCGCCTAGCGGAAAGAGCCTCGCGGCTCTATGCGCCGGTCGTGCATGCCGCCGCGCTGTTGACGATGATCGGCTGGCTGATCGCGGGCGCGAGTTTGCACGACGCGGTCGTAACTGCCATCGCGGTACTCATCATCACCTGCCCATGTGCGCTCGGTCTTGCCATTCCGGCCGCGCAGACGGTGGCTTCCGGGGCTTTGTTCGGTTCCGGCGTCCTGCTCAACTCCGGCGATGCAATCGAACGCATGGCAGCGGTCGACCATGTCGTCTTCGACAAGACGGGAACGCTGACCCTGCCGGAACTGGATGTCACAAATGCCGAGGCGATTCCGCCTGATGTTTTTGCGCTGGCCGGCCGCGTTGCGCTATCGAGCCGTCATCCCGTCGCCGCCGCCGTGGCGCGGGCGGCAAAAGCGGCCTCGCCGCTGGCCGGGTTTCAGGAAGAGCCAGGGCAGGGCGTACACGGCGTCCTGAATGGATTGGAGATCAGGCTCGGGCGACCGTCCTATTGTGGCGCCGAGGATGCGGCAAATGCGATTCTAAGCCGCGATCCCGAGGCGTCGGTGGTGGCATTCCGTCACGGCTCGTCCTGTCATGTCTTTGCGGTGAGGCAGCGTTTGCGCCCCGATGCAGCCGCTGTCGTCTCGAGGCTCCAGAGGCGAGGTATCGGCGTGGAAATCGTGTCGGGCGACCGGGAGCCCGCGGTGCGGGCAGCAGCGCAGTCGCTTGGGATCTGCGAATGGCGCGCCGAAGTCACGCCGGTCGACAAGATCGCGCGGATCGATGAATTGGCACGTCAGGGATTCAAGGTATTGATGGTCGGCGACGGCCTGAATGACGCGCCGGCGCTGGCGGCCGCCTATGCGTCGATATCGCCTATCTCGGCGACGCATATGAGCCAGTCCGTGGCCGACGCCGTGTTTCTCGGCGAGCAACTCGCGCCGGTAGAGGCCGGCATCGCTGTTTCTCGCAAGGCGCTGCGTTTGATGCGTCAGAACCTGTGGCTTGCCGTGATTTACAACTCTCTCGCGGTGCCAATCGCCATCGCCGGCCTGGTAACGCCGCTGATCGCCGCCGCGGCCATGTCCGGATCGTCTCTATTGGTCATCCTCAACGCGTTGCGCGCGCGAAGCCGCGCCAAGGGAGCGGCCTGATGGAAGTTATGATCATCCTTGTTCCGCTCGCGCTCGCGCTCGGCGCCGCGGGTCTCGCCGGTTTTCTCTGGTCTTTGAAGAATGGCCAATATGACGATCTGGACGGCGCCGCGTGGCGCGCTATCCTTGATGAGGAACCGCAGGTTTCATCGGATGGCGAACAGAATGATCAAAAGAGCGGTCGCAATCCCGGTCCAAGCCAGGACCAGCGTCCAGTCGATGCGCTTGTGCCGCGAACCGAGCCGTGATTCCGAGAGAAGGGTGATTATTCCTCTGATCGATCCACGCATTGGGTGCTCCTAGCAACAGCTGGCGGGAAAGATCATCGGCCAGCGGAAGCGCCAGTGTGTTGCGGTTACTTTGACGGGCCTCAACGTTTCCGCATCGAGCCAGTCATCTCCATGACGAAGACAGAATACGCCGATCGGACGAACCTCGCCGTCGATGACGGCAAGTTCAAGCTCGCGATCGGACGGGGCGGTTTCGATGTCTCGCCACTGCGAGGGTTCGAAAAGCCGGGACAAGACTGCGGCGAGTTTTTTCATGGCCGTGAACTTCAATTTCGGTGTCGGTGGTCTATTCGACATTTTCGCCGAGAACGGCCGATGCGATTTGACCTGGCTCAATCGGAGCAGGCCGATCCAAAGGTTTCGCTGTTTCGGCTGAGACCCGCTCTGCTTTCCGTAGTTTTACGGGGCCTCCGGGTTTTTACTTAGGGGAGCGACCTGAATTTTCGACGCCGTCGAAAATAGGCAAGGTTCGGACATCAACGATCGAAACCGGAGTTTTGCCATGCTCACCGCCGTCGCAACCGCCAAGTCCTCGATCTACGCTCGCCCGCCCGCTTCGGCTCCCTTAACGGAAGGCCCGCTGGGTCTGATGGGCGCCCCGATGCGATTTGCCCGCAACAACGAAATTTACGGCGAGCATGAGCCCTCCGAGTATCTCTACCAGGTCATTTCCGGCGCCGTGCGAACATATCGCATGTTGGATGACGGCCGTCGCCAGATCAGCGCCTTCTATCTCCCCGGCGATATCTTCGGCGTCGAGGCAGGCGACATGCATTTGTGTTCGGCAGAAGCGATCTGCGACTCGCAGATCCTGGTCGCCAAGCGCAGCGCGGTGATGGCGCGCGCCGAGCATGAAAGGAGCCTAGCCCGGCAGCTTTGGATGCTGACGATGCGCGAACTCCAGCGCGTCCAGGAGCATTCGCTGGCTCTTATCAAAAGCGCCGAAGAGCGTGTGGCCGGCTTCCTGCTCGAGATGGCGGGCCGTAATTCGGCCGGTGTCGCGGTCGAACTGCCGATGTCGCGTCAGGATATTGCTGACTATCTCGGACTGACGATCGAGACGGTGTCGCGAACCTTCACCCAGTTCGTGCATTCCGGCACGATCGCACTGGAAACATCCCGGCGTATCCAGCTTCGCAACCGCCCCGCACTTAACCGGCTTAACGCCTGAGGATAAGCTCCTATCTAAAAGCGGCACGATCGTACCCGATCGCGCCGTTTTTTAAGACCGAAATCCTCACTACTCGTTATTTTTCGATCCGAGTATCTTGCCCTGAAAATCGACGAAATGGACTCCCGCACAGGCGAGGCAGGGGACCGGCTCATAGCGCGTATTGCCGGCTCCCGGTACTTCTTCCGCAGTGACTAGTCCCTGGACCTTTTGACCTGTTCGAGGACAGTCAAATAGAACAGGACGCCAGCGCTCGGTCATTTATTTTATCCCAACGCGGATGCACCGAGAGTTGGGCACTTCTCCGGGCGTTCCCATAGAAATTCTGAAATGATCAAGCCGCCTTGCGATGAGGCGGCTTGGCGTCGGCGGTCGTCAGCTTGGCCGCGGACCTGTTGCGGAGCCATTGGCTTGTGGTGTGATCGGCCCAGGCGAGCACAGTACCGAAAGCCAGAAACATCACGCATACGCCGATCGCGACCAAGAGCGAATCTGTGGGCATGGTTATTCTCCTATCGTGAGTAACTAGAATCTGACGAAACGTGCGACGGCGGTTTGATCTGGATCAAAAGGAGGCCGAGGAAGGCGCCGCCGCTGCGCGTCTGTAAAGGGCGTCGGAAACTGCGGCTGCGGCTA
This sequence comes from uncultured Alphaproteobacteria bacterium, assembly GCA_963770515.1. GTDB lineage: Bacteria > Pseudomonadota > Alphaproteobacteria > Rhizobiales > Xanthobacteraceae > Bradyrhizobium. The sequence continues at coordinate 312,510 of CAVYPW010000005.1, forward strand.
TTGCGTGGCTTCCATATCTTCCGGCAACTCGACGTAGAAGCCGGAATAGGTGTCCACGAAGCAGAGGTGGTCGTGCACCTCTTTAACCCCCGCCGTATTCTGGGCAGCGACGATCGTGGCTTGCCGCGCCTTGTCGGTCGTGATCATGCCGTGCAGGTGGACGACCCCCTTGCGGACGGTTACTTCGAAGCCGATCGGACGCCAGTCGGTCGCGTTGACCGTGCGCGTGATGCGATTGCGAATGTGGTCGTCGTCGGCCGTCGGATCCGGAATTTCGTGGGCGATACTGGCGACCGCCTGCAGCACGTTCGACCGTGTGACGATGCCCTTGATCGTGTTGCCGCTCATGACGGGTAGCCGCTTGATCCCATTCTTCTCCATCAGCCGGACCAGATCTTCAAGCGGGGTTTCTTCATCCACCGTGATCGGATCTTCGGTCATGACGTCTTCGACCTTGCGTCCGCGTTCATGTACGAAATCCGTGGCCGCTCTTCCTGGGCCAACGAGGAACTGAAGCCAGGCAGGCCGTTTGCGTCCGGTGCCGATTTCGCTGCGGCGGAGAAAGTCACTTTCCGACACGATGCCGACCAGCTTGCCCGCATCATCCAGCACAGGCAGACCGCTGATATGGGTCTGCAACATGATCTTGGCGGCGTCCTCGATCGAAGTGTGCGGCGTGACGGTAACAACATCTTTGGTCATAATTTGATGGGCGCGCATGGCGTACCTCCGTTGAATTCGATGTTTTCAATATCGCAGCCGTTTCCGGATCGCGCTTTGAGCTAGCTCAATCGCAGTGAAGGCGGCCGGTTCGTCATTCCAAGGTCTTCAAAAACGCAATGAAGTCGCCGATCTGATCGCCATCGAAACCGAATTCCGGCATGGTCGGATGTCCCGTCACGATGCCTTCGGCCAGTGATTCCTCAAGCATCCCGACGGGATAGCGTTCGTGCAGGATCCGGAACGGCGGCGCGATCTTCAGCGGGCTCGGGCTCACCTTGTCGATGGCGTGGCATTTCGCGCAATAGGTGAGGGCGAGCCGCTTGCCCTGTTCGGCGTTGGAGGCAAGGCAAGGAAGACCGCTGGAAGCGGCCATGAGAAAACCAACAACACCGCCGATCGCGATCGGCCGGTGGAGCACGATCCGTCTGCCGCCAAATCTTGCCTCGCTCACGGCTGTGCCCGACCTGAAGGCGCCATTTCAAGACAGGTTTCGAGCTCGACATAGCTCGGCGTCCCGTCGATTTTGGTTTCCTGAATACAAAGCTTTTTGTCGGCTTGCGAGAATACGCTCCATCGCGGAATGAGTTCGTCCCGGGAGCGTTCTTCGTCGGCCTTGCAGGAAGCCATGGTTTCGCCAATCGATGAACCGCCGGAAAGTTCTGACCGGCAGTTACGTTCGATGTCGAATTTTGGAACAGCGTCGGCGGCAGCGGACAGCTGCGATGTGCTTGCGAGAAAGCTGATGAATACGGCAGTAGCTAACGATGAATGTGACATGGCGGCCTCCATGGCCGCCATTAAGAAGCGGATACCAGGCGCTGTGATTGATCGAGGTCAAGGAAGCGGAACGAGTGCCGAAAATTCCACTGAGCGGACGACGCTCGTCGCTCACTCGTCAGTGCGACATCAGGGTCGGCACCGTCATGGATCGGAACATGTCGCGGGTAACTCCGCCGAGAATGACTTCCTGCAAACGGGAATGCCCGTAGCCGCCCATGACGAGAAGATCGAGTCCCTCCTCAGCGGCCGCGGACAAAATCATCGGTTGGATTTCGGAATGGTCGGCCTCTAGCGAAACGATTTTCGCCGGTAGACCGAGGCTTGCAAGGCGCGCCAGCAGCCGGTCGGGCGAAGCTTCCGCTGAAATCGGCTCGTTGACGGTCAGAATCGTGAGCGCGTTGGCCCTGGAGATCAGAGGCATCGCGTCCCGCAAGGCACGGGCCGCCAGCCGGCCGCCGTCCCATAAAATCCCGATGCGGCCCATGCTCAACGCCCCACGAAACGTGTAGGGGATTACCAGAACAGGTCCACCGGATCGAAACAGCATCTCCTGCGGCATCAGGTTGTCATTGGTCGCATCGGTAGCTTCCGGCTGCGAGACGATCGTCAGATCGGACAGCCTCGCGGTCGCACCAAGAATATCGACGGCCTCGGCGAATGACCCGCCAATCGCACGGTTCCGATGGGTTATCTTGGCCGTTTTCGCCTCAAATTCAAAAACGGCCAGGGCCGCCTGAGCGCGCTCCAATGCGCCTCGGTGCTGGGCTTCAAACAGCGGCGCCATCGCGACACCGCCTTCCGCGACGAGTGGAATGTCGTTGACCAACTCATAGCCGACGGCGACGGCCTCCAGAGTGGCGCCAGCGGTCATCGCCAGCGAAATCGACCCATCGATCGCCGGCCGCGGCGAACGTTCGGTCGGGATATGCACCAGAAGGTTCCTGTACATGATGGCCTCCGTGAGTTTGCGAGCGGCAATTGGCCCATCGAAGCATTCGCCGCGCGTCCCCGATTTGATGCACGTCAAAGTCTGTCCCGGATGTGCCGCTATCGTGTCTTTCGTGGGATTGGCGGCCCGTATCTCGGCTGAACACGGAAGAGGATAAAAATGACCCATCCAGCGCAAGCAGACCAACTTCATCGCCACGCCGTCATCTGGATCGACCATCTGAAAGCGAAAATATTCACGATGGGACTGACTGGCGTCAGCTCCAGCATGGTGCACGCGCATCTCGCGTCATCCCATCTTCATCACCACGCCAACACAATCGGTTCGGGCCATGTGAAGGACGATCCTGCTTTTCTTGCTGCGATCGCCAAATCTGTCGCGGCGTGCGACGAGGTACTGGTCCTTGGACCCGGCAATGAAAAAACGGTGCTCATGCAGCATCTGCAATCGGCGCGGCCAAAGCTGGTGCTGCGAGCAGAATCGAGCGATCACCCGACGGATGACGAAATAGTGGCTGTCGGCCGAAAGCATTTCGGTCTGTCTGAACCGCGGGCGTGAAGCGCCCGATTTTGGTTTGAAAGGAAATCGTTCATGTCCTCTTCAGTATCGGCCGGCCGTCTAGCCAACTTGCAGGAGCATGCCGATGCGCTGCCTCCCGAGGAGGTTGAGGCATTGCCGTCAAATGTCTCCACTGCTGCCGATACGGCGGACCGGGCCTTTCATGCCGGTCTTGCGCGTTTAACCGGCGGCCTTTCTCCGGCGGCAGTCGCGCTGGCGTTCGCCGACTGGCAGCTCCATTTGCTTGCCTCCCCCGGCAAATGCGCAATGCTTGCAGGCGAAGCGCTTCAACATGGCATGCAATTCATGAACGCGATGGTGCCCCGGCATACGACATTCCAGCCGTGGTCGGTGATCAAGCCGCCGGCGGTCGATCGCCGTTTTGCCGGCCGCGATTGGGAGTTGCCGCCTTTCAATCTGCTGGCCCAGGCTTTCTTGCTGAACGAGGATTGGTGGCATTCGGCGACATCCAACGTCAACGGCCTTGCCCATTCCAACGCTGCGATCACCGATTTCGTGACACGTCAGTGTCTCGACACGGTCGCTCCGACGAACTTTGCCGGCACCAATCCGAAGGTGCTGCGCAAGATCATGGAGACCGGCGGAAGCAATTTCGTCTATGGCCTGCACAACTGGATGGAGGACTGGCAAACTCTCCTCAAGGGCAGTGCCGCACACGATATGCAATTCGTCGTCGGCAAGGATGTTGCGGTGACGCCAGGCAAGGTCGTCTACCGCAACGATCTGATCGAGCTCATTCAATATACGCCGACCACACCGACGGTGCGGCCGGAGCCCGTATTGATCGTGCCGGCTTGGATCATGAAGTATTATATTCTCGATCTTTCTCCGCACAATTCGCTGGTGCGGTTCCTGGTTGAAAACGGTTTTACCGTTTTCATGATTTCCTGGAAAAATCCGACCTCCGCCGATCGCAATCTCAGTCTGGAGGATTATCGGGAACACGGCGTTGACGCGGCTGTCGCCACCATCAACGAGATCATGCCGGAGCGGGCCATCCATGCCGCGGGCTATTGCCTCGGCGGTACACTGGTCTCGATCGCCGCCGCGCGGCTGGAACGCGATCGCCCGGATTGCTTGAAGACGGTGACCATGCTTGCCGCCCAAACCGATTTTACGGAAGCGGGCGAACTCACGCTGTTTATCAATGAAAGCCAGGTCAGTTTTCTCGAAGACGTGATGTGGCAGCGGGGCGTGCTCGGTTCGATGCAGATGGCCGGAGCATTCCAGATGCTGCGTTCCAACGATCTACTCTGGTCGCGTATGGTGCACGACTATCTGATCGGCGAGCGGGCACCGCCGAGCGATCTGATGTCGTGGAATGCCGATGCCACGCGCTTGCCCTATCAGATGCACTCGGACTATTTGCGCCATCTTTTCCTGAACAACGATCTGGCCGAGGGCCGCTACCAGGTCGGAGGCAAGCCGATCGCGCTGTCTGATCTCCGCAAGCCGATGTTCGTCGTCGGCACTCAGCGTGATCACGTCGCGCCGTGGAAGTCGGTGCACAAGATCCATTTTCTGGCTGAAGCCGACATCACCTATGTTTTGGCAAACGGTGGGCACAATGCTGGCATTGTGGCCGCGCCTGACGAGGCAGAACATAGCTATCAGGTGCTGACAAAGAAGGCCGGTGATCCATATGTCGGCCCCGAACAGTGGATCAAGCTGGCGCCGTCCCACGAGGGATCGTGGTGGGGCGAATGGGTACGGTTTCTTGCCGCGCATTCCGGCTCGCCCGTTGCGCCGGCTTCACCCGAAAAGGAGAGGTGGCTGCAGGATGCTCCCGGGTCTTACGTGCTGCAGCATTGACGGCGGATCATTTCTGCCTATCCTGGCACCAGGACGGCTTTGCTTCGTTCCAGCGTCTGTTCGGGTGAGCCCGAGGCGTCGATGGCCGGCCAGTCGATCCGTCCGATTTCGTAGTCTTCCTGGCCTGCGGCGATTTCCGCCGTGGCGTCGGATGCGTCGGCCTTGCGCGCGCCGATGCGATCGAGGCGCACACCGAGATCGGCGGTGAGGAAGACCGCGTGAAACGCCCCGTCCAGCTTCTGCGCGGCCGTCGACAACTCGTCGCGCTCGGATTGCTTCAGGAAGGCAGCATCGACGACAACGGAACATCCTTGATCGAGGATTTTCCGGCTGCGCTCAAGAAGCGTTCGATAGACTTGCGCGGTGACTTCCGGGGTGTAAGCGTCCTCCGGCAGCGCGGTGAGCGGATCGACGCCGAATAGTTCTTTCCGGATAACGTCCGAGCGCAACAGGATCGCGCCGGGCAGCGGCGCCAGCAGGGGCGCTGCCTCGCGCGCCAACACGCTTTTGCCAGTTCCTGATTTGCCGCCGATCGCGATCAGCGATGGCCGGGCAGGCTCGATGTGGCTCAGCGCGAGGTCGAAATAGGCCCGCGCGTCGGCTGCGTCGTGATCCTCATCCGGCGACAGGCGGCATTTGGTGAAGAGTACATTGGAGCGGATCGCCGCGCGCATGGAAAGGAACAGCGGTAGCAGCCGAAGCGCCTGTGCGTTTTCCTGCCAGGCCGGCTGCAAATAGGCGTTGAATAGCCGGTTGGCGCAGGCCGTCAGACCGTAATGGCAAAAGTCCATGATCGGGAAGGCCAGATCGTAAAGGATATCTGTGGTGGCCATCACGGGATCAAATTCGATGGCGTCAAACAGCACGGGACTTCCGTCGATCAGCGTGATGTTGCCCAGGTGGGCGTCGCCGTGGCAGCGCCGCACCAGGCCTTCGGATGCACGCGCATGCAACAGCGATCGGCAATCGGCGAGTCTTTGCCTGCTGGTGGCGTCCAGCTGATCGACCATTTGACGTGGAAGCTGCGGCTCGTTGCGGAAAACTTGAGTATTGCGATCGATGATTCCCTCAATGGAGGCGAGCCAGCTGGACCCATCGGAGATCTCCGCACGTTGGTGCGTCGTGCGGATGGTCATGGCGAGCGTCTCGACGAGTTCCGGCGTGACGTGGCCTGCGCGCGCCAGATGGTCGAAGGTCTTGTTCTCGTCAAACCGCGTCATTTCGACGGCCCATTCGATCACCCGGCCGTCGCCGCCGATTTCGAGGCCGTCATGTCCCTGGGTGATCGGAACGATGCGCCGATATAGGTCCGGGGCGAAACGGCGATTGACGGTCAGTTCTTCCTCGCAGGCCCACTTGCGTTTCTCGAGCGTTGAAAAATCAAGGAATGGAAGCCGCACCGCCCGCTTGACCTTTAAAACCCGGTCTTTGCCGAGAAAGACGATGGAGATATGGGTGTCGACGCGTTTGCAGTCGGGATCGTGGCCGGCCAGGAAAGCGAGCACCATCTCCTGATCTTGCCCCTGGGGTTCTTGCTTCGTCGCGCTCATGGGCGTAGCACCGCCGCGCCGACGAGCCTGCCTTCGCGCAGGCAAGACAGCGCTTCGTTGGCCTGTTCGAGCGGGAACACGGTGGTGTACGTTTGAATATTAGCAGTGGCGATGGCCTTGAAGAAATCGGCGCCGTCCTTGCGGGTCAAGTTGGCGACGGACGCCACCTGCCGTTCTCCCCAGAGGATGCTGTAGGGAAAGGCAGGAATGTCCGACATATGTATCCCCGCGCACACGACGCGCCCGCCCTTGCGCACAGCGCGCAGAGCCTGCGGCACCAGGGATCCGACGGGGGCGTAGATGATCGCGGCATCGAGTTCCGCGGGCGGAGGGTCTTCCGAAGCGCCGGCCCAGTCGGCCCCCAGCGAGATTGCGAGCTGCTGGGCGTCGTTGTCGTTGTGCCGGGTGAAAGCATAGATCGCGCGCCCCTGGGCGCGGGCGACCTGGGCGACGATGTGGCCGGCCGCGCCGAAGCCGTAAATTCCGAGCGATTTGCCTTCGCCGGCCATCACCAGCGACCGCCAGCCGATCAGGCCGGCGCAAAGCAAGGGTGCCAGGGCAACGTCATCTCCCTCTTCGCCAAGCGGGAAACAATATCGGGCGTCGGCTACCAGATGACTGGCAAAGCCGCCATCCCGCGTATAGCCGGTAAACTGAGGGCGGTCGCACAGGTTCTCCTTGTCCGCACGGCAGTAAAAGCATTCGCCGCAGGTAAAGCCGAGCCATGGCACGCCGACACGCTTGCCCATCGTCAGGCCGGTAACGCCGGCGCCCAGTGCTTCAACCCTGCCGACGACTTCATGCCCGGGAACGATGGGGTATGGGATATCCGGCAGTTCGCCGTCCACGACATGCAGATCGGTCCGGCACACGCCGCACGCGCTTACCTTGATGCGGACCTGGCCCGACCCGGGGACCGGATCCGGCCGCTCCAGTGGCGTCAGTCGCGCGCCGCGCGCGGATAGAACCATCGCATGCATGTCATTCCAATCCTGTCATAAAGAATTCTTTCTCGCATGACGTCGTGTTCCGGTTTGATCTCGGTCAAAGCCGAAGTGCGACGGACGGCCTAAAGGTCATTCTGCTGATTTTCTTCCCGAAAAAGGAAGCAAGAGATCGGCAGGATTAGGGTTCCAACCGGTGACCCGGCGAACCCTCGGCGCGTTACCTTGCTGGCGGTGCGCCTCTGTTTCAAGGAGAACGGCAATGTACGAATTTCTCGAGGAAACCGTCGGCAATAACATGACCCCTGCGGTCCGAAGCGTTACTCCAGAGACCACCGTCGGCGAACTCTATCGGCTTTTTGCTGCCGACAACTTCGATGCCTACCCCGTTGTGCGGGACGATACGCTGGTTGGTATCGTCTCGAAGCTGGATGCGTTGAAGCCGTTTGCCTTTGCTCAGGATCAGATCTTGCCGCATTATAAAGAGGGCATGGGTACGACCGTCGATGAAATCATGTCGACCGAAGTCGTCGCCGTCGAACCCGAAGCCCGATTGCAGCGGGTGCTTGAATTGATGATCAAGCATCGCCTCAAGAGCCTGCCGGTTGTCGACCGATGGCAAAGCCTCATCGGCATCATCGCGCGCGAGGATGTAATGCGAGCGATGGAACGGTCGGTGTTGTTGCAATATCCGCCGGTTATCCCCTTTGCGGCCGCGTGATGTCGAACTTTGGACTAGACAAGATTTTCTCGCCAAAGCGCGTCGCCGTCGTTGGCGGAAGTCCGCGTCCCCGTTCGATCGGGGCGATCGTCCTTCAGAATCTCGTGAAGGGCGGTTTTGCCGGCGAGATCGCGGTCGTCAATTCCCGGCACGACGTCATTGGCGGACGAAAGACTTATCCGGATCTCAAGGCATTGCCCTTTGTGCCGGATCTGGTCGTTGTCACCACGCCTGCGCCGTCAATTCCACAGATCATCCGTCAGGCCGGCGAACTTGGTGTCGCCGGGGCCGTCATTATCTCGTCAGGTCTTGGACATGGGCCAGGATCGATCACCGAAGCCGTCGCGCAAGCAGCCCGCGCCCATAAGCTGCGGATCGTCGGCCCGAATTGTCTTGGCATCATGTTTCCAGGTGCCGGATTGAACGCAAGCTTCGCGGCGCGCCATCCGACGCAGGGGGCACTGGCGCTGATTTCGCAGTCGGGCGCGATCGCAGCCGCGATGGTTGACTGGGGCGCGGAGAAATCGGTCGGTTTCTCAGGCATTGTCTCGATTGGCGATCAACTCGACGTCGATGTCGCCGATCTCCTCGACCATTTTGCGCTCGACGACAAGACCCGTGCGATCCTCTTATACGTGGAGGCTGTCACCGACGCGCGCAAATTCATGTCGGCCGCTCGCGCGGCGGCACGCCTCAAGCCGGTCGTGGTCGTCAAGTCCGGCCGGATGGCGCAGGGCGCCAAGGCCGCCGCGACGCATACGGGAGCACTCGCGGGCTCCGATGCCGTTTACGATGCCGCCTTCCGCCGAGCCGGACTGTTGCGCGTCCTCGACTTGCGCGAACTGTTCGACTGCGCCGAACTGCTCGGCCGCCACGTTCGCGCGCCTGACGGCAAGAGGCTGGCAGTTCTGACCAATGGCGGCGGTCTGGGCATCCTTGCTGTGGACCGTCTGGCGGAACTCGGCGGTGTGGTCGCTCCGCTCACAAGCGACACGACAGCAAAGCTGGACGCGGCGCTGCCGCCGACCTGGTCGAGGGCGGACCCGATCGACATCGCCGGCGACGCCGATGCGGCCCGCTATCTCGCCGCGCTCGACATCCTGCTCGCCGACAATGCGAGCGATGCGGTGCTCGTGATGAACGTGGAGACGGCGGTGGCGTCGGCCTCCAGCATCGCGGAAGCGGTCGCGGAGCGCGTCAAGGCCGCTCGCGCGCAGAAATATTCGACGCCGAAACCGGTTCTGGCCGCCTGGGTCGGCACCGACCAGTCGGTGGCGCCCATTTTCGACAAGGCCGGGATTCCACACTTTCAGACCGAGGACGACGCCGTGCGCGCCTTCATGCATCTCGTCAAGCATCGCGAGGCCATGGAAGCGCTGCTGGCGACGCCGCCGGACGTCTCGTCGTTGTTCACGCCCCACGTCGATGCGGCCAGGAGGGTCGTTGGCGATGCGCTGAGGGAAGGCCGCCCATGGCTTGATCCGATCGAGATCGCGGACCTGTTCAAGGCCTACGCCATTCCGATGGTGCCGACGGTTGCCGCCGAAAGCCCCGACGAAGCGGCCACAAAGGCGGAAACCTTTTTCGCACAGAATCTCGCGGTGGCGATCAAGATCCTGTCACGCGATATTACGCACAAATCGGATGTCGGCGGTGTCGTTCTCGGCCTGACGACAAAAAACGACGTCCGCGATGCCGCGGCCAAGGTCATGGCGAATGCGAAACGTGCGCGGCCAACGGCTCGCATCGAGGGCGTGATGATCCAGCCGATGATCGTGCGCCCCGGTGCGCGTGAATTGATCCTCGGCATCGCCGACGATCCCACTTTCGGGCCGGTCATCGCGTTTGGCCGCGGCGGGACGGCGGTCGAGGTCATCAACGACAAGGCGCTGGCGCTGCCGCCCCTCGACATGAATCTGGCGTGCGATCTCGTGGGCCGGACGAGGGTTTCGCGGCTGCTGGCAGCCTATCGCGATGTCCCGGCGGTCCCACCGGATGCCGTGCCCCTGACGTTAGTGAAATTGTCGCAAATGGTCGCCGACCTGCCGGAAATACATGAGCTCGATATCAATCCGCTATTGGCGGACCAAACTGGGGTCCTGGCACTCGATGCGCGGGTCGGCATCCGCGCGCCGGCAACCCGGTCTGCCGGGCAGACGCGATTTGCGGTCCGGCCCTATCCGACCGAATGGGAACGCCAACTGCAATTGAAGGACGGTTGGAAGGTTTGCGTGCGTCCGATGCGGCCGGATGACGAGCCTGCGATCGTCAAGCTCTTGCAAAATGTGTCGCCCGAGGATCTGCGGTTGCGGTTCTTTCATTCGGTCAAAGAATTTTCGCACCAATTCGTAGGCCGCCTGACCCAACTGGATTACGCACGGGCCATGGCTTTCGTTGCCCTGGATCCGGTGAGCAAGGAGGTCATTGGCGTTGTCAGGCTGCACTCGGACTCACGTCACGAGACCGCCGAATACGCGATCCTGCTTCGTTCCGAACTGAAGGGAAGGGGTCTGGGTTGGGCCTTGATGCAGCTCTTGATCGAATACGCGCGGGCTGAAGGTTTGAAATCGCTGTACGGTGAGGTTCTCAACGAAAACACCACCATGCTCGAAATGTGCCGTGACCTCGGTTTCAAGATCGCCAGCGATCACGAGGAGCCCCGTCTGTCCATGGTGTCGTTCGAGCTCAAGACGACCGTCGACGAACTATCCGCCCGTCGCGCGGGCTGACGGCATTTGTTCAAATCGACAGTTGATCCGGTACGGTTCCGAATCGCCTGAGTACAGTTGTCTCGGTTTCCGGATAGCCGGTGCGCACCAATGCGACAGCGCCGGCATGACCGAGAACTTGCCAAAAGCCCTTGGCACGCTCGATGGCCGACGCAGGTGTCGCGCATTTGAACGGCTCGCCGGCCACGATACCATCTTTAGCCAGGTCGAAGGGTATAGCGATGAATTGAGTAATCTCGGCCATCACATCTCCTAATCGGGTTAGACGACGTTGGACCTCAGCGGAGTAAGCCTCGCGGCGCTTTTCTGGTTTCAGGCGGCGTTGTTTGCGGTCGTTTCGGCCAGGCGCTTGTGCACCCGTTCAATCACCAACGGGATGAGTGGCACCAGCGCCGGAATGACGGCGCTCTCGATCGCGGCGCGTATCGAGGCGTGGCTGTCCACCTCTTGCAGTTCGGCCTCGAAGGCCGCGACCGCCTGGTGATGGACATCGTGAGCAAGGGCCAATTCACGGGTAATGGGCCTGCGGAGCGCCAGCACGCCGATCAAGCCGGCCAGAACGACATCAACGAACCCAAGCGCGACGGCGGACACGATCGCGTCCCATCTCTGCACCAGTGCGAAATAGGCGGCGAGTTCGAACAGAAGCAGGGCGCAAGCCGCGATCAGAGCGGCAAGTGCCTGAAGACCGAGATTGGTCAAAACATGCTTCATCCGAAGTTCGGCGACCATCCGTTCCGTGCGCCAGAGCGCGCGCAGATGGCTGACCAGGTGGCTCGTTGTCATGACGATTTCCTTTCACCCTGATGCTAGGGCGAAGCGCCGTCACCCGGCTTTGATGTGCATCAAATGGGTGGGAACGGATTTTTGCGCTGTATCAAGGGAGTGCCGCCGGCACCTGGCTAAGTTGTCTCAGTTTACCGGAGATGCCCGCTTGACCACCCAGCCGAATTTGACTGTCGATCACGACCAGCGCGTCACGCTTCGCCCGAGCGGGGAGTGGACGCTTGCGAATGTCGAGGTCCTGGAAGGACTGTGCGAAGGCCGGCTTCCGGCAGAGGTCGCAACGATCGATATCAGCCAGGTGACCGCGCTCGATACGATCGGCGCCTGGCTGTTCGAAAAGCTTGTCCGGCGCTTTTCCTCGGCATCGACGCAAACGACGCTGGTCGGCGTCTCCGATTCCTATGCCGACCTGATGAAGGAGATGCAAGGCATCAACCGCGGGCGGCCTGCGGCTGGGCGGCGCGACAGCGTTATTCTTGCCTTTTTGGAAAACGTCGGCCGCGGGTTCATCGCCGAGAGCGCGAGCTTCCTGCAAATGCTCGGTGCGGTCGGAGTGGCATTGCTTGGCGTCGTGCGCCGGCCGCGTTCACTGAGGCTGACATCGACGGTCTATCAACTCTACAAGGTCGGCTGGCTTGCCATTCCGATCATGGTGCTGATCACCTTCCTGATCGGCGCGATCATTGCACAACAGGGATTTTTTCACTTTCGCAAGTTCGGCGCGGAGTCCTACACCGTCGACATGGTCGGAATCCTCGTGTTGCGCGAGCTCGGCGTGCTTATCGTCGCGATCATGGTCGCTGGCCGCTCCGGAAGCGCCTATACTGCCGAGCTCGGTTCGATGAAAATGCGCGAAGAGATCGACGCTCTGAGCACGATGGGTCTCGATCCGGTCGCCGTCCTGATTCTGCCTCGGGTCGCGGCGTTGATCATTGCGCTGCCGATCCTGGCATTCATCGGATCGATGGCAGGATTATTCGGCGGCGGAGTGGTGGCTCAATTCTACGGCGATATGGCTCCGACCATTTATATCGAGCGGCTGCGCGAGGCAGTTTCCATCACCTCTTTCAAGGTCGGCATTCTCAAGGCGCCGTTCATGGCCCTGGTAATCGGAATTGTGGCTTGCAGTGAAGGACTCAAGGTGCAGGGCAGTGCGGAGTTGCTTGGCAAGCAAACGACGACCTCGGTGGTGAAATCGATCTTTCTCGTGATCGTTCTCGACGGGTTGTTTGCCATATTCTTTGCCTCGATCGGGATGTAGCCATGACCGACGAGGCAATCGCCATCAGCGTCCGTGACCTCGTGGTCGGATTCGGCAAGCATACGGTGATCGAGCACCTTTCTCTGGACGTGTGCGCGGGCGAGATCATCGGCCTGGTCGGCGCGTCGGGCGGCGGCAAATCGGTCCTGATGCGCACGTTGATCGGCTTGTTGCCGAAACGAAGCGGCGAGATCACTTTCAAAGACAGCGGCAACGAGGCAGGACGCCGCGGCGTTCTGTTTCAGCAGGGAGCGCTGTTCTCAGCGCTGAATGCACGGCAAAACGTCCAGTTTCCCTTGCGCGAAGCAGCGCATCTTTCGCCCGCACTGCTGGACGAGATTGCCAATGCGAAGCTCGAGATGGTGGGCCTGAAGGCCGAAGACGGCGACAAATTTCCCGCGGAATTGTCTGGTGGCATGACCAAGCGCGTGGCGCTAGCGCGGGCGCTGGCGCTCGATCCGGCGCTGCTGTTCCTCGATGAGCCGACCTCCGGGCTCGACCCGATCGCCGCCGGAGAGTTCGATACCCTGATCAAGACGCTACAGCGGACGCTGCGCTTTACGGTTTTCATGATCACCCACGATCTCAATTCGCTTGCGGCGGTGTGCGACCGTGTCGCCGCGCTTGCCGACGGCAGGATCGTTGCGCTCGGACCGCTGCCGGCCGTGTTGGATTCGGATCATCCCTGGGTCAGGGCGTATTTTCACGGCGCGCGCGCGCAAATGCTTCACCTCGGATCGAATTGAGAAATCATGGAAACACGTGCTCCCTATATCATCGTCGGCGCCTTCGTCCTTGCGGCGATCGCAGCCGTGTTTGGCTTTGTCTATTGGCTGAATAATGCCGGTGGCATCGGCAAGCGCGACACCTATCAGCTCGTCTTCAATGGTCCGGTGCCCGGCCTGCTGGTTGGCGCAGGCGTCTTGTTTAACGGCATTCGGGTCGGAGAGGTCACGGCGCTCGGGATTGTCGCCGACCATCCGCATGACGTCCACGCAACCATCGCGGTCGCGGAACGCACGCCGGTTCGCGCCGATACCAAGGTCAACCTCGATTTTCAGGGGCTGACGGGCGTCCCCGTGGTCGCACTGGAAGGCGGCGAAAGTCCTTCGGCGCCGCCGGTGCAGGGAGCTCTGGTTGCCGAACCGGGCGCCGGCCAAAGCATGACCCAGGCCGCGCGGGACGCGCTGCGCAAGGTTGATAAGGTGCTATCGGACAACGCGGCGCCTCTGCATGATGCCATTTCGAATTTGAGTACCTTCACCGAAGGTCTGGCGCGCAATACGCCAAAGCTGGATGGCATCATCACCGGCCTGGAAAAGATGACCGGCGCCTCCACGCCGCCACGCAAGATCGTCTACGATCTTCATGCTGTCGATACATTCCAGGCGCCAAAAGCCCCGCTGGTAGCAGGGCTGGCGATTGCCGAGCCGACGGCAACGGCCCGCCTTCAAACGCAGCGTTTTCTGTTCGCCTCCGATGAAGAATCGCACGATGAATTCGAGAACGCGCAGTGGAGCGACAGCCTTCCGGCCTTGATCCAGGCAAAGTTGCTACAGAGCTTCGAGAATTACGACATCGCCCACGCGCCGGTGCGGGCCGATCCTGTCGGTGCTGGTGGGACACGGCTTGTTATCGATCTGCGCCAGTTCGACATCTCGACGGGTCCCGACGCCAAGGCAACCATTGCTCTTTCGGCCAAGGTTATCGACGAAACGGGGCGGGTCAAGGCGGCGCGCGTTTTCGAAGCGTCTGCGCCAGTCGACGCTGTCACGCCGGCAAAGGCTGCAGAAGCCTTCAACCGCGCTTTCGGCGATCTCGGCCGCAGCTTGATCGTCTGGACCGCCTCGGTACACTGATCGCTCCTGAGCCCGGAACGCGCCGCCTGCACGGCGCCGCCCGGACAAGATCGGTGGGCCAATCAAGAATGAGGGCCGCGACCTGAATGACGCAGCCCTTTTCGGAAAGTTATCACTCGGAGAGCAGCGAAGTCAGAAGCCGAAGAACTCTTCGCGCAGCGCGTCTTCATATTTCTTTTTCGCAGCCTTCACGCTATTTCGGATTTCGTCTTCCTTGAAATGCGCTTTTTCCCATTTGTCTACTTCGGCAATCGTGTGATTGACCGAAGCCAGTGCTTCCTCCTGCTTGATTGCAGCGATCCATTGCTCGACCGCTGCGACGTACGCTTTTTGCATTTGATCCAGTTGTGCGTGATTTTGAGGCATGTTCAGACCCTTCCGTATTTTTGGAGACCCAACCAGAGCGCCGCTGACAGGCGGGCTAACTACGAATGGATCATGTCCGAGGGCGCTGTTTGCTATCTTGATTTGCCGCAAATCGGCCGGGCAATTTCGGCCGACGTCAACCGGCTCTGTCACAATGCCGTAGCAATGGGCGCCGAGCGAAATCGAGGAAGCGATGGGACGAAGCTCAAGCCATGATGGAGATGTCGGCAGAGCGGGCTGATCTTATAGATCGTCGTCCGCGTCCTCGGCGTCGTCCAGCTCTTTGTCCAACTCCGCTTGCTCTAGCTCTTCGATGGCGAAGTCGACCACTTCGATCGCCCGCTGAACCTCAACGATGCCCTGGATCGCGTTATCGGGGACATCGCCTGGAGCCGCGATGGTTTGGGCCAATGTGAGGCGCTTGGTGACGAGAGCTTCGCGCGCGTTCATCAGGTGTTGGAGTTCATCATCCGACATGGCGTTGCTCCCGACTTTCGGGCTAATTCTAGCAACAGCTTGTGTCGGGGGTGTGTCGTGTCCCGGGTCATAAATCGCGCCAGCTACTTATCTCGCAAAAGCAAAACCCGTTCTTATTCATTTCCTCGATGGTCCACTTGCTGGGAAAGCGCTCTCGCCCGACAAGTGTCCAATTGTCAGAAGCCGGCCGCTCATCTGGCCATGTTCGAAGCCAGACCACCTTCATGCCTTCCGGCAGCCTGTCCGCCTTCATCCGATACACGTCATAAATTGGGGGGCGCATTCAAGCTCCTGACGTAGTCGGGAGCCTCAAGTCGAGTTGCGGCCAAATTGGGACAACAGGATGTCGGCTTTTGGCGTGGGCAAAAAAATACCAATCTTTAACCATGCAAGCTGAGCCGCTCAGCTCCGAAGCTAACGGTCACAATTGACCCGGAATACTCGTCGAAAGAGAGTGCATGTGCATTGAGTATGTCAGGGTTCGGCTAACGGCGCTTGGCTCGGGAGCGTTGCTGCTGGCAAGCCTGTCGCTTGGCGGCTGTGCTACCTCCACTTCCAGCTCATCGCTGATGGACGCTCACGCCGAGGCTACCGCACCTTCGAAGACGGGCGTTTATCTTCCAGTTGAGGTTCTGCCACCGAACCGCGAACAGCCCGCAATGACAGCCGACGAGCAGTCGAAGCTCAAGAAGGCGCTAATCGCGGCCCGCGAAGGACAAGCTAGGGAAAAAGCCAGGGAAGATGCCTTGCGCGCCGAATCCGCGAAGCCCTAAGATCGAGGCCTGCGACCTTACTGCCACCAAGGATAGCTTCATTAGCGTTGGATGCGCGTTCAGCAAGCCAACCGAAAGATCATGGCATCGTCCGGGTTCTGAAGTGGGAACGAGGATCGAACAAAAGTTACAAACCCGAGGAATGAGAGACCTGCAAACCCGCTGATTTTGTGGATGTTGGC
>CAVYPW010000006.1:0-1583859 GCA_963770515.1 uncultured Alphaproteobacteria bacterium
GCTTCGCCTTGCTGATGCCGTGAAGATCGCATTTCCTATGGGAGGAATGACGGTCGCGGGCCTGCGACGCGAGCGGGATCGCGACCGATTAGTGATTGAGAAGATTGCCGGCAAGGAATTTACTACGCTGGCTCACATTGAACGGATGCGAGAGCTATGCCGCGACGAAGCAAGGGCGCTAGGCTCCAGCTTAAGGCCGCCCGCCGAGACAAGAGCGGAAAGATTACCCACCAGGCAACCTGGATCATCAGAGACAACGGACGCGATGTCGGCACAGGCTGCGCTGCAGATGAAATTTCGGCCGCGGAGAGAAAGCTAGAGGACTATATAGCTTCCAAATACGCGCCCAAGCGGCGGGTGCGGCACATCGACGACATTCCAATCGCGGACGTTCTCTCGATTTACTTGGATGCACAGCTGGAAAAGATTCGCGATCGCTTCAAAGTCGATAGCGAAAGCGAAGACACCATCCCCGCCATACGAAAATTTAAGAAGCGCCTGGAGCGACTGAACGCTTGGTGGGGTGCAAAGATGCTCGGCGAGGTGAACGGAGAGGCGTGTCGCTCTTATAGGAAGAACCGACGCAACAGAGGCGGTGCCAGGCGAGATCTAGAAGATTTGCGCGCGGCCATTGGCCATCATGCCGCAGAGGGTTATCACCGTGAGATCGTCAAGGTCCCGCTGCCGGAAAAAGGCGAGCCGCGCGATAAATGGTTGATGCGCAGTGATGCGGCCAAATTGATTTGGGCCTGCTGGCGGTATCGCGAAATGCAGAAGAGATCACGTCGGCCGACGGACGATGTGAAGGCTCCGACAGCGAAGCGCCCGCTTCGACATCTTGCTCGCTTCATCTTGCTCGGAATCTACAGTGGAACGCGTGCGGGAGCGATCGCATCCGCATCGCCGATACCGGCGGTCGGCCGCTCTTTTGTCGATCTCGAGCGCGGACGTTACTATCGGCGCCAACAGGGCAGCGCGAAGACGAACAAGCGTCAACCGACGGTCCCAATTCCGTTGCGTCTGCTTGCGCATCTGAGGCGTTGGCACCGGATCGATCCGGAGGCAAAGCACTTCGTTGAGTTCAATGGCAAGCCGGTAAGCTCAGTAAAAACAGCGTTCAAGAGCGCCGTCAGGCTCGCCGGGCTCGGTCCAGGTATATCGCCTCACACGTTGCGCCACACGGCCGCGACTTGGCTGATGCAGAAGGGCGCGGACCCGTGGCAGGCCGCCGGCTATCTCGGAATGTCACTTGAGGTGCTGCTCAACACCTACGGCCACCATCACCCTGACTATTTGTCGGATGCGGTCGAGAAAATAGCGATGCGTACGCCCGGTCACGAACGAAAGGCGCACGTATCTGGTGCGGTTTCTGGTGCGGTGATCCCGCTGCGACGAAATAACCCCTAACTAAGCGATTGATTTGACTGGTGGGCCCGGCAGGACTCGAACCTGCAACCAGACCGTTATGAGCGGCCGGCTCTAACCATTGAGCTACAGGCCCCGCCGCAAGCTAGCCGCAAAGCGGCAGGCAACGGTGCGACTGACCCCTTACAATGCGCCAGCCGATCCGGCAATGCCGGGGTTGCCTCTTTGCCAGATCAATTTCGGATTTTCCGAATTGAGCTTGACGGCGGGGTAGAAACAGGAATATCCCGGCTAGCATCCCGCGCACCTCTCGAGGGGCGTTTCGCGATCGTCACGGACGTTGGGTGCGGGATGCGGTGGACGCGTCAGTGCTGGAAGACGAACAGCGCTGTTCGCGGACGGCAAAGCCGTGTGGTCCTGACGTCCCGACGCTGATTCAAGCCGGTGACGATGCTTCGCATCGCACCGGGGACGGTGACAACAAAGCCCGGCTCACCAAGGAGATCACGAAGGAAGCCGTTAAAACCATTGCGCGCGGGAATGCCGGGTGATTCCGGCGTGTACCGTGGTGACTAACTCGCGTGCTTTCTATTCTTGCACGCGAGGCTTCTGTAACGGGCCTCGATGAGTTAATCCCTTTTTTGCGTGATCCACTTGCCGGGGACTTGCTTCTGTCCGGGATCGGCACAAAGGCCGTCGCCTGATGGGGTTCGTGGAGGATAGGTCGGCCAATCTGCGGTGGGCGTGATCGCATCTTGAGATGGCGTCGACGACTCGTATGTCGGCCTGACCTGATCCATCGTCCCGGCAGGGACCTCGCTTCGGGAAGGCCTGGTGTGGAGAGGCCGCCCGAAAACTGTGTTGCGCCTCCCGATCAGGCTGCCGCGGCAGCGTCGTTGAATGGTGTTGCGGTGGCGAGCATGCGATGCAGGATGACCGCGAGCTTGCGCGCCAGTGCAACCTTCGCCTTGTTCATGCCGGCGCGCCTGGCGATCCGCATCGCCCAGCTCTTGAGCCGCGAGCATCCCTTGATTGGTTTGGTTAGTATGATGTGGGCAGCCTCATAGAGCGCGGCCCGAACCGTGGTATCGCCGATCTTGCTGATCCGCCCGGAGCGGTCGATCTCGCCGGATTGGTATTTCTTTGGTGTCAGCCCGAACAGCGGTCCTGCCCGCTTTGACGATCGAAACCGCGCCGGGTCGTCGATCGCAGACACATAGGTCAGCGCCACGATCTGTCCTACCCCCGGTGTCGACATCAACAGCCTGGCGTTTGCATTCGAATGCGACATCGCACGTACCCTTTTCTCAAACGCGTTGAACTCACCCAGTAACACGGCGCGCACCGAGAGCAGGGCCTCGCCGACCGTCTTCAGGTTCGGGTGACCCTTGACCAACTCCCTGATCCGCCCGGCAAAGTTCGTCCGCGTTGTCTTGCCGACCTTCAACCCAAAGCCACGCAAGATCCCGCGCAGGCTGTTCTCGATATCAATAAGTTTGCTCTGCACCAGCTTGCGCGCCGTCAGTATGGCCCGCACCTCCTGTGCAGCCATCGACTTGCAGTGCACCGGCCGGAACCAGCCAAGCCGCATCAATTGCGCGATCCCTCGGGCGTCATTGCGGTCCGACTTCACCGGCATCGCCTTGAACGCATCACGCACGTGCCGCGTCTCCAAAAGCTCGACCGCAAGCCCGGCCTGCTTCATTGCCATATAAAGCCATTGCGACAGCGGCCCCGCCTCCAGCCCGATCCGCCCAAGCCCAAAGCCCAGAGAGCCGAGCCAGCCAATCAATGCCGCCGGCTCGCTCGCGATCTTCGTCTCGCGAATGATCTTGCCACTCCCGTCCACCACACACACGCTTGAGCATTCCAATGACACGTCGATTCCGGCATAATGCTCCATGGTCGTCTCTCCTCGATGCTTGGAGCGAGGCCAATCCTCAACTCCGTCACACCATCATGTGAGGGACGACCACCCAAAGGGCCAAGAGGCCCGTTACCCCATCTGCGGGTGCGTCGCGCACCCGGCTTTCCCTGCGCCCTCTTTATTTTCGAGGGCAGGAACTCCCAGAAAAACTCGCGCGGATGGCGCGGCGAGAAGGTGAAGGTGTGTCTGACGACTATCTCCACGTCGTCCCGGCGAACGCCGGGACCCATAACCACAGGATTGCGTCGTGGGGCGAAAGCGGTCGGCCAGCGTCTTTCAAAACAATGGCCGCGGCGTATGGGTCCCGGCGTGCGCCGGGACGACGGAAGCGAATCTCAATCCACCGACACGCCCGCGAATTCGACCACCTTGCGCCATTTCTCGGTCTCGTTCGCAACGAGCTTACCGAATTCGGCCGGTGTCATCGGCTTCGGGATGCCGCCGACGGCCGAAAGCCGCTCGACGAGCTTGGGATCCTTCAGCGCCTCGGCGACGGCCTTGTTGAGCGTTTCCACGATCTCCGGCGGCGTTCCCTTCGGCGCGGAGATGCCGTAGAAGCCGACCGATTCGAATCCCGGCACGGTTTCGGCAATCGCGGGAATATCAGGCAGGCCAACCCATCGCTTCGGCGAGGTGACGCCGAGCGCGCGCACCGTGCCGGCGCGCGACTGCTCGAGCGCCGAGGGCATGTTGTCAAAGATGAGCTGCACCTTGTTCGAGACGATGTCGGGAAAGGCGATCGCCGATCCGCGATAGGGAACATGGACCATGTTGCATCCGGTCATCGCCTTGAACAGCTCGCCCGACATGTGCACCGAGGTGCCATAGCCCGACGAGGCAAAGGAGATCTTGCCCGGATTGGCCTTGCAGTAGTCGATGAACTCCTGGACGGTTTTCACCGGCATCGCGTTGGAGATCACCAGCATGTTGGTCAGCTGCATGATGCTCGCGACCGGCACGGTGTCGCGGATGAAATCGTAGGACAAATGCTTGTAGAGCGAGGTCGAGATCGCATTGTTGGGCGCGACGAACAGGATCGTGTAGCCGTCCGGCGGCGAGTTGATGGCGGCTGCGGCCGCGATATTGCCGCCGGAGCCGGCGCGGTTCTCCACCACGAATTGTTGGCCGAAATGTTCCGACAGCCAATTGGCCATGATGCGCGCTACCACGTCGACCGGACCGCCGGCAGAAAAGCCGATCAGCCAGTGCACCGGACGGTTCGGGTAATCGGCGGCGAAGGCGGACCGCGCGCCGGCGAGGCTCAAGACGGCGATCGCAGCGAGGATCGCCGCACGCAACTTTTTCATGACAGCCACTCCGTTAAAGCGCCGCTCAACGCGCCGGGCATGCTTTCATACAAAGCCGGCTTTGCCTACACTACGCTGCGTTACGTCTTGTCTCATGGTCCCACTCAGGCCAGGCTAAAGTGTGAAAGGGTTGTTCGATGAATATCCGGCACGCAATCGGGACCGCACTCGCGCTGCTGCTTGCGGGCGGTGCTGCGGCGCAAGAAGGAGACAAGACCATTCCGAAATTGAACCTGGTTCTTGCGACGGCGACGCAGGGCGGCGGGTTTCCGCTTTACGGCAACGCGTTTGCGGAAGTCATGATGCAGGCGGACCCGACCCTGTCGATCCAGACCCGCAACACCATGGGCTCCAGTGAAAACATTCCCTCGCTGGAAGCCAACAAGTTCGATCTCGGGCTGGTCGCCGGGGAATCCTTCTATCAGGCCCTGCAAGGCGTCGGCCGGCCGCCCCTCAAATTGAAAGTCCTGACCGCGATCTACGGCACCGCCGGAATGTTCGCGGTGCGCGGCGACAGTCCTTACCACAGCATTCAGGATCTGGTCGGCAAGACGGTTGCCTTCGGCGCCAAGGGGTCCGGCATCCCGATCCTCGGACGCTACATGCTGGACGGAATCGGATTGAAGCAGGACGGGGATTTCAAAGCGGTCCTTCTCGACCACGCCAGCGAGGGGCCGGAGATGGTGCTCGATGGACGCGCGGCGGCGATCTGGGGCGCCGGCGTCGGCTATCCCGGATTCTTCGAGCTTGCGAAGGGCCCGTCAGGCGTCAGGTTCATCGCGCCGACCGCCGAAGAAATCGCGCGGATGAGCGCCAAGTACACGCTCTTGAAGCCGATGACGATTCCGGCCGGAAGCTATCCGGGTCAGAACGCGCCGATCAATTCGCTGGGTTCATGGAGTTTCATTCTGACGCGGACCGATCTGCCGGACGACGTCGCCTATCGCCTGGCGCGCACGCTGCACGGCGCGGAAGGCGCCTTCTGCAAAAAGCTGAAGCAGGCTTGCGAAACCACCGCGGCGAATACGGTCGCGGCCGTGCCTGACATCGCACTGATTCATCCCGGCGTGATGAAATATTATCGCGAGATCGGGGTGGTGAAGTGACCGCGCAGCGGTCATTCCGGGATGGTCCGGAGGACCAGACCCGGAATCTCGAGATTCTCCGATGTGCAATTGCACATCGTAATTCGATCCTGACGCATCGCTCCGAAATAACTCGCCGCTGTTCAGCGGCGAATCACTTCTTCACCATCGGGCAAGCAGCGTCCGGCGGGCCGAACGCGTCGTCGCCGGAGATCTTCGCCAGCACATTATAATAGTCCCACGGGTATTTTGACTCTTCCGGCTTCTTCACCTGCACCAGCATCAGGTCATGAACCATCAGATTGTCTTCGCGCAAGTGGCCGTTGCGGGCAAAGAAATCCTCGATTGGCTGCTCGCGCATTTTGGCCGCCACAGTGAGGGGCTCATCGGTGCGGCTCGCCTCGATCGCCTTGAGATAGTTTGTCACCGCCGAATAGACGCCGGTCTGCCACATCGTCGGCATGACTTCCATCTTGGCGAAATAGCGCCGCGACCAGTTCCGCGCCTTCTCGTCCGTGTCCCAGTAGAACGACGTCGTCAGCAACAGGCCTTGGGCTGCGGGAAGGCCGAGCGCATGAATGTCGGTGATCAGCGCCAGCAGGCCGGCCATCTGCTGGCCGCCTTTGAAGATGCCGAATTCACCGGCGGCCTTGATCTCGCTGATGTTGTTCGGCGGCCCGGCCGCGATGCCGATGATCTTGGCTTTCGAGGCCTGGGCTTGCAGGACGAACGACGACACATCGGCCGCCGCAAAGGGCAGGCGAACCGAGCCGAGCACCTTGCCGTGATTTTTGGCGATGACGGCAGACGCATCTTTTTCCAGCGAGTGGCCGAAGGCAAAATCATCGGTCAGGAAGAACCAGCTATCGCCGCCGCGCTTGACCACTTCCTGCGCGGTGCCGGTGGCAAGCGCCCTTGTATCGAAGACCCACTGGATGGCGTAGGGCGAACAGTATTTGCCATGGAAATCGGACGTTCCGGTCGCCTGCGTAATGAACAGCCGGTGTTTTTCATTGGCGACGTTCTGGACCGCGAGCCCGACGGCAGATACCGGCACGTCCACGATCAGGTCGACCTGTTCGACCTCATACCAGCGCCGCGCCAGCGTGGCGCCGATGTCAGGCTTGTCTTGATGATCGGCGGAAATCAGCACGATCGGTTTTCCCGCGACCTGTTTGCCGAAATCGTCAATCGCCATCTGCGCGGCTATCAGGGAACCCCTGCCGGTCGCCGCGGAAGCCGGACCGTTCATGTCGGTGAGAACACCGATCTTGACGACGTCGTCCGAGACTTGCGCCGATGCGGGCGCCGCAGTCACAACCGCAGCAGCGAGGATCATGCTCCTGGCGAACATCGCGTTCTTTCCTTCTCCGTTGGCGGATCGGCCGAGAGCTGGCCTCGTTCGCAGCCCTTTGGCTTGCATTCATTCGACCATTCCGCCCGCGCCGTCAACGCGAAGCCGTTGCATTTCGGAACGCAACGCGCATGATGAGGCCGGGCGCGGGGCAGGCGGAATTTGGCAAGAGACAGAGTCGATGATGAGCCGGGAAAAACCTCTTTCGATCGCCATCGTCGGCGCCGGCATGGGCGGCCTGGCGGTTGCGGCGGCGCTGCGGCGCCTCGGCATCGACGTCATGGTGTATGAGCAGGCGTCGCAATTCGCCCGGATCGGCGCCGGCATTCAGATCGGCTGCAATGCCATGAAGGTGTTGCGCAAGCTCGGCCTAGAAGCGCGACTGCGGGCCCAGTCGTTCTACCCGCGTTCCTGGAACAACCGCGACTGGAAGACCGGCGACGTCAAATTCGACATGATTTTCGGCGAAAGCGCCGAACAAAAATTCGGCGCGCCCTATCTGCTGGCGCATCGCGGCGATTTGCATGCCGCGCTCGCTAGCATCGTGCCGCCCGAATGCGTCAGGCTGAACTATAAACTGGCTGGGCTCGATGAGGTTGCGGATGGTATCCGCTTGAGCTTTGCCAATGGCGAGAGCGTCACGGCCGATGCGGTGATCGGCGCCGATGGCGTTCACTCGCTGGTGCGGGATATTTTATTCGGCACTTCGCCGGTGAATTTCACCGGACGCATCGCCTACCGCACGACCTATCCTGCCGCGCTGCTCGACGGTTTCAAGATCGATGATTGCACCAAATGGTGGGGCGAGGACCGCCATGTCGTGATCTATTACGTCAAACCGGACCGCAGCGAAGTCTATTTCGTGACCAGCCAGCCCGAGCCGGAGTTCAGGATCGAGTCATGGTCGGCGAAAGGCGATGTGCGGGAATTGCGCGCCGCCTTCAAGGGGTTTGACCGCCAGGTCGAAACGGTGCTCGCCGCATGCGCTGATGTGCACAAATGGGCGATCGTTGACCGTGATTCATTGGCGCGCTGGGCGGATGGCAATGTGACGCTGCTGGGCGATGCCTGCCATCCGATGACGCCCTATATGGCGCAAGGTGCGGCGATGGCGATCGAGGATGCGGCCGTGCTGTCGCGTTGTCTCGACAGTGTGGCGCGCGACGGCGTCGCGGATGCGTTTCGCCGTTTCGAGGCGACCCGGCGGGAGCGCACCGCGCGCGTGCAGCAGACCTCGCGCACCAATACCTGGCTCAGACAAAAGACCGATACCGATTGGGTCTATGCCTATGACGCCTGGACCACGCCGCTCGCGGCATGAGCTAACCGCCATCCAGCGCCGCCAGCCGTTCGGCCTCTGCGAGATCATCGGCCGTGTTGGCGTTGAAAAACGGATCGATCGGATCGGTTGGCCATGTCACGATCGCGACCGAATAGCGCGCGGCCCAAAGCTCGACCTTGCGGATGTTTTCGCTGACGAGCGCATGCCGAAGCTGCTCGCGCAGCGCGACGCTCCATAATCCGATGACGTGATGTGTCTGTCCGCCGGACGCGGCGACCGTCACTTGCGCATTCTGTTCGATGCGGGCCTGATGCAGGCGCACGAGGAGATCGCGCGGCAGAAACGGGCAATCGGCCGGGGCACTGAGCACGAAGGGCGCCTCGGGCCGATGCGCCGCGGCCCAGTCGAGGCCGGCTAGAATGCCGGCCAGTGGCCCTGGAAAATCGACGACGGAATCGGCTGCGACCGAAAGGCCAAATCGTGCAAACCGTGCCGGGTCGCCGTTGGCGTTGAGGATCAGGGGATCGCATTGCGGACCAAGCCGCGCGATGACGCGGTCAAGGATGGTGCGGCCGGCAATGAGTCGCATCGGCTTGTCGCCGCCGCCCATCCGCCGGGCAAGTCCGCCGGCAAGCAGGATGCCTGGCGTTGGCGGCGCGCCGTTCGGGGCTTGGTCGATCTTCACCATCGCGGGGAGGTTAGCATGACATTCGGTCACAGCCGATATATCAGAGTGAACAACTCGGAAAGTAGGCGCTAGAGATGAAGGTGATCGGCGTAGCCGGCTGGAGCGGCGCGGGGAAGACGACCCTGATATCGCGCGTCATTCCCTATCTGCGCAAGCAGGGACTGCGCGTCTCCGTGATCAAGCATGCTCACCACGATTTCGACGTCGACGTGCCGGGCAAGGATTCCTGGGTGCATCGGCAATCGGGCGCTGAGGAGGTGTTAGTATCGTCGGCCAACCGTTGGGCGCTGATGCACGAATTGCGCGGCGCGATGGAGCCGTCTTTGCCGGAACTTCTCCGGAAAATGTCGCCGGTGGATTTCGTGGTGATTGAAGGCTTCAAGTCGGAGCCGCACCGCAAGATCGAAGTTTATCGCAAGGCCAGCGGCAAGCCGCCGTTATTCCCCGGGGATCCCGCTATCGCCGGAATCGCTGCGGATGCCGCAATCGAAACCACGCTTCCCGTGGCCCATCTCGATGACATCCCGGCGGTGGCTACGATGATGCGGACCTATGCGATCGCGGTGGAAGATGTGTTCGCCGCAAGCCTCAACAAGGCCTAAAGAGGCGGCATGAATCCGACCAAGCTCGATCTCACCGGCCTGAAATGTCCATTGCCGGCGCTGATGACGGCAAAGGCGCTGAAGACGCTCTCGCCGGGAGAGGTGCTGGAGGTTCATTGCACCGATCCACTGTCGGTGATCGATATTCCGAGCCTGGTTCGCCAGACCGGCGACAAGGTCGAGATTACCGAGCGCACCGAGCACCGGGTCATCTTCTTGATCGAAAAAACAAATCGTCCGATTGAAAATGCCAATGCCCCGTCGTTTGGGGGGTGAGCGCCGTCGAGACAATTAATCGCACCCCTCATATGGGCTGAGCGCCTTTACACGTGACGATCTCTACCATTTGCCTATCGACACAGAGGCAAGCTTCTGCCCCAATTATCGAGGGCGACGTGCCGCGCGGAACGGGTGCAGCGGGAAATTGTGCAGAGCACAAAGGGAAGGCTTGGCACTCCGCCGGAAAATTTGGTTATAGAATACGGAAAACGCGGACATGCCCGGCAAAGGGCAGCTGCAGGGGAGGATGGAATGACGACAATCAGCAGCGCGGGGACCGCGCCGGGTAACGGATCAGGGATTCTCGACCGCGAGCACACGATTGCGAAGCCGGGCTTCAACCGCTGGCTGGTGCCGCCGGCCGCGCTTTGTATTCATCTCTGCATCGGTATGGCATATGGATTCTCGGTGTTCTGGCTACCGCTGTCGCGCGCGGTCGGCCTCACCGCACCGAAAGCGTGCCCGGATATTTCGCTGTGGCGGGAGCTCTTCACCACGACCTGCGACTGGAAAGTCGCCAGCATGGGCTGGATGTACACGCTGTTCTTCGTCGTGCTCGGTGTCTCGGCCGCTATCTGGGGCGGCTGGCTTGAACGCGCCGGCCCACGTAAGGCCGGAGCAGTCGCTGCGCTGTGCTGGGGTGGCGGCCTTGTGATCGGCGCCTTCGGCATTTACGTCCACCAGCTCTGGATCATGTGGCTCGGCGCCGGCGTAATCGGCGGTGTCGGCCTTGGTCTCGGCTACATCTCGCCGGTCTCGACCTTAATCAAATGGTTCCCGGACCGCCGCGGCATGGCGACCGGCATGGCCATCATGGGCTTCGGCGGCGGCGCCATGATCGGCGCGCCGCTGGCCAATCTGCTGATCAACCACTTCAAGACCCCGACCGATGTCGGTGTGTGGCAAACCTTCGCCACCCTGGGCGTGATCTATTTCATCTTCATGATGATCGGCGCCTTTGCCTATCGCGTCGTTCCCGACGGTTGGAAGCCCGATGGCTGGACGCCACCGAGCGAAAACAAGACGATGATCTCGCAGCATCACGTCCATCTCGACAACGCGCACAGGACACCGCAATTCTGGCTGATCTGGTGGGTGCTGACGCTGAACGTTTCGGCCGGCATCGGTGTGATCGGCATGGCCTCGCCGATGTTGCAGGAGATCTTCGCCGGCAAGCTGATCGGGTTGCCCGATCTGACCTTCGGTGCGCTTTCTCCCGAACAGAGGACGATGATCGCGGGCATTGCGGCGGGCTTTGCCGGCGTGTTGTCGCTGTTCAACATCGGCGGCCGTTTCTTCTGGGCGTCGCTGTCGGACTATATCGGCCGCAAGAACACCTATTATACGTTCTTCGTCCTCGGCATCGTGCTTTATGCACTGGCGCCGACCTTCGCGGCGATGGGCTCGAAGCTCCTTTTCGTTCTGGGCTTCGGCATCATCCTGTCGATGTATGGCGGCAGCTTCGCCACCGTGCCGGCCTATCTCGCCGACATGTTCGGCACCCAGTTCGTCGGTGCCATTCACGGCCGGCTGCTGACGGCGTGGTCGACCGCCGGCATCATCGGTCCGGTGGTGGTCAACTATCTCCGCGAGTTCCAACTCGCCGCCGGCGTGCCGCGCGATCATCTCTACAACAGCACCATGTACATCCTGTGCGCGATGTTGGTCGCCGGTTTCATCTGCAATTACCTGATCAAGCCCGTCGATCCGAAGTGGTACATGAGCGCTGACGAGGTCGCAAAGCTTCAAGCCGCCGGCGCGAGGAACGCTGGAGTCCAGAGCGGATCGTTCGGGATCGGCAAGGGCGGCATGGATGCCAAGGCCCTGCTGTTCTGGGCCTTTGTCGGCATTCCGCTGGCGTGGGGTGTTTACCGGACGCTGGAAAGCGCGGCCAAGATCTTCTGATCGGCTTGCTACTTGCGTCGCGAAACGCCGACGGCGTTTCGCGACGCCTCTCCTCAATCAATAACCAAAGAATTCATCCAGGGGGATTTCTCATGCTTCGTCTTGCAACCTGCCTCATCGCCGCGCTTCTGGTCATGGGCAGCGTCCGCCACGCCTCGGCTCAGGCTACGGATGCCAAGCCCTCGCGGATGAAGCTCACGGTTCAAAAACTGAAAGAGATGAAAGCGAAATGGTTAGCGAACCGGCCGAAGCTCAGGGCCTGCCGCGCCGAGGTGAAGTCCAAGGGGCTCGCCGGCGATGATCGCTGGTTCTACATCGCGGACTGCATGGAGCGGAGCTAAACCCCGCCATCCGCCGCGTCCTTGCAGGCAACGGTCACGAGCCGCAAAAGCGGCTTGAGATAGTCGACGAGCGGGTTGCCCTGATTTTCCACGTCGAGCTCGAACCGCTCTGACGGAAAGATCATCGCACAGCCCGCTTGCCCTGAAGCCCGTCGCGCAAAGGCGAGCGCCGAACTCCTGAACAGAAAGATGCCGCCGTTCTCGCCCTTGGCGTCGCGGGCGAGCCAAAAGCCATCGCGGTTGCGGCCGACAAAGAAAGCCGGGATCGATGCGTTGATGATGCCGGCATCGAGCGGCTGAAAGCACGCCGGCGAAGTCGCAGGCTTTGAGGCTGCCAGTTTTGCAAATCCGGGATGGGCAAGCGACATGGTGATCATGGTGTGACCGGCGGCTCGAGCGTTCATGAGCGCGGACGGCGACCACGAACTGGTGAAACCCAGTACGTCTTATGTGCCCCTGATCGCCGTAGGATTGCGAGAGAGGCGGGCCCGGCATTTCATAAGAAAGGAATAAAGACAGGGCGGGCGAGGTCCGTGTGGATTGACGCCGTTTGCCGGCATTTATTGTCCGTCTATGAAAGCTTGCCGGCGCCGGTCTCGAATTCCTATGCGCTGTTCGTGCATGTTCTGCTTCTCTCAGTCTTGGAGATCACGGAGCAGTCGATGCGGCCATTTTCATTTCTCGTTTCAGCTCTCGCCTCCCACATCCGCAAGATCGCGGACGCGCTCGGCCCATGGGAAGTCAGGAAGTACCGCCCGGAGCGCTACTATATGCGCGGTCCTGGGCCGAAATGGCGCGAGAAGCATTCGTCTCACCCGGTGTGATATCTTTCTCCCCGATCGCCGCAATCGCGTCTGCAATTCTGGCCTTCGCCTGATCCGATAATCCGACGAGAGGCAGGCGGGCGTCGGGACGCATCATACCGAGCAGACTCAGCGCATATTTGACCGCGGCCGGATTTTCTTCCGCAACCAGGATCGCTAACGGTAAAAGCCGTTGGTGCAGGCGTTGCGCGAACTGCATTCGCGCCTGCTTGAAGTTTGAAAAGATCTCCCGGCACGTCGAAGGTTCGATATTCGATACAATCGAAATACAGCCGTCACCGCCGCTCGCCAGGAAAGCGAGCGTTGTCGCGTCATCTCCCGACATAAGGCGGAATCGCGCCGGCACCATCGATCGCAGACGTAATAGACGCGAGAGGTCAGCCGTCGAATCCTTCAGTCCGACAAATTGAGGCGACTCCGCAAGCCTCAGAAGCGTGTCGTCAGCCAATCCCCGGATCGTTCGTGCGGGAACGTCATGCAGCACGATGGGCAGCGCCGTGGAATTGGCGATGGCGCGGAAGTGAGCCTCGATGCCGGCCTGCATCGGCTTGTTATAATAGGGCACGACCGACAGTAGGGCGTCGGCGCCGGCCAGTTCTGCCCGCCGGGCCTGCTCAGCCGCCTGATCGGTCGAGTTTGACCCCGCGCCCGCGATGACGCGAACGCGGCCACGGCCGATATTGGCCGCGGTCCGAACGATAGCGTCAAACTCGGCCGATGTCAGGGTGGAGAATTCGCCTGATGTCTCGCAGACGACCATCGCTGCGACGCCTGCCTGTATTTGTCGTTCACAAAGCCACGCAAAGGCGTTCAGATCGACCGCGCCAGCCTCGTCGAATGGCGTCGGAATATCCGGGATGTAGCCGGTGAGCCAGGTCGTCGAATTTGCGAACGGCACCATCGTGTCACGCGGCATTTTCGATTTGACTGAAGCCCTGCCGGAAAGCGGACAGCACCAGTCCTTGATGGCACCTCACGCCCGCCTCGATCTGAAACCCCATCTGTTGAAGCTTCGTCCTAACCCCCAGGCTCAAGCCGTGCTCGCAGGAATCGATGAGAACGGCGAGCGTCGCGTTGGTGCAAAGAAAAGGCGATATCTCGGTGAGAGCCTTTTCGACGGATGTGGAGTCGTGACCTGCGAGCAGGCCGATGGCATGCTGCCTCCGCGGAAGCCAACTCGTCGAAATGGGGGCTACTCGCATGAAGCCGCGACGCCGAAGCCCAAGATAAAGTTCCATCCCGCGGCTGCCGGCGACGATGGCGCGCTGCAAATGAGACAGGCGCGTCAGTGCGATCATCGTGTCGAGGACTTGCGCTTGATCTGACGTGGAATGAAGCTGAGCCATATTGCTCTCCTGGACGATGGCGGGCGAGGCCTCCTGGGGCTTTCAGGCCATCTGGCCTGCGCCGTTGGTGTCGAGTTCGATTTCGCGCGCCAGTTCGACAATCGTTTCGGGATGGTGCCCGTTTTCAAAGAGGGCGTATTTTAACGCCTGGGCGCGATTAACGAACAGTCCCCCATAGAGGCCATGTTGCTCCTGGGCGACCCAGTTGCCGCGACTGTTCTTGCCAATAAACGTAATAGTCGATGCAGAGTTGCACGACGGAGGTTCGGCGAGTTTCACGTTGGTATTCCTTGTTCGTGGTGAGCCAAGTTTGTTCCCGATTTTTCGGGCTTCCCGCTGCCGCTCGCCGATGGGCGAAAGGGCTGGGACCGGCAGCCGGGGACTGGCTTGACTCGTGCTTCCAATATCTGAGGGAGCGGGTATGAATTCGATTGAGGCAAGCCGGCTATCTCATAAGAGCAGCATAAGATCGGATCTCAACTTGAGATATGAAAGTTGAATGTGATGATCAGGCAGCACAGGGCTGCGTAGGCGATCGCCTCGTCCCAGTGATTGAGGACCGATCCAAGCGGTTCTTCGCGCTTGAGCGTTGCCATCACTGCACTCAGGATGGTGGACATCAGAAGCAATAGCATCAGGCTTTGATCAAACCTGATGCCGCTGAACGCGGCGAATACGAGAAGAATGACCATCCGCAGCCAGAAACGTATGATGACCCGGATTGTTTGCGCTTCGCGCGTCAAATTCGAATTTGGCTGCCGGGCCACGCTCATCACCTTTTACGAAAAATTGTCGCAGCAGAACGGCAGGCAGTGTGGTGTGTCGGCGCGCGAAAAAGACGGGACGCTCGTCGCGGTGGAGGAAGTGCCGACGCGCCGCACGCCGACGAACGCGCTCAGGATCGCCAGTGAAAGGTCCGTGTGGCAAGCTTCAACCGGCTGGTCGAGCCAGTCGGGAATTTCGCGCCGACGCGACAGAGTGCAATGCCATTCACCGGCGTCATAGACGATGCGGCGGACCTGCCATTGCGGCAATTCCTGCGCCAGCAGGGCAAGCGCAGCATCGGTCCAGGCGCAGGATTGAATGAACTGCTCGAGTTCGATCGAAGCTCTTTGTTCGCCGTACCGTCGGCAAACGCCAGCACGTTTTGCGGATAACGTCGGACAACAGCTCGGCCGTGACAGCGTTGGCGTCACGAATTCTGACGGCGAGACGGGAGCACGCTTCACTCATGCTCCCAATATCTTCGGTCGCGGATATGAATTCGAGAGCGGCGCGCCTGTTATCTCATATGAGATTCATAAAGCCGCTTTAGCCAAACTGCACAGGGGATTCACAACGTGCAGGCGAGGCAGCACAGCGCCGCAAAGGCCATCGCTTCGTCCCAGTGATTGAGGGATGCATCGAGCGGTTCCTCGCGATCGAACGCCGCGATGACGCCGCTGAGGATGGTCGACATCCACAGCATGACGGTGAGGCCGCGCTCGAAGCCGATGCTGCCAAATGCCGCGAATGCAAGGATGGCGGTCATGCGCAGACCGAAGCGAAGCATCACTTGCGTCGATTTCGACGTCAGCGTCAGCTTGCGGGCGCGGCTTGCAACGAACGACAGCATGATAGGATTTTCCGAAAATGAGGTTCGTGAACGATGATTTAGCTTGCAAGGCCCGGGCCAGATACGCGTTCTCTGATCGCGTCGCCTCGCTACAAGTAGCGGCGTTCCAAATCTGGGCAAAAGCTCATTGGAAAACGAGGTTGGCTCGTGGCCAAAAATATAAATTATTCATATACGAAAAGAGCGCGGCCACACTCGCCGCAAGCGGCATGAGCTTCAATCGAACTGATTGCCGCGATCAGAATGCGGACTTGATGACGGCACCGGAAGCAAGCTGCAGATGGCTCGGATTGGCCGGATCGCACCACAGGCGAAACGCCTGTCCGCGCCGTGGCGGCGGTCCCTGCCAAGGCATCCGGTCGTGCAGGGTCGTGGTGTAGGGCACTCCGTCTTGCGGCGTGATTTCGAGCGTCACCTTGACGAGCCAGCTGTCGATCGGCGCAAACGGCAACTCCTCGGAATAAACCACCCGCGCGGTGCAAGGACGTAACGCCTCTCTTGCTCCTTGCGCATGAGCGGCGGCACTTGCCAACGTCGCGCCCGCGATCACGGTTGCCGCAGCAATAACAGAGTTCATGGTCATTTCCGTTGGCTTGTTGCGTGATGAAGATCGGCGATGGTACGGGAGCAAGATTGCGTGGGGTGCACGACAAAATCAAGTTACTGGTGGCCCAATTCTAACATTTGCATCCCGATCCGGCTGGCACTTTTACAAATGTTAGAATCGAAGGGCCACTAGCAAATATAGGTTTCTAGTGGAGTTTGGATTTGACATTCGCCTTACGCATTCCCGGCTACAGGGTAGCGAATGTCAAATCCACTTCACTAGATGTTGACGCGATCCCGGAAAATCAGTTCCGGCGGTGAGTGCCGAGAACGAGAAGAACGAAGCCCGCGACGATCGCAAGAACCAGGATCATCCAGTATTGGCCGTCAAAGCCGAAAAAGGAAAAGTGCTTGACCAGAAAGTACAACGCCCCCGCGTCTCCATTTTTGGGGCGAAGATAGGCGTTACCGCATCAAAAACGCATTATTTTTATATTTTCATTCAGCAATCAATCGGCGTCGATATCCTCAAAACGGGCCTGAAGACGGTAGCCGACCCCGGATTCGGTCACCAGAAGACGCGGACGGTTGGGGTCGCTTTCGATTTTCTGGCGCAGCTTGCGAACGAGGATGCGCAAATACTGGATGTTGTCCCGCTGATTGCCGCTCCAGATGTCCTTCAACAACTGGTCGTGCGTCACCACAAGCCCGACATGGGTCGCCAGGATATGCAGCAGCCGATACTCCTTCCGGGTCAATCGGATCGGCTTCTTGTTCAACGACACCGTCCGGGTCACGAGGTCGACCGAGAGGGGACCCGCCACCACGACCGGATTTTCGGTGGCGCTCTTGAAGTAGCGGCGAAGCGCCGCCTCGCTCCGCGCCAAGAGCTCCGCCATGCCGAACGGCTTGACCACGTAATCGTCGGCGCCTGCCTGTAGCAGCCGGACCTTCTCGTCCTCGCTCGACACGATCGACAGAATAATGACCGGGACATTCGACCACGAACGGATCCGCTCCAACACTTCGGCGCCGTGAAGGTCCGGAAGGTTCAGATCGAGGATGATGAGGTCGGGGGCGCTGAAGGTCGCCGCCTTCAGGCCGTCGGTGGCGTTTTCCGCCTCGATCACCGAGTAGCCCTGCAATTCGAAGCCTGCACGCAGGAAGCGCCTGATCTTGGGCTCGTCCTCGATCAGCAGCACATTGTTGGCGGGCCTATTCATCGGATGCCACCGTCATCTCGGGTTGTTTCGCCGCCGAGCGGGGCAGGGTGATGGACGCGGTCGCGCCCAGCCCCTGTCCCGGACTCGCAATGTCGATGCTGCCGCCGTTGGCTCCGACAAAAATGGATGCGATCCAGAAGCCGAGGCCTGAGCCGGGAATCGTCGCCTGGTGACGCTGGCTGCGGAACAGGCGGCGGCCGAGTTGGGGCCGCTCGTCGGCGGTGATGCCGACGCCTTGATCGGAAATCGACAGGACGATGTCGTCTTGCTTGCTTTTGACGCTGACCAGGATCGTCGAGCCCGATGGAGAATATTTAGCCGCGTTTTCGAGCAGCTGGCCGCAGGATTCCTCGATCAGGCTGGAATCGACATGGACCAGTGGCAGGTCGTCGACGAAATCGGTTTCGATCCTGTGCGCCACGAGGCGGCGCGAGCGCGCCTTGATCGCGGCATTGACGATGTCTCTCGGATCGGCCCATTCGAGATGCGGGGTCACGCCGCCCGCAGTGACGCGTGTGGCGTTGAGAAGGTTCTGGATGAAACGGTCGAGCTCGGCGACCTCGTCGGATATGGCTTCCACCAGCGAACGGGCGCGGCCGTCTTTCTGAACCAGCGGAATCGAATCGAGCACGCTGGCCGAGCCGCGAATCGTCGCGAGCGGCGTCCGCAATTCATGCGACAGCGTGCCATGAAACGCATCTCTCAAGAGCTGGGCTTGCAGGCGCAGCCGCGCGTCTTCCATCGCCTTCTCGATGTCGATCCGCTGCAATGTCAGCGACACTTCCTCGATGATCGCTTCGACGCGGAGCGTCCTGGCCTCCAGCGTTTCCACTGAGCCCACACCGATATTGACGGCGACGAGCCCGAGGATCGCGGTTTCCGAACTCACCATCCTCAATAGCCAGACATCCAGCGTCGGGGCATCGATCACGGAACGAACCGGTCGGCCGGCTGTCGTCATGGCTGAACGGGCATGTTCTTTCACTACCTTCGGCACCGGGCCGGATCTCGGCGGCTCAAGCTGGCCGTCGTTTTTCGCCGCGAAGAAGACCGCCGGCTGGCCGAGCGTCTGCGACAGGTAGTTCTCGATCGCGGAGACCAGTTCCGAGACGGTGAAACAAGCGGCCAGACGTCGCGAGAAATCATAGAGGTTGTGAATGTCCCGTTCGCGCTGGCGCAGCGTCTCGGTCTCCTGGCGCAGGCGGGAGGCGAGATTGCTGCTGACGAGCGCCACCACGAGGAACAGCAACAGGTCGATGACCTCCTGCGGGTCCTCAACCTCGAAACTGAAGATGGGCGGAAAGAAAAAGAAGTCTGCTTCCGCCATGCTGGCGATGGAGGCAAGCGTCGCCGGCCAGATTCCCCATCGGGTGGCGGCGATGATGACGGGAACGAGATAGGCGATCGGGACGAGGCTCGTGGCGACCGTCTGCTCCAACAGCAACAACAACGCCGTGACCAGGCTGACGCTGCCGAACGACAGCAACAGAGGAACGACATCCGTTTGCAGGAAGCTTCGCGGCGCCAGGGTGTTCGACGTCGCTGCGATGTCTTGCCTGCCGTTGGAAAGTCCGGGCTTGGCGAGCTTCGATGTGATCGGCAGAGGTGAATGCAAGAGCGCGTGCCTTCGCAGAGAGGACATCGATCGTTGTCTCGGCCAAAAGCCTCAAGCTCAAAAAGGAAACTCCAGACTCAAAGGAGCCTTAAGTTTAAAGGAGCCCTAAGTTTAAAGACCGCAGCAAAAATCGTGCCCCAGCAGTGAGTGATCAGGCGGCGGCAAAAATCGGGACCGCCAGGTCAAACAATCCTGAGGTGTATGCGACCTGCGAATGTTCCGACCGTCTCAATCAATCGTTGCTCCAATGTCGTTAAACTACCCAGCAAGCGCAGCATTCTTCATATCGACGTATAAAATCTATGCCGTTGGCCATTCGAATAGATATAAAAGTAATATATTTCGTAAGCGGCTCCGCGACGCCGCGCTGCTCGGCAAGCGGCGGCCTCTCACGGCTCGAGATAGTTGATCGCCGTCTGGTTGCCGACGATCGCGGCATTCCGCGAGGCAGTTGACACGCGGTTGCGCAGACCCCGGTCGAAGCGGAAATCGCGATATTATTTTTTTATGAAACGGTTCAGCGAACCGCATCGATTTCCTTGTTCCCACAATGAAAGATCAACGCCGGTGCGAATGGATTCCCGGGGCTCAGTCGTCACGGAATGCCGACTTCGCGCCTGAGCGATCGGTGCGCTGAATTCATTCCGCGTGAGGACAAGGTTGGGGGCTTGAGATGTATCTTATGACCGCGAGGAGCGTTCGGCTTGGCGCGATCGCATTGCTTGCGATGGCCCTTGCCTGCGGAATCTCTAGCAAGAGCGCCGCGGAGGCTGGCGAACACAACTCAGATCAGCCACGTCAAGCGGCGGCTCGCGGCAAGCAACTGGCCGTTACTCCGTCAGCCTCCTCGGAGCATCAGGCTGGGCCTGGAATGCGCTACTACGGCGGGCCGAAGTCTCCGATGTGGCGCGCCCGCGCGGCGAACTAGGCAGGTCACTTGATGCATTTGCATTCAACGGCAACGCCAACCTCGGCATCGCACCCAACAAAAACTTCGCGATTATAGCCGCCGCCGATATGATCATTCACTTCTGAATCGTGAGAATCGGCTTCCGCCGGCTCGCGCCATCAGCCAAAGGGCGGCGAGGGGGCACAGAGCAAAACAAGCATTCGGGCAAGGAGAGCCGAGAGATTCGCATCTTTGATTGTTGATATCTTTGGCAACCGCCTGCACAGGGCCCGGGCAAGCGAAGAATATCTGAGCAAATCTGCTGTTATCTCGTTGTTCTGGCTATTTTTATTATATGAAACCATCTTAAAACAATTGTTCAATTCGAACAATGCGTAAGGCTAGTGTAAGCGGCATGCTGTAACGCAGCATGATAAAGATGCTGTCACACAGCGTCATAAAACGGGTGGCGAAGTTGGGGACTTTGGCGTGAGTGCTTTCGGAAAGCTGTCGAGATCCCGTGCGATCCTGCTCGCCGTGATTGTGATCGGCGGCGCTGCGCTGTTCTGGGGCCGGGGATTCATTGGGCTTGCTGACGGACAATCCGGCGGCAAGGAACGCGTTGCCTCGACCGAACCCGTTCGGCCTGCGGCAAGCGACGAGCCGGCCGTCGACCTGACGGACAAGCAGGCCGCTTCGCTCAAGGTCGGACCCATCGCCTCGCGCGACTTCGCGCTTTTGAAAACGGCGGTCGGCACCATCGACTTCAACGAGAATCTGCTCGTTCAGGTATTTTCGCAATATCAGGGCAAGATTCTCAAAGCCTTCTACAACATCGGCGATGAAGTTAAGTCTGGCGACGCGTTGTTCACGATCGACAGCCCCGATCTGCTTCAGGCGGAATCGACGTTGCTGGCGGCCGCCGGCGTTCTCGAACTGCAAAAGCGCGTGCTCGCGCGCGCGCTCAACCTGCTCAAGGCAGGCGGCAGCGCCCAGAAGGACGTGGATCAGTCGACGTCCGATCAGCAGACCGCCGAAGGCAACTTCAAGGCCGCCAAGGATGCGGTGCGCATCTTTGGCAAGACCGACGCTGAGATCGAGCAGATCCTGGCCGACCGCAGGGTCGATTCCACGTTGCTGGTTCCAAGTCCGATTTCGGGGCGGATCGTGGCTCGCAGTGCGGCTCCCGGGCTGCTGGTCCAGCCGGGCAACGCGCCGGCTCCCTATACGGTCGCCGATCTCTCGACGATGTGGATGCTGGCCAATGTCATCGAGACCGATGCGCCGGCCTACAAGCTCGGGCAGCAGGTCCAGGTCACGGTGCCCGCTTATCCGGACAAGATATTCACCGGCCGTGTGACCGCGCTCGGCGCGATGATCGATCCCAACACCCACCGGCAACTGGTGCGTTCCGAAATCGACGATCCCGAGCATCTGCTGCGCTCGGGAATGTTCGCAAGCTTCGTCATTCATGTCGGCGATCCCGTCAGCTCGCTGGCGGTGCCGGCCGAGGGTGTGGTGCGGGAAGGCGACGGCACGATGTCGGTGTGGGCTACCAAGGACAACCACCATTTCGTCAAGCGAACGGTGAAGACCGGATTGCAGCAGGATGGCTGGACACAGATTTTGACAGGACTCGCGCCCGGCGAGACCGTCGTCATGGATGGCGCGGTGTTCCTGAGCAACAAGCTCTTGTTGGGCGATGCCGGTTAAGCAAGACGCGATCGGTTAACCCAAGTGCAGATGGCGGTACCAGTTGATTAAGTCCCTGCTACAGTTCGGTCTGACGCGCAGCGCGATCATCGTGCTGGGTGTCGTGGTGTTTTGCGCCGCCGGGCTCGTTGCGTTTTCAAAGCTGAACATCGAAGCCTATCCCAATCCGGCGCCCGTCATCCTGGAGATCACCGCGCAGGCGGCGGGTCTTTCCGCCGAGGAAATGGAAAAATACTACACGATCCCGATGGAGGTCGGCCTTTACCCGACGCCGGGCGTTGTCAACATCCGCTCGACCTCGTTTTACGGCCTGTCGTTCGTTCGCGTCACCTTCAGATACGGCACCGACTTTTACTTTGCGCTGACGCAAGCTTCGATCAGCCTGCAGCAGAACGTCAACCTGCCGGGCAATCAGGTCGCGCAAATCCAGCAATCGAGCCTGGTCGGCGAAATCTATCGCTATCAGATCGTGGGGCCGGCGCATTTCGGCCTGACCAATCTGCGAACGCTTGAGGATTACGTTGTCGCCCGGCGCTTCCTGACGATTCCCGGCGTGGTGCAGATCAATGCCTGGGGCGGCACGACCAAGCAATTCAATGTCGATGCCGATTTGCAGAAGCTGGAAGCCTACAACATCACGATTCCGCAGCTCGTCACCGCGCTCGGCAACGCCAATATCAATGTCGGCGGGCGTGAGATCACGATCGGGCAGCAATCGGTCAATATCCGTGGCGTAGGACTGGTCGACTCAGGCGGCGCCGACGACGTCACCAAGGGCTACAAGGTCAAGGACATCGAGAATGTGGTCCTGACGCAGGTCAATGGCCTGCCGATCCAGGTCAAGGATATTGCGAGCGTCTCCGTCGGCTATGTGCCGCGGCTCGGCATCGGCGGCAGGGATCATGACGACGACGTCGCCACCGCCATCGTGGTGATGGGACGAACCCAGCATACCAACGACATCATTCCGCGCGTCCAGGCCGAGGTTGCAAAACTCAACAGCGACGGCAGCCTGCCGCCAGGCGTCAAGATCGTTCCCTACTACGACCGAAGCTCGCTGGTCGGGATCACCACGCACACCGTGCTGCACAACCTGATCTTCGGCTGCCTGCTGGTTTTCCTCATTCAGTGGGTGTTTCTCGGCGATCTGCGCAGCGCCATTATCGTCAGCGCCAATATCCCGTTCGCACTGTTCTTCGCCATCATCATTCTGGTGCTGCAAGGCGAAGACGCCAATCTGCTGTCGCTCGGCGCGGTCGACTTCGGCATCATCGTCGATTCCGCCGTGATCATGATGGAAAATATCTACCGGAATTTTCAATCCTCGCCCGAGAGCCGGCAGACATTGCTTCAGCATCTGTCGGAAGGTTATTGGGGAGACGATCCCACATCCGCACATAATCAGACCTCCGGCACCCCGAAATGGAACGAGCGGCTGCGCATGATCTTTGTCAGCGCGCTTCAGGTCGACAAGGCCGTGTTCTTCACCGCCGCCATCACCGTCACCGCCTTCGTGCCGCTGTTCACGATGCAAGGGGTCGAGGGCCAGATTTTCGGGCCGATGGCGCGAACCTACGGTTACGCGCTCGCCGGCGCGCTGCTGGCCACCTTCACGGTGACGCCGGTCCTGGCCTCGTTGTTATTGCCCAGGCATATCGAGGAAACCGAAACCGTCATCGTACGGCTGCTCCGCAAGAGCTATACGCCGGTGCTGCGCTGGTCGCTGGCCAACCTCAAGGTGTCGGTGACGGTCGGCCTCGTCTTTCTGGGCTTGAGCGTGCTGGCGGCCTCGCGCCTCGGCAGCGAGTTTTTGCCGGCGCTGGAAGAAGGCAATTTCTGGATCCGTGCGGCGATGCCATCGACGATGTCGCTCGATGCCGGCACCGCGGTCACCGGCAAGATGCGCGAGATATTGTTGCGCCATCCTGAAGTCATCACGGTCGTGTCGCAGCACGGCCGTCCCGACAATGGCAGCGATGCTTCGCCGTTCTCCAACGTGGAGCTGTTCGCGCCGCTCAAGCCGTTCGACGAGTGGCCTCCCAATCTGACCAAGGAAAAGCTGACGGAGGAATTGCAGCAGGAATTCGCCGAGGAATTGCCGGGCATCGGCTTCAACTTCTCGCAATATATCCAGGACAATGTCGAGGAGGCGCTTTCGGGCGTGAAGGGCGCCAATTCCGTAAAGGTCATTGGCCCCAATCTCGAAGTGCTCGAGAAGTTCGCCCCCCAGGTGATGGACGAGATGGCGAAGATCCGCGGCGTTGCCGATCTCGGAATTTTCCATCTGCTCGGGCAGCCCAATCTCAACATCAAGATCGACCGCGAAAAGGCGGCGCGCTATGGGCTGAACACCGGCGACGTCAACACGGTCGTTCAGGCCGCGCTCGGCGGCACCACGGCGACCACGGTCCTGGAGGGTGACCGGCAGTTCAATCTCGCCGTCAGGCTCGATCCAAAATATCGCAGCAGCATCGATGCGGTTCGCAACCTCAAGGTCGCCTATTCGACGCCGTCGGGCACCAATGGCTACGTTCCGCTCAGCGAACTTGCCGACATCACGCTCGATACCGGCGCTTCCTTCATCTACCGCG
Source organism: uncultured Alphaproteobacteria bacterium (assembly GCA_963770515.1). Classification (GTDB taxonomy): domain Bacteria; phylum Pseudomonadota; class Alphaproteobacteria; order Rhizobiales; family Xanthobacteraceae; genus Bradyrhizobium. The sequence continues at coordinate 24,498 of CAVYPW010000006.1, forward strand.
AGCGCAGCCAGCGCTACATTCCGATCAAGTTCAGCGTGCGCGGCCGCGATCTCGGCAGCACGGTTGCGGAAGCGCAGGAACGGGTCGGCAAGGCCGTCAAGCTTCCCAACGGCTATCAACTCGTCTGGGCAGGGGAATTCGACAGTCTTCAGGCCGCCAAGCAGCGGCTGCTGATCGTGGTTCCGATCACGCTGCTCCTGATTCTCGTGCTGTTGTACGGGCTGTTTAACTCGCTGCGCGACAGCCTGTTGTCGGTGGCCGGGATTCCCTTTGCGATCGGTGGTGGGTTGATCGCGCTCTATTTTGCCGGACTCGATTTTTCCGTCTCGGCGGCGATCGGCTTCATCTCGCTGTTCGGCGTTGCGGTGATGGACGGCATTCTCAACATCACCTATTTCCGCGAGCTCAGGTCGCAAGGCATGGGGATCGCCGAAGCGGTGTTCCACGGCGCCGAGCAGCGGATGCGGCCGATGCTGATGACCGCGTTGTCGGCCGGCGTCGGCCTATTCCCGGCCGCGATATCCCACGGTATCGGCAGCCAGGTGCAACGGCCGCTGGCAACTGTCGTCGTGGGTGGTATGTTCGTAGGCCCACTGCTTCTGTTGGTCGTGGCGCCGGCGCTGCGAAAGATTTTCCTCTCGAGAGACGCCGAAGACGTTGCGGTCGTCGGCGATCCGGCCGTAGTCACCGAAGGCAATCCCGATGGCTAGCGGCAGTCGCGCGAAGAAACTCAAACTCCGGACCGCCCCAGGCGCGCTCGCGCTCGGTGCGATGTCGCTCGCCATTTCCGGCTGCGCGGTGGGGCCGAATTTCAGTCCGGCGGACAAGCCCGACGTGACCGGTTACGTCAAGGGAAGCCTGTCGTCGGCCGACCCCGGAAAAGCACCGCCGTCTGTGCCCGGTCAGCGTTTCCTCAGCGGTGTTGACGTCTCGACGCGCTGGTGGGCGGCATTCAAATCGGAGCCGCTGAACCAGCTGGTCAGGGAATCGGTCAATCACAATCCCAATCTTCAAGCCGCGGAAGCCGCGATCAAGATCGCTCGCTACAACGCGCTCGCCCAGCGCGGCCTGTTCTTCCCGCAACTCACCGGCAACTCGGCAACCCAGCAGATCCTGGTGGCCAATCCGCAGCAGGTGCCGCCGATTCCGACCGTGGGCCCGCAATCCGAATTCTCGCTGGTGACCAACCAGCTCACCGTGTCGTTTGTGCCGGATATCTGGGGCGGCAACTTCCGCGCCGTCGAGAGCCTGGACGCCACCACCGAGCAGCAACTGTTCCAGCTCGAGGCCGCTTATCTGACGCTGACCAGCAATGTAGTGACCGCGGCGATACAGGAGGCCTCGCTGCGCGGACAGATCGAGGCGACCCAGCGCATCATCGCGATCGAGCGGCATCTATTGGACATCCTGAAACGGCAGCAAAGCTTCGGTCAGGCCGCGCAGGCCGACGTGCTGGCGCAGGATGCGGCGCTGGCGCAAGCCGAGCAACTGTTGCCGCCGCTTGAGAAGCAGCTGGCCCAGCAGCGCGACCTCCTGACGGCGCTGGCCGGGCAATATGCGGCCGACGAGGTCCGCCAGAAGTTCGATCTGGCGCATCTGAAGCTGCCGACCAATCTGCCGATCAGCCTGCCGGGCAAGCTGGTCGATCAGCGGCCCGACGTGCGCGCGGCGGAAGCCAATATGCATTCGGCGGCTGCGCAAATCGGCGTCGCGATCGCGGCCCGCCTGCCCAATATCACGCTGTCCGCCAATGGCGGCTCGGCCGCGTTCAACTGGCCGCAGACGTTTGCGCCGGGCACCGGCTTTTTCACGCTGGGCGCCGCCGCGACCGCGCCGATCTTCGACGGCCTGACGCTCTACCACAAGCAGAAGGCGGCCGAGGCGGCGCTCGAACAGGCCGAGGCGCAGTATCGCGCCACCGTGATCACAGCTTTTCAGAACGTCGCCGATGCCCTGCGGGCGTTGCAGGCGGACGCCAAGGCGATGCACGCGGCGCGGCGTGCGGAAGACACCGCCAAGGCCAGCCTCGACATCGTCGAGAAGCAGCTCAACGAAGGTCAGGTCAATCAACTGGCCGTGCTCAACGCGCAGCAAACCTATCTGACAGCGGCCGTGGTGCGGGTGCAGACGGAAGCGAACCGTATCGCCGATACGGCCGCCTTGTTCATGGCGCTCGGCGGCAACTGGCCTTCGAACTGCACCGTGCCGGACTGGCGCGCATGCGCGCTGGGCGATCCGCCTGAACCTGCGGTGGTTGTGGCTACAGACGCCAAGTAGCGCATTCTTAAGCCAGCGTGATGTCTTCGATTCGCGATTGCAGGCGGTAGCCGACCCCGGACTCCGTGATCAGAAGCCGCGGGTGATTGGGATCGGACTCGATGATCTGCCGCAAGTCGCGGACCAGGATTCTCAGGTACTGGATGTTCTTCCGGACGCTGTCGCTCCAGATATCGTCCAGCAATTGATCATGCGTGACCACGAGACCCAGATGCGTTGCCAGCACATGCAACAACCGATATTGTTTTCGGGTCAGCTTGATCTGGTTGTTGTTCAACAGCACCGTCCGGTTGACGAGATCGATCGAGAGCGGACCTGCGACCACCACAGGATTTTCCTTCTCGCTCTTGAAATATCGCCGCAGCGCCGCGTGGCTGCGCGCAATCAGTTCGGCGATGCCGAACGGCTTGACCACGTAGTCGTCGGCGCCGGCCTCAAGCAGCCGGACCTTCTCTTCCTCGTTGGCTTCGACCGAGAGAACGATGATCGGGACGTTGGACCATGAGCGAATCAGATCGAGCACTTCGTTGCCGCGGCGGTCGGGCAATGCCAGATCCAGAATGATGAGGTCGGGTGTGTTGAAGGTGGCCGCGTGCAGCCCTTCCGCCGCGTCGACGGCTTCCTGCACCGTGAAACCGCCGTGGAGTTCGAAGCCGGCGCGAATGAACCGCCGTATCTTGGGTTCGTCGTCGATCAATAGTACGAGATTGGTGGGTTTACTCATCGGTTGAACCCGCATCATCCTCGTCGATCACGGCTTCCGGCAGGGTAATAGAGACTGTGGTGCCGAGTCCAAGGCCCCGACTTTCGATTTCGATCGATCCGTCATTGACCTTGATGAAGGTGGAAGCGATCCAGAAGCCGAGGCCGGCGCCGGTGACCGTTTCGCGATGACGCTCGCCCCGGAACGACCTGCGGCCGAGTTGCGCGCGTTCCTCCGTGGTGATGCCGGCGCCCTGATCGGCGATCGACACCGTGACGCACTCCGTTCCCGAGCGGACCGTGACCGATATCGTCGAGCCGGGCGGAGAATATTTCGCCGCGTTCTCCAACAACTGGCCGCAGGCTTCTTCCACGAGCGCGGAATCCACGTCGATCATCGGCAGGTCGTCGTCAAAGCGGACCATGGTCTGATGCGCCGCCAACTGGCGAGACCTTTGGCGAATGGCAGCGTTGACGACATCGCGCGGATCGGCGCAGGAAAGGTGCGGCCGGATATCGCTGGCGCCGACGCGGGTCGCGTGCAGGAGGTTGCCGATGAAACTGTCGAGACGTTCGGCCTCGTTGGTAATGGTGGAAACCAGCGGCAGAGCCTGATGTTCGCCCCTGACCGAAGGCATCGTTTCCAACACGCTCGCCGATCCCTTGATTGCCGCGAGCGGCGAGCGGAGCTCGTGCGACAGGTTGCCGTGAAACGCATCGCGTAGCTGCTGGTCCTTCAAGCGGTGCGAGGCTTCCTCCATGGCGCCGCCGATATCAAGCCGCTGAAGCGTTTGCGACGCTTCGCTGAGGATCGCTTCAATGCGACGCCTTCGCCTGTCGATGGCCGCGCACGGCTCGTTGCCGATATCGACGGCAATCACCCCGCGAGGGATGTCCGCCGAGGTGACGGTTCGAAGCAGCCAGATATTTTTTGCGACCTCGTCCCGAACGATGCGCGAAGGCGCTTCACCCGGCTTCATCATGGCCGCCACGCTGTTCCGGATGATGGCCGGAACGGCATCGCTGACGGCCGGACGGGAGGCCGCGATCGACGCCGGGATAAAAAAGGCGGTATGCCGGCCGAATGTTTCGGCGAGATAGCCCTGAATGGCTTCAACCAGGTCCGTGACGGTGTGGCAGGCCGCGAGCCGCCGCGAGAAGCCGTAGAGATACTGCAATTCGTCTTCGCGGCGACGCAACGCTTGCGTCTCGCGGCGCAGCCGCGATGCAAGGTCACCGCTGACCAGCGCGACCAGCAGAAACAGCGACAGATCGATGGCCGCCTGGGTGTCGTCGAGCCTGAAGCTGTAATATGACGGGAAGAAAAAGAAATCTGCCGCCGCGGCGCTGGCGATAGCGGCAACGATCGCCGGCCAGGTGCCCCACCGACTGGCGGCCACCATCACCGGGATCAGATAGACGATGGTCGCGAGATTGGCAGGAAAGAAGCGCCCGATGAGCAGCAACCCAAGGGTCGCGGCGCCGACCAGCGTGAGCGACATCGCGAGCGGCAAGCCGCCGCCCAGAATCACGCGCCGCCAGAGCCGTGCGCCGGCGTTCGGAATATCGCGGGGGTCGAGCGCAACGCTGGACGTGAAGCGTGCTGCGCTCATTCTCAGCTCGGCACAGGTAAGGCGGCCATCGGCGGAATCCCGCTTTGCCGGCTCACCGCGCGAAGCTCATCCGCCGATGGCAATGGTTTTAAAGGCCCGGTTTCGGCAACTTCGTGCTTGGTGGGCAACGCCAGCGTCGCGATCGCCGCCGAACTGAGGTATTTCGGCGGATACAGATAGGATTCCATCAACGGCGTCGAGGAGAGGCGCGCATGCCGCTTCAGTATAGACTTGGCCGTGGATGCGGCCTGCGGATAGATCGTGCTCCAGCCGGCAAAGTTGCTCGCCAGGATCTCGAGCGAGAGTAGCGTGGTCGCTATCTGCGTGAAGCCCTCGTTGGATTTCTTGGCGCTTCGGGTTGTCGAAGCTTTCCTGAGAAGCTGGCGAAACTCCCGGTGGGTTTCGATGAAAGGGCCGAGCCCTCCCCTCCACAGGATATTCGGCAGAGAGCCATAGCCGTGCAGGCCGTGATAGCTTTCAATCAGGCTTCGGCACTGGCTGCGCAGGTTTTGCGGGAGAAAGCCGAAGTCGGGGCTGCCGTTGCGGTCCGAAGGCGTATCGCCGCTTGCGGCGCTTTCCTTTGTTACCCCGTCCATCGATTTGTCCTGCGCGGCAATCAACTTGCTCAACGCGACGCAGCATAGCGAGCCCGGCCATATATCTTCGATGCATAGCGGGGTGCTTTTTTATAGGAAAAAAATAGGCGGAAACTTACTAGCGACTTACACTGCAGTTGATTGCGCCGCGACTGCCTCCGCAAGTATGGCAAAAAGGTCTCACTGCCGGAAAAACTAACGCAGCGAATTGCCGATCTTAGCCGAAATAAGGCTTCCAACGCCGGCAGCTTGAGCATGGCTGTGGGCAAGTGGCGAAAGTGTGGGCATCTTTGAGCAAAATCAACCGCGTCCCTATTTTATTCCAATTAATTGGTGCGGTTCCCCCAATCGATCTTTGTCAGGGGCCTGTGACAGAAATCATTTGTTAACAAACGCGGAACAAGCGCTCGGGGGAGTGCTGCTCCGCAACAGTTGGGGCGATTTCGATGAAGAGAGCTTTGCTGACAGGTGTCGCGTTCACGGCGATGGGCCTGTTCAATGCTGCGCAAGCGGCCGACGCGAACATGCCGGCCAAAGTGCCGGCGGCGTGCAGGGGCGCGGTCGATCCCTACAAGAACTATGCGTGTCTCGATGACTATCTCGGCACGACCTTTTTGGAGCGCTTCTTCAACTACTACCGGCTCGAATGGGGCCATGATGTCGCGCCCGCCGATCCGAAGGCGCCGCCGTCGCGCCGTCCGGAGAGTGAGGTCCCGGCGACACCAGAGACGATTCCTCCTTATCCGTTCACCGAGTGGCCTTACGGCGGCACCACCAGCCTTGGCGTGACGCGGCCGAGTTCGATTGATAGCCCGTTGATGAACGCGCTCGGCAACACCAGCGTCGGAAGCTGGATGAACGAAAATCACATCCAGGTCTATGGCTGGATTAACGCCGGCGGAAACTTGTCGACCAACACGGTTCGTGGCGGTAACGCGCCGGCGGCCTATGACTACAACCCCAATACGGTGCAGCTCGACCAGGCGGTGCTGTATATCGAACGGCTCCCCGACACCGTGCAGAAGGATCACATCGACTGGGGCTTCCGATTGGCGCCGATCTACGGCGAGAACTATCGCTACACCACGGCCTTCGGACTTTGGAGCAATCAGCTTCTGAACCAGAATGCGAACTATGGCTACGACCTGCCGATGGCCTATGGCGAGGTCTTCATTCCGTGGGTCGCGGACGGCATGCTGATTCGTGTCGGCCGCTTCATCTCGATCCCGGACATCGAGGCGCAGCTCGCGCCGAACAACTACATGTATACGCACTCGATGACGTATACGTTCGACAACTACACCAACACCGGCATCCAGACCTCGACTGCGTTGAACAAGAACTGGATACTGCAACTCGGTGTCTCGGTCGGCAGCGACACGCTGCCGTGGCATGCCGGCGCGACGATGCCGAACCCGTTCCCGAATCCGCTCTATCCGGGTCTGACGATGCCGAAGGATCCCGGTGCGGTTCCCAGTATCACGGCAGGCGTCCGCTGGACCAGCGATTCAGGCAAGGACGACATCAACGTTGTCGCCGATGCGATCAACGGCGGGCAGTGGGGCTACAACAACCTGCAATGGTATGGGTTGACCTATTATCACAAGTTCAACGATCAGTGGCACATCGCGTTCGAAAGCTACACCTTGCATGAAAACAACGTGCCCAACGCGCTCAACCCTGCGGTCACAGGACCTGCCGGCCTCTGGACGCTCGGCGGCACGCCGTTCTCGCCGCAATACATGCCGTTCAACGCGCCCGGCCTGGCGCAGTGCTCCAGCACGACCGTGCTCGCCTGTACCGCCTCGGTGCAAACCTACGTGACTTACCTCAACTACAGGCCGGGACCGTTGGACAACATCTCCTACCGGCTCGAATACTACGACGATATGCAGGGCCAGCGCACCGGCACCAAGACCGCCTATTTCGAAACCGGTGTCGGCTGGCAGCACTGGTTCTCGCCGCAGATCGAGATCCGGCCCGAGTTCACATATTACAAGTCGCTGAACGGCTTCGCCTTCAACGGCAATTCAAACCTCGGCATTCCGGCTACTCGAAACTACGCCCTCGTCGGCGCGGCAGACATCATCCTCCACTTCTGAGGCGAAGCAGGGTGACGACCAAGGCCGTCACCGCTTTCACCGGAAACAATTTCGACAGGGGCTAACAATGAAACGAATTCTTCTCACCGCAGTCTCGCTGGGGACGCTGAGTTTGCTGTCGCCGGCGCTTGGTGCGGACCTGCCTTACGCCAAGGCGCCGTCGGCGGCGGCGGCGGTCTATGACTGGACTGGCGCTTATGTCGGCGGGTTTGCTGGCGGCGGCTTCGGCAATCACAACTACAACAATGCCAACGGTCCCGCCGGCTTTGCGAACTTCACCGTCAACTACGATTCGACTGGCGGCATCGGCGGCGGCGAGGTTGGTTACAACTGGCAGAGCGGCAGCTACTTGTTGGGTGTCGAGGCGGACGGGTTCTGGTCGGGCATCAAGGGAGGCGACGCCAGCCAGGCGCTCGGCGTCGTCGATCAGAGCGACTTGCGCTGGGGTGGCACGCTTCGTGCGCGCGGCGGTATCGCCGTTGACCGCTGGTTGCTGTTTTTCACCGGCGGCTGGGCGTTCGGCGATATCCAGCACACCAGCACCGCCGCGGGATTTCCGGTCGATCAATTCACAAATCACCGGAGCGGCCTCGCTGCGGGCGGCGGCATTGCCTATGCAATCACCAACAACGTGATCGGCAAGCTGGAGTATCGGTACTACGACTTCGGCACCTATAGCCGGGCGGGTAACCCGCTCACGCCGAATGGACAGCTACCTTACAGCGTAGCCAGCACTTATTCCGTGTTGACGGTCGGCATCGACGTCAAGTTCGGTGGTCCCGTGGTCGCGAAGTACTGATGGGGCGTCCGGCGATGCACAGAGATGACATGGGGGCTAATATGTATCGAAACGTGAAGCTGGTGCTGGCGGGCTTGTTGGTGGGGCTGGGTGCCACCGGGGCTGCGTCGGCCGCGGATATGCCGCTCAAGGCAGCGCCGTTGGCCGCACCCGTTTACAACTGGACCGGCTGTTACATCGGTGGCAATGCCGGAGGTGCATGGACGCGGGTCGACACATCGAGGGTATCGCAAGATACAATCGGTCCGGCGTTTGCCGACTATGGCCGCGAAGACGATAGCGGCTTCATCGGCGGTGGGCAGGCCGGCTGCGACTTCCAGACGACGAACCTGGTATTCGGTATCCAGGGCACCTTCGACTTCGGCGGCGTCAAGGGCTCGCACGCGCTCACGAGCCTTCCGAATTTTTCGGAGACGAACAATCTTCAAGCCGCTTACACGGCCACGGGACGCATGGGTTATCTCTACACGCCCTCCTTTCTTGGATACGTGAAGGTCGGCATGGCGTGGATGCAGGACAAGAACCAGGTGCTGCAGCCCGGTGGCGCGCTGTCGGAATCCGCCAAGTATACCTTGCCCGGGATGACGGCTGGTATCGGCTTCGAGTGGATGTTTACGCACAACTGGTCGGTGTTCGCCGAATACAACTACCTGTGGATCGAGGATACTTCCGGTCAGCATTTCAACTCGGCCCCAGGGCTGTTTCCACCCGGTGAAGTTCTCAATGTGAAGCAGACCGCGCAAATGGTGCTGGTTGGCGTCAACTACAAATTCCACTGGGATGGCCCCGTGGTCGCAAAATACTAGGGCGAATCGGTTTCATCATCGCCGCCGCAGCACGACGTGCTGCGGCGGTCGTGTTTTGGCAGCTTTGCCAGGCGCGACCCCGTGTCGCGAGCGCTCATCATTGTCTCTGCGCAACGGGGAAGGTAACCCCATCTGACAGGGTCGGCTTGCCGTAGAGTCGCGAGATGGACGTTAAAATCTTCTTGTTTCTAATCGCCGCAACGGCATTGGAAACGTTCGGCGACGCGATTGTGCGCATCGGGATTGGTCAGACCGCATGGCTGTCGCGCAGTGGACTATTTCTTGCCGGCGCGTTTCTTTTGTTTGGTTACGGCGTCTCGCTCAATCTCGCGCCCATCGAATTCAGCCGCGTGGTCGGACTCTATGTCGCTACTCTCTTCATCATGTGGCAGTTGGTCAATCTGATCGTGTTTCGCAGTCCGCCCGGCGTGCCGGTCTTGTTCGGCGGCGCGCTGATCGTCGCTGGTGGACTGGTCGTCACGTTCTGGGAATAAACCAATCAGGATACCGCGAGGCACGCGCTAGGGCAGCACGGCCGAATACCGACCGCTCTGGTAAGGCCGTCAAAAACAGGCGTTGAAGAGTTTACCAGACCACGTAGGCGCAGAGCGTTCCTAGCGGCAACAGCGCGAGGCCCATATACATCCAGGTGCGATAGGCGCCGGCATCCCTGGGCAGCTTGAAAACGTTGACGACAAACCACGCGCAAACGCCAACGCCCATCACCACGCGAATGAGGTCGCCGGGTGTTTCGTAAATAGAGGAGAGGCGTTCGATCTGCGGACTTGCGACACGCGCGGTCAGCACTATGAGCACGATCAGGAAAATCGTGCGAACCGCGACGCCGCCGGCCCAGATGTGGGAAGGCAGTTTGGTCATTTCCGCCCTACGCGCTTGGTTCACCGGCAGTTCCGTCTCAGTGCGCATCGCACAATCCTGCATCAAACCGCCTAAAACGATATCTCTTATCGCGCTGCAGCGGCAAGTAGCTATTTTTTGGTTATCACAACAACAAACGGCAGTAATCCTGACGCTTTTTTCGGACGCCACTTTGCGGCCCTTTGCTAGGCTCCAAAAGCGGCCTTTCGCTCTCAGGCACGCCAAATTGAAGTGTATTCAATGTTAAATCTGGAGTTCAATGCCTTTGGTGCAGGGGAGAAGACGGCGCATGACAGGCAGGCTGAAAACGGCTGGAATAGCGCTAATAGCAGCGGCGGCGCTGCTTCTCGTCATTCCCGCAGCTCACGCCCAGATGGGCAAGAAAGGCAGTCATGCGGCGCCCACCACCGACACCAGGCCGAAGGTCGACGAGAAGGCCTACAAGGCCGCGCTCGATCGCATTCCGACACCGAAAAAGCCCTACGACCCCTGGGGCCAGGTCCACGATTCCGAGCCGGCGGCGAAATCGTCAGGCAAATCGAACTAGGGTTTAGGTCCTCCTCAGGCCGAATCACCGCGCCGCGATTCCGGTGTTGGTCTCATCTCGAATCTCGACGGCCTCTGGGCTGCCCAAAGCTGCGGCAGCGGCGGTCAAGCGACGCGTTAACCAGAAGGTGGTGAGGGTTTCAGCGGCCACTCTGGCGTGCTGATCTTTTATGCATCTGCCGAATGTTTATTGCGTACGGCGAAGCCCGGTATCATCATCTTACAACGAGACAACAAGGCGCCGTTCAGGCGTCGAGCCCAATCATTGGGCGGGAAACGCTTAAACCAGGCTCCGTTGTCTTGATCGTTGGACTTGGAATCAAGGCACTTGGGATCATCGGAGGAAACCATGACCACACGCCTCGCCGCCATCGTGCTTATTGCTCTGTTTGCCGCTGTCAGCTTGACGGGCCGCGCTGAAGCCGGCGCTTCGGCCAGCGCACCGTCGAAAAATACCCGTGCGAGTCAGTTGGCCGCGCAACAGTCGAGCCAACACACGGCGAAGAACAATTTCGGGATCACCGAATACTCTTCGTCGTCGGCGCGCAATCACACGCACTGAACGCCTGGCGATAAGTCGCTAGTTGCGAACCGCTCCGTGATCGTCTGATTCGGCGCGCCGCGGCGGGTTGATATCATGCACCCATGTTCGCGCACTCGACAGAATATCGGGCAGAACGGCATCGACCTCGTCTTTGGTCATGCCGGGCCTGATGCGCGGGTCGTAGAGAATGTTGAGAAGATACTGATCGTAGACGTCGAAGAAGCCCATCTGGACGTCGTCATTGAACATCGTCCACGGCACTGAGGCGTCGTCGTTGATAGCGCCGAGCGCCTGTAGCAGCTCTTCATAGGCGCAGTCGTAGAACGTGAAATCTCCGGCATCGATCGGCAGGATCGCTTCCGCTCGGCGAATCCGAAAACGTTCGTCCTTGCCGATACCCGACAGGCATTCCGGATTGAGCGCCTGCTGGATCCGCTTCGCTTTGTCGTCGCCGTACAGCGCGCGGATCGTGGTTTTCAGCTTGCGCTCGGGAACCAGCCGCACCACGAAATTGGCGGCGCGGCGATCACTGGTGACGTCGATGTCGAGATGATTCACCCGCGTGCGAATGTCGGCCACCACCTTGGCCAATTCATTGCGCCGGTCCGCGCTCGCCGTTTCCACGAAGATCCTCACCGGCTCGTCGAATTTGCGGACGCGGCCGGCGGGCCTATCGAGTTGCAGTTCGGCGCCGAACGCGATCTTGAAAAAACCTTCCCTGATTTCATCGTTGGTGAAATCAGTCCGTTCGGCGGCGCGGCGGCTGGAGATATCCAGATCTTCCGCGCGCGCCGAAAGGCAGCCGGCCCAAGCGAGTGCTGCCGTCAGCAAAATCGAAACCGTCAGGATGCGGCGCGCTTTCGTCACGCCGTTGCGCGCGAGCGAGGAGAAAACGCTGGAGAGATCGATCTGCATATCTGTTTGTCGTGCCTCAGATTAAAAAATAATATCTTTTAGTTCAGTAAGTTAGCTTCCATTCGCGAGCAAGATTCATACCGCTCACGGGGCGCGCTTGATTGTGCGTGCGGCAACGAACGCGTCCACAATCAACATAGCGATCTCGGAATAGGATATCGGGACGACCCGCAGCGCTTCGTTATAGGGATGTTGTGGGATGCGAGCTGGAACGCCCCGTCTTTATGAGATTCCTATAACGTCGCGATCCTGATCGCCTCGAAAACCTATGCAGCGGATGGCACTTCAACCGGCGAAGAGCCGGCGGGTCTTACGTTCATACGTACGGTTTGATCTGTCGCAACCCGGCCGTTCGCGTCTGCGCCAGATTGCGCATGCGAGCAGGCACCGTCAGGAGAATTCCATGTTGGACATAATTGTGCTGGCCCTTGGCCTCGGCTTCTTCGCCGCAGCGATCGGCTACACCTACGCCTGCGAACGGCTTTGAAGGCCTTGTCGAATGGATGATCCGAAGCGCTTCGAAGGAAGATGACCATGATGTTCGATTACGCTCTCGCGGGCCTCGTTTCCGCAGGCCTGCTGTTTTACCTGACCTACGCGCTGCTGCGTCCCGAACGCTTTTGATCGCGCATAAGGCCTTCGCGTCAACGCCGCCACGATTCCCAAACTTCAGTTCAAAGGCATCTCTGCCATGACCGCCATCGGATGGATCCAAATTTTTCTATTTTGCGCCATCATCGCCGCGCTGACCAAACCGCTTGGCTGGTACATGACGCGCGTGTTCGAGGGCGAGCGGACGCTGCTGTCGCCGCTACTTCGGCCGATCGAGGTCGCGATCTACTGGATCGGCGGGGTCGACGAAAAGCGCGAACAGCATTGGGTCACCTATACGCTCTCCATGCTGTTCTTTCACGTCGGCGGCTTCGTCATCCTTTATGCGGTGATGCGCTTGCAGGCGGTACTTCCTTTCAACCCGGCAGGCCAATCGGCAGTTGCCGAAGATCTCGCCTTCAACACTGCGATCAGCTTCATCACCAATACCAACTGGCAGAACTACGGCGGCGAAAGCACGATGTCCTATCTCGTGCAGATGCTCGGGCTGACGCATCAGAATTTCCTGTCGGCCGCGACCGGCATTGCGCTTGCGGTCGCCCTGATCCGCGGCTTTTCCCGCGCCTCGGTGCGCACCGTCGGCAATTTCTGGGTCGATGTGACGCGTGTGACGCTCTATGTGCTGCTGCCGATCTGCATCCTCTACACGCTGTTTCTGGTCTGGCAGGGCATACCGCAGACGCTGGGGCCTTATGTCGAGGCCACGACGCTGGAGGGTGCCAAGCAGACGATTGCGGTCGGCCCGGTGGCCTCCCAGGTCGCGATCAAGATGCTCGGCACCAATGGCGGCGGCTTCTTCAATGCCAACGCGGCGCATCCGTTCGAGAACCCGACCGCGATCTCCAATTTCGTGCAGATGCTGTCGATCTTCCTGATCGGCGCAGCGCTGACCAACGTGTTCGGCCGCATGGTCGGTAATCAGCGGCAGGGCTGGGCGATCCTGGCGATCATGGGCGTGCTGTTCGTCGCGGGCGTTACCGTCACTTATTGGTCGGAGGCCAACGGCACCGCGGCTCTCGACGCCCTGGGACTGACCGGCGGCAATATGGAAGGCAAGGAAGTCCGCTTCGGCATCATAGCCTCGAGCCTGTTTGCGGTCATTACGACAGCGGCCTCCTGCGGTGCCGTCAATGCGATGCATGACAGCTTCACGGCGCTCGGCGGCATGATCCCGCTGATCAACATGCAACTCGGCGAAATCATTGTCGGCGGTGTCGGCGCCGGTCTTTATGGCATGCTGCTGTTTGTCGTGCTGGCGATTTTCGTCGCGGGGCTCATGGTCGGCCGCACCCCGGAATATGTCGGCAAGAAGATCGAGGCGCGCGAGGTCAAGATGGCGATGCTCGCCATTCTCGTGCTGCCGTTGATGTATCTCGGCTGGACCGCGGTCGCGGTGGTGCTGCCGTCGACGGTCGCCGCGATGAACAATGCCGGCCCGCACGGCTTTACGGAGGTGCTCTATGCCTATACCTCCGCGACCGGCAACAACGGCTCGGCCTTTGCCGGGCTCTCCGGCAACACTTTCTTCTACAACCTCACGCTCGCAAGTGCGATGTTTGTCGGCCGCTTCTTCATGATCGTTCCGGCGATGGCGATGGCGGGCTCGCTCGCCGGCAAGAAGTCGATCCCGCCCTCGGCCGGAACGCTGCCGACGACCGGCGGCCTGTTCGTTGGCCTCGTCGTCGGCGTCATCCTCATCATCGGCGGTCTCACCTTCTTCCCGGCGCTCGCGCTCGGCCCGATCGTCGAGCATCTGGCTGGCAACGCCAACACCTTGTTCTGACCGGTCACTCGGAGTTACTTCCATGGAAGTCGTGCAAAAAGCCAATAAACGGATGCCGGTCGCGACCATGCTCGATCCGAAGATCGTGTGGCCCGCGATCGGCTCGGCCTTCGTCAAGCTCGATCCGAGGGCAATGGCCAGGAATCCCGTGATGTTCGTGGTCGAAGTCGTCGCCACGCTGACGACCGTGATCTTCCTGCGCGATCTTATCACCGGCGCTGCCGACCTCGGCTTTGCCTTTCAGATCATCCTGTGGCTGTGGTTCACGGTATTGTTCGCCAATTTCGCAGAAGCCGTCGCCGAAGGCCGCGGCAAGGCGCAGGCTGAATCGCTGCGCAAGACCCGCACCGAAAGCCAGGCCAAGCTTCTGACCGGATCGGGGAGGGACTATCGCCTGGTGCCGGGCACTAGCCTGAAGGTCGGCGATGTCGTTCTGGTCGAGGCCGGCGACAATATTCCCTCCGACGGCGAAATCATCGAGGGCGTCGCCTCGGTAAATGAAGCCGCGATTACAGGCGAATCCGCGCCCGTGATCCGGGAATCCGGCGGCGACCGTTCGGCAGTGACCGGCGGCACCCAGGTGTTGTCGGACTGGATTCGCGTGCGTATCACGGCGGCGCAAGGTTCGACCTTCATCGACCGGATGATCAGGCTGGTCGAGGGCGCCGAGCGGCAGAAGACGCCGAACGAAATCGCGCTCAATATTCTGCTTGCGGGACTCACGATCATCTTCGTGTTCGCGACCGTCACCATCCCGAGCTACGCCGCCTATGCCGGCGGACAGATTTCAGTGATCATTCTGGTGGCGTTGTTCGTGACGCTGATTCCGACCACCATCGGCGCGCTGCTGTCGGCGATCGGCATCGCCGGCATGGACCGGCTGGTGCGTTTCAATGTGCTGGCGATGTCGGGCCGGGCGGTCGAAGCTGCCGGCGACGTCGATACGCTCCTGCTCGACAAGACCGGCACCATCACGCTCGGTAATCGCCAGGCGACAGCGTTTCGTCCGATTCGCGGTGTCTCCGAACAGGAATTGGCGGACGCGGCGCAACTGGCTTCGCTCGCCGACGAGACGCCGGAAGGCCGCTCGATCGTGGTGCTGGCCAAGGAACAATACGGCATCCGCGGCCGCGACATGGGCGAATTGGCCGCGACTTTCGTTCCGTTCACGGCACAGACCCGCATGAGCGGCATCGATGCCGGCGGCTCCTCGGTCCGCAAAGGCGCGGTTGAGGCGATCCTGAATTATGTCGGTGGCGGAATGGCTCAGGCCGCAGCCGGCAACACGGTTCGGGCCTTACAGCCGTCGTTGAACTCGGACGCCGCGCGCGAAATCACTGCCATCTCGGACGAAATCGCCAAGGCCGGCGGCACACCGCTCGCGGTCGCCAGGGACGGCCGCCTGCTCGGCGTCATTCAGTTGAAGGACATCGTCAAGGGCGGTATCCGCGAGCGCTTTGCGGAATTACGCCGCATGGGCATTCGCACCGTGATGATAACCGGCGATAATCCGATGACGGCGGCCGCGATTGCTGCGGAAGCCGGCGTCGACGATTTTCTTGCGCAAGCAACGCCTGAAGACAAACTGAAACTGATCCGCGACGAACAGGCCAACGGCAAGCTGGTGGCGATGTGCGGCGACGGCACCAACGATGCGCCGGCGCTGGCGCAGGCCGACGTTGGGGTCGCCATGAACACCGGCACCCAGGCGGCGCGCGAGGCCGGCAACATGGTCGACCTCGATTCCAATCCGACCAAGCTGATCGAGGTGGTCGAGATCGGCAAACAGCTTCTGATGACCCGCGGTGCGCTCACGACGTTCTCGATCGCCAACGACGTCGCCAAATATTTTGCGATCATCCCGGCCATGTTCCTCGCGTTCTACCCGCAACTGGCGGTGCTGAACGTGATGCATTTGGCGAGTCCGCAAAGCGCGATTCTGTCGGCGATCATCTTCAATGCGCTGATCATCGTGGCGCTGATTCCCTTAGCGCTGAAAGGCGTCGCCTATCGTCCGATCGGCGCCGGTGCGCTCTTGCGGCGTAACCTGCTGGTCTACGGCTTAGGTGGCATCATCATTCCCTTTATCGGCATCAAGGCGATCGATCTCGTCGTTGCCGCGCTGCATTTGGCTTAACCGTCATTCCGGGATGGTGCGTAGCACGGTTCGCTCGTTGCACTCGCGCCCCGGAATGACGAAAGAAACTTTGGAGACCTATCATGCTCAAAGAAATTCGCCCGGCGATCCTGGTCCTGCTGCTGCTGACGCTGATCACGGGTCTAGCCTATCCGCTCGCCATGACGGAGGTCGCAGGCGCGATCTTTCCGAAGCAGGCGCAAGGCAGCCTGATCGAGCGCGACGGCAAGGTGGTCGGCTCCGCCTTGATTGGACAGGAATTCAAGGGTGACAAGTATTTCCATGGCCGGCCGTCGGCGACGACCGCACCGGACCCGGCCGATGCAAGCAAGACAGTGCCAACGCCCTATAATGCCGCCAATTCCGGCGCTTCGAATCTCGGTCCGACCAGCAAAGCGCTCAACGATCGAATCAAGCAGGACGTCGACACGCTGAAAGCGGAAAATCCGTCCGCAAGCGTCCCGATCGATCTCGTCACGACCTCGGCGAGCGGGCTCGATCCCGATATCTCGCCGGAAGGCGCACTGTTCCAGGTGCCGCGGGTGGCGAAAATGAGGGGGTTGCCGGAAGATCGTGTCCGGCAGCTGGTCGCTGAAAACACCTCCGGCCGTCTGATCGGGCTGTTCGGTGAGCCCAGGGTTAACGCTCTGGCGCTTAACCTTGCGCTGGACGCCGCGGTCCCACACTAGGCCCGGCGCGGCGTGAGGACTATATTATTCTTATGGTTCAGCAGCCACGCCGTGATCCCGAACAACGCCCCTCGCCGGAAGCCCTGCTCGAGGCGGCGCGGCGCGAGAACAGCGAGGCCGGGCGGCTGAAGATATTCGTCGGCGCCGCTCCCGGCGTCGGCAAGACCTACGAAATGCTGCAAAGCGCCCACGCCCGGCAGAAAGCCGGCGTCGATGTCGTGGTCGGCATTGTCGAGACCCATGGACGGGTGGAGACCGAGGCGCTTTTGCACGGGCTCGAGGTGATCCCGCGCAAACGCATCGCCTACAAGGACCAGGTCATCGAGGAGATGGACCTCGACGCGCTGATCGCGCGCCGGCCGCGGCTCGCGCTGGTCGATGAACTCGCCCACACTAATGCGCCGGGCAGCCGTCATCCCAAGCGCTATCTCGATGTCGAAGAGCTATTGTCGCGCGGCATCGATGTCTACACTGCCGTCAACATCCAGCACATCGAAAGCCTCAACGACGTGGTCGCGCAGATCACGCATGTGCGGGTACGCGAAACCGTGCCCGATTCCGTATTCGACCGCGCCGACGGCATCGAGCTGATCGATCTTACGCCGGATGATCTGATTCAGCGGCTGAAGGAAGGCAAGGTTTACGTCCCCAAACAGGCCGAACGCGCGCTGGAGCATTATTTTTCGCCGGGCAATCTGACCGCGCTGCGCGAACTCGCGTTGCGGCGGACCGCCGAGCGCGTCGACGAACAGTTGCTCACCCACATGCAGGCCAACGCCATTGCCGGCCCCTGGGCCGCCGGCGAGCGCATCTTGGTGTGCATTTCCGAAGACCCGCGCTCGGCCGGCCTTGTGCGCTACACCAAACGGCTCGCCGACCGGCTGC
This sequence comes from uncultured Alphaproteobacteria bacterium, assembly GCA_963770515.1. Classification (GTDB taxonomy): domain Bacteria; phylum Pseudomonadota; class Alphaproteobacteria; order Rhizobiales; family Xanthobacteraceae; genus Bradyrhizobium. The sequence continues at coordinate 42,383 of CAVYPW010000006.1, forward strand.
ACGCCCCATGGACGGCGGTGAGCATCGAGACGCGGCGTTCGTTGCGCCTGGGCGACGAGGAGCGCGACCGCCTGGCCGATACGTTGCGGCTGGCGGAAGCGCTCGGCGGCGAGGCGCTGACGATTCCAGCCGTCGGCCGACGGATTGCCGACGACGTCATCGGCTTTGCCCAAACCAACAACGTCACGCAGATCATCATCGGGAAATCGGCGCGGAGCTGGTGGTTCGAGCTGACACGGGGATCGGTGGTGCACGATCTGGTCCGCCGCGCCGGCAATATCAGCGTCAATGTGATCGCGGGCGAGGAGCTTGCCGCCGATCCGATGCCGAAAAAGACGGTGCGTACGGCGGAGCGGCATGAGCCGTTCAATCCGATACCCTATTTGATGTCACTCCTGATCGTCGGCATAGGTCTCGCCGCCGCCGGATTCATTCAGCCGATGTTCGGGATCGAAAATGTCGATCTGGTGTTCCTGACCGCGGTGGTCGGCGTTGCGGTTCGCTTCGGGCTGTGGCCGTCGCTGCTTGCGAGTGTCGCGGCTTCGCTTTGCTATAATTTCTTTTTCCTGCCGCCGATCTACACCTTCACGATCACCGACCCCACCAACGTCGCGGCGTTCTTCTTCTTCATGCTGATCGCCATTCTCGTCTCCAACGTCGCCGCGCGGGTGCGCACCCAGGCCGACTCCGCGATCGGCCGTATCAGAACCACCGAATTGCTGTACGCCTTCAGCCGCAAGTTGGCCGGCACCGCCACGCTCGATGACGTGCTGTGGGCAAGCGCCTATCAGACCGCGTTGATGCTGAAGGTACGCGTGGTGCTGTTGTTGCCGGAGAACGGCGTGCTGACGGTGAAGGCGGGTTATCCGCCGGAGGATCAGCTCGACAAGGCTGACCTTGCCGCCGCCAACTGGGCCTGGGGCAACGACCGCCCGGCGGGACGCGGCTCCGATACGTTACCCGGCGCCAAACGCCTGTTTCTGCCGATGCGAACCGGACGCGGGCTGATCGGCGTCATCGGCATCGACGACGACAAGGCAGGTCCCCTGCTGACGCCGGACCAGCGCCGCCTGCTCGACGCCTTGGTCGATCAGGGCGCGCTGGCGATCGAACGCGTGTTGCTGGTCGAAGACATGGATCGCGTCAAACGCACCGTGGAGTCGGATCGCTTGCGCTCGGCGCTGTTGACCTCGATCTCACACGATCTCAAAACGCCGCTGGCCTCGGTGCTGGGTGCTGCCTCCACCATGCGCGATCTCGCCGGTGGCCTTAGCGAGGCTGAGAAGCGCGATCTGCTGGCGACCGTGATCGATGAATCCGAGCGGCTCAACCGTTTCATCGCCAATCTGCTCGACATGACCAAGCTTGAATCCGGCGCCATCAAGCCGAATACCGCGCGGCACGATATCGGTGAAATCGTCGGCAGCGCATTGCGCCGCGCCAGCAAGATTCTCGTCCATCATAAAGTATCGCTTGAGCTTGAGGCCGACCTGCCGATGCTCGAGCTTGACGCCGTGCTGTTCGAACAGGCGCTGTTCAATCTGTTGGACAACGCCGCCAAATATGCGCCGCCCGAGACCACGGTCTCGATCCGGGGATGGCGGGACAAGAATTTTGTCTCGCTTCAGATCCTCGACGAGGGCGACGGCATTCCGCAAACCGAACTGGAAAGCGTGTTCGACAAGTTCTACCGCGCGCAAAAGGGCGATCATGTCCGCCCCGGCACCGGGCTTGGGCTTGCGATTGCCCGCGGCTTCATCGAGGCGATGGGCGGCATGATCGCCGCCGACAACCGCCGTGACCGCAGCGGCGCGGTGTTGACGATCCAGCTGCCCGTTCCGTCTCCCGTTTCAAACATACTGGATACCGCCGCATGAGTGCGCCCCTGATCAAGGTCCTTGTCATCGACGACGAGCCGCCGATCCGCAAATTGCTGCGGATGGGGCTGAGCACGCAGGGCTACGAGATCCTGGAGGCGCCGAACGGCAAAACCGGACTGGAGTTGCTCGCCGAGGACCCGGCGCTGATCATTCTCGATCTCGGTCTGCCCGACATCCAGGGGCATGACCTGTTGCGGATGATCCGCGGCCGCAACGACAGCGTTCCGATCGTGGTGCTGTCGAGCCGCGGCGACGAGGCGGGCAAGGTCGAAGCGCTCGATCTCGGCGCCGACGATTACCTGACCAAGCCGTTCGGCATGGACGAACTGCTGGCCCGCATGCGCGCGGCGCTGCGGCATCAGTTGCAGGTCCATGGCGAGCGCCCGGTATTTCGCACCGGCGATCTCTCCGTCGATCTGGTTCGCCGCATCGTCAAGGTCGGCGAGCGGGAAGTGAAGCTGTCGCCGAAGGAATACGATCTGCTGCGGGTCATGGTGCAGCATGCCGGCAAAGTGCTGACCCACCGGCTTTTGCTCAAGGAGCTCTGGGACGAAATGACGGATGCGCAATATCTGCGGGTCTATGTGCGGCAGCTCCGGCAGAAGATTGAAACCGATCCCGAGCGTCCGCAATTCGTGCTGACCGAAACCGGCATCGGCTATCGGTTGAGGGCGCCGGATTAAATCCTCATCCTGAGGAGCCGCGGAAGCGGCGTCTCGAAGGATAAGGGGCACGCTGGGGCCTCATGGTTCGAGACGGCGCAGCGCGCCTCCTCACCATGGAGTGTGAGGCGTTGCTTGTCCGGCGATGTCGTTGGGCGACGTGTCCATCCGCTATCGCCGGTTTTCTGCGACGCGGAGAAGGCTTCGAACGCCGCCCTCTACGCCAAGGCACAGAATCCAATAAAACAGGATTGCGCAGATGAAGCTCGCGAACGGAACGTAATAGGTCGCCTGAATTTCGTTCGCAGCGTAAGTCAGTTCCTGGACCGTGATGATCACCAGGAACGCACTGTCCTTGATGACCTGGATCATCTGGTTGCCGAGCATCGGTACGGCGTCGAGGACGACCGGCGGCAGAATGATGCGCGTCAGCAACCGCCAGCCGTGAAATCCCAGTGCGCGCGCGGCTTCGTTCGCTTCCGGCGGCTGCGCCTTCCAGGACCCCCGCAGAAGCTCGGCTACATAAGCGGCATTGTAAATCGTGAGGGCGGTAACCCCGGCCGTCATGTTGCTAAAGGTGACGCCGAGCGATGGCAGACCATAATAGATCAGGTAGCAGAGCAGCATAAAGGGAACGGCACGAATTAGATCGATGATTGTTTTCGCCGGACGGACCACGTAGCTTCCGCCCTGCACCAGAAGCCAGAATGCGGCGAATCCGACTATGCCCGCGAGAGCTGATGAAATGACGACGATCTGGAGAGTGAGCGCCAATCCGCTCAGCATGAGATCACGCTGCGACCACACGATTTCGAAACCGTGGAAATTCATGCCGCGTTCCCGGCAAGTTGGCGATTCTCAAAGAGTCGCTGAGCCAGAACGAGGGCTCCGATAATGACGAGGTAGATGACAAGCGCGATTGCGAACGGCGGCACCGGTTGATAGGTGCTGGCTCCGATGCGGACCGCCGCTCGCGTCACGTCCGCGACCCCGATCACCGCGATGGCGGGGCTGACCTTGATCAACAGAGTCATCTCGTTGACCAGCGCCGGGAGTGCCGATCGCACGAGCTGCGGCAGGATGATATGCTGAAGGCGGAGGTTGCGCCGCATCCCGAAAGCCCTTGCGGCATCGAGCTGGTCCTTGGGAAACGTGAGCAAAGCTCCCCGCCAGATTTCGCAATTGTAGGCCATCGAACCGAGCGCAAGGGTGGACACCGCCGCGACCACCCTTGGAAGCTCGATCCCCAAAACCGGCAGGGCAAAGTAGACCAGCAGCATCAGCGTCACGGATGGCGTCGCGCGAAGCAGGCTCACGAGAACTGCAACGAACCCGTCCAGACCTGGCACTTTTGCCCATCGGATAAGCGCCAGCATAAGCCCAAGCGGGCTGCCGAGAACGATCGCGATCGCCGAGATCGCGATCGTATTACCCGCGCCGGCAAGCAGCGCGAGATAATCGATGGTCGTCATCAGATGTTGGCTACAGGTGTTTCCGACATTTTTTCGAAGGTCGTATCAAACCACTTCTTTTGGAGAGCATACATCGAGCCGTCCTTGCGTGCGCCAAGCAGGAAGTCATTGAACACCTTCAGAAGATCCGTGTTACCCTTTTGCACGGCCCAGGCGATGTAGGTCGGCTTGGAAACGGCCTCGCCAAGTTCGAAGACCGTCGGCCGTTCTTTCGCGACCGTCGCCAAACTGAGAAATGTGTTGACCACATAGTCGACACGGCCAATCGAGAGGTCCTGATAGGCTTCGGGATAGCCCTGGTAGGGTACGATCTTGCCGAGCTTGCCGCCGGTCACCTTCAGCATCTCCTCCAGCTGCGGCAGCAGCTTTAGCATGGCGCTGCCGGCTTCGACGCCGAGCGGCTTGCCATCGAGATCCTTGATCGACGTGATTTTGGGGTCGCCCTTGCGCTTGAGATAGTAGTCCACAGAGGCAGCGACCGGGCTCGTGAAATCGAGGGACTGGATACGCTCGGGGGTGACAAGGATCGCCGTGACGGCCGCATCGTATTTTCCGTTGGTGACGCCGGGCAGAATGCCGGTCCACGGGATGATGTCCTGGCGAACCTGGAACCCGACCTTCTTCTTGAACATCTCGAGCAGTTCTTGATCGTAGCCGGTCGCCACTCCGTCCTTCATGAATTCGAAAGGCCGGTAATCATCTTCGGTGGCGACCGTCATGAAGCCGCGCTTGGTGATGCCCGAAAGCGTTTCGGCGTGGCTCAAACGAGGCAGGCCAATCACTGCGGCGGTCGAAGCGGCGGCCATCAGTATGCGACGTCTCGTCAGGTCGGAATCGATCTTTGAAGGCATATTGATCTCCCATTACTAGCGTTACAAACTATTAGAATCAGGCAAGGAATGTGCCACCTGCGTCGCTAAATCACTCAGCGAGTATGCCATGGAGCCGCAGGGGCAGGGCCCGTCCGGCAGCGCTATATCGTTCAGACGGCGGACTGGCTTGCAGCCTGACGCGCAGCCTGGATCGTGGCCGCTTGATCGCGGTATCGCGCCCAGATCGAATCCAGATATTCCATCGAGACGGGATCGAGGTCTCTCTCGGGCTCGGGATCCAGGCTCCAATGGCCATAGGTATCGACGCCGGCGACCGGCATGGCTGAACGGGGACCAAGCGTCGAGCGCACATGGGCGGCCATGTAGAAGAACGCCACTCCGATGCGCCGGTCGTCCGAGCGGTTTGGCAGCGAGTCATGCGCAGTGCGTTCGTGATGCAACGAGAACTGCCCGGGCTTCAGCGGCATTTCGACTGCGAGGCTGTCGTCGATTCCACGCAGCGACTGGCCACGAGCCAGCAGATTGTTGGCGTCGTAGGTTTCGTCATGGACGAGATCCGGGCCGGTGTGACTTCCAGGCAGGACCCGGAGGCAGCCGCTTTCCGAAGTGGCCGGCGACAAAGCTACCCATGCCGTGACGCTGTCGTGAGGGTCGAGGCCATAATAGGCTGAGTCCTGATGCCAGGAGACGAAGCGTATGTCGCGCGCATTCTTGGCGAATGCCGACGATCCGAAAAGCAAAAGATCGGGTCCAAGAAGCGACTGCACAGCCTTGACGATGGCCGGATGGCGGGCAAGTTCGCACATCCAGGGAAAAGCCAGGTGGGCCTTGATCTTGAGGCGCTTGTTGACCTCTTCGCCGGACTGGGCCTCGTAAGCTTCGATCCGCGCGCGCAGCGCCGCGGCGTCGGCCGGAGAAATCGCGTCGAGCGGAAAAAGGTAGCCATTGGTTTGGAAAAAATCGACTTGTTGCGGCGTCAGTTGAGAACCCATTGTTGCTCTCCTACTTTCGATACTGCGCGTATCGTTTCTATGATAGTAGCTGATGTCAACGTTGAATTTTGGGCAGATTCCACTTCCGGAGACGTCAGGTCCGATGATTGATTTTGCGAAGAAAAGGCGTGCGTCCAAGCCTGTGGTGCGCGCACGCCTTGGAAGGCCGCGCGATGAAGTAGCTCGCGCTGCAATCTTGAAGTCGGCCAACACCATTCTCGAAGAGAAGGGGATCGGAGGCTTCACCATAGAAGCTGTTGCCGCGCGCGCCGGGGTCGCCAAAACCACAATCTACCGTTGGTGGCCCAGCAAGGGTTCGCTCGCGATGGCGGGCTTTCTGGCGGAGACGGCGCCCAAGATCTCTTACCCAAACAGCGGCTCGGCGGTGGCCGACCTGATCAGCCAGTTGCGGCGGGTCGCAGCTGTATATGGCGGTAAGACCGGGCGCGTGCTTGCAGCGATCCTGGCTGAAGGGCAGCGCGACCCGAATACGATGGCGGCCTTTATCGAGGGCTATGCGCGTCCGCGCCGCGAGGAAGCCAAAGCCATCCTGAGTGCCGGGGTCGAGCGGGGCGAACTGCGGGCGGAGATCGACCTTGAGGCTACACTCGATGCGCTTTACGGACCCATCTACTATCGCCTGCTCGTTCCGCTGGCGCCGCTCGACCCCAAATGGGCCGAGGCGATGGCGACACATGTTTTTTTCGGACTCCTGACGTCGAGGTCCAAGTCACCACGAGTTTCTGATTAGCTCGCAACCGGCGCCTCAAGCCCAAGAGAGCTAGGAGGAACCATCTCCTTCTGCGTCGATTAGTTCCGCGCCAGTGTGGCGGTTCAGAAGTCCGCATCGATTGTGCCGCGAGTTGGATATGCGGACTTCTGAACCAAGGCCACACTGGATCTAAAAATCAGCTAGAGCCCCCTTGATTCCGAAGTTCGAAATGGGGCTCCGCAAATGCGCCGAACTTCGGAATCGGGGCACTAGAAGGAGAATAATCATGGCACGCAAAGCACGGAAATATTCGAAGAAGGCGTCAAGCACCGTCGAACGCGCGATGAAGAAGCGCAAGGCCGGCACCTTGAAGAGCGGCCGTTCAGGCCGCAAGGTCAAGAGCCGCAAGCAGGCGATCGCGATCGGCCTTTCCGAGGCGAGGGCCGCGGGCGCAAAGGTGCCGAAGAAGACCGCCCGTAAACGGACCGCCCAGAAAGCCAAACGAGGCAGCCGCAGGTAGGTGGGCCATCATTTAGCGACACCTGTTCGTCTTTCCATCTCGTGGAAGGGGGCATTACAATGCCCCCTTCATTCGTGCATTAAAACCTGCCCCTCATTTTTCGAGATCGACCCTTGTCCCTGAAAAACCTTTCCGCCTACCGGAAGAAGCGGGACTTCGACAAGACGACGGAGCCGAGCGGCGACGTGCCCGTCAAGCCGTCCAATCAGCGGCGCTTCGTGATCCAGAAGCACGACGCGACGCGGCTGCATTACGATTTCAGGCTCGAATTCGACGGCGTCTTCAAGTCATGGGCGGTCACGAGGGGGCCCTCGCTCGATCCGCACGACAAGCGCCTGGCGGTCGAGGTGGAAGATCATCCGCTTGATTACGGCGATTTCGAAGGCACGATCCCGAAAGGACAGTATGGCGGCGGCACCGTGCAGCTCTGGGATCGCGGCAGCTGGGAATCGGACGATCCGGAGAAGGGATTCAAGAAGGGCGACCTGAAGTTCACCCTGCACGGCGACAAGCTGCGGGGAGGCTGGGTGCTGGTGCGGATGCGGCACGACCGAAGCGGCGGCAAACGCACCAACTGGCTTCTGATCAAGCATCGCGACGACTATGCGCGCGAAGGGGAAGATAACGACATTCTCGAGGAAGATCGTTCGGTCGCCTCCGGGCGCACGATGGCGGAGATCGAAGCCGGCAAAGGCAAGGCGCCGAGGCCGTTCATGACGAAGGCAGCCGGCCGAGGCAAGGCCGACGCGGTCTGGCATTCGAACCGGGGAGAGGCGGCGGAAGCCCGCGCGCGGCCCAAGAAGGCGGGGGCGCCTGTGAAGCCGACGAAGGTGGACGAAATGCCGGAGTTCGTCGCCTTTGAATTGTGTACGCCGGTCGAAGCGCCGCCGAACGGAGCAGGCTGGGGCCACGAGATCAAATTCGACGGCTATCGCGTGCAGATGCGGATTGAGGATGGCGAAGCCATTTTAAGAACGCGCAAGGCCCTCGACTGGAGCGATAAATTCAAGGCGATTGCCAAGGCGGGCACAGCGCTGCCTGATGCGATGATCGATGGCGAGATCGTTGCGCTCGATCATGCGGGTAATCCGGATTTCTCCGCGCTGCAGGCCGCGATTTCGGACGGCAAGACCGATGATCTGATCTTCTACGCTTTCGATCTCTTATTCGCTGAAGGCGAAGATCTCCGCCGTCTACCGCTGGAGCAGCGAAAGGCGAAGCTGAAGCAATTGCTGGATGGGCGGAAAAAGAAGGCGGCATCGATCCGCTATGTCGAACATTTCGAGGCCGATGGCGACGACGTGCTCGAATCGGCGAAGAAGCTGTCGCTCGAAGGCATCGTTTCCAAGAAGCTCAGTGCGCCTTATCGTTCTGGACGGTCTGAGAGCTGGACCAAGACCAAATCCCGTGCCGGACAGGAAGTCGTGCTCGGCGGCTGGAAGACGACGCAAGGCAAATTCCGCTCGCTGATGGCAGGCGTCTATCGCGGCGATCATCTGGCGTTTGTCGGCATCATCGGAACCGGCTTCGGGCAGGACACGGTGCGGCGCATCATGCCTGCGCTGAAGAAGGCCGAGGCCGAGCAAAGTCCGTTCGGCGGCAAGGACGCGCCGCGCAAGACCCGCGACATCCATTGGCTGAAGCCGGAGCTGGTCGCCGAAATTGAATTCGCTGGCTTTACCGAGGGTGGCAACATCCGGCAGGCTGCGTTCAAGGGACTACGCCAGGACAAGCCGGCAAGCGAAGTCGTCGTGGAGAAACCGTCCATGGTGAATGTCATCAAAGTCTCGCCGAAGGCGTCCGGCAAATCCACCGAAGTCATGGGCGTGGTGATTTCGAAGCCGGACAAGGAGCTGTGGCCGGATGCCGGCGACAGCAAAGGTGTCACCAAGCTTGATCTGGCGCGCTATTTCGAGACTGTCGGCGGCTGGATGATGCCGCATCTGAAGGGCCGGCCGTGTTCGGTCTTGCGCGCGCCCGACGGCATCCATGGCGAGAAATTCTTTCAGCGCCATGCGATGCCGAGCACCTCGGATTTGCTCAGGCTCGTCAAGGTCTCCGGCGATCGCAAACCCTATTTGCAGATCGACCGTATTGAGGGGCTGGCAGCGGTGGCGCAATCCGGCGGGCTCGAATTGCATCCGTGGAATTGCGCGCCCGACGCGACCGATATTCCAGGCCGGCTCGTGTTCGATCTCGATCCCGCGCCGAACGTCGACTTCGCCGAGGTCGTCGAGGCCGCCAAAGAGATGCGACAGCGTCTTGAGGCGCTTGGCCTTGAAAGTTTCTGCAAGACCACCGGCGGCAAGGGACTGCACGTGGTGGCGCCGCTGACCTATGGCGCCAGAGACAAAGTGACCTGGAAGGATGCCAAGGCCTTTGCGCAAGGCGTCTGCCAGTGGATGGCCAACGACCAGCCCGGGCAATATCTGCTCAACATGTCGAAGAAGTTGCGCAAGGGAAAAATCTTCCTCGATTATCTGCGCAACGATCGCATGGCCACGGCAGTTGCGGTGCTCTCACCGCGGGCGCGCGACGGAGCCACGGTCTCGATGCCGCTCACCTGGGCGCAGGTGCGCGGCGATCTCGATCCGAAGCGCTACACCGTTCGCAGCGTCCCGGCCTTGCTCGCGAAGAGCAAGGCTTGGGACGGCTACGACGATGCGGCGTCATCGATCGAAAGTGCGATGAAGAAGTTGGCCGATAAATTGTAGTCTTGGCTGCCGGATTCAGAGCCGTCCGAGCAGCAGCAATATCAGAAGGATCACGACAATGAGCCCGAGGCCGCCGCCGCCATAATAGCCGGTGCCATAGAACGGGCCACCGCCGATACCGCTAAAGCCGCCAAGCAGGGCGATCACCAAAATAATCAGAATGATTGTACCAATGGACATCGAATTTCCTCCAGCCGGTCACGGGTGCAAGTCGCGTGTTCGTGCCAGCCAACAAATGGGAACCCTGAAAGTTCCCGCATCTCGCACCTAATGGATTTTGCTTAAGCGAATTGTCGGCTTCTCTTTGCGGCCGGCTTTGCTGCGCCGACATAATTGGCTTGCAGCGCTGCTACTGGAAGATGCTCGAACAGACTGGCCAGCGGCACTCTGGACGCATTCGCGTTGTCCGCGCCTTCGAACGAGTAGCCGTCGATGTGAAGCTCGCCCTCGAACGTCTCTCCGCGCGGCCAGGTCCGGCCTTGCTCCGAGAGCGGAGCATACCATCGCGCTACCGCCGTAATCACGGCATGGCGGCCGCGGCGGCGGGCGAACGCGACGACATGGTCGCGATGAGGTCCGCTGACCTCCAGCGGCTCGTAGCCGCCAGAGGCAAAAACGTCCGCAAGTTGATTGCGAAGCCTGAGCAGATGTCGCGTCCAGGCAAGCTTGACGTGGCCGTTTGGCCATTCGCGGGCGAGTTCTTGCCAATCGGGATGTTCTACCCGCTTGAGAACAGCCGCGCGTTCGGTGAAATCCACCGGCCGGCGGTTGTCGGGATCGACCAGCGACAGATCCCAGAATTCGGTCCCTTGGTAGAGGTCCGGTACGCCCGGCATCATGGCCTTCAGCGTGATCTGGCTCAGCGAATTGAGTGCGCCCAATAGCGCCACCCTCCGGGCGAAGTGCTGCAGCGAGTCCAGAAACTCCGCAGAGGCTGACGGGTCCAGTATCCGTTCGATGAAGGTGCAAAGGGCCGCCTCATAGCCTTCGTGCGGGTTGAGCCAGCTCGTTTCCTGCTTGCCCTCGCGCGCCGCCTTCACGGCATAGGCTTGCAGGCGTTCGGTCAGCGAGCGGTCGGGCGGCGTGGGGAGCGGCCATACCCCGAGCAAGGTCTGGTACAGCATGTATTCGAAGGTCGCCGAAGGCGCGCGCATGTTATCGTCAGTGACGATGTGCGGCGCATTGAGCACTTTCCAGCGGGCCACCGCGCCGGTCCATTCGCCCGGCAGTTCGCTGAGCGCGATCAGGCGCGCGCGGGCGTCTTCTCCGCGCTTGGTGTCGTGCGTGGAAGTCGTCGTCATAGCGTGCGGCCAGTTTTTGACGCGGGTTTGCATCATCTGGTGGAAGGCATCTGGTGACAACGCCGATGCGGAAGGTTCGCCGCCGACTTCGTTCAGCGCGAGCAGGCGGTGGCTGCGGTAGAAGGTCGTATCCTCCAGCGATTTTGCCATCAGGGGGCCGGTGAACTGCTGCACTTTCAATGCAAACCGCCGCACCCTTGGCGCGCTGTGCAATGCGAGGCCGGGTCTGGCGAGGTCCATGGTCAGCGCATCACGCAGGAAATCGAAGAGGCCCTCGTCGGCATCGTACCATTCGCTGCGTGCCTTTTCGATCGTCTCCGATATCAAGGTGCGATCGTCGGCGGAAGCACCGGCGGAGGTGAGGTAAGTGCGGTAGATCGGGAAATTCAGCACATAGAGTTCAAGCGCCTGACGCAAACTGTCGGCGGAGAAATCGCGCGTCGAATAGTGGCCCGCGGCGATGCGACCGAGCAGGCGCGCCAGCACGGTGAATTCGCTGGTCAGCAGCGTTTCCAGCACGCGCTGTTTGGCGGCCTTGAGCACAGGCGCAATCGCGGGCGGCATGTTGCTGATCTGCCGCCAGGTTTCGTCGAGCGCTTCCAGCCCGTTTTGATTGGCCAGCACCCGGCTAATGGTGTTGAGCGTCTCATAACCGGTCGTACCTTCGACGCCGGCGAACGGACGCAGCGCTTCGTGTTCGCCGAGAATTTTCTCGACCACGATATAGAACGACCGGGCGTGTTTGCCGCCGGTCTGCCGGATCAGGCGGCTCAGGCGCTGAAAATATTGCGCCGGATCGCGCAGGCCGTCGATGTGATCGAGCCTCAAGCCTTGCAGCTTGCCTTCTGCGATCAACCGTCCGACCAGACGATGCGCGACGTTGAAGGTCGTCGCATCTTCCACCCGCAATCCTGCGAGCGAATTGACATCGAAGAAACGGCGATAGTTGATGTCGCTGGAAGCGAGCCGCCAATGTCCGAGCTTGTAGTGCTGGCGCTCGAGCAGATGGTGCAATGCCTGTGTCTGCACGGGCCGGTCTTGTCCGGCGCGATAGGCGTTTAGCCCACGCCCGATAATTGCCTCACCGCCTTCGATGGCCTTCAATCCGGCCTTGAAGTCGGGCGCTTCCTTGCGGTTGGGATGGCGCAAGCCATGGTAGCGCGAGATGAGGTCGAGAATGCGCTTTCCCGCGGCGCTGTTCTCGGCGCCCGCTTCCTTGACGATCATGTTCAGGATTTCGCCATAGCGTTCGGGCGCGATCGGCAGGCGATGTTCGAAATACCAGGCCGAGAAACTGCCTTCGCCGGCGTCATAGCGCAATTCGATTTCGCCGTTCTCCAGCGCCTTGCCGTAGGAGGAGCCGAGGATCGGCAGCAGCACGCCGCCGCGCGCGCGATACGGCAACAGCTCCCAGTCGATATCGAAGGAGACGGCATGCGGCGAGGCCTCGCCCCATTCCAGCACGTCAAGCCACCACGGATTGTCTGCGAAATGCACGCCGACATGGTTGGGCACGAAGTCCAGGATCAGACCGAGATCGTACTCTTTAAGGGTCTTGCTCAGCCGCTCGAAACCTTCGTCGCCGCCGAGTTCTGGGTTGATGAGGGTGTGATTGACGACATCATAGCCATGGGTCGAGCCCTTGCGCGCCTTCGTGAAGGGCGAGGCGTAGACGTGGCTGATCCCGAGCGCTTTCAGATAGGGAATGATGGCGGCCGCCGCGTCGAAATCGAAGTTTGCGGTGAGTTGCAAACGGTAGGTCGCGATGGGAGTGCCGGACGGCATCAGCGCATTTCCAGATGCCAGAGCACCGACCACGCCTTCATGGCGTCGCCCGGTTTGCCCCAGATCGGCGAGCCCCGAACTTCCTTCGATTGGACGGCGATCGAGCGGTCTGACAGATTGGCCGCGAGTGACAACCTTGCGTCAGCACCTAAGTGCCAGTCGGCATTGAGCGTTCCATCGTCGGCCACGCGCGCCTCGCCGAAACGCGCGTTGGCGAGACGCGGCACGATGTGATGCCGGCGTATCGTCAATAGTTCACGCACCAGCGTCAGTCGTTCGCGCCCGCTGTCGTCTCTCGTTTCCCAATCCAGCATGGCGGAACGAAAGGTGACTTCGCTCAGGGGGTCCGGGACGTCGTCGCCATAGGTCGCATAGGCCCAGGCGTATTCGTTGCGGCGGCCTTTGCGGACGGCTTCCGCGAGGCCGCCCTTGAAATCGCAGAAGAACGGGAAGGGCACCTTCGAGCCCCATTCCTCGCCCATGAACAGCATGGGAATCGCGGGCGCGAGCAGCGTGATCGCGAGCGCGGCTTCAATCGCTTCGGGTTTGACGTGGCCTTCGAGCCGGTCGCCAAAGGCGCGATTGCCGATCTGGTCGTGGTTTTGCAGGAAATTGACGAACGCCGTCGGTGGAAGGCCCCCGCTCGCTTCGCCGCGCAACTGGCCGCCGCGATGCGCGGAAGCCTCGCCCTGATAGACAAAGCCCGAGCGGAGCGCGCGCGCGATGTCGGACAGCGGCTCGCGCTGATAGTCGCGGTAATAGCCCTGCTTCTCAGCTGTCAGTTTCACATGCCAGGCATGATGATAGTCGTCGTTCCATTGCGCGCGATATTTCCCGCGCGGCGGGTCCTGTAAGGGATCGAGCAGGCTGACGCGGTTGTCGTCGTTTTCAAGCACGAGATGAATGTGCCGGCCCGTCTCAGTGGCAAGTTGACCGGCCGCGAGGCTGAGATCGTTCAGCATCGGGATTTCGCCGAGCTCGGCAATGGCGTGGACGGCATCGAGCCGCAGCCCGTCGAACCGGTATTCGTCAAGCCAATAAAGTGCGTTCTCGATCGCAAAAGCGCGCACCTGCGGCACGCGGTAGTCGATCGCGCTGCCCCACGGCGTTTGCGCTTCGGTAAAGAAGGGCGGCGCGTAGCGGCCGAGATAATTTCCCTCGGGGCCGAAGTGGTTATAGACGACGTCGAGAAACACCATCAGCCCACGCAGATGTGCTTCGTCGACGAGACGCTTCAACTCCTCCGGCCGGCCATAGGCGCTGTCGGGCGCATACCACAACACGCCGTCATAGCCCCAGTTGCGCACACCTGCGAAATCCGCCAGCGGCAGCAATTCCAGCGCGGTGATGCCGGTCTCGACCAGATGGTCGAGCCTGTCGATCATGGCGCGATAAGTGCCTTCTTGTGTGAAGGTGCCGACATGGGCTTCCATAAGCACGGTTTCGTGCCAAGGCCGTCCGCGCCACTCGTTGGCGCGCCAGGTGTAGTTTGCAGGGTCGATCACCTCGCTTGGACCGAACACGTCGTCGGGTTGAAAGGCAGAAGCCGGATCGGGCACGTCGATCTCGTCGTCGATCCGAAACTTGTAGCGCGTACCGGCCTTGGCACCCGGCACGTCGGTTTCGAACCAACCGTGCTTGCGGGATGTAAGTAGGCAACGTTGCTGCTCCAACAACAGATCGACGCGCTGGGCTGCGGGCGCCCACAAGCGGAATGTGGCTCCTTCGGAAGTCAGACTTGCGCCGAAATGCCGTTCATTCATGCCGAACCCGAAAAGACCAGTACCGAGCGGGGCGGTGCGGTGGTCTCGCTTCCCGACGGGAAGTCCGCAGCCGTCTGTTTAACGTCGACGGTGTTCAATAGTTGCCGCCAACTCTTGTATTCGGGCATTTTCGGCAGCTTGAACTTGATCTCTTCGGGGGCGGCATTGAGCACGATGAAGACCGGTGGCTGGCCTTGTTCAGTTGGCCCGAGCACATAGGCGAGAAAACGCCCTTCCGGAAAATTCCAGTCCTGCTCTTTCATGTCGTCCGCGGCCGGCGTCAGCCACAGCACACCATACGAGCCGTCGGCGCGCCTTCCGTCGAGCCAGCGGCGGGCGCGGATTTGCGGAAAGCGGCGACGGATTTCGGACAGGTGGGCGACAAACTCGATGAGGTCGCTGCCTGCGCGGCCCATACCTTCCCAGCCGATCCAGCCGGTCTCGTTGTCCTGGCAATAGGCGTTGTTGTTGCCGTTCTGGGTGTTGCCGACTTCGTCGCCAGCCAGCACCAGCGGCACGCCCTGCGCGAGCAGAAGACAGGCGAGCTGGTTCTTCCGCAACTGATTGCGCAGCGCGTTGATCGCGGCATCGTCGGTCGGGCCTTCATGACCGCAATTGTTGCTATGGTTGTCGTTGGCGCCGTCGCGGTTGTCTTCGCCGTTCGCCTCATTGTGCTTGGCGTTGTAGCTGAAGAGATCGTTAAGCGTGAAGCCGTCATGCACGGTGATGTGGTTGATGCCGGCGCGCTGGACACGGCCGTCATGATTGAAGAGATCGGAAGAGCCGGTCATGCGACTGGAGATTTCCCCGATCAGGCTGCCTTCGCCGCTCCAGTAGCGGCGCATGGCGCTGCGATAGCGGTCGTTCCACTCCGACCACTGCGAAGGAAAGCCGCCGACCTGATAACCGCCCATGCCGAGATCCCAGGGCTCGGCGACCAGCTTGACGGAGGCAAGCACGGGGTCTTGGCGAACGGCGGTGAGGAAGGCCGCATTGCGGTCGAAACCGTTCGGGCCGCGGCCAAGCGTCGTGGCGAGATCGAAGCGGAAGCCGTCGACATGGCAGACCTCGACCCAGTAGCGCAGCGAATCCATCACCATCTGCAACACACGCGGGTGGGTGAGGTTGACCGAATTGCCACAGCCGGTGAAGTCGTCGTAGTAACGCGGATTGTCCGGCTTGAGCCAGTAATAGGAAGCATTGTCGATGCCGCGGAATGACAGCGTCGGGCCCATGTGGTTACCCTCCGCGGTGTGATTATAGACGACGTCGAGCATCACCTCGATGCCGGCATCGTGCAATCGCGCTACCGCCGTGCGAAACGAGTTCGAGCGAATTGTCCTGCGCATAGCGCGCTTCCGGCGCGAAGAACGCCAGCGTGTTGTAGCCCCAGTAGTTCGCAAGTTTCCTCTCGACCAGCAGGCGGTCGTCCACCAGGCCGTGGATCGGCAGCAATTCGATGGTCGTGATGCCGAGCCGCTTGAGATGCGCGATCATCGCCGGCGAGGCGAGGCCGCCATAGGTGCCGCGCAGGCTGGGCGGCACGTCGTCGCGCTTTTGCGTGAGCCCCTTGACATGGGCTTCATAGATGACGGTGTCTTCCCAGGGAATGCTGGGCCTCAATTCGCGCCGGCCCCAGTTGAAGGCTTCATCGACCACGACGGCTTTGGGCATGCCGCGCGCATTGTCGCGCCGGTCGAACGAAAGATCTTCGCGGGCGCTGCCGGTGCGATAACCGAAATGCGCATCGCTCCATACCAGCCGCCCGGCGAGCCGCCTCGCATAGGGGTCGAGCAGAAGCTTGTTCGGGTTGAAGCGGTGACCCTGCTCCGGCGCATAGGGGCCGTGAACGCGATAGCCGTAAAGCTGGCCCGGCGAGACATCGTTCAGATAGCCGTGCCAGACGTCTTCGGTGCGCTCGGGCAATTCGATGCGCTCGATCTCGCGCCGGCCCTGGCTGTCAAAAAGACAGAGTTCGACCTTTTGCGCATTGGCGGAAAACAGCGCGAAATTGGTCCCGCGTCCGTCCCAGCTTCCACCGAGGCGCGAGGGCGATCCGGCCGATAGTCGCATGAAGAATTAGCTTTCCGGTACGAGAAAAATGGTCGCCAAGGGCGGAATGGTCAATCTCAGCTCCGGCCCGACGCCCTCGATGGTGCGGACCTCGCCGATATTGCCGACATTGCTGCCGCCGTAATGCAATGAATCCGTGTTGAGAACCTCGCGCCATGTGCCGGCGAGCGGCACGGAAACAATGTAGTTATGATAAACGTTCGGAGAAAAATTCGTGACGACGAGGCAGCGCGCGCGCTCGTCCCTGCCTTTGCGCATCCAGGCAAAGACGTTGCCGCTGGCGTCATCGGCCACCAGCCATTCGAAGCCGGAAGGATCGCAGTCGAGCTCATGAAGCGCCGGCGTCTCCCGGTAGAGCCAGTTCAGGTCGCGGACCAGCGACTGGACGCCGGCGTGACGGGGCTCCTGAAGCAAATGCCAGTCGAGCGAATGGTCGTGATTCCACTCTTTCACCTGCGCGAATTCGCAGCCCATGAACAAAAGCTTCTTGCCGGGATGGCTGAACATGAAGCCGTAATAAGCGCGCAGGTTTGCAAAGCGTTGCCAGTCGTCGCCCGGCATCCGCCCGAGGATCGAACGTTTGCCGTGGACCACTTCATCGTGCGAGAGCGGCAAGATGAAGTTTTCCGAGAACGCATAGTGCAGGCCGAACAGGATATCGCCGTGATGGTATTGGCGATGGATCGGCTCCTTGCTGATATAATTCAGCGTGTCGTGCATCCAGCCCAT
Source organism: uncultured Alphaproteobacteria bacterium (assembly GCA_963770515.1). Classification (GTDB taxonomy): domain Bacteria; phylum Pseudomonadota; class Alphaproteobacteria; order Rhizobiales; family Xanthobacteraceae; genus Bradyrhizobium. The sequence continues at coordinate 59,819 of CAVYPW010000006.1, forward strand.
GTTCCATTTGTAGCCGAAGCCGAGCCCGCCATATTCCACCGGGCGCGATACCTGCGGCCATGCGGTTGATTCTTCGGCCGCAGTAGTGGCGTGCGGGAATTGTCCGAACACTTCGGTGTTGAAGCGGCGAAGAAAGTCGATGGCGTCGAGGTTTTCCCGCCCGCCAAATCGATTGGGCACCCATTCGCCGGCCGGCCGGCTGTAGTCCAGATAAAGCATCGAGGCGACCGCATCGACGCGCAGGCCATCGATGCCGTAACGATCGAGCCAGAACAGCGCATTGGAGACCAGGAAGTTGACGGTCTCGGTGCGTCCGTAATTGTAGATCAGCGTGCCCCAATCGAGGTGCCGGCCCTGCAATGGGTTGGCGTGCTCGAAGAGCGCGGTGCCGTCGAACCGGCCGAGCCCGTGCGGATCGTCGGGAAAATGACCGGGCACCCAGTCGAGCCAGACGCCGATTCCCTCGTGGTGGCAGGCTTCGACCAGGGCCGCGAAATCCTCCGGCCCGCCGAACCGGCTGGTCGGCGCGAACAGACCGGTCGGCTGATAACCCCACGAGCCGTCGAACGGATGTTCGCTGACGGGAAGAAACTCGACATGGGTGAAGCCCATGTCATGAACGTAGGCCGGCAGCTGCTCGGCCAGTTCACGATAGGTCAGCCACTCGTTATCGCCCTTGCGCCGCCACGATCCGAGATGGACCTCGTAGATCGATACCGGCCCGTTCAACGAATTGATATCGGCAGGCGCAGGTCGCGGGCGCGGCAACCTTTCCTCGTCGAACACGATCGATGCCGTGCTCGGGCGGATTTCGGCGGCAAAGGCGAGCGGGTCGGACTTCAGCGGCAAATGCTCGCCCTGCCGGCTGAAGATGTTGAATTTGTAACGATCGCCGACCGCGGCGTGCGGGATGAAGAGCTCCCAATAGCCGAGGCCACGCACGCGCATCGGATGACGCAGCGGATTCCAGAAATTGAAATCGCCGACGACGCTGACGCGCTGCGCGTTGGGTGCGAGCACGACGAACGCCACGCCCGGCACATCCTCGATCACCATCGGATGGGCGCCAAGCTTTTCGTAAAGCCGCTGATGGGTGCCTTCGCCGAGCAGATAAAGGTCGTAGTCGGTCAGAACCGGCGGAAAACGATAGGGGTCGTCGAGATCGACCACTTTTTCGCCGAACCGGGCGCGCAACTGATACGCGCTCGAGCCGTTCGGCAGAAAGCCCGCAAACAGACCGGCGTCGTGAATGCGGGTCAGCGCCGCCGCCTCGCCATGCGGGGCGATCGCGTCGACCTTCTGTGCATCGGGCAGGAAGGCGCGCACGACCGTTCTGCCGTTTTCGTGATGAGGACCGAGATACTGAAAGGGATCGGAGTGACGGCCTTCCAGGATTGCGTAGGCCTCGGCGGTCAGATCGGTCATGCGGCCTCGCGGGCAGGCTGAGACAAAATCCGCAAGATGCGGACGATCGCCGCCGGCGCGGCTTCCACTCGTTGGTGTAGTTCGGTTTCAAGCACGTCGAAAGCCTTTTCGAGCAGGAAAAAGTCCACCATCCGCTGCATGGCGCGGAAATCGGCGGTCCAGATCGATGAATCGGTCATGACTTCGCGATAGGCGCCCATGAAGGCCGCGGTGGCGCGCTCCACCCATTCCGTCAACGCCTTGCCCAGCCGGCCGTGGTCATCGGGCGCAAGGTAAGGGGCGCGCCCGAGCGCGGCATGGCTTGAGGCCTCGATCGACCAGATCATGCTGGCGACATCACGGGCCGCAGGCGCTTTGCGCCGGCGCTCCTCGAGTGACCGGCGGACATCGCCTTCGAAACCCGTGAAGAACACGTCGTCCTTGACGATCAGCACCCGTCCGAGATGGAAGTCGCCGTGCAGACGCAGGCTGATAGCCCGTATTCCCGGCGACATCAGCACGTTCAGGCGGTCATGCAATTTGTCCTGCTGCGCCAGCAATTCGTCGATCATGGCGCGGTCGGTTTCGCCGAACGAATGGCGGCGCTGCCTCAAGCTCTGAAAGATGCGCTCGGCGCTTTGCGCAATCGCGGCGGTCCAGCGCGCGATGTCGTGCGGTTCAACCGGTTCAGCCGTCAAGTCGGGTGATCCGTTGGCGGACGCCAAGGCCAAATGCAGCTCCGCCGCACGCCGGCCGATTTGCGACAGGTGGCGCATATAAGCGATCTGCTCGTCGCCTTCCCGGTTTTCGCCATCGGCCGCAAGCAGCTGCTGTTCCTCAAGCAGGCGATCAAGATAAGACGCCGTCATCGTCCAGGCGTCGCCCTGATTTCCGACTTGGACGTGAACGATCGCAATCGCGTTTCGTGCGTCGGCCTCGATCAATTCGGTGCTGCCGAGCATCGCCGGCGTGTTGGCAAAGCCCGCAACGTCGGTCAGGTAACGGCCGATCTCGATGGCGGGATTGATGCCGTTTTCGAGTTTGCGAAACAGCTTCACCACATAATCGGAATCAACCAGCACGGAGCTGGAGAAGGGCGCGCTTTCGAGCAAGCCGATGCGTTCGGGCTGCCGCACGGCTTTGCCGGCGAATTTGCTCGTGGGCCTGAATTCGAGTTTCAGGCCGTTTTCCTCGACCGTGAGCGTTTGCGCGAGATTACGCAGCAGAAGACCGATGAAGATGGTGTCTGCGGCGACGTCGAGCAGCGTGCCTTCGCGGGCGCCCTGACGGACTGCCGCCAACGCGTTCGGATTATAGCGTTCGCGATCGAAGCGCACCCACTCGATCTGCATCGGCAACACGTGGCGGGTCTTGGCCTCCTCTTCGGCTGGCTGGAAGAACGCAAGCCACGGCCGGTTGTCGCCGATATCGCAAAACGGGATCGCCGAGGTCAGGGTCGGGTGGATCGCAGAAGCGTCGTTGATCGGATACCAGCGGGAGCGGGCGAGATGCCCGGGCAGCACGTCGCATTCGAACAGGCTGCGGGTGCGGGCGAGTGACACCCACGTCGCGCCCACCGGGACCACCAGCGTTTCGAATTCCGGGACGATCGAAGGCGCGGCGGGTTCCGACTTGTCGCGATGCTGAAGCCGGAACCAGTAGAAGCCGTAAGGCGCCAGCGTGATCATGTAAGGCAATTCACCGATCGCCGGGAAATGCGTGCGCCCAAGCATTTCGAGCGGCACGCGATCCTTGAAAGCGGAAAGATCAAGTTCGGTCGCCTGCGCCGAGCGGGACAGGTTGGCCACGCAAAGAATCACCTCATCGCCAAGCTGGCGGACATAAGAAAGTACCGCGCGATTAGCCGGACGGATAAAGGTCAGGGTGCCGCGGCCGAAGGCGAGCGTCGATTTGCGCACCGCGATCAGTTTCTTGGTGGCGCTGAGCAGCGACGACAGGCTGCGCGATTGCGCCTCGACATTGACCGCCTCATAACCGTAGATGGAGTCCATGATGATGGGCGCATAAAGCCGCGCGGGATCGGCACGGGAAAATCCGCCGTTGCGGTCCGGCGTCCACTGCATCGGCGTGCGCACGCCGTTGCGGTCGCCGAGATAGATATTGTCGCCCATGCCGATTTCGTCGCCGTAATAGATGATCGGCGTGCCGGGAAACGACAGCAGCAGCGAATTCATCAGTTCGATCTTGCGCCGGTCATTGTCCATCAGCGGCGCCAGGCGCCGGCGGATGCCGACATTGATGCGCGCGCGCGGATCGTTGGCATAGGTCGACCACAGATAGTCGCGCTCGACGTCGGTGACCATTTCCAGCGTTAGTTCGTCGTGATTGCGCAGGAACAGCGCCCATTGGCAGTCGGCCGGAATGTCCGGCGTCTGGCGCAGGATGTCGGTGATGGGAAACCGGTCTTCCTGGGCGATGGCCATATAGATGCGCGGCATCAGCGGGAAATGATACGCCATGTGGCATTCATCGCTGTTGCCGAAATAGTACTGCACATCCTCCGGCCACTGATTGGCTTCCGCGAGCAGCACCTTGCCCTTGGCATACTTATCCAGCTCGGCGCGCAGCCGCCGGATGACGGCGTGCGTCTCCGGCAGGTTTTCGTTGTTGGTGCCGTCGCGCTCGCACAGATAGGGGATGGCGTCGAGACGGAAGCCGTCGACCCCGGTGTCGAGCCAGCGCTTCATCACCTGGACCAGGGCGTTGACGACGCGCGGGTTGTCGAAATTCAGATCCGGCTGGTGCGAAAAAAAACGGTGCCAGTAAAACTGGCCGGCTTCCGGATCCCAGGTCCAGTTCGATTTCTCGGTATCGGTGAAGATGATGCGCGTGCCCTGATATTTCTGGTCGGTGTCGCTCCACACATACCAGTTGCGCGCGCTCGATTTCGGATCGCTGCGCTTGGCGCGCTTGAACCAGTGGTGCTGGTCGGAGGTGTGGTTGACGACGAGTTCGATGATGACCCGCAAACCGCGTCGCTTGGCTTCGACGATGAAGCGGCGGAATTCCTTCATGCTCCCGAAATCGGGATTGATGGAGCCGTAGTCCGCGATGTCGTAGCCGTCGTCGCGCCCCGGCGAGGGATAGAACGGCAAAAGCCACAGCGTCGTCACGCCGAGGTCTTGCAGATAATCGAGTTTTTCGGTCAGCCCTGCGAAATCGCCGATGCCGTCATTGTTGCTGTCGGCGAATGCCTTGACGTGAAGCTGGTAAATAATGGCGTCCTTGTACCACAGCTCGTCGCCGTCGAGCGCGGCAGCCGGCGTTTCCTGTGTATCGATGGATGACATCAGATTCATCGGGGCCGGGGCGTGAGCGGAGGCGGGATTATGGTACAGTTGCGGCTCCGCATGGCGCGCCGAGCCTTCGGCGGGTTCGGTGATTTTGTTCACGATGGTGCTGTGGCCATGGATTGGTCCCATTTCGTTGGCGCGAAAGGAGATGCTGGGGACTATATAGAAAGCCGCTTCCCACCCTTTGGTTCCCCACGGAACGGCATGGCGGGCGAGAGCGTTAGCCACTTCTATCCTCTTCCCGAATCTGTAGAATTTACGGCGACCTCCCTCAGATCTCTTCCCCCCTTCCCGTTCTCTTTTTGTGCAAATGGCGTGCCGAATGGACGTTTATACCCGGGCCAAGCAATTGGGCATCCAGACCGAGTTTGTGGACGGTCAGGGTCACCGCCATGTGACGGATGCCAAAGCCCTCAAAATCATCCTTAACGCCCTGCCGGAGCGGATTCCCTCCCGGCTTCTCGACGGTCCGGTGGTCATCCGCGCCGGCGAGGCCTCGTGCACCGAATTCAGCCCGGCCGCAACGCTTCCCGTGGCCTGGAAGGTCGTTGCCGGTCAAAAGATCGTCGCGCAGGGCGAAGTGAGCCGGCGCACGATCGCATGGTCCACCGATTGGCAGCAGGGGGTTTATCGGCTTCAGCTCACCGACGCGGCCTCCTTGAGCGAGGAAGTCCCGCTGATCGTCTCGCCGCCAAGGGCTTATGGCGGCGATTTTGATCGCGGCTGGCTACTCGCGGTCCAGCTTTACGGTGTCCGCTCCACGCGCAATTGGGGCATCGGCGACTTTGCCGATCTCTCGGCCTTGCTCGAATTGGCCGCGAATCTTGGAGCTGACGGGGTCGGCCTCAATCCGCTGCACGCTCTGTTCGACGACAAGCCGGCTGATTGCAGCCCTTATTCGCCCAACAGCCGGCTGTTTCTCAACGCGCTCTATATCGATGTCGAACAAATCCCCGAATTCGAAGCAGGCGGCAAAGCCAGCAAGGCCGCCGCCGCGCGGCTGCGCGAAGGCCATATCGTCGATTACAAGGGCGTCGCCGAGTTGAAATGGCGGGCGCTGCGTATGGCCTTTGATGAATTCAAGGCAAAGCCGGGCGCAGGGCGGAGGGAGGACTTCGACACCTTCCGCGCCGAGCGCGCGCCGCTGTTGTCGCGCTTTGCCTGCTTTGAGGTGCTGCGGCACAAGTTCGACCAGCCGTGGTGGGAATGGCCGGCGACCTGGCGCACGCCCAACGATGCGGCTTGCGCCGAATTGCGCGAAGGCGAAGACGCCACTGAGATTGAATTCGTCGAATTCGTGCAGTGGACGGCTGACCGGCAATTGCGAGCCTGCCGGGATCAGGCGCGCCGCCTCGGCATGAAGGTCGGGCTCTATCTCGACGTGGCGGTCGGCGTGCAGTCCGGCGGCTTCGATGCCTGGAACGAGCAGACCGCGATCTCGCGTCATTTGTCGGTCGGCGCGCCGCCTGATCCGCTCAATCTCGCCGGCCAGAACTGGGGGCTTGCCGGTTTCAATGCGGCCGGCCTCGAACTGCAATCCTTCGCGCCGTATCGCGAGATGCTGCAAGCCTCGATGCGCTATGCCGGTGCGGTCCGGCTCGACCATGTCCTCGGCCTGAAGCGGCTCTATCTCGTGCCGCACGGCTTTGCCGCCGATAATGGCGCCTATGTGCAGATGCCGTTCGAGGCGCTTCTGGCGGCGACCGCGCAGGAAAGCGTGGCGCATTCCTGCATCGTGATCGGCGAGGATCTCGGGACTGTTCCGGAAGGCTTTCGCGACACCATGGCGGAGTGGGGCATCTGGTCGTATCAGGTCATGATGTTCGAACGCGACGACCGCGGCGCCTTTCGTGGCCCCGATCGTTATTTGCCGAACGCGCTCGTCACCTTCAACACCCACGATCTCTCGACTTATGCCGGCTGGCGCTCGTTCGGCGATCTCAAGATCAAGCGTTCGCTTGGCATCGACCCCGGCGAGAGCGACGACGCCCGCTGGCACGCGTTGGCGATGCTCGACGATGTGCTGCGTCATCACGCCATCGACGACAACGATCTCTATGCCGTTGCAGCTTTCCTTTCCAAGACGAAGTCGCGCCTGCTCGCGATCTCGCTTGAGGATTTGCTTGGCGTCGTCGACCAGCCGAATATTCCGGGAACCGTCGACGAACATCCGAACTGGCGGCAGCGGTTGCCGGTTGCGATCAACAACATCGCCGATGAAATCGATATAGAGGCGTTGAAAGACGCGACCCAGGAGAGGGTGAGCGGCCACCGCGTGGGCCGTGCCAGAGTCAGCCGGTAAGAACGACGTGTCCAGAATAGAAGATTACGGCTTGATCGGGGATTGCGAAACCGCTGCTCTCGTCGGCTGTGACGGCTCGATCGACTGGCTGTGCTGGCCGGCTTTCGATTCAGACGCATGTTTTGCGGCGCTCCTCGGCACGCCCAAGAACGGCCGCTGGCTGATTGCGGCTGCGGGAGACATCGTGAGCACCTCGCGCCGATACTGGGACAATACGCTGATCCTGGAGACGCAGCTTGAGACCGAAGATGGCACGGTCGCCGTCATCGACTTCATGCCGCCGCGCGAGCAGGCATCCGACGTCGTCCGCCTGGTGCGCGGCGTCAAAGGCCGCGTGAAAATGCGGATGGAGCTTGTGATCCGCTTCGGCATGGGCGCCGACATTCCCTGGGTCAGGCGTACCGAAGACGGCGCGTTGCTCGCGATCAGCGGACCGGACATGGCGGTGCTGCGGACGCCGGTGGAGTTGCGCGGCGAGGACATGACGACGGTCGCCGACTTCGAGGTGAGCGAAGGCAGGACGGTGCCCTTCGTTTTCACCTATGGTGCGTCGCATCTGGAACTCCCCGATCCGATCGATCCCGCGCAGGCTTTACAGGATACCGAGGATTTCTGGCTCGACTGGTGCAGCCGCTGCACCTACGAAGGCGATAGCCGCGACCTCGTGATGCGTTCGTTGATTACGCTGAAGGCGCTGACTTACGGGCCGACCGGCGGCATTGTCGCCGCGCCCACCACGTCGCTGCCGGAAAAGCTCGGCGGTGCGCGGAACTGGGACTACCGCTATTGCTGGCTGCGCGATGCGACCTTCACGCTGCTCGCACTGATGAACTCGGGCTATACCGAGGAAGCTTCCGACTGGCACAATTGGCTGTTGCGCGCGGCGGCAGGCGCCCCCGGCAACATGCAAATCATGTACGGCATCAAGGGCGAACGCCGTCTGCTCGAATGGGAGGCGGGTTGGCTTCCCGGCTATGAAGGCGCGCAGCCGGTGCGGATCGGAAACGCCGCCCACGCCCAGTTGCAGCTCGACGTCTATGGCGAGTTGATTGACGCGTTCTACCAATCGCGCGTGACCAAGCTGAAGCTGGAAGACGGAACCTGGGACCTCGAATACGCCGTGATCGAACATCTCGGCGAAATCTGGAATCAACCGGATCACGGCATCTGGGAGCGGCGCGACAACGGCCACCACTATGTTTTTTCCAAGGTCATGGCATGGGTCGCGTTCGACCGCGGCATCAAGAGCGCCGAGATGTTCGGCTTCGAGGCGCCGCTCGATCGCTGGAAAGGTTTGCGCGATACCATCCATCGTGACGTCTGCGAAAAGGGCTTCGATGCCGGGCTGAACAGCTTCGTCGAATCCTACGGCGCGAAGGTTTTCGATGCCAGCCTGCTGCTGCTGCCGGCGGTGGGCTTCTTGCCGGGTACGGATCCGCGTATCCGCGGCACCATTGCCGCGATCGAACGCTATATGATGCGGGACGGCTTTGTGCTGCGGCACGACCCCCGCGAGGTCACCTCCGAGATTCAGCCGATCGAGGGCGCCTTTCTGGCCTGCACGCTCTGGTTTGCGGATGCCTGCTTGCTGGCCGGCGATCTCGACAAGGCGCAGACGCTGTTCGACCGCGTGGTTGGCGTCGCCAACGATCTCGGGCTGCTCGCCGAAGAGTTCGATTCCGGCGCGGGCCGCCAGACCGGAAACTTTCCGCAGGCTTTGACCCATATCGCGCTGATCAACACCGCGCACAACTTAAGCGAAGCCAGGCACGCCGACGACAAGCCGGCGATGCAGAGGTCGAAGTAGGAGTAGGCGACGGATCACGCCAAAGCCTCGCACTCCGTCATGGCCGGGCTTGACCCGGCCATCCACGCCTTTATCTCGGCGTAAAGAAAGCAAGACGCGGATCACGGGACATAGGCTAGCGGAAGCGACGCCGTTCTTCGAACGGCTATGCCCGGTGACGACAGCTACTCCGAGACAACGAAGTGTTAGCCCAACGTCCCGAGAATCATCTCCATCGCCTTGGCGAAACCGTCCTCCTCGTTCGAAGCCGTGACGTGTGTCGCCTGCCGTTTCACGTCGTCGGTGGCGTTGCCCATGGCGAATGACGTGCCGCTGACCCGAAACATCGCGAGATCGTTCTGCATGTCGCCGATGGTGGCGACCGCGTCGGTCGAAATGCCAAGACGGCGCGCGATCGTCTGCACGAAGGTGCCTTTATTGACGCCGGGTGGCGTGATGTCGAGGTAATAGCTCTGAGAACGTATCGCGGTCGCCTGCGCACCGAGTGCTTCCTGCATAACGGTTTCGCAGCGCTGCAAACCCGCCGCGTCTGCGCTGGCGCCGACGATCTTGCAGGCCGACGAAAGATAGGGCGTGAAATCTTCAACGATGGTCGGATCGGCACGGATCGCGCGCTTCTCGTTCGGGACATATGCGCCGTTAGGATCGCGGGTGAGCCACTGATCGCTATTGAACAGCCAGATTTCGGCGCCGAATTCGCCGAGCAGTTCGAGCGCGCGCCGCGTCGCCGCTTCCGGGATCAAATGCTGTTCGACCGGCTTCAGTTCGGAATCGACAATGCAGCTGCCGTTGAAAGCGCCGATCGGAAGCGTGATGCCCAACGGCTCGATCAGAAACCGCATGCCGAGCGTCGGGCGGCTTGAGGTGATGGTAAAGCCGATGCCGGCCTCATGAAGTTTTCGCACCGACTCGATCGCGCGATCGGTCAAGAGCTTTTCCCTGGTCAGGAGCGTGCCGTCGACGTCGGAAACAACGAGTGCGGTCCTGGTCATGGGCGGGTTGTCCTGACTTGCTCGGTACTTTGGGGAGCAACTTGGGCGACAATGTTGTCGACGATGGCCTCGACCGGCGCGTCGATGGAAACGGTGAACGGATGCTCGTCGGCCTGCGGCGGCTCCAGCGTCTTGAACTGGCTGTCCAGCAATCCCGGCGGCATGAAATGTCCCTTGCGCCGGGCAAGCCGGTCGGCGATCAGGGTCTGGCTGCCGTCCAGAAACACAATACGGATATCGTTGCGCCCATGCACCAATATATCGCGATAGGTTCGTTTCAATGCGGAGCAGGCCATCACGACATGACCGCCGGCTTCGCACACCCGGTCGATTTCGTCGGCGATCGCCTGTAGCCACGGCCAACGGTCTTCATCGGTGAGCGGATGACCGGCGCTCATCTTGACGACGTTGCTTTGGGGATGAAAGCGGTCGCCGTCCTCGAAGGTCCATTTCAAGCGCTCGGCGAGGGCGGCTGCGATCGTGCTTTTGCCCGAACCCGATACGCCCATCACGATCAAGGCACAGGGCGTTATGTCCCGTCTGTTGTTCAAGTGGCTTTTTCACCCATTGCGGCCTGATCCACCAGCAGAACGGTTTCGCCAATGGAGCGCGCCCGATTTGCCGGCAGGCTTTCGTCCGTCGAAAGCTCGGCGAGTATCGCACGTTTTTCGTTACCGGCGAGTTCGAACAGCATTTCGCGGCAGGAGGCGAGCGCGGGCAAAGTGAGGCTCACCCGTGGCACGAAAGGTTCGACATGGGCCTGGGGCACGCCGACGACCCAGCGCTTGGTCTCGTTCACCGCCGGATATTTTGGAAATAGCGAGGCGGTATGGCCGTCGGGGCCAATGCCCATCAGCACGAGATCGAACAGCGGCCGTGCAGGATCGAGATCATTGACGCCATAGAAGGATTTCAGTTCGCGCTCATAGCGCTCGGCGGATTGGTCCGGCGTCGCCACATCCGTCGGGATCGGATGGATGTGGTCCTTGGGCGCGAAGCGGTCGAGGAAAATCCCGCGCGCCATGGCCATGTTGTTCAGGGGATCGGCAGAGGATACGAAACGCTCGTCGCCGATGAACCAGTGCACGCGGTCCCAGGGAATTTGTTTTGCGTAAGCGTCAGTTGCCAGCAGTTGATAAAGTTTTTTCGGGCTCGATCCGCCGGTCAGGCAAATGGCGATGCGGCCCGGATTGGCTTCGATCCGTGCCATCAAACGTTTTGCGGCAGCATCCGCGAGCGCAACCGGATCGGTGACGACGATCCGGTCGATGGGGGCGGGCGACGGCATGCGGCTCAACCGAACTTGCGCCAGTTGCGGCCGTCACGCTTGAGCAGTTCGTCCGCGGCTTCCGGGCCTTCGCTGCCGGCCTTGTAAGGTTGAAGACCTTTGGCGCCGGCTTTTTTCCAGGCGTCCAGAAACGGCTGAACTGCCTGCCAGCCCGCTTCGACGCTGTCGGCGCGCTGAAACAGGATGTTGTCGCCGATCATGCAGTCGTAGATCAGCGTCTCATATCCGGTGGTCGGTTCGACCTGGAAATAATCCTTGTAGCGGAATTTCATCTCAACGCCGTCGATGTTGATCGTCGGGCCCGGAACCTTGGTGTTGAACTGAAGCGTAATACCCTCGGTCGGCTCGACCGCGATGACGAGATAATTCTGCGATAGCTTGTCGACCGGCGTATCGCGGAACATCGCAAACGGTGCCTGCTTGAACTTGATCGCAACTTCGGTGCGCTTCATGCCGAGCGACTTGCCGGTGCGCAGGTAAAACGGCACGCCGGCCCAGCGCCAGTTGTCGATGGTCAGTTTCAATGCGGCGTAGGTCTCGGTCGTGCTGTCGGGTTTGACGTCCTCGGTCTTGTGATAGTCCGGGATCTCGACGTCGCCGCTCTTGCCTGCCTGATACTGGCCGCGCACCGAATTTTTCAGCGCTTCTTCTTCGGTCTGGGTCTGGATCGCCGCCAGCACTTCGGCCTTCTCCGAACGCACCGCATGGGCCTCGAATTTCGCCGGCGGCTCCATCGCCACCAGCGACAGAAGCTGGAACAGGTGGTTAGGAACCATATCGCGGAGCGCACCGGTGGCGTCGTAGAAGCTGCCGCGATGGCCGACGTCGAGTTTTTCGTCGACCGTGATCTGCACATGGTCGATGTGGTTGCGGTTCCAGATCGGCTCGAACATGCCGTTGGCAAACCGGAGCACCAGAATGTTCTGGACGGTTTCCTTGCCGAGGTAATGGTCGATCCGGTAGATCTGATGTTCCTCGGCGATCCCGAGCAATTCGGTGTTGAGCGCCTTGGCCGACGCGAGGCTCGTGCCGAACGGCTTTTCGACAACAAGACGCCGCCACGAACCGTTTTCCTTCAGCATGCCGGCGCGGCCGAGTTGCTTGGCGATCGGCGTGAAGGCGGACGGCGGCGTCGCCAGGTAGAACAGGCGGTTGCCGCCGGTCTCGCGCTTGGCCTCCAGTTTGTTCAATTGCTCGGCCATGGCATCGAACGAGGCTGGATCGCTCGGATCGGCTTCGATGCTGGTAACGCATTCGAGCAGACGTTTGGCGATCGCCTCATCAATGGGACGGGCCTTGTATTGACGCAAGCCTTTGAGCAGGCTTTCGCGCATGTCGTCGTTTGACATGCCGCTGCGGGCGACGCCGACCACGCAGAATTTTCCAGGCAGCAGATCGGCCGCAGCAAGATTGTACAGAGCGGGCAACACCAGCCGGTGGGTCAGGTCGCCGGTGGCGCCGAAGATCACGAACGAGCAGGGATCGGGTTTGCGCTTCTTGGAAGATGGTCCGGTCACGAATGCGGCTCCTTGTGGCCGCCAAACCCTTCGCGCATCGCGGAGAGAATTTTTTCTGCGAACGTATGTTCCTTGCGCGAGCGGAAGCGCGCAAACAGCGCCGCGGTCAGCACCTCGGCCGGGACGGCCTCGTCGATAGCGGCGTTCACGGTCCAGCGGCCTTCGCCGGAATCTTCGACAAAGCCTGAATAAGTTCCGAGCGTCGGATTTTTCGCCAGCGCCGATGCCGTCAGGTCGAGCAGCCAGGAGGGGATCACGCTGCCGCGCCGCCAGACTTCAGCGATGTCGGCAATGTCGAGCTCGAAGCGATGATCCTGCGGCAGGGCGTCGATGTTGGCGTTCTTCAGGATATCGAAGCCTTCCGCATAGGCCTGCATCAGGCCGTATTCGATGCCGTTGTGAACCATCTTGACGAAATGCCCGGCGCCGATCGGGCCGGCATGCAGGTAGCCCTGCTCGACGCGGGGATCGCGTCCCTCCCGTCCGTCGGTGCGCGGGATGTCGCCGAGGCCAGGCGCCAGCGTTTTAAGGATCGGGTCGAGACGTTCGACCACCGGCTTGTCGCCACCGATCATCATGCAGTAACCGCGCTCGATGCCCCAGACTCCGCCGGAGGTGCCGACGTCAACGTAATGGATGCCTCGCTCTCTGAGCGTCTTGCCGCGGCGGACGTCGTCCTGCCAGAACGTGTTGCCGCCATCGATAATGACGTCGCCGGCTTCCATCAGCTTGGCGAGCGTCTCGACGGTGGTTTCGGTGATATGGCCCGCCGGCAGCATCACCCAGGCGGTGCGCGGCTTCTCCAGCTTGCTGACGAACTCCTCCAGCGTGCTGCTGCCGGCCGCACCTTCCTTGGCGATCGCCGCCACGGCTTTGGCGTCCTTGTCGTAGACCACGGTCGAATGCCCGTGACGCATCAGACGGCGGACAATATTGCCGCCCATCCGTCCCAAGCCGATCATGCCGAGTTGCATGTTATATCTCTCTGTCTTGACCCAGGCGCCGTTGCGCCCCCTCTCCCATGGGGAGAGGGTTGGGGTGAGGGGGTACGGTCAATGATGGAGTGTAACCCCTCACCCGAATCGCAAGAGCAATTCGACCTCTCCCTATGGGAGAGGTGACCAAGTGTGCGGCTTCCACTCCTGTCCTCATGTCCTCAAGTCCTTCAGTTCAATGCTTGCCGGATCGCATGATCGAGCATCTTCAAGCCGGATTTGAGATCGCCCTTCAGATGCACGCGCAATGCGCGGCGGCCACGTTCGGTCAGCACGCCAAAATCGCCGCGCGCCTGCGCCGCCTTGATCACGCCAAAGCTGGCCTTCTGGCCCGGCACCGGCAAATCCTGGGCGTCGTCGGCCGTGATCTGAAGGAACACGCCGCTGTCCGGACCGCCTTTGTAAGCCTGGCCGGTCGAGTGCAGGAAGCGCGGACCGAATTCGGCGCAGGTCGCGACATGGCGCTGGTCGCGAACCAACAAGCGCGCGGCCTGCAACGCGTCGATGTGCTCGGCGTTGCGCTCGATATAGGCGAGCAGCGCAACGTAGTCGCCGGAATCGACGCGCGAGAAATGAGCCTTCAGCCAGGATTCGAGCGTGCCATCGGCGCCGGCGTCACGCAGGTCGGCCGCGTTGGCCTTGTCAGTATAAAGATCGGCTTCGTCCGTCGAGATCACCGGCTCTTCTTCCGGCAGCGTGCCGGATTTTTCGAAGGCTGCGGTCAGCTCGCGCGTCTTGACCTTGGCGGCTTCGACATCCGGCTGGTTGAACGGATTGATGCCGAGGATAGAGCCGGCCACGGCGGTTGCCATTTCAAAGCGGTAGAATTCCTGGCCGATATGCTCGATCGCTTTGAGAACGATACGAACTACCGGATGGCCGGCTTGCTCCAGTGCGTCGAGCTTTTCGGAATGCGCTGCGTCGTTTTCGCCCGCGGTGCGCAGGTCGATGAAGAAGCGGTCGTTGCCGTAGGCCGAGACGTCGGTGATGGTTTCGCCGTCGATCGGAACGAGGCCTTTGCCTTCCTTGCCGGTGGACTCGGCGATGAGCTGCTCGGCCCAGGCGCCGAAATCCGCGATTTTCTTCGATGAGAAAATCGTCACCTTGTCGCGGCCTTCGAGCCCGGCCAGGCCCATGGCGAGCCCAAGCTGGACGCCGGGATTTTCATGCGGCGGCACGTCCGCGCCGCAGGAGCGGACCATCGCCAGCGTATGGTGGATCAGGCTCTTCACATCGATGCCGGCGGTTGCGGCAGGCACGAGGCCGAACGGCGACAGCACCGAATAGCGGCCGCCGATCGTGGGATCGCCATGGAACGTGCGCGCGAAACCTTGCTTGTTTGCGACTTTCTCAAGTGACGATCCGGGATCGGTCACAGCGATAAATCGATGCCCGGCCTTCTCAGTGCCAATCGCCTTGGAAACTTGCGCGAAGAAGTAATCCTTCATCACGTTCGGCTCGGTGGTGCCGCCTGATTTGCTGGAGACGATGAACACGGTCTTCTTGAGGTCGACCGCCTTTTCCATCGCCCGCACCTGCGCGGGGTCGGTGGAATCGAGCACGTGCAATTTCGGGAAACCGGATTTTTTCGGGAAGGTTTCCGCCAGCACTTCCGGCCCGAGGCTCGATCCGCCCATGCCGAGCACGACCGCGTCGGAGAAATTCTGTCCCTTTACCCGCCGCGCATAATCTTCGTAGTCGGCGATGTCAGCCTTGGCCGCGCTGTCGAGCCAGCCGAGCCACTTGTTCTCGTCGTCATTGGTCCAGACCGATTTGTCCTTGTGCCAGAGCTTTCGGATCTTGGCCGAAGCGCGCCATTCCTCGGTGCTCTTCTCGACCGCTTTTTCAAGTCCGGGGCTGAGCGACAGTTTCTGCGCGCCGATTGCGGCGCCGAGCACGGTGGCGCGTTTGTGAGCGACTGCGCCGTAAAGCTTGTCGGCGGCGTCTGCGAACAGTTTGACGCCGTCCTTGACCAGTTCTTCCGTGATCGCATCGAGCGAGACGCCGGATTTGTCGAGCTCGGCGAGTACGTGTTTCGCTTCCTCGACGTTTTCCTCAAGGCTGTCGCGCGGCTTGCCGTGATCTCGGAAAGCATCGAGCGTCGCCGGCGGCACGGTGTTGACCGTGTTCGGGCCGATCAGCTCCTCGACATAGAGGACGTCGCTATAGTCCTTGTTCTTGGTGCCGGTCGAGGCCCACAACAGCCGTTGCGGCCTGGCGCCCTTGGCGGCGAGCTTTTCCCAGCGCGCGCCGGAAAACAGCTCCTTGTATTCCTGATAGGCGAGCTTGGCGTTGGCGATCGCGACCTTGCCCTTCAGCGCGGCGAGCCGCTCCTTTTCGTGCGGATCGTTGGCGCGCGCGATCTTCTCATCTAACTGTTTGTCGACCGCGCTGTCGATGCGGCTGACGAAGAAGCTCGCGACGCTGGCAACATGGGAGGGATCGCCGCCATCAGCAACGAGCTTTTCGAGGCCCGCGATATAGGCCTTGGCGACCTCGATATAAACCTGTTGAGAGAACAACAGCGTGATGTTGATGCTGATGCCTTCGCCGATCAGATGCTCGATCGCCGGCAGGCCCTCCGGCGTCGCCGGCACTTTCACCATCAGATTCTTGCGGTGGACGGCGTTCCAGAGGCGCTCGGCTTCGGCGATGGTGCCTTTGGTGTCCATCGCGAGATAGGGCGAGACTTCGAGGCTGACGAAGCCGTCATTGCCCTTGAATTCGTCATACACTGGCCGCAGCACATCGGCTGCGTGCTGGATGTCTTCGACGGCGAGGTGTTCGAACAGGTCGGCAACCGGACGGTCGCCCTTTTTCAAGGCGCTGCCAATCGGGGCGTCATATTCGTCCGAACTGCCGATCGCCTTCTCGAAGATCGACGGGTTGGAGGTCACGCCCTTGACGCCGTCGGTATCGATCAGCTTCTTCAGCTCACCCTTGGCGACGAAGCCGCGTGCCAAAAAGTCCAGCCAGACTGCCTGGCCATGGTTTTCGAGTGCTTTGACCGGATTCATGATGCCCTGTTTCGGTTCGAGCGGATGTGGGTTCGACAGCCGGTGTGGCGACACTGACGTTCCTTTCGGTGTTGCCGCGAGTTCTTCGAAGGAACGTCAGTGTCGAAGCCACACTAAAATCATATAGTTGCTAGTGTCCCTTTGGTTCTGACATTCGTAAAAGTGCTCGCCGCAATAGGGTACGAATGTCAGAACCGGGACACTAGACCGGACATTAGCGAGAGGTGCTGTCATCAACAATCCTTAGGCTAGCGCGGTGGATTTTGACATTCGCTTCAGCATTGCCGCGAGTCCTTCATAGCGAATGTCAAATGCAAAACCGCACTAGAATCTTGTATTTGCTGGTGCCCCTCTGGTTCTGACATTCGTAAACCAACTCTCCGCGACATCATACGAATGTCAGAACCGGGACACTAGGATGGTGACCGGATTATGGGTGTCCCCGGTCAATAACGCCGCGAGGAGGAGATCGATCCGCCCGAGCACCTCCGTAACCCGCCGCGTCTGATCACTTTTTGGATTTTGGGACCGGTCAGGCATGCCACCGGTTCTCCCAATCTGCATGTCTGCCCCGTTGGAGGCAGAGCCTTCCGAGCCGTCTTTGTCGCTGCTATCGTACCTCCATAAAAATAACAGCAGGGGAGGATACTTAGATGCAAAATGAGGATATCCGTGCCACCAGCCGCCGCCGCTTTCTGCAATATTGCGCGGCCTCGCCCCTGCTGGCGTCGGGCGCATTCGCGGCTAACGCCCTGGAAGCGCCGTCAAAACTGCCCGACCCGATGCTATGGGCGCCACCCGGCAGCATCGATCTGATCAAAACTCCGAAAGAGGCGATCAACGTGTTCGATTTCGAACCCGTCGCCCGCCAGAACGTGCCGCCGGCCCATTTCGGCTATATGGCCTCAGGCATCGACGACGAGGTCACGCTGCGCGCCAACCGCGAGGATTTCAAAAGATTTCAGTTGATGCCACATCGCCTCAACGACGTCTCCAAGGTCGATACATCAATCGAGCTGTTCGGAACGAAATACGACTCGCCGATCTTCGTGTGCCCGACCGGCGCCAACCAGTTCTTCCATCCCGATGGCGAACTGGCGGTGGCAAGGGCGGCGCGTGCCGGCAATCATCTGCAGATGCTGTCGACCTCGTCGAACTTCTCGGTCGACGACGTCACCAAGGCGCGTGGGGCGCCGGTCTGGTTCCAGCTTTATGCTTCGCCGAGCTTCGAGGTTGCAAAGGCGCTGATCAAACGAGCTGACGGCGCCGGCTGTCCGGTGCTGATGGTGACGGTGGACCGGATCGCCGGCCGCAATCAGGAAACGCTGTTCCGGCTGATGAAATCCGACACCCGCGAATGTTCGGGATGTCATGACCGTTCGAGTTTCGCCGCGCGGGCGCTGCGGCGGCACAATTACGACGGCATCGATTTGACCGGAATCAAGGGCGGCGGCGAGTCCTCCAACCTCGATTGGGACACCGTCAAGCGCATGCGCGACGTGACCAAGATGAAGATCATGCTCAAGGGCATCGTCACGGCCGACGATGCAGAACTGGCTGTGCAAAACGGCATCGACGGCATTCTGGTTTCCAACCACGGCGGCCGCGGCGAGGACAATGGCCGCTCGACCATCGATGCGCTGCCGGAAATCATCGCCGCGGTGAAAGGGCGGATGCCCGTGATCGTCGACAGCGGTTTCCGCCGCGGCACCGACGCAGTGAAGGCTCTGGCGATCGGTGCGCAGGCGGTCGGGGTCGGCCGTCCGTATCTCTGGGGATTGGGCGCCTTCGGCCAGGAAGGCGTGGAACGGGTGCTTGAACTCGTGCGCGTCGAAACCAGGGCCGCCATGCAGCAATGCGGCGCGCGGTCGGTGAATGATCTCAATGCGAGCTATGTGCGGCGGGTGACGTGAGGCATCTGTTTCTTTCCCTTTTGCTTTCCCTCTTGTTCTTTCGGTTGCTTCCACGCCGGCGTGTTATCTGATCAGGAATTGTTGAATGAACCGCCTCATCTTTGGCGGTTCATTGCATTTAGTTATCGCTCTCGGCGGCCCTCGGGAGCGAGGAGTTTTTGAAATGAATGCGTTTCTGCGGCAAAGCAAGGTCCCCGAAGTCACGCTCATCTTCTGGCTGATCAAGATCCTTGCGACGACCCTCGGCGAAACCGGCGGCGACGCGGTATCGATGTCGGTGGGGCTGGGCTATGCGGTCTCCAGTGTTATTTTCATAGGCGTCTTCGCTGCTGCCGTCGTGGTGCAGATTTCCGCCAAAACCTTCCGTCCACTGCTGTACTGGTTCGTCGTGATCGCCACTACGACGGCAGGCACCACGATGGCTGACTTCGCCGATCGGTCGCTCGGAATTGGTTATCCCGGCGGCGCGTCGTTGCTGTTCCTGCTTTTGATGGTCTCTCTGGCCTTCTGGCGTTGGGTAGAAGGCACGATTTCGGTCGATACCGTGACCGCGCCGCGCACGGAGACCTTCTACTGGGTTTCGATCATGTTCTCACAAACACTCGGTACGGCGCTTGGCGACTGGATGGCGGACACAAACGGGCTCGGTTACGAACGCGGCGCACTGGTATTCGCCGCCGGTCTTGCGGTCATCGCCGCAGCCTACTTCTGGACCGGTATTTCCAGAACGCTGCTGTTCTGGGCCGCCTTCATTCTGACGCGCCCGCTTGGCGCCACCCTTGGTGATTGGCTCGACAAGCCCGTACAGGACGGCGGTCTCGCCTTCAGCAGATATTATGCATCCGTGCTTCTTGGCGCGGTCATCCTTATCTGTGTCATATTCCTGCCGCAACGCGCGGGTTCGCATCCCAACGAGCAGTTCGGAGAATCGCGCCCATAAGCGCGCTCAGAGCGGCTGGATCAACGCAAAGATATGTTGATCTTTTCCAGCGCGGCAGAACCTGGGCAGAGCACGTCCGCTTCAAGCCGGTTGAGCGGCTGCTCCACCGTGTTGAGGTGGGAATGCAGATCTTCCGCATCGGGATCGACGTAAAGCAGCCCGGTGACGATCTGCCCCTTGGCGGCGTGCTTCTGCAAGAACGCCAGCGCGCCGACCCGGTCGTGGGCGTCGTAATCGGCGTCGATCTTGCGAAGCGCGATCTTGCTGCCGTCGTGCTGCTCCACCACCTGCACGGTGCCTGGTGCATAATCGACTGAAATCGGCTCGCGGCCGGTCAACACGTCAAGCCGGTTCACGGCGTCATTGTGTTCGCGCACGTAATCGAAGCTCTTGGTCGAGCCGGCGTGGTTGTTGAACGCGATGCACGGGCTGATGATGTCGATGAAGGCCGCGCCCTTGTGCTCGATCGCGGCCGCAATCAGCGGCACCAGCTGGGTCTTGTCGCCGGAGAAGCTGCGCGCCACAAAGCTTGCGCCGAGTTGAAGCGCGATGGCCACCAGATCAACCGCGTTGTCGGTGTTGGTGACGCCCTTCTTCGACTTCGAGCCGCGATCGGCGGTCGCCGAGAACTGGCCCTTGGTGAGGCCGTACACGCCGTTGTTCTCGACGATATAGGTCATGTTGACCCCGCGCCGGATCGAATGCGCGAACTGGCCAAAGCCGATGGAAGCGGAATCGCCGTCACCTGAGACGCCGAGATAGATCAAGTCGCAGTTGGCGAGATTGGCGCCGGTCAGGACCGACGGCATGCGGCCGTGCACCGTATTGAAGCCGTGCGAGTTGCCGAGGAAATAATCGGGCGTTTTCGAGGAGCAGCCGATGCCGGAAATCTTGGCGACCCGATGCGGTTCGATCGAGAGCTCATAGCAGGCCTCGATAATGGAAGCCGTGATCGAGTCGTGGCCGCAGCCGGCGCACAGCGTCGAAATCTTGCCCTCGTAATCGCGGTGGGTATAGCCGAGGCGATTCTTGGTCAGGCCCGGATGGTGAAATTTGGGCTTGGCGATATAGGTCATGACTTCACCTTGCGGAGCGGAGTGAGCTTCAGCTGATCCTGATGTTCGCCGATCGCATTCGCGATGAAACGCGCGGTGATCGGCGTGCCGTCGTAATGGCGGATCGGCACCAGCCGGACCGGATCGATGCCGTTCTCGTTGACGATCAGCGAGCGCAGTTGGGCGTCGCGGTTCTGTTCGACCACATACACGAAATCATGGTCGGCGATGAAGCTTGCGACCGACGAATGGAACGGGAAGGCCCGGATGCGCAGGCGGTCGAGGAGATGTCCGCGCGAGTCGAGCAACTGGATCGCTTCGTCCATCGCGGGCGCGGTCGAACCAAAATAGATCACGCCATATTTGGTCGGCTTGGCCGCATTGGCCTGCAACGGCCGCGGCACCATGTCCTGCGCGGTTTCGAACTTGCGTACCAGGCGCTGCATGTTGTCGGCGTAAACCGCGCCTTCCTCCGAATAACGCGCGTAACGGTCGCGCGAAGTGCCGCGGGTGAAGTAAGAGCCCTTGGTCGGGTGGGCGCCGGGATAGGTGCGGTAGGGAATGCCGTCGCCGTCGACATCGAGGTAGCGGCCGAAGTCGCGGCCGTCGTCGAGCATCTCCGCCGTCATCACCTTGCCGCGGTCATACTGACGGGCATCGTCCCACTTCAGCGGACGACAGAGCCGGTGGTTCATGCCGATGTCGAGATCGAGCATGACGAAGATCGTGGTCTGCAGTCGTTCGGCGAGATCGAAGGCTTGCGCGGCAAACTCGAACGCTTCGGCCGGATCTTCCGGAAACAGCAGCACGTGCTTGGTGTCGCCATGGGAAGCGTAAGCACAAGCGAGAATGTCGCATTGCTGAGTACGGGTCGGCATGCCCGTGGAGGGACCGGCGCGCTGCACGTTCATGATCACGGCCGGGATTTCGGCAAAGTATGAGAGACCGATGAACTCCTGCATCAGCGAAATGCCCGGACCGGAGGTCGCGGTGAAAGCGCGCGCGCCGTTCCATGAGGCGCCGATCACGATTCCGATCGAGGCAAGTTCGTCTTCCCCCTGCACAATCGCGTAGTTCGCTTTGCCGGATTTTGGGTCGTGCCGCAGTTTCCTGCAGTGGCTGGCAAAGGCGTCCGCGAGCGATGACGATGGCGTGATCGGATACCAGGCGCACACCGTGGCGCCGCCATAGACCGCGCCTAACGCAGCCGCGCTGTTACCTTCGATGAAGATGCGGTCGCCGACCTTGTCGGTCTTTCTCACGCGCAGACCAATCGGGCATTTGAGGTTTTGCAAAGCCCAGTCGCGGCCGAGATGCAGCGCGTGGACGTTGGAGGACAGCAGCTTTTCCTTGCCCTTGTACTGCTCGCCGATCAGTTGCTCGATTAGCTTCGGGTCCATCTCGAGCAGCGCGCACAGCGCGCCGAGGTAAATGATGTTCTTGAACAGCTGGCGCTGGCGCGGATCGGTATAGGTCGAATTCGTGATTGCGGTCAGCGGCACGCCGATCACGGTGATGTCCGAGCGGAATTTCGACGTCGGCAGCGGCTTGGTCGAATCGTAGAACAGATAACCGCCGGGCTCGATGGAAGCGACGTCCTTGTCCCAGGTCTGGGGGTTCATTGCCACCATCAGGTCGACGCCGCCGCGCGCGCCGAGATGGCCTGCTTCGGTCACCCGCACTTCATACCAGGTCGGCAGGCCCTGAATGTTGGATGGGAAGATGTTGCGCGGGGAGACCGGTACGCCATGGCGCAGGATAGCGCGGGCGAACAATTCGTTGGCGCTCGCCGAACCCGAGCCATTGACGTTGGCGAAGCGGACGACGAAGTCGTTTACGCTGCTGATCGGGCTTTCGACGGACATGATGTTCCTGCTTGGGTCATATCGATGAGATATTTCTGCATGTCCCACGCGCCGGTGGGGCAACGCTCGGCGCACAGCCCGCAATGCAAGCAGACGTCCTCGTCCTTCACCATGACGCGTCCGGTCTTGAGGTCGCTCGAGACGTAGAGGTCCTGATCCGGATGCGGCGAAGGCGCCTTCAGGCGTTTGCGTAGATCGGCCTCGTCACCATTCTCTGTGAAGGTGATGCAGTCCATCGGGCAGATGTCGACGCAGGCATCGCACTCGATGCAGAGCGATGTCGAAAACACGGTTTGTATGTCGCAGTTAAGGCAGCGCTGGGCCTCGCCGAGCGCGAGCTTGACGTCATAGCCGAGCTCGACTTCGGCGCGGATGTCCTTCAGCGCGATGACTTTGTCGCGATGCGGGACCTTGAAGCGCTTGTCGTCGGAAATGTCATTGTCGTAGCTCCACTCGTGGATGCCCATTTTCTGCGAGGAGACATGCACCTCCGGCAGCGGCCGTTCGTGGACATCCTCGCCGGAAACGAGCTTGTGGATCGACAGCGCGGCGTCGTGGCCGTGCGCCACCGCCCAGATGATGTTCTTGGGTCCGAACGCCGCGTCGCCGCCGAAGAACACCTTCGGATGCGTCGAGCCCATGGTCTTGGCATCGACCTTCGGCATGTCCCATTTGTCGAACTCGATGCCGCAATCGCGCTCGATCCAGGGAAACGCATTCTCCTGGCCGACCGCGACCAGGACGTCGTCGCAGGCGATGGTCTGGTCGGGTTCGCCCGTCGGCACCAGGTTGCGCCTGCCGTTGGCGTCGCGCTCGGCCTTCACCTTCTGGAAGGTGACGCCGGTAAGCTTGCCTTTGTCGTGCGTGAAGGCGATCGGGACCATGAAATTGAGGATCGGAATGTCCTCATGCATGGCGTCTTCTTTTTCCCAGGGAGAAGCCTTCATCTCCTCGAAGCCGGAACGCACGATCACCTTGACGTCCTCGCCGCCGAGGCGGCGCGCGGTGCGGCAGCAATCCATCGCGGTGTTACCGCCGCCGAGCACGATCACGCGCTTGCCGATCTTGGTCGTATGGCCAAACGACACGCTGGAGAGCCAGTCGATGCCGATGTGAATGTTGGCGGCCGCCTCTTTCCGGCCAGCGACCTCAAGCTCGCGGCCGCGTGGCGCGCCGGAGCCGACGAAGATCGCATCGTAATTTTCACCAAGCAGCTTCTTCAGGCTGTCGATGCGAGTGCCTGCCTTGAACTCGATTCCGAGATTGAGGATGTAATCGGTTTCTTCGTCGATCACCGAATCCGGCAGGCGGAATTTCGGAATTTGCGTCCGCATCATGCCGCCGGCTTTGGGGTCGGAATCGAACACGGTGCAGTGGTAGCCGAGCGGCGCAAGATCGCGCGCCACGGTCAGCGAGGCCGGCCCGCCGCCGACAATCGCGATACGCTTGCCATTCTTCGCGCCGGCGCGCGGCATGCGTCCCTTGACGTCATCTTTGAAATCGGCGGCGACGCGCTTGAGGCGGCAGATCGCGACCGGAGTTTCCTCGACGCGGCCGCGTCGGCAGGCGGGCTCACAGGGGCGATCGCAGGTGCGCCCCAGAATTCCCGGAAACACATTCGATTTCCAATTGATCATGTAGGCGTCGCTGTAGCGGCCTTCGGCGATCAAGCGGATATATTCCGGGACAGGTGTGTGCGCGGGGCAGGCCCATTGGCAGTCGACCACTTTATGAAAGTAGTCAGGCGCCGAGATATCAGTCGGTTTCATTCCTACCTTATCCGCGCACAAAACTTCTTCGTAACTAGCGCGGCCTTATTTTGCTTGCGAACGCTCGGATCGTGGCGTTCTTTTCGGTTCTTGAATGGCGTCATCAGCTTTTCGCATTAAAGCCCCAATCACGCTGATCTCCAAAGCCAATTTTGCTTGATCTTCAGCTTTCTTGCTGTTGCAACGTGTAACGCTTTGCATAAAAACAAATTTATGCGGCAGTGCAGCAAGCGTGACATGCTTGCCGACGCGAAAAATGTTTCAGCCTATGAAATGTCAGCCTGATGGGATGTCAGCTTTGGCGATGTCCCATAGCAGGCGATAGACGCCGCTTGAGATGATTATGGGTTTGAAGGCAGTGTTACCGGTCAAGCGCATCACGGCCGCGCGTGCTGGCGAAATATCTGTCGCGTCGATCAACACGAACCAGTCGCCGGCGCCAGGATCAGCATCGGATGCCTTATCGGTCAGGGGTTTCGACAGCACGGGATCGTTCTCGAGCAGGTGCATCGAAATGACGCCGTCGGTCGCTTGCGGATCAAGCGCGGTGCGCAGAACTTCACGCAACTTGTCGTGCCCGTCATTTGCGGGACGCAGGCGGATAATACCGAGCACGGCACCACGGCCCTTGCCGTGGCTGATGGTGATACGCGCCACGCAGCGGATCATGTTCTTGAAGCGCGCGATATTTTCCTTCGACCATGCGGTCTGGCTGGCGAGCGCCTTGCGATAGGCGGGACTGTCGAGCACTTCGAAGGTTTCGGTCGAATAAGGGCTCAGATATTTCGGCATGGAGCCTTCGATGGCGATGTAGCGCCGCGCCTCGATGAAGCCGTCAATCGCGACGCGCTCTTCCAGGTGTTCGCGGTCGTACCAGCGGTTGAATTCGGCCTCATGCGCGGCGTCGACATCCATCGAGGTCAGCAGCATGCCTTTTCCGGCGATTGGCATTTCTTGTTCCTTTTTTGCTTCGTCATGCCCGGCCTTGTGCCGGGCATCCGCTCGCCTATGCCCGGCCATGACGGGTGCTTCTATTGGCTTACCTTCGACGCCATATCAGCGATTGCCTTCATCACGGCATTGCGCACGCCGGGATCATACAACGTATGGCCGGCGGCCTGCACGATACGAAGTTCGGCTTCCAGCCATCGGCTTGCGAGCGCGTGCGAGTTTGCGGGCGGGCATAGCAGATCGTAACGTCCCTGGACGATGATGCCCGCAATGCCCTTGAGCTTCTCGGCATCGTCCAGAAGCTGGCTGGGCCTCATGAAGCAATCATTGGCGAAGTAATGCGCTTCCATGAAGGGCGTTGCGGGTAGCGCCCCGCCGCTTGATTTCAGCGAAACGAGATCCAGCCGCGTGCGCGAGGGCGCGTGCTCCGACAAAATCCGCTCGGTGTCGTGCCAGGCGCGGACGAAGGGCGAATGCACCGCGACATCGGAATCGAGGATGCGCCGCCAATAGGCTTCGAGCGGTTGCCCGCGCTCGGCCTCCGGTACAAGCTTGATGAAATCCTCGCTGAGCTGCGGATAAAATCGCGGCAACGTTTCGAGAAAGGCGGCGTCAAGCTCGCTGCGGGTGCCGAGAAACGTCGCGCGCAGCACGATGCCGGAGACGCGGTCAGGATGGGCCTGCGCATAGGCCAATGCCAGCGTGGCGCCCCAGGAGCCGCCGACCACCATCCAGCGCTCAAAGGAAAATTTCTTGCGGATCGTTTCCATGTCCGCGATCAGATGCGGGAGCGTGTTTTGTTCGCGACGGTTCTTCGGGCGGCTGCGGCCGGCGCCGCGCTGATCGAACAGCACCGCGTGGAAGCGTTCGGGATCGAACAAACGCCGGTGATCCGGCTGGCATCCGCTGCCGGGCCCGCCATGCAGGTAGACGGCGGGAATGCCGCCTTCACGGCCGACGCTCTCGACATGGATGTCGTGGCCGTCGCCGACCGGCAACAGTTCGGAGGTCAGCGGCGCAAAGGGATCGCCGCGTCCCACGCCCGCATCAGGAGGCATCTTGACCTTCCGTCTCCGGCGTGCCGCCCGCGAAATTGCGATAGATGAAACGGTTGTGGTTGCCGGCCGCTTCCTCGGCGGCGACCTTGAAGATCCGATCGTGGTGCGGCGACAGCGTGCAGGCCGGATCGGTATTGCCGGCATCGCCGGTCAGCGCAAAGGCCTGACAGCGGCAGCCGCCGAAATCGACTTCCTTGAACTCGCAGCTCTTGCAGGGTTCGGGCATCCAACCGGTACCGCGATAGCGGTTGAAGGCCTCGGAATTCTGCCAGATCCAGGCGATCGAGTGATTGGAGCGCACGGATTCGAATTCGAGCCCGGTGATGCTTTCGGCGGCATGGCACGGCAAAATCTTGCCGGCCGGCGAGATGTTGAAGAACTGCCGTCCCCAGCCGCCCATGCACTTCTTCGGCCGCAGCGCGTAGTAATCCGGCACGACATAGTCGATGGCGAGAATGCCCTTCAGCCGCGTTTGCGCTTCCTCGACGATCCGGCTCGTCTCCTCGATCTGCTCCAGCGTCGGCATCAAAGCGGCACGGTTCTTCAGCGCCCAGCCGTAATATTGCACATTGGCGACTTCGAGCCGGTCGGCATCGAGATCGACCGCCATCTGAATGATGTCTTGCAGTTGATGCAGGTTCTGCCGGTGCATGACGGCGTTCACGGTCAGCGGCAGCTCAAGCTCGCGGGTCCATTTCGCGACTTCGAGCTTCTTGGCGTGACCGCCCTTGTAGCCGCCGACGCGATCGGCAACGACGGGCTCATTGCCCTGGAAGCTGATCTGCACATGCGAGAGGCCGGCATCGGCCAACGCGGATAATTTCTCGCGGGTCAGCAAGACCGCGGACGTGATCAGGTTGGAATAGAGGCCGACATCGCTGGCATGCCGGACCAGTTCGACCAGATCCTTGCGCGCGGTCGGCTCGCCGCCGGAAAAATGAATCTGCAACACGCCGATCTCGGCGAGCTCCGACAAAACCTTCTTCCATTCGGCCGTCGTCAGTTCGCTGGCACCACGATCCAACTCGACCGGATTCGAACAATACGGGCATTGCAGCGGGCAGCGATGGGTCACCTCGGCGAGCACCGCGAGCGGAATGCCAAAGGTTTCCGCCGTCAAGCGGCGGCCTTCCAGCGCCGCGAGCCCACCAGAGGGATCGGCCAAGGTCTGGTCTGTAAGGGACGGGTTAGCATCGGTCAGCGTCGGACTCATGGCGTCTTCTCCCGTGCTTCGGTGAGAAAGCCTTTGTCGGCGAGGTCTTGCAGCATCGCGACCACGTCGGTCGCGATTGCATCACGAGGTGCTGCATATTTGGCGACGAGTTGATCGACCATCTCGGCGACGCTGCGCACGCCATCGCAGAGGTGCAGCACTTCGACCGCGATCTCGTCGGGCGCGAGCACCCGCTCCGGCGCCAGGATCACCCAGACCTGCCGCGTCTCATCGAATTTCAGCTTGGCATGACGCGGCAATTTCGGCCGGCTGGTTTCGCTGACGCTGATGTTGCGGGACGCCATGGTTTCTCTGCTTCTTTGAATCTAACCCGCTCTCGATCTAATCGGACTTCCAATTGGGCTTGGGCACAAAGGCTCCCGGCGGGACGTGGCCCTCGACATAGGCATGATACAGCGCATCGAGCTGAACCCATAGCACGTTAGTCTTGAAGATCAGCGCGTTGCAGACGGCCTCGCGCTGTTCCGGCGTCGTGGCGTGGGCCTTGACATAGTCGAGCGCAAAGCCGGCGTCGCGCGGCGCCTGGGTCAGGCGGCGGCTGAAATAGCTCATGATGTCCGGGTTGACGAAATCATAGTGCGCCAGCATGCCGGAGATGCGCTCTTCGTGCAGGTTCGGCGCGAACAGTTCCGTCAGCGAGGAGGCGATGGCTTCGAGCGGGCTCTTGTCGCGCACAAAGTGCACATAGGCCTCCACGGCAAAGCGCGTCGCCGGCAAGATGCCTTCGGTGGATTCGACGTAAGCCGTATCCAGGCCGAGCCCTTCGGTCAGCTTCAGCCAGCGCTCGATGCCGCCCTCGGCGCCGAGATCGCCGTCATGGTCTTCGATCCGGTGCCGCCATTCCATGCGGATGTTGCGGTCGCGAAAGCGCGAGATCACCACCGCATCCTTGATCGGGATCGTGCTCTGGTAATAATAGCGGTTCAGCGCCCAGGCCTGCACCTGTCCCTTGTTGAGCTTGCCGCCGTGCAGCAGCCGGTGAAAGGGATGCAAGCTGTGATAGCGCGTCTCGCCGATATAGCGCAGCGCAGCCTCCAGCTCAGCGGCGCTGTTCAGCACGGTTTTGCCGCCGAGCGAAAACGCGGTCATCCCTTCCAGCTTCATCGCTTCCGTACTCACAGCGAGATCTCCGTTCCGTCTGCGGGAATATGCCATCCCGCCCGCATCACGGCCTTGCGTTCCTCGGAATCGTGCAGCAAAGCCGGGTTAGAGTTGTTGATATGCAGGAATATCTTTTGCTCGATGCCAAGGTTTTCAAGGGCTGCGATCGCGCCGGTTTCGCCCGACATTGCGATATGTCCCATGCCGCGCCCGGTCTTGGTGGAAAGGCCGGCGGCGATCAATTCGTCATCCCGCCACACCGTGCCGTCGAAGAACACGAGGCTCGCGCCCTTCAGCCTTGATTTGAGGTCGTCGGTCACCTCGGCGCAAGCGGCGATAAAATAGAAGAATTTGTCCGTGGCCTTGTCGCGGATGCGAAGGCCGAGCGTATCGCCGGCGGCCTCTTTGCCCTCGCGCCGCTCGCCCTCGAGATACCACGCGCCCTTGCCGGTAACCTCGAAGGGCAGGATTTCGATGCCGGAGGGCGACCCGTTCGGCAGTTCCGGCTCGAACGGCTGATCGACCTCGATGGCCTGGCGCTTGACGTTCTTTTCGTTGAGCACGTTGAAGACGCTGTTGGACTTCAATGTCGCGAGCACTTTGGCGTGGGCATAGATCGTAAATGGCGATCCCTCGCGCATCGACAATAGCCCCGTGATCGCATCGATTTCGCCGTTGGTCAGGATCACGCCAGAGATCGGTGAGTGACGAAGTTTGCCGGGGGCGGGATGAAGCTGCGGCGTCGCGGTCAATTGCTGGCGCAGATCCGGCGAGGCATTGATCAGGAACCAGTGGTCGCCGTCGGCGCTGACTGCAATCGAGGCCTGCGTGCTCTGAAGTTCTGGATGCTTGGTTCGCGCGGCCTGACACACCGGACAGCCGCAATTCCATTGCGGAACGCCACCACCTGCCGCGGCGCCCAGGACGACGACGCGCAACATGATCCGTCTCCCGGCATCTCTGAAAGTAGAATTTTAGGACGCTTCAAGTTCTGGAAGAATGCCTTCGAAAAGCGCCTTCCAAAAACTTCAAAGGTGGACGCGGGCATGATCGACGCTCCCAAGAGGGGCGCGTCACCCCGGCGATCCACCTTAGTTCAGAACGACGTTGTGTGCTGCCGCTTACTTGCGAGCAGCGCAGGCATACATATTGATTTCCATGCCGACCGGCACTTCGACGATTTTCGGTGCTTTCCAGGCCATTTTGGCTCTCCTTCAGGTGAAACCGGACGTACTCCGCCCTCCCGACAACGTAATACGGAACGAAAAGTTAGCCAGCGGAATCTTTTCTTTCAAAGGGATGTCCAGCAATGCTGCGATGCACAATTTTTTCGCTCCCGGCCCCCGGTTCGCCGTCAAATCAATGACGCATCAATAGGTTCTTCTGGCGACCTTCTTCGTTGCGGGGATCGGCTGGACCGCTCCGGCCAATTCCCGGATAAACCAACTGTGAAAAAATAGCCGGCGGTCTCCTGTCGGCATCGGATACTTGAAGCCGAAAACAGGTTCGACCATGCCGCGATACTTTTTCAATACGCGAATCGGCGACGAGGTGATCTCCGATCCGGAAGGCGAAGAGTTGCGCAACCCGGATCGCGCCTGGGAGGTGGCCCGCGCCATGATCCATGAGCTTTTGAGGATCGAAGGGATGGAGGACCTGATGCGGGCGGTCCTCGAAGTGACGGATGACGAGGGCGAGATCGTGCTCGAGTTTCCTTTTGCCGAGGCCATTCTTGACGACACCGACGAGGATGACACCGATGCATCCGTCACGAAGCATTGATAGGCCGCGATCGACCAGAACGGATCGAAGCCGGATAAAATAGGGTCCGGCGGACTGCCGGCGAGGCGCTTTCGCCGCAACCGCTTGAAGATGTTTCCGATTGCGCACGGGCGCAAAAATATTCAAGAGTGTCGCCGCGAAGTCCACCGTCACGGGCAGGGGTTAGCCCCGCACGGATCGAAGGCTTCCACAAAAGGGAGAAGATTATGAGGATCAGTTCATCGGTGCCGCGCAGCCTGTTGCTGGCGAGCGCCTTCATTGGAATGTTGAGTTACGGTGCGGCCGCGCAAACGGCCAGCCCCCCGGCCGCGGCGCCCGCCGCCGCCCCCGCGCTTCCGCCGGGTTCGCCGCTGATCGGCCGTCCCGACAGTGACGCGGCGCAAAAACTGGCCCCGGTTGCGGCTCCGCCGCTCGCTGCCGCGCCCGACAAGCTGCCGCTGGACAAGCTGAAGGTGCCGGCCGGCTTCAATCTCGAAGTTTATGCCGCCGGCATGCCGAACGCCCGTTCGCTCGCGCTCGGCGACAAGGGCACCGTCTTCGTCGGCAGCCGCACCGTCGACAAGGTCTATGCCATCGTCAACAAGGACGGCAAGCGCGAGGTCAAGATCATCGCGTCCGGCCTCTACCGGCCGAACGGCGTCGCGTTCAAGAACGGCACGCTCTACATCGCCGAACTCTCGAAGATATCGAAGATCGAGAAGATCGAGGACAATCTCGACAATCCGCCGAAGCCCACGGTGATCTACGACAACCTGCCGAAGGACGAAGCCCACGGCTGGAAGTTCATCGCCATCGGACCGGACAACAAGCTCTATGTTCCGGTCGGCCAGCCCGGCAACAACGTGCTGCATGACAAGGATCACGGCCAGATCCGCCGCATCAATCTCGACGGCACCGGCGCCGAAGTAATCGCGTTCGGCGTCCGCAATAGCGTCGGCTTTGACTGGAATCCGGAAACCAAGCAGCTCTATTTCACCGACAATGGCCGCGACTGGTTGTCCGAGGACGTTCCGAACGACGAACTCAACCGCGTCACCAAGGTCGGCGAAGACTTCGGCGCGCCTTATTGCTACCAGGGCAATATCCCCGATCCGGAATTCGGCTGGGGCCACTCCTGTAGCGAGTTCGTGCCTCCGGTCGGCCTGATGGGGCCGCACGCGGCTTCGCTCGGCATGCGCTTCTACACCGGCAAGATGTTCCCCGCGAGCTTCAAGAACCAGATCATCATCGCGCGTCATGGTTCCTGGAATCGGACCCACAAGTTCGGCGGTGACGTCGTTGTCGCCCACCTCAACAAGGACGGCACGGTGAAAAATCTCGAACCGATCATCACCGGCTTCCTCCAGGACAACAAATATGTCGGCCGGCCGGTCGATGTGATGCAGTTAAAGGACGGTTCGATCCTCGTCTCCGACGACTGGAACGGTGCCGTCTACCGCCTCAGCTACGGCAAGCAAAAGGTCGCCACGCAGTAAGCGGGCAGATCGCAATCGGGGGCAGAGCCTGACGGTCTGCCCCCGATTTTGTTTTGGGAATGAGGACTGAGGCCCCAACGATGCGGAAAATAACAACAACAATCACAGCGCTGGCTTTCGCATCCCTGGCAGGCTCGGTCAAAGCGGCAGAAACCATCGAGCAGCGCGCGGTCACCTGTTTTGCCTGTCACGGCGAACACGGCCAGTCCGAGATGGAAAACACCCCCTCGCTCGGCGGCCAGCAGGCGCCTTACGCGCTGATCCAGCTTTTCATGTTTCGCGAAAAACTCCGCACCTTCGAGCCGATGAACGAGATGGCGAAGTCGTTCACCGACGACGACCTCCGGAAGTTTTCCGATTTCATTGCCAAGCTGCCGAAGCCGCAGCCGCCGGCCGAGACCGGCGATACCGCGCGGATGCAACGGGGCCTGGCGCTGGCGCAGGCGAACCGCTGCAACAGCTGCCACAATGCCGATTTCTCCGGCAAGGAGAACGTGCCGCGGCTTGCCAATCAGCGCGAGGACTATCTCAACAAGACGCTCGGTGAATACAAGGACAACAGCCGCCACGGCTACGACGGCACCATGGCGGATGTGATGGGCTCGGTCACCAAGGAGCAGATTCCGGAGCTTGCCTATTACATCTCGCACTATCGCTAGGCAGCGCTATGGCGTCACGCTTTCAGCGGCGCTACAACTTCCGGCAATAGGGGAGTTGTTCATGAAAGATATCTGGCGCCTGCCGGCTCAGGAACTGGCCGGCCTGATCAAGTCAAAGGAAGTCTCGGCCAAGGAAGCCGCGACATCAGCGCTGGCGCGGCTCGATGCCGTCAACCCCGCGATCAATGCGGTGGTGGATCATCGCCCCGATGATGTGTTGTCGCAGGCGGCTCAAGTCGATGCCGCGATTGCGCGCGGCGACGATGTCGGCGTGCTCGCGGGCGTCCCGGTCACGATCAAGGCGAATATCGACCAGGCAGGCTTTGCAAACACCAACGGCCTGAAGATGCAAGCCGACCTGATCGCGAAGGACAACAGTCCGGTGGTGGATAATTTGCGCAAAGCCGGCGCGGTCATCCTCGGGCGCACCAATTGTCCGGCGTTTTCCTATCGCTGGTTCACCACCAACCTGATCCACGGCAACACCAAGAATCCGCGCGATCCATCGATCACGCCGGGCGGCTCCTCCGGCGGCGCGGGGGCAGCGGTCGCGGCCGGCATCGGCCACATCGCGCATGGCACCGATATCGCCGGCTCCATCCGTTATCCCGCCTACGCCAACGGCGTGCATGGCCTGCGCACTACCCTCGGCCGGGTCGCGGCTTTCAATGCGGCGCTGCCGGAGCGAACCATCGGCCCGCAAATTGCGGCGGTCTCGGGTCCCCTGGCGCGGACCATCGGCGACCTGCGGATCGCGCTCGCGGCGATGTCGATGTATGACGTGCGCGATCCCTGGTGGGTGCCGGCGCCGCTCGAAGGCCCACCGATGCCGAAACGAGCGGCTCTGTGCGTCAACCCCGACGGGCTTGATCCCGTGCCCGAGGTGAAGGCGGCGGTGGTCGATGCCGCCAAGCGCCTGGAGCGTGCGGGGTGGATCGTCGAAGAAGTCACCTCGCTGCCGCCGCTGAAGGAAGCGGCCGAGCTTCAGACCAAGCTCTGGCTCGGCGACAATTATGAAGGCCAGCTTGCGGCCGCCGAGCGCGAGGGCGATCCCGGCGCGCTCGCGTGCCTGCGCGGTAACAAGTCGAAAGTGTTCCCGTTCGATGCGCTGACGCTGTCGAAGATTCTGACACGGCGGGCGACGCTGGCCCGCGACTGGTCGCTATTCCTGGAAAAATATCCGGTGCTGCTGATGCCGGTGTCCGGCGAATTGCCGTTCCCCGATCAACTCGACACCAAGGACGATGCGTCCTTTGCGCGCGTCTGGCGCGCACAGCTGCCGCAGATCGCGATCCCCTTCATGGGCCTGCCGGGCCTGACCGTGTCGACGGGACTGGTCGGGCGCGTGCCGGTCGGCGTGCATCTCGTCGCCGGACGCTACCGCGAGGATCTTTGTCTGCTCGCAGGCGAAGCAATCGAGGCCGGCGGCACACCGCCTTCGCCGATCGATCCGTTCCAGGGCTAAAGCATGGCTTCGATCTACGATTTCAGCGCGACATCGCTCGCGGGGGAGGACACCCCGCTCAAGCGCTTTGAGGGCAAGGTGCTCCTGATCGTCAATACCGCCAGCGCCTGCGGGTTCACGCCGCAATATAAAGGCCTCGAAGCCGTGCAACAGAAGTATGGTGCGCGCGGCTTTTCGGTGCTCGGTTTTCCCTGCAACCAGTTCGGGCGCCAGGAACCGGGAAGTGCGGCCGAGATCGGGCAATTCTGTTCGTCGAACTACGCCGTCAGCTTTCCGATGTTCGACAAGATCGACGTCAACGGCGACGGTGCCCATCCGCTGTACCAGTATCTCAAAGGCGAAAAAGCCGGGCTGCTCGGTTCGTCGATCAAATGGAATTTCACCAAATTCCTGATCGATCGTTCGGGCAAAGTGGTCGGACGTTACGCGCCGACCACGACGCCGGAACAACTCACCAAGGACATCGAGGCATTGCTGTGAACGAGAAAAACCAAGCAGTACCGCCGGACGGGTTTCCGGACCGGCTGTCCATCGACCCCCATAGCCCCTATTACAACGAGGCGGTCCTGGCGTGCGACGTCGGCATTCGCTTCAAGGGCGTCGAGAAAAACAATGTCGAGGAATATTGCATCAGCGAGGGCTGGATCCGCGTCACGGCGGGCAATGCCAAGGATCGCTACGGCAATCCCCTCACCATCAAGGTGCATGGACCGGTCGAACCGTACTTCCGGGATAAGAAATAAATACACTGTCATTCCGGGATGGTCCGAAGGACCAGACCCGGAATCTCGAGATTCTCCGATGTGCAATTGCACATCATAGTTTCGCATCGCCCCGGAATGACAAGAAAACCAGCAGCCTTCGAAAGTCATCGCCAATGTCCGTTCGCATTCTCGACATCCAGGAAATCACCAAGCCGATCTCCTCGCCGATCCGCAACGCCTATATCGACTTCACCAAGATGACGACGAGCCTTGTCGCCGTCGTCACCGACGTCGTTCGCAACGGCAAGCGCGTGGTCGGCTATGGCTTCAATTCGAACGGCCGTTACGGACAGGGCGGTCTGATCCGCGAGCGGTTTGCGGCGCGCATCAAGGAAGCCGATCCCAAGACGCTGCTCAACGAGGCCGGCGACAATCTTGATCCGGACAAGGTGTGGGCGACGCTGATGTCGAACGAGAAGCCGGGCGGACACGGCGAGCGCTCGGTCGCGGTTGGAACCATCGACATGGCGGTGTGGGATGCGGTGGCGAAAATCGCGAACAAGCCGCTGTTTCGATTGTTGGCCGAGCGTCACGGCGTGAAGGCCGATCCTCGCGTCTTCGTCTATGCCGCCGGCGGCTATTATTATCCCGGCAAGGATCTGTCGATGCTGCGCAGCGAGATGCGCGGCTATCTCGATCGCGGCTACAACGTCGTGAAGATGAAGATCGGCGGCGCGCCCATCGAAGAAGATCGCACCCGCATCGAGGCCGTGCTGAAGGAGATCGGCAAGGACGCGCAGCTGGCGGTTGATGCCAACGGCCGCTTCGATCTGGAAACCGCGATCGCCTACGCCAAGATGCTGCGCGACTATCCGCTGTTCTGGTACGAGGAAGCGGGCGATCCGCTCGACTTCCAGCTTCAGGCGGCGCTCGCGGAATTCTATCCCGCGCCGATGGCGACCGGTGAAAACCTCTTCAGCCATCAGGACGCGCGCAATCTGCTTCGCTATGGCGGCATGCGGCCGGACCGGGACTGGCTGCAATTCGATTGCGCTCTGTCCTACGGGCTTTGCGAATATCAGCGCACGCTCGATGTACTTAAAGTCGCGGGCTGGTCGGCGAGCCGCTGCATCCCGCATGGCGGGCACCAGATGTCGCTCAATATCGCCGCCGGTCTCGGGCTCGGCGGCAACGAGAGCTATCCTGACCTGTTCCAGCCTTATGGCGGATTCCCGGATGGCGTGCGCGTCGAGAGCGGCCACATCACCATGCCGGATTTGCCGGGCATCGGCTTCGAAGGAAAGGCCGACCTCTACCGTGAGATGAAGGCGCTCGCGGCTTAGGAACCGATCATGAATCGTTCATCCCACCTTTCTGCCAGGCTCGGCTTGCCTATGGTCCTGTTTGCTCTTGCCAGTTTTCGTGCCGAGGCCTCAGAACTCTGGGAATTCGTTCAGGTCGGGAAAGGCAACCAGGCAAAACCGACTTGGGCTATCCATGCCGGAAAGGCGCAGATTGAGGAAGATGGCCGGCACCTTGAAATCTTCGCTTATTACGATGGTGACGACGCGAATGGTCGAAGCAATCCGCGCGACATTGCAAGAATGGTAATAAGCGGCACGATTGGCTCGGATCGCACCATTGAAGCGACTGCAACATTATTGAATACGGATAGAAGTCCCTGGAAGGTGAGCGGGCGGTACATCGTGCGCACCGAGCATGAAACATGGGGTGGAATCCGCAAGGTCGTTACCTACAAAGAGATCATCTTCGGTCATCCGCCCAATGCGGAGTCTCTTGGCTTCCTCGGCCGCGAAGTGAAAGACGAATAACGGGGCGAGCCGATCTGAAGGCGAACTGGCAAGGATTGAGGGACCGCCTCAATTCGAGGCGCCCGGAATGATCGACACATCAGGCGACGTACGCGGGCGCCGGTCTCGCTTTTTAGAATTCCTCGAATAAAGCCACTCCATGGTGGCGCAACGCGCCCGCCTTGGTCTAAGGCGAACCGCTGCACGCAATATGATGCACAACATAAATCGAGACACCCACGCGCGATGGACGAGCTGAACGGACGCATGATCGCTTGCCAGCTTCTGATTGCTGGCCTGATTGCGCGTGTTGCCAATGACTTTGCCGATCCCTTGCGATTTCTCTCCGATTTTCGCGACGAGATCAGGGCGGTCGTCGCAGGCGTCAATATCGCCGGTAGCGGAAATGCCGAGCGCGCGCGCGAGGTCGCCAAGCAAACCGTCGACGAATTGTTCTCGCTGATGAAGCCGCCGAGCAGCGATTGAACGCGGTGTCGGGCATGCGTGAATGGTCCTTCGTTAGCTGTAACTAGAACGATTCAAGCCGCAGTTTAGATCGATTAAAAACACCAAAATTAGAATCGATTTGATTTAGGAATATTCAAGGTGTCCGGATGTTGACCGTAAATTTTGCGCTCTATACCAAGCTTCCGGGGCTCGATGTAGGTGGGACTTCATCGCCCCGAGTGAAGTTTGAAGTTGGGGCAAAAACAATGAGCCGGGTTAAGGCGCCGAAGTCGCTGCGTGCGAACGTAGTCCGCAATTCCGTTGACGAAAAACTGGATGGTTATTCCACCCGCAAGGTGTCCGCCGTGGCGGGCCTCGTCGCGGTTGCGTCGTTTTCCAGCGGCGCTGAAGCGCAGCAGTCGAATTTGCCGCCGGTCTCTGTCGATGCGCCGGTCGCGCGTCCGAAGCCCGCGGCAAGCGCGCCGACGGCGGATCAGGTGAGGGCGCGCAATGCGCTGCGCCGTGCGGCCAAGCGTCAGCAACAACAGGCCAAGCCCGCACCGGCCGTGGCCACTCCGGCTCTGGCGCCGGATCGCGATCGCTATGCCGATCCGGCAGCGCCCTACAAAGGCGATCACCTCCAGGCCTCGGGCAAATTCCCCGAACCGCTTCTGAATACGCCGAAGACCGTGACGGTGCTGACCAAGGACATCATCGAGGACAAGAACGCCACCACGCTCAAGCAGGCGATCCTGAGCACCGCGGGCGTCACGCTTGGAAGCGGCGAGGGCGGCAACGCATTCGGCGACCGCTTCTTCATCCGCGGCTTCGACGCCCGCAACGACGTCTTCATCGACGGCGTGCGTGACTCCGGCGTCAGCGTTCGCGAGAATTTCTTTACCGAGCAGATCGAAATCCTGCGCGGACCGATGTCGTCCTTTGCCGGCCGCGGCACTACCGGCGGCGCGATCAATATCGTCACCAAGGAAGCTCAGACCGACAAGAGCTTCTACAACATGGATACGACGTTCGGCACCGACGCGACCAAGCGGATCGTGCTCGACGTCAACCAGGTGATCAACCCGACGTTTGCCATTCGAGCCGGCGGCATGTTCCAGGACGCCGGCGTGGCCGGCCGCAATGACACCACCGACGACCGCAATGGCGCATTCCTCGCGACCAAGTGGACGCCTTCCGATGCGGTGAAGATCACCACGGATTATATTCACACCGACCTGCACGGCATTCCCGACTTCGGTGTGCCGTATTACCGGCCGGGCTCGAACGGTTCGAGCAGCCAGCAGTTCACCACGACCGCCGGCGGACCGTTTCCGAGTTTCGGCTCCAATCGCGACGAGTTCTACGGCTTCGTCAACCGCGACTTCTTTCATGTTCAGCAGGACATCGGCACATTCAATACCGAGATCCACGTCACGCCGGACCTCATTGTGAGCGACAAGGTCAGGGTCTCGCAGTCGCTCAACAATTACATCGGCACAATTCCGGAATCACCGATCGCGACCAATCCATTGTCGAGTGCAACGTTCACCGCCAATCCGCAGAGCCGCTATCAGGCCACCGCCGTGCTCGCCAACCAGTCGGAAGCGACCTACAAATTCGATACCGGACCTTTCAAGCACACGCTGTTGGGCGGCGTAGAAGTCTCGCAGGAAACCTCCTCGATCGACAAATATAACGGGTTGAGCTCGGAGCTGGTGACCGGCAATCCCTTCACGGGCGGCGGTTCTCTGAGCGGGATAAGCGTCTTCAGCCCGCAGTTTACCGGTATTCCATTCACCGGCACCCCGACGCTGACGGGCATGCCGACCAATGTCCTGATCGATACCACCAGCACTTATGTGCTCGACACGGTCAATTACCGCGACCTCGTTATTCTCAACGGCGGCCTGCGCTACGACGACTACAAGATCAACACGTCCGGTTGGGGCACCCTCAACGGCGTCTCCACCTTCGGCAGGCAGGCGGCGGAATTCGGCCTGCCGAATTTCAACGTCGGCATCACCGTCAAGCCGCTGCCGTATGCCAGCGTCTATGCGGCCTATGCGACCTCGTCCGATCCGGTCGGCTCCGAATTCGACGGCACCAGCACAGCCTATGGCGGATTGGGCCCGGTGGTGGCCGGCAATCCGAACCAGATCTTCGGACCGGAAAAGAACAAGGCGTATGAAGTCGGCACCAAGTGGGAGTTGTTCAACCGGCATCTGTTGCTGACGGGAGCGCTGTTCGAGACCACCAAGGACAACGCGCGCGAGGCGTTTAACGTCTCGGCGACCACTCCCGCGGTTGCGGGATGTTCCGTCCCGGCCGGAACCGTCGGTAACATCTCCTGCATCATCGCCGGCTCCGCCTATTACGTGCGCGGCATCGATCTGGAAGCCGCCGGCAAGATCACGGATAAATGGAGCGTGTTCGGCGGCATCGTGCTGATGCAATCGGCCGTGACCAAATCGAACGTGCCGGCCGCGAACATGCCACAGCCTCTGCTGTATACGACGGACGTCGGCCTGCCGCTCGCCAACGTCGCGCATCAGTCGTTCAGCCTTTTGAGCAAGTACCAGCTCACCGACATGTGGGAGTTCGGCGGCCAGGCCGTGTTCCGCTCGAAGGTCTATGGCGGCACGTTGCTCGCCGCCAATGAAGGCACGTCGATCCCGAGTTACTGGCGCTTCGATGCGTTCGCGGAAGCCAAGATCGACAAGAACTGGCGGCTCAAGCTCTACGTCAACAACATCTTCAACAAGCTCTATTACGACGCGCTCTATCAGAGCAGCACGCCGTTTGTGCTGGAGGCACCGGGTCGCGCCGCCTATCTGGTACTGTCAGCGAGGTATTGATCCGACGCGATGCTGATTTGTGTTCCCAATGTGCTTGGCAAGGATGAGGTGGCGGATTTCCGCCGCATCATGGATGCCAGCACGTGGGAGGACGGCCGTTCCACCGCCGGCGCGCAATCGGCGCTCGTCAAAAGCAATGAGCAGTTGCCGCCGGACAGCGAGGTCGCGCGCAAACTCGGCAACCGAATCGTCTCGGTGCTGACGTCCAATCCGCGGTTTATTTCCGCGGCGATCCCGCTGCACATCTTTCCGCCGCTGTTCAATCGCTACAACGCTGCCGACGGGCATCATTTCGGCATCCATGTCGACAATGCGGTACGCGGCGACCGTTTGACGGGATTGCGGATCCGCACCGATTTGTCAGTGACGCTGTTTCTGTCGGAGCCCGACGAATATGACGGCGGCGAGCTGGTGGTGGAGGACCTCTACGGCTCGCAGGAGATCAAGCTGCCGGCCGGCGACCTCGTGGTGTATCCGGCCTCCAGCCTCCACATGGTCACGCCCGTGACGCGCGGCGCGCGGGTTGCTTCGTTTTTCTGGCTGCAAAGCATGATCCGCGATGCCCACGCGCGGAGCTTGATTTTCGATCTCGACAACACGATCCAGGCTCTGGTGGAACGGCTCGGACGCGACGATCCGGAGACGGTCAGGCTGACCGGCGTGTATCACAACCTGATCCGTATCTGGGCGGAGGTGTAGGCGCCTCTGACCTAAGCCTCAGTCCGGGCTCTATCCTTCGAGACGCATCGCTTTTCGCGATGCTCCTCAGGATGAGGTCTTGGATCCTCATGGTGAGGAGCCCCCGGCGGCGCTTGCGCCGTCCAGAGCGCGTTTCCGGACGATGCTCGCGCATCGCCGGGGGAACCATGAGGCAACGCTACCCCAGCCGCATGTCGAGCAGCCGGCGGCCTTCGCCCTTGAGCAGTTTCTTCACGGCATTGGACGCAACCACGGTGCCGTCATTGGCATAGGCTTCGTGGTTCTTCTCGATGTCGTCGAGGCGGTAGAGGTAGTTGACCATGACGCCGGCGGATTCGCGCTGGCCTTTGGCCGAGGTGTCGCCGAGCCAGTTGATCCGCTCCAGCCGTGCGCCGTTGCCGAGATGGAATCGCGCCACCGAATCGATCAGGCGCCCTTTGGACGTGCGTGCCTTCAGGAAATAATACGCGGCGAGTGGCTCGATGACGGAGCGCAACTTACCTTCCAGTTCGGCATTCTTCCACCAGTCCGGCTCGTCCAGATGGTTGAGCAGCGGCCGCTCCTCGTCAGTTATCGGCAGATCACCGTCCGTCTTCAGCCATGACATGAAGCCCGGCACCGGCGA
The DNA here is from genome assembly GCA_963770515.1 of uncultured Alphaproteobacteria bacterium. Taxonomy (GTDB): domain Bacteria; phylum Pseudomonadota; class Alphaproteobacteria; order Rhizobiales; family Xanthobacteraceae; genus Bradyrhizobium. The sequence goes on from CAVYPW010000006.1 coordinate 100,863, forward strand.
CAGCGTCACGAAATCATCCAGCTTCGGCAATTCGCGGCGCAGTTCCTCCACCACCTGCTTAATCAGGAAACTGCCGAAGGAAATGCCGCCGAGACCGCGCTGGGTATTGGAGATCGAATAGAACACCGCAACCCGCGCCCGCTCGACCGGGACCGCCTGGCGGTCTTCCGCAAGCAGCGGCGCGATCGCGCCGGGAATGGTTTCCGTCAGCGCCACCTCGACGAAGATCAACGGCTCGTCGACCAGCGCAGGATGAAAGAAGGCGTAGCAGCGCCGGTCGACGGGATCGATGCGGCGGCGGAGATCGTTCCAGTCGCGAATCTCGTGCACGGCTTCATAGCGGATGATTTTTTCCAGAATGTTCGCCGGCGTCGACCAGTCGATCCTGCGCAGCACGAGAAATCCCCGGTTGAACCATGAAGCCAACAGGTGCACGACGTCGCGGTCGAGCGCCGTCAGGTTCTTGTTGTCCTTCATCACGTCGAGCAGATCGGCGCGCATCGCCACCAGATCGCCGGTGCCGCCGGGAGCGCGGTTCAGCCTGCGGATCAATTCCTGTCGCCGGGGCTCGGAAGCAAAATGCAGATCGCTCGCATCGGCATTGTTCGGTTGCGTGCGCCAGGCCCTGATGGCTTTCGCGAGCTTTTCGCGCTCCGGCCCGTAACTTGAAGAGAGCGTCTGGAAGAACGAAAGCCGCTCGGCTTCGTTGAGGTGACTGTAGCGATCGAGCACTTCGCGTGCCATCGCGGTGCCCGAGGCCTCACCCCGACCCGACAGCAACGCTTCGCAGAGCTCAATCAGGTCGGCAGCGTCAGGTTTTTCCTCCGATGATCCCACGCGGCGGAGCAGGGTGCGGCCGCGTTCGGAAATCGAGGTGAGGAGATCGGAAAAAAAGGCGTTGTTCATGGAATGTCGGAATCGGCTTTCTGAGGCGGCTTTCGCCAGTTTACACGAATTTATGGCCGAGGTGGTCACAATCAAGCGCGTGATAGAAGGGTATGGATAATTACTTGTCGCCGCTTCGGCTCACCCTGGTCCGGCTACCCCGGATCGGACCTGTTCCTTGTCGGTAAATTCGGTGGGCGTTTTGCCGGTCACCTGGCGGAACGCATGCGAGAAGGCCGGCACGCTGGCATAGCCGAACTCCCGGGCGAGTTGCTTGACCGAGACGCCGGCCTTGGTGGACAGCTTTTCGACGGCGGCCGCTATGCGTGCGCGCTGGCACCAGCTTTTGAAGCTCAGTTGCGTTTCTGACGAAAACAGCCGCGACAATGTTCGCGCCGAGGTGCCCACCTTGCGCGCCAGCGTCTCGATTTCATGCAAGGCTGCGGGATCGCCGAGCACGATCTCGGCTGCGTGACGGCAGCGGGGCTCCCGGGGCAGCGGGATGAAAGTCGCGGAATCCTCGGCACGATGCAGTTCGAGCATGACGAGTCGGATCAGTAGCGCGGTGCGTTCGGCGTTGCCGCGCTCGTCGAACAAGGCGAGGATCAACTCGTGCAACAGGCCAGATACACGCACGACGAATTCGGTATCCAGGCTTGAGTTGAATTTCGCGCGGCCGAGCCACTTGAGGTCGAAATACAGCGTGCGCATGTCGATGTCGGCAAGCACGTCGATCGCGTGTTCGAGCCGTGCCGGCACCCATACCGCGCGATCCGGCGGCACCAGCCAGCGCCCCCTGGGGGTTGTGACCTGCATCGTGCCCTTGGCCGCATACACAAATTGCGCCTCACGATGCATGTGGGTGTCGAGCCGCACGCCCTTCTTGTAGTGGTTTGCAATCAAATGAACGCCGTCGCCGGTCGAGGTCCGGCGACCCTGGATCGCAGCAATTGGCTTTTCGGCGATATTCATTGGCCGCACCCCGTCAGCGCAAGACCGTATAACCTATTTCAGTCATTACAGGAATCGTTCATGAACAACCCCACCCGGGTGATCGGCTTTGTCAACGCCGCCCATTTCATCGACCATTATTCGATGCTGATCTTTGCGGCGGCCGTCATCATCATGGGGCCCGCGCTCGGCATGGCGTATTCTGAACTGTTGCCCTACGCGACGCCGGGCTTCGTCGCTTTCGGCGCGGGCTCGCTGTTGACCGGATGGCTCGGCGACCGCTGGAGCCGCCGCCACATGATGGTGATCTTCTTTGTCGGCATCGGTGCCTCGATGATATCAGTTGGTCTCGTCAGGACGCCGCTCGAACTCGGCGCCGCTTTGTTGTCGATCGGCCTGTTCGCCTCGATCTATCACCCTGTCGGCACCGCGATGATCGTCTCCTATGCCGAGGCGCTCGGCCGCGCGATGGGCATCAACGGCGTGTGGGGCAACCTCGGCGTGGCGTCGTCGGCGCTGGTCACCGGCGTTGTCGGCCAGTATCTCGGCTGGCGCTGGGCGTTCATCCTGCCGGGCGTCGTCACGATCGGAATCGGGCTCTGCTTCATGGCGATGGTGAGCCACGAAGACCGCAGCAACGCGAAGCAGGCGGCGGCGCAGGCCCGCGTCGCCAAGAAAGACATGTGGCGGGTGATCGTGGCGCTCCTGATCGTGGTGATCGCGATCTCCACCACCTTCAACGCGGTGACGGTGGCGCTGCCGAAACTGTTTGCCGAGCGGCTAAACGGCCTCACCCAAAGCCCGGCGCTGCTCGGCGTGATCGCAGCCTGTGTCTATGTGTTCGGCGCGATGACGCAATACACGGTCGGCAAGCTGATCGACCGCTACTCGCTGAAAGCGGTCTCGTTGCCGCTGTCGTTCGTGCTGGCGCCATTTCTGTATGTCGCGGCCGAATTGTCGAACCTGCCGCTGATCATCGCCGCGATCGGCATCGTGATGGGGGCGTTCGGCCAGGTCACCGTCAACGACGCCATGGTCGGCAAATACACCAGCGAGGAATGGCGCTCGCGCGCCTATGCGGTGCGCTATTTCGTCGGCTTTACCGCCGCCGGCGTTTCAGTCGGCCTCGTGGCGTGGCTTTACCAGCAGGGCGGATTTGTCGCCATGCTGCACGCCTTCGCCGGCCTGTGTCTCCTGATCGTTGCGGCCGCGATCATTCTGCCGGTCGAGATCAGGACACCTGCCGCACACGCGAACTGACGCCACATGGCCTGATTCTTGAATAGCAACCTCACGAGCTCAGACAGCGTCGTCGTGTCGTGAGGTTCATATGGATATGCCATCGAGTGCCCCGGCCGGCGGCCTGATCGATCGTGCGGTATCTAGCCTCGATTTCGGCCAGGGCGGATCGATCCAGGAATCAATTCAAGATCAGGCGAAATTCCTTCATGCGGGCAGTGCATGGTTTCTGGCGCTGACCGCGCTCGGCGTCGTGTTTGGCGATATCGGCACCAGCCCGCTTTACGCATTCCAGGTCGCGCTGACGGGCCTCGGCCATCCGGTCCCCACCGCAGCGGAGGTCCTGGGGCTGGTATCGCTTATTCTTTGGGCACTGATGGTGATGGTGTCGCTCAAATACGTGGTCTTCGTGCTGCGTGCCGACTATGACGGCGAGGGCGGAATCCTTGCGCTGCTTTCGCTGGTCGCTTCCGACCAGATCGCCAAAGGCGCCAGACTTTCGGTTCTGGTGCTGCTCGGGGTGATCGGCGCCTCATTGCTTTACGGCGATGGCGTCATTACGCCGGCGATCTCGGTGTTGTCGGCGATGGAGGGCCTCAAGCTGGTGGCGCCGTCCTTCGAACATTTCATTCTGCCGGCCACGATTGCGGTGTTGATCGGATTGTTCGTCATCCAGCGGCATGGCACCGAACGCATCGGCAAACTGTTCGGACCGATCATGGTGGTGTGGTTCGTCGTGATCGGCGCACTGGGTGCGGCGAACATCTTCATGGCGCCGGCCGTTCTCGCTGCCGTCAATCCAGCCGAGGCCGCACGCTTCCTTGCTGCCGATCCCAAGGTCGCCTTCGTCGTGATTGGCGCCGTGTTCCTCGCGCTCACCGGTGGCGAGGCGCTGTATGCCGACATGGGTCACGTTGGCGCCGCTGCCATTCGCCGGGCCTGGTTTGGATTGGTGTTGCCGGCGCTGTTCTTGAACTATTTCGGGCAAGGCGCGCTGATCCTCGCCGATCCCAGCGCCATCGATAATCCGTTCTACAAGCTGGCCCCCGGCTGGGCGCTGATCCCGATGGTGGTGCTGGCGGCGGCTGCCACCGTTATTGCGTCGCAGGCGCTGGTCTCCGGCGTGTTTTCGCTGACGCGTCAGGCCATGCAGATGGGACTGTGTCCGCGCGCCCGGATCGTTCCGACCTCAGCCGACGAGGCCGGGCAGATCTATGTTCCCGCCGCCAACTGGTTGTTGATGACGGGCACGCTGTTGACCGTCATCTTGTTCAGATCGTCCGATAATCTTGCCGCCGCCTACGGCATCGCCGTGTCCGGCACCATGCTGATCACGACGATCCTGCTCTATCGGGTAGCGGTCGCACGATGGCAATGGCCGCCCGGCATCGCCATTCCCGTGATCGCGATCTTCGGCGCGATCGACGCCACGTTCCTGGTGTCGAATTCCATCAAGATCGTCGAAGGCGGATGGTTTCCGCTGATCGTCGGCACGCTGATCGCGACGCTGATGCTGAGCTGGCGCAAGGGATCATCGGAAGTCCGAAACCGGCTTCACGACATGTCGATGCCGCTGAAGGATTTTCTCCCCTATGCCGACAAGACGGTGATCGGACGCGCGGCGGGCATGGGCGTGTGGCTGACCAAGGTCGATCACGGCGCATCGCCGATGCTGCTACGCCACATCGAGCACAACCGCGTGCTGCATGAGACCGTGGTGCTGCTGACGTTCCTGGCCGATCGCAGGCCGCGCGTGCCGTTTCACGAACGGCATTCGGTGCACCGTCTCGGCCACGGCTTCTACCGGATTCAGGTCCGGCTGGGGTTCATGCAGACGCCGGATATTCCGCTGAGCCTGATCAACTGCAACAAACTCGGGTTCGAGGCCGACCTCGACCACAAGAATTACTACATCGCGCATGAGACCATCGTGCGCCGCGAAGCGAGTTCGGCGATGGACGCGGTCTCGTTTGCGATCTTCTCGTTCCTCAACCGGATCGCGAGCCGGGCGCCTGATTTTTTCAAGATTCCCCAGGACGCCATCATCGAGGTGGGCTTCCGGGTCGAAATCTGAAACGGCGGCCGGCAGTATCGGATGTGACCGTGCCGGCATCAAGAGGTGCATCAGACACCCATCTCCATGATAGAGCACAATCTTTTCGAAAGCCGCGCTGCGGGGCTGATCCGGATGGGCATGGACGACGCCCACCCGGATACGGCATGCTGTTTGCATTCATTTTAGCCAATGCCCCCATTTATCGTATTTTTGCGGGGGAACTCGCCACCAAGCGGAGGCCCAATGACCATTGCAACTGCGACGCCGATGGCCGGCGTTGAACGTTCGAGCATGAACTCCATCGTGTTCGCGAGCTGCTTTGGCACCATCATCGAATGGTATGATTTCCTGATCTACGCCACCGCGGCGGCGCTGGTGTTCAACAAGGCGTTTTTCCCGACCTTTGATCCGCTGGCCGGCACGTTGGCCGCGCTCGGCAGTTATGCGGTCGGATTTCTGGCCCGCCCGCTTGGCGGCGCGCTGTTCGGCCATTTTGGCGACCGGCTGGGGCGCAAATCCATGCTGGTGCTGACGCTGTTTATCATGGGCCTGAGCACCTTTTGCATCGGCCTGCTGCCGACCTATGCCTCGATCGGGGTGTTTGCGCCGATACTCCTGATCCTGCTGCGCGTCATCCAGGGCATCGGGCTTGGCGGCGAATGGGGTGGCGCCTCGCTGATGGTGCTGGAGCATGCCCCTAGCGACAAACGCGGCTTCTACACGAGCTTCGTCCAGATCGGGTTTCCGATTGGACTCGTGCTGGCAACGTTGATTTTTGGGCTCGTTGCCAAATTGCCGGAAGCGGATTTCGCCAGCTATGGATGGCGCATCCCGTTCCTCGTCAGCATCGTCCTGCTCGGCGTTGGCACCTTCGTTCGCTCAAAGGTGCCAGAGACGCCGGTGTTCGAAGGCATGAAGCAGCGCGACGGTCTCTCCAAAAATCCGGTGGGCGAAGCCGTCGGCAAGAATGCCAAATCCTTCCTGATCGCGGTCGGCCTGAAACTCTCCGAAGTGTCCTGGGTCTACATGCTGACGGTGTTCGTCGTCGGCTACGCCACGACGAAACTCGGTGTTGCCAAGTCGCTGATGCTCAACGCGGTCATGTACGCAGCACTGCTCGAACTCGTGAGCCTGCCGCTGTTCGGCTGGCTGTCGGACAAGTTCGGGCGGAAGCCTTTCTACATTCTCGGCGCGCTGTTCACGATCGTCTTTGCCTTCCCGTTGTTCTGGATGGTGGAGAGCAAGAGCACGGTGCTGATCTTCACCGGTATCATGATTGCGATGAATTTCGGCCACGGCATGATGTTCGGCCTGGAGTCCTGCTACTTCCCGGAACTGTTCGGGCCCCGTGTGCGTTACAGCGGCGCGTCGTTCGGCTTCCAGGTCTCGGCGGCGATTGGCGGCGGCTTCGCACCGATCCTCGCCACCGCGCTCGCCGGCTATTTCGGCGGCACCGGCGGCGTCGCGATCATGATGATCATTCTCGCGCTGATCACATTGGCCGCCGCGCTGGCGGCCCGCGAAACCCGCGGCGGTTCGCTCACCGACTGATATCGCCATGCAATTCGGCATCTTCATCTATGACGGTGTCGAGCCGATCGATCTCGCCACTTTCGGCGTGCTGTCGATGGCGCGCCGCATTGCGCCGGAAATCTCGATCTGCACCATCGCGCCGCGCGCCGGTCTCGTCGTGCTCGCCAACGGCCTGAGCGTTTCGGCCGATTACGGCATTGACGATGCGCCCGCTTGCGACGTCGTCATCGTCACCGGCGGCCCCGGCTGGACCGCGCAGGCCAAGGCTTCCGCGACGCTCGATTATATCCGCAGCGTCCATGCCAATGGCCGTATCGCCTCGGTCTGCACCGGCGGTATGATCCTCGCCGCCAGCGGCGTGCTCGACGGCGGCCCGGCGACGACCAAACGCGAGGTGGTGCCGCCGGAAACCTCGCCGGTCGAGGTGATGCGGGAAATTTATCCGCAGATTGATGTGCGCGAGACGATGCTGGTGGAGCGGGCGGACGGCGTCGTGACCGGCGGCGGCGTGACGCTTTGCATCGATACCACGCTGCATCTGCTTGCCACGATGCTCGGCGAGCGCGTTGCCGAGGAGACCGCGCGGATCATGGAATACAGCCGCGCCTGGCGCGCCAATCGCGAGGCGTTTGCTCCGGTGCTGAGCGCGTGATGCGAGAATAAGTCCTGGCCGGCTACGGCGCCGTCTGCACGGCCGGTGCCTTCTTCCGTCCGGCAAGCCAATTCTCGAAGCGCTGGATCACAACGAAGAAGGCGGGCACGAATAACACCGCAAGGCAGGTCGAAGCCAGCATGCCGGAGAACACGGTAATGCCGATCGACTTGCGTGCACTGGCTCCGGCGCCGGTCGCGACCACCAGCGGCACGACCCCGAGGATGAAGGCGAAAGACGTCATCAGGATCGGGCGGAATCGCGCGCGCGCGGCTTCCACGGCCAATTCAAGCAGCGGCTTGCCGTCGCGTACATGCAGCTCCAGCGCAACCTCGACAATGAGGATCGCGTTCTTGGCCGACAGCGCGATCAGCAGGATCAGGCCGATCTGGACATAGAGATTGTTGTCGATCTTCAGGGCTTCCAGCACCACCATGGGTCCCAGCAGCGACAGCGGCACCGCCAGTATCACCGAGATCGGCGCGTACCAGCTTTCATATTGTCCGGCCAGCACGAGATAGACCAGCAGCATCGCGAGTCCAAAAACATAGTAGATCTGGCTAGAGACGGCCTTCTCCTGGTACGACATCGCGGTCCATTCGTAGCCGGCCCCGCCTGGCAAGGTCTTGTCGGCGATCTGCTCCATCAGATTCAACAATTCGCCGGAGCTATAGCCCTGCGCCGGCAGACCAACGATGGTTGCCGACGGATAAAGGTTATAGAGGCTGATCAGCGACGGGCCGACCGAAGGCGTGATCTTGGCGACCGTCCCGATCGGGATCATGTCGCCGTTCTGGTTGCGCACCGTCATCTTGGCGATATCGCGCGTGGTCAGGCGGAACTGCAAATCCGCCTGCGCGTAGACCTGGAATACGCGGCCGAATTTGTTGAATTGGTTGACATAGGACGAGCCGAGATAGGAAGCGAGCGTCGAGAATACCTGATCCGTGGTGACGTGCAGCGTCTGAATCTTGATCCGGTCGACCTCGACGTCGAACTGCGGCACCGCGGCGCGGAATGGCGATTGGACCCGCTGCAGCGCGCTCTGACTTTGCGCGTTGGTCACCATGGCCTGGGTGAGCGCCTGCAGTTTGTTGAAATCATTGTCGCCATCGCGCAGCTCGACCTGCATCGCAAAGCCGGCGGCATTGCCGATGCCTTGGATCGGCGGCGGCGGCAGCACCAGCGCCCGCGCTTCGAGAATGGTGGAAAGCTTGTCGTTCAATCCGTAGACCAGCGAGCGCAGATCCTCGCCCGCTCCGCGCGAATCCCAGTCCTTCAGAATGATATAGCCGACGCCGGCATTGGCGAGGGTTGCGCTGTTGTCGAGCGCCGAGATGCCGGCGATGGTGATAACCTGTGCGACGCCGGGGGTTTGGCCGGCGATTTCGCTGACCCTGTCGAGCACTTTCTGGGTGCGGTCGAGCGCGGCGCCGTCGGGCAGTTGCACGGCCGCGATCAGATAGCCCTGGTCTTCGATCGGCAAGAAGCCCGTCGGTACGCGCGACAGCCCGTAACCGCCAATGAAGATCAGCACCAGGGCGACGACTACGGAAATACTGCTGTGCGCGGCCATACGTCCGATCAGCCGGGCATAGCCGAGCTCGATCCGGTCATAGACGTTGTTGAAGCCGCGATAGAACCAGTTGCGTTGCTCGGGCGGTACGGGCCGGCGCAGCCACAGCGCGCACTGCGTCGGCTTCAAAGTGGCCGCGTTGACGGCGCTCAGCAGCGCGGTCGCCGCGATCACCAGTGCGAATTGCGCGTAGATGCGACCCGTAAGCCCCGGCAGGAAGGCAGCCGGCAGAAAGACGGCGATCAGAACCAGCGTGATGCCGACGATTGGCGCGAACAACGCGTCCATCGCCTTGATCGCGGCGTCATGGCCGGACATGCCCTTCTCGATATTGTGCGCCGCGCCCTCGACCACGACGATGGCGTCGTCGACGACGATGCCGATCGCAAGCACAATGGCAAACAGCGTCGACAAATTGATGGTAAAGCCGAGCGCCGCCATTGCGGCAAAGGCGCCGATGATGGTGACCGGCACGGTGGTCGCGGGAACCAGCATCGCGCGCCAGTCCTGCAGAAAAACGAGGATGACGACCAGCACCAGGAAGCCGGCCTCGATCAGGGTCTTGTAAACCTCATGAATCGAAGCGTTGACGAATTTGGTGGTGTCGAAGGGAGTGTCGTATTTGATGCCCTGCGGGAAGGCGCGAGCCAGCTCCGTCATCTTCTTTTCGATGGCTTTTTCGACCTCAAGCGCGTTGGCGCCCGGCAACTGGAAGACGCCGATGCCGGTGGAAGGCTGCTTGTCGAGCGAAAACACCTGACTATAGGTTTGCGCACCCAGTTCGACCCGGCCGACGTCGCGCAAGCGCGTCACCTCGGCGCTATTGCCGGTCTTGACGATGATGTCCTCGAACTGACCGGCCTCGGTGAGGCGGCCCTTGATGTTCAGCGTATATTGGAAGGCCTGGCCGGGCGGCGTCGGCGGGCTTCCGACCTGACCGGCGGTGACTTGCTGGCTTTGCTGCTGGACCGCCTGGATCACGTCCTGCGGCATCAGCCCGCGCGCCTGCAGCTTGTTGGGATCGAGCCAGATCCGCATCGAATATTGGCCGGCGCCGAATACCGTCACGTTGCCGACCCCCGGTAGCCGTGACAGTTCGTCCCTCAGATTGATGGTGGCGTAGTTACTCAAAAAAAGACTGTCGTACTTTGCGTCCGGAGAGGTCAGTGTCACGAACAGGAGAATCGACGTCGACTTTTTCTGTACGGTGACGCCCTGGTTCTGCACCGCTTGCGGCAACTGAGAGAGCGCGCTGGACACGCGGTTCTGCACCAGCACCTGCGCAAAGTTGAGATCGGTGCCGATCTTGAACGTCACCGTCAGCGAGTAACTGCCGTCGTCGCCGCTGTAGGACTGCATATACAGCATGTCCTCGACGCCGTTGACCTGCTGTTCGATCGGCAGCGCCACGGTATCCACGATGGTCGTTGCGCTGGCGCCAGGGTAGCGCGTGGTGACCTGTACCGTCGGCGGCACCACGTCGGGATATTGCGCGACCGCAAGACCGAACAGCGCCACACCGCCGATCAGGATCATCAGCAAGGCGATGACGTTGGAAAGGACCGGCCGCTCGATGAAAAATTTCGAAATCATGCCCGGTCCTATTTTGCAGACGCGGAAGGCTGCTCGATCTTCTGAAGTTGCGGATCGACCTTCTGACCTGGCACAGCCCGTAACAGCCCGGCGGCTACCACGCGATCTTCCGGCTTGATGCCGCTTTCGATCACGCGCAGGTCACCTTCAAGCGGACCGGTCTGCACCTTGCGCTGCTCGACGACGTTTTCGGTCGTCACCACCAGCAAGTAGCGTCCGCTTTGATCGCTGCCGAGCGCGGTATCGGGAACAAGCAGCGCGCTCGGTTGCTTGTCGACGGGAACGCGGACCCGGACGAAATAACCGGGCAGCAGCACTCGGTCAGGATTGGGGATTACGCCGCGCACCGCAAGCGTTCCGGTCGTTTGATTGATCGTTGGTGCCGCATAGTCGAGCTTGCCCTGATGCGGGTAGCCGGTTTCGGTTTGCAGCCCGACCTCGACAGGCACCGATTTCAGATCGGCTGCCGTCAGACCGCGGCGCCTGGCTTCCTCACGGACACGCAAGACATCCTGTTCGTTGACATTGAAATTCACATAGATCGGATCGAGCGCTACGATGGTTGCAAGCTGGGTCGGCGAGGACGCGCCAACCAGTTCACCGATCGACACCAGGTGCGCGCTGACGATCCCGTCGAACGGTGCTGTGACTTTGGTGTAGCCAAAGTTGACTTCGGCGATCCTGGTATTGGCCTGCGCCTGCTGCAGATTAGCCTGGGCGTTGTCGCGGTTGGAGGTCGAAGTGTCGAGTGTCGCCTGCGCCACCGCCTGCCTTGCAACCAGATCGACCTGACGCCTGTAGTCGGCCTCTGCCTGCTTGAGCGAGGCCTGGGCACCGGCTTCGGCGGCTCTCGCCTGGTCCAGTTTCAGTTTGTAAGTCTCCGGCTCGATCGCGAACAGCGGCGCGCCTTCCTTCACGAAGTCGCCGTCCTTGTAGTCGATCAACTCCAGGAAGCCCTGCACACGGGCCACGAGATCGACGCTCTTGATCGGTGCGGTGTTGCCGGTCTCTTCGAGATAGCGCGTGATCGTGCGCTGTACAGGCAGCACGACATCGACCTTCGGCGGCGGCGGCGCCACATAGGTGTTTTGTTCGCAGCCGGCGAGCAGAACCGCGATCAGTGCGCCGGTCGCGGCAATCCGCAGGCGACGCCTGCCATCGGTTCGTATTCGAGCTGGTAGGCGCGCAGGCTTCATTGCGGTGCCCCCTTTTTGACGACCGAGACCGGGCCAAAAGGTCAACCTGAATAGCAACAATTCGCCCGCGGTGGAACGGGAAAACGCGCGCTGAAGATGTGACACGGTGCGCAAGTGTCCCCTAACGGGATTCATCTGACAGGCTTTCGCCGTTGCGGCGGAGCGAATGGCTGCCTCACCGAATTTTCATTCCAGGCCCGGTGTTGCGGCCCGCGCCGATCGGCCATAATGGGGCCAATGGCCTAACGCTTAACAACGGGCCGGCGGGAGCAGGGTATGCGTCATGTATTTTTCGGCGGTCTCATTCTGGGTATCTCGATCATGATGAGCGGCTTTGCCGATGCCGACGGCTTGAAGGACGAGATCGCGCCGACCGGCAAGCTGCGGGTCGCGATCGGGATCAGTGCCGCCGGTGGGGCCTACTGGTCGACCAAAACGGAAAACGGTTACGCAGGCGTGCCGGTCGATCTCGGCAAGGCGATGGCGGATCAGTTGGGGTTGCCGATCGAATATGTCGCCTTTCCGAATTCGGGGCAGATCACGGACGCGGCTGCCAAGGGCGCCTGGGATGTGAGTTTTCTGCCCGAGGATCCAGAGCGCGCCAAGAAGATCGCGTTCGGGCCGATCTATGAGGTCACGGAGGCGACCTACATCGTCAGGGCGGGGTCGACGATCAAGGATTATGCGACCCTCGATCAGCCCGGCGTCAAGGTCGCGGCGGTCGACAACACCACCACCATGCGCGGCGCGGTAGCGCATCTGAAGAACGCCAAAGTCACGGGCTATCAGACCTTCGACGAAGTCTTCAATCTGCTCAAGAACGGCGAGGTCGATGCGTTTGCGCTCTCGCGCGACCAACTCACTGCGCTGGCGAAAAAGCTTCCGGGCACCCGCGTGCTGGATGAAACCTTCAAGCAGACGATCACGGCGGTCGCCGTGCCGCTCAATCATCCGCTGTCGCTGGAATATGCTTCCAAGTTCATGGCGGACGCCAAGACCAACGGCCTGTTGCGCAAGGCGTTCGACAATAACGGGTTGAAGGACACCCCGCTGCGGGCGAAGTAACGCATAGAAGCCGCGAAGTCGGTGCGCTCCCTCTCCCTGAGGGAGAGGTGGGCCAGCGCCCGGGGTTGACTAGTTCGCTTTCCCACCTTCGATCGGCTCCAAGCCGCTGTTGACGATCGTCTCGCGCGCCGCCGGTGAGGCGAGAAACTTGATCAGCGCCTTGCCGGCCTCGGGCTCTTTCGACACGGTGGCGATCCCGGCGGAGAACACCGTGACCTTCTGCAAAGCGTCCGGCAACGGCCCGACAATGTCGATGCCGTGAACAGGCTTCAACTCGCTGATCTGCTGAAAGCCGAGCTCGGCCTCGCCGCGCGCCACGATTTCGGCGACGGGCGTTGCGGGAATCTTCCGCGCCTTGTCCTTCATCTCAGCCGCGATGCCGAGCTTGTCGAACATTTCGGTCGAGATGTAGACGCCGCTGGCGCTGTCGGAATAGGCGACGGTTTTTGCCGCCAGCAGCGCGCGCTTGACCGCGTCCACGGAAGAGATGTCCGGCTTCGGGCTGCCTGCCTTGACCGCGACGCCGATCTTGGAGTTGACGAGATCGACCCGGTCGCGGGCCTTGCCCTGCTTGATCAGGTCGCCCAGCGCATAGCCGACCAGGATCAGGACGTCGGCGGGCTCGCCGCGCTCGAGCCGCATCGGGATCGCATTGACCGTTGTGCCCATCGAGGGGCCATAGGCCGTGATCACCTTGTTGCCGGTCGCCTTCTCGAATTCCGGGACCAGCGCGTTATAGGCCGCCGACAACCCGCCGGAGATCATCACATGGACCTCGGCCGCGCTCGCAGCCGCGGGGAGCAGCAGGATTGCAACGCCGGCGAACAGGCTGCGGAATTGGGCGGTCAGCGGCTTCATGATCATCTCCCGGGAGGCGCTCTTCTATGCCGCCCTCTTATCTTGCACGAGCGTACAAGGCAATGCAGAGGGCGCTCATATCAGGAAGTCAGCTGCGAGGAACGGCTCGCCTGCGCGCGGCTTGCGCTGGCGCTGGTACCGCCGATCTGAAGTCCCTGCACCACGAGCCGCGAGTTCGTTCGGGGACTTCAGATCGACAAAGCGGTACTAGATTCAATAAGTTTGTGAGTAGCCCATGACTTTCCGAAGTTCGTGGAGGTGGGTGCTGCGATGGAGCACGAACTTCGGAAAGTAGGCACTAGGAAGCCTGCGCGAGCACGGGCTGCGGCGCCGCCTGGTAGTCGGGTGCCGAGGCGAGGAATTGCGCGTAGGCGTCCGCATCGGGCGGCGTGAACTTTTCCTTCAGTGCATTGCGGCGGCGCTGCTTTGTGCCGATGTCGGCCAGCAGCTCGTCGAAATGCTTGAAATGATAAGGCGCGACGCACAGCCCGCCATAGACGCCTGCGGCCGGCCGCTCGACGCGCTTGAAATGCAGCATCATTTCGATGTTGTCGCGCATCGCCTGCGCGCTCGGCTGGCGTGCGAGCTGGCCGTCGGCATAGCGCACTAGCCAGTGCGCGGCCATGTCGGCGCAGAGCACGGTGCAGAAGCTGGAGTTGAAGCCGACAAAGCCGAGCTCCGGCAGGTCCGGATTGGCGATCAGGCGATAGAGGCGATACTGGCCATCGGGCTCGACCAGTTTGCTGCGGTATTCCTCGGGCAGGAAGGGCACCCCCAATCTGTAGCCAATCGCCAGCACCGCGATGTCGCAGCCTGCGCGCGCGCCATTGCTCATGACAATCTGGTCGCCTTCATAATGGTCGAAGGTGCCGCGGATTGCCTTGATGCGGCCGTCTGCGACCATCGGGTAGAAGCCGGGGGTTGCGATCGGCACCGAGCAATTGATGCCGTCCTCGATCCTGGTCTCCGGGACCATCTTGCATTTGGCGAGCTTGAGCTGCGCCTTCAAAAGGCTCTCCAGCCCACGCCAGTTCGCCCACACGAATGGCCTTGCGATCTGATGCGCAAGCCGCGCCATCGGACCGATGCCCCAGCTCGCAAACATCTCCTCCTGCGCGCGGATGTATAGGATGCGCTTGAAGTTGACGAGGCCGCCGATGAAATAGGGGATGCGCCAGACCGGCTCGCGGTAGACGATGGTGACCTCGCGCGCGCCGGAATTGAGCGCGTTCACCGCGATGTCGGTCGCGGATTTCGAGCCGCCGAGCACCACGACCCGGCGTCCCTTGGCGAGCGACGCATCGCCATAATGCGACGAGTGCAGGATCTGGCCGCCTTGCGCCTTGAACGCGTCCTCGCCGGGAAGGCGCAAGTCTTGCGGATCGTTGAACTGGCCGGTGCAGATCGCGACGAAGTCAAAGTCTTCGCGGCTGGTCTGGTCCGGCGTCGTCAATTCCAGGGTCCAGCCGGGCTTGCCGTCGGCGCGGCGGCTCATGGCGGCGACCGTGGTGTTGAAGCGGATCAGGCGGTCGAGGCCGTGGCCCGATGCGTAGTCCTTGAGATAGGCGTGCACCTGAGGCCCCTTCGGCCATTCCGGATAGGAGTCCGGCATGGCCTTGTCGGTGTAGCGATAAAGGTCCTTGGGGCTTTGGGTCTGGACATCGGGATAGGCCCGCGAGGGATCCCAGACGCCGCCCAGATTGGTGCTTTTCTCGACCATCGTGACCGTGTGACCGCGCGCGGCAAACGCCTTGGCCGCCGCGAGGCCGGAAACGCCGGCGCCGATCACGCAAACCTGCTTCTGGCTGACCATGTCTGTGCTCCGATGTTTTTGAGGCACCCGCCGCCGTTCGGCCGCGAAGGGCGGCACGCGCCTTGTCGTGAACACGCCGTTGCTTAGGCGTTAGTCGTTGGCCTCGGGCGGCAGGAAATCCACCTCGTGCTGGGCCGAGATGCGCACCACTTCCGCCGGATCAGTCAGGTTGTGAAGCTTGTCGAACAGCGCTTCCAGCTTCTGCATCGGCGACACCCAGAACAGCGCGCGCGTCGGCTTGTCGGACTTATTGAAATAGCCGTGCGGAACGCCGCGCGGCATGCGCACGAGGTCGCCGGCCTTGGCCTGTACCCAGACGCCGTCGAGCTTCAGGTCCAAGACGCCTTCCTGCACCAGGATGAACTCATCCTGGGTGGGATGGATGTGCACCGGCACGAACTGCCCGGGATCGCTATTGGTCTCGAACGCGAAGGTGGACTCGGTCACGGCCTTGGGGAAGTAGACCTGACCCAGGATATTCCAGGTCTTGCCGTGAAAACCCTCGCCGTTGGGCGTGATGCCTTTCTCGAGTGCCGCCATGATCTTTCCTCCAGTTGCTCGTGGGCCGCAGCATCGACCGCTCGGCGGCTCCTGTCTATCCGATAAACGAATCCGTCGTTTGGGACCTGTGCGGCGGCGCAGCGAAGAGCTTGGGCAGATTGCCTATTGTTCGCTCCAGCCGGCCGCTTGCCAGCGGGCGAAACTATTATAAGCTTCAAATAAATTTCGAAAGCGAGGCCTTGATTTCGAAGGCGAGCCTGTGGCGGACGCGGTCATTCCGAAAAGCGCTTGTGAGCCGATTTCACCCGAAGCTGCGAGGCTTGCGGGCTCAAGGCTTGCGGGTTCAAGGCTTGCGGGCTTTTGTCGCGTCGCAACGGCGAGCGTCGACGACGCGGCCGAGCAGATTGGGCGGATATTCTGTCCCCATGCGCTCGAGCCGCTGAGCTCGGCCTCGTCGGCTTTTTCGGCGCGGCACAATTGCGCGCCGTTCGACGGCTTCTCCATCAACTACGTCGCCTATGGCGGATCGGTGATGATCGATCCCGGCTGCCTGGAGCGTTTTTTCCTGGTGCAGCTTCCCTTGTCCGGATCGGCGCGGGTGCGCACGGCTTCGCAAGACATCGGATGCGCGCCCGGTATTGCGGCCTCGCTGCTGTCGCCGACGGTGCCGACCGAGATGCTGTGGGAGAATGATTGCGCCCAGCTCATTCTTCTGGTGGAGCGAAGGCTGGTCGAACAGCGCGCGGCGGCGCTGGCCGGGCAGCCTGTGCAGACGGTCGAATTCGATCCGCTGATCGATCTGCGGCTGCCGGCGGGCCGCGGTTTGCGGGCACGGATGGAAGGGCTTGCCGGCCTTGCCGAGGGCCTCGGTGCTGGCCGTACCCTGTCGGCGGTCACTGCTGCCGATTGCCGCGAGGCGCTGCTCGATGCGCTGCTCCTCAGGCATCGCCACGGGTTGTCGGAACCGATCAGAAAATTCTCGGGCGCGGGCGAGACGCTGCCCGGCGCGCTGCGACGGGCGCGCGATTGCCTCCATGCCCATGCCGCCGAGCCGCTCGATCTCGCGCAGCTAGCGGCCGCATCCGGCATTGGCATCCGCGCGCTGCAGCTCGGCTTCCAGCGCCATTTTGGCACCTCGATGTCGCAGATGCTGCTGGAGATCCGCTTGTCGCATCTCAACGCGCAGCTAAAACGGGCAGGGCCCGATGCGCGCATCATTGATCTCGCCTTCGATCTCGGCTTCACCCATCTCGGCCGGATGGCGGGCGCCTATCGCGCCAAGTTCGGCGAGACGCCGTCGGCGACACTGCGGCTGCATTGATGGCCCGTTGTCTCGCGCACTCCCCGGAATGACGGGTCTTACGAATTTACGTGTACGAAATCGCGCAGCAGCGGGTAGATCTCGTTGTTCCAGCGGCGGCCCGAGAAGACGCCGTAATGCCCGACGCCGGCCTGCAGGTGATGCACCCGCCGATAGGCGCGCACGCCGGTGCAGAGCTCTTGCGCGGCGAGGGTTTGCCCGACCGAACAGATATCGTCCTTTTCGCCCTCGACCGTCATCAGCCCCATGCGCTTGATGGCGGCAGGATTCACCGGGCGGCCGCGATAGGTCAACTTGCCTTGCGGCAACAGGTGCTCCTGAAACACATCGCGAATGGTTTCGAGGTAAAACTCCGCCGGCAAATCCATCACCGCGAAATACTCGTCATAGAATGTCTTGATGGTCTCGGCCTTTTCTATTTCGCCCTTGGCGAGGTGGTTGGCGAGATCCATGTGCTGCTTGATGTGGCGCTCGAGATTCATCGACACGAACGCGGTGACCTGCACGAAGCCGGGATAGACCTGCCGGAACGCGCCCTTGCACTGGAACGGCACGTAGTTGATCAGGTTATTCTCGAACCAGGTGAGCGGCTTGCTCTTGGCGAATTCGTTCACTTTGGTGGGCTGGATGCGGGTATCGATCGGCCCGGCCATCAAGGTCAGCGTCGCCGGGCGCGCGGGGTGATTGTCCTCGCACATGATCGCAGCCGCAGCCAGCGCCGACACGGATGGCTGGCAGATCGCCACCATGTGCGCGCGCGGGCCGAGCTGGTCGAGAAACGTGATCAGGTGCTCGGTGTAATCGTCGAGACCGAAGCGGCCATGGTGAAGCGGAATGTCGCGCGGATTGTGCCAGTCGGTGATGTAGACGTCGTGGTCCTGGAGCAGCGTCTGCACCGTGCCGCGCAACAGCGTCGCGAAATGGCCGGACATCGGCGCCACCAGTAGCAACCGCGGCTGCTCGGGCGCGTTCTCCTTTTTGAAATGTAGCAGCGAGCCGAACGGCGTGGCGAAGGCGACTTCCTCGGTCACCTCCAGCTCCTGGTTGCCGACCATGACCCGGTCGATGCCGTAGGCCGGACGGGTATAGGTGAGGGAGGTGCGCGAGATCAGCTCGAGCGCCGCCGCCAGTCGACGGAAGAACTTGTCGGAAACGCCCTGCGGCAGGAGGTTGAGGTATTTCAGCGCATGGGCGGCCCCTGTCCGCCATGGCGTCGTCAGATCCATATGGTTCTGATAGGCTTGGTACATTAACGACGTCATTCGCAACCCCCGCTTATGTTGCTATGCAATATTGAAGCCACGGCGGAGTCAAACAGCCCAAAAAACTGGCACGTCGCTTGCTGCTTAAAAATCGAGAAAACGGAAGAAACGACGGAAAATAGCAGCTAAACCAGCGGGTAAGCCCGGCAAGGAAAGGCCAAATGGCGAAGGCGACACTCACCCTCAGCAGCAAGAACTACTCGTCCTGGTCGCTGCGCGGCTGGCTGCTGACACGGTTTTCGGGGCTGGAATTCGAGGAGATCATCACGGCGCCGGATGACCCCTCGGCGCGGGCCGAAATCCTGCTGCTGTCGCCGACCATCCTGGTGCCATGCTTGCGGCATGAGGGCGCGACCGTCTGGGATACGCTGGCGATTGCCGAGTATCTCAACGAGATCAGGCCCGATGCCGGGCTATTGCCGGCCGATCGTGTTCATCGGGCGCATTGCCGTTCGATTTGCGGCGAAATCCACTCCGGCTTCACCACGCTGCGGGCGTCGCTGCCGGTCAATCTCAAGGGGCATTTCCCCAACTTCAAGATCTGGACGCGCGCGCAGGCCGACATCGATCGGGTCTGCACCATCTGGCGCGAGTGCCTTGCCGAGTTGGGCGGCCCGTTCCTGTTCGGCGAACGCTCGATGGCGGATGCGATGTATGCGCCGGTCGTGACCCGCTTCAAAACCTATGATGTGAAGCTTGATCCGCGGATGAAGCAGTATGCCGACCTCATCATGGGCATGCCGGAAATGCTGGAATGGATCGAGGCCGCCAAGGCCGAACCCTCGGAGATCGAAGAGCTCGAGGTGGATTATTAGGCAGCGTGTGGATCGCACTGCCTGTTTGCACGGCTTGATTGTAAGGCAGGCTTTGCTCGACTTCATGTCATCGAGGCCGGCTTTGTGAGCCGAGGCGACGGACCATCAGCCGCGGGTAAAAATCACCTGACCGGAATTCCGCGCCACGTCCAACAGCTTCGCCCTGTTCGGGGTTGTGATCCTCAACATCGCTGCGCTGCAACGCGGCTGGCGTGATTTTCGCATGGCAACATCACGCTTTGAACGCGCCAATCCGTGCTGCCAAAAAATTGGACGCCGGCGATTGTCGTGGTTTTCGTCAAACAGTGGTGGAGGCCTGAGATGAATCAGCACGCGGCCGTCAGCAAGTTTTCCCACGTCAAACCCACCGATACCGAGTTCACAGGCGGAGGCCTTCGCGACTTCTTCCTGTATCGCGACCTCGGCATCGCGGCGGCGACCGGCGGGCAGGTGATCTGCCACCTCGTCAAGGCCAATGCCGACATGCCGCCGGAAGATGGCACCGGATGGCACAAGCACGAATGCGATTTCCAGATCGTGGTCATGCTGAAGGGATGGGCGCGTTTCATGTACGAGGACAAGCCGACCCTGGTGCAGGCCGGTGACGTCGTGCATCAACGGCCGGGCATCGTGCACTATCTGTTCGATTACTCGCCCGACATGGAATACATGGAAATCGTCAGCCCGGCGGATTTCAAGACCGTCGATATGCCACCGGCCACCGACAAGGTGCCGCCGGTGACGCCCTGGAAGTAGCCGCCTGGAAGTGATGCCTTTAGGGAATTAACGATTCCGAGCCACACTCGGCGATGGCCGTGGCTCGATGGTCTGGATGTAGTGCTGACCATTTCATCCAGACCGATATCTAGCCGTGAACATCGGCGTACATGCCCGTTGATCTGATTCGGGCGCGATTCGTTCCACGCGCGTTCCAGCTTCTTAACGCCTGATGATATTCAGCCGCTGGCGCGTCGCATTTTGGGACAACAGCGGGCGTTTGGGATTGAACTAGCCGCGCCGCCGCCGCCAGGCGATGACGGTGGCCTCCAACATCCCGCCGGACTCATGGTTGCGCCAGGCGCCGTTACTGAAGCAACAGGCAAACGGCAGTTCGTAGGTGCCGCTCTGGTCCTCGCACAACACCTGGACCGGCAGGTCCGGCGGCGGCTCTCCTTCACCATCGAATTGGGCCAGCCGTTTTTCGCGCGTTGCCATTTCCGGTCCCGTTGTCGTCGGCGTCGATCAAGCTCAATGCGTGATTGAGGTCGCAGTGTGGTAGCGTTCGGCCATGAAAAGCTACTCGCAACAAGTTTACCACGCGACACATTTCAAACGAGGCTTGCGATGATCGGCCGGCTCGTTATCGCCGTTTGCGTCGCGGCACTGGGCGTGCTCGACGCCGACGTTGCTCATGCGCAGGACGTTCCCGGTATCGAAATCTGCACCGTCGAAAAGACCATGGAGCGGCGCACCAGCTGCCTGCAAAGCAATGTCGAGTTTCTTCAGAAGACGATGGCGAAGCTTGTTCTTGACCATCAGCAGAAGCTCGATGTGGCAAACCGGCAGATCGAGGCGTTGAAGGCGAACCTCGCCGCGCTGCAAAAGACGGTCAGCGATCTTCAGGCCGCGCAGCCGAAGCCGACCACCGATGCGAAAAAGACCGACGCGCCCCCCGCAAAAGAGACAAGTGCCAAGGAAACACCCGGCAAAGAAACACCCAAAGACGGGACGGTCAAAGAGGGCGGCAAGTAAAACGCGAAGCAGCCTCGCGTTTCGCGAACGGAAACATGCGTTGCGGCTGCTTGCAAGCCCCAAGGGCTTTGCCCTAACGTTGCCCAAACGATTGCGCGACCGGCTTGGCCGCAGGCGCGCATCGAGCATGATCCGGAAAAAGCCTGTCCCCGCGAAGGCGGGGATGGAAGCCGGTTTTCCGAATAAAGATCATGCTCAAGCCAACAAAGTCGGGGAGGGAATTCATGGCCGAACTTCGCGTGCTCGCTACTGGCCTGGAATTTCCCGAGGGCCCGGTGGTGATGCCCGATGGCTCCGTGGTGCTGGTCGAAATTCGCGGGCGCAGGCTGACGCGGGTTTATCCTGATGGCGCCAAGGAAGTCGTCGCGGAAATTCCCGGCGGTCCGAATGGCGCGGCGCTTGGCCCCGACGGCAAGATGTACATCTGCAACAATGGCGGTTTTGCCTGGATTCCGACCGGCAAGATGATCATGCCGGGACCGCAGCCCGAGGATTATCTCGGCGGCTCGATCCAGCGCGTCGATTTGCAGACCGGCAAGGTCGAGACCGTGGTTACAAAATGCGGCGAGCACGCGCTGCGCGGGCCGAATGATCTGGTTTTCGACAAGCATGGCGGCCTGTGGTTTTCCGATCTCGGCAAGCGCCGGGCCCGCGACATGGATGTCGGCGCGTTCTATTACCTCAAGCCGGGCATGAGGGAGATCGTCGAGGGCGTGCATGGCATCTTGCCCGCGAACGGCATCGGACTGTCGCCGGACGAGAAGACCGTCTATATCGCGGAGACGCCGACCGCGCGGTTGTGGGCCTATGACATTCCCGAGCCCGGCACGGTGAAGCCGCGCGAGGTGATCTATCGCGGCGAGCGGGGTAAACCGATCGCGGGGCTCGGCGGCTATCAGATGTTCGATTCGCTCGCGGTCGAGGCGAACGGCAATGTCTGCGTCGCGACGCTGGTTTCGGGCTGCATCTCGGTGATCGCGCCGGACGGCACGCTGGTCGAACAGGTGCCGACCGGCGATCGCGTCACCACCAACATCGCCTTTGGCGGCGAGGGGCTGAAGACGGCCTACATCACGCTGTCCGGCAAGGGCGAACTCGTTGCGATGGATTGGGCGCGCCCCGGCCTGCCGCTGAATTTTTTGAACAAGTGACGGCGACTTCGCCATCATCCCGGAATGACTGGTGAGAGAAGGAGAGAAAATGCCCTGGCTTGAACCCGTGACGCTTGTCGGCCCGCATGCGCGGCTGGAGCCGTTGTCGCACGCGCACGTCTCGGGACTGACGGAAGCGGTCGAGGACGGCGAGCTGTGGAAGCTCTGGTACACGGCGATTCCGAAGCCCGACAACATGGCCAAGGAAATCGATCGCCGCCTCGGTCTGCAAAAGGCCGGCTCGATGCTGCCCTTCACCGTATTCGACGCGGAGGGGAAGATCGCAGGCATGTCGACCTACATGAATGTCGATGCGGCGAACCGGCGCGTCGAGATCGGGTCGACCTGGTACGCCAAGCGCGTGCAACGCAGCGCGCTCAACACCCAGTGCAAGCTGCTGCTGCTGACGCACGCGTTCGAAAAACTCGATTGCATCGCCGTCGAATTCCGCACGCATTTCTTCAACCATCAGAGCCGGCGCGGTATCGAGCGATTGGGCGCCAAGCAGGACGGGATTTTGCGCAACCATCAGATCGCGCCGAACGGCACGCTGCGCGACACGGTCGTCTTCAGCATCATCGCCTCGGAATGGCCGACGGCGAAGGCGCATCTCACGTTTCAGCTCAATGAACGATCAAGGGCATAGCGTTTTCAGGCGAAGTGGGTACCGGTTCGCGTAAAGAAAACGCGTCAAACAAAGAATTAAAAATCATGGATACGTTCGACTACGTGATCGTCGGTGCAGGTTCGGCCGGTTGCGTGCTGGCCAATCGGCTGAGCGAGGATCCGGCGGCAAAAATCTGCGTGCTCGAGGCAGGTCCGCGCGACTGGCACCCGTATATTCATCTGCCGGCCGGTTTCATCAAGACCTTCCACATGCGCAGCGTCAATTGGGCCTATCAGCAGGAGGTCGGTCCATGGACCGGCGGCCGCAGCATCTACGCACCGCGCGGCAAGACGCTCGGCGGCTCGTCCTCGATCAACGGCCATATCTACAACCGCGGCCAGCGCCAGGATTTCGACACCTGGGCGCAACTTGGCAATCGCGGCTGGGGTTATTCCGACATATTGCCGTATTTCAAGCGGCTGGAGCATCGCGTCGGGCCGGGCGACGACACCTTTCGCGGCCGCGACGGCAATCTCACCGTCACTACCATGGACTGGCAGGACCCGCTGTGCGAGGCCTTCATGGCGGGCGCGGTCTCGCTCGGCATTCCGCGCAATCCCGATTACAACGGCGCGATCCAGGAGGGCGTGTCTTACGCCCAGCGCACCATCAAGAACGGCCTGCGCGTCAGCGCCGCCACCGCCTTTCTGCATCCGGCGCGCAAGCGCGGCAATGTCGATGTACGCACGCATGCGCACGCGACCGAAATCATCTTCGAGGGCAAGCGCGCGGTCGGCGTGCGTTACCGGCGCGGCGGCAAGAACGGTACGCTGCATGAGGTGCGCGCGGCGAAGGAAGTGATTCTTTCCGGCGGGACCTATAACTCGCCACAGCTTCTGCAATTGTCCGGCGTCGGCGCGCCGGAGTTATTGGCCTCGCACGGCATCGAGGTCCGTCACGCGCTGGGTGGCGTCGGCGAGGGTTTGCAGGATCACTACGCGCCGCGCTCGGTCGCGCGCGTCAAGAACATCAAGACCATCAACGAGCGTCGTCGCGGGCTTAATCTGGTTGGCGAGGCCATCAAATGGGCGGCGACGCGGCGGGGGTTGCTGTCGCTGTCGCCGACCATGGTCTATTGCTTCTGGCATTCCGGCGAAACCACCGAAAACTCGGACCTGCAACTGACGTTCACGCCGGCAAGCTACAAGGAAGGCGTGCAGGGCACGCTGGAAGATTTGCCGGGCATGACGGTTACGTCCTGGCAGCAGCGCCCCGAAAGCCGCGGCTATGTCCGCATCCGCTCGGCCGATCCGTTCGCGGCGCCGATCATCCAGACCAACTATCTCACCGCCGAACTCGACCGCCGCGTCATCGTCGCCGGCATGAAGCTGGCGCGGCGGCTTTTGAAGTCAGAGCCGCTTGCGCCTTATTATGAGTACGAGGATTTCCCCGGCCCCGGCGTGCAGACCGACGCAGAGTTTCTGCAAGCCGCCACCAAGCGCGGCACCACCACGTTCCATCCCGGCTGCACCTGCCGCATGGGCCCGGCCGGCGCATCCTGGGCCGTGGTCGACGACCAGCTGCGGGTTCACGGCCTCGAAGGCTTGCGCGTGGTCGATGCTTCCGTCATGCCGCGGATGATCTCGGCCAATCTGAATGCCTCGACCCAGATGATCGCGGACAAAGCGAGCGACATGATACGCGGCAAGGCGCCGCTGGAGGCGGTGGCGCTCGGTTGAGCCGGCACGTTTCGCCAGCAAATCGAGTGACTGGCATAATTCGCCGTTAGAGATTTCGGGATTGCGCTGATAGATTGATTTCGCATTTTAGAGAGTCCAATTGCGGCAGGAGTAATTTTTGACATCCGGCTGGACCTTCCTGCTCTCGTTTGCATCGATCGTCGCCGGTGTCGCTCTCGGGATGAGGCTGCGGACCCGGCTTTCGCCGGCGAGGCTTGGCCACGACACCAAGGAGGTCGTCCGGCTCGGCGCGGGCCTGCTGGCGACGCTGGCGGCTGTCGTCATCAGTCTGTTGATTGCCTCGGCCAAATCGTCTTACGACACCCAGGACGCTCACTTCCGGCAGCTGGTTGCGTATCTCGTCGAAACCGATCAACTGCTCGCGCAGTACGGCCCGGAGGCCGAGCCGGTTCGCAAGCTGATGCGGCAGGCCGTTCCCGCGGCGATGGACCGGATCTGGAATGAGAAGGCGGTGGCTTCGCAAGACACCGCCTTCACCGCGAACTCGCTTGCCGAACAGCTCTACACCGCGATCGAGACGCTATCGCCCGCCAATGACGCCCAGCGGTCGCTCAAACCCCGCATCGCGCAGGCGAGCAACGATATCGCACGAACGCGGCTTTTGCTCTTCGCCGATGGCGACAAACCGATCCTGACGCCGTTTCTCCTGATATTGATCGTGTGGCTGACGGTGATCTTCACAAGCTTTGGGATGTACGTCGAGCCGGGGGTGGTTGCCTGGACGGCGTTGCTGGTGTTTGCGCTGTCGGTCTCCAGCGCGCTGTTCCTCGTGGCCGATTTGAGTCAGCCGTTTGCCGGATTGATGCAGATATCGAAAGAACAGCTCAGGCACACGCTCGCGCCTTTGAACTGACGGCAATACCGTTTGCGGACCCACTTCCGCTGTTGAGGGATAAGCGGACCTCGCCGGGACACGGCCCGACGTCGGAGATTGTGCAGGGTTTCGGAAGCCGGCGGCATGAGGGACGGCGCTGCGTGTTCGGCGGCCGGCGTCCGAAAGCCTCCAAGGAAGGAAACCGCGCTTGAGGGAACGACAGGCGGTGCGGCAGACGCTATGGGGATTTGAGTGCCGCGGGCGATCTGGCTGATTTGAATCGAGCCGATGCGACGCTGTGTTCGACGGTTGAGCGGCCGCCGAATGAGCAGCGGGTGGCGTCGGACTTGATAACTGGTTGGACGATTTGCCAAGGGTGACGGATATCTGGTCGTGCTCGGTCGTGGCCAGTCGAGAGGCATCGGGCACGATGAACAGATTTGCGGCGGGACTGCGACGCGGTCATGAGGTGTCGATCCTGATGCGGTTCGTTGCTGTCGGCCGATGCGGCGGCGTTGCACCGCGCTCGAAGACCTCGATGATGATCATGCGACCGCCACAGCATGGACAATTTGGCTTGTTGGCATCGACAGCGGCCGCGGCGGGCTGGCCCTCAGGTTTTGAGGCGGCGAGCAGCTCCCGAGCGCGTGCGATATTGGCGGCGCAGGCGCCTTTGGCGAACAGGCCGTAGTGGCGGATGCGGTGCAAGCCTTTTGGCAGCACGTGGATGAGGAAACGGCGGATGAACTCGAAGGTGGCGAGCGTCATCTGCCTGTATCGATCGCGGCCCTCGATGCGGTAATCCTTCCACTTGAAGGTGACACCTCGCTGGTCGCAGGCGATCAGGCGGCTGTTGGCGATGGCAACGCGATGGGTGTAACGCGACAGATAGGCCAGCACGGCCTCGGGGCCGCCGAACGGATGCTTTGCGTAGACGACCCACTCGGCCTTGCGCAGTGGGGCGAGATAAGCCGCGAAGGACTGCGCGTCGGCGAGATGGGCGTGATCGCCGAAGAATCTGAAGCGGCCGGCTTGATGTGCGGCGATCAGCTTCTGAAGGAACAGCCGGCGAAACAGCTGTGAGAGCACCCGCACGGGGAGGAAGAAGCCGGGCTGGCAAGACACCCAGCGCTGGCCGTCGGGCGAGATGCCGCCACCCGGCACGATCATGTGGACGTGGGGGTGATGGGTGAGCGCCGAGCCCCAGGTGTGCAGCACGGAGATGATGCCGATCCGCCCGCCCAGATGCTTCGGATCGGCGGCGATCGTCAGCATGGTCTCGGCCGAGACTTTAAACAGTAGGTCGTAGAGCACGGCCTTGTTCTGGTAGGCGATGTCGGCGATCCGCGCCGGCAGCGTGAACACGACGTGATAGTACGGCACCGGCAACAGCTCGGCTTGGCGGTCGGCGAGCCATTCCTTCGCAGCGGCGCCCTGGCACTTCGGGCAGTGACGGTTGCGCAGGTAATGGGAAATGCCCATTACCTGCCTTATGGGCACGATTTGTAATGGGGAGTTGGCGGGCCACTCCGTCACTGTGCTTTGAGCGTTCGCCAACTCCACTCACCATTACGAAGCGCCCCTGAGCATGGCGATAAGTTTGTCCGGCGGCCGGAAGAAGCCTTTGCGCATGTGGGGCGGAACGATGGCTTCAATGGCCTCGAGTTTCTCCGTGGGATCGCCGCGCGTATAGACTTCGGTGGTCGCCAAGTTGGCGTGTCCCAGCCACAAGGACACTTTTCGGATGTCCTGCGTCGCTTGCAGGACGATCATCGCG
Source organism: uncultured Alphaproteobacteria bacterium (assembly GCA_963770515.1). GTDB lineage: Bacteria > Pseudomonadota > Alphaproteobacteria > Rhizobiales > Xanthobacteraceae > Bradyrhizobium. Next base: position 128,040 of record CAVYPW010000006.1, read on the forward strand.
CATGTGTGCCGCAACACATGGGGTGAGACACGTTTTTTTAGCAGACCAGGGCATTTGTGAGCGGCGGTCGCGCAATGTTGCTTGAGCAGATATGCAAAGCCCCAGCGGGTTAGCGGTTCTCCCCTGGCACTAACGAACACCTCCGGCGTCGCAACTGTCCCTCGCACCGCCAGCCAAGCACGCAGCGCCGCAGCCGTGGTTTTCCATAGGGGGAGAACCCGTTGCCGTCGTCCTTTGCCGAGAACTCGAACGCTCATAGCTTGCAGGTCAACGTTGTCGATTCGCAGTCCCGTCAGTTCGGATACGCGAAGGCCGGCGCAAACGGCCAGATGCAGCATGGCCCGATCGCGAACCCCATCGCAGGTCGCCGGATCGGGTGCGTCGAGCAAGGCTTGGAACTCCTCTCGCAGGAGGTAGGGAACCAGACGAGAGTTGGTTTTCTTGAAAGGGATCGCCAGAACGCGACGTATTTGCTCAAGCGCCGCCGGTTGACGATATTCGAGGAAGTGGAAGAAGGACTTGATTGCCGCCAACCGAACATTACGGGTTTCCGGCGCGTTTTTGCGCGTGTCCTCCAGATATTCGAGGAAGGCACTGACCAGCTTCGCGTCAATCTGCTCCAGCATCAGCGACGATGGCGTGACCTTGTGCCTTGCGGCCGCGAACTCGAAGAGGAGCTGGAAGCTGTAGGCGTAGGAATTGCATGTATGCTGGCTGGCACCTCGGTGGCCGGCGAGCGTCTCGTGGAGGTAGGCTTCGATGTGAGGTGCAATCGGCGTCATGGTTGCGCACCCCCACACATGAACGCCTCCCCAACGTCGGCGACGTCGCGCATGAGATCGGCAGTGGCCTCGAGATACCAATAGGTCGCGTAGAGGTTGACGTGACCCATGTAGGTCGCGAGTGCCACCATGTGCTTGCCGCTGCGGGCCCTGCCCACCGGACTGGCCTGCAGTGCGCGCACCGCGAATGTATGCCGAAGTTCGTGCAGACGAGGCCGGCGGCCACCCGGCGCCGGCCCAACATTTGCCTTCCGCACCAGGCGATCAAACGTGTCCTTTACCGTGTGATAAGGAAGCGGCCGACCTTGGTCGCAGACGAACACATAGGCATCGCTTGAACGAGGGTGGCGTCGCCTCAGATAGCGCTCCAAGCCTGCCGCTGCGGAATGATGCAGCGGCGTCAAACGGGTCTTCCGGAACTTGGTCTCCCGGATCAGTAGTCCGTCATTCGTCATGTCGGCAACTTGCAACTTCAACGCTTCGGAGATCCGCAACCCAGTGACCGCAAGCAAGGCAATCAGAGTGGCGTAGGTTTGAGGTCTCAGCCCGCTCGCAGGGCGAATGCGCAGGGCGGCTTCGATGAGGCGATTGATCTCGTCTGCCGAGTAGATGTGCGGCGGCCGGCGCTTCTTGCGGGCGCCAAAGTGATTGGCCGGCGGCACCTCGTGCCGACCATCTTCAACCCTGATGAACCGTACGAAGCGGCAGACGGCTTTCAACCGCGCGTCGCGCTGCGCCACAGACGGGCCGAGAGCCGCCCAGTCGATCGCCGATTGCGCGTGAACATGCGTATCCCCGCGGTCGGTCGCAAAGCCAGCAAAGCTCTTCAACAAGTATTCAGCCATTGTCATGTCAAATCCTGCAGCACGGCGCAGGCGGAGGTAGGCCTCTACGGTGTTCAACATCAGAGTGCCTCCGGCCAGGGCTGCGCGATTTGCTGCAGCAGGTTGACGTCGGCTTTCGCGTAATGCGCCGTCGTATCGACGCCCCGATGCCGAAGGACCAAGCCTATTTGCTCGAGGGGGACGCCATTGCGCAGCATCTGAGTTGCCGCCGTATGGCGCAGGGCGTGGGCGCCTTTGACTGGCGTAACCACGCCGGCCCGCCTCATGGCGCGCTTTGCGACCAATGACACGCTGCCACCATCGAGGAATGGCCGGAATGGAGCGATGTTTCGAAGGAAGATGCGATCACTCTGAGCAACGGTCGGGCGGCATTCCATATAGGCGATAATCGCGTCTCCAACCTCTTGCGGGAGCGGGAGACGAACCTGATAGCCGGATTTCCCGCAGACCAGCAGCGTACCGGCTTCCCACTCGATATCAGCGAGGCGGAGCTGCGCCACGTCGCCGGCTCGAAGTCCGAGACGTGCCAGCAGCAGGAGGATCGCGCGATCGCGGCGACGCCCAGGTGAATCGCCATCACACGCAGTGAGCAAGTCGACCACCTGCTCCGCTGTCAAATACCTTGGCAACTCGGCCAGGCGCCATGAGGCGTAAGCGGGCACGGCCTTGTCGAGATCAGCTTGGCAGAGACCCTGGACGGCGAGATAGCGCAAGAACACCCGCAGGCTGGTGATCAGCTTTTCGACGGAGCTTTTGCCGCCCCGGCCCGTGCGTTCCAGAAAATACCGCCGCACAGCTGTCGCGTTCCACCCTGTGGGATCGGTGCCAAGCGCCATCATCAGGCGGGTGGCCCCACGAGCGTACTGTCGGATCGTCGGTTCGGCGGCACCGCGATGCTTGCGCAGCCAGTGTTGGAAGCTGACAACGAGCGCTGGCTCGGGACTTTGAATGGCGGGTGTCGCGTTGGTGCGGTGAACGCCAATTTGTTGAAGAAAGTTGAGAAAGTTCTTGGCGCCGAAAGTCGTGTGGTGGTTTCGCCGCCCGCCTTTTGCTCGCGGGCAACGACAAGTTCGCAGATGCTCGTGGAAAGCTGCAAGATTGATGTCGGCTAACGTTCCACCTTGCTCGCACACGAAATGGCCGAGGTGCGCCGCCGCGCGTAGATAGCGCACTGCGATGGCCGGACGATAGCCGCTCCGTTCGAGCGACTGAGCGAAACCGTCAATGAACGATCCGCTTGGCCCGTTTCGCAGGTGCGCAAGCATCTTTGGCGCCAAAAAATAAGTCTCCAGCATCTTGGTCCCTCTTTGTGACTGGCCGTTGGTGGCCAGTTGCAGAGGGGCGGGAAGACGCAGTGGTTATGGAGAGCTGAACGGCAGACAATCCCCAGGAATTTGCCGTCTACGAGAAATGCGGGTATCGCCGCTGCCCGCCAACTCCCCGTTACAAATCGTGCCCATAAGGCAGGAGTTGTAAGCGATCGTGGTATAGGCGCAGTCCTCGCAGCGCGCGACATGGCCGCCGAGGGCTGCCGTGCGGCAACGCTCGATCGCCGACATCACCTTCAGTTGCTCGAGGCTGACATGGCCGGCATGGGCTTGACGCCATGCTACGCCATGGCTGCGGAAGATATCCGCAACCTCCAAGGCCGGGCGTGACACCAGGGCCTCAGCGTCAGCCGGGTGACCGGATCTCCTTGAGCTTGAGCGCAATGTGCTCCAGCGGGCTCATGACCTCGCTGATCGTCTTGGTGGCGACGCGGGTATAGAGCGCGGTAGTGTCGAGCTTGGCGTGGCCGAGCAGCACCTGGATGACGCGGACGTCAGTGTTCTGCTCGAGCAGGTGCGTGGCGAAGCTATGCCGCAAGGTATGCAGCGACACGCGCTTGTTGATCTCCGCCATCTGGGCGGCAGCATGGCAGGCGCGGTTGAGCTGGCGCGTGGTCATCGGCTGGGCCGGATCGCGGCCCGGGAACAGCCAACCCTGCGGCCGCGCCGCCTTCCACCAGGTCCGGAGCAGGTCGAGCAGGTGTGGCGAGAGCATGACGTTACGGTCCTTGCCGCCTTTGCCCCGCTCGACGCGGATGATCATGCGCTTGCTGTCAATGTCGGAAACCTTGAGCGAGACCACTTCGGTGGCGCGCAGGCCGGCGCCATAGGCCACGCTCAGTGCCGCCTTGTACTTCAGCCCCGGTGCAGCATCGAGCAGCCGCGCTACTTGTTCGGGGCTGAGAACCATCGGTAGCTTGCGCGGCTCGTGAATGACATGCGTATGTTCGAGGATCTCCTGCCGCTTCAGTGTGACCCGGAAGAAAAACCGCAGCGTCGAAACAGTTTGATTGATGGTCGGCACGCCAACGCCGCTCGCCGTCAGATGCAACTGGTAGCGGCGCACGTCCTCGAAGGTCGCCGTATCCGGCGATCGTCCGAGAAACGCCGCGAAGTTCTTGATTCTTTGCACGTAGTCATGTTGGGTCTTGGGCGCCAATTTGCGGATCGTCATGTCTTCGATCATGCGCCGGCGCAACGGGCTCATTGCCTCGTCGGTCATGGGGATGCTCCTGTTTTGAGTGAAGGTTGCCAACCCCTCATCTCAAAACAGGACGCCCCGTTGTGCTATCCTGTTGGCCGTGCCGCCAGCCCCAATGGCCTACCGCGCGAGCGGTTTAGTTGTGTGCTGGGCATGTTCAATAGCTAGGAGGTGAAAGTCCTCTACCCAACCTGATGGAGGTGAAGGGTTAGCGAGAGCGCAAGGGCTGTCGCCGCGAGGCGAGGTCTGAAGGAAGCGTGGAGCAAAGGTGCGAGTCGATGGACAGAAATCGGATATGAGGCGCGAGCGTCGGACGAGCGGGCGACTTAACGCGAAGTCCATATCCATCAAGGATCCGCAGTGTAGATCCGGCGAGTGTGCAGGGAAAGCGAATGAACTTACCCCGGGAGATCTGCTGGGTGTCGCTCGGCGACTGAGAGAGTCGTGAGGCGATCTGAGCGCAGAGCAGAAGTCAGCAGAGGGCATATTAGGTCATGTCGTCGGCAAGGCTAGTGAGGCACTCCGTGCCGAAAGGCGGAGGCAACAGATAGGCCAAGCCGGGAACGATGACTGAAGGCCCGAACGAGAGGAGAGGCAAGTAGGACATGAACCTCGAGAGCGAAAAGCGGCAGAACATCCAGTTGAAACTGGACTTCTCATCGACGCCGAGGGGTGAAGCCCGGCAGGCGGGACGGGAAGACATCGAATCGCTCTCGGTGGTGAGTGAACCCGAAGGCCCAGCCAACACGCGTCGATATCATGGAGGAAATATGTGAACGAGCAAACTTGAAGGAAGCATTGCGGCAAGTGAGAGGGAACAAAGGGAGCGCCGGCGTCGACCGGATGACCGTCGAACAACTAGGCGACTACCTGAAGCAGCACTGGCCGGCCATTCGGGAGCAATTGCTGAACGGGACCTACGAGCCGAAAGCGGTGAGACGGGTGGAAATCCCGAAGCCGGACGGAGGGGTGCGAAAGCTTGGCATCCCAACCGTGCTGGATCGCTTCATGCAACAAGCGATGATGCAGGTACTGCAGAGGCGATGGGACCCGACGTTCTCCGAGCACAGCTACGGGTTTCGACCGAGGTCGATCGGCACATCAAGCAGTGGCACAAGCGCAGAGTACATCGCGCGAAGGCTACAGCTGGGTGATGGATATCGATCTGGAAAAGTTCTTCGATCGAGTCAACCACGACGAACTGATGGGGCAGATAGCGAAAAGGATCGAAGACAAGCGGCTGCTGAAGCTGATCCGGGCATTCCTGAACGCTGGGGTGATGGAGAATGGACTGGTCAGCCCGAGCGGGGAAGGAACACCGCAAGGAGGACCGCTTTCGCCACTGCTAAGGAATCTGGTGCTGGACGAACTCGACCGCGAGCTGGAACATCGCGGACATCGCTTTGTTCGCTACGCGGATGACTGTAACATCTACGTTCGCAGCGAACGCGCGGGTCAGCGGGTGATGGAGAGCATCACGCGCTTCATCACACAAAAGCTCAAGCTCAAGGTAAATGAGGCGAAGAGTGCGGTGGCACGACCGCAGGAACGGAAGTTCCTCGGGTTCAGCTTTACGGCTGTTCCGGACATCAAGCGCACGATTGCGCCGAAATCGCTGGAACGGTTCAAGCAGCGAATCCGGGATATCACGCGAAGGGCCAAGGGCGTCAGCATCAAGACGACAATGGAGGAGCTGGCCCAGTATATGCGGGGCTGGCGCGGCTATTTCGGCTTTTGCGAAACGCCCGAGGTGTTGATCGCCCTCACTCGCTGGGTCCGCTTGCGATTGCGGGCCGCTCTTGTGGCGCCAATGGAAACACCAGGACGTCGTCGAGCGGCACTCATCGCGCTGGGAGTCTCGGGGGAGCTGCGGCAACATGGCCGGTAGCGGCCGTGGACCGTGGCACCTCGCCCGGAGCAAAGCCCTCTCGGTGGCACTCTCCAATGCCCACTTCAAATCGCTCGGGCTCCTCATCCTTGACCGAAGCGCGTTAGCGTAACTTCTCGAACCGCCGTATACGGACCCGTACGTACGGTGGTGTGGGAGGGGCGGAGCCGCAAGGCTCCCCCCTATCCCAATCTTTGACCCCGGAACGGACCTCGCACTGCCATGGCTGAGAATGTACCGGACCGTCACGAACTCATTTGCTCGTGGGAGGACATCCAGTTTCACCCGTGAACGCTCGCACCCGGACATTCCCTCGACCCTCCAGTGGCATCAGTCATGCCGAGCTGGGGAGGCCGCTTCCGCCAGGCGATCCAGCCGACGACTATCGATAGTGTAGCCACGACAAGCGGCGCCACCCCGTGCCCGTATTCGCCGTGGAGCGTGACGGTCGCGAATGCCGCCAACATCACGGTGCAGCCGAGCGCCGAGCCCCACAGCTGCGTCCGTACCCGCGCCAGCAGAACGGCGGTCGTAAGTTCCAGCGATCCGGTCACGAAATGGAACCAGTGCGGGTATCCCCACCGCAGATATTCCTCGTAGATAGACCCAGGGGCGAAGATGTTGCTGAGTGATCCCACGACGAAGAAAGCTGCAAGCGCCAAGGCCGAGACTTGGCTCGAGGAAATCTTTGACATTTGTCCATCCTTTTCTGATGAGGGCAACGCACTCATTCCGAAGGAGATGCGAATTTCCGGAGCAGGTCCGAAATTCGCATCTCATCGCTGATCCGCGGATCTACGCCGTGGCGACTTTCTGAGCCGCCGCGAAAACATCGCGGGGGGACGTCGTGCCGGCGACGTGCTCCGTACCCGCCCCCCCGAGGTCCATCCAACCCGCGTTGACGGCCTCAAACATCGCTTCGGCCGGCCCAGTCTGGCCCTTCGGGATGCCGAACTGCTCGAACGCTGCTGGCCAACCGGCCCGCGGGACAGCGAAGGCCTTGACTTCGCGCTGCATGACATCGCCCAATTGCGCTGCGACTTCATCCGCGCTGACCATTGAACCAAGTTCGATGACGCGATGCCCCGACCACGCCGGCCCGGTCAGCAGCGTCGCCACCTCGGCACCGATGTCGTTCGTCGCGACCATCGTCGATTTCCGGTTGGTCGGGTTGTAGTAGACGGGGAGCGTGCCGCCCTGGGCGACATGCAGGCCGTAGAGGAAGTTTTCGAAAAATCCGCCGGCTCGCACGAAGGCGGTCGGCGATGTCAGTTTGCGAAGGCCTTGCTCCAGCAACGACAGCGCCGTGATCATCCCCAGCCCGCTGGTTCTGTTCGCTCCCATCGACGAGAGCCCGACGACCCGCGGCGGCGCGGCCTTGGTCAGCGCCTCGACATAGTTCGCGATGACGCCCTTGGCTTCCTTGAAGTCCGGCGAGGGGGCCCAGACGGCTGGCAACATTACAAACGCGCCGTCGACGCCCTTGAGTGCCCGCTCGATGGCGGCCGCATTGTTCCAGTCGCCGTCTATCAGTTCGACGCCTTGGTCCGTCCAGCTTGCCGCCTTCGCGCGGTCGCGAACCAGCGCGCGTACTTTCTTGCCTTGCGCCAATAGATGCCTGGCCGTTGCGCCGCCAACTTTTCCTGTAACTCCCGTGACTAGAAACATGCGTATTCTCCTCTAGATTCTAGGGTAGGTCGGTCTCACATAAAGACCCTGGACCTGCACCGTAAGGAGGCAGTTTTTCGTAACCAGGAGAGAAAAAGGGAACCCGCATGAGCGACGCATTGAGCGCGATAGAGCGATTCAGCCGATATCAATCGGACGACGCCCAGTCAGCGGAACTTGTACATTGCCCGGTGCGCGACGTGCTCGACTGCATCGGCGACAAGTGGAGCATACTCATGATCATGACGCTCGCGACGCGACCGCAGCGCTTCGGCGAGCTTCGCCGAACCATCCGCGGCATCTCGAAGCGCATGCTCACCCAGACGCTGCGCGACTTGGAGCGCGACGGACTTATCACCCGCCATGTCTTTCCGACCAAGCCGCCGAGCGTTGAATATTGCCTTTCCCCGCTAGGCCAATCCCTGCTGGACCCGATGGCGAGCCTCATCGATTGGGCCGACCGTCGTTATTCCGATATCCATGCCGCGCGCGTCCGTTTTGACGGAGCGCCCTGTGACGTCCCGCGCTAGTGATGTGAAACAGAAGTTCGCATCATCGCATGCGTGAGGTCTACGGCCGATCTAAAAGCTCATTCGTGGATCAACGAGCGTCCGGTGGCACTTTTCGGACCTTACGCGATGTCGGATTTGAGTCCGGAATGCGCGCCAAAGCAGACTGCATCGACCGCACTGAATTACGGGTTCATGCCCTGGTTCTTGACTCTCGTGTGCTGGTATGCGCCGCCGCGCGTGATTTGCCCGTCGTGCCAATTCGCCGCAGACCTCTCCGCTTGTGACGTCGGGCAAATCAGCGGCATGTTTCCGCGCGTCTTCTGCCCGCCTGAGGGGCGTTTCGCGATCGTCACAAAACGTGGGGCAGGAGATGCGGTGGACGCTTGTCGTGCAGGAGACGAATGCGGGATAAGCGGACGGCGAAGTCGTGGCGTCCTGATATCTCGACGCTGGTATCAACCGGCCGATGATGCTGACGCATCACGGCGGGGATGGTGGCAAGAAAGCCCGATCACCAGGGAGACCACGAAGGAAACCGTTAAAACCATTGCGCGGGGAATGCCGGACGTTTCCGGCGTGACCGTGGTGACTAACGCGCGTGTTTAATACACACCACGCGCGGCTGCGGGCGCGACGGGCGCCCGGCATTCCCTGCGCCCTCTGGCTGGAGAGGCGGCATGCTCTCAGCAGGACTCGGGCGTCTAGGGCCGCGAGATCGCGAATCTGTGTTCGTGCACGGCGGGTTGTTTGAAAATTGAATCCTTCGCACAATGAGCGCGGCATCCGAGGCTGTCATTGCGACCCGTTGCGCGCAATCTCGGACTTTGAGACTACACCTCTCTTCGGCTCAAGAACGCCAGCCGCTCGAACAGGTGCACGTCCTGTTCGTTCTTCAGTAGCGCGCCGTGCAGCGGCGGGATCAGCTTGCGCGGATCGCGCTCCCTCAAGCTTTCCGGCGTGATGTCTTCGTTCAGCAGCAGCTTCAGCCAGTCGAGCAGTTCCGAGGTCGAGGGCTTCTTCTTCAGGCCCGGCACCTCGCGCACCTCGAAGAAGATGCGCAGCGCTTCCTCGACCAGGCGCTTCTTGATGCTCGGGAAGTGCACATCGACGATGCGGCCCATAGTGTCGGCATCGGGAAACTTGATGTAGTGGAAGAAGCAACGGCGCAGGAATGCATCGGGCAATTCCTTTTCGTTGTTGGACGTGATCATGATGATCGGGCGCTGCGCGGCCTTGATGGTCTCGCCGGTCTCGTAGACATGGAATTCCATGCGGTCGAGTTCGAGCAGGAGGTCGTTGGGAAATTCGATGTCGGCCTTGTCGATTTCGTCGATCAGGAGCACCGGCCGCGCTTCGCTGGTAAAGGCGTCCCACAATTTGCCGCGCTTGATGTAGTTCTTGATGTCGGACACGCGCTCATCGCCGAGCTGGCTGTCGCGCAGCCGCGACACCGCGTCGTATTCATAGAGACCCTGCTGGGCCTTGGTGGTGGACTTGATGTGCCAGGTCAAAAGCGGCGCCTTCAGCGCCTTGGCGACTTCCTCGGCCAGCACGGTCTTGCCGGTGCCGGGTTCGCCCTTGATCAGAAGCGGCCGTTCGAGCACGATCGAGGCATTGACCGCGACCTTGAGGTCATCGGTGGCGACATAGTCCTTGGTGCCGGTAAATTTCATCGCGTATATCGCCTCGTAGCGTGAGCCTCGAACATGAAACGACCGCCCATCCGGCGGTCGCTTGTTGCTAATGTAATTGAAAAACCCCTGAGGTCTAGGCCGTTACCAGCCGGCCCGGCTTCCCAGATCCGCGTTAGCTGCTCTTGACGTAGGCAGCCTGCCGGGCAATCTGAAGGGCATGTTCTTACAATTCTTCACATCGCTGCGCGAGGCGCAGGTCCCGGTGACCTTGCGCGAATATCTGACGCTGATGGAGGCGATCGACGCCGACCTCGCGGAGCAGTCGGTGGAGAATTTCTATTACCTCGCCCGCACCGCGCTGGTGAAGGACGAACGCAATCTCGACAAGTTCGACCGCGTATTCGGCTCGGTGTTCAAGGGGCTGGAAAGCCTGCTCGATGCGATGCAGAAGGCCGATATCCCGGAAGAATGGCTGAAGAAGCTCGCCGAAAAATACCTCACCGAGGAAGAGAAGAAGCAGATCGAGGCGATGGGCTGGGACAAGCTCATGGAGACGCTTCGCAAGCGGCTGGAAGAGCAGAAGGGCCGTCACCAGGGCGGCAACAAGTGGATCGGCACGGCAGGCACGTCGCCCTTCGGCGCCCACGGCTATAACCCGGAAGGCGTGCGGATCGGCCAGGAAAAGAACCGCAACTTCCGCGCCGTGAAGGTGTGGGATCGCCGCGAATTCAAGGATCTCGACGGCAATGTCGAACTCGGCATCCGCAACATCAAGATCGCATTGCGTCGTTTGCGCAAATTCGCCCGCACCGGCGCGCCGGACGAACTCGACCTCGACACCACGATCAAGGAGACCGCCAATCACGGCTATCTCGACGTGCACATGCGCCCCGAGCGGCGCAACGCGGTAAAGGTTCTGGTGTTCTTCGACATCGGCGGCTCGATGGATTCCCATGTCGAGCAGGTCGAGGAATTGTTCTCGGCGGCGAAAAGCGAATTCAAGCACATGGAATATTTCTACTTCCACAACTGCCTCTATGAAGGCGTGTGGAAGCAGAATCGCCGCCGCTTCACCGACCGCACGCCGACCTGGGACGTGCTGCACAAATATCCGCACGACTATAAGGTCGTGTTCGTCGGTGACGCCTCGATGTCGCCTTACGAGGTCATGGTGCCGGGCGGCTCGGTCGAGCACGTCAACGAGGAAGCAGGTTCGGTCTGGCTCGAACGCATCACGCGCACCTATCCGCACGCGGTATGGCTCAATCCGGTGGCGCAGAAGCATTGGGACTATTCGGAATCGACCAGCATCATCCGCCGCCTCTTTTCAAACCGCATGTACCCGATCACGATCGAAGGTCTCGAAAACGCGATGAAGGAATTGGTGCGGTAGCTCATGATCCGGAAAAGCGGGAACCGGTTTTTCCTCGCGACAAACGCGAAGCGCGTTTGCGCGCAGATCATGCGCAAATGAAATAAGAAGACAGAGGGAGGACCATGCCCCAGACCATTCATCGCGGGATCAAATCCCTGATCGACGAGGCCAATGCCGAGATCGAAACCTTGAGCGCCGTTGACGCGATCAAGGCCGCGCAAAGCGACGAGGTTGTGATCGTGGATATCCGCGACCCGCGCGAGATCGAACGCGACGGCAGGATTCCCGGCGCGTTTTCCTGCACCCGCGGCATGCTCGAATTCTGGATCGATCCCGCCAGTCCCTATGCCAAGCCGATCTTCCAGCAGGACAAGAAATTCATCTTTCATTGCGCGGGCGGGATGCGTTCGGCGCTCGCGGCCAAGACCGCGCAGGACATGGGGTTGAAGCCGGTGGCGCATGTTGCGGGCGGCTTTGCTGCCTGGCGCGACGCCGGCGGGCCGACCGAAAAATGGGAACCGAAGAAAAAGGCGTAACTCTCCCCGTCATTCCGGGGCGAGCGAAGCTCGAACCCGGAATCTCGCGACATAACTTCTGGATTCCCCGATGCGCAATTGCGCATCTGAGGTCTGCGCCACCCAAGCCGGCTTTTGCCGACTTGGGTAATGATATAGCCGAACTCGGGTAAACCCGAGTTCGGCTGCATCCCGGAATGACGAAAGGACAATGAATCCATGATCACCACCAACGACCCCCTCGTCTCCACCGAATGGCTGGCTGAGCATTTGAACGATGCGAAGGTGAAGCTGCTCGACGCCACGTTCAAATTGCCCGGCATGCTGCCGCTGCCAAAGGACGACTACCTCGCCGCCCACATTCCGGGCGCGGTGTATTTCGACGTCGATGCGGTGTCGGATCATGCCAATCCGTTGCCGCATATGTTTCCGAGCACGGAGCAATTCGGCCGCGATGTCGGCACGCTCGGCATCTCAAATAACGACACCGTCGTGGTCTATGATGCCGGCGGCTGGGTCGCAGCACCCCGGGTGTGGTGGATGTTCCTCTCCTATGGCCATCGCGATGTCCGCATTCTCAATGGCGGGCTGAAGAAATGGCGTGCGGAAGGGCGCCCCGTTCAGAGCGGCGAGGTGACGGCCAAACCAGCCACCTTCAACGCCAGCTATGACGCAAAGCGCGTGCGCTCGATCGAAGCGATGATCGCCAATGTCGCAAGCCGCGCCGAGCAGGTGATCGACGCCCGTGCGACCGATCGCTTCGAGGGGCGTGCGGCGGAGCCGCGGCCGGGCATTCGCGCCGGTCATATTCCGGGCGCGCTCAACCTGCCCTACAATAACCTGTTCGATACCGCGACCGGCACGATGAAGCCGCTCGACGAGTTGAAGAAGGCCTTTGCGGGCGCCGGCGTCGATACGGCGAAGCCGATCGTGACCAGCTGCGGCTCGGGGGTTTCGGCGGCGGTATTGACGCTCGCGCTCTATCGGCTCGGTGTTGAAAATACCGCGCTTTATGACGGCTCGTGGTCGGAATGGGGTAAGGCCGACGGTCCGCCGATCGCGACCGGGCCGGCCTGATACTCTCTCCTGATACTCTTGGGCCTGATACCGTTATTAGCGGGGTGCCGTAGGCGCGGCCGGCGGAAAGGCCTGCTGCTGTTGCGCAGCAAATGGATTGGCCTGCAGCAGTTGTTGTTGCGCCAGAAGCCGCGCGCGGGCGGCGAGCCTGCGCCGGTGTAGCGTGCGCCGGGCGTGCACGCGTTTTTTGATCACGCTTTCATCGGATTTGGCGCCGGATTTCACCGCTGAAGCCGATGCGACACCGGCAATGTCGACGGGCGGGCCGCCAAGCGTGGCGATTTTTGTCGCGGCGATACTGGCTTCAGGCGCCGCCGTCGGAATTGCCGCCGTGGTTGAAGCACCGGCCGTCGAAGTTGCTGATGTCGGATTTGCGGATGTCAGATCTGTCGGTGGCTGAATGGCCGGCTCAGCCTGAGCCGCGGCTGGCTCGCGCTTGGCCGGTGCTGCGTCGATGGCTGCGACCGCCGTCGTTTTTTGTCCGTCGGCGGCGTTGGGTGTTTCGCCTGTGGACGATACGATCCCGACGAATGTGGTCTCGGGGGCTGGCGGGTTTTCCGCAAGCGGCATGGGGGCTGGCAGTTCGGCAGGCTTTGCGATCTCTGCCGGCGGCGTTTCCGCAGGCCTTGATGCCGCAACCTGTTCGCTGCCGGCGGATTCGGCGGCAGACGGCGGCTGATCGGCGGGCGCGGCCGTCACCTTCGCGGGCTCGTTCGCCTTCTCTATTGCGGGTGGTTCGACGCGCAGCGTCGCAAGCATAGGCAGCGTCGTGTCCGGATGCTGGGCGAAGGGGACTTCCGGCGCCGCGCGCCAGGATGAATTGCTGGCAAAGGACTCATGGGCCGCGCGCAGCAAAGCCGCCGCGCCGAGCCCGAAAATGAGGAGCGACATCGACAACATGATCGCTGCGAACAGGAAACGAAAACCGGGGAGCATGGCGCGCGGGATTCTTGCGGAAGCAGGCGAAAGGGGAACGCGGTGGCCACTCAGTTGAGGTGATTTAGCGCGCGCTAAAAGGCGACGAATTAGGCTCGCACAAGAATAGCGCAACGGCTTTGCGACGCTTGTGAAATTTCGCCGCGATTTGAAATCGGAAGGTGGACTGTCACCTCGCCGCCGCAGGTCCGGAAGGCATGCAAGCCGGATCCGTTCATCTTTCTGAATGGAGGCGTTGCCGATTTACCCGGCAAAACGGGCCAAAAACCGGGTTCCCTGTCTTCACAAGGGGTCGAGCAGGGCGTCAATAACGGTTATTGTCTTGAATGCGCCGCGATCTTCCGTCATCTCCTATTAACGATCCGGTGGCGCCTTAGGGGCTATACAATAATAATGATGACCAATCGCATTCTGACGATTTGTGCTGCGGTTTCTGCTGCCTTGGCGGTAGAGGCCGTGGGGATCTCGCTGGCCTCCGCGCAGGGCTATCCGCCCCCGGGGACGGTTTATTCGCCCTATCCGCCATCCCGCTATCCGACCGACTATCGCGGCGCGCCCCGCCCGCAGGATTTTGACGTGGTGGAGGACGACGAAAGTCCCAATGGTGGTCCCGGCTCGACCGCGCTGCCTCCGCCCGGTCCCGTGATGTCGCCGAACGACCCCCGTTACAGCGGCCGCCCGGTCTATCCCGATCAGGACCGTCCGATCCAGTCGCCGGATGATCCCCGCTATGGCCGTCCCGCCGGACTCTATTCGGACCGCGGTCCCGTGATGTCGCCGGACGATCCGCGTTACGGCCGTCCCGCGCCGCCGCCGGGAGGCTATACCGGGCCGGTGATGTCGCCGGATGATCCACGCTATGGCCGCACCGACCCGCCGCCGGTCATCTATGCGGACCGGCCGGCTGGTCCGCCGCCGCAGCCGGCTTATGACCCGGCCGATGACTATGGCCGTGGGTCCCGGCCACCTGCCGTCGTCGGCCCCGGTGGTAATGTCACCGGAAGCGTTCAGCCGCCGCAAGGCGCTGCCCCACAAGGGCCGGACAGTCGATCCGCGTCGCTGTTGCCGCCGGACGAACAGCCGGAGTCGGCGCCAGCCAACCTGCCGCCGAACCTGCGCCGGCAGGAGGTCAACTTCGCCACCAAGGAGCCGCCGGGAACGCTGATCGTCGATACGCCGAACACCTATCTCTATTACGTGCTCGGCAATAACCGTGCGATCCGTTACGGCGTTCGCGTCGGCCGTGACGGGTTCACGTGGAATGGCGTGCAGAAAATCTCGCGCAAGGCGGAATGGCCGGATTGGCATCCGCCGCCGGAAATGATCGATCGCCAGCCGTATCTCCCGCGTTTCATGGCCGGCGGTCCCGGTAATCCCTTGGGCGCACGCGCGATGTATCTCGGCAATACCGTCTATCGCATCCACGGGACTAACCAGCCGTCGACGATCGGCAAGTTTGTCTCCTCCGGCTGTATCGGCATGCTGAACGAGGACGTCTCGGACCTGTTCGATCGCGTCAAGGTCGGCACCCGCGTGGTCGTGTGGCCCGGCAGCCCGCCGCCCGCTTCGACCACCACGGCTTCCGCGGCTCCTGTGGGCGGACCCGCCGCTGGTCAGGCCGTGGCGCCGAGCCTGCCCGGTACGCAACCGACGTCGGTGCCGCCGCTGCCGCCGCCGGTGACGGTGCGCTAGATCTTCCATGATGAATGAAAAAGCGCGCCCCTCAGGCGCGCTTTTTTGTCAGGCCTGTCCAGACATTAATTTAGAATCACGGATTTTTAGTATCAAATGCCGCGTGAGTGGCCGCTGCGGCCGCGATCCGAAACCCAATCTCGCAAGAGTTAATATCGTCCCACTCGATCGCTTTCAGCGTGACGTGTGTTGATGCCAGGTGTCCTTGCCGTTCTTGCAGAACGTGTTCAACCGTCTCCCTGACGGTGGCCTCGTAATTGTCAGTGGCAGGCCAGTGGGCCCGCGAGACAAAAGCATAGGACTTGAGTCCGTCGAACTGCAACGTCAGCCCGCCGTGGATGAATGTGGGGCCAATGTGACGTGAGAATTTGAACGTAATCTCAACTTGTCCTGGGACCGATCTTCTACTCATGTTTGCTCGCTCACGCCAGCCGCCGCACCGGCTCGCCCTTGAACCAGCCGTCGATGCCTTCAACCATCTGGGTGTAGTGGGCGATGAAGGTCTCCTGCGTGACGTAGCCGAGATGCGGCGTCAGCACCAGGTTGTCGAGCTTGCGGAAGGGATGATCGACCGGCAGCGGCTCGACCGAGAACACGTCCACCGCCGCGCCCGCGATCTTGCGCGCCTTCAGCGTTTCCAGCAGCGCCATCTCGTCGATGATCGGCCCGCGCGCGGTGTTGACGATGAAGCTCGTCGGTTTCATGCGGTTAAGATCGGCCGCGCCGACGAGGCCGCGCGAGCGGTCGCTCAGCACCACATGGATGGTGATGATGTCGGCGGTTGCGAACAGTTCCTCCTTGGTGGCGTAGGTAACGCCGACTTCCTTGCAGCGCTCGGCCGTCAGGTTCGGGCTCCAGGCGATCACGTTCATCCCGAACGCTTTGGCAAGGCCGGCCACCTTGGCGCCCAACTTGCCGAGCCCGATCACGCCGAGTGTCTTGCCCTCGATCTCGATGCCGACATGCTTCTGAAGATATTCGCCGGCATGCATGCGGGCGTTCTCGCGGCCGATATTGCGGGTCAGTTCCAGGATCATGCCCATGGTGAGCGGCGCGGTCGGATCGCGCGGCCACTGGGTGCCGCAGACAACGACCCCCTTATCCTTGGCGGCGGCCATGTCGATCGAATTGTTGCGCAAACCCGAGGTGATCAGAAGTTTCAGCTTGGGCAACTGGTCGAACATCGCACGCGGAAACGGCGTGCGTTCGCGCATCGCCAGGATGATCTCGAAATCCTTCAGCGCGCTGACGGCGCTGTCCTGCGAGGCAAACGGCTGGTTGAAGACGGTGACGTCGACGCGATCCTCGATTTTGGACCAGTCCGCGAGTTTGAGCGAGAGGTTGAGATAGTCATCGAGAATTGCACAGCGTAGCCGCGTCATGGCGAGATCCATTCATAGTGATGAGGACGGCGCCGGATCGCGCGTCTTCGAAAGAATGGTGCCATGGTCGCGCGCGGCGCTTTTTCAGGCAAGCGCTCTTGTCATCAAAATTGCGATTGCAGAGGGGGGCTGCGATGCCCGCGACGCGAGGAAGGTCAGTTCGCCTTGCGGCGGGCGGTGGCCTGCTTGGCGCGGCAGGCCGGTCCTGGTCCGCGCATATAGTGCAGTTCCGGCCGGTAGGGGTCGAACGCCCTGGCAAAGAATGCGCCGAAGAAGGCCCGGATTCCGGCGAAGGGATTGCGGTGTCCGTCGCGGCGTTCTGCCGGGGAGGGAAGGGATGTCGAAGCGACGGTCGCCGAATCGATGCTTACCATGACAAATCCTGTCTTTTTTCCCGCGTCTTCTGACGGGCGGAGCGCTTTTTTTGGGGCGCTGGCAGGAGTTTCGGACGCAACTTATTAAAAGAAGGTTTCAATTGTCGCGATCCGTGTTCTTACTGGTGGCCCCTTTCCGAAGTTCGTGTTTCGCCTCAGCACCCCACCTTTCACGAACTTCGGAAGCTCACGGGCACCAGCAAACCTGTTGTTTCCGGTGCCGCTATCTATTTGAAGTTCCTGGGCTGACTCGCCGGTCGCGGGGCAGGAACTTCAAACAGGCAGCCCTGTGAACAGGGAAACCGCGCTCAGTGAGGCGCTTCAGCGGTTGCCCTTTGGGGGCCACGCCGCTACATCACGGCAAAGCTAAACATCCTTAAAAATCTGTATTCCAGGGGCCTCGATGGCGCGCCAATTCGTCTACTTCATGCAGGGTTTGACCAAGAGCTATCCCACCCGCAAGGTGCTGGATAACATTCATCTGCAGTTCTATCCCGACGCCAAGATCGGCGTGCTCGGCGTCAACGGTTCCGGTAAATCGACCCTGCTGAAGATCATGGCCGGGCTCGACAAGGAATATAACGGCGAGGCCTGGGTCGCCGAGGGCGCGCGTGTCGGCTACCTCGAGCAGGAGCCGCAGCTCGACGCCACCAAGACGGTCCGCGAGAACGTCATGCTGGGGGTGGCCAAGCAGAAGGCGATCCTCGACCGCTACAACGAGCTTGCGGTCAATTATTCGGAAGAAACCGCCGACGAAATGACCAAATTGCAGGACGAGATCGAGGCCGCGGGCCTCTGGGATCTCGACAGCAAGGTCGACCAGGCGATGGATGCGCTGCGCTGTCCGCCTGACGATTCCGACGTGACAAAACTCTCCGGCGGCGAGCGCCGCCGCGTCGCGCTATGCAAGCTCTTGCTCGACCAGCCGGAGCTGCTGCTGCTGGACGAACCGACCAACCATCTCGATGCCGAATCCGTGTCCTGGCTCGAAGGTCACCTGCGCAACTATCCCGGCGCCATCCTGATCGTCACCCACGACCGCTACTTCCTCGACAACGTCACCAGCTGGATTCTCGAACTCGACCGCGGCAAGGGCATTCCCTACGAGGGCAACTATTCGTCATGGCTGCAGCAGAAGCAGAAGCGGCTCGAGCAGGAAGGCCGCGAAGACGCGGCGCATCAACGCACGCTCTCGCGCGAGCAGGAGTGGATCGCGGCTTCGCCCAAAGCGCGCCAGGCCAAATCCAAGGCGCGTTACCAGCGTTATGAAGAGTTGCTGAAGCAGGCCTCCGAAAAGCAGACGCAGACCGCGCAGATTACGATTCCCGTGGCCGAGCGCCTCGGCCAGAACGTGGTCGATTTCGAGGGATTGACCAAGGGATACGGCGATCGCCTCCTGATCGACAATCTCTCCTTCAAGTTGCCGCCGGGCGGCATCGTCGGGGTGATCGGCGCCAACGGCGCCGGCAAGACCACGCTGTTCCGCATGATCACCGGCCAGGAGAAACCGGACAGCGGTACGATCACGATCGGCGAGAGCGTGCATCTCGGCTACGTCGATCAGTCGCGCGACGATCTCGAGGCCAAGAAGACCGTGTGGGAAGAAATTTCCGGCGGCAACGAACTGATCCTGCTCGGCAAGCGCGAGGTCAATTCGCGCGGCTATTGCTCCTCGTTCAATTTCAAGGGCGCCGATCAGCAGAAGAAGGTCGGCGCGCTGTCGGGCGGTGAACGCAATCGCGTGCATCTGGCCAAGATGCTCAAGTCGGGCGCCAACGTGCTTCTGCTCGACGAACCGACCAACGATCTCGACGTCGACACCTTGCGCGCGCTGGAAGAGGCGCTGGAGGATTTCGCCGGCTGCGCCGTGATCATCAGCCACGATCGCTGGTTCCTCGACCGCATCGCCACCCACATGCTCGCCTTCGAAGGCGACAGCCATGTCGAGTGGTTCGAAGGCAACTTCCAGGACTATGAAAAGGACAAGATGCGGCGGTTGGGACAGGACTCGGTCATCCCGCACCGGGTGAAGTACAAGAAGCTGACGAGGTGATCAGGCGATTTCTGAGGTTCCCGAAACGATCGAGAAAAGCGTGGGCGCGCGGCAAGGCATTGTGAAGAAACTGCTCGGGCTCGCGTAGCCAGAGCCCATCGATCTGACGGGAGCGCTGTTCTGAGATCAGCGTTTCCTGCGGCAAATCGACAAGCGCGGCGTCCCAGCCGGGGTAAAAGCGGCGAGCGCGCCTGAAGCAAAGCGATAGCAGTCGCTCTTGTGTCGTCAGACCGTGATAGTCGAAAGCGGTTCGGCCGTTGGTGACGAAGATGTGGTTGCCTACGTGACCGTGTGCCGGCTTGATCCAGCGGGCGCGGAAACCGAGGCCGGGGTATCTTTCGAGAAATGCGTAGGCCAGAATCTGGCATGCGCCATTCGCGAAGAACTGGCGATCCGGACGATGCCATCGGAGCACAGGGTCCGATTTGACGTCGATTTTCGGAAAGAACATATAGGTCCGTCGTTCTCCAAGGGCCCTCGAATTGCTAGCTTACCTTCTCCGCCAGCCACATCTTGATCAGTGATTGATATGGAACGTCGCGCTTGTTGGCGGCGATCTTGATTTGCTCCAGCAGGCCGGTAGGCAGCCGGATAGAAATCGCTGTCGTGGAAGGCTTCAGGTTCGGAAAGCGCACGCGCTCGGCCTTGCTCCAATCAACGTAGTCTGTGGAGTCATGGGTCTCCCAAAACTTTCGTTCTTCGGTCTCCGTTTTGAAGCGAGGGATCGTTTTAGGCTTGCTCATAGAGTTGACGTTCCTTTCGGTTCATATCTCGCGCCGATATCACGCGGATCAGTGTTCCGTTTTCTCTCAGCGTGAAAGAGACGTGTAGCGCGCGTCCCTGAATAGTCTGACCCAAAGCAAGGAAGCGCCGCTCTTCGGTGCTGTGCTTCGAATCTTCAGCAACGATCAGTGGATCGCCGAAAAAAATACTTTCTGCCTCCGCCTGACTAACGTCATGTTTATCCGCACTCTTGCGGCTATTGCCTTCGTCCCAATCGAAGCCGACAATTTGCTCAAGGCTAATCATTGTATATTATCAATATATACGGCCTTGGCCGATGGTTCAAGGTGGGCATGCTAAGGCCAGCCTTAATTTCGCTCGCGCTGTTGATCACGCCTCTTCCCGCCCACGCAGCGCCCGACCCCGCCTTCACGCAGTTCATCGCTTCGTTGTGGCCGGAGGCGCAGTCGCAAGGTGTGGCGCGCGCTACCTTCGATCGCGAAACGAGCGGCCTCGAACCCGATTACAAGCTGCCTGACCTGATCCTGCCGGGACGGCCCGCCACCGGCGCGCCGTCGCAGGCGGAGTTCGTGCAGGTGCCGGCCGATTACATCAAGGAAGCTTCCATCGCGCGGCTTGCGGCCGAAGGCGAGAGGCTGATGGCGAAATATCGCAGCTCTCTCGACGGCATCGAAAAGCAATTTGGCGTGCCCGCAGCCGTCGTGCTCGCGATCTGGGGCCGCGAGACTGATTTCGGCCGCTACACGCTGCCTTATGACGGCCTGCGCGTACTGGCGACGCAGGCCTATGTCGGCCGGCGCAAGGATCAATACCGCGACGAATTCATCCTGGCGCTGAAGCTCATCAACGACGGCGAGGTGACGCGCAAGGATCTGCGCGCGTCCTGGGCGGGCGCGACCGGGCTGACGCAATTCCTCCCCTCCGAGTTCTACAAGCACGCGGTTGATTTCGATGGCGACGGCCGCAAGGACATCTGGCATTCGGTGCCGGATGCGCTGGCGTCCGCCGCCGCGCAGCTCGTCAACAAGGGTTGGCAGAAGGGCGTGCGCTGGGCCTATGAGGTGACCCCGCCCGCCAATGTCGATTGCACGCAAGGTGTGCCCGAAGTGACGAAGCCGCTTGGCGAATGGCTGCGTGACGGCTTCGTGCCGGTGCGCGGTCAACGACTGAGCGCGGCCGAGCAGGCCGAGGACGCCTCGTTGTTGCAGCCCGAAGGCATTTACGGCCCGTCATTTTTGGCCACGAAGAACTACTTCGTGATCAAGGAGTATAATTTCTCTGATCTCTATGTGCTGTTCGTCGGCCATCTGGCCGATCGCATGGTGAGCCCGCTTCCCTTTGCCACGCCATGGTCGGCATCGACCCAGTTGCGCACCAAGGACGTCGAGGCGATGCAACGCGGATTGACGCGCATCGGGCTCTACGCCGACAAGGTCGACGGCAAGGCGGGGATGAAGACGCGCTCGGCGCTCGGCGCCTATCAGAAAAAGGCAAGCCTGAAAGTGGATTGCTGGCCGAGCGAGGCGGTGCTGCGCTCGATCGAGGCTGCGCGATAGCACCCGAGCAGGCCGAGCGATAGCGAGGCCGTTAGCGAACGGTGCAACAAGTTCGCGCGTCGCCGGACGATACGGAGCCTGTTATCGGGCGCGCGTTCGCGCGACCCGTTGGTATCGCCGGGAGAACCATGAGGCCCGACCGATGGCCTCATCCTTCGAGACGCGGCATGCGCCGCTCCTCAGGATGAGGACTGAAAAGTAAAAACCCGGCCACATGGACCGGGTTTTCGAAGGAGATTAAAGTGCGATCAGATCAATCGCAGTACTGAACGCGGCGGAAGCGCCAGTCGTAACCATCCCAATAGCGCTCACGCACCCAACGGCACGGGCCCGGGCCAGGCGCGACATAAACCGGAGCCGGCGCCTGGCTGGCGGCAACCGCGCCACCAACGATCGCACCGCCGATGATGCCACCGGCGATCGCAGCACCGAGGGCGCGCTGAGCGCTGGCCGGGGTCGCGGTGAGCGCGGCGCCGAGCGTTGCGACCGCAAGGAGCGCAGCAAATGTCTTCTTCATGTTTTCTCCTGAAAGATGCGGCGCCTGTCAGCGCCAGTGGTTAGGAAGTTTAAGATGATTCGTACGCCGAGCCTGGAATCTACGCCGCGAATTTACCTTGCCGCCAGTGAAGCGCACAATGGCCAACCAAAGTGAACGTGCTGAAGGACATTCGTTCTAAAAACGGTTTTTTCAGGTCTTTAATTCCCGAGCGCTTTCGAAATCAGGCGGAACTAACGGCTAGCTCCGCCTGATTTAATGGAGATGAACAGCTTAGCCGCAAACCCGCACGCGGCGGATGCGCCAGCCGTAGCCATCCCAGAAGCGCTGACGCTGCCAGTAGCAGCCATAGGGATCCCCAGCCGCGACATAGGCCGGACCGCCGTAGCCGTAGTAGGGATAGGGGCGCGGTCCGCCGTAATAGGGACCGGGGCCATAGTAGTAGGGATTTGCAACGGCGCCGCCGACGATGGCGCCGCCGATGATTCCGCCGGCAATCGCGGCGCCCAGGTAACGTTGGGCGTGGGCGG
Organism: uncultured Alphaproteobacteria bacterium; assembly: GCA_963770515.1. Classification (GTDB taxonomy): domain Bacteria; phylum Pseudomonadota; class Alphaproteobacteria; order Rhizobiales; family Xanthobacteraceae; genus Bradyrhizobium. The sequence goes on from CAVYPW010000006.1 coordinate 150,628, forward strand.
GTGCCGAGGCCGAGAAGACCAGGGTGGCAATAGTGGCCAGTGCCACCAGCATTTTCCTCATGGCATCACCTTTCTGACTGAACACGAGACTGCGCTTTCCAAGCTGTCCGTGCATGAAAGGTTCCACATTCCACTTGAATGATCAATGAACGACACCGTCATACTACCGGCGCAATCCAGCAGCGTTGCGAAACAATTGTGCAGTGCACAATTCGAGAGGATGGCGCCTGTGAAGGACAAGTTGTTGGCGCTGATCGTCGTGGCTAGCGCGCTTGCAGCCTGCTGGATCGTGCTGGGGGACCGGCACAGCAAAAAGCGGCGCCATGCATCGGGCTATGACGGCGCGTCCAACTCCGAAGGCGGCGGCGATGGCGGCGGCTGGTTCGGCGGTCACGGCCATTCCGGGGATCACGGCGGCAGCGGCGATACGGGCGGAAGCCACGGCAGCGGCGATGGAGGTGGTGGTGGCGACGGCGGAGGCGGTGGTGATGGAGGCGGGGGTGGTGGCGACTGAGGTATGACCGCTCGCGCCAGTTGATTTACCGCAACTACGCCTCTTTAAATTCATTCCAGTGTAAGCCGGCTATCAGTTTGGAATTGCTTCAAAACGCCGTTTTTCCTTTTGCATCCGGCGCGCCCATTCAATATCGAAAAGCATCGCATCACCACTGGACCTGCCGCCTCTATGATCGTCTGTTCCTGCAACGTGCTTAGCGACCAAGATGTCCGCAGTGCCGTCGAGAGTTCGCAACACCTTCCCCGCAACGCCAAGCAGATTTACGGCTGTCTCGGATGCAGCGCCGAGTGCGGCCGTTGCGCGCGCACCATCAAGACCATCATCGACGAAGCATTGGGCGCCTGCGCCAAGGCCTGCTGCTCCGGCTGTCCGCACAGCCACGGTCACGGTCATGGCCAAACGGACTCGCACGCGCCTGCCGATTTCGCCGTCGCGGCGGGCTGATACTCTCGTATCACATTGAATAATTTGTCCCTTTTTTCCATTTTGTCGTTTGGGCAAAAGGGTTGCTCCGGTTCGGAATCTCATTTAGAAATATTCTAAATTATCGCGTGAGACTCTTCCGCGGTGTTTCAACCGGAGTGCATCCATGCAGGGCGACCCTAAGGTCATCGACTATCTCAACAAGGGTTTGCGCCACGAACTCACGGCCATCAATCAGTACTGGCTGCATTACCGGGTCCTGAACAATTGGGGCCTGTTGGAGATGGCCAAGGTCTGGCGCAAGGAATCCATCGAGGAGATGGAGCACGCCGACAAGTTCACCGACCGCATCCTGTTTCTCGACGGCTTTCCCAATATGCAGGTGCTCGATCCCCTGCGGATCGGACAGAACGTCAAGGAAATCATCGAGTGCGACCTGGCGGCCGAGCACAGCGCGCGCAACCTCTACCAGGAAGCCGCAACCTACTGCCACAGCGTCAAGGACTACGTCTCGCGCGACCTGTTCGAGAAGCTGATGAAGGACGAGGAACACCACATCGACTTCCTCGAAACCCAGCTCGATTTGATCGGGCGGGTCGGCCTCGAGCTCTATACGCAGAAGCACATCGGCGGGCTCGAGAGCGAAGGGCACTGAGTTTCGTCGGTCGAAACAAACTCGGTGTCGTCCCGCGCAGGCGGGGACCCATACCGCGGAAGCTATCAATAGGGCACGCTTGCAGACGTCTTGCGCAACAACATCTGCTGGTGGTTATGGGTCGCGCGGAGCCTGTCATCGGGCGCGCATCCGCGCGACCCGGTGGCGACAAAGTAAGAACTACAACTGCGTCTTGTAACGCGCTTCGACCTCGGCTTGCGTTTCCGGTTCGCCGAGGCTGGTCTGGTCGTGGATCACTTCGCTGATCGAAGGAAAGGCCTCGCGTTCGACCTGGGTGTCCCTCGACCAAAGCTTCGAGCGCATCAAGGCCTTGCCGCAATGGAAATAGGCTTCCGTAACGTCGATGCGCAGAACGGCGCGCGGCAGCTTGCCGAATTCCTTCATTGCCGCGAGTAGTGCAGGATCGGTGGTGACCGTGCCGCTGCCGCCGACGCGCAGCGTCTCGTCGATGCCGGGCACGAAAAAGATCAGCTGCAACAGGCCCGACCCCTCGACGATGTTCTTGAAGCTGTCGATGCGGTTGTTGCCGGGACGATCGGGCATCAGCAGCACGTGCGCACCATCGACATGAACAAAGCCCGGATGGCCGCCGCGCGGCGAGGCATCGACGCTGCCGTCGGAGCCTGAGGTCGCGAGCACGCAGAACGGCGACATCTCGATGAACTTTCGGGCGTGAATGTCGATCTCCGGCCGCGCCTTCGCGATCACGCGCGGGGTCGGGGCCGGGTAGATCGTCTTGAGGTCATCGCCGCAAAGCTCGCTCACCATCGCTCTCCGAAAAATCGTAAGGTGAGGCTGAAATTATCACCGTAGCCGAATGGCAGCTACCCCTAATCCCATCGCCATGGCCAGTCGATGATATCGGCGCCGAACAGCGCCACGGCGTGATCGCGAGCAATTGATCCGGCGCAACGAGATGCGCGATGCCGGCGGCGCCATAGAACGCCGCCATCACCCATCGCATGATGGCGCGTATGGTCGCAAAACGATCAGATTGCATTGCCGACTTTAGACCGCGTCCGCCGGCACGAAGCAGGAGATCACGATGCTGCCGCGATGGTGGACATACCAGACCACGGCCTGACCGACGGGGTTGCCGCGGTCGCGAATGACGGCATGTGACGGCACCTCCATCCACTGGCCTTCGATCGGCACCCAATAGGCGCCGGCGTGAAAATCATATTCGGTGGTATGACCGTCGGAGATGTCGCAACAGGGGACGCCGTTCGGCGCCATTACGCCCTTGAACCAGGCGCGGAGTTCAGCCGGCACATTTTCATACTGGCCGTTGTCGAAGGCGAGCGCGGTGCCCGCACACGCGCAACAGGCAGCCAGCAAGGCGATTGGCGCGAACCTTCGCATTCGATCCTCCACGCGCTATCAGGCGAATCAAACAATGCGATTAGGCCCGAGACGTTCGGCGGATGCACGCTCAAATAATATGCGGTGGCAGCGCAGCGTAAATTGATGCGGCGCGAAATTACCTCGCGGCTAATTCACATCCCGCGCGAAGGTGCTGACCGCAGCAACTCTTCCAACTGCTGTTTGTAGAATTTTGCGCTTCCCGTGGTGCCGTGGCCGCGCGTCTCGATGGAAGCCGGGATCAGTAAGAGCCTGCCGTTCTTGACCTGCTTGAGCGCTTCAGCCGTGACGCCGGTCTCAGGCGGGTTGCGTTCGTCGTCGGCCGAGTTGATTGCAAGCAGCGTGGCTGCGATCTTCGAAAGCCCGGTGGAGGCGTCGTAGTCGTGCGAGGCCTGCCATTGATAGATGAAGTCGTTGGCGTCGGTTGTCGTTGGCGCCGCCAGCCGTTCGTCGATCATCCGGTCGGCCTTCGCCGCCGTCGGCGCCTCGTTCTGATAAGCGAGCGTGCCGCCGGAACTGGCAAAGCCGTAAGCGGCGACGGCGTATTTCATCATCCGCGGTGGCTTTGTGTAGTTGCCGTTATTGTAGTCGGGGTCGTTGCGGATGGTCTCGATCATCATCCGCCGCAGCAGCCAGTTGCGCGCCGCCATCGCGGTCGGCTGCGAGGCCATCGGCACCACAATGTCCATCATGTCCGGATATTTTTCGGCCCACAGCCAGGCATGCATGCCGCCCATGGAATTGCCGATCACAAGCCGCAGATGCTTGATGCCGAGGCCTTCCTTCACCAGGCGAAATTGCGCCTCGACCATGTCGTCGTAATCGTAGTTCGGAAATGCGGTCTTCATCCCGTCTGAGGGTTTTGAGGATTTGCCGTGGCCGATGCCGTCGGGAATGATGATGAAGTATTTCGAAGCGTCGAGCGGCTGGCCTGCGCCGAACAATTCGCCGGCAAAGGCCGGCGTCAGCATGCTGGCGGCCGAGCCACTGGTGCCGTGCAATACCAGCACCGGCTGGCCGGTCGGCTCGCCGACGGTCGTATAATGCAGCTTCAATTCCGCCATCACCTCGCCGCTGTGGAATTTGAAATCATGGGCGATGAAGTCACCCTGCCGGGGCGGGGCAAAGTCCGCGGCCATCGCGGCCGACGAGATGGCAGCCAGGATCATAAATAGCGCGAGCCGCAGAGCTCTCATGGCGTCGTCCTCGCAGGATGGCCGGTCTTATTATGATTTGTCTTATGACTTGTCTTACGGTTCGTCTTGGACGTCGGTATCCGGGCGATCGCTGCCGGCAGCCGTCTCGGTGTGCCATTTGCCGTCCGCCGTCTCGTACAGGATTTCCTCGGTACGGCCGGGCACGCGCTGTTCGGCAGCCACGCGCCGGGCGGCGGCCAACGCCTTGGCGTGGGTCGGAAAGCTCTCCGAGAACACGCCGTCGGCGGTATAAGCCCAGCCGCCATCGTGTTCGACGATCTTGTAGGTGACGTGACTCATCGGGAACCTGCCTTCTGGTGCTTGGCCGGGCTTACGGGAAGCAAGCGCGCCGCTTATTGTATGCCAAAATGGGCGGTGAGCCAGCGGGCTGCCATCCGTCCCTGCCAACCTTTCGCGAAAGGGGAATGAAAATGTGCCGAAACATCAAGACGCTGTTTAATTTCGAGCCGCCGGCGACCGATGACGAAATTCACGCCTCTGCGCTGCAATTCGTGCGCAAGCTGTCCGGCTTCAATAAGCCGTCGCATGCCAATGAGGCCGCCTTCGACCGTGCGGTCGAGGAGGTCTCTGCGGCCGCGCATCGGTTGTTTGCCTCGCTACATACCCATGCACCGGCGCGCGATCGCGAGATCGAGGCCGAGAAGGCCAGGGAGCGTTCGCGGTTGCGCTTCGGTAGTGCTGGATAAGGATCCGTCATGGTCTGGTATGTCTATGTCGGCTGGTTCTCTGCCGGCGTGTTTCTGACGAATGCGATTCCGCATATCGTGCAGGGCATCTGCGGCAACCGCTTTCAGACACCATTTGCCTCGCCGCGCGGCGTCGGCAAATCCTCAGCCGTGGTCAATGTGCTCTGGGGATTTGGCAATCTCGCGATCGGCATCGCGCTGCTTTATATTTTCCTGCCGCAACTGCCGCCGCCCTGGCCGCTATGCGCGGTGGCGCTGATCGGCGGGCTGACCCTGGCGCTTTATCTGGCGCGGCATTTTGGAAGGGTGCGTAATGCCGCTCCGCATCCCTGATCCTCTACTTCTTGTCTTTGTGCTTCTTGTCTTTGTGTTTCCTGTCTTTCTTCTTGCGGTGTTCGCCGTCATCTTCTTCGTCGAACATGTCGTCATGCTCGGCGAGGGCTGCTTGTGTCGAGGCTTCGCGCTCGGCGGCCTCGATTGCCTCGCGTTCGCGCTGGCGCTTGTAGTCTTCATAGGCGTCGAACAACAGATGCAGCCACGGCATCACCTGCTCGATCGACGGTAACTGGCCGGGCGGGCCGGCTTCGCCGCGCGGCCCCTTTTCGCCCGGTACGCCGGGTTTGCCTTGCACCCCGGCCTCGCCGCGTGCGCCTTGCGCCCCGGCTTTGCCCGGCTTGCCTTGCGGGCCTGGCTTGCCGCGCTTGCCTTCGGGACCGGGCCGGCCGGGATGACCCTGCGGCCCCGGCGGTCCGCGTCGGCCGATGGTGTCGTTTGCCACGTGCTTAACTCCTGGTGAATTTCGCACCCGTTCTAGCAGACGGAGAATGGCGCCAGCAATTCTACGAGGGACGGATCAACATCAATCGTAAACCCGCCGGCCGTAGCATGGGCGAAAGCAGCGGTAAGGAATGCGGGGAAAAAACAATGAATGACGGCTGGAAGGTGTTTTGGTTGTTCTCGGTGGTGTTCGCCGCCGCATTTGGCGCCGAGCGGACGTTTGTGCCTGATATAGTGCCGGTCGCATTCGCGGGCTTGCCGCAGCCTTTGTGGGCGGTCGGGACAGCGGTGGCGTTGCGCGCGCTCGAACTGATATCAGGCGGCGTGTTGCTGATTGCGCTGATCTTGATGTGCGGCGTCTGGGCCGAGCACGTGCGGCGGGTTCAGGTCAGCGCGCAGGACAGGTTGAAGGCGCGGTTTATCGAAAAGTAGCGCGCGTCAAATTGCCAGTGAAGCGGATTTGACGTCTCTGGCCTGGCCGCACTCACCGAGTGCCCTTGTGCGTTGTCGTAAAATCCTCGCGCTTTCAGATCGCGCGGTAGCCGCCATCCGCCATCACGATCGATCCCGTGACGTAGGCTGACAGGTCGGAGGCGAGGAAGATCGCCGGTCCCACGATGTCTTCGGGTTTGCCCGCGCGTCCGAGCGGCGTGTGGTCGATGAAAATCTTTACCAGCTCCGGACTGTTGGCGCGCACCGCGGCGTTGAGCGGCGTTTCGATCAGGCCGGGGCCGATCGCATTGACCCGCACGCCGTATTTGCCGAGTTCGGCGGCGAGCGCGCGGGTGAAGCCGAGCACGCCGTGCTTGGAGGTGGTGTAGGCCGCAGAGTTCGGCGTGCGCACATGCACAAAGGACTGAATCGAAGCAATGTTGACGATGCGGCCTTGGGTGGCGCGAAGCGGCTCGAGAAAGGCATGGGTCACGTTGAAAACGCCGTTGAGATTGATCGAGATGATATCTTCCCAGTCCTTGATCACGGCCGCGGCCTCGCCGGCGAACGCATTGCGGCGGTTGATGCCGGCATTGTTGACCAGGATCGAAACGCGTCCGACCCGTTCGCCCACGCTCTTGGCGACCGCTGCGCATTCGTCGCGGTTGGTAACGTCGAGGCGAAAACTTGAGGCTTGGCCGCCGGCGCGGCGGATTTCTTCCGCGGCCTCCTCGGCGGCCTGTTCGTTGATATCGAGAAGCGCGACCTCGGCGCCTTCGCGGGCGTAACCGGCGGCGATCGCGCGGCCGATGCCGGACGCAGCGCCCGTGACAACGGCAATATGGTGTTGGAGCAGGGCCATGAGATTTTCCTTGGGGTTTTCTTGCGGTTTTCTTGGGGTTTTCTTGAAGCTTACGATTTTCCGGACAGATTAGTTCAAATCCGCGCCGACAGAAACCGAAAGCGTTAGCCCTGGTGGAGTGCATTTGACAGGGTCGTGATGGCGATCTCGTATGGCGAATGCCAAATCTAAGACTAGAGACAAAATATTCGGATGATCCTTTGATTCCAGCATTCGCGAGATCGCTTGCCGAGGATGTGAATGTTGGAATCGGACCGCTGATGTAGGATTGTGATGCCCCACGGTGCGTTAGCCATGGAAAGACGTCTGGCGGAATGGAAGGCTGAACTCGATCGCATCTGGTCGGCGCATGCGCCTGACTACAGCGAGGCGGTGCGGCTCGCGCAGCAGATTGCGGCCAGCGCTGAAGAAGAAATGCTGCGTCAGGCCGCCTCCCAGGCGTTGCCGATCTTGCGCCGCGCCGCGGATGAGGATGCCGACCACACCACGCACGAAGCGGCGCGGCGGCGGATCGCCGTTATTCGCGAGGTGCTGTCGGCGCTCACCACGCCGCAATTCGGCAGGCGATCGACGGCGCTGAAAAGCTTGACGGCGGAAGAACGTTGCCGCGAGCTTCTCGGTTTGCCACTCGACCGCCGCTTGTCCGAGTGCGAAATTCATCGCGCCTACAAGCTACTGGCCAAGCGCGCCCATCCGGACGCGGGCGGCAATGCGGAAGCTTTCCTGAAGATATCGGCCGCGCATGAGGTGCTGATGAAGGAGCGGCGGATGCCGCGTCATTGACCGGCGTTTAGTGGTAGCGGGCCCGGTAGCGATAGAAGGGCGGGCAGCTTTCCCGGATTCGCGCATCGCCCTCATCATCGAGAAAGACGACGTCGAGATGCGCCTCGGTGTTGAGCAGTGCCCCGAAGGCGCGATCCATCTGCAACGCAAGCTTCCCGCTCTCTTTTTTGTCGTGGGTCACAAGACCGAGCATGACGCCGCTGGTGATGCCGTCAGTGCTTGCACGAACCAGATAGGCTCGCGCCACGGTCGCGCTGAGATCGAGCAGCACGGAAATCGCTTCCTTAAGTCGCTGCTCGCGAGCACCATCCTGTTCATCGACGAAGGTGACGGTGGATGTGGAGAATTGATGGAGCAATCAAGCCTCCCGTCGAGAGGGAAAGTGGGCACCGGCCGCCTAACGCGCAACCGCTGCCCACTGTTCCAATGCTTTTTGGCGTTATTACAGCGTGCAGTAGTGCTTGTGCATCAGCCAGCCCTTGACCGCGACCGCGCGCTCGTAGGTCGGCTGGCGATGGGTTATGACGGTGTAGTGCGTCGGCCACGGTGCGGTCGGGAAGCCGTTGTCCCAGACCTGGCAGAAGCCGGTGTCCGCGTAGCGGATCACATGAAAGGGCGCGGCTTCCGCCGGGCTCGCGGCGGCGAAGGCGGTGACGGCGACGAAGGCGGCAGCAGCAAGGGTACGAAGGTGATGCATGGTGTGGTTATCTCCTGATGGGGTGATTGAGTTTCTCCGCCGGTCCCGCTGAAGAGGACCTTACGCGGAGGTTGTGTCGTTCGGATCGGGGGGATCGACCCGAATGCCCATGAGTGTCGGTGGCCGCGAAAATGGTTCAATCAATCGGGTTCTAGTGCCCACTTTCCGAAGTTCGTGCTCCATCGCAGCCCCCACCGTCACGAACTTCGGAAAGTCATGGGCTACTCACAAACTTATTGAATCTAGTACCGCTTTATCGATCTGAAGTCCCTGATCGAACTCGCCGCTTGTGGTGCAGGGACTTCAGATCGGCGGTACTAGAATGGCTTCAAGATGGTTTCTTCGGGGAGGTTGCAAAGCCGCTTGCGTTGGAGCAAAAGCGGCTTCCGTTAACGCATGGCGCGGGCCTCTAGGGACAGGATTGGCCGGGACGGGAGGATGAGATGAGTGCTGCAACCGAGGAAAAGGTTAATCCTGTCGAGCCGGAGCGGCTGCATCAGGCGCTCGGCATTTATCAGTCGGCGCTCATCGCCGGCGAACCGGACGCTGGCGCGGATGGAGCATCGTCAGGAGACGAACTCGCGAACCGGCGCGCCATGCTCGCGGTGGAGCAAGAATTTCCCGACCCGAAGGAGTATTTGAGCCTGAGCCTTCGGCTCCGGCGCTTCACGGAAATCGTCAGCGACAAGAAGCTGCTCAAATGGGGCATGGTCAAGCACTCGGAAGGTGGCCTCGAAGTTCACGATGCGGTCGTCAATGCACTCGCCGCGGCGCCTTTCCGCAAATCCGGCGTGCTCGACAAGGATGTCTTCCACGAACTGGTCAAGGCCGAATTCACCCGGCTGGAAGCGGCGGAGAAAGCCTGAGGCGCGAGGGCGTGCTTTACCCGCCCATCCACGTTTTTGTCCCCAGACACGCCTTTTTGCCGGCGCTTTCGATCGGTTAAAGTCCTGCCGCCAAACGATTCGATTGCTTTTGAACCTTAAAACTTGGGGGGAAACCTATGAGACTGTCATCCACCATTCGCATCATTGTCCTTGCGCTTGTCGCTTTCGCCGGTCTTTCGTCCGCCACGCAGGCCGACGAAGGCTACGTGCAGCTGACGATCTACAAGGGCGGCTGGATCATCGGCGGCAACGGCGGTGGTGGCGTGCTGGATTTCCACGGCCGCCGCTATTCGCTCGGGATCGGCGGGATCGATTACGGCCTGGTGTTCGGTGGATCGCGCGCCGTGCTGCGCGGCCGCGTGCATAACATCTGGCGGCCGTCGGATATCGCCGGCGTCTATGCGGCGGGCGGCGCGGGCATCGTGGTCGGCGGCGGCGTGCGCGGTATCGCGCTCACCAATGCAAGGGGCGTCGTGCTCGAACTCTCCGGCACGCAGGTCGGCCTGATGGCGAACGCGGATTTGAGCGGGCTCGCGATTTCGCTGCACTAGGCTTTGGTGGTCGTCCCTGCGAAAGCAGGGACCCATAACCGCCGCAGTGCGTGAGTAAGGAAGGTCGTCACCCAGCGTCGTGTAACAACGAATGCTTGTGGTTATGGGTCCCGGGTCAAGCCCGGGACGACGTGCGGAGAGGATCTAGCCGCCGGTACGCTCGAAAATTTCCTTGGGCGTCACCGGCGGCGTCACCTTGAAGACATCGCGCATCGCCTCGCCAAGCTCGCTGGCGTTTTGCAGCGTGCGCTCGGCGATCACTTCGCCATCGCGCGCCTCGGTCGACAGCAGCCGATTGACCAGCTTGAAGCGCTGATTGCCGGCGATCCGCTCCATGACCAGCCGGGTGGTGAACGGCACCAGCGGACTGGTCGAGGTGAACCAGTTGCCGAGTTCGTAGTCGGCCTGGATTTGTGGTTGCAGATCGAAGACGTACATGTCCCGCCATCCTGCCTGCCTTTTGGCGCTGAGCAAAAACAGGCCCTCTGTCTGGTTGAGCCGGTAGGTGCCGAGCGCGGTCGTCTGCTCGATATCGGCTTTCAGTTGCAGCGGCGCGTCGAGGAGACAAGCGCCAAAGCCGACGTCGACGAGATGAGCGCCGTTGGCGAGATCGACCTTCAGCAGCATGTGCGTCTTCGGCCCGAGCGGGCTGCCCGGCGGGGCGATCCAGCGCGGCCGCCCGGCGAGCCCGGTGACCTGAAAGCCGATGGTTTGAAGCGCGGCTCTGAACAGCAGATTATGCTCGAAACAATATCCGCCGCGCGGGCTGTCGATGAGCTTGGCCTGCACGGAAGCAAGGTCGAGCTTGACCGGACGATGGAGCAGCGGATCGATCCCTTCGAACGGGATCGCCTCGAGATGCGCAGCCTGAAGCGCCTTCAGCGTCGCCAGATCGACCGCGGCCGGACCGCGATAGCCGATCCGCGCCAGATAATTTTCCAGCCGAAACGCGTCTGACATGCTGTCCCGTCCCCGTGCGTCGGCGACAGTATTTCATGGCAGCGGCGCCAAAACCAGAAGGCCGGGCGATGCAGGCTGTGTGAGAACTGGGGCAAATCAGATAGAGAGGCCGCATCATCAATGATGCGGCCTTTTTCATGCGCTACATTCGAGGTGGGGACCGTAACCAGGCGAGTTTTTTGCCGGCACGGATCGATGATTACGTTGCCGCTGATGCGGCGGTGCGGGTGATCGATGCCTTTGTTGAAGGTCTCGATATGTTCGGGCTCGGCTTGGTTCGAGCGACACCGGCGGCGACCGGGCGGCCCGGCTATGACCCGCGCGATCTTCTGAAGCTCTATATCTACGGGTACCTCAACGAGGTTCGTTCGAGCCGCAAGCTGGAACGCGAGTGCCGGCGCAATGTCGAACTGATGTGGCTGTTGGGGCGGCTTGCCCCCGACTTCAAAACAATTGCGGACTTTCGGCGGGACAATGCAGCCGGGATCGTAGGGACATGCCGGGCCTTCGTGCTGTTCTGCCGCGAGCAGGGACTATTTGCGGCCCGTCTGGTGGCCCTCGACGGTTCGAAGTTCCGGGCGGTGGCGAGCGCCAAGCGGATTATGGGCGAACGCAAGGTCGCCGAAGAGGCCGTCCGGATCGATCAACAGATCGCGGCTTATCTTGCCAACCTCGACAGCATCGATGCGAGCGAGCCGGCTGACAGCGATGCGGAACAGACGGCTGCGGCCCTCAAGGCTCTCAGGGCACGCCGCACCGACCTTGATGCTCTGGCGGCGCGACTTAAGGCGGAAGATCGGACCAGTCTTGTAGAAGGTGAGCTCGATGCGCGGCCGATGGGTAAAGGGGCAGGCTCCAAGCCTCCTTCCTACAATGTCCAGACGGCGGTCGATGCTGCGACGGGGCTGATCGTCCACCATGAGGTTACTACCGAACCGACCGACAACCGGCTGCTCCATCCGATGGCCAAGGCGACGAAGGATGCGGTTGCGGCCGATACGCTCACGGTGGTGGCGGACGCTGGCTATTCGAACGGAGCAGACGCGGCAGCCTGCGAGAACGATGGCATCACGCCTTGTGTGCCAGCGAACCGGGCCGTCAACAATCAAGGCGACTTCTTCGACCGCACGGCCTTCATCTATGAGCCGCAAACCGACAGTTTTCGTTGTCCGGCGGGCCGAACACTGGTGCGCAAGCAAATCCTCACCAGAAAGCAGAGCGTCTTGTATATGGCCGACGATTGTTCGGGTTGCGCGCTCAAGCCGAGATGCACCAGCGTCGAGCGCCGCTTCGTTCAAAGACACCTTTACGAGGACGCGCTTCAACGCATGAATGCCCGCGTCGAAGCCGATCCACACCTCATGCGGCAGCGGCGATGCGCCGCTGAACACCCGTTCGGAACCATCAAGCGGATGACGGCTGGCGGCAGGTTCCTCACCCGAGGCCTTACCAACGTCAAGACTGAAGCCGCCCTCAGCGTTCTTGTCTACAACATCATGCGGGTCATCAATCTCATCGGCCCGCAAAGCCTCAAGATCAGGCTCGCCTGACCCTAAAAATGAAAAAAGAGGCCCCGGATCACCGGAGCCTCTCGTTTCCACACAGCCTGGATTGCCCGGCCTTTCGTGTTGCTTGGTCGATGATTACGCCCGGGCGTAACGCTCAGAGCGTGCAGTGACGGCTCTGCCGCATGTTTTCCTGGATTCCTGCAGCTTCAGTGAAGGTCGGCACCGGCTTGCTGACGACCGTATAGTCAGAGAAGAAGTGCCACGGCTTTTCCTGAAGATCGGTGTTCCAGATCGTGCAGACGCCGGTGTTGTTCCAGCGGATGACGTAATAGCCATTTTCCGGAGCACGCATGTGTTTCGCGAAGGCGGCGCCCGAGACAAGGGTCGTGGCGGCGATGGTGACGGCGGCACAGAAAGCGGTAACGCGACGCATGAAAAATCTCCCCATTGGATATTGAGATGTTGTTCTCATACCGCATGGCCCATCATCAGGCCAAGCGGTTTCCCATCGCAAGTGATGGCACTAACGCGCAGGTGGTGCGGCAAACCGGCGGCTTTTGCCAGTAGAAAAGGCGTGATCGCGGGGTGGCAATGCGAATTATGGGGTGTGTTGCAGCCAGCCCCACCTAGAGCATCATCTTGTAACCGATGTGCGACGGCTCAAAGCCCAGCCGATCATAGAAACGATGGGCGTCCGTCCGCGACTTGTCGGTCGTCAATTGAACGATCCCGCAACTCTCACGCCGGCATTTGTCGAGAACCCAGGCGATCATCGCTTCGCCAATCTTTTCGTCGCGCCGATCGCTTGCCACCCGAACCGCTTCAATCAGGCCACGTTTCAGTCCGCCGCGGGCCAGTCCTGCGATGAACGTCAATTGAAGCGTGCCGACAATCTCCTTCCCGTCGTCGACGACCACCAGCAGAAACTGGTTTGGGTCGGCATCGATAATGCGAAAGGCATCCAGATATCGCGGAAGGCTTTCCGCCCCGAGTGCTTCCCGCGACGAGCCCAGCATGTCGTCGGCGAGCATCCGAACGATGGCCGGCACATCGGCCTCGGTCGCGCGGCGGAAAACAAAGTCAGGCATCAGTGTCTCCCAAGAGTTTAAGTGTCTCGGACCCAATCGGCCAACGCCTGCCATGGCTCCACGGACCAATGGCCCGATGCGGCGCCGGAAGGCGAGGCCAGCACGAAGACTTCAGGAAAATCCTGATCAAGTGGTTGTCGGCCCAACGCAACCCTTTTCGTCGGCCGTCCATAGAAGAGGCTTGCGGCCTTCTTGCTGGTGAAGGCGATTGTCTTCGGGCGGTACTGCTGCATCTTCTCGCGGAAACCGGGAACGTCGATAGGGAAATTGAGAGCCGTTTGGTCCATTCCCGCGCCGGTCTTGCACATGTCGGTGAAGCCAATGCGAAGGTCCAGCAAGCTTGGAAATTCATGCGGTTGGTATTGGCGTGGCGTTATCCCGACCTCGTGGATCGCGCGCCAAAAGCGATTGCCGGGATGGGCGTAATAATGGCCCACGTCGGCAGACCGCTGTCCAGCAGCGGTGCCGACGAAGACCAGTTTTAAGCCGTCCCGGAGTAAGTCAGGAAGTCTCTCCACGGTGCAAGTTGCGCCTCAAAACGCCTTATTTCTCTCCTTCACCTTGTCCGCATCGAGATAGACCTGTCCGCCGATCTCGTTGAACTTGGTGCTCATCTGCGCCGCGCCCTGTGCCTGATCGTTCAACGTCGCGGCAAAAGGTGGCCCGCTGGCATGATAGCGCGGGGCAGTGGTGCGGCAAGAGAGGCTTTTGCCGGTAGCAAGGGTGTGACCGCTGGAGATTGCACCAGGATGAGCTATGGTGGCTGGCCGAGGCACCGGGAGGATCAGGATGAGCAGGGCATTTCGAGCCGGTATCGCGTTCGCAGCCGGCGTGGCAGCCGCGCTGTCATTTCAGGCGAATCCATTTCAGACCGGTGCCGTGCATGCGGCGGCTCCGCTCACGATTGCGGTCGCCGACTTCGATTTTGTCGACACGTCAGGTGAGGTGAAGGACCAGCGTGCCGAGCATCAGGCGCGCGTGGCTGGCTTCGCCGAACTCGTTCGCGCGAAACTCGGTGCCCAAGGCGACCTTCGTGTGCTGCCGCTCGAATGCGCCGAGCCGCCCTGTACGCCCGTCAACATGCGGCCGGATAACTTCATTGCGGCCGGGCGCCGCTCCGGCGCTTCCTTCGTCGTCTATGGCGGTATCCACAAGATCAGCACGCTGGTGCAGTGGGGCGATGTTCAACTGCTCGACCTCGAAGCCGACAAGGTGCTGTTTCGCCAGAACGTGACCTTTCGCGGTGACACCGATGAGGCCTATCGCCGCGCCGCTGCCTTCGTCGGCGAAAGCGTCAGGGACGCGATGGAGAAGAGGTGAGTATCCAACCCAAGTGCCTCTCAGTGCGCGGGTTGCTGGTTGTTCTAGCTGTGAAGATGTTCACATGATCAGAAGAATAAAAAGTCGGCGGTGAGTTTGCTTCCCGCCGACTTATTTTTTAGCTGCGTCGACTAGATCAAAACGCCTTGTTGCTTTCCTTCACCTTGTCCGCATCGAGATAGACCTGTCCGCCCATTTCCTTGAACTTGGCGCTCATCTGCGCCATGCCCTGTTCCTGGTCGTTCAACGTCGCCGCGTAGTCGCGGACATCCTGCGTGATCTTCATCGAGCAGAATTTCGGACCGCACATCGAGCAGAAATGCGCGACCTTGTGCGCTTCTTTTGGCAGCGTCTCGTCGTGGTATTTACACGCGGTCTCGGGATCGAGCCCGAGGTTGAACTGATCCTCCCAGCGGAAATCGAACCGCGCGCGCGACAGCGCGTCGTCGCGCAGTTGCGCCGCCGGATGACCCTTGGCCAGATCAGAGGCGTGCGCCGCGATCTTGTAGGTGATGACGCCAACCTTGACGTCGTCGCGATCGGGCAGCCCCAGATGCTCCTTCGGCGTCACGTAACACAGCATCGCGCAGCCGAACCAGCCGATCATAGCTGCACCAATGCCCGAGGTGATGTGATCATAGCCCGGCGCGATGTCGGTCGTCAGCGGGCCGAGCGTATAGAATGGCGCCTCGCCGCATTCCTTGAGCTGCTTGTCCATGTTGATCTTGATCTTGTGCATCGGCACATGGCCGGGGCCTTCGATCATCACCTGGCAGCCCTTGTCCCACGCGATTTTCGTCAGCTCACCGAGCGTCTCCAGTTCGGCGAATTGCGCGCGGTCGTTGGCGTCGGCGATCGAGCCCGGCCGCAGGCCGTCGCCCAAGGAGAACGACACGTCATATTTGCGCATCAGATCGCAGATCTCGTCGAAATGTGTGTAGAGGAAGCTCTCCTTGTGATGCGCCAGACACCACTTCGCCATGATCGAGCCGCCGCGCGAGACAATGCCGGTGACGCGGTTGGCGGTTAAGTGAATGTAGGGCAGGCGCACGCCGGCGTGGATCGTGAAGTAGTCGACGCCCTGTTCGCACTGCTCGATCAGCGTGTCCTTGTAGAGCTCCCAGGTCAGCTTGACGGGGTCGCCGTCGCATTTCTCAAGCGCCTGATAGATCGGCACGGTCCCGATCGGCACCGGCGAGTTGCGCAAAATCCATTCGCGCGTGGTGTGGATGTTGCGGCCCGTGGAGAGGTCCATCACGGTGTCGGCGCCCCAGCGGATCGCCCACACCATCTTGTCGACTTCTTCCTCCACCGACGAGGTCACCGCGGAGTTGCCGATATTGGCGTTGATCTTGGTGAGGAAGTTGCGGCCGATGATCATCGGCTCGAGTTCGCCATGGTTGATGTTGGACGGAATAATCGCCCGTCCGCGCGCGATCTCGCTGCGGACGAACTCCGGCGTGACGAAAGCCGGCACGGAAGCGCCAAAGCTTTCGCCGTCGGCCAACGCTGCCTCGGCGCGTTCGAGCTGTTGTTGACGTCCGAGATTTTCACGCTCCGCGACATAGATCATCTCCTTGGTGATGATGCCGGCGCGGGCAAATTCGAGCTGCGTGATCTTGTGGCCATCGAGCCCGCGCAACGGCTGGTGGTGCGCGTTGAAGGCCTTGGCCGCATGCGACGTGCCGACATTGCCGTTGTCTTCCGGCTTGATGGTGCGCCCTTCATACTGCTCGACGCCGCCGCGTTCCTTCACCCAGGCGGTTCGATGGCGGGCAAGCCCGGCATTGACGTCGATCACGACGCCGGGGTCGGTGTAAGGACCGGAGGTGTCGTAGACGGGCAGGTTCGGCTCGCCGGCGCCTTCGGAGAGGATGATCTCGCGCAGCGGCACACGCAAATCGCTCGCCGCTTGCGGCGTTGCAAAGATCTTGCGCGAGGAGGGCAACGGGCCCGTGGTCACGGCGGGAAGGGTCGTGTCGGGGTTGGGACGAATGTTCATGGGGTCCTCCTTTGATTACTTGTCGTCATTCCGGGATGGTGCGTAAGCACCAGACCCGGAATCTCGAGATTCTCCGATGTGCAATTGCACATCGTAGCTCGATGCTTCGCATCGCCCCGGAATGACGAGGTGAACATTACGGATTGAAGTTGGGTTGGCCGCATGTCACGCCGCCTCCTTCAATTTGAGCCAGGCACGCACGCGCTTGTCGGGGTCGGTGTTCTGGGTGACGTCGGAAACCACCGCGATCGAATCGGCGCCGGCGGCGAAAATCTCGGATGCGTGTTCGAGCTTGATGCCGCCGATCGCGACCAGCGGCAGGTGGCCTACGCGCTTCTTCCATTCGGTGATCTTCGGAATGCCCTGCGGCGCAAACCGCATCGACTTCAGTGTGGTCGGAAAGATCGGGCCGAGCGCGACATAATCGGGGTTGGCGGCGAGCGCCGTCTCGAGCTCTGCGTCGTCGTGGGTGGAAATTCCGAGCGTGAGTCCGGCGTCGCGAATGGCGACGATATTGGCGTCCGCGAGGTCTTCCTGGCCGAGATGCAGATGTTTGGCGCCGGCCGCAATCGCCGCGCGCCAGTAATCGTTGACCACGAGCTTGGCGGCCGTGCCCCTGATGACCTCAAGCGCGTCCTTCACCGTCTGCAAGGCGTCCGCCTCGCTCAAATTCTTGGCGCGGAGCTGGATGGTGCCGACGCCGAGCAGCGCGAGCCGCGCGACCCAGGCGACGCTGTCGACGACGGGATAAAAGCGGTCAGGATACGGCATGCCAGAACGGAGTCCCTACGACGGGGGTTGAAGGGGAGGCGAAGTCGCGTGCTTCCATCAGGCCGGCTTCGAAGGCGGCGCGGCCGGCCTCGACGCCGTGACGGAAAGCTGTTGCCATCGCGATCGGGTCTGCGGCTTTCGCGATTGCGGTGTTGAGCAGCACGGCGTCATAGCCGAGTTCGAGCGCGCGGGCGGCGTGGCTCGGCGCGCCCAAACCCGCATCGACCACCAGCGTGATGTCAGGCAGACGATCGCGCAGCAATTTGAGCGCATCGGGATTGATGATGCCGCGGGCCGAGCCGATCGGCGCGGCCCAGGGCATCACCACCTTGCAGCCCGCATCGACCAGCCGCATCGCGACTGACAAATCCTCGGTGCAATAGGGGAACACCTCAAAGCCGTCCTTGATCAGGATGTCAGCTGCTTCGACGAGGCCGACCACGTCGGGCTGTAGCGTGTCGTTGTCGGCGATGACTTCGAGCTTGATCCAGGAAGTGCCGAACAATTCGCGCGCGAGTTTCGCCGTCGTCACCGCCTCGCGCACGCTGCGGCAGCCGGCGGTGTTGGGCAGCACCGTGACGCCGAGCTCGCGAATCAAATTCCAGAATGCGTCACCGGTCTTGCCGCCGGCGGCCTCACGCCGCAGCGACACCGTGACGATCTCGCTGCCCGAGCTGCGGATCGCGTTCTGCATGATCGCCGGCGATGGATACAGCGCCGTGCCGATCAGGAGGCGGGAGGTGAAAGATTTGCCGTAGAAGTTCAGTGGCATTTCAGTGTCCAAATCTACAGGTCGTCATCCCCGCGAAAGCGGGGATCCAGCATTCCAGAGCAGAAGAGATCGAGCGGACAATCCGCGGCGTGCTGGATCGCCCGATCAAGTCGGGCGATCCAGCGGAGTAAGCTGAAGCATGAGTCATCCTCACCCTCCCTGCCGCGGCGTGATGATCTCGATCTCGTCGCCGCTCTTGAGCTGCGTCTCGGCCCAGCGGCTCTTCGGCAGCACGTCGTAATTCACCGCGACGGCAAAGTGGGTGCCTTCATAGTCGAGTTCGCCGAGCAGCGCATCGACGCTCATCGAGGCGATCTCGCGTGCCTCGCCGTTGATGATCACGCGCATTGCATCACCTCATTGTCGATGGTGCCGCGCTCGACATAGCCGAGCGTGAGCTCGGCCAGCGCCGGCGCCAGCAGGAAGCCGTGGCGATAAAGCCCGTTCACTGCGATCTTCTCGTTGTTCACCGCAATGCGGGGCAGGTTGTCGGGGTACGCCGGGCGCAGCCCCGAGCCGAATTCGAGGATGCGCGCCTCGGCAAAGGCCGGATGCACCGCATAGGCTGCGCCCAACAGCTCGAGCGCGGAGCGGACGCTGACTCCGCTACTTTCATTTTCGATCGAGGTCGCGCCCAGCATGAAGCGATTGTTTCCGCGCGGGATCACATAAAGCGGAAAGCGCGGATGAATCAGCCGCACCGGGCGCGATAGCTCGACTTCGTCGGTCTCGATCAGAATGAGTTCGCCCTTGACGCCGCGAAGCTCGCTCTGTTTGTCGCGCGCCGCGAGCCCGCGGCAATCGATCACGATGCCTTCGATTTCCCCGGGCTCGACCTCGCTGTTGAACTGGATGGCGCCGCCGGCTTGCCGAATGCGCGCATGCAGTTCGGGGAGGATTTTGCGCGGCTCGACATGGCCTTCATCGGCGTAAAAAAGCCCTTCGCGAAAACGCCCCTGAAGCGAAGGCTCTATCTCACCGACGCCTAGCGCATCCAGCCGCTGGTAACCGCTCGTCAGCCGCGCGAATCGCTCGAAATCGGCGCGGTCGCGCACATGCGCTACCACCAGCGAGCCGTTGAATGGGACCAGCGGAAAATACTCGCGCCAGAGTTTCAGGGAGCGCAGGCCGAGGCGGACGATCGCGGGTTCGGAGCCTTCCGCCTCGCACCAGGGCGCGAGCATGCCGCCGGCCCAGTGGCTGGTGGATTGCGTCATCGCGGCGTCACTGCGTTCGTGTAGCGTGACGTTGCGGCCTGTGCTTGCGAACAATAACGCTTGCCAGGCGCCTGCGATGCCGGCGCCGATAACGGAAATCGGGGATTGCCCCCGTAGGTTCGTCGAACTCTGGTACATCCCTGTCCCTTCGCCGGCATGACCCGGATCAGGTTCAAAGGGTCACCGCGGTCTCTGGGCCATTCGAAATGGACCAGAGGATGCGGTCTCTCAGCTCCTCGTCGGAGCTCCCCTCGGAACAGCCTCAATTTAGGCCGATGTGCGGAAGTGTCAACGCATCAGATCAGGGAACACCACCGATTGCATGGCCGGCACGCTTCGCAGGCGTGCCCCGGGACACGGCTCAGCGGGGCATCACGTCGTTTCGCACTGCATCGGGAATACGGGATTCGGTGCGCCGGCGTTTGGCGGCGTAGTAGTAGCCGCCGGCATAGTAGCGGACCGCCCGGTCGTGATCGCCGCCCGCAGCGCGATAGGCGCCGGCGAGGTATTTCACCGCATAAGCGAGATTGGTGTCGGGATCGCGCAGTCCCTCGGCGGTGCCGGTGTAGCCAAGGCTGCGCGCGGTCGCGAGCTTGATCTGCATCAGGCCGATCGTGCCGCCACGTCCGACCAGCGAAGCGTTGTAACGGCTCTCGCGCACGATCACCCGGTGCACCAGCGCCACAGGCACGCCATTGGCCTGTGCATGCTTGGCCACCAGCTCTTCATATTGGCCGCGCTGGGCGAAAGCGGCTTCCGGGCAGAGCAGGGCGATTGTCAGGGCGAGCGAGGTGAGGGTTAACAGAAGCTTCATGGAATAGGCGACCTTTCGGCCGAAAGCCGGCCAACTCGCGCATGGAATGCGACGGAGGCGGCAAGGATATGGCGAAAAGCCAGCTTTCTTCGCTGGATGTGTGCCAATCGCGAAAAGTCCAGTTTACCAGGAATTATGCCCTGATGTGCTTCGATCCAGAGCCAAATCTCGGGCATGATCCGGAAAAGTGTGTAGCGGTTTTCCGAATAGATCATGCTCAACCAAAGGGAAGTTGCGGGAAATTCTTTATGTCGTTGGCCGCCGCCGACATCGCGCCAGACACCAGGATCATACGCGGGTCGCTGCCGCTATGGGTCGGCGTCGTGGCCTATGCGATGCTGATTATCGGCGGCGATCGCCTGCTGCTCGATCCCGACACGCAATGGCAGATCACGGTCGGGCAATGGATCCTCGACCATCACGCAGTGCCTCACACCGACATCTATTCCTTCACCATGCGCGGCGCGCCCTGGATTTCGACGCAGTGGCTGGCGCAGGTGCTCTACGCCGAGGTCTATGCGTGGTTCGGCTGGACCGGGCCGGTGGTGTTGGCGGCCGCGGCGATCGCATCGGCTTTCGCGCTGTTGGCGCGCTTTCTTGACCGCTATCTGCGCGACAGCACGACCCTGGTGTTCGTGGTCGCCGCATTGTTGCTGACGCTGCCGCATCAATTGGCCCGGCCGCATGTGCTGGCGTTTCCGCTATTGATCGCCTGGATCGGCGGACTGATCGATGCCGCCGATCGGCGTGCAGCACCGCCGTTCGGGCTGTTGCCGCTGATGGCGCTGTGGGCCAACCTCCATGGCGGCTTTGTCTTCGGCCTGGCGATGATCGCACCGATTGCGCTCGACTGTGTGGTCAACGCGCAAGCCGGCGATCGGATGCGACTGGTTGTGCGATGGGCTGTCTTTGCCGCGCTGGCGCTCGGTGCCGGCTGCTGCACGCCCTATGGCTGGAACGCGCTGCTTGCGTCAGAAAAGATCCTCTCGCTCGGCAGCGCGCTGCCGCTGATCGTGGAATGGAAGCCGGCCGATTTCAACGGCATCGGCCCACTCGAAATTTGCCTGCTGCTCGGCATCGGGCTCGCGCTGTTCCATGGGCTGACCTTGCCGCCCATTCGTATCCTGATGTTGCTTGGTCTGCTGCATATGGCGCTCGCGCAAGGCCGTGCTGCCGAGATCCTGGGGCTGGTCGCGCCGCTGGTGCTCGCCGCCCCGATCGCACGGCAGATGGGAGGGGCCGCAGCGGATGACACGGGCGCAGCGCCGCCGTCGCGTCTGATGCTGGTGGGGCTGGCGCTGACGCTGTTCGCGGGCACGGTGGTAGTGGCTTCGCTGAAACCGTTCGCGCCCAATACGCGTGGCACGCCGGTCGCGGCGGTTGCGCAATTGAAATCGCGGCATCTGACGCGCGTCTTTAACGATTACGACTTCGGCGGCTATCTGATCGCAAACGGCGTTGCGCCCTTCATCGACGGCCGCACCGAGCTTTACGGCGAGAAGTTCTTTGTCGACCACAACAACGCGTCCGGTCTGATGGCGCCGGAAAATCTGTTCCGCCTGCTCGATCAGTATCAGATCGAGGCGACGTTGATGCGCACGCAAAGTGCCGCGACCAAGCTGCTCGATCACATGGACGGCTGGCAGAAGATCTACAGCGACGAAATCGCCACCATCCATCTTCGCAAGGCGGGCGCATTGCACGCGGCCGAGGGGAGTTTGCGCCCATGACGTTGGCGACCGCCGACATCGCGCCAGATACCAAGGCCATGCGCGGATCGCTGCCGTTATGGGTTGGCGTTGCCGTCTACGTGCTGCTGATCGCGGCTGGCAACCGCCTGCTCAACGACGCCGACACGATGTGGCATGTCACGGTCGGGCAGTGGATTCTCGACCATCGCGCGGTGCCCGAAACCGACGTCTATTCGTTCACCATGCGTGGCCAGCCCTGGAATTCGATGTACTGGTTATCGCAAGTGCTCTTCGCCAAGGCCTATTCGGTCTTCGGCTGGAGCGGTCCGGTCGCGCTGACCGCCGCCGCGAGCGCGGTAACGTTTGCGCTGTTGGCGAAACTCCTGAGCCGGCTTTTGACCCAGACCACAACCGTGGTGTTCGTCACCGCCGCGTTCGCCTTGACGGCGCCGCATCTTCTGGCGCGGCCGCATGTTCTGGCGTTGCCGGTCATGGTGGCCTGGATCGGGGGATTGATCGATGCTGCCGATCGGCGCGGGGCGCCGTCGTTCTGGCTGCTGCCGCTGATCGCGCTCTGGGCCAATCTGCATGGCGGCTTCATCTTCGGCCTGATGATGGTCGCACCGGTCGCGCTCGACGCGGTCGTGAGTGCGGATGCGGCTGCGCGGAAATCGCTGGCGCTGCGCTGGGTGGTATTCGGACTGGCCGCGCTGGTTGCAACGTGCTGCACGCCCTATGGCTGGCACACGATGGTCGAACCGATAAAAATCCTGGCCCTGGGCAGTTCGTTGCCGTTGGTGACGGAGTTTCGGCCGGTCGATTTCGGCAAGCTCGGCACCTTCGAAACCTGCCTGTTGCTCGGCCTCGGGTTTGCGCTGTTGCGGGGCATGCAACTGACGCCGACGCGTATCCTGCTGGTGCTGGGACTGCTCCACATGGCGCTGTTCCAGAACCGGGCCACCGAAATGTTGGCGCTGCTTGCGCCGCTGGTTGTCGCCGTGCCGCTCGCCAAACAGATTGGCGGCGCGAAAGCCTCCTTGCCTTCGCTGAGGCCCGTTCGCGGCGTGATGGCGGCCGGTTTGGTGGTAGTGCTGGCGGCAGGCACGCTAAGCTACGCCGCGATGCATCCCTTCGCGCCCAATACCGCCAATTCGCCGGTCCAGGCCGTGACTGAATTGAAAAAGCTCAACGTCGAGCGCGTCTTCAACGACTACGATTTCGGCGGTTATCTGATCGCGAGCGGCGTCGCACCCTTCATCGACGGCCGCACCGACGTCTACGGCAAGGAATTCTTCGTCGATCATCATAACGCTTCCGAATTGATCGAGCCCGACAGGCTGTTCCGTCTGCTGAACGAATATCAGATCCAGGCGACGCTGCTGCGTACGCAAAGTGCTGCGACCAAGCTGCTGGATCACATGGACGGCTGGCAGAAAATCTACAGCGACGAGGTCGCCACGATCCACCTTCGCAAAGCGGGCGCACTGCACACCGCGGAACCCGCAGTGGATTGGAACGCAAAGTAAATTCAAACGAGAGACGAATTTGATTGATCGCGGCGTCGCGCCGCGGTGACTTTGCCGTCGATTTGCCCTATTGATCTTTCATCAAGTACGCCGTCGAAACGCGCAGGTCTGACAGCAGGACTGTCCCATCGCGTTCAGGTGCGAGACTAAAGACATCTCATCAGAGACATCACGTAAGAGAATCAGAAAACGGGAGGTACGTCATGCCCGGACTCCGTTCATTACCTCGGCAAAATCCCTGCGCCCAATGCGGCAGATCGATCGCGCTGCCGGAATGGGTCGAACACGAACCCGGCCGTACCTTCTATCTCTGGCGCTGCATGGCCTGCGACTACCATTTCGAGTCGGTGGCCTATTTCGAGGCACAAGAGGCCGACGGCGAAGCGATCGCCGCCTAAAGCTTCACGCTGCCGATTTTCGGCTCTGTTGCCGAACCGGCAGTTCGATGCGCACGATCAATCCGTGCGGCTGCCGGTCGTGCAGCGACAACCTGCCGCCATGCGCCAGCGCGACGGAACGCGCGATCGAAAGCCCTAGCCCGAAGCCCGTCGTTTCGTCCATGTTGCGGGCGTCATCGCCGCGCACGAACGGCTCCAGCATGACTTCCTTGCGGGCATCGGAAATGCCCGGACCGTCATCCTCGACCTCGATGGTGGCCGTGTCGGGCGAGACCTCAAGACGAATGGTGGCGAGCGCGCCATATCGGACGGAATTTTCCACGAGGTTGGTGACGCTGCGCGTCAGGTCGTCCGGCCGCACCGTCGCCATCGCATGTTCCGGCCCCTCGTAAGCGACCTTGTGGCCGATATCGGAGAACTGGTCGGCGACGAGTTGCAGCGTCGAGGCGATGTCGGTCAGGGTCATCGCTTCGAGCTTGCGGTCGTTGCGCAGGAACGACAGCACCGATTCCAGCATCGAGCGCATCTGGTCGAGATCGCTCATCATGCGGTGGCGGTGCACCTCGTCCTCGATGAACTCCGCGCGCAGCCGCATCCGCGTGATCGGCGTCCGCAGATCGTGGCTGATGGCGGCGAGCATCTTGGTGCGGTCGTCGATCAGTGTGGTGATGCGTTCGTGCATCCGGTTCAGCGCCTTGGCCACAAACCGGATTTCTTCCGGCCCGCGCTCGGGTAGCGCTGCTGCGGCGCCGTTGACGCTGAAACTCTCGGCAGCCTTGGCGAAGGCTGACAGCGGCGCCGTCAGTGCCCGCGCCGCCCACAGGCTGAGCAGGCTGACGCTGATGATCGCAAACAACAGCGTCGCGATCCACGATCCCACCCAGAACGGCCGCGGCCGCGGATCGCGCAACACCCGCGCCGAGATCATGCTGCCGTCGGGCAGCGCGATGCCGACCTTGTGACGCTTTTGATCGTTGGCGAGGGGAAAGATATGATAGCTGCTGTCGAGCCGACGATGCAGGCCGTGCAGGTCGAGGCCTTCAATGTCGCTTGCTTCGGGAGGAATGGGTCCCGGCGGCAGCGGCTTGATGTCGAGCTTGGGAAAGGCGCGCGCCAGATCGGCCATCAGCCGCGGGCGATCGGCGGGAGCCGCAGAGCCAATCAACTGCACGGCCACGCCGAACTGCGCATGCCCGCGATCGATGCTCGGATCGGGCTGCTCCGGTTGATCCGGACGGCTGATCAGGAAGACGACAGTCAGGATCAGATGAATGGCGACAATCGATGCGATCACCAATGCGGTGATCTGGCCGCTGATGGTCCGCAAGTTCAGGAAATCGACCAGCTTCATTTGGCGGCATCGAGGGGCGCGGAAGCCGCCTCCACCGTCGGCGTGAACAGATATCCGCCGGAGCGCACGGTCTTTATCATGCTGGAATCCTGCGGATCGGTTTCGATCTTGCGGCGGATGCGGCTCACCAGCACGTCGATCGAGCGCTCGAACGAACCGGCGCTGCGGCCTTGCGTCAAATCGAGCAGGCTGTCGCGCGACAACACCCGGCCGGGCCGTTCGCAGAAGGCGCGGAGCAGATCGAATTCCGCTGACGTCATCGCCACGCGCGCGCCGGCCGGATTGCGCAATTCGCGCAGGCGGAAATCGATCCGCCAGCCCTGGAAGGTGAGCGTGGTGGCGCCCATCACGGCGCTTGCGGTCTGGGCTGCGGCCTGGCGGCGCAGCACGGCATTGATGCGCGCAAGCAGTTCGCGAGGATTGAAAGGCTTGGCAAGATAATCGTCGGCGCCCATTTCGAGGCCGAGAATGCGATCGACGTCCTCGCCCCGCGCGGTCAGCATGATGATCGGCACCTGCAACTCGCTGCGGATTTTCCGGCACAGGCTCAAGCCGTCCTCGCCGGGCAGCATCACGTCGAGGATCACGAGATCGACGCGATGGTCGGTCAGCGCGCGGGCCATCTCGCGCCCGTCATTGGCGGTCGTGACATTGCAGGCGTTGGTGCGGAGATATTTTGCAATCAGCGCCCGCGTCTCGCGGTCGTCTTCCACGACAAGGATGTTAGGCGGCACGGGCGGCATCATGAGTTCCTCTGCCTGAGAATACCGGCACTAGTGGTCCGGTTCTAACATTCGCATCCCTTCTCCGCGGGCCCTTTTGCGAGTGTTAGAACCATGGGACCACTAGCAAACATGAGTTTCCAGTGGAGTTTTGGATTTGACATTCGATTTTCAAACCCGCGGCTGGCTGGGTATCGAATGTCAAATCCACTCCACTGCGCCACTTTTTTGTTTCCATATATTTCCGATCTCGCATACGCAACACCACGCAACATGTCCGCTTTTGCAATGCAAGCACGTCATCGGAAATATGATTCAGCAACTCCGGGGTGATTCTTAGCACGGGGTCGGCGGCGAGAAGTCTTACAAAAAACTCATGTTCGACACCGTCATTCTCCTTACCGGCCCGATCGAACGAACGGTTTTGCCGTCGGCGCTGCTCGGACACAACCCTGATCTCACCGTGTTGCCGATCGAACGGGCGAGCGAATTCGCAGCGTTGAGTTCGGACGTGCTGGCCCGCTCGCGGCTGGTCGCTTTCGTGACGCCGGTGATCGTGCCGAACTCGATCTTGAGCCAACTCGGCTACGGCGCCTTCAATTTCCATCCGGGACCGCCGAGTTATCCCGGCTGGGCGCCCTCGCATTTTGCGCTCTACGACCAGGCCACCGAATTCGGCGCCACCGTGCATGCGATGGTCGAGCAGGTCGATGCCGGCCCGATTCTGGAGTTCGTGTCGTTTCCGATTCCGCCACACATCTCGGTGCTTGGACTTGAAGGTCTCGCTTACGCGCATCTGGCGTTCCTGTTCTGGCGGATGGCGAAATGGCTGGCACTGGACCTCGTTCCTCCGCCGGCGCTGTCGCTGCAGTGGAGCAACAGGAAATATTCGCGCAAGAACTATCGCGCGATGTGCGACATTCCGCTCGATATTTCGAGGAGCGAACTGGAGCGGCGGCTGAAGGTGTTCGGCGGCAACTACTTTGGGGTGTCGCCGACGATCCGTCTGCACGGCGTGGAATTCCGCGCCGTGATGCAGCCTTCGGCGATGGCCGAAATTGAGCTGTTGGGCAGAAACTGATTTTTCCTTCGCGGCTGCGACAAACATCACCGGTCAAGGAACTTTGGTTCCTGCGAAATATGCACGCCGCACCGCACGCCAACCAAATTACGGGAACAACGGAACGGCGGCAGCGGCATCGTGTTTTCTCTCCATCTTTCGACTAAAGGAGGAAACACATGTTCGTAAAAACACTCATGGCGGCTTTGGCCGGCACGGCGTTACTGGCAACGGTAGCGTCGGCGCAAACCCCGACCGCTACTACCAATCGCACGAACACGGCGTCGTCGGACACGGTGTCGAGTTCCCAGCTGCAAGGTGACTGGCGAGCTTCCAAGGTCGTTGGTCTTTCTGTCTACAACGACAACAACGAGAAACTCGGCTCGATCAACGACCTCTTGATGGACAAGAGCGGGAACATCAAGGCAGTGGTGCTCGGTGTCGGCGGCTTCCTCGGCATGGGTGCACATCTGGTCGCGGTTCCCCTCGACAAGGTCAAGTTCTCCAGTGAGCCGATCGCTTACACCGGCACAGCCAGCAACGGCACGCCGGGCGGCGGCGGCAGCATGATGAAACCGCCGGCGACAACCCCGTCGACTTCGACCACCACGGGTTCCGCCGGGGCCGGCGGCGCGGCCGCGACCAAGTCCAATCCGTGGTATCCGGATCATGCGGTGTTCGGCGCCACCAAGGATGAGCTGAAGGCGATGCCGGAATTCAAGTATTCAAATAGCTAAGGCGGCATCTCGCTTCGACAGATAAAAAGCGCGTCCGGTTTTTGCCGGGCGCGCTTTTTGTTTTGGGGGGTGTGAGCGGACTTGAACCTTTCAGCGCTGATATGGCGATGCTACGCTCGCAGGCGGCAGGAGCACCTGCGTCCTGCCTAACATCGAACGGGAGGACGACATGGCTGAGAGCGTCTACAAGGTCATCGAGTTGATAGGCACCAGCAAGGAATCCTGGGAGAAGGCGGCAGCGGCCGCCCTCGAAAGGGCCGGCAAATCCCTGCGAGATCTTCGCGTCGCCGAAATCGTCAAGCTCGACCTGCAACTCGATGCCAAAGGCCAGGTTGAAGCCTACCGCGCCAAGCTCAGCGTCTCGTTCAAATTCGAGGACTGACATTCGCACGACATCGCTGCGGACACTAATGTCAGAACCAAAAGGGACACTAGCAACCATATGATTCCAGTGTGGCTTTGACTCTGACGTTCGTTCCGAAGAACTCGCGGCGAAACTCAAAAGGAACGTCAGGGTTGCCACACTGAGGAAAGCGTTCCAGTTCAAGTGCCCGAACGGAGAAACACGCGTCCGGTTTTGCCGGGCGCGTTTTTGTTCGCAATGCAGCAATTTGATCAGCTCATGTCGCGGGCCGCTCCAATTGGTGCTTGGCACGCCATGCGTCAGTGCTGACCAGCGTTCATCGCCGCAGGTTTGTTTCTATTTGTTGCCTATAGATCACTCCCCCAAAGCAAAACGCAATGGAACCGCGCAAGCGTAAAGGTATCCGTCGCGTTCGGAGGCGCTGGCGCTATGCTGGCGACGGCTTTTCAATGAGTCATTCGAGGGGGAGTGCCATGAAGAAAATCGCATTGCTGCTTTCCGCGTTGGCCTTCGGAACCACCACGGCAATCGCCGCCGATTTGCCTGTCAAAGCGCCGCCAGTGCCCTTCGTCCCTGAATTCAGCTGGACCGGTGTTTACGTCGGAGCCAACTTCGGAGGCATGTGGACGTCTCAGAGTGCCTTCTGGCCCAACAGAACGCCACAAACCCTGATTGGTAACTTCGGCCACGATGGGTCGTTCGGCGTCGGCGGCTTGCATGGCGGGGCTCAATATCAGTGGAGCAACAACTGGGTGCTCGGCCTGGATCTCGCCTGGTTCAGCGGTTTTGACGACACGCAGGTTACCGGCGCGCCGAATACGGGTTGTCCCAATCCCGCCTTCAGCTGCGCAGCCGGCCTGGCGAGTGTTTTCACGGTGGGTCCGCGTCTCGGCTACGCGTTCCGGGACTTCCTGTTCTACGGCACCGGCGGCTACGCGAGTGGAGAAATCAATACGAGTGCTTTGAGCGTGCGCGGTATTCAGGACGACTTTAGCAAGCGCCGCGATGGCTGGTTCGCAGGTGCCGGCGTCGACTATGCGGTCTGGAAGGGCAGGCAGACCGCGATCATCATCGGTCTGGAATACAAGCATGTCGACCTTGGCACGGCCACGATGATCAGCCCGGCGGATGGCGTTGCCTTCTGCTCCGTCGACTGTCGTACCATCAGAACCAGTGCGGATGTTGTTCAGGCGCGCTTCTCACTGAAGTTCGATCCGATTACCCCGCTTGCGCCGGTCGTCGCGAAGTACTGACGAACGCGGTCATTCAAAAAATCAAAGGCCCCGACTTCGGTCGGGGCCTTTTTGTTGATGCCTCGGTGAAATTGGCCGAGCGTCAGTTCGTCTTCACCAGCGGACAATTGCCCTTGTCGAGCGGACGGAAAGCTTCGTCGCCGGGAACGGTGGCGAGCAGCTTGTAGAGATCCCACTCGCCCTTCGATTCCTCCGGCTTCTTGACCTCGAACAGGTACATGTCGTGGACCATGCGGCCGTCGATCCGGATCTTGCCGCCCTTGGCGAAGAAGTCGTTGACCGGCGTGGCGCGCATTTGCGCCATCACCTTCATCGAGTCGTCGGTGCCGATGGCCTCGATCGCCTTCAGGTAATGCATGGTCGCCGAATAAAGTCCGGCCTGGATCATGGTCGGCATGTGGCCGACCTTTTCGTTGAAGCGCTTGGAGAAGGCGCGGGTCTCGTCGTTCATGTCCCAATAGAAGGCGTCGGTGACGATCAGGCCCTGCGTCGCCTTGACGCCGAGCGAATGCACGTCGGTGATTTCCAGCAGCAGAGCGATCATCTTCTGGCCGCCCTGCATGATGCCGAATTCAGCCGCCTGCTTCAGCGCGTTGGTGGTGTCGCCGCCGGCATCGGCGAGCCCAATCACCTTGGCCTTGGACGCCTGCGCCTGCAACAGGAAGGAAGAGAAGTCGGAAGAGTTGAGCGGGTGGCGGACGTCGCCGAGCACCTTGCCGCCGTTCTCTTTCACGACATTGGCTGCGTCGCGTTCAAGCGCCATGCCGAAGGCATAATCGGCGGTGACGAAGAACCAGGTATCCTCGCCGCGCTTGACCATCGCCTTGCCGGCGACGTTGGAGAGCGAATAGGTGTCGTAGGTCCAATGCACGGTATTGGGTGAGCAGGCCGGTCCGGTCAGGTCGGAGGTGCCGCCGCCGGAATTGATGTTGATCTTGTTCTTCTCGCGGGTCAGCGCCGAGATCGGCAGCGCGACCGAGGAGGTCGGCACGTCGAAGATCGCATCGACCTTCTCATTGTCGTACCAGTTGCGGGCGATGGAAACGCCGACGTCGGGCTTGTTCTGGTGGTCGGCTGCGACCACTTCGATCGGCTTGCCTTTCACCTTGCCGCCGTAATCGGCGACCGCCATCTGCACAGCGGCCACAGAACCCTTGCCCGTGGCGTCGGCATAAAGGCTCGACATGTCGGTCAGCACGCCGATCTTGACGACGTCGTCGGAAATTTGCGCATTCGCGGGCAAACCGGACGCCACGATGGCCAATCCTGCTAGTAACGTGGCTGCGAATGATTTCATCATGTTCCCTCTCTGATGTTGTCTGGCTGTTTTTGTTTTTGATCGCCTGTTTTAACCGGCTTCGGCGGGACCCGCAAAGCCTGAACGTGAGCGGCGGCGCATTAACCCTGCGCTCTTCGGCCGCTCCAGAAGCGTTGGGGATGAGGGGAGGTCAAAGACCCGGCAGCGCCGCCACCGTGACATTGATGGTGCCGGAGACCTCCGCGATCAGGCGCAGCGTCTTGGAATCGTAGGCGATGTCGGCAAGCGCGAGGTTCTTGATGTCGGTCACGACCCGCACGCTGTCCTGGTTCTTCTGCAAATCCGAGATGGCGGATGCGACCATTTTCTGCGCGTCGCCCAGGAACGGCTTGAGGTCGACGGTGGTCTTCTCGGCCAGCGTCTTTTGCAGATGCGGCATAACCGCGCGTGCCGCCGCGCCCAGCAGCCCGAAGGCTGCTTCCAACTCCACCGCCATCTCGACATTGGCGAGCCGCAGGATCTGGTTCGCCTGATCGAGCACCGGCCGGCCCCAAATGTAGACGGTGGCCTCGCCGCCGAAGGAGAAGAAGCTGCTCTTTTCCTTGGCGTTGATCAGAAGCGAGATCAGCAGCCGGTCGCCCGAAGCGGCAACCTGAACATGCTTCACGGTCACGTTCACCGAACTCGATCCATCTTCGGGAAAGTTGCGCCCGAGAAGTTGCGCTTCGACGATCTTGTCGACGTCGGCAAAGGGGATGTCGATCGGGATTCCGATGCTCACGATCGGTTGCGTCGGCGGCACGATGGAAATCTTGTCGGGAAACGGGCACAGCGGCACGGTCTGTTTCGGCGTGATGCGGGTTTCCGCCTCGATGCCGAGCGTCATGTCGATTGCGGTCGCGCTGATGCTCGGCTGCACCGCCACCGCCCGCGTCGGCCGCAACTCAAGCCAGAGCGGCGGCGTCGACGCGTTGCCGGCCGTGAGCGGAATCGAACGGCAGGCCCGACTCCATTGGATCCGGGCGCTGCGCTCGAACGATGGATCGTTGCGGATGCGGTTGTCGGCGGCGTTGATCTGGTCGGCGACATTCTTGTCGAGCACGGGTTTGATCTGCGCCGGCACGTTGAGCTTTGCGCCGGCCACCGACAGGCTGGTGTCGCCGAGATTCACGCTGCCGCTCAGATTGGGCTCGATCCGCCAGCTGGCTGCAAACTTCGGCCGCGCGGTGACGGTCACATTGCCCTTGATCTCGGCCGAGGCATTGACGGCCTTGATGTTGATGCTGCCGATCTGCTTGGCAACATTACCGCCAAGCAGTCCGCCGATGGCGTCACCGACCGCGCCGGTGGCCTTGGCCGCCAGCGAGCCCGTGACGTTCAGTTTTCCGTTCAGCGCCGTGGTCAGCGACAGCACGTCCTGGCCGCCGGTGGCGCCGATCGATCCGCGCGAGGCGGTCCAGCCGATGTCGGCGTTTTGCAGCACCTGCGACACCGGGTTGTCGGCCTTGCCGGAAAAATTGCGCGGCGTGCCGCGGTCGGCGGCATCGCGGATCGCGGTGATGGGAATGGTCACCTGGGCCAGGATCACGGAACTGCGGGGGGCCGGCGGCAGCGGCGGCAGGTCGGCCAGAGCCGGCCGGGAGCCCGCGCCGCGCGGTGAAAACCAGTCCATCGCCTTCAGGCTGACGAAGAACGAGACCGCGACCACCGCGATCGCGAGCAGAATGGTCTTAAGACGCATCGTCCCCCCGGACTGATTCAAATTGGGAGTCTATAGGGCCGGGGTGGAGGGCGCTAGAGCGGCGAACCCGGCCATGAGGAAAACCAAGGTAGCTCAAGGCATTGGCGGTAATGTGGTCGGTTTGTTTCGGTGCGGAAATGAAAAGAGAGGCGCGTTGGGCGACGCGCCTCACTATCAGTATGGCGATTTAGAAGCCCGCATTATTGTTGCCGCGGGGTCGGGATGCGGGGTGGGACCTTGGGGGGAAGTTCCGGGGAAACCTAAATTCGATTAGCGGAAAAATTCTCGGCGCGGCGATCCATCGGCAGCACGATCACTTTGGTGCCGACGTTCACACGGGAATAGAGATCGCTGACATCGGAATTGATCAGACGGATGCAGCCGGAAGAAACGTGCGTGCCAATGGTCGAAGGCGCATTGGTGCCGTGAATGCGGTACATTGTGCCGCCGAGATACATCGCCCGTGCGCCTAACGGATTGCCGGGGCCGCCGGCCATCTGACGCGGCAGGTAAGGCTGGCGCGCGATCATTTCCGGCGGCGGAGTCCAGTCCGGCCACTCGGCCTTCCTGGTGATCGTCTGGGTGCCGGACCAGGTGAAGCCGTCGCGGCCGACGCCGATGCCGTAGCGGATCGCCTGCCCGTTACCGAGCACATAATAAAGATACGTGTTGGGCGTATCGATGATGATCGTGCCGGCCGACTCGCGGGTTGAATAATTCACGACCTGGCGCTTGAACCGCGCCGGTAATTCGAACGGTGCCTCCCGCTCATCGGACGGCACCGGTTGAACCGCTTGCGGCGGCTCCGGCATCGCAAACGGAAACAGCGGTCGCGGCGCGGCGGTCGCCGAACCCGCCAACGCGATCACACCAGCGGCGAGCGCAGCCGTTACAAAGGCGCGACGGATCTTTGGCCTGCAAGCAAACATCTGCCGTTCCCTGTTGATCTCTCGCCCTGTCGATCTCTTGCGCACGGTTTTTCGTGCGTCATTGGCAGCGATTCATAACGGCAAATCATTTCCGGACATTTTCACAGGAGAGCGAAAATCGCTTCGTCGCGTTCATGAATTATTTCATCTCACTGTCATGAAGCCCGAAAGCAGGGGGCCAATGCGAAAATCAGGGCCGTTAACCTCTATGACGTCACACGCCTGAAATATCTCTGGCACAACGTCGCGCCTTGAAGAATCAACAAGGCATCCACCGATGCAAATCTTGATCGCGACTGACGCTTGGCACCCGCAGGTTAATGGCGTGGTGCGTACTTTGACCTCGCTCAAGCGCGCGGCCGGCTCGCTCGGCGCGGACATCGAATTCCTGACGCCCGAGGGATTTCCCTCGATGGAGCTGCCGACCTATCCGGGTTTACGGGTCGCGTGGACCAACCGGCG
This sequence comes from uncultured Alphaproteobacteria bacterium, assembly GCA_963770515.1. Lineage (GTDB taxonomy): Bacteria > Pseudomonadota > Alphaproteobacteria > Rhizobiales > Xanthobacteraceae > Bradyrhizobium. The sequence goes on from CAVYPW010000006.1 coordinate 184,442, forward strand.
CGAGATCGCGCGGCGCATCGAGGCGGCGGCGCCCGAAGCTATACATATCGCGACCGAAGGCCCGGTCGGCTGGGCGGTGCGGGCCTATTGCTTGCGCCGCGGACTTGCCTTTACGACCTCCTACACCACGCGGTTTCCGGAATATATCGCGGTCCGCTCGATCATTCCGGCCTCCGTGACCTATGCGGTGCTGCGCCGGTTTCACAACGCGGCGGCGACGACGATGGTGGCGGTGCCCTCTCTTTATAATGAGCTCGCTGCGCGCGGTTTCCGCAAGCTCGGTTTCTGGGGACGCGGTGTCGATACCGAACTGTTCAATCCGGATCACCCTGCATATCTCGATCTGCCGCGCCCGATCTTCATGACCATGGGCCGCGTCGCGATCGAGAAGAACATCGAGGCATTTTTGTCGCTCGACCTGCCGGGGTCGAAGGTCGTGGTCGGCGACGGGCCGCAGCGGCGCGAACTGGCGCAGAAATATCCTGACGTTCACTTCCTGGGCGAGAAAAAGGGCGCGGACCTGACAGCGCATCTGGCCACCGCCGACGTCTTCGTGTTCCCGAGCCTCACCGACACGTTTGGCGTCGTGCAGCTCGAGGCGCTCGCCTGCGCAACGCCGGTTGCGGCATTTCCGGTGACCGGCCCGATCGACGTGATCGCCGACCATCCGATTGGCGCGCTCGACAGGAATCTGCGGGCGGCGTGCCTGCGCGCGCTCAACATGTCACGCGAAACCTGCCGCAACTTTGCCCTGGAGCGTTCCTGGGAAAACAGCGCCCGGCAGTTCATCGGTAATTTGAGTGCGTTGCAGCCGAGCCGCGCGTCGCGGCAGGTGCCGATCGCAGCCGAAAGTCACGCGGTGGGCGGCTAAACCTACAACAGCGGCCAGATCCGGCAAACGCGGATCGGCCACGGACCTCAAGGAAACGAGAAAGCAACTATGGCAGAGAGCATCAAACTGGACGACGCCGCGCATCTGGATTTCGACCGCGAAATGGTCGAGCAGGCCTATGACCGCTGGGCGCCGATTTACGACCTCGTGTTCGGCGGGGTCTTCTCGAAGGGCCGCGACGCCGCGATCCAGGCCACCAACAAGCTCGGTGGCCGCGTGCTCGAAGTCGGCGTTGGCACCGGCATTTCGCTGCCGCTCTATGCGCCGAACGTGCGCATTTTCGGCACCGATATTTCCGAAGCGATGCTCAACAAGGCGAGGAAGCGCGTCGCCGAGCAGAAGCTGAAGAATGTCGAGGGGCTTGCGGTGATGGACGCCGAGAAGCTGGAATTCGAAGACAATTCCTTCGACGTGGTGATGGCGCAATATGTCGTTACCGCGGTGCCGAATCCGGAAGTGGCGCTGGATGAATTCGCCCGCGTGCTGCGGCCGGGCGGCGAACTGATCATCCTCACCCGTGTCAGCGCCGATGAAGGACTGCGCCGTTTCATCGAGCAAGGGTTGCAGCCGGTGGTGCGCCACCTCGGTTTCCGTACCGCCGAATTCGCCTGGTCGCGCTATACGACCTGGCTTGCAGGCGCCAAGAACGTCGAGCTGGCGGAGCGCCGTTTGATTCCACCGTTCGGCCATTTCTCGCTGGTCCGGGTCCGCAAGGTCGTCAAATCCTCCTGATTGTTCAGCCGGCTCATCGAAAGGCTGGCCGACTTTTGTGACAGCGTGATCGCAAAACCGTATGTGACATTATGATGATGTCACATACCGGACATCGAAATCCTGTAGAGTTTCCTTCAACTCATCCTTTTTGGGGAAGACCATGATCAAGAATTTCCTGGAGCAGCTGCGTATCCAGCGCTGGGACGACCATCGCTTTTATCACCACAGCCGGATCAACCAGAGCCTGCATTTCGTCAGCGCCGTGAGTTTCCTGATCGGCTACATCATGATGTTCTTCGATCCCATGATGTCGGCGCTGATCGGCTGGCTGGTTTCGATGACCTCACGCCAGGCCGGGCATTTCTTCTTCGAGCCGCGCGACTACGACCACATCAACGATGTGACGCACGAGCACAAGGAAGAGATCAAGGTCGGCTACAACCTGCGCCGCAAGGTCGTGCTGATGACGATCTGGGCCCTGTCGCCGGTCGTGCTCTACGCCGACCCGACGCTGTTCGGCCTGGTCGCACCTTGGGCGACGCCGGCCGATTTCATGAGGCAGGTCGCCAAGATCTGGCTGGTGGTCGGCGTCGGCGGTCTTCTGTTCCGCACCGTGCACCTGTTCTTCATCCGTGACGTCGAAACCGGCCTCGTCTGGATGACCAAGATCCTCACGGACCCCTTCAACGACTTCCAGCTCTACCGCAAGGCGCCGCTGGCGCTGCTGCGCGGCGAGCTGATCGATCCGGGCCTCGACATCATCGAGCACAACGAACTCACCGAGCAGCACGCCTGAGACTTTAACTCGTTACGACCTTCGTCATGCCCGGGCAAAAGCGCGAAGCGCGTCTTCGCGCTGGATGTCCCGGGCATCTACGTTTTCGGAGCGTCATGAGCTGCTTCTTACCCCTCCCCCCGCGAGCGCAGCGAGTGGTGGGGTCCGAGGCGAGCAAGCTCGCTCTCGAGGTCGGCGCGCGCCGTAGGCAAGCGCCGGGGTGGGGGGCGTTTTCTCAAAGCATCGCCCGCCACCCCGGCCTTCGCTTCGCTTCGGCCTTCCCTCCCCACCGCTTCGCGGGGGGAGGGATAAAGGAAGCCTCAGCGGCCGAACTTGCTGGCGATCATCTCTTTGAGGATCTGGCGGCGGATCGCCTTGTTGGTCAGCGTAGGCGAGTGCCACCACCAGCCGTCGCGCTTCATCTTTTGCGCGGCCGCGACAAAGCGCTGCTCGACTTCGGCGAAATCGGCGTCGGTGAAGTTCAGGCTGAAGATGAAGCGGCCGGTGCCGACCCAGCTCAGCGCGAGACCCTCGGCGCGCAGGTAATACTGGAACATCCAGTTATATCGCGACGGCTCGGTATATTGCACCGTCCAGACCGACGACAGGTTGGCGACGCGCACGGGCAGGTTTTCCTGTTCGCACCGCGCGTTGAGCGCCTCGGCGCGGCCGTTCCAGGTCGCATCAAGTCCGTCATAAATGGCGCGGAAATTCGGGCTGGCCAGACGGGAGAGGAATTCATCCATCGCCGTCATGACATAGGGATGCGAGTTGAAGGTGCCGCGGGCGAAACAGACGTCGGCCGGACGGTCGTCGCGGAAGCGGCGCATCAGTTGCTTGGTGCCGCAGACCACGCCGATCGGGAGCCCGCCGGCGAGGCTCTTGCCGTAGGTCACCATGTCGGCGCGCACGCCGAAATATTCCTGGGCGCCGCCGGCAGCGATGCGGAAGCCCAGAAACACCTCGTCGAAGATCAGGACGATGCCGCGCTCGGTGCAGACCTGGCGCAGCTCCTTCAGCCAAGCCGTGTAGGCGTCGCGGTCGAAATGCGCGTTTCGCGAGGAATCGACCAGCGCGGAATCGCCGGGCGCGTTGGCATTCGGATGCAGCGCTTGCAGCGGATTGACCAGCACGCAGGCGATGTCGCGCCGCGTCCGCAGCACATGCAGCGTCTTCTCCGACATCTCGGCGAGTGTATAGGTCTCGTGCGGGGCGATCGGGTTGCCGGCGCCGGGTTGCACATCACCCCACCAGCCGTGATAGGAGCCGGCGAACCGAACCAGATGCGTGCGCTTGGTGTGATACCGCGCCAGCCGCACCGCCTGCATCACGGCTTCGGTGCCGGACATGTGGAACGAGACTTCGTCGAGCCCGGAAATGGCGCAGATGCGCCGGACATTGTCGGCGACAACGGGATGATAGAAGCCGAGCATCGGGCCGAGCCCTTCGGCGCGCTTTTCGCCCTCGGCGATACACTCTTTATAGAAGTCGTTGCCGAAAATGTTGACGCCGTAGGAGCCGGTGAGATCGTAGAACAGGTTGCCGTCAACATCGGTGACGGTGACGCCGGAGGACTGCGCCATGAACGCGGAGGTGCCGAGATTTTCCTGCACGAGCTTCGAGAACTGGAACGGCACGCGATAGGCGCGGGTGAATTGCAGGTCGGAGATCTGGGTGACGGCTTCCGCCGTCATTTGCCGTCCCTTGGCGAAGCGCTCGGCATAGAGTTTGGCGAGCGCAAAGAAGGCGTCCTTGCGCTGGCCAGCGATTTCCGGCGGGGCGCCGTCGGCACAAAAATATTTTTCGGCGGAAAATTCGTAGAACGGCAGCAGGCGTGCTACGCGGCGGGACATTTTCGAATGTCCGCTCAGCGAGCGGTGCTTGGCCCGCGACAATTCGAGGCGCGCCTTGAGCTTGGGAAAGGTAGCGGCGGCGCCGGCCACCGCCACCGCGGACAAAGAGAGAATCGGGAGAGACGAATCCATGCCAGAAGCGCTAGCTAATCCATCTGACAAATTCATGACAATCAAGGGTCTCATCACAGCCGTGACGGAACAGGAGAACGTTAATTTCCTCCTGACCAACCGCATTCCGCGCGCCGCCGTCACCCGTTTCATGGGCTGGTTCAGCCAAATCGAGAATCCGCTGGTCTGCGCCGCCTCGATCGCCTGCTGGCGGCTGTTTTCCGATCTCGATCTCAGCGAAGCCAAAAAGACCGAATTCAAGAGCCTGCACGATTGCTTCACCCGCGAGCTGAAGGACGGCCTGCGTCCGTTCGATCAGGACTCTTCCATCGTGGCCAGCCCGAGCGATGCCATCATCGGCGCGCATGGCGCGATCGAAGACACCGAATTGTTCCAGATCAAGGGCGCCAACTATTCGCTGCTCGATTTATTGGGGATGCCGGAACTGGTGGAAACCCATCGCAACGGCCGCTTCGTTACGCTTAGGCTGACCTCGAGCATGTATCACCGCTTCCACGCGCCGGCGGACTTCAAGATCGAGCGGGTCACCTTCATTTCGGGCGATGTATGGAACGTCAATCCGATCGCGCTGAAGCGGGTCGAGCGTCTGTTCTGCAAGAACGAGCGCGCGGTGATCGAGACGCGGCTTACCTCGGGCGAGGCGCTGACGATTGTGCCGGTGGCCGCTATTCTGGTCGCAAGCCTGCGGCTACATTGCATCGACCGCACGCTGAATGCGCAGACGCGCGGGCCGACGGTGTTTCCCTGCGATGTCAGCGTGCACAAAGGCGACGAGATGGGCTGGTTCGAGCATGGCTCGACCATCATCGTGCTGACGCCGGACCGTTTTGAGTTTTGTGACAACGTGCGCGAGGGCGCGCGGATCAAGGCGGGGCAGCCTTTGTTGCGTAAACCGTAGAACGGTCTCTATCGATGCGAATGGCGATCTTCATTGCGATTTGCGCCATACTGGCCGTCGCCGGCGAGTGGACTTACCGGGCGTTCGTTCGCCCGATCGAACTCACTTCCTGCGGAGGTACTGGCGCTTGCGGAACACTTTGATCGAAGCGGCGTCGAAGTTCGCCCTTACGCCGTGCGCCACGGCTTCCGCCACACCGAAGTCCTTGCGGCAGCGGCGTTCAAGATCGTCGGCTATCCCCTGCCGATCGCCATGGAGCTTTGCCCAACCGAGCAGGCGGCGATTGAACATCTTGAAGCTGTCAAGCGCAGTCCAAATCTCGCGCACCCCGCGAGGAATGGTCGGCTGGTGATGGATCTTCCCATGTGGGGGGATGATACCTCGGAGATGGCGGCGAAAGTGCTGAGTATCTTCTCTTCGTTTAAAGATGGTGCAGCTCTGACAAGACAAGACTAGCGGTCACTCGCGCGCTGCGGTCGCCAGCATAGTTGACGAAAACGCGATATCGATTTTGAACTTACTGACCTATATAAAAGTCGAGTCGAGCGGATTTGATATTTCGGCAAGGGTCGACAACGGATCGACAAGGTTTTTAGCGATGGCGCGAGCGCCTGTTTTGGCAGCGGGAGGTATTGTGCTGCGGCAGACCAGGCCGCCGCTGATTGCGGTGGTGCGGCTGCGCAAGAGCAGCGAATGGGTTTTGCCGAAGGGCAAGCTCGACAGCGGCGAAACGCCGCGCGATGCCGCCGAGCGCGAAGTGCTGGAAGAAACCGGCCACGACGTGTCGGTGCACGAATTTCTGGGAACGCTGGCCTATGACACCGGCGGACGATCCAAGATCGTTCACTACTGGCGGATGGAAACCCAGGGACGGCCGACCCGCAGCCTGATGAACGATGTGAGGGCGGTCGACTGGCTGCCGTTAGAGGCCGCCGTCGAGCGGCTTTCGCGCGACCATGAACGGGCGTTTCTCGCCAATGTCGGGCCGCTCGCGCTCCAGTCCGCCGCGCTCAAACGATCGCAAGGACCCAAGCGATCCCAAGAAACCAAGCAAGAAACTAAGCAAGAAACTAAGCAAGAAACTAAGCAAGAAACTAAGCAAGAAACCAGGCAGGAGACCAAGGTCCCGCCGGCCAGACGCCAGCGCCGCACCACCGTGCCTAAACCCTCGCCGGCACTCGCGCCGTCGGTTGCACCGCTGCCCGATGTCGCGGTCCCGGCCATCGCGCCGGTTCAGCCAGCGGTTAGCGAACACCAGGCGATCGGAAGTGGACCGTCCGACCTCTGGTCCATGCCGGAGATCGCGCAACCGGGAGCCGAAATTGCCGTAGCCGATTCTGGGCCGGTCGATCACGCTTCTCGCGATCCAGCGCCTTTTGCTCCAGGTGCAACGGCGGAGAAGCGGCAGCAAAGCCCGCGCGTCGATCTCCTGAGAATGGTAAGGGCCTGGTTGCGCCGCGCGGCGTGAGCGAAGCTCGCTCTCGAGGTTGGGCGCGTAGCGCTTGGGCCTCATGGTTCTCCCGGCGATGCAAGGCATCCGTAGACGCACGGCATCTAATTGCGCCGTTCGCTGACGGCCTCGCCAACGCTCGGCCTGCTCGGGCGTTGCCGTGCCCTCACCATGAGGGTCAGAAGCCGCCTTCCGTGACCTCGTCCTGAGGAGCATCGCGATCAGCGATGCGTCTCGAAGGACATCCAACTGAAACTACCGCTTCCTCTCCTTCGGCGGTGGTTTCCTCGGCGGCGGCGGGCGCCTTGGCGGCGCTGCCCGGTTCGGCAATCCGCCCTGACGAAGCGCAGGCGCATTCGGTCGCTGCACGCCGGGCGGTTGCACGCCGGGCCGTTGTTGCAGGTTGTTCTGCCGCCGCTCGCCGTTCTGGCCGGGCGCACCACGCGGGTTGGCCCGGTTCGGATTGGCTCGCCGCAGCGCGCGTTGTTCGCTCACGACGCGCCGTCCGACCGCTTGCGCGGCGTGCACCTGGCGCACGATGCCTTGGTCGCGCGCCGCCTGTTGCGGCGAGATCACCAACGGTGCGGCCGTGAGCCGGCCGCCGGCGCCGGCACGGATCGTGAAGCCGCTGGAGCCTTGCGTCAGTGAGCCAAGCCGCGCGCCGCTGCGGTCGTTGACGTCGATGGTGCCGACGTGCCCGTCCGGATCGGGATAGAGCTTGATGTTATGCGCGCCGCCGCCGGCCCCGTTCACCTCAACGAGCCCGGTGGTGCCGCGAATGCCGAGCGTAGCCGTCGGCGTCGTGATTTTCATATTGCCGGTCCTGGCGACGGCGGAGGCGACAAAGGCCACCGTGCCCTTGGTGACGTCGAACAACGCCGAGTTCTGCTTGCCGCCGTCCGCATAGATGAAGTTATCGACCGTGATCGAGGCGTTCGCCGTAAGATTGAAGGTGGTCTCGTCGTTGAAGGTGACGCCGAGCGTGGAATCCGCCGAGGTCTGCAGCACGTCGTTGAGGTAGATGTCGTCCTTGAGTTTCAGCGGAACCGCGCTCTGGTTGTTGCGCGTCACGCTGGCCGTGCCGGTCAGGGTTGCGACATTGCCGATCGGCTCGTCCGATGCCGCCGGCTGGGTGGAGGAAGCCGCGGTTGAGGCGGGCGCAGGTTGCGTTTGCGCGAGCCGCGTCGGTGCGGCGATTGCGCTTGCGGCCACGGATGAAGCAGCCCTGCTCTCGATCGCATTGCTGAGCGCGTAAGCCATCGCGGGGGTGGCCGGAACAAGAACTTCCAGCGCCAGGCCGAGGAACAGGACAAGCAGCGATGACGGGCGCGATATTGACGCCAGCCGTGCGATCTCCGCGTTCGATCCGCGATCACGCGGCGCCGTCAATGAAAAAAACATGCCCGCTTTCAATCCGCCCGTTTAAAAACACAGTTTCGCCGAGCGAATGGATCGCGGCAAGGCGTGTCTTTACCGATTGAGGCGGTTTGCGACTGAATGCGGCATGAACGTTGCGGCCACGAAAAAACCCGGCGGTGATCCGCCGGGCTTTTCAAATGCCTTTTTCAAGCAGCTAGAACATGCCAAGCACAATGGCGCCGACAAAGGCGAAGGCGATGTAGGCGGTCACGATACTCAGTTGGCTGACGAAAGGACGAAGGGTCATGGGAATCCTCCGAAGGCCGCGTCGATAGTCACTGGTCACTGCTCGCCATAACGCAGAAGCTAGCGATCGGTTTCACGCCAAAAAAGTCAGCGGTGCTGTCCCTCCGCTTCATCTCGGCGGCGCGCACATGCCGGCAACGTGGTTAAAGAGTCGTGAAATCAAGACGTTGATGAGTCCTTAAATAAATTCGTTGAAGTTCTCCCGTATGACGCGCGGAGTTCGTTTGTATCTCGTCGGCTCCTTCGTCCTTGTATCGCTGGCGGGATGCGGCCACGGATTTTTTTCCGAGGAGCGCGAACCTTGGCGGGCCGAGGCTGAAATCGCGTGTCTGAAGTCCGGCGCGGTGAAGGAAGGCCCGGATCTGGTTCGGATCAGCCCGATTTCCGGTCCCGGTGCCTGTGGCGCCGATTTCCCGCTCAAGGTGGCCGCGCTCGGCGAAAGCAACGGCAGTTTCGGTTTTGCCGACGAGGACCTTCGGCCGCCCGCCGCCATCGGCAATCAACCGCGCTGGCCGGCCAACCAGCCTCCGCCTTCTCCGCCGCCGCCCTCGTCTTATTACTCCAACCAGCCTTATCCCAACCAGCCGGATCGCGCGCCAAGCTATGGCGGGTCCAATTATGGTGCGCCTCAATACAGCGCGCCCTCCAACGGCCCGGTTTCATTGCGCGCGCCGGGTGTCGCGCCGGACGAGGATGACATTGGCCTGCCGAGCGAAGGCGCGCCGCGTGGCTGGCAGGCCGGGCCGTCCTCTCCTTACGCGCCACAGCCCGCTTATCCGCGCGACCGTTATGCTCCACCGCCTGAGCGTGTCGAGGCGCCGGCGTCGGTGCTGTCCGCTCCGAACTATCAGCCGCCGCGGCTGGGTCCGGGGCCGATGCAGCCGTTTCCCGCATCCGGCCCCGTTGCGATCAAGCCGGCGGCGACGCTGGCATGCCCGATCGTTTCGGTGCTCGACCGCTGGCTCATCGATACCGTGCAACCGGCGGCGCAGCGCTGGTTCGGCCAGCGCGTGGTCGAGATCAAGCAGATCTCCGCCTATTCCTGCCGCGGCATGAACGGTAATCCGAGCGCGCATATTTCCGAACACGCCTTCGGCAACGCGCTCGATATCGCCGCCTTTACGCTCGCCGATGGCCGCCACGTCACGGTGAAGGAGGGCTGGAGGGGATTGCCGGAAGAGCAGGGCTTTCTGCGCGACGTCGAAGCGGGCGCGTGCCAGCAATTCACCACGGTGCTGGCGCCGGGCTCCAACGCCTATCACTACGACCACATCCATGTGGATTTGATGCGCCGCGCCTCGCGGCGTCTGATCTGCCAGCCGGCCGCCGTCTCCGGCGAGGAAGTCGCCGCGCGCGCCATGCAGCGTAACCCCTATGCCTCACGCGAGCAGTTTGTGACGGGATCGCTCGGTGGCAAGACCGCGTCCGCGCACAAGCACGGCGAGAGGGTGAACGAGGAAGACGAGTTCGAGGACGAGTAGGCGCTCGCACGCGGCTCGGCCGATCACAATGGGCGGAGCGGTCTGTCATCGTGACTCACGCCCGTTTGAATCCAGTTGCCGTAACGTGTTTCGCTATTCCAGTGGCTGCGATGTACCTGAACATCAGGAAACATCCTTTGGAGGGGTTCACCACATAAAAATGGAACCCTTGATCATGATCAGAACTCTCAGCGCTGTCGCGCTCGTGACCGCCGCACTCGCAAGCCCCGTTTTCGCTCAGGAAGAATCCGCTCCGCAGAAGCCGGTGCACGCTCTCAAGCATTATCGCGGCAGCTATAACCAGGTGCAGGAACCCGCTTTCGTTGCGCCGCGCGCGCCGGTTACCGGCTCGTATTTCGATCGCAGCTTCGACCGTTCGCGGATCGGCGATCACGATCCGGATTTCAATCCTCCGAGCTGATCGCTCGAACGATAGCAGGTAACGCGGCGATGGCGGTCCGGTTGATTCCGGGCCGCCGTCGCGCTTGCGGCAGGTCCCAAAAAAGGCCAATAGCGCCTGAAAGAATCGGCAGTCGATCCTGCGACAGCCAACATCTTCGCCGCAGGCCGAAAAACATCAGGCTGATAAAACAACATTGGGGCTAACAACATGAGTGCGTACGTGATCTTCGATGTCGAGATACGCGAACCGGCGCGTTATCAAGAATTCATGAATGGCGTGAAGCCGGCCCTGGAAAAGGCAGGTGCGAAATACCTCGTGCGCGGCGGAGCGCATCACGTCCACGAAGGAGACTGGGAGCCCCGACGAATCGTGCTGCTGGAATTTCCCTCGCTCGCGGCGTGGGAGGAATTTTACAACGGCCCGACCTATCAAGGACTGAAAAGCATACGGGATGCTTGCAGCTCGGCACGGCTTGTCAGCGTTGAGGGGCTGTAGCCGACGCGCCTGTAAGCGCTTCGATCGCGCTGGTCATCCCGGCAATCTCGGATAAAGTCATGCCGCATGGACAATCAGGCGACAGCATCGACGGCTCTCGGCCACACGATCATCGAGTGGCTGGCCAATGAGGCGTTGCTTGACTCCGAACCCTCCGCGCTCTATGGCGAGTTGTGCCGGCGGTTGCGTGCGGTCGGACTGCCGATGTTGCGCGGCCAGGTGGCGTTCCGGATCCTGCATCCGCTCTATGCTGCGTCCACGGTGAACTGGACCGCGGCGACAGGGATTGTTGTCGATCACTTCAGTGCCGAGGATAGCGCGCAGGATCGGTTTCTGCTTAGTCCCATTGGCCACACCCTGACGCATCGGCTGCCGGTGCTGCGCCGCCGGCTGACCGGCGACACCGCGCTTCTCGATTTCGAAGTGCTGAAGGAATTTCACGCGCAGGGCGGCACCGACTATCTCGTCTTTCTCGTTGGCTATGACCAGATCGGGCGGAATGGAATCATCTGCTCCTGGCTCGGCGATCGGTCGGAGGGATTTACCGACGACGAAATCGCGCTGCTCCAGCGCGTCACCCGACAGCTCGCCATCGCGCTGAAGTCGAAGATCGAGCGAAGCGTCGCGCAGAACGTCGCCCACGCCTATCTCGGCAAGCGCGCCGGTCAGGCCGTGCTAAGCGGTTTGATCCGGCGCGGCGAGGGCGAAAAGATCACCGCCGCGCTGTGGTACAGCGATCTTCGCCACTCCACCAAACTGGCCGGCCGGCTCTCGACCGAGGATTTCCTCAACGTGCTGGGGCGCTATTTTGAAATGACGGCCGCTGCGGTGCTCGACCAGGGCGGCGAGGTCGTCTCGTTGATCGGCGACGCGGTGCTCGGCCTGTTCCGGGTCGAGGGTTCAGCCGAGGAGGCTTGTGGCCGCGCGCTTGCCGCCGCCCACGAAGCCCGCCGCCGCCTTGGCGCGTTGCCGCAACCCACCATCGAACCGCCTCTCAACTTCGGCATCGCGCTTCATCTCGGCGAGGTGATCTACGGCAATGTCGGAATACCCGAGCGTTTGCAGTTCACGGTGGTTGGCGCTGCAGTCAACGAGGTCGTCCGGGTGCAGGACCTGACGAAGCAACTCGGCCATCCGTTATTGGCCACGGCTTCCTTCGCGGAGGCCGTCGCGGGTCCGTGGATTTCATGCGGAGAACATCTGTTGCGCGGGATCGAGACGCCGATGCCGATCTTCACGGTTCCGGACTAGGTTGCCAGTTCATAAGGAGTCGCGTCCGCACGGCCCGCAAAAGGCGGCCAATTAAAGGAATAGAAATGGCCGTCCGGGCGGGCACCGGACGGCTCATTTCCGCAACTGCCGGCTCGCGACCGGTTCCATCGCTAAATTTCGGCGAGGCCTTTGAAGCTGCGCTGTCTTCACGACCTCTGATCGGGTGGTTCGTAACTCCGCCTGACTGAAAATCATCGTAATCGATAAAATTTTATCGACAACTTAAACCAATTATTAAGGTTATCGGCGCGGTTCATCGCTACCGATTCCGCGAAAACATAAGAGGCTTGGCCGAACCAAGAAGCTCTCAGAAGTGGACCTTCATGAGTTCACGCCCTAGCCCGTGTGGTCGAGCAATTCCTGCGGCGTCGCCGAGAGGCGATGCGCGCCCGCGGCCAGCAATTCTTCTTTGCTGCCGTAGCCGTAGAGCACGCCGACCGCGGTCATGCCGTTGTTTCTCGCGCCGATCATGTCGTGGCTCCGATCGCCGATCATGGTGGCCCCGGCCGGATCGACATGCGCGGCCTTCAGCGCGTAATCCAGGAGCTCGGTCTTGTCAGAACGGGTGCCGTCCAGTTCAGAACCGAACACGCGCTCGAAATGGCCGCGCAATTTGAAATGATCGATAATGCGCTCGGCGTAGACGCTCGGTTTGCTCGTCGCAACGAACATGCGCCGGCCTTGCGCGGCGAGCACGGATAACGTTTCTTCAATGCCGGGATAGACCTCGTTCTCGAACAGGCCGACATCGGCAAATCGTTCGCGGTAAAGCAGGATGGCGCTATCCGCGAGCGCGTCGGTGCCGAGGATTTTCCTGAAGCTCGCATGAAGCGGTGGCCCGATGCACCACACCAATTCGTCTTCGGATGGCGCTTCGTGATCGAGCTTGCGAAGCGCATACTGAATCGAACGCGTAATTCCGGGCTTTGGATTCGTCAGCGTTCCATCGAGGTCAAAATAGATCGGGTTCATTCGTAAGGTGCTTCGCTGGATTTTCGCAAAAATGATAAAGGCATCGATATATTCGCCATCTCCGGCCTTTGCCAAGGGCTCGCAACAAGGGCTCGCAACAAGGGCCGCAATTTATTCGTCACAACTGATTGGCCTGTCGCGCCAATCGGCTGTGGCGTCAAAGCGCCGGCGACCGTTCCACAATCGGCCCAATTCTGCCCTATAACGCTCCCTCAACCGGCCGCTGCACTTTAAGGGAGTTGCCCATGTCAGACCAGATCGATCGCCGCCGCTTTTTGGAAGCCGCCGCCATGACCGTTGCCGCAACCGAACTGACTTTGAGCTCATCTGCCGCCGCGCAAACGACGGCCCGGAATGCTTCCGTCAAAGCGGGAGGCCATACGTCCTTTGCTTCGCTGAAGCAGATCAAAGCGGGCCTCCTCGACGTCGGCTATGCTGAAACCGGCCCTGCCGACGGCAAGCCGGTCATCCTGCTTCACGGCTGGCCCTACGACATCCACGCCTTTGTCGATGTGGCGCCGATCCTGGCCTCGGCCGGCTATCGCGTCATCATCCCTCACGTGCGCGGTTATGGTACGACGACGTTCCTGTCCGATACGACGTTTCGCAACGGCCAGCCGTCGGCGCTTGGGGTCGACACCATCGCGCTGACGGACGCGCTTAGAATCGAGAAGGCGACGCTGGCCGGCTTCGACTGGGGCGCGCGCACCGCCGGCATTGTCGCGGCACTTTGGCCGGAGCGCTGCACGGCGCTGGTTTCCGTCAGCGGTTATCTGATCGGCAGTCAGGAGGCCGGCAAGCTGCCGCTGCCGCCGCAGGCCGAACTGCAATGGTGGTATCAATTCTATTTCTCGACCGAGCGCGGACGGGAGGGTTACGAGAAATATCGCCGCGAGTTCTCAAAACTGATCTGGAAGCTCGCTTCGCCGAAATGGAATTTCGATGACGTAACCTTCGAGCGCAGCGCGAAGGCGTTCGACAATCCGGATCACGTCGCGATTGTGATTCACAATTACCGCTGGCGGCTCGCTCTCGCCCAGGGCGAGGCGAAGTACGACGATCTGGAAGCGAAGCTCGCCAAGGCGCCCGTCATCGGTGTGCCGACCATCACCATGGAGGGTGACGCCAACGGCGCGCCGCATCCGGAGCCGTCGGCTTATGCAAAAATGTTTTCGGGGAAATATTCGCACCGGACCATCACCGGCGGCATCGGACACAACCTGCCGCAGGAAGCCCCGCAAGCCTTTGCCGAAGCGGTGATCGACGTCACGAAGAGCAGTTGATCTGTTCGTGGGTGCGGCAGGCGTTTTGAAAACCGGCCGCATCGTCCCGAGGTGCGCGGACAGGAAACCTATTTTCCGAGCTGCACGAAGCGCAATTCGCCCTTCACCAGATCGGGCACCACCACCATCAGTCCCTTGTCATTTGGGAATGCGCAGAAATCGGCCGGCCCTTTGAAATCGGAGGTCAGCTTCTTCACTCCCATGGTTTTGTTCCATTGGAACAGCGAGCCGGTCGTCCAGTCGGTGGCCAGGATGTCGCCGTTGCTCATCACATAAAGCCCGTCGAGCATGCCGATCTTGTCCGACAAAAGCTCGGGCTCCTTGCCGGGTGCGATCGAGTAGATGCCGCGCGGCTCATCCTTTCCCTTGAACCCGACTGCGAACAGCGCCCCGCCCTTGCCGGGATAGACTCCGTTCGGATAGATCGACTTTTCCTTGAACACCACCGTAATCTTTGGATCGGCTTTCGATTCCAGAAAATCGGCCGGCTCGATCCGCGCCAATTGATCCGAACGGTTGTCGCTCACATAGAGCGCGTCGCCCATGACGGTGAGATCGTTGGCAAAAGTGAAGCCGGGCAGTTCGAGCTTCTTGCCTTTCTTGGTCTTGAGATCAAACACCCAGACCGAGTCGATGTCGGTGACCCAGAGGCGGTTGCCCTTGATCCAAAGGCCTTTCGGTTTGTTAAGGGTCTGGCCCTTCGCGGGGAGAAAGCCATCCTCGAGGATTTTTCCGTCCAGCGACACCTTGGTGATCTTGCCCTTGCCATCCTTGTCTGCCGGCTTGAGATCGGGGCCGAAGTCGCTGGTGTAAAGCGCCTTTCCCTTCGGGTCATAGGCAACCAATTCTGTATGTCCGAATCCGCCTGCCGTCTGCTCCGAAAGCACCTTCAGCTCTTTTGCCGACACCCCGGACGCGATCATCGCCGGAAAAATGATCAGACAAATCGACCGCGACAGATTGAACGAAGATTTTCTCACGCTTGATCCCTCCCATGTGGCGCGGCTTTTGGCCAGAACTGGCCAGCCGGTGACGCTCGTCAATTTTTCCTACTCCCTCACGTCCTGGGTTTCAATATCGTCGGCCGTGGACGGGAGGGTTACGAGAAATATCGCCGCGAGTTCTCAAAACTGATCTGGAAGCTCGCTTCGCCGAAATGGAATTTCGATGACTTAACCTTCGAGCGCAGCGCGAAGGCGAGGGTGACGCCAACGGCGCGCCGCATCCGGAGCCTTCGGCCTACGCGAAGATGTTTTCGGGAAAATATTCGCGCCGGACCATCACCGGCGGCATCGGACACAACCTGCCGCAGGAAGCCCCGCAAGCCTTTGCCGAAGCGGTGATCGACGTGACGAAGAGCAGTTGATCTGTTCGTGGCTGCGGCAGGCGTTTGAAAACCGGCCGCATCGTCCCGAGGTGCGCGGATAGGAAACCTATTTTCCGAGCTGCACGAAGCGCAATTCGCCCTTTCGGACATGGAACGCGCGCGCCGTGCGGTCCGCTTCTCAAATGTTGAGCGTGATTTGCGGTAGATCAAGCTAACTTTGGAAGCCGAGAGCCATGATAGCCTATGGCTTACTTGGTCAGGCGGTATCCTAGTTTGGCAGCAGAAAGCAGTCGGCCATGACCGCCGCTGAGCAACGCGGAGTCAGCCTAGCCCGCCATCGGATCAGTTACCCCGCCAAGATGGTAGTTTTTACCGAAGGTGAACCAGCAGTCGCAGTTTATAAGGTTACTCACGGAATCGCAGTTCGTTACAAGATGATGGCGGATGGACGCAGGCAGATCATCAGTTTCGCTTTGTCAGGTGATTTTCTGGCAACACCTTTTTCCGACCGGCACTCATGTTCGGTCGAGGCGATTGGCGAAGTTAAGGCCGACCAGTTCCTAAGAGGACCTTTCATAGAATTCCTTCGGTCGCATCCGGCAAGTCTGTTCCAGATCATAGAAGCCAACTTGCAAGAGACAAATGCCGCACGCGAGCAGATGCTCTTGCTCGGCCAGGGTACAGCGGAAGAGAAATTCGTGGAGTTCGTCATCAATTGGCGCGCAAGGATTGGCCGTAAAGGTGCTCTGGCTAATTTGGTTCCGTTGCCGATGTCGCGCACAGATATCGCGGATTACCTGGGGCTGACAATAGAGACAGTCTCCCGGCTGCTCACAAAACTTGAGCGAGCAAATGTCGTTCGCATCATTCCTGAGGGATTGCAATTAATGGGTCCGGCTGAACGGCCGTTTCTGCTCGAAAGAAGATGCAAAATCCTCTTAGAGGTCCTCTCTTGAGACCAGCGCGGCGCGCCTCGATGACAGGCCTTTACCGGACTCAGCGCAACGCTTAGGGCCAATCAGCCAAGTGCTTTTTTGGCACAAAACAGACGTGATCCGAATCTGATCCGAATCTGCTTTCCAGGCGAAGCGGACCTGGAGATCTTATGAGCTTGACAATCCGGGTGGCGAACGGCGAGAGCTGATTTGCCCGTCGTGCCAATTGGTCGCAGACATTTTTACTTGTGACGTCGGGCAAATCACCGGCACTTTTCCGCGCGTCCCGTGCCCGATAAGAGGGACGTTTCGCGATCGTCACGAACGTTGGGCTGCGGGATGCGATGGACGGCTTGTTGCACCAGACGAACGCGAGCAAGCCGGACGGCGAAGTTGTGGCGTCCTGATGCCTCGACGCTGGCATCAAGCCGCGCGGATGATCCGCCGGCGATGGTGGCAAGAAAGCCCGATCACCAGGGAGACCACAGGGTAACCCGTTAAAACCATTCGCGCAGGGAATGCCGGAATGTTCGGCGAACCTGTGGTGACTAACTCATGTGCTTTTTTACTTTGCACATGAGGCTAGTGTGGGGTTTGACGTTCGCATCAGCGCCGCCGCGAGTCCTTCCATGCGAATGTCAAACCCAAAACCACACTAGAATTCAATATTTGCTGGTGTCCCTTCGGTTCTGACATTCGTGAAAGTGCCCGCTGCGATACGATACGAATGTCAGAACCGGGACACCAGCGGGTGCGCCTGGCATCCGGCATTCCCTGTGCCCTCTGTTTTCGAGGGACGTTGTTTTCAATCACTCGGAGGCAATTTGCTTCGCGGGAATGCGAATTCACGTCAAAGCCATCCTTCGAGACGGATCGCCCTTGGCGATGCTCATCAAGAATGAGGTCCGGCAAATGGCGAAAGTGATCGGCCGGCGAACGGCATCTGGTCAGACCCTCATGGCGAGGAGGCGCCAACGGGTCCGCGCGCTGCGCAGCCCGATGACAGGCTCCGCGCCGTCTCGAACCATGAAGGCCGGCCGGATGGCTGCACTCGAACAACGAGGCCAGGCACGGGGCGGCGCAGTCCTTGCCAGGTCAGCCGCCCCAAGCTCGTCATACCCCAGCCCCAAGCTCGTCCATCTACGGTCGCGGGAAAGCCGCCGTGGGAACAAAGAGTGCCCTCGGCCAGTTGTTTTTCAGTACTTAGAACTTTCACCGTGGCGCGACATGAATTCGAGCGTAAACGTGCCGTTCAACAATTTTGGCGCGGTTGTCATCCCGTTCGTGGTCGCGTTCCGTCCGGCACTGCCCTATCTCGCATCGCAACCGCCGCAGCGCCCTGCTTTTGACGTCGAACCCTGTCGCTGGATCGCGTTTCCGATTGTCGATCGTGAGCTGTGGTTCGGCTTTGATGTATTTTGCGCCGGGCGGGACGTCAGCCTGATGCCGTTGATGTTTTTTGCCCGGTCCGTTCGCGTCCGCGACATTCGCAAAGGTGGTCACTGGGGCCGGGATGCGAATGTTTCAATCAGCCAGCAGACATGATGAAGGATGAGGAGCGCCGATGAGCCTGGTCATGACTCTTGCGTGGCGCAATCTTTTCCACGACCGGCTGCGCTTCATCGCCACTTTGGTCGGCATCGTGTTTTCCGTCGTGCTGGTGATGGTTCAGATGGGGCTTTTCCTGGGCTTTGGTGACATGGTCACGACCATGATTGATCACGCCAATGCCGACCTCTGGGTGGTCCCCAAGGGAGCCAAAAGCTTCGAGGACCCTTCACTGCTCGACGTCAAGCTGCGCGACAGGATCGTCTCGGTGGATGGCGTGGCCTCCGTGGCGCCGCTGTTGATCGGCTTTTCAGACTGGCGGACCGAAACGGGCGAAGTCACTCCCGTCATTATCGTTGGCGCTGACGTGAAAGCCGAGGCCTTGCCGCCCTGGAACGTGGTCGAAGGAGACGTGCGCGCGCTGTCGCAATGGGGCGCCGTGGCCGTCGACCGTTCCTATTTCGACCGGCTTGGGATCAAGGGGCTCAATGCGACTGCCGAAATCCGCGGGCACAAGGTCAAGGTCGTTGCGCTGACGGACGGGATCCGCTCGTTCACGACGACGCCCTATGTCTTCGCCGATCAGAAAGACGCGCGGTTCTACACCGGTACGTTGCCAAGCCGCGCCAGCGAGCTGATCGTTCGCCTCAAGCCGGATGCGGATCGCACCAAGGCGATCCAGGCGATCCGCGATCGCGTTGGCGACGCTGAGGTACTTACCACGAACGAATTTCGAGAGCGCAGCCGGTCGTTCTGGCTGTTTGGCACCGGCGCCGGTGCGGCGCTGTTTGCCGGTGCCCTGCTCGGGGTGATCGTCGGCACCGTGGTCGTGGCGCAGACGCTTTATTCTTCGACGAAGGACCATCTCAGCGAATTTGCGACGCTCCGCGCGATGGGCTCGTCAAACAACTACATCTATGGCGTCATCATCTATCAGGCGCTGCTCAACGCGGTGATCGGCTTTGTCATCGCCGCGGGCATCGGCTACGTGGTGGTCAGGATGACCGAAAAGAGCGCGCTTCCGATTGTGATCACGCCGTGGCTGGTTGCTGCGCTTCTGTTGCTCACGATAGTGATGTGTGTTGCCTCCGGCTTTGTGGCTATTGTTCGCGTCGTTCGTATCGATCCTGCCTCGGTGTTCATGCGATGAATGACATCCTCATCGAGGCCAAAGACGTCAAGAAGACGCTCGGCAAGGGCGCCGGTCAGGTGCAGGCCTTGCGCGGCGTCAGTCTCGGCTTGCGCAAGGGCGAACTCACGTTGCTGATGGGCCCCTCCGGCAGCGGCAAGACCACGCTGCTCTTGATCCTCGGCTGCATGTTGACGCCGAATTCGGGCACGGTCACCGTTTGCGGCGCCTCGATCGCGGATGCCGACAAGGAGGGGCTTGCGAGAATCCGGCGCGACCATATCGGCTTCGTGTTCCAGTCATACCATTTGTTTCCGACCCTCAACGCCGGGCAAAATGTTCAGCTTGCGCTCGACATCCGCGGTCACCACGGCCGGGATGCGGCCAGAAAGGCGCGCGAGGCGCTTGGTCTGGTCGGGCTCGAACAGAGGGCGAAGGCGTTTCCGGAGAATTTGAGCGGCGGCGAGCAGCAAAGGGTCGCGATCGCGCGCGCATTCGTCGCTAATCCCTCCATCATTCTCGCCGACGAGCCGACGTCGGCGCTCGACAGCGACAATGGCCGCAGCATCATGCGCATTCTGGCCGATGCTGCGCATCAGCGCGACCGCGCGGTGCTGGTGGTTACTCACGATCCCCCGCATCGTTCCATTCGCCGATCGCATCATCGAGATCGAGGATGGTCTATTGGTTGAAGAAAAATCGGACGAACCTGGGCCATTGCGGCTGCCGAAGGCAGCTGCTTGGCCTTGAGTGGCCAAGCGTGTTGTTCGAGCGCGGCGAGACCTATCGTTTCGGCGTAGCCCTGTCCGGAATCGGTTTCGTCACGGATGAATCCTCCCGCAGATTGAAGCAATGGAGACGGCGAGAAGCATCCGAGGATCTAGACGTTTATGGTGCGAACCCGGTCTTTCTTCGCTCGATAGCCGGCCAGAAACAACCGCGTCGCGCTGCCGACCACTTCCGTAATCCGCTCGGGCGAGGGGGCCGGCGCCGCCTGAAAAATAAACGGCAGGAACAGCGAGCCTTTGCACATTTCCATGAACTGCGTCGCCGCCAGTTCGAAGTCCTCGATCGCCAGCTCTCCCAATCGCGTGCGCGCTTCGAGATAGGCGGCAAACCGGTTGATCGTATGGGCGATCACATTGTGATAGAAACGCCGGCCAACTTCCGGCATCCGCTCGGCAATCGCCATCACCGTTCGTGTCGACGAGCCGCCGCCCGGCCGGCACAGCACCTGGATAAACGCCTGGCCGAATTCCATCAGCGTCGTCGTGACGTCCCGTTCCGGATCGAAGTTGAACGCCTGCTTGCCCTGTTCGAGACTCTCTTGCTCGACGATGGCTTCGAACAGCCGGTTCTTGTCGGCGAAGTAGACATAAAGGGTGCCCTTGGAAACGCCGGCGGCGCGCGCGATCTCGCCCATGCTGGCGCCGTCAAAGCCCAGATCCAGAAAGACCTTGCGGGCGCCGTCGATAATTTGCCGGCGTTTGGAGGTGTCCGTGTCGGCGACCACACGGAGAGAAGATTGGGTCTCTGCAACCATTGGTTTAGCTTTCGAATGGATTTCGCGCGCCGGAAACAACTCCGAAGGGTATCCTCCATATGCTATCGGAGTTGGATATATATTGACCGAACCGTTCGGTCAATGCTATTTGGGAGCTGGCTGGGTGTTTTGCCCGGCTTTTTGTCTGCATCACTTTTTGAATAGTAAGAGGGGGCCATCATGGCCGCAGCGAGAGACCAGGCCGCGCGAATCCTGCGCGACGAGCCGGATGCGGCTGGTGACGGGGTGGCCGACAAAGCTGTCGCTGAAACTGCCGATTCCAATCGCGCGCATCTTTCTGATGAGACCTCCCGCCGTCCCCACGAGACGCCGGATCGCCCTGCGACCACCAAGCCGGCGCCGCCGGCAGCGGCCATTGCGCCCGCGGCCAAGGGCGGAAACCGCAAAAAAATACTGTTCTTCGGCGCGGTCGCCCTGCTTGCGCTCGCCGCATGCGCTTACGGTGTGCACTGGTTCCTGGTCGGACGGTTTCACGTCTCGACGGACGATGCCTACGTCCGTGCCAATAACACCGTGCTCGGTGCGCGGGTGTCCGGACATATCGCGGCGATCCTGCCGCGCGACAATGCGATCGTTCATGCCGGCGACGTGGTCTTCAAGATCGACGACGGCGATTATCGGATCGCGGTCGATGCGGCGCGCACCCGGATCCAGACCCAGCAGGCCACGATCGAGCGCATCGGCCATCAGGTGATCGCGCAGGAAAGCGCGGCCGCGCAGTCCAAGGCCCAACTCGCCTCCGCGGAAGCGGGCTTGAAGCGGGCTGGCCTCGACTACGACCGTCAGCAGCAATTGAGCGAAAAGGGTTACGCCACGCACGCCACCTTCGAGCAGTCCGAAGCCGGCCGCGACCAGGGCATGGCCGCGGTAAAGGCCGCGCAGGCGGCCTATGACGTCGCACGTGATAATGTTGAAGTCGCGAAGGCGCAGCAGTCGGAAGCGCGCGCCCAGCTCATGGAGTTGCAGACGACGCTAGCGAAGGCCGAACGCGATCTCGATTTTGCTTCGGTGCGGGCGCCGGTCGAGGGCACCTTCTCCAACCGCATGGTCAATACCGGCGATTTCATCACCGTCGGCCAGCGGCTTGGCAATGTGGTGCCGCTCGACGACGTCTTCATCGACGCCAATTTCAAGGAAACGCAGCTCAAGCGCATCCGGCCGGGACAGCCGGTGACGATTTCGGTCGATGCCTATGGCCACCGCAAGTTTTCAGGCATCGTCGAAAGCATCTCGCCGGCGGCGGGCTCGGTGTTCACGCTGCTGCCGCCGGACAACGCCACCGGCAACTTCACCAAGATCGTGCAGCGCCTGACGGTCCGGATTCGCGTGCCGAAGGATGTGGCGCGGCAAAACCTTTTGCGTGCCGGCATGTCGGTTTATGCCACCGTCGATACGACCCAGGGTGCTGCCGATGCCGACACCGATGCCGATCTCGACGCGCCGGCCTTGGTTCAGGCGAAGTGAATTACCTCGCCCCGCCAGCGGGGAGAGCACAGGCCGCCCTCGGCGGCCGTTCTCAAAGGACGCCGAAGCCAAGCTTCGGCTGTGCGCGAAGCGATCGGGTGAGGGGGGCTCTCTGCGAGCTTGGTCTGCGGAGATTCCCCCTCACCCCAACCCTCTCCCCGCAAGCGGGGAGAGGGAGTGCACCTTCTGCTGAACTAAACCGGACCTGACGTCGAATACCTATGGCCAGCGCCACAACCGCCAATCCCGCAATGATCAACCCCCAGTCCGCCGAGCGGATCGAACCGCGTCGGCTGGTGGCGTTTCTGATCATGGTGTTCGGGATGTTCATGTCGATCCTGGACATCCAGGTCGTCTCGGCCTCGCTCACCGACATCCAGGCCGGCTTGTCGGCAAGCTCCACGGAAGTCTCGTGGGTGCAAACCGCCTATCTGATCGCCGAGGTGATCGCGATACCCTTGTCCGGTTATCTGTCGCGCGCGCTCGGCACGCGATTGTTGTTTGCGATTTCGGCGGCGGGTTTTACCGTCGCCAGTTTTCTCTGCGGCTTTGCTTCCTCGATCGAGCAGATGATCCTGTGGCGCGCGATCCAGGGCTTTCTCGGCGCCGGCATGATCCCGACCGTGTTTGCTTCCGCCTACACGGTGTTTCCCCGTTCGAAATTCCACATCGTCGGTCCGATCATCGGCCTGGTCGCGACGCTGGCGCCGACCATCGGACCCACTGTCGGCGGCATCATCACCGACCTGATGTCGTGGCACTGGCTATTCTTCATCAATGTCGTGCCCGGCATCATCATCACCGTCGGCGTGCTGGCGCTGGTTGATTTTGACCAGCCGAATTTCGCTTTGCTCGAACATTTCGATTGGTTCGGCCTGATCACGATGGCCGGATTCCTCGGCGCGCTGGAATATGTGCTCGAGGAAGGCCCGCAATATGAGTGGTTGCAGGATACGTCGGTGGCGGTTTGCGCCGCGGTCTGCGTCGTCTCGGCCATCGCGTTTTTCTACCGCGTGCTGACGGTGAGGGAGCCGATCGTCGATATCAGAGCCTTTAAAAATCGCAACTTCGGCGTCGGCTGTCTGATCTCGTTCTGTGTCGGCATCGGGCTTTACGGGCTGACCTACATCTACCCGCGCTATCTGGCCGAAGTGCGCGGCTACAGCGCGCTGATGATTGGCGAGACCATGTTCGTCTCCGGCGTCACCATGTTCCTGATGGCGCCGATCGTCGGGCGTATGATGCAGAAGGTCGATATGCGGCTGATCATCGCGCTCGGCCTCGTGATCTTTGCGCTAGGATCCTACCAGATGACGTGGATCACGCGCGACTATGACTTCTACGAACTGTTGTGGCCGCAGATCCTGCGCGGCGTCGGCATGATGTGCGCCATGGTGCCGACCAACACCATCGCGCTCGGTACGCTGGAGGCCGATCGCGTCAAGAACGCATCCGGCCTGTTCAACCTGACGCGCAATCTCGGCGGCGCGGTGGGGCTGGCTGTCATCAACGAGGTGCTGAACGATCGCACCGATCTGCATATTTCGCGGCTTCAGGATCGCGTCACCTGGGGCAACATCATGGCGACCGAGACGCTCAACGATTTCACCCAACGCCTGCAAGGCATGGGCGATGCGGCCTTGATGGCGCTGAAGCAGTTGTCGCAGATCGTTCACCGCCAGGCCGTGGTGATGGGGTATGGCGACGCCTTCTTCATGCTGACGCTGTTTTATGTCGGCTTGAGCGCGCTGGTCATGCTCCTGAAGAAACCGAATCCGAACGCGGCCGCGGGAGGAGGGCATTAAAATCGCGTGCCAAGCCAGTCGCGCTAGCCGGTGGCGAGGCTGCTCCAGACCAGCGTGATGCCGGACACGAACAACAGCCCCAGCACGACGTCGCGAAAATTCCCGTCACTGAGCGCGTGATAGGTGCGCGCACCGAGCCATGCGCCGCCGATCGTCGCCGGTGTTACCAGCAGAGCGAGCCACATCGTCTCGCGCGTGATCAAGCCGGAGCCCCCCTGCGCGACCAGCGCCGCAGTCAAGATCGCCCAGTTGAAGGTCTGGAAGATGCCGCGCCGCTCATCCTTGCCCCAGCCGCGCACGCTCGCCCACAGAATGGGAACGGGACCCGACAGGCCCGCGAGGCCGCCGAGCACGCCGCCGGCAAATCCGATTGCGGTGTCGGCGACTTTCCCGCCGACGCTCAAGGCCACGGGTGCGCGCTGGAAATAAAGCGCGGCCGGAAAGACCAGAAGCAGGATGCCGATGCCGAGCTTGAAGTGGCGCGGATCGGCATAGGCAATCAGCAAAGTGCCGAGCGGCACGCCGGCTAATCCACCGATCAGAAAGGGCCACACCAGCTTGAAGTCGATCGAGCGCCAGATCGAAGGCATGGTCCAGGTCTGGGCGATGATGGAACAGATCAGCACCAGTTGAACCGCAACATCCGGCGTCACAACATAAAGCCAGATGCCGAGCGCCATCAGCGCGGTGCCAAATCCCGCAAGGCCCGACACAAAGCCACCGGCAAGCGCGCCGAACAACAGCACCGAAATCGCAGTTACGCTCATGCGGATGTGGTTCTGACATTCGAATCGGAATGTCAAATCCACCTATCGAGCGTGAAGAAGCCTATTGGCCGTCGCTGCGCCGGGGTCCGAAGATGGCGGTGTAGAGATCGGTGGTCGGTCCGTTGGCGGTGATGCCGTAGGCGGTCGGAACGTCCGGCTCTGGTGGCGGCGCGGGTTGTTGCGCAACTTGCACCGGCGCGGGCTGAGCGGCAGGTGGTTGACCGTAGGCAGGTTGCGGCGCCCGGCTCGAGGCCGTGGTCTGGCCATGGCGGTTAGCCGCCGCCGCCGCCGCCTGACCTGCACGCGCAGGGCCTGCGGCGGTTGCGTTCTGCTGCACCGGTGCGATCGGTTGCGACGTGACGGATTGAGTTGCGACGGATTGAACAGGCTGGGCCGTGGCCACGTTCGTTGCGGGAGCAGGTGCTTGGCGCGGACCGAACATCTCGGTGTAGAGGTCGGTGGTCGTGCCTTCGCTGGTGATGCCGTACATGGTTTTGTACGGCTGCTCGCCTTGAGCCGATGCCTGGCTCGATGTCGCGTTGTTTGCCGCCGTGCAGCCGCAAGCGACAACCGCAATGGCGGTCAGCGCGATGGCGACGCGGATGCAAGGCAATGCGCGGTTCAAGACGTTTCCCCCAACCGGTCGTGGCGGTCGAACTTTTAGCATTAAAGCGGGGATATGGCGTCGGCAAGGCAAACAATACCGCTGAAAATGGCGAGGGGTCCGGCGCGTTACGCCGAACCCCCCATGATAGACATCAGCCGGCCTGTAAGCCGGGTTCTGTAGGGCCCCGCCCGCTGAGCGGCGGACGAGACGTGACGGCCATTCCTCTGGGACAACGCTTGCGCGTTGCCTCGAGCAACCTACCCGGATAGCGAGCCTGACATCGCTCCCGCGGGCGTTATCGCTTTCGCGAACAACCCGCGTTGCCATCCCTATTCGGTCTTGCTCCCGGTGGGGTTTACCTTGCCGGTTCCGTTGCCGGACCCGCGGTGCGCTCTTACCGCACCTTTTCACCCTTGCCGCCCCTCCCTTTATCCCTCCCCGCAAGCGGGGAGGGTAGGGTGGGGAAGGCGGTTCGTTCTCTGTGGCACTTTCCCTGGGGTTGCCCCCGCCGGATGTTATCCGGCACCGTATGTCGATGGAGCCCGGACTTTCCTCTCCCAAGGCCTTTCGACCTGAGTGGGAGCGGCCGTCCGGCCGACTGACGGTCAAGGCATGGGGTTTATGACGGCCGGCGTCAAGCGGTTAACGGCCCGAGAAGGGCCCTAAAATAATTATCGTGAAGATGTCGTTTGGCGGTGGGTTCACTCGACTGGTTGTCGGCGATGACGCCGTTTCACAAGGAGGCAAGCGATGCAATATCTGCTGATGATCTACCGAAGCGAGGCCGAACTCTTCAAAATGAACGACGCCGACCGTCAGAAAATGACGAGCGAATACGGCGCGTTTACGCAATCCATTATCCAGAGCGGCCACTTCAAGGCCGGCGACGGCTTGCAGCCGTCGACCACCGCGACCACCGTTCGGGTGCGCGAGGGCAAGGTTTTGACCACCGACGGTCCGTTTGCCGAAACCCGCGAGCAGCTCGGTGGCTACTATCTGGTCGAAGCCAAGGACCTCGATGCGGCGATTTCGATCGCGGCGCGAATTCCCGGCGCCAGGAATGGTTCCGTCGAGGTCCGGCCGATCATGATCTATTCGCCAGAGCTGGTTCAAGCGAGATCCGGCCGGGCATGATCTACAAATGACGGCGGAGCCGTCATTCCGGGGCGCATCGAAAGATGCGAACTATGGTGCGCAGTTGCGCACCTAAAGAATCTCGAGGTTCCGGGTTCGTCCTGCGGACGGCCCGGAATGACAAGGAGAGAACGATCTACCCCATGACGTCAGCCGGGATCGAAAAAATATTTCGCGACGAGACGGGGCGGGCGCTTGCCACGCTGATCCGCCTCGTCGGTGATTTCGATCTTGCCGAAGACGCGCTCCAGGAGGCCTTTGCCGCCGCGCTGGAGCGCTGGCCTTCGACGGAAGTGCCGTCAAATCCGCGGGCGTGGCTGGTCAATGTCGCGCGCAACAAGGCGATCGACCGCATTCGCCGGCAAATCTCGTTTCGCGAGAAAGAGGCCGAGTTGACGCATGAAGCGCTGCTCGACGCGGAAGTCTTGCCGGAGGAAGACAACGCGGTTCTCGACGACGACATGCTGCGGCTGATCTTCACCTGTTGCCATCCGTCGTTTGCGGCCGAGGTTCAGGTCGCGTTGACCTTGCGCACCGTCTGCGGGCTGTCCACCGCGCAGGTGGCGCGCGCCTTTCTTGTCAGCGAGGATGCGATGGGCCAGCGTCTGGTCCGCGCCAAGCAGAAGATACGGCTTGCCGGCATTCCCTATGAAGTGCCCGAACGCGATGCGCTTTCCTTGCGGCTGCGCGGTGTGCTCGCCGTGATCTATCTCGTCTTCACCGAAGGCTATGTCGCGACTTCAGGCGAGGCGTTGATGCGGCCCGATCTGGCGCGCGAAGCGATCCGGCTGTCGCGTCTGCTCGATGCGTTGATGCCGGGCCGCCGCGAGGTCAAGGGTCTGCTCGCCCTGATGCTGTTGCACGATGCGCGTCGCGCGGGGCGCGAGAGCGAAGGCGGCGATATTGTTTTGCTCGAGGAGCAGGACCGCTCGCTGTGGGACCAGAGCCAGATCGCCGAAGGTTTGAGGCTCGTGGAAGAAGCATTGCTGTTGCCGGGGCGCGCGGAAGCTTATGCGGTGCAGGCGGCGATTGCCGCATTGCATGCGCGCGCGCTTAACTTTCACGACACCGACTGGAAACAGATCGCGGGCCTTTATGAGGTGCTGCTGCGGATCAGCCCGTCGCCGGTGATCGAGCTCAATCATGCGGCGGCGATTTCGATGGTGGACGGCCCGGCGCGCGCGCTCGACCTGATCGATGCGTTGCAGGTGCGCGGCGGTCTTGACGGCTACGAATTGCTGCCGGCGGTGCGCGCCGATCTGTTGCGCAGGCTCGGCCGGCATCAGGCGGCGCGCGAGGCGTATCTCGCCGCGACAGCCGCCACACAGCTTGAGCCGTTGCGGCGACTCTACGCCCGGCGTTTGGCGGAACTGGACTGTTGAAGTTAACCCGCCGCGACCGCCGTCGCTTCCGCCGGCAGGCTTGCGAGCAGCGATTGCAGCGTCGCCAGCGTCGAATGATCGGTCACGCCGTCGACTTTGGCAGGGCGGAAATGACGCTGGAAGGCGGTGACGACTTCCATGGTGACGGTGTCGTATTTGCCGGTCACCGGAACGCCGTAGCCATATCGGGCCAACGCCTGTTGCAAATCGCGAACGGCGTCGCTGATGGTGCCGATCTTGAGGCCCTCGCTGCGCACGATCGGCGCTGGCTGAACCCAATGGCCGACGCCGGAATTCGCCATCGAATGCCAGGGAAATTTTTCGCCGGGATCCTTCTTGCGCGAGGGCGCCACGTCGGAATGCGCCAGCACGCGATGCGAGGGCACGTTGCGGCGGAGCATGATGCCGCGGCACAGCGCGATCACGGCCGCGACTTGGCGCAGCGGATACTCCGGATAACCCCAGTCATGCCCGCGATTGACGATCTCGATGCCGATCGAACAGGAATTGATGTCGTCCTCGCCGGCCCAGGATGCAACGCCGGCATGCCAGGCGCGTTTGGCCTCCGGCACGCATTGGATGATGCGGCCGTCTTCCAGAACGATGTAATGCGCTGACACGTCGGTGCCCGCGGTGCAGAGCTGGGCGATCGCGCCCTGCGCGTCGGGCATTCCGGTGTAGTGCAGCAGGATCATGTCGGGCACACGGCCCTTGTTCCGCTCGCCGAAATTGGCCGAGGGAATGACATCGGATGCGATCGAGGTATCTGACGTGAAGATCTTCATATTCGCTATCGGCCGGGGCAGCGGAGTGGCGCGCCGCTTCGAATCAAAACCAGGAGATGCGAACGAACCTATCGACATATCAATACTCAAACCGGGCAAGACAACGGCAATGGCAAATTTCCAAAATGTATTCGATCACTATTCTCTCGTGATGCCTTGGGCGCAATCGAATGACCGGTTGGCGGCCTGCATTTTGGCCGGGTGTGTGCCGAACGCCTCACTTTGCGGTCATGGCCGGTGGATAACTCCACCGGCGATCTCTTACCGGGGCGGTGATTAATTCGACCGCCGAGCGTCAACGCTTTCTTAACGCTACCTGTCGTTACTAACTGGTGAAGAGCTGCGCCCGGTTTCGGACCGGCTGGCACCGCCGGCTTTGGGTTTATGCATAGGAGGTGCGCTTCGGGGTCGGATCGGAAGCCTCCGGCGGCGGAGGGGGCGCGGGAAGCATAGGTTTGACGTGTCCTTTCGAATCCCAGCTTCGCAAGCCAGGACGCCGTACGGGGTGCGAGCCTGGCCCTGCGAGGCACGAATCCTGTCGGCCGGTAGGCCGGCAAAGCTCAGACGGCTGGCAAAAAGCTCATTGTTGGGGCGCCATGGACTTCTTCGCGTCCGAGTTCCGCATCGTTCTTCCGCCTTCACCGGGAAGGCCGGCATGACCCCGCCGGCCGCGCGTGCGCGCCATATCCCGGTGCTTGGCCGTGAGGTGCTCGCCTCGCTGCAGCCGCGCGAGGGCGGGATCTATGTCGATGCGACCTTCGGCGCCGGCGGCTATAGCCGGGCCATCCTCGAGACCCCGCAGACGCGCGTCATCGGCATCGATCGCGACCGCACCGCAATATTGGGCGGCTTCGAACTGGTCGAGCAGTCAAATGGCCGTCTCACCCTGATCGAGGACCGCTTCTCCAACCTCGCGGAAGTTTGTTCGGCGCAAGGGATGACGTCAGTCGATGGCGTCGTGATGGATATCGGCGTGTCCTCGATGCAGCTCGACGAGGCCGGTCGCGGCTTTTCATTCCGCGCCGACGGCCCGCTCGACATGCGGATGGGGCAGGAGGGGCCGACCGCGGCGGACGTGATCGCAACGGCGTCCGAGGCTGATATCGCCAACATCATCTATATTTTCGGCGAAGAACGTCACTCGCGCAGCATTGCGCGGGCCATCGTCGCCGCGCGCAAGCAGGAACCGATCACCTCGACCCGTGCGCTGGCCGATCTCGTCGGCAAGATCGTACGGACGATGCCCGGCGACATTCACCCGGCCACGCGCACGTTCCAGGGTCTGCGGATTTTCGTCAATGGCGAGCTCGACGAGCTGCATCTGGCGCTTTCCGCCGCCGAACAGGTGCTCAAGCCCGGCGGCCGGCTCGTCGTGGTGTCGTTTCATTCGCTGGAAGACCGCATCGTCAAGAATTTCTTCAACGAACGGGCCAAGGCAGGCGGCGGCTCGCGGCATCACCCGGAGGCGGCGCTGGCGGCCCCGAGTTTCACCATCCTCACCAAGCGGCCGGTGACGGCGCAAGACGACGAAGTTTCCGCCAATCCGCGGGCGCGCTCCGCCAAGCTGCGCGCTGCCGAGCGTACCGATGCGCCTCGTCATGCCGCCGGCGGCTTACCGGGATGGCCCACCCTCGATACCGTGATGAGGAGGGGCTAGAGGCATGCGCATCATCCATCTCCTCGTGATCGGCGCCCTGGTGTTCGCGGCTGCCTATGTCTACCGGATCAAAATGGAATCGACCGAGCGTACCGAACGCGTGCTGCGGCTCCGCGCCGAAATTCGCGAGCAGCGCGACGCGATTGCGGTATTGCACGCCGAATGGGCCAAGCTCGACTCGCCGTTGCGGCTGCAAGGTCTGGTCGAGCGCCATCTGCCGCTCAAGCCGCTGAACGCCAATCAATACGACTCACTGAAAAACCTGCCCGACCGTCCGCCGAGCCTGGTCAAGCCAGGCGACCCTGACCCGATCGGGTCGATGCTCGAGACCATCGAGGCGACGGCTGATGCGCCAACGACGACAGGTTCGATCCCACCGCAGGAGGGGCAGCGATGACCGATCGGCTGCCTTCCGCACGCGAGCTTTCCCGTCCGCAGGAATCATGGCGGGCGCGGCTGGTCCGCAGCCTGCTTTACGGGCGTAACGTCGATCGTGCCGCGAAAGCGCGCGCCCGTGTCGGCTTCGTGATGCTGGCCTTTGTCGCAATCTACGCGGTGATCGGCGGCCGGCTTGTGATGTTTGCGACCGGCACCGACAGCCATAGTGCGCGCCGCGGCGGAAGTCAGGACGCGATTGCCACCGCGCGGCCCGACATCGTCGACCGCAACGGCGAGATTCTCGCCACCGACGTCAAGGCGCCGAGTTTGTTCGGCGAGCCGCGCCGCATCATCGACAAGGACGAGGCGATCGAACTTCTGACCGCAACCTTGCCCGATCTCGACACCGGCGAGGTGCGCGATCGCCTGTCCGGCCGCAAAGGCTTCGTCTGGCTCAAGCGTGAAATCACGCCGCAACAGCAGCAGGAAATTCACCGTCTCGGCATTCCCGGCATCGGCTTCTTGCGCGAGAACAAGCGCGTCTATCCGACCGGCAACGAGGTCGCGCACCTGATTGGTCTCGTCAATATCGACAATCAAGGCATCGCCGGGATGGAGAAGTGGCTCGACAACAACGGCCTTGCCGATCTGCATCGCGCCGGCTTTGCCACTGACCGTTTGCAGCGTCCGATCGAATTGTCGGTTGATCTGCGGGTCGAGCATGCGTTGCGTGACGAATTGCTCAAGGCCAAGGAAAAATTCCACGCCAAGGCGGCTTCCGGCCTCGTCACCAACGTCAGGACCGGCGAGGTCATCGCCATGGTCTCGGTGCCGGATTTCGATCCGAACAATCCGAAAGAAGCGCACGATCCCGATCGCATCAATCGCCTGACCACGGGCGTCTACGAGATGGGCTCGACCTTCAAGGCGTTCACGCTGGCGATGGCGCTCGACACCGGCAAATACGGCCTCGATTCGCTGTGGGATGCGCGCGGGCCGCTGCACTATGGAAAATTCGCGATCCATGATGACGAGCCGAAAGGCCGCTTCCTCAACATGAAGGAGGTGTTCACTTTCTCCTCCAACGTTGGCGCAGCGCGGATCGCATTGTCGCAAGGCGTGGAAGCGCACAAGGCGTTCCTGCGCAAGATGGGCCAGCTCGACCGGCTGCGCACCGAATTGCCGGAGAGCGCGTCTCCGATCGTGCCGCACCACTGGGGCGATCTGAACACCATCACGATCGCGTTCGGCCACGGCATAGCGGTGGCGCCATTGCAGGCGGTGATGGGCGTCGGTGCGCTGGTCAACGGCGGCTATCTCATTCCGCCGACCTTCCTCAAGCGCAACGAGCAGGAAGCGATGGAGGTCGCCAAGCGGGTGATCAAGCCGGAGACGTCGGAGAAGATGCGGTTCCTGATGCGCCTCAATGCCGAGATCGGCACCGCGCGCAAGGCCGACGTCAAGGGTTACTACATCGGCGGCAAGACCGGCACGGCCGAGAAGGTCATCAACGGCCGCTACGCCAAGAAGCGCGTGCTGACCGCCTTTACCGCGATCCTGCCGGTCGACAAGCCGCGCTATCAACTCCTGATCATGCTGGACGAGCCGCAGCCGCTGAAGGAAACCTACGGGTTCATCACCTCCGGCTGGAACGCGGTGCCGACCGCCGGCAACGTGATCTCCCGGATCGCCCCGCTTTTGGGCATCGAACCGCGTTTCGACCTGCCGCCGTCCGACCGCCTTATTCTTGCGGCATCGAAGACAACCCAGTAAGGCGTAACATTCGTTCCGCCATGGATTCGGGAACGGAGTTCCTGCTGCGTCAAATCCTCATGGTGAGAAGCGCCTTTTGGCGCGTCTCGAACCATGAGGCCCTGCTATCGGCCTCGTCCTTCGAGACGCCGCTTGCGCGGCTCCTCAGGATGAGGGAAGAGGGCAAGCTTTTACGCAGTAAGATTAGGACGCTGACCCTGACTGGAATGTCATGAAGCTTTCCGACCTCTTCAGCGAAGATGCCACGATCGACCCGCAGGCGCAGGCCGCGGAGATTACTGGTCTTTCCGTCGACAGCCGCGCCGTGAAACCGGGCGATCTGTTCTTTGCGCTGGCCGGCACAAGGACTGACGGTGCGCGCTTTATCGATGCGGCGCTTGCCGCTGGCGCCGTTGCTGTCGCCGGCGATCATCCGCCAGCTGGCGGCTACCGCGTGCCGTTTGTGACGACGCCCAATGCGCGCCGCGCGCTGGCGCTCGCGGCCGCGAAATTCTTTCCCCGTCAGCCGTCCACGATCGCCGCCGTCACCGGCACCAGCGGCAAGACATCCGTCGCCGCCTTCACGCGCCAGATATGGCAAAACCTCGGGTTTGAGGCCGCGAGCATCGGCACCATCGGTTTGGTGTCGCCAAAGCGCACGGTCTATGGCTCGCTGACCACGCCGGATCCGATCGCTCTGCACCGTCAACTCGACGAGATCACCCGCGAGGGTGTCACCCATCTGGCGTTCGAAGCGTCCTCGCACGGGCTCGATCAATACCGGCTCGACGGCGTGCGGGTGAATGCGGGGGCTTTCACCAACCTGTCCCGCGATCACATGGATTACCATCCGGATGTCGCGCATTACCTTGCCGCGAAACTTCGGCTGTTCCGCGATCTCGTGGTTGATGGTGGCGCAGCCGTAATCTCGGCCGATCACGACCACTCGTCCGACGTGATCGAAGTGGCGCGCGAACGCAAGCTGCTGACGATCACGGTGGGCCACAAGGGCGACGGCGCGGGTGAGGGGATTGCGGTGGCAGCCACCGCCATCGACGGCTTTACGCAGCGGCTTGAACTGATCCATCGCGGGCGTCGTTATCGGGTGCATCTGCCGCTGGTCGGCGAGTTCCAGATCGAGAATGCCGTCGTCGCGGCCGGCCTTGCGATCGGCACCGGCAGCGCGCCTGACAAGGTCTTCGCCGCGCTCGAACAACTCGAGGGCGCCAAGGGGCGGCTGGAACGTGTCGGTGAATATCAGGGCGCGCCGATCTTCGTCGACTACGCGCACAAGCCGGACGCACTGGCGAAGGCGCTGCAGGCCTTGCGGCCGTATGCGCCCGGAAAACTTATCGTCGTATTCGGCGCGGGCGGCGACCGCGATGCGGGAAAAAGACCCTTGATGGGCGCGATCGCAGCCGAGAACGCCGACGAGGTCATCATCACCGACGACAACCCGCGCAGCGAAAATCCCGCCATGATCCGCGCGGCAATTCTTGCCGCCGTCAAGGGCGCCAGGGAAATCGGCGACCGCGCGGAAGCGATCGGCAAGGCCATCGCCGGGCTCAAGAAGGGCGATGTGCTCTTGATCGCCGGCAAGGGTCACGAGACCGGACAGATCATCGGCGATCGTGTGCTGCCGTTCAGCGATCACGACGCGGTGGCTGCCGTTTTGTCGCAGAGGGTGGCATGAGCACGGGTTCGTTGTGGACCAGGGACGCGATGGCCGCCGCAATGCGCGCCGAGGCCAATGGCGTGCTGCCGCTGACAATCACCGGCCTTTCGATCGACAGCCGCACGCTTGCCCCGGGCGAGGCGTATTTCGCCATCAAAGGCGCGGTGCATGACGGTCACGACTTTGTTGCCGCCGCCTTGAAAGCAGGCGCCGCGCTCGCGGTCGTGGAAAAGGCGCAAGCCGGTAAATTCGCAAACGACGCGCCGCTGCTCGTGGTCGATGACGTGCTCGGTGCGCTGGTCGATCTGGCGCGGGCGTCGCGCGCGCGGTTGCAAGCTCAGGTGATCGCGGTCACGGGCTCGGTCGGCAAGACCTCGACCAAGGAAGCGCTGCTGCACGTGCTCTCGGCGCAGGGGCCGACGCATGCGTCCGCCGCATCATTCAACAATCATTGGGGCGTGCCGTTGTCGCTGGCGCGCTGCCCGGCGGATGCGCGGTTTGCGGTGTTCGAGATCGGGATGAATCACGCGGGCGAGATCGAGCCGCTGGTGAAGATGGTGCGGCCGCATGTGGCTATCATCACCACCGTCGAGCCGGTGCATCTGGAATTCTTTTCCGGCATCGAGGCGATCGCGGATGCCAAAGCGGAAATCTTCGGAGGCGTCGAGGCTGGTGGCGCCGTGGTGCTCAACCACGACAACCCGCAATTCGGCCGCCTCAGCCGCCGCGCCAAAAAGTTGGGAATTTCGCGCATCGTCTCCTTTGGCGCCGACAAGCGCGCCGAGGCCCGGCTGCTGGACATTTCGCTGCATGCGACCTGTTCGGCGGTGCATGCCAATATTCTCGGCCACGAAGTCACCTACAAGCTCGGCATGCCCGGACGTCACATGGCGATGAATTCGCTTGCGGTGCTCGCCGCCTCTTCCTTGGCGGGCGCCGATCTCGCGCTGGCCTCGCTGTCGCTGTCGCAACTGGTGCCTGCGGCTGGCCGTGGCGTCCGGCAGACGCTTATGGTGCCCGGTGGTGAGGTCTCCCTGATCGACGAGAGTTACAACGCCAACCCCGCATCGATGGCGGCGGCCTTGAGCGTTCTCGGCCGGGCAAAGATCGGTCCGCAAGGCCGGCGGATCGCGGTATTGGGCGATATGCTTGAATTGGGCCCGACCAGCGCCGAATTGCATGCCGGCCTGAATGACGCCATCAAGGCCGATCATATCGACCTGGTATTTTGTTGTGGCCCATTGATGCGTAACCTCTGGGACGGTCTTTCCGCGGGAAAGCGGGGCGGCTATGCCGATAGCGCGGCTAGTCTCGAAGCGCAGGTCCTCGCCGCGATTCGCTCCGGCGATGCTGTCATGATCAAGGGCTCGTTCGGCTCCAAGATGAAAACCATAGTCACCGCGCTCGAAAGGCGCTTTCCCGGCAAGGCCGCGTTCGACGAAGCCGCGGTATAGGCGCACTTAGTGGAGCGGATTTGACATTCGCTACCCACTTGGCCACGCGTTCGAAAAGCGAATGTCAAATCCAAAGCTCCACTAAAATCCGATATTTGCTAGTGGTCCTTTGATTCTAACATTTGTAAAAGTGCCTGCTGAGAAGGGATACAAATGTTAGAATCGGACCACTAGATGTTTTACTGGCTGATCGATCTTTCCAACACGGTTCCGGCGCTTGCCTTCCTGCACAGCTTTCTGAACGTGTTCCGCTACATCACGTTCCGCACCGGCGGGGCGATGGTGACGGGCGCGTTGTTCGTGTTTCTGTTCGGTCCCTGGATCATCGACCACTTGCGGCTCCGCCAGGGCAAGGGCCAGCCGATCCGCACCGACGGCCCGCAGTCTCATCTCACCAAAAAAGGCACGCCGACCATGGGCGGGCTGATGATCCTGTCGGGGCTCGTGGTCTCCACCGTGCTGTGGGCCAACCCGCTCAATCCCTATGTCTGGATCGTGCTGGCGGTGACGCTCGGCTTCGGCATTGTCGGTTTCTATGATGACTACCTGAAGGTCACCAAGCAGACGCATAGCGGTTTCGCGGGCCGCATCCGGCTGCTGTTAGAGGCGATCATTGCGCTTGCCGCCTGCTACGCGCTGGTTCGGCTCGGCCGCGAGCCGTTCTCGACCTCGCTCGTGATTCCCTTTTTCAAGGACGTGGCGTTGAACCTCGGCTGGTTCTTCGCGGTGTTCGGCGCCTTCATCATTGTCGGCGCCGGCAATGCGGTCAATCTCACCGACGGTCTCGATGGCCTCGCCATCGTGCCGGTCATGATCGCGGCTGCCAGCTTCGGCATGATTTCCTATCTCACCGGCAACGCGGTGTTCTCGGACTACTTGCAGATCAATTACGTGGCCGGCACAGGCGAACTCGCCGTCATTTGCGGGGCGGTATTGGGCGCCGGCCTCGGCTTCCTCTGGTTCAACGCGCCGCCGGCCTCGATCTTCATGGGCGACACGGGATCACTCGCGCTTGGCGGCATGATCGGCTCGATCGCGGTGGCCGTGAAACACGAGATCGTGCTCGCCGTGATCGGCGGCCTGTTCGTGCTGGAGGCGGTCTCGGTGATCGTGCAGGTGGCGTCGTTCAAGCTCACCGGAAAACGCATCTTCAAGATGGCGCCGATCCACCATCACTTCGAGCAATTGGGCTGGACCGAGCCGCAGATCGTGATCCGGTTTTGGATCATCTCGGTGATGCTGGCGCTCGCCGGCCTCTCCACCTTGAAGCTGCGGTGAACCACTTGATCCCCGTCACATCCTTTGCGGGCAAGACGGTTGCGGTGTTCGGTCTCGGCGGGTCGGGACTGGCAAGCTGTCATGCGCTGAAGGCCGGTGGCGCCGAGGTGATCGCGGGCGACGACGGCGCCGAGCGTTTGGCGGAAGCGGCGAAAGCCGGCTTTGTCACCGCCGACCTGCGCACCGTGAACTGGTCGCGCTTTGCCGCGCTGATCCTGACGCCCGGTGCGCCGCTCACCCATCCCGCGCCGCATTGGAGCGTGCTGATGGCGCGCCAGTCCGGTATCGAGGTGATCGGCGACATCGAACTGTTCTGCCGCGAACGGCAACGTCATGCGCCGGACGCGCCGTTCGTCGCGATCACCGGCACCAACGGCAAATCCACCACCACGGCGCTGATCGCGCATCTGATGCGCTTTGCCGGTTACGACACCCAGATGGGCGGCAATATCGGCTACCCGATCCTGTCGCTGGAACCGCCGCGCAAGGGACGCGTGCATGTGATCGAGATGTCGTCCTACCAGATCGACCTCACGCCTTCGCTCGATCCGACCGTCGGCATCCTCATCAATGTCAGCGAAGACCATATCGACCGTCATGGCACGCTCGAACATTATGCCGCGGTGAAGGAGCGTCTGGTGGCAGGTGTTCAGTCAGAAGGCGCGGCGATCATAGGCGTCGACGACATCTGGTGCCGCGCGGCCGCCGACCGGATCGAGCAGGACGGAAAACGTGTGGTACGTGTCTCCGTGAAAAATCCCTTGCCCGACGGCCTCTTTGTCGATCATGAGACGATCTGGCGCGCGGCCGGCGGCGCGCGCAGCGAGGTCGCGAAGATCGGCGGCATCGGCTCGCTGCGCGGCCTGCACAATGCGCAGAACGCGGCCTGCGCCTCGGCCTGCGCGCTCGCACTCGGCGTCTCAATCGATATGCTGCAGAAGGGCCTGCGCGGCTTTCCTGGTCTCGCGCACCGGATGGAGCAGGTCGGCCGCCGCGGCCATGTCCTGTTCGTCAACGACTCCAAGGGCACCAATGCGGATGCGGCCGCGCACGCGCTGTCGTCCTTCGCCGATATCTTCTGGATCGCGGGCGGCAAACCGAAAGCCGGCGGCATCACTAGTCTTGCCGAATACTTCCCGCGTATCCGCAAGGCCTATCTGATCGGCGAAGCCGCACCCGAATTCGCCGCCACACTGGGCGCGCACGCGCCGCACGAGATTTCGCAGACGCTCGATGTCGCGGTCGCCAACGCGGCGCACGACGCCGAGGCTTCAGGATTGCAGGAAGCCGTTGTGCTGCTGTCGCCGGCCTGCGCGTCGTTCGACCAGTACCGCAATTTCGAAATTCGCGGCGCCAGGTTCCGCGACCTCGTGCAGGCGTTGCCGGGCGTCAAGCCGGCGGTGTGAGCCAAGCGTTCGATGGTCATCACCCGCGACCCGTCTGCGTCAAGGCTTCGCCGGGGTTACAGAAATGGGCCGCCGAAGCTATAGCGAAGGTGGCAAGCGGATGATCCAGTATTCCAGAGACAGCGAAGTTCGAACTGAGAGGCCTCGGCGTACTGGATACCCCGCATGCGCGGCGTATGACGGCGTTCACCGCCTCGCAGATCGCTTCGGCATCGGCCGCGTCGTTCTTGCCGCGCTTCACGTAGGCCTTGACGTAGCTCGGCGGGGCACCAGCCGGACCTGATGGCCCAGCGCCATCAGCTCGCGCGTCTAATGGTGTGCAGTCGCGCAGGAGACGCAGGCTACCCGCTACTGCCGCCACGTGACTTAACGAAATGGGCAAATGCCTTCAGCGTGGCCTCCGAGACGTGGTGCTCGATCCCCTCCGCGTCGGCCTCGGCGGATTCCGCGGGGACGCCGACCGCGCGAAGAAGGTCGACAACGAGCCGGTGGCGAATGCGGACGCGGTCGGCTAGTGCATGGCCTTTCTCTGTCAAGAACACACCACGATACGGACGCGACGTCGCCAACCCCGCTCGTTTCAGGCGGGAGATTGTCTTGATGGCGGTCACGTGTGACACGCCCAGGCGACGTGCGATGTCTGTCGGACGCGCCTCGCCCGTGGTCGTCAACAGGTCCGCGATCAGCTCGACATAGTCCTCGAACAAGGCGGTCGATTGGGCCGATCGCGTCTTGCCGAAGCGACGCGCCTGGATCAGTTCAGTGGGCAGCGCGGTCGTTCCACGTGCCTTCCCTGGTGTCGTCGGTTGCATGACCGGTGATCCTGACTTGCTGGAATCCCGCGCTGGAGAGAACATATTTGAATCGTTGTGTCAAAATGTACCCTAGACTACATTAGGTAGCTATTGACAAAAGACGATCAATCATTACCCTGTAACTGATGCTACATTTTTTAGTTGGCACTGGATCGTCGAAATGACCGAAATCGCCGAGCAGCGCGCATCGCTTTCTGACCGGACCGTCTCGGTGGCACGCCAGGTGCTGGCCGGCCAGCGCGGGGGGGTGCGTGCCTACCTGACATTCGCCGGCCCGGCGGTGATCGCCTCAATCGCCTACATGGACCCCGGCAATTTCGCCACCAACATCCAGGCGGGCGCGAAATACGGCTATACGCTGTTGTGGGTGGTGCTGGCCGCCAACCTGATCGCCATGCTGTTCCAGGCGCTCTCGGCCAAGCTCGGCATCGTGACCGGCCGCAATCTTGCGGAGATGTGCAGGGAGCATTTTCCGCGGCCTGTCGTGTGGTCGATGTGGGTGGTGAGCGAGATTGCCGCCATGGCGACGGATCTCGCGGAATTTCTCGGCGGCGCCATCGGCCTGTCCCTTTTGTTTCAGATGCCGCTTTTCGCCGGCATGGCGGTCACGGCCGTCATCACTTACGGCGTGCTGATGTTCGAAGGCTTCGGCTTCCGGCCGATCGAGTTGATCATCGGCAGCATGGTGAGCATCATTGCCCTTTGTTACGTGGTGGAGCTGTTCATCGCGCCGGTCGATTGGGCTTCGGCCACGGCGCATACTGTCCTGCCGCAGATTCCCGATGCCGAGGCGCTCCTGCTCTCGGTCGGGATTATCGGCGCCACCGTCATGCCGCACGCGGTTTACCTGCATTCCGGACTGACACAGGCGCGGATGCCGGTTCGCAACGATTCCGAGCGGCGGATGGTGCTGCGCTTCTCCAACCGGGAAGTCATTATTGCACTCGTGGTGGCGGGCCTCGTCAACATGGCCATGGTCATGATGGCTTCAGGCGCGTTCCATGCAGGCCACTCGGACGTGGCGGAAATCGAAACCGCCTATCACACGCTCACGCCACTGCTCGGGATCGGTGCTGCCGGGGTGTTCCTGCTCTCGCTCATTGTCTCCGGCATATCGAGCTCGACGGTCGGGACGATGGCTGGTCAGATGATCATGCAGGGCTTCCTCAGGTTCAAAGTCCCGATCCTGGTCCGCCGGCTGGCTACGATGCTGCCCGCTTTCGTCGTGGTGGCGCTTGGCGCCAATGCGACGAGCTCGCTCGTCATCAGCCAGGTCGTGCTCTCAATCGCGCTGCCGCTGCCGATGATCTCGCTGCTGATCTTTACGAGCCGGCGCAAGATTATGGGTCAGTTCGTGAACAGCCGGCTGACCTTGATAGCGGCGCTGGCGGGGACAGCGGTGGTGTTGCTGCTCAACACCTTCCTCATCCTGCAAACGCTTGGCGTATCGATTCCGAGGCTGCCGGTCGGCACCTGAGGACGAATGCTGGTTCATCGCAGTCCTGGTTCGTCATCGAGCGGCCGATCACCGGACGCGAGCCATGCGAGACGCGAGATCGGGCGATCCAAAGCTGCTTAGGGGACGAGCTGGGGGCGATTGAATGAATTCTCAGGTAAAAGTGCGGCATTTTATTGCGAATGACAGGCAGTCGCAAATAGTGGGTGGGCGATCTCGGCCTGATGTCTCGCGAAACCGCCTTGATGCAGCCTGGGTAGCGACGCTCCGGCTGGGCCTGGCAGTCCTGCCAATGATCGTCGGCACGTCAGCCAATGCGGACGAGCCGGCCGGTCAATTGGCGCTAAAGGCGCTGCCGACTTTTGCGCCTCGCTTTGACTGGAGCGGATTCTACGTCGGCGGTCATACCGCCTATGGGCGAGGACACCTCGGTAACACATTGTCCGATCCCGATGCCTTCGGATCCAGCAATTCCTTTGGAAGCCTCTATGGCGGCCTACAGACAGGATACAACTACGTCCTTCCATCCCGGTTACTACTCGGGGTCGAGGGCGACGTCTCCTTTCCTAACTTTCTGGAAGACGGTCTCATCTTTGGCCGCGCGACGGCGCAGGGCACGAATGTTACTGACCAGATCGACTATATTGCGACGCTGCGTGGCCGCGTCGGTTACGCGTCCGATCATTGGCTGTTCTATGGAACAGGCGGATACGCGTTCTCACAGGCCCGCCTCGTTAAATCACCCGGCGTGGTCAGCGATGAGGACAAGGTGCTGCCGATGCGTACCGGTTGGGTCGCCGGCATCGGGACTGAAGTCGCCATTGCACCGGATTGGACGGCGCGGCTCGAATATCTCTACGACCACTTCGGCAGCGTCACCGGCTTGTTTCCGTCGGGCACGCGTTACCAATCGGCGTTCGATATCCAGATGCTGCGCCTGGGCCTCAATTACAAGGTGGACTGGACCGGCGCCGGTGCG
This sequence comes from uncultured Alphaproteobacteria bacterium, assembly GCA_963770515.1. Taxonomy (GTDB): domain Bacteria; phylum Pseudomonadota; class Alphaproteobacteria; order Rhizobiales; family Xanthobacteraceae; genus Bradyrhizobium. The sequence continues at coordinate 226,024 of CAVYPW010000006.1, forward strand.
ACGACAGCGAAAGCTGCGCCCGCTGATACCTGGCCTATCGCACCGGACAACTGGAATATCCACGGGCAATTCACGCTGATCGGGCAAGGCTATCCGGCGTTCCATTCGCCTTACGAGGGGCCGCAGAGTCTGGGCGGGGCGAGCCAGTTCCAGAACACAACGAGCGCGACCGCCTTCATCGGCGTTCGCCCCTGGGACGGCGGCGAGATCTATGTCGATCCGGAGCTGATGCAGGGTTTTGGTCTCAGCAATACGGTCGGTGTCGCTGCCTTTCCGAATGGCGAGGCGCAGAAGTCGAACTTTCCGATGGGACGCTTCAACATCGCGCGCGCCTATCTACGGCAGACCTTCGGTCTCGGCGGCGAGCAGGAGACGATTGCGGACGGCCCGAACCAGCTCGGCGGCAAGGAGGATATCTCGCGCTTCACGATTACCGTCGGCAAGATGTCGGTGATTGATTTCTTCGACAACAACACGTTCTCGCATGATCCGAGGCGGGATTTCCTCAACTGGAATATGTATTGCTGCGGCTCCTATGACTTCACCATGGACAAGATCAGCTACACATGGGGAGGCCTTGCCGAACTGAACCAGAAGCATTGGGCATTCCGCTTGGGTTATTTCCTGGTTCCGACCGTATCGAACGTCAACACCTTCGATACCCATATTCCGGATCGAGGCCAGTATATCGGCGAGCTAGAGCTGCGCTACGCGCTGTTCGCGCAACCCGGCAAGCTGCGCTTGATGGGATGGGCAAACCGCGCGACTGCCGGCAGTTATTCGGAAGCGCTTGCCTTGCCGGTCACCTCACCGAACTATCCGGACATCACGCTGACGCGCAAAGTACGCACCAATTATGGCTTCGTGGCCAATCTTGAGCAGGCGATCACCGACGATCTCGGCATGTTCTCGCGCGCGAGCTGGGATGCTGGCCAGACGGAGAAGATCGGTTGGACGGACTGCGACGAGAGCTTCTCGCTCGGCGCCGTGCTGAAGGGAACATCGTGGGGCCGCCCCGACGATAAGATCGGCGTCGGCAGCGTCATCGAGGGGCTCTCGCCGGAGGCGCGCGCTTACTTCGCTGCCGGCGGGCTCGGAATCCTGATCGGCGACGGCAAGCTGAACTACCGCAACGAGAAGGTGCTGGAAGCCTATTACGCGTATGCTCTCAACCGGTGGGTGACGCTCAGTTTCGATTACCAGTTTGTAACCGACCCCGCCTACGACGCCGACCGGGGACCGGTCTCCATCTTCGCTGGCCGGCTACACGCTGAGTTCTAAGCTACCTTTAACGCGAAGCGAGGGATGCTCGTTGCGGGTCAAATCACCGATGTCGTTGTGCCAGGCGATGCCAGATTTCCGCCCGTGGGTGCCTGTATCATTGCGGCCGGCGGCGTCAGGCACGACGATGACGAGAGACCGGATTTGGTGGTTTGTACATGTTGCATGTCAATAAAGGCCCGGAGCGTTGCGAGGATGAGTGCTGCGCGCCGCCTCCGTTGATCCTGCCCCCGGAACCGGCCGTCGACCGCCGGCCGCTTGTTCGGGAGGCTTTCCGGCTCGAATGGATCACGATCGGCTGGATGGTGATTGAAGGCGTTGTGGCGATCGGATCTGGCATTGTGTCTGATAGCCTTGTCCTGCTTGCCTTCGGGCTGGACAGCATTATCGAGTTGATCTCCGCCGGCGTGCTCATATGGCGATTATCGGTTGAGCTTCGTCTGGGCCAGGCCTTCTCTGAGAATGCTGAGCGGATTGCCGGCCGGATCGGAGGCGCGCTGCTGGTTGCGTTGGCGGCCTACGTAGTGATGGCAGCAGGCTGGAACATCTGGACCGAGCGCCACGCCGAGTTTTCCGCGCCCGGTTTCATCGTCACGGTCCTGGCAATCCCGATCATGCGATATCTCGCGACGAGAAAGATTGATCTGGCCAATCGGCTGGGGAGCCGTGCGCTGAGAACCGATGCGGTGGAATCGATTACATGCGGCTGGTTGTCGGTGGTTGCCGTCGTGAGCCTCGGTGCGCAGGCAGTCTTTGGAGCTTGGTGGATCGACAGCGCCGGTTCACTCGCGGTCGTCTGGCTTCTGATCAAGGAAGGCCGTGAAGCGTGGCAAGGCGAATGCTGCGCCGATTGCGAACAGCGTGACGTGCAGGTGCAGGGGTTCGCAATTTTGTTCTGAATGGTGGCAATTTGGCGCGCCCGAGAAGATTCGAACTCCTAACAGACGCCCTCCCGACATATGAAGGGAGATCTGGCAATAGTGCACCGAGCCGACCTTGAGTTTCACAGTAAACGCTATATCCATCACGGCGGTTGGACCGGATGGTGAGTGAGAGTGGTTGCAGGGTAGGCTTTAAATCTCCACGGTCAACCAGTGTCGGTCTCGGTCAAAACCTGCCCGGCCATGACGGATGGACGGGGGCCGCCTCGAAACTTACACAATCTATTAACCCGTTGGAAACCATCATCGGCGACCAATGGGTCTCTTTCCAAGGGAACGCCCATGCTCTCCCGTGAACAGCGGAACCCCTTCAGCGACTGGTGGTGGACGGTCGACCGCCTGCAACTGGCGGCGATCATTGCGCTGATCCTGGCGGGCGTCATCCTCTCGCTGGCGGCGAGCCCGCAGGTCGCGACCCGGATCGGGCTCGATCCCTTTCACTTCTTCAATCATCACGTGATGTTTCTGCTGCCGTCCTTCACCGTGCTGATCGGCGTCTCGTTCCTGTCGCCGCGGCAGATCCGCCGCACGGCACTGATCGTATTTGCGGTCAGCATTGCGCTGATCGTGGCCACGCTACTGATCGGGCCCGAGGTCAAGGGTTCGCGGCGCTGGATCACCTTGATCGGGGTGAACATCCAGGCCTCGGAATCCGCCAAGCCCGCTTTCGTGGTGCTGGCTGCATGGCTGTTTGCGGAATCGACCAAGCGGCCGGAAATGCCCGCGACCTCGATGGCGCTGGTGCTGTTGTTGATGCTGGTCTCGCTCCTGGTGGCGGAGCCCGACTTCGGCCAGACCATGCTGATCCTGATGGTGTGGGGCGCGCTGTTCTTCATCGCCGGCATGCGCATGATCTGGGTAATGGGGCTTGCGGGCGCGGCAGGCGTCGGGCTGTTCACAGCCTATCTTTTCGTGCCTCACGTTGCGGGGCGCATCAAGCGCTTCATGAATCCGGCCTCCGGCGACACCTTCCAGGTCGACACCGCGATGGAAGCCTTCAGCAATGGCGGCTGGTTCGGATTAGGGCCAGGCGAAGGCATCGCCAAACGCAGCCTGCCGGATAGCCACACCGATTTCGTGTTCGCGGTGGCGGCGGAGGAATTCGGAATCATCCTGTGTCTGGTGCTGCTGGCGCTGTTCGCTTTCGTGGTGTTCCGCGCGCTGTCGCGGGCTTATCGAAGCGAAGATATGTTCGCGCGCTTTGCGGCTTCGGGCCTTGCCATCCTGTTCGGCGTGCAGGCGGCGATCAACATGTCGGTCAATCTGCAACTGATCCCGGCCAAGGGCATGACGCTGCCGTTCATCTCCTATGGCGGTTCATCGATGGTGTCGCTGGCCTACGGCGTCGGTATGATGCTGGCGCTGACACGGCAGCGGCCGAGCACCGAAACGGAATCGATGAACGCCGGCGCCGCACGAGGCTACGCGTAGGACGGTTTGGCTCCTCCTCGTCATCGCGAGCGTTAGCGAAGCAATCCAGTTTTAAGTCGCATAAAAGATTCTGGATTGCTTCGTCGCTCGCGCTCCTCGCAATGACGGCATTTTCCCTGTAAGAAGCGGCCATTATGTCCAATGCTCCCCTCATCCTGCTCGCTGCGGGCGGCACCGGCGGCCATCTGTTTCCGGCCGAGGCGCTCGGCGTGGAATTGATGAAACGCGGCTATCGCGTGCGGCTCGCGACCGATGCGCGCGCGCTGCGCTACTCCGGCCTGTTCTCGCGCGACACCATCGACGTGGTGCCGAGTGAAACCTTGCGTGGCCGTAATCCGCTCTCGCTGGCGCGCACCGGCTTCATGCTGGCTGTGGGCATGGCGGTCGCGGTTCATCTGTTGCGCAAGCTCAGGCCCGCCGCCGTCGTCGGCTTCGGCGGCTATCCGACCTTGCCGCCGCTCGTCGCCGCGCGGCTGCTCGGCATTCCCGGCATCATTCACGACGCCAATGCCGTGCTCGGGCGCGCCAACCGTTTTCTTTCCGGTCGCGTCAGCGCGATCGCCACCTCGCTGCCCGGCGTGCTCGACCGTGATCCATGGCTTGCCTCGAAAACCACGACCGTCGGAACGCCGATGCGTCCCGCCATTCTGGCGGCCTCGGCCGTGCAATATGCGACGCCCGAACCAAGCGGGCCCTTCCGCCTGCTCGTGACCGGCGGCAGCCAGGGCGCGCGCGTGATGGCCGACATCGTGCCGCCCGCCATCGAGAAGCTCGACCCCTCGCTGAGGAGCCGGCTGGCGCTGACCCAGCAGGTGCGCAAAGAAGACATGACGCGGGTGCGCGCGATCTATGACCGGCTCAAGATCAATGCCGAGCTCGCGCCGTTTTTCGCCGATCTGCCGGCGCGGCTTGCGGCCAATCATCTCGTCGTCTCGCGCTCGGGCGCCGGCACGGTAGCCGAACTCGCCGCGATCGGCCGGCCATCGATCCTGGTGCCGCTACCCGGCGCGATCGATCAGGACCAGTTCGCCAATGCCGGCGTGCTGTCGGAAGCGGGCGGTGGCTTGCGGATCGTGCAGAGCGAATTCACGCCCGATCGGCTGGCCGCGGAAATTTCAATGCTGGCCGCCGAGCCCGCAAAACTCGTGACGATGGCTGAAGCCGCGCGGAAAGTCGGCCGGCTCGACGCCGCCGAACGGCTGGCCGATCTCGTGATGAAGGTCGCCGGGCTCTGACGGCTCGCCGAACGCTGTCGCTATCGGCCGAAATCACGAAAAAGCCCTTGTCAGCGCCTTCTAAAGCAAGGCATCCAATACGTCATGGGCCGAGGGTGATTTGCGCTCGCCTCTTGCGGCCATGACGACAGAGAGAGCCCGACCATGAGACTGCCGCGCGAGATCGGCCCCATCCACTTCGTCGGAATCGGCGGTATCGGGATGAGCGGCATTGCCGAGGTGCTGTGCAATCTCGGCTACACCGTGCAGGGTTCGGACGCTTCCGAAGGCGCCAACGTCGTGCGGCTGCGCGAGAAGGGCATCAAGATCGCGATCGGTCACCAGGTCGAGAATGTCGGGGGCGCTGACGTCGTCGTGGTCTCGACCGCCATCAAGCGCGACAATCCGGAATTGATGGCGGCACGCGCGAGCCGCATCCCGGTGGTGCGGCGCGCCGAAATGCTGGCCGAACTGATGCGGCTGAAAAGCTGCGTGGCGATTGCCGGCACCCACGGCAAGACCACCACGACGACGATGGTCGCAACGCTGCTCGATGCCGGCGGCATCGATCCCACCGTGATCAATGGCGGCATCATCAATGCCTATGGCTCCAATGCACGCCTCGGCGCCGGCGACTGGATGGTCGTCGAGGCCGATGAGAGCGACGGTACGTTCCTGAAATTGCCGGCCGATGTCGTGATCGTCACCAATATCGATCCCGAACATCTCGATCACTTCAAGACGTTCGACGCGATTCAGGATGCCTTCCGAAATTTCATCGAGAACGTGCCCTTCTACGGTTTCGCCGTGATGTGCATCGACCATCCCGTGGTGCAGACGCTGGTCGGCAAGATCGAGGACCGCCGCATCGTCACCTATGGCGAAAACCCGCAAGCCGATGCGCGGCTCGTCGATCTTTCTCCCGCAAACGGCGGCTCAAGCTTCAAAGTCGTGTTTCGCGACCGCAAGACCGACGCGACGCACGAGATCACGAACATCCATCTGCCGATGCCGGGACGGCACAACGCGCTCAACGCGACCGCGGCGATCGCGGTCGCGCATGAACTCGGGCTTTCCGACGACGTCATCCGCAAAGCGCTGGCGAGTTTCGGCGGCGTGAAGCGGCGCTTCACCAAGACCGGCGAATATAACGGCGTCACCGTCATCGACGACTACGGCCATCATCCGGTCGAGATCGCGGCCGTGCTTCGGGCGGCGCGCGAATTGACCAACGGAAAGGTGATTGCCGTGGTGCAGCCGCATCGCTTTACGCGGCTGCAATCGCTGTTCGAGGAATTCTGCACCTGCTTCAACGATGCCGACGCGGTTGTCGTCGCTGAAGTGTACCCGGCCGGCGAAGCGCCAATCGAAGGCATCGACCGCGATCATTTCGTGCTCGGCCTGCGCGCCCACGGTCATCGCGAGGTGATCCCGCTGCCCAATGCAGGCGCGCTCGCCGGCATCGTCAAGGAGCATGCCGGCAAAGGCGATCTCGTCGTGTGTCTCGGCGCGGGCAGCATCACGCAATGGGCCTACGCGCTGCCGGGCGAACTGAAGGCGCTGGGGTGACGGCGGCGAATGATGGCCTTCCCCGACATCACGCCCGACCTCAAAGCCGCGATGCCGGAATTGCGCGGGCGGCTCACGGCGAACCAGCGGCTCGCCGAACTGACCTGGTTTCGCGTCGGCGGCCCTGCGCAGATGCTGTTCACGCCGGCGGATGAAGACGATCTCGCGTATTTTCTCGCACGCCTTCCCGCTGAGCTAGCGGTCACTGTCGTCGGCGTCGGCTCCAATTTGATCGTGCGCGACGGCGGCTTGCCGGGCGTGGTCATTCGCCTGGCTCCTCGCAGTTTTGGCGAGGCCAGCGCACAAGATGAGGTGGTGAGCGCAGGTGCAGCCGCGCTCGACAAGCGCGTGGCCGAGACGGCGGCTGCCGCCAATCTCGCCGGGCTCGAATTCTTCTTCGGCATTCCCGGCACCATCGGCGGGGCGCTGCGCATGAATGCCGGCGCCAACGGCGCGGAGACCAAGGACGTCCTGATCGAGGCCTCCGGTGTGGGTCGTGACGGCAAGAAGCACGTCTTCAGCAATGCGGAGATGAAATTCGTCTACCGCGCTTCAAGCGTCGATGCGTCCATCATTTTTACTTCAGTCCGCTTTCAGGGCAAACCGGCGACGCCTGAGGCGATCCGTACGCGCATGAACGAAGTCCAGGCCCACCGCGAGGCGGCACAGCCGATCCGCGAGAAGACCGGCGGCTCGACCTTCAAGAACCCGCCGGGAAATAGCGCGTGGAAATTGATCGATGCCGCCGGCTGCCGCGGCCTTCGCGTCGGTGGCGCGCAGGTCTCGGAAATGCACTGCAATTTCCTGATCAATACCGGCGAGGCCACCGCGAGCGATATCGAAACCCTTGGCGAGGCCGTTCGCTCGCGGGTGAAGGAAAATTCGGGAATCGAGTTACACTGGGAAATCAAGCGGATCGGGATAGTCCGATGATCGTCATTCCGGGATGCGCCGTCGCGACAAAATAGCGAAGCTATTTGCGCGGGAGGCGCAGGCCCGGAATCTGGAGAATATGGCGCGAGATTCCGGGTCCTCGCGCAGGCGCGAGTCCCGGAATGACGGGCAAACTGGATTGAACTGATGCGGATCACCATTCTTTTCGGCGGCACCAACAAAGAGCGTCTGGTCTCGGTGGCGACCGCGCAGGCACTGCATACCGCGCTGCCCGACGCCGATCTGTGGTTCTGGGCTGCCGATGATGCCGTGCATGAGACGAGCGGCAAGGCGCTGTTCGCTCATGCGCGCCCGTTCGAAGACCCGTTCAAGCCGGACGGCAAGCGCGTAAGTCACTCGATCGAGCAGGCGATGGATCGGGCCAAGGCCGATGATCGGCTGCTGGTACTGGGATTACACGGCGGCCGCGCCGAGAATGGCGAGTTGCAGGCGATATGCGAGATGCGCGGCATCGCCTTCACGGGCTCGGGTTCGGCGTCGTCAAATCTTGCCTTCGACAAGGTCGCGGCGAAGCGCTTCGCGGCGATTGCCGGCGTCCATTCGCCTGATGGTATTGCGCTTTCCGACATCGAGGCTGCCTTTGCCGAGCACGGCAAACTGATCGCCAAGCCTGCGCGCGACGGTTCGAGCTATGGGCTGATCTTCGTCAATTCGAAGCAGGACATCGTCGCCGTTCGCAACGCCGCGCGAACCGAGGACTATGTGATCGAGCCGTTCATCACCGGCACCGAATCGACCTGCGGCGTGCTGGAGCAGGCCGATGGCTCGGTGATCGCGCTGCCGCCGATCGAGATCATACCGGCCGAGGGCGGCCTTGGCTTCGACTACCGCGCGAAATATCTGGCGAAGGCGACCCAGGAAATCTGTCCCGGCCGCTTTTCGCCCGAGATCAGCCAAGGGATCATGGACATGGCCGTGCGGGCTCACCTCGCATTGTCGTGCGGTGGTTATTCGCGCACCGACTTCATCGTCTCCGACAATGGGCCGGTTTACCTCGAGACCAACACCTTGCCCGGCCTGACCAAGGCCTCGCTTTATCCGAAGGAGTTGAAGGCGCAAGGGATCGACTTCGTCGATTTCCTCAAAGGTCAGATCGCCATCGCCGAACGGCGGGCGCGGGGGTAGGTCGACCAATTTCGCCGGAACCCTTCAAGCATTACCAAATTCCTAACGTTACTAGCCAAATCCTTCACCCAGCACGTCAAATCGGGGCCTGGGTGGATCAAATTTACCCTTTGTTTACCAGGAAGTCCGAAGGTTAACGTTGGCGGCGCATGTGTGCTCGGCTGCCGGGACGCGAGCTATTGGCGGGTTTTTCTGCCTTTTGCGAGCGTGGGGATGGTGACCTTTCTCAGCCCGGCACGGCCGAGCCGTCAGATGTGCCGGTCCCGCAATTCTTTGCGGGCACAACGGTTGATGAGCTCGAGTAATGGATGGTGGAGGACGTCTCGCCCGGTCGTCGCGATCGCCGAGGCAACAGACTGAGCTGATGGACGCCGGCGCCGGCGTGGCTGTCGCCTTGCGCGCTCGGCGTGGTCTTGCTCCGTCTCCCGCCAGAGCGCGCCGGTTCGCGCGCAACGAACGGCCGTCGGGCCTGATCGCCTTTGTGGAACGCCGTTTGCCCCGCCGTGCCGGGTTGGCCGCAACCCTGTTGCTGCTGGTCGCGAGCACGAGCCTGGGCATCGTCAAGGGCGGCCATCTCGAACAATTCGTCACGAGCTTGAGCGAGGCGCGCAACGCGCTGGCCAATTCGGCCGGATTTCGCATCACCTCCGTCGGCATCAACGGCCGTAAGCAGTTGACCCAGGACGAGGTGCTCGCGATCGGCGGCGTCAATGGCCATTCATCACTGCTGTTCCTCGATGCATCCGCGGTGCGCGAGAAGCTGAAAGCCAATCCCTGGATCAGCGAAGCCACCGTGCTGAAGCTTTACCCCGGCCAGTTGCGCATCGACATCGTCGAACGGTCGGCATTTGCGCTCTGGCAGCAAAACGGCCGCCTGTCGGTGATTTCGGACGATGGCGCCGTGTTGCAGGACTATGTCTCGCCGGCCTTCCTTAAACTGCCGCTGGTGGTGGGCAAGGGCGCCGAAACCCGCGCCAGGGATTTCCTCGCGCTGCTTTCGCGCTATCCGCAAGTCAGTTCAGTGACCAGGGCTGCGACCTTCGTCGGCGAACGGCGCTGGAACCTGCGCCTCAAAGACGGTCTCGACATCCGCCTGCCGGAAAACGACGTCGGCAACGCGCTTCTCACCTTGAGCAATCTCGACAAGGACGAACACCTGTTTGCCAAGGACATTGTTGCCATCGACCTCAGGCTGCCGGACCGGCTGGCGGTGCAACTGTCCGACGATGCGGCCAAGGCTCGCGAAGAAGCGCTCAAGAAAAAAGAGCCGAAAAAGAAGGTCGGCGACGCATGAGCAGCTTCGATCCCAGGCAGGCGCCGAAGACGCGTCCGATGCCGCAGAAGCGCACGGCGCTGGTGGCCTCGCTCGACATCGGCACCAGCAAGATCGCCTGCATGATCGCGCGGCTGAAACCGTGTCCGCCGAACGATGCCCTGCGCGGCCGCACGCATGCGGTCGAATTGATCGGCTATAGCCAGATTCGCTCCAAGGGGGTGAAGGCCGGCGCGGTGGTCGATCTCGTCGAATGCGAGCAGGCGGTCCGCCAGGCGGTCTCGGCTGCCGAGGACATGGCCAAGGTCCGGGTTGAATCGGTCTTGTTGTCCGTGTCGGCCGGACGGTTGCAGGCGCAACTGGTCGAGGCCGCCGTCGACATCAAGGGCGCCGCCGTGACCTCGGCCGACGCCGCGCGCGTCACTTCCGCCGGCATGTACCACGCGACCGGCGAGGGCCGTACCGTGCTGCACGCGCTGCCGACCGGTTATTCGATCGACGGCGTCAAGGGCGTCCGCGATCCCAAGGGCATGATGGCGCGGCAGTTTGGCGTCGATATGAACGTCGTCACGGCCGATACGACCGTGGTCAAGAATTTGATGCTGGTGGTCGAACGCTGCCATCTCAACGTCGAGGCGATGGCGGCAAGTCCCTATGTCGCCGGATTGGCGGTCCTGACCGACGACGAGGCCGATCTTGGCGCCGCCGTGGTCGAAATGGGGGCGGGGACCACCACGATTGCGACCTATTCCGGGGGACGATTCATCCACGCCAGCGGGTTTGCGCTCGGCGGCCACCACATCACCATGGATCTTGCGCGGGGGGTCTCGGCCTGCATTGCGGATGCCGAGCGAATCAAGACGTTATATGGCACGGTGCTGACCGGCGGGTCAGACGCACACGAGTTCATGTCCGTGCCGTCTGCCGGCGACGACGAGCTGGATGTTCCGCAGGTCGTGTCACGCGCCACGATCGCGAATATTGTCCGGCACCGTGCCGAGGAGATTTTTGAGATGGTCAGGGACCGGCTTGCGGATTCTCCCTTTGCGGCAGAGCCGAAAGCCCGTGTGGTCTTGAGCGGTGGCGCCTGCCAGCTCACCGGCACGCTGGAACTTGCCACCCGAATCCTCAACCGGCCGGTACGGATCGGCCGTCCGCTGGGTTTCAGCCGCCTTCCCAATGAAGCGAAGAGCGCGTCCTTTGCGGTGCCCGGCGGTCTTCTGGTCTATCCGCAATTCGCTCACCTTGAACATGTCGAACCGCGGCATACGCGGCAGCTCAGGACAGGGACCGACGGCTATTTTGGAAAGGTCGGACGATGGCTTCGCGAGGGCTTCTGATGAATCTTTTCCGCAACAACTCAATTTCACCAACACCCGCGGCCATAGGCCGAGGCGAACCCACGCGCGCGTGACCGAGAGGCAACCATGGCACCCATCAATATCACTCCACCTGACATTCATGAGTTGAAGCCCCGGATCACGGTTTTCGGCGTCGGCGGCGCCGGCGGCAATGCCGTCAACAACATGATCACCGCAGGGCTCCAGGGGGTCGACTTCGTCGTCGCCAACACCGACGCCCAGGCGCTGACGATGTCGAAGGCGCAGCGTATCATCCAGATGGGCACGCAGGTCACGCAAGGCCTCGGCGCCGGTTCGCAGCCCGACGTCGGCGCGGCGGCGGCCCAAGAGGTCATCGACGAGATCCGCGATCATATCTCCGGCGTCAACATGGTGTTCGTCACCGCCGGCATGGGCGGCGGCACCGGAACCGGTGCTGCGCCCGTCATCGCCAAGATCGCGCGTGATCTCGGCATCCTGACCGTCGGCGTCGTCACCAAGCCGTTCCACTTCGAAGGCCAGCGCCGCATGCGCACGGCAGAAGCCGGCATCACCGAGCTTCACAAGGTGGTCGACACGCTGCTGATCATTCCGAACCAGAACCTGTTCCGTGTCGCCAACGAAAAGACCACCTTCGCCGACGCCTTCGCGATGGCTGACCAGGTGCTCTATTCGGGCGTCGCCTGCATCACCGATCTGATGGTCAAGGAAGGCCTCATCAATCTCGACTTCGCCGACGTCCGCGCCGTGATGCGGGAGATGGGCAAGGCGATGATGGGCACGGGCGAAGCCACCGGCGACAAGCGCGCGCTGACGGCCGCCGAAGCTGCGATCGCCAATCCGCTGATCGACGATTCGTCGATGAAGGGCGCCCGTGGCCTTTTGATCTCCATCACCGGCGGCCGCGACCTCACGCTGTTCGAAGTCGACGAAGCCGCCACGCGGATTCGCGAGGAAGTCGACCAGGACGCCAATATCATCGTCGGCGCCACCTTCGACGAGACGCTCGATGGCATCATCCGCGTCTCGGTCGTCGCCACCGGCATCGAACAGGCGGCAATCTCCCGCAGCACCGGCAACTCGCCGGCTCCTGCTTCCACTCCCGTTGTCAGCACCTTGAACTCGAATTCGCCCGGCGATTCGCGGCTGGCCGAATTGACCGCGCGGCTTCGCGCCGACAATGCACGGCTCGCCGAACGCGCCCAGAAGCTCGAAGGCTCGCACGTGGCCCAGCCGGCGCCTGCAGCGCCGCAGCGTCCCGGTAATACGGTCGAGCGTGCGGCTTTGGCGGCGATTGCGGCAGCCGTTGCGCCCGAAGCGCCATCTGCGCCGGCGCCGTTGCAGCCGGCTGCCTATGGCGATGTCACGGTTCGCCCGATCGCCCAGAAACCGACGCTGTTCCCCGATCCGGAAGTCGCAACCGCGCCCGCACCCGAACCGGCCCCGCCGGAAACCTTCATTCCGCAAGCGGCCGAGCGTGCGCCGCTGCGCGCGCCGCGGATGCCAAAGTTCGAGGAACTGCCGATGCCGGCCCAGAACGAAATCCGCCAGGCGCGGGGCGAGGCGGAGGACGATCATCCACAGAAAAGCAGGATGTCGCTGTTGCAGCGTCTGGCCAATGTCGGCCTCGGCCGCCGCGACGACGAAAGCGAGCCGCCGATCGCAGCGCGTGCTTCGGGACCGGCGATGCCATCCATGCCGCCGCTGCCCGAGCGCAAGCTTCAGCGATCGGTCGCGGAGCAAATGGCGAATCGCCCTCCGGTATCCGAGTATGCTCCGCGCCAGGCGCCTCAGGGATTGGACATCCATGGCCGACCGACACCTGTGGCCGCCGCGCCACAGGGCGATGACCATCTTGATATTCCGGCTTTCCTCCGCCGGCAGGTGAACTGAAGTTTGTTACAATCTTGACGACGCCAAAGGGCCCCGGTCTCACCGCCGGGGCCCTTTTGATTTGGCGGATGGTTCAGGTCTCCCGGCCACCACAAGCCATTGAAATCAAAATGTTAAACATGTGTGCTAAAGGTGGCGTGATCGCCGTTTGACGCGCCTTTTCGCCGGCGGATTGGGGTCGGGCTTTGGCGCGAATACGGCAGAGATAGGGTAACAATCGGTAAAAAAGCGTGAGTTGGCGCGCATTAAGGCGGCGACTATTCTCGATCGTGACTTGGGGAACCACTGAGTTCGAACCGGCATCAAAAGGGGAAGCCGGTTTGGTCTCACGGTAAGTCAGTGTGGGCACTTCTGTATGAAATTTGGCCGGCAGACAACGCTGCGTTCGCAAGCTACCGTGACGGGTGTCGGTGTCCATTCCGGACTACCGGTTAATCTGACGATTGGGCCTGCATCCATGGATGCAGGTTTTATTTTTGTCCGCACCGGCCTTGAAGGCAGCGACCGTGAGGTTTGCGCCGTCGCCGAGTCGGTGATTGCCACCGAATTTGCCACCGTTCTCGGTGACCGTGAGGGACCCCTGGTCTCGACCGCCGAGCACGTGCTGGCCGCATTGCGCGGCATGGGCGTCGATAACGCCACCATCGAAGTCGACGGCCCGGAAGTGCCGATCATGGACGGCAGCGCGGCGGCTTTCGTCGCCGCGATCGATCAGGCCGGTATCGTCTCCCAGTCGGCGGCGCGCCGTTTCATCCAGGTGGTGAAGCCGGTGCAGGTCGTGATCGGTGATTCCTTCGGTGAACTGCGGCCGCATGCTGGCGGCTTCCGCGCCGAGGTCGAAATCGATTTCGCCAATGCCGTGATTGGCCGGCAAAGCTACCTGCTCGATCTCAGCGCGGAACGGTTCCGCCGCGAGATTTCCCGCGCCCGGACCTTTGGCTGCGTCAATGACGTCGCCCGCCTGTGGAGCGCCGGTTTCGCGCTCGGCGCCTCCTTCGAGAATTCGGTGGTGTTCGACGACACCCGCCTGCTTAACACCGAGGGCCTGCGTTACAGCGACGAATGCGTGCGCCACAAGGTGCTTGATGTGATCGGTGACCTCGCGCTCGCGGGCCTGCCGCTGCTCGGTGCCTTCCGTTCGGTCCGCGGAGGCCACAAGCTCAACCACGCCGTGCTGACGGCGCTTCTGGCCGACCGCACCGCCTATCGGGTGGTCGAGGGTGAGGCCGCCCGCCGGTCGCGCACCCATGCCGAGGTCGGCAGTGGCATGGTCGGCGGCATGGTCGCTCCGGCCTACGGTCCCGACGTTTCCTGAAAGCGTCCTTTTCCCTGTTTCCTTTCGTCGCTAGATGCCCGCGGTGGCAAAGCGGGCCTTTACGCTCCGAATCAGCGAATTTAGCGCCTTGAACCGCGGCTCCGGATGATAATTGTTGAGGGATCACGGCTGCCCAAAGCCGCCTTATTCCGGGCGAAATAGCTGCGTATCCGGTTGGTTAAGCGACTTGTTTTAGATAAACAGGGCCGGGCCGGGGCATACCGGCCCAAGGCACAAGGTCCATGCCGCCGGCCCGGTTTTTGGCTGCGCCCGATCCCGCTCGAAAGGCGTCAGGTCTGAACTTCATGTCGACAAAGCGTATGACGCTCGCCCATCAACGACTTTCAAACCGTTGGGATATTGGTGCCCTTGCACGCTTGGTGCGCGTGGCCGCGGGCCTTTCCGTTGCCGCCACGGTTCTGAGCGCGTGCAGTTCGGCCACCGAAATATGGGACAAGGTCACCCAGAAGGACGACACCTTCGTCGAGGAGCCTGCGGAAAAGCTCTACAACGAAGGCCTGTTCCTGACCAACGAGAAGCGCGATCCGAAGGGCGGCGCGAAGAAGTTCGAGGAAGTCGACCGCCAGCACCCTTATTCAGACCTGGCGCGCAAATCACTGCTGATGTCGGCCTACGCCTATTACCAGGCCAACGACTATGACAGCTGCATCGGTGCGGCGACCCGTTACGTCACGCTGCACCCGGGAAGCCCGGACGCGGCCTATGCGCAATATCTGATCGCCGCCTCGCATTACGACCAGATTACCGACGTCACCCGCGATCAGGGCCGCACCGAGAAGGCGATTGCCGCGCTCGAGGAAGTCGTGCGCAAATATCCGACCTCGGAATATGCCGTCAGCGCCAAGGCGAAACTCGAAGCTGCGCGCGATCAGTTGGCGGGCCGCGAGATGACTGTCGGCCGCTATAACCTCCAGAAGCGCAACTACACCGGCGCCATCAACCGCTTCAAGACCGTCGTCACTCAGTACCAGACCACGCGCCATGTCGAGGAGGCGCTGGCTCGCCTGACCGAAGCCTATATGGCGATCGGTATCGTCAGCGAGGCGCAAACCGCCGCGGCCGTGCTCGGGCACAATTTTCCCGATAGCCCCTGGTACAAGGACGCCTATAATCTCGTAAAGTCCGGTGGTTCGGAACCGACCGAGGATACGGGCTCTTACATTTCCAGGGCCTTCAGGAAGCTGGGTCTTGCTAGGAATTAATTTATGCTGGCGCGTCTGTCGATCCGTGACATCGTCCTGATCGAACGGCTCGATATCGAATTTTCCCGCGGCCTAGCAGTTTTGACCGGCGAGACCGGCGCGGGCAAATCCATTCTGCTCGACGCCTTCGCGCTGGCGCTGGGCGGCCGCGGCGATGCCACCCTGGTGCGTCATGGCGCCGAGCAGGGCCAGGTGACGGCTGTGTTCGATGTGCCGAAGGGCCATCCAGCGGCGGCGCTGCTGGCCGAGAACGGCCTGGAGGACACGAGTTTTCAGGATTCTTGCGAGATGATCCTGCGGCGGGTGCAACTCGCCGACGGCCGTACCCGCGCCTTCATCAACGATCAGGCCATCAGCGTGCAGACCCTGAAAGCACTGGGTACTGCGCTGGTCGAGATTCACGGTCAGCATGACGAGCGCGCGCTGGTCGATGCCTCGACCCATCGCCGTCTGCTCGACGCGTTCTCCGGCCTCGAGAAGGAAGTCGCCGCGCTGGAAAAGCTCTGGGAAGCGCGGCGTGACGCCAATCGTTTGCTCGACGACCACCGCGCCGGCATGGAACGCGCCGCGCGCGAGGCCGATTATCTGCGGCACGCCTCCGACGAATTGAAACAGCTCGCGCCAAAGGACGGCGAGGAAACGGCGCTGGCCTCCCGTCGCACCACCATGATGCAGGGCGAGAAGATCGCCGCCGACCTGCGAGAGGCGCAGGACGCCGTCAGTGGCAATCAGTCGCCGGTAGCCAGCCTTTCGGCCGCGGTGCGGCGGCTCGAACGGCGGGCGGCCAATTCGCCGGCACTCGTCGAGCCCGCGGTGAAGGCGATCGATATCGCGATCAACGCGCTGGAGGAGGCCGATCAGCATCTCTCCGCGGCGTTGCTTGCCGCCGATTTCGATCCCGCCGAGCTCGAGCGCATCGAGGAGCGGCTGTTCGCGTTGCGCGCCGCCTCGCGCAAATATTCGACGCCGGTCGACGGGCTGGCCGCGCTCGCTGCCAAATATGCGTCGGATGTGGCGCTGATTGATGCCGGCGCCGATCAGTTGAAAAAACTGGAGGCGACGGCGGACGCTGCCGACAAGCTCTACGTCGCCGCGGCCGCCAAGCTTTCCGCAGCGCGCCTCAAGTCGGCGGAGAAGCTCAACAAGGCGGTCAATGCCGAGCTTGCGCCGCTCAAGCTTGAGCGCGCAAAATTCACCACGCAAGTTGAATCCGATCCGGCCTCGCCTGGCCCGCAAGGCTATGACCGCGTCGAGTTCTGGGTGCAGACCAATCCCGGCACCAGACCGGGCCCGCTGATGAAGGTCGCTTCCGGCGGCGAACTGTCGCGGTTTTTGCTGGCGCTCAAGGTCGTGTTGTCCGACCGCGGCTCGGCGCCCACGCTGGTGTTCGACGAAATCGACACCGGGGTCGGCGGCGCGGTGGCGGATGCGATCGGCGCGCGGCTTTCGCGGCTCGCCTCCAAGGTGCAGGTGATGGCGGTGACGCATGCGCCGCAGGTCGCGGCCCGCGCGGACCAGCATCTGCTGATTTCCAAGGATGCGCTCGACAAGGGCAAGCGCGTCGCCACCCGCGTCAATGCGCTTGCCGCCGATCACCGCCGCGAGGAAATCGCCCGCATGCTCGCCGGCGCCGAAATTACCGCCGAGGCGAGGGCGGCCGCCGAGCGGCTGCTCAAGGCCGCAACGGCGTAATGCTCTTCCGTCATTCCGGGGCGATGCGAAGCATCGAGCCCGGAATCTCGAGAGTCCCGGTTCGGTGCCAGCGGACCGTGCCGGAATGACCGAAAGCTATTTGCAAATCAACTCGTATAAATCCATCCATTTTGGGTTTTCAACTTCGATAAGCCGAATCTTCCAACTCCGCTTCCACTTCTTCAGCTCTTTTTCGCGGGAAATCGCGGAGATGGGGTCCTCGTAGATTTCGAACCATACGAGTCGCGCAATGTTGTACTTCGACGTGAAGCCCGGGATGGCTTTTTGTCGGTGTTCGAAAACCCGGCGTACAAGATCGTTGGTCATGCCGACATATGTTGCCCCATCGCGCCGGCTTGCTAGGATATAGACGTAGTAAGCCATGATTGTCGCCGACTGCTCTAACCAACCAGTCATTCCGGGGCGCGCGCAGCGCCAACTAATCTCGAGATTCCGGGTCTGGTCCTTCGGACCATCCCGGAATGACGAACCAAGACTTCCAGCATGATAGCAAAATCCAAACCCAAAAAGCTCCCCGACGTCGCCGACCTCACCAAGGCCCAGGCGAAAGTCGAGCACATGCGGCTCGCGCTCGAACTCGAGGCGCACGACCGGCGCTACTATCAGGACGATGCGCCCAGCGTGACCGATGCCGAATATGACGCGCTGCGCCAGCGCTTCAACGCCATCGAAAAACGCTTTCCGGAATTCGTCGATGCCGCCTCGCCGTCGCAGAAAGTCGGCGCCGCGCCTTCCGGTCGATTCAAAAAGGTCCGCCATGCCATACCGATGCTTTCGCTCGACAATGCCTTTGCGGAAGAGGACGTCGTCGATTTCGTCGGCCGCATCCGCCGCTTCCTGAAACTGACCGAGGACGATCCCATCGACTTTTCCGCCGAACCCAAGATCGACGGGCTCTCGATGTCGCTGCGTTACGAGGACGGCGAACTGGTCACGGCGGCGACGCGTGGCGATGGCGCGGAAGGCGAGGACGTCACCGCGAACATCCGCACGCTGGAAGACGTGCCGAAGAAGCTGAAAGGCCGCAAGGTGCCGCAGGTTTGCGAGGTGCGCGGCGAAGTCTACATGACCAAGAAGGCGTTTCTCGCGCTCAACGAGCGACAGAAGGCGGAAGGCAGCACCATCTTTGCCAATCCGCGCAACTCGGCCGCGGGTTCGTTGCGCCAGAAAGATTCTTCGATTACAGCCTCGCGTCCGCTCGGTTTCTTCGCCTATGCCTGGGGCGAAATGGCTGACATGCCGGAGGACACGCAGTCCGGCATGATTGGCTGGTTCGAGCATTGCGGCTTCAAGACCAATCCGCTCACCAGGATCTGTCATTCGGTCGAGCAGTTGATCGCGTTTCACCGCAAGATCGAAGAGCAGCGCGCCAGGCTCGACTACGATATCGACGGCGTCGTCTACAAGGTCGATCGGCTAGATTGGCAGGAACGTCTCGGCTTCGTGTCGCGCACCCCGCGCTGGGCCATCGCGCACAAGTTTCCGGCCGAGCGCGCCATGACGGTGCTGCGCGATATCGAGATTCAGGTCGGGCGTACCGGCTCGTTCACTCCGGTCGGCAAGCTCGAGCCGGTCGGTGTCGGCGGTGTCATCGTGCAGAACGTCACGCTGCACAATGAAGATTACATCAAGGGGATCGGCAACAAGGGCGAGGAGCTGCGCGAGGGTCGCGATATCCGGATCGGCGATACGGTGGTGATCCAGCGCGCCGGCGATGTGATTCCGCAGGTGGTCGATGTCGTGATCGACAAGCGGCCGAAAGGCACCAGAGAATTTCATTTTCCGAAGAAGTGTCCGTGTCCGCTGCACACCGACGTCGTGCGCGAGGAAATCGCGACCGGCGAGGAGGGTTCGCGCGCCCGCTGCACCGGCGAGTTCGCCTGTCCGTACCAGAAGATCGAGCATCTCATACTGTTCTGTTCGCGCCGTGCCTTCGACATCGAGGGGCTCGGCGAGAAGCAGATCCAGTTCTTCTTCGAAGAGGGATGGGTCAAGGAGCCCGGCGACATCTTCACGCTGCAAAAGCGCAACGCCAAACTCAAGCTCGAAGAGATCGAAGGCTATGGCGAAACGTCGGTGCGCAATCTGTTTGCCGCGATCGAGGAGCGGCGGCGGATCGCGCTTGAACGCTTTATCTACGCGCTCGGCATGCGTCATGTCGGCGAGACCACCGCGCTGGCGCTGGCCCGTGGCTATGGGTCGTGGGATGCCTTCCACGATGCGTGCCTGAAGGTCGCCAAGGACGACGAGGAAGCGATTGTGGAAATGGATGCGCTCGACCAGATCGGCGACACCGTGATCGCCAGCATCAAGGCCTATTTCGGCGAAAGCCATAACCGCGGCATTGTCGAGCGGCTGACGCGCGAGGTGACGATTCTCGATGCCGAGAAGCCGAAGAGCAATTCCGCCGTCGCCGGCAAGACAGTGGTGTTCACCGGCTCGCTGGAAAAGATGACGCGCGATGAGGCCAAGGCGATGGCCGAACGTCTCGGCGCCAAGGCCGCCGGCTCGGTGTCGAAGAAGACCGATTACGTCGTCGCGGGTCCCGGCGCCGGCTCAAAGCTCGCGGAAGCGAAGAAACATGGCGTCGAGGTGCTGACCGAAGACGAGTGGCTGAAACTCGTCGGGGAGTAGTTTCTGCTTCTTCTGTCCGCGCCCTGCGCGGATCAATACTTTGCGACGATCGGGCTGCCGAAGTGGTAGTTCAGGCCGACCCGAACGATGTTGTCGCGGTGGCGAAAGCCGTAATCGATGAACGTATTGGGTCTTCCCGGATCGGTCATCTGGACCCCGGTCGTGCCAAGGTCGACATAAAGATATTCCAGTTTCACCGACCAGCTGTTGGCGAACGCGTATTCGCCGCCCACCCCGGCGGTCCAGCCGACCCTGGTTTCGCTTGTGGCGCCGGCGTAGTTGCCATCGCCAAGCGGTGTGAGCGCCAGCGACGCGCTGTTTCTCACCCCGCCATAGGCCAGTCCCCCCGTTCCATAAAGCAGGAGGTCATTCAGCGGTGTAAATCCGAGTCGCGCCCGCACTGTTCCGAACCAGTCGATTCGCTCCTGGCCGTTCGCAGTTGTCGGGTCGGAGCCTGCGATGGAAGGAGAGAAGATGGTCGAACTTCCCCGGATGCCGCTGCCCTGAATGTCGGCTTCTCCGCCGAACACCAGCGGGCCGGTTTGATAGCTGCAACCGACCTGACCTCCGCCGACCACACCGCTTGAACCGGCGTCGAGCCCGGCGGGAACCCCGATCCCGGCGTTAAGTGTTGCATTTCCAGCATTTAGGGTGCCGCGATCGCCCGCTCGCTGGCCCCAGCCGCCGCCGACATTGCCTCCAATATAGCACCCGGTCCAATTATAGGCAGGAGCCGCCATCGCCGGGGCCTTGGTGTAGGTCCGCGCCGGAAGGTCGGCCGCGGAAGCTGAAACCGCACCGGTGGCTGCGCAGGCAGCGGCAAGAAGGAATTTCCGCATCGGACCCTCGTTTCACCTTCAGCAGGTCCGGAAAAGTAAACCGATGACGCGAAGCTTGCTATAGCCGGGATACAACACCCCGGCGCTTTTCCAGTCTAAGCGGCCACGCCCCTCACACCATTCCCGTCTCTTCCTCGGCCTGCTCGATCAGTTCCTCGCTGACGAAAATCTTCCGGCGCGGAATGATGAACACCATGGTCGAGGCGCAGGCGAGCGAGAGCGCAAACACGGCGGCGTTGAGCGGCGCCGGTGTCGTGAAATGCCCGCCCAGATAAGCACCGAACTGCGACAGGAACGAGCCGAGCCCCATTTGCAGAAAGCCCATCGCGCCAGATGCGGTGCCGGCGGCTTCAGGCCGGACGCTGATGGCGCCGGCGGCGGAATTCGACATGACGAACGCATTGGCGAACATCACGATCATCTGCGTGCCGAACAGCCAACCTGGCGTCTGGTTGAGGCCTGTGATGCCCCAGACGAGATTCAGGAGACTTCCGAGGAGTTGCAGCGCCAGGCCGAACCAGATCAACCTCTCCAGCGAATGGCGCGGCGCAAAGCGCACGCAAAAGAGATTGCCGACCAGATAGGCGAAACCGATGATCGCAAACCACGCGCCATATTCGGCGCCGGTGCGGCCCATATGCGTGATGACGATATAGGGAGCGCCGCCTGCGAAGGTGAAGATAATCTGCGAGGCCAGCACCTGGCACAACACATAGCCGATGAAGGCGCGGCTGGTCAGAAGATTTCCGACGTCGCCGCGAAAGCTGCTACTGACGAGGCGAACGCGGCGCGTTTCCGGCAATGCCAATGCGATCGCCACCGCTACGGCCAGCGAACCCGCTGATGTGACGTAGAAGATCGCGCGCCAGCCGAATGCGGTCTCGAGCAGGCCGCCGGTCAAGGGGCTCAGCATCTGCGCGATCATCATCACCGCGATCACAAGGCTGATCATCGAAGAGATGCGCTGGCGGCGATAGAGGTCGCGGATGATGGCGCGGCTTATCACCATGCCGCTGGCGCCGCCCAACGCCTGGAAAAACCGCGCCGCGATCAGTTGGGGCAGCGTCTCAGCGAAGATGCAGGCCACGCTCGCCACCACCATCAGGCTGAGGCCCGCCAGCAAGACCGGCCGTCGGCCGTAGCGGTCGGAAAGTGGCCCCATCAAAATCTGCGAGCAGGCGATGCCGACCATGTAAAGCGACACCGTCATCTGCGCGATGGAAATGTCGCTCTTGAAGCTCGTGACGAGGTGCGGCAGCGCCGGCACCAGCATGTAGAGCGAGATCGGCGCCACGCCAGTCATGGCGACCAGGAGCAGCAGCATGGTTCGTGACGTCGCGGCGTTGGTGCCGTCGGCGACTTTGCCGTTAGTCAGTGCGGCGGGTTTGCCGACGACGCCGTGCATCAGGAGTCCAATTCTTTCAGGCGCAGGCACTATCAGACCGCGTTGCGGTCCGGTATGCGCCCTCCAGATTTCGTTTGAGTGATTTTGTTCGAATGGACTTTAGCGTTATTCGGCGCGCGCCGAATACGGGTGTTTCGGCATGCGGCTATTCGTTTTCCGGGATGCGCTTGGCGCAAGCAGGCCTGTGGTTCAGGAATGGTTGAGAGGCGGTAAATACCGCGCGCTGTCATCACCCGCCACCGGGTCGTCACTGCGTGACGCCCGATGACAGGCTCCAGCGGGTGATCCAGTATTCCAGAGGCGGTTGCGAGAGACGGAGAAGCCGCGGCGTACTGGATACCCCGCTTTCGCGGGGTATGACGTCGGAGGCGTCGGGTCTAACGACCGCCAACTACAACGACAGCGGACCCGTCGCCTTATCGAGCCAGGTCTTCGTCGCATCGTCGACATGGCTGCGCACGGCGTGGCGGACGCGCTCGTGGTATTCGTTGACCCAGCTCAATTCATCGCCGGTCAGCATGCTGAGATCGATCAGCCGGCGGTCGATCGGCGCCAGCGTCAGCGTTTCGAACGCGTTGACCGGCTTCTCGGCGCCCGCGATTTCCGCCGCTACCACAAGTTCGAGATTTTCGATCCGGATGCCGAAGGCGTCGGTCTTGTAGTAACCAGGCTCATTCGAGAGGATCATGCCGCGCTTCAGCGGCGTGGCGCCGAGCTTCGAGATCCGCGCCGGGCCTTCATGCACCGAAAGGTAACTGCCGACGCCGTGGCCGGTGCCGTGTTCGAAATCGACGCCGGCCTGCCACAGGAATTGCCGCGCCAGGCTGTCGAGCTGCGCGCCTGACGTGCCATCGGGAAACAGCGCGCGGGCGATGGCGATATGACCGCGCAGCACGCGGGTGAAGCGGTCGCGCATCTCGAAGGTGGGCTCGCCGATCGCAATCGTGCGGGTGACGTCGGTGGTGCCGTCTTCATATTGTGCGCCGGAATCGATCAGCAGCAGATCACCGCGCGCGATGCGGCGATTGCTCTTGCGGGTGACGCGGTAATGCACGATGGCGCCGTTCGGGCCGGTGCCCGAAATGGTGGGGAAAGAGACATCCTTCAGCGCGCCGGTGTCGCGGCGGAAGGTTTCCAGCGCCTCGACGGCATCGATCTCGGTCAGCGCACCCGAGGGCGCCTCGCGGTCGATCCAGGCGAGAAAGCGTGCCAGCGCAATCGCATCGCGCCGGTGCGCCGCTTTCGTACCCGCAATCTCGGTATCGTTCTTGACCGCCTTCAACAGGCTGACGGGATCGCTGCCGCGTATTGGCTTGCCGCCGGCGGACGAAATCAGGCGGGTCAAGGCGTCGGCGGATGTTGCGGCATCGAGCGCGACCGAAGCGCCGGTTTTCGACAGCTCGATCAGTTTTTCCGTCAGCGCGCCGGGTTCGGCAATGGTCGCCGTCTGTTCGAGATGATCGCGGACGCTGTTGGAGAGTTTTCTGTGATCGATGAACAGCGTCGGCCGGCCGCTCTTGGGTATCACCGCGTAGGACAGAGGCAGCGGTGTGTGGGCGACGTCGCCGCCGCGGATGTTGAAGGTCCAGGCC
This sequence comes from uncultured Alphaproteobacteria bacterium, assembly GCA_963770515.1. Lineage (GTDB taxonomy): Bacteria > Pseudomonadota > Alphaproteobacteria > Rhizobiales > Xanthobacteraceae > Bradyrhizobium. The sequence goes on from CAVYPW010000006.1 coordinate 249,766, forward strand.
ACCGCATGGCTGTCTGACAGCACCAGCGCCTCAGTGCCGAGCCTCGTGATCTCGGCTTCGATCCGCTTCAGCTTGTCGGCCTCAAGCTCGCCTGAAAATGGCTGGCCGTGCAAGCTGACGGGAGCGAGCGGCAGCTCCGGGCGCTCGGTCCAGACGGAATCGACCGGGTTGGTATCCACCGCGACCAATTCCGCGCCGGCTTTGGCGCAGGCGGCAGCCAGCTTTTCCGCCGCCGCCGTTGTATGCAGCCAGGGATCGAAGCCGAGACGGTCCCCGGCCGTCAGATGTTGCGCCAGCCATGTTTCGGGCGGCGGGTCGACCAGCGGTTCGACGCCCCAGGCCTTGGTGTCGACCTGTTTGGCTGCCTGGAGCGTATAGCGCCCGTCGACAAAGACCGCGGCCTCGTCGGCAAGCACGATGGCCATGCCGGCCGAGCCGGTAAAGCCGGTGAGCCAGGCCAGCCGCTCTTCGGACGGCGGCACATATTCGTTCTGCTGCTGATCGGCGCGCGGCACCACGAAGCCGCTCAGGTTGCGTTTGGTCAGCTCCTCGCGAAACGCGGACAAACGCGCGGACAACGCGATGCCGGTCTCCGGCTCATCGAAGGTCTGGAAGTGCGCTTCAAACATTAGTCGATAGTATCATGTTCCAGGGCGAACTCGGCAACCGACTCAATTTGCTTCCGATTCCGAATTTATTGTGATTGAATTGCTGCACCCGCGTTAGACGGGCTTGAACGTTTCGTGACTGCAATGGTTATGTAAGCGATTCAGAAGAAATCCTTCCGGGTGGAATGCCGAGGCCAGTTCCAAGGGCGTTTTGTTGCCAGCGTCGAGGGATTAACCATGCCCGTCTTCACCTTTGAGAAGATTTCGCCGCCGATGCGCCGCGTATCTGCTCCTCCCGCGGCCGAAAAGCCGCGCAGCGTCATCATTCAGATCCTGGATCGTTTTGTCGAGAAGCGCGTCAAGCGCAAAATTAGCGCCGACAAGGCCGGCAAACCTCGTCAGCGGACGTTGTCGAAATAGCCAACCGTCATTCCGGAAACCGCGCGGCGGTTATCCGGAATCTCAAGATTCGGGTTCGCCTTTCAGGCGCCCCGGAATGACATGTTGGCCAAATTCTCACCGCGCCTTGTGCAGCAGCAGGCTGCTCCAGCCGTCGATTTGGATCTGCCGTTCCAGCACCAACCCGCGCGCCCGGTAGGCCGCGACGACCGAAGGCGCCTGGGCCGACAATAACCCCGACAGGATGACGCGCGCCCCGCCGGCCAGATGGGCGGACATCACCGTCGCCATCTGCCGCAGCGGATTGGCGAGGATATTGGCGAGCACGAGGTCGAAGGGCCGGCGTTGCCGCAGCCGGGGCGCCGAAAAGCCGCTTCCCCAGGTCACCTCGACCCATGGACCGACACCATTCAACCGCGCGTTCTCGGCGGCGACTTTCACCGAGAGCGCGTCGATGTCGCTGGCTAGCACTTTGTCATGGAGCGCCTTGGCGGCGGCGATTGCCAGGACGCCGGTGCCGGTGCCGAGATCGAGCACGCGGCGCGGCCGATGCGCCTTCAGGACGTGGCCGAGCAGCACGAGGCAGCCGCGGGTGGTGCCGTGATGGCCGGTGCCGAAGGCGAGCGCCGCCTCGATCTCGATGCCGAGCTTGTTCGGCGCGATTTTGTCGCGGTCGTGCTGGCCATGGACGATGAAGCGGCCGGCATGCACGGGAACCAGATCCTCCAGCGTGGCCTTGACCCAGTCTTTGGCTTCGACGACGTCGAAGGAGGCCGCGCGCGCGGCCTCCTCGCCCGCGGCGAGCGCGATCAGATCGCGGATCGCGGCCTCATTGGGCGCTTCCGCAAAATGCACGGTGATGTCCCAGCGCCCGGTCGGGCCCGCGAAAGCCGCGACGGCGGCTTCGTCCTCAGCAAGGCCTTCGGTCAGCAAATCCGCGATGCGCCGGGCGGATCGTTCATCGCCGATCGCGAGCGTGGCGCGGTGGGTTTGCGGCGTGAGCGTTGAGGTCATCGTGAGTTTTCTGGTGAGGGCAATTGCGTTGTTTAATCCCTCCCCCCCGCGTAGCGGCGGGGAGGGAAGGCCGCAGCGAAGCGAAGGCCAGGGTGGGGGCTTATCGCGCAGTTTAAAGCTTCATTCACGTTATTCTTCTAGGTTCAACCGTGCTGAAGCACTGCTGGCCCGTGACGATCGCTTCGATCAAATTTCAGCGCGGCACATTTGTAAGAAACAAATGACAGTGCAAGGATATGGCGGTGGTTCTCAAACCACTTTTTGAACGCCCTCATCCGTTTCGTCAATTTCAGCCTCAATCACCTCGCCAACGCTAAGCAAAATCCCGAGCCGTCAAAGTTTTGGTTCAAGAGCGCGCTCGATCATTTTGAATTTGCAGGCTGATCACGCGAAATGCCGGCGCGTCGGTCGCATCGCGTCTTGCCCTGACGCCACCGCAATCCACAACATCGCATAAGACGCCATCGTCCGCCGGGAACACGGATTGGGCTGACGCATCCCCCCGGCCCATCCACAATCTCATCCACAGCCTATCCACCGTCTATCCAAACAAGCCCCGATGATCGCGCAGGATCACCCGCGCGGCATTGTGGCCGGGGGCGCCGGTGACGCCGCCGCCGGGGTGGGCGCCGGAACCGCAGTGATAAAGCCCCTTGAGCGGCCCGCGATAATCGGCATGGCCGAGCATCGGACGCGCCGAGAAGATCTGGTTCAGCGTCAGCGCGCCGTGGAAGATGTCTCCACCCAAGAAGTCCGAACTGCCGCTCGAGATCGAGCGGCGACAAAACCTGTCGCCCGATCACGCTTTTCCCAAAGCCTGGCGCGTAACGATCGACGGTCGCGATCATGAGGTCGGCGACTTCCTCGCGGTGGTCGTCCCAGGAGCGTCCGTTCGGGAGTTCCGGCGCGACATGCTGGCAAAAGAGGCTCGCGACATGCTGGCCCGGCGGCGCGAGGCTGTCGTCCAGCGTCGAGGGGATCAGCATTTCGACGATCGGCTCGCGGCTCCAGCCGTCCTCGCGGGCGTGCTGCCAGGCGCGGTCCATGTAAGCGAGGCTGGGCGCCATGATGATGCCGGAGGTCAAATGGTCGCCTTCGCCCGGCAGCGCCGTGAACGAAGGCAGGGCGCTCAGCGCCACATTCATCCGGAAGGTGCCGGAGCCGTTGCGCCAACGTTGCATGCGCCTGAGGAAGTCCTCCGGCAGAGCATCTGATGGAACGAGGCGGGTGTAGAGCAGTTTCGGGTTGACGCTCGCAGCGACATATTTCGCGCGGATGGTCTCGCCATTGTCGAGCACGACGCCGACGGCGCGGTCCCGCTCGACGATCACCTCGCGCACGCCGGCTTCACACGTGATCTCGGCGCCGGCCTGCTGCGCGGCTTTGGCGATGGCGTGGCCGATCGCGCCCATGCCGCCGATCGCGTGTCCCCAGACGCTCTTCTTGCCGTTCACCTCGCCAAAGGCGTGATGCAGCATCACATAGGCCGAGCCCGCGGCATAAGGGCTCGCATAATTGCCGACGACGGCGTCGAAGCCGAACAGCGCCTTGATCAGATCGCTCTCGAACACGTCGTCCAGCATCTCGCCGGCCGAGCGGGTGAACAGATCGAGCAACATCCGTTGCTGTTCGAGCGAGAGCTGGCGCAGGATGCTCGCCGACCCCAGCGCGTTGAAACCCTCGCGGATCGCCGCCGTGCCAAAACCTTCAACCAGGTTCGGCGGCGCGCGCAGCACAAAGGCGCGCAGCACGTCGGCGATTTCTTCAAGCTTGCGGTTGAAGCCATCGAGCGCATCGGCGTCACGCGCGCTGAGCTTGGCGAGCAATTCCCTAGTGCGGCCTTCGCCCGTGATGAGGGTGCGGCCGTCGGGCGCGGGCAGGAAATTCTGCACACGGCGCTCGACGATCTCAAGGCCATATTCGCTGAGTTTCAGGTCAGAAATGATTTTCGGGTTGAGCAGGCTCACGGTGTAGGCGGCGACCGAATTGCGGAATCCGGGTGCGAATTCTTCCGTCACCGCCGCCCCGCCCACGACCTTGCGGCGCTCGACGACCTTCACGCGCAGGCCCGCGGCAGCCAGATAGGCCGCGCAGGTGAGGCCGTTATGTCCGGCACCGATGATGACGACGTCTGTTTCGTTCATGTGGGTTTCATCCCTCGCGTCATTCCGGGACACGCGCAGCGTGGACCCGGAATCTCGCGCCGCAGTCTCTGGATTCCGGGTTCGCATCTTCGATGCGCCCCGGAATGACGAACAAATTACATAGCGAACCTGTGGCCGTCGGCACAGCGGTTTGATCGGGTCTGGATTGCCCGCACCGATACCATGTGCTCCATTGCCGCCTCTCGCTTGCGTTTCGAAAACACCCCGCCGGAGCTTTCATGACCCAATCTGATCTGCACCTTCCCGCGGAGAGGGCTTCCGCGGGCCGTAACCGGCTGGTGCTTCTGGTCTACACGGCTTCGATTTTCGTCAGCGCTTTGTTGTTGTTCTCGGTGCAGCCTCTGTTCACGAAAATGGTGCTGCCGCGGCTCGGCGGGTCGCCGGCGGTGTGGTCGGTGGCGATGGTGTTTTTCCAGTCGCTGCTGCTTGCGGGCTACGTCTATGCGCATCTGTTGATGCGGATCAAAAGTCGTCTGATCCCGATCGTCGTGCATGTGGTGTTGCTGATCATCGCCTTCTCCACGCTGCCGCTGGCGATTGCGGCCGGCTTCGGCGAACCGCCGACTTCAGGCTACGCGATCTGGCTGCTTGGCCTGTTTCTGGCCTCGATTGGCTTGCCGTTTTTCGCGCTCGCAGCCAATAATCCCCTGCTGCAAGCCTGGTTTGTCCGCACCGGACACCCCGACGGGGCCGATCCCTATTTTCTCTACGCCTCGTCCAATATCGGCAGTTTTCTCGCGCTGTTGTCCTATCCGCTGGTAGCGGAGCCGATCTTCACGCTTCGGACGCAAAACCTGATCTGGACCGGCGGTTATGGCCTTCTGATCGTCCTGATCGCCGCTTGCGGCTTCTTGTTGTGGCGCGCGCCGGCATTGCCAGCAGCTACGCTTTCTATGGAGAGCGACGCGCCGGCGCCGTCCTGGATCTTGCGTGCGCGCTGGATATTTCTTGCCGCTGTCCCTTCCGGGCTTCTGATCGCGGTGACCGCGCATATCTCGACCGACGTGGCGGCGGCTCCCTTGCTGTGGGTCTTGCCGCTCTCACTTTATCTGTTGACCTGGGTATTGGTTTTCCAGTCGCGGCCGCTGTTGCCGCACAAATGGGTGCTGATGGCCCAGCCGGCGGCGATCGCGGGCATCATCGTGTTGCTGGCGATCGGTGGCGAACAGAACCTGCTGCTGACGCTGGGCGGGCATCAGGTTTGTTTCTTTGTCATTGCGATGGCCTGCCATGGCGAACTCGCGCGCACACGCCCGCCGGCCAAATATCTCACCGGCTTCTACGTCGCGCTGTCGTTCGGCGGCATGATCGGCGGGCTGTTCGCAGGGTTGATCGCGCCCAATGTGTTTTCCTGGGTGGCGGAGTATCCGATCCTGGTGGTGCTCGCCGCGCTCTGCCGGCCGCCGTCGAGCGAGCGCTGGCCGCGCCTGAGCCGGTTGTTCTGGCCGCTGGTGTTGGTTTTGGCGCTGGTGCTGGTAGTGCCGTCGCAGACCAAGGGCGAGGTGTTCGACTGGTTCGAGGAAAACCGGGTCTATGTCGCCGGCGGCGTCGCCGTTTTCGGCATGCTGCTGGCGCTTGTGCTCAACACCGCGCGGCTCAAGCTCGCCGCGGTGGCGGCGCTGGCGCTGGTGCTGGTTCGGGTTTACCCGTCCGACGACGGACGGGTCGACACCGTCCGCAGCTTCTTCGGCGTCCACAAGATCGTGACGACGCCGCACGGCCAGTATCATGTGCTGTTGCACGGCACCACGATTCACGGCGCCGAGAAATTCCGGAACGACGACGGCACGCCCATTCAAGGCCGGCCCGAACCGATTTCCTACTATCACAAGGACGGCGGCATCGGTCAGGCGGTGACCGCGATCCGCGCACGCAAGGGCGCGCCGTTACGCGTTGCGGCGATCGGGCTTGGCTCGGGGACGCTGACCTGCGTCGGGCTGCCCGGCGAGACCTGGAAGTTCTTCGAGATCGACCAGTCGATGGTCGATACCGCGCGCGACCCGAAATATTTCACCTATGTGCAGAACTGCCAGCCTGATCTCAAGCCGGTGATCGGCGATGCGCGGCTGACCTTCGCGCGCGAGCCCGACGGCGTCTACGACCTGATCATTGTTGACGCTTATTCTTCAGACGCGATCCCGATTCATCTCGCCACTAAGGAAGCAATGGCGATCTACAAGAACAAGCTCTCGCCGCAGGGCGTGGTGTTGATGCACGTCTCGAACCGGCATCTGGAATTGGCGAGCGTCGTGGTCGGCATTGCAGATGCCAACGGGATGAAGAGCTGGGTCTACAACGAAGACTCCGGCCGCGACGGCGAATATATCTTCGCGACCAATGTCGTGGTGTCGGCGCGCGACGCGGCCGATATCGGCAAGCTCGCCTCAAGCGATAAGTGGGAAGAAACCGACCCGAATGCGGGCCAGCGGGTCTGGACCGACGACTATTGCAATGTTTTGGGGGCGGTTTACCGGCGGCTTCGCGACGGCGAGTAGCCCTTAAAGTTGTTTTTAGCCTCCACGCAAACGCGAACGGGCGGTATTGAGGGAACTCAAAAGTTCCTCCCGGCGTTGTGGCATTAAATGTCCCAATCGTGCCGCCGCACGCCTTCATGGATGTGCGGCAAGATCGGCGCCAAATCCGCTGGAGGAGATGCCATGCCGAACGTCAAATGGTTATCGGTCGTTGTGTTGTCGGTCGCGCTGTCAACCGCCGCCTTCGCGGCGGGCCGGGGCGGCGGCGGCGGTCATGGCGGAGGTGGCCACGGAGGCGGCGGCGGTCGTGGTGGTGGGGGTGGCGCACACTTTGGCGGCGGCGGTCGTGGTGGTGGTGGCGCGCACTTTGGCGGCGCTCATTTCGGCGGCGGTGGCGGGCGTGGCTTCCACGGTGGCGGCGCACGGGTTGCCGGAGGCGGCCGGCATTTCGGCGGCCGGACGGGCGTCTCGCATGCTGGCGGCGGTCGGGCGGCGTCGTTCTCGCGCGCGGCCGGCGGCAGCAGTTTCCGCGGCAATCGCGCCGCGCAGGTTCACAACGGCGCCGGCAATGCGGCAGGCCATAACAACCGCGCAGCAAATCTCCGCGCCAACGCCGTCCATCATGCGCTGGCCGCGGGTGCCGTGGCCGGCGCGCTGCATAACCACAACGCCTTGAACAATCCTGCGGCCCGCGCGCACATCACCTCGGCGGCGGCGACCGCCGGATGGCGCGGCCATGGCCGTGACGGCGGCTGGTGGCGTCATCGCAACGGCGGCTATGGCTGGGTCGGTCCGCTGTTCTGGCCGTTCGCCTATTACGATCTCTCCGACTACGCGATGTGGGGTTACGATCCCTCGCTGTGGGATTACGGCTACGGCGACATCTATGCCGGCATGTTCGCGCCTTACGGCTATGACGACCTGACCGGCTATCTCCCATCCGGCAACGCGGCGTCGTCCTCGTCGGGAGGCACCGCTCCGGCGAACCAACCGAACGAACTCGCGCAGATGTGCGGCGACGACAGCCAGGACATCGCGGGGCTTCCGATCGATCGGATCCAGCAGGCGCTCAACCCGGACGACGACCAGCGCAAGGCGCTCGATGATCTCGCCAATGCATCGATCAAGGCGGCCCAGATCATCAAGGCCGCCTGTCCGAAAGACGTCGTTTCGACCGCGCCGGCTCGTTTGGCTGCGATGCAGTCACGGCTCGAGGCGATGATCTCGGCGGTGCAGACCGTTCAACCGCCGCTCGATCATTTCTATGGTCTGTTGAATGACGAGCAGAAGGCGCGGTTGACGGCTCTTGGCGAAGATCAACGGCGCGGCAGCAAAAATGAAGGCGATTTGGCGCAGGCCTGCGGCAATGGAGCGGCCAATGCGACCGATTGGCCGGCGGCCGAAATCGACCAGCGTGTCCACCCCACCGATGCGCAACGCGCGAGCCTGAACAACTTGAAGGATGCCAGCGCCAAGGCCATCGACATTCTCAAGGGGACATGCGAGCCCAACGAGGCCTTGACGCCGCCGGCGCGGCTCTCGGCGGCCGGCAGGCGCCTGGACGCGATGTTGCAGGCGGTCGAGACCGTCAAGTCCGCGCTCGACAGTCTCTATAGCGAACTGAGCGACGAGCAGAAGGCGCAATTCGAAGCCATCGGTCCGGCCCGCGGCGTCGCGCAAACAGCGTCGGCTTCGACGGGTGACGACAATGCTCCGGCGCCGCATCATTACCGCCATCGCCATCACGCCAGCATGGTGGGTCTCGTTCGCCGCCTGATCGGGTTCTAGGCGCGCTTCACGAGGCGCGGACGCGCGGCAGGCTAGGTCCTGTGGACACTTATCGCATCCATAGGATGATGGCGGCAAGGGTGAGGACGGCTTGATAGTTGCGAGCGGTTTTCTCGAAGCGCGTGGCGACGCGCCTGAAGTGCTTGAGCTTTGAGAAGCAGCACTCCACGAGATGGCGCTGGGCATAGAGATGTTTGTCGAGCGGATGTTTGAGCGCCCGTGACGGGTTGTTGGGAATGACGGCGACCGCGCCTTTGGCCGCGATGGCCTGGCGCAAGTGATCGGCGTCATAGGCCGTATCGGCCATGACGACCTCGGCTGGTAGTCCCTCGATCAATGCGGCGGCTTGCGGTGCATCGCCCTTCTGACCTGCGGTAAGCGTGAACCGCACAGGACATCCCAAGCCGCGAACAGCCATATGAATCTTGGTGCTCAGGTGAATCTTGGTGCTCAGGCCGCCGCGCGAGCGGCCGATCGCCTGATCTTCAGACCCCCTTTTTTCGCCCCGGCAGCGTGCTGGTGGGCTCGGATGATGGTGGAGTCAACGATCAGATATTCGAAGTCCGGATCATCGGACATCGCCTCGAAAATCCGCCACCAAATCCCCTTGAGGCTCCAACGACTGAAGCGCCGGAACACGCTGTTCCAATCGCCAAACGCTTCCGGAAGATCACGCCAAGGAGAGCCCGTACGCACGATCCAAAGCACACCCTCCACGAACATCCGGTTGTCGCGCCCGGTGGAGCCTTTCTGGTCAGGCCTACCTATAATCAGGGGCGCCATCCGCCCCCAAGCCACGTCGCTCAAAACCAAACGATCCATCACGCCCAAGGCCGCCTCCCCAAAAGAAGCCTTAGAATCTGATTTGTTGATAAAAGGGAATCCTTAGAGTCCACAGGACCTAGTGCCCATTTTCCGAAGTTCGTGCTCTATCGCGGCGGCCACTTTCACGAACTTCGGAAAAATCATGGGCACTAGTAAACTTATTGAATCTAGTACCGCTTTATCGATCTGAAGTCCCTGAAAGAACTCGCGGCTCGTGCTGCAGGGACTTCAGATCGGCGGTACTAGCGGTACTAGCGGTGCCAGCCGGGCTCGCGGCGATCACCGCGCGACGGTCGACCACGGCGTGATGGAATTGTTCGAGAACGAGGCCATAGGCGGAAAGGTCGCCTTCCTCGATCGCGCCGTCGTCGTAGCATTCCAGCGTTTCGCGCAGGAATTCGTCGGCCTCCTCCTGCAACGCATCGAGTTCCTCGACGGAATCGGTCTTGCGCACTTGCGCGATCGCCGAAAGCAATTTGTCCCGGTGCAACGTGGTGACGTTGCGCTCGTCGCGCTTCATGTAATGGCGCAGCCACGCCGCGCCTGAGCCGAGGACCGAGAGCAGCAAGATACCGCCCCAGAAATAGTCGCTGTATTTATCGAGGAAGGTTCGCTCGGTGCCGTCGATATAGGCCGCCGCACCCGGATGCGCCGGGATCGCCGCGTCCTTGTCGGTGTCCGGCTTCTGGATCTTCGAGGCCGCCGGATCGTCCCTGACGAGCACCGGACGCACCTGAAACAGCGCGCGCGTGAAGGCGCCGACGGTGGATTCCGACAGCGACTTCGGCGCCACGATCAGGTGGTTGACGCTCACGGTATCGACCGTGTCTTCGGGGCGGGCAGGGGCGGTGGTGAACGAACTGCCGGGAATTTCCTCGGACTCATAAAGCGGGTGTTTGTGCGCGAGCGCCTCCGAGACGTCGATCGGGATGAAGGCCGGTTCGCCGCGCAAGTGCGCGGTCGTGGTGATCGCATCGGTGGTGATCTTGCTGTCGAGCGGACCGACCGTCATGAACGCATCGATCGAGGGATCGCGCACCATGTCGGTGATCTGGGAGGTCGAGAACCGCGAGACCGCGACCTTGTCGGGGTTGAGGCCGGATTCGGTCAGGATCACCTTGAGCAGGTTGATATTGACCTGGGTGCGGCCGAGCACGCCGATGCGATGTCCTTCGAGATCGGCGATCTCCTTGATTTTCGACTTGGTGTCTTTCTTGGCGCCTTTGCGCGGCGCGCCGGAAGGCGCCCACAGCACCACGACGTTCTTGCGCAGGATCGCAACCGCCCCGGCTCCCTTGGGTATTTCCTCGTCGGCGCGCCCGACCGCCAGATCGGTCTCGCCCGTGCCGAGAAGCCCGAGGCTCTCCACCGCGCCGGCGGTCGAGATCACCGTCAGCCGGACCGGGCTTCCTTCGCTGGCAAAGGTCTGCGCCAGATTCTGGATCAGCCGTTGATCGTCGCTTCCCGGCGGGCCGACGGCAATGCGCAAGTTGGTCGGACGCCACAGCAGGAAGACCGCGCCGGCAATCGCCGCGAAGACCAGGAGCGCGGCGGCAATCAGCAGAAAGGGCGAACTTCTCTTCCGTCCTGCGGAAGCGAGGTTAGCGTTCGAACCGTCCGACACCGACATGTTGCCGCCAACTTAACTGTGAGCCCTGACGTCCAGAGAAACCTTACAAGGACCTTACGTCCAGGGAATTGCGCTACACTATCCTATCACGCCCCGTAGTCTTGCGGGCCAGGATTTGTGTTGGCAGCGGCTGCGCGGCCATCGCCAGTCCGTGCGAAATGGCGTAACCATGCGGCCTGCCGAAGTAAGTCCGCTTGCCGTACTCGCCGATCATATCAGGTCGAGGGGCCCGCGCTCAATTTGAACACGATTCTGACAGAACTCTCGTGCTTGCCGATCGTTATCTGACAGGCGGCTTGGCGCGACGAGGCCAATGCGCTCACGTGAGGAGAGCGTGCCGTGCGATTGCGACGTCTGCTCAGTTTGATGCTGCTCGCCGCTGGCCTTTCGGCCTGTTCACAGGAAATCGACTATACGCCTGAGCAACGCTCGTGCATCGCCGGGCGCTACGCCAGCTACGACGCCAAACAGATCAACCAATGTGTCGACGTGTGCAAGGCCTGCATGAAGGGCAATACCGTCACCTGCAACACCTCGTGCAGGTTGCGTGGCGCCAGCTAGCGCCTGGCGGTAATGGGGTGCGCCCAGGCCTGTCGTTCAGGGCTTGACCCGCCACCGAAGGCATTGAATCATTGGTGCTTTCAGGCTCGCGCCAAAATGATTGAGATTGGTATTATTAGCATCATTGTGCTGGCGGTCGGCTATTGGGTCACGCTGTGGCTCATGGGTCGCCGCGACGACGTCCTGCACGGCGACTTCGTTCATGCCGAGCCGGGGGCCGAGACGGCGGCGTTATCGGATCAGCCGTTTCCTGCCAAACCGCCATTTCCTGCGAAGCCCATGTTTCCTGCGAAGCCAATGTTTCCGGCAAAGCCGATGCTTCCCACGAATCCTCGGGCCAAGGCTGCCATCGTCAAGCCCATTCCCGCCAAACCCGCTCCCGCGCAGCCGCCACCAGCAGCCCTTTCCGAACGGTCGGATACGCTGCAATCGCTGTTGGCGTCCATCAAGCGGGACTTGAAGGACGCCTCACAGCTTTAAGCTCGAGGAAAGGAAACAGCTTCAGTTCGGATAGTAGTAACGCTGCTGCTGTTGATAGGTGCCGCGCGGCTGCGGCTGGTACTGGTTGCCGTAACCGTCATAAGTCGGCTGCTGCTGATAGTAATAGGCCTGCCCGTCATAGGCGCGACGGTTCGAGCGCGGCGCCGGATAGCGCTGGTCGGTTGAACTGCCGTCGGCCGGATAGATGTAGCCGTCGTCGGCCTGCTGCTGCGGCGGCTGCACCGGACGGTTGCCGGGGAAATATTGCGGTTGCGGCGTCAGCACGATCGGCTGGCCGGAGTCCGAATATTGCGGCTGATACTGTTGGTCGGGCTGGGGCTGCGCAGGCTCGGCGCGCGCCACCGCGTTGCGGCGCGGATTACGCGCCAGCGCGACCGTGGACGAGCCGGTCAGCGTGACGGTGGTGTTGAGCACGCCTTGTTCTTCCACCAGTGCGTAAAGCGTAGTCGCATTGGCGCGCGACAGCCGCACGCAGCCATGCGAGACCGGCGTGCCGAGGCGGCCTTCGGACTCGGTGCCGTGGATCGCATGTCCAACTTTGGTGAAGAAGATCGAATGCGGCATCGGCGCGTCGTCGAATTCCTTGGAGTAATGATCCTCTTCCATCCGGAAGGCGCGGAAGCTGCCGTTCGGCGTCTCATGCGACGGATTGCCGGTCGAGACCGGCCAGTGGTAGCGCTGAACGCCGTCGACGGCGACGGTCATCATCTGCGCATCCTTGTCGACGGTGATGGCGATTTTGGCCTGTGCGGTGCCGGCGGCAAACAGCATCAGGGTCGTTGCGGCGATGAGAAGGGAACGCATTTTACCTATGGCCTCCGGGCCGTTGACGATCGCACCACGCTCCCCATCCCCGCCTGTCAATATGCCCGAATTAGGCATACCGTTCCAGCGGCGCTTTGATGCATCACGCGGTCGGGATCGTTAATGCCGCGCCCGAACGTCAGCGGTTTGGCGCCGGCGTGGCGGCGATATGTTGTTCATCTTCGTTTACGCCCTTTGTGGCCAACCGAACATGGAACCCAAGCGTCATGCCGGCGTTATAGGTTGCGTTCATGGGATGAGGACTGATGATGATGAATAAAGTGAAGGCGAAGACCGCGGCGTACCCTCTCGAGGCGCGTGCCGGGCGCTGGCTTGCGGCGACAGCCGTTGCACTGGCGCTGCTTGCGATCCCGCAATTTGCGCACGCGCAGGGCGTTGTGGGCGGGATGGAGCGAGGCGCCGCCCAGGGCTCTTATGACGGCAGCCGTGTCGCGGGTCCGGTGGGTGGGGCCGTGGGTGGCGCAGTCGGTGCCGGTGTCGGCGGCGCCGTCGGCGCAGTTGACGGCATCCTCGGCATTCCCGGTCCGCGTTGCCGCGGCTACTACAACCGCTACGGCCACTGGCGCTGCTATCGGTACTGATTCCTCAGAGTCATTCCGGTATGGTGCGCTGAGCACCAGACCCGGAATGACCGCCTACGGCGATCAATTCTTCAGCCGATATCCGGTCTTGAAGATCCACCACACCACGATCATGCAGATGACGAGGAACGCCAGCGTCATGCCGATGCTCAAGGTCACGCTGACGTCGGCGATTTCGTAAAAGCTCCAGCGGAAGCCGCTGATCAGATAAACCACCGGATTGAGCAGCGTGATGGTGCGCCAGCCCGACGGCAGCATGTTCACCGAGTAGAAGCTGCCACCGAGAAACGTCAGCGGCGTCACCACCAGCATCGGGATCATCTGAAGCTTCTCGAAACCGTCGGCCCAGATGCCGATGATGAAGCCGAACAGGCTGAACGTCACCGCGGTCAGCACCAGGAAGGTCAGCATCCATATCGGATGATGGATTTGCAAGGGCACGAACAGGCCGGCGGTGGCCAGAATGATCAGGCCGAGAACGATCGATTTGGTCGCGGCCGCCCCGACATAGCCGAGCACGATCTCGAAATAGGAAATCGGGGCCGACAATATTTCATAGATGGTGCCGACGAATTTCGGGAAGTAGATGCCAAAGGATGCGTTGGCGATGCTCTGTGTCAGCACGCTCAGCATCACCAGCCCCGGCACGATGAAGGTGCCGTAGCTCACGCCTTCGACCTGCGTGATGCGCGAGCCGATCGCTGCGCCAAACACCACGAAATACAGCGAGGTCGAAACCACCGGCGACACGATGCTCTGCACGATCGTGCGCCCGGTGCGCGCCATTTCGAATTTGTAGATCGCGCGAACGGCTCTGAAATTCATGACGTCTTCACCAGAGAAACGAAAATATCTTCGAGCGAACTCTGGTTGGTCTCCAGGTCCGTGAAACGGATGCCGGCGGCGCGGAGGTCGCCGAGCAGGCTGGTGATGCCGGTGCGGTCGCCTTTGGTGTCGTAATTGAAGGTCAGGTCGCTGCCGCCATTCGACAGTTCGAGATTGTAGGCGCTGAGCGCCGGCGGAATCGCGTCGATGCCGGATTGCAGATGCAGCTTGAGCTGTTTCCTGCCGAGCTTCTGCATCAAATTCGCCTTGTCTTCGACCAGGATGATCTCGCCCTTGTTGATGACGCCGACGCGGTCCGCCATTTCCTCGGCTTCGCCGATATAATGCGTGGTGAGGATGATGGTGACGCCGGCAGCCTTCAAGGTCCGCACCACCTCCCACATCCCCTTGCGCAGTTCGACGTCGACGCCCGCGGTCGGCTCGTCGAGAAACAGAACCTGCGGCTCATGCGACAGCGCTTTGGCGATCATCACGCGGCGCTTCATGCCGCCAGACAGGGTGACGATCTTGGAATCCTTCTTGTCCCACAGCGACAGGTCTTTCAGGACCTTCTCGATCAGGTCCGGATTTTTCGGCTTGCCGAACAGGCCGCGGCTGAAGCTCACCGTGCCCCACACCGATCTCGAACGCGTCGGTGTGCAATTCCTGCGGCACGAGGCCGATCATCGTGCGCGCAGGCCGCGGATCAATGATGATGTCGTGGCCGCCGACCGTGACGCGGCCGGCGCTCAGATTGTTGATGCCGCAAATGATGCTGATGAGCGTGGTCTTGCCGGCGCCGTTCGGTCCGAGCAGCGCGAAGATTTCGCCTTGCTCGATCTCCAGATTGATGTCCTTCAGCGCCTGGAAACCGGAGCCATAGGTCTTGGAAAGATGAGAAACGGAAATAATGGAAGCCATGGCGGCGAGGGCGATCTCGTGAGGGAGGTCTTTTGACGCTGAATGAAAAAGCGGGGCGGGAACACACAAATAGGAAGCGAGAACTTTTGTGCAATCCCGCGAGGCGCTTTTGGCGGTTGTTTATAAGTCGCCAATCGAAATATCCTGCGACCAAAGATAAATCAAAACAACCGGCAAATTAACCGGGCACCCAGGGAAATGTCAGGGCTTTGTCAGCATGATGTCAGCATCAAAGATTTTTTGCGTCGCTTCCCGATGGGCGATGGTTCTGTTGGCGATGGTGTGTGCGGCGTCGCCGCAAAGTGCCCACGCGGCCGAGGTCACGATCAAGCTCGGCAACACCGCGCCCTATAGCGGGCCGGCGTCGGCTTATGGGACGATCGCGCGCGCGGAATCTGCCTACTTCCAGATGCTCAACGACCAGGGCGGCATCAACGGCCGCCGGATCGAATTCCTGACGCTCGACGACGGCTATTCGCCGGCGAAGACGGTCGAGCAGACCCGCAAGCTGGTCGAGCAGGACGAGGTGCTGGCGATGTTTTCTTCCGTCGGCACCGCGCCGAACATCTCGGTGCAGAAATATCTCAATGCCAAGCACGTGCCGCAGATTTTCGTGTCCTCCGGCGCGACGCGGTGGAACGATCCCGAGCATTTTCCCTGGACCGTCGGTTTCAATCCGACCTACGAACTCGAGGGGCGCCTCTACGCCCAATACATTCTGAAGACCAGGCCGAACGCCAAGATCGCGGTGATCGCGCCGAACGAGGATGCGGGCAAGGATTATGTGCGCGGCTTCAAGGCCGGTCTCGGCGAACATCTCGATCAACTGGTCTCCGAGACGACTTACCTCACCGCCGATCCCACCATCGAATCGCAGATGGTCACGATGCGTGAATCCGGCGCCGATGTTTTCTTCGCCGAAGCGACGCCGAAATTCGCCGCGCAAGCGATCAAGAAAGCCGCCAGCATGGGCTGGAAGCCGCTGATCATCCTGCCCTCGGTATCGAACTCGTTCGCCGCGGTGCTGGAGCCCGCAGGTCTTGAGAATTCGGTCGGCGTGGTGACCGGGCTTTATCTCAAGGACCCCAACGACGCCCGCTGGGCCGACGATCCAGCGCTGAAGGACTGGTTCGCCTGGATGAAGAAGTACCAGTCGAATGCGTCGACTGGCGATCTCTTCAACGTGCAGGGTTACACGGTGGCGCAGATCATGGCGCTGGTGCTGAAGAACTGCGGCGACGATCTTTCGCGCGACAACATCATCAAGCAGACCAAGCGGCTCGACGGCGTCGAGATGCCGCTGCTGTTGCCCGGCATCAAGGTCCATGTCGATCCGGGCAACGTCACGCCGATCCGCCAGATCCAGATGGCGCGGTTCGACGGCAAGTCCTGGGTGCTGTTCGGCGATGTGCTGGGGGAGAAGTGAGCGTAGCCATTGGCCGGCCTGACCAAATGTCGTCCCTGCGAAAGCAGGGACCCACAACCACAGGAGTCGGTTATTGGAAAGGATAATTGCCAGGTCAGGGTACGGATAGATTCCGCGGTAGGGGTCCCCGCGTGAGCGGGGACGACAACTGGGGTCAGCCTCGCGCCGACCGTAGCCTACTGGAAATAGTTATTGATGATGCGCAGGTCAGACAGCGCCGGTTGCGCGCCCTTCATGCTGGCCTCGATCACCCGCCGGCAGACCGCAGCCGTCGCCTCATCCCTGAAGTCGTTGGCGGCTTCCAGCACCGTGCGCGCGGTGTCGAGTGCGCCACCGTCCTGCTTCGACGCCTCGGAATCCTCGCTCGTCGCGCCGCCCTTGCGGCCGAAACCCTGGCCGGCGGCCTTGCCGAAAGCAGGCACGCCCTTGCCGAATGGAATCGCGTTCATGCCCGGCTATCTCCCCTGATCATGCGTAGAGCGCGGCCGCCATGCTCGCGTCGAGCGGTGCGGTGCCGTTCTTGCGCGACTGGTAGAAGGCGAGCACGCTGCGCGTCGTCTCGATGTTGAGACGGCCGTAGTCGTTTTCGAGACTTCTCAAATCGCTGGCGGTGATCCGGTGATCCTTGGCGCCAAGGAACAACAGCGCCATCGTGGTGTCCCACGAGAAATTCAGCGCCTTGCACAGGATCAAAATCATCTCGCGGTTACGGTCGAACAGCGCGCGCTCGATCACGTCGCTCGGCAGCGAGCACAACAGGGAGATGCCGATCGTAACCTCTTCGAGCCGGTGCGAACGCGCATAGGTCGAGATGCTGGCCTCGTTCAGGTTGCCTTGCCGGTGCTGCGTCGTCACGACGCGCTTGGCGACGAAATGGCTGCGCGACACGGGACCGAACTTCGACTGCAACTCGCCGGCCAATTCCGACACCGATGACTGGATCTGCCGCGCCATGTCCGGACGCTCGCGCTCCAGGCGCTTCTTCACGTCGGAGGTCGCTTTCGCGATCAGCTGCTGGAACACGTGTCGCGGGATGTCCTTGCGCAGGCCGAGCTGCTCGGCGAGGATAGAATCGCCCTCCGCGCGCTGGACCATGTTCAGGAAGCCGAAGTCGGAGAATTTCGCGCCGCTGTTGCTGACGACGGAATTCACCACGTCCTGGTCGCCGCGCTTGACGAGTTCGTCGGTCACGCGCTCTTCGAGCGTTTCGCGCTTGGAGATCGAGAGCATGTGCTCCTGGCTCTTGGTGCAGGCATTGGCCACCAGGGCATAGGTCTCGAGCTGCTTGGATTCCCTCAGCACGGGACCCGCGACCTCGATCGCGTCATCAAAGGCGAGCTTGTGAATGATGTTGACGGGGGCGTGGTCGAAGCGCGCGAGCTTTTCCGACAACTGCGCGCGGGCCGCGACCTCGATTTCGTCGGCGAGACGGGAAACCACTTCGCCGAAGGTCCAGATTTCGTCGTCGGAAAAGCCGCCGGCGATCATCAGGTCGGTGGTGTGCCACAGCGCCCGCGCCCGGCTCTCGGGCGTTCCGCGCGAGACTGCGTCCTCGAGATCATCGAGAAACGATTTCGATTCGGTCTTCCTGGCCGTCTTGAACTGCAAGCTCATTTTAGGTGCCAAATCCTTCGGCGAAACCTCATCTCGCAACGAAGATACAGACCAGACCCAAGTTTTCAGTAAAAAAGGCTGGGAAGTATTGTCGGTCGAAATTCGTTAAAATCGGCCGGATTTCGTTAAGATGCATATCTGCGAGCGGGACCCCCAAATCGGGCGTTTGCATCACCCCGGGTTTTCCATCTAGAAGGCGGCTACCCTGTTTCGGCATGGCGAGCCTCGCCCCCCGGCCCAAAGTAACGAAAAAAGTAACGATAAGTGGCCCCAGCCAACCGATCGAGCCCATCCCATACCCGCACGCTATTCTTCGCCCTGCTGGCGCTGGCCTGCGGCCACACGCTGTCGACCTGCCTGAGGACGTTGCCCGGCATCAGCCTGGATCTGATGGCAAGGGACTTTTCTATCGCACCGCAAACGCTGGCGAGCCTGATCGCGATCTATCATTTCTCGTTCGCGGCGTTGCAGATCCCGGTCGGCGCCGCGATCGACCGGTTCGGCGTGCGCCCGGTGTCGCTCACGCTGTTTCTTGGAACGATCGTAGGCTCAGTGGCGAGTGGCCTTGCCACCGGCACCGCCAGCTTTGTATTCGCGCAATTCCTGATCGGCGTTTCGACATCCGGCATGTTCATGTGTCCGATGACGCTTGCCGCCAAGCAGGTGTCTCCGGAACGATTCGGCCTCTGGTCCGGCGCCGTTCTTTCCATCGGCAATACCGGCATGCTGCTGTCGTCGAGCCCGCTGGCCTACGTGATCGAGCATTTCGGCTGGCGCGCGGGCTTTTTGATCTCGGCGGCGATCGGCGGTGTGATTGCGGTCGCGGTGTTCGCGCTGGTGCCGAAGCAGCCGGCCGAACACAAGGAGCAGTCGTCGCCGTTATCGCAAATGGCCGAAGTCGTGCGGATCGGCTTGTCGCGCCCGATGCGAGGCATCATCGCGCTGGCACTGGTTTCGCTCGCTTCCTCGCTGGTGCTCAGGGGCGTGTGGGGCGGCCCGTGGCTGATGGACGTCAAAGGCCTCACGCGAATCCAGGCCGGCAATCAGCTCGGCATTTTCACGCTGTCGCTGATCATCGCGCCGCTGTGCGCGGGATTTATCGACCGAAGGTTCGGCCATCGCCGGATGATTCTGGCGGGCGGACATCTGCTGGCGGCGATCTGCGTGGCGCTGATGGCGTTGGGCGCGCCTGATTCGGTTCTGCCGCGCCTGTTCAACGAGCCGGTGATGCCACCGCAGTTCGATCTGGTCATGCTCGTCACCATGGGCTTTGCGGTCTCGACCCAATCGTTGCTGTTCGGCATGACGACGCAGTTGATGGGCTCTGAGATGGCCGGGAGAGCCTTCGCAGCCACCAACCTGGCCTTGTTTCTGGGGACCGCGTTGTTGCAGTCGGCAACCGGCGTGGTGGCGGCGCGATATGGCTTGCCGGCGGTGATGATGTTCGTGGCGGCGGCGCTGGCTGTCGGCGCGCTGACGTTCTTTGTCTATACGCGGCCGGAACCGCGGTAAGAGCTTTCACGGACTATTCAGCGAATTTGCCAGATTTTCGAGAGGGGCCGTCAGCCGGCAGACGAGCCCGGCTGGTTCATACGATACCTCGACCGCGCCGCCGAAATCGTCCTGCAACACCCGGGAAATCAGGCGCGAACCGAAGCTCACGCTGGAGGGCGCGGACACAGGCGGGCCACCCGATTCGTGCCAGGTGAAAACGAATTCTTGATCTTCGGACGTCCATGCAATCGAGACCCGGCCGCCCGGCACGGCAAGGGCGCCATACTTCATCGCGTTGGTCGCAAGCTCGTGGATCGCGAGCGACAGCGCCAACGCCTGCCGCGATTTGACGATCAGTGGAGGGCCTGAGACCGTGAACCGGCCTTCGCCGGTTCTATAAGGAATCAGGGCCGTGCCGATCACGTCCTGAAGCGGCGCGGCCGCCCAGTTGGCAGCGGTCAGCAGGTCGTGCGCGCGTCCGAACGCCGCCAGCCGACCCTGATATTTTTCGAGATCGGCCTTGCTGGATGCGTCCCGGAATGTCTGGGTCGCCACGGCGCCTAGAACAGTGAGGGTATTCTTGACGCGGTGCTTGAGCTCCTCATTGATGAGGTTCAGCGCTTCCCTTGCCGTGTGCTCGGATGTGACGTCCTTGCAGACGACGAGCACGCCGCCGACTTTGCCTTCGACATCGATCGGACCGAAGCTGTAGGTCCACCACACATCCTCGCGGCGCCCGTAACGCGTGACCGGCACCAGCTGGTCCTCATGCCAGGTCGCTCCCTTGCCCGCCATGACGTAGTCGATCTGGGGGCCGATGATGTCCCAGATCTCGGCCCAGCACTCGCGGCCGCGCGCTCCGAGAGCGCTCGGATGCCGTTCGGGTCCCATCGTCTCGCGATAGGCATCGTTGTAGAACTGGATCAGCTCTTCTCCCCACCAGATGAACATCGGGTGGCGTGAAGTGAGAACGAGCCGCACCGTCACCCGAAGGCTTTGCGGCCAGGTTTCGGGACGGCCAAGCGAGGTTTTTGACCAGTCGAATGCCCGCGTCAAAGCGCCGAGCTCGCTGCCGCTGCCTAAGAAGTCGCCGACTTCCTCCTTGTCCATACGCAAAACCTTAACGATACGCCCGTCGCCGAGCCGATAGCGACCCTTCTACAATGGCTGGCCTCGGGGAGGCTGCCAACATTGTTTCACAGGCGTAACCCCGAAAGGCCCCTGGATATCTCGGCGCTGCCGCTGGATAGGGATATCCGGGCGGCTAAGTATAGGTTTTTCGTCAAAGTCGGGTTGATCTATCCCAACCGCAATTCACGCCCGCTCGACAAAGCTGTCGACGACTTTCTTCTCGCCGGCCTTCTCGAACGCGATGGTGAGCTTGTTGCCGTCGATCTTCACCACATGGCCGTAGCCGAACTTCTGGTGAAAGACGCGATCTTCCAGGCTGAAGTCCGAGGTAGTGCCGGTCGACTTGGCGATCAGCTCGCCTTCGATCACGAGGGTAGCACGTTTGGGTTTTGCAAAGCCGCTTCCCTCGCGCGAGTTAAAGGACGACTGCCGTTCCCCGAAGCCAAAACCACCCTGACGTCCGCCAGCACCACGCGCGCGGTTGGCCTGCGCGCGCTGCCAGCCCGGCGTCGTGTAGCTCGAGCCGAAGGACTCGACATTGTCGAAGCGCGACGGACCGTAGCCGCCGGCGCCGCCCCAGCCCGAGCCGCCTTTGGATTCGGTGATCTCGACGTTGTGCGCCGGGAGTTCGTCGAGAAAGCGCGAGGGGATCGTGGTCGTCCAGGTGCCGTGGATGCGGCGGTTGGTGGCGAAATAGAGTTTGGCGCGACGGCGCGCCCGCGTCAGCCCGACATGGGCGAGCCGGCGCTCTTCCTCGAGGCCCGCGCGGCCCTGTTCATCGAGCGTGCGCTGGCTCGGAAACAGGCCTTCCTCCCAGCCCGGCAAAAACACGTTGTCGAATTCGAGCCCCTTGGCGGAATGCAGCGTCATCAGCGACACCGCTTCCTCTTCCGCGCCGCCGTCGCGGTCCATCACCAGCGAAATATGTTCGAGAAACCCTTGCAGGTTCTCGAACTCTTCCATCGAGCGCACCAGTTCCTTCAAATTCTCCAGCCGGCCTGCGGCGTCCGCCGAGCGGTCCTTCTGCCACATCTCGGTATAGCCGCTTTCGTCGAGCACGGTTTCGGCGAGCTCCGTATGCGAGGCGACTTCGGACTTCGCACGCCAGCGATCGAAACTGGTCAGGAGATCGCGCAAGCTGCCGCGCGCCTTCGGCTTCAACTCGTCGGTCTCGACCACGGCGCGGGCAGCTTCGTGTAACGGGATACGCCGCTTGCGGGCGTGGTCGTGCAGCATCTGCACGGTGGCATCGCCGAGGCCGCGCTTGGGCACGTTGACGATGCGCTCGAACGCGAGGTCATCGGCGGGCGAATTGACCACCCGCAAATAAGCCAGCGCGTCGCGGATTTCAGCGCGTTCGTAGAACCTCGGACCACCGATCACGCGATAGGGCAGGCCGAGCGTGACAAAGCGATCTTCGAACTCGCGCATCTGGAACGAGGCCCGCACCAGAATGGCAATCTCGTTGAGGTTTTCCTTCTTGCGCTGGAGCTCTTCGATTTCCTCGCCGATGGCGCGGGCTTCCTCTTCGGAATCCCAGGCGCCGGTCACGGTGACCTTTTCGCCGTCGACATCCTCGGTGCGCAGGGTCTTGCCGAGCCGGCCTTCATTATGCGCGATCAGGTGCGAGGCGGCAGCGAGGATGTGGCCGGTCGAGCGGTAGTTGCGCTCGAGACGGATGACCTTGGCGCCGGGAAAGTCATGCTCGAAACGCAGGATGTTGTCGACCTCAGCGCCGCGCCAGCCATAGATCGACTGGTCGTCGTCGCCGACGCAGCAGATGTTTTTGGGGGGCGCTTGCTCCCTCTCCCCGCTTGCGGGGAGAGGGTTGGGGTGAGGGGATTCGACCGGAAGCTGAGCTTGCGGAAATTCCCCCTCACCCGAATTGCTGCGCAATTCGACCTCTCCCCGCAAGCTGGGCGAGGTAACGGGAACTGCGCCCACCTTTGAAGGCGCCTGAGCCAACAACCGCAGCCAGAGATATTGCGCGACGTTGGTGTCTTGGTATTCGTCGACCAGGATGAATTTGAAGCGGCCTTGATAATTTCGCAGCACGTCCGGGTGCTCGCGGAACAGGCGGATGTTTTCCAGCAGCAGATCGCCGAAATCGGCGGCGTTGAGGATCTTCAGCCGCTCCTGATAGTTCGCATAGAGCTTGCCGCCCTTGCCGTTGGCGAACACCGAGGCTTCGCCCGGCGGCACCTGCGACGGCCCGAGCCCACGGTTCTTCCAGCCGTCGATCAGGCCGGCCAGCATCCGCGCCGGCCAGCGCTTGTCGTCGATGCCTTCGGCCTGAAGCAACTGCTTGAGCAGCCGTATCTGGTCGTCGGTATCGAGCACGGTGAAATTGGACTTCAACTGCACCATTTCGGCATGGGTGCGCAGGATGCGCCCGCCGATGGAGTGGAAGGTGCCGAGCCACGGCATGCCTTCGACCGCCTGGCCGAGCATCTGGCCAAGCCGCAGTTTCATCTCGCGCGCGGCCTTGTTGGTGAAGGTCACCGAGAGGATTTCGCCCGGCCGTGCCCGCCCCTGGCTGAGGATATGGGCGATGCGGCAGGTCAGGACGCGGGTCTTGCCGGTGCCGGCGCCGGCCAGCACCAATACCGGACCATCCAGCGTCTCCACCGCCTCGCGCTGCTCGGGATTGAGGCGGCTCAGATAAGCGGGGGCGGCCGCCGCCCGCGCACGCGCTGCGATGCCGCCGGCCAGAGGCTGGTGGTCGGGGACGCTCGTGTGGGGCAGGTGGCGCGGCTCGGTCATCTCGTGATTCGTTTTCCTGCCCACGATGGCACGTTCCGCAAAGGTAAGCACCGCGGGCGCGACGAAGGGGAGCCTTCTTAGCAGGAATAGGACGCATATAGGGTGAGGGAGGCGGTTTTGACAGGAGTTATCCAGCCCTCAGGCAGCTCTCGATACCGCTGCGATTTGTTCCTTTTCCGGCGCAATTTTTCGCTCCTGGCGCACTTTGGAGCGGCTGGAACCTTTGTTCCCGGGACTGATTATTTCATCGAATGCGTCGGCGAACGTCACGCCGGCGCGGGAACCAAGATTGCGGAGCTTGTCATGTTGAGCTGGGTCGTCACCTTCCTGATCATCGCGCTGATCGCCGGCATTCTGGGTTTCGGCGGCATTGCCGGCGTCTCCATCGAAATCGCCAAGGCGATCTTCTTTATCGCGGTCGTGCTGTTTATCATCTCGGCGGTGGTCGGCCTGGCGCGCGGGCGAACGAGAGTTTAACTACTACTTCCTCAGAGGCATCGCGATCGCGCGGCCGATGCCCTCCGGTCGCGGGACCATGGCGTGCGCTTTGGCCACCGCGTCGATGGTGGCGCGGATATCGGGCGGGAAGGGCGCGGTCTTTCGCAAGCCCATGTCGATATGCATTGTCATGTTTTCCGAGGTCGCCGACAGCCAGCCTTCGTCGGCATGACGCAACTCCTCAAAGGTATGCAGGCGCTTGTCGTCGGCGGCGATCAGAGTGACGGAAACCTGCAATGGTTGGCCGAGATGAATCTCGCGCAAGTAGCGCACGTGGCATTCGGCGGTGAAGGTCGAGCCGTTGCGGGTTTTCTTGTAAGCGGGGCCGATGCCGAGCACGAGCCATAGCTCGTCGATCGCCCGGTCGAACATCACATTATAATAGGCCATGTTGAGGTGGCCGTTATAGTCGATCCATTGCGGCTCGATCTGCATGATCGAAGACAGGAACGGCGCGGAATAATGGGCTTTGTCCCCGCCAGATTGTGTCGTCATGGTGTCCATCTCTCTTCGCGGGTCGAGGGCGCTTGACCCCCTATATATCCTTTGCCACGGTGATCTGGCGGGAGGCTTTTTATCGTGGGGACGACCATTACAAATAATCCGAAGCGCGCAGAGCCGAAGGCGGTGGCCGCGGCGGTGGAAAAGCTTGCCGCGCGGTTCGGCAATCGCCTTGTCACCTCGCAGGCCGTGCGCGACCAGCACGCCCATACCACGACCTGGCTGAAGTCGCAGCCGCCGGATGCGGTGGTATTCGCGCAGGAGACCGCCGACGTGCAGGATGTGGTGCGCATTTGCGCGAGCCACGGCGTGCCCGTGATCGCCTTCGGTACCGGCACGTCGCTGGAGGGCCAGGTCAACGCGCCCGCCGGCGGCGTTTGCATCGACTTTCGCGACATGAACAAGGTGCTGGAAGTCCACGCCGAAGATCTGGATTGCGTGATCGAACCCGGCGTCACCCGCAAGGCGCTCAACGAGCATCTGCGCGACCAGGGCGTGTTCTTTCCGATCGATCCCGGCGCCGATGCCTCGCTCGGCGGCATGGCCTCGACACGGGCCTCAGGCACCAACGCAGTGCGCTACGGCACCATGCGCGAGAATGTGCTGGCGCTCAAAGTCGTGCGCGGCGACGGCGAGATCATCACGACCGGCACGCGGGCCAAGAAGTCGAGCGCCGGCTACGACCTCACCCATCTCTTCATCGGCGCGGAAGGCACGCTCGGTATCATCACCGAACTCACCATCAAGCTGCGCGGCATTCCCGAAACCATTGCAGCTGCCGCCTGTTCGTTCGACAGCGTGCGTGGCGCCTGCAACGCGACGATCATGGCGATCCAGACCGGCATTCCCGTTGCACGCATCGAACTCTTGAACGCCGAACAGGTGGCGGCGTGCAATTCCTATTCGAAGCTCACATTGCCTGAGACGCCGCTGTTGCTGCTTGAGTTTCACGGCAGCGAGGCTGACGTTGCTGAGCAATCGAAGAATTTTGCCGAGATCGCGCGCGAATGCGGCGGCGGCGATTTCACCTGGACCACCAGACCTGAGGACCGCACCAAACTGTGGCAGGCGCGGCATGACGCTTATTGGGCGGTCAAGGCGCTTCGCCCCGGCGCCGGCGTGGTGGCGACCGATGTGTGCGTGCCGATCTCGCGGCTGGCCGACTGTGTCACCGAAACCGAGGACGACTTGAAACGCCTGCGGCTGCAATCGCCGATCGTCGGCCATGTCGGCGACGGTAATTTCCATTGCTCGCTATTGTGCGACGTTGACGACGCCGACGAAATGGCGCGCGGCGAGGACTTCATGCACCGCCTGGTGGAGCGCGCGCTGTCGATGGGCGGCACCTGCACCGGCGAGCATGGCATCGGGCAGGGCAAGCAGAAATACCTCAAAGGCGAACTCGGCTCGGAGGCCATCGACGCCATGCGCGCGATCAAGCAGGCGCTCGATCCCCAGAACATCTTCAATCCCGGCAAAATCATTCCGGCGTCGAGCGGATGAAACAATTTGCGGTTAGTGGAGTGGATTTGACATTCGCTACCCCGTAGCCGAGCATTCGCAAAGCGAATGTCAAATCTAAACTCCACTAGAAATCTATATTTGCTAGTGGTCCTTTGATTTTAACATTTGCAAAAGTGCCTACCAAGTCGGGATGCAAATGTTAGAATTGGACCACTAGGATGATCGCGCGGCGGCGAGTTCGTTTGATAAAGATTTTTCGGCCTGAAAATTTGGATCTGATGATGCGTCTCTGCCGGAATATTCTCGCCGCCTTGATCCTCGTACTGGCGCCACAGATGTCGGCCGCGGCGGACGGCGATCGTTCGCCGGAGCCGACGGTGAATTCCGCGCAAAATCCGCCCACGTCAGGGGCCAACGACACGGACGAACTGAAGCCGCAGACGCCGGACACCGATTTGTTCGCGCTGATGACGGGAACATGCAGCACGCTCAAGATCGCCGGCCGCGATTTTGCATGCCGCACGGTTGCCTATGCCCACAGCGTTCAGGGCCGGGCCTATTTCACCATCGCGCTCGACGATCCTGCCGATCCGAGCCACATCATCTCGTTCTCCGGCGAAAATAGCCGGCGCACCAATGAAAACCTGTATGACCTCACGGTCGACCGGATGCTGCTCAATTCGAAAAACCAGCCGAAAGCCGATGGTCTTCCGGTGCCGACGGTGGTGAGGTCGGCGGGCCGATGCGTGCAGCTCGGCAATTTCGCGACCGGCCATGTCTCCAGCGTGGTCTGCTCCGCGACCGACCGGAGCGGCAAGAAATACGACTTGCGCTTCGAATCCGATGGCTCTCCGATCACGGTGCGCAGGGTCATTCCAACCGAGCCGACCATCCGCCAGCGAGGCTGAGCTTCAGGAAGATGCGCCATGGCGATGCGCTGGTTCGACAAGCCCAAGCCGAAGGAGATCTGGGAAGAGCCTGTGGCCGGGCCGCTCGGGGACATCGAGGCCGCGCATCGTATCCGGGATATTTGCCGTGCGGCCTTAGACAGCGCCGAGAAGGTGGGCGCCCCCGGCGGCAAAAGCCTCCAACACGAGTTTCAGCGCTACGAGCGCGCGGCGCGCGCGGCGATGGAGACCGCCATGAAGATCGGCGATGACCTGCTGCGCGATACCGCCGTGCGCCAGATCATCGATCTGTGCCTGACGGCCGATGACGCGCGGACGGCGCGGATTCTGTTTCGCGCGATCCAGGCTCCGTCGATTCGCGACGAGGTGCTGCGGGACCATCCGTTGCTCTCGCAGTAGCGAACGCTTCGACTGCAACCGCGACGGAGGTCAAATCCCCTCGCCCCGCTTGCGGGGAGAAGGTTGGGGTAGGGGAAATCCCCGACAGCTCGGTCCACGCAAGGTTCCCCTCACCCGATCGCTTCGCGCACAGCCGAAGCTTTGCTTCGGCGTCCTTTGAGAACGGCCGC
Source organism: uncultured Alphaproteobacteria bacterium (assembly GCA_963770515.1). GTDB lineage: Bacteria > Pseudomonadota > Alphaproteobacteria > Rhizobiales > Xanthobacteraceae > Bradyrhizobium. The sequence goes on from CAVYPW010000006.1 coordinate 277,251, forward strand.
CAAACGCGGCCTGTGCTCTCCCCGCAGGCGGGGAAAGGTGAAACAAGTTCAGCGCGTGCTACTTCTCGACCGCGCCGCCGCTTTCGGCCCAATCCTTGAAGCCGCCGATATTGTAGACCTCGTGATAGCCCATGTCCTTGAGCAGCTTGCCGGCGAGCGAAGCGCGGCCGCCCGATGCGCAATAGATCAGGATGGTCTTGTCTTTCGAAAAATTCTTGTCGTGGGTGGGTGCGTCCGGATCGGCGCGAAATTCCAACAGGCCGCGCGAGACGTGAACGGCGCCGGCGGCCTTGCCGCTCGCCTGCACTTCGGTGCCGTCGCGAATGTCCAAAAGCAGCGTATTGCCCTTGGCGATCTTTTCGCGCGCCTCGGCCGGCGTGATCTTCGGCACCGCGGCGTTCGCGGCTTCCATCATCTGTTTGACACCGAGCGCCATGCTTTATCTCCCCTTTTGGACTGTTGTTCGCGTTGCTTAAGTCTTACACTTTCCTGCTCGTCATTGCGAGGAGCTTAAGCGACGAAGTAATCAGGCATTTTTGCTTCTGGATTGCTTTGCCAATGACCAAGTACTAGCCGTCGATTTATGACATTTTCACAGCCTTCTTCTGCGTCGGCAAAACCGCTATAGTCACGCAAAATCCGATCGCAAGAAAAGCCGGCCGTGAGGGGATGACCATGAACGAGCATGCTCAGGCTGCCGCAACCGCGCCGCTGTTCGATCCGCTGTCGCCGGAGTTCATTCGCGATCCTTATCCGCATTACGATCGGCTGCGCCGCCTCGATCCCGTGCATATCACGCCGCACGGCATGTATCTCATCAGCCGGCATTCGGAGGTGAGCGGTATCTTGCGCGACAAGCGCTTCGGCAAGGATTTCGTCGAGCGCACCACGCGGCGCTACGGGCCCAAGATCATGGAAGAACCGATCTTCCGCTCGATGAGCCACTGGATGCTGCAACAGGACCCGCCGGACCATGCCCGCCTGCGCGGGCTGGTGGTGAAGGCCTTTACGGCGCGGCGGGTGGAAGACATGCGGCCGCGCATTCAGCAGGTCGTGGATGAGACGCTCGATCGCGTCATCCCGCGCGGGTCCATGGACCTGATCGAGGATTTTGCCTTTCGCCTGCCGGTTACCATCATCTGCGACATGCTCGGAATTCCCGGGGAGCATCGCGAGGTTTTCTATCACGGCTCGCGCGATGGCGGCCGTATTCTCGACCCGGTGCCGCTGACGCCGGAAGAGATCGCGAAAGGCAACGCCACTTATACGATGTCGCAGATGTACTTCCAGCAGCTGTTCGAGTTGCGGCGGAAACAGCCCGGCGACGATCTGACCACGCAACTGGTGCAGGCTGAGGAAGACGGCTCGAAACTTACCAACGAGGAATTGACCGCCAATATCATCCTGCTGTTCGGGGCGGGCCACGAAACCACCGTCAACCTGATCGGCAACGCCCTGTTGGCCTTGCATCGCAATCCGGACCAGCTCGCGCTGCTGAAAGCGCGTCCGGAACTGATCACGAACGCGATCGAGGAGTTTCTGCGTTACGATTCCTCGGTGCAGATGACTGGCCGCGTGACGCTGGAAGACATCGACGACCTCGGGAATAAGAAGATCCCCAAGGGCGAAAGCGTGCTTTGCCTGCTCGGTTCGGCGAACCGCGACCCGGCGGTCTATCCCGACGGTGCGGACCGGCTCGACATCGCGCGGCCCAATGTGCGCCCGTTGTCGTTCGGCGGCGGCATTCACTTCTGCCTCGGCGCGCAACTGGCGCGTATCGAGGCCGAAATCGCGATCTCGACCCTGTTGCGGCGCTTGCCGGATTTGCGGCTCGAGGACGCGGAAAATCCGGAATGGCGGCCGACCTTCGTTTTGCGTGGCCTCAAGCGGCTGCCGGCCAGTTGGTGATCGGCGCGCCACCCTCTACCTCCCAAGTCGTGAAATCGATCGTTGTCTAGAAGAAAGACGTTCTCTTGCCCCCTTGCAAAGAGCTGAACGACGCTGATTGCGGTCTCAGGGCTGGAGTTGAGCGGCAATAAACGCGTTGCATGTCGCGCGGGTAAGTCGTCTTGGCGTGCTCTGCGGCCGCCAAATCGATCTCGGCGGTGAGGAATGGCTGGTCCGCCGACGTCTCGCCGATTAAGGCCGCGTCCGGCGAAAATATCCAGCTATTGCCGGTAAACAGGCTACGGTCGTAGCAGCGCCGATTTGCCGAAGCGACGTAGCAACCCGATACGATCGCCGACATCTCGCACGCCGCGCGCCAGCGCTGGCCCGCGCCGCTAGCGCGCGGGTGGACGATCAGGTGAGCGTCAGCAAGCCCGATATCGCGTGCGTGTTCCGGAAACATGATTTCGCTGCAAAGCTGGACGCCGACCCGAAGCTGATCGTGCCGCGTGACACCGAACTGCCAGTTGCCCCGATCGAACCAACGGCTTTCCCGCGCGACCGGGACGTCAGGCAGATACCATTTGCTTCGCGTCGGCCGGTAGCCGAACTCTTTTGTCCAGATGAAGGCTTCATTGAGCCGTAGCCCGTTTCGTTCGGTCGGTCTCGATGTCATCACCACCTTGCAGGCGAGGCTACTGAGCGCGCCGATCATCTCGTCATGCGCGGCGATTGCCTTCTCCCACAGACCTCGATCGAAGGCGTCCCCGCCAAATATCCACTCACAGAACGGCATCTCCGGCAACACCACCAGATCCGGTTCTTCCGTATCAACGTGGGCGACAAGCGCATCCCAGGCGGCCTTTTTTCGCGCGGCTTCATCGGGAAATTCACAGATCGTTATCTTCACATCGACACCCTCCACACCCTCCACACCCGTGGGCCGAGAGACGGTACAAACCGGATAGCCAAATTTCGCACTGGCAGAAATGAAAAAGATGTGCTGTTTTCTGCCAAATGACGAAGCCTCGAAAAATGGTCTTGTTTGCCTTCGATGGCTGCCAGCTTCTCGACGTGGCCGGGCCATCCTCGGTTTTCGGCATAGCCAACCACGTCACCGGCCGCCCGCTCTACGACGTCAAGGTGGTCTCACCCCGCGGCGGTTTGGTCGCCACTTCTTGCGGTGTTTCGATTGCGACACTGTCAACCGGTTCCGTGTCTCCAAGGACGGTTGATACGGTGCTTGTCTCCGGCGGCGGACTTGCGGCGATGCACGATAGCATAGCGCCGGCCGCCACACGCCGATGGCTCAAGCGATGCGCCCGGGAAAGTCAACGCTTCGGGTCAGTTTGCACCGGTACCCATGTTCTTGCAGAGTTGGGCGAGTTGGACGGGCACCGGGTCACCACGCATTGGGCGGATTGCGAAAGATTGGCGGCGCAATTCCCCGACATATCGGTGGACCGAGAGGCGCTCTTTATCGTGAGCGGCAATATCTGGACTTCAGCCGGGATTTCCACTGGCATCGACATGGCGCTGGCGATGGTGGAGCGAGACCACGGCCGGCTGGTCGCCGACAGGGTTGCGAAGTCAATGGTTCTGTACGCACGGCGGCCCGGATACCAGTCGCAGTTCAGCGAGGTGCTGAATGCCCAGATCGCGTCCGGGGCGCCCTTCGCAGATCTGATCAATTGGCTTGAAAGCCGAATCGGGCAACCGATCGACATCGCTACGATGGCAAACCGTTGCGGTCTGACGGAACGCACTTTCTATCGGAAATTCGTCGCTTCCGTCGGGCAGACGCCAGCCAAATTCATTCTCAACGCCCGGCTGGAAAAAGCCCGAACCCTGCTCGGGACCGACCTGCCGTTGAAGGTCGTTGCTGATCGCATCGGAATGGGCTCGGCGACCCGGCTCAGTCTCGCATTCGAAAGAAAATTCGGCCTGTCGCCCTCGACGTTCCGAAACGTCCATCATGGCAACGGGAAAGGCCGATGATCGCCCAAATTCGTCCCCTAAGTCCTCCCCCTTCGTTTTGCGCGGGCTCAAGCGGCTGCCGGCCAGTTGGTGAGCTGTCGCGGTAATCCGCCGCTGTGACTTCGCCACAGTTCACTTTATATAGGAGCGGCGGCATGCCGCTTGCTTGATATCGAGGCGCGAAAGCCCCGGTGGCCGCAACGCGTGATCCTGCCCTCAAGAGGAGACACCGTGCAGACGACGCTGCTCGGACTGGCGATAGCTCTTATCATCGCGCTCATCGCCGCGCTGGTCGGGCCTTATTTTGTCGACTGGAACCAGTTCCGTCCGCAATTCGAGGCGGAAGCCTCCCATGTGGTCGGCGCGCCGGTGCGGGTCGTGGGCGAACTGGAAGCCCGCCTGTTGCCGTCGCCGACGCTTCGGCTGCGCTCGGTGGTGGTCGGCGGCGCCAATGATCTTGGCAAGGTGCGGGCCGACAAGCTCGATGTCGAATTCAGCCTCGGCTCGCTGATGCGGGGCGAGTGGCGCGCCACCGAACTCACGATCGGCGGCATGGCGCTCGATCTCGGATTGGACCCGAAGGGTGCGATCGACTGGCCAGCCTCGAACGGGAAGTTCAATCTGGGGACGCTCGCCATCGACCGGTTGCATCTCACCGGCCGCGCCGCGCTGCACGATGCGCTGAGCCATCGCACGCTCGAACTCGAGGACATCGTTTTTTCCGGTGACGTGCGCGCGCTCGCCGGTTCGATGCGGGGCGACGGCAGCGTGACGGTGTCGGGCAGCCGCTATCCGTTCCGCGTTTCGTCCGGCCAGAGTCCCGACGGCAACGGCACCCGGTTGCACCTGAATGTCGATTCCAGTGCGCGGCCGGTGTCGGCGGACCTGGACGGCCTCCTGAACTTCGAGGGGCGCAGCCCCCGCTTCGAAGGCGCCATCACCTGGGCCGCTGCCGCTGGGTCCAAGGAAGGGGTCAAGGTAGATGCGAAGGGAGACAAGGGTGCGGCGACCTCAAATGTCCCGTGGCGGGTTTCGGCCAGGATCAAGGCGGACCGTGCTGCGGCCAAGCTCGATCAGATCGAGGCGAGTTATGGCGCAGACGACATAGCCCTCAAGCTGACCGGCGCAGGCGAAATTCGTTTTGGCAGCTCGCCGCTGTTGCATGCGGCGTTGTCGGCGCGGCAACTCGACGCCGACCGGTTTGCGGCCAGGGAAATGCCGGCCGGCGACAAGCAAAGCACGGCCAAACGAAGTAACAGCAAAGACAACGCTGCCAGCGATCCGGTGCTGGTGCTGCCGGTGCTGCGCGCCATCATGGGCGCCTTTCCGGAGCCGCCGATTCCGACCGAGCTTGAACTGTCCGCCGAGCAGATCGTGCTCGGGGGACGCAGCGTGCAGAATTTTGCCGGTCAGCTTCGCTCCGATACCAGATCGTGGGCGGTCGATCGCCTTGAGCTCCGTGCGCCCGGCTCGACCCGCGTCTCGCTCAGCGGTAAGGCGGCGGACGGCACCTCCGGCCGTTTCAAGGGCGCACTCACGATCGAATCCTCCGACCCCGATGCGCTGGTGATGTGGCTGCAAGGACGAAGCGAGGCGACCTATCGCAGCCAGAATCCGTTTCGCCTGAGCGGCGACGTCAATGTGGCGGCCGACAGCGTCACGATCGACAACGTCAAATCCGAGATCGACGGCGGCGCGGTCGAAGGGCGGATCGCCCTGACGCGTGATGCTGCGAACGGCGCCGCGTTCGAGGCGGCGCTGAAGGCCGAACGGCTCGATCTGGATTCCGCGGCCGCCTTTGCGCGCACTGTGCTCGGCCCGCACGGCGAATGGCCCGAAAGGGCGCAGCTTTCACTTGCGATCAATCATGCGATTTCGGCGGGGCAGGACCTGCATCCATTCTCCGCAAAGCTCGGCTATGACCCGAAGACCATGACGCTGGAAAATTTGAAGATCGGCGAGGCCCCTGGCGTGGTGCTGGAAGGGAACGGCGCCTTCGATCGGGCGAATGCGACCGGCAAGCTCGCGCTCAATTCAAGCGCGGCTTCGCTGTCGCAGATCGCAAGCCCCATCGCCGCGCTATCGCCGCAGCTCGCCGCGCGGCTCAACGCCATGAAGCTCCCTCCGGGCCGGGCGCAACTGAAGCTCGCGCTCGCAGTCGACAAGGAGGCCGGCCGCGCCGATCGCGCCAACGCGAAAGTCTCGATCGACCTCGACGCGCCGCAGTTCAAGGGCGTCGTGACGATCTCGGCCAAGCCGGGCGCGGCAAGCCTGCGCGATGCCGATCTCGACAAGCTCCTGCATGGCGACGTCACCGTCGAGACCAAGCTGTCGTCGGAGCAGGGCTCCGTATTGCTCGCTCTGCTCGGGCTCGATGGCACGATCGCCGCGCGCGATGGACCGGGCCAGCTTCAGGGCTCGGTGACGGGCGCGTGGGGCACGCCGCTTCGCGTCAAACTCGATCTCACCGGCGCGGGCCTGGAGGCCGAAGCACAAGGCACCGCCGATCCCTTTGTGCAGGAATTCAGCGCCAAGGCCGTCAAGGCAAGTCTTTCACTCAAGGCGCGCGGGCTTAATCTTTCGCCTTTGTTCGATCTCAAGCCGTCGGACAAGTTGGCGCAGGATGTCGGCCTGTCGTCACGGATATCGCTCGCCGGCGGCAAGGTGACCTTCGACGACATTGACGGCGCGATCGCAGGCTCGCGGCTGCGCGGCCACGTCGCGATGACGCTCGATGGCGAACGCCGGATCGACGGCGAGGTCGGCCTCGATGCGCTGGATCTGGCGCCGGCCGTCGCGCTGATGCTGGGTGCGGCAGGGCGCGACGCGGCCGAGCCGTTCGGCAACGGCTTTCTGAAGGGATGGCGCGGGCAGGTCGCGTTTCAGGCGCTGCGGGCCATGCTGCCGGGCGGCAGCGAGTTACGGCCGCTGTCGGCCACGGTGAAGGGCGACGGTCAGTCGCTGGTGGTCGACGCGATCAAAGGCGGGATCGGCGGCGGTGAGGTCGGCGGCAATATCGAAGCCAGGCAGACCGCAGGCGGATTGGTGCTCAATACCCGCGTGACGCTCAGCGGCGTCGACGGCACGGCCTTGCATTATCGTGCGCTCGCCATGCCCGCCGGGCGCACCTCGTTGCAGATGACGCTCGCGAGCCAAGGCCGCAGCGCGTCGGCCTTGACCGGGGCGATCTCGGGCAACGGCACCGTGACGCTGGAAGCGGGGCGCATTTCCGGCCTTGATCCGCGCGCGTTCGAGGTTGCGATCCGCGCCAGCGACGCCGGCCAGGCGGTCGACGACGTTCGCCTGCGCAAGCTGGTCGAGCCGGCGCTGTCGGGCGGCGCGCTGCTGGTCGCCTCGGCGCAAATCCCGTTCACGATCCGAGACGGCCGGCTTCGCGTGACCGCCACCGCGCTCGAGGCCGAAGGCATTCGCGCCATCGTATCCGGCGGTTACGACATTCCCGCCGACCAGGCCGACATCCGCGCCACCCTGTCCGCGCCGGGCGCCGGCGCCGGACAAGCGAGCCCGCCGGAAATTACGATTTTCGCCGCCGGATCGCCCGATGCGCTCGATCGAACAGTCGACGTTGCGGCGCTGTCGTCGTGGCTCGCGGTGAGGGCGATCGATCGCGAAACCAGACGGCTCGATTCGATCGAGCGCGGCGAGGCGACCCGATCCTCTGACCTGCCCACGATCCCGCCGCCGGCCCAGCCGATGAGCTTGCCCGAGGCTTCACCCGGTCAGCCATCCGCCGATACGCCGCCGCGTCCGCTTCCCCCGAGGCCGAGAGTCAGCGCGCCGCACCCGCCTGCCGCTGTGAACGCTCCGCCTGCAAGCCATCCCGCCAATAGCGGTCCGGTTGTGAGCCAACAGGCTGCTCCGCCCTTGCCGCCGGCGATCGACGTGCGGCCGGCGCCCGCGGTGGCGCGGCCACCCAGGCCTCGCGCGCCGCTGGTGCTGACGCCGCCGGTCGCGACCCCGTAGCCCGCGTTCTCGGTTTTTAGCGAACGGCCTGATCAACTCTGCCCTGAGCATCGGGCCGCCGAGGATAAAATTCTGCCGAGGAGCTTCCGCGCGCGAACCATGTCCCCTATCGCCGTTCACATGCGTCCATGTGAAAAACGCGCCTTTTCCGGCCTCAAAACTGCGGCTACGGTGCCGCCTCGTTCGCGAATATCTTGCTTTTGGTGCCGGCTGCCGACATGACGCTCAACCAGATCTGTCATTGGATCGACCAGACGGCGTTAAGCCAATGGATCCAGATCGCCGGCTGGGTCGTTCCCACGGTGCAGACCATCCACATCCTCGCCATTGCGGTGGTCGCCAGTTCCGCGCTGATGCTCGATCTGCGCCTGATCGGCGTGTTCTGGGCCAACCGGCCGCTGGAAGCCGTGAAGGCGCGGTTCCTGCCGCTGGTGTGGTGGCCGCTGCTGGTTTTGCTGGCCACCGGCCTCATCATGATCATCGCCGAGCCGGCGCGGTCGCTGAAGAACCCGGCCTTTCAGCTCAAGATGGGACTGTTGATCGCGGCCCTGATCGTGACCTCGCTGTTTCAATTGCTTCACCGGCGCAACGCCGCGTTCGGTGACATCACAGGCCCCCGCGCGGCCGCCGTGACGCTCGCCATCGTCTCGATCCTGTTGTGGTCCTCGATCATCTTCGCCGGGCGCTGGATCGCCTATTTCGCCTGATGCTCAAACATCGATCGCGCCCCATGTCACATCACAGGGATTTCTTCGGTGGATATTGAGAGCGCCCTGGCGTGGTTGCAGTCGACGTGGATCGCGACCGCGGTCGCCGAGAACGACATCCTGTTTCCATGGATCGAGTCCGTTCACGTCTTGGCGATTGTGATCGTGGTCGGAACGATCTCGATCGTCGACTTGCGGCTGCTCGGTATCGCCTCGCTCGATATCAGCGCCAAGCGGCTGATGCGCGATGTCATCCCCTACACCTGGGGCGCGTTTGCGGTGGCCGCGATCACGGGATCGCTGATGTTTTCATCCGATGCGACGCATTACGCCCATAACCGCCTGTTCCAGATCAAGTTGGTGATGCTGGTGCTCGCCGGGCTCAACATGGCGGTGTTTCATCTTTTCGGCGAGCGCGACATCGAGCGCTGGGATACGCCGGGTGCAACGACACCGGTCGCGGCGAAGGCTGCGGCCGTCATTTCACTGATGGCCTGGGTCGCGGTGGTCTCGCTCGGCCGCGGCACCGGCTTCACGATGCACTGAAGGTGGGCGGCACTGACTTCACATCGAAACAAGTTCTGGCTACGTTTTGACAGAGTTGCCGAACCCTTCCTAGATCACTCTTTTCCTCCGGAGAAATGCGCGTGAAATCGGGTCCAATCGGTATCGCTGCTGTTGCTCTTCTTGCCCTCGTGCTGGCGCCATCGGTCGCGGGCGCGCAAGCGCCGCAGAAGACGCCTACGGTGATCAATCCGCCGCCGACCGCCCAGGACTGGGCCGACATCGCCAAATTGCCGGACTGGAGCGGCGTCTGGAATCCGAAGATCACGGATCAGGATGCCCAGGTTAAAACCAATCCGCCGCCGTGGAACGAGGCCGCCGCCAAGAAGATCCAGCACATGTTCGCCGAGGAAAAGGCCGGCCGCCCGACGCTGATATTCGCCAATTGCCTTCCCGAAGCGCACCCCTCCTGGATGCTGGTCACCCACAACGCGATGGAGATCCTGTTCACGCCGGGCCGCGTGACCATGCTCGGGGAATCCGACGGCAACCGCATCCGCCGCATCTACACCGACGGCCGCGGTCATCCGGAGACGTCCGATCCCACCTTCCACGGCCATTCGATCGGCCACTGGGAAGGCGACACGCTGGTGGTCGATACCACCGACATCGTGCCGGAAGCGCCGCTGGCCGTCAGCGAAGCGGCAGGCCTTCCCAATAACGGCGATATGCATGTGATCGAGCGCATTCATCTCGCCGAAAAGGATATCCTGCACGACGACCTCGAAATCATCGCGCCGAATATTCTGACCAAGCCGTGGAAGACCACACGCATCTTCTTCCGCCAGCGGGCGCGCAAGTTCGACATCGTCGAAGGCGTCTGCGCCACCGGCGACCTGGTCGAGCGCGTCAATGCGGACGGCGACCACGTCTTCGTTCCCGTGCAAAAGTCCGAATGGGGCAACACCACAGCCGTTCCGGCGAAATAACCTGCAAAAACAAGACAGGAGATGATCATGCGACACGTCCTGAAGTCGATCGGCGCGTTCGCCATTCTGGCGATCGGGGCAACCGGAATCTCGCAAGTTGCCGCGCACCATTCCGCGTCGATGTTCGATTTCTCGAAATCCCAGACGCTCAAGGGCAAGGTCGTGGAAATGCGCTGGGTCAATCCGCATGTCACGATCACCATCACCGGATCGCCCAGTCCGGACGAAGCGCCGGCCGACTGGCTGATCGAAACGACGAGCCCCGGCAATCTGGTGCGTGCCGGCGGATGGCGGCGCGATGCGCTGAAGCCGGGCGATGAGGTCGAGGTCACGTTCCATCCGGAGCGCGAAGCCGGCAAGAAGAGCGGCCTCCTGCAAGAGGTCAAGGTGATCTCGTCCGGCGAGGTGTTCACCGCCAATATCCGCGATCAGGAAAAGCCGGGTCTTGAATAAGAATTCTCGAATAAGAATTCCTGAATAGGAATTGCCTCGAACGGGATCAGTGCCGTGCGTTTTTCTTCTCCGTTGAAAAAGGCCGTGATGGGCGCGATCGTTGCGGCGATCGCGTTCGTGGCGGCGCCATCCCTGGCCGAGGATCAGCCTCCGCCCAAGGATACGATCTTCGCCCGCAAGGTCGCGATGGGCGAGATCGACATGAACATGGACGAGATCGAGACCATGCTGGCGCCCGAGGGCAAGCTATTGCTGTCGGACGCCCAGGAGCATGCCGAAGTGATCTCGACCTTGCTGATGGCGTTTCCGCATCTGTTTCCGCCCTCGACCAATCAATGGAAGGAGGGCGCGGAGCGCGATCCCGCCACCGACACGTTCGCCAATCCGGCGATCTGGTCGAACTTTCCGGATTTCTACAAGCGGGCCAGCGAAGCCTCCAAGATCGCCTGGAACGCCAGCCGCGCCAAAAAGCCGGACGAGTTCAGGACGCAGATCAAGGAATTGCGCTTGCGCTGCAACGCCTGCCACGCGCTGAATCTGAAGACGGAATAGGTCAGCGTTGCTCACCCGTGCGAAGCGCGCAGGTCTGCCGTCGCCGTCGCAAGGACAAGCGGGTTCAGACCTTGTCGGCGACGGGTTGCTTTGACTCTGCGACCGGCGACGCCGCCTGGGCGCGCGAGCGGAAATAGTCCAGCACGAAGAGCCTGATGGCGGAGGACAAGTTGCCCTGCTGGCGATTGTTGTCGATCTCGCCGACCAGTTCGGACAGCGTGATGTTCCGCAAGCCGGAAATCTCCTTCATGCCGTTCCAGAAGGCTTCTTCGAGGCTGACGCTGGTCTTGTGGCCTGCGACCACGATCGATCGCTTCACGACAGGCGATTTCATGATGCGTCCTCGCCGTCGATGCGATGCTGATCCAGCAATTCACTGGCGCGTTCGGTGCGCAGTTCCTCAAGCTCTCGTTCGGACCGGGTGCGGCCGAACCGGGTGCGGTTGGCGGCGGCTTCCTGTTCCGACCGCTTCTTCGCAGCGCGCTTCCTGAACTGCTTCAGGTTGACCAAATCCCCCATGCCAGCCCCCGTCATGCGTGCTTGGTCGTCGCTGAGACGATGTCCTCAACCGACGAACGCGTGCGGGTTCTAGTGTCCCGATTCCGAAGTTCGTCGCATTTTGCGGAGCCACGTTTCGAACTTCGAAATCGAAAGGACACTAGTGAACTTGTTGATCTAGTGTGGCTTTGGTTCAGAAGTCCGCATGACCAGACCCGCGGCACGAATGATGCGGACTTCTGAACCGCCACACTAGCTGAATTGACCCGCTCCAAATACGGCGGAAACGCGCTAGCGAGCTCGATGCTCATTTATGAATTCCCCATTATGCAGTCTGAGCGCAAAATGTCGTGTGTCGCTTTTCGAAATATTTTTGCTCTACCACGGCGAAGCACCACCGTAAAAGCCAGTAAGCATAATTCTTTAGGCGATAAGAAGGGGCGGCGTGTTGTCGCGTTGCATGGCATTTCCATAAGGCATGCCGTAGTTATCCGGGGTGCGTCATTTCGCGCGGCTTCACCAGCCGGTCGAACTCATCGGCAGAAACAAAACCCAACCTTACAGCCTCTTCTTTCAACGTTGTGCCGCGCGCGTGGGCGGATTTGGCCACTTTGGCAGCATTGTCGTAGCCGATCTTCGGGGCGAGCGCGGTCACCAGCATCAGCGAACGTTCCATCAGCTCATGGATGCGTTTTTCGTCTGCGCGTATTCCTTCGACGCAGTGCTCTGTGAATGAGCGCACCACGTCGGCCATCAGTTGAATGGAATTCATCATACAATATGCCAACAAGGGCTTGTAGACATTCAGTTCAAAATGGCCCTGGCTGCCGGCCGTCGTGATCGCCGCCTGATTGCCGAACACCTGACAGCACACCATGGTGACGGCTTCGCACTGCGTCGGGTTGACCTTGCCGGGCATGATCGAGGAACCCGGCTCGTTCTCGGGCAGGATCAATTCGCCGAGGCCGGAGCGCGGACCGGAACCCAACAGGCGAATGTCGTTGGCGATCTTGAAAAGGCCGGTGGCGGCGGCGTTCAGGGCGCCGTGCGCGAACACATAGGCGTCGTTGGAGGCCAGCGCCTCGAACTTGTTGACGGCGCTGGTGAAGGGCAGGCGGGTGATTTTCGCGGCGTGGCGGGCGAAGGTTTTGGCGAACTTCGGCTTGGAATTGAGGCCGGTGCCGACCGCGGTGCCGCCTTGCGCCAGCGGATAAAGTTCCTTCAGCGCCACGCGTATCCGCGTCATGGCGTGCTCGACCTGGGCGGCGTAGCCGGAAAATTCCTGCCCCAGCGTCAGCGGCGTCGCGTCCTGGGTATGGGTGCGGCCGATTTTGACGATGTGGGAAAACGCCTTCTCCTTCACCCGAAGCGCGCGATAAAGCATCGTCAGCGCCGGCAGCAGATCGTGGGTGATCGCAACTGCGGCTGCAATATGCATGGCGGTTGGGAACGAATCGTTCGACGACTGGCTCATGTTGACGTGGTCGTTGGGATGCACCGGCGCCTTGGTGCCGAGCTTGCCGCCGAGCAATTCGCTGGCGCGGTTGGCGATCACCTCGTTGAGGTTCATGTTGGTCTGGGTGCCGGAGCCGGTCTGCCAGACCACCAGCGGGAAATGATCGTCGAATTGTCCGTCGATCACCTCGCGCGCGGCGCGGATGATGGCGCGCGCCCGGCGCTGGTCGAGCAGGCCGAGTTCGCGGTTGGTTTCGGCGGCGGCGAGCTTGACGACGCCGAGCGCGCGAATGATCGGCATCGGCATCCGGTCGTGACCGATGCGGAAATTCTGCCGGCTACGTTCGGTCTGCGCGCCCCAATAGCGGTCGGCCGCAACCTCGATTCCACCGAAGCTGTCGGTCTCGGTGCGTGTCGCCGATTTCGATGGGGATGAAGATTTTGATGGAGCCATAAACGTTCCTGGATGAATTGCCGCTTCGTTCTACAGGAACTTCAAATAAGCAGTCTCCAAATAGGAAGCCTTGGCAGGCCAATCACGCCGGCCGCGTCGTTATTTCTTGCGGAAGCGGTCGAGCCGCACCACCTCGGCGCCCTCGGTGGGCTTTTCCGGCTCGTCGGCTTCCTCGTTGGTCGGCACCGGCAAAGCGGAGGTTGCCGGCAGGGCGGCTGCGTCGTTTTCGCCGGCAGGGGCGGCACCGTCGGACGTCTCGAACTGCAAGCCGAACTGCACCGAAGGGTCGAAGAAGCTCTTGATGGCGCTGAAGGGAACGACGAGGCGTTCAGGGATGCCGCCAAACGACAGGCCGACCTCGAAACGATCCTCCGTCACCACCAGATCCCAGAACTGGTGCTGAAGGATCACGGTCATCTCTTCCGGATATTGCGCAAGAAGACGCGGCGACAGTTTCACGCCGTCGGCCGTCGACACGAAGGTGATGAAAAAATGATGGTCGCCGGGCAGGCCGTGCTCGGCGGCGTCGGCCAGAACCCGACGCAACACCCCACGCAGCGCATCGCGGGCCAGTACGTCGTATCGGATATGATCGGTCGCCATGGTCGGTCCTGTCGCCCAAAGTTAAAATGTAACACTTCCCGAAAAAGCCGGCCTTTGCCTGGTCCGACTCGGGGGAGCCGCCTCCATGGTACTCCGGCCGGGGGGTGCAGGTCAGCAGGATACGGGTCAAGCCGGAGGCCAAAAAGGCCTGAGACGAAGGAAAGTGGAGGCTTCTGTTGCCAGGTGCCTCCGAACCCCGCCTGACGGAGCTTAACCCGTCAGGACTTTAAATCGGTCTTTCAAACTGCGTTACGCAGCCTGAGCAACCGGAGCATAGTTGTCGTTTGCAACTATTGCATGGCCCGATATCGGCGGAACCATACCGAGAAAAAACACGCCCTTTACGCCCTCGTCGATCCTGTTTCGCCCCCGCCGAAGCCCGTCTTGGTCGGCATGATCCGGAAAAGTAGGTACCGGTTTTCCGGATAAGATCATGCCTTAAGAGCGGGCTTTGGTGGAGGCGCCGGGTACTGCCCCCGGGTCCGAATGGTTTATTGCGACGGCAATTTATTTCCATAGCCGGCGAACCGGCACTCTCAATATAGGCGGCAAAGGTTGAGAAAGACAGGGCCGGAAAAACTGTTGGAACACGGCTTTTTGAGGAAACCTGCGTCTTATGAAGGTGGATAGGCGGTCAATATGGGTTGGCCCGCCGGTGGCCGCATTCTAGAACTGCCTCATGCCCCCGGATTCCTCACCGGCTGCCATCCAGGCGCCGGACCTGTTGAAGTCGCCGCCGACATTGATCGAGCTCTTCGTCGCCTTCGCGAAAATGTCGCTGGCGGGCTTTGGCGGCGTCCTGGTCTGGGCGCGGCGCGGCATCGTCGATCAGCACAAATGGATGACGGCGGACGAGTTCAACGAAACTTTCGCGCTGTGCCATTTCCTGCCCGGGCCCAACATCGTCAACCTCACCTTCGTGTTCGGATCGCGCCTGCGCGGACTGCCCGGCAGCATCGCGGCCTTCAGCGGACTGGTCGGCCCGCCGGCCCTGATCATGGTCGTGATGGGCGCGCTCTATCACCGCTACGGCGAGATCGAGGCGTTGCGGCGCATTCTCTCGGGCGTGGCGTGTGCCGCGATCGGGCTGATGCTCGCGGTGGTGTTCCGGATGATGACGCCGCTGCTCAAGCGGCGGGACGTCATTGCGCTGTTGGTGATGGTCGCGGTGTTCATCGCGATCGGCGTGCTGCGGCTGCCTTTGGCGGCGGTGCTGCTGGTCGCCATTCCAGTATCGATCGCCATCACCTATTGGGTGCGGAGGGAGGCGGCATGAATTCCGATGCCAATCCGGTCGCGACGCTGGCCTGGACCTTCGCCGTGATGTCGCTGTTTGCCGTGGGTGGCGCCAATTCGGCGATTCCCGAAATGCACCGTGTTGCGGTCGACGTGAATCATTGGCTGACCGACAAGCAATTCACCGATGTCTATGCCATCGCGCAGCTCTCGCCCGGACCGAACGTCCTGATCGTCACCCTGATCGGCTATTCGGTCGCGGGTATCCTGGGCGCGCTGGTCGCAACGCTGGCGATGTGCGTGCCGACGGCGGTGCTGGCCTTGATCGTCAGCCGCTTCCTGACCCGCTCGAGCCGTTCGCGCTGGCCTTCCATCATTCAGGCGGCGCTGGTGCCGTTGTCGATCGGCTTGATGGGCGCGAGCGGCTTTATTCTGGCGCGAACCTCCGACCGGACCGTGGTGGCGGTCCTCGTCACGGTGGGGGCGGCGGTGCTGGCGTCGGTGACCAAACTCAATCCGCTCTGGATGCTGGTGGCCGGCGGCTGCCTCGGCTTTGCCGGCCTGATCGGGTAAGCAAATCGCCCCGGTTCCGGCCTTGCTGAGGCCGCGCCGGATGCTCACTTTTCGGGGTATAAAGGGATGGTGAGAGGCGAATCGCCGTATGGAAGGCTGGCCCTCGCCGCTAAAACTCGCCGATCCAAACGCCGATCCCAACCACGTCATCAGGACCGCCCGCGAAACGCCTATGCATCAGTATCACGACCTGCTCGAACGGATTCTGGCCGACGGTGTGGAGAAATCCGACCGCACCGGCACCGGGACGATCTCGATCTTCGGCCACCAGATGCGCTTCAACTTAAGCGCGGGCTTTCCGATGCTGACCACCAAGAAGCTGCCGCTCAAGGCGATCATCCATGAGCTGTTGTGGTTTCTGCGGGGTGACACCAACATCAGATATCTGCACGAGAATGGCGTCACGATCTGGGACGAATGGGCCGATGCCAACGGCGATCTGGGTCCGGTCTACGGATCGCAGTGGCGCTCCTGGCCGGCGCCGGACGGACGCAAGATCGACCAGATCGCCAATGTGGTCGAGATGATCCGGCGCAATCCGGATTCGCGGCGGCTGATCGTCAGCGCCTGGAATCCGGCCGAGATCGACCAGATGGCGCTGCCGCCCTGCCACTGCCTGTTCCAGTTCTATGTCGCAGGCGGCAAATTGTCCTGCCAGCTCTATCAGCGTTCGGCCGACGTGTTTCTCGGCGTGCCCTTTAACATCGCCTCCTACGCGCTGCTCACCATGATGGTGGCGCAGGTCACCGGATTGAAGGTGGGCGACTTCGTCCATTCCTTCGGCGACGTGCATCTTTATTCCAACCATGTCGAGCAGGCGCGGCTGCAACTGACGCGCGCGCCGCGAACCTTGCCGGTCATGAAGATCAATCCCGCCGTGAAGGACATCTTCGCGTTCCGCTATGAGGATTTCGTGCTCGAAGGTTACGAGCCGCATCCGCACATCAAGGCCGAGGTCGCGGTGTGACGCGAGCGATTATATGTCTCTCCTGATCCGTCGCGCACGTCCGGATGAAGCGGGTGCCGTGCTCTCGCTGGTTAAGGAGCTCGCCGAATACGAAAAGCTGTTGCATGAGGTCGAAGCCACGGAGGCGATGATCGCCGATGCGCTGTTCGGCGAGAACCCGCGGCTGTTTTGTGATATCGCCGAATGGAACGGCGAGGTCGCAGGCTTCGCGGTCTGGTTCATCAATTTCTCGACGTTCAGTGGTCGCTCCGGAATCTATCTGGAGGATTTGTTCGTCCGGCCCGCACTGCGCGGCAAGGGTATCGGCAAGGCGTTGCTGTCGCACCTGGCAAAAGAGTGCGTGACGAATAACTGGTCGCGCCTGCAATGGTCGGTGCTCGACTGGAATGCGCCTTCGATTGCGTTCTACAAATCGCTCGGCGCAGTCATGATGGATGAGTGGACCATCTGCAAGGTCGCCGGTCCTGCGCTGTCAGCGCTCGCAGAAGGCTAGTACGGCGAATTTGAAGTTCCTATCAGGATCGCGGCGAGTTCGTTATAGGAACTTCAACTTCAAAGCCGTACTAGAAACAATATATTGCTAGAGCTCCTTTGATTCCGAAGTTCGCATCAGAGGTCGCTGCGGTAGCTTGCGAACGTCGGAATCGGAGCTCTAGTGCTAATGGAGATCGTGCTCATTGCCGCCGTCGCCGACAATGGCGTGATTGGCGCGGAAGGCGCGATCCCGTGGCGGCTCAAGACCGACCTGCAACGCTTCAAGGCGTTGACCTCCGGCAGGCCGGTCGTGATGGGACGCAAGACCTTTCTGTCGCTGCGCCGTCCGCTACCCGGCCGCACCAACATCGTGATGACGCGGGATGCCGGGTTTCGCGCATCAGGCGCCGTGGTGACGACGTCGCTCGATCAGGCGCTGGATGTAGCGAAGGGGGACGCGCTGCGGCGTTTCGTCACTGAAATCGCGGTCATCGGCGGGGCGGAAATCTATGCCCAATGGATCAGCATGGCGCAGCGCCTGGAGATCACGGAAGTTCACGCCACGCCCGCCGGTGACACCCGTTTTGGCCCCATCGACAAGGCGGTCTGGGAAGAGGTCGCGCGGGCCAAAAACCCGTCAGGCCCGGACGACAGCGCCGCCTTTTCCTTTGTGACGTATGTCAGGCGAAAGCCGCATTAACCGCTTCCCCCAATGTTTACGTTGACAATTGTGGCCGCCAGCATAGCTGTTCCGGGCTCTATGCGGGCCAAAGGCGCGCGTTGTAAGGGCAGGGGCCGTCCCCTATAAAGCCTGCGCGGACGCTGCGGGTACGGGTCAACCGGCCCTGTGTCCCACGAAGGAGAGTTTGAATGGCGTGGAAGAATCAGGGCGGAGGCCCCTGGGGTTCGGGTCCGAAGGGGCCGTGGGGCTCGGGACCGCAGCCGACAGGCGGCCCAAGGCCGCCGGATCTGGAAGATCTTCTTCGCCGCGCCCAGGACCGCATGCAGCAATTGCTGCCCGGCGGCTATTTCAGCGGGCTCGGCATCGCGCTTGCGCTTCTGGTCGTCGTCGCGATCTGGGCCATGTCGGGTTTCTATCGCGTGCAGTCCGAAGAACTCGGTGTCGTGTTGCGCTTCGGCAAATATGTCCGCGATGCGCAGCCGGGGTTGAACTACCATCTTCCCTATCCGATCGAGACGGTGCTGTTGCCCAAGGCGCTGCGGGTCTCCACGCTGTCGATCGGCATGACGCTGATCGACGATCCGGCGCGGCGCGGCCGCACCATGCGCGACGTGCCGGAAGAAAGCCTGATGCTGACCGGCGACGAGAATATCGTCGATGTCGATTTCACCGTGCTCTGGCGCATCAAGCCGAAGGGCGTCGCCGACTTCCTCTTCAACATCCAGAACCCGGAAGGCACCGTGAAGGCGGTGGCCGAAAGCGCGATGCGCGAAGTGGTCGGCAAATCGAACATCCAGCCGATCCTGACCGGCGCGCGCACCTCGACTGAAGGGGCGGTTCAGGAGCTGATGCAGAAGACGCTCGACCATTACGGCTCCGGCATTCTGGTGCAGCAGGTGCAGATGCAGAAGGTCGATCCGCCGGCCCAGGTGATCGACTCCTTCCGCGACGTGCAGGCCGCGCGCGCCGACCTCGAGCGGTTGCAGAACGAGGCGCAGACCTACGCCAATCGCGTCGTGCCGGACGCCAAGGGGCGTGCCGCGCAAATCCTGCAGGTCGCCGAAGGCTACAAGCAGCAGGCGGTGGCCGAGGCCAAGGGCCAGAGTGCGCGCTTCCTGAAAGTGTATGACGAGTACAGGAAAGCGCCCGACGTCACCCGCCAGCGCATTTATCTCGAGACCATGGAACGCATCCTCGGCAACTCCGACAAGCTCGTCTATGACGGCGGATCGTCGGGACAAGGCATCGTGCCCTATCTGCCGTTGAATGAACTGTCAGCACGGCGGCCGACACCGCCGGCCAGCCAGCCGCAACAGCCCGCGACGGGAGGCACGCGATGAGGTCCCCCGTCACAGGCATTATGGTGTTGTTGCTGCTGTTGCTGTTGCTGATCGTCGGCTACAGCTCGGTGTTTTCCGTGCAGCAGACCGAGCAGGCGCTGGTGGTGCGATTGGGTGCGCCGGTCGCCGTCGTCACCGAGCCGGGCCTGCATTTCAAGGCGCCGTTCATCGATACGGTGATCCCGGTCGACAAGCGTATTCTCGATCTGGAAAATCCCTCGCAGGAAGTGATCGCCTCGGACCAGAAGCGGCTCGTGGTCGATGCCTTTGCGCGCTATCGCATCAAGAACGCCCTGCAATTCTATCAGAGCGTCGGCTCTATCCAGGCCGCCAACCTCCAGCTCACCACGCTGTTGAACGCCTCGCTTCGCCGCGTCCTCGGCGAGGTCACCTTCATCCAGGTGGTGCGCGACGAACGCGAAGCGTTGATGGGAAAAATTCGCGACCAGCTCGACAAGGAAGCCGGCGGCTACGGCATCCAGGTGGTCGACGTGCGAATCCGCCGCGCCGATCTGCCGGAGCAGAACAGCCAGGCGGTCTATCAGCGCATGCAGACCGAGCGGCAGCGTGAGGCCGCCGAATTCCGCGCCCAAGGCGGCCAGAAGGCGCAGGAGATCCGCTCCAACGCCGATCGCGAGGCCACCATCATCGTCGCCGACGCCAATTCGACCGGCGAGCAGGTGCGCGGCGAGGGCGATGCCGAGCGCAACCGGCTGTTTGCCGAAGCCTATGGCAAGGACCCGGACTTCTTCGCGTTCTATCGCTCGATGACGGCCTATGAAAACAGCCTCAAGAGCAACGATACGCGCTTCCTGTTGCGCCCGGACTCGGATTTCTTCAGGTTCTTCGGCGGCCCGGGCGGCAAAGCGGCTGCCGCGGCGCCAGCGCCGGCGGCTTCAGTGAAGCCGTGAGACTTTTAAAGAGGAGGCTAGTGTCCCGGCTCTGACATTCGTATCGTGTCGCGGGAGGTTCGTTTACGAATGTCAGAACCAAAGGGACCCTAGTAAATATAAGTCTCTAGTGTGGTTTTGGATTTGACATTCGCTTGACGGACTCGCGGCCATACTGAAACGAATGTCAAATCCACCACGCTAGAAGCGAAACGCGCTTCGGCTCGATAAGAAAAGTTCAAAACGGGAGGTTTCGATCCGATGAGGTCCATAGCGTTCGCCGACTTCCTCATCGGTTTGGGAATCCTGTTTGTGCTCGAAGGCCTGATGTTCGCGGCCATTCCCGCCTGGCTCAAGCGGGCGATGAAAAGCGCACTTGTGACGCCCGACCATATCCTGCGGGCCGCCGGCATCGGCTCGGCCGTGGCCGGGTTGATCCTGATCTGGGTAGTCCGCCGCTGACGCGTGTCATTCCGGGTTCGGGCTACGCCCGCCCCGGAATGACGATGTGGATATAATTCGCGACATTAGCTGGAGTTGCCGCCTTCGTGAGCGGCGTCTGTTTTTCGCCGAAATGGTAGGCTCAAACGCTTGCGCGGTTACCCCCTTCGGGCGCAGTCTGGACGCCAAATTCCGCTCCTTCGACAAGAGAGAACCGATATGACCGTTGCAATTGATGCCCCACGCCATCGCCTGCGCCCGCTATTGGCGGCAGCATGCCTTGGAGTGTCTCTTGGGGCCGCAACCATCCTGGCCTCGGTGGTTCCCGCGCTCGCGCGTGGTCCCGATGGCATCGCCGATGTTGCCGAAAAAGTGATCGACGCGGTGGTCAACATCTCGACCACGCAAACGGTCGAGGCCAAAGGCGGTCCCGGCGAGGGCCGGGGCGGCGCAATGCCGCAACTGCCGCCGGGCTCGCCGTTCGAGGAATTCTTCGACGACTTCTTCAAGAACCGCCGTGGCGGTTCGCGGGGCGGCGACATGCAGCCGCACAAGACCAACTCGCTGGGCTCGGGCTTCATCGTCGATACGTCGGGCATCGTCGTGACCAACAATCACGTCATCGCGGATGCCGACGAGATCAACGTCATCCTCAACGACGGCACCAAGATCAAGGCCGACCTGGTCGGCGTCGACAAGAAGACGGATCTGGCGGTGTTGAAGTTCAAGCCGCCTCATCCGCTGATTGCCGTGAAGTTCGGCGATTCCGACAAACTGCGGCTCGGCGAATGGGTGGTCGCGATCGGCAATCCGTTCAGCCTGGGCGGCACGGTGACGGCCGGCATCGTCTCGGCGCGCAACCGCGACATCTCGAACGGTCCGTACGACAATTACATCCAGACCGACGCCGCCATCAACCGCGGCAACTCCGGCGGCCCGCTGTTCAACCTCGATGGTGAAGTGATCGGCGTCAACACGCTGATCATCTCGCCGACCGGCGGTTCGATCGGCATCGGCTTTGCGGTGCCGTCCAAGACGGTGGCCGGCGTCGTCGATCAACTTCGCCAGTTCGGCGAGTTGCGCCGCGGCTGGCTCGGCGTCCGCATTCAGCAGGTCACGGACGAGATCGCCGAAAGCCTCAACATCAAGCCCGCGCGCGGCGCACTGATTGCCGGCATTGACGACAAGGGTCCGGCGAAACCCGCCGGCATCGAACCCGGCGACGTCGTCGTCAAGTTCGACGGCAAGGACATCAAGGAGCCGAAGGACCTGTCGCGCGTCGTTGCCGACACCGCAGTCGGCAAGGAAGTCGACGTCGTCGTCATCCGCAAGGGCGAGGAGCAGACCAAACGCGTGACGCTCGGCCGGCTCGAGGACAACGACAAGCCGCAACCGGCTTCCGCCAAATCGGCGCCGGAGCCGGAAAAGCCGGTGACGCAAAAGGCGCTCGGGCTCGACCTCGCCAATCTCAGCAAGGACCTGCGCGGCCGCTACAAGATCAAGGACAGCGTCAAGGGTGTGGTCGTCGTCGGGGTCGATAACGCCTCGGACGCCGCCGACAAGCGGCTCTCCGCCGGCGATGTGATTGTCGAAGTGGCGCAGGAGGCGGTCTCGAACGCCGCCGACATCAAGAAGCGCGTCGATCAGTTGAAGAAGGACGGCAAGAAATCCGTGCTGCTTCTGGTGTCGAACGCCGACGGCGAACTGCGCTTCGTCGCGCTGAGCGTGCAGTAGTCCCTCGTCGTCATGGCCGGGCATAGCCGTTCGAAAGAACGACGGCGTCGCTTCCGCTCGCCATAGCCGTTCGAAAGAACGGCGTCGCTTCCGCTCGCCATAGCCGTTCGAAAGAACGGCGTCGCTTCCGCTCGCCTATGACCCGGCCATCCACGTCTTTGTGGCCGCACACAGTAAGTAAGACGTAGATGCCCGGGTCCAAGCCCGGGCATGACGGTGATCGTTTTGGCTACGCCAATTTAATTACTGCGCCGCGCCGGTTGTGCTTGCGTTCGCCGCCCTGACCGTTCCGTGGCGCGGGGTCAGCACGTCAAGCTGATGCGGTGAGGCGGGCAAGCCGTTGCGTGTCAGCGTCGACGTGGCCGGCTGCTCCTGGACGCTCGCGGACCCCAGCACCGAAAGCTGGTGCTGCGTGGCCGGGAATGAGGAGACTTCGTATGTCGGAAGCTCTGCCGCGCCGGCGGTGGCGCCTTCCAGGAGCGCAAAGGCAACAACGGCAGTCGCGAGGAGATGTTTTACGGAGAGGCGTTGCATGGGAAAGATCCTTCAGGTGACGATGTTGCGAAGCGCGTGTGCGCGATCGCATTTCGGCCCCTTGGAGTTTCCCTGACTCAAACAGGTTCAACCGTTAATCGGATGATTTAGCAACTCATTGCTTCGTGATCCGGCAGAATAGCAGCGCAGATACCCGCGCAGCCTGATTTTAAGCAGGATATTTCCTCTCTCGATCGATTTGAGAACGATGATTCTTCGAAGTTGCGCGGCGGAGATCGATCGAACTGATTCTGCGGTTCGAGTCCGGGGTTAATCGCCCACAAACTCCTCGCGTTTATAACCCTGCGCATAAAGCAACGCCGTGAGGTCGCCGTAATCGATCCGCGCGGCGGCAGCTGCCGCGACCGCCGGCTTGGCGTGGAAGGCGACGCCCAATCCTGCTTCGCCGATCATGCCGAGATCGTTGGCGCCGTCGCCCACGGCCAGCGTGTCGATATTGTCGAGATCCGCGTCCTCGCGAAGCTCGATCAGCGTGGCGAGCTTGGCGGCGCGGCCGAGAATGGGTTCCTTGACCTCGCCGGTCAGCTTTCCGTCGCGGACGATCAGCTCATTGCCGCGATTTTCGGCAAACCCGATTTTCGCGGCGATCGCTTGCGTGAACAGCGTGAAGCCGCCGGAAATCAGACAGGTCCAGGCGCCGTGCGAACGCATGGTCGCGACCAGTTCGCGGCCGCCGGATGTCAGCGTGATCCGCTCCCGGATGGCCTTGTCGACGACGTCGAGCGGCAGGCCCTTGAGCAGCGCCACGCGCTCGCGCAGCGCCGGCTCGAATTCGATCTCGCCGCGCATCGCGCGTTCGGTGATTGCGGCGACGTGGGCCTTGAGCCCGACAAAATCCGCCAACTCGTCGATGCATTCCTGGGCGATCATGGTGGAATCCATGTCGGCGAGAAAAAGCTTCTTGCGCCGCGCGATCACAGGCTGCACCACGATATCAATGGGCAGGTCCTCGCGCGCGTCGCGCAGGCGCTCGGCTGTGGCGGCTATATCCTCGCTGCCGTCGCCAAACGGGATATCGGCGGCGACTTCGTCGAACAGCCAGTGCGCAGGTCCGGCCGAGGGCAGAAGGGCGCGCGCGCCGTCGAGCACCGTGCTATCGAGTGCGGGATTGGCCGGATGGCAGATCAGTGTGGCGACGAGGGACATGAATTCGCGAGGTCATGACAACACTGCCGTGCTTATCGCAGGGCCGACCGCCAGCGGCAAGTCGGCGCTTGCGCTGGCGTTGGCGCGAAAGACCGGCGGCGTCGTCATCAATGCCGATTCCATGCAGGTCTATCGCGACCTGCGCGTGCTCACGGCCCGCCCATCGGTGGCTGAAGAAGCGGAAGTTCCGCATCGGCTCTATGGCCATGTCGATGCAGCGATGAATTTTTCGGCCGGCGCCTGGGTCGCGGATGCGGCCCACGTGCTCGCGGATGCGCGCGCGCAAAATCGCGTGGCGATCTTTGTCGGCGGCTCCGGCCTTTACTTCAAGGCGTTGACCCGCGGGCTCTCGGCGGTGCAGCCGATTCCGATCGAGGTGCGCGAGGCGGTTCGTGAAAAGCTTGAGCGCGACGGCGTCGAGGCGCTGCATGCGGAGCTTTCGCGCCGCGATGCGATTTCCGCCGAGCGCCTCAAGCCGCGCGACCGCGCCCGCATTGCGCGCGCGCTGGAGGTGATCGAGGCCACCGGGCGGTCGCTCTCTGACTGGCACCGCGAGGGCCTGCCGCCGCTGTTGCCCCAAGGCACGTTCCGCGCGCTGTATCTTGCGCCGGAGCGCGATGCGCTCTACGCGCGCATCGATGCCCGCTTCGAGACGATGCTTGCAAACGGCGCGCTGGAAGAGGTCGCGCAACTCGCCGCGCGTGATCTCGATCCGCTGTTGCCGGCGATGAAGGCCCATGGCGCGCCCGCACTGATCCGCCATCTCAACGGCGAGATCACGCGTGACGAAGCCAGCGAGATCGGCCGCGCCGATACGCGCCACTATGCCAAGCGGCAGTTCACCTGGTTTCGGCACCAGCTGCCGGAGTTTGAATGGGTGAAGCCGGAGGCGGCGGGGGAGTGGGTGGAGAGTGCGCTCCGCTCATAGCGGTTCTTTCGTCGTCCCTGCGAAAGGACCCATAACCACCGGCGGCTGATCGGGACACAAGCCCGTCAACTAGCGCGCCAAAATAGAGAAGCCGCGGCGTATGGGTCCCCGCGTGCGCGGGGACGACAGCCGCACTTGTGGAGGCGCCGGTGCGCGATGCCCCCGCATGCCTGCAAACCCAAAATTCACCCTCGCCGAATACACCTAAGCCCGCTAAGGTTGATTCAGACGCGATCGGTGGCCCCCGGCTTGACTTTTGGCCCCGAGCCGGTATGTTCGCGCAACCTTTGGGAAGTTTGAGCGATCTAATGCGCAATATTGTTACCAAACTCCTTATTATCGTAGTCGTACCCAGGCGCGCCGCCGGGGATGGCTAGTTGCCATCCAAATTCGGACGGTGCGCCAGGGCCCTCTTCGGGTCCTTTTTTATTACCCAAACCCCAGACCTGAAGCCTCAACAAACCAGACGCCTCGAACCCAAAACACGGCGCGAAAGCGCCTCTGGAGCCAGCCAAGGAATACGTCATGAGTGACAAGAGCCACGATCCGAACCAGATGACCGGCGCCGCCATGATCGTGCGGGCGCTGATCGATCATGGCGTCCAGCACATTTTCGGCTATCCCGGCGGCGCCGTGCTTCCGATCTATGACGAGATTTTCCAGCAGAGCGAGGTCGAGCACATCCTGGTGCGGCACGAGCAGGGTGCCGGCCACGCCGCCGAAGGCTATGCGCGCTCGACCGGCAAGCCCGGCGTGGTGCTGGTGACGTCGGGGCCGGGCGCCACCAACATGGTGACGCCGCTCACCGACGCGCTGATGGATTCGATTCCGCTGGTCTGCATCACCGGCCAGGTGCCAACCCATCTGATCGGCAATGACGCGTTCCAGGAATGCGACACCGTCGGCATCACGCGGCCCTGCACCAAGCACAACTGGCTGGTGCGCAACGTCAACGATCTCGCCAAGGTGCTGCACGAGGCGTTCTACGTCGCGAGCACCGGCCGTCCGGGGCCGGTTGTGGTCGACGTGCCGAAGGACGTGCAGTTTGCCACCGGCACCTACCACCCGCCGCGCAAGTCCGACGTGCACGTGTCTTATGCGCCGCGGGTGAAGGGCGATGCGATGCAGATCCGTAAAGCGGTGGCGCTGCTCGCCAACGCAAAAAAGCCGGTGATCTATTCCGGCGGCGGCGTCATCAATGCCGGCCGCGAGGCCTCCAAACTGTTGCGCGAACTGGTCGAGGTCACCGGCTTTCCAATCACCTCGACGCTGATGGGACTGGGCGCCTACCCTGCGTCGGGCAAGAACTGGCTCGGCATGCTCGGCATGCACGGCACCTACGAAGCCAACATGGCGATGCACGATTGCGACGTCATGCTGTGCGTCGGTGCGCGCTTCGACGACCGCATCACCGGGCGGACGGATGCGTTCTCGCCGGGCTCGAAGAAGATCCACATCGATATCGATCCTTCCTCGATCAACAAGAACATTCGCGTCGACGTGCCGATCATCGGCGATGCCGCCAACGTGCTCGGCGATATCCTGCAGGTGTTCAAGGCGGAAGCGAAGAAGCCGGACATCAAGGCTTGGTGGGCTGAGATATCGAAATGGCGCGCGCGCAATTCGCTGTCCTACAAGAAGAACAGCGACGTCATCCTGCCGCAATTCGCGATCCAGAAGCTGTTCGAGGCCACGCGCGGCAAAGACACCTACATCACCACCGAAGTCGGCCAGCACCAGATGTGGGCGGCGCAGTTCTTTGGCTTCGAGGAGCCGCACCGCTGGATGACCTCAGGCGGCCTCGGCACCATGGGCTATGGCCTTCCCGCCGCGCTCGGCGTGCAGGTGGCCCATCGCGACAGCCTCGTCATCGATATCGCGGGCGATGCCTCCGTGCAAATGACGATCCAGGAGATGTCGACGGCGGTCCAGCATGAGCTGCCGATCAAGATCTTCATCCTGAACAACCAGTACATGGGCATGGTGCGGCAGTGGCAGCAGCTGCTGCACGGCAACCGCCTGTCGCATTCCTATTCCGAGGCGCTGCCGGATTTCGTCAAGCTGGCGGATGCCTATGGTTGCGTCGGCTTGCAGGCGATCAAGCCCGCCGATCTCGACGGCGCGATCAAGGAGATGATCAAAGTCAAGCGCCCGGTGCTGTTCGATTGCCGGGTGGCGTCGCTGGAGAATTGCTTCCCGATGATTCCGTCAGGCAAGGCGCATAACGAAATGCTGTTGCCGGCCGAAGCCAACGACGAAGCCACCGCGGAAGCTTTCGCGGTCGGCAAGGCGCTGGTGTGAGCATGTTTGACCTCACCGAACTCGAACGCGCACAACAGATCGTCCATGCGGCGATGCCGTCAACGCCCGCGCATGCCTGGCCGCTGCTCGCCGAGCGGCTCGGCACCAGCGTGATCGTCAAGCACGAGAACCACACGCCGACCGGCGCCTTCAAGGTGCGCGGCGGCTTGATCTATTTCGATCGCCTCAAGCGCGAGCGGCCGCAGACGGCCGGCATCATTTCGGCGACCACAGGCAATCATGGCCAGAGCCTGGCTTTTGCCGCTGGCCGTTATCAATTGCCGGTGACGATCTATGTGCCGCACGGCAACTCGGTCGAGAAAAATCGCGCGATGAAGGCATTCGGCGCCAACCTCGTCGAATACGGCGAGGACTTTGAAGCCGCGCGCGTCGAAGCCAAGCGCCACGCCGAGCGTGACGGGCTCGAGATCGTCCCATCCTTCCACTCTGATCTGGTGCTTGGCGTCGCTACCTACGCGCTCGAACTGTTCCGCGCTGCGTCAGATATTGACGTGCTGTATGTGCCGATCGGGCAGGGCTCCGGCATCTCGGGCTGCATTCTGGCGCGCGATCTGTTGGGGTTGAAAACCGAGATCGTCGGCGTGCAATCGACCGAAGCGCCGTCCTACGCGCTGTCGTTCAAGGCGGGCATGGTGGTGAGCACGAACTCCAGCAACACCCGCGCCGACGGCATGGCGACCCGCATCCCCGACCCGGATGCGTTTGAAGTCATCCGCAAGGGCGCTTCCCGCATCGTGCAAGTGACCGACGACGAGATCGGCGAGGCGATTCGAGCCTACTGGACGGATACGCACAATCTCGCGGAAGGCGCGGGCGCAGCGTCATTGGCGGCCGCACTTCAGGAAAAGGCAAAGCTGCGCGGCAAGCGCGTGGGCCTGATCCTGAGCGGCGGCAATATCGATTTCGAGTTGTTCAACCGATGGGTCGCTGCGGACAACGCCGCCCCGACCGGCGCCAGGGCGATGGCGTGAGAAGGAAACCAGACCAATGAACCAGCCCGCATCCGCCTATTTCATGGAAGAGCGCCACGATCCGAACGAGGCGCATACGCTTTCGGTACTGGTGCAGAACGAGCCGGGCGTGCTCGCCCGCGTGATCGGGCTGTTCTCCGGGCGCGGCTACAACATCGAAAGCCTCACCGTTTCGGAAACCGAGAGCCAGAAACATCTTTCCCGCATCACCATCGTGACCACGGGGACGCCGATGGTGATCGAGCAGATCAAGCATCAGCTCGATCGCATGGTGCCGGTCTATCGCGTCGTCGACATGACGCTCACGGGCCGTTCGATCGAGCGCGAGCTCGCGATGGTGAAGGTGCGCGGCACCGGCGATCACCGCGTCGAGTCGCTGCGGCTGGCGGAGGCCTTTCGGGCCCGTGTGATCGACGCCACCACCGAAAGCTTCGTGTTCGAGATCACCGGCAACTCCGCCAAGATCCACCAGTTCGTCGACCTGATGCGTCCGCTCGGCCTGGTCGAGGTTTCGCGCACCGGCGTCGCCGCCATCGCGCGGGGGCCTGAGGGGATGTGAACCATGCTGGCGCGCGACTGGTATTATAACCAACGCCGGAAGATCGGGCTGGATTCCGCGGTCGCCTCGATCTACGACCGCCATGACGACAGCGACCTGCGTGCGCGCGCAGCGCTTGTGATGCTCGGCGTCAAGCCCGGCTGGCGGATCGCCGATATCGGCTGCGGCAACGGCGTTTTGGCTTGCGAGGCCGCGCTGATGGGCGCCGAGGTCGATGCGATCGATATTTCCCCGGCCATGCTGGCGCTCGCGGAAATCCAGGCCAAGGACCGCAGGGTCGCGATCCGCACCCAGTCGGCAGGGCTTCTGAGCTTCGCCTATCTGCCCAACAGCTACGACCTGATCGTCAGTGAATTCACGCTGCACCATTTGCCGGATTTCTGGAAGGCGGTGGCGTTGTCGCGAATCTTCGCGGCGCTGAAGCCGGGCGCGAATTTCTATCTGCGCGACATCGTGTTCGTGCGAACGCCCGACGGCAGCGAGCGCGATGTCGAGGAATGGGCCGAGTTTTCCATCACCAACCACGATTTCAACCGCGACAGCGTTGTCACCCATATGCGCGACGAATATTCGACGTTCGGCTGGGTGATCGAGCGCATGCTGAGCGATGCCGGCTTTACGCTGACCTCGGCCGATTATCACGCCCCGCTGCACGGCACTTATTTGCTGCACAAACCGAAACACGGCGAGCAGGGCTGACGTGGGAATGGGCTCGACCGTGCTTGGACGCTGTCTCTTATCCCTCCCCCCGCGAAGCGGTGGGGAGGGAAGGCCGAAGCGAAGCGGAGGCCAGGGTGGGGGGCCGTTATATAGGCACCCCCCACCCCGACGTTCGCCTTTGGCTCACATCGACCCTCCCCACCACTCGCTGCGCTCGCGGGGGGAGGGATCACAATGAAACCCGCCGATATTTGCATCGCCGTGCTGGTTGCGGTGATCTGGGGGCTCGCCTTTGTCGCGAGCCGGATCGCGCTCGACGAAATATCGCCCACGCTGCTGACGGCGTTGCGATTCACGATTGCGGCCGTGCCATGCCTGTTTGTGCCGCGGCCGAAGGTGTCCTGGCCGATCCTGATTGCGATCAGCTTCACGCTGTTTCTCGGCCAGTTCCTGACACAGGCCTTTGGCATCGCGCATGGCGTGCCGGTCGGGTTGACCAGCGTGATCGTGCAGATCCAGGCGCTGTTTACGGTCGGCTTCGCGGCGGCCTTGTTTGACGAGCGTCCCTCGCGGATGCAAACGCTCGGCATCGCCGTTGCGGCGTGCGGCCTTCTGATGATCTGCGGCACCGTCGGCTATGATTTCAGCGTCTCGGCTTTTGCCGTGCTGATGATCTCCCCGATCAGCTTTGCGGCCGGCAATCTCCTGCTGCGGCGGGCGCGGGGCGTATCGATGTTCGATCTCGCCGCGTGGCTGTGTCTGATCGCCGCGGTGCCGATGCTCGCGCTGACGCTGGTCAATGACGGCGCGCAGCCGACATGGTACGCGCTGTCACATATGTCGTTGAAAGTTCTGCTTTGCATGCTCGGCATTGGTCTGGTTTCCACCTGCACGGCCTATTGGCTGTGGGGGCGGCTGCTGCGCGATTATACCGCGGCGCAGGTGGTGCCGTTTGCCTTGTTGGTGCCATTTGTCGGTTCGGCGGCCTCCAGCATCGTCTTCAATGAAACGTTCGGGCCGCTGCGATTGGCGGGCATGCTCACCGTGGTTGCCGGCATCGCCGTGATGCTGTTGTCGAAGCGCGCGCAGGTCCTTCCGAAGGCCGTGGGAGCTTGAGGAATGTCACACTCGCTTCTGCCCGCCTTCATCCTGTTCGCCGCGGTGATGTTCTTCACGCCGGGGCCGAACAACATCATGGTGATGTCGTCGGGCCTGACCTACGGTTTCCGCCGCACTCTGCCGCATATCGCCGGCGTCACCATCGGGTTTGCCTTCATGGTCGGCGCGGTCGGCCTCGGCTTCGGCACGATCTTCATTGCCTTTCCGGTTTTGCAGGCGATCCTCAAATATGCCGGTGCCGCCTATCTGATTTATCTCGCGGTCATGATCGCGATGTCGGGGCCGCCCAAGCCGGGCGAGGCGGGCCGCGGTCCCATGACCTTCTGGGGCGCCGCGATGTTCCAATGGGTCAACGTCAAGGGCTGGATCGCGGTGATCGGCACCATCACCGCCTATGCCGCGATCGCGAGCTTCCCGCTCAACATTCTGATCCAGGTCCTGACCTTCTTTGTGATGGGCGTGGCCTCGATCACGACCTGGACGCTGTTCGGCACCGCCTTGCGCCCGTGGCTCACCTCAGAGCGCGCCGTGCGGGCCTTCAATCTGGTGATGGCCGCGCTGCTTTTGGCCTCGCTCTACCCCGTCTTTATGGATTGAGAGCGGCCAAATGATGCGACAAGCCATGCGAGAACAGGGTTTACCCTCCCCCTAAAAATGTTTTAGACCACGCGGGAAATTCGATAGGCGCCCGCTGGTCTTGTCGACCTGAAAGCCTGCCCCAATCGGCCGATTGCCGGCCCCCGTCACAGAGGAAACGAACATGCGTGTTTATTACGATCGCGACGCCGACCTGAACCTGATCAAGGGCAAGAAGGTCGTCATCGTCGGCTATGGCAGCCAGGGCCACGCCCACGCGCTGAACCTGAAGGATTCCGGCGTCAAGGAAGTCGCCATTGCGCTGCGCAAGGGTTCGGCTTCGGCCAAGAAGGCGGAAGCGGCCGGCTTCAAGGTGATGGAAGTGGCCGAAGCCGCCAAATGGGCCGACCTCGTGATGATGCTCACGCCCGACGAATTGCAGGGCGATATCTATCGCGAGCATCTCGCAGACAACATGAAGAAGGGCGCGGCCCTCGTGTTTGCCCACGGCCTCAACGTGCATTTCAACCTGCTCGATCCGCGCGCCGATCTCGACGTGCTGATGATTGCCCCGAAAGGCCCTGGCCATACCGTGCGCTCCGAATATCAGCGTGGCGGCGGCGTGCCGTGTCTGATCGCGATCGCCAAGGACGTGTCGGGCAACGCGCATGATCTGGGCCTGAGCTACGCGTCCGCCATCGGTGGCGGCCGTGCCGGCATCATCGAGACCACGTTCAAGGAAGAATGCGAGACCGACCTGTTCGGCGAGCAGGTGGTGCTCTGCGGCGGCCTGGTCGAACTGATCAAGGGCGGTTACGAGACGCTGGTCGAAGCCGGCTACGCGCCGGAGATGGCCTATTTTGAATGTCTCCACGAGGTGAAGCTGATCGTCGACCTGATCTATGAAGGCGGCATCGCCAACATGAACTACTCGATTTCCAACACCGCCGAATACGGCGAATACGTCACCGGCCCGCGCATCATCACCGACGAGACCAAGAAGGAAATGCGCAAGGTGCTGGCCGACATCCAGGGCGGCAAGTTCGCCCGCGACTGGATGCTGGAGAACAAGGTCAACCAGACCTCGTTCAAGGCGACCCGCGCCAAGCTCGCCACCCATCCGATCGAGGAAGTCGGCGCCAAGCTCCGCGACATGATGCCGTGGATCAAGAAGGGCGCGCTGGTCGACAAGACGAAGAACTGACGGCTCCGCCGTCATTCCGGGGCGCGCGCCTTAGCGCGAACCCGGAATCTCGCGCAACAATCTCTAAATTCCGGGTCTGCGCCTTGCGGCGCATCCCGGAATGACGGGCGTGATGCGCCGCTGATCCGGGGCCTATAATTTGCAATGACCCATCGGTCCCGGCTCTTCGGCCGGGACACGAAAACGGTGCCTATACCGCCGCGATGCAGTCGATTTCGATATCAAATGGTCCGAACCATTGCGGCACGCATACGAAGATGCGCGCCGGCGGGTTACGCGGGAAATACCGATCGTAGATTGCGTTGACGGCGGCGAATTTTTCCGCCGAGGTGCAATAGACGTTGCATTTGAGGACGTTTTCCAGCGACGAGCCTGCGGTTTCCACGCAGAGCTTCAACTGCTCCAGCACCAGCTCCGCCTGCCGCTCGACCGTCGCATCGACGACAACGCTGCCGGTTTGCGGATCGAACGGCGGCAGCCCCGACACATAGACCGTATCGTTGTGCCGCGTGGCAACGCAGGCGGGCGCCTTCACCCGTTCCAGATAGGTTGACAACGGTTCGACGCGGATCACTTCTCTCGCCCACGGGTCACCTCCACTCGCGCTGGCACTCACAACATGCCATGCCGGGAGGCTGCGATGGTACGATATGCATCGAAGTGTGGATGTGGTTTTGCAAGAGAAGGAGGCGCGCCTTCAGCTCCGGCGCGCCGCGCGGGCAAGCGTCTCGGAAGGGCGCTCGCCGAAGGTTTCGCGATAGTCCCGCGCGAAGTGTCCGAGGTTGCCGAAACCACAGACAAAGGCGACCGACGTGACCGAAGTCTCGGGATCCCCCGCGCAGAGCATTTCGCGGGCATGCCTGAGCCGGACCATCCTTGCAAAAGCCATCGGTGAATAGCCGCGGGTTTGCTGGAATGCCCGGAAGATCGCCCGGGCGCCTACGCCGGTTGTTTCCACCAGGCTTTCGATCGATATCGCCTGATCCCAATGGGCCTCGATGAATTCCTCCGCCCGGCGCACATGCGAGGGCAGCGTTTCGTTCGGCTCCCGCTCCAGCAGATCGCTGAAGGTATGACGGTTGGCGCTCAGGAACGACACCAGAATGGCCTGCTCGAGTTCGCGCTGCACCAGCGGCGGCAACGGCTCGGTGGTCGCGTTGAGCTGTTCGGCAAAAAAAAGCAAGAGCCGCCAAAACTGCTGAAAGCGGGGCGTGTTCCGGTTGACGGCGGTTTCGAACTCAAGCTTGCCGCTCGGCTGTGCGCCAAGCAGATAGCACAGCTTGCGTTCGAACGCGCCGCCATCGATCCGCACGTTGAACCATTCATGGGCGTCATCGCTGGCGAGCGTGGCCTTCTGGCCGGGCGAGATGATGCAACATTGATCCGCATCGAGTGCAATGGCCTTTTTTCCGATCGTTGAGTGGCCCTTGCCCGTGAAGGCGCTGAACAGGCGAAACCGTTCAGATTCCGGAAACTCGCAGTTCGCAGTGGCGCTCCCATAGCCATAGATAAGGCCGATGCTTTGAAGCTGAACGAGACTGCCCCTCGCCGTCAGTCCTTTGGACGATTCAATCTCGGCATTGGTCGCGCCGTACCGCGTCACCAAGGCATGCCTGAATTCCTCAGGATCGGAGGTCTGAAATACCGGAAACCGCTGGAGCGGATTGACGAGAGGCTCAAAAGACATGGTTCGGTCTGCTCGCGTCGCTCACGCTCGGGTTTGTTCAAGAGGCACAGGTCGCACTGATCGGCGTTGAGGCTATAGGACTTTACCCTCAATCGGAAGAAGCTGTGCGCCGGACGATCGCTTCGTTGTATCGGTTCAAAATATCAGCGGATGCGTTGCGCGGGCAGCCATGCCTATCGTTTGTGCACAAATGTTTCTATTATAGTGCTCGTCGGCAACAGGCGGAACGCGTAGGCCGTCAGCTTGATGCCGGGTCGCGTGACGGTTAGCCTGAAGTCCGATGATCGATGTGGCGGTTGCGTCCAGCGCGAACAGCACTTCAAAAACAATAACAAGGGAGAAACGAAATGCCAAAGCGCGGCATGCTGATCCTCATGGCCCTGTCCGCCTTCGCTCTGTGGGGTGCGTAGGTTTTCGCCGCGGAGCTGGCGCTGGCTGTGATCGACAACGAGCGCGTCAAGGTCTAGGACACGACCGAAAGCATCGCAGCCATGGCGGACGATTTGTCGCGATTTCCTTCGACAAGGGCACCGCCATGTTTGGCTATGCAGGCGAGACCGCAGGGACTCCCGGGATTCGCACCATCGTCATCGGCCTGAAAAATCACCTTGTCGCGCCATTGGCCAACAATTCCGGTTATCCCAACGCCTATCCGCGACCGCATATCGAGAAACTCCTGGAAAACGACCGCGTCATCGTCTGGCACTATCGCTGGTTCCTGAACGATCCGACGCCGATGCATTTCCACGACAAGGATGTCGTGGTGGTGTACCTTGAGGACTCGCCGCTGCAATCGACCGAGCCGAACGGCAAGGTTGTGGTGAACGAATACAAATCGGGAGATATCCGCTTCAACAAGCGCGACCGTATTCACACCGAGCTCGTAGTGCGCGGCTCGGCCAGCGCCGTGATTACGGAACTGAAATAGACCCGCTAAAACATCCCTCGATACGGCGCGTCATCCATTTGCACCATTCGCGACGGCCTCGCGATTGCTCGGCTTGCTCGGGCGCGGGCCTCCTCGGGATGAGGATTTCCCCGGGGGCGCAGAAATTCAGCTCCTCATGGTGAGGAGCCGCGCTTTTCTAGCGCGGCGTCTCGAACCATAAGAGGCCCCGATACTCTCACCGCTTCCCCTTTATCCCTTCATGCTTTAAGAGCGGCCCGAAAACTCCTTCTCGGACCTCAAGAAATCCATGATCCGTCTCGACAATATCAGTAAGCAGATCGGCCACCAGATTCTGTTCATCGAAGCCTCCGCTGCCCTCCAGAAGGGCGAGAAAGCGGGTCTGGTCGGCCCCAACGGCGCCGGCAAGACGACGCTGTTCCGGATGATTACAGGCCAGGAATTGCCCGACGAAGGCCAGGTCTCGACCGACCGCGGCATCACCATCGGCTATTTCAGCCAGGACGTCGGCGAGATGAGTGGCCGCAGCGCCGTCGCCGAGGTGATGGACGGGGCAGGGCCCGTCGCCGCGGTCGCCAGCGAATTGAAGGCGCTGGAGGCTGCGATGGCCGACCCCGATCGCGCGGACCAAATGGAAGAGATCATCGCCCAGTATGGCGAGGTGCAGCACCGTTTTGAGGAACTCGACGGCTACGCGCTCGAGGGCCGCGCCCGTGAAGTGCTCGCGGGCTTAAGCTTCAGCCAGGAAATGATGGAAGGCGACGTCGGCGCGCTCTCGGGCGGCTGGAAGATGCGCGTGGCGCTGGCGCGCATTCTCCTGATGCGTCCCGACGTCATGCTGCTCGACGAGCCGAGCAACCATCTCGATCTCGAGAGCCTGATCTGGCTCGAGCAGTTCCTCAAAGGCTATGATGGCGCGCTATTAATGACCTCGCACGACCGCGAGTTCATGAATCGCATCATCAACAAGATCGTCGAGATCGACGGCGGTTCGCTTACGACCTATTCCGGCAACTACGAATTCTACGAGACCCAGCGCGCGCTCTCCGAAAAGCAACAGCAGGCGCAGTTCGAGCGTCAGCAGGCGATGCTGGCGAAAGAGATCAAATTCATCGAGCGCTTCAAGGCGCGCGCCTCGCATGCAGCCCAAGTGCAAAGCCGGGTGAAGAAACTGGAAAAGATCGAGCGGGTCGAGCCGCCGCGGCGCCGCCAGACGGTGGCGTTCGATTTCCCGCCCGCACCCCGTTCCGGCGAAGACGTCGTCAGCCTGAAAGGCGTGCAAAAAGCCTATGGCAGCCGCGTCATCTACGATTCCCTGGACTTCATGATCCGCCGGCGGGAGCGCTGGTGCGTGATGGGGGTGAACGGCGCGGGCAAGTCCACGCTGTTGAAACTGGTGGCGGGCTCGACCGAACCCGATGACGGCCTGGTGGCGCTGGGCGGCAGCGTGAAGATGGGTTACTTCGCCCAGCACGCCATGGACCTGCTCGACGGCGAACGCACGGTGTTTCAGTCGCTGGAGGATGCGTTTCCGCAGGCAGGGCAAGGCTCGCTTCGGGCGCTGGCCGGCTGCTTCGGCTTTTCCGGCGATGACATCGAGAAGCGATGCCGGGTGCTGTCGGGCGGCGAGAAGGCGCGCCTTGTGATGGCGATCATGCTATTTGATCCGCCGAACTTCCTGGTGCTGGACGAGCCCACCAACCATCTGGATATGGCCACCAAGGAGATGCTGATTGCAGCACTTGCGCAATATGAGGGCACCATGCTGTTCGTCTCCCACGACCGGCATTTTCTCGCGGCGCTGTCGAACCGGGTGCTCGAACTGACGCCCGAGGGCATCCATCAGTATGGCGGCGGCTACACCGAATATGTCGCCCGTTCCGGCCACGAGGCGCCGGGTCTGCACAGCTAGTGCCGCCTATTTGAAGTTCCTGCACTACAAGCGGCGAGTTCGATCCAGGAACTTCAAATAGAAAAGCGGCACCAGGATCAATAGGTTTGTGAGTAGCCCATAACTTTCCGAAGTTCGTGGAAACGGATGCTGCCATGGAGCACGAACTTCGGAAAGTGGGCACTAGCGTTCGGAAGTCCGCGCAATTCGCCTTAATGGCGATCGTTCCAAAGACCCGCCGGCAAACCCGACCGGTGAAATTTTCACGGCTGAGCAATATTGACCATTGCCGTGGAACCTGAACGTGCATACTGCGCTCATTACCATCTGTGCAGATAGGGGAGGCAGCCATTGGATGAGTTCATTCATGTGCAGAATCTCGCCCTTTACAGGAAACGCCTTGCGGAGCCTTGCGACGAAGCGCAACGGCAGATGCTCTTGAAACTCTTGGCGGAGGAAGAGGCAAAAGGCCCTCTTCCAGAAGAACAATTGCGGCCACCCTTGTAGCCAGAAACCTAATCTGAACGTCTTGATGCCGACACTGCGGTTGTTTCTTCGTTCGTCCGCGGCACGGCGTCCGAGCCGATTCCGGAAAACAGCACGGTAAATCGCGCGCCCTCGCCATCGTAGCCGCGGCCGATCCGCAACTCGGCGCCAATCTGCCTTGCGAACGATTGAACGATCCTCATCCCCAGCCCCTTGCTGGCGGCGGGGTCGAATCCTTCCGGCAAGGCCGGGCCGTTATTGGAGACCGAAAGCGCGTAGCCATGGGCAGGATCGGATTGCAGGCGTATGGCAATCCGGCCGTTGCCATATTTCGCCGCGTTGGTGATCAGTTCACTGACGATGAAGCCGAGCGGAATCGCGGTCGTGGCTGGCAAATTGATCTCAATGCCTTCGACGAGTA
Organism: uncultured Alphaproteobacteria bacterium; assembly: GCA_963770515.1. GTDB lineage: Bacteria > Pseudomonadota > Alphaproteobacteria > Rhizobiales > Xanthobacteraceae > Bradyrhizobium. Next base: position 315,083 of record CAVYPW010000006.1, read on the forward strand.
CCTGCTCGGGGCGCTCGTTCGACGACAGCATCGCGGAGAAGTCGCGCGCGAAGTCCTCGAGGAATTTTCTGAATTCGATCACTTGCACCCCGTCGTAGGAATGAAGGCGACGATGAATGCGCGCAATCATGGAAACGCGATTGGCCGCGATGGCCAGTTGCGCGGCGGCTTCCGCGGTTTGCGCTGATCGGCTCTGTAACGAAAGCAGGCTGATGGTCATCTGGAGGTCGTTCATCAGCCGATGATCGGATTCCCTGCTCAGGAGCTCCTGCTTGCGGATCAACTCGTCCTGTTGACGCAGCCGCGCCTCACTCTCCGCCAACGCATCGCGCAGGCGGATTTCCATGAATTTGTGCTGGACCAACTCGCGCTCGCAGCTATCGACCGAGCGACGCTCCGAACTCGAAAACGTTTTCAGGACGGATGGCAGTCGCTCGCGGCCGCCCTTCTCGACGCTGCCACTCAAGTGCGGAATGACTGCCTGATCGCTCATAGCCCTAGGATGCATATGAAGCGCATCACACGGTGTTGATTCAGATCAAAACATCGCCGATACATTAATTTTGAAAGTGAGAAATTTTGGTCACTTGCTGCAGAATGCCGAAGAGAGATCCCGCCGAAAAGCTCGATGCGAGGAACAGGCTTCTCAGTCGCGCTCTTTCAGCCGCGGCTTTTCATGCAAGACCGCGCTCAGCAGCGAACCATGAACCTCGATGTGTCCGTTGTAGCTGATGAGCCCCAGCTTGCGAAACTTGTTCATGAATTGGCTTACGCGGCTTCGCGTGGTCCCGATCATTTCCGCCAGCGTCGCCTGACTGATATTCGGATTGATTGGCTGCGGGCTGCCTTCCTTGCCGAAATTGGCGAGCAGCAAGAGCAGTCGCGCGAGTTGCCGCTCGCTGGAGTTGAAGAGCTGGTCGATGAGGTCCTCCTCGATCCGGCTGTTCCGGGTCAGGAGAAAGGCCATGAATAGTTCGGAGAACTTCGGCTCATTGTGTAGCGTGGCAATCATCGCGGATTTCGTGATCGACGTGATGATGCAGTCTTCCATCGCGGTTGTCGTCGAAATGCGCAGCTTGTGACCATTCATGCAGCCCTCGCCGAAAAACTGGCCAGGCCCCAAAATCGCGACGACAGCTTCCTTGCCGTGCTCCGAAAGGACAGTCAGCTTGACCTTGCCTTTCTGTATGTAAAAGACGGCCTCTGCGAGGTCGCCCTGCTTGAACACGTGCTCGTCCTTGCGGAATTCGAGAATTGTCTTCCCGTCTCCGACTTTCGCGAGGTATTCGTTCGGATCGAACCCGTCATTGCCGGGCATGGTCAACAAGAGGCTCCGTTGGTCCAGGGCTGAGGTTTCCGGCGTTTCATGGCATGTGCAAGCGACCCGGCAGAAAGATTAAACCACGATAATCGGCAATTCTAGGTAGAAGTACCGGCTTTGCAGATGCGCAAAATCTGGAGTTAGCGCCGCCGCTGATCGGCGTGCTTTCCACAGCACAGGCCAGGACGTATCTGGAGACGGTCGGTGCCCGTCCCGAGGCGCCCGGCCTGCACAGCTAAAATTCGCGTTTGATGAACTTGCGGTCATGCAAGTAACGCATGTCAAATCGCTGGACTTCGCTAATGGTCTAATTCGCTGTCACGGCTTCTTCGCTTTTCGTCTGGTTCTAGCGTGCTATTCTGAGGCTCGATCCGGGGAAAACAATCCGGACGGGAGGGAGCCATGCCGAGGGGATTTTGGGCGTACTGCGCCTGCGTGCTTGTGACCGGAGGGGGCCTGTTGGCCGGCACGCTCGCAGCTCACGCCGCGGGCGATGATGCCAACATATGCATCAAGGAGTCCGGCGATGTGGCAATCGACGCCTGTTCGCGCGCCATCCAGTCCAGGCGCTACGTCGGCCATGTGCTGGCGCGCCAATATCTTAGCCGTGGCGCCGAGCGGCGGACCAAGCAGGATTATGACCTGGCGCTTTCGGATTTTGCAGAAGCGCTGAAGGTCGACAAGAAATATGCCGACGCCTTCTACAACCGTTGCGCCATCTACAATTTTAAAAAAGAATACGATTCCGCGATCACGGAATGCAGCCAGGCCATCAAGCTCGGTCCCAGCGCCGAGGCAACCGTGGCCGGCGGCAGCGAGCGTCTTGGCAAGGATCATGCTTTGTCCGATTATTACACCGAACGCGGTTTCGCTTTTTTCAAAAAGGATGACGCCATCCACGCCTTCGTCGACCTCGACAATGCCATCCGCCTCAACCCGAATAACGGCAGGGCGCTGAAGACCCGTGGGCTGGCCTACGAGGCCAAGGGCGATCCCCGTGCCACGGCCGATCTCGCCTCTGCCAAGCTGCTCGGCGAATGAGTGCCGGTTTCATGATGGAATCAAGCCCGAAGGACCATTGGGAAGCGGTCTACGCCACCAAGGATGAAACCGACGTCAGCTGGTTTCAGGATAACCCGGTCCTCTCGCTCGAACTGATCGAACAGACGCGGCCGGGCAAGGACGCGGCCATCATCGATATCGGCGGCGGGGCGTCGCGGCTGGCCGATGGTCTTCTGGAGCGGGGCTTTCGCCGGGTCACGGTGCTGGATATTTCCGCGGCCGCGCTCGATCTGGCGGCGTTACGGCTGGGCCGGCGCGCCAGCGAAGTCCAGTGGATCGTCGAGGACGTGACGGCGTGGGAGCCTGCGCAGCGCTTCGACATCTGGCATGACCGCGCCGCGTTTCATTTTCTGGTCGAGGAGGCCGACCGCGCGGCCTATATCGCGCGGCTGAAGCAGGCGCTCGTCCCCGGCGGTTATGCCATCATCGCGACCTTCGCCGCTGACGGTCCGGAAAAATGCAGCGGGTTGCCGGTCCATCGTTACGATGCGGCAGAGCTGGCGAAGGAGTTGGGTGAGGAATTCGTGCTGCTGAATTCCCGCCCGCACGATCATGTCACGCCGCGGGATGCCCGCCAGCGCTTTCAATTTTCGATGTTTCGAAAGAAGTAATCGCCTCTTGCTGGTGCCTCGGTAATCCTATCAGCAATGCATGCTGGGATTTTTCAATGCGTTGCCCACCACAATGAAAGGATATTCCTATGTGGGCTGAACTTTATCCGTGGACCATTGCTGCAATTGGTGGTGCAATTGGCTCTACTCTAACCGCGCTGCTGTTATTGATACCGAAGTTTGGCGAGATGTTCTTCAAGGCACGCTTCGATCGCGCGCTTGAGACTTACAAGGCGGATCAGAATCGGGACATCGAAGCGCTGCGCGAGCGCGTAAACCATATCTCGGACCGAGGCCGGCGATCGAACGAAAATGAGTTCAATGCGCTACGGTCTATATGGGAAAAATTCATCGAAGCCTATTATTCGACGTATGGCGCTGTGATCAATTTCATCCAGTTTCCACCGCTGAACACGATGGTGGACGACCGGATCGCCGAGTTCCTTATAAGCAATGATTTCGATGCAAGCACTGTGCGCGATATTCTAGCTGCTAAAGACCGTGAACAAAGCTTTTCTCGCGCTTACACTTGGCGCCAAATCAATCAGGCGGGAAAGGACAATTTCGCATGCATTCAGGAATTGCGGCGGCAACGTGTTTTCATATCCGATGATATTCGCCGACAGTTTTCCAGCGCGCTCGAAATCTGCACAGGAGCGCAAGCCCAGCGCCAAGTCGATCATGCAGTACCTCACGCCGGTCGGTCGGGTATGTTCATCGATAGGTTTCTCGCCGACGGTGATCGCGCCGTCGACGCTCTCGCGACCGCAGTCAAGAAGCGTCTATTCCGCGACGAGGCCGCCAGCTAACTGCCGCCTCACTGGAAGGTCGCGGAGACGTACCACGGCTGCAGCGACACGAAGCGCGGCACCATCTCCGTCCGCGGGATCGGCAACGGCACGGTTTTCGGCAGTGGCTCGGGGTGATTTTTTCCGGCTGCCGCGACCAGGGACTTCGGGTGGCCCGGCTTCTCGGAGCGCTTCAACGGCGGCAGATCAGGGAAGTTGTGATCGTCTTTTTGATCGCGGAAAAACAGGATGCCTCGGTCGACATAGGGCGCGGTGAATTTCTGGTCGAGTTCGGTCACCTGGTCGGGATTGACCATGACGGCCGCGACGTCGCCGCTGCCAAGAGTTGCAACTTCGCGCGCCGAAACGTCGCGGGGGTGAGCGACGGGCGCGGGACCGGAGCCGGCAATGCCGGACGGCGCAGCGTTTTCCACTTCCGCCGGTGCCATCGCCATGGCGTTCACCAGGCCTGCCGCGGTGCTGTCGGTCCTGGCAGCGATAAAGGCGTTCACCGCGGCCGGATCCGGCGCATCCACCGAGCTGACGGCGGCGATGCTGTCCGAAAGCCGCGACCTGAGGTCGATCACGTTGGCGGAAGCGTGCGAAACCGCGAGGCTTCCGACAGGATTCACCAGCGCCACCGACATATGCATGAACACGAGATAGCCGACGACGGAGACGATCGAGACGGATGCAAAGGCCAGCACGCCGGAGGCGATCTTGTGAACTTTCGCCGCGATCGGATGGGCCTTGGCCGGGTCTTTCTCGAGCTGTGCGAGCACCAGCAGATGATCGTAGGCCGCGCGCTGATCCCTGTCGCAGAGGATTTCATTGGCACGGACGATCTGCCGGAATCTTATCGCGGCATCCGGATCGTCAGGACGCAAATCCGGATGGGCACCCTTGACGGCCCTGCGAAACGCAGTCCTCAGGCCTTCGGCATCATCGTGTGGAAGAGCCCCAAGCAAATCGTAAAGCGTATCCATTGCGCTCTCGCTGCAGGATTCACTCGCCCCCCGTCTGAAATTCCTGTCGCGAAATTTACTGCGGAGTACGCGTCAACCAAATTCACCGCATCAAAATGATGTTGATCTATCAGGGCAAAAAAATGACTTTATGACTTGACGTCAAAAAAGCTTTCGGAATCGAGGCTTGTTTGGTTAACGAGGCGTGGCTTGTCGATGGTTTGCCCATGCGATACCGCAATCCCGTGCCGGTTGCGGCAAAAGAAAGGCAAAGCTACGACGGGATTTGGTTCGGGGCTTCCGCTCCGAAGCTTTGGCTCCGAAGTTTCATCAAAGCTTCATAAACCCGAGCCGCTGGCGAGGCCTTTAAAGGCCCAGCCGGTCTAAAGGCCCAGCCGGTCGCGAAGCCGGCCCACCAGAACGGCGCTGCGAATCCCGATCGGCCATGCCGCATGAAAGCGGATCGGCCTGATGGCTGACATCGGCATGTCGATCGGCGTTGTCTCGCCGCCGATCAGGCGCCTGGCCAGTTGTTGTCCCATAGCGGTCGCAAGCGCCACGCCGCGGCCATTGCAGCCGAGATAAGCGAGCAGGCCTGATGCAGGTTCATGCACGTGCGGATAATGATCGGCGGTCATCGCCAGACGGCTATTCCAGCCGTGGGTCCAGGCGATGCCGCGAAGGTGAGGCCACAGCCGCTCCGCATAGCGCATGAGATAGGCCACCGCGTTGGGGTCGCGGATCCAGTGCATCGGACCGCGTCCTCCCATCAATAGCCGGTTCGACGTGTCGATGCGGTAGTAGACGGTGATGTGGCCGCTCTCGTAGAGCACCGAGCGGGTCGGCATGATCTGCCGCGCGATGTCCTCAGGCAACGGCGCGGTGGCGGCGATCGAGCTGAACAGCGGCACGATCGTGCGCCCAAGACCGGGCCACAGATCGTCCGAAAAACCGTTGGTGGCGATCAGGACCTTGTCGGCGCGAACGGCCGCGCGCGGGGTCTCGATGCGCCATTGCCTGCCTTCTCGTGTGAGCGAGATCGCCGGCGTCCGGGCGTAGATCGCAGCGCCCGCCGCGAGCACGGCGCGGGCGAGGCCCCGCGCATAGTTCAGCGGATGGACGTCGCCGCCCCTCGCATCGAACATCGCGCGGACATAACGATCCGTGCCGGTCATGTGTCGCAACGCCTCACCATCGAGCATTCGTACCGGCATGCCGCGGCGCATGCACTGCGCCGCCGTGGCCTCGACAGCGCGGGCGTGGCGCTCGTGATAGGCGGCACGCAAGGTCCCGTTCTGGCGGGCGTCGCAGGCGATGCTGAGCCTGCGGATCAGCTCAAGCGTGAAGACGGGGGTATGATAGGAAAACGCGATCATCCGCGCCCCGAGATCGCCGCCGAATTCGGCCTCGACCGTATCGGGATCGAGCTTCAAGCCCGGATTGAGCTGGCCGCCATTGTTGCCGGAAGCGCCCCAACCCGGCCCGTGCGCTTCCAGCACGAGCGCCTCGATGCCCTGTTCGGCGAGATGCAATGCGGTCGAGAGGCCGGCGAAGCCGCCGCCGACGATCGCCACCGCCACGTTGCGGTCGGCGTCGAGCGGCGGCAGCGGAAGCGGCGGCACGGCGGTCGCCGCGTACAGGCTCGGCGGCAAGGGCAGGGAACTCGTCGCGATCGTTGTCATGTCAGCGTCATAGAGGATGCAGCACGCGGCGCAGGAAATCCTGCGTGCGGGGATGCTGAGGCTGGCTGAGCAGCGATTTGGCCGCGCCCTGTTCGACGACGACCCCGCCATCGATGAACAGCACACGGTCGGCCACCTCGCGGGCAAATCCCATTTCGTGGGTGACGACCAGCATCGTCATGCCGTCCTCGGCGAGCTTGCGCATCACCGACAACACGTCGCCGACCAGTTCGGGATCGAGCGCCGAGGTCGGCTCATCGAACAGGATCGCGCTCGGCTGCATCGCGAGTGCCCTTGCAATCGCGACCCGCTGTTGCTGCCCGCCCGAAAGCTGCGCCGGAAACGCAGCCGCCTTGTCGGCAAGACCGACCTTCGCCAGCAGTTCATGGCCGCGCTCGATCGCGTCGCGTCGCGGTTCGCGCTTCACATGGATCGGGCCCTCGATGACGTTTTCCAGCGCCGTGCGGTGGGGAAACAGGTTGAAGCGCTGGAACACCATCGAGACTTTGGTCCGGATCGGCACGATCGAGGCGGTGTCGCGCTCGACCCGTTTACCCTCGACGAGAACGTCACCGGCTTCGTAGCTCTCCAGCCCGTTGACGCAGCGCAGGATGGTCGATTTTCCCGAGCCGGACGGGCCGATGATGCAGACGACCTCGCTTTTGGCGACGGAGGCCGTGATGCCCTTGAGTACCTCGACCTTGCCGAAGCTCTTGTGAACGTCGCGAAGCTCGATCATCGCTCGATCATCCCTTGCCCGCCTTCTTCTCGAAGTGCCGAACCAGAAGAATGAGCGGAATGCTCATGGTGAGATACATCAGCGCCACCAGCGTGAACACGCTGGTGTTCTTGAAGGTCGAGGACGCGATCAGTTTGCCTTGCAGCGCCAGTTCGGCGACCGTGATGGTGGAGGCCTGCGATGAATCCTTCAGCAGCATGATCATGACGTTTCCGTAGGGCGGCAGCACGATACGCACGGCCTGCGGCAGGATCACCCGGCGCATGGTCAGCCACCAGCCCATGCCGATCGCCTGCGCGGCCTCGATCTGTCCCTTGTCGATGGCTTCGATGCCGGCGCGAAAATTCTCGGCCTGATAGGCCGAGTAGGCGATACCGAGTCCGAGGATCGCCGCTTGCAGCGCCGTCAGCGTGATGCCGAAATCGGGCATCACGAAATAAAGATAAAACAACAGCACGATGATCGGGATGCCGCGAATGAGATTGATCAGGCAGGCGCTGACAAAGCTCAGGACGCGAATGCCAGAGACCCGCATCATGGCCCATAGCAGGCCGAGCATGGTCGAGAGCACCAGCGAGCCGAGCGTGACGAGGATCGTCAGCCCCACGCCCTGCAACAGGATCGGTACGAACTCGGTGGCGTCGCGAAGGAATTTTTCCATCGATTAGGTAAAATGTGAGCGCGCTCAGCTGCCCTTGCCGCCAAGGCCCCATTTGTCGAGGATCTTCGCCAGCGTGCCGTTTTCCTTCAGCTTGGCGAGCGAGGCGTTGATCTTTGCCTTCAGCTCCTGATCGCCCTTGCGCACGCCGATCGCTACCGTGCCGACAGTCGCCGGTTTGTAGGTCTCGACCAGCCGCACTTCCGGAAAGCTTCCCTGCCGGAGGTTATGGGCCAGGATCGGGTAGTCGGCATACCCCGCCTTGAGACGGCCGGTATTCACGTCGCGCAGAATGTCGGGAATGGTGTCGTAGGCTTTCACCTCGGCGAACAGCCCGGTCTTTTTCAAGGCATCGACATAGGCGGTGCCGACCTGGGCACCGACCACTTCGCCCTTGAGGTCTTCGGCGCTGGTATAGTTTTTGGTATCGGTTTTCGGAACGATCAGGCCCTCGCCATAGGTGTAGACGGGATCGGAGAAGTCGATCACCTCCTTGCGGGCTGCGGTAGCCAGCATCGCGGCCGAGATGATGTCGATCTTGTTCGACGTCAGCGACGCCACCAGCGTGGAAAACTGCATCGGTTCGACCTGAACCGAAAAGCCGGCGTCCTTGCCGATCGCGGTGATGAGATCGACCATCAGGCCTTCGATCGTGTTGGTCTTGGTGTCGAGAAAGGTGAAGGGGGCGCCAGTCGGGGTCGAGCCCACCTTCAGGACCTGCTGCGCCGATGCGCTTGCTGCTGTGGTCAAGGCGACTGATATCGCGGCCAGTTGAACCAAACGCTTGAACTTCATCGTGCCCCCTTGAAACTGCCGGACCGGCGGCATCCCTGAAAAACGCTCGCCTCACGTCCGCTTTCTTCACTTCGAAATTACGGTCATATCGCTCGCAGCAGCGCAAGGGGTTTTCATGCAGCTCTGGCTGCGACCGGGGCGGCCCTGGCAGAAGCCTGAACTCGGCGGGTCCGGTAATGCCGGTCACTCATTGAGCTTGATCAATGCCGCGATCGGCCAGCGAGGCTATCCGGGAGACACGATAACGCCGGCTCAGGGCCCTCGGAGAAGCTACCAATGCCGCTTAAAAGCATCGCCGTATTTTTCGAACCAACGCCGTCCGGCGAGGCCCGCGCCGCCTATGCCGCAAGACTTGCGCATCGCCACGGGGCACATCTGATCGGCATCTTCATGGCGCCCTCCCTTTTCAACGGCAGCGTCGCAGAATCCTTCGTTCAGGGGCAGAAGGCCGTCAGGGAGGTGATCGTCCGGCACAAGGCAGAGGAAGCTGAAGCGATTGAGCATGCCAAACGAACCCTGTCCGCCGTCTGCAGCCGCGAGGGCATCGGCTTCGAGTTTCGTGCTCTGTCGCAGGGCGATTTCAGCGACGATATCGCGCTGAATTCGCTGCACGCCGACCTCGTGATTGCCTGCTCCGGGCAAGGCGGTGGATTGCCTGTTCAATGGTCCGCGGAGGCACTGCTGCTCGCCACCGGTGTGCCATTTATCCTGCTGCCCAAATCGTGGAACGCCTCCGTGGCCGAACACGTCGTGGTGGCCTGGAATGCAAGCCGCGAGGCGCGGCGCGCGATCAGCGATGCGCTTCCTCTGCTTGTCGAAGCGAAGTCGGTGACGATTCTTCTGGTCGATGCCGGGAAGAATCCCCGTCACGGCGAGGAGCCAGGGGCGGACATCGCGCATTACCTCAGCCGTCACGGGGCCAAGGTTTCCGTCAAGCAGACGACGTCACGGGGCGAGCCGATCGCCAGGGTTATTCTGGATCAGGCCAAGGAGCAGGCCGCCGATCTTATCGTGATCGGCGCTTATAGCCATGCGCGAACCGCTCAAATGGTCTTTGGCGGCGTCACCCGGTCGTTGTTGCGAGACGCCGGCATTCCACTGCTGATCGCGCATTAAGGCGTTAACCACACTCGCCGCGGGAGGTTGGCGCCCCGGCCGCAATAGGTTCCGACACGTCCGCGTTTCTAAAAAATACTTTAAGCCTCAATAAATGTTTCTTTAGTTGGACCTCGCCATGGCGAGACTAAATTCATGGCATCGACCGGTTCGTCTCCATTTGTCGCAGGCAACGCCAGCGAACGAAGATCGGAAGTGGTGACGATGATTCGGAGTGGAGACGGACAGGTCAGTGTTTTTGACGTTGGCTTGAGCAGGTAGCGCGATAGACGCTTCCCCGTTTGTCGCGGCGGAACAACTGCCCTTTTCTTCCGGACCGCGCTCTTAGCCTTCGCCGGTACGACCAAGAGGAGACAGCCATGACCAAACTCTCGCTTCTCGGCATCGCCGCCGTCGCCGCTTATGCCACGCTGGCAGTGCCCTCTTTCGCGCAGCAACGCTCCATGCGCGTCGCGAACGCTTACGCGCAGGCCAGCGCTTGTGCCGACCACGAACCGGGCAACCCCTATAACAAGGACACCGATTATATGGGCTGGAGCGCCTGGCGCGTGCGCGGCGGCTGGGATGCCACTAACGACTATAACTGCACGCCGAGCTATGTGAACCATGGCGGGTTCTGATCGCAACATCGACGCGCGATGGAGTTCCTCCGTCGCGCGTCGTCTATCCGTTCGGCTTTTCTGATTTGATTTTTTCCCAGAGCCAGCGCGCCACCGCATCGGGCGAGGCGTTGCCGTCGCCGCCGGCCGCGCGCAGGTTGGCCTCGCGCATCGCCGCGATATCGATGCGGCCGATCAGGGGTTGCAGCGCCTGCCGCAACGCCTGATCGTCGGCGCGTTTGGGGGCAATGAGCAGAATCGCATCGTAAGGCGGGATCGCGGCTTTGGGGTCACTGAGCGCCACCAGATCGTATTTTGCGATCAGCCCGTCGCTGGTGTAGCCCGCGATCACATCGACCTCGCCGGACGCCACCGCCGCATACATGAAGTCCGGCTGCATCTGGCGCTGATTGCGGAAGTTCAAGCCGTAAGCCGTGCGCAGTCCCACCCATTCCGGCCGCGAGAAGAATTCGTAATCGGCCGCGATCGACATCGCCGGTGCGCGGCTAGCGAGATCGGCGACGGAGTGAATGCCGAGCATCTCGGCGCGTCGCCTCGGCATCACCAGCGCATAGGCGTTTTCGAAGCCGAGTTCGCCGAGCAGGGTGATTTTCTGCCGCGCGAGTTCGGTCTTCAGATCGGCGAGCAATTGCTGGCGCGGTTTGATCTCGCTGTGGTGAAACTGGTTGGCCCATAGCGTGCCGGAATAATCGACATAGACGTCGATGTCCCCGTTCACCAGCGCCGCGAAAATCACATTGGAGCCGAGCCCTTCGCGGGATATCGCCGAAAGGCCGGCGGCTTCGAGCCGTTCGCTGATCAGCGCCGAGAGCACGTATTGTTCGGCAAAGGTTTTGGCGCCGACGACGTAGATCGAAGCGGAGCGCGCCAGCGAAGGCACCAAGGTGGCCGCGACCAATGCGGCGATGCCTGCGCCGCCCAGCACTGCCCGAAGGCGGTGACGCGTGCGCAAGCCGGTCTCGGTCAAGGCGAGCAACTGATCGACCGCGAGCGCCAGAAGTGCTGCCGCCGCGCAGCCGAACAGCACCAGCACCCAGTTCTGGGTCTGCAACCCCGCAAAGATGTAATTGCCCAAACTGGTCTGGCCGATCGGCGTCGATAGCGTGGCGGTGCCGATCACCCAGACCGCCGCGGTGCGGATGCCCGCCATCATCACCGGCAGCGCCAGCGGCAACTCGACCAGGATCAGCGATTGCATCGGCGTCATGCCAACTCCCTCAGCGGCTTCCAGGATCGACGGATCGATGCCGCGCAGCCCGGTGAGGGTGTTGCGCAACACCGGCAGCATCGAATAGAGCGCCAGCGCCAGCACCGCCGGCAGGAAGCCGAACGCGGAGAAACTGAAGCCGAACCATGCGAGCGAAAGCGAGGCCGCCGCGAGCAACAGCGGATAGAACAGCGCCAGCAGCGCCAGGCCCGGCACGGTCTGCACGATGCTGGCCAATCCGAGCAACAGGGCGCGCATTACCGGGCGGTTGCGCGCGGCGATCGCAAGCGGCAGCGACACCAGAAGTCCGAGCGCGAGCGCGGCGACGCTGACCCGCACATGGCTGCCGAGATAGTCCGGCAGATGCGCCAGCGCCTCGCCCCAGCGCGGATCGGATAACAAACTCATGCGCTGCCTCGCGGCAAAAGCGCGTTCAGGCGTTCGGCCTGCCGGCGCGGCGTGCGCAGCAATTCGCCCACATAGACGTCGCCGGTTTTCGCCAGCTCCGATGCCGTGCCCTCTGCCAACAGGCGTCCGCCGCGCATCACGGCGATACGGTCGGCGAGCAGAATAGCCTCGGTCATGTCGTGGGTGATCATGACCGTGGTGAGCCTGAGCCGGTCGTGCAGTGCGCGGTAATCGTCGCCGAGCGCGTCGCGCGTCAACGGATCGAGCGCGCCGAACGGCTCGTCCATCAATACGATCTTCGGTTTCGCAGCGAGCGCGCGGGCGACGCCGACGCGCTGGCGCTGGCCGCCGGAAAGTTCATGCGGAAAGCGGTCGCGAAATTCGCCGCGATCGAGCCGCACCAGATCGAGCAACTCATCGACCTTTGCGGCGATGTCAGTCTCGCGTTCGCCCTTAAGTTTGGGCGTGATGCCGATATTGGCGGCGATGCTCATATGCGGAAACAATCCGCCGCTCTGAAACACGGTGCCGATGCGGCGGCGTAGCGCGACCGGATCGGCTGCGCGCACGTCTTCGCCTTCGATGGTGATACGGCCGTGGTCCGCCTCGATCAGACGATTGGCGAGCCTGAGCAGCGTGGTCTTGCCCGAGCCCGAGCCGCCGACGATGGCGAGAAATTCGCCGCTCTCGACATGAAGCGAGACGTCGTCGACGGCCTTCACGCGGCCGCCGTCGAAACTCTTGCCGACATGGTCGAAGACGATCAGGGCGGCAACCTCCATTTGTGCGCTAATATCGCGCTTAGCCGCTTTGCCCGCAAAGCAGCTCTCGGCTTCCGATTACCACGTCATGGCCTTGCGTTGAACTTGTCGTTCGGAGGCGCTAAGGCTGTCCCAAAGTGAGCTTTAAAGTGAGCTTTGAGGAAAATCCGGGTGGAAGAGCCAATATCAACAACGAAGACGTCCACGGCGGTCGCGCTGCAGGACGCCACAGTCGCCTTCCGCCTCGCCGAGGGACGGGTTTATACCGCCGTCGAGAAGGCCAACCTCAACGTGGCGCCGGGCGAATTCGTCGCCATCGTCGGGCCGACCGGGTGCGGCAAATCGACCTTGCTGAACATCGCGGCGGGGCTTCTGGCGCCGGCCGGCGGCCGTGTGCGGATTTTCGATGGCCCGCTCACCGGACTCAACCGGCAGGCCGGTTATCTCTTCCAGGCCGATGCGCTGTTTCCCTGGAAGACCGCGATTGACAATGTCGCCATCGCGCTTGAAATCGACGGCACGCCGCGCCGTGAGGCGCTGGAGCGGGCGCAAGGCTTTCTCGGCCAGGTTGGCCTCGGCGCCTTTTCCCATCGCTATCCGCACATGCTCTCCGGCGGCCAGCGCAAGCGCGTCGGGCTCGCGCAGGTCCTGATCCGCGATCCCAAGATTTTGCTGATGGACGAGCCGTTCGGGCCGCTCGATGCGCAGACGCGCCAGATCATGGGCAACCTGCTGCTCGATCTCTGGAGCGCCGACCGCAAGGCGGTATTGTTTGTGACCCATGATCTCGAGGAGGCGATCGCGCTCGCCGACCGTGTGGTGATCATGTCGGCCGGCCCCTCGGCGCGCATCATCGGCGACTGGCGTGTCCCCCTGCCGCGGCCGCGCGACATCACCGAGGTCAAACTGGACAAGGCGTTCCATGACCTGCACCGGGAAATCTGGGACGCGCTGAAAGATGAAGTGATGAAGGGCTATGCCCAATCTACCAAGGTCACGGTCAGCGGCTGATTTCTCTTCGTCGTCCCCGCGCACGCGGGGACCCATAACCACAGGCGTTCTCGGTTAAGGGAGGTCTTGCCACATCGCCTATAAATGACAGGGCGCGGCGTATGGGTCCCTGCTTCCGCAGGGACGACAGCGGGGAGGGTATTCACGGCTTCGTCACGAGAGGCCTCTGGCGGGCAGGTGACCTTGATCTGACGGGAGGCGAAGCTACACTCCGCGCGCCAAAAACGGGCCCGCCTCACCGGCAATCAAAGGCAAGGAATCCAGGGCGCGCAATCAAGGGTAAACAACCCAAGGCAACAAAAAGGAAGATGTCATGTTCCTACGTGGTTCAATTCTGGCCGGAGCGGTTGCGCTCGTGGCCTCGAGCGTTTCTCCCGCCAATGCGCAGGGCGTGTTCACGCTGACCTCGCCGAGCTTCAAGGATGGCGAGCGGCTGGCGGTGAAGAACGCCGGCAACAACAAGTCCAATCCGAATTGCGTCGGCGAGAACGTGTCGCCCGCGCTCAACTGGTCCAACCCGCCCGCCGGCACCAAGAGCTTCGCGATCTTCATGTTCGATCCGGAAGGCCGCCCGCCCGGCGGCGTCAGCCACTGGGTCGCCTACGGCATTCCCGCTTCGGTCACCGGCTTTGCCGAAGGCGAGGTCTCCAAGGCCAGCGATAAATATGTCGGCGGCTCCAGCCTGATGAAGCTGCCGAACTATTTCGGTCCCTGCACGCCGCCCGGCCCGATCCATCACTACACGCTGACGCTGATGGCGACCGACCTCGATCCGAAAGCGCTCGCAGCCGGTCTCGACCGCGCGGAGGCGATGAAGGCGCTCGACGGCCATGTGTTGCAGGCCACCGGCCTGATCGGTACGTTCTCGAAGCCTTAATGCACGCTTGATAGTCCCTCCTGTTCGGGAGGGACTATCGGCATTGCCGTCGTCCCCGCGAAAGCGGGGACCCATAACCACAAATGTCTGTGGTGTGCGAGCGTCTCTGCCACCCCTACCTAAATGATAATCCACGGCGTATGGGTCCCTGCTTTCGCAGGGACGACAGCGAAATGAGATACTGAACATGTCCCGCGTGACGCTGCTTTCCCTTCAGGTGCTGGTTGCGGTCGTGGCGATCGCGCTGTGGCAATTGCTGGCCACGGTGCCGATCTTCGGCCGCATGCTGCTGCCGCCGTTCTTCTTCTCGACGCCGCTTGCGGTCGGCAGCCAGATCGTCGACTGGTTCGTCACTGGCGTGATCTGGAAACACCTCGGGATCACGCTGCTGGAGTCGCTGCTCGCCTTTGCAATCGGATCGTTCCTGGGTATCGCGGTCGGGTTCTGGTTTGCGCGCAAGCCGCTGGTTGCCGCCGTGTTCGATCCTTACGTCAAGATGGCCAACGCACTGCCGCGCGTGGTGCTGGCGCCGATTTTCGCGTTGTGGCTTGGCCTGGGAATCTGGTCGAAGGTGGCGCTCGGCGTCACGCTGGTTTTCTTCATCGTGTTCTTCAATGTCTATCAGGGCGTCAAGGAAGTCTCGACCACGGTGCGCGACAACGCCCGCATGATCGGCATGAACGAGGGGCAGTTGATGCGCCATGTCTACTGGCCGTCGGCGCTGTCGTGGATGTTTTCCTCGCTGCACACCTCCGTGGGCTTTGCCGTGGTCGGCGCGGTGGTCGGCGAATATCTCGGCTCTGCGGCGGGTCTCGGTTACCTGATCCAGCAGGCCGAAGGCGTGTTCGACGTCGCCGGCGTCTTTGCCGGCATGTTCGTGCTCTCGGCCTTTGTCATTATCATCGATGTCTTTGTCAGCCTGGTCGAACGGCGTCTGCTGGTCTGGCGTCCCGACGCGGCCGAGGCGAGGGCGTAGGCGGCGCGTCATTCCGGGGCGCCCAAAGGGCGAACTACGATGTGCAATTGCACATCGTAGAATCTCGAGATTCCGGGTCTGGTGCTGCGCACCATCCCGGAATGACCGCTTTCGTCTACCTTCTTTTGTGTCGTCGGCTGTTCTATCGTGTAGGGAACAAGGATCCACACGGAGGAAATCATGCAATCGAACCTTAAAAACCTGGCGTTCGCGCTGCTCGCGCTCGCCATGATTTCCGGATTCCAGCCGGCACAAGCGCAAAGCAAAGTCACGATCGCGGTCGGCGGCGGTGCCTGCCTCTGTTACCTGCCGACGGTGCTGGCGAAACAGCTCGGCGAATATGACAAGGCCGGCCTTGCCGTCGAACTCGTCGACCTCAAGGGCGGGTCGGATGCGCTGAAAGCAGTTCTCGGCGGCAGCGCCGACGTCGTCTCCGGCTATTTCGACCATTGCGTCAACCTCGCCGCCAAGAAGCAGGAACTGGTGTCGTTCGTGGTCTATGACCGCTATCCGGGTCTGGTGCTGGTGGTGTCGCCGTCGCATACCGCCGAGATCAAATCGATCAAGGATCTCGCCGGCAAGAAGGTCGGCGTTAGCGCGCCGGGCTCATCGACCGATTTCTTTCTCAAATATCTCCTGAAGAAAAACGGTGTCGATCCTGCAAGCGTCGCGGTGATCGGTGTCGGCCTCGGCGGCACGTCGGTCGCGGCGATGGAGCAGGGCCAGATCGATGCCGCGGTGATGCTCGATCCCTCCGTCACGGTGCTGCAAGGCGGCCATCCGGACCTGCGCATTCTCTCCGATACCCGCACCGCCAAGGACACGTTCGAGGTATTCGGCGGTGAATATCCGGGCGGCGCGCTGTATTCGACGGCGGCCTGGGTTGCCGGTCACGACAAGGAAGTGCGGGCGCTCACCGATGCGATACTCGGCACGCTCGCCTGGATTCATGCCCATTCGGCGGAGGAGATCATGGCGAAGATGCCGCCCGAGATGGTCGGCAAGAACACCTCGCTTTATCTCGCCGCGCTGAAGAACACGATCCCGATGTACTCTGAAAACGGCAAGATGGACCCCAAGGGCGCCGATGCCGTGCTCGCGGTGTTCAGCGAGAGTTCGCCGGAAGTTGCCAAGGCCAATATCGATGTGGCCAAGACCTACACCAACAAGTTCGTCGATCGCGCCAAGAAGACCACGGGCTCGAGCACGAAGTAGCCATTGGTGAGCACACTTTCTTATCCCTCCCCCCGCGAGCGCAAGCGAGTGGCGGGGAGGGTCGATGCGAGTGAAACGAGCAGCGGGGTGGGGGGTATAAAATCAGGCCCCCCACCCTGGCCTTTGCTTTGCTTCGGCCTTCCCTCCCCGCCGCTTCGCGGGGGGAGGGATCAAGCACCCGCGCCTTTCGCATGACCCCCGAGATTCACCGCGTCACGACGCTCGATTTTTCTGTACGGCCTTTCGCATGGCCGTTCGCGGCCGAGCGGCGCGGCGAGATCGACGCGCATTTTGCCGGGAAGCGGCGCGAGAAGCCTGAAATCTGGAACGGCCGCGTCCTGCTTGGCCGCAACGCGGTCCACGCAGGCGAGCATCTTCGCGCCGATTTCTTTGAGACCGATTTTGCGGGTTTCCTGGCGTGGCGCGATTGGGGTTTTCCGGACCAAAGCGTCTTCAACGGTTTTGGCATGGGCGCGCTGCAATCATCCGACGGCGCGTTCCTGCTCGGCGAAATGGGCAGCCACACCGCGAATGCAGGACGCATCTATTTTCCGGCCGGCACGCCTGATCCCGACGATGTCAGGGACGGGATGCTCGATCTCGCCGGCAGTATTGTGCGTGAGGTCACTGAAGAAACCGGCCTCGATGCGGCCGATTACACCATGGACACGCACTGGACCTGCGTATTTGCTGGGCCGTCGATCGCGATGATTCGGATATTGCGGGTCGATATGTCAGGCGAGGCGCTCAAGGCGCGGATTGAGGCTAATCTCGCCCGCGAGACGCAGCCCGAGTTGCGCGCAATCCATCTGGTACGGTCGCGTTCCGACATTGTGCCTGTCATGCCACGTTTCGTGAGTGCGTTTCTCGAAGCCCAGTTTTCGGGATAGACACCGCCATGAGCAAGAAGCCTAAGCGGCCCCTGACCGAGCAGTTGAAGCCCTTTGTCGTGCCGTTCCGGTTCGACGGTGTGGGCGAGTTTCATCTGAAATTGCACAAGACCGGCGAGCGGGGCGGCCTCGACAAGGACGAAGGCGAAAAGATCCTCGAAGCCAACCGCCAGCGCCTCAACGATCTCCAGGAGAAACTATATGCGCAGGACCGCTGGTCGCTGCTGGTGATCTTCCAGGGCATGGATGCCTCCGGCAAGGACAGTGCGATCAAGAGCATTTTCGAGGGCGTCAACCCGCAAGGCTGCGAAGTCACGTCCTTCAAGCAGCCTACGGCCCACGAACTCGACCACGACTTCATGTGGCGCGCCATGATCGCGCTGCCGGAGCGCGGCCGCATCGGCATCTTCAATCGCTCCTACTATGAAGAATGCCTGGTGACGCGGGTGCATCACGAATTGCTCGCGAAGGAAAAACTCCCGAGCAAGCTGATGAGCTCCCACATCTGGCAGGAGCGCTTTGCCGATATTTCCGCCTTCGAGCGCTATCTTTCGCGCAACGGCACCGTGGTCCTGAAATTCTTCCTCAACATCTCGAAAAAGAAGCAGCGCGAACGGTTCCTCGACCGGCTGGAGCAGTCGGCGAAGAGCTGGAAATTCTCGATGAACGACGTCACCGAGCGCGCCTTCTGGCCGCGATACATGGCCGTGTATCAGGACATCGTCCGGCATACGTCGACGCGGTTTGCGCCCTGGTATGTCGTGCCGGCCGACCACAAATGGTTCGCCCGCGTGGTGATCGGCTCGGTCATCGTCAGCGCGCTGGAAGAGCTCAATTTGCGCTTCCCCCGCGTCGACAGGGGCTCGCTCGAGGAATTCGCCAAGGTGCGAAAGGCGCTGGAGAGCGAAGGCAAGGACAACGGCAAGGCAAAACGCGGTGCCAAGGCCGTCAAGCGAGTCGCCAAATCTGGCTAGGAAGGCGTCTGCATGGTCGTGCGTTTTGCGCATGTGCGGCGCTGCCCGCGGTTTTGTCCTTGCGCAGAACGATCGTCTGCGATCAAATCGGGAGGCGTTCAACATTTTTCCGGGGAAACAACATGCTTAGAAAAATCATGCTGGCGGGTCTGGTCGTCGCGTTTGCCGGCGGCGCGGCCTTTGCGCAGGAAAGCTGCGACACCAAGGCGGTCGGCAAGGACGGCAAGCCGCTCGCCGGTGCTGCCAAGACCTCGTTCATGAAGAAGTGCATGGCTGATAGCTGCGCCACCAAGGCCGTGAGCTCGGAAGGCAAGCCGCTGTCCGGCGCCGCGAAGAACTCCTTCATGAAGAAGTGCGAAGCGGGCGGCTAGGTCCGTATCGATCCCGATCGAAGAGAGAGCCGCCCTTGAGGGCGGCTTTCTTTTTTGTCTTTTGCGTGCGCGTAAAATAAGGCCAGCTTCCGCAGTTTGGCCTTGTTCGATCACCGATGTGGCAAGGAAGTGCCCCATAAATCCCAAAAAGCCGGCGCCTGATGATGGTGGTTTGGATCCATCATGTGAGTGAGTAACAATGGCGCGTCATAACCCCTCATCGATGTCGGACGACGGACAGGTTTCCGAGGCTGAGCCGATCACGCCGGCGCTTGCGGAATCTCTCGAACGTACGGAGATGCTTCGGGAGCAACTCAAAAGCTCGGAGCGGTTGAACGAATATTACAACGCGGTCGTTGCCGAACTGCGTGCCTCGCTCGAGCAGATCGAAGCGGACGAAAGACAGGCGTCCTGAGACGACGGAACTTCACCGCGCTTCGAAAGATTTCATATTGGCCTCCTCGAGCCCTAACTTGAGGAGGCCAATTGCTTTTTGGCGCAAAGCCGCGCCACCGGGTTGCATCACCACATCAACGCCGCGCAACGAACAAGGCACAACCGCGATTCAAACGTAATCAAGGCCGAGTCCTGACGTGTCCTTGCTGCTTTACAACGCATGTGAGGGACGGTGATCATGCCGACGACACGAGAAGAAAAGCCCGCCAAGCCGCGCCGGCGCAGCCGCAAGACGGATCAGCAGAAGGCGAAAGGCGAAAAGAAGGTCGAGGTGAGGTCTGAAACCGATGCCGTCAGCGCCGTCATGGCGCCGATTGAGGCGGCCGCGGTAGAGGCCGTGCCAATCGAGGCGGCTCCGGTCGAGGCGGTTGCGATCGACATCGCGCCGGTGGCGATAACCGAGGAAACCGAAACCGCATTGATCGGCGAGGTGTTGCCGCCGGAAGTGCACGAGGGCGTGCCGCAGGCCGTCGGTCTTGTCGCCATCACGCAGGCCCACAGCGACTACATGCGAAAATCGTGGCTCAGCGGCCGCTTCCTGGTTGAACGCCTGACCGCGGTGCGTTCATTCGATGAGGCGCTCGAAATTCAGGGCGAATTCGCCAGGCAGGCCTATGCAAACTTTGTCGCCCAATCGCAAAAGATGTGCGAGCTTTACGGCGCATGGGCCCAGCAGTTCTTCGCGCCTGTCGGAAAATCTCCGGCCCAGTGGACCCGGATCGGGCGTTAAACAGTCTTTTGTTTCGACGCGTTTTCTACGCAGATAAGTCTACGCAATCTGCGTAAACTTGATTGCGGTGCGAACCGGTTTCCCGGATCCCGTCTCCGCCAGGGGCTTCGCCGGGCCGCCTGCTCACTCGGCCGCCGGAGCTTTAGCGAAGGCGGCAAGTCCGAGGGCATGCTTCGCTCGAAAACGCTATGGGCCATGGACCTCAATCGGCGACGCGCCCCGCATGGTGCAACCATGCGTGGATGATCTGCCACTTGTCCCGCCTGCCAGGGCGGAAATCCAGGAGCGGGGAGCGTCTGTCCTGAAGCTCGCAGAAAAACTTCAAGCTGTCGCGGGCGGTCGGCGCTGACGGGTCGTCGACCGGCTGGGCCTGGAGCCAACGATCCCATTCCTGGAGCACCTGGGACTTCCACTGATCCTGTCGCATAGACGGCGCGTCCTCGGTTCAAAGAGGTGAGACCCCCCTTTTTGAAAAAGGGTCTCGGGGTGGTTGCGCTGGTCTTTAGAAGCAGGTTTTTACGAGATTGCTCGGGTGAGCGATCCGGAAGGCGCCTTGGCTACCGCCGTGCCGTTGAGAGCCTTCAAACCCACTATGCTCGGGAGGGCTTAATCGTTTCTAAATGCGTCTGCATGGATGTCAAGCGATTGGCGCCGATCCGACAACCGTGCACATCGACCTGATGTTATTGTGCAACGCCTTCGTTGAATCTAACATCGCCAAAGCGCCGAAAAGAAGGACCCGTCGGAATGCCAAAACGCTTCGGCCCTGTGACTCGACGCCTGAATGTCGGTTTGGTGACGGCGGGTCTGATGCTGGCGAGCCTGTCGGGTGCCTGTGCCTCCTACAAGGCACAACCGACGCTGGCAGCCGGCGCCCCGCTCAGTTTCGGCATGAGCGCTGAGGAGGCCTCGGCCGCGCTGGGCGTGCCCCTGAGCTATATTCGCGGCCGTCCCGGCAGCGAACTCCTGCTCGCTCTGCCCAACGTCAAGGGCAGCGCGCTGACGATCCGAAGCGACGGGCTTTATCTGCAATTTCGAAGGGGAAGGCTGACCGGATGGAAGGGCGATTGGGGAACGGCCAGGCCGCCGTTCGTGGGCTGGTGATGCGGCCCCTTTTGAAGACGGCAGTCATGGCGGCCGCTGTTGTCGCGTCGGTGTCCAGCGCCTTTGCCCAGAGCTATGGCGAAGGGCGGCGCTACAACAATGGCAATACCGCGAGCTTCTTCTTTTACGACAACCGCGACGACCAGCGCGATTTGCCGACCAATGGCGGCTTCCCCGGCAATTTCGCCGCCGACCGGGTGTTCGCAGGCGTCGGCGCCGCCGGGTGGCTCGAAAGCAACCCGCAGCATTCGGCTCAGCCCTATCCGTCGCAGACCTACACCGTTAATACGCGGAGTTACGTCGCCTGCCCGCATACCCGCGTCGAACTGGCCTCGGACGGGCGGCGCATCATCCGCTGCCTGACGCGGTAAGTGGGCACGTCCAGAGGGGCGGCCTGACACTGGCGTTAAGCACAACTTGCGCCCTATTGCGGTCTTGACGGTGGATCACCGCATCAGGTGAGATGAAGCCATGCTCCGGGCTTCCTCACTCGTGTTCCTGGCCGCTGTCATGGCGGCATCGCCCGCCGTGTCGCCCGCGATGGCCGAAACCATGAGCTTCGAAAACGCGACCGCGATCCTGGCGGAAAGCTGCGGCAAGGACATCGATGCCAACTGCCTGGGCGTCAGCCTCGATGCGCCTCGGCTCAAGGAATGCCTGGTCCGCAATCTGGATAGCGTCTCGCCACAGTGCCGCGCCGATTACGCGAGGGCGTTCGACGCGATCAGCAAGCGCGTCGCCGCGCATGGGGCGGTCGGCAAGCTCTGCTTGCGCGAGAAGCAAAAGATCTGCGCTGACGTCCAGGCCAAACCGGGGGAGGCCATCGACTGCCTGTTGAAGGCGCCGACGCGCGGCTTGAGCTTCGGATGCAACAAGGCGCTGACCGAGGCGGGGTATCGCTGATGCCCCGTCCGGAACTCGCGCGCCGATTCGCTCCGCTGACGGTTGGATTGTGGCTCGCCCTATTGCCGGCCTCAACGGCCCTGTCGCAGGAAGGGCCCACCACGGAGGCGATGGTCGGCGTGCTCGCCGGCCTCCAGGCGCCTTCCGATCTCGAAGTGCCGGCGCTGCGCCAGCAGGTCACCGAGCGCATCAAGGCCAAGGCGGATGCGATCGCGCTCAAGCGTCCATTAGTTGCGCCGCAGCTCAACAAGCTGCCGCATGTCAATGTCGACATTCAGTTCAACCCGGATACGCCGGTGATCCGCCCCGAATCCTACCGCACGCTCGGGCGCATCGCGGACGCGCTGACCAATCCGGCGCTGATGTCGACGACCTTCCTCGTCGTCGGCCGCCTCGATTCCAGCGGCAGGCGCGACGCCAATTTGATGCTGAGCCAGCGCCGGGCGGAGGCCATCCGGGACGCGCTGGTGACGACCTTCAGGATTTCCGCCAAGCGCTTGTTCGCGGTCGGCCTCGGCGAGGAGCAATTGCAGGACGCCGACCACCCCAAGGCCGCGGTCAACCAGCAGGCCCAGATCGTGGCGCTGCGCTAGTGTGGCAGTTCGGCGAAATAATCCATCGAGGCGAATTTCGCTGGCCGCGGTCCCGGAACGCCGCGATCACAACATTCGAAGATTCGTGCCGTTCCGCACAACAAATCTAAAGATCGAATTAACAGCGGCTCATTTGCCGGGTTCCTACGGGGCCGATCTTTAATCCTTTGCTGGGTTACTGAATCATACAATCGCAGGCGATATTTGGAGCCGGTTTCTATTTGCGGGTATTGTCGCGTGACCGCCACCGAACCAGCATCGGCCGATCGTATTCGGAAATATCTGGCAGGCCTCACGCCGCTGGCGCGCAGCAGCTTGCTGACCGAAATCGAACGGATGCAGCTCTATGGCGAGGACGTTTCGGGAGCAGCCCTGATCCTCGAGCAATTGCGTGCCGAATTCCGCAAGGGCGGCGAAACCAATCATCGCGTCGGCAATCCGTCTCGTCATTTTTTCAAGCCGATCGAAGCCCTGTTTGTCGATTGTCCGCCGGAGCGGGCGAATGCGGGACAGATTTCACGCGGATCGCTGTCGGCGATCTGGGAATGGATCAACCATAAACTGCTGCCGGCGATGGCGCGCGAGTATTGCGAAGCGATGACAAAGGCGCTGCTCGCCGGCCATTCACAACAGGCAAGCCAGATCGCGGCCGGATTTCAGTCCAAGGTCGTCAAATCCCTGCAAGCGGCGCTGGCCTCCGAAGACGGGCTGAAATCGGCCCAGTCCGGCCTTGGCAAATATACGTGCTCGCGCGCCAGCATCAACGACCTCGTGAAGATCGCGGCGGCCTTGCAGATGCGGGAGGCGATTGCCGCCTTCGGCCAGGCGCTGCCGCCAAAGATCGATGATTTCGAGGGCGAACCGTTGACCAAGGTGTTGGCGCTGGTTGACGCCTTCGGCGCCAAACATCCGGAATCACTGCCCTTCGCTCTGGCGATGGTGATGAAGCGCCTGAACCGGCCCTGGCAAATCGCCCTGCTTGCCCTACAGGCCTCGCACAGCAGGGTGGCCGAGGACATCGCCACGACGCGTTACGGACTTGGCGTTTCGATGGTGCTGGATCACCTCGACGACCAGCGCCGGGCGCTGAAGCAAGCCATGAAGCACTCCAGGATCGAGCAGGCCAAGGAAATCCTCACCGATATCTACGACATCGAATACCAGCTCCATGACCGGATTGCGCGGCTCGACCAATCGGACTGGGGAAGGCGGCTCCACGACTTTATGGCCGCGCTGGCACAGGATCTGCTCGCCGAGTATCAGACCCTTCCCGGCGAGGGCGACATCCATGGTGACCTCCATCACGTCCTGGAAGGCATCGAACGGCGCCACCCGACGGCAGGCTTGCTGCATTCCCTGTGGTGGAAGGGGCGCGACGCCCTGGCGGGCGGCGCCTCCTATTGTCAAAGGCTGGTCGGCGCGGACCATAAGCAGGCGAGCTGAGCCGACGGCTGCCAAAAGGTCACCCATACTGACCATCTTTTGGCATTGCGACGGTCCGCCGAACTCGTCTAAAACGGACACGTAGCGGCGATCTTCGCAACCAAGCGTCAATGGTTTTGACCGAGATTACCGCTTAAAGGGTCCGGCAATGCTGATTCGCGGCGAAATCGTTGGAGTTCAGGGTGGGATGGCCGATGCCGTCCGCACCCCGGCGATTGCGCCTGCGTCCCTGCCCACCCTCATTATCGGGCTTCTGCTTCTTATCGGCCCCTGAGGGCCGTCTGGGCGATTGCGCCTGGGCACTCAGGGGTTTGGACCGATAGCACCGCGAAACCCCTTGAAGCGCTCACCAAGATGCAGCGCGACCGACCCAAAAGGAAGCAAGCCAATGACCGCAGCCAAAAAGTCCGAAAAGGACCGCGTCGTTATATTCGACACCACCTTGCGCGACGGCGAACAATGCCCGGGCGCCACCATGACCTTCGAGGAAAAGCTCGAAGTTGCCGAGATGCTCGACGACATGGGCGTCGACGTCATCGAGGCCGGTTTCCCGATCACCAGCGAAGGCGATTTCCAGGCGGTGAGCGAGATCGCCCGCCGCTCCAAGAACTCGGTGATCGCAGGCCTCGCCCGCGCGCATCCGAAGGACATCGACCGCTGCGCGGAAGCGGTGAAGTTCGCCAGGCGCGGCCGGGTTCATACGGTGATCGCGACCTCGCCGCTGCACATGCGCGTCAAGCTGAACATGACGCCGGAGAAGGTGATCGAAACTTCGATCGCCAACGTCACCCGCGCCCGCAACCAGATCGACGATGTCGAATGGTCGGCCGAAGACGGCACCCGCAGTGAAATGGATTTCCTCTGCCGCATCGTCGAGGCCGTCATCAAGGCCGGTGCCACCACGGTGAACATTCCCGACACCGTCGGCTACACGGTGCCGGAGGAATACACCCACTTCATGCGTACGCTGATCGAGCGGGTGCCGAACTCCGACAAGGCGGTATTCTCGGTGCATTGCCACAACGACCTCGGCATGGCGGTGGCCAATTCGCTGGCCGGTGTCGCCGGTGGCGCGCGCCAGATCGAATGCACCGTCAACGGCATCGGCGAGCGGGCCGGCAATGCCGCGCTCGAAGAGATCGTGATGGCGATCAATGTGCGCAACGACAAGTTTCCGTGGTGGAACAAGATCGACACCACGATGCTGACGCGCGCCTCCAAGCTCGTCTCGGCCGCGACCTCGTTCCCGGTGCAGTACAACAAGGCGATCGTCGGACGAAATGCGTTTGCCCATGAGAGCGGCATTCATCAGGACGGCGTGCTGAAGGACGCCTCGACCTACGAGATCATGCGGCCGGAAATGGTGGGCTTGAAGCAGTCCTCGCTGGTGCTCGGCAAGCATTCCGGCCGCCATGCCTTCGTGCACAAGCTGGAAGAGATGGGCTACAAACTCGGCGCCAACCAGATCGAGGATGCCTTTGTGCGGATGAAGGCGCTCGCCGACCGCAAGAAGGACATCTACGACGAGGACATCGAGGCGCTGGTCGATGAGGAGATGGCCGCCTCGCACGACCGCATCAAGCTGACCTCGCTGACGGTGATCGCGGGCACGCACGGGCCGCAGCGCGCCACCATGAAGCTCGATGTTGATGGCCAGATCAAGATCGAGGAAGCGGAAGGAAACGGCCCGGTCGATGCGGTGTTCAACTGCATCAAGGCGCTGGTGCCGCACGAGGCCAAGCTCGAGCTCTATCAGGTTCACGCCGTCACCCAAGGCACCGATGCTCAAGCTGAAGTCTCTGTGCGGCTTGCGCATGAGGGCCGCTCGATGACCGCGCGCGCGGCCGATCCCGATACGCTGGTGGCGTCCGCCAAGGCCTATCTCGGCGCGCTCAACAAGATCATCATGAAGCGCCAGCGCGACGTGGTCACGCAAGCGGCGGGGTAATCGCGCGAAGTGGTCGGTCTAAGCACGCATCCATCTCTTTCGTCATGGCCGGGCATAGCGGTCCGAAGGACGGCGTCGCTTCCACTCGCCTTTGCCCGGCCATCCACGTTTTTGTCTATTGAAAGACTGAAAGTAAGACGTGGATGCCCGCGACAAGCGCGGGCATGACGATAAGTGGATAGATGCCGGATTGCTTCGTCGCCTTACGGTCAGAGCTTCGTTGTTGATTCAGGAACTCTCCAAAAGAGATGCTATGGGTAGCGGCGAGACAGCTGTAAAATCGTCGCTTCGTTCAACTTGCAATTGACGGAGCTCCCAATGCGGAAACCCCACGACAACAGTAAAGCCAGTCCCGCCGCCTTCATTCAGGATAACACGCTGATCGCGGTCATTGAACTCAGTTTATCGAGCTGGCTGGTCGCCGGGCTGATACCGGGAGTTAGTCGGGAACCGCTGAAGAAATTGGAGCCGAGCCCGGAAGACCTACTGAAACTGCTTCATCGCTGGCGGGATGAGGCAATTGAGGCCGGCAGGCTGATCACCCGGATTGCCGTGGCATACGAGACTGGGCGCGATAGCTTCTGGCTGGCTCGCTGGCTCCGGGAGCGCGACATAGATGCGCATGTCATCCACGCCAACAGCGTGACCGTATCCCGCGAACATCGGCGAGCTAAAACGGATCGGCTCGATACGGCGATGTTGAAGCGCGGCTTCCTTGGTTGGCTACGTGGTGAGCGAGGCCATTGCACCGTTGCAATTGTCCCGACCATGGAGGAAGAGGATGCTAAACGCCCGCATCGCGAGCGCGAGGGATTGGTCCATGAACAAACCCGTGTGATCAATCGCATGAAATCAGCCTTGATTCAGTTTGGCGTCCGTAACTTCAATCCCAAGCTACGCAAGGCGAGCGTGAAGCTGGAGACTGTCCGCACACCAGAGGGCAAGTCCTTGCCGCCCAACACGATCGCCGCCCTTCGACGGGAAATGGAGCGGTTGAAGATCATCAAGGAACAAATCAAGGCAATCGAGCAGGCCCGGCTGCAGCGGTTTGAACAAAAGCCGGAGGCTCTTACGAACAGGATGGTTTATCTGCTGGTACGGATTTACGGGCTTGGTTTGGAGACGGCCGATCTTTTGGTGCAGGAGCTTTTGTCCCGAACGTTACGCGATCGCAAAGCTGTAGCCCGTTATGCCGGATTGACCGGCTCACCGGATGAAAGCGGCTCAAAGCGACGAGAAAAGGGCCTTTCCCGCTCGGGCAACGCTCGGGTACGTAAAATCATGATCCAACTGGCCTGGCGCATGGTGAAGTTCCAGCCCGACAGCGCTCTGGTACAATGGTTCAAACAACGCACCGAGAATGCAAAGGGATCACGCAAGCCGATGATTGTAGCGCTTGCCCGCAAGCTCATCATTGCCCTGTGGCGCTATGCGAATGACGGCCTCATACCGGAAGGCTTCAGGCTGCATTCAGCGGCGTAATCGGCAATAGGAAGAAATAAGAAATACCAGGTTTTGGCACCTCGGCGCACATAGCGACGAAACGGCCAAAAACGATCCGAGGTAGCAGTGGCCCGCTAAACTCCCATGGTCTCTCTGCACCGGGAAAGAGAATGGGCTACTGCTGCTTCGGAGCCTCGCCTTCGATGCGCATAGTTGCATCATGGTTCGGATCCAACGGATCCACCGTATATAAGGATGTGGCGGCTGGTTTTGACAACCATCGTCAACTTGAAAGCGGGCTCCACCTCGTGTCGCTGTGTTGTTCTAAGCCAAGTGATCGGCCGCCGCCGCCTGACTGGTGGAGGTCGATCGGCGTCGGCCGATCACCACCCAATCGCCAGTACGAGTGGCACGAAAAGGAAGCACCATGAATTAGCACTTGACTTCAAACGTCCCATATAAGGGAAATGCAATGACCGCACCCGCAAATCTCGCCGAAAAGCTCGCGACGTTCACAGACCGTTTTTCCCCGCGTACAATTGCGACTTATAACAACAACGACATTATGGTGGCAAAGCTTGAGGGGCCGTTCCATTGGCATAGGCATGAGGACACGGACGATTTTTTTCTTGTGCTCCGGGGTACGCTCGACATCGAGCTACGCGATCGCACAGTTACCCTGAACCCTGGCGAAGTTTTTGTTGTACCCAAAGGCGTTGAGCACCGGCCTGTGGCGCGTGGGGAAGTGCATATCCTGCTGATCGAGCCAACGGGCACTCCGAATTCGGGCGATAAAGCTACGGCGGCGCCGCGCATCCTGGCTTGATTCGTGCGCTGAACAAGATCGTCATGAAACGCCAGCGCGACCTGTCCGCGCAAGCGGCGGGGTAATCGCTCAAGCGGTTATTCCGGCGGCGCATCTGTCTCCTTTCGTCATGGCCGGACGTAGCCGTCCAAACGACGGCGTCGCTTTCGCTCGCCTTTGCCCGGCGATCCACGTCTTTGAGGCCACGGAAAGACAAGGAAGACGTGGATGCCCGCGCCAGGCGCGGGCATGACGAGAAGGTGCGTCCGGCATCCGTTCAAATTTGTTACCTCCTGCCATCTGTCCGGTAACAAAGCACCGATCTGCAACAAAGCCTGGAACTCGACTTCTCACGGAACGTTTTCCGCTTGGCCGGGGCAACGCCCCCGGTCGGGAGGCATCCAACCATGGAGAAGAACAAAATGAGTTTTGGAAGAATTGCGGTCGCAGCGACGACCTTTGCCTGCATGACGCTCGTCTCTTTCGGCTGGTCTGAACAGCGTGGCGTCTCGCTGTCGGTCGCGAGCGCGAGCGCGCAAACCAACCACTCGCACGCTTCGAAGCATATGGCGGCTGGTTCGCATCGACACGGCCGACGGGTGGTGCGTGGCTACGGCCCCAATCCTGTGGCCGCCGGCGCGAACGTCGCGGCTGGCGCGGTCAATACCGCTGGCGCGCTTGCGGCCGGCGCAATCGGCACAGCAGGTGCGATTGCTGCTGCGCCATTCGGCGGGACTTATGCGGCAGCCCCGGGTTGGGGCGGCTACTATGCGCCCGGTACGTGGGGCGACTACGACTGTAGCCCTGGCTACGGCGACTGCCGTCCCTACGCTGAGAAGGACTGGGCCAAAACTCCCCTTAAATGAAATGGAGAGGCGGCTGCAACGGCCGCCTCTTTTTTCACTTCGGCGGCTGCAATCCGGGCAAGTCGGCCCAGCGGCTGAAGCGCAACGCCGCTTCGGCCTGGCGCGCTTTTTCAAGCATGGCCTCCTGCTCGGTGCCCGGAGGCAGCAGCGAAGCCCTCTGGCGCGCGTCCTTTGCGAAAAAGGTGAGGCGATCCTGTAATGAATGAGCTTGCTTGATACGCCGCCGGGGTGACACGGCTCACCTCTGTGTTGGTGTTGAACGGGAATGCAACCGGTATTCTCATCACGGACGGAAATCACAGGCCCGACCGTCAGCTGGATCATGCGCTCCTTGACCCCTGAATGAATGCGCACAATTGAACACAAGAAATAAATTAAATTTGGGCTGAAAACAGCCTCAGAATGGCGCCGGTTCGTGCCGATCGGCTTAACCTCTGGTCGATGGAATGATTGCTATCATGCCGCGCCCTCGATCTCGGGGCCAACCGGGGCTTAAGGGTAGCGGCTCCGCCACGTTCTCAGCGCGGCGGGGCCGTTTTTGCAGGCATGTCGGACTCGGCGAGATGAAGCCCTTTCTTCTCGGCTTCCAGTCTTGCGATCAGAATATCGAGGCTCTTGACGCTACCCTCATCTTGGGTCCGGGCGGACAAGCCCTGATAGTGTCCTATCTCCTTGTCGATCTCGTCGCACTTCCAACACATCGCGGACTCCACCTGCGTGGACCAACCCGTAAGAGGGTGCTCACGTTCCAGGCAGACCGTTGGATCGGCGGTTCGACGGCACGGCAATTTAGGGTGTCGGATGAAGAGTCCGGAAATGTCGGTGCACTTTTGTGCTCGGCGCGAGCACAGCGTATCGCGCCCTATCGGTTTATGGGGCGAGCTAGTTTCTAACATTTGCAAAAGTGCCAGCCGGATCGGGATGCAAATGTTAGAATCGGACCACTGGCGCGGTCATGACAGTTTTGAGGCGCTGCGCTATAAAACCGTCAGACAGGCGAGGGGAGCCAATGGAGCACACATCTCCGGTTCCGGTCGTGGTCGCGCTGGTCGTGGCGATCATCGGTTCGATCGTTCTCTACAATATGGACTTCGTCCATCACACCGCCGTCCGCAACGACGGAATCCTCAAGATCAGCCGCGAGGCGCTGGCGCGCGCTGGCGCGAACGCCACGCCGACCCCGCGGACTCCATAGAGCCCTGCGAAAATCGCGGCGAAATGGCACAAAGCCGCATTGCCGAAACAGCCAACTGCGGCTAACGGAAGAATGCGACCAAGGTTTGGGCAAAGGCTCCGTTGCAAGCGAGCCGCCCCGGCATCGCAAAGGGGAGGATTTTGATGAAACTGGTATTCGCGGGGCGTTCGGCCGCGCTGTTTGCACTTGCAGCATTTGAGCTTGGGTTTGGCCTCGCCACTCCGGCGCTGGCCGACGACAAGGTCGTCAAGATCGGCGTGTTGAACGACATGTCGAGCCTTTATGCGGATATCGGCGGTCCCAACGCTGTGGTGGCCGTCAAGATGGCGGTGGAGGACTCCGGCCTGCTCGCGAAAGGCTGGAAGATCGACGTCATCAGCGGCGATCACCAGAACAAGCCCGACGTCGGCGTCGGCATCGCGCGCCAATGGATCGACACCGAGAAGGTCGACGCCATCGCCGACACGCCAAATTCGGGCGTGGCGCTTGCGGTCAGCAATCTCGTCAAGGAGAAAAACGCGATCTTGCTCAACAACGGCGCGGCCACCGCCGATCTCACCGGCAAGGCCTGTAATGCCAACACCGTCTCCTACTCCTATGACACCTATATGCTCGCCAACGGCACCGGCAAAGCGCTGACGAAAGCCGGCGGCGACACCTGGTTCTTCCTGACCGCCGACTATGCGTTCGGCGCCGCGCTCGAGCGTGACACCAGCGCGGTCGTCACCGCGAATGGCGGCAAGGTCGTGGGCGGCGTCAAGCACCCGCTCAACACCTCCGACTTCTCCTCTTTCCTGCTGCAAGCGCAGTCGTCCAAGGCCAAGGTCGTCGGCCTTGCCAATGCCGGCGGCGACACCACCAACGCGATCAAGCAGGCCTCCGAATTCGGTATTACCGCGCAAGGCCAGAAGCTCGCCGCGCTCTTGCTCTTCATCAACGACGTGCATTCGCTCGGCCTGAAGACCGCGCACGGCCTGACCTTCACTGAATCCTTCTACTGGGACCTGAACGACAAGACCCGCGCGTGGTCGAAGCGGTTTGCGGAAAAGGTGAACAATCACGCCATGCCGTCGATGACGCAGGCCGGCAATTATGCCGTCGTGCTGCATTACCTGAAGGCGCTCGAGGCACTCGGCGGCAATCCGCATGACGGCGCCAGGGTCGTTGCCAAGATGAAGGAAATTCCGACCGACGATCCGCTGTTCGGCAAGGGGCCGCTCCGCGCTGACGGCCGCCGTCTCATTCCGGCCTATCTGTTCGAGGTGAAGAAGCCGGAAGAGTTGAAATATCCGTGGGACTATTACAAGCTGGTCGCGACGATTTCGCCTGAAGACGCCGCCAAGCCGCTGGCGTCGAGCGACTGCCCGCTGGTCAAGAAATAGATCGGACGCCAGAGCGTGGTCGGGAAAAGTGTGTAGCGAATTTCCCTCGCGACAAACGCCCGAGGGCGTTTGACTTCCGAATTGACGGGGCCGAAACGAAGAACAACACGCAAACCAAGAACCTTTTGAGCAGCGGGCCTGGAAACCTCAGGCGCGGCGTCCGATCGAAATCCCCCTGTCAAAATCCGCTGCCAATATCGATACGCCAGGGTGGCACCCGCCGTCCTGGTTCCGACCACGGCCCCCGCTCTCACGGTTCCCCCAGAGGGCGGGGGTTTTTTTGATCAACATTCTCGAAGCGCTGTCGAACATCATCCAAGGCGTTCACGGAACCGATGACGCCGCCGTTGTATCGAATGTGTAACGAGCCGATGACGGGTGACGGTAGCGCGTTTGCGATGAGAACAAATTGTTGTGTTCTTTGATCCGTCCGGCAAATCGCCCGATAGCCCAACCGAAATCATACCGTGTTGCACAAACACAACGCGCGCCCTGGAAAAGCGATGGCACCTGCGTGCGTTAACCGAACGTCACACACGTCTGGGATTTTGCCGGCGCCGCGATCCTCGCGATTAGGTTCTCTTATGCTTGGGAATTCGCGGCGTAGCGCGAGTACTTTGTGAGGGATTCACGATGATAAAAACATTCATTTCGGCTGCAGCCTTGCTGGCCGTTGCGACGGCGGCTCACGCCGACGAGCTTTCGGACGTTCAGGCTCAGGCCAAGCAGTTGCGCGAACAAATGACCAGGCGTCTCGCCGATCTCGAAAAGCGGCAGAAGGCGCTTGAGCAACAGCAGAAGGCAGCCGCACCGGCGATCAATCCGGTGGACGCGATGGCGGCCGACCTGCCCTACAAGGCTGCGGTCAAGGCCAAGCCGCCGGAGAACGACGACATCTGCATCAAGGGCATTTGCGTCTATGGCAACTTCGACATGGGCGTGTCGTACATCCAGCATGGCGCGCCGCTCAGTTCGGTCGCCGCCGCGCCGCTCAACACGATCATTTCGAAGAACTCGAACGGCTCCTATTTCGGCACCGGACCCGACCAGATGAGCAACTCGTTCATCGGTCTGCGTGGCAAGCAGGAGATCGCCGATAATCTCTATGCCGTGTTCAACCTGCAGACCCTGTTCAACGTCAATAGCGGCATGAATGCCAGCGGTATCGGATCCGTCGCCCAGAACAACGGTTTGACGACGAACCTGCTGGCTCAGACCTCGATAGCCGAACTCGTCGAAGGCCGGTCAGATGTTCAACAACGCGGCCTATTTCGGTATCAGTTCGCCGACCTACGGTACCTTCACCATGGGCCGTCAAAGCGCCCTGAGCTCGGACCTCCTCGCCAACTACGATCCGTTGGCCGGCTCAAACTCCTGGTCGCTGCTCACCTTCCAGGGTGCGAACGGCGGTGGCGGTGACACCGAGGATCGCGTCTTCGACAATTCGTACGAGTACCGGGTGAGCGTCGGGCCGGTGCGGTTCGCGGCTGAAGCCCAGCTTCGCAATGGCGGCAACAGCTCGACCGGCAACGCCTTCCAGGGCGATATCGGTTTCGACTATATGGGCTTCTCGCTCGATTTCCTCGGCGGCAAGATCTATGACGCCGTGTCTGCGGGCATCCTGTCGCCTAGCCAGCTTGCGACAGCCGTCACCACCGTCAGTTCCGGCAACGGTTTGATCGCGGCAACCGTCTCCGACAACACCGTCTTCAGCGTCGGCGCCAGGTACGTGATCGGGCCGTGGAAGCTGTCCGCCGGCTACGAGCACATCGACTTTGCCAATCCGAACAACCCGCTGAATCCCGGCGCGTTCGTGACCGGCGGATTTATCGCCGGTGCCGTGAACAATACCAACTACACCAACACCAGGACCCTGCAGACGGCGTGGATCGGCGCCAAATACTCGATCACACCGGCCCTCGACGTCACCGGTGCGTATTATCATGAATGGCAGAACAGCTATGCCACCGGTGCCAACTCGGGCTGTACCGACGCGCGCGCCTCGCAATGCTCCGGTTCGCTCGACATTGTCTCGCTGGTGGCTGACTGGCGCTTCGCCCGGCACATGGACATGTACGCCGGTGTGGCATGGTCGCAAGCGCAGAATGGTCTCGCGAGCGGCTTCCTGCTGGCGAACGGAACGCCGGCTGGCGGCACGATCGTGGGCGGCCCCAACAAGGCCTCTTCGTTCGATCCCGGTATCGGCCTCCGCTATCAGTTCTGAGGAAACTCAGAGCGCGGAGCGACGACTGGGCTCGACCTTGTGAACTCGCCACTACAATCGATCGTGAAAAGCCCCGGCATCGTCCGGGGCTTTTTGCTTTAACCGTGCGGCCTATGCCCCATCAAAGAGCCGAGGCGCGATGGCGATCCAATCAAATCTTGTCATGTCTGGGTGGCGGGAAGCGCGCGAGCGCTGGCGAAGGGTTGAGGCTTCGTCCGTTGGAAAAACCCCCGCCGTCGTGAACCGGCGGGGGCTTCCTCGGGTGGATGTCGCGAGGCTATGAGGGGCTCGCGCGAAGCGCCCCATAGGTGTCGCTCCAAGGACCCATCAAATTAATCTAGCGAGACTAAGCGGTTCCGGCGTGGCTTTATTTTGAGCAGCGGATGGCAACGCTTGAGCAGATATCGAACCCGCATCGCGCAATCGGTATCGTGATGACGGCAACGTTGAAGGATGAAAGGTGATCGCCATGAAACAGGGACAGCGCAACCGCCTCTGCGCGCGATGCCGGTGCGGCAAGGTGGAATTGGCGGCAATCGGCCGGCCGATCTTGACCGGCACCTGCTATTGCTCGAGCTGCCAGGAAGCCGGACGGCGTTTCGAGCAACTGGCCTCCGCGCCGCCCGTGCTCAATTCCGACGGGGGAACAGATTTCGTTCTCTATCGCAAGGATCGCGTCGAATGTGCGACGGGGCAGGAGCATCTGGAAGAGCATCGGCTCAGGCCTGATTCTCCGACCCGGCGGGTCGTTGCCACCTGCTGCAATTCGGCAATGTTTCTCGACTTCACTAAAGGACACTGGCTGACGATGTACCGGAATCGCTTTCCGGCAGAGGCGCCGCCTCCTGAAATGCGGGTCATGACACGAGAGCGGCGAGGTGGCGTCGAGCTTGCCGACGACTTGCCGAATTATTCCGGTCACTCCGGCAAGTTCATGTTGAGGCTTGTCTCCGCGTGGATCGCGATGGGATTTCGCAGGCCAAAAATCAGTTTGGGATCGCTCCGCGGGTTGGGATCGCTCCGCGGCCCGGAATAGCCGCTCGTCCCTGAGCGCAAACTCGCGCCGACGGGACCTGTCCGCTCCGCGCACCCTTCAGGAATCCGGCACCTTTCGGAAATGCTGCGGCATCCGATCCCTGACTGTTATGTGAAGAGACGCGAACCTTCGCCCGAATTGCCCGGGTTCTCGGCGTGCCCTAAAAGGCAAGACCAAGAACCAAGACCAAGACCAACAGCAAGTTCGGAGTGGGCGTATGGCGTTGCGGGTTATCGATTCCCTGGCTCTGCGATGCGAGCCTCTGATCCTGTTGCTGGGCCGGCTCTGCATCGGATCGCTTTATCTGATGTCGGGGATCAATCACTGGCTGGACCTGAAGCTGGTCAGCCATTTCGTGACGGGCCTGCCCGGTTCGGCAAATGTCTGGGCGATGCTGGCGGCGACCATCGAGGTCGCAAGCGGTGCCGCGATGGTCCTGGGCTTCCGCACCCGCGAATTCGCCCTGCTGCTGGTGCTCTTCAATCTCTGTGCCGCGGCGATCGGCCATCCCTACTGGTCGATCACCGGCGATGCCACGGCACGCTGGGCCCAGTTCATCCATTTCTGGAAGGACATCGGGCTCGCCGGGGGCGCCTTCTTCGTCCTCGCGCGAGGCGCGGGACCCCTCAGCGTCGACCGAGGGTAAGGGTAGCTCCCGCGGACGATCTGCAAGCGCTGCGGCATTCGCAAGTCCTTCCGGATTTTATGTCCGTCCGGATCCTTTTCGCGCCCAGGACCTTTCGCTCCAAAGACCCTTTCGCTCCAAAGACCCTTTCGCGCCTAAGACCCTTTCGCGCCCGGGGCTGCCGGGCTATGCATGTTAAGGTGATGAACCGGGCTATCACCGCAAAAGGTGGATCGCGATGCTTTCAGCTTTGATTGGTGTTTTGATTATTGTTGTCATCGGCGCCATCTGCTTCTGGGCGATCGACAGGTTTGCCAGGGATCGTCGGCTGGCCCAGTTGCTCAGGCTTCTCGTGATCCTGATCTGTCTTGCGGCCATCCTGCAAAGGGTTCTGCCTCTGCTCGGCGTTTATATTTAGCTGCCCAAGCCTTAGCTGCCCAAGCCTTAGGTGCCCAAGCCTTAGGTGCCCAAGCCTTAACTGCCCAAGCCATTGCCGGCGAGGTGATTGAATGGAACCGACTGCGCGCGACCGGCGGCCGATCCATCATTCGCCGATCTTCTGGATCGGTATCGTTCTGTGCCTGGCAGCGATCGCTATCTACCTGTGGTCCGATGATCTCTCATGGCGTCCGTCGCTACGGTGAAGGTCAATCCGCTGGATTTTCCGCCCGTCGCCGCCTGCACTTCGTCAGGAACATGCGCGCCACCTTCGCAAAGGATTTGAGCTGAATCAAAGTCTACAAGGGAACCGTTGGATTAGAAATTGCAGCTATGAGTCCAAAGATTTACAGAAGTCCCGCGAACGCGGCAATCCGCGCCTTCATCGTTTTCGCATTGTCGAATTTAATCCTGACGCAATCGCCTTCGGCGCATGCCGCTGACCAGGTGCATGACGAGATACAGGTTTACAATGCCGGGATCGCGGCGATTGGACAATGGACCTACGAACAACACCTGAACTATGCGGCGATGGGTCAAACGGTCCCGGAAGTGCCGGGCGGCCTGCACTCAAACCGCGCACTGCAGGGAACCCCTGAATTTGCCTATGGTTTGACGGAATGGTGGGAGGCCGGTTTCTATCTCCCGTTTGCGGTCAATGGTGATAATCAATTTCTGTCTGACGGCGCAAAGATCCGCAGCCTTTTCGTTGTTCCGGACGCAGCCAAACGAAGCTTCTTCTATGGCGTGAACTTCGAGCTGAGCTACGAGCTGCCGCGATTTTCCGCGCTGCCTTGGAACCTGGAAATCCGCCCGATCATCGGCGTCCGCAACTCCGAGTGGGAATTTATTGTCAATCCGATCGTCGATGTCAGTTTCGGCTCGGCGGGGGAAGCCGATTTTGCGCCTGCCGTCAGACTTGCCCGTAACCTCGGCGAGGAAAGATTTATTGGTCTCGAATATTATTCCGACTTCGGCAAAATCGGCGACTTCCTGCCCCTGCAGAAGCAGAGCCAACAGCTGTTTGCGGTCACCGACTTCAAGCTGGACAAATGGGACGTCGAGCTCGGTGCGGGATACGGGTTCACGACCGGCTCGGATCGATTTGTCGTCAAGGCAATCCTTGGCTACGCATTCCCCGTATCGGAAAAGAGCAATCAACCGGACCAGCAGGCGTCGTCGCTCAAGATGGGCACCGGGTCCCGGTATCCCCAAAACGGCTCATTTTATGGAGTTGGCTATTGAAGCGCGATGAGATTTGGTTGAATTGTCATCGCGCTTCAATGTTTTGATGAAGCATGATCTCCGCGCAAACGCCCTTGGCGTTTGTCGCGAGGGAAAACCGCTTCACACTTTTCCGGATCATGCTCTTAGCATTGGCCATGACGCGTGATTGAGCGACAGAAATTCGAGATGCGAACAAGTGCTGCCGTACTGATGTTGCTGTTGGCGGCCTGCACGGAGCCGGCCCTGGCTCGCGGCGTGCATAATCATGACGTAACGCACATGCCGCCTCATGGAGAAGGAGACATGGCGGGCGGTTTCGAAGCCGGCGGTGAAGCTCACCGCCACGGCAACAACGCCTACGGGAAAGCCAGGATCGAAGAGAAGGACCGTCTGATCAGCAAACTCAAAAGCATTTGCCGCGGCTGTTAACCTGGCCCGGATCGTCAGAGTTTTCGGAGACAGGCCACCCGATTGGCTGGAATACCCCCGCAACCCATTCGTAAGATCTTGTCGGAACAGCAGGCGACGGCGCACTGAATTTCAGCATGGCGCTGCGCTCAGTGGGGGGTCACAGGCAGCTCGATTGATCTACCGCAAAGCTGCCATTGACGTTACCGGCCGTAATATGAAACGGAGCCAGTGGTTCGAGTGATCATGGATGGAAGCCAAACTTGAACACAGCCATACCGAGGAAGCGATCCGCGCGAGGCTCGCGCGAGATCCGGGGGTCAGCTATCTCCGCGACTGGATCTACGGGGGAATAGATGGCGTCATAACAACATTTGCCGTCGTTGCGGGTGTTGTAGGGGCCGACTTGCCCTCAAGGGTGATACTCGTACTGGGGCTTGCGAATCTTGTTGCCGACGGCTTCGCCATGGCAGCGGGCAATTATAGCGGCACTCAGGCCGAGCGAGATGATTATGATCGCCTGTTGGCCGTCGAGCGAAAGCACATCGCCATTGTTCCTGAAGGGGAGCGGGAGGAGATCCGGCAGATCTTCGGCAGCAAGGGCTTCTCGGGCGATAATCTCGAAAGCATCGTGGATGTGATAACGGCGGACGAGTTCTCGCTGGGCAAAGACGATGGTGGTGGAGGAATATGGTCTTGCTCCGACGCCGAAGTCGCCGATATTGGCTGCGCTCAGTACCTTCGCCGCGTTTATCTTATGCGGCCTGGTGCCGCTAACGACTTATCTCTGGGGAGGCGGCCTCATTCCGTGCGTGGTTGCCACGGGAATGGTCTTTTTCTCGATCGGCGCGATCAAGAGCCGATGGTCGCTCACAACGTGGTGGCGGTCGGGATCAGGAACGCTCGGTATCGGCATGTTCGCCGCCGCACTTGCATTTGGGGTCGGGTTTGGTCTGAGGGCGGCGTTCAATCTTCCCGCCGGGTGAATCGGACGCGCCACCGAGATTCATCCCCTTGGCCGGGCGAGAAGGCGAGCGCAGCGGCTTCCGGAAATGACGACGTGATTGGTCCGCCGTCGCCTGCGCCTGCGCCTGCCTCAAGGACATGCGCCACCGCTCCGCGGAGAACGACGCGATCAAGCGTGACGTCATCGCAGTCAAGGTAGTTACACGCGCTGAAACACCTGCGGGGACCGCGGCAGAAACCGCTTGGGCTCAGCGACGTGAAGAAAATGTTTGCGCAAAAGGCGCAAACATCCGAGGCGATCAGGTAGCGCTGCTGTCAGCCGACCCTCAGATTTTCCGCCGAGGTTTTGCCCCGATTTTCCGTCTCTTCGTAGCTTACCTTGGCGCCCTCATTGAGGGTGCTCAGGCCGGCTCGTTCGACTGCCGAGATGTGGACAAACACATCCTTGCCGCCGCTGTCGGGCTGAATAAATCCGTAACCCTTGGTCGCGTTGAACCACTTCACCGTACCGGTAGCCATTATCCCGTTCTCCAAAAAGCAACGGGCCTAACCTACTTCGTCGCCCCATGGGCTCGCAAGGAAAACCGGCAGCTGTCGTGCTCATAAAGCGCCGGCGCCGGGCGGCCTTTGACGACCCGCGGGGGGCGACCTGTCCCCAGCCCCAGGACCCGTAAGCGTTTTCCCATAGCGTTTTCCCATGGCGTTTTCGAACGAGGCATCCCCTCGGACTTGCCGCCTTCGATTGCGTGGACTTATCCGCGGTAGAAAACGCGTCAAAACAAAAGAATAGGGCCTTTTCGGAACCGCAAATCAGCGGAATCATGGGGCATGAGCACCAGGTCGCGGGAATACCTGTTCGGTTCGACGATCCGCATGTCCGCCGAGCGCGCCAGGCGTGTCCGCAAGCAGGCGGATCAGCTTGCCTGCATCGCGTGGAATAACCGCATGCTCGGCTACCAGGGGCCGGCACAGCCGTCCCCGACGCTGGGTGACGCCTTGAACGCAGGCTTCGGTTATCTCGAAGTACGGTGCCTCGGCTGCGACACGCACCAGACCGTCGCGCTCGACATCGTCCGCCGTCCAAAGCACACGCCGGTCCATGAGCTGGAGCGCTACCTGCGCTGCAAGGACTGTTCGCAGGTCCGGCGCTATCCGTATAAGCGCAGCCATCTGGTTGCACTGCGGCAAACGAAGATTTCGGCGAGCGACCCACCGTCGACGTGGTGGCCGGGGGAACGGTGAAGGATGAGGGCCGGTAATCGTGTGGCAGTTATCTGTATCTTGCTCACAGCCGTTTTGATCGCGGCAGCACTCGCCGCAAAGTATCGCGAATGCAGATCGCATGGACAAGCTGAACCCGACTGCTTGCGGCTCGCCGGGGGAAAACCCCTGGCCGCGCCGCGCTAATTCGCGCGCCATGGGACGAGGCGAGGGCGCTTCAACGTCCGCTGCCCCACGATGCGCTCAGAATTGTCATGAGGGGGGCGGACAAAGAAGATAAAACTGCCGCGTGATATCGGAGCCCTCCGTCCTCTCGGTGTTGGAGTACAAAATGCGCGTCCTGGTTTGTGCGCTTCTGATCGCCATCGCGCCGTTTGCTTGTCGGGCCGAAGACCAGTCGGACCCGCCGCACCCGGCGCTGGCCGCCATTCAAGCCAATCTCGATCACTGCAAGGATGCGACGCCGGGCGATATCCCCGAAAGGCTCTGCACAACGGAAGCAGGCAAGGTTGTCGATGCGCTACTGAACAAACTGTACGGCCGGATTGTCGCGAAACTCAAGGAACCGGCCAGCAACGACCACGATGCCAAGGGGAGAGCCGAACTCCTGAAGCGGTTGATCGCTTCGGAGCGCGCATGGATCGTCTATCGCGATGCGGAATGCGACCACAAATCCGGGTATATGCTGGGCGGAACTGG
This sequence comes from uncultured Alphaproteobacteria bacterium, assembly GCA_963770515.1. Taxonomy (GTDB): domain Bacteria; phylum Pseudomonadota; class Alphaproteobacteria; order Rhizobiales; family Xanthobacteraceae; genus Bradyrhizobium. Next base: position 355,842 of record CAVYPW010000006.1, read on the forward strand.
CGAACTGACGATCTACGCAGACTGCATGTTTACGATGAGGCGGGATCGTGTGAACGATCTCTTCAGGCTCTACAGGGATCGATTCCCGGATATTGCGAACTGATGAGGCGTGGTACGAAGGTGGGCCTGCTCGGTTGCGGGATGGGTCCGTCGATCGGCCTGATTGTCGGCTCATATCAACGCATACGGTGCGGCTTCACCCCCGACGCGGGGGGGCGCTCCGGAACACTACTCCGGGTCAATCACGCGCATAGGCCTCGACGTCGGATTTAGAGCGGGCGGCGCGATGGCATGGGCCGTGTTCGTGCCAACATCCGGGTTTCCCCATGGCGCCCTCAGAGGGAATTACGTGGGGGCAAGCGGGATGCCTCGCTCGGCCTCGGCGCCGGAGGTAAGCTGCTGATTGGCGGTTCACACAGGACGATATCTCTGCAACCGCTCACTCTTCAGGGGCAAGTCGGCGTCAACCTGGCCCTCGGCGTCGCAGGCCTCGCGTTGCGCTGAACGCCGGGATCAGCGCCAGCGAGCCGCAGTGTCTGGAATTGCCGGACGCTCTGGATTCTGTTTGCCGATAATATCATTGACTGATGGTTTCCGGTTTAGTGCTGTCGTCGGTCATCGCTTGGCCTTCAGCGAACCGTTTTTCTATCATACCCACGACCGAAGTAACCTTTTCGAATGCCCGCGAGTGAGCGCCTCCCCCCAACGCCGTCAACTCGAAAACCATGATGTGCTCGCGCTGAAAGTCCGACTTGTAAGGTTCTTCGTCAGGCTGGACGTCGCCAAGACGTGCCTCCCCACCCCCAATCGTTCTGGACAATTTCAAAGCGCGATCGTCTTGTGACAGGAATAGCGCAAACCGAGGTCTGGCGCTGCCCATCTCTCGCATCTGTGTACGAAAGAGATTGATGTTCACATCGGGTGCTACAAGCAAGACGTTTTTCACCTTGCTGCCAATCTTGCCAGCTCGCAGTGCCTTCGAATGCAGCGCTTCAAGCGTGAGAAAACACCCCATCGAATGACAGACAATCGTCACCTCCTTCACGTTCGCATCGGCGGCAATTCCGTCAAGCGTTTCCTCAAGAGCTTCGCGAGAATTGGTTGCGTTTTCAAGATCATCCTGATAGGCGCGCAACCCCGCGACGCCCTGCGACGGCCATGAGAATAAAACCGGGACTGCGGGCGCTTTGGAATCATGAACTATTTGGGCAAACCGATAGACAGCCTCGTCAAACCGGTTATTGAATCCGTGAACGAAGAGAAGAACCTTGCCATGTCGGGATTTTCTAGCGGCTATTGATAGAGCGGCGCCGAAGGATTGTTTATCGAGATAGTTTGCGGAAACCGTTACAAAACTCTGCTGAGGATCGCCTGGCGAAGTCGGCGGCCATTGCACTTCGCCTATCTTCCGCGCCGGGTCCGGCGGCACCGAAATCGCAATCGAAGCGTACGACGTTTCATCTCCCAACCCGCTATCGAACATTTCACCGGGATCGGTCGTTGAGCGTTTTCGTTTTGTGGCGACGAGCACCGGGACTAGCGACGCACCCGCCGTATTGGCTTGCGCGACCGGCACCAGGGCGCCCGGTGATAGCCGGGCACATCCGCAACAGCAAATCGCGAATGCTACAGCCGCAGCAGCCAATATTTGAGATTTGCGGATCAACGCGACCACCCGTCCCCGCGCAGTGTCGGTTGACGGTAACACTTCATTTGGTACTCATCAATCCGAAGTAGCAGGACCGCCGATCTCAGTCGACTCGGCGATGCGCATTGAATTGGCCGCCACCGCGCAACTTGGTCGAGCGGTTCTTCAACAAGATTAAGCAGTGTCGGCGTGTCGCAACACGATATGACAAACTCGCGGCCAACTATCTGGCGTTCGTCAAACTCGCATCAATCCGAATTTGGTTGCGCGCTAATGAGTACACGCCCTAACACTACTTTGGCAGATTTATTCACGCCGCCGCTTTTCGCCGATTTGTTTTCTGCAGTACGGGCATCGCTGAGGTCGTGGCTGAACGATGAGATCGACGATTGCTTGGCGTACGGCCGGCAGGCTCGGCTGAGGCGGTGGACCGTTGATTCTTTTTTTCCGCCTCGCTTGTGCGAGACGGCGATGCTGGAGGAATGCGTAAGCGATCATGGTCATGAGCGCGTGACGATGAAGGCCCTGCCAGGATCGTCCCTCGAAGTGATCAAGCCCGAGTTCCTCCTTCAACTGCTGATGGGCCTGTTCACAAATCCATCGCGCTTTGATCGTGGCAGCTAACGTGCGTAGATTCGTCTTGGCCGGCATATTGGCAAGATAATATTTCTTCTCTCCCGACGTCCTGTGCTCGCCGATCAGCCAGGCTTCGTCCCCCGGAAGATGCTGTTGGCCCATGTCCTTGATCCGCTGCGGAGGTCCATCAGCGGTCCGCACGCGAACCGCGGCGAAGCGAGCTTCCAGCCGGCCCTTGGTCCCGTTTCGCCAACTCACATTTTGCCACTTGGCATTGGCCAGCATGTCTTCGGCCGCCGTCGACAATACATCGGGAATGTGCCGCTTGCGGGGACGACCTCGACCGGCGACCGGCCAGATCAGTTTTACCCCCACCGGATAAACCTTCTGGTGACGAGGGATACCGACGGCCCAGGCCAGGCCGCGTGTCGTGAGCCCCTGACGGAACGGCGCGCTGAGGCCGTAACCGGCATCCGCCAGCACACAGCCAAAACGCATACCGGCTGCCATCACGCGATCGATCTCCGCCAAGGCGATCTCTGGCTTGGTCCGCGCTACGCGGTCGACGGGAACGCCCGCCCGCTTCAAACGCACCGCATTGCTCGTCCAACTCTCGGGAACAAAGAGACGTAATGCCACCATGACCGGTACTTCGCCCCGCGCAAGCGTCAGCGACACCAATGTTTGGCAATTGGCCGTTTTGCCGAGAGACGAAGCATATTGCGCAGCGACACCAACCGAACGATCACCCTTCTTCGGCATCGCCGTGTCATCGATGACCAGCACCGCATCTTTGTCGCCGACCAGACGATCGGCCTGAACCAGCAATTCCGCCTCCAATGGCGCCGAATCCCAGAGGCCATCAGCGATGAAATGGTGCAACTGGTCATACTCGCCCGGTGCCAGCCGCGCCGCCATCGGCTGGACGCTCTTGCGGTCGCCTGGTCCAATCAGTCCCGAGACATAAAGCGGACACATCCGCCGCCGCGCCTTGTGACCCAAGCGATCCAGAAATGGCTTGAGCCAGCGTACAAGCTCGTCTTCCCACTTCGACGTCGTGACTACCATTGGTCGGCCCTCCAAAAGCCGACCACCCATGAATCATTGAAAATCTGATTCGGGAATCCAGTTGAGACGATCCATCCTATAAATCTGCCAAAGTAGTGCTAAGGCAAACCCGTCGTTGATTTCTCAAGCCGCGACCTATTGACACCGCCTTTGCCCGTCGCAACTGATTTGCCCGTCGTGCCAACGTGCCGCAGTTGATCTCGCCTGCAAATCACCGGCAGAATCCGCCCCGTCCCGCTCTCGAAAAGAGGGGCGCTTCGCGGTCGTCACGGACGTTGGGAGCGGGATGCGATGGACGCGGGCGATGCAAAAGACGAATGCATCGAACGCGGACGGCGAAGCCGTGTGGTCCTGATATCTCGACGCTGATATCAAGCCGGTCGACGATGCTCCGCATCGCACCGGGGATGGTGACAAAAAGCCCGATCACCAGGGAGAGCGCGGAGGAAGCCGTTAAAACCATCGCGCAGGGAAGGCCGGGGATTTCCGGTGAACCTGTGGTGACTAACTTGCGTGTTTCTATTTTTACACGCAAGGCTGCGGGTGCACTGGGCACCCGGCTTTCCCTGCGCCCTCTGTTGGAGGGCAAGAATGATCAAAGCTCGGGCAGAGTATGCCGCGAGGGCGAGGCCGTATGTCTGCAATTGGCGGTGTCATTCCGGGATGGTGCGCTAGCACCAGACCTCAGATGCACAATTGTGCATCGGGGAATCTGGAGATTCCGGATCGCCGCTTTCGCGTCGTCCGGAATGACAGCAGACGGGAAGCGGCAATTGTCGCCTTGCTGCACCGCAGCAACGGCCGCGTTCACCACCCTGCTAACGGGCAATGGCCTTTCGGCCGCCTTCTCTGTAAAGGTTCGCGACACGTAACAAGAAGACCGGGAAGCGGGCCGGCTGGCGCGCTCCCCCTCAAAGGTGAGCTGGGAGGAAACATGCGTAAACTGGTTTGGGCGGCGGCATCCGTCGCGGCACTGGCGATGATGGCACCGGCTGCGGCGCAATCGCCCATCGTGATCAAGTTCAGCCACGTCGTGGCCGCCGATACGCCCAAGGGCAAGGCCGCCGAAAAGTTCAAGGAACTCGCCGAAAAGTACTCGGGCGGCAAGGTCAAGGTCGAAGTCTATCCGAACTCGACGCTCTACAAGGACAAGGAAGAGCTGGAAGCCTTGCAGCTCGGCGCCGTGCAGATGCTGGCGCCGTCGAACTCCAAATTCGGCCCGATCGGGATCCGGGAGTTCGAGGTGTTCGACCTGCCTTACATCCTGCCCGACCTGAAGACGCTGCGCAAAGTGACCGACGGCCCGCTCGGCGCCAGGCTGCTCAAGCTGCTCGATGCAAAGGGCATGACCGGTCTCGCCTACTGGGACAACGGTTTCAAGCAAATGTCGGCCAACAAGAAGCTGGTTGCACCTAGCGACTACAAGGGCCTGAAATTCCGCATCCAGTCCTCGAAGGTGCTGGAAGCGCAGTTCCGCACGCTTGGCGCGATCCCGCAGGTGATGGCGTTCTCCGACGTCTATCAGGCGCTGCAAACCGGCGTGGTCGACGGCCAGGAGAACACATGGTCGAACATGTACACCCAGAAAATGCATGAAGTGCAGAAATACGCCACCGTCACCAATCACGGCTACATCGGCTACGTCGTCGTCGTGAACAAGAAGTTCTGGGACGGTCTGCCGCCGGATATCCGCGAGGCTTGCGCCAAGGCGATGAAGGAAGCCACCGAGTTCGGCAACAACCAGTCGGCCAAGGAAAACGAGGACGCGCTGGCGGAGATCAAGAATGCCGGCAAGACCGAGATCGTCACGCTGACGCCGGAGCAGGACGAGGCGATGCGCAAGGCGATGATGCCGGTCTACAAGGAAGTGGCCTCGCGCGTCGGTCAGCCCTTGATCGACGAATTCCTGAAGGAGACCGGCCGCGGCCCGATGAATTGAGATTGAGATGATTTTGGGGTAGCTCGCCGTGCGGGCTGGCTCGGTTCACCTCGCCCCGCTTGCGGGGAGAGGTCGATCGCGAAGCGATCGGGTGAGGGGGATTTTCCACAGACTATGCTCCTGGAAACTCCCCCTCACCCCAACCCTCTCCCCGCAAGCGGGGCGAGGGGGCGCAGCTTCATCGCGGCAAGAGTTCAATCAATTTCATCATGCTTTGGAGGCATGACCGGGCGGGGTGATCGACGCGTTGGGCCATGACGGAGTAACAAATTACGTTCTGCTGGCGACGTAACCAGCTTGAGGGGGCTAAGTGTTTCTACGCATTCTCGACAGGCTCGAGGAGATCATCATCGCGAGCCTGATGGGCGCGGCGACGCTGATCACGTTCGTTACCGTGGTGCATCGCTACCTCGTCGATGTGCCCGTTCTTTATCCCTACCTGTTCTGGATCGACCTTTCCTGGTCGCAGGAACTCTGCATCTACATGTTCATCTGGATGGCGAAGTTCGGCGCCGCCTATGGCGTGCGCACCGGCATCCATGTCGGCGTCGACGTCTTGATCAAGCGGCTCAACGACCGCTGGCGCAAGGGCGTCATCCTGTTCGGCCTGTTCGGCGGCGCGCTGTTCACCGCGATCGTCGGCACCATGGGCGCGAAGTTCGTTTTCGAATTGATGCACACCGATCAGGTTTCGCCTGACCTCGAGATTCCAAGCTGGATCGTCTACGGCTGCATCCCGCTCGGCTCCTATCTGATGTGCTTCCGCTTCCTTCAGGTGTGCTGGCATTACTTCTGGACCAGTGAATTGCCGCATCACGATGCGACCAATGTCGACGGCATCGAGGTCACGTCTCCCGAAGCGCCGATCGCGATGGGAGAAGCGTAATGAGCGCCGCTCTCATTTTCGGACTGCTGTTTGCGCTGATGCTGACGGGCATGCCGATCTCGATTTCGCTTGGCCTCACCGTTCTCACCTTCCTGTTCACGATGACGGAAGTGCCGATCGAAAGCGTCGGCCTGAAGCTGTTTTCCGGCCTCGACAATTTCGGCATCATGGCGATCCCGTTCTTCATTCTCGCCGGCACCTTCCTCACCCGCGGCGGGGTGGCGCGGCGCATGATCGCGTTCACCACCTCGCTGGTCGGCCACCTGCCGGGTGGACTGGGCTTGGCCGGCGTCGCGGCCTGCGCGATGTTTGCCGCCATTTCCGGCTCCAGCGTGGCGACCGTGGTGGCGATCGGCTCGATCATGATGCCGGCGATGGTCGAGCACGGCTATCCCAAGCGTTTCGGCGTCGGCGTGATCTCGACCTCCGGCGCGCTCGGCATTCTGGTGCCGCCCTCGATCATCCTGGTGCTGTACGGCGTTTCCACCAACACCTCGATCGGCGCGCTGTTCATGGCCGGCATCGTGCCCGGCATTTTGCTGGCTTCGATGCTGGCGGCGGTGACCTGGTTCATCGCCTACCGCAACAACTATCCGAAGATGCCGCGGGCGACGCTGAAGCAGCAAGTGACCGCGTTCCGCGAGAGCTTCTGGGGCCTGGCTCTGATCGTCATCGTGCTGGGCGGCATCTATGGCGGCGTCTTCACGCCGACCGAAGCCGCAGCCGTGGCGGCGACCTACGCGTTCTTCATCACCGTATTCGTCTACAAGGAGCTGAAGCTCAATCAGGTCGGCAAGGTGCTGTTGCAGGCCGCCAGCATGAGCTCGATGCTGCTCTACATCATCACCAACGCGGTGCTGTTCTCGTTCCTGATGACCCACGAACAGATCCCGCAGGAGATGGCGGCCTGGATCATCGACAAGAATTTCGGCGTCTGGACCTTCCTGCTCGTGGTTAACGTCATCCTGCTCGCCGCCGGCAACGTCATGGATCCGTCATCGATCCTGCTGATCATGGCGCCGATCCTGTTTCCGCTGGCGACCAAGATCGGCATCCATCCGGTGCATCTCGGCGTGCTGATGATCGTCAATACCGAGGTCGGGCTTTGCCATCCGCCGGTCGGTCTTAACCTTTATATCGCCAGCGGCATCGCCAAGATGGGCATCAGCGAGATCACGATGGCGGTGTTGCCGTGGCTCGCCGCGATGCTGGTTTTCCTGGGGCTAATCACCTACGTGCCGGAGATTTCGCTGTGGCTGCCGCGGCTGCTCGGCATGATCCAGTAGTCCTGGTTAGCGAACGTTGGACGCGTCACGATTTGAGTGTTTCCAATCGTGAACGGAATTAAATCTTGGTAAGAGAAGGGTCTGTTGCCGAACTGTAAGTTGATTGCGGAGGCGCGTATGCCCATTCTCCCGCGAGCTTCAAGGGAGGTTGACATGAGGAAGTTTGCAATCGCCGGCGTTGCCGCGCTCGCTATCGCCGCTTCGACGGCGGTTTATGCCCAGCACAGCTGGTTCCATGATCGCATGATGGGGCATACCAGGATGAGCCCGGAAGATCGGGCGGCGATGGCCGATGCCAGGATTGCGGCGGTGCACGCCGGGTTGAAGCTTTCGGCCGATCAGGAAAAGCTGTGGCCGCCGGTCGAGGGCGCGGTGCGCGAGCTCGTCAAGATCAGGCTTGATCGTGCTGCGGCGCGTCAGGCGGCTGCCGCCAAGCCCGCCGACGATCAGGCGAAGCCCGATCCGGTCGCGCGCCTGCGCCAGCGCGCCGAGAACATGATGGCCTCCGCTGCCGCGCTGAAGAAGATCGCGGACGCGGCCGACCCGCTCTACAAGACGCTCGATGACGGCCAGAAGCGCCGGCTCGCAATGCTGACCTATCGGGGCCATCATGGTGGCGGTGACGGCGAAGGCGGTTGGCGCGGCCGCCTCCAGCACGGCTTCGGCGGCGATCGTGACCGCGGACCGGACTCCGAGCGCCTCTAACTGAAATCTCAATTCGTCGATCGGCATCCTCGTTACTGAAGGGAAAGCCGCCGGAAATCTCCGGCGGCTTTTTCGTCGGCGCCGCATTTCCGCCCCCGAGGCCGGTCGCCCATGCCGGAAAGCCGAAATCGGGCGCACTTTCCGGTAGTTGCGCGGCCCTCTCAGGGTAAGGAAAAGCCCACAGGCTTGCTGGACATCGCTGGGTCGCTTTGCTAAACGACGCCCTCTTGCGGTGGCCGTTTTCCGGATCGGTTCCGGGCGCATAGCTCAGTTGGTAGAGCAGCTGACTCTTAATCAGCGGGTCCCAGGTTCGAGCCCTGGTGCGCCCACCAAGCAAAAAATCTTCTTTTCCAATAGCTTCGCGAAACAGCGGCCGAGAACAAAACGGGTCTCGTGCGACGTTTTTTGTGGTTGGACGTCGCACGCCGTGCGACGAGTTGACAATATTCTCTAAATGTCCTTTGACCAAAGCGATGCTGAACCTGATAGGGCCGGCTGCGGGCTTCAGCCGCGTTGCATGGCGTTGGTGCTGCTCGGCAGCCGATACACGGGCTGGCGCTTGTCGTCCATCGGAGAGGTTTGGAATCTTACCGCGCCAAGCACCACTGCATCGTGCATGTTTACAAGCCGCCACCGAAATGAGATTCGGCCGATCGGCGATTAGCCCTTCATGCCTTCCTTGCGTACCTGAAATTCGAGCCGATCAGTTCGGTGGTCAGTCGCTCCGCGCGGACGATCGCCTCGCGCACCGTATCGCGTGCTGGAAAGCCGAACACGGCAACGGCACGCGCGGTCGACACCCAATGCCGATAAGTGCTCCCGTCGTAAGGTTCGCCATTGTCCTCGTTGACGACAAGCTCGATCGGTACCGTCTCAAGCTGAAGCCGCAGCTTGAGCGCCTTCACCCTCGCGCGCGCTGCGTTGAGCCGTGTGGTGAGTTGTGGTGCTTCCTTGATGTCGATTAGTTCGCCGGTCTTGCTCTGCCGGAACGCATGGCGTCCCTCGACGTCGCTTTCGTTGCGCATCATCAAGCGATCTGTCTGACGTTGACCGGTGAACAGTGCGAGATAAAAACTGTTGCCGATCGATGGGCGCTCGATTGCATCGGCTGCGGCAACCCAAGCGGAGAACTCCGGCATCGCGACCAGCACGATCCGGCCGTCCGGATGATCGAACTCCTACCCTCCCGTGGGTTGGGTCCCAGGCGCCAAAGGATACTTTCCTGACCCCAGGTGAATGCGGACGATAGCGTGGCGATCATTGCCAGCGCCATATGATGGCCGCGTACCGATTTCGCATAGTTGTAGAACGCTCGGAGCTTTGGACAACTGCGCGAGGAACAGGGTGGGGCGCAGATCGTTCATCAGCCGTTCGTTGAGGGCCCCCGACCTTCCATCCGCACGCGCGGTCAAAACTGCGGAGTCGACGTCGAGGTCTCGCTCGCCGCCGCCCGCGGCGACGATCATGTCGGTTCGAGCCAGGATTTCCTTGTCGTCCTTGATCCCCGCGGAATCCAGGGCGAGGCCGGCTGCGTAGGTACCGATGCGCTGCCATGCTTATATCTGGCGCTGGTCGCCCTTTTTCGGAATCTGGCTGTCCAGATCAAGGGGCACCAAAGGGTGGACTATCCACGGCGCATATTTTCCCAAATCGACGTTTATGCGACCGCAGCGGAGACTGTCCCAATTCGCTTCCAACCCATCCCCCAGGGAAGAGACGAGCCCGATGCCGGTTATCCACGTCTCGCGTCGGTCTACCGAAAGCTGCGACATTAGCGCAATCCAAAGGTAAGATCGCGGCTTCGCAATCTTCCGCGGCGGATTGCCCAGCGTTCATGGCTATGGCGTATCACGCGATCAAGCGCTGCCCGTGAACCCAAGGCCTTCTCGGGGATGCAGGCGATAACGGCATTGCGATCCTCGATGAATTGCTCATCAACGATCCATGTCCGCAGTTCCTCACCGGCGAGTCTGGCTGCGATCCGGTCGGGTGTCGGATCGATGTCGTGTGCCACCATTACGTTCATCACGATCCGGCCGCCTGGGGCCAGACGGGCGCGGATGGCGTCGCAGGTCTCCGCATCAAATTCTTTCGTGAAACGGAATCCCGGTCCACCGACGTCGATCGCAATGCCGTCGTAATATGCGCGGTCATCGAACACGAATTTTCGAAAGTCGGAGACGATGCAGGGCAATTCGTCCGGCAGATCGAAATACCGGTGCGCGAGCACAAAACTGATCGGGTTATTGTCGACAATGGTCAATCTCTTGCCGCGACGCGACAGCCGTGTCGCAAGATTCCCGCCGCCACAACCCAAGACGAGGATTTGTTCTGAGCGGGATAGGAGTTCATCCATGAGCTTGACGTAGGTGAACACGCTTTCGCCGTCTGGCGTCGCCTGGCTTTGCCGGATGCCCTCCTCGAAGTAAACGCGCGTACCGTCCCAAGAACATTCGACGATATCGATCTGCCCGTTCTTCCCTTGATAACGCCCCAGCAATTTCACGGCGGTAACGACCTTAACAAGAAAACGATTAGAAAGCATGCATTAAACATCTCTTATCATGTAATTTGTAAAACGCCAACTATTTCGGGTGTCGCCGGTAATGTTTCCGCTCTCTGCGGGATAGATTAGATACAAGGCTCAAACCTTTATCCGTTTCAGGGGGACCCAAACTGGGCCATGATATTTTTTGCATCTAAATTGATGCTTGAAACTATAATTCAGATGGAGTAAATATATTCGAGGCGAATCGAACCAGAGGCCGCCATTTCATGATCACGGCCAACCAACTCAGGGCCGCCCGCGCGCTCCTGAATATAGACCAGCGGCAGACAGCCGAACTGGCGGATCTTTCAGTCCCTACCATTCAGCGCATGGAAGCAAGCGACGGCGTTATCCGCGGGAACGTCGATTCTCTGATGAAGCTGGTTTCTGCACTCGAGAATGCCGGGATCGAATTAATCAATCCGGGGGGGCAGAGTTCGGCCGGCGGTCGAGGCGTTCGCCTGAGGGAACACGTCGCCAAGCCGAAATTGAAGAACATAAAGCAGCCAAAGCTGTCTTCGTCGCGGACGTTGGAACGGACGCGATGAGTACTCCGGCTACCGGAAGAACGGATTTCCCGATCGAAGATAATGAAAACGCTGAAGACAAGTGTACTCGCAAGCGGATTCTGGCGCCTTAAGGCGCCTAGATGGCATCTGGGTGCCCTCTGGGTATCCGACGTGCGCGCGGGAAAGGTCTTCCCGCATCGATCTGGACGGCAAGGTTACCATCGTCGCCGACGTGCCAGGTCGACCGTTCGGCCTAGGCTTTTTGCCCGACGGTAATTTATTGGTCGCCTCGATGACCCAGAAGCTGATCCTGAAATTCGGTACGGAGAAGCCTGCGATCCATGCCGACTTGACCGATGTAGCATCAGGATATCTACGGGACCTAGCCGTCGCTCGCGATGGAAACTATTCCAGCCTGGACGCCCCCCGCGATCAAGCCGGCTTGGAATAGCCGAAGGCGTCCCCACATCCTCAAGTGGGAGCGACACTTTTGGCCGTTTGATCGAGCAGAGAGAGCAGCCCCTGCAAGATCAGGGCCGGCGGCGGTGGACAACCGGGAATATGAAGATCGACGGGAATCACTTGCGAGACTCCTCCTGCCACTGCATAGCTGCCGGCAAAGCAGCCGCCATCCCGGGCGCAATCTCCCAGGGCGACGACCCATTTCGGGTTCGGGGTCGCATGATAGGTGCGCTCCAACGCGTCGTGCATGTTTTTCGTCACCGGTCCGGTTACCATCAACACATCGGCATGACGCGGTGATGCAACGAACCGGAGACCGAAGCGCTCGATATCGTAGTAGGGGTTGTTCAACGCGTGGATTTCAAGTTCGCATCCATTGCAGGATCCGGCGTCGACTTCGCGTATGGAGAGGCTCCGTCCGAGACGCCGCCGTGCCGCGCGACCGACGGCTGCTGCAAGTTCTGTCACCGCGGCATCGTCTGTTGACGGCGCTTGCTCGGTGAACGGCCGGCGAAACAGGCTTTCCAAAAGCAGCTTGCGCATCTGATGCTGTTCCTCAGAGATCGTGGCCCGAATAGGAGCAGTTGAAAGATTTATTGCATAGCGGGAAGTCGGCGACGATATTGCCCTCGATTATCGCCTCTAGAAGTGGCCACTGAAACCACGACGGGTCGCGCAGGTGGCATCGTTCGACCCGGCCATCCCGCAAGCGGAGCCAAACCAGAACGTCGCCGCGAAACCCCTCGACGATCGCTATACCTTCCCGCGGCTCACGAAGTTGGCCCGTCTTTGCCCGCAGCGGGCCTTCGGGAAGCCGGTCCAGTATCTGGTCGATCAGGGAGAGGCTCTGCTCGACCTCACGCACACGGATCCAGACGCGGGCGTTGACGTCACCCTCATTCAGAACGGGGACTTCAATGCGCAGTTTGTCATAAGGCGGATAGGGAAGGGTTTTGCGCGCGTCGAAGGGTCGGCCGGAAGCGCGCCCAATGTAGCCGCCGGCGGCATATTGCTTGGCCAATGCGGGTTTGAGCACGCCGGTATCGACGGTGCGGTCCTGCAGCGATGCGGTATTGTCATAGAGTTCGACCAAAGCCGGAAAGCGCAGGCGGATATTGTCCAGCGTTGCCCGGATGATTTCTTTCCCTTCATCCTTGAGGTCGCGGGTTACGCCGCCGGGCACGATGATATCCCGCATCAATCGATGGCCAAATGCGGAATCGGATGCACGCAGCACAGTTTCGCGCAACACGCTGCAATGCGCGTGCATCAACGCGAAGGAGGCATCGTTGCAGATCGCCCCGATGTCGCCGAGATGGTTGGCAAGCCGCTCGAGTTCCGCGAAGAGAGCACGCAGCCAGATCGCGCGATCAGGCACCGCAATCTTCAGCGCTGCTTCGACTGCTCGCGAGAAGGCAAAAGCATACGCGACGGTGCTGTCGCCCGATGCGCGACCGGCGAGTTGGATCGCCCGCTCGAGGTCGGCCCCGATCATGAGCCCTTCGATACCCTTGTGGGTGTATCCCAGCCGCTCTTCCAGGCGGACCACGGTCTCCCCACTTGCCGTAAAGCGGAAGTGTCCAGGCTCGATGATTCCCGCGTGCACGGGACCGACCGCGATCTGGTGCAGGCCATCGCCTTCCACCGGCAGGAAGCGATAGGGTTCAGGCTTCGAAGGGCTGGCGCGATCTCCCAGCGGAAAATGCACACCCCATTGGCCGTGATCGAGCCAAGGACGGGAATCGGGCAAGCCTTGCGCTGACAGTCCGAACAGATCGTTGACTGCGCGCTCCAAACGAAGCGCCGGTGGGTGGCGCAGACCGACCGAAGGATAGATGTGATCGGGGCAATCCAGGCTCAGCACGCCGACTTCCGCCGCGGCCTGATCGATGAGCGCCATGTGAACCGCGGAGGGCTCTCCCCAGAGCGCAAGCAGGCCATAACGTCCTTGCGCCAATTCGTTTGCCGCAAGATTCCATAGCGACGTATCAACCAAGGCGCGCGGCCACGGACGGTGTTGCGGTGCATTTTGACCTTGTCGGATGAGATCGGTCAGCGACGCCATATCCACATCATCCTATCCAAGAAGGCGAGCCACGTGCTGGAACCAGGTGACCAGCGGCGCTGGAAGATAGATGCCAGCGATCAGAACCAGGGACAGATGCGCAAACATCGGCACATAGGAGGCCTCCGCCGACGCCGCGCTGCCGCGAGGTTTGCCGAATGCGACGCTGGTCAGACGCAAGGTCAATGCGCCAAAGGCAAGCAGAAGCCCGAATACCAAGACGACCGCGAGCAGGGGGGCCCGCGCAAAGGTTGAACTGACGACCAGAAATTCGCTCATGAAAATGCCGAGCGGCGGCAAGCCGGTGATCGCGACGACCCCGGTCACCAGACTCCAGCCGAGCGCCGGATGGGTCACCGTCAGGCCGCGGATCCTGGAGATCCGCTGCGTGCCCTTGATCTGCGAAATATGGCCGACCGCATAGAAGATCGCGGACTTGGTCAGGCTGTGCATCACCATGTGCAACAGCCCGGCAAAATTGGCGAGCGGACCGCCCATCCCGAACGCGAACACGATGATGCCCATGTGCTCGATCGAGGAATAGGCGAACAGCCGTTTGATGTCGCGTCGGCGGTAGAGCATGAAGGCTGCGAACACTACCGACACCAGGCCGATCGTCACCATCAGCGGGCCGGGAGCGATCGCTGCAGGATTTGCGGCCAGCAATATCTTGAAGCGCAGCAGCGCGTAGAGCGCGACATTCAAGAGCAACCCCGACAGCACCGCCGATATGGGCGTCGGACCTTCGGCGTGGGCATCGGGCAGCCATGCGTGCAGCGGCGCGAGGCCAACCTTGGTGCCGTAGCCGAGAAACAGGAAAATGAAAGCCACGTTGAGCAGGGAGGGATCGAAGTTCGCGGCGTGCTCGATCAGGATCGTCCAGACCATGCCGTCCTGGCCTTCACCGACGACCGGACGCGCCGCCATGTAGACCAGGATCGTGCCGAACAGCGCGAACGCGATGCCGACACTGCCCAGGATGAAATATTTCCATGCCGCTTCCAGAGCCGCATGCGTGCGATAAATGCCAACCATCAGCACCGTGGTGAGCGTCGCAATTTCCACCGCGACCCACATCAGGCCGATATTGTTCGACACGAAAGCGAGGTTCATGCCGAACATCATGGTCTGATACATGGCGTGGTAGAAACGCAGGTAAACGGGCGTCAGCCGGCCGGTTTCGAGTTCATGCGCGATGTAGCTCGCGCTGAAGATGCTGGTTGTGAAACCCACGAAGGTGTTGAGCACGATGAAGACGATGTTGAGATCGTCGACCAGTACATACGGCCCTGGCTGCGGGCGTTCGATCACGAACAACGAGAGCGCCGCGAGAAATGTCGCAAGGCTCGCCACGACGTTCAACCGCGCCGTCAGCCGGTAGCCCGGCAGTATGGCCAGCAACGCCGCCGCGCCGATGGGAATCAGCAGCACCGCCGCCACTGGATCGAAAGAATGGATGCTCATCGCCGCTCGCCCCGATAATCGTCGAGTGCGGAAACGTCCACAGAGTCGAAGCGTTCGCGGATCCGGAACAGGAAGATGCCAATGACGATGAACGCGATCAGAATCGAGAAGGCTACGCTGATCTCGACGACGAGCGGCATGCCTTTGGCGCCGGTCGCCGCCAGCACCAAACCATTCTCAAGCGACATGAATCCCACGACCTGACTGACGGCATTGCGGCGCGTCACCATGACCAGAAGCCCGAGCAACACCACCGACAGGGCGAAGGCCAGATCCTCGCGCGCCAGCGGATCGGCGTCGGCGGTGACCCGCAGCATCAGGACCATCGAGAGGGCGACCAGTCCCATTCCGGCCAGCATGGTCGGGCCGATGCCCACGGCCGATTCGATGTCGCGATGAATCCCCAGCTGCTTGACGATGCGATGCAATGCAACCGGAATGATGATCGCCTTGAAGACGAGCGCGATTGCTGCCGTGATGTAAAGATGCGGTGCGTTCTGGACATAAGCCTGCCAGGCGACGGAAAGCGCGAGCACCAGGGCATGCAGCGCAAAAACGTTGAGCAGCGAATAAAGCCGATCCTGATACAGCATCATGAAACTGATCAGGACCAATCCGCCGGCCAGCGTGTGCGAGACATCGAAGGAGAGGCTGTGCAGCTGCATCAGAAGCTCCTTGATACGAACAGGAGGAGGGTGCCCAGCAGTCCCAGCATCAACGCCGCACCGAGAAATTGCGGAACGCGGAAGACTCGCATTTTCGCGGTCGCGGTCTCGAACAGTGCGAGGAAAAAGCCGGCAGCCGCGAGCTTGACGAGGTAGGCGACTGCGCCGATGGCATAGGATAAGGGGCCGGTACCGAAGACGGCTATCTTCCAGGGTAGGAACACGCACGCGATCAGCGAGATATAAAGCAATAGCTTGAGGAAGGTGCCAAATTCGATCATCGCGAGGTGACGACCCGAATATTCAAGAACCATCGCTTCATGCACCATGGTGAGCTCCAGGTGCGTGGCCGGATTGTCGACCGGAATTCGCGCGTTCTCCGCGAGTGCCACCATGATGAGCGCGATCATCGCCATTCCCAGCGATACCCGTAAGCCGACATAGGACGAGGCCATGAAATTGGCGACCGTCGAAAGTTGGGTCGAGCCGGCAACCAGCGCCATGCAAAAGACAATCAAGAGCATCGCGGGCTCAGCAAGTGCAGCGATCATGACCTCGCGGCTGGAGCCGATGCCGCCAAAACTGGTGCCGACGTCCATCCCGGCGAGCGCCAGAAAAAAGCGCGCGCTTCCCAATAGCGCGACGATGGCGATCAGATCCGCCGTCCAGTTGAAGAGCAGGCCAGTGGCGAAGGTCGGCACCAGGGCGGCGGCCACCCAGATCGCGGCAAAGGTCACATAGGGCGTCACGCGGAACAGCCACGAGGCGTTGTCCGCCAGCACCACTTCCTTGCGGAGCAATCGCAGGAGATCCCGATACGGTTGAAAGACCGACGCTCCCTGGCGACGCACTAGGCGGGCCTTCATCTTGCGCACAAAGCCGGTCAGCAGCGGGGCCAGCAGCAGCACCAACAGCATCTGCAGGCCCTGGACAAGTATGTCTGACATCACGACCATACCGCGAGCACCAGCAGCAGCGTGACGAGGGTGGCAAAAACCAGGCTGAGATACCGCCGGATGGTCAGGAACTGCAGGCGATTGAGTTTATCGGCAGAGAAGCCAACCACGCCTGCTATCGGCTCATACATTCCCTCCCAGATCAGATCGTGCAATTCGATTCGCAGGCGCGCCGGCCTGATATCTCCTGGGGCCGGCATCTCGACATGATCGCGGGCGTGGAACACGAGCGTACCGAAAACGCGGCGAATAGGCTGTGCGAAGCCTCCGCTCGAATATTGGGCCGCGGGTGTCGGATCGGAAAAGCCGCAGCCCCAGGCCGGACCCCGCCGTAACGCACGAGAAGCAAAGCGATGAATAAAAATCACCGCCGAGGAGGCGGATATCGTGATGAACACCATCACCAGCAATCCGTTGTATGAACTGCGACTCTCCGCAATCGGCGCGATCGAAAGCCAAGGTTCGTTGGCCTGGATCGGCATGCGGCCACCGAGGATCTGCAGTGTGATCGGCGAC
The DNA here is from genome assembly GCA_963770515.1 of uncultured Alphaproteobacteria bacterium. Taxonomy (GTDB): domain Bacteria; phylum Pseudomonadota; class Alphaproteobacteria; order Rhizobiales; family Xanthobacteraceae; genus Bradyrhizobium. Next base: position 373,135 of record CAVYPW010000006.1, read on the forward strand.
AGCGCGTCGATCACCAGCCCCGGCAGAATTCCGGCAAGCAAGCAAAGCGCGGCGAGGACGATCATCGCCGAAAGCGAGTAGCGGTCGACTTCCTCTGCGGTTTCCGCGGCTATGCTGCGCGGCCGCCCGAGAAAGGTCACACCGTATGCCTTGACGAAACACGCCGCTGCCAACGCAGCAGCCAAGGCCAGTAGAGCGCCGACGGCAGGCACGGTGATCTTCAGTGCCCATTGCGGCAGCTCCGGGCTCTGCAGCACGGCCTGAAACATCAGCCATTCCGAAACGAAGCCGTTGAAGGGCGGAAGCGCCGAGATCGCAACACAGCCGACGAGAACGGCAAAGCTCGTAAAAGGCATGCGGTGAATGAGGCCGCCCAGTTTTTCCATGTCTCGCTCGCCCGTCGCGGTCAGGACGGCGCCGGCGCCGAAGAAAAGCAGACTCTTGAAGAAGGAGTGATTGAGAACGTGAAACAATGCCGCGGTAAAGGCGAGCGCTGCCAATAATTTCAGCCCATTGGCCTGGAAGGCCAATGCAAGGCCGAGGCTTGCGAAGATGACGCCGACATTTTCGATCGTGCTGTAGGCGAGCAGGCGCTTGAGATCCTTTTCCATCATGGCATACAAGATCCCCATGACGGCAGTGATGCCGCCAAGGAGGAGGACGATCACGCTTGCCGGCCAGGTCGGCGGTCCCAGCAGATCGAACACGACGCGAATGAAGCCGTAGATCGCGACCTTGGTCATGACGCCGCTCATCAGCGCCGAAACGTGGCTGGGAGCCGCGGGATGAGCGAGCGGCAGCCAGACGTGCAACGGCACCAGGCCGGCCTTTGAACCGGCTCCGAGCAACATCAGGATCAGCACCAACGTGGCCACGTAGGGCGTATGTTGAGCGGTGCGAATGGCGGCAAATTCGTAATCTCCCGTCGGCCCCGCCAAGAGGCCGAAGGCCAGCAGCAATGCCAGCGTCCCGAAGCTCGCCATGACGAGGTAGACGTAGCCAGCCTTGGCGTTGCCCGCTTCACGGTGGTGCGCCATGACCAGCGCCCAGGAAACCAGCGACATGAATTCCCAACAAAGCAGATAAGAAAACGCGTCACCCGCCAGCACCACAAGATTCATTCCTGCCAGAAAGGCGGGGAAGAAGGGCAGCACGCGCTGAGGCGCCTCCTCATGATGACCGTAACCGAGACCATAGAGGCTTGCCGAGGCCCCTCCGAGATTGACGACGACGAGAAAAAACGAAGCCAACCCGTCGAGGCGGAAATGAGCACCAAGCCACGGCAATCCGATTGGAAGGGTCAGATCGGTGGCGTTCGCCGTACCGCCAAGCAACCAGTGGATGGACCCAATCAACGCAATCGCAGACGCGGCCAACGTCGCGCTATAGATAATGGCCGTGGCGATCTTTGCGCGGCTCAGAAATATTGCCAGCACCGCCAGTCCAAGCAATCCGGCAACACACGCCATTTGCAAAACGACAGCCGACATTACGTGCGCGCCTTCGTTCCGCTTGATGCTTTGTTTTCTATCCGATTGTTCAAATAGATTTTTGCCGATCCGGAATTGATTTTCAGCCGCACCCCGCGTCCCTCGGCGCTACTGACAGCGCCTTCGTCTATCAACTCAATGCCGGCGGCGGCGAGAGCTGTAATCAGCTTCACCAGCGAATCGACATTGCCCCGAACCATTGCCTCACTCGCCTCCATACGCTGGATCGTTGGCACTGAAAGCCCGGACAACTCTGCGAGCCGGCGCTGATCGATGCCGAGGAGTACCCTGGCCGCCCGCAATTGAGCCGCTGTGATCATCGGATCGCCCCGCTACCCAGATTCAAGCGAGCACCAAACATTCATTATTGCATGCTAACTAGTCATGTTATAATGTCAATATATGATATCTAAAACATCTAATCTAAACGAATTATCCTTACGAATCGCTGGTAGCCGACCCTAGTGGGTCGAGGGACAACGTGAGGTCGACACCCGCTTACGATTTCATCGACCATAGGTTTGATAGAGGCACACTGTTTTTAACTCATTGCATTGAGTGCAATGGAACACCTTGAGCGCCGCTTTAGCGGGCGTCGCTGGTAGCTTGCCGATGTATGCCATCGGAGCGCCGCAAGTTTTGCATTGAGGCGGTAGGGCTGGTGCCGAACGATGAGCAATGCCGGTCATCAAAGCGGCGACGAATGCGCGCCAGACTGTTCCTAAAAATGAAAATGGGACCCCGTATTAATACGGTTCGGTAGTGACGGGAGAGCCGGAGGCTACGGAGGCACCTTCGGAGATTTTACGTGGTTGCAAGGACGGCCTCACTTCTCGCCAAGTACCTTGCCGGTAGTGTTATGAATGAAATGGATCCTGGTGCAGGCTGGACATAATATAGACGAGTAAGCGTCTTTTGCATCCTCTGGCGCATCCGCCAGCCAATGCTGCACCTTCATCCCGGTTTGAGGACATCTGTATAGAGCGGGCCGCGCCATCGAAGCACGATGCCTGTGTCCGTTGCGCTCGGAAATTACGGATGTTTACGGAGGGCTCGGGGGGGCGCGTCGCTCCACCGAACTCGAACCTCTAACGGTAAATCTTGGGGGGCAGCGCCAAGCGAGGCGTCTTGACCACACTTCGAATGCCCACCACTAGCGAATGTCTGGTTGCGTCTCCCCGCAACCACTTTTGCCATAACTCACTCACCGTGCCGGTCTAATCGCCGGGACTGGTGTGGCTCAGAGGCGATGCGCGAAGTCGCGGCCTTGGGCGGTGCCACGCGGCTTGTTCGGAAGGAACGACCTGATGGCAGCCCATTCAAAGTCCGTGGGTTCTTACTGCATGGTTCGAGGCTCCGATTTGGGCACCTGAGTTCGTTCTTCAGGGCCAGCAATTTTCCGACTTCGCAGGACCGGCTTTGGCGCCCGTTATCCACAACGCTCGAAGGAACCCCGGAGATCCCTTGAGAAATCAAATCTGAGGGTTCAAACCATCCATACGGCTCGACACGCGAATCGGTCAGATGAAGCTCTTGCTGCTGGCATTGTTTGCGAAACGCCGATCCAGGTTAATTGGCCTGACAAGTTGGGAATTCCGCTAGCCTGATCGAAGACTGTTATTCGAGGGCGTTTTCCTAAAGGTATTCGAAGGCATCCCGATGCTTTTACTCTTCGACGGCGATCTTGGCGCGCGGGAAACCCTTCGTTTTATCGAGGAGAAACTTGGTGCCGGCATATGGAGTTGGGACCTTCTGAGCGGCAACATGCAGTGGTCCCACGGCTTCTTTTCACTGCTCGGCGTCGAGCCAGATTCGATCAAACCTTCATCTACTATCCTTTCGCAGATGGTCCATCCTGATGACCGTCCCCCATCCGAGGCCGTCAGCCGCACTCTCAATGAAGGCCTGCCCGCCGAGTGGGAGTTTCGTATCATCCGACCAAACGGGCGTATTCGTTGGATTTCGGCCCGTTCCGAATTACTGCTGGATTCTGACGGTCGTCCGGTTCGATCAATCGGCGTCTCTTTCGACGTGACCAAGCGACATGAGTTGCTTCAATCCCTTGATATTGCGACGGGCCGCTATGACGCAATGGTTCGGGCAACTCAGGGAATCGTATGGTTCGGCGACAGCAAAGGAACTATTACCAAAATATATAGGTCGGATGATCTGCTTGGCGAACGATCCGCAGGTCGGCATGAGCATTGGGCGGATATCCTACATCCAGATGAACATGCCTCGGTCGAAGGGCTATGGCGCCAGGCGGCCCTCTCTCGAACCCATTTCAAGTTCGAACATCGAATTCGTCAGCGCGACGAGTCATTTCGATGGGCGCGCACAATCATTGTTCAAGCGATCAGCCGTCGGGATGAACCGCTGGAATTGATTGGCTTGTCTACCGATATTGAAGACGAAAAGCGCTATTCTCCGAACTCCGCCAGACCAAGGCAATTGACCGGAGCTCAAATTCGAGGTGCGCGAGGGATGCTTGCATTGTCTGTGAAGGACCTCGCCGGGATGGCTCACACCTCTCCGGCGACGATCCGTCGTTACGAACAGATTGACGGGCGAATCAATTCTTCTGAAGAATCCTTGCAAGCAATCGAGCTTGCCCTGGTTCAAGCGGGTATCGAGTTTATGTTCCCTGAGCTCGGGATGCCCGGCATTCGACCACGATAAGACCGTTCGGGAACGAACTCAGGGCTAGCAAAATTTTTGTCGTTTCAAGGGGGCGGACTCGCGCAACGAGCGCTCAAGAAAACATGCATAAGAACCGGATCTGCCAACAAAAGCCCAAATAATTGTTCGCCAATCTCGACCGAAACAGCAAAATTTGCTGCCGATCAAATGGCGAGTCCGCAACGTGGTCAAAATTTCATCGCCTCTCGAGCGTTCCGGTTAATTTTTTATTAACTTTTGAGCAACTCTCCCGGCGCAAATTGATCCAACATGATTCGAGCCAAGGTCTGTTTCGACGGACGGCTCCTCTGGGGGAAACAATAATGCACGGTGAGAGCACCATCTTGGAGCGGCTCCGGTTCAACATGATTGATCAGGAGGCTGTCACTATTTTACGCGAGGCAAAGTCCTTCATCCTTGCCGAGCTTCCGCTCATACTGGATGCCTTTTACGATCACGTCGGGAAGTTTGCTGAGACAGCCAAGTTCTTTAGAAGTCGCGACCATATGATGCACGCCAAAAAAATGCAGATGCAGCATTGGGCGATCATCATGGATGGCCGATTTGATGAAACGTATGAGTCGTCAGTAACCAAGATAGGTGAAGTCCACAACAAGCTTGGCCTTGAGCCGCGCTGGTATATCGGTGGTTACAACGCGCTTGTCGCGGGACTGGTCAACGCGATAGCGGACCGCATGCCCATCCGAAGATTCGATCGCGGCGGGGACAGAAAAAAAGCGATCTTGCAGACGGCTATCATTAAAGCAGCCATGCTGGATATGGATTTGGCGATCGCGGTTTACATGGAGGCGGGCCGCCGCGATCGGGGTTCGATCCTTGAGCGGTTGGCCAGCGATTTCGAGAAGACGATCGGCGGCGTTGTCAACATCGTTGCATCGGCAGCCACTGAATTGCAGGCAGCGGCACAGACCATGACCGCTTCCGCAAAGAATGTCGCGACAGAGTCTTTGGTGGTAGATGGGGCGTCGAAAGATGCATCGACCAATGTTCAGTCGGTTGCTGCTGCGACAGAACAATTGACCAGTTCAATTCAGGAGATATCCCGACAGGTCAACGAGTCTGCTCGCACCTCGACCGAAGCAGCGCGCGACGCGGACCAAACCGCCGAAAAAATGCGCCGCCTCTCGGACGGTGCGCAAAGAATTGGCACGGTGATTGACCTCATCAATAACATTGCGGGGCAGACAAATCTGTTGGCGCTCAATGCCACTATTGAAGCGGCACGCGCGGGCGAAGCTGGTCGTGGCTTTGCGGTGGTAGCATCCGAAGTTAAGTCGCTTGCCGAGCAAACCGCAAAAGAAACCGCGGAAATCGCTGGGCAGGTAGGAGACATACAGGGTGCGACGACAGAATCGGTGAGCGCCATCGGAGTGATTACGAACGTAATCAAGACTATGAGCGCTATTTCGAGTGCGATTGCTGCCGCCGTCGAGCAACAGGGATCTGCAACGAACGAGATTTCTCGCAGCGTTCAGCTAGCTGCAAAGAGCACTGGAGACGTTTCTGTCAACATCTCCAGGATTACCGAGTCTTCGGGAGAAACCGGCGCTGCTGCGTCCCAGGTTCTGGCCGCAGCATCCGAACTTTCATGCCAATCGGAACAGCTTCGTGCAGAAGTAGACAAGTTCCTCGTGACGGTGAGAGCTGCGTAGTGTCGCGACCATCATCCTGATTTGACGACGGATTTGAAAGACCCCGAGGAAGCAGAATGTCTCTAGGGATCGAGCGACAGCAATCGCCGCAAGCTCAAAGTCGGCAAGTTCCAACTCGGCACGCGCCGCTTAACAACGAAGCCCAGTTTCTGCGGAACAGGTCATCCATTTTGCGGGGGGCTCCGGGCAAGCAAAAAGGAGCATATATTCCGAATGTTTTACGAAGAGACGAATAACGGTGCGACCGATGCCGTTAGGATAGGTGTCACCAATATCATGGTGTCGAGTGCGCAATTGGTTCGAGTGGTCAAGCAACTTTCGAGGCATCTTGATGCCGTCGACCAGGTTGTCGAAACTCTCGAACATACTGGCACTAGAGCACGGCTCATGCACTTGTCAAAAACAAGCAGGGAATGCCTGATGCATGGAGTGGTCGAACTCTGCCAACAGCTTCGTAAAATGCCGGAATTGCAAACGCAATTCGTCAAGCAGTTGACAATCGAAATCATCGAGCCCACCGATGGGGGTCGTTCATCTGCATGATTGATTTTCCTTAAGGGGTTTGCGACGCAAGTGGGATGCGCTGTCCTCGCCGGCGCAGGGCCGTAATCTCCGCCAATATCGACATCGCGATTTCCTCTGGCGTGATAGCGCCGAGGTCGAAGCCGGCCGGGGCCTTGATGCGGTCGATGACCGCAGCGTCGATGCCTTCCGCCGTCAGTTTTGCGCGCAGCGCCGCCATCTTGCGGCGGCTACCGACGAAAGCATGATAGGCGGCTTCGGTTTGCACCGCTGTCAGCAACGCGGCCTCGTCGCCCTTGCCCTGTGTCGATACCACGATGAAACGCCGCGCCTCGTGCAGCCGGCCGAGCGCAAAGCCGTCGATCAACATGTCCGCGTCGGGTGTGCTCGGTAGGTCGGCGGCGGGTGCGGCGACCGTGACGTGATAGCCGAGCTGCCGGGCCTGCATCGCGAGCGACAACGCGACCGGGCTGCCGCCGAGAATAATGAGCGAAGGATGCGGCAGCACGGGCTCCACGAATACGTCCATGGTACCCTTGCTCGGGCACATGTTGGTCGCAAAACGCACGCCGTCGCAATTCTCGCCAGGCCTCACACCGAGCTCGGCCAACAGATTTTCCGGCTGCACCGAAACCATGCGTGGCTCGCCATCGGCGAGCGCATCGCGCGCGGCCTTGAGCACCGCACCGCGGGCGCAGCCGCCGCCGATCCAGCCCGCCACAATCGTTCCGTCGGGACGGATGATCGCCTTAGCGCCGGCCTTCGCTGCCGTCACCGATACCGTGCGCACCACGGTTGCGAGCACAAAGGTTTGCTCGGCGGCCTTCATCTGGGCCACCAGATCCATCACTTCTACATGCTTGGTCATGGGCGGCACTCCCAAACTCACAACTTCGCCAGATAGGGTTCAAGCGCGGTCAGGCTTTTCAGCGTATTGGCGGGCGCATAGAGATCGATGTGCGGCAGTGCGGCTTTGATGCCCGCGGCCTCCGGCGCGTAGCCTTCCCACGCCATCATCGGATTGAGCCAGACGATGCGGCGGCAGCGCCTGGCCAGCGCCGCCATCTCGCGGCCAAGCAGGCCGGCATCGCCGGTCTCGTAACCATCGGACACGATCATTATGCAAGAGCGCGAATGCAGCACGCGCGCGGCATGCCAGCGATTGAAGGTCTGCAAGCTTTCGCCGATGCGGGTGCCGCCGCCTGCGCCTTGCGCCATGATCGAAAGGCGATCGAGCGCGCGTGCCGGACTCTTTTCTTTCATCGCATCGGACACATAAGCGAGCCGGGTGTGGAACAGGAACGCCTCGGCCTCGCGGAATTCATCCAGTACGCCGTGGATGAAGCGCAGGAACACACCGGTGTACATGCTCATCGAGCCGGAGGCATCGAGCAGCATGATAAGCCGCAGCGGCTTTTCCTTGCGTTGTCGTTTGACGAGTGAGATCGGCACGCCGCCATGGCTGATATTGCTATGGATCGTTCGCCGGAGATCGAGCCGGTAACCGCGCCGCCGTGCCAGGTCGCGCCGCGTCAGCCGCGTGCGCATGATCTTTCCAAGCCGTGCCGCGGCGGCGTGGGCCTGCTCGATCTGGTCGGGATCGGCCAGTTTACGAAAATCCACCTCGGCCAGATTGTCGGCGCGCGAGGCGCCTTCCATGCGGCCCTCGCCGGAGCGATCCTGAAGCGCTTCGTCGGCGGATGGAATCAGGTCCGTTATCGCCTCGCTCCCGGCGGGTTGGGATTTGGAGTCCTGAAGGCTCTTCAGCGACGGATTGTTGGCCGGCTTCGCCGATCCCGTGGTGATAGATCGCGATTTGACCCGGTGGCCGAGCCAGAAGGCGTCGAACAACCCGTCGAACCGGTCCCAGTCGGATTTCCGTGCGGAGAACAGGTTTTTGAACGCGGTACGCAACAATCCGGGCTTTTCGGCATAGCCTGCCGCCATCAAAACGGCGGCGTCTTCGCCTTCGTGCAGGCCGAGCGTGAAGGCGTTGTCGCGCAGTGTCTTGATAAATGCTGCGAGCTTTCCCGAAACAAGGCGCGAGACCTCGTCGATCTCTTCATAATTCGGACTGGCGCCGCAGCAACTCATGCAACCTTCCCCAGCAGGCGTTCGGTCACCTCGCGCGTCACGCGCGATTTGTCCTCATGCGTCTTGAGCAGGCACATCAGGGTCTCATGGACGATTTCGGGGGAATCGTGCAGGTCGCGCAAGTTGAGCCCGACCAAAGCGGCCGCCCAGTCCAGTGTCTCCGCGACGCCTGGCACCTTGCGAAGCTCTTCCTTGCGGATGTTTTCGACCAGCCGCGCGATCTGTAGAGACAACGACGCCCCGGCGCTCGCAACCCGCGCTATGATGATGCGCGCCTCACGATCCACGTCTGGATAATCGACATAGTGGTAGAGGCAGCGGCGGCGTAGCGCGTCGGATAATTCACGCGTGCCGTTGGAGGTCAGCACCACATGCGGAATCGTCGTAGCGGAAATCGTGCCGAGTTCGGGGATCGAGACCTGAAAATCCGATAGCAACTCGAGCAGGAACGCCTCGAACTCATCGTCGGCTCGATCGACCTCGTCGATCAAGAGCACCGGCGGCTTGTTACGCCGGATCGCGGCCAAAAGCGGCCGCTCAAGCAAGTATTTTTCGGAGAAAATCTGAGCCTCGATCGCATCGGCATCCTCATCGCGGTGGGCCTGGATCGAGAGCAATTGCCGCTGGTAGTTCCATTCGTAAAGCGCGGCCGATTGATCGAGGCCTTCATAGCATTGCAGCCGGATCAACTCGGTCGAATGCGCCGCGGCCAACGCCTTCGCCACTTCGGTCTTGCCGACTCCTGCCTCGCCTTCAAGCAAGAGCGGACGTCGCAACAATTGCATCAGCGAGATCGCGGTCGCGAGTTCCCCGTCGGCGATATAGCCGGTGGCAGCGAGCGCCTGCGCGATCTCATCGCGGGTCTTCATGGTCAGCGTGTTTTCCTTCGTATAATCGCTCTCTTGGTCATTCCGGGCGATGCGAAGCATAGAACCCGGAATAACGAAAGGCGAACGTTCTTGCTACGCCGCGAACACTCCCAGATTCTTCGCTGCCTTCCAGTTGCGCCAGTAATCATGGGGCATCTGGATATGGATACTCCCCAGGAACGAGAAAGCGTCGTTGACGGCGTTGGAGAACGCCGGCACGCCGCCGACATTCGGACTCTCGCCGACGCCCTTGGCGCCGATCGGGTGATGTGGCGATGGCGTCACAGTGAAATCGGTCTCCCAGTGCGGCGTCTCCACGGCCGTGGGCATGAAGAAATCCATGAACGAGCCTGTGACCACATTGCCCTCGGGGTCGTAACGAAGCTCCTGGCCCATCGCTATGGCAAAAGCTTCGGTCAGTCCGCCGTGCACCTGGCCCTCGATGATCATCGGGTTGATGCGGGTGCCGCAATCGTCCAGTGCATAGAAGCGCCTGATCTTGTAGACTCCGGTATCGACGTCGATGTTCATCACGCAGATATAAGCGCCGAACGGATAGGTCATGTTGGGCGGATCGTAATAACTCACCGCTTCCAGGCCAGGCTCCATGCCGGGTGGCACGGAGTTGTACGCCGCCCAGCAGATGTCCTTCATCGACATCGTCTTCTCGGGCAGGCCTTTGACGCGAAAACCGTCGATATCCCATTCGAGGTCGCCCTCGTGCACCTCAAGCTTGTAGGCGGCGATCATCTGCGCCTTGGCCTTGATCTTGCGCGCGGCCATGGCAATCGCCGCGCCCGCCACAGGCGTCGAACGCGAGCCGTAAGTGCCGAGTCCGTAGGGCGCGGTATCGGTATTGCCTTCCTCGACCATGATATTGTCGGCCGGAAGGCCAATCTCGGTGGCGATGATCTGCGCCCAGGTGGTCTCGTGTCCCTGACCAGTACTTTTCGTGCCGACCCGGGCAGTGCCCGCGCCCGTGGGATGCAGCCTGATCTCGCAGGAATCGAACATCGCAATCCCCAGAATGTCACAATTCTTCGAGGGACCCGCGCCGACGATTTCGGTGAAGAAGGAGACGCCGAGGCCCATGATCTCGCGGGTCTCGCCGCGTCTGAAGGCTTCGCGCATTGTCGTCTGCTCGCTCCGCAGACCGGCATAGTCGACCGTCTCCATCATTTTCTTCATGGCGGTGTGGTAGTCGCCTGAATCATATTCCCAGCCCAAGGCCGAGTGGTATGGAAACTGCTCCTTCCTGATGAAGTTCTTTAGCCGCAGTTCCGCCGGATCCATCCCGAGCTTCTGGGCCAGGATGTCCATGCCGCGCTCGATGCAATAAGCGGCCTCGGTGACGCGGAACGAGCAGCGATAGGCGACGCCGCCCGGCGCCTTGTTGGTGTAGATGCCGTCCACCGACAGATGTGCGGTCGGGAAGTCGTAAGAGCCGGTGACGATGTTGAAGAAGCCGGCCGGCCATTTCGACGGATCGGCGCAGGCGTCGAACGCGCCGTGATCGGCGAGCACGTGAACGCGAAGACCGGTTACCTTACCCTCCTTGGTCGCCGCGATTTCGGTAGTCATGTGGTAATCGCGCGCAAACGACGTGGCGGTCAGGTTCTCGATGCGATCCTCGACCCATTTGACGGGTTTGCCGGTGACGATCGAAGCAACTGCGGCACAGATATAGCCAGGATAGGCCCCGACCTTGTTGCCGAAACCGCCGCCGACGTCGGGCGAAATCACGTGGATCTTCTGTTCCGGCAACTTGGCGATCAGCGCTACCACCGTGCGGATCACATGTGGCGCCTGGAACGTGCCCCAGATCGTCAGTTCGCCCCCGATCTTGTCGAACGAACAGACGCATTGGCAGGTCTCCAGCGGCGAGGGATGGGTACGGTGATAGGAGATCATCTCCTTGATCGTCACCTCCGCCTTGCGGAACGCGGCGTCGGTCAGGTCCTTGTCGCCGACGGTCCACTCGAAGATGTGGTTGTGATGCTTGCGCGGCCCGTGCGCGCCCGACGTCTTGCCGGCGAGATCCTCGCGGAGCACCGGCGCGTCCTTGTCCATCGCCTTGAACGGATCGATCACCACCGGCAGCGGCTCGTATTCGACCACGACCTTGTTGATGCCGTCATCAGCGGCATAGCGGTCAGTGGCGACCACAAACGCGACCTCCTGATTCTGGAACAGCACCTTGCCGTCCGCCAAAACCATCTGCACGTCGCCGGCCAAGGTAGGCATCCAGGCGAGGTTGACGGTCTTCAGCGTCTCAGCGGTGATCACAGCCAACACACCCGGCACCTTCAGCGCCTCTTCGCTGTTGATCGATTTCACCCGCGCATGGGGATGCGGTGATCTAACAAAGTCGCCGTGCAGCATGCCGGGCAGTTTGACGTCGTCGACGTAATTGCCTTTGCCTTGTGTGAAGCGGGCATCCTCGACGCGTTTGCGCTTGCAGCCCATGCCTTCGAGGGCGGCGGTACGTTGTTCCCGCGTGGGAGTTAGGTCGTTCATTCCGCGGCCTCCTTGAATTCAACGCCATTGATCTTGTCGGCGGCGTACTGGATTGCCCTGACGATGTTCTGATAGCCGGTGCAGCGGCAGATATTGCCCGAGATACCCATCCGGATTTCTTCTTCCGATGGCCGAGGGTTCTCCTGGAGCAGCCGCTGCGCGCGCACGATCATGCCGGGCGTGCAGAAGCCGCATTGCAGGCCGTGCATCATGCGGAAACCTTCCTGAAGCGCCGACAGCGTGCCGTCGGCATTCGCAACGCCCTCGATGGTCAGAATCTCGGAACCTTGAGCCTGCACCGCGAACACTGTGCAGCTCTTCACCGACATGCCGTCGAGATCGACGGTGCAGGCGCCGCAATGGGTCGTCTCGCAGCCGATATGGGTGCCGGTGAGCGAGAGATTTTCACGCAGGAAATGCACCAGCAGAGTGCGCGGTTCGACGAGGCCTTCGACCTGAGTACCGTTCACTTTCATGGTCACATGAGTCTTTGCCATTTTCTCAATCCTCTCATTTCGCGCCGGCCGCGGCGCGCTGCAGCGCCCGCGTCACCATGATGCCGCCGACATGCTTGCGGTATTCGACGGGCCCACGGGCATCCGCCGCTGGCGACATGATCGCTTCCGCCGCCGCAGCCGCCTTTTTCAGTGCCGTCGCGTCAAGGCTGGTTCCGATCACGGCCTTGGCCGCGTCGGTCGCGAGCAATGGCGTCTCGTGCAGATTGGTCAGCCCGATCGCACAGGAGGCGACCTTGCCGCCGGCCATCGTCAGCACCACGGCGGCAGCGGCGGTGGCGTAGTCGCCGACTTTTCGTTTCAGTTTTTCGTAGGCGTAGCCGTGGCCAACCGCAGGCAACGGAATCGAGATCGCGGTCAAGATCTCGCCGGGCTCGAGCGCAGTGAAATAGGCACCCTGGTAGAACTCGCTAGCCGCAATCTCGCGTGCGCCGCTAACCCCTTCAAGCCGATAGCTGGCACTGAGCGTCATCATCAGCGACGGCATATCGTTGCCGGGATCGCCGTTAGCAACATTACCGCCGATCGTGCCGCAGTAGCGCACCTGTGGATCGGCAATCAAAAGCGCGGTCTCGTGCAGAATCGGCAGGTATTTGGCGATGTCATCCGACGCCAGCAGCTCATGCTGGGTGGTCATTGCACCGATCACGACTGTGTTGCCGTCGCGGCGGATTCCCTTTAGGCCGTCGATGCCGTGCAAGTCGACCAGATGTTCGGGGGTGGCGAGCCGAAGCTTCATCATCGGGACCAAACTATGACCGCCGGCAAGGGGGCGGGCTTCGTCGCCCAAGGTCGAGAGCAGTTTCACGGCATCGGCCAAGGTCGCCGGCCGGTGATAGCTGAACGGGCCAGGGATCATCGTCTCCTCCATGCGTCTTTATGTTTTTGAAAACAGACGTTGGCTGGAGGCTCTTCCCGGAATTTTTCACAAACAAGGCGGCGGCGGCCGCTTCATCACCGGTTGAGGGAATTCGCACGAATTACGGATTGACGCGCACGAAATGCGTCAGGCTTCGCGACCTATCCAACCTGATTGCGCCGGGCCAAACCAAGCCGGGCCTTGACCTCGGCGATCTTGGCGCGGCTCACGGGAACGCGATGCGGCGACGGGCCGTCGAGTTCGATCACGGCGCCGTCACCTTCCTTGCGCACAAAACTGACATGCGGAATCGCCACGATATGGCTGCGATGCACCCGGACAAAAAGGCCGGGATCGAGCTGCGCCTCGGCTTCCGAGATCGACCACGGACACATCCGCTCGCGGGTGCCGTCATGCACCCTTGTATAATGAGCATCGGCCCGGACGCTGCGCACATCGGCCGTATCGATAAAGTGCGTACCGTCAGCGCCCTCTACTGGCAATCTCGGCGCCGGTGCTGGCCGTGGCGGCTGGCCAAGACCGCCGAGCGGTGCTGAGGTCAGGCGGGGAAAGCTGCCGGCAGCTCCTGCATCGCCCGGCGTAACCGCGAGCGTCGCTTCCGCGGCCGGATCGACGGGGAGGGCGGAAGTCGCCGGTTGCCGGCGCGGATCCGGCACCAGCGACAGCAGGAAACCGGCCGCGATTACAAAGCAAAGCACAGCGACGACGACGGAGAGGATCTGCGGCGACGCCGCAAGCCCGCTGGCATGCACCCTGGCCTGATCCGGCGAGCAGGCTACGAAATGCATGCCGTACATCGCGGTGTAGTGCATGCCTGATACCGCGACGCCGAAGGCGATCGAACTGGCGATCAGACGAATACCGTCCTGCCGGGCCAGGAACGCGCGCAGGCCGCCATAGGCTGTGACGATCGCGATCAGAACAGACAGCAGCACCATTCCGCGGTCGTGCTCGATGGCAAAATTGCCGGCGAGGCCGTGGATGCCGACATAATGCATGCTCACGATGCCGGCCCCGAGCAGCACCGCCGAGGAGATCACGCGCCGCAGCGACGGCTCGCCGATGCTCAGGAAAAACAGGGATACGCCGACCACCAGCGCGCAGATCAGGAACGAGACCGTAGTGGGAAGCACGAGGTAGACCGTATCGGCGGGAAGCGGCGCCGCCAGCACGCCGACGAAGTGCATGGTCCAGATGCCAACGGCGAGGAAACCCGCCGCGCCCGACAGCAATACGCGACGGCTCACGCCTGGCGTCCCGCGGATGCGGGCCGCCAGGCCGAAACCGGTGTAACCTCCCAGGATCGCGATCACCACCGAGAGCGCGACGAGATAAGGATCGTGTCCTTCGAACATGACCTTCTCGGCCGCCCGTCTCCACGGGCGTGCCTCCTCCCGGCCGGAATCTTATATGGTCGGCGACCAAGATGACAATGTGTGGACGGCTGCCGTTATGCTGGCGGCCTTAACAATCGAAATAAGACGAAATCCCCATGTTTGGTGGAACACGAGGGCCGCCGTCCCGCTCCAGCTCCCTAAACTGGGCCGAGGTCAAGTGCGCCGGGGGATATCACCACCAGCGACTTTTCGGTCTTTCCAAAAACTTGCGGCTTCTGGCTGCATAAGTCGCCAGGCCGAAACTTCGAAAACAACGGCGGAAACCCTCTCGGATTTTCAAAAGAATTTTGTCCGATTGGGAATGTCGTAGTTCGAATCCTCCGAGATCAGCCAAGCATTCCGACGCCTGGAGATTTTACCCTCGGCAATCCGTGAATATCTTTTCATTTCTCTCTTCCGCGCATGCGCGGAATCGCTGTCGAGCGAAAACGCAAGTCGACTGGCGGCGATCTCCATCAATACTCGCAATCCTGAGCGTTCACTTGCGGTTTTCACACTTAGCGACATGCTGGAGCGCCCTGAAGTGTCCGGTCTCGCAAGAGCGAACTTGTCGGCTTTGACGCAGATCGAACATCAGACAGATTTATCAAGTCGCGCCGCTTGTGCTCGTTGCTTTTCCTTTCATAAACCATTCGGCAATAGTTGTTCGCCATTCTCTCCAAGATAGAGACTCACCGCCACGCAGGGGTCTGTTGGAGCTCCCGGCGGGATCCATAGCGGCGCGGGGTCGTTAGTACTTCGAGGGTATTTTATGCTAAGGACACTAGAACATTTCTTTGAAGTCGTAGAAGCCAACGTGGGTTGTGCAGTTTTGGCAGTGAGTGCCTCCCTGGCGATTACCGGCTGCCTACATCTTATTTGGGAATAGTCCACCTTTTTGCACAAATTTAACGCGATGATCAGCCGTTGTGCACAAAGGTGTCGGGTTTGTACAATTTCGCGCCACATGCGCTTCGATGTCGCCGTGGTGTCCGTGGACACATGGATCTAGGCATTGGCCAAAAACGCCAAAGCCGCCCGACCATGCTCATCGCGAAGCCGCGCCAGATCGACCCCGACCGGCAAACCATCCGTAACCCGCCATTCGCCGCCGATCATCATCCGGTCAGCACGGTGAGCGCCGCAGAGAACTAGCGCAGCAACCGGATCACCGGCGCCGGAAAACCGCAAGTCGTCCAGGGTGAATAAAGCGAGGTCAGCTTCGCGTCCTACTGCAATCCTGCCGATATCGTTGCGTCCAAGGCACTTGGCAGATCCTTCGGTCGCCCACCGGAAAGCATCAAGATGGGTGACTGAAGTTGCGTCGTAGGCCAGCCGTCCGAGGAGCAACGCGTGGCGGACCAACTCCATCAGGTTCGAGCTATCATTTGAAGCCGAACCATCGACGCCAAGGCCGACAGTCACCCCGGCTGTCTCCAAATCCCTGGTTCGGCAGATACCCGAAGACAGCATCATGTTCGATGTCGGACAGTGGCAGATTCCCATTCCGTGTTTCGCGAGCCGTGCGATCTCCGTATCGTTGAAGTGAATGCCGTGCGCCAGCCAGACGCGTTCGTTGAGCCAGCCTACCTGTTCCAGGTAATCGAGCGGCCGACAGCCGTAGTGATGAAGACAGTAATCGTCCTCATCGCGGGTTTCTCCCAAATGGGTATGGAGAAGACAATTGTGCTTCTCTGCGAGAGCGGCGGTATCGATCATGAGTTCGCGGGTCACGTTGAAGGGCGCACATGGCGCCAGCGCGACGCGCAGGAAAGAACCGTCGCTCGGATCGTGATATTTCGCAAGAACCCGCTCGCAATCCGCGATAACTGCATCGTAGCTCTGCATCAACCGTTCGTCCGCAATACCTCCGTCCGCGAAGCCGAGATTGATGGCGCCGCGCGTCAGCGTCATGCGCATTCCCAGTTTCGACGCTTCTTCCGCTTCGATGTCGACAGCGTCGGCCATGTCATCAGGAAAGACAAACAAGTGATCCGATGCTGTGCTGCACCCCGAGATCAGCAATTCGGTCAGCGCGACACGCACGGCCAAACGGAAGCAGTCGCGATCAAGATGTGCCCCCCAGATCGGATAGAGCTGCTGCAGCCACGGAAACAGGTTCTTGTTGATGGCTTTTGGATGGGCGCGCGTCAGCGTTTGGAAAAAATGGTGATGAGCGTTGACCAAGCCTGGAATGATCACGTGGCGTCGGGCATCGAAAACATTGTCGCAAGGCGCGGCAGGGCCATCCTGCCCGACCAGTTCGACGATCCTGCTGCCCTCGACGACAAGTCCTCGCTTGCCTCCTTCGGCTAGCATTGCGATCGGATCGCGAATCCAGGTCTTCATAGGTTCTGCATTCGGCTTTCTCGCCAGAGGAATGGCGCGCGACCCTGCCACAATAGACGCAATCTCTCTAAACCGCCGGTAACTCTGGCTGATGCGCTGAGAACCGGCCACCGTAAATCGATCATAGCGGTCGATTAGCCCACCGGAAAACTACGTGGCAGCGCAAGGCGCCATCCTCCGCCGGGTCTCTGATTTTCGGGCTTAGTTGACCTAACTACCAAGGTTTAATCCTTAAATCGGGCAGACTTAGCCGACTTGGCGCGCAGATTGCTTGGGTCTTTCAAAGACGGCGTGTTGCTGCACTACTTTAGCCCAGGCTTATTGAAAACATGGACAAATTTTCTGATTTAAATCCGCGGCTGGTGCTTACCGGCATTACCAAGCGCTATCCGAGCGTTGTGGCCAACGAGGATGTCTCCTTAAAAGTTCGCCCAGGTGAAATTCACGCAGTGCTTGGCGAGAACGGTGCCGGCAAAAGCACGCTGATGAAGATCATTTATGGCGTCACCAAGCCGGATACCGGCACGATCATGTGGAATGGTCAGTACGAAACCATCGTGGCTCCGTCACAAGCGCGGCGCATGGGCATCGGCATGGTGTTTCAGCATTTTTCTTTGTTCGAGACGCTCACCGTATGGGAAAATATCGCGCTAGCGCTGGATGAACCGGTCCCGACCGCGCGACTGGCCGCACAGATTACCGAGGTTTCCGAAAAATACGGACTTCCGATCGATCCGTATCGTCTCGTTCACAGCATGTCCGTGGGCGAGAGGCAGCGCGTCGAGATCGTGCGCTGCCTGCTTCAGGAGCCCAAGCTTCTGATCATGGACGAGCCAACCTCAGTGCTGACGCCGCAGGCCGTCCTGATCTTGTTCAAGACGCTCCGTCGCCTGGCGTCGGAAGGCTGCAGCATACTGTATATCAGCCATAAGCTCGATGAAATTCGGGCGCTCTGCGACACCGCCACGGTGCTTCGTGGCGGAAAAGTCAGCGGCGATGCTATTCCTCGGAACGAAACTAACGAGAGTCTCGCACGGTTGATGATCGGCGGAGATCTGGCGGAGTGCCATCTCACTCCCCGCGAGGCGAAGGAAGTACGGCTCGATGTCCAGCATTTGTCGCTGCAGTCGCCCGATCCGTTCGGGACATCGCTCAAGGACATTAGCCTGCAGGTACGAAGTGGCGAGATACTTGGGATCGCCGGTGTTTCCGGAAACGGTCAAAAGGAGTTGATGACGGCGCTGTCGGGCGAGCGGCTGAGTACCAGCGGCTCCATGATCAAGCTGTTCGGACAACCTGTCGGGGCGCTTAACCCCGCAAAGCGCCGCGCGCTTGGGCTGACCTTCGTTCCCGAAGAGCGGCTCGGGCGAGGGGCGGTGCCGCCGATGAGTCTCGCCTACAACGCGCTGCTGACCGGTGCACGAAAGGGCATGGTCCTGAACGGCATGATCCACCCGAGCGTAATGCGGACGTTTTCCAAGCACGTCATTGAGCGCTTTAAAGTTAAATGCGGTGGCGAGCAATCCGTAGCCTCCAGCCTGTCCGGCGGCAATCTGCAGAAATTCATCGTTGGGAGAGAGACGATGCTGCAGCCCAAAATGATGATCGTGGCACAGCCGACATGGGGGGTGGATGTCGGCGCCGCGCAGCTTATCCGGCAAGCACTGATTGATCTGCGTGACGCGGGCGTCGCAATTCTCGTCATATCCGAAGAACTCGACGAGCTATTCACGATCAGCGATCGGCTATCGGTGCTGGCGGCAGGGCGCCTTTCGCCTTCGGTCAAGCCTGCCGAAACATCGATCGAACAAATCGGAGTGTGGATGAGCGGAAAATTCGGCGACAAGGCAGGCGACGGCCCGACTTCCGCAAGTTCGCAATTGGAGACTGCTGATGCTCAGGCTTGAGCGGCGTGCCACGCCTTCGTCCACTATGAGCGTCGTTTCGCCTTTGTTGGCCGCGGCCGGGATGCTGGTGACCGGATTTCTGTTATTCAGCGCGTTGGGCAAGGATCCGGTAGAGGCGTTCTACCTTTTCTTTATCAAGCCGCTGTCGACCAGCTACGGCATTGGCGAATTGCTGCTCAAGACGACGCCGTTGCTACTTTGCGGATTGGGTCTGGCCCTGGGCTTTCGCGCCAACGTCTGGAACATCGGCGCCGAAGGGCAACTCACCATGGGCGCGATCGCCGGGGGCGGTGTCGCGCTCTGGTTCGGCGACAGCGAGTCAATCTTCGCCATGCCGTTGATGCTGTTGGCTGGCGTGCTCGGCGGAATGGCCTGGGCCGCCATTCCGGCTTTCCTGCGAACCCAATTCAACACCAACGAAATTCTCGTGACGCTGATGCTTGTGTACATCGCCCAGTTGGTGCTGTCCTGGCTGGTGCACGGCCCATGGCGTGATCCTCAGGGCCAAAACTACCCGCAATCGCAAGGTTTTGGCGATGCCGAAACGATGTCCGTTCTGATCGAGGGGACGCGCGTGACCTGGGGCATCGTCTACGCGCTTATACTTGCGGTGATGGCGTGGGTGTTCTCGCAGAAGACCTTCGCTGGATTTCGAATGCAGGTCGCCGGAATGGCGCCCGCTGCCGCCGCCTATGCCGGATTTTCGGAGAAGCGCAATATTTGGATCGCCCTGATGCTTTGCGGCGCCACGGCCGGTCTCGCCGGAATTTGCGAAGTCGCCGGACCTATTGGAAGGCTACAGCAGGAAATTTCGCCGGGTTATGGCTTTGCCGCGATCATCGTCGCATGGATCGGCCGGTTGCATCCGATTGGAGTCGTGTTCGGCGCGTTACTGATGTCGCTGCTCTATCTCGGTGGCGAGTCGGCGCAGATGGGCATGGGTTTACCGTCCGCTATCACCGGTTTGTTTCAGGGGTTGTTGCTTTTCTACCTGCTGGCTGCGGACCTGTTCATCACGTTCCGGCTGAAGCGCGTGGTAGCCGTGGTCGAACCCACGCTGACGAAACCAGCAGCAAGCATTGAGAGCGCAGCATGAATCCCCTTATCCCGATGATTGCCAGCACCGTGGTGGCAGCCACGCCATTGATCTATGCGGCGCTTGGCGAAACCGTCGTCGAAAGATCAGGCGTACTCAATCTCGGAATCGAAGGCATGATGCTGATCGGTGCGGTGGCCGGTTTTGCTGCTACCCGCGGATCCGGAAGCGACACGGTCGGGTTTATGGCGGCGGCTGCGGCTGGTGTCGCATTGTCCCTGGTGTTCGGTTTTCTGACGCTTAACCTACAGACAAATCAGGTGGCGACCGGCCTCGCGCTGACTTTGTTCGGAATCGGTTTGTCGGCCTTCGTCGGGCACAATCTGGCTGGGTTGCCGGTGGATCGGCTGGCGCCAATCAAGATTCCAGTTCTGTCCGACATTCCCGTCCTGGGAGACCTTTTGTTTCACTACGACGTCATGGTCTATCTTTCGATTGCTCTGTTCATTGCTGTGCAGTGGTTCCTGACGAAGTCCCGTTCTGGCCTGACCCTGCGCGCCATCGGTGAATCCCCGGCAGTTGCTCACGCCATCGGAAAGTCGGTGTTGAAGACCCGCTATCTGGCAGTGGCGTTTGGCGGCGCGAGCGCCGGAATCGCTGGCGCCTATCTGTCGTTGGTGCAGACGCCTATGTGGGTGGAAGGCATGTCGGCCGGCAAAGGGTGGATCGCGCTCGCTCTCGTCGTCTTCGGAACGTGGAAGCCAGCCCGTGTTGTCATCGGCGCCTATTTGTTCGGTGGCGTGACGCAATTCCAGCTTTTCGCTCAAGGGTTCGGTCTGCCGATCCCCACCGAGTTTCTGTCGATGCTGCCCTATGCAGCGACGATTATCGTTCTTGTAATCATCTGTCGTGATCCCAAGACGATCTTGCTGAACCAACCCGCATCTCTCGGCCACAGCTTCCACTCAACCGCTTGAGGACCGGTGGCCAGATATCTTTCGACAAGCCTCATTAACAAATCTCTCGCAGGTCTCTTTTATCTCACCGCAAATCGTTTTCCAGCCCTAACCAAAAGGTAAGCGTCATGAAGCTAAGCAAAACTTTGAAATCTTTACCGCTGTGCGTTGCAGTGGGACTGACGGCGATGGTGCCGGTAGGCGCTTTCGCGGCCGATCCTCTCAAGGTCGCCTTTGTCTATTTAGGCCCGCGCAGTGATGGCGGCTGGACGCAACAGCATGATATGGGCCGTCTCGGCTTGGAAAAGGCGATGGGCGACAAGATCAAGACCACCTTCGTCGAAAATGTTCCCGAGACCGCCGATTCCGAACGCGTGTTTCGTCAACTTGCGTCCGACGGCTACACGCTGATTTTCGCGACCTCGTTCGGCTACATGGAACCGCTGCAGAAGGTTGCCAAGCTGTTTCCGAAGGTCAAGTTCGAGCATGTCAACGGCTTCAAAACTGCGGCGAACATTTCCGTCTACGAACCGCGCTTTGAGGAAGGCTTCTATCTGATCGGCGTGCTCGCCGGACAGATGACGAAATCGAATACGCTCGGCTTCATCGGCTCGTTCCCGATTCCCAGCGTGGTTCGCAACATCGACTCCATGACCCTCGGTGCACAGGCGGTCAATCCCAAGGTCAAGACCAAGGCGATCTGGGTGAACACATGGTACGACCCGGGTAAGGAGCGCCAGGCGGCTGATACTCTTATCGCGCAGGGCGCTGATAACGTCGCGCAAAATACGGACTCGCCGGCGTCGATTCAGGCGGCCCAGGAAAAGGGCACCTACGCGTTCAGCATTGATGCCGACATGTCCAGCTTCGGCAAGAAGGCGCAGCTCTCAGGCACGACCGAAGACTGGAGCGGCTATTATATTGCTGAAACCAAGAAAGTGTTGGATGGCACTTGGACCGGCAACCGCCACACCCGTTGGGGTATCAAAGAGGGAATGGTGGTGATGGCGCCGCTCAATCCGGCTATCCCGCCGGCCGCCGTCAAGGTTTTCGAAGAAAAGAAAGCCGCGATTGTCTCCGGCGCGCTAAACCCCTTCGCCGGACCGATCAAGGACAATAGCGGGAAAGAAATGGTGGCTGCTGGTGCCGTTATGCCTGAGGCGACCTTCAACTCGCTCAATTGGTACGTCGAGGGCATCGACGGCAGCGTTCCCAAATGAGCCGTATCTAGCTTCAAATACCTGATCCGTGCCGGCATCTCTGCGATGGGATGCCGGCACGTCGAGCGATTGGGCTTCCTACAGCGAGAGATAATTCCTTCCCGATGAAACGATTCTTGTCGTGGCTTCACGGTTTGCAAACGAGGCGGCCATGACATCCACGCTCGAAGCAATCCGTGTTTCGAATTCGGCGCTGCCGGTGATCGATATCAATGGCCTTTCATCAAGTTCGTTGATCGACCGCCAGACTGTCGCCGAATGTCGGCCAGCGCCCGCTGACATGGCGAAAGCGGTCTCACATTTTCTCGCCGCGAGCGTTTCGGCGAAAGCTGATCGGGCCCGGTTGTTGGACTGCAAATGACCAATTTGAATGTCTTGTGAATGATGAATCTGGATCATGCATTCGCCGCCCTCGCAAACGCCAAGCGTCGGGCTATCGTGGCACGCTTGGTCCGCGGGGATGCAACAGTTGTTGAACTCGCCGCGCCACTTGGAATTTCGCTACCCGCGCTCCTCAAGCATTTAAAAGTGCTTCAGGATGCGCTGATCGTCACCAATGAGCAGCGAGGAAAATACGGCTTGTGCCAGCTCAGGCGCGAGGCGCTTGCAAGTGCCGCCGAATGGATCGATTTCCACCGGACGTTCTGGAACGTCAATTTCGCGCTGGATTCGGGATCACCGTACTCTACCCAGGATGAAGTTCGCTCAAACGCCGACTCCGGTGCAGCGAGGGCTGTCAGACAAAGCGCAGGCTTGGCGCCCAGTCGAGCGTAACAACTGTTCGCGGTTGTTCGGAGGAGAGACTACCTGTTTTCTACCGAACATCGGCCAATCGCCCGATTCCCTTTGTTGGCGGATTGGGATTTTCTTCGCGCAAATCTCTCTCCTCTCGTAAGCGATGGCTACGTCTTGTATCCCATCAAAACGATTGCCGGCTGGCGCCAGGGCGCGAGGCTCGCCGCTGTATATCCCGGCTTCAGGTTTTCAGAATGTCGGAATCGGGAAACACCTGCTCGGGCGAAAACGCAGTTGTGATCAGGCCGTCCTCGACCATGTAGCGAATAATGACCTTGAGCATGTCGCGGTTCTTCGCGAATCCCACCGGCCAATAGTCGGATCCGAGACGCTGCTCCGCAAATAGCAGGCTCTCAAGCTGCCACGGCAACATCGTGCCGAGCGCAGCCGAATCGAACAGCCTTTCCCGTGCAATCTTCTGCGCCTGCGCAAAGGCATCGAAAATGGCGCGCATCAGGCCGGGATTGGTTTCCGCGATCGCGCGCTTCACCGCGATGAGGTGCATGGGCGGAAAGATTCCGGTCTTCGTGAAATAGTCGAGTTCGGCCTCGATTGGCGCCTCGAACAGACGGCTGACCGACAGCGACGACCATGTGCTCGGAGCCCGTGCCGTGTACAAGGCGTCGATCTCGCCGTCGGCAAGCAGAGTGGCCAGACTTTTGTCTGTTCTGTGTTCATGCGTGAACCGGTCCGGATAGAACTGCGGATGCTCGTCTCCGGCGCGGGCGGCCTCCAATCCGCCGGCAACATAGATCGGTGCCGCGCGGGGCAATCCAAAGTGATCCTGGAATATGCCGCGAAGCCAGACCGCAGCCGCCATGTCGAACACGGGCACGCCGATACGCTTGCCCGCGAGGTCAGCAGGTGCATTGATGCCCTTCGAGGTATTGATGAAGACACAGGACAGACGGAAGTGCCGCGAGGGAAATACCGGAATAGCGACATAGCGTCGGTCAGCTTGCTCCATCGACCGTAAATAGGAGGCGATCGGAAATTCGCAGCAGTCGAAGGTATGTTCGGTCAGCTGCTGGTTGAAAAGCGCCTGCACGCCCATCAGCGTTACCTGGGCCTCGACGCCGGCGATTGGCACCTCGCCGGTTGCGATCGGACGGGTGCGATCGGAGTCGCTAACTCCGATTTTCAGTCGCAGTGCTGTCATGGGTTTTCTTTCGTTTGTCGTTGGCGCGCGCGCCAGCCAGCCGCTGTATCAAGACATCGAGCAGTTCGGGGAGCGCCAACGGGGTCGCGTTGTTGCCACCGCGGGCGTAGATCGCGGTTGCCTTCGGGATATCGACGTTCAGGCGGTGCGACAGCCGCTCGATGGCGAGCTGGCAGTCGTCGGACAGCGGCAGGCAGTCGATCCTGTGTTTTGGCGGCAGATGGTCATTGGCGCCGATCAGCTCCATTCGCCTGCCTCCAACCATCCGCGACGTGGCGACATGATGGAACGGGCGCTCGTCGCGACCGATGACAAAGCTTCTGTGGGTCAGTCCCGGCGCTACCCAGGAAATCACATCGGTATAGTTGGGCGCCAGTCGGGCAACGACGTTTGCCAGGATACGCGCCATTTCATTATGCATGGTGACATATTGGCGGCGTTCCTCGTCGCCCCACTTCCAGCGCGTCGCCGACATCCGGACCGCCGTCGAGTCCGGTCGCCAGGGCGACACCGCATTGCCCCGGTTTTCGAACAGGCCGGGATCGTCATAGGCAACAGCCGGCGACGGCTTGCCGTCGAACTCGACGATATTTTCGTAGGGCACAACCGCCATCGGCTCGGAGATCACCATTCGATGCACAACCGTGCCTCGGCCATCCGCCAGCGGCGACAGGTTCAGTACATCAGGCGAAAATTGGGGGTCGAGCCGGGCCTGTAATTCCTGCGGCAGATAGTTCGCGCGAACCGGTCTGTACCCTTCATCCAGCAGCCGCTGATTGATCGCCATGTGCTCGGTGGAAAAGGGATAGGGCTTGGTCTTCGTGCAGGGCATGAACAACAGCACCCGATGCTCGGCCTCGGGCAGTTCCGGCTCATAATCGTTCTGAATGTAGTCGAGCCATTCGGCAATGCGGGGGTGGCTGAGGGAATCGACATTGTCCTGCGGACTGTAGAGGCACAGTGTCTCGTCGAGCTGGAACGGCTTCTCGATCTTCAGCCTCAACTCAAGGACACGTTTGGATCGATTATCAACGGTCACCATCGCCGGTTAGCTCCCGATTTCTTCTGATTTGCACAAGTCTCACGCTGTCCGCGGCATTGCAGCGATATCCAGCTCCACTTCATCATATTGGCGGAGCGATTGCAGATGCAGGTCTGCGTCCTCGACGAATAGCGACCGGGTAATTCCATTTGTGATCCGGTCGACGCCGAATTTCAGTGCGGAAATGCCGGCGGAACAGGCCAGGCTCGGCATCGCCGCAAAGGTGTAGCTGAAGATGTGCTTGAGGAACGGAGCCGAGCCGGGGGTCTTTTCCGTGAACTGGAAATTCGGAGACAGATAGGGATAGGCACCCAGCAACAGATGGTCTTCACCAGCCGGCGGACGATAGCGGTCGGACCAGCAAGCGATCTGATCGTGAAACCGCGAAAGCTCAGGGCGTCGGGCGAGATCGACGACGAAGCCCGTCCCGGCGATCAGAAAATCGGCGGCGTGCGTGCCCTGCGGCGAGGTCAGCTTGATTCTGTCGTCTTCGAACCGGACACGATCGATCGGACAGCTCAGGTGCATGGAGAAGTTCGCATGGCAGGCACAGCGGTCGAAGGTGTCCTGCGGAGGCGGTTGGTTCATGTCGAATATGAACTTCATGAACCGCCATTTGTAGGCGTCATCGAGATCGCCAAAATGGCGCAAGAAGCCGGCGAACTCCATCCATCGGTTCGGGTTGACGCTTGGAAGTTGCTTGCGGCGCACGAACAGCTGGACCGATGCCGCGCCGGCTTCAAGCGCCATCGCGGCATTGTCGAACGCGGACGCCCCGGCGCCGACCACTGCCACGGCCTTGCCGGCGAGCTTGCGAAAATCAATCTGATCGGCGGTGTGGGCATAGCTTTTTTTGGGCAACGCTTCGGCGATCGTCGCGGGCACGGCCCAGCGGCCGCAGCCCTCGATACCTGTCGTCAGAACGACTTGGCGCGCAAAGAATCGTTGCGAGGCGCCGCCGATCTGGGCGTGCACGGCCAACAGCCCATCGCTTAACGGCTCGATGTCGGTAACCTCGGTCTCGTTGCTAACATCGATGCCCACGATCTTTCGAACCCACATCAAATAGGCCTGCCAGGCCTCGCGTGGAATTTTGTTCAGACTTTGCCAGGATTGGGCGCCGAATTGTGCCTCCCACCAGGCGCGGGGAGTTAGACTTGGAATGCCAAGGTCCGGTCCAGTGACCGCTTTCGGCGTGCGCAGCGTGTGCATCCGGGCAAAAGTGGTCCAGGGACCTTCGGCGCCTGCCGGATTGCGGTCCAGTATGCGCAGGTTGGTGACACGTTCCCGCAACAGGCGGAAAGCAATCGAAACGCCACTCTGGCCACCGCCGACGATGATGACGTCATGCACAGGAATGCCGTTTCGGCTCCTGCCGACGGACCATTGCCGGGACGGATAACCAAGGCAGTCCATTTCGAAGCGAACTCGCCTCTCGAGGTCGTCGAGTTCAACTTCATTGCCCGCCGCATCCATCGCTTAGCCTCGCCCAGGTTGGATGCGCCGATCGAACGAAAGCTGTTCGGACGACATGGATTGAGCGAAGGCGACGACGTGAGGTTCGAGTTTTTGGGCGAGGGTGCGCGCGGCGCCCGTCGCGGTCGCAAGCCGCGAAACGCTTTCGCGGACGCGCTCGCGGAGATTTGTGGAATCAACCGAGATAATTTTCTGGTCGCGCACCTTGAAGACGCCAGCAACCATTACGTCGGTGATGGCGGCAGAGTTGGCGCAGGTCACGAGCTGATTGACGAGGTCGGTATCGGGAATGAAATCGACATGGCTAAGATCGACAAGCACCAGGTCAGCGCAAGCATCCTGTTCCAGCCGGCCGCATCCCTCAAGTCCAAGAATATTCGCGCTACCAAGCGTCGCCAGCCTGATTACCTCGGCTGACGTCAGCCACTCCTCGCGCGGGCGATCGAATATCCGTGCGCTGAAGGATGCAAGCCGCATGGCTTGCAGCATGCTGAGAGAGTCAGAGGAATTGGCGCCGTCGGTCGCCAGTCCGACATTGATGCCGCGCGCAAGCATCGGCCTGACGTGTGCGACACCTGACCCAAGGCGATAGTTGCTGGCAGGAATGTGCGCGACGGAGCAGCCGTGCGCGGCGAGCAGATCAAGATCGTCATCGTCGAGCCAGACACCGTGCGCAGCCGTGAAGCGCGGCCGCAACACGCCGAAGTCCGCCAAATACCGGACTGCCGACCTGCCATAGATCTTGCGGGCGACGATCGCCTGCAAACGGGACTCCGCAATGTGCATGTGAATCGGAAGCGTATGGCGGTCGGCGATATCAACGCAGTCGCGCAGGAAGCGCTCCGTGCAGTGATGCGGAATGGTCGGCGCGATAGCGAGCGTGATGCCGTCGGGTATGTCGTCTCGGGCAGTAACAATCAACTCGACCGCAGCAATCGTCTCCTTAGGGCCGGCGAGCTCAAATCGGAGCACAGTGTCGCCGAGTTCCCGCGGCAGCGCCTCGATCAGGCCCGGAATCGATTGAAAGAGGTTTTTGTCAGCCACCATCGGCGCGAGCACCGCCCGCATGCCGACATCGGCGTAGGCTTGTGCGACCGCCATGAAGCCTTGTTTGGTCGGACGCGGGAATTCGTAGACTAGGTCGAAACAGGCGGTGCAGCCCTTGGACAGCATGTCGATGGCACCAAGCAGCGTCGACAAATACATCGTTTCGGGATCGCGGGTACCGGCAAGCCATGGACCGTTGGTCAGTGATGCCTCGAGCGTCCAGGCTTCCGCGACGCCTTTCACCAGGTTGGCGTGACCATGGGTATGCGCGTTGATGAGGCCGGGCATGATCAGGCGATCACGTGCATCGTGCCGGGGGGCGTTAGCGCTATCTACCGTGCCCGGCGCGCCGATCGCAACGATCCGGCCGTCCTCGATCAGCAGGTCCTTCTGATCGGTCATGCCTGATTGGGAATCGACCACGAGGCCGCCGCTGATGAGCAAGCGTTCGCTTCCGCTCATGGACCTATCCCCGGAGGGTGCGTCTCGATCCAATGACGCGCGATTTCCGACCGGCCGGCGAACCAAAGTCCCTGATGCCGGCCGGCGAAATCGAGAAACCGCGTGATCGCCTCGAACCGGGCAGGCTGCCCCGAAATGCGGCTGTGCAGGCTGACGGTCATCATGCGCGGATGACGGGCGCCCTCGGCATAGAGTACACGCAAGGTCGAGGCGAGGTGGTCATAGAAATCCTCGGCCGTGCCGAGCTTGGCGGTCGCCAGGCGATTGTCGTTGTTCGTAAAGCTGTGCGGAACGACCAGATGCGGTTGATCGCCGACTTTGACCCAATAGGGCCAGTCATCTGCATAACTGTCGGAATCGTAGAGGAAGCCGCCGTGCTCGACGAGCAGCGCGCGGGTGTTCTGGCTCGCCGAGTAACGGCTTTGCCAGCCGAGCGGGCGGCGGCCGGTCGCTCGTTCGATGTCGGTGACGGCCCGAGCCACGATTTGCCGTTCCTCGTCTTTGCCGAGCCGGAAGTGGCGGACAAAGCGATCGCCGTGGCAGCAGAGATCGAAACTGGAATGTCGGATCATAGCCGCAATAGCAGGATTGCGCACCAGTGCCTGCGCGCAGACGTTGACCGTGAGCGGAATCCCGCGCTCGGCCATGAGGTCAGTGATCCGCCAGAAGCCGACGCGCGAGCCATACTCAAATAGTGATTCCGCGACGAAATCGCGCGTGCCGGCGACAACTTCACCGGGGACGGCGTCGGTCAGGGCCGTCTCTGTCGCGGCATCGCCATCCGGTATCGACGGCTCCGCGCCTTCCTCGACATTGAGAACGAGCACCAGCGCAAGTCGCGCGTCGTTTGGCCAGCCGGCTTTGGGCGGGGTCGTGCCGTAGCCAACGAAATCCCGCTCGCCATCAGCTTTCATTGCGTGCGTCCGGCGGCAGCCAAAGCATCCCCGGTTTTCTCGGCAAGACTCAGTAACCGCTGATCGCCGCGTGGCCCAGCGATCAGCGACAGGCCGACGGGACAACCATCGATCATGGTGGCGGGAATGTTGATCTGTGGTAACCGGCAAAGGCTCGCCACGCAGGTCAGCGCCAACGTCTTTTCGCGGAATTCGATCTGGGCGGACACCGGTGCATCGCGGTGTGGCGGAAGGTCATGCGCCGTCGGCAACACCAATACGCCGTCGTCACCAAGCAGAGTAACCAACCGATCGGTAAGCGCCTCTCGCTTCACCACGGCGGCTGCGAATTTTATTGGATCGACATGCGAGGACAGTTCAATGCGTTCCGCGACCGCCTGGCTGAGCCTCCGGCCCGGAGCCTTGCTCCAGGCGCCCAGCGTCGACCACAGATCGTAGAGTTGCAGCGGCCGGAACGTGTCGAGCCAGAAATCGACGCCTTCGACAAATAGCGTGACCTCGTTTGCAGCACCGAGTGATCGTGCCGCGGGCAGCAGCGCCTCGCCGATCGACCTGACCGGGATATTGAACGCATCGCGCGCAAGCAGAAAGCGTGTTGCGCCGGGCTCTCCGACCGGACCGAAATAGACCTCCCCGACGCGCCTCAGCGTTCTGGCGTCACGTGCTAACCAACCGACGGTGTCGAAACTCGGCGCCATCGCCATGATGCCGGCAACTGACAGGCGGCCAAACGTAGTTCGCAAGCCGTAAAGCCCGCAAAAACTTGCGGGAACGCGGACTGATCCGCCGGTATCGGTGCCGAGTGCGAAATCGCAGAGGCCAGCCGCCACCACCGAAGCAGAGCCGCTTGACGATCCACCGGGCACGCGGCTCGGCGCCTTCGGATTGATAGGGGTGCCGAAATGCGGGTTCATCCCGAACATCCCGCATGCCAGTTCGTCGGTGTGAGTCTTGCCCACGAGATGCGCGCCCGCCATTAGCACGGAAAGCACGGCGGGCGCGGTCGCAACCGCGGGCGCTGCGTCGCGCAATCGATCCGGATTGCCCCAGCCCGATTTGAAGCCGGCGACGTCCATCAGATCCTTCGCCGCAAAGGACAGATCCGAGAGTCGTCCATCCTGCGTCAATTTGAGCGAGGCAGGACCATGCTCCACAAAACCATGCCGGCCGATGTCTTCGAGGCTGTACACGCAGGTTTACTCGGCGGCTTTGGAAACGTTCGGACCGTTGGGCAGGCTATAACTGCCCATAAATCGTTCGACCGCGCCTTTGGGAATGTCCCAGTCGAAAAACCGGAACGAGTTTCCGCGCGTCACCAATGGCGCGCCGGAGTAGAACATTTCATATTGCAGATGACGCGAGCCGAATTCGGAGCCGACCGCGTCCCACGCCAGCTTCATCAGCTTGACGCGCTGTTCCGAATTCACGATCGGAGATCGCTGGGTCTTGTGGATAATGGCGTTTGTCTCCGGCGTCGCAAAATCGGCGTAAGAGGAGGGGACCATGATCATGCCGCCGCCGGACAGCGAGCGAATCGCTTCGACCACCTCCGGATAGGTCGTCTGCGCGATGACCTGGGCGGTACACAGCAGACTCCGATCCGGCACGTAAAAGCCGTTGAAGCTTTCGCCCTTGAGTTCCATCGCGATCACCAGCGCCTCGATGTTGCTGACCTTGGCAGCCAGCAGCCCGAGCGTTTCGCGGACTTGCGGATAGTTGATGATGTTGTTGGTCTCGGCAATCTTGCGCGCGAGCCCGAGCAGGAAGCGGAGCTTGACCGTCAGGCGGACAATGCACTGATAGTTCTGAAAAACGTGGGCGCGGGTATCGTGCCACTGCGCCTGCGCCATCTTCAGGTCCTTGAAGACGAAGACCCGATCCCACGGTATCTTCACGTCATCGAAACATACGACCGCATCGTTTTCATCGAACCGGGACGACAGCGGATAATCGAAGGTAGACGTTGCGCTTTGTTCATAGCTACGCCGGGACAGCAGGCTGAGGCCTTTGGCGTCGAGCGGCGTCACGGCGGTGAAAGCATAGGCTTCGTCGCCGGCCTGCAGCGCCTGGAAGCCTGACACCAGCAACTCATTCGCCATGACGCCGCTGGTGGCGAGCATCTTTGCGCCACGGATGGTAATCCCTTCACTGTCCTCGTCGACCACGGATGCGACAAGGTGAGGGTCCGGCTGTCCGCCCGCAGACTTCGCCTTGTCAGATTGCGGGTTGATAATCACGTAGGAAAGAAAGAGATCGTTGTCTCTTGCGTATTGAAAGTAGGATTCCAGTGCGGCCGCACGCGCAGTGTCGTAGTTGCGGAAAGCCGCAAGGCCCATCCGAAAGCCTGCCAGCGTCGAGGCGACATGGTCTGGCGACCGGCCGATCATGCCGCAGGACAAACTCGACCATGTTTCGATCGCTTGCCGCCGTTTGACCAACTCGCCGAACGTCTTGGGAAGCTGCCAAGCCAGGTTTACCCGCTCGCCGCTGGTGGGCGAGGGGAACGTCATTTGCTCGAGATTTTCCGGCGCGGCCTGATAGTCGTAAAGGCTTGCAGCGCTGGCGATCGCACCGCGAAAACTGCTGTCGGTTGTTACGTCAGTTACTTTACGCCCGTCGATGTAGATCGTGCGGTTGTCGCGTAGGCTTGAAAGATAGGCTTTTCCGTCTTTAGCCATGGAGGACTCCGAGAAGTATGCCGGAATCCGACGCCAGGCATTCACCCATTGCAGCCGGAACTAGTTAGGAGAGTAGTTCTGAAAACGAACCGGTCAAGCCGATCCGTTGAGCAGTACCATCATTGTTGATATTGCACTTTTTGTCCAGACGCCCCCGGCGTTGACTAGTGTTTGTGCAACAGCCTCCCGAAATTGGGCAGAGGAATCCGAAACCAATCAGAATTAAAGATGCAGCTGGGTGTAGGTGCGTGCATCACCGTTGGCTTGAACGAGGTCTATCAAGAAAAACCCGCCGTTTAGGCGGGTAATTCGTGTCTATCCGTATCGCGTTTCTAGCTGACAACCTTAAGCTTTGGCATAGCTTCCGTCACCGGCATTAACGCAGTGCTGAAAAGGCTCTTGTACATATCGCCGATTTTTTGCGCCTCGGTGACGAACGTTTCATAACTGGTCTTCATGTGGTCGGTCATCAGCTGCATCGCCTGATCAGGCGCTTTCAAAGTTGCAAGCTGCTCAAGGTAGGACTTATTGGCTTCGAAGGATGATTTTGCGTAATCGGTGTGAGCCGTGGCAATTGCCTTCATTTGATCTTGGATCGCCGTCATATCGGTCATAAGAAAAAATCCTTTGCTGATCGCCTGCGTTGATCGGAACATATATTGGTCCAACGCTTAAAGATAGAAAAATTGCTGCAATGCGGCAAGGCATTGTTTTTACGTGGCTTCTTTTGAAGTTGTGGTGGAAGAGCCCATCAGTTGAGCCGAATCAACAGCTTAGAAGATGATCGCTGACTGGGCTTGGGGACCTAGAAGAATGACCACCTCCGCCGCTGCCAGCGAGTGTCGGGCTCGGTGGTGGCGCATCCTCGATTTGAACCCGCCAGCCGCCGGCTAGATGGGCGCGTCTATTCTGACCGCGCCTCTAACCTATTGACTTATCTTGGGGGCGGAATCCGCTGTTTCGTCAGAAAATTCGTTGAAATCATCGATGAAGGAGCCGGATTTTGATTCCACCGAACGGAGGTTCGAATCCTCCCGCCCCAGAGTGGGAGTCTAGTTCGAACCCGCACACTCCGCTTCGTCATTCGTGAGTTTTTCCATGCGGTGAATGTATTTTCTTGGCATTCGGTCGCGAGGGTGACGTTGTCACAGATGGCTGGCTCCCGAGGTCGTCGAGAGCATGTTTCGCTTGGTCCCAGAACCGACCTCTGTGAAGGACCGATTATGGCGCAAACCTGCCATTCGTCAGGTATATGACTTGGGATCACACTGTCCCGGGTTTGAATCCGATGCGCCTCGTGTGGAAAAACTCGATCCTTGAGTGGCGTTCGGCTGCCCGACGGCTATCGAATCTGATGCGTCAAGTGACGGTCGAACGTCATCAGCAAGGCGTTGCAGGCAATTGCGAAAACAGTCAGCAGCAGAGCGATGGCCATGATCGTATCAATCTGGCCAAGATTAATTGCGCTGGTTAGGAGAAAACCCAGTCCGCGCTGCGAAGCGAACATTTCGCCGATCAGTACGCCGAGCAACGTCAGCGAGAAGCCGAGCCGCACGCCCGAAATGATCTCTGGCAAGATCGCTGGTACGATGACCGTCAGCGCCGTCTGCAAAGTGGTCAGTCGCAGGACCTGCGAGGTGCGCCGGTAGACGGGCTTCATCTGGCGGATCGCGTTCATGGAAAACAGCGCAATGGGAATGAGTCCATGCATGACGCCAAAGGCGACTTTGGCTGAAATGCCAAGACCAAAGCAGAGAAGTATCAAGGGATAGAGAACGATTTTGGGAATTGAATAGAGTGTGACGAGAATAGGCTCCGCGACGTCGCCTGCCAGCCGGCCGAGGCCGAGTGTCACCCCAAGAGAAATCCCGCCGAGAACGGCAATCGATAAGGCCAAGACAAATGCGCGACCGGTTTCGGAGGCATGACCCCAGAAATCGCTCTCTTGCAAAAGTACGGAAAGCCTTTCAACGGTCTGCAGCGGCGAAGCGAGCGCTGAGTCTCCGACGTAAAGATAGAGTGATTGCCAGATGGCAACGCAGGCCAGGATGACGATTGCGGTTCCGCCAAATCTGGGCATTTATTTCACCGATGTCGCTGCGACTGCAGTCGCCTGTCGATACCGTTAAGCAGCGTGTTCACTCCCGTAACCAGCAGGATGACCAGCAGCATGAGCGCATACATATGACGATTCTCAAAATTGTTGTATGCGTAAGCGATGGCATAGCCAATGCCGGATCCCGAGAGGATGAATTCCGAGGCGATCACGCCGATAAAGGAGTACGCGACAGAAAGCTTTACCCCCGTAAAAAGGGAGGGCGCTGCCGAGGGCAGTTCGATCATCAGCGCCGTTTTGATGCGCGACATGCGGTATATCCGTCCTGTCTTGCGCAGCACGCGCGGAATGCGATCGAGTCCGTTTAGTGTCGCCGTAATCATCGATACGATAGCAAGGAGCACGGCTATAGCGATGATCGCGCCGGAACCAACGCCGAAAAGGCTGATGAAGACCGGATAAAAAATGAAGGTCGGTACGGCATAATAGCTGGCCAGCAGAGGCTCCAGCGCAGCTCTAAGGCTTTGAGCCGAATATATGACCAGCCCGGCCACAAACCCCAGCGTCACCGACAACAGTGTGGAGATCAGCACGTTGGCGATGCTCGAAATGATGTCAGCCGAATACTCGCCGGAGACGAGTATTTTCATCAGCTCCTCCGCCATCTGCGACGGTGCGATCATGACGTCGACTGGAATGATGTGAAGCCGGCACAGGATCTCGATGGCGGCGACGAGGAGCGCCACGACGCCAAACCTGAGAACAGCCTCTGATCTCATGGCGATCACAACTCGCTGGTGGACATCATCTTCAGGGCCTCGACGCGAAGTTTCTCCCAAAGTCTTGCGGTAATGTCACCGAAATGCGGCGTGGACACCACGCGGCTGTCGCGATTCCTTTCCCAGCCGGTCTCGATGATATCGATGAATGTTCCAGGTCGGGTCGACATCACGCCAACGCGGTCCGAAAGCATCGCGGCCTCGTCCAGCGCATGCGTGATCAGTAAGACGGTAGCTGACGTCTCCCGCCAGAGACGAAGCAACTCATCGCCCATTATCAGCCTGGTCTGCTGGTCCAGCGCTCCAAAAGGCTCATCAAGCATTATCAGGCGGGGTTGCAACACGAGCGTACGCGCGATGCAAACACGCTGGCGCATACCACCCGACAATTGGGCAGGATAGGAAGCCGCGAAATCCTTCAATCCCATGAATCCGATGGCGTAGTCGACCCGTCGCTTGATCTCGGCTGGGTCGACGCCGGCGCGGCGAAGGCCGAATGCCACGTTGTCTCGAACATTGAGCCAGGGAAAGGAAGCGTCCTCCTGAAAAACGACGCCGACGCCGTCAGGCACGCCCAGGATTGGCTTTTCCTCGAAATGAGCCGTTCCCGTTTGGGGAGGACTCAGGCCGGCCAAAATGTCGAGCAGGGTGGACTTGCCGCAACCGGAGGGACCGACAACGGAAAAGAATTCCCCTCTGGCCAGGGAAAGATCGACCGGACCGAGCGCATGCAGGCTGCGGCCTCGCGAATGATAGACGCACGTGATCCCATGAAGTGCCGCATGTGCCTGTTCGACGGACGCGGGCTTCACAGCGGCGGCCTTCGCCGCGATCTCGGATGCCGCTGGGATCATTGCTCAACCTGCAAATCGGCCGGCAAAAAGGATTTGTCGATCAACTTCGACCAGTCCACGTCCGCCTTGATTTCTCCCGTCAACTTGAGAGCGTCCACCATGCGGTCGAGTTCAGTCTGATTGAACCCGCCCTCACTCCACATTTGTGGGGCAATCATGTTGTTTACAGCCTCGGCCGCAATATCGGATTTCAAATGATACGTCTTCTCCAGAATACGGCCAGCTTCCGCCGGATCCCTGTAGATGGCTTGCACGCCAGCTCGTCGACCGGCAATGATGGCGCGCAGCTTGTCCGGGTGTTCCGTGGCGAACTCCCGGGTAGTGATACCAACTGAGGTCGTCATCGGCTTCAGGACATCGCTGGCGTTGTAGACGGTGCGATATTTGGCTTTTCGGATGATCGAAAGAGGCTCGATAATCACCGAAGCTGACACGCCGCCGTTTTCGAGCATCGTTAGACCTGGCATGTAACCGCCAGCCGCCACACGGGTAATCTTGCTTGCGTCGATGCCTTTCTCGCGGAGTACGAGCAGGAACAACATTTCGGAAACAGATCGGGGTGAGGTGATCGCAATCTTCTTGCCCACCAAATCCTCAACACTCTTGATGTTGGAATTTGGCATCGCGACCATCGAGGCTTCGGCGACGCTGTGGGTCCCAACGTTCACGACAACGAGATCGAGTCCCTGCGCTTTGGCCGCCAGAGCCGCGCCGATCGCCACTTCGCCATAAGGTGTGGGACTGGCGAGAATATTGCGTACGGTCGTACCACCGCCGCCGGAACCGAGAATTCCTGTGATGTCGATGCCCGCCTGCTTGAAGAGCCCTTTCTCCATCGCGACGGCATAGGGCGCTCCATACAAGCTCGCGCCCCATTGCGTGACCGAAATCTCCTCGGCCCGCACCTGCGCATGAATTGATATCAGCACCGTCGCGGCGAGAGCCACCGCGCGACTGAAAAACTTCAACCTAACCGGAACCATCATCAGGGCCCTTTGCTCTCGAGCAATAACGATTGCTTTTGACTATGGTCGGGTCAAGATAAACAGATTCATTTGTATACGAACGATAGTTTCAACGAGGATGGTTCTTGTCAAGACGAATCCGGGATGTGGGCCGGCCACGCGCGAGCGTCAGGTGCTGCTTTTCCGGGCGACGTTGACCGCAATTTGCGCAAGGGGGCTTATCAAGCCGAGCGTCCAACCTAGTCCTGTGTCGGGGGAATTTCCTGCTGCGCACTCCATCGATCGTCTTGAGCTCGCAGATGAACGTTATCTGGATTGACGTAATGGCGGCCGAGCCAACGGCTTAAGCCGTCAAGCCCTGGGAACAGGACGCGCTCGGTCATGTTTGCCTGATCGAGCTTGTCTCGTATTTCCCACTTCAGGCCGGCTTTCAAAATTAGCTTGCGACCGATGGTCGGCTCGTCGGCGAGCCAGGAATCAAACGAGAGTCTGGCATTCGACATCAGCGAGAAAACAGCAAACTGGTTGGTAATGCGCTCGTCGAGGGACGGAGGTTCAAAAAAAAGCATGAACGCTTCGGTTCCGTTGAGCTTGTCGAACTCCTTCAACGTTGAAGCGTACTGACGCAGCATCTCTGTCGTGAATACATGCGAACCTGCATCGGATAGGATCGATTTGAGGCGGACTGGAAGTGTTCGCGCCGCTTCATGATAGTTGACGATGATTATCGCGCCGTCGCTGTCGTAGTGTGAAAGTTCAGCCGTTGCGAAGTGCATGGCAACATATGGCGAGTAGGTCCAATCGAGGAGACGGGTGGGGAGCCCGTGGTGCTGACCGAGCGCGATCCAGTTCCAATCGTCGTCGAAGGGGACCTGTTCTCGGGTTGCATATTTCCGAAACGCCCTGAGAACGTGATACTCCAGTTCCCAATATTGTCCGCCAAGCCTCGCGAGGGAAGTGCGAGTATCAAGAAGAGCTTGGCCCGTGCCGCGAAAAAGGGCCTTTGAGCGGTGCCGTCGAAGGCTTGGATCCCACGAGTCTCCGAAGACTTCCGTCTGAAGTTGTTGCCAACTGGTAACCTCGACGATTTCATACACCGCGATGCCTCGTGCGTTGATAGATTTGCGTCAAAAGCTAGATAGCGTCGTAGCGCTTCACCAGACCGCTTGATGAACTTTCCTAGAAGATGTGCCCGTGACTTTACACACCGAGTGTTTAAGAGCGGCGATCGTCTTCAGCAGAAGCGTGATCGACCTGCCGCGGTTGGCGTCAGCCGTATTGACAGAGCCGGCATATCTTATATCATTCGTATACAAACGTATTTCCGGGCGCGTGGCGAGTGCAATGGGTCCGTGATCGGGCGAAAACATTCGGGAGTCAGCCTCGATGTACGATGCTTTTGTCGTTGATCGTCTTGTCGACCTCTGGCTTACGGAGGATATAGGGTATTGCGATCTTACCGTTCAGGTCATGATCGAACCCGATGAGGTTGGCAACTTCCTGATGAACGCCCGCGAGCCCATGATCGTTTCGGGCATCGAGGTCGCGATGCGCGTCTTCAAACGCTATGATCCCACACTTGATGTCGTGTTATGCGCCAAAGATGGCGACAAGGTCGAGAGAGGCGCCACCTTGCTTAAGGTCAAGGGTCGCGCGCGGAGCGTGTTGACGGCGGAGCGCACCGCCCTCAACATCGCGCAGCGGATGTCCGGTATCGCCAATGAGACAGCTCGCTACGTCGAGGCGATTGCCGGCACCAAGGCTCGGCTGATTGACACGCGCAAGACGACGCCGGGCCTACGAGTGCTGGAAAAGCATGCCGTTACCAGCGGCGGAGGCCTGAATCACCGCCTTGGTCTTGATAACGGCGTGATGATCAAGGATAATCACATCGTGGTCTGCGGCAGCATCGCTGCCGCAGTGGAGCGGGCCCGCAAGAAATTGCCAGTGCTGACGAAGCTCGAAGTCGAATGTGATAGCTTGGACCAGGTCCAGGAGGCCATTAGAGCCTCCGTCGACGTCATCATGCTCGACAACATGTCGGTCGCGGATATGACCAAGGCCGTAGGCCTCATAGAAGGCAGGGCGAAGGTCGAGGCCTCGGGCGGAATTCGGCTTGAGACAATCCGCCCGATTGCCGAGACAGGCGTCGACTATATCTCGACCAGCAAAATCACACAGGCGGCGTCCGCGGTTGATATTGGTCTAGATGAGGCGTGACTTGCGGGTCGGCACCCTTTTTTTCGTTGTCGGGCCGAGTGGTAGCGGAAAAGATTCACTTATCGACGGCGCAAAAGCGGTCCTAGAACCAGCCGGTCGATACGTCTTTGCCCGGCGGGTGATTACGCGTCCGGCGGGCTCTCCCGGCGAAGATCATGAGTCTGCGACAGAAGAAGAATTCGCTCGTCGTTTCGCTCTTGGAAACTTTCTGATCTCCTGGAATGCGCATGGCCTGCGCTACGGGTTACCTGCCAGTTTGATGGAGGCGATCGAGCACGGGCAGAATGTCATAGCCAATGGATCGCGCGCCGTAATCGCTGAATTGGCTGAGCGTGTGCCGCGGCTCGTCGTCGTCGAGGTGGTGGCGCCTCCCGAACTTCTCGCCGCTCGTATAGCTGGGCGTGGTCGAGAGACGGGCGCCGCAATTGACCAACGCGTTGCGCGCAATGTCGAGCAATGGCCGTCTTCCGTGAAGACCGTGACCGTCCGCAACGATGGAACCATTGCAGTCGGGATCGAGCGCTTTTTGGCGGCACTGGAATCCTGCGCGAACTACATGCATCTGCGACGGATACCGATCTTCGGCGGCCGGGATTACTGCGCCTACTTGCCGGCCAACAGCGAGATCGTTAGCGCATTTGATTATCTGGGCTCCGCCAAACTTGAGATCAGTGCAGGCGCCGCCAGTATCCGCACCCGGGTTCAGGTTATTGATATGCCCGATTTTCTGGATTCGGGTGCCATTGGTTTGTCCAGCGAAGCCTTTGCCGAGCTAGGCCTTCCGGAAGGGGCCGAGGTGACAATTCGGCGTACGCCCTCACCGGAAAGCCGCGCGGCGCTGACGCACAAGATTCAAGGCGGCCAACTGTCCGAGGAGCAGTACCATACGCTCATTCGTGACATCGTCGAGTCGCGCTATCCGGAAGGCGAGGTCGCGGCCTTCCTGGTCGCAGCAACCCAGAATCTGAGTGATGACGAAGTCGTTTCGCTGGCCCAGGTGCGCACGCGGTTTACCCAGCGAATAACGTGGCCGGACAAAATAGTTGTCGATAAACATTCTATGGGCGGCATTCCGGGCAGTCGTATCACGTTGATCGTCGTTCCAATCGTCGCCGCCCATGGCGGCTTTCTTATGCCGAAGACGTCCTCACGTGCGATCACCTCGGCTGCCGGCACCGCCGATGCAATGGAAACGCTCGCGAATGTCGAACTGGGTCCGACCGAGCTTCGCCTTTGCCTGGAACGTGCACGCGCTTGTATCGCCTGGAATGGCCGGCTTAACCACTCCGCGGTCGACGATGTGATGAATGCCATCACGCGCCCGCTGGGCATCGATTCCAACCGCTGGTCCGTGGCTTCGATCTTGTCAAAGAAATTAACCGCCGGTTCAACCCATGTCATTGTCGATCTTCCCTTCGGGAAAAGGGCTAAGCTCAAGACCGAGGGGGATGCGCTCGAACTCGCGGCGCTGTTCGAAAGTGTCGGCCGCGGCCTCGGGTTAACTGTGCAGGCTTTTGCCACCGACGGCAGCAAACCAGTCGGCCGCGGTATCGGTCCTGCGCTGGAAGCGCGCGATGTTATTTGGGCCCTCGATAGTCATCCTGAAGCTCCAGCCGATCTGGTCGAGAAAGCACTATTTTTCGCCAGCCGTATTCTGGCATGGGATCCTGCGATCGGGTCAGTCGAAGCCGGGCGAAATCGCGCGGAGAAATTGCTGCACTCGGGTGCCGCGCGCAAGGCATTCGAAGGCATCATCGATGCACAGGGCCGAAGGTCGCCACCGGTAATGCCAGGGCGCCTGATACACACCTTTCATGCCGACCATGCTGGCGTAATCAGGGAGATCGACGGCTGGGCGGTAACAGAAATTGCGCGCCGCGCGGGAGCGCCTCTCGACAAGGCAGCAGGAGTGGATATCCTGCGCAATGTTGGCGACACGGTCGAGTGCGGAGAGCCGCTTTTCGTCATTCATGCCAGCGCGCAAGGCGATCTCGAAGAAGCGGTACGGCTGGCAGGAAACAGTCAATGTTACGTCATTGACTAGCTCTCGTCCTTGACGAGGTCGCCACAGCAAGGCGATCCATCAGCCCGGGTTAAGAAAAATGCGAATCCAGCCCGACGACAATGATTTACTGCTTATTATTGACGTGCAGAACGATTTCTGTCCCGGCGGAGCACTTGCGGTTGCCGACGGCGATGCGGTGGTGCCGGTCATTAATCGCCTGGCCGAACGCTTTGATCACGTGGTCCTGACCCAGGACTGGCACCCGGCGGGCCACAGCTCCTTCGCCACGTCGCATCCAGGTTCTGCAGTTTTCGAAGCGATTGACATGCCGTATGGCCGGCAAACCCTCTGGCCCGATCATTGCGTTCAAGGCACCTCGGGGGCGGCCTTTCATCCCCAATTGGCGACGGATCTGGCCGAGCTCGTCATCCGCAAGGGCTTCCGGCCGACAATCAATTCCTATTCTGCGTTCTATGAAAACGATCGGCACACTCCCACCGGCCTGGCCGGTTATTTGCGCGAACGTAGCCTGGGACGAATCTTCCTGGCCGGACTCGCGACCGATTTTTGCGTCCATTACTCGGCCATTGACGCGCGCCGGTTCGGCTTCACCACCGTATTGATTGAGGCCGGGTGCCGGCCCATCGATTTAGCGGGTTCGCTCGAGGTTGCATGGGCGGAGATGAATGCGGCGGGCGTGCAGCGCATCAATGATCTTGACTAGCGCGGCGCCGGCATTTTCGCGATCGGGGACAAATGGTATGTCCGGGAAGAAAACGACAGCACTCAATCGTCGAAATCGATCCGCTTCTCAACAACGATATTGCCGCTTTCGTTTTTGACGATGTTGTAGCCGTGCAGGCCATCGCCGTTCTTGTCAAAATTGTAAGACCCTCAACGCCGTGATAGTTTTTCACGGCGAGAAGCGCCGCTCGGATCTTTTCGGGGTCCGTGCTGCCCGCGTTAGTAATTGCGAAGGCCAGGACATGGATCGCATCGTAGGGCTAGGACGCAAAGAAATCGGGCGTGGTCTTGTAGCTCGCCAGGTATCTTTCAGAGAACGATTTCGCCTCCGGATTGGCGTCGGGTGGAAGTCAGCAACGGCGAATGTTCCGTATAGTGAAGCGCCAGCAAGCTTGCGGGCCGTTGTCGTGGTGATCGATGGAGAACCAAGCCACACTACGTTGACGCCAAGCTGACGAAGCTGGCGGGCGAAGATCGCGACGTCCGACTCAAATGTGATGAAGGTGGCCAGCACGTCCGCTCCAGATTGCTTCACCGCCAGAGCAACCGCCGTATAGTCGGGTGAGTTGTTGGGTTGGCCTTCGACCATGACCGGTTCGACGCTCTGTTTTTTTAGGGCCTCGACGAACAAGGTTTTTGCATTGGTGCCGAACGCGTCGGTCGCGTGCACGATCGCCCATTTCTTCTTGCCGAGCTTGTTCAGCCCGTAATCGCTCATCACCCGCGCGGTATAGGTGTCGTTGGGCCTGAACCGAAAGAACCAGGGATTGCCCGCCTGCGTCAGGGATGGATCGGTGCCACCGATCATCACCGGCCTGCCGGCCTGCTTGACGCTCGGCGCGATCGATTGAATTTGGGTGCTACGGGTGGGGCCCAGAAACGCGACGATGTTTTGGTCGTCCGCGAGCTTGGTGAACGCGAGCACGGTCGATGGATTTAGCGACTGATCGTCCTCGATCACGAGCTCAAGCTCTCGCCCCAATACTCCGCCGGCTTTGTTGACTTCCTCGACCGCGAGTTTGGCGCCCTGAACGCCATAGCGGCCGGCGTCAG
The DNA here is from genome assembly GCA_963770515.1 of uncultured Alphaproteobacteria bacterium. Taxonomy (GTDB): domain Bacteria; phylum Pseudomonadota; class Alphaproteobacteria; order Rhizobiales; family Xanthobacteraceae; genus Bradyrhizobium. Next base: position 415,467 of record CAVYPW010000006.1, read on the forward strand.
CAAGCGGCCCGGTCAGCGGCGCGACGACGCCGATCTTGATTGGCTCGGCAGCGCGCATGGTAGTCGGCTGGATGACGGCAAGCGCAACACCAAGTATCAGGCAGAGGCGCTGCGCAGTGCTTAGGGCTCGATCGGTGCTTGTCGTTGGCCCCTGATCTGCCTGGAAATTCCTTCGCTCGCTTTCGGCCGCGCACCTGGCGGCGGAAGATGCGGTCATCTCGTCTCCCCCTTTGTTCGACGACGTCCTGCTTTTTCTTGTGTCCGGTGTTGCAGGCTCGGTCCTGCCGTATATCACAATATGAATTGACGTACAGCATTATGGCAAATAGGGTCCGGCTCGTCGTCGACGGCCGTTTCGACCATGTGAGAGCCTGGTCACTCAAAAAGAAAATTTGAAATCAAGGAGAGAGGTTGGATGTCGCAGCGCAACGCACTGAACGGCGCTCAGGTGATCGTCGATTACCTGATCCAGGAAAAAGTGCCGCAGGTGTTCGGCCTATGCGGCCACGGCAACATTCAGTTCATCGATGCGCTGTACGAACGATCGGCTGACATCAAGACGATTTCCGTGCACCACGAAAGCGTCGCGGGCTTCATGGCCGACGTCTATTACCGGGTGTCGGGGAAGCCGACCGCGACGTTCACGTCCTGCGGCCCGGGATCGGCGAACTTGCCGATCTCGCTCGCCAACGCTTATCTCGATTTGGTACCGTTCATGGCGGTGACCGGCAACGTTCCAACAAGCCAGTTCAATCGCGGCGCGTTCCAGGAAATGTACCGGCATTATCAGGCCGATTTTCCTTCGACTGTGCGCAGCATCTGCAAGAAGGTATTCCAGCCGACGCGGGGCGAGATGGTGCCGCTCGCGGTGCGCCAGGCCTGGAAGACGATGGTGACGGGACGTCCCGGCCCCGTCGTGCTTGATGTTCCCTTCGATGTCTTCATGGAAAGTGCTGCGGAAGAGGCGCCGAACGCGCAGGACTGGAACGGCAACATATCAAGCCGCTGCGGGGCCGACCCGGAAGGAGTTATCAAGGCAGTTGACATGTTGCTCGGTGCCGAGCGGCCGGTCATGCTGGTCGGACAGGGGGTGCGTTACGGTGGCGCGTCGGAAGAACTGCGCCGGCTGGCCGAGCGATTGCAGATTCCGTGGCGGCTTCAGCGAGTGGTCTCGGCGCGCTCGATGTCAATCATCCGCTGGCGCTCGGCTTGGTATCTCGCGCCGGACACTACCAGGCCAACCATGCCACGCGACAAGCCGACGTATTGCTTGCTCTCGGCGTTCGTTTCGACGATCGGACGTCGAGCTCCTGGATCCCCGGCTATTCCTTTACGATTCCGCCGACCAAGCTTATCCATGTCGATATCGACCCGGAGGAAATCGGACGCAACTATCCGGTCGCGCTCGGCCTGATGGCGGACGTACGCACTTTCCTTCGCCAGATTCACGCAGAGCTCGACCGACGCGCCGATCTCACGAAGCAAGCAGACGCACGGCAGAAATGGCTAGCCCAAATCGACACCTACCGGCAGGAGTGGGACAAGTTCATTGCGCCGGATTTTCCATCGACACGACGCCGATCAATCCGCAGCGTGCCGCGCATGAGATCGACAAGGCGCTTCCCGAAGATGCCATTTTGGTTAGCGATATCGGCATCCATCAAAAGCTGCGCTCCTTTGCTTCTGAAGAACGACGGATTTCTGATCGGGTCGAGGGATTGTCCGATGCGCTCGGTTTGACACGACGAGATGGGTGCGAAGTCGGTCGACGGTGGCCTGTGGTTGCGGCAATGATGCTACTGCACGCATGCCACGTGCTTGGCACCGCGGTCGAATACAATCTGCCGGTAGTTTGGGTCGTCTGGAATAACTACGCCTATGCGTCGATCCGCGGACTGCAGCGCGGCTATCTGCAAGGACGCGAACTCGCAACCGACTTCCACGATCCTGTGACCGGAGCGCGCTACAATCCCGACTTTGCGGCGATGGCGCGTTCGTGCGGCGTCGAGGGCGTTCGCGTCGATCGCGCTGCCGATATCGGCGAGGCCATTCGAAAAGGCATCGCAGCGAACAAGCCGTATCTGATTGATGTCGATATCGCCGCGGACACGAATCCCGCGGGCGCCGGCGTATGGGAATTGCCTGGCCTCGGCCAGCAGCAAAAGCCAGGATTTGCTTCAACCAGTTGAAAAGAGGAAGCGGCTCGAAGCCGTCTTGCGCTCGTGGCGCTCGGATAGGTGCTGAAGCGCGAAAGGCTAGCGAAGGGAGACGACAGCGCCGAATGCGGTCGCGATGTTGCGCGCAGCCGTGTTTGGGACCATAGCGGGCCGGCAAGCAGCCGACTTCCTCGCGCGTAACAATCATGACGGGTGAGATACGAAACATGGCCAGCGACAACAATCGACCTCCACCTCGAACGGCGCGTTCATTCGCAATATTGCCGAGGTTCCCTGGCGCGAATTTCCCAATCTTTCGGCGGCGCGCTGTCGAAGCCGCTGGTCATGCCGGAAACCGCGCGGTCGAAACACCTCGACTACCGGATATCGATGTACCAGCCGATGGCCTATGTTGCGCGGCACAAACATGCGGTTCAGGAACAAGTCTATCACGTGCTCGAAGGCGAGGGGCTGATGGAGATCGATGGCAAAAGCCATGTCGTCAGGAAGCACGACTTCATTTATCTGCCGCCGGGCGTGGAACATGCGATTTCAAACTCCGGCCTGGTCGATCTGGTTTTTCTTGTGGGCACTTCGCCTGTAACCGATGATGGAAAGCCTGTCTGAAGCGAATAGATCGAAGTTGGATCGTTCGCACCGGGCGATCCACACCGCGAGGCTCACACCATGAATGTCAGGGTACAAGGCAAAGCTCGCAAGCCTTCCAAACGGCCCGAGCTTGCCGTTCGAACCGCCGAGCCCGACGACATCGACACCCAGGCTGAGGACAGGCAGCGCAGCGGTGTGCAATCGCTGGCACGGGCTTTCGGCATCATGGAAGAGATTGCACGCAGACGCGAGGGCGTCTGGCTGCCGAGCGAGAAGCGGTTTGTGCACGATATTTTACCTTCCATTTGTCAAGCCGACTGGTGTAGTTGGGATATTTCCTGCAGATCAAGGACACATAGCGCTACGGATCGGGCGGCCTTTGTTCGCGCTCGCTGCAAGCGCGCTCGACGAAATCGAGATGGTGAGCCTGGCAATGCCGGTTCTAGAGGATCTGTCGCGTGAAACTGGTGAAGGCGGTCACTTCGCTGTTCGCATGGGCGATTTCGTAGTCGTGATCGCCAGAACGGCGGCTCCGGGCGCATTCCAGCTTGCGGAGCGCGTTGGTGTGGTTCGACCGGCACATTGCACGGCCTTGGGCAAGGTTATTCTCGCTGCCTTGCGCGACGATCAACTCGATCGTTTTCTCGCCCGCGTTGAGTTGACACCGGTGACCCCTAGATCGATCACCGAGCCCCGCGCCTTGAAGAAGGATATCGATGGAGTCCGCAGGAGCGGCATCGCGTTCGACGACGGCGAATTCAATCCTGAAGTCCGCTGCGTGGGCGTTCCGGTGAAGGACTTCACGGGACAGGTGATCGGCGCGATCGGGATTTCCGGTCCGATCTGGCGGTTGTCGATTTAGGCCTTGCAAAGTCGGGCGGTCACGGTTCAGGCCGCGGCGAAGCGTCTGTCTGCTGAATTCGGCTATCGGGACTAGCGTTCCAGACGGAAGCGACCATGGCAGGGGAGGCTCGGCAATCGGAGAAGCTCCAGAGCGCGGCTTACGATGTCATCGTCGCTGGAGCTGGAGCCGGCGGCATGACCGCAGCAGCGGTGGCCGCTTCACAAGGCCTGAAAGTTCTTCTTGTCGAGAAGACAGAACATGTCGGCGGCACCACCGCGTGGTCAGGCGGCATGGTCTGGGTTCCCGCCAACCATCAGATGCGGTCGGCAGGATTGTCCGATGATGTGTCGCTGGCGGAAGCCTATCTCGACTCCACGGTACCGGAGGCGGATGGCGCCGATCTCCGCAAGACGTTCCTGGCACGTGGCCCGGAGGCCATAGATTATCTCGAGGCTCATACGAAGGTGCGCCTGCAGCCCGTCAAGGTTTATCCGGACTATTATCCCGAACTTCCGGGCGCGACGGCCGGTGGCCGCGTACTAGAACCCATTGCTTTCGATGGATTGAAGCTGGGCCACAATTTCGAGCGGCTTCGGCCGCCCTTGCCGGAATTCACGCTGTTTGGCGGGATGATGGTGAACCGGTTGGACATTCCCCATCTGCGCCAAGCGGGCCGGTCCTGCGGTCGACACTGCGAACCCTTCGGCTCATTTGCCAATATTCGCTGCAGAGGTTGCGTGCGCCGCGTGGCACGACGCTGCATCTGGGAAATGCGCTCGCCGCACGTCTCTATGCTTCACTGTTCTCGCGTAACGTCGAAATCATCTTCAGCGCGACGATCACGCGCCTGATCATCGAAAATGGCAAGGTGAGTGGCGCGGAAATTGCGTCATCGTCGTGGTCGAAGTCGATTGCAGCCCGCAAGGGCGTCGTTCTTGGGACCGGTGGATTTTCCCACGATGCTCAGCTGCGACGGCAACTGTTTCCTGTCGCGGCCGGATTTGTTTCTGCAACCTGTCGTGGGGGCACCGGAGATGGTCTGCGCCTGGCGAGGGCGAATGGAGCCGCACTTGCAACTGATGTTGCTGATCCCGCTTATTGGGTGCCGGCGTCGCTGTTCAAGCGGGACGACGGCAGCCAGGGAGTATTCCCGCACACGGTCACCGATCGTGCCAAGCCGGGCGTCATCGCCGTCAACGGGGCCGGCCGTCGCTTCGTGAACGAGGCACTTTCCTATCATGAGTTCGTCCGCGCGATGCTCCGCGACGGCAATGATGCGGCAGACCGTCCCTTTTACCTGATTTGCGATCGCCGGTTTCTCTGGAACTACGGGTTAGGGCGAATTCAGCCGTTCACGCGCCGGATCAGCCATTTCATCAAGCGGGGCGAGTTGATTGAGGCCAGGACATTCGACGAACTAGCAGCGGCGATCGGTGTCGAGCCGGCAGCGCTTCTGTCGACAGTCAGCCGATATAATGAACATGCCCGTTCCGGGCGCGATCCCGAATTTGGCCGGGGCACGACAATCTATCAGCGCCATCTCGGGGATGCCGACCATTCGCCGAACCCGTGCGTCGCGCCGATCGAGTCCCGGCCCTTCTATGCCTTGCGCGTTTTCCCGGCCGACCTTGGCACCGCGATCGGCCTGCGCACAGACATTCACGCACGCGTACTGCGGGATGACGGCTCACCGATCATGGGCCTCTACGCCTGTGGCAACGACATGGGATCGATCATGAACGGAAATTATCCGGGACCGGGGATCACGCTCGGGCCGGCCCTGACATTTGGCTATATCGCCGCGCGGCATCTGGCCCAGGATCAATCGGCAGAGAATATCGTGCCGGGATCGGACGCCTGTCCTGACGCAGGCCGGTAACTTCCGACAATGTTGCATTGTCCTTCATTATGTCGGATGATTTGAGCAGCGGCCGGAGAGCCGCCTTCGGAAAATCTGAGGGAGGACCACCATGCCCAGCTATTTCGTGCGGCTCGCCGTTGCCGGTGTCGCGGCTGCCAGCCTGCTCATCTCCGGCGCTTGGGCGCAGGACAAAACACGGATCAAGCTTGGCCTTGCCATTACTCAGACAGGGCCGTATTCGCCGCCGGCGCTGTTCGAATTGCGCGGCTACGAGCTCGCGGTTGATCAGATCAATAAGGCAGGTGGTCTGCTTGGCCGCCAGGTTGAGCTTGTCAAATATGACGACCAGGGCAATCGATCGACCGCCGTCCAGCTTTATCAGAAGCTGTTGACCGACGATAAAGTCGATCTCTTGCTCAGTCCGTATCAGGCGGACCTCACCGCTGCGGTCGCCCCGATCGTCAATCGGGCCGAGAAGGTAATGCCGTCGCTTGCTGCCAATGTTGAGATCTATAACGGCAAATATCTCTATTTGATGCAATCGATCACGCAGACCGGCCGTTACATGGGGCCAGTGATCGACCTCGCCGCCGCCAAAGGTTACAAGACCATCGCGCTCCTGGTCCAGAACACGCAATTTCCCAAGCAGCTTGCCGACGGCGTCATGGCTCTTGCCAAGGAAAAGGGCATGGAGGTCGTGTTCAACGATTCCTATCCGCCAACCACGACCGACTTCAGCGCGATCGTTCTCAAGGCCGGCGAGAAGAAGCCGGACGTCATCATCGGCGCGACTTATCTCGCCGACGCCCAAGGCATTGTCCGCGCTGCAAAAGCGCAAAATGTTCAAGCCAAGATGTTTGCCTTCAGCATCGGGCCGGTCGAGCCGGAATTCTATCGCGGCCTCGGCACCGCAGCCGAGGAGATGTTCGGAACGACGCTCTACTTCAAGAGTTTGAAGACGCAGGGCAACGCCGACTTCGTCGCGGCCTTCAAGGTCAAGTATAACGTTGATCCGACCTACCACGCTGCCGTCGCTTACGCGTCGATGAAAATCTTTGGCGCAGTCGTGAACAAGGTGGGTAGCCTCGATCAGAAGAAGATTCGTGACGAATTCGTCAAAACGGACGAGCAGACCGTCGTCGGTCACTACAAGCTGAACGAGAACGGGCTGCAGCTTGGCTATCAAAGCTATGCGTTGCAGTGGCTGAAGGGTCAGCAACAGCTGGTCTGGCCAAAGGATCAGGCAACAGCCGATTACGTGCTCCCTCATTCCGCCTGGCAATAGTGATTTCGCACGCGGCCTACTGGCTGTGGGCGTTGCGCCCCTAGCGCCTGAAGGAATTCCAGCCGGTTCGGATCGACATGACGACGTTTGTGACCCTGATCATTCTCGGTCTGCTCTGGGGCGGAGTTTATTTGCTCGCGGTCGAGGGTCTCAATCTGATCTACGGCGTGATGAAAGTCGTCAATCTCGCGCATGGCGACTTCATCGTATTCGGCGGGCTCTTGGCCTTCAGCCTGTTTGAGTTCGGCGGCATTGGTCCATTGCTGTCATTTCCAATCACGGCAATCGTGCTGCTGGCGATCGGAGCCGCTGTTCAGTTTGGCATTCTCGAGCGTATCGGTCTCGACCGCGGCGATGCCGAATTGCGTACCCTGCTTGCGACGTTCGGTCTGTCCTATGTGGTAGCCAACACCAGCTTCCTGTTATGGGGTTCGCAATTTCAGTCGATCCCTTTCTTGCAGGGTTTTGTGCGCGCTGGGCCCGTCGCGATCCCCCAGGCTCTCCTCGTCTGTTCGCTGCTGGCGTTTGCGGTTGCGATCGTGGTGCATGTCTGGCTCAACCACACGATGCTCGGAAAATCGGTACGCGCGGTAGCCCAATCCGGACTGGGGGCAGCCAGTTGCGGCCTCGATATTGTTCGCATCCGCGTGCTGACCTTTTCGATCGGCTCTGCAATGGCCGGCAGCGCGGGCGCCCTGCTTATCTCACTAATTCCATTCCAGACCGCATCGGGCAGCGAACTGACGGTGCAGGCCTTCACGCTGATCGCCCTTGGTGGATTGGGTAATTATGCGGGTGCGTTTCTGGCGGCGGAATTGCTCGGCTTGGTCGAGGTGATGGTGCAATATTATCTCGGCACCAACGCGGCCAGCGCCGTGATCTATATCGTCTTCATCGGCGTGTTGATCTTCCGCCCATACGGACTTCTGGGAAGGGCGGCTCGGGTATGAAGAACACCCGCTTCCTTGAAATCGTTCTGTTCTTCGTCCTGTTTGGCGCCGGCGTAGCGATAGCGCGGTTCGGCACCGGATATCAGGCCCAAACCTTGTTTCAAATGGCGATGATAACGCTGCTGGCCATCGGCTGGAACATCATCAGCGGCTTCACCGGCTATGTTTCATTCGGCCAGGTCGCGTTCTTCGGGCTTGGCGCATACCTTGCCGCGGTCTCGATCTTGAACTTCGACGTGCCCTGGTATGCCGCTGCCGCGATTGCCGCGCTTGGGGCAGGGGTGCTTGCGGTTCCACTCGGCATGATCATGCTGAGGCTCAATGGCATCTTCTTCGCGCTCGGCATGTTCGGGCTGGCGCGCATCTTACAGCTCGTCGCTAATTCACTTGACGTGACCGGCGGCCCGATGGGAACGACGGTCCCGGTTGCCGATTCGCCGCAAATGACCGCGCTTGTCGCGGTGCTCGCGGTCGCAGCCGCGCGTGCTGCTGTCCTATTTCCTGTCGCGATCGCGGCTCGGGCTCACGCTGATGGCGACGCGCGACGATGCCGTTGCCGCCGAGGCGGCCGGCGTCAATATCTGGAAATCGAAAGTCGCGGCGTTCTGCATCAGCGGCTGCGTCGCGGCCGATTGCCGGCTCCCTTTATGTCTGGAACGTCGGCTATCTCGATCCGAATAGCGCCTTTGCCGGCACTATCGAACTGCAGACCGTCCTCATGGTGCTGGCCGGAGGGATAGGCACGGTGTGGGGGCCTGTGGTCGGTGGAATTCTGATTTGCCCTGCTGTCCACGTTCCTGTGGGCGCGCTTTCCGATGGAGCAGCAGATCATCCTCGGTGTCCTGATCATGTTCATTGCGATCGTCGCGCCGGGCGGCCTGCTCGGCGAACCGTTCAAACGTGGCTGGCTGAGGAGGCCACCCATCTGGGGGCCCCCGCCTGCCGTGTTTTCGAAGTCCCGCGAGGAGAGCGGGGCGTTGGAACCAGCGCAAGTAGTCGTGCTCACCTGCCACGAACTCGGCGTCCGGTTCGGCGGCGTTCGGGCGGTCCAAGATGTCAATGTTGAGGTTCGCTCGGGAGAAATGCTGGCCATCATCGGCCCGAACGGGGCGGGGAAGAGTTCGCTCTTCAATCTGATGTCGGCGTTTCACCGTCCGACCTCAGGAGATGTGAAGTTGCTCGGTCAGTCGATTGTCGGGCGCAAACGTTATCAGCTGGCGCGAGGCGGTATTGCACGCACGTTTCAGACCAGCCGCCTGTTTGCTTCCCTTACTGTTTGGGAAACGGTCCTCGTGGCTGCGTCGAGTGTCTGTCCCCGTCGCGCTGAGGCGGTTGACCGCACAGCGCGAATATTGGACGACGTCGGCCTTCTGCAAAACTGGAGCGACACGCCGGATAAATTGCCACCCGGCCGGCAGCGGCTGCTCGAGATCGCACGAGCTCTTGCGCTTGATCCTCGCGTATTGCTGCTCGACGAGGCAATGGCGGGGATGACCACGCAAGAAATCGCCCGCGTGCATGAGGCGTTGCGTGCCGCAATCGGCCGGGGTGTCGCCGTGGTGGCGATCGAGCATGTGCTGCCGGCGATCGCGCCGCTTGCGGCCCGTGTTCAGGTCCTGGATTTCGGCAAGACGATTGCCGAAGGAATCCCATATGAGGTTTTGAACAATCCTGCCGTGATCGAGGCCTATATGGGTGTCGAGGGAGTATCGGCTTAATGTCGGCCGCGATCCTGCACCTTGAAAGCGTCAGTGCCGGCTACAAGGCGGTGCCAACCATTCGCGGAATTAGTCTCACGATGATGGCGGGCGAGGCGGTAGCCATCATCGGTGCAAATGGCGCCGGAAAGACCACGCTGCTGCGCACCATCATGGGTCAGATCGCTCTGATGGACGGCAGCATTTCGTTTCAGGGCAGCGCCATCACCAGGCTTCGAACCCATCAACGGGCGCGGTTGGGAATCGGATATGCCCCCGAAGGGCGGCAGCTCTTTCAGTCCATGACGGTGGCGGAAAATCTGGAGATTGGCGCTGCGCGAATTTCCGCCCTGATACGGAAACAACGTATCGAACGCGTGCTCGGAATATTTCCAAAACTGCGACCGCTCACGAAAACCCATTGCGGGTTTTTGTCCGGCGGCGAGCAGCAAATGGTGACCATCGCGCGAGCATTGATGGGCGAACCACATTTGCTGCTGCTGGATGAGCCGTCCACCGGGCTTGCGCCCCGTGTCATCGACGAGCTTTATGCCTCGCTCGCCAAATTGCTGCCGACGGGTTTGACAATTCTCGTCGCCGAGCAGAACGCTCGCGCTGCCCTGCGCTTTGCCAAGCACGCTCTCGTCCTTGAGGACGGTCGTCTCGCGATGGAAGGAGCGGCAGCCGATCTGCTTGGAGATCGCCGCGTCATCGATTTGTATATCGGCCTTGGCGGCAAGGCTCTCGGCTGGAAGACCACGGACAATAAGATGATACGGAAGACTGATTAGGCCCGCCGAGGCTTTCCGCGTTTGGCGTTGCGACCGGCAAGAGACACTGAAAAACTGAGAAATTTGATCGATAGGCGGCACGGCAACTACTCACGAAAGCGCCGGACCCCGGAGATAGTCGCGCGCTCTCCATCACGCTAACGCCGAAAGCGTATCCGACAAAAGGAATTCCAATTGAAGGTCCCCGGCAGCTCGGTCCAGCAAGGCCGTGGCAGGCACCCTGCAACGTCAATGTGTCTGATTTCCCGCAATCGCGTCTGTCTGTTTCGCTGCGACTTGAGCGGAAGCCAGGGCCTGTTCGAGGTGGGCGCGCATACGGACAGAAGCTTGCGCAAAGTTGCCGGAAGCGATCGCTTCGATGATTCCGAGATGCTCGCGACACCATTCGCGCACACGGCGGCTATCGAAATAGCTGCCGAATTCCAGGAGTCGTCGCAAGCGGTTCTGCGACTGGACCGCCTGAGCGAAGAATGCGTTGCCGCTGGCTTCGGCGCACATTTCGTGAAACGCCGCATCGGTCTCAAACAGTTGCATGCTGTTGACCGACGAGATGTCCGGGTGCGAGGCGAGATAGAGATGCTGGAGCCTCATCCGTTCAATCGCCGCGTGATCCGGCTTGAACGTGGGTAGCAGGAAGCCGGCCGGTTCAAGGGTCAGGCGGAACTCGTAACTCGCCCGGAGCGAGATGAGAGAATCAAGCGTCGGTGCAAAGGTCCAGCCGTGGCCATGGTTGCGTATGATCAGGCCGTCTTCGGCCAGCCGGGACAGCGTGCGCGCCACCGCGACACGGTCGATGTCGTAGCGGCGCGCGACCTCGCTTTGGGTGACGGAATTCGGCATGCGATTTTCTAGTCGGTCGCGAACAAGCTTCGAATAGAGTTCTTCCTCGATCGTCGAGGGAATCTCGATCTCGATACGATGCAAGGTGTCGAACGCCTGTCGCAGAAAGAACCCCTGGTTCTTTCGTGTTTCCACGATGCCGCGTTCGGCGAGAAGATCCAGCGCCGAACGGATCGGCGTTCGCGAAACGCCGACAAGATCGGCAAGCTGCTGCTCGCGCAGGTGATGGCCGGGCTCCATCCGCGCGTCTCGAATGACGTCCAGAATCTGATTTGCCAGCCGAAAGCGGGTTTGTTGGGTTGATCGAGCCATGCGTCGCAAGCCGTGCGTTCCTCTCAGATAGTATAATTTGTCCATTTAATACAATGATTTTTGGGGTGGGCTTCCAGAAAAGCTGAAAGAAAGCGGCGGTGATTAGGGTTTAATCGGCCAGTGGCGCGTAAAAAGGCTTGACGGTCCGCCGGCCAAGATTGCACATTATAATACAATAAAACAATCCAACCGACGGGGAATTGCCATGTCACGCTTGCGCCTTGTCTGCGGAATCCTGTCGTTTTTCCTGGCTGGCTCCGCGCTCGCCGCCGATCTCTCCGCTGTCACCCTGGTCGAAAAAGGCACCCTGACCTACGGCGTTGCCGCGACCTTTTCGCCGTTCGAGTTCACCAAGGACGGAAAGCTGTCGGGCTTCGACATCGACATGATCGGTCTGCTGAGCAAAAAGCTCGGCGTTGCGACCAATCCGATGAACATGGAGTTCAAGGGGTTGATCGTGGCGCTGCAAGGCGGCCGCCTCGATATCATCAATTCGGCGATGTACATCAACGAGCAGCGTGCAAGCCAGGTCGACTTCATCCCCTATATCAGGTTGGGCAGCCTGATCATCGTGCAGGCCGCTAATCCTTCAAAGATCACCGGCCGCGACGATTCCCTTTGCGGCAAGACCGTTGCGGTCACGCTCGGCGGCATTCAGGAGACTTACGCCCGCGCTGACGATGCGCATTGCTACGAGCGGGGGCTCGCCGGGATTACCGTGATGACGATGCCGACTGCGCAGGATTCGGCGCTGACGGTTCGGCAGGGGCGCGCCGATGCCTTCTACAATTCCACGCCCGGCGCGGTCGAATTGATGGACAAGGTGCCAGGCGTCTACGCGGTGGCGGGTCCGGAGTTTGAAACGACCACCCGGATCGGCATGGCGGTTCGCAAAGGCGACGCAGCCATGAAGGCGGCCATCGAAGCGGCGCTGAAGGAAATTGTCGCCGACGGCTCCTACAAAAAGCTGATCGAAACATGGAAATTTCCGTCGTCCGTGTCGCTGTTCGACTGAAGAGGAGTTCCCATGTCGGCCGACCTCGTCTTCCATTATCTGGCTTCACCGAACTTCATCCATGGCGCGGGAATGACGCTGCTCCTGACGGTGGCGTCGCTTTTCTTCGGCGTCCTCATCGGGCTCGTTCTGGCGCTGATTCAGGAAAGCCGGACACGGATAGGGCGGCTCTTCACGCTCGTTTATCTCTGGCTATTTCGCGGGACGCCTGTGCTGTTCCAGATCATCTTTATCTACAACGTGCTGCCCTCATTCGGAATCAGGCTGTCGGCGTTCGTCTGCGCCGTGCTGGCGCTGTCCCTGAACGAAGGCGCCTATATGGCGGAAATCCTGCGTTCGGGTTTGCAGGCCGTGAAGAAGGGCCAGCGCACCGCAGGCCTCGCACTCGGCATGACCACTGGCCAGATGATGCGCCTCGTCGTCATTCCCCAGGCGGCGCGGATCGTGCTGCCGCCGATCGGCAACCAGATGATCGGCATGCTGAAGCTCAGCGCGCTCGTCTCGGTGATCGCGGTCGAAGAACTGCTTCTCGTCGCCAATCAGGCAGCGAGCGCCGACTTTCGCTATTTCGAGGCGTTAACCGCGGCCGGCATCTATTACCTCGCGATGACGACGGCCTTTATGGCCGTTCAGGTCCTGATCGAAACCGCACTTGACCCGAAGAAGCGTCAGCGGATGCGGAAGGTTTCATTGACCGAGCGGATGCTCGGGATCTCCGAATCCTTCGCGGTCCGCTAGGGACGGGGACGACTGGCGGCCATGCAGCATCTTCTCGAGATCGTGGGAATCAACAAGAGCTTCGGCGCCACACAGGTGTTGAAGAACTGCAGCCTCACTGTCGATCCCTCAGAGACCGTTGTCATGATCGGGCCGTCGGGCTCCGGCAAGTCGACGCTGCTGCGCTGTGTCAATCTGCTGGAAACGCTCGATAGCGGTGACATCTTCTTCGAAGGCGAGAACGTGACGAAGAGCCGACGGCCGGCGCATCTGTTGCGCCGGGAGATCGGCATGGTGTTCCAGAATTTCGAGTTGTTCGGCCACCTCTCTGCCATCGAGAACATCATGCTGGCGCCGGTAAAGATTCTCGGCCTCAGCCGCAATGATGCCCACGACATCGCCACCGATCTTCTGCGCAAGGTTCAGATTCCGGAAAAAGCGGATTCTTTCCCGGACGAATTGTCCGGCGGCCAGCAGCAACGCGTCGCGATTGCGCGCGCTCTCGCCATGAAACCGAAATTAATGCTGTACGACGAGCCGACGTCGGCGCTCGATCCAGAGATGATCCGCGAGGTGCTCGACGTCATGACGGCGCTGAGTGCCGAAGGCATGACCAGCGTCGTGGTCACGCACGAGATGGGCTTTGCGCGCCGCGCGGCGGATCGGATCGTATTCATGGAGCGCGGCGAGATCATCGAAAGCGCCAACAGCGACCAATTTTTCGACGGGACGGTCAACGAGCGCGCACGGCGCTTCCTTGACCAGATCCTCCATTAAACCATTCGGAACACGCCAGATGGCCACTTCTCCAGACGTCGCCCGCATGAAGCGAGAGCTTGCAGCCCTCGTTGCGATCGACACGCAAAATCCTCCGGGAAACGAAGCCAAGGCCGCGCAATATGTGCGCGATCTTCTGGTTATGGAAGGATTCGACGCCTCATTCCAGGAATACAAGCCGGGACGCATCAACGTGGTCGCGCGGATGGAGAACGGCGCCGGCCCTGTTTTCGCGTTCAACACCCACATGGACGTCGTCCCGGTGGGCGAAGGTTGGTCGTCGGATCCATTTTCCCTGAAGGAGGCGGGCGGAAAGCTTTACGGCCGCGGCGCCTGCGACTGCAAGGGGCCGCTGGCATCGATGCTGGAGGCCATGCGCATGCTCGCAGCCGATCGCGCCGCATGGTCGGGCACGCTATTGGGTGTTTTCGTCGCCGATGAAGAAATCGCCAGCGAAGGCGCCAAGTTCTATGCCGCTGGGCGTCCGAAGATTGACGCCGCGGTCATCGGCGAGCCGACCTCGAATGCGACGTTTTCGGCTCATAAAGGCAGTCTGCGTCCCGTCGTGCGCGTGCACGGCGTGGCCGCGCATTCCGGTACGCCACATCTCGGCGAGAACGCGATCTATCGTGCCGGCGAATTGCTCGGTCTCATCGCGGAGCATCACGAGAAGGTCGTGCGTCATCGCAGCCATCCGCTGGTTGGCGCGGCGAGCCTCACGGTGACGCGGATCAACGGCGGTCACGCAGACAACGTGCTGCCGGCTATTTGCGATCTGCTGCTCGATCGCCGCATGGTGCCGGGCGAGAAGGAGGACGAAGTCAAACGCGAGATAGGCGATCTGCTGCAACTCGCCCATCAGCGCTTCGGCCTGCGCGCCGAGATCATTGACTACAAGGCAACGACCGGCGGCGCCACCGAGACGCCGGTCGACCGTCCGATCGTACAAGTGAGCCTCGCCGCAAGCCGCGCCCATGGCGTTTCCAAGCCGGGTCCCTATGGCTTCCAGGGTGGCTGCGACCTCGTGCATTTTTCCAGCGTTGGCGCCGAGGGAACGGTCATCGGCCCGGGCGATCTCGCCGTAGCCCACAAGCCGGATGAGTTCGTGCCGTTGGACGAATTCATCACCTCAAGCCTGATCTACCGCGACGTGGCCCTGGCCATGCTCAAGAACGGAGCCTGAAGTCCGTGCGCGCGTCGCTCTATTCGGCAGATCTTCATTATGGCGGCAATCTGGTGCTGCACACGGCTTCGTCCGGCAGCATCTCGCATCTTTCGGAAATCTATCTCCGCCTCGACGACGGCGGAACCGTTGGGATCGGCGAAGTCCGGGCCAACATCGCCTATCTCAACGGTTATGCGCCGGAGACCGTGACGCAAGCGGCGGTTGCCGCCGTCAGCACCATCGACTGGGCGCGTGATCCGGCCGAGCTGCTGGCGACGATGCCGGAGTGGGCCGCACGCTTCATCGCGCCCGTGCGAACGCTGATCGATTGCACGCTGCATGACCTGATCGCCCGGCGTGCAGGTGTGAGCGTTGCAGCTTCGCTGGGTGAAATTGCGCAGGCGGCCGTCTGGTCGACCAATCAATCGCTATTCATCTCGTCCGAGGAGACGTTTCTCGCGCAGGCGCAGAGCTATGTCGATCGCGGCTTCCGGGATCTGAAGGTGCGCGTCGCCGCCGGTCACTTTTCCGAGGATCTGCATCGGATCGCCGCGTTGCGGGTCAAATTCGGCGACCGGATCAAGATCGCTGCGGACGCAAACGGCCGCTGGTCCGAGCCTGAGGCGCTCGACAATCTCAAGGCGCTCGCTCTCTTTGGCCTCGTCTATGTCGAACAGCCCGTACCGGCCGGCGACTGGAAGGTGATCGATCGCCTGGCTGCGCAAAGTCCGGTTCCGATAATGCTGGACGAGGGCGTTGCTGGTCTCGACGACGTCACCAGGATCTGCGGCTACGGCGGCAAGGTCTATGCGCATCTGAAGCTCGTGAAACTCGGCGGCATTGCCCCGACGGTATCCGCGGCGAGGCAGCTTGTCCGATCGAACGTACCCTTCATGATCGGGCAGATGAATGAAGGCGGCGCCGCGACCGCCGCCACGCTTCACGTTGCCTGCGCGACGTCGCCCGCCTTTGCGGAGCTCTACGGCGCCGACGGACTGATCGACGATCCCGTTTCAGGCATTTCTTACGATAACGGCACGGTACGGGCGAACGGCACGTTCGGTTTCGGCGTCGCTTTCAATCCCGCGATCACACACTTCATCGGAGACTATGGAAATGGATAGTGCAGGCGTCCTGCAAGGTGCGGAATCGGCTTTTCCCAAAGCGGAATATGAACAACGGGTCGCGCGTGGGCGCCGGTTGCTCGAAGCGGCCGGGATCGACGCCATGATCGTGACCGGACCGGAGAACATCTTCTATCTCACCGGTCAGCAAACGCCCGGCTACTACACCTTCCAGGCGCTGGTGCTGCCGGTCGACGGCGAGCCTGCCTTCGTCGTTCGTCAGCTCGAATATTTCAATTTCATCGCCAACACTTTTATCGCCGGCGCGCAGGTCTATCAGGACGGCGATCAGCCCGTGAATTTCCTGGTCAACGTCATCAAGTCGCGCGGCTGGGCTTCCAGGCGTATTGCCATCGACAAGCGCGGCTGGTTCTTGCCCGTTGCGACCTATGAAGCCCTGCGCGATCAACTCGGCGAAATCCGCGATGGCGCCGGCATCATCGAACAATTGCGCATCGTCAAGTCTCCCGCCGAACTCGAGAAGATCGCAACGGCCGCGGGCTATGTCGATATCGGCATGCGCGCGGGATTGGCCGCGATCAAGGCCGGCGCGAGCGACAACGATCTGGTCGCGGCCATGATGGGACAGGCGATCGCTGCGGGTTCGGAATATGTCGGCATGGAGCCTCTGGTTTCCGTCGGCCGCCGCTCGGGCGTGCCGCACGGAACCTGGCGTCGCAGCAAAATCGCCGCCAACGATCCCGTGTTTCTCGAAATGGCAGCGTGTCACGATCGCTACCACGCGGCACTGATGCGCTGCGCCTGGCTCGGCAACGCGCCTCAAATCGCGATCGACATGGAGCAAACCTGTCAGGATGGCTTGCAGGCCGCAATGGAGGCGATCAAGCCCGGCGAGCCCTGCGCAGCACCGCATCTGGCTTGCCAGGCGGTGATCGATCGCGCGGGCTACACCGAGAATTTCAAGAAGCGCGCCGGCTACAGCATCGGCATTTCGTTTGCGCCCGACTGGGGCGAGGGCGGCATTCTCAGCCTCTATACCGGCGTCACCACCGAGCTGCGCCCGGGTATGACGTTCCACATTCCCGTGGCCGTGCGCATCTACGGCCAGTTCACGGTCGGCGTCAGCGAGACCGTCGTCGTCACCGAGAAGGGATGCCGCGCGCTTGGCAAGCTCGACCGTCCGATGCTGCGGCTCGCCGCCTGATCACCCATTACGCACACGAGGACAAGACATCATGAAGGATATCAACGAGTGTCAGGCGCGGCTGCGTGGCCTGTTCAACATCACGGTGACGCCATTCAAGGCCGACGGCGGTTTTGACTACGCGGGTCTTGCCCGCAACGTGGAGCGGGTGATCGGCCTCGGCTTTGATGGCATCCTGATCGGCGGCACCTATGGCGAGTTTCCGGCGATGTCGACCGATGAGCGCGCCGAGCTGTTCCGCCGGGTGATGGACATTGTCGGCGATCGGGTGCCGGTGATGCTGTGTACCGCCGGCTCGGACGTCCGCGTCGTTCGCGAATTGACGACCTTGGCGGGACAGCTTGGCGGTCTTCCAATGGTGACGCCGCCGTTCGTCTCCGAGGTGACGGATGCGCAGATTGTCGCCTTCTTTCGCGACATGGTCCCGCTCTCGCGCACCGGCGTGCTGGTCTACAACGCGCCGGGCATCGGCATCACGCTGTCGCCCACCACCCTGGAGCAGCTCGCGGGCATTCGGGGTGTGGTCGGCGTCAAGCAGGGCGACCTGTCGCCGACTGCAATCGACCAAATTGCCAATCGGATCGGCGGACGCATCCGCCTGTTCTGTGCTTCCGATCTCGCCTTCCTTGGCCCGATGATGTGCGGGTTCGACGGTATCAGCTCCACCAACAGCTGCGCGCTGCCTGAACTCATCCTCGGCACCTATCGGGCGTTGGAGAAGGGAGACGCCGCGACCGCACGCGACCTTCATCGGCTTTGGTATTCGTTCCGTGCCCTGGCGCGGGATTTCGGTCAACCACAGACCACCAAGGCCGCGATGAACCTGCGCGGATTCGACGGCGGCTCGGTGCGGCTGCCGTTGCGCGACCTCGAGCCTGCGAAGATCGCGCAAGTTGCCGAGGTGTTGCGCGCGATGGCCACCGACCGGCGTTCGAACCTCGCGCTGGCCGCCTGACTAAAACGAGCTAACCGAGTGTCGGGCTGCAAGCGAGCCGAGTTGATCGGTTTCACTTGCTGCCCGGCCGGGCTCGACATCAGCACGAGTCTATAGGCCGCGGTAACAGCTGGTTTCTTCGGCCAAGCCTTGGTTCCTCAGAAAGCCGTAGTTCCTCAGAAAGCCTTGGACCAAATTGGCGCAAGAGCCGATCGCGTCTGTTTTTCCAAACCGAAACTCCCGGTTTGGACGGCCGCCATTTCCGGTTCGCTTTCTTGGAAATTGCCCCGCAACTAGCTGAAATATAGGCCAGTTTTGTCCTGACTTTTGTGCCGTAAAGCCGAAAATTGAGGTTTTCCCGGTCAAATTCTGTGGTAAATAAGAACTCCACGGTGGAGACCGGTTTCGCGGGACCGAATCCGGCACCTAACACTCTTCGCAAACCGTGCCCTTTCAAGACAACCCTCGTTCGGGCGCTTTCTATGGGGGTTTATGGCCTCCCGTCTCGGGGCCCCGAAATTTCATTACCGGCGGCAGACCTGGGACAGCCGAGGCCAAGATTTGCGGGTTTGCCACCGCCGTCATTCGTTTCGTAGTACAATGATCCAAAGGGACGCAGAATGTCACACGCCTACCAGCTCAACGACGAAGTCCTCCATCGCGGTCAAGGGCCGCAGGGGCGGGTGCATGTAGAGGTGCCGAAGATCTACACCATCGTTCAATGCATGCCGGTCGAGGCGGACGGCCGTCTCCGATATCGCATCAAGTCCGACAAGGTAGAGCGGGTCGTGACGGAAGACGAACTGTCTTACGGTCAATAAGGCGCGCGTTCTCCTCCCACGTCAGGCGCTTTTCCTCTTTCGCGTGCTGGCGATCAGCACCAGCATGAAAGAGGTCGCTGTCATCAACGTGCTTATCGCCGCAATGGTCGGATCGATTTCATCGCGTAACGCGGTGAACATCCGCTTGGTGAGCGGTTGATACTGGCCGCCGGAAATGAAAATCGCGACGATGGTCTCATCCATTGCCGAGATGAAGGCGAAAATTGCTCCCGCAATCACGCTGGCCCTGATCTGCGGCAGCGTCACCGCGAAAAAGCTCCTCAGGCGATTCATGCCGAGGCTGCGCGCGACCATTTCCTGCGTCATGTCGAAGCTTTGCAGGCCGGCGACGACGGAAATGATCACGTAGGGCAGGCCAAGCATGACATTGGCGAGCACGAGGCCGGACATCGTGGCGACGAGGCCAACCTTCGCATAGACAAAGAAGATGCCGACCGCCGTAATGATGATCGGCACCATCAGCGGCAGCAACAAAGCGGCGTGAACGATGCGCATGATGCGGAGCTTTGACTGGCTGATGGCGTAGGCGGCGGAGACGCCGAGCGGCGTCGCGATCGCAACGGTGCACACCGCTACCGTCAACGTCACCAGCGTCGCTTGCATCCAGGCCGGGCTGCCGATGTATTCCCGATACCAGCGCAACGAAAGCGAGGGCGGCGGAAAGGTGAGGAATCGCGCGCTCGAAAACGACATCGGTACGACGATCAGGATCGGCAGCACCAGATAGAGCAAGACGGCCGCGCAAAGCAGCACGAAGATGATCCGGCGTGGCGAGAAGCGTTTCATCTCGTCTCCAGCACGCGATCGAGCGGAATGAACCGGCTGACGACGAAGAAGATGATCGACACGCTGGCGAGCAGGACGACGCCGACGGCGCTTGCGGCGCCCCACTGGTCGTAGAGTTCGACGTTGCGGCTCACCAGCATCGACACCATGAGCGTGCGGCCACCGCCCAGCAGTTCGGGCGTGATGTAAAAGCCCAGGCACAGCACAAACACCAGGGTCGATCCTGCGAGAACGCCGGGCAGCGACAGCGGCAGGAAGATTCGGCGGAAGGCGTGCGCCGGACCGGCGCCCAGGCTCGCTCCGGCCTGCATCAGGTCCGCCGGAATTTTTCCCATCGCGGCGTAGAGCGGCAACACCATGAAGGGCAACAGGATATGCAACGTGGCGACGACGGTCCCGAAGGTATTGTGGACGAGCGCCAGGGGCTCCTCGACGATGCCGAGATATTGCAGCAGCTGGTTGACGACACCGGTCCGTTGCAGCAGCGCCAGCCATGCATAGGCGCGCACAAGTACGCTGGTCCAGAAAGGCAAAATCACCAGCGCGAGGATGATCACACTCCAGCCCTTCGGGGCAATGTGAGCCGCATAGGCGAGCGGATAGCCGAGCAGGAGCGCCAATAGCGTGACGAGCAGGCTGGCCTCGAAGGTCAAGAGGAAGCTGCGCCAGTAGATATCCTCGCTCAGGATGCGCCGATAGTTCTCGAGCGTAAAGCCGTCGTGATAGATCGACTGCCAGGCAAGCCATCCGACCGGAAGGACGAGCAAGAGCAGCACCACGAGCAGCGCCGGCAACGCCAGCGCCAGCATCATGCCTTGTTCACGGCGATGATGGCGCAGGGACGGATCTGGCGCAGCGGACATCAGCGGCGCCGTCCGGTCTGTTCGGGATGTGGCAACGCGGTTTGCATCATCTTCACTTCTGCATGAACGAAGCCCAGCGCTTTTCGGCCGCTTCTCCTTCTGCAGACGACCACCAGGCATAAGACATCAGCGCCTGCTTGCGAATGTTGTCCGGCGAGCTCGGCAGTTGGGCGGCACGTTCGGGCTTGATCACGCCGGTATCGAACGCTTTCGGATTGGCAGGCCCGTAATCGATGTGCAGCGGCAGATTGGCCTGATTGACGGGGTCGACGGCCTCGTTGAGAAAGCGCACGGCGGTTGAAAGATTGGGGGCACCTTTAAGGATGCAAAGCGAGGTGCTTTGCAGGATGCCCTGGTTGTAGGTAAAGGCGACCTTGGCGCCTTCGCTGGCAAGCGCGCTGACGCGGCCGTTCCACGCCATCACCATGTCGACCTCGCCGTCATTCAGCAATTGCGCCGATTGGGCGCCGGAGGTCCACCATACGGTGATGTTAGGCTTGATTTCGTCGAGCTTCTTGAAGGCCCGCTCGACATCGAGCGGGTACAGTTTGTCGGGGGCAACGCCGTCCGCCATCAGTGCGGCTTCGAGTGTTGCGATCGGATGGTTGCGGAGTGCACGACGGCCGGGGAATTTCTTGACGTCCCAGAAATCGGCCCAGCTGTTCGGTGCGGCGCCGGCTGCGAATTTCTTCTCGCTATAGGCTAGGACGCTGGAATAGAATTCGTAAGCGACCGAATAGTCGCTGCGAAATTCCGCGGGCATCGCAGCCGCGTTGGGCAGCTTGGAAAAATCGAGTTTCTCGATCAGCCCCTGTTCACCGCCGCGCAGGCAATAGCCCGTTGGCGTGTCGACGACGTCCCAGGTCGGTTTGCCGCTGGCGACTTGGGTTTTTATCACCGGCCAGGCGTCGGGCGCGCTGTCCTGGTTGATGGTGATGCCGAGCTTCTTGGCTGCGGGATCCAGGATCGCCACCGTCTGCGCCTTTTGATACGCGCCGCCTTGCGAGACGAAGGTGACCTGATCGGCGGCCTCTGCCGCGACACCCGTGAGAGCAAAAAGTGCCAAACTCGCGCCCAACAGCATGGGTGTGGAAAATGGAGAGCTCGATACGACTGCCATGGCCTATTCCCCTCGTTGAACGATAAAAATGATTGCTATTTTCCGATCGCGTCCAGAAATTGATACCAGCCGGCCACCATTCGCACGGCCGGCTCGCGCAGCGGATAAAACGGAATCGTCTTGAGGCGGCTGGCGTCGAGCAGGCCGACAGCGGGCTTTTCGCCGCGGACGAAGGCGGCGAGATAGCGTCCCATCAGGCTCGACATCGCGACGCCCGCGCCGTTGTAGCCCATCGAAAACAGCGTCTGCTCGTCGAGGCGCCCGATATGTGGCACGGAATCGAGCGTCATCCCGACCAGCCCGGACCATTTGAAGGCAAGCGGCACCTCGGAAAGTTCGGGGAAGATGCTGGCCATCGCCTTGCGCAACGCGCTGAAGGCGGCGTCCGAGTCGCGTCTGCCGAATGCACCGCGGCCGCCGAAGACGACGCGGTTATCGACCATGCGAAACCAGCGCATCATGCGCTTGGTCTCGGTATATGTCCGAGCCGTCGGCATCAAGCGGCCGGCGAGATTGCGCGGCAGCACGTCAGTCGCGATGATGGCGCTGCGGAACGGTATCAGCGTTCGCTGCATGTGAGAAGTTGCCGGCGTCAAATCGGAATAGCTGTTGGTGGCGATGATCACCTGCCGCGCCCGCACAACCCCAGAAGGGGTCTCGGCGACGACCTTGCCGTTTTCGCGCCGAAGCCTGAGCACCGGCGTATCCTGAAAGATCGCTATGCCGCGGCGTGTCAGGCCCTCAACGAGGCCACGCAGGTAGTTCAGCGGGTGGATGCCGCCGGAGCCCGGATCGAGCGCCCCGCCGACGAACGCTTGCGAGCCGGTTTCATCGCGCACCTGATGGGCATCGAGGATACGAACTTCCTCATCGCCGATTTCGCGCTTCATCCATTCGGCTTCGTCGACGGCCGCCTGAAGCGCGGCATGACTATGCGCGGCTTTGACCTGGCCCGAGCGGGTCAACCTTGCGGCGGTGATGCCAAACTCCGACACCAGCTCCTCGACGATGTCGACCAACTCATGCGCGATCTCGTACATGCGTCTTGCCATCGCGCGGCCATGAGCGGCATCGATGTCGCGGAACGACAGGCGAAACTTGGCGGTCACCACTCCGCCATTTCGGCCGCTGGCGCCCCAGCCCGGCTGGTTGGCTTCGAGCACAATCGGCTGAAGTCCGCTTTTTGCGATGTGATGGGCTGCTGACAAACCCGTATAGCCCGCGCCGATGATAACGACATCGGCCTGATGTTCGCCCGACAGTGATGGAAGCGGCGTCGCCGGCTCCGCCGTGTGCGCCCACAGCGATGGCGCCGGCGCCAGCGCAGTATCCCAAGCCTGTTGCGGGCGTACGTTCATGTTATGCGGCCGCTCCGACGGCTGCGTCCGCAAAGGCTTTCATCGTCGGGAAATGAAAATCGGGCTTGGTGAGGTTGGCCACCTCGGGCGTTCCGCCAAATCCCGGCTGGCCTTGACGGCGCTCGATCCAGCAGACCTTGTAGCCGAGTTTCCGCGCGATCCCGATATCGTGGTACTGGCTTTGGGCCACATGCAGGATGTCGGGCTGCTTGTAGCCGAACGCCGATTGCCTGCCCTTGTTGTAGGCGAAAAACTCCGGGTTCGGTTTGGCGACGCCGGTGTCGTCGGCGCAGACGGTGTCATCGAAAGGATTGCCAAGCGCGTGCGCGTAAGCCGACAGCGCGACGCGATCGGCGTTGGTCATCGCGACCAGCCGGAATCGTGTCCGCAAGCGCTTCAGGGCTTCGACGGAATCGGAAAACGGTTGCCATCGTAGCACCGCGAGCTGAAAAGCGTCGCAGATGGTATCGTCTGCGGTAAGTCCGAGTTCTCTCGCTAGGAATTTATAGACGTTGAACATCACTTCGCTCGATCGCTCGGGGTGGGCGTCGCGGCCGCGTTTGTAGGCGGCGAAGATCTGGTCGTCGCTGAGCTCGGCCGGCGCCTTGCCGGAGAGCTTGCGGACCGCGTTCAGGACGCCGGCCTCGAAATCGATCAAGGTGCCGACGACGTCGAAGGTGAGAACCTTGAAATGGCTGAATGACGTTGGACTGAAAGACATGGGAGCTACTTCTCTTCAGGGTTAGGTTGACGGATGTTCATTCCGCGGCCTTCGGCACCACGATCGTGTCTTCGGGATGGAGAACGACGGTGATGGTGTCGCCGGCGGGAGGGATGTGCCGGTACGCATCGTGATGGCTTGGCTGACGAAGACTGAGCCGCGTGCCGTCCTCCAGCGCGAGAAAGACCCGCAAGCTCTCGCCCTGGTAGACGACATCGGTGACGGTTCCGGTGAGGCGGTTCGATGCGGGATCGCAGCTTCCGTCGTCGATCAGCAGTTTTTCGCTGTGCACGGCCAGTATCAGCGCCTCTTCGTTCGGGATCGTCCGCGTGCTGCGCAGGATCGTGGAACCGAGCGCCACGCGCGAAGAATCGACACGGCGGACCGGCAGCAAGCTCGCCTCTCCGATGAAGCTCGCGACGAAGGAATTCGCTGGAACATCATGCAGGCGTTTCGGCTGGTCGATCTGAACCAGCTTGCCGTCCTTCAGAATGGCGACGCGGTCGCTCATCGTCAGCGCCTCACGCTGATCGTGCGTGACGTAGATGATCGTGGCCCCGATGCGCTTGTGCAGGTCGCGCAACTCGATTTGCATGGATTCCCGCAACTGCTTGTCGAGCGCCGAGAGCGGTTCATCCATCAGGATCAGGCGCGGTTCGAAGATGATCGCCCGCGCAAGCGCCACGCGCTGACGCTGGCCGCCGGATAGTTGCGTTATGCCGCGTTGCTCATAGCCGTCAAGGCCGACCATCGCGAGCGCGGCGCGCACTTTGTCCGGCCATTGTGACTTGGACAGGCGGCGCGCACGCAGCGGGAACGCGACGTTTTCGCCGACGCTCATGTGCGGAAACAGCGCGTAGTTCTGGAACACGACGCCGATGTCGCGCCGATGCGGCGGCATGTAGGTGACGTCGAGGTCTCCAAAATGAATCGAGCCAGAGGAGGGCTGGATGAAGCCGCCGAGGATGCCGAGAAGCGTGGTCTTGCCGGAGCCCGATGGACCCAGCAGTGAGACGAACTCACCCGCTGCGACGTTGAGCGAGACGTCGTCAAGCGCGCGCACCGCGCCGTAATGCTTGCTCGCGCGCCGGATTTCGACGTTTTCCGCCCGCTCGTTCGATGATCGACCCGTCATCCGTCCCCTTTTTGGGTGAGGCGACACTTCAACCGGCATGATCTCGTCTTATAGATCGGCCACCCTCGCAACGGTCAGGATGCGATCCGCTGGCCACCCGACGCCTGCGCTTGGGCCTTTCCTGCCGGGCTCTTTTTCAATGCAATCAGAGTTGGCTAACTCAGGCAATTGCCAAATTCTTACCGGGGGCATAACCTGATGTTATGAATGACCTTCGCCGGATGGTGCCTTCGGGCAATGCGCTGTTCGTTTTCGATGCCGCCGCGCGCAACGGCAGCTTCACGGCTGCCGCGGCGGAATTGAATGTCACCCAGCCGGCAGTGAGCCGGATGCTTGGACAGTTCGAGGAGCATCTTGGCGTCC
Source organism: uncultured Alphaproteobacteria bacterium (assembly GCA_963770515.1). Taxonomy (GTDB): domain Bacteria; phylum Pseudomonadota; class Alphaproteobacteria; order Rhizobiales; family Xanthobacteraceae; genus Bradyrhizobium. The sequence continues at coordinate 440,897 of CAVYPW010000006.1, forward strand.
GGCTGTTTGACAGGGCCGCGGGCCGTGCCGTTCTGACCGAGGAAGGCGAACTGCTCTACCGGCGGGTCGTCGACGGTTTCCGCAGCATCGAGAGCGGGCTGATCGAGATCGAGCGGCGGCGCCATGGCAGCGAGACCGTCACGCTCTCGGTCTCCTCGGCTTTTACCACGCATTGGCTGATGCCGCGCATCGACAAACTGCAACGGCAATTTCCAAGCATCGATCTTCGCTTCCAGCTGATTTCCGGCTCGCTGCGAGGTCCGGTCGAGAATGTCGATATCGGCATGCGTTTTCGCGATCGAGATGAGCCCGACGCCGGTGGCACGCTGGTGATGAAGGAAGTCATGCTGCCGATTTGCAGCCCCGGCTACCGGAACGCGGGTGAAGTCGATGTGCCGGAAGGCAACACCATCATCGAACTCGCCGACAGGCCCGGCGACTGGGCGAAAGAATATCCGCGCTTTCTCACCAACAGGTCCGGCCCGGCAAAAATACTCAGCTTCCCCGACTATGCGGTCGTGGTGCAGGCGGCGCTGCTCGGACAGGGGATCGCGCTCGGCTGGCTGACGGTGGCTTCGCACTGGCTATTGACGGGCGCGCTCGTTCCCGCCTCCGATGCACTCTCCACGACGCGGCGGGTTTGCGAGTTTCTTCCGCCGCGCAATCGCTCGATGCGGCCGCTCGCCGCCGAGATCAAGGACTGGATCGCCGAGCAGATGCGGAGCGAAGTGTCGGCGATCGACCGGCTTTATCCGCAGCTGGGCCTGATGACGGCCTGCTATTGATCGTCAGCCTTGCGGGTAGGGCGCGGGCGGGACAGGACGTTTGTCGACTTTCACTGGGATCCGGAACGGACATGTGCTTAAGTCCGAACCGCCTTATTAGGAGCAAAATGGGCTGGGAAAAGCCAAAACTTAAGCCATTTTTAAAATCCTGAAGCGAGAATTCGAAGCTTGGGGTACCTCGAACGGTCAGGTCACGAACCTCAGTCACGCCTAGCTTCAGAGTCCTGGTGATTTTTCCCCTCATCATAACGGGCGCTGCAATCGTGTGTGCGGCCGTGCCGCTGATATGCTTCTCCTCCCTGACTGTCTTCTCTTTCGTTTTCAAGGTTGGCGACCACCACTATGCGGAATCCCGTCTCCCAAGCCGGCAACCACTGCTGCTCAGCGATCTCCGGAATGCCGCGACCGCCAGCCTTGCGAGTGTCACCGATGGGGTGCAGCAAGGTTTTCAATTCATCAGTTTTGAATCCCGTTTCTCAAGCGCGCAATCGCTGTTGCCGAACTATTTCCGGAATGCCACGACCGCCGGTCTGGCGAGAGTTCCCGACGAAGTGCAGCAAGGCATTCAATTCATCAGGTTTGACGTACCGACCCTCGCTCCGATGGCGTTTACGCAGTTCTGCCTGAAATACCCCAGTGACTGCAAACCGCAGCGGTTGTTATCCGGGGGCGACCGGATCGAGTTGGACAAAACGCGCTGGTCAGAGCTCGAGAACATCAATCGCAACGTCAATTCATCGATCTATCCCGAGCGAAATCAAGACGGCCTCGCTGGTGAAAAATGGCTGCTGAGCCCGGTTCGCGGCGACTGCAACGATTACGCCGTAACAAAGCGTCACCAGTTGATCGCCAGAGGCTGGCCCGCTCGCACCGTTTTGTTGAGCGAGGTTGTGACCGTCTCGGGCGAGCATCACCTTGTCACGATTGTCCGTACCAGCGGCGGCGATTTGGTGCTCGACAATCTGACCGACCAGATCATGCCTTGGTCTCGCACCGGTTATCGATGGGTGCGCATCCAGACGCCCAAAAACCCGAACTACTGGGCATCGATTTCCAAACAAAACGCCTGACGGGTTACAGCGCGAAGGCCGGGGCTGCAGGGGGGCGCGGCCCGTCGTTCTTTACGTGAACCAATTGGGCAACTTGCAGGCTAAGAATTTTGCCCGCTAAAATGTTGCGGGGAGTTGAGGTGAGGTTTCCGGCTCTCGTCGTTTCCAATGGATTGGGGTTGTCCCCCGAGGGAGGCCTATGTGATCAAATCGAGAAATGCCGATGTCGAGGCTGTTGCGGTAAGCGCCGTCGAGGGCAAGCCGATGTATGGCGGCAACATGCTCGTCAAGCCGCTTATCAAGGGTGAAGAGATGACCTTCCTCGAGATTCATTATGCGGCGGGAGTCGGTGCCCCGCTTCACACCCACACGCACGAATCGATTGCCTACGTTGTAAACGGCAAAGTGAAATCGACTGTCGGCTCGGAGGAATTCATCATGGGACCTGGCGATGTTTGCCGGCACCCCAAAGGTGTCCTCCACGGGTTGGAGGCCATCGAAGACTCCGTTGTGGTCGAGATTAAGTCGCCGGCGCCTGATATTGGCGCCTTCTTCGCGATGCGAAAATGAGGACCGGCCGCGCCGACCAGCTGATCGACCCCATTCGGACACATCATCCGGTCCCACGCAAAAAGCAGACAATCTTGACCCGCGACAACAGGCGTTGCGCCGTCTCGATCAACGCCTACGCCCGACGAATCGGTGTCTCTCTCGGATCAAAGAATCGGCTGGCCAGGATCGATCCTATCAGGAAGATGAAGCCCAGCGCGATCAGCGCCGTCCCCGCCCGAGCTACCGTCGATTCCCGGTCGTTCGCGTCCGCGACGGAAGGCGCGCCTGGAGTCGTCGATGGCACAGACGAGTCAGCCATGTCCTTGTCAAGCGTCGATGCCGCCAAAAGCATCTCGACGTCGACCGAGCGTGGCGTAGCGTGGTCTGCCGTGGGCGGATCGATGGTGGGCTGGGCAGCGATGGGTGCCGCGGGCGCGGGCGTCGCCGCCTCGCGAGCGGGCACAGAATTCTGTATCGACCGCCTCGGGCGCGGACGCCACCGACTGAGGCGCGGTCGCCGGGGTCGAGTTCAGCAGTTGAGCCCGCGCATCAAGAACCATCTTTTTACGCGGTGCGGCCTCGTTCTCTTCAGGAGCGATGGCAGCGCGCTTTACGGCATGATGATGGATCAGCTTCTTCACCGAAACTTGGGCCTCGTCGGCCTGGAACCAGCATTTCCGGTGACCATCGAGACGGTAGACCCAGTGCTGGCCGGGCGCCGTCGACTTGCCTGGTTGCTGCACACACTCCGCCTCGGCGGAAGCAGGCGCGGCGGCCTCTTTAGGGGCGGAGTTGAACAAGTCGGTTAAGGGGTTCGAAGACGCAGGCGAGATCGAGAGACCTGCGAAGAAGAGAAAAGCCGCTACGCAAAAGCGCCAATGGCCGGACATGGAAACTCCGGTGTTGCGCACCCACCCGCGCACGACCTTCGAACGCGACCTAGGTCGCAATGCGACCCCAATTCGGCAACCTCGAGAAATTATTCGGGCAGAGAACCAAAGCCATTTCGCGCCGGATCCAGCCCCGGTGATCAAGAGATAATGCCTATTGCCCGGACTCTTTCAGAGCAGGTTGGCTCTATCGATGTCGCTTGTTGGGCACTTAACGGACATCGCTGATCTCACCGAGGATGTTCGCTATTAAGCGTGAAGCGGGCATCCCGATCGCGCAAGCCGATGTTTCGAAGCGACCCATACCGTGGGCTTCGCGGAGCGCCGTCGCGGATCATCAAGACAGGGTCTGTTGGATGACCTTCGGCTCGCCTGGCGCCGTGGACCGCTTGCTGCCGGTCCGGATCCTGGACATTGCAAATCCGGCCAGGCCTCGGAACGACAGCTCCAGAACCACTTCGTGATGCCGGAGACCCTTGCCGCCCTTGACCAATCCGAGGTCCCGGATCAGGCAGTGTTGTCCGCTGCTCATTCGAGCCAGTCTGATGTTTGTGAAACGCGACATTGCGTGCAGCATGCATTGCCAAGTGAGCGCGTCAATTCTTGACAAAGCTGTGCTGCTTCCATTGATCGAATATTGATTCGGCGGCACCGATCGCACGACTATCGGCGGCGGCGGCCTGCCGCTGCTCCGCCGGTCTATCCTGCTCGATGCAGGAAATGCGGCGGCAAGGGCCGTCTCAAGGCCGAGGCGTCGGAAAAAATAGGTTAGGACGGCTCGGGCGTTCAGTCCTGAGGTGGTTATGCTTTCTCTTTAGCCATCGATCGCTCGATCATGTCGAGGGCCGCAACCGCGGCGGCCTTCACGTGATCGACGCAGCAGCGTTCGGCGAGATCCGCATCGCCGCTCTGGATCGCGCGCCAGATCGCCGTCACTTCGCGCAGGGTCTTGTTGACGCGTTTGGGTTGCGACATCGACGTGATCCGCAGCAGCGTGATCCTGTCATGCAGCGGCTTCAGCATGCGCTCGATGAAGGCGTTCTGGCAGCCGCCAATCAGCGCGGCGTAGAAGTCCGTCTTGGCCTCCAGGATCGCGATCATGTCGGATTCGGAAAGGGCGGCTCTCAAGCGGGTGAGGGCATTTCCAATTCGGCGCACGACGGCGGGATCGTGCAGACGGGCGCATTCGCGCCCCGCAAATCCTTCCAGCACGGCGCGGGCGGCATAGAGCTGCCGGGCTTCCTCCAGGCTGATGGTAGAGACCATGGGGCCGCGATGAGGGACGGTGTTGACCAGCCCGTCGGCTTCCAGCAGGCGCAAGGCTTCGCGGATCGAAGGCCGGCTGACGCCCATCATCTCGCATAGCTCGCGCTCGACCAGCCGCTGCCCAGGCTTCAGGTTGCCGGACATGATGGCCTCACGCAGCTTCTGCGCGACGATCGCCCGTACGGTCGGGACGTCTTCGATGCGAAGCGTCGACTTCAGTTCGGTGGGTCGGTCCATTGGCGAGGCGCCTTCGGTCTGTTCCAGTCACCTACGATTTACCGGCAGATCGGCATTTCCGCAATTTGGGGTAACAAGAGCCCATTTGTCCGCTCAAGTCGACATCCATCCTCCGTGAAAGCGGTACACCGCTCTAGGCCTTCGGCCATATTGGTTGGGCCAAAGCGAGTTCCGGCGGAAACACCGTAACGGGGACGCCGGACTGCCATTGCACGATGGTCATGCCGGCGCCAATCCTGCGGCCCTTGTCGTCGAACTTGATCTCGCCGAGCGGATAATACTTCGAGGGTCCGGCGTCCATCGTTCGAAGTGCCTCTGCAACCGCGGCGCGATCGGCCTTGCCGGCTTTTTCCAGCGCGTCCTTGATCACCCACATGTCGCCATAGGTGGAAATCGCGTTCTGCGTCATCCAAGGCTCGTTGTAGCGTTTCTTCAACTCGGCAATCAACGCTTCGTGGCCCTTGGCGCCCCAGCTTGCGACACAGGTCAAGACACCCTGGAGCAGCTCAGGGCTGACCGTCTGCAACATGTCGGGCTCAGCGATCGCAATGCCAAAGGAGATGGTCGGCACCTTGCCCTGGCCCATGCCGAATTCGTTCATCTTTTCCAGCACGAGCTTGGCGTCGGAAATAACCGTCGGCAGGAAGAACAAGAGATCCGGCTTGGCGGAGCGGACTTTCTGCACCAGCGACGTCGCATCCGCAAGCGGCGGGGTGAAGGTCTCGTCCATGACCAGTTGCAGGCCATTGGCGGCGAGCAAGCCCTCTCGCATCGATTTGGCAGAGGCGACAGACGCGCCGGTATTGTCGGTGATGATCGCGACCGTCTTCGGCTTCTTGCCGGAGGCGCTTTCCGCAAGCGCGACGATTTGCGGCAGCGCCTGTTTTGCCTGCGATCCGGCCGTGGCCGAGGTCTGGAATACATATTTGAAACCGCGCTCGGTGATCAGGTCGGAATAGGAGAGGGTGAGCACCGGAAGGTTCGCCCGTTCGGTCACCTCGGTGACCGCCAGCGTGAACGACGACAGATAGGCCGCGCTCGCGGCGACAAGATCCGGCTCCTGCGCCACCATGCGCTGCGCGGCGCTCTTGGCCTTTTCGGTGCTGTCGCCGGAATCGAGCACCACCAGCTTGAGCTTGGCGCCACCGAGCGCCTTCACGCCCCCTTGCGCGTTGATATGGTCGACGGCCATTTCGGCGCCCTCGCGCATCACGGTGCCGGGCCGGGCATACATGCCGGAGATCGGCACCAAAAGCCCGACCTTCACGTCGGCTGGCGTCTCGGCCCATGCGCGGGACGCAACAAGACCGGCCGATGCCCCGGCGAGCAAGGTACGTCGTGTCAGAACGCCTTTCTTGATCTCTTGCATGATGAATCCCTCCCGGATTGCGTGATTAGGCTTTTTTGGGCCAGAACGGTTGCGCCAGTGCGAGGTCCGACGGATACACCGTCACCGGGACGCCGTTCTGCCATTGCACGATCACGACGCCCGCGCCGACGCGTCGGCCTTTTTCGTCGAACTTCAATTCTCCGCCCGGATAGTATTTGGCCGGTCCGCCATCCATGGCGCGGAAGGCGTCGGCAACCGCGAGACGGTCGGCTTTGCCGGCCTTCTCCAGCGCTTCCTTCATCAGCCACATGTCGCCATAGGTGGAGATCACGTTCTGCGTCATCCACGGTTCCTTGTATTTCGCCTTCAGCTCGGCGATGAGATCTTCGTGGCCCTTGCAGCCCCAATTGGCCACGATGGTCATGATGCCTTGCACGGCCTCAGGCGTAACGCTTTGCAGCATGTCCGGCTCGGCGATCGTGATGCTGAAGGAGACGGTCGGAATCTTGCCCTGGCCGAGGCCGAACTCGTTGATCTTTTCGAGACCAAGTTTGGCGTCGGATACGGCGTTGGGCATGAACAGCAACAGATCCGGGCGAGCCGACCGCACTTTCTGGATCAGCGGCGTGGCGTCCGACAGTGGCGGCGTCCAGACTTCATCGACCACGAGCTGGAGGCCTTCCTGCGCCAAAAGCTTGTCCTTGAGCGCCTTGGCGGTCGCAACCGATGTCGCGGTGTTGTCCATGATCATGGCGGCCGTCTTCGGTCGCTTGCCGGCCGCGGTCTCGGCCAGTTTCATCAATTGCGGCAGTCCGAGTTCCGATTGCCGGCTCGCGGTCGCCGCGGTCTGGAAAATGAACTTGAAGCCGCGGTCGGTGATCAGGTCTGAATAGGACAGCGTCAGCATCGGCAACTGCGCGCGCTCGGTCACCTCGGTCGTTGCGAGCGTAAAGGAGCTGAGATAGGAGCCGGTTGCCGCGACGAGATCGGTTTCCTGCGCCACCATGCGCTGCGCGGCGTTCTTGGCCTTTTCGGTGGTGTCGCCGCAATCGATGATGACGAGCTTGAGCTTGGCGCCACCGAGGGCCTTCACACCACCTTGCGCGTTGATATGCTCGATCCCCATTTCGGCGCCCATGCGCATCACCTGGCCGGGCCGGGTGTAGATGCCGGACAGCGGCACGATCAGGCCGACCTTCACCTCGGCGGGGGCTTGCGCCCGCGCCACGCCCGACAGGCCGATCGCGGCAGCGCCCGAGAGCACCGTACGCCGCGTCACCAAACCCTTCGAAGTCTTCTTCATGGTCATCCTCCCGAAACTCTTTCCTGAACTTTTTTACATTCCAAAATTTCTACATCCCGAGATAAGCCCGCCTGACGCGGTCGTCCGCGCGCAGCGTCTGCTTGTCGCCTTCGAGCGCGACGCGCCCGGCCTCGAGCACATAGCCGTGGTCAGCGGATTCCAGCGCTTCGGCCACGCGCTGCTCGACCAAAAGAATGGTCAGTTTGGTTTGCCGGCGGATTTCGATCAGCCGGTCGAAAATGAGATCGGCGGTGGTCGGAGCGAGCCCCATCGATGGCTCATCCAGCATCAGAAGTTTCGGCGAGGAGGCGAGCCCGCGGCCGATCGCGAGCATCTGCTGCTGTCCACCGGACAGCGTTCCGGCGAATTGGGCGCGGCGTTCGGCCAGCACCGGAAGCCATTCAAAGATGCGCTCGATGTTGCTTTTCCAGTCGCGCCGTCCGGCTTCGGTCACCGCGCCCATTTCGAGGTTTTCCATCACGGTGAGCGACGGAAACACCTGCCGTCCCTCCGGCACATGCGCGATGCCAAGATGTGGGCGACGGGAAGGTGCAGTCGACACAAGATCGTGGCCTTCGAAGGTGATAGTCCCGGCGCTCGGTTTGAGGATTCCGGAGATGGTCTTGAAGAGCGTGGTCTTGCCGGCGCCGTTGGGGCCGACAATGGCGACAAACTGCCCGGCCTCGACATTGATCGATACGCCGCTCAGGACCGGGCGCGCGGAGTAACCGGTGGAGAGCCCCTCAATGCGCAGCATGGGCCACCCATTTTTTGCCGAGATAGGCTTCGATCACTCTGGTGTCGCGCGTCACGGTCTCGGGTTTGCCCTCGACCAGCACCGCGCCATGATCCAGCACCAGGAAGTTATCGACCAGGCGGACCATCGCCTGCATCGTATGCTCGATGATCGCAATCGTCATATTGTCCCGCGCCAGGCGCTGGATCATCGCTACGACCTCGTCGGCCTCATCGTGGCCGAGACCGGCGAGAGTTTCATCAAGCAGGAGAATTTTCGGCTGGCCCGCGAGCGCGCGGGCAAGCTCCATCAGCCGCAGCTCCTTGGTCGAGAGTTCGCCGGCGATGCGATCGGCGATTGGCGAAAGGCCGACGCGCGCGATTGCGTCCGCGGCGAGTGTCCTTGCCTCGGTGTCGGTCCTGGAGCGAACGTAGGCGCCGACCACGACATTGTCGGATATCGACATGCGCTGAAACGGGCGCATGATCTGGAATGTCCGCGCTACACCTGCTTCGCAAAGCTCGTGCGGCTTGCGGGCGAACACGTTGCGGCCCTCGAGCAGAACTTCGCCGGCATCGGGCCGCAGGAAGCCGTTCAGCAGATTGAACAACGTGGTCTTGCCGGCGCCGTTGGGGCCGATGATGCCGAGAATTTCGTTGCGCTGGAGCTTGAAGCTGACGTTCTGGACCGCCTTGAGGCCGCCGAACGAGCGCGACAGATTCCGGACTTCGAGGATGACATCCTCCGGCGCGGCCGGCCGATCACGCCGCATCGACACGGGCAATTGCGTGACCGTTGCCGTCGCCGGTGCATCCAGCGGCTCGGATGACGGTTGTGACAGCTGACGCCGGCGCCAGAGATCGCGGACTTTCCAGAACAGGCCTTCCGGTGCCAGCAATATCACGCAGACGATCGCGAGCCCGAAGATAACGCCCTGAATACCAGGGAAGCGCGTTCCCGCTTCCGCGTTGAGCGTCTCGGCCAGCGGAATCAGGATGACACTTCCAATCACCGGTCCCCACACCGTGCCGACGCCACCGAACATCGCGACCGTCAAGGCCTGTGCGGAAACCAGCATGCCGAACACGGACTGCGGTGTGACCACCAGAAGCACGACCGCATAGAAGGCGCCGATCGCACCGGCAATCGCGCCGCTGAAGCTGATCGCGCGCAGCTTCCAGGCCAGCGTGTTGATGCCGGCCGCTTCCGCCGCCGCCTGGTTCTGCTTGATCGCGAGTAACGCCATGCCGAACCGGCTGCGCTCGACAGCGTGCGTCAGCAGGATCGTGCCAATCAGCATCACCAGTGCCAGCAGGGTATAAAGCCTGGGATCGCTGAACTGCATATAGGCGATCGGGTTGTCGCGCTTGATCGGCAGCGTGACTTCCTGAAAGCCGAGCCACTCGAAGACATAGAGGATGGCGAGCGGGTAGGCGAGCATCGCCAGCGCAAAGTAATGCCCTTGCAAGCGGAACGTCGGAAAGCCGACCAGGAGTCCGGCAAGGCCGCCGAGCATGGCGGCGATCGGGATCGAGAGCCAGGGCGACAGGTCGAAATAGATCTGGCCGAGCGCGGTGGTATAGGCGCCGATGCCGAAGAAGGCGGCATGGCCGAACGAGATCAGCCCGGTGTAACCGCTGAGCAGATTCCAGGAGAGGCCAAATACGGCCCAGACCAGGACCAGCGTCATGATCAGCTGATAGTAGGAATTCGTGATTGTCAGCGAGACCGCGGCATAGATCACGGCGAAGGCGGCGATGGCGACAATCGGGCGCTGGAGCAGCGACATCGCTTACGTCCTCTCGACCATCCGCCCGAAGAAACCTTGCGGGCGGAAAAAAATGATCAGGAGAAAGACGACGAAGATCGCGGCATTCTGCAACTGTGTCGGCAGCACAATGGTCGACATCTGCTGCACGAGACCGATGGTCATGCCGCCCCAGAACGCGCCGATAATGCTGCCCATGCCGCCGAGCACGACGCCGGCATACATCACGATCACATAGTCGAGGCCGACAAAGGGGTGAAACGGATAGTTCGTGGCAAGCAGGCCGCCGGCGATGGCGGTGATGCCGGTGCCGAGTGCAAACGCAATGCGGTGCGCGCGATCGACGTCGATCCCCATATAGGTCGCGGCTGTCGGATTGTCGGCGGCCGCACGCAACGACTTGCCGATGCGCGAGCGGGTGATCAGCAAGGTCAACAATATCATTGTCACGAAGGAAATGACGGCGTCGATCCCGCGCGCCTTGTTGACGAAAATGCTGATGTCGAAGAACGGGCCGAGTGCCCAGGCCGAACTCGACAACGGGGTTCGGATCGAGGCCAGCACCGAGCCGAACACGATCAGCCCGCCGTTTTGCAGGATCAGAGCGATCCCGAGCGTCAGGATCAGTTGCGCATAATGCCCTTCGCCTTCGAGCGAGGCGGTTCGTGTGCCGGATACGCGCGAAATCAACAGGGCGTGGATGGCATAGCCGAACACCGCAAGTACCGGGCCAGCGAGCAGGATCGCGATGAACGGTCCGATCGTGTTGCCGAAGACGGCCTGTACGCCGGCCAAAGTGAACAGATAGAACGCGGTGTACATTCCGAGCATCATGAAATCGCCGTGAGCGAAATTGATCACGCGCATGACGCCGAAGATGAGCCCGAGCCCGACGCACATCAGGCCATAGACCGCGCCGATCAACAGCCCGGCGGTCATGGCTTGCAGAAAGCTTTCGATGAATTGGCTCATCGGCGGCCTTGGGCCTCCCGGTTTGGCCGGCAATCATCGCACTCAGGTTGCAATGCACTTTGGTGCATCACCCGAGTCCCGCGCGCTGTCCGGCCGGTTTCACTCCTGATGGCGTCCCGTTGTGTCGAGGCGCCTTTTTTCACGGCGTTATCGATGGCCGTCGCTTCTGACTGTTGAGATTGTCTGTCAATCTGTCAAGCAGGAGAATTTGCGGTCGACAGTCGGTCGCACCCCGGACTAGGATCACGCGCAGCAATTCGAGGAAATCGCATCGCCGGGAGAACGATATTCGCGCGACGCATTTCCGACTGCGCAAAAATCAGCTCAACCAAGGAAGGTTAATCATGAGCAAGACCGAACTGTTCGAAAAGGGCCTCAAAGTCCGCAAAGAGGTGCTCGGCGAAGACTACGTCAACAAGTCGATCGCGGGCGCGGACGAATTCACCCGCACGATGGCGGAATGGTCGACCGAATTCTGCTGGGGCGCGCTGTGGACACGGCCGGGGCTCGACCGGCGCACCCGCAGCATTATCAATCTGGCCATGCTGGGCGCGCTCGGCCGGCCGCACGAGCTGAAGCTTCATGTCAAGGGCGCCCTGAAGAACGGGCTCACCGTCGAAGAGATCAAGGAAATCTTCCTTCAGGTTGCGGTCTATTGCGGTGTGCCGTCCGGCATCGACGCGTTCCGTAACGCGCGCGAAGCCCTGAAAGAGGTGCAGGAAGGAAAGTGAGCACGCGGTCGAGCGGATAGAAGCCGAAGTTGGCTATTCGCCGAGCTGACGTAGATGCGGGCCGCGGGCGACTGCGGCCGGCATCCGTTTAGCGGCTCAAAGGTACGGCAATGCTATGCGCTTGCGAGTTCCTCCAGCGAACGCTGTTTGGTCTCGATGTCCATCGTTGTCAGCATGATCATTTGCAGCAGCGGAGCGACGTCGACAGCGCTATTCGCCACAACGCCCCCCGGTCTGAATTTTATTTTTTAGTTCGGTGTCGCTTTAACTTGATCAGTGTCGCGAGCGTATCTTCACGCCGGCCCATCCCTCCAGCACCCGTGCCACCGACGTAAAGTCGCTGTCCGCGCCGAAGGTCGCGTTGGTCACGGCCATCAGCTGCCGCACCGCTGCACCGACCACCATCGGCACGCCCATGGCTTCGGCCTCATCGACGCAAAGGCGCACGTCCTTGTAGGAAAGGCCGGTGGCAAAACCGAAATCGAAGGTGCCGGTGAGGACGGCCTTCGGGAATTTATCGCGCAGCGCAACATTGCCGCCGCTCGAGGCCATGATGGTATCAATCATGATTTGAGGATCGAGACCGGCCTTGGCGCCCATCGCCATCGCTTCCGACGAGATCGCAAGCGCCGCGACCGCGATGATGTTGTTGGCGAGTTTTAAGGTTTGTCCCATGCCGGGCTTGTCGCCGCATACGAACACCTTGCCGAACACGCTCAACACGGGACGCAGCGTCTCAACGGCCTGTTGTTCGCCGGAGACCATGACCGCGAGGGTGCCTTTCTCCGCGCCGTTCGTGCCTCCGCTGACCGGCGCGTCGATCAAGGTGATGCGCCCGGCCTTGTCCAGCTCCGCGGCGATGAGGGTCGCCATGCGCGGGCCGGTGGTCGAGAGGTCGACCAGCTTGGTCGTGCGGTTGGAATCGGTGACACCGTCCGGGCCGAATACGACATTGCGGACCACGTCGGGCGTCGGTAGGCTCATCAGTACGGTTTCGGAAGCGGCCGCGACCTCGGCTGCGCTGGAAGCCCGCCGCGCGCCGCGCGCGACCACCTTCGCCATCGCCGCTTCGTCACGGTCGAACACCGTGAGGCTGTGGCCAGCGTCCAATAGCCGTATGGCCATGCGACTGCCCATCTGGCCGAGACCGATAAATCCCAATTCCATGCGTCATGCTCCCTTTGATTTTCTTGAACCATTTCTTGGGCCATTCTCCTCAGTCGCGTTTGCGAGTGCCGAGCTTCCTGGCCGTCGGCGATCATATTGACAGACAATCTGACGGAGATCAACGCAAGCGACGCTCCGCCCGGGGCCAGAGCAAGGGCTTGTTGCGTTGCAGGCCTCTCAGGAGGCCAGTATCTCACGCACGCGAGGAATGGCTTTTTCCCCATAGAGCGAAATACAACGCATTATCCGTTCGTGGGACAACCCTCCCGCGCTGTATTTCATATCGAATCTGGAAAGACCGAGCGCCTTCGCGGTCGCTGCGATTTTCCGCGATACCGTCTCCGGCGATCCGACATACAGCGATCCATGTTCGATCTCGCGGTCGAACTCGGCCCGCTGCATCGGCGGCCAGCCGCGTTCGGCGCCGATCCGGTCGCGCATCACTTTATAATCGGGCCAGAGCTCGTCCCGCGCCTGTTCGTCCGAGTTGGAAACATACCCATGGGAGTGGACGCCGATCGGCAGAACCTGTTTGCCAAGCTGGCTCAGCGCCTGAAGATAGAGATCAACGTAAGGTCTGAAACGGTTGGGATCTCCGCCAATGATCGCAAGCATCAGCGGCATGCCGTATTTTGCCGCGCGGATCACCGATTGCGGGCTTCCGCCGACCCCGACCCAGGTTTTCAGAGGTGCGGAATCAACGGGCGGAAACACGCGCTGGTCCTTCAGCGGCGGCCGCGTCGTGCCCTTCCAGCTGATCGGCTGCTGTTTGAGCAATTCTGCAAAGAGATCGAGCTTCTCTTCGAACAGCGTCTCATATTGATTGAGTTCGTATCCAAACAACGGAAAGGACTCGGTGAAGGAGCCTCGCCCGAGAATGACCTCGGCGCGCCCGTCGGATGCGGCATCAAGCGTCGCAAATCGCTGAAAGACGCGGATCGGATCGTCCGAACTGAGCACGGTCACAGCCGAGCCCAGCCTGATACGTTTCGTTCGTCCCGCGATCGCGGCCAATATGATCTCAGGCGAAGATATCGCAAAATCGGCGCGGTGATGCTCGCCGAGCCCGATGAAATCGACGCCGACTTCGTCGGCCAGCACAGCTTCGTCGATCACGTCGCGAATGACCTGCGCGTGGGTCTTGGCCGTTCCATTCTCGCCTGATGTAACGTCGCCGAATGTGTCGAGACCGAGTTCAAGAATATCAGTCACAGCTCTCTCTTCTTTGTGGGGGTCCATCGCTTTCCCAGGTGACTTATTGGGCCGAAGGCCGCTTCGCAATGGCCTGCCTTTTGTTCTAATCTGTTCGTATGATCCAGTCCTCCGAAGACATCGTTCGCCGCGCGACCGCAGCCTTCAATGCGGGCCGTCGCGACGAGGCTAGGGGACTTTGTGAGGAAAGCCTTAAGCGTTCGCCGGGCGAGCCGATGATGAGTCACCTATTGGCAGCCGTGCTGTTTGCCTCGGGCGAGACCGAGGCGGCGCGGGCGCACGTCGAGACCAGTCTCGCAAAACGGCCTGACAATGCGGCCGCGCGGCTGCTTGCCGCGCGTCTCGCGAGAACGGCCGGGGATTTCGACTGCGCTCTGTCGCATCTGGATCGTGCGATCGCGCTCGCGCCGCAGCGCGCGGCTTTCATTGAAAAAGCGCGAACGCTCGATCAGGCCGGCCTTCGGCCGCAGGCGCGGCAAGCCTGGAAAGCGATCCTGGATGCCATTCCGGATCACGTCGAAGCGGCTGCAAGGCTCGGCCGGCTCGCATGGGAAGATGGCGAGATCGCGCTTGCGGCAGAACTCCTGGAACGCGCTGCGCAAGCGGAGGCGCCGGCGTCCGTATGGTTCGACCTCGGTCTTGTCAGGCAGGATTTGCGCGATCATGCCGGTGCGGCCGCCGCCTATCGCAAGGCGATCGCGCTCAAGGGCGACCATGCGGAAGCAACGTTCAATCTCGGCGTTGTACTTCAGGAAGCTGGCCTCATCGACGACGCCATGCGCGCTTACGCGCAAGCCTATCGTCTGCGTCCCGCAAGCTTCGGCCGGATCGCGATGGCGCTGACCTCGGCGTCTCATGGCGGCCTGTGGCTTGATGAAGCTGCGTTGCGGCGGGCGCTTGAGGGTTAGATCAGAAGAAGGTTAGGTCACGGCGCGTCCTCGGCGCGCGCGAAAATGCTTTCGGTAGACATTGGGGCTTTCGAGAACCTGGGCGACGGTCTTCTCGTAAGCCCGCTGGTGCGGCTCGTCGAAGCTTTCGAATTCCAGTTCGGGTACGTTGCGCGGCACCGCAAAGACTTGCGCCACCGGTGTACCCTTCGGTAGAACGCCGGAAAAATCAGGCTCCAGCCAGATCGCCGGAAAATTGATGCCGCCGTCATGGAAGAGATCGGCATCCACCAGTCCCGTGATCAGACGAAACGGAAGATCGTCGCGATTGACGGGATGGGTGGCGAATAACGACCATCCGCGCTCGACTTCGATGGTCCAGAAGCTGTTGAACTTGATCGCCGCCTGTCCGTTGCGTGCAAAGGGCGCACCTTCAATCTGCGATGGCGCATGAAAGCTTAAAGGCGAGCGCGGGGATGTCCCGAGGTCGAAGGTTCCGGAATATCCCAGGCCCACGAAAACGAACCGCGCTCGACCTTCACGTCACAGGGAAGCGGAATCAGAACGCCATAGGCCATGGCATCGACAAAGGGTGGACACTGCTTGACGGTGCGGATCTCCCGTCCGTGGATTTCCGAGCGGGCACTTGCAGGCATCTCGCGCAACCAGTCGGGCAAGGTGCTGCGCGCCGGAACAGGCCGCGGCAGATGATCGGCCAATGCCGGATCGCAGCGAAACGTCACCCGCATGAGACCACCCGCTTGCCGTTCTTCCCGATCTTCATGAGTTCGGATAAAGGCCCAGATTGAAAGCGATCGATATACGCAAGGAATTGCCAGTGTAGGGGCGTACTGCGTGCAACAGGAACGAAGGAAACAGAAACAATAGCCCCGCACGCGGCCGAATCGTCTGCGCGCTTCCCGCGGAGCGGCCATCCTCGCCCGCAAACTTCAGCAACGGCGCATGCATCATCGGCGACGGACCGCGCGGATCGAACATTTCGAACTCACCGCCGAGCGAAGCGTCATCGGTGCAACCGCCGTCGGCGACATAATAAGTGCCGGACCAGAACGAGCCTGGATGGTAGTGGCACGCGTTCGAACCGCCAGGTCCGATGACGTTGGCCCAAGCTTCGACCTTCCAGTCAGGCTTGATCGGGTTGCCATGGCGGTCGGCGGTGAGTTCCGTCGCGACAGACTGACCGACGGTCAGCACCTCCCGAATGCCCTTGCCGCCCCATTCCACGATGTCGCGCGTCGAATGCCAGCCGCCAATGCTCGACGCACCGATCGATGGCTGCTCGGCGCGGCGCCGCAAGATGATTTCGGTCAATTCCGCGTTGCGTTCTTCCGCGTCCGGCAGCATCACTGCGGCCACCGGCGTAGCAAACAACCCGTTTACTTTGACTTCGGTGCCAGACATGCCCGGAAATGTTTGAACCGTTCTACTGCGTTAAAGAAAAAGGGGTAGGAACCACCGAAAGGAGCTTCCCACCCCGTTCGTCAAGCGTCAATCGGCTTAAGTTCTCTTGTGCGGAACTTCCGCTTTCCAGCTCTTGATGAGCTCATCGTAGTCCTGCGTGACGCCTTGCGGCTTCTCGTTAGCGAGCTTGCGCTGCGGGGCGAGATTGCCATCCTTCTCGGCCCTGGCGTACCAGTACTCAGCGGTCTTCTCTTCATTGAGCTTCGGCCCGAGCTTGCCTTGCACGCCGGACTTCTCCAGGCGCGCCATGATGGCATCCTGATCGCGTGCCAGCCCGTCCATCGCTTGCTGCGGCGTTGCCTCGCCGGATATGGCCTTCGAGACATTCTGCCACCAGACCTGTGCCAGCTTGCCGTATTCCGGCACGTTGACGCCAGTGGGCGTCCACAACTTGCGCGCCGGGCTGCGGTAGAACTCGACGAAACCGCCTACTTTTGGCGCAAGCTGCGTCATTGCGTCCGCCCAGATGTCGCTCTCGCGGATCACGTGCAGGAACTTGATTGACTTCTTGAGCGAGACCGTCTTTGACACGCAGAACTGCGCGTAAAGCCACCCCGCCTTTACCTTCTCGGGCTTGGCATACTTCAAGAGCGTCCAGCAGCCGACATCCTGGTAGCCCAGCTTCATGCCTTCCTTCCAGTACGCCCCGTGCGGGCTCGGCGCCATTCGCCACTTCGGCGTGCCATCCGAGTTCATCACGGGCAACTCGGGTTTTGAGAGCGCCGCTGTGAACGCGCTGTACCAGAAGATCTGCTGGGCGATATGCCCTTGCCCCGGGACTGCTCCTGCTTCGAGGAAGTCCATTCCCGCGGCTTCCGGCGGCGCATACTTCTTGAGCCACTCGACGAACTTGGCGAGCGCATACACTGCCGCCGGTCCGTTGGCGTCACCGCCGCGGGTCAACGAAGAACCCCGCGGAATACCGTCCTCCGCGCGGATGCCCCACTCGTCGACCGGCCTGCCGTTCGGCAGACCCTTGTCACCATTGCCGGCCATCGACAACCAGGCGTCGGTGAATTGCCAGCCGAGCGAGGGATCCTTCTTGCCATAATCCATGTGGCCGTAGACGCGCAGGCCGTCGATTTCCTTCACCGTGTTGGTAAAGAAGTCGGCGATGTCTTCGTAGGCAGACCAGTTGACGGGAACGCCGAGCTCGTAGCCGAATTTGTTCTTGAATGCGGCTTTGAGGTCGGGACGCTTGAACCAGTCGTACCTAAACCAGTAGAGGTTGGCGAACTGCTGGTCCGGCAGCTGATACAGCTTGCCATCGGTAAATGTCGCGAACGACAACCCGATGAAGTCGTTAAGGTCGAGATTGGGATTTGTAATTTCCTTGCCGTCTCCTGCCATGAAATCGGTCAACGAGCCGCCGATGATGTCGTTATAACGGGGATGAGTGCCGATGAAGTCCGAGTCATTCATCCAGAAGTCGTAAATCGGCTTTCCGGATTGAATTTCCGTCGAGATTTTGTCGACAATCAAGCCTTCATCCATCATCTCGTGGTTGACTTGAATGCCGGTAATCTCGGCAAATGCCTTGGTCAGCGTCTTCAACTCGTACTCGTGAATGCCGAGAATCTCCGAAGCCGTGCTGACCTGCATCCCCTTAAAGGGTGCCGATGCCTTGATGAACCATTCCATTTCAGCCATCTGCTGATCCTTGCTCAGCGTCGACGGTTGAAACTCGTTGTCGATCCACTTCTTGGCGGCATCGACCTGTTGCGCATAGCTCACGGTTGGCGTGAGCAACGCTGGTGCGCCGACTGCGGTCGCTACGGCGGCCGTGCCTACGCCCTTCAGAACGTCACGACGTTTGATATCCATCTTCCCTTTCCTCCCTTTTTTTCCCCTGCACACAACGCGCAAGGCAGTTTCAGTCACGCAAAACGAAACATGGCGACGGCAAACGGAATACAGATCGCGAACGCATACCAAAGCTCGCCACCGCCGAGCCGGATCCACAGGATGAAAATGAACGCGGAGCCGAGCAGGGAGACGAAGAAGCGATCGCCCCGGGTGGTCGGAAACCCGAGAATGCCTTTACGTGGCGTCTCCGGACGGTAGATCGCGAGCAAGGTCAGAATGACGAGCGACAGTGCAATGAAGGAAAAGAAGATCGCTGTCTGCGGCGTCCAGGCCATCCATGCAAATGCCATGTCTGCCTCCTAAACGCGGCCCAGGGCGAAGCCCTTGGCGATGTGGTTCCGTACGAACCAGATGACGAGAGCGCCCGGAATCATCGTAATCACGCCTGCGGCGGCGAGCAGCGACCAGTCCATTCCGGAGGCCGAATAGGTGCGCGACATCACGGCAGCAAACGGCAGCGCATTCGTCGCGGTTAGGGTGGTGGCGAGCAGTTGTTCGACCCAGGAGAACATGAAGCAGAAGAACGCGGTGACGCCGACGCCATTGGCGATCAAGGGTAGGAAGATGCGCACGAAGAAGCTCGGAAAGGAGTAGCCGTCGATCGCAGCGGTTTCGTCGATCTCACGCGGCACGCCGCTGATGAACCCTTCGAGAATCCAGACCGCGAGCGGAACGTTAAACAGGCAATGCGCCAGCGCGACGGCCCATACCGTGTCGAACAGGCCGACCGCGTAATACAGATTGAAGAACGGCAGCGCGAATACGGCGGTGGGCGCCATCAGGTTGGTAAGCAGCCAGAAGAACAGGTGCTTGTCGCCGACGAAGCGATAGCGGCTGAAGGCATAAGCTGCCGGTAGCGCTACGGTTACGGAGATCACCGTGTTGATGACAACGTAGCTCAGGGACACCAGAAATCCGTGCACCCAGGTCGGATCGTGAAGAATGAAGAAATACTTCACTAGCGAGGGATGTCGCGGCAAAATCGAAAGGCCCGACATAATGTCTTCGTTGGTCCGCAAGCTCATATTGATGAGCCAGTAGATCGGCAGCAACAAACAGAGAAGGTAGACCACAAGGCCAAGTTTCGGGAGAATGCCGCGATTCATCTCACTCCTCCTTCAACAGATCGAGTTGGTTCATCGCGGTGAAGAAGATCCAGCACAGGGCTATCGTGATGAGGAAGTAGACGAGCGACATTGCGGCCGCACTGCCGAGGTCGACTTGTCCGAGCGCTATCTTGACCAGGTCGATCGACAGGAACGTCGTCGCATCGCCCGGTCCGCCGCCGGTCACGACGAATGGCTCCGTATAGATCATGAAGCTCTGCATGAAGCGCAATAGAATCGCGAGAACGAGCACGCGCTGCAGTTTCGGCAATTCGATCTTGAGAAAGACCGACCAGCGGCTGGCGGCATCAATGCGCGCCGCCTGATAAAACGCGTCTGGAATCGCACGCAACCCGGCATAACTCAGAAGGATGACGAGCGGCGTCCAATGCCAGACATCGATCAAGAGGATCGTGAACCACGCCGACACCGGATCCTGGGTATCGTTGTAATGCAGACCCAAGCCGTTCAGCGCCGCGCCGAATAGACCAATGTCGGCACGTGCAAAAATCTGCCACATGGTTCCGACGACGTTCCATGGAATCAACATAGGCAGCGCAATCAGTACAAGACTTGGCCCGACTGCCCAGCCACGTCGCGGCAACGTCAGCGAGAGCGCGATACCGAGCGGCACCTCGATCAGGAGAACCACGAACGAGAAGATCAGATTTCGTTCAAGAGCGCCTGAGAAGCGGCTGCCAATTTCTGTGCTCGGATCCAGAAGGTCGCGGAACCAGGTATCGCCGTTCCAAAAGAAATGATTCTCCGCCATGGCGTCTTGAACCGAATAATTGACGACGGTCATCATCGGCAGGAGGGACGAGAACAACACGACTATCATCACCGGAGCGACCAACAGCCACGCACGGTTGTTGATGGTCTTTCTCATCACGCCACCCCCTCGACGAGCAAGCCATCGGCATAGACATGCACACGCGCTGGATCGAATTTCAGGCCGGCGACCTCACCGGGAATCGAGACGCCCGGCGGCACCCTTGCTACAAATTTGATGTCGCCGAGGCGCAGGCGCGCGAAGCGGACGCGGCCGAGATCGTCGATCCGCTCGATGTTCGCGGCCAACAGATTGGGGGCAGGGGGCGCTATCTCGACAAACTCCGGCCGCACGCCCAATTCGATCTTCGCACTGGTCGACAAACCATCGTAGTTGCGGTCCAGCGTGATCGGGTGACCGCTGATCCGGGCTTCGCGCCCCCTGACCTCGGCCGGCACGATGTTCATGCCGGGCGAGCCGATGAAATAACCGACAAAGGTGTGCGCCGGCCGGTCAAATAACTCGGCCGGCGTTCCGCTCTGCACCACGCGGCCGTCATGCATCACCACCACGGTGTCTGCAAAGGTCAGCGCCTCGGTCTGGTCGTGGGTCACATAGATCATTGTCAGGTCGAGATCGCGGTGCAGCGCCTTGAGTTTCGAGCGCAATTGCCATTTCAGCTCGGGATCGATCACCGTCAGCGGCTCGTCGAACAGCACAGCGGCGACGTCGGAACGTACGAGGCCGCGGCCGAGCGAGATTTTCTGCTTGGCGTCGGCGGTGAGGCGCTGCGCTTTTCGCGACAGATACGGCGTGAGGTCCAGCAGGGCTGCGATCTCAGCCACCCGCGCGTTGATCGCAGCTTTGGGCATGCCGCGATTCTTGAGCGGGAAGGCGAGGTTCTGCCCGACCGTCATGGTGTCGTAGATCACCGGAAACTGGAACACCTGCGCGATGTTGCGTTTTTGCGTCGATCGCGCAGTGATATCGACGCCGTCGAACAAGATCTGGCCGCGTGAGGGCGTGACGATGCCGGAGATGAGGTTCAACAGCGTAGTCTTGCCGCAGCCGGATGGCCCGAGCAGCGCATAAGCTCCGCCGCGCCGCCAGGTCATCGTGATCGGCTTAAGTGCAAAGGATTCCGCGGGCGCATCATTGCCCGCGTAGGAATGCGCGAGGTCGACGAGGTCAATGCGAGCCATGCTGCATCTCCCTCACGTAGTTCTCGACAAGAGATCGGGAGACGCGACCAGGCGGCCGGCGGCATCGAACACGAAGACATTGTCCGGGTCGAGCACGGCATCGAGCACGTGCCCGGGCTGATATTCGTGCACGCCCGGCAGCACGGCGACCCAGTTGGAGGCGTCACGGCTGAGATGCACGAAACTTTCCGAGCCGGTGATTTCCGTCACGGTGACGGTGGCATGAAACGCGTGGCGGCCGGCGATTCCGTTGGCGATCTCGAGTTGATGCGCGCGGAAGCCGACCCGGTAGGGGCCGTCGGCAAGGCCGGCGTAAAGCCCACCCGCGGGCGCCTGGATTCCGCCGGCATATGCGACCTGCCCGTTTTTCTTTTCGATGCCGACGATGTTGAGCGGCGGATCGGAAAACACTTGCGCGACCCGCAGCGTGTCGGGGCGGCGATAGACCAGCGGTGTCTCGCCGGTCTGCAACACCTCGCCCTCCCACATGCAGATTGTGCGCCCGCCGAGCAACAGGGCTTCCGAAGGTTCGGTCGTCGCATAGACAAATATCGCACCCGAAGCCTCGAAGATGCGCGGCAATTCCGTGCGCAGTTCCTCGCGCAGCTTGTAATCGAGATTGGCTAGCGGCTCGTCGAGTAATACCAGATCGGCGCCCTTGACCAGCGCGCGGGCGATCGCGGTGCGCTGCTGCTGGCCGCCGGAGAGCTGCGATGGTGTGCGGTCGAGATAGGGCTCGAGTTTCAGAAGCCGGGCCGCTTCCTTGACGCGCGTTTCGATCTCGCTTTTCGGCTTGCGCTGTACCCGCAGCGGAGAGGCGATATTCTCGTAGACCGTCAGCGAGGGGTAATTGATGAATTGCTGATAGACCATCGCGACCGAGCGCTGCCGCACGTCTGCGCCGGTGACGTCCTTGCCGTCGACGAGGATGCGGCCCGAGGTCGGCTTGTCCAGACCCGCGAGCAATCGCATGATCGAGGTCTTGCCGGACAGCGTCGGGCCCAACAGAACGCTCAACGTGCCGCGTTCGAGCTTTAGCGTGACGTCGCGTATGGCGGGGACGCCGTCGACCGACCGCGAGACGCTGACGAGCTCAACGCTCATGGCTGCGCTCCCGTCTTGGCCAGGGGAGTCGCAGGGGAGGCATGATGGGCGGAAATCCAGCTCTCAAGGGCGGCAATCTCCGGCGGCGTCAGTCGCAATCCTAATTTGGATCGCCGCCACACGATGTCTTCAGCGGTGCAAGCCCACTCCTGCATCAGCAAGTATCTGACTTCGGCCTCCGTCAAGGTTGCACCGAAGGACCGGCCGAGATCGTCAATAGATTTTGCAGTGCCCAAAATTCTGATGGCGCGCGTGCCGTAGGCGTGCGCCAACCGATTGGCATGGGCCGCGGCGAGGAATGGATAGTCGCGCATCAGTTCTGCGGACAGCGCCGGGATTGCCGAGACGTCCATATCGCCGCCCGGTAGCGGCGCCTTGCCCGTCCATCCTTCGCGCGCCTTGTCGCCTTTCAGATAGGGGCTGAGTTTTTCCAGCGCTTCTTCGGCCAGGCGCCGATGGGTCGTGATCTTGCCGCCGTAGATCGAGAGCAACGGCGCGCCGCCGGGCAGGTCGAGCTCGAACACATATTCGCGGGTCGCGGCCTTGGCTTCACTCGCGCCGTCATCGTAGAGCGGACGAACGCCGGCATAGTCCCACACCACGTCCTCCGGCTTGACCGGCTTTGCCAGATATTCGCTGACGGAGGCGCAGAGATATTCGATCTCCTCTCGCGTCGCTTTCACCTTGGCCGGATCGCCGTGATAATCGCGATCGGTGGTGCCGATCAGCGTGAAGTCGTCCTGGTAGGGAATCACGAAAACGATGCGGCCGTCACCGTTCTGGAACATATAGGCGCGATCGTGGTCGTATAGTTTGCGCACCACGATGTGCGAGCCCTGCACCAGCCGCACTTTGGCCCGCGCGTTGACGCCCGATCCCGCCGCCAGCACCTGCTCGACCCACGGGCCGCCGGCATTGACCAGCACGCGGCCGCGAACCGTCGAGCGCTCGCCGCCCACGACATTCTCGAGCGTGACTTCCCAGATGCCGTCGACCTGGCGGATTTCGACCGCGCGGGTGCGGGTGCGAATCTCGGCGCCGCGGTTGGCGGCATCGCGCGCCGTGAGTACCACCAGCCGCGCATCGTCGACGAAGCAGTCGGAATATTCGAACCCTTTGGTGTAGCGGTTCGGAACCAGCGGCTTTCCGACCTCGTCTTTGCTGAGATCGACCGAGCGCGTCGGCGGCAGGCGATGCCGGCCGCCGATGTGGTCGTAAAGAAAGAGGCCAAGCCGCAACAGCCAAGCCGGCCGAAGTCCATCGTGATGGGGCAGAACGAAACGCAGCGGCCGGATGATATGGGGCGCGATTCCCCAGAGGATCTCGCGCTCGATCAGCGCCTCGCGGACCAGGCGAAACTCATAATATTCGAGATAGCGCAGTCCGCCATGCACGAGCTTGGTCGACCAGGACGACGTTCCGCTCGCCAAGTCGTTCATTTCGCAAAGAAAAACCGAGTTCCCCCGCCCCACGGCGTCGCGCGCGATTCCGCAACCGTTGACGCCGCCTCCGATGATCAAGAGGTCGAAAATTCGGTCCAAGCGCTTCCCCGGCTCGCCCATTGTGACTGGCGATTTTACTTTCGTTTTCGATTAAATCACAACCAAATGCGAAAGCAACACTGGCGGCCCGTTTTCCGTCAACTCTCCCCGAGAAATCAGCGCACGGACGTCACGGCCGGGGGAGTTTCGGTGTCGGACTCATCCGTGTCGAGCGATCCGGGCAACGCCTCGATCACCTGGATGCCGCGCGTCCGGCAGATCTCGGCGATCCGCGCCGGCAGGGCCACGTCGGTCACAAAGGTATTGATCTGGTTGATACCGGCGATGCGAACCGGCGCGCTGCGGCGGAATTTCGTGGAGTCCGCGACCAGCATCACGCTCCGCGCATTGGAAATGATGGCCTGCGCCGCCTGCACTTCGCGATAGTCGAAATCAAGCAGCGTGCCGTCCTCGTCGATCGCGGACGCGCCGATGATGGCATAGTCGACCTTGAACTGTCCGATCAGGCTGGTTGCGGTCGATCCGATCACAGCGCCATCGGCGCGGCGCACCGCGCCACCGGCCACGATCACTTCGATCCGCGGGTAGCGATACAGCATCATCGCGACATTGAGGTTGTTGGTGATGACCAGCAAATCCTCATGCGAGGTCAGCGCACTGGCCACTTCTTCAGTGGTGGTGCCGATGTTGATGAACAGCGAACAGCCGTTGGGGATCAGGGCGGCGGCAGCGGCGCCAATTGCCTTCTTCTCTTCGGCGGCGACAAAGCGGCGCGCCTCATAGGCGAGATTCTCGACGCCGGAAGCAACGATGGCGCCGCCATGAATGCGCGTCAGCACGTGGTGATCGCAGAGATCGTTGAGATCTTTCCGGATGGTCTGCGCCGAAACCTCGAAGCGCCGGGCAAGATCCTCCACCATCACGCGGCCCTGGCCGCGTGCGATATTCAAGATCTCGGTCTGACGGTTTGAAAGATCGGTCAACGCGACACCCTAGAGAACGAGAAGTCGCCTATGGTGCGGCGGTTCGCCGGGCCGGTCAACGGTGCTGATCAACTCTTGCCCGGATGAAACGGGTCCGTGGAGAGAACGAAATCGGCCGGAGGCAGCGTATCAGTATAGTAATGGATGACAGCGATATAGCTATTGGCATCGCTGCTGCGCGCGGTTGGAAACCGCAACAAGTTCTGCCATGGTGGTGGCAACAGAAGAAAATATTCGGGAGACTCTTGCCATGACCACCACTGTCGAAGTGCTCGCCGCCGCGTTCAGGGACGCCGGAACGCCCTTCATCGTCGGCCACCCCGGCGGTAAATCGGTGGAACTGATGGAAGCGGCACGCCAGCGACAGATGCGGTTTCTCCTGATGAAGCAGGAAGTCGCCGGCGCGATGCTCGCCGCCACCTGGGGCGACCTCACCGGCAGCCCCGGAATATGCCTCTCCACCCGTGGGCCCGGTGCGGCCAACATGGTCAATGGCGTCGCGCATGCTTTCCTCGATCGTTCGCCGCTGATCGCGATCACCGACACTTATTCGCGCTCGACTTTCGAGACAGGTTTGCGCCAGCGCATTAACCAGCAGGCGATCTACGAACCGATCGTGAAGTGGAGCACCGTCGTCGACGCCAAGACCGTGCGCCAGCAGGTGCGCCGCGCCATGCGCACGGCGACCGCGACGCCGCCGGGTCCGGTGCATTTCGAGTTTCCGCAGAGCGAGACCACGCGCGAAGCCGGCGACTATGTCTCCGAGCCGCCGCTGATGCCGAACTGGATTACGTCTCGTCCCGATCGCGCCGATCTCAAGCCAGCGCTCGACATGCTCAATCACGCCAAGCGGCCGATTCTGATCGCGGGCATGGGCGTCTACTGGTGCGGCGCTTCCGCGGAATTCGTCAAATTCGCCGAACGGTTAGGGGCGCCGGTGCTCACCACCACCAAATGCAAAGGCATGATCCCGGAGGATCATCCGTTGCGCGCGGGGTGCATCATCGGCGGATTGATCGAGCGCAAGCTGGTGATGGAGTCCGATCTCATCGTCACGGTTGGGCTGGACGCGGTCGAACTGCAACCGAAGCCATGGCCTTATACGCTGCCGGTGCTTTCGCTCGCCTCGGTGCCGAGCACAGATGCGCTGGTGCCGGCCGATCCGGAAATTATCGGCGACCTCAAGGCGCTATTGGCAGGCTTGGCGGAATGGGCGCCGGAAGGCACCAACTGGGGCGAGAAATCCGCCAGGACCTTTCGCAGCGAAGTGCGCGATGCGCTCAACACGCCCGCCACGGGTCTGTCGCCGCAACGGGCGATGGAAGTCGCGCGTGCGATCCTGCCGCGCGACACCATCGCGACCTGCGACGCCGGCGCCAGCCGGTTGCTGGTGGTGCAGAAGTGGGAATCCTACGGTCCGCGCGAATTCCTCACGTCCAACGGTCTGGCCTCGATGGGCTATGCGGTGCCCGGCGCGCTCGCCGCTCGCATGGCGTTCCCGGACCGGCCGGTGGTGGCCTTCACCGGCGACGGCGGCTTCCTGATGACGGTTGCGGAATTGCAGACCGCGCAGATCGAAAACCTGCCGATCATCGTGATCGTGTTCGACGACCGCGAGATCGGCCTGATCCGCGTCAAGCAGGAGATCAAGGGCATTCCGCGCAACGGCGTCGCGCTCGGCGGCGTCGATTGGGAAAAGCTGGCGCAGTCGTTCGGCGCCGACGGCGTCACGGTGGAAACCGAACAGGCTTTCAGCAATGCGCTCTCCAGCGCGCTGAAAACCAAAAAGACCACCGTCATCGGCGTTCGGATCGATGCTTCCGGCTATGTGGCGCAGTTCAACGCGCTGCGGGAGTTGTGATGTCAGTCATTCCGGAGCGCGCGCAAGCGCGAATCCGGAATCTCGAGATTCTCTGATGTGCAATTGCACATCGTAGTTCGATGCCCCCGCATCGCCCCGGAATGACTGCTTCACTTTGAAAAGCCTCAAGTCAGTCCTTGGCAAATCTTCGCGGTCCACGCGGAGGCGGCGGCTGACAGGAAGCCGATATCCGACTGCGTCGTGATAAATCGGCATCCTTTCTGGATCAGCTCGAGCTGACGGGCCGGATCGCGGTTGCCGCCGCACCCGGCAAAAATGCCGTTGCTGCGGCAGGCCGCGATCACGCGCTCCTGCGCGGCCACCAGCGCCGGGTCGTCGAATTTTCCGGGCTTGCCCATATTGGCCAGGAGATCGTTGCTGCCAACATGCAGCACATCGATGCCTTTCACCGCAGCGATGGCTTCGACGTTGTTCAAGCCTTCAGTCGTCTCGATCATGCAGACCAGCAGGCAATTGTCGTTGAGCTGGGGAACGCAGGTGGCGAGCGGCACCGAACGGTAGTCGAAATGGGGATAGCCGCCGCTGACCGAGCGCTTGCCGATTGGCGCGAATTTGCAGGCATCGACCGCGCGTCGTGCCTCCTCGGCGGTGTTGATGTCGGGATAGACGATGCCCATCGCGCCATTATCCAGCAGCAGCGACACGTCGGGGTCGTCGATGCCGCGCACACGGACCAAAGGCGCAATCCCGCATGACATCGCTGTGCTGACGATGTGACCGATGGTCTCGAGATTGAACAGCGAATGCTGGCAGTCGATAAAGAGAAAATCATGCCCGGTGGATTTGGCGACGCGGGCGATGTCGCCGGAACGCGCGAGCCGCACCGGCATGCCGAGTGCAACATCGCCGGCTTGCAGGCGTTGCTTGATCGGATGAGCCAATTCGTTCGCTGCCGCCATGACGTTTCCTTCAGGCCAATTCTTAAGCTGCTCTTTAAGCCACTTGGCCAAGCGGTTGGCCGCCGGCCAGCGCTTCAAGCAGCTGCGAGGCTGCCAGCACGGAACTGCGCGCCTGGGTTTCGATCGTACCGGCGGCGGCGTGTGGCGTTCCCACAAACGTTGGCAGCGACATCAGCGGATGATCCGAGGTCGGCGGCTCGACTTCAAACACATCGAAACCGGCGCCGAATAACTTGCCCGACGAGATCGCCTGATAGAGCGCGGTTTCATTGACGATGCCGCCGCGCGACGTGTTCACCACGATCGCGGTCGGCTTCATCAGCGCGAGCCTTGCGGCGTTGATCAGGTCGCGGCTTTCCGGAGTCAGCGGCAGGTGCAGTGACAGGATATCGACCTGCGGCAGCATTTCTTCGAGTGAAGCGGCCCTCTTGTGCGGCAGCTCGGACCAGCGGTTAGCGGGCACGTAAGGGTCATAGCCGATGATTTTGGCGTCGAACGCGCCACGCCATTTGCGCGCGACCAGCGTACCGATATTGCCCATGCCGACAATGCCGACGGTTTTCTGCCATGATTCATGGCCGAGGAAGTCCGCGCGCTGAATTTTGCCGCCGGCTCTCGTCATCCGGTCGAATTCCGTAACGCGCCGGACCACGCTCAGGCCCAGCGTCAGCGCCATTTCCGCAACTGCCTCGCTGTTGACGCCAGGCGTCCGGCAAACCGCGATGCCGCGCGCCTTTGCGGCCACGAGATCGATGTTGTCGAGGCCGACGCCTTGCTTGGAAATCACACGAAGCTTCTTCGCGCGCGCCATGTCGTCGGCGCTGATCTTCTTGCCGCGAACCATCAGTCCGTCGGCGTCTTCGTGCCAATTCCTGGCTCTCGGGTCGTCCCACCGAATGAGCTCCGCCTGCTTTTCGGCCAATTCGACGCCGCTCAGGTGAAATGCATCAAGCACATAGATCTTCATTCATCGTCTCCTGGGCGGTCGGTGTTGTGCGGTATCCGTCTTTAACTTCCGGCGAGTTCGTGGCATTCCGGCATGTACAGGTCCTTCCACGACGCGGGTTGCCGCTTCATGGTGCCGACCTTGTGCATGAAGCCGGCAAAGGTCATGGTCTGTTGCGGCGTCGTGGTCCAGATGTTGTCGGGATCGGAAATGAACCTGGTCATTTCCTCCGGATTGCTGCGCTTTTCGCTGGTGGTCTTGATGTAGATCTGCGCGGCATCGCCCGGATTCTTGCTGATGAACCCGTGCGCTTCCGACAGTGCGGCATAGACGGCCTGCGTCACCTTCGGATTGGCGTCGCGGAATTTCTTGCTCATCAGCATCACGCCGTTGGTGGCGGGACCGCCCAGCGTGTCATAGGATTTCAGCACGTTGTGCACGCCCGCGGTTGCAAGCTCGTAATAGTAGTAGGGAGCAACCGAATAATGTGTGTCGATTTCGGTTTTCGCCATGATCGAGAGCGCGGCATCCGGGTGTGAGCGCGTGATCGTGTAGGCATCTAACTTGGCGTATTGATCGTCGCCCCATTCCTTGGCGGCCGCCATTTGCAGGCAGATCGCCTGGCTCGATACCTTAATGGCCGGAACCGCGATCTTGTCCTCGCTGGTGAAATCCTTGATTGACTTGATCGACGGCTTGCTGGTCACCAGCATGAACGGCATCGACTGCACCGCGGACAGCGCGCGGACTTCGTTAGATGTGCCCGACGTCTTGTCCCACAGCGTGGCGAGGCTCGGCACGCCGGTGACGCCGAAATCCATTTGCCGGCTCAGCAGCGCATCGATCAGGGATTGGGTGCCGCCGAGGCTTTTATATTCCGGCTTGATCGCGGCGATACCGAGTTGGCCGGCGTGCTTTTGCACCAGCTGAAGTGCGTCCATCACCATCAGCGGCAGATAGGGCAGGCCGTGCTGGCTCACGATCACGATGCTGGAGACTTCGTCCGCGAAAGACGAGCGCATCAGCATCGGCGACGCCAAGGTAATGGGCGCGGCCGCGAGCGCCTTGCAGAAGTTGCGCCGATGCACCATCGAGGTTTTCTGACTTCGCGCGGGCTTCATTACGTTTGCATGCCCCAGCGCTGAACGGTTCGGACCTCGATCAGGCGAAACACCCCGTTCTCGACCGCAAGTCCAATGAGGATGATGGTCAGGAGGCCGGCGAACACTTCCGGAATATCGAGTTGGTTCTTGCTCTCGAAGATGTACCAGCCAAGCCCGCCCTGACCCGACGAGACGCCGAACACGAGTTCAGCCGCAATCAGCGTGCGCCAGGCAAAGGCCCAGCCGATCTTCAGCCCGGCCAGGATGCTCGGAAACGCCGCCGGAATCAGAATCTGGCCGACGAAACGCAGACCCCGCAAATTGTAGTTGCGGCCGACCATGCGCGCGGTCGTCGAGACGCCGCGAAAGCCGGCAAGCATGTTGAGCGAAACCGCCCACGTCACCGAATGGACCAGCACGAAGATCAAGCTGCCATTGCCGAGACCGAACCAGATCAGCGCCAGCGGCAACAGCGCAATCGCCGGCAAGGGATTGAACATCGCGGTCATGGTGTCGAGAAAGTCGGTGCCGATCTTGCTGGAGATGGCGAATACCGTCAGCAGTCCGGCGAGCACGGTGCCGATGGCAAAGCCGACCAGCAGCACCTCGATTGAGCTTAAAGCGCGGCTTGGGATGATGCCGTTGGCGACATCTGATATCAGTGCGCGCACGGCCGCGCTGAACGGCGGCACCAATAGCGGATTGTCCAGCCATCGGCCGTAGATTTCCCACGCCAGCGCCAGCACGACGAGGATCATGACCTTGCGCAACCAGGCCTTGTTGTAGATCTGCTCGGCGATCGTCAGCGGCTTCTCGATAATGCCGAACCGATCGGGCCCCAGCGTTTCGCAGTAGATATTCGGACGTTCACTCGCCTGAAGCATTGGGAGCCTTCTTGATCTGGTCAGCGAACAGCATCTCGTGAATTTGACGCCCCAGGGCGGCGGCTTCGTTGGAGTTTTCCTCGCCCCGCGGCACGCTGTTGATCTCGGCCTTGACCTGGCCGGGATGCGGCGACAGCAACAGAATGCGATTGCCGAGCTTGATCGCCTCGGGAATCGAGTGGGTGACGAACAGCACGGTGAAACGTGTTTCGTCCCACAGCGACAACAGCTCGTCCTGCATGCGCGATCGCGTCAGCGCGTCGAGCGCCGCGAACGGCTCGTCCATCAAGAGAATATCCGGCTCCATCGCCATGCCGCGTGCGATCGCGACGCGCTGTTTCATGCCGCCGGACAGCGTGTGCGGATAGCTATGCGCGAAATCGGCGAGCTTGACTTTTTCGAGATACTGCATCGCGCGATCGGTCGCTGCCTTGCCGCGCAATAGTCCGGTCGCCTTGAGCGGAAAGGTGACGTTCTCGAGCACCGTTTTCCACGGCAGCAACTGGTCGAACTCCTGGAACACCATCATCCGGTCCGGGCCGGGCTTGGTGACCGGCTCGCCCTTCAAGGTGATCTCGCCTTCGGTGGGGCTCAAGTAGCCGCCGACCGCCTTGAGCAAGGTCGACTTGCCGCAACCGGACGGACCAACCACGACAAAGCGATCGCCTTGCAGCACGCTGAAGCTGACGCGGTAGGTCGCGGTGATCAGGTGGGCTTGCGTCTTGTAGCGCATGGTCACGCCGCGGACGTCGAGCAGCGGCCGGCCGGCCTCGCGGTCGGGCACGGCGCGGCCACGCGGCGCCGGTGACGCCGGCTTCATTCGTGCCGTGTCCGGGGCCGTCTTTGACGCGAGCGCTGGACCTCCCGTCATCCGCTATCCTCCCGAGGACTTCTTTTTATTGAGACTTCGCTACACTAGGTCATAACTGTCCAATAACAATTTGGCCGGTTTCCATAAGCCTGTCTATTGGGTCGGCTCGGCGGCAATCACCCGGCCGAGATGACCGACGAATTCGTTCATGATTTTCGATTGCGGCGCCGTCTTGTGCCGGATCAGCAGGGTTTTGACGTCGATCCGCGGCTTGAGCGGACGCGTCACGACGCCGGGCAGGCCCATCGACGCCACCAGCAAAGGTTCCACGAGCGCGACGCCGGCGCCGTGGCGCGCCAGCATGATACCGGTCAGCGACAGGCTGACCTGCGCCACGATATTTGGCACGATGCCGGCCGCGCTCAGCGCGCGATCGACATAGATGCGAGACAGCGCCTGCGGCAAATAGGTGATGATCGAATAGGGTTCGAGGTCCCGCACCGCGACTTCCTTGCGGCGGGCGAGCGGATGGCCCGCCGCCATCACGCAGGCGATGCCGGTGCGCATCAACACTTTGGTTTCGACTTCCGAACTGACAACCGGCTCATAAGCGATCCCCAATTCGACTTCGCGGTGCACCACCCGGTCCAGCACCTGCGGCGAGGTCAGCGATTGCAGCGCGACCCGCACATTGGGCCGCTCGACGACGAAGGTCGCCACCGCCTTGGCGAGATAGCCATTGGCAATCGGGAACGCGGCCGCAACCGACAGCGTTCCGAGGCGGCCGCCGACCAGATCCTGGGTGAGGGCGTTGACCGCGTCGACCCGGCCGAAGATCGCGTCGATTTCCGGAAATATCGCCTTGGCTTCCGCCGTCGGTTGCAACCGGCCCGATACGCGGGCGAACAGCTTCATCTTGAGCTGGCCTTCGCAGTGCTTGAGGATGGCCGAGACCGCCGGCTGCGTGACGTTGAGCGCGCGCGCAGCCCCAGTCACCGAGCCGGTCCGCATGATGGCGTGGAACACCTCCATATGCCGCAAGTTCATGGTGTGCGAAGGCTTTGCAGTTGAGCTGGACAGACATAAGCAGAGCTTATGGACTATGCCAAGGTCCTGATTGGACGTGGTCGCGCTCTGGCGCCCAAACTCGCCGCCAAAATAGAAAATAACACGAGGAAACCCAGGCAATGGGATCGAAGGACACGGTGCGTGTCGGCTCCGGCGCGGGAACGTCTGACGATCGGATGGTGCCCGCACTGGAACTGGCCGAACGGGGCGACATCGATTACCTCGTCTTTGAATGTCTCGCCGAACGAACCGTGTCGCGGGAAAACCTGTCGCGCAGTAAGGATCCCGAGCAGGGCTATGCGCCGTCGCTGCACGCGCGCCTGCGGATGGTGCTGCCGGCCTGCATCGAGAAGAAAATCCGCATCGTCAGCAATATGGGCGCGGCCAATCCGGTTGGTGGCGCCCGCGCGGCGCGGAAGGAAGCCGCCGACCTCGGTCTCGGCGACGTTGCCGTTGCGGTCGTGCTCGGCGATGACGTCTCAAGCCTGGTCAAGCACAAGGGCGAGTTACGCCTGATCGAAAACGGCGAGCCGCTGGAATCGATCCTGCCCAAGATGATTTCCGCCAATGCTTATCTGGGCGCCGACGTAGTGTGCGAGGCGCTCAACACCGGCGCTCCGATCGTGCTGTCCGGTCGCGTCGCCGATCCGTCGTTGTTCCTGGCGCCGATGATGCACGAGTTTGGCTGGGCCTATGATGATCTGCCGAAGATCGCGCAAGGCACCGCGGCCGGCCACCTGCTCGAATGCACGGCGTCGGTGACCGGTGGCTGCTTCGGCTGGCCCGGCAAGAAAGACGTGCCAGATTTGGCCCGCAACGGCTTTCCGTTCGCCGACGTCAAAGCCGATGGCGGAATCGTCATCGGCAAGACGCCGGGTACCGGCGGCCGTCTCGATGTCATGACCTGTACCGAGCAGCTGATTTACGAGATCCACGATCCGACCGCCTACATCACGCCGGATTGCGTGCTCGACATTTCCACCATTGCGCTGACGCAGGAAGCTTCCGACCGCGTGCGCGTCGCCAATGCCACCGCGCGCCCGGCGACGCCGACCTATAAAGTCAACGTCGGTTATGCCGATGGCTATATTGGCGAGGGCGAAGTGTCCTACGGTGGCATCGATGCCGTGGCGCGCGCCAAATGGGCCGCCGAGATCGTCAAGGAGCGGCTGAAGCTGCAAGGTTTCACTTACGATGACTTCCGCGTCGACCTGATCGGCATGTCGAGTCTGCACGATAATATTGAGAGCCGACCCGAACCCTACGAAGTGCGCTTGCGGATGGCCGGCCGCACCCATAACCGCAAGGCCGCGCATGCGATCGGTTTTGAGGTCCGCGCGCTCCACATGCACGGGCCGGGCGGGGCAGGCGGCGCCTGCGAACCGCGGGTGCGCGACGTTCTCGCAGTGAAATCGGTGCTGTTGCCCAAGAGCATGGTCAACCCGCAAGTGGTCATGGAGGGCAAGCTATGAGCGTTCGCGTCTATGACCTTGCTCACTCGCGCGCCGGCGACAAGGGCAACACCTCGAATATCTCGGTGATCTGCTACGACGCTAAACATTGGGAACACCTTGAGCGCGAACTGACCGTCGAACGCGTCGTGGACGCGTTTGCCCATATCGCCAAGGGGCCGATCCGCCGTTATTCCCTGCGCAATCTCAAAGCGTTCAATTTCGTGATCGAGAACGCGCTCGCCGGTGGCGTCACGATTTCGCTAGCGCAGGACATTCACGGCAAGAGCTACAGCAATGTGATGCTGGCGATCGAATTGCCGGATCCGAAATAGCAAGCTCAAGGAGTTGGTTTGGTGAAGGCGAACGAGATCGTCCGCAACATCGTCAAGGAAAAGCTCGCGCGAGACGAGGTCGTGGCGTCCATGACCATTCGTCTCGTGCGCGGGGTCGAGATCGCGCGCCTCGCCGCGACCGCCGGCTTCGACATGATCTATATCGATCTCCAGCATTCGACGCTGACGCTGGAAGCGACGGGGCAGATCTGTCAGGCGGCCCTGCACGTCGGTGTTGCGCCGATGGTCCGCCTTCCCGCCAACACGCCGGAATATATCCAGCGGGTGCTGGATGCCGGTGCGCTCGGCGTCATCGCACCCGGCGTTCGATCCGCCGCGGAAGCGCGCGAGGTGGTGAAGGCGGCGAAATTCGCTCCGCTCGGCGAGCGTGGTGCCGGCGGTGCGTTGCCGCATCTGGAGTTTCGTCCGTTTCCGACCGCGGAAGCGAATGCGGCTATCAATGAAGCCACCATGGTCATCGTACAATTCGAGTGTGCCGAGGCCGTGGACAGAGCGGACGAGATCGCGGCGGTCGAAGGCGTCGATATGGTGCTGGTCGGTGTCAACGATCTCTTGGCTGATCTCGGGCTCGCTGGCCAGCTCGAGCATCCCAGGGTGCGCGAGGCTTATGCGCGGACTATCGAGGCTTGCCGCAAGCACGGCAAGCATGTCGGCGTCGGTGGCCTCTCGACCAGGCCGAAACTGGCCGCCGAATTCGTCGCCATGGGCGCGCGGATGATTTCGACCGGAACTGATATTCAGTTCCTGTCCGCCGCCATGAACGAGAAGGCGAAGCAGGTCCGCGAGATTTCCGCGACATGACGCGCCTTCTCAAAATTCGCCTCCTCGGAATTCTCGGCGTCGCGCTCGCCGGTGCACTCGTTGCCGGCGGCGCGCAGGCTGAAGTCGGCAAGGTGCGGGTGTCGCGGCAATTCGGCTTGCCGTATTTGCCGATGATTGTCATCGAGAACCAGCATCTCCTGGAGAAGAACGCCAAGGCGTTAGGCATCGATGTCGAGGCGGAATGGACGCAACGCGCCGGGCCCGCGGCCGACCTCGATGCTTTACTGGCGGGACAAGCCGACTTCATCGGGCCGGGCATTCCGACGCTCGCCACCGTCTGGGACAAGACGATCGGCACGCCGCAGGAAGTGCGCGCACTGATCGCGATACAGTCGATGCCTTACGTGCTGGTGACGCGCAATCCGGCCATCAAGACCATCGCGGATTTCACCGACAAGGACAAGATCGCGCTGCCGGCGGTGAAGCTGACCGGTCACGCCATCGCGCTGGAAATGGAGTCCGCGAAAATCTGGGGGCCGGAGCATTACAACAAGCTCGATTCCATCACCATCACACGCTCGCACGCCGATGCCGCGGCGGCGCTGATGTCCAACCAGTCGGAGATCGATGCGCATTTCGCCAGTTCGCCGTTTTACTATTACGAACTCGCGACGCCCGGAATCCACCAGGTGCTGAAGTCGTACGACACGCTCGGCGCCAAGCACACCAATGGTGTGCTTCTGACGGCCAAGAAATTCCACGACGCCAATCCGAAACTCTGCGCCGCGATGGTCGCCGCGTTCGAGGAGGCCGATGCCTTCATCAAGGCGCATCCGCGCGAGGCCGGGCAGATCTACCTCGACGTGACCAGGGACAAGATCGCGCTCGATGCGCTGGAAAAAATGGTGACCGATCCTGATGTCGAGTACACCACGACGCCGGTCAACGTGATGAAGGTCGTCGACTTCATGCACGAGGTTGGTCGCATCAAGAAGAAGCCGGCGTCGTGGAAGGACATGTTTTTCCCCGAAGCCTATGGGTTGAATGGCAGTTGAGCAGATAGCGATGACATCGACACAGCAGGAAAATGCCGACACGACACAGGGTCCGTTTTACGTCGATGCCGACGCGGCGGAAAGCTTCGGCCGCAAGCTTTTGGCCGCGCATGGCTTGCCGGAGGAAGACGCCGCGACCGTCGCGCGCTGCTTGGTGAAAGCAGACCTGCGCGGCGTCGATACCCACGGCTTGCAGACGCTGCCGCATTATCTCGATCGCGTGCGGCGGGGGCTGATCAATCCGCGGCCGAATTTGAAGGTCGAGCGCGTCACCCCGATGGTCGGCTCGCTCGACGGCCAGGATGCGTTTGGTTTCGTGGTCGCCACCAAGGCCATGGCGGAAGCGATCGATATGGCGAGCGAGTTCGGCGTCGGCATCGTCTCGGCGCGGCGCAGTACGCATTTTGGGGCTGCCTGCAACTACGCGCTGCAAGCCATGGACGCCGGCTATATCGGCATCGTCTTCACCAATGCCTCCAGGGCGATGCCGCCATGGGGCGGCCGCGTCGGCCTGCTCGGTACCAGCCCGATCGCGGTGGCGGCGCCCGCGGGCAAGGAAACGCCGTTTGATCTTGACATGTCGCCGGCGGTTGCCGCGCGCGGCAAAATTCGGCGAGCGGCGCGACGCGGCCAGACGATTCCGTTGGGTTACGCGCTCGACGCCAAGGGGCGTCAGACCACCGACCCGAATGTCGCGCTCGATGGCGGTACGGTGCAGCCGATCGGCGGCCCCAAGGGGTCGGCGCTGGCGATGCTGATGGACGTGATGGGTGGCGTGATTTCCGGCGCCGCATTCGGCGGTGACGTGCGTAATCATTTTGAGGAATATGACAAGCCGCAGAACGTCGGCCACTTCATCATGGCGATGAAGCCGGATCTGTTTGTTAGCCGCGATGAATATTTGCAGCGTATGGATACCCTGGCGCAGCGTGTGCACGCTAATCCGACTGCGGGAGGTTTCGACGAGGTGATCATGCCCGGCGAACGCGAGCGCCGGCTGGAAGAAAAACACCGCCGCACCGGGGTTCCTTTCCACGCCAAGGAAGTGGCCGCGTTGCAGGAGGCGGCCGCCAAAGCCAACCTGCCGCCGTTGGCGGTCTCGAACGCGCCGTTGAAATAGGTTCCTCATGCCCACCCACATCAAGACCTTGATCGTGGTGCCCGAGAACAACTCTACGATGGAGCCGGAAATTTCCGCGCTGTGCCCCGCGTTCGCGCCGCTTGCGGTGGCGCGCGTCAAACGCCCGCCGCGCACGCTGCTGTTTGAGGATTTGTCGGCCTATGCCGAGGCGACGCTGGAGGCCATCGAGCCGTTCGCAAGCGAGCCGTGGGACCTTGTGATTTACGGCTGCACCGCCGCCGGCTTCCTCGGCGGTCCCGGCAGCAACGCGGCCATGGTAAAGTCTTTGCACGAGCGCACCGGCGCACCGGTCGTCAGCACTGCCGGCGCCATGGTTGACGTATTACGCGACGCCAGAGTTTCGGAGACCGCGGTGGTGACGCCGTATCTTCAGCCGGTCAATGATGGCTTACGCAAATATCTTGAGGCCTCCGGTATCCGGGTCGAGACCTTGAACAGCTTTTTCTGCAAGACCACGGCCGAACTCGGCGCGGTTACCGAAGATCAGGTGATCGAGCTCGCGCGAAGGACCGTGACGCCAGCGAGCAAGAGCCTGTTTCTGGCCTGCTCGCAATTGCCGACGCTGAACGCAATCGCCCAGTTGCGCCGCGAGCTTGATATCCCCGTCTGGTCTTCGATCCAGGCGACCGCGTGGGCGAGCGCCAGGGCCATGGAAGGCAAGGGACTTCAAGTGCAATTCACGTGAGACAACCATGATTGAAACGACCACGCACGATCCCGATGCCGGTTTTGAGCCTGCTTTTGCGGCGCCGCCAAACGCCTGCGATGCGCATTTTCACGTGTTCGGCTTGCCTGAGAAATACGCTTACGGCACCGACATCCGTTACAAGCCGCCTTACGAGCCGGTCGAACGCTATCTCAAGCTGGCGCGGCGCTTAGGGCTCGTGCGTTATGTGTTCGTCCAGCCGAGCGCCTACGGCTTCGACAATTCCTGCATGTTGGATGCCATGCGCGAACTCGACCCGGCGATCCGACGCGGCATTATCGATCTCGACGAGAATAACACCAGCGATCGCGAATTGGATGAACTGGACGCCACTGGCGTGCGCGGGATCCGCGTCAATATTTCCCCGATCCGAAAACCGGAAGCCGGGCTCGCGGATTCGATGCGGCCCCGCATCGCGCGGCTCGCCAAGATCTGCGTCGAGCTTGGCTGGCATCTCGACTTCCTGACGCCGGGCTGGCTGGTCAGCGAGTTGATGCCAACGCTGCACGAACTGCCGGTCGAGTTTTCAGTGGCGCATATGGGGTTGTTTCCGGCGAAAGACTATCCGAAGCAATCCGGCTTTCAGGCGTTTCTCGATCTGGTCGATGACGGCTCGGCGCGTTGCTTTGTCAAACTCACCGGCATCTATCGCTTCTCCAGCACGCCTGATTTTTCAGACGTGAAGCCGATCGCCCAGGCGCTGATGGCGCGGGCGCCCGAGCAGTTGATCTGGGGCAGCGATTTCCCGCATCTGTCATTTCATGATCGGGTCGGCACCATCCAGCTCTATAATCTCATCAGTGAGTGGGCGCCCGATCCCGGTTTGCGAGAGCTCATTCTTGCCGATAATCCCGCGCGCTTGTTTGGTTTCGGGTAAGATCGCATCGAAAGACGACGGGGCGACGGCGGAGCAAGTGGAGTAGATTTGACATTCGCTACACCGCTGGCCACGGTTTCGCAAAGCGAATGTCAAATCTTAAACTCCACTAAAAACCTATATTTGCTAGTGGTCCTTTGATTCTAACATTTGCAAAATGGACCGCTGAGAAGGGATGCAAATGTTAGAATCGGACCACTAGGTGAACAGACGCGAATTCGTCAGCGGTCTCGTTGCGTTGCCGGCGTTGGTGCGCCCCGCACGCGCCGAAGCGTCAGCGATCAAGCTCGGCAAGCAATATGGCTTGCCGTTCCTGCCGCAGCTGGTGATGGAGGATCGCCGGCTGATCGAGGCGCATGCCGCCAGCCTCGGCATCAATGGCCTGAATGTCGTCTGGCAGACCATGGGTGGCCCGGGCGCGCTGAACGACGGACTGCTGAGCGGAAATATTCAGTTCGTCAACGTTGCTTCGCCCTCGCTCGCCACCCTGTGGGACAAGACGTTCGGTACATCACAGGAGGTGCGCGCGATCTGCGCCGTGCAGTCGATGCCTTACATCCTGACCACGCGCAATCCCGCGGTGAAGACCATCGCCGATTTTACTTCTGCCGACCGTATCGCGGTGCCAACGGTGAAGATTTCCGGCCAGGCCATGGCGCTGCAAATGGCCGCTGCCAAGTTATGGGGTTTTGAAAAATACGATAAGCTCGACGCGTTCACGGTGTCGATGGGCCATCCGGACGCCATGCAGGCGGTCGTCTCCGGCCAGACCGTGAACAGCCATTTCAGCGTGGCGCCGTTCAACTATTACGAACTGCGGGTGGCCGGAGTCCATCAGGTGTTGTCGAGCTACGAGACCGACGGCAAGCATACCAACGGCCTTCAGGTGACGACCAAGGCTTTTCACGATGCCAATCCGAACATCTGCAAGGCAGTGCGGGCGGCGCATGAAGAGGCCAATGCGTTCATCAAGAGCGAACCGAAGGCCGCCGCGGAAATCTACCTGAAGCTCGTCAACGACAGGAAGAACTCCGCCGACGATCTCGTCGCAATGATGACCGATCCCGATATCGACTACACCACGACGCCCGCCAATCTGATGAAACACGCCGAGTTCATGCACAAGGTCGGCCGCCTCAAACATTTGCCGGCGTCATGGAAAGATTTGTTCTTTCCCGAGGCCCATGATCTTGATGGAAGCTGAGGCACCGCCTCAGCCGGAACATGGCGGCCGAGTAGCG
Source organism: uncultured Alphaproteobacteria bacterium (assembly GCA_963770515.1). Taxonomy (GTDB): domain Bacteria; phylum Pseudomonadota; class Alphaproteobacteria; order Rhizobiales; family Xanthobacteraceae; genus Bradyrhizobium. The sequence goes on from CAVYPW010000006.1 coordinate 480,981, forward strand.
CTGTCTGAGTGGGGAGGGCAACGTGATGCAAACGAGGCCGGAGAAATTGTCAGCCTGGGATGTCGTGCATGCCGTCAATCTGGCGATCACGACGTTCATCACCTACGTACTTATAACTTCGATAACGCCACTGAAAAACCTGCGCAGCCTGTCGGAATCCTGTGGGCTGTGATTTCCGCCGTGTTCGTGTTCAGGGATACGCGTGAACATAGCCTGTCGGCCGGGATATCGCGGCTGTTCGCGACGTGCGTCAGTTTTGCATTGTGCCTGGTCTATCTGCTGCTCTTTCGCGCCAATCCGCTGGGCATGGCGATCCTGATCGCCATCGGAGCGCTGCTGGCAACAGCCGTTCCTGCGTCTTGTGGATACGGTCGCCGGCGTCACGGTTGGTATTGGCTGCAAATGGATCGCGTCGTTTTTGTTTTTTCGTGTCAGCGGACAAGAGGCGAGCTAGCTATAGGGAGTTAATTTTGATGAGGACAGGGGTCCGAAACAGCCGACAATGGTCCGAAAAGTGCATGTGCACGGAAGGAGATCTACCACCGGAGTTATCAGCATGAAGCGTTTGTTCGTTTGGGCCCTGGCCTGCCTCGCTATCGCAGCGATCACGGGGGCGGCAAATGCCGAGCCGATCAAGATCCGCTTCATCCTGGACTGGAAAGCGCAGGGACCGGGTGCATGGTTCTATGTCGCCCGCGACAACGGCTATTTCCAGGCCGAGGGGCTGGATGTCACGATCGACCAGGGCGATGGATCGGCCGCCGCCGTCAGTCACATCATGACAGGCACTTATGACGCAGGATTTGGCGACATCAATGCCGTGATCCAGAACGCCGCTTTGCATCCGGGCGAACAGCCGCTGATGGTCTATATGCTGTACAACCGGGCGCCCTACGCCTTGATCGTGAAGGCCGATGGCCCGATCAAAACCTTGAAAGACATGGAAGGCCACATCCTGGCGGCGCCGGCCGGTTCGGCGACCGAACGCATGTTCAAGCCGCTGGCGCTCAAGAACGGTGTCGACGCCTCCACGGTCAAGATCCTCAACGCGGCGCCCAACCTGATCGAGCAACTGCTGGTCACCGGGCAGGCCGACGCGATCGCGCAATTTGCGCCGACCAGCTACATGAATTTTCTCGCCATGAAAAAATCGCCGGAGAAGGATTTCCGCTGGTTCTTCTACAGCGAGAACGGACTGGATCTTTATTCCAACGGCATCCTGGTTTCCCAGAAGCTGCTCAAGGAAAAACCTGAGGCCGTTCGCGGCCTCGTGAAGGCTCTCAACCGGGCGATTATTCAGGTTGCGGCCAATCCCGATATCGGGATCACGACGCTGCAAAAAGTCGAACCACTCACCAATTTCGACCTTGAGAAGCAGCGGCTGATCTATACCGTCGATCAGCAACTGCGGACCGAGGAAGTCGCAAAGCTCGGGCTCGGCGATCTCGACGATGTCAGGCTCCAGGCAGCGATCAAGACGGTTGTGGATGCCTACGCTCTCAGCCGCACACCTGCGATCGACGAAGTCTTCAGCCGCGCCTTCCTGCCGCCGAAGGCTGATCGCATCTTGTCCGCAGGCCACTAACCGAAGCGATCGCGGGGCCTCGCGCAATCACGCGATCCAAAAGCAAACAACGGAGAATGACATTGGAACTCGATCATAACCGCTTCATGGCGATCGCCATCGAGGAAGCGAAAGCCGGCGCGGCAAAGGGCGAACAGCCGTTTGGCGCGGTCGTGGTCGACGGCGACGGCGAACTGGTCGTCCGCAGCCGCAGTCTCAAGGTATCGGCATGCGACGCCACCGCCCATTCGGAGACGCTGGCCGTCAAATACGCGACCCAGAAGCTTGGCCGGCGCATGCTGCCGGATTGCACGTTCTATGCAACCTGCGAACCCTGTCCCATGTGCCTGGGCGCTATCCTCAACGGCGGGTTCAACACCCTTGTGCTCGGTGCCCGCAACCGGGACATCAAACAGCTTGCCAAGATCGCTTTCAATTTCAAGGACTATACGGTCGAGCGTTTCGCCGAAATGACCGGATGGAATTTGAAGGTGATCGAGGGGATCAGAACCGCGGAATGCGTCGAGCTTTACGCGACCGCCAAAGTCGAGTTGACGCGCTGACAGCCGGCCGATCTCGGGTGGAATTCAGCTCGCTTTCGATGCGTAAGTGGGTTCAAGCCGCGAGCGCAGGAAATCGGCCCCGGTGATCGGCGCATATTTGGCCGGCCGCTCCGGCGTGATGCAGGTCGGCAGACACGCCACCATGGCATCCGGATTGGGGTCGAGAAAAAATGCGATCGAATAGCGATCCTTGTTCGGCGGGCTCACCACCTTGTGCGGGGTCGAAACGTAGACGTCGTTCGACCATCGCATCAGGCAATCGCCGATGTTGCAGACAAAGGCGCCGGGCACGACCGGCGCATCCAGCCAGCGGCCCGACCGATCGCGGACCATCAGGCCTCCGACCGCGTCGGTCGCGAGCAGGGTGACGTTGCCGTAATCCGTATGCTCGCCGGCGCCAAGCTGGCCGTCGGGCAGGGGGCCTTCGACCGGCGGATAATGAAGCAGGCGCAGCGTGGCGATCGGTTTGTCGAGACTGGTCTCGAAGAAATCGCGGTCCAGTCCAAGATCGAGCGCGAAGCCTCGATGCAGGTCGCAGCCCAGTCGCCAGACCCGATTGAAATAGTCGAGCATGGTGTCACGAAAGCCCGGCAGGTCCGGCCACAGATTGGCGGACCGAAACGGCGCGCGCGCCAGCAGTTCGGGATCGTCGGGCGCGAGTTCGAGGCCGATATTGAAGGCCTCCTTCACATCGGCCGGTTTGCTGGGGTCCAGCGTTTCGCCGCCAAGCCGGATATAACCGCGGTTTCCGCTGGCGCCGCTAAACATCGCTGCCTCGCGCACCTTTGCCGGTGCCGAAAACAATTTGGCCGAGTCTTCGAACACTTTGGCCATCAAGGAGGAAGGAACGCCATGTCCGGTGATGTAGAAGAAGCCGACGTCGCGGCAAGCATGGCCAAGGGCATCGGCAACGGCTTGCGCCTCCTTGGGCGAGCCATTCAGCAGTGGAGCGACGTCAATCAAGGGAATGGATCTCATGGATTCGTCCTCGCTCGGTTGTCGACGATGTTTTGATAATCATTCCGCTCTGACCTGGGCGCCGTAGGTGACGCCTTTTTCCTTGAGCCAGCGCCGGTAGGCGATCGACGTCGCGTCGGCGCGGGTTGGAGTTTCGGCGCGGGGTTCGAGCGGCAGCAGTCTCGGCCGCTGGTTTTCGAGAATGATGCGGTCTTGCAGGAATATCAGTTGCTGAAAATGAATGAGATCCGTCAGGGCCGAGGTATCGTCGATCAGGAACATGATGGGATGCGCGCGGCAGCGGTCCGGATCGAGCGGCTGCACGAACAGGCAGATCACATCCCAGCGGTTGGCGGCATTCGGACAAGTCTTGTACAGGATCGTCGCGAACGGATTGGCGACGCGGTACATATATTGGGTCATGATGCCGCCGGTCGCCGATAGCGCCGCCTGCGGCTGGAAGAACTGGCAATTCGTCGCCCACACCTCGTCGACGTCGCGGCGGATCTCGGTCGTATATTGCGTGACCTCGGTATGGGGTTCGGCGCCGAGAATGTCGGTGTGCACGAACGGGAAGTGCGCCATGTCGAGAAAATTCTCGACGATGCGAAGGCCGGAAGACTTCACTGAGATCGCGCCGCAAACGATGACGCGCCGATCGGCCTCGTCCGCTTCCGGAACCGGCAGCACGTCCGTTGCCGGTGTTCCGAGCGTGGTCCACAGACAGCCATAACGCTGCCGGGTAGGCAGCGGCGTCTTGAGTTCCTGCGATCGTCACGGTGATGTCACCGTCTCCATGGCGAACGATCGAAAGGTCAGTGCCGAGCAGGCGACCGGCCGACCGGCCAACGGCGATATCCTGCAACTGTTCAATGCAGTACCACTGATCGAGCGTCGCCTTTTCGGCCGTTCCTTGCATGCGCAGCTTCTCCTCGAAAGAGGCCGTTGATCAGGCGTCCGCGTAGATCCGCTTCATCACACCGGCATGATCGGCCATCGCCGCCTCGACGTCGAAGGCGCGGAACTCGCCCTTGCGGATGATCTCCTTGCCATTGATGAAGGAATAATCCACCCGGAACGGTCCGCACATCAAGAGCGCCGCCAGCGGATCGCGCTGCGTGCCGGACAGACCGAGCTGGTTCAGCCTCACGGCGATGAAGTCGGCGCTCATGCCCGGCGCAAGATGGCCGATGTCGTCGCGGCCGAGAATGGCGGCGCCGCCTCGGGTGGCCATCTCATACGCCTCGCGCGCCGAGAGTGCTTTCGGCGTGCCGCCGAAGCCGCCGCGGCCGCCCGGCTTTTCCGACAGATAATGATGCGGCGCCACGCGTTGCAGCATCATCGCAAGCCGTGCCTCCATGAACAGATTGGAGGTGTCGTTGGAGGCCGAGCCGTCGACCCCGAGGCCGACCTTGACGCCGGTATCAAGCATCTCGCGGATTTTGGCGATGCCCTGGCCGCAGCGCATGTTGGCGGAAGGACAATGCGCCACGCCGGTTCCGGTCTCTGCGAAACGCTTGATTTCATCCGACGTCATGAAGATCGAGTGCGCGAACCAGACATCGGGTCCGAGCCAGCCGACGGATTCGGCGAACTCCACCGACCGCATGCCGTAGACGTCGAGACAATATTTTTCCTCGAACAGTTCCTCGGCGAGATGCGAGTGTAGATGCACGCCGGCATGCTGGCGCGCCAGCGCGGCCGCCTCGCGCATCAGGTTCGGCGTCACCGAAAAAGGCGAGCAGGGCGCCAGCACGATCCGGTTCATCGCATGCCGCGAATTGTCGTGATAGCGGTGGATCAGCCGCTCGGAGTCCTTCAGGATCGCATCTTCCTTCTCGACGCAACTGTCGGGCGGCAGGCCGCCCTGGCTCTCGCCGCGTGACATCGCGCCGCGCGCGGCGTGGAAACGCATGCCGATCGCCCGCGACGCCTCGATCGTGCTGTCGAGCGTAGAGTTGTTGGGAAGAATATAGAGGTGGTCGGAGGTTGTGGTGCAGCCGGACTGAATCAGCTCGGCCATGGCAACGCCGGCCGATATCCGCATCGCATCGTCGTCGAGCTTGGCCCAGATCGGATAAAGCATCTTGAGCCAGACCAGAAGCTCGTCGTCCTGCACCATCACGCGCGTCAGGGTCTGATACATGTGGTGGTGGATGTTGACCATGCCCGGCATCACGACATGGCCGGCGAGATCGAGCGTCTCGTCCGCTTGTCTCGCGCCGATGTCGGCAGATGAGCCGACCGCTTCGATGACGTTGTCACGGACATAAAGCGCGCCGTCCTTGATCTCGCGGCGTTGATCGTCGAACGTGGCGAGCAGTTCGATATTCTTGACAAGGAGCGTGCTCATCAGCGGACATCCCTGTAGTAAGGCTCGCCGAGCGCGGCGGGCGCGGCCATCAGCCGTCGCACGCGGTGCCAGGCCAGCACGGGCATGATGATCAGTGCGATGGTGCCGAGATAAGGCAGCATCGACAGGATTGGAGCGGCGATCGGCCAGTTGCGCGCCTGTCCGACGAAGCCGAGCGAGGTGATGGCGCCGAATAATAGCGCAGCAAGAACAGCATTGATGGGCCGATAGCCGGCAAAGATCACGAGCGCCACCGCGATCCAGCCGCGGCCGGCGACGACACCTTCGGACCATGACGGAACGAAAGCGAGCGTAAGGTAAGCTCCTGCGCCTGCCGCGAGCGAAGAGCCCGCAGCGACATACCAGAAGCGGAATTTCTGGACGGAGATGCCGGCCGCGTCCGCCGCGGCGGGATTTTCTCCGACCGCGCGCAGGTTCAAGCCGTGACGGGTGCGGAACATGATGAAATGCAGCGCGACGGGCAGCACGATATAGATCAGGTACACCAGGATATTTTGCGTGAAGAGCGCGCGGCCGAGCAGCGGAAGTTCGCTCAGATAGGGGATTTCCACCGGCGCGAAGGTGGCCCGCGCCGGCATGCCGGAATAGGCCTTGCCGATGGTGGCGGCCAGGCCAGTTCCCATCAGCGTCAGCGCCAGGCCGCAAAGTACCTGATTGGCCCTGAGAACGACGGTCGCGCTGGCGAAGATCATGCCGACGACGAAACCCACGCCGAGCGCGCCGATCAGGCCAAGCACGGGGTTGGGCGACGCGGTGACGATCGCAATCGCCGTGATGGCGCCGAGCGCCATCAGGCCTTCGACGCCGAGATTGACGACGCCGACGCGCTCCGACAACACCTCGCCGAGCGCGGCCAGCGCCAGCACGCCGCCGGCGAGGATCGAGGTCTGCAAAAGTCCAGCGATGATGTCCATGCGAAGCCTTTATTCCTTGGCCTTTACTTCTTGGCCGTCATTTCCTGGTCGTCATTGCTTAATCGTCATTTCTTGGCCGTCTCGATCGGCACGATACGATAATGCGCCAGTTCGTCGCCGATCGCGGTGAAGAACAAAATCAATCCGGTGATCGCGAGCACCGTCGACGTGTTCACGCCCTGCGTCTGCAAAATGATTCCGGAATTGAGGATCACCGCCATCAGCGCCGCGCCCGCCAACACGCCGATCGCCGAGCCGCGCGCCAGCACCGCGACCATGATGCCAAGATAGCCGAAATTGTTGGAGATGCCGCCCTGCAATCGATGCACGGTGCCGGCCACCTCCAGCATGCCCGCGATGCCCGCGATCGCGCCGGACAGCAGCATGACGGTGATGAGATGACGGCGAAACGGGATGCCCGCATAAAGTGCTGCCTGCGCGTTGGAACCGGCAAGACGCACTTCATATCCCCAGCGGGTAAAATTCAGGACGCCGGCGACGAGCAATGTCAGCACGATCGCCAGCGGAAATCCCCAGTGAACGTCGCCCCAGATTTCAGGCACGTTGTGTCGAACGCGCGCGGTGGTTCCGAGCGCGTGGCCGCCCGGATCGAGCCACGGCCCGGTCGAGACATAATAAGCGAGCAGCGTGCCGACGAAATTCAACAACAGCGTGGTGATGAGTTCGCTGACGCCGGCATAGGCGCGCGCCAGCGTCGGGATCAATATCCAGAGAACGCCGCAGAGCGCGCCGCCGACGAACATCAGTGGCAAAATCACGATCGTGGGGCCGGGAACAAAGAGCCCGATGCCGGTCGCGGCAAAGGCGCCGGCATAGAACTGGCCTTCGGCGCCGATATTCCATGCGCCGACCTTGAGCGCGACGGCAACCGCCAGACCCGTCAGGATGAGCGGCGTGACCAGCAGGCTGACGTCCTGCAACCCGAAGCTCGATCCGAAGGTCGACTGGACAACCTTTGCGGCGAGTTGAATCGGATTGGCACCGAAGGCGGCGAGCACCAGGCCCGCGCAGACCAGCGCCAGCACGATTGCCATACCGCGCGCCAGCAAGGCGACGGCTGGCTGCGGCGAAGGAAAATATTGGAGACGGACGGCCAAGCTTAATTCGCCGCAACTGAGTGGGGAGGGGTGGTTGCCCGCTGGCCGCCCATCAACAGTCCGATTTCCTCGATATCCGTTGATGTGCCCTCGACAATGCCCATGATACGGCCATGGAACATCACCGCAATACGGTCGGAAAGGTTGAGCAGTTCCTCCAACTCCTCCGAAATCAGGACGACGGCGCAACCGGCGTCGCGCAATTCGACGAAGTATCGCATCATGGTGTTGATCGCGCCGACATCGAGGCCGCGGCTCGGATAGGCCGCGATCAGCACCTTGCCGGCGATGCGCATTTCGCGGCGGGCGACCAGCCTTTGCTGGTTGCCGCCCGACAGATTGCGCACCGGCATGGCGAAATCGGGGACCGCGACCGATGCCGCGGCGGCGATGGTCTCGGCGAGCGCGGTTGCGGCGCGCGGCCGGAACCAGCTTCCGACTGAAACCGGCGGCTTCTTGTATTCGCGCATCACCGCGTTGTCGGTGACGCTGAGCGCGGGCGCCAGCCCGCTGTGAAGGCGATCTTCCGGAATGTGGCCGACGCCGAAGGAAGCGAATTGTTCGGCGCTTTGGCCGGTGAAGTCTTTTTCGCCGACTTTGATTTGGCCGGAGACGACCGGCCGCATTCCCGTCAACACCTGGCTCAGTTCCTTCTGGCCGTTCCCGGCCACGCCGGCGATGCCGAGGATTTCGCCGGCTCTCACTTCCAGCGACACGCTATTCAGCGCGGCATTGCCGAGATCGTCATGCGCCGAAACCTCATGCAGGCTCAGCACGGCTTGCGGGGACAGCGAGGCCGCGCCCGCGGCGCGTCCGCGCAGGTCGTTGAGAACGATCTCGTGACCGACCATCAGTTTTGCCAAACTCTTGTGCGTGCAATTGCCGGTCTCTTCGGTGGCAACCTTGCGTCCGCCGCGCAGCACGGTGATGCGGTCGGAAATTTCGAGCACCTCGTCGAGCTTGTGGCTGATAAACACCACGGCATTGCCGCGGGAAACGAATTCCCGCAGCGCCTTGAACAATTCGCGCGCTTCCGACGGGGTCAGCACCGCGGTCGGCTCGTCCAGGATCAGAAGCCTCGCCTGACGCGCCAGCACCCGCAGGATTTCGACCCGCTGCTGCTCGCCGGTCGACAGATCCTCGACCCGCGCATCCGGCTTCACCGCAAGATTCAATGCGCTGGCGAGTTCGGCGGTGCGCGCCTCCAGCGCCTGGGCGCTGATCCTTGCCGGCGTTTGCTCCCAACCGAGATGGATATTTTCGGCGACCGTAAACGCATGCACCAGCTTGAAATGCTGGTGCACCATGCCGATTCCGGCCGCGATCGCCTCGACGGGAGAGGCAAAGGCCTTCGCATAGCCGTCGACGATGATCTCACCGGCATCGGGCTGGTAAATGCCGGTGAGGATGTTCATCAGCGTGGATTTGCCGGCGCCGTTTTCGCCAAGCAGCGCATGAATCTCGCCGCTTAGAACTTCGAGATCGATGCCTTGATTGGCGACGACGCCGGGAAAATACTTGCAGATACCCTTGAGAAGGACGATCGGGGGCGTTCCCGGAGGTCGCCCCGCGGCGGTCTTGTTGGCTGCACTCATCGGCCGTCTCTGGTATTGCGGGCGCGGTGCCGCGCCGGGCTGACGATCAGATGCCTCTCACACCATCGATCGACCAATCCCAATTATAGAGCTCGGATTCGGTCATCTTCTTGCCGGCCGCGACTTTCACGTTGCCCTTGGAGTCCTTGATCTCGCCGACAAACGGGCTCCAGCCGCCGGCGATTTTCTCGCGAACGGCGTCGGCCTGCTTGCGAACCGCTTCGGGCACCGTTTCGCCCCAGGCGTCGCGATCGATGCCGCCGCCCATCGGCAGGATGGTCTGCGTCGGCACCCATTTTCCTTCGAGCCTGGCGCGAACCTGATCGACGTAGAACTTCTTGAAGTCGACGATGATCGAGGAGACGTAGGCCTTGGGTCCGAAGCGGCGGATGTCGGTGTTCCACATCACCGCCTTGGCGCCGCGCTTTTCCGCCACCTGCAGGTAGCCGGCTTCATCCATGATGCCGAACACGAGATCGGCGCCGTTGTCGATCAAGGCCGTGCCGGCTTGCGTCGCGGCCTGCGGATCGAACCATGAATTGATCGCGATGACCTGCATCGTCGCGTTGGGGTTGACGCTGCGCGCCCCCATCAGGAAAGCGTTGGTGCCGGAGAACACTGAAGGCACCGGGAACGAACCGACATAGCCGAGCTTGCCGGTCTTGCTGATCAGGCCCGCCGCGACGCCGGTCACATAGGTCGGATACCAGTGGGCGACATAATAGGTGCTGAGGTTGCTGAGGGGATTTCGGCCGTCGCATTCGTAGAAGGCGACCTCGGGAGATTTCTTGGCGACGTCATACAGGAAGTCGCCGTAGTTCGAGGTGGCGAACACCATGTTGGCGCCTTGCGAAACGAACTGGCGGAAGGTGCGTGATGCATCGGCGGAATAGGGGATGCTCTCGACGAACAAGGTTTTCAACTTGGGGAACGCGGCCTGCACAGCCTTCATTCCCTGATCGTGGCTCCAGGTCCATCCCTCGTCGGCGACCGGTCCGGTGTGGCCAAAGGCGATCACGGCTTTTTCTTCCGGCACGGCCGGAAGCGGCGCGGCGGCGCTCGCCGGGCGGATCAACCCCGGCAGCATCAGCGATGTGCCGGCTCCGGCGCCAAGATTCAAAAGTCCGCGGCGGGAGAGGTTACGCAAATCGATCATGTTCGGACCTTTCTGATGGGGCTGCGCGAACGAAATGGGTTTGTTCAAGCCGTTCAAAGTCAGGCAACTCTTGTGCCAAGGCGGCACTGGCCGAAAAATTGTTTCAGACGCGCCCTGTTCCGCCTAGAGCGCAATAGCTGTTGCTCCAAATGCGCCAAACGCAACACTTGACGGACCGTTTTTCAGCCGCCTAAAAGAAAAAAGTCTAGTGTTGCCAAGGTGCTGCCGTACTAGGCGGCGTCTGGCGCCATTTGATCGATTTATGGGCAGAGAGCTGCGGGTAACGACACTTTTTTCGGCGTTGGACCATCCGTAATTCCGCTACGATCCGGTGCCCGAACGCTTAATCGGACTAAACGACGATGACCCATGAACACGCGCGTTTCGTCTTCAAAGGTACGTTCCGCACCCAAAGCTTTGTCGAGTTCGCGCGACATCGCGCCGATCGGCTGGGTCTCGATCTTCAATTCGGGCAAGCCAGTATGGAGGCCGTCGCCTTGAATGTGTCCGGCGCGGCCGAATTGGTCGACGCGTTCGAGATGGCGTGCAGCCTCGGTCCCTTTGATTGCTTTGTGCTCGACGTGGTGCGCCATGACGTCGATCTGGCAGCCTGAGGGGAGTTTGAAATGAGCGTCGTGGATTGTTGGCATCCCGTCGGTCTGTCCCACTCCATCGAGGCCGGCAGTTCGGCCGGTACGCGCCTCCTCGACCGGGAATTGGTGGTTTGGCGCGACAACAACGGCGTGGCGCATGTCTGGGAAGATCGTTGTCCGCATCGGGGCATGAAGCTCAGCTTCGGCTTCGTGCGCGGCGATCACATCGCCTGCCTCTATCACGGCTGGCAATATAATAGCGGCGGCCACTGCCAATATATTCCGGCCCACCCCGCGCTCGACGTGCCGAAGACCATCAAGGTGCCGGTCTATCCCGTTCACGAACGAAACGGAATGATCTGGACCACGCTGTCGGGAAATCCGCCCTCCGTGTGGGAAGACGACGAACCCGCGGTGCCTTTGCGGAGTTTTTATCTCTGCTGCGGCTTCGAGGCCGCGGTCGCGGCCTTGAGCTCCATTCAACTTGTTCCATTCGCCAGCAAAGCTCCGGCGGACACGGTCGTCAGTCGTGTGAGCGATACGCTGTTTGCGATTTCCTGCGGTAGGGACCGGCTTCTGGTCGGCGTTCAGGCCATCTCGAAGATGCGCACCGCGTTTCATCTGTCTATCGTCGGTTCGGCGGAGCGTTACGAAGGCGCGGGTCAGAACCACTTCAACGACTGGGCTTGGCAGTGGCGTCACGCGGTGGAGCAGGCGCGGGCGGCGGATTCACGACTTGATCAGGGTGTGGCCTGATGGGAAGCGAACTCGTTCTCTACAACTACGAACTCGACGACAGCTGCTACAGGGTCAGGCTTGCCCTGTCGTTGCTCGGCCTCACATGGCAGGTGGTGGCCGTCGATGTCTTTCCGGGCAAGGAGCATCTTTCGCCGCCTTTCCTGGCGATGAATCCTTCCGGCCGGCTGCCGATCCTGCGCGATGGCGATCTCGTCTTGCACGGCACGGAAGCCATCCTCGCGCATCTGGCGCGTGCGCACGATCCCTCCGGCAAATGGCTTCCGGCGCAGGGCAAAGAATTCGCCGAGGTGATGCAGTGGTTGATTTTCTCGGCGCATGATCTTGGCGTCACGATCGCCGCGCGCCAGCATTCGCTGTTCGGCACATCCGGCGATGAGACGTCGCTGCGTGATGAATCGTCCCGGGCGATCCGCATCATGGATGATCACATGACGTCGCGCGGATTTGCGCAAGCCGAATGGTTTGCCGCGGGACATCCGACCATTGCGGACATCGCGCTCTTTCCGGCTTTTGCGCTCAGCCGCGATTTCGGCATCGACCATGACGAGTATCCGGCGCTTCGCCGATGGGCGCGGCGATTTCGTGCGCTGCCTGGCTTCAGGACGATGCCGGGCATCCCGGATTATCACTGATGCCACCGAAAGCCTCCGCACAGCGCAACAATCCAAGACATGAAAATCCTGCGGCCGCTCAGGTCAGCCTGAGCCAGCCGATGGATCCCTACCGGATCGGGCTTGTCGCCACCCGGATCCATTATTTCCAGCTGGTTGCCCGGCTCGGATCGATCCGGCGGGCGGCCCTGGTCCTGAGGGTTGCGCCTTCGTCGATCAGCCGGGTCATCAAGCAACTCGAGGAAGAACTCGGGACGCCGTTGTTCGAACGCCAGCGGCAGCGCCGCAAGCTGACCAGCGCCGGCGAATTGCTGCTCTATCATTCCCGCATCAGTACCGCCGAGCTCAGCCGCGCGTCGTCGAAGATCAATGAGCTCCACGGATTGTTTCGCGGCACGGTTTCGGTCGCGGTAATCGAAAGCGCCGCCCGCGGGCTGTTGCCACGCATCCTGGCCAAATTCTGGGCGCAACATCCCGACATCAATGTCGACATCAGAGTGATCGGATCGCGCCAGGCCTGCGATGCCGTTGCGGAAGGCGATTGCGATCTCGCCGTCGCCTTCGATGTCCAAGTGCCGCGAAATGTGCGCCGGATCGCGACCGCCAGCCTGTCGCTCGGTGTGCTGGCCAAGCCCGGCGGCCGGTTCGCCGGCAAGAAGGAACTGAAATTGTTCAACCTGTCGGGCGAACGCGTGATCCTGTCCGACAACAGTCTGATGCTCGGCATCTCGGTCGAGGAAGCCTTCAATCGCTCATTGATCGAATTGACCTGCCGGTCGCGCACCAATTCCATCAGCCTGATGATCGACATGGCCAACATGGATCTCGGCATCGTGTTGCAGACCCGCGTCGGCATCGAGTGCGAGATCGCGAACGGCGCGCTGATCTTCGTGCCGCTGCGCGATCCCAAGATCAGCCCGCGGCGCTTGATGCTGCTGGCAAGGCCAGAGAAGGAAATGTCGGATGCGGCGCTGGCGTTTGGCGCCTTGCTTGCGGAGGCCGTCGAGGGCTTGCGCGACTGATGTTGCATGGGGGAGACCGGTGTTGGGTCCCGCGCATCGTTTCGAGCAACAAAAGAGGTCTATCCGGGCCACGCAGGGAATTGCGAGCTAGTTAGAAGAAAATGAGGATGCAATGAAGCAAAGCGCGGTCGAGGCCGTCATACGCGGATTGAAGAAGGCGGGCGTCAGCGTCGTCTGTTATCTGCCGGATTCGCTGTTCAAGGAATTATACCCGGCGCTCGACGCCGATCCGGAACTCCGCACCATCCGCGTCACCAATGAGGGCGAGGGTGCGGCGATTTGCGGCGGCGTGTTCCTGTCGGGCAAGAAGGCAGCACTTGTGATGGAGAATTCCGGACTGCGCGCCTCCGTGGAGCCGCTGGCGCGGATGGGGTTAGGGGCCGGAATTCCGGTCGTGATGCTGATGAGCTATCGCGGCGAACTCGGCGAAAACAACTGGTGGGCCATTCCGCACGGCATCACCATGGAGCCGGTGCTGGACGCGCTTCGCATTCCCTACCAGGTGGTGCGCGAGGAGGACAAGATCGAGCGCGCGATATCAGATGCTTATGCATGGTCGTACGCTTCCTATTATCACTCGGCGGTGGCGCTCGGCGGCGAGGTGGTGCGATGAAACGCTTCGATTGCATGAAGGCGCTGGCCGCGCGTCTCAAGGACGAGCTCGTGATCCTGTCGCTCGGCGCCAGCGTCGACGAATGGTACAACGCAGCTCCGCATATGCGCAGCGCCAGTCTGTTTCAGCAACAGCTCGGCTGCGTCACACCCGAAGCCTTTGGGCTCGCGGTCGGGTTGCCGCACCGTCGCATCGTATCGCTCGATACCGACGGCGGGATGATGTTCAATCTCGGCATTCTCGCTACGCTCGGCAACGAGCAGCCGAAAAACCTGTTCGTCGTGGTCTGGGACAACGAGTGCTACCAGTCGATCGGCGGGCCGCCGACGCACACCGCATCAGGTCGGGTCGATCTCGCGGCGATTGCACGCGGGGCCGGTGTCGAGCAGGCGTTCACGGTCCATACCGTCGAGGAATTCGATGCGCATTGCGCCAAGGGATTAATCAGCGACGTGCCTTATGTCGTCGTCGCCAAGGTTGCCGGCACCGTTCAGCCCGACATCAAGCGCAAGCACAGCGACGGCCGCGAGGACAAATACATCTTCGTTCGTCATGTGGAGGCGACCGAGAACATCGTGATCATGGGGCCCAGTGAGCACAACTGACCCGATAACTCGGCCAGAGACGGCGGCGATTCCCCACCGCCAGCGCAAGGCCGTCTATGATTTCATCGTGGTCGGCGCCGGATCCGGCGGCGCGGCGGTGACGCGGCGCCTGGTCGACGCGGGTGCGGATGTTTTGCTGATCGAGGCCGGGCCGCCCGGCATCGGCATTGCGGAAATCGATGACCCCAGCAAATGGGTTTCGCTTGGGCGTAGCGCCTATGACTGGGGCTACGACTATGCGCCGACGTCGCATGTCGATGGCCGCATCATCGGCATACCACGCGGAAAAGTGCTCGGCGGCTCGTCGGCGATCAACGCCATGATGTGGTATCGCGGGCATCCCGCGGACTACGATGCCTGGGACGCTTCAGGCGCGAAGGGCTGGGCTTTCAAGGATGTGCTGCCATATTTCAGGCGGTGCGAGGATTGGGAAGGCGGGATGAGCGAATGGCGCGGCGCCGGCGGTCCGCTGCGAATCGAGCGAAGCCGCGCACTTCATCCCATTGCAACGGCGCTGATTGAGGGGGCCGCTGAACTCGGCATTCCCGTGATCGACGATCCGAACGGCGCGACCAACGAAGGCGCGGCGCCGTCCAATTTCAATATCTCCGACGGAAAGCGCTTCAGCTCGGCGCGGGGTTATCTCTGGCCGGTGCTGGAGCGCGATAATCTCACGGTGCTACCGAACTCGCTGGCGACAGGACTCGGTTTCGAAGGCCGGCGCTGCGTTTCGGTGCGGCACCTTGTTGACGGCGAGGAGGTCGAAACCCGCGCCGCCGTCGAAATCATTCTGGCGTTGGGGGCGATCGATACGCCGCGGCTGCTGATGCTCTCCGGCATCGGCGCTCCCGCCGAACTGACGCGGCTCGGCATTGCGGTGAGGACTGCACTCGCCGGCGTCGGCCAGAATCTGCAAGATCATCCGTTGGTGCGCGCCGTCAATTTCAGAGCCAAACGGCCGCTTGGTCCGGTCAGCGACAATGGCGGCGGCTCGATGGTCAACTGGAAGACGCGCAGCAGTCTGGCCCAACCCAATGTCCACGCCTTTCCGGTCCAGGGCCGCAGCGCCACGACCGAAGTCGCTGATGGTTACGATCTCAATGGCAACGTCTTTGCGATTGGCACCGGCCTGATGCGTTCCCGCAGCCGCGGCTATCTGCGCCTGCTTGGGAAAGAGCCGGGCTCGCCGATCGAAATCCAGCCGAATTTTCTCAGCGATGCGAGAGGATGTCAGCGATCTCGTCGAAGCGGTCGGCGTTGTGATGGAGCTGGGGACCAGCCGGGCCTATGCCGATTGGTTCGAAGGTTACGCGGCGCCAGAAAGGAAGCTCAATCGCAACGAGACCGTAAGCTTCATCCGCACCGCGTGCTCGACCTTCTTTCATGCCTGCGGCACGGCCAAAATGGGCAACGACAACATGTCTGTGGTCGACGAGCGGCTGGCCGTGCGCGGCGTCGATGGTCTGCGTATCGCGGACGCTTCCGTGATTCCGATCATTCCGAGCTGCAACACCCACGCGCCCGTCACCATGATCGGCGAGCGGGCGGCGGATTTCATTCTGCATTCCACTACTAACGTAAGCGAGGCCAGGATCGAAAGGCAGGGTTTGACATGACCAAATCCGGGTTCATTCTTGCCGGCGACTTTCTGCTCACCATGGATCGGCAAAATCGCGCCATTCCCGGTGGCGCCGTCCACATCGCGGATGGGCGCATCCTTGCCGTTGATACGCTGGATGCGCTTGCGGTGGCGTCGCCCTCGACGCCGGTCAAACGTATCAGAAATTCGGTGCTGATGCCGGGCCTGATCAACGCCCACGCCCATTCCGGTTTTCTGCGCGGCACGGCTGAACATCTTCCGGTGTGGGACTGGCTGACGCTGCACATCAATCCGATGCACCGGGTATTGCGGCCGGAGGAGGCCGAGGCTGCGTCATGGTTGTGTTACGCCGAATCCGTGCTGGGCGGCACCACGACCGTGGTCGACATGTGGCGGTTCATGGAAGGCAGTGCGAGAGCGGCGGAAACCATTGGCAATCGGCTGGTCGCGGTGCCCTATGTCGGCGAGCATCCGGACTACCGCTATTTCGACACGCTCGACATGAACGAGGCCCTGATCGAGACGTGGCACCGCAAGGCCGACGGCCGCATCAACGTCTGGGTCGGGCTGGAGCACCTGTTCTACGCCGATGAGGCCGGACAGCGTCGCGCCATTGAGCTTGCGAAAAAACACGACACCGGTTTCCACACCCATTGCAGTGAGGCGGAAATCGAGCTTGCCGAATTTGCAACCCGCTACGGCAAGCGGCCGATGTTTGCGCTCGACGACCTCGGCTTCTTCGAGACGCCGCGAGCGATGATCGCGCACGGCGTCTGGCTCGACGCCAGCGAAATTGAGCTGATTGCCAACCGGCGGGTGTCGGTGGCGCATAATCCGGTCAGCAACATGAAACTTGCGAGCGGCATCGCGCGGGTGAGCGACATGCTTGCGGCTGATGTCGCGGTCGGCATCGGGACCGATGGCGAAAAGGAAAACAACAACTTCGACATGTTCGAGGAAATGAAGGTCGCCTCGCTGCTCGGCAAGCTGAAGGACCTCGATGCGGCGGCGCTGGATAGCTGGCAGGTCTTGCGCATGGCCACGATCACCGGGGCCAGGGCCATCGGTCTCGACCATGAGATCGGATCGATGGAGGCCGGCAAGCGGGCCGATATCATTGCCGTGCGCACCGATACGCCGCGGATGACGCCGCTGTTCGGCGAGGGGCCCTATTTCAACCTTCAGCATAATCTCGTGCATGCGGTGCGCGGCGGCGACGTCACCATGACGATGGTGGACGGTCAGATTCTGGTCGAGGACGGCATTCTGAAAACCGCCGATCTCGGTGCGATCATCGCCCGTATTCACGGCATAGCGCCCGCGCATTTTGCCCGCCGCGCCGACTTTCTGGCGAAAAATGCCGGCGGGACGGTGCAATGGACCCAGAAGAGTGACTGATCGAATCCGGATTGGAGGCGCATGACAAAGACATCGGATAAAGCCGCGCTCGATCAGTGGTACGCGGTCGAAACCAGCGCCGATCTCGGCTGCGAAATCATCCGCACGCGGCTGCTCGGGCAGGATATCGAGTTGTTCCGCGATGGCAGCGGATTGCCTAATATCAGCGAAATTTTGGAAGACGGACAACTTGGACCGGTACTGCCGTTTCGCGAGCGCTATGGTTGCGTCTGGACCACGCTGGGAGAACCCGAGCGCGAAATTTTCGATATTCCGGAAGCAAGCGAACCCGATCGCCGCTTCGTGCCCTGCGGCTGGGTGAAGATGCGCGCTTCGGGCCTGCGCGTCGTCGAGAATTTTCTCGACATGGCGCATTTTCCCTTCGTGCACAAGGATATCCTCGGCTCGGAAGATCACGCTGAGGTTCCGCAATATTCGAGCGAACTGCGCCGGGACGTCGATGAGGTCTGGGCCAGCAATTGCAGCTTTTTCCAGCCGAGAATTGCAGCGACCGAGACCGAGGGCGCCTTCGTCCATCTGACCTACCGGGTGCCGACGCCCTTTGTCGTGATGCTGTATCGCGTCTGCCCGACAGCGCCGGATCGTCTCGATGCCATCGCGCTGTTCATCCAGCCTATGGAGGAGGATCTCTGCCGCGCCCAGCCGGTGATGTATCTGGTCGACGCGATCTCGGACCATACGTCGCTGTTGAATTTCGAGCAGGTCATTTTCCTGCAGGACCGGATCATTCTCGAGAACCAGCGGCCGTTGTTGCTGCCTCTGGAGCCTCGCTCGGAAACCCCGACCCGTGCCGACAGTTCGTCGATCGTCTACCGCCGCTGGATCAAGGAAAAAGGCCTTCGCTTCGGCACCGTTGCGAAGTAGTTGGCGTCGCCTAAGGCACCGCGGCTTTTGCCTTGGAAAAGACAATGCCTTTGGCCTCGGTGCCGACCGCCGTCAGAACGGCGATGATGATCGCGACTGACCCGGCGACGACAGCCAGCGCCAGCCCGTAGTTTCCGTTGTAATGCGCGGCGATGCCGGCCTGAAGCGTCGCGTTCACGGACGCGATCAGGTTGCCCAATTGATAAACGAAACCGGGAAACGTTCCTCGCGCATTATCCGGCGATAGCTCGTTAAGATGCACGGGCACGACGCCCCAAGCGCCTTGCACCGCGAACTGCATCAGGAACGCACCGATCGCAAGCAACTCCGGACTGTTGGCGAACGCCCAGAGCGGAATGATCGGTAAACAGAGGAGAGACGCGATAACAATGCATCGCCGTCGTCCGAAACGCTCGGACAGGGTGCCGAAGAGAATGCCGCCGCAGATAGCGCCGATATTGTAGATCACCGCGATGATGCCGACGGCGTGCGGCGATAGCTTGTGTTCGACCTCCAGGAATGTCGGATAGATATCCTGGGTGCCGTGGCTGAAGAAATTGAACGCCGTCATCAGCACGACCGCGTAGATGCCGAGGCGCCAGTGCGATTTCAGAACCGCTAGCGTGCCGCCGCTCTCAACCACCCGTTGCTTGCTCCAGCTTGGCGATTCCGGAACGTTGCGACGGATATACAATACGAGCAGAGCCGGAATGACGCCGACCATGAACATGCCGCGCCAGCCGATGTAAGGAAACAGCAGCGCGTACACGATCGAAGCCATGAAATAGCCGGCGGGGTAGCCCGATTGCAGCAGGCCTGAGACGAATCCACGGGCATGAGGCGGGATGGTTTCCATCGTGAGCGAGGCGCCGACACCCCATTCGCCGCCCATCGCGACACCGTAAAGAGCGCGCAGGATGATCAATACGGTGAGGCTGGGAGCAAAGCCGGATGCAAACTCGAGGATCGAATACAGGAGAATGTCGACCATCAGCGTTGGCCGGCGGCCCCAGCGATCGGCAGCGCGGCCGAAAATAAAGGCGCCGATGGGACGCATCGCCAGCGTCAACAGGATCGCGAGCGTTACGTTCGAAATATCGCTGTGGAATTCTTCCGCAATATCTTTCAGCACAAAAACCAGCAGGAAAAAATCGAAGGCGTCGAGCGACCATCCGAGAAAGCTTGCCGCGACGACGTGCTTTTGTTCACTGGTCCAGCCGGACAACGCTGCAATGGCCATCGGGTTTGCCTCAAACAAAGTGAAAAAATATCTCTCCGGCGGATCATTGAGTCAGGTTGCCGCGATGGCAAGTGAATTGGATGTGACCCTGGTCATCCGTGAGTATGAGCCTGCTCGCAACGCAGCAACCGCTCAGCCCGTGTTTGCGACCCGGCCGCCGAGGAACGTCTCCGACACCACGGGATCGCCGATGAGCGCTTCCGCGGGGCCTGAAGTGACGACGCGGCCGGTTTCCATCAGATAGGCGCGGTCCGCGATCTTCAGCGTCTGGCGGGCCTTTTGCTCGACCAATAATACAGTGAGTCCTTCGCGCCGGAGGTCTTGGATCATCTGGAACACCGCCGCGGTCATTTTCGGCGCGAGCCCGAGCGACGGCTCGTCGAGCAGCAACAGCCGAGGTTTCGATAAAAGCGCGCGAGCGATTGCCAGCATCTGCTGCTCGCCGCCGCTCAGGAGGCTCGCAAAGACGTGACGGCGCTCGGAAAGAATCGGAAATCGCTCGAACATCGCCGCGAGGTCCAGCGCGCCTTGCGCCTTGTCAGCGCGGGTGTAGAGGCCCATCAGCAAATTCTCCTCCACGCTCATGGAGCCGAGAATGCCGCGCCCCTCGGGCACCAGCGCGATGCCGCGCCTGAGATTGCGTTCGGCGCTGTTGGGCTTCAAGGTTTCGTTCTCGAACGCGATCGCGCCCTGGTAAGGCAAGAGCCCGGCCACCGCGCGCGCCACGGTGGTCTTGCCGGCGCCGTTGGCGCCGATCAGCGCCACGATCTCGCCTTTGGCGACGTCGAGGTCGATGCCGCGCACCGCCTGGATGGCGCCGTAGCGAACGCTGAGGTTACGAACGGTCAGCATCAGTCGGCCTGCCCCAAATAAGCGTCGAGCACGGTGGGATTGACCCGGATTTCATCCGGCCGTCCCTGCGCTATCAGGACACCGAAGTCGAGCACATAAAGAGTGTCACAGAGGTTCATGACAAAGGCCATGTCGTGTTCGATCAGGAGAATGCTGAGGCCGTCGTCCCGAAGCTTCAGCATCAGGTTTCGGATGGTCTCGGCCTCGTCGTGGTTCATGCCGGCGACCGGTTCATCCAGCAGCAGCAGTTTGGGCCGCGCCGTGATGGCCCGTGCCATCTCGACTTTGCGTTGCAGCCCGTAAGGCAGCGCGCGGGCGAGGCGGTTGCGGACGTCACCGAGCTCGAAGAATTCCAGCACCTCCTGCGCGCGTTCGATCACTTGCGGATTGGCAAGGCGCGTCGGCAACAGCCGTTGCAACGGCGAGCCGGTGGGCGGCTGCGCCACCAGCAGGTGTTCCCACACCGTCATGTCGGCAAATAGCCGGATATTCTGAAAGGTGCGCATGATTCCGGCCCGCGCGATCCGGTGCGACGGTTCGTCGGTCACGGCGTGGCCGTCGAGCATGACGGCGCCGGACGAGGCACGATAGGCGCCGGTGATGACGTTGAAGGTCGTGGTCTTGCCGGCGCCATTGGGGCCGATCACGCCGACGATCTGGCGTGGTGCAACTTGAAGCGAAAGGTCGGTCAAGGCGTGGACGCCGCCAAACAGCTTGGAGACGCGGTCAAGCTGCAAACGAGGCGGCTTTTCCATCATTGCGCTCATGCCGGCGATGAAGGCAGTGCAAAGCGCAACAGCGCGCGGTCGAGCAGACCCTGGCGGCGTACCACCAGCATGCCGATCAGGAGCGCGCCGAAGGCAGCGAAGCGCCAGTCGGCGAGAAACCGCAGATATTCGGGCAGCACGACCAGGATCACCGCGCCGACGAGTGCGCCGGGCGCCACCGTCGAACCGCCGAGGATGACGGCCAGCACGAAGTCGATCGAACGCTCGAACGAAAAGTTTCCTGGCTCGATGTAGACGTGATGATGCGCGAACAGCCCGCCGGCGATCGCCGCTACCGCAGCACCAAAGCCGAAGGCGCCGACCTTGATCCTGGTGGCGTTGAGGCCGACGAGACCGGCGGCGGTTTCGTCATCGCGCACCGCGCGAATCTCGAGCCAGATTTGCGAGGTCTCGAGCACCATGACCAGTACCAGGACCAGGATCGCCCAGATCCAGATCGTGCCGGTGGAGACATGCTGCATGCCGTGAAAGCCTTCCGGTCCGCCCATGGCGGAAAAATTCAGGAAGAAGCTGCGCACCATCTCGCCGAAGCCGAGCGTCGCCATGGCGAGATAAATGCCTTTCAGCCGCAGCGCCGGAAAGCCAACGATCACGCCGATCATGCCGGACACCAGCGCTGCGATCAGGAGCGAAGGCGTCAACGGAAAGCCGGCTTTGACGGTCAGCCAGGAGGTGAGATAGGCGCCGATCCCCATGAAGCCGGCATTGCCGAGCGACAACTGCCCGGTCGACAAGATGATGTAGACGCTGAGTGCGCCGAGCACGAGAATGCCGACATCAGCAAGAAGTCCCGCGTAATACATCGACATCGTCACACCCGCTGATCTTGATGGCGGCTGTTACCGCCGAGCAAGCCTTGCGGGCGAAGCAGCAGGATCAAAATCATGAAACCGTAAACCACGAAGTCGCGGATCTGCGATCCGCCATAGGCAACCGTCATCACCTCGACCACGCCCATCAGAGGGCCGGCAATCAACGCGCCCCAGATCCGCGTCGTGCCGCCGACCACCATCACCGCGATCGCTTTCAGCCCGATCTCGACACCGATATAGGGCGTGATCGCTGCATAATGCAGGCCGATCAGGACCCCGGCGGCGCCGGCGAGCGCGCCGGACAACATGAAGGCGACGAGCGTGATGCTGCCTGCGGAAACGCCGAGCAGGCGCGCGACGTCGCGGTTTTCGGCGACCGCCCGCAGCGCGCGGCCGATCGAGGTACGCTGAACCAGGAATGCCAGCAGCGCCACCAGCACAATGGTGACGCCGAGCACCGTGAGCTGGATGGCGCTGATGCTCACCGGGCCGATATTGAAGCGCTCGGCAAAGACCTCTTCGGTCAGTTGCAGCGGGTCGGAACCCCAGATGTTGGTCGCGACATTTTGCAGGATGATCGAGAAGCCGAGCGTCGACAGCATCGGCGTGACCACGGGCGCGGTGCGGAACGGCTGGTAGCCGATGCGTTCGATGATCGCCGCGACCAGCGCGGCGCCCGCCATGCCGGCGATCAGGGCGAGCGGCAGCGGTAGTTGCGCGAGCACCACCGCGAACCCGAAATAGCCGCCGAGCATGAAGAGTTCGGCGATCGCCAGGTTGAGGACACCCAGGATTCCCATCACCAGCGAGTAGGACAGGGCGACCAGGGTGTAGACCGCCCCAAGTGTCAGGCCGTTCACGAGTTGCTGGATCAGCACCTAAGCGTCCCTGTGGAGGTGAGGATTGTGTCGTTTGTCTTTGCAGTCATCGCCCGGCTTGACCGGGCGATCCAGTAGTGCGCAACTTCAATGGAATATTCGGTGTTTGAGGCGTGCAGACCGCACCTCTCGACGGTCTTGGTTACTGGGTCGCCCGGTCATAGGCGAGCGGAAGCGACGCCGTTCTTCGAACGGCTATGCCGGGCGATGACAGGCGATCCTCAACACCCCTGCTTTCCATCCGGCGCACTGCAACCGCGCACCTTTGACTGCCACGCGCCGTTCTGGCCCTGCACGATATAGAAGGCCTTGATGGCGTCGCCATCCGCGTTGAAGCCGATCGGCCCACCGAGCCCGGCAAAGCCCGCGAGCTTGGCCATGTAGTCGCGGATCTTGGTACGATCCGCTTCGAGGTATTCCGGCTTGCCGGTGACGCCGGTTTTTTTGATCGCCTCGATATAGATGCTGCCGATCTCATAGATGTTGGCGTCGTACATGCTCGGCTCGATCTCCGGCGGCAGGCCCGAAATCTTGCGAAGGATCGGCGTCAGTTCCTTGACGAATTTCTCCGGCTTGTCGCCGGACATGCTGGCGTAGAAGGTTGCCGGCGCCACGATCGGAATTTCGGGCGCGGCTTTCAAGATCGCCGACGAAATCAGTTGCGTGGAGCCGACCACCGGCTTGATGACGCCCTGCCGCTTCATTTCGCGAATGACCGTGACGGCCTGGCTGTAGTCGGCGCTGACCACGACGCCGTCCGGGTTGAGCGCCTTGATCTTGGTGACCTGGGCGCTGACGTCGAGATCGCCGGTGTTGAAGGAGAGCGGATCGTTGGCGTTGGCGACCTCGATGCCGTTGTCCTTCATCAGCCCGGGCATGATCTTGCCGCCGACGGTCGCGGCGGTCGCGTCCTTGGCGTCGAAGATGATCGCGACCGTCTTGATGCCGAAGGCCTGCTTGTAATACGGCACGGTGGTGCGGCCGAGCACGCCTTCATCGATGGTGTTGCGGAAGGCCCACGGGCGGTTGAGCTTGGCCACGCCGGGCTTTGACGATGCCTGCGATGTCGCGACGACCTTCATCTCGTTGGCGACCGGAAAGGTGACTTCCGCTGCGCTCGACGTCAGCGGTCCCGCAACCGCGAGCACATGATCGTCGCCCGCGAGCTTGCGAAGGTTGTTGGTCGCCTGCGCCGGTTTGGTGGCATCGTCGAGAATGACAATGCGCAGCTTGGCGCCGTTGATGCCGCCGGCATCGTTGACTTGTTTTTCCAGCATCTGCAGCGTCGCGGTGTTGGTGCGTCCCCATTCGGCGAACGGACCGCTCGACGGCACGATCGCGCCCAGCACGATCTCGGCGTCGGCGGCTTTCGCCGGACCGCTTGCGATTGCTCCCGCCGCCATCAGACCGGCGGCCATCAACACGTTTATTGATTTCGACATCATGCGGAAACTCCTCGTTAGCCTCGCTGGTCGCGATCTCTGCTGGGACCACTAGCCCTGGAGGTCCCCAAGCATCTTCCCTCCGGGCTTACCTTGCGGGAAGCTAGCACCAGAAAGCGAGCTTGAAAAGCTTCGTTAGTTATGTAATCTTAGAAGATAGTTTTCAGGGGAGGGAGAGCGATGACTGACACGGGCACCAAAATGCCGATCAAGCGGGTCCTCACTTTTCTCGACGAAATCAGAAGTGCCGACGGGCGCGACGTCGCGCCGCCGCTCCGAAAAGCTGCCGCGGTCGCAATCATCGACAATCCGTTTGCCGGGCGTTTTGTCGAAGACCTTTCGCCTTTGACGCGCGCCAGCGAAGCCATCGGCCGCGAGATCTGCGCAATTGCTGTGCGGCTGCTGGCGCCGGATCAGGCAGTCAGTTACGGCAAGGCCGCGGTGGTCGGCACCAATGGCGAGCAGGAGCACGGCAACGCCATGCTCACCACGGTGTTCGGCAACGTCATGCGCGAGGCGGCCGGCGGCGGCAAGGCCTGGATTTCGTCGATGACCAAGCGCGCCGCGCCGGGCGCGGCGATCGACATTCCGCTCGCGCACAAGGATGCGCTTTACGTGCGCTCGCATTACGATGGCATGACGGTGATGCTGCCGGATGCGCCGCAGCCGAACGAGATCGCGATCATTGCGGTCTATGCCACGCGCGGCCGGCCGAACCAGCGCGTGGGCGGCCTGTCGGCGTCAGAGATCAAGGGGCAGGACGGGCTGGTCTGAGCGCTACTGGCGCGCGATAACGAGAACACCAAGCGGAGCACAACATGACGGTTGCCAAGACAGGTGCAGAGCACATCGCCTCGCTGCGGGACGGGCGCACGGTCTATATCGACGGCGCGCTGGTGGAGGACGTCACCACGCATCCCGCGTTCCGCAATTCGGTGCAGTCCTCGGCCATCGCTCTACGACTTCCAGGCGAAGCCGGAAAATATCGAACTGCTGACCTTCATGCCCGAGGGCTCCAACCGCCGCGTCAATCGCGGCTGGCAGATGCCGAAGAGCTATGAGGAAATGGTGACGCGCCGCAAGGCGCTGCAAGCCTGGGCGCGGGTGCATTACGGCTTCATGGGCCGCTCGCCGGACCACGTCGCCTCGGCCCTGATCGGTCAGCGCATGGGCATCGAGGTTTTCAGGAAACACGGACCGCAACGCGCCAAGGCGCTGGAAGATTACGTCGACTACGCCACCAAGAGCGATCTGTTCCTCACCTACGTGATCATCAACCCTCAGGCCGAGCGCGCCAAGAACTGGGGCGATCAGACCCAGGACCTCGTTGCCCGCATTGTCGATGAGGATTCCACCGGCATCACCATCCGCGGCGCGAAGATGCTCGGCACGTCCTCGATCATGGCCAATGAAGTTCTGGTCGCCAATTTGCAGCCGCTGAAGGAAGGCGAAGAAGACCTCGCCTTTTCCTGCGCGCTGCCGATGAACGCCAAGGGCATCCGCGTATTGTCGCGCAAGTCCTATGAAGCGTCGGCGGTGTCCGTGTTCGACAACCCGCTCTCGTCGCGCTTCGACGAAAACGATGCGCTGATCTATTTCGACGACGTCAAGGTGCCGTGGGATCGCCTGTTCGTCTACCGCGACACCAATGTCTGCCGTCAGCAATTCCACGAGACCTGGGGACATTCCTACCAGAATTACCAGGCGCAGATCCGCCTCTCGGTGAAGATCCGCTTCCTTGCTGGTCTCGCGCGCCGGCTGACCGAGGCTATCGGCACCACCAATATTCCCTCGGTCAGCGAGAAGCTTGGCTACATGGCGGCGCAAGCCAGCATGGTCGAGGCGATGCTGTCAGGCATGGAGGCGAGCGGCTCCAAGGCCGGCGAGTACTGGGTCCCGAACAAGCATTTCATGTATTCGGCGCAGGTGCTGACGCAGGACCTCTACCCGCAGTTCGTCAATGCGATCCGCGATCTTTCCGGCGGCGCCCTGATCATGCTGCCGTCCTCGATCAAGGATTTTAATGATCCGCTGGTCAACAAGATCATCCAAACGACGCAAAGGGCCGCAAATCTCGAGCCGGAAGACAAGGTGAAATTCCTCAAAGCCTGCTGGGATGCCGTCGGCTCCGAATTCGGCTCACGCCACCAGCAATACGAGATGTTCTACGCCGGCGCGCGCTTTGTCACGGCGGGCCACAGCTTCCGCACCTATGACTGGAACGGAGCGACCGCGCTGGTCGAAAACCTTCTGGCCTCCTACAGTCTGGACGATGAACTCAGCGGAGTGAAACACTAGGCGGAAGACGCACATGAAAGTCGCGATCACCAATCTCGGCACCATCGTTTCCGGCGACTGGCGCGCGCCGTTCGTCAAAGGTGACACCGTCATTACCCAGGACGGGAGGATTGCAACTGTCGGCACCGCAAGCGCGGCCGAAGTCGAGGCCTGCGACGTCGAGATCGACGCCGGCGGCATGACCGCGATTCCCGGTCTGATCGATTCCCACGTTCACATCACCTTCGGCGACTACACGCCGCGCCAGCGCACGGTCGGTTATCTCGAGAGCTATTTGCACGGCGGCGTGACGACGTCGATCTCGGCTTCCGAAGTGCATGTGCCCGGCCGGCCGCGCGATCTCGAAGGGGTGAAAGCGCTGGCATTGGCGGCGCAGCGCTGCTTTGCGGATTATCGTCCCGGCGGCATGCGCGTGATCGCGGGCTCGGTCATTCTCGAGCCGGGACTAAGGGACGAGGATTTCACCGAACTCGCAGCCAAAGGCGTCGGCCTGGCCAAGGCCGGCTTTGGCGCGGTGAAGACCGCCTACGATTACGTGCCGCTGGTCGCTGCTGCCAAGGCGGCAGGCATGATCACCACCTGCCACACCGGCGGCTCGTCCATCCCCGGCTCCGGTGCGATCACCGGCGATCATCTGTTGAAGATGCATCCGCACGTCTCGTTTCACATCAACGGCGGACCGACCGCGATGCCGGATCGCGACTTCGAGCGCGTGATCCGCGAAAGCGAGATGGCGCTTCAGGTCTGTACCGCCGGCAACCTGCGCACGACGCTGTTATGCGGGAAGCTGGCGCTCGAACTTGACGCCTTCGATCGCTTCATCATCGCCACCGACACGCCGACCGGCAGCGGCATCATGCCGCTCGGCATTCTCTACACGATGGCGCATCTGGCGAGCTTGACCGCGATGACGCCTGAGCAGGCGATTTGTGCTGCGAGCGGCAACAATGCACGCGTCTACCGTCTCGATAGCGGGTTTTTGAAAGCCGGTCACGCCGCCGATATCGTGCTCCTGGATGCGCCTGATGGTGGCACCCAGGATAACGCGCTCGATGCGATCCGCCACGGTGATATCGCCGCGATCGGCGCGGTCGTCACCGCCGGCATTCCCCGCTTTGTCGGCCGCAGCCGCAATACGCCGGCGACGACGCGAAAGGCGCGGGTAGCGAAATCCACGGTGATGCAGGATTTCGCCGCGGCGACGCATTGAGGGTGCGCGTCGTTAAGGCCCTATCCGCTCGTCATGCGCGGGCTCTGACCTGCGCATCCATCTTCTTCAAAAGGCCGATGGATTGCCGGGTCATAGACGAGCGGAAGCGACGCCGTTCTTCGAACGGCTATGCCCGGCAATGACCAAGATCGCGTGACCTCAGTTCACGCCGGATCGAAATAGTGGATTTCGAACAGCAGGCAGCCCTTTTCGGACTTGAACGGTCCGTGCCAGGCGCCGGGCGGCCGTGAGGCATAGGTGTTGGGTTTATAGGACTCACCGCCTTGGCCCTGTTCGTCGTTGCCGACCGTGAGATCGCCCGAAACGAGATACACTTCTTCCCAATATTCGTGCACGAACGGTTTGGTCGTGAACACGCCGGGCTCGAAGCGCAACAGCCGCGAGCGCGAGCCTTTTTTGTTCTTCTCGTCCAATGCGCCCGACAGGATCTTCTGCTGAATGCCCGCGGGATAACCGGCTGGCGTCTCCCAGCCGCTCGACATGTCGAGGGCGTGAAATTCCTTGTGTTCCTTGTTGATGGCCATCCGGTCGTTCCTTCCTTGATCAAAATAGCGGAAATAGATCCATCACCAGCCGTGCAGAAGCTCGGCTTCCGGCGGCGGCGCGTGGGCGGTCGCCGCGCTGGCCAACTGGCGGTAGCGTCCCTCGAAGAATACGAGCGGACGGCCACGGGTGAAGGCATGTTCGTGCATGGCCTCGACCCGGCCGACGAAGATCTCGTGGTCGCCGCCGTCGTATCTGGCGTGGCTCACGCATTCGAACACCACTGCCGCATTGGGCAGCATCGGCACGCCACCGGGCGAGGTGAGCACGGGCATGTCTTCCCATTTGTTGCCGCCGGCGCGCGCGAACTGGTTGGACACCTGCTCCTGATCCTCGTTCAGCACGTTGATGGCGTAATGCGAGATCGATTGCCAGGCCGCAAAGCTCAGCGTCCCCCGATGCACGCTGAACAGGATCAGCGGCGGATCGAGCGAAACCGAATTGAACGAACTCATGGTCATCCCGATCAGCTCGCCGGTTTGCGTGCGTGCGGTTGCGACCACGACGCCCGTCGGAAACTGTCCAAGCGCATTACGGAATTGGCGGGAATCCATGCTGGTACCGTCTATTTGAAGTTCCTGCACACAAGCCGCGAATTCTATCCAGGAACTTCAAATAGAAAAGCGGTACCAGAATCAATAAGTCTGCCAGTGCCCATAACTTTCCAAAGTTCGTGAAAGCTGGTGCTGCGATGGTGCACGAACTTTGGAAAGTGGGCACTGGTCTCCGGAACGGCCTTGGGTTATATACTCCATAACTTAGCTAGTTTTCAAAGTATTTTCTGGGACTGCGCGAAGGAGGCGTTTGACGGCATGCTCGATTTCCACTTGCTCCCGCGACAGGGCGAAAGCGAACAAATCGGCTTCGACGTCACGACGCTGATCGTCGCCGGCTGGACCGGCCGCGACGAGGCAGCCCTGCGCCACCATATCGAGGAGCTTGCCGCCATCGGCGTGCCGCGGCCGTCTTCGGTTCCGGTATTCTACCGAAACGCGACGCTGAATGTGACTCAAACTTCGCGCCTTCAGGTGCTTGGTCCCGACACCTCAGGCGAGGGCGAGCCGGTGGTGGTTGCGCATGGCGGGCACCTTTGGCTGACCGTCGGGTCCGATCACACCGATCGCAAGGCGGAGACGATGGGGATTGCACTATCCAAGCAGCTCTGCGGCAAGCCTGTTGGCCGCGAGCTCTGGCTATTGGACGATGTCGCCGGCCATTGGGACCAGATCAAGCTGCGCGCGTTCGCCACCATCGACGGTCGCCGCGTCGCGTATCAGGACGGCACGCTAGCAGGCATGCGGACGCCGGCCGACCTGATCGCGCGTTGGGGTAAACCTTTGTCACCCGGCACCGTGATGTTTTGCGGTACGCTGGCCGCGATCGGTGGGATTCGCCCTGCCAGCCGTTTTGAGGTGGAATTGGAAGATCCGGTGCTTGGCCGCACCTTGCGTCACGCTTACGACATCGATGCGCTGCCGGTCGTGAGTTGATCGGCGGCATCAGGACATCGTACTGATTTCTATCGAGCACGATTCGCGCTTACCGATTTCGGGACCTGCCGACCAGCTGGAGAACATCCTTGTCGCGCCAAAAAGCAAAACCCGAGCGCAGCCAGGCGCCACGTCGCGCCGAGCCGCTCCAATCGCGGAGCGGGTTGCCGTTGACGGTGACCCGTCCCGAACTCCTGAACGACGGCACCGATCGCGAGTTTCGCAAGCTCGTGCACAACATCTTTGCCTTCATGGCGCGCCATGAGGCGATCCGGGACGGTCATGCGAAGCAAATCGGACTCGCCGGCGTCGAATATACGATCCTGATCTCGATCGGACATCTCGGCCTCGACGGCGACGTCAATGTCAAGACGGTCGCCGACCATCTGCATATGAGCGGCGCCTTTGTCACCACCGTCACCAGCAAACTACAGACATTGGGTCTGGCGGAAAAAAAGCCTGACAGCGTCGACCGCAGGCGTATCTCGCTCGCCATCACCGAAAAGGGGCGGGCGCTGTTGCGGAAGCTTGCGCCCTATCAGCGCGAGATCAACGATGTCGAGTTCGGATCGCTGACGCGCGAAGACTTTCAAACCATGTCCCGCATCCTCGAAGAGCTGATTGCCTCGAGCGACAAGGCCTTTGCGCTGCAACGCTACAAGTCCTCGATCAAGGATTCCACCAAGGTGGCTTGAAGCGAGTTACGCCGTGGCTACCGCTGCTGCTGCGCCAGATAAAAGCCGGACAGCACCATAGCCAGTCCCGCCGTCTGCAAGGCGGTCGGCGGCTCGCCGAGCAGGAGCCAGCCGACCAGCAACGTCAGCGCCGGCACGATCGCCGGGAAAACCGCTGCACGCGCGACGCCGAGACGCTGAATCGAGAATACGAACAGATACATCGCTGCGGGGCCGGCCAGGATTCCTTGGCCGAAGGCTTGCAACGCGTTCTCGCCAAAGCCGATCGCCGTGACCCGCGCCAGCGCACCGGATGCGGCATAAATCGGAAACAGCGATAGCGACAGCACGCTGATGACGGCGGCGGCCGAGAAGGCGGAGACCCGCCAATGCCGCAGCAACGTGCCGAATCCAGCAAACATGAAGCCTGTCAGAACGAAGATCAAATCGCCTTGCACACCGCTCGTGCCGATGTGGCCGATCAACTCGCTGCCGATCACGACCAGCCCGCCGACGATAACCAACGCCCCGAGAATGCGTGAGAACGAAATTCGCTCCCGAAGCAGGACGGTCGCGAGGAACAGGCCCCCTAAGGTGGCGCAGGATGGCTGGATGACGCTGCCGTGCCCCAGTGGCACGAACAGGAATCCGGTATAGCTGATGATCGACATCACCGGTCCGCCGAGCACCATCAGCGCCATGCCGCGGCCCCATCCGATGCCGCAGAGGTCGCCGATGCCACTGCGAAGGACGAGCGGCAGGAACGCCAGGCCCGACCACAGAAAGCGGTGCATCAGCAGGTCCGCTGGCGTGAAGCCGACTTTCAGGCCATGGCGCGTGGCCACGAAACCGAGCGCCCAGCATAGCGCCGCGCCAAGTCCGCATGCGACCCCGAGCAGGGCCGGCTTTGGATTAGATTCCTCGGCCAAAACTTCAGCGCCGCCAGTCGGGTCGTTCATCGCGGACGCTTACGTCACGCCGCAGAGCGGCTCAACCCACGTGCACGCGGAGCTGACAAGCGCGAGCCGTTAGCAGGCCACTCGTGGCAGGCCGTGCCAGTGAAGGGATGTCAAGCTAGCTTGCGGTTCGCGTTCGTTTTGCCGAGCCGCGATGCTCTCGCGAAGCGAGCACGCTGTGTGGTTTGGCTGTCGATTTTTCCTGCCGTGCTTTCATGCCGGGGTGGTGATCGGCATATTCCTTGCCGTCGATCGGAGCCACATGCGGGGGATCTCGATCCAGATAAGGCCGGCCGATCCCAAACTCCTTGCCGTGGTCATCGACCCATTTCCAGAGGATTTCGCTGGCAACAAGCCGCTGCGCCCGCGTGACGCCATTGACGCTGACGATATCGGCTGCAAGGCCGTGGCCGTAGCCGCCATGGGAGCTGCCGCCGTGGTAGGATCTGTCGTTGGCCGCCTTGAGTCCACTCGCGATCGATTGGCGATAGTCGTCGCGGAAGCCGCTTGTGATCCCAGGTGACAGGCCGGCTTTGTCGGCGGCGCGCAGCATCTGAAACAGCTTCAGCCTGAAATCCCGATCGATGCCGCCGATCACATAGTCTGGCGCGGGCATGCCGGCTTTGTCGGCGGCTTTGGGGTCCTTCCACGAAAAATCTTCATCGGTCACGGTCGTGAAGGTTCTCGTAACCGTCACCATCCGGCCTTTTCGTTTGACGGAGACTTTCCTCTGTTCCTGGACCCTGATGGCGTCTTCCTTGGGCGTGCGCTGGTAAAGCTCCCAAAGATAACGATCGGTGCAGGCATCTTCAGTGGAGCACTGATCGCGAACGTCAGGCGAACTGGCGGCGGGTGAGCCAGCGGCGTGATCGACGTCGCCAGGCTCAAGAGAGGCCATGCTCGTTTCATCTGCTGGCTTCGGCGGAACTTCAGCCGGCAACACTTCCGGTGAATTCGTCAACGCGGCTGTGACGATCGGATCGGACTCGGGTTCGACCGGCGCTTTGGCCGGCTCCTCCGTCACCATTTCCGTCACCGTTCGGCTGACGCCTCCAACGTCTGCGGTCGTGAATGCGATCACCGGTGGTCGAATGGCCAACGCCGTGTCGGAGGTCGGCGGCGGCGCAGCGCGCTCGGCGACCGACGCGCCGCTATTGCCGATGTCAGCAGAACCAAGCGCAGCGAGACACACCAGCACCGAAGCCGGCATCGCTATCTCTCGACCCAATGTGGCCATTGCTGCCAACCGCGGGTGCATGATCACCGTTTCCTATCGAGTCGGATACCACGTGTCATGCCGGCCATTTTCGAGTCACTATTGAGACAAGCAATGGCGAAATCACTGGAACTTCCATTTACAACGGCGGTGTTGCTCAAATGCAACGCGCCGAATTTTCAGTCGCGTGGCCGGCATAAGGACAAGACACGGCATCTTCACCCCACAGCGTCGCGCATCATGACCTTGAGCATTTCAGCGAGCACGCTCGCGATGGCGCTGCTACCGCGCTCATGGCCGATCAACATCAAGGCTTGCGCATCATGGGCAAGCTCCCGGACCGTCACGTAGACGAGCCGTCCCGCGCGGCGCTCGAATTCGATATCGAACGGCGTGAGGAACGTGATGCCGTTATTGAGCATCGCGGCATGGCGCATGATCTCGATGGCGTTGGTCTCGATGACGGGTTGCAGATCGATAGCCGCGCGGGTGAAGGCGGCGTTGAGATAGGGCCTGATCGCGCTGCTGCTGTCGGCGATCACAAGCGGATAGTCGATGCAATCGGAAAGGCGGATGCTGCTGCGCTTGGCGAGCGGATGGTTCGGCGCCATCACCGCCCCGAGCCGGCCGACCGCGCGGGCCAGCACCTTCAGATTGCCGTCCTTGGTGAAGTCGAAGCCGATGCCGAGATCGGCCTCGCCATTGGCGACGGCGGACTGGATTTCTTCACCGGTGTTGAACAGCGTCAGGCTGAGTTTGACCCGCGGATTGGCAACGCGAAACTCCTTCACCGTGCCCGGGACCAGGTTCGAAGCCAGCCCGCTCATCATCGCGACCGTAATCTCTCCGCGTCTTAAACCCTTCAGTTCCTCGATCTTGCCCTGCGCGCGCGTCAATTCCTTCAGCGTTTGACGGATGTGGCCGATCAGGACTTCGCCGGCCGCGGTCAGGATCAGCTTTTTCGGAAGCCTTTGAAAGATCGGCGTCCCGAGTTGCGTTTCCAGCGCTAGAATCTGCCGGCTGATCGCGGATGCCGCGACGTTGAGATGATTGGCCGCCTTGCGGATCGAGCCGGTGCGGGCAACTTCATCGATATAATTCAACAGCCGGCCGTGCAGCATGGTGGTCTCGGTTTTCGCTTCCCAATCCTTGCCCGTCAGGATGACTTGGCGTTGCCTAAAAGGCAACGTATCTGCCGAATTAAAGCGCTTTCAAGCGATGAGGGAGGCGTGCAACATCGCCTCCCATCAGGACGGCTTGCGGGGAAAACCCGCTGAAAGATTTCGGTTTACGGATGGCTCTCACATCTCGCTGGTGGTGGGATTTAACGACCCGCGACTTCGCCGCGCTCGATGCCGAGCGGATGGTCGCGATCCTTCCCGTCGGCGCCGTCGAACAGCACGGACCGCATCTGCCGGTGGGGGTCGATGCCGCGATCAATGCCGGCATCGTCGCCCGCGCGGTCGAACTGATGCCGCAAGACTGTCCGGCACTCGTGCTTCCGATGACGCCGGTCGGCAAGTCCGACGAACATCTCTTATTTCCAGGCACGCTCACTCTATCGCATGAGACGCTGGGCCGGGTCTGGTACGAGCTTGGTGCGAGCGTGCATCGCGCGGGCCTGCGCAAGATCCTGTTCTTCAACTCGCATGGCGGCCAGCCGCAAGTGGCGGAAATCGTCTGCCGCGAGCTGCGGGTCAAGCTTGGCATGTTTGCCGCGAGCGCGATGTGGCCGCAACTGATCGATATGGGCGATCTGTTCGACGCGGCCGAGATCAAGCACGGCATCCATGGCGGCCAGATCGAGACCAGCATGATGCTGCATCTGCGGCCCGAGTTGGTCGACATGGCGCGTGCGGAGAATTTCACACCCGTCACGGTCGAGGTCGAGCGCAAAACCGAGTTGCTCGGTCGGGGTGCGGCTTATTTCGGCTGGCAGGCGCAGGATCTGCATCTCTCGGGCGCCAGCGGCAATGCCGCCAAGGCGACGGCAGAACTCGGCAAGGAACTGGTCGAGCGCGCCGCCACGGGACTGGTCAAGCTTGTCGAGGAGATCAGCCATTATCCGTTGTCGCGGCTGGCGACGCGCACCGCGTTCGATGGCGCGTAAGCGGATCGAGTTCAAAGGAACAGTCGCATGTCGTTCAGTGTTGCTGCGCTCGAGAAAGCCAAGGCGTTCCGGATTTCGCCAAAGGACACCAACTATTTCGTGATGCTGTTCGATCAGGCGACTGATGCGATCAACAACATCTTCGTGGTCGAGATTTTCAGGCCCGGCGGCGCGACGCCGCCGAACGAGCATGCGGCCGCGCACGAGTTCTTTCATGTGCTGCATGGCGAAGGCATCGCGCGCTGCGACGGCAAGACGGTGCCGATCCGCAAGGGCGACTCGCTGCTGCTGCATCCGGGGTCGGAGCATGTGATCGAGAACACCGGCGCAGGCAAGCTCTACACGTTGACGGTGATGACGCCGAACGAGGGTTTTTCGGAATTGATCAGGGGTGGCGATCCCGTTGAACTCGATGCGGAGGACATCCGCATCCTTGGGGGACTGTAGGCGATGGACGCCCTGCCAAATCCCAGCCAGGACAATGAACGCTTGCGGCCGCTCGGCCCGAGCGCACGCAACCGCTGGATGGTCTCGGAGGCGACGGCCGATCTGGTGCGGCCGACGGTAGAGCCGCGGCCGCTTGTGGTGCCGACCGCAACCAAGCAAATCACGTTCGATCTCGCTCATACCGCCATCATCGTCGTCGATATGCAGAACGATTTCTGCCACCCGGAGGGCTGGTTGGCGCATATCGGCGTCGATGTCACGCCGGCGCGAACGCCGATCGCGCCTTTGCAGCGCTTGCTGCCGGCGCTGCGCGGCCATGATGTGCCGGTCATCTGGCTCAACTGGGGCAACCGGCCGGACCGGCTCAATCTCAGCCCGGCGCTGTTGCATGTGTATAAGCCGAGCGGTGCCGGCGTCGGTCTCGGCGACGCTCTGCCGGGCTCGGGCGCCAAGGTGCTCGAACGCGGCAGCTGGTCGGCGGCGATCGTGGATGAACTGGTGATCGATCCGTCGGACATCCATGTGGCCAAGTACCGGATGTCGGGCTTCCAGGATACCGAACTCGACAGCATCCTGCGCAACCTCGCGGTGACCACCTTGTTGTTCGCCGGCGTCAACGCCGATCAGTGCGTGCTGTGCACGCTGCAAGATGCGAATTTTCGCGGCTATGACTGTCTGCTGCTGGAAGACTGCGCCGCAACGACCTCGCCGGATTATTGCATGGCCGCGACCCTTTATAACGTCCAGCAGTGCTTTGGCTTTGTCGTCGGATCGGACGCGATTGTTTCAGCGCTCGCGCCAGCGGAGACGCCACGTGAGTGATGTCCACCTGAACACGCTGGATCGGTTGATGGCCGATCTCGGCGAGATTCCTGTCGTCACCGAATCCAAGGTCGTGCGCCGGCGCTCGCGCGATTTCTTCTGGTACAGTCCGATCCTGAACGAACAACTCGACGGCAAATCGGCCGATCTCATCGTTGCGCCACGCAACGAGGCCGATGTCATCAGCTCCGCGGCCGCCTGCGCGCGGCATCGCGTGCCGATCACGGTGCGGGCAGGGGGCACCGGCAATTACGGTCAGGCCGTACCGCTGAACGGCGGCGTGCTGCTCGACATCTCGGCCTTGACCGATATCGAATGGATCAAGCCTGGAATGCTTCGCGTCGGCGCGGGCGCCAAGATGAATGCGATCGACGCCGAGACGCAATCATCCGGATTTGAATTGCGGATGCACCCCTCCACCAAGCGCACGGCCACCATCGGCGGCTTCGTCGCAGGCGGATCGGGTGGCATCGGCTCGGTGACCTATGGCGGTTTGCGCGAGCACGGCAATATTCTGGCGGCGCGCGTCGTTACCGTCGAGGAGAAACCGCGGGTCATCGAGCTGCGCGGTGACGCCGCGCAGAAGATCAACCGCGCTTACGGCACGACCGGCATCATCACGGCGCTGGAAATGCCGCTCGCCCCGGCCTGGAAATGGATCGATGTCGTCGTCACGTTCGACGATTTCATCGACGCCGCCGCGTTCGGCTATGAGGCCGCACTCGCCGACGGCATCGTCAAGAAGCTGCTCGCGCCGGTCACCTGGCCGCTGCCGTCCTATTTTGGCGCGCTGAAGCCCTATTGCCCGGATGGCAAGAGCATCCTGATCGCGATGATCGCGGAAGCCTCGCTGGAAAGCTTCAAGGCGTTGTTGGGCAGTCGCGGCGTCGTCACGCTGGAAATGCCGACCGACGACAGCGCCGGCCAGGTTCCGCTTTACGAATACACCTGGAACCACACCACGCTTCAAGTCCTAAAGTCCGACCGTTCCGTGACCTATCTACAATGCCTTTATCCGCACGATCGGCTGCTCGAGAAGGTCGCCGAGATGCGCGAGCTGTTTCCGGACGAGGTGTTGCAGCATCTGGAGTTCATTCGTTTTGGCGGCCGCGTCACCTGTAGCGGATTGCCGGTCGTGCGCTTCACGAGCGCCGATCGCCTCAACGAGATCATTTCGCTGCACGAACAGCGCGGGGTCCATATCGCCAACCCGCATGTCTATACGGTCGAGGATGGCAGCCGCTACAAGCGAGCGGACGCCGATCAGCTCGGCTTCAAGCACGAGGTCGATCCGCATGGTCTGCTGAACCCCGGCAAGATGCGGAGTTTTGTGAGCGCCAGGCCCTAAAGATGCGGGTGCTCTACGTCTACTGCCATCCGCTCGACGACAGTTTTCACGCCGCGATCCGAAAAGAGGCCTTGGCCGGACTGGCGGAGGCCGGCCATGAGGTCGACCTGCTCGATCTCTATGCCGAGGGTTTCGATCCCGTCCTGACTGCCCAACGCCGCCGAGATTACCACGACCCCGAGCGCAACCGGCGCAACAACGAGGCCTATGCTGACCGGTTGATGGCTGCGAACGCGCTTGTGGTGCAGTTCCCGACCTGGTCGTTCGGGCCACCGGCGATGCTCAAAGGCTGGTTCGACCGCATGTTCGGGCCCGGGATTGCGCTCGACCTTTCCAATCCCGGCCATGCCAGGCCGATGCTGCAACATATCGAACGCATCAGTGGGATTGCGACCTATGGTCGGCCGCGCTGGCAGGCGATTGGCATGTCCGATCCGCCGCGCAGGATCATCAAGCGCTATCTGCCGTGGTTCACAGGCGGAAAGACGCGCGTGCGTTACCACGCGCTCTACCACATGAACGTCGCCACGGCTGAAAAGCGCGGCCGTTTTCTCGTCAAGGTCCGCCGGGAGATGCGCCGCTTCTAACTTGTCGTCATTCGGGCGCGGCCGCGATGGCCTCGATTTCGACCACAAACTCCGGCCGTGTGAAGCCGGAAACGATCATCAAGGTCGAGGCGGGCGGCGTCCCCGGAAATTGCCGGTCGCGCACGCGCATATAGCCGGCCATGTGTTCGCGGCCGGTGACATAGGCATTCAGGCGAACCACATCGGCAAGCGTCATGCGGTCCTCGGCAAGGATGGCGGCGATATTGGCAAAACACAGCTCGGCCTGCGCTTCGCAATCGGCAGGCACTTGCGCGTCGGCACCGATGCCGAGTTGCCCCGAAGTGACAACCAGCCTGTATCCGGCCGGCACCGCGATGCCGTGGCTATATCGGGCGAGGGGTTTTGGGATCGAAGGCGGGGAGAGGGCGCGCAAGACAGGATCGCTCCGCAAAATCGGTGTGAATGGTAGGCGACCTCGGCGCTTGCGTCACCGGAAAATTTGGCGCGGCGTCTCGCGCACAAGCGAGGAGTTTTTGCACCCATTGCCCACGAAACAGGCGTTGCCTGAAAGGCAACGTGTTGCTCGAATAAAAATGCTTTGAGGCGACAGCCAGCCTGTGCATCCTCGCATTTCGCGAGGACGGCAGTCGTCTTTGACAGCCGTTTCCAAACGTTTCCCAGCCCAGCGCTCGCCGGATGAAGCCGGTGCGATACAAAGGTCCCCAGCATGGCGATGAAAATCCTGTCCCGCATGATCGCAACCGCGCTGGTGGGAACTGTGGCCGTGGCCGCAACCCTCACGCCGGCGCTCGCCGCCGACAAGGTGACGTTCCTGACCAGCTGGTTCGCGCAGGCCGAGCATGGCGGCTTCTACCAGGCCAAGGCGACCGGGCTCTACGACAAGGCCGGCCTCGACGTGACCATCAAGATGGGCGGTCCGCAGGTGAACGGAACGCAGCTACTGCTCGGTGGCGAGGCCGACTTCATCATGGGCTACGACATTCAGGTGCTCAACGGCCGCGAGCATAATCTGCCGCTGGTGACGGTGGCGTCCTCGTTCCAGTTCGACCTGCAAGGGATCATGGCCCATGACGACGTGGCGGATCTCGCCGCGCTCAAGGGCCGGCCGATCCTGATCGCCGGATCGTCGCGTTCGACGTTCTGGCCGTGGCTGCGCGCCAAATACGGCTACACCGACGACCAGATCCGCCCCTACACCTTCAACCTGCAACCGTTCTTCGCCGACAAGACCATGGCCCAGCAGGCCTACCCGTCGTCCGAGCCGTATCAGGCCGAGCAGCAGCACGAGAAGGTGAAGTTCTTCCTGTTCGCCGACGGCGGCTATCCGCCTTATGGCTCGACCATCGTCACCACCGAGAAGATGATCGCCGAGAAGCCGGACGTGGTGGCACGCTTCGTCAAAGCATCGCTCGAAGGCTGGCGCGACTACATGAAGAATCCGGGCCCCGGCAACGCGCTGATCAAGGCCGACAATCCCAAGATGACCGACGGGCAGATCGAGTTTGCGCTGGCCAAGATGAAGGAGATGAAGGCGATCGATCGGGGCGATGCGGCCAAGCTCGGCGTCGGCATCATCACCGCGGATCGCTACAAGCAGATCTACGATTTCATGGTCGCAGGCGGCCTGCTTGACGCCAAGGTCGATTGGCACAAGGCTTTCGACGACCGCTTCGTCAAGGACCTGAAGATCATGAATTGAGGGACGGGCATGAACGCGCTGTTGCCCGCTGAGCCGTTCGATGAAAACACCAGGCCAATGACGGCGACCGGCGAGCGGCCGCCGGCTGTGGAGGTGCTGTCGGCCGAGAAGATTTTCAGCAACGGCACGCGCGGGCTCGCGCCGATCGATCTTACGATCGCGGACGGCGAATTCCTGACATTGATCGGCCCATCCGGTTGCGGCAAGAGCACGCTGCTCAAGCTGATCGCCAATCTGATCGAGCCCTCCGACGGCCGGCTGTTGTGGTGGCGTGGCGACTTCGCGCATGTGGGGCAAGAGGGGCGTCGGCTCGCCTTCGTATTCCAGGAGCCGACCTTGATGCCCTGGGCGCGGGTCGAGGCCAACGTGCGGCTGCCGCTCGAACTCGCAGGCATGCCGAACGCCAAGGCCGATCCGCTGGTGAAGGATGCGATTGCGCATGTGGGCCTTTCCGCATTCAACCGGCATTTTCCGCGGCAGCTTTCCGGCGGCATGAAGATGCGCGTCTCGATCGCGCGCGCGTTGGTGACTAATCCCAATCTGCTTCTGATGGACGAGCCGTTCGGTGCGCTGGATGAATTCACCCGCAACAAGCTCGACGACGACCTCGTCAAGCTGTGGTGGGAGCGCAAGCTGACCACGGTCTTTGTCACGCATTCGATCTACGAGGCGGTGTTCCTCTCGACCCGGATCATCGTCATGGCGGCCAATCCCGGCCGCATCTTCCGCACCATGACCATTGACCAGCCGCAGCCGCGCGATCAGGGATTTCGCGACAGCCCGAAATTCGCCGCCTATTGCCGTGAATTGTCGACCTGGCTCGCCGAGGCCTCGCTGCCGTCCGCCGGGACCTCTGCGCCTGGAAGTGTATCGTGAAGCCGCTGCTCGAATCCGAAACCTTTGTCCGCATCGCCGCGCCCGTCGCGGTCGGCATCGTGCTGTGTGCGTTGTGGGAGGGCGGCTTCCGGCTGGCGTCGGTTCCGGTCTATCTCTTTCCCAAGCCGAGCGACATCTTCGCAAGCCTCATGCAGAATGGTCCCTCGCTGATGCGCGCGCTTTTGGTAACCTTGCGGGTGACGTTGCAGGCGTTCGTTGCGGCGGTCGTGTTCGGTACGCTGATTGCCTTCATGTTCGTCCAGAGCCGGGCGATTGAAGTCAGCCTGTTTCCTTATGCGGTGCTGTTGCAGGTGACGCCGGTGGTGGCCATTGCACCGCTCATCATCATCCTCGTCAAGAACACCCAGCTCTCGCTTACCATCTGCGCGACGCTTGTGGCGCTGTTTCCGATCATCTCCAACACCACGCTCGGCCTGCGCAGCGTCGATCCTGGCCTCGCCAATTACTTCCGGATGAATCGCGCCAGCCGCCTTAAGACGCTGATCAAGCTTCGCATCCCCGGCGCGCTGCCGTATTTCTTCGGCGGCTTGCGCATCTCGAGCGGGCTGGCGCTGATCGGCGCGGTGGTTGCGGAATTCGTGGCGGGAACTGGCGGCCGCTCGTCAGGCCTTGCCTACGAGATATTGGATGCCGGATTTACGCTCGACATTCCCCGCATGTTCGCAGCACTTTTCCTGATCACGTTGACCGGCGTGGCGCTGTTTGCGGCCATGGTGGCGCTGTCGCAGCTTGCCTTGTCGAACTGGCACGAAAGCGAGACGAGGACTGAGACATGAGCGCGATGCTGATCGACAACGCAGCCGGCATCTTCACCGGCCTTCCGGGCGCCGCGATGCGCAGCTCCGGTCAGATCCGGATCCGCGACGGCGTGATCGTCGAGATCGGCGCGCTCAAGCCTGTGCCCGGCGAACTCAGGCTCGATGCCCGCGGCGGCGTGGTCTATCCCGGCCTGATCTCCACCCACCATCATCTGTTCCAGAGCGTGTTGAAGGGCGTGCGGTCCGGCATCGACCTGCCGCTCGCCGGCTGGCTGCACGCGGTGCCTTATAGCTATTGGTCGAAATTCGACGAGGAAGCGCTGGCGGTTGCGGCCCGGATCGGGCTTGCGGAACTATTGCTCTCGGGCACGACGACGGTCGCCGACCACCATTATCTTTTCAGCGATACTTTCCGTTACGACCCGGCGCAGGTGATCTTCGAGGTCGCGCGCAGCCTTGGGCTTCGTCTTGTGTTCTGCCGCGGCGGCGCCACCAAGGCGCGCCAGGTTACGAACGATCAGAACCCGGCGCAACCGGTTGAAACGCTCGACCACATGCTCAAGTCCGTCGAAGCTTGCGCCCAGCGTTTCCACGACGCTTCGCCTGGCGGCTTGTCGCGGGTTGCGCTGGCGCCGACCACGCCGACCTGGTCGCTC
Organism: uncultured Alphaproteobacteria bacterium; assembly: GCA_963770515.1. GTDB lineage: Bacteria > Pseudomonadota > Alphaproteobacteria > Rhizobiales > Xanthobacteraceae > Bradyrhizobium. The sequence goes on from CAVYPW010000006.1 coordinate 523,034, forward strand.
GATCCCGGCGAACTCAAGGAAGTGATCGCGGCCGCGCGCCGGATGGGTATCCGCCTGCACAGCCATCTCTCCGAGAGCACCGACTATGTCGATTTCTGCCTATCGGTTCACGGCAAACGTCCAGTGCATTGGCTGGCCGAGCATGACTGGCTCGGCGACGACGTGTGGTTTGCGCATCTGGTTCACCTCGATGATGATGAAGTGCGCGTTCTCGCAAGCACCGGCACCGGCATGGCGCATTGTCCGCAATCCAACTGCCGCCTCGGCTCGGGCATCGCGCCAGCGGATGCGATGGCCCGGCTCGGCGGCGCGGTCTCGCTCGGTGTCGATGGCGCGGCCTCGAACGAGGCGGCCGACATGCTCTGCGAAATGCACAGCGCCTGGCATACCCATCGCGCGGTGAAGGGCGCAGGCGCAGTGACGGCGGAAGACGTTGTGCACTGGGCCACCGCGGGCGGGGCGCGGGTGCTTGGGATGCCTCATGTTGGAACGCTGGCGCCGGGTCAGCAGGCTGATATCGCGATCTTCAGCCTCGATGAACCCAGGCATTTCGGCATGCACGATCCCCTGATCGCGCCGGTGACCTGCGGAGGCTCGGCGAAGCTGCGATATCTCCTCATCGGGGGGCGGATCGTCGTCGAAGACGGCGTCATTCCCGGGCTCGACCTGCAAAAACTGAAATCGGATGCGGCGCGTGTCGTGACGCGTTTGGCAGCCTAAGAGAACGCGGAGGGATTACCATGCTCAACACCAAGCAACCCGTGCTACGCCGTTTCTGGTACGCGCTGATGCCGATCGAGCATCTCAAGGACGGGCCGAAGCCGTTCACGCTTCTGGGCGAGCCGATCGTGCTGTTTCTCGACGCCAAGGGCGAACCGGCTGCGCTGGAGGATCGCTGCTGTCACCGCACCGCGAAACTCTCGAAGGGCTGGTGCAACAATGGCAACATCGTCTGCGGCTATCACGGCTGGGAATATGACCGCGACGGCAAGCTGGTGATGATCCCGCAGTTTCCATTCGAGCAGGCGATCCCTGACGCGAAGGCGCGCTCGTTCCGCGCCAAGACCCGCTATGGCTATGTCTGGGTCGCGCTCGATGAGCCCTTGAGCGACATTCCGGCCATTCCCGAAGACAGCATGCCTGGCTATCGGCGCATCAACCAGTTTTACGAAAAATGGAACACAGCCGCGCTCCGGCTGATGGAGAACTCCTTCGACAACGCGCATTTCGCCTTCGTCCATAAGGGGACGTTCGGCGATATCAATCAGCCCAAGCCCGAGAAATACGAGATCATCGAGAACGATGACGGCTTCGATGCCGAGACCATCATCACGGTGCGCAATCCGCCCGGCGCCTACCGGATCACCGGCACGACGGAGCCGACCACCAAGCGTCACCAGCGCAACAAATGGTTCATCCCGTTCTGCCGGCGTCTCGACATGGAATATCCCTCCGGTATCCGCCATATCATCTTCAACTGCGCGACGCCGATCACGGACGGCCAGATCCAGGTCGTTCAAATACTGTTCCGCAACGACACTGAAGCGGATTGCTCAACGCAGGAACTGATCGACTGGGATGCCGCGATCATCGCCGAGGATCGCGACATGCTGGAATCCACCGATCCCGACGCCATCGTCGACATGGGCCGGAAGATCGAGATGCACATGCCCTCCGACCGGCCGGGCATGATCATGCGCAAGCGACTGCTGGAATTGCTCCGTGCGCACGACGAAGAAGAACTGCCGAAGGAACGCGTGGCGTAAGCGCCATGTGAGGCCCGACTTCCGCGCTGTAATCTGAAGCCTCGTGACGTCTGCGCCGCGGCGACCCCACGGGTCGCTGCCGCTCGGGGCGGAGTCAAGGCTGTAGGTTCACATAAATCTATCTATGGATGTGCGAAGCTTGCGAGATCGCCCATGCGATCGTTTGCGACGACGAAAACGCATGGCCGCAACAGATCGCTTGGCGGTCGCACAGAAGTGGAAGTCAAAGGAAGGTAGCAGCATCCCATTCAGCAGGAGGAATTATCATGGCCAATCAATACAAGACCGGCGATTCTGTCCTATTAAAATACGATATTCAGAGCATTCCAACCAATCTGCCCGAATTCAAAACCATCGCTCCGCCGCCAAAGGGCTTCAATCCCTTCAAGGCAACGGCGGATGAGCTTCACAGGCATCATTTGCCGCATCGCCCCGACCCGAAAGCGTCGCTGGCGGCGGCAAGAACATGGCGAAAGGCCATGTCCCGGATCCATACTTACGTCAAGCCGCAACTGAAGTTGCGCGCCCGCAATCGCCGGGCTTCGCTGGGAAATCCCATTTCGAAAACCAAACACGGAACATCTTCCGGCTGGGCGGGTATTGTCGCCACCGAAGGCAGCTTCACGCAGGTATGGGGCATCTTCGTTTATCCCCATGTCGTCGTGCCGCACGGATCGATCGCACAGCCGGTCTCCAATGGAGATCCGAACTATACTTTCAATGCGTGGATCGGAATAGACGGCACCGATGGATCGGGCGACGTGTGTCAGGCGGGAATCGAAACCGACCTCTATGTCGATTTAAATGGAAACGTCACCGGCACCAACACCTATGCCTGGGTGGAGTGGTATCCTTTGGGTACGGTGATCGAAAACTTCAACCTGTCGCCGGGCGACACCATCGCGGTCCTGATCCAGTATCTGGGTCTCGACAACGACAATCAATTCCAGGCGAGCGTCCATTTCTCCAATCTCACGACGGGCGTCACGATCACCCCCATCATTTTATCGGTGCCCTACAATACCCTGAAAAAAGACAACGCGCTCTTTCAGGGCAACACCGCCGAATGGATCGTTGAACCCACCGCCTATACAAACAACGTCTATTCTACGGTTGCCGACTTCGGCGATCTTATCTTCGTCGACGCCGGCGCGCTGTCGCAGCCGGGCGGGGCAAAAGGATCCGTCGTCGATGCCAGCAAGGAAGCCCAGGAAACCAACATCGTCGTCAATAACAAGACGGTAGCGTCTGAATTGTCGACCCCCGCACTTCAGATCAGCTACCAGGCGACCGCCGGCTCCGCGCAACAGCCCGGATATGAGTATCCGCTTTGATATGAGGCCGCGAAGGCCGGCGTCGACGCAGGCGATCTCATTGGCATCGACGCCGCCCATCCATCGGGCCCGGTCAATTCCCGGCCACGCCTGGCGGGGGGCGGGGCGCTAAATATGACATTTTGCCGATAAAATCGGGCCCCGACAGCCCTCGAAGCCCTCCGGAAGGCGCGAATATCCGCTTCACCCGCAACCTCGGGAAGCCGTCCGGCGGAAACCATTTTCCGGCCCCACGAAATCGATTTCGGCCTGCGACGAAATCGGCCTGCAACACAACGGCTGCAGTCTTTGGTCATGCGATCAACAATGGAGTTGATGCCATGACATTCATCCTTCGCTTCATCTATCGCGAATATTGCCGGGCCTGCTTCCTGCACATCAGGTATCTGTAGGCGGTCTCCCCCAAATGCCTGGGCGCAAAACGATCGCGATTCCCACCTTCGTCGCGGCGGCTTTTACCGGAATAGCCATCTGGCTTATCGCGGGGCCGCCGCCGCATTCCCCAAAACCCGTTAACGCCCACCGGTTCGTTGTCTTGACCAAGTAGGCGCAAGGCAGTTGCCAAGTAGCTGCGTTCAATTCATCGCCATTCGATCCGGAGACTGTTATGCAGCACGAATTGCCAACCATTGATTTTTCGACCCAGGCCGAGGTGCGGCTGGAAGCGGAAGCCCGGCGCACCGAGGAAGTCTCTAGCTTTTTGCGGGACCTGTTCGGGCAATGGCGGGCCAAACTTCGCCAGTTCGAGCGTCCGGTTTTGCTGGCTGTTCCGCATTCGCATCAGCCCGTGACTGGCGGCAACCAACTGCCGCGGTTTGACCGCGCCTGACCCTGTTCAACCAAGCGGACCGACGAGGCGCCTTTCTTGACGTTTCGTCGGGTTTCGTCACGGACTCATCCGGCCTGTTAGCGGCGTTCGCGGCACGAACGAGGTTTTTTGAAAATAATTATTTCAATTGACGCGGGTATTGTCGCACTACTCGTGCGCCCATTCGCCGACCACGCGGTGCACTTCGAACATGTGCTCGCGAAGCTGCTCAAGCGCGAAGCCGAGCGCAAAGAACCGTTCCGCCGCTTCGCTCTTCATGTCGCGCGTCAGTCCCTCGTACCGCACCGCGCCGAATTCCTCGATGTAATCGCGGAAGGCGTGCTCGACGGCATCCAGCGGCGGCGGCGGTTTCTGGTCCCGGAGCGCAACGCCGCAGGCGCGGAGAAAATCGCGACCCGAGGCCTCGATTTTTTCGAGTGGCGTCGTTAGACGTTCTGCGACTTCTTCGGGCAATTCGCAGCCGACGACGCGGCCCAGCAATACGATGTCATGGCGCAACCGCAACAGCGTGCGCAGAAGAGGTCCGGTGTCGGGGCCGGAGGTGAGGCGGGCATTGCGTTCGTGCTCGGCCTCGGCGCCGGTCATGTTAAGCCGCGTCAGCGCTGTGGCGATCCCGTCCTGGATCCGCCGGCGTTCCATCGGGTCGAGCTCGCGGGTGTGGTCTTCCAGAAATTTCGAGAGCGCCTCGGCCATCAGGTCGAGCATATCGGCCGCGGCCTGGATGGTGATCGCATGCGCGCGGGACGGAAACAGCAGAAAGGAGACGACGAAGCCGACGGCGCCACCGACGGTCACCTCCAGCACGCGATCCAGCGCGGACGCCGCCGGGCTGACATGCTGCATGCTCGGGACCAGCAGCACGATGATCGCGGTCACCGGCAACACGTTGAAATTGGCGCGGAACGAGGCGATGAAGGCGAGCGGCGCGATCGCCAGCGCCAGCACCGCGAGCAAGGCCCATTCGCTGTCGTGTGGGATCAGGATCGCAAGCGCGCCGCCATAGGCGACGCCTGCGAAGGTGCCGATCAGATAGTCTTTTGCCACCTTCACCGAGCGGCCAAGACTCATTTGGGTCACGATCACCGAGGTCAGAACCGCCCAGAGCGGCAGATGCAGGTGCAGAACCTGGGCCAGCGCGAACGCCAACAACGCACCGACCGTCACCCGAAGCGCCAGGATCAATTGCAGCCGGTAGCGGCGAATCCAGGTGCGGGCCGAGGTCAGCAGGCTGGCGGCGCGGGTTTCGTTAGAGGACATCCGGACTCTGGAAAGCGTGAGAGCCCGGTTTAGGCCAGCTTCCGCGTGAAGACAATGTCAGTCGGGAATGCAAATCGGGCCCCGCACGCTGTTCCGCGCGGAGCCCGATTTCACTTTTCTCTCATCCTGAGGAGCCGCGTAAGCGGCGTCTCGAAGGATGAGGCCGATGTCGGGGCCTCATAGCTCGAGATGGCGCGTTTGCGCCTCCTCACCATGAGGGTTTGCGTTCAGTGCGCCAGCGGGTCGGGCCGCATCTGCACCTTGAACACTTTCGGATAGGCCTCCTTGCCGCCTTCGCCATGGAAGTTGGCGCGTGTGCCGGACGTGGTCCAGATGCCGCGGCCTTTCCAGCCCTTGGTGTCATCGTCGATCCGGCCATCGACATTCTTGGTGAAGAAGCCCTGCGGGTAGGGCATGCGCAAGGTGACGAACTTGCCGTTGACGAGCGCCATCAGCGCTTCCGCGCCATTGGCTTCGGCGATCGGCACATTGGCCCCAAGCCCCAGCACATTGTAGCGATCGACCCACACATAATAAGAGTGGTTGGCGCTGCCCTTGGGATCGAGTCCCCTAAATTGCGGGCCCGGCAGCCGATAGACGTGCCAGCCTTCCGGACACTGCTTGCCGTCGGCGGTGGTCGGGCCGTTGAGCGGCCCCTTGCACAGCCTTCGGTCGAAGCTTCCGAGATGGCCACTCGAGAGCGCCGTCCACACCACGCCGTCCAGGCCGATATCGATGCCGCGCGGACCGAACGTGCCTTCCGGCGGCTGATACACTTCAGCCAACGCGGTGTTAACGGGATCGGGCCCCGGCGTCAGGCGAATGATGTAGCCGGGCTGGTCGATGCGGGAGAATCCGCGGTCCATCGCCTGGCCCCAGATGGAGTCATCGACCGGGCTCGGCATGATGCCGTAGAACGAAGCGGCGATGCGCTTGTCCTTGGTCGGATCGACGGGGTCCTTAGGCCCGACATAGGCGTCGCGCTTGCCGTTGCCGTTGGTGTCGATGACGAGCGCGGTCCAGCCCTGCGAGGCGACGCCGTCATGCGTTTCGAGGAACTGCTTGGTGTTGAGCCAGCCGACCATGCCGCCGCCGGCGCCCGGACCGCCCGCGCTCATCCACAACGTGTTGTTGGCGTCGTGTCCGAAATAAAGGTGATGGGTCGTGAAGCAGGTGTTGATCATATCCCATTTGCCGGTCGCGGGATCGAAGCGCGACAGTTCGCGCACTGCGGTCGCCTGCGGGTCGGCCTTGGCGGAAGGAAGCTCCGAGCCCTGCTTGCAGTAGTCGGGATTGGCCGGCGGGCGCAGTTTGGCGGTGAACCAGACCTTGCCTTTCTCATCCATCATCACATTGTGGATCGAGGTGTGGCCGTCCCAGATCGTGTCGTCGCCCCAATAGGCCGAGGTGCCGTGCGGCGCGTCTGCCGAACCTGTCATGTTGGGATCGAGGTAAGGCTCCTTGATGGTGGAGGCGATGTTCTTGACCGGATCGAGCGTCGGAATCAAATCCGTGCTCTCTTCCGGCGATCCGTAGATCAGCCCGTTGGCATTGACATGCGGATTACGCTTGTCGGTCGAGATCGCGTCGTGCTGGTAATGCGTGGGCGAGGCCCAATCCCACAACGTGAAGACGACATTGCGCTCGATACCTTGGGGACGTGAAGGCTTGTCGAACGGCAAGGCGCCGGCGGCGATCTTGTCGGTCCATTTGGAGAACGTCTCATAGACCCTGTCGGGCCCGATGCTGTTGATCGCGGTCGCCATATATTCCATGGCCTGGCCGGCTTGCGTGCGCATCGCCCAGGCAGTCTCGGAGTCATGGGCCTGCTCCATGAACATCTTCGGTATTTCGCGGATGCCGCGCGTGCCGATGGCATGGCAGGACTGGCACATGTTCTTCACGGTATCGACGAACTGCGCCTGGCTCTTCATCGTGTCGGGCATCTTGTTGCCCTTGGCGCCGGTGCCGGGAAATTCGCTTGGCGCGGGAATGTCGAGCAGCGAATACCAGTACATGCCGGGATAAAGCCGAGCATCGGCGGCAGGCGAGGCGGTGGGCTTGACCTTGAAATCGACGAGCTTGCCCGGCTTTGACTCGATGGCGGCGCTGTCGGTCAGGCCATAGCCGCGAACCCAGACCTTGTAGTTCGCGTCGGGCAATTCGGGAATAACGAAGCGGCCCTGATCGTCTGTGACGACGATCTTCGCATATTTGGTCGGCAGGTCTTTCGTCTCGGCGATGATCCAGACGCCGGCCTCCGGCCCTTTCTCCCCTGTGACCTGCCCGCCAATGTCATGGGCGGAGATATTGACCTTGGCCGCGACGACGGCGCTACCGTGCATCAAAGCGAAAGCGCTTACGCCCGCCACGATCAATTGATTCAGCTTCATCACTCGTTTCCCCATTAGTCAGCCATTTCGCAACCGGCCGTGTTGGCGCCTGTTATGGCACACGATCGATCATCGCAGCTATTTCGACCAAAGTTTCCTCCTTGTCGAGGGACTCCGGGCCGCACCTTCCGCTTCTCACATGGTGAAAAATGAAGGCCGGTGGGGTGAGGCAAGTTTGATGCTGACGGCCATGCTCGGCGAATTCCAATTCCTGTCGCCCGTTTCTATCGCCGATACGCATCGCAGCATTCGGTTACCTTGGGTTTCAAGCGCGTCATCGGCTTACCGACCCCTTGGCCAGTATTGCTTTTTGCCAGATAACCCCTAGGAATCGGAGGGGCTGAGCTTTGCGCAACGTGGCGCTGGAGTTTCGGCTCGAAAAGACCAAGTCTTGAAAAAGAATAATAGCGGAAGCCCTTAAATTAAGGAGCGGCCGCCGAAGGAAACGACGGGAGGACGGCTTGGCAGGGGCAACACCGCTTCGTGCGCTGCTGCAATGCGATGGGTGCCTGACGCTTCCGGGCGTCTTTGACGGCATCTCGGCGCGAATGGCGGCAAGCATCGGCTTCGATGCGCTTTACATGACCGGATATGGCGTCGTCGCCTCGGCACTCGGCGTGGCCGATGCCGGCACCGCAACCTTCACCGAAATGCTCGACCGTGTGCGCTGCATCGCAGGCGCGACCAGCCTTCCGTTTCTGGCTGACGGCGATACCGGCTATGGCGGGTTGTTGAATGTCGATCGCACGGTGCGCGGCTATGCCGCCGCCGGCGCCTCCGGCATCCAGCTTGAAGATCAGGAATTTCCAAAGAAATGCGGCCACACGGAGTTTCGCCGCGTCATTCCGGCTGACGATGCGGTGGCCAAGATTCGCGTCGCGGTCGACGCACGGCCAAGCCGTGACTTTCTCATCGTGGCGCGGACGGATGCGCGTTATGCCGAGGGGCTGGATGCGGCTTTGCGCAGAGCGGAGCGATTCCTGGAAGCCGGCGCCGACGTGCTGTTCGTCGAAAGCCCGGAGAGCCTGGAAGAACTGCGTCGCGTCGCCGAAACCTTCAAGGGCGCAGCGCTCTTGGCGAACATGGTCGAGGGCGGCCGCACGCCGTATCTGTCGACCAGCGAACTCGCATCCATGGGCTTCAAGATCGCGCTTTATCCCGGCTCCGGCTTTTTGACGGCGGCGGGCGCCCTGCAACTGGTCTACCGCCATCTGAAGACCGATGGGATCGGCACCGGCAGCAACGCGCCGATGCTGCCGTTCTCCGAGATGAATCAATTGATGGGCTTTCCCGCCGTGCACGCTTTCGAAAAGCGCCATGGTCTGAGCGGGAGCGAGCGTTGAGAGGCCTAAATCGTCGCGTGTCTCAATCAGGAAATCCTCCGCCGGACGCTTAAAGAAGGACGACGCCATGACACAGGGAAGATCGCTTTTCCGGCTTCGACGGGTTTTTGGGGGCCTTGGCTTTCTCTTGAGCATGGCGGCGATCTTCCTAGCCGGGGAATCCGCGGGCGCGCGGGCCGAAACGATCACGGTGACGCATTGGGGCGGGCAGTTCTACGGCGTTCCCTATGCGGTCGCCATGGAGAAAGGTTTTTTCAAAAAGAACGGCGTCGACGTCACGGGCATTCTCACCGCGGCCGGTGGCGGAACGGCCGTGCGCAACACGCTCGCGGGCGGCATTCCCTTCGGCGAGGTGTCGCTCGCGGCCGCCGTTCAGGCGATCAACTCGGGGCAGAAGCTCATCATCATCGGCGCCGGTTCCTGGTCGGTGGCCGACCAGATGTGGCTGGTGAAAAAGGATTCGCCGCTCAAGAGCATCAAGGATCTCGCCGGCAAGCAGATCGCCTATACGGCGCCGGGTTCGGTGAGCAACATGCTGATCCTGATGGCGCTGAAGGCCAACGGCATGACGCCGCAACAGGTCAAGCTGGTGCCGGCCGGCGATCTCGGCGCCAACATCGCAGCCGTCGGCAGTGGCGCGGTCGATGCAGGGTTCTCGGACGAATTGATCTACGCCCAGAACAAGGAACTGGTGAAGCCGCTGTTCATGGTGCGCGATGTGCTCGACCCGCGCATGATGCAGACCGTGATGATCACCACGGCGGAATATGCCAAGGCCCATGCCGACATCATCAAGGGCCTCATCAACGCGCGCCGCGAGGGGCTTGCCTATATGCTCGATCATCCGGAGGAAGCCGCCGATATCACGGCGAAAGCCTACAACAACCCGCACACCGATCTCTTCCGCGATCACATCCGCGAACTGATCAGCGTAAATTACTGGAGCGATGGCCGGCTCGATTATCCGAGCATGAACCACATGGTCGAGGGCCTTCAAATCACCGGGCAGATCAAGGGCGACGTCGACTGGTCGAAATACGTCGATACGTCCTATCTGCCGGCGGACTTGCGTCCGACACAATGAGGATTTGGCGGTGAGCGGGCAGGCGCAGGTATCGCTGAGCGAGGTGGTTCGCCGTTATGGCGGACCGTCCGGCTTGCATGCGCTGGGCCCGGTCAACCTCGAGATCCGCAGCGGCGAGTTCTTCTCTATTGTCGGCCCATCCGGTTGCGGCAAGTCGACTTTGCTCGATGTCGCCGCCGGCCTGGTTCATCCGACCAGCGGCAGCGTGTGCTTCGAGGGTAAGGAATTGCGCGGCGAAGTACCGGACGGCATCGGCGTCGTGTTTCAGGAAGATTCGAGCATGCCGTGGCTCAGCGTCCGCGACAACGTCGCGTTCGGCCTGCGCACGTCGGGTCTGCCGAAAACGGAAGTGGCCGATCGCGTCGATCACGCCATCGGTTTCATGGGGCTTGCGCAATTTTCCGGGCATTATCCGGCGCAACTGTCGGGCGGCATGCGGCAGCGCGTGTGCATCGCGCGGACGCTGGTGTTGCGCCCCCGGCTGATCCTGCTCGACGAACCCTTCGGCGCGCTGGATCAGCAGACGCGGTTACTGATGGGTGATGAGTTGCTGCGGCTCTGGCGCGAGACCGGCGCGACCGTGCTACTCATCACGCATGCGCTCGATGAAGCGGCGATGCTTTCGGACCGTGTGGGCGTCATGAGCGCGCGGCCCGGCCGTTTCATCGATATGATCGAGACCGGATGGCCGCGCGATCGCGACAGCCGCATCGTCTCTGACCCGAAATTCGGGGCACTGACCGCGCGCCTGTGGTCTTCGCTGCGCGAGGAATCGCTCAAGACCATGGGCCGGGCGGCATGAGGTGGCGGCACGCTGCCCTCATCGTGCGCACCGCCATCCTGGCGTCATTGATCGTTTTGCTCGAACTTTGTTGCCGCACCGGCCTCATCGATTCCCTGACGGTGATCCCGCCGAGCGAAATGATCGGCTCGATGATCGATCAGATCCGCTCCGGCGAACTCAACGCCAGCATCGCGACGACGTTCTCGACGATTTTCATCGCCTTTCTGCTGGCCGTCGTCCTTGGCACCGCGATCGGCGCGCTGATCCACCGCTTTGCTCGCTTGCGCGATGTCGCCGATCCGCTGCTCGCATCCTACTACTCGGTGCCGACCTTCATCTTCTATCCGCTGCTGGTGGCGTTGCTCGGGCTCGGCAAGGCGCCGCTGGTGGTGCTCGGCATTCTCTCCGCCGCACCGGCGGTCGTGATCTCGGCGCTATCCGGGCTCGATAGCGTGGCGCCGGTCTTGATTAAGCTTTCGCGCGTGCATCGGCTGACGCCGGCGCAGACGCTGTGGTGGATCGTATTGCCGGCGGCGCTGCCGCATCTGTTCACCGGGTTCAAGCTGGCGCTGAGCTACGCCCTGATCGGCGTCATCGCCGGCGAATTCATCCTGTCCGGCACCGGGCTCGGCTACGCGATTTCCTTTGCCTATCAGAGCTTCGACAACAGAACCATGTACGGCGCGATGCTGTTCGTGCTGCTGGTCGCGGTGACCGCCAACGGCATTCTCTATGTATGGGAGGGGCGGTTGGCGCGCCGCCGTTCACGGGGATGAGCGACCTCTCATTGGAAAACCAGATGGCCACGGTCGCGGCGCGCCGCCGCTTCCGCGCTCTTGACGCCATCGTGCTCACGCTGGTGATGCTGGCGCTCTGGCAGGCGATCGGGAGCTGGACGCAAGGTGTCGCGGTTTCGCCGCCGCTGCAAACGCTGGTGTATCTCTTTGGGCTGCTCCGTACCTGGATGTTCTGGGATCATGCGGCCGCGACGCTGGAAGCGTTTTGTCTGGCTTTCGTGTTGTCGGCGCTGGTCGGGCTCGCGCTCGGACTGATCTTCGGCATCAGGCGTTTTGCCGGCGAAGTCGCCGAGCCGATTCTCGCAGGCTTCTACACCATCCCGAAAGTGACGCTCTACCCGGTCGTGTTGTTGCTGTTCGGCCTTGGCATGTCCGCCAAGGTCGCCTTCGGCGTCATGCACGGGCTGGTGCCGGTGACGCTGTTCACGCTTGGCGCGGTGCGCAACTTGCCGCCGGTGCTGGTCCGCACGGCACGCGTGCTGCGGCTTTCGCCTGGCCGCACCATGCGCTGGGTGCTGGTGCCGGCCTGTCTGCCCGACATCGTCAACGGCCTTCGGATCAGCTTTTCGCTGAGCCTGCTTGGCGTCTTGATCGGAGAAATGTTTTCATCGCAGCGCGGCCTCGGCTTTCTGCTGGTCAACGGCATGGCGCAAAACAACGTACCGCTGTCGACCGCCATCGTGACCGTGATCGTTGCGATTGCGATTTTGGCCAACACGCTGATGCTGCGCGCCGGGAGACGGTTTGCGCGGCGACCGGACACTGCGGCGAGATAGGCCACGACGGGAGAAGGGCATGACAAGGCCAACAACAATCTTGAAGACCATACTCAACCGCCGCGGGGCGGCGATTCTTCCTGGCGCTGCCAACGGCCTGTTTGCGCGGATCATCGAGGATCTCGGCTACGAGGCCGTCTATGTCACGGGCGCCGGCGTCGCCAACATGTATCTCGGCGCGCCCGATATCGGTTTGACCACCCTGACCGAAATCGCAGGCCACGTCGCGGCGATTTCCGATGCGGTCGCTGTTCCCTTGCTGGTCGATGCCGACACCGGGTTCGGGAACGCGGTCAACATGGTCCACACCGTGAAAGTGCTGGAACGCGCCGGCGCGGCCGGGCTCCAGATCGAGGATCAGGTGTTCCCAAAGAAGTGCGGCCATTTCGACGGCAAGGAGGTCGTGCCGCTGGAAGAGATGCTGGCGAAGATCAAGGCCGCCGTCGATACCCGCAAGGACGGCGATCTCCAGATCGTGGCGCGCACCGACGCGCGCGCGATCCTCGGTCTTTCCGCCGCGATCGATCGCGCCGGCGCCATGATCGAAGCCGGTGCCGACGTCACCTTCGTGGAAGCGCCAACCTCGGCCGAGGAACTGGCGCAGATCGCCAAGAGCCTCATCGTCCCCCAGGTCGCCAACATCGTGTTCGGCGGTCGCACACCGGAACTGGGGCGGCAAAAATTCGCAGAGCTCGGCTTCGGCTGCGTGCTTTACGCGAACGCGGCGTTGCATGCGGCGCTCAAAGCGTCTCATGACGTGCTGATGGCCCTGAAGCAGGAGGGATCGCTGGCGTCGGTCGCCGATCAACTCGCCGGCTTCGCCGTTCGCCAGCAAACTGTCTCGAAGCCGAAATTTGACGAACTCGAACGCCGCTACCGTGGGGGATGATGTGACATATCGCCGGGGATGGATCGCGCTGCTGATTTTTACGGTCGTGATCATCAACTATATCGACCGCATTGCGTTGTCGGTTGCCGCCAGACCCATTGTCGCCGAGTTCGGTTTCTCGCCGGTGCAAATGGGCTATCTGTTTTCCGGCTTCCTGTGGACCTACGTCGTCTGCCTCGTTCCGCTCGGGCTTCTCGTCGAGCGGATCGGCATCAAGAACATGGTCGGCGGCGGCATCGCGATCTGGTCGACCGCAACGGCGCTGACGGCCGCCGCCGGCAGCTTTGTCACCATTCTCGCGGCGCGGCTCGTGATGGGTGCGAGCGAAGCGACGACGTTCCCGGCCTGCGGCGGCGCGATCCGCCAGTGGTTTCCGGAGCGCGAGCGCGGCTTCGTCACGACCTTGTTCAACGGCGGCTCTTCCGCAGGGCCCGCGGTCGGCGCCATCCTTACGGCAGCGCTGGTGAGTTCGTTTAGTTGGCGCACGGCTTTCCTCGTGCTGGGTGCGATCGGCTTCATTTGGCTTGCCGCGTGGTGGATCTGGTACGGTTCGCCCGAAGAGGCCCCTTGGCTCGACGAAGTCGAGCGGACGAAAATTCTCGCCGAGCGCAACGGCACGGGAGCTGCGACCTCGCAAGGCCCGCCGCCGTCCTCGCTCGGTTATCTCCTGAGCCAGCGCAGCGTCTGGGGCCTGGTGCTGACCCAGGCGTGTCTGGTCTACACCGCCTATCTCTTTCTCACCTGGCTGCCGACGTATCTCCAGTCGACCCGCGAACTCTCGACCATGAACACCGGCTATCTCACTGCGATCCCGTATCTGGTCACGGTCGTATTCGGCGTCTCGATTGCCCGCATCAGCGATCACTGGCTTTCGTCGAAGGACGTCCAGGCCGGCCGCCGCCGCAACTTCATCGCCGCCATGGCGATCCTGGCGATGCTGATCGTGCTGGCGCCGCATGTCGATGGCCTCTTCCAGTTGTTGTGTGTGCTGACGCTGGTGCTGACGGGGTCGACGACCGGCGCGGGATTGAACTTCACGTTGGCGAGCGACCTCCTGCGCAATCCCCGCGATGTCTCGCGCGTGGTTGCGATCACCGCGTTCGGCGGCAACCTGTTCGGCCTCATCGCGCCGATCATCACCGGCTATGTCGTGGCCGGCACCGGGGGCTATACCTGGGCGTTTCGTATCGCGGCCGTGTTGCTATTCTGCGGGTGTCTGGCGACGCTCACCTTGACGCGTCGGCCGATCGAACCGCAGCACGCCTAGTGCGGTGAATTTGAAGTTCCTATCAGTTTCGCGGCAATCTCTTCATAGGAACTTCAAATTCGAAACCGCACTAGATCACATAGTTAGCTAGTGCTCCTTTGATTCCGAAGTTCGTAAACGTGGAGCCGCGATATGATACGAACTTCGGAATCGGAGCACTAGACGTTTCGGGAGAAAACGAAAATGACAAAAAAGATGAAGCACCACTATACGGGCCTGCGCCGTCCCATCACCGACGAGACGCGCGCGGGCGTGATCGAGGATTTTCCGGAGATCGAGCTGGTGCCGGACAAGGCGCTCGGCACGCGCTGTGTCGAGGCCTGGAGCTATTCGCTGTGCTGTTCCGACTTCCAGCGGATCAGGGATATGCCGCCTTGGGGCAATCCCAACGGTCCGATCCTGACCAAGGGAACACAAACCGATCATGTGCGCGGGGTGGTGCGCATGACCAAGGCGATGGCGGAAGAGTTCGGGCATTCCTATCCGCAAGCGCGGATCGATTGGGACGTCCTGATCGCGGGCGCGGTGTGTCACGACGTCGGCAAGCCATATGAGTTCGATCCGAGCAACCGTGCCCGGTGGCAGGCCGATCCGGCCGACAGCGGCGAACCGACATTCCGGCATTCGGTGTTCGGCATGCATGTCTGCCTCACGGTCGGCCTGCCGGAAGAGGTCGCGCATATCGCGGTCGGTCACTCCTTTGAAGGTTTGCACATGGGTGTCAGCGCGGAGTGCATGATCGTCCGACAGGCCGATCACGGCTGGTGGCATATTGCCGGCGGGCTTGGCTTGATCACGCCCGAGAGTATCGGCGTACTGCCGACCAACTTGCGCGCCCGCAATCCCTGACATACTGCTGGATCAACAAATAAATCAGCGCCCCGTCAGTGGGCGCAAAAATGGGGGGAAGATCATGAAGCATCGCCGGTACTGGATTTTCGTTTTCATGTTCCTGCTGGCGACGATCAACTACGTTGACCGGGTCGCGCTTTCGGTGTCCTCGACGCCGATCGCCGCGGAGTTCGGCATCAGCAAGGTCGAGCTCGGTTATCTCTTCTCCTCCTTTCTCTGGCTTTATGTCGTCTGCCTGGTGCCGATGGGCATGATCGTCGACAAGCTCGGCACCCGCACCGTCAACGCGGCCGGCATCGGCCTCTGGTCGATCGCGACCGCATTGACGGGACTGGCAACCGGCTTCGGCATGCTGATCGCGACGCGCGTTGTCATGGGTGTCGGCAAATCCACCACCTATCCGGCGGCGGGCCGCGTCATCAGAGAATGGATTCCTTTGAAGGAGCGCGCGCTGTTCACGGCCATCTTCAATGGCGGCGCTTATTTCGGCCCGGCGGTCGGCGGCCTCGTTCTCGCTGGCCTCGTCGGCGCGGTCGGCTGGCGCATGACATTTCTCATCTGTGCGGCCATCGGCTTCGTCTGGCTGCTCGCCTGGCTAATCTGGTTCCGCAAGCCGGAAGAGGTGAGCTGGCTCTCGGACGAAGAGCGCGCGTTCATTGTGCGCGAGCGCAACGGCAGCGCCAGCGCAACACCGGCCGACGGGCATTCGATCGGTCTGCGCGGCTTGCTCGGTTCGCCTTCCATGCTCGGTCTGATGGTGACGCAGGGCTGCGCGGTCTACACGCAATATTTCTTCCTGACCTGGCTGCCGAATTATCTTCAGACCGAGCGCGGCATGTCGATCCTGAAGAGCGGCGCGCTGATGTCGCTGCCGTTCATCGGCGCGGTGATCCTGACCGTGCTGCTCGGCAAATTGAGCGACAACCTGCTGGACGAGGAAAGCGCGCGGTTGGGCGGCCGCAGGCGGCTCGGGGCCCTGTGCATGCTGTTCGGCTCGGTGATCCTGCTGACGCCGCTGGTCGACAACGTCTATCTTGTGCTGGTGCTGATCACGATTGCGCTCGGCGGCGTGGCCTCGGCCGTCGCGCTCAATATCGCGATGGTCGGTGATCTCCTGCGCACGTCAGCCGATTGCGGCCGGGCGACCGGGTTGCTGATTCTCGGCGGCAACATCTTCGGCATCATGGCGCCGATCGTGACTGGCTATGTCGTGCAATCGACCGGCAGCTTCAACATGGCCTTCGTCGTTGCCGGCGCGTTGCTGGCATTTGGGGCGGCAACCGTGTTCCTGCTGGCGCGAACGCCGATCGGGCCGAGCGAGAGCGAGGCTGCGTTGGCGGTCCGGACGGCCTGAGGAGACGGATATTGTTCTTCCATCCGCCAAAGGACCTCTCGACCAGCGTGTTCGCGCGGCTGCCGGATGAGTTTCGCAAAGCCGACCCCAACAACGAGTGGGCGCGCTATCAGCCGAAAGGAAGCCCGGCGCGCTCGCTGCTCGAGGGACCGTCGTTCGATCGCAACGGCCATCTCTGGTGCGTCGATCTGCCGAACGGCCGCATTTACAGGATCACACCGGACGGCCAGTTTCACGTCGCCGCCGAATATGACGGCTGGCCCAACGGGCTGAAGGTTCATCGCGACGGCCGCATCTTCATTGCCGACTACAAGAACGGGATCATGGAAATGGATCCCGTCAACGGCAAGGTGAGGCCGTATCTCACCCGCGCCAGCCTTGCGCCGTTCAAAGGCTGCAACGATCTGTTCTTCGCCGCCAATGGCGATCTTTATTTCACTGATCAGGGCCTCACAGGTTTGCACGATCCCACGGGGCGGCTGTTCCGGCTAACCGAACGAGGCCAGCTCGATTGCCTGCTCGACAATGTGCCGAGCCCGAATGGCCTCGTGATGAATCTCGCCGAGAACATGGTCTATCTCGCGGTCACGCGCGGCAACTGCATCTGGCGGGTGCCGCTCAGCCCCGACGGCGGCGTCGCCAAGGTCGGGATCTACATCCAGTTGTCCGGCGGCTGGGGCGGTCCGGATGGACTGGCGCTCGACGCGCAAGGACGGCTGTTCATCGCCCATGTCGGTATGGGCGCGGTGTGGGTGGTCGATGCGCTGGGTGAGCCGGTCTATCGTATCCGGACTTGCGCCGAGCCTCATACCACCAACATGGCGTTCGGCGGTGTGGACAACAAAACGCTGTTCATAACCGAATCCGGCAGCGGCTCGATCCTGACGGCGCAACTCGACGTGCCGGGCAAGCCGATGTTCTCGCATCAGTGATGTGAAGCGGCGGAAGTGAGCCCCTATTTGGGCGCGGGCTCTGTCGTCACGGTCTCCTTGACCTGAACCACCATCGGCTTCGGTGGGTCGGGCAAGGTCTGTTCCCAGCCGCCGCCGAGCGCCTTGAAAAGCGTGACGAGGTCGAGCGCGACATTGGTGGTGCTCTGCGACAGCTGCTGTTCGTTCTGCAACAGGTTTCGCTCGGCATCGAGCACGGTCAGGAAGTCGGCGACGCCGTCATTGTAGCGCGAGCGGCCGAGGTCGAGCGCGGCGCGGGTGTGATCGAGCTGGGCGCGCAGCCGAGTGCGGCGGACTTGTTCGAGCCGCAGCGAAGCGATCGCGTTAACGACCTCATGCCAGGCTTGCAGCACCGTCTTGTGATAGGTGATGGCGGCCTCGGCCTGCTGGACCTCGCTCAGATGCAGCGAGCTTTGCAGCCGGAAGCCGTCAAAGAGCGGTATCGTCACACTCGGGCCGGCCGTATATTGCAGAGAACTTGCATTGTACAGGCTAGAGAACTGAAGCGAGTCCAGCTCGACCTGACCGTTAAGCTGGAATTTCGGATAGAACGAGGCGATCGCAACGCCGATATTGGCGGTTGCCGTATGCAACTGATCTTCGGCCTCGCGGATGTCGGGCCGGCGGCGTGCCAATTCCGACGGCAGGCCGAGAGGAACATGCGCCGGCAGCCGCAGCGCGGCGCGCGCTGAGCCGAGTTCGCCGTTGAGCGAAGACGGCGGCAGGTCGAGCAGAAGCGCGATCGCATTCTGATACTGGATCTGCTGCTGCTGCAAGGCCGGCAGCTGCGCGCGAATGCCTTCCACTTGCGCGGCCGCATTTTCGGCGTCCAGTCCGCTGCGCACGCCCTTTTGCTGGAGCTGCTGGGCGAGCTGAAGAATGTCGCGATCGACCCTCAGATTGTTTTCGGCGATCCGGATCTGGTCTTGCGTGCCGCGAAGCTGGATGTAGTTGCGCGCCAGCTCCGCAAGGCTCGATACCAGCGCGTCCCGCCGTCGATCCTCCGCCTGGTCGACCTGCGCGTCGGCGGCCTCGACCTGCCGGCGCACGCGGCCCCACAGGTCGAGCTCCCAGGACATGTCGAGACCGACGGTATATTCGTTGATCGGTGTAATGGGGATGCCGCCTGAGCTGCCTGGGCCGAGCAGGGGCGACAAAAGACTGATGATGCCGTTCTTGCTATAGAGCTCGCGCTGATACTTGCCGTCGCCGTTGATCGAGGGTAATTCCGCGGCGGCCGCGACGCCGCGCTGGTAGCGGCTTTCGGCGATGCGGATCGCGGCGGTCCGCACATCGAGATTGGCTTCGGCGACGCGGCTTTCGAGATTGGTCAGGATGGGATCGCCGAAGATCCTCCACCAGTTCGGATCGGTCGGTTTCGGCAGATGGGCGTCCGAGACCATCTGACCGTTGAAGGTCGCATTGTCGGGCAAATGCGGATTCGGCTCGCTGAAGTCAGGCCCAAGTGTACAGCCAGAAAGCGTGTAGCCAGAAAGCAGCACGACCATCGCGGCGAAAACGCCGTGGCGGCAGCGATGGAAACTCGACATCAGTGGCCCCCTCCGGGTCGCATGCCCCCGGTCTTCGGCGAAAGCAGGAAGCACAGGGGTACAATCAGAAACGCCACGATCGCGCAGTAAAAGAACACGTCCCGATAGCCGAGGATGGCGGCCTGCGTCCGGAACACCTGATAGACACGGCCGACGGCCGCATCATGCGCAGCCGCGCCGACGCGGCCCAGTCCCCGCAGCGTCTGTTCGTATTGGGCGACCAGCGCCTGGTAGGGCTGGTTGAGCGGCGAGGTCCATTGCGCCAGGTAACTCTGGTGGACCTGGGAGCGCTCCGTGACCTGCGAGGTCGCGAGCGCGATTCCGATCGAACCGAAGATATTCCGGAACATCGCAAACAGCGCGGCGCCGTCGCCGTTGAGTTCCCGCGGCAAGGTCATATAGGCGATCGTGCTGATCGGCACGAATAGAAACGCCAGTCCCGCGGTCTGGAAGGTTCGCATGAAGACCAGCGTCTTGAAGTCGATGTTCGGCACCAGCGTGCTCGAATAAATCAGCGCGCAGCCGATGATGGTGAAGCCGGTCGCGATGATGAAGCGAATCTGGACCTTGGCCATCAGCCGGCCGACGAACGGGATCAGAATGATCACCGCGATGCCTCCTGGCGACAATATCAGCCCCGCCCAGGTCGCGGTATACTGCAGCACGGTCTGGGCCAATTGCGGGATCAATACGGCGCTCGCGTACAAGATGGCGCCGGTGGCTCCGATCATGATGCAGCCGCCGGCGAAGTTTCGATCGGCGAACACCGACAGATCGACGATAGGCTTCCTGGCGATCAACAGCCAGCCGACCGCTCCCAATATCCCAAGGAAAGCGAGCAGCGCCATCAGGCAGATGAAATTGGACTGGAACCAGTCGGCATCCTCGCCGCGGTCCAGCATGATTTCGAGACAGCCGAGCCCCATGGTGATCAGGGACAGGCCGATATAGTCGATGCCGCGGCTGCGGCGGTTCTTTTCCCAGGGCGGATCTTCGACCATGACCGAGACGAAGAAGGCGGCGATGGCGCCGACGGGCACGTTGAGGAAGAAGATCCAGCGCCACGACACCTGGTCGGTGATGAAGCCGCCGAGCGTCGGACCGAGTACCGGCGCCACGATGGTGGCGATCGCCGTGACGCCGAAGGCTGCGCCGCGGCGTGCGGGGGGGAAATAATCCAGAATGATGGATTGCTGATTCGGTTGCAGGCCGCCGCCGAAGAAGCCCTGCATCAGGCGGAACATGATGAGCTGGCTGAGGCTCTGCGCGATACCGCACAGAAACGAGCAGACCGTGAACATGATGATGCAGATGATGAAGTAGCGCTTGCGCCCCAAGAGGTCGCCGAGCCATCCGGAGATCGTCAGCACGATGCCATTGGCGACGAGGTAGGAGGTGAGCGCCCAGGTGGCTTCGTCGTTGCTGGAGGAGAGGCTTCCGGCAATATGCGGCAACGCCACGTTGACGATCGTGGTGTCGAGAATCTCCATGAACGCGGCGCTCGTGACGATGACCGCGATCAGCCATGGATTATATTTTGGCTTCCATGGTTCTTCGGGTTTGGGCGCCGCTGGCCCGGCGTCACTCATTGCACCGTCACCTTCGGCTCGACCGAAATCCCGAGCGGCAGCGGAATGTTGGGATCGAGCCCCTTGTCGATGACGATCTTCACCGGCACGCGTTGAACGATCTTGATGAAGTTGCCGGTGGCGTTTTCGGGCGGGAAGGCCGTGAATTTCGAGCCCGAGCCGAGCTGGATGCTGTCGACATGGCCCTCAAGCCGCAACTGCGGATAGGCATCGACCCGGATGGCGACGTGCTGGCCGGGCCGCATGTTGACGAGCTGGCTCTCCTTGAAGTTGGCGGTGATCCACACTTCCGTCGCGACGATGGAAAAGATCTGCTGTCCCGGCGCGACGTAATTGCCCTTTTCCACGTTGCGCTTGGTGATCCAGCCGTCCTGCGGCGCCTTGACCACGGCCCAGGACAGATTCAGATCGGCCTGATCGAGTCTCGCCTGCGCCTGCTCGACCTGGCCCTTGAGCTGGCCGACGGCGGCATCCGTTTCGCCGACGCGCTCGGTGACCGGGGAGTTTTGTGTCACCTGGGCGTCGGCCAGCGCCACCTGCGCTTCGGCCTGCTTCAACGCAGCCTCCGCGGCATCGACATCCTGTTGCGAGGTCGCAGCCTTCGGCAGCGCTTTTTGCCGGTCGTAGTCGGCTTGCGTCCTGGCCTTGGTCGCCTTGGCGTTTTCGAGTTGGGCCTTGGCCTGTTCGAGTTGCGCCGGGAAATTCTTCTTTGCGACTTCCAGCCCATATTGCTGCCCGCGATACTGCGCTTTGGCGGTCGCGAGCGCGCCTTCGGCCTGCTCGCGGTCGATCTGGTATTGCCGCGGGTCGATATGGATCAGCGGCTGGCCTTGTTTGACGAACTGGTTGTCGTTGACGTCGAGCGAGATCACCACGCCCGAGACTTGCGGCGCGATCGTGATCGCGCGGCCGTCGGTATAGGCATCGTCGGTGTCCTCGATGCCGCGCGTCGTGATCCAGTAATAGAGACCGCCGATGGCCAGCAGCGCCAGCACCACGACGCCGATGATGACGACGGTCGGCCGTCGCTTCTTTCTGGTTTCCTCGCGGGCGGCAGCCGCCGCCGCCTTGCCGCTGTCGGCAGGCGCAATGGGTTTGCCGGCGTCGGGCTTCGCCTCGTCCGGTACTTGGTTCGGACCTTGGCCTTCCTGACCCCGCCGTTCGGCCCGTGTCACCTCAGGCGAACGGTTCGTTGCCTCAACTTCGTCAACCGCCATAGGGTGCGTCCCTTTGAACCACCGAATCCATCAGCCTTGACACTTGCAGCCTTGCTACTTGCATTTAGCCTCGGCTATAACCGTACCCGATGGTTCGGTTAGAGACAAGGGTTGCTCCCCGCCAGACACCTCTGTAAGGCACCCCCCGGCATGCCTAAAGATGCGGTCAATCGAATAGTTCCACGCGGCGACCGGCGGCGGCTGGAACTCATTGACGTTGCAGAAAAGATGTTTCTCGAGCGCGGCTACGCCGAGACCACGATGCAGGTGATCGCGGAAGCGGCCGGCGCTTCCAAGGAAACGCTGTACCGGCACTTCGAAAGCAAGGAGCTTTTGTTCGCCGAAATCGTCGGCCGCAAGGCGCAGATGATTTCCGGGCCCGACACCGGCATCACGCGCGGCGGGGCGCCGGAGGCGGTGCTGTCGGAACTGGGCACCAATCTCTTGCGGGCGATCAGCACCGGGCAATCATCATTTCTGTTTCGAACCGTCGTTGCCGAAGCGGTGTGGACACCGGAACTTGGCGATCTCTTCTATGAGCGCGGTCCCGGAATGACGGTCGCGCGGCTAACTCAATATCTGGCGGACGCCACCGAAAAAGGCGATCTGCATTGCGACGACCCGGCCGTGGCGGCGCGGCTCTATCTCGGTGCGGTGGTCGCGCAATTTCATTTGTGTCGCCTGGTTCAGTCGAGCTGGAAGCCGCCGACAAAAAACGAAATCGACCGCCACGTCAAAGCCGCGGTGTCGATGTTCCTGGCGGAATTCGGCGCGCGGCGAACGGGCCGCAGGCGATAGCTGCGCACTGACGGGTCAACCAGCCACCCTCCGCCATTGTTCCTTCAGACATCTCCCGAAAGCTTCGGGAACTTCGCCATTGTTCTCGGATTTAGAAAGGGAACATTGTCTGGAGGCTCACATGAATAAATGGATCGTTTCATCCGCTTGCGCCGCTTTGCTGCTGACGCCTTTGGCGTTTGCCGAGTCGGTGGGAGAAAAGACCGGCGTCAATTCCACGCTCGGCATCAGTCCGACGACGCAGGACTTCGTCACTGAAGCTGTCAACAGCGATATCCTGGAACTGGCGGCGGCAAAGCTCGCCGAAGGCAAGGGCAACGCCGATGAAAAGAAATTCGCCGAACAGATGACCACCGACCACACCCAGACGAGCAAGGACCTCAAAGGGCTGGTCGATAGCGGCGACGTCAAGGCCACGATCCCCGTCAAGCTGGATTCAGCCGGACAAAAGAAGCTCGACGAATTGAGCGACGCCAAGCCGGGTGATTTCGCGGGCTACTACGATCCGATGCAGGTCAGCGCGCACAAGGACGCGGTGTCGCTGTTCGAGCGTTACGCCAAATCCGGCGACAATCCGAAGCTGAAGGATTGGGCGGGCAAGACGCTGCCGACGCTGCAACATCACCTCGAAATGGCGCAAAATCTGAACGAGAAGCGCCGTGAGAACGAGGTGGCCGCGTCACACGCTCGATGAAATCAGACGCGGTTGCCGCCGTCATCAGACCGAACTCCTTCTCCCCGCGTGCGGGGAGAAGGTCGCGCACTCTTTCGTCGCGTTAATTTTTCTCGCTTATTTCTTCGCGGTTATCGCAGCCGTATGCATCGGTTCGTCCGCCATATCTGACGAGACATGATTCGCGACGGCTGCAAAGACGAGAGCCGCCATGAACGAGCTGTAAAGCAACAAGCCACGGCGAAACCATTTCTTGTACAGGATACGATCTTCCGGCGACAACAGTCGCAACTGGCTCTCTGAAGGGCCCATAACCAATTCTCCCTAAAAAGACCAATGCTCCCGAAATATTTTTCGAAGCCGTCGTAAATCAGAACGCCGCCAATAGCTCTTGCGGGTCGAAGGAAACGACCGGCGTATTGAAGCGTGCGGATACGGCGATCAACAGCAGCGCCATGGTCCAAATAGCCAACGGAACGCCCAAGACCAGATACTGCGACAGGAACGATTTTCGTTCAGAAGCCACCCGGATATAAGTCGGCATGCAAAAGCCTCGCGTTGGCCGCTACGGTTTGCGGCGGAGATTTGATCTTGTTCAATGACGCTTGAGACGGATGAGAGACCTGAAAAACTCGAAGCGAATGACTCAAAACAATATTGCCGTGAGTTACTGATTACGCGTCGGCTGTGAGAGACGAATATGAACTCGTTCACACGCCGGCAAATTCTCAATTGTTACAAAATCACTTAACGTTGCTACAAAAACTTCGCGAAAATCTCACGAACAAAAAATCGTCTGCACTCGACGCGGCCAGCGCAATCCAAGCATCGCATTTCAACGCTGCATTTTTATTATGGATTTTTATCAGCAAGATGCGTGCCAGCGCCCGGCCGCTGAAAAGCCCCAGCTTTCTCATCTTGAGGCGCGAAGAATCTGTTCTTCGGATTAAACTTGATGCAGGAAGCCTGTTATCGATTCACGCGCGCTGTCCGATATTGATTCGCAGATATTGATTTCATTGGCATGTTCTCTGCTTCTTCTTTCGTTTGGGATCGCAGGCAGAGTAGGCGGCAATTGAGGCACCGATGACCGATCACGCATCCTTCATGGCCAGGGCCTACGATCAGGCGTTCGAAAGCTATAAAAGCGGCGGCGTGCCGGTCGGCAGCGTTCTGGTTCGCGCTGGTGAGATTATCGGGCAGGGACACAATCAGCGCGTCCAGCAGTCGGACCCGATCGCGCATGGCGAGATGGATTGCCTGCGCAAGGCCGGCCGGCAGCGCAGCTACCGTGACACCGTGATCTATACGACGCTGTCGCCCTGCATGATGTGCACGGGCACCATCATCCTGTTCAAGATCCCGACGGTGGTGATCGGCGAGTGCGTCAATTTCGGCGGCAACGAGCGGTTGCTCAGGGATCACGGCGTCGACGTGATCGATCTCAATGATGCCCGCTGCATCGATCTGATGGCGCGGTTCATCCGCGAGCGGCCGGAGATCTGGAACGAGGATATCGCGGAGTAAACTCCCTCGCCCCGCTTGCGGGGTCGAGACGAGCGAAGCTCGCTCTGAGAGCGTTGGGGCAAGGGGCAGATAGCCGTGGCAAAAGGTTGATCTGGGTTCAGGGAGATTCCCCTCACCCGGATCGCTCTGGCGCGCGATTGCGCTGCCGGGCGATCCGACCTCTCCCCGCGCTCGGGGAGAGGTGAAGCAGTGTCTCTTACTTCATCGCGTCATAGATGGCGAAGGAGTAGGCGCCTTCCGGCTTCTTGGTGATGACGGGGTCGGAGCCGCCCGCCATCAACTCTGCGACCGTGCGGTCGTAGTCCTTGACGTCGAGCTTGCCGTCGCCGGTCGAGAGCAGTTTGGCGACTTCGCCCATCATCCGCTTCTGATCCTTCTCGGTCTTGGCGCCGGTGGTGTCGGCAGCGAGGATGATCTTCACGGCTTCATCGACGTGGGTCTTGGCGTAGTCCCAGCCCTTCATCGAGGCCTTGACGAACTTCGCCATCTTGGCGACGAAGGCGGGGTCTTTCAGGTTCTTCTCGAGCACATAGAGCCCGTCTTCCAGCGTCGCCACGCCTTCGTCTTCGTACTTGAAGACCACGAGCTGGCTCGGCTTGTAGCCGCCGTCGATCACTTGCCAGTATTCGTTGTAGGTCATGGTGGAGACGCAGTCGGCCTGCTTCTGCAGGATCGGATCGACGTTGAAGCCCTGCTTGATGACCTTGACGCCAGTCGGGGAAGAATCGGTCTTGATGTTGAGCTTCGACATCCAGGACAGGAACGGATATTCGTTACCGCCATACCAGACGCCGATGGTCTTGCCTTTGAAGTCCGCCGGCTTCTTGATGCCGGTGTCGGCGCGACAGGTCAGTTCGAGGCCGGAGCGCTTGAAGGTCTGCGAGATGTTGACGAGTGGCACGCCCTTCTCGCGCGAGGCGAGCGCAGACGGCATCCAGTCAACGACGACGTCGGCGCCGCCGCCCGCGATGACCTGCGGCGGGGCGACGTCCGGGCCGCCCGGCTTGATCGTGACGTCAAGCCCGGCGTCTTTGTAGAAGCCCTTTTCCTTGGCGACGAAGTAGCCGGCGAACTGGGCCTGGGAAACCCATTTGAGCTGGATGGTGACGGTATCGGCGGCCTGGGCGGCGGTGACCGCAAGGCCGAGCGCGAGACCGGCGGCAGTAGCGAGACTGTGTTTCATGGAGAACCTCAAATCAAAAGGACCTTGCCGACCTAGGTCCGATACGATGGATGCCAGAAAGTTGTCGCGCGTTCGGCAAGCGTGACACATCCGTAGAAAGCCATTCCGGCAAGGGCCGCGAGTGCGATCTCCGCCCAGACCATGTCGATCGCCATGCGTCCGGCCTCGGTGGAGATGCGAAACCCGATCCCTTGCGTAGGTGTTCCGAAAAACTCTGCAACGATCGCGCCTATCAGCGCAAGCGTGGCGTTGATCTTGAGCGCGTTGAAAATAAAGGGCAGCGCGGCCGGCAAGTGAAGCCTGGTCAGGCTCTGCCCTGGGCTGGCGGCGTAGGAGCGCATCAGGTCACGCTCGATATGGCCGGAGGCATCGAGGCCCGCGATCGCGTTCACCAGCATCGGGAAGAAGGTGACGAGCACCACCACGGCCGCCTTGGACGGCCAGTCGAAGCCGAACCACATCACCATGATCGGCGCGACGCCAACGAGCGGCAACGCCGAAAAGAAATTGCCGAGCGGCAACAGGCCGCGGGCCAGGAAGTGATAGCGATGAGCCAGGATGGCCACCGCAAGCCCCGCGCCGCAGCCGATCACGTAACCAATCAAGACGCCCTTGATGAAGGTCTGGGTGAAGTCAGCGGCCAATGTCGGCAGCGAGGCAAAGAACCGCGCGGCGGCCGCGCTCGGCGGCGGCAACAGCACCGTCGGCACGCCGAGTCCGCGCACCGCGACTTCCCAGAGATAGAACGCGGTCGCTCCGAACAACAGCGGCACCAGAAGATTCACCGCCTGTTGCGCCTTGCGCCGCAATTTCTGCAAGCCGGCGAGATTGACCAAAGTGAGCACGACCGAGAGCCATGATGCCAACACGATCATCCAGAATCCGGCCTGCGCCGAGCCTGCGACCGAGGCGTCATTCAACAGCGCGAGCGAGGCGGCGGCCGCGAGCAGCGCGCCGGCAAGACCTGCCACGATGGCGCGGTTGTCGGCAAACCATGCTGCGATGAGGAACAGAAAGCCCGCGCCGCCGGTGAGTGCCGATATCGTTGGTCGCGCCGTCAATGGCAGCGCTTCCGGCGCGATCGGCAAGGCGAAGGCGAGCGCCACGGCGCCGGTGGCCAGCAAAAATCCCAGCCATAGTTTGCGCGGGTCCATCAATGGGTCCCCATCCGGCTGTTAACGCCGCGCTCGACGAAGCCGACGATGGCGATCAGCGACGACGCCAGCACGGCGGCGGCGACCAGCGCGGCCCAAAGCTGGATGGTCTGGCCGTAATAGGAGCCCGACAGCAACCGCGCGCCGATGCCGGCTTCGCCGCCGGTCGGCAATTCCGCGACGATCGCGCCGACCAGCGAGATCGTGATCGCGACTTTCAGGCTCGCAAACAGATAAGGCACGGCGGACGGCCAGCGCAGCTTCCACAAGACTTGCCGCGAAGTCGCCGACCATGTCCGCATCAATTCGATCTGCAACGGATCGGGCGAGGTAAAACCTTTCACCATGCCGATCGCGATCGGGAAGAAGCAGAGATAGGCCGAGATGATCGATTTCGGCAACAGGCCTTGCAGGCCGATCGCGCCCAGCACCACGATGAAGATCGGCGCCAGCGCCACCACCGGGACCATCTGCGAACAGATGATCCACGGCAAAAGACTGCGCTCCAGCACGCGGCTGTGCACGATCATCAGCGCCAGCGAAATTCCGAGCAGCGCGCCGAGGAAGAAGCCGAGCACGGTCGCCGACAGCGTGACCAGCGAATGATAGATCAGGCTGCGTGGCGCCAGCGGCGGATAGCCGAACACGCCGTCGACAAAGGCGTTGATCACCTGGTGCGGCGCCGGCAGCAGCGGGCGCTCGGCATCCATGGTCCCCGCCAGAACGTCGCTGACGGTGTAGGGCGTCTCCTCGCGCTCAAAGGCGTCGCGGACCAGTGTCCAGTTCATCGCCACGGCCGCGACATACCAGATCGCGACGAGCGCCAGCACCATGGTCGCGACCGGAACATAGCGTTCGACAATCGCGTCGCGGATGAATGAGGGCGCCCTCCGTCGCGCCGGCAGCGCCAGCGAGCTACTCGTCATGGGAGCCACTCGTCTGCTCGCTACTCGTCATAGGAGTGCCCCGCGCGCAGGCCGTTGCGCACGCGCTGCGCGATCTTGAGAAACTCCGGCGTCTCGCGGATTTCCAGCGAACGATCGGGGGGGAAGTCGCAATCGATAATGTCGATGATGCGTCCCGGCCGCGGCGACATCACCACGATTTTGGTCGACAGGAAAACCGCTTCGGGAATCGAATGGGTCACGAACAGCACGGTCTTTTCCGTCGACTTCCACAATTGCAGCAGTTGTTCGTTGAGATGGTCACGCACGATCTCATCCAGCGCTCCGAACGGCTCGTCCATCAACAGCATCGCCGGATCGAACGACAGCGCGCGCGCAATCGAGACCCGCTGCTGCATGCCGCCGGACAATTGCCAGGGAAACTTGCGCTCGAAGCCCTTCAAATTGACCATCGACAGATAGCGCTCGGCGCGGATCCTTTGCTCGCTTTCCGGGAAGCCCATGATCTCCAGCGGCAGCTTGAGGTTCTTCTCGATCGTGCGCCAGGGAAACAGCGCCGGCGCCTGGAACACATAGCCGTAGCTGCGCGCGAGCCGGGCATTCTCCGCCGTCATGCCGTTGACCAACAACGAGCCCGAGGTCGGCTGCTGCAAATCCGCGATCACCCGCAGCATCGTGGTCTTGCCGCAACCGGACGGACCGATGAAGGAAACAAACTCGCCTTCGGCGATTTGCAGGGAAACATTGGACAAGGCGTCGACCCGGCCGTCCGCGGTCTCGAACGTCAGCGAAATCGCCTTCGCCTCGACCACCAGCCGTTTGGACGCCGGCTCGGTGGACATTACGTCAACACTCCTGACGGATGCCGGTCGTGACATTCGTTCACTCGGGGAAGGGGCCGCCAGCGGGTCGCTAGAGGCCGAAATGCTCTGTTTTGGCGATGCCATATCCGAATAGTGGCAAATGCGTCCACTGGAGGCGCGCACAATGTTTGCGCAGCCCGATAGAAAGTTGAGCAGCGTTTCGCCGCGTTTCGACGCAGTTTGCCCGCCGATGCGCGGGTCCTGCTTTTGACTTGCCCGACTTCGCGACAGATAATCGCCGATGTTGCGTCCGCGAAGCGGGCGCGAATGCCCTGTCGCCCGGCGCGCATCATGAAGCCTGCTCCATTCAAATACATCGCCGCCTCGTCCCTCGATCAAGCGCTTGCCCTCAAAGCCGAATATGGCGATGAGGCGCGTTTTCTGGCCGGTGGGCAGAGCTTGATACCGGCGATGAACTTTCGCCTGGCCCGCCCGGCCGTGCTGATCGACATCAACCCCCTGTCCGAACTGGCCGGGATCGACCGGTCGGATGGCGAGACTATAAGGGTTGGCGCCGTGACGCGATATCGGGCGCTGGAACGGGACCAGGCTTTCCTGAACGCCTGTCCATTGTTTGCCGACGCGCTGCCCCATATCGCCCATCCGCAGATCCGCAACCGCGGCACCATCGGCGGCAACCTCTCGCATGCGGATCCCGCTTCCGAATTGCCGGCGGTGGCAACCGCGATGCAGGCGCGCATGAAGATCAGGTCCAGCCAAGGCGAGCGGGAGCTGGCCGCATCCGAATTTTTCGTCGATTTGCTGACCACATGCCTCGAGCCGGAAGAAATGCTGGTCGAGATATCCTTTCCAGCGGCGAAGCCGCGTTCGGGAAGCTGCTTTATGGAAGTGGCGCGGCGGCGCGGCGATTTTGCGCTGGCGGGCGTAGCAGCGATCATTTCGCTGGATGAAGACGGCCAATTCGCCGAGGTGCGGCTCGCGCTCTGTGGCGTCGGCGAAACGCCGGTCGATGCGAGCGAAGCCGCCGCTTCCCTGATCGGGCAACGCTGCACGGACAAAGCGATCGAGGCGGTCGCCACTGAAGTGCAAATCACGATCGCCCCGTCGGGCAATGTCCATGCGAGCGCCGACTACCAGCGCCACATTGCGGGCGTGCTGACCCGGCGCGCCCTTAACTCGGCGCATCAACGGGTCGCTCATGCCTGACGAGGCTCACGACATCGCGCTTCATGTCAACGGCAGGTCTTATAAAGGCAGCATCGAGGCGCGGATGCTGCTTAGCGATTTCCTGCGTCATGAACTCAAGCTCGCCGGCACCCATGTCGGCTGTGAGCACGGCGTTTGCGGCGCCTGCACCGTGCTGCTCGACGGCGCGCCGGTCCGTTCCTGCCTGATGTTCGCCGTCCAAGCCAACGGCCGCGAGCTTGCGACCATCGAGGGGCTCGCCTCAGTGTCCGGCGATCTCAGCCCGTTGCAGGCGGCGATGCACGAACATCACGGTTTGCAATGCGGCTACTGCACGCCGGGCATCCTGATGACCATGACCGCGTTCCTGAACGAGCACCACGAGCCCTCGGAAGACGAGGTACGCGAAGCACTATCCGGCAATCTCTGCCGTTGCACCGGTTATCAGAACATCGTCGATGCCGTGCTGAAGGCGGCCGAGACGCTGCGGGCGGCGGCGCCATGACCACGCGTTTCTTTGGCGCGCCTGTCAAACGCAATGAAGACCGAAAACTCCTCACCGGGCGGGCGCTGTTCATCGACGATGTCGAACTGCCCGGCATGCTGCACGCCGCGTTCCTGCGCAGCCAGGTGGCGCATGCCAGGATCAAATCAATCGATGTCTCCGAGGCGCTGAAACGTCCCGGCGTGGTTGCGGTCTATACCGCCGAAGATCTCGGACCATATTGGAAGCCCGGCCCGCTGCTGGTGCCGCCGCCGCCGATTCCGGGCAGCGTCTTCAACACACGCACCCATGTGCCGCTGGCAAAAGACACCATCCGTTGTGCCGGCGAGCCGATCGCGATCGTGGTGGCGGAAAGCCGCTATATCGCCGAGGATGCGCTCGACGACATCGCGGTAGACCTGGAGATTCTGCCCGCGGTGGTCGATCTCGAACAGGCGCTCGAAAAAGGATCGACATGCGTTCACGCCGATCTCGGCAACAATGTCGCAGCCCATGTGCGTCAGACCAAAGGCGATTACAAACGCACCGCTGCGAAAGCGCATCTCACGCTGAAGCGGCGCTTTCGCTATGAGCATGGCATCTCCTCGCCGATCGAGAACTCGCGGCGTGGTGGCGCAATGGGACGAGCGCGCCGAGCACATGACGGTGTGGGACACGACGCAGGCGCCGGTGTTCGTGCGCAACGTGCTGGCGGGCGCGCTCGGTCTCGGCGAAGGCCAGGTGCGGGTGATCGCGCCGTTCATCGGCGGCGGCTTCGGCCCGAAGATCATGATGCTCTATCCGGAAGAAGCGACGCTGCCGTGGATGGCGATGCGGCTCAACCGCCCGATCAAATGGATCGAGGACCGCTTCGAGCATTTTGTCGCGACCACGCATGAGCGCGCGCAGATCCACGACGCGGAGATTGCGCTCGACAGCGACGGCCGCATCCTCGGCGTCAAGGATGTCTTCCTGCACGACAATGGCGCCTACAACCCCTATGGGCTGACGGTGCCGATCAACAGCCAGTGCACGCTGCTCGGTCCCTATGTGATCCCGGCCTATGACAGCACGTTCACGTCGGTCTTCACCAATCTCACGATCGTCACGCCATATCGCGGCGCGGGCCGCCAGCACGGCGTATTCGTGATCGAGCGCCTGCTTGATCTTGCCGCGCATGAGCTCGGGATCGATCCGGCCGAAATCCGCCGCCGCAATCTCATTCCGACACATGCGTTCCCGTACAAGAACGAAATCATCTACCAGGATTTCGCGCCGCTCGAATATGACAGCGGCAATTACGAGCCGGTGCTCGACAAGGCGTTAGTAGCTATCGGCTACGATCAGTTCATCAGGGAAGAGCAGCCGAAGCTGCGGGCGCAAGGGCGCTGCGTTGGCATCAGCATCGCCTGCTATGTCGAGGGCACCGGCATCGGTCCTTACGAGGGCGCCAAGGTTCAGGTGCGGGCCAACGGCAAGGTCAGTGTCGCGACCGGCATCGGCACGCAGGGGCAGGGGCACTTCACGAGCTTTGCGCAGATTGTTGCGGATCAGTTGGGCGTCGCGGTCACCGACGTCGATATCGTAACCGGCGATACCGATCGCTTCTATTGGGGCGCCGGCACCTTCGCCAGTCGCGGCGCGGTGGTGGCGGGCAATGCCGTGAATGAAGCCTCGCTCGCGGTGCGCAAGAAAGCCTTGAAACTCGCCAGCGACGCCTTTGAGTGTTCCGAGGAGGACCTCGTGCTCGCCGACGGCAAGATATCGATCGCCGGCATCCCCGAAAAATTCATCCGGCTCGGCGAACTCGCACAGCGCGCCAATCCGATGCGCGGCGCGGTCAAGCCCGGCACCGAGCCGGGACTGGAATCCACGCAGTATTTCGGACCGCCGAGCGGCTCCACGGCGAACGGCGTGCATGCGATGATCGTCGAGCTCGATCCCGAGACGTTCGATTTGCAGATCAGGAAATATGTCGTGGTGCATGATTGCGGCACCGTGATCAATCCGATGATCCTGGAGGGCCAGATTCACGGCGGTGTCGCGCAAGGCATCGGCAACGCCTTCTTCGAGAAGCTGTCGTTCGACGAGCATGGGCAATTGCTGAACGCTTCGCTCGCCGATTATCTCTTGCCGACTTCGCTCGACGTGCCGCGCATGGTGCTCGATCACACCGTGACGCCGTCGCCGCTTAATCCGCTTGGCATCAAGGGCGCGGGTGAAGCCGGCGCCATTCCGGTCGGGCCGCTGTTCGCGCAGGCGATCGAGAATGCGCTTCAGCTTAAGGAAAGCGGCATCGAGCTTCTGGAAATTCCGTTAAGTCCGAGCCGCGTGTTCGAACTGATTGGCGAAGGCAGCAAGGCATGAAACGCGCGCAGGTGTTCAGACTGTCGATGGCGCATCCCGGCGATCTTTCCGCGCTCGAGGCGCTGATCGTGGGTGGCACGATCCGCGCAGGCGACGTCGTCGCCATCATCGGCAAGACCGAGGGCAATGGCGGCGTCAACGACTTCACCCGCGGTTATTTCACGCAAACGCTGATGGCGCTGCTGTCGGCGCATCTGAAGAAGCCAGCCTCGCAACTGATCAAGGAAATTCCGTGCGTGCTGTCGGGCGGCACCGAGGGCGTTATGAGCCCGCATTACAGCGTGTTCTGCATCAGCGACGAACCGTCAACCACGCGCCAGTACTCTTCGGCGCTTGCGATCGGAACCGCGTTTGCACCGGTCGCGACCGAAAATGTCGGAAGGCGCGCCCATGTCGAAAGTGTAGCTGTGGCCGTGCGGCAGGCGATCGCAAACGCCGGCATCGAGAAACCCGAGGACGTGCATTTCGTGCAGGTCAAATGCCCCTGCGTCACGGTGGCGCGCGCTTCCGCCGCGATCGCCGCGGGAAAGCCGCCGCGCACTTCAGACCCGAACCGCTCGATGGCCTTTGCCCGCGCCGCCGGCGCCTTCGGCGTCGCGCTCGCGCTCGACGAGATCAAACCGGATAGCTTCAACGATGATTCGCTGCTCAGTGACTTCGCGGTCCAGTCGCCTCGCGCCAGCATTTCTTCCGGGGTCGAGGTCGAGAGCAACGAGGTGATCGTGCTCGGCAACAGCCCGGCCTGGGGCGGCAATTTGAAGATTGCGCACGCATCCATGAACGATGCGCTCGATATCGGCGGTATTGTCGATGTGCTCGCCGATCTCGGCATCGCCGCGTCACCGCAGGTCTCGCTGCGCGATGCCTCGCGCATCGCCTGCGTGCTGGTAAAATGCGAGCCTGACCGGCGCGGCAATGTGCGCGGCCATCGCCACACCATGCTGGACGATACCGACATCAACGCGCAACGCCACATTCGCGGCGCGGTCGCCGGACTTGTTGCGGGTGTGGTCGGCGACGGTCGCATCTTCGTCTCCGGCGGTGCGGAGCATCAAGGCCCGGACGGCGGCGGCCTGATCGCGGTCATCGCCTCGCAAAATCACGGTGGTGCCTGATGCGAATCGTGATTGTCGGCGCCGGCGTCGCAGGTTGCGTGATGGCGCGAAAATTGTCGCAGCTCGCGGGCGTCGAAGTCATTTGCCTTGAGCGCGTCGCCCGCGACGATCATTCGGAAGCCGGCACCGGCCTCAATGTCGGGCCCAACGCGGTGAAGGCCTTGAGGTTCGCCGACCCGAAGCTTGCCGATGCGATCACCCAAGCAAGCTTCCCGTGGACGACGTGGCGGATTTCGCTCACCGACGGCGCCGAGCTGTTCAATTTGAAACTAAAAGATGTCGCCGACGGGCCCGGCTGGCGCATCCGCTGGTCGGAGCTCTATCGCGTGTTGCGCGACGCGGCAGGGGCCAGCGTGCAATATGCTTGCGAGATTTCGGACATCGGCCGCGACGCCAATCATCCGCGCAAGACCGCGATGACGTGGACGCAAGACGGCAAGACGCAGCGCATCGACGACATCGACCTCCTGATTGCGGCCGACGGCCGTTACTCCCGCGTTCGCCGTGAGATGTCGGGCGAACCTCCAATACGGCAGACCGGCGTGGCGATTTCGCGGGTGCTGGTTCCGGATACTTCGAACGGGCCGATTGACGATTACGAGCAATGGTTCAACGGGCCGAATCGCCTGCTCGCCTTCCGCGTGCCGCCCGGCCATATCTACATCGCCTGCGCCTTTCCGATTTCGCCGGACGCGGACATTCCGCCGCATCTGAAGACGCCGGAGGCATTGCGCGCGGCCTATACGCCACTGAGCGCCGCGCCGAGCGCGCAAGCCGCATGGATGATCGACCAGGTCTGCGCCAATGTCGCCGACACCCACTGGGCGCGCATGCAGGAGCATGGTGCGCTCTATCATGCGGCCGATTGCAACGTGCTTTATCTCGGCGATGCCGCGCATGGCATGGTGCCGACGCTCGGGCAGGGCGCGACCCAGGCGATCGAGGATGCATCGGTCGCCGCCACGCTGATTGCGCAGCGCCACGCCCGCGGCCAGCTTGATGTCATCTCGTGGCTCAAGGACATCGCGGCCTTGCGGGAGCAGCGGATGCGCTTTGTGATGGAGTTGTCGCTTGCTGCGACCGACACCATGCTCGAAGGCGCCGATCCCGTGGAAGGCACCAAGCATAAAGCAGAGGCGCCGTTCATCAATCACCTCAAGGCGCTTTACAACGATGTCGGATTGCCGCTGAAATCAGACTAAAGAAAAGAGGAGAGACGCCATGACCGCCACTGCTGAAGCCATCAAGACCGTCGAAAGCAAGACGTTGCCGCTCGCCACCGTGCATGGGCTTTTTCATATCGCGACCAAGACCGACAATCTGGCGGCGACGCGCAAGTTCTGGATCGACATCATTGGTTTGCGCGAATTTCCGCGGCCGGATTTCGGCTATCCCGGCGCGTGGCTCGGCTGCACGCAGCCCGGCGGGCTCGCCATCATCCACGTCTATGCCGGCGGACCGGCAATGGGACCGACCGGCAAGGCGGAAGCCGGCACGGCGGCGATCGATCATGTGTCGCTGTCCTGCTCCGGCTATCGCTCTTATGTGGCACGCTTCAAGGCGGCCGGTCTCGACTGGCGCGAGTTCATCGTGCCCGGTACGTCGCTGTGGCAGTTGTTCGTCTACGACCCCTCGGGCGTGCAACTCGAACTGACCTTCGAGTGCGGCGGTGAGGGCGAAGAAAAGCCCGATGTGTCGGCGGGACGTAAATACGTCGCCGGCTCAAGTTTCTTCGACAAGGCGAGCTACCCCAAGCTGGCCTGAGGCTGCGGCTTTCGCGCCTCTCGAAGCGGCGCGGGGGAATCGTTTTTTAGTCGCCAATGCACCTTTGGGTTTTCAAAAATGCTCGCACCATTTTTGCGAGCGAATTTCGCGTGCCGGGACTCTATCTGCGCGTGCGCGCAAGGCCATGGTTAAGGCGGCGCTAAGGAATTTCAAGCTATCGTGAGCGAAGCCATTCAGATCGGCGCTTTTTTTGTTCTTATTTCGGAGACGTCTCGATGCTGCGCAATATGACCATTGCCCCCAAGCTCGGCATTCTGGTGGGCGCTACGCTGCTCGGTCTTTGCGTGGCCTGCTTCATTGCCAGCTACCTGATGCAGCAGGAAATGTTCAACGCGCGGGTCGACCAGACCAAGGCCATCGTCACCATCGCCAGGAACATGGCCGGCGAGCTGAAGCGTCAGGTCGATGCCGGCGAAATGACCAAGGACCAGGCGATGGCGATGCTGCGCAAGCTCGGCAACGCCATGACCTACGACAACGGCTCCGGTTATTTTTTCGCCACCGGCTATGACGGCATCACCCAGATGTCGCCCGATCCCAAGCAGGTTGGCACCAATCGCATGGACGTCGTGACCAACGGCCGAAAGCTGTCACAGGAACTGCTGGATGGCGTCCGCGCCAAAGGTGAGATCCTGTTGCCTTACGAATATGTCAAACCCGGCCGGGAGACGCCGATCCGTAAAATTGGCTACGCCGTGGCTATTCCCGGATTCGATATGTATCTGGGCACCGGCGCCTATCTCGAAGACCTCGACGCCAAGCTGAGGCCGATCGTGTGGACGCTCGGTCTTTCCACCGTCGGGATCGGCCTGTTCTCGGGCTGCATCGCCTGGTTCATCGGCCGCGGCATCAGCCGTCCGCTCAATTCGCTCGGCGCCCGCATGGAAGGGATCGCCAATGGCGAACTCGACAGCGACATTCCCGGCGCCGGCCGCGGCGACGAAGTCGGCAAGATGGCCAAGACCGTGCAGATCTTCAAGGACAATGCGCTGCGCATGCGGGAGCTCGAAAAGTCGGAGACCGAGACCCGCGAGCGGTCGACAGCCGAACGCCGCACGGCGATGGAGAGCCTTGCCGGCGACTTCGAACGCAGTGTCAACGGCATCGTCCGTTCGGTCTCCACCGCCGCGGCCAGCATGCAGACCACGGCGCAGTCGATGACGGCGACCGCAAGCGACGCCAGCGCGCGTGCGGCCAATGTCAGCGCGGCCTCGCAAAGCGCTTCCGGCAATGTCGGCACCGTCGCCGCCGCCGCCGAGGAACTGTCGAGCTCGGTCGCGGAAATCTCGCGCCAGGTCGGCCGCTCCACCGAAATCGCAAGCCAGGCCGTGACCGATGCCGAGCGCACCAATGCGACCGTGCAGGTGCTTTCAACCGGCGCGGAAAAAATCGGCGAGGTGGTGAAGCTGATCCACTCGATCGCAGCCCAGACCAATCTGCTCGCGCTCAATGCCACCATCGAGGCCGCTCGCGCCGGCAAATCCGGCCGCGGCTTTGCGGTGGTCGCTTCCGAGGTGAAGGCGCTTGCCAACCAGACCGCGAAAGCCACGGAAGAAATCTCCAGCCAGGTCGAGGCGATGCAGCAATCGACCAACGACGCGGTCACCGCCATCAACGGCATCTCGCGCACGATCGCGCAGATGAGCGAGATCACCACCTCGATCTCGACCGCGATGGAGCAGCAGGGCGACGCAACGCGCGAGATCGCCCGCAACATCCAGTCGGCGGCGGCCGGCTCCAGCGAGATCAACACCCATATCGGCGGCGTCACCACGGCGGCGGCGGCCACCGGGACCGCGGCCTCCGAGGTGCTGGAGAATGCGCGCCAGCTCGATACGCAATCCGGCATGCTGCGCGTCGCAGTTGACGGCTTCCTCGCCAAGGTGCGCGCGGCTTAAAACGCGATGAAATTTGATTGAATCATCATCGCGCTTCAGTTCTTTGATTGAGCATGATCTTTTCGGAAAACCGCTGCACACTTTTCCGGATCATGCTCTAAAACCAGCATTGCCGAAATCGCGGATTGCTGCCACTTTACCTCCGTTACGCCGAGGCGTGACGTGAGAGGTGAAGGTGCGTGATGGCGCGATTTTTGACGGCGATGTGTTTACTGGCGGTCCTCCCGGGCTGGACTGACACGAGAGGATTAGTCCGCGTCGAAGCGGCCGCGCCGGACAAGCCCTACGACTACGTCGTGCACGTCCGAAATATTCCGGACATCAAGTATAATCCGCTTGTAAGGCAGGATCGCAACCGCATGGCGCTCGATCTCGTCCGCGGCGAGTGCCCGAGGGGCCACGTCGTCGGCGAAGATACCGTCAACACCGAGATCTACGGCATCACCTCTCGCCTGCCGGATTATGTCGTGCTGGTGAGCTGCGCGCGGAGACGCTGAAGGCTTCGCAAGTCAGTACCGTCGGGCTCACCTCGCCCCGCCTGCGGGGAGAGGTCGAAATTCAAGCACAGCTTGAATTTCGGGTGAGGGGGAGCGTCCACGAATCGTCCATCACCATCGTCACCGAAGTAGCCCCTCATCCCAACCTTCTCCCCGCAAGCGGGGGGAAGGAGCAAATCGAACCTCGCGGTTTCGACTACCTTAACTCAACACGCGCGAGCCTCTCACGCCCTTTGCGCCTCTGGCACCGGCTGGCGCACCGGCTCGACGGTCGCAATGCCGCGCAAAAGCCGGCCGAGCAGGTCGGAGCCGGTGATGATCCGCTTTCGCGTGCTCCAGACCAGGATGATGTCGTTCTCGATCACGTCATCGTCGGGCGTTTCCTGAACCACCCGCATCTGCCCGATCACGTCGCCGAGCTTGGCCTTGGTGTCGCGGACGACGATCGGCCGATGCCAATAAGCGGAGGTATCCATTTCAAGCTGGTTGAACAGCGCATCGCGCAGGAAATGATGGGCATCGAGCACGAAGACGGGTTCGCCCGTCGCGGAGTCGGTAATGATCACCCATTTCATCCCGGACGCATCGACCTGTTTCAGGAACGGATCGTCCGGCGAGCGCGCGAACTGCGGCAGGACGCAGCGCTGATTGGACAGCGGCAGGCTGATGATGCTTTTGACGTCGACGAACTCGCCCTCGTCGCAGACGGAAATGTCGTCGAGGTCGAGGAAATTCTGCGCGCCGGTCGCCTCCAGCTTGCCGATCGTGCCTTCGCTCGTCGAGTGGCGCGCGAGCATCGAGCGCAGGTCCTTCTCCTTCATATAGGCCGGCCCTTCAGGTCCGAGCCAGGCGTCGAGCAGCATCGCGGTCGGCTTCGCAAGCGGGTACAGCACGACGCGGTAGAAGTTCAGGAACGGCAGAAAGCGCGAGGTCACCTTTAGCGCGTTGCGCGAAAAATACGCCTGCGGGATGATTTCGCCGAGTAGCGTGATGGCGAAGGCGGAAAAGAAAAACGCCGCCACGCCGGTCAGGACCGAATCCGACAGCAGCGTCAAAAGAACGTTGGTCGTGACGTTGCCCCAGATCACGGTCGCCAGAACCTGGTTGGCGTTGTGGCGCAGCTCCAGTACCTTGATGGCGTCCTTATTGCCGCCATCGGCTTCGACCTGAAGCCGGAGCAGGCTGAGGCTGAAGACCGCGAGGTTGAGGCCGGCAAACAGCGCCGACTGGATGATGCAGGCGCAGACGCCGAGCCAGGCGCCGGTGGTGCTGAACGCAGTCATGCTTCCCCGTCCCATTCCGGTGGTACGAGGCCGTCCAGGGAGACGGACTCGTCGCGCCTTTGTTCATCACCCGGAGTTCGGCGGCCTTATTCTGCCGCCTGTTGGGCGAGGGCGTCGACTTCTTTGTTATAGTCGAACACAACGCGGCCGTAAGGCAAGGTGAGATCGGCGATGTAGTGGTGGGCGCCGATGACGCGGCGGACCGGGAAGTCGGCGACCGGCGCGTTGACGTGTGGAACCAGATGCAGACGGCCGGGCCCGATCCACGATCCCTTCACGACAACGTCGATCAGGTTGATCGCGACCAGCTGGCAGACTTCCGCCCGGCCATCGACGCCCGGGATCAGTTTCAGATTGATCTGGGTCTTGGACAGCGTGGCGCGGGTCAGCGAGCCGTCGCCGGCCATCGCTTCGTGCTTGTAGCCCATGGTGCCCATGGCGACGAGTTGGCCGGCATATTCCAGCGTGCCGGTCAGCGTGTCCTTGACGATCTCGAGCTTGGGATGGGCGTACTTCTTCGGAAAACCCCAGATCTCGCGCCCCGCGACGATCGGCGGATCGTCGTCGAGATACATCTGCGAGACGAAGTTGACCTCCTCGCCATTCAGCCGGGCCGGGATCACGAGGCCGGATTCGGTGTAGCTGCCGAAGCCGGAAGAGTCCGGCATCTTGATCCATTCGTAATGCACGATCGGCGTTTCGATCGGCTCCAGCGGCTCGGGCAGGCCGGCACGGATCAGATCGGGATCGGTCTCATAACTGATGACGAGAAATTCGCGATCGATGAAACGGTAAGGTCCGGCGGGATAGCTCGGACCGGCCAGCGGCATGGACGGAAGCTTCAGGACATCTGCCTTGCGCATCGAAAACCCTTTATCTTCTGGAGCTAGTTATCTTCTGGAGTGAGTTATTTTGAAAACAGGTTGATGCCGATGCCGTCACGCGCGAGTTCGCGAGCCGGATCGGATTATCGGAATTACTTTTTGCAGTACGGTAACCAAGCTGTTTGACGGCCCGATGAAACGATAGGCGAGCGCAAGCCCTGTCATACCAACGTCACCGCCATTTTTCACTCTGATCTCCTGACGCAACGGCTGGGATCGGATGTCATGGATCAATTCGCTCACGACCAACGACTGCTGAAGTCCGAAACTGAGGCCGCTGCGCCCTGGCGCCCTGAAGGCTGCCATCGCACCGCGCTGGTGTTACAGGGCGGCGGCGCGCTCGGCGCCTACCAGGCCGGCGTTTATCAGGCGCTGCACGAAGCCGGCATGGAGCCGGACTGGGTTTGCGGCGTGTCGATCGGCGCGATCAATTCAGCCATCATCGCCGGCAATCCGCCGGAGCAGCGGCTGGACAAGTTGCGGACCTTCTGGGATCGCATCACCGCGCGCAAGGTCTGGCACTATACGCCTGACGGCGACATCTACCGCAAAGCGCGCAATCTCACGAGTTCGTTCATGACCTCGACGCTCGGCCAGCCCGGCTTCTTCAAGCCGCACGAGGTCAATCCCTGGCTCAGCCCGGCCGGCGCGAAAACCGCCACCAGCTATTACGACACCACACCGTTGCGCGAAACGCTGCTGGAGCTCGTCGATTTCGACCGCATCAATGCGCGCCATATACATTTTGCCGTCGGCGCGGTGAATGTGCTCACCGGCAACTTCCTCTATTTCGACAACAAGAAGGAAGTGATCGAGCCCGAGCACGTGATGGCGAGCGGTGCGTTGCCGCCGGCGCTGCCGATGGTGCGGATCGGCACCGACCATTTCTGGGACGGCGGCATCGTTTCCAACACGCCGTTGCAGCATCTGCTCGATCAGGAAGACGGCCAGAACTCACTGGTGTTCCAGGTCGACCTGTTCAGTGCGCGTGGGCAGTTGCCGCGCGACATCCACGAGGTCACTTCCCGGCACAAGGACATTGTCTATTCCTCGCGCACGCGCCACAACACCGACGTCTACAAGCGCATGAACAATCTCAAGGCATCGCTCTACAAGGCGCTGTTGAAGGTGCCGGAGGCGGAATTGAGCAATGAGGAGCGCACGATGCGCGATAGCCTCGCGCACCTTTCCGCCATCACCATTCTGCAATTGATCTATCAGCAGAAAGCCTATGAGGGTGACAACAAGGATTACGACTTTTCGGCGACCTCGATGCGCGAACACTGGATGAGCGGCCTGGAGGATACCCGCCGCACGTTACTGCGCCGCGACTGGCTCGCGATGCCGACCGAAGGCATCGTCGTCCACGACGTGCACCGCGAGCGGGATTACTGAGGTCGCGCGTAGTTCGGTACGGCAATCCAGAATCGCAAGCTCCGCTTTCTGTTCGGAAGCGGACTCAATATTTGTAGTTGGCGCCGAGGCCGCTGTGGCCTCGGCTTTTTTGGGACCTGCGTTCGAAGCTATCTTCCGGTGCCTGTGCTGTTGGTGCTGCCGTTGTTCTGATTGAGCCCGTTGTTCATGCCCGAACCGGTGCCGTCGTTCACGCCACCCGTAGTACCGGCCGTGCCGCCAGTTCTCATGCCAGTCGTGCCCGTGCCGCCGGTGGTCGAGTTTCCGGACGACATTCCAGTTGAGGACGTACCGGACGATGAGGCGCCCATGGACGATCCGCCCATGGAGCCGGAGGAAGAGCTGGAGCCGGCAGAAAAGCCGCCTGTCCCGGCGCCACCTGCACCGCCGCCGCCACCAAGTGACGTTTTGAACCGCAACGGCAGAGGGAACGACCGGGAACGGTCATTGGCGCGACGCGTTGGTCTCTCGACCAGATCAGAAGCGTTGGTCTCTCGACCAGATCAGAAAGAGACCATCCAACCAGATCAGAAAGAGACCATCATGCGTTTCACGTTTGCAGTTCCCATCATCGCCTGTGCCATCGCGGCGCCGGTTCTCATGGCGACGCCGGGTTTGGCTCGGGACGCCGGGGCGTTCAGCCGCTATGGCCGAATTCATCATTACCGCGGCTACCGCGATTATTCGGGCTACCTGGACCCGCGGAGCGGGCACTACGATCTCGAGTTCCAGCGCAACAGGGAGGACTTTGGCTTCAGCGGAAGAGACCCTTCGAGAATCGGCGGCGAAGACCCGTATCTCCACCCCGCACCGTACTAGGGCCCGGCGGCTTTATTGCCGTCAGGCAGTTGCCGGCTGGAACAGGCGCTTGATCATCGACGAAAAACCGTGACGGCCTTGCTCGCGGTCGACGACGGATTGATCCGTCACCCAGTTGAGCTGGATCGCGCGGCGCTTGCCGGCAAACGGGTGATGGCCGTGCCATGAAGTGTCGGAGCGCTTGAAGACCAGGAGCGTCCCGCCGGCCGGCTCGACCTCGGCGACGTAATTTTCGAGGTCCGTGCCGTTGCGCAAAATGCGCAGGCGGCCGGTCGAGCTCTCCCAGGAATTGTCGTTCATGTAGAGCAGGACGGTGATGATCTTGGTCTTTGAGTCAGTGTGGATCTTGCCGTCGCGTTCCCGGCAGAATCCGCGCACCGTGTACATCGTCGGCCTGCCGGTGAGGTCGATGTCGAACTTTTCCTCGACCGCTTGCCGGAAGGAATTTGCAAGAAGTTCGTCGATCATCTCCTTGAAATGCCCGGCAATCTTCAGGCCCGCCGGCGGATGCGAGCCGGGGCCGGGCACGTCGGGATAGTCGGAGAGAACCTGCTTCAGCTTCTCGCGC
The DNA here is from genome assembly GCA_963770515.1 of uncultured Alphaproteobacteria bacterium. Taxonomy (GTDB): domain Bacteria; phylum Pseudomonadota; class Alphaproteobacteria; order Rhizobiales; family Xanthobacteraceae; genus Bradyrhizobium. Next base: position 566,427 of record CAVYPW010000006.1, read on the forward strand.
TCGACGAAATCCCGCACGATGAGATATTCGAAGGGATCGCGTTGCAGCGGCGTCGAGTGAAGCGTGTCAAGTCTAAGCATGGTTCCTCCTGTACCCGGTACCATCCGGATAGCTCGCGGGTTCGGTCTCGCCCGCGTTTGGTTGCCCTTTTTCCGGCAGGCTGAGCGGGCTTTGTCCTTCGGTCCACAACCGGTCATAGACGCTGCGGATACGGCGCGCCTCGGCTGCAAGCGAGAAGTTGGCGTGCACGAATTCCAACGCCGCCCGGCCCTGTTCTTTAGCCAAATCTGGCTCGCGGAAATAGGGTTCGATCGCGGCGGCCAGCGCGTCGGCGTCGCCTGCCGGGACGATGGCGCCGTTGATCCCTGGCCGGATCATCGACGGAAACGATCCGGCGTCCGACGTGACGACGGCGGTTTGCGAGGCCATCGCCTCGAGCGGGGTCAGGCCGAAACCCTCCTGGCGCGACGGCGCCACGAACAACGTGAAGCGCCGATACCAGACCGAGATATCATCGACATCCCCTAGGAAGATAATGCGTTGCGTGAGGCCTGCGGCCGATATCTCCGACTTCAACTCGCGCTCGAAGGCGAGGTTGTCCGAGGTGGTGCGGCCGGTGATCACCGCCGTCCAATCCGGATAGTTCGGCAACAGCCGCACCATGGCCTCAACGAACAGATCCGTGCCCTTCTGGTGGCGGATTCGCCCGGTGCAGCCGACGGCATATTTGCCAGGAAGTCCGGTGGCGGCGTAGTCGTCCTCGCTGCCGCGCGGTGGATGGAAGTGGTCAAAATCCGTTCCATGCGGGACGACGGTATAGGGGACGTCGAGAAAGCTGCCGGAGCGTTCGCTGGTTGCGATCACCGCGTCCATTCGCTTCAACATCCAGCGCGTCAGCGGCTTGTGCCGGCGCTGGCCGGCGGAGTTGAAGATCAGCCGGAGCGGCGCGCGCAGCACGTCCCTCAGCAGAAGTCCCACGATCATCTCGTTGTTGCGGCGGCAATGGTAGATTCGGAACGGCCGGTTCGCCGGCCGGCGAAACAGTTTCGGAACGTCGCGCCAGCGCATGCGCGGCACCCGCTCCGGCAGATCGAAGCCGAGCGCCGCGATTTTCAGCGTCTTGGCCTGTTCCGGAACCAGTTGCACGACCGCCGTCGTGCCGCCGGATTGGCGCCAGTTGAAGTTAGTGGCGACCACTTCGATTTCCGAAAAATCGTCCGTCAATGCGATGATCCCTTTGGGCGGGACGGACTATCCCTCATCACCTTTGGATGAGGTAGCAGCGCCCGTCAGCGTTCACAAGGTGCAGGCATTGCGAGCAAACGGCTCCGGCGAGCCGCCAAGGCAGAAACTGAAATTAGGCAATAAAAATAAATACATACGGGAATTCCCGGATGTGGCGCGAACGCGATCTGGTTTGGGTGGCGGGCGGCTGGCGTGCCTCTTGTTTCCGGAAAACCTCAACCGCCGACATTTGATTTTCGCATGGAAGCAGAGGTCCAATGGCCAAGGTTACGAATCAAAACTCCAAAGGAAAGCTATATGGATGCCGAGAGACCGCGCCGCGCCGTGCGCCTGCCAACCCGGAGCCCAGAATGGGAAGCGATGGCGAGCGTCACCAAGCAGGCGATGCGGTTGACGGCGGAGATGAACAAGCTGTCCTTTGACGATGTGGTCAAGGTGAGAGAACTGTTCAGCGAGTTGACGGGTCGGAAGGTCGACGACACCTTCATCCTGATCCCGCCTTTCTATTCAGCCTACGGCCGCGATATCCGCGTCGGCCACAAGTTGTTCATCAACCAGTGCTGCACGCTTTACGATATGGGCGGCGTCGACATCGGCGATCGCGTCATGATCGGGCCCAACGTGAACATCATCACCACCGGTCACCCGCTGGAACCCTCAAAGCGGCGGGCTTACGTCGAAGGAAAGCCGATCGTCATTGAAGAGAACGTCTGGATCGCAACCGGCGCCACCATCCTGGGCGGCGTAACGGTGGGCGAAAATTCAGTGGTCGCGGCCGGAGCGGTTGTCACAAAGGACGTCCCGCCGAACAGCTTCGTGGCAGGCGTGCCTGCCAAAATTATCCGTTCGCTCGAAGAAAATCCGGGCTAGCATCATCCAAGCCGAAACGGCGCTAGTGTCCCGATTCCGAAGTTCGTATCCTTGCGCGGCCTCTCATTTACGAACTTCGGAATCGAAAGGACATTAGCAAACCTATTGATATAGTGTGGCTTTGGTTCAGAAGTCCGCATGACGAACCTGCGGGCCACAATGATGCGGGCTTCTGAACCGCCACACCAGAACCTTTCGCCGTCACCAAACCGGCGCCGAACGAAAATCGAGTAACGGGAGAGCAGGGATATACCCGGCCATGAACGACAACAGGGAGGTTTCCATGAACAAGACCGCTGAAATCGCATTCGCCGCGGGCGTCGCGGTTGTGGCGTTCGCGGGCACCGCGAGCGCACAGAATTCGCAGGCCAAGGACTCGCAAGCCCAGTCCGCCATCGACACCAGCCTGCGTGGCGCGGTCGAGCGCAAGGACATACCGGGCGTGGTGGCGCTGGTCACCGATCGCAAGGGCGTGCTCTATGAAAACGCATTCGGCGTAGCCGACGTCGCGAGCGGGCGTCCGCTCAAGCCGGATGCGCTGTTTCGCATCGCCTCGATGACCAAGCCGATCACGTCGACGGCGCTGATGCAGCTGGTCGAGCAGGGCAAGATCGGTCTCGACGATCCGGCCGAAAAATATTTGCCGGAGCTGAAGAATCCGAAGGTAATCGAATCCTTCAACGCCGCGACCGGGGATTACAAGCTCCGTCCGGCATCAAGGCCGCCGCTGGTCAGGCATTTCCTGACCCACACGTCCGGATTGGCTTATCCCTTCACCAGCGCGGTCTGGCGCGATTTCAAGCCGCATGCCGGCGAAACCTATCCGTTCGGCGGTCCGATGCTGTTCGACCCGGGCGAACGCTGGCACTACAGCACCTCTACCGATGTCATTGGCCGGCTGGTCGAGGTCGTGTCCGGACAAAAGCTCGAGGACTATTTCCACGATCACATCTTTGTCCCGCTCAAGATGAACGACACCTCTTATAATGTGCCGGAGGCCAAGGGACCGCGCCTCGTCGCGCAACAGCAGCGCGCCGGCGCAAAGATGGACGGCGATGTCGTCCTGCAAAACCCGCAGGCAGGATTGACCATTGCCGAGCCGGTCGGCGGCGGCGGGCTGGCCTCGACCGCCGACGACTACGGCCGCTTCATGCGCATGATCCTCAACGGCGGCGAGCTCGACGGAGCCCGCGTGCTCAAGGCCGAGACGGTCAAGCTGATGGAGCAGAACCAGATCGGTGCCGTCTCGGTGCCTGCGCTCAAATCCGCGCTGCCGCGCAGCGCCGACTTCACCTTCATCGCCGATGGCCGCGACAAGTGGGGCTATGGCTTCCTGATCACGGTCGATCAGTTGCCCGGCGAACGTTCTCCCGGGTCCTTAAGCTGGGGCGGCATCAACAATACCTATTTCTGGATCGATCCGGCGCGCGGCGTCGCCGGCACGATCATGATGCAGTATTTGCCGTTTGCGGACGCCAAGGCGCTGGCCGTTTACCGCGCGTTCGAACGCGGCACCTATCAGCTTGTGAACGCGGAGCGGTAGGTCTACGGTTGATCTCGCTGGGGCATCGCCGTTCGAAGAACGGCGATTTCTCGATTTTTCAATTGGGATCACGCCGCGAGCCGTAGAAGTCGTGGCAGCGAGCTTGCAAAAGCGGCAATCGTAAAGGTTGTGATTAAACCGATCTGCCTCTTCATCGCGTCCCTTGATCGTGCCAAGAAGGTGCCCAGCGCCTGACTTGGTCTAAACAACAATCTTTCACGCTAAGGCCATCACCCGGAGCTAGTATGTGGGAGATCAGCTGGCCGCCATATTTGACATTATTTATAAGAATTTGAGACGCCGTTTTTGAGACGTCCATTTCGGAGGCATTACATGTCACTCGAAATCATTATTCGAAGGCGTCGAAATATGGATCGACCGCCAGAAACAGGTTCGCGGGATACTTCCGAAAAGCCCGAAAGCGTCGCCGCCAAACAACAGCCAGCCAGCGACCCCGCCAACGACAATGATGACGGAGCTTGGCCCTTTATCCCGTTTCCCAGGGGTTAGCCGGCTTTCCGGCCGAAGGTTGCGCTCTCAGTAAACCTTCGGCACGAACATCTCTTCCGGAATGTTGTCGCGCTGATAGGCCGGATCGTGAATCCGCTCCGGCAGCACCACCGATTGATGTGTCACCTCGTTATACGGAACCTGCGTCAATAGATGCGAAATGCAATTCAGCCGCGCGCGCTTCTTGTCGACGGCTTCGACCACCCACCACGGCGCTTCCGGAATATGGGTCCGGTGCAGCATGTCTTCCTTGGCCTTGGTGTACTGCTCCCAGCGCGCGCGCGACTGCACGTCCATCGGGCTGAGCTTCCATTGCTTGAGCGGATCGTGGATGCGCATCAGGAAGCGGAATTGCTGCTCCTCGTCCGTGATCGAGAACCAGTATTTGACGAGGATGATGCCTGAGCGCACCAGCATGCGCTCGAATTCCGGCACCGAACGGAAGAACTCTTCAACCTGATCTTCGGTCGAAAATCCCATCACGCGCTCGACGCCGGCGCGGTTGTACCAGGAGCGGTCGAACAGCACGATCTCGCCGCCGGCGGGCAGGTGCGAGACGTAGCGCTGGAAGTACCATTGCGTGCGCTCGCGCTCGCTGGGGGCGGGTAGCGCCGCGACGCGGCAGATGCGCGGATTGAGGCGCTGGGTGATGCGCTTGATCACGCCGCCCTTGCCGGCGGAGTCGCGGCCCTCGAAGATCACGACGACCTTCAGCTTCTGATGCTGCACCCAGTCCTGCAACTTCACGAGCTCGCCTTGCAGCCGCAGCAGCTCCCTGAAGTAATGCTGGCGGTCGAGCCCGTCGTCGGCATCGCGGTCGTGGGTGCCGCCTTCCAGCGTCTGGAGCCGGTGATCGTCGAGTTCCATCTCGATTTCTTCGTCGAGCGTGTCCTGAAGGTCGGCGTCAATCAGTTTGCGCATGTTGGCGCCGTTGGCCGCGTCGGTCATCGAGATCCCCTGTTTGTCGTGTCGCCCTAAAATTCCCGCGTCCTTTGACGGGGTTATGACAGTCGGCGTCGGCCGGACGGCCATACCGGGAAGAAGTCTTAAGGCCCCAAGGGTTCCGGGGGATTCATATAAGCGTCATACCAGACCGATTTATTGGCCCCTGACGGGCGAGGACATCGATGCAGCAGCGGATGATCGAAAACCTGAAGGTCGGTCCCTATGCGATGCGCTATAGCCAGTTTGTCCCCCGTCTTTACAACCTGTGCCGTTCCCTTGGCTTTGAGCGCCATCGCATGTTGCCATCGCGGGCATTCTGCTCGGACGAAAGCCAGGGCTATCCTGTCATCGTGATCGCCCAGCATTTCGGCACCTTTCCGTTCGACCACGGCCGCGTCGGCGGCAAGATCTCGGTCAATCGCCACGGCCCCTTTGCCCATCACGGCGAGGACCTCGTCATCATCCAGGCGAGCCATGTCGGCTATGACGCCGACAGCGGCCGCTTCGGCACCTACCGGCGCGAGCGCACCAATGGCTGCTGCTTCAGCTCCAATTGCGGCAAGCTCGCCGCGGTGCTGCATTGGTATCACGACGAGTACCAAAGGGCGCGCGAGTTGATCCGGTTCGGCAGGCTCGACGGCGAGCCGGTGGTCTATCTCGACAACCAGTATCTCGACGACAGACGAAGCGAAGGCCTGTTTCCGAAACTCGATCAGCTCGTCGAGGAGGCCGACGATCCCGTCAAGGCGCTGGCAACTTCGAAGGCGTATCTCGCATCGCAACGGCTGCGCGATCGTCTGCCAGCCGACCGCTGGCAGGATGAAGCGCAACCGATCGGCGCGCAGTTGACCGCGGACCTCTTCACCTTCCGCCGGCAATTGTCGCAAGACCCTGAAGAGCACGACATCCTGGAGATGGAGTTGTTCCCGGCGATGCCGTGGCTGGTGACCTCGGCCCATCCCTCGCTCGACGCCGCGCGCTTCGTGACGCAGGTCGAGTTCGATCGGTGTTACCGCAGCATTTTGCGCGAGCCGGCCTACGCGAACAAAAATCTCTTCTTCATTTCCGGCGTCAATATCGACGTCTCGCCGCGTGAAGGTTTTCCGTTTCCGCTGATCAAATTCGTGCCGTGGGCGGCCTATGCGAGCTTGCGCGACGGCCGCAAATTCCTGCTCGAACAGGCCGAGCTGAACGAGCAGTTGCGCAAGCAGTCGCCGGAAAATCCCGACCGGCTGTCGTTCGACGATTCGATCCGGCAGATGGCGGACGCGGAGGAAATTCGTCTCGAAGTTTGAGTTTTTTGTTTTGACGCGTTTTCTTTACGCGAACCGGTTCTCATTTCGCTCGAAAACGCTATGTGAGTTTATTTACAGGAGGATATTTTGGACCGACGTCTTTTTCTGGTGTGTTTCCGCGGTCTCATCGCCATGAAAGCTGCAAGCGCCGCACGCTCGGCCTGGCGGATGCCGCTGTTTCGCCTGCGGGCCTACTAAAACAGCTGCGTCACTGCAAAAATAATCAAGCCGACCAGTCCGCCGACGATGGTGCCGTTGATGCGGATATATTGCAGGTCGCGGCCGACCGTGAGTTCGATCCGCTCGGTCAGCGTCTCGGTGTCCCAGTTCTCGACCACGTTGCGGATGAAGTCGGCGATCTCGGCGCGCCGTGGCGCCACCGTGCGCAATACCGCGATGCGGAGCCAGCGGTTGATGCCGGTACGAAGGCGCTCGTCGTCCTGAACGCGCTTGCCGATATTGAGCAGCAGACGCTCGATCATCCGCGTGAGCTGCGCCTGCGTCTCGGGTGTCTCGAGACGGTTTTCGATGGAGACCCAGAGCGCGTCGATCTGCCCGGTCATCGCGGATGTCGCCAGCAGTTTCGTTTTCAGATCCTCGCCCTTTTCGATCATTTCGGGTTTGGTGGCGAGATCGCCGATCAGCTGTTCGACGGTCGAGGTCATCTCCACCCGCCAGGGGTGGCTCGGCTCGCGCATTTCCTCGAGAATCCGCGCCACGCCGTCGATGATCTTGTCGGCGACCATGCCGTCGATCCATTTCGGGATCAGGCGGGAGGTGCGCTTGGATACCCTGGCGCGTAGCGTCTCGCGGTTCTTGGCGAGCGTCGTGGATGCCCAGTCCAGAAGCTTTTCGGCAAGCGCCTGCATCTCGCCATGGGCCCAGAGCAGCGAGAGCAGCCTTGAAGCGAATGGCGAAGCCGGAACGCTCTCGATGCCGCCGCGCACCGCGCCACTCAGGAAGGCGTTGAGGTCTTCGCGCGGCAACGCGCCGAGCGCCTGGTTCAAGGACGAGGTGACGCGCTGAGCTGTGTTGGTCGCATTGTCGCCGCGCAGAATCCAGCGCGCCGCCCAGCCCGAAATGTCGGCGTCGCGCATGCGTTCGGCGAGAACTTTGGGCGAGAGGAAATTATTGGCCGTGAAGCGGCCGATCGCAATGCCGATGCGTTCCTTGCTGCTGGCGACGATGGCCGTGTGCGGAATAGGTATTCCAAGCGGGTGGCGGAACAAGGCGACCACCGCGAACCAGTCGGCGCAGGCGCCGATCATGCCGGCTTCGGCAAAGGCGCGGACATAAGCCAGCCACGGCCACTGCTTCACCTCGATCGAGGTCGCGATGAAGATCACGAGCATCAACACGAGCAGCGAGGTTGCGAAAGTCCGCGCCCGGCGCAACGCGCGGCGCCTTTCTTCCACGCTGCCGCCCGCGATCGCGGCTCGGCTCAGCCCAGGTTTCTTTACTGGAGGTGCGAGGTCAGGAGACCGCATTGGATTTTGGCGGGGAGAGTTCAGCATAGCGCTCTTTGATGCGAGAGCTGCCATAGGTACGTTCCAAACGGCGTAACGTAAAGTGCGCGTGCGCGACCCGCTGGAAATGGTCCATGAACACGATATTGACGGTGGCGCCGCCCACGGCGCCGAGAATCGGCAATGCGCCGGCGGCAACCTTGTCGGAAACCACAAGACCGAAGCGTGAGACGATTTCGCTGACGAGGCTCGCCACGACCGGTGCCGACGCATCGATCGCGCCGCGTTCCAGCGCGAGTGCAGCGATGTCGTGGGTATATTTACTGATCAGCGTGCGGGCGGCGTAATAGCCGACGTCGAGATTGTCTTCGTTCTGCTTGGCGCCGTAGGCGAAGACTTCGAGGCAGGCCAGACGCGCTTCAACGGTGGAAAGGTCTTCGCCCTGGTGCTGCGCGATTTCGGCAATCGCGCGCAGCATCAGGGTGGTGGTGAGTGGCAATTCGAACGCGAGCGCGCCGAAGCCGAACAATCCGCTGACGCCGCCAGTGACGCCGGCGAGAAACGATGAAAAGCCCATCGCGGGCGAGCGCGGCGGCATGTCGTCGAGCGTATCGACCGCGACCTCCAGTCCCTTCATCACGGCGCTGCGTACCATGCCCGCAAGCTGCTTGTTGACGGCTTTGGGCAGAACGCCAAGCACGCGGTTGACCGGGACGCCGGCATAGTCGGCGAGCTTCGCCGCAAAATTTCGGCCTTCGAGATATTTGACCGCGTTTGTCAGGGCGGCGTGGTCGGCCGGTGCGATAGAGGGGGCGGTAGCGACTTGACCGTTCATTGGTATCGCAGCATCGGGCGAACGCCATTGGCGCTAGCCAGGATCGCCGAGCCGTTAGAGATCAGCGCGGTGACTTCCGGCGAGACCAGTCCGCCCGGCAGCGCCAGGCCCAGCGCGACTGCATTGAGGGTCGCGACGATCGCGTAATTCTGCCGGATCAGGCCGACCGCACCCCGTGAAATCTCCACCGCCTGCACAAGCTTCCACAAGGAGTCTTCCATCAGCACGACGTCGGCGGATTCATGGGTCACTTCGGCGCCGTACTTCATCGCGATGCCGACATCGGCAAAACTTAAGGCAGGGGAGTCGTTGATGCCGTCGCCGACCATCGCGACCCGGCGGCCCTGGCGCTGCAAATCCTGGATCACGCTGGCCTTGTCGGCCGGCAGCATGTCGGCGAAATGGCGCGCGAGGCCAATGTCATTGCAGACCGCACGCGCCACCACGGCATTGTCGCCGGTCAGCATGATGGTGTTCTTGATACCCATCTCGTGCAGTTTCCTGATCACCGGCCGGCTCTCGTCGCGGATCTTGTCCGAATACGGAACAAGGCCTGCGAGTTCGCCGTCCACCGATATATAGAGGCTGGAGAAGCCTTTTTCATCGAGGCCGGCGCGGTCGATCACAGATTTATCGGTCGAAATGTTGCACTGGCGCATGAAGCGCTCATTGCCGACATGGACGTAGTAGCCGTTGACCTGACCCTCGACCCCGAGCCCGAGCCGGTACTGGGTCTCGTTACAGGGCGGAACATTGACGCCCAACTCGCGCGCCTTGCTGCGCAGCGCTTCGGCCACCGGATGCTGAAGCTTGGTTTCGGCGGCCGCCGCCAGCCCCAAGAGGTGGTTCGGCGTGATATGGTTCTGATAGGCGACGATGTCGATCACGGCCGGCGTGCCGTGGGTCAGCGTCCCGGTCTTGTCGAACACCACGGTGTCGACGGCGGCGAGCTTTTCCATATGGCCGCCGCTCTTGATGATGATGCCGGCGCGCGCCGCATGCGTCATCGAGGCCAGCACGGACGTTGGTGCTGCGACGCGGATGCCGGTGCCGAAGTCGACGATCACGAGCGACAGGAATCGGTTGAAGTCGCCACTTACAGCCGCGGTGCCGGCGGCGAGCGCCAGCGTCGGCGTCACCAGCCGATCGGCAAAGCGTTCGGCATGGTTTTGCATGCGGGTGTCGCCGATCGGCGCGCTTTCGACCAGGCGGACGATTTGCCCGGCGGTGGTCGCGGTGCCGACGCGTAGCGCCCGCACCGTGATCTGGCCCTCGCGAATCACCGTCGCCGCAAAGGCCGCTTCGCCCTTGGCCCGCGTGACGGGCAAGCCTTCGCCGGTGATGGTCTTCTGGTCGATGGTCGCCTGACCGTCGATGATTTCGCCGTCGACCGGGATCATCTCGCCGGGATAGACCACGACGAGGTCCTCGACTTTCAGGTCGGTCGCCGGCACCGACACGACCTCGCCGTCGCGCAACAGCCAGGCGGTCTTGGTCTGGAATTCCAGCAGTTCGGAGATCGCGCGTTTTTGTCCCGCCGCGGTCAGGTCGCGGATCCAGTCGCCGAGCTTGATCAGCCAGGTCACGATGCAGCCGGCAAGCGGGTTGCCCTGCACCATCGAGGCGCTGATCGCCAGCGTGTCGAGCACGTCGATGTTGAGCCGGCTCTCGTTGGACCACACCTTCCAGGCGCGCCTTGCGATCGGGATCGCGTTCCACAGCATCAACGGCACGTTGACCGCCATCACGACGGGGTTGGCGGAAAAGGCCATCAACAGCGAGATCGTCGGCAGTGCCAGCGGAGAATCCCTTGAGACCTGCAACACGGTCTTCTTCGGCGTGGCGTCGGACGTTGCCTGGGCGCAGAGCGCCTTGATGTCCTGGAGGCTTGCGCCCTTGAAACGTTCGAGCAGCGCCATCAGGAACGGCTCATGCGCCGGGTCGTATTCCATCACCAGGCTGGCGCAGTCGTAATTGATCCGCGCGCTGCGGATGCCAGGTTGCGCTTCCAGCCAGGAGAGAAGTTTTTCGCCGAGACGGCGATTGCGAAGCGCCGGAACATTGAGCCTGGCGCGGCCCGGCATCAAATGTCGGATCGAACATTCCATGGAGTTGTGATCTCGCGGCCAGCGTTTTCAGGTCCGATTTATCAAGTGCGATCAGGCCGGTGCGAGAATCTCCTCTTCTTCTTCCGAATCTTCTTCAGAATCTCGCGCGGCGCGCGCGGACTCGGCCAAGCCGGCCTGGATCATGTGATTGAGGGCAAAAATCGAAATCGTGACCCACACGGGCGTGGCGGCGCTGGCGCCGACCTCGAAAATGGTGAAGCCGGCAATGCCCAAAGCGAGCACGATCTTCAGGTCGACGACGTTTCCGGTCGCCAGTTTGATCTGGTCATCGAAATGCTTGAAGTAATCGACGATGACGCGGGCGGTGTGGGAATGCTCGGCCAGAAATTCGGCTTCCTGCCCGATTTTGCTCGCCAGCGCGTCGATCTCGTTGGTCGGCGCCCGATCGTGGCCGCCGGTGTGATGTTCGAGGTGACCGTGGAATTCGTCGTGCTTGTCGGTGTCGTAGCACAGCACCACGCTGCCGGTGGTCGGATTGACCGTGACGTCCTCGATGCCCGGGATCACATGGAACATCTGCTTGATCTGTTCGACCAGCTCCGGGTTGTCTTTCACATTCGGCACCTTCAGGCGAATGCGGCCGGGGACCTGGTGGGCGACTTGCACGTTCATCATCGTGGTCATTGCTGATCTCAGGTCTCGTTTAGTCCAGATTTCTCAAGTCCAAACGCCTTAAGTTCGATTAGCTAAAATCCAAGCAAGCTTTGGTCTAAGCAATCGTTCAAGCAAACATCGGGCGAAGCGCCGGCAAAGCCGCTGATCAAAGGTTCGGCCGGCCGATGGTTCACGAACTGGCCGTCGGGCCCTCTAAACCAGTCACGGGCTTGATCAGGCCGCGTGGCGGTCCGCGTCTTTGGCAGCCGTCTCGGCCTCAGCCTTCACTTCGGCCACGGCGTCGTGCACGTGCTCGCGCGCTTCGTGGAACATTTCCTTGGACTTCTGGGCGAGCTTGTAGGTGCCGCGAACGGTAGACTTGAACAGCGGGTTCAAGGCGCTGGTGAGCTTGGGGAGGTATTTCGGAGCTGCAACCGCGGCCGCGCCGAGCGCGATGCCTGGCAGCAGGGCGACTTCGAAGAGGGCGGCGCCGACCGCGACGACCGCAACCGCGGCAACCGCCTTGCCCACCACGCCTTCTTCTTGAGCTTCCGATGGAGGGGTCATATCTTCAGAAAATGAAGCCTGTCCGTTACCTGCCGGCATCGTATACCCCTTCGATGTTAAACTACATGATGCAATGCCCACTGCATAAGAGCGCAATTAGAAAGTCGAGTGACAGTTTCATGACATCTCTGCCACGGTGCCTTCCAAAGACGTGAGGTTGCCTCGTTAAAGGTCTGGCGTGGCTGAAAAACTTGGCAGCATGCTCAAGTCTCACTCAAGCGCGATAACGGATGCGATAGTTAAGAACGCCAGTGGCGGTGTTGCTTGTGCGGCCGTCGATCGCAGAACACCAAACGATATTGTTCAGGTCGGCCGCGGCTCGGGTCCAGCGTGAGGAGCCAGCCAGGGTAGCCGTAGCGTGGCGAGGAACAATAGCGCGTGCAGGGCGCAGAGCAGACCGAATGCCGCGATGAAGGCGCCCGACATCGAGGCGAGATCTGCGATCGCCGACAGGCGCCACCCCAGGAAGGTCGCGCAAAGCGTCGTCAACGTCGGGCCACCGAGGCGCTGAACGATGTTCATGGCCGTCGTCGCCATCGGCAGGTCCTGGCGCTTGACCGACGCGTAGCCCGAGGTGATCGAGGGAATGCCGATGGCGCTGACGCCAACGCCTCGAACGAACAGGCTCGCGGCCAGCACAGCGACGACGAGGCCGTGCTGGGCCAAAAAAACCAGCGGCAGAGTCCCTGCGAGAGCCAGAAGCGCGCCACACGCGGCGAGCTTGCGGATGCCGAACCGCTTCGTGAGCGGGCCCATCAACGGATAGGTGCACATCATGCCGAGCCCCAGCGGCGCCAGCAGCCAGCCGGTCCGGCTTGGCGACATTCCGCAGGCGCGGACCAGATAAATCGGAATCAGCATCTGGCCTGCAAAGGAGACGCCGTTGACCATGAACATCGCGGCGATCGAAGCGGAGAACCCCTTGCCCCGGAGCAGCCGAAGGTCGATCAACGCGGCGTCGCCCTTGGCCTTTGCGATGCGCAGGAATAGCGCGAACATGATGATGGAGACGGTCAGTGCCGCAAGACCGATCCATCGATCCAGATGGTCCGAGCCGTAGAGGAACAGCACGAGTCCCGGCGATATCAGCGCCAGTCCGAGCATGTCGAGGCCGCGCGGCTTGGTCTCTTCGCGATCGTTGGGCAGGAATGTTGCCGCGAGCGCAAGCGCCAGGACACCAACCGGCAGGTTGATGAGAAAAAGCCAGCGCCAGGATGAGAACTGAAGGATGACGCCGGCGATGACGGGACCGAGCAGCGGCGCCAGCAGGATCGGGAGCGCGGCGATGCTGACTACTTGCGCCATGTGCTTACCTGCCGCGCGGGCGACCATCATTTGCGCCATCGGCGCGAGCAACCCGCCGCTCATGCCTTGAAAGATACGGAAGGCGATCAGCGAAGTCGCCGACCATGCGAGCCCGCACATGGTCGAGGAGAGGGTGAAGGCCGCGAAGCACCAGAGATAGAGGGCCTTGGCGCCGATACGATCGACCAGCCAGCCGCTCAGGGGAAGCATCAGCGCCAGTGCCAGCAGATATCCGCTCGTCACCCACTGAATGGTCGAAAGGCTGACGTTCAGATCGGTGGCAAGGCTGGCGAGTGATACATTGACCACAGTAGCGTCGAGTTGCGCCATGAAGGAGCCAATGGCCGCGACACAGACCACTTTCCAGATGCCAGGAGCGAGCTGATCGGTTTGATCGCCGCCGCCGGACAACGCCGCGTCGTCTTTAGATGAACTCATGCGCGATCGAGCAGGGCTGCGCCGGCGATCGTGAGAAGCCTCATGAACGCTCCGGCGAATTGCCGCCGTGAAACCGTCCGAACAGGCGCGCGCACATCAGGCCGAGGAGAACAACACCCAACCCAAGAGCAATCACATGCGTCGTCGATCGCAGATCGAAGTTTCCAACACGGCACGTCAGAACATAGCCGACGGCCAGGTTGAAAAAGCCCCAAAGGACATTGACCGTTGAAGACGAAAGGCCCTCACCGGGCGGTTTCGCAAACGGGCTTTGAAACGGACGCCCCATCACGCCGCTGACAAAATGCGGAACGGCATTCGTGAGAAAAGCACCGCCAAAGAAGTAGGAGACGTAGTCGAGCCATTGCATTGTCAGTTCCTCTTTCCGAGCAGATCGATGATCTCCCGGGTCGTGCCGGTTTCGCCCAGCCTCGGGAAAACATGCGCGATGCTGTAGTCGTGAGCTTCACGACGCATGTCGGTCATGGCGTCGACGGCGAGGGTGACGTTGAACCCCTGCTCATAGGCCTGCCGCGCGGTCAACTCGACACCGGTCGCGGTGGCAACGCCGGCGATGACGACTTGCGTGACATCAAGCGCTTTCAGCCGTTCTTCGAGAGGGGTGCTCGCGAACGCACCCCATGTCCGCTTGGTCACGACAATGTCGCTCGCTTGTTGATCTAATTCGGGGATGAGGTCGGTCCACCCTTCGGGAAACGGCGCGCCAGGGCGTTGCTGCTCCGTTCGGCCCGGTGCTCCTCCGGCGACGTTGACGAGCACCACCGGCAGGCCGCGTTGACGAAACGCATCGGTCAGCGAGCGCGAGCGTTCCACGACTTCGCCGATGGGGTGCACGGTTGGGTAGGCGACGATACCCTTCTGCAGGTCGATGACGATGAGCGCCGTGTTCGGGTCGAGCGTCGTGACGGTCATAAGTGAGCCTTGTGATTGCTAGTGTCCCGATTCCGAAGTTCGTAACATCCTGCGGCCCCACATTTACGAACTTCGGAATCGAAAGGACACTAGCCAACTTATTGATCTAGTGTGGCTTTGGTTCAGAAGTCCGCCTGACGAACTCGCGGCGATAATGATGCGAACTTCTGAACCGCCACACTAGGGGTCGAGCAGGCGTTTGAGCAGTTCGACGGCCGCGGCGAGCTGGCGTTGTTCCGGCGCGGTCAGCCGATTTTGCAAGCCACGAGTCAGCCAGTCCTGCCGGGCCGCTCGAGCCGCGCTCACCCAATCGCGGAAATGATCGGTGAGCGCGATGATGGTCTGGCGCCCGTCGGAGGGATCGGGTGTGCCCGTCACATATCCGGCTTGCTCAAGTACCGCGACGATCGCGCCCATCGATTGCGGCCGCATCGCCTCGGCCCGTGCCAGCGCGCTCCCGGTTGCGGGCCCGTCGCGCTCCAGCCGCAGCAGCACGGATTTTTGCGCCGAGGTCAGATCGGCGACATCGCCGTGCTCGCGGAGGCGCCGCTTCAGCGCACCGAGCACGATGTGAAGCTCGGCGGCCAGGGCGGAGGCTTCAGTACTTTCGGAATTGGCGGGTTTTGGCTTCATTCAGTCATCATGGCATATGTGAAGGTAAACTACAAAGGTTTTCTTCATATGCCTGGGGCGGGCCTGCTGCGGCACAGGGCGTGCATCACGGGTGTGTGCATAAAGACCCTGTAAATCAAAGACCTCTGAATCCGAGCCACGGTCGGAAGAGTTTTGGCATAGCTGCCGCGCGTCGCCGCTTTGGATGGGATCGGCGTAAGGCTCTGCTAGAAGAGGCGCTGCCAAAAATCTTGGGCACTGACCTAACCGCCATCCTCATCACGGAAATCCCATCGCCATGAACGATGCAACAACAGGGGGCTCACCCCCGCCGGCCAAAATGCGTTCCTTTGCCGCCATGCGACATCCCGGCTTTCGCGCGCAGTTCACCACCTACGTGCTCGCGATGATGGCCGACAATATCGAGCACGTGATCAGCTACTGGGTGGTGTTCCAGAAATTCCACTCGCCGGCCTTGGGCGGCTTTGCGGTGGTTTCGCACTGGCTGCCGTTCCTGATGTTCTCGGTGGCATCCGGTGCGCTCGCCGAACGCTTCGATCCGCGCCGCGTCATCCAGTGCGGGATGGCGCTGTTCATCATCGCGTCCTTGAGCTGGGGCTATTTCTTCTTCACCGACTCTTTGCAGATGTGGCAGGCGATGGCGATCCTGGTCGTGCACGGCTGTGCCGGCGTGCTGTGGCAGACGCCGAACCAGATGCTGCTCTATGACATCGTCGGTCCGGCGGAACTGGAAAGCGGAGTACGACTGAACGCGATGGCGCGGTATCTCGCCGTGCTGGCGGGTCCCGCCGTCGGTGCTGCCATTCTGCTCGCGTTTGGAGCTGCCTGGGGCATCATCATCAACACCGTGTTCTATCTGCCGTTGGTGCTGTGGCTGATCGCGGCGCCCTACGGTCCGCGCTTTCGCAAAGACAAGCCGGCGCCGCGCCGCGCGGTGCGCGGGCTCAACGACATCATTTCGACCATCCGTGACATCAGGGGGCATCCGACCATCGTTTCAATGGTGCTGCTCGCCGGCGCCGCGTCGTTCTTTGTCGGCAATGCCTACAGTTCGCAAATGCCGAACTTCGCGAGCGATCTTCAGCACGGCGATCCCGGTCTGGCCTACAGCACACTGCTGGCGGCCGATGCGGCCGGCGGACTGCTGGCGGGCCTGATTCTGGAAGGTGGAGGCTTGTTGCCGCCGAAGCCGCGCACCGCGATGATCCTGGCGCTGTTGTGGGGCGCGGCGCTGGCGGTGTTTTCGCTGTCGAACGTCTACTGGCTCGCGGTCGGTTTCCTGCTCGCCGCCGGCTTCCTTGAACTGTCGTTCAATGCCATGGCGCAGAGCCTGGTCCAACTCGACGCGCCGCCCGACAAGCGCGGACACGTGATCGGCCTGTTCAACATGGCAAGCCTGGGCTTGAAGACGTTCAGCGGCATCTCGGTCGGCCTGATCGGCAGCCTGATCGGGATCCACTGGTCGCTGGCGTTGTCGTCGCTC
This sequence comes from uncultured Alphaproteobacteria bacterium, assembly GCA_963770515.1. Taxonomy (GTDB): domain Bacteria; phylum Pseudomonadota; class Alphaproteobacteria; order Rhizobiales; family Xanthobacteraceae; genus Bradyrhizobium. The sequence goes on from CAVYPW010000006.1 coordinate 583,218, forward strand.
GCGGCCATGCTGGTCGCGGGCGCGCTTATGGTTTTGCCGTAGGTATCAACGGAACCCGCAATCGTTGGCATTCAAACCGCCAGGACCTATAGTCGCCCCGGGTTAAAGCGGGGGACGGGTTGAGCGTTACGGTTATCACAGGAGCAGGGTCCGGAATCGGCGCGGCGGTGGCGCGCCGCGTGGCCAAATCGGATGCCTGCTTGATGCTGCATGGACAGGGCAGCGACGCGGCGGGGTTCGAGCGCTTAAGACGCGTGGTGTCGGAATGCGAACGCTCCGGCGCCAAGGTGGCTTTTTCGACGGGCGATCTCGCCAAGGCAGGCGTTGGATCCCGGCTTGTCGACGCGGCGCGCGAGAAGTTCGGCAGCATCGATGCGATCGTGCATGCGGCCGGCTTTGCCGACCGGCGCGGTTTTGCGCAACTGCCGCGTGAGAACCTCGAACGCGCCTTTGCGGTGATGGCGGCTGCCTTTCACGAAATGGCTAGCGCGGCATTGGCGGATTTGCAGCGAAGTCCGCACGGCCGCGTCGTCGCGGTTTCCAGCTTTGCCGCGCATCGGTTCACGCCGGATTCGACCTATCCGGGATCGGGATCGGCGAAGGCCGCGCTTGAAGTGCTGGTGAAATGTCTCGCCATTGAGCTCGCTGGCTCCGGCGCGACCGCCAATGTCGTCGTGCCCGGCTTCACGCGCAAGGATGCAGGACTGACAGGCGCGCTCGACGCCGCGGCGTGGCAGGCGGTCGCCAAGTCCAATCCAATGTCGCGGCTGGCCGCGCCCGACGAGGTCGCCGCCGTCGTCGCGTTCTTGTTGTCGAAAGAAGCCTCGCATGTGACGGGCGCCTCGCTGCCGGTCGATGGCGGGCTAGTGATCCGATTCTAACATTCGCATCCCTTCTCAGCGGGCACTTTGCGAATGTTAGAATCAAAGGATCACTAGCAGATATAGATTATAGTGGAGTTTAGGATTTGACATTCGCTTTAGGAGTTCGCGGCCAGGCGAGTAGCGAATGTCAAATCCACTCCACTAACGTTGATGTAGAGGTTGAAGTGAATGTCTGAGAATGGGGCGGGTCAGCAAATCGATGTCGCCGTGCTCGGCGCGGGGATTGTCGGGGTTTCCGCTGGCATCGCCGCACGGCAACGCGGGCTTTCGGTTGTTGTCATCGACCGCCGCGATCCCGGCAGCGAGACGTCTTATGGCAATGCCGGCATTTTAAGTAGCGGCTCGATCCTGCCGCTCAACAAACCCTCATTGTGGAGCGCGTTGCCGGGTTATCTTGGCAACACCAGTGCGGCCTTGCGGTGGAATCCGATGTGGGTGATGCGCAACCTCGACTGGGTCGCGCGCTTTCTCGGCAACGCCGTGCCTTCGCGCACACGGCCGCGCGCCGAAGCGCTGCATGGCCTGATCGGCGCGTCGCTGAAGCTGCACCGCGAATGGATCGTGAAGGCCAATGCCGGCAATCGCTTCCGCGAGACCGGCTGGCTCAAGGCCTGGCGCAGCGATGCGACAGAGGCGGCTAAACAAGAGCAGGCATTCCTTGCCGAATTTGGCATCCAGAGCCAGTTGCTCGACCGTCAGGCGATCTCGGCGCTCGAGCCGAACATCCTGCCGGTCTACAAGACCGGTCTTTTGCACACCCAGACCGCGTCCGTGGATTCGCCGGGTGCGGTGGTCAAGGCCTATGCACAGATGCTGAAGGGCCTCGGCGGCGAGGTTCGCCAGTCCGACATCAGGGCGATCGAACCCAAGGATGGCGGCTGGCGTGTCGTGCTCGGCGATGGCGCCGTCACCGCGCGTCATGTCGTGGTCGCGCTCGGCCCGTGGTCGGCCGATCTGCTGCGGCCGCTCGGCTATCGCGTGCCGCTTGCGGTCGAGCGCGGCTATCATCAGGAATTCACGCCCAATCCGGCACGCGCCTTGCAACGACCGATCCATGATGCCGAAGGCAGTTTCCTGATGTCGCCGATGGAAAATGGCATTCGTGTCACATCCGGCGTCGAATTGACCGACCGCGACGCACCGTCGTCGTTCGCGCAGCTCGACATGGTGGTGCCGATGGCGCGCGGCGTGGTCGAATTTGGCTCGGCCGTCGCCGAACCCTGGCGCGGGGCACGACCGACCTTGCCGGATAGTTTGCCGATGATTGGATCGGCGCCGCGGCATCAGGGCCTGTGGCTCGCGTTCGGCAACCAGCATATCGGTTTCACCACGGGGCCGGCGACAGGTGCTGCGATCGCCGCGATGATCGCGGGCGACAGACCGAGCTTCGATGCGAGCGCGTTTGCGCCGAGCCGATACGTATGATGGGTGTGAGAAGACTCCCCAGTGGATGTGGTCTGATCCCTCCCCCCGCGCAGCGGTGGGGAGGGAAGGCCGAAGCAAAGCGGAGGCCAGGGTGGGGGGTATTTGCGAGCGAAAATGCCTCCACCCGACCGTCGCTTCGCGCACAGCCGATGCGAAGCATCGGCGTTCTCTTTTTTAAGCACGGCGACCGAAGGTCGCCTATGCACCCTCCCCGCTGCTCACTTCGCTCGCGGGGGAGGGATAAAAGTCTTCGCCTGCGATCGCCTGGCGGCGAACGAGTGCCGGCATGAATTACGTCTGGGATTTCGGCATCCTCGTCAAATACAGCCATCTGTTCTGGCTCGGTATCGGCTGGACCATGACCTACACGATTGCCACCATCCTGCTCGGCACCTTGATCGGCCTTGTGGTCGGCATCCTTCGGCTACGGCGCTATCCTGTGATCGACTGGCTGCTGGTGGCCTATATCGAGTTGTTTCGCTGCACGCCGCTACTCGTTCAGATCATCTGGTTCTATTACGCGTTTCCGGTGGTGATCGGGGTCAACATCCCCGCGCACGTCGCGGCGATGACCGTGCTGTCGCTCTATGGCGGGGCATTCTATGCCGAGATCGTGCGCGGCAGCATCGAGAGCATCCATCGCGGACAATGGGACGCCGCGCGCGCGCTGGGTTTAAGGCCGTGGCGATTGCTGCGGCTCGTGATCCTGCCGCAGGCGCTGAAACCCATGCTCGCGCCTTACGTCAATCAGTCGGTCACGCAGTTGAAGAACACCTCGCTGGTATCGGTGATCGCGGTGCCCGATCTCGTCTATAACGCCACGCTGATCAACGCCGACACCTACCGGCCGCTCGAGGTCTATACCGTCGTCGCGCTGATTTATTTCGCGATCCTGTTTCCGGCAACGCTGATCGCGCGCCGGTTCGAACACGGCATGACTTATGATAAGGCGTGAGAACATGAACAGACGGGCACGCCTGGTGCAAATCCTTGAGTTCTTTAAGAGCCGGAAGTCGACCTCCTTCAGGCGTCGTTCCAGCGTCTGAAAATCACGCTGGCGTTGACCCCGCCGAAGCCGAAACCGTTCGAGATTGCGTGTTCGAAGCTGGCGGGCCTTGCGGTCGGACCGACGATATCAAGGCCGCCACAACGCTCGTCCGGCCGTTCGAAGTTCAGGGTCGGTGGCGCCAGCTGGTCCTGAAGCGCCTTGATGGTAAAAATCGCCTCGATCCCGCCAGCGGCGCCCAGCGTGTGACCTGTCGCCGACTTGGTCGCGCTGATCGCGAGCGACGGCTCGGTGCCGAACACTGATTTGATGGCCGCCAATTCGCCACGGTCGCCGACTGGGGTCGAAGTGGCGTGCGCGTTCAGGTGGCCGATATCGGACGGCGACAAGCGCGCCTGATCGAGTGCCGCGTGCATCGCTCGCGCGGCTCCTTCTCCGTCCTCAGGACCGGCGGTGACATGATGGGCATCGGCAGTTGTGCCGTATCCGACGAGTTCGGCAATTGGCGTCGCGCCGCGTGCTCGAGCATGATCGAGCGACTCGATCACCAGGATGCCTGCGCCTTCCGACATGACGAATCCGTCGCGCGCGGCGTCGAAGGGACGTGATGCGGATTCGGGACGGTCGTTGAATCCTGTGGAAAGAGCACGCGCAGCGCCGAAGCCGCCGAGGCTGACACGATTGACCGTGGCTTCCGACCCGCCACAAACCGCAATATCCGCCTCGCCGGTCCTGATCAGGCGCGCCGCATCGCCGATAGCCTGTACACTTGCCGCACACGCTGTCACAGGCGTGCCAATTGGACCCTTGTAGCCGTGGAGAATCGATATCCAGCCTGCGGCCAGATTTGAGAGAAACGACGGAACCGTAAATGGAGACAGCCGCCGGGGTCCCCGCGCATCCGTTAGTCGCACGGCTTCGGTAATGGAATGAAATCCGCCGATACCGGATGCGATGACGGTCGCGGTTCTCGCGCTTTCCGACTCTGTTTTCGGCCTCCAATTCGCCTGGCTGATAGCTTCTTGCGCCGCGCCGAGCGCCAACTGGATGAAGCGATCCATCTTTTTCTGATCTTTTGGCGGCACGAACTGATCAGGATTAAAACCGTCCTCTTCATCGACAGACGGAACAAATCCCGCAACCTGGCACGCGACATCTTCTGCAACGCCTTGCGGGATACGTCGAATTCCCGACCTGCCCTTAATAAGCCTGGACCAAGCGTTCGCGACGCCGCAGCCTAACGGCGACACGAGCCCCATGCCTGTGACGACAATCCTGTCCCGCGCATTAAACGGCATGTTCACCTTCGGAGTCATTTCGTGGAAACGGGCGGCAGTCTCTTATTTGATTACGATCATAATATTATAACTAGCAAGAGGTGCAGCGGAATGCAATGGTCCCACTCCGGAATATTGGAAGAGCGGTAAAGAGGCGAGGTTTTCACGGTGCCGGCAGCGCAGGCGGTTTTGATCTCGTATGCCACACCGGAGGCGGGTTTCGGTTGGTCGGGAGGTAGAACGCTCGCTACGATTGGTGGATAGGCTGGCTCCGCCGCGCCGGCTCGAGCGTGGCATGACGTATGAGCGGCATGACGTATGATAAGGCGTGAGCGGAAATCATAAGCGGGCCTCATAGTTCGAGACGCCACGCGAATACGCGCGGCTCCTCACTATGAGGATCTTCTCTCAGCGACCTCATCCCGAGGAGGCGCGTAAGCGCCGTCTCGAGGGATCAGGCAAGGAAACCGTGTCTCAAATACTCAGCTCGACCGGCACATCCTCAGGCTTCACGCCGGAAAGCGCGAGCCCCTTGACGAACCACTCGCGCATCTGGCCGATGCCGCGGTTGTAGTCGATCCACACCGAGAGGAAATCGCGCCAGCGTTTGTCGCTCTCGTGCCGTACCGCACAGCTGCTCGATACCGTCACGGAAGGCGATTGCAGGATCTTGTAGGTGCCGAGGCTCGGGTTCTTGGCAATCGCAGTCAGGCCCAGCACCAGCGCGTTGACCACGCAATCGACGCGGCCCGACGCCATCTCCAGCATCACCTCGTCGCGCGACTTCATCGATTTGATGGTGGCGTTCGGCGCGAAACGCCGCGCTACGGCCTCGTTCGCCGAGCCGACATCGACCGCGATTTTCACTTCGGGCTTGTTGATGTCGGCCCAGGTCTTGGCCTCGAGCCCTTTCTTCAGCATCGCGCCGAACGGATGCGGGAAAACGAGGTTGGTGAAATCGACGACCAGCGCCCGTTGCGGCGTCGGGTTCAGCGCAAAACCGAGATCGATCTTGTTGGCCTGAAGATCGAGGATCGAGTTGCCGTAGGTCGATTCGGTATATTCGAGCTTGACGTCGAGCAGCTTGGCGATGTCGTTGGCCATCTCGATCGAGAAGCCGGACCAGGTGCCGGTGGCGAGGTCCTTGTTGAAATAAGGCAGTTCGCCCGGCAGCACGGCGATGCGCAGCACTTTGGTGGAGCGAATCCTATCCAGCGTGTTGTCGGCGGAGGTTTGCGCCGAGGCTGGGCTTGCGAGCGTGGAAGCGATCGCAGCGCCGCTGCCGAGCGCCAGCGCGTACCGCAGCGCTTCGCGGCGGTCCTCAGAAATCTTTTGTTCGTCCGACTTGTGTTCGTCCGATCGGGTCACGCATGCCTCCTGCCAAAATGTCCGAGGAAGCCTAGCGCGCGTGCCGCATGGCAGCAATACCAAGCCCTTGCGCTTGCGGCCAACTTTGGGATGACGGTATTACTGCCGGCTGGACGGCAATCGCCGGCTAATCGCGTCAGGGTAGAAAAATCATGTCAGCAGAACTCAACATCTATAATCCGGACGAGCTCGGCCCCCCGATGGGGCAGTACACCCATGTGACGCGGGTGAAGGCGAACGAATTCCTGTTCATCGCCGGCATGCTGTCGGGCGATTCCGCGGGCAACGTGATCGGCGAGGGCGATTTCGACGCGCAGACCGCTCAGGTGTTTGGCAATGTCGAAGCGGCGCTCAAATCGGCCGGCGCGTCCTGGGCCAATGTCGTGCAGTTCACAACCTATCTCGTGCACTCGCAGGACATCCCGAAATTCATGGCATTCCGCCTGCGCGAATTTCCAAAAATGTTTCCAAGCGGGAAATATCCACCGAACACGCTGCTCATCGTTGACCGGCTGGTGAAGGAACAGTTTCTGGTCGAGGTGCAGACCATCGCGGCGGTGTGAGGGTTGCGGATCAAACCGGCGCAGCGCTGCCCTTGATTTGCGTGCGATGCATGATCCGGCGGGACGAGGAGTCAAACGGATCGCGCCGATGCATGGTGCAGCGGTTGTCCCACAGCACGAGATCGCCGACCTGCCAGACATGCTCCCAGGCGAATTCCGGCCGCTCAATGAGGCTCCACAATTCGTCGAGCAGCGCCTCGGATTCGGCCAACTCGAGTCCCATCAGATAGGCGTTGCGCCGGCGGCCGAGATAGAGCATGCGCCGGCCGGTGTCCGGATGAGTGCAGACCAGCGGATGTACGGCGCCCGGTGAGGTGCGCGGATCGTCCGTTGCGGTGACGCCCTGGCGCAGATAGCCGCCGCTGTTATAGGTGCCATCGTGCTTGATCTTCAGGTTCACGATCCGGCGCTTTAATTCGTCCGGCAGCGCCTCGTACACCGCGTACATGCTGCAAAAAGAGGTGTTGCCGCCGGCTGGCGGCACTTCGATCGCGAAAAGCATGCTCGCCATCGGCGGCACGTCGAGATACGACATGTCGGTGTGCCAGACGGCCTCTCCGGCACCGAGGCTGCCGATCGGCTGTCCGTCGATGGTCACGTTTGAAACGATGTAGATCTCGGGCAGCCCCTCGACGAAGCGCCTGCCGGTTTCCTGGATCGGCGCCCAATCGAGGTCGCCGAAGCGCCGGCTGAACGCGATCAGGTCCTGATCGCTGAGTGTTTGTCCGCGCACCAGAACGACCTCATGGTCGTGCCAGGCGCGCTTGAGTGCGGCGAACTGGATTTCGTCGAGCGCCTTGAGATCGACGCCTCTTACTTCGGCACCGAGTGCGGCGCCGGTGGGAATCACGAGCGGCCCGATCTCCATCCTGCGTACAACATCGCTCTGGACGCTAACGACCATCGGAACCTCCCCTGGCTTAAGTAGACCCATCCGCACGCGGTTGCGCGGACGTCGATCAATTGAGGTGACCAGATAGTGCAACATTATGTTGCAATTTCGATTGCCGAGGTTCACCTCTCCCCCGTTTACGGGGAGAGGGAGCTAACCAAAACTCAGATCGAAATATTTCGCGGGGTCGTTCAATTGCTTTTCCGGAAGGCCGTAACGGCTGCGTAACTCCAGCACGCAGTCGAGGCCGGTGCGATCGATCTCGCAGTTGCGGAAAAAGCCACCCCTGGAATCGAGCAATTCGCGATAGCTTGCCTCCGCGATCTCTGGCGGCATTTGCGGCAGATGAGACGTAAGGATCGCGATCGCCTCGGCGCGATTCTCGGGTTCATATAACCACGCAATTGACCGGCGATAGGCGCGGATATAGGCCTCGACCTTGCCGCAGTTTTGTTGCGCCCAAGGCCGGCGCACGGCGGCGACATTGCCCTGATAGGGGCCGATCACGTCGGTCGCCTTTACGAGTTCGGTAAAGCCGGCATTTTGCGCGATGATGTTATAGGGCGCCGACAATAACGTGGCGGCGTGCTGGCCTTCGCGCAACGCATTCCAGCGCTGCACCATGCCGCCGGCGCGCACGATCTCGTAATCGCCTTTGCCCTTGTCGAGGCCACCCTTGTTCAAGCCATGGCGCCGCATGATTTCATAAAGCACGAAGGCGTAGCCCGTCGTCATCGCATCGACCGACAGGGTTTTCCCGGCGAGGTCTTCGATCTTCGAAACAAAAGGCGAGGCGACGAGACTGAGAAAACCGCTGTCGCTGCCCATGACTGCCGTGAAATCGCTTTGCGGGCCGATCGGCGCTTCGCCCTGGCCCTCGACATAGGCGACGATATTGTCGACCGCGGTCATCGCGATATCGAATTTACCTTGCGAGAAGTCCGTCATCTGGGTGATGGAGTTGGGCGTGCCCTGGACTTCAACCGCAATGCCTGTGTCTGCGAAGAAGCCTTTGTCCTGCCCGACATAGACGCCCCAGTTGAAGCCGCCGGGGAAGACGTTCACGGAAACCACGGGGATATCTTTTGCCATCGGCGTCATGCTGCCTGCTTGGCTTGCCGCGACATCTGCTCCGGCCGCAGCAATAGCGCCACGACCGCGCCGACGAGACACAGTGCAACGAGCTGGATATTGCCGGCGACCGTCCAGCCCGCTAGCCCAACGATCCAGCCGATGACATAGCCCGCAACGGTTGCCGAGCCATAGACGCAAGAGACAAACAGGCCGGAGGCGCGCCCCGAGAGGGACACCGCCACCGACTTGACGTGATAGGCGGCGAGGTTGACGAAGATGGTGCCGCTGAAGGTCGCGCCGAGCATGAAGGATAGCGCTGCCTGGGTCGTGAAGTCAGAAGGGCCGTTGAACAAAAGGGCTGCGATGGCGCTCGCGAGCAGAAAACTCAGGCCCAGCACCAGCCGCGGCGAGAAGCGGTCGCCGAGCCATCCGGTAAACAGCGACACCAGCACGCCGAGCCCGTAAATGCTCATGACGCGGCCGGCGTCGAAAGGCGCGTAATGGAGTTGCTCGCGCAGAAACGTCGGATACATGCCGAGATAGCCGTAGAGCGCGAGGCCAAAAAGAATGCTGAGGATCGCAAGCACAATGGTGTTGCGGTTGTTGAGCGAGGCCGCGCCGCCGGCCGCAATCGCCGTGTTTTCCGCACCTGCCGTGTTGGTCTCGGACAGATACGGCCGCACCACGGCGGCGATCAGCACCATCATCGCAAGCCCAATGACACCATAGATGATCATGGGCGCGCGCCATGTGCCGTAATCGACCAGCAGTCTGGCGCCGAGCCACGGTCCGACCGCGGCCCCTCCGGCATAGGCGTAGTTGAGCAGGCCCACGCCGGCGGCGCGGTGACGCGAGAAGTAGCTGGAGAACACCGCGAGCAACGCCGTGAGCTGCATCGCTTCGCCGATGCCGGTGACGGCGCGATAGAACAGCATGTCGGCAAAGCCGATCGCGGTGACCGTGATCACGGTTGCCGCCGAATAGATGAGGATGCCGACCTGGATCACGGTCTTGCGGGAGTAGCGCGACATCAGATAGCCGGTCGGAAACCCGGCGAGTGTCATGCCCAATGTGAAGATCGTCGACATCAGGCCTGCCTGCGGCAGGTTGAAGTCGTATTCGCGCCGGACGTCCGTCAGCATTAGCGGAAACAGCGTGCGGTCCATCGCGTTGACGGCATAGGAAACGATCAATACCGCGATGGCGGCAATCGCGATCGCACTATCTGTCGTGCGTGACGTCGCCTCGATACTCGGAGGCGTTGCAGCCTGATCCATCGTCTCGCCCTTCATTCCCTGCCTTTTGGCAGGTTTCCGCGCGGATTTGCCCCGCGGGTTCGCGGCTTTCGCCATTCATCAAAAGAGGTAAGCGATCGGTAAACGCGCTGTCAAATCGCCGCCCGCCGCGCGGCGTTTTCTCCGGGTTTTTCAGCTTGCGAGCGCCGATCGGGCGGGTGAGGGCCGCGCATGGCAGCCAGAGTTAATGAAGGGTCACTGCAAGGTGCGAAAACTTGGGGAAAGTGAAACCGCACCATTAAAAATTGCGGTCTATGGCTGGCGCCAGACATTTTGATTACCTGTCACCGGATTGCCCAATGACTGAAGTCGGTCCCACTTTGGAAGACCTCAACGACGCGATTGCGCGTGGCTCGGCTGAGAGCCGCGCGAAGGCGTTGTGGCATGCGACCGATGTTCTCGTCGAAGGCGAGTTCAGCGAAGAGCAGATCCGCATTTTCGGCGAGGTAATCGGCCGGTTGGCTGATGAAATCGAACAGGTGTCGCGGGCCGAACTGTCGCGCCGGCTGGCCCATTCCAACAATGCGCCGGACAAGGTCGTGCAGATGCTGGCCTTCGACGATTCGATCGAGGTCGCAGGTCCCGTCCTGCAATTTTCGCCGCGCCTCGACGTCAAGTCGCTGATCGCCAATATCCGCACCAAGAGCCAGCCGCATCTGCTGGCGATCGCGCGCCGTCCGTCGATCCCGGTCGAGGTGACGGATGAACTCGTCACGCGCGGCAACCAGGAGGTCGTTCAGTCGGTCGCCGCCAACGATGGCGCCCGCTTCTCCGACTTCGCCTTCCGCCAGATGATCAAGCGCGCGGAAACCGATGCCGTGCTCGCCGAACAAGTGGGCCTGCGCAAGGAAATTCCGCCGCAGATGTTCCGTCAATTGGTCGCGAAAGCGTCCGCCGACGTCCGCCGCAAGCTTGAGCGCGAACGCCCGGAGCTCACAGCGGCGATTCAAGCCTCGGTGACGAAGGTATCCGGCGAGCTCTATTCCAAGTTCGCGTCCGGGCAGGAAAGTTATCTGGCGCTCAAACAGACCGTGACCGCGGCGCACAAGGCCGGCCGGCTGAACGAGAAGAGCATTCTTACCTATGCGCTCGCGCACAAGGTCGAGGAAGCGATCATTGGGCTGTCGCTGCTCTGCTCGCTGCCGCCAGAGGTCGTCGAGGAGGCGCTTTCGCGCAACAACCGCGACATGATCCTGGTGCTGTCGAAGGCGCTGGAATTCTCCTGGGACACCGCGATGGCGCTGCTGTTCTTGGGAGCGGAAAATCACCGCATTGCCTCCAGCGAGCTCGACGATCTGAAAGCCGAGTTCAAGCGCGCCGATGTCAGGATGTCGCGCGGCATCCTGGAAGTCTATCAATCGCACTGGAGCCCGGCCGAGCCTGAACAGCTGCGCTCGGCGCAGGGTCACTAAGCTCTCCCGTCACATCTCGATTGTCGGAAGTTGCAATGCACCGGCGCAGCTAGTGTCCCGATTCCGAAGTTCGTAGCATTTTGCGGAGCCACGTTGATGCGGACTTCTGAACCGCCACACTAGCGCGTGCCGTGGCGCCCCTGTCATGCGAATGTCGGGGTGGCCGGTTCAATTCCAAGCCGCTAAGGTTGTGCTTCCAACGAAGAGCACACCATGCTGGCTTCCCAACGCGAACTCTTCGATATACCGCGCGACATCTGTTATCTGAATTCGGCCTCCTATAGCCCGTTGCCGCTGCGCGCGCAGGAAGCCGCCCGCGCCGCGGTCGGACGCAAAGGCGCGCCGTGGACGCTCGATGCCGCTTTCGCCAACCGCCAGCACGAACGCGCTAGAGCCGCCGCCGCGCGCCTGATCAATGCCGAGACCAGTGACGTCGCGCTGATTTCCTCTGTCAGTTATGGCGTGGCGACGGTCGGAAAGATCCTCGCGATCCCGGCCGGCATGCGGGTGCTGGTTCTGGAAAACGACCATTCATCCCCGATCCTGGAATGGCAGACCCGAGCCGCTTCGGCCGGCTTCACCATCGAGACCGTGCGCCAGCCGCCTGACGGTGACTGGACCTCGGCGGTTATGGCTGCGATCGAGCGGCCGAACGCGGAACGCCTCGCGCTCGCTTCGATCTCCTCGGTGCACTGGTCGGACGGTGGCCTGATCGACGTTGCGAAAGTCGGTGCGGCGCTGAAGCGGCACGGCGCGCTGTTCCTGATCGATGCGACGCACGCGGTCGGCGTGCTCGCGATGGACGTTAGAAGTCTCGATCCGGATTTCGTGATCTTCCCGACCTACAAATGGCTGCTCGGGCCCTATGGCCGGGCCTTTATCTATATCGCCAAGCGCCATCAGGGCGGCATTCCGCTGGAACAGACCGGCTTCGGCCGCCGCGAGGTCCGCTCGGACGCGGAGATTTATTTCGCCGATGTGAGTTATGTCCCGGGCGCACGGCGTTTCGACATGGGCGAGCGCGATCATTTCATCTCGATGGAAATGGCCGCGATCGGGATGGAGATGATGGCCGAATGGGGCGCGGACGTGGTCGCCGGGCGCCTTTCGATGCTCACCGCGCGGATCGCGGAAGGCCTGAACGGCGGCAAGGTCCGCTTGATGGAGACGCGCTTTCGCGCGCCGCACATTTTGAGCCTTGGCTTTGCCGGCGGCCTGCCGGCCGGGCTTGTCGAGGGATTGGCCGGGGAGGGCGTCTATGTTGCACCGCGGTTGTCGCGCATGCGCATCTCGCCGCATGTCTTCAACGACGAGGAAGATGTTGATCGCTTTGTGGCGGCGCTGAAGAAGCGGGTTTGAGGGCTGGCCTAGCTTTCCTTTAATACCTCCCCCCGCACGCGGGGAGATGGAGTCCCCCCTTGCGCTGCGGTGACGCCCGCCTCGGAACCCGCCGCCTCCTCGCGCATTGGTTCACCGGATTGAACCTTCTGCGTTCCGGCGCGACTTAACCGGCAGGAGGCAGTCTCAAGGAGGCTCTCATGACCGAATGGCGTGACGACATGGTGGACCGGCCCGAAACCGATGACGGCGCTTATGCGGCCGGATGGACCGTTTCCGGTCTGGCCGTTCTCGGCGCCATTGTCGCCCTCTGGGTATTCGGGATTTAGCCCGCCACTCCAGCGACCTTTCCCACCGACAGCAGAAATGCCAGCGTTTCCAGACGGCTGCCTGAAAGGGCGGCCGTTATGCTTTTGCCTGCCAGAAGTCCGGATATTTGAGCCTGCCAGGGATGCCTGCTCTGGACGGAACGGCCATGCCTGGATTATATACTTAGGAGACTAAGGTTTTTTCGGGAGAAACGGCCATGCTGACGCAGGCGGAAAACGAGTTGCTATGTCGCGTCGAGGGCGATGCGCCGATGGGACGGCTGATGCGCCGCCACTGGGTGCCGGCGCTGTTGTCCGAACAGGTCTCAGAGCCCGACGGCGCGCCGGTGCGCGTGCAGCTGTTCGGCGAGAAGCTCGTCGCGTTCCGTGACTCCAGCGGCAAGCTCGGGCTGCTCGGCGAGGCCTGTCCACACCGCAAGGCCTCGCTCGCCTTCGGCCGCAACGAGGAATGCGGCTTGCGCTGTCTCTATCACGGCTGGAAGTTCGACACCGAAGGCAATGTCATCGACATGCCCTCGGAGCCGAAGGTAAGCAGCCTGCCGGAAAAGGCGAGGCACCTCGCTTACCCGACGCGCGAGGCCGGCGGCTTTGTCTGGACCTATATGGGCCCGCCGGAGGCGATGCCGGAATTCGAGGCGCCACCCTGGGCGCCGCACCCTGATGCGCGCGTTGCGATCGCCAAAGTGGAATTGCCGTGCAACTGGGCGCAGATCATGGAGGGCCAGATCAACTCGGCGCATTCCTCCACGCTGCATTCGTCCGACATGCGGCCTGCGAAAGGCGACGCGGCGGCCAAGGGCGATCACTGGGTTCGGCCGTCGACGGACAAGAATCCGCGCATTCAGGTGCAGCTCACCAATTACGGCATGCGTTACGCCGCAATCCGCCGCCCGATCGCGAATGCCAACTCGCATGATTACGTGCGCATCACCACCTATGTCGCGCCGTTCACCGCGCTGATCCCGCCGAACAGCACTTATAATGTCACGAGCGTGATCGTGCCGCGCAGCGACACTTCAAGCACCTTCCACTTCATCGCCTGGGCGGAAGGCGAGCAGGGCGGCATCGGCACGGAAGCCTGGCGCAAGTTCTGCGTGCTCGAAGTGGGCGTTGACGTCGACGCGCAGTTTCGCCCGATCAAGCGCCACGCCCACAACGACTATCTGCAGGATCGCGCGGCGATGGCTGGCGGCGACAGCTTCACCGGCATTCCCGGCATTCCCAACCAGGACATTGCGATGTGGGAATCGATGGGGCCGATTGCCGACCGCACGCAGGAGCGTCTTGGCGCCAGCGACATCGCAATCGTGCAGTTCCGCCGCCTGATGATCGATGCGGCGCGGGCGTTTGAGCAGGAGGGGCGGGTGATCGGCCAGATCCAGCCGCATCTGCCGCAATCAAAACTCCGCTCCTATCAGGGCGTGGTGGAAAAGACGGTGCCCTGGCGCACGCTGGGCGCCTCCGACGAGGAGGTGAAAGTTCTCTCCGGCCTCGAAGAAGACGAGACCGACAAGGAAATGGCGGGCGCGGCGGCCTAGTGTGGTGAATTGGACATTCGCTGCAGTATCGCTGGGAATTCGCTATAGCGAATGTCAAATCCAAAACCACACTATGACATTCGTAACCGAATTCTCGGCGACATGATACGAATGTCGGAACCTGGACAATGGCGTTTCCGCCGATAACTCATTACAAAGCATAAAACGCCAGCGCCAATAATCGGGAGGATCGATTGCGCGTCCGCATCATTCTTGTTGCCGCCGCTCTTGTCTGCGGACTCACAGTGGCGCAGGCCGCTGACCGGGAAATCAACGTGATCCTGCCGCTGACCGGCGGCGGCGCCTTCCTCGGCAAGGCCGAGCAGCAGGCGCTGATGCAATTCGAGAAGGCGGCCAATACGGACGGCGGCATCCATGGCCAGCCGCTAAAATTCGTGTTTCACGACGACCAGTCGAGCCCGCAGGTGGCCGTGCAACTTGCCAATCAGGTCAAGGCCTCCAATCCGCCTGTGATCCTCGGCTCGGCGCTGGTTGCGCTTTGCAACGCGATGGCGCCGCTGATGAAGGACGGCCCGCTGCTTTATTGCTTCTCGCCCGGCATCCATCCGGTGAACGGCGGCTTCGTCTATAGTTCGAGCATCTCGACCAAGGAACTCGCGGCCGCGTTGTTGCGGTACTTCGGGGCTAAGGGCTGGAAGAAGATCGCGCTGATCACCTCGACGGATGCGAGCGGACAGGACGCCTACAAGAATTTCAAGTCGCTGGTCGGCGCTGACGATCACAAAGACGTCGAACTGGTTGCCGAAGCCCAGCTCAATCCGACCGATGTCAGCGCGGCGGCGCAGATTCAGCGTTTGAAAGGCGCCAACCCCGACGTGCTGGTGGCGTGGTCGACCGGGGGCCCGATCGGCACCGTGTTCAAGGCGATCCATGATGCCGGCATCGAATTGCCGGTCGCGACCACCAACGGCAACCAGACTTATGCCCAGATGGCGCAATATGCGGCCTTCCTGCCGAAGGAGCTTTACATTCCGGCGGCGGATTTTCTCAAATCGGCAAAATCCGCAAAGGCGGATGGAGCGTCGGCGGCGAAGGACGCGTTCTACAAGGCGTTCGACGGTACCGACATCAAGCCGGACGGTCCCTCGACCTATGCCTGGGATCCCGCGCTCCTCGTCGTCACCGCGTTGCGCAAACTGAAACCGGATGCGACGGCCGAAGATCTGCGCGCCTATTTCCGCGAACTCAAGGGCGTCGCCGGTATCAACGGCTTCTACGATTTCAAGGCGGTGCCCAATCGCGGACTGGACGAGTCGAACGTCGTTGTCACGCGCTGGGATGCGGCGGCGCAGACCTGGGCCGTGGTCAGCGATCCCCTCGGCATTCCCCGCGCGCAATGAAGCGAATGGGCATAGCGCGTGCTTGAGTTTGCGCAGATCGCGATCGGCGGGCTCGTCGTCGGCAGCATCTATGCCGCGATCGCGCTCGGCTTCTCGCTGGTCTATCGGGTCACCGGCGCGATCAACCTCTCGCAAGGCGGCTTTGCGCTGATCGCCGCGATGATCGGTTACACCTTCGGTGTCGCCTGGGGCTGGCCGCTCGTGGTGGCGATTCCCGCGGCGGTCGCGACAACGGTGATCATCGGCGTCGGTCTTGCGTCCTTTACGTTCGTGCCGGCGCTGACGCGGCTTTCCAATGCCAATGTGCTGATGCTGACCGCCGGCCTCCTCACCATGATCGAGGGATTTTCGCTCGCGGTCTGGGGCAGCCAGCCCTATGCGATGCCGCCGTTCTCGGGTGAGCAACCGCTGGCCTTTGGTGCGATCCTGATTCCGACGCAGGCGTTCTGGGTGTTCGGCGCGACGGCGCTCTGCATCGTCGCGCTCTGGTTTCTCATCGCCAGGACCAAACTCGGCAAGGGTCTTCGCGCCTGCGCCGAAAATCCGTCCGCCGCGAGCCTGATGGGCATCGACGTGCCGCGGATGACGCTGTTGAGCTTTGGCCTCGCCACGCTGATCGCGGCGATCTCCGGCGTCATCGTCGCGCCGACTACCTCGCTGCAATTCGATACCGGACGCCTGTTCACGATTTCCGGTTTCGTTGCCGCGGCGATCGGCGGCATCGCTTCGTTTCCCGGCGCGGTGATTGGCGGGCTCTTTCTCGGGCTGGTGACGCAGCTCTCGACCGCCTACATCTCATCGCTGTTTTCGAGCGCGATCTCGCTTCTCATCCTGCTGGTGATGCTGATCTGGCGGCCGCAGGGTCTGGTCGCGGCCGGCGTGGGGCGACGACAGGATACCCGCGACGAGGCGAAGGCCGCGGGCCATGCCGGCAAACTCCCGGCGCATCTTGCCTGGCCGCTGGCGGCGATCGCGGTGGTCGTGGCCGTATTCATTCCATTCGTCATCACCGACAACGGCACCATGAGTGGGCTCGTGATTGCCGCCATCCTGTTCATGACGCTGATGGGGCTCGACGTGCTGATGGGTTATGCCGGGCAGGTCAGCCTTGGCCAGTCCGGCTTCATGGCGATCGGCGGCTACACGTCGGGCTATCTCGCGATCAACACCGAGATCGCGCCGGTACTCTCGATCCTCGCGGGCATCGGCGTCTCGGTTCTCTGCGCGCTGGTGCTCTCGGTGGTGACATTACGCTTGCGCGGACTTTACCTTGCGCTCGCCACGCTCGCCTTCGGGCTCCTGATCGATTCCTGCGCGGTCGGTTTCCTCGACATCACCGGCGGGCCATCCGGTTTGGTGGGCATTCCCTCCTTCTCGGTCGCAGGCTTCACTTTTGCGAGCCCGCGCGCGATGTATTATCTCGTGCTGGCGCTCGATCTGATCATCCTGATCGGACTCATCGGCGCGATGCGCTCCGGCTTCGGCAGCGCGCTGAAGGCGATCCGCTCCGACCAGATGGCGGCCGCTGCGCTCGGCATCAACACCGTGCGCTACAAGCTCGCGGCCTTCCTGATCAGCGTGACGCTGGCCTCGCTCGCGGGCAGTTTGTATGCGTTCTTTTTCAACTTCCTGGCGCCGGAAATGGTCGGCACTTCGCGTTCGCTCGAACTGGTGGCGATGCTGATCATCGGCGGCGAGAGCACGCTGGTCGGGGGCTTGTTCGGTGCGCCATTGTTGACGCTGTTACCGGTGATTTTCGCACCGCTTGCGATCTACAAGACGTTTGCCTCCGGCGCGCTGTTGGTATCGAGCTTCCTTTATCTGCCGCAGGGAATTTATGGCGCGCTGATCCAGATCCTGACCCGGTTCGCGGGCCCGCGCGATGCGAAGTCTGAGGCAAACACTGGCAAACAGGTGCGGGCGTCATGACCGCGATCGACAGCCACGCCCAAGCAAAAGACCAGGAAAGCGCGATCCTGAGTGTGCGCGGCCTTGTCAAAAGCTTCGGCGGCCTCAAAGCCATCAACGACGTGTCGTTCGATGCGCAGGCCCATCAGGTCACCGCATTGATCGGTCCGAACGGCGCCGGCAAGACCACCGTCTTCAATCTCATCACCAACATCCTATCGCGCGACGGCGGGAAAGTTGTCTTCGCGGGCCGCGACCTCGGTAGCTTGTCGGCGGTGAAGATCGCTAGCCTGGGCCTGATCCGCACCTTCCAGTCGGCGCGGGTGTTTCCCGGCATGACGGCGATCGAGAACGTGATGGTTGGCGGCCATCGCCTTGGCCGCCATTCGTTTCCGAGCCAGACGCTGTGGCTCGGCGGGGCGCGCGACGAGGAGCGGGCGCTGCGCCGTCGCGCCGAGGAGATGCTGGAGCTGGTGGGCCTGTCAAGCTTTGCCCAGACGCACGCGACCGAATTGCCGATGGGCGCGCAAAAGCTGCTGGAGGTCGTGCGCGCGCTGATGGCGCAGCCGAAACTGTTGTGCCTCGACGAGCCGGCGGCCGGACTCAACGACACCGAAACGCAAGAACTCGCAAACCTCTTGCGCGCGATCCGAAAGCTGGACATTCCCGTGCTTGTCGTCGAGCACAACATGTCGCTGGTGATGAATGTCGCCGACCGCGTCGTCGTGATCGATTCCGGCGCGATCATCGCCGCCGGCACGCCTTCGGAGGTCCAGAACAACAGCCGCGTGATCGAAGCCTATCTCGGGAGAGAGCATCATGCCGCTTCTTGAATTGAGATCGGTCGCCATCGGCTACGGTCACCACCGCGTGCTGGAGGATATCAACCTCACGCTCGATCGCGGGGAGATCGTGACGTTGCTGGGCGCGAATGGCGCCGGCAAATCCACGTTGGCGAAAGCCGTTTCCGGATTGCTGCGCTTGCAGGCCGGCTCCATTCTGCTCGAGGGCGTGCCGATCGAGGCGATGCCGCCGGCCGAGCGGCTGCGCCGGGGCATTGCGCATGTGCCGGAGGGGCGGCAGATTTTCGCCGGCATGACGGTTGCGGAAAATCTCGCGCTCGGCGCCTACGCGATGTCGGAGAAGGATACCGCGAGGCAGCTGGAGACGGTGGGAGCGCTGTTTCCCGTGCTGCGCGAGCGCATGAACGATATCGCCGGAAACTTCTCCGGCGGGCAGCAACAGATGCTCGCGATCGCGCGTGGGCTGATGGCAAAGCCCAAGATTCTCGTGCTCGACGAACCTTCGCTCGGCGTCGCGCCGTTGCTCGTCGCCGAAATCTTCCGACTGATCGTGGCCCTGCGCCAACAAGGCATCACCATTTTGCTCGCCGAACAGAATGCGCGGCAGGCGCTGTCGATCGCTGATCGCGGCTATGTCTTCGAAAATGGCCGGATCACGCTGTCGGGCGCGGCCAAGGACTTGCTGAATTCAAGAGAAATCGCCGAGCGCTATCTCGGCATGAGCGGAACCGCCGAGACGTCGGACGCGGTGGCGGCATCGTTGGCGGAGAAATTGCGCGGCGTGCTGTTTGCGGGAGCGGAGAGCCACTGATGCCGTCATTGCGGGCGAAGCGAAGCAATCCAGTCTCTCACGTCGTCATTCCGGGGCGCGAGTGAAACGAGCGAACCCGGAATCTCGAGATTCCGGGTCTGGTCCTTCGGACCAGCCCGGAATGACAGAGAGGATGTGTGGCTCCTCGAATGACGAGACAGAGAGAGGAACGACGATAATGGCAGTGATCCGCATCGAGCCGAAACTGGATACATCCTCCGGTCTTTATTACGTCGAGATATTTCATCCCGCCGAGGCCGAGCAGCCATTCGTCACCACCGAGCCGCGTTACAAGACCGCGGCCGCCGCCGAGAACGATGTGATCGCGATCATTGCTTCGCGGGCGAATAGTCCGAGGGCGTGACTGAACCCTCGCCGTCACACCTGCCACCTCAGCTCCACCTCACGCCCGCTTCTCCCCGACTCCAGGATCGCGAGGCAAACCTCCAGCGTCGCGAGGCCCCATTCGCCGGAATGAAGCGGCGCGGAGTTTGACATCGCCGCGGCGTAGAGTTCGTCGATGACCTCGGCGCGCGGGATTTTCGGCGGCGGGATCTCGTCGAGATGGCGGGTCTTGTCGCCATAGACCATGACGCCGTGAGGGAGCGGGCGCAGGTCGGCGCGCTCGCAGCTTGCCACGACCAGCCCGAAATGATTGTGTGCCACTTCGCCTGCGACGTGAAACGCATCGCGCCCCGCGGTGCCATAGGCGCGGGCGTTTTTCATCGCGATTTCCTCGGCCGGCGTCGTCGCCTTCTGCAAGTTGAGCCGGGCGCGGCCGTATGATGTGTCGCCATCGCGGCCTTGTCCGAGTTCGCCCCACCAGCCCATGAATTCGTCGGTATCGAAATGCGCGTAGCCGCTATAGGTCAGCGATGCAAAGCTGCCATCCTCAAATCGGATTTGCGCCGAATAAGCACCCTCGGTGTTGCGCGCAGGATCCCAATTGCCGGTGAAGGCGCGCACGGAAGTTGCCTTGGCGCCCGCCAACAGACGCACGATATCGACCTGGTGCGCGGCCTGGCTGAACACCACGCCGCCGCCCTGGGTCGTGTCGAGTTCTTCGGGCCGGCGCGGGCGATAGAGGAAGTCCGTGAAGTTGAGCGCGTTGATCATGCGGACATGGCCGTAAGCGCCGCTTCGGATCATCGCACGCGCCCGCAAATAGGGCAGGTCATAGCTGTGGCTGTGGCCGACCAATAGCTTGACGCCACCTTCGTTCGCCGCCGCGATCATTTCCCGGCAGTCATCCACCGAAAGCGCCATCGGCTTTTCCACCAGCACGTGCTTGCCGTGTTTGGCGGCGCACTTCACATGCGCGACGTGGAATTGATGCGGCGAGGCGATGTAGACGGCTTTCACGTCCGCGTCGGCGCACAGTGCTTCCACATCCTCGAACACTTTCGCATCGAATTCTTGCGCAAAACGCTCGCGGGCGTCCGCGCGCCGATCGTTGGCCGCGACCATCCGGATACGGGGATCGGCCGCGAAGGTAGGCAACATCAGCGTGAAGGCGCGGCCGAGGCCGATGACGCCGAGTTTCAGCGGTTCGCTCATGGGTTTTTCCGAACTTTTTTCACCTCGCCCCGCTTGCGGGGAGAGGTCGGCGCGATCCCGGCAGCGCTCTTGCGCTGTCCGGTGCGCCGGGTGAGGGGGACTCTCCATTCGACAACCTGTACCCCCTCACCCCAACCCTCTCCCCGCAGGCGGGGAGAGGGAGTCCACTGTGTCGCGGTTTCCATAGGGCCAACTCTACCTCATCTTCAAATATCCAGCGTCAGGGTCGGCGATTTTGCGCGGGATACGCAGATCATGATGTCATGCCGCTTTTCATTGTCGGAGAGCACGAGGTCGCGATGGTCCGGCTCGCCTTCGATAAAGCGGCAACGGCAGGTGCCGCAGGTGCCGCTTTCGCAGGAACTTGCCAGTACATGGCCGTGTCGTCGAAGCGTATCCAGGATCGAGACGTTGGCGGCAACTTCGTAAGTCGCGCCGCTTTTCGCAAGCCTCACCTCGAACGGTTTGTCGTCGGCATGCGGGGCGGAGGCGCCGACAAAGTCCTCGAAATGCACGGCCGAATCCGGCCAGTGGCCGGTCATGTCGCGCACCGCGTCCATCAGGCCGCGCGGTCCGCAGCAATAAAGATGCGCGCCGCGTTGTTGCTCCAGCACCGGCCACAGATCATAGGCCTGACCGGGATCGCCATTGTCGTGATGCAGCACGACCTTGCCTTCGAATGCGCTTGACGCAAATTCGTCGCGAAACGCCATCGCTTCAGGAGTGCGCGTGAAATAATACAGCATGAAGCTGGTTCTTCCCTGGCGAAGGCAGTGCAGGATCATGGCGCGGATCGGCGTGATGCCGATACCCCCCGCAATGAAGATCAGGCGCTTCGGCTCGGCCTTCGCCATTTCGAATTCGTTGGCGGGCGGCTCGACCGTGACCTCGTCGCCTTCGTTAACATCTTTGGTGAAGCTCAGCGAGCCGCCGCGGCCTGTTGTCTCTTGTTTCACCGCAATCAGGTAGCGGTCGCGTTCGGCCGGATCGTTGCAAAGCGAGTAGCGGCGCTTTTGCCCCGATGGCGCGGTCACGGTGATATGGGAGCCCGGCGTGAACGGCGGTAATTCGCCGCCGTCTTGCCCCGCGAACTCGAACAGGAACACGCCGTCGGCGATTTCCGACTTGTGGCGGACTTTGAGGGTCAGTTCCCGCAGCTCGGGGTCGGGCGTCATGGTATCCTCAGGCGGCATCTTCGACAGATACTTAGCAACCTAAGCAAATCGTGCAACCCCCGCCAGCGTGTGAACGCGAAGTTTGCCTGGGCCTTGCGAATGTGCAATCACCACCGGGCGAGGACAAGGGGACGCCGTTGACCAGCGTGAAGCCAGCATCCGGCAAGAAATCCGCCAACATGAAAACCGCCAAGCCGCGGAAACGGAGCGCGCCCGGAAAGCCCGAACGACGGGGCGCGGGCGCCCCTGTGGCCGATCTGCCGTTCGCCGAGAGCGTCGGCTACCAGATCCGCACCACCCATCGTGCGATGCAGCGCTTCCTTCAGTCCAAGATCGAGCCGCACGGCATCACGCTCGGCATGTGGTATTTCCTGCGCGCGCTCTGGCATGAGGACGGCCTGACCCAGCGCGAGCTGTCGAACCGCGCCGGAACCATGGAGCCGACCACGCTGAGCGCCATCCTGATCATGGAAAAGAAGGGTCTGGTGCGGCGGGTTCGCAACCGTGACGACCGCCGCAAATGGCACATCCATCTGACGCCGAAGGGACGCGCGCTAAAGAGCAAGCTCGTTCCGCTGGCCCGGGAGGTCGTCGATACCGCAGTGCAAAATCTTTCCCGCGGCGAAGTCGCGCAATTATTGAAGGCGCTGGCCGAAGTGCAAAAGAGCGTGCAGGCCACGCTCGCCCGGCTCGATGACGCAAATAGTGGCACGGTCGAATAGCCGCATTCCGAAAAACGCGTAGGTAATATTTTGCGCCGCCCTTATGCTCCGCCCCGCCTGATTGGGAGGAATGCATATGGCAAAACTCAATATCAACGGCACAGTGAGAGAAGTATCGGCGGAGGCCGACACACCCTTGCTGTGGGTTATACGCGAACAGGTCGGTCTCACCGGCACCAAATATGGTTGCGGTATCGCCCAGTGCGGTGCCTGCTCGGTTCACTTCAATGGCGAGGTGCAGCGCTCCTGCCAGATCCCGCTCGGCCAGATCACCGAAAGTGATGTGATCGTCACCATCGAGGGTTTGTCGGAAGGCCGCTCGCACCCGGTGCAAAAAGCCTGGGCGGCGGTCGACGTGCCGCAATGCGGTTATTGCCAGTCCGGCCAGATCATGGCCGCGGCGGCGCTCCTGAAGAAGACCCCGAAGCCGACCGACAAGGACATCGACGACGCGATGACCAATATCTGCCGGTGCGGCACCTATCAGCGCATCCGCGAGGCCGTGCACATGGCGGCCAATGGCGGCACCACCGGACAGGGAGGTTAGCCGTGAACAAACCTGTCTTTGAAAAGGATATCAACCTCTCGCGCCGCAGCTTCATCGTCGGTTCGGCAGCGATGGCCGGCGGCGGTCTGGCACTCGGCCTGATCGTGCCGCTCAGTGCGGCCTATGCCGAAGGCACGCCGGAGGGCGCCACTCAAGTCAATCTCTGGGTCGCGATCAAGCCGGATGACACGTGCGTCATTCGCGTCGCGCGCTCCGAGATGGGGCAGGGCACGCTCACAGGTCTTGCCCAACTCGTCGCTGAAGAACTCGAATGCGACTGGAGCAAGGTGACGACGCAAGGCGTGACGCCGGGCGAGAATCTCGCGTCCAAGCGTGCCTGGGGCGAAATGGGCACCGGCGGCAGCCGCGGCATCCGTACCTCGCAGGATTACGTCCGTCGCGGCGGTGCGGCCGCGCGCATCATGCTGATGCAGGCGGCGGCCGATCAGTGGGGCGTTCCCGCGTCCGAACTCAAGGTGTCCAAGGGCATCATCACCCATGCGGCCAGCCAACGCTCGCTGCGTTATGGCGATGTCGCGGCAGCGGCCGGCAAGCTGACGCCGCCGGATGCCAAGACCATCACGCTCAAGGACCCGAAGACCTGGACCATCGCCGGCAAACCGTTGAAGCGGCTCGATACTGCCGACAAGCTCGACGGCAGCAAGATCTTTGCGATCGATGTCAAGTTGCCAGGCATGCTGTGCGCGGCGATCAAGGATTGTCCGGTGTATGGCGGCAAGCTCAAGAGTTACGACGAAGCCAAGGTTCTCGGCATGCCCGGCGTCAAGAAGGTGGTGCGGGTGAAGGAGACCGCCGTTGCGGTTGTCGCCGACACCTGGTGGCGGGCGAAGAAGGCGCTCGATGCGTTGCCGATCGTCTGGGACGAAGGGCCGAACGCCACCCAGTCCAGCGCCACCATCGCGGCGCTGCTCAGCGAAGGGCTCACCGCGACCGCGACCAATGGCGATCGCCAGAACGGTGACGCCTTGAAGGCGATCTCGGACGCGCCAAAGAAGGTCGAGGCGGTCTATGCGACACCATTTTTGGCGCACGCGCCGCTCGAAATGATGAACTGCACGGTAAAGCTTTCGGCGGACCGGGCGGATGCCTGGGTGCCGACGCAAAACCTCGAGGCGTCGCTCGCGGCGCTGTCGGAATCCTCAGGCGTTCCGCTCGGCAAATGCGAAATCCATCGCCTCGACCTCGGCGGCGGCTTCGGCCGGCGTGGCGGCACGCAAGATTTTGTCCATCAGGCGGCCGAGATTGCGAAATCCTTCCCGGATACGCCGATCAAGATGATCTGGACCCGCGAGGAAGATCAGGCGCACGACTTCTACCGCCCGATCTCGCAATGCAAGCTGTCGGCGGGTCTCGACAATGACGGCAATCTGGTCGGCCTGCATGTTCGCGTCTCCGGCCAGTCGATCAATGCGCTGTCCAATCCAAAGGGCATCGTCGACGGCAAGGACATGCGGCAGTTGCAGGGCTATTACGACAAGCCCGGCGACGCACAGTTGGGTTACGACGTGCCCAACCTGTTGATCGAATATGCCATGCGCAACAGCCACGTGCCGGTCGGCCCGTGGCGCGGCGTGAATACCAACCAGAACGCCGTCTACATGGAATGCTTCATGGAAGAAGTGGCGCGCGCTGCGGGCAAGGACTCGCTCGAATTCCGCCGTGCGCTCATGAAGAACCATCCCAAGCATCTGGCGGTGCTCAATGCCGCGGCCGAGAAGGGCGACTGGGGCAAGCCGTTGCCTCCGGGCGTCCATCGCGGTCTCGCGCAGTTCATGGGCTATGGCAGCTACTCGGCGGCGGTGTCGGAAGTCTCGGTGAGCCCGCAAGGCAAACTGAAAGTTCATCGCGTGGTGCTGGCGGTGAATTCCGGCCATGCGGTGAACCCGCAGCAGATCGAGGCGCAGGCGCAAGGCTCGGTCGCCTTTGGCCTGACGGCCGCGCTCTACGGTGAAATGCCGGTCGTGAACGGCCGCATGACCAGTCTCAATTTCGACAGCTATGAGATCATGCGTCTGGCCGAAATGCCCAAGGTCGAGGTGGTGATCGTGCCGACTTATGACTTCTGGGGCGGCATCGGCGAGCCGACTATCTGCGTGGTGACGCCTTCGGTGCTGAACGCCATCTATGCCGCGACCGGCAAGCCAGTCCGCAGCCTGCCTTTGAAGAACGTTAAACTGGTGTAGTGCAGCTTTTGACCAAGCGTTTTCTTCCTTCACCTTGTAACTTGAACATTACCGGATCTGCTATAGTTGGCGATGCGGTGGCAGGCGGGAGACCGTCTTCACTTAGGGCCTTCGAGCCCGTGGGAGAGCGAGGGTCTTCGCCTGCCGTTCCATCGAACCCGAACAGTCGCTTGGGCCGCTTGCGAAGCCCGATTGCGCAAGGATGGGATCAGATGGACGCGATTTATGTTGGCATCGATGTATCGAAGGACCGGCTGGACGTTGCGGTGCGGCCCAGCGGTGAGAGCTTTTTTGTCAACCGCACGGGAGCGGGTATCGACGAGTTGATCGAGCGGCTGAAGGCGGTTTCGCTGAGACTGGCGGCGATTGAGGCCACCGGGGGTTTCGAGACGGTGGTTGCGGCGGGCCTTGCCGGCGCCGGTTTGCCGGTGGTTGTGGTCAATCCGGCCCAGGTGCGGGCGTTCGCGCAGGCGCTCGGCCGACGTGCCAAGACCGATCCGATCGATGCCGCGGTAATCGCGCACTTCGCGGAGGCAACCAAACCGCAGGTTCGCCAATTGCCTGATGAGACCACGCAGATGCTCGCCGAACTCGTCGGCCGCCGGCGCCAGATCGTTGAGATGATAGGAGCGGAAAGTCAGCGTGCCCGTCACATCACCGTGCCGCGCCTGAAGAAGGGCATCGCCAGGCTGCGCAAGGCGCTGGAGAAGGAATTGTCCGAACTGGACGACGACATCTCCGATCATGTCCGCGGCTCGCCAGCCTGGGCCGAGAAGGAAGACCTGCTTGCCTCCGTGCCTGGTATCGGTCCGACGATCGCACGCACGCTGATTGCCGAACTGCCGGAACTGGGATCGCTCGACCGCCGACAAATTGCAGCTCTCGCCGGCCTTGCGCCGTGGACCCGGCAGTCTGGCCAGTGGCGCGGCAAGAGCTTCATTGGCGGCGGTCGATCCAGCGTACGCCGCGTTCTGTTCATGGGCGCAATGGTGGCGGCGCGCTTCAATCCCGAACTCAAACGGTTCCGAGACAGGCTCGTCGCCGCTGGAAAGCCCAAGCTCGTCGCAATCATCGCCGTCGCCCGCAAACTCCTCACCATCCTCAACGCCATCTTGCGAGACAAAACCCCATGGCTGCTAAAAAACGCTTGACCGACAAGACAGTCGCTCTCCCCGCGTGCGGGGAGAGGTCGCGCCGAAGGCGCGGGTGAGGCGGTATATCCACTCATCCAGCTGTGCCCCCTCATCCCAACCTTCTCCCCGCAAGCGGGGAGAAGGGGCTCACTTCCGGTGCGGTTCTAGCCGGATCTAAAACACAAAATCGCCCGCGCGATCCCGATCAGGAGCCGCGGGCGAATTGTTTTTATCAAACGCTAGTCGTCGTGATGGATGACGGTCTTGCTTTCGACGCCGTCGCCGCGCTCCTTCTTGATGACCGTGGTGCGGTCAGAAGGCTCATGTTCCCTGATCACGGTTTTTTCCCGAACCCGGTCACGGTCGTAATCGTGATGGCTTTCGCCGACGGTCACGCCGGCACCTACGGGGCCGACCCGAACGCCGACATCGTCGGCTAAAGCCGGCGCGGCCAAAGCACAGGTGGCCGCGGCCGCCAACAGAATCTTCCTCATTGCATCCTCCTTCTGTCAATGGCGGGTCAACGTCATGGATATGGCGCCGTTCCGCGGGCGCACGTACAAATATTTCGCTGATGGCGTGATAAAGAGGGGATCAATTGCTTGTTCCACTGCCACACTTGAACCATCAGCCTGTGGAACAGGAGGCAGGTCCAGTATACTCGGGCCGTGATCGTGGAAGCGTCGAATGTCTGGCCAGGTCGAGACTGTGTTACGGAAGATTGGTCAATCCTTGCGCCCCCTCAGCGAAGCGCCGAAGGACGGGCGATGGATTCTGGCGAAATCCGCCGACGGTTTTGTGGTCTGCCACTGGGATCGCGATCCGCCCGGCCTTGCGGGTCCGACCTGGACCGAAGCCAACGACGCCTCGCGCGGCTATCTCGACGACTATTTCGAGGGCTGGATCGATCCGGCCGAGCTGAAATTGTGGGACTACGCCACGCTCGCCGATCTCCTGATCGCCTTTGTCGACGATGCCAATGCGCGGGGCGACGAGCGGGCGCTGCGAATTATCAAGGCTCGCGCCAAGGCTTGAGTGCGGTCCGGCGCAAACGCATTCAGGACAATGCCCGCATCAGGGCTGCAATCTCGATCGTCGCAAAGTTGGAGTAGGTATCGGATATGGCGTACGGCAAAATGATCTGATCGTTGTGCCGCATCGCCCCGCAGGTATAGACCACGTTGGGGACGTAGCCTTCACGCTCCGACGGCTCCGGCCGCAGTAACGGTTCGACCGAACGCGCCAGCACCTTGGCGGGATCGTTCTTGTCGAGCAGCGCCGCGCCGATCGAATATCTTCGGACCGGACCGACGCCGTGCGTGAGCAACAGCCAGCCTTCATCGAGTTCGATCGGTGAACCGCAGTTCCCGATCTGCACGAACTCCCAGGGAAATTGCGGCTTCAGGATCGCCTGACCGCCGTCCCACCGGTACAAATCGTTCGAGTAGATCAGGTAAAGATTCTCGTTGTCCTGTCGTGCGATCATGGCGTATTTGCCGTCGATCCGGCGCGGGAACAGCGCCATGCCCTTGTTACGCGCGGCGGCGCCCTGCAGCGGGGTCATTCGAAATGACTGGAAGTCGCTGGTCTCGAGCAACTCCGATCGGATCGCCCGGCCTGTATAGGCGGTATAGGTCGCATAATAGGTCTTCCGGCTGCCGTCGATGAATTCGACGAAGCGCGCGTCTTCGATGCCCTGCGACTGGGATTCGGTGACTGGAAATAGGACGCGTTCGCTGATGTCGGGGCTCTCCTTGAAAGTCACTTCAATATCGTCGCCAAGCGGCCCCGATACCCGATATCCGACCTTCGGACTTGAGGCGAGCCGGGCGGTCGGATCGACCGTCAGGCTGCCGTCGGCTGCGATGGTTCCGGTGCGAAACGTCAGCGAAGACACGTGCCCTTCGCCGACGGCCCGGAGGCTGAGAATAAAGCGCAGGCCGCCTTCCGGCGCACCTCGCTGGTCGGGGTGCGGAACGATGCTTGGATTGAACAGCGCCGACGCCTCGAACGAATATTCGTTCAGGAAGTAAGCGCCGAGAAGCTGGCGCTGGATTTCGGAAAAGCTGTCGTGCCTTGTGAGTGCGTCTTCCATTTCGTCGGCGCGAAGCTCAAAGGTCTCGAGCAAATTGCGGTGCCGGCCCTGAAAATTTTCCAGCACATCCGCCAGCATGCTGGCCGCGGCCTTCGCCTCAAGTGCGAGAATACGTGCGACGATATGGTTGGCGCGCGTCTTGTCGGTCGGGTTCAGATCTCGGGGTTCGGTCGCCGGCTTGAAAGGTCGTACGATCACGCGCGCGGGGTCAGGGCGCAGGTAAAGTGCCTGGCGATGCAGGAAAGAGGCTTGCGACAAAGTATCCTCGCGGTTCGCTGGAGGTGAGCTGAAATCAGGCGCTGATGGAACGAAGCGCCGTGGGGGGTGTCACGCTGACATTAACGCGCGCAAGCTGACGAATATCGGCAAGGCCGAGTAGATAGGAGACGACCGACTCGCCGCCGCGGTTTTCGTTGGCGCGGTCGGGATGCAATCCATCGCGACAGCCGCCGGTCTCGGGATCGACGAGCGCGATAGACAAATCGTTGCGGCCGAGAAACCAGGCGAAAACGTTGGCTGCAATCGCTTTCCATTCGACGTCGCCGTCAGCCCGCCACGCGGTCAGGCACGCGGCGATCGTGGCCGTTGCTTCCACCGGCTGCTGATCGAACGCACGGGGCGGTTGGCGCAGTTCGCCGAAGCCTGTGGTGCCGACGGGGCGGAACTGACCTGTCGGCGTTGTCTGTTGCGTCATCAGCCAGCGCAAGGATCTCAGTCCGGCATCGACGTAGCCGGGTGTCTGTGTGGCGATGCCCGTCTGCATCAAGGCCTGCGGCAGCCGTGCGTTGTCATAGGCCAGGCTTTCCTCGAACCACGACCAGCCCGGTGTCTCGACCGATGCGAGGCCGGACATCAATCTGTCGGCGAGAAAATGCCTGACTTCCCGGGCGCGGAGATCGGGTACGACAGCGCAATAACCGTCCAGCCCCAGGAGCGTGAAGGCCAATGCCCGAGGCGAATGAAAGGTCATCACGGTTGGAAGGGCCTCGGCAAACAGAGCGGCGGCCCACCGCCGCCGCGATGGGCTCGCATCCTTGCGGGCACACTCGCCGAGCGCCCACAAGGTTCGGCCATGGCTGTCTTCGGAACCGCGATCTTCAAGCCAGGTTCGATTGAAACCCATGAAATTGCGAAATCGTTTTGTGTCGGGATTCCACGCATGCTGCACAAACGCCGCAAACCGGGCCGTCAAAACCTCGGGCAGGCGTTTCTCACCTGGGTTGTTGAGAGCACAGGCCAAAAGCAACGCGCGCGCATTGTCATCTACACAATAGCCGTGCGCACGATCCGGCACCGAATGCACCGCGTGCTGGAACAACCCGGTGTCGTCGCACATGGAAAGAAAGTGGCCCAGTTGCATGTCCGACGCCGCAGGGCTGTGTGCAATCGGGACCGGCCCGGTCCGCGCGATCACCTTGAGCCAGTCGCCATGGCGTGCGCTCTCAAATGCGGCGATGTAACGCTCGGCTGTGCGCTCCCACGTCATCGATCGGCTGATGGCGTAGGCGCGCTCGCGCATCGCCTGCCGGCGAGGCGCATCGGTGAGCAACAGCGCAATTTCCTTGCCGATCGCGGCCGCATTGCCGAACGGCACGATGACACCGCGACCGTCATCCAACAGCTCCAGCGCATGCCAGTAAGGCGTCGAAACTACCGGCTTGCCCAGTCCAAAGCTGTAGGCCAGCGTGCCCGACGTCATTTGCGCCTCATTGAGATAGGGCGTGACATAGACGTCGCACATCGAAATAAATTCCAGCAATGTCGCCTGATCGACGAACTGGTCGAGGAACACGACGTGGTTCTCGACCCCAAGTTCGTGTACGCGCGTCACCAGGCTGTCGCGATAGGCCTCGCCCTGGTCGCGCACCAGATTGGGATGCGTCGCGCCAAGCACGACGTAGACCGCGTCGGGCCGATGCTGCAAGATCGCAGGCATCGCGTCGATCATGACCTCGATGCCCTTGCTGGGGGAGAGCAAGCCGAAGGTCAGAATGACGGCACGGCCGCCGAATCCGAGTTTGGCTTTTGCCGCGTCAGGCTCCGCAAACGGAAACTCGGGGATTCCATGAGGGATGACCTCGATTTTATCATCCGCGACGTCATAGACGTTGCGTAACATCTCCCGTCCCTTGCTGGCCATCACGACGATCTTCGAAGACGCCTCGACGAGGCGTTCCATCACCGCACGTTGGGCCGCATTCGGTTTGGCCAGCACCGTGTGCAGGGTCGTGACGACGGGCATGCTCAACCGCGAAACCAGCTCGAGAATGTGGCTGCCGGCTTCGCCGCCAAATATTCCGAACTCGTGCTGCAGACAGACGAGGTCAAAACGGCCGGCGTTCAGGAATGCCGCGGCGCGCGCATAGTCTTCGATCGTGCCATCCTTGATCTGAAAGGCCACCGAAGCGGGATAGTCGTAGGTTTGGCCGTGGTCGTTCATGGCGACGATGCAGGTCTCGACGGTTGGCCGTGAATTTGCGATCGCGCGTACCAGGTCGGTCGTGAAGGTTGCGATACCGCAGCGGCGAGGCAACGAATTGCCGATCACGGCGATGCGCAGATGCGGCGTCATGCTTGAGTCCTGGCGGGGCCTGCGAATGGGGAAAGGGCGGGAGATTCTACCGGGCTTGCGGGATGCTCACCGAGCATCCGCAACAGTGAATCGATCGGGCGGCTTGCCGGATACGCGATCAGCGCAATCAATCCGCCAGAGCCCACCTCAATACTGGTGCGGCCGCCATTGACGAAGATGGCCTGTCCGATCGATACGGCGGACAATCCGATCGCCGCGTGGCCACCGAGAACGAGAATCCAGGTCTCGGCCTCGGCAAGCAGCGCCCAGCTCGAGCCTTCAGACAACTCAACCCGCTCCAGGACGAAATGCCGGCTCGCGATGAGAGCCGTTCGGGCCGCCGTGAGACGGGTCGGATTGCAGGGCGCTCGAAGCGGCCACGGGTGGGCGACCGCGACGCCGTTGTCCACGTGCAATTCGCGTTGCCGTCCAAAGTCGAACAGGCGGAATGTCGCGTCGCTACGCTGCTGAATTTCAGCAAGCACGATGCCGGCGCCGATGGCGTGGATGGTGCCGGCCGGGATGTAGATCACGTCGCCCTTCGCGACCGGGCGCCAGTCAACCAGCTCGGTGATAGAGCCGTTCTGGATCGAAGCCCGTAATTTTTCGGGCGTTACCTGATGCTTCAATCCGACGCCTACCTTCGCGTCAGGCTCGGCCGAAAGAATATACCATGCCTCGCTCTTGCCGTTCGGCAGTCCCATAGCCCGCGCAAAAGTGTCGTCCGGATGAACCTGGATCGACAACGGTTCGCTGGTGAACAGGAGCTTGAGGAGCAGGGCCGGGTTGTGAGCATGTGTGCCCTCTCGTTCGAACCACAGTTCGCCGATGGCATCACCAGAGCCGTCAAGGCTGCTCCAGGGTTGCAGATCGCGGACCCCCCACGGCTTGTGAACGACCCGCACGGCGGCAAGCTCGGTAGGCATAAATTGTCCCGATCCATGACGCGCACGTCGGGCCGACGTGCCGTTGGCTGATATCGTTGGTGATTTTTCGCTTAGCTGCGGCGTCGTGTTTTCAAGCAGGCTTGCTGCAAGAACCGATCATGCTCATCCCACATATGGGGATTGGTACGCCCGATAACAACCGCCGGGCGGCGCGTCTTTTGAGGGCGCCCGGCGTCCAGCGCCGCCGCTATTGTTGCTGCTGATTGGCTGCTGCTGCCGCTATGGCTACTGCGGAGCGGCCGAAGCCGCGAGCAGGCCTGGGTTGCTTTGCAGTTTTTCGGCTTCCACCTGTCCGGACGGCGTGTCGTCGGTCGAGGAAGCGGTCGAGAATGGACTGGATCGTGTTCTTGACCCCATCCGGGCCGCGGTCGCTGAGGTCGTTGTGCTGGTAGGTGGTCTTGACCACGGTGACGCCCGCCTTCTGGCACATCTCCTCGTCGGGAACGACGCCGGGATCGGCCTTGAACACCGGATCCCTGGAACGGAACGACAGGATCTTGAACTTGCCGTCGGTGATGAAGGGGACGCGCAGGTTGTCGAGCGTCACCACCTTCTTGATCATGTCGGGGGTAGCGCTTGGCGAAGTACATCGAGATATCGCCGCCGTTGGAATGTCCGACCATGGTCAAATGGTGGTAATCGGCTTCGGGATAAGGATCTCTGGCAACCTATTGATTCCCGTGCGGCTTTGAATTTGAACTTCCTACGACGAACTTGCCGAAATACGGATAGGAGCTTCAAATTCGCCGCGCCGGTGCTTTCGTCACAACGACGTGACATCGGAGCCAAGACGTTGGGAATCAATCACTTGCTTGCGTTGTCGCGCTTGCGCGCCCCAGTTCTCCATGGCTGACTGCGCCGGCCATGGTAGCCGATTATGGGGATCGGCCCATTTTTCCTAGAGCGAGGGGGAGTTTGATCGATGGATCGCGTCAGCAAGTATATGCCCGAGTTGCTCAGTATCGTCCGTCTGCTGGTCGGGCTGTTGTTCCTGGAGCACGGCACCTCGAAGCTGTTCGACTTTCCGCATGGGCCAGTTCAACCCACGATGGGCTCGCTCATATGGGTTCAAGGCGTCATCGAAGTGGTGGGCGGCGCGCTGTTTGCCGTCGGCTTTCTGACGCGCCCGGTTGCGTTCATTCTGGCCGGCGACATGGCGGTCGCTTATTTCATCGCGCATGCGTCGAAGGGGTTCTTCCCGATGCTCAATGGCGGCGATGCGGCCATTCTCTACTGCTTCATCTTCTTGATCTACTTCATGGCTGGACCAGGCCGTTGGGCAGCCGACGGATCGGTGAAGTAATTGCGCCTTTGTCGTCCCTGCGAACGAAAGCAGGGACGACAGAAGTCCAGAGCATTAAGTCGCTACGCATTAAGTCGCGGCAACAGCCTCACGGCATTGCCGCGCTCGATGTCCATGATCTGCGCGTCGGTGAAGATGCCTGAGCTTCGCAGGCCCTTCACATGATCGATGCCGGTGCGATAGGGAAAATCCGTTCCGAACAGGATTTGCGAGGTCGGGATGATCGCCGTCAGCGCCGACATCGACGCCTTGTTCGAGGTTTGCGCGGTGTCGTAATAGAACCGCGTGAGTTCGGCGAGCGTGCCGTCCGGCACCATCGGCTTGTACTTCGCCTCGATCATCGGCTGGCGGATAAAGCGTTCGATCAGGAACGGCATGGTGCCGCCGGCATGCGAGAATATCCATTTGATGTCGCGGAATTTTTGCGCGTTGCCGGAAAACACGATGTCGCCGATCGTGCGCGTGGTGTCGGTGCCCCATTCGACCAGCGTCGGCGGCTCGTTGGGGAGCAGATTGACGCAGCAGTCGGCGGTCGAGGGATGGGTGTAGACCACGCATTTGCGCCGGTTGAGCTCTTCCATGACAGGCAGGAACGAGGGATGGCCGAGCCACTTGTCGCGGTAATTCGTCATCAGTCCGATGCCGTCGAGCTTGAGCGTGTCGAGCGCGTAGGCGATTTCCTTCAACGAGCCCTCGGTGTCGGTGAGCGGCAGCATCGCCCAGCCGCCGAAGCGGCCGGGATGATCTGATATCAGCTTGGCGTTATATTCGTTGCATTCGCGCACCAGTTTGCGCGCCGCCTCGCCAGAGGTGAAGTTGACGCCGGGCTGCGTCACGGACAGCATGGAGACCGCAATGCCGGCCTGGTCCATGTCGGCGAGGGATTTCTCAGGCGTCCAGCCGCGCATCAGGCCGTCGCCGAAATGATTGGCGACCGCAGCCTGAATATAGGTCGGCGGCGACAGATGATGGTGAACATCGATCCGGTAAGGCTTGGCGTCGGCCGCTTGCGCCCATGCCTGTCCGGCGCGGCCAAAGCCGGTGTTAAGCCCGGTGGCAGCAAGCGTGGCCGCGCCCGCGGCGCTCGCCATGAACTTGCGCCGGCTCAAGCCGCCGTTGGTCAGCGACAGCGTGTTGTCGCATCCGCAAGCGCAAGCCCGCATCGACAGGCGCCCGTTGCTTTCGTCCCCATCCAGCTGATTCATGAAGCCGTCTCCCTTTAGCGGTCCGTTCAGGACTTCTTGATCGAAACGGTCACACCTTAGCTATGTTGCCGCGGCAGACAATAGGGCCCCAGGCTCACCTCGTTGAGAGCTAAGGGGAATAATCCGGCGTGTTCGAGGTTACGCCAGGAGAGGCGGTTTCGGCCGCATCGCAAAATCGGGTTTTGACGGGAGAAATTAAGTGATGGCGTCGATCGTAAGAGGATTGTTGGTGCTCGCGGCTTTCGCGGCGATGGGTGTCTCGCCGGTCGCGGCGCAAACGCCGTCGCCCGACGGCGCGAAAGTTTACATCATCAACCTGAAGGACGGCGCGGAAGTGACGAGCCCGTTCCTTGTGCAGTTCGGCCTGTCGGGCATGGGCGTCGCGCCGGCCGGCGTCGAAAAGCCCAACACCGGACACCATCATCTTCTGATCGACACCCAACTGACCGCCGAGCAGATGAAAGAGCCGATTCCCGCCGACGACACCCACAAGCACTTCGGCGGCGGCCAGACCGAAGCGATGGTGACGCTGCCGCCGGGCAAGCACACGCTGCAACTGATGCTCGCCGACTGGTCGCATATTCCGCATTCGCCTCCCGTGATGTCGGAGCCGATCACGATCACGGTGAAATAAAAAGAAACGTCGCGCCTGCTAACCTCTTGAGCAGACATGCTGCGTTGCGATGCAAGCGGTGGAAAAGTAGAGTTATTCTTTTCCGCCGCCAAAAAAGCAACACACGGAACTGATGAAGTCTGCTAGGGTGAAGCCCGTTACTTGGCTTCACACAGAAGGAGTGGAGTTCATGAACAGGCTCGTTGAAATTCGCCGCCAGGAGCATTTTTGCCGTGAGCGTGCGTTATTCGATTCCGAGCGTAAGTCGTTCTGGCTCGCGGAGGCCGAAATCTGGGAGCAGCACGCGCTCGACGAGATCGCGTTCCACTTCCGGGAATGCAACGTGGAAGTTCCAGGCCAATCACTTTCAAGCCAATCGATTCCAAATCAGTCTCTGAACGCCGCTTAACTCAAAAGCCAAATCATGATGTCCGTCGCAGGTGGCCGTCAGGCCGCCCGCGATGCGTTTGGATGTGTCCAAAGCTGACCTCGTTAGCTGAGTTCGTCATGCCCGGCCTTGTGCCGGGCATCTACGTCTTTGGCACCACCGGCAAGGGAGACGTGGATGGCCGGCATAGGCGAGCGGAAGCGACGCCCGTCCTGCGGACGGCTATGCCCGGCCATGACGAGAGGGCATAGTCTGTCCGAAAGACCCGGTCGCGCGCCGCACGCCCCTTTCGGGAGGAGGGGCGTTCTGCCAAGCCTCCCCCTTTCAGGGGGAGGGATCGTTCTGCTAAAGCCAAGCCCGTGAAGATCAACAACAAAAGCCCGAACGGGCAAGGGCAGGGCGGATGACCATTTTGCAGCAGGGCGCTCCCGGCGACCTCGGTGTAGCGCAGGCGGACGCCGCGGATGCCGTGTTGCAAAGCGCGGTGAAAAAGGCCGCGCTCCGGTTCGTGCCGCTGCTCACCGTCGCCTATCTCTTTAATTACCTGGATCGCACCAGCCTTGGCGTCGCGGCGCTGACCATGAAGGGGCAGCTGGGGTTGACGGCGTCCCAGTTCGGGTTCGCCGCCGGCATCTTCTTTCTCGGCTATTCCGTGTTCGAGATCCCGAGCAATCTCTTGCTCTATAAAGTGGGCGCCCGGCGCTGGCTGGCGCGGATCATGGTCAGTTGGGGGCTGGTGTCGGCGGCGACCGCCTTCGTGGTCGGGCCGCACAGCTTTTACGGCTTGCGATTTCTGCTCGGGGTCATGGAAGCCGGTTTCTTTCCGGGCGTGACGTTCTTCCTCGCCGCGTGGTTTCCGGCGCAATACCGTACGCGGATGCTGGCCTGGTTCCTGGTCGGCATTCCCTTGTCCTCGCTGATCGGCACGCCGGTTTGCACCCAGTTGCTCCGGATGGATGGCATCTGGGGTTTTGCCGGCTGGCAATGGATGTTTTTCCTGGTGAGCCTGCCTTGCGTGCCGCTCGGCATTCTCACGCTTTTCCTGCTCGCCGACCGGCCGCAAATCGCAATCTGGCTCACGGCCGAAGAACGCAATACGCTCGACGGCGTGCTGGCTTCCGAAGTGCGCGAACGGCCACACGCCTCGCTGTTGGCGGCGCTGATGGATCCGCGCGTGCTGATCTGCACCGCGATCCAGTTCGGCTTCACGCTCGGCTCCTACGGCGTCGGCATCTGGCTGCCCTTGATGCTGAAGGAATTCCATCTCTCCAATAGCGCGATCGGCTGGATCGCCGCGATTCCCTATCTCTTTGCCACCGTCGGCATGATCCTGTGGGCGCGCTATGTCGACCACAGGGGCCGCCGCATAGCCAATCTCGCGATCACCTGCCTGCTCGGCGGTGTCGGGCTTTTGCTGCCGATCCTCTCCAGCTCGCTGGTGCCGGCGGTCATTGGATTCAGCCTCGCTCTGACCGGCGTGACCGCGGCGCGCGCGATCTTCTGGACCATCCCGACGCGTTTCCTCACCGGCGTGGCGGCGGCAGGCGGGCTCGCGTTTATCAACAGCATTGCTACCGTCGGCGGCTTTGTCGGCCCCTCGATGATGGGCTGGCTGAAGGATGTCTCCGGCTCCTACCTCGTTGGCCTGCTCGCGGTCGCCGCCATCATGGTCGCGGCGACGCTGGCGTCGATGTCGCTGAAGCTCTTCATCTCGCGCGAATAAAAGCCAGCGCGAACAAGCATCCGATTGAAAGCGATTTGCATTCGCAGATCGTCCGGCCATGCCTTTCGGGATGATTGATCAGATATGTTGCTATCGTTTTCCCGAATTTGACGGGAAAAATAAGAAAATATCGCAAACCCTTCGCATTCCCGTAACAGGCGCTGAGCAGATTGCGCGGCCTTAGCTCACCTTTGTCTTCGCGGCGTTTTGTATCGCGAGGCCTCTCACTTTCGGGAAATACAAAAATGACGCCTACGGAAACACGTTCGCTTTGCGGACGGTCGCTCTCGAACACGCGCTTTGCCATTGCGCTGCTCGCCACCACCGCGCTCGGCGGCACGCTCGCCTATGCCGACGAAATCACGTTTTTCGCACCCGGTCATCTGCTTCTCAGCCGCAGCGTCTATGACAGCCCTGCCAACATCATCACCCCCGGTGTGACCCAGCTGCCGCCGGGTTGCGTGGCGCCTAATTGCGTCACCGCGGTCGCCGACGGCACCTATCCGACCGTGTTCAACAACGACACGGTCGACGGTTCTTTTGGCATCACCGCCCCGATCTTCCTGGATGAGTTGCTTCCCTTCCCCTCCGGCGATGTCGTGCAGACGGTTCAGGTGCCGAATAGCGGCGAGCACGGCGTGAAGACCAACAGCGACCAGATCGTCACGAGCTTCTCGTCGAAGTCCGAAATCGGGCTCAACCTGTCGCTCGACCGCAACAGCGTGTCGTTCATGGGCTATCTGGCGCCGCTCAACACCATCGACGTGTCCAACTCCAACACGCCCGATGTGGTCGATCCGACCAATCCGGTGCCTGGCACCGATTTCCGCGTGGTCGCCAGCGTCGACCAGCTCGGCCAGTTCCACTTCACCAAGACCAACGCCTATAGCGGCAATAACGGCCGCGCCGCGATCCTCAACAACGCGGGCGGCGCCAACGTCTATTACACCACCGGCAATGCCGGCAACGGCTCCAACCCGCAGCCGAGCGGCGTGGTTCTCGGCGCCGGTGCCCAGATCATGACGCCGTCGCACCTGGCGCTGGCCCAGCAGCCGGATCCCGGCCAGCCGACGCCGGTCGGTAGCTTCGCCGCCACCGAGCTTGGCCTGAAGGCAGACAAGGTCGGCAAGGACACCAACTTCCGCGGCCTCACGGTGTTCAACAACGTGATCTACGTGACCAAGGGAAGCGGCAGCAACGGTGTCAACACCGTATACTTCATCGACACCTCCGGCTCCGTTAACGGCAAGCCCGCGGCCTGCCCGACCGGTTCCGGCGTACCGAGCACCACGGCGACGCTGCCGACCACGCCGATCGCCTACAGCGCGGCGAATTTGGCGACGCTGGGCGTGACGCCCTACAACATGTGCGTGCTAAACGGCTTCCCGATCGCCGCCGCCAAGACCGCAACCGACGCATCCGCGTACCCGTTTGGTGTCTGGTTTGCGAACGCCACGACGCTCTATGTGGCCGACGAGGGAAGCGGCGACAACGCCTATAGTGCGGCTTCCAACAGCTTCACGGCGGCCGCTGCGTCGACCAGTGCAGGACTGCAGAAGTGGGTGCTGAACACGACGACCCATACCTGGTCGCTCGCTTACACCTTGCAGGCGGGCCTCAATCTCGGCGTGCCCTACACCGTGAAGAACTATCCGACCGGCAACAACGCCGCGACCGGCCTGCCGTGGGCACCGGCGACCGACGGCCTGCGTAACCTGACCGGCCAGGTCAGCCGCGACGGCACGGTGAGCATCTGGGCGATCACCTCCACCGTCAGCGGCGGCGGTGATCAGGGTGCCGATCCGAACCGGCTCGTGATGATCACCGACAAGCTCGCCGCGACCACGTTGCCGGCAAACGAAAGCTTCTCGACGGTGCGCACCGCGAAGTCGGGCGAAGTGCTCCGCGGCATTTCGTTCACGCCGGGCACGGGCCTTACCCCCGGCCAGGAGATCTCTTCGCTGCTCTGCGACTTCGGCATCTGTCCGCCGCAGCACTGAAGAGCATGATCCGGAAAAGTGTGTAGCGGTTTTCCGAAGAGATCATGCTGAATTAATCAAGACCGGCGCGCCTGGCGATTTCGTCAGACACGCGTGCACTACCTCTCCCCGTGCGGTCTCGCGCGGGGAGATTTTTTTATGGGACTAAGCTGCGGGCCGCATCGCGGGCTTGGCGTGGCCCGCGACCAACTGCGAGGCGGCGCCTAATCCGAGCAGTCCCAGACAGACGGCGGGCACCAGCATCGCGGCCGCTGCGCTACCGCCGATCCCGGCCACCATCGGCATCAGGTTCTGCGCGGCAAAGCCGCCGAAGCTGCCCAGCATCGAGATCGCGCCGATCCCGGCCGCCGCGCGTTGTCCGGTCAGGAAGCGCGACGGCAACGACCAGAAGCACGGCAACAAGAGTGAGATGCAGGGCGTGCCGACGACCATGGCCGAGAGGCGCATCCAGTTTTCCGGCACGACGGTCGAGAGCAGGAAAGCCACCACGCCGATACTCGCAAGCGCGACCATCGCCAGGACGACCGAGCGGTGCTCGCGCAAGCGCTTCGGCAGAATCAGCAGCATCGGCACGGTCACCAGCCAGGGCAGCGCGGTCAGGAGGCCATTCTCGGTGCCGGTGGCGCCGAACGCCTTGATGACGGTCGGTGTCCAGTAGATGACGCCATAGAGCGAGGTCAGGATCAGCGCATAGACCGCCGACAGAAACCACACCCGGCCGTCCCACAGCACCTGCCAGATCGAATGGCTTTCGCGCTTGGCTTCGCTCTCCTCGCTGAGCCGTCGCGTCAGCCAGGCTTTTTCAGTGTCGTCCAGAAACGCCGCCTCATCGGGCCGGTTCGGCAATCGCGTGAAAACGAGCAGGCCGAGCAGCACCGCCGGCGCGCCGGTGACGATGAAGACCCATTGCCAGCCGGAGAGGCCGAGAAGTCCATGCAGGTCGAGCAGGGGACCGGAGGCGAGCGCGCCGAACATGTTGCCGAACGCGCTGCCGAGCGTGATGATGCCCATCACGCGGACCCGATAGCTCTGAGGAAACCAGATCGAGGTCACGTAGATGATGCCGGGATAGGCGCCGGCTTCGGCGATGCCGAGCAGAAAGCGCATCACGGTAAAGGTCCAGTCGGATGACACGAAGGCCATCGCGACCGTGACCGCACCCCAGCTCACCAGAATGCGGGTGAGCCAGGCGCGCGCACCGAAGCGATGGATCGCGAGCGTGCTCGGAATTTCGCAAATGAGATAGCCGATGAAGAACAGCGACGACGCCAGCCCAAACGCCTGCTCGGACATTTTCAATTCGCGCGCCATTTGCAGCTTGGCAAAGCCGATATTGCTGCGATCGATCACCGCGACCAGATAGACGAGCATCAGGATCGGCATGATCCGCCAGATGATGCGCGACATCAGTTTTGTCTCGTCGACCACGCGATCCATTGTGGTTTCCTAATTCTTGAACTCAAGACTTACTGCGACATCCTGACCCGTTCGCGTAAGCCGTCTGGCAAGCGTCTCTGCGATTGCGTGCGAAAGCGCGTGAATCAGTGCCTTCACGTCATTTTCGAGATCGACGGCATTGACTATTTTGACGACGTAGGGCGATCTTAGAGCGTTGACCCCGCCTGCAATCATAGAGTCGATAAATGCAGCCACATTGGATCCGTGCCAT
Organism: uncultured Alphaproteobacteria bacterium; assembly: GCA_963770515.1. GTDB lineage: Bacteria > Pseudomonadota > Alphaproteobacteria > Rhizobiales > Xanthobacteraceae > Bradyrhizobium. The sequence goes on from CAVYPW010000006.1 coordinate 624,355, forward strand.
TCCGGTGCGCCGATCGCGGCTTTGAGCGCGTTTGTAAAGTCATCTGGCGTCTTCCAGCCGCTGGCATCCAATTCTATGACGCGTAGTAGCGAATCTATCGGCACGTAATTGCGCCAGTTTGCTTGCAGCGATGGCATCTCGGCAAAACTCTTGCGCGCATCCGCGGCGCGACCGATCAAATCCTTCGCCACGATTTCCTTGCGGTTCAGATAGTCCTTGAACTCTTCAAGCGAGCGTTCGATTAGCTCAAAACCACGAAGCATCACCGGCGATGAGATCTCCGCGGCGCTGGCGCCGGCCAGCATTACGCGCGCGATGTCGAGGCCGTTTTGAATGCCGTTGGTCGCGATCAGCGGCCTGTCGCGTCCGACGGCAGCTCGCGACAGCGCCAGCCAATGACAGGTCAGCGGCAGATTCCAGTAGCCGCCGACACCAAGCGTGGTGCCGAGCACAGGCCTCATGGTTTCGAGGTCCGGGATCAGCCCGAGCAGGCGGCCTGCCATCACGACGCTGTCGGCACCGGCAGCGAACGCCGCACGCGCCAGTTCCGGCACGCGCTCGCTCTGGCCGGTGATCTTGACCCATAGCGGCATCGAGACCGCGGCGCGAACGGATCGCACGATCAATGAGACTCGCTCGGGCAACAGCTCGGTCGCGACCGCGCCCTTGGCAGCTTGGGAGGCATAGGGCGTGCCGATGTTGAGTTCGAGCAGGCGAAGTCCGGCCTCCTGGACCTGACGCGCCATTTTGATGGCGTGATCGAGGTCGCCGAGGATGAGGCTGGCGGCGACATAGGCGTCGCTTTTGGCCGCTTCACGGTCGAGCCGGGACACACTCTCGAGCCATTGATCGAAAGAGCCCGGATAAAGCCCGGAGCGGCAGGCGATGAAAGCGGACGCCGGTGCCGATGCGTTCCATTCGCATCGCCGCCAGCGTTCGTCGAACACCGCGTATTCGGCGGCATCGAGCTGGGTTTTCGCGGCCTCGACTTCGTTGGTCGATTTCATCACGACCACCGAAGCGCCGGCGGCCAATGCGCGCCGCATGCCGGTTTCCTCGATCAGATGTTCGGCCGCGCCTGCGATCAGCGGGTTCTTCAAACGAAGTGAACCTATCGTGACACCAGTTATGCCAGACATATTGTTCAGGCCGCTTGCTGGTCGAGTGGTAGCCCGAGCATGCGTGAAGCATTCGTCGCCACCATCTTGTGGATGTCGTCATCGCTGTAGCCGAGGTCCATGCACAACGCGACGCCCCGACGGAAGCCCTCGAGCGGGGAGAACACGCCGACCTGGCCCAGATCCGAGCAGATCACGGTCTGATCGATGCCGGCGGCTTCGATGTGGTGACGCAGATCCTCGCCCGTCGCAACCTTGAACTTCGAGCCTTCCAGGAACATGCAGATGGAGTGTTCGACAAAGGCGCCCATCGCGGCGATGCCCTTGACGTCGTTGAGGCTGGCGCCGACGATTTCTTCGGGATGGGTGAAGGCGAGGCGCTTGACGCCGCGGCGCTGGGCTTCCTCGAAGATGATCCAGGTCTCGCTGACATGCAGATGGCCGCTTGCCAGCAACATGTCGTTTTTGGCGATCACATCCAGCACTTCCTTGACGGAATCCAATACCTTCTTGTTGGCGTCCAGCACCGGCACGGCGGTGGCGTGACGCATCTTCGAGGTCGAGGCCGGATGGGCGAAGCTGGCGTTCTTTTCCCAGCGCAAATGGTTCTCGGCGGCTAACGTCGGCATCCACACCGTCTTGCCGCCCATCGCGGCGGTGTGTTCGACCGCATAAGGGTTGATGCCGCCGACCACGTTATTCAGCACGATGCCGGAAAAGATCTTCGTGCGCAGCTCCGGATAATGCTTGGTGATCAGTTGCGCGGTCGCAACCCCGGCATAATCGTGATCCTTGGTGAGGACGGCGGCAAAGCCTGCTTCCGACAACTCGCGCACCAGATCGAGATGATCGATGGCGCGGGGCGCAATCGATGGCCCGCTGTGAACATGCGGATCGACCGCGCCTTGCAGAATCTTGTCGATGCGCGCTTCCCGCGCGGCTGTGCTTGCCTTGTCGGCAGCCTTTGTTTCACTCATGACATTCTCCCTTTTTACTTTTTAGATAAGCGCGCGACGCGCCGATATGTTTATGCCGTGCGCGCTCTCGCCGCGCGCATCTCGGAATGGCCCATGCGGCCGTGACCGAGGGTTCGCGAAATCTGCGCCGCCGCCGCTTTCAGGGCAGCGATGCTTTTGGCGTCGAGCTCGGCGGGCAGGAACTGGATCGAGCCGACCAGCGCGAGCGCACCGGCGCAGGTATCCTTCGCATCGAAGATCGGTGCTGCCACCGCATTGATACCGAGCATCGCCTGCTCCGGCGCGGTGGCGTAGCCCTGTTGCGCGACGCGCGTCAGTTCTTGTTCGAGCGGCTTTAAATCGGTCAGCGTATGCGCGGTAGATGCGGGGAGGGGCTTTGACAGTATGCGCTCTCGCTGCGGGCGCGGCGCGAACGCCAAAAACACCTTGCCTTGCGCGGACGAATGAAACGGCAGCTCGCTGCCGGGCCGTACGCCAATTTCGATCGCGGCGGTGCCGACCACCATGCTCAGCACCAGCGCGCCGCGCGGCGAGGATTCCGACAGCACGACAGAGTGACCAAGCAGATCGCGCAGCTCGCGCATCGGCCCGGCCGCCAATTGAATGAGATCGGTCCCGGGCGCGTAATGCGCCAGCAAGCGGCTGCGCGGCCCGCGCAAATAACGCGTCGTCACTGGATTCTGCACGAGATAGCCGCGCTCGACCAGCGTCAGCAGATGACGGTGCACCGAGCCTTTGGTGAGGCCGAGCCGTTCGGCGATCTGGGTGACGCCGAGTTCTTCGTCCGAGAAAGCGACCGCCTCCAGGACGTCGAGCGCGACCTGCACCGAGCGCACCCCGCCATCCCCGCGTTCCTCCGGCAGCGAAGGCAATTCCGCTTTGGTTTTCAAAGGCAAAATCCTTTGGCGTGGCGACCGCGCCGATCGGTCGAGGAGCCAATTTGAGGCTTGCGCAGATTTATGTTGACGTCCCAAGGCGTATCGATATACAGAACGCTGTATCACGGTCGCGAACAACAAACAATCCGGTATTTCCAAGAATCGCGGCCTCGCTGGAGGATATTCAGATGAGCGAAGCCATGCGCGCTGCGACCCATGCCCGGCATTACGCCGAACCGCCGCAGGCCACCGATGCCGACGGGACGCGTCACTGGATCACGCGCGCCGCCAACTTCATCACCGCTATCTCGCAAGCGAGGGAGGGCGCAGTCCTTGGGCGCAACAATCCGGACGAATACATGCTGCTGTTGCCGCCGGGAACCGAAGTGACGGTCGAGGCGGGCACCGAACGGATCGAAAGCAAGGGCAACAGCCTGATCATCGTGCCGCCGGGCCAAAGCCGCGTGGTCGTGCGAAGAGCGGGCATGGTGGCGCGGGTGTTTTCCAAACGCGCCGAAGATCTCGCCGCCAAGGCCGTGAACGCCAAGACCTATGCCGATGGCGCGCCTGAGGTTGCCGACCTGAAGCCGTGGCCCGATCCGGCCGGCGGGTTTCGTCTGCGCCATTACGATCTGGCCAAAACGGAAAGTCCCGACCCGAGCCCCTTGAAGATGCGGGTGTTTCGTTCGACCAACCTGATGGTCAATATTTTCATGCCGTGGCAGAAGCGCCGCGACGAGACCAAGCTCAGCCCGCACAGCCACGATGATTTCGAGCAGATCTCGCTCAGCATGGAAGGCGCCTTCGTTCATCACCTCCGCTACCCCTGGTCGCCCGACAAGACGCGCTGGCGCGAGGACGAGCATGCCCGCTACGAGGCGAGCCCGTCGGTGCTGGTGATCCCCGCGCGCGTGCTTCACACCACGCAGGACATTGGCGAAGGCACGACCTGGCTGGTCGATGTGTTCGGACCGCCGCGGATGGATTTTTCGTCGAGGGAAGGCTTTGTGCTCAACGCATCGGACTATCCGATGCCGGCCGCGAACTAAAAAACGAAATACCGCGAGAGCCGACAACGGCCCGCTTGGCGAAACTTCGCCGTTCAATCAGAGGAAGCCCAGGGAGGGCCCAAGATGGCTCAGTTCTTTACGCGCGTGTCGTTCGGTTCGGACGACGAGGCGGCGGCTTACAATCGCGCCGCCTGGAAGCTCATTCCGTTTCTGCTCATTCTCTACATCATTTCGTTTCTCGATCGCGTCAACGTCGGCTTTGCAAAGCTTCAGATGAGCACGGATATCGGGCTGTCCGATGCCGTGTTCGGGCTTGGCGCCGGCATTTTCTTTGTCGGCTACGCGGCCTGCGAGATTCCGAGCAATCTCTTGCTGCAACGTTTCGGCGCGCGGATCTGGATTTCGCGCATCCTGGTGGTGTGGGGAATCATTTCGGTCTGTTTCATGTTCGTCACCACGCCGGCGCAGTTTCTCACGCTGCGTTTTCTGCTCGGCATTGCCGAAGCCGGCTTCTATCCGGGCATCGTGCTGTACCTGACCTACTGGTTTCCCGGAAAGCTGCGCTCGCAGGTCTGCGCGCTGTTTTTCGTCGGCATTCCGATTGCGGGCTTCGTCGGCGGTCCCCTGAGCGGCTTTATCATGAAGACGATGGCCGGCGTATCCGGCTTCTCGGGATGGCAATGGCTGTTCCTGCTCGAAGGCGCGCCCGCGATCATTGGCGGCATCGTCACCTTCTTCTATCTCTCCAACGGGCCGAAGGATGCGAAGTGGCTGGCGCCGCGCGACCGCGACATCATCGTGCCGGCGCTCGAAGCCGAGGACGCCGCCCATCGCGCCATGGGTCACGGCCACCGGCTGATCGACGCGCTGCTGAGCGGCAAGGTCTGGCTGCTCGCGATCACCAACTTCACGCTGCTCGGCGGCATCTACGGCATTTCGTTCTGGATGCCGCAGATCGTCAAGGATCTCGGCGTGCAGGATGTGTTTTTGAATGGCCTCGTCACCAGCATTCCCTTTGCGGTCGCCTGCGTCGCCATGATCGTGGTTGGCCGCTCTTCGGATCGCACCCGCGAGCGCAAGTGGCACATCATGCTGTCGGCGTTCGTCGGCGCGCTCGGACTCGTGGGCGGTGCGACGCTGACGGCGACGCCGGTCTTGGCGCTCGCCAGTCTCTCGCTCGCACTCGGCGGGGCTTTGGCCTCGATCGTCGTGCTGTGGGTTTTGCCCAGCGCGCTGCTCACGGGCGCGGCCAACGCCGGCGGGCTGGCGCTGATGGCGACGATCGGCAATCTCGGTGGCTATGTCGCGCCTTATGTCGTGGGTCTCGCCAAGCAAGCGACCGGCCGCACGGATTACGGTCTCTATCTGATGGCGGCCGCAATGATCCTGGGCGCGCTGCTGGTGCAACTGTTGCCCCGCAACGCCTCGATCGATGAAGCCGGGCAGGGTGCGGTGCTGAAGGACGGCGCGGCGGTGGGGGTGACGTGACGGTGCTCACACCAACTCATGCTTCCGCAAATCGTGGACATGATCGAAGCACGCCGCCTGAAGTTCGGTGCCTGACTCGGCGATCTCAGGCAGCGCCGCTTCGGCCAGGATGTCCTCGGTGACGTCCTCGACGCTCGAATCCGCGATCTCGTGGATGAAGCTGATATTGGCGTATTCGCCGGATGTAATGCGCGAGATGACCTCGCGGCGGGTGATTTCGGGATCGACGATGGCCTCGCGGCCGCGCCTTCCATAATCGATCATGACGACGAAATATTGCATGCGCAGATGGAATCACCTTGTGGTGGGTGGTTCCATTATTTCTGAAAATCAGAAATTTTACAACTCAAATTTCTGAATATCAGAAATCATGGTCATTCCGGGGCGGCCTGAAGGGCCGAACCCGGAATTTATCGCTCAACAACTTCGAGATTCCGGGTTCGCGCTCGCGCGCGCCCCGGAATGACGTGCTCACTGTCTTATTTAAGCGTCTTGCCGTCCCGGTTTCCCGCGCCCGCCAACTTCCTTCGCGAGCGCCCCGCAGCGCATGCCCGCAGGCGCTCGATCTGGCCCCTCGGCAGCGTGACGCAGATTTCCCCGATCCATTCCAGCTTGACGCCTGAGATTGGCTTGGCGTTGAAACTCGTCAGGTTGACGACATGGCCGGTCTTGCCGCGTTCGATGGTCTTGAGATAACGCTCGCCGCTCTTGAGGCGCACGGCCGCTTCCTCGCCATAGAAGCTCGTCAACGGGTGCCGCTGTTCGCGATAAACCACGATAATATCGCCATTTTCGTATTTCGGCAGCATCGAGTCGCCGACCACCTCAAACGCAATGGTTTCCTCCGCGATCGGGAACGGCAGTTCGACTTCGCCGAGGCCTTCCGGCGGCATCTGCTCAAGCTCCGGGCCGATCGAGGCGCCGGCGCCGACCCGTCCCATGATCGGAACCGCGTTGAGTTCGAGATAATCGATGATCGGTTGAAGCTCGGACGCCTTGATCAGCCGCGCCTCGGACAGGATCTCGGACACGGCGCCCGGACGCACGCCCATGGCGACCGCAAGCCCGCCCTTGGTCTTGCCAGGCTTCGCCAACCCCCGCTCGATCATCTTGACGTCCAGCATGGCCGCCTCCCGTCGCCACTGATTCTGTGCGCACCCTAGCAATTCCGATTATCCGAAATCAAGCTTGACTTATTTCGGAATATCCGAAATAAGGAGAACACAACGTGAAACTTCAGGAAACTAGCGCCGCCCATTTGAAGTTGCCGCATCTCAAGCGGCGAACTCCGTCCCAGCAACTTCAAATGGATAAGCGGCACTAGAATTAATATTGCCTGCTAGTGCTCATGACTTTCCGAAGTTCGTGGAAGGTGGGTGCTGCGGCAGAGCACGAACTTCGGAAAGTGAGCACTAGGAAATGCAATCAACGTGGGAGGAAGCGCACTCCGTGGCGCTGCGCGACTATCTGGAAAAAGGAATGTCGTTTGCGGAGATCGCCCGCGCGCTCAATGAGCGGTTCGGAACGGCCTATACCCGCAACGCCGCGATCGGCCGCGCCCGCCGCCTGGGGCTTTCGGTGCCGATGCGCGAGCGCGCCGCACGCGCCCTCAACAAGCCGAAGCAGGCCGACGCGCGGCGGATCCGCGAATTACGTGCCCGCAAAGTCGCGAAAGCCGCCCCCAAGCCCACCACGGTCGAACGCGCCGCCACCCTTCAGCTTCGGTGCGTCGCGATCACGCCGCGTCACCTGGCGCTGGTCGATCTGGAGCTAAGCGATTGCCGCTATCCCTATGGCGGCGACGCGGAAGGCGAGCCCATCACGTTTTGCGGCCATCCGCGCCGGGAAGGCTCGAGCTATTGCCTTGCGCATTTTCACCTGACGAGCGCGCCGGAGCTTCTGGAGAAGCCCGCCCCAGCCAGGACACCGCTGCGGCTGGTGGAGGCGGCATGAGCGCCAAAGCCTGTCACATAGCGGCCAATTCCATGCTCTCACGGTTGAAGCGGCTGCCGCCGCGGCTTCGCATCGCGCATCTCGCGGCGCTGGTTCGGCACGAGTTGGACGTTACCGCGTTTGCTCATGCGGGCGGCTTCCCATCCCTCCCCCCGCAAGCGAAGCGAGCGGTGGGGTCCGAGGCGAGCAAGCTCGCTCTCGAGGTCGACGCGAGCCGCAGGCAAGCGTCGGGGTGGGGGGAGTTTCTGCAAAGTGCTGCCCCCCACCCTGGCCTCAGCTTCGCTTCGGCCTTCCCTCCCCACCGCTGTGCGGGGGGAGGGATAAGAACCTGCGTCCTCAAATTAGTTCACCAAAAGCCAGAACGAGCAGGCCAACAGCGCGCTGCCGAATTAGTGGCGTTACTGCATGCCCTGTCGGTTCTGCCTGCGAACGGCGGCCATGCGGGATGAAGCGACCGTGGATGCCGCTTTATGTCGGCGACTATCTCGGCGATACCGGTCATCTGACCACGGCGCAGCATGGCGCCTATCTGCTCTTGATGATGCATTACTGGCGCAAGGGCGAATTGCCCGACGACGATCGCCAGCTATCGAAGGTCACCAAACTGCAGCTGAAGACCTGGTGCGATTACCGGCCGATCCTGCAGGATTTCTTCCACGATGGCTGGAGGCACAAGCGGATCGATGCCGAACTCGAACGCATGGTGCGCCTGTCGGAAAAGCGCGCCATTGCCGGCCAGAAAGGCGGGCTCGGTTCGGCGCTGGCCCGCATGAAGCTCGAAAATGCCTCGCGTGGCCGCTCCTTGCCGCCAGCAATTGCTCCTCGCATGTCGAGCGAAGCTCAGGCCCGCGCCGACCACTCACACCCACACTCACATCAGAATCTTTCTTCTGTGCCGGCCAATGACAAGGAGGGTGCGAAGTCCGGCCTAGCGTCTCCCGCGACAAAAGCAAGCAAGGCGATACCCGTCAGCGCGGAGCTTGCGGCCTATGTCGCGCGAAAATCGAGCGCATGATCCCCGCGCAAACGCACTTCGCGATCTCTGCAAAGGAGTCTGATAACCATGTCCCGCGCCAAACGCACCCGGATTCGAAAAAGCACCAAAATTCACGACCGCCGGGCGCAGGATCTTCCGTTGAATGCGCTAGTTGCCGCAGTCGAGATCGACGACCCGCTCGCGCTCGAACCCGGCGAAAAGATCACAGCGCTGCGTTCGATCCGCAACGATCCCTTGGGGCGGCTGCACAGCCATCATCAGATCGACGAGGCGCAATATCGCGGCGGGCGCGCCTTCCAGGACGATTGGGAGAAAGCCGAGCGTGGCCCGCGCGCGGTCGATCCGACCCGCGAATATGTCGATGGCGGGCAAGCGCGTGAGCCGATCACCGAGCGGCAGCGCCGCGCGGTGCTGCGGCTCAACCGTGTCGAGCGCGAACTCGGCGCCGACGGCATCATGCTGGTGCATGAGGTGCTGGTGCAGGGGCTGACCATGGAACAGATCGGCCAGCGGCGGGGACTGCGCGGCCAGCGCTGGATGGATTATTTCGCCAAGCGCTTTCGCGAATGCCTCGATCGCCTGGCTCGGATTTATGGTTTTGCGACCGCGCAAGCCGTCCGCAAAGGCCCTCACGTCGCGAGGTGAAGTCTTTGGGAAAACGAAAAGGCCGCCGGCGATAAAAGCCGGCGGCCTTCCGGGCAGAAATAAGGGATAAGGATGAAATTCGCTCAGCCCCGGATGTCGACCATCATATCTAGCGTGGATGAAGGAATGGAGTCGAAAACGCCAGCGTTTGCGTGACACAGCGTCGCTGTTGCGGCTGTAGCACAGTTCCATGTGAGGAATGCAGGAATCCGTCAGGCCCAGATTCCTAAGATACAACGGGTTCCTAAGTTACAAATGATACGTTGTCGGAGGAACCTCACAGCTTGCGCGCGACTTATCGCATCGAGGGCTTTTTAAATCGTGCCGGCCGATGGCACCAAGGGGGTGGCGTGTGACGGCGACGATACTGAAATTTTCGGGTTGCGACGTGGTGTATTCTCCTGAGGTGATCGAGATCATGTCCGCGGCTTTGGCGGCCTCCATCGAGCGCCTGCCGGAGCCGGTGTCCGCCACTCAAGTGCATTACCTGGCCGAGTCGATCCTGCACAGCGCCGGCCGTGGCGAGCGCGACGTCAGCGTGCTCGAACGCATCGCGCTGGTCGAATTGCGGATCACGCCGCGCGCGTGACGGCGGCGGAGGGGTGCAACCCTGCGGACGTGCTGCTAGGCTCTGCCGGTTCTCGCGCGATTGTTCAGGCCTCCTCCAAGATGACGAATTCCGCCTTTCGCAGCCAGCCTCCTCGCGTCACCGCGCACGCGCTCCATGTCGGCGAGCGGATCAACACGGCGGGCTTCGAGAAGGAAGCGCTGTCGGCGGTGCCGCTGGCGCTGCGCGCGGGCGGCGACGGCATCGCGGTGCTGTTTCGTTATGGCGCGGTGGTTTTCCTCAACATGACGATGGAGGAGGAGGCGGCCTTTCTCGATCGGTTGCTGCCGCGCATCGGCGGCCGGCTCATGCCGCCGGAAGAAGAATCCGCCACCGTCGAGCTGTTGGGCGAGACCGAGGATCAGGTCGGCTCGGGCGGGCCGGTTCACGTCCGCGACATGTCGATGGCGCGGTTGCTGGTGGTGTCCGACGTGCTGGCGAAGAGCGTCGTGCTCGCCCATGACGAGCGCGAGGTCGCGAAAGTGTTCGAAACCATCGAGCCCTTTGTGCGCGAGCTGGCGTCTTCCGGAAAGTTCTTCCGCAACCGGCGCGGCATCCTGCGGCTGATCGGCGAGGCGCTGTTGGTGCAGCACAACGTTTCCGGCCGCGTCGCGATCACCGACAAGCCCGATGCGCTATGGGACCGCCCCGACCTGGAGCGGCTTTATGCGCGGCTTGAGGATGAATATGAGCTGATCGGCCGGGTCGAGACGCTCAACCGCAAGCTGGAGGTGGTGGCGGACACCGCCGATACGCTCGCCGACATCATCGACACCCGCCGCTCGCTGCGGCTCGAGATCATCGTCGTGCTCCTGATCGGCTTCGAGATCGTGATCGGCTTTTACCAGATCTTCGCCGCGCGCGGCGGGCATTAGGGGGCGGAATATCGCTGTGGCAGAACGATCCGGCTTCCTTTTCCGTCATTCCGGGGCGCGAGTGAAGCGAGCGAACTATGGTGCGCAATTGCGCACCTGAGAATCCATTTCTCCTGACGTTCCGGTGGCACGGGATTCCGGGCCTGCGCCTGCGGCGTATCCCGGAATGACGAAGCCGAATGGCTTCAGGCGCCAAATAGACCCGGTTAGCCGACGAGCGTGCCTACCGTCGGCCACACTCATATCCCGGCTTTGTCCCGAAAAGGGACAGAACTCTGACGTTTTCGGCCACAATCCGGCGCGACGTTAACCAAATGAAAACCATTACGGTCATAACCATCTTGGCACTGCTGACGATCTCCGGAGCGGTGATCTCCGATCAGATCCTGACAAGCCAAGATCTTGCAAGCCAGCAGACTGTAGCGGCGCGTTTCTGACATTTGCCGATTTGGTGGGCGCGTTTGGCGGGTGTCGACTTAATCCTTGGGGGACGTCGAACATGCTTTCCGTTGATCAATTCCTGAGACTTATCAGCGTGCCGGCCGTGGTTGCGGCCTTTTTGATCGCCTCGCAGGTATCGGGTGCTGGCGTATTCCACGCGCAGTCGGCGCAATTAGCCAGCCAGTAACCATTTTCCTGGTCTGAGCTCTCGGATCTGAAACGACGCCACGGCGGCTCTACGGCCGGGTCGTTTGGCCCCTCCGCAAATTACTCAGCGTTTCCCGAAGTTTGTTACGGAGTGACCGTTTACACGCGCCGCTTGCGCCTGCGTGAAACACACTTTCGATTAAAATTGTGCACCCGCTGTTTAATGCAACCTTAGAGCGCGCCCGTACATCTACGGACACGCGCGCTGGTAGCAGCAGAATGCCGGCGTGCGGGCATCTCTTGCTCACACGGAGGCGGACTTTGCAGAACATTTTTCTGAAGTTCTGGGCGGATCAATCCGGCGCGACCGCGATTGAATACGGTCTGATCGCGGCGGGGATCTCGCTTGCCATTATCGCGGCAGTCAACGGTCTCGGCTCCACGCTGAATACCAACTTCTCGAACATCAACTCTTCGCTGAAATAACGGAAATCCCCTGCTCAGAGGGGAGCCGACCATGACACCTGGTGCATGACCCCCGCAGGAAGCTTTCGCTTCCCGCGGGGTTTTTGTTGGCCAGCAAAGCGCGCGGTGGGACACGGGGATGGTGATCGCCTTGACGCTTTTAGTTCTTTGACGGCGCGCCCGGCATCTCGTTCCGGTGCGCGGCCTCGTAACGCAGCCACAGTTCAAGGCCGGCGAAAAACGCGATTCCCGCCCCGATGGCGATACTGAAGTGCATCGCGCGGGTGTGGGCAAAGCCGAGCAGCCAGGGCGAGACCACAAGCCACAGGCCAAGCGCCAGGTTGATCCATTCTTCCCAGGTGGAGAACGCGATCATCGCCGCGATCGACAGGATGATGACCGCCACGGCACTCAGCCGCAGATCGAGGCCGGCGGTCCGGCTCGCATGGGCGAAAAACCAGGGCGAAGTGAACAGCACCACCGCGAGCAGGAGGTTGTAGAGGTCGAGGACCGATTCGTTGGTGAAGGTGAGTTTCGCGCGCCACTGTCGCATCGCCGTCTCTCCGTAAAAAGCCGGGCTTGGCTTGAAGGGCCGAATCTTGTCATGGAGAATGCGGGAACGTGACGCCGGTTCCGCTTTGATTCGTGATGCGCGGCTAGACTTTCGGACGAGCCGCCGCCGCCGCCGTCGACACCCGACCGACACTTCGCCGACACCCGGCGTTCGTATGGGTGACGATTTTTTCGATAGAACGAAGGCTGGCCTGAAAAGAAGAGCCTATTGATGCGGCACGATGGCCTTTGACTGACGGCCGGACATGTAGCCTGCGTAACCGCGTCGCCTGATTGCATGCCGCATTGGTCGCATCCCGGCGGCATTAAGTTCACCGCGCCGGTCGCGTTCATCCTCGTTGCGATGCGGCAGGCAAGGGCGGGTGAGACGTGACTGTCCAAACACAGTCCACAGCTATTAAAGCCACAATTCATCTCGGATGAAGACATTGGCGGCGGCTGCGCTAAGTTCAAAGTGGGGTAGTTAGACTGGGATTCTTTCGGAAAATGACGCATCACCTTCTTTCCAACCCGTTTCATTCGAAACAGGACAATCAGGAGCGCCCGCAGGAGACGCGGCTGCGCACGGTGGTGTCGACGCGGGCGACGCCGGTCTGCGGCCATTGCCGCTCCGACGACATCCTCTCCAAGGCGACCGCGCAGTGGAGCAACGAAAAGCAGGAGTGGGAGCTGGCCGACACCTTCGCCCAGCCGGCGCACTGCAACACCTGCAACATCGCCTGCGAGATCGTCTGGCTGCCGCTGAATTAGTACGCTGCTGATGGATCGGCTACAACGAGGCGAACAGGTCGCGGATTCTGCAATTTCTGTTGTCGAAGCTCGATGAGCTGAAGTTTCGGGGGACGAAAGGCTGACAGCCGGTCAAGCCGTTTTGTCTCGGCTTTTCGTCCATTTGCGGCTATGTAGTGATCCAGCAAATTAGCCGATGCTTAAGGAGCCACGTGAATGAGAGCGATTCGTATCCTGACCATCCTGTGCGCGTTCGTCCCGATGGTCGCGGTTGCCCAGGATCGGCATCCAAAGCGGGTGGTGATCGCTCGAAAGATGCCCGCGCCGTGGGATGTCGTGGCGCCCGGCGTGCTCAGGCAGGACCTGTTCGATCGGCGCAATCCGAACAATCTGCGCAACGATTATCCGCCGCCGCCCGCCCAGCCCGGCCAGTTCTGATTTCTAGAGCGTCCGGCGAGTTCGGCGAATAACGCCGAAAGCGCGCAGCGCATCGGCGCCCCGCTTGATCAGGTGTCGTCACCCCAGCGCCATCTCGGCGGCTCGCCCTTCCACCAGCAGATGGCGGTCAGGACCGCCGAGAGCGCGACGATATACGCCACGAATGAGGTGGGTGAGCGATGCGGCGGCACCAGGACGACGCCGGCGATCACCAATGCAACAAAGGCGGTCAGCACAACCCAGCCTTCCCAGGTGGCAGGAATGCCCCAGCCCCAGCCATAGCGCTTTGCGGGAAACCAGTAACGGGAATCGTCGGACGGCATTTGACCCTCCTTCAGGATTCGCTTGGCTAAAATAGCGATGGATTTTGGCCTGTAAAAGGGGCGAAGCTGGCCGAATGTCCCTCAACCCGTTCAAGCGCCGTTCGATCGTCTTTGCTTTTCTTGTTGCTCTCCTTGCGCTGCTTATCGACATGCCGGTTGCGGCGAACGCGGCTGAGGCAAGCCGGATTTCAAAAGATCTTTGCGAGGACATGAAGAACCACAAGACGTTGACCGACCACGGCCCGGTGGGTTGCGATCGGCTCGCAAGCGTCAAATTCAGCTATTTTGGTTTCGATGGACGCGTGCACGCAGATGGCGAGATTATCGTACTGGATGCGGTTGCCGCACGTGTTGGCAGGATTTTTGACAGGCTTCTTGATCTCCGTTTTCCGCTGAAGCAAGCACGGCCGATCAATCGTTACGAAGGCGACGATGACGCCTCAATGGCGGACAACAACACCTCCTCCTTCAACGATCGCCCGGTTGCGGGTGGAACAAGCCTGTCGATGCATGCCTATGGTCTCGCCGTCGATTTAAACCCGGTGCAGAATCCCTTTTTGGAAGGCGCAGGCGCGAGGCGTCGCGTCTCACCCAGTGGCGGCGAAAAGTATTTGAATAGAAGAGACATCAGGCCCGGCATGGCCGAGACCGTCATCGACGTCTTTGCCGATAATGGGTTTCTGATCTGGGGCGGCGATTGGCACGACCCGGTCGATTATCAGCACTTCCAGCTCGCTCGCGAGATGGCGGAACAACTGGCTCGACTTCCAGGCGCGGCCGCCAGGGAAACGTTTGAAAAACGAACCGAACAATATCGCCAGTGCCGCCAGAGCGGAAAGAGCAGAAGGGCGTGCAGTTAGTGTGGGGGTTCATAAGTCCGCATCATTATCGCCGGTCGGCGGCCGAGGGTGACACACCGGTGCCGTCAATGTTCGAGCCCAGCGGCGCTACCGTTGTGAGCATCGACCGGCCCCGTATTGCGGTTTTGGCGCAGTTCCTCCTTTAGTTGTCCCACCTCCCGTTCCAAGAGTTCGATGCGATCGAGAGTGTAGTCAAAGCTGGTGTAATCCATCGCCTCTATCCAGGCGAAGAAGACCGCGAGCGCGCGACGAAGTTTCCCCTGAACCGGCACCAGATGGTTCGCTGTGTGTGTCATCAGAAGCTCCTCATTGGCAAAATGTTTTCGGGGGCCGTCGACGCGACCGCCCCATTGGTTCAGCATACTTTCCTTGTGACCGGCGCCTCGCCATGATCGCTTAATCCTTACTCTGGGTCGGAAGATTACGTTCGGCGTCGTGTTAAGTCCTTCGGGCTAGACAGCCGTTAAGCCGCCATCGACCGGCAGGTCGATGCCGGCGACGTAGCTGCTCTGATCGGAGGCGAGGAATAAAGCTGCGGCGGCGATCTCCTCGGGGCGCGCCAAGCGTGCCAGAGGCGTCATCGCAGTGATTTGGTTTCTGGCTTCGGTCGCGCCCTCTTTGGATGGGAACTGGTCGTCGAACATAGGCGTGTCGACCGCGCCAGGGCTCAACACGTTGGTCCTGATCTTTCGTTCCTTGAGTTCGCTGGTCCACGTCCGAGCAAATGATCTGAGCGCTGCCTTGGTGGCGCTGTAGGTGCTGCGGCCCGGCAGGCCTTTGTTCTTTCCGGCGGACGCCACGAGGATGACGGAAGCACCATCGTTCAAGTAAGGCAGCGCCTTTTGAACGGTGAAATAAGTGCCACGGGCGTTGGTGTTGAAGGTCTTGTCGAAATGCTCAGGCGTCGCTGCGGTGGTCATCGTCTTTTCGACGAAAGCCGCACCCGCAAAAATCACATCGATCTTGCCTTTTATCGCAACGGTCTCGTAAAGACGGTCGAGGTCATCGAGCTTGGCGATGTCGGTCTTTACGCCGGTGACGTTCGAGTCGATCTCCGCGACGGCCTTGTCGAGTTCGGCTTGCCGACGACCGGCGATAAACACGTAGGCACCCTCTTCAGCGAACCTCTTTGCGGTCGCGAGGCCGATGCTACCACCCGTGACGACGGCGATCTTGTTTTTCAATAAAGACACTATTGTTCCTTTTTCGTCGCGGCTTCATCGTGAAAACCGCTTCTGGTGAAGCGTGTGGCCGGTACTGCGTTCAGAGCTGCGACCAACCGCCGTCGACCGGAAGTTCGACGCCGGTCATGAAGGTCGCGTCGAACGCGAGGAAGAGGACGGCCGTGGCGAGTTCCTCCGCCGTTCCGAAGCGCTTCATCGGAATGGCTTCGCGCATCTGCCCTGTGAGCTGGGCGGCCATGTCTTTATCGGGAATCGACTTGCCGACGATCGGCGTTTCGGTCGGGCCGGGCGACACCGCGTTGACGCGAATCCCCCGAGGAAGAAGCTCAGCGGCGAACATCCGAGCGAAGTTTCGCAGCGCAGCCTTGGCCCCTCCATATGCGGCGAGCATGGGCATCCCCTTGACGTTTGCGGTCGAGGTCGTGAGGACGATGGAACCGCCGCTAGTGATCAGCGGCGAAAGTTTCTGCACCGCGAAAAATGGTCCCTTGGCGTTCAGGTTGAACATCTCGTCGTAGGTCGCCTCGGTCGTGTGCTCGAGGGGGGCGAAAAGGCTGAACCCGGCGTTGACGAAGAGCAGGTCCAAGGTGCCGAACTCGGCCTTCGCCCGAACGGCGAGGGCGTCTATGTCCGTCAACGAACGCGCGTCGCTCGAAACCACGATGGCGTCCTTTCCAATCTCCTTCTGGGCCGAATCCAGGCCTGCCTGCGACCGCCCCGTCATTAGAACGCGCGCACCCCCATCGAGGAGCATCTTCGCCGTCGCGAGCCCTATGCCGCTCGTGCCGCCGATGATTACGACCTTTTTATCCTCGTACCGTTTCATGCGTATTCTCCTTGCGACGTCTAGGTCGCTTTGCTAATTTCGAACTGCTTGGTTTGATATTAGACGTGATGGTCGCTGTCAAGGAAGTTTTGAACTATTTATTTCAAAATACCGTAGGCCCCGTGGACGACACGTATCTCCGCAATCGCCTGCTGATTTTTCGACGCGACCGGCGCTCCGTTAGGACGCCGCGCTCAAGGATGCGGGGTGAGACAAGTCGACGCCGACGCCGGAGACATTGACGACGGCCTGCCACGCGGCTTCCTGGCTGGCGCGATCGTGGAGGTGTGGGTGGCGCTGCGCCTCAATTGGGCCCGAGAACTTCCCTTGAGCCGAGGCGAAGAATTGCCCTGAGACGTCGGTTCCGAACTCCGACGCCTGGAGGTACCGACGGGCCGCGGTCTCCGGCGTCTGATTCATGCCGGGAATGAGGTTCACGATTGGGATAAACAGATACTTCAACAACGGGCCAGCGTTTCGCACCACCTTGGTGGCGGTCGCCCCACCGGGCGAGACAGCGTATACGGCCATGCCGGAGGGTAGCCTGCGCGCCAGCGCCGCGACCCACCAAGCGATCATGAGCTTCGCATCGGCATACGCATTGTTGGGCACGTACTTCACGTTCGGCCCGTTGTGAATCAGGGCTTCCACAGCGGCGGTTCGGTCACGCTGGTGGTATTTGGCCGCGAAGGCTGGCACGTCGGTGTACTTGAACATGGGGACGCCCCCTCGGGCTGGCTCCGCACCGGCGATAACAATCCGCGCGTTGGGGCTCAGCAGGTTGGCGCGAAGCAAGCCGACAGTCAGTTGATGATGGCCGATCAGCGGGGCCTGAGAAGCCTCGACGCCCGCCGCAGTGATCACGCGCGCCTTGGTGGGGACCAACCCGGCATTGAGCAGTAGGAAGTCGATCGGCCGACCTCGCTTGACCAGCGCGGCAAGCGCGGACTGAACGCTGGACGGCGTGTCCAGCTCCAGCTCCAGGGGTGTGAAGACCTGCGTCTTGGTCTCCGCCGCGAGCTGAGCGGCCGTTTCCTGGACCCGAGCCAGGCTGCGCCCGGTGACGATGATCTCGCGCCAGCCCTCTCCGGCAAGTATGCAGGCTGCCGCATAACCGAGCCCGGAGGTGGCGCCGGTGACGAGAGCGATCGAATGTTCCATGGGCGTCTCCGTGGTAAAGGTAAGGTCGAAGGTGTCCCTCGAGGAGGGACCGTCTTGTTATTTTTGAACTGTTTGGTTATATTTGGCGTCAAGGCTGCGGTCAAGGAGTTTAAAACTAAATGTTTCAAAATACTGAGAGGCCCCGTGGACGCCCACGTAGCTTCGACGAGAGCGACGCGCTGGAAAAGGCGACCCGGGTGTTCCGATCGAAAGGCTACGACGGAGCGACGATCGACGATCTCGTCGAAGGCATGGGCGTGGGACGGCCGAGCCTGTATTCGATCTTCGGAGACAAGCGGACGTTGTTCTTGCGCGTCCTTAAGGCGTACGCAGAGACGAAAGGCGCTCGCGCTGCGAAGGCGCTCTTCTCGCCGCCGACTCTTCGCGACTCGCTCGCCGGCTTCCTGAGGCACGCCGTAGAAACTGCGACCGAGGAAGGATCCGCCCCAGGATGTCTTCTTGTTTGCGTCGCGCCCCTTGTAGACGACGCTGAGGTCAGGCAGTTCCTGAAGGACGCCGTCGCTGGCGGCGTGGCGCTAGTGAAACGCCGATTCTGCGACGCGATCAGCGCGGGAGAAATCCCGTCTGACTTTCCCGTAGCCGCGCGCGCGAGCCAGGTGCTCGACCTTGGTCGCGGTCTGACGATGCGTGCGCAGATGGGCACGCCGCGCAAGACGCTCCTCAAAGATGCCGAGGAAGCGGCCGACTTGGTGCTCCTGCCGCCGCGCGGAAATCCAGAACGTTGACGCCGATGACAAAAAGGTCGGAGCGAGCAACTTGCGCCGGCGCCGCCACTCGGTCCACACGGCTAAGGTCGCGCGGACGTGGCCTGCCCGCTTCTGGACGGAGTGACGATGTAAATCGCGCCCTCGTCCTGGCGCGGGCCGCAAATGATACGAACTTCGGAAAATGGGGACACCAAACTCCGCGCCCGCAAAAAAGAATAACTGCAAGCGTCTGTTTTAAGCCACCAGCGCGGTCAGCATCGGGGCGCTGTCGCGGCCGAATTCGGCAATCGGCACCGGTCTGCCGAACAGATAGCCTTGCGCCAGTTCGACGCCGGCGGCGCGCATGTAGTCGAACTGCTCTTCGGTCTCGACGCCTTCGACGGTGGTGATGATGCCGAGTCCTTGCGCCAGCGCCAGGGTGGAAGCCACCACCGCCTTGCAGTCGGCGCGGCTGAGAATGCCCTTGGTGAAGGACTTGTCGATCTTGATCTTGTCGAACGGGAAGATCGTCAGATAGTTGATCGACGAGAAGCCGGTGCCGAAATCGTCGAGCGCGATCGACAGACCCAGATTCTTCAACTGCCGGATGGTCGTCAGATGGGCTTCCTGGTTTTCCAGGAGCGAGGTCTCGGTGATCTCGAGCTCGAGCCGTTCCGGCTGCAAGCCCGTCTTCACCAGCACGCCGAGGATGACCTCGAACAGGTTGCCCTTCTTGAACTGGATCGCCGAGATATTGACGGCGACCTTGACGTCGGCGGGCCAGTTGGCGGCGTCCGCACAGGCCTGGTTCAGGATCCACTCGCCGAGCGGCACGATCAGGCCGGTGGATTCGGCGAGCGGAATGAAATGATCCGGCGCGATCATGCCCTTGTCCGGATGCCGCCAGCGGACCAGCGACTCGACACCACGAAGCTCGCGCGTCTTCACGTCCACTACCGGCTGATAATGCAGCTCGAACTGGCCTTGCGCGATCGCCTCGCGCAGTTCGCGCTCGGCCGATTGCTGAGTATTGACGATCTCGAGCATTTCGTTGCGGAACAGGCAGAAGTCGTTGCGGCCGCTTGATTTGACGCTGTAGAGCGCGAGGTCGGAGCGCTTGAGCAGTTCATCCGGCTCGACGCCGTTTTCCGGCGCCAGCGCAATCCCGATCGAGGTGCCGACTTCCACTTGCTGGCCGTTGAGATCGAAGGGAACGGAGATCGCCTCGATGATCCGCAGCGCCAGCGCAACCGCGCCTTCGCGCTGATTGACGCCGCCTTCCTGGATGATGGCGAATTCGTCGCCGCCGAGCCGCGCCAGCACGTCGATGTCGCGCACGGTGGATTGCAGTCGGCGCGCCACTTCGCTTAAGAGCTGGTCGCCGGCCAGATGGCCGAGCGTGTCGTTGACCGCCTTGAACCTGTCGAGATCGATCATCATCACGGTGACGCTGCCGCCGTTGCGCTTCAGCCTGCGGCTGGCTTCCTCGAGCCGGGCGTTGAATTCCGCGCGGTTGGCAAGCCCGGTCAGCACGTCGTGCCGCGCCAGGTGGACGATTTCGGCTTCGGCGCGCCGCCGTTCGGTGATGTCCTCGATCATCGTGACCCAGCCGCCGCCGGCCATCGGCCGCCGCGTCAGCATCACGAATCTGCCATCCGACAATTCGTCGGTGCGGGACGCATCGGGCGCCAGCATCAACAGCTCCGTTACCCTCAACTTGACCGCGGGATCGTCGATCGTTCGCCGCATGTCGCGGGAGACCCGGTAGGCGATAATCTCGTGAAGCGGTGTGCCGACTTTCAACAGATGCGCCGGCATGCTCAGAAGCTCGACGTAGCGGTCGTTCCAGACCGTCAGCCGCTTCTCGCCGTCGAACATGCACAGCCCTTGCGCCATGTTGTCGAGCGCGGTCGAGAAGCGCGTGTTCATCACCTCGAGTTCGGCGGCCTTTTCAGCGAGCAGCTTTTCGCTGTGTTTCTCCGCGGTGACATCCTCATGGGTGGTCAGCCATCCGCCATTGGACATCGGCTGCCGCTTGATCGAAATCACGCGCCCGTCGGCAAGCTCCTGGATCTCGGTGGCCTGTTTGACATTGACGCTGACATAGGCGTCCGGATCGGTCACAAAGCCGGTGCCGCTCGCCTCGCGCGCCTGCAAGATTTCCCGCAAACCGGTGCCGGGCTTAACCTGGTCCTCGCGCAGGCGATAGATCTCCGCATAGCGCGTGTTGGCGACCACTACCCGCTGGTCGGGATCGAACAGGCAGAGCCCCTGCGACATGTTGTGAAGCGCTGCGGTGAAGCGCGCATTGGCGAGTTCGAGTTCGGCGGCCTTCTCCTCGACCAACCTGGCCTGCGCGCGTTGGGCGGTGACGTCTTCGTGGATGCCGACCCAGCCGCCGCCGGCAATCGCGGTCTTGACGATGGCGATGATCCGTCCGTCCGGGAGATAGTTGGTCGCAAGGCTCTTGCCGGTTTCCGTCAGCTCGCGGCGGAATTTATCGACGAAGGTGAGGACGTCGAAGCCGCCACGTCGGCCGTTCTCGGAGGAAAATTTGACGATGTCGTAGATGTCCGCGCCCTGATGCACGAGGCCCGGCGGCATTCGATAGATCTGTTCGTAGCGCTCGTTCCACACCGTCAGCCGCCCCTTGGCGTCGAACATCGCAAGGCCGCTCGACATGTTGGTCAGCGCCGCATCGAAGCGAACGTTCTGCCGCGAGATTTCCTCGTTGAGCTGATGCAGCGCACGCTGGCTGCGATCGAGCCTGATCTGATAGCGGACGGCAAAGCCGATGCCGATCAGGACAACCAGCGTGATGATCGAAGCCACCACGCGGTAGGCCGTGCGATGTTGGCGATATTCGCTCAGGATGCTGTGTTCGGAGAGCCCCACCGTGAAGATCAGCGGGAAGCGGTCGGACTTGCGGTAGGCGATCAGCCGAACGGTGCCGTCGATATCGCCGTGCCCCCAATAATGGCCGGAGGAGGACTTTGCCAATTCGCTCGCCAGCATCTGGCGAGTCGGCTTGACGCCGACGAGGTCGGTCGAGAACCCCTTGGCTGCGAGAATCACACCGGCCGTATTGCGCATCGAGATGCCGCCGTGACTGCCGAGGTCGACGCTGCGGTAGAAGGGTTCGATGAAATTGGGATCAATTGAGAGCGTGATCAGGCCGGCCGTGCTGCCGTCCGGGTAGCGAAGCCGGCGCAGGAGCACGATCGACATGCGTTTCGTTGTTCGGCCCATGACCGGGTCGCTGATCAGCAGCTCGTCATCGGTTGCCTGTAACTGCTTCTTCACGTGCGGACGGTCGCCAAGATAAACCGGCGCAGCGTTGTTGCTCAGCGTCGTGGCCTTCTGTTGGCCGTCGGGGTCGATCAGCGTCAGCAAAATCGCTTCCTCGCTGATCAGCGCGGTCTGTTCGGCCCATTTGCGCAGATCGAAATAGGCGGGATCGTCCTCATAGCTCTTGCGCAACAGCAGCAGCGTGCGGTCAAAACGGCCCATGGTTTCGACGGTGTCGTGCTCGAACAGCCGCACCAGGCTGTCGGATTGCTTCATCGCTTCCTCGACCGCCTTTTCGCGCTCGACGGAGGAGATGTAGGCGGCGACGAACCAGCTCGCGGCAATCAGGACCAGACCGGCAATAGCGGCCGAATGCAGGAAAGCCCGCATCCAGAGCAGCCATTTGCCGCGCACGATCATCTTTCGAAAGCCCCCAGGGAAAACGCGCAACGCGAATGCGTTTTATCGCCCCTTGGCGGTTTAAACCGTGGTTACACGGGCACTTCTCTGTTTGGCGTAGTTAACAGCAGTAGAATTTATGGCTGTCACAACCGGAAATTTACCATGCTGGGCCACTCGGCTACCGCCCGGCGATCATCGCTGCAACGCACTCTAATAGTGGCTGCGGTTCATCACCGGAACGGGGGCGCCTTCCTGGGCGATGGCGGCAGCCCGACGGCTGTCCTCGATCACCGCGCGCAGCTCCTTGGCGCTGATCAGGGCCTTGCGGACATTGCGGTCCTCCACCGTCATGTCGAAGGTGATCAGGCGGTTGCAGTGCTGGCAATTGGTCTGAAAGCCCGGGCGCACCCTTTGCGCGCGCTCGCGGAAGACTTGCGAGCACATCGTGCATTTGATTCTGACTTTGTCGTCGATCATGAATGCCCCTTTTTGGAAATATCGCGACACAGACTGCGCAGGCGGGGCTTAAGGGCATGTTCGAGCCTTCGCTAAAACTTGAGCGAGACAACGCCGCCATGGCTGGCTTTCCGGTTTTGATTCAAATTGGCCGCGCCAAGGTTGCCGTTAAGGTTTCCCTTGGGCGCGCGGATCCCGGTTTCGCTGATTTAAGAATGCTGTAACCGGGTAGGGCACAACATGCGGCATGGCAGTCGAAACCAAACCGAAGCGGCTTTTTCCGCGCGTTGCGCCCGCGAGCGGCGAGGCTGCGAAAGCGCAGATCATCGTGGGCCCGAAGGCCCCGGCCGTCGCTTGCCGGCTGGTCGATTATTCGCGCGGCGGCGCCTGCCTCGAGATCTTTCCGATGGTGATGCTGCCGGATCGGTTCGAATTGCTCCATGGCGGGGTGAAGAAGAAATGCCGCGTGGCCTGGCGGCGCGGCATTCGGATCGGCGTGGCGTTTTAAGTCCCGTAAATGCCGTCGCCCGCGCGGCCGGCCTATTACCTGCGATGTAATTGAGCCCAGCCACCGTCCGGCTATTTTCCTGATCACTCGCCTGACGCGCAACCAGCGCCGTCAGGCAACAGCAGAGATCAAGGAGAAAGTCATGCAAGTCGCATTTACGAAGAAAGAACCGCCAAAGTGGTTGCTCGATATGTGGAAGGAGATCGACGACAAGACCTTCGGCAAGGGTTTTGATTGCTTTGCCGATGATGCCGTCTGCAACCTCGGCGTGGCGGACTGGAAGGGCCGCGAAGCGATCCGCGCCAACCTGAAGGCCTTCATCGACACCGGCTTCACGGCGCTGCATCACGTCACCGAATATTGGGACGGCGGCTCACTGAAGGTGTTTTGCGGTGTCGTGGACATGACGCCCGATGGCAAGCCGGATGCGACGGTGCATCCGACGATGACCCACTTCTTCTACATGGATGAGAAGGACAACACCAAGGTGCGCCGCTGGGTCGGCGCCGTTGGACCGACGGCCTTTGGCTAATATGGCTTTCGGTTAAGCGGCTTTCGGTTAATTCCGAAAAGTGCTTTCGCCAAAGCACGAGACAGGGGACCCAAATGGTGCCTTTGAATAATATCCTGGGAATGGTGCTTTCTCGTTATCCCCTGGATCAGGGCGTTCGTCCCTGATCCAGGGACCTTCACGGGCAAAAGATCAAACGAAGGATCGGTCGATCATGAACGCGACTGCCAGCGAACCCAAACCCGCGGCCAATCCCGCCGGCGTTCTTCTTCGCCAATGGCGGGATATCCGCGGCAAGACCCAACTCGACCTGTCGTTCGATGCCGGCGTCTCGCAGAGGCATATCAGCTTCATCGAAAGCGGCCGCAGCACCCCGAGCCGCCAGATGCTGCTCGATCTCGCCCAGGCGCTCGACGTTCCGCTGCGTGAAAGAAATGGATTGCTGATCGCCGCCGGCTACGCCCCGTTGTACCAGGATCCGGCGCTCGATACGCCGATCATGGACAGTATCAGCAAGGCTCTCGCACGCATGCTGCGTCAGCACGAGCCGTTTCCGGCTGTGGTCCTCGACCGGCACTGGAATGTGCTGATGACCAATGACGCCGCGCCGCAGCTCTTCAACTGCTTCATCGACATGGCCAAGCGGCCCAGCCCACGCAATCTGTTGCACCTGATGTTCGATCCCGCCGGCATGCGCCCGTTCGTCGCGAACTGGCCACAGACGGCGCGCGGATTGCTCGCACGCGTGTATCGCGAAGCGCTCGGTCGCGTGATCGACGAGAAGACAAAGCGGCTTCTTGCGGAATTGTCGCAATATCCCGGTGTGAAGGAGGAATGGCGCGCGCCGTCGCCCGCCGACACCATGCCGATGATACCCGTCACCTTCGTCAAGGGCAGCGTGAGGCTGAATTATTTCTCGATGATCACCACGGTCGGCACGCCGCAGACGGTCGCGGCCGAGGAGCTGCGGCTCGAATGCATGTTTCCGGCCGACGAGGCGACGGAAGCCGGGCATGGCCGGTTCATCGGTGCGAATTCGCCATCTGCCTCGACGCGGCATTGAGAGGACCGGCCGGATCACCGAGACTGCGAGGCAAGACCGGCGGGCTGGTCAGGATTCCAAGCCTTTTGGGCCTTTGGAGGCCGATTAGCTATCCCTGGAAGCATTGCCGGGCCCGCTTTGGCCCGATATTGATGTCGGCGCTTGATTTTATTGCCCCTGCCGGTGGCTTTGGCCGTTGTCCTTTTGAGTGACCGGTCATCGAAAATGAGGCCGGGTTCGAAGTTCGAGTTTGGGGATTGGCGATGTGGGGTCTCTTGGCGTGGCTGGTGCTGCTGGCCGCAACCGTCGTGCTCGCAAGCGTCGTTTTTCATTTCGACGTCGATCAATTGCCGGCGGCCTTCCAGGCCTTGTCGCCGACCCAGCAGGTTGCCGCGATCCTGATCGCGTTGGTGGCGCTGGCGCTGACCGCCTCGACGCTGTGGCAATCCTGGCGCCTCACGCGTGAGGCACAGCAAGCCCGCGCGGTGCAGGGCGGCATTCTGGGTGCAAAAAAGGGCGCTGCGCTCGCAGCCGTTTCGCAAAAGGATTTCGACGCCGCGGTCGCCCATCTTCAGACCAGCGATCCCGAAGATGCGCTCTCCACCATTCACAAGCAGTTGGCGGAGTCCGAAGCGCGGCTTTCGTTGCAGCGCGGCCGCAACGAGGCCGTCGACATGAAGGAACGGCTGGAGGAGGTTCGCCGCCGCCAGCAGGCGTTGCGCGAACAGATCGGCGAAGTCGCCGAAAAGCGCCGCACCATCGAGCCGGTGTTCGAAGAGCTGAAGGATCGCCAGCGCCAGCTCGCCCGTTCGCTCGACAAGATCGAGACCGACGACAACAACAACAACTTCATCGATGCGCTGAAGGAGTTCGATCAGAAGACCGCGCCGCTCCAGGCCAGACACCAGGCGCTGCAAGACGCCTTTGCGCTGCTCACCCGCCTCAAGGAGGCGGTCGCAACCTCGCAAAGCGAGCTGGTGCGATTGCAGGCGCCGGACGGCGGCGTCAAGGCGCTGCTCGGCGAAGTGCAGATCTCGCGCGATCATCTGGTCAAGGCGATCGAGGCGCTGGAGACCACAGGCGAGGGCGAGGCGCTGACCGCGCGGGTCGCGGTGCTCGACAGCGGCCGGAAAGACGCTGAACTGCGAATCGCGCGGCTCGAGGCGTCGTTTGCCGTTCTCGACACCATCCGCCGCGACATGGCCGAATTCAAGAAGCGCCAGGAAGATCTCGCCGCCGCCTTTGCCGAAGTCGAAACCGACGCCGACGGCAAGAGCCTGAAAGATCGTCTCACTGAGCTGGACCAGTTCTCAGGCGAGACGCGAAGCCGTCTGCGCGCGTTGCAGGAGATCCTGACGACGCTCAATCGCTACCGCAAAGACCTGATCCATTCGCAAAACGAACTGTCGCCGCTGCGCGCGCCCGGCGAAGGCGTTCATGCCGTGATCACGGAATTGAACACACGGCACGCCGAACTCACCGCCGGTCTCGAAGAGGTCGAAACCGTCGGCAACCAGACGTTAGGGGCCCGCGTCGCGGGATTCGCCGACAACAAGCGGATGGCCGAACAGCGCATTGCGGAAGTGCACCGGCATTTCGCGCAACTGGAATCGATCCGCAACGAAATCGCGGTGGCGTTCGCCGACCTCAACAGCGCGTTCAAGAAGTTCGTTTGAGATTTTGGGGGAGTTGGTTGGCCGTCCGGCTATCGAGTCGGCCTTGGCTGGCCGGTGCTCGCCTGGTTACGGTGAGGCAACCCTCGAGCTCGCTCTCACCTTACAGCTTCCATCCCATCTGTGGCCCGCCGGCCACTATCGGGCCGCGCTTGGCCGGTCGACTGTGGCTTAAAAGCCGAGCAGCGCGAGGCCAACCCAGCTGAAGGCAAACAGGCCGCAGGCAGCTGCCGCGACCGAGGCAAACGTTGCAATCATCTTCCTGACAGGCATTGCCGCACCTTTTTCGAACTGACAAAGGCACTATGCTGGACGATCTCATCTCAATGATGGCGAGAAAATGCGCGCGCCAAAAAACGAGGGGTTGTGGCAGTGCTGCAACATGAACCTCATCTTGCCCGCAAAAACCCTCATTCGAAAGGCGTAGTGGGGCAAATCGGAACCCGCTTTTTTTGACGTTCGCAGGGGCTCGCGTCACAACAGCGTTTTGCGAATTTCAGATTAGTGGGTGCCGGTATTGGGTGGGGTCTGGTATCGCTATCGGTCTGAAGTCCGTGGGGAACGCTGATGTCGGCAGGCCATGGGGATTTCGGGTCGGCGGTGCTGCGGGGAACCGAGGGAATGTTTCGTCTAGGGTTTGGCACGCGCGAGTGGATGCTCTCGATTGCCGCCGCAGCGTTGGTGGCGCTGGGAATCGTGTTGGCCGAATATGGCGGGTGGCCGTCTGTCGAATCGGCGCGTGACTACGAAGATTGTGTCGATCGCGTGCAATCCCGAAGCCTGGCCAGCGATGAAGCCAGTGGTCTCATCGCCGGTTGCGGCGCGCGGTTTGCCGGGCGGCGCAAGCCGGACGGCGGCTACAGCTATTACGATTTCATGCAGGACAAGAAGTTCGACATCGCAGGCCCCAATCCGAGCCCGGACGAACGCAAGGCGATCGACCGCGAATATATCGGCTACCTCGAGGCGCAACGGCGCGAGGCGATTTCGGCCGCGCTCGCCACCCAGCAGAACGAGAAGCTCCGCGCCGATATCGAAACCGCGCGTCAGCCGGCCGGGGCGCCGCTGGCGCTGGTCCCGGCCAACGTGCCATTGCCGGTTCCGCGCCGCGTAGCCGAGCAGCGCGAGAAGGCGCGGCATTGCGCCGAAGACGCGCTGTTCTGCACGCTCTCAAAGCTCTCGACCGCGGTGAAGGATGCTTTCGCCTCGTCGTCGAAGACGAAGAACTCGCCGCACGAGTAGCCGCGAGCCGACAACTCCCGATGACTCTCGCAGCCGTCCCTGTTCGACACAAAATCGACAAAGCCGCAGGACCATCTAGGTTTTGGGTTGGTCGGGTGGGGTGATTGGCCGTGCCAGAAACGGTCGCGGAAAAAATTGTAACGTGTCTCATTGGTGGCTTGCTGCTGGTTCTGGCCGCTTTGCTGATGTGGCCCGCCTTTGAGCACTTCAAGGGCGAGGCGACGGTCTACCGGATGTTCTGCACGTCCAATCGTAACGATGACGGTCCTTGCGTTCTCAAGGACGAACTGACGTCGGTTACCGAGACCTATAAGGCGTTTCCCGACCAGCAAAGTGTCATCGTCTGGATCGGCGGCGATGCGCCCTCGAAGCTGGGTAATTGCGCCGTCCGCGACGCGCTTAATTGGCGCTGCACGAAAAGCGACAAGAAGGGCGGGACCGTCGAGCTGTCGATGGCGAATGGGCGCCTGTCCGAGACTGTGGACGGATACCCGTCGCCAAGCCTGACGCTTTTTTACCAGGCGCCCCGCTGGCGCTGGTGGCTGGTGAAGATGCTGGAGACGGCAGGCTTGAGAAAACAGGTTTGAAACAGATTTATTCAGACAAGTCGGGAGGCGCCGTCATACTTACGCAGCCGGAAGTGGGAAAAACCGCGCAGACGTGAAACATTTCGCGTGCGCCCGTGTTTGGCTCACGGCTGCGCGCTTCGGCGCTTGGGGGACTTTCAATGACCGACTTCACGATCGAGGAAGGGTTGCCGTATCCGCTCGGAGCCGATTGGAGCGGTAAGGGCACCAATTTCGCCCTGTTTTCGGCCAACGCCACCAAGGTGGAGATCTGCCTGTTCGATGGCGAGCGCGAGACGCACCGGTTTGAACTGCCGGAATACACCGACCAGGTCTTTCACGGCTACATTTCGGGCGTCGGCCCCGGCACGTTCTACGGTTATCGCGTGCACGGGCCCTATGAGCCCGACAACGGGCATCGCTTCAATCCGAACAAGCTGCTGCTTGATCCGTATGCTCGCGCCCACGTCGGTGCGCTGACCTGGAATCCGGCCTTGTTCGGCTACAAGATGGAGAGCGGCGAGGACCTGACGTTCGACGAGCGCGACAGCGCGGCCTTCATGCCGAAATGCGTCGTCGTCGATCCCGATTTCGATTGGCAGGCGGATGCGCTGCGGCAAAACGTCCATTGGGACGAAACCATCGTCTATGAAACGCATGTCAAGGGTTTCACCAGGAAACATCCCGACGTTCCAGAGCACCTTCGCGGCACCTATGCAGGCTTTGGCTCGCCAAAGGTCGTCGACTATCTGAAATCGCTCGGGATCACCTCGGTCGAGCTGTTGCCGATCCACTCCTTCATCAATGACAGCAATCTGCTCGAGAAGAAGCTGACGAACTACTGGGGCTACAACACCATCGGCTTCTTCGCACCCGATCCGCGTTACGCGGCCGATGTCGCCAACAGCCTTCGTGAATTCAAGGAGATGGTTGCGAAGCTCCACGCAGCCGGGCTCGAAGTGATCCTGGATGTCGTCTACAACCACACCGCCGAAGGCAACGAGCGCGGGCCGACCCTGTCATATAAGGGCATCGACAATGCCAGCTACTACCGTTTGTTGCCCGACAAGAAGCGATACTACATCAACGACACCGGCACCGGCAACACGGTCAACGTGTCCCATCCGCGTGTGATCCAGATGGTGATGGACTCCTTGCGCTACTGGGCCGGCCACATGCATGTCGACGGCTTTCGGTTTGACCTCGGCACCATCCTGGCGCGTGAAGTCTACGGCTTCGACGAGCAGAGCGGTTTCCTCAAAGCGATGGACCAGGACCCGTTGCTGGCGACCGTCAAGCTGATCGCCGAGCCCTGGGATTGCGGCCCCGGCGGCTATCAAGTCGGCGGCTTCCCGCCGGGCTGGGCGGAATGGAACGACAAGTTTCGCGACACCGCGCGCGACTTCTGGCGCGCGGAAGTGCCGCCCTCAGTGCTGGCTCCGCGGCTGCTCGGGTCCGGCGACATCTTCAACCGCGAGGGACGGCGGAGCTGGGAAAGCGTCAACTTCATCACCGCCCATGACGGCTTCACGCTCAACGACTGGGCGAGCTACAACGAAAAGCACAACGAGGCCAACGGCGAGAACAATCGCGACGGCAGTTCCGACAACCGGTCCTGGAATTGCGGCGCTGAGGGGCCGACCGACAACGCCGATATTCTGACGTTGCGAGAGCGGCAGAAGCGCAACATGCTGGCGACGCTGCTGTTGTCGCAGGGCACGCCGATGCTGCTCGGCGGCGACGAGTTCGGTCGCACGCAACAAGGCAACAACAATGCGTATTGTCAGGATAGCGACATCTCGTGGTTCGACTGGACCATGGGCGAGGCCGCGCAGAAACAACTCGCCTTCACCAAACGCCTGATCCAGCTTCGGCGCGACTATCCGATCCTGCGCCGGAGCCGTTTTTTGACCGGTCAACACGATGTACAGCTCGACATTCGCGACGTGACCTGGATCAGCGCCGGGGGTGGCCAGATGACGCCGGAAGAATGGGACACCGGCTGGATCAGATGCTTCGGCGCGATGCTGGACGGCCGCTGCCGCAAAACCGCGATCGCGCGTCATGGTGAAGACGACAGCGTGCTGATCATCATGAATGCTTCCGAAGACGAAGTGGATTTCAAGCTGCCGCAATCGACCGCGGGCCCGAAATGGACCTTGCTGCTCGATACCAACATCGCTGACGGCGCATCCGCCGCGCCGTTCGCGTTCGGGGACGCTTACAAGGTTGGCGGGCGGTCGTTCTCGCTCTTTGTTGCCGCGGAATCGACGCCGTCCGTTTGAGCGGCGCTCTGATTCAATCAGAACCGAATAGGCTCCAAGACGACCTTGAACACTCGCGATCGTGAATGAGGTCCTGGAAACCTGAGGCCATCTCGCCCGTAGTTTTCAGGACGGCGGGACCGTTCCTCCTCGGGTGCCCCCCGCTGTCGGCGGCTCCGCCTTTATGCCCGTACTGGCGGGGCCGTTTTGTCGCAAGATTTCGCTTTTTAAGGCTTTTGCTTTTTGACGAGGAACGAATAAGCGAGCTTGCGCTTGGTTTGATACCGGCGAGCCCCTGCGCCCCATCGGCACTCCGGTAAATATCGGCCCCAGCTTTCCCCCAGAAACTGGGGCCGTTTCGTCTCGGAAAGATAGAAGGAAGCCGCCAATGACCGTAGAGGCCGAAGAGACCGAGATACTCTGGCACATCGAGCAGATCGAGAAGAACCGCACGATCCTTGAACAGCTCGAAGGCGGGAATACGGCCGGCGGTGAGGTCTTCCCCGAAACCCGATCGGAAATCGAGCACTTCAAAGCGCAGATCGCCCAATCGGAGTTGATCGTGGCCTCATACGAGAAAAAACGTTAGGTGCCTCGCCCGCGCCGTTATGCTTCACCTCGCCCCGCTGGCGGGGAGAGGTCGGATCGCCGGCAGCGCTATTGCGCGCCAGAGCGATCCGGGTGAGGGGGAGCTTCGGCAAGCTTGGTGGTAATGACCTCAAGCACGCCTGCCATATTTCCCAAAATATCGTGATTCCAAAACCGCAGAACCCGGTAGTTGTGG
Source organism: uncultured Alphaproteobacteria bacterium (assembly GCA_963770515.1). Taxonomy (GTDB): domain Bacteria; phylum Pseudomonadota; class Alphaproteobacteria; order Rhizobiales; family Xanthobacteraceae; genus Bradyrhizobium. Next base: position 655,493 of record CAVYPW010000006.1, read on the forward strand.
TCGGCGAGCCATTTGTCTCGAACCTTATCTCGCACACTATCGGCGTGCTGACTGCCGTCAGCTTCAACGACAAGGCGACGCTCACGACAGATGAAATCGACCGTATAGAGCCCTAGCGGCTCTTGCCGAACGAATTTGAATCCATTCAGCCGGCGAGAGCGAAGCTGATACCAGAGGGCGCCTTCAGCGTCCGTGGCGTTCTCGCGCAAGCTCCTTGCGCGATCAGTCTTGAATTCGTTAGCACCTCGCACGTCGCGCTTCCCCCTCACCCGGATCGCATCTTCTGATGCGATCCGACCTCTCCCCGCAAGCAGGGAGAGGTGAAACAGACGAGATAGCCGGTCCTTTGCATGCGGACCCTTTAACGAGCCCGCTTCGATCAGCCGCAATTCCAGACCGGCCCGATCGGGGTCCGCGTCCAGCACGGACCAAAGGTGCCGCCATTGTAGTGGCCGTTGTAAAAGCCGGGCCGGCCGACATAATGCAGCTCGCCATCCCAGCCGTAATAACGAGGGGTCGGGTCGATATACCAGGGGCGGCGGTTCTGGCGTGCGTAACGCCGCAGTCCGTTTTTCTGGGCATAGATCGGCTGGCTGTTGCTCAGCGGCTGCTGATAGCCCGGCAGGAAACCGTAGCCATGCCAGACCGGCTTGGGCTTCTTCTGAACTGGCGCTGCCTGCGCGACGACGGACAGCAGCGAAACAGCCACAGCAATGGATAGACACAGGAGGCGCGACATCGGTTCACCATAGACATTCGGCGGCGGGAAGACCATTCAAATCCGGGTGCAAAGTTCTTCAACCTTATAGCATAAGCTGACGGAGATTGAATCTGATCTTCAAATCCAGAGCTGAACCAACCCCCGCCTTGTCACGTCCCAAAACGCTTTTGCTTCTTGCAAGCCTCACAGTCTGGCTTGCTCCGCTTCCCGCTGTTGCCGAGGAGCCGGTCCAAAAACCGGTCGAAGTGCTGGCGACGGGCGTTTTTGCAACCGCCTTGCAGTCGCTGGCGCCTGCCTTTAAGGCGGCAAGCGGTACTACAATTCAGGTGTCGATCGCCAACGCCGGTGAAGTCGCCGCGCGCGTGGTTGCGGGAGAGCCCGCCGATCTCGTGATGTCGTCTTCGGCTGGTGTGAAAGCGCTCGCCAAACAGGGCGCGCTGCTTCCGGATGAAATCGTGATCGGCAGGATGCGGCTGGGCGTCGCCGTCCGGTCAGGTGCCAAGATGCCGGATCTCAGTTCGACCGAGACGTTCCGGGCGCTTCTTTTGTCCGCCGACAAGATTGCCTATATCGATCCAAACGGCGGCGGCACCTCGGGGCCGTTTTTCGAGAAGATGTTCGCTTCGCTTGGCGTTGCCGATGCCGTGCATGCCAGGGCCGTGCTCTGCAAGACCGGCGCAGACATCGTCAAGGCGGTAGCATCGGGAAGTGCTGCCATCGGCATGACGCAGGCGAGCGAGATCGTCGGCGCAAGCAGTGTTGCCTTCGCCGGCTATCTGCCGGGCGCGCAAAACCTCACGACGGTTTACTCAGCCTCGATTGCGAGGGAAGCGAAGAATGCGAAAGCCGCTTCCGCATTTCTCGCGTTCGTTGCCGGTCCAGGCGGATCGGATCATCTTCGCCGGGCCGGCTGGGATATCGAGCGATAGCCGGTCACGGCATCGAGGCAGCGCCTCAATGCCCGCCTCAGTGTCTTCGGCCGATACCGACCTCGCGGATCAGTTCGATCGCATAAAACGGTTTTTCGAAAAAGGTCACGCCATCCGGCAGTAACTCGGCCAGCGGTTGTCCGGACATCACGATGACGCGGAGCGCGGGATTGACCTCACGCGCGCGTTCGACCAGTTCGATGCCCGTCATGGCTCCGACGAGAGTGACGTCGGTAATCAGAAGAGAAGGGCGCCGGTTCAAGGCGAGCTCGGCGGTCTCCGCGTCCTCGAACTGGATGACGCGGTAATCGTTTTCCTCCAGCAACCGGACAATCATCTCGCGCTGGATCGGATCGTCCTCGACCACCAGAGCGGTCGGGCGAAAAGGTTTTGATTGTCCCATCGGCTGCATCCTCCATTTCCAATGAATGACAAGTCATCGAAGTCGCAGATGGTTTCGCGGGATGGTTGCTGAAAGATCGGTCAGTTCCAGGAGCCGGAACCTGCGTTTTCAGAACCTCATTTTGGTGCGAGACCCGACGGCCCTGCCGTCGTCCCCGCGAACGCGGGGACGACGTCGTGGGTCTCCGCCACTGATGTTTACCACTCAAGCGTTCGCGCCACCGTCGACAGTCAGCGTCGAGCCGGTGATGTACTTGGCCTTGTCGCTCGCCAGGAACGCGACCGCGTTGGCGATGTCGTCCGGCTTGCCATAATGACCCAACGCCATGAACTGCCGCAGCGCGTCGCCGAACGGGCCGTGTGCCGGATTCATGTCGGTGTCGATCGAGCCCGGCTGCACCAGATTGACCGTGATCTCCTGCGGACCGAGCTCGCGCGCCAGTCCCTTGGTGAATGCGATCATCGCCGACTTCGAGGCCGAATACACCGTGAGCACGGGGGCAGGGACGCGATCGGCAAAGTAGCTTCCGATGGTGATGATGCGGCCGCCTTTGGTCAGATGCGCCAGCGCCGCCTGGCTCGCGACGATCGGCGAGCGCACGTTGACGTCGAGCAACGCATCGATGTCAGCGAGTGAATTGTCCTTCAGCCCGCCGACCCGAAGAATGCCGGCGTTGTTGACGAGGATGTCGAGCCCGCCGAGCTCCTTGACCGTCTTCTCGATCGACGCCTGAACCGCAGCGACATTAGCGCTGTCGGCCTGGATCGCGACGCCTTTGCGCCCCAGCGCCTTGATGGCGGCTACGACCTCCGCGGCGCGCTCGGCCGACTTCTCGTAGGTAATGGCGACATCGGCGCCCTCGGCCGCCAGCGTTTTCGCGATTGCCGCGCCAATTCCCCGGCTTGCGCCCGTCACCAGTGCCCGTTTTCCATTTAAAATCACGACCTTGCTCCATTTATGTAATGATCAACATAGAAGTACTTAAACCATTGATCGGGGAGTTCAAATGACTTATGTGTTACCCGTTACAGAAATAGCGGCTGGAAAGAACAGCGATGGCGATGATCGGACGGCCCAGGGAATTCGATCGCGAGGCGGCGCTTCAGGCCGCCATGATCGTGTTTTGGCGCAAGGGTTTTGCGTCGACGTCAATGAATGATCTTTGCGAGGCCATGGGCATCCGCTCGCCGAGCCTTTACGCCGCGTTCGGCAGCAAGGAGGCGCTGTATCTCGAAGCGATCGATCACTACGTGCGGACCATCGGGCCCACGGTGTGGGACAAGCTCGCGGCAGCGACCGCGCGCGCCGGCGTCGAAAAACTGCTGCTCACGGCGACGGAGACGCTGCCTGAATCCGGCGAGATCCCCGGCGGCTGCATGGCGGTGCTGGGAGCTGTCGGCGACGAGTGGCCGGCCGCGATCGCCAATGTCGTCAAACAGGTCCGGCTCGACATGCTCGGCAATTTGCAGTCGCGGCTGCAAATGGCCGTGACCGAGGGCGAACTGCCCGTCACAACCGACATCGAGCGCCTCAGCCGGTTCTATCTCAGCGTCTTTCAGGGGATGGCGCTTCAGGCGCGCGATGGCGCGAGCGCAGCGGAGCTGAAAGGCGTCGCCGCATCGGCGATGCTGGCCTGGCCGGGGTGAGGGGTGAGGGTCGTTGCGACACTTACGGAAACAAATCGCCACACTCGCTCATACGATTGAGCGCTAACGTTGGTTTGATTCGTTTGGACAGTCCTAGCTAAAAAGCCCCCAGCGCAGCGGAATTTTTGGATTGGTTATCTCAGCAATGCTGGGCCCGGCTCGGGCAAATTCATTTGGTACTCTGGCTCATGTTCAGGAACGAAAAGATATTATTGGGAATGTCATTGGGAATGACGAGTATGCACCAATCGACGTGATGAATTGGGTCGTCCGGAAAAATATCGAAGTATTCGACATGTCCGGCAGCAAAAACCGCAATTTGGTGATTAATGGCTCTGGTTGCGTCCGTAGTGGACAAAAATGCGGAGACTTGAGCAATGCCACTTTGAGGCGGCAATATTTCTGAACTAGTACCATTTACGGGTGCGGCGACTGCCGGGCACCGTTTTGCAGTCCATTCAGCCCCTTCAACGATCTGCAAGGCCCACCAGCTTCTAAGGTCTACAGCGTCGGTGCCGCCAGTATTTTTCCAGGTGGGGTTAAGCGTCCATCCGGTTACACCATTTTGGCTTACAGCTCGGGTAACTATGCCTTGTGGAGCGACATTAGCTCGAATTTGGGCGCGGGTTGTGGCGGTTTGCAACCGCATTTCTTTAAGCTGGTCATTGATAGCGTCATCGGTATGCCTCATTGCGGAGAGTTGAAAGTACGCAACGATTGCGAGGGCCCCGGTGAAGACAGCTACAAAAAAAGCGAAGCGATCGGCTGGCGTATTCCACCAAGTTGGTCTCCAGCGAGTATATCCGCGCCATCCCCTTCTAAATTCTGGGAGTTTCTTAGCTTCAAGAATCCTTGCTTGGCGGCGGGCATCTCGCTCTTCATTCTGGCGCTTATATTCATGTCAATTCATGATGGACCAGAGTTGGCGCTTCCGGCTTTTCTGGCGGGTACTGCCCTGATAATTTTGGCCGGATTTTTAGCGATCTTTGATCGCCGTTCCGAAAATATCGTCGTTGCGATTATTGTACCGGAACGGGAGCTCCGCAACGTAAAGATGCAGATATCCCTAGTTGATCTCGTGAAAGGTGCCGACCATCCCGCGCTTTGAGTCCCGACACTCACAGAAACAAATCGCCACACTCGCTCATCGAATTGAGCGCTAACGTTGGTCCGATTCGTTTGGTCAGTCCCCTAAACGCGCCTAACGGATCAAACCGGCTCCAGTGTTGATTTGCCCGCTGGAGCCGGTTTATTTCGGGTGTGCTGGTTAGAAGGTCGACTTCACGTCAGCGCCATCTCGCGCCGGAGCGCAGCCGCGGCCGGGTGCACCGGCACGACCTCGGTCGCAAGATCCGGTGCCGCGCTGATGGAATCCTTTTCCACGATCCGATAGCCGCATTCGTCGAGTTGGGCGATCGCCTGATCGGCCAGGTTGCGATCGTGTGTCGGCAGAACATGAGCGATGGCTTCGCTCGGCGAAATCTTAGGCATTTCAAGGGCCTCCGAATGAATTGGTGCGTCGCAATAACTCGCGGGCGACGGCTAAGTTCCGCCCGTAAGGTTGGTGTCAGCATCAGTGTTTAGCTTCGCCTCAGGCGAGGGTTCGGCGGGTGGGGCACTTCACGATATCAGGCATTCAGGGCCAGAGCTGGATGCTCGCGGCCGACATCATCGTCTTCGTGTCGCTGGTTGCGGCAGTGTGGCGCCGCAGCTAAAGCGTTTTCGAGCGAAGTGGAAACCGGTTCGCATAGCAATCAAGTTTGCGCAGATTGCGTGGACTCATCTGCGGTAGAAAACGCGTCAAAATAAAAAATAGCGGCGCGCTTTGTTCTCGTGATCGCCGCCGCCGCTATGGCTGCGGCTTGGTGCAGAGGATCACGGCCTGCGGTGGATCGCTCTGGCCGGGCTTGGCGTCGCAACTCGCGCCGCTGTCGCCGAGCGTCCGCGGCGCTAGCGCCGCATCGCCTGACTTCGAGATGCAGGTGGCGCTGATCATGACTTCGTTGGTGCCGCACATCGCCGGCTTTGAAATTCCGCCGTCGGCTTCCGAGCGCACCACTCGAAATGGCAGCGGCGGTGAAACGCCGTCGCGACCGTCCTTGCCGGGAGGACCTGCCGCGCCCTGAGGTCCGGCCGGGCCGGTTTGTCCCGCCGGGCCTGCTTCGCCCCTGTCGCCCTTGTCACCTTTATCGCCCTTGACGCCGCAGCCGCTCAAGACGAGCGCGGAAAGCAGAACGCAAGTCAGGATCGTCGGCTGTTTCATGGTTGGAACCCGCGAGAGGAGAGCGAGCGCTAACCCGCGACCGGCCTTTAAGTTCCGCGATGGGCGTCAGCAAAGCGCGACGCCGCGATCGACGGACGCCAGGTTCTACCTTGCCATCTCGACAACGATCTTGCCGCGGGCGCTTCCGTCTTCGACGGCGGCATGGGCCTGCTCGATCGTCTCCAGGCTGAAATGACGCGGGTCGACGCGGGGCACGATCTTGCCCGCCTCGATGAGCTTCGTGGCCTCGCGCAAGATCTCTCCGTGATGCGCGCGTCCTTCTCCGGTCAACATTGGCAACAGCGTGAACACGCCGGAATAGCTCGCAGCGCGAAACGACAGCGGGGCGAGGGCGTGCGTACCCCAGCCGAGCGCACTCACGACATGTCCAAAACGCGCCACGGCGTTGAAGGAGGCATCAAGGACGGCGCCACCAACCGTGTCGTAAACGATGTCAAAGCCTCGTTTGGCGGTATATTCGGCGACATAATTATCGACCGGTGTTTCCCGGTCGATGAACGCCGCGCCGAGCTGCTCGATATAGGCCTTGTCCTTAGCCGAGCCGGTGGCGAACACTTCGGCGTCGAACGCCCGAGCGAGCTGGACGGCGATATGACCGACGCCGCCTGCGCCGCCATGAACCAGGACCTTCTGCCCGGCGCGAACATGGGCTCGGCAAATTTGGGCTCGATCGACAAGTCCCTCCCAGGCGGTGATGAAGATCAACGGCAGAGCTGCTGCTTCCCGCATGTCGAGATTCTTCGGCTTCGGTGCCAGCAACTTGGCATCCGCGGCGACGAATTCGGCAAGCGACCCCTGCAGGCCTGCTACACCACCCGTCATTCCGTAGACTTCGTCACCGGGTTTGAAGTTTGTAACACCCGCGCCGACGCTCTCGGCAATACCGGCGACATCAATGCCCAGGATAGCCGGCAGCGGATGCCGGGCATGCGCGGCCTGTCCCTTGGCTATTTTCAGGTCGAGCGGATTGACCCCGCTCGCCTTGATCCGAACCAGCACTTGTCCTTCCGCGGGCTCGGGGCGCGAGACCGGGCCAAGGAGAAGTGGAGAGCCATAAGCCGTCAGCGTGAGCGCTCGCATGTGTGTTGAAGTCATGATCTTTCTCTCGCCTGATGAAACGACGCTGCTGGTCGGGTACGACATAAGGTTCGTGACCGCACTCACGCAACATCAGTCGAAAGCGTGACGCTCCTCCAAGCGTCGAACTCATTTTGCAGCGATTTCATTTTTTCTTCCACCAGTTGCAGGGCATCGCTGCCGAGCAACAGATGCGCCGGACGCGACCAGGCATTTTGCGGCTACGCGGCCTTCGAAGGCCGTATCACCGAGCACCAGGACCAGGATGGCGAAGCGCTAACTCGGGCAGCCGTTGATGGGTCGGCATTTTCTGTTGGAGTTTTTTATAGCAAATTCAGATAGATGACCTAAAATCCGATATAGTCTAGATATATCTTGATTTACGATATATCTTAACCTATATCGTGAGCGTGAAATTCAAACAGATAAGGTCAAACATGAGATTCAAACACAGATTTGGTCACCACCGCGACCATGATGACCGCGATGAGCATTCGGGCCATCACGGCAGGCATCATCACCCTCGCCGCGGCCGACATGGCGGGCGGCTTTTCGACTATGGCGAACTGCGCGTCCTGCTGCTTGCGATGATCGCGGAGCGGCCGCGTCACGGCTACGAGCTCATCAAGGCGATCGAAGAGCGCATGGGCGGCAGCTACACGCCGAGTCCCGGCGTGATCTATCCGACGCTCTCCTGGCTCGAAGACATGGGCTATGTCGCGCTCGATACGGAAGAGGCCGGTCGCAAGCGATACAGCATCACCTCCGAAGGCGAGGCGTTTCTCGTCGCCAACCGTGCGGCGGCGGATGAACTGCTTGCGCGCGGCAGCTCGCCGCAAGCCGAAGGGCCCGATCGCGTGCCGATGCCGGTCGTGCGGGCGATGGAAAATTTGAAGATGGCGATGCGGCTGCGCCTGCGACAGGGGCCGATCGATCAGGCGGCGGCCGAGACGATCGCCACCGCGCTCGATGAGGCCGTCAAGAAAGTGGAGCGTAGCTGACGGCGGGCGCTAGTCCGTGTCGGTTTTCGGCGCCGTGTCCTTTGGCGTCGCGTCCTTCTTCATGGCGCTCCTGGTCATGGCCTTCCGCCTCGCTCCATCGCCGGCCATGCCGCGGGTCGTGGCCGAGCTCGGCAGGTGCGAAGTGTCGTTGCCCGCATCGCCTTTTCCGAACGGAGGATCGCGCGGCGGAATGCTCTGGTCCGATGCGCTGTGGCGCGCGCTCCCGGCAGAGCTCGGCTCGTGCATGGTGTCGTTGCCCGCATCGCCCTTGCCAAACGGAGGATCCCGCGGCGCCACGCCTGACGTTTGCGCGATCGCGCTGGCCGTAAACGCGGAAGCAAACACAATTGCCAAAACAAATTTCTTCACGAGCGTCTCCGTGGTCTTTGGTGGCGCAGCAACAGGCCATGCATGAACCCCAAGGTTCCTACCACCGTTCGGGCCCGGCGAAGGCGAGAGTTTTGTTGCTCTTTATTGCCGCCGCATTCGGGCCGGCGGCCAGCTGACCACCAAAAGAAATCCGCCGGCCTTTTGGGCCGGCGGATCGTTGGTCTGATCAGAAGCGCTTATCAGGGAAACAATCCGCCGAGAGGACCGTCGAAGTCGAACATGTCGAACAGATCGGAGATCGCCGGGCTGTTCAACGGAACGTAGGGGTTGTTCGGCAAGGCAATCGGGTTCGGCATGTTGTCACGGCTGCGATGCGTGATCGGTTGCAGGCCCCAGTTCCGCTCGATGAATTTGATGATCGAAACGTGATCAGCATAGGCATGCGAGATGTGGCCCGGGGTCAAATGCGGCGCGACCACGATCAGCGGGATACGGGTGCCGTCGCCGAAGTAGTCGAGCGGCTGCACGTAGCCAGAGTCGTAGTAGCCGCCACCTTCGTCGAAGGTGATGAAGATCGCCGTATCCTTGGCATAGGGCGAGGCCTCGACCTGGTCGACGATCTTCTTCACGAAGCCTTCGAACAGATTGAGCTTGGACGATGACGGGTGACCGTCGGTGTATCCGCTCGGCTTGACGATCGAGACCGAAGGCAGAGTCTTGTTGGAGATGTCGCTATACAGGTTCGCCGAGTCCTGGATGTGGGCTGCGACCTGCGCCGGTTTCGACATGATCGACGTGTCATACTGGAACGGATTGCAGATGTTGCAGTACTCGTCGGCCGTCGGTCCGGGCGTGCCGTAGTTGAGCTGATACGGATCGTTGACGTAATTGTTCCACTGGTCGCCGTAGTACTTCCAGGAGATGTTGCTGGCGTTCAGGCTGTCGCCGATGCTCCGCACCGATGAGGGCGGGATCGTGAACGGCGTATTGGCCGGGTTGTTGTCGATATAGGCGTTCTTGCCGTTACCGAAGTAACCCGGATTGTAGTTGTTCAGGAGATAGTAGTGGCCCGCTTCGCAGTTCGCGTTGACGTGGAGCGACTTCAGATAGGTCGTGATCGGCTTGACGCCGGGCTGGGAGGTATCGGCGCAATTGGAGTAGGAGCCGCCGCCGGAGACCGGGCTGCCGAAGCCGCCGCCGCCGTAGCCGTCCTCGGTGTACCAGTTGTTGGTGCCGAGCGCCGGGTTCGGATTTTCAATCTGGTTGACGATGCCGGCATCCACCGTGCCGGCGAACACCTGCTGGCCATTCGGCGGTACGGCCGGATTGCCATTGGCGTCGGAGAACCAGATCGCGTCGGCATGACCGAACATGATGTGGTTGGCGCCGGTGCCGCCGTTGACCGACTGGTGGAAGTTGTCGCTCATCGCATACTTCTGCACGAGGCTCGTGAAATAGGGCACGTCGCCCTTCTGCACGTTGTAGAAGCCAAGCGCGGTTGAGCCTTCGCCCGTGGTCGTCGCGGTCGGTGAATACTCCGTGGAGAAGTTGGCGGGCTGCGTTGCGCCGTTGGTGCCGGCGCCGACGGTCACTTCGACCCAGGCGAACAGGTTGCCGTTGCAGCCCGACGGATTGTCGTGGCTGGCCGCCGAGGTGTTGCAGTTCAACTGCTGCCACATCTGGTAGAAGCGGTGAACCGGGCTCGCCGCATAGGCGTCGTAGGGCATGGTGCTGCCGGTGAGCTGGAACGGGCCGGCGGGCAACGCATTCACGTTGGTGATGCGCTGGTCGGGAGTTTGCGAGGTCTGGCCGGTGCCGCCGCTCAACAGGAACTGGTAGTAGTCGGCCGGCAGGCCGGATTCCGATTGCTGCGCCAGCGCAAGCGATGCCTCACAGCTCGTGATCGGCGAGCTGCCGCATTCGTTGGTGATGTAGGAGACCTTGGCGCCGCCAACCAGCGGGGCCGGCAGCTGGTTGTTGGGGAAATTCATCTGCGGCGGGCTCAACAGGAACGCATCGGCCGGACCCGTGTCTGTCGCTGCGGCCTGATGGGCCTTCGCGAAGTTCGGTCCCGGAATCGCGTTTTTGTTCTGGTCGAGCTTGACGATGCCCTTGGAGAGCAGGTTGTCGACGGTCTCGCCGGGCCGGTTGGGCACGTAGGTGGCGAACACGTGATCGAAGCTGCGGTTCTCGCCGATGATGACGATGACGTGCTTGATCGGCGTGCGGGCTTCATTGCCGCCCGGGAAGGGGAAGCCGGGGAAGCTCGGGAACGGATCGGCGAGGACAGGCGTGGCGATGAATTGACCCAGCGCCATGACGCTGAGGGCAAGGCGGCAACCTTGCAGCCAACGTGATTTACGTTTGTCGCGCATTAAAGCTCTCCTTTGGTGGGTTGGTTGGATGGTGTCGTCGAAGTCGAAGTCACCCTCGGCACGACCTGGATTCTGCCCATCATGCCGCCGTCCTCATGCTCGAGGACGTGGCAGTGGTAGACGAACGTGCCGACGATGTTGGGATCGCGAAAATCCATGCGCAGCCGCACGCTGGGATAGGCCAGCATCCGGCCGTTGAAGTAGGGGACGTTCACGGTATCGCGCAGGAAAGGTTCGTTGACGGCTATTCCGGACCACTCGCGCAGTTCGAAGTGGAGCTGGTGGATGTGGAAATCGTGCAGCTCCATCGAGCGGTTCTCGATGATCCAGTCTTCGACGTCACCTTGCCTGACGACGATATCCGCGGTGTCCGAATGCGGATCGAACGGCTTTGGAGTGTCGCCGTCGTTCGTCAGAAAAAATTTGCTGGGGCTATTGGGATCGTTCGGGTTCTCCTGTTGCTCGGAAAAGAAAAGTTTTCGCACGCGCACGGGCGCGACGTCGCCGACCCATGGCCGCGCCGGCTTCGGCAGCGGCGCGGCATTCGCGGGCAGCGCCGCCTGCGGTTCGCTCGCGTCAGCCAGTGCCGTGATCGCGACCAGCGCGCGGTTGGGATCGTTCTCGCCGGCGGGCCCGGTGTCGACCGCGCGCGTCACCAGCAAGGCGCCCGCGCCTTCCGGCGGTCCCTCGACGAGGAATTCGGCGCGCGAGCCCGGCGGCACACCGATATGTTCGACCCATTGCACCGGCGGCGACGGGCTGCCGCCAAATTGCAGCGGCACGCCATCGAGCGCGACGACGCCGAGCTTCTGCGGCGCGCGGCGAACCAGCACAGCCAGATTGAGATAGGTGATCGCGGAGGCGTTGAGCACGCGCCAGAGCTGCTTTTCGCCCGGCTTCATCGAAAGCCGCGCCGGCGGATAGTTAGGATAAGGCACCGGTACGAAATTGACGGACAGGTCCTTCGACGGCTTGCCGAAGCCGGTGCCGGAATTCACGGCGTCGCCATCGCTGTCGAGCTGGCTCTTGGACATCACCGGCTCGGACCTTGACGGCGCGGCGTCCGGATTGATCAGCTCCTGGTCGCGGATCACGATCACACGCTCGGGGAGTCCTGCAAGCTGTGGATCGGCGCGCTCGATGCCCTCGATAATCAAGGCGCCGGAGGCGCCGCCGAGCACCTGCGTCTTGGAGAAGCCGTGAAGATGCGGATGATACCAGTAGAGACCGGGCGGCTCGTCCTCGGGAATGCGAAGGCGATAGTCGAAGACCGCATCGTCGGGCTGGATCGAGGTCTTCAGCACGTCATCCTGGTGGCAGACCGGCGGCACGGTGAGACCGTGGAAGTGCAGGTTGGTCGACACCGGCGTCATTGCGCCGCTCTCGCAAGGATCGGCGCTTTTTTTCGCCGTGCAGATCGGCGCACCGGCCAACGCCCGGTCGATCGCAGATGTTGTCGTGTCGCGTGTTGCCGTGCCGGGGGTTGCCGCATCGAGGTCAACCAGGTCGTTCTTGAAATGGATGACCAGTTGATCGCCCGGCTTCACGCGCAGGGTCGGCGACGGCTTGCCGTCCGGCGTCAGGTAGCAGTAGCGGCTGGTGCCATTCGGCAGCCTCGAGTCGACGATGCGCAGATCGGTCTCGAGAACGCCGTCGTGGCTGCGCAGCTCCGCCGGCTCTGCAACCGCACTTCCGGGCTCAGGCCGGACGCAAACGTCTTGCTGCGCTTGCAGCGGGCTCGTTTGCGCCTGCAGCGCGGTCGCGCCGAGCCACGCCGTCAGTCCAAGGAAAGCACCAAGGAAAATTCCAAGGAAAATTTCAAGGAAAATTCCTGGCCAAACCGCGACGATGACACGAGAAATGGCCGAAAACCGTCGTACCAAGCCGCACCTGTCCATGCGCAAGCGCCCGCTGCGGCGGCGCCAAACATGGCGCCAGCCCGCACGTTGCGATCGCGATCACCAAATTTTTTTATTCAGAGAGGGAATATGTTGTTCGACATCAGTGACGCGAACCTACCCGCGCGTTGTTGCGGTAATCTGGCAGGTTTCTAACACCGCCATGACAGTTCTTTGCGGCGCTTCGACACAGCATGCGAACATAACGTGCAAACCTTAAGGCCGATCAACCGGATGGATGGTCCGATGACCGCAATCCGGGCGGTTGGATCGCCGGAGATTTTTTGCCCGTTTGTTTCGGAAGCAGCGATCGTCCCACTGGCCATGATTGGGAATGCGAAACCGCCTGCCTCAATGGATTGGCTTTGGTTCGCTGCTGCACCGCGACAACGTCATGGGTCGGAGGCCCGGCGGCGCCGTCTCAAGCTGCGTCTGCTCGGCCAGAGCTGTAGCTGAACGTCCGTTCATAATTCTCATGTTGGCGGCGATAGCCGCGCTTGTTATCCTTCATTTCGTGCCTGCATCAGCAGGCACCAAGAGGGCGAAAGGGATTCCATGAAATATTTTTCTTGTGCGCTGGCCGCGCTGGTCGCTGTTGCATTCGCAATGCCGTCGATCGCGAGCGCGAAAGAAAAGATGGTGATGCATCACCATATGCACCATCACATGCATCATCATATGCATCATCACCACCACATGATGATGAAGAAGCCGATGATGGACAAGAAGATGTAATCAAGAAAATGGCCCCTTCACCGGGGCCATTTTTTTTGAGGCTGCTTTTTGAAATGCCGCATCGGCAAATCGGCGGCATGATTTTTTTGACGCCGGTTGGTCGCGTCCTTGACTACCGGTCGCTGGTCCCGAGCGGTCTCCGGTATCGCGTGCTTCTCCACGCATCGCCGTTGGTCATGTTGCCACCGGCCGGCCCCCAGTTATCGGCCCGGCTCCAGAGATCGGGCTGGCTCGGCTGGTGATAGGTGTCGTTGCCGGGGTTTCCCTTTCCGAACGGCGGGTCCCTCGGCGAGGGATCATAGTAGGTTTGCGCGATCGCGCCTGCCGTCAGCGTGGAAGCCAGCGCCGCAGCCAAAAGAAATGCCTTCATGATCGCCTCCGTGATCTTCCGTTGCACAGGGTGAGCCACGCGTGGTGGGAATGTCTCCCTGTCTTCCCACATCCATTTGAGACCTGCTCCCAACGCTTCAAGGGGCGTTTTGGCTGTTGACTATCACGAACTTGGGAAGGCGGCGCCTAGTGCGGTGAATTTGAAGTTCCTATCAGTTTCGCGGTAATCTCGTCATAACTTCAAATTCCAAACCGCACTAGAAAACTAGTTTGCTAGTGCTCCTTTGATTCCGAAGTTCGCATAAGGTGGTGCGGCCAATGCTAGCGAACTTCGGAATCGGAGCACTAGAACGGCGAAGCCGTGAAGCCGAGCGGCTGCACCACGTCGTAGGAGGCCTTGGTGATCGGCGCGGCATAGCTCACGGTGAGGCCGCCGAAGGGGGAGGCCCAGGTAAATCCCGCGCCGACCGAGGATCGCAGCACGTTGGAATTGGCGAGTTGCAGCGACTGGGATGAGCCCGGAAACGTCGTCGGCCCGCTATAGCGAAACACGCTGCCGGCATCGACAAAGGCGATCGCCTTGAGGCCGTATTCCGCCGGCACGCCGGGAATGTTGCTCTGGAGTTCGGCCGTCGTCGCCCAGTACATGCTGCCGCCGACATTATCCATGGTGGTGCCGGGCGTGAGGTCGCGCGGACCAAAACCATAGGGCGCAAAACCGCGCACCATCGACGGGCCGCCGAAGAAGTTGTCGATCAAAGGCACCTGGCTGCCGCCCCAGCCGGTGATGTAGCCGCCTTGCGCACGCGCCAGCGCCACCACGTCGTCGTTGAGCGCGTGGTAATATTTGAAATCTTCCGTGGTGCGCAGGAAGCGGACGTCGCCGCCCAACCCTGCGAGATCCTGGCTTAGTTGCGACGAGAAGCCGTTGGTTGGCGCCTTCGGATTGTCGACGGTTGAATAGGTCGCGGTGTCGCCGACCGCCGAGACCCATTGCGGCCCGGTCGCGGCCGCCTGCTGCACCACGATCGAGGGCGGAGCCGCGAGCGAGGCGGGATCGATGGTGAGGTCCTGCCGCGAGATCGAATAGCGCCACTTCACGCCGAGCTCATCGGAGATCGGCGTGCCGATCAGCATGGTCGCGCCGTAATTTTCGGTGCCGTAGGACACATAGGGACTGGCGTCGGTCTGCTTGGCCGAGAGGTCGATGCCGGCTGACGCGCGGTTGCCGAAAAAGCCGGGATCGGTTGCCGAGACGTCGAAGCCGCGGGCGTATTGGCCGTAGCTGAAGGTGGAGTTGAGCGCGACGCCGGTGCCGGCGAAACTCCTGTCACCGAGTTTGATTTCGGCGAGCCAGCCGTCGGTGGTCGAATAGCCGCCGGAGATGTTGAAATCGCCGGTGTCCTTTTCCTGTAACTCGACGTCGAGAATGACACGGTCCGCCGCCGAGCCCGGCTTGGTCGTGATCTTGACGGTCTTGAAGTAGTCCAGCGCCTTCAGTCTTCGTTCGGCGCGATCGATCAGCCCCTTGTTGAAGGCGTCGCCTTCGGCGATATCGAATTCGCGGCGGATCACGTAACCGCGCGTGCGGGTGTTGCCGTGGATGTCGATGCGCTCGAGATAGGCGCGCGGGCCCTGTTCGATCGCAAAGGTCACGTCGATGCGGCGCGCGGTGACGTCGCGCGAACTGCGCGGCAGCGCGCGGGCAAAGGGATAGCCGAGCTTGGCGAGTTCCGTCGAAATCTTGTCGTTGCTCTTGTCGAGCGCGGTGCCGTTGAATTGCGCGCCGGCTTGCACGTTGAGCAGGCGGCGCAGTTTTTTCGGATCGACACCGTCGACATGGCAGTCGATGGTGACGTCGCCGAAATGATAGAGCGGGCCTTCGTCGATCGCATAGGTCAGGGTGAATCCCTTTGTCGCGGGATCGTATTCGGGCGTGACTGCGCGCACATTGGCGTCGGCATAACCCTTGGCGCGATAGTAGGTGCGGATCAGTTCGCGATCGGCGTTGACGACATCGGGATCGTAGACGTCGCCGCCGAGCAGAAAGCTCAGCATGTTGGTGGCGGAGGTCTTGATGATGGCGGCGAGCTGCCGCTTGCCGAACACGGTATTGCCGGTGAAGTTGATCTGCCGGACCGGCGTCTTGGCGCCCTCGGTGACCTCGAAGATGAGATCGACGCGATCGCTGCCGCGATCGATGACCACGGGCTTGACCGTGACGTCGTCGCGTCCGAGATGCTTGTAGGTATTGATGATATGGTTGACGTCGGCCTGCACGGTCGCGCGTTGCAGGCTGCCGCGCGGCTTGGATTCGATGGCCGGCGTCAGCTCGGTGTCCTTGACCCGCTTGTTGCCCTCGAAGATGACCTTGTCCAGCACTGGCGCCTCGTGCAAGTGCACGATCAGTCTTTCACCGGAGCGTTCGATCGACACGGTTTCGAACAGATGCGTTCCGATCAGCGCTTTCAGCGCCGCGTCGCGCGCGGCTTCGTCGAAGCGCCCGTCGGGCGAAGCGTGGAAATAGGAGCGGACAGTCGCGACATCGACGCGCTTGTTGCCTTCGACGGTAACCAGCGCTCGGGCCTTTTCCTCGAAATCGCTGGGCTTGGTATCTTCGGCTCGAGATGACGCTGTGCTGAGCGTCATACTCATTGCGAGGGCCAAACCAAAACCCAACGCCGTCCACGATCTCACACTACCTGTCACGCCTGAACCCGATATCCCGCGCGCCCTTTGCCCGGTCTCATCCAAATTTGTGGGCGGGGCGAAACAATGTCGCGGGCGGGGAGAGATGGTGCCTTAAAGCTTGACGGTCGCCACAATTTCGACGCGAGCGGTGCGGGGTCATCCAGAAAATGTCCTTATGCCGCTCCAAATGTTTTTTAGCCTGTTGCCCAAACGGCGCTCTCCGCATCGAAAGCTGCGGCGCGGGCGAGCGCTTCTAGTGCCGCCTATTTGAAGTTCCTGCACGACAAGCGGCAAATTCTGTCCAGGAACTTCAAATAGAAAGCGGCACTCGAATCGTAAATTTGCTAGTGCCCATGACTTTCCGAAGTTCGTGAAAGGTGGGTGCTGAGGGTGCCGCACGAACTTCGGAAAGTGGGCACTAGTGGAGCATCACATGCGTAGCGTCGCCTTCTTCCTTGCGTTCTTGGTCTTCGTCCAGAGCGCCTCCGCCACCACCTCGCAGGAGATCGATCCGCGTGCCTCGCTCGGCGTGGTGCAGCAGTGGATCTACAACTATCGCGCCAAGCCGGATTACGGACACATCCCCGCGGCGGTGCGCGTGCTGTTCCATGCGCAGACCTTCAAGGAGCCGGAGAATGCCGGCATCTATCTGGGCTTCATTGCCGGCGCACTCGCCTCGAACCCGGCGAAGGCCGAGGCGCTGGTCAACAGTTTCTTTCCAGTGCCCGCGGAAGACGAATGGGTGATCATCCGCGCGATCGCGTTTTCAGGCCTGCCGGACTGGCGCAACCTGTTGCGCAAGGTCGCGCCGAAAATGCCCGGCCGGCAGGTGATGATCGATGCTTACCTCGCCGGCACGTTGCCGACGCTGACCGACATTCCGCTGGAGGAAAAGCAGCCCGGCATGATGGATAAGGTCAAGGGCGTGTTCACCAAGAATCCGTTCGCCAAGGATGACAAGAAGATGAAGATGCAGCAGACCTTCGCCGGCAATCAGGATCTGCTCGACACGCTGTGGGGCTATTACTTCGCGACCGGCTCGTTCCGCCCGATCCTGCGCATCATAGCAATGCTGCCCTGGAGCAAGAGCCGCGACACCGTCGACAAACTCACCGTCGGCAGCATGGCGCGTTATACGCTTGCAAGCTATGCCGTGCGCGATACGTCGTTGCGCGAATATCTCCGCAGCGAACTCAAGGTGCAACCCGACGCCGTGAAGGTGCCGCTGACCGAAGTGATCGAGGCCGCCGACACGGTGCAACTCGGCGCGGTGCGCAAGGATGCGCTCGCCGCGGTCGATGAACTCAAAGCCAGGGGTTCGGACTCACGCCGCAATCTCGATTTCTGGGGCCAGGTCGGCGTCGGCGCGGTCGCGCTCGGCTGCGTCTCGGCGGCAGCCCTTGGTGCGGTGGCGGTCGGAATCCCCTGCGTGATCGGCGGCTCCGCCGGCCAGGGCCTGCTGTCGTTCTGGGAGAAGCAGCAGTAATTTCTTTTCGTCGTCCCCGCGAACGCGGGGACCCATAACCACAGGCCGTGGTCGTTTGCAAACGGCGTCCGCCATACCGCGAAACAGAAAGATTCCGCGGTATGGGTTCCTGCGTGCGCAGGGACGACAGTTAGCTTGCCAACCCTACGCCGGCGAGGCCAGCGGCTTGCCCTTCTCGACGATATAGGTCGAGACGAGATGGCTCTTCTTGTCGCCGTTCTTGCCCCCGGCATGCGGCGTGTTCGGCGGGACCACCACGCCCATGCCGGGTTTGAAGGCGACATTCGGCTGCCCTTCGATCGGCAGGTCAAAGCCGCCCTCGAGCATATAGACGCTCTCGATGCCGGGATGGGTGTGCCGCCCGATCATGACGCCGGGCTCGATCTCGATATCGACGACCAGCGTGACATAGCCGGGCGTCGGCCCGTCGGTTTGCGACAGGATTTTCCGCATCACGCCCGGCGTGCCGTTGGTCGCCGGCGGTGCCTGGGCGGAAGCGTCGGTTGCGATAAATCCGGTGAGAGAACAGAGCGCGCAGGACGCAACGCTGGCGAAATCCCGGCGTGACAGCATGGTGACCTCCCGTGTTTGACCGGCCTTCTCGCGAGGCTGGTTTCGGGGCGAACAATGGCTCGGGAAAAGGGGGCTTGGCAAGGAGGTTTGGCAAGCTGGAAGGGGGGATGCGGCCTGTGGTTCTGGCTTCATCCACCCCACATAGAGTCTGGCCGCCCGGCTGAACGATTGAAGCTTTGGGAGCGGCCAGGGGAGAACGCTATGGGATTTTTTTCAATTCTGATCCTGCTCGTCATTGTTTACGCCTTCGTTTCGATCCGTGTGCTCAAGCAATATGAGCGCGGCGTGGTGTTCTTTCTCGGCAAGTTTGAGGGCGTGCGTGGTCCGGGCCTGACGCTGATCTTCGCGCCGATCCAGACCATGACGCGGGTATCGCTGCGCACCGTGACGATGCAGATTCCTTCGCAGAAGATCATCACCAAGGACAACGTCTCGATCGATATCGCAGCGGTGGCCTACTATCACATCACCGATCCGGAAAAGGCGGTGATTGCGATCGAAAACGTCTTCAACGCGATCAACCAGATCAGCCAGACCACGGTGCGCAATGTGGTCGGCCGCTTCAGCCTCGATCAACTGCTGTCGGACACCTCCAGCATCAACGACCAGATCAAGAACGTGATCGACCTCCATACCGAGCCGTGGGGCACGCAGGTGACCGCGGTCGAGATCAAGGACATCACGCTGCCGGACAACATGCAACGGGCGATGGCGAAGGAAGCCGAAGCCGAGCGCGAGCGCCGCGCCAAGATCGTCGCCGCCGAAGGTGAGTATCAGGCTGCCGTCAAGCTTGGCCAGGCCGCCGACATCATCACGCAGCACCCGGTCGCGCTTCAGCTCCGCACGCTGCAAACCATGGCGGAAATTTCGGTCGAGAAGAATTCAACCATCATCTTCCCGGCGCAGTTCATGACGACGGTGCAGGAAGCGATCGCGCTGCTGTCGAAGGATTCGGCGGCGAAGTAGAGGGCGGGCTGGCCCGACATATTACGCAAGCTTAATCTAGCTTGCCGATTTGTAACGCGCGGGGCTCGAACGGCGGCTCGGCATCGCCTCACCAATGGTGAGAGCGATGGAGCCTGCGATGAAGATGATGTCCTGGTCGCGTTATCATTCCCGATCGTGGATGTCGTCATGTATCGTGCGCCGCCGCCGCGGTGATGTCGTCCCTGCGAAAGCAGGGACCCATAACCACAAATGTCCCGTTATGAAAGGACGTCGCCAAACGGACAGGGTTCGCGGTATGGGTCCCCGCGTGCGCGGGGACGACGATGGAGGCGATGATGGCTCTCGTCTGAGATCGGCCAGCCAATCGGCCGGGCTGCCCGGTTTGGGATTCATCATCAGGTTATTTCGAGCTTGAAGGTGGTCGCCCAATGCCCCTACGCTAAGGCCATTGCCTCGAATCTCCCACGTTCGGATTTCATGCAGCGATTTCATCAAGCCCTGCCGGTCTGGGTTCGCGCCGTCCTCCTGGCTGGTCTGGTGTGCCTGATCGCCGGCATCGGCCTGGTTGCGTACCGGTATTACGAGCGGCCGAAAACGCTCACCGTCGCGGTCGGTTCGTTTGACGGCGAAGCGCGGCAGGCGGCCTCGCTGGTCGCCGGGCATCTCGCTACTACCGGCTCCCCGATCAGGCTCAAAATCGAAAATGCCGGCGACGTGCTCGACGCCGCCAGGACTTTTGCCGCCGGCAAATCCGATCTGGCCATCGTACGCGCCGATGTCGGCGATCTCTCGCAGGCGCGCGCCGTCGCCGTGATGGCCGAGGGCATCGTCATGATCGTGGCGCCGCCGGGATCGAACATCACGAGCATCGCCAAGCTGCGCGATCACACTGTGGGCGTCGCAGGCGGCGAGATCAATCGCAGCGTGGTCGAGGCGCTGAAGAAGGAATACGACCTTATCCACGCCAACGTCACGTTCAAGGACGTCGCGCCGACGGATTTGCGGCGCGCGGTGCAGGCCAAGGAAGTCGCGGCCGTGATCGTGGTGGTGCCGCTCACCGACAAGTATCTGTCGCTCGTGAAGGGCCTGTTTCGCGAAGGCGCCAATACCGCGCCCGTGCTGATCCCGATCGACTCCGCCGGGGCGATCACCGACACCAAGGGGCCTTACGAGAGCTTCGATATTCCCAAGGGCACATTACGCGGATCACCGGCCGTTCCCGACGACGACGTCACCACGCTTCGCGTGCCGTATCTTCTCGTCGCCAACCGCCATCTCGACCAGCAGGTGGTCGCCGAACTCGCCAAGCGCGTGATGGCCGCACGGCGGGATCTGGCAGCCGAACAGCCTCTGATTGCCGGTATCGCCACGCCATCGCTCGATGCGGACGCCTACATCGCCGCGCATCCAGGTGCTGCCGCGTTCTACAACGGCACCGAGCAAAGCTTCATGGACCGATGGGGCAACGTCATCTATCTGACGCCGATCGTGTTCGGCGCTCTCGCGTCGGCATTCGCGGCCGCGTGGCGGTTTCTCGGCATCCGCGGCCGTGAGGCGGCGCAAGGCACGCTGGAGCAACTTTGCGCCTTGCGTGAACGCATCCGCGATCTCGAGGACGAGGCGGAACTGCGCAAGATCGAGGACGACATCGACGTCATGCTTCGCGTGCATTTAGCGAAATCCAACGGCGACGAGGAGGGCAGTACCGAGGCCTTGGCGCTGATCGCGCTGGCGCAACGGCTGGACAATCTGGTGCATCACCGCCGCGTGGTGCTGTCGGGGCGGGTCGTCAGTCCTGGAGGCGCCAGCTAGGCCGTGGGCGCTCCGCCTCTTTAGAGTATGTCTCTTTAGAGTATGTACATTTTCTTGGCTTCGGAAAGCGCGCGCTCGCAACCTGCCTGGTCATTTCGGGCGTCCCGCCGTTTGGCTTGCGCCATCGTCGCGGCGAACCTGGCTTTCAGAGCACGTTCCGCTTTTTTCAGCGAGGCGACCGTCGGCTGGTGTTCGTCCTGGGCCGCCACCGATTGAGGCGCCGTCAATCCCGCATAGGGATTGCCGGCAGATTGACGGATAGCCAATTCGAACTGCGCGATATCGGCGCTGCACGGTCCCGCCTTGGCGAACGTCGGATAGAGGCCGAGCGCCACACACAGCAACAGACCTGTTGACGTTGGATAATACGTGAATTTGCAATTTGAGTTGCGCATTCCTGGTCCTCCTTTTAACCGCCCGCGATTTAAATTCCGCCGAGTTCAGCCGTGATGATCGAATTCGTTCACAGCAATTCGGACCTCCCGGGCAAAATCGATGAGCGAGATAGTGAAGGCGATGAGGGAAACGATGAAGAGAAGGGCAACCCCGCGCTCATGCTGGATGCCGAAAAAGGCGCTGATAAAGGCGACAATGACCATGAGGGTTATTGTGATACTGCTGATGATACCCCAGAAGATGGCCCTGTTGAGCATGGCCGCGCGGCGCACCAGACGTGGAATATCCGCTTTGAGCCGGGATTTGGTTGGATCGTTATCGCCGATGCCGTTCAAAACGATTGTTCGGTCGATGACCCTGTTAAGACGCGAAATCAAAACGGCAATAAAAGCCGCAAGTGCCCCGAGCAGGAAAGCGGGCGCAGCCGCCTGCGAGATGACATGCGCTAGCTGAGTGACTGACGGTGTATCGGGCAACACTGGATGGTCCTGTCGGGTCCACATGGCTGCTGCGGCCACACTAGCTGTAAGTACCGGCCAGCGCTACGGGGCGCGGACAATCGGGGCAGGCCTCCATGCAAATTAAGATAGCGACTTCAATGGCCCCGCCACAGGCTTCCCTACAAGCCACACCAGCAACAGCGCGACGATCGCCACCGCCGACAACAGCGCCCAGGCTTCGTTGACCGACATCGCGAACGCGGCGCGTTCGACCATCGGCCGCACGTAGGCTTCGATCGCGGCTTGCGTCACATCCGGCGGCGGATGGAGGAAGAGTTGCACGTCCAGCCCGATCGCTTTCGCGGCCGTCACATCGCCCGCGATCAGGCGGTCGCGCAGCGCCTCGCCATGGCCGATGGTGCGGCCGTAAAGGATCGTATCAATGATGGCGATGCCGATGGCGCCGCCGAGGTTACGCATCAGATTGAACAACCCGCTGGCATCCGGCACCTGAGCCGGCGTCAGCGCGCCGAGCGCAAGCTGTGTAGGCGGCAACAGGCAGAACATGATCGCGATGCCGCGAATGACTTGGGGCAAGAACATCTCATCAAAATCTGCAAGGCGGCTCTGGAAGAAGCTCAAGCCCAAGCCGATCGCAAACAGCGCAAAGCCCGCCGCGGATAATTTGCGCGGATCGAGCCGGCTTTCGAAATAGCCCGCGACCGGCGCGCTTGCGAGTTGCGCGACGCCCGTAACCAGCATGATGCTGCCGATCGCGAAGGCGTCATGACGGCGAACGTAAGCGAGAAACACCGGCATCAGATAGACCGAGCCGTAGAGGCCGACACCGAGGCAGAAGCTCAACGCGCAGCCGACCGCGAACGGCCGCGCGCGCAGCGTGGTCAGCTCAACAACCGGGTGCGCGGCCCTGATGGTTCGGATCACGAAAATCCAGCCACTGATGAGGGCGCCGGCGAACAACGCGAGCGGGTGCGGCGACAGCCAGCCGTGTTGCGGCGCCTGTTTGAGGCCGATCTCGAGCGTTGCGAGCGCGATGGCCATCAAGATCAGCGACTTCAGGTCGAGATTCCTGAATTCGGCGAAGTTGACCTTGTCCCGCGGCAACAGGAACGGCGTGGCGGCGGCTGCCAAAACGCCGGGCGCGACATTGATCAGGAACAGCCAGTGCCAGGACCAGGTCTCGGTGATCCATCCGCCGACGACAGGTCCGACCGTCGGTGCCAGCACCGCGACGATTCCGGCGAGCGTGGTTGCGAGCGGATGCAGTCGAAGCGGAAACAGCAAAAACACCGCGGAGAAGACCGCCGGGATCAGCGCGCCGCCGGCAAAGCCTTGCAGCACGCGAAACGAAATCAGCGTCGAAAAGTTATCCGACAGCGAGCAGCCGATCGAGGCCAGCGTGAACAGGCAGATCGCGGCGACGAACAGCCAGCGCAGCGTTAGACAGCGCGTCAGCCAGCCGGTGAGCGGGATCGCGATGATCTCGGCAATCAGATAGGCGGTTTGAATCCAGCTCATCGCATCGCGCGAGATGCCGAGCGCTTCCTGGATCGCGGGCAGGGACGTTGCGACCACCTGGATGTCGAGGATCGCCATGAACATGCCGAGGCACATCAAGAGGAAGCCGAGCCAGATCTTGGCGGTAGTCTTGGTGGTGGCATCGACTGCAAGCGTCACGGCGCATTCGGTTTCGCCAGCGATGCGGTCCACCTCGCTCATGCGGTTTGTTGGGTTGCATCCAGCGCCCGGTTTTCGGCGCGGATGCGGATGAAAAGCACGGCTGCATTAAGCACCGTGAAGATCGCGGCTACCCAGGACAGGCCGAGCATCAGCGGCAGCACCGCGATCTCGCCGGCCACGACGGCATAATTGGGATGGCGCAGATATCGATACGGGCCTGATGCGACCAGCGGCGCGTTGGGCAACACGATGATGCGCGTGGTCCAGCGGGCGCCCAATGTCGCCATCACCCAGACGCGCAGAGCCTGAAGCGCGAGAAAAGCGACAAGCGCAATTCCATTGACCGGCTGGTTGTGCCCGAAGACCCAGAGCGACATCAGCCAGGCGGTGTGAACGATGACCATCAGGGGATAATGAGCGGCTGCGATCTCGACCGCGCCGCGCGCCATCAACGCCTGGGTGTGAGAGTGCGACAGCCACAATTCGCCGCCGCGCTGGGCCGTGACGAGCGCGAGGATAATCTCCGCCGCCGTCACGCCGCGCGCCGCAGCGAGACGCAACTGGCGGTGAAGCCGGGGCCGAGCGCAACGAGAAGCGAGCGCTCCGGCAATCCCTTCGCCAGCGTGCGTTCGAGGATGAACAGCAACGTCGGCGCCGACATGTTGCCGTAATCAGCTATGACCCCGCGCTCATGTTCCAGCGTGCCCTGGTCCAGCGACAGCGCCGTCTCGATCGCGTCGATCACCTTGGCGCCGCCGGGATGACAGATGAACTTGTCGATGTCGCCGACATCGAGCTTCATCCGGCCGAGAATTTGCGTGAGCGCGGGCTTGAGTTCTGATGTGACGAATTCGGGCACGGTGCGGCGAAGGATCACGCCGAAGCCGAGCGGATCGACGTTCCATCCCATCACATCGAGCGTATCCGGCCAGAGATGTTCCCCGACCGCCTCGATCTGGGTTTCGCCACCATCGCCCGCGCGCAGCACAAGCGCCGCCGCGCCGTCGGCGAACAGGCTGGTGGCGATGATGTTGGCCTTGGTGAGTTCATCGAGCCGAAGCGCGAGCGTGCAGAGTTCGACCGCCACCAGCAAAACGTTGGTGCCGGGACGCGCTTGCGCCAGGCGGGAGGCGATCGAAAGACCGGAGGCGCCGCCGGCGCAACCGAGCCCGAACACCGGCACGCGCGAGACGTCGGAGCGAAAGCCGATGCGGCGTGCGACACGCGCGTCGAGGCTTGGCGTTGCGATGCCCGTCGAACAGATCGTGACGACGGTGTCGACATCGCTTGCTTTGAGACCGGCTGCATCCAGCGCCTTGGTCGCAGCGTCGATGAACAGCGCTTCGGCGCCTTCGAGGAACGCCGCGGTGCGCTCCGGCCAGCCGCGCTGCGTCAGATACCAGTCGAACGGCTTGACGCCATAACGTTTGACGATTCCGGTGTTGGTGAAAATGCTGGCGAAGCGTTCGTGGTCGGGGAAGCGGCTGCCAAAGAAACCCCATGCGACGTCCATAACGTCCTTCTGCAAGAAGGAGTGGGGCGGGACCGCGGTTGCAAGCGAGAGCAGGGCAGCAGGGGGCATCAACCAATCT
Organism: uncultured Alphaproteobacteria bacterium; assembly: GCA_963770515.1. Taxonomy (GTDB): domain Bacteria; phylum Pseudomonadota; class Alphaproteobacteria; order Rhizobiales; family Xanthobacteraceae; genus Bradyrhizobium. The sequence continues at coordinate 680,861 of CAVYPW010000006.1, forward strand.
TCCGTGTTGTTTTCCGTCATGATGGGAACAGCCGCTGGACGTGTTTATTTCGGCCGCCTCCCACTTCGCGCCCTCCGAAAAGGGTCACTTAATAGTGAGATTTCAGCTCCGCTCGCTTCAGCTCTCGTGAGCGATATCGATCATTCGGCGCGCACGAACGTGGTTCGCGAAGCGACGATGTTCGCGACATACGCAAGGCGGCGACGACGAGGGGCACCCCCACGGATCGATGTTGCAAGACAATGTCGTTTTTTGAGTGGCGCCGACGGTCCGCGTCGCCGCAAAGGACGCGATCAGGCAGATGCGATTAAGGCAACTTGCGGCTACCACTGCGCGTCAGGTTGGGACAAAACGGGTATACAAGTGCAAATACTACCTGTGTGAGAGTTCCATTTGCGCCTCAACCCGACACAGCCTTGCCCGCGTTGATGTTCCTTGGCATACTTTCCGGCGCGGCAACTTCGGTTTGTTTCTGTTGTTTGAATTGCCGCTAAAAGGCGCGGAATGAAAAATCGCACATCTGCTTCGGAAGTCAGTGCCACGCTCGGGTTTCCTTCCAGTGAAACCGTGCAGGGTTTGAGGCTATGGAAGGCGTTCATCAGGCTTTCGCCCTCGCAGCGCTCCGAGGTGCTTGCTCTGGTTGAGCAACTCGCCACCGATCCTGCGCCACGTCCCGGCGGGATGGGCGGCCGCTTTTCCACACGCTGACACCCTTTCAAGCCGCAAGCTTTTAAGCTTGAAGTGTGTGGCCGCGAACAAAGCTGCAAAAACGCACGCTAGCTTGCAAAAATGCAGTGAAAAAAAGGCCGCCCCCGAGGCGGCCTTTTTCCGTATATTGAAAACTTATCTTTCGAACCAGAACCAGTCGGCGTGCGCCCGGCGCCAGTCGGCACCGCGCTGTTCGTTGCGGCCGATCAGAATGCCGAAACGAACGCAGGCTTTCCGGTCGCCCTTTTCGCAGAGCTGGTGGAAGCCGATGATTTCCGCCTCCACAGCGTTCTGCGCGTGGGCTGGGGAAGCAACCATCGAGGCCGATCCGCCAACGCCGGCTGCGATCACAAAAGCAGTCATCAATCGCCTAAAGGTCATGGGTTCTCCTGTTAAAACAATTCGCGCCCCGCGCTAAGGCTTAGATCGTCAAATCTGAACGCAATCTGAACCCTGGTGGTCCAATTCTGGCATTCGCATTCCTTCTCGGCAGGTACCTTTGCGAATGTCAAATCCACCCCACGAGCTTGGAGGAACAGCTCGCATAGCACTGCGAGTGCAACCCTAATGTGACGGCCAAAGTGGCTTCTGCCGGTTCGCCTCCGCGGCCCAACTGTGCTACGTCCCTTAAGCTGGGCCACTGGAAACAAAGGGAATGCCGCCGATGTCCGAACCGAAACTGGAAGTGCCGGCCGAGCTGCGCGATATGGCCGAAAAAACCATCGATCAGGCCGAGCGTGCGTTCGGCATGTTTTTCGAGGCAGCGAGCAAATCCGTCGCCGCGATCCCGACCCCCGGAACGGAAATATCGAAGCAGGCGCTGTCGTTTACCGAGCAAAATGTGAAGGCGGCTTTCGAACATGCCCGCAAGCTCGTGCATGTGACCGACCTTCAGCAGGCCATGCAGATCCAGTCGGAATTCTTGCGGAGTCAGTTCACCAACGCCGGTGAACATATGCGGCAGATCACCGGCGAGGTGATGTCGGCCGCCAAGGACATGAAGCCGAAATTCTAAAACGTCCTTACCTTTTCGAAGGCCACCGACAATCACACGAGGCGCCGCACCGGCGTCTCGAAAATGCTGAGCGCCGCGAAAACGGATCAGATCGCCTTCAGGAAACTCTCATCCATCGAGCATCCGCCGCAACGGTACGTGACGAGGTTGAGCGCTCCGTCCTGCGGCTCGATCGATACGAGCTTCATCTGATCGCTGCATTTGATGCAGGCTATCTCGGCGGTGGTTTGAGAACGCGTACAGGTAGGCGTGGGTCGGGGAAGGTCCAGCATTGTACCCCTCGCTTGGTTTCCAGCTTCCTCGTTTCTCTCTGTCCTTCAATGGGCTCGTGCCAACTCACGCAACGCGGACTCAATTGGCGAGATTATGTACAATTCCCGACACAATTGGAAGGACGTGGCTGGGAGTAACTCGCTCAAGAGTAGAATATTGTGACAGCCGTTTATCTCAGGGATAGGCGCCGGATGTGGGTTCCGCGCGAACTGTAGCCGGGTTCCATCCGGGTTCCACGCGACCGGTGCGGATCAACGGATGGGAGGCGGAGGGTCCCGCGCCGTTGTGACACGTCTCTCGACATCATGTTGATGCGCGCGAAAGGTTCTTATTGATGCGTGCGAAAAGTTCGGCGTGGGCTAACAGGAGAATGATGGTCTAAAGTTCATGAAACGCGCGGCGTCTTCCCGGGTTGGTTCAACGGAGGGGGGCTCATACACTGCAAAAAACCAACAAGGAGTCCGACATGCGTTCATTTCTTCTTACCGGCGCAGCGCTATTCGTGCTGTCGCAGGCCGCGATGGCCCAGAGTCCGAGTTCGACACAGCCCAATTCCTCGCAGCCTAATGCCATGCAGAACGGCAACACGAATAACCAGAGCGCGAGCAATCTGCATCTGCGGGCGAACCTGCAAAACGTGCTTGAAAAAGCCGGTTACAAGGACATTCGCGTCGCACCGAGCGCCTTCATGGTTCATGCGCGCGACAGCGACGGCAATCCGGTCGTGATGACGATCAGCCCGGACTCGTTCAGCGAAGTCACCGCGATGAACGAGACCAACAACAATAACGCCTCATCGACAACAGGCGCGGTCGGGAACACTTCGTCCAGTACGTTCGTGTCGATTCCCCAGAACGACGAATTGAGTTCGAAGGTGGTCGGTCTCGATATCTACAACACCGACAACAAGGACATCGGCCAGATCAAGGACATCGCGCTCAACGGCAATGGCCGTTCGCAGGCCTATATCGTCTCGGTTGGTGGCTTCCTCGGGCTCGGCGAGCATTATGTCGCTGTCAATCCGTCGGCGGTGAAGGTCAGCTACAACGAGCAAGACAAGAAGTGGCACGCCTCGATGAACGCGACCGCCGATCAGCTGAAGGCGGCGCCCGAGTTCAAATATACCGGCCGCTGGCAGTCCAACCGGACGTAAGAGCCGGGGGGACGCATTAAGCACAAGAAAATAGCAAGGGCGGAATCCGGGCTCTGATTCCGCTCTTTTGTCTGCGCCTCAGCGCTTATGGATAGGGGCCCGGCCCGAGCTTGGCGATCAGCGGATTGTCGGTCGGCACCGGCGACAGGTCGCTGTTGGCGGAATCGCCCAAAAACTTGTCAAGCGACGCCTGGATCTGTTCCCGCGCGTCTTCCGGGCCGCGGTCGCTCATCCAGGTGTGCTGGAACGGCGTCTTGATGATGTCGATACCCTCGGCCTTGGCTTGTTCCGGTGTCGGCAGCACGCCGGGGTCGGTCTTGAAGTTCGGGTCGCTCGATCGGAACGACAGGATCTTCATCTTGTCGTGGAGCACGAACGGTACGCGCAGGTTGTCCAGCGTAATCACCTTCGACACCAGTTCGGGATGTTGCTTCGCAGTGTACATGGCGATGTCACCGCCGTTGGAATGGCCGACCAGCGTCAGATGACGGTAGTCGGCGTTCGGCTGCATCTTCTTCAATTCGCCAAGGACGAAGAGAATGTTGGCCTCGCCGCGCTTGTAGACGGCGAGGCGGCCGACATAGGGCTGGCCCGCGATCGTCATCAGCGGCGGGTCGCTCGGCAGGTCCTGCTGGATGCTGGCGACGAGATATCCGCGCGCCGCCAGCACGTTTTGCAGGAAGGAATATTCGGTGTTCTTTACCGTGTTGCCGTTACTGATGATCGCGACCGGCAGTTTGCGCGCGCCTTCATCGGCCCGCATCTCATAGTCGCGGCGCACGGCAAGATCGACCGACACCGGCCGCTGCCGTGCGGCGTCGAACAGATTGAGCGTCTCATGCCGGATGGCCCACTTGCTGCCGGCGACATAGACGCCGCCGATGACCGCGCAGATGCAGGCCAGAACGACCAGGGCCCGTTTCATGTCTTATCCCTCTCCTGGGTAATAGATAATGATTTGGACGCGGTCTCGGGCAGCTCAGGTTGAGGGTTGGGTGAATTAAATTTGCGAAAGTTATTGCTCCGCAACAGGTTTTTGCACTGCGGCATGGTGCCTGTTCGCGGCTTACGCCGAAGTTCATCCCGAGTGGCTTTGGGTTCTGCCTCGGCTGGAGCCTTGAGAATCCAACGATCCTTAGACTGCCAACTCGGACATCGAAGCCCGCGCGCGACGCTCGAAAATGACGGCGCCCTGGCGCCTGGCGATCTCGGCAGCGGTTGCGAAGGCCGATCGTGCTTCGGCCTTGTTGCGATGATCGAGCGCCAGCAGGCACTTGCCACGCAAACGATAGATCTCGGGCAAATAGACGCCGATGCCGGCTTCATCGATGCCCGCGATCGCGCGATCGAGGTGACCAAGGGCGTCCAGAGACCGGCCGGCGGCGAGCAGCACTTCCGCCGCGAGCCCGAGATAATATTGCGGCAGCGGACCGACCGCCGTGGCATTGGCGATCTCGTCGTCGATCAACCGCACAGCATCCGCAACGCCTTCTCCGGTTGCGGTCGCCGTGGCCCATCCGACCAGAATCAGGCTGCTGGCGCGCCATGGCAGCAAGCCGAACTTGTCGGCCAGCGCCGCCGCGCGATGTGCGGCAGCGTAGGTCGCCTCGCGATCTCCCCCGAACTGATAGCCGATGCCGGAATTATGCAACCCATGCGCCAGGCTGTTCGGGTGATCGAGCTTTTCGGCGAGCGCCATTCCGTCCGTATAATGAGGCTTCGCATATTGTTCCTCGCCCGACAGCCGCCATGAATTGCCGCACTGGATATGCGCGCAGACGCCGGGATCGTGACCGCCAAACGCGTGCGCGAGATGGTGGTGCTGCGCCATATCGTAAAGCCCGATAACGTGCCGGCAGCCCTCGAGCGCGCCTGGGACATCGCCGCGAAAATACGCCGTTGAAAACTGGCAATGGTAAGATTCGAGCAATAGTTCGCGATCGCCGGATTGTTGGGCGATCGATACCAGTTCGCCGGCGCGATCGCGCGCCAAGGCCGTCTTGCGCCTGAGGTTGGCGTTGATCCAAAGGCCCCATTTGGCCTGGAAGGAGGCGGCGCCGTCGCCGAGTTGCTCGCCGATTTCGCTGGCTTTGACGTAGGCCGTTTCGGCCTCATTGCTTTGCAAACCGTGCGCCACGACCGATGCCGAACCAAGCTTCAGCCAGAAGTTCAATTGGAGGCGCAGGCCGTCCGGTGGCGGCAGGGTTTCGGCGAGCTTCAGCCCCGCCGTGAAATGCGCAATCGCTTCCGCATAGGCCGAGCGGCTCAATGCCTGGTCGCCGGCGCGTAAGCGGTACTTGCAGGCGAGAGCTTGCAGTCCGGCTTCACCGAAATGATAGGCCAGCAATTCCGGTTCGTTGGCGGCAACGTCCGCAAAAGATTGCTCCAGCGCTTGAGCCACGCGTCCGTGCCATTCGCGCCGGCGCATCAGCAGGAGGCTTTCATACGCCGCGTCACGCACCAGCGCGTGCTTGAAGTTGAAGCTTCGCGTCAGGCCGCGATCCTCGGGAAACACAATTCCCGAAGCCGCGAGTTTGTCCAGCATGTCCTGGAGCTCGTCGGCTTTCTTGCCGGCGACGGCCTCCAGCAGAGCGAAGCTGAACTGCCGTCCGATCACCGCGGCTATCTGGGCGACCTCGCGCGCGCCGCCGAGGCGGTCGAGGCGGGCCATCAGCGAATCCTTCAGTGTCGCCGGCACCGCGGAATCCTCGCCGGCCAATTCCATCACGCTTCGGGTCAGTTCCTCGACGAAGAGCGGCACGCCGTCGGTCTTGGCGACGATCGCGGCGATCGTGTCCGCCGAAAGGCCGTGCGCGGCGGCGACGCTCGCGACCACCTGCATGCATTCGCCGCGGCCGAGGCGACCGAGCGTAATCAGCGTGGCGTGCGGCCTTGCAAGCCAGGGCGGCGCGAAATCCGGCCGCGCCGAGACCACGACAAGCAGCCGCGCGCGGCCGATGCTGTCGGTCAGCCGCGCCAGCATTTCAAGCGTGGTGGCATCGATCCAGTGCGCATCTTCGAGCAGGACCAGCACCGGATCACCAGCGCTCGCTCGTGTCAGGATCTCGACGATCAATGCCAGCATCGTTGCCTTGCGTTGTGCCGGCGGCAGCGCAATTGGAGCGCTTTCGGTCAGCGGGATCGACAACAATTCGGCCAGCAATGGCAGCGCGGCCGGACCCGCGACATGCCGCGCCGCCAGCAGCGCGCGAAGTTTCTCAGTGCGTACATCCGCAGGATCGGCCGCAGCAAAGCCCGCCGCGCGGGTGAGATACTGGATCACCGGGTAAAGCGCGCTATCGCTGTGATAGGGGGAACATTGCAGATTGATACGCGCATGCGCTTCGTCTGCAAGCTCCTGCTGCAGCGCCTCGATCATGCGCGATTTGCCGATCCCGGCTTCACCCATCACAGTGACGATCTGGCCTTCGCCCTGGCGCGCCAGATGCCAGCGTTCGCGCATCAGGCCCATTTCATGCGCCCGGCCGATCAGCGGCAGCCCTCCGGCGCGGATCGCGGCAAAGCGGCTTTCGACCGAAGCCTCTCCGCACACTTGCCAGGCCGGCACCGGACGCGCAAAGCCCTTTAATTCGTGGTCGCCGGTGTGGGTGAGTTCGAAAAAGCCGCCCAGCAATTTCTGGGTGGACTCGCTGACCAGGATGCAGTCCGTGCCGGCCAGCGCTTGCAGTCTTGCGGCGAGATTGGGTGTCTCACCGACGATGGTGCGCTCCTGCGCCATCCCGGTGCCGATGATTTCGCCGACCACGACGAGGCCGGTGGCGATGCCGATCCGCGCCTGCACGCGCGTGCCGTCGGGCATTTCGATGGCGCCGACCTCCGACAGAATGCCGATCGCGGCGCGAACCGCGCGCTCTGCCGCATCCTCGAAGGCGCAGGGAAAACCGAAATAGGCCAATACGCCATCGCCCATGAACTTGGCGACGAAACCGCCATAGCGTCCGATCACGCCGGCCACCGCGTCCTGGTATCGCCGGATCAGCCCGCCAAGCAGTTCCGGATCGAGCTTCGCCGACAGCGCCGTCGAGCCGACCATATCGATGAACATCACGGTCACCTGCCGCCGCTCGGCATCGGTGGAACCGGATTCGGGCGCGGCGGAGGATGTCTCTGGCAGGGGCGCCTTGTCGGATGACGACGGTGCCGAATTGGCGTTGCGCGCGGCGATCGTTTTCAAAAGCCGGCGGCGATTGCCGAGCGACAGACCCAATTTCTCGAGATCGCGGTCGTCGAGCTCACTCAGGATATCCAGATCGATATCGTTCGCCTCGAACGCGACAGCGTATTGTTCCAGATTATTCGCACGCAGCCACTCGCGAAGATCGCTCATGCCGTCGTTTCCCAGGCTCCGAAAGAAGGCTCAATGGCACCCTTATAGGGCCTGGTTTCATCGAGCAACAGGCGACTAAGGGATCGGCCCGTGGGTCTTGAAGGCTTAAGCGCGGGCCGCCTTTTGCTTGATCATTCCGGTGACGGCCTCGATCGCGGCTGATATCGGGCCGCGCCGGTAGGCCCAGCGGGGATCGTGCTCGGGAGGCGAGGCGATCACCATGGTGGCGTTGGCCTCGAACAACAGGAGATCTCCTGCCGCATTCACGGCGAAATCGATGCCGGCATAGTCCAGCGCAAGCGCCTTGCAGATCGCATGCAGTGCCGTGATCGCCTTGTCGCCGAGAACCGCGCGCATGTCTTCGAGGAACGCCATTTCCTCTTGGCGATGATCCGGCTTGTCGGCCATGTCGGAGGTGAAATAGTGCACCTTCCAGTTTCGCGAAATCGCCAGATGCAGCGGAAACAGTTTCCCGCCGATCATCATCACGCGGTATTTGCGGGCGCTGCCGTCTTGGCCTCGCGCGTCCAGATATTCGATCACGAGGAGTTCGTCACCCGGCAATTCCGCGACGGCGTGAGCGAGATCGGCCGCTTGCCCCACCAGCACGAAATTGCGCCCGGTGTGATAGCCGGGCGAGCGCAGCAATAGCGGGAAGGCGAAGCCGCGGTCGGAAAGCCAGCCTGTCGCCCCGGGGCTGGCGAGGAGCGCGCGGTCGACCGACAGCGTCTTTGCCGTCACGACGCCGGGAAGCATCGACAACCGCGCCGCATTGTCGATGCGCCCGCTTCGCATCACCGCGGCGGGATCGTTGATGACGGGCGCTTGTGAGCGCGCGGTGAGGCGGATTGCGGCTTCAAGTGCGCGCTCGCACAGATCAGGATCGCCGATCGCGTTGAAGATCAGCCGATGCGGCGGCAGCGGCGTGGCGGGGTCGAGATAATCCGCCACGACCACTGACGTCAGAAACACGCAGTCGTCGAGAAACGGCGCGGTCGGAATATTGCCGCCGCCGGACGACACCAGTTGCAGCAGCGGGATCGGCGGGCCGCTGCCGCGATAGGGCAGCGTCGAGATCGCGTGGCCGCGGAAACCTTTGGCGAAATGTTCGCGCGCACTGTTGCGATCGCCCTCGTCGGCGAGCACGGCGCCCATGCCCTGATGGGCCGCGGCGTGATCGGGATCGGCCTTCAGCGCCGCCTCGTAATGCGCGCGCGCTTCCGCATGGCGGTTGGCGCGGAGCAGGAGGTTGCCGAGGTTTACATGCGCCATCGGGTTTTCAGGATGGTGCAGGATCGCTTCGGCATAGACACGGCAGGCGGCGTCGATGGCGCCCTGGGCGGCGAGCAGCGTGCCGAATTCGTTGAGCGCGCTGAAATGGGTCGGGTGCCGGCGCAGGATATCGATGAAGGCCGCCTGCGCGTCTGCCTTGCGATCGAGAGCGCCGAGCAGCGCCGCCCGCTCGATTTCGGTCGTGAGTTGCGCCTCTCGATCGAGAGGCAATGCTAACCGCGCGTCGAACTCGCGCAACCGCACCTCCTGCGCGAGGCGGGGAGCCCAATGGGGCGGGCGAGGGGACTGGGCGGAGGGTTTGGCTTGCGGTTTGGTCACGGGCTTTAAAGCTTGCGGGTTTCAGACCGCGCACTATCGGCTGATTCGCGCCTTTCGCGAGGCTTCTTCTCCCCGGGGACTCAGTCCTCGGCTTTTTCCTTGTCGCCGTTTTCCTTGTCAAAGGTGACGCCGACGCGCTTTTCCTTGCGCCAGACCACCCGGCAGGGCCACTGCTCGCCATCGGTCACCAGCACGAACTCGGTCGGGATTCCGAGCGCGCTCGCGACATCGAGCGCCGCGCCGGTGTCGGAAATGTTTCTGATGGTGCAATCGATCGCGCCGCCGCCGAAATGAATTCGGCCGCCTTTCAGCACCCGATGTCGGCTTGCGATCCGGTGTTCGTCCTCGTCCATCCCCTCACGTCCCAGCACGTCAAAATCTGAACTTTTCGATTTAAGCCCTTCAAGCGCCCGGCAGTTTTCCGCTTCCCCTGGAAATGATCAAGTTGCCGAACGGCTTGTTGACGGCTTTTTTACAGCCGGAAGCGGCGGAAGCCGCTCATCCGCCGGCCGCCTTCGGTTCCACGCGACAGGAATATCAGAATCGGACGCTTGCGGCTAAGCTCGCACCATTATGTGACATTGTGAAAGGTTTCCGGTCGTGAACGCTTCAGAGCCAGCAAAAAAGATCGCCGTGCTCGGCGTGCCGATCGAGATCGGGGCGTCGCAACGCGGCACGCTGATGGGGCCGGCGGCGCTTCGCACCGCGGGACTTCTGACCGTGCTCGAGGAGCTCGATTTCGCGGTGGAAGACCACGGCGATCTGACGGTGGCCGGCGTCGCCGCGCTTGAGGATACCCCGCCGGAGAACACCAGGCACTACCGCGAGATCCAGCGCTGGATCCGCACCATCAGCGCGCGCGCCTATGATCTGGCGAAAACCGGCGCGATTCCGATCTTTCTCGGCGGCGATCATTCGCTCTCCATGGGCTCGGTCAACGGCGTGGCGCGTCATTGCCGCGAACAGGGCCGTGAGCTCTTCGTGATGTGGCTCGACGCGCATGCCGACTACAACACGCCGGCGACGACCATCACCGGCAACATGCACGGCATGTCGGCGGCGTTCCTGTGCGGCGAGGAAGGGCTCGACGGGCTGTTGGGTCACGAGCCGCGTGCCCCGATCGATTCCTCGCGGCTGGAATTGTTTGGCACCCGCTCGATCGACAAGCTTGAAAAAGACCTGGTCAAGCTTCGCCGCGTCAGCGTTGCAGATATGCGCAAGATCGACGAGTTCGGCGTCAGCGTCCTGATCCGCCGTTTCATCGACAGGGTGAGGGCCGTCGACGGCGTACTGCATTTGAGTTTCGATGTGGATTTCCTCGATCCCGAAGTCGCGCCCGGCGTCGGCACCATGGTGCCGGGAGGGGCAACTTATCGCGAGGCGCATCTGATCATGGAGCTGTTGCACGATTCCGGCGTCGTGCATTCGCTCGATATCGTCGAACTCAATCCGTTCCTCGACGATCGCGGCCGTACCGCGCGCAGCGTGGTGGAATTGATCGCAAGCCTGTTCGGCCAGCAGATCACCGATCGCCCGACGCCGACCAATGCGATGTAGCTTGCGGTTTTGTTCCCTGAACTGACCGCGACACCACGCGGAACCTTCGCCGTCTCGCGTCATTGACGTTTCAGGGAAACGTCAGGCGAGGGTGTTCGATGGTCTCTGATCACGCGAAGCATAATGGCGTGCGGCCGGTCTGGGTCGCGCTAGCGGTTGCGATCTTCGGCATATTGGCGATGCTGCTCATCGATCACGGGCCGTGGACGCGTCCGCATGCCCAATCCGCGCAGGTCGCCTATTTTCATACGACGGGCGAGGCCGCGCGTACCGCCGGCGCCGACGTGGCGCCGACTCAGCCTAAATCCGGTCTTGAGCCGGATCCCTTGGGGCCGAAGCGCGCCGCGCCGCCAAATCCTGAACCGGAATAGATTTGCGAATGCGCTTACGAAGCTTCAACGGATGCTGACGAAGGTGGCCCACAGCCCTGCCAGGATAGCGCCGACCAGCACGTAATACGGCTTGTCGCAGAACACATCGCCATATTGACACATGGTCGGGCCGAACGAGCCCATCTCGTTATTGCCGGCGAGGTAAAAAAGGCCGGAAAGGACGGCAAGCGCTCCAGCTACAAAATACATCGCACCCTCCGTAAAGGAATCAATACGCGGCCGCCTCGGGCGTAGACGGCCAAGTGCCCGGTTATTTCAAGCCAGTTTGATGTGATTCCCTTGTAAAACCAAAAATAAATTAGTGAAAATTCTTCGTTTCGAGGCGCAGCCCGCGTGGCCTTGCCCGCGCAACAGGCCAATTGTTGTCACACGGGGCAGCTAAAGTCCCAATGAAGTGAGCCTTAACGGAGACCGGTCGTGAGCGAGTTGGAAACGGTGGAGATCAAGGCCTTCGTGCCTTGTCGATCCCACCGGCGTTTTGTGGCGAATTGGGCAGGATATTTCGGAGCCGTGAAAACTCAGGCCTCGTTGCCTTCGAGCAATCGGCCGTAGCCGGTGATGCGGCAGTTCACGCCTGCGGTTCGCAAGGCATGCCACATCATGGCCGATGCCGCCGAGATCACCGGCTTGCCGGTGTCTTCCTCCAGCGGCTTCAACGCATCGAGCGTCGGCATGCCGACACCGCTTAGGAAGATCACATCCGCGTCGGGATGATCGACCTGACGGGCGATCATATAAGCTCTCTCGCTGGTCTCTTCGTAGATATTGCGAACGTTCGACAGATGGCCGGAACTGACGACTTCAAGCCCGCATTTTTCGAGGTGCTGCCTGCCGCGCGCCGTCATATCGGCCGAATAGGGCGTCGCGTAGGCGATGCGCCGCGCGCCGAGATGGGCAAGGCCTTCCAGCACGCTGCCGAACGCGGTGATGAAGCGCGCGCCGCTCAGCGCTTCCATCTGCTCCACAAGCGTGGCCTCGAGGCCTCGACCGAGCGTATAGCTGGTCGCCGTATGCGCCATCACGATGACGCGTGGCGACACCATGGCGAGCAGCTTGACGCAATCAGGTACGCTCGCAATCTGGCTCAGATTGCGCTCTTCCTGGCCGGCGTGGGTCCCGGCCGGACCTTCCGCATTCATGCGGGTGAAATGTAGCGAGACGCCCGATGGCGCGAGCGCCATCATTTCCGGTTCGACTGTGGGATTGCCGGGTGGCACCAGAAATCCGATGCGTGCGCGCCATCCCTTCATGTTTTTGTTCCGATTTCTCGATCGCGAAGTGCGATGGTCGATTGAGTATTTATGTTTCTTCAATCACCGGTAACATAAAAATCTGTAACTGAACATGGTGATGAACTTGGAGCGATCATGAGGATAGGACTAGTTTTGATCTTCGTGGCCTGCATGATAGTTCACGGGTGGGCTATGCTGATGGCGTTACGGCCGCTGACGACATCAGCTTTGGCTACATATTTGGGGGCGCGTTCTTTCAAGCGGACTACAATCGCAAGTACCTCCGTATTTCCTTGGTCAGTGTTGGAATAGCAATCGTGTGTGTTGCCGTCTGGAATATCTTGTTCCTGAAGGGGATCGTCTCCCCGCGGATTTGGTAACCCAACGGCGGTTTGAAATACTTCAAACTAATTCGGCGCGGGTTGCGCGAGTTTGCTCTGTGCGATGATGCCTTCCAGCCGCGCGATGTTTTCCAGGAGGCGCTGGCTGGTGAGCACCAGGAAGTAGTATCCGAACTGCGGATTCTGGAAATAGATTTCCAGAAGCTTCTCGTAGGTGATCGTCAGCACGTGGCCGTCTTCAAGGCAGGTGACGGTCGCGGTGCGCTTGTTGTCGGGCGACAGGAATCCAAGTTCACCCATCAGCCGTCCCGGCGGCAGTTCGACGTTGATTTCCTTCACCAGGAATTTCCCGGTCATTGTCAGGAACATCTCGTTGGCGGTCTCGTTGCGTTTGAACAGCACGTCGCCCTTGCGGTACTTGCGTTCGGTCATGAACGGCTTCAGCCATTCCATCGAAGAGTCGCCCTGGGTGGCACTGCGCGCCTTCTTCACCAGGTGGAGCATCTGGCGCAGGCGAAAGGCGTTGATCGGGATCATCAGGAAATACAGCAGGAAGGTCGTGATGTTGCCGGCGAGCGCGCCGAACCCGGCAAAGAAGGCGCAGCCGAACATGTTGGCAACCCGCAAGGGCACCATGGTCTGCGTGAGCAAGGTCGCGACAAAGAAGATCGCGCCGATCAGCGCAAACAGATTCGCAAGCGTGATATTGGCGAGGAACAGTTCGAGCAGGCGGTTGAAGATCGCGTCATAGGTGATGTTGTTCGGATCGAGCCCGAGCTGGATCAGGATCTTGGCGACCCGCAAGTTGTCCGCGGCGGTGTCGAGAATGCGATTAAGAATTGTCGACAGGTCTGCACTGGGAGTCATGACCGTTCCTTGCGCAATAATTTGCCGGTTATTGCCGTCTCTTCAGCCTGCCCTTGAAATCACGGGCCGCCGCATGGGGCCGTTACTACCGGGCCGAACGGCAACGAGCAACTTATACCCTGAAATAGCCGGCCGGAGGCGGGCGGCCTTCTCATCCTCTGGTCGAATTCGCGAGGCTAGAACCGGGCCGAGAGAGGCAAGACCGGAGGCCGCGTGACCCCTCCGATCTGCCGGCGGGCGAGGGGGCAGGCGCGCGAAAAAACCGGCTCCCAATCAGGGCGGCGCGCGGCGGCCATTCTGCCGGGTGATTGAATAGAGCGCAGATGCGGCCCAAGAAATAGGCCGAGGAATAGGCCGCGTATCAGGCCGAGGAAGTGGCCCAGAGACAGGCCGAGAGACGAGTTGATGAACAGGGCGGCGACGCGTCCATTCGCAAATCGGCCGAGATCGGAAATGGGCCCAGTGTCGGATTTGCCAAGAATTGGATTCGCCAAGAGTTGGATTTGAAGAATCCGAGCAGGCCAGAATCATTCTTGGAAAGATCCTTGGAAAAATCCTTGGAAAAGTCGAGCCCGGAGAGTCAGACTTCGCTCGGTCGCTGGATTGTTTCTGGCAACCGATCGACGCCGCTGATGTCGAGCCGGGCCGTTCGCGGCAATGCCGCCCGTGAAAAGCGAAGTACGCTCCCCAACACGCGCATTCGACTTCACGTCCGGCGCGTCGGTTCCATCTGTTGCGTCACTGGGTCGCGTCAATGCCGCGCTTGTGAAGCATCACACCCGCTTAGGCCGGCCTGGAAGCGTAAAATAGGCCCTTCAAAGCCGCGCAGGGAAGCATATCTTAACAAAAGATTAACGCGCGTCTACAGCGCGCCAGTAGAGGCCCGGATGTTGCGAGATAGCTACATCGTCTAAGAATAAACTAATTTTCGGCAATGGCGGATCATCTAGCACAAGTATTGCATTGCTTCATCGAGTCGGTCGCGTGTCCAATGGAGGATAGTGCGGAGACTGATTCGAGGGGCCGGTACAAGGCAGCGTTTGACGTCGTGGTTATGACGCGCGTTTCAGCGTTGCAGCAAACCAGATGAGGAGCGGGATCAATGTATAACGACTCTTTGTTCAACGCGTTCGCCCGATCGTTCGAGGCGCGAAGCGAAACTGATATGTCGATGGCCGAATATCTGGAATCGTGTCGAGGGGACCCGATGCGATATGCCAACGCGGCCGAACGACTACTAGCGGCGATCGGTGAGCCACAGATGATTGACACGGCCAGGGACCCACGCCTTGGCCGTATTTTTTTGAACCGCACGATGCGCGTCTATCCGGCCTTCGCCGGCTTCCACGGTATGGAAGAAACCATCGAGCGGATCGTCGGGTTCTTCCGGCACGCCGCGCAAGGTCTCGAAGAGCGCAAACAGATTCTCTATCTGCTCGGGCCGGTCGGCGGCGGCAAGTCATCGCTCGCCGAGCGGCTGAAGGCGCTGATGGAAGTTCACCCCATTTACGTGCTCAAGGCCGGCGATGAACTCTCGCCGGTATTCGAGTCGCCGCTCGGCCTGTTCGATCCCGAGCAGCTCGGGCCGATGATCGAGGAGAAATACGGCATTCCGCGCCGGCGTCTCTCCGGGCTGATGAGCCCGTGGTGCTATAAGCGGCTCGAGGCGTTCGGCGGCGACATCTCGCGCTTTCGTGTCGCCAAGATCCAGCCCTCGCGGCTGCGCCAGATCGCGATCGCCAAGACCGAACCGGGCGACGAGAACAACCAGGACATCTCCTCGCTGGTCGGCAAGGTCGATATCCGCAAGCTCGAGACCTACGCGCAGAACGATCCGGATGCCTACAGCTATTCCGGCGGCCTCAACCGCGCCAACCAGGGCGTGCTCGAGTTCGTCGAGATGTTCAAGGCGCCGATCAAGATGCTGCACCCGTTGCTCACGGCGACGCAGGAAGGCAACTATATCGGCACCGAGAATATCGGCGCGATCCCCTTTACGGGCGTCATTCTTGCGCACTCGAACGAGGCCGAGTGGCAGAGCTTCAAGGCCAACAAGAACAACGAGGCCTTCATCGACCGTATCTGCGTCATCAAGGTGCCGTACTGCCTGCGCGTCGCCGAAGAGCAGAAGATCTACGAGAAGCTGATCTCCGGCTCCGAACTTGCTGCCGCACCTTGCGCACCGTCGACGCTGGAAACGCTCGCGCGTTTCTCGGTGATGTCGCGGCTTCGCAAGCACGAGAACTCGACGACCTTTGCCAAGATGCGCGTCTATGACGGCGAGAGTCTGAAAGAGAGCGATCCCAAGGCGCGCAGCGTCCAGGAATATAAGGACGCCGCCGGCGTCGACGAGGGCATGGATGGCGTCTCCACCCGTTTCGCCTTCAAGGTGCTGGCGTCGACCTACAACCACGACACATCCGAAATCGGCGCCGATCCCGTGCATCTGATGTATGTGCTGGAGCAGGCGATCCGGCGCGAGCAACTGGCGGAGGAAGTCGAGAAGCGCTATCTCGAATTTATCAAGGCCGAACTGGTGCCGCGCTATGCCGAGTTCATCGGTCACGAAATCCAGAAGGCGTATCTGGAATCCTATTCCGATTACGGGCAGAACCTGTTCGACCGCTACGTCGATTACGCCGACGCCTGGATCGAGGATCAGGACTTCAAGGATCCCGACACCGGGCAGATGCTCAATCGCGAACTGCTCAACCAGGAACTGACCAAGATCGAGAAGCCCGCCGGAATCGCCAACCCGAAGGACTTCCGCAACGAGGTCGTCAAGTTCTCGCTGCGCTCGCGCGCACAGAACAACGGCAAGAATCCGTCCTGGACCAGTTACGAAAAAATCCGCGAAGTCATCGAAAAGCGTATATTCTCGCAAGTCGAGGATCTGCTTCCGGTGATCTCGTTCGGATCGAAGAAGGACGGCGAGACCGAAAAGAAGCACGGCGATTTCGTCGCGCGGATGGTGGGGCGCGGCTATACCGAGCGCCAGGTCCGCCGGCTCGTCGAGTGGTACATGCGGGTGAAACAAGCCGGCTAAGCACGAACTTCGGAGAGTGCACTAGTGGCGATGTTCATAGTCGACCGGCGCCTGAATCCAGGCTCGAAGAGCCTGGAAAACCGCCAGAGGTTCCTGCGCCGCGCCAAGGCGCTGGTTCAGGGCGCCGTCAAGAAAACCTCTGAAGGCCGGGACATCAAGGATGTCCTGGAAGGCGGCGAGGTCAGTATCCCGCTCGACGGGATGCACGAGCCTCGTTTTCGCACCGAAGGCGGCACGCGCGACCGGGTGCTGCCGGGCAACAAGAAGTTCGTCGAAGGCGACATCATCGAGCGCCCGAAGGGCGGCGGTGGCCGCGGCTCGCAAGCCGGCGAGGGCGACAGCGAGGACGATTTCCGCTTCGTGCTGTCGCGCGACGAATTTGTAAATCTCTTTCTCGACGATCTCGAATTGCCCGACCTCGCCAAGCGCAAGCTCGCGGAAGCCGAAAGCGAGGGGCTTCAGCGCGCCGGCTATTCGACCTCGGGCTCGCCTGCGAACATCTCGGTGAAACGCACCGTGCAACTCGCTCTGGCGCGCCGCATCGCGCTCAGGCGGCCGCGGCCGGAGGCGATCGCCGAGCTTGAAGTGGAACTGGAGACGTGCGCGGACGAAGCGCGCCGCGTCGAGCTTCTGGCTGAAATCGAGGCGCTCAAGGCCAAGGCCAAGCGCATCCCCTTCATCGACCCGATCGACATCCGCTACCGGCGCTTCGATACCGTGCCGAAACCGGTGGCGCAGGCGGTGATGTTCTGCCTGATGGATGTGTCGGGTTCGATGACCGAGCACATGAAGGACCTCGCCAAGCGGTTCTACATGCTGCTCTACGTGTTTCTCACCCGCCGCTACCGGCATGTCGAGATCGTCTTTATCCGCCATACCGATCGCGCTGAAGAAGTCGACGAGGAGACGTTCTTCCACGGCCCGGCCTCCGGTGGCACCATGGTGTCGAGCGCGTTGCAGGCGATGAGCGACATCGTGCGCTCCCGCTTCCGTCCCTCCGACTGGAACATCTATGCGGCACAGGCGTCCGACGGCGACAACTCGATTGCTGATAGTGCGCTGACCGGGCGGCTGTTGACGGAAAACATCCTGCCCGTAAGTCAGTTCTTTGCCTATCTCGAAGTCGGCGAGGCGTCCGGTTCTACTTTTGAGATGCCGGACTCCTCGCTCTGGACGCTGTACCAGCGCCTGCGCAGCGAAGGCGCGCCGCTTTCGATGCGCAAGGTCTCTAACCGCAGCGAGATCTTCCCGGTGTTCCACGATTTGTTCCAGCGCCGCCGAAACCAGGAGAAAGCCGCGCCATGACATCCGAACGCCTGTTCGAAGGCGCCGATTGGGATTTCCGGCAATTGCAGCGTATCCACGATGCCTGCGAGGAGATCGCGCATGGCGAGCTTGGTCTCGACACCTATCCGAACCAGATCGAGATCATCACCGCCGAGCAGATGCTGGATGCCTATTCCTCCTCCGGCATGCCGCTGTTCTACAAACATTGGTCGTTCGGTAAGCGCTTCGCCCATCACGAAACCTTCTATCGCAAGGGGCTGATGGGTCTCGCCTATGAGATCGTGATCAATTCCTCACCCTGCATTTCCTACCTGATGGAAGAAAACACCGCGACCATGCAGACGCTGGTGATCGCGCACGCCGCCTTCGGCCACAATCATTTCTTCAAGAACAACTACCTGTTCCGGCAATGGACCGACGCCGACGGCATCCTCGATTATCTCGATTTCGCCAAGGGCTATGTCGCCAGTTGCGAGGAGCGCCATGGCCGGCTTGCGGTCGAAATGACGCTCGACGCGGCGCATGCGCTGATGTCACATGGCATCGACCGCTATCCCGGCAAGAAGAATCTCGATCTTCGCTCCGAGGAAAAACGCGCCCGCGAGCGCCGCGAGCATGAGCAGAGCGTGTTCAACGACCTGTGGCGCACCGTGCCGACCGGGCCAGCAAAGAGCACCGAGATCCTCAACACCGAGCGGCGGCGCAAGCTCTTGGGCCTGCCGCAGGAAAACATTCTTTATTTCCTGGAAAAGACCGCGCCACGGCTACAGCCCTGGCAGCGCGAATTGTTGCGGATCGTGCGCCACATCGCGCAATACTTTTATCCGCAGAGCCAGACCAAGGTCATGAACGAGGGCACTGCGACCTACGTGCACTACCGCATCATGAACCGTCTGCATCAGCAGGGCCGGCTCACGGACGGCAACTTCCTCGAATTCCTGCAATCGCACACCAATGTGGTGTTCCAGCCCGAATTCGACGACCAGCGTTTCTCGGATTTCAATCCCTATGCGCTCGGCTTTGCGATGATGCAGGACATCGAGCGCATCGTGACCGAGCCCGACGACGAGGACCGCGAATGGTTTCCGGATATCGCTGGCTCCGGCGACGTCATGGGTACGCTGCGTCAAGTCTGGGCCAATTACCGCGACGAGAGTTTCATCAGCCAGTTCCTGTCGCCGAAGCTGATGCGAAGCTGGCGCATGTTCCACCTGCACGACGATCCTGAATTCACCGAGGGCATCAAGGTCGATGCGATCCACGATGCGCGCGGCTATCGCCGCATTCGCCGCGAACTCGCGCGGCAATATGATGTCGGTCATATCGATCCCAACATCGAGGTGGTCGATGTCGATCTCGCCGGCGATCGCCGGCTGATGCTGCGCCATGTCGTGGTGAAGGGCGCCACGCTGAACGAGACCGACGCCAGGCGCGTGCTTCAGCATCTCGCCGATCTCTGGACCTATGACGTATCTCTGGTTGAGGTCGATACGAAAGACAACGTCCTGAAGGAATACGTTGTCAGCCCGCGCAGCCTGGCGGTGGCCGCCTGATCCGGCCGACTTATTCGTCCACGTTTTGCCGCGGCTAAGCCCCTGAACTCGTGTCAGAATCGGGGCAGCGAGAGCCATTCCTAATCGGCGGGGGAAAACTCCGACACGCCATTAAATGATCGCTTCCGACGCCGAATTTTGCCCCAATCCCCCACGGATATGGGCATGCGGGTGTTCAGTAGGGGATTACCAATGGCGTACAAGCGGACTGAAGTTGCTATCGAAAAAATCATAGCATCTTGCGATGGCAACATGCGGGGAGCGCTTGAAGCGCTGATGCTCGTCAATGAGCACCTCGAGGAAGAATTGCAGCGGCTCTATACCATCATGTCGCTGGGCGATGAGGGCGAGGAATACCGTTTCGAGACGGTGCACTGAATTCAGCGTTATCGGGCTTCTTCCGGCCAATAAAGCCGCATCGGGTTATCCACGAGCAGCCTCTGTTGCAGTTCGGGCGTGACCGCAATGTGTGGAATAAAGTCGACCAGAAGGCCGTCGTCGGGCATGTGGCCCTTCAAATTGGGATGCGGCCAGTCCGTGCCCCAGAGAACGCGATCGGGGAAGGTCTCGACCAGGCGCCGGGCAAACGGGACCACGTCGCGATAGGCATGTTGTTCGCCATCAAGCGCTGGCGGCCCCGAAACCGACAACCGTTCCGGGCAACTGACCTTCGACCACACGTTTTTGTGGCGCTCCATGAAATTCACGAACCGGTTAAATTCCGGCCCGTCCACCGGCTTGGTGACGTCAGGCCGGCCCATGTGATCGATCACCACGGTTGTTGGCAATGCGGTGAAAAAATCGATCAGCTCCGGCAGGTCCACCGCCTCGAAATAGATCACGACATGCCAGCCGAGCCTGGCGATGCGCACCGAGATCTCCATCAATTCGTCCTTGGGCGTGAAGTCCACCAGGCGCTTGACGAAGTTGAAGCGCACGCCGCGGATGCCGGCTTCATGCAACGCCTGTAATTCTTGATCGCTGATGCTTCGCCTCACCGTCGCGATCCCGCGCGCCCTTCCATTCGCCGAATGAAGCGCATCGACCACCGCCGAATTGTCGGCGCCGTGGCAGGTCGCCTGCACGATCACATTGCGCGTGAAGCCGAGATGATCGCGCAAACTAAACAGCTGGGCTTTCGACGCGTCGCAGGGCGTGTATTTGCGCTCGGGTGCGAAAGGAAATTCCGCGCCCGGGCCGAACACATGGCAATGCGTATCGACGGCACCGTCCGGCAACTTGAAGCGCGGCTTTGACGGGCCGGCATACCAGTCGAGCCAGCCGGGTGTTTTTTCGAATTGCATGGGTGGCTCTCTTTTCATCTCGACGCTCTATCCAATCGTCGTCCCTGCGAAAGCAGGAACCCATACCGCGGAGTCCATCCATTTCGCTAAATGGTCGACACTGTTCGTTGCAACGAATACCTGTGGTTATGGGTCCCTGCTTGCGCAGGGACGACGTCACGATTTGGGCTTCTTGATCGCGCCCAGAATCCTGTCAGCTTCGGTGCGCCAATCCGCAGCTCGCGCAAATTCCTTGGTGCCGCGTTGGCCGAACAGGCCTTCGTCGGCCAAGTCGGCCACCCATCCTTGCCGCTCGGCGGTGCCCTGCGCCGACCACGGTTCGAGGCCAGCCTCGCGCACGGTCTCGGCGACTTCGCGCACCTCCTCGCTGCGGCGCCTTCCATGTTCGATCACGCGCTGGAAGAAATAGGCGCCTTGCTTTTCCCAGTCGATGCCGGGAAAGGTTTCCTTCAGCGAGGCCAGCACCGCGTCTTCCACGCCATAGGCGCGCGCGGTGGTGAAGCTTTCGATCACCATCGCCTCAAGCCCCTTGATCATCACGCTGCGGCACATCTTTACCGCGGACGCGACGCCGAGCTTGTCGCTCGCGACCTTGGCCGCAAAACCCAATTCAATAAGCTGTGGTGCGAGCGTGGCGGCGTCGCCACCGCCCAACAACAGCGGCACCTTGATACGATAGGGTGGCACCGAGGTCATGACCGCGCCTTCGACATAACGTCCGCCGGCCGCATCGATCGCGTGGGCGGCGCGCTGCTTGGCGCCAGGCGAGGCCGAATTGAAGTCGAGATACCACGCGCCTTTATTCACGGCAGCCGCGCACGCCTTGGCCACCGGCACGGCCTGGCTCGCGGTCACCGCCGAGACGATGAAGTCCGACTGCGCAGCCAGATCCGCATGCGAGGCGGTCAGCGTCACGCCATGTTGTCCGGCATGTTCGCGCAAGGCGCCGCCGCTTTGGTCGCTGCGCAGCTTGATGTCGTAGGCGGCGACCTTGACGTCCTGTTGGCGCAGGTCTTCAGCGAGGATGCGGCCGACTTCGCCATAGCCGATCAGGCCGACATTCCATTGCTTGGGATCGCTCGATGGGGAGGTCATTGGGGCGTCTCTCTCTTGGGCGTAGTTTATTTTCAGGACGAATTTTATTGTTTCGGAATTTTCGCCTTCTCGATCACGACCCGCCATTTCTCGATGTCGGAGGTGAGGCGTTGTTCGATCGCGTCCGGCGTGCCGGCCTTGGCCTCGATGCCGAGCGCGAGCAATTTCTTTTTGGTCTCGGCATCGCCCAATATCTCCTGCAATGCGCTATTCAGCGTCTTGATGACCTCGGGCGGCGTGCCGGCGCGGGCGAACAGCGCGTTCCACGACACCACATCATATTCGGCGACGCCGCTTTCCTGCACGGTGGCAAGCTCTGGCGTCAATTCCGAGCGCACCGCGCCGGAGGACGCCAGCGCAACGAGCCTGCCGTCGGCGATGTTGCCCTGGAGCACCGAATAGCTGTCGACCACGAGCGAAACATTGCCCTGCAACAGCGCGACCTCGGCCTCGTGGTTGCCGCGAAACGGCACCAGCGTGAAGTCGATATTGGCTGATGTCTTGAACAGTTCGGCCGACAGGTTCTGCGTCGAGCCGACATTGATGGTGCCGACATTGAGCACGCCAGGTTTTGCCTTGGCGGCGGCGATGAATTCGGCCAGCGTCTTGAAGCCGGAGGAGGCGCTGGTGACGAAGGCGAAGTCGAAGAATCCAAGACTGGAGACCGGGGTAAAATCCTTCACCGGATCGAACGGCAGTTTCTCGAACAGGGAGACGCTGACGGCGGTGCCGTTGGTCAGCATGATCAGCGTATAGCCGTCAGCCGCCGCACCCAGCGCCGTGCGCGCCGCGGTGATGCCGCCGGCGCCCGGTTGATTCTCGACATAAAAACGCTGCTTGAGTTTTTCGGCGAGTTTGTCCGCGACGATGCGCGCGGTCGAGTCGGCGACGCCGCCGGCGGCAAACGGCACGACCAGGCGCACCGGACGGTTCGGATAATTGGCTTGCGCCAATGCCGGATGCGACGCGCCGGTCGCGCCGGCGGCGAGAAAGGCAAGGAGGGCCAGTAATCGGCGAGGCTTCATCTGATGGAATGTTCTCATGCGCCGGCACGATAGTTGGGCAAAAGCGATCCTTCAATCCGTTCCACGGGGGAAGCGGCCATGTCGTGTGCGCCTTGCTTGATTAAATGAGTGATGACAGCGTTCCGGCGGCTGCAATCAGTGCGACCACGACCCATGACGGCAGCTTCCAGACCGTCAGCAGCGAAAAGCCCACAAGCGCGAGTGCGAAGTCGCGCGGGGTTGCGACCGCGCTGGTCCAGACCGGATGATAAAGGGCGGCGCCAAGGATACCGACCACGGCGGCGTTGGTGCCGCGCATCGCCGCCTGAGCGGCAGGGCGGGTGCGAAAGCTGTCCCAGAATGGCAGCATGCCATAGACCAGCAGCATACCCGGCAGCAGCAGCGCGATCAGCGCAATTGTTGCACCCGCCAGCCCGTTCGGAGGCGTGTTCATGACCGCGCCGAGATAGGCGGCAAACGTAAAGAGTGGTCCCGGAACGGCCTGGGCCAGACCGTAGCCGGCGAGGAACGCCTCGTTGCTGACCCAGCCAGGCGTCACCACCTCGGCCTGCAACAGCGGCAGCACGACATGGCCGCCGCCGAACACCAGCGCGCCAGAACGATAAAAAGCGTCGAACATGGCGAGCGCATGCGAGCCGGTCGCTGCCGCCGCGATCGGCGTCGCCAGCAACAGCGCCGCAAACAGGATAAGCGCGCCGCCGCCGTTCAAGCGCGTCACCGGAAAGTTCAGCCGGCCCGAGACGGTGGCAACTGCGTCGCGGCAGAGCCACAGGCCGAGAACCGCGCCGAGCACGATCGCCGAAATCTGCGCCAGCGATCCCGAGAATACGACGACGACCGAAAGTGCTGCGAGCGCGATGGCAGCACGAGGTTTGTCCGGTGTCAGGCTTTGCGCCATGCCCCAGACCGCCTGCGCCACCACGGCGACCGCAACAAGCTTCAGCCCGTGCAGAAAGCCTTCCGCGATCGGCCCGGCGAAATGCGCCGCTCCAAGCGCGAACGCGAACATGATCACGGCGGAGGGCAGGGTGAACGCCAGCCACGCCGCCAACCCGCCGAGGAGCCCATTGCCGCGCAGCACGCCCAGGGAAAAGCCGACCTGGCTCGACGCCGGGCCCGGCAGAAACTGGCAAAGCGCGACGAGATCGGCAAAGGTCAATTCATCGAGCCATCGCCGACGGATCACCAGCTCTTGCCGGTAATAGCCGAGATGGGCGACCGGGCCGCCAAAGGACGTCAGGCCGAGTTTGAGAAAGGCCGCGAACACTTCGCGGATCGACCCGCGCTCTTGTTGCGCAGCTGCGGCGTCGGGCGAAGCGGATGGCTTCATGGCGTTGTTCCGGAATTGGACTGTCTCAGGGATTATCACAGCCGACGTGGCGCGGTCACCATGCCAGCGGTAAAGCGTGGCCAATTGCATTGACACACTGGTCCCCGGGCCTTCTATTGTCGGCCGCGGATTTCCGGGGAGGAAGCATGCCCAATTTCAACCGACGCGACGCGCTGAAAATGTCAGCCGGTTTCGCCGCTGCCGCCACGGGCGGTTTCTCCTGTATCGAGCTCGCCAAGGCCGGTCCCATTCAAGTGCCCGTCATCGACAAGCTCAGCGTGCGCGTGATCGTCGACAGCGCCAGCGATCTCTTCTTCAAACAGGCCGAAGTGGCCGGCGTCAAGACCGAGCCGGGCCGCTCGGCGAATTCGCTGTTGCCGCTGCACAGCGAATGGGGCCTGGCGTTATTCCTCGAGCCGCAGCGCGGCGATATCAAGCGTACGCTGATGCTCGATTACGGTTGGACGCCCGAGGCCATCAACGGCAACATCGAGCTGTTGAAGGTCGACCCTTCCAGGGTCGACGCGCTGATCATGAGCCACGGTCATTGGGACCATCTCGGCGGCATGATGGGTTTCCTTGACAGGCATCGCAAATCGATGCCCGCCGACCTTACGATGTATGCCGGCGGCGAGGACAATTTCTGCCAGCGCTACACCAGGAGCGGACAGGGCGGAGACTTGAGCGACTACGGCATGCTCGATCGCCGCGACCTCGCCAAGCGCGACGTCAAGGTCATGCTGTGTGAAACGCCGACCGTGATCTCCGATGTGGCGTTCACGACCGGCAGGATCAAGCGCAACTCGATCGAAAAGGTGCTGCCGAACACGCTGGTCGAGTTCAAGCTCAAGGACGGCGCGGGCTGCAACTGGAGTCACTATCTGCCGGCCGAAATGGAAGGCAAGATCGTGCCCGACGAGCACATCCACGAGCACGCGACCTGCTTCAACCTGAAGGACAAGGGCCTGATTGTCATTTCTTCCTGTGGCCATGTCGGCATCGTCAATTCGGTGCGGCAGGCAATGGAAGTCTCAGGCATCGACAAGGTTCACGCGATCATGGGCGGTTTCCATCTTGGGCCCGCGCCGGCGGACTACCTGACGCAGGTGGTCGCCGAGATCGGCAAACTCAACCCGGATGTGCTGA
This sequence comes from uncultured Alphaproteobacteria bacterium, assembly GCA_963770515.1. Classification (GTDB taxonomy): domain Bacteria; phylum Pseudomonadota; class Alphaproteobacteria; order Rhizobiales; family Xanthobacteraceae; genus Bradyrhizobium. The sequence goes on from CAVYPW010000006.1 coordinate 706,144, forward strand.
TCCCGATGCATTGCAGCGGGCTCAACTTCACCCAGGAAGCGCAGCGGCAGATGCCGGGCAAGGTGCTGATCACCACGACCGGCACTCGCATCACCTTCGGCATTTGACCACCACCCGAACGGCGTCAAGCTTGGCAGGGCTATCTCGCGCACTTCTTCCGTTACCCTCCCCCCGCGAAGCGGTGGGGAGGGTAGGCCGACGCAAAGCGGAGGCCTGGGTGGGGGGCCGCTTTTTTACACCCCCCAACCTGACGCTCTCCGGACGACGCTTCGCGTCGCCGGGATCATTCGCGTCTTCCCTCCCCATCACTCGCTCACGCTCGCGGGGGGAGGGATCGGAAGCCAATCCAGTGCTCGCGATCCTCTCCTATGGTTCTGCTTGCTTAAGGATATGCGCGCTGCTTTTGATTGCCTGCTTTCTTGGCAATGCCGCCGTTGCCGAAGACACCCCACCCGATCAGGTCACCGCCGCGCAGATGATGGACGATCTGATGTATGGCCATGGCACGATCGGCGGTCCCTTCACGCTGACCGACCAGAGCGGCCGCAGGCGCAGCGACAGCGATTTCCGTGGCAAACTGATGATCGTCTATTTTGGCTACACGTTCTGTCCCGACGTGTGCCCGGCCGACCTGATGGCGATTACGCAGGCGCTCGACGCGCTGGGTCCTGCGGCCGACGGCGTGCAGCCGATCTTCATCACGGTCGATCCCGAACGCGACACCAAATTACTCGCCGAATATGTTTCTGCTTTTCACAAAAGCCTCATCGGGCTCACGGGAACGCCGGACGAAATCCGAAAGGTCGCCAATGCCTACAAGGCATTTTACGCCAAGGTGCCGGCAGCGCGTGACGGCGACTATGCGATTGATCACACCGGCGTCATCTATCTGATGGGACGCAGCGGCGAATATCTCGGCTTCATGCCGCCACAGACGGGACCCGAAAAACTCACCGAAATCCTGCGGAAATATCTTTCGAAATAGGTTGCGCGAGATCCAGCATTCTCGTCATTCCGGGATGCGCCGCAAGGCGCAGGCCCGGAATCCATGCCGCTACTGGATGTGATGGGGAACGGATTCTCAGGTGCGCAATTGCACACCATAGTTCGCTCGTTTCACTCGCGCCCCGGAATGACGGCTGGGTTATAAAATTCTTACATCAGCCTTACGGCGGACGGTTCCCGTTAACCCCGCGGGCGTTTGCAAGCTTGTCGATTGCCGCAAAAGGCCGCAAAGCTGATAGTCCCAAAGCTTTCCCGAAATGCGGGCCGCGCGATGCGTCTACTGGTTGTCGAAGACAATGCGACATTATCCGAGCTGCTCGCCAAGGGCCTGCGGACGGCCGGCTATGAAGTCGACCTGCTTGCGACTGCGGCGGAAGCCCGCGCCGTGCTGATGACCACGACCTATGCGGCGGTCATCCTCGATCTCGGATTGCCCGACGGCGACGGGCTCGCGGTGTTGCGCGAATTGCGCCACCGCAAGGATTCGACGCCGGTGCTGGTGCTCACCGCGCGCGGCGGATTGCAGGACCGCGTTTCGGGCCTGCGCAGCGGCGCCGACGATTACATGGTCAAGCCGTTCGCGCTGGAAGAGCTGGTGGCGCGGCTGGAAGCGCAGTTGCGCCGGCCGGGTCAGCAGCTCGGCAACTCCCTGCACATCGCCAATCTCGAATTCGACCTGCGCGGCCGGCAGGCCCTGATCGACGAACAGCCGCAGATGCTGTCGGCCCGCGAAACCGCGGTGCTTGAGCTTCTGATGCGTAGCAAGGGCAGGGTGGTCTCGAAGAAGCAGGTCGAGGATCATATCTTCGGACTGTCCGGCGATGTCGCTTCCAACGCCGTCGAAGTCTATGTCCACCGCCTGCGCAAGCAGCTTTCCGACCGCGGCGCCAAGGTGACGATCCACACCATCCGCGGCGTCGGATATCTCATCGCCGAGGAAAAGCGTGATCCGGTTTGACTCGATCATCTCGCGGATCGTGATCCTGCATGTGATCGCGGTGGCGATCACATCGGTCCTGATGTCGGTGGCGCTGTCGTGGCTGTTGAACATGGCCACCAACAACATCCATAACGAGGCGATGGAAGAGCAGGCGGTCTCATTGGCCGCGCATCTCGTGCTCGAGCCGGACGGCCGCCTCTCGCTCGTATTGCCGCCGAACCTTCAGGGGTTCTACTCGCAACCCTATGGGCGATATTCCTATGCCGTGATCGACGATACCGGCAAGACGCTGTTTTCCTCGCTTGTCAACAACGCGCCGATTTTTGCCGCCGATCCGCGCGCGGGCACGGTGCAATTCCTGGAGACCCGCAAGGGGGAAGCCGCCATTTCAGGCGCCAGCGTCCGCCGTAACGTCGGCGGCAAGACGGTGTGGGTGCAGGCGGCCGAAGACCTCGCCAACAACGACGTCCTGATCGACGATATCGTCGAGGACTTTTACCGGCATGTCGGCTGGATCACGCTGCCGATCCTGCTGGTGTTGCTGGTCATCGATATCGCGATCTTCCGCCGTGCGCTGCTGCCGCTCCGGCAGGCGTCCGAAATCGCCCAGCACATCACGCCCGCGCGCACCGACATTCGTTTGCCGCTCCAGGAAATTCCGACCGAAGTCCGCCCGCTGGTGTCTGCGATCAACAAGGCCCTCGATCGCCTCGACGAAGGCTTCCGCCTGCAGCGCGAATTCACCGCGGATGCGGCCCACGAGCTGCGCACGCCGTTGTCCATCCTGCGCACCCGCGTCGAGACCCTCGATAATCCCGGCATTGCCCAGGCGCTGCGTCAGGACATCGAGGCGATGAGCCGGGTGGTCGGGCAACTTTTGGACATTGCCGAGCTCGAGGCGTTTGCGATCGACCCCGCGGAGGTCGCCGATCTGCAAGCCGCAAGCGCCGAAGTCGCGGGCTTCATCGCGCCGCTCGCGCTCGAACAGGGCCGGGAAATCGCGCTGCTCGGCGCAACCTCGCCAGTTCTCGTCAAGGGCAACGCCGAGATGATCAAGCGCGCGATCCGCAACCTCGCCGAAAACGCCATCCGCCACGCGCCGAAAGATACGGTGGTGGAATTCATCGTCGAGGATAACGGCACGGTGACCGTTCAAGATCGCGGCCCGGGCATTTCGGATGAAGAGCGCGAACTTATTTTCCGCCGCTTCTGGCGGCGCGATCGCAACAGCCAGGGAAGTTCGGGGCTCGGCCTGTCGATCGTGCAGCGCATCGCCGAACTGCACGGCGCCGGCATCGAGGTCGAGAGGCGGGTGATGGGCGGCGCGCAGTTTTCCCTGCATTTTATTAAGGCTGCGCCCTACCCCGAGGCTTGACGCCGGCCGGTTCCGTGCGGTCAACATAGCGCCATTCAAAATCCCCGCGCGGACACGACGGACCTCTCGGGAAAAATCAAAGGACACCTCTCGAAGGGTCCCCGTCATTTCTGGAGGAAATAGCCAATGCATCGTTCCTTTCTGGCGGCTGTCATGGCCGTCGCCGGTCTTGTTTCGGCCGGCGCCGCCCGCGCGCAAGACGCAAGTCAGCCCGTCACCATCGTGACCTATACCGAAGTCGCCCCTGCCAAAGCGTCCGAGGGCAGAAAACTGATTCTTGGCTACGCCGCAGAAGCGCGAAAGGCCAAGGGTGCGCTCGAGATCACCGCGCTTCAGCGGATTTCGGATCCTGCGCATTTTGCGCTTATTGAGCGATGGCAGTCGCAGGCCGACAAGCAGGCTTTTGCCTCGACCGATCCCGTTACCAAATTTCGCACTGCGCTCGATCCCTTGCGAAGTGCGGCTTACGATGAGCGGACCCACGCCGATCAGGCGGTTGGCCCGTCAAAGCCGACCAATGGACAATCGGTTGTAGGCCTGACCCATGTCGACGTGATTCCGACCCAGCTCGAGCCGGGAACGGCCAAGGTGAAGGCTTTCGTCGAGGCCGGCCGCGCAGCACCAGGCAACCTGCGCTTTGACGATGTCGTCCAGGCCAACCGCAAGAATCATTTCACGGTCATCGAAGCCTGGAAATCTCAGGCCGACAAGAATGCGTGGGTTTCGGGCAAGACCGCTCGCACTTTTCGTGAAGAATTGCAGCCGATCGGCGGTGCGCTTTACGACGAACGCGACTTCAAGGTCGTGCAATAATCGGCCTGTTGCGGTTTTAGGGTTTGTCCATGGCGGGAAGGTAATCCTTTCCGCCATGAATCTTTTTCGCCACGATTTATCCTTATCTGTTCAGAGCCTATTCATGCGTAATGCGTCAGATTGGCTAGCCTTTCGCGGCGTGGCGTTTTCGCGGCGTCGGGGATTTGCATGATGAGCCCGATTCAATGGAACCGAACGATTTAAGCCAGTTCCGCCACGGCCTGATACGCCTTCTCCTGAACTGCGCCGTCATGGTGATGGGTGCACAAATCACCACGGCTCAAGCGGCGGATCTGACGCCACATGACCTGATCCTGCTCGATCGCCTGACCTTCGGCATCTCCGCTTCGAGTGCGGCGCATCTGCAAGCCGTCGGCGTCGAGCGCTGGCTCAACGAGCAACTGCACCCCGCACCAAATCCGCCGTTGCCCGGGGCCGCACAAGCGCAGATCGAGAGGATGGCGGACGTGCACAAGCTTCCGTTCGACGTTCTGGTATCGTTCGATGCGCAGGCCAAAAGCGCCAATCAAGTTGCCGATCCCGATCAGAAAAAGGCCGCGCAACAGGTCTATCAGCAGGCGATGAACGACCGGATGAAGCAGGCGGCTTCGCGTTCCATCCTGCACGCGCTCTATGCGCCGGACCAGTTGCGTCAGCGCATGACCTGGTTCTGGTTCAACCATTTCAACGTGCATCAATACAAGTCGAATCTGCGCATTCTCGTCGGCGATTACGAAGACCACGCGATCCGCGCGCATGCGCTCGGAAAGTTTCGCGATTTGCTGGTCGCCACCCTGCGCCACCCGGCGATGCTGCGCTATCTCGACAACACCGACAACGCCGCCGGCCATCTCAACGAAAACTACGCCCGCGAGATCATGGAACTGCATACCATGGGCGTCGGCTCCGGCTACACGCAAGCCGACGTCGAGGCCCTGGCGCGGATTCTCACCGGCGTCGGCATCGATGCGAAGCCGGAAGAGCCGAAGCTCAAACCCGAGCTGCAATCGCAGTTGTTGCGCGAAGGCGCGTTCGAATTCAATCCGGCGCGGCACGACTATGGCGACAAGACCTTTCTTGGGCACGAGATCAAGGGCAGGGGCTTTGCCGAAGTGGATGAAGCGATCGACATTATCGTGCACCACCCGGCAACGGCGACACATCTGTCAAAGCAGATCGCGACCTATTTCGTTTCGGACAGCCCGCCGGATACGCTGGTGCAAAAGATGGCGCAGACCTTCAAGACGACCGACGGCGACATCGCCGCGGTGCTTGCCACCATGGTGCATGCGCCGGAATTCGCCGCCTCACTGAAGCCCGGCGTGAAATTCAAGGACCCCGTGCATTACGTGTTCTCGGCGGTTCGGCTCGCTTATGACGACAAGGTGATCCTCAACACCCAGCCGGTCCAGAACTGGCTCAACCGTCTCGGCGAAGGACTGTTCAATCACGAAACGCCGGACGGCTATTCGATGATGTCGGCGTCGTGGGATGGCCCAGGCCAGATGACATTGCGCTTCGAGATCGCGCGCCAGATCGGCTCCGGCTCGGCTGGTCTGTTCAAGCCTGATGTGCCGAACGCGGTCGAGAAGCCGGCGTTCCCGCTGATCCAGAACGCGCTCTATTTCAACGGGCTGCGCCAGACGCTGGGCCCGGCGACGCTCACAGCACTCGATCAGGCGGTGTCGCCGCAGGACTGGAATACGCTGTTTCTGTCGTCGCCCGAATTCATGCGTTAAAACGAACTCCCACCCACGGAGGCCAACATGAACCGCCGCGAACTGATCAAGGCCTTTGCGAGTGTCGCACCGTTGACCGTGGCCGGTCGTGTCTGGGCAGCGCCCGCCACCGATGCACGGCTGCTCGTGGTGTTCCTGCGCGGCGCCTACGATGCGGCCAATGTCGTCGTTCCCATCGGCAGCGATTTTTACCGCACCGCGCGCCCCACGCTTGGCCTTGTCAAGCCGGACGCCGGCAATCCGAACGCGGCGTTGTCGCTGAATGCGGATTGGGGGCTGCATCCGGCCTTGCGCGACAGCATCTATCCGCTGTGGGCCAAACGCGAGATCGCTTTCGTGCCGTTTGCCGGCACGTCGGATGATCTCACGCGCAGCCATTTCGAAACGCAGGACACGATCGAGCTTGGTCAGGCGGCCGGCGGTTCGCGAGATTATCGTTCAGGCTTCATGAGCCGGCTTGCGGCCGAGCTTACGCGCGCCAGGCCGATTTCGTTTACCGATCAGTTGCCGCTTGTTTTTCGCGGCAAGACGCAAACGCCGAACATCGGCATCAACAGCGTCGGCAAGCCCGGGGTCGACGATCGCCAGGCGCGCCTCATCAAGGACATGTATGCGCAAAGCGATCTGTCCTCGTCGGTGTCGGAGGGCTTTAGGATTCGCGACGACGTCTATCGCTCGATCTCGGAAGAGATGACCGCGGCCAATCGCGGCGCGGTTTCGCCGCGCGGCTTCGAGTTGTCGGCACGCCGGATCGGCCGGCTGATGCGCGATCAGTTCAATCTCGGCTTTGTCGATGTTGGCGGCTGGGACACCCACGTCAACCAGGGTGCTGCGACCGGCTATCTCGCCGATCGCCTGGGCGAGCTCGGCCGCGGTCTGTCCGGCTTCTCCGAGGAGATCGGGCCTTCAGGTTGGCGCGACACCATCGTCGTCGTGATCTCCGAATTCGGCCGCACCTTCCGCGAGAACGGCGACCGCGGCACCGATCACGGCCACGGCAGCGTGTACTGGGTGATGGGGGGCGGCATCAATGGCGGACGCATCGCCGGCGAGCAGATCAAGGTCGAGCAGGCGACGCTGTTTCAAAACCGCGACTATCCGGTGCTGACCGACTATCGCGCGATGTTTGCAGGTCTGTTCCAGCACCTGTACGGGCTGCAGCCGGCGAGCATTCAGCGGATCTTTACCAACGTCCATCCGGCCGACCTCGGTCTCGCGTAATCTATCTACGTTATTCCCGAGTCTTACGGAGCGCATGGCTGTTCCTCTCCGTGAGCGAATTTACGGGGCCTTCACAGAGTCACAGGTAGCTTCCGCCGACGGCCACGTGTCCCAGAGCGGAATACCTCATGTTGAAGGTTTATAATTGTATCGCCACCGAGCACGATCTTAAGCTCGTCGCGCTTGCCGCTTTTGTGTGCATTATCGCCTCGATCGCTGCGATCAGGCTACTGCGTTACGCCCGTAAATCCAGCGGGCGCATGCGCGGCGTATGGTTGACGGTTTCCGCCATCTCGACCGGCTTCGGCATCTGGGCGACGCACTTCATCGCCATGCTCGCATTCACGCCGGGTTTGCCGGTCGGCTATAACATCGTGTTAACCGTGATGTCACTCGTCGTCGCCATCTCGCTCACCGGTGTCGGCCTCTCGGTATCCGTGACCGACTGGCGTCACGGTCCGTGGATCGGCGGCGCGATCGTCGCCGGCGGCATCGCCGCGATGCATTACACCGGCATGGCGGCCTTCGAGGTCGGCGGCATCGTGATATGGGATCCGGTTCTGGTGGCCGCCTCCATCTTGCTTGGCGCCGTGATCGGCGCAATCGCGCTGCCGGTCGGGCTGCACAGCGATCGCGAAGCATGGAAGATCGGCGGCGCGCTGCTGCTGACGCTTGCGATCTGCAGCCATCACTTCACCGCGATGGGCGCGGCTTCAATTATTCCCGATCCGTCCATCACCGTGTCGCAAACCGCATTGCCTGCCGAATGGCTCGCGTTTGGCGTGGCCATCGCCAGCCTTGCCATTCTCGGAATGGCGGCGGCAGCCGTCGTGATCGATATTCGCGATCAACGCCGCTCGGAGCTCGAGACCGACCGGATGCGTGAGCTCGCGGATGCTTCCGTCGAGGGGCTTCTGGTCTGTAACGGACAAACGATCGTCTCGGCCAATAAAAGTTTTTCGCAGCTCGTGGGCATCCCGGCCGACAGTCTCGTCGGCGGCACGCTGGAGAATTGTTTCCCGGATTCCATCGCCCGCTTCAAGCTGATGTCGCAGCCCAACCATGGAATCGAAACCGAGTTGCGTCACCGCGACGGATCGATGACGCCGGTCGAACTGATCATGCGGCCGATCGTCTTTGCCGAGCGGCCCCATCACGTCATCGCGGTGCGCGACCTGAAGGCGCGCAAGGATGCCGAGCAGCACATCCATTTCCTCGCGCATCATGACGCGCTGACGGGACTGCCGAACCGCAGCTTCTTCAACGCCCGCGTCGATCAGGAAATCGCGGCGCTCGAGCCCGGCAAGAGCCTCGGGATTCTCTGTCTCGATCTCGACCGCTTCAAGGAAATCAACGATCTGTTCGGGCACGCCACGGGTGACCGCACCTTGCAGGTCGTCGCTTCGCGCATCGGCGCCTTGCTCGACGACCGTCAGATGATGGCGCGCCTCGGCGGCGACGAGTTCGCCATTCTGGTGCCTGGCATCACCGGACCCGCGGCGGCCGGCCGGCTCGCCGAATCCATCCTGGAGGCGCTTCGCGAATTCGTCCGATGCGCCGGAAATCTCGATCGCCACCAGCATCGGCATCGCGCTCAGCCCGGACGATGCGACCGATCGTCAATCGCTGCTCAATCACGCCGACGTCGCGCTCTACCGGGCGAAGCAGGAAGGCCGCAACACCTATCGCTTCTTCGAGGCCAAGATGGGCGCCGAGGTGCGCAACCGCCGTTTGCTCGAACATGATCTGCGGCAGGCGATTGCCCATGACGAATTGTGGCTGGCCTACCAGCCGCAGCTCGATATCCGTCGCGGCAAGGTCGTCGGTTTCGAGGCGCTGTTGCGCTGGAAGAACTCGACCCGCGGCGAAATATCGCCCGGCGTCTTCATCCCGATCGCGGAAGAAATCGGCGCAATCCTGCCGATCGGCGACTGGGTGCTGCGGGCGGCCTGCCGCGAGGCGGCGAGCTGGAAAACGCCGCTCAAGGTCGCCGTCAACGTCTCGGCCGTGCAGTTGCACACCGCGACCTTCGCCAAGGACCTGCATCAAATCCTGATAGAGACCGGTCTGCCCGGCAAACGGCTGGAGATCGAGATCACCGAGACGGCGCTGGTGCGCGACCTCAACCGGACGCTGGCGACGCTTCGCCAGGTCAAGGCGCTCGGCGTCGAAATCGCGATGGACGACTTCGGCACCGGCTATTCGTCGCTTTCCAACCTGCGCGCCTTCCCGTTCGACCGGATCAAGATCGACCGCTCCTTCATCAAGTCGGTGCATTCCAACCAGCAGGCGGCGACGATCGTGCGCGCGGTGCTCGGCCTCGGCAAGGGCCTTGGGCTGCCGGTGATTGCCGAAGGCGTCGAGACCAACGAGGAACTGCGCTTCCTCCAGGAGGAAAGCTGCGACGAGGTTCAGGGTTATCTGCTGGGCAAGCCGGCTGCGATCGGCAGCTTCCGCCAATACACCCATTTGGACACGAGCATGCCTGAGGCTGCTCCCCGGCGCGCCGCGAGCGCCTGAGACCGTTTTAGCCCGCCTTCAAGGCCATATTCCAAAGTCTGGGGTCGCTTGGCTGTCGCAATCGGTGGCGATACTTTGTAGGAATGTCAGGCCTCTCAGCTGACAGAGCATTCCTACGAACGGCGGGTCCGTGACCGAACAAGCGATATCTGCCTCCGAGGCCCCGAGTTCCGATGCGCCAACTTCCCACGCGCGGCAAGCCCCGCAGGGGAAGATGTCGGCTTTGGCGCTTTCGGCGCTGGGCATCGTGTTCGGGGATATCGGAACCAGTCCGCTCTATACCTTCAAGACCGTGCTCGGCAGCACCGACATGCCGTCGGATCCCGCGACGGTTTTGGGCGCGCTGTCGCTGGTGCTGTGGACGCTGTTCCTCATCACCACGGTCAAATATGTCTCCTTCGCCATGCGCGTCGACAATGACGGGGAGGGCGGCATTCTGGCGCTGATGGCGCTGCTCGGTGTGAAGAAACATCATCGCCCGTCGATCATCGCCGTCGGCCTGTTCGGCGCGGCCCTCATTTACGGCGACGGCGCGATCACCCCCGCAATCTCGGTGCTGTCGGCGCTCGAAGGCGTGAACATGGCGACCCCCGCTTTGCAGCCCTATGTGGTGCCGGCCGCGGTCGTGATCCTGCTCGCGCTGTTTGCGATCCAGTCGAGGGGAACGGCGGCGATCGGGCACTTCTTCGGTCCCATCATGCTGCTCTGGTTCGTCGCGATGGCGGTGATGGGGGTGTCAGGCATCGTGCAGCATCCAAAAGTGTTCGTCGCACTCAATCCCGTCTACGGGCTATCCTATCTGGTCTCGCACGGGATGACCGGCTTCCTGGTGTTGGGCGCGGTGTTTCTCTGCGTCACCGGCGCGGAGGCGCTTTATGCCGATATGGGCCATTTCGGCAGCCGTCCGATCAAGATCGCCTGGTTTGGAATCGTGTTTCCAAGCCTGATCCTCAACTATGCCGGCCAGGCGGCACTGGTGCTCGAAGGAGCGCCGACCGACGGCAATATCTTCTTCCGTTTGTGCCCCGCGCCGTTGTTGTTGCCGCTGATCGTGCTGGCAACGATTGCCACCATCATCGCCAGCCAGTCGATTATCACCGGCGCATTCTCGATGACGCGGCAGGCGATCCAGCTCGGCTGGTTGCCGCGGCTTTACATCAAGCAGACGTCGTCGGAAGGCTACGGCCAGATTTACGTCGGCGTCGTCAACTGGCTGTTGATGATCGTCACCATTGGTCTGACGATCGTGTTCGGCAAGTCCGACAACCTTGCGGCGGCCTATGGCATCGCGGTTTCCGCCACCATGCTGATGACGTCGGCGTTGCTGTTCATCGCGATGCGCGAGATCTGGGGCTGGAGCGTGCTGGCGGCCGGTTTCGTGGCCGGCTGTTTTCTCGTGGTCGACAGCGCGTTCTTTCTCGCCAACCTGACCAAGATCGCCGAAGGTGGATATGTGCCGCTGTTGCTCGCGATCCTGATCTATGGTGCGATGTGGATCTGGCACCGCGGCGCCATGGCGGTCTCGGCCCGCATGCGCGAGGCGCTGATCCCGATCAGCGAATTCATGGAGCGGATCAGGTCTGCGAATATTCCGCGGGTGCCGGGCACCGCGGTGTTCCTGACCCGTGCCGAGCGCGATACGCCGCCGGTGATGATCTGGCACGTCAAGCATAACCGCGCCTTGCACGAGCATGTGTTCGTGTTGCGGGTGGAAATCCTGTCGGTGCCCTGGCTGCCATCTGGCGAACGCCTCACCATCGAAGAGGTCGCGCCGAATTTCTGGCGCGCGGAGGCGCATTTCGGCTTCATGGAGCGGCCGCATATTCCGGCGTTGCTCGCGGCCTCGAAATCGCTCGGCTGCACGATCGATCTTGCCGACGTCACCTATTATGTCGGGCATGAGACCGTGATCGGCCGCGACGACGGCATGGGACTGCCGGGCTGGCAGGAGCGGTTCTTCGCGGTGATGGAGCGCAACGCGGTCCATGTCAGCGACTTCTTCAGTCTTCCGAACGATCAGGTGGTCGAGATCGGCCGGCAAGTCGCGATTTGATAAGTCGCGGCTCGCAGCGCGCGACGCCCTACGGCTTCGGTCCCTTCGAGATGCAGGCACCTGAGGCGCATTTCAGGTTCGAGGTGACGACCGGGCCGCTTTTTTTCGGCGGGGTGATGGGCGGGTTCGGATGCGGGCCTGGCGCCTGACCCAGTGCCGCGGTGTTGGCGGTCGGCGTCACGCCGGGCGAAGCCGGCTTGGCGAAGTTGACGACCGGCTTTGGCGGAGTGGGTGGCGGGGGCGTATGGATGGCGGCGCCGCCGATAACAGGTGCGGGCTTCGCCACGCCGCCGATCTTGTTTTGCTGGGTCTTGGCCCCGCCGAGCGTGCTCTGCGCTTGAACCGGTGCAACGCTGGCGATGGAGATGCCGAGCACGCCAGTAAGCATCCATTTCATCGTTGTCTTGTTCATGGCGGTGCCTTGCCTCGCGCTGCTTTGGCTTCGACAGATCATACCTAGTCCCGCCGCGCGACTTAGCCAAGAGTTCGGCTCGGCTATTTTCCGGCTATTATGGGCGCGCGGCACCCACAGCAACACATTTGACACGTCGGGCAATATCGTCTCCGCCAACAACTTCATCCGCGCCGGCTACCGGATGTATGGGCCGCCCCATCCGTGGGCATTTCCGGATACGGATTACTGGCGCAAGAGCCTCATTTCCGGCAGCGTCTCTTCATAGCACCTATTCGAAAAGACGATAACAGCGCGGCCGAAAGGCCGACTTCGCTTGGAAGGACGGCGAAGGCCCGTATACAATCTTCCACAACGATCCTGGCCTGGAATGGGTCGGGGATCGACCAGAGGGAAGGAACGGGCCGATCATGACTGCGAGACCGAAACTGCCGGGCCGGCTGCCGAGAGAGAAGGGGGCTCCGACCGCCCTCGACGGTCTGCTGGTCGTCGATTTCACCCGGGTCGTGGCGGGTCCCGTCTGCACGCAGACGCTGGCGGATTTCGGCGCCGAGGTCATCAAGATCGAAAACCCCGAAGGTGGCGACGATTCGCGGCACTACGAACATGCCGACCTTGCGGGTGAGAGCGCGGCGTTTATCAGCATGAATCGCAACAAGCGAGGCATTGCGCTCGATCTCACCAAGCCGGAAGCGTGCGTGGTGGCGCATGAATTGATCGCGCGGGCGGACGTGGTGGTCGAGAATTTCTCCTCCGGCGTGATGAAGAAATACGGCCTCGACTATGCGTCGGTGGCGCCAGCCAATCCGCGGCTGGTCTATTGCTCGATCTCGGCCTATGGCCGCAAAGGCCCGTTCGCATCCCGCCCCGGCTTCGATCCGATCACACAGGCCGAAAGCGGCTTCATGTCGCTCAACGGTTTTCCCGACGGACCGCCGGTGCGGACCGGGCCGCCCGCGGTCGATATGCTCACGGGCATGTCGGCCTGCAACACCATTCTGCTGGCGCTTCTCGCCCGCGACAAACTCGGCCGCGGCCAGCATGTCGAGGTGGCGCTGTTCGACATGGCGCTGACCATGACGCAGTTCTACGGCATGGCCTATCTGATGAGCGGCGTGAATCCAAGCCGTCAGGGCAATTCGCCGAACGGCTCGCCTGCCGTCGGCCTATATCAAGGTTCCGATGCGCCGTTTTATATCGCCTGCGCCAATGATCGCCTGTTTCGCCGCCTCGTCGTTGATGTGCTCGGACGTCCCGATCTCTTTAGCGGCGAGTTTGGCGATCGCCGCTCGCGCGTAGCCAATAAGGACAAATTACGTGCCATCCTCACCGAAGTCTTTGCGAAGGACACCCGCGAGAACTGGGTAACAAAGATGAAGGCGGTCAATATTCCGGTCGGCTTCCTGCGCACGGTTGAAGAGGCCTTCAACTCGCCTGAGGCGCGCGAACGTCATCGCGTCAGCGAGATACCGCACCCCAAGGCGGGCACCGTTCCGAATATCGAAACCCCGCTCAATCTGTCGCTGACGCCCGTCATCGATCCTGTCGCCGCGCCCTTGCTTGGCCAGCACACCAGGGACGTTCTCCGCGATACGCTCGGCTATGACGAGGCGCGCATTGCTGCGTTGGCGGAAGCCGGCGTGTTCGGCAAGGTGTTGGCCGCGGCCGGCTGATCGCTGCAAATCATTGAGAATAAATATGCCCGGTGGCCGTTCGGCCGCCGGGCTTTTTTTCGTTTTGGGAACTGTATTCGAAATTTGACTTGCTTTCGCCAATAGGCCGGGCGTGTATTCGTGCGCTTGCCGCGGCGATATAAGTATCGCCGCTCCCCCGTTGTCTTTCCATCTCCAAGGAGTTGTCCCCATGACGCATGCCATCCGCTTTCACAAGACCGGCGGCCCCGAAGTTCTTGTCTGGGAGGAGGTCAACGTCGGCAAGCCGGGAGCGGGGGAAGCGCGCATTCGCCACACTGCGGTCGGTCTCAATTTTGTCGACATCTACAATCGCTCGGGCGTCTACCCGTTGCCGCTGCCGAGCGGTCTGGGTGGCGAGGGTGCCGGTGTCGTCGAGGAAGTCGGCTCCGGTGTCACCGATTTGAAGCCGGGCGATCGCGTCGCCTATGGCGCGGCGCCGCTCGGCGCCTATGCCGAGGCGCGGTTGATTCCGGCGGACCGCCTGCTCAAACTGCCCGATAGCATCGATGACAAGACGGCGGCCGCGATGATGCTCAAAGGCCTTACCGTGCAATATCTGATCCGTCAGACCTATCGCGTCAAGGCGGGCGACACGATTCTGCTTCACGCCGCCGCCGGTGGCGTCGGCCTGATCCTGTCGCAATGGGCCAAGCATCTTGGCGCCACCGTGATCGGCACCGTCGGCAGTGACGAAAAGGCCGCGCTTGCGAAAGCCAACGGCTGCGCGCACGTCATCGTTTATTCGCGGGAGGATTTTGTGAAGCGCGTCGACGAGATCACCGGCGGCAAGAAGGTGCCGGTGGTTTACGATTCCGTCGGCAAGGACACTTTCCTGAAATCGCTGGATTGTCTCGCGCCGCTCGGCGTCGCCGCTCTGTTCGGTCAATCCTCCGGCGGTGTCGAGCCGCTCAACCTCGGCTTGCTGGCGCAGAAGGGTTCGCTGTATGTGACCCGCCCGACGCTCAACACCTACGCGGCCAAGAGTGAAAACCTCCGCGCCATGGCGAAGGAGTTGTTCGAGGTGGTGACTTCGGGCGCGGTCAAAATCGACGTGCGCCAGACCTATGCGTTGAAGGATGCCGCGAAAGCTCATGCTGATTTGGCCGCGCGCAAGACCACGGGTTCGACCGTCTTGCTGGTGTGAGACGCGATGGCCCGCGTTCTCATCCCTCTGCCGGCGCGGGACTTCGATCCAAGCGAAGCCGCCGTCAGCTGGCAGGTGTTGTCGAACGCGGGCCATGCCATCGGTTTCGCGACGCCGGAAGGTCAACCCGCTGCCGCCGACGACATGATGCTGACGGGGCAGGGCCTCGATCTCTGGGGCGCCATTCCGCTGTTGCGAAGATTCCCGGCAATCGGGCTTCTGATGCGGGCCAACCGCGACGCTCGCATGGCCTATGCGGCGATGATCGCCGATCCCCATTATGCGAAGCCGCTGCGCTGGGATTCCGTCGATGCTTCCGCGTTTGATGGATTGCTTCTGCCGGGCGGGCATCGGGCGCGCGGCATGCGCGACTATCTCGAAAACCAAACACTCCAGCATCACGTTGCGGATTTCTTTGACGCGCAAAAGCCGGTCGCCGCGATCTGCCATGGCGTCCTGTTGGCCGCGCGGAGCATGTCGAAACGCACCGGCCGTTCGGTGCTTCACGGCTACAAGACGACCGCGCTGACCTGGGCGCTCGAGAACAGCGCGTGGAAAGTCGCCCGCATCTTGCGCTTCTGGGACCCAAACTATTACCGGACCTATCTCGAGCAGGCGGGCGACCCCGACGGCTACATGTCGGTGCAGCAGGAGGTAACGCGGGAGCTCGCAGACCCCACAGACTTTCTCGATGTTCCCAAAACCGATCCGGAATACCGGCGGAAGGCCTCCGGCTTGCGGCGCGATTCCATGGATGACGCGCGGCCGGCCTTTGTCGTGCAGGACCGCAACTATATTTCGGCACGGTGGCCAGGCGACGTCCACACCTTCGCAAAGGCCTTTGCCGGCCTGCTGAAATAATGGGCCGGCGAAAAGCAAGCCGCGGCTTGGCTGTCATCTCCTCAGACCCTAGCCGAAGCGGCGTCCGTTGTGCTTTGATGCACCTAAGGCCAGGGTCCAAAGAGGCCCTCTTATCAAGCCGTGCCAAAACGGCGGACGACGGTGAAAGTCCGTGGCCAACCAGGGAGGATATGACTTGGAAACACCAGGCCTGGGAGGATTCGGCCGGACCATGCTGGCCAAGATCTGGGACCAGCATGTCATCGCTCGCATCAGCGACGATACAGACCTTCTCCATATCGATCGCCATTTGCTGCACGACCTCGGAGGTTCCCGCGGGCTGCTCGACCTCAAGAGCCGCAATCTTCCCGTTCACAATCCCGAACTGACCTTCGCCACGCCGGATCACGCGATTTCCTCCGCGCATGGCCGCGCCGGCACCAGCAAGACCGGGCTGGAATTGCTGGAGGGGCTGCGGGCCGAAACCTCGGCGAGCGGCATCACCATGTTTGATATCGACGAGCCTGGTCAGGGCATCGTCCATGTCATCGGCCCCGAGCTTGGCCTCAGTCTGCCCGGCTGCCTGATCGTCTGCGGCGACAGCCACACCTGCACGCACGGTGGGCTGGGCGCGCTGGCGTTCGGCATCGGCTCGAGCGAATTGGCGCATGTGCTGGCAACCCAAGCGCTGATCCAGCGCCGGCCCAAGACCATGCGGGTGAGGTTCGAAGGCCGGATGTCGGCCGGCGTGACGCCGAAGGATCTCATCCTCGCGCTGATCGGCCATGTCGGTGCCGCCGGCGGCACCGGTTATGCGGTCGAATATGCCGGCAGCGCGATCCGCGAGATGCCCGTGGAAGGCCGGTTCACGATCTGCAATCTCTCGATCGAGCTCGGCGCCAAGATGGGTATGATCGCGCCGGACGAGAAAACCTACGACTATATTCGCGGCCGGCGCTATGCGCCGAAGGCTGCGATGTGGGAACGCGCGCTCGCCGCGTGGCGTCAATTGCCGAGCGATGCGGACGCGGTGTTCGACCGCGAGGTGACCATCGATGTCACAAAAATCATCCCCCAGGTGACCTGGGGCATCAGCCCCGAACATGTCATCGGGGTCGATGGCCGGATTCCCGATCCGAGCGAGATTTCCGATCCCGCGCGCCGTTCTGCGATTGAAACCGCGCTCGATTATATGGGCCTCAAGGCCGGTGCGCCGATCATGGGTACGCCGGTCGATTGGGTGTTCATCGGTTCCTGCACCAACAGCCGGATGAGTGATTTGCGTGCGGCGGCGGCGATCGCCCGCGGCCGCAAGGTCGCGCCCGGCGTGCGGGCCTGGGTGGTGCCGGGTTCCGAGACGGTCAAGCGCGAAGCGGTGGCCGAAGGGCTGGACAAACTCTTCATGGAGGCCGGCTTCGAATGGCGCGAGCCTGGATGCTCGATGTGTCTTGCCGCCAATGGCGAGATGCTCGCGCCCGGCCAGCGCTCGGTCTCGACGTCCAATCGCAATTTCATCGGCCGGCAGGGCCCGCAGGCGCGGACCCATCTGGCGAGCCCGGCGATGGCGGCGGCCGCCGCGATCTCGGGCGCAATCGCCGACGTGCGAACGATGGAGCGATAGATGCCAAAGCCGTTTAACAAGCTCAACGCAATCGCAGCTCCGATCATGCGCGGCAATATCGACACTGACGTCATCATTCGCATCGAACGCCTGGTCGGCAATTCCATTCGCGGCACACTCGGCAAATGGGCGTTTGGCTCTTTGCGCTATCTGCCGAACGGTGCGGAAAATCCGGAGTTCATCCTAAACCGCGAGCCTTACCGAAACGCCGAAGTCCTCATCACCGGGCCTAACTTTGGCTGCGGATCGTCGCGCGAAGGCGCGGTCTGGTCGCTTCAGGAGATGGGCATCCGCGCCATCATCGGCTCGGGTTTCGGCGATATCTTCTTCGCCAATTGCTTCCAGAACGGAATTCTCCCGATCGTGGTCGACAAGCAGACCGTCGACGGGCTGGCGATGGAAGTCGAGCACAGCCAGGGCGCGGGGCGCGTTGGAATCGATCTGGAAGAGCAGACGATCACATCGCCCACCGGAAAGGTGCATCGTTTCGAGATCGACCCGCGCCGTCGTGCCGGCCTCCTCAAAGGCCTCGACGAGATCGCGCTGACGCTGCAGCGCGACGCCGAAATACGCGCCTTTCAGACCGCCGACCGAACCGAGCGGCCGTGGATCCATTTTGCAAGGAATCATGCATGAGTGCGTCGTCGAACATGATGAAGATCGCCGTGGTCGGCGGCGAAGGCATCGGCCCGGAGGTCACCGCGCAGTCGCGCCGAGTCCTCGACTGGTTTGCGGCCAAACGAGGCGTGCCGATGGTGTTGCGTGAGGCGCAATATGGCCTCATCCCGTATCTGGCGACTGGCAAGGTATTGCCGGACAATACCGCCGAAGCGATGGAGGAGGCCGACGCAATTCTTTGGGGCGCCACCGGCGGGCCTGAGACGAGGGAAGTACCGGCGGAAGCCCGCAAGGTCGGTGGATTGTTGTCGCTGCGCAGCAAATACGATCTCTACGCCAACCTGCGTCCCATCAGGGCCAATCCGGCTCTGTCGGAATCCGCGCCGCTGAAAGCTCGGGTGCTGAAGGACGTCGATTTCGTCATCATCCGCGAACTCACCAGCGGCATCTATTTCGGCGAGCCGCGCGGCATTGAAAAGCTCGCCGACGGTCAGCGCCGCGGCTTCAACACCGAGCAATACACCACGAGCCAGGTGCGGCGCGTGGCGCGCTCGGCTTTTGAGCTCGCACGCACGCGCAAGAACAAGGTTTGTTCGGTCGACAAGGCCAACGTGCTCGAGACCAGCGTGCTGTGGCGCGAGGAAGTCACGGCGTTGCACGCCGAAGAATTCTCCGATGTCGATCTCAGCCACATGTACGTCGACAACGCCGCCATGCAGATCGTGCGCGAGCCGGCGCAGTTCGACGTGATGGTGACCGGGAATATCTTTGGCGACATCCTGTCGGATTGCGCGGCGATGGCATCGGGTTCGCTCGGGATGCTGCCGTCGGCCTCGCTCGGCCCGGTCGATCGCTACGGCCGGCGCAAGGCGCTCTATGAACCGGTGCACGGTAGCGCGCCGGATATCGCCGGGCGCGGCATCGCCAATCCGCTCGGTTCGATCCAGAGCGTGATCATGATGCTGCGCATGACGCTCGATCGGCCTGACGACGCGGACCTGCTCGAAAAGGCCGTCGATCTGGCGCTCGCGAGCGGCGCGCGAACCGCCGATATTGCCGAACCAGGCGCACGAAAGCTCTCGACCAAGGAAATGGGCGATGCGGTGTTGGCGGCGCTCGACAAGGTGGCGAGCAGCGTGAAGGAGAAGGCGTGATGGCGGCCTTTATCACTCGCCGTTCGGCGTTGACCGTTATTGCGGGGGGTGCCGGCCTTGCAGCCGGTCGGGTGCGCGCCGGAGATATGAGCGGCCGCGCTATCTATCCGGTCGCGATTCCGATTTATCAGTCGCAATTCGTCGCCGATCGCATCGGCTACTTCAAGGACGCGGGCCTTGATTGCAAGCTCGTTCAGGGTGGCAGCGGCGTCAAGACGCGTGAGATCATCGCTTCGTCACAAGGCGATGTCGGTATCGGCGACGTTACGCATCCGATGCAGCTCGCCAATCATGGACGGGCAGGGCGAATCCTGCTGCCGATCGACACCCGCAGCAGTGCTGTGATGTTCATCATCCGCAAGGATCTTTGGGACGAAGGCATCACGACGCTGGAGAAGCTGACCGAATGGAAGCGGCCCGACGGCCGCAAGCCAATCGTGTCGGTATCCTCGCTCGGCGGCACCAATCACGTCTGGTCGTCTTATTATATGGAGACGATGGGGCTGGCTGAGAAGGTGACCTGGATCGGCACCGGCAATGTCGACACCATGCTGGGGACGCTGAAGAGCAAGCAGGCCGATGTGCTCGTCAGTTCGCTCTCGCTCCTGGACGAGTCGCAGCAGCAGGGCTGGGGAACGCTGTTGTTCGATGGAACGGATGAGGCAATCTGGAACAAATATATCGGCGGCAAGGTGCCGGTGACCGGTCACTTCACGGTGCAATCCACGATAGACAAGGATCCGCCGAAGATGCAAGCCTACGTCACCGCGTTGTGGCGCGCGGGGCTGTGGATCAAGGGGCATTCGCCGGACGAGGTTTGCGACACGATCGAGCCTTATGTCGGCAGCACATCCCGCAAGGCCAACGTTCTCGAAATCACGGCTCTGAAGAAGGTCGCCGACTACGACGGCGTGATCGATGCGGCGAGCTTTGCGCGCGGCGAAAAAGTCTGGTTTCGCGAGATGACCAGCATCAAGCCGCTGACGATTGCCGAAGTGGTGGCTCCGGATTTCGCGCAAGCTGCCCGCAAGGCGTATCCGGGTTGATGGCGATCCCCGCTTAGAGATTTGAGAGAGCCGGGAAACGCCATGCCGCTTGACCGATCGCTGGATGTGAGCCGGATCGATGTCAGGGGCTTGAACAAGACGTTTCAGCTTGCGGGCACGGCCATCGAAGCCGTGCGCGGTGTCTCCTTCAGCGTCCGGCGTGGCGAGTTCGTGGCTCTGCTCGGGCCGTCCGGCTCCGGCAAGAGCACCGTCCTCAACATGATCGCGACCCTGATCCGGCCCACCAGCGGGCAAATCCTGATCGATGGAACGCCGATCGTGCCGGGCAGGGCGACGCCCAATGTCGGTTATGTCTTCCAGCGCGATACGTTATTCCCGTGGCGCACGGTCGCGGGCAATATCGGCTACGGCCTGCAGCTTGCGGGCATGAGCGAGGCCGAGCGCAAGGAACGTGTCGCGGCCTGTATCGCGCAAGCCGGCTTGAAAGGCTTCGACGACGCCTATCCGTCGGCATTGTCCGGCGGCATGCGCCAGCGCGCCGCGCTGATGCGAACGCTGGTCGTCGAGCCGCAGATCCTCTTGATGGACGAACCATTCGGCGCGCTCGATACCCACACCAAGATCGACATGCACGAAGTCCTGCTGCGGATATGGGAACGCGAGCAGCAGACGGTGCTGTTCGTCACCCACGATCTCGGCGAGGCACTGACGCTCGCCGACCGCATCATCCTATTCTCGGCGCGGCCAGGCCAGATCAAGGACATGTTTGAGGTGGATTTCCCGCGGCCACGGGACGCCGTGAAAGTGAGAGAGACGCCGCGTTACGCCGCGTTGTTTCAGCACATCTGGCACTCGCTTGGCGAGGAATTCGTCAAGGGGCGCGAGCGATGAGGATGCGCCAGAACTCGCTCAGCACGCTCTTGTGGCAGGTATCGATCTGCGTTGTAGTGCTATCGATCTGGCAGTGGGGTTATCAATTCCACACCCGTTTCCCGTGGCTCGTGCCGGATTTGCTCGATCCCTATTTCATCTCGAAGCCATCGGAGATTTTCGAGCAGTTCCTGATCCTGAGCTGCTTCAAATCCAAGCTTGGCGTCTTCAACGGCTGGGTCAACGGCGACTTCGCCAAGTGCATGGCGCGCACCGAAAACAACCTCTGGGTCGCAACCGCCGTTACGCTCAAGAACACCTTCTTCGGCTTCATCATCGGTGTCACCAGCGGCTTTGCCGCGGGCCTCATCCTCGGCCGCTCGGATCGGCTGAGCGCGATCTTTCAGCCGTTCATCACGGCCGTGAACTCGATCCCGCGGATTGCGCTGGCGCCGATCATCGTGCTGGCGTTCGGCATCGGCGACACCTCCAAGATCGTGACCTCGTGGATCGTGGTGGTGTTTCTGGTCTTCTACAACACCTTTGAGGGCGCGCGATCGATCGACGAGGGTTTCATCAATGCCGCGCGTTTGCTGGGAGCCAGCGAATGGCAGATCACCCGCACGGTGGTGATCCCGTCCACCATGGCCTGGGTGTTTGCCTCATTGACGCCAGCGATTTCCTTTGCGCTGATCGGCGTCATCGTCGGCGAATTCATCGGCGCCGAAAAAGGCATCGGCCGCCTGATCATCGAGTCGGAGGCGCGCGGCGAAGCATCGGGCATGATGGTCGCGGTCACGGTGCTGATGCTGGTCGGCGTGGTGCTCGCCGGCCTCATTCGGCGATTACAGGCTTATCTTCTGCGCTGGCAGCAGCATAATCGGGCAGATTGAGGTGCTTGTCTATTTGCTCGCGAATGCTATGAGCATGCGGGCTCGATGAGAAGGGTTTTTGGATGAGTATCACGGTCTACGGATTTTGGCGGTCGATTGCGTCCTTTCGCATCCGGGTCGCGCTGAGGCTGAAGGCGCTGCCGTTTGAGGAAATCTCCATCGATATTCTCCAGGGCGAGCAGTTCAAGCCCGGCTATGACGCCGTCAACCCCGAGCACGTGGTGCCGACCTTCATCCATGACGGCCATACGCTGTACCAATCGATGGCGATCATGGAATATCTCGACGACATCAAGCCGAGCCCGCGGCTGTTGCCGGACGATATCAAGGAGCGCGCTTACGCGCGTTCGCTGGCGCTGATGACGATTGCCGACTCCCATCCGCTCACCGTGCCGCGCGTGCGCAAGCATCTGGTGAAGACGTTTAGCGCCGACGCTCACGCGATCGAGGAATGGGGCGCGCATTGGACCACCGAGGGACTTGCGGCCTATGAGCGGTTCTTGGGCCGTCGCAAGCCGTCGCCGTTTGCGCTCGGCAATGACGTCGGCATTGCCGATATCTGCATCGCAGGCCAGGTGGTCGGCGCGCAATATCTCAGGATCACCCTCGATGCGTTTCCACGGGTGAAGGAGCTTTCGGAACGCTGCTTCAAGCTGCCGGAGTTTTTGAGCTCTCATCCGTTCGAACAGCCGGATTACAAGCTGTCAGGCGCGAAGCATTAACCCTAAAAGCGCCGGACTGTTTCGTCTCATGGAATAGTGTCTTGCGCGCCAAGTGGCTTCATCGATTGCCCGCGTACCGCCATGTTGGGCGCCGCCGGGGAGTTGTTTGCCGGCTATCCCATTCAGGAGAACCGACACATGAAACTTTACTGGTATCCGCTGTCCGGCCACGCGCACCGGGCGCAGCTTTTCCTCTCGCTGATCGGGGCGAAATTCGACCTCGTCGAAGTCGATCTCGCCAAGGGCGCACAGAAGTCCTCCGACTTCCTCAAGCTGAATTCCTTCGGACAGGTGCCTGTGCTCGACGATGACGGCGTCGTGGTCTGCGATTCGAACGCGATCATGGTTTATGTGGCGAAGAAGCTCGGCAAGACCGACTGGCTGCCGGAAGACGCCAAGAGCGCAGCCAGAGTGCAGCGCTGGCTTTTGGTTGCGGCAGGGCAAATCGCCTCCGGCCCGGCTGCCGCACGGTTGATCACGGTTTTCAACGCGCCCTATAATGCGGAAGACGTGATCAAACGCGCCCATCTCATTCTGGCGTTGATCGAGGCGGAGCTTGCCGGCAAGAACTGGATCGCGGGCAGCGCTCATCCGACCATCGCCGACGTTGCGCTCTATAGCTACATCGCGCGCGCGCCCGAAGGCAACGTCGACCTCTCGAAATATCCGACACTGCTCGGCTGGCTGAAGCGGGTGGAAGCTCTGCCCGGCTTCGTGCCCTTCACGATCACGCCGGTCGGCCTGCAAAGGGTTGCCTGATCGTTTCCCACGGTGTACGGCCGGGACGATCCCGTTCCGGCCGCCGGCATCGGCGCGAAGGCGGTTTCCATGTCCATCACTCCTGCCCATCCTGGCTGGGACCTTGAACGTTCGCCGTTTCATCCGGGCGAACTTGCGGTTCAGGAACGTGTCGGCGTCAGAGAAAAGATCGACGTCCAGGGCCGTCGCGGCGTGCGCCGTTATTTGACCGATCAGCACCGCGCATTCTTCCCGCTGTTGCCTTACGCGTTTCTCGGTTCGGTCGATGCACAAGGGCAGCCGTGGGCGTCGATGCTGATGGCCGAACCCGGCTTCGTGCAGGTGCCCGATGAGCACACGCTCACTATTAGAGCGCGGCCGTTGCCGGGCGATCCGCTGAATGAGACGCTCAGGCCTGGAGCGGCGATCGCCCTGGTTGGCGTCCAGCTCAATACCCGCCGTCGCAATCGTGCCATCGGTACGGTTTGCGATGTTACAGCCAGCGGCTTTACCATCGCCGTTCAGACCACGATGGGCCTCTGCCCGCAATATATTGCCGGCCGCGAGCCGGTGTTGACGCGCGACCCGCATGTCAGGATCGAGCGGCCGGTGAGCCGGAGCACGGTGCTGGATACGACGGCGCGAAGGATCATCGAAAAAGCCGATACCTATTTTGTGGCTTCGGTCGGTCCGCGCAACGAGGACACGGTCGCGAGCGGCGCCGATATCAGCCACCGTGGCGGCCGGCCGGGCTTTGTGCGCATCAACGACGAGGTCACGCTGACCGCGCCCGATTTCGTCGGCAATTTCATTTTCAATACGCTCGGCAATTTGCAACTCGACAACCGAGCGGGCCTTCTGTTCATCGACTTCGAGACCGGCTGCCTTCTTTATATCGCGGCCCGCACCGAGGTGATCTGGGACGGCCCCGAAGTGAAGGCCTTCACCGGCGCCCAACGCCTGATGCGCTATCATATCGAGAAGATTATCCGGGTATCGGACTCGCTGCCGGCGCGGTTCTCACCGCCGGAGCTCTCGCCCATCAGCGAGCGTACCGGCACCTGGGCCGAGGCCACGCGCACGATGGAGGCGGAGCGGCTGCGTTTCGTGTGGCGTCCGTTTCGCATAATCAACAGCATCGACGAGAGCGTGGGAATTCGCTCCTTCCTGCTCGAGCCGTCCGACGGCGGCGGCCTGGCGAGTTATGCGGCCGGACAATATCTGCCGATCCGCCTCCAACCTCCAGGCTGGGCCCAGCCGGCGTTACGGACCTATACGCTGTCGGACGCGCCGGACGGACGCAGCTACCGCATCAGCGTCAAACGGGAGGGAAAGGGCGGCGTCTCCGACTGGCTGCACGATCACTTGCGAGTAGGAGACGAAATCGAGGTCTTGAGTCCGCGCGGCAGCTTCAGTTTCGATGAAACGGCCAACCGGCCGGTAGCGATGATCTCGGCGGGTGTCGGCATCACACCGATGATCGCGATGCTCAATAGCCAGCTCGTCAATCATGGACGCAGCCGCCTGCACAAGCCGATCCGCTTCATTCATGCTGCGGTCGATGGCGCTCATCTGGCCTTCGCCGCGCATCTGGCGGGAAAAGCCGAGTTGCATTCAAACCTCGACTTGCATCTCGTCTTCAGCCGTCCGTCGGCCGGTGATGAAGTCGGGCGCACGCATCACAGCGAGGGACGGATCGATCGGGCGTTGCTGCAATGCGTATTGCCGCTCGACGATTACGAGGTCTATCTCTGCGGGCCGTCAGGTTTCATGCAAGCCATATATGACGCGCTGCTGTCGCTCGGTGTGCGGGATAACCGCATCCATTTCGAAAGCTTTGGCCCGGCTTCGATGACGCGCCGCCGCGAGGCGGTGGCCGACACTGATACGAGCGAGGGCGTGGCCGTCGAATTTGCCAGGAGCGGCAAGACCGCGTTGTGGCGGCCCAGCGTGGGATCGCTACTCGAATTGGCGGAAGCAAGCGGTATCGCGCCGCTCCATTCTTGTCGCTCGGGAAGCTGCGGCACTTGCGCGGTCGGGGTTTTGAAAGGTGGGGTCGACTATGCCGAGCCGCCCGTGCACGACGTCGTGGACAGCGAGGCGCTGATCTGCGTCGCCCGCCCACGTCCGGGTGTGCATCTCGACGGATCTGATAATCGCGAGGGTGTTACGCTCGATCTTTAGACGTCTAATCCCAGCACGCGTGCAGCGTTGCCGCCGGCGATCTGCGCCAGCATCGTCTCGTTCATGCCCTGGACGCCGGCGACATGCCCGATCGGATTGTATTCGGCCATGTCGAAGGGATAGTCGGTGCCCATGACGATGCGGTCGGGGCCGAATACGTCGATCAGATACGCGAGCTGGTGATAGCTGAACACGACGGTATCGAGATAGACTTGCCGCAGGTAGGTCGTCGGCGGCAACGGCAGTTCGCCGTGCGAGTCCTTCCGCGCGCCCCAGGCATGATCGATGCGGCCGGAGTAGCCCGGCAGATAGCCGCCGCCATGCACCGCCATCAGTTTCAGGTCGGGGAAGCGCGCCAAGGTCCCCGAGAAGATCAGGTTGTGCAGCGCCAGCGTCGTCTCGAGCGGATTGCCGAGCACGTTGTTGAAATAGAAGTTTGTCAGCCGGTCGCCATGGGTGAACCCGTTCGGGTGCATCATGATGAAGGCGCCGAGCTGTTCGGCACGGGCGAAGAAGGGACGGAATTTCGGATCGGACAATTCCTGGCCGTCGACATTGGTCAGGATTTCGACGCCCCTCAGCTTCAGATCCTTCATCACGTAATCGAGCTCGCGCACCGCTAATTCCGGCTCCTGCAGAGTGACGACGCCGAGCCCGACGAACCGGTCGGGCTTGCGCGCGCAATATTCAGCCACGCCATCGTTGGCGAGCTTGTGCGCCTGCTCGGCGATCTTGGGATCGACCGCGTAGTAGCATTGCGGCGGCGCGGGCGCGACGACCTGGATATCGATGCCCATCTTGTCGAGATCGAACAGGCGGCGATCGATCGTCGTCATGACCTCGGCGACGTCCTTTTCCTGCTGTGCGTTGATGTCCTTGGTCTCGGCATTGGCGAAATGCGCCAGCGGCACACGCGACAGATCGACATGCGGCTGCGCCAGCTTGGCGGCCTGAGGCACGACGATGTGAGCATGAATGTCGATCGTCGTGGAGGAGGGACGCCGCGCAAGGCCGTCCGCATCGTGGTTGCGTGCGGCGGTACGGCCATAGCGGTTCTTGGCATCGATCATGGAAGGACTCTGCTGTTGGGTTGAAGCGATAGAACAGTCGAATGGTTGATGGATCAAGATTTCGGCTTGCGCCGGGTCCAGTGAACGGAAACCGTGGTTGCGTCGGCCTCGCCAAGCCCGTCCGCTTCCGCCTCCTCAAAGCAGGCCAGCGCGCTTTTCGCAACCGGCAGTTCGGCATGGAGGGAGGCGGCAAATTGCACGGCGGTGGCGAGGTCCTTTTTGGCGGCCGTGATGCCGAAGGCGGTCTCGCCGAGCGGTGCACCGCCCAGCACCTTGGCGATGATAGCACCACGGCCTTTCATCGCGGCCGGCGCGCCGGCGGTGTCGGAAAGGATATCGATCAGCCGCTCCGGCGGAAGATTGAGCGGCTTGCAGATGCTGAGGGACTCGCCGAGCGCCTGCCAGTAAACCAAGAGCGGCAGATTGACTGCGAGCTTCAGCGTTGCGCCTGCGCCGAGCGGGCCGACATGCTCGATCCTTCGGCAGAGCTGTTCGAGCAGGGGCTTTGCGCGCGAGACGTCGGCATCGGAGCCGCCGACCAGGCCAAACAACTTGCCTTCCTTCGCAGGACCGGTGCTGCCGCCGACCGGGCATTCGACAAAACCCGCGCCGAGTTGCGTGGCGGCGTCGCCAACTGATTTCATGGTCTCCGGGCGGATCGTGCTCATGTCGATCACGAGCTTGTCAGTGAGCTTGGCCTTCAGCAGGCCGTTGGCGCCGCGATAGACGGCTTCTGTCGCCGCGTCATTCAAGAGCATGACGACCACGGCGTCGCAGCTTTCGGCGAGCGCGGCCGGAGAGGCGAAAGCCTTCGCGCCGGCATCCACCAGTGGCTTTGTTTTCGCCGCGTCGCAATTCCACACGCCGACCTCATGCCCAACCGCGATCAACCGCTGTGCGATCGCAGCCCCCATTCTTCCCGTTCCGCAAACGCCGACTTTCATTTTCTTGACCTCAGTTCGATGGTTTCTTTAATGGGCATGATACACGCCGAGATGCTGCGTAATCAGCTCTTCGGTGATGTCCGCCGCGCTGCCTGCAAATACACAGCGTCCGGTGTTGAGGATAACGGCTTGATCGGCGACGTCGAGCGCCAGTTTCCGGTTCTGTTCAACCAGAACGATGGACTGACCTTCTTCCTTCAGCCGCTTGATGGTACGGCCGACCTCGGCCACGATCAGGGGCGCCAACCCCTCCGATGGCTCGTCGAGCAGCAGCACGCGGGGATTGCCCATCAGCGCGCGGCCGATCGCGAGCATCTGTTGCTCGCCGCCGGACAGCGTGCCGGCGAATTGCGCCTGACGCTCCTGCAAGCGCGGAAACAGTTCGAAGATCCGTTCGACATTCCATCGCTTGGAGGTTGCGTTTTCGCGTTGGCGAGCGACGATCAGGTTTTCACGCACCGTCAGCGACGGAAAGATCCGACGGCCCTGCGGTACGAGGCCGATACCGAGCCGCGAAATGCGCTCGGGACTCATGCCTCCGATCGGCTCGCCGAACAGGCGGATGTCTCCTTGCTTCGGCGTCAGGAACCCGACGATGGTGGAGATACAGGTGGTCTTGCCGGCGCCGTTGCGCCCCAACAGCGCCAGCACCTCTCCTTCCTTCAACGAAAAGCCGACGCCGTGCAGAATATGGCTGTCGCCATAGAACGCATGCACGTTCGAAAGGGTAAGGACCTCAGGCGCCAAGGTACACCTCGCGCGTTCGCTCGTCGGCGATCACCGCGTCGCGTTCGCCGTCGACGATGACGCGGCCGTAATTGAGCAGCGTCACGGTTTCGGCGAGGTCGAGCGCAGTGTCCATGTCATGTTCGATCATGACCACGGTGGTCTCTTTCGAAATCGACGCGATCTCGGATTTGACGGTCGCGCGTTCGCTGTTGGAAAGGCCGGCGAGCGGCTCATCCAATAACAGCACGCGCGGCTTTTGCGCGAGCGCCATCGCGAGTTCGACCCGGCGCTTTTCGCCATAGGCGAGGTCGGACACCGGATGATCCGCAAGGTGAAGGAGACCGACACTGTCGAGCGTGCGGCGCGCTTCAGTAGCCAGATGCCGATAGGAGGATAGCGGTCGCCACATCTGCCAGCGCGAGGGCAACAGACCAAGCAGGCCGAGCGTGACGTTGTGCTCGAGCGTATCGTCGGCAAACAGCGTGATGATCTGGTAGGTGCGCGACAGGCCGAGATGCGCGCGCCGATAGGGCGCGTACATCGTGACGTTCTTGCCGAACAGCTTGATCTTCCCGGAGTTCGGCCGCATGTCGCCGCTGATCTGGTTGAAGAGCGTGGTTTTTCCCGCGCCGTTCGGGCCGATGATCAGCCGCCGCTCGCCCGGCCGGATAGAGAGCGACACGCCTTGCGTGACCTTCAGACCGCCAAAGGATTTACTGAGTCCGGTGATTTCAAGCGCGAAGTCGGATGAGGGCGCGGTCATGACGCTCGCCCCCGAAGCCGTGCGGTGAGCTTCTGCAAGCCCGGGACGATTCCCGTCGGCATCACCAGCACGATGAACAGAAATACGAGACCGAGCAGCATGTTCCAGCGTTCGATATAGGCCGAGGCGTAGTTCTTCAATAACAGCACAAGCGCCGCGCCGACGGCCGGGCCGCCGAGCGTGCCGGAGCCGCCGGCAATCACCCCGAGCAGCGCTTCGGCTGAACTCGTGGTCGAGAGCGAGGTCGGATGGATGTATTTGTTGTAGTAGACGTAGAGCAGCCCGGCGACGCCGCCCCAGAAGCCGGCATAGATGAAGGTGATCCAGCGGATCATCCAGGGATTGAAGCCGAGCGCGGCCATTCTCCGCGGCTGGTCGCGTACGCCCTTGAGCGACGAGCCGAACGACGACGACACGAAGACCGCCATCATCGCGAAGGCGAGCACCAGGACGATAAGAGCAAACCAGTAGAACGACGCGGCACTTTCGAGCGAAATGCCGAAGGGCGAGGGGCGGGTCAGCCCCGCAATGCCGTTATCGCCACCGGTGACGTTCGACATACGATACGCCAGTCCCCACAACACCTGCGACAGCGCCAGCGTGATCATGAGAAAGCCGAGGCCGGTCGCACGCAGCGCGATGAGGCCGAAGAACGCCGCCATCACCACCGTTCCCAGGATCGAAAGCAGCGCGGCGGTGCCATGGCCGAAACCGTAACGGGTGGTCAGAAGCGCAGAGAGATAGGCGGCGACCCCAAGATAAGACGCATGCCCCAGCGACGTCATGCCGCCGAAACCGACCAGGAGATTAAGACTGAGCGCGAAGATCGCCGCGATGAAGATCTGGCTCGCGAGGTTGACGTAGAAGTCGCCCGCGACAAACGGCAGCGCAACAAGCAACGCGGCGGCGAGGGCGCTGACAATCCACTTCATGCGCCGACACGTCCGAACAGGCCTTGCGGGCGAAATGCGATCACCACGATCATCGGCAGAAACAGGATGATATAGGCGAGTTCGGGGAACAGCGCGGTGCCGAACGTATAGATGAAGCCGATGATGAAACTACCAATGAAGGCGCCAAACAGACTGCCGATGCCGCCGAGAATGACGACGATCAGCGCCAGCGGCAGCATGTCCCCATCGAGCCCGGGATAGGCGGAGAGAATAGGCCCGCCGAGCACGCCGGCCGCGCCGGCAATGCCGGTCCCTAAGCAAAACACGATGGTGAAAAGGCGCGAGACGGGAATGCCGACCGCGCGCGCCATCTGGCGATCGTCGACGCCGGCGCGGATCATCGCGCCCAGCCGCGTGCGATCCATCAGCACATAGAGCGCGATCGCGGCGACGACGGCGACGCCAACCAGCACCAGCCGATAGGTGGGGAATACGAAACCGAACAGTCGCGTCGGCGCCTGCAGATTATGTGGCGTCGGTACCGGAATGGAATCACCGCCCCAGAGCACGAGGCAGGCATCCGAAATGATAAAGGACATGCCGAGCGTGACCAGCACCTGGCCGAGCGGGTTGGTTTTCAGCCGGGTCAGCACCAGCCGCTCGAACAGTCCGCCGAGGGCGGCGACGATAATGCCGGCGCCGAGCGCAGTGACCCAGATGTTCAAGCCACTATAGTCCCGCATCGCCACGGCGCCGAAATAGGTGCCCAGCATGAAGAACGCGCCATGCGTGAGGTTGGCGAGCCGCATCAGGCCAAAGATCAACGAGAAGCCGGACGACAGCAGAAACAACAGGCCACCGAGCGACAGGCTGTTGAGACCCTGGATGATCCAAAACTGCATCTAGTGTCTCAATTTTGCGGTCGATCTTATCCAAACCGCTTGCGGGCTTTTCAAGCCCGCAAGCTTGCGCAGGGTTTCAGAGCTCCAGATTCTTGGCCGGCGGATAATCGCGCGAATAGACCGGGTTCTTGAGGAACTCTGTCTTGTCGTAGGTCCAGAACTGGCTCACATCCGGATAGGCCTTGATCACGGAATTGACCAGCCGGCCATCGCTTCGCGTGACCTTGCGGATATAGACGTTGCCGATGACATTGCCGAATTCGTCGAACTTGATGACACCGCGGATCGTATCGACATTATTGCCGCGGATCGCCGCCATCAGCGCTTTTTTGTCTTCGGCATTGGCCTTGATGGTCTTGAGTGCGGCTTCCAGTACCTCGCCGGCCATGTAGGTGCTTCCGGCGTAGTAGCCGGGGTCGTATTTGAACTGTTTGCGGAACGCCGGGGCGAACGCCTTGTTGAGGGGATTGTCGAGTTCGGCCGAGTACCAGCTCGTGGTCACGATGCCCAGCGCCTCGTCGCCCATGTTGCGCAACACGGATTCGTCGAGCGCGGTCATGCCGCCGATCACGGCGATCTTGTCCTTCAGGCCATATTCGATGAACTGGCGCAGGAAGCGGAAGCCGTTCGAGCCGGCGGTGCCGAGGAAGATCGCATCCGCATCGGTCTTCACCTGCGCGACATAGCTGCCGTAATCCGGCGTCGCGAGCGGCGTGAAGAGCTTCTGGATGATCTTGCCGCCATTGTCCTCGAAGACGCGCTGGAAGCCGGCGCACATCTCGTGGCCATAGGCGAAGTCGTCCGCGATGGTAACGATCTTCTTATATTTGAGTTCCTTCGCCGAATAATCGGCGAGCGGGTAGGCGCATTGCGCCGAGGTCGAAGTCAGCCGAACGTACCAGGGGCTCGGATGCCGCTGGGTCATGTCTTCGGCCGCCGAAACGCCAAGTGTCGGCACCTGCTTTTCGGTGAGGTAATCGCCAATCGCGAGCGCCTCGAAAGCCGCCAGCGGACCGATGATGCAGTGGACGTCGTTCTTCTCCACCAGCTCCTGCGCCTTGGTGCGGGCGGTGGCGGGAACGCCGGCGGTGTCGGCTACGATCAGGTCGACCTTGCGGGCGGCGAGCGTGTAGTCATGTTCCTTGAGGAACATGGTCAGCGCCAGTTCCATGTCGATGCCGCCGGAGGCGAGCGGGCCGGTCTTGGCCGCCAGAAGCCCGACGCGAACCGGGCCGCTGTTTTGGGCGAGTACAAGGTTTGGGCTCGCCATGGTCGCGATGCCAGCGCCGGCAACGCCTGATACAAATTGTCGTCGCGAAATCGTCATGATCCCCTCCCGAGGCAATTCAGCCGAAACACCGTGCTTCTTGTTTTCTTGAGCGATTTATCGGACGGAAGTCCTAAATGATCAAGTGATAACCACGCTTTTCGAGCCGGACCCACCACGCACTTAAGTCGAAAGCGGGCGTTAACTCAGCGTTTTGATGCGGTGCGGTAGCGCCGACGCGCCCTGTGCGACGATTGGCCTTAAGAGCCGATCTTCGAGGCTGGCCCTATTTGCCGCTCTTGTTGCCGCTTTTGGGAGCGGTGACGATGGTCTTCTTCAGGACTTCGAACACCGAAGCCGTGTCCTGATCGCCGAGCCCCATGGTCATGGCTTGCGTGTAGACCGGCTGGGTCAGCGTGAACATCGGGGTCTCGACGCCGACATCGCCGGCGAATTCGGCGATGATCGCCATGTCCTTTTTCCAGGTCGAAACCTTCATGGTGGCGGGCTCATATTTGCCCTCGACCATCATCGGCGCCCGCATCTGGAACATGCGCGAGCCGCCGGCGCCGGGGCCGACCATCTCGACCACGAGCTTCGGATCGAGGCCGGCGCGCTCGGCTAGGATCATCGCTTCCGCGGTGGCGACATTGTGGATCGCGACCAGGTGGTTGGCGACGAATTTCATCCGGCTGCCATTGCCGTAAGCGCCGAGGTCGGCGCTTTGCTTGCCGAAGTCGGCAAATAGCGGAATGCATTTGGCGATCGCAGCACTATCGCCGCTTGCATAAACAATGAGGTCGCGCAGCTTGGCCTGCGCGCCGGTGCCGCTCAAGGGACAATCGAGCGCAATATGACCGGCTTTTTTCAAGATCGCCTCGAACCGGAGCTTGTCGGCGAGCGTCAGCGTCGAGAGCTCGACGACGATGCGCGGTGGCTGGCCGGAATCGGCGATTGCTTTGGCAACGCTTTCGACCGCGGCCGGTGTCGGCAGGCTTGTCATGATGATCGGCGCGTTTTTGACGACATGGGCGACGTTTTCGACGATGACGACGTCGGCTTCGGCGAGCTCGGCGCATTTGGCAGCATCAGTATCGAAGCCGATCACACGCCACCCGCGGGCGACCAGGTTGCGCGCAATCGCGCCACCCATAATGCCAAGCCCGATGATCCCAACCGTCTTATCCATGAGAGTTCCTTCCTTGCCGAATTCGATTGACGAGCAACGCCGGCCGCGCCTTAATTAGTGATCGGGCGATAAACAACCGTCAAACGGCTGCCCGGTCAAGCGGCGCTTGAGCGCCGCTTGACGGAGACGTAGCAGAAGAATTGAGCGTATAACAATACGTCGGCACAAGCGGCGATCGGGAGGATCGCGAGATGGCAGCACCCGGTCTGAAGACCACAACGGCGTCCGCCTCTGAGGAGGACAACCGCGCCTATGCGGCGATGGTTACGCGCGCCGCGGCCCTGGCGCCACGCCTGCGCGAGAGCGCGCGGAGTTCGGAACAGCTGCGCTGTCTTGCCGAGGACACCGAACGTGAATTGCACGAAAGTGGCCTGTTCCGGATCGTGCAGCCCAAGCGCGTCGGCGGCTCCGAACTGGATTATATCGCGCTGATCGATTGTGCCGACGCGATCGGGCAGGGCGATGCTTCCGCGGCCTGGACCTTCGCCAATCTCGCCAGCCACCACTGGATGCTCGCGATGTTCGATCACCGCGCCCAGGATGTGGTTTGGGGCAAGAACCCCGACACGCTGATTGCCTCGTCCTTTATCTTTCCCGCCGGTCGCGCCAGAAGGGTCGATGGCGGTTATGTGCTGCGCGGCAGCTGGCCGTTTTCTTCCGGCGTGAATTGCAGCGAATGGAACATGCTGGCGAGCGTGGTGTCGTCCGAGGATGACGCCGACGGCATCGAGTATCGCATCTTCCTCTTGCCCAAGAGCGACTATCGCATCAAGGATACCTGGGATGCGGCGGGCCTGCGCGGCACCGGCTCGAATGATGTCGAGGTTGCAGACGCGTTCGTGGCCGAGCACATGACGGTCGGAGTACACGAAGTAGCCGGCGGGCCGACCCCCGGAAGCCGTACCAACCCGAACGCGCTGTACACGCTGCCGGTGTTCTCGCTGTTTCCCTATGTGCTGTCGGGCGTGGCGCTCGGCAACGCGCAATCCTGTCTCGACGATTATATCGATCTCGCGCGGCATCGCGCCTCGACCTATAACCGCGCCAAGATCGGCGATCTCCAGACCACCCAGATCAAGATCGCGGAAGCCGCCTCCAAAATCGACGCGGCGCGCCTGATCATGCGCTCGACCTGCATCGAGGCTCTGGCGGATGCGCGGCGAGGGCATATTCCGGATATGGCGGAGAAAACTAAAATGCGTCGCGACGGCGCCTATTCGGTCAACCTCTGCACCGAAGCCGTCTCGCTGTTATTTGCGGCGAGCGGTGCGCGCGGGCTTTATATGTCCGGCGCCTTGCAACGGCAGTTCCGCGACGCGCACGCCATCAACTCCCACATCGCCTTCAATTTCGATGCGGCGGGCACCAATTACGGGCGGGTCGTGCTTGGCCTGCCTTCCGAAAACCTGACGCTGTGAGACGATGAACGACAAGCCAACGCATGTGCCGGAACCCGAGACCGCCAATGAGCTTTCAAGCGGCAGTTCGGCGCTCGACCCCAGGGACTTTCGCAACGCGCTCGGCACCTTTGCCACCGGCGTCACCATCATCACGGCGATGGCGGACGACGGCAAACCTTACGGGCTAACCTGCAATTCTTTCGCCTCGGTCTCGATCAATCCGCCGCTCGTGCTGTGGAGTCTGGGGATGTATTCGCAGGGCCTGCCGATCTTCCAGAACGCGAGCCACTTTGCGGTCAATGTGCTCGGCGCCTCGCAACAGGCGCTGGCCACGACCTTTGCCAGGTCCGCGGTCGACCGGTTTGCCGGCGTCGACTGGAAGCCGGGGCTTGGCAACGCACCGTTGCTCGCGGGCAGCGTCGCCTGGTTTCAATGCCGCGCCGCCAACCGTTACTATGGCGGCGACCATGTGATCTTCCTCGGCGCTGTCGAGGCCTACGCCTATAACAAGCAGGAGCCGCTGTTGTTTCTCGGCGGTGGCTTCGGGCAGTTTGCAGTACCGGCCGGCTCATGAGCAAGAAAGCCACCACCAAGCGCGCACGGGTCAAGCAGAAGCGGCTGTCGCCCGACGACCGCCGTCAGGAATTCGTCGCCAAGGCCACCGAGTTCTTTGCGGAGGAAGGATTTGGCGGCGGAACGCGCGCGCTGGCGCGGCGGCTAGGCGTCACCCAGCCGCTGCTCTATCGTTATTTCCCGAGCAAGGACGACCTGATCAAGGAAGTCTATCGCACGGTCTATCTCGAACCGCTGGGCGACGGATGGGAGAAACTGCTTGCCGACCGCACAAGGCCGCTTCCCGAACGCCTGAAGGAATTTTACGAGGCCTATACCGGCGTGATCTTCAGCCGCACCTGGCTGCGCATCTATTTTTATTCCGGCCTGAAGGGGCTCGAGATCAACCGCTCCTATGTCGGCATTGTCCGCGACAAGATTTTATCCCGCATCATTCGGGAATGCCGGCATGAGGTAGGGCTGTCGGCGCAAAGCAAGCCGAGCGCGGCCGAGATCGAAATGGCATGGGTGTTTCACAGCGGCATTTTCTATTACGGCGTGCGTAAATTTATCTACGAAGCGCCGGTGCTCGAAAGCAAGGAACAGATGATCGGCGACGCGGTCGATGCTTTTCTCGCCGGTTTTGCCAAAGTGTTCGGTGAGAAGGAGAACGTGCGCCGTTTGCCAGTGAAGGCGCTGGTTTAGAGATTGATCCTCATGGTGAGGAGCCGCGTGACTTGACGCGGCGTCTCGAACCATGAGGCCCCAATCGTCTCCAACAATGCCTCATCCTTCGAGACGCGTCCAAGAGGCCGCTCCTCAGGATGAGGGACTCTGGAGCTTCGCTACTTCGTCATCCCGGCGTTGACGCGCGGCAAGACTTTTTCCGCCATCAGGATCATCGATTGCCGGCCGAGCTCGCGGTCCTTCCAGTCCTTGCCGGCGTACAGAAGCGTGCCGAATGTGCCGACCTCTTCCTGGAATGCCAGCAGCTGGTCGGCCACGCTTTCCGGCGTGCCGTGGATGATGAGCTCGTCGCAGATCGATTCCAGCGTCACCTCGTCGTCGGGCTGATCGCGACGGGTCTTGAACAGTTCGATGCGGCCGTTTTTCTTCAGCTTGGTGAAGAGCGAGCGATAGTAGAAGGCGTAGGGACCGTCGGGATCGGTCGCATAGGCT
Source organism: uncultured Alphaproteobacteria bacterium (assembly GCA_963770515.1). Lineage (GTDB taxonomy): Bacteria > Pseudomonadota > Alphaproteobacteria > Rhizobiales > Xanthobacteraceae > Bradyrhizobium. Next base: position 742,595 of record CAVYPW010000006.1, read on the forward strand.
TTGGCCGTGGCCGCGTCTTTCGCGACGAACACGCTTTTGGCGACGCGCCAGTTGGCGGGATCGGCCGGGCGGCCGCCGCGCTCGCAGCCTTCGACATATTTCGGCCAGTGGCTCTTCACCCAGGCGGGCATCAAAAAATTCGCCGAGATCGGTTCCCAGCCGCGAACGGCCGCTTCGGTGACGCCCTTGGAGAACGGCGCCACGGCGGTGACGACGATCGGCGGATGCGGGCGTTGCAAGGGTTTCGCGATGAAACCCTGCCCGATATCGGCCATCAGCGTCCGTTCGACCGAGATGTTCCAGTATTTGCCGCTGATGTTGTAAGGGGGCTCGCTGGCCCAGATCTGAAGCACCTGGTTGATCGCTTCCAGGAACATCTCGTTGCGGTTGGCGTCGAGATTGCCGAACAGTTCGGCATCCGACAGAAGCCCGCCGGGGCTGATGCCGAAGATCAGTCGCCCGTCCAGCATGTGATCGAGCATCGCAAGGCTCGCGGCGGTCGTCGCCGGATGGGTGTTCGGCATGTTGATGGTGCCGGTGCCAAGCTTGATCTGTCTGGTCGCCGCCGCAATCCAGGCCAGGAACGCCACGCAAGACGTGATGTTTTCGGCCTTGTCCGTCACGTGTTCGCCGACATAGGCCTCCGTGAAGCCGAGCTCGTCGGCCAGAACAAACGCCTCGCGATCTTCCCGGAGCGAAACCCGCCAATCCTTGTCAATAGGATGGATCGGCATGGTGAAGAAACCCAATTTCATCGTGCGTTGGCTCCCGAAAGACGTATCAAGGCGTTTGCCTCGCATTATGGCCGATATTCGAAAGTCGAGCCACCGGAAATAATCGTTCGATAAACAAACTTGACCTTTGACGGGCCGCCCCGTCTAATCCTTGGAAAAATCATGGGAGGTCACAGCTGATAGCCGGCATGACGGCGGCGCATCCCATTTCGCTTGAGGTCAACGGCGAGCGCGTCGAAGCGCTGGTTTCGCCGCGGATCAATCTTGCCGATTTTTTGCGGGAACATCTGAAGCTGACCGGGACCCATGTCGGGTGTGAGCACGGCGTGTGCGGCGCCTGCACCATCCGGGTGAACGGCGAGATCGTGCGTTCCTGCCTGATGCTCGCGGTGCAGGCGAACGAGGCGTCCGTGGAGACCATCGAGGGCCTGTCGGACTCCGGCGAAATATCCGACCTTCAGGCCGCCTTTCGCGAACGCAACGCGTTGCAGTGCGGCTTCTGCACCCCGGCCATGCTGATATCAGCGCAGGACCTGCTTAAAAGCGAAGACGCGCCGGACCGGGAGCGGATCCGCGAGCATCTCTCAGGTAATTACTGCCGCTGCACCGGCTATCAGGCGATCGTCGACGCAGTCGAAGCCACCGCTAAAGCGCGCAAGAAGCGTCGATGAACAAGGCTTGCAAATGAACAAGAGCCGCGCATGAACAAGCCGGTGGCCGATCAGAAAACCCTGTCGGAACTTGACCGTCCGAATTCCTATATCGGCAAGACAGTGCCGCGGCCCAACCTCGATCGGTTGCTGCAGGGGCGCGGGCTTTATGTCAGCGACCTCGAACTGCCGCGGATGACGCATGTGGTGTTCGTCCGTTCGCCCTATGCCCACGCCAGGATTCTCGCAATCGATACGAGCGCGTCGAAGAAAATGCCGGGCGTGATCGCCGTCGTTACCGGCGAGGAGCTCGCCGCCGTGATCACGCCATGGGTCGGCGTACTCTCGCATCTGAAGGGACTGAAATCGGCGCCGCAGCACGCGATCGCGGTCGATCGCGTGTGCTGGCAGGGTGAGGCGGTGGCGGCGGTCGTGGCCACCAGCCGCGCGGCTGCTGAAGATGCCGCGGAAGCGGTGAGCGTGGACTACGAGGAATTGCCTGCGGTCACGGACATGCGCACCGCGCTCGATCCGACAACATCGGTGATCCATGCTTCGCTGGGCGATAACCTCGCTTTCGAACGCGTGCTCGACGTGGGTGCGGTCGATGCGGCGTTTGCTGGTTCCGATGAGGTTGTGGAAGCCGAGTTCGTGTTCGGCCGTCACACCGGTGTGACGCTGGAGCCGCGCGCGGTGGTCGCGGACTGGAACGCCGCCGAAGCCCGGCTCACGATCTATCAGGGCTCCCAGGCGCCGCACATGGTGCAGAATATCGCGGCACTGCATCTCGGCCTCGAGGAGGCGCAGGTCCGTGTGGTCTGCAAGGATGTCGGCGGCTCCTTCGGCATCAAGGTGCACATTTACGCCGACGAGATGGCAACCTATGCGCTGTCGAAAATACTGAAGCGGCCCGTCAAATACGTCGCCGACAGGATGGAAAGCTTCAACACCGATATCCATGCCCGCGACCATCGCTGCAAGGGACGTATCGGCGTTAACAGAGACGGTACCATCGCCGCGTTCGAGATCGACGATCTCACCGGCATCGGCCCCTATTCGATGTATCCGCGCACCAGCGCGATCGAAGCCAATCAGGTCGTCAACCTGGTCGGCGGTCCTTATATGACGAAGAATTACCGCGCCCGCGCCCGCGTCGTGTTCCAGAATAAGAACGTGATGTGCCAGTACCGCGCGGTCGGCCACCCCATCGCCTGTTCAGTCACGGAGGGACTGGTCGATCTCGCCGCGATGAAAATCGGCATGGACCCGGTGGAGATCAGGCGGCGCAACCTGATTGCCGACGATGCCTATCCGTGCGTGTCGGCCTCGGGGCTTCGTTTTGAGCTCTTGTCGCATCATCAGTCCCTGAACAAGCTTCTCAAGATGATGGATTACGACGCACTGCGCGCCGAGCAGGCGAGCTTGCGCCAACAAAACATCCACCGCGGCATCGGCATTGCGAGCTTCATCGAGGTCACCAATCCGAGCGCGGCATTCTATGGCGTGGGCGGCGCCAAAATCTCCTCGCAGGATGGCGTCGCGATCCGGCTCGATGCGCAAGGCGCGGTGATCTGCCAGACCAGCATCACCGAACAGGGGCAGGGCTCGGAGTCGCTCACGGCGCAAATCGTCGGCAGCGTGCTCGGTGTGTCCATGGAAAAAGTGCGCGTCATCCTTGGCGACACCGACCAGACGCCCTATGGCGGCGGCACCTGGGCTTCGCGCGGCGCCGGCATCGGCGGCGAGGCGGCGCTTCAGGCCGCCAAGGTCCTGAAACGGAACATCCTGGACGTAGCCGCCGCGATCTTGCAGTCCACGCCATCAGAACTCGACATCGCCAACAATGCCGTGGTGAATGCCGGCGACGGCACGCCCCGCATCGAGTTGCGCGAACTCGCGCGCATCGTCTATTTCCGCCCCGATACGTTGCCGCCCGGCATTCAGCCGGAGTTGATGGCGACGCGTCATTATGTGCCGCGCCAATATCCGTTCGCCTTCACCAACGGGGTTCAGGCCTCGTGGCTCGAGGTCGATACCGACACCGGCTTCGTCAAATTGCTCAAACATTGGGTGGTGGAAGATTGCGGCACCATCATCAATCCGCAACTGGTCGACGAACAGATCCGCGGCGGCGTGGTGCAGGGCCTGGGCGCTGCTCTGTTCGAGAAGTGTCTCTATGACGAACGCGGACAACTGACCAACGCCAACATGGCGGAATATCTGGTGCCGATGTCGGGCGAGATGCCGGATATCGACATCGGCCATGTGGTGTCGCCGACATCGGAGAGCGAACTCGGCGCCAAGGGCGCGGGCGAGGCGGGCACCGCCGCCGCCGCCGCCGTGGTGGCCAATGCCGTGAACGATGCGCTGGCCCCGTTCGGCGCCGTCATCACGGAAATTCCGCTGACGCCGCAACTGATCCTGGAAGCTTTGAAACGAATCTGAGCGGGCGGCGCCCGATTCCTCGCTTCCCGTTCCGCCTGGCGCGCCTGGCATGCCAGAAAAGCGGTAACGGGATGGGGCGCAACTTCCAGCGGCATCCATCTCCATAGGCTGAAATGGCTCCCGGATTTGCCTCAAATAGAAAGATCATCCTTTTTTCGATCACACTATTGCCGCCCTGGGAAATATAATCCTACCTCATGGGGCAGTGACCTCTGGGGCTCCTTTGGCGTGATTGATCCTGTTTACGTGGCTTCCGGCTTCGGCGTCGGCCTTCTGGTCGGCATTACGGGCGTTGGCGGCGGATCGCTGATGACGCCGATCCTGATCCTGCTGTTCGGCGTCCACCCGTCCACGGCCGTCGGCACTGATCTGTTGTATGCGGCGGCGACCAAGAGCGGTGGCGTCGCCGTCCACGGCTGGGCGCGTACCATCCATTGGCCGGCGGTGATCCGGCTCGCCGCCGGCAGCATACCGGCGAGCCTTCTGACCTTGTTCCTGCTCTGGCACCTTGACCTGTCGACCGGAGCGGCGCGCGGCCTGGTCAACTCCGTATTGTGTTTTGCGCTGATACTGACCGCAACCTCGCTCATTTTCCGCAAGCTCGTCATCGACAAACTGCGCGCGCGCATGGAGCGCGTCGACGAGGCGACGATCGCACGGGCCACCGTGCTGGTTGGCGCCGGCCTTGGCGTGCTGGTGTCGATCTCTTCCGTGGGCGCCGGCGCGGTCGGCGTCACCGCATTGCTGCTGCTTTATCCGCAACTGCCGATGGCGCGCATCGTGGGCTCGGACATCGCCCACGCCGTGCCGCTGACGCTGATTGCCGGCATCGGGCATTGGGCAATGGGCGCGATCGATTGGCAGCTGATGGGCGTGCTCCTGATCGGCTCGCTGCCGGGGATCGCGATCGGCAGCTATTTTGCCGTCCGTGTTCCCGAAACCGCGCTGCGGCTGTTACTGGCAGGAATCCTGATCGTGGTCGCCGGCAGACTTGGCGCGGAGCAGTGGAACTCGCTGGGCTCCAACCTTGCCGCGGTGACTGAGCGCGCTACCGAGCAGGCGCCCACTGCCGCGACGCCTGCTCAGATCGTGGTGCCGATTGCGGTCGGCGCGCGCCCGGCCAACTGACCCCGGTCGTTGTGCCCGAGCCTAGTACCGCCGATCTGAAGTCCCTGCACCGCAAGCGGCGAGTTCGATCAGGGACTTCAGATCGATAAAGCGGTACTAGTTTCAATAAGTTTGTGAGTAGCCCCTGAGTTTCCGAAGTTCGTGAAGGTGGGTGCTGCGGCGGAGCACGAACTTCGGAAAGTGGGCACTAGCCCTCCTTGGGACGGGCGGATTTGTTTGCCAAAGCTTGAAGTATAAAATATATCCGAACCCGAAGGGTGTTTGAAATCATTCGGGGAGATGGCGCGTGACGAGACTGCCGCATTCCCCGCACGCGGTCGTGACTGGCGCGACGCGCGGCATTGGCCGGGAAATCGCCTCTCAATTGACCAAAGCGGGCGCCGTCGTCACCGCGCTCGGCCGTCAGCGCGCCCCGCTTGACGAACTGCTCGCCCAGGGCGACGCGCATTTTTCCGCTGTCGCCGACGTCACCGATCCGGCTGCAGTCAGTGCCGCGATGCGGGAAGCCGCCGCGCGCCAGCCGATCGATATCCTGATCGCGAATGCGGGCGCGGCCGAATCTGCAGCCTTTGCCAAATCGGACGCGGCGTTATTCCGGCGCATGATGGACGTCAATTTCATGGGCGTGGTCCATTGCGTCCAGGCGGCGCTGCCGTCGATGCGTGAGCGGTCCCATGGCCGTATCATCGCGATCGCCTCGACCGCCGGCCTGAAAGGCTACGCCTATGTCAGCGCCTACGCCGCAGCCAAACACGCGGTGGTTGGCCTCGTGCGTTCGTTGGCGCTGGAACTCGCCACGACGCGCGTCACCGTGAATGCGGTGTGTCCCGGGTTTACCGACACCGATCTCGTCGCCGGCAGCATCGACACCATCATGAAAAAGACCGGCCGTGATCGCGCAGCTGCAATCGCCGAATTGACCAAACACAATCCGCAGGGCCGCCTGGTGTCGCCGGCGGAAGTCGCGGACACCGTTTTGTGGCTGTGCGGCGAGGGCGCGGGCGCCATCACCGGCCAGGCGATTGCGGTTGCCGGTGGGGAGATTTGATAAGGAACGTCACATGAGCCGATCAGCCAATCCCGTCACGTTGCCGCTCGCGCAATATCAGCCGCGGCATTTTCTCCTGAAGGTGGAGGCGGGCGTCGCCACCGTGACGCTGAATCGTCCGGAGCGGAAAAATCCGCTGACCTTCGAAAGCTACCGTGAACTGGCGGATTTCTTTCGCGCGCTCACCTTCGACGACGAGGTGAAGGCGGTGGTCGTGTCGGGCGCCGGCGGCAATTTTTCGTCCGGCGGCGACGTGTTCGAGATCATCGGACCTCTCGTCAAGATGGACACCAAGGGCTTGACCGCGTTCACCCGCATGACCGGCGAACTCGTCAAGGCGATGCGCGCCTGCCCGCAGCCGATCGTCTCGGCAGTAGAGGGCATCTGCGCGGGCGCCGGCGCCATCATCGCGATGGCCTCCGACATGCGGCTGGCGGCGACCGGCGCCAAGGTCGCCTTCCTGTTCAACAAAGTGGGCCTCGCCGGCTGCGACATGGGCGCGTGCGCGATCCTGCCGCGCATTATCGGACAAGCGCGCGCTTCGGAATTGTTGTTCACCGGCCGCTTCATGAGTGCCGACGAAGGCGAGCGCTGGGGATTCTTCAGCCGCATCGTTCAGCCAGCCGAGGTGCTGCCGCAGGCGGTCGCCTTGGCCGGCGACATCGCGGCCGGGCCGACCTTCGCCAACACCATGACCAAGCGGATGCTGGCAATGGAATGGGCGATGTCGGTGGAAGAAGCGATCGAGGCCGAAGCGATTGCGCAGGCGTTGTGCATGACGACGGTGGATTTTACCCGCGCCTTCGAGGCCTTTGCGAACAAGACCAAGCCGGTGTTCAAGGGGAATTGAGGGAGCCGTCTTTTAGGCCATCCTTCGAGACGAAGCGCTAGGCGCGGCTCCTCAGGATGAGGTCTCGAGCCAGCGGGGAAAGACCCTCATGGTGAGGAGATGCGAAGCATCGTCTCGAACCATGAGGCCATGCTATGCTTCGGGGCTTGCTCGGCAATTGTTTTAGGTTTAAAACAATTCGCACCTTTCGAAAACGGCGGACGAGGTTCCCATGAAGGTCGCGATCATCGGCGGTGGACCGGCCGGTCTTTATTCGGCGATCCTGCTCAAGAAGCAGCGGCCGGAGGCCGACGTCACGGTTTACGAGCGCAACCGTCCCGACGACACCTTCGGCTTCGGCGTGGTGTTCTCGGATGCAACGCTGGACAATTTCGAGAAATACGATCCGCCGAGCTACCGCCGGATCACCCAGGAATTCGCCTATTGGGACGATATCGCCGTGCACTTCCGCGGCACGGTGCACCGCGTCGGCGGCAACGGCTTTTGCGGCTGCTCGCGCCGCCAATTGCTCTTGATTCTGCAAGAGCGCGCGCGCGAACTCGGCGTTGCCCTGATCTTCGAGACCGAGATCGATGACGAGGCAGGCTTTGCTGATGCCGACCTCGTGGTGCTGGCCGACGGCAGCAACAGCCGCTTCCGCGACAAATATGCCTTGCATTTCGAGCCCGAAGTCGATCTGCGTTCCAATGTGTTTGCCTGGATGGGCTCCACGCGCCCGCTCGACGCCTTCACCTTCATTTTCCAGGAAACGGAGTGGGGACCGTTCATCGCGCATGCCTATCAATATGAAGTCGGGCGATCGACCTGGATTTTCGAGACGGATCCGGAGACCTTCAAGCGCGCCGGCCTCACAGGCTTGAACGAGAAGCAATCCGCCGATCGCATGGCTGAAATCTTCGGCTGGTTCCTCGAGGGACATCCGCTGCTCACCAACCGCTCGATGTGGCGGAATTTTCCGATGATCCGCAGCCAGCGCTGGGTCAAGGACAACATGGTGTTGCTCGGCGACGCCAAGGCGACCGCGCATTTCTCGATCGGCTCCGGCACCAAGCTCGCGATGGAAGATGCGATCGCGTTGGCAGACGCCATGGATCGCGCGCCGAACGTTCAGGCGGCGCTCGCGACTTACGAACAAGGCCGCCGCGAGGAAGTCGAGAAGACCCAGCATGCGGCGGATGTTTCGCTGGTCTGGTTCGAGCACGTCGATCGCTTCTGGGATTTCGATCCCGTGCAATTCGCGTTCGGCGTGATGACGCGCGCCAAAGCCATCACTTACGACAATCTGACGCTGCGCGCGCCGGAGTTTGTCGGCGAAGTCGACAAGGCCTTCGCGCGTCATGTGCGCGATCAGGGCTTTGACGTCGAGGTCGACAAGCCGCTGGCGCCGATGTTCCAGCCATTTCGGCTGCGCGAGATGACCGTCGCCAATCGCGCAGTGGTCTCGCCGATGTGCATGTATTCGGCCAAAGAAGGCATGCCCGGCGATTTTCATCTCGTGCATTATGGCTCGCGTGCGCTCGGCGGCGCTGGCTTGATCTTCACCGAGATGACGTGCGTGGGGCGCGACGCGCGGATCACGCCCGGCTGTACTGGTTTATGGAATGACGAGCAGGAAAAAGCCTGGCAGCGCATCGTCGATTTCGTCCACGCGAATTCGGCCGCGAAAATCTGCCTCCAGCTTGGCCATGCCGGCCGTAAGGGCGCGACCAAATTGATGTGGGACGGCATGGATCGTCCGCTCGAACAAGGCGGCTGGGACGTGATCTCGGCCTCGCCGATTCCTTACTTTTCCGACAGCCAGGTGCCGCGCGAGATGGACCGCGCCGCGATGGATGCGGTGAAGGCCGAGTTCGTCGCTGCCAGCCAGCGCGGCGAGGCCTGTGGCTTCGATATGCTGGAGCTGCATTGTGCCCACGGCTATCTGCTCGCAAGCTTCATTTCGCCGCTGACCAACCAGCGCACCGACCAATATGGCGGTTCGCTGGAAAATCGCCTGCGTTATCCGCTCGAGATATTCGAGGCAATGCGATCGGTCTGGCCTTCGCACAAGCCGATGTCGGTACGCATTTCCGCGACCGATTGGGCCGAGGGCGGCATCACCGGCGATGACGCGGTTGCGATCGCACGCGCCTTTGCGGAACGAGGCGTCGATCTCGTCGACGTCTCGACGGGGCAGACCGTGCGCGACGCGCAGCCGATCTATGGCCGCATGTTCCAGACGCCGTTCTCCGATCAGGTTCGCAACGAAGCTCGGGTGGCGACCATGTGCGTCGGCAATATCACGACCGCTGATCAGGTTAATACCATCCTCGCCGCCGGCCGGGCCGACCTCGTGGCGCTCGGCCGCCCGCATCTCGTCGACCCCGCGTTCACGCTGAAGGCCGCGGCCTGGTACGGCGCGAACGATACGTTCTGCCCGCCGCAATACCTGCCCGGCAAGGAGCAGATTTTCCGCAACAGCGTGCGGGACCGGCAGGATTTCGAAGAGCTTAAAATTAAGGCTAAGCCGAAGACCCGGGCCGAGCTCAAGGCGGAGGCCACAAAGCCGCTTGCGGCCGAATAAGTCCACATGCGAATGTATTCGCAACTAGTCGCGTGTTGAGTGGAGTAAAGCGATGAAGGCGATTATCGTCGGTGGCGGCATTGGCGGCCTGACCACGGCCCTGATGTTGCGGGCGCGAGGCATTGGCTGCGAGCTGTTCGAACAGGCCGACACCATCCGCGAACTCGGCGTCGGCATCAACACGCTGCCGCACGCGATCCGCGAACTCGCCGGGCTTGGTCTTTTACAAAGGCTCGACGACGTCGCGATCCGCACCGACGTGCTTTATTATCTCAACCGCCATGGCCAGGAAGTCTGGCGCGACGTTCGCGGCATCGACGCCGGCCACGACGTGCCGCAATTCTCGATCCACCGCGGGCGCTTGCAAAACGTCATTCTCGGGGCGGTCGAGGAGCGGCTCGGCAAGGAAGCCATTCACACCGGTCATCGCCTCGGCGCCTTTACCCAGGACGAGGGCGGGGTATCAGCGCATTTCTTCGACCGCTTGGGCCACCACATCAAGACGGTACGCGGCGATATCCTGATCGGTGCCGACGGCATTCATTCACGGGTGCGCGAGACGCTGTTTCCGAGCGAAGGCCCGCCGTGCTGGAACGGCTTGATGCTCTGGCGCGGTGCGCGCGACTGGCCGATGTTCTTGACCGGCCGCTCGATGATCGTGGCCGGCGGCCTCAACGCCAAGGTCGTGGTCTATCCGATTGCCGAAGGCTCGAGCCCGTCGAACCGCCTGACCAACTGGGCGGTACTGGTGAAGGTCGGCGACGGCAATTCGGCGCCGCCGCGACGCGAGGACTGGTCGCGGCCGGGCCGGCGCGAAGAGTTGATGCCGCATGTCGCGCGGTTCTCGGTACCGCATGTCGACGTCGCCAGCCTCATCACCGCGACGCCGGAATTTTATGAGTACCCGACCTGCGACCGCGATCCCTTGCCCTATTGGTCGAGCGGCCGCGTCACGCTGCTCGGCGATGCGGCGCACCCGATGTATCCGGTCGGTTCGAACGGCGCGTCGCAGGCAATTCTGGACGCGCGGTGTCTCGCTGATTTGCTGGCGCACGCCGAACATCCGCGTCAGGCGCTCGTCGCCTACGAGCAAAAGCGGCTGCCGATGACGGCGGAGATCGTGCGCTCCAACCGCCGCGGCGGCCCGGAAGGCGTGATCGACGCGGTCGAGCAGCTCGCGCCGGATGGATTTAGCGATATCGACAAGGTGCTGAGTTACGCCCAGCGCGAAGCCATCGTGCGCGGCTATGCCCACAAGGCCGGCTTCGCCGCCGTGCCTGGATTGGCGGCGGTGAGGGCTTGAATCACCTCGCCCCGCTTTCTTATCCCTCCCCCGCGGAGCGCGGGGAGGGTGGCTGGCCGAAGGCCAGTCGGGTGGGGGCATCTCAATCGAGTTCGGTGGGGTCTGAAGCACAATCACCCCCACCCCGATCGCTCATTTCATTCGCGATCGACCCTCCCCGCAAGGGGGAGGGATAAGCAAGCCCTCACGCCCCCGGAGGCGGGGGCAGGAAGTGGATGTTGTGCTCGGCGGCGAGCGCCACCACCGTTTCCGGATTTTGTTCTTTCAGATTGTGAATGCCCCAGAACAGGTCATAGAGCTTCTGCGTCGGTGAGACCCAGAACAGCACTTTCACGACCTGGTCGGACTTGTTGAAGATGCCGTGCGGAATGCCCATGCCGAGCCGGATCAGGTCGCCGGGGGTTGCCTGCGCGTCGGCGCCGCCAAGCATGAAGTCGAGCTTGCCTTCCAGCAGATAGAGATACTCATCCTGGTCGGGATGGATATGCGGCGGCACGAAGGTGCCGGGCGGGAACGTCGCATGCCACGAGAAGCTGTGGTCGGTGTGGCTTTTCGGCACATAGGTCTGGCCAAGAATATTCCAGGAGATGCCCTGAATGCCTTCATTGGCGCGGGTGATGCCGGTGATCTCGCTCGTCATGCTCGTTCCTTCCCTCGTTACGCTTTACTCAACTTTACCAGGCACGCATTCCTTGGCGTAGCGGTCACCGTAATTCTCGAACACCTTCTGCACGATCTCGGTCTCGAATTTGCCGTCGGCGCGCTTGGCCACCTTGGTCAGATAGAAATCCTGGATCGGATAGCCGTTGACGTTGAACTTGAAGTTGCCGCGCAGCGAGGTGAAATCGGCTTTCTTCAGCGCGGCTGCAACCGCATCCTTGTTGGCGAGGTCGCCCTTGACCGCCTTCACCGCGCTATCGATCAGAAGTGCTGCGTCATAGCCCTGCATGGCGTAGGTGCCGGGTACGCCGTTATAGGCGGCTTCGTAGCCAGCCACGAATTTCTTGCTCTGCGGATTGTTCATATCCGGCGCCCAGTCCGCGCCGCCGAACATACCGATCGCCGCATCCTGCTGCGCCGGCAGCGTCGATTCATCGACCGTGAAAGCCGACAACACCGGGATCTTGTCGGCAAGGCCGGCCTGCTTGTATTGCTTCACCAGGCTCACGCCCATGCCGCCGGGCATGAAGGTGAAGACGGCATCGGGCTTCAGCGAAGCGATCTTGGAGATCTCGACCTGGAAATCCAGCGTGCCGAGCGGAATGTAGCTTTCCTCGACGATCTCGCCCTTGTAGTCGAGCTTGAAGCCGGCCGCCGAATCCTTGCCGGCCTGATAGTTCGGCTCCATCACGTAAACGCGCTTGTAACCGCGATCCTGCGCGACCTTGCCGAGGACCTCATGCACCTGATCGTTCTGGTAGGAGGTGACATAGAAGAACGGGCTGCAATTCTTGCCCGCATAGCTTGACGGGCCGGCGTTCGGTGAGATCAGGAAGGTCTTGGTGTCGATGACCGGTTTGTGGATCGCCTGAAGGATGTTGGAGAAAATCGGACCGACCACAAAATCGACCTTGTCGCGTTCGAGCAGGCCTTTGACCTTGGAAACGGCGGCGTCCGGCTTGAGTTCATCGTCAACGACCACCACTTCGACGTCGCGGCCGCCCATCTTGCCGCCGAGGTCCTTCACCGCGAGATTAAAGCCGTCGCGGACCTGCGAGCCGAGCGAGGCCGCCGGACCCGACAGGGTCACGATCAGGCCGATTTTCAGCTTTTCCTGCGCGGCCACGGGAGCAGCAAAAACCCCGCACACGGCCGCGAGCGCGGCGCATTTCATTAGCTGACGCATAACCTCATCTCCCTTGATCGCCCGGGTGACGGGCGGACCCCATAAGTGCCGCCCGCAGCTTATGCCGATGACGGTGTGACCGGCAAGCGACGACCGTTCACGGCCCGCGCCGGCAAAGAATTTAACATGCAAGGGCCGCGCCAATTGTTTGAACCTTAAAGAAATTCCTCAAACCGCTGAACCTCCCGCGTCGGGTGCGCGTTTTGACTTGAAGTGGCGCTTCAATTACTTGAAGGTGAAAATAAAGCGTGGTTGCAGCATGATCCTGGATTCCGAGACCAAGGCCGTCGAGCTTCCGGGTGATCACGGCAGCGAGCTTCGGCTCTGGCTGCGGCTTTTGACCTGCACGACCCTGATCGAGGGCGAGGTCCGCAGCCGCTTGCGCGAGCGGTTCGACGTTACCCTGCCGCGTTTCGACCTGATGGCCCAGCTCGACAAGGTGCCGGAAGGCATGACGCTGTCGGATGTCTCCAAACGGATGATGGTCAGTAACGGCAATGTCACGGGCCTGGTCGAGCGGCTGGTCGAATCCGGCCATCTCGACCGGCGAACCTCGGCAAACGACCGGCGGGTGCAGGTGATCCGGCTGACCAAAGCGGGGCGGGCCGAATTCCGCAAGATGGCCGCCGAGCATGAAAACTGGATCGCCGATATTTTTTCCGGCCTGTCGCCGAAAGAAGTGCGCGAGTTGATGCGGCTGTTGGCCAAGACCAAAGCGTCGGCGCACAAATCCGCGCAAGGTAAAGTGTGAGTTTCGCTGTGACCGTGATCGATTACGAGGTCGAATATAACAACCGGGCCCGCGTTCCGGAAAACCCCGCACTGATGGCGGGCTGGGCGAGGGATGCCGCCGCCTATCGCGAGCAGCGCGCGCCGCGCCGGATCGCTTATGGGCCGGGCGCGCGTCATATCATTGATGTCTTTGCCGATGAGCGCCAAGGCAAAGCGCCGCTCGTCGTCTTCATTCACGGCGGCTATTGGCAGGCGCTGGATGGCTCGTGGTTCAGCCATATGGCACGCGGACTCAACGCCCATGGGATCGGCGTTGCGGTTCCGACCTACGATCTCTGCCCGCAGGTTTCGGTGGCTTACATCATCATGCAGATGCGTGAGGCGATGCGCGAGCTCGCGGAACTTTCCGGGCAGCTTGTGGTCAGCGGCCATTCCGCCGGCGGGCATCTCGCCGCCTGCATGCTGGCGACCGACTGGCAGGCTTACGACGCGTCCTTGCCGCCGCAACTGGTGAGCGCGGCTTACGCGATCTCCGGCCTGTTCGAGCTTGAGCCATTAGTTCCGACTTCCATCAACAAGGCCCTGGGCCTCGATCAAACCACAGCCCGCGCCGCAAGCCCGCTGTTCTGGCAACCTCCCGCCCATGGCAGCCTCGATGCGGTAGTGGGCGAGGCGGAAAGCGCGGAATATCACCGGCAAAGCCGAAGCATCGTCGAGGTGTGGGGCGAGGCCGGCCTTGCCACCCAATACGGCGCGGTTCCCGCCGCCAATCACTTCACCGCGATTGCGCCGCTGGCGGACCCTGCTTCCCCCATGACCTTGCGGCTCAAGGAATTGGCAGGACGCTAGTGTGGCGGATCAGAAGTCCGCATCATTGTTGCCGCGGGTTCGTCATGCGGACTTCTGAACCAAAGCCACACTAGATCAATAAATTAGCTAGTGTCCTTTCGATTCCGAAGTTCGAAACGTGGCTCCGCAAAAGGCGACGAACTTCGGAGTTGGGACACTGGCGCGGCAGCCCACAAAAGCTCCACGCGGCCCACTTGCGCCGAATTACTTTAAGTATAAAATGATTTGCAGCCGTCATTCCGGGGCATGCGAAGCATGAACTCGGAATCTCGAGATTCCGGGTCTGGTGCTCAGCGCAAAATTGAAACTCAATTTTGTCGCTTCGCACCATCCCGGAATGACGGTAGCCCCGCTATCCCGAAATCGGGAGACGATGGACATGCCAGTTGGAACCGTCCCATCGCTTGGCCCATCCGGTCACGTCGATGATTTTACCCGGCGAAACCTGCCGCCATTCGAGCTGTGGCCGGAACTGCTGCTCGACCGCGCGGAGTTTCAATATCCGGACTATCTCAATGCCGCGGTCGAACTGACCGACCGCAATGTCGAGAAAGGCTTTGGCGATAACATCGCGCTGATCGGCAACGGCCGCCAGCGTACCTACAAGGAACTCGCCGACTGGTCGAACCGCCTGGCGCATGCGCTGGTGGAAAATTACGGCGTCAAGCCCGGCCATCGCGTGCTGATCCGCTCCGGCAATAATCCGGCGCTGGTCGCAGCCTGGCTCGCTGCGACCAAAGCCGGCGCGGTGGTCGTCAACACCATGCCGTTGTTGCGCGCCGGCGAATTGAGCAAGATCATCGACAAGGCCGAGATCGCGCTGGCGCTGACCGACAGCCGCATCGCCGACGAACTCGTCGCCTGCGCCAAGACCAGCCGCTTCCTCAAGCAGGTCGTCAATTTCGACGGCACGTCCAACCACGACGCCGAGCTCGATCGCGTCGCGTTGAGCAAGCCGGTTCGTTTCGAGGCCGTCAAGACCGGCCGTGACGACGTGGCGCTGCTGGGATTCACCTCAGGGACTACAGGCGAGCCGAAGGCGACGATGCACTTCCATCGCGATCTCCTGATGATCGCCGATGGCTATGCGAAGGAGATTCTCAAGGTCACGCCGGACGATGTGTTCGTCGGCTCGCCGCCGCTCGCTTTCACCTTCGGGCTTGGGGGCCTGGCGATCTTTCCGCTGCGTTTCGGCGCCACCGCGACGCTGCTTGAAAACGCCGCGCCTCCCGAGATGATCAGGATCATCGAGACCTATAAAGCCACGATCTGCTTCACCTCGCCGACGGCTTATCGCGCGATGATGACCGCGATGGACCAGGGCGCGGACTTGTCGTCGCTGCGGCTTGCAGTCTCGGCCGGCGAAACCTTGCCGGCGCCGGTGTTCGAGAGCTGGACCAAAAAAACCGGCAAGACCATTCTGGACGGCATCGGCTCTACCGAGATGCTGCATATCTTCATCAGCAATCACGTGGGCGCCGCTGCTGCCGGTTCGACCGGAACGCCGGTTACTGGTTATGAGGCCAAGATTGTCGATGAGAACATGAATGAGCTGCCGGCGGGCGCGATCGGCAAGCTCGCGGTGCGCGGACCGACCGGCTGCCGTTATCTGGCAGACGTGAGACAAACGAATTATGTGCGCGACGGCTGGAACCTGACCGGCGACTCCTTCACCCGCGATGACGAAGGCCGGTTCTCCTTCGTGGCGCGCTCGGACGACATGATCATTTCCTCCGGCTATAACATCGCCGGTCCCGAGGTCGAGGCTGCGCTGCTAAGTCATCCACTGGTCGCCGAATGCGGCGTGGTCGGCGCGCCCGACGAAGCGCGCGGCATGATCGTCAAGGCCTATGTGGTGCTGACGTCCAATGCGGCGGCGAACGAAGCGCTGACGTCCGAATTGCAGGATCACGTCAAGCAGGCGATCGCGCCATATAAGTATCCGCGTGCGATCGAATATGTCGTCCAGTTGCCGAAGACCGAAACCGGCAAGCTCAAGCGCTTTGCCTTGCGGCAGATTGCGCAAGGCGCAACTGGCGTAGCTGCGGAGTGAACAGGGAGGATTGTGAGTGAACCCTTCGAAAGGCCCGGCTTCCGCCGTCCGTTCCGAAACCGAGACGGGCGTGCGAGTTCTGCAACCGAGCGGCTGGCCGATGCCGAAAGGTTACGCCAATGGCATGAGCGCCGAGGGCCGGCTGGTGGTGACCGGCGGCGTGATCGGCTGGGACGTCCATGGCCATTTGCCGCCGGATTTCATCGCGCAAGTGCGGCAAACCTTGCGCAACATCGCGGCCATTCTGGAGGCGGGCGACGCGCGGCCGGAGCATCTGGTGCGCCTGACCTGGTACGTGGTGGATATGGACGAGTATCTTGCAAGCCTGAAAGCGCTCGGGCAGATCTATCGTGAGGTGTTCGGCGCGCATTATCCCGCAATGGCGCTGGTGCAGGTCGTGCGCCTGGTCGAAAAAGCCGCCAAGGTCGAAATCGAGGCCACGGCGGTCGTGCCGCGCTGATCGCGGATTTTCTTTGCGATTGCCGGTATCAGATATGGGCCCCGAGTAGGCGGCCTCATGGTTCGAGACGCCGCTTCACGCGGCTCCTCACCATGAGGGTCTAATTCGAGCCAAGAATCGCGACCTCATCCCGAGGAGGCGCGAAGCGCCGTCTCGAGGGATGGAAAAGCGATCGACAGCAAGACCAATGCACTAGCTGTCCGAAATCTTCAGCGGTCCAAGCTCCGCAAGCTCTTCATAGGCGCTGGTCGCCTTTCGCAGCAGGCGCTTTTTTTGTTTGGCATCGAGCGCGAACTCGCTTCCGTCCATCTTGTCTTCGCCGAGCGCTGCGGCGAGCGCGCGGAAACGCGCGTCGTCGTTCAACTGTCCGAGCGACTTCTGGGCTTTGCGTAAAAGCTTCAGCATCGCCGGTGTTTCGCCGGACGGGGTCAGTTCCGCCGCCAACTCGATCGCGTAACTCAGCCGCTTGTTGGCAAGACGCACCCGGTGGCGCTTGCGCGCGCCGAATTCCTTCAGCTTGCGGCTTTTCTTCAAGAGTTTTGCTCGCCACGCCTTCAATGTGTCCGAGCAGTATTGGTCCGCCGGCTGCGAACGCAGCTCAGCGGCCTTTTTTGCCCGCTTCCGCGACCAGTCGCCGTTCTCGATCCAGGCGGTGAGATCCGCAATCAGCCGCCGGTATCGCGGCGAGCGAAGCGCGCGGGTCAAATGACGCTGGCAGGCGGCCCGCTCCTGTTTCCAGGGCCGATCGCTCGGCCTCGTTTCATCCTTGATTTTCGCCAGCCGCTCGAGCGCGACATCGAGATCGCGGACGATGCCGAGATGGGCGTTCAACCACTTTAATTCTGCGCCGAGCCGCAATTGTTCGTCGCCATCCACCATTGGCGAGAACAAGGCAATCGTGGTCTTGAGCCGCGTCATCGCGACACGCATGGCGTGCAGGGCATTGGCTTCGCCCGCGCAGGTGCCCGGCAGTTCGGCCGCCAACTGCTGGAGGTAATGAGTTGCGGCCGTCCGAAACGCCGTCTCGCAGCTCATCGAAGCCCGGAGCGGGGGAGCCTGTTTTATTGAAGTTTTGACTTTAATTGTCACGGTTGCGTCCATCGGAACAAGGTGCCCCGCGGGCGCTTCGTTGACAACAGGGCTTGTTCCCAGACGATCTTTGCGGCACTACTGAGAAAATTCTCGGAATCCTCGCACTCGGGACAGATTTTTTAAAGCTGCACCCGGCTGTCACACTCTTGCCCCGGCCGGACGATCGGACGGCCATTTGGCAGGGTTGGCGCGCCGGGCTTTCGCATTCCGGAGACTGGCAGGCCGTGCCTCAGGACAGGACCATCGAGCCCCGACAGGTAACGAGCAGCAAACTGGCGGTGCTGCGCGGGCACCCGATTTTTCGCGACCTTGATTCCGTCGCCTTCGAGCAGCTTTGCCGCTACGCCAAACATGCCACTCTCAAACGAGGGGCGGCGATCTTCTCCAAAGGCGACCCCGGAAACAGCCTGATTGCGGTGATATCGGGCACCGTGAAGATCAGCATTTCGTCGCCCGACGGCCGCAGCGCGATTCTCAACCTGATCGGCCCCGGCGAGATTGTCGGCGAGGTCGCCGTGCTCGATGGCCAGGCCCGAACGGCAGATGCCACCGCCAACAGCAATTGCGAGATTTTCGTCATCGACCGCCGCGAGTTCCTGCCATTCGTGCGGAGCCAGCCAGCGCTGGCGATGAAATTCATCGAATTGTTATGTGCGCGGCTGCGCTGGACCTCTGACCAGGTCGAAGAGGTCATCTTGCAGGATCTGCCGGGCCGGCTTGCCAGCGCCCTGATCCGTCTCACCGAGCGGCACAAGGCGGCGCAGGGCGGCCGCACCATCGCGGTCACCCAGCAGGAAATCAGCGAGATGGTCGGCATGTCCCGCGAGAGCATCAACAAGCAGTTGCGCGCCTGGGCTGCTCGCAACTGGGTTCGCCTCGAACACGGCGCCATCGTCGTGCTCAACCTCGAACTGCTGCAGGAAATCGCGGGTTCGGAAGTTCAAGAAAGCTAATGAGCGAAGAGCTCATGCACGGTGTGAAGCAGTTCACACGTGTATGATGACGGTTAGGTTAGAAGTGAGCTTGAGGGACCATCCTGAAAGTGGAGGCGTCCATGCATGCTCCGTTCGACCGATCACGCAAGAGCGACCACGACGCCAAACCGAGAAGCGGCGCTGGATTTCTCATCCTGCCGGTGCTGATGGCGATTGTGCTGATCACTCTGGCCATCGTCCATCCAAAGGCATCGATCTGGATATCGCAGGCCGTGCAGGCGGAATTTGGCGGCGGCGGCATCGCCGACGACATGCCCGTGGAAACGGTTCAACAGCCGGGCATGACCATTCCGATGCGGACCGTCAACGCCCACTGAGATGCGGTAGTCCGCATTTTCAGAGATAACCTTCGCCCGCTTCAGCGGCGAAACGGCCCGGATCGCCTTCCCAGACGATCCGCGCATGTTCGAGCACATAGACGCGGTCGGCATGCGGAAGCGCAAACGTCACGTTCTGCTCGCCGAGCAGCACCGTGATCGGCGTGGTCTGGCGCAGCCGCTCCAAGGCCTTGGATAATTGCTCGAGAATGACCGGGGCGAGGCCGAGCGTCGGTTCGTCGAGGATCAGGATCTTGGGCTGCATCATCAGCGCCCGGCCGATCGCGAGCATTTGCTGTTCCCCGCCGGAGAGCGTTTGCGCCATCTGGCCCTGACGCTCTTTGAGGATCGGAAACAGCTCGAACAGCCATGCGAGCTGCTTGGCACGATCTTCTTCGGTCAGATGCTGGCCGCCGAGGTCGAGATTTTCCCGCACACTCATCTCACCGAACAATTCGCGCGATTCCGGGCATTGCACGACGCCGCTGCGCGCGATTTTTGCAGGGCTGGTGCCACGCAGCTTTTCGCCGTCGCGGATGATGTCACCGCTATAGGGCAGAAAGCCCGAGATGGTGTTGAACAGCGTGGTCTTGCCGGCGCCGTTCAATCCGACCACCGAGACGAATTCGCCCTGATGCACGTGGATCGATACGTTCTCCAGCGCCTGCGCCTTGCCGTAGAACACGCTGACATTTTCGACCTGGAGCAGCGGCACCTTGTCCTTGAAACTGGTCTCGGGCCGCGCCGAGGTTTCGATCGCGCCGCCGAGATAGACGCGCCGCACGGTTTCGTTGCGCATCACCTCGTCGGCGCGGCCGGTGACGATCTCTTCGCCGAGATACATCGCGAGCACGCGATCGACCAATGCCGCGACGCTCTTGACGTTGTGGTCGACCAGCAGCACCGCGCGGCCTTCGTCGCGGAAGCTCTTGATCAGCTCGGAGAAGGTGCCGACTTCGGCAAGCGTGAGCCCTGCAAAGGGTTCATCGACCAGCACCACCTTGGGATCTCGTGCGATGGCTTTTGCAAGTTCCAGCCGCCGCAAATCGGCAAACGGCAGCGTCGGCGGGCGGCGATCCATCACCGAACCCAAACCGACGCGGTTGGCGATCCACTTGGCACGCTCGGTCAGCGCCTTGTCCGGAAACAGCATGAACAGGCTGTCCGGCAGCAACGCCACCATGATGTTCTCCAGCACGGTCTGCCGGTTGAGCGGCCGCGAGTGCTGGAACACCATGCCAAAGCCCTTGCGCGCGATCTTGTGCGCGGGAAGGCCAGCGACATTCTCGCCCTGGAAGATGACTTCGCCCGCGGTCGGGCGCTCGATGCCCATGATCGACTTCATCGCGGTCGATTTGCCGGAGCCGTTCGGGCCAATCAGGCCAAAAATCTCGCCGGCGTGTACCTCGAGATCGAGGTTCTTTACGGCGGTGAGGCCGCCGAAGCGCTTGGTGAGGCCGCGCACTTCAAGAACCGGCGGGTTGTTGGTCGCATCCATGTCAGCGGCTCTCATGTGAAAGGGCCGCGCCCAGGAAGCCGCCGGGGAAGAACAGCACCACGAGAAGTGCTACCGCCGAGACGATGAAGGTCGCGAGCTCGCCGGTGGGGCGCAGGAATTCGCCGGCGACGATCAGGAAGATGGCGCCGAGCGCCGCGCCCAGCACGGTGCGGCGTCCACCCAAAACGGCGGCGACGATCACGTTCACCCCGACCGCGACGTCGACCACGGTGCCGACCGAGGCGGTGCCGAAGTAGAACACCAGTAGCGCGCCCGAAAGGCCGGAGAAGAACGCGCTGACGATGAATGCGGCGAGCTTGTGCTTGACGATGTTGAAGCCGAGCGCGCCGGCCTGCACCGGGTCCTGGCCGCTCGCCTGCAACACAAGGCCGACCGGCGACTGCGACAAGCCATAGAGAATGAGCGCACTTGTTGTCATGAAGCCGAGCGCGATCCAGTAATTTGCGCTGGCATTGATGGTGATGACGTCGGGAATGGTCAGGCCGATTTCGCCGCCGGTGAGATCGGCGAACACGACGATGAAATTTTGCAGCATCAGAACCGCGACCAGCGTGGTCAGGCCGAAATAAGGGCCGCGCACGCGCAGCGCGGGAAGCGCCAGCACCACGCCCGCGACGACGGAGGCAAGCGCGCCGAGCACGATGCACAGATACACCGACCAGCCGTACTGGTTGTTGAGAATGCCGGCAGTATAGGCGCCGACGCCGATCAGAAATGTCGGCCCGAAATTGACCTCACCGGCAAAGCCGAACAGCAGGTCCCAGGACATCGCGAATACGCCGAAGTAATAGGCGACCGTCAGCAGCCCCAGGATATAGCCGGATACATAAAGCGGCAGCGTGGAAGCGATCACCACGACGGCGAGCGAGATGAAGAACAGCCGTGACTTGAAGAACCCGCCCATGCTCTAGTGCCCACCTTCCAAAGTTCGTACTCCATCTCAGCGCCCACCTTCACGAACTTTGGAAGGTCATGGGCACTAGCAAACTTATTAAAGCTAGTACCGCTTTATCGATCTGAAGTCCCCGAAAGAACCCGCGGCTCGTGGTGCGGGGACTTCAGATCGACGGTACTAGCGCCTCCCGAGCAGGCCTTGCGGCCGCACATACATCACGGCGACCAGCAGCAGCAGGGCAGGGATGGTGCGGTAGGCCGGCGAGACCAGATAAGCGGTGAGGGTTTCGAGATAGCCGACGACAAAGGCCGCAATCAGCGAACCCGATACGCTGCCGAGACCGCCGAGCACCACGATCGAGAACGCGCTCGCCGTCAACGGTCCGACGCTATAGGAGCTGACCCCCAGGAACATACCAAGCAGCACGCCGGCAATGCCGGCGAGGATGCCGTAGATTGCCCAGACCACGACATAGATGTTGCCGAGTTCGAGGCCGAGCAGCGTCACGCCGCGCGGATTCATCGAGGCCGCGAGCACCGCCTTGCCGGTGCGGGTGCGGTTCACCAGCAGCCAGAGCAGCGCGATCACGAGGCAGCAGACAAAGGCTGTAAAGATTTCATTTCGTGGCGTGCGCACGCCGAGGATGTCGACGACGCCTTCGACGATCGGCAGCACGGTCTTGGCATTGTTGGTGAAGAAATACGCGATCAGTTCCTGGATCATGATGCCCCAGAGCAGCGTGCCGGTGAGGACGAAGATTTCCTTCTCCTCATTGGGGATGCGCCGCGATTTCTGGATCGGCTGCACCACCGCGAAATAGGTGATCAGCGCGGAAACCAGCGCCACCGCCACGCCGACCAGCGCGCCCGAATAAGTATCGAGATGCAGCACGCTCGCCGCCGCCCATGCGGCCACCGCCGCCAGCACCATGATGGCGCCATGGGACAGGTTGAGCACGCCGGAGACGCCGAAGATGAGGGTAAATCCGGTGGCGCCTAGCGCGTACAGCGCGCTGATGGCAAAACCGTCGATCAGAATCTGGAACGCGAGCATTGATTACGAGTGCCCATTTTCCGAAGTTCGTGTTGCGCCGCGGTACCCTCTTGCACGAACTTCGGAAAGCAAAAGGGCACTCGCAAATATGATGATTTTAGTGCCGTGTTCCATTTGAAGTTCCTGGTTGGACCCGCGGCGAGTGATGCAGGAACTTCAAATGGACGGCACTGCCCGCGGCAGCTCCCGCTGCCTCCCGCTTTGAAAAACCGTAACCCCCACGAAAATGCTCCCGGGAGGGATCCCCCCGGGAGCATTACGTAGAGTTTAGTTCGACGTGACCTTGATGAAGCTTGGGAACTTCAACTTGGCCTTGGCGACTTCGGCCGGCCAGACGGCCACCTGTGCGCCATCCTGCCATTGCAGCATCAGTCCGGTGATCAGGCCCTTGCCGTATTTGATCGAGTGGGTGAACGGATCGTCCTTGCCGTAGAACTGGACGCGGCCGATGGTGCCGACCCAGTCGGTCTTTTCCAGCGCATCGACGAGCTTGTCGGCGTCGGTCGAACCAGCGCGCTTCACGGCGTCGGCAATGTAGTAGACCTCGTCATAGGAGGTGTAGCCGGCATAGGAGGGATAGTTGCCGAACTTCGCCTTGAATGCCTGGGTGAACGGGACGCTCTTGTCGGTTACCGGAACGTTCGGGCCCGACACGCCCTGATAGAGCACGCCCTCGGAGGCATCATTGGTGTCCTTGCCGAAGGTTGAGTTGGTGGCCTGCGAGGAGATGCCGAACATCGCGATCGGAACCTGCTGGTTCTTCCACTGCACGGTCGGTTGCACGCCGACATGCGAGATGCCGGTGATGATCACGTCGGGCTTGGCACCTTCGATCTTGTTGAAGATCGGCGTGAAGTCGGTGGTATCAGGCGAGAAGCGGATGTGGTCGAGCACCTTCAGCCCGATCTTGGGCAGGCATTCCTCGTAACCGATGTCGAGCGGCTTGGTCCAGGCCGCGTCCTCGCTCATGATCACAGCGGTCTTCATGTGCTTCTGGTCGACCAGGAGTTCCTTGGCGGCGTCGCAGACCGACAGCGCCAGCGCCGCTGAGGTCAGATAACCGTGGAAGGTGTACTTGTTCTTCTCGTAGTCGGCGTGAACGGCCTTGCTGATCTCGTTGGAGGCGGCGCCCGGCGTGATGAAGGGCGTCTTCAGGCGCGCGGCCCACGGCTCCAGCGCCAGCACCACTTCGCTGATATAGCTCGCGATGACGATGTTGACCTTGTCCTCGTTCACCGCGCGCTGGAACGCGCGAACGGAATCGGCCGACGAGGAGTGATTGTCATAGGTGATGATTTCGATCTTGCGTCCGTCGACGCCGCCCTTGGCGTTGATCTCGTCGGCGGCGAGTTGGGCGGCCTGCGGGATCGAGGCGCCGGCGATCGCCTGCGCTTCCGCGATGACGCCGATCTTGATCGGGTCGGCGGCGAGCGCCGGACCGGAGGCAGCCAGCACAAGGCCAAGGGAAAGGCCGAGAGCCGTCGCGCCGAGCAGCGAACGGAAAAACGGCGTTCGATATGTTGATGTCATGACGTTCCTCTCCATGTCTTTTAAGGTCCGGGCGGCCTTTGACGTCGCCGGGCTGTTATTTCTGACCTTGTTGGCCTTGAGGTTATTGTAGCTGCGCTTGCGTCCCCAGCAAGCGAAACGGCAACAACCTGTTTTGGTGGTACGACCTCGATATCTCCTTGGGAAGTCCAAAATGGTCGCACCCCGTTCGCTTTCGGAGCAGCGTTAACGGGGGCGCGCCGGGGCTTTCGGAACAGCTCCCGCAACGGCATTTTCTTACCTGAATTCAACGGATTACCGTGGCAACCTCCGGAGCCGAATTTCAAAGGCTGGAAAACGCGCGCCCCTTTCGGTGGGCGCAGGTTTCCAAACATTCGCGCAACCCGAGAGCGCAAGCCTGCGTGTGATGAGACGAAAGGCTAACCCGCTTCCAGGGTTTTCAGTCGTCGATGATCGCGACCGCGCGCGTCCACCCCGCCGAAGCGCGTTCGATTTTTACCGGAAAGCAGGAGACCGTGAAGCCCGTCGAGGGCAAACGCTCCAGATTGTGCAGCTTCTCGATGTGGCAATAGCCGATGTGGCGTCCTGCCTTGTGGCCCTCCCAGATCAGGCTCGCATCTTTCGTCTCGGCATATCTTTTCGCGGTGAAGACAAACGGCGCGTCCCAACTCCAGCCGTCGATGCCGGTCAGCCGCACGCCGCGCTCGAGCAGATACATCGTCGCCTCGTACCCCATGCCGCAGCCGGAATTGACGAAGTCTTGTTGGCCGTATTTGACGCCGGCAGAGGTATTGACCACGACGATTTCGAGCGGCGACAGCGTATGTCCGATACGCTTGAGTTCAGCCTCGACGTCTTTCGCGGTCACGACATAGCCGTCGGGAAAATGCCGAAAGTCGAGTTTGACGCCGGGCTGAAAGCACCATTCGAGCGGAACCTCCTCGATGGTCCATGCGCGTTCGCCGCGGTTCATGGTCGGATGGTAGTGATAGGGCGCGTCGAGATGGGTGCCGTTATGGGTCGAGAGCTGCACCGTCTCCATCGCCCAGCCCTGACCATCGGGCAGATCGCGCGCCTCAAGCCCCGGAAAGAAGCCGAGCATGCGCGGCAGGCTCTGCTGGTGATCGTGATACTCGATGCGCGGATTGATGCCGGGCGGATCGGCCGGCACGTCGTTCTGCAGCGGCACCGAGATATCGATCAGTTTTCGCGCCATGGCGTTTCCCTCGTGTTTTTCCAGGTTTTGCGCATTGTGAGGACGACAGGGCCGCACCTGTCAAGCTTTACAGGTCGGGACCTGATTGGGCCCAACTGGGCCGTTCCGGCGAATGATATTTTAAGACTCCGCCGGCTATTTTAGCGCTTTGCGCCAGTTCCCTGGGCGAAGCGCTATGAGAACTCGCGGAACCACCAAAGCGAATGTCAAATACGCCCTGCTGGCGGTCCTAGCGGTCGCCGCGCTGGCTGTGGCCATTTCATATTTTCGCAAAAATGCCGCCGAGTCCCACCGACATGCCCGCCAGGCCGTTCTTCACTACACGTTGAGCCGCCTTGACCAGCCGATCATCATTCTTGGTGACAGCATCACGGAAGCCTCGACGTTGCCGCGATCGCTTTGCGATCGTGGAATCGTCAATGCCGGGTTGAACGGTGCCGCGACGACAAGCGATCTCGGCACGTGGCTGATCGAGGCGCTCGACGGCCGCCGCGCCGCCGCCATCCTGGTTGCGCTCGGCACCAACGACGCATTGATGGCGCGTCACGCGCAGGCATTCGAGGCGAGTACCACGTCGCTGCTCGCACAGCTGAAAACCGTGACTGACCATCTTGCCGTGCTCGGTATTCCCGCCATCGAGATGCGCGGGCGCGTGACGGCGGAACTGCGCAACGAGACGATGGGCCGCATCGACGCCTATAACGCTGTTCTGCCTGCCTTGGCCGAGAAAGCCGGCGCGGCCTTCGTCACATTGCCGCCGATGGCGACGCCGCATACGATCGACGGCGTCCATCTCGATACCGCTGGTTACGCGGTGTGGGACGCCGCGGTGCTGAAGTGGGTGTCGAGCACATGCAGCACCCGCTAACGCCGCCGGTTTCGAAACCGCTGGTCGTCGAGGAAACCAACAAGCTCCTCGGGTTGGAAGTCCTGCGTTTTCTCACGGCCTTTGCCATTCTCGTGTTCCATTATCGCCACTTCTTCTACGTGGCCGACAAGCCGATCGGGTTCGTGGTGGAGCGTCTGCCGCTCTACGGCCTGTTGCGCCCGTTTCACGATTCGGGCGCGTTCGGCGTCTGGGTGTTCTGGTGCATCAGCGGATTTATTTTCTTCTGGAAATACCGCGATCCGGTCGCGACGCGCGCCGTCGGTGGCTGGCAATTCTTCACGCTGCGCTTCTCGCGGCTTTATCCGCTGCATCTGGTGACGCTGCTTTTCGTCGCGTTGTTGCAGTCGGTCTATTTCAATCTGTACGGATGTTTCTTCGTCTATCAGAACAACGACATCTGGCATTTTCTCACCCAGCTCCTGATGGCGAGCGATTGGGGCGCCGCGCGGAGCTCGAGTTTCAACGGCCCGATCTGGTCGGTCTCGGTCGAGGTGCTTGTCTATCTAGTGTTCTTCCTGATGCTCCGCGCGACGCGATCGCCGTGGTTGAATGTCGTGGTCGTCGCGGCGTGTCTCGATGCGGCGTTCCGGGGCGCGAGCTGGCAGGCCGTCTATTGCCTGGCGTTCTTCTACATCGGCGGGCTCGCGGCGATGGCGCGGCGTGCCATCGCGGAATCGCGCTACCGAACGATGATCGAAGCCGGCGCCTGGATTGCCGCAGCGGCGATCCCACCGGCTGTCGTCCATGCGGCGGGTGACCAACTCGATCGCATCAGTTTTCCGCTGTTCCTGGGCACCACGCCGCTTCTGCTGTTTTGCCTGTCGCGCAAAATCGCCGTGCCGGGCGGGATGCAGGCGATGATCGTCGCGGCCGGCAACATGACTTATTCAAGCTATCTCTTGCACTTTCCGATCCAGCTTGTGATCGTGCTTTGCTTTGCGCTCGCGAAGCGTCCCGTTCCCGTCTATAGCGGCGCGCTGTTCGCCGTCTATCTGCTGACGACGTTGTTGTTGTCTTACTTGACTTTCCGTTTTTTCGAGGCGCCGGCGCAGCGGCTTATTCGCGGCGCCTTTCGCCGCGCGCCCGATGGAGCGCTCAGGCAAGCTTCATCAGCTTGAGTGCCGCGAGACCGTTCGGACCGTAGGGATTGCCGATACTCTCGCACATCTCGAAATGATTGTAGTCGGGCGCTTCCAACAACTCGACCGGTTTTCCGGCAGCCTTCACCGCGGCGGCGAAGTCGCGCGACTGGCGCTGGAACTCCGGCGTCTCGAAGGTGCCGTAAGTGACGGTGATCGGCGCGCGCAACATCTCGATGTGCCGGATCGAGCTCAACGATTGCTCCATGTCGTCATCGAACTTGACGTAGTTGCTGCGGGCTGAGAGCCGCGCGGGTTTGAGATCATACATGCCGCTCATCAGAAGGCCGCCGGTGACCATGTCGGGCGGCAGCGCAAAATCCTTCTGCCAGTCGGTGACCATGGCGACGCCGGCGAGGTGGCCGCCGGAAGAGTGACCGCCGATATAGAAGCGCTTGGTATCGCCGTTAAAGCTCGCGGCATTCCTGTAGACCCAGGCGATGCCGCGGCGGACCTGATCGGCCATCGGCCGCAGGTCGCCCCCCGCCGCGTTGACCGCAATGAAATCGAGCACGACATAGTTGACGCCGGCATTGACGAAGAGGTCGGCGGGATAGGCATAATCCCTGGCGCTGCCGAAGACCCATCGGCCGCCATGGACGTACACGAAGATCGGCGCGTTTGCGTTGCGCGCCGGAAAGACGTCGAGCCCTTCGATCGGCGTCGGTCCATAGGCAAATCGCTTTGGTGCGCCGAGCCGTTTACGCGTGGTCTCGCTGCTGGAGGCAAAGCGCTTGTTGAACTGGCCGATCATCGGCGCATAGACGGTCTGGTCGTAGGCCGCGTCGAGTTCGACCTGATCGAGATCCATCCAGACCTTGGGCCCTTTCTCATGCGGCGGCGGCCCGACCCGGCACTCTTCCGCCAGTGCAGGCGTGGCGGCCATCGCGGCCGCCGTGCCGAGCAGGGAGCGGCGCGAGATCAGGCTGGCAGGGATCGAGCGTTCGGACATGATTTCCTCAAGGAACCGGTAAGTGGCAATCACGCCGAACGCCAAGCAAAGCTCAGGCCATAACTCGCGGCATAACGCGAATGTCAGAATCAGGACGCTAGCGTCACCATGCCGGCCCAGAACTGCTGCTTTTGCTCCGAAGCCTCGATGTCGTATTTGCGGGCGAAAGTGAGCTTGCCGTCGCTGCCGACGCGGTAAAGCACCAGGCCCGCCGGCAACGTCTTGACGGTGTTGCCCTCGCGCACGGCGATCGCCCAGAGCGGGGCGGCGATCAGAAGCTTGCCGCTCGGATCGAGATTGAAAGTCCGCAAATAATTGCCGTGACCGTCGGCGTTCTGCATCAGCGTCGGCTCGCCGGTGGTCTGATTGATGGAAAACACCGCGACCGAATTCTCGCCACCGGTGAAGACTTTCTTGCCTTCGAAGTCCGTCGTCCACCAGGCGCGGTTGGCGAGATAGACAAAGCGCCCGTCGGGACTAACATGGATGGCTCCTGCCGCCTGCCGCAGTTTCGAATTGGCGTCGGCGAGCGTGTTCTTGACGAACAACGGATCACGCGAAAGCCCGGTCGCATCGTCGAGCTTGTAGACGGCAAGCTGGTTCTGGCTTTCGATCGAGACGAAAACCCAGGGCTTCTTCGGATGGAAGTCGAGGTGCCGCGGCCCGAAATGCATGCCGTCGCCGGGCGCGATCGCCGCAAGGTTCGTCAGCACGCCGTCCTTGAAGGCGAAGATCTTGATCGAGCCGGGATCGACAGGATTGTCCGACGGTGCGTTGTTGCCGCGCGTGATCAGGATGACGTGCTTGTTGTCCGGCGTGACGCGGATTTGGTGCGCGAAGATTCCGGTGTCGAGCTTGTTCGGCTGTTCGACTTTGTCGCCGATGGTGCCGTCGGCGTTGATGCGGTGCACCGTCAGGCTGGAGGGATTGTTGTAGGCGATCAGGAGAAAGTGGCCTGAATGATCGACGCTGGTATGGATCGGCCGGGTGGCAAGCTTCACCGTTTCGCCATGCGGCTTGAGCGCGCCGGTCTTCGGATCGATCATAAACGCATTGGCGACATGCGTGCTGCCGGTTGCATCGCCCGCCGCGGGTCCGCCGCTGGACGATACGACATAGAGATATCGTTTGGAGGGATGCGGCCAGGCATATTGAATGTTGGCCGCCGTCGATACCGAGCTTTGCCTGGAGAGTTCAGCCTTGTCGACATCGACGCTGTAAGGCGTCAGTTCCGGCCCGACCGCCGAATAGAACACGTTCTTGGATGTCATGGTTTTACCGAAAGCGAGGGTGGGAGCGGCGATGGCGCCTGCAACAAGCGCGGTGAACGTCCGGCGATCGACCATAGAAACCCTCCCACGAATTATTGTTATGGGATGGCCCATAGCAAACGGCGGAAATCGGCGCGATCAAAATCACGCGCGACAGATCAGCGTTGCGTCGTCGTCGGTCGACTGAACGGTTTGCGATGCGCTGCACAATAGGCGGCGGATCACACAAGCTTCAGGAAGCCGGCAGGTCACCGACGGTGCCTCCACGCAACGCCCGTTGGGCGGCGTTGACGGCGTCTGGCCGCGCGTAAGGCTTTCGTTAACCATTTTTAAGCAATTGGCGGGCGAGATTGGCAGCGGTGGATTCTTCTCAAATAGAAGGTCGGATGACATGACTGGGCCCGACGTTTTGAGTAGCGAAATCGGTGTCTTGATGGCACTTCAACGGCAGGCCTGGCGCGAGCTCGCAAGTCCCGAGCTCACCCAGTTTGACCGCCGCGAGATCCGCAACCGGATCCGGCAAAGCGAGGTCGATTTGCGGGGGGTCCTGAACATGCGCACCGAGCGGTTGCGCTTTCAGCCGCGCCCGGTCGAGGCCCCGATCGACAGCCTCGCCACGATCAATTTTCGGCTGTTCTAGAACTAAGGCGCGGACTTATTGGCCCGCATCGAGCAAAGTCATATTGTCTGGCTTCTTTCTACGCCTTTCGAAAAATCCCTCGATAATTGGTGTAGCAAAGGCGCAGCTCCACAACCACTGAGCGATGTATGTTTGTGGGGCGATCAACGCGAATAGGGTCGCCAGAACGAACACGGTGGTCGTGAACGTCATCCCGGCGGCCTTACCCGGTTGGCCTCGCGGCAGTCCCGCAAGAAGCCAGAGCATGCCGTTCACTCCGGCTAGCGCAGTCAGATGGCAACTATACAGCACAACAATATCGCGGGCGTTGCCATAGGTGCCGTAGAGGCCGGTGGTTACAGGCAGCAGGATAATCAAAAGCAGAAAGAGCAGGTTGAGATACAGCACGGGGCGGGTTGCGTGTGGCTGGAAGGCCAGCCTGCGCTGGTGCGAAATCCAGAACATTCCTGCAACAACAAAGCTGATCAGAAGCGCGAAGATTTGCCAGTGGTACGCGGCCCAGAGCGTCGACCAAACGGGCGAGCCGTTCAGAATTTGCCCCTTGGGAAAATTATAGGCGAGCAACGTCATGGCGACGCCAAAAATCGTGTTGCTCAAAGCCTCAAGCCGGCGCATTTCAAAGAGGTCGACGGTATCTGACATGCGATCCCCATCATTCAGGCGACAGCCTAGCATCAACATGGAACAAGCGACCCCAGACTTCGGCTCCTCACGGGGCTTTAGCCGACCAGGGGCGTTTTTCTTTTCAGCCCGCCAGTAGTCCGGTTTGGTCAGGTCCTCAAAGCCATCCACGCCGCCTCGGCGCCCGAACTCATGGCCCCAGTAAATCCACCCGAGCCAGCGAATGAGGAGGCGAGATAGATGCCGCTTACCGGTGTCCGCGGCGAGCGTGGAATGCCGGCCCAGATTCCGCGCTTGGGCGGCAGCGGCGCGAAGCCGTAGACGCAGCCGTCCGGAGTATTGAGAAAATTCTGCATGGAGCGGGCATTGAGGAACATGCGCTCGCTTACGGCAGAACCGAATCCCGGATAATCCTTATCAAGCGCCGACTGGAAGGCATCGAGCCAGCGAAGCCGCCGGTCTTTTTCCTCCTCGTGAGTTAGCCCGCTCCAGTTGTCGAAGCGGTCGAGGCCGACCACCGTCACGAGTGTCGAGCCGTTGTTCGATAGTCCGCTGTCAATCGCCCCGTAATTGGCGATGCCGTAGACGGGCAGGCGGTCACCCGGGTTGTCCGTGAACATGCGGGCGCCGGCGCCGATATCACGCAGCGATCGCGCCCAGTCTGGCACGCGGACGATGCCATAGCGATCAAGGCCGAGTTCCTTCGGTGCACGGTTCATGCCGAAATGTGCGGTAAACAGCGACGTCGACAGCGGTATTCCGGCATAGGCGCGCTCACAGGCCCCGCGCGCCGGCTCGGGAAGCATGCCGGCGAGCGTGGTTGGTGCGCAATTGGCAAACACTTTTCGGGTTTCGACCCGATCTTCGGCGTTCCGGTCTCGCGCCTCGACGTGCCGCACGGCACAGGGCGCGCCATCGCCGTTCAACTCGATGGCGACCGCCTCGCGTCCGGTCATCACGCTGCCTCCGGCGGTTCGCACCAGCTTAGCAAGCTTCATGCTGAGAACGTGCGAGCCGCCCTTGACGTAGACGCCGCCGGATTTCAGATAACCGCCTTGCGCCATGGCAAAGAACGGCCATGCCAGATTGCGTGGATCGTCGGCGTAATAGGCGATATTTCCCGCCACGGCGAATTTGGCGCCCTCGTCGTCACCGAGATGGCGCTGCAGGACCTCATCGACCGAAAGTCGCCAATCGCGAATGAGGCCCCGCAATTCCATTCCGGCGCGCGCAAGCTTGCGCAGGGATCGCTCGGATCGTGCTTCCATCAGATGCGCCACGCCTGCGTGCGTGGCCTCGATGGCGCGAAGCAGATCGATGATGCCGGCCCGGCTGTTCGGAAATCTCGCCGCAAGCGCTTCGCGCGCCGCATCGAAGCCGACCGGAAGGTCGAACAGGCCACCGACCAGTTCCCCGCGCACCGAGTGAAACGGCGAGATCGCCGTCCATTCGATGTCATCAAGCAGGCCGAGCTCTTCGAGGATGGCATGCTTGGGTTCAAAGGGATCGTGCGGATCGGCCGTTTGGTGCAACGACGGCTCAACGCGCAACGTGCCCACCTTGAACGCGGACGCCGACCCCCCGATCGAGTGATTACGCTCGATGACGCAGACCTTCTCACCTGCCTTTGCGAGCACGGCCGCGGCCGTCAGCCCGCCTAGTCCTGAGCCAATAACGACCGCATCGAACATGCTGCGTCTCCGCACAATCAGAAGATTATCGCTGACACCCTACGGATGCGATTGGAGGTGCGACTTGACGCGCATCAAAGATGGCGATGGCCTAATTGTCGTGTGACTGTCATATTCGCGGGTACTCGACGGCGACCCACCCTTTGTGCCGCCGAGGCGATCGAATGAAGCGCCTTGTCGGTTTATTAGCACTTTTCGGACATGGAGCGACGTCCGACTTGGAGTCCGTTGTGCGCACGATAGTGTTGCAAAAGTCGAAAGTTGCAGCGGTCCAAATTTTTGGCGAAAACCTGAAGCGCAAAGAGGTCGATGATTCGCATAGTCTCAGTCGCGCTACCGAAGTCGCCCACGAATTTGGCGCAAGGCGATGAGATTCCTCAGATCATTACACGAATAACGCGCCAGCGGCCCTCAGAAATTTTGCATCTCCTGCAAAACGACTTTTGCAACACAATCCGCACCAAAGCGGACTCCGCCGACTACTCCAGATTTACGGGTTCACGCCCTGGAATTAGAACTCGAAGTCGCCGGTCGATTGCCGCGCCAATGCGCGCAGGTCGGCGACCGTTCCACGCACGGCATTGCAGCGCCGGCAATGAACGCTGGCGCCATCGAGGGCGTCCACGGGATCGATCGGCTTGATCGACAAATTCCCGCAGACCTCGCAGACGATCTTCAGCCCCGGCTGCGCTTCACATGGATGATCGGTCAGGTTCATCGCATTTCACCTCAGCCGATGATCGCTGATGCAAACATGCTGACGGTGGCAAACTTCATCGCCAGGCGGCCGTATTCCCGCTTCAAGCCGACTGCGACCAAGAATGCATCGATCTGATCGCGCAGATCGGCAACGGCGGTTTTGCGGCCCTGGATATAGGGTCCGTACAGCACGTCGCCTTGGCGCTCGATGAGTTTTGCGGTCAACGTGACCGCCAAAAATACCAATGCCGGATAGACAAGCAGTTCGATGGTCATTATTGGCCCCCGCCGTTTTTTGTTCCCACCAAAGCCAACCCTACGCCTGAACTTTTAAAGCTCAGGCCGAGCATCGAAACGCAATCGATTGATCGGATTAGGAAAGCCTAAACCATCATGTTTGAGACGCTGCTTTAGCCGCGGCGCGTGCAGTGCGGCAGAAAGTGCGGTGCCGCGGATTGCTGTTTCGCCACGGTGCAGGCCTGCTCTCGTCAAATTGCGCTTCAACCGGAAGCACACCGCCTGTATCGAAGGACGATGCGGGGGGAGCACTGACGTCATGAAGAAGTTCGTTGTTGCGGCGAGTTTGTTGGTTGGTGCGGCGGGGCCATGCTTCGGCCAAGCGCAGACCGAAGGATTGACCAGGGATACCTCGCCGCCGCCGGCCAACAAGCTCTACGAAAACGACCTGCGCCTGCCCGACGACGCGGCCAAGCTGTTCCTGCCGGATGACGCTTACCTGCGCTGGCCGCTGCCGCCGGGCGAGGAGGCCTATGCCGACATCGACGGCATGGCGATGAAAAAACAGATCCCGGAGATCACCGCGATCTCGCGCAAGAGCCGCGACGACGGCAATCAGTTCTGGGGCCGGATCGCCGGCATGCCGTCGGACCGGATGATCCAGGACTGGGTCGCCGGACAGTTCAAGGCGATCGGATTGCAGCAGGTCAGGCGGCAGGAAATCGACATGTCGCCGCTGTGGTATCCGAATTCGTGGGAAGCGAGCCTGGTCGTTGGCGACGCCGTCACGCCGCTCAAGACCACGTTCCCGATCACCGACACGGTCGGCACCGGCAACAAGACGATCGAGGCGCCCGCGATCTGGCTCGGGCTTGGCACGCCGGCCGACTTCAAGGATCGCGATGTACGCGGCAAGGCCGTGGTTCTCTACAGCAACCCGACGCCCGGCGGCCGCGATCATTTCGCGCGCTGGAGCGGCTCGATGATGCGCGCCAACAAGGCCGGTGCGGCGATGGTGCTGATCGTCATGGACATTCCGGGCAATGTCACGACCGAGCCGGAGGCAGGCGCGGGCACTATCGTGCCGACGCTGACCATCAGCCTGAAGGAGGGGACCTCGATCCGCGAGGCGATCGAGGCCGGCAAGGACGTCACGTTGCGACTGCGCGCGGATATCGAACGCAAGAGCGGGCTGAAGACGGCGAACGTCTGGGGCGTGCTGCCGGGCATGACGGATGAAAACATCCTGATCATGGCGCACACGGATGCGATGTTCGACGGCGCGCTCGATAACGCGTCGGGAATCGTGATGATGCTCGGTATCGCGCGTCATTACGCGGCGCTCCCGAAAGAGCAGCGCCGGCGCACCATCACTTTCGTCACCACGCCCGATCACCATCACGGCGCGTCCGGCATCAAGTGGATCAATCAGAACATGCGCGATTTTCTCGACAAGACCGCGCTGATCGTCAATTGTGAACATCCCTCGCAAACCCAGACCTATCGGCTCGGCCCCGGCATCATGACCTCAACCGGGATGAGCGCGCGCCGCTGGTTTGTCGGCGGCAGCGAGGCGCTGCGGCGGGTGGTCTTGAGCTCGATGAAGGAATTCGGCGTTGCGGTCTATGCGCGGCCGGAGGGAAGGCCGGGCGGCGAGCTTCAGCATATCTATACGCGCGCGCCGGGTTTCCACGTCATCGACCACATCTTCTATCACTCGGACGCCGATACGGTCGATCTCGTGCCGGCCTGGGGGATCGAGGCGGTGGGGCGCGCCTATCTGAAGGTGATCGATACCGCAAACAAGATGGAGATCCGCGAGCTCGCAGGTCCCCGAACCACCGGCGAGTCCACGAAATAGCCGGCCCGTTACCGCAACACGTGCCGCGGCAGCCATAGCGAGATTTCCGGCAAGTAGGTGACGAGCATCAGCACGAAGAACATCACGGCGTAGAACGGCCAGATCTTCCGCATCACCTCTTCGATCGTGACCTTGCCGACCGCGCAACCGACGAACAGGATCGAGCCGACCGGCGGATGGCACAGCCCGATGCCGAGATTGAGCAGCATGATCATCCCGAAATGAACGGGATCGACGCCGAAATTCTGCATCACCGGCAGCAGAATGGGCGTGGCGATCAGGATCGACGGCGCCATGTCGACCAGCGTGCCGAGCACCAGCAGCAGAATGTTGATCAGGAACAGGATGACGTATTTGTTGTCCGAGATCGACAGGAAGAACGCCGTCATTTTAGCCGGCATCTGCGTCAACGCCATCACATAGCCGACGCTGGAGGCGCAGGCGATCAGGGTGAGCACCATCGCCACCGTGCGCAGCGTCCGGTGCAGCAGGACGGGTAGGTCGCGCCATTTATAGTCGCGGTAGACGAACATGGTGACGAAAAACGCCCAGATGCAAGCGACCGCGCCGGCCTCGATCGCGGTGAAGATGCCACCGAGAATACCGCCGAGAATGATCACGAGCGTGATCAGGCCCCAGGCGGCATCGATCGTGATGCGCACGGCATCCTTGGCCGCCACGGTCTGGCCGCGCGGGTGATTGTCGCGATAGGCGAACACCAGGCAAAGGATGATCAGGGAGAAACCGAGCAGCAGGCCCGGAAAGACGCCGGCCATGAACAGCGCGCTGATCGAAATGGTGCCGCCGGTCGCCAGCGAATAGAGGACAGCATTATGGCTCGGAGGCACCAGCAGCGCCTGGACCGAGGAGGTGATCGTCAGATTGGTGGCGAACACCCGCGGAAAGCCGGTCTTCTCCATTTGCGGAATCATCACCGAGCCGATCGCCGAGGTGTCGGCCACGGCCGAGCCGGAAATGCCGGACAGAAACGTGGTGGCGAGCACGTTGACGACCGAAAGCCCACCGCGCACGCGGGTAAATCCCACCAGTACGTCGGCAAACGCGACCAGACGCTTGGCCATGCCGCCTTCCGCCATGATCGCGCCGGCGAGCACGAAGAACGGAATTGTCAGCATCGCGACCTTGCTGACGCCGTCGGAAATTTTCAACATCACCGCTTCGAGCGGAATGCCGATCGACCAGGCGCCGGCGATCGCGGCAAAGGCCAGCGAATAGGCGATCGGCATGCCGATCACGAAGCAGAAGATCATGGTGGCGAGAAGAACGAAGATGTCCATGGACGGTGCTCTCTCGCCTATTCGAACGGTGCAACTTCGTGATGAGCGGGAATCGGATCGGGTGGAATCCCGAGCCAGATCCGCTCGACGATGAACAACAGCAGGCACAGGCCGCCGATCGGAATCGGCAAGTAGGTGACGCCGACCGACAGGAACGGGAAATCGGCGATCGTGTTGTGCCAGGTCACCTCGACGAGGCTTTCGCCCCACACGACCATGAACAGCGCAATCAGCGCCATCAGCAGCTGGACCAGAAGCTCGAGCAGTTTGCGATAGGGCTGCGGCAATTGATCGGCGAAATAGCCGACGTTCATGTGCAGGTTGAGCCGGTAGGCGGCGGCCGCGCCGATGAAGGTCAACACGATGGTCAGAAGAACCGCCATCGGCTCCGGCCAGGAGGCCGCGCTGTTGAGCACGTAACGGGTGAACACCGCCCAGGGGATGATCGCCGAGATCAGCACCAGCGCGGTGCAACCGACGATCACGCACAGGAGATAGAGCGCGTCCATCGCGCGGCGGAATGTGGCTGCCATGGCGTTACGCTGCCTCCGTTATCGAATTCAGACCGATCAATGCCGGGGTTTTGGAAATGTCGTTGCAAGGGGCGAAGCAATCGAGATGCCGGGGCTGACCACAACCGGATTGCTTCGCCTGCACTCCCTTGCGCAAACGCCGTCTGTCGCAGGCAATGACGGATGAAATCGTCGCGCAATCACGCAATCGCCTGAATGCGCTTGATCATGTCCTGATATTTCGGGCCGTATTTGTCCCAGACCGGTTTGACCGCGTTCTGGAACGGTGTCTTGTCGGCGATCTCGACGATCTGGCAGCCGGCGGCCGTGGCTTTCTCCAACGCCTTCTGTTCGTATTGATTCCAGAGTTGGCGCTCTTCGAGCTGAGCCTCGCGGGCGAACTTCTTGATGAGTGCCTGGTCGTCCGCCGACAGCGTGTTCCAGATCCGCTTGGAGAACACCAGTACCTCGGGAATCATGAGGTGCTCTGTCCGCGAGAAATATTTGGCGGCGGTGTAGTGGTTGGAGAAAACGTAGCTCGGCATGTTGTTCTCCGCGCCGTCGATCACGCCGGTCTGCAGCGCGCTGAAAACCTGATCGTAGCCCATCGCGACGCCGTTGCCGCCGAGTGCGTTCATCATGTCGATGAAGATCGGATTGCCGATGACGCGGAACTTCAGCCCCTTGACGTCCTCGATCGACTTGATCGGATGCTTGGTGTTATAGAGGCTGCGTGCGCCGGAATTCATCCAGCATAGCGCGACGAGGTTGGCGTTCGGGCTCGCGGAAATCTTGTCGAGCAATTCCTGGCCGATCGGGCCGTCCATCATCTTGTCGGCATGCGTGGTGCTTTTGAACAGGAACGGCATGTTGATGACGTTGATGTCATCGACGATCGGCCCCATCGTACCGACGCTGACGCGCGAGAGCTGGATCGCACCGATCTGCGTCTGTTCGATGGTTTCCTTTTCGCCGCCGAGCTGCATCGACGGATACATCTGCATCGACAACCGGCCTTGCGTCGCCTCGGAGAGTTTCTTGCCGAGGTTTTCGGTCGCGGCGACCGTCGGATAGCCCGGTGGCTGCACGTCGGACGCCTTGAACACCGCCTTGGTCTGCGCGTTCGCCTCAAACGGCAGGCCGACCGCCAGACCTGCGGCGCCCAAACCTGCGGCGCCCAAACCTGCAGCGCCCAAGCCTGCGCCAAGCTTCATGAAATCGCGACGCTTCATCGCTCTCCTCCCGGTGGTGTTCAATGCGCGGTCATTTGCTGACCTGTTTCTTGATTTGGTGTTGTAACGAGCCGCCCACGGCCGGACAAATCCGAAATCGACTTCTGTGGATTTGCCGGCTCGCCGGGGCTATGCTAAAACTTGTACGATGACCCGACAACATCCGTCAAGCTCGGCCGCGTCCGATAGCGCGCTGCGTCAGCGCGAGCGGCTGCTGCGCCCCCTCGGCGCGCCGAAAAGCCTGAGTTCGGAAGTGGTCGACCGATTGGCCGAGCAGATCATGTCCGGCAAGTTGCCGGTCGGCGCCAAGTTGCCGTCGGAACAGGAAATGATGAAGGGCATGGGCGTGAGCCGTACGGTGGTGCGCGAGGCCGTAGCGGCGTTGCGGGCGCGCGGTCTTGTCATCACGCGGCAGGGGGCGGGGGCTTTTGTCGATCGCGACGTCAGCCGGCAACCCTATGCGATCGATCCTGAAGGTCTCGGTTCGCTCGACAGCGTGCTCGATATTCTGGAGTTACGCATGGCGGTGGAATCGGAAGCCGCCGCGATTGCGAGCGAACGGGCGACAGTGGCGCAGGTCAAGGCGATCGGCGAGGCTCATCGCGTCTTCAGCCGCGCCATTTCCGGTGGCGAACGCGCGATCAAGGAAGATTTCGCGTTCCATCAGGCGATCGCGGCCGCCACGCAGAACAGCCGCTTCGTCGAATTCCTGGATTTTCTCGGCCGCCTGATCATTCCACGGCAGAGCATTCGCTCGTTCGAGGGCAACGCGGAAGGCCCGCGCCAATATCTCGCCCGCATCGAGAAAGAGCACGAGGCGATCTTTCAGGCGATCGGCGCCCATTCGCCGAAAAAAGCCCGGGACGCCATGCGCGGGCATCTGCTGAAAAGCCGCGAGCGCTATCGCGAACTCGCGTCGAGGAAGTCGGCGACCTAGCGGACTGGTCCATACGTCGCTGCCGAGCCTATCCCGATACCTAAGCCAGACCGGAGAATCACAACGCCGTGACGCCGCGTAACGAAACGGCTGTCGCTTCAGAATATATCGATGCGCGGATCGCTCAGACAAAGCTGTCGCGGCGCGTAGCGACGACGATATTGCAAGCGCCGAACATTGTTTTGCCGGCATGCTCGTCCAGCTGACTCAAGCTCCAATTTTACACAACAGCCGAGGTATCCAATGAATCGACGCACATTCGTGGGCATGGTGACTGCGGGGGCCGTCAGCACTCTTGTCCGGGGCGCGGCCGCTCAGCAAGCGGCGCCGGCGGCCCGAAACGTCGTCCTGGTGCACGGACTGTTCGCCGACGGGTCATGTTGGTCCGAGGTGATCTCGCGATTGCAGGCCGCCGGGCTCAATGTCACAGCGGTGCAAAACCCGCTGACGACGTTGCCCGAGGCGGTCGCCTCGGCCGAGCGCGTACTGGCGCGGCAGGATGGTCCGACGGTGCTGGTCGGTCATTCCTTCTCCGGAATGATTGTGACGGAAGCCGGGATGCATCCGAACGTGTCGGCTCTTGTCTATGTCGCGGCGCGGGCGCCGGACGCTGGTGAGGATTACACCGGGTTGGCCAAGACATTTCCGACGCCACCGGCATCCGCCGGAATCGTGTTTGATGGCGATGAAGGGCGTCTTTCCGAGGCCGCGTTCCTGCGCGATTTCGCGGGCGATCTGCCGGAAGCCAAGGCGAAGGTTCTCTATGCGACCCAGCAGCCGTTCCAAAAGGCTTTGCTCGCGGGCAAGACCACGCATGCGGCGTGGCGGTCGAAGCCGAGTTTCTATGCCGTTTCCACCGAAGACCGCACCATCAACCCCGATCTCGAACGCTTCATGGCCAAGCGCATGGGCGCCAAAACCATCGAGGTGAAAGCGAGCCACCTTGCGCTGATATCGCAACCCGACACGATCGCGAAGCTGATCCTCGAGGCGGCTGGGCAGAAAACCTAACGATGTCGATGCGGGCGCCGCTCGCGCTGTACACGCGACCGGATCAATCAAGGAGAGAAGTGACGCACATGAAGGCCGTCTTCAACATCGCCGAAAGCGGAGGCGGGTCTTATCGCCCGCTGGCGATCCTCCGCTGGGTGATGGTCGTTATCTTCGTGTCGTTCGGCATGCAGAAATTCACATTGCAGTCGGCCCAGGGCATCGCCCAGTTCATCAGCAACAGTCCATTCATTTCGTGGCTGTCGTTGTTCGGCCTGCGGGGAGAAGCATACTTCCTCGGCGTTGCCGAGTTTGTCATCGCGGCGTTGCTCGTGGCCGGTGCTTTTAGTCCGATCCTGTCGGCTGTCAGTGCCTTGATGGGCGTGGTCACGTTTGCGATTACGTGGTCGTTCTTCTTCACGACGCCGGGGGTCGTCACATGGAGCTGGTCGACGGACCCGATGGCCTGGAATCTGACGGGCGAGTTCCTGTTCAAGGATATCGTCTTGCTGTGCGTCTGTATTGTATTGTTCCTGGCTTCCTTGCCGAGGTCGGCCATCCAATCGCAGGTCACGCCCTAAACCGGCAGAAAGCCCGCGCGCTCGCGTAAATGCTGCTGATCGGCGCTGGTCAACAGATCAATCAGGGCTTGCGCCTCGCGCGCGTGGACGGCTTTCGCCGTAATCGCGGCCGTGTAGACGGTCGCGAGATCGCATCCTTTCGGCAGTGCGCCGGAGAGTTGGATGCCTTTGGTGGCGATGATCTCGGTCGCTTGCGTGCAACCGATCGGGCGTATCGCTTTGCTATCGGCCATATGGCGCATCGCGGTTGCGCCGTTCGGATAAATCTTCAGGCGATTTGCGACTTCCTCGCCAATGCCGAGCTGCTGCAAAACCTTCGCAACATGAATACCGGCGGTGGACGCCTTGGTGTCCGGCACGAAGATCGCATCCGCCGCCAGAAACACGGCGCGCAGGCTTGCCGCATCGCCAGCCGAGACCAGCGGATCGGCGTCGCGAACCGCAAGTGCGGTCTCGACCCGGCCGACGTCCTTTACCGAAGCGCCGTCCACGAGCTGCTCGCCCGTGAGCGTCGCGATCAAGGCCGAGGT
Organism: uncultured Alphaproteobacteria bacterium; assembly: GCA_963770515.1. Taxonomy (GTDB): domain Bacteria; phylum Pseudomonadota; class Alphaproteobacteria; order Rhizobiales; family Xanthobacteraceae; genus Bradyrhizobium. The sequence goes on from CAVYPW010000006.1 coordinate 783,932, forward strand.
GAGGACGAGAATGTCGGCAGGCGTGCCCTCGCGCAATTTGGTGGCCATCGCGCCGACCGCGCCGAACTCGCCCGTGATATCAAGGCCGGTCTGTTCTTTGAATTTGGTTGTAAGGCTGCCGACGAGGCCTTGCGCCGCGCCGCCGCTCAAAATCTTCAACGCACTCATGACGAAAGCTCCATGGCGGCGATCAGGCGATCGCGCGTGATCGGCAGGTCGCGAAGGCGCACACCGAGCGCATCGAACACGGCATTCGCAATCGCCGCCGTCACCGGGCCATGCGCGGCTTCTCCGGCGCCGACCGGATCGATCTCGGGGCGGGAGATCACTTCGACATCGACATCAGGCACCTCGGAGAAGCGCAGGATCGGATAATCCGTCCAGGAGTTAGAGGTGATGCGTGTCTTGTCGAAGCGAACGCGCTCCTTCAACACCCAGCTTGTGGCCTGAATAGCGCCGCCCTCGATCTGGTTGATGACGCCGTCCGGATTGATGGCTTCGCCGACATCGACGGCCAGCGTCAATTTCCGCACCCGGATATCCTCGCCGACTTCGACCTCGGCCACCGCGGCGCAATAAGCGCCGGTGTTCTTGTAGCGGGAAAAGCCGATGCCGTAGCCAACGCCGTCTTGTGCGGCGGGCTTCCAGTTGGCGCGGCGGGCAACGACCTCGACAACTGCTCTCGACCGCGGGTCGGACAGATGACGCAGACGAAACGCGACCGGGTCTTCACCGCGTTCGGAAGCGAGCTCATCGAGAAAGGACTCGATCGCAAACACATTGCCCTGCGCGCCGAGCGTTCGGAGCGCGGAGGCACGGATCGGCATCGTGGTGAGACGATGCGCCTCGACATGCCACGACGGAAAATCATACAGCGGAATCGAATTGCGGTCGGAACCGCCACCAGCGCCCGCCGGTGGATCGACCGCAATGGCGCGCGGAAATGGCGTGGCTAGTTCGGACGCCGCAAGCAATGTCGGGAGATTGGCGCGACCGGGACGCGCGGTGTGGCCGTTGCCCCAGATGCTATGGCGCCAGCCGACGATCTCGCCCTTGGCGTCAAGGTCGGCCTCGATCTCGATGGTCATCGCCGCCCCAAAAGGCGCATGCGACATCTCGTCGGTGCGCGACCATTGCAGCCGTACCGGGCGTCCATTCGCAGCCTTCGCCAGCAGTACCGCATCGAGCGCAACGTCGTCGGCGCCGTTGTGGCCATAGCAGCCGGAGCCTTCGACATGTTCGACCGTGATGTCGTCGGCGGGAAGTTTCAGCACCAGCGCGAGATCGGAGCGCAGGAGATAGACGCCCTGGCTATGGGTCCAGACCTTTACCCTTTCTCCGTCCCATTGCGCCATGGCGCAGGAGGGCGCGATCGAGCCATGGGCGATAAAGGGTCGGGTGTATTGCTGTTTGAGTGTGCGAACTTTGGCCGAAGGCGAAGCGGCCTTCTTGCTGGCGATGACGGCTGTTTCCGCCGGCTGACTTTTCGACCATCGCAGCAAAGTCGTCTTCATCGGGCAACGTTTCACGCGAGGACCATGTGGCGCCTTTGCGCAACGCGGCGAGGGCCTTTTCCGCACTTGGCTCGGTCTCGCAAACCACGCCCGCGAAATTGCCGTCACGCACGATCGCAATCAGGCCTTCGACCTGGCGCGCGCGATCCTCGTTCAGTTCGACCAGGGTCGCGTGCAGGAGGTCGGCGCGAAGCACGCGGCCATGCAGCTGGCCGGGCAGAGCCAGGTCATGAATGAAGCGCGGCCGGCCGAAAATCTTGTCGGGAATATCGAGCCGCTGCACCGAATGGCCGGCGATTGCCCGCTGATCCGATAACTTAGGTGTTACGCCGGCTGTCGCGTCGCGATCGAGCGAGATGTCGTTCGCGAGTTCCCAATAGCTGGTCGAAACGTTGCCGGGACCGGCAATCGTGCCGTCGTGGATCGAGAGCACGTCGGACGCAACGCCCAGGCGTTCGGCGGCCGCGTCGAGAAAGAGCTTTCGGATTTCGGCGCAGGCGAAACGGATCGCGCGGCCGGAGTGCTGCACCGAAAGACTTCCCGAGGTCACGCCTTCATTGGGACTGCCGGCGGTTGACGCCCGCACCATCCGCACGCGAGCAAACTCGACATCGAGTTCGTCGGCGGCGATTTGCGCCAGCGCCGTGACGATGCCCTGACCGATCTCGACCTTGCCGGGCGAGACGATCACTAGTCCGCCGGAATCGAAATTGATCCACGAGGACAGTTTGGGATTGGCCGCGAGACTAATGCTCACTTTCCGAAGTTCGTGCTCCATCTCAGCAACCACCTTTCACGAACTTCGGAAAGTCATGAGCATTAGCAAAATTATGATTCGAGTGCCGCGTTTTCCATTTGAAGTTCCTGGATAGCATTTGCCGCTTGGGGCGCAGGAACTTCAAATGGGCGGCACTCGGCGGCATTGGCGGAGAGGCGGGTTTGGCGGTCATGGCGCGCGCATCTCGGCAGCCGCGCGCAGGATCGCGCGCACCATCCGGTTATGCGAACCGCAACGGCACAGGTTGCGGTCGAGCGCGGCCTTGATTTCCGCGCTGGTCGGATTGGCATTGCGCTTCAACAAAGCTGCGGCGCTCATCAGGATTCCGGATACGCAATAGCCGCATTGCAGCGCCTGTTCGGCGATGAAGGCGCGCTGGAGTGCGTGGGGATGTTGCTCGCTGCCGAGGCCTTCGATGGTCGTGATGTTCTTGTCGGCCACCGACCACAGCGGCGTGTCGCAGGAATTGATGGCGTGGCCGTTGACGATGACGGTACAGGCGCCGCACTCGCCGGCGCCGCAGCCGAAATGCGAACCCGTCAAACCGAACGTGCCGCGCAACGCCGTGAGCAAGGGCGTATCGGGATCGGCGTCGATTTCGGTCTCGGCGCCATTCAGGCGAAAGCGAATATTCGTCATCGAAAACGGAAAACCTTGATCTACGGCCGGTCGGGGAATTTCTTAACGACTTCGGCCCACTTCACGATATCGCCGCGCAGGAATTTGTCGAACGCCTCAGGCGTCATCGACATCGGCACGGCGCCCTGATCCGCCCACAACTTGACGATCTCGGGCCGCTTGATCGCCTCGTTCACGGCGGCGTTGAGTTTGTCGACGATGGCCTGCGGCGTTCCCTTCGGCGCCATCAGGCCGAGCCAGATCGTGGCTTCATATCCGCTGACGCCGGCCTCATCAGCAGTCGGCACGTCGGGCAGGACTGTCGAGCGTGTCTTGCCAGTGGTGGCGAGCGCGCGCACCTGGCCCTGCACGACATTCGGCGCCATGGTGGTGACGGAATCGATCATCATCTGCACCTGTCCGCTGATGACGCCGCTGCGCGCTTCGCCGCTGTTTCGATAGGGCACGTGAACGACATCGATGCCGGCCACCGTTTTGAACAGCTCGCCAGCCATGTGGTAGGGCGTGCCCTGGCCGGAAGAGGCGTAGTTCAGTTTGCCCGGCTGCGATTTCGCCAGCGCAATGAATTCCTTCAGCGTGGTCGCCGGCACCGAAGGATGCACGACGATCACGAGGTCGGCGACGTTGAGCGGCGCGATCGGCACGAGGTCGCGCATCAGCTGATATTTGCGCTGCGGCACCAGCGATTCATTCGCGGTCTGGGCGTTCGACATCAAGAGCAGCGTGTAGCCGTCGGGCGCCGATTTGGCAGCCTCCTGTGTGCCGATCACGGAGCCGGCGCCGGGACGGTTCTCGATCACGAAAGGTTGCTTGAGAGTTTCGGCAAGCGCGTTACTGAGCACGCGGGCGGCGACGTCGGCAGGTCCGCCGGCGCCGAAGGGAACGATGATCCGCACAGCGTGGTTCGGGTAGTCCTGCGCATGGCCTGGTGCGATCAGAACAGCCTGCGCGACAAGGAAAATCACCGTCATCGCGCGCACGAATGCAGTCCTGGCGGCATCCTTCCGGACGGCCTCTTTCGAGCCTGTGATCTCTTCGTCGGCGGACCTCAAACGCTCAACTCCCGCACTTCGTTTACGTCCTCTGGGATCGTCTTTTGGCGCGAATGGCCGGTCAAGTCCAGTAATCGAGACATGGACTTAGGCTTCATGGACGGAATAAAATAGCCGGAAGTTGGGGGCGGTTTGCGCCGGCCGATAAAATGAATCAGGGAAGAAATGAAAAGGACAACAATCTCCCGCAGGCAAGCGCTGAAGGCAGCCGGAGGGTTGCTCGCGAGTTCGGCCTTTGCGACCCGCGTGCTCGCGGATGCGCCGCCGGCCGAGGCGGTCACGCCGGCCCTGATCGAGGCCGCGAAGAAGGAAGGCCAGGTCGTCCACTACACCTCGACCGACCTGCCGGTTGCCGAGAAACTGGCGAAAGCCTTTGAGGCGAAATATCCCGGCATTTCGGTGCGCGTCGAGCGCACCGGCGCCGAGCGCGTGTTCCAGCGTATCGGCCAGGAATATTCCAGCAGCATCCACGCCGTCGATGTGGTGAATTCGTCCGACGCCTCGCACTTCATCGTCTGGAAGCGCGACGGCCTGCTCGATGCTTATGTGCCCGAGGACGTCGCGAAATTCTATCCGCCCGAGCATCGCGATCCCGACGGTCAGTTCGCAAGCTGGCGGATCTGGCTTTCCATCATCGCCTACAACACCGGCATGGTGAAGGCGGACGATGCGCCGAAAAGCTTTGCCGACCTGCTCGACCCGAAGTGGAAGGGCAAGATCGTCAAGGGCCATCCCGGCTACAGCGGCACCATCATGACCGCGACCTATCAGTTGCAGCGCGATCTCGGCTGGCCCTGGTTCGAACAGCTCGCCAAACAAAACGTCATGCAGGTGCAATCCTCGGCCGATCCGCCGAAGAAGCTCGAGCTTGGCGAGCGCGCCATCATGGCCGACGGCAACGAGTACAACATCCTGCAATTGAGAGAGGGCGGCCGTCCCGTCGCGCCGGTCTATGCGACAGAGGGGTCGCCGATGATCATCGGTCCCAACGGCATTTTCAAAGGCGCGCCCAACCCCAACGCGGCGAAGCTGTTTCAGTCGTTCTGTTTCAGCCGCGAAGCCCAGCAGCTCATCATCGATGTCGGCGGATTGCGCTCGCTGCATCCGCAGACCAAGGAAAAGCCAGGATGGACTCCGCTGAAGGACATCAAGACCTTGAAGGATGATCCCGCGGCCGTGGAGCAACAAGGCAGCGCCATCAGGCAGCACTACACCCGCATCTTCCGCGTCTGATCTCCTGCTCAAGGCTGCCTTCATGACCTCCGAACTGCCAAGGATTGCCGTCGCCGAAACGCTGGCCGAGAGGATCGCCGCGCTGAAGCCGGGCGTACTGCCGGCCGAGACGGCGCGCAAATGCGAAGACCTGCTGATCGACGTCGTCGGCCTCTGCGTCACCGCGCGCAACGAAGACTACGTGAAGGCGGCGCTCGACGGCTCCGACGATGACGGACCCTGCACCGTCATCGGCCACGCGCGAACGCTGACCGCATCTGGTGCTGCCTTCGTCAACGGCACGTCAGCGCATGGCGAGGATTTCGACGACACCTTCGAAGGCGGACCCGTGCATGCGGGGGCGGTAATCGTGCCGGCGGTGCTGGCCGCCTGCGAGCGCCATCATCCGGACGGCCGTTATGCCTTGACCGGAATTGCGGTCGGCACCGAAGTGCTTTGTCGTCTCAGCCTCGTGACGCCGAAGGCCGTGCACAAAGCGGGCTTTCACCCTACCGCGATCTTCGGTGCGATCGGGGCGGCCGCCGGCGTCGGCGCAGCGCTGGGCTTAGACGCAAAACAGATCGTCGATGCGCTCGGCATCGCCGGCAGCCTGTCGAGTGGCATCATCGAATATCTCGCCGAAGGCGCCTGGACCAAACGCATGCATGCGGGCTGGGCGGCGCAATCGGGCATTCGTGCAGCGCTGCTCGCCAAACAAGGTTTCGTTGGTCCGCGCACCGTGTTCGAGGGCGTGCACGGGCTGTTTCATGGTTTCGCCCACACCACTGAGGGAGACTACGACGCGCTGGTTGGCGATTTCGGTACGCGCTGGGTCACGGACACCTTGGCCTTCAAGCCTTATCCCTGCGGGACGATGGCGCAGCCTTATATCGATTGCGCCAGGCGGCTCGCCGCCCGTGGCATCAAGCCGGAAGATGTTGAGAGCATTCTTTGCGAAGTCGCGGAAGGTACCGTGCACCGGCTGTGGGAGCCGCTCGCCGACAAGCAACGCCCGCGCAACGGTTACTCCGCGAAATTCGCCGTGCCGTATTTGCTGGCGGCAGGCTTCGTGCATGGCGGCGTGGGCCTTGGCGCGTTCACGGAAAGTGCAATCCGCGACGAACGCGTGCTCGCGCTCGCGGCGAAGGTGAAATTCGTGATCGACCCTGACAATCCCTACCCGAACAATTACACGGGCCACATCAAGGCGACGTTGAAAGACGGTCGCGTGATCGAGGAGCGGCAACCTTATTTGCGCGGCGGTGCGCAGGAGCCGCTGACGCGCCAGGACGTCACCGATAAATTCGCGCTCAACGTCCAGCATGGCGGCTGGAGCAGGGCGCAGGGCGAAGCCACGCTGAAATGGCTCGAGGGGCTTTACGGCGGGAAGATCGATCTTGGCACGTTGCGCGGGTAGTTGTGGGGGCATGAAATGAGCGCAGGCGAACTCGCCGGCAAAGTCGCGATCGTCACCGGCTCCGGCCGCAACATCGGCCGGGCGATTGCGCTGGCGCTGGCGGATGACGGCGCTGCCGTCGTCGTCAATACGCGCAGCAATCGCGACGAAGCCAGGGCGGTCGCGCGCGAAATCGAGACCGTCGGCCCAAAGGCGATTGTGCATGTCGGCGATATCGCCGACCCCGCCGCCGTGCAGGCCATGGTCGACATGGCGATGGCGGAATTCGGCCGGATCGACATCCTCGTCAACAACGCGGCGTTGCGGCGGGAAAAGCCGTTCGCGGAGATGACCTATGCCGACTGGCGCGAGGTGATGAACGTCATCCTCGACGGCACCTTTCATTGCGTGAAAGCATGTTTGCCGCATCTGAAAGCGAGCGGGGCAGGGACCATCGTCAATGTCGGGGGCTTGAGCGCGCATACCGGCGCCAGCGATCGCGCCCATGTGGTGACGGCCAAGGCCGGCATCGTCGGCTTCACCCGCGCGCTCGCCCATGACCTCTCGCCTGACGGGATTACCGTCAACTGCGTCGTGCCGGGCATCATCGGTACGCCGCGCCCGAGGAACACGCCGGAACCGGCGCACCACCTGATTCATCGGACCATCACCGGGGAACGCGGCAAGCCGGAAGACGTCGCGGCCGCCGTCCGGTTTTTGTGCAGTCCGGGCGCGCGCTATATCAACGGCCAGGCGATCCATGCCAATGGCGGTGCGTATCTGGGCGGGTAACGCCTTGCCGATCTGCATGGCATGCCCGCCTTTTACGCAGGAATTTCCTGTTTCTTGCGCTGGCAACTCCGGTTTTTGGTGTTAATCATAAGACTATGAACCAGCACGCCAAAATCGAGGCTCCGGCCGCGCGCGGCAAGGTCGCCATCCGGCACTCGACCTGCCCGCATGATTGCCCGTCGGCCTGCGCCCTCGACATCGAGGTGATCGACGATACCTCGATCGGCCGGGTCCGTGGCTCAAAGCTCCAGAGCTACACGGCGGGCGTGGTCTGCGCCAAGGTCGCGCGCTACGCCGAGCGCATCCACCATCCGGACCGGCTGACCTATCCGATGTTCCGCGTCGGCCCCAAAGGATCGGGCAAGTTCGCGCGGATTTCCTGGGACGATGCGCTGGACGAGATCGCCAACCGCTTCAACGCCGCCGAGCGCGAGTTCGGCGCCGAATCCGTCTGGCCTTATTACTATGCCGGCACCATGGGGCTGGTGATGCGTGACGGCATCAACCGCCTTGCGCATGTGAAGAAGTATTCGCGCTTTTACGGAACGATCTGTTCGACGATCGCGCGCGTCGGCTTTGCCGCCGGCACCGGCAAGGTCGCCGGCGTCGATCCGCGCGAGATGGCTGCTTCCGATTTCGTGGTGATCTGGGGCACCAACCCCGTGCACACCCAGGTCAACGTGATGACGCATGCGATGCGTGCGCGCAAGGAGCGCGGCGCCAAGATCGCGGTGATCGACGTCTACAACAACGAGACGATGAAGCAGGCCGACGTCAAGATCCTGGTGCGGCCGGGCACCGACGGCGCATTCGCCTGCGGCGTCATGCACGTGCTGTTCCGCGAAGGCTATGCCGATCGCGAGTATATGGATCGTTACACGGATTTTCCGAAAGAGCTCGAAGCGCATCTAAGGACCCGCACGCCGGAATGGGCGTCGGCGATCTCAGGCGTGCCGGTCGAAGAGATCGAAGCCTTCGCGCGGATGGTCGGCCAGACCAAGCGCACTTACTTTCGCCTCGGCTATGGCTTCACCCGTAGCCGCAACGGTGCGGCACAGATGCACGCCGCGTTGTGCATTCCCGCGGTGACCGGCGCCTGGCAGCATGAAGGCGGCGGCGCGTTCTTCAACAATGCGGCGCTCTGGAAATTCGACGAGTCCATCATCGAAGGCCACGACGCGATCAATTCCAACACGCGGCGGCTCGATCAGTCCAAGGTCGGGCGCATCCTCACCGGCGATCCGGCCGCGCTTCATAATGGACCGCCGGTCAAGGCGATGCTGATCCAGAACACCAACCCGATGACGGTGGCGCCGGAGCAGGCGCTGGTGCGTCGTGGTTTCGCGCGCACGGACCTGTTCGTCGCGGTGCACGAGCAGTTCATGACCGAGACCGCGCAGATGGCCGACCTCGTGCTGCCGGCGACGATGTTCATGGAGCATGACGATCTCTACTACGGCGGCGGTCACCAGCACATTTCGGTCGGCGCCAAGCTGATCGAGCCGCCCGGCGAATGCCGCTCCAACCACCAGGTTCTTCAGGGCCTCGCCACGCGGCTGAACATCTCCCATCCCGGCTTCGAAATGTCGCCGCGCGAACTGATCGACGCGACGCTACGCAAGAGCGGCCATGGCGGCATTGCCGAGCTCGAGGCTGATCTGTGGCGTGACCTCCAGCCGGATTTCCGCACCTCGCATTATCTCGACGGTTTCGCGCACAAGGACGGCAAATTCCATTTCAAGGCCGACTGGGCGAATGTTCCGCTCGCCAATGCCGGCATGATGGGGGCGTGGGACCAGATGCCATCGCTGCCCGATCACTGGACCGCGATCGAGGAGGCAGACGAGGCGCATCCATTTCGTCTGGCGACCAGCCCGTCGCGCAGCTTCCTCAATACGTCCTTTAACGAGACGCCATCGTCGCAGGCGCGCGAGGGCGCGCCCAGCGTGATGATCCATCCCGACGACGCGGCCCGGTTCGGGATCGCGGACGGCGATGCCGTCACGCTCGGCAACCTCCGCGGCGAGACGAGCCTGACCGCGCGATACTTCGATGGCGTGCGCCGCGGCGTGCTGATCGCCGAATCCGTGCACCCCAACAAGTCCCATATCGGTGGCCGCGGCATCAACATGCTGACCGGCGCCGAAGCCGTTGCTCCGGTCGGCGGCGCCGCGTTCCACGACAACAAGGTCTGGCTGAAGAAGGCGGACGCTGACGCAATTCCGACGCCTTAGGAATCGTTCCCCCGCACATCCCTCGAGACGGCGCTTTTCGAATAGCACCGTTCGCCACGGCCTCGCGATCGCTCGGCCTGCTCGGGAGCTCGCGCCTCCTCGGGATGAGGTTATTCCTCATGGTGAAGAGCCGCGTCTCGAACCATGAGGCCTCTCAGATCGCTTCCCCCTTTTGCCGGCCTTGTTCTATTCTCCGGCTGAAACAACAGGCGGACGAAAGCCATGACCGACACCTCAAGCGTCTTGACCGAAAAGCGCGGATCGAGCCTCTGGATTACCATCAACCGGCCGGAGAAACGCAACGCCGTCAACGCCGATGTCATCGCTGGCATCGCGAGGGGATACCGCATCGCCCATGACGATGCGCAGGTGCGGGTGATCGTGCTGACCGGGGCCGGCGACAAGGCGTTTTGCGCGGGCGCGGATTTGCAGAACACCGGCGGCGCCTTCGCGCAGGATTTTTCCAGGCCCAATGTCGACTTCGCCGATCTGTTGCGGCTGTCGCAGAACGCTACCAAGCCCGCGATCGCGCGGGTCAACGGCGTCTGCATGGCCGGCGGCATGGGGCTGTTGTGCATGACCGACATGGCGATTGCGTCCGACCATGTCATCTTCGGCCTGCCCGAAGTGAAGGTCGGGGTGTTTCCGATGCAGGTATTGAGCCTGTTGCAGTCGATCGCGCCGCGGCGAATTGTCAACGAATGGGCGATCACCGGCGAGCCGTTCGATGCGAAGACCGCGCAAGCCGCGGGGCTGTTGAATTACGTGGTGCCCGAGGGCGAACTCGACGCCAAATTGGAATGGCTGATTGGCCGCATCACCGACAAGTCGCCGACCGCGATCCGGCGAGGTAAATATGCGATGCGCGCGATCGCCTCGATGTCATTTGATGAGGCGATCGCCTATACCGAGACCCAGATCGCGCTGCTCGCGATGACCGAAGACGCCAAGGAAGGCCTCAAGGCCTTCGCCGAAAAGCGCAAGCCTTCCTGGCCGGGGAAGTAAACGCTACTCATACCCTTGCGCGCGATAGACCTCGCGGCCGCCGACCCAGGTCGAGAGCGCCTTCATATCGCGGATGGCCTCCGGCTTCGCGGTGAGGAAATCGTCGGATAGCACCGCGAAATCGGCGAGCTTGCCGGGTTCGATCGAGCCCCGCGTTTTTTCTTCGCCAATGAGCTTTGCGTAGTTGATGGTGACGAGCTTGAGCAGCAACGGCCGCGAGGCGATCTTCTGATCTTCGCCGTAGACGCCGTCCGAAATCGTATCGCGGCTTGCCATGTGATAGAGATTCCAGAACGGATTGAAGGGCACCACCGGGCTGTCGGTGCCGCCGGCGACCAGCAGGCCCGCATCGAGATAGGTCTTTACAGGGGTCACCTCGCTCGCGGTTTCCCAGCCCCAATACTTCTTTAGCACAGGCGCTGCGAGATAAAGGTGATCCTGCGCCGAGACCGCGATATCGAGCGCCTTCAGGCGCGCGACCTGCTCGGGCCGCGAGACGAAAGCGTGCTCGACCGACCAGCGCTTACCCTTGATCGAGGAATCCTTGTCGGCCGCCGCATAGGCGTCGAGAACCTCGTCGAGCGCGGCGTCGCCCACAGCGTGGGTGATGACGTGCCATCCCTTGCTGTTCAACTCGCGCACGACTTCCGTGTAAGCAGACGGCGGCGACACGGTGAGGCCGGTGAACGTCCCGCCTTTGCCGTATGGTTCCAGATAAGGCTTGGACAGGTGACCGCCTTCAAATCCGCCATCGACGAGCAGCTTCACCCCGTCGACTTTCACCCAGTCGTCGCCTTCGCCCTGATGGGTGCCCCAGCTCTCGATCGCCTTGCGCGCGGCCTCCGCCGAGCGCAGCGAAAAGCCGGGCATGTAGACGGTCCAGCGCAGCGTCAATTTTCCTTCCGCCTCCGCCTGCTTCATCAGATGATAGGCGTCGATCATGTTGCCCTTGTAGGCGCCGGGGATGCGAAGCGCGGTCATGCCATAGGGAGCGACGGCCTTCTGGGTCGCGAGAATATCATCCATGCCGACCGGCTTCGGGCGCGGCAGCGTCACCATGGTCCTCGCCTCATCGAACAATTCGCCGGTCAGCTCGCCGGCGTCGTTGCGGCTGATCTGTCCGCCGGCCGGCACCGGCGTGTCCTTGGTGATGTTCCACTTCTTCAACGCTGAGGTATTGAGGATGTATTCGTGGCCGCCGCGCACCAGCACCACGGGCTTATTCGGCGCGGCCTGTTCGATCTCATCGGCCGTGGGCAGGCGCTGCTCTTTCAACTGCGCCTCATGCCAGTCGGAATTGGAGACGATCACGGTGTCTACTGGGGCCGCCGCAGCCGCATTGGCGACGGTCGTCAACAGCTCGCCAAGGGTGCGCACGTGGCTGAGATCGACGCCGGGACCGCCGCCTTCATTGTGGAAGTGGTCGTCGGTGATGCCCGGCGACACGAAGCGGCCTTTCAGGTCGATCACTCTGGTTTGCGGACCGACGTAACGGCGCACGTCGCCATCGGTCCCAACCACCACGAAACGATCGCCCGCGACCGCGTAACCCTGCACCACATGATCCGCTTCGTCGGCCGTGAACACCTTGCCGTTGACGAACACGATGTCGGCGGGCGCGGGCGCTTGCGCGAAAGCGGCGCTGTTCACGGTCAGGGCGGCAACGATCACGAGTTCGGTTTGCAGTTTCATGGACGCTCCTTTTTATTGATTGGCCGGTGAGGGTAGGCGATGGCCGCCTGTCTCAGAACCAATAGCAGAGCGACAAGCGCTTCCAAAGCCGGCGTTGCGCGATCTCGGATTTCGTTTTTCAGACCGCTGCCCGATCACTTCGCCGCCTGCGGCATCAGCTCCATATGCTCGTGAAACACCACCCCGGAGAGCGGATCGAATTCGCCAATCCAGGGCGCGCGTGCCAGTACCGACCTCGTGTGAGCGTAGCCCGCGTCCCAGCGCTGCTTGATGCCGTCCGGGCTGAAGTCGATGTCCTTGGTGTGGGTTTCCCGGTCAAGCTGCGGCGCCAGCAGGCGCACCACATGCATCCGGGTCTGGCAACCATAACTCGCCAACTCGCGCGCCGCAGCACTACTGAAGTCAGACTCGGGCAGGCGAGCGACCAGCTCTTTGATGACGTGGCGAAGCCGATGAATTTGCTGCTGCCGCACGATCTGGCTCGCGATCCGGCCTGAATACTGCACGTCCTTTTGACGATTGAATACCTCGGCCATCGTGGTCGGCTCTGAGCCCGCCGGATTCCACAGGTGGACGGAGAAGATCAGCGAGTCCTGGCGTGGATTGTCGTCAAACACAGCTTCCGTCGGCGTATTCGATAAAATGCCGCCGTCCCAGTAAAGCTCACCTTCGATGCGCACCGCCGGAAAGGCCGGCGGCAGCGCGCCGGACGCCATCACATGCTTGACACCGATCGTGCCATCGCGGCTGTCGAAATATCGCATCTGGCTAGTTCGGACATGGGCGGCGCCGACGGTGAGCCTCGGCTTGCCGCGGTTGACCAGATCAAAATCGACGAGTTCTTCAAGGGTCTTTTGCAGCGGCGTGGTCGTGTAATAGCCGGCGCGCTCGGGCCCCAGCACATAGGCATCGCCGGTATGGGCAAGCGGATTGGGCCGGAAGAATCCGGCAACGCCGTGGGTGATCGTCGACCAATAGGAAAGTTTCTCATTGAGTCCGGCGAACGCACTACCGAAATTCCAGGCGGGGTGCTGCTCCATTCGTTTCCAGAATTCGCGCAAGCGCGGAAGCCGGCGGTCGGGCTCGTTGCCGGCGATCAGGCTTGCATTGATCGCCCCGATCGAGGTGCCAATGACCCAATCCGGCTCGATGCCGGCTTCATGCAACGCTTGATAGACGCCGGCCTGATAGGAGCCGAGCGCACCACCGCCCTGCAGCACCAGGACGATCTTGCCTGGCACGCCCTCACCAATTCTCTTGTCACCGGTAGTAACGGCGTTTTCCTGCATTTCCAATATCCCTTGCAGCGTTGCTGGCCGCCATCGCTGTATGGTTCGATATGGCCTGCAATTTGTTACGCTGGCGCTCCTTTTATTGATTGGACGGCAAGAGTTCGCTGTGGCCGCTCATCTCCGATAGCAGAGGGGCTGGCGCTTCAAAGCAGGCGTGGCGCTGTCGTCAGACAACAAAGAGCGAGCTTCACCATTCCCGCGGCGCGATGGCGCGCCAGTGGAGTGGATTTACACGGATCATGTCCCGTCGCTAAAGTGAGGGCGCAGGCGAATGCCGGGCCCACGCAATGCTGGTGGTCCTTGCTTCTAACATTCGCATCCCTTCTCAGCGGGCACTTTTGCGAATGTTAGAAGCAAAGGACCACCAGGCGCCGGCATTCCCTGCGCACTCACTTTAGCGAGGGACATGATCCGGTAAACTCTGGACGCTATTCGCGCCGCGGGAATGGTGAAGCTCGCTCTTTGTTGTCTGACGACAGCGCCACGCCTGCTTTGGAAGCGCTAGCCCCTCTGCTATCGGAGATGAGCGGCCACAGCGAACTCTTGCCGGCGCACCGCCTCCGCCCCTTCGGCGCTTCGTCACGAAGCGCCGAAGGGGCGGAGGCGGTGCGCAAGGCCTATCGTAGAAAAATATTCCCGGGGGCTTGAAGCGACCAGTGGAGCCCTTCCTTGGCGAAGTTGAATTCGACTTTTCCCCGAACGGCCTGTTCGATCATGCTCTTGATCACAACGTGTCCAAAGCCCTTTTGCTTCGGCGCGGTCACCAATGGGCCATCGCGCTCGCGCCAATCCAGCTTCAAGCCGCCGATGTTGGGCATCTGATCAACCGCCCACGAAATAGAGAGCCGTCCGCGCGACGACGATAGCGCACCATGCTTGACCGCATTGGTGGCGAGTTCATGCAGGGCTAGTCCGATGGCTTGGCTCGTATCGGCCGCCAAGTTGACTTCCGGTCCGCGTATCTCCAATTGCGGGCTGGAGAGGTCAATAAATGGAGCGAGCTGAAATTCGATAAGCTCCCGCAAGGAGCTTCCGCGCCAGTCACCGCGCGCCAACAAGGCATTCGAGGCCGCGAGGCCGCCAAGCCGGCCACTTAGTTGACGTTGGAAGTCCTTTTGATCCTTGCTTTTGCGAAATGATTGATCTGCGATCGATTGCACCAGGGTCAACAGGTTTTTGGATCGATGTGAGAGTTCCTGCAAAAGAAAGCGCTGATGGGCCTCTGCAGCCTTGCGTTCGGTGATGTCCGTGGCGACGTTGATGACGCGATGTGCCTTCCCATTCGGTTGTCGGTCGAGCACGCGCCCATAACCCGCGAGCCAGCAAATTTGACCATCCGATTTCAGGATGCGGTACTCAGCCGGGAAAGAGTTTTGCTTGTCCATCAAGGTGTGATATTCGCCAAGCAAGTGTCGATCTTCGGGGTGCATTGCTTGACGAAACTCATCCGATTGACCGCCGACCTGGCCCAGACCATCTGGCAAATCAATTCCGAAGAGCGACATTCCTTCGTAAGTCCAGGTTCGGATACCCTTGATGAAATCGACTTCCCAACTGCCGATCCGGCCCAGATGCATGGCGGATCGGTATCTTTCCTCGCTCTTGCGCAGAGCGCCTTCCATCAGCACTCTATTTGTCGTCTCGACGGCGGTGATAAGCACCCGGCCACTCCGCTGGGAGCCGAAGCGTCCGGGATTGGACTATAGCTGATGGTGAAATGCGCGTCCTCCCACCGGGAGCCCTGCCGCTGAATCCTGAGAGGGAAATCTTCCGCAAAAAAGGCGCTGCGTTCGCCGCTCAAGATGCTCTCATGCAACGGAGCGAGTTCTGTCTGAACTTCCGGCCACACTTCCCGGAAGGGTAAGCCGAGCGCTCGGGGATGCTTGTCGCCGAGGATCGGTCGATAGCCGTCGTTGTAGATCATCACAAAATCCGGCCCCCAACGGACGGCCGTTGGGAAGCCCGAAGCGAGCAGAAAATTCACAACCAGCGTAAGGCTTGGTGGCCAACGATCTGCATCACCAAGCGTGGTCTTCGACCAGTCTTTGGCACGAATGAGTGCAGACATGTTCGGCTTCGAAGATATGTTGGGTTCTGTCAGCAGGGTCACCGCGATGGGCCAAAATCACAAACTTGCCAATGATCTCAATATCTCGTTTTGATCAATAGAGGAAACCGGACAAGCCGAAAGCGGAACTCGCCCGATTTGAGGTGAGCGGGTAACCAAGGCCCACTTCCGTATTTTTACGTGGTCGGAGCCGATGGTCGCAAGGACGATTATCGTCGCTCCGTTTGATATGGACCGTCCTCGTCCGGGAAGTGATGGCACGTTTCGGATGGTCATGGCAGCCGCTGGCCTAACGAGGCAGTAAGTCTACGGGGTTAAATCAATAGCAACGATTCCTCGCGGGTTCTTGGGCGCAACAATTTCTCCGCAATCGAATTTGCGCCGGCCGGAAGCGACCAGGGAAATCTCATGAAAATTGTCCAGAACCTCCGCATTGTCACCAAGCTCGCCATCGCATCCGTGCTCAGCATCTTGCTGATCGGCTTGATGACATTCAGCCAGATCACCGGCAATTCCGCGGTCAGAAAAGCCAGCGAAAGTGCGACCGCGCAGCAAATACTGGCGCGAGACGCGGTTGACGCGAAAGCCTCAATCCGCGGCATGCAGATCGGGGTGCGAGACGTTCGACTTGCCGGAAATTCCGAGGATATGAAAAAGGCCGACGACTATATCGCGGCTCGGTTGAAGTCGGTGGATAGATTTGTCGCTGAAATGCTGAAAATATCTCGTTCGCCTGAAAATCGCGGCCGGATCGAAAAGATCCGGGATATGGCCGGCGATTACGCCAAAGGCGCGCGAAAGATTGAAGCGGTTCGGACAGAGGCGCTCGATATCAAAACAAAACTCCGCGCTGGTGGCGAAGCATCGCAAGAAGATTTGGCGAAGATCGCCAGGCTAAATGATGAGGCGATCCGCATCGCCCGGGAAGAGACGCTGCCTTTCGTCGCCGAACTGGAAAAACTTGCCAACACGGTTGTCGATTTCGCCAAGCAGAGGGCGGAACAGGAAAACGCCGAAGCCGCGCAGGAAATGTCTTCCGCCGAGAGGAATGGACTGGCGCTTGGCTCGTTCGCCACGCTGCTGATGATCGCAAGCTGTGTCTTCTCCATTTTCACGATCGCGCGGCCGATAAGTGCCTTGACCGGCGCCATGAAGGAGCTGGCGGACGGTAATTTCGATGTGGCTCTACCCGGCCTTGGACGCAAAGATGAGATCGGCGACGTCGCCGGGGCGGTCGAACTCTTCAAGGTAAAGGCCGAGCAGAAGGCGCATGACGAGGCGGAAGCCAAGATCAAGCAGGATCAGGCCGCGGCCGCGTCAGCGCAAGGCGGACATGCATCAAGCTCGCCGACGCATTTCGAAGGCGCGGTCGGTAAAATCGTCGAGACCCTGTCGTCGGCCTGCGATCGAACTGGAAAGCCTCCGCGGATACGCTGACGAATGACCGCTGAGCGCGCCCAGGAAATCACCACCGCGGTCGCCGCCGCCTCGGAGGAGGCCTCCACCAACGTGCAGTCGGTGGCCTCAGCGCCAGCGAGGAGCTGACCTCGTCGGTCAACGAGATCAGCCGTCAGGTTCAGGCATCGTCGCGGGTGGCCAACGAGGCGGTTGAGCAGGCGCGGAAGACCAATGATCGCGTCGGCGAATTGTCGAGGGCTGCTGCGCGGATCGGCGACGTGGTCGAACTGATCAACACAATCGCCGGACAGACCAATCTGCTGGCGCTCAACGCCACGATCGAGGCGGCGCGGGCTGGCGAGGCCGGCCGCGGCTTTGCGGTGGTGGCCTCCGAAGTGAAGGCGCTGGCCGAGCAGACCGCGAAGGCGACCGGCGAGATCGGTCAGCAGATCACCGGCATCCAGGCGGCGACGCAGGACTCGGTGAGCTGCGATCAGGGAGATCAGCGAGCACGATCGGCCAGATGTCGGAGATCTCCGCGACGATCGCCGCGGCGGTGGAAGAGCAGGGCGCGGCGACGCAGGAGATTGCGCGCAACATCCAGCATGCCGCTCAGGGCACGCTCGCAGGTCACGTTCCAACATCACCGATGTGCAGCGCGGCGCCGGCGAGACCGGCTCGGCTTCGTCGCAGGTTCTATCCGCGGCGCAATCGCTCGCGGCGGAAAGCACCCGCCTCAAAGCCGAAGTCAATCGGTTCCTGGATACGGTGCGGGCGGCCTAAAATGGACAGTTGCGCTGCGAAAGCGCGTCTAAGTCCCTGAAATTAGCCGAACAGAAATGCTCGGCGGCCGCCGCAAATCGGCTGTTGGAGATGAACCGGGCATTTGCCGGTGTATTTCAGGGCAAGCATTACCATTTTCGCGGCACGATTCCGGCACGAGTAAGCCCGATGGCAAATCACGCGGGGGCTTGAGGTTGGTGTCAAGATGGAACGCTCCAAAGCCATTGGTGTCCAAGGGTACAGAGCCGCATACGCGCGTTCGATATGTTTCGCGCCCGAGCTTTTAAACGCAACTAAGTTCCGCGCGCGTGAAAAGAAACCGCGCGCCGGCGCCAATTCGCACGAAAGCTACCGGTTCGCCGGACAATTCTGATAGAATAAATTCGTTGCGGCGTATTCCTTTGATTCGGCCGTCGAAAGTTCGTGCGAAACATTCCTGGGCACGTTGGCCGATCCGCACAGCGAGGAGGTCGAGATGAATGATCACGCGCAAGCCATGACATTGTCCGAACGCGCCGATGAGCTCGAAGAGCACATGATGCACGAGCTTGAACACATCGTCATCAAGTCGGCGCTGTTCAACCTGGCCGACGGCAAGGTGACCGACGAGACAGCTTCGACGTTGGCGCGCAACCCCGGCAAATATCTGCTCATGAAGGAAGACCCGCGCCTTCCCAAAATGCCGGCCAAGCCCACCCTGATCGATTATTTCAAGTGCCGCTTCGCGTCGACCTCGCATCTGCTGCAGAGCGCAGCGCACGCAAAAAAGGCCGGCCAAAGCGAGAAAGTGATCATGGCCTGCCTGCTGCACGACATCGCGGTTGCGAGTTTCATCAGATGCGACCACGGCTACTGGGGCGCGCAGATGATCGAGCCCTATGTGGATGAGGAAGTGAGCTGGGCCGTGCGCGCGCATCAGGCGTTGCGCTTCTTCCCCGACGAATTCTGTCGGCTACGAATATCCGGAAGCCTACTTAAAATGGTTTGGTCCCGATTTTCGGCCCGAGCCCTATCTCGTCGAAGAGTACAGGCGCGCCCGCAATCACAAGCACTATATGACGGCACGCCTGATTACCCTCCATGACCTCTATTCATTCGATCCGAATGCCAAGGTCGACCTTGACGACTTTACAGACATTATCGGTCGTCATTTCAAGCAGCCGAAAGAGGGGCTGGGCCTCGATAGCAGTCCGTCAGCGCATATGTGGCGCACCATGCTGTGGCCGACACGGTTCTTGTAGCCGTCGTTGTAGATCATCATAAGATCCGGCCCCCAACGCTGCCGGTGTCTGGGTTGCGGCGCGGCAAGCCTCGTCCGAGGTGGGACAAAAAAGCCGTCCGTTGAGGTGCCACTCGCCGCCAGGTATTGAACCAAGGGGGCCGCGATCAATCGGACAGCAAGCCCGGTCCTCGTCCGCGGTGTCTCCTTTTTGACTTAGATCAAACTAAACTGGCCCGATCCCGCCAATAAAATGCAATGATAACTTTTTTCTTCGCCTGCTCGAAGACCTCAATGAGGGTCCAGCACTGCCATACAAATTGATATCGCTCCCCGCGATCAAGTGGGTCAGCCAGCGTGCGCTAGCTGACTATTGGGACCGGTTGGCAGCAGGCCGCCCGTTCCCGGCATTCACAGAGCTCAAGTCCGAACCAGGCATGTACGATCCAAAGCAGTTCGTTGTGTGGAATGTCGAAGGCCGAGGCCGTCTGCAAAAATTTAGAGCCCTGTATCAGAGCGAAAACGTCGCAGAGGTGTTCAATTCAAATTGGTTGGGCAAGACAATGGATGAGGTCGTTCCAATGTCTCTTCGGCGATTCACGCTGGAGGCAGCCAGGGAATGTGTAGCGAGCGGCTGCCTCGTCTACACAATTGTTTCCACAATCGACCCAGACGGACATCGGGTTGACTGCGAAGGACTGCTGCTGCCATTCGGACGCAACGGTTTAGTTGAGCAAATTCTCACTTCGCTTCGACTGAAGAGTATTCAGGGAAGAGTTCAGCGTAAGAAGATTCTTGGAAATTTTAAGATTCAGACCGATGTACTTTTTTCAGGTAAAATCAAATCTAGCGTTGTCGAAACAAGCCCTGCCTCGATGGTGTTGGCGATTGACGCCAACCAAATCGCGTCCGGGGCCGATTCCGAACCAAACACGCGCTTGCGCGTTTCGAAGACAGACCAGTATCCGTCTAACGTCACCGTCGGCAAAAACCGGAGAGCCCCGCGTCGCAATATTTTAAGAGCCGGAAGGATCAGCTTCGCCGACGAAAGCTTGACTTGCACCGTCCGCAATATTTCGGCGACGGGCGCTTCGATTGAGGGAACAAACCTGAACGGAACGCCGGATGCCTTCACGCTGGTCCTGGAGATGGAATCGATTACACGGCCTTGCACCGTCGTCTGGCGAAAGAAGACGCGGATTGGCGTTCAATTCATCTAGAATACCGCAGAAGGCGCTCTCCTTTGAGGTCGAGCCATTTCCGTTTTGACCTCGCGCGCTGCCGCCAGGCGAGCCCGCAGGGAAGAGGTTACACCGACGCGAGGAAATCGCTCAGCGTCTGGGCCACTTGCGAAGGATATTGATCGACAAAGAAGTGCCCGCCGGGGAGGGCAGCGTCTTTCGAATGGCTGCAGCGCTTGCGCCATTGCTGGGGGATATCGAACAGTTGAGCCATTTGTCCCGTGGAGCCGTAGAAAACAAGCGTCGGGCACTCAACCCGGCGATCGATATCGGCCGCGTCGTGTTCGAGGTCAACGGAAGCCGCGGCGCGATAATCGGAACATGAACCGTGAATCATCGCGGGGTCTCGCCAGGACCGGCGATAATCGGCGAGCATCTCCTGGTCGAAGTCGGTAATTTTGGTCGCGCCCCATCCGACCAGGCAGGTCTCATAGAAGAAGTCCGGATCATTGCCGATCAGCCGTTCGGGAAAGGGATCCGGCTGGGAGAGGAAGTACCAGTGCCAATAGGAGCCGGCGACTTTCCGGTTCGTATCCATGAACATGGCATAGGTCGGAACGATGTCCATCACGGCGAGGCTGGCCACGGCTTGCGGATGATCGAGAGCAAGCCGGTGTCCCGTGCGACCGCCGCGGTCGTGCCCGATGACGTGAAACCGGTCGAAATCAAGCGAGCGCATTAGATCGAGCTGGTCGCGCGCCATGGCCCGGAAGGAATAATTCGATTTGTCGGGGAGGCAGCGGGGCTTGGAGGAGTCGCCATACCCCCTGAGGTCGGCGCAAACCACGGTATGATTCGCCGCCAGTCTCGGTGCCACGCGGGCCCACATCGCCTTGTTTTGCGGGAAACCGTGAAGGAGGAGCACGGGCGGTCCCGATCCGCCGATGACGCAGGATATCTCGACCTCGCCGAGGTTGATCTTGCGCTCCGCAAACCCTTCAAACATTTCCGCTCTCCCTCCTGGCCAGGACGCGGCTCGGGAATTTGGCCGAGTTGAGAAGAAGGCTTGCCACAAGACCACACCGGCCGAGCGGCACAATCTGGAAATGACAGACTTAGGCTTCGGCCAGGACGAAGGCAGCTGCGCGACTTGCGATGCAGCGTCCCGCCCAAACCGGCCCGTTCAAGAGCGCCGCTTCCCGACATCATGCGAGTTTGAGCACAAGCCTGACGGTTCGGGCTTTTTGAAGCCGGCGGTCAATCTTGTTGCGGTCGTCCAGCGCTCTCACCCGATTGCGGCTAGTGGTCCGATTTTAACATTCGCATCCCTTTTCAGCGGCCACTTTTGCGAATGTTAGAATCAAATGGACCACTAGCAATTGTATGTTTCTAGTGGAGTTTTGGATTTGACATTCGCTTTGAGAGTTCGCGGCCAGGTTGGTAGCGAATGTCAAATCCACTCCACTAGTGTCCCGATTCCGAAGTTCGTATCCTTGCGCGGTCCCGCCTTTACGAACTTCTGAACCGCCAGACTGGCTTGAGGAGTGAAATTCATGACGCGCAACACGTTCATCATGCTTGCCGCCTGCGCAGCATTCTGGCCAGGCGGGGCGCACGCGCAACAGCCTGAGTTAACCGGGGTATGGAAGCTGAACTCGTTTGTCGCTGAAAGCGTCCAAACGCAGGAGCGTCGGAATGTCTACGGCGAAAAGCCGTCCGGCTTCCTCGTCATCACCCCGGAGCGCTTTACGGCAATTGTTACGGGCGAAGGACGCAAGCCGCCGAAAACGGACGAAGACGGGCTTTTCAGCTTCCGCAGTATGCTCGCATATACGGGTCTGTATCGGATCGAGGGCAATCGGCTGACGACAACGGTCGATGTGGCGTGGAACGAAGCCTGGAAGGGGACGGACCAGGTCCGATTTTTTCACGTTCAGGGCGACAAGCTATTGATCGAAAGTGCGCCAACTGTTTCGGTAAACCATCCGGAGCTGGGCCAAATCCGTGCGATACTGGAGTGGGAGCGGTCAAAGTAGCCGCGTTCAACGGCGGACGATGCCGCCGGCCGGAGCACGGCAGGTTGGGCCAAAGCGCCTATCTTGCGAACCTTGTCGCCGGAATCGATGCGGATTTAACCCGCGGTTGGGCGCGGCGGGAGACCGCGCGGTGCCGGCCGATCGGCCTCTTTCGATGACGTGAAGAAGCAGCATCGCGCAGATTCATCGGTTCAAGCCGAATGCTGATCAATCCATCACCTGAAAGCCGACGAGAAGCCGCCAGGGCAATCGTGGTTGCTTGATGAGCTTCTTTGATGGCACGACGATGCTCGTCACTATCGATCTTCGCAGCCGCATAGGAATCCGCGAGATTGATCAGTTCATGGCCTGCAAGGAGCACATCCAGACCGCACAGAGCCATCAGAATGCAGACGGTGGGCTCACTTTCACCAAAGGCGAGTAGTTGAACGCCGAGTGCAGCGAAAGTGCGCCCTGCTTGTCGCACGTTCTGCGAGGCCTGGTCATACTTGCGGATTTCTGAAGAACTGACCGCCAACTCTCTCGGTCCCGGCAGCTGTATGTTACGGAAGGCAAGCATCCGCTCGAGCGCGACGTGTCGAAGGCGCAGGATCGTTCTCATCGGTCGGCCGATCAATTCAACGCTTACCCGGCCCAGAAAAAGGACAGCAGAAATCGTAATCAGGTAGACATACCATTGCATGTCGCGCCCCAATCAAGTCGACGGTTCAACTTTGGCTTCGTATTTGGAAGTTCGCTTCCCGATCGCGCCTTCCCCGATCAATCAACCTTAATAGATCGTTATTCACAAGGTTAAATCGGCAGTCGCGGCTCAGCCTTTAGAGACTTAGTTAATGTCATTTGCGATTGGGGGGCTTTGCCACGGGCTTGCGTCATTGCGAGCGATAGCCAACGGGTCGCGCGAATGCGCGCCCGATGACAGGCTCCGCAATCCAGAATCAAGCAAGGGATGGATTGCTTCCGCCTACGCGTAGGACGCTTCGGCGGACTCCAAGCGCGCCATAGCTCGCACAGCGAGCAACGGCGGGTCGCAGCTCGCGGTCCTCGCAATGGCAGCCACCACACCTGGCAGGTTCGTCGGCTACCCCGGATTGGCTTTCAATCCGGCCGCCTCGATGCCGGCAATCGCGCAAATCTCGTCATTGTCCGAGGTGTCGCCGCTTACGCCGACGGCGCCGAGCAGCGTGGTGCCGCTCTGGATCAGGACGCCGCCGGGCACGGGGACCAGTTGTCCCTTGGCCATCGTATTCACGGCGCTGACGAAGTAAGCCTGCTCCTGCGCGCGCTGGAACAGCGCCCGCGAGCCCATGCCGAGCGCGAGCGCACCATAGGCCTTGCCGTGCGCGATCTCGGCCCGCATCAGGCTGGTGCCGTCCTGCGCCGCGGTGATTTTCACCGCGCCGCGTGCGTCGAGCACGGTGATGACGAGCGGCTTGATTTTTTTCTCAACGGCTTTCGCAAGCGCGGCATCGAGGATCTTGCGGGCAACGTCGAGGGTCAGTTCAGTCATTGGCAGGTTCCTTTTCAACTGGAGAGGTCGTGGATTTCGTCTCGGCGCGAGCAATGGCCATGGCCAGTACCCGCGCAACATGAAGGGCGGCGCGCTCGGTGCCGTCCTTGATCTGATGCCGGCAGGAGGTGCCGTCGGCAACGATTAGCGTCCACTGGTCCGCCCGCCGTACGGCGGGAAGAAGTGAGAGCTCTGCCATCTCGATCGAGGTGTCATAGGTGTCCGCGCCATAGCCGAACGCGCCGGCCATGCCGCAACAACTGGACTCGATGGTCTCGACTTGCAGTTCTGGAATGAGCCGCAGCGCCTGCTCCACAGGTTTGAAGGCGCCGAAGGACTTCTGGTGACAATGGCCGTGTACCAGCGCCTTGTCGGCGATCGCCGCTAGCCGCAATTTCAGCCGCCCCACTGCCGCCTCGCGCACCAGGAATTCCTCGAACATCAGGGCGTGCGCGCTGATGGTCTTTGCGGTTTCATCCGAACGCAACGACAACAGTTCGTCGCGCAGCGTCAACAGACAACTTGGCTCGAGGCCTACGATCGGAACGCCGCGCGCGGCAAACGGCGCAAAGGTCGCGACCAGTCGGTCGAGTTCCGCGCGAGCGTGATCGACCAGACCCGCCGAGAGGAAGGTGCGCCCGCAACACAGCGGGCGGCCGTTATCCAGCGGCTTCGGGATATGCACGCGGTATCCGCCGGCGATCAGCACCCGGAGGGCGGCTTCGAGATTTTCACGTTCATAGCTGCGGTTGAAAGTGTCGGCGAACAGAACGACTTCATGTCCATCCGCTGGTCCGAACACTTCGCCTTCCGGCGCGAACACATCGCGCCGCCATTCCGGCAGCGCGCGCCTGGCGCTGATGCCGGCGACGCGCTCGAACAGCGCACGCAAGAGTGTGCTCTTGTTGCGCCAGTTGGCGAGCGGGGCGAGGCGCGAGAACAGCGGCGCGTAATGCGGCAAGAAGCCAACCAGGCGATCGCGCAAGGAAAGGCCATGTTTGGCGCGACGCGCGGAAAGCACCTCGATCTTCATCTTGGCCATGTCGACGCTGGTCGGGCATTCGTGCCGGCAGGCCTTGCAGGACACGCAGAGTTTCATCGTGTCCATCATCGCGTCGGACGAAAGCGCATCTGGCCCGAGCTGGCCGGAGATCGCAAGCCGCAGCGTGTTGGCGCGGCCACGCGTGACGTCCTTTTCGTTCCGTGTCGCACGATAAGACGGGCACATCACGCCGCCCTCGAGCTTGCGGCAGGCGCCGTTGTTGTTGCACATCTCGACCGCGCCCTGGAAACCGCGCCCCGAGCCCGGATAAGCCGACCAGTCGAGAGCGGTCTTCAAGTCGCCGATCGCATAGCCCGGCGCATAACGGAACAGCGAGCGGTCGTCCATCCTGGGCGCATCGACGATCTTGCCGGGATTGAGCGTGTGGCCGGGATCGAAGCGCTCTTTGACCTCCCTGAAGTCGGCGATGATGCGCGAGCCGAACATGCTCTCGTGAAACTCCGAGCGGACGATGCCGTCGCCATGCTCGCCGGAATGCGAGCCTTTATACTCGCGCACCATCGCGAAGGCTTCCTCGGCGATGGCGCGCATCGCTTTGACGTCCTTCTCGAGCTTCAGGTTCAAAACCGGACGCACATGCAGGCAGCCTTCGCTCGCATGCGCATACATGGTGCCGCGGGTGCCGTGTTTGGCGAACACGGCATTGAGCCGTTCGGTGTAGTCGGCGAGATGGGGCAGGGGGACCGCACAGTCCTCGACAAAGGAGACGGGCTTGCCCTCCTGCTTCATCGACATCATGACGTTGAGGCCGGAGGTGCGGAAATCCGCAATCGCGGTCTGCACCGCGGGCTCGACGACATCGACCACGCCGCCCCATTTGCGCTTGTCGTTGGCCCACGAGAAACCGAGATCGCCCAACAGCTCGGAAAGCTGTTTCAGCTTTTGCAGGTTTTGCGGCTGGTCTTCCTCGGCGAATTCGACGATCAGGAGCGCATCGGGATCGCCCTTGACGGTCGCCTCGATCACCGGGCGGAACATCGCGATGTCGCGGCCGAGCGCGATCATGGTGCGGTCGACCAGCTCCACTGCAATCGGCCGCAGCTTCACCAGATGCTGTGCGGCATCCATCGCCTCGTAGAAGCTGCCGAAGTGGCAGACGCCGAGCACCTTGTTCCTGATGACGGGCCACAGCTTCAGCTCGACTCTCGTGGTGAATGCGAGGGTGCCTTCCGAGCCGACCAGAAGATGCGCCATGTTGTTGGGCACATTACGCGGCACCAGCGCGTCGATGTTATAGCCGCCGACGCGGCGCTGAACTTTCGGGAATTTGTCTGATATCTCGTCGGCTTCTCGCGCGCCGAGCGCGAGCATGTCGCGGAAAAGCAGGGATGTCTTTTCGTCTGAGCCGGGATGGTCGCGCGACACTTCGCCGAAATGCATCAGCGTGCCGTCCGCAAGCGCGGCATCCATCGACAGCGTGTTGTCGCGCATGGTCCCATATCTGAGGGAACGCCCGCCGCAGGAATTGTTGCCGGCCATGCCGCCGATGGTGGCGCGCGAGGCGGTGGAGACATCGACCGGAAACCACAGGCCGTGCTTTTTCAGTTGCCGGTTGAGATCGTCGAGCACGATGCCCGGCTCGACCACGCAGGTCTTGTTCTCGACGTCGAGCGAAAGCAGGCGATTGAGATGCCTGGAGAGATCAATGACGATGCCGTCATTGATGGTCTGGCCGCATTGCGAGGTGCCGCCGCCACGCAGCGTCACCTTCCGCCCGGCATCGCGGGTGATCGCAAGCGCCCGCAGCGCCTCGTCGATCGTCCGGGGGACCACCACGCCGGCCGGCACGATCTGGTAGAACGAGGCGTCGGTCGCATAGCGGCCGCGGCTGAAGGAATCGAACAAGACGTCGCCCGTGATCTCACGCGACAGCCTGTCCTTCAATTCCGCTGAACCCGTCTCCGTCATTTCATCTCACCGCAGATGCTCTTGATCCCTCCCCCGCAAGGGGGAGGCAAAAGAAGGCGCTAGCTCAGCCAGTTCCGCCCGGAGAGAGGGAGTACCGCGCACTCGTGGTCGCTGTACGCAGAAATCCAATCTATCCCACTCCGCTTTTCGATTTGAATGCAAAATGTAGCCATCCGACCCCGGCGTGAAGGTGATCAGGCCGGTTCGGAGGAGACGACGGCGCCGGTTTTGAGGTGATCGACCGCGGCGGTTCGCTTGTTGCGCAGGTGCTTGAACAGGATGTCCGAGAGTTCGTCGCCGGCGCGGCGGCGCAACGCCTCCAGGATCGTCTCATGCTCGCGCATGGCTTCGCCCCAGCGCTCGCGCTTGCGGGCGAAATTGGCGGAATAGCGCACGCGGCGAATCCGCCCGGCGAAGTTCGCATAAGCGCTTTTAAGCGTTTCGTTGCGGGAGGCCTCGACGATCTTCTGATGGATCAGCTGATTGACGAGGAAATAGCCGTGCATGTCGCGGTGCAGGTAGAACCCGTACATTTCGTAGTGAAGCCGCTCGATTTCGGCGATTTCCTCGTCCGTGATGCGCTCGCAGGCAAGCCGTCCGGCGAGGCCCTCAAGGCCACCCATCACGTCGAACAATTCGCCGAGGTCCTGTTCGCTCAAAGCCCGCACCCGCGCGCCGCGATTTGGCAACAGCTCGACCAGCCCCTCGGCCGCCAGAACCTTGAGCGCTTCGCGCAGCGGCGTGCGCGATATTTTCAGCATCTCGCACAACTGCCGCTCCGGAACCCGGCCGCCCTCGGCAATGTTGCCCTCGACGATGTGGTCGCGCAGGCGGGAGAGGATTTCGTCGTGCAGGGATTGGTCTTCCCGCACGCTCTCTCCGCCCAGAGCAAGCGCCGTCGTGTCGTTCGGAATCATCGGTTTCATGGTTCGAACATACGTAAGAGAGGGGTCTCAGTCGATACTATTTGAACACAATTTATCGGTTGAAGTCGATAAAATTGAATGCAATATGGGAGCTACAGTCGAGGAGGACGCCATGAGCCAGCACCAGGGACGCCATTTCCTGAACATTCCAGGCCCGAGCCCGGTCCCGGATCGCGTGCTCCGCGCCATGGATATGCCGGTCATCGACCATCGCAGCGCCGAGTTCGCCGAACTCGGCAAGGCCGTGTTCGAAGGCTGCCAGCAGATTTTCCAGACCAAGGGCCCGGTGATCGTGTTCCCGTCCTCCGGCACCGGCGCCTGGGAAGCGGCGATCGTCAACACGCTCTCGCCCGGCGACAAGGTGCTGATGGTCGAGACCGGCCATTTCGCCACGCTGTGGCGGCAGATGGCCGCGCGCTGGGGCATCGATGTCGATTTCCTCCCCGGCGACTGGCGCCATGGCGCAAGCTCCGCCGAGATCGAGGCGAAGTTGGCCGCCGACAAGTCGCACGCCATCAAGGCGGTGATGGTCGTGCATAACGAGACCTCAACCGGCGTGACCAGCCGGGTCGCCGATATCCGCAACGTCATGGACAAGGTCGGCCATCCGGCGCTGCTGCTGGTCGATACGATTTCCTCGCTCGGCTCGGTCGACTTCAAGCACGACGAGTGGAAGGTCGACGTCACCGTGAGCTGCTCGCAAAAGGGCTTCATGCTGCCGCCGGGGCTGGGCTTCAACGCGGTCTCGGAAAAGGCCAAGGCCGCGTCCAAGACCAACAAGATGCCGCGCTCTTATTGGGATTGGGAGGAAATGCTCAAGCCCAACGCCAACGGCTTCTTCCCCTACACGCCGGCGACCAATCTGCTCTACGGCCTGAAGGAAGCGATCGCGATGATGCTTGAGGAGGGGCTCGATAATGTTTTCGCCCGTCACAAGCGCTTGGCGGCGGCAACCCGCGCCGCGGTGACGCATTGGGGACTTGAAGTGCTGTGTCAGGAACCCGCCGAATATTCGCCGGTCTTGACCGCCGTCCTGATGCCGCCGGGGCATGACGCCGACAAGTTCCGCAAGATCGCGCTTGAGAAATACAACATCTCGCTCGGCTCCGGCCTTTCGAAAGTCGCCGGCAAGGTGTTCCGCATCGGCCATCTCGGCGAGTGCAACGAACTCACGCTGCTCGGCGCACTCTCCGGCGTGGAGATGGGCCTGTCGGCGGCCGGCGTGCCGCATCGCTCGGGCGGTGTCGATGCCGCGATGAAGGCGCTGGAAAGCGCCGATACGTCCAACGCGCCGAGCCATCTGAAGATGGTGCAGCCTTAAGTCGGATAGTAGTCGCCCTCAATTGGCGGCAATTGTGCTGATGGATCAAAGCCATCAGAGTCAGAGTAAAAGTTGCAAAGTAAAACTTGTCTGGGAGGTTGAGCAAGATGCGGCTTCGGTTGAAGGCCACCCATGTCGTGCTCGGCATGCTCTGCGTGATGTATTTCATCACTTATGTCGATCGGGTGAACATCGGCACGGCGGCGAGCGAGATCCAGAAAGAGCTGCATCTCTCCAATACCCAGCTCGGTCTGGTGTTCTCGGCCTTCGCCTATCCTTACCTGCTGTTCCAGGTGATCGGCGGCTGGGTCGGCGATCACTTCGGCCCGCGCCGGACGCTGTTCTGGTGCGGCCTGATCTGGGCCGCCTCGACCATCATGACCGGCTTTGTCGCTGGGCTAACGACGCTGTTCATCGCGCGCGTGGCGCTCGGCTTCGGCGAGGGCGCGACGTTCCCGACCGCGACACGGGCAATGCAATACTGGACGCCGGCCGGCATGCGCGGCTTCGCGCAGGGCCTGACCCACGCCTTTGCGCGGCTCGGTAACGCGATCACGCCGCCCTTGATCGCGGCGTTGATGGCATGGCTGACCTGGCGCGGCTCGTTCGTCCTGCTTGGTATCGTCAGCCTGATCTGGGGCGTGATCTGGGTCTCCTATTTCCGCAACGACCCCAAGGATCACCCCTCGATTACATCAGAGGAACTGGCTTCGCTGCCGCCGCGCCCCTCGGGGCCGAAGCCGCAGGTGCCGTGGGGTCCGCTGGTGCAGCGGATGTGGCCGGTGACGCTGACTTACTTTTGCTACGGCTGGAGCCTGTGGCTGTACCTGAACTGGCTGCCGTTGTTCTTCAAGAACAGCTACCACCTCGACATCAAGAGTTCGGCGCTGTTTGCCTCCGGCGTGTTCTTTGCCGGCGTCGTCGGCGACAGCCTCGGTGGAATCCTGTCCGACGGAATTTTCAGGCGAACCGGCAATGTCCGGTTTGCCCGGTTGTCCGTCATCCTGGCCGGTTTTGCCGGCGCGCTGTTGTCGCTGGCGCCGATCATCTTCGTTCACGACATCACGATCGTGGCACTATGTCTTTCCTCCGGCTTCTTTTTCATCGAAATCATCATCGGCCCGATCTGGTCGGTGCCGATGGACATTGCGCCGAAATATTCCGGCACGGCGGCCGGCCTGATGAATACCGGCTCGGCCTTTGCCGCGATCGTCTCGCCGCTGGTGGCCGGTTATGTGATCGATGTGACCGGCAACTGGTATCTGCCGTTCATCATGTCGATCGGACTGTTGCTGCTCGGCGGATTCTGCGCCTTCCTGATGCACCCCGAACTGCCGTTCGAGGATGCCGGGCCGGCCATGCCGACAGGCCGGACGCTTCCCGCGGAGTAACTTCTCTCCTCATCCTGAGGAGCCGCGGGCACCCGAGCAGGCCGAGCTAAAGCGAGGCCCGTCGCGAATGGTGCAAAATAAAAGGCGGCGTCACGAAGGATGAGCCAATATCGGGGCCTCATGGTTCGAGACGCGCAAAAGAGCGCTCCTCACCATGAGGGACAAAGGTGAACCGGCGCGGACCTGTATCCCTTCTTATGCATTGACGGCGCTTGCCTGCTGGGGGACAAGGCCGCCAAAAGGTGATACGCGCTTCGCTGAGATTCCCGGGAAGGACGCCCCATGGCCCTGCATACAGGACGGCATTTTCTTCAGATTCCAGGCCCTACCAATATACCGGACCGGGTCCTGCGGGCCATGGACATGCCGGCGCTGGACCATCGGGGGGCGGAATTCGCCGAACTCGGCTTTGCCGTGTTTTCCGGCATGCAGCGCATTTTTCGCACCAAGCAGCCCGTGATCATCTTCCCGTCGTCCGGCACCGGCGCCTGGGAGGCGGCCATCGTCAACACGCTCTCGCCGGGCGACAAGGTGCTGCTCGCCGAGACCGGCCAGTTCGCGGTGCTGTGGAAGGGCATCGCCGAGAAGTTCAAGCTCGACCTCGAATTTCTGCCGACCGACTGGCGCCGTGGCGCCGACGTCGCCGAGATCGAGGCGCGGCTTGCCGCCGACCGTCTGCACACCATCAAGGCCGTGCTGGTCATCCACAACGAGACCTCGACCAGCTGCGTCACCCATCCGCTGGACGTTCGAAAAGCCCTGAATCGCACCAACCACCCGGCGCTGCTGATGGTCGACACCATTTCGGGCCTGGCTTCGATGGAATACGAACACGATGCCTGGGGCGTCGACGTCTCGGTCGGCGGCTCGCAGAAGGGCATGATGCTGCCGCCGGGCCTGAGCTTCAACGCGGTCTCGGAGAAGGCGCTTGCGATCTCAAAGGCCAATACGTCGCTGCGATCCTATTGGGATTGGCACGATATGCTCGAGTTCAACAAGATCGGCACCTTCCCCTACACGCCGGCGATCAACCTTTTGTTCGCGTTGCGCGAGGCGATCGCGATGTTGGAAGAGGAAGGGCTCGAGAACGTGTTTGCCCGCCACAAGCGCCATGCGGCGGCGACCCGCGCCGCGGCCAAGACCTGGGGTCTCGATCTCGTCTGCCTCGACCCGCAGGCCTATTCGCCGTCGCTGACCGCGGTGATGGTGCCCGACGGGCACGATGCGGATGCGTTCCGCAAAGTCGTGCTGGAAAACTTCGACATGTCGCTCGGCACGGGCTTGGGCAGGCTGAAGGGTAAGGCGTTCCGGATCGGCCATATCGGTCACTTCAACGACCTGATGCTGATGGGAACGCTGTCGGGCGTCGAGATGGGCCTTGACCTCGCCAAGATACCGCATCGTGCCGGTGGCGTACTTGCCGCCATGGACATCCTGAAGAACCGCGACGTCGTGGCGATGCCGAAGGTGGCGGTCGCTTAAACCATCACAACAACAGAAAGAGCGCGACATGAACGCCCCTGTGAGCACCACTGAAGACCTGATCTATGCCGTCACAGACGGCATCGCGCGGATGACCTTCAACCGTCCGCAGGCCCGCAACGCGCTGACCTTTGCGATGTACGAGCAGATGGCTGTGATCTGCGACAGCATCAACGCCGATCGTTCGATCAAGGCGCTGATCATCACCGGCGCCGGCGACAAGGCGTTCGCCTCGGGCACGGATATTTCGCAGTTCCGCGCCTTCAAGACCGCGCAGGACTCGCTCGATTACGAAGCGCGGATCGACCGCGTGCTCGGAACGCTCGAACAATGCCGTGTGCCGGTGATTGCGGCGATTGCTGGCGCCTGCACCGGCGGCGGCGCGGGGATCGCGGCCTGCTGCGACATCCGCATCGGCACCGAGGCCACACGCATCGGTTTTCCGATCGCGCGCACGCTCGGCAATTGCCTCTCGATGTCCAACATCTCAAGGCTGGTATCTTTGATCGGGCCGGCGCGCACCAAGGACCTGATCTTCAAGGCGCGCCTGGTCGAGGCGCCGGAAGCGCTGGCGCTCGGGCTGCTCAACGAGATCGTGCCCGATGTCGAGACGTTGCAGCGCCGCGCCGACGAGACGGCGAAGCTGGTCGCCGGCCACGCCCCGATCACGCTGGAAGTGACCAAAGAAGCCGTGCGCCGGATCCGCCGCACGCTGTCCCGCGACGAGGGCGAGGACCTGATCCTCAAGGCCTATATGAGCGAGGATTTCCGCGAAGGCATGGACGCCTTCCTCAACAAGCGGGCGCCCAACTTCAAGGGCAAGTGAGCCGCCGGTCGGTTTGCAAATCACCGCCAACAAAAAAGCCCGGCGCTTCGCCGGGCTTTTGCTTGTTCGAACGGCTATAGCATTAGTACTTCGCCACCACCGGTCCGCCGAACTTGTAGTTGACGCCGACGCGCAGGACGTTGTCGGTGATGCGCGATGAGTAGTTGCTCGAGAGCACCCCGCCGCCGAGTCCGCCGATCGTCGTCAGGAACGAGCCGTTGACCGTGCCGAGATCGACATAGAGATATTCGAGGCGGGCGGTCCAGTTGCCGCCGATCACGCCTTCAATACCGGCGCCGACCGTATAGCCGACATGGGTGCTGGAGACGGTCCCGAACCCGGTCGGCACAAGGCCAATGGTGGCGCTGGAATCAACTTCACCATAGGCCAGACCGCCGGTCACGTAGAGCAGCAACTTCGGATCGGCAAGATAGCCGATGCGACCGCGAACGGTGCCGAACCAGTCGATCTTCTGGTTCAATGTGACGGGCACTGCAGGGCCGGGGAAGACGGCGATCTGACCGAAGGTCGGCGTGCAGGTCGATTGCGGACAGGTGAAGTCGCGCGAGCCCTTTTCGTCGGTGCCCTGAATGTCGGCTTCAAGACCGAAGACCATGCGCTGCATCTGCCAATTGTAGCCGATCTGACCGCCACCGACGATGCCGTCCAGGCTGGTCTTGTCGGCGCTCGTAAACAGGACGGTGCCGGCGGTGTTGGTGATGGTCGACGTGTCGCGCGACTGTCCCCAGCTATAACCGAGATTGCCGCCGATGTAGAAACCGGTCCAGTCGAATACGGGTTCGACATAAACGGGAGCCTTCGTGTAGGTCCGCGCCGGCAGGTCGGCAGCGAGTGCGCCCGTCGCGATCAGCGAGGCGGCCGCGGAAATTCCGATCAACAAACGCTTCATTGCAATTCTCCAGCCCGAAATATTGGAGGCGAGAATACTGCCGGGGGCGTCTTCGCGGCTGTTACGCGACTACAACAGATGCCTTTAATTGGCCCTACCTGTGATTGTGGTGAAAAATTGAATATCGCGCCAAATCATTGATTTAACGCCGATTCCCTTCGAAACCGGGATTCATGTGAAATCACAGTTGGTCAGCAAATCTGACCTTGATCTGATGAAATGAATTCGGGCTTTTTAAAACCAATTCAAGTCTCGCAAATCGTCGTTTCAGTCCTTTGCATCACTGATGCCGTAGCCCGCCATCCGTGCGCGAACGTTTTCGATCTCGGCCTTCGACAGCAGCGGCGGCGTGCCGATCTGAAGGCCGCCGTGATATTGCCGCGCCAGCGTCTCGACCTCGACTGCCAACCACATCGCTTTTGCCAGCGAAGTGCCGACCGCAATCATGCCGTGATGGGCCAACAGACAGGCCGAGCGATCCTTAAGGGCCGTGACCGCATGGAGCGACAATTCTTCCGTTCCAAACGTCGCGTAGGGCGCGCAGCGAATGGTGTCGCCGCCGGCGCAGGCGATCATGTAATGAACGGGGGGGATTTCCATCCCCATGATCGCCAGGACAGTCGAATACGGCGGATGCGCATGGACCACCGCATTCACCTCGGGGCGCGCCTTGAGGATGTCGCGGTGAAAGCGCCATTCGCTGGAGGGCCGTTGTCCGGAGGCAGGCGCATCGTCCAGCTTCATGAACACGATCTGGTCAGGCTTCAGGGTGTCGTAGGGCACGGACGTCGGTGTGATCAGCATTCCCTCGCCGTGCCGCAGGCTGATGTTGCCTGACGTGCCCTGGTTGATGCCGAGCGTATTCATCTGCCGGCAGGCGTCGATGATCGACTGGCGCTTGGCTTGCTCCTTGGCCCGCTCGTTCGTTGAGGACATCGGCCTTTCCTTGGTGTTTCCTTGGCCTTTGCCAGGCGCAAATCAGCAGTTGTCGCGGATATCCGTCGGTCGATAGAAGTCCTTGCGGCCCAACAACATTAGTTGAATATGGCTTTGCGATACAGGTCGAACTAACCGGGGCAATCATGGCAGACGCGGTACTTGGCATTATCGGCGGATCCGGCATCTACGACCTGCCCGGGCTTGAAAATGCCCGCGATGAGGTGGTCGCAAGTCCGTGGGGCGAGCCGTCGGCGGCGCTGCGCCGCGGCACTATTGCAGGCTTGCCGATCGTGTTCCTGACCCGGCATGACAAGGGACACCGGCTGTCGCCCTCCGACATCAACTATCGCGCCAATATCGACGTGCTCAAGCGCGCCGGCGTCACCGACCTGATCTCGCTTTCGGCCTGCGGCTCGTTCAGGGAAGACCTTCCGCCCGGCACCTTCGTTCTGGTCGATCAGTTTGTCGATCGCACCTATCGGCGCGAGAGCTCGTTCTTCGGCAAGGGCTGCGTCGCGCATGTCTCGATGGCGCATCCGGTCTCGCCGCGTCTGCGCATTCACCTGGCGGCCGCCGCCGAAGCCGAAAGCATTCCGTTCGCGCGCGGCGGCACCTATGTGTGCATCGAGGGCCCGCAATTCTCCACGCTCGCCGAAAGCCTGACCTACAAGGCGCAAGGCTATTCGGTGATCGGCATGACCAACATGCCGGAAGCCAAGCTGGCGCGCGAGGCGGAGATTTGCTACGCGAGCGTCGCCATGGTGACCGATTTCGACTGCTGGCATCCCGATCACGACGCGGTCACGGTGGCGGACATCATTCGCGTGCTGAACGCCAATGCCGAGAAGGCGAGCCAGCTGGTGGCGCGTCTGGCGCGGGACTTTCCGAGGCAGCATGAGCCGTGCCCGATCGGCTCGGACCGCGCGCTCGATGCCGCGCTGATCACCGCGCCCGAGGCGCGCGACCGCGAGCTGTTGAAGAAGCTGGATGCGGTCGCGGGGCGAGTATTACGCGCATGAAGGTCGATGGCCAACCCTTTCGCAGCATCTGGGTCGAGCCAGACGGCTGGACTATCGGCGCGATCGATCAGCGGCGGTTGCCGCATGAATTTGTGATCGCAACAATGACGACCGGCGAAGAAGCGGCCCAGGCGATCAGTTCGATGCTGGTGCGCGGCGCGCCGCTGATCGGCGCGACCGCGGCTTACGGCGTCGCGCTCGCGATGCGCCATGACGCGTCCGATGCGGCGCTCGATCGGGCCTATGCGACGCTGATCGCGACGCGTCCCACCGCGATCAATTTGAAATGGGCGCTGGATGAAATGCGAAAGGCGCTGGCACCGCTTTCGCCATCGGCGCGGGCGCGAGCTGCCTACCACCGCGCCGGCGAAATCGCCGAAGAAGACGTCGCGATCAATCAGGCGATCGGCCGGCATGGCCTTGGCCTGATCGAAGCGATCGCGCCACGGAAGAAACCGGGCGAGGCGATCAACATCCTCACGCATTGCAATGCCGGCTGGCTCGCCACGGTCGACTGGGGAACGGCGACCGCGCCGATTTATCTGGCGCACGATCGCGGCTTGAAGATCCATGTCTGGGTCGATGAGACCCGCCCGCGCAACCAGGGCGCTTCGCTCACCGCGTGGGAGTTGTCGCATCACGGCGTGGCGCATACCGTTATCGCGGACAATACCGGCGGCCATCTGATGCAGCACGGCATGGTCGATCTCGTCATCACCGGCACCGACCGCGTCACCGCCCATGGCGATGTCTGCAACAAGATCGGCACGTACTTGAAGGCGCTCGCCGCCCACGACAACGGCGTGCCGTTTTATGTCGCGCTGCCGTCGCCGACGATTGATTTTTCGATTTCAGATGGCTTGACGCAAATTCCGATCGAACAGCGCAGCGCCGATGAAGTCGCCACCATGACCGGGCGCACGAGGGATGGGAGGATCGAGACGGTGCGGATTGTGCCTGATGGTTCGCCGGTGGCCAACTACGCCTTCGATGTCACGCCCGCGCGGCTCGTCAGCGGGCTGATCACCGAACGCGGCGTGTTGCAGGCGAAGCCTGAGGCGTTGGTGCAGGCTTTTGCGGAGCGGGCGAGGGCGGTTGGATAGCGTTTCAGGCGGACGCTTTCAATTAAGAACGCGCGGCCCACGCTTTTTTAAGGCAGGCGGCCCGATCCTCGAGGGATATTGCAGGAACTTGTCCAGTGCTTGGAATGTGAAACTTCGGCCTAAATGTCCTTTGAAACCACCTCCGCCAGGTGGTCCAGTATATGTCCCCAGCCCTTGGTGTGGCCTACATGCATTTCCGGCGTCGGCAGACGCTCGTGGGTCAGCACGAGGTCGGTTTCATCGCCGCGGGACACGAGTTCGAGGGTGACCAACGTATCCACATGGTTCGTCAGCGGGCCCATCCACGTGAACACAAGCTTGCGCGGCCGGTCGATCTGCACATAGGTGCCGGTAACTTCGCGCCTTGATTCCTCCGATGACATGACAAGGCTGTAGCTTCCGC
Organism: uncultured Alphaproteobacteria bacterium; assembly: GCA_963770515.1. Taxonomy (GTDB): domain Bacteria; phylum Pseudomonadota; class Alphaproteobacteria; order Rhizobiales; family Xanthobacteraceae; genus Bradyrhizobium. The sequence goes on from CAVYPW010000006.1 coordinate 821,024, forward strand.
CAGGGCGGAAATCACAGCTCGCCTTGCAATCGACCGCGCCCGGAAAAGGGCTCATCCACCGAGCCATCAAATCGGGTTTGGTCCACAGCTCGAAGATCTCCTCCGCCGTGGCTTTCACGCGCCGGCGCAGCTGCACGATCGGACCCGTCGCGTCATCGCCGGCCATGCTTGCGATCCTTCGCCGACTTCTGCTCCTTCTTGAGCTCGCGCAGCAGGTGCTCCATGGCGTCCAGCCGCTTCTCCCAGTAGCTGCGCGTCCGCACGATCCAGCCATCGACCGCGTCCAGCGAATGGGTATTGATCGAGAGAATATGGTCGCGCCCTTTCCTCTGCCGTGCGACCACGCCGCTCGCTTCCAGCACGCGGATGTGCTTCGACACCGCGTTCAAAGACATATGGAAGGGTTCTGCGACCTCGGTCACGCGCGCCTCGCCGCGCGAGAGCCGTTCGATAATCGCGCGTCGCGTCGGATCGGCCAACGCGGCGAATACCGCGTCGAGGCGCTCGGTGCGCGAACCGGCTTCCTTCCGTGCTTCGATCTCGATCATGACGATTTTATTATTCCGCTCGATTTTTCGATTCCAAAATTATTCTATCCAAAGGTTGACAATTTTCCAAGTCGACGCTTTATTCAACCTATGGGTTGAATATATTTGATCATGCAGGAGAGCGCGATGCCGAATAAATCCGTTGCCGCAGCCATCACGGCGGTCGCACTTTTGTCAGCCGCGATCGCGCCTGCGCGGGCCGAGCCGGTCAAGAACATCGTCCTCGTCCACGGTGCCTTCGCCGACGGTTCGGGATGGCGGGACGTCGCCAACATTCTTGTCAAAGACGGCTATACGGTCAGCGTGGTGCAGGAGCCGCTGACATCACTTGCCGACGACGTCGCGGCGACCAAACGGGTGCTGGAGTTGCAACAGGGCCCCGCCCTTCTGGTCGGCCACAGCTATGGCGGCGTGGTCATCACCGAAGCGGGCAATGCGCCCAATGTCGTCGGCCTCGTCTACATCGCCGCTTTCATCCCCGACAATGGCGAGAGTGCCGTCAGCCTGCTCTCGTCGGCGCCGGCCGCCAACAACGACATGCGCGCCACCAAGGACGACTTCCTGTATCTCGACCTGGCCGCCTTCCCCGCCGACTTCGCCGCCGACATCGCGCCCGCCCAGGCGAACTTCATGGCGCATTCCCAACAGATGCTGGCCAAGGCCGCCGGCGGCGCGCCGGTGACGGCGGCCGCCTGGCATCAGAAAAAGAGCTGGGCGCTGATTGCCACGCGCGACCACAACATCAATCCCGACCTCGAGCGCAGCATGGCCAAGCGGGCTGGCAGCGAAACGATCGAGGTTCCGGCCAGCCACGCGGCCTACGTTTCCAAGCCGGATGACGTCGCGCGTTTGATCGAACGCGCGGCAAAAGCGTCTGCCAAGTAAATCTGCCAGGTAACCGCATCCATCCCACACGATCGATAGAGAGATCAACATGAGCAGCGGCATCAAGAACATCGTCCTGGTCCACGGCAACTTCGCCGACGGGTCTGGTTGGGAGGGCGTCTTCCAGATCCTGCAAAGGGACGGTTATAACGTGACGATCGTCCAAAACCCGACGTTGTCTCTGGCCCAGGATATCGCGCTGACGAAGCACGCGATCGCGTCCGCTTCCGGGGAAGTCATCCTGGCCGGCCATTCGTATGGCGGCGCTGTCGTGACCGAAGCCGGTACTGACCCGAAGGTCGCAGGGCTCGTGTACATCACGGCGTTTGCGCCCGACACCGGCGAGTTTGTTTTCAGCCTGATCGCCAGTGCGCCCCCGGGAGCACCGGCCCCGCCAATTCTGCCTCCGGTGGACGGATTGCTGTTTCTGGATAGGGATAAGTTCGCCGGCGCGTTCTGCGCCGATGTCCGGTCTGAGCTGGCCTCCTTCATGGCAGCGTCACAGTGCCCGGCTGGCGTCGAGGCCCTGGAGGGCAAGGTCACCGCGCCTGCCTGGAAGGTCAAGCCGAGTTGGTACCTTGTTGCCACGGCCGACAAGATGATTCCGCCGGACGCGCAGCGTTCGATGGCAAAGCGCGCCGGCTCAACCGTCGTCGAGGCAATGGGGAGCCACGCGATCTATGTGTCGCAGCCTCAGGCGGTAGCTGAACTGATAAAGATCGCCGCAACCGGCGCGGTCAAGATCGCGAAAAAATAGCGGCCAAACCGCGCCACTAGCTCCGCGCGCAACGACATCGAGGTGAAACTCACGGTCGAATAGGGCTCGCTGCTGCGAAGCCTCGGCCGGCCTGAATTGGTGGGCTCGCCCCGAGCCCATGAATTGTGTATTCAGATTTGCGATGATCGACGAAAAAAAGCTCGAAGAGCGTCTGGTCGCACTGGAAGCGGCCAAATCCTGGAGTCCGCGCGTCGTCTCGCGGCTGGAGACGCTGCTGCGCTCGGGCACGGACGAGGCGCTCTACCGCATCAATCCGATCCAGTTCGCCACCGAGAAATCGATCACTGAGGTTGAAGCGATCGATCTTTTCCTCCACGCCTGCGTGGTCGGGCTATTCGACATGGACTGGCTGCTGGTTTGTCCGATGTGCTCCGACGTGGTCGAGAGCTTTCGAAGCTTGCGCAAACTGCACACGCATTTCCACTGCCACCTCTGTCAGAGCGATTACGACGCCGCGCTCGACGATTACATCTCGGTGATGTTTACGGTTTCGCCCGCCGTGCGCAGCATCCGCTTCCATAACCCGGATGCGCTTTCGGCCTGGGATTATCTCTTCCATTATAAATTTACGCCGGGCGGCATCCTGCCCGACGGCGTGCCGTGGAGCGAAGCTTCCCAGGGGCTGGTGCGGGCGCTCGTCCGCATCGAACCGGGTGCTGCGGCCGATCTCGAGGTCGATGCCGCCGAGGGCGCGCTTCTCGGCCAGAATTTCGAAAGCGACGCCCAGTTTTTCTTCCCCGTCGCAAGCGGGGCGGAAGTAACGCCCCGTGTGCCGGTCATGGTCGACGGCAGCACATGCGAGCCTGCTACGGGAAACATCGCACCCGGCAAGGTCGTGTTCGAAGTTCGCAACGCGGGCCCGCTGCCGGCGATATTCGGCATCCTTCAGCTTCCGGTGGCGGCGTTTCAACGCCCGACACTTCGCTTCGCGCCATCCTTATCCGGCAAGCGACTGCTGATGACACAGACCTTTCGCGACTTCTTCCGCTCGGAGGTGATCGGCGCGACGGAGGGCATTGCGGTTCTCGATGTGACCCTCGTATTCACCGATCTGAAGGGCTCGACGGCGCTCTACGAACGGATCGGCGACCTTAACGCCTACATCCAGGTGCAGCGGCACTTCCAGCATCTGCTCGATGCCACCGTTCGGCACAATGGCGCGGTCACCAAGACGATCGGCGACGCCGTGATGGCGGCGTTTTCGACTGCGGCTGATGCGGTGCAGGCGGCGCTTGATATGCGCGAGGCCGTGGATCAGCTCAATCGAGACCGCCCGCAGCGTGATTTCATCCTGAAAATCGGCGTGCACCGGGGAGCCGCGATCGCGGTCACGCTCAACGAGCGGCTCGATTATTTCGGCCAGACGGTGAATATCGCAGCGCGGGTGCAAAACCTGGCCGATGGCGATGAGATTTGTATCACCGAAGAAGTTTTTGGCGCCCCTGGCGTAGCGGAAATTATTGCGCCATACCCGGTGGCGAAGAGCGAGGCCGAACTCAAGGGCGTCAGCAACGCCATGTCGGTCTATCATCTCGCCCGAATGGCATCGTAAACGGCGCGATCGACCCGCGATCGACCTATGTTCCCAACATATTTCATTCGACCCGCCTTCCACGTCTTCCAGGCGTCGGTTTTGCACAGCTAAACTGCCGCAATAGGATCCTTGAGGGCGGCAAGGCAGCGGCCGCAGTTCCCTGGTCTTGTTGTCGCAGCGGCATCACGGATCCTGCCGATGCTGCTCAAAAATACGGGAGATGAATGATGGAGCGAACCGCGAAATGCCTTTGCGGTCAGTTCAGCGTCATCGTCACGGGCGAGCCGGCGATGGTCAACGTCTGTCATTGCCGCGACTGCCAGCGACGATCGGGCGTGCCCTGGACCAGCAATGCCTATTTTCCAAAGGAATACGTTCGTCTGGATGGCCCGAATAAAATCTACACCCGCACCAGCAACGCAGGGACCCGGATCAATCATCATTTCTGTCCGAACTGCGGTGTCACCGTCTGTTGGACCCGCGAGACAGGATCGACACGCTTCGGCATTCCTGTAGGTACGTTTAACGATCCCTCCTTTCCCGCGCCGTCCGCATCGTTCTGGGAGGAAAGGCGTTACGCGTCGTCGCCTCACATCAGCGATGTCAAGCACTGGAACACCCAGCCGCCAACGCGATCGTGAGGCTACCGATACTGTCCCGGGGCCTTAAAAGTTAGAAGCCGGATATTCCCGTGCGATAGGCCAGTTCGACTTGGCACCTTTGAGACATGCAGGGCCGGTCACGCGATGCCCGTTGGTCGGGTTGGACCGGAAGTGGCTGGCCCCGCGGTCAAAACGACGCGAATGAGCCGGCGTGGACATCGACGCCACCAGCTATGCGGGCTGCGAGACCGGCCGCACGGCGCGGAACTCTATGCCGTGCAAGTGAATAGTCGGAACGATGCCGAAGTCGCCGCAGCCAAACACTTTGATGCGACGATTGAGCTCGTTGCTGGGAATATCTGGGGGGATGTTGCATATTTCCGCATAATCGCGGCGTGTGCCTTTCTTGCCGCTCCACCGCACGCGCAGCTGTGTCAAAGGTTCGCTGCTGGTTGCAAGTGGTTGGGCTAACGTCCAGAACAGATAAGAAAGACGCGCATAGGCCATACCCTCCAGGCTGGCCACGGAAACGCCTTGAGGAATTGAAAACATCTCAATGCCAACTATCGGGCCTTCGTCTACCCGGGCGACCATGGCGTGCGCCGTGGCTCCAAATTCTTTGGCGCGCTCGTAAAGTGCGAAATGTGCTGGCGCCCAGCCGGGATACGTCGGCGGCCCCGGGTGAAAATTGTAAGCGCCGTAGCCGAGTTGATCGAGCACATTTGCTGGCACGATTACGCCGGTAACGTACGCAATCAGCCGCGCCCGAGAGAGAGTGTCCGAATCCAGTGCATTCAGGTCTGCCAGCGTTTCCACGGGGACAAGCGTTAGACACGGATTGTGTTCGGACAAAACAGTCATGAAAATTAGACGTTCAAGCGGACCCGTTAGCAAGATAATCGTGTCGAACATCGCATTGCTTCCACCTAAACTTGCTCGTGCAATTATGCCGCAGGCAGCGTTAAAAAAAGATTTACCAAATGGTTGGATACGTCCCGCGCCCGACACGGTAGAGCCGGATTGGTGTCGCGGAATTGCGGCTTCGGCACCGGCCGGGTGAAGCTGGACGATTTGGCAATTCCATGGTGGGGGTAGAACCGGAAGTAGCTGGCCATCGTTCATAACGTCGCTAATGGCACTTCGCGACATTCCAAGCGTAGATGTGAATGTCCGCTGTTGAGGTCATGGCGGACGAGAGCCGGTCGCGGTTTGACGACCCGCGGGCGGCAGCGTCCTCCCGCCGGGACCAATGGCAATCTTGCGCTGCAACCGGAACATCAAATCCGGACCTATCACCGCTCTGTCAGGTGTTAGTGTCGACCCGTGAAACGACCAAGTCAGGCAGTTTGGCACCTAGCCATCGTCCCGCCTCACTATGCTATCTTGATAAAGCTTCGGGAACGACGCCCGCGGCGAACCGAAGGAGGACAGTCATGACAGTTTCGGCGGAACGAGCAATCCTTGCCGGCGGCTGCTTTTGGGGTGTGCAGGATCTACTGCGCCGGTATCCAGGCGTGATTTCAACGAGGGTAGGCTACACCGGCGGCGAGGTGCCGAACGCCACCTACCGCAACCACGGCAACCATGCGGAAGCCGTCGAGATCACTTTCGACCCGCAGACCATCAGCTATCGAAAGCTACTGGAATTCTTTTTCCAGATCCATGATCCCTCGACGTTGAACCGCCAGGGTAACGACCGGGGAGCGAGCTATCGATCGGCTATCTTCTATACCAGCGACGGGCAGAAGCGGATCGCGGAAGACATCATCGCCGATGTCGATGCTTCCGGCCTTTGGCCGGGCAAGGTCGTCACCGAGGTAGCGCCCGCCGGACCGTTCTGGGAGGCCGAGCCCGAGCATCAGGATTATCTGGAAAAATATCCGGACGGCTACACCTGTCACTTCATTCGGCCGAACTGGACGCTGCCGCACCGGACGGAGAAAATTGAATCAGGCGCGAGCGGAGTTCCGGCAGCGTGACCAAAGGCTCCGATCTGCTGGTGGCTGCCCTCGAGAACGAGGGCGTCGGATACATCTTCGCGATTCCGGGCGAGGAGAATCTCGACGTGCTGGATTCGCTTCGGCGCTCGAAGATCAAGCTTGTACTGACGCGACACGAGCAGGCTGCCGGTTTCATGGCGGCCACCTACGGGCGTCTTACCGGACGCGCCGGCGTCTGCCTGACAACACTGGGCCCCGGTGCGCTCAATCTGACGACGGCTGCGGCTTACGCGCATTTGGGTGCGATGCCGATGGTCATGATCACCGGACAGAAGGCGATCCGGAGCAGCCGTCAGGCGCGCTTCCAGATCGTCGACATCGTCGCAACCATGCGACCGCTCACCAAGATGGCGACGCAGATCGTCTCCGCGCAGAGTATTCCGACGCTGGTTCGCGACGCCTTCCGGGTCGCGCAGCAGGAGCGGCCGGGGCCCGTGCATCTCGAACTCCCCGAGGATATCGCGGCCGATGAAGCTGTTGCGGACATCATTCCCCCGCATGTCGTCGAGCTTCCGGTTGCGCCGGCCGAAGCCATCGAGCGCGCCGCAACCCTGATCATGGGCGCCAGCAGGCCTCTCGTCATGCTGGGCGCCGCCGCAAGCCGCCCGCGGCTCGCCGAGCCGCTATCGGCGTTCGTGCGAAGATGCAAGATTCCATTCTTCAACACCCAGATGGGGAAGGGCGCCGTCAATGCGGGTTCCAATCTCTATATGGGCACTGCCGCGCTGTCAGAGCGGGATTGGGTTCACGAGACCATCGACCAGGCCGACCTGATTATTTCGATCGGCCATGACACCGTCGAGAAGCCGCCTTTTCTGATGGGCCATGATGGACCGCAGGTTATCCATGTCGGCGCCACGCCGGCGACGGTGGAGCAGGTATACTTCCCGCAGACGGAGATCGTCGGAGACGTTGGCGCCAGCCTTGCTGGCCTGGCCGATCGCCTGGAAGGCAAACTTCCCAACGCCTCGGCATTGCTGGGTCTGCGGGAAGGGATTCTCGCCCGCCTCGCCGAGCGTTCGACGGAGGATCGATTTCCGCTGACGCCTCAGCGCATCGTGCACGATGTCCGTCAGGTCATCCCGCCGGATGGTATCGTTGCCCTCGACAACGGCATGTACAAGATCTGGTTCGCCCGCAATTATCGCACCAGCGTTGCCAATACGCTGCTGCTCGACAACGCGCTCGCGACCATGGGCGCCGGTCTTCCTTCGGCAATCGCTGCGTCGCTGATCCATCCGGACAAACGCGTGCTCGCCGTCTGCGGCGATGGCGGCTTCATGATGAATTCGCAGGAGCTTGAGACGGCCGTGCGGCTCAAGCTGAACCTCGTCGTGCTCGTGCTGGAGGATCGCGCCTACGGTATGATCCGATGGAAGCAGGAAGTCGACGGGTTTTCCGATTTCGGCCTCGACTTCGGTAATCCTGATTTCGTCGCCTATGCGAAGTCGTACGGCGCCAAGGGCTGGCGCGTCGGCAAGGTCTCGGAACTCTCGACGATGCTGGAAGCTGCTTTCAGGGAAGGCGGCGTGCATCTCGTTGTAGCGCCCGTCGACTACAGCGAAAACATGCGCGTGCTTGTCAACGAGTTGCACTCGGTCGCCCGGCCAGCCTAGCCAGTTCGGCTTAAAGACGTCAGATCAGCTCTTCGCTTCAAGCGCGGCCGCGAAGGTGGTGAGATCGGTTCGCGCCGTCTCATCCGGCACCCGCTTGGTATATTCGGTGAGTTGTTTGAGGAGGTGGGCCCGCTGTTGTGGCAGGAAATAGCTCGCCCAGATCTCGCGCGTGTCGCGGATCGCCGCCGCCACCAGACGGGCGTTGGCGGACTTGCCGCCGCTCGTGATCGCCGAGCAGATGGCGCTCAGGATAAACTCGGCGTTGGAGTTGCGGGCGCCCGCGAACCCCTGCTCGCGCACGCGCGTACGTTGCTCCGGCGCAAGGCCCTCCCAGAACAGATTGGTCGAAACCGCCTCGCGCGCCTGGCCGCGTATCAGGAAGTTCAGCGCCGCCGCGATCTGGTCCCCGTACTCGGCCATGTTGCGCTCGATCGCCGGCAAATCGGGTCCTGGCCCCGGCTTTGAGCCGTAGCGGGTGATCAATTTGTTGGCCGTGTTTGCGGCCTCCATCCAGTCGAGCAGCCAGGGAAGATCGCTGCCCTCCGCGGGCGGCAGCGCGTTCAAGGCGTCGAGATCGAAGATGCGGTCGAGCAGGGCTGCGACCTCCGGCCGGGTCAGGTCAGGTCGCTCGCCCTTTTTCGCCACCCCTTCGACGTAGACCCGGAAGGCCTGCGCGGCGTCGCGCGCGGCGGCCGCATCGATCAAGCCGTCCTCTGCGAGTGCCGGCGAAACCAGTGCGACAAGGACCAGGAGGATTCTGACGACCAGCATGGCAACCCCAATTTGTGTCGCGCGATTCAGTGCGGCACGCGAGGCCGTTCGCAGGCGAAGGCGCTTGTTTGTCGCCCGCCGCGCGGCAAAGGTTCACGGCCGACGGCCTTTTGGCACTCAGCGGACACTCCAGGCGTAGATGTGAATGTCTGGACGCGAGCCTTTGTTTCGGCCCTACGCTCGGTTCGACTAATACTCATTCATCAACTCCGAGCCTATCTATATCTAGCCTGCCATGTTGCCGATTGGCACGAAGCTGACCAAGCCGTTGCTTCCGTGCTATGCTTATCCCAAAGCAGGAGGCTGGGATGGAGGACCTTATTCTGGCTGTCGTGACGTTCGCGGCTTCGACGTTTGTTCTCATTGATGCGACCCGCGCGGGGATACACGCATTTATCATTATCACGTGCGTGGTTTCAATTCCTGTCGCCGGGTATCTTGCATACGAGCGAGGGCGTAGCCCATGGCGCTGGGCCTTCGCTACGGCCGCTATCGGGCCACTCGCCATTTCAGTGCTCTACTTGGTTTCCGGGATTTCCGCCTTCAGGAAAATGAATACTGTCTCGAGGCCTGAAAGGTTAGAAACCAGATCTTCCCGTGCGATACGCCAGTTCGACTTTTGTGAAGGTTTTCGGATGCCGGCCGCATGAAGGTGACGCGGCGCACACGGGGGCCGGCGTCCGCAAACCTCCAAGGGAGGAAACCGCGGGAGGGGCACGTGGGTGGCGCGGCGTGGACTATGGGGATTTGAGTGCCGCGGATGAGGTGCGTGAATGGATTCGAGGCGCTCCAGCAAGCCGGCGGCCGGTGAAACGGCTGCTGGATGAGCGGGGGGTGGCGTCGATCGCTGTGAATTGTCGGACGATTTGAGGCGATGGCTGGATATCTGAGCGCACTCTACCGTGGCCGGTCGAGAGCCAGCGAGCGCGAGGGGCACATTTGCGGGATTGTGACGCGGTCATGAGGTGTCGATCCTGATGACGCTGGTTGGAGCTGTCGGCCGATACCGTGGCGTTGCACCACGCTCGAAGACCTCGATGACGATCATGCGACCGCCGCAGCATGGACACGTCGACTTTCCTTGATCGACGGCGGTACCGGTGGGCTGGTCTTCAGGTGTTGAAACGGCGAGCAACTCACGCGCTCGGGCGATGTTGTCGGCGCGGGTGCCGCTGGCGAGCAGTCCGTAGTGGCGGATGCGGTGGAAGCCGTGCGGCAGGATGTGGATCAAGAAGCGGCGGATGAACTCGCCGGTTGAGAGTGTCATGAGCTTCTGGCGATCACGACCTTCTGCGCGATAGTCCTTCCATCGGAAGGTGACGCCGGTGCGGTCGCAGGCGATCAGCCGGTTGTTGGCGATGGCGACGCGGTGGGTATAGCGCGACAGATAGGCCAGCACGGCCTGTGGCCCGCCGAACGGGCGCTTGGCATAGACCACCCATTCGGTTCGGCGCAGCGGTGCCAGATACGCCGCGAACGCCTGCGCATCGGCGAGAGCGGTCTGATCGCCGAAGAACTTCAGATGGCGGGCTTTGTGGGCCGCGATCAGCTTCTCCAGCAACAGCCGGCGGAACAGGCGCGAGAGCACGCGCACCGGGAGGAAGAAGCCGGGCCGGCAAGCTATCCAGCTTTTGCCGTCGAGCGAGATGCCGCCGCCCGGCACGATCATGTGGATGTGCGGGTGATGGGTCATGGCCGAGCCCCAGGTATGGAGAACCGAGGTGATGCCGACGCGGGCGCTGAGGTGCTTGGGGTCGGCCGCGATGGTGACCATGGTCTCGGCCGAGGCCTTGAACAGCAGGTCGTAGATGGCGGCCTTGTTCTGGTAGGCGATGTCGGCGATCGGCGCCGGCAGGGTGAACACGACATGATAGTACGGCACCGGCAACAGCTCGGCTTCGCGCGCCGCGAGCCATTGCTTCGCGGCAGCTCCTTGGCACTTCGGGCAATGCCGGTTGCGGCAGGAATTGTAGGCGATGGTGGTATGGGCGCAGTCCTCGCAGCGCGCGACATGGCCGCCGAGGGCTGCCGTGCGGCAGCTCTCGATTGCCGACATCACCTTGAGTTGGCCGAGGCTGACATGGCCGGCATTGGCCCGGCGCCATGCCGGTCCGTGGTCGCGGAAAATGTCCGCGACCTCCAGCGATGGACGCGGCACGCGAGCTGCGCTTAAGCGGGCGGCTCGACCTTCTCGACGTTACGGACAATATGCTCCAGCGGGCTCATGACCTGTTGGATCGTCTTGGTGGCGACGCGCGTGTAGAGCGCCGTGGTGTCGAGCTTGGCATGACCGAGCAAGACCTGGATCACCCTGATATCGATGTTCTGTTCCAACAGATGCGTGGCGAAACTGTGCCGCAACGTGTGGAGCGATACGCGCTTGTCGATCTCGGCCGTCTGGGCCGCAGCATGGCAGGCGCGATTGAGCTGGCGCGTCGTCATTGGTTGCACACGATCGCGCCCTGGAAACAGCCAGCCCTGCGGCCGCGCGGCCTTCCACCAGGCACGCAGCAGCTCAAGCAGATGCGGCGACAGCATCACGTAGCGGTCCTTGCGGCCTTTGCCTTGCTCGACGCGGATCACCATACGCTTGCTGTCGATGTCGCCGATCTTGAGCGAGATCACCTCGGCGGCGCGCAGACCCGCACCATAGGCCACGCTCAGCGCCGCTTTGTACTTGAGCCCCGGCGCGGCATCGAGCAGCCGCGCTACCTCTTCCGGACTGAGCACGACCGGAAGCTTGCGGGGCTCGTGGAGAAACGTCGTGTGCTCGATGATGTCGGAGCGCCTGAGCGTGACCCTGAAGAAAAACCGCAGCGCAGCCACGGTGTGATTGAGGATGGGGACGTGCGCGCCATTCGCCGCCAGATGCAATTGAAAGCGTCGAACGTCCTCGAAGCTTGCCGTATCAGGCGACCGGCCGAGGAACGTGGCAAAATCCTTGATCGTGCGGATATAGCCTTGTTGGGTCTTTGGCGCTAACTTGCGGATCGTCATGTCTTCGATCATGCGCCGCCGCAATGGGCTCATGGCCTCGTCGGTCATGGGGATGCTCCTGTCTTGAGTGAGGTTGTCGAAACCCCTCGATCTCAAGACAGGACGCCCCGTTGCGCTATCGTTTTGGCTGTGCCGCCCGCCGCAGTGCCCTACCGCGCGAGCGGTTTAGTCCAATGGCGCCTTTGAGACATGCAGGGCCGGTCACGCGATGCCCGTTGGTCGGGTTGGACCGGAAGTGGCTGGCCCCGCGGTCAAAACGACGCGAATGAGCCGGCGTGGACATCGACGCCACCAGCTATGCGGGCTGCGAGACCGGCCGCACGGCGCGGAACTCTATGCCGTGCAAGTGAATAGTCGGAACGATGCCGAAGTCGCCGCAGCCAAACACTTTGATGCGACGATTGAGCTCGTTGCTGGGAATATCTGGGGGGATGTTGCATATTTCCGCATAATCGCGGCGTGTGCCTTTCTTGCCGCTCCACCGCACGCGCAGCTGTGCCAAAGGTTCGCTGCTGGTTGCAAGTGGTTGGGCTAACGTCCAGAACAGATAAGAAAGACGCGCATAGGCCATACCCTCCAGGCTGGCCACGGAAACGCCTTGAGGATGATCAGGTGAAATTTGCTACTCGCTGGCCGGTTGCGAAGTGCTGGACTTATCAATCGCACAATACGTAGCCCTGAGGTTCCGGAGACGGCTAAATGTGGCGACGTCAGTTCATGATGTTAGTCGGGGGCGTGGCGGGCATGAAGCAACGAAAACTCACCACACTGATGAATCTGGAAAGCTGGTCATTACCGCGTCGTCGATCTAAGGTGCGTTCGTCGTATCAGCGGCAATCTTGTCGAATGCGCTGCGGTCGGCGATTTTTAGGTGTCGCCGGTCCCGGCTCTTGATGATGCCGCGCGTGGTCAAGCTCCGAAATGCTCTGCTCACAGCCTCAAGCGACATTCCAAGGTATTCACCAATATCCGACCGGTTCATCGGGAGATATATCTCGGCCGTGCGTTCGCCTCTCCCGGCCTGAAGGTTTTCCAATAGCTGAAGGAACATCGCCATTCTAGAGAGAGCTCGTCTCTGGGCAAGGAGAAATGCGTGACGCTGTGTCTCACGGAGTTCGTGGATAAGCTTGCAGATAACATGAAATTCTAAGTCGGCGTCTTTCGCGAGTCGTCGCCGCAAGGCGGTCAACGGGAACCGATACAAGGCCAATGGTGTTAGTGCCTTGGCAGAGTTTGTGTACCTTCCTTCTTCGGATAGCCCGAATATATCATCCGGAAACAAGAACGCAGTGATGTGTTCGCTACCGTCGGGAGCTGTCTTATACGCCTTAACAACTCCGGTAATGATGTTGAATACAGCATCAGCGCGCTGGCCTTCACTGTAGATCTCTTCGCCTTTGTTAGTCGAACAATCGACGCGAGAACAGCCAGTCGCGCGCGTTCTTCTTCGCTTAGCAACTGACGCATTTTCCCTGCTGAGGGAGTCCACGGGTCAACGCTACGAATGGCCGGGCCATGAGTGTTAGTTGAGATTTTCGCCCTCGCCATTTTCGCCCCAGATCGCAGCAAACAATTAATATGCGCGATTATATCTCTGTGCAACAAAATCAACTCGAAGTTTGATCCTGATCAAATTTTCATTTCCGATCGTCTCTGGCTCCCTCAATTAAGCGACCTTAGGATTTTCGAGGTTCGACTTACTAACCCTTGGGCTGCTTCCATGAACGCTTCCGCACGAATGATCATGGAGCTCAACATCAAGCACTACCGGGAGCTACTAAAGACCGAGACAGATGCGTCAAAGCGGCAGGTGATTTCTAAGTTGCTCTCCGAAGAGCAGGCTCGACTGAAGCTGCGGATACGGAAGGAAGTGGACAAGTAATGTTTTGGACGTGATCCTGGTTCGAACTTTAGTCCAACCAGTCACGCCAATGCGTAGGATGGACGAAAACTGGTTTCCCCGTTAAGGCGTTCACCCATCCTCTTTGTATCCGCCGACAGGGGAACACGAGAGAATGCACTTCCCCGTTCTCATGCACGCTGAGTTGCAGATTGCGGTCTAACGGTGCGGTCGATATCAGGTGCCACTCGCGCATTTTGGCGCTCTCCTACCGCTAACATTATGGAAAGAGTCCATCGCCGATTTGCGCTTAATCAAAAACTCGGTGATTTTGTCATCAACCCCATCGGAAAACGCGTTTCGATTATGAGGGAACCGCTAAACTCGCTGCGGCCAGCTCATGGCGTCGGCCAGCGTGGTATTCGACCTTCGAGATGAGATTTTGCCAGTGTAGTCGTTTTTCGAACACATCCTTCGCGACGGGCATCGCCAAAGGCTATGGCCTTCAACTCAAAATGCCCTTCAATCCAGCATAGATCGAGCCGACCGCGGTCGCCGCTACGCCGACCAGCGGTCCGGCCGTTTGAAGCAGGTTCTGGATCAGGCGGGCGCGGCGCCGCAGCTGCTCGTCGCCGACATGTTGCCCGAGCAAGCGCGCGGTTTTCAAGGCGAGCGCATTGGGTTTGCTTCCTTGCGCCAGGATGCGCGGCACTACCTGGAAAATCAGAACGCCGAGGAGGTTGCCCGAGACAAAAGCGAGCAGGATGCTGGCGCCATATTCGAACACCTCGCGCCACTCGATCCAGACTTCGGGGAGTATCGGCACGTTGTCGTGGAGGCCGGTGACCGTCAGCATCGCGAGCACGCTGACGGTCGCGGCCGAAACGCCGAGTGCCAGCGCGCTGTTCATCGAGATCTTGTGCAACGGATAGGCCATAAAGCCGAACAGCACCGGAATCGCGACGGAGGCCAGCCGAAGCCAAAGCGGCGATATGTTGAAAACGATCGTGACCAGGATATGGGCGATGACCAGCAGTAGCGCGGGAATCAGAACATAGAGAACCGCATAGGTGACAAAATATCGTAGGGGATTGCGATAACGCTCGAGACTCGTGTTGACTCGATCGAGATCCTCTCTCAGGGCGTCGAGCTCCGAGACGATGTCGTCGATTTCCAGCAGCATGGGGCGGACCACCCGCAGGTCGCGCGAGCAATGCCTGCAAACGATGGCCTCATACTTGATGGTCTCGGCGCAGAACGGACATTCCATCTTTAGCGCTGTTTCCTGCGACGAATGATCGTCTCGATGTCGCTGCGGCGGCGTTTCAGCTCATCGCGCAACGCTTCCCGCTTGCGCAAGAGTTCGTCGCGCTCGGCGATCAGCGTCGAAGGCACGGCGATATCGCGCGAGCAGGCGGCGCAGACGAGCGCGTCCTTGTCGGTCTCGGATCGGCAATACGGGCAATTCATCTTTGCATCACGGCGTAACCTTCAAGGTGAAACTGATGCTGCCCGGACGGCCGTCGCTGTCCTTGACGTCGACCCTCACCATATATTCGCCCGGAGGCAGTTCGGCATCCGGCATATCGATGCCTGATGCCTGGATGAACGGCCTGACGCGCGCTGTCAGGTCGACATTCGGCGTGCGAAGATAAAGCACTTTCACCAACTCGATATCGATCCTGGCGCCGCCAAAGGTCTCGAATTTGAGCTGGAGCCGCAGCGGCGAGTGCGCCGCCTCGTTCGGCGAAATCACTTCGACTTTCGGTCCGCGCAGAATGCCGCGCGTATTGGCCATGATCGCGCCTTTCGGCGGCGGCAGCCTGGCCTCGTCATCGGTGATCAACGGGGTTGCCCCCGCGGTCCCCAGGTTAAGAAGGGTGCCTGCGAAGATGCCGAGCCACATCCGCTTCATCATTGGTCCACTCACCCCTTTACTCCCGGCCCAACACTCCCAGCTCAACATTATCGCACGCCGCCGTCGCCAATGATGGTGTAGGGCGCCCAGAACAACGGATGCGCATAGGCGAATTCCGTCTTGCCCTCGCTGTTAAGGTAGCCGGGTCCATCCATCAGGGAAAGCATCGCCTGCCGCAGCGCTTCGCTGCGCCCGATCTTGGGGTCTTGGGCCTGCCGCCTGAACAGATCGGTGACGAGCTGCCGCGCCGATTGGGAATGCACCGACCAGTTCGTGACCAGAAGCGCGCGTGTGCCCGCATAGAAGAAGGCGCGGCCCAGTCCCGACGCCGCCTCCGCGCCGGCACCGGCACCAGCGCCGGTGTTGCAGGCCGACAGGATGACCCAGTCGGCATCGAGCCTCAAACCCAGGATTTCTTCCATGGTCAGGAGCCCGTCGCCGTCTTCGCCGGTGACAGCAGGTGCAGACAACGCCAGCGCCGGTTGCGTCAAGCCGTTGAGTTCGCCCGGCACCAGGCCGTGGGTGGCGAAAGCCACGATCTTGAAGCCGGAGAGGTTCATCGTCTTTACCGCGCTCTCTTTCGCGTCCTTTCCGAGGAACAGCACCTTCGAGGGGTCCTCCTGGAGTGCCAGCGCGATCGACTTCAACTCCTCGGCGGTATCCGGCAGCCGCGGCAGAAGGCCAATCTCGGCGCTATCGACGCCCTCGAGTTTCGGGCTGCTGCGTCGCTTCAGCGGGGCGCCGCGCGTGACGCTGCTGCCGGCGTCAGTGGTCTGCGTCTTGACGTTGAGCTCGTTGATGTCGAGCTTGGCCTCGACCGTCTGTGCGGCCGTTTCCGCCTCCGTCTGCTGATCCCTGTTGAAATAGGGATCGCCGAACGCCACCAGTCCGCCACGGCCGGCCTTGCCGGGCGGCAATTGCCGCAGCGTGCGCAATGCCGCCGCCGAAGGGATGCTCGTGACCGCGTGGGTCCGGGCCAGCCACGGCACGTTGCGATAGCCGGCGAACAGCGGGTCTTCGTCCTCTTTGACTTCGCTTGGGGCCGTCGGCAGCAGCGACAGCGGCAGCAGGCCAAGCGCGCCGTTGGTGACGACGATGAGGTTTTTGGCGGGCTTCCAGCCGCTTTCGACCGGCTTGAGCAGGAGCTCGTAGAGCTCATAGCCGAGCTTGAGATCGAAGGGCGGAATATCTGAGATCATCGCCGCTTGCGGCTCGAGCGCCTCGCGCAGCTTGCGAACCTTCGTTTCAACATCGCCGATTTTGGCATTCACCGGCGCAAAAGCGATCGGCCCCGACTTCGGAACGGCCCAGACAAAAGCGCTATCCTGTCCGAAATAGAATGACAGCATGGCTTCGCCGTCGGCGAGCGTCGCTCTGATCTCCTGTACGTTCGGCGGCTTGGGTGAGACGAGCTCGGCATAGGCGGGGAACTTTTGTTTGATCTCCAGCCGCGCTTTGTCACGCTCGGCGCGCTGGGTTGCGATTGCCGCCTGGATTTGCTGGACGCCCTTCTCGTCGCGTTCGCTCGAGGGTATCGACAGCACGTTATTCAAAGCGCCGAGCTGGGCGTTGACCTGTTTGGTGAGATCCTGCTCCTTGCGCACGAGGTCGGCCAGTGCGGGATCGTGGGCGGCCGCGCGGGCGCTGGAAGCGGCCAGCGCCTGCTGCACCGTATGGCCGCGGACGGAATCGGCGAGGCCGAAGGTCTCCTCCCCGACCGCATCGGTTGCACCCTCGGCGCGGGCTAACAGGGTAAAATAGCTTTCGACGACGGTTTGCAGCCGCAGGCTACGCGCAGCGACCAGCGTCGTGTCATCGTCGTCAGCATTTTCCTGCGCGTTCGCCAGCATGACGGGAATGGCGGCCTTGAATTCGCGGATGGCATCCCCGTCACGTCCGGCGCGCATCAGCCCGATGGCAAGCGTTCCATGGGCGGATGCGGCGTCGAAATGATTTTCGCCGACGCGCTGGATCTGCCGCTTGACCAGCTGCTCGGCGGCGGCGATCCCCGCGTCGACCTGGCCCGATGCATAAAGCGATAGAATGCGCGACGGGTTGAGCTCGAATGCCTGCCGGCGCTGCGGATCCCATTTGGCGACGGCCGCATCGATCCGGTTAAAAATCGCATTGGCCTCTTCGTTCTTGCGCTCCAGCCTCAGGATGCCGGCCAGGTGCGCCATCGGAGTGACGGTGGCCTGTGAGTCGTCGGCGAGGCCAACCGTCCGGTTGATGTCGACGACAACGCGGGTCAACTGTTCGGCTTCCCCGTAGCGTCCTTCTTCGACGAGGATGTCGGCGAGATTCATCACGTAGCGGGCGGTACTGGAGTTGTATTTGCCGCTATCCTGAAGCCTCGATAGCAACGCGCGTCGCGCATCGACTTCCGCTTCCGCCAGGCGGCCGAGCCGCGCCTTCATTCGCGCCTGACCGGCAACGGCCGCGTCGATCGATTGAAGGATCGTTGACCGGGTCGGAGCATTCTCTCGCGCCAGAACGGCCTCCATTCCCGCGTGTTTGCGCTGCTCCATCATGCGATAGGAAGCCTCGGCTTCGCGGAATTGTCCGCGCGCTTCGAACACCACGGCGCGGTTGAACTCCACTTCGGCTTCCCAGTTCTGGCCGAATTTCCGGTAGTTGTCTCGCCAGCCCGGAAGCCCGCTGGTGCGTGCTTCCTGGATCAGCGCCAGGCTGCGCCGCAGGTAGACTTCCGCCTGCGGCACATCGCCCATTTGCGCGAGGACGTTCGAGATTTGACGATTGGTGCTGAAGGCGTAGCCTTTGGCGCCTTGCACATTGGTTTCGCGCAGCATGCGGAGGTAGATGTCGAGCGACTGTTTCAGATCGCCAGCATAGAAATAATTGAGCGCCAGAAGTTGCGTGTTCCGTCCCATGGTAAAGGCATCGATGACACCACGCCCGACTTCGACAGCCTTGTTCGCATCAGTGATGGCGTCCGCAAGCCTGCCAAGCTGGGAGCGCGCCGACGAGCGATCGAAATAGAATTGCGACAGCTCGCCGCGCGCTTCCTTGCCGGTCGGGACGGCGTCCGCAGCCGTCTTCAGTCGTTCGATCAGGGCCGGATCGGGTTTCTCTCCATCAAGGATCGATCTGATATCGGAGATCGTTCGCGGCGGGGCAACGAACCCGGCCGGCAAAGCCGTGCCCGGCACAGGCTTTGGCGCGGCTTCGGTTGGAACCGCAACCGCAACATTGGCGCGGCCGTTGGCGGCATTGAGCGCGGCCATGACGCAGGCCACGACTTGCGGCCGGGCCTTTTCGCGGCAGCCTTCAAAACTGTTTCCGCCGCCGCGCATGCACGCTATCACAATCGGCCTGCCCACGCTGTTGCGGCAATTCTCGATCGCCGCTTCCTTGGTAAGGGCAGAGGCGGGAACGGTCGCCAAAATCAGGGGAAATACGAGCAGAAGGGCCAGGCAGGAAAAGGCTGCAAAAATGCGTTCAATATGGAACATAGCGAAAAGCCTTGTTGCAATTTGAGCCGCTTGAAAGCCCCATAGTAGCGAGACGTCCGGCGTTTGAACAAGCCGTTAATTTGACTGGAACAATCGCGATCGCGAGCTGTGCTGCGAGGCTGTGAGTGGATTGATGACCGAGCGCGGCGTGCTGAGCGCCGGGCGGGCTTGCGCTGACGCAGGCGTTTTCCGAACGGGCGGCGGTATGCAATTTTGTCCGAGCGCGGAAGCGTCGAATCAGCCCCGCTGTGGTAGTGATAGCGAATCACCTTCCATCCGGGGATGCGCTTGTCGCGGAATCTTGGCTCTCGGCCATTCCATCACGCAGGACTTCAGAAAAAGCCAAGTCTGGCCGAAACCCTGCTCCCGGCGGCCATCTCCGCCTTTCAGCAAGGCCGGCACGCCGAGGCCCAGACACTCTGCCGGCAAATATTGCGCGAGCGTCCCAACGAATTCGATGCCCTGCATTTGCTGGGCGTTTCCGAACTCAATTGCCTTCACTTCGACGAGGCCGAAAAATATCTCAAACGCGCTGTCAAGGTGGATCCACGCTCGGCTGAAGCGTATTCCAATCTCGGTCTGGCCTGCGCCAAGCTGAAGCGGTTCGAGGAGGCGCGAAAATGCCAGGAGAGGGCTGTCGCGCTCAATCCGAATTTTCCGACGGCCCTGACCAACCTCGGCAATGTGCTGATGCGCCTGCGGCGCCATGAGCCGGCCGTCGAGGCTCACGACAAGGCAATTCGGCTCAAGCCCGATTATGCCGACGCCCACAACAATCGCGGCATGGCGCTGCTGTTGCTGGAACGAAATGCGGAAGCCGATGCGAGCTTCGATCGCGCGCTATCCTTGCAGCCGCGTCATACCGCGGCTCTGGTCGGCAAGGCGATGGTGAGCACGATTCTTCGTCATTTCGAGGAGGCGCAGCGTGCACTCGATGCGGCGTTCGCCATCAATCCGCGCATCCCCGAGGCTCTCGTGCATCGTGGCCGGCTGAGGATGGCGCTCGGAAAGTTCGACGAGGCGGCAGCCGACTTTGATGCGGCGCTTGCCATCGATCCCGTGTTCGAAACCGCCTGGGACTGCAAGGCCAATCACGGCCTTCTGACGAACAGGATCGCGCAGGCAGTTCACGCCAGTCACAAGGTGCTTGAGATCAACCCGGAATCGGAATCCGCAACGACCTCGCTTGCATCGTGTTATGCCGCGCAGGGAGACGTAGCTACCGCGCTTGCGCTTTTCGACAAGGCGCTGCTGCTCAAGCCGGACTTCGAAGATGCGATGCTCAAGAAGATCTTTGCTATGGAATTCCTGCCCGGCGCCGATTTCGCTGCCCATCAGGCCGTGCGTCGCGAGTGGTGGGACCGGATCGGCGCGAAGCAGCCGCGCAGCGAGTTGCGGCCGACAGGTCTTGATCCGGAGAAGCGCATCAAGGTGGGCTATGTCTCATCGGATTTCAAGGCGCACTCGGCCGCGCTGACCTTCATGCCGCTGCTGCGCCATCATGACCATCGGCAATTCGAAATTATCGCCTATTCCTGTGCAACTCTGCGCGACAGCACGACCGATCAATGTCGCGCTCTGGTCGACGTCTGGGTCGATGGCTCCTGTTTGTCGGACCACGAACTCGCCGATCGGATTCAGCGCGACCAGGTGGACGTCCTGGTCGACCTGTCCGGCCATTCGAGCGGCAACCGGCTTCCCGTTTTCGCCCGCAAGCCGGCGCCCGTGCAGGTGTCCGCCTGTGGCAGCGTGACGGGTACTGGCCTTCCGACCATGGATTACCTGCTGGCTGATCCGATTTTTGTTCCTGAATCGGTGCGTCACCTCTTTGCCGAACAAATCTACGATCTGCCTTGCGGGATTACCGTCGCCCCTCTGCCCAGCGTGCCGCCGACCGAGCTCCCGATGCTGCGCAACGGCTTCGTCACCTTCGGTGTCTTCAATCGCACCGAGAAGATTTCCGACAGCACGCTTGGCGTGTGGTCCGAAATCCTTCGGCAAATTCCGAATTCGAGGATTGTCGTCAAGAACGGTTCGCTGGACGACGCTCTGCTGCGCGACACGCTGCTTGGGCGTTTTGCGGCGCACGGGATCGCGGTCGAGCGCGTCACCTGTTTCGGATCGTCGCCGCAGGCCGAGCATCTGGCGAGGTTCGCCGACATCGATATGTCGCTCGATCCGTTCCCGCAAAATGGCGGCGTCAGCACCTGGGAATCCCTGTTGGTCGGAGTTCCCGTGATCTGCACGCTTGGCGGCAGCGCCTGTTCGCGCGCCGGCGGCGCGATCGTGAAGGCGGTCGGTCTCGATGAATGGGTCGCCGAAGACGACAACGGCTATGTTGCGATCGCCGTTAAATTCGCAAACCGGCCCGACGAGATGCGCCAGCTGCGCGCCGAACTGCCGGCAAAGGCCGCCGGTTCGGATGCTGCCAACAACGAATTCTATACGCGCCGCGTCGAGGACGGTTATCGGCAGTTCTGGCGGCGTTATTGTGCCGCGCAGGGGTAATGCGCGGCGCGCAAATTTGAGGAAATCCGACCCATGGCTCCGCACGGTTCAGCCGCCCGGGCTTCAGCGTCCAGAGCCCAAAGACGCCACGACGTCGCCGGCACGCTGGCACACGCGCTGGACTGTCATCAGCGCGGTGTCTTGACGGAGGCCCAAAAGGGCTATCGGCAGATCCTGAAAAAGCACCCCAATCATTTTGACGCGCTACATCTCCTCGGCGTGTCGGAACAGCAGCTGGGCAATTACGAGGCCGCCATGCGGCTGATCAAGCGCGCATTGCTTGTCGATCCAAAATCCGCGGCAGCGCATTTGAATCTGGGTTCGCTATTGATGGACCTGGGACGGCTCGAAGAAGCCGTGGCCTCATCTGACAAGGCGATCGAAATCGATCCAGCCTTCGTGAATGCTCACTACAATCGCGGCAATGCGCTGCTGGCGCTGGGACATTTCACTGACGCCGTCGCAAGTTTCGGCAAAGCGGTCGCGATAAACCCGCAACATGTCGGTGCCCACAACAACTGCGGCAACGCGCTCAGCAAAATGGGCCAGCCTGCCGAGGCAATCAGGTGCTACGATCAGGCGATCGCGCTCGATCCCGGCTTTGCCCCGGCCTACGTCAACCGAAGCGCGGCGTTGATCGAGTTGCATAGGACCGACGAGGCCATCCTCGGCCTCGATCGGGCGCTTGCACTCACGCCGGAAAACGTCGATGCCTGGATCAATCGCGGCGAGGCCTTGCTGCGGGTCTATCGTCTCGACGAGGCGCTTGCGAGTTACGATCGCGCACTCGAACTGAATCCGAAATCGGCGGGAGCCTCGCTCGGCCGCGCCAACGTCCTGACGTTGTTCAGGCGATTTGCCGAGGCCAGGAGTGCCTGCGAGGCTGCGCTTGCCATCGATCCAGTGTCGGTCCAGGGCCTTGTCCAGCTTGGACAATGCCACGCCTTTCAGGCGGATGCCGATGCTGCGATCGCCTGCTTCGAGAGAGCCCTTTGCATTGATCCCGGCCATGAAGGAGCGCTCGCCAATCGCATCTTCACGCTCGACTTCAGCGCCAGGGCTGACGTCGTTCACCATCAGGCCGCCCGTACAGACTGGTGGCGGGCGATCGGATCAAAGGAGGCGCAACGGGCTGCACCCCATGGGGCGATCGATCGCGATCCGGATCGCAGGCTCGTGGTGGGATATGTGTCCGCCGAATTCAAGCGCCGATCGGCGGCCTACACGTACCGGCCGGTTCTTGAAAACCGCGACAAGGCGCAATTCGACGTCGTCTGTTATTCCAACTCGCCGACCAGCGACGATGTCACAGAGACATTCAAGCGGTCCGCCGACCACTGGCGCGATGTCTCGCAATGGTCGGACGATCAACTGGCGGACTGCATCCAGCGTGACAACATCGATATATTGGTGGATTTGTCAGGGCATGGCGGCGGCCATAGGTTGCGGATGTTTGCACGGAAGCCGGCCCCGGTTCAGGTCACGGCGTGGGGACACGCAACCGGCACCGGGCTGCCCACGATCGATTATCTCTTCTCCGATCCCGTCGCGATTCCAGGCGAGGTGCGTCATCACTATGCCGAACAGATCTATGATCTGCCGTGTCTGATTCCCCTTGAGCCGCCTCCGGGCCATGCCCGAACGAACCTTCCCCCGGTCTTGCAAAACGGTTTTCTGACTTACGGAGTCTTCAACCGCGTCAGCAAGTTCTCCGATGGTGCTGTTGCACTATGGTCCCGTATCTTGTCGGCCGATCCTGCTTCCAGGCTGATCGTCAAGGATCTGATGCTCGATGATGTCGAGACGCGCCAGAATTTGCTCGACCGCTTCGGGGCCCACGGAGTTGATGCCGCTCGCATCTCGTTGCTCGGAACGACAGATCGCGAAACGCATCTTGCCGCCTATCGCGATGTCGATGTCTGCCTCGATCCTTATCCTCATGGGGGCGGCGTTTCGACATGGGAAGCGCTCTACATGGGTGTTCCCGTGGTGACCAAACTCGGTGAGGGCGTGGCAAGCCGGGCTTCCGGCGCCATACTGTCCGCGATCGGCTTGACCGATTGGGTCGCCAGCAACGAGACGGAATATTTCGAGATCGCAAGGCGTCCGGCGGGAGCGCAACTGGAAGCTCTTCGTCGCGATCTGCCTGCGCTGATCGATCGTCGCTGCGGTCCGCTTTCCTACACCAAAGCGGTCGAGGACGCTTACAGGGACATGTGGCGCAGATACTGCGGCGCTTGAGCCCGCGAGCAGACGCTGCCCTTCGCCCGTCACTGTCACTGCGGCGAGAACATCTCCACAAAGGCGCGGACCGTGCCTGCGACTTTTTCTTCGGAGACGTGCCAGGCGGCGCCGTCGTCCGCGGCGAAATAACTGCTGGCATTCGAACCAGCCCATCTGAAGACTTCGAAGGACGGCCAATAGACGACGTTCGAGATATTCGAATTGTTCACCACCTCGTGGGCGACCAGCCGCATCGTGCTTTTCGACAGACAATCGGCTTGGACGGCCGAACTCATATTCGAAGGAAGCCAGCAACGGCACCGGAGAAACGGTGACGACGACCTTGATATTGGGAGAAATGCTCCGGATGAATTCGATCAAATAGAGGACATTGTCGACGTTTTCTTTGACGCTCGCCGTGCGGAACCGGTATTTCTCCGCCAGTGCCCTGGAATTCAGCGCGCTCGGCCGCGGCAGGACGAAATCGCCGCTGGCCTTGTCAAAAAACGCCGCGGCGACGCCAAGCGTCAGAATGAAGACGTCGCTGTCCCTGATGACCTCGAGGGTATTTTCCTTGCTCCAGCCTGGCGGCAACAGCTCCATGATCCTGTCGCGGATGGCGCCATCGATCTCGGCGCCGCTGAGCCAGTCGACGAATACTTTATTGGCGAACGTCGTATTGATGTATTCGGAAATCTCCATGTGACGGCTGACATAGCCGCTGCTGTTCAGGCTGCCCGCGAGATTCCTTGCGAAGCAGGAGCCCATCGTGAAGAATCGGGTGTTCTTGTTGACGAACTTTTCCTCGGCGTTCAGGTTGACGGCAATATGGTCTCTCATCAGCTTCTGAAAATCGCCGAGGAAATCCGCCGTGTCCGGGTAGCGGCCGACCGTCGCCTTGCTGCTTGCCGCCCTGGCTGTCGTCCGGTTCAGTTGTGATTTCGAAAGTTCGAGCGTCTCGCGGTTGGCCGGGTTGTCGAAATTCGCGGGATCGAGCGCAATCGCCTTTTCGAGACTGCTGATCGACTCTTCGAAGAAGTTGCCCTTGGTGAGGATTTCACTGAGTTGGTAATAGTCGCTGGCGAGGTTCGAGGCGTGCGCCAGCTTGCGAAACAGCTCGATCGACTTGGGGAAAGGCCCGACATGGCTGCATCTCACCGCAGCGTTTCTTATCAGGTCGAGATTGTCGGCGGTCGGATTTTCAAATATCGAGGGCTGCTCGTCCAGGATCGACAGCATCAAATCGCGGGCTTCGGCGCGCTTCTTGTGTGAGCCATCGTCGATCAACTGGGCGTAGACATACCGCGCGGTCAGGTCCTTGTTGTCCAGCTCAAGCAGCTTTTTGAAAGCGAGCTGAGCGCTGGTGAAGTCCTTGTCCTGGACATATTTGTAGGCAAGACCTCTGATTTGACCGAGAATGGATTCGAAGGTTTGAGCAGTTCCAGCGTCAGCGGTCATATCTGGGATGCGCCTTTAAGTTCACCGGGTGAGCATTTTTGGCAATGCCGGGTGCTTTGGATGTAAGCCGTTTGAAAGGCGGCTTCTCGGGGCGTGGCGCGCCCATTGCACGTTCCGGCTACACTACGCAGAGTTGAGATCAGCCTTCGCTGATTCGGCCTGAAATGGACGTTAGCTTGGATTGCCGATGGGGGCTAGTGCGGGCGTCTCCACGTCTTTCGGCCTTCAACGGGTCTGAGCCTTTGCTTCATTTCCTCCCCCGCCGTCGTCCTTCACGGCATCGGGGCCTACCGGGAAGTCAGCCGCCTGGCCGATGGAGCCACGGGCCGCGTCATGACCACGAATATGCGGCACGCGCGGGTTCGATCGCTGTTTGAACTGGGAGAATTCGAAAAAGCGCGCGCGACGCCGCCGACGCTCTCGCCCGAATTGGAAAGTCTGCTTCGACAGCTCGAAATATCGTTCGACGAGCTGCGCATCATCCCCGAGGAGTGGACCACCCAGATCGGGCATCTGGGCATGCTCGACATCCTGTTTCGGATGCGAGAACTCGGCTGGTGGTCTGGCAAGGCGGTGATGGTCGTGCGTCGCGAGCTGATAGCCAATAAGGCTTTCTTCTCGCTGCTGGAGGGTTTCGGCAAGATAATGGTGGTGGGCGAGACGGTGCCCGAGCGTATCGCCGACGAACTTCTGTCGCTACAGCGCTGGTACGGTTTGAACTTCAATGCGTTTCGGTTGCCTGATGGTTCGGTCGTTCCATGGCAGGAGGCCGGCGCGCTCGCGATCGCGCAGTGGGAAAAGGAGGGCCGGAACTCACCGCTGCGCGAAGAATACGATCGGGTCTTCAGCTCGCGCGAAGACGTCAATCTCGCTTTTGAACTCGCGCGCCGTGAATGGGGCATGAAGTCCACGGATTGGTACGTCTGTCTCCACGTGCGCGACGCGGCTCATTACCTGGAACTGAGTGGCACCGGTCAGACCCACCGGAACTCACCGCTGGAGGACTACGTGGATGCGATCCGCTTCATTACCGGCAAAGGGGGCTGGGTTATCAAACTTGGAGGTGAGAATTCACCCAAGTTGCCAAACATGGATCGTACCGTTGACTATGCGCTCCGGGGGCCCAAGTCCGAACTTCTGGATATTCATCTGATCCGGAACGCCAAGTTCTTTATCGGCACGACGTCCGGATTGACAAACGTCGCCGTTAGTTTCGATGTTCCAAGCGCGCTGGTGAATTGCATATCCACAGACTCGCAATTGTGGAATCAACGGGTTCGCTTTGCCTTGAAAACCGTTCGCCTTGCCGATGGTACGGAACTCGGTGCGAAAGAACTTAGCTCAGCTCCCTGGCGGTGGCGTGTATTTGACGCCGCCGTTCTGGCCCGGACGGGTGGGTATCTGCAAAACAATACGCCAGAGGAGATTTGCGACGTCGTAAGAGAGGTCGACGCGCTGGCCAGCGGGCGGTCGGTGGAATTCGAGTTGCAATATGAAGCGGAGACGCTGTTATCGCATTGGAGACGGCAACTGTCCTTGCCTCATTATTACGGGACCGGCAGGCCCGGCCTCTTCCTCTTGAGAAGCGGTCAGGCCTAGTGGTCCGATTCTAACATTCGCATTCCTTCGTCCCGCACGGTCGTCAATTCAAAGGAAATGCGGCGTCGGCAATGGCGTGATCAGCTTGCCTTTGAATCCCTTGGCTCGCAGCTTGGGCGCGAGCTCGGCTGCGATGTGCCAGGAGAAGATAATCGCGCAATCGGGTTGATCCTCAAACATGCGGCTCTCCTCGACCACGGGGATCAGGGTGCCCGGCATGTATTTGCCGATCTTCAGCGAGCCCTCGATCTCGCAGACATAATCGATGATCGAGGAATCCAGGCCAACGTAATTGATCAGCGTCGATGCGCGCGAAGGAGCGCTGATGCCGCAAATGCGGCCGCCTTGCTCCTTGATGTCGCGGATCATGGAATGGAGGCGCAGTTTGGAGAGCATCACGTCGTTGCGGAAGGAAGCAAGGCGCTTGCGCATGGCCTCGCCGCGCGGTTCTGCGTCGAGCATCTCCTTGACGCTGGGTTGAACAGTGCGCGTTCCCTTGCGCGCCGCGTAGACCCTGATCGAACCGCCATGCGTCGGAATCTTGCGCGCGTGAAAAACTTCGAGCCCATGCATCGCCAGCAGGTGAGCAAGGCTGCCGACCGAATAGTATCGCAGATGTTCGTGGTAGACGGTGTCGTACTGCAAGGTGTCGAGCAAGCCGATCAGGTAGTGCGATTCCGAGATAAACACGCCGTCCGAAGCAAGCATCGCCATGATGCCTTCGACGATCGCATGCACGTCCTCGATATGCGCAAAGCAATTGGCGGCCGTCACCACCTTTGCAGCGCCGTATTTCTCGGTGACTTCGCGCGCCACTTCGGTCGAAAAATACCGTTGAATCGTGTTGATGCCGCGCTCGCTGGCGATCTTGGCGACATCGGTCGGCTCGATTCCGAGAATGCGGTGGCCGCCTTTCTGGAAGTTCGAAATCAGCGTGCCGTCGTTCGAGCCGATATCGACCACGAGGTCGTCCTTGCCGAGCCCCAGCAGTTTCGACGACTCCGAATACAGCTCCGCGAAGTTGTCGCGAAGGATACGGGTCATGCCGCTTGTATAGGGATACTCCGGCGGGAAGATGATGACGGGATCGACGGCCAGCCCGAGTTGCACCAGCTCGCACTTCGGACAATGCAGCAGGCTGGTCGGAAACCACGGTTGCTGACGCTCGACCTGTCCGATCGGGACCATCTGGTTGACCGGCGGCATATAGCCCAACGACAACACGGTCTCCAGGCGGTCGTGCCCGCAGATCTGGCAGGCTTCGACCGGCACGCTTCCCCCCGTTCCTGCGGCGCGGGCAACCTTCACTGGAAACATCTCAATCTCCCAAAAATCCGGATCATGCCCGCGGTCGGAGCTCTTCCTGCGCCCAGTACCAGTCGACCGTAGAAGGCAGACCGATCTCGAGCGGAACCTGCGGCGAATAGCCGAGCTTCCCCAGTTTCGCAATATCGGGACAGCGGCGATCGGTGCCGCCTTTCGGCGCAGGGCCGACGATCAATTCGATTTCACGGCCGACATGGGCCGCGACACGTTTGGCGAGCTCGGCAATCGTGATCTCTTCTCGCGTGCCGACATGATAAATGCCGAGATGCTCGCCCTTGGCGCGCATCACCATGACGCCGCGCACGAGGTCGTCGATATGGCAGAAGCTGCGGGTCTGGCTTCCGTCGCTCTGTAGCTTGAAGGGAAGCTTGCCTGTCGGATGTTCGGCCGCGGTCGCCTTCATCCGAAGGCTGAATTGGGGGATCACGTGCTCCCAACCCATGTCAGGCCCGTAAATGTTGTGCGGGCGAAAGATCAGGACGCGGTCGAAGAATTTTCGTCCGTAATTGATCGCCATCAGCTCGCTGATGATCTTGCCGCCGCCGTAGGAGTAACGGGGATTAAGGGGATCTGGCACGGTGAGCGGCGCGCTTTCATCCGTGGGGATATGGGGCGGGGTCTGGTAGACCTCCGAGCTTGAGGCGAGAATGAGGGAACGCACGCCCTCGCTCCGGCAGGCATCGATCACGTTGGTCATGCCTTTGACGCCGACGTCGAGCACGAGCTCAGGCGCGCTATAGAAAAACTCGGTGCCGTTGACAAAAGCGAGGTGGTGGACTTCGTCCATGCCGTGCACGGCCCGCGTCACCGCGGCGGAATCGCGAATGTCGCCCGGCATGAATTCGATGTCGCCCGCGACTTCCTGCAGCCGGCGCATTGCGCCGCGCGAGTTATCGTCAAGCACGCGCACGGAGTGCCCGTCTTTGACGAGAGCCTTGACCAGCCCGGCTCCGATGAAGCCGCTGCCGCCTGTAACCAGAATCGAACTCACGATTGGCTTTCCAGATTTTCCGGCTCTATGGCGAGCCAATGGCCAAGTTCATTTGCACGCCGGGCCGTATCGAGCAAGGCTTGGACCCGCAAACCCTCGCGGAAGCCGTTTTTGGCCGGTGCGCCGCGTTTGATCTCATCCAGGAAACGGGCGGCGAGGCGCGAAACCGGCGCAATTCGTCCATCCGACGGAAACTGCCGATCAACCTCGTCCACCACGCTGATGGCGCTCATGGCTGCCGCAGGCCGCTGGCCTAGCATCAGGCGGAATCCACGCATGTAATCGGCCGTCTCGTTGACGAGCGTCAGGGTTCCGTCCTCGCCGTAGAACTCGATCCGATGGCCGGATCCGAGATAGGACGCGCAGCTCATGGCGAGATTGCCGGTGGCGCCCGATCGAAACATCACGCTGACGCCGACATTGGTCTCGATATCAGGCTCGTCGGGCAGGCCCGACACTTTGGCCGACATGCCGGAGATCGGACCGCAGAACCATTCGAGGTAATGGAAACAATGGCTGACGAAATTGCCGAGCACGCCGCCGCCTTCTGTGCCGCTCGTCTTCCAGTTCTTCAGCCGCATGCGCGTGCTGTAGTTCTCGACGTTCCAGTTGACTTCGACGTGGCGGAGGCGGCCGATCGCTCCCTCGTCGAACAACGCTTTTGCTTTTACCCAGCTCAGTATTTCGCAGAAATTGAAATCGACCATGGTGGTCTGGCCGCTCGCTTCCGCGGCGCGGACCATGCGTTGGGCTCCTGAGAGGTCAGCCGCCATCGGCTTTTCCGCAAACACCGGCTTGCCGAGCGCGAGCGCGCGAACGGCGATCTGGGGCTGTAGGCCGGGGTCGGTCGCAATACAGACGGCGCCCACATCAGGCTGCTCGACCAGTTGCTCCCAGGTGCCAAATGCCAGCGGCACATTCCCGGCCTTTGCAAGTTCGGCGGTCCGGGCGGCGTCGCGTCCGGCGAGCGCCACTACCTCGCAGCGCGGATCGAGACGGAAAGCCGGCAGCTGAACCAGGCGACCGTAATTGCAGCCGACAATTCCGATTCCGATCAGGGGAGTTACCGGTGCAGTTGTCATTTCAGTGCGCGAACCAGTTCATCTCAGCTTTATGAATGTTCTCAGTTCAGCAAGCAGCAGTGAACCGAGATGCAGCTGGGAAACGAAGTCGCCCGATTTGATCATCTCGACAAGCTCAGCAGCCGTGACGAGTTTGACGCCGATGCCGGGCTCAGGAACGAAGTCGGCGTCGCGCTCTCCGGTCTCGACAAAAAACGAATGGATGTGGTTGCTCAGCCGTCCGCTGCAAGGAGCGGCCAAGCCCAGTGGATAAATCGCGCGCGTCGAATAGCCAGTTTCCTCCCGCAACTCCCGCCGGCAGCCTTCGGCAAGATCCTCACCGAGCTCGGCAAGGCCGGCCGGAAGCTCCCAAGTGAAGCTCTCGAGCGCGGGCCTGTATTGGTGGACGATCGGAAAATGTCCGCTCGGTGTCACCGCGACGATAGCAAGATAATCCTGCTGCTTCACCGCGTGATACAGTTCCGTCTCGCCCGGCGCGAACTCGACCTCGCGCGCGATGAGTTCTACCCATGGCGAGACGTGCTGGATTTGTCTGGATCTGATTTTCGGCCAATCCTGGGACATCTTAAGCCGTTCGCGCCGGATTGGATTGCATCGGAACAGTCTCCGGCGAGCGGCGAAGATAGGTCGTGGCAAAGGCATATCTGAACCAGCGCAGATAGGCCGGCAACCATTTAAGGACCCGGAACCGGCTCGCGCCATGCTGACGCTCGAACCAGAGCGCCGGAACCTCGCCTATTCTCCAGCCCAGCCGGTGGACTTTCACCAGCAATTCGATGCTGTAGCAAAATCCCTGATCGGATTCGATCTCGATCCGATCGATGACCCGCCGCGAGAACATTCGGAAACCGCTGGTCGGGTCTTTGGTGGGTAAAGCGGCAAAATGATGCAGCATGAAGGCCGCGGTCCGCACCAGGAGCGCTTTAAGCGAGGGGCAGCCTTCCATCGTCCCGCCCGGCAGAAAGCGGCTGGCGCAAACGACGTCGCAGCCTTTGCGGACCAGCGCGACCATGCTGTCGAGGATCCCTGCGTTGAAATCGTCATCGGCGGGATACATCACGACGATCGGCGCGGTCGAGGCGGCAAAGCCCGCCATCACGGCGGCATGCGCCCCGCGGCCGGGATTGCGGACGAAGGCAACGTCGAGGCCCGTATAAGCCTCAGGGTGTTTTCGTACCGCAGTCAACGTATTGTCTTCCTCGAAATCGTAGCAAATCAAGACCCGCGCCGGAGTCTCGACCTGACGCGCGAGCGCACCCAATGTCGAGAGGATGTTGGCCCCTTCATTGTAAACCGGAATGACGATGTCGAGCTGATGGTCCATCATTTTTGAATGCCTGTCGGCCCGGTGGAGTCATCGACCAGTTCGCGGTCCATCCGCATGAGCGCGTCACGAAATGACGTTGGCGTTCTCCAATAGCCCCCAGACGTCGACCACCGGCTTGCCCTTGAGATCGGCACTCTTGTAACCGAGATGCGGTGTGCACAGGATCAGGATGTCGCTGCGCGCGATCACCTCATCCAGCGGCAACAGGTCGGGATCGATGGTCACGAACGGATCGGTCGTCAGGACCTCGCGCGCAAGGCCGTTGAGCACCTTCTTGAACTTATAGCTCAGCGATGCCCGCACATCGTCGATCTCCGATTTGAATGCCATGCCGAGCAGGCCGACCGTCATCTTGCCGAGGTCGTAACGGCGACGAAGATCGCCGATGACATGGAGCGGCAGGCCTTCGTTGATGAGCATGGCGGCATTGCCGAGGCTGAACTCGTTGCGGGCGAATGCGCTGAGCTGCATCGTGTCCTTCATCAGGCAGGGGCCCGCGGCATATCCGGGCTTGGGAATGTTTTTCGCGCGCGGGTAGTTGTGCTTCATGGCTGCCAGAATGCGCTGATAGTCCACGCCCGCCGCTTGGGCGATCAGGTAGAACTGGTTGGTGGCAGCGAATTCGATATAGCGATAGGCATTGCCGAACAGCTTGGCGAACTCCGCCTCGATCGGAGAAAGCTCAACGATCTCCGGCGCGATGATCCGGAACAGGTCGGTTGCCTCGCGCACGGCCTCTGGCGTGGTGCCGCTGATGATCTGCGGCATCCGGCTCAGTTCGTCGATGCCATATCCCTGCACGATCCTTTCCGGACAAAACGCAACCTTCAGATCGTGTTTCTTGCGCTTAAGATGCGCAGCGATGACATCGGTCGTGCCGGGATAAAGCGTCGAACGCAGCACCAGCAGCTGTTCATCGGACACATAGGGCAGGAGGCTGTCGAGACAGTTGAGAACCACATGGCGCTCAGGGTTGAGGAATTCGTCGACCGGCGTGCCAATCGTGACGATGATCGGACCTGTTTTCGATATCGCGTCGGGGGTGCTGGTGAAAATCAGTCTGTGGTCGCGCAGCGCCGCAGACAACAGGTCCTCCGCGCCGTATTCGATGAAGGGGAGGCGGCCCGACTTCAAGGCGGCAAGACTTGTGCGGTTCAGATCGTTGACGTTGACCGTCAGCCCCTTGGCGGCGAACGAAAGCACCAAGGGAATGCCGACATGTCCTGCGCCGCCGATGACGGTCAAGTCCGCCGTCTGCGTAGTAGGAATTTTTACTTTAGCGACGAGATCCAGGACGCTCATGGCTTCTGACCAAAGGTTAGAACGAATGCGCGAAGCGGTTTCATGAAATCGGGCGCAAACACAACCCGGTCGAGTGCGTTGTAGGCCGGCAGCAGCCAGCGCAGTCCAGACGAGGCAAGGTAGCGATAGCTGAGGTCTGAAATGTAGTCCGTGCCGACCGTGAAGCCGCACGCGCGGAATACCGCGGCGACCTTGTGAGCCAGTACGGGGCGCTCGTTTTCAGTCACCCCGACCGGACTGTAGAACGGCGAAGAGCGATCGCGATAAAGGTACATGAAGGGATTCATGCGGTTCGGATCGAATGCGACAAAGGAACCCCCGGACTTCAGCACCCGGAAAACCTCGCCGGCACAACGGGCCGGATCCGGCAGATGATGTACCAATCCACTCAGCAGGACGCCATCGAGACTGTCGTCCGGAAACGGCAAGTGCTCGACGTCGCCTTCGATAAATTCGACCCCGGGATATTTTTGGCGCGCCAGTCCGATCAGCTTCGGGCTGAGGTCGAGACCGACCGCCTCGTAACCCTGCCTGTGCAGCAAGTCGGTGAACACTCCCGAACCGCAACCGAGATCGGCGACGCTCGCTCCCGCCTTGAATTCGGCCAGTCGGGCGCAGGTCGCGATCAAGCGGACGTTGGTTTCCGGCGTAAACACGTCATAAGCGTCCATAGCGGCATGGCCGTCGAAGAACGCGACTTCTTTCTGCTTGTCTTGGGCCAGGGCCGGCATTCGACGCCTCTAACATGGCTTATCCGCCGGGAAGCAAAGCTGGGCCCAATCTCAGCCGGCTAATTGCCGGCCGTATACGGCCGATCATTGTTTCCCTGCATGCGGAAAGCGCAGGCTCAGTTTGCCCTCGCGAGGCTTTAGAAAACATGAATTGAGCTTGTTCGGCCGGCCGATAACCCGCGGCTGTCTCTTGAGCAGCCCTCAAAGGCGCCCCAACAGGATAAAGAGATTAATGTCCCGTTAACGATATTGGCGTTCTCGATCTTCAATGCGTCGAGGCGTAACGACTAGATATCGGCGAAGGATTGCGCCGGTCAACGCGGATACGGGCCGCGAAAACTATCTGTGAACTAATGGCCAACCTCAAGCAAACTTGTCGCGGCGACGGCTGTGCGCCCCGGTGAATGCCGTCGCAGATCGCGCGTGCGGCCCTTAGATGACTTGGTCACGCGATAGTCGTGATGCCCGCGGGTGGCGTTTATGTTTGTTAGGCGGCGTCAAGCGGTGCCGCGCGTTAGCTCGAAGACTTTCTTCTGGTGGGCGACCGCGTCCTTCGCACTTGACGTTTGGTTTAGGAGGTCGAGGTTGTGCTCGTCTTCATCGGTTACGCGAATCATTGCCTCATCCGCGTATTGGAGACGCTTCGGATCGTAGCTGATCCGGATGGCCGTATAGCTGAGACGCGCCAGCGTCGAGAGCGCGAACCAGGTCTTACGGGTAAGATCGGCGATCAGTTTGATCCTGAAGAAGAGCGAATGTTCAGGCGACAGCCCAGGCCGTCGCTCATCTGGATGGCGTAGCCGAAGAACGCCGCTTTGAAGTGGGTGGACGCCCTCCAACGAGTGCATCGTCGAGAACTGATAGAGAAGTTTGACCAAACTGCTCATTCTAATGCCGGTAGCCGCAGCGCGCCGCAACAACACCTCCATATGATCCGGCGAATAGTAGATCGACCAGGCTTCGTTATAGATGCCTGCCCATTCGCTGATCGACATACGAGAATGCGCCGTGCAGACATGTTCGAGGTCGTAACTGTTGAGGTCAGGATCCATGGTGATGCCGGATTTCCATAGCAGCTGATGATCCTCCGAACCCGGCAGCGGCGTGAGGCAGAAGAATTCGACGATATCGAGCGGTAACTCGCGCTTGAGAATCGCAATATCCTTGCGGATAGATTCCACCGTGTCGCCGGGGAAACCAAGAATGTAGCCCGCCAACGTCATGATGCCTTGATCTTTCCAGGCCAATAGCATCTTGCGATATTCGGTGATCTTGTTTTGCCGCTTCTTGGCGGCCAATAGGTTATCAGGGTTGATATTCTCGAGACCGATAAAAACCCGTGTTACACCGGCGCGTTTGCACTTTTCGATGAAGTTCGGAATCTTGTGGCACAGGGTGTCTACCTGAACCAACAGTCCCAACGGAATGCCTTGGGTTTCCCGAAGCCAGATCAACCGATCGAGGACGGCTTCCCAATTCTTGTTGCGCGCAAAATTATCATCCGTGATGAAAAATCTGCTGATGCCCTGTGCCCAGTTGGTGCGCACAATCGACTCGATGTCGTCAGGCGAACGGAAACGAGATTTGCGACCCTGCACATTTATGATGGTGCAGAACGAACATTGGTAAGGGCAGCCACGCCCGGCATCAAAACTGGTGCTCAGACCGAGTGTCCGCCTGACGTTCACGAGCGGCAGAAGCGGTGCCGGAGTTTGCTCGATACCCGGCAAATCCTTGAGGTAGTTGTAAATGGGCTGCAGACGACCACCGGCGGCATCTTGGAGCAACATATCGAAGCGCCCTTCAGCCTCGCCAGCGAAGATCGAAACCCCTAACTCGCGGCAGGCGTCTAGTCCGACGGCTTTTCCGTCCAGCATCGACAGGCAGCCGGATACGTGAAATCCGCCGATGGCAACCGGGATTTTGGCATCCCGAAAGCGCGAGGCGATGTCCAAAGCTCGAGGATATTGATTGGACTGCACGCCGACCAGAGCTACAAGGCCGAAGTTCTTGTTGTTGGAGAATTTCCGCAGGAGCTTGGGAATGTCGACACGGGTGTTGAATTCATCGATCGCCTCGATGTCGATATCGACATCTGCACCCAGCGCTCCGCGTGCGGCGCTGTCGGCTGCAATGCCATAGATGCTGGCAAGCGAATTCGACGGGACCATCGAACGCCACCACCGTATCACATAACCATCATCGCCGTAATGTGACGGCTTGATTAATACAAGCTGAAAGCGACGCCTCGGACCGACATTTAAACCGTTCATCAGTCCCCCAAGACGAAAGTCGCCTCGAAACAGGATTAAGCGCTACTAGACGTTTAAAGGAATGAGGGCGAGCAGTCCAATGCTCAAAAGCGTCCCGCTCGCATATTCCAGGAGAGAAAGCCGCTGCATCCCAATGACGTGAGATTTTGAGGTAGAGATGGTACAACCCGAAATTGGTCGGTGCCACGATGCGCAGATTTTAACGGTACGCTTTTGGCACGCGACTCGTGAACGGATTGACTGAGCGCGGATCGGAGACTTTGGCGCAGGTTTAACCGGAGCGGGCCAGGCGTTTAAGGCTTCGTCGAAGCCGCCTCAGCTTCGGGCGTCATCAATGCAAAGCACCCGCCAGCGCCGAGACGACCGTGGCGAACACTACCTGCGAACTTACGCCCGATCGCCAGGCTAATTTCTGTTTGGCGTGGATCCAGCCATGAAGCGCTGAAGCGTATTCAACGGCTCTCGCGGAAACAGGCTACGTGCGAATTGCAGCGGGTCCGGCAGCATTGCTGCCACGTCGCCGAGAACAATGACCCAAATCGAAGCGGGCGTAGCGAACAGCCACAACGCCAGAGCCATGCCCGCGCAGGCATCCAAGGCGATGACCGCGAGATCCAAAAGGACGTTTCGGATCAATCGCAAGCGTCGATTGTCGGCGCCTTTCCCGATTGCGATTGATTACAGCGGATAATTTCAACGCTTTGCTCCACCAGATTTTGTGGAAATGGCACGTTCTTCCAAGCACTTTATTTGACGAAGCCGGTCGCACGATACTGGCTGCCAAGCTGCAGCTTCGCAAACAGGCCATCGAGCCTGTCGACAAATCCGCCCATTGGCGGCAGCGTCAGTATCGATCGTGTTGTAACATCCGCGCAGCCCGCGGCGGTCAAAAGCTCGCGCGTCTGTGTCATGGTCAGCAGGATGGCGTCGCGGTCGAATACGCAATCGCGCACGACCTTGCGCGTCAGCGGATTCTTCGGGTTGTGTTCGTAGACCACGAGAAGGCCGCCGGCGCGGGTGACACGATACATCTCGCCGACGAATTGCGGCCACCGTTCGGGCGGAACGTGGTGAAGTACGCAGATGCAAAATGTGACGTCGAATTGCTGGTCCGGATAGGGCAGGTGATCGCCATCATAGGCCGTGTAAGAAACCGACGGGTTCCGTACTTTCGCCTTTGCGATGCAAGCGCCGGACACATCCACCCCGCTGACGGAGTCAACGACAGGTGCCAGCAGCGGGTGATAGTTGCCGATGCCGCAGCCGACATCGAGCAAGCTCAGCCGGCGTGGCGAGCTGAAGTGCGAGGCGATCGTTCGCAACAAGTCATCGGCCTTGGCCCTGGTAAAGGACTCGACCTTTTGACCTGAGAACGAAATCGCGCGATTGACCGCATCGTCATACAACTCGTTGTAGCGGTCGAATTCCTCTGCGATGGCTTGTTGCTGTGGATCCATAGTGTCCCGGGATGCCTTCGTCAAATTGATGTAGCGGCGTCCGGAACTAGCGTGGCATTGTCATGCGTTTGAACGGGCTCTATACGCTGGTCGATGATCGGCGCCGGCAAGGACCGGGTGTTTCGAAAAATCCGCCCGATATACTCACCCAGCATGCCGATAAACGCAGTCTGGATGCTCGTTGACAGCAGAATGAGAATAACAAGCGTTGTAAATCCCTGAGGCGGCTTGCGGATCACGAGAGTGAAGTAGGCGAAGTAAAAAAGTGCCGCAAAAAACGACAGAAAACTAAAAATGAAGCCGACGAGGGTGATCAGCTCGAGCGGCTTGGTTGACTGGCTGCAAACGGCATCCACGGCAAGACGGATCAGTGCCAGCAGCGGGAATTTGCTGCTGCCACGTTTGCGTTCGGCGCGATCGTAGGGGATGCCGGTTTGCTTGTAGCCGAGCTGAGCAATCGTTCCCCTGATGTAGGGCGCGTCATCTCTGACTTTTCTGAGGTCTTCAATGACGGCCCGATCGATCAATCGAAAGTCACCAGCATCGACCGGCAGCTCGACGGTGCTTAAACTCGCCAGAAGCCGATAGAAAAGTTTCCTGGCGGATTTCAGAACGAAATTTTCCGGACGACTTCTGCGGATTCCGTAGACGACCTTGTAGCCTTGCTCCCAGGCGGTCAGAAACTCGCCAAAAAGCTCGGGCGGATCCTGCAAATCGGCATCAATCTGAATTGCGGCTGCACCATTAGCATTCAGATAGTTTGTCAGGATCGAGGTCTGAAAACCGAAATTTCGGGTGAAGCGAAGCACACGAATTCGATCGTCGCCGCGCGCTTCGTCGGCCAGCCGCTCAAACGTGGCGTCGGTGCTCGCATTGTCGGTAAAGAGGAACTCGAAATCGTAGCGTGGGTGGGAGCCGGCCACCGCGCGCAGCCGTTCCAATAGTGGCTTGACGTTATCGGCTTCATTGAGGACCGGTATGGAAATGGTAACCAGCCGCTTCAAATTGGTCACGCTATGTTCACCCAATCGTTGTGGTTCAACCCGGGTGAACACGTCATATGCATATGCGTCGATTGCGGCACGGCCGTCGAAGAACGCGATTTCTTTCTGCTTTTCTTGAGCCAAATCCGGCATTTGACGCCTCTAACATGGCGTATCCGCCGGGAAGCAACGGTGGGCCCGATCTCTGCCGGCCACTTGCCGGCCGGATCCCGCCGATCGTTGATTCCCTTGATGCGGAACGCGCGGGCTCAGTTTGCCCTCGTAAGGCTTTAGGAACCCTGAATAGAGCTTGTTTAGGCGGCCCGGTCATCCGCGCCTCTGTCCCTCAGGCAACCCCTCGAGGCGGCCGAAGACATTTTTTACTTTACGCCCTGTTAACGATGCCGTCGTTTTCAATTTTCAATGCTCAGGCGCGCAAGTGCATGGAAATTTTGGCACGTTACCGTGACCGTTTAGGTGGTCAATTCTTCAGCAGAGCGGGGGGGCGTGTGAAGGTCGTTATTTTGGCGGGAGGCATGGGAACGCGTATCGCCGAAGAGAGCGCTACACGGCCGAAGCCGATGATCGAAATCGGAGGCCGTCCGATTCTCTGGCATATTATGAAAATCTATGCCCATCATGGCTTGAAGGATTTCGTGATCTGCCTCGGCTACAAAGGCTACATGATCAAAGAGTATTTCATGAACTTTGTGCTGCACCATTCTGATGTCACAATCGATGCCGCGAAGAATAGTGTCACTTACCATCAAAGCTACGCTGAACCGTGGACAATCACGCTGGTCGACACGGGCGAGACCACGCTAACCGGCGGCCGGCTCAAGCGTGTGCGCAACTATCTCGATCCGAAGGAGCCGTTCTGTTTCACTTATGGCGACGGCGTTTCGGACATTGATATCACCGCCTCCATCGCTTTCCATCGCAGCCATGGCAAGCTGGCCACGGTCTCGGCGGTCCGGCCGCCAGGCCGTTACGGCGCGCTCGAACTCGACGGCACAATAGTGAAGTCGTTCGTCGAAAAGCCGCCGGGTGATAACGCCCTCATCAACGGTGGCTTCTTTGTGCTCGATCCGGCGGTTATCGAAGGGATCGAAGGCGACGACACCTCGTGGGAGGCCGCGCCGCTCGAAGCGCTTGCACGCGCTTCCCAGCTCGGTGCTTATCGCCATTCCGGCTTCTGGCAGCCGATGGACACGTTGCGCGATAAAATGCATTTGGAGAGCCTTTGGCAGTCTGGACATGCGCCATGGCGAGTTTGGAGCTGAACCCCAAATTGCATTGATAGAGGCTGAGTGGGCAATGAGGGTGTTCGTCCGTAGACCCATGAAGTCTGCCGGCGTACTGGAATTTCCAAAGGTTTGTTAGATGGCGTCCGATCTTCAGCTGCTCGACTTCGAAGCTCCGCTGAAAGGCGAGCGGGTATTCGTGACGGGGCATACCGGTTTTACGGGAGGCTGGCTCGTGAGCTGGCTCCAGCTAATCGGCTGCGATGTGGCGGGGCTTGCGCTTGCGCCTGCGACCGAACCGAACCTGTTTGCCGCTGCTGATATTGCCGACGGCATTGCATCGACGCTCGGCGATATTCGTGATTTCGCGACCGTTCGAAGCACGGTTGAGCGGCATCGGCCCTCCGTCATCATTCATCTGGCCGCGCAGCCTCTGGTTTCGAAGTCCTTTGTGGATCCGATCGAGACCTTTGCCACCAATGCGCTGGGCACCGCCCATGTGCTTGAGGCCGCGCGGCTCACACCTGACGTCAAGGCCGTTGTCTGTATCACCACCGACAAGGTTTATCGCGATCAGGATTGGGTCTGGAGATATCGGGAGCAGGATCCGCTCGGCGGCAAGGATCCCTACAGCGCTTCCAAAGCCTGCGCCGAATTGGTAGCAGATTCCTATCGCGCGACGCTGGCAGAGCGCAGCAACGGCGTGCTGATTGCGAATGCCCGCGGCGGCAATATCATTGGCGGCGGCGACTGGTCGGCCGACCGGATCGTGCCGGATTTCGTCCGTGCGGTGGTGGCACGCCAGCCGATTAACTTGCGCAATCCAGCCGCCGTGCGTCCATGGCAGCATGTGATGGCACTTGTTCATGGCTATCTGGTGCTGGCGACCCGTCTATTGGGCGGAGATCGCGCCGCTGCCGACAACTGGAATTTTGGTCCCGGCGATGAGGCCGCCCGTACCGTCGGCGATCTGGTCGAGCAACTCTCGATGGTCTGGACCAGGCCGCAAGTCACCTATGCACCCGGTAGTTTTCCGGAGACGCGCTTCCTGCATCTCGACAGCACGAAGGCCCGGGCCCAACTCGGCTGGATACCGCCGTTGTCGTTTGCCGACACGGTCGAACTGACGGCCAACTGGTATCGGGGTTTTGCCGCGAGTCCCGATGAGGCCGCGCAAATCACCGCCTCGCAGATCGAGCAATACCGTAAAGCCGTGAGGACCCATGTCGGCCACTAATACGCTCGTCACCGGCGCCACCGGGTTTGTCGGGGTTCATCTTGTTGCGCGGCTGTTGTCTGACGGGTGCCGCGTCACCGTGCTGGCGAGATCGTCAAGTGTCTTGCCGCCAGAGTGGCGCGACCGCGTTCGTGTCATTACTTGCGATGAATTCAGCGAACGGCATTTGCGGAAGCTCCTGGACAGGCCGTTCGAGGCGATTTTTCATCTTGCCGCCTATGGCGTGAAGCCGAACCAGCGCGAAGTCGACGAGATCGTGCGGATCAACATGGAAATGCCGGCTGCGTTGGCACGGCTATGCGGCCAATGGCGTGCGCGCATGGTGATGGCGGGCACCTTTTCGGAGTATCGCAGTCCGTCAACCCGGGCACCGGTTCTG
This sequence comes from uncultured Alphaproteobacteria bacterium, assembly GCA_963770515.1. GTDB lineage: Bacteria > Pseudomonadota > Alphaproteobacteria > Rhizobiales > Xanthobacteraceae > Bradyrhizobium. The sequence goes on from CAVYPW010000006.1 coordinate 862,106, forward strand.
GAAGATTCGCCGCTTGAGCAGGGTAAACTCTACGGTTCGTCAAAGGCTGCTGGCGGTTTGATGGCGGGCGCGATCGCCCAAAGTGGCGGCGGCGGGTTTCGTCTCTTGCGCCTTTTCAAGGTCTATGGCGCCGGTGAGGCGCCGCATCGGCTGCTGCCGGCGCTGGCCAGCGGCCTCGCCAAACAAGAGCGTGTGGCGATCTCGGCCGGCACGCAGGTGCTCGACTTCGTTTATATCGATGATGTCATCGAGGCGATGGTGCGTGCCGATGCGCACTGCCGCGACAAGGGCGGTATCGCTACCTGGAACGTCGCCACCGGCCGCGCGCATTCCGTCCGGGAATTCGCCGGGCAGGTTGCGGCGGCGATGAATGCCGATACCTCTCTGCTCGATTTCGGCGCCGTCGCCATGCGCAACGACGACGAGCCGTGGCTAGTCGGCTCGCCCGATCGGCTGCGTTCGGAACTCGGCTGGCAGCCATCGACCGGAATTAAAGAGGGAGTTCGTGCTGCGGTCGCAGCGCTTTGCCGGAGACAGGCTCGGGAACGGTCGGCGTGATTACGGTATCGCCGATCGACGGGCTGTAAAACCAGATATTCCAGTATGCGGCCAGCAAGGCGCTTCTTTAGAAACATGCCAAGCGGGGCCATCGTCCTTCGCAGTAGACGAACGTCGAGTACTACCGCGTCGAGGACAGCTGGAAGTTAGTTGCGGCTGTTGCTACCAACCGGATGTCCACGCTCGCGGTTCGGTTGCCCAAAACCGCTGGGTGCTAGCCGATCGTTTGGACTATAATCTCGCACCGCGAATCTCATTTTACCGCTGAGAAATTTCCGGTGAAACTGTTTGATTTGCGCAGACCAAGTTCGCAATGCAACTGTGATCGCGCGTAACGGCGCGGTGATGCGCCAGCTAGTCGAACTAAGCAACTCATCCCGTTCACGAACTAAGGCCAGGAGTTCTTCTCTTGTGGCTTCGAGCGGGTCGGACAGGTCAACAGGCCAAACAAATGGTGCGGCTTTCGGCTTTCTTGCTTCTCCCGCCCACGCGTTTATGAGTTGGTCGGCTTCGCCAATCGGCACGAACGCATCGATAGGGTCGGCCGCCGAGCGAGCCGTGTCGAGACGTCTGCCTAGGTAGTCGTAGAGCCAATGACCGTCATTCAAGAACGTTTCTGGCACCAAGTACCGTTCGAGCTGCCACGATATCAAGCCGTCGGCCCGATAGCCGTCGTTATGACCCAGCCTGCCGAAGAAGTCGGCGAATGTGGCTACATCGGCAACGCTCGCAAGCGGAGCCTTCGTTGGCGAACCGAGTGCCCGACCAAAGAGCAGCGCCTGATAACCAACGCTGGAAGACACGCTCCAGACACCGTCGACCTTCGGGACCAGGAACTGGGAGGATGTGCTGCACAATCTAAACTCGTCAAGAAAGATCATATTCGGAAACTTTTGACTCAGATATTCCATGTTCCTATATGGCCCGGCACGCTTGAGTACCGGTGCGGCGTGCGGATGTTCAGTGATAATAATGCCGACATCCGGCGGTGCAGCACACAAAAAGTCGTGCAAAAACTCAAATTGCGAATGGTAGGGTACCTGCCCATCAAAGGAAAATTGTTGTGAAACTTGCAGCGGCAATAGACAGAGGTGCCGAAATTGACCACGAAATTCGTGATCGCGGAACGGATCATTCGTCTTCAGCTCGGCTGCCATCACCGATCTAAATGCTTCTACAAGAGCTTGTCCGTCGTGCGATATTGGATTGGCCAACAACCGGCGACCGGCCCTACCCACGATCGACATCGCATGCATACCGAGGTGGTCGAAAAAAAACGACTTCGGAAAAGGGCTCCGTGAATAGGGGCCGCAATCGACATGCAGCCGAAGAGCTTTCGGCCAAAGTTTAGCTAGGCAGTTAGCATCGCCGCCAAACCCGATGATGATATCCGGTACGAACCCCTTGAGCCGGTCCGCTACCTGCTCGAGCTGGTCCGCTACCTGCTCGGCAATGACGTCTAGGGCGGGATGATTCTCAGCTTCATCCTGATAATTTTCGTTGGCCAGAGCGGTCGGAAGTTCGCATACCGCCCTTAATCGCCGATATAATAACAATTCGTCCAGTCGGATCGTAGGCACGCCCGTTGGGCTAGTGAACCATCGTCCGGTAATTAAAAGGCATTCGCAGCGAGCGTCGTCTTGCAAGGATCGCAGAATCTTCGCAAGCGTCTCATTCCAATCGCCGTTGAAGCAGGGGCCGGCGGTATGAACGATCGGATGTACGTAGCAGGCTACTTTCAAGGAAGCTCCATCAGGCAGGCGCTTATCCGAGATGTTCAATTGCTCAGACGAATCTCGCTCCTGTTTAACGGGCCTGCTTTATAGCCATAGTTAAATCGCGGAAAGTTATTTCTGATTTTGTAAGTAGAAATCATTTGACGCAAACTGCCCGAAAGTGGATTGGTCGAGACTGAAAGCGGGCTTGATTTGTTGCATGCCTCCAGAACCTCTGAGGCGATTATATCTGACCGAACCTTCGCGCCTCATAACTGAGGACGGTAATGCCCCTAGAAACGATACTTTCAAAGCAAGCCATCCATTCTGGCCGAGCTTCGCGCCGGGCCTAACTTCCCGATAAACTGAATTACCCCCAAGCGCTGAAATATTCCCAGACGTGCTTGATTTTAATGGTGACCATTGCTTTTGGTGTCAGCTCGTCAACGGCCCTAGCCGACTTAACGGCGCCGTCGGCGACTTTCGGCAACCGCACCGCCGAACAAACGACGGTCGACGATGCGCATCAACTTCACCACGTCCCTTAACCACCGCTTAGCTTGAAACTGCAACTCTTCCCGCGTTGCGGTAAGGTTTTCTGAAGCATCTTCCCGCAATCGAACGATGATGCTTCGGTTGTCCGGCGCCTCGGACGGCTTTGGGAACTTCGGTCGTAGAGTACGAAGATAATGTGTATAACGCGCGTAAAAATGGTTGGTGTTTCGCCTCGTTACTCGCCGCACCATTGCAGCCCGGTCGGCATTATAGGCCGACATGGTAAGCTGCCGATTTTCGACGTTGGCAAGCATGGCAAAGACCCGATAGCCGTTCGACTTGGCTCTAAAGCACAAATCTATGTCGTCTTGATAGAACGGGGCGTAGATCTCATCCAGATAACCGTGTTCTTCCAAAAAGGAAGATCGAACCCAAATAGGTCCCCGCATGCATGCGTCGACCTCGAACAGCTGATCCTGCAAGGCGGGGTCTGTGACGGAATCCTGTCGCCAATAAACCTCGTTATCGTCCATGATGATTTGGCCCGTCCCGGAGAGTCCTGTCGTGCCTCGAGGAAAGTAATTCACTCCGGCGAGCCCACCGAGAATTGCGATCCTCGGCGCCTTTTCTAAAATGGCCGCGAATTCGAATAAGTGCAGTGGGTCACGAATGTAGTTATCATCCTGGATGATGACCGAGTATTTACCGGTCGATTTCTTCAAACCGATGTTGTTCGATTTTGTCTCGAAGATGTCCGGAGTCGTCTCGAAGTAAACTTCGTATGGCGCTTGAGCACGCTGGTAAAAGTCGCGCACCAATTCCTCGGTGCGGTCAACACAGCCGTCAAAAATAATCCGAACCTCAACATTTTCGTAAGTGGCCGCGGCCTTATGCAGCAATTGCAGAAGCTTGAGGATAGACTTTTCCTTGTTGAAGATCGGCAACACGATGCTAATCTTCGGATGAAGCCCCCCTGAAAAGGCCTCAATCAATGTGGACCTCAGATTGATCTCAAAGGGTTCGTGAAAGAGCCGATAGTAATCCAGCGCGTGCGCTTTTAGCGCGTCAATTTCATCGTCCGATTGTTGTAGAGCGCTCTTCAACAGGACTACGTTGTGCGGATCGTTTGGATCGGGTGTGAGTATGCCGAGCGGGGAGAAATCAATTCCGGTATAGGCACTCGATATCGGCACGACGCCCAGGCGCAATGCGTCTAGCATAGCACCAAGCTGCCCCTCCTCAAGCGACGGCGCCAAGATATAGTCGCAGCTGCTAACAATCTCGTCGTAAGAAGTGGTAGAAGAATTAATCCAGCCGTGGAAACGAATTGCTTCAGGCTTCAACTCCACAAGCTTTTGGACCCTATCTTGATACGAAGGGCATAACGCTTTGCCTAGAATGTCGAGATGAAATGGTATTCCTTCGCTAACAATGGACCTTATCGCGGCTTCGATAATATCGAACCCTTTCCGTAGTCCGATGTCAGATGAGACGTAAAGAAGCTGTCGAACATGTGGCTTCAGGCGTCGTGGCTCGAGAGATGAGCGTGAAGGACCGACGCCGTAATTGATTATTTTGATTTTTTTAAGCGGAACGCCCCGCTCAAAGTACGACTTTAAGGTGACGGCATTTCCCACACAGATGATGGCGTCTGCCTCCTTTATCGCGCTGGCTGCCCATCTGTAATGTAACCATGCGCTGTAGGCCGCAGGTACGCTGATCTGTCCAGTTAACGGTTAGACCGTTAGACTTCGTCGGGCTCTTCGTTTTTCGGCTTGATCATCGCAGCGAGCGCTTGGCGGCGTTTTTTGATGATGCTGGGGTCGTCCTTGTGGATTGCGATCAGATTTGTGAGGTTCTCAATTCCATCATCGGTGAACGCCATCACGCCGTCTTCCGACGCCGACGACCCATAGCTGGCCATCCTCGGTGTCCATTTCTTCGGCGACATCGAACAGCCAGTCTTCGTCTTCTCCAAGCATCTCGGCAACATGGCCAAGGGTAAACACGTGGCTGACTTTGTTGACGTGCCCCATCAAGCCGCCTGCATCGCAAGGCGTTGCTGTTGAACAGGCTTCCAATTCCAAGGCAACAGCTCATCGAGCCTGTGAGTGGGGTGTGCGGCAATGCGAGCAAGCACATCGGCGAGCCATGCCTGAGGATCGACTTCGTTCATCTTCGCTGAGACGATGAGACTATACATGGCAGCGGCGCGACGCCCTCCACGGTCGGACCCGCAGAATAACCACGACTTTCTGCCCAATGCGATGCCGCGCAGCGCTCTTTCGGCTGCGTTGTTGCTGATACAGATGCGCCCATCGTCGAGGAAGCGTGTGAAGGAGTCCCAGCGCTTGAACATGTAGTTCATGGCCTTTGCCAGATCGTGACCGCGGGAGAGCTTGGCGCACTGCTCGCGCATATAGGCTTCCAGATCGGCAACCAACGGCGCGCTCTGCGCCTGGCGGACAGCCTTTCGGTGGTCGGTGCTTTGGCCATTGATCGAGCGCTCGATCGCGAAGAGGGCGTCGATGCGGCGCACGACCTCGATCGCAATCGGCGAGAGGGCGATCTCCTTCTTGCCAGCAGCCTTACGTCGCGCGTTTTCCTCAAAATCCGCCATGGCGAAGAACGGGCGCCGGGCATGGACCCAACAGGCCGCTTCCCTGATAGGCCCAGGACTTCGCTGGGGCTCGTAGAGTTTGGTGTATCCGCCGAAGGCGTCGGCCTGGAGGATACCGCTATAGTTGGCCAGATGCGCCTGCGGATGCTCGCCCCTTCGATCGCGCGAGTAATAGAACATTGCCGCTGGCGGATCTGAGCCGCCGAAGGGGCGGTCGTCCTTCACATAGACCCAGCACCGGGCGACATCGCACTTGCCCAAGGCCAGCACGGGCACGGTGGTGTCGTCGCCGTGGAGGCGTTCGGCTGCCATGACATAGGCCTCAAGCAGGCGAAGAAGAGGATCAAGCACCGCGCAGACTGATCCCACCGCGTCGGCCATCGTCGAAAGCGCGACCGGCACGCCTTCCAGAGCGTAACGCTCGGCCTGGCGGTTCAGGGGTTGGTGCTGGCCGAACTTCTCGAACATGATCATCGCCAGCAGACTTGGGCCAGCCCAGCCTCTTGCAACGGCATGGAATGGTGCTGGTGCCTGGCTAATCTTTTCACAGTCGCGGCAGCTAAACTTCTCCCGCACCGTCTCGATCACTTTCCACTGGCGCGGCACCGATTCCAGTGTCCGGGTCACGTCTTCGCCGAGCTTGCGCAAGCGATTGCCGCCGCAGCATTCACACGCCGTTGGCGGATCAATCACCACGCGCTCGCGGGGAAGATGGTCGGGGAACGTATTGCGTTCGGGACGCGCGCGCGTAAATCCGCGCACCGTCGTCGTCTTGGCGACAGCTTGTTCGGCGGCCAGTTCGTCTTCAGTGGCATCTGCTTCCAGCTCTTCGAACGTAAGCGCCAATTGGTCGATCAGGCGAGACGAGCGTTCCGATCTTTGGCCGTAGATCTGGCGTTGCAGCTTGGCGATCTGCAGCTTCTGCTGGGCAATCAGCGCACTGTCTTCCGACGCCCTCGCACGGGCAACCGCAAGCTCCGCTGCGATATCCAAAGCCTTCGCGCGTTCGCTCGCCAACGCCACTTTCAGAGCGTTTATGTCGTCGGGAAGAGCGTCGCGAGGCGTGTCCATACAAACCAGAAAATCATAAATTCAGTGATTTGTGGCGCCCTAAAATGCGCGTGGTCCAAATATTTTATTTGGCTCAGCCGGCGCTCTGCGGGCGCCACGTCATTTGTGGATTTCTCCAATCGATCCCTTCCAGCATATAAGCCATCTGGGCCGCTGAGATCGACACCGCGCCGGATGACACCGAGGGCCAGATGAACTTCCCGCGGTCAAGACGCTTGGCGTATAGCGACAGGCCGATGCCATCATGCCAAAGAATCTTGGCGAGATCTCCCCGACGCCCGCGGAAGATATAGAGATCGCCGGCATGAGGATCGCGCTTCAAACTCTCCTGAACCGTCAAAGCCAGGCCCTGCATGCCGCGGCGCATGTCCGTGTGCCCAGTGGCGATCCAGACCCTGACGCCGCTCGGTATCGGGATCATCGTCGGCTCAGAACATCAAGAACCCGCCCCAACGCCTCAGCGTCGACATTCTCGTCAACGCTGACGCGCTTGCCGTCACCGAGCTCGATTTCGATCAGGCCCCGGCGCTTTCGGGATGGCATCGCCACTGGGGCTTCGATCGATCGGCCGCTTTCGGCCGCTGCCGGGGTGAGCTGAACCGGGACAAGCCGCGGTCCCGCCGAAACGACACTCGCCAGGCGAGCCCGCCGCCGCCACGTGAACACCAAACTCGTCGCAATGCCGTGTCGCCGCGCGATCTCCGTCACCACCGCGCCGGGCGTCAGCGTCTCTTCGATGATCCGCATCTTATCGTCGCGAGACCAGCGGCGGCGACGCTCAACCCCGCCCAGAACCTCTACCCGCATCTACCGACCTTAAGGCTAGCCTTAAAGCTAGATCTTCGCCGGATACCCGTAACTGAACAAGGCGGCCCACACCGGAGGAATACTCTGTGATGATGGGTCTCATTCAATATCTCGGCGCGAACGTCGCTTGGCGTTGTAGTCGAAACTCGTCGACGCAGAATGCTTGTTCGTTCGAGCGGATGCATATTGACGGCAAATAACACAGAGCGTCGAATGGTGCAGGCCGAGCGAATGAGAGCAAAATTGGTGATGACGCCTACGAAGAGATCGAATTCGTCGCCCCTTACTAAATCGACCTCAGTCAAGTCTATGGCATGCATACGACGAAGACCGTCGGATTGCCGCATGCGCGCGGGCACGGCGAGCTCTATGATGGCGTTGCGTGATGGTCAGGCGGCCTGCTGATCGGCAGGCTTGTCGGCCTGGCGCAGGAGCTTCCATTCCCAGGGCAGCAGTTCGTGCAGACGCGATGTGGGAAGATCGGCGATACGGGCGAGGACGTCGGCGAGCCATGCCTTGGGATCGACGTCGTTGAGACGACAGGTGGTGATCATCGTTAGCATGATGGCGGTACGTTCGGCACCACGCTGGCTGCCGGCGAAGGTCCAGTTGCGCCTTCCCAAGGCGATGCCTCTCAATGCACGCTCGGCGCAATTGTTGGTCAAGCAGATCCTGCCATCGTCGAGGAAGCGGGCGAAGTCGTTCCAGCGCCTGAGCATGTAGTTGATCGGCTTCAGGACCTCGGAGGAGCGCGAGAGGGTTTCGCGCTCGCGCAGCAACCAGGCATGCATGTCTTCGAGAAGCGGCTTGCTCTTTTCCTGGCGCACGGCGCGCCGCTCTTCGGCGCTGCGGCCATTGATGGCGCGCTCGATCTCGAACAACGCATCAAGGCGTCTGACCGCCTCCAGCGCGATCGGAGAGAGCGGTTTGCCCTTCTTGCCTTCCCGAGCATTCTTCTCGATGTCAGCCAGCTCGAAGAAGCCCCGCCGCGCATGGGCAAAGCAAAACGCCGGCGTAATCGGCAGCACCTTCTTCTGCGGGTCGAACAGCGGCTCGAAGCCGTTGTAGCAATCGGCTTGCAGGTGACCGGCGAAGGCGGCCAGATGCTTCTGGGGATGCTCGCCTCGTCGGTCGCCCGAGGCGTAATAGACCGCCGCCGGCGGCGCAGGCCCGGCGAAGGGCCGGTCATCCCGCACATAAGTCCAGATCCGCCCGGTCGTGCACTTGCCCTTCGCCAGGATACGGATGGTGGTGTCATCGCCATGAAGCCGCTCGGCAGCGAGCACTTGGCGTTCGATCAAGTGGAAGAGCGGCATGACGGCGAATGTTCCGTGGCCGACCTGGTCGGCCAGCGTCGACAACGGCAGGTCGATCCCCTCGCACTTAAAGCGCGCACTCTGGCGGTTGAGCGGGATATGCATGCCGAACTTGTCGAACAGGATCGTCGCCAGCAATTGTGGGCCGATGAAGCCGCGCGGCGTGGCATGGAACGGCGCCGGCGGCTGGCTGATCTTCTCGCAATCGCGGCAGGTGAACTTCTCGCGCACCGTCTCGATGACCTTGAAGCGACGCGGGATCTCCTCCAGCGTCTTGGTCACATCCTCGCCGATCTTCGCCAACCGCGATCCGCCGCAACATGCGCAGCTCGTCGGAGCCTCGATGACGACGCGCTCGTGTTCGATGTCGTCCGGCCAGGGCTTGCGAACCGGCCGCTTGCGCGTGAACGCGCGCACGCTCTGCGCCTTCGCCGCCGCGGCCTGCGCAGCAAGCTCATCCTCGCTTGCCGTGGTGGCGAGTTCTTCGAGTTCCAATTCTAGCTGCTCGATCAGACGCGCCGTGCGCTCGGAGCGCGGCCCGTACAGTTCGCGTTTGAGCTTCTCGATTCGCAGTTCGAGATGCGCGATCAGCGCCTCGTTGTCCGACAGTTCCGCCCGGGCATTGGCCGCTTCGGCTTGCCAATTGATGGCTTCGGCCTGTATCCGGGTAACCTTCGCTGCGGTCGCATCGCGTTCGACCTCGGCCCTCAGCCGCGCTTCGCGTTCAGCCCGCAACGCCTCACGTTCGATCAACAGCGCCGCCTGGGCGTTGGCAAGATCCGAAGGAAGATCATCCGGCTTCAAACTCATGAAGCCAGTGAATCAGATTTTCCGGTAGATTCAATTGCAGAATGCTATCCAACTCGCGTTGGACGCAAAGTTTCTTGAGGATTTCGCCAGTCGATCCCAGACAGCAGATAAGAAAGCTGCGCAGGGGAGATCGTCACTGCTTCACCAGCAGCCGAAGGCCAGATGAATCTTCCTCTTTCGAGTCTTTTTGTAAACAGGCATGCTCCCTGAGAATCGTGCCAAATGATTTTTATCAGATCTGAACGGCGTCCCCTGAAGCAAAACAAATGACCCCCCAGTGGGTCATGCTTCAAGACTTCCTGCACCTGCAAAGCCAAGCTCGGAAAGCCGCGCCGCATATCGGTGTGGCCGGTCGCGATCCAGACCCTGACGCCGCTCGGTATCGGGATCATCGCCGGCTCAGAACATCAAGGACCCGCCCCAACGCGTCAGCATCGACGTTCTCGTCAACGCTGACACGCGTGCTGCCACCGAGTTCGATCTCGATCAGGCCCCGACGCCTCCGGGACGGAATCGCCGCTGGGGCTTCAGTCGATGAGACGCTTTCGGCCGCAGCTGGTGTGAGCTGAACAGGGACAAGTTTCGGTCCCGCCGAAACAACACTCGCCAGGCGAGCCCGCCGCCGCCACGTAAACACCAAACTCGTCGAAATGCCGTGCCGCCGCGCGATCTCCGTCACAACCGCGCCGGGCGCCAGCGTCTCTTCAATGATCCGCATCTTATCGTCGCGAGACCAGCGGCGACGACGCTCAACCCCGCCCAGAACCTCTACTCGCATCTACCGACCTTAAGGTTAGCCTTAAAGCTAGATCCTCGCCGGATACCTGCAACTCAACAAGGCGGCCCTCCCCGGAGGAATACAGTCTATGTAGCGAACGTCGCCGAGGTCGCACAGCAACCGATACAACGTTCGCGCTAATATAGATGCTGATGAACCCCAGTTTTCCTGCCGTTCTTGCGGCAGCGACGGATCGAAGTGGTTCCTGGAATAGGATAGAAGGATGCGCATTTTCCGACCCAATTGTGAGCTTGGTATCACCATGCGTAGCAGCCATGATGTGACAAGCACTAGCACTGCAGTGGACGGACCGAAGACGAATAGTATCGCCCACCTACCATGGCGTTTGACCAATAGCGTTAGCCGAGCGAAAGCTGCTGTCGTCGAGCCTAGTTTGTGGCTTGGAACCACCTTCGCCATAGCTGCGTTGATCAACGTGGTTAGGAGGCGCGATTATGAAAAGTCAGCTTCAGGCTCTTATCGCAGCCGTAGCCGTTGTGGCCGGAGCTGTTTGGTCGGTACACCTCAGCAAATCTGACGAAAGTTGCCCACGGCCATCGGCGGTTTCGGTGGAAATGCTATTCGCGCCTTGTCAGACATTCGACACCGAGACGGTGTCTCCGATGTAACCATCGGATGTCGGTTTGCCGAATTTGCCAACGCCGAACGCAACGCCGTTCATCGCAGCGCGAGAACACTCGACAACGGGCTTATCCGTCGCCAGGTGAGGGCTCTTGCGGCTTGCACCAAAAGCCCCGCCCTAGTTGAGACCGCAGCGGGGCTAATCTGAACCGTCTTTGGGGGTTGGGCAGTTACCGAGACGGGCCAGAATCACTTCGAACTCTTTCTGCTTACACTGACCTTACAGGCAGGTGCCGTAATCTGCCTTCCCGACTGTCCAGTCCTTCAATACACCCCGATGTCAAAGAAGCCGGCTTTCCAGGTGAAAACGAACACCGCAATTCCGAGCAGAAAGCCGTATAGCGAGTGGCCATATCTTGCAAAGGAGAGGGTGGTGCAAATTACCGTCGCGAAGCTCTAGGTGGTGTGGACTCTAAGGATTCCCTTTTAGGAGCAAATCAGATTCAAGGCTGCTTTTGGGAGGCAGTCTTGGGTGTGATGGAGCGGTTGGTTTTGAGCGATGCGGCCTGGGAGCGGATAGCGCCGCTGATTATAGGCCGGCCCGACCAGAAGGGCTCTACCGGGCGCGACAACCGGATGTTTGTGGAAGGGGTGTTGTGGATCGTGCGCACGGGCTCCCCCTGGCGTGATCTTCCGGAGGCGTTTGGGGATTGGAACAGCGTGTTCCGGCGCTTCAGTCGATGGAGCATCAAAGGTGTTTGGTGGCGGATATTCGAGGCGATGTCCGATGACCCGGACTTCGAATATCTGATCGTCGACTCCACCATCGTCCGAGCCCACCAGCACGCTGCCGGGGCCAAAAAAAGGGGTCTGAAGATCAGGCGATCGGCCGTTCGCGTGGCGGCCTGAGCACCAAGATACATATGGCCGTTCGAGGCTTGGGATGTCCCGTGCGATTCACGCTGACCGCAGGTCAGAAGGGCGATGCACCGCAAGCGGCTGCTTTGCTGAAAGGCTTACCTGCCGAGGTCGTCATGGCCGACACAGCCTACGACGCCGATCATTTTCGCCAAGCTATCGCTGCCAAAGGCGCGCTCGCCGTCATCCCCAACAACCCGTCACGGGCGCTCAAATATCCGCTCGACAAGTATCTCTATGCCCAGCGCCATCTCGTGGAGTGCTGCTTCTCAAAACTCAAGCAATTCCGCCGCGTCGCAACCCGCTTCGAAAAGACGGCCCGAAACTACCTCGCCGTCGTCACTCTCGCAGCTATCATCTTATGGATGCGATAAGTGTCCACACAACCTAGTAGCCCACGAGCTTGAGGGTCTGATCTTCGGGATTTTTTTGGCTCCGGCGTCACCACCTGATAAAATTCTCGCGTGACAATCGGGGGGACTGAGAACGCGAGCAACTTAGAATAGCATCTTCCGCCAGCGTCCCAATTCACGAACGCGAGTGCTAGCCGCCCGGCTCTCGGCTCGACCCCGGCGGATTTTAGTCTGTGAAGGGGGTGGTGGAATGACCGATACCGGAAGCTTGGGACGCATTTGCAAACCGTCAGCGGCTGCCAATACTGGGCAGCATGCCAACCAGCGCTAGGCGCGACGGAATCGACACTGTCAATGTACTTTAAGGCAACCCAGTGCGTTTCACCACCGAGAGGCAACTCGGTGTTATCTGACGCTGAAACCAAAACCAAAGCCAAAGCCAAAGCCAACATTGGATGCGCAGGAGAAGCCGCTAATCCCCCATCAGCAGCTCAGGATAGGCAGCAAATAATGCCGGCACCGGCAAGGCAGCCCCGAAATTATTCGGATTTTCTCGCATCGCTTTTCGGTACCGTTTAAGTAAGGCCCCCCCTTCTCGAAGTGATTTAAGTTTGCCGTCCAAGCAGTCCAGTTTATAGGTGACGGCAGCGGTAATGTCTTGTTGCCGGTTGGCGTGAATCTCCAAGCCATGATGCGTCAGCAAGGAAGTATCTATCAGCCGGGCCTGAAAGGGTTGCCTATAGGTCTCACGCAAGGAAAGGTAGCGCTCTGCGCGACGGTCATAGACTGGACGGACCATGAAGTCAGTGCGGTCATGCCAGAATTGGCAATCGTTCGAGATACAGTTAACCAACAGCATCGGCGTACCGAGGGCTTGAACGGCCGTTGTCAGTCCCGACGTCGTGCCGATGAATAAGCGTGCTTCCGCGCAGAGAAATAAATCCATCTCGGCAGACTTTATTTCACTGTGGGCGTAGTCAAATACGCCGCGAAGCTCCTGCAGAGGCGTCATGCTTTTGTCGCCTAATCGGACCACTGCTCCGCCGCGCTCAGTTATCCGAGCAATCGCATCGAGATAGCTGCTGACGTTAGCGGAGCGGTGCTGGCGCGTCGTGCCTGGACCGTCGCCGTGGTAGCCGCCTTCGCGGATATGTATCGCCACGAACCAGTCGGCGGTGAGGCCGGCTGCTCGCAACCGAGAGCGCCCGCGTTCGCGCAAATCTTGAGAGATCTCGAGGAGCGGATCACGCTTCTCTTCCGACCATGCGATTTGGGCCCGTGCAGCGGCGTGGGCCCAAGGCTCGGCCAGCTGGCCGTCCGACCGCACCGCGATGAACTGATCGCCGACAAGGCGTTGATAAGGGAGGATATCATCGACCAGAACGGGATCCTCGATGATCGTCAAATATGGTGCGAACAACGAGAGGAACGCCTGATTTACAACTTTGTGGCGCGGTGCAAGCAGGACGTAATTCGCTCGCGGCAGTATTCCAAGTTCTGCCATACGCAGGTGGCAGTCGATGAAGCCGATATGACCAATCAAAGTCACCCATTCATAGCCAAGCAGGCGGAGCGGAAGATCGGGCTTGAAATTGGTGCTCACAGCGGCGATCCGCTGTGCGAGATCGGGGGGGATGGACCAAATCTTTGCGAGGGCATCCTGATGATCGAGTGCCGCCTGATAGCAGCGAAACGTGTCTTCGTAACGTCCTTGGTGGTAAAAATTCTCGCCGAGTTGGATCAGATTGTCGTAAATTAGAAGCTCGCCGGCATGCTCCAGCTCCCAATGGCTCGGTGCGTAGGCTTTTGGATCGTAGCCGCCAGCGTAGTTTTGGTGCGCCATTACTGAGCGGGGACTTCGGTTTACCGAGTCCCGAAAATAAATCGCGCTTTTTGAGAAATCTCCCATAAGCGCGTAGACGCAACCGACTTTACGCAGCGCATTGCTGTCACCGGATGCGGCCGCCGCCTTCAGAAAATGCAAAGCCGGAGCATAACTACGTCGATACATGTGGGCGACGCCGATAGAGAAGTTGATAGCGAAACTATCGGTGGTCGCTTCTCTCGGTACCTCGCGCACGATCCGGTCGTAGGCGCTACACAAGGCGAGCGTACTGAAATAAGCCGACGGCGCCAATCCCCGCAGCGCTCGCACCTTGGCGCGGAAGATCAGGTTGAGCAGTCTCACCGCACGGATCGCGCTTGGCTTGCGACTTGCAGCGAGATGGATTTGAGCCGTCGTGGCAAGCGTTGTGAGAAGCAGCCTTGCGAGGAAGGCGCCAAGCACGGGACGCTGCTCAAGCTGCCGCAGGGTAAATCGCAATAGCGCGGCGCCGACGGGCGACTTGATCAGTCTGCGATCGACAAAGTCAGCAGCACGCGTGGTAAAAGGTAATAGTTTTCGGCGATGAAAGCTGAGAAAGCCGTAAATCCGGAAAGCCAGCTTGGTGAGCCGTGCGCCCTGTTTAAAGACTGACTTGTCTGACGGTCGCGCTCGTGCAGGGGGCGGCGCGAGTTCCGGGGTCGCAGAACTGATGTTGGCTAGGCGATGTCGCAAAGCTCCGATAGGAACAGCCGCCTTCATGGGGCGCGATATGCAGTTGAGCCAGCGAGAATCGCGCGGCGTGCGTCGACCTGCCCGACCAATCGGAGTAGCGACATCGGACGAGTTCGCAACGTAACCCAAGCCAAGGCTGCGACGTGTCCCGGGTATCCAAGCCCGAGCATTAGCTTTAAAAAACATCGCTCATTGTCGCCGCCCTTAAGTAGGGCTGCCGCTTGCGCTGCCTTTACCCCTACCGGCGTCTTGGCCGAAAGAACGGCGCGCGCCGCGCCAAAGCGGGTACGCCGCTCAAACAATTCATCGAAACCTGATGGAAACAGATCGCTATGTTTGATGACGTTGCGTATCTGGGCAACCTTTGTCGACAGCACGGCCGGATCGCTCGTGCTGGTGATGGAGAAATTTTGTCCGTGAATTCGCCAATAACCCAGGATCTCGGCCAGGAAAAAGAAGCCAAAACTGAGCGCGAGCTGCCGTGCAAGCAGAGAGTCCGCGAACGATCCAAGGCTTTCGTCAAAGCCGCCCAGCGACAGAGTTGCCTTACGCCTGAAAAGCGAGACCATGCCAGGGAAGTAGTTATCGCCGGCTAACAGGATCTTGCGGACGTCGGCCGGCGCGAGCACCGTGGACGACGGTGCGGGCAGCATCATGGGCCGCAACATCCGCTTTTCGGATAGCCCGATGATCTCGCAGCAGGCACAGATCAGTCCAACTTCAGGATGGCGCGCGGCTTCAGCGAGCGCTTTCTCGAGATAGGTCGGCTGCAGCACATCATCGGCTCCAAGAAAGCCGATCCATTCTGTCGTAACTGCGGCAAGCGTCTCATTCTGACGGCGGACGACGCCTCGATTTTCCTTGTGCTGGATCAACTCCCAGCCGCGGCGCTCTGCGATGAACCTTGATATAATCGAGATGCTGTGATCAGTTGAAGCATCGTCGACTATCAGCACCCGATCGGGAGCGCGCGTCTGGGCGGCGATGCTGCCAAGCGACTCTGGAAGATAGCGTGCATGGTTGTAGTTGGGTACAACGAGTGTCACTTGCGGCGACGGAGGGTTGATGGGTCGGACGTCTGCTGAGTCTTGGCGCATTTCTGCGGTCCATTCGTTTCGGCCAGAAAGCTCAAGCGGCCGGCAATTCCTTCAGTACGTCATCCAGCGGGCCGAACGCACGGACGCGCCCCCCTTCTAGATGAAGTCCGAGATTACAGGTATCGCGCAACAGCCCATGATCGTGTGATGCCAGAACGACAATACCGGATTGCTCGGTAATTTTCTGGAGCCGGTCATGTGTCTTTTTGCGGAATTGCGCATCTCCGACCGCAATCCATTCGTCCATCAGGATAATATCGCCGTGAATGGAGGCAGCGATCGAAAAAACCAGTCGCAGAAGCATGCCGGAGGAATAAGTCCGAATCGGTAATTCCAGGTAATCGCCAAGCTCGGCAAACTCGGCTATTTCCGCCACACGCTCTTCGATTTGCTCCGGAGTAAGCCCAAGGATAAGACCACGAATTCTGATATTCTCGTAACCGGTCGCCTCCTCGTCCATGCCTAGCCCGATGTCGAACATTGGCACGTTACGTCCTACCATGCGCAGCGATCCTCTGGTCGGCTCATAGATGCCTGCCAGAACGCGGATAAGCGTCGTCTTGCCGGCGCCATTGTGTCCGAGCAAACCAAGCCTATCGCCGCGGCGCAATGTAAAGCTGACGTCGTCGAGTGCCTGGACGAACCGGAACGAGCCTTCATTTTTGAGAACCTTGCCACCCACCCGCGAGACGGTGCGCAAGGCCAGATGCCGGAAGGACTTCGCGTTCGGCGGCGCAACCGGAAATTCGATGCCAACGTTACGAGCTTCAATCAGAGGCATGATTCTTCCGGACGATAACCATCAGGCCCAATAAACTATGCGGGAGCGGTAGCGCGTGTAGATGTAAATCATCGCCGCCGTCAAAAGCATAACCGCACCCAGTGCGCCAACCCAATTCATCAGGCCGATTGGATTCCCCATCAGCGGATCTCGCGTGATCGATAGGAGGTAGGCGATCGGATTTAGGTCAAGGAATATCTTGGCGCGACCGTGGGTGTTCGAGGGCTGCCATATAATTGGCGAGACGAAGAACAAGAGCTGAAGCAGCGCAGCGACGACGGGTGCGACGTCGCGATAGCGCACGCATATCATGGAAGTGATAACAGACGCACTGACCACGAAAACGTAGACGATGGCAAGGCCCGGCAGGAAAAGCAGAGCTTCAATGCCGATATCCCAAGGGAAGATCAGCCAGATGAGTGGCACGATTGCCATATTGTGCAGAAAGATAATCAAGTTGCGCTGAACCATCCGCATCACGTGGATCAAGATAGGCATATCTACGGCTTTGATCATGCCGCCAGCGTTGATCATTGTGCTAGATGACTCGCCGAGCGAGGACGAGATGAAGTTCCATATGGTGATGCTCACCATGAAATTCGGTAGATAGGTATTAATCTCCGCACCGAGGAAGCGCCCGGCAGCCACCCCCATGATCACGGCGGTCAGCCCGTTGGTGGCCGTGATCCACCAAGGCCCAAGAAAAGTTCGGCGGTATTTAGACCTGATGTCGCCCGCGGCAAGCGCGCGCCAGGTGACGTGGCGGGTCAAAAAGGGCGCAATGTCGGTACGACAACGAGCCCAGCTGAAGCGTCGCCTCTGCGCCACCACGAAGCGCTCTTCGTGTTCATCGGCCAGGGACGTCATGCTCGCAATCTCATAAAGGCCGGATCATCGGGAATTGAAGGAGCGGTCCAAACCATGTTTGCACCGTGTTTCGCTGCCTGCTGGACCATTTTAGCGAGCCCCTGTCAACCGGTTCGGGGGCGGCAACAGGCCGCCATATGCGGCGCGATAGACGCCAAAAAGCCAAACGTTTTGATTGGCTTAGCGCCTCGGACGCCCGCGCTCCGCCTAAAGGGCCGTGGAGCCGGTTTTGTCCACAATCCGCGGCTCCGGAAGCGGCACCAGAAACCGACCGCCCGCGGCAATATAGGCCTCATTTCGCTTTAGAATCGGCTCAGCATAGATCCAAGCTAGGATCACCACGATGTCCGGCCTTTCGGTCGCAAGCATTGCGGAGGGCAGCACCGGAATATGGGCGCCCGGGCTGAAACGGCCCTGTTTCAGTGGGTTATCGTCGACGATGAACTTGAGCCGGCCTTCTAGCTCGAAATGATAGAGCAGGGTGGTGGTCGTAGTAGACGCGCCATATGCGGCCACGATCTTTCCATCCGCGCGCGCGTGGTCGAGCAGCTTAAGCACGGCGCGTTTGCGCTTCTCGATTGCGTCGAACCAGTCGCGATAGATTTTCGGCCCTGTAATATCGCGCCGCTCTTCCTCGGCGATAAGCTTTAAATAGGCCTCCGAGCGCGGCCGCTTGCCGGTCGATTTGGGCTGGGCGAACGCCCGGATCGAACCGCCCTTGGTGGAGGTCCGCTCGACGTTGAACAAGCTCATGTCATGTTTGTTGAGGAACGTCTCCAGCGGGATCAGGGCGTGATGGGAGACGTGCTCATGATAGATCGTATCGAAAACCATGTTGTCGATCATGTCGACGATGTAGGAGACCTCAAACACGAACACGCCGTCGTCGGCAAGCAACAGGCGAATGCCCTTCACGACATCGGCCATTTTGTCGATATGGGCGAACACATTGTTGGCGCAGAACAGCTTCGCTTCGCCCTGCTCGGTCTTGATCTTGCTGGCAAGCTCGCTGGTGAAAAAGTCGGCGACGGTCGGGATTCCCTCCGCTGTGGCCGAAGTTGCGATATCGCGCGCAGGATCGATCCCTTGAACGCGCATGCCCTCACTCTTGAAAGCCTTCAATAGCGAGCCGTCATTGCTGCCTATCTCGACGACTAGACTGCCTTTGGGAATACCAAGGCTTTCGACTACCGAATGGGCGTAGCGTTTGAAGTGCTCGACCAGTCCCAGCGAAACCGAGGTGCGGTATGTGTAATTGCGAAACAACACGTCGGGATCCACCACATCGAGATTTTGCAGATGGCCGCATTCGAGACACAGATAACAGTCGAGCGGGTAAAGCTCTTGCGGCTCGTTCAAGCGATCGGCGGTCACGAAGGCGTCGCCGATTGCCGACGGCCTAATCGGCAACACGTGATCGAGCGAGGTCGACCCGCATAGGCGGCAAGCGGTCTTGTGAGTCACGTGCTTCTGCATGTCCAGACTATCCCTGCGGGCGGATGAAAGGGCTCTATAGGAAAATGGGGAGTGGATTCATAGACCCGAAAAGCTTTTTGCGATCTCTTCCTGCCATACGACGGAGACCCCGCCATCTAGGAAAAGTGACTGCCCATTGATGAAAGAGGCGCGGTCGCTGCAGAGAAAATCAATCGCGTTCGCGGATTCCTCCGCCGTCCCGAGCCGGCCGAGCGGCACCAGACGGCGATAAAGGTCCATCAGCTTGTCGTTCTGCTCGTAGAAGGCGCGCAACTCCGGCTTCAGATAAGTCAGCGGCATGATCGCGTTGACGCGGATGCCTTGCCGCCCCAGCGTTGCGGCATAGTGGCGGACCATGGCATTGAGGCCGCCCTTCACCGCATGATAGCTGACGGGTTGGGAGCTGCCGACAAATTCGGCATAGACCGAGCTGACCACGCCGATGGCGCGGTCGCCCTGGTCCGCAAAATGAGGTGTAAAACCCTCAATCAGCTGCCGAGACGCGGTCAATCCCACCTGAATCTCGCCGGCCCAGGGATCGCCTTGCCCGCGGAAACGCTGGCTGAGCACGAGATAGCTGATCGGCCCAAAGCCATCGTGGACCGGCGTCGGCAGTCCGGTGATCGTCTCCGATGTCTCAAGATCGGCCGCGAAATGCCGCAGGCTCGGACCTTCGGCAAAATCAACGGGCTTGTGGCGCGACACGACGCTGACCGAGCAGCCGCGGGCGAGAAAGTTCGCGACGATGATACGGCCGAGCCCTTTGGTGCCGCCGACGACGACAGCGTGTTGTTTATTCATGCCGCCTTTCCCTGTAGCGCGGCAACACGGTGGACGAGGTCTGCCTGGTAGGCTTCCGCTTTTTCGGTCTCGGAATCCTCGGGGGCGAAATCGGCAAATATCGTGCCTTGCGGCCGGAACGGGCCATTAGTGATTTCGTGAACGATCAGGACGTCGCTGTGAATGACGAGAGTGTGAAAGAACGGTTTCGACATGCGGTAGTAAAACGCCCGGCCGCTACCTGGCGCGCCGAGCGCGACGATCCGATTGATCTCGCCGTCGTCGTTGAAGACGACGATATCGACTTCGCCCTCGACGATATGGAAGGCCTCGCTCTTGCCGGGATGCTTGTGCGGACGAATGTAGGACGAGCGGTCGATGGCAATGATCATTTCGTGCAGCGCGTCGTCGCCATCAGGATGGGCATTGATGCGGGCGCGTTTTTTGGCGCTCGCCTTGACAGCCGCTTTCAAGGCGTCGATCTCGCCCGCGCCGACCTCAGAGATCGGACCCTCGGCCAGGAACACTTCCGGGGATTTCTGCACCAGAGGCATCACACAAGGTCCTTCATGATCGAATTCTCGAGCGCCGCATAGATCGACCTGAATTCCACCCCACGTTGGGCGAGGGGCTCGAGCTTGGCCTCTACCTTCGCCTGGATATGGGGCGCAACGGCGAGTAGGCAGGTCGTTACCTGCTCATTTGCCAGCAGCCCTTCCGAGCTTACCACGGGCACCCGAAAGCCTGGCGGAAAAAAGCCGGCTTTATCGGGATCGTCGTCGACCGCAAGCGCGATATTCTCGTTGAGGCCAAACGCATTGACGAACATGATTGCATGATGGCCGATCCCGAACAGGGCGAGGCGATCGCGTTTTGGCCCGGCGGCGCGGGCGAGTTTGGCTTGAAGGGCGGCTCGAGCCGGGGCAAAGCCCTCACGGTACGCCTGAAACAGGCTAGAAATGCCGACGGCGGCGGCCGCCAGGGCAGGAGATTGGGCCCGTTCCAGGACGGCGACGAGCGCGTCTTCTAACGCGCCGGGATAGCGCAAGAGAGCGACTACGCTGTAGCCGGCCGCCTCGCCGAGCCGTCGTAACGTCTCCTCGACGAAATAGCTGCTGTGTTCTTCCCACAGGAAGCAGTAGTCCTTGGCTGCAAGGAACTTGCTCGAGTCGGGAACTTCGACCAGCAATAAACCGTCCGGGCTGAGCAGTTGTTTCAAAGCCTCTAGAGCACGGACCGGCTCCGGTGTGTGCTCGACGATATAGCGGCAGGATACGACATCGAAGGTCCCAAGTTCCGTCGCTTTTTGAGCGAGATGCGCTTCGGTGAACGTGGCCTGCCAAGTTTCCAAATAAGGGTAGCGACCTGCGGCTGGCGCAGTATCGAGCGTAAGCGCTTCGGTCTCCAACCCGCGCCCAGCGAGCCGCGACAACAACGGTTGCTCGAAAGGACCGGTGCCAAGCGTTCGACGGGTGTTCGGACGCAGGCTCAGCACGTTCGCGACCAGTTGATCCAAATGGGCGTCCGGTTCACGGTAGCGGATCCACGGCAGCCGCGGCATCAGCATCGCGGGGACAGGCGCCTCACTGAGTTGGATCAGCCCGCAGCTTGCGCATTCGACAACGTCGAGATCGAGCCAGCGGTCAGCTGCGGGCGTCTTGCCGAATCCGTTGCAAACAGGAATACGGCCGAGCGACAAGGCCGACGTCACGATGGCCAGCCTACATAGGCG
Organism: uncultured Alphaproteobacteria bacterium; assembly: GCA_963770515.1. GTDB lineage: Bacteria > Pseudomonadota > Alphaproteobacteria > Rhizobiales > Xanthobacteraceae > Bradyrhizobium. The sequence continues at coordinate 883,419 of CAVYPW010000006.1, forward strand.
GCATTGAAATGGCATCCCAGGGCTCATACTCTCGGCGATAGGCTTGGCAGGCAAACATTCAGCAAACAACCGTTTTAGGTGGGTGATGCCTTTATCGACTGTGCGAACTCTGGCGCGAGGCGGTGCTTGTTCCGACGGACAAAAAATCCGATCGGCCATGCAACGATCGGCTATTTACGACGTCCCCGATCCAAACGCAATTTATTACCGCAAAGGCCTGTTCCGAAAAAGACCCCAGCAGCCGCTGGTTGGGGTTGCAGAACGGATGAAGTGTTGATCGAAATGCAACCCCGAAGTAATCGTTCTTGAGGCCGTTTTTGTCACGCGAGAGCCCGGGGGTATAGATCGTGTTGGATGTGACCTCATCTGAGGACGGCGTGTGGAATAGTATTCGCTATCAACTCAAGGTGCGCGGGAAGCGCTTGGCCGAACGTGCTGCGCGTTTGGCATTTCGGATGGTCCGAAAGAGCAGTGCAAGGCATTTCCTGCGTAATATCGCGTTCACTTGCTTGCCGTTCGAAATGCGCTTCCGGTTGACGATTTGGTTTCGTCATCTCTTCAAACACGGCGCTTTGGACCGGCATTTCGTGTTCTTTTGTGGCCCTTTTGTAACGATATATCGTCAATGGATTCTCGACGCGCCGATATCGCGACGCTATCCGGACGAGGTTGCCTTCTATCTGCTGTTGTGTGGATATCGCACGGAGGCGCTGACGCTATTTCGGCGCTTGGAGTGGGGTAACCAAGATTCCGCGGCGAGCAGTTCATTAAACGGAATTGACCCGTTCGGCAGCGGTTATTCAATGGATCTTCTTACCCAAACTCACAGTCTCGATTGGACCAAAATTGCATCGAGATCGCCGCAGCTGCGCACCTTCATTCGCTTGATGCTGGAACATCGAAATTTCCAGTACGAAGAGCGCGTGTTTCAAGGCCATATCGAGACCAGGACCGTCGCAAGCGGTGCGCCCGTCGAGCAATACATCCCATATTTCTATCGAGACCGAGAGATCGTCGATCGCTTGATGAAAGAGATGGACCTCGCCGATAAGACCGGCATACTTGAAAAGATGGATGCGGCCGGTGAACATTGGGAGCGGCTTCCTGACCAACCGGACCGTGCGTTGTCTGTCGATGTTTACATGTTCTACGCGTACCGGAACCTGCTGCTTCGGACCTACCATTACGGCGAGGGCAATCTCGTTCCCTTAGTCTATTCGCGCTGCATGGATACGCAACGCGGTTTGCGCCGATCGCTTCCTAAGCCGTCTTCAGAACTAAAGCGCGTGCTGGATAGGATTGGGGTCGAACTTCCCAACGTGCGTCTGCTGTCGCCGGATTGGAGCGCGCTGATCGGCCACAACGGCCATCTAAACGTGCACCTGATGATGCGGAAAATGGGCTGGTGGAAAGGTTCTCCGGTGCTGCTGGCCTATAATGAGCGAATTGCCAATAGGACCTTTCTGTCGTTGTTCGCTGACATTTGTCCGACATTTACACTTGGCGACAATGTCTCGCCGGCCGCCTGGCATGAACTCGCGAGCTTCACACCGTTCCTGGGCGATTCTCATCAAGCCTTCGAATATCAGAATGGCCGGTGTGTGTATTGGAACGACGCTGGCTCCGCTGCGCTTCAGCAATGGGAGCGCGAAGACCGGGGCTTCCCGCTGCGGGACATCTACGACGCAAGGATGCGCCTCGATGACCGCACCGAAACGCTGTACCAGTCGCTGCGGCAGAAATGGGGGATGGGTCCGAACGATTGGTTCGTCTGCTTGCACATGCGTGACGCCGACACGCGCGGTGAGAAAATCGGCGTTGGCGAATCGATCCGAAGCGCCGCGGTCGGAAACTACCTGGAGACGGTCCACTACATCACTGAGATGGGTGGCTGGGTCGTCCGCATGGGCGGCCGCAGAGTGCCGCCGCTGCCGGAAATGCCGCGGGTGATCGATTACGCCCGCTGCGAGGATCAGGTCATGGAGATGGATATCCACCTGATGCGGCGGGCGCGGATGTTCATCGGAACGACCTCTGGCTTCGCCTATGTGGCGTCGAGCTTCGGTATTCCAACGGCGATGGTCAATGCGCTGAGTTCGGTCGGATTGCTGTGGTCCAAGGATACGCGCTTCGCGCTGAAGCCGGTTCATACCCACGAGGGCCGCATGCTGTCGCTGGGCGACGTCACCTCAGAGAAATGGCGTTGGACGTTCCCGACCTACGAGACGGTGACCGGTGCCGGACTGACGGTGAGCGAGAGCAGCGCCGACGAGATTCTCGAGACCACCAAGGAAGTGCTCGACCTGACTTCGGGAGAGCCGCGCAAGATCGAGTCCGTCGATGATTCCTGGGAGGAGTGCCTGAACGTTCCGGGATTCTTCGGCAGTTCTCGACCGGCGCGCTACTTCCTGGAGAAGTATTCCGATGCTCTTTTGACCAAGTGATCGATCGCGAGCGCTCTTGAAGCCAGCTCAGCCCAACCTTTTCGTCGAGCAAGCGCATGCGTCCGAGCTGCGCTATCGTCCGGATATCGACGGCCTGCGTGCACTGGCCGTTCTGCCGGTGCTGATCTTTCATGCCTTTCCCCAAGCCGTCCCCGCCGGGTTCTATGGCGTCGACATCTTCTTCGTCATTTCCGGTTACCTGATCACCGGTATCATCCACCAGCAGATGCTGTCGAAGACGTTCAGCATCGCCGACTTCTACAAGCGTCGTATCCGGCGCATCTTTCCTGCCCTGATCACGGTCGTCTTGGTTACGTTCCTGGCCGCGTGCTTCATTCTGCCGCCGCGTGAACTGAAGTCGCTCGGTACCAATATCGCCGGCGGTGCTGTGTTTGCGCAGAATTTTATCCTGCTCGGGCAGGTGGGCTACTTTGATCTCGCTGCGGAAGAAAAGCCGCTGCTGCATCTGTGGTCGCTCGGTATCGAAGAACAATACTACATCGTCTGGCCGCTCATGCTGATGATGATCGGCTCCTGGCGGTGGCGCAGCCTCGCCGTCACGCTCGCGCTTGCCGCGGCATCATACGTCAGCGCCATCCTTGTCCAGCGCCATGCTCCCGACTACGCCTTCTACCTTCCGGTGACGCGGGCGTGGGAGTTGCTGATCGGATCCGGATTGGCACTGTGGGTGAACGGGCGATCGCCCACCTCTGTCGGTTCGACCGATCAGCACATGCGCCCGATCCACGAGGTGATCGCGCTCGGCACGATGGTGGCGCTCGGCTTCGCATTCTGGCACTACAATCGGTCTACGGCCCACCCGGGCAGCCGCACCTTGCTGCCGGTCTTTGCTGCCGCGGCGCTGATCGCGACCCACGGGACGCTCGTTCATCGCTATATTCTGTCTTCCAGACCGACCGTGCTTATCGGTCTTATCAGCTATCCGCTTTATCTTTGGCACTATCCACTGATCACATTTGCGCGCATCCACTATGTTGAAGGCGTCTCGCCCTGGGTGATGTGCGAATTTCTGATCGCGAGTGTGATCCTCGCATGGTTGACGTATCGCTACATCGAGCGGCCAATTCGCTTCGGCCAACGGAATGTGGCCTACAAGGTAGGGGCCTTGCTCGGTTGTATGGCCGCCCTCGGAATCGCCGGGCTTATGGTCGACCGAACCAACGGGTTGCCGGACCGTATTCCCGAAAGTATTCGCGGCTTCATGCTGACCGGCGACGAGACCGCCATCTATTGGCGCAGGGGCAAATGTTTGTTGTTGCCCGAGCAAACCGCTGCCGATTTTGCGCCGGAGTGCGCCGGTCAAGGTCGTCACCCGCTTGTTGTCATCTGGGGCGATTCTTACGGTGCCGCGCTCTATCCAGGGCTTAATCATTTCGCAGCCGATCGCGGCTTCGATATCGCCGAGTATACGGCCTCCGCCTGTCCACCGCTGCTGGATTATGTCAGACCGGAACGGCCCGGTTGCAAGGGAGCCAACGATTTCGTGGTCAAGCGTTTAGCGCAGCTCAAGCCGGAGGTAGTGATCTTCTATTCGAACTGGGGGTATTCCGAGGATATCATCCGCGATGGGCTGCCGAAAACGGTCGCGCGCCTGAAGGCGATCGGCATCCCGAAGATCGTTCTGTTAGGGCCGCCGGCATCGTGGCTTGGAGAAGGATTGCCGGCCGTTCTCCTCGCCTATTATTTTCAGACTCATACCGTGCTGCCGGCGCGGACCTGGTATCGGTCGAATGATGGCTGGACCCGCGCCATGGATCAGTTCCTTGGGGCGCAAGCAAAATCTTTGGATATCCAATACATCTCTGCCCGCCAAATCATGTGTAACGATGATGGATGTCTGGCCCGCATCGGCGAGAATGCTGCCGAATTGACAGCCTATGACAACGGTCACCTCACCGTTCCCGGAGCGGTCTTTGTATCTGAGCACCTCCTCGAAAAATTGCCGCAGCTTAGTCCTAAAAAAAGCTTCTGAAAATGCCGGTCGATTAGGAGGATATTGCAAAAGAAATTGAGGCTCTAGTTGGCGGGAATATCGCTGAACTGCGCAAAGGAAGAACAGCTTCCTCGTGCCTGGCGCGAGGTGCTGTGGCTTGTCCCCACCAATATGCGCCTCGTCGCCAAGCATCCTCTACTTACGGAAGTACAGCGAGGACTTCTTGGTGTCTCGCTAGTATCGCCGGCACGGCGTCCCTACATCCTTTGAGGACGCAATCATCGGACACGACAAAGCCTTGATACGAAAAGTGAAGACCTCTTTGCGTCTGGCGGGACGCGCTGCGCTCCGTGCGCCTATCACACCAGCAATGCTACGACCCAATGACAATATCTCTTAGTATATCGGGCGGCTATGAGGTAGAATTTCCACAGCAACCAGTTACTATCGCGAGGCGAGTTGAGATTTTGAATTTCAAATATCGGGCATTTGAAAAAAAATCGATCGTCGCGCACTCCGAGACAGTCTATCGGCCGGATATCGACGGACTGCGCGCTATCGCCGTCACGCTAGTACTGCTTTATCATGCCTTTCCGAATCTTGTTCCGGGCGGCTTCATCGGGGTCGACATCTTCTTTGTTATCTCCGGATATCTGATTTCCAAGATCATCGTCGGTGAACTCGGACGGCACGATTTTTCGCTGTTACGATTTTACGAGCGCCGGATCCGGAGGATCTTCCCCGCGCTGATCGTGATGACGCTGAGCGTTTTCGCGCTGGGTTGGTATGTCCTGCCGCCGGCTGAATTCGAGTCGCTTGGAACCAACATCGCGGGCGGCGCTATTTTCATCCAGAATCTCGTGCTGCTTGGCCAGGTCGGCTATTTCGACATTGCCGCTGAAAAGAAACCGTTGCTGCATCTCTGGTCGCTCGGCATCGAAGAGCAATACTACCTGGCTTGGCCACTCGTGCTGATGGTCGTGCAGCGATTGCGATTGAATGCCATCACGCTGACAATGCTGCTGACGGTCGCGTCGTTTGTCGCCGCGATTCTGCTCATCAAGAGCGAGCCCGATGCGGTGTTCTATCTCCCTTTCACTCGCGCATGGGAGTTGTTCGCCGGGGCGACGCTTGCGATCTGGGCTTCCCACGCCATGGACCTGCCGATTTCGCGCGCGATCAGTTTCAACGCGCTTGGGATCTCCAACAAGCTGGAGGACTTCCTACAGAAGGTGATATGGGCCGACGACGTCCGGCCGAGAGGCGCGCTACTACTAGACGTCCTTGCCGTCCTGGCGCTTGCCGCGATCGGAGTCGCCGCGCTCCGGTATCACCCCGGCATTCCGTATCCGGGCTATGCGGCGCTGGTTCCGGTTACCGCGGCCGTAACCTTGATCGCGACGGCTCGCTCAGCCATCAACCGGACCGCGCTCGCGCTGCGGCCGATGGTTTATGTCGGGCTAATCAGCTACCCGCTCTATCTCTGGCACTATCCGCTGCTCGCCTTTCTACGCACCGTATGGATTAATCCGTCGCCGCAGGCGTTGCTGTTGGCAGCTGCAGCCAGCGTCACACTGGCGTCGCTCACTTATCATGCCGTCGAACGACCTCTGCGGCGGGGTGGAGTCGGAGATGCAGGAAGAACCCTTGCGCTGCTCGGCACCATGGCAGCGATCGGATGCCTCGGAGTCGCGGTCGCGCTCAACCAGGGTGTCCCGAGCCGCATCCCTGCCGAGGTCCGTGCGTTCCTCAATGCCGGCAGCGAATCATCGGCACATTGGAGAGGCGGTCGCTGCCTGATGCTGCCGGAGCAGGGGCCGGCCGATCTTGCCGCCGAGTGCAGCGGCAGCGGCGCCCGGCCGTTGGTTTTCCTATGGGGCGATTCCTATGCTGCTTCGCTCTATCCGGGGCTATCCGAGGCGGTGGCGGCCAAAGGCGGCAGCGTCGCCGAATACACCGCCTCAGCCTGCCCGGCCCTAATAGACTATGTGAATCCCCAGCGACGGTTTTGCAAGCCGATCAATGACCGCATCCTCGAGATTGCCGGCAAGCTGAGACCGGACTTCATTGTCCTGTACTCGACATGGAGTTACAGCGACCAGGATCTCGACGCGGGACTAAAGAAAACCGTGGCCCTGTTGCGCGCAAGGCAGCTCAACAACATCATTGTTCTCGGGCCGCCCGCAACCTGGAAAGGCAGCGGCCTCGCTGCGAATATGATCGATTACTATTATGAAGGTGGTGCACACTCCCTGCTTCCGGTCAGGACCTTCTATCGCACCAATGACGAATGGACACGCCGAGTGGACACGGTCCTTGAGGCGGACGCCAAAGCCAATGACGTTCCGTACATCTCGCTGCGAAAAATAATGTGCAACCAGGATGGCTGCCTGACCCGGACCGGTCCCGACGGTTCACAATTGATGGCCTACGATACCGGACATCTCACTACTGCCGGATCCCACTTTGTCGCCAACGCGATCATGCCGCTGATCTTCAACCCAGGCAGATAGAGCGAATGCCTGACGTGGGCTGACACAAACGGAGAGCTTCGGCCAGCTCCGACTGACCTATTTCCGAATCGGAACGTCAAGAATAAGCGAGAGCGGCATTGATTGATTCATCGACAACCGGTAGCGCCGTCGCGGGGGTGTCAGATGTAACCCATCCAAAGTATCGTCCTGATATCGACGGCCTTCGTGCGGTCGCCGTACTATCGGTGATGATTTATCACGCTTTTCCCACTATAATGAAGGGCGGCTTCATAGGTGTCGACGTCTTTTTCGTCATCTCCGGTTTTTTGATCTCGACGATCATCTTTAGGAGTCTTGAGGGCAATAAGTTTAGCTTTGTTGATTTCTACTCCCGTCGGATCCGCAGAATATTCCCAGCTTTGGCCACCGTCCTGCTGGCAACATTCATGCTGGGCTGGTTCATCCTCTATCCAGACGAGTACCGGCAACTCAGCAAACACGTTGCGGGAGGCGCCGGGTTCGTTTCTAATTTTGTGCTGTGGCGGGAAAGCGGATACTTCGATGCAGCGGCCGAGACGAAGCCGCTTCTGCACCTTTGGTCGTTGGGAATTGAAGAACAGTTTTACATCTTCTTTCCTGTGTTTGCGTGGCTTCTCTGGAGAGCGCGGCTGAACATACTGTTCTTTGTGGCTTTAACCGGATTGCTCTCGTTCGTCCTAAATCTCAAGCTCATTGATAGCGCACCAGTCGCGACATTTTACATGCCGCAGACGCGTGTATGGGAATTGTTAATAGGATCCACATTGGCGTTGTTGGTGATAGATGTTTCCGGATATATGGCCACGCTGGAAGCATTTTTCGGCCAATTTATGCGGCATCTCATCTACCGGACGGATGCCGACGTTTCGCCAGAAATAACCTTGGCAAATAGCAGGGCCTGGCTGGGTGTGCTTCTGATTTCTTTGGCTTTGCTGAAGATCACCACTAATACGCATTTCCCCGGCGCGTGGGCCCTCTTGCCAACATTAGGCACTGTTTTCTTATTGTGGGCGGGACCGCATGCCTACGTGAGCCGAGTTTTGCTTTCGAACTGGATATTGGTGTCGGTGGGTAAGATCAGCTATCCGCTATATTTGTGGCACTGGGTACTCCTGACTTACGCCCGTATCGAAGTCGGTCAAACGCCCTCAATAGGAGTGCGATGCGCTGCGTTGGCGCTGTCAATTGTTCTTGCCTGGCTAACCTATCGTTTGATCGAAAGGCCGCTGCGCTTTGGTGACAACGGCCGGCAAAAAACCGCTGCCCTTGTTATTGCTATGGTTGCTATAGCTGGCATTGGCTTCGCCTGCTTTAAGGTCAACACCTCTTCTTCATGGTTTTTTGGTGCCCATAATAGCTATGCTGAAGAGATCGATCAATTGTTGACCGTTTCTCAGACGCACTCCAAGCAATGGCAAGACCCCAAAAAAACGGTGAAGTGTTTCCAGCTCCCAGCACCCTACGACACCCCGACGGGAGACTTTTTTGAACGGAATGGCTGTTTGACGGCCGGATATGGAAAGGCGTCAATTCTGCTCATGGGCAATTCGCACTCGGCGTCTCTTTCCCTCGGATTGCGGACGTGGGCGAAGTCGATGAACGTCAACTTCTTGCAGACATCCGGCTTTTACGGGCCGTCGCTATATTGCTTCGATTCCGATGGTCATGAGAGCGAGGCGTGTGAAAACGATTATGACCGAGAGGTCATGAGAACTATCGAGGCCACAAAGCCAGACGTGCTTATTCTGGATTTGTATTGGGCCCAGAGCGGCACGGTGCAGCACTTCCCCGATTTGGATCACTACAGGGCACACGTCCTGGACAGAATTACAAAGCTGGCTCACAGCATCGGAGTAAAAAAGGTGATTGTGGTCGGGGAAATCCCAACTTGGGACCCCGACTTACCGCATGGCCTAATACGAAATTTCGTCGAAAAACGTCAAAAAGTCCCAGAGCGGACCTGGGTAGGCGTGGCGAAGCAGTCCCTGGAAATGGATTCCCAAATGCGGACGTGGGCTCTTCCACCTGGCTATCACTACTTTTCTGTCAAGGATCTTCTGTGCAATGTCGATGGCTGCTTGACGCGTGTCGGCAGCAATCTAGCAACCGATCTTGTCGTTTGGGATTACGGACACCTCACTCAGGCCGGCTCAGACTATCTGGTAAATCACGGGCTGGGAGACCTCCTTTCCTCCACATTGCAAGAGCCATGAGCATAGGGTCAGGCCGGCCTCATACTCACCGGAACATACTGGTCCTCTGACATGGATAGGGCGGACTTACCTCGATGAAATACAATCCGGTCATCGACGGACTGCGGGCGGTGGCTGTCCTGCCGGTTGTGATGTTTCACGCACTTCCGGGCTATGCCCCCGGCGGGTTCGTCGGTGTGGATGTGTTCTTCGTGATCTCCGGTTTTCTGATCTCCGGACTGATCTTCGACGCAGTAGCCCGCAACGCGTTCAATCTCGGCGCTTTCTACGCGGCGAGAATCCGGCGCATCTTTCCCGCGCTGCTCGTCGTGCTCGCGACAGTATTCGTCGCCGGGTGGTGGCTGCTGTTTCCGATCGAAATGATCCGGCTCGGTCATCAGATCGTCGCCAGCGCGGCCTTTGCAGCCAATATCTACTTTTGGTCGCAGGCAGGATATTTCAGCCCCGATGCAACGACCTATCCGCTGCTGCATTTGTGGTCGCTTGGAGTCGAAGAGCAATTTTATGTCGTGTGGCCTCTGGCGATCATAATGCTGTGGCGGCGCAGTTGGACAATTCTACCCGCGATCGTCATCATCGGCGTGGCATCTTTCCTGGTTTCGTTGTTGGCTGAAAACCAAGCAGCCGCATTCTATTTGCCGATGTCCCGCGCATGGGAATTGATGCTAGGAGCAGGCCTCGCGTGGCTGATGCGAGATAGCACGCGAAGTTTCCCGCCGATCCTGCTTGATATCGCTGGGATCGCCGGACTTTTTCTGATCCTTGGGTCAATCGTCTGCATTCACGAGAGCGACCCGTATCCTGGGTGGCGCGCGCTAGCGCCGACGATCGGTGCATGTCTGGTCTTGTGGTCCGGCTCCGATAGCCGCGCCGTCGCGCCGCTGCTGTCTTGGCGTCCGCTGGTTTTTGTCGGACTGATCAGCTATCCGCTATATATGTGGCATTGGCCGGTGTTCTGGGTCGGCCGGACCATCGGGACGATCGATCTGAGCCTTGCGCACGCCAGCGCGCTGGTCGCGATCTCGTTGGTGCTCGCTTGGGCCACCTTCGAGTTGGTCGAAAAGCCTATTCGCCTCGGCGCGCGCCGGTCCCGGCAGGTCACCCCTGTTTGGCTTGCTGCAGGTCTAGCGATCGTCGCGCTGTTTGGCCAGATCTCAACCGTCAGCGGATTTCCGGGACGCTGGCCGTCCGAAGTCATCACGCTGCTGACCTACAAGTTTGATGATTCGATCTTTCGCATCGGAAAATGCCACCTCAAGCCCGAGCAGGGCTGGTCGGATTTCGCCAGCGAATGCTTCAGCAGCCGCCATGCGGGCGCCAGACATGTCGTGCTCTGGGGCGACTCCGCCGTCACGGCGATCGAACCGGGACTGCAACAGATCGGCAAGGGACGTCTGGACATCGATGAACTGACGACCTCGAACTGTCCGCCTTTCATCGGCGATTACAAGCCGATGGCCGATCGCCCGCACTGCTCGGCGATCAACCAATTCGCTTTCGGCTACATCAGGACGAGCAGGCCCGACATTGTCATTATCTCCTTCTCCCCGAGTTATGATACGGATTTGCCGAACCAGGTCGCAAATACAGTCAGGGAGTTGCGCAAGTTTTTCGCCGGTCCGTTACTCGTTGTCGGGCCGCCGCCGTTGTGGCCGAAAGCGTTTCCTGAGATGCTGCTCAACAGCTATCTTGCATCGCCGTCATCCGGCGCGCCCCGCTTCCTCGCGATGCCACCTGACGTGGCAGAAGCAAGCGAGAGGCTGGATGAGACCGTCGGTCAAGCAGTCTCGGCGGAGCGGGCGATCTATCTCTCTGCAACCCGGCAGCTCTGTCAGGAGGGGCAATGCATCGCGATGGCCGAAGGCGAACCTGCGACGTGGGACAGGTTTCATTTGACAAGAGGTGCTTCAGCCATCGTGGCACGGGCGATCTATGCCGCGATCGGCTATTAGTGTCGCCGGCGACGAAAGGTGAGATCGCGGTCGCGTGCAGCTGGTTCAGTCGTGACAACGGCATGCAATATCTTCTACAGCTTCGTGCCCCGATGCCCCCGACCGTTGATCGCGCAGGATAAGAACCATACCGATGATCAAGTTATCCCGATCGGCTCATCTGGACGGCTTGCGCGGTATCGCTTCGCTGATGGTGTTTTTCAACCATTTGGCGCTGTCGGTGCTGCCGTCGATCTCGACGTTGCAGCCCGATGCCTCGGGCCTCGCTTCGCTGATAGCGATCGGACGGTCGCCACTCAGCGTCGCATGGGGCGGCGATTTCGGCGTCTGCATCTTCTTCGTTCTCAGCGGTTACGTCCTTTCGCAATTCTGCATGACCACGAATCTCGGCTTTTTGGCCAAGCTCGCGCGCAGATACGCACGGCTGGCGCTGCCCATGGCATTCAGCACGATGCTGGCGTTTGCCCTGATGAAAGCGGGTGCTTTCGCCAACGAGGAAGCGGCGACCACGGTCTCGCATAGCGGCTGGTTCGCGCTCTGGTACCGGATGCCGGCAAGCCTCTGGGCTGCCATTGGTGATGGATACTGGAATGCCTTCATCTTCGGGCGCAGCGACTACAATTCGAATTTATGGACGATGCGGATCGAGTTCGTCGGTTCGGTCGCTATCTTTCTCTTGTATTCGCTGGCGCCGCATCGATGGCTGCGCATTCTGGTGGCAATCTTCGCGGCCTTTCTGTCGCCTGGCTATTATTCGCTGTTCGCCGCGGGAGGTCTGTTGTTCGAGCTGTTCGAGCGGCAGGCGCCGGCGGCAGACGGCCGGTTTTCGTTTCCGGCCGAACTGACGGCGGTGGCGCTGCTGCTCGCCGGAATCGTGGCGGGCGGTTTTCCCGCGTCGGGCATTCATACCGGCATTTCGTCGCCATGGCATCGATGGCTTAGCGATAGCGATAATGCGCTGGGGTGGCATATCGCGGGAGCGATCCTTGTGCTGATTGGAGTGCAGCAGTCGGCGCTGCTGCGCGCCGCGTTAGGGTCGCGCGCGATGCAGCTATTGGGACGGCTGTCGTTTCCGATCTACCTGATCCAGATTCCGTTGGTCTGCAGCTTCACCGCGCTGCTGCTTCTCAAACTGCCGCTCCAGCCCTATTGGATGCTGGCAGCGGTCACGATTGTCGCAACGACGCTGGCGATGTTCCCGCTGGCATGGCTGACCTACAAGTTCGTCGAAGCGCCGGCGGTGCGCGCATCAAGGAGCGTCGGAAGGATCGTCGATTGGGGATATCGGGCGGCGAGGGGACAATATCAGGATCGACTGGAGGAAGAAGGCGAAAAACACTTCCGCAACGGTGCGTTCGCCAAGGCAGCGCTTTGCCTGCACGTGGCCGCGTTACGACAAAAACTGCGGCCCTCGTCATACTGCACGCTGGCGTTGATCTATCTGGTATACGGCCGCGAGAAAGCCGCCACGGGGTTTCTGAAGCGGGCGGCCGCCGGCGATACCCATTACTGGGCCAGCGACTATGACGTGTCCCGCAGCGATGAGCCGAACGCGCCGCCAAGGCCGGAGGACACCTGTTTCGGCGACGCCGGGCTGTTGTACGCAGGCTATAATTTCGCGGCGATGCGCGCCTTTCAGGTCGGCGCCGGAAAGGCCAGCACTGGCCTCGCGACGAAGGCAGTACTTAAGCAATTCAATTTGAAGCCTGTCGCGCGCGCGAGCGCGGAGGTCGCCGATCTGCTTTCGCGGCATCAGCTTCAGCTCAACGACGTACGGATCCTGCCCGAGAGCTGGGTCAGCCAGATCGGGCATCTCGGCATGCTGGATATCATGCTCCGCATGCGGCGCTTGGGATGGTGGAACGGCACGGCGATCGTTCTCGCGCCGGACGAGCGCGTTGCAAACAGCCAGTTTATGTCGCTGGTCTGCGCGCAGCCGGACGTCATCGTGGTGCGTGAGGATCGCAATTGCCGACTCATGCGGGATCTCATGTCGCTGATTCACTCGCACGGACTGCCGTATCACGTGTTTCGGCCGCCTAGCAGCCGGTTCGTCCGCTGGCATGAGGCAGCGGCGCTGGCCATGCACCGGCATCCCGAACTGGAGTCCTGGAGTCTTGCGCCGGGGTTCGACGCCAAATTTGCAGGCGATGTTGCGCTGCAGCAGCAGCTTAAATCGGCCTTGGCGACGTGGGGCATCCGACCGGATGACTGGTATGTCTGTCTGCACGTTCGCGAACTTGGCTATCACAGCGCAGCGGTGGATTCCGGCCACGGCAACCGAAACTCGGACCTGACTAACTATGGCGAGGCGATCGCATTCGTGGCGGGCCGCGGCGGCCGGGTCATAAAGATGGGGGCGCCGAGCTCGCCGCCATGCGAAATGCCCGGGCTGATCGATTACGCCCACAGTGAGTTCAAGTCCGAGGCAATGGATATCGCGCTGATCCGTCACGCCAAGTACTTCATCGGAACCACGTCAGGCCTAGCCAATGTCGCGGTCAGCCTGGGGCGCCCGGCCGCACTGGTGAACTGTCTGACGACGGAATACCAGCCCTGGAGCCATTTGGTGCGCTTCTGCGTGAAACCATTGCTCACGCGGGCGGGCAACATGCTCAGCCAGCGCGACATGACGTCGGACTGGCGATGGGCGCTGGCGACGATTCAGACCATGGCGAGCAACGGTCTCACGGCGCAAGACAACTCTCCCGACGAGATCCTGGAGACGGTGCGTGAAGTCGATGCGCTTGCCGGTGGAACGCCGCCGCCGAGCGATCCGCTGATCGAGGTTTGGCGCCGCAGCCTTGCCGTCCCCCATGCCTACGGCGCTGCACTACCGAGCCTCCATTTTCTCCACAAACATGCCACGGCTTTCGTTGGCCATGGGACTAACAACGGGACCAAGTAGTTCGGCGTTCGCCTGCAGGAATGCGCGGCCAAGACGCGGTCGGCCACGGTCCAAAAATCCGGCCAGCGCACGGAAGCGGGCTTGTCGGGCCTCGTCCTCCGGGGAGGGCGGCGACTGTTTGCCGTCTAGTCGATCCAGCATTTCCCCCACCACGTCCCAGATCTCCTCTGCGGTGTTTTCCTCGACGACAATCCCGTTCCTGGCGTTGATGTTTGTGTAATCGGTCCGCAGCGAGAGAAAAGCGGAATAAGGAATCTTGTGGCCGGTGCTGCTGTCGCGGTGGGTCTTGTGAATCAGCAGGCCGTCAGCGTGGTAAGGATAATCAGCCAGCGGGATCCAGTTGGTATAGACGGTCGGAACCCCGAACAGATGCGGCACCTGCGCGGGGCCGGAAGGCGAGCCGACGAAGAACCGGCATTGCGCCAGGAGGAAGATGTCCATCCAGTCGTTATTGAAATCGGCGTGGGCGTAGTCGATCACGCCAGGCATCGCAGGCAGCGGCTTCATGCCCTTGTCGCCGATCCGGATGGCCCATCCCCCGCGCGCGACGACCTCATTCATGGCGGGCAGGAAGTTTTCGAACGAGGCATTTCTCGGCGATGGAAAAGGATCGCCCGCGAAGCCAGGCTCGCGAGCATGGAACACGACGAACCATGATCCCTCCGGCACGCCGGCCTGCTTCAACAGCTCCCAGCCGTCGCTGCGATGCTCGGCGCGGACAGTGAACAGCGCATTTCGGACCTCGGCGTCCCAGGCGATCGCGCAGGCCTCCTTGTAGTGCAAGCCGGCGGCCCCATTAGCCGTCTCGAACAGATGGATATCGATTTCGAGGATTTTTGCCTCGAGGCTGCGCCGGGCAAATTCACAGGCATCAACGGTCACGTCGAAATACGTTTTCCAGTAATCGAGCAGGCAGCGGTTGGCGACCTCTCCCGCATCCTTCACCAGGACAATCGGACGATGATCACCCAGGAGTCCGAGCTGCAACGGCCTGACATAAAATTCGATCTGGCCGAGATGGCCGATCTTTCGCACCCAGTAATTGCCCATGTAGCGGACCGGCGCCTTCTTCATTCCGAGGCACGTTAGTAGCTCATCCTGGGTCCTTCGCTTCACGCCCAGCAGCCTAAGGAACTCGGCTTCGTCTCCTAAAATTCCGATGGCGAGTTCCGCTCGGAGTTTGGCCCGATCCATCACCGCCAGGCATTCGCGTATTGGTGTTTTGAAGATGCGGGAGAGTTGTTCGATATTTTCGACGGTACCGTCCTTGCGAAACCGCGCGCGGAAAAATTTCGCCAAAAGGCGCCAACGCCAGTTCACTAAATAGGGACGGATATCTAGCGCGACTCTGGCCTCATCTTCCTGTTTCCGATCGTACAGGAAATGGACCAAACTGATAAGCGCTTCTGTATCCTCCGGATCGACTGCACTGGTGCGTCCGAAAAGTCGGCGGAGGTTAAGACGTTTCAGCAAAGCGATAGGCCGCTGCAATCGTTTGGCAGCAAACGCCACAATTGATATGGTTCTAAAGCGACGTTGAAACGATTCATAACGCATGGGTTCCGCTGAACCGCTCATTCGAAGAAGATAAATTCGTGATCGCCGGTATAGCCAGAGCGTTTGAACTCAAAAGCCCATTCCTCCGGCGTGTGAAAAATCCGGCAGGTGAGCTGCCAGTACATCAGGTTCACCTTCTCACGCTCGTTGCGGTAACCCTCGACGCAGAGATATTTGGAACCGCGGCTGACGCGTTCCATCTCGCGCAAGGCGGCGTCGAGATCGTAGTTGTACAGATTATGCAGGGTGTTGATCGAGATTACGAGATCGAAATGGTTGTCAGGCCAGGGCAGCTTGGCCGCGTTGCCAATCTGACAGAACGGCTTGACGTCTTCCATCGTGTGTTCGATGCCGTATGAGGAGATGTCGATACCGGCAACTTCCAGATCCGGAATGGCCTCGCGGAAGTCGTGCAGGATAAAGCCCTTGCCCGAGCCGACGTCGAGCACGCGCATGCCCGGCTTGATGCCGTAGGCCGCGATCATGGCGTCGGCGACCTTGCGCCAGCGGCCGTCATATTTGTAGCCGCCATAGCCGGTCTCGCGACTGCCGTCCCAATAATCGTAGTCGAACTTGACCGCCATATCGGCGACATCGGCTTTGTCGCGCTGGGTGACGCGCGCGAGATAGTCGCGCTTGGTCGATTTGTGAACGAGGCTGACGAACTCGCGATAGGCCATGAAGTCTCTCCGAAGGATGGTCCGTATTGGTTATGTGCTGGAGATGCCGAGGTTTGCAAGGTTTGCCTCTGCTTTAATAAGCTGCTCCGCGCAGCGTTGTGCCCGGGCGCGGCTATCGCCAAAGGCGCGTCGCGCGGCGCCCAGTGGCAGGAAGTCGTTGAGGATGATGCAGGTCCATTTGATCTGGTAAGCGTCGAGTAGCAAACGGCAGCGCGCGATACCGGCCGCATCCAAACCCAGACCTTGCGCGATGCGATCGATGAAATGCGCGTGCAGGGACAGTGGTACGGGCACCTCCGGCTGGCAGAAGAAGTCTGACACCAGCTTGGCCGGATCGTCGCAGCCGGCATATTCGAAATCGAGGAAGGTCAGCTTGCCCGCATCGTCGAGCAATGCGTTGTGGAAGCCGAAATCGGACGGCGACAGGCAGCGGTCGTCATCCGCAAGTACTGCCTGCATAGTCAGCCCGGCGGCGCTCGCGCCGGTTGCGATGCGTGCCTTCACAGCGGTCCAGGCCGGGAACAGTTTATCTGACACCAGGCGCTGCGCTTGATCGCCATGCGGCGCGTCGACATCGAGCATGGCGAGCCGCGCCACACGCCGCTCGACAGTCGCGACATGTTCCGAGAGCGAAAAGCAGGCTTCTGATCCCGGCGCCAGCGCCGGGCGCGGACGCTGGTTGACGGCGAGCACGAAATCGATCGCGGCGTCGACATGATCAGGCGAGAGCTGGGATGCCATGACCTTTCGACCCCGCACGAAGCTGTAGAGTCCGGTCTGTTCGCTTCTGTCGCAGGCAAGTGGCTCGGGCACGACCCTAATGCCGCGCGACCAGGCATGGGTGATAAAATTCCATTCAGCCCCGAGCCGGTCGCGGGTGTCGCGCGCATCGTAGAAATAGCGCTTCAGCACCAACGGGCCGCTGTCGGTGTCCAGGCGATAGACTTGGTTATTGCGGCCACCGGCGAGGCGCGTGAGGCTCTTGGCGTCGGCGCGGCCGGCCTCGGTGGTCAGCCGTTGCGCCAAGGCCAAAAGCGTCGCATCGGTCTCGTCCGCCGCGTCAGCTACAGTCACGGGACAGATCCGCTGTGATGGCGGCCCAAGAATCCCGGCGGTCGTAGGCTTGGCCGGCCTTGGTATTCGCGAACTGGTTCTCTGGATCGAACAAGACCTTTCGCATCTCTTGCGGAAAGCCGGTCATACCTAAAATTTCCGGCAAATCGTCGATGAAGAGCTCGCAGCCGAGCGCGGCGGCGCGGACGACCTTTTCGTCTTTGGTCAGCTCGAAGTAGACGTTGTTCGGCGCGATCTGGGTTTCGCCTGGGCCCATCAGGCCGCGATCGGTCAGGAAGCCACGCGCGGCGGCATGCATGTCGTGCTTCGGCCCCAAGATCGGGTGCTTGGTCTTGTGGCTGACGATGAATAGGTCGTGGCCTGCCTTGCGCGCGGCGACGACGAAGCCGGCAAAGCCAGGGTACGGCGACACTAGGTCCATGCGGGCACCGTAAACATAGCCCTGCAGCTCGGTGAAATCGTCCTTGCGGCCGCTTCCGTTGAGATGGTCACGGACGCTGTTCTTGTCGCGACCCAGATCTGACGGGATCAGGCCGCGCTCGAGCGCGGCCGCATGGAACACACCATCATAGCATGCGATCGTATTGTCGAAGTCTATCCCGATCCGCATGACCTGGCCCTATCAGATTATTAGCGCATCGACATATCGATCAGCGGGCGGCCGACCTTGCCGGCGGCAAGATCCTGCAACGCCTGGTCGGCCTGGGCGAGGCTGTATGGCTTCGACAACAAATCCCGCACCGGGAAGCGGCCCGAGTTCAAAAGCCGCCCGTAGCGGCCGTAATCGCGATCCGGGACGCTATCGCCGCCCCAGGTGCCGAGGAGGCTTTTGCCCTGATTGAATACGCCGGGGCTGAGCTGCAGCGTCGCGCCATGTTTGGCGTTGCCGATCACGACCGCGCGGCCGCCCTGCTGGCGGGTAGAATTGATGGCCTGGTCCATTACGGCCGGGATGCCGGAGGATTCTACCGCGAGATCGACGCCCTGCGGCACGATCTTCTTGATCTCTGCCAGCACGTCGCCGGCGGCGTCGATCACATGGGTAGCACCATAGATCTTGGCGAGCGCGCGGCGGGTCGGGTTCGGGTCGATGCCGATTACCGGCATCGCGCCGGCGAGCGCCGCCGCCATCAATGCGTTGAGGCCGATGCCGCCGGTGCCGAACACAGCGACAGCGTCGCCGGGTTGAACCTTCAGGACATTATAAACCGCGCCCATGCCGGTCGGCGCCGCGCAGCCGAGCAGCACTGCGACCTCCATCGACAGGTCTGGCGGAAGCAAGGTGAGACGGTTCTCGCTCACCACGGCGTGGCGCTGGAAGGTGGTGACGCCGCCGGCATTGACCTTCTTGCCATCCCAGTCATAGACGGCGCCGCCGGCCTCGATCCCGCTCCCCTTGATCCAGGACATCACGACCTTATCGCCGACCTTGACCTTGGTGACCGCGTGGCCCGCCTCGAGCACCGTGCCGGTGCCCTCGTGGCCGAGACAATGCGGAACCCATTTGTCTTCGCCCTTGTCGCCGCGCCATTCCATCACCTGCGTGCCGCAAGCGCCGGAATAGGCGACCTCGACCAGGACCTGCCCGGGCTTCAGCGCTGGCGTCTCGATGTCGGCAAGGACGAGAGGTTGGCCGGTTTGGACCAGGAGGGCAGCTTGCGTTTTCATGACATTTCGGTCTCGGTGCGAGGAAATCAGGTCAAGGCGTGGGCAATCTTGTCCGCGATATGATGGCCGGTGAGCCCCAGTACCTCGCGGGCGTATTCCTGTTCGCCGGACTTCTTGAAGAAAGCGTCGGGCGTGCCGAAACGCAAAAACTTCTTAGGCTGCGTCTCGGTGTCGGCGAGCCATTCGGAAACCGCAGAACCAAAACCGCCGATCAGTGAATGCTCTTCAATGGTGGCGACCAGCTTGAAGCGCGCGAAGGTCTGCCGGAGCTTCTCTTCGTCTAGCGGCTTCACGGTGTGGAAGCTGACGACCTCGGCGGAGATGCCTTTGTCCTTCAGCCTATGCGCGGCTTCGACAGCTTCGGGCAGCATGTTGCCGGTCGAGAGCAGGCAGACGTCGCTGCCTTCCGAGATGGTAATCGCCTTGCCGATCTTGAAGTCGGCGATCGGAGCCTTATGGACGACCGGTTCGCCCTTCTTTCCCATGCGGATATAGACCGGGTGCTCCTGCTGTATGGCGGCGCGCAAGGCGCCGCGTACTTCGAAAGCGTCACCCGGGCAGATCACCACCATGTTGGGGATCGAACGCAGGAAGGAAATGTCCTCGCAAGCGTGGTGGGTCGGGCCGAGGCCGGAATAAGCGAGACCGGCGCCGACCGCCACGATCGTCACCGGCGCTTCATGATAGCAGACGTCGGTGCGGATCTGCTCGAGGCAGCGCGTCGTCACGAACGGCGTGATCGTATAGGCGACCGGACGCAACCCGTTCATCGCCATGCCGGCGGCGACGCCCATCATGTTGGCTTCGGCGACGCCGCAGTTGAAGAAACGGCTGGGATGCTTGTCCTTGAACTTGTCGAACAGGCGGTTGCCGATATCGCCCGACAGCATAACGACGCGCGGGTCCTCGTTGCCGAGCTTGGTCAGTTCGTCCGCGAATGCGTTTCTCATGATAGGCCGAGCTCCTTGTGCGCCTTCACCACTTCTTCGGCGGTTGGAGCGCGATAATGCCAGTTGTTGTCGTCTTCCATGAACGACACGCCCTTGCCCTTGACGGTGTGGGCGATCAGCGCCACCGGTTTGCCGGAGCCGTTCGGGATATTCTGCATCGCTTCCGCTAGCGCGCCGACGTCATGGCCGTCGATCTCATGCGCGTCCCAACCGAACGCCGGCCCATTTGTCGCGCAAGCGGTGCCAGCATCAGGGTCTCGTTGGAGCGCGCGGTCGCCTGCCATTTGTTGTAGTCAACGACAACGCAGACATTTTCGAGCTTCTGGGCGGCGGCGAACATGGCGGCTTCCCACACCGAGCCCTCATTGTTCTCACCGTCGGAGAGCAGGGCGTAGACGCGGTAATTCTCGCCCTTGATGCGGCCGGCGAGCGCCATACCGCAGCCGAGCGGCAGACCGTGGCCGAGCGAGCCGGTGGCGGCTTCGACGCCCGGCAACAGATTGGCCGGCGGATGCTCGGCGAGGCGGCCGCCGTCCTGGCAATAGGTGTCGAGTTCTTCGATCGGGAAGTAGCCCTTCATCGCCAGCGTCGCATAGAGCGCCGCCGCGGCATGACCCTTGGACAGGATGAAGCGGTCGCGCAACGGATCCGTCGGCTTGCTCGGATCGATATTGAGCACATGCCAATAGGCCGCGGTCATCGCGTCCGCGCAGGACAGCGACGATGCCAGATGGGCGGCCTGAGCGCTTGTGCGACATCTCAATGATCTTGCCACGCAGCTTGGCGGCCTGCGCCTTCAGGGCAGCGGCGTCTGGCTTGGCAGCGGCGCTCCGGACTGCAACGTTCATCGTCGCTCTCCAGTGGCGCTTTCCAATCGGGAAGCGCGGGGGTCGTCAGGGTTTGTGATCGTATTTGGTTGGTAGCTGGGCCATGCCGCCTTCGAACCGCTTGGCCCAGGCGATCACGTCGTCGATGCCCTGTTCGAGCGAGAACGTGTCGCGCCAGCCGAGCTCGGTGCGCAGCTTGAAGCTGTCGAGCGTGTAAGCGGTGTCCTTGCCCGGCCGTTCGGGGCCGATCTCGACGCAATCCTCAAAGGACTTGCCGAGGCGGGCCAGGATCATCTCTACCAGCGTGCGGATCGAGACCAGCTCATAGCCGGAGATGTGATAGGTGTCGCCGAGCGTGCCCTTTCGCGCGATCTTCAAGGTCGCATCCGACACATCGGTCATGTGGATGAACACACGGATCGATTTGCCGCCGCCGTCCAGCCTCAGCTTCTGACCAGTCATCGCCGCGACGATGGTGCGCGGCACGATCCGATAGAGCTGCTGGCCGGGGCCGTAGACATTGGCCGCACGGGTGAAGACGACGGGGAATTGATAGTTCGCGAAATAAGTGTGCAGGCTCATGTCGCCGGCTGCGCGCGATACCGCGTAGGGCGTCGACGGATTGAACGGCGCGTCTTCCTTCACCCAGCCCTCGGTCGAGCCGTAGACCTCCGGCGTCGTAACGTGAACGTAGCGCTCGAGGCCGTCATAGTTGCGCAGCAGATCATGCAGCCGCACCGCGGAGACAACGTTGGTCATCATCCAGTGGTCCGGATAGAGCCAGCTCTCGCCGACCATGCTCTGGGCCGCGAAATTGACCACATGGGTCGGATGCTCGGCTGCCAGCAGAACCTTCAAAGCATCGAGATCATGATTGAGGTCGATCCGCTTGAAGTGGACATTGCCCGGACGCTTCTGCCATTTGTAGGGCAGGAAAGCGTCATGCGGCTCGTCCGACCGGCTGGTCGCGATCACGTCGTGGCCGCCCGCGGCCAGGAAATCGGCAAAGGTCGCGCCCGAAAACGAGTTCGAACCCAGGATCAGATACTTTTCACGTACCGTCATCGTCTTAGTGTCCGTTATCACTCACGCCGCTGCGGAATATTGCCGCGCTGCGCGTACAGCCACTGCATGATCATGTGACCGATCACCATCTGCGCATCCTCGGCGATCTGCATGTCGTCGAGGGCGAAATGGATCGGCACATCGGCGAGTGCCTTGGCCTTGCCGCCGGAGAAGCCGAGCACGGCGTAGCTGGTCATGCCGAGCGTCTTGGCTTCTTCCAGCGCTTTGAGGATGTTCGGCGAGTTGCCGGAGCCGGAGAAGGCGATCAGCACGTCGCCTTTGCGCGCCAGCACGGCGAGCTGCAGCGAAAACACCTGGTCATAGCCTTCGTCATTGGCGAGGCACGTGATGACGGACGGATTCGACGACAGCGAATGCACGCGCAGGCCCGAGCCCCGCGTCTTCGACAACGCGTAGAGGAAATCGTTGGCGAGATGGTTGGCGTTGCCGCCGCTGCCGCCATTGCCGCAGAAGAACACCTGCCGGCCTGTCTGCCAACAATCGCGCAGATCATAAGCGAGACGCTCGACAGGGGCCCAGTCGAAGCTCTGCAGCGCAGCGTTTAGGCGGTTGGAATAGTCGGCGAATAGCTTGCCGGGTGTCGGGAAAACGGGTGCGTTCATTTCACGACCTCTTTTTCCATCCATTTCAGATTGTACCAGCGGTCTTCGTTCTTGAGCTGGCCCTGGGAGTACATTCCGATGATTTCCTTGATCGCGTCTTCCACCGTCTTCTTCGGCCGGAAGCCAGTCGCGAGCAGGCGATCGGAATTAACCCGGTAGCTGCGCGGATCGTTCGAGGGGGTGACGATCACCTCGGCCTTGACGTGCTTGGTGACGAGATTGGCGATGTCGAGAATCGAAATGTTCTCGAAGCCGGCATTGTAGACGCCGGTGTGCTCGGGGTGATCAAGCAGGAAAAGGTATAGATCGGTGATGTCGTCGATGTGGATGTTGGGTCGGGTCTGGTCGCCGCCGAATACGGTGATGCGGCCGTTCATCAGAGCCTGCATCGTCAACATGTTGACGGAGACGTCAAGCCGCTGCCTGGGCGAAAAGCCGCAAACGGTAGCGGGACGGACGATCTGCACCACCATGTCGTCCTTGTAAGACAGCACGATGCGCTCACCGCACATCTTGGTCTTGTTGTATTCGGAGATCGGCAGCAGTTCGAGATCCTCGGTGACCTGCTCTTCTTCCTTAACCCCGTAGACGCTGCCCGACGACGCGTAGATAAACCGTTTGATACCGTGCCGATAGGCGCGGTCAGCTAGCTGCATCGTGGCGAGGCAGGAGATTTCCCAAGTCAGCTTCGGATCAAGATCGCCGCAAGGGTCGTTGGCTACACTAGAGAGATGGATGATCGCGTCGACGCCGCTCAAATCAATATGATCGGGGTTGCGGACGTCGCCCTTCACCACCGTCAAATCGGGGTGCGGTTCGAGGAAGTTACCGAACCACATCAGATCGAACGCGACGACCTGATGGCCGGTCTTCAAGAGCTTCGGAACGAGGACACTTCCCTTGTATCCGCATGCACCGGTCACAAATATCCTCATCTGCCGATCCCTGTAAGCTCGCTGTCAGTCCGATCGCACGTCGGATGCATATTTGAATATGGCGGGAAATCGCGATCAGCCCGCGATCTAGTCGCCCCCGGCGCCCCCACCATGGCGCGGCCTGTGCTTAAACTCAGAATGCGCCCGGTGCAAGCTTTCCGGGTTGCCGATGTCCCTGTGATAACCGTCGGTTTCCACGGACAAAATGCGCCCCAGATAATTTGGGATGATCTCGGTCGAAAGATCCACCACCGGTCGGCCGAGCTTGGCGATGTCATCGATGACCTCGGGCTCGAAGATGTAGGCTGCGCCGTTGGCGAGGTTCCCCGGCGGGTTCGGGACCTTTTCGTGGAACGCGAGCACCCGGTTTTGCGGGTCAATCTGCAGGATACCGCAGGAACTTGGATCGTCCGTCCGAAACGCGAGCATCGTCATGATGCAGCCGGGGGGGCGGCTATGGTGTGCTGCGATCAGGCCCGCAACGTCGAAGTCGGTCAGATTGTCGGCATGGGCAACGAGAAAGGGCTCCGTTCCGAGCCAGTCCCGGTTCATCAGGACAGTCCCGCCGGTCCCCAAGAGCTCATTTTCGTGCACGAGATCAATGCGCGAACGCCACGGCGATGCCGCGACGTGCCTTCGGACCTGGTCGGCGAGCCAATGAGTATTCAGCAGAGCACGTTCGATACCGCCCTGGAAAACTAGGTCGAGCCAATAGTCCAGCAGCGGGCGGTCATGCACAGGTACCAGGCATTTCGGGATGGTGTTGGTTAGCGGGCGGAGCCGGCTTCCGGTACCGGCTGCGAGCAGCAGCGCGCGCATGAGCGTTTCCGTTACTCGTGACTAAAGCCGGCCTCGTCGATTTCCCGCACCAGCTCGGCCGTAGTGAGCGGCAGATTGCCGACCCGCGACACCTGCAGTGCCGCGGCCAACGAGCCGAGATAAGATGCTTTCCAGACATCTGCACCGGCGCGCAACGCCATCGAGGACGCCATAAAGAAACTATCGCCAGCGCCGGACACGTCCTTGGGAGAGGGATTAAAAGCGGGTAAGCGGTCGGACGTGAAGGCGCCGTCGGTCATCGTATTGATCAGCGCGCCTTCGGCGCCCAGCGTGATCACGAGGTGTTTAGCGCGGGCGCGCTCGACCAACTGCTCACTGATGACGGCAAGGCCCGAGATGAAATCGTTGAGCGCGACGCGCGCCTCACGTTCGGTCGGTGTCAACAACGTCATACCCTTGAAGCGGGAGACGTCGCCGTTCTGCGATGACACCTGGCTGTCAGCAGCCATCATCACGCCTTTTTCTCTGGCGCGGTCTGCAACAGCATCGACCAAATCCTGCGGAAGGCAGCCATAGTTGAAGCAAGAGAACAGGAGCAGATCGCAGTTCTTCAGCGAGCGTTCGACTGTGGCCAGCATCTGCCGCTGGATTTCAGCATCGGCTGCGTGCTGACGTAAATGGTTGACTCTTAGCAGCGTCTTGTTGAGCGCGCGAAAGCGTTGCTTGCGGGTGGTAGGACGGGTTTGATCGGTGAAAGGATTGAAGTCGACGCCGTGCTGCTCCAGCATACTGCGCGCGAAGCGCGCTGCTTCGTCGTCACCGACCAGGGTGAAGAAGCTGACATCTGCACCGAGGCCGTGAGCATGCGCCGCCACCGCGCCGGCGCCGCCGACGAAGGTCCGCGTCATCAGCGGCGTCACGACGATGGTCGGATCTTCCTGCGACATGCCGACTGCATCGCAGGTGACATATTCATCCACAATGAGGTCGCCGATCACGGCGACGCGCATGCCGGAGAGTTTGCCGAATAGCCCCTTGAGTTGCGAAATATCGAATCCGTGGCGTTTTGGAAATTCGAGCGGCTTGCGAACCGTGGACATATCCACATTGGCGTCACGCTCAAGCAACGCCAACGAAGCAAAGCGTAATTCGCCCGATGAGAATAGCAATCTGCCGCCATAAGCGTCGACCGCATCCTGTTCAGGATTCAGTCGATCTTCGAATTCCTTGCCTTTGACGACGATGGTCGGTTGCAATTGGGAGATGAACGCAGCCGCCGACGCCTCCAAACGTACGGCGTGGTGCACAAAAGAGATCGAGCGCACGTTCTCCAGCCGCATCTCTTGGGCCAACGTTACGCCCGGCGTGCTATCGGGATTGACGCCCACGACGAGTATGTCGGCTTGCTCAGCGGCGAATTTCATAAGCCGCAGGTGACCGGGGTGCACGACATTGAAGTTGCCGGACACAAACGCAACTGTCTGCCCAGGTTTGCAGGACGCCCGGATTACCTGATAAACTTGCTCTGCGCGCTCCATATCGATCGACTGGTCCAAGAAACCGCCTCCGGCTCACTTTCTCCGACGTACAATAGCCGCAACTGCGCTACCAGTCTCATCGAATCGTTGAAGCAAGGGTGGACGCATAGCCTAACTGGAGACCCGCGAGAAGCGGGTTTGTGACTTATTTTAGGGGCATTCCCGGGATTCCAAGCTGCTAGTTTGACTGTCAAGGAACATCCTCTCGAACGCGATCGGATTGAAGGTTCCAGTCAGCTACCTCTAGAATAGTTATTACCATGCGGTCGGCGATTGGAATATCGCCGCACGCTGGTGCTTTTGCCGTCATCTTGGTTAGATGCGAATGCCTCGCACAAAAGACGAAAAGGCGTTTTGGGTGGAAGATAGACATTTCATCGGTTCGTTGACCGGGTTACGTTTTGTGGCCGCTGCAACAGTGGCAATCGGCCATGGTTCGCTGTCGCTGCGTCAGGACTGGCTTGCGCAATTGGTGGCGCAGATCAGCAGCATCGGCATGACACTGTTCTTCGTTCTCAGCGGCTTTGTCCTCTGGTTTAACTATGCCTCGCGCATTCAGTGCACCCCTTTTTGGTTCGCTTTGCGCGAATTCGCGATTGCGAGATTTGCGCGTCTCTATCCGATGTACATCGTTGTAGTGTTGGGCATTGTCGGTTGGCTTATTGTCAGGCGCGGTGTCGGTGCCCCGTCACTCGGCTTTATCCTTACCATGACTCAGGCCTGGTTTCCCGTGCTTAACGGCACCATGCTGGTCGCCGTGGTGCCGTCGCTCGAGCATCTCTGGTCGATTAGCGTTGAGCTGTTCTTCTACTTGTTATTCCCGGCCCTTTGTTTGCTGTTCGGCCGCGTCAGTCAATTGCGGTTCATGGTGATTCTCGGCGTGATCAACGTCGCGACCTTCGCTGTGGCAATTCTTGTCTTCTTTGCCTACGGCGTTGCGATCTTGCACGTTGTCGCGCCGAGCTTGGGGAAAGGCGGGATGCAATGGCTGACCTATTACTCGCCATATCTGCATGTATCCCAATTCCTGGCTGGATGCATCGCAGCCATGATTTATACAAGGCTTGCAGCAGTTGAGATCAGCATCCGCGGACGACGGCGCGTTAGGCTCCTATTTTGGCTTGCTATCGCAGGACTGCTCGTTGCGCCGGTTGCGCTGTTCCTTCAGCCATCCTGGGCAGCGGCATCGCTATGGATCGAGATTGCGGTTCGAACTCGACGAGGTCGCCTGCTTTTCGGTCATCCTTATTGCGACAAGTCGCTATGGCCTCGCGCAATTCCTCGGATCACGTCCCCTGGTTCTGGGCGGCGAATGCAGCTATTCGATCTATCTATTGCATCCGTTCCTAATCCGGCTCGCGATGATCGGCAAGTCGGAGACCCCGCCGCTGCCGGAATTTCTATTTCGTCTTTGCCTATTCGTGGCGATCGTAACCGCAGTCGCTTGCCTGACTTATTTACTGATAGAGGCCCCGTCGCGGGCGTGGCTGCGGCGTCAGCTCGGCAGTAGCGCGCCGCGGCAGGTGCTGCGGACGACATGATGGAAACGTGCGCGAGCGCCTGCGGCCTGCAGAACCGGCGGCATTGGCCTTGAGCCGATGGAAATGTCCCTGTATCGGTTTGCTCGATACCTCGCCTGAAAGTTATCGAGAGGAACGAAATTCATCATCATGTCGACAGGTCCGGAGATTGTGCGTGGCTTCACGCCCGGGGCGCACGGAATGCCCCGCTATTTGACGATCCTCATAGGCTTTAGTGTCTGCGTGTTGGCCGTCTTCGTTCTGACGGCACTGTGGTTGTCTTATGACCGCGGCGTCGCACATGACTATTTTTCAGAAATTGCCAGGAATGGCGACAAAAACTGGTATCGCGACTTCGGGGGAAGGCGCATCCCGCAGATCCACGATCAGGATATTTTCTTTAGCAAAATCGGCTCATCGATCACTGCGGCACAGGGCGCAGATATCATTTTCTTGGGGCCGTCCTTTGTGAGTTACGCCGTCGACCGGGATACGCTCCGGGTGTCACCGCAGCTCGATCATCTGCATATCTATAACATGGCCTTCGTCGGTCTCCGTGGCGGTGAGTTTTCCCGCCGCGTGATCAAACGTTGGAATATAGAGCCGCCGCTCTGGGTCATCAACGTCGACGACCAGTTCGTGCATTTCTTCAGCAACGATCTCAGTGTCACTTTGGGGTCGCAAAAGATGCCTATCACCGCCGTCGAGCGCAACCGGTTGCGAGGCTATCTCACCGTTGTCGGACGCAACCTGCATTGGCGGATCGAGGATTTGATCGCTGCGATCCATACGGGGCATGACTCACCAAGCGGCATCTACCGCAATGTGGCAAATGGCGACATGGCGCTCGAGAACAACCCGGGCTATGTTGCTAGTGGCAACAAGCCGATGCGTCTTGCGCGCGACCCGAGCTGCCACACCAATCCCGACGTGATAGATTATGCAAGGAGGTTTTTGAAACAGATCGGCGGCCGGGCCGTGTTCATGCTGGTCCCGCACAGTCAGGCTTGCGTGCAGCAGGCCGCCGAATTGGCAAAGGCGTTGAATGTCGAACTGATCGCACCGCCCTTTGATGGTCTGACGACCGTGGACGGCGGTGGTCATCTGGACAAGAACGGCGCGGAAATATTCACCAGATGTTTGGCTGCCGAGCTGATCAAGACCCAAGCTTTCAAGCAGGCATTTGCAGCCAAGATTAGCGAAACAAATAACATCGAACGGGGTAGCAATTGCTGCGCCGTGTTGAGACGTTAATGATAGAGGTCGAATCGTTGACCGGGCGACAACGTTAGATCGCTCTCTAGCCTTTGCTTTTCAATCCGCGGAAAAAGCTCGCGGAAATCCTTCCGATCCATCAGGTTGGTGATCGTTCTAAGAATTCCGCGTTCAGACGGATGCGCTGGATCGAAGAAATTTTTCGGATCAGCGTTCGAAGGGGCGCGGCTCATGTCGAAGAATCTGATCCCGAGATCGTTGAACCGCTTGGCGGTCGCCTCGCTTCGTAGTTCGCGCCAGAGGCCAGAGTAGGGCCAATAGGCTTGATCGGTATCGAGGAAATCTGTGGCGCTCTTAAAAAACGGAAACTGGATGGCCACGACCGTGAAGTTGCGCTCCTTCGCAAGATCCGATAGCCGGTCGATCTGCTCGAACTGAATTTCGCTGAGATGGAGCCCGCCGGGAAAAGATGAGGCGACGTATTCGGCGCCGTGCGCCAACGTTTCCGATGACGACTGTCGGTATCCAGAAAAAACGTATATCGAACCGTCGTCGCGGAAACCGAATTGCCCGCGAATGGCTTCTGTCCCGATCAGCCTGCTGTTGTCGATCGGCTCGAACTGCGGCGTCATGAGTGCGGCCTTGATGGTGTCATAATTCCAATTGCTGCGAATGGCGAAGTCGGCGACATCGTGCAGCTTGCGGCGATGTAAATCGATGCCTTGGCGGTAATCCATCGTGCGTTCTTTACGCCAAACGTGGGCCAGCGAGTCACCGAATAGGAAATAGTCGAGGGCTACGATCACGACGCGCGGTTTGCTCTCGCGTGTCGCCCGATCGATGAAATCCACGACATGGTCAAGCGGCCAAGCGGTTAGGCATGCATTGTAGGTCTTGTAAGGCCGGAAAACTCCAGCGCGTGCTTGTCCGCAGCGTGAGCTTCCGACAAGGAGCACCTCTGGCTGGACCAGTTTGATCCGCTCCAGCTTGTACGGCGCGTAGTCCTTGAACGCGCCGAGCCAAAGTAGCCTGTGGTCGGTCTGCTGTTCTTGCGCGATGGTTGCAAGCGGAACGGTTGCTCCCAGCCGCCAGCCAGCCCATTCGAGGCCGGCCAGCGGCGGGATGAAAAGTGGGACAAACAGGACAACGATGATCGCCAAATAGCGCCAGATGGACCCCGCGCCTGCCGTGGTAAGAACACCAACGGGGACGGCGCCGTTCATCGACGCTTCGCTATCGTCCATTTGTCGCTTCGACGGGTCGCTGGGGACGGGGAGAGAGACCATCGGGGGCGGCCGATTAGAACTGAAAATACAGGAATTGCGACGTATCGCCGGCGATCAGGTTCATCAGTAATGCCGCGACTAGGCCGAGTGAGGTGCCTACGGCCCACCCGATCGACGGACGCCATGTCAGGTTCAAGGGGCTCCATGGACGCGGATTGTGATAGGTCTCAAGTCCGACCTTCCAGCGGTCGAACATGGCGTTAACGTTCGGCAAGACCAGGCAGGCCAAATAGCCGATGCCGATCAGTAGCATTTGCTGATAATCGACAAGCCGTGTTGGACCCATCTTCTCTGGGCTTGAGAGCCCCAGCATCCCCTTTACGACCCGAATGGCGGAATTCGGATCATCGGCGCGGAAGAAAACCCAGGCCAGCACGACCGCGAACTGGGTGAGCAGAAGCGCTGCTGCCGGATACCAGAACGAGGCGGCTATTCGCGCCAGCGCGGGATGTTTCTGCGTCTGCGTGATCCAGCGGTGATTGATGCCCAAGAACAAGCCATGCAACGCGCCCCAGATCAGGAACGTAAAACCCGCGCCGTGCCAAAGCCCTCCCAGGATCATGGTGACGGCCAGATTGATATTGCGGCGGTGATAACCCCGGCGGTTGCCGCCGAGCGGAATGTAGAGATAGTCGCGCAGGAAACGCGAGAGTGTGATGTGCCAACGGCGCCAGAACTCGACGATGCTCTGCGATTTGTAGGGCGCATCGAAATTGAACGGCAGCTTAATCCCGAACAAGGTCGAGATGCCGATCGCCATGTCTGAATAACCAGAGAAGTCGAAGTAGATCTGCAGCGAATACGCGAGCGCCCCGCCCCAGGCATCGAAAGCATGAAGATGATTGGAGTTAGCAGCCTGGAACACCGGGTTGACGATTAATCCGAAGCTATCCGCGATGAAGGATTTTTTGAACAGCCCGATGGTCAGGATGGTGAGACCGATCGCGAAATTTTCGACGGAGATCCTACGGCTGTTCTCGGAACCGAATTGCGGCATCATTTCGCGGTGATGCAGAATGGGGCCTGCGATCAGATGCGGAAAATACGTGACGAACAGTCCGTACTTCACAAAACTTGGTTCATGATGATAGCCGCCATAAACGTCGGCGAGATAGGCGATCTGGGTGAACGTGAAAAAGGAAATTCCAAGCGGCAGCACGATCGCTAGCGCGGGATGCCGGGTATGAGTGATCGAGTCGAAGATCTGGATGCCGAAATTTGTGTATTTGTAGAACGCCAACGCGCCAAGGTTGGCTGCGATCGCGAAGATGAACTGCCAGAGCCGCATTTTGCTGTCGACCTGCCGCGCGATCAGAAGCCCCATCGTATAATTAAAGACTATGGAAATTAGGATGACGGGAAGAAAATGGATGTCCCAATAGCTGTAGAAAGCGAGCGAGGCGATCGCGAGCCAGCTCAATCGTGCCGCCGACGCATCGACGAAACGCGCTATTAGGAAATAGCCCGCCAAAGTGATGGGTAAGAAAATGAACAGAAACTCGAATTGCGTGAATAGCATCTGACGGTTTCTTTATGCAAACGGCGACCAAGCGCTTTATCAAGCTTCACGCAGCCTGCCAAGTTGTCGTTGCACTTTCTGCTATGGACGCAACTCTTGTGCTCATATGGGAACGGGCCTATCCCTGTTCGCGGTCGGCGCGGAATAAAACCGGCTCAACCACTCATCGTACACCAACCGCGATAGGCCATTCAAAGCTCGCTGCTTGGATTTCCGGTATTCGAGACATTATTGGACAAGGTGAGCCATCTAGCCGGCGACAAGACGCGCGGTTTATCATCTGACGCCCGCCGCGATGTGAGCGCGCCTAGACGCTAGAAGCGTTATCAAATGGCATCGCGTGCCTCGCTCCAAGCGGTTCATTTATCTTTCTTTGCGTCATAGGGCGAACTCGATCTTCTCCCGCTGAGTTGTCTTTCTGCTCCTAATCAGCGATGCGATCCAGGTCAAGGGCCGCAGTCCAGGCCAATTTCCCTATGTGACTCGTATGTCGCGGACGAGCTTCGCTTTCGCTTTGCGAGTTCGGGCCAGCACGCTATTTAAGATGTCCTCGGCGCGTGTGCTTCGGGGCATTGATGCTTATAGGGCAGCAAGCGATTGGATCGTTGCGGGCGATTTGGTTGTCGTCGCGCCAGCCATGATGCAGGCGCCGAGCTCGGAAGTTTCGAAAAGGCGCGGGGCGGCAGAATGTGGCCGGCGATCAGATGCGGGAAATAGTTACGAAGACCGCGCATTTGGGGAAGTTAGGCTCGGTCTCATAACCCTGCAATGTTCGCAACATAAGCAAATCTGCACGAATGTGAAGGAGGAAATACCCAGCGGCAGAACAAAGAATCATGCGCCGCGAGACCCCCGTCGTATGGTGAAGGGAGGCGACCCAGAACCTAGAGAGAAATATCGGTAGGACGAGGAGATGGGGTATCGCCTTAGCTCATGCGTGCTTCCGGTGCCCGGATGAAGAAAATATCCCGCTAACATTGGCGGAAGGAACAAAAACAGGAATTTGAATTTCGTGAAAACCACAGAATTAATCTCGTCCGGCGGGTAGATTGGCGCTTAATCAAGGTTTTCTGTTGGTTGGCTTTTGCTAAGTTCGAGAAGCTCAGAAAGTGGTTACCGCTGACTTCTTGTCAGCGCATAATTTTTGTATGTCTTGTGTAGGGCCCCCGAAGGTTGTCTCACCGATTAATTCTCGATGAGTTAGGTGCAACTTGCCTCCGGGCAGTCTCGAGAACAGGAAACGTCGATTAATGAACCTGCGAAAAAAGCTGAATGCGCTGCGGTCAGGGAAACGGTGGAAACGCTTTGTCCAGCTTTGCTTCGTCTATACCGGGGCGCTTCTTAACCTCTTGCCCCCACGGCTGGTCGTTGCTGGTCTCGCTGTGTTCGAGGGCATCGCCTTACCGGGAAGGCATCGCTTATGCGCGGCCTACCAGCCGTACGCAGTGTCTTTTCTTGCGGATCATCCTCGCGCGCGTTTGTCTGGATGGCTGAGCCGCTGGTTGCGAGAGCCTTCGGTGCGCGTCCTCATTGCCATCGGAGCCTATCGAGAAGCCGGCGAATTAATTGCCGCGTTGGGCTCAAGGATCCGATCGATCGAGACAACGATTTCCCATGCTCGGGCATTGTTCGAACTCGCAGAATTTGAGCGGTCACGCGAAGCTTTGTCGGGAAGCGCCTTCGTCCCTGAGTTTGAGCGTAAGCCTGACCTGGCCGTACTCAAGGGCATGCTGGACGTCATCGCAGGCGATGGAGGCTCCGCGGTGGAAAACATGCGGCGAGCCTCCGCAATGAGGCCCTTCTTGATGCGCCCGCACCAAAATATTGCTGCGCGATCATCCGTCGACTACGCCCCCAACTCACTTGATCAGTCCTGCGGTGTACCCGGCAGGCTATTCGACCTTTGCAATTTCGCGGGCCAACGGGTCACCCATGTCGGTCGTGGCGACATCGGCGTACGCCTTTATGAACGTGCGCTTGCGGCCCAGGCGGAACTGCGCGCGTTACCGCCGCCGATCCTTTCTACCGAACTCGGCGCTGTTCTTGCTAGATTGAATATCCGCTTCGACGAAATGCGGATCATTCCAGAAGAGTGGACAAGCCAGATCGGGCATCTAGGCATGCTCGACATTCTTTTCAGAATGCGCGAGCTCGGTTGGTGGTCGGGAACGCCGCTCATGGTCGTTCGATCCGATGTCGTCGCAAATCAATTCTTCTTTCGGCTGTTTAAGCGTTCCGGTACGATTTTGGTCATCGGACAAAACATTTCCGAAGCCGTTGGTGAAGAACTTTTGTCGCTTCAGCGCTGGTGCGGGCTAAGTTTCAATGCATTTCGCTTGCCGAATGGAACGGTGGTGCCTTGGCAGGACGCGGGCGCCCTAGCGATCGCTCAATGGGAGCGCGAGGGACGGGGCCATCCGTTGCGAGACGAATATGACCGGGTCTATGGTTCGTCGCCGGAGGTCGCAGCCAGTTATTGGCGCATGCGTGAGCAATTCGGGATGGGACCTGACGACTGGTACGTCTGCCTGCATATCCGCGACGCGTCCCATTATTTCGAACTCGCCGGTATAGGGCAGTCTCATCGCAATTCGCCGATCGAGGCGTACCTTGATGCTGTCCGATTCATCACGAACAAAGGTGGTTGGGTGATCAAGCTTGGCGGTCCCAACTCCCCGAAGCTTCCCCCCATGGAACGAGCGATTGATTACGCCTTGAGTAACTCTAAGTCCGAGCTAATGGACATCTGTCTGATACGAAATGCCAAGGCGTTCGTTGGCACGACGTCAGGTTTGACAAATGTGGCAGTGAGCCTCGGCACTCCCAGCGCGATCGTGAATTGCATTTCAACCGATGCGCAGCTCTGGAACAGCAGGGTTCGCTTTGCGCTCAAACCCGTCCGTCTCGCTGATGGAACGATGCTGACGCAGTCCCAACTAACGTCAACGCCGTGGCGCTGGCGCGTCTTCGACGCGGCGCTCCTTGGCCGCAGCGGTGCGCATATCAATACTAACACACCCGATGAGATATGTGCGGTACTTCAGGAGGTGGAAGCTCTGGCCAGCGGACGGTCGGCCGAATTCGAGCATGAATATGACGCCGATACCCTATTGTCTCGCTGGAAGACACAGCTCACATTGCCCCATTATTATGGTACGAGCAAGCCAAGCCTTTATTTTCTGAGGAAATATGAAGCCGACTTTCTAGTCGATAGAGATTGTCAGACCGGACAAGGATTCAATTCAGTAGATGGAATTCGCCAACGCGTTATCAACGAATAGATACAGGCTGCTGCCGGGGGGCCGGTGGGCCGCGAGCGGTCTGCTCTCCCTCATCGCTTAGAGAAAGTCGAATGTTAGCGTATCGCGGATCAACGGTGTTGCACAGCCGCCGAACTTTTAGACGTAGCGCGGCGATTGCGGGTCGACTGCAATTAGTCTTCCGTGAAGAAGCCTGATCTTAGACTGGATTGATCGCCGGCTCCGCGAGGATTGCCGTCAGGATTTGGCACAACAAAAGCCTGAGCCAGCGGATCAGGCGGCGGAAGTTGTAGCCAACGGCGGCGAGGACGGCGTTGTTGGCATCGCCTCGACGATACCAGAGATAGTTGCGGTCCATTCGGTGCTCGGCCTTGAGATGGCCGATGACGGGCTCGACGGCGGACCTGCGGCGCAGTTCGCGCTTGATCGCGGGCGTCACGCCTCGCTTCTGGCCTGACATGAAGACCCTGAACTTGTAATCGGGTGGCGCGTTGTGGCCGCGATACCCCTTGTCGGCGAGGATACGCGCGATGGTGTTGCCGACCAGCGCTTCCATTTCCGGGATCACGGTTGCCAGCGTATGACCGTCATACGGGTTGCCGGGCAGCGCCTTCACATGGGTGACGAACTGGCCGCCCTTGGCATGACTGATCGTGGTTGCGACGGAGACTTTGACGCCAAACTCGTAAGGCCGATGAGCCTTGCCCTTGCCGATGCATTCGACCTCCGGCGCATGCAGGGAATAGACCTTCCGGCCGCGCTGATGTTGCTTCTGCTCGCGCACGCGCCGCGCCAGCAATAACAGCTGTGCGAATATCCCTTCGCGCCCGCTGTCGCCCTCGATCTTGCGACCGATGTCGCGGATGACACGTCCGAGTAAAGTGCGCAGCTTCTTGAGCATCCGATTGGCGCGCTTGAACTGCTTGGCATGGGCATAACGCTGGTGCTGGATCAGGGTGAACTTGCCCACCCGCGTATAGGACTGACGCAGAGCCACCCCGTGGCGCTGCGCCAGCCGCACCAGCTTCTCGCGCGCCCGGTTCAGAAGCTTCGCGTCGGTGGGGAACGTCACGTTCTTGGGCTGCACCGTGGTATCGACGATTACCCGTGACAGCTCGGACGGCTTGATCGCCTCGGTCCTGGTGGCCACCGACAGGCTCTCCTGCAGCAGCGCCTGCAGCCGCTCCTCGCCCATGCGGTTGCGCCAGCGCGTCAGTGACGAACGATCGAACACCAGCCGGTGCTGGAAGAACTCCTCGCCGCAGAAGAACTGGTAATAGGGGTTCTCGACCCAGCGCTCGCACAGCACTTCATCAGACAGGTCATACGTGTGCTTGAGGATCGCCAGCCCCGCCATCAATCGCGTCGGCAGCGGCGGGCGGCCGGGATCATCCGTATAGACCGCCCCAAACTCCCGTTCCAGGAACCCCCAATCCACGGTGCGTCCCAGCGCTGCCAGCGGATGCTTCAGGTCGATAATCTGATCGAGCCGAGAGCGGAACAGATCCTGTTCTCCCGTCTCCCGTCGTTCCGGTGGCCGCATCGGCTTCCTCGCCAAAACATTCAAAAGGCGAGTGAATCACAAATCAAATTTGCAAGGAATCTTGAGGGTTCTGTGAGGTCGCGCTCACGCGAGGGTGCGGCAGGCACTTATGAGGCGACCTCATTGAAGCCGGATTGAACGAAGCCGCGGGCTGTTTTGACGCTATGGGGAAAGTTGCGACGGCGTGCTGGCGAGACTGCTCTGACGACGGCCGCGCAACTGATGCGAAGCGCTGTTTTGGCGAGGAAGATCTCGCCGATGGGGTACTGAACGCGAGAAACCGGTCAGGTTTAGTTGTTGGTCGGCTTTGGAGTCGGTATTGCGGCAGTCGATCGGCATAGCTGGCCGAGTGGCGACGGGATGCGCAGCAAGCTCGGTGACGGTGAAGTCGAAAAACGGCAGCGATGAGATCATGACGTGTCACAGTAGAATGGTTGATAGGTGGGTGAACGCGGCACGGCTGCGATCCGGCGCATCGTGCCGCCGCAGTCGGGGCAGATGAGGAAGTCACTGGTGTTGTTCTGTCGATCGCCTTTGGCCTGACCATCCGCGAACTCGGAATTGGCCAAGGCGTGATGGGCATCGAGCAACCGGCGGCAGAAAGCGAGATTGTCTCCGCGTTGGCCGTTGGCGAGGAAGCCGTAGTAGCGAATCCGGTGGAAGCCATCCGGCAGGGCATGCAGCAGGAAACGGCGGATGAACTCGTTGGCATCGAGCATCATCAGCTTGGCCTTGCCGTCCTGGCGATAGTCTTTCCAGGTGAAGCGAACCTTGCCGTCGGAGAGCGAGATCAGCCGGCTGTTGGCGATGGCGACGCGATGGGTGTAGCGGCCGAGATAGGCCAGCACCTGTTCGGGGCCACCGAACGGCGGCTTGGCATAGACGACCCATTCGATGCGCCTGAGTTGGTCGAGCGCGGTGGCGAAGGCCGCGGGCTCGGCCAGACCAGCGAGGTTGCCGAAGAAGCGCAGCTTGCCAGCCTCGAATGAATGCTGCAGGTTCTGCAGGAACAGGCGACGAAACAGGCGCGAAAGTACGCGTACCGGCAGGAAAAACCCGGGGCGGCAAGCGATCCAGCGCGTGCCGGCGAGCGTGGGGCCGCCGCCTGGCACCACGCAATGAATGTGCGGATGGTGCTGCAGCGTCTGCCCCCAGGTATGGAGCACCGCGGTGACGCCGATTTGCGCACCCAGATGCTTGGGATCGGCGGCGATGGTGGTGAGTGTCTCGGCGGCTGCGCGGAACAGAATCGCATAGACGGTGACCTTGTTCTGGAAGGCGATCTCACCCGCCAGCGTCGGCAGCGTGAAGACGACGTGAAAGTACGGCACCGGCAAAACTTCGGCCTGTCGGTGCGCGAGCCATTTGGCGCGTGCCAGCCCCTGGCATTTGGGACAATGGCGGTTGCGGCAGGAGTTGTAGGCGATGCGCATGGTGCCGCAATCATCGCACTGCTCGACATGGCCGCCGAGTGCTGCCGTCCGGCATGCCGTAATGGCGCCCATGACGCGCCGCTCGACGCGGCCGAGATGCCCGGCGCGGGCCTGCCGAAACGCTTCGCCATGGCGGCGGAAGACGTCCGCCACCTCCAGAACCGCAGCCATGGAGTCCGCTCAGCCGGGTGGCACGACCTCCAGACGAAGCCGGTCAAGCGGGCTTGGCGTGTTGCTGATGGTCTTGGTGGCGACCTGGGTGTAGCGCGCGGTGCTGGCCAGGCTGGCGTGGCCGAGCAGCACCTGGATGATGCGCACGTCGGCCCCGTTCTCCAGCAGATGCGTCGCGAAGCTGTGTCGTAGCGTGTGGACCGTCACCTGTTTGCTCAGGCCGGCCGCGAGGCGGCCCGAACGGCAGGCAGCATGCAATACGGTGGGATCGAGCGGTCGCTCCTCGTCACGGCCAGGAAACATCCAGCGCTGCGGCCGCGTCAACCGCCAATAGCTGCGGAGAATCCGCAACAGTTGCGGAGAGAGCATGACGTAACGGTCCTTGCCGCCCTTGCCTTGCTCGACTTGAATCACCATCCGCTGGCTGTCGATGTCGGAAATCTTCAATAGAACCACCTCCGACACGCGCAGTCCGGCGGCATAGACCGTCGTCAGCGCGGTGCGGCTCTTGAGGCTTGGAATTGCCTCCAGGAAGCGCACGACCTCGTCGGCGCTCAACACCACCGGCAGCTTGCTCGGCTGGCGTGCATAGATGATGCGCTCCGGAATAGCGTCATGGCCGAGCGTCACGCCGTAGAAAAACCGCAGCGCACAGACGATCTGATTGAGCGCCGGCCAGGATATCCCGATCGCCACTAAGTGGACCTGAAAGGCGCGGATATCCTCCAGTTCGAGACAATCGGGGGACCGACCGAAATACCGGCTCAACTTCGATACCGCCGCAAGGTAGGATCGTTGCGTCGCCGGCGACAGATTGCGGACCGTCATGTCCTCAATCATGCGACGGCGAAGAGGGCTGATCTCAGCCATTGGAAAACTCCTGTCTGAAGGGTGGGGCTTCGAAAACCCGCAATCCTCTCAGACAGGAGCCCGCTATGGCGATCTCTCCTCAATTGCCGCGCCAGCGGCTTCGTTCAATCCCCTTCCGCAGACCGGATATCCGGCAAATTCGATTACCCAAGCCCGCCGCTTCCAGATTCCAAATCAATGACTTGGGAGTTCTTCACGGACAACCAATTAACCGTAACGGCGAGATCGAAAATTCCTTGTTTCTTCCCGGAGTGAACCGTGGCTAGCTGAACGTCATACCACTTTGGTTTGCCTGAGCTTGACGATTTCGTCTGCCGCGAAACCAAATTCAGCTAATATCTCCTCGGTCTGTTCGCCGAATTCCGGCGGTCGTGCCACCATCTTGCTCGGCGTGCGCGACAGCGTGAAGGGCTGACCGACCAGGCGGATGTGACGGCCTTCGTCATTGGGCACGTCCTGGGCGATACCGAGATGCTCAACCTGCGCATCCGCAAACACCTGGTCGATCGAATAGATCGGGCCGCAGGGGACGCCGGCGGCGTTGAATTCTTTCACCCACGTCTCGCTCGTTTTTTTTTCGGTCAGCTTGTTGATCTCGGCGTTGAGTGCTTTTCGATTCTTCGAGCGGTCGGGGCCAGTGGCATATTCGGGCCGCTTCGGCAAATCCGGCGCGCCGAGCGCCTCGGTAAAGCGCTGCCAGATCCGCCCGCCGGTGGTGGCGATATTGATATAGCCGTCGGAGGTCTTGAACACGCCCGTCGGGATCGAGGTCGGATGATCGTTGCCGGCCTGCGGGGCGACGTCCTTCTCCATCAGCCAGCGCGCGGCCTGGAAGTCCAGCATGAAGATCTGGGCCTGCAACAGCGAGGTTTTCACCCACTGGCCTTCGCCGGAAACCTCGCGCTCGAGCAGCGCGGTGAGGATGCCCATGGCGCAGAAAAGCCCCGCGGTGAGATCGGCAACGGGAATGCCGACCCGCATCGGGCCTTCGCCCGGCGCGCCCGTGATCGACATCAAACCGCCCATGCCTTGGGCGATCTGATCGAAGCCGGGGCGCTTGTGATAGGGGCCATCCTGGCCGAAGCCGGAGATTGAGCCATAGACGATGCGCGGATTGATCTTGCGCACGCTCTCATAGTCGATGCCGAGTTTGGCCTTCACGTCGGGACGGAAATTCTCGACCACGACGTCGGCCTTTTCAACGAGCCGCCTGAACACCTCCAGGCCTTCCGATTTCTTCAGGTTGAGCGAAATCGCGCGCTTGTTGCGGTGCAGATTCTGGAAGTCCGAGCCGTGGCGCGGACCGCCGAGCTGTTCTCCACTGTCCTCCAGAAGCGCGTCGATCTTGACGACGTTGGCGCCCCAATCCGCCAGTTGCCGCACGCAGGTCGGACCGGCCCGGACGCGGGTAAGGTCGAGCACGGTGAAGCGGGCGAGGGCCTGCGAGGCATGCGGGATGGGCATTTTCGAAAAACTCCGGCGAGACGAAAGCGTGCCGCAGGTATAGGAGACCGCCCGTTGATCGACAATCCCGTTTGCTTGCCAGCCCCTTGCGGCTACGGCAGGCCTCGCCCTCGTCTGGCGGGTGGCTTGGCGAGCCCTGCCGGAACTGATCGGCGTGTCAGGCCAAAGGCGTTTGGCGCGACCGCGGCGCGGTCATGTTGTTGTAGAGCCGGACAATCTGCTCGCCGATGATCCTGGCCGAGAGCGTGCTGACGACCAGTTCCCGCGCGGCTTGGCCATATCGCGTGCGTAGTTCGGGCGAGGTTGCGAGTTTCACGATCGCTTGAGCCAGCGCTGGCGGATCTTCGATTCCCACCAGCAGGCCGGTCTGGTCGTCGATCACGATCTCGCGGCAGCCCGGCGCGTCGGTGGCGATCATGGCGCGCCCGCAAGCCGCCGCTTCCATCAAACTGCCTGGCAGACCTTCGCGGTGCGACGGCAGAACCGCGAAATGACACCGCTTCCATAGCGACGAGATATCCTTGACGTGTCCGAGCCAGGTGATGCCCGGGCGTTTCGTCCATTCGTTGACTTCCTGCAGCGAGACGGAGGCGGGATTGGCCGGGTCCGGATTCCCGGCAATCAGCAGGATGGTCTCAAGGCCCTGGGCCCGCACGATATCGTGCGCGGCCACCAGCGCGCGGATGCCTTTGTCCGTCAGCAAACGTCCCGCGAAGCCATAGGTGATCGGCCCGTCGGGTTCGGGCAAGGGCTGCAAGGCATCGGTGTCGACGCCCGAACCCGCAATCAGAACCACTCTCGCCTCGCTGATCCCGAGATCGAGCATTGCCGCGCGATCGTCAGGGTTCTGGACCAGCACAACGTCACCCGGCCCATTCAAGAGCGAGGGTAGCAGCCATTTCAGGATCGTTCGGAGCAAACGAGTCCGCCACGTCGCCGAGGTAAAGACGTAACCCATTCCGGTCAGCGCGCTGACATAGGGAAAATTCCTGCCGAAAGCGGCGATCGACCCAAAGACGCAGCACTGCAGGCCGGAGTGGTGAGCAATATCCGGCTTGACGCGTCCGGTGATTTGCCGAAGCGCAAGCATGGCCGGAATCGCCGACAGCGGCGAGACGCCGCCCCGCTGCAAGGGGATCGGGTGCAGCGTAAAGCCTTCGGCTTCGATGGCGCGCGCACCATCG
Organism: uncultured Alphaproteobacteria bacterium; assembly: GCA_963770515.1. GTDB lineage: Bacteria > Pseudomonadota > Alphaproteobacteria > Rhizobiales > Xanthobacteraceae > Bradyrhizobium. The sequence continues at coordinate 924,565 of CAVYPW010000006.1, forward strand.
TTGACACGCGTGGCGACGTGAACTTCCAAGCCGGCCTTCTGTGCGGCCCGGGCCATCGGCAGGCGGTTGAGCAGAAAAGCCCAATCCTCGTTGACGACATAGAGCAGTCTTCGAGGTGGCTTGGCGTCCAATGGCGTCATTCACTCAAACTTCCGGAAAAACGGCCCGGGTTCGGCCGGTCAGGCGAACGACCGACAGTGGAAATACGATCAGGCAGCACTAGCAAGTCAAAAAAATCGACGCCAGTGGCAATTCGCTTGCCGCTGGCGTCGATCGGCAGACTTTTGACTGTCACATGCCCGATCGGGGAACTGTATTAAGCGAGCGCGGCATAGTCAGACGATGTGAAAATCTCCAAGATGAGCATGGAATTGCGCATCGGTAAGCTGATGTGCTGGCATCGCGTCATGCGCGGAATCGGCCATAAAGGCGCGGCCACGCGTCCCATCGTGGCGATCTGACCAGAAGGTGGTCGCATCCCAGGAAGACGTCAGGGTGGTTGTGTCCAGCGTCCGCAATTGGGCCCGTCGCGGAGTTATGAGCTTGCGCGAAAACGAACGAATCTTGGCCGGCACCAGCGAAGAAGCCTGCGGCATTGTTGTTGGTGGTATGGCCCATTATACCGGAATACTGCGGCTGAGCTGACACCGGCGGATCATAGACGATTGTTCCTCCGCTGCTGTCGCTTGCGAATTTGAAGTTCGCCAAAACGTAACCGCCATTAAAGTCCAGGGTGGTGGTGTTGGTTCCGTCGGTGACCGTCAGAACGCCGTTGGAATAGCTGTCGTGAACCGAATTGAAATTGATGCCCTTAAGATCGATCTGATCCGATCCGGATAGGTTGCCATTCCCGGTGAAATTATCGATCACGCCAGTGAATGCGGTCAGACTGTCGAGCTTCAGCATTCCGGTGGAGTTGCTGAATGTGATCGACGCGGAATCGGCGGTATCGAGCTCGAGAGTGGCGCCAGCTCCGATGGTGGCGGCTCCCACGCGCTGGGAAGGGAACTCGTGAGCTGGAGGGTTGTGCCCGGCGCGACAGAGATGCCGATCGTCCCGTCGCCATTGAGATCCTGATGAAAGGTCGTTTCGAGCGATTCGAGCACGCCGCTGGTCCCCGACACGACACCATTGGTCAGGTTTGAGACGAAGTTGCCGTTACTGTCCGTGCTCCAGACCGTGTACTGATTGGCGCCAGGAAGATCGAAGGCCACATCGTAGCCGCTGCCCGTCTGGATCGCGCCGATAGGCGTCCAGGCACCAAGACCGCTGGTGGTAACCACGGCCCCGCCATATGCGAGCGCTGGCCCGGTTCCTCCCACTTCAAGAAAGTAATTGCCCCCGGCCTCAACGAGGCTCGTCGAGACATCGGTCTGAATCACGATGGCCAAGGTGCCGATCGTCCCGTCGCCATTGAGATCCTGATGAAAGGTCGTTTCGAGCGATTCGAGCACGCCGCTGGTCCCCGACACGACACCATTGGTCAGGTTTGAGACGAAGTTGCCGTTACTGTCCGTGCTCCAGACCGTGTACTGATTGGCGCCAGGAAGATCGAAGGCCACATCGTAGCCGCTGCGCGTCTGGATCGCGCCGATAGGCGTCCAGGCACCAAGACCGCTGGTGGTAACCACGGCCCCGCCATATGCGAGCGCTGGCCCGGTTCCTCCCACTTCAAGAAAGTAATTGCCCCCGGCCTCAACGAGGCTCGTCGAGACATCGGTCTGAATCACGATGGCCAAGGTGCCGATCGTCCCGTCGCCATTGAGATCCTGATGAAAGGTCGTTTCGAGCGATTCGAGCACGCCGCTGGTCCCCGACACGACACCATTGGTCAGGTTTGAGACGAAGTTGCCGTTACTGTCCGTGCTCCAGACCGTGTACTGATTGGCGCCAGGAAGATCGAAGGCCACATCGTAGCCGCTGCCCGTCTGGATCGCGCCGATAGGCGTCCAGGCACCAAGACCGCTGGTGGTAACCACGGCCCCGCCATATGCGAGCGCTGGCCCGGTTCCTCCCACTTCAAGAAAGTAATTGCCCCCGGCCTCAACGAGGCTCGTCGAGACATCGGTCTGAATCACGATGGCCAAGATGCCGATCGTCCCGTCGCCATTGAGATCCTGATGAAAGGTCGTTTCGAGCGATTCGAGCACGCCGCTGGTCCCCGACACGACACCATTGGTCAGGTTTGAGACGAAGTTGCCGTTACTGTCCGTGCTCCAGACCGTGTACTGATTGGCGCCAGGAAGATCGAAGGCCACATCGTAGCCGCTGCCCGTCTGGATCGCGCCGATAGGCGTCCAGGCACCAAGACCGCTGGTGGTAACCACGGCCCCGCCATATGCGAGCGCTGGCCCGGTTCCTCCCACTTCAAGAAAGTAATTGCCCCCGGCCTCAACGAGGCTGGTCGAGACATCAGTCTGAATCACGATCGGCGTCGCCGCCGTGAAGCTTGTCCACTGGCCCCAAAACGAAGACGAATCTTCGGCACGAATTTGTAGTGTATCGATTGCTCCCAGTGAGCCCTGATAAGTCAATTGCGACAGCTGTGCTGCCGTCACGTCGATTTCCTGATTGTTCGGCTCAACAACCCCGTTGAGCACAAAGTGGCCGGAGCCGGTGTCCTCAAACGCATAGGCTGTGATCGCATTCCCGTCGGGATCGGTGACCGAAAACAGTGACGAGGCGACAACCGTGGTGTGGCCTGCGCTCAAAGTCACATTGGCGGCCGTCACTACGGGCTCGCGGTCGAGCGTGATCGTCAGGGAAGCGGTTGTTGTACCGCCGTTTCCATCGCTGGCGGTATAGTTGAACGTCTCCTGAAGATGGTTGCCAGTGGATGCGCTGCTGATTGCCGCCGCGTTGTCGGCAACGTAGGAGTAGGAGCCGTTGGCGTTGAGCGTCAGATGACCGTACGCGCCCGCAAGCGGCGTGCCAACGGTCCCCGCGCCGAACGTATCGCTGACGGCTGTGACCGTCAGGCTGTCGCCGTCGAGATCGGAAGCGTTCGCCAGCACGCCGCTAGCTGCCGTCGTTGATAGCGTGGTTCCAACGGCATCTGTGGCGGTGTGGTTGGCGGCAACCGGCGTCCGGTCGATGTCGATGGTCGAGGTCGCGTTATAGGAATTGGTCCCGTCGTTGATCGTCCAGGTGACGGTGCGGACCGGATGACTGCCGCTCGATGTGTCGGTGCCGGTGTCCTGGAAGGTGATCTCGCTCAGCAGCGTATCGTAGACCGCGATGGAAGCCGTTCCGCTCAGCGTCAGCGTATCGGTCGTCGCATTCCAGCTTGCGGTGACGCCGTTGCCGAGCGAGCTGTTCTGGATGCCGTTGACGAAGATCTCGTCACCCGCAACGGCGCTGCCGCTCCCGTTCGCAATCGTGATCGTCGCACTGGATAGAGTCGAACTGCTGGGATCGTTGATGGTTGGGGATCCGCTGAGAAGTGCGACCGCCGATCCACCTTGCAGCGCCTGCGAAGACGATCCCGAGACGATGATACCGATTGTATTGAACCCCAACGCATCGAGCATTTTCAGGTCGACCGTCGTCAAGCTCTGAAGTGTGCTGTTTCCATAGAGTTCGTTGAACGGATCGTTCGGGGTCAGGTTGCTGTAGGGTCCCGGAAGAGCGCCATTTGCCGGATTGAGAAAATCACTTGGATCAGAATACAGGCCGAAGTCGGCGAGCTTCGTATTGCCACCGTTCAGTGAGAAATACGCGGCCGGAGCGGTATTGCCGCTCTGGAACAGGTAGGTGCCGGGACTTGTGAAGCGGTAAAAATCAAAAATATCCGGCTGCGCGCCGTAGGGCACCCGTCCCATCGCGTGCGTCAGCTCATGAAGCGCGACGCCAACCAGCAGATTCGGATTGATATCGGTGGCGAAGGTGGCGCTGCCGTCGTCGGTGGTCGTGCTGTTTGGACTGAGCAGCCCGAACAGCTTGAGCTGCGCGTTCCAGACCGCGACACTCGATTGCCCCTGGATCGTCGCGGCGTTGGGCAAAGCATTGAAAGTGGTATCGCCCGGCGCCGCACTGGCGATCAGATCAGACCTGACCGTCGAGTAGCTGACGAATTGGCCACTATCGGGTCCGGCTGCCGCGCCGCCGCCTGTGCCGCTGTAGTCGATGTTGATGTTGACCGTGATCTTGTTGGTGATGGTTTCGGAGAGGATGGTCGCGGCCTCTTCGATGCCAGTGCGAAAGCTCTGCGGTGCGGCCATCGCAGCCGCGTCGAAGATGAGATTGACCGTGAAGCCGGTGCTTGAGGTTTCGGCGACCACGGAACCGGCACCGCCGCTCCCCGAGCCGCTCACCGCGGCCATGGCCTGGACGGATTCGTCCGGAAGGGTTGGGGCTACAGCGATTGAGGGCGTCGAGACCGGTGACGCACTGACGGAAGAGGCGACGTTACTCCGGCCCGTTAGCAATCCGATCGTAGGCAGGAAGTCGATGAGGTCGCCTGTATCGAGGTCGCCGTTCGGATCTAGCGGATCGGAGGCGTGATGCAGTCTCATCGCTTAGCCCTTGGAATTCAACAAGAATATTGGGTGGCGCTGCGCAATTTCCGCATCAAACGCTATCGTTGATCGAATCACCGAGCAATCAAATAACCATGGTGACCCACGCTGATAAAGTGCTACCCCAGCGTTAATTTCCAGTTTCGGACCTCGGCGGGATTAGCCTCAGGTGGATGTTACCAGGAGCGAATTCACGATGCCTTGCGGGCTCGGCACCCCCAGAATTGAGCAGACGAGATCGACGCGGAGGGTCCATTCAAGCAATTTACTACCTGAAAATGTGGTCTTTATCCGCCCACACGTCTAATGGAACAGATCTTGTTTAGACCGGACCTTCTTAGGCAACTTACTCTTCCTGACCTCTATAGATCATGACCACAAAACCTATAGTTGTTCACCTTACGGGTGGACTAGGAAATCAAATCTTCACTGTTGCGGCGGGCCTTGGAATTTCGCGGCTTCACAAATTGCCTTTGGTTCTCGATACCTCGACGTTCGCGCGCAGACGGGAAATTCGCTCCAACAGCCTCGACCCATATGGCCTCCCATTTGAGCAGATCGCGAAGGTAACTGTACGAGATGGCGCCGTCGAATTTGTTGTTCAAGGAGGTCGTCTAACGTTGCCTTTGTTCGAGGAGGACAGCTATCGATTTGATGCCTCGCTTGTGGAGCGCTGTGTCGATGGTGGCTACATAAAAGGCTATTTCCAATCGCCAAAATACTTCGACACAATCAAAAAAGAAGTTGTTTCCTTGTTTCGAGACAAGATTGTTCATGAGAGCGACGGAGCTGCGCTCAAGCGCCGAATTTTGGAATGCAATTCCGTCGGCGTCCATGTCAGGCGCGGCGACTATCTCAAGGCACCCGCCTATGAATTTCACGGCCTGTGCGAAACTGACTATTTCCGTCGTGCCATTGAAATAATGAGAAATAGACAAGCAACTCCGACATTCTTTGTCTTCTCAGATGATCCAGACTGGTGCTTCGAACATTTCAAGGAACCCGACATCGTCGTCGCAAGCAGGGCCAGAACGCCAAACGCCGATTTGGATCTCTTGGCAAGCTGCAAGCATCATATTTTGTCGAATTCGTCGTTTAGTTGGTGGGGGACATATTTGGCGCAGAGCGAGGGGCAGTCGGTTATTGCTCCAACGCCTTGGTACAGTCGGATCCCAGTCGCGCCCGATCTGATTCCGGCCTCCTGGCAGCTTTTGCACCGCACCTCGGGGCGAGATTGGTCGATCTGGGCGGATCGAGTTAAAGCTACGAAGGTCTCGGTTGTCGTTCCCAGCCACCGGCGAGTAAAGCCGTTGAGCGAGGCCGTACAGAGTGCGCTAGCGCAAACGCATGAGAATCTCGACATCACAATCGTATTGAGCTCGGCGACTGACGGAGTTAAAGCCGAGGCCGCACGTCTTGCGCAAGAGAATGACCGCGTTCAGGTTGTGACGGAGGCAACGCCAGGAATTGCAATTGCCCGCAATACCGGCATTCGAGCATCAACCGGCGAATGGATTGCGATCCTGGACGATGACGATGTTTGGTATCCGGACAAGCTGCGTACCCAACTTTCGGCAGCGCTGGCCTTCGATCAGGATGTGGTTAGCTGCGAGCATACTTTTTCGGGGCCAGGCCTGAAGAAGTTTGGCTATCCGTCCGGCAAAATGACCCTACGAGAGGCCCTGACGATAGGAAATTGTTTTTCCGGAGGTTCTGCTGCCATCTTCAAGCGGACGGCATTTGATCGCGTGAATGGCTTTGACGAAAACCTTCTTGCAAGCGAAGACCATGATTTCTGGAGAAGATTGTCGCATGACCATAAAATGATGATTGTTGCTGAACCACTCCTCGAAATCCGAAGGCTCGACCGCAGCTTGTCGACGGACTCTCTGGTAATGTTCCAGGCCAAAGCGCAACACCTGGTCAAAGTCATACGGGAATGTCCCCCTGACCTGACGCATCATCTGGAGCGAGCGGCGCGAAACACTTTCAAAAGCCTTAATCAGGTTGCTTTTGAGCGCGGCTATCAGCTCGTAGACTTCAGCTTCGCGGAAAAGGCACGCTTCTGCCATTTGGTCAAAATTCTCGTCTTATGCGGAGCTATTCAGATGCTCCGCTGCATCGATCGCTTCTTTCCGGGTTCGTATGAAGCTGCAAAGAAAGTCTGGTCTCGCCGTATATCCTCTTGAAGCATGGAAGAACCCTTAGCCCAATGGAGCGCTTGGCCGTTTTGGCGGGTACGCGGGTTTTCACTTGGTTGCGCACCTATGCACTTCGCCAGGAAAACGGGGTTTCGCGATGTGGAAGGCCGTCACGGGCGCTAGCATTCGGTGCGGCAATTTCAAAATGTGTTGTCGCAGGAGCATCGCCGTTCAGCCATGCTGCGCTCGGTATAAGCAAGAAAGATGAGACCGGAGTAAGCGCGACGTGATCACGGTATCGCTGATGGGCGGCTTGGGTAACCAGATGTTCCAGTACGCCGCTGGAAAGGCGCTCGCCGTACGTCATGGCGTGCCGCTCGCACTTGATATCAGCGGGTTTAGAAATTCTACAGACCGTTCATTCCTTCTGGATCGCCTGTCGATACCCGAAGCCGATCGGGCATTTGCTCTCGAGGTGGGTGCGGAGAAACCGGTCAATCATTTTGTTCTCTCGCTGTGGAAGCGGCGTATCGATCGAGTTCTCGAGAGCGCCGGTCTGCCTAAACTCGTTCAATCCGCCAATCAGTACCGTGAACCGCACTTTCACTATGATTCAGAGTTTGAGACGCTTGGTCCGGAGACCTCTTTATTCGGCTATTTTCAGAGTGAGCGTTATTTCCGCTCAATCAATCAACCCTTGCGCGGCTGGTTTTCACCCCGCGAGCCGCTTGGCATTCGAGCGGCTGAAGTGCTTACTCAGATAGAGCGCAATGAGCTATCTGTTTCTATGCATGTCCGAAGGGGCGACTATCTCAATCCCGCGACTGCTAAAGTTCACGGTGTTTTGGACGAACCCTATTATCGTCAGGCGATAGATTGGATTGAGGCAGCGCTCGGCAGAAGGGCAGTGTTTTTTGTCTTTTCAGATGATCCAGTTCTTGCTGAGCGGGTGGTCGATTTCGTGCCAAAATGTCGCCTTAACCACGTGCGCGGCGATCCAGACCGGCCTTGGGAAGATTTGGCATTGATGGCACGTTGCCGACACCACGTGATTGCTAACAGCTCGTTCAGCTGGTGGGGCGCTTGGCTGAACCCTTCGCCTGACAAGGTCGTGGTTGCACCGCAGAGTCTGGTTCGCGCAGAAACAGTTGAACAAACAAATTACCGGCGATCTCTACCCGGTCGGTTGGATCCTGGTAGGAGGCGGTGCGTCGGGTAGCAAATGCACAGTTGAACAAATCTCAAACCCAAATGAGTAAAACACTTCGGCCATTGCCGGTTGTTTCGGTCATCATGTCGATGCACAACAGTGCTTCGACCGTCCGTACGGCTGTGCGCTCGATTTTAATGCAGAGTCTGAATGACTGGGAGTTGATTGTCGTCGATGATGGCTCTTCTGACCGGAGCGCTGCCATCATCGAGGAATTTCACGACGAGCGCATTCGCCTCGTTCGTGAATCTTCTTCGGCGGGACTTGCGTCTCGCCTTAATCAAGCCGTCGCCCTCAGCCGGGGTGAGTTTATTGCGCGAATGGATGCCGACGATATTTGCTTTCCCGAGCGGTTGTCTCGTCAGGTCGAACGACTACGAGAAGATCAAGAGCTGGACTTGTTGGGATGCGGAGTTGTGGTGTTTAGAAGCGGCGGAGAACTCGTGGGCGAGATGCCGGTGGGCCTCGACCATAACGAGGTGGTTGCGCAGCCTTTTATTGGCTTTCCATTCCCACACCCTAGCTGGTGCGGAAGAGCCGATTGGTTCCGGAAGAATCCCTACGATTCCATGCTTCGAGTTGCTCAGGATCAGGACCTGTTGCTTCGGAGTTTTCGTCACAGCAAGCTGGGGTCACTAGACGTCGTTCTTCTGGCATACCGCCAGGATCGATTAACGTTGAAAAAAATGCTTAAGGGACGTACGACGTTTGTCAGAGCGACCTGGCGCCGCGGAGTCGCTAAAAGCGAGCTGTCGCCGGCATTGACGGGGATCGCTGTACAGGCGGCAAAGGGATTCGTAGATGTCGTCACCCTCGGGCTAGGTTTTAATCGGCCAATGCAGCGAAGTCGGCTGAGACCGGTCTCGCCCGTAGTCGCGAAAAAATGGCAACGGATAAGAGAGGATCTGGCTGCATCGTCCTGCTATCTGGCGGAGGGAGCCTGATGTGCGGCATCGCCGGTTTGTTGCGGCCCGGCGGGGGCGATGAAAGCCAGCTTTCCGTCACTGCCAGGCACATGACCGATGCGCTGGCCTATCGTGGACCGGATGCCATGGGCTACTGGACCCATGCGCCTGCCGGTGTCGCTTTCGGCCATCGCCGGCTTTCCGTTCTCGACCTGTCGGAGGCGGGCAGCCAGCCGATGCACAGCGACTGCGGCCGTTTCACGGTGACGTTTAACGGCGAAATCTACAATCATCTCGATATCAGGGCCGAGCTCGAAGCCGCAGGCAGCGCGCCGAATTGGCGCGGACATTCCGACACGGAGACCTTGCTGTGCGCCATCAGGCAGTGGGGCGCGGAAGAAGCGCTGCAGCGCTTTTCCGGCATGTATGCGCTGGCGCTGTGGGATGAGCGGGAGCAGTCGCTGACGCTCGCCCGCGACAGGTTCGGCGAGAAGCCGCTGTTCTATGGCTGGAGCGGGAGAGATCTGGTTTTTGCGTCGGAGTTGAAGGCGCTGGCAACACATCCGGCGTGGTCGCCGTCGATTGATCGCAACGCGCTGACATCGTTCATGCGCTATGCCTATGTGCCGGCGCCGTCGACGATCTGGACGGGTATCCGAAAGCTTCCGTCCGCATCTTACGTCACTTTTTCCGCCGATGCTTCCCCAGGCAGTATGCCCGCGCCAAAGCCGTATTGGTCGTTGCGCGAGGTTGTCGTCGCCGCACAGACGAAGCGCATCACGGATGAACAGGAGGCGATCGCCGAATTGCGGCGGCTGTTGTCGATCGCGATCAAGCGCCAGTGCCTGTCCGATGTGCCGCTGGGAGCGTTTCTGTCCGGCGGGATCGATTCGTCCACGATCGTCGCGCTGATGCAGGTCCAAGCCAGCCAACCGGTTCGGTCCTTCACCATAGGCTTCCGGGAAAATGCGTTCGATGAAGCCTCCGACGCGCGTAAGGTGGCTGCACATCTTGGCACCTCGCATACCGAGCTCTACGTCGATCCCGAAACGGCACGGAATGTCATTCCAAAGCTGCCGACGATGTACGACGAACCGTTCGGCGACTCGTCGCAGATTCCGACACATCTGGTGTCGGTTCTCGCGCGCCAGCATGTCACGGTCGCGCTGTCGGGTGACGCCGGCGACGAATTATTCGGCGGCTACAACAGACATGTGTGGGGCGACAGCCTGAACGCGAGATTTGCGGCGATGCCGGCCGCGCTCCGGCACGCCTTGGGAATTTTTCTGCGCGCTGTTTCGCCCGAGCCAGCCGGAACGATTGCGCGGCTGGCCGCCCCGATATTCCCGGCACGTTTCAACGTGCGGCGTGCGGGCGATCAGATGACCAAGCTGGCGCGCATCATCGGATCGACCTCCCTCGATGATATGTACCGGGAGCTTTGTTCGATCGACAATGAGCCCGCGCAAACGGTTCTGCAGGGCGAGGAGGGCGGAAGCTGGTCAGCCGAGGAAATGAACAGGATAACGGGCAAGCTTGATCCGCTCGATCACATGACGCTGGCCGACTCGCTTAGCTATCTCACCGACGACATCTTGCAGAAAGTCGACCGCGCGGCGATGGCGGTCGCACTGGAAACAAGGGTGCCGTTTCTCGACAGGGATGTGGTGGAATTCGCCGCCAGAATTCCGCCCGGCATGAAGGTCCGCGACGGCCGCGGCAAATGGCTGGTCCGGCAGGTGCTCTATCGGCACGTCCCGCAAAATCTCGTCGACCGGCCGAAGACCGGCTTTGGCATTCCGATCGACGACTGGCTGCGCGGGCCCCTAAAGTCGTGGGCGAGCGATCTCTTGTCACCGACAAGGCTGCAGGCCCAAAATCTGTTCAACGCCGGCCGCGTGACGGCCCGAATGGCCGAACACATGAGCGGTCGCCGCAACCACGGGTACTGGCTGTGGAACGTCCTGATGGCCCAAGCCTGGCACGATGAATGGTTCACAAATTATCCGGCACGTCAGGGCTCCCCCTAGCCAAATTCAGCCACGGCATTATACACCATTCACCGATGAAAACGTTTCGTTGAATGACACGGTATTGCTACAGCTCTGGTTGGAGCATCTTTGGTGGTTTCGGAGCATTCTGCGATCTTGGGCCGGATCAGAGATCAGCATGAGCATTAGTCCAGCGACTGCAAAACCGGTTTTGGGTACGGCGCCGAACTTCGGGTGCGTCTGTAAACTATATTTCGTAATGATCGGCCGCCGCGGGGACGCGTGCTTAGCTTCGGATGCCTTCTGGCGAAAGACTTTCGCTGGGTTTGAAATTCAAACGGTTTTCTACACCTACGAAGTTGCAGTGCGCTGTAGTTCCGAACCCAATTCCTGGTAGCTTCCCTTGGCGTCCGATCGGCGGAATCATGTATCAGATACGGGAACGAAAGATCACTTTAGGCGAGTGTGTACGGCTCGGAGCGAGAGGCTGACAGAATCATGATGACTTCGCTGGCTTGCCATCCTCCCGAGTTTGATGCTGGCTGCGTGTTCGAGTCCTGTCCCCGATCCGTCTCTGCCGCAAGAATATGTGAAACCATCCCCACCTTCAGAAAAAGCGGTTGCCGCAAACATTCCTGCAGTCGGGATTGCGGCAAAGCTGAGCGGTCCGCTGGAGATTTCAGATCTTCGACCCACCAACCATGGTCCCGGCAGATATTTTGTTTGTCTCAGAGAGGCTAGCCCACCGCCGAACAGCCGGCCGCGTTACTACTCAGTCTTCTTTGACAATGAAGCGTACAAGGGTGAGCGACTGTCCGTCATCATGGACGAATGCGAGACCCAGTCTTACAGGCCGCTGCCAGCACCCGCACCGGCAGCTCCTCCGCCGAAAGCCAAGTTCAACCCAAATCGATAATGATGGATGTTCGCTGATATGAGGGATCATCCCTGATGGACCAGGCCAGGACCTACCTCTTATGCATCGCTGCGGCGGCAATTTTTCTCGTACTGTGTGTCTGGTCTATCAATGGCCAGTTCTAAAAAAAGCGCACTGCCCGTTGAGCTGACTTTTGGCTTGTTGCGCTGCGACTCTTATATTATGAGTTTCCCGGAAGGACGACCGCTCGAGAGTAGCTGCCATGAGTAGTTTAGTTGAGCAGTTGGCGGAGCGGATCGCGGAGGCTCGCGCTAAAGCCCGACTCGATAAGATCGCGCGTACCCCACTGAGGTCGCGTATGCCCGTATGCTCAGGTTGCGGCGCTGTTCTCAGTGTGACACGGGTCTACACTTGTGCTGACCGGAATTGTCCTCAGCCAGATTATGCCGGACGAGACTAGCAGTTATCCTGCGGGGCCCCCAACTGGCCACTCCTGCGCGAATGTCAAGTTTGCCGCGCGTCGGTGTAATGCTTTCCTCAAGGAAATGCGCTCTCCCAAAACGAAAGCATGCTGAATTCGCTGCTATCAAGCACTTCCCAATAGTTGTCGTAGCTTAGTGGTGGAGATGGACTCCAAGGTCTTTGCAAGGCTTGTCTTGCCACCACCCGGAAGGCCCATAATAAGAATTTTGCCCCGCATAGCCAATGTCGCGAGCTTCATTTGTCTAGCATCCCGATCCACCTACGGAATTCGACGCGCTGCGCGCACGAGAGTCAGATGGGATAGTGCAGCGTCACGACCAGCTTTCAAATTAAGAGTTAGTAATTCAGATTTGCGCTCGCATTGGTTCTTCTGGTTTCTGCATTGCTGTCCACCGATCTCACTGCGGCCGTGGCCTACTGCTGAATTAGCTCCCTGTGAGGACTTGAACGTGCGCTGCTTCGACGGTGATCCAAACACCGTTCGCGGACCTCGCGACAAAAGGTTACGTCGGATGAGACTCAATCGAAGGCCGAACGTTTGGTTTGCGGTTTGACTTGAAAAATATCGGCGGCACCTCTTGGTGGAGGCTCGAAGTAAATAATTGACTTTATTGCATATTTTAAATGCAAGTGCGGTGCGACGACTGGCGTAAGCTACTTAGCCTTGCGATCTGTCCCGCAACAGTTAAACAAACGCTCGCGGGGCGCTTCGTCTGTCCCTGAAGCTTGGAATTTTCCCTTCATGATCCACCACCGTAAGATTGCAGTGATCGGTTTGGGCTATGTGGGCTTACCCGTCGCGGTCGCCTTTGCGCGCGAAGGGTTTACGGTTACGGGCTTCGACATCGATGCCTCGCGCGTTCGGGAGCTCGAGGGCGGACGCGATCGCACGCGCGAGGTGGAGGCGGCGGACCTCAAGCATCCTTCACTCAGGTTTACCCGCGATGCGGACGCTCTTCGCGCCTCCGATTTCTTCATCGTGACGGTGCCGACCCCGATCGATGAAGCGCGGCAGCCTGATCTTCGGGCGATGTTCGACGCGTCGCGCCTGGTGGGTGCCGCGCTGAAGAAAGGCGATATCGTCGTCTATGAGTCGACGGTTTATCCCGGTGCGATCGAAGAGGAATGCGCGCCCATCCTGCAGCAATGTTCGGCGCTCAAGGTTGGCGCGGATTTCAACGTCGGTTATTCTCCAGAGCGCATCAATCCCGGCGACAAGCAGCACCGCCTCGAATCGATCGTGAAAGTAGTTTCGGCGCAAAACCCGGAGACGCTGGGGATTATTGCCGATGTCTACGGGTCCGTGGTGAAAGCCGGCATTCATCGGGCGCCTTCGATCAGGGTCGCTGAAGCGGCCAAGGTGATCGAAAACACCCAGCGCGATCTCAACATCGCCTTCATGAACGAACTATCGCTGATCTTTCAGGCGCTCGAGATTGACACCGGCGATGTACTCGCTGCTGCACGGACGAAATGGAATTTTCTGCCGTTTCAGCCCGGTCTTGTTGGCGGGCACTGCATCGGGGTCGATCCATATTACCTCACTTACCGCGCCGAGAAGGCGGGTTATCATCCGGAAGTCATTCTCGCCGGCCGGCGCATCAACGATGGCATGGGTCAGCGCGTGGCGAGAGAGTGCGTCAGGGGATTGCTGCGGCGGAAAGGGGCGGGAGGCATCGTTACTATCCTTGGCCTGACTTTCAAGGAGGACGTTCCGGACACCCGCAACTCCCGCGTCGTGGATATCGTCCGTGAACTCGAATCCTTCGGCCTTCAGGTGCAGGTGCACGATCCCTTGGCGAGCCCTGAGGATGCCAAGCATGAATATGGCCTGACCATCACCGAACTCGGTGGATTGCGTCCTGCGGATGCGGTTATTCTGGCCGTGGCACACGGCCACTATATCGAGGGCGGCTGGCCTTTGATCCAGAAGCTGTTGATCGGCGGCTCGGGTCTTGTTTTCGACGTGAAAATGAAGCTCGATCGAAGTTCGAAGCCTGACGGCATCGAGTTATGGCGGCTGTGAGCAGAGACCGGTTAAAGCCATGAAAGACGAAACTGTCCTGGTTACCGGCGCCGCCGGCTTCATCGGCTTTCACCTCGCGCAACGTCTGTTGTCGTCCGGCTGCACAGTCGTCGGCCTCGATAGCGTCAACGATTATTACGATCCGGCATTGAAGGAAACGCGGCTCAATATCCTGAAGAGCCAGTCCAGCTTCACCTTCGTGAAGTCCGACCTTGCCGATCGCGAGGCGACAAGAGCGCTGTTCGCCCAGCATCGCTTTCCTGCTGTCGTTCACCTCGCGGCCCAGGCCGGTGTGCGCTACTCGCTCGAAAATCCGCATGCCTATACGGATGCGAATATCGAAGGCTTCCTGAATGTGCTCGAGGGATGCCGTCATCACGGTTGCGGGCATCTCCTCTTTGCTTCGTCATCGTCGGTCTATGGCGCCAATACCAAGCTGCCGTTTTCGGTGCGGGATAATGTCGATCATCCTATCAGCCTCTACGCGGCGTCAAAAAAAGCCAACGAGTTGATGGCGCATGCCTATAGCCATCTGTATCGTATTCCAGCCACCGGTCTTCGGTTTTTCACCGTGTATGGCCCCTGGGGGCGTCCGGACATGGCGATGTTTATCTTTGCCAAGGCGATCCTCGAGGGAAAGCCGATCCGGCTGTTCAATCACGGCAATATGCGGCGGGACTTTACCTATGTCGACGACATCGTCGAAGCGATCGTGCGGCTGATCGGACGTCCGCCACGAGGAAACCGCTCGTGGTCGGGCGCAGATCCCGATCCCGCTTCGAGTTCGGCGCCCTGGAAAATCTACAATATCGGCAACAACCGTCCTGAAGAATTGATGCATGTCGTCGCGCTGCTGGAGAAGGAATTCGGCCGCAGCGCGATCAAGGAGATGCTGCCGATGCAGCCTGGCGACGTGCCGGCCACTTATGCCGACATCGAAGACCTCGAACACGATATCGGATTCAAGCCCTCGACGACGATCGAAGACGGGATCGCGAGATTTGCCAAATGGTATCGCGCCTATATGAAGATATAGTTTGGCTACCGTCTTTCCGTTGGTCTGTCGGCCACTCAAATCCGCAAGGTGTAATAGTTACCGTTATTTGCTCTTTATTTTTGTAAAGCGATCGCGATCAGACCAGCGGCTATCAAGCTCACGCACAAAAGTTTGCGGAGAGAGATAACCTCTTTCAGCGCGGCCAAGCCAATAATCGTGCCGAACAGTACGCTGCATTCTCGGAAAGCGATAACGCTGGCGGGAGAATTTGAGCTCAGCGCCCAAAGGAACACCGTGAAAGCCGTTAGCCCCAGCAACGATGCGATCGCAATTGGTTTGGCAGATTGAGCACATTCCTTCCACAACGTTGGTCCCTGAATTATACGGGCTACCGCGAGAAACGCTGCGCTGTCGGAAATAACAAGCCAGATGGTGAATGATTCCCAGTTACCTGACGCTCGAATGCCCCAAGCGTCGATGATCGAATAGGCGGCAACCGTTACGCCTGCCGCCGCGGCGGCCAAAACGGATTTGGTACGCAACGATGACAGTTGCGTCGCGAGACCAAGGACACCGCAACTGATGGAAATAATCGCGGCTGATTGTCCAGCGCTCGGAGCTTGGCCCAGCCAAACGTACGATAAAATCGTAGCAAAGAGCGGCACGAATCCTCGTGCCATTGGATATGCGTTACTGAAGTCCGCGGATGAATAGGCTTGCGATAAGCTTAATTTGTAGGCCCCGTGAAGGCATACGGAGATAGTTATAATGGGCCAAACGGATGGAACAGGCGTCGGTACGATAAGCAAAAACGGTATTGCAACGACTGAACTAACCGCCCCCATTCCAGCAAGAATCGCGAGGCTACTTCTGACCTTTGCAATCGCGTGCCAGGAGGCATGAAATACACCGGCTGCGAGCATGAGCAGGACAGCCGTCAGTTCCAATTCAAACTGCTCCGGGTCGCCAGGTTGCCGGGTGAAAGTAAGTGCTGCTGGAAAGAGCAAAGGCCTGACGCGCGATAACAAGGCTTGCCGGTTCCAGATTGATCATTTCGCATTCTTTGAGACTAAAATATTGTAGAGCCGACATCTCGCCATCGTTCGGCACAAGAGCTCCGCCAACAATGGCAGCCCGGAATGCAATGGTGATGTAGTAAGCGAGGTCTCCGTTTGGATATTTGACGAGAAATTCTGGTCCTCCAAAGGCGCCAATGATCGCATTTGGTTCAACGAGGAGTCCGGTCTCCTCCTGGCATTCGCGCACCGCAGCATCGGCGGGATGCTCGTTGGGATCGATTCCACCGCCCGGCAGCATCCAAAGTCCCGTTTCGGTATTTTTGCCTAGAAGTAGGCGGTTTTTCTCGTCGAAAACTGAAATTGAGACAGCGGTTAGCATGACGAGATCGCGGCCGATCTTGTCGCGAAGTCCCTTGAGGTAAGCTGAGATCGGCATGGCAACTCGTTGGCGAACTGGAGCCAGGTTCAAGTATCATCATTGTTCACTTAGAGCGATACGGAGTATCGCCGTTAAAGGCTAACCTTTAGCGATTTTCACCATTTCGGGTTTTGTTTTTAGGGCTCTTGAAACCTCAATGTTTTTGTCGGAGCTGGCGCCGGACGCGCCCATACCGGCCGTACGAAAAACTCGTATGACCGACTGGGAGGAACTTGCGCGCATGGTACAAAATTTGCCAATCAATGGGGACGCACACGCAGCGCGGTTGGTCTCCCAGATGCGAACGAAAGTTCTCGGTATTGCTGCTCCTCCCGGCAAGCTGATCTTTATCGTCAATGATGAGGATTTGCCGCTTTAGGCGGATCACGCGATCGACCAATTCCAGCGATCCGCGACCCGCAAAAGAGCAACAACCCATTCAACGGTCTTGAGTCACTTCAAAACTTGCTGTCCTCACATTGTCACCCGGCTTTGCAGCACCTAGCTAGAGCGGCGAATTATCAAAGCCAACCGGCGTTAGCCGATAACGGATACCCACGTTCCGGCGCGGGCCAAACCCAGCACAACGACCAAAAACGGCAGTCCGCCAGAGCGGGCGTAAGAGGTAGCCTACCTGCGGCAATCAAACCCTAACGGGCCGTCCGGCTCTTCTGTAGATACCTGACGCTATGATCGGCCGCGCTAAGGTACGGCCGAATGCCACGCTTATTGAAAAACTCCATGACGGCATCTCGACACCCCTTGAGGATCCAATCATCGATCACAACAAAGCCTCCAGGAACTACGAGATCCCACAGGTTTTCTAGTGGTATGGTGTAGCTCTCGTAGAGGTCCCCATCTAATCTGAGGATCGCAATCGGACCAATTTTAGCCGCCGCCGGGGCAATGGTGTCTTGAAACCAACCCACATGCAGATGCAGATTGTCGCGCGGATAGTTGATGCTATCGAAAAGCGCTTCGACGTCTGATTGGGCGGCTATGAGCGTGTTGGCCGGCTGAAGTGTTCCGTCGCAGTCCTGCAAGCTTAATCGCATCTCGTTGACTGCCCACCCCATATCGTCCTTGTCAGCGCGCGGCTTAGGAATGCCTTCAAAACTATCGAAGCCGTGAATTTCTCGGCCCTACCGAACACAAGATTGGCATGGGCCATTGCGCCGAGACAGCCGCCTTTATGGGTACCGATCTCAACAAACGCACCGGGGATATTTTCTTCCTCGCAGTAGCGTGCCTGATCAATGAGAGTGGCGACGCCCTCATAACCTACCATCGTATACGGCGATACCTTCTGAGCCATCGCTTTCAGAATGTGCTCGTCGCGGTATCCGCGTTGCAGGACATCGGAGAACTTCGCGGCATCCCACAGGGCTATATATCGCGAAGAAAAGACGTGGTCTTTTGGATGTGCGTTCTCCGGTGGTTTATGCTGTAACCGTTCCTTTGGTGCTCCGCGTTCACGACCGGCATCAATTCGATCAATTGTGGACCATAGCCGGTTATAAATCGCTATTCCAAATCTCTTCGTAATTCGGGCTAAATGTCGAGGCGCGCGACTGATTGCATTGCTCAAGCGAAATCCTCTTTGGTGTGGCGGATTCTGGTTTGGCGGAGATCAGCATTAGCACCGCCGCCCGATCTAGTTCAATCCCGGCCCGGCCAATGTCGCTATCGTCGCACTGTTTAAACCGCTCCCCGTCATCGGCGCTTTTGAACTTCGACTTTCTCTGACATTTCGATCCACCCTTCAGCCATCCGAGACCAAAACTCTTTGTCGGCTGGATCGTTGGTCCTCTCGGCTTCCCGTCGCCAGTTTTCCACCTCTTTTCTAAGCTTATCAACTTTCATCGCCAACTAACGTTTGTCACACGGATTAGGTCCCGACTTAGGGAAGGCGGCCGGCGCCCCGGTCCAAAAGGACAGCCGCGACTGGCCCGCTTTCCGGGACTCATCGGCGGCTCGAGGCGTCTTACCGCCTCCGTTGTTCGAGACATCGGAGCGTGAACAATATTTGACAAGCTTGACGCCAAAGCGTCGCCTCATACCGACTAAGTCGGTCCAGAGGATAGGTTGGGAGGTTGGTAAGACGAACAAAAGAGCGCCGCGATAAAGCCATCCGCAAATGGGGATCTGAAACTACGGAGCATGCTGCCATCGGATTTCGCTCTTCAATATTTCAGCAAGCGGCCAAAAGATCGGGCGGAAGTCATGGCGCTGCTCGCCCAGCATGGCATCACGATTGTACATCTCCAAGCAAAGGCGGCAGAATTCAACAAAGAGCCGCTTCTCATGTTCGAACGCATGATCGCCTCACGTGAAAATGGACGTCGGCAATTGCGAAAGGAAGCAACTCAACGACAAGCAGGGCGGCCATCCGGCGAGTGAAGATTAGATGGCGACCGAGAAGCAGATTGCTGCCAACCGAGCCAATGCAAAGAAGAGCACCGGCCCCAAGTCTGCGGCTGGAAAAGAAAGATCCAGCCGCAATTCCATCAAACATGGTTTGTCCGGACTAACGACACGATCTTCAGCAGCGGCTACGAGTAACGCAATTGTTGCCGCGCTTGGTATTGAAGAGATAACCGAGAAGCAGCTTATAGCAGCGGTCGACTTTGCTAGAGCATGATGTTTTTTACCGGAATCGGGATTGAACGAAGCCGCTGGCGCGGCAATTGAGGAGAGATCGCCATAGCGGGCTCCTGTCTGAGAGGATTGCGGGTTTTCGAAGCCCCACCCTTCAGACAGGAGTTTTCCAATGGCTGAGATCAGCCCTCTTCGCCGTCGCATGATTGAGGACATGACGGTCCGCAATCTGTCGCCGGCGACGCAACGATCCTACCTTGCGGCGGTATCGAAGTTGAGCCGGTATTTCGGTCGGTCCCCCGATTGTCTCGAACTGGAGGATATCCGCGCCTTTCAGGTCCACTTAGTGGCGATCGGGATATCCTGGCCGGCGCTCAATCAGATCGTCTGTGCGCTGCGGTTTTTCTACGGCGTGACGCTCGGCCATGACGCTATTCCGGAGCGCATCATCTATGCACGCCAGCCGAGCAAGCTGCCGGTGGTGTTGAGCGCCGACGAGGTCGTGCGCTTCCTGGAGGCAATTCCAAGCCTCAAGAGCCGCACCGCGCTGACGACGGTCTATGCCGCCGGACTGCGCGTGTCGGAGGTGGTTCTATTGAAGATTTCCGACATCGACAGCCAGCGGATGGTGATTCAAGTCGAGCAAGGCAAGGGCGGCAAGGACCGTTACGTCATGCTCTCTCCGCAACTGTTGCGGATTCTCCGCAGCTATTGGCGGTTGACGCGGCCGCAGCGCTGGATGTTTCCTGGCCGTGACGAGGAGCGACCGCTCGATCCCACCGTATTGCATGCTGCCTGCCGTTCGGGCCGCCTCGCGGCCGGCCTGAGCAAACAGGTGACGGTCCACACGCTACGACACAGCTTCGCGACGCATCTGCTGGAGAACGGGGCCGACGTGCGCATCATCCAGGTGCTGCTCGGCCACGCCAGCCTGGCCAGCACCGCGCGCTACACCCAGGTCGCCACCAAGACCATCAGCAACACGCCAAGCCCGCTTGACCGGCTTCGTCTGGAGGTCGTGCCACCCGGCTGAGCGGACTCCATGGCTGCGGTTCTGGAGGTGGCGGACGTCTTCCGCCGCCATGGCGAAGCGTTTCGGCAGGCCCGCGCCGGGCATCTCGGCCGCGTCGAGCGGCGCGTCATGGGCGCCATTACGGCATGCCGGACGGCAGCACTCGGCGGCCATGTCGAGCAGTGCGATGATTGCGGCACCATGCGCATCGCCTACAACTCCTGCCGCAACCGCCATTGTCCCAAATGCCAGGGGCTGGCACGCGCCAAATGGCTCGCGCACCGACAGGCCGAAGTTTTGCCGGTGCCGTACTTTCACGTCGTCTTCACGCTGCCGACGCTGGCGGGTGAGATCGCCTTCCAGAACAAGGTCACCGTCTATGCGATTCTGTTCCGCGCAGCCGCCGAGACACTCACCACCATCGCCGCCGATCCCAAGCATCTGGGTGCGCAAATCGGCGTCACCGCGGTGCTCCATACCTGGGGGCAGACGCTGCAGCACCATCCGCACATTCATTGCGTGGTGCCAGGCGGCGGCCCCACGCTCGCCGGCACGCGCTGGATCGCTTGCCGCCCCGGGTTTTTCCTGCCGGTACGCGTACTTTCGCGCCTGTTTCGTCGCCTGTTCCTGCAGAACCTGCAGCATTCATTCGAGGCTGGCAAGCTGCGCTTCTTCGGCAACCTCGCTGGTCTGGCCGAGCCCGCGGCCTTCGCCACCGCGCTCGACCAACTCAGGCGCATCGAATGGGTCGTCTATGCCAAGCCGCCGTTCGGTGGCCCCGAACAGGTGCTGGCCTATCTCGGCCGCTACACCCATCGCGTCGCCATCGCCAACAGCCGGCTGATCTCGCTCTCCGACGGCAAGGTTCGCTTCACCTGGAAAGACTATCGCCAGGACGGCAAGGCCAAGCTGATGATGCTCGATGCCAACGAGTTCATCCGCCGTTTCCTGCTGCATGCCCTGCCGGATGGCTTCCACCGGATTCGCTACTACGGCTTCCTCGCCAACGGCCAACGCGGAGACAATCTCGCTTTCTGCCGCCGGTTGCTCGATGCCCATCACGCCTTGGCCAATTCCGAGTTCGCGGATGGTCAGGCCAAAGGCGATCGACAGAACAACACCAGTGACTTCCTCATCTGCCCCGACTGCGGCGGCACGATGCGCCGGATCGCAGCCGTGCCGCGTTCACCCACCTATCAACCATTCTACTGTGACACGTCATGATCTCATCGCTGCCGTTTTTCGACTTCACCGTCACCGAGCTTGCTGCGCATCCCGTCGCCACTCGGCCAGCTATGCCGATCGACTGCCGCAATACCGACTCCAAAGCCGACCAACAACTAAACCTGACCGGTTTCTCGCGTTCAGTACCCCATCGGCGAGATCTTCCTCGCCAAAACAGCGCTTCGCATCAGTTGCGCGGCCGTCGTCAGAGCAGTCTCGCCAGCACGCCGTCGCAACTTTCCCCATAGCGTCAAAACAGCCCGCGGCTTCGTTCAATCCGGCTTCAATGAGGTCGCCTCATAAGTGCCTGCCGCACCCTCGCGTGAGCGCGACCTCACAGAACCCTCAAGATTCCCAAGAGGAGGAATTTCTGATTCAAGCTCCATGCTGGGGAACGGGGCCAGCATGGATGACGCGACCCTATTCGGAAGACATTCGCGAACGCGCTCTGGCACGGGCCGATGCCGGCGAGACCGTTCGTTCGATTGCAGCAGCGCTTCAGATTAGTCCCTCCTGTGTGACGAAGTGGAAGAATCTGAGGCGGGAGACTGGAGGCCTTGCGCCCGGCAAGATCGGTGGCCACAAGAAGCCCGTCCTGTCCGGCGCCAATGCGGACTGGCTGCGCAAGCGCATTCGCTCGGGGCCATTCACCTTGCGCAAGCTGACGAGGGAACTGGCGGCGCGCGGGATCAAGACGGACGTGCGAGCGGTATGGACCTTTGTTCACACCGAAGGGCTGAGCTTCAAAAAAAACCATTCGGCCAGCCGAGCAGGATCGCCCCGATATCGCTCGTAAACGGATGCGCTGGAAGGCCCATCAAGGCAAGATCGACGCTTCGCGCCTGGTCTTTATCGATGAGACGTGGATCAAAACCAACATGGCGCCGCTGCGCGGCTGGGGACCGAGTGGGCAGCGTCTCGAAGCATCGGCACCCTTCGGCCATTGGAAGACCATGACCTTCATCGCGGCGTTGCGCTGCGACCGGATCAGCGCGCCGTGGGTCATCGACGGCCCCATCAACGGCGAACTCTTCACCCTCTATGTTGAGAAGGTGCTGGCGCCGACTCTGGCAAAGGGCGATGTCGTCATCCTCGACAATCTCGGCAGTCACAAGGGCAAGCCTGCCCGCAACGCAATCCGCGCCAAGGGCGCGCATCTGATCTTCCTGCCGCCCTACAGCCCCGACCTCAATCCGATCGAACAGGTCTTCGCCAAACTCAAACACCTGATGCGAGCCGCAGAGCCTCGCGACGTCGAGGCAACTTGGCGAAAGGTCGGCCAACTCCTCGATCTCTTCTCAAAGGAGGAGTGCGCCAACTATTTCAGAAACTCAGGCTATGTTTCCGTATAAGAACATCATGCTCTAGCGCCCAGTCGGAACTGCTGCAGATCCAAGCAGTGCGCGCAGCACAATGGTCCAGGATCGGCCTAAACGTCGAAACCGACGGCGACTTTAAAGAACTGAAACAGCTGGCTTCGCTGGATAGATATGAGCGCTATGCGCGTACCAAGCGCCGCAAGGCGGCGAAGAAATTAAGAGCCGAGGAATAATCGACTAATTCCCTTTTTGCCAAAACGAACCCAATATTGTAGAGGAGGTCCACGATCGGAAAAGTCAGATAATTGAAGCGCCAAAGAGCGTGCGATTATCTTTCGTCCGCGATCACCTTGCCGTCATTCGGCAGGCTTCCCGGCGCGGTCAGTTCTACGCTGCCGCCAAGTTGCGTCACTGCCCGTAACGTGGTGGCGATCGCGTCACGAATTGCCTCGTCACGCGAGGCGGATTCGCATTTCAGCACCATCGTATCCTGCTCGTTGTCGCGCTGAACGACCAGGCGCAGCCGCCCGAGTTCGGGGTGACGTTTGCCGATCTCGGCGATTTGCTCGGGCCGGACAAACATGCCCTTGATTTTGGTGGCCTGGTCGGCGCGGCCCATCCAGCCTTTGATACGCTCATTGGTACGGCCGCATGGGCTCGTGCCGGGCAGCGCCGCGGTGAGGTCGCCGATCGCAAGCCTGATCCAGGGGTGATCGGGATCGAGCGTGGTGACGACGATCTCGCCGACATCGCCGGCGGCAACCGGATCGCCGGTGCCCGGCCGCACGATTTCAAGGATGATGTCCTCGTTCACCACGAGGCCCTGGCGCGCGGCCGTCTCAAACGCAATCAGGCCGAGATCGGCGGTGCCGAAAGCCTGATAGGCGTCGATGCCGTGCGACTTGATCTCCTTCTGCAACGAAGGTGGAAACGCGGCACCCGAAACCACCGCGCGCTGGATCGAAGAGACGTCGCGATCGGCGGCGGCCGCGCTATCCAGCAATATCTTGAGAAAATCGGGCGTGCCGCAATAGCCGACCGGGCGATAAGCCTCGATCAGTTCGAATTGCGCCTCGGTATTGCCGGGGCCCGCGGGGATGACGGCGCAGCCAAGTGCGCGGGCAGCGGTGTCGAAGATGAAGCCGCCGGGCGTAAGGTGATAGCTGAACGTGTTCAGCACCACATCGCCGTCGCGAAAGCCCGCCGCAAACAGCGCCCGTGCCCCCCGCCAGGGATCGGCATGTGTGGCTTCCGGCTCGAAGATCGGTCCCGGTGACGTATAGAGCCGCGCAAAGGCCCCCGGCGGCTTGCCGACGAAGCCACCGAAGGGGGGCGTGGCTCCGTGAAGCGCGGGCAGGTCGGATTTGCGCAACACCGGCAGAGTTGCGAGCGCGCTGCGGCTGGCGATCGCCGTCGGGTCGATGCCGCGCAAACGCTCGGCATAACCGGGCGCTTCCATCGCCTTGCGCAGGATGGCGGGGAGGCGGGAGAACAGCTCGGCCTCGCGCATCGAGGGATCGCGGGTTTCAAGGGCGTCGTAGTGGTCGATCATGATTTTTCCCAGTGTTGCCTCTCGTCATGGCAGGGCTTGCCCCGGCCATCCACGTCTTGCCTCTCGTGGGAGGAAAGTTGTGGATGCCCGGCACGAGGCCGGGCATGACGGTGGGGAAATAGCGCGCTCACAACCATCGCTTCCGCCGCTTGAAGCTTTTCAGGTTTTTAAAGCTCTTGCGCTGATCGCCGGCGCCGCCGAGATAAAATTCCTTGACGTCCTCGTTGTCACGCAATTCATCCGCGGTGCCGTCGAGCACGACCTTGCCTTGCTCCATGATATAACCATGACCAGCCACCGAAAGCGCGGCGCGCGCGTTCTGCTCCACCAGCAAGATGGTGACGCCAAGGTCGCGATTGATCTCCTGGATGATGGCGAACACTTCCTTGACCAGCAGCGGCGACAGGCCCATCGAGGGCTCGTCCATCAGGATCATTTTGGGCCGCGCCATCAGCGCGCGCCCGATCGCCAGCATCTGCTGTTCGCCGCCGGAGAGATAGCCGGCCAATCCCGTGCGCTCCTTCAGGCGCGGGAAATACCTGAACACCATGTCGATATCGTCGGCGATTTCGTTGTCGTTACGCGTGAAGGCGCCAAGCTTCAGGTTTTCGATCGACGTCATATCGGCAATGATGCGACGGCCTTCCATCACCTGAAAGATGCCGCGACGGACGATCTTGTCGGGATCGATGCCGTCGATGCGCTCGCCGCCGAACAGGATTTCGCCGCGCGTCACTTCACCGTCTTCGGTCTTGAGCAGGCCGGAAATGGCTTTGAGTGTGGTCGACTTGCCGGCTCCGTTGGCGCCGAGTAGCGCCACGATCGACCCCTTGGCCACGTCGAGGCTTAAGCCGCGCAGCACCAGGATGACGTCGTCATAGACCACCTCGATGTTGCGCACCGCGAGGAGGGGGACGGAAGTGGTGGTGGCGGAGCGCGGGATATCGAGAGTTTGGGTCATGTGACCATCGTATCTCCAGATGTCATTGCCGGGCATAGCCGTTCGAAGAACAGCGTCGCTTCTGCTCGCCCATGCCCGGCAATCCATCGATCGAAAGACACTTTACAGATGGATGCGCGGGTCAAGCCCGCGCATGACGAGTTGCGTGTATCGGATAGCTATCTCACCACCCGAACCATTCCGCCTTGCGTGGCAGATCGACGGTCTTGACCTTCTCGAGCTTGATCGTGCCCTTGGCCATCAGGTCGTTGATATCGCCGTCGGTCGGGCCTGAAATTTTCGAGCGATAGAGATCGACCTTGAGCGTGGCGCGATGGTCCTTTGCGGTCCAGGTCGAAGGATTGCAGACGCCGTCCATGCCGGCCGGCACCCAGTTGGCTTTCTGATAAAAGCCCTTGGCGACGTTCTCGCCGGTCGCGCCGCCGTTCTTCGCGGCCCAGTCCAGTGCCTCCTTCATGTACAGCGCCGAGCAGACGCCGGCGATGTAATGCACCGGGCGATAGACCTTCCCGGTCGGATCGGACATCTTGGAAATTTCCATCACGGTCTTCATGCCCGGCGCGTTGCCGCCCCAGGCGACCGCCGTCCGCAACGGGAAGATCACGCCATTGGCGGCGTCGCCCGCGGTCTTGGCGCCGTTCTCGTCCATGCCCCAGACGTTGGAGAGAAACTGGACGTCGACGCCTGCGGTCTTGCAAGCCTTCATGACCGAGATGTTGGAGGCCGCCGTGTTGCCAAGATAAGCGTAGTTGGCGCCGGCGCTCTTCAGGCTCAGGCATTGCGCGCTGTAATCGCCCGGCGACAGCGCAAACACCAAGGGCGGCAACACCTCGAAACCGAGTTCGGCCGCGAGCGCTTCACCGGCCGCCTTCGGGGCGTTGGGATAGGGATGGTTCGCACCCATATGGACGAATTTCGGCTTGCCCGGCTTGCCCTTGGCCTTCCAGTCTTCGGCCGCCCAGGTCAGTTCGGCACGCAACGCATCCGAATAGGTCGGGCCGTAGAAGAAATTATAAGGCGCGGCCTTGGCCTTGCCGCTGGTGCCTTCGGGGTCGCTCAGCGCCGCCGCATAGGAGCCCGACATATCCGGGATCTTGTCCTGGGCGAGGAAGCCGGTCAGCGCCTCGGTGTCCGCGGTGCCCCAGCCCATGATCGCCGCAACCTTGCTGTCGGGCGCCGACCATTTCTTGTAGAGCGCGATCGCGCGCGGCACCTGATAGCCGTAATCGTTGCTGTCGACGGAGAGCTGCTTGCCGCCGACGCCGCCGTTCTTGTTGACCCAGGCGAAGGTATCCGCAACGCCCTGGCCGTAGGGCGTGCCGACGTCGGACGTGCCGCCCGAGAGGTCTTCGAGATGGCCGATGGCGATCTGGGCCTGCGCGTTCGATGCCGCGCCGCCAAGCATTACCGCCAACGAAACAGTGCCGAGCAATGATTTCAGGGTCATGGTGTCTCCTCCGGTTTTATATTTTAAGTGCTATCTTAGTCGCGCGCGTCCGAACCTCAATGCGAAAACGGGTAAAGTTTCCAGTATGTCCTGATCTGCCGCCAGCGATGGGCGAGCCCGTCGGGCTCGAACATCAGAAAGCCGATGATGATCAGCCCGACGGTGATTTCGCGTAAAAACGTGATGTTGTTGTTGAGCGAAAGCGCGCGATCGATCGCAGAGCCCTTGAGGGTCGTGCTGATCCATTCCATCGATTCCGGCAGCAGCACCACGAAGGCCGTGCCCATCAGCGTGCCCATGATCGAGCCGGTACCGCCGATGATGATCATCGCCAGAAAAAGTATCGAGCGTTCGATGCCGAACCCTTCCGGCGAGATCACGAGCTGGTAATGCGCATAGAGCGCGCCGGCGATGCCGGCGAAGAATGCCGCAAGCCCGAATGACAGCGTCCGGTATTTCGTCAGGTTGATGCCCATGATCTCGGCGGAGAGATAATGATCGCGGATCGCGACCAGCGCGCGGCCATCGCGCGTACGCATCAGGTTGGTCACCAGAAGAAGGCAGACCACGAGATAGGCGAGTACGACGTAGAAATACTGCCGGTCGCCGCGAAACGCATAGCCGAAGATCGAGAACGGGTTGGCGCTGGCCGGCACCGAGCCGCCGGAGAACCATTCGGCGCGCGAGAAGAAATCGAGCAGGATATATTGCGCGGCAAGCGTGGCGATGACGAGGTAAAGCCCCTTCAGCCGCGCGGCCGGCACGCCGAAGATCAGACCGACCAATGCGGTGACCGCGCCGGCGAGCGGAATGGCGAAGAACACGGGAATGGGCAGGTTGTTCGAGATATAGGCCGAGGTGAAGGCGCCAAACAGAAAGAATGCGGCATGGCCGATCGAAATCTGTCCGGTAAAGCCGACGAGGATATTGAGGCCAAGCGCTGCGATGGCAAAGATGCCGATCTGGATCGAGATGCTGAGCCAGTAATTGGACAGCAGATACGGCACGAAGCAGGCCAGGACGGCGCCGAAAATCGCAAAATTGCGGCTCATCGCGGTCGGAAAGATCGTGGTGTCCGCCGCGTAAGAGGTGCGGAAGTCGCCGGAGGGAATGAGGGATGGACTTGCCATATTAGATTACACCCGCTCGATGTCTTTGGTGCCGAACAGGCCATACGGCTTGATCATCAGGATGATGATCAACACGTAGAACGGCGCGATCTCGTAGAGATTGCCCCAGTGCAGATATTCGCTGTCGATATATTGCGCGACGTTTTCCAGGAGCCCGATGATGACGCCGCCGAGCACTGCGCCGCCGATCGAATCGAGCCCGCCTAGGATTGCGGCGGGAAAGACCTTGATGCCGTATGCCGAGAGGCCTGACGAAACGCCATTGACGACTGCGACGACGACGCCCGCGACCGCCGACACCGTGGCCGAGATCGCCCAGGCCATCGCAAACACGTTCTTGACGGAAATGCCGAGCGATTGCGCCACCTGCTGGTCGAAGGCGGTGGCGCGCATCGCAAGGCCATACTTTGACGCGCGGAAGAACCACGCCATGCCGATCATCATGGCGATCGAAACGGCCAAGCTCATCACATAGACGGTCTGGATTTGCAGACCGAAGAGGCTCACCGAGTTGCTTGCGAACACGCGCGGAAACGGCTGCGGATTGACGCCGAAGATCCATTTCAGCGAGGCGTCGAACACCGTCGACAGCCCGATCGTCACCATGATCACCGAGATGATCGGCTCGCCGATCATCGGACGCAGGATCACGACCTGGATCGCGATGCCGAAGACAAACATGAAGACCAGTGTGAGCGGCATGCCGATCCAGAACGGCACGCCATATTTCGTGAGCAATGCCCAGCACACCCAGGCGCCGATCAGGAGCAGTTCGCCTTGGGCGAAGTTGACGACTTGCGTCGCCTTGTAGATCAGCACGAAGGACATCGCGACCACGCCATAGAGCGTGCCGACCACAAGGCCGTTGACCAGAAGCTGGATCAGGAACGCGAGGTTCATATATTTCCATGGTACCGTTGCCTCTCCCCGCGTGCGGGGAGAGGCCGACGCGCCGAGCGCGGCGGGTGAGGGGGGGTTTTCTTTCCCTCTCTCCTTGCGGGAGAGGGTGGCTTCGCAAAGCGAAGCCGGGTGAGGGGTTGTTTCAATATTGCAAGCGTGTCGAGGGAACCCCTCACCCGACCGAATGCAGGTCGAGTGGCGGAGCAACCCTCTCCCACAAGGGGAGAGGGCGCAGCCATCGGCATCGCGATACGCCTCATTCCGCGGCCTCCGCGAATGGTACGGAGGGCGCCAGATCGATCACGCGAAGCGTGGTGCGGATGCGTTGCGTGCTGCCGTCCTGGAAGCGGATCACGGTATCGACTGGTATCTCGCTTCGGCCGGCATAAATGGATTCAATGATGTCAGCGTATTTTTCGTTGATGACGCTGCGGCGAACCTTTCGCGTGCGCGTCAATTCGCCGTCGTCGGCGTCGAGTTCCTTGTAGAGCAGCAGGAAGCGGGAGATGCGTTGCGCCGGCGGCAGCGTGGCGTTGACGGCCTCGACCTCCTCTCGCAACAGCGCATAGATCTCTTCTCGCGCGGAGAGGTCGGTATAGGTCGTGAACGTGATCCGGTTCTTCTCCGCCCATTTCGAGACGATCGAGAAGCGGATGCACAGCATGGCCGCGAGCCGATCGCGTCCGTCGCCGAGCACCACGGCTTCGGCGATATAGGGCGAAAATTTCAGCTTGTTCTCGAGATATTGCGGCGAGAAGCGTTCGCCGCGCGAGGTCTGCGCCAGATCCTTGATGCGGTCGATGACGACGAGATGGCGCTTGTCGTTGAAATAGCCGGCATCGCCGGATTGCAGCCAGCCGTCCTTGAGGTCGGCCGCGGCCGCTTCGGGATTCCTGAAATAGCCGAGGAACATGTTGGGATGGCGGATCATGATCTCGCCGACGCCGTGAATGTCCGGATTGTCGATGCGCAGCTCGATCGTCTCGTCCATCGCAACGCCGGTGGTGTCGGGATCGACGGCGTCTTCTGGGTGCAGGGTATAGGCACCCAGCGTCTCGGTCTGGCCGTAGAGCGTGCGCAACGGTACGCCCATGGCGCGGAAGAACTTGAACGTATCAGGGCCGAGCGCGGCGCCGCCGGTCGCGGCCGAGCGCAGGCGCGTGAAGCCGAGCCGGTCGCGCAGCGCGCGAAACAGCAGCGTTTCCGCGACGACCGAATGCCGGCCGCGCGCGAGCGCCGAAAGGCCCGCTTTCATCCCGAGTTCGTAGAGGCCTTGCTTGAGGGATGAGGAATCCATCACCCGGGCGCGGACGTCGGCGGCGATCGCTTCCCAGACCCTGGGTGCGAACAGCACGAAGGTCGGCGCGATCTCGCGCAAATCGTTCATCATGGTCTCGGGCTCTTCGACGAAGTTGACCTTCATCCGGCACAACAGCCCTTTGCCGAGCACATAGACCTGTTCCATGATCCAGGGCAGCGGCAGCACCGAGACATATTCATCCTCCGGCCCCTTGGGATCGAAGGCGAGATATGTCGCGCAATGCCGCAGCACGCGCCCGGCGGCGAGCATCGCGAGTTTGGGGTGGGAGGTCGTGCCCGACGTGGTGCAGAGGATCGCGACATCTTCGCCCCGCGTCGCATCGACCAGGCTGTCGTAAAGCGCGGGCTCGCGCGCGGCGCGCTCGCGTCCCATCGCCGTCAGTTGCTCGGCTGATATCAGGCGCGGATCTGAGTATTTCCGCAAACCCCTGGGGTCGGAATAGACGATCTGCCGGAGCGCCGGTGTGCGGTCGGCGAGCCCCAAGAGCTTGTCGACCTGCTCTTCGTCCTCGGCGAAAACGAGCTTCGCTTCGCCATAATTGAGAAGATAGGCCGCTTCCTCGTCGAGCACGTCGCGATAAAGACCGAGGCTCAAGGCTCGAAGCGCATGGGTGGCGATTTCGGCCGCGACCCAGTCGGGCCGGTTGTCGCCGATGATGCCGATGACGTCATCGCGTTTCAGACCGAGTTCGACCATGCCGAGCGCAAAATCCCGAACGCGGCTCTGATAGTCGCGCCAGGTGAACGGCTTCCAGAGGCCGAGATCCTTTTCGCGCAGCGCGATCTCATCTCCGAATTCGCGGGCGTTCAGCCGCAACATCTTCGGATAGGTATCGGCTTGCGCGACGCGGGCGGCGTAATCCATCATGCCGCGGTCTCCGCGGGCGCAGGATCTTCTTCGGGATCGACGAGCACCTCGTCCTCTTCGCCGAGATAAGCGCGCCTGACATGGGGATCGGCGAGCACGGCTGCGGGATCGCCCTCCGCGATCTTGCGGCCGAAATCGAGCACCATCACGCGGTGGGAGATATCCATCACCACGCCCATGTCGTGCTCGATCATCATCACGGTCATGCCGAACTCTTCGTTGAGATCAACGATGTAGCGCGCCATGTCCTCTTTTTCCTCGAAGTTCATGCCGGCCATCGGCTCGTCGAGCAGGATCAGTTGCGGTTCCAGCGCCATCGCGCGGCCGAGCTCGACGCGCTTGCGCAAACCGTAAGGCAGCGTGCCGGCGGTGGCTTTGCGCACCGATTGCAGATCGAGAAAGTCGATGATCTCCTCGACCTTGCGGCGGTGTTCGAGTTCCTCGCGGCGCGCGCCGGTCAGCCAGTACAGCGATCCCGTGATGAAGTTGTTCTTCAACAGGTGATGCCGGCCGACCATGATGTTGTCGAGCACGCTCATGTGGTGGAACAGCGCGAGGTTCTGGAAGGTGCGGCCGATGCCAAGCCGTGGCCGCGCGTTCGGATTAAGCGCCGTTATGTCCTGGCCGCGGTAAAACAGCTGGCCCTCGGTCGGACGGTAGCGGCCCGAGATGCAATTGACGATCGAGGTCTTGCCGGCGCCGTTGGGGCCGATGATCGAAAACAGTTCGCCGGATTTGACGCCGAAGCTGACGTCGGTCAGCGCGCGCACGCCGCCAAAACGCAATGATACGCCGCGCACTTCCAACGTATGGTCCAATCGTCCCTCCCGCTCCCGGCGCTTTTTTCGCGCTCTTGTTGGCGCTCCCGGCCGGTATTTATTCCTGACTTTTCAGCGTGATCCTATATCGGCCTTGCTGGCTAGACCATGCGACCAAAGGCATTCGCCTGGTACACCGGGTGCCATACGGGTTCATGCTTACGCCCAATGTCCCGTTGGGCGTAACCACATGCATAGGGTAAAGCCGTCGTACGGAATGTCTTTTGCCTGACAATTCTCCGGCAATTTTCAAGATTGCCGGCCGTTTATCTGCTGCGTTGCAACATACCGATGAAAAGCGCGAGATGATCACCCCGGAATATCTGCGGCGCATCGCATTTTGGTCGCGCGATTTATCCGAACGCGAGATCGAGACGGCGCGCGGTGGGATCACCGAGAAGTCGTACCGGCCGGGCGAGTCGATCTTTCTGCGTGGCGATCATTTCGAATACTGGACGGGCGTCATCTCGGGCCTGGTGCGGATGGGTACGGTCTCGCGCGGCGGAAAGGCCATGGCCTTCACGGGGCTCACGTCGGGCGCCTGGTTCGGCGAGGGAACCGTGCTGAAAAAGGAGGCGCGACGTTACGATATGGTGGCGCTTCGCGACACAAGGATTGCGCTGATGGACCAGACGACGTTCTTCTGGCTCTACGACAACAGCGTCGCCTTCAACCGCTTTCTGGTCACGCAGCTCAACGAGCGGCTCGGTCAGTTCATCGGCCTCGTCGAATATGGCCGGACGCTGGACGTCACCGCGCGGCTGGCGCGTTCGATCGCTTCGCTGTTCAACCCGATCCTCTACCCCGATCTTAGCCGCCATCTCGAGATCACCCAGGAGGAAATCGGAGCGCTGTCAGGCATCTCCCGGCAAAACGCCAACCAGTGCCTGAAGCGGCTGGAAAAGGAGGGGCTGCTCCGGCTCGAATATGGTGGCGTGAGCATCCTTGATATCGAACGCCTGCGCGCTTACGGCGAATAACCGGAAGCTATCAAATTCCACCACTATCGGCCTGATTTTCCATCGCCTTTTGCATTAGACTCCGTTGGAATCGGGTGCTAAGCGCTCACCCAAAATCCCTTTTCGAGGTTGCGTAGGAGCTTGATTTTGAAGAAAAATCGGGGATTCGGTGGTCCGCCGGTGCGGCAGCAATTTCCAAGCCCCACCGACCAGAAGCTCCAGCAGGCGATTGCATTCCACCAGCGCGGAATGTTGCCGGATGCAAAGAGGCTTTACGAAGAAATTCTCAGACAAAGACCGAGGCATTTCGACGCGCTTCATTTGCTCGGCGTGCTCGCCTGCCAAGCCGGAGATCTTGGCCGTGGCGAGCAACTGATCGCGCAGGCCATCAAAGTCGATCCCGATAACGCCCTGGCTTATCTCAATCGCGGTAACGCCCTCAAAGACCTCAGGCGTCTTGATGATGCGCTTCGTTGCTATAACAAAGCCATTACACTGAACTCCAATCTGGTCGATGCGCACGGCAATCGCAGCATCGTCCTTTACTACCTCGGTCGCTTCGATGAGGCGCTTGCCGGCTACGACCGAACTATTGTTCTGAGGCCTAACCACGCTGAAGCTTACAACAACCGTGGCAGTGCCCTCATCAATCTAGGTCGCCTGGACGAAGCGCTTGTGAGTTGCGAGAAGGCTATCGCGCTAAAGCCCGACTATGCCGAGGCTTACAGTAACCTTGGCTATGTCCTGTTCGATCTCAGTCGCTTCGATCAAGCGCTTGTGCGTTTTGAGAAGGCCGTTGCGCTAAAACCGGATTTCGCCAGGGCCTGGTCTGGTCTTGGCAGCGTCCTTCACGCGTTGAAGCGTTTCGACGACGCATTCGCCAGTTTCAACAGGGCGCTAGCGGTCGATCCCGATTTCCCTGGTGCGGAGGGCATGCGTCTGCATATCAAGATGAACCTCTGTGACTGGGCAAATTTTGATGCCGACTGCACCAATCTTATCTCCTCGCTGCGGAAGGGCCACGCCAACGTTAGGCCATTTGTCTCTCTTGGCTTTCCCATCTCCGCGGATGACCAGCGGGAATGCGCCAGACGGTGGGTGGCAAGCGCCTACCCTGCCTCTCAAAGGCCGCTTTGGCAGGGACAAAAATATGATCATGACAGAATCCGTATTGCTTATCTCTCCGCGGACTTTCGGGAGCACCCGGTCTCCCTGCTGATAGCCGGAATGCTTGAACGTCATGAGAAATCCCGCTTTGACGTGACGGCCATATCGTGGGGGCCCGACGATGGTTCGGATATACGCCGCCGATTGACGAACTCGGTTGAGCATTTCATCGATGCCATGGCATTCTCTGACGAGCAGATTGCGAGCTTGGTCAGGTCATCGGAAGTCGATATCCTGGTCGACTTGATGGGCTTTACGGGAACGGCTCGAACGGGGGTATTGTGCAGGCGCCCGGCGCCCGTTCAGGTGAACTATCTCGGCTTTGCCGGAACGATGGGCGCTCCGTATATCGATTATATCCTCGCCGATCAGGTTATCATCCCTGAAGAGAAGCGAGCATGTTACTCGGAAAAAGTCGTCTATCTGCCCAATAGCTACATGGCCAATGATTCGGGGCGCGAAATATCCGAGCAACCGCCGCGCCGTTCGGAATGTGGCTTGCCCGAGACGGGCTTTGTGTTTTGTTCGTTCAACAACAGCTACAAGATCACGCCGGAGATCTTCGATGTGTGGATGCGGCTGCTGCGCGAGATCGACGGGAGCGTATTGTGGCTGTCGGAGACCAATGAAACGGCAGCCCGCAATCTGGAACGTCAGGCGCAAAGCCTCGGGATCAATCCCGCCCGCCTGATATTTGCACCAAGGCTGCCGCTCAACGAAGATCATCTTGCCCGCCTTGAACTGGCAGATCTCTTCCTGGACACGCTGCCCTACAATGCTCACACCACGGCGGTCGACGCGCTGTGGGCTGGTGTGCCCCTATTGACCCGTCCTGGGGAAACGTTCGCCGGCAGGGTCGCCGCCAGTTTGTTGAATGCGGTCGGCTTGCCCGAGTTGATAACGACTTCTCCGGAAGACTACGAACGAACAGCGATTGATCTGGCCTATGAACCCGCAAAGTTAAAAGCGATCAGGGAGAAGTTGGCTCGTAATCGTCTCTCAATGCCGTTGTTCAACACAGAACTCTTCACGAGGCATATTGAGGCGGCCTACACTGCCATCCACCAGCGCCATCTGGCCGGATTGGCGCCGGATCACATCGTCGTGCCGAACTGAGCCGGGGGCCGGCGAGAGGATCGAATAAAGATTAACCGCGACGTCTTGTTGGTCTTCGGAGGTAACCTGCGGCCTCGGGCGAGTAACCACGTCGTCAAATTCTGGTACTATCAGCCTGATTTTCCATCGTCTTTTGCATTAGACTTGTGCATTAGACTTGGCGGGAAGCGGGTGCTAAGGGCTCCCCTAAAATCCCTCTTTTGGAGATAAAATGACGGTTCAGGATGCCAAACGGCGCGTGGCGCTGATCACGGGCGTGACCGGACAGGACGGTGCGTATCTGGCCGAATATCTGCTCGGCCTCGGCTACACCGTGCATGGCGTCAAGCGGCGGTCGTCCTCGTTCAATACCGCCCGCGTCGATCACCTCTACGAGGACCCCCACGCCGGCAATGTGCCGTTCCTGATGCACTATGGCGACATGACGGATTCGACCAACCTGATCCGGCTGATGCAGCAGATCAGGCCGACCGAGATCTACAATCTCGCCGCGCAAAGCCACGTCGCGGTCAGCTTCGAGAGCCCCGAATACACGGCGAATGCCGATGCGATCGGCGTGCTGCGCTTGCTGGAAGCGATCCGCATCCTCGGCATCGAGAAGGAGACGCGGTTCTATCAGGCCTCGACCTCGGAATTATACGGCCTGGTCCAGGAAGTCCCGCAGAAGGAAACCACGCCGTTTTATCCGCGTTCGCCTTACGCGGTCGCCAAGCTCTACGGCTACTGGATCACGGTGAACTACCGCGAGGCCTACGGCATATTCGCCTCGAACGGTATCCTGTTCAACCATGAGAGCCCGATCCGGGGCGAGACCTTCGTCACCCGCAAGATCACCCGCGCGGTGGCGCGGATCGAGACCGGACTCGAGGAGACGCTCTATCTCGGCAATCTCGATGCCAAGCGCGACTGGGGCCATGCCAAGGACTACGTCGTCGGCATGCATCAGATCCTGCAAGCAGATCAGCCGGACGATTTCGTGCTGGCCACCGGCGAGACGCGCTCGGTGCGCCAGTTCGTCGAACTGGCGCTGGCCGAAGTCGGGCGCAGCATCGAGTGGCGCGGCAAGGGTGTCGAGGAAACCGGCGTCGACAAGAAATCCGGCAAGACGCTGGTCCGCATCGATCCCGTCTATTTCCGTCCCACCGAGGTCGACCTTCTGATCGGCGACGCCAGCAAGGCGCATAAGAAGCTCGGCTGGAAGCCAAAGACGAGCTTCGCCGAGCTCGTCAAGCAAATGGTGGCCGGCGATCTCGCAATCGCCCGGCGCGAGGTGGCCAATGGCAAGCACGCCGTTTGAGCTGAAAGGCAAACGCGTCTTTGTCGCCGGCCACCGCGGCATGGTCGGCGGCGCGCTGGTGCGAAGGCTTGCCAGCGAGGGTATCGAGCTTCTGACCGTTCCGCGCAGCGAGATCGATCTGCGCGATCAGGCGCGGGTCGCGGACTGGTTTTCGAATAAGCGTCCGCAGGCGGTGTTTCTGGCCGCGGCGAAGGTCGGCGGCATCGTCGCCAACAATACGTTGCGGGCCGAATTCATCTACGACAACCTGATCATGGCCACCAACGTGATCCACGCTGCGCATCAGAACGGCGTCGAAAAGCTGATGTTTCTGGGTTCGTCCTGCATCTATCCGAAGCTTGCGGTCCAGCCGTTGCGCGAGGATTCGATGCTGACCGGGCCGCTGGAAGAGACCAACGAGCCGTACGCGATTGCGAAGATCGCCGGTATCAAGATGGTCGAGGCCTATCGCAGCCAGTATGGCAGCGACTTCATCAACGTGATGCCGACGAATCTTTACGGGCCGGGCGACAACTATCATCCCGAATATAGCCACGTCGTTGCCGCGCTGATCCGAAGGTTTCACGAGGCGAAGGTTTCAGGGGCTTCCAATGTCGTGGTGTGGGGCACCGGAACGCCGCGGCGCGAGTTCCTCTATGTCGACGATCTCGCGGACGCCTGCATCCATCTGATGAAGAGCTATTCGAGCGACGAACTCGTCAATATCGGCACCGGCGAGGACATCACCATTGCCGAATTCGCCCGCGTGGTGGCTGGCGTGGTCGGCTATACCGGCAGGATCAGTTACGACCCCGCGCGGCCCGACGGTACGCCGCAAAAGCTGCTCGACGTAAGCCGGCTCGCCAAACTCGGCTGGCGCGCGAGCACCTCGCTTAGCGATGGTATCAAGCGCGCCTATCAGGCCTATTTGAGCGAGAGCAAGCAGGCGGCGGAGTGACTACCTGAGTTTTGGCCGTCATTCCGAGATGATGCGCTAGCACCAGACCCGGAATGACGGCGTCATCTACCGCGCCATCCGCGGCGGGTTTTTCCCAAGCGCCGTCGCCATCGCCGAAATCAGCGGCTTCATGAAGAAGGCATCGTTGGCGGGGTAAATATCCGCGCGCAAGCCGTGGGAAGCGAGTTCGTCGGACACGGCAGGTCCGACCGAGGCGATCGGCGTTGTCGTCAGTCCCTCGCGCAGCCGCGCTTCGAGGCCACGTCCGCGCGCCACATCGATCAGGCGGCGGATCTGGCCCAAATTTGTCAGCGCGATCGCGTCAATGCGCCCCGCCGCCATCTCTTCGATCGCGTTGACAATGTGGCTGTCGGCAGCGCGCGCATCGTACACATAGGGCGTCACGGGGATCGCCACAGCACCCTGGGTTGCGATCGCGCCTAACAGCGCGCCATGGTCCTTGTCCGGATAAAGCTGCACGCCAACGCGCTTGTCCGAAAGATCGACGCGCGACAATATTTCTATCATGCCTTCCGACGTCGGCTTTTCCGTCGTGATCTGCGGCTCAAGGCCGATCTCGCGCAACGCGCGTCCCGGTTTGGGTCCGCGGGTAAATTTGCGCATCTTGCTGATCGCGGCAACAAAATCCTGATCGAGCGCGACATGCCGCGCGGCCTTCACCAGCCGGCGCAGGCCTTCGCCGGTCGTCAGCACGAGGTCGTCGAGCGGCTGCGCGATGGCGCCGCGGATCCAGGCCTCGACGGGGGCCGGGTCGGGCGGATCGTTGATCGTAAACATCGGGCATTGCAGCACGTCGGCGCCTTGCTCGGCGAGCAATTTCGAGAATTGCGCTTCCTCGCGGGTCTCCAGGATCAGGATGCGGTAGCCGTTCAGTCGGTCAGCCATATGCGTAATCCGTTGGCGTTGATTTGTTCATCTTGTTCCTTTGCAGGATTGGCGCAAGACTGTCGCCGGTGATAGAGCAGGGCACGTCGTCGCCAAGGTTTCGCTATGCCCGATCATCAATTCGTCCTCACGCTTTCCTGTCCGGACCGGCCGGGCATCGTTTCCGCGGTATCGACGTTTCTGGCCCATAACGGACAGAACATTCTCGACGCCCAACAGTTCAACGATGTCGAGACCGGGCACTTCTTCATGCGGGTGGTGTTCAACGCCGCCGATCTTGCCGTGGGACTGGCGCCGCAGCAAACCGGCTTCACCGCGATTGCCGACCGTTTCGGCATGGATTGGCAGATGCGCGACCGCGCCAGCCGCCGCCGCGTGATGTTGCTGGTTTCCAAATCCGATCATTGCCTGGCCGATATCCTGTATCGCTGGCGTACCGGCGAACTTTCAATGGACCTGGCGGCGATCGTGTCCAACCATCCGCGCGAGACCTATGCGAGTCTCGATTTCGGCGACATCCCGTTTCACTATTTGCCGGTCACCAAGGAAACCAAGAGCGCGCAGGAAGCCGCGGTCTGGAATCTCGTCGGCGAGACCGAGAGCGATCTCGTTGTGCTCGCGCGCTATATGCAGATTCTGTCGGATGATCTGTCGGCGAAGCTGTCCGGCCGCTGCATCAACATTCACCACTCGTTCCTGCCGGGCTTCAAGGGCGCGCGGCCCTATCATCAGGCGCATGAACGCGGCGTCAAACTGATCGGCGCCACTGCGCATTACGTCACCCGCGATCTCGACGAGGGGCCGATCATCGATCAGGACGTCGAGCGCATCAGCCATCGCGACACGCCGGACGATCTCGTCCGCAAGGGCCGCGACATCGAACGCCGGGTGCTGGCGCGCGCCATGCGGCATCATCTGGAGGATCGCGTGATCCTCAATGGCCGCAAGACCGTGGTGTTCATGGATTGAGCTGGTTGCGCTCGTGATGACAAATCCAAGGGCATTACCGCGTCATGGCCGGGCATAGCCGTTCGAAGAACGGCTTCGCTTTCGCTCGCAATGACGAATGACTTCTGGCTGCTAGTGAACCGGTTCGAGCCCCGATGAAGCGGGCGCTGAGGCATTGGCATTGCTGGGCGCAGGCTCGAGGCGTTTGCGTTCCCGCTCCTTCATATAGGCATCATATTCCGGCGTGCCCTTTCGGGGCGGCACGTCCTTTGGCATGCCGCCGGCCCAGGCCGGCAGCGTATCGGCGACCATGGGTGCCATTTTTTCGTTGATCGACGAGCAGCCTCCAAGCATCGCGCCCGCAAGCGTGAGCGCGGCAATCGTGAGGATATGGCGGGCGTAAACTGTCATTGGCGGGACGGTAGGGCTATGGCCTTTAAAAAAGATGGATTTGGGGCCGTTAGGCGACGTTAGCTCGGTTTAAGCCGCGCGGCGATCAAAGGCCAACAGGCTGTGGCTTTTGACGTTTTGCCGTTTGGCACTTTTTGTTGACAAGTCCATTTGATTTGTACATTCGTACAAATCAAAGTCAGGCAAGAGACGGGGCGCTTTTGCGGAAAACGGCCGCGGGTCGTACCGGTTCGAACCTGTCGCGATTGACAGTACCATGGCACCATAGTGGGGTCGCGGCCGAAATATCAGGTGTGAGGGCGCATCGGGGGATTGAGGCGAGAGAAAAGCGGCCGAAGATGGAGCGCGGAAAATCGGGACGCGCGCCCTTCGTTCAATTGACGGCGGCCGTGCAAGCGATGCCATCTAACGCCTAACGAAGTCGTCATCTTCGGGCATAAATCGATTTCAGGGAGAAACGTTCATGTTCGTTCGCAGTCACCTTTTGCTCGCAGCCGGCGTCGTTGCCGCCGCAGGCGCACTCGCCCCGGCGCCGTTGGCGGCGCAGGAAGTCGTCAAGATCGGCCTGATCGTGCCGATGACCGGCGGCCAAGCCTCGACCGGCAAGCAGATCGACAACGCGGTCAAGCTTTACATGCAGCAGCATGGCGACACCGTTGCCGGCAAGAAAATCGAAGTCATTCTCAAGGACGACGCCACGCTGCCCGACAACACCAAGCGCCTGGCGCAGGAACTGATCGTCAACGACAAGGTCAGCATCATCGCGGGCTTTGGCATCACGCCGTCGGCGCTCGCCGCAGCGCCGCTGGCGACGCAGGCGAAAGTGCCGGAAGTCGTGATGGCCGCCGGCACCTCGATCATCACCGAACGCTCGCCCTATATCGTGCGCACGAGCTTCACGCTGGCGCAATCCTCCACCATCATCGCGGACTGGGCGGTGAAGAACGGCATCAAGAAGGTCGCAACCCTGACCTCCGACTACGCACCCGGTAATGACGCGCTGAACTTCTTCAAGCAGCATTTCATCGCCGGCGGCGGCCAGATCGTCGAGGAGATCAAGACGCCGCTCGCCAATCCCGACTTCGCGCCGTTCCTGCAACGGATGAAGGATGCCAAGCCCGACGCGATGTTCGTGTTCGTGCCGGCGGGGCAGGGCGGCAGTTTCATGAAGCAATATGCCGAGCGTGGCCTCGACAAGGCCGGCATCAAGGTGATCGGCCCGGGCGATGTCACCGACGACGATCTCCTGGCCGGCATGGGCGATGCGGTGCTCGGCACCGTCACCGCGCATATTTATTCCGCCGCTCATCCCTCCGCGATGAACAAGGCATTCGTCGCCGCCTACAAGAAGGACTTTAATCAGCGGCCGGGCTTCATGGCGGTCGGCGGCTATGACGGCATGCACTTGATTTATGAGGCGCTGAAGAAAACCGGCGGCAAGGCCGACGGCGATTCCCTGATCGCGGCGATGAAGGGCATGAAGTGGGAAAGCCCGCGCGGCCCGATCTCGATCGATCCGGAAACGCGCGACATCGTGCAGGATGTTTACGTTCGCAAGGTCGAGAAGGTCGACGGTGAACTCTACAACGTCGAATTCGAGACTTTCCCGGCCGTCAAGGATTCCGGCAAGACCAAGAAGTGACGCGGAGGTCATCTGGCCCAACTCACCGTCATGGCCGGGTTTATCCGGCCATCCACGTCTTTCCCTGACAAGCGGAAGAAAGACGTGGATGCCCGGCAGGGCAGACAAGTCTACGCAGTCTGCGCAGGGCAGACAGCTATGGCCGGGCATGACGGCCTCAGATAATGGTTAGCTGCCACCCATGACCTCCATCCTCACCATCCTGTTCGACGGCATCGCTTACGGTATGTTGCTGTTCGTGCTGGCGTGCGGGCTGGCGGTGACGCTCGGCCTGATGAACTTCGTCAATCTCGCTCATGGCGCCTTTGCGATGGCTGGCGGCTATATCTGCGCGGTGCTGGTCAATCAACACGGCTGGCCGTTCTTTGCCGCACTGCCGCTGGCCTTCGTCGGCAGCAGCCTGATCGGCGTGGCGCTGGAACGCTCGCTCTACCGCCATCTCTACACCAGAAGCCATCTCGATCAGGTGCTGTTCTCGATCGGCCTCGTCTTCATGTCGGTGGCCGCGGTCGATTACATCATGGGATCGTCGCGGGTCTTCATCCAGCTTCCTTCCGCACTCGAAGGCCAATTCGACGTCTTCGGCGTCGGCGTCGGCCGTTACCGGCTGATGATCATCGTGATCTGCGGATTGCTGACCGTGCTGTTGCAACTGATCCTGGCCCGCACGCGGTTCGGCAGCCGTTTACGCGCGGCGGTCGACGATCCCCGCGCGGCCAGCGGGCTCGGCATCAACGTGCCGCAGGTGTTTGCCTTCACCTTTGCTTTCGGGTGTGGCCTTGCAGGCCTGGGCGGCGCGCTGAGTGCGGAAATCCTCGGGCTCGATCCGTATTTTCCACTGAAGTTCATGATCTACTTCTTGATCGTGGTGACGGTCGGCGGCTCCTCCAGCATCACCGGGCCGTTCCTGGCCTCGCTCCTGCTCGGCATCGGCGACGTCGCCGGCAAATATTACGTGCCGAAGATGGGTCCGTTCGTGATCTACACCATCATGATCGTGATCCTGATCTGGCGTCCGAACGGCCTGTTCGGCCGCACTGCGGCCCGCTGAGAGAACCGGGACACCAGATGGCTGCGCGGGATGACATCGGAAAGATCGCAAAGGCCCATGCCAACTGGCACTGGAGCGAGATCGTATTCTGGTGTCTCGCACTGGCCTGCGCGTTCCTGTTTCCCTCCCGTTTCCTGATCATGACCGACATCGTGCGGCTGGCGCTGTTCGCGCTGTCGCTCGACCTGATCCTCGGCTATGCCGGCATCGTCTCGCTGGGACATGCCGCGTTCTTCGGCATCGGCGCCTATGGCGCGGGGCTGCTCGCGCTGCACGGCATCGTCACCGAGCCGGTACTGGCGCTGGTGGTGGCGGGACTTGCCGCCACAATCGTCGGCTTCCTCACCAGCTTTCTCGTGATCCGCGGCGTCGATCTGACCCGGCTGATGGTGACGCTCGGCATCGCCCTTCTGCTTGAAGCGCTGGCGGAGCGTTTTTCCAACATCACCGGCGGCACCGACGGCTTGCAGGGCATCGAGATGGCGCCCGTGCTTGGCCTCTTCACGTTCGACATGTTCGGCAAGGTCGGCTTCTTCTACGCATTCGCGGTGTTGTTCGTGCTGTTTCTCGTTGCGCGGCGGATCGTGCATTCGCCGTTCGGCCTGTCGTTGCGGGCGATCAAGAATAATCCGTTGCGCGCGGCAGCCGTCGGCGTGCCCGTCAACCGCCGCCTGATCGCGGTCTATACGCTGGCGTCTTTCTATGCCGGTGTCGCCGGCGCCTTGTTCACCCAGACCACGCAACTGGCGTCGCTCGATGTTTTTGCCTTCGAGCGTTCGGCCGATCTGATGCTGGTGCTGGTGATCGGCGGCACCGGCTATCTCTATGGCGGCCTGATCGGCGCCGTGGTGTTCCGGATGTTGCAGGAATTCTTTTCCACCATCACGCCGGAATATTGGCAGTTCTGGATCGGGCTGGTGCTGGTCGTCATTGTCCTGGTCGGCCGTGCGCGGTTGCACCGCTGGACGCTGTTCGTACCGAATTGGATCATCCGGCAGTTCGCAGGCAACAAGGCCGCCGTCGCCATTCCCGAGAGCGACGCCTCATGACACTGGCTCTGGAAACAAGGGGACTGGAAAAGCAGTTCGGCGGGCTCAAGGTCACGCGCAACCTCTCGCTGAAAATCGCGCAGGGCGCGCGCCATGCCTTAATCGGCCCGAACGGCGCCGGCAAGACCACCGTGATCAATCTCTTGACTGGTGTGCTCAAGCCGAACTCGGGGCGGATATTGCTGGAAGGCAACGACATCACGGACTTGACCGTGCATGGCCGCGTGCTGCGCGGCCTGTCGCGCACTTTCCAGATCAACCAGCTCTATCCTGATTTGACGCCGATCGAGACCATCGGGCTTGCGGTCTCCGAGCGGCTCGGCCGCGGCGGCGACTGGTGGCGGGTGATGGGCACGCGCGACGACGTCAATGCCGAAATTGCGGAAAATCTCGCGCGCTTTCGTCTCACCGATGTCATGAACGAGCCGACCGCGACGCTGCCTTACGGCAAGCAACGCTTGCTCGAAATCGCCGTCGCAATCGCCACCAAACCGCGCGTGCTTTTGCTCGATGAACCCGCCGCCGGCGTTCCCGAAAGCGAGCGCCACGACATTCTCACAGCGGTAGCGAGCCTGCCGCGCGACGTCACCGTGCTCCTGATCGAGCATGACATGGACCTGGTGTTTTCGTTCGCCGACCGGATTTCGGTCCTGGTCAACGGCGCGATGCTGGTGGAGGGCGCTCCTGGCGAGGTGGCGCGCGACCCTCGCGTCAAGGCGGTCTATCTCGGCGAGGCCGCCCAAGATGGCTAATGGGGCTGATCTCTTCGCCGTCGAACATTTGCGCGCCGGTTACGGCGAGGCCGTGGTGTTGCCGGACATGACGCTGCGCCTGGCGGAAGGCGAGGTGCTGGCGCTGCTGGGGCGCAACGGGACCGGAAAGACCACGCTGATCAATTCGATCGTGGGGGTGACGCGCCGTTTTGGCGGCAAGGTGGTGCTCGCTGGAAGCGATATCACGGCGATGCGGCCCGATCAGCGGGCGCGTGCCGGCATCGGCTGGGTACCGCAGGAGCGCAATATCTTCCGCTCGCTGACCGTGGAAGAAAACATGACCGCGGTGGCACAAAAGGGGCCATGGACGGTCGACAAGGTCTACGAGATGTTTCCGCGGCTGAAGGAGCGGCGCAACAATTTCGGCAACCAACTCTCCGGCGGCGAACAGCAGATGCTGGCGGTCGGCCGCGCGCTGACGCTCAATCCGAAAGTGCTGCTGCTGGACGAGCCGACCGAAGGGCTCGCGCCG
Source organism: uncultured Alphaproteobacteria bacterium (assembly GCA_963770515.1). GTDB lineage: Bacteria > Pseudomonadota > Alphaproteobacteria > Rhizobiales > Xanthobacteraceae > Bradyrhizobium. The sequence goes on from CAVYPW010000006.1 coordinate 969,026, forward strand.
ATCATCGTCGAGGAACTGTTGCGGGCGCTTGGCACCATCACCCGTTCGGGCGGCATCTGTTCGATCATTGTCGAGCAGAACGCGCAGAAAATTCTGGGGCTTGCCGACCGGGCCGTGATATTGGAACGTGGCACGATCGTGCACGATGCGGCAAGCGGCGCCTTGAAGGCCGATGCCGCCGCGCTCGAACGTTTTCTGGGCGTGGCGGGGAAGACGTGAGAACGATGTTCGTCGTCATTGCGAGCGTCAGATTTCTCTTCGTCATGGCCGGGCTCGACCCGGCCATCCACGTCTTTGTTTCGGCAAGAGGAAAAGTAAGTCGTGGATCACCGGGTCAAGCCCGGTGATGACAGCGGAGAGACAAGCTCACGCTCCTCGCAATGACGAATCAAAAGTGATTTAATCGCCGCAAAGAAGGGCTTCGCGAGGAGAAAAACCCATGCAACGAACAAAACCCCCTTTCCGTGCCGATGAAGTCGGTAGCCTCCTGCGGCCGCAGCGCGTCAAGGAAGCGCGCGCCAGGCTCGAGAAGGGCGAGATCTCAGCCGAGGAGTTGCGCAAGGCCGAGGACATGGAAATCGAGAAGGTTGTGCACCGGCAGGCCTCGACCGGCTTGAAGCTTGCGACCGACGGCGAATTCCGCCGCTCCTGGTGGCATTTCGACTTTCTCTCGAAGCTGACCGGTTGCGAAATGTTCGACGCCGGTGAGGGAATCCAGTTCGCGGGCGTCCAGACCCGGCACCAGGCGGTGCGCGTCATAGGTACCCTCGACTTTCCCGACGACCACCCGATGCTGTCGCATTTCAAATTTCTGAAAAAACAATGCGACGCCGCCCACGTGACGGCGAAGATGACGATCCCGTCGCCCGCGGTGCTGCACTTCCGTGGCGGCCGCAAGTCGATCTCGAAGGAGGTCTATCCCGACCTCGACGTCTTCTTCCAGGATCTCGCCAAGACCTACCGCAAGGCGGTGAAGGCGTTCTATGACGCGGGCTGTCGCTACCTTCAGTTTGACGACACCGTCTGGGCCTATCTTTGCTCGCAGGATGAACTGAAAAAGGCGCGCGAACGCGGCGACAATCTCGATGGCCTTCAGCAGATCTATGCCCGCGTGATCAACTACGCGCTGGCCGAGCGCCCCGCCGACATGACTATCACCACGCATGTCTGCCGCGGCAATTTCCGCTCGACCTGGATTTCATCCGGCGGCTACGAGCCGGTGGCCGAGACGCTGCTCGCCGGCACCAACTACGACGGCTATTTCCTGGAATATGATTCCGAGCGCGCGGGCGGCTTCGAGCCATTGCGTTACCTGCCCAAAGGCAACAAGGTCGTGGTAGTCGGCGTCATCACGTCCAAAAGCGGCGCGCTGGAGAGCAAGGACGATATCAAGCGGCGGCTTCAGGAGGCGTCGAAATTTGTTTCCCTCGACCAGCTCGCACTGTCGCCGCAATGCGGCTTTGCCTCGACCGAGGAGGGCAACATCCTCACCGAGGAAGAGCAATGGGCGAAGTTGCGGCTCGCAGTCGAGGTGGCGCAGGAAGTCTGGGGAAGGTAAGCGGAGCAGGCGATAATATCGGCAGATTAAGACGATCTGTTATTGGCCGCCATCGTTACCCATTCTTAAGGCGAACTTCCTATTCATCGTGCATCGATCGAAGGAGTTCGCATGCGCCTCGTCACAGCAGCTGTCACATACCTGACAATCACATTGCTGACATTGGCCGCTTGCCCGGCATCGGCCAACGAAGCCTTCATCGCTCAATTGACCAACAAGGCTGCCGCCACCGAACAGTCCTCGGCCAATTCGGCGAAGACGATGCTGTCGGCGGCGCTGCTCGCCCTTCCGGTGCAGCCGAAGACATTCAATTCGCCGGCTGCGAACGCGAGCACAGTGGCGACCAACACCTCCTCGGTGATGCAGATCGGCAGCAACAATGTTGCCGCCGTCTCCCAGACCGGAGGCGGAAATGCTTCCTCGATCGTCCAGCATGGCAGCGGCAATCAGGCCATGGTGACCCAACGCCACTAAAGGGTCTCACGCCTGCGTGGGCGTGACCGTCAGCGAGCCGACATGGAGTTCGCCCGGGCCGCCATTGATCAGCGCCCGCACCTGGATGACTCCGGGTTCGGGAATCTCGAGCGGCGTGAAGACCAGACTTGCGGCAACCACGATGCAGGGCGGGGCGCCGCTATTTTTGGGCAGGTTCGCCAGTAAATTGATCTGGTCCTGAAGCCTCGGCACCTCGACCGCCTCTTCGGCGACCGGGTCGGAGCGGCCCGGCACATAACATCGCGACAGCACGGATTCGTAAGGCTGCGTTGCCGGCGAGAAGACGTGGAAGTGGATGCAGAACTTCGGCAGCACCAGCGGAAAGGCGGGCGAAGTGAACATCACCGCGTTGTAACAGCCGACGAACGAGAGCTTGCCGCCGGGCTCATTGCGAATGTCGTCGCAGAAGATCGAATAGCCGTATCGTTCCATCATGCGGATTTTTTCCGCTGCCCGAGCGCGGAATTCGAAAGAGCGACAGGCATCGAAACCCGCTTGGCAGCGCCATTGATGTATTTGATCTCGCCGTATCTGACGGTCGACGTCGTCGCCGGCTGGTTTTGACCGGCTTTGGGAAGCGGCTTTTTCAACTCGAAGGAAATTTCCAGGTCCATCGCCCAGGCGAGATCCGCCAGCGAACGCAGAGTGAGGTTGGCTTCGCCCGAAAGCTGCCGGTTGATCAGCGCGCGCTCGGAGTCGAGCTTTCGAGCCAGGCCCTGCTGGGAAAACCCGGCCTCGCTCTTGCGCTCCGAAAGCGCCCTCAACAATTCACCCCGTACGCGTCCGATGAAACGGCCGGCATGGCGCGCGCGTTCGCCGATATCAAAGTGAAAGTACGTCACCCGGCGTTACCCCCTGCACACACAACGTTTCATCCACACCCAGTTCTCGACGCATCCGCCGGATGGCAATCCGGTATCCGCGGTAGAGATCGTGGTCCTTGATCACGTCGGCCCAGTTTCCGAATACGCCGACGAAGCAGTCCTTCTGCAAGAACCAGCCGAAGATCCGGACATCCGGCGTCTTCAATTCCCAAACCGCATTCTTCTCCGCACGGATCGACCTGAACTGCTTCACGTAGACCAGAGGCCGGCCGCTCAGGAATGTATTGAAGAGATCGTCGACCTGTTCCGCTGCCGTTGCTTCTCCGAGCCTCCGTTCCGGACTAGCGCCTTTCGCTAGCTCGCCGAGCCAAGCGATGAAATCCGGCGTGCCATAAAGCAATCGGAGCTCCTGGTCGCGCGGATGCATCTCGACCTGAATTCGCGAGATGGCGTTCACTTCGACCAGTTCTTCGATTGTCGTCATATGTGCCCGTAGTCGCGACCCGATTCCCTAACCGGAATCGAAGCGCAGTCTACAACGCGAGAGCGCCGGCACATATGTCGGCGGACAAAAATCCGACGACGGTTGCAGCTTTAATGGCTGAACGTGACAGAAAAATTGCAAGCGGGAACGCCGTGCCGGGATAAAGCGCGTGCTGTTTTTCAGTCCAAATTCGTGGTCGTGAATTTTATTCCGGCAAAAAATCTTTGATGCGGGAAAGACAGGAAGTCCACGATTTGCAGGGCTTTCTCGTTATCGATTGTAACGGTTATATGAAATTTTTCCCCGCCCATTGTGGTCGGCGTTAACAGCGTGTTAACGGCTCGATCGAGGGCAGCGATTGTCGCTGACCCCAATTTGGAAAACAGGGAATTGTCATGAGGCACTTCACGGCGCTGGCCATCCTTCTGGCCACGACGTCGCTGGCTTCTGCCGCCAGCAACGAGTCTTTCATCCTGCAGGCCGGTAGCAAGAACAGCGCCAAGGTCGGTCAGTTCAACGGCAACAACACGCAGGCCACCATTCAGTCGGGCAAGAAGAACTCGTCCGTCACGGCCCAGCAGAACGACGGGAACGGCGCCAACAAGTCCGCCACCGCCGAGTTCGGCAACAACAACTCCTCACAGGTCGGCCAGATCGGCGGCAACAACGGCCAGGCCACCCTTCAGGTTGGCAACAGCAACACCGCCGAGACCCTTCAGACCAACGACACCGCCAACAAGAACGCCTCGTTCACCGGGCAGTTCGGCAACGGCAACAATTCGCTGGCCGGTCAGGCCGGCGGCAACAATTTCCAGACCACGCTCCAGTTCGGCACCGGCAACAAGAACAACGGCAACACGGCGGTCACCGGTCAGCTGACCGGCACGAACGGCGGCATCAACGATTCCTCCATCCTCCAGGTCGGCACCACCAACCTCGCGAACGTGTCCCAGAGCACGTCCGGTGCGGGCAGCGGCAAGAAGCCCGGCGAAGGCGGCGACAACAATCAGGTTTCGGCGCAGTTCGGCCGTGACAACAGCGCCACCACCGATCAGACCTCGAATGGTTCCGGCAACAAAGCGACTCCCGTCAGCGGCGTCCTGAACAACTCCGCCACGCTCCAGGTCGGCACCGGCAACGTCGCCACCACGAAGCAGAAGGGCTCGACCTCGGGCGACAGCGCCGATCAGGCCACCAACGCCTCGCTGACCGCCCAGTTCGGCGTCGACAATGCCGCGAGCACCAAGCAGGTCAACGGCAACAACCTGCAGGCCACCGTGCAGGATGGCGTCGGTAACGCTGCCAAGACCAAGCAGAAAACCACCGGCAACGGCGACGGCACCAATGCTTCGTTGACCCTCCAGGTCGGTGACAACAACAAGGCGACCACGAAGCAGAGCATCGCCGACCCGCTGAACTCTGGCCTGAACGGCTCGCTGATCGCGCAGATCGGCAACAGCAACAAGGCCAAGGTCAATCAGAACGACACCGGCCTTCAGGCGATGATCGGCGCGAACCTGCAATCCACGTTGCAGGTCGGCAACAACAACAGCGCAACGACGACGCAGACCGCGAGCGTCGGTGTTACCAACACGTCGGTGACGGCGCAGTTCGGATCGCACAACACGGCGGTCGTTACGCAACACTAAGCTACACGGCAGCGGCGGGATCACCTCCCGCCGCTTCTTTCCTTTGAGAGGGGCCGATGCCGGAGGTACGCACGGTTTTGATCAAGGGATTGCTCACGGCGGCTTTGGGTTTTGTTGTTTCTTGTACGCAGGCAAATGCGACGCCTGCGAAGGTCGAACGGGTCATGGCAATCGGGTGTCGTATTCGGGTCACGGCGGATGGCGAGGCCATCCGTATCGAAGCCGTTGCGACGAGCCGCGAAGACGTGAACGGGCGTTATCGGTTCGACATTCAGAAAATCAGCTCCAGCGGCGCTAGCCACAACGTTCAAAGCGGCAACTTCAGCCTGGAAGCCAACCGGGAAGAAGTTCTTTCGACGACCCTCCTGGGTGCATCCGATGCGGATCACTTCCAGGCCAAGTTGGTGCTCGATTCAAATTCCGGGAGTGTCTCATGCGTTTCGCCTTGAGCAATCGTTTCGGCGCCGTCGCGCTGGTTGCGGCCGTCGCGGTCACGTTTGCTCAGCCTGCTTTCGCCGACAGCGCCTTCGTCACGCAGGCGCCCAAGGGTTCGTTCTTCGACCGATCCCTGATCTCGTCCCCGGTGACCCCGCCGTCGCCGGCGTTTTTCGCTTCCCCGCCGCGTGGCGGCGTCACCCAGCCGACACCGGAAACCACCGTGGCCGCATCGGGTGGAAACTTTGCCGGGACGCTGGAGATGGGGAAGAACAACTTCGTGCTTCAGGCCCAGTCCGGTTCCGGCAACTCCTCCAATGTCGGCATTATCAGTGGCGCACATGACAACGTCGCCGTGCTGCAAAAAGGGCAGGGCCTGTTCTCCAACCTGTATCTGCTCGGCGTGAGGGGACTCACGGTCGATGTGCTCCAGCCGCCCGGAACGCCGCCGGTGGACCTGCTGATCGGGCGGCAGTCGAACGGCACGCTGGACTTCCTTCAGCCGAAGGGCGCGCCGCCGGCCCAGATCTTTCGCGTGGGCAATGTGGTCGTCGTCAGGTGATGGATCGTTTTGAAGTGATCGGGGCGTGATCTCAAAAGGGGCGAGGGGATATGACTAAAACTGGATTTCGGATCGCGTGTCTTGTCGGCACGATCGGCTTGTTGTCATCCGGCCTTGGCAACGGAGCAGGTCTATCATCCGATCAGCCCGGCGCTTGGCGGCAATCCCACCAACGGCCCCTTCCTGCTGTCGACCGCGCAAGCGCAAGGAGAAGGCGTCAATTCGGGAAACAACGGCCCCACGATCAACTTTCCGAATCTGACCCCGACGACGCCAACGACGAGCAGCAGCGGTAGTAGCGGTAGCGGCGCGTCAGGTTCCACCGGAAGTACAACCAACGCAACTTTTCGAAACAACAGCTTGGCGAACCCGCTGGGTACGTCGTCCGGCAAATTCTAGCGCCCTGACTTGAAGGGAGATCTGCGCTCGCTGGGATGACTGTCATACAGCGCTGATAACAGGTCGGGACTGCGGTTCGTCTATCTGTTGGGGGGTTAAATTGGTTCTGCGTGTTGCCAGACTGGCGTGCTTGTCGCTGCTCGTACTGTCGGTCGGAGGGTGCATGTTCACTCCCTTGGCAGGGACGACCAAGGACCCCTTCGATGAGGCTGCCACGCTGGTCCCGGCGACCAAGACCGGCTTGGTCCTCGACGCCCTGCCACCGCCCAAGCGCAAGCTCGACGTCTCCGTCTACAATTTTCCCGACCTGACCGGTCAGAACAAATCCAACGACAATTTTGCCGAGTTCTCGCGCGCGCTGACGCAAGGCGGCAGCTCGATCCTGACCGATGTGGCGGTGAAAGCCGGCGGCGGCGCGTGGTTCGATGTCGCCGAGCGCGCCGATCTCCAGCCGCTGTTGCAGGAACGGCAGATCATCCAGAACACACGGACCGCGATCGATGGCGAGAAGGCGCAGAGCCTGCCGCCGCTTCGCTTCGCCGGCATCCTGCTCGATGGCGGGGTGATCGGCTACGACACCAACGAGACCACGGGCGGCGTCGGCGCCGTCTATCTCGGCGTCGGCCCCAACGTGCAGTATCGGCAGGACATCGTCACGGTGGCGCTCCGCGCCGTCAGCGTGCAGTCAGGGCGGGTGCTCGCCTCGGTGACGACGACCAAGACCGTCTATTCGATCAATGTCTCCGGCACCGGCTTCCTGTTCGCCGCGGTGGACAAGCTGCTGCAGGCCGACATCGGCTTTACCAAGAACACGCCGCCGACGCTTGCGGTGCGCGAAGGCATTCAGCTTGCGGTCTATTCGCTGATCTTCGAGGGCGTGAAGAACAAGCTGTGGGAATTCAAGGATCGTGCGGCCGGCGATGCCTTCATGCTTGAATTGGAAAAGCACCAGAAGGCCGTGCCGTCTGAAGTGGTCGCGGCTGCGAAGCTGCAAAGCACTGCGGTGATCGCCAAGTATTAAGGTTTGGTGGTAAGTATTTGATACGGAATCGCGTTCGAGCGATGCGCCAATCCCGTATGGTTCGCCGATCGTCCGGCTATTTGCCCCTGGTCTGCTGCGTCGCGCTGTAGCAGGCGGGCGAGGAGGCATTGGCCTGATTGCAGGTCGCGGGTGTCGCGGGGCTGCCTGCCGCAGCGTTAGTTGCCGTCCCCTCCGGTGCGACATTCGCGGGCTTGTTCTCTTCGGCGACGGTAGTGCCGCCCGAGATTCGGCCGCGTGCCTGCTGAACCCAGACTTCCGAGGCCTGGGCCGCCGATATCGAAACGATCAGGCCGGCCATCGCCGCACAGATATTCACTCCGGCGCGCATCTTCTTTCCTCTGGCTTCGCAGGCTATCGAACGCGCGCACTGTAGCTCATGCGCGTGACCGGCGTGAGTCCTAACGCGTTCCAGAGCCGAAGATCGCCTTTTGCAGGCAATAATCGATTGAAAATCGTCCTGGCCCCCACGCCATAATGCCGAGCGCCATCGCTGCCCAGGTGATGTGAATAGGCCAGCCGTCCGGAACCGTCAATTCAACGATCAAGGTCATCGCCAATAACCCGAGCGCGGCGAACCGCGTCGCAAGACCAAGTACCAGCAAAACCGGAAACGTGATTTCCCCACAACCGGACAGGAACGCCATCACCGCCGGAGCCGGATAATGGAAGGGCCCGCCCGGCAGGTGCAGCATGAACTCGTCAGTGAACAGCGTCACCGCCGTGTCACTGAGCTTCAGGAAGCCGTTCCACTTCAGAATGCCCGATCGCCAGAACGGCACCGCCAGTGCTACGCGCATCACAAGCTGGACCAGCGAGGGCACCGCCACTGCCTGCACCAGCCGGCTGGCCTTGTCGGCGAGCAGAGCGAGCGTCGAGAGCGGCTCCCCGGTCGCGGCGTGTTGATCAACGACCATCCTGCTTCTCCAAAGTAGCGGCGGTGAATGCGCCCGCCTCCATCATCCCGGCAATAGCTGAAGCGATATCGAACGTGGGCGAGGCATCCAGCGCCAAAGCTGCGGCCTCGCCGAGCGGTTGCCCCGCGATCAGGCTTGCGAGGAAGACGGCGCTGCCGGCCGGCAGGTGCCGCACGACAACATCGAGATCGGGCCGCGTGATCAGAGCATCCTCCGGCACCGACGCGTCGATGCGGCCCGCGGTCGCGTCGTCGCGGTTGGCCGCGAAGATCGTCACGGCGGAGAAACGGGAACGCACGATCCGCGTCGCTGGATGCACGACAAAGCGGAGCTCAGCGAGGCGCTCTTGCGGAAACGAGCCGAGCGCTACCGCCGACAACGGCTCGGCGTCGGCCGCATGATAGGCGTCGAGCCAGGCCCGCTCGATCCGCGCGGTGTCGGCCAGCCACGGCATGGCGCAGGCATATTCGTAAGTCTCGATGAAGGCCGGAAAATCGCGCCCGTATTCGAACAACAGCGGCGAGGTCGGCGGCGTGGCGCGGATGTGGGATCGCGCCATGGCGCGGAAAAATTCGACGCCGGTGATGCGTTGCACCGCCGGGTAGATTGCCGCCAACGCCTCGATCAGGCTGGCCGTGACGTTGTTGCGATAGACGTTGTAACGCTTGACGGCCGCCTTGCCGGAAGGACCGGCCACGATGGTGGGCGTCTCGCTGCCGGGATCGATCAACGCGGATGCGAAGGGCGCCGCATAAGAGGAGGGGCGATGCGGTTCAAGCGGCAGCATGATCAACCTCCGCAGAGCGTTGGCGGTGATCGAGGATCGCCTGCGCCGCGGCTGCCTCGGCTTTGAGGATCGGCCAGTCGGGGATGTTGCTGTCCCACTCGACCAGCGTCGGAATCCCCCCGCATCGCGAGACCACGATCTCGAACAGTTTCCAGACGGCATTCGCGACCGGTCCGTCATGGCTGTCGATCAACAGCAGTTCGCCCTCGTCGTCGGATTGTTCGGCATGACCGGCGAGATGAATCTCGCCGACATCGGCCAGGGGAAAGTCGGATAAATAGTCGAGTGCCGAGAAGCCGTGGTTGGTGGCGGACACGAAGACGTTGTTGACGTCGAGCAGCAGGCCGCATCCGGTGCGCCGCGAAACGCCGCGGATGAAATCGGTTTCGCTCATCGTCGAGTCGCGAAACGCAACATAGGTCGACGGGTTTTCGAGCAGCATCGGCCGGCGGATCGCCTCTTGAACCTGATCGATGTGGTCACAGACCCGGCGGAGCGTCGTCTCGGTGTAGGGCAGCGGCAAAAGATCGTTGAAATAGGTGGTCTCGTGGGTGGACCAGGCGAGATGCTCGGAAACCAGCGCCGGCTCATAGCGCTCGACGAGATGTTGGAACCGCGCCAGATGCGCCCGGTCGAGCGGCCGTTCGCCGCCGATCGACATGCACACCCCGTGCAGCGAGATCGGGAAGTCGCGTCGCAGCGTTTCGAGCGCGCGATGCGGCGGCCCACCGGCGCCCATGTAATTTTCGGCGTGAACTTCGAAGAAGCCACGCCCGCCGCCCTGGCCGCGGATTTCGGCCAGGTGCTGGTGCTTGAAGCTGGTCCCGGCAAGGCCGCCGATCGGCAGCGCAGGAAAGCGGAGAGGAATGGCCGCATACGCCGCAGGTTTGGTCGCTGCATTCATGTCATCGCTCCGCTTTCTGTTTCTCGGCTTTCGCCTCGTCCGATCGTGTCAGATCGGCTTGAGTGAGCCGTGCTTGCCGTTTGGCAATTCGATGTTGGCGCAGGTGCCGCCCTGGACGAATTTCCATGCGTTGCCCTGGAAGTCGACGTTCGAGGTCCCCTGACAGGTCGTGCCCGGACCGGCCGCGCAATCGTTCTGTCCCTTCAGCGCGACGCCGAAGCATTTCTCCTTGTGGGCGGCGATCGCAGCGTCGCCCTCGGCCTTCGTCAGCGGAGCGGCGGCGGCCATGGTCGCGAGCGCGGTCGAAAGCGCGCCGGCCAGGACAAATGAACTGACAATATTTTTCGTAGACATTGGATTTCTCCTTTTGAGGGTTGCATTAGCTCGCTGAGCGAACGTGCATTGTTTCTTTCGGCCCGCGCGCGGCCCACGTTACCATGGGCGCCTCACGAGTTCGTGAGACCGTTGCGGCTGTGCACAACCGCTGCACGACCCCGTACATTCGTCGCAGTTGCGGAAAACTGATGGACAGCTCCGATGCCCTATTGCGCCGTTGGCCACGGAGCATGGAAGCTGCGGAGATTCGCCGGGATGTTCGGCGCGGCGTGGCGGAAGAAGGTAACAGGCACTGGAATTCCGGTGTATGTTCGGGGCGAGCCGGCCGGCAGCGCGCTCTGGCCCAAAAGCGAAAAAGGGATGGTCGTCGTTCCAAGCCGAGAACACCATGATCGCCCGCCGCCTCGGTCTGCCGGCAGGCATTGGACAGTCAGCATTCGTCTTGCGGTATCGGCGCTGGTATTGACGACGATCCTGTTGACGGCGGCGGCATCAAGCCTGTTGTGGTGGCGAACGGCGGAGAACACCAGCCGGCAACTCGCCAGCACCATCAACGAGCAGATCGTGGCCGCCGTCCGCAAGGAGGTGTCGGCGATCGTCGGAGAAGCGGCCGCGGCTCATACCGCTATTCGCACCCTGTTCCTGCAGAATGTGCTCGACACCCGCGAAGCCGACAAGCGTGAATTCGTATTCCTGTCGCAACTGCAATCGCATGCGACGATCTCCTGGGTGGCCTTCGGCTGGCCCGACGGCTCGTTTTTCGCGGCGCACAAGCTCGGCGACGAACATCTGGAGATGATGGAGATCTCGCTGACCGATCACGCCGGCGAGCGCCGGGTCGACGAATATGCGGTCATTCCGGGAGACATCGAATTCGAAAAGCGCCAATTCGTGCCGACCGATTTCCGCGTCGTCGACCAGGCCTGGTTCAAGACCGGCATGGCGGCCGCCGGGCCGCAATGGTTCAAGGTCCTCGACCATCCGATCGGGCAACGTCGATCAATCGCATTCGCGGGCCCGATCGACGTTTATCAGGAGCGACAGGGCGTCCTCGCCATCATCATCGAATATACCAGGTTCGCGAATTTTCTTGCTCAGCTCGAGGTCGGGCGCACCGGCACCGCCTTCATCTTCGACGGCAGTGGCGAGTTGATCGCCGCGCCGGACAAGGAGGCCGACGAACTGCATCCCGCGCGCGGCCAGGAAACGCTGCTGCCGCTGGCCCGCATGGTGCTGTCACAGGCCCCGGCCGGCGACAAGGACGGAAAGGAAGCGTGGCGCCGGCGGCTGATATCGCAAGGTGAGGCTTACGAGGTTGCGCTCACGCCGTTGCCGTTTCCGGGCTGGTCGCTGGCCACCGTCATTCCCGAAGCCGAGTTCCTGGGGCCGGTCGAAACTACGCTGCGTAGACTGATCATAGGCCTTGCTGCCGCCGCGCTGTTGGCGGCGCTTCTGTCGGCCATGCTGGCGCGATCGGTGATCGCCGCTCCGCTCGCTCGCGTCGTTGGAGAAATCCGGCATGTCGAAAGCTTTGCGCTGGACAAAGTGCGCCGTCATCCATCGCGGCTGACCGAGATATCCAGTCTTTCGGGCGCGATCGCCGAAATGGCGGCTGGACTGTCCGCTTTCGGCAAATTCATTCCGGCTGATCTCGTCAGATCGCTGCTCAGCCAGGGTGTCGAGGCAAAGCCCGGCGGATCCATCAAGGAGTTGACGGTGATGTTCATCGACGTCGCCGGCTTTACCGGGCTGTCCGAACGCATGGGCGATCGCATTGTGCCGTTACTGTCGCGATATCTCGATGCCGTCTCCGAAGTCATCGTCGCCAATGGCGGCACAATCGACAAATTCATCGGCGACGCCGTGATGGCCTTTTGGGGCGCACCGACGCCGCAGCAGGATCATGCCGTGCGCTGCTGCCGCGCAGCACTCGCCTGCAGCAAGGCGATCAAGGCCGCTGATATCAACGACGACCAGGGTCAGCCGCTCCAGATCCGTATCGGCATCAATTCCGGCCGCATGCTGGTCGGCAATATCGGTTCCGAATTGCGGTTGAACTACACCGTGATCGGCGATGCCGTGAACGTGGCAAGCCGGCTTGAAGGCGCCAGCAAACAATATGGAACGCAGATCCTGATCGGCGCGGAGACTGCGCGCCTGATTTCGGATGCGTTCACGATCCGGGAAATCGACAACATCGCCGTCTATGGGCGGACCGAGGGGCTTGCGGTTTACGAGCTGATCGGCCTCGCAGAAATCAACGGCGAAAACACAGACTGGATTACGAGCTACGAAGAAGGGCTTTCAAAATACCGTCGTCGCGACTTCTCAGGCGCGATCGTTCATTTCGAAAAGGTGCTTGGCGAGCGGCCGCACGACTGGCCGGCGTCCCTGCTGCTCGAGCGGTGCAGGCGACTTCAGCAGTCAGGCGTGGATGACGAATGGTCGTCGGTCGCGACGCTGAAGGCAAAGTGACCCCCAGCGGCCACGGGCCATGGGTTGGTATGGCAATGGCGGCGCCGGACCTCTTTATGCTTCGTTTCCTGTCTCGTGGCCTGCATCGAAATCGTCTTCGAAACGCAAGTGCTTCACGCTGCGGCCGCGGCGCCGCACAAGCTTCAAAGCCTCAATTCCGATCCTGATATGCCGTTCGACGTAGTTCGCGGTCACCAGTTGATCTGACGCTTCGGTCTTGACGCCTTCAGGGATCATCGGTTGATCGGAAACAAGAAGCAGCGCGCCGGTCGGAATGTGGTTTGCAAATCCCGCTGCAAAGATCGTTGCGGTCTCCATATCGATCGCCATGCATCGCGTACGACGCAAGGTATCCCTGAAGCGATCATCATGTTCCCAGACACGACGATTGGTGGTGTACACCGTACCTGTCCAATAGTCGTAACCCAGATCGCGGATCATCGTTGACACCGCGCGTTGCAACTGGAATGCGGGCAGCGCGGGGACCTCTGGTGGCAAGTAATCATTCGAGGTGCCTTCACCTCGAATGGCCGCAATCGGCAGAATCAAGTCGCCAATCTGATTTTTGCGCTTCAGCCCGCCACATTTGCCGAGAAACAATGCGGCCTTCGGCGCAATGGCACTTAGCAGATCCATCACAGTCGCAGCATTCGGGCTTCCCATGCCGAAGTTGATCAGGGTTATGCCATCTGCCGTCACGTTGGGCATCGGTCGATCTGCGCCCTTGATCGCGGCGCCGTACAGCCTGGCGAACCATTCGGCGTAATTGTCGAAGTTGGTCAGGAGAACATATTCTCCGAATTCAGCGAGCGGCGTGCCGGTGTAGCGCGGCAGCCAATTTTCTACGATGTCCTTTTTCTCTTTCATGCGAAGGGACGTTCATGTGAAAGGATGCGATACTGGCGAAGCGACCGGAACATTCGGCTACCGAATGCCATTGATCGCTCCATGGTTGGCGCCGTCAACCCTTTCGAGGCGTTAGTGGAGGGATTTGACATTCGCATCAGTATCACCGCGCGCGCCTCCAGCTGCTATTCTTCTCGTGCTAATTCCGGGAGTACGCGGTAGCGGGCGATCTCATGCGGGAAAGAGCCGCTGTTGGCGAGCAGGACGATGCCGACTTTATGTGCCGGTACGAGGCCGACATAGGCCGATGCGTTGTTAAGTCCGCCCGGCTTGTCAACGACGTCCACGTCGTTCAAATGGACGTTTTCCCAAGCCATCGCCTGTCCGAACTTCTCGGTGACATGAAATGTCTCACGCTGGGTCATCTGCAAAGCTTGCCGCAATTTCGGATCGATTGCCTCGCCATCGATACAGGCAGCCAGAAAGGTGGCCAGATCGCGAGCCGAGGAGAACATCTGTCCGGTCCCGGGGAAATCATAATAACTTTGCTGGCTTCCCGGCGAACCAATCATCATGCCCGAATCAGAATAGCCCTGCGCGACACGTTTCAACACCTCCGGAGCCAATATGGCGCGATTGTCTGGCCCGCGCTCGGGGAGGAATGTTTGATTCATGCCGAGGGGTTTCAAGATGCGGTCTTCGATAAGCTCACCGATAGGCCGACTGTAGCGACGTTCGAGCGCGAGCTGTAGCAGCACATATCCCGCATGTGTATAGATGCGCTGCTTCCCCGGCTGCTCGCCCGATTGCGGCCTCCATGCGTTGAGCATATTGAAGAATTGTTGCAGCGTGAACGAATCGTTCGGCCATGGCGGATGATCGGTCGGCAGCAAGAGTCCGGACGTATGCGTTGCCAGTTCACCGATCGTTACGCTTTTGATGTAATCGCCGCGCAACTCGGGGACATACCTGCTCACTGGATCGTTCAGACTCAGTTCGCCATCCAGCGTACCGAGCGCAACCAGGATTGCCTCAAACGGTTTACGCAGTGACGCCAGGTTAAACAACGTATCCGAAGTGATTGGCCGGTTTGTCGATCCGTCGGCGAAGCCGTAGTTGAAAAACTGCGTGTAGCCCGCAGCGTAGACGGCCACAGCGAGACCGCCCGCTCTCCCCACGGTCTGCGGAGCCAGATCAGTCGTTACGATGCGCTGAACTTTGGCATCCATACCAATATCCGCAATCGACCCGCGCACCAGCGCAAGTAGCAGAACGGGAAAAATCATCAGGCCAATCGATCGACGATGTCGCCGCCAGCGCGTAGAACTTGCCACCATGCCGAGCCATCGTCCCATTGAAGCCGAAGGACGCTCTTACCCGCGCGATTCCGGCGCTTATCGGGACACGCCCGTCAACTTGCCGTGAGCCCGAAGCAAACCGTCAAAACCATCGCGCAGGCAATGCCGGGCGTTTCTCCGGTGTGACCGTAGGCGGGTCGCGCTATGGGGGTTACCTCCGGTGGGCAGATGGTGTTAGGACATCCCTGCCGTCAGCGGCTGCCCACCCTTTATTCCCACGCCCGGCCGATACGCTTATCCCCGATGAAAAACGATCAGATCCTGGCCCAGATATCGGAGTTCTGCCGCAACGCCGATATGGCCGAATCGACCTTCGGCCGGCGCGCCGTCAATGACGGCAAACTGGTAGCTCGCCTGCGCGAGGGCAAGCGCATCACCATCGACACGCTGGAGCGCATCCAGGCCTATATCGCCTCCGCGTTGCCGGGCGGCATGCCGCTGCCGCGTCCTCTCGACGTGGCGCCGGAGCGGCGCGATCCCCGCGGCAACTTCCGTTTTTTCGAGAACCGCCAGAAATACCTGCTGTTCGTCCACACCTGTAGCGAGAAGCGGGTGGTCGCCGAGCGGGTGGCGCTCGAATTGTCGGCGATCCATCCCCGTCCGCCGGCGCTTCGGGTGTTCGATGCCGGCTGCGGCGACGGCACGGTGCTGGCGCGGGTGATGCGCTCGATGCACAGCCGTTTTCCCCACATGCCGTTCTATATCGCTGGCAAGGAGCTGAGCCTCGAGGACGTCCGGCTGACGCTGGAAAAGGTGCCGGACCGGCTGTTTGAGCACCCGTCCACGGTCTTTGTCCTGACCAATATGTATTACGCCGAGGCGCCCTGGCTGACGCCGGCCTCGCCCGCGGCTGCCGCCGGCATGATCTGGCACGAGGTTCCCTTGAGGGGGGCCGCTTCCGGCGATTTCGAGGCCCAAATCGCCGAATTGGGCCCGTTTCTGGAGCAGAACTGGCGGGCCAGCGTCTCGCCCCGTTCCGGCATGCCGATCTATGAGCGGCCGGTGGCGCTGGTGCTTTACCGGGAAGACCACCGCTTTTTGCTTGATTCGATCATTCCGCGGGCCGGCCGGACCGAGGCCAATTTCGACCTGATCATCGCTTCCCAGCCCTATCGGGCCAAATCGAGCGTTAATTTCCGCGCCAGACGCATTATTGCACCACTGGGGCGGGCTTTGCGGGCAGGGGGCCGGTTGATCGGAATCCACTCCCACGGACAGGATCCCGGCTTGGAGATTATCCAGGCGGTATGGCCGGGAGAAAATCCTTTCGCGGTGAGCCGTCATGAGCTATTGCGCGCGGTAAAATACGAGCTGGGATCGGCCGGGCGCGACCTCAATTTTAATGCCTATGCCGATAACCGTTCGGTCTTTCGCTATGATATGGAAGCGCTGCCCAACGAGGTCACCGGCTCGATCGGAACCTCGACGGCCTTTGCAGCCTGGAATGCGGCGGTGTATGTCGCACAGATTGAAGACGACCGGTTGACGGAAATGACCCAAAGTGGCCGTTATCTCGACGCCGTCAGAGAGGTTCTGCGCAAGCATAACGGGCTCTGGTTTTACGACAAATCCTACGTCATCTCGCGGCGTCGAGACTGACCATTCAGGACAGATTTAGAAACGAACCGCCGGGACCGGCGGAAAAAGGGGCTACCTTGATGCGCGCGTCTTACCTGTTCACCTCAGAGTCGGTTTCCGAAGGTCATCCGGACAAGGTGTCCGACCAGATATCCGATGCGATCCTTGATGCCTTCATCGAAAAGGACGTCAAGCTCGGCATCGCCGATGACAGCCTGGTCAATACCCGGCTCGGCTGCGAGACGCTGTGCACGACCAACAAGATCGTGATCGCAGGCGAAGGCCGCGGCCAGCTGTTTCGCGACATCCACGGCGTCTCCGTCGTCGATCGCGAGCTGATCAGCCAGATCGCGCGCGATGTGGTCAAGGACATCGGCTACGACCAGAACGGCTTCTCCTATCACGGCGCCGACGTCGAGGTGCTCTTGCATGGCCAGTCGCCCGACATCGCGATGGGCGTCGATGCCAAGAAAAAGAAGAGCGGCGAGGAAGAGGGCGCGGGCGACCAGGGCATGATGTTCGGTTACGCCTGCACCGAGAGCGAGGTCTATCAGAAAGGCTCGTTCATGCCGGCGCCGATCTTCTTCGCGCATCGCATTCTGAAGGTGCTGTCGGAGAAGCGCCGCAACGGCCAGCTCGCCGATTTGCAGCCCGACGCCAAGAGCCAGGTCACGGTGAAATATGTCGACGGCAAGCCCGTCGGCTGCACCAAGGTGGTGGTCTCGACCCAGCACAACGAGAAGAGCCGCAACAACAAGAAGTATTCGCCCGGCCTGATCAAGGACATGATCTCGACCGCGGTGGAATCGGCGCTGCCGAAGGGCTGGATGCCGTCGAAGTCGTCCGACTTCCTGGTCAATCCCACCGGCAATTTCGTGGTCGGCGGTCCCGACGGCGATTGCGGCCTCACCGGGCGCAAGATCATCGTCGATACCTATGGCGGCTATGCCCCGCATGGCGGCGGCGCTTTCTCCGGCAAGGATCCGACCAAGGTCGATCGCTCGGCCGCCTATGCCGCGCGCTATCTCGCCAAGAATGTGGTTGCGGCCGGCCTCGCCGAGCGCTGCACCATCCAGGTCGCCTACGCGATCGGGGTTGCCGATCCGATGTCGCTGCTCGTTGATACCCACGGCACCGGCACGGTCGATGAGAAGAAGCTGGAGAAGGTGTTGCCGGAAATGTTCCGCCTGACGCCGACCAATATCCGCCGCACCTTGAAGCTCAACCGTCCGATCTATCGCAAGACCGCGTCCTACGGCCATTTCGGCCGCGCGCCGGAAAAGGACGGCAGCTTCTCCTGGGAGCGAACCGATCTCGCCGACGCGCTCAGGCGCGCGGTGTAGCTGTTTTTGTCATTCCGGGGCGCTCGCGACAGCGAGCGAACCCGGAATCCATGTCCATCACTTCGAGATTCTCAGGTGCGCGATTGCGCACCATAGTTCGCCTCTTCGAGGCGCCCCGGAATGACGAGCTAGACAACAGGAACCCTCTCATGACCGCCACCGCCACCAAGACCGGCTTTACCGATTACATCGTCAAGGACATTTCGCTCGCTGAATTCGGCCGCAAGGAACTCTCGCTGGCCGAAACCGAAATGCCCGGCTTGATGGCGACGCGTGAGGAATATGGCCCGAAACAACCTTTGAAGGGCGCGCGGATCGCAGGCTCCCTGCACATGACGATCCAGACCGGCGTCCTGATCGAGACGCTGGCGGCACTTGGCGCCGACATCCGCTGGGTCTCCTGCAACATCTATTCGACGCAGGATCATGCGGCAGCGGCGATCGCGGCTGCCGGCATTCCGGTGTTCGCCGTCAAGGGCGAGACGCTGAAGGACTATTGGGACTACACCGCGAAACTGTTCGACTGGCACGGCGGCGGCACGCCCAACATGATCCTCGACGACGGCGGCGACGCCACCATGCTGGTGCATGCCGGCGTTCGCGCTGAAAAGGGCGATGTTGCTTTCCTCGACAAGCCCACTTCCGAAGAAGAGGAAGTGTTCTACGCGCTGATCAAGCGCCTCCTGAAGGAAAAGCCGAAGGGCTATTTCGCGGAGATCGCCAAGAACATCAAGGGCGTCTCGGAAGAGACGACGACGGGCGTGCATCGCCTCTATGAGATGGCCAACAAGGGCACGCTGCTGTTCCCGGCAATCAACGTCAATGACAGCGTCACCAAGTCGAAGTTCGACAATCTCTATGGCTGCCGCGAGTCACTGGTCGATGGCATCCGCCGCGGCACCGACGTGATGATGTCGGGCAAGATCGCGATGGTCGCGGGTTTTGGCGACGTCGGCAAGGGCTCGGCGGCTTCGCTCCGCCAGGCCGGCTGCCGCGTCATGGTCTCCGAGGTCGATCCGATCTGCGCGTTGCAGGCGGCGATGGAAGGCTATGAAGTCACCACCATGGAAGATGCGGCGCCGCGCGCCGACATCTTCGTCACCGCGACCGGCAACAAGGACATCATCACCATCGAGCACATGCGTGCGATGAAAGATCGCGCCATCGTCTGCAACATCGGTCACTTCGACAATGAGATCCAGATCGCGGGCCTGAAGAACCTGAAATGGAACAACATCAAGCCGCAGGTCGATGAGATCGAATTCCCCGACAAGCACCGCATCATTCTGCTGTCGGAGGGGCGTCTTGTAAACCTCGGCAACGCCATGGGCCATCCGTCCTTCGTGATGTCGGCTTCGTTTACCAACCAGACGCTGGCGCAGATCGAACTCTGGGCCAACAACAAGGACGGCAAATACGAGAAGAAGGTCTACGTGCTGCCGAAGTCGCTGGACGAGAAGGTCGCGCGGCTGCACCTTGCCAAGATCGGCGTGAAGCTCACCACGCTGCGCAAGGATCAGGCCGACTATATCGGCGTGAAGCCGGAAGGTCCGTTCAAGTCGGATCACTATCGGTATTGAGATTTGAGTCTTTCATTCCGCAGGTCGGAATGACCGCGACATTAAAGGCCCCGGAACACTCCGGGGCCTTTTCGTTTGCCGTTGATTTTCGCATTCGTTTGCGCGCTAATCGGGCGTATGGAAACGACCCAGCAGCCTGAACATTTCGATGTGCTGATCGTCGGCGCCGGCCTTTCCGGCATCGGCGCCGGCTATCATCTTCAGCAGAAGTGCCCGAACAAGCGCTTCATTATTCTTGAAGGGCGCGACTGCATCGGCGGCACCTGGGATCTGTTCCGCTACCCCGGCATCCGTTCCGACAGCGACATGTTCACGCTCGGCTATTCGTTCAAGCCGTGGACCGATCCGAAGGCGATCGCGGACGGACCGAGCATCCTCAATTATGTCCGCGAGACCGCGACCGAAAACGGCATCGACAAGAAGATCCGCTACCGTCACAAGGTGACGCACGCTTCATGGTCCACGAAAGACGCGCTGTGGACCATTGAGGCCGAGCGTTTGTCCGGCGAGGGTGCGAGCGACGTCGTGCGCTTCACCTGCAATTTCCTGTTCTCGTGCTCCGGCTACTATCGCTACGAGGATGGCTACCGGCCGGAATTTGCAGGGTACGACGATTTCAAAGGCCAGATCATCCATCCGCAGAAATGGCCGCAATCCCTCGACTATGCCGGCAAATGCGTGGTGGTGATCGGTTCCGGCGCCACCGCGGTGACGCTGGTGCCGGCGATGGCGGAAACCGCCGGCCATGTCACCATGTTGCAGCGTTCGCCGAGCTATGTGGTGGCGCGCCCGGCGCAGGATCAACTCGCGATCAGCTTGCGCAAGAGGTTCGGCGACAAGGTTGCGTATCACGCGATCCGCTGGCGCAACGTGCTATTGGGGATGTTTTTCTTCCAGTTCGCACGCAAGAGGCCCGAGCGGTTCAAGCGGATGGTCCTCGGCGGCGTCCGCATGGCGCTCGGCCCCGATTACGATCTTGCGCATTTCAACCCGCGCTATAATCCCTGGGACCAGCGGCTGTGCCTCGTGCCCGATGGCGATCTCTTCAAATCGCTGCGGGAAAAGCGCGCCTCGGTCGTCACCGGCGAGATCGACCGTTTCACCGACAACGGCATCCGTTTGAAAGACGGCAGCGAGCTCAAGGCGGACATCATCGTCACGGCGACCGGGCTCGTGCTGCAATTGATGGGCGGCGTGAAGGTTCTGGTCGATGGCAGCAAGGTCGATTTCGCCAAGACGATGAATTACAAGGGCATGATGTATTCGGACATCCCGAATCTCGTGTCTGTCTTTGGCTATACCAACGCGTCCTGGACGCTGAAATGCGATCTCACCTGCGAATATGTCTGCCGGCTGCTCAATTACATGGACCGGCACGGCTACAGGCAGTGCATGCCGCACAACATCGATCCCGGAATCGAACAATTGCCGGTGCTGGAGTTTTCCTCCGGCTACGTGCAGCGCGCCCTCGCGACGCTACCCAAGCAGGGTTCCAAACGGCCGTGGCGGCTATATCAGAATTACGCCTTCGACATCGTCGCGCTTCGCTTCGGCAAGGTCGATGACGGAGTTATGAAGTACTCCTGACCAGCAGAGCGTTTTCGAGCGAAGCATGCCCTCGGACTTGATCCGGGGGTGGGCGCCGGTTCGCGTCGAGAAAACGCGTCAAGAGAAAAGACCTGCGGCGATCACCAATCCGGCATGCGTTGTTTTGCGTATACGTATTCGCTTTCGAATCGGCGATGCTAGTGGAGTGGATTTGACATTCGCCGACTACCCTGCCGCGAGCGCTCAAGCGAATGTCAAATCCAAAACTCCACTAGAAACCTATATTTGCTAGTGGTCCTTTGATTTTAACATTCGCAAAAGGTATCCGCGGCAATGGGAAGCGAATGTTAGAATCGGACCACTAGGAAACGGTTAACGCCGAATTAATCGGTCGATCCTAGAATCACGCGGTCGAGGCTTGAGATCGCATGAGGAAGCCCATGGACGCCCAGCGAGTTGCCATTGATGCCGTCGTTGCGTTGACCGATTGCGACCGGGAAATGGTCGCTGCCTTCATTCGCCGGTTCTATCTCGCCGGCGTCAAGGACCCCAAGCGCCTGACCTTCAAGGGTTTGCAGGCGCTGGCGCGGGCGTAAGCCAGTCTCACTGCGTTCCCCGGATGCGGCGCAGCGTGTAGCGATGCGCTACTGATCCGGGGTCAACGTGCGAGTATCGTAGGTCCCGGCTCTGCATCGCACCACTTCGTGATGCGACGCGTCCGGGACACGATAGTCCCTTACTACTCCGGCTCGCCGATCGAAACCTTCAGCGTGCCGACGCCATCGACGCCGCACTCGATCTTGTCCCCGGGGTGAAGCTGGGAGACGCCGGCCGGCGTGCCCGTCATGATGATGTCGCCGGCGGCAAGCTTCACCTGTTGCGACAATTGCCAGATGATTTCCGGCACGCTCCAGATCAATTCGGTGAGATCGCCCTTCTGGGTTTCCTTGCCGTTGACCGTAAGCCAGATCTTGCCCTTCGAGGGATGGCCGATCTTCGCGGCCGGCTGGATCGCCGAGCAGGGCGCGGAATAGTCGAACGACTTGCCGACTTCCCAGGGACGCTCCTTCTTGCGCGAGGCGATCTGCAAGTCGCGCCGGGTGAGGTCGATGCCGACCGCATAACCGTAAACGTGGTCCAGCGCCTTGTCGGCAGGGATGTTCAGGCCACCGCTCTTCATGGCGACGATCAGTTCGACCTCGTGATGCAGGTCCTTGGTCAGCGGCGGGTAGGGGATGGTGGCCCCGTCCGGCACCAGCATGTCGGCATGCTTGGCAAAAAAGAACGGCGGCGCTCGTTCGTCATTTCCCATCTCGCGGATGTGCTCGAGATAGTTGCGGCCGACGCACCAGATGCGGCGAACCGGAAAGGATTTTGCCTCTCCCACCACGGGGAGCGACGGCTGGGGCGGTACGGGAATGACGAAGGAAGTCGCGGTCATCAAGCAATCTCGGGGTTGGATGGGAAAAATCGGATTGTTTTTACGCGTTTGTGACCAGATGCGCCAGAGCGGCCGCGCCCATTTCGGGCGAGGCGGGGTGCTGTACCCTTCGAAATCTTGATGACCTCGTTGCTCGGCCTCATCGTGGCCTCCGCGCTGAGGTAGGCATCAGCGGTTAGACGGCGGCGCTGACCGGCGCGAGGTAGTTGGTGTCGCGCTGCTGCAGGCGGAAGAACGAGGCGTAGCGGCCGCCGCGTCGTAACAAGTCCTCGTGACGGCCCCGCTCGACGATCTCGCCGGCTTCCACCACCAGGATGGCGTCCGCATGCATGATGGTGTGCAGACGGTGCGCGATCACGATGGTAGTGCGGTTCTGGCATAGATGCTCGATCGCTTCCTGCACCTGCTTTTCGGATTCGGAATCGAGCGCGGCCGTGGCTTCATCGAGCAGGATGATCGGCGCGTCGCGCAAGAGTGCACGGGCGACCGCGATGCGCTGGCGCTGACCGCCTGAGAGTTGCGCGCCATGCTCGCCGACGGGGGTGTCGTAACCGAGCGGGAAGCCCATGATGAAGTCGTGCGCGCAGGCCGCCTTCGCGGCTTCGATGATTTCGGCCTCGCTCGCATCTTCCTTGCCGAACGCGATATTGGCGCGGATGTTGTCGCGAAACAGATAAACGTCCTGTCCGACATAGCCGGTCTGCTGCCGCAGCGAACGCCGCGACACGTCCGATATCGACTGGCCGTCGATCAGGATCGCGCCTTCCCTGATCTCGTAGAAGCGCAACAGCAGCGCGAGCACTGTCGATTTGCCGCCGCCGGAGGGGCCGACCAACGCGGTGACCTTGCCGGGCTCGGCAACGAAGCTCATACGGTTCAGCACCGGCTCGTCTGGCCGATAGGCGAACGACACATCCCGGAATTCGATGGTGGCGTCGGAGAGTTTCAACGCCGGCTTGTCGTCGTCGGCCAATTCCGTGGCCGGACTGTCGATCACTTCCAGCAGCATCCGCGCGCCGACGAGCTGGCTGTTCAGGTCGATGTTGAGCCGCGCGAGGCGCTTGGCCGGCTCGGTCGCCATCAGGAAGGCGGTCATGAACGAGAAGAACTGTCCGGGCGTCGAGTTGAGCGCGACCACGCTGTAGCCGGCATAGAGCAGGCAGCCCGCGACCGCGAAACCGCCGAGCATTTCCATCAGCGGATTCGAGCGGTTGGAGACCCGCGCCATCTTGTTGGCGTTGTGTTCGACGGCGGCGATGTTGCCGTCGATACGCCGCTGCATCGCCTGCTCCAGCGTGAAGGCCTTCACGGTGCGGATACCTTGCAGCGATTCCTGCATGGTCTCCATGATGCTGGCGGTGCCGGTGAACTGGGTGTGCGCGAGGCCCTTGATGCGCTTCACGAGTTTGCGCAGCATCAGCATCGCCGGCGGCACGGCGACGAGACCGATCAGAGACAGGATCGGATCCTGCGACACCATCACCGCGATCATCGCGATCAGGACCAGGAAGTCGCGCCCGATCGCATTGATCAGCATGTTCAACAGGTCAGTGATGGACTTGGCGCCGGCGGTCATGCGCGCCAGAAATTCCGACGAATGACGCTCGGAAAAAAAGCCGATGCTTTCGCTCATCAGCTTGGCGAACAACTGCCGCTGATTGTGGGCGAGAATGGCGTTGGAGATTTTCGACAGGATCACGGTGTGGCCGTAGGTCCCGATGCCCTTGATAAACAGCAACAGCACCGTGACGCCGGAAAGCGCCGCGATGCCGGCGACGTTTTTGTTGACGTAGGCCTGATTGATGACCTGGCCGAGCACGTAAGTCGCGCCCGCGCTTGCGGCCGCGACCACGGCCATCAGAGCAAAGGCGGTCAAGTATTGCCGCCAGTAGCCGAGCCCCTGTTCCATCACCAGACGGCGGATCAGGACCGCTGCGCCATAGGGATCATCGGTAATTTTCTTGGGAAATTCGGCCATCCGCGTTCCATTGACGCCAGACTAACGCTTATCGTCCGAGTCAGGGTTGCCTGGAGCTTTCGGTTTGCCCGCACTCAAAGCGATTTTCAAGCTAATTCGGCCTTGAATAATCCCGCCTAAACGCTTGATTTTTTGGGTCGAAGCCGGATGTCTGGGCGTCAAATCCGGACTCGCCAGAATATCCGCCACGAAGGCATCGATGTCGCCGCCCGCAAAAAGAAAGCCGGGCAGGCCGGCGGCTTCGGCCGCCTCCAAGTCACTGGCGCGATCGCCGATCACGAAACTGCCTTGGTGACGTACCGGCCAGTGCTTCATCAAATCGTGAATCATGCCGGGCTTCGGCTTTCGCCAGTGATGGTCTTCGAGATAACCCGCAACCGATCCGTCCGGGTGATGCGGGCAATAGCGGATGTCGTCGATGACGGCGCCTTGCGCGGCGAGTTCTTTGCGCATCCAGTCGTGCAGGCTGTTGAGCGCTTCTTCGGTAAAGAAGCCGCGCGCGACGCCGGATTGATTGGTGAAGAAGAATACGAAATAGCCGGCGTCGTTCAGCCGCCGGATCGCTTTCGCCGCATTCGGCATCCAGCGGATGCGGTCGCTCGTGCCCATATAGCCGTCGTCGTGATTGATGACGCCGTCGCGGTCGAGGAAGGCCGCCGGCCGTGGCGCGGAGCGGGAAGGATTATCGCCGCTCATCTCAGGCTTTAGCTCCCTGCATCAGCGTCTGTTCGATCACCTCGCAGATGCCGTGCGCGAAGGCCATATGAATTTGTTGTATCACCGCGGTGTCCTCGCTCGGCGCCACCAGCAGATGGTCGCATGATGCCGCGAGCGTTGTGCCCTTGGCGCCGGTGAAACCGACCGTGACCAATCCATGCTGTCGCGCCGCCTTCAGTGCCGCCAGAATGTTCGGCGAGCGGCCCGAGGTCGTGAGCGCCAGCAAGACGTCGCCGCGGCGGCCGAGCCCTTCGACCTGGCGCGCGAACACATGCTCGAAGCCGTAATCATTGCCGATCGCCGTCAGCGCGGAGGTGTCGGTGGTCAGCGCGATCGCGGCATAGGCCGGGCGATCTTTCTTGTAGCGGCCGACGATTTCGGCGGCGATGTGCTGGGCGTCGGCGGCGCTGCCGCCATTGCCTGCGATCAGGAGCTTGTTGCCGCCCCGCAAGCTGGCCGCGATGACCTCCGCGATCTTTCGCGCCGCGTCGAGCAGGCTTGCATCCGACCCCGCACGCTCAATCGCGTCGCGCGAGAGCGCAAGGTGCGCGGCAATCGGGTCTTTCGAAATCGGGCTCAAGCGTCATCGTCCATGTTGCTTCGTCTTGGTAATGATCGCACGGAAGCTGTGCAAGCTCACTGTCATTCCGGGGCGATGCGTAGCATCGAACCCGGAATCTCGAGATTCCGGGTCTGGTGCTTACGCACCATCCCGGAATGACGAATTAGGCATAGCGGTCCCGGCCACGCCGACCAGCTTCATGACTTCCTCAGCCACGTCGGAAGCGGGGATATCCCGCATGCACGCATGATCGTTCATGGTGCAGACCGGACGATGGCAGGGCTGACACGGCACCGTGGTCTTGGTTTGAACGGTCGCCGCAAGACCGTTGATCGGCGCCCAGTGATAGGGGCTGGTCGGGCCGAAAATGCCCATGGTCGGCGTGCCCAGAGCCGCCGCGACATGCATCAGGCCGGAATCGTTGCTGACCGCGAGCTGTGCGGCCGCCATCGCCAGAACGCCGTTGCGCAAGTCCGTTCCGGTGAGATCGCGCACGCGCGCGCCGCCGGCGGCGACCATCTCGGTGGCGATTTCCTTCTCGCCGGGGCCGCCGATCACCCACACATCGAGGCCCCGCTCGGCGAGGAGCTTTGCCGCTTGCGGATAATAACTCCAGCGCTTGGAGGAGCCGACCGAGCCCGGCGCCAGCGCAACCGCGGCGCCCTGGCCGAGGTCGTTGGCTTGCCGAAAGCGCATCACTTCCTCATGCGGCACCCGCAATTGCGGAACCGGCCATTCCGGCGGGCGGGCTGCGCCGTCAGGCAGCGCCAGCACGGCATTCTTGTCGATGTGGCGGGGCAGGGCGCGTTCGCCCCAGCGCCATCGGTTGAGAACGCCGAATCGGGCCTCGCCGACAAAGCCTATCCGTTCGGGGATTCCGGCCAGCGCCGGCGCCAATGCCGATTTCCAGGTCCGGGGCAGGACCAGCGCCGTGGCGTAATGGCGGGCTTTGAGGGTGGCGGCGAGGCGGCGTTGTTCGGCCAGCGCCAGCCGGCTGCGCGGCAGGTCCCAAACCACGCCGGCGCGTACCCCCGGCATATAGTCGACCAGCGGGGCGCACAGGGTGGTGGTCAGCAGGTCGACCGGGCGGTTGGGAAAGCGCTGATTCAGTACCCGCACCACGCTATGGCCGCGGACGAAATCGCCGATCCACATGTAGGGTACGATCAGAATCGGCCTGGTATCGGCGGCGTCCTCGATCGCCACGGATTGGTCTGAATCAATATTCATATCTTTGAGGGCGCTACCCATGGCCGCTTCGGTAACGGCTCCGTGCGGGCAGGTAAAGTCTCGCTTTGACCTTCACCATACAGGGTAACCCAAGTTGCTTGCCGGGCGAGGTTAAGGCAAAGCTTAAGCATCTCAACAGGCAGGGTTAAGGAATGCTGCTGGTGACCGGTGGGGCCGGTTTTATCGGGTCGAATATCGTGGCCGCGCTCAACGAGGCGGGCCGCGCGGATGTGGCCGTCTGCGACCTGCTCGGCGACAGCGGCAAATGGCGCAACCTCGCCAGGCGCCAGCTTGCCGACATCGTACCGCCGGCCGAACTTCTGGCGTGGCTCGACGGCCGCAAGGTCGATGCCGTCATCCATATGGGCGCGATTTCCGAGACCACGGCGACCGACGGCGATCTCGTGATCGAGACCAATTTCCGTTTCTCGATGCGGCTACTCGACTGGTGCACCGCGCATTCGGTCCCCTTTATCTATGCCTCCTCGGCCGCAACGTACGGAAATGGCGCAGAGGGTTTTTCCGATGATCCGTCGCTGGCCGCGCTGAAAACCCTGCGGCCGATGAATCTCTACGGCTGGAGCAAGCACCTTTTCGATATGGCGGTGATCGAGCGCGCCGCGCGGACTGAGAAGCTGCCGCCGCAATGGGCGGGCCTGAAATTCTTCAACGTGTTCGGGCCGAACGAATATCACAAGGGCGCGATGATGAGCGTGCTGGCGCGCCGCTTCGACGACATCAGGGGCGGCCGCGCCGTCGAACTCTTCAAGTCGCATCGCGACGGCATTGCCGACGGCGATCAGCGGCGCGATTTCATTTATGTCGACGATGTGGTGCGGGTGGTGATGTGGCTGCTGGCGACGCCTTCGGTTTCCGGCCTCTTCAATGTCGGCACTGGAAGAGCGCGCAGCTTCAAGGATCTGATGCTGTCGGCCTATGCGGCGCTGGGACTTAAGCCCAATATCCGCTATATCGACATGCCCGTCTCCATCCGCGACAGCTATCAATATTTCACCCAGAGCGAGGTCGATCGGTTGCAGCGCGCCGGCTATAACGGCGGCTTCACCGCGCTTGAAGAGGCGGTCGGACTTTACGTCAAGGGCTATCTCGATTCCCCCGATCGCTATCGCTGACGGACTATAAACCGATGTTCGATTTCGAATCCTTTCACCGTGCGATGGTCGGCCAGACCGTGCTTTGCGTCGGCGACCTCATGCTCGACGAATTCGTCTACGGCGAAGTGTCGCGGATTTCGCCGGAGGCGCCGGCGCCCGTCATCGCCGCGCGGCGCAGCGAGACCAATATCGGCGGCGCCGGCAACGTCGCGCGCAATATCGCTTCGCTCGGCGCCACCTGCATCTTTGTCGGCCTGATCGGCGAGGACGCGGCGGGAGCGGACCTCAAGGCCGCCTTGGCTCGGGAGCCGCGGATTGAGAGCGTTCTCGTTACAGACAGCTCACGGCCGACGACGCGCAAGGTGCGGTTTGTTTCCGAACATTTCCTCACGCACATGCTGCGGGCGGATTGGGAAATGACGCATCCGGCCTCGGGCGAGATCGAGCAAAAACTGATCGATACGATTTTGCCGCTGATCCCGCGTGCCGATATCGTGCTGCTGTCGGACTACGCCAAGGGCGTGCTGACGGCGCGGGTGATCCGCAATGTCATCGACGCCGCGCGCAAATTGGCTAAGGCCGTGATCGTCGATCCCAAAAGTGCCAATTTCGCCATCTATCGCGGCGCGACCTTGCTGACGCCGAACCGCAAGGAATTTTCCGAAGCGACCCGAAGCCGTGCCGATTCAAACGAGAGCATCGCCGTTGCCGCGCAGGATGCGATGCAACTGGCCGGTTGCGAGGCCATTCTGGTGACGCAAAGCGAACGCGGCATGACGCTGGTGCCACGCGAGGGCGAGGCCATTCACGTCCCGGCATATCCGGTCAAGGTGCGGGACGTCTCCGGCGCGGGCGACACGGTGGTCGCGGTGCTGTCGGTGGCACGCGGGGCAGGAGCCGGCTGGGAAGACGCGCTGCGATTGGCGAATGCGGCCGCCGCGGTCGCCGTCGGCAAGAAGGGAACCGCGAGCGTGACGGCGGCCGAACTGCGCCGTCAGATCCTGCCGCATGCTTCACTGGTGGCAGAAGAAAAGATCGCCGCGTCGGGCGCTGAACTCGAGGCGCGGCTTGCGGATTGGCGCAAACAGGACTTGAGGGTCGGCTTCACCAACGGCTGTTTCGACATCCTGCATCCCGGCCACGTCAAGGTCCTGACGGCGGCGCGTGGCGCCTGCGACCGCCTGATCGTCGGTCTGAACAGCGATGCGTCCGTCAAGCGGCTGAAGGGCGACACGCGGCCGGTGCAGACTGAGCGTGCGCGCGCCGAGGTGCTGGCGGCGCTGGAAGCGGTCGATCTCGTGGTGATCTTCGAGGAAGACACGCCGCTGAAGCTGATCGAGCAGATCAAACCGAGCGTGCTGGTCAAGGGTGGCGACTATACCCGCGAGCAGGTGGTGGGCCACGACCTCGTCGAGGCGCATGGCGGCGAAGTGGTGCTGGTCGAGGTGCTGGCGGGATTCAGCACGACCTCGCTGGTCGATCGCGCACGCGGAGGCAAGGCGTGACCGCTGCCGCCGAACCGCTCGGCACGCTGTTGTGGAAGCGGTGGCGCGACAAGGCCGCCTGGATGACATCAGCCGATATCGTGACCGTGCTGTTGGCGTTCGCGCTGCCGTGGTCGACCTCGCTGGTTGGAATTCTCGGCGTCGTCCTGGTGCTGGTGATGGGGCCTACGATCGACGCCGGCGTTTTCATCGCATCGTTGAAACGTCCGATCTCAGCGGCGCCGATCGCGCTGTTCGCGCTGGCGCTGGTCGGCACGCTGTGGTCGGAGGCGCGTTGGGGCCTGCGCTTCTATGCGGTCGCCCCGACCGGCAAGCTGCTGCTGCTGCCACTGTTGTTCTACCACTTCGAGCGATCGGAACGCGGCCTGTGGGTGTTCAAGGCCTTTCTGGCTTCCTGCGGCCTGATGGTGGTGATGTCCTGGGTCGTCGTTTTTTTTCCCGACCTGACACTCAAGGCCAAGGAAGTCGCCTCGCGCGGCATCTTCGTCAAAAACTATATCGACCAGAGCCAGGAGTTCGCGCTGTGCGCCGTGGCGCTGGCCTATCCGATCGCGATGCTGCTGCGCGCCGGGAAGCTGGCGCTGGCGCTCGCGCTCGGCGCACTCGCGCTGGGCTTTCTCGCCAACATGGCTTTCGTCATCGTCTCGCGCACCGCGCTGGTCACGATCCCGATCATGCTTTTGGCATTCGCCGTGCTGCATCTGAGATGGCAGACCACGCTGATGGTCCTGTGCGCTTGCGTCGTCACGGGTGTGTTTGCCTGGTTTGCCTCACCGCAACTGGAGGCGACCGTCGGCAAGTTCGCGCAGGAATATCGACAATATAGGCAAGAGGGCGCGGCGACCTCGATCGGCGAACGGCTGGAATATTATCGCAAGTCGCTCGGTTTCTTTACCGAGGCGCCTGTCATAGGTCATGGCACGGGATCGATCGAGGGGCTATTCGAACACGCCGCCACCGGACAAACCGGCCTTGCGGCTGAAGTCGTCAGAAATCCCCATAACCAGACCCTGAATGTCGCGGTGCAGTGGGGAACGGTCGGCGTCGTCGTTCTCTATGCGATGTGGCTTTCACACCTCGCGCTGTTCCGCGGCGAGGGCCTCGCCAACTGGATCGGGCTTTTGGTCGTGGTGCAAAACATCTTCACCTCGCTGTTCAACTCCCACATTTTCGATTTTCACGAAGGCTGGATGTATGTGCTCGGCGTCGGTGTTGCCGGTGGTCTCGTGGTTAAGGCCCGCGGCACCGCCGAGGCGCCGGCAGCGGGCGGTTCCTGAGGGCTGTCTTGCGCTTTCCAGCGCATCCGAGATGGGTTATCAGCGGCAACGAGGCTTTGTCGCCAAGCTCTGGGCATGCTCGCCAGCTACCGGTTGTTGAATGACGCGTTTTGCGAATCTGACGTTGCGTAACTACCTGATCGCCCTGCACGACGTGGCGGCGTCCGCGGCTGCTTTTTTTGCTGCCTTCTATCTGCGCTTCGAAGGGGCTGAGCAGTTCTGGGAACGCCTGCCGCTGATGCTGCGCATTCTGCCGTACTTCCTGGTGTTGAGTTTTGTCGTTTGTTACCTCTTCAATCTCACCACCACCAAGTGGCGCTTCATCTCGTTGCCGGATGCGCTCAACATCCTGCGCGCCGCTACCGTGCTGGCCACGGCACTTTTGGTGCTCGACTACATCCTGGTCGCGCCCAACGTGCATGGCACCTTCTTTTTCGGCAAGGTGACCATCATCCTGTTCTGGTTTCTGGAAATCTCCTCTTTAAGCGCGCTGCGTTTTGCCTATCGTTATTTCCGCTATACGCGTGTCCGCCATCATGCCCGCTCGGAAGACGCTTCGCCGACACTTCTGGTCGGCCGCACCGCGGACGCCGAGATTCTCCTGCGAGGCATCGAAAGCGGCGCGGTGAAGCGGATCTGGCCGGTCGGCATTCTCTCGCCCTCGGTCGCCGACCGCGGCCAGCTGATCCGCAATGTTCCCGTGCTGGGCAATATCGACGATGTCGAGGACGTCGCCGCCGATTTCGCGCGGCGCAACAAACCGATTGTGCGCGTCGTGATGCTGCCCTCGGCTTTCGACACGGAAGCGCATCCGGAAACATTCCTGATGCGCGCCAAGCGCCTGCGGCTGATCGTGAGCCGTCTGCCGTCGCTCGAAAGCGGCGATGCGCCACGCCTGGCGCCGGTCGCGGTCGAGGATCTGTTGCTGCGTCCCAGTTCGACCATCGACTATGCGCGGCTGGAAGCGCTGGTGAAGGGCAAGTCGGTGATCGTCACCGGCGGCGGCGGCTCGATCGGTTCGGAAATTTGCGAGC
Organism: uncultured Alphaproteobacteria bacterium; assembly: GCA_963770515.1. Classification (GTDB taxonomy): domain Bacteria; phylum Pseudomonadota; class Alphaproteobacteria; order Rhizobiales; family Xanthobacteraceae; genus Bradyrhizobium. Next base: position 1,001,002 of record CAVYPW010000006.1, read on the forward strand.
GCATCATCGCGTTCGGCGCCGCGCGGCTCCTGATTATCGAGAATTCCGAACCCGCGCTTTATGCGATCACCGAGGCCCTGGCGGCCCAGCCGGTCGAGGCCGAGGTGGATGGACGCATCGCCGACATCCGCGACCGCGAACGCATCCTGCACCTGATGAGCGAATTCAAGCCCGATATCGTGTTCCATGCGGCGGCGCTCAAGCATGTGCCGATCCTCGAGCGCGACTGGAGCGAAGGGGTCAAGACCAACATCTTCGGCTCGGTCAATGTCGCGGACGCCGCGCTCGCGGCCGGCGCCGAAGCGATGGTGATGATTTCCACCGACAAGGCGATCGAGCCGGTTTCGATGCTCGGCCTGACCAAGCGTTTCGCGGAGATGTATTGCCAGGCGCTCGACCATGATCTCGGCGTCCAGACCACCCGCAAACGCATGCGGCTGATCTCGGTGCGGTTCGGCAATGTGCTGGCCTCGAACGGGTCGGTGGTGCCGAAGTTCAAGGCGCAGATCGAGGCGGGCGGGCCGGTGACAGTGACCCATCCCGACATGGTCCGCTACTTCATGACCATCCGCGAAGCCTGCGATCTCGTGATCACCGCGGCGACGCATGCGCTTGGCGTGCAGCGTTCGACGGTGTCGGTCTATGTGCTCAACATGGGCCAGCCCGTGAAGATCGTCGACCTCGCCGAGCGCATGATCCGCCTGTCGGGCCTGCAACCCGGCTACGACATCGATATCGTTTTCACCGGGATGCGGCCGGGTGAGCGGCTCAACGAAATCCTGTTCGCCAGCGAAGAGCCGGCGGTCGAGATCGGCCTTGCCGGCGTCATGGCGGCCAAGCCCAACGAGCCGCCGATGCAGGCGCTGAAGACCTGGATGGTCGCGCTCAGACAGGCGATCGAGAACGACGATCCTGCCACGATCAAGGCGATCCTGAAGGACGCCGTGCCGGAATTCGGATCGAACGCGGCTTAAAGCCTGTTTTGCTTTTGACGCTAGCGCGGCCGCGAGAAGCGAACCATCGCGGATGCTACCGCCGCGGCGCCGAGCGCAACGAGCGCGGCACTTCCCGTGGAAGAGGCAGCCTTGATCGAGAACGCGGCCAGCGCCGCGAGCACCAGGTTGAGCGTGAACACCTCGCTCACCACCTGCATCACGGTAAAGCCGTTATCGGTGGCGCGCTGGTAGAAGTGGGAGCGATGCGCGATCCAGAACGGTTCGCGGCGCATCACTCTGCGGATCAGCGTCACCGTGGCATCCGCAAGATAATAAAGCGGCAACAGCAACGCGGCTGCGAGGTGCTGATGCCAGGCCAGTTGCAGCAGGCACCAGCCGAGCAAAAGCCCGATCGGCAGGCTACCGACATCGCCGAGAAAGATAGTGGCGACCGGACGGTTGAACGGCGCAAAGCCGATCACCGCGCCGCAAAGCGCTGCGGCGACGATCGCCGCCGTCAGCGGTAGTTCGCCGAACAGGCCGAGCAGCGCAAGTGCCGCCGTGACCGGAACGACCTCGGCCACCGTCATCCAGTCGAGACCGTCCATGAAGTTGACGAGATTGACGAACCAGAGCCCCGCAAGCACGAGAAGGCCGCGTTCGACCCAGAACGGCACCGACGGCGCGATGCGAAGATCGCTCGGGCTTGTCAGCACGATTGCGCCGACCGCAAGCGCTTGCAGCAAAAGCCGCGGCAGCACCGGGACCGGCTTGATATCGTCGGCAAAGCCGAGCGTCGCGATGAACAGCGCGGCGGCGAAAAGCCCGGCCGGGAAAATCGAGCCGGCGTCGGGGATGAAAGCGAAGGCCAGGCCCGCGATCACCAGCGTCGCCGCGATCACGGCAATGCCTGCGCCTTGCGGCGTCGATATCTGATGCGAAGATCGCGCAGTCGGCTTTGCCAGCGCGTGCTTCAGAAGTTGAGGACGGATCAGCCTGATCACAACGGCCGAGATGACCGCGGCGGCCAATGTCACGGGTAGTATGAGCCACCATTCCGCAATGGCCATCGAAAGTGGCCCATCGCTCATTCCGGCGCCTCGATCTGCTCCGTGTCCTTGGCCGCCTTCTCGGCGGAGAGGATCCACACCAGGCCGCCGAAGGCTCCGACGACAAAGGACACCGAGCCATAGAGCAGCGAGATGTTGACGCCCTCATTGGTGACGAGCCCGGCATAGCCGAAAGCCAGCCCCATCGTGGCTTCGCGGACGCCCCAGCCCGCAATCGAGATCGGCAGCATGGTGACCAGCATGACCGGCGGAATCAGAAGAAATGTCTGATCGAATCCAACCGGTGCGGCGATCGACTGCACGACGCACCAGGCGATCACCACGGCAAGAAAGTGAACCAGAAAAGAAAGTATCGCGATGGTCGGCTCATTTCGGCGGCTGAAAATCACCCGGTTCGCGATCACGGCGCAGGCATGAATGTGGTGCGTCGCCCACCAGTGCTTCAGCCATGGCCAGGGCAGCACGCCGAGCACGAGAAAGCCGGCGCCACCGGCCAGCGCCGCGAAATCGATCAAGATCAGCGCCGAGCGACCGTAGGGATCCGAAATCAGATGCGAGCTCCAGGGCAGGCTGGCGACGATGATGACCGCCAGCGCAATCAGCCCGACCGCGCGGTCGACGAAAATGGAATAGGTCGCCGCACGCCACCCGGCGCCGTTGCGCGCCACCAGCCAGAGCCTAACCGCGTCGCCGCCGATCGAGGAAGGCAGCGTCTGGTTGAAGAAGGTTCCGATCACGTTGTAACGCATGGCCTGCCGCAGCGGCAGCGGCGCGCCGCATTCGGCGCTGACGATGCGCCATCGCAGCACGCCGACGAAAATCTGCAAAAAGGTCAAGGCTACGGCCAGCGCGAGCCAGGCCGCGCTCGTGAGATCGAGGCGTGCGGCGAGATCGGCGAAATTGACCTTGCGGAGCGCGAGATAAAGCAGCGCAGCCGAGACCAGTATCTTGATTGCAGAGGATAGAATGCGGCGCATTTCACTCGCGTTCGCCAAGGGAAGGCAAAAAGGACATCAAGGACTGCGCCACGCTGGTCGCGCACCAAACTTCCGCGCTTTGGTATGTTTTTGCCGCCGATCTGGCAATAGGCCGTTAATGAGCCATCCGGCGCTAACCCTGGATTTGACTTTCGCTTTACGAGCATAGGGTTACCGGGGTAGCGAATGTCAAAATCCGCTGCCCAAGGCTATTGCGGCCCGGCTAACGGGGCGGCTAAACAGGCCTAATCGGGCGGGGTCCTTGCGGGGCGTGCAGTCGACGATTGCTGTAATCGTTAACGAGGCAAGTTAACGGCCGGAGTTTGATGGACCCTGGTCCATACTTGGCCGCTGACAAAAAATGAGGCTGAGGCGCCGATGGGCAAAAAGATTGTTCCACTGATCATGTGCGGCGGCGCCGGCACACGGCTCTGGCCGGCCTCGCGCGAAGTTCGCCCGAAGCAATTTTTGCCCCTGTTCGGGACACGTTCCACATTTCAGGACACAATCCTGCGGGTCTCCGACCCGGCGCTGTTCGATCGCCCGGTCGTGATTACCAATCATGCCTATCGCTTCATGGTGTCGGAGCAATTGGCCGAGATCGGCATTGAGGCGGATATTCTGCTCGAACCGATGCGGCGTGACTCCGGTCCAGCGATCGCAGCCGGCGCGGCGTTTGCGGAAACACGCGCCAGCCAGGCGATCGTGCTGGCGCTTGCCGCCGATCACGTCGTTCAAGACAACGCGGCGTTTGTCGTCGCCTGCCGCGAGGGACTGGTCGCGGCCGATCAAGGGCGCATCGTCACGTTTGGCGTCGCACCCGAGCGCGCGGCGACCGAATACGGCTACATCAATCCAGGCGAAACAGTGTCGGGCAAGGTCCGCAGCGTCAAGCAATTCGTCGAGAAGCCGGATGCGGCCAAGGCTGCCGAATACGTCAAGGCCGGCTATCTCTGGAACAGCGGCAACTTCATGTTCCGCGCCTCCGTCCTGCTCGATGAATATCGCAGCGTCGATGCCGCAAGCGTGCAGGCGGTCTCGGACGCCGTGGCCAAGGCCGGCCGCGATCTCGGCTTCGTCACGCTGGATGAAGCCGCCTTCGGATCGGCGAAACCGATTTCGATAGATTATGCCGTGATGGAAAAGACCAAACACGCCGCCGTGGTGCCGGTCGCCTGCGGCTGGTCCGATGTCGGGTCCTGGCGCGCGGTCTGGGAACTGTCGGAGAAGGACGGTGAGGGCAATGCCGCGCAGGGCACCGCCGTGTTCGAGGATTCCCGCAATTGCAACGTGACAACCGACAAGGCGCTGGTCGCACTTGAGGGCGTCGACGATCTGGTCGTGGTGGCCACGCAGGACGCCGTGCTCGTCTCGCGTCAGAAGGACGCCAACGGGTTGAAGCGCCTGGTGACGAAATTGAAGGTGGTCGCCCCGCAGGTGACGGAAGAGCATCTCAAGGTGCATCGCCCCTGGGGCTCCTATCAATCGGTCGACATGGGCGAGCGCCATCAGGTCAAGCGCATCGTCGTGAAGCCGGGCGGCCGGCTTTCATTGCAGAAACATCATCACCGTTCGGAGCACTGGATCGTGGTGCGGGGTGCAGCGCGCGTCACGGTGAACGAATCTGTCAAGACGGTGCATGAAAACGAATCGATCTATATTCCGATCGGCGCCGTGCATCGGCTGGAAAATCCCGGCAAGATATTGCTGGAACTGATCGAAGTTCAGACCGGCAGCTATCTCGGCGAGGACGACATCATCCGGATCGAGGACGATTACCGCCGTTCGTGAGCGGCAGCCCGGGGCAAGGCGAGCGAATCGCTTCTTATCAACATGTAATTGTTTGAATCAAAACGTGTTTACTGCCGAGCTTCGGCCATTCGCCACACCTGTGGCGACGTGCTAGAGAGCTTCGACGCAGGCTCCGTTCGGGGGCGCTATTTTTTGGCAATGTCGTTGCCCGTAGCGTGAACGTGTGCTTTTGCGGGCTGAATCGAATTCGCCGTATCTGGGGTCCTGTTACATGGTTTCAAAAGTAGTCGCGTCTCATCACAAGGCTGATGCGCAAACGAACGCTGATGCGCCAACGGCGCTTCGCGTCGGCGTGATCGGTGCCGGCATCATGGGCTCCAATCATGCCCGTGTGCTGGCGGGTTTGCCGGACGCAACCCTTGTCGGCATCGTCGACCCCTTGCCGGAGCATCGCGCGCGCGCCACCGAGCTCGTCGGCTGCCGCGCCTTTGCAAACCTCGACGAGTTGCTGGCCGAGGGCGTCGATGCGGTGACGATCGCAGCCCCCACGCATCTTCATCACGAGATCGCGCTCGGCTGCATCGCCCGCAACATTCATGTCCTGGTCGAGAAGCCGATCGCGTCCTCGGTCGAGGAGGGGCAGGAGATCGTGGCCGCGGCAAGCCGCGCCGGCGTCACCTTGATGGTGGGGCATGTCGAGCGGTTCAATCCGGCGGTGGCCGCCATCAAGAAAGCGATCTCGGGTGAAGACATCCTGTCGATCGGCATCACCCGCGTCGGACCGTTTCCGCCGCGGATGTCGAATGTCGGCGTGGTAATCGATCTGGCTGTGCACGACATCGACTTGATCCGCTGGTTCACCGAATCCGACATTGTCGAAGTGCAGCCGCAACTCTCGAGTGCGGTTGCCGAGCGCGAGGACATCGCGCTGTTGCAGTTTCGAACCGCCTCCGGCGTGCTCGCCCATATCAACACCAACTGGCTGACGCCGTTCAAGGCGCGCAACGTCACGGTGGCGACGCGCGGCAAGTATGTGATGGGCGACCTGCTCACGCGTCAGGTCACCGAATGTTTCGGCTTCAAGCCCGACGGCAGCTACTCGATGCGCCATCTCCCGGTCGGCCATGACGAGCCGCTGCGCGCCGAATTGATCGCCTTCCTGCGCGCCGTGCGCGGCGAGGTGCCGGCCGTGACCGGCGACGAGGGCGTCGCCAGTCTCGAAATCGCGATCCGCTGCCTGGAAAATCCGCCCCGGCCCGCGGCCAGCGCCCCGCCCCGCAAGGGACCACGCCGGGTCGTCGGCTAATCTTTCGATATCTTCTGCCCGATCTTCGCAAGGCTTTATGAACAGCAAGGCTCCATGAACCAGCCCCTGCGCCCAGAAAACATTCCCTTCATCGACGTCGCCAGCCAGCGACGCCGGCTCGGCCCTGCGGTGGATGAGGCGGTCGCCCGCGTGCTGGCGCATTGCCAGTTCATCAACGGCCCGGAAGTGACGGCGCTTGAGGCCGCGCTTGCCGCCTTCTGCGGCGCCAAACATGTCGTGACCTGCGCCAGCGGCACCGATGCGCTGATCATGGTGCTGATGGGCAAGGGCGTCGGCCGCGGCGATGCGGTGCTGTGTCCGTCCTTCACGTTCTGCGCCACCGGCGAGGCCGTTGCGCTGGCCGGCGCGACCCCCGTGTTCGTCGACGTCGACGAGGCGACCTTCAATATCGATGCCGCCTCGTTCAAGCGCGGCATTGCCACCGCCAAGCGGTTGGGCCTGAAGCCGCGCGGGGTCATTCCGGTCGATCTGTTCGGCCAGAGCGCCGACCACGATGAGGTCTTTGCCATCGCCGTCGCCGAAGGAATGTTCGTGCTCGACGACGCGGCGCAGGCGTTCGGCGCCAGTTACAAGGGCCGCCGTCTTGGTGGCATGGGCGTGATCACCGCGACCAGTTTCTTCCCGGCCAAGCCGCTCGGCTGTTACGGCGATGGCGGTGCGATTTTTACCGACGATGCGAAGTTTGCCGAGGTTCTGCGCAGCATCCGTGTTCACGGCCAGGGTTCGGACAAATACGACAATGTTCGTCTCGGCCTCACCGGCCGTCTCGATACGATCCAGGCGGCGGTGTTGATCGAGAAACTGAAAATCTTCGACGACGAAATCGCCGCGCGCAACAGGGTCGCCGAGCGCTACGCCCAGGGCCTCGGCAATGTCGTCACCGTTCCGCGCCTCGCCAACGGCCATACCTCGGTCTGGGCGCAGTACACGATCCGCCTGCCTGCGGGCACCGACCGCGACGCTTTTGCGGCCGCGCTGAAAGAGCAGGGCGTTCCGACCGCGATCTATTATCCGAAATCGATGCACCAGCAGACGGCCTACAAGGCTTACCCCGTCGCCGATGGCGGGCTTCCGGTCTCTGAGCGCCTGTCCGCCGACGTCATCAGCCTGCCGATGCATGCCTATCTGGATGAAGCGAGCCAGGATCGGGTTATCCAGGCGGTCCGGGGCTTCTTTAACGCTTGAGTTCCGAGGCCCATCCCTCGAGACGGCGCTTATCTATCGTGCACCGTTCGCGACGGCCTCGCCATGGCTCGGCCTGCTCGGGTGCTAGCGCCCCCTCGGGATGAGGTTCTCCCCGCGGCCCGAGTCCAGACCCTCATTGTGAGGAGCCGCGCTTGCGCGGCGTCTCGAACCATGAGGCCCACTGCCGATCGATGGTTCGGCCGGCGACTGCAGGCTCAGCGGGCGGGAAAGGGGACTTTACCGGCTTCAAACCAGACCCCAATTCCTTTAGAAGCTCCGCATGCTCGGTCGTATCTTCACCGTCGGCGGCTACACGCTTCTTTCGCGGTTGACCGGATTTGCGCGCGACATCATGCTGGCGGCGATCCTCGGCGCCGGACCCGCGGCGGATGCCTTTTTCGTGGCGCTGCGGCTGCCCAATCATTTCCGGGCGATCTTTGCCGAAGGCGCCTTCAATGCGGCCTTCGTGCCGGCCTATGCCCATGTCAGCGGCGAAGGTGGCGAGAAGGCGGCCAGCCTTTTTGCCAACCGCATCTTCACGCTTTTATTCGTCTCGCAACTCGTGCTGTTGGTCCTGGCTTGGCTGTTCATGCCGCAGGCGATGAGCGTGCTCGCGCCCGGATTTACCGACGATGCCGAGCAGCGGCAGCTCGCGATCGAACTGACGCGGATCACCTTTCCCTATCTGTTGCTGATTACACTCGTGACGCTCTATGGCGGCATTCTCAACGTGATGCATCGCTTTGCGAGCGCGGCGGCGGCCTCCATCCTGCTCAATATCTCGATGATGGCGACGCTGGCGGTCGCGGTGTTCTTTCCGACGCCCGGCCACGCCGCGGCCTGGGGCGTCCTGATCTCGGGCTTCCTGCAATATTTCCTGCTCGCCGGTGATCTCGCCACCCATGGCGGTTTGCCACGCTTTGCACCCCTGAAACTCGATGACGACGTCCGCGCGTTTTTCCGCGCGCTCGGACCTGCCACCATCGGCTCGATGGGCACGCAGGTCGCGCTGTTTGCCGACACCATCATCGCGACCTTTCTGCCCGCCGGCGCGCTCTCCGCGCTCTATTACGCCGACCGCCTCAACCAGCTGCCGATCGGCGTGATCGGAATTGCGATCGGCACCGTGTTGCTGCCGGAAATGTCGCGGCGGCTGACGTCGGAGGATCACGAGGGCGCGTCTCTCGCGCAGCGGCGGGCCTTCGATTTCACCTTGCTGTTGTCTGTTCCGTTCGTAACGGCGTTCCTGGTGGTGCCTGACGTGATCATGCGGGCGATGTTTGCCCGCGGCGCGTTCACGAGAGGAGACGCCGCCGCCGCCGGCGCGACGTTGGCGGCCTATGCGGTCGGGCTCATTCCGTTCGTCCTGATACGAAGCGCGGTTGCGACCTTCTATGCGCGGCGGGATACGGCGACGCCGGTGAAGGCGGCGCTGATTGGCGTTGCCGTCAATGTCGCGCTGAAGATCGCGCTGGTCGGCTCGCTCGCCCAGGTCGGTCTTGCATTTGCCACCGCAGTCGGCGCCTGGATCAATCTGTCGCTGGTGATCGCCTTCGCGGTGCGTGCCGGCTATCTGCAATTGGATGCGGCTCTGATGCGATCGACGGCGAAATTTGTCGCCGCAGGCGTTGTGCTGGGCGCGTCGTTGTGGCTGGCGGCCCGCTTTTTTGCCTCCTATATGGCAAGCCTGAGTACATTGCGTGACGAGGCTGCGTTTTTACTGCTGATTGCGGTAGGCAGCGTGGTCTACGCCGGCGCAATCCTGCTTTTGTTCGGCCGGCGCTGGGTGATGTCGCTGGTCAAGGGCTAGTTTGCTTGGCCAATCCGCGCCAATATGATTGCCCAAGAATGATTGCCGCAGTCCGCGCGTGAAACGGAGATTGAATGGCTACTCCCGTCAAATTCGGCGTCGGTCAAAGCGTGCTTCGCAAAGAGGACGACGCGCTGATTCGCGGCAAAGGCCGCTACACCGACGACTTCGCGCCCTCGCAGGCCTTGCATGCACTGGTGCTGCGCTCGCCGCATGCCCATGCGAAGTTCACCATCGATGCGACCCGCGCACGCGGCCTGCCTGGCGTCGCGCTGATCCTCACCGCGGAGGACGTCGGCGATCTCGGCGATCTGCCTTGTCTGTTCAACCTCGAAGTCAACCCGTTCACCGGTCCGCCCTATCCGATCCTCGCCAAGGACGAAGTGCGCCATGTCGGCGACGCCGTTGCCTTCGTCGTTGCCGAGACCGTCGATGCCGCGCGCGATGCGATCGAGGCGATCGAAGTCAAGTGGACGCAGCTCGCCGCGGTGGTCGGCGTTCGCAATGCGATCAAAAAGGACGCGCCGCAGGTCTGGCCGCAACATGCCGGCAACGTCTTGTTCGACGTCTCGATCGGCGACAGACAAGCGACCGAAGCCGCCTTCGCGCAGGCGCATGCGGTCGCCGAAATATCAATCGTCAATCCGCGCATCGTCACCAATTTCATGGAAACCCGCGCGGTGGTCTGCGAATACGACGCGCGACGCGATCACCTGACGATGACGGTCGGCAGCCAGGGCAGCCATCGGATCCGCGAGATCATCGGCGGCATGGTGCTGAAGATTCCACCGGAAAAGATGCGCGTGATCTGCCCCGATGTCGGCGGCGGGTTCGGCACCAAGCTGTTTCCGTATCGCGAATATGCGCTCGCGGCTGTGGCCGCGCGCAAGCTGCGCAAGACGGTGAAGTGGACCGCGGACCGCGCCGATCACTTCATGGGCGATGCGCAAGGGCGCGACAACGCGACCACCGCGCGGATGGCGCTGGCCGAGGACGGCAAATTCCTCGGCATGGATGTCGACCTGATTGGCGACATGGGTGCGTATCTGTCGACCTTCGGACCTTACATCCCGCATGGCGGCGCCGGCATGCTGCCTGGCCTTTACGACATCAAGGCGTTTCACTGCCGCGTGCGTACGGTGTTCACCAACACCGTACCGGTCGATGCCTATCGCGGCGCTGGACGTCCTGAAGCCGCTTACGTGCTCGAGCGGCTGGTCGATGCTGCCGCGCGCAAACTCGGCGTGACGGTGGATGCGATCCGCCGCAAGAATTTCATTCCGCCGCGCGCGATGCCTTACACAACCGCGACCGGCAAGATCTACGACTCCGGCGACTTCGCCGCGCATCTGAAGCGGGCGATGGAAGTCGGCGAGTGGAAAGACTTTCCGAAACGCGCCAGGGCCGCCAAGAAACAGGGGCTGGTGCGCGGCATTGGCCTTGCGAGCTATGTCGAGGTCTGCGGCACCATGGGCGAGGAAACCGCGAAGGTGCTGCTTGATCCCAATGGCGATGTCTCGGTGCTGATCGGCACGCAGTCCAGCGGGCAGGGGCATCAGACGGCCTATGCGCAGATCGTCGCCGAGCAATTCGGATTGCCGCCCGAGCGCGTCCACGTTTTCCAGGGCGACACCGACATGATCGCCACCGGTCTCGGCACCGGCGGATCGGCCTCGATCCCAACCGGCGGCGTCAGCGTCGAGCGTGCCACGCGCGAGCTCGGTCAAAAGCTGCGCGACATCGCCGCCGAAGCGCTGGAAACAAGCGCCGGCGATCTCGAAATCAACGAGGGAACGATCTGCGTCGCCGGCACCGACCGTTCGATCAGCTTCTCAGAGCTGGCGAAGCAGCCGGGCGTCGATGCTTCAAAGCTCAACGGCAGCGCCACCTTTACGGCGGCCGACGGCACCTTTCCGAATGGCACGCATTTGGCCGAAGTCGAGATCGATCCGGCCACCGGCTTCATCCACATCGTCAACTACGTCATCGTCGACGACTTCGGCGTCACGCTCAATCCGCTGTTGCTGGCGGGCCAGGTCCATGGTGGCGCGATGCAGGGCATCGGCCAGGCCTTGATGGAGCAGGCGGTCTATAGCGTCTCGGACGGCCAGCTCCAGACCGGGACGTTCATGGACTACGCGCTGCCTCGGGCGGCGGACGGGCCATCCTTTGTGTTCGAGACCCACAACGTGCCGTGCACCACCAATCCGCTCGGCGTGAAGGGCGCGGGCGAAGCCGGCGCGATCGGCTCGTGCCCCGCGGTCGTCAATGCGATCATCGAGGGCCTCTGGCGCGAATACAGGATCGACCATATCGACATGCCGGCGACGCCGGAGCGGGTATGGACCGCGATCCAGGAGCATCATCGCCGGCACAATTTATGACGTCCGTATTAAAGGAGTTGCGTGGAATGAAGCACCGGTTACGGTGTTATGATCGGTAACATATACTCAGGTGCACTATAAAACATAAGGGATCAAACCGATGATACGGACTGCCTTGGTAATTGGAGCGTTGGTGCTGGGCGTAGGCGCGGTGATGGCGCAGCAGGATCTGGTCAAGCAAAACCAGGACACGATGAAAGCGAATGCCAAAAATCTCGGCGGCATGATCGCGATGGTCAAGGGCGAGAAGCCCTATGATCAGGCAACCGTGACCGCGGCGCTCGCGCAACTCGACGAGACCGCCAAGAAGCTGCCGACGATGTTCCCGGACAGCATCAAGGGCATGAATCCCGGCGGCGATTACGAAGTATCGCCCAAGATCTGGGACGACAAGGCCGGCTTCAAGGCCAGGATCGACGGCTTCGCCAAGATCGTCACGGAAGCCAAGACCAAGATCACCGATCTCGATACGTTGAAGGCAACCGCGCCCGCAATCGGCAAGGAATGCGGCAACTGTCACGAAACCTTCCGTATCAAGAAGGGCTGAGCGTTTTAGAAAAACGAAAGAGGCGGGCGCTTCATGCGCTCGCCTCTTTTTCTATCGCTCGGCTTTCACTTGTTACCGAGTCGCCAAAAATTTTCACCTAATGGCAAAGCAGCGTTGCCGGTGTCCGGTTACTTCGTGACTTGGCCGCGGATTTCGCCGCCCGGATTGGCTGCCGTATGCACGTTGACATACAGCTTGCCGGCTTCGAGGTCGGCGGCCTGCGCGTCGGTCAGCGTGGCGCTGCCTTCGGCGGGGCTGGACGTCGCGCCGGGGATGGCGACTGAAACCTTCGCATTCTCGCCAGCGGCGGCAGGGCCGTGGAAATGGGCGGCCGTCGCCGGGCCGCTCAGGCCGGTATAGGTCAGCTTCCAGGAGAGCTTTTTGGTCGCAGCATCGTAATCGATATCGACCGTGCCAGTGCCGGTGCTGGTGGTGGCCGGCACTTCGGATTTGCCGTCGAGGGTTGCCTTGAACTTCTCGGCAAAGGCCGGGCCTGCAAAAACGACGGATGTTGCAATCGCAAGCGTAGCGAATATGGCTTTGGTCATGTTTCTCTCCCTGTAGCGCGAATTATAGTCCCACATCATTGTATTAAACTTGCAACAGCCGAATACCAATTTTATTCCCGGAACCGGCCGTAACGGCGACGAAAATTTTGGGCATATAGAAGCGTGCCCAGGCCTATAGTGAGGTAACTCCTCAAATGACGGATCGTTGATGCGGCGACGAATTTTTCTTGGAAGCTTTCTTGGAAGTTTTCCTGGAAGTTTTCTTGGAATTTTTCTTGGGTTCATCATCGCCGCCGCGATCGGCTTTGGCGTCTACTGGCGGCTGACCGAACCCATGGCATCGCTTGCCGATGCGGTGACCCGTCCTGCATACACGCCGAACCTCGCGAACGGTCAGGTGGTTTTCAACGCGGGCGGTTGCGCTTCGTGCCACGCCGTTCCGCAGCAGCCCGATCGGTTGAAACTCGGCGGCGGGCTTGCGATACCCTCGCCATTCGGTACGTTCTATGCGCCGAACATTTCGCCCGACAAGGCCGACGGAATCGGCAACTGGACCGAAGCGAATTTCGTCACGGCGGTGACCAAAGGGGTTTCCCCTCGCGGCACGCATTACTTCCCGGCCTTTCCGTATACGTCTTACGCGCACGCGAGGACTTCGGACATCAGGGATCTGTTCGCCTATCTGAAGACGCTCGCGCCGGTGTCGGGCAAGGTGCGCGATCACGATGTGCCGTTTCCGTTCAACATCCGCCGCAACGTCGGGATCTGGAAATTGCTGTTTTTCGACGACCGGCCGTTCGCGCCGGACATGAGCCGTTCACCGCAATGGAATCGCGGCGCTTATCTCGTCAACAGCCTCGGCCATTGCGCCGAGTGCCATTCCCCGCGCAATTTCCTCGGCGGCATCATCTCAGCCCAACGTTTCGCCGGCGGACCCAATCCAGAAGGCGAGGGCTGGGTGCCCAACATCACGCAAAAGGGGATTGGCGAGTGGAGCGATAAGGACATCGCCTATTTTCTCAAGAGCGGACAGACGCCCGACGGCGATTCCGCCGGCGGCTCGATGGTGCGCGTGATCAAAAACACCTCGCAGCTTTCGGACGCCGACCAGGCGGCGATCGCAGACTATGTGAAATCGTTGCCGCCGGTCGAAGGGCCGCCAAAACCGAAGAAGCCGGAAAAGGCCGGAGGCTAGTGGTCCGATTCCGAAGGTCCGATCCGTCGTTTTTCTATTGCGAGCCCGTTGCCGGTTTCAGCAACTGCCGAAGCGGATTCAGCGGCGCAAGCGGAATCAACTCGAAGCTCATCAGATGAGCCTGGCCCAACGGCAGCTTTTCAAGCATCTCGTGAGCGGCCGCCGTATCGGTCATGTTCAATATGAACGCCACCCCGCGGCGTTCCTGGAGCGAGTACCACTGGTCGATCTTGCCATCCAGATAGAGCTTTGCCGTCTCCCGGATTTCAGTCCGCAGGATCGCAAGCGCCGCGGCTGGATCAACGCCGGGGTTCAAGGTCCCGATCGCGAGGATTTTCGTGGTCGGCGTCGGCGGCGGATTTGCGGATTGCGCATGGGCGGATACTACCGCGATCAAGCCTGCGAACAGCGCGACAAAACTGAAGCGAAATGACGTTTTCATTTTTCCCTCCCGATTATCTCAACGAAGAACAGCGATGGCGCTTTAGCGCGGCTCGCCCTTCCAGACGGAATCCGACAGCATGACGGCCCTGCAGATGGCGGCGTAGGCGATCAGCGATGCCGTGACCATCGCGGCCAATCCCGACATGCCGGCGCCGAAATAGCTGACCGCGATCCAGCCGCCGCCGGCCGCAATCAATATCCGCGCGCTTGTGGCGACAACGGGCCACAGCACGCGTCCTGCGCCCTGCGCGGCAAAGGCTGTGACAAAGCCGAAACCCAGCGCGCTATAGGCCGGCGCGACGAGGCGAAGATATGTGACGCCCTCAGCCACCACATCGGCGTCGTGGCTGAAGAGATGAAGCCACACGTCCGGAAACGTTGCCACCAACAGGCCGATGGTGCCGGTGAGGAGAAAGCCCACGGCGCCGCTGACCCAGCCGATCCTTCGGGCGCGTGCGGTCTGGCCTGCGCCGATGTTGACGCCGACCATGGTCAGTGTGGCCGTGCCCACACCGAACAGCAGCGGGATCATGATGTAGTCGAGCCGGGAGGAGATGCCGTATCCGGCGAGTGCCGTGGTGCCGAACAGACCGACCGCGCCGGTCACAAGGATGACGGTGAGGTTGGTCAGGAACGCAACGAACGCCGTCGGCAGGCCGACTTTCAGGATGTCCGAAAACAGACTGCCGCGGAGCCGGGAGAAGTTGAGGACAAGTCCGGAGCGGCCGGACGCCATGTAGCGCAACAGGAACAGCATGGCCCCGCAATAATACAGGCCGAAGGCGATGCCAGCGCCGCCGATACCGAGGCGCGGGATCGGTCCAAACCCGAAGATAAGCAACGGCGATAGCGGAATCATCACGATGGCGCCCACCAGTGTCACCAGCGCAGGGACCTTGACGTTCCCGGCGCCGCGTAGCGCCGCGGCCTGCAGGTTGACGACCCACACGGGAATCGCGCCGGCGAACAAAAAGTTCGAGTATCGGAGCGCGGCATCCAGCGCATCACCGCGACCGCCCAACGCCCGGTACAACAGCGGCCCCGCCAACTCGGCAGCCAGCGTAAACAGCGCGCCGACGACGACGGCCAGCACGATGGCGTGAAACAGCAGGGCGTTGGCATCCTGCTGCCGGCCCGCGCCGACCGCCCGCGCCACTGAGGACGCCACGCCGCTGCCGAGACCGCCATTGGACATCATCGTCATCAGCATGAAGAGGGGAAACACCAGAGCCGCACCAGCCAGCGCGTCGGTGCCGAGGAACCCGACATAATAGGCTTCCGCGATGTTGACGGCGGTCTGTGCCACCAGCACGGTCATGGTGGGCAACGCCAGTTTCAACAGCGTGGGCAGGATCGGCGCGGTGAGTAGCGCCGTGCGCGCTGACGGGCCCTTATCGGCTCCGACACCGGCCGCCGCTGGGGCGGGACGCGCGGCCGTTGTGGCGGGCGAGGCCTCAAGGTCGATGTCGGTAAGGGCCGTCGCCGCCGCTTTCTGGGCTGCCATCATGATTTTCGCGTTCCCTTGTTTGTTTTGCGAAGCCGGGCTGCGTCATTTTCAATTGCATTACGATCATACGTTGTTATTATGAACGTAAGTCAATTGGCGCGCAATCACGAATTCGTAGGTTTTGTTGCCGCCGGGAAAAATGCGAGGTCCTGCCAATGCGCTACGAAAAGGGACACAAGGAAGCGACGCGCCAGCACATCGTCGATGTGGCCTCCAGGCAATTTCGTGAGAACGGCGTCGCGGCGGCCGGTCTTGCCGGCATCATGTCCGCCGCGGGCCTGACTAATGGTGCGTTCTATGCCCACTTCGGGTCCAAGGAGGATCTGGTCCGTGCCGTTCTCACCGATGCGCTCGACCGGCGCGAGCGGGGGCTTGCCGCCAATCTCAAGGCCAACGCCGGTCTGGAGAAAAGTATCCGCGACTATCTCGGGACGCGGCACCGCGATAATGCGGGAGCTGGTTGTCCGACGGCAGCGCTGGCTGCCGAGATTGCGCGGCACCCGCAGGAGACGCGGGAGGTTTTTACCGGAAAAGCCGCGCAAATCATTTCGCTGATCGCGGCCCAGCTTCGCAGCGGCTCGGCTGCCGAGCGGCGGCGCAAGGCGATGGCGATCCACGGAATGATGGTCGGCGCACTGCAACTGGCCCGCGCGGTCAACGACAGGAAGTTTTCCGACGAGATATTGGAGAGCGCCATCGAAGGCGCGCTCACCTTGGCCGGCGAAACATAGGCGAGCGGAAGCGATGCCGTTCTACGGACGGTATGCTTAACCCCCGCCGAACGCCTTGAAGGTGATGATGGTGTGGGTGTCCTGGATGCCCGGAATCACCTGCACCTTTTCATTCACGAAGTGGCCGATATCGGTGCCCTCGTCGACATAGAATTTGACGAGAAGATCGAAGTGCCCCGCGGTCGAGTAGATCTCGGAAGCAATCTCGGCCTCCGCCAGCGCATTGGCGACGACATAGGACTGGCCAAGCTTGCATTTGATCTGGATGAAAAAGGGGACCATCGCTGTCGTCTCCGAGGGACTTTACTGTAAGCCCAATATAACGTCGCAAACCTTGCTGGCAACAACAGGCCGCGTTAGCGTCTTTATATATCATTCGGAGTGGATATGGTCGTCCCCGTCGCGCTCACCATTGCAGGCTCGGATTCGTCCGGTGGCGCCGGCATCCAGGCCGACCTGAAGACCTTTGCCGCCTTCGGTGTCTATGGCGCTTCCGTCATCACGGCGCTCACCGCGCAGAACACGCGAGCCGTGAGCGGCATTCACGCGGTGCCCGCGGATTTCGTGACCGCGCAACTCGATGCCGTGTTCGACGATCTGGATATCGCGGCCGTCAAGATCGGCATGGTGGCGCAGCTTGCAACCATTGAGGCGATTGCCGCCGCGCTTTCGCGAAAGTCACCCGAACACGTCGTGCTCGATCCGGTGATGGTGGCAACCTCCGGCGACCGGCTGCTGTCGACTGATGCAATTTCGGCGCTGCGTGAGCATCTTATTCCGCTGGCCTCGCTGATCACGCCGAATTTGCCGGAGGCCGCAGCGCTGCTGCAGGAGTCCGTTGCATCGGATGAAACCGCCATCGCCAGCCAGGGCAAACGGCTGCTCGCGTCAGGCGCGCGGGCCGTGTTGATCAAGGGCGGTCACGGGCAGGGCAGCGAAAGCATCGACTATCTCTTTTCTGGCGGCGACGTCATCGCGCTACCGGCGCCGCGGATTCCGACGGCAAACACGCACGGTACCGGCTGCTCGCTGTCGTCGGCGATTGCCGCCGGCCTCGCCAAGGGTGAAGCGCTGGAGCAAGCCGTGCGCGGCGCCAAGACATGGATCACTGCGGCGATCGAAGCCGCCGACAGCCTTGGCATCGGCAAGGGCCACGGCCCGATCCATCACTTTCACCGGTTTGATTGAGCGCGCTCGGATCGTCACAGAAAAAGCACGGGCGTAAGCATAGTATCCGCAGCCGACGAAGCATTTTTTGCCAAACCACTCGGAGGAAACACATGTCGGTCATCACGACGAAAGACAAGGTCGAAATCTATTACAAGGACTGGGGCAAGGGGCAGCCGATCGTGTTCAGTCACGGCTGGCCGCTGTCGTCGGACGATTGGGACGCGCAGATGCTGTTCTTCCTCAATCACGGCTATCGCGTCATCGCGCATGACCGGCGCGGCCACGGACGCTCCAGCCAGACCGGCGAAGGCCACGACATGGATCATTACGCCGACGATCTCGCCGCCGTGACGACGTATCTCGATCTGGAGGAAGCGATCCATGTCGGTCATTCTACCGGCGGCGGCGAGGTGGTGCATTATCTGGCGCGGCACGGCGAGGGCAGGGTGACGAAGGCGGCTATTATCTCTGCGGTGCCGCCTTTGATGGTGAAGACATCAGCCAATCCCAACGGGCTTCCGAAGGAGGTCTTTGACGGATTTCAGACCGCGCTCGCGGCCAATCGCTCGGAATTCTATCGCGACGTCGCCTCAGGTCCGTTCTATGGCTACAACCGGCCGGGCGCCAAGCCGTCGGAAGCCGTGATCGAGAACTGGTGGCGGCAGGGCATGACGGGCGGCGCAAAGGCGCATTACGACGGCATCGTCGCGTTCTCGCAGACCGACTTCACCGAGGACCTGAAGAAGATCAACATCCCGGTGCTGGTGATGCACAGCGAGGACGATCAGATCGTTCCCTATGTCGCCTCCGGCCCGCTGTCGGCGAAGCTTTTGAAAAACGGCACGCTGAAAACCTACAAGGGTTTTCCGCACGGCATGCCGACGACGGAAGCCGTCACCATCAACGCCGATCTGCTGGCCTTCATCAAGGGATAGCCGATCGGACAACGAGGTTGCGGGCGAACCTGGCCATCTGAACGTAGCTTTGGGCGCGGTTGATCGATAGACTTGCGCCGAGTCTCAATACCCCCGGTCTATCGGACATCCGCTCATGACTTCAGCGCCGTCTCGCCTGCTGCCTCTGGTTCTGAGCCTCAACGCCGGCTTCGTCGATACCGCCGGCTTTCTCGCCCTGCAAGGCCTCTTCACCGCGCATGTCACCGGCAATTTCGTCACGCTTGGCGCTTCGCTCGCGCTCGGCACCTCCGGCGCGTTCGCGAAACTGCTGGCGTTGCCGGTGTTCTGCGCCGTGGTGATCGCCTCGCGCTGGTTCGGCACGCTGTTGTCGCACCGGTCCGCGCATCCTTTCGTGCCGCTCCTCGCCATCAAAGTCCTGCTGCTGGTTATAGGCGCGGCGCTCGCGATCCATTTCGGTCCGTTTCACGACGGCGATAGCTGGCAGGCGATCACGACCGGCATGGTGCTGGTTTCGGCCATGGCGATCCAGAACGCGGTGCATCGCGTCCATCTGGCGAGTTCACCGCCCTCGACGTTGATGACCGGCACGACCACGCAGGTGATGCTCGACATCGCCGACAAGATCTATCCGCGAGAGGGCACCGACGCACCGCCGGCGCGGCTGATGCAGATGGCGACCAACGTCGTCGTCTTTGCGATCGGCTGCGGCGCAGCGGCGTTACTCTATACGCGCCTCAGTGTCTGGTGCTTCGTCGTGCCGCCGATAGTCGCCGCCCTGGCGCTGGCCCTGCGACTGATCGAGCCGCCGAAGGTCGCCCTCTAGGACGCCGTCTCCCCCGTTTATTGAGCTACATCAACCATCCGCGCCTGGCGCGAGCGCAAGATAAAAGTAGAGGCCGATCACTACCGAACGAAAGCGGTCGCCATGACTTTATCGAGACGTTCTTTGACGGGCACATTCACGGCGGGTCTTATCGCTAGTAGTTTGGTTATCTCACCTTTTGCAGAGGCATGCACGCGTCTCGTCTATCTCGGGACCAACGAACAGGTGATCACAGCCCGTTCGATGGACTGGAAGAGTGACATCGGCACCAATCTTTGGCTGTTTCCCCGCGGGATGAAGCGATCGGGCGAAGCGGGTCCCAATTCGCTGCAATGGACGTCCCGCTACGGCAGCGTCATCGCATCCGGCTATGATATTTCCACCACCGACGGCATGAACGAGGCGGGCCTGGTCGTCAACGTGCTCTGGCTGGTGGAGTCGTCCTATCCCGAATATAACGGCAAGAAAGCCGGCCTCTCGATTGCCGCGTGGGCGCAATATGTCCTCGACAATTTCCCGACTGTCCAGGAAGCGGTCGATACGCTGTCTACCGAACCTTTCATCCTTGTCACCGACCGGGTACCCGGTGAAGACCGTCTTGCGACATTGCATCTGTCTATATCGGATGCGACAGGCGACAGCGCCATCGTCGAATATATCGGCGGCAGGCAGGTGATCCACCACAGCCGGCAATATCAGGTGATGACCAATTCTCCGGTCTTCGAGCAACAGCTCGCGCTCAACGAATACTGGAAGCAGATTGGAGGCACGGTCATGCTGCCGGGGACCAATCGCGCGGCCGATCGCTTTGCCCGCGCCTCGTTCTATGTCAACGCGATTCCCAAAGCAGAGAATCCAACTGAAGCGCTGGCGAGCGTGTTCGGCGTGATTCGCAACGCGTCCGTTCCCTATGGAATCTCGACCCCCAACGAGCCCAATATTTCTTCGACGCGCTGGCGAACGGTGGCCGACCAAAAACGGAAACTCTATTTCTTTGAATTGGCGCTGACGCCGAACGTTTTCTGGGTCGATCTAACCAAGGTCGATTTCTCCGAGACGACCGGTTCGGTGAAGAAGCTTGACCTCGGTCCCGACCAGACGAACACCTTTGCCGGCGTCGTCAATGGTCAGTTCAAGGAGAGCCAGCCGTTCAAATTCCTCGGGCTGTGAGCGCGTGGCGCGGCGCACCGCCGGCGCGAAGCTCTGTGACACCCACCTCGTTCTCGATCAGCCGCTCGAAGATGAGATCCGCCCCCGCGACTATCGCGTAACACCGCTTGAAGCAAAGGCGAAAGTATGACGAGCGATCTGCTCGTCTTCCTGTGAGGGAAGGACGTGCACCTGGCACCGCTGCGTGGAACCTCGGTCGTGCTGGTCCTCGAGGACGACGCCGGCCCAATCGAGCCCATCGCAAATCGCACCGCGCACTTCTTGGTCGTTTTCTCCGATCCCGCCGGTAAAGACGATGAGGTCGACCCCGCCGAGCACGGCGATCATCGCGGCTATCTGCTTGCGAACGGAATAGCAGAACATGTCGATGGCCAATCGGGCGTCGAGGTTGGTAGATGCGGCTTCGTGCAGGCGCCGCATATCGCTGCTGATGCCTGAAATCCCAAGCAACCCGGAACGATGGTCGATCACGTCTTCAAGCCTGGCCGCATCCAGCTTCTTTTCCCGCATCAGGTAGATCAGCACGCCCGGGTCGATCTCGCCGCTGCGCGTGCCCATGACAAGGCCGCCTGACGGGGTCATTCCCATGCTGGTGTCGATCGATTTACCATCCCTGACCGCCGTGACGCTGGCGCCGTTGCCGAGATGGGCGATGATCAGCCGTCTCGGCGGATCGTCGCCAAGCTGATGCAGGATGGATTCGCAGGAAAGGCCGTGAAATCCGTAACGTTGAATACCCTCGGATTGCCATTCGCGCGGTATCGGAAGCACACGCGCAATATCCGGCAAATCGATATGAAATGTCGTGTCGAAACATGCGATCTGCGGCAACGCCGGAAAGTGCTTCCGGGCAAAGCGGATCACCGATAGGGCCACAGGCGTATGCAGCGGTGCAAAGGCCGATGCGGCGTCCAATTGTTGCATGACCTGTCCGTCGATCAGGCAATGCTGCCGCAGCTTCGGTCCGCCATGAACGACACGATGGCCGATTGCGACGGGGGCGGGGGCGTCGCTGTCATCAAGGAGTTTCCCGATGCGGGCAATAGCTTCCCTTTGAGTGGGAATGGACGACGTCTCGACCAGCCGCGCATTGCTGCGCAGATCTTGCGCGTGAAACTGGCTACCTTCCTCGCCGATCGCCTCGGCCTCGCCGGTCAGCAGCAACTCCGCTTTCTTCGGGCCGACGCGATACAGGCCGAACTTGAGCGAGGACGAACCGCTGTTCAACGCCAGCACGACCAACCCGGAGGCGACAGGTACCGCACACATGCGCTCAGGCCGTCCAGCGCCAGTCGCGAATCTCCGGCAGGTCGTCGCCATGCTCGCTGATGTAGAGCTTGTGGCGTTCCATGTCGGTCCAGTACCGCGCTGTCGCTTTCTCGACCTGATCGCTCAGCCGCGGAATGCGCCTGATGGCGTCGAGTGCCAGTTGGAAACGATCGAGATTGTTCAACACGACCATATCGAACGGCGTGGTCGTGGTGCCCTCGTCGCGGTAACCGCGGACGTGGATATTGTCATGGTTGTGTCGCCGGTAGGTCAATTTGTGAATCACCGAGGGGTAGCCATGGAAGGCGAAGATCACCGGTGTGTCGGTCGTGAACAGCTCGTCGAAATCCTGGTCCTCCAGGCCATGGGGATGTTCCGACTGCGGTTGCAGCACCATCAGATCGACCACGTTGACGACGCGGATCCGGATATCGGGGACGTATTGCCGCAACAGCGATACGGCAGCCATCGTTTCCAGCGTCGGCACATCGCCGGCGCAGGCCATCACCACGTCGGGATTGTCAGAACCATTGCTGGCCCATTGCCAGATGCCGGCGCCCGCAACGCAATGGCGGGTGGCTGAATCGATGTCGAGCCATTGCCACTCGGGTTGTTTCCCGGCGACGACAAGGTTGATGTAGTTACGACTGCGCAGGCAGTGATCGGTGACCGACAGCAGGCAGTTGGCATCGGGCGGCAGATAGATGCGCACCACGTCGGCCTTCTTGTTGGCGACATGATCGATGAAGCCGGGGTCCTGATGCGAGAAGCCGTTATGGTCCTGTCGCCAGACATGTGACGTCAGCAGGTAGTTCAGCGAGGCGATCGGCCTGCGCCACGGAATCTCCCTGCTGACCTTCAGCCACTTGGCATGCTGGTTGAACATGGAGTCGATGATGTGAATGAACGCCTCGTAACAGGAGAACAGGCCGTGGCGCCCGGTCAGCAGATAGCCTTCGAGCCAGCCCTCGCACATGTGCTCGCTGAGTATTTCCATGACGCGACCGTTGGCGCTGAGGTCGATATCGACCGCCTCGACTTCGGCCATCCACTCCTTGCCGGAAACCTCATAGACAGCCTCCAGCCTGTTGGAGGCGGTTTCGTCGGGGCCAAACAGCCGAAAGTTCTGCTTGCCGAGATTGAGTTTCATGACATCGCGCAGAAACGTGCCGAGCACCCGCGTTGCTTCCGCGCGGCTCTCGCCCGGCCGGGATACCGCAACGGCGTAATCGCGGAAGTGCGGCATCGACAGCGGTTCCAGCAATTCGCCGCCATTGGCGTGCGGATTGGAGCCCATTCGACGGCGGCCTGTGGGTGCTAACGCGGCGAGTTCTTCGCGAAATTTGCCGTGCTCGTCGAACAATTCGTGCGGCCGGTAGCTCTTCATCCAGGCTTCGAGCTGTTTGAGGTGTTCGGGATTCTTGAAGTCCGCAATCGGAACCTGATGCGCCCGCCACGTTCCCTCGACCGGAAGCCCATCGACAAATTTCGGTCCGGTCCAGCCCTTGGGCGTTCGAAACACAATCATGGGCCAGCGCGGCCGTGCCACCCGGTCGTTTGCGCCGGCGGATCTCGCGGAACTCTGTATCCGGCGGATCTGCGCTAGAACATTGTCCAATGTCCCGGCCAGACTTTGGTGTACCAGCGCGGGATCGTCACCCTCAACGAAATGCGGATCGTAGCCGTAGCCGCGCAACAGCTCGGTCAGTTCCTGCCGGCTGATCCGGGCCAGCACCGTTGGATTGGCGATCTTGAAGCCATTGAGATGGAGGATCGGAAGTACGGCGCCATCGCGCGCGGGATTAAGAAACTTGTTGGAATGCCAACTGGTGGCGAGCGCGCCGGTTTCGGCTTCTCCGTCGCCTATGATGCAGCTGACAATCAGATCCGGGTTGTCAAAGGCGGCCCCATAGGCATGGGCCAGCGAATAGCCGAGCTCGCCACCTTCATGAATCGAGCCGGGCGTTTCCGGTGCGACGTGGCTGGGAATGCCGTAGGGCCAGGAAAACTGGCGGAAGAGCCGCTGCAATCCGTTCCGGCTCCGCTCGATCGCCGGATAATGTTCCGTGTAGGAGCCTTCGAGATAGCTGTGTGCCACGATGCCGGGACCGCCGTGGCCGGGACCAATGACATAGATCATGTTGAGATCGTTGTCCTTGATCAGCCGGTTGAGATGGACGTAGAGGAAATTAAGTCCCGTCGTCGTTCCCCAATGACCGAGCAGGCGAGGCTTGAGGTGCTCCAGCGTCAGCGGTGTTTCGAGCAGCGGGTTGTCCTGCAAGTAGATCTGCCCAACCGAAAGATAGTTCGCCGCGCGCCAATAGGCGTTCATCTTGTCGAGCAGATCGGGCGATAATGGATTGGACATGGTCAACTCCAAACACTCCGGGATGTTCCGGCCATCGGTCAATTTCGCTCAGCTTTTGGCTCTTTATAATCAGGAAGAGCATAGACCGTTTGATGTGGAGCAATGATGACCCAATATTCAACAAGCCGTATTCAACAAGCCGTGTCGGCCTCATCGGATGCGACGACACGCGGCGCGAACACGTCGACGTCGCGATCCGGGATGCTTTTGCGGCCGCCCGGCGTCAAGGTTGACCCTCCTGCAATCTGAAGCGATTGTGCGGGCACTGGAGCAGCCTCACGCCATGCCTCTCGTCATCAAGCCAACCTCAGAAGGTAGCGCGCATTTAGAGCCGGCCGTTGCGACCAATGTCTTTATAAGGCGTGGCCTGAGCAGCGCCGAAGCTCGACATCGGCTGGAGAAATCGGGCTCGAACGCGATTGCGGATGTGTCGCAGCACCCCGTGCGTCGCGCGCTTGGAAAGCTGTGGGCGCCAGTTCCCTGGATGCTCGAAGCTGCCATTCTTCTTCAGCTGTTTCTCGGCGATTACGTGGAGGCCGGCGTCGTGGCCTTCCTTCTGGTCGCAAATGCGGCGATCGGCTTCTTTCAGGAAAGCAGGGCGCAAGCCACGCTCGACGCTCTCAAATCACGGCTGGCGCTCGTCGCAGCCGTGCAACGGGACGGGAGTTGGACGACGGTTCCGGCGGCTACGCTCGTGGCGGGTGATCTGGTCAAGCTGTCGCTCGGCTCCATCGTCGCGGCCGACGTGCGCATCCTCGACGGGTCGATCCTGGTCGATCAGTCCATGCTCACGGGCGAGTCCCTGCCTGTCGAGGCCGGGGCGGGCGCGGAGGCCTATGCAGGCGCTTTGATACGACGCGGGGAAGCCGTCGGAGAAGTCATTGCTACGGGGACACGGACCAAATTCGGACGGACGGCCGAACTCGTTCAAAGCGCGAAGGCTGAAAGCTCGCAGCAGAAGGCCATTATGCGTGTCGTGCGCAATCTGGCGCTGTTCAACGGCGCCGTGACTGTTCTGCTGACGATCTATGCGCTGTGGCTGCCCATGCCACGCGGAGATATCATTCCGCTCGTCCTCGTGGCAGTGCTGTCTTCGATTCCCGTCGCGTTGCCGTCAATGTTCACGCTCGCAGCGGCGGTCGGTGCCCGCGCTCTGGCCCGCAAGGGTGTGCTGCCGACGAGCCTGTCCGCCGTCGATGAGGCCGGCGGCATCGATATTCTCTGTTCGGACAAGACCGGAACGCTGACGCGCAACGAGCTCGCCGTGATGTCGGTCCATGCGATGCCGCAGTTTGACGACAGGCAGGTTCTGTCGCTTGCGTCGCTGGCGAGTTCCGATGGCGGTCAGGATCCAGTCGACGCCGCCATTCGCGCGGCCGCGGCTCGCCAACCGGCGATGGATAAGCCTGAACTTGTCAGGTTTATCCCGTTCGATCCCGCGGTGAAACGTTCCGAAGCAACCGTTCGCGAGGCTACCGGCGCCATCGCACGCGTTGTGAAGGGAGCCTTCGCCGCAGTCGTAGGGCTGTCATACCCGTCGCCTGCCTGTTCGGCCGTCGTCGACGAGCTGCAAGCCAAAGGATATCGAGTCCTGGCCGTCGCATCTGGCGCAGCGGAAAAGCTGCAAATGGCCGGGGTAATTGCGCTCAGCGATCCTCCGCGCGAGGACTCCGCTGCAATGATTGCCGAACTGACGAGCCTGGGCGTTCGCACCATCATGGTCACAGGCGACGCTCCTGTGACCGCGAAGGTGGTGGCGGGGATCGTCGGCATCTGCGGGCCTGTGTGGGGCACGTCGCCGCTATCTCCGGATATTCAGGCGGATCGCTTTTCTGTTTTCGCCGGCGTGCTTCCGGAAGACAAATATCAGCTTGTCCAAACGCTTCAGAAAGCTGGTCATATCGTCGGCATGTGTGGCGACGGCGCCAACGACGCGCCCGCCTTGCGACAAGCGCAGATGGGTATCGCAGTCTCCACGGCGACCGATGTTGCTAAATCGGCCGCAGGCATCGTGCTGACCGAGCCGGGCCTTGGAGGCATTGTCGCCTCGGTGAAGGAAGGACGTACGACCTTCCAGCGAATCCTGACCTATACGTTGAGGTCGATCGTTCACAAGGTCGTGCAGGTGCTCTTCCTGGCTGCCGGCCTGATCATGACCGGGCAAGCCATTCTGACACCCATGCTGATGGTTCTCATGATGGTCACCGGCGACTTTCTGTCGATGTCGTCCTCCACCGATAATGTCCGGCCCTCTCCGACGCCGAGCGTGTGGAAAATCGGCTCCCTGACTGTAGCCTGTATCATCATGGGAGTGTTCGATCTGCTGTTTTGTGTCGCGTGTTTCTCAACCGGACAATTCTTGCTGAACCTCGACACCGGCACGTTGCAGACGTTCACGGTAGTGACGTTGGTGTTCAGTGCACAGGCCGTTTTCTATGTTGCACGTGAGCGGCAACATCTGTGGAGTTCGCGGCCCGGAAAATGGCTCATCGTCTCCTCCGCTGCCGACCTGACGCTCTTCAGCCTTTTAGCCGTCAATGGCGTCCTGATGCGTCCCCTTGCGATCGCTATTGTGGCCGGCCTGCTCGCCGCGGCTGTTATATTTTGCCTGCTCCTGGATCTGCTGAAAGTTGCTTTATTCCGGCACTTGAGGATCGCGTAACCGCAGACGCCAGGGCGCCGGCTTGCGCAGGGTCTGTACCGTATGCGCGGACAACCGCTCGCCGGCCGCTTCCGAGAGGGGCCGTAAACGGACACCGAGCCGGGCGCCAGGCGTGTCCGTTGATTCCACAATTTGCCGGCCGCAGATCGGGCACATATGCTATCATGGGGTGGCAGCAATAGGAATTTTGTCACGCCACGGCGCTCAATCGGATGGGTGTTGAGATGATCACAATTCCGGAACTGGTAGCGCAGGCTCTGGGATCGTTCCTGACCTCGGACACCAGGAGCAGGTTCGGCGCCTCACATGCCCGCTTGGCTGAAGTTGTCCCCTTCGCAGCCAGACTGACCCTTGATTGCATCGGCAACAGCGACGCCCTGTATCATAATATCGAGCATTCGATGCTTGTGACGCTTGCCGGGCACGACATCCTGATGGGACGTCAGTTGTTGCGGGCAACCACCGCGGAGGACTATGCGAATTTCATATTGGCGTGCCTTGCACATGACATCGGATATGTTCGCGGGATTTTGCAGGGCGATGACAAGGAGTCCTATGTCGCGGATCTGAGCGGTCGTACGGTTCGTCTGCCGCGAGGATCGTCCGATGCCGCGCTCGCGCCCTATCACGTGGACCGGTCAAAGTTGTTCGTTTCCGAGCGCCTCGACGGCACCGAGGAGGTGGACGCCGGCCGAATTGCGCGAGCGATCGAATATACGCGCTTTCCATATGCATCGACCTCGAACGACGATGATCTGGTCGAGGAGGAGGGCTTGCTGCTGCGCGCGGCCGATCTCATCGGTCAACTCGGCGATCCCAATTACCTGAGAAAGGCAAATGCGCTGTTCTACGAATTTGACGAAATCGGTCTGAACAAGAAACTCGGCTACGATACGCCCGCAGACGTCGTCTACAAGTACCCGCAGTTCTACTGGAATAACGTTGCTCCGCAAATTCAAACGGCGATACGCTACCTCAACGTCACGTCGAGCGGACGCCAGTGGATCGCAAACCTCTATGCCAATGTGTTCCGTGCAGAGCGCGAGTTGAACCTGTCGGGCCCGCAATTGTGATGCCGCGCGAGTGTTTCCGCTTGCGGGTCAGAAGTACGAGTCCAGAAGCTCTCTGACTTTATCCGCCTTGACGGCACAAGCAGACATTCGGAAGCCGGGTTGGCGAGTCCGCTTTGTGCCCGATTGCAGACCTTCGGGTGTCTGGAAGAGTCCACTAGCGGTGTTACAATCGCACGAGTATTTTGGCATCCGCGCGGTCGACGTGTCAGCAAAGCGACCCGTTTTGGACAATCTGGCCATGGATGGTGCACCAGTGTGGAACAGCTGCTGGGCGTGGAGCATACTGTTGATCGTATCAACGGTGATCATCCACGTCATTGGGCTGGGGTTGTTCAATGTGAAAATGGTCCAAGTATTGACTGTTGCCAGAGGCCGTCCTCACTTCATCTACGCATTTGCGCTCGGCATCGGAGGCACCGCTATCTGGGCAACTTGCCTGCACTCTATCGAGGCTGGAATATGGGCAGCGGCCTATCAACTCCTCGGTGCACTGCCGGACGGCGAAGCCGCGATGCTGTATTCGCTAAGCGCCATCACAACCTACGGTCACTCGCAACTCTTTCTGACTGATCGTTGGAGGCTTATGGGCGCGCTGGAGGCACTTAACGGCGTAATATTAATTGGACTGACCACAGCCCTTATGTACGGCTTGATTCAAAGAGTATGGCCCGTTGAAAACAGGGCGTTGCCTCGTATGCCGTGGCCGAGGCGAGAAGACGCGGCGAAGTGAAGTGAAGCGTCGGGGCTCGACGCATTTAGAGGGCCATCATCCATGTCCGAGTTGGGTCTTTCGCGTCGCTTTGGGCATGCAATGCTCACGTCCGAGCTACCCAGCTCAACAGACATCAATACGCCGACCCGGTTGGTCCGTTTCGTGCCAATGGACTAAACCGCTCGCGCGGTAGGGCACTGCGGCGGGCGGCACAGCCAAAACGATAGCGCAACGGGGCGTCCTGTCTTGAGATCGAGGGGTTTCGACAACCTCACTCAAGACAGGAGCATCCCCATGACCGACGAGGCCATGAGCCCATTGCGGCGGCGCATGATCGAAGACATGACGATCCGCAAGTTAGCGCCAAAGACCCAACAAGGCTATATCCGCACGATCAAGGATTTTGCCACGTTCCTCGGCCGGTCGCCTGATACGGCAAGCTTCGAGGACGTTCGACGCTTTCAATTGCATCTGGCGGCGAATGGCGCGCACGTCCCCATCCTCAATCACACCGTGGCTGCGCTGCGGTTTTTCTTCAGGGTCACGCTCAGGCGCTCCGACATCATCGAGCACACGACGTTTCTCCACGAGCCCCGCAAGCTTCCGGTCGTGCTCAGTCCGGAAGAGGTAGCGCGGCTGCTCGATGCCGCGCCGGGGCTCAAGTACAAAGCGGCGCTGAGCGTGGCCTATGGTGCGGGTCTGCGCGCCGCCGAGGTGATCTCGCTCAAGATCGGCGACATCGACAGCAAGCGTATGGTGATCCGCGTCGAGCAAGGCAAAGGCCGCAAGGACCGCTACGTGATGCTGTCGCCGCATCTGCTTGAGCTGCTGCGTGCCTGGTGGAAGGCCGCGCGGCCGCAGGGCTGGCTGTTTCCAGGGCGCGATCGTGTGCAACCAATGACGACGCGCCAGCTCAATCGCGCCTGCCATGCTGCGGCCCAGACGGCCGAGATCGACAAGCGCGTATCGCTCCACACGTTGCGGCACAGTTTCGCCACGCATCTGTTGGAACAGAACATCGATATCAGGGTGATCCAGGTCTTGCTCGGTCATGCCAAGCTCGACACCACGGCGCTCTACACGCGCGTCGCCACCAAGACGATCCAACAGGTCATGAGCCCGCTGGAGCATATTGTCCGTAACGTCGAGAAGGTCGAGCCGCCCGCTTAAGCGCAGCTCGCGTGCCGCGTCCATCGCTGGAGGTCGCGGACATTTTCCGCGACCACGGACCGGCATGGCGCCGGGCCAATGCCGGCCATGTCAGCCTCGGCCAACTCAAGGTGATGTCGGCAATCGAGAGCTGCCGCACGGCAGCCCTCGGCGGCCATGTCGCGCGCTGCGAGGACTGCGCCCATACCACCATCGCCTACAATTCCTGCCGCAACCGGCATTGCCCGAAGTGCCAAGGAGCTGCCGCGAAGCAATGGCTCGCGGCGCGCGAAGCCGAGCTGTTGCCGGTGCCGTACTATCATGTCGTGTTCACCCTGCCGGCGCCGATCGCCGACATCGCCTACCAGAACAAGGCCGCCATCTACGACCTGCTGTTCAAGGCCTCGGCCGAGACCATGGTCACCATCGCGGCCGACCCCAAGCACCTCAGCGCCCGCGTCGGCATCACCTCGGTTCTCCATACCTGGGGCTCGGCCATGACCCATCACCCGCACATCCACATGATCGTGCCGGGCGGCGGCATCTCGCTCGACGGCAAAAGCTGGATAGCTTGCCGGCCCGGCTTCTTCCTCCCGGTGCGCGTGCTCTCGCGCCTGTTCCGCCGGCTGTTGCTGGAGAAGCTGATCGCGGCCCACAAAGCCCGCCATCTGAAGTTCTTCGGCGATCAGACCGCTCTCGCCGATGCGCAGGCGTTCGCGGCGTATCTGGCACCGCTGCGCCGAACCGAATGGGTGGTCTATGCCAAGCGCCCGTTCGGCGGGCCACAGGCCGTGCTGGCCTATCTGTCGCGCTATACCCACCGCGTCGCCATCGCCAACAACCGGCTGATCGCCTGCGACCGCACCGGCGTCACCTTCCGATGGAAGGACTATCGCGCAGAAGGTCGTGATCGCCAGAAGCTCATGACACTCTCAACCGGCGAGTTCATCCGCCGCTTCTTGATCCACATCCTGCCGCACGGCTTCCACCGCATCCGCCACTACGGACTGCTCGCCAGCGGCACCCGCGCCGACAACATCGCCCGAGCGCGTGAGTTGCTCGCCGTTTCAACACCTGAAGACCAGCCCACCGGTACCGCCGTCGATCAAGGAAAGTCGACGTGTCCATGCTGCGGCGGTCGCATGATCGTCATCGAGGTCTTCGAGCGTGGTGCAACGCCACGGTATCGGCCGACAGCTCCAACCAGCGTCATCAGGATCGACACCTCATGACCGCGTCACAATCCCGCAAATGTGCCCCTCGCGCTCGCTGGCTCTCGACCGGCCACGGTAGAGTGCGCTCAGATATCCAGCCATCGCCTCAAATCGTCCGACAATTCACAGCGATCGACGCCACCCCCCGCTCATCCAGCAGCCGTTTCACCGGCCGCCGGCTTGCTGGAGCGCCTCGAATCCATTCACGCACCTCATCCGCGGCACTCAAATCCCCATAGTCCACGCCGCGCCACCCACGTGCCCCTCCCGCGGTTTCCTCCCTTGGAGGTTTGCGGACGCCGGCCCCCGTGTGCGCCGCGTCACCTTCATGCGGCCGGCATCCGAAAACCTTCACAAAGGGCGACATCGCGCGCGGGGCGAGCTGTGGCGCAATCATCACACTCGAATGAAATCGCCGGCTTGCTGCCGTGTCCAGCCACGGTTCTGCCCTCATTGCGGGGCGGGCTCAGGGTTGGGGGCAGCAATCGGGGATCAACATGTCCATCGATGATGCCAAGAGTTCGTACAAGAGTTCGTACGTCGCTATTGAGTTCGGGTCCTGTTCCGGACGCGTCCTCGGTCTCGGCCGGTGGTGTCCGCAACATCTTTCGAGCGCTTGTCATCGCGCTCGGGGCTGCGTCGCTGGCGGCCTGCGCGCAGTCCACCGCGGTCCGGAATTCCGAATTTTCCGGCTCCAGCCGGCACGCTTCGTTGAGCCACGATCGAACGGCATCATTCTTCACCAAGTTCACCAACAGGCGCGTCGCGTCCGTGAGAAAGCATACGCCGTTCGCGCGGCACGACAATGCGAGGTCGACACAGATCGCCTCGCAGGGCGTTGCCAGCTTCTACACCGAGGGCCAACAGACCGCGAGCGGCGAAAAGTTCAATACGAACGATTTGACCGCCGCTCATCCGACGTTGCCGTTTGGCACCCGGTTGCGGGTGACGAACGTCGCGACCGGACGGTCCGTGACGGTCCGCGTCAACGATCGCGGTCCGTACGTTCCCGGACGCGTCGTCGATGTCTCGCATTCGGCGGCCAACGCGCTCGGGATGGTTGAAAGCGGGATCGCGAAGGTCAAACTCGACGTGGTTCAATAGTTGGCGGGAGCAGATGCGCTCTAGCACCCGCGGCAAATCCCCGTGAACGTGCTGGCCTGTGCGCGACCTCGACGGCGGCCCGGTGCATGACGTCTCGGCCCGACGCTATACGCGCTGATGATCCGTTGCGACGCGCCGGCATAAGGCGGTGTGACGACGCGCGACGGCGGTGACGAATAGACCGACGATCCGTAGGAGGTCGGTGGGAGCGGGGCGTTGCTGCGGAGCGGCGGAATACTTGCGGCGTTTCCGATGCCGCTGGGGTCGGAGAGCGCCCTGGGATTGGCGGGACCGAATGGAATCCCGCTGATCGGCGTATTGCCGGCGCCGGCCGATCCCGCGGGCGGGGTCAGTTGCGCCAGGGCTGGCGTGGATACGATCAGGCTGCCGAGCGCCAAGGCGATAAAAACCGCGGAATTGCCGGACATCCCGATCTCTCCGAACGCTGTACCTCCAACGATATAATGTGTTGCAGCGCGCGAACAACTCGCTTGCGTATTTATGCAACATGAGCCCGGACGTTGTCTTCCTCTGTGGCAAGCGCATCGAGATCGATGAGTTGCGGATCGTCGGGACTGGGCTCGCTGTGGACCCCTTCGCTGCCATGAATGTGAATCAGGGTCTGAACACGCCGGGCGTTCAGATGGTCCACATGTCGATGCCGCAGCGCGACCGGCAACAAGATTTTTGGCAATTCAACCAGCGCGAACGCCGGTACTCTGCGCACTTCGCCGCCCTCCCGCCAAAGCAACGCGTTGAGGGTGTAAATCGGTTGCCGATCGATCCCCTCGGTTGGCAGTTGCTCCAGCTCAGTCGCCACATCGGCGGCGATATTGGCGTTGCCCGCGCGCGTGCGCACCGCGGCGGACCGGAGCTGCCAGCAGATCAAGTCCGCAGCCGCGAGAACCTCCCGGCGCACCGCATCCACGCTGGTCGAGAATCGGGTCGCCTCCGGCACTGCCGTGGGGCTTTTTGTGACGGCGTCCACGAATGCGGCGGTGCTGGCGCCGAATGCCGGTGCGGCCCGCTCGATGGCCGCCGCCATCTCCTCGATCTGATCCGCCGCCATGTCGCGGTCGCGTTGCGCCTTGGCGTCCGCCACGGCGCGCTCGGTTGAGGCGATCTGCTCGTCGACTTCCGCCAGTTCGGCACGCAGAGCCTTGGCGCGCTCTTCGACGGCGCGCAGCCTGGTCTCTGCTCGACCAAGCTTGGCATCGGTGGCACCAGTCACCGCCAGCCGTTCGGCCGCGGCACGTTTTTCTTCAACGGCTGTTTCGACGAGGCTCACCCGGTCGGCCTGCTTCTGGCGCGCCGCACGCCTGTCGCTGAGCATGCTCTCGAACCGCTCGACCGGGCTGAGTTCTCGCTTGAAAAACGCCATTCTTCAATATCCTCGACGATCGAGCCAATTCGGACGAATCAACTGGAATCAATGTGCTGAAATCTAGTCGGAAACTTGGATGACATTGCGGCTCGATTTGGCCCAAGCCACGCTGCGGCGCGGCGCTGCTCTATACGCGCCTCACTGTCTGGTGCTTCGTCGTGTCGCCGGTCGTGGCTAAACAATTGACGCCGGACGAAGGAACAAGCAGCATGGACGGCAGTTGCCAAGCATCGGAACGGGAGCTGGCAGTGATTTGAGACGCCGACGCAGTTCGAAGTCCAGCGCGCGACTCCGGGTTTATAAAGCGGACTTTTTATAAAGCGGATTTTAAAGTCAGGAAAAACAGGCCATGCGTGCTTTGATCCCAGCGGTGGCAGTCTTGGCAGTAGTCCTGGCGGTCTTGGCCAACGCCGATGCTGCCAAAGCAGGCCTTAGCACCACGCCCCGTGAAGCGTCGGCATCTGTCGATACGGCGTCCCCTCCCGAAACCAGCCGTCCGGCCCGTGTTCGAACCGGGCGCGCCCACCGGCCCCGTGGGATTGGCGGTCCGATCGGCGCGATCGGTGGCGCGATCGGCGGAATATTCCGCAGGTGACCCGTCCGACCTGATGCCGTCCCGCCCCCTTGAGCTTTTTGCCTCGAGTTCAGAGCGCGGCCAAAGTCGCGCGCGTCCTTGACAGGACCTCTGCCGAATAAAGAGGGTACTTAAAAGCGGACGCCCGTCGCAGGTGGCCGCCTGTCTTCTTCTCTTTCGGCGGTGCAAAGGGTGGTGTGGTCTACCGGTAAAAGACCATCAGCCGATGTCAGTTGTCAGGGGTTGGAGCGGACGAGCGCGGGGTACTGTCCGGCTTCCGCATGAATGGCCTAGCTTTCAAAGCCGAGGGCACGTATAGGTTTGGCGTCGCAAGACGATGGCGCTGAACCTCAGTGCGGACCGCGGGCAGACCCGGGGGCAGTACCCGGCGCCTCCACCTTAGCAGCTTGAGCTTAAAGGTCTCATTCCGGTGAGATTGATTTTGTCGGAAGGCAGAATTCCAGAGCTGTTAAGGCGGGGGCGAACCAGGATCGATGGTCGCGAAGAAGCTATGAGCTGTGCTCGGCATGATACCGCCGTTATCGGGTCAAAAACCTAAATGCAAACGATAACGTTGCATTGAACGAAGTGCGCCTCGCGGCGTAACCGTTCGGGGTAGGTACACCTGGCAACAGAACGGCCATTGCCGCGTCAGCCTTCGGGCTGGCGCGGCTCTATTTTAATTGCTGCGGCGGGATATTTGTCCAACCCGGCCGGTTGGCGTAAAGCCTCTGGCCTCATCACAACCAGGAAAGCGACAAGGTCTTATCAATGAGCGGATTCAAGGAACCTAGCTTCGCGGACCGGCAGAAAGCGGCGCAGGAAGCCAGGAAAAACATCCTGAGCAAGTTTCGCAGCCAGCCCGGACCCGACGATCCCGCGGTCAAGGCGAGGCAGGCCAAGCGCGAAGCGCTGGCCGCTGAGCGTGCCAAAGCCAACCTAGCGCGCGAAGCCGCCAAGGCCGAGCGCAAGCGGCTCGAGGAAGAGGCGGCCGCCGCGGCCGCGGCCCAGCTGTTGCGCGAAAAGGAAGAGGCCGCCGCACGACAAGCGGCGCTCGAAGCCGAGCAGAAAGCCGCACGCGACGCGCGCTACGCCGCGCGGCAAAAGAAGAAATGATGACCTGGTAGTCTGATTCTAACATTTGCATCCCGTTGAGGCATGCACCTTTGCAAATGTTAGAATCAAAGGACCACTGGTGTCTCGAATCCGAAGTTCGCATACGTTCGCGGCCCCTGTTTTGCGAACTTCGGATTCAAAGAGACACCAGAAACCTATGAATTTAGTGTGGTTTCAGTTCAGAAGTTCTCTTGATGAACTCGCGGCAAAACTGAAGAGAACTTCTGAACTACCACACTAGCAAATATAGGTTTCTAGCGGAGTTTTGGATTTGACATTCGCATGGCGAATGCGCGGCTGCAGGGTAGCGAATGTCAAATCCACTCCACTGGGCGGCCTTGATCTCCGAGGCGGCGGGTCATTTCCATCCGCCGTGGAGAGCTGCATCTCAATGACACTGCGGTCTGTCTCTGTACACATTGAGGTCGTTGTCGACGCCAAACCAGTTGTTCGAACTCATGTTGGGTATCGTCCGGCACGGCAGAGACATGTCGTTGTGCGAAGCCATGCCGGGCGATGTCGGCGCTTTCGCAAGCCGAGCGGCTGAATGCCGGCTTCTTTTACCGTGATGGGTCTTACCGTGATGGGTCTTGCTGTGATGGGCGGCTTGCGCGGCGGACAGGCAGCTCGACAGCGCAAGCACCGCAGCCAGCGTGATTGTTATTGTCTTCATCGCCAGTTCCTTCGCATTCAGCGATCAGGCCGTCAAAACAGCCCGGGCCGATGGACGTTCCAACCGTTGGGATATCGCCATCCGCGAGGGCCGGACTCAGCGCGGCGTCAGCCCGGTTGTGGATCAGGATGTCCGTCTCCGGTAGCAAAGCGGACAAAGGGCAGGGCACTTGCTAGGGTAGCCACGCCTGCCAATAAGTCAGATCAAGCACGATCAGCGCGACAATAATCGCGAGCGCGGCCAGCGCAAGACATCGAATAGCAGGCTTGTCCCGCCAACGGAGCGGTGTCCTGTCGCGCCAGCGACGCGGTGGAATATAGCGGGCTTCCACGGCGACCTTGGCCTAAGCGCGCGTTCGACGCCGGACAGGCGTCACGCGCTCTTGTTTTTGAAGGAGGTGTCGAAAATAACTGCGCGCGACCGCATCAACCACTTCCGCCAGTAATTCATCGGTTTGTGGTGCGTCACGGCGAATTGCTTCGCGTAAGTATTCGGCAAACTCTTCCTCAACCTTCACTAAGCTCGCATCATCACAAACTGGCGTGGCCAATTGAAGCCGTTCGCGCGCGCGCGCCGATTCTCTGCTGGAACGCATGGGCAAGCTCCTGGATTTTTATGATCTTGAAGGTCGTGGAAGCGACCAGTCTCCCAAGCCCGATCAATAACGGTCGGTTTTTTCAGGATGCCGGTTGAAGCCCGGTTCGGTAGATCGCTTGGATAACCGGCGGCGCTGTGTCGGGTTCCTGACATAAGCGGCGAAAACAGGTTTTTCCTATCACGGAACCGGCGGGTTCGGCGATAAACAAGAGAAGCCCCGCTTGAACTCGCGGACTCAAGGGACCGCTGCGTTCATCGGGGCTCGTCGGGCAGTTTAAAAGGGACAGCCGATTTACGTATCGGATGGACTTGCGAAAGCTAGAAGCCGCAGCCTTGGTCATAGCAGCCTTGGTCGTCAGCGGACATCGAAGCGGTCCTGAACGATGACGCGCTACAGCGCTTCCTGCTCGCGCAATGTTTCAAGGCATTCACACGAGCGCTGTTCAAGTGCGGCTAAATCAGTGACCCGTATAATGCCCCTGGCGTAGCTGATAATCCCGGCGCCCTGCAATTTGCTGGCGACCTCGGTGACGGACGTGCGGCGAACGCCGAGCATCTCCGAAAGGAATTCCTGAGTAAGCGTGATTGTATCGCTTCCGGAGACCTCTCGAGTTTGCAGCAGCCATCGGCAAAAACGGGCTTCCACCGTATGCAGCGCATTGCATGCCGCCGTGACGCGGGCCTGTGTCAAAAGCGTCTCGTTGGAGTCGATACACATGTGTTGTATCGCCTTGCTGGCGGCCGCCGCTCTCCTGAATTGCGCCGACGCCATCGAAGCTGCGACCATTGGAACCTGAACAAGCGCGCGCACTCTTGACCTGTAAATTCCGAATGCCGACGACGCGCCAAACACGCCGTCCCGGCCGATCGTTGCTGTTTCGATGGCTCTTCCATCCTTCATGATGATGACGAGCGAGATCATTCCGGCGATCGGAAAAACGACACGGTCGATTTCATCGCCGGGTTCGGCCAGAACGATACCCTGGACAACCGTTGCCACGGCCAAATGAGGCCGCAGCAATTCGAAATCATCGCGTGGCAGCCTCGACAACAACTTGTTGCCAAGGGGATTGACCTGATCGGCGATGTTCAAATGAATATTCCGCCCGGCCGGTCCGGGACCTCATGCCGCAGGGGATTAACGAGGGCGTTCCGAGATGACGCCTCTGCGGACAGTTTTCTTACGTGACCGAACGACCTTCGTCCGTCCGAAATCCGACATTGGGGCGGATCGCCGCGGCCGTTGGGGCCGTCATGACAGGAAAGGTTGCAAGCTATTCAGCGCCCAAAACGTTGCCGACGCCACTAAATTCCATACACTAATTGTGTACGGAATCCGACTTGGCAGACTTGCCGTAAATCCGGAACTTCCTACAGATATCGAGGTTTATAGTCACTTAGGGTGCCTGAAACGATGCCGCGGTTTTACTTCCGACTAACCGACAGCCTGAACACCGAGGTAAAAAAGGAGGGTCTGGAACTTCCGGACAGGCAGGCCGCATGGGTCGAGGCGACGACGGCTTGCGGCGAGCTTCTCAAGGATCTGGATGGCGCGCTCAAACCCGGCGACAGGTGGCAAATGCTGGTCAAGGACGAGGCCGGCCAGGATATCTATGAGCTGGAATTTCGAACCAGGGAATTCTAGTTAGTGACACGCTGCTTTTGCTTCTCGACCAATGCTTCGGGACTCCAGGGCGATGGCATGCGGATTGAGTTTGTCGGCGATTGAATTCGTCAGCGATTGAATTCGTCAGCGAACGTCGGGATCTTGGGCTACCGTGACCCGAGGACGCGCGAAATTTGACCTGACCGTCGGCGACCGAACAGACAAAAAACAACGCAGAAATTAGCCTGGCTCCGTCACCGCTCATGGGGCAGCCATGAAAGAACCGAAAGACGTCGCCACCACCCTGCTACGAAAACAAGCCGCAGATGCCTTGCGGCGAGCACGCGAATTGCCCGTCGGTCACGCCCGCAACAACCTGAGACAGTTGGCCATGGGCCTTCTTTGGCTCGACAGGAAGAGGATGCGGGCCGGGATGCAAGACAGGCCAAACGCTACTGCTGTCATCGAGGGTTGAGAGGCTAAGGCGCGCTGACGAGCCGACCCGGCGGCTACGCTGTATCAGGCTCGCCCATCGCCAGGATGGACCGCCTGTCATATTTTGTGAATGCTAAGTCCGGTCCCATACAGATTCCCCGGAGTTGGCGATCCACTTGCCGTCCCGGCAAATCAAATCGGCAAGGTGAGCCATTCCTTCAGTCACAAAGATAGAAAGAATGTCGCCAAACCGACAAAAGACCCTCCGGTGGAACAGCTCACCGTTAAGTTCAGTTTTGCACTTTCGGTTGCAACGAATTGCCGTTTTCTGAGATATAGCGGCGCGGCGCTGGGATATCACGGGGGAAGTACTGTGATCGCAAAAGCGTATTTTGTGCGTCAAGCGGCGATCGTGTTTGGTATCGCCAAGGCAACCAGGGACCCCAAGATGTCCGCTGCCCTGATGGATAAAGCGGCCGATCTTAAATCGAAGGTTGACGGACTGGACCCGCCACTCGATCTGACACCACTGGCGCCGGATATCGAGCCGCCCGCGATGTGACGGAAATCATCTTGGCCGCCCCGGTGTAGAGTTATGAGCAATGCAAGGAATGCCAAGGCAAAGGCAGAGTAACCGACTGAGGCGGTCTTACTCTGTTCCGGAGGATCTTGTCCTGCCTAGCTCACCGGCAAGCCAGCCTGTTGCATAAGGACTCTTGAGCGGGTCGGGGCCTTCGCAATCCAGGCACTGAAACGTGCGCGGACCCTTGCCGCCAGGTGGCAGCGCTAAGGTGAGATATGCCCCGCAATCTGGGCAGGTCGGTCGCCGTGCTTGGCCCATGGAACGAATTTAACGGCAATAATTTTTGGATGTCTGTCCGCTAGCGGACTCCTCAATTTTAAATTAGGCCACTGTCAAAATCAAATCAGGCTGGCAGATCGGGACGCTTACCGGGTTGCGGTAACACCGTATTCTTACGGAATCCTCTGGTTCTGTGGAAAACTCTAAGCTGCCTCTTGCCGGGGCTGGATTTCATACCGAACAAATTTTTTCCGGCCGGGGGTCACCGCGAGGTGGCCCCTTTGATTTTGACACTCGTCATTTGAAATCGGGCTACCTGCCCTCCGGAAGCGAGATCGACAGTTCGGGCAGGTCAGTTCGTGGAGGCCTCTCGGATCTAGCGGCTTCTCGGAACCGCAAATCTAGTGCGGCTTTGAATTTGAAGTTCCTGTAACGTGCTTGCAGCGAACTGACAGGAACTTCAAATTCGCCGCACGGGGGAGACGATGATGAGGTCAGCGATCGCCGCATTCGCGGCTGTTGTTTTGTCCGCGCACGCCGCAGTGGCCGAGAGCTTTCCGAACCGGCCCGTCACACTCGTGGTCGCGGCCGCGGCCGGGGGCACGACGGACGTGCTGGCGCGGATCGTGGCCCGGCGCATGGGCGAAGTCCTCGGCCAGTCCGTCGTCGTCGAGAACGTGACCGGCGGCGGCGCGACGGTCGGGACCCGCCGCGTGGTCCGCTCGGATCCTGACGGCTACACGCTGATCTTCGGCAATGTGGGTTCGCTGGCCGCCAATGTCTGGCTTTTTCCGAACCTCGGCTTCGACCCACGCCAGGATCTCGCGCCGGTCGGTCTGGTCGCGATCGTGCCCATGGCTCTGTCCGTGAGCAAAAAGAGCGGCATACACGACCTCGCAGGCCTCATCGCGACGCTCAAGGCAAAGCCGGGTGCCCTCAATTTCGGCCATGCGGGCCCGGGCACGACCACCCATCTTGCCGCCATCACCTTCCTGCATGTCACGGGCACTCAGGCCCACGACATCCCCTACCGTGGCTCGGGACCCGCGATCAACGATCTCGTCGCCGGCACGATCGACGCCGTGATCGACCAGACCGTCACCATGATTCCGATGCACACGAGCGGCAGCGTCACCGCGATTGCGACCTCAGCGTCCGGCCGCCTCGCCCAAATTCCGGATGTGCCGACCTTCGCCGAGGCCGGCGTACCCGCTTTCGACCTGACGGTCTGGAACGCGATCGAAGCACCCGCTGCCACCCCGAAAGCCGTCCTCGAACGCCTTGAATCCTCGCTCAAGACCGCACTCACCGATCCGGACCTGCGGCGCCGCTTCACTGAGCTCGCAGCCGATATTCCTCAACCCGACCAGATCGGGGCAGAACCGCTGCGGCGGCTGATCGCGTCCGATATCGAACGCTTCGGCCCCATCATCAAGGCCGTCGGCGTGAAGCTGGAGTAACCGGGGCTCGCGATCAACGTTCGAAATTTGCATGAAGTCGACAGGGGTCCTGAAATGGCATTTCGTGTCTTGATCATCGGTGGCACGGGGCAGGTGGGAGCCGCGGTGGTGCGTGCGCTGGCTAAGGAACCTTCCTGCGCTGAAGTCGTGATGGTCAATCGCAGGGCGATTTCCCTGACCGCCGATCCCCGTGTGCGTCAGGTGATCCTGGATACGGCAGCTGCCCAGTTTCCGGCCGAAGTGACCAGGCTTGCGCAGAGCATGGTCGCGCAAGGCGATCCGGTCTACGGGGCATCCTGCGTTGGCGTGGGTTCAGGCAGCGCGAAGTGGAACGAGGAAGAATTAAAAGCCCTCGAGATTGGCGTGGTCGGAGGCTTTGCCCGCGGTTGTCAGGCAGGCGGTATCACACGGTTTTCCCTGCTCTCGGCCGTGGGAAGTAACGCGAAAAGCCGGATTCGCTATGTGCGGGTCATGGGGTTGAAAGAAGAGACGGTTCAAGCAATGGGCTTCCAACGCCTCGCGATTTTTCGCCCCGGAATTATCGCGGGCAATGCTCACACGCCGCGCTACGTAGCCTGGCTGGGGCGCTTGATTCCCGGCCGTTTTGGCAGGATTGAGCAGGATGACATCGCTCGCGCCTTTGTCGCCGAATTCGCCGGCGGCTCGGCTCCTCCAAACGGAGTCGTGTATCTTGAAAATGGGGCGATGAGACAGAAGTCTCGCGCGTTTGAATAGTCCACTATTTTATTTGGCGTGCCTGCTCGCCGTTCGATCCTGGAGTGTCGATCCGTGTCATCGCCACGACAACAGGTCGGATGTGCGCGCCTGTTGAGGCGAGCGTCGACACTATTCATCGCAGCTCTTTAGGTTAGACAGCGCTTCGTTAACTTCCCGAAGCTTGTCTTCCAACAGGGCAATCACGCGCTTCGCGCCGTCGCCGTCCATAACTCTCCCGGTAACGGGTATAATGCGCAGAACATCAATCTGGTGCTGTATTTCCGCGCGGGCCGTCGTGAGCTGCCGCTGCAAAGCTTTCTGAGCCATGCGGCAATATTTATTACACATCCCGTAAAGCCGGGACTAATGAAATCGGTAAACGGAGCTGATATCGCTCAATGGTCCTGAAACGATGCGGGGCTTGGCTGTCGGTATGTCCGCATCCGAGATGAAGCAGAAACAGGTTCGCGCTGCGGCGGCAGCCGCCTTTGCCCCAAAACCATCATCGCGCTTGTCCGGGTTGCCGCCTTGCGATACCTTCACGAGATTGGCTTGGCCCGCGCCTCCCCCCTCCAACTGGGGAAGTATTGCACATACGGGGTAACGAAGTTCATCGAACCATCTGTTCGAGCGTTCGCATAAGGAGGGGTTGCGTTTCTAGCTCGGAATGGAGGTTCTATGATGAGGCTATCTGTCCCGATCTACCAACTGAAACGCCGAGCCAAAATACTGGCTCGGGATGAAAAAATTGCTTTGCATGAAGCATTGGACCGTATCGCGCGCGAGGAAGGCTTCCCGGGTTGGAGCCTGCTTTCTTTCCGGTCAGCTATGAACTCGCCGTCAAAAGTATTGCTGTCCCGGCTTACGGCCGGCGATTTGCTGCTGCTAGGCGCTCGCCCCGGACATGGCAAGACCTTGCTGGGGCTTCAGCTTCTGCTTGATGCGGTCCGCGAGGGGAGGAGGGCGGTTTTCTTCACCTTGGAGTACACCGAGAGCGAAACAAGGAAGCGTATTCATTCACTGGACGGTGACGCTCACGGCCTTGGCGACAAGCTGGAAATCGTGACCTCGAATGACATCAGCGCCGATTACATTGTCCAGCATCTTTCCGGTTCGCCACGAGGAACAATCGCCGTCATCGACTATCTGCAAATCCTCGACCAGCAGAGAAGCAAGCCAGCGCTTTCGGACCAGATACTCGTCCTTCGGGAGTTTGCACGGCAGACCGGGGCTATTCTGGGGTTCATCTCGCAGATTGACCGTTCCTTTGACCCGGAACGCGAACCTATTCCGGGTGTCCGAGACATTCGGCTACCTAATCCCATCGAGTTGGGTATCTTCTCCAAAGCTTGTTTTCTGCACAATGGAGAGGTCCGCCTTCAGGATGTGGCCTAGCTGATCTTCTGCCGGGAGGTTGCGAGAGCGTCCGGGCAGGAGAGCTCGCAATGACTGCTTGTGGCGGATGAGAACCAGCGGGGCTCGACGTCTGCCCGTGCCCCGCTCCACGCCACGATTAACGCCGGTGACCGCGCCAACCGCACCACCACTCGTCCGAACAAGCTAGGTTGCGGAACGAGCGCCACTCGAACCGAATTGAGCAAAGACGCTTCTGATCCGCGCCTGCGGTGTCAGCTCGCGTGCCGGCTTTTGCTCCAGCGACGGAGAGTTTTCGTCGGCATTCGACGCGCGACCCGCAATCAACTCCTTTGCGATAAAGCGCTCAGCCGGGATTGTCACGCCGCCCAACCAGGTCCTGGGAACGCTCATCGATTGAATTTCATCCGAGCCGAAATAGGCATGGCTAACAAACAGCAAAGCCGCCAGTGCCGGCACCGCAATGGCTGTCTCTTTCCAAATGGACATCGTATTCGCGCCTCCATCACCGGCCGCATGATGAGGGGCCGATATAAACACGGCCTTGCGCGTCTAACGCCACATGTCGCAGCGGTTACCCGCCGGTTAGCCGTTAAAGGAAATTTTTGATGACCGGCGGCATCAGCCATGACCGCCGGGGGCCAACGTGACCCATATCGGCCGCGAAGCGCGCAAACAGATCCGGACTAAGATTTGATCTCGCTCAAAGCATGTGGCGTTTTGCGGAGATACTTTTGACAATCTGGCGCCAAGATGGCCGCAATCGGAGATGTTTCCATGACAAGTGAAAATAAGCCTGTTGGCAATGATGCGACGACCGGCGAGGCTAACCCTTCGTCTAGCAGCAATATCACGAAATCGCTCGCATCGGACGAACGCGAACGTCACTTTCTGGATCTCATCGAGGATGACGAGGTCAGGGAGGCATTACGGCTCAGTCGTCAGCCTGGAAAGACCCGATAGCAATCGACCCAACTTGATATTCACGCCAGCGCGGAATGGCGTCAGGTCGATCTCGACCGATTTGCCCGTCGTGTTAAATTCGCCGCAGATGACTTGCAATGATCGCGCTGCATTTTTGGAGGCCTTAACTCTACAGCCAAAGCATGAAGTCGGTCATTC
Organism: uncultured Alphaproteobacteria bacterium; assembly: GCA_963770515.1. Taxonomy (GTDB): domain Bacteria; phylum Pseudomonadota; class Alphaproteobacteria; order Rhizobiales; family Xanthobacteraceae; genus Bradyrhizobium. The sequence goes on from CAVYPW010000006.1 coordinate 1,044,866, forward strand.
GGGTTTTCGACACGATGACGGGGCCGGCATTCATCTATCGAGCCGATTTGCGCCACGGCAACACCATCGAAACACGGTCCTTATAGCGGCGATAGTCGTCGCCGAAGAGATCGGTCAGATCGCGTTCCTCCAGAAGGATACCAACGAAGATATAGGCCGTGGTCACCGCTGCAAACAACAGATGCCCCGCTGTCATCGTGGCGGCGGCCCAAAATGCGACGATGAAACCAAGATAGATGGGATGCCGCACGAACTTGTAATAAAGCGGAGTGCGGAAGCGCGGTGCCGGCATCGGACGACCGGTCAGATTGTTGGCGACTTGATGCAGCCCGAACAGCTCGAAGTGATTGATCAGGAACGTGCTGGTCAGCACGGTCAGCCAGCCGATCAATGACAGACCAAGGATCGTCATGGCAATCCGCGGGTCGGTGATTTCCCAGACCACAGCAGGGATCGGGCGCCACTGCCAAAACAGCAGCACGAGCGCGAGGCTGGCGAACAACACGTAGGTGCTGCGCTCGACCGGCTTCGGCACGAATTGGGTCCACCATTGCTTGAACTGCTTGCGTGCCATGACGCTGTGTTGAATGGCGAAAACGGACATCAGGATGAGATCGATGATGATCGCCTCGGACAGCGGTGCGGCCGCGCCGGTGTCGATGGTCTTGTCGATGGTCTTGGGCACCATCAGGCCCGATACGAACCCGATGGCGTAGAGGAAAGTCACGAAGAACAGGGCGTAGGATGCAAATCCGTAGATGAAAGCGAGGAATCTGGCAATTGGACCGCCGTTCGTTTCCTCGCTTATGGCCTGAATTTGGGTCATGATCTCTCTCCTCGGGTCGAATTGCCTGGAAACCGCGAGGATGCAGGTGCTTGAGACCAAATGACTTTGTCCGGAGCTCGATTTTTGCTTGAGGTGAGCTTGATTGTTTCTTGAGACGCGCGCGGGTTTTGGGAGTGCCGCCGTTGCAGTTTATCTTTAGCGATCATAGGCTTGACACCGAACGGCGTGAGCTGCATCGGGGTTCCGAGCCCATCGCCCTCGAGCCGCAGGTGTTCGACCTGCTGGTTTATCTCCTGCAGAACCGCGAGCGCGTCGTCAGCAAGGATGATCTGTTCGCTTCGGTCTGGGGAGGGCGCGTCGTCTCGGAGTCGACGCTGACCAGCCGTATCAACGCCGCGCGCAAGGCAGTCGGCGACAGCGGCGAAGACCAGAAGCTGATACGTACCATTGCGCGCAGGGGAGTCCGTTTTGTCGGTGTCGTTGATACCAGGTCAAACGGCGCCAACCTCGCTCCTGATGCGACACCGCCGGCTGAAATCCACGAGCAACCGCGTCCGGCGATGCCGCTGCCCGATCGACCCGCCATCGCCGTGCTTCCTTTCACCAACATGAGTGGCGATCCCGAGCAGGAATATTTTTCCGACGGCATCAGCGAAGATATTGTTACGGCGCTATCCAAGCTGCGCTGGTTCTTCGTGATCGCGCGCAACTCGTCGTTTACCTACAAGGGCAAGGCCGTGCACATGAAGCAGGTCGCCGAGGAACTGGGCGTCGGCTACGTTGTCGAGGGCAGCGTCCGCAAGGGCGGCGACCGCGTGCGCATTACGGCGCAACTCAATGATGTTGCGACTGGCAGCCATCTGTGGGCGGAAAAGTACGACCGTGATTTGGCGGACGTGTTCGCGGTGCAGGATGAAATTACCGAGGCCATTGTCGCTGCGATCGAACCACAACTCTATGCCGCAGAAAATTTTCGTGCCCGGCGCAAGGCGCCGGAAAGCATGGATGCGTGGGATCTGGTGATGCGGGCATTGTCACATTATTGGCGGGTGACGCGACAGGACAATGTTGTCGCACAAGCGCTGCTGGAGAAGGCAATCACGCTCGATCCGAACTACGGCCAGGCTCTTGGCGTGCTCGCCACCAGCCATACTTTCAGCGCACACATGGGTTGGGCGGACATGGCAACCGTTGTTCCTATCGCTGAAAGCGCTGCGCTGGCGTCGATCCAGGCCGACAGTGAGGACCCCTGGGCGCATCACGCGCTTGGCAGCGTGTCGTTGTTCAAGCAGCGCTTCGAAGACTCGCTGGCCGCGTTCGAGTCGGCGTTAGGTCTCAACCCGAATTTCTCGCTTGCCCAGGGGTATTACGGGCTGGCCCTGTCATACTGCGGTCGCTGGCAGGAGGCTTGCGTGGCGGCGCAACGAGCGATGCGACTGAGCCCTCGCGACCCCTTCTCGGCAATTTTTTGCGGTATCGCCGCTTACGCCAACTTTGTCGGTCGCAACTACGACGAGGCGATACGCCTTGCAAGCGAAAGTATCCGGCAGCGCGGCGACTTCGTTGGCGGTCACCGGGTTTTGACCGCCGCCGCCGGCATGGCGGGCCGAGACGATTTGGCCAAAGCCGCGTTGCTCGAACTCGGACGGGCGCAGCCCAATATTTCCATCGCCTGGCTCGTCAGCCATATGCCGATCCGATCCGACGCGGATCGCGAACACTATCTGGACGGGTTTCGTCGCGCCGGTCTGCATTAGCTGCGACGTTGGATATTGCCGGCAGCCCCGGTCAAATCGACTACCGGGATGCAACCTCTCAAAGCGGATTGGGCATTGCAGGTCGTGACGACAATAGGAACAGAATGCAAATAGCACCAGAAATCACCTTCGAAGGCTCCGATTCATCGGCTGCGGCGCGCGAGGCGATACTAAAAGAGATCGAACGGCTGGAAAATCACAATCAGCGCATCACTGGATGTCGCGTATCTGTTATCGCGCCGAGCCATAAGCATCGCCATGGCACCGGATTTCAGATCCATATTTGGCTTACGCTTCCGCCGCACGAAAATATCGTCGTCAACCATTTGCATGTTGACGACGCGCGGCACGAACACGTTGAAGTCGCGATCAGGGACGCTTTCGCGATCGCCAGGCGTCAGGTTGACGCTCTCGCAATCTGAAGCGGTTTCCGAGGCTCACATCGGAGCAGCCGTTGGACGCATCACCAGCGCGGACCCTCATCTCCCAATATGCGACACCCAAGCACCCTTGTTTAGAGAGAGGGAGCTGCCGCTGACGTTCGCCCACACGCCGTTCCCAAAAAGGAGCAAAGCGAGGCTCAAGACGAGTATTTTGATCAATGTAAAACTCCAGGTTGGAGTCATAATGTCTCCGTGCCAGAAGCGTTCCTTTTGCCTGAAAGAATTGGGAGCAGTCATTCTTGGTGGACGACATTCGTAGTAGACGACATTGGCTGCTGCGATCCACTTCACGCCCCCGATGTTGTCGCACTGGCAACGGGCTATTCAAAACAATGGCCCCAGCGCGGGGGCAGCTGGGGCCATCATTCATCGGATGCTATGGGGGCATTCGCATCCGGTCGTGCAAAGCGAACTCGATCCAGCGACATTCGTTCCTGAAAGCTTCGGCCCAGGGCCTAAACATTTTCTCCTACCGATCTATCATCGTTCGAGGATGATGCCGAAGGTGTGTAGTCCGTTCGCGGACCTTTAGACGATCGCGCGTGTTGAGGGCTTGGGAGCGGGGCGACGATGAACGTGGAGCCTTGCAATGGGCGCGATTCCTGTTCACCTGGAACGACGTTTCGAGCAGAGATGGGCTTCTCGCTTCGGATCGCAAGCTGCGTCGATCGCCTCGAAGAATGTCGGGGCGAAATCGACACCATCGAAGCCAGCTAGTCGCACCGCGGCCAAGTGCAAAGAAGGCACGCCCCTGATCCGAGCCGAAGCCATCTGCGCTGAACACTAAGGTGTTGGTGCCCAAAGCGGCATGGAGCGCTCGTCCAGCGTCTCATGCGAGTGCCGTTTATGGAAAGTGAAAGGCGTGTAACCGGCAGGACTCGTAAAACTGAAACTTGCACTTACATACCGTACTAGAGCAAATGACCGCTTCAGCAAGGTTGAGCCAATGACTGTCAAATCTCCGTTGAGTCTTCATCGCCGAGGCGAACACCTGTGGATCGAATGTATCAAGATACTGCGAAAGATTCGCGCTATTTTTGCGGGTGAGCGAATGCAGTTCGTGCAGAACAATCAAGTCTCGCTGATTCCGATTCCGGTAAGAGCTACCGTGGACCGGCGAGGAGTTGATCGGTCAAAGCGTCGTGATTGATTTCCCAAATCATTGCCGTTCATATGATCCGACGCGGCGCGCCGTGCGATTTTGGGGGCATGACAGCGCAATAGAAGCATCATTTTTTATAAACGAAGATGCTTTGAGGCGAATTCAACCGAATTCTCGCCCGGATGAGTCCGGCTTTTTGGACGTGTTCGATTCGAACCGTGATTTGATATGCGCTGCCGCAGCCAGGCTTTACGTCCGCGGAAGCAGAGGTTCTTACGATCTGGTTGCGGCAAACTTTTGAGCTAATTCACACCGTTCGCTCTTGCTTTTAGCATCCGCAGGACGCGCCGCCGCGGGGCGTCATTGGGCGTCACCTGAGATGTGCCGCACACGACCGTTCGCTTTCCAAAAGATCTCGCAGCGACATTGCGGTCTGCCGGTGTTGGTTGCGCGCGTGGCCGGGTGGAAACGAGCGGGCGTATCGAAAATCCTACGCCTTAACTCGACTAACTCTTCAAAGCTATATCGCCGACCTTCCATGCGCCGCACGCCCGGTGCTGCGTAACGTTCATGCAGACCGCCGAGAGGTGCAGAGGCGATGCGTTCGGTACGGGTCATTGTTACAGCCTAGACCAGACCGGGCGCAACGCATGGTAAAAATAGCTCATGCGGCCTGGATTCGGTCGCAGGGCAGTGTTGCCAAATCGAGACCTGCTAACCCGCTTTAAGCTATCCGCGTCGGCTTTGCCGGATGCGCCGTTTTCGGATGCTGATCGTGAAGGTACGAAGCCAAACGGTTTCGAATAATGACATCTCCGCCCACAGCCGTTTCGAAAAGGCTCTCCTGCACGTCGCGAGGAAAGTTAGGCCACAGAGCAAGCGCGGCCTTCCCCAAAAGACGTTCGAATTCGTGAGCGGAATTATTCATTATCATCATCGTCATCAGGCCACGCCGTCAAAGTTGCAACCAAAAGCGCGCCCGGCGCACGGCAGGTAAGGCGGCTTATCTGCGAAGCCTTCAACGGCCGGCGTGCGACACCCATGCGCCATTGTTTTGGGCGAGTGAACCGCCGCTGACGTTTGCCCAGACAGCGGTCAATAAAAGCAGCAGAGCGAAACTCAATGTGACTACTTGGGTCATTCCAACTCCGTGTTGGACTCTCAATCCCCATGTACCCTAAGGGTTCCCGGTGCCGGTTGCGTAAACCGTGCGACTCGCAGCCCGGCGTAAGTCAAGCATCCATTTCATCGATTGGGTCTCGGTTGTGACCTTATCGACGTGATCGCAATTGATGCCCTGAAACGTGCGTAACTCGAATCCGATCCGCCAAGGCTTGATTTGTGTGAGGACCATCGGCCTCAGGCATCTGGGGCAGGGATGTGGTTGAATCGCTATTCGGCTTGCATCGAACAAGACTGCTAATGATGGCATGACGTAGTCCCTTACACTGGGCGGGAGCACAACACTCTCGGTCGCCGGTGGGAGCCGTTAGAGGGCCGATGATGGAGGCAGTTTGCAGCGGAATGAACCCCACCACTGTTCCGTTTTGCTCAGTTCATCAACAGTTCATATAAGGAATAGGACGGCTGAGGCTGCCTCAGCACTAATCGCTTGCGCCAAAACGCCAATTTGCTTGAGGCGCTTCAAGCTGATTTGGGCTGTCCAGTCCGGCTTGCAAAAATATTTCGCTTAAGTCGTCGGGCAAATCACTTCTACAGCTTCGCCCGTCTCGCCCGAGAGAGGGACGTTGGCCATCGTCACGAACGTTGGGCGGGATGCGGTGGACGCTTCGGTGCTTTCAGACGAAGAGCGCTTGAAGCGGACGGTGAAGTCGTGTGGTCCTGACGCCCCGATGCTGGCGTCAAGTCGCGACAATGCTCCGCAATCGCGCGGGCGACGGTGACAAAAAGCCCGATCGCCGGGGAGAGCCTGGAGTAAGCCGTTAAAACCATTCGCGCAGGGAATGCCGGATGATCCGGCGTTGTGCCTGTGGTGACTAACTCGTGTGCTTTTTTACTTGCACGCAAGCGGGCGCAACCGGCGGCTCGCGCATTCCCTGCGCCCTCCCTTAGCGAGTGGCTCATCCCTGTGCAGAACTCGGGCGCATTGTGTCGCGGGAGGCGCGGATTCATGGCTCCGATTTGGCGAGGCGAGCGTTAACCCTAGTTGATTGAGCGGAACCTCGTCGATGTCGCCTCACTGTCGCAAGCGGCTGTTATCGCAAGTCATAATCAGCAACGTTTCGATTCGGGTGAGAAGCCGAGTTGGGGCAGTCATGGAAATGTCATCGGAATCTGTTAGGCGCGCGCATGGGAAGTGACTCGATGAGTGAAGAACAGCCGGAGCGGCGTTTTCGCACCCTGTTTATCTCCGACGTGCATCTCGGCGCACGCGGCTCACAGGCCGACAAGCTGCTCGATTTCCTGCGCGTCCACGACGCCGACACGATCTACCTCGTCGGCGATATCGTCGACGGCTGGGCGCTGAAGTCGAGCTGGCACTGGCCGCAATCGCACAATGATTTTGTCCAGAAGATGCTGCGCAAGGTGCGCAAGGGCGCCAGGGTGATCTACATCCCCGGCAATCACGACGAATTCCTGCGCAATTATTACGGCACGCATTTCGGCGGCATCGAGGTGTTGGAAAACACCGTGCATACCGGCATCGACGGGCGGCGCTATCTCGTCATCCACGGCGATATCTTCGACCTCGTGGTGCAGAACGCGCGCTGGCTCGCCCATCTCGGCGACAAGGCCTACGACTTCGCGATCCAGATGAACCGTCTGGTCAACTTCTTCCGCCGCGCCTTCGGCGTGCCCTATTGGTCGCTGTCGCAATGGGCGAAGCAGAAGGTCAAGAACGCGGTGAACTATATCGGCGCATTCGAGACCGCGCTTGCCGCCGAAGCGCGGCGTCACGGCGCCGATGGCGTGATCTGCGGTCACATCCACTACGCCGTCATCCGCGACAACTATCATGGCATTCGCTACATGAATTGCGGCGACTGGGTCGAGAGCTGCACCGCGCTGGTCGAGCACGAGGACGGCCGTTTCGAAATCATCTCCTGGACCGATCCGATGCGTCGGACCGCTCCTGTTCCTTCGGTTGCGGCTCGCGCCGCGGCGTAGTGGAGTGGATTTGACGTTCGCTACCCACTTGGCCGCGAACTCGCAAAGCGAACGTCAAATCCTAAACTCCACAGAAACAATATTTGCTAGTGGTCTTTATTTAACATTCGCAAAAGTGGCCGCGAGAAGAATGCGAATGTTAGACCAGATGCGCATCCTCATCGCGACCGACGCATGGCACCCGCAAGTCAACGGTGTCGTGCGGACGCTGGCGATGACCGCGGAAGCCGCACAAGCGCTCGGCGCCGAAATCACCTTTCTCACCCCGCAATCGTTTTGCACCTTTGCGATGCCGAGCTATCCAGGCTTGCGGCTCGCTCTGCCCAGGGCTGCGAAAGTCGCGCGCCTGATCGAGGATGCGCATCCCGACAGCATTCATATCGCGACCGAAGGCCCGATCGGGCTTGCGGTGCGCCGCTACTGTCGTAAACACAAACTGCCGTTCACGACCAGCTTTCATACCCGCTTTCCCGACTATGTTTCCGCGCGGCTGCCGGTTCGCGAGTCCTGGGTCTGGGCCATGCTGCGGCGGTTTCACCGTGGGAGCCACGCGGTGATGGCGGCAACGCCGGCGCTGGCGAACGAGTTGCGCAGCCGCGGCTTCCGCAACGTGGTGCTGTGGCCGCGCGGCGTCGATACCGTGTTGTTTCATCCGCGCGACGTGGATTTGGGCCTGCCACGTCCGGTCTTTCTGTGCGTCGGTCGCGTTGCGGTTGAAAAAAATCTCGAGGCGTTTCTCGATCTCGATCTGCCGGGCATCAAGGTCATTGTCGGGGACGGGCCGGCGAGGGCGAGCCTGATGCGCAACTATCCGCAAGCCGTCTTCCCCGGCGCGCAGCAGGGCGAGGAACTGGCGAAGAGCTATGCCGCGGCTGATGTCTTCGTGTTCCCGTCCAGGACCGACACGTTCGGCCTCGTGCTGTTGGAGGCGCTGGCCAGCGGAACGCCGGTAGCCGCCTTCCCGGTGTCCGGCCCGCGCGATGTGATCGGGTCGGCGCCGGTCGGTGCCTTGAACGAGGATCTGAAACAAGCCTGTCTTGAGGCGCTGCGGATTTCCCGGCAGGACTGCCTTGAATTTGCCGTCCGTCATACCTGGGAGGCCTCGGCCCGCGCCTTCATCGATAACATGGCCGATTTCAGCCGTTTGGGATCACAATCCGGCACCGCGCCTGTCCTATCGGAACAACCGCGCTTCGTCGCATAGGGGAACAGCTACGTAAGCGAACACAAGGGTGTGCCTTGCCGTCCGCGTGTGAGAAGCGGTAAAACTCCTGTTATGAACGAGCCATTGTCGCATCTGCCTGTGAGTTCCGCCGACATCGACGCCGCAGCCAAAGCGATCGCGGCCTTTGCGGTCCGAACGCCGCTATTGTCGCCGCCGGTGCTTTGCGAGCGCGTCGGCGCCAAAGTGTTCCTGAAACCCGAAATCCTGCAACGAACCGGCTCATTCAAATTCCGCGGCGCTTTCAACAAACTGTCGTCGATCCCGCAAGCTGCGCGCAAGGGCGGCGTGGTGGCGTTTTCATCCGGTAATCACGCGCAAGGGGTCGCGGCGGCCGCCAAGATCCTCAACATGCCCGCTACCATCGTGATGCCGGCGGATTCACCGCTGTTGAAGCGCGAGCGCACCAAGTCCTATGGCGCCGAGGTCGTGCTGTACGACCGCGACAGCGAAGATCGTGAGGCGATCGCCCGCGAGATCGCAGGCCCGCGCGGTGCGACGCTGGTGCCGCCTTATGACGATCCGATGGTGATCGCGGGGCAGGGCACTGTGGGGCGGGAAATCTGCGAGGATCTCGCCGCGCTCGGCATCGCGCCCGACATCGTGGTGGCGCCGGTTTCCGGCGGCGGCCTGATCGCGGGCGTCGCGACCGCGGTGAAGGCGCGCTTTCCGCAGGCGATGGTGATGTCGGCCGAGCCCGAAGCGTTCGACGATCACGCCCGCTCGCTGCGCGCCGGCCGGCGCGAGGCGCACAAGGCCGAGGGCCGCACCATCTGCGACGCGCTGATGGCGGCGATCCCCGGCGAGATCACCTTCGCCATCAACGGCAAGCTGCTGGCCCAGGGCGTCACCGCATCGGAAGCCGAAGTAGGCCGAGCCGTTGCCTTTGCCTTCCGCGAGCTCAAGCTCGTGGTCGAGCCGGGCGGGGCGGTTGGCCTTGCGGCTTTGCTCGCCGGCCACATCGACGCCAAGGGCAAGACGGTCGTGATCGTTCTGTCCGGCGGCAATGTGGATTCCGACCTCTACGCGCGCCTGATCGGCTGAAAGCCGGATCAGTTACGGCAGCCTCCGAAAAGCCTGCTCGATCTGCTATGGTCTGCGTGGCCCAGACTTGGAGTCTCAAGATCTGGAGGCCCATCAGAAAAAATCGGGAGGTACGTCATGCACCGGCTGCTCGTTCTCTACAACGAACCCAAGGACCCCGCCCATTTCAGGAAGTACTACGTCGAGACGCATGTACCGCTGGCGGGCAAAATACCCGGCATCAAGAACGCGCGCTATTCGTTCGACGTGAAGCCGATGGGCCCTGGCAACGCACCGTACTTCTGCATCTTCGAGGCCGACTTCGAGAGCGAGGCGGCGATGATGGATGCGTTCGGATCGAAGGAAGGGCAGGCGGTCGCGGGTGACGTGCCCAATTACGCCTCCGGTGGCGTCACCATGGTGCATTTTCCGGTGAAGTGACGGCTATAAACGGCAAGGCACGCCGCTTTCCAGATCAGGAAAAGAATGCGATCTTCTCGGTCTGGCTCATGCGCCGGATCGGGGCGAGCGGGTCGGGCCGCGAGGCGCGTGGCCGCGTCACGATGCCGTTGGCGAGCAGGCTCGAACCGAGCGAGGCTGCGAGCGCAGGTTCGGGCTCCGCGGTCTCGGGCTCTGCGGCCGGCGGTTTGGGCGCAGGTTGAAGCGGCGTCACAGCCGGCAAAGCGGAAGCCGTGATCGGTTCGTCAGTCGTATCGCTGGATTCAGCCGTATCGCTGTCGGGGAAACTAACATCGATCTCGTAGGCCGCCACGCTAATCGGTGATGTCGTCATCGGCCTGAAGAACTTGCGCCTCCGCATCTGCATCTCGTCGGTCTGGTCTTCCTCGAGCGTGGGATCGTAGGCCGCATCGGTGTCGGGCGCGGCCATCTCCATCGCCACCATGTCAAGCATGGCTTCGTCATCGGAATCGAAGGCATCCGCCGGCTCGCTTTCGGCCGCCGCCATCGGCGCTTCTTCAGCCACGGCCATCGGAGTCTCATCGGACGCCGCCGGATGGGCTGCCGCCGCTTCGGTATGCATCTCAGCTTGCGCCGCCGCGGCTGCGGCAGGCCTGCGTTGCCTCGGGCGGCGGGAGCGGCTGCCGTCCCGTCAGCCTCGAAGCTTGCGATTTTCTCTTCGATCCGGTCGAAGGCCCCATGCAAGGCAGCCGCGAGATCGGCGGAGTTCAGCTTTCCGGCTGCGCTTTCGATGACGCCGACTTGTGAGTCGATCAGGTCGCAGATGCGGCCGTCGGCGCCGATCTCGCGCAAACGCCAGGCGATTTCGCGGATGACGCGGGCGCCCTTGCGCACCGGCGCGAGATTTTGCTCCAGCGCCAGATCGCCGACTGCCGTCGTGGCGGCATGTCGCGCTTCGCTCAACGCGGTGCGGAACGACGCCATCATCTGGTCGAGCAGGGGATCGCGCTCCGGCTGTTTCTGCGCCGCCAGCGTCCCCTCGATCCGCGCCACGGCGTCGAGCACCATTCTGGTGTCGGCGTTGCGGTTGCGTTTGGCATACTCGCCAAGAAACCAGCGCCCGCGCGAGGTCTCCATGAACGCTTCCTGGATCGCGTCGTAATCCGCCTCGCTCGGCTGGGCCGCGCGGGCGGAGATCGGAGACAGGGCGAATGCTTCGTCGGCCATAGCTAACTCATGCGCGCAAATCACTGCGCCAGAGCATGACCCGGAAGAGTGGGACCCGGTTTTCCGAAAAGATCATGCTCAGACAACAATCTTTAAGCGCGATAGTGATTCGACTTGAACTATCGCGCTAAGGCTTACGATCACCATGAACTCGCGCGAATCGCAATTGAATTGATGCCATCCGAATCACAAATCCCCATCGCATCTTCGCGTCCCTCAAAACGATTCGCGACCCGCTTGGCGCTGTTCTACGGGGCGATCTTCGCCCTGATCGGCTGCCACCTGCCGTTCTTTCCGGTGTGGCTGCGCGCCGTCGGGATCGATGCGGCCTGGATCGGTGTCATTTCGGCGGTCCCGGCCGTGACACGGTTCACCGTCCTGCCTGTCGTGACCGGCTTCGCCGAACGCCGTGGAGCCGTGCGCGGTGCCATGATGGCAACCGCCGTCAGCACGACCTTCGGTTTTGCCGTGATCGGCACCCAGCACCTGCCGCTCGCCGTGTTCCTGGCCTATGCCGTCACCGCCGCGTCATGGACGCCGACGGTGCCGCTAACGGATGCCTACGCGTTACGGGGTGTGGCGCGATATGGCCTCGATTACGGGCCACTCCGGCTGTGGGGTTCGGCGGCCTTTATCGTTGGCGCGCTAGGGTGTGGCCTGCTTGCCGGCATGATCGCGGCCGAACATCTGATCTGGATCATCGTGGCCGCGGGCGCGCTCGCCGCCTTAGCCAGCTTCGGTTTGCAGCCGCTGGAGGGCCGCAAGGCGCAAGCCCCGGCGCAACCCGGATCAGGCGCTTTGCTGCGCAATCGCGGTTTTCTCGCCATCATCGCTGCGTCCGCGCTAATTCAAGGTAGCCACTCGACCTATTACGTCTTCGGCTCGATTACCTGGCAGCTTGCCGGGCTCGGTGGCTTGACGATCGCGGCGCTCTGGGCGCTCGGGGTCGTGGCGGAGATCGTGGTCTTTGCATTGTCGCCGCGGTTCACACTGCGACCATCGATGCTGGTGGTGATCGGCGGGGTCGGCGCCATGCTGCGCTGGCTGATCACGGCGCAGGAGCCGCCGGTTGCGGTGCTGGCCGTGGTCCAGCTCGCGCACGGGGTGAGCTTCGGGCTGACGCAGGTCGGCATCATGGGACTGATGGTGCGGCATGTGCCGATGCCGGTGGTCACGCGCGCGCAAGGTTATTTGGCGGCTTGCGGCGGCATCGTCGCCTCGACCGCCTCCATCGTCTCCGGCGCGATCTATGCCCGCTACGGCCAGGGCGCCTATTACGCGATGGCCGCGATGGCGCTGTCGGGTGCGGCCGTGATGTGGCTCGCCCGGCGACGCCTCGAGAATCACCCCCAGAGCACGGCGTCCGGCGGATAGACGAGACTGCCGTCATAGCGCAGGCCGCCGTCGCGGTCGCGCTTCAGCAACAGCGGGCCGTCGAGATCGACAAAGCGGGCCTGTTGCGCCAGCAGCATGGCCGGCGCCATCGCAAGCGATGTCGCCACCATGCAACCGACCATGATGTCGAAGCCTTGCGCAGCCGCCGCATCCGCCATCGCGAGCGCCTCCGTCAAGCCGCCGGTCTTGTCGAGCTTGATGTTGATCGCATCGTAGCGTTCACGAAGGCCGCCCAGCGAAGCGCGGTCGTGGACGCTTTCGTCGGCGCATACCGCAATCGGCCGTCGGATGTGGGCCAGCCGCCCGTCCTGACCGGCCGGCAGCGGCTGCTCGACCAAGGTGACGCCGGCCTTGGCGCAGGCGGTCAGGTTTTGCTCGAGATTGGCCTCGGTCCAGGCTTCATTGGCATCGACGATGAGTTCGGAATCGGGCGCTGCCTGCCGCACAGCCGCGATCCTCGCGCTATCGCCTTCGCCGCCGAGCTTGATCTTGAGGAGCGGCCGGTGCGCGGCTTTGGCGGTCGCAGCCGCCATCGTCTCCGGCGAGCCCAGCGAGATGGTATAGGCGGTGACGCAGGCTCGGGGGGCGAGGCGGCCGAGCCGATCCCAAATTCGGATGCCGATTTGCTTGGCTTCGAGATCGAGCAGGGCGCAATCCAGCGCATTGCGGGCGGCGGAAGGTGGCATGGCTGCCTGCAAGGCTTGCCGATTGAGTCCACAGCCGATCGCGTCCTTCATCGCCAGGATTGCGGCGAGCGTCGCCTCCGGTGTCTCGCCATAACGCGGATAGGGCACGCATTCGCCGCGCCCGGCGATACCGTCGCGGCCGACTTCGGCCACCACCACCACCGCTTCGGTCTTGGCGCCGCGGCTGATGGTGAAACCGCCTTCGATCGGCCAATGTTCGATTCTCGCGTCAAGCGTTGGCGCTTTGCTGGAAGTCATTTTAATATCTAGCCATTTTTGTGAACCGCTGGACCGCATTGTGTTACACAAGCTTACCAAATCGCAGCCCGATTTTCCCCTTCAAGTGATATTTGAAGAGAAGACTTAAGGAGTTGGAATCGTGAACGGCGACCCGACATTGGAGCGTATTGCGAAGGGCAACGGGCTTGCGCTATGCGCATCCGGCCCTTGGATCGCACGCTTTGCCTCCGAACTCGAGCAGATCGTCTCGGATGCCGAAAGGCTGAGGGGAAGGTCACCGAACATCTTCATCGACGTCTCACAGGTCTCCAAGCTCGACACCTTCGGCGCCTGGCTGATCGAGCGGCTGCGCCGCAGCCTGACCCAGGGCGGCGTCGAGGCGAAGATCGCTGGGCTATCGGCGGATTATTCCAGCCTTGTCGATGAAGTGCGCCGCGTAAAGGCTATACCCGCGGCGGACGTCACCTCGGTGACGATCACAGGCATTCTGGATTCGGTCGGCCGCACCATGGCCGGGATCGGCGGCACCATCCTCAGCCTCGTCGACATGCTCGGGGCGGTGCTGGCCGCAAGCGGACGGGTCTTGATCCACCCCAGGTCGTTTCGTCTGACCTCCACGGTGCATCACATGGAGCAGGTGTGCTGGCGCGCGGTGCCGATCGTGGTCCTGATCACGTTTTTGATCGGTTGCATTATTTCCCAGCAGGGCATCTTCCACTTCCGCAGGTTCGGCGCGGATATCTTCGTGGTCGACATGCTGGGCGTCCTGGTGTTGCGCGAGATCGGCGTGCTTCTGGTCGCGATCATGGTCGCGGGACGTTCGGGAAGCGCCTACACCGCCGAGCTCGGTTCGATGAAGATGCGGGAGGAAATCGACGCGCTGCGCACCATGGGCTTCGATCCGATCGAGGTTCTGATCCTGCCGCGGATGCTGGCGCTGAGTGCTGGCGCTTCCCATTCTGGCGTTTCTCGGCGCGATCGCCGCGCTTTACGGCGGTGGGCTGGTGGCCTGGCTCTATGGCGGGGTTGATCCGGAGGCGTTTTTGCTGAGGTTGCGCGACGCGATTTCGATTGACCACTTCACGGTCGGCATCATCAAGGCGCCGGTGATGGCGGCGGTGATCGGGATCGTCGCCTGTGTCGAGGGGCTCGCCGTGCAGGGCAGTGCGGAATCGCTCGGACAGCACACGACGTCGTCGGTCGTGAAGGGAATCTTCTTCGTGATCGTGATGGATGGCGTGTTCGCGATCTTCTTTGCCTCGATCGGGATGTGACGATGGCAGTCGAAGTGCAGAGCCAGCTTTCGAACCAGGTCCCAAGCCAAGGTCCAAGCCAAGGTCCAAGTCAGGTGCCGATCCAGCCACAGGACGCCATCATCCGGGTGCGCGACATCTCGGTGCAGTTCGGCAAGACCAAGGTGCTCGACGGCCTCAACCTCGACGTCAAACGCGGCGAGATCCTGGGCTTTGTCGGCCCCTCCGGCGCCGGCAAATCGGTGCTTACCCGCACCATCATTGGGCTTGTGCCGAAGGTTTCAGGGCGGATCGAGGTGTTCGGTGTCGATCTCGACGCCGCAAGCTCGTCGGAACGGCGCGCGGTGGAGCGGCGCTGGGGAATCCTGTTCCAGCAGGGCGCGCTGTTTTCCTCGCTGACGGTGCGGCAGAACATCCAGTTTCCGGTGCGCGAATATCTCGACGTCACCCAGCGCCTGCTCGACGAGATCACCATCGCCAAGCTCGGCATGGTCGGACTGCGGCCGGAAGTGGCCGATCGTTTCCCGTCGGAACTCTCCGGCGGCATGATCAAGCGGGTGGCGCTGGCGCGGGCACTCGCGCTCGATCCGGAACTGGTATTTCTGGATGAACCGACCTCCGGCCTCGATCCGATCGGCGCCGGCGACTTCGACGAGCTGGTCCGGACCCTGCAGCGGACTTTGGGCCTGACCGTTTTCATGGTAACCCACGACCTCGACAGCCTTTATACGGCGTGCGACCGGATTGCCGTTTTAGGGAACGGTAAGATCATTGCCGCAGGATCGATGGCCGACATGCAGGCCTCGCAGCATCCCTGGTTGAGGGCCTACTTCCACGGCAAACGCGCCCGCGCGGTCATGGGGTAGTTCTCGGAATAGTTCTTGGGATAGTTCTTGGGATAGTTCTTGGGATAGTTCACGAACGCATTTTACGCCGCTTCTTTTGCTTCTCTTTTTTGCCTCTTGGGCTCGTTTTGGTCGGTTTCGGAGTTGGGTAATGGAAACGCGGGCGAATTACGTTCTGATCGGATCGTTCACGCTCGCCGTGATCGCCGCCGCGTTCGGATTCGTGCTCTGGTTCCAGAGCCTTCACACCACGAAATTGCGCAGTCCCTTGCGTATCGTGTTCGAAGGTCCGGCTGCCGGCCTGCGAAACGGCGGCAGTGTCAATTTTAACGGTATCCGAGTAGGTGAAGTCGTCTCGGTGAAGCTCGACAACCCGCGTCGCGTCGTCGCACTGGCGATGGTCGAGAACAACGCACCGATCCGGAAAGACACCATGGTCGGGCTTGAATTTCAGGGATTGACCGGTGTGGCCGCAATCTCGCTGAAGGGCGGCGAGGAGAGCGCGCCGCCGGTGCCGCTCGGCGAGGACGGCGTTCCTGTCCTGACCGCCGATCCGAACGGGCTCCAGGACGTCACGGAGGCGATCCGCGGCACCTTGCAGAACATCAACCGCGTGGTCGCCGACAACCAGGAGGCGGTGAAAAACTCGCTGCATAACCTGGAGGTCTTCACCGGGTCGCTGTCGCGCAACGCCCAGAAGATCGACGACGTCATGGCCAAGGTCGATGGCGTGATGGGCAAGGCCGACAGTCTGATGCTCGGCCTCAACAAACTCGCCGGCGGCAAGGACGGCGGCGAGTTGTTCCTGACCGTGCAATCGATCCGCGAACTGGCGGAAGACTTCGACAAGCGCTCCGGCGCCCTGATGACCGACGGCCGCCGCACGCTCGGCGATATCAGCCGCGCGGTGAACAATCTCGACCGCAATCCGACCCGCCTGTTGTTCGGCGCAGGCAATTCGACTTCGCCGGCAGCGGCTTCCGCATCCACGCCGACGCCGCCGGCGCCACCGCGGCGGCAGTGAAGGGCGTGGCGGACTCGGCTGTCATCGTCCGCGAATGCGGACGATCCAGTATTCCAGAGACGCCGATTTTCGTCAGAGAAGCTGCGGCGTACTGGATGCGCCGCCTGCGCGGGGAATGACGACCTTGTGTAAGGTGTAAACAAAAACGGAGGCCATTAGGCCTCCGTTCTCGCTTTTACTATCGTAAGCGGAGTGCTGCATCCTATCTGGAAATCAATTCTTATGCACGTACGCGTCGCGCCGGCGGAGGTGTCTCTCGGTGGCGACGAGAGCCGACGTGAATAATTCGGTTTTGGCAGTGAGCACAACGTAATGTGAGCGCCGGAAGAATGGACCGGAGTTTACAGATCATAAGGTTGAAAAATGAAGAGTTTGGAGCGACTACCCTACGCTGCCGTCGGGGCAACAATTTCCGGAGTCACCGCTGCGCTCGCTTATTTTTCAATATTTGAACACGTTTGGAGAGCTGTCATCATATTTTTCTTGGCTAGCGTTTTTTTCTATTTTCTTGCAAGGCGGAGGCTAAAGCGCATGGAGCTGACTCCAAATAGTACATTCGCTGACCTCGCTGCCAAAAAGAATCACCGAGCCCGTTGATGGGCACTACTACTGGTTGTTAAGGTTCTCGGGTAATTGACGTCTACTCGCTACTCTCTTGTTCGCTATTCGCCGCCATTCACCCCAGCCGTCCCGCGGCGTGCGCGAGCAGGGTGTAGACCAGCCCGGTCTCGGAGGTCAGGTGACCGCGCAAGGCCTGGGGTCCGCGATCTTCGCGCGCGACCTCGTCGAGCAGGCGCTCGAACTCGGCGATGTAGCGATCGACCGTCTGCTTGAAGTTGCGGTCGCTGCGATATTTGCGGGCGACTTCGTCGAAGGCCTTCTGGCCCGCCGGCGTATAGAGCCGCTTGGTGAAGGCCTTGCTCTCGCCGCGCTGATAGCGATCCCACATTTCAGCGGCGAGGTTGCGATCCATCAGCCGGCCGATGTCGAGCGAGAGCAACTCCAGCGGATTGCCGCTGGTGGCGTTCGGCGCCGAACGGCCGCCACGGGGCGGGGCAGGCGGGGGTGCGCCGGTGCCGCCATCGGTGCGGCTCAAGAGATCGGACAGCCATCCGTCACGGCCCTGATCCGAGCCTGAGGGTGCCACGGGCGGGGCTTCGGTGCGTCGCGCGGCAGGCTGGCCGAGATCGGGCGGCGGCAGGGTCGACGCGCTGGCGACACGCGGGGCCGGTCGCGATGGTTCTGCACGTCCGCCGACAGCAGCGGTCAGCGCCGGCTCCTCCTCGCGATAAGAGCTGGTGGTGCGGCTCGTGGTGGAGACGACGTCGAGGCCGCGGCCGTGATGGGCGACGATGCGGTTGAGCTCCGCCAGCGCCTCGATCTGATCGACGATCACCTTGCGCATCTGCGCGGTCGAGTCGGCGGCCTCCTGCGGCATTTCCAGCACGCCACGGCGCAGCTCGTTGCGGGTCGTTTCCAGCTCGCGCTGCATTTCGGCAGCCATCTGCTTCATGCTTCCGACCATGTTGGCGAACTTGTCGGCGGATTGCTTGAACATCGCATCCGCTTCCTCGGTGCTCTGCTGATAGATTTCAGCCATCGCATCCGAAGTCTGACGGCGTTCTTCCTCGGCCGCGGCGCGAACCGCTTCGAACTGCCGGCTGATCGCGGCCGAGCCGGCGCCGGCGGTTTCCGCCACGACCCGCGCGATATCGCGGGCACGCTCTTCCGCGGCCGCAAGCAACTCGTCGAGCAGGACGGTGAAACGCGACAGCCGCTGATCGAGGTCGGTGGTGCGCAGGTCGATCGTGTTGACGAGGGACTCCAGCGTGGACTTGCGTTCGGCGAGCGAGGTCGAGGTCGAGCGGTTGCTCTGTTCGACGACGGCAGCCGCCTCGACCAGGGACCTGCCGTGGATCTCGAACTGGCGGGACAGCGAATTGAGATCTTCCAGTGCTTTCGAGGTCTTGGAGTTGAAGACGCTCAACTGGTCTTCCAGCGTCTGCGTCGCCGCGCCGTTGCGCGTGGTGACGTCGTTCATCGCCGAGACGAAATCGGCTACGCGGGTGACGAGCGCGCGCTCGAGCGAGTTGAGATTGTCGTGGGCGCCGGTCAGGACTTCCTGGAGCAGGATGTTGCCCTCGCGCAGCCGCTCGAACAGCGCGACCGTGTCGGTGCGCAGGATCTTGCTGGTTTCCTGCATCTCGGTAACCGCGGCGATCGATACCTGGCGCGACTGGTCGATCGCGTTGCGCGACGACATCTCCAGGTCCTTCAGCGACTTGTTGATGGTGGAGGTCGCGAGTTCGCCCGCCGAGGTGATGTTGCGCGCCACCTCGGTGCTGTTGCCGAGCATGGCCTGCGAGAAGCCCTGGCCGCGGGTCTCGATCGAACGCAGGGCTTCCGCCGTGACGCGGTCGACTTCGGAGGTGAGGAGACTGGTCTTGGCGCCGATGGCCTCGACCAATGCTCCGCGCTTGCTGTCGATGGCCTGCGACAGGCGATCGGTCTGCTGCTGCACGTAAGTGACGATTTCGTCGGTCTTGCCGGTCATCGCCGAGCCGAACGAACCGCTGGCGGCGAGAACCGAACGCTCGACGTCCGCCGAGGTCGATTTGACCTTCGAACTGGCTTCGTTGGAGGCCGCAATAATCGCCTGCTGCGCGGTTTGCGCGGTGGCGGCAATCCGGTCCGTGGTGTTGGTGGTCACCGTCGACAGCGAGCGTTCGAGGTCGCTCGAGATCGCCCGGATCTGGCTTGCGGCATCGGCCGAGGTCGCGGTGAGCGAGGTTTGGGCCTCGCGCGCGCTGTTGAGGATGGAAGCCGCGGTGTCGGAGCCGGCCGCCGTCAAGGTGCGTTCGACGTCGGCGGCGAGCGATTTGACGTGGTTGGCGGCATCGGACGAGGCGCCGACGAGGGTGGTCTGAACGTCGCGCGCGCTGGCCAGGATCGAGGCGGCAGTTGCGCTGCCGGCGGCCGACAGCGAGCGCTCGAGGTCGGAGGCAAGCGATTTGACCTGGCTCGTTGCATCTGCGGATGCCGTGACGAGTGTGGTCTGGGCCTCGCGGGCCGAGACCACGATCGAATTGGCGGCGCTGCTGCCGACGGCGGTCAGCGCGCGTTCCACCTCCGCGGAGGTCATCTTGAGTTGAGCGCCGACATCCGAGGAGACGCCGAGCAGGGCCTCCTGCGCCGCGCGCGCGCCGGTCTGGATGGTCTCGCTGGTCGTGACGACAAGGTTGGAAAGCGAGCGTTCGGCGTCCTCGACATGGGACTTGATGCCCGCCGACAATTGTTCGGCGCGCTCCACCAGGCCATCGCTGGCCTGCCGTCCGCTGCTTTCGATGCGGCCGGCCACGGCTTCGATGCGTGAATCCAGCAGTTCCTCGAACTGCGACACCCGTGCGTCGATGTCGGTGGCGACGGAGCCGATGCGGGTCTCGATGCTCTGATGAATTTCCTGGAACCGCGCCGCGATGGTTTCGGTCAACTGGGTGCTGCGGCCATCGATGGTCGCGGTTGCATTGGCAATGCGCTGATCGACGGCGGCAACCGCCTGCGCGGCGCCATCGGTGAGCGAGGCGGTGAGCGTGCCGAGCCGGCCGTCGATGGTTTCGGTGACCGAGTGGGCGCGGGTATCGAAGGTCTGCTCGAGCGATTTGAGACGGCTGTCGATCGCTTCGTCGAACGACTTGATCTTGCTGTCGAGCGAGGTGTCGAGATGGGTGACGCGGGTGCCGAGCGTGGTTTCGAATTGCAACAGGCGCTGATCGAGCGAAGCGGTGATCTCGCCGCCGTTCGAGGTGAGGCGGGTGTCGAAGTTGTCGACATAGCTCTTCAGCGTGTCGGCGATGTCGCTGGTGCGCTGGCCCATCCGCTCGACGATCTCGCCGCCGAAGGTTTTCACGGTGCGGTCGAATTCGGAGATATGGCGGGTGATCAGCGCGCCGAGCGTGCCAGAGTCGCGGGCGAATTTTTCCGCCAGTTCGCCGCCCTGGTTCTTCACCAGTTCGTCGAAGGCGCTCATTTGCATCGAAAGCGCATCATGCGCGTTTTCGGTCTGGCTGACGACCTTGGCCACCAGCGAGTTCACGGTCACATCGAGCGCGTCGCTTGCCTTCTCGCCCGAGGTGAGAATTTTCGAGGCGAGGCGGTTGCCGGATTCGTCGATCTTGTTGACGAGGTCGCCGGAGCGCAGCTCGAGCTCGAGCAGCAGCGAGTCGCTGGAATTCTTCAGGGAGTCGTGGACCTGTTCGGTGCGGTCCGAAATGCCGTCGACGATGGTGGAAGAGCGCTGCTCGAAATCGGCGGTGACGCGGTCGAGACGCTCGTTGAGCATGTCGTGGACGCGGTCGGCGAGTTCGACGAATTCGTCGTGCACATGGCCGGTCTTGAAATTCAGGCTGGTGGTCAGCCGTTCGGAGGCGTCGAGCACCGCGCGTGTGGTCTCGGCGCTGGCTTCCTCGAGCCGGTCGAGCAGGTCGCCGCCGCGCTCGCCGAGCGCCAGGATCATGTTGTCGCCGGCATTCGCGAGCGCGCTCGTGATGTGCGCGCCGCGTTCTTCCAGCGCGCCGGTGATGCTCTTGGCAACCTCGTCGACGCGGGAGGCGATCGCATCCGAGATCAGCGCGATGTCGTGACGCAGATCAATCTGCACGCCGGAAATCGCGCTGCGGACCTGCTCGGCCTGGCCGACCAGGTTGTCGCGCTGATGGGCGATATCCTGCAGCAAAGAGCGAATCCGCACTTCGTTGTCGCTGTAGGCGCGCTCCAGCGCCGACACCTCGTTGGCTACCAGCGTTTCGAGTTCGCCGGCGCGCGCGATCGCGCGCTCGATGCCGTCGCCCATCGCCGCGACCTCGCGGCGGATCGCTTGTCCAACCGTCACCATGGAGTCGCTGGTCGCTCCCTCGGGCTCGGAGAAACGGATCGCGACCTGCGCCATAGATTGGGCGATCGTCTGCAATTGCTGGCCGCGCCAGGACAGGCTCGCCATGAAATAGAACATCAGGATTGGCGCCGAGAACAACGCAATCAATCCAGCGAAAGCCAGCATGCCGCCGCTTCCCTGTCCCATCGCCGCCTGAATGGAGGGCCAGAAGCTGATGGTCAGGAGGATGCCGGCAATGACCCACATGCCGGTCGCAAGCGTCGCCAGCAAATAGGCGTTGCGGGTGGGGCGGCCCTTCTGAATCGCTTGCAGAGCCTGACCGATGGCTTCGCGGTCGTCATTGGCGGCGCGACGGCTCACGCGCGTTTCTTCGACAGGATTGAAATTGGCCCGATCGTTGTTGCTCGGCCTCGTGTCGAACGGGGATTCGTCAAATGAAGGCGCGCCGGTCATGACGTCGGGCGCCGAATCCGAGCGGGCCGAACCCCTTATGTCGCTGGTCGAGCCGTCGGAAATGTTGAGGGCTTCCTGAATGGCAGAAAGTGCAACTTCCGTCGGGTCTTTGACCTTTTTGGGGGTGTTCGCCATGTTCAGTCCGAGCCCTCGTGTTACTTCTTACGCAATGTCCGGCAACGGTCCTGCGAATGCCCCCCGCAAGTCCAAACCGTCATCATGATCAAATGCTGCGCGCATCCGCCCAAAAAGAAGGTCGGCTTGTCCCGCGCTCACGTCCGGCGAACATCCTATTGGCAAGGCGTCACGAATGAAATGGTGGGATTAATACAATCTTAATCATCGTTAACAGCGTCGCGCCGTAAGGCCTTACAAAGCTTTGAAATTCCGTACGTCAGCGTTAATTGCGGCGACACTTCGCTGAAAACAAGGCGAAGGTGCGGCGTGAAAGACACCGCTGTCCACAGCATCGAACGATCCGTTAACCAATTCCATGGTTGGCTCGCCCGAGCCTTGACCGATCGACGGCAAGGCGAACGACAATTCGGACTCTCAAAGCCATGTCGCTTCATCTGGACCGGATTGAATGGATGCCATCGCCCCCGCTCGCTCCCGATGACGGCCCGATCGATATCGCGCATCTGCGGCGGATGACGCTCGGCGATGCGGCGCTCGAATGCGAAGTGCTGGGCATGTTTTCCGCGCAGGCCTCGCGTCTGGTCAAATCACTCGTCGCCAACCCGGCCGATGCCGCCGCGCTGGCGCATACGCTGAAAGGATCGGCGCGCGCCGTCGGCGCTTTCGCGGTCGGTGACGCCGCGGCCCATCTCGAAACACTGATCAGAAGCGGGTGCGATCGGGCGGAAGCCTTGAACGAGCTCGATGACGCCATCATGCAGGCCCGTAGCGCGATCGAGGCCATGCTCGGCCAAAGCTGATCGACGGGGCTGCCCCGATTCCGGCAAATCTTCTTCCAATTCACTCCACTAGCGCTGGCCGGATCGACCCGTTATAGGTCTGCCCGGACACTTTTTTCCGGCAGTACGAGCGAACATGGCCAAGATACACTTTGTCGACCATTCCGGCGAAACCCGCACCATTGACGTCGAAAATGGCGCCACCGTCATGGAAGCGGCGATCCGCAACGCGATCCCGGGCATCGAGGCGGAATGCGGCGGCGCCTGCGCCTGCGCGACCTGCCACGTCTATGTCGACGAAGCCTGGCGCGAGAAGGTCGGACCGCCTTCGCCGATGGAAGAAGACATGCTGGATTTCGGCTTCGACGTCAGGCCGAATTCGCGCCTGTCCTGCCAGATCAAGGTCTCCGACGAACTCGACGGCCTCGTGGTGTCGACGCCGGAGCGGCAGGCTTAAGCGATTTCCTAAACCTGCACGCCGCGCCGAAGCCAGGGCCGAAATTTTTCGATGATCTCGGGTGTCAGCGGCGTCGGCTTGCGCGTGGCCAGATCGATCAGCACGGTGACCGACTGCGCGGAGGCGACGCAGACACTTTCCGAAAACACCACCTGATCGAAGGTCACTGAAGTTCGACCAAATTTCGCAACACCCAACCCCATCTCGATCGTGCCCGGCCAGTGCAATTCGGCGCGGAAGTGAATGTCGAGCCGCACCATGATCCAGGTCAGGCCCTCCGGTAGTTGCCAGTAGCTGCGATCCTTCATCAGCGTGACGCGCCCGGTCTCGAAATAGGTCGCATAGACCGCGTTGTTGACGTGACCGTTGGGATCGAGATCGGCAAACCGCACATTATCGGCGAGGCGGTAGGGGAAATCCTCTAACCGGGGCGTTGTGTCGGATGGGGCAGGGGCATTCACGGCAAGTGTCTCCGAAACTAGTGGAATCGATTTGACATTCGCTATCCACCTAGCCGCGATTTCGCAAAGCGAATGTCAAATCCCGAACTCCACTAGAATCTCATGGTTGCTGATGGTCCTTATGAATCCAACATTCGCAAAAGTGCCTGCCGCGAAGGGATGCGAATGTTAGATTCGGACCATTAGTGCCGTTACAGCGCAGTTATGGAGCGGCGGCAAGGGGTTGTCGTGGTGTCCGCAACCCGTATTATGGCTTTCCTCCCCCTGTGGCGTTGGCTAGTGGTCCGATCCCAACATTCGCTTCCCCTCTCGGCAGGCACGTTTGCGAATGTTAGGATCAAAGGACCACTAGCAAATATAGATTTCTAGTGGAGTTTTGGATTTGACATTCGCTTGACGAGCCCGCGACTAAGTGGGTAGCGAATGTCAAATCCACTCCACTAGAGAAGCATCACCCGTCTCGCCAAGGTTCAACCGAAAAGAAGCGACATGAGCGAAGCCATCAAAACCGACGTGCTGATCATTGGCGCCGGCCCGTGCGGGCTATTTTCCGTTTTCGAACTCGGCCTCTTGGACATGAAGGTCCATCTTGTCGACATCCTCGACAAGGTCGGCGGCCAGTGCGCCGAACTCTATCCGGAAAAGCCGATCTACGACATTCCCGGCATTCCGTTCGTCACCGGTCAGGGCCTCACCGGGGCGCTGATGGAGCAGATCAAACCGTTCAACCCGACCTTCCATCTCAACGAAATGGTCGAGAAGATCGAGAAGATCGGCGATCCCGCGTTCCGGGTCACGACCGATGCCGGCAAGATATTCGAATGCAAGGTGGTGGTGATTTCGGCCGGCGGCGGCTCGTTCCAGCCGAAGCGTCCGCCAGTGCCGGGCATCGAGGCCTATGAAGGGACCTCGGTATTTTACGCCGTGCGCAAGATGGAGCAGTTCCGCGACAAGGACATCCTGATCGTCGGCGGCGGCGATTCCGCGCTCGACTGGACGCTCAATCTGCATCCGATCGCCAAGCGCGTCACGCTGTTGCACCGGCGCGACGATTTCCGCGCCGCGCCCCACAGCGTCGAGCAGATGCGTGCGCTGGTCTCATCCGGAAAGCTTGACCTCAGGATCGGTCAGGTCACGGCGCTGGAAGGCGAGGGCGGCGCGCTGTCAGGCGCGCAGGTCAAGGGCAACGACAACGCGATGTCGAAAGTCGACTGCGATACCATGTTGCCGTTCTTCGGCCTCACCATGAAGCTCGGACCGGTGGCGAACTGGGGCATTGCACTGGAGAACAATCTGGTGCCAGTGGAGACCTCGGCGTTCGAGACCAGCGTTCCCGGCATCTTTGCCATCGGCGACATCAACACCTATCCGGGCAAGCTCAAGCTGATCCTGTGCGGCTTCCACGAGGGCTCGCTGATGGCCCAGAAGGCGCACCGTTACGTCTATCCGGACAAGCGCCTGGTGTTCCAGTACACGACGTCATCCTCGA
The DNA here is from genome assembly GCA_963770515.1 of uncultured Alphaproteobacteria bacterium. Taxonomy (GTDB): domain Bacteria; phylum Pseudomonadota; class Alphaproteobacteria; order Rhizobiales; family Xanthobacteraceae; genus Bradyrhizobium. Next base: position 1,070,087 of record CAVYPW010000006.1, read on the forward strand.
GCCTGCAAAAGAAGCTCGGCGTCAATTGACGGTGCCGAGTGCGGGACGGAAAATGCTGGCGTTTCAATGCGTCACGGGCGCCTGATTCAAGTAACGTGCGAAGGTGCGACCCCGGGGACACTGGCCCCGTCCGGCAAATGACCATAATCTTCCCCTATCGATTGAACCGATCGGGTGACGACGATGGCAGGTTCCAGATTGCGGCCAATGTTTTCGATCGCAGGCGCGCTTTCGATCGCAGGCGGGTTGGCGATCGCGTTCGCAAATCCCCTTGCTGGCCGCGCGTCCGAGCCGACGGCCGCGGGTCTTTGGCAGAAGATCGAAGACGGTAAGCCAGTGGTCTGGGTGCTGGTGGTCGACCACCATGACGGCATGTTCGAAGGGGCGATCGCCAGAAAATTTCCGAAGCCCGGTCAGCCCGAACTCATGACCTGTTCGAAATGCACCGACGACCGCAAGGACGCCGCGATACTCGGAATTTCCTTCATCCGCGACATGAAGCGCAACGGCCTTGAATATGAAGGCGGCAACATCCTCAATCCCCGCGACGGGCAGATATGGAAGGCGAAAATGACCGTCAGCCCTGACGGACAGCAGCTTACGCTGCGTGGCTACCTGCTCACGCCGATGCTTGGCAAGGACGAGATCTGGCAACGCTTGCCGGATTCGGAAATCGCCACCCTGGATCCCTCGGTCATCGCCAAATATTTGCCGGGGCAGGCGGTCGCGTCCAAGCAGCCGGTGGGCAAAAAGCCCGTCTCACCCGCCAAGCCATAAGTTCTGGAAAGCGCTGTTTCCGTTTTAGCGGCGGGAGCCGGCGCGCGAGCGCTGCGGGAAGGGCAACGTTGCCTTCACCTCGACGACCTCGACCTCCGTTGTCTCGCCGCGTATCTCCGAACCAATCCCGGCCTGTTTGCGCCGCTGCTGCCACGGCTGCACCACGCTGAGCCAAAGCTCGCGCGTGCCCATGATCGAGATCGCGATGCCGAACGGGATCATGAAGTAAAGGATACGGAACACCACCAGCGTCGCCAGCAGTTGCTCCTTGCCGAATTCCGGCAGCGCCACCAGCATCGCGGCGTCAAACACGCCGAGCGAGCCCGGCGCGTGGCTGGCAAAGCCGAGAAGGGTGGCCAGGATGAACACCACGGCGAGCGAGACGAAATCGATGCCCGGTTGGGCGGGCATCAGCAGATACATCGCGAGCGCGCAGAAACCGAGGTCGACCACGCCGATCAGGATTTGCACCAGCGTCAACGGCGCCGAAGGCAGGCGGACCTTCCAGCCGTTCTGCCCGAGCTCGCGCCGTTCTTCGCCAAGGCTGAGCCAGACGAAATAGGCGACGATCGCGCCGAGCACGCCGAATGCGATCAGCCGGTTGATCGCGGGCGGCAGCTGGTCCATGGCGGAGGCGGCCCAGGGGTGCCAGGCCATGCCGATGCCGAGCACAAAGGTATTGCCGAGCCAGAACGTCAGGCCGGAAAGAAAACAGATTTTGGCGACATCGACGGCGCTCAGGCCGTAATCCGAATAGATCCGGAAGCGAATGGCGCCGCCGGTAAAGACCGTGGCGCCGATGTTGTGGCCGATCGAATAGCTGGTGAAGCTCGACAGCGCCGCAATGCGGTAGGGCACATGCTTCTTGCCGATCGTGCGCAGTGCAAAGAAATCATAGAACGTCAGGGTGCAGAAGGCGGCCACGACGCATAGCGCGGCGAGCACGATGTGATGGGGCGGGATGTCGGTCAGCGCCACCAGCATGACGCCGGTATCGATGCCCTTCAGTGTGCGGACGAGGGTCGTGATCGCAAAGGCGATGATGACGAGGCTGGCGGCAATTCCCACCCGTTTCCAGCCAATCCGTTCCTTGAAGCCATGCCGCAGCATGGCCAATAGCCGAACCATTCATCCTCCCGGCAGGGCCGCAACGGCGTTGCCGGCCTCCCAAAGCGATCCTGGGCATTTGATGCCGATCGCCGGCGTAAACCAGACACATACGGCAAAAACCTTTGCTTGTGCAGTCCTTGACAAAGCGACGGACTGTCGCGCATCGGCCCCGGCCATACCGTTAGACGGGCTGAGGTATTTTGGAAAATCGCGCCGGAACGATGGCCGAAAGGCCGGGCGGCCGCCCGGAAGTTCCTGATGTTCCCCAACATAAGTTTTTACCCGGTTAGGACATCTATTACGCCGAGAAACAACTTGTGAAGGCGCTGCCGAAGATGGCCGACAAGGCGACCGACAAGGTGCTCAGCCAGGGCTTTTTGACCCATCTCGAGGAAACCAAAACTCATGTGCAGCGCCTGGAGGAGGCGTTTCGGATGTGGGGTGCGGAGGTGAAGGCGGTCGACTGTCCGGCCATCGACGGCATCATCGAGGAAGCCGACGAGGTAGCCGGCGAAGTCGCGGACAAATCGGTGCTGGACGCAGCCTTGATCAACGCAGGCCAGGCGGCGGAGCATTACGAGATCGCCCGCTATGGCAGCCTGATCGCCTGGGCCCGGCTGCTCGGCCGCAACGACTGCGCGAGCAATCTCCAGAAGACGCTCGATGAGGAGCGGACCACCGACCAGAAACTGACCTCGCTCGCCGAGGGCAAGATCAATCTTCGAGCCGCAAGCTGACCGGTTCGCCACCAAACGAAGCGCCGCGGTGGATTTTCCGTCCGCGGTGCTTTCGTCTGGAGCCGCGACGAGGGGAACCGTAAGGGAACTGTAGAACCGTCCTAAAGCCCGTTTATTACTGCAAATTTCCTGTAGTCTGGCCTCGCGAACGGCCGGCAATAGTGTAAAAAAATGCCCCGATCGACGGGGCGCGAGGTATTTTGGAAGAGCCACTTCAAACCACCCTGACTTGTCCGCTCGCGAGACCCGTGGCGCTGCCGCTTCCGCTCGGCGCCTGCGACCGGCGGATCAATTGGCGATATGCGGCCGCGGTCGGCACTTATCATCTGCTGGCGCTGTTGGCGTTCCTGCCGTGGTTCTACTCGACATCAGGCGCCGTGCTGGCCTTCGTCGGGGTCTATGTCTACGGCGCCTGCGGGATGAACCTCTGCTACCACCGCCTGCTCACCCATCGCAGCTTCAAATGTCCGCTCTGGCTGGAGCACGCCTTTGCCGTTCTCGCGGTGTGGTGCGTGGAGGATACGCCGGCGCGCTGGGTCGCGACGCACCGCATGCACCATCATCGTTCGGACGAACGCCCTGATCCGCACAGCCCGCTGGTCAATTTCTTCTGGTCGCACATGGGCTGGCTGTTTCTGGAAAACACCGACCTCGGCCGTCAGGTCGCCTATGACCGCTATGCGCGCGACATCCTGCGCGACGATTTCTACCGCTTTATCGAGCGCCATGTCGTGTGGATCACGCTGGTTCAGTCCGTGATCTATTATGGGGTCGGCTTCCTGATCGCATTGGCGCTCGGCCGCACCCTGATGGCGTCGGTTCAGTTCGGCGCGAGTGTGTGGCTGTGGGGCGTGGTTGTGCGCACGGTCGTGGTCTGGCACGTCACATGGAGCGTGAATTCATTGACCCATATGTCCGGCTACCAGAACTATGACACCGGCGATCAAAGCCGCAACAACGTGCTGGTGGCGATTCTCGCAAGCGGCGAGGGATGGCACAACAATCACCACGCCGAGCCGAACTGCGCCTGCAATCAGCGGCACTGGTGGGAGATCGACCTGACCTATCAGCTGCTGCGGCTGTTCGCGGCTGTGGGACTGGCCTGGGATGTCCAGATGCCGACGCGCCGCCCTGGTGACTAACCGCGTCTTTGCCAAGGTTCCGGCGGGAACGCTCTGGCGGCGACACTTCGTCGTTGATCGAAGTATTGAGCTGGACCAAATAGCTATCTCTCCCGTTGGGTCTGCAGCACCCACGGAGACAGCCGATGCGAAACGCAGCCATTCAATTTCGGCCGGTTCCGGTCGCGACCGGAGCAAGTTCGGCCAGCAAGTCACATCCGGAACAGCAACCCTCGCTTGGCCTGTCGGAATCGCTGACGCTGTTGGCCATGAGTCTCGGTTATGGCGTGGTTCAGCTCGACGTCACCATCGTCAACACGGCGCTCGATCGCATCGGCAGCTCGCTCGGCGGCGGCGTCTCGGAGCTGCAATGGGTCGTCAACGCCTACACCATTGCGTTCGCCGCGTTCATTCTGACCGCGGGCGCGCTTGGCGATCGCATCGGCGCCAAACGGGTCTTCATGGCGGGGTTTGCGATTTTCACCTCCGCGTCGCTGGCATGTGCGCTGGCATCCAATTCGGCCGTGCTGATCGCGGCGCGCGCGGTGCAGGGATTGGGCGCTGCCGTTCTCGTGCCGAATTCGCTCGCCTTGCTCAATCATGCCTATTCCGATCAACGCGGCCGCGGCCGCGCGGTTGGAATCTGGGCGGCCGGCGCCAGCCTCGCGCTCACCGCGGGACCGCTGGCCGGTGGTGCATTGATCGCGCTGATCGGCTGGCGATCGATCTTTCTGGTCAACTTGCCGATCGGCATCGCCGGGCTTTGGCTGAGCTGGCGCTACGCCACGGAGACCACGCGCAATCAGCAACGTGAAGTCGATTTGCCGGGCCAGATTCTGGCGATCGCAGCGCTCGGCGGTCTCGCCGGGACCATCGTCGAGGGCGGCGCACTCGGCATCAGCAACGCCTTCGTGATCGCAGGCTTTGCGGGCTCGGCGCTGCTCGCCATCCTGTTCGTCATGCAGGAAGCGCGCTCATCGCATCCAATGCTGCCGCTGTCGCTGTTTGCGCATCGGCTGTTCGCTTTGACGTCGCTGGTCGGCCTGCTCGTCAACATCGCCTTCTACGGCTTGATCTTCGTGTTCAGCCTGTATTTCCAGCGCGTCAACGGCCTGTCGCCGCTTCAAACGGGCCTCGCCTTCGTGCCGATGATGGGCATGGTGCTGCCGGCCAACCTTCTGGCCGCACGCGTCTCCGAGCGCATCGGCGCGCCCGCGACGATTGCCACAGGCGGTGCATTGACCGCGCTCGGCTGCCTGATGCTGCTCGCCATCGAGCCGGGCACGTCGTACTTCAAGATGCTGGTGCAGCTCATGATCATCGGCGGCGGGCTTGGTCTATTGGTGCCGCCGCTCACTGCGACGCTGCTGGGCAGTGTGGAGAAATCACGCTCCGGGATCGCGGCCGGCGTTCTCAATGCGACCCGGCAGACCGGCAGCGTGCTCGGCGTAGCACTGTTCGGCGCGCTGGTGGGCCAGCCGGATACGTTCATGCGCGGCGCGCACTTCTCGCTTGTGATCTCGGGGGCGCTTCTGTTGATCGCGAGCGCCATGATTTGGCGCGGCGCTGGAAAGCAAAGCTGACATCACGCTTGGCGGAGTGCGAAATGGGCGCCGCAAAACGCCATCACCGCGCCAAGGGCAAGGGCCGCAAGTCCGGCCACGACGCCGGCGACCGTCGGAATCGAGCTTGGTCCGGAGGCGGCCTGGCCGGCGCCCGCGAGCACCAGCACGCCGACCGCGATCAGGAACTGCCGCATCCTCTGCGGAATCTGCCCCGCCGCGGCGCTATGCATCAGCGTCGCGGTGAAATAGCCGCCGCAAAAGCCGACGGTTGCGATCAGCCACCACGCCAATGCGGCACGGGCCGGCATGAATTCGCTGGTGTCGGATCGCCACAGGCCGCCGAGATCGAGCCCCAACCTTGCCCCTAGCATGTGGACGGCAAGCGCGAGCAAGACACCGGAAATCGCAGCGGCAGCGACGATCAGGCGGCTTGGAAATGGGGTCGTCTCGGGCATGATGCGGTTGTAGAATAGGGCAGGCGATCGGCGCAACTACTAAGGTTTAGCCATGACGTTCGGCCTTCTCGCATTGATCGCCTCGGCGATATTTGCCGGTGCGGCGTTCTACGTGAATTTCGCCGAGCAACCTGCGCGGCTGACGCTCGATGATCGCGCGCTGCTTGCCGAATGGAAGCCAGCCTACAAGCACGGGGCGACGATGCAGGCGCCACTTGCGGTGGTGGGCTTCCTTTTCGGGATTCTGGCGTGGTGGCAGGTTTCCGATACCGCTTTCCTGGTCGGCGCCATCCTGATCATTGCGCCATGGCCCTGGACCTTGATTGTCATTAAACCCATCAACGATGCCTTGCTGGCGACGGATCTCGACAAAGCCGGTCCGCCTGCGCGCGCCCTCATCGTCAAATGGGGCGCGGTCCACGCGGTGCGGACCGTGCTGGGTGGGCTCGCGACCGCGGCGTTTTTCTGGGCCTGCCTGTCGCTTTAGGCCTTACACTTAAAGTCGCTACTCAGGAGGGGCGGTTCGCCGTCGATGCCGCTTGTGATGCAGGAACTTCAAATGGGCGGCACTGGTCTCCACTATGCCTTCAAGGCGTCGCTGGTCGGCTCGGCCCACCTCTTTGAATTGACCGAGCAGGGACTGTCGTGGCGCATCGCCGGGCGCTCCGGCCTCTGGTCTTACGCTGATATCGCCAGCGTGCGGCTGTCCTATCGCCCGGTGTCGATGCAGGCGCGGCGGTTTCGCGCCGACATCGGCAAGATCGATGGCAGACGGCTCGCCATTCTCTCGACCAGTTGGCAGACCGCGGCGCTGATGGCGCCGCAGGACAAGGACTATCGCGACTTCATCATCGAATTACACGCCCGCATGGCAAAGGCCGGCAGCCAAGCGGTGCTGACCGGCGGTCTTGGCCCGCGGGTCTATTCGGCGGCGATTGTGTGCGTGGCGCTGCTGGCGATTGCGATGAGCGGGTTGTTGTTGGGCTCGATCGTCTCGGGCGAATGGGCGGGCGCGCTGTTTCTGCTCGGCTTTGCCGCTTTGTTTGCCTGGCAGGTCGGCGGCTTCATCAGGCGCAACCGGCCGCTGACCTACACGTTCGACGATCTGCCGAAAGCCCTGTTACCGTAAGCACCAGGGCGTGACATTTAATGCCGCACCACCAGCACCGAGCATTTGGCGTAGCGCACGACATGGCCGGCATTGGAGCCGAGGAAATAGGTGCGCATCGCCGGCCGGTGCGAGGTCATGACGATCAGATCGGCTTTCACCGCGGCGGCCTCTTCGAGGATCTCGTGATAGATCCCGCCTTGCCGCACGGCGGTCGAAATGCGGTCAGCCTCGATGCCGGATTCGCGCGCAACGATGGCGAGCGCTTCCTCTGACGTCTCGCGCTGCTGCACGTCGAAATCGGCGGGAACATATTCGGCCAGCATCACCGGCGTCATCGGCAGGACGTTGAGAAGCCTTACCTTGCCATTCCAGGTTTGCGACAGCGTGGCTGCCGTGGCGATGGCGGGCCGCGCCAGATCGGTGTCGGCAAGATCAAGCGGCACGAGGATGGAGCTGAACATCTGCGCCTCCCTGTAAGGCTGCCGGAGCTTTCCCTGGAATCGATTTTTGGGAATCGGGTCCAGGGCTTGCTCGGTCAGAAACTACCTTAGCATATTCGAAGAAAGCTCCGGACGCTAAAAGACCTTTGGACGATAGGAGCCAAGCTCAACCGCCCGAGGCCTGCTTCAATAATTTGGGGCTGACGAACGCCTCCAGGCGGCCGCGCCGGATTCCGACATCGGTCCAGTCATCGATGTCGAAATCGAAAATCGCAAGACCTGATGTTGGCAGGTTGTCGGCCAAAGCGCCGCGCCCGGCGGGATCGCCGTGACCGGCCAGAGCGACCGCAAGCTCATGCATTCCGGGATTGTGCCCGACCAGCATCAGCCGTTTCGGATCGGCTGCGGAGGCATTGCGAATGGTTTCGAGGAGCTGCGAGAGATCGGCGCCATAAAGTTCCGGCGTCAGTTCCACCTCTGGCGCCGGCACAAGCTCCTTCATCGCTTCCCAGGCGATTTCCCAGGTCTGCAGCGCGCGCACCGCGTGAGAAACCAGCACGAGGCTCGGGAAGGGTGGATTGCGGCCGATCCAGGCGCCAATCTCGGCGGCATCAAGGCGGCCACGGTTATCCAGTCTGCGGTCCTGATCGCGGCCGCTCGGCGCATCATTTTCGGTCTTGGCGTGCCGAAGCAGCATCAAACGGCGCATGACGGTTTCCGACGTGATTCGATACTAGTGTCCCGTTTCCGAAGTTCGCACTATTGCGCGGCCCCACTTTTGCGAACTTCGGAATCGGCAGGACACTAGCAAAATTAATGATCTAGTGTGGCCTGGGTTCAAAAGTCCGCATGACCGGACGCGCGGCAGCAATGATGCGGACTTTTGAACGGCCACACTACAGAATTAATCTACTGTGTCGCGGCCAAGGACAAGGTGACAAGCGCCAGACCGATCCCTTAAGACAACGGCATGAGCGATATCCTCACGGGCGATACCGGCGTTGGCGATGCCACCCGCGCACGGCTGACTTTCGACATGGATGCCGACATTTGCGTGGTCGGCGCGGGGCTTGCCGGCCTCACGGTCGCGCTGGAGGCGGCACGCCTTGGCGCCAGCGTCGTTGTGCTCGAAGGCCGCCATGTCGGCTGGGGCGCCTCGGGCAGTCTGCTCGGTACGGTGATGCCGGGTTATGGTCTGGCGCTGAAGGACCTGGTTGCGCGCATCGGCCTGGAAAACGCCAAAGAGCTTTGGGATTTGTCGAAAGAGGGGGCCGAATATGTCCGCGCCCAAGCCACCGAACAGTTGATGCCGGGGATTGCGGTCAACGAGGGAGCGCTCGAAGTCTCCAACATCGATGTCGGCGATCGCCTGATCAGCGAACTGCAAATGCTGGGCGAAGACTTCGGAACCGAAGTCGAGGGATGGCAAATCGATCAGGTCCGCGCGCAACTAAAGACCGATCGCTATTTCCATGGCATCTATTTTCCGAGAGCGTTCCAGGTCGACGGCCGCAAATATCTTGAGGGCCTGGCGGCGCTGGCGAAGCGGGCGGGCGCGCGGATTTTCGAGGACACGCCGGTTGTCGGCATCGACGCGTCCGGAATCCGCAAGCGCATCGTCACCCCTTCGGCGCGGTTACGCGCCTCGCACATCGTTCTGGCCGGCAACGTTCATCTCGGCGCGCCCTCGCGGCGTCTGTCGGAGACGCTGCTGCCGGTCTGGCGCTATGCCGGGATCACCGAACCGCTCGGCGATCGCCTGACGGATGCGATCGCCTTCAAGGGGTCGGTGATCGATACCGACGGCATCGATCAGTTCCGGATCGTTGACGGCGACCGTTTGATGTGGGCAAGCCCGGAGACCACCTGGGATGCCCGTCCTCAGCGATTTGCCTCCACCATCGCACGCCGCATCCGCACGATTTTTCCGCAGCTCGCCCAGGTGCAAATCACCGACGTGTGGGGCGGGGCGGTCGGCCAGACCGTGCATGGCATGCCGCAGATCGGCCAGTTGCGCCGGGGTCTTTGGGTGGCGAGCGGCTTTGGCCGGCAAGGACTGGGTACGAGCGCGATGGCGGGGCAACTGATTGCCCGCAGCATTCTCTGGGGCGACGAACGCTGGCGGCTGTTTTCGCCGTTCGAACTGGTGTGGGCGGGCGGCACCACCGGGCGGGTGGCCGGCCACCTGATTGGAATGTGGGAACGCGGAAGTTCAGCGGCCGCCGGCGCGCTCGCCCGTTACCGCGAACGGCTGCGCGCGCAGGAGCGTATCCGCGAGGCCCGGCTGGCTGAAGCTAACAGGCTGGCGGGAACAGGGCCATCGCGGCCCCGGCCGCCGCTTAGCCAGAATCCGAGGGATCAGAATTCGAGAAATCAGCATCCAACAGATCAGCGCGACCGCCCGCCCATCGAGCGTCCGGAGCCGTCGGTCGCGGCAAGCCCTACCGAGGGGGGCCCCTGAGGCCATTTTTATCGTCCAAACTCGCAGGAACGTGAGAAATTCTCCCCCGGACGGGTGTAACTTTCCCGTCGGCGGCCCGTATTTGCGAATGAACCAATACTCCATCCTGCTTGGCACGGAGATATCCAATGGTCGATCGCCGTATTCTGCTTGCTTCAACTGCCGGGTTGCTCGGCTTCGCGGCGCTGCGCTGGCTGCGCGGCGAACCTGCGAACGCCGCCGAAAAATTCGAGGTCGAAAAGACCGACGCGGAGTGGCGCGCCCAGCTCACGCCGCAGCAATATGAAATCCTGCGCAATGAGGGCACCGAACGCCCGTTCACGAGCCCGCTGCTCAAGGAGCACCGCAAAGGCACTTTCGCCTGCGCCGGCTGCGACCTGCCGCTGTTCTCGTCGGAGACCAAATACGAAAGCGGCACCGGATGGCCGAGCTTCTATCAGCCGCTGGACAATGCCGTGGGCAAACGGGAAGACCGCACCTTCGGCATGCTGCGCAGCGAAATCCATTGCCGCCGCTGCGGCGGCCATCTCGGCCACGTCTTCGATGACGGCCCGAAGCCGACCGGCCTGCGCTACTGCATGGACGGTTTTGCGCTGCAATTCCATCCGGCGACGGCGACGGCGAGCTAGTCCCGGCTCGCTTAAGCGGAACTTTGCTCCCGGCAATTGTTGCCCGCCCGGCAATTGTGCCCCGGTCCTCTGACCGGGGCTTTTTTGTTTAAGTAACTGAAATAACTCGCATCTCGTATCTGGCACGCCGATTGCGACGTCTCCTTCGACGAAGGCCATGCGTGGGTAACCGCCACGCTGCCTTATGAAATCGAATGTGGAGACAAAGTTATGGGTATCTTCGACGCGCTTACGACGGCGGTGAGCGGCCTGCAGTCTCAATCCTTCGCGTTGCAGAACATATCGGGCAACATCGCGAACGCCTCCACCGTCGGCTACAAAGGCATCGACACCGCCTTCGAGGATCTGATCCCGGACTCGCTGAACCCCCAATCGCAGGTGGCCGGCGGCGTCAAAGCGCTCGCGCAACAGACCATCACCACGCAGGGTACCGTTTCGGCTTCGACGGTCGCGACCAACATCGCGATCAACGGCGATGGCTTCTTCGACGTGCAACAGCCAACCGGCGTCACCGACGGCACCCCGACCTTCAACGGCATCACAGACTATACGCGCGCCGGCGATTTCCAGGTCAATGCGCAAGGGTATCTGGTCAACAGCGCCGGCTACTACCTGATGGGCACGGCGGTCGATCCGAAAACCGGTAACCCGCTTGGCAGCGTGCCGACGGTCCTGCAATTCAACAACAACTTCGTTCCGGCGCAGGCGACGACCGCGATCCAGTATGCCGCGAACCTGCCGACGGTGCCGGTGACGACGGCCAGTCCGAACGCCCCGACGGGCTCGATCGTCGCCAAGGGCGGTCTCAGCGGGGCCGACTTCGGCGCCAACAATCCAACCGTAACGGGAACGCCGCCGGCGGCATTCGTCAACACATCTGACGTAGGTAACAACGCCGTGGACAATGGCGGTAACGCGGTTACCGGCAGCACGCTGTTGAGCAACCTGGTCCCGGCAGTCACCGGCACCGACACAATTACCGTCGACGGCGTGACCATTAATTTTTCGAACGCCGCGCCGACGACGGGGCAAGCGGGCACTCTCACGGGCACGGTCGACCTTTCGGCTGGCATTGCCGACACCGGGGCGAACCAGACCTTCACGGTCGATGGCACAACGGTCACCCTGACCACCGGCACGGGTACCGGCACCGGCACGGCCCCGACGAAGAACTTCACGCTCAGCGATATCGTAACTGCGATCAATGGTGCAGGCACCGACGTCACCGCCAGCGCCAGTGGCAACAACCTCCTTCTGACCCAAAACACCCCCTCAGCCACCGCCATCACTGTCGGGGGCGCGGACGCCACGACGCTTTTTGGTGCCAGCCCGACTGTCGTCGCCGGTATTGCGCCAGCTCCTTTTACCCTTAGCGGCAATACGATTTCCCTCAATCCCGGAGACACTGTCGGAACATTGCTCTCAGCGATCGACACCGCCACCGGCAATGTCGGCACGGGGTCGACCGCCAGCAGCGTCAACTCGACCGGCAAAGTCACGCTGAATTCGGGCACGGCTTTCACGACAGATGCGACGACAGGTGAAACGATTGGCAACGGTCTTACCGTCACCGCCGATGCCGCTGGCATCTTCAAATCGCTGGGCTTCACAACCTCGACCAGCACCCTCCCGGCGGCGCAGCCGATCGGCGGCGGTTTCCCAGGTCACGGCATTGTCGTCGCCTCCGACGTCACGACTTTCGACAACGAAAGCATCAGTGGCGGCGCCATCACCGTCTACAACTCGGCCGGCACGCCGGTCAACGTCCAGCTTCGCTGGGCCATGACCGCCCCCGGCACCTGGAATCTGTTCTATCAGAGCGACCCGAGCGCCACCGGCAACGCGGCCGCCTGGACCAACGTCGGTACGAATTTCACCTTCAACTCTAACGGCAATCTGACCAGTCCTACAGGAGGCGGCATCACCATTCCGGGCCTCACCGTGGGCGGTCAATCCGTTGGCGATGTTGCGCTCAACTTCGCTTCCGGCGCCTTGACTCAATTTTCTTCGACCAGCGGCACCGCGACCGTCGGGCAGATCACGCAGAACGGATTTGCCGCCGGCCAGCTCCAGTCGGTCGCCATCAACAACAGCGGCACGGTGGTCGGCACCTTCTCCAACGGGCAGAACATCGACCTCGCCGCGATCACATTGTCGCACTTCAACGGCACGAATTACCTGCAAGCCCTCGACGGCCAGGCCTATGCGGCCACCGAGCAGTCCGGTGCGGCGATCCAGGGCGCGTCCGGAACGATCTCGGGCTCGTCGCTCGAAGGCTCCAACACCGATATCGCCGATGAGTTCACGAAGCTGATCGTGACCCAGCAGGCGTATTCGGCCAACACCAAGGTGATCACCACGGCCAACGACATGGTTCAGAGTTTGCTGAACGTGTTGCGTTGACGGGCGTGATTTGATCCAAGGCGGGCGATAAAGATGGGTTTGAGTGCTGCCCTTGCCAATGCGATGTCCGGCCTGACCGCCAATCAGGCCTCGCTCGCAATTACGTCGTCGAATGTCGCCAACGCCAACACGACCGGCTATGTTGCCGAGTCCGTCAACCAGATCGAGGAGCCGACGGGTGGTGCCGGCGCCTCGGCTCTGGTCACCGGCGTCAGCCGTGACATCGACACGTTCGTTCAGAGCCAGTTGCGGACCGAGACCGGCGGCGCGGGTTTTGCCAATCAGACCTCGAATATTCTTACCCAGCTTCAAAGCATTTACGGTACGCCAGGAGGCACCGGCACGCTGGAGACGGCGCTCAACAATTTCACCTCCTCGATCCAGGCGCTTCAGACCTCTACGACCGGGTTGTCGGCGCAGACGACGGCGTTGAGCGCGGCGCAGACGCTCGCACAGCAACTCAATACGACTTCGCAGGGCATTCAGACGCTGCGCAGCAATGTCCAGCAGGACATCGGCAACTCGGTGGCGCAGGCCAACACCGATTTAAAGCAGATCGCTGCGCTCAACACCAAACTCCAGAGCCTGAGCCCGACCGATCCTTCCGCCGCGACGCTGGAGGATCAGCGCGACAGCGCCATCAACGACCTGTCGAACCTGGTCGACGTCAAGGTTACGACCGATAGCTCCAACCAGGCCAACGTGTTTACCTCGACCGGTATTCAGCTCGTCGGCGACGGGCTCGCTTCCCAGTTCAACTTCACCTCGCCGGGAACGCTGAGCCCGACGTCGCTGTACAATGCCGACCCGACCAAATCCGGCGTCGGCTCGCTGACGATTTCGCTTCCGAACGGCTCGAGCCTCGACGTCGTCTCGAACAACGTGATCACGTCGGGGCAGATCGCCGCCGATCTTCAATTGCGCGACACGACCCTGGTACAGGCGCAGGCCCAAGTCGATCAGCTCGCCGCGACGCTTTCAAGCTCGCTGTCGGACCAGACCACGCAGGGCACCGCGGTGACGCCCACCGCGTCGACCTCCGGCTTCACGCTCGATCTGTCGAATGTGCAGGCGGGCAACACGGTCAATCTGAGCTACACCAACTCGGCCGCTGTTCAGCAGCAGGTGCAGATCGTCGCCGTCGACGATCCGAAAGCGCTGCCGCTGCCGAGCCAGCCCGGCGCCAGTCCGCAGGTGATCGGGATCGACTTTTCCGGCACCACCGCTTCGGTGGCATCGCAGCTGAACACGGCGCTCGGCCAGGCTGGCCTGACATTCTCCAATCCATCCGGCAACACGTTGCAGGTCGTCACCAGCTCGGCTTCCGACGTCACGATCAATTCGGCCTCGACTACGACCACGGTGACGTCGCTGACCAGCGGCAGCGCGCAGTTGCCGTTGTTCACCGACTCGGGCTCGCCCTATACCGGCGCGATCACCAGTGGCGGCTCCGAAATGACGGGGCTCGCCAGCCGCATCGAGGTCAATCCGGCGCTGCTCGCCAATCCTGCGGACCTGACGACCTACAGCACCAATCCACCGACGGCAGCCGGCGACAATACGCGGTCGGACTTCATCTATTCACAGCTGACGACGTCCAGTTTCACCTACTCGCCGAAAACCGGCCTCGGTTCGACGACGGCGCCGTTCACCGGCACCATCGGCAGCTATTTGCAGCAGGTCATCAGCCAACAGGCGGCTGCGGCCTCTTCCGCGACGCAGTTGCAGCAGGGCCAGAGCGTCGTCGTCAGCACGTTGCAGCAAAAATACAATTCGACTTCGGCGGTCAACATCGACAGCGAACTTTCGAACCTGATCGCTTTGCAGAATTCCTATGCCGCCAATGCTCACGTGATGTCGGTCGTTCAAAGCATGATGAGTACCCTGATGCAGGTTCAATTGTAAGGCGAGTTTCAAATGGCGATTAACAGTATCGGCTTCAATAATTCGCTGTTCGGCCAGGCGGTCCTGAACCTCAACAGCCAGTTGACGAACCTGTCGACGCAGCTTGCGACCGGCGAGAAGTCCACCACCTATTCGGGCATGGGCTCCGGTGAAGGCTTTGCGATCGCCGCGCGGCAGCAACTGTCCAACATCTCGGCGTTCACCACCACGATCACCAACGTCAACACCAGCATCAACGCCGCCAACACCGCGTTGCAGTCTTTGTCGGCCATCTCGACCACGGTGCAGAGCGACGCGGCCTCAACGCCGCAGGACATCAACAGCACCGGCCAGACCATCGGACAACAGAACGCGCTGACTGAGTTGTCCTCGATGGTGGGTATTCTCAATACCCAGGCCGGCGATCGTTTCCTGTTTTCCGGAAGCGCGATCAACACGCCGGCGGTTGCCGACGCCAATTCGATCCTCGACGGCAGCGGCACCCAGGCCGGCCTCAAGCAAGTCATTGCCGAACGCGCGGTAGCCGACGGCACCACCGGCCTCGGCCGCCTCACGATCTCGACGCCGACCACCACGGGAACGGCGCCCGCCACGACGACGTCGTTCTCGGTCGCCGAAGATGCCGCCGGCTCGCCGTTCGGACTGAAGCTGAGTTCGGTGACCTCGTCGCTGACCGGCGCGACGGTAACCGGTCCGTCCGGCTCGCCGGCCGCGGTATCGTTCAGCTTCGGCTCGACCAATCCCAATCCCGGCGATCAGGTCACCGTCAACTTCAATCTGCCCGACGGCACGACATCGTCCGTGACGTTGACGGCGTCGAACACCACGCCGGCGCCCGCCAACAGCTTTGCCATCGCGACATTGCCCGGCGGCGCGCCCGATCCGGCCACAACCGCGGCGAATTTGAACGCCGCGCTGAACACGGCAATCGGCACCGTGGCGAACACGGACCTGGTCGCGGCCTCCGCGGTCGCGGCCGGAAATGACTTCTTCGATCCCTCCAGCAGCGCGGTCGGCAGCGTCGCCACCAACCAGCAGACGCCGGCAGCGCCGATCACGAGCGCCACCGCGCTGTCGGGCACCGCGGGCTCGGATTCGCTGACCACGGGCTTTCAAAACGGCGATACCATCACTGTCGATGGCACGACGATTACGTTCTCGAACAACCCGACCTCGTTGACGGGGCCGAGCTACAATATCAACCCGGCCAGCGGCACGGTCGGCAACCTGTTGTCGGCGATCGATTCGATCACCGGCACATCGACGCCTTCCAGCATCGACGGCGGCGCCATCACGCTGAACACGGACAACGCCGCCAGTTTTTCGATCACGGCCTCCTCCTCGGATCCGAACTATGCGAACGAGCAAGCCGCGCTGGCGTCGTTGGGCTTCGGCTCCGGCAATACCAACACCACCAGCAACGCGTCCGGCACCACCATATCGGCGCCGCAGCCGCCGCTGCGCGTGCCGTCGCCAGCGGCCACCGCGACCACGCTGGTCAACGGCTCGGCCGACACGGTTGCCTGGTACACTGGAAACTCCTCGTCCAATCCGCGCGCCTCATCCAATGCCCAGATCGATTCCGGGATCACGGTCAATTACGGCGCCCAGGCCAATGAGCAGGCGATCCGCCAGCAGCTCCAGGGCGTTGCGGTTTTCGCAGCGGTGACCTTTTCACCGACCGCGACCAATTCATCCGCACAGGCCGCGGCCCTTTCCTCGCGCATCGCGACCAACCTGACGTCGCAGCCGGGGCAGCAGACGATTGCGGATATTCAGACCGATTTCGCCGCCGCGCAGACCCAGATGCAGGCCGCTACCGCGCGGCAGACCCAAACCCAGACCATGCTTCAGAACCTCGTCGACAGCACCGAGACCGTGTCCACCGATCAGGTCGCAAGCCAGATCCTGCAACTGCAAACCACCTTGTCGGCGTCCTACCAGACCACCTCGATCCTGGCCGGACTGAGCCTGACCAAGTTCCTGGCGCCGGGCGGCTAAAGGTGAAGGCAGCGGCGAGGGCGCCCTAGTGGTCCGATTCTAACATTTGCATCCCTTCTCAGCGGCCACTTTTGCAAATGTTAGAATCAACGGACCACTAGCAAATATGGATTTCTAGTGGAGTTTAGGATTTGACACTCGCTTGGCGAGCTCGCGGCCAGGCGGGTAGCGAATGTCAAATCCACTCCACTAGCTATAAAGCTTTCGTTAACCATAGCTGTTTACTTCTCTTAACGCGGGTTAACGCCGCGTTAGCTGCCAATGGTGCTCTTTATCGCAGCGCCTGGCTCAGCTGCCGGGAGTGTGGGGTCTTCGATGCTGCATGGTAGCGTTCGATTCCAGGTATCGGAGGCGGAAGGCCTCGCGGGTCGGCCGCGGTCGGCCTCCGCGATGGCCGAATTGTTCGCGCCGCTCGATTTGCTGCTGGCGGCCGGCGGCGATACGCGCCTGGCCATCAATCCCGCAACCGGCCTGAACGAATATGGCTGTCAGCCATCGCCCTGCCCGGACACGCTGAGCTTCTCCTCGAGCACGGCGACGTCGATCTCCGCGCGCGCCTATGGCCGCGCGGAAGCCGCGCGCGAGACGCTGATGCGATCGGCGATCGATGTCGGAATCGAAGCTGCCTTCGACGCCCGCGTCGAGGCGATGCGGGACGAATTGAAGGTGCATCTTGGTCTTGCGCCTGATCTGGCCGACGTCGTGTTTTCCCCGTCGGGTACGGATTCGCAACTTCAGGCGCTGTTTCTGGCGCGCGCGCTGCTCGGGCCCGACCTCGTCACGGTCGTTGTCGCGGCCGACCAGACCGGCAGCGGCACGGTCAATACGGCGCGCGGCTGCCATTTCAGCGCGGCAACGGCGAATGGAAGCCGGGTTCAAAAGGGCGAACCGATTGCCGGCCTCGCGGGTGCTTTGACGAGCGTCGCGCTTCCACTGTTCGATGGGGCCGGGCAGGCCCAGCCGGCCGCCGCCAACGATACAATGGTGTTCGACGCCGTCGAATGTGCCATTGCAGGCGGCAGCAAAGTTTTGCTTCAGGTCATGGACTCCTCGAAATTCGGCTGGCGCGCGCCGAGCGATGAATGCCTTGAAGCGATCACCGCGCGCTGGCCCGATGACGTTCAGGTCGTCGTCGATGCCTGCCAGATGCGCCTCGGCCGGGCTCGTTTGCGAAAATATCTCGCGCGCGGCTACATCGTGATCGTCACGGGATCGAAGTTTTTCACCGGCCCGCCCTTCAGCGGCGCATTGCTGGTGCCGGGCGGTTTCGCCGCCGCTCTCAACGCGGCCAGCGCCGTTCCGGAAGGCCTTCTCGAATATATCAGTTGCAGCGACTGGCCGCGGAACTGGCCGCTGCTGCGCGCGCGCTTTCCGGTCCGGACGAATTTCGGCCAATGGCTGCGCTGGGAAGCCGCGATCGAAGAGATCGGCGCCTATTACCGCGCGCCGGATTCCTTTCGTCACGCCGCGCTCAAGACCTTTGGCGAGGCGGTCGAACGCTTGATCGCCGCATCGCCTTGGCTCGATCTCTTGCCATGGCAGGAACGTCCGCGGGATGATGCCAATGAGGAGATGGCGCAGAGGACGATCTTTTCCTTTGTGATCCGGCAAGGCGAGGGCATCCGCTCGCTTTCCGAATGCCGGACACTATACCGCACGCTTGCCGGCCACGGCGTAGCCGGCGACTTGAAGCCGGCGGCGCAAGCCTGCCTCATCGGCCAGCCGGTTGCCCTGGGAGTTGCCTTGGGACGCGATTCCTCGCCGTCAGCCGCACTTCGGATCAGCGCGAGCGCGCGTCTCGTCTCGGAGGCCTGGTCTCCCGATACGGAAACGGCTGATCGCAACCTGCAACGCGCCGTCGATCAGGCCGCGATTGCGATCGCCAATCTCGAATCCCTGCTCGCCGACATGGACGGGCTCGAACCAAAGGATGCATCTCATGGACGGTGAGAATATCGCGGCCAGCCTTGCGCGCTATCCGAGCGCGGAGAGAATCGGCTTTGCCAGGTTGACGACGATGGCGTTCAAAGGCGCCGACCTGCGCCCCTTGCGCGACCAGTTGATCGGCCGGCTTGCCGATGGCACCGCGGAAGCAGGCGAGGGCCTCGATCTGTCGCTGATCGCGCAGCTTCTCGGCGATACACAGACGGGAATGGCGATCCAGGCGGAAGTACTCGCCTTTCACCAACTGTATCGCTCGCCATGTTCGTCGGAACAGCCGAAATTACGGGTGCTGGCACTGGCCGCCGCGATCGACATGGGCGGCAACACCCCGATCGAGTTCTTGTTGGAAAATTCCGGCATCGAATTGCAGACGCTTTATGTCGTCGCAGGCGTCGATCTGCCGATGCCGCTTCCTGAACATGACGTGGCGATCGTGATTGCGTCGGATTCGGAGGAATGCGTCGAGGCGCTGCGCAAGATCAATTCGATGGCGCCGCGCTGGCCCCGGCCGCTGCTCAACGCGCCCGGTTCTGTCCGCAACCTCGATCGCGACAAGCTGCATGGCCTTTTGCGCGGCATCGACGGGATTGAGATTCCCGCCACCCACGGCGTGGCGCGTGCCGAACTGATGGCGATTGCCCAATCGCCGCAAGACATTTCCAATGTCGCGCCCGATTTGAAATTTCCGGTCATCGTGCGGCCGCGCGGTTCGCATGCCGGCGTCGGGCTGGTCAGGATCGACGATGGCGCGGCGATGGCGCGATATCTTTCCGAGCGGAGTGAGGAGGCGTTTTTCGTCTCGCGCTTTGTCGACTATTCGAGCCCGGACGGCCTGTTCCGCAAATACCGGGTCGTCTTCATCGACCGCAAACCCTATGCCTGCCACATGGCGATCGCCGATCGCTGGGACATCTGGTATCTCAACGCGGGCATGATGCAGAGCGCGGAAAAGCGCAGCGAGGAGGAGCGCTTCATGCGCGACTTCGACTACGGTTTTGCGTTTCGCCACCGAACCGCACTCGCCGCGGTCGCGGGCCGCGTCGGCCTTGACTATTTCACGATCGACTGCGCGGAGAACAAAAACGGCGAGCTTCTGATTTTCGAAGCCGACAACACGGCGGTGGTCCACAACATGGATTCGCCGGAAGTGTTTCCCTACAAGCCGCCGCAGATGCGCAAGATTTTCGATGCGTTTGCGGCCATGCTGGTTCGCGCCAGGCCGGGTCGCGAGCAGGCGGCTTAAGCCCTTCGGCCGATCCAGCCGCTGGGCGACGACATTCCCAAACTCGCCTGAAAGTGACCGGCGCTGGCCGGAAAAATCGGCCTTGGCAAGTTGTCTTTGGGTTGACTTGGGGTTGAAGAGAGTCCGATCCGGCGCTTTGATCCGTTCTGCAAAAATTAAAAAGCGGTCGTGAAGACCGCTGAAGGGAGCACGCCATGACGGAGCCCGTCGAGCAAGACAATATGTGCATCGAGTGGGACGTCGGCATCGCCATGGACGATGGCGTGGTGGTGCGCGCGGATGTGTTCCGGCCCTTGGTGCCGGGAAAATATCCGGTGCTTCTGACGTACGGTCCCTATGCCAAGGGATTGGCCTTTCAGAAGGGCTATCCGAGCGCCTGGCAGAATATGATCGCCGGCCATCCCGATGTCGCTTTCGGATCGACCAACAAATATCAGAACTGGGAAGTGGTGGACCCCGAGAAATGGGTTCCGCACGGCTATGTCTGCGTGCGTGTGGATTCCCGGGGAACCGGTCGATCGCCCGGCACTATCGATCACTTTTCGCCGCGCGAGACGCGGGACTTCTATCAATGCATCGAGTGGGCCGGCGTCCAGCCCTGGTCCAACGGCAATGTCGGCCTGAACGGTGTCTCTTATTACGGCATCAACCAGTGGCATGTCGCTTCGCTCCAGCCGCCGCATCTGAAGGCGATGTGCATCTGGGAGGGAGCGGCCGACTGGTATCGCGACATGACGCATCATGGCGGCATCGTATCGACGTTCTGGGCCAACTGGTACGACATGCAGGTCAAGACCGTGCAGTATGGTCTCGGCGAAAGAGGACCGCGCAGCCCTGTGACCGGCGAGTTGGTCTGTGGCGACGAGACCTTGTCCGACGAAGAACTCGCACGTAACCGGTCGAGCTTCGGCGACGAGATTCTCGCCCATCCGCTCGACGATGATTACCACAGAGCGCGGTCGGCCGACTGGAGCAAGGTCACGGTGCCGTTTCTGTCGGCGGCGAATTGGGGCGGGCAGGGATTGCATCCGCGCGGCAATTTCGAGGGCTTTGTCCGAGCAGCCTCGAAACAGAAATGGCTCGAATGCCACGGGCTCGAGCACTGGACGCATTTCTACACGGATTATGGCCGCGAATTGCAGCGGCGGTTTTTCGATTTTTATCTCAAAGGGCAAGCGAACGGCTGGGGTGACCAGCCACGGGTTCAGCTTCAGGTTCGTCACATCGACAAATTTGTCGAACGGCACGAGGCCGACTGGCCGCTCCCTTCAACGCGCTGGACGAAACTTTATCTCGATCCGCGCAATCAAACGCTCTCTTTGCAGCCGCCGTCTGAAGAAGCCGACATCAGTTTTGCGGCCGATGGTGACGGGCTGACCTTCATGTCGCAACCTCTTGCCGAAGAGACCGAGATCACCGGACCGATGGCGGCGAATTTACGTATTTCTTCCAGCACAGAGGATGCGGATATTTTTGCCGTGTTTCGCGTCTTCACAGCGGATTTGCGCGAGATCACTTTTCTTGGCGCGATCGACCCGCATACGCCGGTCGCACAGGGATGGTTGCGTGCTTCGCACCGCAAGCTCGAGGAGAAACTGTCCACGCCCTATCGTCCCTATCACAGCCACGACGAAGTGCAGCCGCTTCAGCCGGGCAGGCCCGTCGATCTCGCGATCGAACTCTGGCCGACCTCGATCGTCGTGCCGAAGGGATTCCGGATTGCGTTGAGCCTGCGTGGCAAGGACTATCAGTGGCAGGCGACCACGGGCGCCAAGCTTTCCAATTTCAAGAACGAACTATTGGGATGCGGGCCCTTTTTGCATGATGATCCCCGCGATCGGCCGCGCAAACTCTTTGCGGGCACGACCACGCTGCACATCGACAGGCTCGGCTCCTGCAACATCCTGCTGCCGGTGATCCCGCCGCGGTAAACCGAGGCCGGCAGCTATTGCATGCTGACCAGGGTCAGATCGAGGAACCAGGATTGCGGCGAGACGAATCCCTTGACCTTGGGACTTATCGCGCGCGGGTTGAGATCGTGGACGATGTAAAGCCAGGGCGGATTGTCCACCAGCCGCTCATGCGCCTTGCGAAGCGCGCCAGAAATCACCGCCGGATCGCTCGCTTCGGCCAGCGTCGTCAGCGCCTCGTCGAAGGCATCGTCTTTCCATTGTTCGAAGTTGAAGCCGTGCGGCGAAAAGTTGGCCGAGGAGAAATAGCGCGCCATGACGCCGACGTCGGAAGAAGGCGATGAGACGTTGATCGCCATGGCCCCTTTCAGGTTCGGACTGTCGGGCGTGGCTCGCGTCGCGTTGAGCAGAATCTGCCATTCCACCACGTCAAACGTGACGTCGACGCCGCAGGCCTCTTTCAGATTCTGCTGAATGAACTCGTTCATCGGCAACGGCGACATCTGTCCCGAACCCGAGGTTGAGATCATCACCTTGAAGGCGAGGGGTTTTTCCGGCGTGAAGCCGGCTTCCGCGAGCAGCTTCTTGCCTTTCGCGGAATCGAACGTGTAGTGGTTTTGCGGTGTCCCGAAATTCGGGTCGCTCGCCTTGAGCCAGCCGACGGACGGCTCCGCCGTGCCGTTGAGAAGTGTCACGAGGCCATCGCGGTCGACGCAATAGTTCAGCGCTTGTCTTACTCTCACGTCCTTGAACGGGCTCCCTGCCGCGCCGCTGTTGTAGAGCCAGGGCCAATCATGCGGATAGGAGCCGGTCGTGATGTTGAAGCCGGCGGCTTTCAGCGAAGCAATTCCGTCCGCCGGCGGCACCTCGATCCAGTCGACCTGGCCGGAGCGCAACGCGGCGAGCCTTGTATTGGCTTCGGGGATCGGCATCAGCACGACATGATCGAGCTTCGCCTTCTTGCCCGCATCCCAGTATCCATCCCAGCGATCGAGATCGACTTCCTGGCGCGGAACGATCTTGGCGATGCGTAAGGCCCGGTGCCGGCAGCGGGCAATGTCGCGACCTTGCTCCAGTCGTGTCCGGCCTTCTCGAATGAAGCCGGCGATGTGAAGAGGATGTAGACCGCCATATAGGGGAAGTACGAAGCCGGCTTGGTCGTGGTGATCGCAACCGTGCTGTCGTCGATTTTCTTGTAGGAGGCGAGCAAAGGCGCGCGGGCGCGCGTGATCGCCGAGCCCGGCAGCTCATATTGCGGGCTGTCGTTCTTGAAGTAGCGATCGAGATTCCAGATCACGGCGTCGGCGTTGAAATCCGTGCCGTCATGAAACTTCACCCCGTGACGCAGATGAAAGATCCAGGTCTTGTTGTCGTCGGGAGCCTGCTCCCATTTCTCGGCCAGTCCCGGGCGAAGATCCGCCAGACGATCCGTTCGGGTCAGGTCCCAAAGCACCAGGCCCTCGAAAATCGGATAGCCGAGAAAGCGCATGCCCTCGAAGCCGTTGTTGGGCATGCCCGTCGTCGTCGGGATGTCGGAGGCGGTCATGGCGATGCGAAGCGTGGTTTCGGCATGTACCACTTGCCAGCCAAACAACGTCACCATGGCGGCGACAGGGAAAATCCGGAAAAAACGCATGGGCCACCTGTTGTCACGGGAGTGTTATGCAGCCTCAATGCAAGTTGCGGACCAGATAAAAAAGGAGCCGGGAGGCAGGCTCGGCGCCGCGCGGTATCAGCCGATAGAGCCCGAAAATGATAGCCTTCTCAGCGGCAAATGATTCGAAGGCGGCGGCCGCGCGTCGCGAGAGCCCGCGAAATTCGCAATCGGAGCTTCCGGTTTGTCTGCTCAATGGAAAAGCGCCTCTGCGCGAATGCCGAACCTGGCGCGCTTGCAGCGGCAGGCGGTCAGTTCATTCCAGCAGGGCCATTTCGACAAGGCCGAAAGGCTGTGTGCGGATACTGGAATATCGCGGCGACGATTTTGACGCGCTGCATCTGTAGGATTTATCCATTTGGAACGCGGCCGGAACATCGAGGCCATCGGCTTTCTGACGAAAGCTGCAAAGGTCAATGCCACTTCGATCGACGCGCTGTCGAATCTCGGCCTCGCGCTCCAGAATGCCGGGCGCCTTGAAGAGGCCATTGCGCAGTATCGCAAGGCGCTGGCGCTGGCGCCGCGCCATCCCGAAATCCTCTATAATCTCGGTAACGCGTTTCTTGCGCTGGATCGCATCGCTGAGGCGCTCGCAAGCTACGATGAAGTTCTGGCGGTCAATCCCTCGCATGTCGGCGCGCGCGTCAACCGCGGCAACACGCTATTGCGCTTCAACCGGCCGGCGGAACCGCTGCGAGCTACGACCACGCCCTCGCGCTGATGCCGGAGCATCCACAGATCCTGACCAATCGCGGTCACGCGCTGCGCCGGCTCGACCGGCCACAGGAGGCGCTCGCAAGTTTGGAGCTGGCGCTTGAGAAAGTCCCGGCTTTCCCGAAGCCCATTTCGAAGCCGCCCTTGCTCACCTGACGCTCGGCGATTTCAAGGCGGGTTGGAAGGCGTATGAGTGGCGCTGGAAAACCGGCGCGTTTGCCGAAAGCGGCGCGCGTTTCGCCAGCCGCTGTGGCTCGGCAACGCGCCGCTTTCCGGCAAGACCATCCTGCTGCATGCCGAGCAGGGGTTTGGCGATACGCTGCAATTCATCCGCTATGCGCCGCTGCTCGAAAGATTCCGGCGCGCGCGTGGTTTGCGAGGTTCAGCCGGAACTGGTGCCGCTGCTCGGCGATGGTCGACGGCATCGAGGTCCTCGCCAAAGGCAGTGCGCTGCCGCCTTTCGACCTGCATTGTCCGTTGCTCTCGTTGCCGCTGGCCTTCGGCACCGAGCCTGCGACGATTCCGGCCGGTTCCTTATCTCAAGGCACCCGCAGCGCGCGTCGCGCATTGGCGCGACCGTCTTCCGCCGGAAGGCTTTCGCGCCGGCTTCGTCTGGTCCGGCTCGCGCGCCCACAAGAACGACGCCAATCGCTCGATCTCGCTTTCGCAACTCGCTTCCATGTTTGCGAGCTTGCCGTTTGCCTGTTTCAGCCTGCAACGGGAGATGCGCGATGCCGACCGCGAGATATTGCAGCGCTTGCCGAACCTGATCGACCTCGGCCCCGAGCTTTCCGATTTTGCCGAAACCGCGGCCGTCATCTCGCTGCTGGATGTCGTCGTCTCGGTCGATACCGCAGTGGCGCATCTGGCGGGTGCCTGGGCAAGCCGGTCGGGATCCTGCTGCCTCACGCGGCGGATTTTCGCTGGATGCGCGAGCGTAACGACACGCCCTGGTATCCGACTGCTAAACTGTTGCGGCAGCCGGCTTTCGGCGACTGGGACAGCGCCATCGGACGACTGGCCGATGAATTGCGTGAGATTGCCGGGGCAGGGGCAGGGAGATCTGAGTCATTAGGATTTCGTTAACCACGTCTGTTTACTGATTGGTGACGATTGCGGCCGGCTTTTGACTAGCCGCAGGGAGCGCCTCATGACCGAGCAAATTCACCTCGTGGTGGCCACGCCGTGTTTCGGCGGCCAGGTCTCCACCCTCTATGTCAATTCCATCTTCGCCTTGCAGCGCGCGGTGCGCTCGCTATCGAACGTGCGGCTCAAGATCGAGCTCCGCGACAGCGATGCGTTGATCACGCGCGCCCGCGCCAACCTGATGACGTCGTTTCTCGACGATCCCACAGCGACGCATCTTCTGTTTATCGACGCCGACATCGGCTTTACGCCCGACCAGGTATTCCGCCTGATCGAGTTCGCGGCGGATGTCGTGGCCGGCGTCTACCCGATCAAGCGCGTCAACTGGGAGAAGGCGCAGCGGGCTTTTGCGGCCGGACGGCCGAATGTGCCGGCGGCTTCGCTCGACTACGTGCTCGAGATCAACGATCCCGATCATGTCGCCGTCGTCAACGGCTTTACGCGGGTGCGCTACGCCGGGACCGGCTTCCTGATGATCCGCCGCCATGTCTTCGAAAAGATGTGCGCGCATCCGGACTATGCGCCGCTGCAATTCCTCCGCGAGCACTCGCATGACCAGTTGCGGGAAGCCCGAACCGCTTTGCGCTGTTCGAATGCATGATCGATCCCGCGACCGGCACGTATCTCAGCGAGGATTTCGCGTTCTGCAAGCGCTGGACCGACATCGGCGGTGAAATCTGGGCCGATCTTCAGAGCAGCCTCGACCATGTCGGTCCGTCGGTATTTCGGGGCAACGTCGCCTCGCAGTTTGCAAGCCCGGCGCAGGCGAGCGATGCAGCCTGAAGCAGCACTTTCACATCGAACCGGCGTTCCCCGGCCGCGCTATGCCGAGCATATTGGTGTTGCCCGACTGACGAGAGCGGTCGAGGCCGGCCACGATCTTCGCCCCCTGTGGCGTCGACTGATTGCGCGTCTGCTCGACGGCAGCATCGAAGCGGGCGAGGGGCTCGATCTCGCGCTGATCGCGCAACTGCTCGGCGACAAGGAGGCGGGCCTTGCGATCCTGCAGACGATCCTCGCTTCGCATCAATTGTTCCGCTCGCCATGCGCGGCAAGGCCTCCTCGTTTGCGTGTTCTGGCGCTGGCGGCTGCGACCGATATCGGCAGCAACACGCCGATCGAATTCCTGCTCGAAAGCAGCGGCATCGAATTGACCACGCTCTATGTGATGCCGGATGTCGATTGGCCGAACTGGTTGCCGGATCACGACGTCGCCATCGTGATCGCATCCGACTCCGACGATTGCCGCATCGCCCTGGAAAAGATCGCCCGCGCCGCGCCGAACTGGCCGCGACCGCTGCTCAATCCGCCGCAGCTTGTCGGTCATCTCGATCGCGACAAGTTGCACGGTCTGCTCGGCGGCATCGACGGGCTTGAAATCCCGCAAACAACATGCGTGACCCGCGAGCAGCTTTTGAAGCTTTCGCAATCGGCGCTCGCACTTTCCGACGTCGCTTCCGATCTTGCTTTTCCCATCATTGTGAGGCCGCGCGGTTCGCATGCCGGCAAAGGTCTCGCGAAGCTCGACGACATCGATGCGATCGCGCGCTATCTCGGCGAACATGCGCAAGACCTGTTCTTCGTATCGCGCTTTGTCGATTATCGCAGCGACGACGGCCTGTTCCGAAAATACCGCATCGTCCTGATCGATGGGCAGCCATATGCGTGTCATCTTGCGATCGCCGATCGCTGGGATATCTGGTATCTCAACGCGGGCATGGCGCAGAGCGCGGGCAAGCGCCTCGAGGAACAGGCTTTCATGCAGGCGTTCGATGCCGGCTTTGCGCAGCGTCATCGTGCGGCGCTGTCCGGCCTGTCGAAGCGCATCGGGCTGGATTACTTCACTGTCGATTGCGCGGAGACCAGAGAGGGATCATTATTGATCTTCGAGGCCGACAACACGGCGATCGTCCATGACATGGACCCGCCGGATGTGTTTCCCTACAAGGTGCCGCAGATGCGAAAAGTTTTCGATGCATTCGCCGCGATGTTACACCGCCGCGCCGGACGCTCCAACGAGGCGGCGGCGTAACCATGCCGCCGGCGGAACGATCGCCAACATCGGGCCCAGCGAAACGCTCGATCCGTCGGACTGGGATGAGGTGCGCGCGCAAGCGCATCGCATGCTCGATGAGGCGATCGACGCCATCGCCAATATTCGAGAGCAGCCGGTCTGGCGCCCGATCCCGGATGACGTTCGCGCGCGGTTTCGCGCAGAAATTCCGCGGGAGCCTTCCGATCTCGGCGATATCTATCGCGAATATTCGCAATTCATCGCGCCCTATGCGACCGGCAATGTTCATCCCGGCTTCATGGGATGGGTGCATGGCGGCGGCACGGTGGTCGGCATGCTGGCGGAGATGCTTGCGGCCGGATTGAACGCCAATCTCGGCGGCCGCGATCATATGCCTATTGAAGTTGAACGCCAGATCACGGAATGGACGCGGACGATGTTCGGCTTTCCGGAAGGCGCGAGCGGCGTCTTCGTGACGGGAACGTCGATGGCGAACTTGATGGCGGTGTGGGTGGCGCGAACGGCGGCGCTTGGACTTTCCGCGCGCGCCAGCGGCGTCGGCGGCGAAGGCGCGTTGCTGACGGCCTATACGTCGAAGGCCGCGCACGGCTGCGTTTCCAGGGCGATGGATCTGGCGGGCTTCGGCACCGATGCGCTGCGAAACTTTGCCGTAGATCGTTCGCATCGCGTCGATGTGGGAGCGATGCGCGCGCAGATCAAACGAGATCGCGAGATCGGCTTGCAGCCTTTCCTCGTGGTCGGCTCGGCCGGCACGGTCGATATCGGCGCTATCGACGATCTCGCGGCCTTGAGCGCGCTGTGCCGCGAGGAGAAGCTCTGGTTTCACGTCGATGGCGCCTATGGCGCGCTCGGCGTGCTTTCGCCCGCGCTGGCGCCGCGGCTCGCCGGATTGGAAAACGCCGATTCCGTCGCGCTCGATTTCCACAAATGGGGACAGGTGCCGTACGACGCGGGCTTTCTTCTGGTTCGCGACACCAACGTCATCTCGATGCCTTTGCAGCGCCGGCGGCCTATCTGCGGCGCGAAACCCGAGGTCTCGCGGCGGGCTCGCCATGGCCTTGCGACCTCGGGCCGGATCTGTCGCGAGGATTCAGGGCGCTGAAGACATGGTTCACGTTGAAAGCGTTCGGCACCGAAAAACTCGGCGCCATGATCGAGCGCACTTGCCAGCTGGCGCATTATCTGGAGACGAAGGTCTTATCGGAGCCGCGGCTGGAACTGATGGCGCCGGCTCAGCTCAATATCGTTTGCTTCCGTTATCGTGCGGACAGAGCCGATCGCGTCAACAGCGAGATCGTGGCTGACATCCACGAGTTCGGAATCGCGGCGCCGTCGACCACGACGCTCGATGGAAAGCTCGCGATCCGTGCCGCCATCGTCAATCACCGCACGGATACAAGTGATCTCGATGCGCTTGTGGCGGCGGTGCTTGAATTCGGCGCGCGGCGATCTTCGGATAACTGCGCGGCGTGATGCCGCCAACAGCCTCAGCTCAGGCAGAGCGCCGCTCTTCGACGGTATCGCCCTGCTTGTCGCGGGCCGAATCCAGAAGCCGCTTCTCGTAGGCGACGAGCTTCTTGGCTTCCTTGAGCGCGTGATAGAGTTCGCCGTTCAGGAGGTTGGTGTTGATGTTCTCGATCAGCGGCCACGCACTCGGGGCGACGGTGACGAGTTCGCGCACCAGGTTGAAATAAGTGCCGTGATTGACCTGCGGCTCCGGCGAAATGTACATCAGCTGCACCGCCAGATAGATGAGCTTGGCCGGCGTGTCGGCGGTTTCCGGCGTCAAAATATCCTTTTCACGCAGAATCGGAATCTTCTCGCCGTCGATCAATAGCCGGGCGCGTTGATCGGTGTTGGTGATCACGCAATTGCCGATGATGATCCGTTCGTGTGGCTTGAGCTCGACTTTTAACGCCATGCCTGTTCTCCGCTGTCGCCTGTTGATGATTGGATTTGCGCGATTAGACGCTCACAACGCGCCAGCGACGGACTCTTAACGATCGTGGCCGCATTCACTCTTCCCGAGTTGCCCTTAACAAGTCGTAAACGCGATAAGGTCGGCGAAAAATATCCAATCTTATCAATGGCTTGTGCGGCAGGCCGTATGGTGAAAAAAGCGTTTTTATCGTTGTTTTTCAGGTATTTGGCCGAATTTTCGGTATCCGATTTATGTTTTGTTAGAGGGCTTCCTCGCACGTTGCCTGGGTAATCCGGCCTGAAGGGTCGGAGAGCGTTTGAAAACCAGAAAGGTAACAGCAATGTCCGGTATCGTCCTCTCGGCGTCAGTTCGCCAAAACCTCCTCTCCTTGCAGTCGACTGCTTCGCTGCTCGCGACGACCCAGAATGACCTCGCCACTGGCAACAAGGTCAATTCGGCCCTCGACAATCCGACCAACTTCTTCACCTCGGAGTCGCTGAACAACCGCGCCTCCGACATCGGCAACCTGCTCGACAACATCGGTAACGGCGTGCAGGTGCTTCAGGCCGCCAATACCGGCATCACCTCGCTGGAAAGCCTGGTCCAGAGCGCCCAGTCGGTCGCCACCCAGGCCCTGCAGACCACGATCGGCTATACCTCGAAGTCGAGCTTCACAGTGGCGCTGGGTGCGGGCGCATCCGCCTCCAACCTGTTCGGCGGCACCACGTTCTTCCGCCTCGTTCGTCGGCTACCGCCGATACCACTGCGACGACCGCAACCGCGATCACGGGCACGACCTCGCTGACGATCGCGACCAACGCCAACGCCATCACCGCGACGATTACGCCGACGACACATTGACGGTCGACGGTCACACCATCACCTTCAAGACCGGCGCAACTCCGGCCGCGGCGGCGGGCACCTCCGGTGTCGTGATCGGCCACACAACGTCACTCACCGACGGCAACGGCAACAGCACCATCGACCTCAACAGCGGTGCAGCCAGCATCACCGACCTGTTGACCGCGGTCGACATTGCGACCGGCGTGCAGACGGCTTCGATCACCGCCGGTGTTGCGACCCTGACCACCACGACCGGCGATACCGCCTCGACGGTCACCGGCGGCGCGCTCCATATCTCGACCGGTCCGGCCTCCGATCTCAGCATCAGCTCGAGCAATACGAGCCTGCTGGCCTCGCTCGGCATCGGTAGCGGCACCGCGACCACGAGTTTCGCACGTACGTCTGCTTCGGGCTCCGGCCTTCGACTGGACGTTCTGTAGATCGCCGCGGTCGGCACCGGCACGGCGACCGCATCACGTTCGGCACCGCCGCCAACCAGATCAGCAACTTGAACCAGCTGAACACGGCGCTGGCGGCGAACAACCTGCAGGCCACGGTGGATGCCAACGGCAACCTGACCATTCAGACCGACAACGACAACGCCTCGCAGACGATCGGTGCGGTCACGGGCAGCACGCAATCTTCGCTGGCCGCACCGCGTCGGCTCCGGTCGCGGACGCTGCGGCGCAGGCCACCCGCGCCGGCCTGGTGTCGCAGTACAACAACATCCTGTCGCAGATCACGACCACCGCGCAGGACTCCTCGTTCAACGGCATCAACCTGTTGAGCGGCGACTCGCTGAAGCTGGTGTTCAACGAGACCGGTTCTTCCACGCTGAACATCACCGGTACGACGTTCAACTCGGCGGGCCTCGGCCTCTCCAGCCTGACGGCCGGCACCGACTTCATCGACAACAACGCCACCAACAAGGTGTTGACGTCGCTGCAGAACGCTTCCAACTCGCTCCGCGCCGAGGCCTCGACGCTCGGTTCGAACCTGTCGGTGGTGCAGATCCGCCAGGACTTCAACAAGAACCTGATCAACGTGCTGCAGACCGGTGCGTCGAACCTGACGCTGGCCGATCCGAACGAGGAAGCGGCCAACAGCCAGGCGCTGTCGACCCGCCAGTCGATCGCGGTCTCGGCGCTGGCGCTCGCCAACCAGTCGCAGCAGAGCGTGCTTCAGCTGCTCCGCTGATCGAAGATCAAGCCAAAGAATACCAAACGGCGGGGGAAACCCCGCCGTTTTTTCATTGATCGCAGCAAAGCGCGGCCGTTTTCGTCAGCCAATTATTATCCTTTATAATTATGGTTAGCGTTTCGTGAATGCGCCGCGTTCGCGCAAATTCCATCGTGCAATCAACGCGCTCATCGCGTTTCCGCAATAGCGAAATCGTCATCGCGAGCGGTTCGGGACCGTTTGCAGGGCGAGGGCGCTATTCACGATTCATGTTTTCTTAGCCACTTAACCACACCGTGCCGGATGTCGCCTGCTCTGAAAGGGTCGGGCTGCGTTTTGAGTGTCACACCAGAAAGGTATGAGCAATGTCCGGTATCGTTCTTTCGGCGTCAGTCCGCCAAAATCTTCTTTCGTTGCAGTCGACTGCTTCGCTGCTTGCGACGACCCAGAATGACCTCGCCACTGGCAACAAGGTCAACTCGGCCCTCGACAACCCGACCAACTTCTTCACCTCGGAGTCGCTGAACAACCGCGCCTCCGACATCGGCAACCTGCTCGACAGCATCGGTAACGGCGTGCAGGTGCTTCAGGCCGCCAACACCGGCATCACCTCGCTGGAAAGCCTGGTCCAGAGCGCCCAGTCGGTCGCCAACCAGGCGCTGCAGACCACGGTCGGTTATTCCTCGAAATCGAGCTTCACGGTAGCGCTGGGTTCGGGCGCGACCGCAGCCAACCTGTTCGGCGGTTCCACGTTCTCGGCCTCGACCCTGACCGGTCTGACCGCCGATACCACCGCGACGACCGCAACCGCGATCACGGGCACGACCTCGCTGACGTTCGCGACCAACGCCAACGCCATCAGCGCGACGATTAACGCCGGCGACACGCTGACGGTTGACGGTCACCTCATCACCTTCGCCACGGGTGCACCTCCGACCACGACGACAGTCACCCCGGATTCCGGTGTCGTGACCGGCCACACCAACGTCACTACCGACGGCAATGGCGACAGCACCATCTACCTCAACAGCGGTGCAGCCAGCATCAGCGACCTCTTGACCGCGGTCGATCTTGCCACCGGTGTCCAGACAGCTTCGATCACCGCCGGTGCTGCTGCACTGACCACCACGACCGGCGATACCGCCGCGACGGTCACCGCCGGCCAGCTCGTGATCTCGACCGGTCTGACCTCCGACCTGACCATCAGCTCGAGCAATACGAGCCTGCTGGCCTCGCTCGGCATCGGTAACGGCAGCGCGACCACGAGTCTCGCACGTACGGCTGCTTCGGGCTCCAGCCTTGCGACTGGCACGGTTCTGGACATCGCCGCGGTCGGCGACGGCACGGCCACCAACATCACGTTCGGCACCGCCGCCAACCAGGTCAGCAATCTGAACGATCTGAACACGGCGCTGGCGGCGAACAACCTGCAGGCCACGCTGGATGCCAATGGCAACCTGACCATTCAGACCGACAACGACAACGCCTCGCAGACGATCGGTTCGCTCACGGGCAGCACGCACATCTTCGCTGGCCGCACCGCTTCGGCTCCGGTCGCGGACCCCGCGGCACAGGCCACCCGCGCCGGCCTGGTGACGCAGTACAACAACATCCTGTCGCAGATCACGACCACTGCGCAGGACTCCTCGTTCAACGGCGTCAACCTGTTGAACGGCGACTCGCTGAAGCTGGTGTTCAACGAGACCGGCACCTCCACGCTGAACATCACCGGTACGACGTTCAACGCGGCTGGCCTCGGCCTTGCCAACCTGACGGCTGGTACCGACTTCATCGACAACGCCTCCACCAATAAGGTGTTGACGTCGCTGCAGAACGCCTCCAGCTCGCTCCGCGCGGAAGCCTCGAACCTCGGTTCGAACCTGTCGGTGGTGCAGATCCGCCAGGACTTCAACAAGAACCTGATCAACGTGTTGCAGACCGGTGCGTCGAACCTGACGCTGGCCGATCCGAACGAGGAAGCGGCCAACAGCCAGGCGCTGTCGACCCGCCAGTCGATCGCGGTCTCGGCGCTGGCGCTCGCCAACCAGTCGCAGCAGAGCGTGCTTCAGCTGCTCCGCTGATCGAAGATCAAACGACAGAATACGAAACGGCGGGGGAAACCCCGCCGTTTTTGTTTGGCCAAATGGGATTTCAGGAAGGAGGCGAAAGCGAAAAGACGCGCGAAAACAGGCCGATATGACGAATTCAGACCGGTAACCATTCGTTAACCAGCTCGCTTAAGGCGCCGTTAATCATAATTTAAATCCCTGCCCCTATGTTTTGGATGAAAGGTGCTTCCGGCCGCGAACCGAATCGGCCGCACTGCATAGGAAGGTCAACAAATGTCCGGTATCGTTCTTTCGGCATCAGTCCGCCAAAATCTTCTTTCGTTGCAGTCGACGGCAGCACTGCTCGCGACGACCCAGAATGACCTCGCCACTGGCAACAAGGTCAACACGGCGCTCGACAATCCGACCAACTTCTTCACGGCGCAGGGCCTCAACAACCGCGCCTCGGATATCAGCAGTCTGCTCGACAGCATCGGTAACGGCGTGCAGGTGCTTCAGGCCGCCAACACCGGCATCACCTCGCTGGAAAGCCTGGTCCAGAGCGCCCAGTCGGTCGCGACCCAGGCGCTGCAGACCACGGTCGGTTATTCCACGAAGTCGAGCTTCACGGTGGCGCTGGGTTCGGGCGCGACCGCGGCCAACCTGCTTGGCGGTTCCACGTTCTCGGCCTCGACCCTGACCGGTCTGACCGCCGATACCACCGCGACGACCGCAACCGCGATCACGGGCACGACCTCGCTGACGTTCGCGACCAACGCCAACGCCATCAGCGCGACGATTAACGCCGGCGACACGCTGACGGTTGACGGTCACCTCATCACCTTCGCCACGGGTGCACCTCCGACCACGACGACGGTTGCGCCGGATTCCGGTGTCGTGACCGGCCACACCAACGTCACCACCGACGGCAATGGCGACAGCACCATCTATCTCAACGGCGGTGCAGCCAACATCAGCGACCTCTTGACCGCGGTCGATCTCGCCACCGGTGTCCAGACAGCTTCGATCACCGCCGGTGCTGCTGCGCTGACCACCACGACCGGCGACACTCCCGCTACGGTCACCGCCGGCCAACTCGCGATCTCGACCGGTACGGCCTCCGACCTGACCATCAGCTCGAGCAATACGAGCCTGCTGGCCTCGCTCGGCATCGGCAACGGCAGCGCGACCACGAGCCTGGCACGCACGCCTGCTTCGGGCTCCAGCCTTCAGACTAACACGGTTCTGGACATCGCCGCGGTCGGTAACGGCACGGCGACCCACATTGTATTCGGCAACGGCGCGGGTCAGATCAGCAATTTGAACGATCTGAACACGGCGCTGGCGGCGAACAACCTGCAGGCAACGCTGGATGCCAACGGTAACCTGACCATTATCACTGACAACGACAATGCCTCCGCGACGATCGGCGCGCTCACGGGCAGCACGAACATCTTCGCTGGCCGCACCGCTGCGGCTCCGGTTGCGGACCCCGCGGCGCAGGCTACCCGCGCCGGCCTGATCTCGCAGTACAACAACATCCTGTCGCAGATCACCACGACCTCGCAGGACTCCTCGTTCAACGGCATCAACCTGTTGAACGGCGATACGCTGAAGCTGGTGTTCAACGAGACCGGCACCTCCACGCTGAGCATCACCGGCTCGAACTTCAATGCGGCGGGCCTCGGTCTCTCGAACCTGACGGTCGGCTACCGACTTCATCGACAATGCCGCCACCAACAAGGTGTTGACGTCGCTGCAGGGCGCCTCCAACATGCTTCGCTCCGAGGCCTCGAACCTGGGTTCGAACCTGTCGGTGGTGCAGATCCGTCAGGACTTCAACAAGAACCTGATCAACGTGCTGCAGACCGGTGCGTCGAACCTGACGCTGGCCGATCCGAACGAGGAAGCGGCCAACAGCCAGGCGCTGTCGACCCGCCAGTCGATCGCGGTCTCGGCGCTGGCGCTCGCCAACCAGTCGCAGCAGAGCGTGCTCCAGCTGCTCCGCTGATCGCAGCGCAAACGACAGAACGAAAAACGGCGGGGGAAACCCCGCCGCTTTTCGTTGATCGCGCGCCTCTGCCGATCGACTAGTGGAATGGATTTTACATTTGCTACCCGCTTAGGCAATTGCCTATTCCGTAATT
Source organism: uncultured Alphaproteobacteria bacterium (assembly GCA_963770515.1). Taxonomy (GTDB): domain Bacteria; phylum Pseudomonadota; class Alphaproteobacteria; order Rhizobiales; family Xanthobacteraceae; genus Bradyrhizobium. The sequence goes on from CAVYPW010000006.1 coordinate 1,105,586, forward strand.
TTGCGGAAGCATTCTACGACCAGTGCTAACCATATTTTAAAGGCAAGAACTTATAAAACTTGGGCAGTTACGGCGTCCCGCGTGCTGCGTAATCCAGTTCGGAGTGATGAATGTCTCATGCAGCCCAGGCCTATGCACGCACGTCGCAGGTTACCGGCAATCCGAGGGAAATAGAGGCGCAGGCGCTGTTGAGGGCTGCCAAGCAATTGCGGGACGTGCAATCGAACTGGGCCGGGCCGGACGCCAAGATGCACAAGGCGTTGCTGTTCAATCGCCGCCTGTGGACGATCTTCATGAGCGCGGTTGAGGCAGACGACAATCCGAATTCGATCGAAGTTCGTCAGAACATCGCCAACATCAGCATCTTCGTCATGCACCAGACGGTTGACATGCAGCTGGCGCCGGATCCCTCCAAGCTGAAGCCGCTGATCGACATCAACTGTCAGATCGCGGCCGGCCTTGCAGGCAGGGTATAAAGAGTCTTCACCAACTCTTCGCGTCGGTCTTTACGCCGTCAGGTCGGTGGTGAGCGGACGCGTGGAGCCGTCCTTGCTCAGATCCAGCGAATGAAAATAGGCCGCGCGACGGGCTAACGTCGCTTCATCCGGAAATTGCTGAACTACCTCGCCAGTCAAGGCATCGACGGACTGGAAAACGACCGACGCGGCTGCGGTGTCGAAAAACGCCTGACGCGAAAGATCGCTCGAATCCTGGTTTGGTGAATCATTGCTACTTGCCGTGCTCGCGTCCGTTGCCGTGACGCTTTGGTTGGCAGGCAATTGCGTGGGAACGCCGCCAATCGCCGCGTTGCTGGCGGCGGGCGGAAGTGAAACTGCGACCGGGGTCCCCACCGGCCTGATGCTGAAATCCGTACTCATGGCAGCCTCCTGGCTCTCCTCGAGTTCAAATCCCAACCCCTCGTCATCGGCAATATGAACTAGACGTCTCAACGCATTGTTAGGGAATATGATGAGTACGGCGCTGATCTCATCGTAAGAATTTTACGAAAAATGGGCTTATTCGTTCGATATGCGGCGGGCGGGGAAGGCGGGCCAGGCTCAGGTGCCGTGGGCGTCGTCCGTAGTAGAGCTTTCTGGGGATCGTGGAATCATTTACCAATTCAACCACAAACCAGTCGGGATGAGCCAATGAACCGTCGTGATCGCCGGGTAGCCGCCCGAGAATCCCGAAGAGCTTCGAACGTTCCCGTCGTAAGCACGCCCGCGGAGCTGTATGAAGCGGGTCTCCGACACCTGCGAGCGGGCGAACATCTCGAGGCTCAACTTTGTTGCCAGCGGGCGCTTGTGGCGGAGCCCAACTATGCGGATGCGCTTTATCTGATGGGTTTGCTGTCTGTTCATGCCGCGCAGCACGATCTCGCCATTGAATGGTTCGCGCGCGCCATTCGCCAGGAGGTCAAACTACAGTACCTTGTGGCTCTCGGCATGGTCCTGCGAAATCAGGGCCGGTTCGAAGAGGCTCTCAAGGCATTCGATAGGGCGGTGCAGCTTAAACCAGATGCGGTCGAGTTGTGGAAGCTCCTCGGCCACGTTCTCGTAAGCCTGAATCGCCCGGATCAAGCCGCACTCAACTTTCAGCATGCGTTGGTACTCAATCCTCGTGATTGGGACGCCGCTTTCAACGTTGGGTCCATGCTGTTCCATCAGCAACGATTGGACGAAGCCCTTTCTGCTTTCAACCTATGCAAGCAGTTGCAGCCGAACCATGGACTGACTTTGCGTAAGCGCGCGCTGACGCTGTACGGCCTTGAAAAACTCGAAGAAGCTTTGGACGACATCAAGCGGGCGCATGTGCTCGATCCCCAAGACGCCGCGATTTGCAACGATGTCGGCGCCTTTCTGCAAAGATCGGGTCGCGACGACGAGGCGGTGACTTGGTTCGATCAGGCTCTCAGATTGAGCCCCGACTGTCCGGAAGCATTCATCGGCAAGGCGTCTTCACTCACGCATCTGCGCCGGTTCAACGAAGCTTTCATCACGTATGATGCACTGAAGGCGCTTCACCCGGACAATGTGAAGGCCAATTGGGCGAGATCGCTTCTCGATCTGTTGACGGGGAATTTCGAGGCTGGTTGGGCCGGGCGTGAAGTGCGCGGGAATTTTCCGGATTTGCCACTGGCCCACTTTAAATATCCCCAACCGCGGTGGCTCGGCAAAGAGCCGATCGAGGGCAAGACTATTCTCGTCCCTGTGGACGAAGGCCTTGGCGATGCTATTCAGTTTTCGCGTTACATACCCATGCTGGCCGCACGGGGAGCGCGCGTCATTTTGGTCGTGCAAAATGTTTTGTGCCCGTTGTTGTCGAGAGTCACGGGTGTCTCCCAGTGTCTTCCGCTGTCGGCCGCCACGATGTCGGCCGCGACGCTGCCGGCGTTTGACATGTATTGCCCGATTTCCAGCCTGCCGCTCGCCTTCGGGACGACCTTGGAAACAATTCCGTCCGCTTCCTGTCTACCCGCTTCTGCTGCGGCCCTTTTGGAAACCTGGGGAGCGCGCCTTGGTTCTCACGACAGATTGCGGGTTGGCCTTGTCTGGTCAGGCAATCCGAACCACGACAATGATCATAATCGCTCGTTATCATTACGTGCCTTGACGTCTATCCTGGACCTCGATGCGACCGACCGCGTGCGGACAGAGCTGACTGCGATGATTTCGGGGAAAGTGCGATCGGCTCGGTAGCGTTCAGATAGGCAGCGCTAGAGCGATTACAGCGAGCGGCTGACCGCCAGCGGCTTGAGGTGCTGTGCGCCCGGATTGACGCGCCGGCCGGTCGCGCCGTAGGTGGTCGGAATGTTGCGGCGCTGAGCCTCGGCGTTGACGCCACGCACGATGCTTTCGGAAACCGCATGCGCGGTTGCAAGCACGGTGAGATTGACCTGCAACATGGCGCGGAACGTGTCGTGGTGCCGGCGCAGTGTGGCCAGCAGATCCGGCGAGGTCTTGGCCAGATAAAGGTGATTGGCCTTCAGGCGCGTGACCACGCCGACATAATGGCGCGACAGCTCCGCCTTCTTCGATTCGAATGCCATCGCCTCGCGGATTTTGCCGGCGCGCACAAGCTCGGTTTCGCGTTCGATGACGCCGAGCAGGGCGCTCATGGCATTCATCAGATCCTCGGCGAGCTTGCGGGCCTCAGCGGGCGTTGCAATCATCGGGGTCGCCGGCGCCGGCTGTCGTGGAGGAGGCGGATTCATGCCTGTTTTCCTTGGGTGTTTGCTTGAGTATTTGCTTGAGTATTTCCTTGAGTATTTCCTTGGGGCTGGCCGGCGGTTTTGGCTTGGTGCATGATCAGCGTGCGATACACATTTTTGGCGATGCCGACGCCGCCTGCCTGCGCGAAAGATTTCGAATATTGTTCGATCTGCATCGAGCGCCAGATGCCGGTGCCGGTGGTGTTGCCGAACGGGCCTTCGCCCTTGAGGCCGTTGGTCATCTCCGAGAACATCGAGTTGATGAACATTCCCTCGAAGTTCTGCGCCTGGGTCTGGGCCTTGGCTTTGACTTGCGGCGACACCTTGTTGAGCGCGGCCGCGAAGTCGTAGTCGGGGCGGCCGTTATAGGTGGGCATCGGCGTCTTGCCGGTGGTGCCGAGGTTGTTGTGGAGCGCTGTCGCCTGCATCACATCACCTCGATGTCGGCTTCGATCGCGCCGGCGGCCTTGATCGCCTGCAGGATGCCGATCAGGTCGCGCGGGCCGATGCCCAGGCCATTGAGACCGTCGACAAGCTGCTGCAAAGAAACGCCGTCCTTCACCAGGGCGAGTTTCTTGCCGTCTTCGGTTACGCGGACGCTGGAGCGCGGCGTCACCACGGTTCGTCCACGGGAGAGCGGATTGGGCTGGCTGACTTGCGGGCTTTCCGAAATCGAGACGGTGAGGTTGCCCTGCGCCACCGCGACGGTGGCGACGCGGACGTCGCGGCCCATCACGATAATGCCGGAACGCTCGTCGATGATGATCTTGGCGGCGAGATCGGGTTCGACCTGCAACTGTTCGATCTCGGTCAGGAAGGCAACGACATTGCCCTTGAATTCCGGCGGGATCGTCAGCTGGACGGTCGAGGGGTCGATCGGTTCGGCAGACTTGGCGCCGAGAAAATCATTGACCGCGGCCGCGATGCGCTTGGCGGTGGTGAAATCGGCGTTGCGCAGCGCGAGCCGTACATTGGGCAGGCGATTGAGCGCGAATTCGATCTCGCGTTCGATAATGGCGCCGTTGGCGATCCGGCCGACGGTCGGTACGCCGCGGGTGATGCTAGCGGCGGCGCCTTCGGCCTGGAAACCGTTGATGGTGACCGAGCCCTGCGCCACCGCATAGACGTTGCCGTCGGCGCCGAGCAGGGGAGTGACGAGGAGGGTGCCGCCTTGCAGATTCTTGGAATCGCCGAGCGCGGAAACCGTCACGTCCATGCGGGTTCCCTGGGTTCCGAACGGCGGCAGGTTGCCGGTCACCATGACGGCGGCGACGTTGCCGGTGCGGATGGTGGCGCCGCGGATGTTGACGCCCATGCGTTCCAGCATCGCTTGCAGCGATTGCTTGGTGAAGGGGATGTTGTTGAGCGTATCGCCGGTGCCGTTCAGGCCGACGACGAGGCCATAACCAACCAGCTGGTTCTGCCGCACGCCCTCGATGTTGGCGAGATCCTTGATCCGCGACGTCGCGCCCGCCGGAGCCGCGTATAACTGGAGCGCCGAAAGCGCGCACGCTCCCAGCCGCAACCATTTTCCCCAATCAACGCCTGGCATCCTCTGCTCCCCGCTGAGGTATCGAACTGAAAGGGACCGCCCATCACTCCCATGAGGGGCGATCCGCTACTCACTATGCGAGCGCCGTGCCATGCTGTGCGCGCCGGATAAGGCATTGGTTTGATTTGATAAACTTTGGAGAGGCCAAGCAAATTGGACGCGTGGCGAAGGCGAAACTGCCGCCTGCGGCAGATTTTGCCGGGTGATTTACGTCGCGTTAACCATCGCAGGCGATGCTGCGCGTCATATCGGCAGGGATCCATTATGCGCATCACAGGACCGAACGGCACCACACTGGGGTCCCAGACCAGCAACGTGCGGCGAACCAGCTCGAACGGCTTTTCGCTGCCGGACGATGCGGCCTCCGCAAGCGAGGCACGTGCGACGCTGGCGCCCAAGGCCGCCACCGGCATCGATGCGCTGCTCGCGATGCAGGGGATCGAAGAAGATCCGACCGAGCGGCGCAAACGTTCGGTCCAGCGCGGCAGACGCGCGCTCGACGTACTCGACGATCTCAAGATCGCTTTGTTGTCGGGTAATTTCGATGCCTCGACGGTGAGCCGGCTGCGGGAAGCTTCGGTCAACCTGAAGTCGTCTTCGGGCGACCCGGGTTTGGATGCTGTGCTTTCCGAGATCGAGCTGCGCGTCGAGGTCGAACTCGCCAAAGCCGGGCAGCACTAGTGTCCCGATTCCGAAGTTCGTAGCATTTTACGGAGCCACTTTTCGAACTTCGGAATCGAAAGGACACTAGCAAACCTATTGATCTAGTGTGGCTTTGGTTCAGAAGTCCGCATGACTAGGTTCGCGGCACAAATGATGCGGACTTCTGAACCGCCACACTAGTAGTCCGATCCAGATCCGCCTTCTTGGGTATGACGAAGGAGAGGGCCGTCACGCCGCCTTTCTTTACGCGGCCTTGGCGTGCTGCTGCGCGTCGTAGCGGCGCTGCGCGGCCAGCACGTCCTTCAGGTTGGTCTCGGCCCAATCGCGCAAGGGATCGACGGCCGCAGCAAGCGTCTTGCCGAGCGGCGTGATCGAATACTCCACCGTCACCGGCACCGTTGCGATCGCGCGGCGCTTGACCAGGCCGTCGCGCTCCAGGCTTTTGAGCACCTGCGACAGCATCTTTTGCGAAATACCTTCAATGCCGCGGCGCAACTGATTGAAGCGCAAGGCCTCAAAGCGCAGCAGCAAAAGGATCAACACCGCCCATTTGTCGCCGACCCGGTCCAGAATCTGGCGGGTCGGGCAGTCGGCCGAATAGGGATTTGCTTTCATCGCGCTTGAACTCCGCAAGGCCCGCTTTCGCGGGGTTACTCCGGCGTGACCAGGTGATCTCCGGGTGCGTTCTTAACACCAGCATCCCAACAGCTATCTAGTCACCATTGGATACTAGTCCAATTCATCCGGAACTTTAAGACATGGAGACAAGCATGAAGATCGCCATCGCCGGCGCCTCGGGGCGCGCCGGGTCCTGCATTACCGCCGAACTCGCCCGCCGCGGCCATAGCGTCACGGGGATTGCCCGAAACCCGGACAAGATCGCCAAGCTCGCCAATGTCAGGGCGGTCTCGGGCGACGCCAATGACCGTGCGGCACTCGCCAAATTATGGGCCGGACACGATGCCGCGGTGAGTTCGATTCATTTCCGGGATAGCGACGCTGAAGCCCTGATCGGCGCGGCCAGGGATTCGGGCGTGTCCCGCTACCTCGTGGTGGGCGGCGCCGGCTCGCTCGAGGTCGCGCCCGGGGTGCCGCTGGTGACGGCGCCGAATTTCCCGCCGCAGTACAAGGCGGAGGCCGAGAAGGGGGCGGCCTTCCTGGAGCGGTTGCGGCAGGAGCCGGAGCTGAACTGGACCTTCCTGTCGCCGTCGGCGCTGTTCGAGGCGGGGAACCGGACCGGCAAGTTCCGCCTGGGAACGGACCAGCTTCTGGTCGATTCGGCCGGAAAGAGCTGGATCTCGTTCGAGGACTTTGCGGTCGCCATGGCCGACGAGATCGAGCGCCCGGCCCATATCCGGGCACGCTTTACCGTCGGCTATTAACCAGACTGGCCAATCCCGAGGTCCCGCCCTATCAATTTGCCTGTGCAGGGGCTTGGCCCAGGGGGCAGCCGGGCCACGGCAATATTGTCTGTCGCAAGGCCGCGCTATATAAGGCGCCGCGCGAGGGGACTTCCTCCTCGCGCGGTGCCGCAAAGGCGCGGTGCCTCAGGTGAAAGATGGGCTGGCCTTGGAAAAGTTGAAGAACTATCGACCGACCGAAAAAGAGCCTTTCATGAATGAGCGCCAGCGCGACTATTTCCGCGCCAAGCTCCTGGCCTGGAAGGACGAGATCCTGCGGGAATCGAAGATCACGTTGCAGACGCTCCAGGAGGAGAACGTCAATCATCCTGATATTGCCGACCGCGCTTCATCGGAAACCGATCGCGCGATCGAACTGCGCGCCCGCGACCGGCAGCGCAAGCTGATCTCGAAGATCGATGCGGCGTTGCAGCGTATCGAGGACAACACTTACGGCTATTGCGAGGAGACCGGCGAGCCGATCTCGTTGAAGCGGCTGGAAGCCCGTCCGATCGCAACCTTGTCAGTGGAAGCGCAGGAACGCCACGAGAAGCGCGAGAAGGTCTATCGCGACGAGTAGGCGGCTTCAGTTAGCCGCCGCTATGCGCCGCCGATCTGAGCGCGGCCGCTAACCCTTGCGAATCGTCGGTGGCGATACGGCGGGTCTCGCCGGAATTCAGCTTGAGTTCGACCGCGCCCAGCCCCGACACATTATTAAAGGCTGAAGCCCGGCGGCTTTCGGATTCCAAAACCGCTCCGAACCTCTTTAAACGCAATTGCCTCGCTGCATCTTCTAATGCGGCGAGGCAATGAATGTCGCGTTGAAATTCGCCCGCGGATTACCCGCGAGAAGTCTTAGTCGGCGAGCGGGTCCGGGCGCAGCTGAACGTGATAGACGCGCGGCTTCTCGTCCTTGCCGTTTTCGCTGTGGAAGTAAGCGCGGGTGCCGGTGGTCGTCCACACGCCGCGGCCTTTCCAGCCGGCCTTCGGATCGTCGATCCGGCCGTCGGTGTTCTTGGCGAAGAAGCCGAGCGGATAGGGCATGCGGATATTGACGAACTTGCCGTTCACCAGAGCCAGCAGCGACTCACTGCCGTTGGCGGTTGCAATCGGCACGTCGTTGCCGAGACCGAGCGTGTTATGGACGTCAACCCACATATAGTAGGCGTGGTTGGCGCTGCCTTGGGGATCTTTGACGTCCTTGAACTGCGGTCCGGGCATCCGGTACAGCGTCCAGCCCTCGTAGCACTGCGCGCCGGTTGCTGCATTCGGCCCTTCGAGCTTTTCCTTGCACTTGGAGCGGTCGAAGCTGGCCATTTGTCCGCTGGACAGCACGGTCCAGGCGACGCCCTTCGAATCCAGGTCCACGCCGCGCGAGCCATAGGTGCCGGGAGGTGACTGGAAGATTTCCGAGACGGCCGTATGGGTCGGATCGCTGCCGGGGATCAGCCGCACCAGGTATGCTGGCTGGTCGATGCGTGAGAAGCCCGGACCCATGGTCTGGCCCCAGATCACGTCGCCCTTGACGCTCGGCATGATGCCGTAGAACGCCGCTTTCACCGCCTTGTCCTTGCCGGGTTCGATCGGCTTGTCGGCGGCGACGAAAGGCTCGCGCTTGCCGGTGCCCGACACGTTCGCCACGATCGGGGTCCAGCCCTGCGACTTCATCGCGTCGCCAGTTTCCTCGAACTTCTTGACATCGAGCCAGCCAACCACGCCGCTATAGGGCTGTCCCTGGCTGAACCAGAGCTTACTGTCGCTAGGCGAGAATAGAAGGTGATGCGTGCCGAAACACGTATCGATCATCGTCCACTTTTCCGTCTTCGGATCGTAGAAAGACGTCTGGCGGGGCGACTCTTTGAGCGGCGCAACCTGCGCTGAAGGAAGGTCAGATCCTGCCTTGCAGCTCTCGGGATTCGGCGCCTTGCGAATGCGTGCCGTGAGCCAGAGCCGGCCCTTTTCGTCCATCATCGGATTGTGGATCGAGGTGTGACCGTCCCAGATCGCCTCGTCGCCCCAGAACACCGACGGCCCCAGCGGATCGTCCGCAGCGCTCGGCGTATCCGCATCCCGGAAAGGTTCCTTGATGTAGGACACGACGTTCTTGACGGGATCGAGCACCGGTACGTCGTCCGAGCTTTCCTCCGGCGAGCCGTAAATCTTGCCGTAGGCGTTCACCGTCGGATTGCGCTTGTCGGTCGAAACCTCGTCGTGGAGATATTCGCCCTTTTTGCCCCAGGCCCATGACGTGATGACGATGTTGCGCTCGACACCCGTCGGGCGCTCCGGCTTGTCGAAGGGCAATTCGCCCGCCGCGATCCGGTCGGTCCAGTCGGCAAACATCTTGTAAGCGCGCGGCGGGCCCATGCGGCCGAGCGTGAGCGCCATGTTCGTCATGGCCTGGCCCGACTGTACGCGGCGCTCCCACATCTCTTCGGAGGACTTGAACTGGCCGAGTTCTTTCACGTGCGGCGAGCGGATGTTCTGGCTGCCGAGTGCGTGGCAGGACTGACAGGAGTTCTTGATGCTGTCGATCCAGACCGCTTGCGAGGTCATGCCAGGTCCGACGCCATTCGCACTCTTGTCTTTATTCGGAAACTCGCTTGTGTCTGGAATCTTGAGCATTGAGTACCAGTACATGCCGGGATAGTACTCAGCCGCGGCAGCCGCGTTCGGCGCCACCTTTGCTTTCAGGTCGATGTTTTTGCCGGGCGCGGCATCCTGCTTTTCGGAATCGACAAGGCCATAGCCGCGTACCCAGATCTTGTATTTCGCGGACGGAAGCTGCGGGATCACAAATTGACCGTTGTCGTTGGTGACGACGATCTTGGCGTATTTGGTCGGAAGGTCGTCGGTCTCCGCGATGACCCAGACGCCGGCTTCCGGACCATTGGGGCCGGTCACCTGGCCGCCGATGGCGTCGGCTTTGACTGGCAGCGCTTTCTTTTGTTGGGCGTCGGCTGGGCCGCACCATGCCGTCACCAGTGCGGCGATCGCGACCGCGGTGAGACAGGCATTTGAATGGCGACGAAAAGTCATTAATTCGCTCCCGGTTATCTGCTGAACTTCAACGTTTCAGCTTTTCGACAATGTGAAAATTTGTCTTGAGTTTCTAATAGCATCTGCTGAATACAGATAGCTGTCAACGTGGCCCGTTGCCGCCGCTCGCTCACATATTGGTAGAACTCGTGATGACTCGCGCGCTTGCTAGCGTGACGGTTTGCTTGCCAGTGTGACAGTTCGATAATACGAACGTCGGCATCGGGACGCCAGTCTCGCCAGCATGGATTGGTAAATGGGAAATCGCCGCTTCTTTGATCGCCCGTCGGGCCTGACGATCGGCGAAATCGTTGCGCTGACGGGTGCCGAAGCGAGTGCAAACGCGTCGATGTCGCATTTGATTACCGGCGTGGCGCCGGCCGATCTGGCCGGCCCGTCAGATCTGGCCTTTATCGACGCCAACAAATTTACCGATGCCCTGATCAATACGCGTGCCGGCGCCTGCCTGATGCCGAAGCGCTTTACCGGCCACGCGCCGGAAGGCCTCATCGTCCTGCGCACAGAGGCGCCTTATCGCGCCTTCGTCGCCGTGCACCGGAAGCTTTATCCGCAATCCTTGCGGCCGGCCTCGCTGTTTGAGACCGACGGCATTTTTGAAGGCGCGACCATCCATCCCACCGCCCGGCTCGAAAACGATGTCACCGTCGATCCCGGCGCCGTCATCGGGCCGCGCGCCGAAATCGGCGCGGGAAGCATCATCGCCTCGAACGTCGTGATCGGCCCCGACGTCACGATCGGCCGCGACTGTAGCATCGGCGCCGGGTGCTCGATCGTGCATACGCTGATCGGAGATCGCGTCGCGATCCATCCGGGTTGCCGCATCGGCCAGGATGGCTTCGGCTACACCGAGGATGCCGCCCAGCAAAAGATCCCGCAGACCGGCCGGGTCATTATCCAGAACGACGTCGAGATCGGCGCCGGCACCACGATCGACCGCGGCGGCATCAGGGACACCGTGATCGGCGAGGCGAGCAAGATCGATAATCTCTGTCAGATCGGGCACAACTGCCAGATCGGCAGGCACTGCGTGATCGTGGCGCAATGCGGCTTAAGCGGCAGCGTGACGCTGGAAGACTTTGCCCAGCTCGGCGGCTCGGTCGGGCTGGCGCCGCATGTCACGATCGGAAAAGCCGCGCGCGTGGCGGCGCGCTCGGGCGTCATGGGCAACATTCCCGCCGGTGAAACCTGGGGCGGCTATCCGGCACGGCCGAGAATGCAGTGGATGCGGCAGGAGGCGACGCTTTCGCGTCTCACCACCTCCAGCGACAAGGGCCGCAAACGCACCGAACGCAACGAAGCCAATAAGCCGTAAGTTCTAGCGCGGCACTTCGACGGCCCCGCAATTATAGCGGTGCGCAAGCGCGCAATCTTCTTCCTGCGACATATCGATGAGTTTGCTCAGCAGCAGATAGCCAAGCACGAGCGCGACCGTGAGCGTCGCAAAGACGATCAGGAGTCCCCGGGTCGAGAGATGGCTGCCCGACTCGTTGCCGGGCCCGGCCGGGGAGGCCGGCTGGCCGCCTTCCTGTTTCATCATATTTCAGCCTTCATATTTCAGCCTTCGGCGGCGTCAGGGCGGCGGTCGCTACCGGATTCACATCTGCATCCATCCTGCTAGACTAGGCAAGAATGATTCTCCGCCGCTCCCGCTTCGTTCATCTGTTGCCTGTCGGTCCCGGCCGCACGCTGGTCGTGCACGCCATCAGCCATATGCGGCTTCCGGCCGATAGCGAGATATCGGTCCTTCTGGACTATTTTTCGGAAGCCCGCCGTGTGCCTGAAGACTGCGAGGCCCTGGTGGCGCTGCTGGCAAAGCCTGGCGACACCCAAGAAGGTTTGCGCGAAGCGATTGAACGCACCGTCATGGAGCTGAAGTCGCGCCAGATCCTGACCGAGATGACGCCGGAAGACGAACTGGCTTCGATCGGTGCGGAACTCTCCGCCAAGCACGGACGCGATCCTGCCGAGATGCTGGAAAATTACCGGCGCAAATTGAAGGAAGGCGGTTCTGCTTATTGGGCGGTCGGCGCCTCCTACGGCGTTGAGGATTTCGGCGGGACGCGCCGGCGCGTCGATGCCGTGCTGTTCGGCGACTGCGATATCCAGATGGAGGCCGATTTCCTGCGCCGCGAAGCGGCGCGTCGCGGCATCGACCTGCACGTGGCCGCGACGTTTTCCGACGACATCCGTTTTGCGGCCGAGCACAAACACGACGTGATCTTCGTCGGCGCATTGCGGACGCGGCACCTTGTCGTGGAAGACCTCGACAACGGCTTCAACCCGCACGCTGCCTACATTGGGCATGCGACCCAGCTTCTGACCGGATTGCGCGAGATGACGTCGGCGCCGATCCTGATCGACAATCTGCCTGAACCCACCGTTCAGCCGCTCGGGTTGGCGGAGCGCGGCGTCAAGGGACATCGCACGCGCTTCCGCCTGACCAATGTGGCGCTCGCCGATCTCGCGGTCGCATTTCCCGACGTCTACGTGATCGATATTGCGGCCGCGCTTGGCGCAGCCGGGGCCGAACGGCTGCTCGACGATGGCCAGGTCGGGTTCACCCATTTCGGCTCGCCCGGCTGGATGCTGCAACGGCCGGAGAGCGAAAAGGCCGCCGTCCATGGCCTGTTCCCGGACACCGCTCCGCTGGCGCACGCGCTCGGCGGCGACGCCTACGGTCGCGAGGCGGTGATTGCGGAAAAGCATATCGATGCGCTGGTCACCGTGACCGGGGTCGGCCGCAAGAAATGCGTGATCGTCGATCTCGACGGCACGCTGTGGCCGGGCGTGTTGGCGGAGACCGGCAGCCCGTTTGCCTGGACGCCTGAAATTTCCGGCGCATTTTCCTTTATCGGACTTTATTTTGGCCTGCACGAAGCGCTGAAATCGCTGAAGAAGCGCGGCGTCGTGCTCGCCTGCGTCAGCAAGAACGACGAAGCGACCGTCCGCGAACTCTGGAAATATCCCGATCACTATCCGAAACATCGGCTGCTGACGCCGGATGATTTCGTCACCTGGCGCGTCAACTGGGACGACAAGGTCGGCAACATCAGATCGATTGCGGACGAGCTGGGTTTTGCGCTCGATGCATTCCTGTTCATCGACGACAATGCAGTCGAGCGCGACCGTGTTCGCCAGCGGTTGCCGGAGGTCGAGGTCTGGGGCGAAGACCTCTTCACCTTGCGCCGGCGCCTGCTCAACGACCCGCGCTTGCAGATTCCGGTCGTGACCGCGGAGGCGGCGTCCCGCAGCGAACTCGTCAAGGCGCAGATCATCCGGCAGCAGCTGCGCAGCGAGACGATGGGAGAGGCGCAGTACATCGAGCAGTTGCAGATCAGCTGCGTCATCGAGCGTCTTGTCGCGTCGTCGCCGAAACTGCAACGCCTCGAAGAGCTGTTTCAGCGCACCACCCAGTTCAACACCACGGGCCGAAAATTCTCTTCCGCCGAACTGGCGGCGCTGGCGGCAAATCCGGATGCCCACCTGTTTGCGGTCGAGGTATCGGATCGGCTCGGCGACTACGGCCTGGTCGGGGCGGCCGTCATTGTCGAAGGGGAAATCGCAGGGCTAGCCATCAGTTGCCGGGCACTCGGGATGGGCATCGAGCATCGCTTTCTGCGTCATATCCTGGACCGAGATGAAGGGTGCTCCGGTGCCGCTTTGCGGGCGAATCATCCCGACATCGCGTAATATCGCCGCGCGCAACGTCTACCGGGACAACGGCTTTACCGAAGCCGAGTCCGGACTTTGGCTTTTCGCAAAGCTTGCAGCCGGCGAAGAGCCGCGCGCGCCGGCGGATTCGGAACAGACAATTTTGTTTCGGAGTAATTTTGGACCCGACATGCGCAATACTGCGCAACATCTCGACGAGGCGATGGAAGGTTTCGTTAAGGCGCCTGAACTATCGCCGAAGCGGGTCGATCTTTAAGCGGGGCACTAGCCATGAGCGACATCAAGACAGCCGGCCATCGCATCATTCTCGGCGATCCCGTTCCGTGGTTCAGCCTGCCGGTTGTGACCGGCGGATCGTTTGACCTGCATGCCGGCGCCGGCCGCTGGGTTGTCCTCAGCTTTGTCGGCTCGCTCGCGGATCCGCGCGCGATGGCGGAAGTGGCCGAGCTCGCGCGGTTGAGCGCGGCGTTCGGCGAGGATCACCTCGTCATCGGTTGTGTGTTTACCGGGCAGGCGGGCGATACCGACGGCCTTGCCGCGATCTCCAGCGGCACCTTGTCTTTCCTGGCCGATCACGACGGCGCCGTCAGCCGGTTGTTCGGCGCCGGCGAGATGTCGCGCACCATCATTCTCGATCCGATGCTGCGGGCGGTTGCCGATATCGCCTGGGATATTCCGCAAGGGCACGCGGATATGGTTCGTAACGTGCTGCAAGGCTTGCCCCGGGTCGACGATTCCGCTGGTGTCCCGATGTTCGCACCGGCGTTGATGGTGCCCCGCGTCTTCAGCTTTGGAATCTGCGACTTCCTGATCCAGTTCTACGAGACGCAGGGCGCGGTGGACTCCGGGTTTCAGTTCGACATCGACGGCAAGACCGTCACGTTGTCCGATTGGCGGCTGAAGCGGCGCAGTGACGTCCCGGTCGGCGTACCGGAAGTGCGCGAACTGATCCGCGACCACATCGTGCGGCGGCTGGTCGGTCCGATCGAGCGCTATTTTCAGTTCAAGGTGACGCGCATGGATCGCTATGTCGTCGCCTGCTACGACAGCGCGGTTGCCGCCCACTTCCACCGGCATCGCGATAACATCAACGCCGGCGCCCAGCATCGGCGCTTCGCGCTCTCGATCAACCTCAACAAGGATTTCGAAGGCGGCGACCTGGCATTCCCGGAGTTCGGCACCAAGGCTTACCGGCCATCGGAAGGCGGCGCGCTGGTGTTTTCCTGCGGCGCGCTGCATCAGGTGACGCCCGTGACCAAAGGCAAGCGTTACGCTTTCCTGGCGTTCATGTATGGCGAGGAAGACGCCATCAAACGCGAAGCCAACAACGCAAGACTACACGCCGGCGAGCTGCAATATGATGCGAGCGGGCGGGACCGGCTGTTCCCCGAAGACGTGCTGCCGCAGGACATTCCTTCGGTCGCGTAGATTTTCGCAGCATCCAAAAATCAGAAAGCGGATCGCCTGTTGCGCGATCCGTTTTTCTTTGGCCTGCTTCCTTTTCAAGTCCGGAAAACAAGTGCGGCCTCCGTCAGGGGAGCTGACGGAGGCCGCGTTGAACATCTCACCGCGCCTAGGTTCGCGGTGCGATGTGGGAGCTCGTTGGCCGCTAGAACGGCAGCAGCACGTCCATGACCTGGCTGCCGTAACGCGGTTGCTGGATGTCGCTGATCTCGCCGTGGCCGCCATAGGCGATGCGCGCCTGCGCGATCTTGCTGGAATCGATGGTGTTGTCGCTCTGGATATCCTCCGGCCGCACGATGCCGGCGACGATCAGTTCGCGTTTTTCGTAGTTGACGCGGATCTCCTGTTTGCCCTCGACCACGAGATTGCCGTTCGGCAGCACCTGGGTGACGATCGCGGCGACGTTGGTCTGCAAGGTTTCCTGCCGCGTGATCGAACCCTTGCCGTCGGTTCCCATGGCGGAATCCGCGGTGAGGAAGCGTCCAGGCAGCACGGAGGCCGCCTTTTGGCCGAGCAGGCTGGACCCGAGAAACGCGGTGATACCTGAATCTTCGGTGGCGCTGCGGCTGCGCTGGGTCTCGTTGGCGAAGTTCGCCTGGTCGGTGATGTTGACGGTGACGGTCAAGAGGTCGCCGATCTGGTGGGCGCGTTGATCCTTGAAGAAGGAGCGCGAGCCGTTTCGCCAGAGCGAATTGGGATTGTAGGACACCACTTCCGGTTTCGGCATCGGCATCTGCACCGGCTTGTAGCCGGGTTGCGTCGTCGGGTTGTCGATCGACGAAAGCTTGGGCTCCTCGCCGACCTGGGAGAGCCGGTCAATGCCCGCACAGCCGCCGGCGAGGCTGACGACGCTCAGCATGGTTCCGGCAAGCGCGATACGTTTGAACCTGGAAATCAACATCTACTTTACTCTGCCTTTGAAGTCGTCTGTGCACTATTGCGGCTGCTGGCTACGGAAACCGCTGTCTCTGCCTCGGCGGCTCCAATCGAGGAGGTGGTATCGGCGGGCAGAAGCCGCGGCATGGCGATGGCAATGGCGACCTGGTCGCGACCGACGACGGTGCCGGAGATGGTGCGTTTGGATTGCAGGTTGAGCACGGTCACGGTGTCGCCTTCGGTGCCGCTGTCGACCGCCTTGCCACGCGAGGTGAGGTAAATCCCGGCTGCTTCGTAGATCAGCGTGACATTGCCGTCCTTCTGCACCAGATCCGGCTTGCCGAGATCGGCCGCCCGCAGCGGCTGGCCGGCGCGAAGGCCCTTGCGCATCTGCATGCCGACCGCGTGGCCGCGGGGTGCGGCGTCATTGCCCACTTCGGCCTTCGGCCGCCGTTCGGTGACGACGTCGGAGGCTTTCAGCACGTCGCCGCGTTCGACATTGCGCGTCAGAATCGAGGCGTCCAGCATTTCGACGGCAATGCCGGTGAAACGCAGTTTGGTGCGGCTGTTGTTGGTATCGTTGGCGATCTCGAAAGAGACGTCGAACCGCCCGCTGCGCGGCTCGTAACGCACGGAGACGGGCTGCAGCGAGCCGTTGTTCCAGGCCTCCAGGCGGACATCCTGCACATCGCGATCGAATGTCAGGTTGAGGTTGCCGGCATCGCCAAGCCCGCTGCGGTGTTCGAGCGCGTGCGCAACCTGGGATTCGATCTCCTTGCCTTCCAGGGTGCGCGCCAGTCGCGTGACCGCGACCGATTTGATGTCCCTTGTATCGACGCCAATCACCTGATGCGCCTGAAGCGTGTTGATGACCTGCGCGGTCGGCAGCGTTCCGGTGGTGCCGAGATCGGGTGAGCGGTAGATCGCGATCTGCGATGCCGAGCCGGCATTCTCGACCATATCGCCGATCCGCACGATGTCGCCTTCCACCGTAACCTGCGCGCGAAGCACCGGCACCGCGATGACATCTTCGTTTTCCTGCGCGAACGCGGCGGAGGACACTGCTGCGAGCAGGGCGATAACGAGCATCGAACGGACAAACATCCTCTACTCCCTTAACGGAACATCGCGGTAGCCGATTGCATCATCTGGTCGGCTGCGGAGACTACTTTTGCATTCATTTCGTAGGCGCGTTGGGCCGCGATCAGGTTGGACATTTCCGAGACGACGTCGACGTTGGCGGTCTCGAGGCTGCCCTGGTTGATGTTTCCGTAGCCTTCCAGCGCCGCGGCACCGTCCTGGGGCGCACCTGAAGACGGTGTGTCGGTGAAGTCGTTGTTGCCGACCGGCAGCAGGCCGGCTTTATTGACGAATTGTGTCAGACCGATCGTGCCGATGATGGTCGAGGTCGTCGTCGACGATCCCGGCAACTGCACGGAAACCTGGCCCTGCGAGTTGACCGCGAGGCCCGTCGCGTTTTGCGGGATCGTGATGGTAGGCTGCACCGGATTGCCCTGCGCGTTGACGATGCGGCCGGTGTTGTCCATCTGGAACGTCCCGTCGCGGGTGTACTGGAACGTGCCGTCAGGCATCAGGATCTTGAAGAAGCCTTCGCCGGTGATGGAGAGGTCGAGATCGTTGCCGGTCTGCGACAGCGTGCCCTGCGTCATCGAGCGCGGGGTACCGACAGTCTTGACGCCGCCGCCGATATCGATGCCGATGGGAAGGATGGTGCCCTGCGCCGATGCCTGCGCGCCGACCCGGGAGATGTGCTGATAGATCAGGTCCTGGAATTCGGCGGTCTGCTTTTTGTAGCCGGTGGTCTGCAGGTTGGCGATGTTGTTCGAGATGACCTGGACGCTAAGTTCCTGGGCCGCCATCCCGGTCGCAGCAGTATTAAGCGCTTGCATGGATCGTCTCCTTACGCCGGCACGTCAGCAAGCTGCTGGATGGCGGTTTTCTGCAGATCACTCTGCTGTTGCATCAGGTTTGCGATCGAGGTGTAGGCGCGGGAGACCTCCATCATGCGGCTCATCTCGACGACCGAATTGACGTTCGACTTTTCGATGAAGCCCTGCTGCACCCTGGATTTGGTATCCGCTTGCGGGGCCCCACCTTCACCGGCGGCGTAAAGGTTGAAACCTTCCTTCAGTATCTGCTGGGCATCGGTGAACGAGACGAGGCGAAGCGTGCCGCGGATCGAATCCGTCCGTCCGCTACCCTCGACCACCGTGATGGTGCCGTCAGGCGTGATGTTGATGTCGTGGTCGGTTTGCTGGAAGACGATCGGGCCGCTGGTTCCGAGCACCGGATTGCCGGCCGCGGTTACGAGCTGGCCCTGGTTGTTGATCTGCAGGTTGCCGTCACGGGTATAGCGTTCACCACCTGGCGCCTGCACGGCCAGGAAGGCGGAGCCGTTGATCGCGACATCGAGCGGGTTATTGGTTGCTTCTACCGGGCCCTGCGACATGTCGCGGTAAGTTCCGCGGTCTTGCACGAAGCTGACGCGGCGGTCGCCACCGACGAAATTATCTTCATGCGCCGGCGTGTTGAGATATTCCTCAAACAGCGTCTTGTCGGCCTTGTAGCCTGAGGTATTCACGTTCGCGATATTGTTGGCAACGACATCGAGCTGACGCTCGAGTGCGGTTTGCCGCGACAGTCCGATGAGAAGCGCATTCTCCATTGCTCAAGTTCTCCCCTTCAACGATCGGCGCTTGGCCCTCCCAGGCCGCACTCCCGATCTTCAAACCGTCCGGCTCTCCCAAGCCTGCGGTTCGCAATCATCACAGCGAAAGCCGTGCCACTCTGGAAATGAAAATCATTTCAACAGCTTGGGTATTCAGGCGGGGGTCTTCAGGGGCGGCAATAAGGTCTTGTTGACCATGTTTGCCCGGCAACTTTTTCCCAGTCGGGCGGCAAAAGAAAGGTTCCATTAACCATTATTACCTTAGCGTTCAAAACGAGCGCAGGACGTGCCGCGTTGTATCGCGTCAGAGGGGTCGCCTGTCGGCAACTAGTGTCCCGATTCCGAAGTTCGTAGCATTTTACGGAGCCACGTTTCGAACTTCGGAATCGAAGGGACACTAGCAAACCTATTATTCTCTAGTGTGGCTTTAGTTCAGAAGTCCGCATGACGAACCTGCGGCACAAATGATGCGGACTTCTGGACTGCCACACTAATCCTTTTTTCAAGTCGGAGCGGCCCCAAGCGATGGCGGATAACGAGCAGGCGGAAGGCGCGGCGGATGCCGCAGCCTCTGCGCCCAAAGGCAAACTCAAGCTGATCATCGCCGTCGTCGTCGTGCTGGCCATCGCCGGCGGCGGGGCGACGTGGTTCTTCTTCATGCGCCATCATGGCGAGGAAGGGCATATGGAGGCCGCGGCGCCGCCGCCGAAGCCGCCGTCCTATGTCGAAGTGCCGGACATGCTGGTGAACCTGATCGGCCTGCCCGGGGAGCGGGTGCAATATCTCAAGCTCAAGATCGTGCTCGAGGTCAAGGAAGAGAAGCAGGTCGAGGCGATCAAGCCGTCGCTGCCGCGCGTGACCGATATCTTCCAGACCTATTTGCGCGAATTGCGTCCCGGCGATCTCAATGGATCGGCCGGCCTGTTTCGGCTCAAGGAAGATTTGACCCGGCGCGTCAACGCGGCCGTCTCGCCGAACCAGGTCAGTGCGGTGCTGTTCAAAGAAGTCGTCGTTCAGTGACGATGCGGATCTAGGAAAATGGCGGGCAACGATCCAGTCGACCAGGATGCAATTGCGGCGCAATGGGAAGCGCAGCTTGACTCCCAGGATCCGGAAGCAGCCGCTGCGGAAGCGGAAGCCAACGAACTTTCGGAAACCATGGCCCTGCAATGGGCTGCCATGGTCGAAGACGGCAGCAAAGACTTCGGCACCGGCAAGAACGGCGGCGAACGGGTTCTGTCGCAGGAGGAAATCGACAACCTGCTCGGCTTCAATGTCGGGGAGGTCAATCTCGACGACAATTCCGGCATTCGCGCCATCATCGATTCGGCGATGGTCTCCTACGAGCGTCTGCCGATGCTGGAAATCGTCTTCGACCGCCTGGTGCGGCTGATGACGACCTCCTTGCGCAACTTTACCTCCGATAACGTCGAAGTTTCGCTCGACCGCATCACTTCCGTGCGCTTCGGCGACTACATGAACTCGATTCCGCTGCCGGCTGTGCTCTGCGTGTTCAAGGCCGAGGAGTGGGAAAATTTCGGGCTCGCCACCGTCGACTCCAGCCTGATCTACTCGATGATCGACGTCCTGCTCGGCGGCCGCCGCGGGCAGACTTCGATGCGCATCGAGGGCCGTCCCTACACCACGATCGAGACCAACCTCGTCAAGCGGCTGGTCGAGGTGGTGATGGCGGACGCCGAACAGGCGTTCCGGCCGCTGTCGCCGGTGAAGTTCACCATCGACCGTCTCGAAACCAATCCGCGTTTTGCCGCCATCAGCCGGCCGGCCAATGCCGCGATCCTGGTGCGCCTGCGCATCGACATGGAAGATCGCGGCGGCAATGTCGAATTGCTGTTGCCCTATGCGACCATCGAACCGATCCGCCCAGTCCTGTTGCAGATGTTCATGGGCGAAAAATTCGGCCGCGACCCGATCTGGGAAGGCCATTTTGCCACTGAAGTCGGGCAGGCGGAGATTTCCGTCGATGCCGTGCTCTATGAGGCCGACATTCCGCTCAAGCAGCTGATGCGGCTGAAGGTCGGTGACACCCTGCCGCTCGACATGCGGGCCGATGCGCTGGTGGCCGTGCGCTGCGGCAACGTCACCCTGACTGAGGGGCGGATGGGCCGGGTCGGCGATCGCGTCGCGATCCGCGTCGCCAAGCAATTGCGCAAACCGAATACGACTTTTGCCATGTTCGAGAAGGCCGACGAGCAAACCAAGATGATGGAGGCCCCATGAGTTATTCGCTCGGAGTAGCAATCGAGAGCCTTGTCGCGATTTTGCTCATTCTCACGATCGCTTACTGCATGTTGTTGAACAAGCGCCTGAAGCGGCTGAAGGCGGACGAACATTCGCTCAAGGCGACCATCGGCGAGCTCATTACCGCGACCGAAATCGCCGAGCGCGCGATCGGCGGCCTCAAGCTTACCGTTCGCGACGTCAACGAGAACCTCGGCACCCAGCTCGCCTCGGCGACCGAGATGTCGGCGCAGCTGAAGAAACAGCTGGCCGAGTGCGACAACGTGGTTCGCCGCTTGTCGAAGATCGCGGTCGCCGCCCGTCCGTCGGAAGCCACGCCCGAACCTGCACCGGTGCCTGCGCCCGCTTCAGTCTCAAGCGCCAAGGCGGTCGCAGCCGCCGCGCAGGCTTTCTCCGACCGCAGAAAGGCTAATGGGCTTGCGGCATGAAACCGTTTCGTAACATCCGCGTCCTTCCCGTTGTTCTGGTTGCGATCTTCAGTCTTGCGGTTTTGAAGATCGCAGGCCTCGTGCTCGACGGTGGATATGTGTTCGACTATCGGCCGGAATCGACCAAGCCGTCCTGGGCGCAGGAGACCTTCAACTTTCCGGGCCGCAGTGGCACCGATGCCGGCGACATTACCGGTTCGGTGGAAAAGCCGAAGGAGGAAGAGGCCAAGCCGACGCCCGAAGTGGCAAAGGCCGAGACCACCATGCGGCCGGAGCAGGGACAGGTGGTATCGGCTTCGGAACGCGCCATCCTCGAACGGCTTCAGGCGCGGCGGCAGGAACTCGAGGCGAGGGCGCGCGAGATCGACATTCGTGAGAGCCTGCTGAAGGCGGCCGAAAAGCGCGCCGAGGGGCGAGTGGAGGAACTGAAGGCGATCGAGTCCCGCATCACCGGCGCCACCGCGCAGAAAGCCGAGGAGGAAGCCGCACGCTTCAAGGGCATCATCACGATGTATGAGGGCATGAAGCCGAAAGACGCCGCCAAGGTTTTCGACCGGCTGGAAATGCCCGTGCTGTTCGAAATCGCTTCGCAGATCGCGCCGCGCAAGATGGCCGATATTCTCGGCCAGATGTCGCCCGACGTGGCCGAGCGGCTCACGGTCGAAATGGCGCGCCGGGCAGGCTCGGATAAATCCGGCTCGGCGACGGCCGACCTTCCAAAAATCGAAGGCAAGATGGTTCAACCGCAAAAGGCCAATTAGCCGACATATTTAACAAGTCCTTAAATCGCGAATTCTAGTGTTCCGGTTCTGAAATTCGCACACGTTGCGGCGAGAGCTTTTGCGAATATCGGAACCGGAACACTAGCGAACTAAACTTGCTATGCTATTGACATCCGGCTGCTCGATGTCAAATCCACCGATAAGATGCGCCTTCTGGCGAGCCGAGGGCGATCGGATGAACTGAAAGACTTAACCGGAATGGCGCGAATGGCTGCCGCTGGATTTTGGTCGCGAGTGCGCGGTTGCGCGCAAACGACGGCGCATGGCCTTGCGCGATCCTCGCGCGCCGCGGCAACATTCCTGTTTGGCGCGCTGGCCTTGCTGGCTTTTTCGCCTCAAGCTTGGGCGGCGGAGCCGGTCAAGGCGGAAGCCACGCTTTCCTCCGGTGGCGGCTATGCCCGGCTGGTGGTGAAATTCTCCGAAGATGTCACCTCTGAAGTGGTGACGGCTGGCTCGATCATCGTCATCCGGTTCGAACGTCCCGTCGATGTTGACGTCGACAAGGTGGCGGATGCCGTCCCGGATTATGTGGGATCGGCGCGGCGCGACCCCGACGGATCGGCGATCCGCCTGTCGCTGTCGCGCAAGGTGACCATCAATACGATGACGGCCGGCGAGCGGCTGTTCGTCGATCTGTTGCCGGACTCCTGGAATGGGCCGCCGCCGAGCCTTCCCCAGGAGGTCGTACGCGAACTTTCCGAGCGTGCCCGCGCCGCCGAGCGCGAACTGCGCCAGCAGCGTGCGATGTCGGAAGCCAAGAAACGCGCCCCCGTGCGGGTCCGCGCCTCGGTGCAGCCGACGTTCGTGCGCTTTATATTCGAAATGCCCGACGGTGTCGGCGTATCCTCGGTGCTGAACGAACAGAAACTCAAATTGCTGTTCAGCAAGGCGCTGACATTCGATCTGGCGGACGCCAAGATCTCGGCGCCACAGAACGTGTCGTCGATCAGCCAGAAGATCGAAGGCGAAACCGCGGTGGTGGAACTTGTCATGCTGGGGGATGTGGACGTCCACTCCTTCCGCGAGGACAGGAATTACGTCATCGATGTCGCCTTCCAGCAGGCCGACAAGCCTGCGGTGCTGCCGCAAGCTGCGGATGCGGCGCATGCGGCCGCCGGCGCGCGTCTCGGGAAAGCCCGCACCATCCATGGCCGCGGCTCCTGCACCCGCGGTTCCTGTGCCCGCAGTTCCTGTACCCGCGGCGGCGATGACGCCGGCAGCACCAGTGCCAGCGGCGCCCGTGACGGCAACTCCGGCGACGACCATGCCGGCTATGGCCGAAAAGCCGGTTGCGCCAGAAAAGCCTGTCATGGCCGAGAAGCCGGTGACGATGGAGAAGATGGCGGCGGCGCCGCAACCACAGCCTTCGGAATCTCATGCGGCGGAGGCTCCTGCCGCACCGGCCGTTGCCGCGGCCGCTGTCGAACCGGCGCCGAAGATGGCCGCGGCATCCGAAGCGGTCCCGCCCGCGGCTGCGCCAGGCGGCATGCCACCGGCAACTGAAGTGCCTTCCAAGAAGCCGGCCCCCGCACCAGCGACGGCTGCACCCGCGATGGCCGCACCTGCGGAAGCAAAGCCGGAAGCTACCAGCAATGTCAGCGTGCTGCGCGACGGCGCAGGGCTGCACCTGACGTTCTCATTGCCGCCGGGAACGCCGGCGGCGCTGTTCCGGCGCGCCGATACGCTGTGGCTGATGCTGGATTCGAAAAAGCCGATCGATGTCGAGTTGATCCGCGGGCAGGGCGGCGCTGCGGTCGCCGATGTCAGCGTCATCCCGCAGGAAAGGGGCCAGGCGGTGCGCTTCCGTCTCAACCGCCCGCAACTGCCTTCGCTCTCGGGTGAGGATCTCGCCACCGGCACCAACTGGACCGTCACCTTTGCCGATACCGTGCAGACGCCCTCGCAAGCGCTCTCGGCGATCCGAAACATCGCCGACCCCGCGCTCGCCAATGTCACGGTGCCGATGCCTGGCGCCGGGATGCTTCACCGCTTCACCGATCCGGACGCCGGCGACACGCTGTTCGTGGTGACGGCAAGGGCGCCAGCGCGCGGTTTCATCAAGCGGCAGGATTTCGTCGAGCTGTCGCTGCTGGAATCGATTCACGGCATCGCGATTCGTCCGAACTCCGATGAGGTGACGGCCGATGTCGGTCCCGACAAGGTGGTTTTGGGCAAGCCCGGCGGCCTGACGCTGTCGCCGGTCGATAGCGGCGCCGAACGCGCGCCGACCGCGGTGCGGCCGATCTTCGATCTCGGCGAATGGCGCAAGAACCAGGAAGGAAACTTCAACGAGCGGGCCGATGCCTTGATCGAGGCCGCGGGTGCCGCGGCTTCCGCCGGGCCGGAACAGCGCATTGCGGCGCAGGTCGATCTTGCCCGCTTCTACATGGCGCGTGCGATGTTTCCCGAAGCCGTCGGCGTACTCAATCTGGCACTCTCCGACAGCAAGCCGGGCGCGGAAGACCCGTCCGTCCTGATCGTTCATGCGCTGGCCAATATCCTGATGGGCCGGCCGGAGCGGGGACTGAAGGATCTCGCGAGTCCCGCGATCGGGGCCAACTACGACTTACAGCTTTGGAAGGCGATCGCGAGTGCGCGTCAGGGAAAATGGGCGGACGCGCGCGAGAAGTTCAAGAGCGCCGAATTCGCCATTACGTCGCTGCCGATCGACTTGCAGCGCATCGTGATTGCCGATGCGATGCACGCCTCGATCGAGGTCAAGGATTATCCCGGGGCGGCCAAACGCGCCAGCGAACTGGATGTGATCGGGATCGCGCCGGAGCAGGCGGCGGCGGTAGGCGTGCTGCGCGGCCGGCTCGCCGAGGGACTCGGTCACGACAAGGATGCGATGGACGAATATAAGCGCGCCGCCGCGTCGACCGATCGCCAGGCTGCGACGGAGGCGCGGCTGTTGCTGATCGCGCTGAAGCAAAGGCGCGACGAGATCAGCCAGGAAGATGCGCTAAAGGAGCTCGAGACCCTGGCGATCACCTGGCGTGGCGACACGCTCGAAGTGCAGGCGCTGGAAATGCTGGCGCGCATCTATGCCGACACCGGCCGCTTCGCCGACTCCTTCGGCGCGGTGCGCACCGCCAATCTTCTGGCGCCGAATCTGGAAATCTCCCGCCAGGGCCAGGATGCGGCGTCTGCGCTGTTTGCCCAGCTCTTTCTCGGCCCCAAGGGCGACGACCTTCCGCCGATCGATGCGCTTGGAATGTTCTATGAGTTTCGCGAACTGACGCCGATCGGCCGGCGCGGCGACGAGATGATCCGCCGTCTCGCCGATCGCCTGGTGGCCGTCGATTTGCTCGACCAGGCCGCCGAGCTCTTGCAATATCAGATCGACAAGCGGCTCGAAGGCGCCGCGCGGGCACAGGTCGCTGCGCGGCTGGCGATGGTCTATCTCACCAACCGCAAGCCGGAGCGCGCCATCGCCGCGCTTCGCTCGACCCGCATCGCCGATCTGTCGGGCGAATTGCGCCAGCAGCGCCTCTTGCTCGAGGCGCGCGCGCAGAGCGACGTCGGACGTCACGACCTCGCGCTCGACATCATTTCCAATGTCAACGGCCGGGAAGCGATCCGGCTGCGTTCCGATATCTACTGGGCGGCGCGGAAGTGGCGCGAGTTGGCCGAACAGATCGAACTCTATTACGCCGACCGCTGGCGCGACTTCAAACCGCTCGGCGCCGCCGAGAAGAGCGACATCATCCGCGCGGTGGTCGGTTATGCGCTGGCCGAGGACACCATCGGGCTGACGCGCTTTCGCGAAAAATACTTGCCGCTGATGAGTGCGGATGCGGACCGGGCCGCCTTCGAGATCGCGAGCAAGCCGGTCGGCTCCAGCAGCGCCGACTTCGCCGCGATCGCGAAGATGGCCGCGAGCGTCGATACGCTGGAAGGATTCCTGCGCGAGATGAAGACGCGGTATCCCGACGCGACCGCGCGCGCGATCATGCCGCCGGCCATGACGAAAGCCGATCCGATGTCGACCGGATCGCTGCCGGCGATCATCGGAACCAGGCAGGCGAGAGCGGCGAAGTAGGGTTATTCCGCTCGACAGATGTCCGTCGAGGCGTCAACCTTGCGCCGTCCAAAGCGTTGTCGAGCGCGAAGGTCTCCCATGCGCAAGCCCGTCAAAACGGCCGACGAACTGATCGCGATGGCGCGCGCCGAGCTGAAAGTTCATGCCGATTGTCCCGATGGAATTGAAATCTCGGTGATTTCCAGCGCCGACAGTTGGGAGTTCCGCGCCAGCGCGGACGCGGCGACATCGGCCAAACCGGGTTATCCCGAATGTATCGCTTTGCTGGTGCAGATCGGCGATCACCTCGGCAGGCAATACGACCTGAGGGGTTGAATGGCCGCCGCCGCGGTTTGAGCGCGATCTTCGGAATGCCCGCCAATGCCAAGGCTTCATTGAAGAATTGACGCGCCAACAGAAGGCCTCGATTCGGCCTACGCCGGTCGCTCCGGAACGTGATTGTGCTCACGATAGGCGTCCCGGCCCGTCGGCGTGCTTCTCGGCGCAATCGCCGTACCGAATATGAAATCCCAAACGCCCGTCGTTACGCCAAAGTTGCCCGGCACTGGGTGGCGATGGTGACGAAGATGGCGGAGCCGATGGTTGCGCAGCCAGGATTTCTCGGCAAGCTCCCAGCGGTGCACGGCATCGTGAACCAATAGATACAAAATGTACCCCACGATTACACCGCTTGTCGCTCCGCAGGCAATCTCGATATCCCAAAGCCGCGCGACAAGAAAAAAGAAGCAAGAAAAGCAGGCGACGCTTACCCAGATCGGCGATCCGATGAGGTCACATGGATGGGTGTGGTGCATGAGATGAAGTTCTTTCAGGAAAGGCACCTTATGGTAGACGAAACGATGCACCAGATATTCGGCGAGGGTCCAAAGCATCGCTCCGCACCCGGCAGCAAACCACCAGCCAGAGTGCAAGGCAAAGCCGCTGAGGTGGACTTCATAGAGGAATAATGCGCCTACGACGATCGGATAGACAAACAGCTCGGCGTAGTAGCCGATCTTGCTATGGTTCAGGCTTCCCAAAAAACGCATGTTCATGGACAGTGTTTGTGACGGTCCCAGGGAGATCGGGAGTTCGTTTGAGCAACGGCCTCTCGCGCTCGACAGCGATCGAGCTCGTTGAACCTACAACAAAAATGTGACGCTTCCGATCGCGCTTTAAGTATGGTCACGCTCGCCCCACTTACCGGGGCCTATCATACGGAAGTATCGGAACGCGCCGCACGAGGCGTCGGAGGCAACACACTTAATTTCAAAGTTACCAACCCGATGTCTGGGTCAATCGCGTCGTTTTGACCTTTGGCGTGCCACTTCCGGTCTATCGTTATCAACGAACATCGACGCACCGACCCGGCTGGTCCGTTTCGTGCCACAAACGATCACCGGCGAAAAGGAACGTCCGCCTCGACTATGCGATGGCCGTCGTCCATTCTTGGCTCTCAGTCAGGCGGGTTCGCCTCACATCTTGACCATCTCGGTGCGATATTTCGGCAACAGGGCCGCGATCAGTTTTCCCTTCTCGGCCATCTCTTCCGGGGTCGGCTTCGGCGGTGGCGATGTGCGGCCTTCGACGGGGAATCCGACCGCCAGAAAGAATTCATCCTGTCCTGCCGGCGTACACATGCAGAGCATGCGAGCCGTCTTGCCGGACAGGTTCTTGAACACGTGCGGGGCGTTCGCTGGAACGTTGACGGTCGATCCCGCGCGTACGGTGTGCGACTTTCCGCGAAAAGTGAACTCGAGTTCGCCTTCGAGCAGCGAGAACATTTCCTCGAAGTCGTGGCGATGCGGCGGGGGTCCACCGCCGGCAGGCACCAGCATATCGACCAGGCAATAGCGTCCCGCGGTCTGCGCGCCCGACACCAGGATCGTGTAAGTGCCGCCGGCCACCGAGATATGCGGCACGCCGGCGCCGTCGGGATCGGCTACCGTCAGGACGCGGCCCGGATCGTCGGCGGGGATCGAGGAAGCAGACGAAGAATTTGCGGGAGAGGTGTCGGTCATCTCGGACCTCCGTGTCCATGGCTTTGAGGATAATGAGAGGGGCACCCTACCATCACAAGCGGTGCCTTTTTTGAGGCCGGATGTCCATTCAGGGTCAAAGGACTAAACCGCTCGCGCGGTAGGGCACTGCGGCGGGCGGCACAGCCAAAACGATAGCGCAACGGGGCGTCCTGTCTTGAGATCGAGGGGTTTCGACAACCTCACTCAAGACAGGAGCATCCCCATGACCGACGAGGCCATGAGCCCATTGCGGCGGCGCATGATCGAAGACATGACGATCCGCAAGTTAGCGCCAAAGACCCAACAAGGCTATATCCGCACGATCAAGGATTTTGCCACGTTCCTCGGCCGGTCGCCTGATACGGCAAGCTTCGAGGACGTTCGACGCTTTCAATTGCATCTGGCGGCGAATGGCGCGCACGTCCCCATCCTCAATCACACCGTGGCTGCGCTGCGGTTTTTCTTCAGGGTCACGCTCAGGCGCTCCGACATCATCGAGCACACGACGTTTCTCCACGAGCCCCGCAAGCTTCCGGTCGTGCTCAGTCCGGAAGAGGTAGCGCGGCTGCTCGATGCCGCGCCGGGGCTCAAGTACAAAGCGGCGCTGAGCGTGGCCTATGGTGCGGGTCTGCGCGCCGCCGAGGTGATCTCGCTCAAGATCGGCGACATCGACAGCAAGCGTATGGTGATCCGCGTCGAGCAAGGCAAAGGCCGCAAGGACCGCTACGTGATGCTGTCGCCGCATCTGCTTGAGCTGCTGCGTGCCTGGTGGAAGGCCGCGCGGCCGCAGGGCTGGCTGTTTCCAGGGCGCGATCGTGTGCAACCAATGACGACGCGCCAGCTCAATCGCGCCTGCCATGCTGCGGCCCAGACGGCCGAGATCGACAAGCGCGTATCGCTCCACACGTTGCGGCACAGTTTCGCCACGCATCTGTTGGAACAGAACATCGATATCAGGGTGATCCAGGTCTTGCTCGGTCATGCCAAGCTCGACACCACGGCGCTCTACACGCGCGTCGCCACCAAGACGATCCAACAGGTCATGAGCCCGCTGGAGCATATTGTCCGTAACGTCGAGAAGGTCGAGCCGCCCGCTTAAGCGCAGCTCGCGTGCCGCGTCCATCGCTGGAGGTCGCGGACATTTTCCGCGACCACGGACCGGCATGGCGCCGGGCCAATGCCGGCCATGTCAGCCTCGGCCAACTCAAGGTGATGTCGGCAATCGAGAGCTGCCGCACGGCAGCCCTCGGCGGCCATGTCGCGCGCTGCGAGGACTGCGCCCATACCACCATCGCCTACAATTCCTGCCGCAACCGGCATTGCCCGAAGTGCCAAGGAGCTGCCGCGAAGCAATGGCTCGCGGCGCGCGAAGCCGAGCTGTTGCCGGTGCCGTACTATCATGTCGTGTTCACCCTGCCGGCGCCGATCGCCGACATCGCCTACCAGAACAAGGCCGCCATCTACGACCTGCTGTTCAAGGCCTCGGCCGAGACCATGGTCACCATCGCGGCCGACCCCAAGCACCTCAGCGCCCGCGTCGGCATCACCTCGGTTCTCCATACCTGGGGCTCGGCCATGACCCATCACCCGCACATCCACATGATCGTGCCGGGCGGCGGCATCTCGCTCGACGGCAAAAGCTGGATAGCTTGCCGGCCCGGCTTCTTCCTCCCGGTGCGCGTGCTCTCGCGCCTGTTCCGCCGGCTGTTGCTGGAGAAGCTGATCGCGGCCCACAAAGCCCGCCATCTGAAGTTCTTCGGCGATCAGACCGCTCTCGCCGATGCGCAGGCGTTCGCGGCGTATCTGGCACCGCTGCGCCGAACCGAATGGGTGGTCTATGCCAAGCGCCCGTTCGGCGGGCCACAGGCCGTGCTGGCCTATCTGTCGCGCTATACCCACCGCGTCGCCATCGCCAACAACCGGCTGATCGCCTGCGACCGCACCGGCGTCACCTTCCGATGGAAGGACTATCGCGCAGAAGGTCGTGATCGCCAGAAGCTCATGACACTCTCAACCGGCGAGTTCATCCGCCGCTTCTTGATCCACATCCTGCCGCACGGCTTCCACCGCATCCGCCACTACGGACTGCTCGCCAGCGGCACCCGCGCCGACAACATCGCCCGAGCGCGTGAGTTGCTCGCCGTTTCAACACCTGAAGACCAGCCCACCGGTACCGCCGTCGATCAAGGAAAGTCGACGTGTCCATGCTGCGGCGGTCGCATGATCGTCATCGAGGTCTTCGAGCGTGGTGCAACGCCACGGTATCGGCCGACAGCTCCAACCAGCGTCATCAGGATCGACACCTCATGACCGCGTCACAATCCCGCAAATGTGCCCCTCGCGCTCGCTGGCTCTCGACCGGCCACGGTAGAGTGCGCTCAGATATCCAGCCATCGCCTCAAATCGTCCGACAATTCACAGCGATCGACGCCACCCCCCGCTCATCCAGCAGCCGTTTCACCGGCCGCCGGCTTGCTGGAGCGCCTCGAATCCATTCACGCACCTCATCCGCGGCACTCAAATCCCCATAGTCCACGCCGCGCCACCCACGTGCCCCTCCCGCGGTTTCCTCCCTTGGAGGTTTGCGGACGCCGGCCCCCGTGTGCGCCGCGTCACCTTCATGCGGCCGGCATCCGAAAACCTTCACATTGGCGGAAGTCGATCTGTTCGAACCTGATCGCGGTCAGCGTCGAATCGACGCCTCCCTTAGTTTCCGCCGTAGCTCTGCACCAGGCTGCCGGCGACCAGCGACCAGCCGTCGACCAGCACGAAAAAGATCAGCTTGAAGGGTAGGGACACGACGACTGGCGGCAGCATCATCATGCCCATCGACATCAGGACCGAGGCCACCACGAGGTCGATGATCAGAAACGGCAGGAACAACAGGAAGCCGATTTCGAAGGCGCGCTTCAACTCGGAGATCATGAAGGCCGGGATAAGAATGCGCAGCGATAGCGCATCCGGCGTTGCCGGCAGTGGTTCGCCCGACATGTCCTGAAACAGTTTGACGTCCTTTTCGCGGACGTTCTTCAGCATGAAGCCGCGTAACGGCACCGACGCCCGCTGCAATGCGTCCTCGACGCTGATCTGGTTGGCGACCAGCGGCTTGATCCCGTCATCGTAGGATTTTTGCAGGACCGGTCCCATCACGAAGGCGGTCAGAAACATCGCCAGCGCAATGATGACGGAGTTGGGCGGCGCGGTTGCGGTGCCAAGCGCGGTGCGCAACAGCGACAGCACGACGACGATGCGGGTGAACGACGTCATCATGATCAGGATCGACGGCGCCACCGACAATACCGTCAACAGCGCGATCAGCTGGATCGCACGCTCGGTCACGCCGCCATTGCCCGCGCCGCCGCCGCCGAGATTGATGCTGATGTCCTGCGCCCATGCAGGCACGGCCAGCAACCCGGCGGTAAAAACAGTGGCTAAAAATAAAACTCTACGCGGAGGGCCTGCGGCCCTCACGAAGGATTCTTCGGGCGGCCGAGCAGCGAGGCCATCTCGTCTTCGAGATTGTCGAAGCCGCTCTTCGGGCTCGGTGCCGCGGGTGCTGGCGGCGGCTCGCTGCGGTGAGGCGTTGCGCGGGCAGCCGGCGGTTCCGGCGCAACCGGTGGCGCGACCGCATCACCTCCGGGGCGTCGAAGTGCTGCCTCGAGCCGCTGCGCCATCTCGGCAAGATTCTGATCCGCCGAGGACATCGCAGGTGCCGATGTTGGCATCGGCGGTGGGGCCGCGGGACGCACTTCGCGAACCGGCGGCTTCGGCGCAGCTTCGACCGGCCGCACGGGACGCGGCATCATGGGTTCGGTTCGGGGCATGCGCGGAGGAGCGGGCGGCGGTTCAGGGCGCACTTCGGAACGGCTGCCCATCGGTTCGGGAGCGAAGCCGGCCAAGGGATCGGCGCCCCGTTCGGGACGTGGAGGCCGGCGGGCCTCGTCGGCAAAGGCCGGCCGCGAGGGGCGCGGCGGCGGCTCGGGCATCGGCGGTTCGGTGTGATCGAACGGATCGGGGCGGACGGCGTCGGCATCGGCCCAGCCGGTGGGATGATCGGGAAGCGGTGCGATCCGGGGCTGCACGTCCGCATTCGCACTGGCGACGGCCGGCCGCGGCGGCAATTGATCTCGGCCAGGCATGGCGCGCACGATATTGGGTTCGACGACAATGTCGGTCGGACCGCCGATCATCAGCAGATGTTCGACGTTGTCGCGTCTGACCAGCACGAGCCGCCGTCGTCCGTCGACCGCGGCGGCATCGATGACAGCCAGACGAGGCATCCTCCCGCGTTGGGTGTTGGCGCCGAGCCGGTTGGAGGCGAATCGGCGGATCAGCCAGGCCACGACGCCGATCAGCGCCAGGACCGCCACAAACGCGAAGAAGAATGTAAGTGCCTGCATACTTTGTCCCCGGCAAACCGCGTTTTAAGGGCTTCGATGGTCCGAGGTGCCGCCCAAGCTGCCTCGTAACCCCAATGAAGCCTCTAAAGTCTGGCTCAAGCTAACGTCTGGCCCAAGTTAACGTCCCACGGCAAAAGCTGCCGTCCCGACAATCTTAATAACCCATGAATCGGCGGGGCCAAAACGACTTCTCGGTAGGCCGATGCCGATGATTTGGTTGGTTAACGCAGCATTCGTGGCGAAATTGCGCTCGAACCGATTCGTTTGATGGCTGCCTTCTGGCAAATGTGCCGAACCGCCGGCCATCGCGATCTTAACCAGCCGTTAACCATACACGCGGCAAATTCTGCCTACCGCTGGTGTCCCGATTCCGAAGTTCGCCGCATTTTGCGGAGCCACGTTTCGAACTTCGGAATCGATAGGACACTGGCAAACCTACTGACCTGGTGTGGCTTTGGTTCAGAAGTCCGCATGACCCACTTGCGGCATGACCGGTGCGGACTTCTGAACCACCACACCCAGCGGCATCGGGCCGCTGACCAAAGGGGAGCGCGGCGATGTCCATCAACGACCTTCCGGCCCTGTCGATCCTGCGTACCAAGATGCAGTGGCACCAGGAACGCCAGCGGGTGCTCGCTGAAAACGTCTCCAATTCCAACACGCCCAATTTCAAGCCGCGCGACCTGGTCGAGCCGAAATTCGAAGTAGGCAGCGGCAAGGTCGATGGCGGTTTCGCATCGCTTCCGATCGCGCGCACCAGCGCCGGTCACATCGCGCCCGACGGCGCCGATCCGACCTTCGATCAGAATCGCAGGGCCGGTTTTCTGACGCGTCCCGCTGGCAACTCGGTCAATCTCGAAGACGAGATGCTCAAGACTTCCGCCAACCAGATGGATTATGCGGCGATGACCTCGCTCTACAGCAAGAGCCTGCATCTGCTCAAAACCGCGATCGGCAAGGCTTAAACCGTGAAAGGCTTAAACCGTGAAAGGCCAGAGCCATGATCCGCAGTCGCAACGGCTAACCACAGGAGAAGGGCATCATGGCAAACGATGCGAATGATTTCATCCGCTCGATGGGCATCGCGACATCGGGCTTGCGCGCGCAGGCCGGCCGGATGCGGGTGATCTCGGAAAATATCGCCAACGCCGATTCAACGGCGCCAACTGCGGGCGGCGATCCTTACCGCCGCAAGGTGCCGACCTTTTCTTCCGCACTCGACCGCACGCTGGATGCCCAGGTGGTGACGCTCGGCAAGATCAGATCCGACCAGTCCGCGTTTCACGTCAAATACGAGCCGAGTAATCCGTCGGCGGATGCCTCCGGCAACGTCAAATACCCGAACGTCAATCCGCTGGTCGAAATGACCGACATGCGGGAGGCGCAGCGGTCCTACGAGGCCAACCTCAACATCATCGGCGCCACGCGCCGGATGATCCAGCGCACGCTCGATATTCTAAAGGCCTGACAGGAAGGTTTAACCCATGGCTTCACCCGCAATTGCCGCCAACGCCTATGCCTCGGCCGCCCGCGCCCTCGATACCGGAGCAGCCGGGAAACCGACGGATTCCAC
This sequence comes from uncultured Alphaproteobacteria bacterium, assembly GCA_963770515.1. GTDB lineage: Bacteria > Pseudomonadota > Alphaproteobacteria > Rhizobiales > Xanthobacteraceae > Bradyrhizobium. The sequence goes on from CAVYPW010000006.1 coordinate 1,139,660, forward strand.
CGGGCCGTCGTTCAGCGATGTGTTGAAGGATGCCGTCGGCGGCGTGCTCGATGCCGGGCGCAAATCCGACGCGCAGACGGTGGCGATGGCATCCGGCAAGGCCAATGTGATGGATGTGGTGACGGCGGTGGCGGAAACCGACGTGGCGGTCTCGACACTGGTGTCGGTGCGCGACAAGGTCATCGCGGCCTATGAAGACATCATGAAGATGGCGATCTGATTTTTCTGGTCGTTCCGGGGCACGCGAAGCGTGAGCTATGGTGCGCAATTGCGCACCTGAGAACCTCGAGATTCCGGGTCTGGTCCTTTGGACCATCCCGGAATGACGGCTCCCTCGAATGGAAAGCTTGAAATGACCGGTGCAGAAACCCTCGATGTGGCGCGTGACGCGATCTGGACGATCGTGGTGGTGTCCTCGCCGCTGATGGTGGTCGGGCTCGTGGTCGGCGTCGTGGTGTCGCTGTTCCAGGCGTTGACCCAGATTCAGGAACAAACGCTGATTTTTGTCCCGAAAATCCTCGCCATTTTCATCACGCTGCTGCTGGCGCTGCCGTTCATGGCCGACGCGCTGCACAGCCACATGATGCGGATTTCGTCGCGAATCATAGGCGGCTGATGGCACTATCAGGCAGCGAGTGTCCCTTTGGCTCCAGCATTCGCGGAATGCGCCGCACCGGGATGCGAATGATGGAGCCGGGACGCTCGGCGTATGCGCATCGATATTTCGCTTTTGCCGGCCCTTGCGGCTGCCTTCATGCTGGTGTTCGCCCGCGTCGGCGCCATGGTGATGCTGCTGCCGGGACTGGGCGAATCCAATATCCCGGTGCGCATCAAGCTGGCGATCGCGCTTTTGCTCACGCTGATCATCCTGCCGCTGCATCGGGCGGACTACCACGTCAATCTGGAAGCGCTCTCGGCGCTGCTGGTCATGTTTATTTACGAGATCCTGATCGGCATCGTGCTCGGCGCCACCGCGCGGGTCACGTTGGCGGCACTTCAGGTCGCAGGCTCCGTGATCGCCCAGCAGCTTGGCCTCGGCTTTGTGACCTCGGTCGACCCGACGCAGGGCCAGCAGGGCGTCGTGATCGGCAACTTCCTGACGTTGCTCGGCATCACCATGCTGTTTGCGACCGACAGCCATCATCTGGTCATTGCCGCGCTCAACGACAGCTATTCGATCTTTTCGCCGGGCGAGGTGGTGCAGAGCGGCGATGTTGCCGCGCTCGCCACCCGCGCCTTCGCGGCCGCCTTCAAGATCGGCATGCAACTGTCTGCGCCGTTTCTGGTTTTTGGCCTGGTCTTCAACATAGGCCTCGGCGTCTTGGCGCGGCTGATGCCGCAGATGCAGGTCTATTTCGTGGGCGTGCCGCTATCGATCCTGGCCGGGTTTCTGATCTTTGCCGTCGTGCTGACGGCCATGATGGGAAGCTTCCTCGACTACTTCATCGCCGTCATGCACGACATGATCCCGCTCAAGTAGAGGTCGTCTAGCGATGGCCGATGAGGACGATGGCGGCGAACGCACAGAAGACCCCACCCAAAAACGCCTGGACGATGCACTCGAGCGCGGCGACGTCGCCAAGAGCCAGGAGGTCAACACCTGGTTCATGATTGCGGGCGCAACCCTTGTTATTTCCAGCTTTTCCGGCTCGATCGGCGGCATCCAGACGCCGCTGCGCAACCTCATCGCCAATTCGTGGATGATCCGCGTCGATGGTCCGGGTCTTCTGATGCTGATGCAGAACCTGGAATATGTGCTGTTTGCCGCGCTCGGCCTGCCGATCCTGATGCTGATCATCGCGGCGATCGCCGGCAACATGTTGCAGCACCGGCTGGTCTGGTCGGCCCAATCGCTCACGCCCAAATTCTCCAAGATTTCGCCGATGGAAGGCGCCAAGCGCATCTTCGGCAAACAGGCGCTGGCCAATTTCGCCAAGGGCCTGTTCAAGCTGACTGCGCTCGGCTCGGTCATGACGGCAATCCTGTGGCCGGAGCGGCATCGTCTGGAGTCGATGCTGCGGTTCGATCCGGCGGCGTTATTGGGCGTGATCATCAGTTTGACGCTGCATCTGATGGGTGCGGTGGTCGCCATGCTCGCAGTCGTCGCGATTGCGGATTACTTCTTCCAGTACCGGCAATGGTACGAGCGGCAGAAAATGTCGCTGCGCGAGATGAAGGACGAATTCAAGCAGTCCGAAGGCGATCCGCATATCAAGGGCCGAATCCGGCAGTTGCGGCAGCAGCGCATGAAGAAGCGCATGATGGCCGCGGTCCCCAAGGCCTCCGTCATCATCACCAACCCGACCCACTACTCGGTGGCGCTGTCCTACGAACGCGGCATGCCGGCCCCGATCTGCGTGGCCAAGGGCGTCGACCTGATCGCGCTCAAGATCAGGGAAATCGCAGGCGAGCATAATATTCCGATCGTCGAGAACGTGCCGCTGGCGCGCGCGCTCTACGCCAACGTGGAGATCGACGAGGAGATACCCGTGGAACATTATCACGCGGTCGCCGAAATCATCGGCTACGTGATGGGTCTGCGGCGCGGCGTGTCGGGCCGGCGATGATGCGGACGCACCGGTTCCTGGTCCGCCGGGAGGCGAACAGCTTGCGAATAACCGCCAGGTGCACTTGCGCTGACGGGTGCGATTGGGGCACTGAGGGGTAGAAGCGTGCCAGCAAGCCTAGGATTCTAGTGCGGTTTCGGATTTGACATTCGCTGTGGAAAACTCGCGGAAGCACTGGCGCGAATGTCAAATCCGCCGCACTAGCGAATCTAGCGTAAATAAGCGCGTCCTATCCGTGTCGACAGGCTATTCTCTTTACCTATGACCGCCGAATCTGACCCATACGCCCCGCGACCGGCCACCGCCCACGAGCCGGTGCGGCGGGGTGGCAGCATATTGCTGGTGCTGCTGGTGGCAGGCGTCATCGTTGCGGTCGCGGTCGCGCTCACCACCATCGGCCGGGCGCAGGCGCAGCCTTATATTCTCGGGCTGCTGGCGCTGCTTGCCATGGTCGGCCTGTTCAATCTGTTCGCTTTTGCCGCCGGTATCATCCGCTTTGTCGACCGTTCGATCGACGATCCGGTGGTCCGCCGCATCGCCGATCTCGCCTATGACGGGATCGCCGTTACTGATCCCAGCGGCCATGTCGCTTATTCTAATTCGGCCTACCTGGCGCTCACGGGCGCCGCGAGCCCGCAGGACGTTCGCCCGGTGGAGCGGGTTTTCATCGGTAACCCGGACGTCTCGGAAGCGGTGTTCCGGCTGCTCAAGGCGGCGCGCGAAGGCAAACGCCAGCAGGAGGAAGTCCGCCTTGCCGGCACTGACGGCGCCCACGGCCGCTGGCTCCGGATGCGGGTCCGTCCGCTCGGCCAGAGCAAACGTGAGGCGAAATATGCGGTGTGGTCGATTGCCGATATCACCCGCGACCGCGAGCGGCAGGAGGACGTGTTCCAGGAATTGCAGCACGCGATCGAATATCTCGATCACGCACCGTGCGGCTTTTTCTCGGTCAACGCCTCGGGCGAAATCGCCTATGTCAATGCGACGCTCGCCAACTGGCTCGATTACGATCTGGCGGAGATCGGATCGGGCGGCTTGAAGCTGACCGACATCGTGTCCGGCGACGGCGCCGCGCTCCTGACCTCGGTGACGCCGGTGCCGGGTGAGGTCACGACTGAAGTCTTCGATATCGATTTGCGCATGCGCACCGGCAAGACCATGCCGGCGCGGCTCTACCACAAGCTTGCTTTCGGTGCCGATGGCGCGCCCGGCGCCTCGCGGACGCTGGTGATCAGCCGCGCGCGCGACGAGCGCGCCGATCCGCAGCGGGCCGCCGAAGTGCGCTTCATGCGCTTCTTCGACCATACGCCGATGGCGATTGCGACCGTCGATAGCTCCGGCGCGATCGTCCGCGCCAATGCGCGGTTCGCCAAACTGTCGCAGGGCCTCGGTGCCGATGGCGCGGCCGGCAAATCGATCTTCAGCACCGTCAACGCGCGCGACCGCAACCTTCTCGTCGCGGCCATCAACCAGGCAGCCCAGGGGCAGGGCGATATCGCGCCGGTCGAGGTGATGCTCGACGGCACCAAGGAGCGGTGGGCACAGTTCTTCGTCACCGCGGTCGAGGAGGACGAGCGCGAAGCCGAAGCCGCGATCGTCTACATGCTGGAGACGACGGAGCGCCGGGCGCTGGAGAACCAGATCAACCAGTCGCAGAAGATGGACATGGTCGGCCAGCTCGCCGGCGGCATCGCGCACGACTTCAACAACGTGCTGTCCGCGATCATGATGGCGAACGACTTCCTGTTGAACGCGCACAAGCCGACCGATCCGTCGTTCCAGGACATCATGCAGATCAAGCAGAACGCGACGCGGGCGGCGACGCTGGTGCGCCAGCTGCTGGCTTTCTCGCGCCGCCAGACGCTGCGGCCGCAGGTGCTCGACCTTGGCGACGCGCTGTCCGACCTCACCATGCTGCTGCGCCGGCTGATCGGCGAAAAAGTGAAGCTCGACCTCGTCCACGGCCGCGACCTGTGGCCGGTCAAGGTCGACGTCTCGCAGTTCGAACAGGTGGTGGTCAATCTCGCGGTCAACGCGCGCGATGCGATGCCCGATGGCGGCAAGCTCACGGTACGCACCGCCAATGTCACGGCCGACGAAGCGACGCAGCTGGCCTATAAGGGGATGCCGGCGGCCGAATATGTCAGGATCGATGTCATCGACACCGGCACCGGCATTCCACCTGATATCGTCGACAAGATCTTCGAGCCGTTCTTCTCGACCAAGGAGGTCGGCAAGGGCACCGGCCTCGGGCTCTCGACGGTGTACGGCATCGTCAAGCAGACCGGCGGTTTCATCTATGTGGATTCCGAAACCGGCAAGGGAACGTCGTTCCGCATTTTCCTGCCGCGGCACCATCCCGAGAAGGAAGTCGCGCACGATCCGGCCGCAGTCAACGGCGCGGCCAGGGAGGCGTCCACTGAGGCAAAGCCGCGCACCGATCTGACCGGGCAGGGCACGATCCTGCTGGTCGAAGACGAGGAAGGCCTGCGCTCGCTCAACGCGCGGGGCCTGCGCTCGCGTGGCTACAGCGTGATCGAGGCTTCCAACGGCGTCGAAGCGCTGGAAGCGCTGGAGGAAAAAGACGGCGCGGTCGATCTCGTCGTCTCCGACGTGGTGATGCCGGAGATGGACGGGCCGACGCTGCTCAAGACCATGCGCGGCAAGAACCCCGACCTGAAGATCATTTTCGTTTCAGGTTATGCGGAAGACGCGTTTGAGAAGAGCCTGCCGGAGAACCAGCAATTCGCCTTCCTGCCGAAGCCGTTCACGCTGAGCCAGCTCGTGGCGGCGGTGAAGGAGACCATGACACCGCAGTAAGGTTGATATCGCGTTGCGACGACACTGATATTCGTAAAAGAGGGTGCCGCGATAGGATACCAATACCAGGCCCGCGACGCAGGGCCGCAGCCCATCCCCCTCGCTGTGGCTTCCCTTTTGAGCGACCCTTCCCACTTAAGGAGAGCGCTTTCCCAAGGGCATCAAGACCATGGAAGCGCGGGTTTCAAGGGAATATCGCCATGAATTTCGGGCCACGTGTTTTCGGCCTCATGCAGGCCTTCGCCATCGTTTTGTCGCTCGCGTTGCCGCTTGTCGTTACGGCTTCATCGGCTGACGCGCGGATCGGCGGCGGCGTCAGCTCGGGCTCGCGCGGCGCGCGGACGTTCTCCGCGCCGCCTTCGACCTCGACTGCGCCGAGCACGGCGCAACCGTTCAATCGTACCATCACGCAGCCGGGCAGCCCCGGTTTGGGCACGGGCGGCGGCTTCTTCAACCGCCCGGGCATGGGCCTGTTTGGCGGGCTCGCGGCGGGGTTCCTCGGCGCCGGTCTTCTCGGCATGCTGTTCGGCGGAGGACTGTTCGGCGGCATCGGTGGATTCTCCTCGATCATCGGGCTGATCCTTCAGATCGGCTTGATCGTGTTCCTGGTGCGCATGGCGATGTCGTGGTGGCAGCGCCGTAACCAGACGGCGACGGCTTATGCCGGCGGCCCTTCGCCACTCGGCGCCCAGGCGACATATGGATCGGGAACGGGTTTTGGCCTGGGCTCGGGCAGCGCGCCGGTCCAGATTCTTCCCGCCGATTACGAGGCCTTCGAGCGGCTGCTTAGCGAAACCCAGGACGCCTGGTCGAACGAGGATGTCGCGCGGCTTCACACGCTGGCGACGCCGGAAATGGTGTCGTACTTCGTCCGCGATCTCGATCAGAACAAGGCGGAGAATGTCGTCAACAAGGTTGCCGGCACCCGGCTTCTGCAAGGCGATCTCGCCGAAGCCTGGCGCGAGGGCGACACTGATTACGCGAGCGTAGCGATGCGCTATTCGCTGGTCGACACCACGCTTGATCGCGCCACCGGCCGCGTCGTCAAAGGCAACGGGCAGCCGGAGGAAGTCACCGAGGTGTGGACGTTCCTGCGCCCGCGCGGCAGCAATTGGGAATTGTCGGCGATCCAGCAAACCTCGTGATCGGCGGAGAACAGTGCAAGACGTCAAGACGCTGCGGCAAAACCGCGGCGTCTTTTCGTTTCCGCGTCGCGCAAACGGAATAATGTCGGCCGCACAGGGTTGCATTATCGTTGGAGGGTCTGTGCAAAACGGCCGTTGAATCAAAAAACAAATGGGAGGATTTTCAATGCCTGTTCTCGCTAAAAACGTTTCGCGTCTCGGTCTTGTCTCCGCCATGGCTTTGTTCGCAAGCTTGGCCGTCGCGCCGGCGCAGGCCCAATCGGCCAATACCACCTTCTTCGTCACCTCGGCCGGTCCGGGCAAGGGCGCCGACCTCGGCGGCATCGATGGCGCCGACAGGCATTGCGCGACGCTCGCCACCGCCGCGGGCGCGACCGCCAAGACCTGGCACGCTTATCTCTCGACGCAGGCCGCCGACGGCAAGCCGGCGGTCAATGCGCGCGACCGGATCGGCAAGGGACCGTGGCAGAACTCAAAAGGCGTCGTGATCGCCAAGGACGTTGCCGATCTGCACAGCGCCTCCAACAACCTCACCAAGCAGACTGCGCTCAGCGAAAAGGGTGAGGTGATCAACGGCCGTGGCGACACGCCGAACCGCCACGACGCGCTGACCGGCTCGCAACCGGATGGTACGGCGTTTGCGGCCGGTGAAGACCGCACCTGCAAGAACTGGACGAGCTCCACGCAGGGCGCGGCGATGGTCGGTCATATCGACCGCATCGGCCTGCGCGACGACGATGCGTCAAAATCCTGGAACTCTTCGCACCCCTCGCGCGGCCCGGATGGCGGCTGTTCGCAGGCCGATCTCAAGAGCACCGGCGGCGACGGGCTGCTGTACTGTTTTGCGGCGAACTGATCGGTGCCGAAAGCCTTCGGCCCAACCTCTTCCTAAAGGAAGAGGTTTGGGCATTGGAGCGGTTGGAACTGGGCACTTCTTCGGCTACGCAGTCCATCCAATTCGTATCCCGGGTTCGTTTCGCGCGAGATAAATACCGGCGCGGCGACGTCCTGCGCGCCGAAGAGCAGTTAACAAAAGTATTGTCCGAGATAGCGACGACCCGCGACGTTCGCGCGTCAGGCCGAATGGAACAACGGAAGCCTGACGGAAATCCGGGCTCCTCCAGAAGGTGCTTCGCCGATCGCCAGGGATCCGCCGTGGGCCTCAGTCAGCCCGCGCGCGATCGCCAGACCAAGGCCAGCGCCGCCCGTTCCTCGATTGCGCGATGTCTCCAGACGGGTGAACGGCTCGAGCATGAGATGCCGCTGTTCCCATGGAATTCCCACGCCTTCGTCGTCGATTGTCAGGACCATGTCCTTGCCGGCTATCGCGCTGTGGAGTTGGGCGCTGCCGCCATACTTGATGGCATTGTCTACCAGATTGGCCACCACGCGCCGAAGTGCGAGGCGATCGCCTAGAACGATCGGCGCTCGCGACCAATGGCCCGGCCGGTATTCGATGCGCGCGCCAGTGGACCGGCGGTCCGCGACCTCTGCTTCTAAGATGTCGTCGATCTCGACCATCTCCTCGGCCAATTCGCCGGCCCCGGCCCGGCTCGCCAACAATGCATCATCAAGCAGAAGGATCATGTCGTTGATATCGGCGATGGCGCGGTTCCGTTCCGCCTCGTCGTCGATCTTTTCGGCGCGCAGCCTAAGCCGGGTCGCGTAGGTTCGCACATCATGAGAAATGCTGCCGCCCAACATCGCCATGCGGGAACGTAACAGTTCCGCAAGCCGGTTCTGCAAACGATTGAACGCATCGATCAGCGAACGAATTTCCGGCGCGCTGCGTTTGGCCTCAGGCAGGGCGACAGGGTCAAGCGAGAGATCGACGCGATCGACTGCTTCGGCGAGACGCGCGAGCGGCTTGGTCTCGCGGTGCATGACAAGCAGCGCAAGCAAGCCGATCAGGCTACCAAAGATGCCAGCGCCAACTCCGACCGGCAAACCGAGCGGTCCCAGCAGAAATGCGCTGCCGATCTCGATAACCAGCGTTTCTCCGGTCTTCAGACCGACCCGTACATCGAGCGTCGCCGGCAGGATGCGCGGAAACCATCGACCGCGCCCTGCCGTGTCGGCGAAATTGACGCTGGCCGGACGCCCCCCAAGACCATCCAGCGCCGCCTCGATCGCTCGTTCATTGAGACGTGGCAGGATCCGCTGCTCCGTCGTGCGGACGGTCGCACCGGCATCGAGGTGTGCGGCAAACGTCTCCGAATTTGCCGCGCGAAGCACCAACCGCCGCTCCGGGCCCGGCGTTCGTTCGATCAGTTCAGCCAACGCGGCGATGCGGCCGGGAACGGGCAGCGTATTGCCATTGCCGTCTGCCGTATGGGCCCGCGCGATATAATATAGCGCGATGGCGCAGGTCCACGCCGCGCCAAATCCGACGAAGAGGATCAATCCGATCCGAGCCGCGAAGGTCATTCGCAGGATCATTTCAGCGGCCTCACATGCGCGGTAAACAGATAGCCACCGTTACGAACGGTGTTGATCAGGTTTGAACCGGGGTTTGCTGCTTCCAGCTTCTTGCGTAGCCGGGAGATCAACATGTCGACGGTACGATCGAACGGATCGGCGGATCGCCCGTGCGTCCAATCGAGGATCTGATCCCGCGTCAACACCCGGCGGGGTCGCTGGATAAAGCAGACCAGCAGATCAAATTCGCCGCTGGTCAAGGTGACAGCCTTGTTTTCGTCGGCGCTAAGTGCGCGAGCGTCGATATCGATGACAAAGGCGTCGAAGCCATAGCGTCGGCTGGAGTCTGGCTGCGGCTGGTGCTGCGTCCGGCGCATGATGGCGCGTGCCCGCGCCAGCAACTCGCGCGAGCTGAATGGCTTGGCGAGATAGTCATCGGCGCCCATTTCGAGGCCGACCACGCGATCGATTTCGTCGCTCTTGGCTGTCAGCATCAGGATGGGAACGGGGTCGCCGATGCGAAGCCGGCGGCAGATTGACAGGCCATCTTCGCCCGGAAGCATCAAATCGAGAATCATGAGATCGGGCCGCAACCGCTGCAAGGCGAAATCCATGGCCTTGGCGTCCTCGGCGGTCTCGACCTCGTATCCTTCCTGAACCAGAAAATCGCGGACCAATCGCCTGATCTCAGGGTCGTCTTCCACGACTAGAATGGTCTGCTTCGGCGTTGTCATGCCGCGACTGTCGAACAATCGAACGGCATCGGCAAGCCGGGCCGCCGAATTGTTACAAACTGTTACGCGATGCGGACAAATCGCCAATAAATGTCTCGCGCCGTTGAAATTGCGCTGACGTTGGGCGCCGAAGGTCTCCTCACACGGTTGGGCTCATATCGGGCGCCGCCGTTTCAAAGAGGAGATCAATGTCATGAAGAAATTTCTTGCCGTCTCCGCGATCGCCGGAGCCATGTTGATGGGCATCGTCGCCGACGCCAATGCCGGCTCGCGCAGTGGAACGATCACCGGCCCGCGCGGCACCACGACGTTTTCCGGATCGCGGTCCTGTGCGGGCGGCACTTGTTCGTCGCAGGGCAGCGTCACCGGGCCTTACGGCAACACCGTATCGCGTCAGGGTTCGAGCACGTGTTCCGGTGGAAGCTGCACGGGCAGCGGCACTGTCACCGGGCCGCGAGGCGGCACGGTCTCATACAACGGCACGGTCACCCGCTGACGAGCCATCGCGGCTGGCGAGGGCAGGTGCCTTCGCCGGCTGCCGGCACTTTGGCGTGGGTTTTTGGAGGACATGGTCATGGATCAACTGGCAAGTTTCTTCGACCTGAATACCCGTCTGATGGTGCTTACGATCGCACTGGGGTTCATGGCTCTGGAATATCTTCTCGGCCGCCTCGTAGGGCGCGACACTCACGATCCCTTGGAAAGCGCCGCGTCGTTCGGCGTGGCCGTGGTTCAATCGCTGGTACGGACGTTTGAGGCTGCGCTTATCGCCATCCCCTTCACGTTCACTTACCAGCACAGGCTTTTCGATTTCTCGCCGAGCACGCCGCTGGCGCTCGCCGCGTTATTTGTGGCGACCGAGTTTTTCTATTACTGGCAGCATCGCGCCTCGCACAGGATTAACTGGATGTGGGCGACCCACGCGGTGCATCATTCGGCGACGAAACTGAATTTCACCGCTGCGATCAGGCTCGGCTGGACCGGCAATATTTCAGGCAATTTCCTGTTCATGCTGCCGTTGATCTGGCTCGGATTCCACCCCTTTGCCGTGATCGGCATGCTCGGCGTCAACCTTTTCTACCAGTTCTTCATCCACACCGAACTGGTACGCCGGCTCGGTCCGCTGGAATGGATTCTCAACACGCCGGCCCATCATCGCGTTCATCACGCCTCGAACGCGGCCTGTCTCGACAAGAATTACGGCGGCATCCTGATTGTGTTCGACCGGCTTTTCGGAACGTTCGCGGAGGCGCCCAGCGATCAGCCACTGCGCTACGGCCTTGTCGGTGGCGCTCGCAGCCACAACCCGGTTCGGATTGCACTCGGCCAGTGGCTCAAGATGCTTCGCGATTTCGCACGCGCACCGTCACTAGGTGGGCGGGTCAAGACGTTGCTCGGTCCGCCGCTATGAGTTTGCAGGTCAGTTCGCTCAACCCCCACAACATCACGGCAGGAGATATGACGATGAGAACGACCTCGGTAAAACGGCTCGGGGTGGCGTCAGCCCGATCCTGGCTTTTCGCCGCAACGATCGGCGCAGCAATGTCGGGAGGGACAGTCGCTTTCGCCCAGACACAGGTGCCGCCGGAAATGCGAAAGCAGGCGATGAGCCTGGCCCAGATCTGCAAGGCAGATTACGAGAAACTTTGCCACAACGTGCAACCGGGCGGTGGGCGCATTCTGCAATGCCTTGGTGACAACAGCGGGAAGCTGTCATCGGCCTGCCGGGCGGCACTTCCCGACGCGCAAGCGCTGGCATCACAAGCGACAAGTGCCGGCGTCATGCCGAAATAGCGCCACGCGACAAGCCTGCCGGGGGCACTATCGCAACGCGCCCCGGCAGTGGCTCATCGCACCCGGCGCGGCGCCGTCACTTCGCGGCAGCGGCGGCAGGGAGGACGCCGTTGCGACGGGCCAAGTATCCTTCGAAGGCCGGGCATCTTTTCGAAGAATCAGGCCTGATAGTTGAACAGTGCCGACAAGCTTGAACTGGACGCTGTCGCAGCGCCATTGGCTCCATACGAGGAGGACTGAGCATCCTGGAGCGATTTCAAGAAGTCTTGCAGGACATTGCTCAACGAGTTACTGCTGTCGGACGACGAACTGCTGCTCGACGACGAGTTGCTCGAACTTGAAGACGACGAGCTGCTGTCGATCAACTGCTCGATTTCCGAGGCCAGGCTGTTCGAAGACGACGACGACGATGAACCGCCGCTTCCCGATGGGCCGCCGCCCGGAGGGGGGCCGGGCGGTGGTCCACCGGGTCCACCGGGTCCACCAGGACCGCCAGATCCACCCTGACCGCCCGGACCATTGGCAAAGGTGTTGGTGAAGAGGTTCTGCAATTCAGTGGCCTGAGAGCTCGTCAGCGCACCGCTGGAGACTTGAGCCTGGATAAGGCTTGTGATCTTGGACTTGATATCTCCGGGGCCGGTATCTCCGCTGCTACTCGTGGAGCTGGACGAACTGGACGAGGACTGACCGGACGTCAGCGAATCGTTGATGCTTGTCAGCGCGGAGGACAGCGCGGTCTCGTCAGACGAACTGATGGTGCCGGCCGACACTTCGGACTGAAGCTCTGCATCGAGCTGCTGAAGAGGACTGGTGTAAGCGTACTGATTGGGGCCTGTTGCTGAAATCGACGACATCGAATGTCTCCCGCCAAATAAGATGTCGCCATGGTTAGGCACGCTCGATTAACTCAATCTTACCGAGCTGCGGCGGTTTATTTCCGGTTGTTTCAGGTTTGTCTCTGTTGCCAGATTGAAACAAAAATCCGGATGTTTTCTTGTTACGCGCCTCGATTTTGAAGAGTACCGGGCCGCCAAAGCCTAAATTCACGATGCCTTTCGAAACTGGATGCCTTCGTTGAGCGGGAATTGCACTCTCGCTCTCAAGCCCCGTGGCGCCAAGTCATGGAGCGACAGCATACCGCCGTGAGCCAACGCGATGGCCCGCGCGATTGACAGTCCCAGGCCAAAGCCGGAGGCCTCGTCCATATTTCGGGCGTCGTCACCCCGCACAAACGGCTCGACCACTTTGCCTTTCTGTATTTCGGCAATGCCAGGTCCATTGTCGTCGACATCGATGATCGCCTGACCCTGCCACGTGGCCAACCGAATCGTTGTGCTGTTCGCGAACCTGACCGCATTTTCCACCAAATTGGTGATGCTGCGGCGGATATCGTCCGGTCGTGCCATAGCCATGGCATGTTCGGGGCCGACATAAGCGACGCTGTGACCCATATCGGCAAATTCGTCCGCGATGAGCTGCAACACGGTTGCAATATCGACCAGCGTCATGACCTCCAGTTTGCGATCATTGCGCAGGAACGAGAGCACCGAATCCAGCATCGATCGCATCTGATCGAGGTCGGCCGACATGCGATCGCGCTGCGCTTCATCATCTATGAACTCGGAACGCAGACGCATTCTCGTAATCGGGGTACGTAAATCGTGACTGATCGCAGCGAGCATCTTGGTGCGATCGTCCATAAGGCCGGCGATGCGATCGTGCATTCGATTGAGGGCGCGTGCTGCGCGCCGGACTTCCTCAGGTCCCCGTTCCGGCAGCGAGCTCAGCGTGCGACTGAGGCTGAAATTTTCCGCAGCGTCGGCAAAGGACGACAGCGGGGTCGTCAATGCGCGCGCAGCCCACAGGCTAAGCAGCACAACGCTGATGGCTGCCAAAAACAACGTCATCATCCAGGGGCCAGCCCAGAACGGTGGGTGGTGGCCATCCGGTTTTAGCCGCATGGCGACCCCGGTCCCGTCGGGCAAGGCGAAACCAATCCTGGGATTGTCTCGATCGGCATCGACCGCAAAGATTCTGACATCATCTCTGAACCAGGGCGGCAAATCCCTCAATTCGCTTCGGCGAGCATGTTCTGGCGGCGGAACGGAATCGCGCGGCAGTGCCTCGATCTCCAGCTGCGGATCGGACCGCGAGAATACTGCGATGAGAATAGCCCGCTCCGCCGGCGTTGCTGCGCCAAGCAGATGCATAGCCACACCCGCCAGATCATGATTGTGCAGAAACGGATTCTCATGCCGCGATTGCGGATCCGGCTGGTGGATCAGAAAGACGGCAGTGACAATTAAATGCAGTGTGATGATAGAGGCGAGTACCAGTGCTGTTATCTGACCGCTAATCCGTTTTAAATTCAGGAAAGCAATCGCGTTTCTCATTAGATACTCGCTGAGTGCGCGATAACCTCGACCTTGGGCGTGAACATGTATCCCCCGGCACGCACCGTCTTGATAATGGAGGGATTTTGTGGATCGGCTTCGATCTTGCGCCTGATACGGCTTACCAGCACGTCGATGCTCCGCCCGAGAGCACTTCCGTCGCGGCTCTGGGTAAGGTCGAGCAAATTATCGCGGGAAAGTACCCGTCCTGCTCTTTCGCAAAAAGTCTGCAGAAGGTTGAACTCGGCACCTGTCATGGCAATGCTCGCGGCATTAGGGCTCCGCACTTCGCGCTGACGAAGATCGATTTGCCAGCCAAGAAACGCAAGTACGGCCGCCTCGTCGGTCAGACGGGCGCTATGGCCGAAAGCCTGCCGTCGCATGATGGCGTGTATTCTCGCCAGAAGTTCGCGCGGATTGAATGGCTTTGAGAGATAGTCATCCGCCCCGTTATCGAGCCCGACGATACGGTCGACGTCGTCGCCGCGGGCGGTGAGTATGATAATCGGGAGTGAGGAAGACCCAGCTCTCACCTTGCGGCAAAGACTGAGGCCGTCTTCACCCGGAAGCATGAGATCCAGAATAAGAACATCGACGCGGCAGACGGCCAGGACGCGCGCCATTTCGACGCCATCGGCCACAGCAATCGGATTGCAGCCATTGGCGCGCAGATACCGCGCAATCAGGGTTCGCGTTTCCCTATCGTCTTCTACAATCAGGATATTCTGAGTGGCCATGAGCTCATCATGGGGCCGTGATTTGCTGCTTTTTTGAAAGAAAATATTGTTTCTCGATGTTTCTTGACACGGGCCCGCAATAATTCGCCGCTTCGCGCCCGTCACTTCGCGGCGTTGAGCGGAAAATCGAACATGTGCCTGGTATAGGTCTCGACCACGATCGAGAACGGCACCCGCGCTTTTGTAAAAAGAATGGCGCGGTGCTCCAGCACATGATCAGGAATCGGCAGAGCGCCGGTCCCGTCTTTTTGTGCCGCCTCCAGCTCCCATCCTTCGGGCAACGGCCGCCAGAGCGGGGTGACCTTGAGCGTCTGGCGCTGGAATTCAAGATCCTTCACCGCGCGTCCGAAGGGAGTGTCGGTTTCATCAAGCAGGCGGTTCATCTCAGGGGTGAGGCGGCTCGGCACATACCAATTGTCGGCTTCGGAAAGCAGCCTATCGCCGCAAAACAATTGCACGCGCCGGTAACGTACCGGCTCGTCAGCGGTGATCGCGAACCGTTGGCGGTCCTCCGGCGCGATCTGCCGATCTTCTCCGCGCACAAGGTGCGCTGAAACCTTTGCCTCCGCCGCCAGCCGGTGGGCGCCGCACCAGCGCTCCAGCGTCAGGGTGGCGCTCGGATTCGAGAGCAGTTCGGCATTCAGTGTTTCAATCAACGCCATAGCCTCGACGCGCGCGAGGAAACTGCCAGGCCATTGCTCGGCAAATGCCGCGGACGGCGAGGCCAGTGCAACGATGGTCAGAAATATCCGGTTAAACCGCTTCATCACGTTTCTAATTCCTGCATCTCAGCTACTAGCGGCGCTAACGGAAGTTGAGCAGCGCCGTTCATCGTCCGCTTTTACCCTACAGGCGGACGTTCATCAGTAGAATGACGATGTCGTTAAGTACCAACAACGAACTCATTGCATCACAATCGAGAGACTGCGATCGTGTTGGATGGTCCGTCCGCTTCGTGCCGGGATCAGACTTGTTTGTCCGGCAGGAGGAGCGTCAAGCCGTCGAGCGCCGGCGTGACCTTGATCTGACAACACAGCCGGCTGTTGGGGCGGCGCACAGCAGCGGTCATGTCCAGCAGCATGCCCTCATCGTTTCCAACGGGACCGATTTTCGAAATCCAGGGCTCGTCGACATAAACATGGCAGGTTGCGCAAAGAGCGTTGCCGCCGCATTCCGCAACAATACCCTTTATGCCGTGACTGACGGCCGCACGCATGACCGTGTCGCCGTTATCCACGCTGATGCTCCTGGCGTTCTTCTTGCGATCGATGAAAGTGATCTTCGTCATCAGGTTCTTCTCATGCGAGAATTGGAATGATGTTCAGGCCCGTGGCGGCTGCGCCGGCAGACGCAGCGCTTTCTTAAGCGGCGTGCAGAATTTCGGGGCTCTTTCTGGAACCGTCGAGCCAGCCGACGAAACGTGCCATCAGGCCGGAGGATTCTCCGCCTTGATCGTTGGGCGAGAACGGGTCGGTGTAGCATCTGGCGCCCGCCACCTTCGCGATCTCTGCCACAGCGTCGGTCATGGCGGGCGCACCCGCCGTATAGACGATGTCTTCCGGCGATAGATCAGGCAGGTAGTCGACCGGCCGGCCGCCTCTGATGGCGAAGGAGACGCTCTGCGGTTCCGATACGACTGGAACGATGGTGACATTGGGAAATCGTGCCAGCCGGCACAGCGCGCTGTGCATGTAGAACGACTTCAGCTTCCGAGTGGCGACGACAAAGGTCAGCTCGCGCTGCGGCCGCTCGGTGATCGCTGCGGCGGCGATCGCCCACATCGGCGCGAACCCCGTCCCGCTGGCGACCAGGACCACGCGACCATGATGTTCGCGCCGGTGAAATGCGCTGCCGAACGGGCCGGACACCCTGACGCGGTGGCCAACACAAATCTTGTTTCCGAGCGCCGATGATACAGCGCCATGCGGCAGGCGCCGGATATGAAAATGCAGCCGGCGATTGTTCGGGGCGCCCTCCAGCGGATAGGTCGGGCTAAAGCATCGCTCCGCGAAACCGCGGAATTGCAATTTGCAATATTGGCCCGGCAAATGCCGGAATGGCTGCTGGAGCTCAAGGCCGACGCCGACGACGTCGGGCGCGAGCCGGACCATTTCGGATACGCGCGCCGGTATCGAAACCGGATCAGGCGTAGGCTCTGCGACCACTTTGAGATCCGAGACGACCCGCGCTTGACAGGCGTGAATCATGTCGCTGCTCTCATCGGTGCCGCCGAATACCTTGCCGTCCACCAGACGTACCCGGCAGGACCCGCAAATGCCGCTGCGGCAATCGTAAGGCAGCTCGACGCCGCTCATCAGTGCGCCGTCGAGCAGGAGATCGCCGCAGTTCACGAGAAACGTCTCTTTGTTGAAGGTTACCTTGCAAATCTTTGTCATTACTCCACCTCAATACGAATGGGCCGGACATGCCGCGTATGCGCGATCTGGCTGTGATCGAATGCCGCGACGCGCATGAAAACGCCCGTCTTGATCGGCACATCGAATTGGCTGTGCGTATCGAGCCTGCGCGCGACCTCGAGCGACCAATGTCCGGAGGCCCATCGCCCCGCGCATCGAACGTCGGCGCGATCGCCTGAAAATTCACCGGATATGATAACTCCGGGAATGACGGTGCCGACGGGGATCTGAAGGTCCATCTCTTTCGTATACGGGACGGAGTCGACCTCTGTCATGAACCAGCGCGCTCCGTCGTTCTCGCCGACCTCCGGATCAAGATCGATGTTTCCCATTGCCGCCGTTGTCGCGGCGAGATCCTTCGGCAGCCGACGCGGCCTCACCACTTGATCGCGGTCTGCCGGATCCAGAGTCGCGTCGAAATTGTTGGAATAGTTCGCGGTGCCAGGGTCGGGCTCAAACCCACCCCGGTAAGGGGCGGCGTTTTGCAATTGCGCGGGGGTCGGCTCGAGCGGCGGGCCGAAATGATCATCATCCATCCAGCCGCTTGGGCCGGTGCTGGTGGCCTTCCATTGCCACACGTCGGCGTAAACTCCGGCAGCAGATGTATAGTGCAAGCCTCTTCCGGTCATGGTCGGGGGCGCGCCGTCGATCGGCTGCGGACCCGCATGGAAGGTGTGGTCGCCCGCCAGTGTCAGGTCCAGCGTCGTAAACAAGACGGCGAACTTGTCTTCATTGAAGGCATGCTCGTCGCCTCTCTCGTAGCCGTCATGCAGCAGTTGCCAGCCACTAGCCCGCTTGATGAGCGGCAATTGCTTCAACGACCGCGTCGGATCCTCCCAGTCGAACAGGAAATACGCCCAGGTGCCGTCATGCACCGCGCGAATATTGATCCTGGTTTCACCCTTGCCGTCGAAATTGTCGCCCTGATTGGTCATCACGGAGAACGGCTGGATATTGCGCCAGACCGGATCGGACGTGTCGCCGTCCAGAATGGGAGCCTGTGCGCCGGAGATGCGGTGGATGCGCAAGCCGTCAACCACCAGCCAGTCCGTCGCGATCATGGCCCAGGTGCCCAGGAATGCTACCGACGTTGCAACGATGAGAGGGTTTGATTGCAGTGTGACGTCACGCTGCTTTGCGGCGCCACTGGTTTTCGTCTTCCGCTGCGGCTGCTGCCGAGGTTGCGGCGCCGGCTGCTCGGACTGTTCGACGAGCAATGTGAGCAGCTCCACGGCATCAAGGCGAGGTGGAGGAGGCGGCAGGCGTCCGGGACGAAAAATGCGAAGAAGCTGCGACGTCCCGCCGATCATGATCTGGACAAGGATATGCAGGCAGGTAAAGACCGGAATTGCCCAGCTCGCCCACCAATGTGCGGCCGTTACGCTTTGGCCCGCGAGCAGACCAAAATAGAGAAGGCCGCCGCTGACGATCAGGATCGCCATGGTGAGGAAGAAGAACCACGAAAGCAGGACGCTGACGGCACCAAGCCGGCCTTGCTTTCGTCCAATCAGGGCACGTAGGCGGATCTTGTCCAGTTGAACACGGCGGCTCAGGCCGGATCGGGTCAAATAGACCGTATAGGCGACCGCAATCGCGACCAGCGCCACAGCCGCTTCGATGTGCAGGGTCCAGACATTGGTCCGCGGCAACAGCGCGTCGAACAGATTGATCCACGTTCGGCTTGGCGCCTCCGTTGCGATACGAAGCCCGCTGACGAAAGCAGCCCCGATGGCTGCGACGAGCAGCCAGTGCAAGAGGATTGTGCCGTAATCGGTCTTGCGTTGTCTCACCCGCGCGCTCCCTTTTTGTGAATGCGGCGAGTTTCGATTCCGCTGCGGCGTGCGGCCTTCGCGCGCCGGGCAAATGCGCAACGCGACCCTACACTGGAGATATCCAGGCGCGGCTGTGCGGCTCCATAGTTTCCATAATGACGCTTACTCAACTGTCCGTTCCCCAAATCAGAGATCGCCTGGCCGGCGAATAAAATCGTCTCCCTTTATCGTCGACGCGCAGCCTCGCCGTCCAAACAGCGACGCCCCGCTGCGAACGATGAGCCAATCTGCGCGTGGCTGGTTACCTGCCGATCCTCATACCATCGGGTGCATTCGCATCGTACGCCAAGCATTCCATTTTGTTTTCCTTGTTTTGTTTTTCCTTGTTGTCCGTACCGTCGTCGGCCTTGGAGAAATCGATCAACACCGCCAGCGGAACGGAACAAAGGTTTATTCAGTTTCGTGGCGTCAATCGGCCGAGACGGCGGCCAATGCGTGCTCAAGCAAGGTGATAGCCGGACGATTCTATGACCTCGGCTGCGAGGCGCGGCAGCTTCGCTGCGTCATGTTTGGGCGATGGTCTCGCGGTCAGAAAGCCGCAGCAGGGACCGTCCACGGTCCAATTGCTGCCGGAAAATGGACAGCATCTGTCGCCAAAAGAAAGTTGGACTGGCGCACGACGAGGAGACGGAAGAGAGGGGGGAATACCGTGCAAGATCGTTTGCGACCGACTTTACGGTTCGGGCGGCTCAGTTTGCTGGCTGCCTCGGCGGCGGGTGATCCGGTATTGCACGGTCTGCGCGAGAGCGCGCGACGAATGACCGGCATTGCCGCATTCAGCGGCGTGATCAATCTGTTGATGCTGTCCGGCTCGCTCTACATGCTCCAGGTCTACGACCGCGTCATTCCGAGCCGGAATCTCGCAACACTGTCGGGTCTCTCGCTGATGGTGCTGCTTGCCTACCTGATTCAGGGATATTTCGAAGCGCTGCGATCACGTATGTTGTGCCGTGTGGCGACGCTTTTCGATGTCGGCCTTCAGGAGGCGATCCACAATGCGCTCGTAACGTTGCCGCTTCGCGGCGTGAAACCGTCGGCCATGCAGCAGCCATCGCGCGATCTCGAGCAGGTTCGCGCCTTCATGTCGGGCACGGGGCCGACGGCGTTCCTGGACATGCCCTGGATTCCAATCTTCCTGATTGGACTGTTTCTGTTTCATCCCGCGATCGGCGTAACCGCGCTGATCGGGACCATCTCCATCGTGGCCATGATGTTCCTGAGTGAACGCCTGTCGCGCGATGCGGCCAGGGCCGCGACGGATTCCAGCGCACAGCGGCAAGAGCTCTTGGGCACCATCCAGCGCAATGCCGAGGTGATCCGCGCGCTCGGCATGACGGATCGATTCAAGGCGCGGTGGTCGCAATCGAACGAGCGATATTTGCGGGAAAACATGCGCGCCAGCGACCTCTTCGCCAATCTCGGCTCGGGCGCCAAGGTGCTGCGTTATGTCCTGCAATCCGGGATGTTGGGAATGGGGGCATATCTGGTCGTCACCGACAGCGCTTCGGGCGGCATCATGATCGCCTCGTCGATCATGATGGGGCGGGCGTTGGCGCCGGTCGAGGTCGCATTGTCCAGCTGGAAGCAACTTGTCGCCGCACGCCAGGGCATCGCGCGGCTGCGCGAAGTTTGCAAGGTAACGGCGAGACCTCCAGTCCCGGCAGTTCATTTGGCACGCCCGTGCCGCGAACTCGCCGTCCAGCAGCTCACGGTCACCGCACCCGCTACCGACACGCCCATCGTCTCGAGCGTCAGTTTCTCGCTCAAGGCCGGCATGGGATTGGCCCTGCTGGGGGCCAGCGCATCCGGCAAGACCTCCCTGTCCAAGGCGCTGGTCGGAATTTGGCCGGCCAAGGGCGGCGCCGTTCGACTTGATGGTGCGGCGATTGATCAGTGGCGAAGCGAGGATCTCGGCCGGCATATCGGCTATTTGCCGCAAGACGTCGCCTTGTTTGACGGTACGATCGCCGAAAATATCTGCCGCTTCGATGAAGGCGCGACTTCCGAGGCGATCATAAAGGCGGCGCAGATCTCGGGCGTGCACGATCTCATCGTGCGGCTGCCCAACGGCTATTCGACCCAGATCGGCCAGGGCGGCTCGTCGCTGTCGGCGGGCCAGCGGCAGAGAGTAGGACTCGCACGCGCGGTCTATGGCGATCCGTTTCTGATCGTCCTCGACGAGCCCAACGCCAATCTGGATACCGACGGCGAGAATGCGTTGAGCCGCGCCATTCAGTTCCTGCGGCAGAACAAGAGCATCGTTATCGTGATATCGCATCGCCCAAGCGTGATTGCCGCATTGGACATGGCGCTCGTGCTTTACGAAGGAAAATCGATCGCCTTCGGCTCGTGCCAGGAGGTATTCGCCCGCGTTGGCGGCTCCAGGACGCAAGGCGCGCCACCCCGGCCGCAGGCGCGCACCGGGCCCAGCCCCGCGCCGCGCCACGCCGTAGCCCCAGAGCGCGTCTAGCCATGCAGTACTCTCAGGATCATCGGCACCTTGACGGATCTGAGCGGAACGGGAGTGGCGAGCCGGATGTTGACCGCGTCGGACCGCAGGGTGAGGCGCTGATTCTCGAACTTCAGCGCTTGCGCCAGGCGCTCGACGATGAGCGCGGCGACGGCCGGCGTCCAGCCGGCCCGTCAGGGCGCGGCGAAGCGCGGAAACGTCAGGCGCCACGCAAACCACAACCGCTCCGTCCAAGGCGAAAACCAAAGAGCACGGTCAAGCTTGCGATCGATATCTGCCTGAAGTCGTTTGGCATCAATACTCCCGTCCAGGCCGATGGTGGCGGCAATCCGCTGGGTGAGCCGGCGGTGCCGCCGCTCCACCGGCAAAGTCCGCCAATATTCCAGAGCGATCCCGTCTATATGGATCTTCGCCATCCCGCGCCGGACATGACCGCGCGCGAGGATTTGCCTCTGTCCGAAATGGAAGGCGAACGCGTTGTTGCATCTGCCGTCCCGCCCAAGGCCAACGCGGCGGTTGCCGAACTGATCGGCCAGTGCCGTAACGGTCTGATGGCGGGCGCCGCCTTCATTCTCGATCGTGATGGCGCTGCGCCTCCCGCCGACGCGGCCGATGACAGCTTGCAGACGGGGGTTCGATGGGCGTTCGAACACGAGCTGCGCGTCGGCCTTCGGGTTCTCCTGGTTGGCGGGATCCTCATTGGAGGATGGGCCGCGTTCGTGCCGCTCGCGGGAGCGGTCGTCGTTCCCGGCAATCTCGTCGTGCAATCGAACGTCAAGAATATCCAGCATCCGACCGGAGGCATTGTCGCCGACATCGATGTGCAGGATGGCAGCCGGGTGCAGCCGGGCGAATTGCTGTTGCGGCTGGACGCGACCCAGGCGCGAGCCGGCTTGCAAATGGTGAGCAAGCAGCTCGATGAGTTGGGGGCGAAGATCGCTCGTCTCGTGGCCGAGCGCGATGGTCTTGTGCGAATAGAAGTTCCTGCAGAACTTGCATCACGTTCGGCGAATGAGACGGTAAAAAGCCTGCTTGCGTCGGAGGATTCGCTGTTCAAGGCCCGTCTGACCGCGCGTCAAAGCCAGAAGGATTTGTTGCAGGGCAAGGTTGCGCAATTGACCGAGGAAATCGTGGGCCTCCAGGCGCAGCTCGATTCCAAGGCCAGGCAACTGGAACTGATTGCGGGCGAACTGACCGGCGTGCAGGAGCTATATGACAAGCATCTGGTTCCGCTGACCCGTCTGACGACATTGCAGCGGGAATCGGCGCGGATCGACGGCGAACGCGGGCAGATCGTATCCTCGATCGCCGAGACGAAATCGAAGATCGGCGAGACCCAATTGCAGATGGTCCGCGCGGATCAGGATTTTCGCACCGATGTCGTGAAAGAGCTTGGCGAAGCCCAGGGCAAGGAAGCCGAACTCGTTGAACGCAGCGTTTCGGCGCGCGACCTGCTCGACCGTATCGAGATCCATGCGCCGGTAGCCGGCATCGTTCACCAGCTCGCCGCGCACACCATCGGCGGGGTCATCCGCGCCGGTGATACGATCATGGAAATCGTTCCTGATACGGAAGACTTGCAGATCGAGGCCCGGCTGCAACCCAAGGACATCGACCAGGTGCGCACCGGCCAACCGGCCTTTGTCCGGTTTTCGGCGTTCAATCAGCGCGTGACGCCGCAACTCACCGGCTCCGTTTCATATGTCTCGGCCGACACGAGCCGTGACCAGCAAACCAACGCGCCTTACTTTACGGTGAGAGTTATATTGTCAGACCAGGAGCGCCGGCGACTTGCCGGTCAACAGCTCGTGCCGGGAATGCCTGCTGAGGTTTTCATGCAGACGCGAAGCAGGACGATGATGAGCTATCTGTTCAAGCCGATCGCCGATCAGATGCGCCGCGCTTTCGTCGAGCAGTGAATCGTTTTTGAAATTTCGATATTTGCCACAATCCTGCACACGCGGAACATCGTCTGTTCGCGCGCCTGCGCATGGCATTGCCTCATTTTTCGAACCTTGCAGGCACATTTCCATCACGCCACGTGACGTTTGTTTCGCAGCATTGTGTCGCCGGTGACGGAGTGAGTGTGATTTCGAGGCGCGAGGATGGCGGCGAACCGTTGTCGCATGTCCGAGTGCTGCGACGTGCGCGCAGACGCTTCGTTGGCAGCCCGTTATCGTCCAGACAATACCCGAGCGACGGCATCTCAAGGCCGCCAACCTGACACAGTCGCCGCAAACAATGCGATGCACTTGATGTTACGGGGCGATGCTTGGCCTGCCGGGACCATGCGCCTGATCTCACGTATTTTCATAAGCTGACCAGGGGCAGGGGGCCAGCGCAGGAGAGGACAACATGATCACAGTTCCAACGACGATCCGGGATACCGAAGGGCTGGATGGGGTATCGATCACCCAAGTCGGCAACAACTACGCCACGACAATTGAAAGCGCTCTGAACACGTCGACCGATCTGGCGCAGGCGGGCGCGGTCTTCAACGACGCAGTCCGCCTTTCCGATGGCGGGCTCTGGACAGGTTCTACCGCGATCGAAGCGGCGAGCGGCAGCAACGAACAGCCCTATGAGCCGATGTATCTGCAGGACGTCAACGCCGTCCAGGCTGATGTCGCCGCGATGCTGGCGAATCCGAATGCCATTACCGTTGGCGGTCAGGCGATTACAGATCCGGCCTTGATTACCGAACTTCAGACGATTCAGGGGCAGTTGGCGACGCTGCAACATGAGGCTCCGCTGTCGGTTGGCAACAGCGCGGCGGAGGTGGCGGCGCAAGGAACGATCGCACTTACTCAGCAGCAAATTCTGTCGGAAGTGAACGGCGATGCCACGTTGGCAAGCGCGTTGAACGGGGCGGCGTATCAAAGCGGCACCGGCTTTACCAATGTCGGATTCCAGGCGCTGCCGACGGGAAGCGATTCAGCCGCGAGCCTCGCATCGGCCGAAGGTTCGGCCGCGGCGCCTCCGACCTTGGCGCAGATCGGCTCCGTCTTCAACGCTGCCCACGATCTGGCGGTGGGAGGATTGAATGCGAATAATCTCACCGAGTTCAACACCGACATGCAAGCGGTAGTGACGGGCCTGACAAACATCCTCAACAGTCCCACGGCTCTCGCCAGCATCGAGGCAAACGAGCAGGCGGGCATGTCCCCGCAAGGGCAGGCGCTGACGGCTCAGCAGGAGCAGGCCCTGACGACCATTCATCTTGAAACCGTGCTCAATCAAACCGAGCTTCAGATCAACAAATTTGATTCGATGTATGCGACCAATCCCAACGACGCCGCCCGATCGACCAATGACAACCTGCTCGACATTGTCGATATCGTGAATAACGATGCGGCTCTCGCGACCGCGGCCGGCGACGTTTCCGTTGCCAACAATGGCGCGCAGCCAAATCAGACATTCGGCGCGAGCACGGGTGGATTTGGCGAACTCCCCGGCTATCTTAACGGCATCGGCGGGGTGAACGACCACGGCGGCACCATCCTGCAATTTCAGGACAACCAGGCACAAACCAACTTCTGGTCGCAGTTCATTGCGGAAGCCAATCAGTTGAACACGACGCTTGGCGGTATTGCCAACGGTACGGTTCAGCCGACCGCTTCGGAAGTCCAGTCGCTGATCACCGAGATCAACAATTACAACGAGTTTGGGGCGAGTTTCGCCGGTTCGCAGGGAGGGGTCTTCGGCGACCGGTTCGACAATGAATTGCTCTCAGGCACGCTCAAGACCGACACCGCGAACGCGGTGTCCGCCCTGCAAAGCGTCGAGGCCAACGGCCTGAACGCCACCAACGCCGCTCAGCTCGTCGCGGCGGGGGTCGGTTTTGTCGCCGACGCCAACGACGTCTCAGGCAACAATTTGCCGACCGGAGGCGGCTCATTCGTAGGTACTGCGACCACTGTCGCGGGTGCCACCACGACGGGCGCGGCCACCGCCGGAACGACCGTTCCGGTTTCCGGCGCGGTTGATGGCAATGATAACCCGACGGCAAACCCGGTCGACGGGCTGACCAATAACGGCTTTGGGGTCTCGAATCCGGATCCGAATGCTACTCAGACGGCCAGTGGCGCCGGTTCTGCTGGCTCCGGTACCGGGACCGATTTCGGGCGGGACCTCGACGTCAACGCTTTCCGGTGCCATCGCCGGCGATATCGCCAGTCTGGTGCAGGCTCTGGAGGGCGGACATTCGAGCGCGATCAGTGCGGCGGTCGCGACGTTGACGGCGGCGATAAGCGGTAACTCCGGCAATACGGCGGGCGGCAGCGGCGCGGGCAACGGCAGCGCAGGCAGCAGCAGCACTGGGGGCCCCGGAAGTTCGCCCGTCACGGACACCGGAGGCAACGGCTTCTCGGATCATGGCTTCGGTCACCATCATCAATTCGAGCACATGTGGCACTGAGGGGGATTGGGAACGCATCCGCAGCGACGGCGCCCCTGTCATTTCTCTTGTGACGGGGCGCCGGTCGCGTGTTCACTCGAATCCGTCGCCGAAAGCTTGGGTCACTCAACAGCCGCCCTCGGCGGCTTAGTTGGCAGCTGGCTCCATGCCCTTCGATTTAAACAACGCCTGGGCCGCTGGGCCAACCAGTGAGGCAATCAGTGCTTTGGCGGCGTCACTGTCTTTGGTTCCTGTACCGATGCCGGCGGCATACACGGTGTAGTTTTGAATTTCCTTCGGCAGCGGTCCGACCAGCGTGACGCCGGCATGCGGCAAGATCTCGCTGATCTGGTGAATTCCAAGCTCGGCCTGACCGGATTCGACGTAATCGGCGACATAGCCACCCTGTTTGAGCTTTTCCTTGGGCTTGACCTGATCCGCTATGCCGAGACGCTCCAGCAGCTTCTCGACATAGATGCCGCTGGAGCCGCCGCTTGCGGGATCGATGAAGCTGATCGACTTTGCCTCGAGCACGGCCTTCTTGAAGGCTTCGACAGTCGAAATATCAGGTTTGCTCGCGCCGGTCTTCACCATGACTCCGACGCCCACGCGGGCGAGATCAGTCCGGCTGCCGGAAATCACTTTGCCCTCGCCAGCCAACTGGTCAATTCCCTCCGGGGTCATCACGACCACATCGAAACTTTCGCCAGCCTTGATCCGCTTCATCAGCGCGCCGGCGGTATCGTTTTCGACCGAAACCTTGTTGCCGCTGGTCCTCTCGTATTCAGGCAGCAGCGCCATCACGGTCGACTTGAACGCACCGGCGGTGAGCAGTTTCAGTTCAGTGGCTCGGCAAGCGGTTGTGCAAAGGGCGGCACCAACGGCGCTCGCGAGCAGCAGCATTTTGTATCGCATTTTTTTAATTCTCCCGGCTCTGTCAGCCATTTTAGCCGAATTGTTATGGCACGGAGCGAACATGGCTGTCCTGCCGGTTGATGTCCGCTCCTGGGGTGAGCGGACACGGCATGTTTCGTGGGCTGACCGGATATATGAGTACCCGCCCCCTGGTTGGGAGGCTAGTACCGCCGATCTGAAGTCCCTGCACCACAAGCGGCGAACTCGATCAGGGACTTCAGATCGATAAAGCGGTACTAGATTCAATAAGTTTGTGAGTAGCCCATGATTTTCCGAAGTTCGTGACGGTGGGCGCTGCGATGGAGCACGAACTTCGGAAAGTGGGCACTAGGCCGCGACGGTCGCGTGCTCGACGTCGATGGCCGGTAGCGCGTCGCGGGTAAAGCGGGCGGCTGCGCTGATCACAGTGGACAATTGTGACACTGCCGCCGGTCTTGCGAACAGATAGCCCTGACCCTTGGCGCAGCCCGCGCGCGCCAGGAAATCCCATTGCGCCTCGGTCTCGATGCCCTCGGCCAGAACCGGCATGCGCAGGCTTTCGCCGAGCGCCAGCACGGTGCGGACGATGGCGGCAGCCGCCGCATCGTGCGGCAGGCGTTTGACGAAGGACTGGTCGAGCTTGATCTTGTCGAACGGGAAGGCGTGCAGCGTCGCCAGCGACGAATAACCCGTGCCGAAATCGTCCATCGCAACCGTGATGCCCATGGCCTTCAGCTTGCGCAGGATATGCAGGCCGCGGCTCTGGTCCGACATGATGGTCGATTCCGTGACTTCGACCTCAAGACGTGCCGGCGGCAAGCCGGTCTCCAGCAGGATACCGTGGATCATCTCGGCCAGATCCTCGCGGCCGAACTGAACCGGCGAGAGGTTGACCGCGACGTTGCCGGGAATCCTTCCCTCCGCGGCGTCGCGGCAGGCGGCGCGCAGCGCCCATTCGCCCATTTCAAAGATCGCTTCGGTTTCCTCGGCTAGCGGAATGAATTCCGCGGGCGAAACCATGCCGAGCTTCGGATGCTTCCATCGCATCAAGGCTTCTGCGCCACAGATCTTGCCGTCATCGAGCGACATCTGAAGTTGATAGTTCAAAAACAGCTCCTGACGTTCGGCCGCATGTTCGAGATCGCGGGCGAGCGCGCGGCGCTTGCGGGCGCCGTCGTCCATTTCGAGGCTGTACATGCAGATCGAGCCGGATTGCCTGCTCTTGCCGCGGTGCATCGCGAGCTTGGCATTGCTCAAGAGCTGGTCGCGCTCCGGCGTATCGGTCGGAAACACGGAAAAGCCGGTCGAGGCGGTCAGGCGGACCGTGTAGCCCTGGACCGAAAACGGCTCCGCAAAGGCCTTCGAGATCCGCTCCGCGAACGCATAAGCTTCATCCGGATGGTTGGCCGACATCGTCAGCGCCAGGAATTCGTCGCCGCTTTGGCGCGCCAGGAATTCATCCGGCAAAATCTGCTCGCGCATGCGCGTTGCCACATCGATCAGGAGCAGATCGCCGGCGCCGTGGCCATAAAGATCGTTGATGTTCTTGAAGCCGTCGATATCGATCGAGAAGGCCGCGAGCTTGTGCGCCTTTTCGTGGGCCTCGGCGGCGTCGAAGGCGAGCCGCTCGTTGAAGGCGATGCGGTTCGGCAGCCCGGTCATGGTGTCGTTGAACGACAATTGGTGGATGCGGTCGGCCGACTCGGTGCGCGCGCGCAGGTCGATGATATAGGTCGAAAAGCCGTTGCCCATGACGAGGAGAACGGCCGCGACCACGGCGATGCCGAGTGTATCGGCGGGCACGAGGTAGGCCGGCAGGATCACGGATGCGCCTGGTACAACCGCGACCGAAGCGGTCAGCGAGTAATGCATCACGCATATCATGAAAGCGAGCACGATCGCGGCACCATGCCGGCACCAGCGCGTCACCGGGCGGTTGGCGCGGTTGACGGCGAGCGCGCTCAGGCCGAGCCCGAGCATAAGGGTCATCATCAGGCCATAGGCGTTCCACTCGAAACTGCCCTTGATGTGCCAGGCCTGGAATCCGACCAGATGCATGGCAAGGATGCCGACGCCCATCGCAAGGCCGCCGGCTTCCGGCGCCAGCAGAAAGTGCCGGCTGCCGATTTCAAAGCCGACAAAACAGGCGACGACCGCGATGATGAGAACCGCGCCGGTGGCGACCGGCTCGAAACCGCTGCTAAGCAAAGGATCGAGCGCCAGGATCGAGATGAAGGTCGAAGCCCACAGCGCCACGCCGGTGCCGACGGAAGCCATGAACAGCCAACCGCGTCGGGTTGATCCTTCGGTGGCGCGGGCGCGGGCGAAGTGGCGCATACCGATCCAGGTGCCGAACAGGCACACGGCGCCTGCAAATGCGACGAGGGTCTGCTGATAGGCGAAGCTTTGGGCAGTCGAGTAGAGCATGCGGTGGTTTCCTGCCACCACCCTAGAGCCGCCCGGTTAACTGGCGAAGGGCTTGCACGTCGAATTCGGCGCACTTTGCGAAATAGCGTTGAAATTTTGTAAGAAACACCGACGGAAGGTGGGCGTTGTTTCGGACAATTCCTTCAGGTGGGGGTCACTTCTCAGGTGAGGGTCACTTTAATATCTCGTTAAGCAGAAAGGTTTTCCGATGCGATATGAGCTTTATTATTGGCCGTCGATCCAGGGCCGCGGCGAATATATCCGTCTCGCGCTGGAAGAGGCAGGCGCGGGCTATCTCGACGTCGCGCGCGAGCGTGGCATGGATGCGATGATGCGGATGATGGAAAAGGGCAGTGGCACGCCGCCTTTCGCGCCTCCCTTTCTCAAGGCCGGCAAGGTCGTGATCGGGCAGACCGCCAATATCCTGCTCTATCTTGGCGCCCGCCATGCTCTCGCGCCGAAAACGGAAAGCGGGAAGCTTTGGGTACATCAGCTGCAATTGACGATTACGGACTTCGTGCTGGAAGTGCACGATACACATCATCCGCTCGGCCCCTCGCTTTATTATGACGATCAAAAGAGCGAGGCGAAAAAGCGCACGGAGGCGTTCTGGGACGAGCGCGTGCCGAAATTTCTCGGCTATTTCGAGCGCCTGCTTGAGGGCAGCGCCGGCCACTACGTGACCGGGCGCAAGCTCACCTATGTCGACCTGTCGCTGTTCCAGCTGGTCGAGGGATTGCGTTATGCTTTCCCGAAGCGGATGAAGGCCTTCGAGCGAAAAATTCCAGAACTATGCGAACTGCATGACCGCGTCGCCGTCCGTCCCAATATCGGGGCTTATCTTGCAAGCGAGCGGCGGATTGCCTTCAACGAGGACGGCATTTTCCGGCATTATGAGGAGCTGGATGATTAACCTGCTTCGTCATTCCGGGTTCACGCCGACGCGTGCCCCGGAATGACGGTATCAATCACGACCGGCTCCGGCCGTCGATCGGCGTCATCTTCAGGCTGGAAAGCTCGACCCCGTCGATGCAGCTGACATTGAGCGCTATCACGGCCGTTCCGTCCGGCTTGTTGCCGCGGGCAAACACTTCGACGCCGCAATCGCCGCAGGATTGATGGCGGATCGCGTGTTTGTTGAAGAGGTATTCTTTTAAGTTGTCTTCGCCGGCGCGAAGCTGAAAACTCGCAGGCGGCAGAAAGGCGAAATGCAGGCCGCGCTTGGTGCAGATCGAGCAGTTGCATGCCGTCACCATCGCGAGATCCGTGGTGCATTCGAAACGCACCAGGCCGCAATGGCAGCCGCCGGTCAGGGTTTTGCTGTCAGGCATCGGTCTCACCACAATCCGGGCACGAGACGATAGCGCACCCGCGCCGCATAGTCAGCATAGCCGGGCAGTCCGGTCGTCAAGGTATTTTCCTCAATCCGGGTGCGGATGCCAAAGAGAATAACGAAGATCAGGGACATTGCCACTCCCCACCACGATCCCAGTAACAACGCGCTCCCGACGAAGAAGACGAGCGCGCTCGTATACATCGGGTGCCGAACCAAAGCATAGGGTCCGGTTGAGATGACATGGTGACCGCGTTCCGACTGAACCTTCACCACCGCAGCCGCGAATGAATTTTCGCGAAATACCCGCATGATAAGGACAGTCGAGATAATCAGGAACGCAAGCCCGATCGCCTGCAGGGCGACAGGCATGCGGGAGGGATGAAAGCGCTCGTCCAGCCCCATCACGATGAACCAGATCAGGAAGGTCAAACCGAGAGCGGCGACGATTTTTTTGTCGGCCGCCGGCTGATCACGCTGGATCGGCGAGCGCATGCGCTCGGCCAGGAGTTCCGGATTGTGTTTTGCGAGCCATGATCCGCAACCGAGCCCGATCAACAGCATCGCGCCGACAAAAACCCATGCCGCCGGCCAGTGCAGCGTGCCGGCCGGCACGAACAGCAGCACGGCGAAGGCGGTGGTCCAGGCGAGACTCTGCAACAGCCATTTCGCGACCATCTGGCGTCCTCCCTTCGGGGGACACTTAATGATCGCGCGGCGTTCCGGCAACTTGGCGGGGTTGGTTGCCGCCAGAAATTTGCTCAGACGAGCTGGTTGACCCGTGTGCCCTGTCCGGGCGGCAGCGGCGCAGGGGCCGGCGGCTGGGTCTGGCTGGCGTCGGTTGAATCGGTGTTATCAGTCACAACTGGCGAAACAATCGCAGCAGGCTGCGTGTTGCTGTCGAGATAGTTGTAGGGCAGCGGCGCGGACGGCGAATTGATGCTTGAAACGCTCATGAATCTCAAATCCTGTTACACGTATGGTGCACGGGGGGATTTTGAGAGGTCGCGCCGAAACTCCCGTGAATCCAATCGTTAAAATGCGATCGATCCGGCTCATCGCGTTCGCATGGTGAACGGGGCGCTAGTGCCCGTCTACTGATCCAGCCCGCGGGAAATCGCGATTGCGGCGTCGGTCTTGGTCCGCGTGCAGTTCATGTCAAGGCGGCGGTAGCGGATCGAGACGTCGTCGCCGCGGAAAATGCCCATCCGCGACAGGCAGCTCGAAACGCCCTTGAGCAACTCGTCCTTGGGGAGAGTGAAGACGATCGCGGCGGCGCCGGTGACGAAGGTAATGAATTCAGCTTTCGGCTTGCGGCTGTAGCCCTTGACGTAGAGTTCGTTGGAGTATTTGCGGTTGGCGCAGCCGAGCGACATTTCTTTGGCCAGCGGATGCGACAGATAGATGATGTTGGCCGCGGTGATGCCGACTTTCAGATTGTCGATCTGATTTTTGAGCTGGTTGGCGATGTCCGTGCAGCGGTCGGCCCGCGCCGGTGAGGCGGCGAAGGCGCATGATACCGCAAGCAGCGCGGCAAGCAGGATCGGTCGGCAGAACGGTCGTCGGAATCTCATGGTGGCAGCCCCTTAAACTCCCGGCATCAAAGCCTCAAGCGGGCGGGGAGTGCAAGGGCGAGGTTTTGCCTTCTTCGGCAGCCGGGAAAGAGCAAAGCTTGGTGTTTGCGGCCAGCCGCGCCCCCGAATTTCATTACCTCAGTGAATTTTCGGGCTTTTTTGCCATATATAAGTATGGTAATATCTACATATCAATTGATGGCTTAGGCCGATGTCCGATTTCGAGTGGGCCAATCGGACCAAGCATGGCATCGGTTTCGAGATTGCCCAGCACGCGTTTCTTGATCCGTTACGCGTGATAGCTGAGGATCTCGATCATAGCGGCGGCGAGCAGCGCTACTTTTGTTTCGGGCGGGTCGGGGGCGCGGTCATAACGGTGCGCTTCACGTGGCGCAATCAAAGGATCAGGATTTTCGGGGCGGGTTACTGGCGGAAAGGAAAAGCGATTTATGAAAAAACCAACGGTTGAATACAGCAAGGGCGAGATCGGCCGGCTCAGGATCGTTGAGGACTTTCTACCGTCGCCCGACAAGTTGGTGCTGCGCGAAAATAACGTGAAGGTGACGCTGAGCCTGTCGCAGCGCTCGGTGGCGTTCTTCAAGCGCGCCGCCCGCCAACGTCGCGTTCCGTACCAGCGCATGATCCGCGCGTTGGTGGATGCCTATGCGGAGAAGCAGGAGGGCAAGGGGTGAAGCGTTCCGGACGTACAAAGGAAGCGATTACGAAGGCCTAAGTCGCGATGGAAGGTCCGGAGAAAATCGAAATATTCATCGTGAGCCGCAATGGTGCTTTAGTGAGCCTACCATTATCAAATGATGATTATTTGGCCACGCTTAGGGAGTTTGTGGATTTTATCAATCGCCAAGTAGGCGTCTACATGGACGCCGTTGCAGGCTTCGAAGGCAATAAGGTACGAATTGAACGACAGGCGGCCCGAATTAGACGCCGGGAGTGGAAGGGCAGAGACGTTGATGGTGCGAATATTGTCGTCAGTACCAGCCTCGAAGATCCAGGCCGCCCCGACGTAATCCTTAACCGTATTTCGAGCGCAAGCGGCTATGTTGCCGACAATTCGGAGAGAGGACACAATCAACAGCAGCAAGCGCGCGCGATAATCGTGTTCATGTTTGCATTTTGGGACGAAGAGATAAGACCAAGGCTAGCCCGAGCCAAGAACTTGCAGTCACCTAACGAGATCGTTGTGGACGCTATGGGTGATTTACGGTTATTGCGCCGAGCCGTAATACACAACAAGGGTCACCTCACGAATGCTCTGCACGGACGGTTGAAAGTCTTACAAGACCTCTTTGAGGCCGATGTGGACATCCGCATCTCACATGATGATATGCACCAAATATTCGTGCGTTCGAAACAGGGCATTGCCGGATTAATTTTGGACCATGTTGGAAAACGGCCCGGTGCGCCCGACGCGTCAGAAGTGAAAGATGTCGCAATTCAAACGAAACACGTGTGAGCTACGTATTCAGGCGTAAACTCGCTTCATGAACGGAGCTAAATAAGAATGCCTTTGAGGTCGGCTTCCGATTTCTGGCACACATAGGCTTTCAATCTATAAAGAAGCCGCCCACAGAACCTTCCCTTTAGCGGAAAAGGGCTTAGAACGGTGGGATTGCCGGGGCGGCGTTTGCTTCCGGCCTTTAAACCCTGCGAGCCATCCCATGAACGCCCCCTCCGCATTCCCCGATCCGCAAAAACCCGTCCCGCCCTACAAGCACACCCCGCTGTTTCCGTTAGGCGCGGACACCACGCCCTACAAGAAGATCACGGCCGAGGGCGTCCGCGTCGAGAAGGTGTTGGGCAAGGACATGCTGGTGGTCTCGCGCGAGGCGTTGCGGGCGCTGTCGGAAGCAGCCTTCGGCGAGATCAATCACTATTTGCGGCCGGGGCATCTGAAGCAATTGCGCTCGATCCTCGACGACAAGGAAGCCAGCTCCAACGACAAGTTCGTGGCGCTGGATTTCCTGAAGAACGCCAACATCGCCGCCGGCGGCGTGTTGCCGATGTGCCAGGACACCGGCACCGCGATCATCATGGGCAAGAAGGGCTGCAACGTCATCACCGACGGCGAGGACGAGGCCGCGCTGTCGGAAGGCGCGCGTGATGCGTACCTGCGGCGCAATCTGCGCTACTCGCAGGTGGCGCCGCTGTCGATGTACGAGGAAAAGAACACCGCCAACAACATGCCGGCGCAGTGCGAGATCTATGCCGAAGGCGATGACGCCTACAAGTTCATGTTCATGGCCAAGGGCGGCGGCAGCGCCAACAAGAGTTTCCTGTTTCAGGCGACGCCTTCTGTTCTGACGAAAGATCGCCTGCTGGCATTCCTGAAGGAGAAGGTGCTGACGCTCGGCACCGCGGCATGCCCGCCCTATCATCTTGCGATCGTGATCGGCGGCACCTCGGCCGAACTCTGCATGAAAACGGTGAAGCTTGCTTCCGCGCGCTATCTCGACGCGCTGCCCACCCACGGCTCGGCGGATGGTAACGCCTTCCGCGATCTGGAGATGGAGCAGGAGATATTGAAGATGACGCAAAGCCTGGGCGTGGGGGCGCAGTTCGGCGGCAAGTATTTCTGCCACGACGTCCGCGTCATCCGACTGCCGCGCCATGGCGCCTCGCTCCCCATTGGGCTCGGCGTGTCGTGCTCGGCCGACCGCCAGGTGCTCGGCAAGATCACCAAGGACGGCGTCTATCTCGAGGAACTCGAGCACAATCCGGCGCAATACCTGCCGCAAGTCGAGGAGGCGCTCGGCGGCGAGGTGATCAAGATCGACCTCAACCAGCCGATGAAGGACATTCTCGCCACGCTGTCGAAGCATCCGACCAAGACGCGGTTGTCGCTGACTGGCACCATGATCGTGGCGCGCGATTCAGCGCATGCCAAACTGCGCGAGCGGCTGGAGAAGGGCGAGCCGCTGCCGGATTATTTCAAGAATCATCCGATCTATTACGCCGGTCCCGCCAAGACGCCGGAAGGCTATGCGTCCGGTGCGTTCGGTCCGACGACTGCTGGGCGAATGGATTCCTTTGTCGATCAGTTCCAAGCCGCCGGTGGCTCAATGGTGATGGTCGCCAAGGGCAATCGCGCGGTCGCGGTGCGCGAGGCCTGCAAGAAGCACGGCGGCTTCTATCTCGGCTCGATCGGAGGGGCGGCGGCCAATCTCGCCGAACACTGCATCAAGAAGGTCGATGTCGTCGAATATCCCGAGCTCGGCATGGAAGCGATCTGGCGCATCGAGGTCGTGGATTTTCCCGCCTTCATCATCATCGACGACAAGGGCAACGACTTCTTCAAGGAATTGAATCTGGGGTAGCGCCCGAGCAGGCGGAGCGAAAGCGAAGCCGTTAGCGAACGGCGCCATAGTATAAATGGCGCGCGTTTCCCGGACGCGGCGCAGCGCCATCAGCGCGTTTACGACGCGCTATGACGGTGCGCTGCAGATCCGGGGTCCATCTGATCGGGGCGTGGGTCCCGGCTCTGCGTTGCACCGTTTCACGCTGCAACGCGTCCGGGACACGAGGGCTCAGGCGCCGTCGGAGCCTGAAATTTTTCGATCGGGATCCTCGTCGATCGGAGGAGGCCATATCTTGCAATCGAAGCTTCTGGCTATGCCTGGGCAGACACTGCCTGGCTGAGCGGGCGGGCTGCTCCCCGGCCACGCCGGACGGACAGTCCGAAAACCGTGCTTTCTGATATGTTTGATGTGGTCTGTGCGGGACTCGGCTGGCGCGCCTGCCAGCGTTGTCGCGAAGATGGTCAGTGCCAAAAGCCGGATCGCGGATTTGCTCATGCGTCGCTCCTGATTTGGCAACGACATTGCGGACGCTCAGCTATGGTACACCGCGCCGACGCAAACATTCCTGTGGCAATAAGACCGGTTTATATTTCTTTTCAGTCTCTATATTTCCTTTTGGTCTTGCCGCAGCTCAGGCGGCGCGAGAGTTAGATCATGATCGAATGGTTCGACGACCTGAAGGTCGGCATGCGTTTCAAAAGCGAGAGCAAGACCGTCTCCAAAGAAGAGATCTTGCGCTTTGCATCAGAGTTCGATCCGCAGCCGTTTCACCTCGACGACGAGGCGGCCAAGGACACCATCCTTGGTGGGCTTGCCGCTTCCGGCTGGCATACGGCGGCGATTTCGATGCGGTTGGCGCTTTCGGCAAAGCCGTTCGGGCCGCATCCACTGTTCGGCGCCGGTGTCGACGAACTGCGCTGGATGAAGCCGGTGCGGCCGGGTGATACCCTGCATCTCGAAGGCGAGGTGAGCGAGCTGATCCCGTCGAAGACCAAGCCGCAAGGCGTCGCGCGGATCAAATGGACGGCGATCAATCAGAACGGCGAGGCGGTCTATACGTTCAATCCGATTGCGATCGTGCCGCGCCGCCCGGCGTAAAGGCCGAGCGCCGGGTGATATTGAGCGGCGTGTCTCACACGGGCCGTGCGTGCGGCTGGAATAGCCGGCCCTTTTCCACGACCAGCACGACCGCGAGCGAGGCCAGTGTGCACAGGAAAAATCCGGTCGCAAACGGCAAAAGCGTGCCGTCATAGGCTTGACCGATCGTTGTGCCGATGCCGATGCCGAGCAGCGTGGTAATCGATCCATAGAGCGACGACGCAGTGCCGGCGATATGCCCTTGCGGCTCCATCGCGAGCGACGTGAAATTGGCGAACGTCAGTCCGAACGCGAACATCATCAGCGCCGACAGCGCCATGAACAAAGGCAGCGGCAGCATGTGCAGTTTCGCCGCCAAAA
The DNA here is from genome assembly GCA_963770515.1 of uncultured Alphaproteobacteria bacterium. Lineage (GTDB taxonomy): Bacteria > Pseudomonadota > Alphaproteobacteria > Rhizobiales > Xanthobacteraceae > Bradyrhizobium. The sequence goes on from CAVYPW010000006.1 coordinate 1,176,386, forward strand.
GCATGACCCCGGCTACCGCGACAAAGCCGACCAGCGCGCCGTGCGAGATCGCGCGCATGCCAATTCGGCCGACGAAACGGGCGTTGAGAAAGCCCGCGATGGCGACGCCGATCGCGACGGCCGCGAACGCCAGCGGGAAATAGCGCCCGAGCCCGTAAATCTCGGTGAACACCTGCTGCGAGGCGAATACGAAAGCGAACAGTGAGCCCTGCACGCCACCAGCCGCCAGCGCATAACCCAGGGTCTGCCGATTGGTCACGGTCTGGCGGTAGGCGCCGAGCACGTCGCGAATGGCAAGGGACTTGCGCTCGGCTTCCGGCAGGGTTTCCGGCATCCGCACCGCGCTCCAGATCAGCGCAAGCACGCCGTAGACCATCAGGACGATGAAGATGCCACGCCACTGCGTCCACAACATCACCGCCTGACCCAGCGATGGCGCGATCACCGGCACCGCGATAAAAATCATCATCGCCAGTGAGACGACGCTCGCCATGCGGCGGCCGGCGTAGCAGTCGCGGACGATCGACGTCGCGATCACGCGGGTCGCGGAAGTGCCGAGCCCTTGCAGCACCCGCGCCAGCAGCAATGTCTCGAACGACGACGCCATGATCGCCAGAAGGCTGGCGATGCAGTAAAGCGCCATGCCGTCGATCAGGACCGGACGGCGGCCGAAACGATCCGAAAGCGGGCCCATGATGAATTGGCCGATGCCGAAGCCGATCAGGAACGACGACAGGACTTCCTGCGGCTGGTTGGCGGCGGTGATGTGGAATGCCGATGCGATGTCCGGCAGTGCCGGCAGCATCATGTCCATCGCCAGCGGGTTCAGCGCCATGATCGATGCGATCACGATGACGAATTCCGTAAAACCCATTGGGTGATGCCGCAACGACACCAGAGCTTCAGCATTCAAATTAGCCACGCAGCGCACCTCGTTGGACCGCCGAGAAATACGGACTATGGTGCGTTGCACAACCCATTTTCCGGAATAGCTGCTGCGCTGCTCTCGCCGCAGGGCCGCGAAACATCATGTCCGGTTAATCATGGGATCGACTTCCAGCGACATGCCTCTGAGCGGACCTTAGCGTGATCGATCTCGTGTGATCGACGAGCCGCAAAGACGAACATCGAAGCTTAATCAATCCGCCGATGGAACAACGGCGATCGACCGGCATTACCCGGCGTGCCCTCTCGGGAGTCAAAGTCATGCACCTGTCCAATCAAAGCTTGCTCGTGATCATCGTTGTCGGAATCGTCGCCGGCTATTTGGCAGGCAGGGTGATGGCGGGGGGCGGGTTCGGATTGATCGGCGATCTGCTGGTCGGTCTGATCGGCGCCTTTATCGGCGATTGGCTGCTTCCGCGACTTGGCATTCACCTCGGCGTTGGCATTGTCGCTCTGATCATCAACGCCTTTATCGGTGCCGTTGTCCTTCTGCTGGTGCTCCGGCTGATTGGCGGCGGCTTCTACGGACGCCGCTGGGGCAGGCGGAGACTCTTGTTGCGGTAATGGCCGGAGAGTGGCGTCCCGGCCACAGGTGTCTGCCATCCGGCAGGCCACACTGCCGCCTTTCGGCTTGCATGCAATGATATGATCATGGCGAATCAGGATCCCGATCATGGTTGCAGACACCGATAGCAGCGTTGCGTGGCACAGGGTTCAGCTCAGGAAAAACCGCGAGGCGTTGAAGGCTATGGAAGGCGCCCGGTTCACCACAGGCGAAATCGCCGGCCGTCGCGGGCAGATGTCGAAGGCTATCGCCGACCTCAAGCAAAAGATCGCCGAGTCCGAGCGGTGCATTGCGGTGTATGAGCGGCAAACCAGGCGGCCGCTCGCGACCGACTTTGGAAGTCTCACCGGCGTGAACTGGAGCAACTGGACCGGCCGCGGCGGCGACAGTCGCTGATCTCCAGAGGTCTCGCGGCCGAAAAAGCGAGCTTCATGTCAAAGCGCATCGATAAGTCATGGATCGTGTTCGTCAGCATCGAAGATCTTGAACACAACAGATGCGTCGATTTCTTTTCACGGGAAAATGCCAGTTACGGGTTCGAGGAATTTCGGCGTGACGTCGAAGATGGCGGGCAATGGACGCCGGTGCATTACTATTCCGGCGTCGCCTATCTTTCGCCGGCGGCTGCCCTGAATGCGGCTGAACGAAGTGTCCATTGGCTGGTCGAGGTTCTTAGCCACAAACCTGAACTGAGGACGCGTATCGGCTTGGGTTAGCCGGAGGCGTCAAGGCAGACGGTCCCAGGGCGGGTCGGGTGCGAAGCGCGTGGCGATGAAGTCGATGAATGCGCGCACTTTGGCAGGCGGCTGGCGATCGTGCAGATAAACGGCATAGATGCCGCCCAGTTCGACCGTCGGGTAATCCAGCGTGAGCGCGACCAATGTGCCAGCCCGCAAATCGTCAGCGACAATGAACGTTGGCTGATAGATCACGCCTTGCCCGGCGATGGCCGCGGCCCGTAGCGCATCGCCGTTGTTGCCACGCAGATTGCCCGAGACACGAACATTGATTTCGCCGCGCTCGCCAAACGCCCAGCGATCGACCGAGGTTTGCGACAGCGTGTAACCAAGACAATTATGCTCGGCGAGGCTCGAAACCGTCAGCGGCTTGCCCCGCGCTTTGAGGTATGACGGCGCCGCGCACACCACGACGCGGCAAGGCGCGATGCGCCGGGCAATCAGGCTTGAACTGTTCAAATTGCCGATGCGGATGACGAGGTCCCAACCCTCTTCGGCAAGATCGACCAGGCGATCGTTGAGACCCAGCTCGATCGCGACGCGCGGATAGCGTGCCGTGAACTCCGGGAGCAGCGGAGCGATCTGTCGGGTCCCGAACGAAACCGGCGCATTCAGCCGAAGCAGTCCCCGCGGCTCGACACGGTCCGCCGCGATACTCGCATCGGCCGCTTCCATTTCAGCGAGAATCCGTTCCGAAGCCTCGAGGTAGTTTCGCCCGGCCTCGGTGATCGAAAGTCTGCGCGTCGTGCGGTGAAACAGTTTGGCGCCAAGCCGCGCTTCGAGCGCTGCAATGTGCTTGGTGACCATCGTCTGCGACAAGCCCATGGCCCGCGCGGCCGCCGACAGGCTTCCGTTTGAAGCGACTTTCGAAAAGACTTCGAGCCCTGTCAGGCGGTCCAGCATGGTCATCTCACTCTGTGAGTGTTAAGTATAATCTTAAATGACCGTATTATCTATCATTTCGGAGTAGGAGATAAAGGGCTGACGTCCAAATCAGGAGCCAGCCATGATCGATTCCCGCACAGCCCCCTATGCCGCGTTGCTACTCCGCCTGACGCTCGGATTGCTTTTTCTGGCGCATGCCAGTCTCAAATTGTTTGTCTTTACGCCGGCTGGAACAGCGAAGTTCTTTGGCAGCGTCGGCCTGCCAGGCGAATTGGCCTATGTCGTCATCGCGGCCGAACTGCTTGCCGCTGTCGCACTGATCCTTGGAATCTGGACGCGGCTCGTTGCGATCGCGGCGATCCCGATTTTGCTCGGCGCGATCTTCACGGTGCATGGTGCGGCCGGCTTTTTCTTCAACAACCCCAATGGCGGTTGGGAATACCCGGCGTTCTGGACCGTCGCCTTGATCGTCCAGGCGCTGCTCGGCGACGGCGCCTATGCGCTGCGCACGTCCGGTGCTGAAAGAATTCCTGGCAGGTTGAGCGGCGCGCAATCCCGATGAACAGACCAAGCGGCGTCCCAACCGAGATGAGGCAAGGTGCACTGCCCAGCCTTTTTCTTTCGCACGGTGCCCCGACCTTGCCGCTGACCGACACGCCGGCGCGCGCATTCCTGCAACAGCTTGGCGGCGAGTTGCCGCGTCCGAAAGCCATTCTCGTGGTGTCGGCGCATTGGGAGACGGCCGTCCCGACGGTAAACGCCGTTGAGCGCAACGATACCATCCACGACTTTGGCGGATTCCCGCGAGCGCTGTACGAGCTGCAATATCCCGCAGCCGGCTCACCGTCGATCGCTGCAAGGGTTTCCGATCTGCTGCGCGAATCCGGGATGGACTGCAGGACCGATGACCGCCGCGGACTGGATCACGGCGCCTGGGTGCCGTTGCTCCTGATGTATCCGCAAGCCGACATTCCCGTTGTGCAGCTTTCGATACAGCCCCATCTCGGCACTGGGCATCACCTGGCCATGGGGCGCGCGCTGGCGCCGCTGCGCGAGGAGGGCGTGCTGATCATCGGCAGCGGCAGCATGACTCATGATCTGTCCGAATTTCGAGGTCACGGGGCGAACGACCCCGCACCGGATTGGGTCAACAGCTTTGCGAACTGGACTCACAAATCGCTGATGACGGGCGCGACCGATGATTTATTGAATTATCGACATCTGGCGCCGTTCGCGACCAAGAACCATCCGACCGAGGAGCATTTCCTGCCGCTCTATTCGGCTCTCGGCGCCGGAGGGATAAAGCCGCGTGTCGAGCCGCTTCACGCCAGTTCCACCTACAGCATCCTGAGAATGGACGTCTATTCGTTCGAAGCGGCGAGCGCCGTTGCCGAATGTGGAGATCATGGCGCGAGCCCATTCGCAAAGAAAGCCGGGATGTGATCCCGGCTTCCTGCGTCGTTGCGCGACAAGCGCTTTATTGAGCGAAGTGTCTCAGTAAGCACCAAAGCCGTTCAAGGCGCCACCGATCAGGCCGCCAACGATAGCGGCTCCCGGATTGTAGCCGCAGCCATTGTAGTCATCGTAATAGCCGTTGCATCCATAGTCGCCGCCGTAGCCATAGCCACCGCCACCATAGCCGTAACCGCGTCCAACACGACGCCCGCCGGCATATCGACGTGCACCGCCAACGTGGCCGCGACCACCCGTGGCGTGTCCGCCCATGGCATGTCCGCCTCCTCCGGCGCGACCCGCTGCCGCGTGTCCGCCGCCACCGTGGCCGCCGGCTTTGCCGGCCGCCAGCGCGCTGGAGGTCACCGGTACGCAACCAAGTGCAACCACAGCGGTAAAGGCAATCAATGTTCGGTAAAGCATCGAGGTCTCCCACTATAACTTGAACAACGAATGTTGTTTCGGCACACCAAGTCCGGCCGCCATGAAGAGTTCCACGCGATCGGAACATGTTCGCGTCTTAGCGACGTCTTTCACGCTACCTTAGGTAGAGTTAACGAGCGAAGCATGGCACGGTTCCAGAATTCCATATCGCGAAGCAGGCCGGAATCACATGTTGCCGGCACAACATTGAAATCGCTGCGTCCCGAATTTTGAGCGCGATTTGATCTGCCGCAAAGAAATCACGCGCTCCATCGGGTAGACAGGCTCATTCAGTTTAAGGAGCGCCGCCATGATCATCGAGCGCTTGACCGAAGAGCACAGGAATATCGAGAAGCTGCTCGTAATCCTTGAGCGAGAACTCGACGTTTTTGACCGCGGAAAGCGACCCGACTACGAGGTTTTTCGCGCAATCATCAGTTACTTTGAGGTCTACACTGAAATTTATCACCATCCCCAAGAGGAACTAGTCTTCGCCAAGCTGCGGGAGCGCGATCCAGGTGCGGCGGCGAAGATCGGCAATCTCGCTGACGAGCACCGGAAAGGGACTGAACGGCTCCGCCGTGTCGCTCACGCGATCAAGAACGTGCTCGCGGACCGCGAAATCCTCCGGCAAAACGTCGATGCCGTCATTCGCGATTTCATTACGTGCGAGCGACGCCACATCGCGGCGGAAGATCGAAATTTCTTTCCCGTCGCGCTCGAGGCGCTCAAACCTCATGATTGGACAGAAATCGCTTCGGCCGTGACGGCGCATAAGGATCCGCTGTTCAGCGATATCGCGGAAGAGCGTTTTGGCGTGCTGCGCGAACATATCTTGCGGCTGGAGCAGGAAGCTGAAGCCGAACGAAGGTGATCGCTTTTTCATCTGCGGTGGTCGGGGCCGGAATTCGGTGGTCGATGAACGGGTCGATAGTCCCGACTATTTGACAAAGCTTAGATAGGAGGCGAGTGCCTCGATCTCTTCAGGCCCGAGATGGCGCGCGACGAGCGGCATCGGCGCGTCCTCCGTCGAATGATAACCTTGGCCCCATTGTTCCAGCCGCGCCTTGACATAGAAATAGGCCAACCCTCCGAGGCGAGGGATGTCTCTCACGCCTTCGCCATTTGGGCCGTGACAGGCATAGCAGGAAACGATGTTGGCCTCGGGAATTCCCTCTACGAAGATCTGCTTTCCCCTTGCAGCGAGCGCGCTGTCGCCGTCATTGGCGGGTTTCGGCGGAAGCGAGGCGAAATAATTGGCGAGATCGCGCGCGTCGTTCTGACTGAGCGCGGCCACCGCGTTCCACATATATTGCCTGGAGAACGGATTATTCCGCGTGTGGTCGCGGAAGCTTTGAATCTCGCTCATGATGTACTGCGGCCGTTGTCCGGCCAGACGCGGCGCGACCGTGTAACCCTGCGCGTCCGCGCCATGACACCAGGTGCAGTTGCGGACGGCGGCACTGTCGCCGGCCAGTGCCGATAGGGTCGGGACGGTGGCTGCGACCATCGCCAGGATCGCCAGTTTCAACCCGATGCGCTTCATGATCCCAAGCTTTCGCGTCTTATGTATTCGCCGATATATCGCCGGATGCCGCTCGCAACGCTCATTGCAAGCTACTGACATAGGCCGCCACCAATTCAATCTGCGCTCGTGTTAAATTGTGCGCCGTCGGCGCCATGATCGCGGACGTGTCAACGGCCGTGCCCTGGCCCCGCTCCTTGTTCCAGCCCGTCAACTGGCCGACCATGTAGGGATAAAGCTGGCCCGCCAGCCTTGGAATTTCGTTCTGGCCCCTGCCTTCCGCGCCGTGACAAGCGGAGCAGGCGGGAACGTTGGATTCGGGCAACCCTTCGTCATAGATCCGCTTGCCCATCGCGACTGCGCCCCTCGGCGCGCCGCCGAACGGCGGTGGATTGAGATGATGGAAATGGTTCGCCAAGGACGAGATCATGGTCGGGCTTAACACGTGAGCCACATTGAACATGATCGGATTGGTGCGCCGCCGTTCGATGAAGGCGCGCAACTGGGCCTCGATATAGTCGGGCTGTTGTCCGGCAAGTCGCGGTATCGGGAAATATCCGAGATAACCCTGGCCCTGTAGTCCATGACAGGTCTTGCAATATTCAAGCTTGGCCTCGAAGCCGCTCGTTGTTGAGGTCGTCCTTTCCTGCGCGCGAGCGCCGGCGAACAACGCGAGCACCAGCATCGCCGCGGCCAAAGCGGGAAGCAGGCCGCGCCTGATCGTTCCGTTGCCGCCTGACGCGTCCGCCTCAACTGAAAGGCCTGCGAGCATCACCAGCCGGCTCCCCAGATGTGGAAGTTGAGCCCGACCTTGATGACCTGGACGCTTTGCTTGACATTCACGACACCCGACAAGCCGCTAAACTGGTCGGTCATCAGAATGTTGCCGTTTCCAAATCCGTAATAGTCGTATTCGACGTTTGCCGACCAATGGCGCGTGAAGGCCCAATCAAGGCCGCCACCGACGACATAGCCGTAGCGATTGTCCACCCCTTGAAAGTGGAATGGTCCGCCGCCTGCGAACGTCCCGCCGCTCACATCGTATTTATCGCCCGCGACCGCAAAGCCGCCGCGGGCATAGACCAGGACGGTATCAAAGGCATATCCGATCCGCCCCGTCACACCGGCAAGAAAGTCGTTGTTGGCCTGTACCAGAGCAATATCGCCGGCATTGCCGGCGGGAAGGCCGACCTGCGCGCTGCCTTTCATGGTGGTGCCCGAGGCAGTGCCTTCGATGCCCATCACGACGTTCGAGGAAAATTGGTAATCGCAGCCGATCTGGCCGCCGATCACCGCGCCGGTCGGCGACGTCGTCAGGGTGGTGACGCCGGTCGTCGTGCCCGGAGCAATCAGGGAATCCTGAACGAGCAATACCGGATCGGTCATGTCTTTGCTGCCCCTGCCGCCGCCGACGTGTGCACCGACATAGCAGCTGGTCCAGCTGAACCGGGGCTTAACGTAGGGCGCCTCCGACTTCATCGGCAGATCGGCTGCGAGCGCCGGCCCCGTCAGAGTTCCTGCGAGCGCTGCGATGTGGATGAAATGAAGTTTCTTCATCAGACTCTCTCCGAATAGGGACATGTCCGCCTACATCGCAAACCAGGCATGGAGGAACAGCGTGTTGTTGGCACTAGCACCGACCGTCGTGCCGTTCAGCTTGTTGTAGTAGGTGTATTGCAGGCCGATGCGGGCATTGAACCACGGCCATCCGACCATCTTGCTGGCGCCGAACGGGATGTAGGCGATCTCGGCCGTCCAGCCGTTGGTGTTAGGCGTCATTGCGACCCCAGTCGCGGGATCGGTGCCGTACAAGCCGGCGTCGGCGGTGCCCCATTGATTGAAATATTGTCCCGTGAATACGACCCTGTTGTCAGCGCCGTAGGCAAATGAGGCCTGCAGGTGCAGACTGTTTAACAGGTCGTTCGCATTGGTGATCCCAAACGGTCCCAACCCGTTTGCGGACGTCGCATCCAGCTGCTGAAACTCGCGAATATAGCTACCACGCAAGGTCAACCACCAATTGTCGCCCTGGTACTGATACTGGGTATCGAAGCCGATATCGGTGAATTTGTCGGTTTGCGGGAATACCGCGGTCGACCACGTTGCAAAGCTGGTATCGATCCACGGATGGACATTGAACTGTCCGCCGAACGCGCCGACCATCAGCGTGTTCCTGCCCCAGTGCGGCTCCAGCGCGACGCGCCAGTAAGGCGCGACGCCGCCGAGCTGTCCGGGCGCATCGAACGGGTCGGTGCCGAGATTGTTCTGCGCGCTGAAGCCCAGCGTCTTGTAACCCGAAATTTCGAGGTAAAGCAGGTCGTTGATGAAGGCATAGGTGCCGACGCCTCCAACATGCGCGGCGAAAGCGCCCTCGATCACCGTCGCTGGGTTTTGTGGACCGAAGACATTCGATACGGCGTACGGGAAGCTCCATGCCGGCGTGCTGTTCCAGACGTCCTGCACCGTTGGATTATTGTTGGCCGTGATGCCGTAGATAATATCGAGTGGGCCGAGATGAGCCGTGTTGGCATAGCGAACATCGGTATTGTCCCAGGTCCAGGTATGACGATCGAACGGATCGGCCGAAGGGCCTGGCCCAATCGCGTTGTAGGTTACTTGCGCGAAGGCGCCGACGTGGTCGGTGATCGCGCCGCCCCAGAACGCACTGAATGGCGAGAGCACCACATTGTTGTTGGGGCTGTAGGGATCGGCGCCGGCGAGGTCGGCCTGAGTGCGCGTGTAGCCGACGATGGCCATCATCGAGACCGGCGGAACCCACTCCTTGTCTTCCTCGGGCTTTGTCGAAGAGGGCTGCGACGAATTGAGCGTCTTCACATAGCCCATCATCTTCTCGTATTCAGCGCGCGCGTTTATCGCAGTCTGCGAGGAGAACGGCGTGGTGCGGAATTCGCCGCCGCCCGTCGTGTAGCCGAGTAGTTTGAAGCGCCGGCCGTACGGCGTCAGCGCCGGAAAATCGGTATGGCATGTGCCGCAGGGTTGGCCGGTCTGCCGCGCGAAACTCGGAAGCGCCTGCGCCGGCGAAGAGGAAAAGAGCGTCAACAAACCTAACGCAACGGCAATCAATGCGAGCGCGCCGATGATCCTCAAGCCACCTGAGGTTCGAGAGATACGACCAACCCCGCTTCGCATGGCGCGCTATCCCGTTCTTTGCAACGCTCCGTGCCGCCGCACGAACCTAAAAAGCCAAATTACGGGAACGACGATAATCCAAGAGTGGGAAGCGCAGCTAAGGCAATAGCTGCAAGCTGGTTGGTTTTCGCGGGAGTGTGTCATTAAAGCAACTATAAGTTGCACAGCAAATAGCTCAACGCGCATCGAAACATAATGTTTCGCCGCACGCCGACGCGATAAAACCAGACATTACGGAAGGTTTTCTCCCATACTCTGGTCAATATTGATCACCTTCGGAAATATCCGGATGGATTGATTTGATTTGGATCAAATCGAACGGGAAAAATTGAACTGGATCGAACGGCCCCGCACGGCGTAACGTGACCATCTTTCGAAGGGCGGTCTGATGCGGATTTCAGCGGCACTACTGGCGGTCACCTTCGCCTTAGCGACGTCCTTAGCCGTGCACGCAGAGGAAAAGCGCAAGGCTGACTTTTCGCAATCTGAACTCAAAGCCAAGATCGATTACTGCAAGACCTGTCATGGTCTTCAGGGCCAGGGTTTCCGCGGCTCGTATCCGATGCCGCGGCTCGCCGGACAACAACCCGAATACCTCGTCAATCAACTGAAGGCTTTCATCGAACGCCGGCGCAACAACCCCGTGATGTTCAACGTCGCCCATGTGCTCTCGCCGGAAATGGAGAAGGCCCTGGCGCAGCAATTCAACAGTCTCGATCCAAAGCCGCTGGACGGCGTATCGAGAGAGAACCTGACCGAGGGCAAGAAAATTTATCTTGAAGGCATCGCGAAATCCGACGTTCCGCCATGTGCCTCCTGCCATGGCGATAATGCCAAGGGCCGTGACGCGTTTCCACGCCTGGCGGGACAGCTTCACGACTACGTCTACAAGAAGCTGACGAACTGGGACAAGGAGCGCGGCCAGGACAAGAACAATCCGGACAACTCCGCCATCATGCAACCTATCGCCCATAATCTGACGGATCCGCAGATCCGCGCAGTCGCGGGATATATCAGTTCGATCGAATAAATTGTTCGCAACCCCGCGGCCATCTAACTCGGAAAGGACAACCAGTCATGACAGTTGAAAGCAGAATGTCCCGTCGCCACGCGTTGACCGTTGCCGCCGGCATGGCCGGCGCGGCAACTGCTATGATCATCGGGGCGACGGCGCCAGCGCAAGCGGCGAAGGCTCCGCAAAAGGCGGTAAAATATCAGGACACGCCGAAGGGCGACCAGAATTGCGAAGGTTGCGCGCTGTTCGAGGCGCCGTCTTCATGCAAGACGGTGGACGGCACCATCTCGCCTCAAGGCTGGTGCATGGTTTACGCGAAGAAACCTGCCTAGCTTGGAAGCGCGGCGGCCGTTGTTTCGATGGTCACACGGCTCGTTGTGACGCGAACCATGGCAGCAGCACGATCTTGCCGCCGAGCCCGCCTGCGTCGATGCGCGCATGAACTGTTTTCGCCGCTTCCAGTGGTTCGCGACTGACGACCACCGGATGAATAGCGCCGTCGCGCAGCAGTTCGAACAAGGTGGCCATGTCGGCTTTGAACTCGTCGGGATGCGACAGGCGGCGGCTGGTGATGCTGTACCAACGAGCACTCCGGCCGCGAAACAGGAAACTCAACGCGCCCCACAGTTTCAACCGCGCCAATCCGAGCCCGGCTGCGATGATGTTTTCGTGGCCGATGGCCATGGTCTGGGAGCCGTAACCGATCAAAATGCCCCCCGGGGCAAGACAGGCGAACGACCGGTCGAAATGAGAACCGCCAATCGCATCGAATGCTGCGTCCACGCCGGCGCCGCCTGTTCGTGCTGCCGTGAGCTGATGCACCGAAGCAACGAAGTCACCGGAGCGATAGTCGATCGCGGTCGCGCCGAATGTTTCAACGGCGCCGAAATTGGCTGCCGAGCAGGTACCGATCGCCTTGAGGCCAAAATGACGCGCCAGGTCGAGCAGCGCGGTGCCCACCGTGCCAGACGCCCCGATGACGAGGATTGTCTCGCCCGGAGAAAAGCGGCGATAGCGCGTGAGCATCTGATAGGCCGTGAGGTAAGCGAGCGGGATGCAGACCGCCTCCGACAAATCGACGCCATCCGGAACGGGCACGAGAAAACGCGCGGGCCGGAGGGCATATTGCGCATATCCGCCGACGACGCAGAGATCGGCAACCATCTGGCCTTCTCGCGGCGAACTCACTCCGGCGCCGGCCTTATCGACGACACCGACCAGATCATAGCCCGGCGTGAAGGGTAGCGGTCCTTTGAAATCCGGATAGCGGCCCCGCCGGATAAAACTGTCGGTGAAGCCGGTCCCGGCCGCCAGAACCTTGATCCGCACTTCGCCGGAGCCGGGATCCGGGAGAGTTGTCTCTTCCGCGAGCTCCAGGACCTCGGGGCCACCGAACCGGGATATGCGAACGTGCCGCCACGACATGCGAGCAGCTTCGCATGTTCCGCCTCTGCCAGCGAGCTTAATCGGTTGCCGGTGCGGGCGCCCGGCGGCCGGATGTCCCATCGGGCTTCGTTGCCGATCTGCCCTTCGGCGCCTTGCAAAATTTCTCGATATCGCGAAGCATGGCCGAAGACCAAATCGGCGATGGAGAATTTTCGTGCGTAAAAACCTGTTCGTGGCGTTGACCTTCGCAGCGCTTATCTCAAACCATGCAACCGCCGGCGCCGAGGAGCTCACCGGCACACTTCAGAAGGTCAAGGAGCTCGGATATATCACCATCGGGCACCGCGAGGCGTCGGTGCCGTTCTCCTATCTAGACGACAAGCGGCAGCCGGTCGGCTTCGCCATGGACATCTGCGCCAAGATCGTCGAGGCGGTGAAACGCGAATTGAAGCTCGACAAACTCGAAGTGCGGTATCAGCTGGTGACGTCGCCGTCACGCATTCCCCTCATGGCCAACGGTACCATCGACCTCGAATGCGGCAACACCACCAACAACGTCGAGCGGCAGCAGCAGGTCTGGTACACCAACACGCATTTTCTCACCGCAAGCCGTTTCGTCTCGAAGGTCGAATCCAAGATCAGCTCGATCAGCGACCTCAAGGGCAAGACGGTCGTCGCTCCGGCCGGCTCGACCAACATCAAGCAGGCGCTCGAATTCAATAACCGATTGAATCTGGGGATGACGATTATCCCGGCTCAGGATCAAGGCGAAGCGTTCCTGATGGTCGAGACCGGCAGGGCAGTGGCCTTTGTCCAGGACGATATCGTGCTCGCGGGCCTGATCGCCAACGCAAAGGATCCCAAGGCTTTCGTGATCTCCGATGACGCGTTCTCCAGGCCGGAGCCGTATGAAATCATGCTGCGCAAGGACGACAAGGCGTTCAAGGCCGTTGCCGACGCCGCGACATCAGCCCTCTATCAAAGTCCGGAGATGGCGGCGCTCTACGCGAAATGGTTCACGCAGGCGATCCCGCCGAAGGGCGTCAATCTGAACATCCCGATGAGCCCGGCGCTGAAGCACGCCTTCGAGAAGCCGACGGATTCGCCGGACCCGTCGACCTACTGATCGGCGGCGCCGGGTCAGACAGGAGCGCTATTTTTGATTTCGCGTCGAATTTTTCTGGTAGCCGGCATCCCCGGTCTTGTCGCCGCGCGAGCGAGAGCGGACGTCACGGATTTTCTGGCGGCTGTGGCGGCGATTGAGAAAACGAACAGGGGGCGACTCGGCGTCTGCGTGATTGACACCGCGACCGGTCACCGCCTGACGCATCGCGGCGACGAACGCTTCGCCATGTGCTCAACGCACAAGGCCCTCACAGCAGGATTTGTGTGGCAGCGCGTAGACAGAGGAGAGGAATCGCTCGATCGCCAGGTCGCTTACGACAAGTCTGCCCTCGTCGCGTATTCGCCTGCGACAGAGAAGCGTGCCGGCGAAGGAATGACGATTGGCGAGCTTTGCAGGGTTGCCATCACGCTTAGCGACAATACAGCGGCCAATCTTTTCCTTGCGACGCTCGGCGGCCCGGAGGGATTCACCACGCGGGCGCGGGCGCTGGGCGACCCGATTACCCGGCTCGACCGAATCGAGACCGTACTCAACGAGGCTGCGCCGAGCGATCCTCGCGACACGACGACACCCAACGCCTTCGCCGACAAAAATCGGCTTCAAACGAACTCACAACAACTTTCTGCAATTTCAGATGGCGAAATTGTTTCCGCGCGCAGGCCGGCCCCATTGAGTTATCGTCCCGAACCGCATAAACGAGGCCTTGTTTATAAGCCTCTAAAAATGGGCGTTAAAAACTCAGGGAGTACGACGATGCGATCGTTCGGGATTCGTTTTGCCGCTATGGCTTTTGCTTCCGCCTGCGTCTGCGTTGCAGCCGCTCCGGCGAGCGCGCAACTGCTCAGCCATAAAGATCTGACTTCTTCCATCGCCATCACCATTGCACAGACTGCGATCGAAACCTGCAAGGCCAATGGCTATGCCGTGTCGGCTACCGTCGTCGGCCGTAACGGCGAGATTATTCTGCAGGTGCGCGGAGACAATACCGGACCCCACACCATCGAGAACAGCTTCCGCAAGGCTTACACCGCGCGTACCTTCCGGATTCCGTCGGGCGAGCTGGTTGACCGTTTGAAGGCCGATCCGACGCTGGGGTTGATCCATCTGAATAACGTCATCGCCAACCGCGGCGCACTCCCGATCAAGGTCGGCGAAGACGTGATCGGCGCGGCCGGTGCGTCAGGCGCACCCGGCGGCGAAAAGGACGAAGCTTGCATCAAGGCCGGACTCGACAAGGTCGCGGATCAGCTGAAATGAATGGCAACTCGTCGCTCATCAGGGCGAGGGGTTTGCGTTTCTCCCAATAGCGCACATCCGGCGATCCCTTTGGGGCGCCGGATGCAGCTGATAGCCGAATCGGCAATTCGTCGAACAGCGGCTGTTCATTTGCTTGTTGACGCTTACTGCCTGTTGATTCCGGCGTCGCGAATGATCTTGCTCCACTTCTCGCTCTCGCGGTCGATGAAGTGCCCGAACTCCGCGCCCGGCAGGTAGTGCGCATCGAGGCCCTGCACGGCGAGCTTCTCCTTGATCGTCGAATCGGAGATGGCCTGAGCGATTTCAGATTGCATCCGCTCGACGATGGGGCCGGGCGTGGCCGCAGGCGCCATGAAGCCGTACCAGCCGAGCGAGACGACATCTACGCCCTGTTCCCGCAGCGTTGCGGCTTGCGGATAGACGGAGCTGCGCTGATCGGAAAAACACCCCAGCACGCGCAGCGTACCGGCTTTGATGTGTGGCAAAGCCGCAGGCAGCGCGGTGGTGGTCGCATCGACACGCCCGGCCAGAAGCTCGACGTAGGACGGCGCGTCGCCGCCGAAGTGCACAGCGACGCCTTTGAAGCCGGCTGTTCTCATCAGTAGTTCTGCGGCGAGATGCGGTTGATTGCCAGGCGTCGGCGTCGCGAACGTCACGCCATCCGGCTTCGATTTTGCGTAGGCGACGAACTCCTTGAGGGTCTTGTAAGGTGCGTTGGCGTTGACGATCAGAAAAAGCGGGACGATCATCGACATCGCAATGGGACGCAAATCCTTGTGCGGGTCATAGCTGAGCTTACCGAACATGGCTTCGGCCGTTTCATAGGGCGCTGCCGCATACAGGAACGTGTAGCCGTCAGGCTCGGCCCGTGCGACTGTCTGGTTGGCGATCGTCGAACCCGCGCCCGGTCTGTTTTCGACGAAGAATTTCTGGCCCATCCGGCCTTCGAAATACTCGGCGAGGATACGCAGCGAAATGTCGCTGGAGCCACCGGCCGCATAGGTCGAAATCAACCGCACCGGACGGGCCGGCCACGCCTCTGGTGAAGACGCTGCGATGGCCGGACCGAATGCCGCTCCAGCCGCAACTCCACCCAAAAGAGCCCTTCGCGTCATCTTCATGGAGTTTTCCTTTGGCGTATCCGGGTTGGCGGCCCGCGCGCGCGTCCTCAAACAAAAGCACGGGCGCGACTCACTATGGAGGAAATACCCCAAGGACGGCAATCTTACCGAATCTCTTTATGGGCCGGTTTGAAGCAACGCCTTCCGAAAAAAGAAGGCGGTTTAGAACGAACGGCTGGTCCCTCCGCTTGAGCCCCATCACAGTGATGTGACGGTGCACGAGCCCTGGTAGGGCGGACGAAACCGTTTCGCGGGAGGCTTGAAACAGAGCTGAAACAAAGCCGGCGCAGCATCGCAGTCAATCGATGAACAACGGAGTTCGTCCCATGCTTTCGGAAAAATTCTTTCTGGTTCTCGAAGCCCTGATCAAGGGTCAAAACGACAGGGTGCCGACCTATTCCGATGGTGCGCCGCGCGTGGTGAGCTCATCGGCGCATGTCCCGGTGGTGCCGCCGGTGCGCTCGCTCAAGTCATAGCAAGGCTGGCCGCGCCCCGGATGCAAGGAATGTGAGAAGATCCTTTTTCGGGGCTAACGGCGGGGCAGGTGAGCCTTCGGCAGCATGCAATGGATTCCCTTGTTGAGGTCTACCATTTGCGTGACGTGCAGATCGGCGGCCAGTGAGCACAGCGTGTAGGCGTCCTGACGGGAAATGCCGGAATGCTCGCAGACGAGCGCGATCATGTCGCGCAGCGCTTGTTTGACGGCGTCGTCGAGATCTTCGTCAAAGCCCATGGTGATCCAGGCGTCCGGCTTCTCGGCGCGCGGCGTCGTCAGCTTCATGTCCTTGCGCACATGGAATTCGAAGGTCCCGGTGAGCGGCGTCTCGATCGCCGTCAGGCAAACCTCGCCGTCGCCCTGCACGCCATGGCCGTCGCCGGCCGAGAACAGCGCGCCCGGCACGAAGACCGGAAAATAGGTCGTGGTGCCGACGCCGAGTTCCTTGTTGTCCATGTTCCCGCCGAAGGCCCGTGGCTGGGTCGACGACAGCCGCCCCCAGCCGGGGGCCGGCGCCACGCCAAAATTGCCGAAAAATGGCGCGAGCGGCAGTTCCTGTCCCCATGGTAGCCTCGCGATGTTGCGATCGCGGTCGAGCGGGATATGGAGCCGCCGCAATTCGGGGAAATCCTCCGGCAAGGTGCCCCAGAACGGCAACTGGAGATTCCAGCCCCAGTCGGATCGAAACTTGATGTCGAGCAAACGCACCTCGAGTACGTCGCCGGGCTCAGCGCCCTCGACGTAGATCGGTCCGGTGAGCAGATGCGGACCGGGGCCGCGAAAAGTCGACGCCAATACGGCCTCGTGGTCCGGCAAGATGCGGAAGCCTGAAGCCGGGTCCGGCAAATCCTCGGGCTCGCCGGACAGCGTCTCGATGATCACGCGATCGCCGGATGCGATCCTCAAGACAGGCGGCAGCGCGGCGTCCCACAGACCCCAGTGCACATGGCCGGGTGTTGAAGGCAGGTGATGTTCCATGGTGTCTCCTTGGCATTGCTCGGCGTTGCGCGCGCCTGACCTTTGACGGCGCTTGAAGTGCGCCCCGCGCACGATTGTGACGTTGCAACAACAATGCCACCGCGCGGGCGCGCGATCAGATCTTGCGGGTCCAGGTTGCGGCATTAACCGCGCCGTCCGGCTCAGCGCGAGAGACGAGTGCACGCACCTGCTCAACGGTGTGCAGCGCCTGCGCCTCGATGGCGGGCGGGGTCAGGCCGCCAATGTGCGGCGTCGCAATCACGTTCGGGATGGCTGCGATAGCAGGTGTCGGCATCTGATCCGGCGCGCGGCCGACATCGAGCGCGGCGCCGGCGATTTTCCCCTCAGCAAGTGCGGCGGCAAGCGCGGCCTCGTCGACCAGGTTGCCGCGCGAGACATTGATGAACACCGCGTCTTTCCGCATCCGTGCGAAGGCTTCGGCATTGACCAGATTCTCGGTCGCTTCGTTCGCAACCGCAAGGCAGACCACATGGTCGGAGCTTGCGAGCAACGTCGTCAAATCGACCTGTTGGAAGCCCGGCTCCTCAACGGTCGCATGGGGGTCGGAGATCAGCACCCGCATGCCCATGGCTGCGGCGAGTGGCGCCGCCGCGCGGCCGATCGCGCCATAGCCGATGATGCCGATGGTGGTGCCGGCCAGCTGCCGCCCCATCCGCGCGGTCGGCACCCGTCCAGCCTGATAGGCCGCGGTGGCGCTGGAGATGCCCCTGTTGAGATCGACCAGGAAGCCGACTACCAACTCGGTCACGGACTCGACGAAGCCGGGTTTGGCGCGGGTGACGAGGATGCCGTGTGAGGAAGCGGCGGCCACGTCGATGTTGCGGATATCGACCGCGCAACGCAGAGCGGCCTTTAGCGCGGGAAGGGAGTCGAAAATCGCTCCCGGCAAGGCGGTGGCGCGATCGGCCACGATAAGGTCGCATCCCTGCCCCGCGGCAATCAGCGCGGTGCCTTCGAGAGTTTCGCTCTCTTGATGCAGCACCACCTCGCCGAGCGAGGTGAGACCGGCAAGCGCGCGAGCGCCATAGTAGTTGTCGCGCATATGAGGGGTGTGGGTGAGAAGGATCTTCATCGTTCTAGCGGTCCGATTCTAACATTCGCATCTCTTCACAGCGGTCACTTTTGCGAATGTTAGAATCAAAAGGACCACTAGCAAATATAGGTTTCTAGTGGAGTTTTGGATTTGACATTCGCTTGACGAATTTGCGGCCAAGTGGGTAGCGAATGTCAAATCCACTCCACTAGTAACCCATTAGCTTTGGCAGGAACGTACTGATTTCAGGCACAAAGGCGATGATCAAAAGACACGCGAGGAGCAGCCCGAGATAGCCCAGCATCGGCCGTACCGTCTGTTCGACCGGAACCTTGCCGATCAGACAGGCGCCGTAAAGCCCAAGGCCGAGCGGCGGCGCGAACAGGCCGATGCCCATCGCGATCACCAGCACCACGCCGTAATGCAGCGGCGCGATGCCGAGATGACCGGCCACAGGCACCAGCAGCGGCCCGAAGATGATCAAGGCCGCCGCGCCCTCCAGCACCGAGCCCATCACGATCAGGATCGCGATCGACAGCAGCATGAAGAGCCAGGTGCCGCTTTCATGCGACAATCCCACCATGAACTCGCCGACCGCGTGCGGCACCTGCTGCAACGTCAATACGAAGGCGAGCGATTGCGCGGCCGCGACGATGAACAGCACGAGGCCGGAGCGCGCCGCCGCCTGGACGAAGCTGCGCCAGGCGCTGGCCGCCGTCAGTTCTCGAAACACCAAAGCTCCCACCACGATCGCGTAGAGTGAGGCGAAGGCGGAAATCTCGGTTGCGGTCGCAAAGCCCGATTTGAAGCCGATGAAGATCATCGCGATCAGCCCGAGCGAAACGCCTCCGCCGAGCCACATCTGCCGCGTCGCGACGCGATCCAGCGGGGCAGGCGCAGGCGCCGTCGAGGGCTTGCCGAACAGAACCGATACGCCGATGAGGGCCGCAGCCATCAGCGCCGCCGGCAGAAGTCCTGCAGCAAACAGGCCGCCGATCGAGAGATTGGCGACAAAGCCGAGGATGATCAGATTGATGCAGGGAGGGATGGTCTCGGCCATCACGGCGGACGCCGCAAGCAGCGCCACTGTCGAGCCCGGGTTCTGCCCGGATTTGCGTGAGGCCGGAACCAGAACCGCACCGACCGCCGCGACATCCGCCATCTTCGAGCCGGAGATGCCCGAGAACAGCACCATCGCCGTGACCATCACCACATTCAGGCCGCCGCGCATCCGCCCGACCAGGCGTTGCAATAGTTCGATCAGCCGCACCGACATGCCGTTGGCTTCCATCAGGTAGCCAACCAGAATGAAAAACGGAATGGCCAGCAGCACGAAATTGTCGATGCCGCGCGCCATCTGCTGGGCGAAGATCACGCCGGGAAGAGTGCCCTCGGCCCAGATGAAGATCAGCGCCGCGAGCGCCAGCGCAAAGCCGATCGGCAGGCCGCCGGCGAGCGTAAGCGCAAAGCCCGCCAGCATCAGGGCGCCCGACGACGGCATGGCGTCTGGAATAAAGGCATCGCCCAACAGAAAGACGCAGGCCACAGTGGCCAGGATTGCCGCCGCGCGCAAGACATGGCGCCAGTCTCGCTCGAACAGAATCTCGGCGGCAAACACCGTCATGCAGGCTGCCCCCAGCCCCATCGGGTAGAAGGTGAGCTCCAGCGGCAGGCCGGAGCCGGTCGTCTGCCCAGCCGTGATCCAGCCGAGTTCAATGGCGTGAAAGGCGACATAGGCCGCGACGACCAGCACCAGAGCAGCGCCGACGTCGTCGACGACGCGTTGCCAGCTTTCTGGGAAAGCCGAACGGAAAAATTCCACGCCGGGATTTTCCCCGCGCGCCAGCGCCGAGGCCGCGCCAAAAAAGCTCGAGGCCACCATCAGCCCGCGCGCGATGTCGTCGGCCCATTCGACCGGGGCGTTGAACAGCGAGCGAGCCAGCACCGAGTAGATCACCACCGCGAGGTCGGCGGCGAGTAAGCCCGCCGCAATCGTGTCGGTGAGCTTGAGCAACGTGCCGGTCATCCGCCGCGCGGCGCCGGCGGGCGCGCCGGGAAGAGTGGTGGCGACCTCCAGCATCGTCACGCCGCAGTGGCGCGGATCAGATCGACCACACCCTTGGCGTCCGGATGCGCCTTGATGAAGGCTTCGCTCTGCGGGACAACGCGCTTGCGGAACGCCTCGCGGTCACAATCGATCACGGTGACGCCCTTGTCCTTCAACTGCGCCAGCGCTTCCTTCTCCACGCCAAGTCCATGGGCGCGGGTGTCGGCGGCGGCCTTTTTGGCCGCATCGAGGAAGGTGTCGCGCGTGGCAGGGGGCATGCGATTGAAGGTCGCCTCGGAGAAGTAGATCGCGAGCGGCGAGAAATTGTGCTGGGTGAGCGAGTAGAATTTCGCGGTCTCGTAGAATTTCGAGGCGACGATAGTCGGCGGATCATGCTCCAGCCCATCGAGTACGCCGGCCTGTAGCGCCGTGTAGATCTCGCCAAACGCCATCGGTGTGGCCGCGGCCCCCATCAGGCGCAGGCACTCGGTGATGACGGGGTTCGGCAGCGTGCGGATCTTCAGTCCTGCGAGATCTTCCGGCGCATTGACTGCCTTGCGCGCCAGTACCGATCGGGAGCCGAAATTATAGGCCCAGGCGATGATGCGGATGTTGGCTCCCTTGAGCAGCGCCTGCTCGATCGGCGCAGCCGCACCATTGTCGAACGCCTTGGTCTGTTGCGGGAACGACGAAAACAGGTAGCCGAGGTCATAGGTGCCGACCACCGGCACCAGATTGGCGGCAATGGACGAGCCGGAAACCATCATGTCGATCACGCCGAGCTTGACCGAGTTGATGACATCGATTTCCTGGCCGAGCTGATTGTCGGGGAAAAACGCCACTTCGATCTGGCCGGCAAGGCTCGAGGCAGCGATTTGTTTGACGAGATTGTCGTAATAGACGCGCCCGTTGGCGAATTTCGGATCGTTGGCTTGCGAGGAGGACAGTTTCAATTTCAACACCGCCGCGTCCGCGCGTCCGATCAGCGCGGGAGCAGCGAGGCCCCCGGCCGCGAGCGCGAACGATGATCGAAGAAGCTTACGGCGATTGACCAAGAAAGACATAATTGTGTTCCCCCGATGCGCGGGTCTTGAACTTTGCCCGCGTCTATCTCTGCGTGAAATTAGTCTTATTGGTTCGGCCAGCACAAGTGGCCTGAGGACGGCATCCGCCCTCCGGCTAACGCCTGATCTGCGACGCCAGATATCTGGTGATGGCCGCGCCGTGGGGCGGCCGAAGCATCCTTAAGCCCAGGTCGTTCTTCATCTGATGGAAGACCGACTTGCGGTGACTGAACTCGCGGAAGCCGTCATGGCCGTGGTAGGCGCCCATGCCCGCGGGGCCGATGCCGCCGAACGGCAATTCTTCCTGGACGACATGCATCACCACGTCGTTGACCGACACGCCGCCCGACGTGGTTCGATCCACGACTTGATCCCGCTCGTCGTTGTCCGAACCAAAGTAATATAGCCCGAGGGGACGCGCGTGCGCGTTGACATAGTCGATGGCCTCATCGACCTTTTGATAGGCCTTCACCGGAAGCAGCGGCCCGAAGATTTCTTCCTGCATCACCTTCATGTCGTCGGTCGGATGGAGGATCAGGGTCGGCGCCATGCGGCGGTGCGGCTGCTGACGCAGATCTTCGCCGGCCGGATTGATTTCCACGATCTCGGCGCCCTTGGCGCGCGCATCGTCGACATAACCCGTGAGACGCTCATAGTGCCGGTCGGCGACCACAGCGGTGTAGTCGGGATTGTCGCGGATGGTCGGGAACATCTGACCGACGGCGAATTTCGCCGCCTCGACGAAGCCGCCAATCTTGTCGGCCGGCGCCAGCACATAGTCGGGCGCGAGGCAGATCTGGCCGGCGTTCAGGGTCTTGCCGTTCATGATGCGCGCGGCCGACGTCGCGAGATCGGCGGAGCGGCCGAGGATCACCGGGCTCTTGCCGCCGAGTTCAAGCGTGACCGGGACGAGATTTTCGGCAGCCGCCTTCATGACGTGACGTCCGATGGACGTGGCGCCGGTGAAGATGATGTGATCGAACGCCAGACTCGCGAAGGCCTGGCCTACGTCCGGACCGCCGGTGACGACCGCGATTTCCTCTTCGTCAAAGGCGCTCGCAAACATCTTCTTCATGAGTTCGGAGGTCACAGGCGTCACTTCCGAAGGCTTGACCATCGCCCGATTGCCCGCAGCCAGCACGCCGGCGAGCGGGCCGAACGTCAGGTTGACCGGGAAATTCCACGGGCTGATGACGCCGACGACGCCCTTGGGCTGGTGGCGGATCTCGGCCTTGGCGCCAAAAAGACCGAGGATGCCGGGCGTCGTGCCCCGCCGTTCGGTTTTCATCCAGCGCGTCACGTGACTTCGCGCATGCTTGAGCGGACCGATCGAAGAGGCAACATCCGCAAAGGCCGTGACATGGCTGGAGCGCGCGCCGAAATCGGCGCTCAACGCCGCTTCGATTTCACCGCGATGATCCACCAGCAGCGCAATGCAACGGTTTAGCCGGTCGATCCGGATGGCGGCCGATGGAGCACCATCGCGCAACTGCGCGGCTCGTTGTCTGACGAGGAGGGCGTTGAGTGCGGTGCGAACGGCATCGTCCGAAGCGTTAGCGGCAATCGGCATCGGGTACCTCCCTGTTTTGTTAGGTGCGGCGCGTCTCACCCGTCTTTGCGCGGGCTCTGGCGGACCTGGCCTTGATAGCCCAGATCGGGATGCCGGAATATGGTCATGAGCAGGTGCGACCTCCGACCATTATGAAATCTGCTTTGCTCCCGGCTAATGAAAATTTGAAGGCCGGCGATAGCTTTGCATCCGAAAACCCCATTCAAATGGTCGCCGTTACGTTCTACACTGCCGGTCACGCGAGGCTGAACGTGATGGTAGAGAGTTTGCCCCCAAGAACGTGGTGGGAGACTTCCGACGTGTCCTGCGATTTCGTTTCGGGGCGCGCCGGTCGATCCGAAGTCAAAGTTCCAATCGTGCGCCAATAGTTCGACATTTGGTCGATAATTGCCGCCTTCAACGAGATACGAGGTCGTTATTCGAAAATTGCAGGAGGACATATGGTCCAAAAGCGCGACGTTCCCGGCATCAAGCACTACGACGCCCCGGCAGGCGGGTGGGGCGCCCTCAAAGCGACCGCGATCGCCATTCGCGACCAGATGGATGTGGTCGAGGCACCGCTGACGCTGCTGCACATGAACAAGCCTGATGGCTTTGATTGCCCGGGCTGCGCATGGCCGGACAAGGAGCACACCTCCACTTTCCAGTTCTGTGAGAACGGCGCCAAAGCAGTAACCTGGGAAGCGACCAGCAAGCGCGTCACCCCGGAGTTCTTTGCCGACCATACCGTTACCGAGCTATTGACCTGGAGCGACTTCCACCTGGAGAACGAAGGACGCCTTACCCATCCCATGGTCTATGACCCGGGGACCGATACCTACCAGCCCATCGAGTGGGATGAAGCCTTCGCCCTGATCGGCGAGAGGCTGCGCGGCCTTCCCGATCCCAATATGGCCGAGTTCTACACCTCCGGCCGCGCTTCCAATGAGGCTGCCTTCCTGTTCCAGATCTTCGCGCGCGAGTATGGCAGCAACAATTTCCCCGACTGCTCGAACATGTGTCACGAGGCGACCAGCGTCGGCCTGCCGTACTCGATCGGCATCGGCAAGGGCACGGTCTCACTCGAGGATTTCGACCATTGCGAGCTGATCATCGCCATGGGCCACAATCCCGGCACCAATCATCCGCGCATGATGGGCACGCTGCACGAGATCTCGCGCCGGGGCGTGCCGATCATCGTCTTCAATCCGCTCCGCGAGCGCGCGCTGGAGCGCTTCACCGATCCACAGAATCCGATCGAGATGGGCACCTTCGGCTCGACGCCGATTGCATCCACCTACTATCAACTGAAGGTCGGCGCTGACGCCGCGGTGCTGAAGGGCATCATGAAAGCGCTGATCGAGAACGATGATGCCGGAAACGACGTGCTCGATCATGCCTTCATCGCCGAGCACACCAACGGCTTTGCCGCGTTCGCAGCCGATCTGCGCGCGACGGCGTGGGAGCCGATCGAGGCCGTCTCCGGCTTCAGCCGCGCACAGTTCGGCGAGGTCGCCGCCGCCTATGCCAGGTCCAATGCCACCATCATCACCTACGGCATGGGCATCACCCAGCACAGCCGTGGCACCGCCAATGTCCAGCAGATCGCCAATCTGCTGCTGCTGAGGGGAAATTTCGGCAAGCCGGGCGCCGGCATCTGTCCGTTGCGAGGTCACTCCAACGTGCAGGGCAATCGGACGGTCGGCATTACCGAAAAGCCCAACATTCCGATGTTTGAGGGTATCGAACGCACCTTTGGCTTCAAGCCGCCACAACATCTCGGCCATGACTCGGTCGCTGCGATGGAGGCGATCGACGACGGCCGATCCAGGGTCTTGATCTGTCTCGGAGGCA
Organism: uncultured Alphaproteobacteria bacterium; assembly: GCA_963770515.1. Taxonomy (GTDB): domain Bacteria; phylum Pseudomonadota; class Alphaproteobacteria; order Rhizobiales; family Xanthobacteraceae; genus Bradyrhizobium. The sequence continues at coordinate 1,201,015 of CAVYPW010000006.1, forward strand.
ATTTTGCCGTGGCGTTGCCCGATCCCGAGCGCTGCCAGGCGGGCATGCGCAAGCTCGATCTCGCCGTGCACCTCGGCACCAAGCTCAACCGCTCGCATCTTCTGGTGGGCAAGCAATCGATCATCCTGCCGGTGCTGGGGCGCACCGAGCGCGACATTCAGGCGAGCGGGCCACAGGCCATCACGGTGGAAGATTCCATGTCGATGGTGCACGCCTCGCGCGGCAGGCTCAGTCCGGCCTCCGAACACCTTCGTTCGGAATCGGCCATTGTCGCCGGCATCGCGATGGCGACCTTGCCGGCAAGCAAGGTGCCTTGGGCCGAAATGATCGCCGACTATGATCGCATCCGCGACGCCATCGAGGGCGTATTCCCCGATTTCAAGGATTACAACCAGCGCATTCGACATCCCGGCGGCTTTCGCCTGCCGCTGCCGCCGACGATGCGCAAATGGACGACCGCTTCGGGCAAGGCCGAATTCCTGGTTTTCAATGGCCTGGAAGAAGACCCTGCGGTGACCGACAAGACGCTGCTCAAGCTCACCACCATCCGCAGCCACGACCAGTACAACACCACGATCTATGGGCTGAACGACCGCTATCGCGGGGTGTTCGGGCGGCGCGATGTGCTCTTCATGAACGAGGCGGACCTCGCCGGACTTGGCCTTGCGCACGGAGATGTCGTCCAGATCGAGACGGCGCTGCCCTCGGGTCAGCCGCGGCGTCTCAGCCTGACGGCCATCGCTCACGACATCGCGCGCGGGTCGGTCGCCGCCTATTATCCGGAGGCAAACGGCCTCGTTCCGCTCGACTATCAGGACAAGGAAAGCGGCACGCCATCATACAAGTCGATACCGGTGCGCATCCGCCGCGCCGCGTGAGGCCAAATAAGCTCAAGTAAGCCCAAGTAACTTCACCGGGACTGACCGCGGCGAATGCCGGTTTGGGTCGCGCATCGGCCGTTAGATGTCTCCCGCAGCCGGGAATTCAGTCGGGCCCGTCCCAGTTTACGTTTCATTCATCGTGTCCGTTAGAAAGAGATTTAAGTTTTCCACTCACAGTGACGGCGTTTCCTAGCAAGCTTTTCAACGAACCTCATTTGAACCGGGATCGCAGGCATGGAGGTCGTAGAAACATCTCGGCCGGCTGATCCTTGCGAATGTGAACAGCACGTCAGCTGTCTCGGCTCGACCCTGTCAAAATTGCTCAACCTCTGCGCCATTTCGTTTGCGATGGCGGTCGCCGGCTGTGCGCAAAATCCCGGGCCGCGCGACATGGCTGCGAGTCCGCCTCAGGTCAAGATAGCGTCCACATCTTCTGGTCCGCCCGCCCGCAGGTACTCCGAGCGCCACTATTTGCAGACGCGAATTCGCAAACTTGATCCAGCGTTGCTCGCGCCGCAGCCAGCCCCGAATTGCGAATACAAGAAGTCCGACCTCAAAACCGTCGATCCGGAAGAGTGGGCTCGCTTGAAGAGCGAATACGAACTGCAGTGCTATCGGGAAACCGAACAAGCGACGCGGACCCGCCTGGGCCTTCTCCAATCGTCTGTCCGGCACTTGCAAGACTGAGCCGAAGACTGAGCCGACAAGACTGAGCCGATTGCCCACGCGGATCGGTCCGGTAAACGATCGGCGCCGCCCGACAAGGGCCCCGCTGCCTTTATTTCCGCCGCCTGTATTTATTTGTTGTTGGTCCGCTCTTGTGTGCCGCCGGCCGGCCCTTGTATGTCGGCCAGATGACAGCGGCAGCGCGCCATTTCCATATTCCAGCCCCGTTTTTGCCACTTCAGCCGTCGAGGTTTCACTCGCGATTGGCACCAAAATTGCTGGAAATGGCTGAAGCTTAGATTGCTAAGGCTTAGGTTACTAAGCATCGAGACGATTATTGAGTTGATTAATTGCGTGAATACACATGGAAACACTTTACGATTTGCTGGGAGCTCTCCCGGAAGACGACGCTGACAGCCTCAGGGCTGCATTCCGTCATGCCGTTAAGGGTACTCACCCCGACATCAATCCGGGGGATCCGCAGGCCGCGCTGAAATTTCGAAAGCTCGTTCGGGCCAACGAAATTCTTTCCGACCACGAGCAGCGCGCGGCATATGACCACCTGCTGGATCTTGCGGACCGCGAGCGGGGTGACAGGCCAAAGCACGTCGCCGACACGACGATCTACCAGCTTGCGACCGGCGTGATGACGCTTGCCGGCGTATCGCTCGCGCTCCTCGTCGGATACATGCTGTTCGGATACGTCAATAACATTCCCCTTGGCCCGGTGCAGGCGACGGACACGTCCAGAGCCGAGCCGGCAAAGATCGAAACAGCAAGGGTGACGCAGACCGAATTGGTCGACACGCCTGACCGGACGAGTGACAAGGTTGATGTCGACGGTGACAAGAAATTCGAAAATTTCAGGATGATTGAAGAACCGGCCGCACCGGGCGCCGTTGTATCAGTAGCGGACACATCCGGCACCGTTATGCGTGAAGGCATCCCCCCAGCTCGAGGTTTTGCGGCTCACGATGTTGCGGCTCACGATTTTGGACCGACGGACGCCAAGACCTACCGCGAACAAGCCATCTCGGCGTATCGCAATGGCGACTTGTACCTCGCTCTCATCAAGCTCGATTTGGCGATTTCTCTCGACCCCAGGTCCTCGGCCGCCTACGTCGACCGCGGCATCGTTCTCCATCGCCTCGGCGATACGAAGCGGGCATTTGCCGATATCGCGAAAGCCAAGCGGATCGACGATTCGAATCGGCGTTAGGCTTCGCGCGCTGTGAGCACAGCTCATCGAAACGCGACGGGAGACGTCGTTAGAACGGAAGCGATCCGCGCGCTCTCACGGACCATGCGGTGAAATTCGTGGCAAGACCGCCGATCTCGGCGATTTCGATAGTTTGGCAGCACCCTCAGCTAATCAGGCCGCCTTTACGTCTTCGACGAAGCCGATGACGGCTTGCCAGAGTCGGTCTGCCTGACCGGACAATTCGTTGGAATTCTCCAGCGCAATGCGGGCATGCTTGTCGGTTTCCGCCGCGGCCTCGAGGACGCCTGCGATGTTGCTGGAAACTTCATCGGTGCCGGCCGCGGCCCGCTGCACGTTGCGCGCGATCTCGGTCGTTGCGGCGCCCTGTTCCTCGACGGCGCTCGCGGTCGATGACGCGATCTGGTTGATCTCCAGGATGACGGATTCGATGCCTTTGATGGCGGTGGCGGCTTCCCTGGTCTCACCCTGGATTGACGAGATCTGGGCCGCGATATCCTCGGTCGCGCGGGCCGTCTGAGAGGCGAGAGTTTTGACCTCCGAGGCGACGACGGCAAAGCCCTTGCCGGCATCCCCCGCGCGCGCGGCTTCGATCGTCGCATTGAGCGCCAGCAGGTTGGTTTGCGAGGCAATGTTGTTGATCAGGTTGACCACCTCACCGATGCGGTCGGCGGCCTGGGACAGCCGCTCCATCGTGGTCGTGGTCCGGCCCGCCTGCTCGGCGGCGCGGCGTGCGACGGTGGCCGAGCTTTGCGCCTGCTGACCGATCTCGTGGATGGAGGCCGATAATTCCTCGGCGGCCGAGGCCACGGTCTGAACATTCATCGACGCCTGCTCGGACGCGGCCGACACGGTGCTCGACTGGGCCTTGGTCCGTTCGGCGGCTCCGCTCATGGTCGCGGCGCCATCGTGCATTCTCTGAGCCGATTGTTTCACGCCGTCGGCGATGTCCTTGACCGCGCGTTCCAGCCGCGAGGCCAGTTCTCTTAAGCCCGCCTTGCGATCCTGTTCGGTCTGCGCCGCGAGGCGATTCTTCTCCGTCTCGACTTCGGCAATCCGAACGGCATTCGCCTTGAAGATGCCGACGGCACGCGCCATGTTGCCGATCTGGTCGCCGCGCTCGGCGCCTTGAACTTCGACGCTGAGATCACCGGCCGCCAGTTGCGACATCGTTCGCGTGATCCGCTTGATCAGCGACGAGATCGAAATCGTGATGAGGCCCGCCAGCATAATGGCAAACACTTCGCCCATTACGGCTGCGATCGAGCCGGCCGTCGAGGCGTCCTCGGCGATCTGGGCGGCGGTCGAAATAGCGCTTTTGCGGCTGCTCTGGCTTTCGTTGCGCAAGGCTTCGGCATCGTCACCGAGCTTGATCCCGGAATTGACCAGAGCGGCAAAATTCCCCTCTGTCGAGGCGGCCAGGCCGACCAATTGATCGGAGTAACCTAGCAGTTTTTCGACCTGCGCCGGCAGCGCAGCGATGATCTTGGCGAGCGCAGGATCCGCTGGAGGCAACGCCTTTACCTCGGCCAATTCCTTGCCGACCCTTTCCCGTTCCGCGGTGATGATATCCAGATCGCTCGAGGAAGGCGCTCCGGCATAGCGATAGGCGACGGCGCGAAGCGCCTGGAACGCCTGTTCGAGCCGTTGGGCTGCCGGACGCGCCGCTTCGCCCGCCGCTCCGAGATCAAGCGTCACCGTCGTCAACGTGTTCGTGAGCCGGGCGCCGCTAGCGTTCATCGACTGGAGCGCCGCCTGGCGCTTTTTGATTTCCTCATCGAGCTTGTTGAACGCGGCATGGTAATTGGAGAGGCCGGTGCGCAGCTGATCGCCGCGTGAACCGGCGACCTCGCTCAGTTTGTCGATCGACTTGTCGAGCGGCTCGAAAGCCGCAAGCGTTCGTGTGCGGTCCGCGGCCGAGCCGGAGCGGACATAATCGACGATGACACGCCGCAGGAGCAGAAGTTCGCGGGTAAAGTTGCTCACGGTATCGGTGGCTGCCGACGCCCGCTCGATGCGCGCGACGTTGTCCCGCACATCGCGAATACGAACATTATAGAAAATCGAGATGCTTCCGATCAGCACCATCAAAAGTCCGAAACCGCCGATCAGGCGGCCGTTGAGGCTGATCCGGTTTACGACAGACAGCAAAGACATTGATTGTTGCCTCATTTGCCAAACGCGCGAATGGCGTCGATGTGGTCTTTGCCAAACTGTTTCTGGAATTGACCTTCAAGGCTGGCGAGCGAGGCCACGAAGGCCGGCCGGTCGATATCTTCGACTACTTTCATGCCGCGGCGACGCAGCTCTTCAATGCCGCTCTTTTCGACCCGATCGATATAGGTGCGGCTGGCCCTGCTTCCGACGAGGCCGGCGGCGCGCAACACGTCGCGATCTTCCGGCGAAAGGCGCTCGAAAACCTGCTTCGAGACAAGGAAGGCGGCCGGTGAGTAAACATGCCCGGTCAGGCACAGATAGTGCTGAACCTTGTCGAAATTCGCCGCAAGCACGGTTGCAATCGGATTTTCCTCAGCCTGGAATGCGCCGGAGGACAGGGCCGTGTAGAGTTCGGGGAAAGGCAGCGAGGCCACGTTGGCGCCGATGGCCTTGAAGCTCGCCACCATGACTTCGGATTGCGGCACGCGAAGCTTGAGGTTTTTGAGGTCCTCCGGCCGGCGAACGGGGCGGTCGGTGGTCGTGAGGTGACGAAGCCCGTTTTCGCCCCAGGCGAGGCCGACCAAACCCGTTGGCTCGAGCCGCGCCAGCGCTGCTTTGCCGATGTCGCCGTCCAGCACGGAGCGGGCGTGGGCCAGATCGCGAAACAGGAAGGGAATATCAAAGATGCTGAGTTCGGGAGCGATCGTGGCAAAGACCACCGACGATGCAAACGCCATCTCAAGCGTACCGGCGATGAGATCCTGGCACATCTCCAGCTCGCCACCGGCCTCACCCACAGGGTACAACTCGACCCTCAGACGCCCACCACAGTTTCGCTCGACATGAGCGGCGAACTCGATCGCACCCGCGCCGAATTGAGAATCCCGGGGATTGGTGATGCCTATCCGCAGGACCCGCGGCTGGACAGCCGCATGGGCGCGCCGGCTCGAGAAGCCTGAAGTCATCGCGGCCGCGGCAGCACCCGCAAGGAATTGCCGCCTTCGCATCGTGTCACGCATGTTTTTCCCCGCGAACAAGACAAGAATTGCCGCGGTGCATAATAGATGTCTCTATGGTAAAAAAACCGATAACGCGGCAGGAAACGCGTGGCCGCGGAACGCGAAACGCTGCCAGGCTCGACGGAGTTGATTATTTTTTGGGCGCGGTTGACGCGTGGGAATACGAAACCCGCCAGCTGGTCCAGGCACATCGTCACTGAGCTGATGGCTCGAGGGGTTCGCTGAAGATCGCGAACGAGCGCCGCCAAGCTCTGATCATCCGGCGTAGTGACCGCAAGTTGCTCCGCGTAACCGGACGGCGCCTTTGCGTCGCCTGGCCCGCCCGCCGAGGTTGACACAGATCAACGGTTTGCCGATCTCGCGGTGAGACGGTTCTGTGGCTCTCGGTTGGAGCGAGGGTCATGCGAACGAAAGGATCATTCCATGAATCGTCTATCGCTGATCGCCGGCATCGTCGCCGCGCTGACAACCACCGCTGCGTCCGCCCAATCCGTCGACCTTACCGGTACCTACCAATGCATTCAGATGTGTCGTGGCGACGCTTTAGCCTATGTCACGCAGAACGGGCCCGCGCTCAACCTCTTGACCGAAGCCGGCGTGGCTTCCCGGGCTTGGCCGGACTGGTACGCGCCCGCCACCCGTCTTTGGATCGACACTTACAACATCAGCGCGGTGTATTCACCGGACGGCATGTTGATCCAGTTCGACAATGGGACCATCTGGCAACGTTACGTGCCGCCTCCACCGCCGCTGCGCCGACGAGGCTAGGTTGCCGGGTATCTTGGCTGCCGGATCAGAGGTGTCTTGCCTTGATTTCGGATTTTCCGAAAATGCCTTGACGGTTTGGTGAAAACAGCGTCTTACGCCCATGTCTGCTCTGCGCTAGGCAACCTTGCGCTGAAGCAGCATGGGGCCATAGATCGCTGCGAACATCACAAACGCCAAAATCCATGCCAGTGCCGAGAGATGCAGCAGCAGATTGCCGTGGGTGGAATCGAGAGCTGCGCCGACGCGCAGCAGCGCGGCCGATACCACCGATCCATAGATGAACTGAGTTGCGCGGCTTGCGCTCAATAATCTGCCGGTATGTCCCAGCGTTGCGCGCGTCATGACGGCCAGCGTCAGCGTCGCCATGGCGCCGATGGTCCATGCATGAATACCGGCGCTTTGCGAGATCCCAAATCTGTCATTGGCCGCCAACAAGAGAAAGCCGAGGGGCACGAATAGATAGGCGACATGAAGAATCAGAACCAGGCGGTCGGGCCAGGTACGATCGCCCGCCCATCGCGCCAATCTGGCAAACTGCAACAATCCGGCGAGTGCCAGGAGTAGGCTTGTGGTCAATGCGAACGGCGATGCAACCCAGCCAATCAATGCAAGCGCGGAGACGGCAATGGTTGCCTTGTCGTAGCGATTGAATGCGACGGGCAACCGGCCGGCGGTTTGCCGGGCAAGCCAATTTCGCGTGAAGCTCGGAATGATCCGCCCACCGATCACCATCACCAGCATCATGACCCCGGCGATGGCGAGCCGGATGCCATGCTCGGCATCTCCGGTCCAATGGAATTCAAGATGGAATGTAAGGTTGCCGACAAAAAGCACGGAAATGAGCGCCACTACCAACAGGTTCTTGAGATTCTTTCCCGCGATGATTTCCCGCGATGTGGCCGCGGCCAAGGCCAGCAGGAAGCTGCAATCGATCAGCATCGTGAAGAGCCAGCCGATCTGCGCCGATGTCGCAATTGCAACGCGACCCGCAAGCCATAGACCGGCCAGGAGCGCCAATGGCCGCCCCCGGAAGGGCAGTCGGCCGGTCCAGTTGGGTATTGCCGTCAACAGAAAGCCACCGATGGTCGCCGTCAGATATCCATAAAGCATCTCGTGGGCGTGCCAGGCGACGGGCGAAAACGCTGTGGGAATGCTGATTTCGCCCTCAAACTCCGGCAGCCAAACACCGATGCTCAACGCGGCGAAGACGCCTGCCAGCAGAAACAGAGGACGGAATCCAAACGAAAAAACAGCGAGTCCCATCTGTGAATATCCGGAAGTCTTGACGGCTTTCGAGAAACCTAAGGTTCGAGACCGGCGATCTCACTTGAACCGCCCGTGGAACGAAGGGCGGGGAATTGGAGCCGTGAGCTTGTCCGCGAGGTAGCGCGCTAGTGGGCCACCGGCGGGTTGAACAGGGTGGTGATGGTCTTCACCATCGCATCGGTGTTGGCGGTGATGTCGGGTTGCTGCGCCACGATCCGCCCATCGGCGTCGAGAATGGTGATGATGGCCGAATGGTCGAAACCGCCGCTGGCGTCACGGCGGTAGCGCACGCCGAGTGCGGCGGCGAGTTCCCGCACCGCCTTGTCGTCGCCATTGAAGAGAGCCCAGTCCCCGAGATCGAGCCCGCGATCTTTTGCGTAGGCTGTCAGGCGCTCCGGCGTATCGACGGCGGAATCCAGCGAGAAGAAGGCATAGTGCACGTTCTTCAGGGAAGATGCCTTGGCGTGGTCCTCGATGGCGACCATGTCGGCCACGATCATGGGGCAAATGTCCTTGCAACTCGTATAACCCATCGCGATGACAACCGGTTCGCCGCGAAGCGATCCCAGAGTCACCTGCTTGCCGTCCTGATTGGTCCAGCTTGACGTCAGGTTGTAGATCGACATGCCGGGAAGCGGCTCGGCCGGCTTCATCATATGCATGTGCGACATGTGATCGTGATCGCTGGCGGCAAGCGCCGCAAGCGACGAAAGTAATCCGACCGCGATCGCCGTCAGCAAAATTTTTCCACGCATCATTCGTCTCCTTCGCATCTGAATCCGACATTTTCCACTGCATAATTCGCCTTCAGGCTCGATCGCATCGCATAGCGCATGAAGGCGGGATAATTTGTTGCATCGTTGACACCGATGCTGCCCGAGCCGCAAAACGCCGCGTCATCCTTGCTGGAGGTGTTGCGCTGCTCGGTGCCGGTCATGAAGCTGTTGTTGTCGAGCGTCCATTCCCACACGAGACCAACGAGGTCATAGACGCCGTAGCCATTCGGCTCGCTCTGTCCGGCGGGTCGCAATCGCTCGGGATTTGGCGCGCTGAACCAGTCGAGCGATTGCTGCTCGACCTCGCTCTGCCGGCGCCCCTGGTCGGCGAGCGCGTATTCCCACTGATCGGTCAGAGGAAGCCGCAAGCCGCGCGCCTCGCAATAGGCCTCGGCCGCGAACCACGACACATTGGTCACGGGCGCGGGCGCGGCGTTGTCGTCGGCAAGTTCGAGGTCGCCGCGCCAATGAGCGAGATAGTGCTGGTCGGCGAACAGGGGTTTGACGCGCGAGCGTTGCCATTCGGGATGCTCGCGCACGAATTCGAGATACTGGCCGTTGGTCACGGGCAGGGCGTCGAGACGAAACGCGTGTATCCGCGCCGGTGTGTTCTCGGCGCGCGCCTTGCCCTTTCCCGGGCTCTCCTGAAAGAACGGCAGATAGTCGCCCGCCGGTATATTGACCTGTGGCGAGGGACGCCGCACGGCCGCGACCGTAGCCGCGGCCACGGCTGTCGCAAGCGCGCCCGCAACGAGTGCGACCGCGCCTAATCTCTCGAGCCGTGGGCTAGTTTTGCTTGACACGGTTCGCCTGCACGTCGGCGGGGCGTATCTCGAGGCCGGAGTTACCCCACTTGTTGTAGATGTAGGTCATGACATTGGCGATGTCTTCATCCGGCAGCTCCCAGGCCGGCATGACGCCATTGAACGACACGCCGTTGACGGTCAACTTGCCTTCGAGCCCGCCGGTGACGGTCTTGATGGCACGCACCTTGTCGGCGTTGAGGAAGTCCGACTTCGCCAGAGGCGGGAACGCATTTGCGACGCCCTCGCCACTGGCCTGATGGCAGGCCTGGCAATTATTGGCGAAGACGGCTTCCCCGGCCTTGATGCGCTCGGCCTTGTCCTTTGCGGCCGGAGGCGCCTTCGACGGCTGCTCGGCGACGCGCGCACCGGCGCCTTCGGGCAGATAGACCTCATCGCTCACCTTGCCGGAATAGATCAGCTTGTCCTCGGGCCCGTTGGACTTGAGCTGGGCGAGCGCGCCGCGATTGAAGGCGCGGCTAAGCGAATGATCCACGATGATGAAAGTGCCGGGCACGCTCATCTTGAACTCGACGATCGTCGCACCGCCGGCCGGAATCATCGTCGTCTGCACGTCGTGGATCGGGGTGCTCATATTGCCTTCGGCCCAGACCGTATCGAAGATCTGGCCGATCACGTGGAATGAGGAGGTCATGTTCGGGCCGCCGTCGCCGACGAAGAGGCGCACGGTCTCGCCGACGTTCGTCGTCAGTGCCTGGTCGCCGATCGTGGAGCCGACCGATCCGTTGAAGACGATGTAATCGGGCTTCTCGTTGATCGCCTTTTCCATGCTGAAGGGTTGCAGGCCTTTTTCGCCATTCGCACCCTTGGTGTAGAAATCCCCTTGCATGACGTAGAACTCGCGGTCGACTTTCGGCAGGCCTTCCTTCGGCTCGACGAGAATCAGGCCGTACATGCCGTTGGCGACATGCATGGCCACCGGCGCCGTGGCGCAGTGATAGACAAAAAGGCCGGGGTTCAGCGCCTTGAACGAAAACACCGAAGTGTGACCCGGCGCCGTCAGCGAAGCCGCCGCGCCTCCGCCCGGGCCGTTCACGGCGTGCAGGTCGATATTGTGCGGCATCTTGTTGGCGGGGTGATTTTCCAGATGCATCTCGACCAGATCGCCTTCGCGGACCCTGATGAATTTGCCCGGCACCTTTCCGCCGAAGGTCCAGAAGGTGTAGGAGACGCCGTCCGCCAGCCGTCCCTCGACTTCCTTGACCTCCAGATGCACGACCACCTTGGTCGCATGGTCGCGCTTGATGGCCGGCGGCACGGTGGGCGCATCGGTCAGGATGGCCTCTTCGGAGCCGACAACTTCCGCCCGCGCATTCTCTTCGCGGCTCGCGCCAAATGCGGGCAGGGTCAGCAGCACCGATGCCGCGACAATTACGGCGCTTTTTGTTGCAGTTTTCATGGTCTACCCCCGGAAGACGGCTTCAACGGGAGCTTGATCGCCAACTTGGACGGGAATTGATTTGCGCTGGATCAACCGTTCCGCTCTGGACCGGCTATTATATGAATTGTTGCGGCATGGAACGACTAATCCAACGCGTTTGATTGCCTCTTGTTGCGCTGGCATTTGACGAACATCACAAGAGCAGGCTTAACGAGAGTAGCCTTGGCGAGAGCAGGCTTGGCGAGAAGAGGGAGGCAAAAATCCTTGCGCGCTCACGAACTTCTCCAGCTGAAATCTTTGCCGCTGTTTTCCGAAATGGCGGCACAAAGCCTCGAAACCCTGCTCGACGCAGCCCTGCTGCAACAGTTTCCGGCCGGCGTTGTTCTGATTCACGAGGGGCAGCCTGCCGACTTCCTCCATGTTCTGGTCGATGGCCTGGTCGAGATTTTCACCGAACAGAATGGCGTCGAGTGGGGAATATCCCTGATCAATCCGATCTCGACCTTCATCCTTGCAGCCGTCGTCACCGACCAGCCCTATCTGAACTCTGCGCGCACATTGGCCAATTCGCGCATCTTGCTGATACCGAGGCAACGCGTCCGCGCAGTATTCGACGAGGATATAGCCTTCGCACGCATCGTGGCGCGGGAGCTTGCACAAGCTTATCGATTGTCGGTCAAAAAGCTGAAAGGCTATATGGCCCGATCAAGCGCGGAGCGGCTCGCCAACTGGATTCTGACCGAAGCGCACGGAGAGGCTTCGCGGAAAAATATCGTCATTCCGTTCGATCGCGGCACGCTGGCCTCGCACATCGGCACCACGCGTGAAAACCTTTCCAGGAGCCTCGCGTTGCTGATGGACCATGGCGTGCGGGCCCGTGGCCGCGAGATTGTCATCGACAACAAGGATCAGCTCGAGGCCTTCGCGCATCCGCAACGATTGATCGACGACCCGACATCGTGATTTCGGCGGGCAAACTTTCGCCGGAAGCGGCGCCTCGTCCGAGGCGGCAAGCCGGCGAGCCCGGATCGGCCTTTATCCCGCCACGGCCGTTGGCAAGAATTCGGCATCTTCCTCGACGGGCTCACCGAGTTCGTTCTCCCACTTCGCAACGACGGCGGTTGCGACGCCGTTACCGATGACGTTGGTCATCGTCCGTCCCATATCCAGAAAGGCGTCGATGCCGATGAGCAGGACGAGGCCTCCGGCCGGCAGGCCAAACGTGGGAAGCGTCGCCGCAGCTACGACCAGGGATGCGCGCGGTACGCCGGCGATGCCCTTGCTGGTCACCATCAACAGAAGCAGCATGGCGATTTGGGTCGTGATGGGCATCTCGATGCCGAAGGCTTGGGCGACGAATAGCGCCGCAAACGTCTGATATATCATCGAACCGTCGAGATTGAACGAGTAGCCCAGCGGCAGGACGAAGCCGGTGATGCGTTCCGAGACGCCGAATTTCATCAGCTGCTCGATCATCTTCGGAAAGGCGGCCTCGCTGCTGGAGGTCGAGAAAGCGATCATCATCGGCTGTCGAAGCAGGCGAAGCAGAGGTTTGATGGCGCCGCCAAGAACGATGCTGCCTGCGAAGATGATGATGACCCAGAGCACCGCGAGGCCGAAGTAGAAGGCGCTGACAAACTTTCCGTAGGTAACGAGGACGCCTACGCCCTGCGTGGTGATCACCGCTGCCATTGCTGCGAACACGCCTGCCGGCGCAAAACGCATCACGTAATCGGTGAACTTGAGCATGACCGGAACGATCTGATCGATCGACTTGGCGATGTCCGGGGCGAGCGCCGTTTTGACGGCACTCAGCGCGAAGCCGAAGAACATCGAGAACACGAGAATTTGCAGCACTTCATTCCCCGCCATCGCCTGGACGACGCTGATGGGAAAGACATGAGCGACGAAATCCTTGATGTTCAGGCTGCCGGTTTGAACGTTGGTCGCAGCATTTGCCTCGGGCAGCGTCAGGCCAAGGCCATGACCTGGCTGGAGCACGTTCGCGAGCAACAGCCCAACCAGCAGCGATATCACCGAGGCGGTGATGAACCAGGCCAGTGCCTTGACGGCGATCCGGCCGACGGCGCCGCCGCTCGCGCCGAGGCTGGAAATTCCGGAGACGATCGTGGCAAACACCAGCGGCGCAATGATCATTTTGATCATCCGCAGAAAGATGTCCGCCACGATAGAGAAGTACCCGGCGATGACTTTGGCCTGCACCGGGCTCGCGAGCGTATTGCACGCGTAACCCACGGCGATGCCAAGGAATAAACTGACCATGATGTAAGTCGTCAGCCGGTTTGGATTCTGAGTTTTGCCGCCTGCCTGCATGACGTGATCCTTCGCGCCACCTGGGGTCCATGGCATCCGAGATGTGGCGCTTTTTCAGCGTCTCGGGGTGCCGTCGCGAGCAGTAAAAGCTTGATCGACCTACCCGAGCTTGGAGAGGACGGCACTACGGGTCTGAACGGGTGGCACGTTGCGGGCGCGGATGGCCTCCATCAGCCTGTCGATGTCTGTCGTTGTATTGAACATGCCGAACGACACTCGAATTCCGTCGCGCTCGGGTGAGACGCGGATGCCGTTCTGCGTGAAGTGTTCGAGCCAGTCGGCCGCGGGCAGGGCGATGACGTAGATGTGCGGCGCGCGGTGTTGCCGATCACGTGGGCCGACCAGTCCAACGTTGAGCCGATCGAGATGTTCGATCAGATGGTCGCCGAGGTCGAAGCAGTGGCGCTGAATTTTTTCGATGCCGACTGCGTTGATGAAATCGATCGCCGCACCCAGGCCCTGGATGGCCGGAAGATTATAGTTTCCGAGTTCGAATCGACTTGCCGTCGAAGGCAAGGCCATGTTGTCCGGCCGGGCGATGAAATCGAGCGGTGGTTCGGCAAGGCTCGCAGCCGCAAGGTAGGTTGGCTCCAGTTCGATCCGCGTTGCATCCCAGTAGAGCAAACCGAGCCCTTGCGGTACGAGCAGGCCCTTGTGGGTGCCGGAGCCGATGAAGGTGGCCTTCATGGCCTTGGCGTCGATAGGCACCACGCCGATGGCCTGCATCACATCCACGACGAAGTAGAGGGAATGCTGCGCACAGAGTTCGCCTACGCTCTCGACGTTGAACCGATGCCCCGCGTGGAAAGTGACATGCGACATCGAGATCGCGCGCGTCCTTCCATCGATGTGCTGCCGGAAGCTCTCCGCGTCTACAATTTCCGTCATGGGAATGAAGACAATTTCCACGCCCTTCTTCTGTAAATTCAGAAAGGCGTAGGCGTTGTTGGGATGATCGCCATGGATCATCAGAATCTTGTCGCCGGCGCGGAGCGGCAGCGCGTTGGCGGCGATGTTCATGCTTTCTGAGGTGTTCTTGGTGAAGGCGATCTCGTGCGGTCTGACGCCGAGAAAGGCGGCGACCTTGACGCAGAGTCTCTTCGAGACGATTGAGCCAGATCTGCTTGGGGCCGGCGGTTTCAAGTCCTTCCCGCAGAAAGCGATCGTAGGCCTGTTTCACCGGAAGAGAGAGCGGCGTCTGGAAACCACTGTCGAGATAGACGACGTGCTCGGCGGCCGGGAAGAACTTGCGAACGGCAGCAACGTCATAATGCTGGCTCATGATCACTCCGGTAATTTTGGGCATAGCGAGGCGTCTCGCCGGACGGTCCGGCGAGTGACATCGATCAGTTCAGGTGTTGGCGACGTGGGTCAGCAAGGAGCCGCGTAAAATTCGATCAGCCCAATCATCTGCCTCGAAGATACATCAAGGCCGTTCTTGGTCGAGTTCAAATGACAGAAAACGAGAGTTTTTATTCCGAAAATTGAGAATCAATTACTTCTTCGTTGTCCTGAAGGATTGTTTCGGACAACAGCGCCGCTGCCCCCTGCAACGGACCGATGAATGCATCCAGGCCGGCAAAACCGACGCGCGCCGCAGGCACCGAAACTCCCAAACACGCGATGAGGTCGCCCGCCGGAGAGACGATCGGCACGGCGCAACCCACCACCCCCCGAACGAACTCCTCGTTTGTCTTCGCCCAACCTCTGCTTCGCGTCTCTTCCAGCAGCGTCAACAACTCCTTGGGATCAGCAATCGTTTTCGGGGTATATCGAACGAGAGGAAGTGAATGCACCAGTCGTTGCCGGACCTTCGCAGGCAGCCGGCTCATATAGATCTTGCCCGTCGAGGTACAGTGGAGTGGAGCTGCGTCGCCGGGATTGAACTGCAACGCTTGCTGCTGCTTGGTTCGCACACTGTCGACGTAAACGACGACGTTGTCGCGGACAACGCCGATCTCGCACTGCTCGCCGATGCGATCGGCTACGGCACTCAGGACGGCGTGCCGGCGCACAGTACGAAACGCCGCCCCGATGGTCTTGGCCGACAGCGTGACCAGCTTGCTTCCGACCACGTAGCGTTTCGTCCCGAGAGCTTTTTGAATCAAGCCCCGGTTTTCAAGATTGCCGATGAGGCGATGCGCGGTCGGCAGTGGAAGGGCAAGCGCAGACGCGATTTCGGCAGCCGAGAGAGCCTTCTTCTGCTCGGCCACGAAGGTCAGGATCGCTATGGCGCGATCCAGTGGTCCATCATTGGAATGTCTGGGCTCATCGGCCACGATCTATTCCTTGCGGGAGTACTGCCCCGGTAATCTTTACAATACCACGCTTCAAAAGGCTCCTTCCGGCTCGCGGCATGGCAACTCCTCGTACTATCCGGTGGAGCGCGTTCGCGTTGCGGGATGCAGGTCTGCGTCATTGCGGGCGAAGCGAAGCAATCCATGCCGAACGCCGTCATCACCGGGCATAGCCGTTCGAAGAACGGCGTCGCTTCCGCTCGCCTATTCCCGGTGATCCACGTCTTACTTTCTTGGGGAGCCAAAGACGTGGATGGCCGGGTCAAGCCCGGTCATGACGAAAAGAAGAGACGCGATGACGCAAGGTTGTTTGACATCCAAATCTGGTGCGGCTCACGCAGCGACGCTGCCTGCGAACGCGTTACGCCCGCGTCCCCGTGAACGGAAAACTCCCCATCGGGCCGATGCCCATTTCGCCGGAAATGCTGTCGCCGGAAACCTTGCCGGTGAATTCGAGCGTCAGCGGCATCGGGCTCGTGATCGAAACCTTCCAGGAAAGGTCATCGCCATTGGCCGTGCCGTCGAAAATCTCGGCTGAGTTGCCTTCGGCCGCTTGCGTGCCGGTCAGCGCGCCGCCCGCGCTCTTCAGGCTCAGCGTCGCCAGCCGATCGCCCATCGGCGTACTCATGGTGATGTTCCAGTTTCCGTCCACGGCCATCCGTCTCTCCCGCTGTTTTCGCGAAACGGTATAGCCGATCTCACCGCCGATGCCCAACCTCGGGAATCGCGTTTTCAGGCGCCGGCCGCAACGCGGGCGCGGAGCCGGCTGGTGACGAGGAGGCGGAAGGCGACATATTGGATCGCAAACGCGATAACCTTTGCACCGACCGCGACAAAGGACACATAGATCGCCCAGAGCTTGATGTCGCCGGTCAACGCCACCGCGATGGTGCCGAGCCCGAGCGCGAACATCAGCGCCGCCCAGGAAAAGCCGGCCATCGTGACATATTCGGGAATCGTCTCGGCGACGATCGGCGGCACATAACGCAGCATCCAGCCGCGCTTGAGCATGATGGCGCCGATCGCAAAATGCGCGATCGAAGGCTTGGCCAGCACGAAGCGCGGATCGTTGGTGAGGAGGGTGGCCGAGCCGACCACGATGACAAGCCCGAGGCTCGCCCAGGTCATGAAGCCGAGCGCTTTTCCCGTGAAGCGGGCGTAAATCACCTGGCCGATCGCGCTGGCGATCCCGATCGCGGTCGCGAGCGCGATGTTACCGGTCAAGAAATAGATTGCCGCAAACAGGATGGTCGAGAAGAAGTCGCTGCCGAGCCGTGCGAAGACGTCCTTCATGACGGTTTCCTTTTGAATGAACCGGGGCCGGTGCGCGGCTAGTACCGCCGATCTGAAGTCCCTGCACCGCGAGCGGCGAGTTCGACCAGGGACTTCAGATCGATAAAGCGGTACTAGATTCAATAAGTTTACTAGTGCCCATGACTTTCCGAAGTTCGTGAAAGATGGGTGCTGAGGCGTAGCACGAACTTCGGAAAGTGGGCACTAGCTCAGGCCGCGCCCACCCAATTGCCGTGAAAGCCGTCGGGCACGCGGTGGCCGAGATGCACCAGCGCGACCGGCCCCCGTTCGATGTCGGTGGCGTTGAAGACGGCGAGGTCGCTGGTATTCTCGTTCGCCCGCCACACCGCCGCAAGCAGCCAGCCATCGCCTTCAGCGGCCTGCTTGTCTCGCTCGACGAAGACCGGCTCGGAAATCGTGTCGCCGAGGGGCAGGAGGTACTTGGCGAGGCGTTCGCCCTTGCCGTTGACATGCGCGATGCCGGAAAATCCGTCGAACATCGCCAACTCCGGATTGGCGCAGGCGTACCAGCCGTGGCGGTTGGCAAACCCCGCACGGCGGTCGTCGATGCGCGGAAATTCGCCGGTGAGATCGTCGAGATAGGTCTGCTGGAAGCGGTCGGTATTGCCGGCAAGGTCGAAGGTCCAGCGCGCGAGACGCGCGCGCGACTTCTCCGGATCGGTGCGCGAGCCGTCGGGGTGCGGGAACAGCGGCGCTTCCTCGAACTGCATGACGTCGGCGATGATGCGGTCGCCTTCTTCCCAGGCGTTCAGGACGTGGAAAACATAGCAGTTCTCGCCGCGGAACCAGACGACGTCCTTTGCCGTGTCATTGCGCTTCATCACGCCGACATAGGCGCCCTTGTCGGGCTCCCAGGCATAGGGCGGCCGCCCCTTCATCGCGCGCTCCATGCTGCCGGTGATGGGCAGGACCGGAAACAGCAGGTGGCGTTCGGTGACGATGAAGTCGTGCACCATGCTGGCGTAGGGGGCTTCGAAACGGTCGAAGCGCGTCACGTTGCCGTAGGCGCCGATCGATCCGAAGGAGAGGGTCGGCGTGAAGGGGCCGCCGGCATTGTAGCCGAAGAAGAACAATTCGCCGGTGACGGGATCGATTTTCGGGTGGGCGGTGAAGGGACCGCCGATCGCGCCATCAAAGTTGCAAGGGCCGCGCGTGGCGAGCGTTCCCGGCTCGATCTCGACCGGCAGATGCTGCTCCTCCAGCGCCAGGAGCTTGCCGCCATGGAAGATGATGTTGGTGTTGGCGACGCCGCCATCGGTGAGGGAGGCCGGCGCATCCGGCAGTTTGCGGCCGAAGCCGCCGAACAGCGCGCGGCCGGCCGCGTGCTCGGCCCGCCATTTCGCCGTGCGCACCCAGCGATTGCGATAGCTGGCGCGGCCGTTCTCCAGATGGAAGGCGTGCAGCATGCCGTCGCCGACAAACCAGTGCGCGTCCGGGGCATCGAATTGCGGGTTCGGGCCGTTGCGATACAGCGTGCCGTTCAATTCGCGCGGCAATTCGCCGGTGACTTTCAGAAAGGACGCGTCGGATTCGAAGGGGATGGGGCCGCGATTGTTACGGGCCGTCCTGATTACGACTTCCTGTTGCATCCCGGTCTCCCAAAGTTAAATCTTTACGATGTAAAGATGATCGATAGGGTCAGCTGCGGGGCGCGTCAAGCAAAATCTTTACAGTGTAAACATTGAACCCTATAGTGCCGGGATGAAAATCAGGACCGAATCCAGGGCCAAGCCATTGAAAAACCGTGCCCGCCGTGCCGCGGCTCTCGCACGCGCGCCGCGCGCCGGCCGCGCATCGCGGGCAAAGACAGTGAACGAGAATGCGCCCTATCACCACGGCGCGCTGCATGCGGCGCTGCTGGAGGCGGCGGAGCGGGTGCTGGAACGCGACGGGATCTCCGGGCTGACGTTGCGGGCGGTCGCGCGCGAGGCCGGCGTTTCCCACGCCGCGCCCACCCATCATTTCGGCGACCTTGCTGGTCTTCTCAGCGAACTCGCGGCGATCGGCTTCAGGCAATTCAACGCCGCCGCTATCGCGGCCGCCGATTCCGGCAGCACCGTCACGGAAAAAGCGATCGCGCGCGCCAAGGCCTATGTCGCTTACGCGCAGGCCCACCCCGGCATGTACAGCTTGATGTTTCGCACCGAGCGTCTCGACATGAAGCGGCCCGCGCTCCACGAAGCGGCTGATGCTGCTTTCGCTGGATTAGCGGGCGCGATCGGTGCCCAGCGTCAGGAAGCGATCGCGGCCGAGGCGCTGTCGCTCGATCAGGCGGCGGCGATCGTGCGCGCCTGGTCGCTGGTCCACGGCTTCACCATGCTGCTGCTTGATGGCAGGCTTGCCGATATTCTGCGGCGATTGCCGAAGGGCGCGGATTCGGCGACGCTGCTCGATGCGATGCTGAAAATATCGGTGGCGCGGCCTTGAATATCCGGGAACCAGAGCGTCTGGATGTTCGCAAACTGGGGACGGTTCGCACAAACGTCGCGAAGGGCCTGACATTTGCATGGAATCGTCCTAGAACATCGCCTTCGCGATCCGTCGCTTCATTAGCGTTGCAGTTGCCTCATCGTCATGCCTGTCATTTCGCCGAAGAAACCCTATCGTGTCGGCCGTTCCCGCACCGGACTTGGCCTTTTCGCCACCCAGCGGATCAAGAAGGGCACCAAAATCGTCCGTTATTTTGGGCCATTGCTGGATTCCAAAAAGAAAAAAGACGACGCGATCGAGAACAAATACCTGTTCGAGCTCAACAATCGCTGGACCATCGACGGCTCGGTGCGCGAGAACGTCGCCCGCTACATCAATCACGCCTGCAAGCCGAATGCGGAGAGCGACGTCCGTCCGCGCAAGCGCAAGGTTTTCATTCGCGCGATCAAGAACATCGAGCCGGGCGACGAGATCAATTACGATTACGGCACCGACTATTTCAAAGCCTATCTGAAGCCGATCGGCTGCAAATGCGACGCGTGCGAGAAAAAGCGCAAGAAGAAGCGCGCTGAAGCTCGGGCCGAACGGTTGCGGTTGAAGGCCAAGGAACTGAAAAAGGAACAGAAAAAAGCGGAACGGAAAGCCAACAAGAAGGCCGAGAAAGCAGCGGCCAAGCGCGCCAAGGCCAAGTCGGGCGCCAAAGCGAAAGCAAAGAGCAAGGCAAAGGCTGAGCTCAAGCCGGACCGCAAGCGCAAGCTCGACAGCAAGAAGGCGTCGACCAGGCGCCTCAAGACCGGCAGCAGGCCCGTCAAGCGCAAGGTGGCCAAGGCGGCCGTTGTGAGCGGCGGGACTTCGGCCCGGCGTAACCGTCCGAAATCCGCCACTCCCAGAACGCTTCCGCCCACGCCGGCAACCTTGCTCGCTGCCAATGAGGTGGCCGCCGCGACGCCGGAGACTTCGGCCGCGTTCACGGCTACGAGCCTCCCGATGTCCGCGGCGACGATAGATGAGGCACAACAGGCCTCAGCTTAAGACATAAGCTTTCTCAAGCGGCGACCAAGTCGCTGCTCCGGCGCAAGCCGATGAATTGCAGTTCGGCGAAGATGCCGGTGGCGATGGCCTGTGCGACTACGGCCGCTTCACCGAGCAAATTCGGCGTCACCGCGCCGCTGAACAGAAGCGCGATGCTGGCGAGCGTCCAGGCCGCGTTGCCCACGACGACGATCCCGGCCAGGATCCTCGGGAAAGACTGACGCGTGCCGAGCCAGCCGACAAACGCCGCATAAACGATCAGGAACACGCCAGTTTCGCGCAACAGCGCCTCCGGAAGATCGAACAGCGGCGCGAGTTCACCGGCGCCAAGCGTGAAGATCACGGCGCCAACGCCGCTGAAGATGGCGTCGGCCTGGAGCGCGCGGCGCAGGAATAAAGACGGTATCATCATCGTGGTTCTCCTTAAGATCCTCGGGAGATGGATCAGCGCGCCGATCGACGCGTCATCTCCGCCTGCCGCAACGATGACAGCGCGCCAGGGGCCGATCCATTACGTCGCAGGTAATGGAAGCGCTGAATTCCGCGTGATAGGTTTCGTCCCATGAGTGCGCATCCTGCCACGGCCCGCGCCGAGCGCCCCGAGCCCGTTCATATCGGCGAGCATCTGCGCCAATGGCGGCTGCGCCGGCATTTGAGCCAGCTTGATCTCGCCGAAGATGCCGGGATTTCCACGCGTCATTTGAGCTTCGTC
Source organism: uncultured Alphaproteobacteria bacterium (assembly GCA_963770515.1). Classification (GTDB taxonomy): domain Bacteria; phylum Pseudomonadota; class Alphaproteobacteria; order Rhizobiales; family Xanthobacteraceae; genus Bradyrhizobium. The sequence goes on from CAVYPW010000006.1 coordinate 1,222,091, forward strand.
GAAACAGGACGCGCGGCGCCCTCGCGCGACATGGTGTTGAAACTGGCCGAACGGCTCAACGTGCCGTTGCGGGAACGCAATGTGCTCTTGGTCGCGGCGGGCTTTGCGCCGGCGTTTCCGCAACATTCGCTCGACGATCCCGCGCTGGAAGCCGCACGCGCGGCAATCGATCTCGTGCTGCGCGCGCACGAGCCGAATCCTGCGCTAGCCTATGACCGGCACTGGAATCTGGTTTCGGCGAACCGCATGGTGTTGCCGCTGTTGGCCGGCGTTCCGCCGCGGCTGTTGACGCCGCCTGTCAATATTATGCGGCTCGCGCTTCATCCGGAGGCGCTGGCCGCGCGTACCGTGAACATCGCGGAATGGGGCGGGCATCTCCTCGAGCGCCTGCGCCGTCAATGCGAGACCACCGCCGATCCCGGCTTGATCAAGCTCTATAACGAACTGAAAACCTATCCGTTGCCGGCGCGCTCGGTACCGTTGCCGCCCGACAGCGTCGCGATCCCCCTCAAGCTGCGGTTTCGCGGCGACGTTCTCAGCTTCATGTCGGCGACGATGATTTTCGGCACGCCGGTCGACGTGACGCTGTCGGAACTGGCGTTGGAAACGCTCTTTCCGGCCGACGAATTCACCGCAAATCGCTTGCGAATGATGGCGGCCGATTTGAAATAGGTGCCTTGTTCATGGTCGGCCGGCGGCCTATCTCTGGGCGGTCGTCAGAAAATGAGGCCGCCCGATGAGCACCCTGAAGCCCGTTCGACTGGACATCGTCTCCGACGTCGTCTGCCCCTGGTGTTATATCGGAAAGCGCCGGATCGAGAATGCGTTGGCGCAGGTCAAGGATGTTCCGGTTGAGGTGCATTGGCGGCCGTTTTTCCTCAATCCCTGGGTGCCGCGCGAGGGCATCAGCCGCGAGGACTATCTCACCACCAAGTTCGGCTCGGTCGAGGCCTATAAGGGCATTGCGGGCCGCGTCGTCACGGCCGCGGGCGAGGAGGGGCTGACCTATCGTCCTGACCTGGTGAAACGGCAGCCGAACACGATCGATTGCCATCGCCTGATTCACTGGGCGGAAGCCAAGGGCAAAGCGGCCGAGATGAAGCAGCGGCTGATGGAATTGTATTTCCGCGACGGCGGCGACCTCACCGTGACCGACGTGCTGGTGCAGGCGGCGGCCGATGTCGGGCTCGATGCCGAGGATATTCGCCGGCGGCTTGCAACGGACGAAGACGTGGCACTGATTTCGGCGCAGGCCAAGGAAGCTTCCGACAAGGGTATTTCCGGCGTGCCGACCTTCGTGTTCGCGCAGAAATATGCGGTGTCCGGCGCGCAGCCGCCCGAGCAACTCGCCGCGGCCATCCGCCAGGTCTCGGCGGAAGTGAACGCGCAAGCCGCGGAGTAGTTCGCTTATTTGGCCGATTGCAGCCGATGCACCGCCGCCCGCGCCAGTTCGCGCAAGCTGTGCCGCGCGATCAGCGCCGCATGGATGGCGGATACAACCGGATCGTTTCGTCGCAGCGGAATGATGACGTCGCCGATCTTCAGCCGCCCACGCCAGATCGGGTTGATCATGGGGTGATCGGCGCTCGCCGTGGAGTCGGCGGTCGCCAGCACCGCGTCGGCGCACAGATGCCGCGTCAGGTCGAGCGTCAACTGGACGCCGGGCGAGTATTTCGCAAAGCGCTCGTCGATGCCGAGCTTGAAGTAGAACGCGCGGTCCTGATGCCGAAGCACGACGGCTGCGGCCACCGGCGTTTGCCCGGCATGCATGGTCACGATCTCGCACTGGCCGGTTTCGGCCAAGCCTTGCGTGGCGCTGCGGATGAAGCTCAAATCGCCTTCGCTCTGTCGCAGCGCAGTGCCGCGCTCACCCTTCCAGCCGCTGGCTTCCAGCGCCAGAAAAACCTCAACCGCGCGGGTGACCTCGTCGGGCGTGCGGGCGACCGCAAACCGCACCGCGCCGTGCTCGGCGAGGCGGTTGCGCTGGCGCCGCAGCTCCTTCAGCTTCTTGGCGCTGAGCGCGTCGCGCAGCACTTCATCGGCCTCGCGCCTGGCATCAAGACAGGCGCGCAAATGCGAATGCAGGATGATCGGCTGCAAGCCATCCCGCCGCAGCGCCAGCGTCAAGGCTTTCATCGCCGCACCGTTGAGTGAGACATCGCGCAGGATCAGCGCATGCGCTCCCGCACTTCGGGCCTCGCTCATCAAACTTTTCGCGGCTTCCTCGGCCAGACCACGATCCAGAAGCGGCGTACACAACGTGCCGTAGGGGCTGGCGCTCGCCAAAGCCGGCAGGGGAATTTTGCAGGCGCGCCACAGCGAGACGACCGGCAACAGGCCGATCAGCCGCGCCGGTTCACTTGTCGCGGGCGCAGGATTACTTGGCGCGAGTTCAATTCGCTCCGGCTGATTTGGCGAGGCATTACGCCAGGCAGCGAGCGCGGAGACACCGGTGCGGCCGTGTGCCGACGCGTTGACGGCCAGTTCCCACGCCGGCAGATAGTAACCGTTTGGCTCAATGGCGCGCTCGGCGAGCACTCGCCAATCTTCCACGGGAATGGAAGCCAGCGCTGCAAAGCCCGCGCGCGGCGAATTTTGTGGGGGAATTGCGGCCGCGAGCATGCGCTGGTCCGCGCCATCATTGGCCGATGGGCGGGACAGGCCAGCGATGTCAGCCGTTTCAGCCACGTTTACTTCCCGTCGCAATGTGACGCGGGCGCGACACCCGCGCTTTCCGCCCTGAAGGCGCAACGCTAGCGGAAAGTTCGGAAAATGCTCGTGGCCAGGAGATTCAATTTGATCTTTATCGTTAACCGGCTATTGACGACGCACGCGCGCGAGACGAGTGCCGCATCCGGCCACCCATTGCCGGGTGCGATGACCTGATTGGACGGGAACGTCCTGGCATCGCCGCTCCCGCGATTACATTTTCGTGATCAAGGAATGTTCGCGCCGCTGAATCGGTCCTTGTCCGTGGATACGCATGAGCAAAATGCAACGGCCGGGACGGACATGGGACAGACCAATCATCGCGAGCAGGTGCGGCAGAAAATCATTCAGAGCGCGCTGCAACTCTTCAATCGCCACGGCTTCACCGCGGCTTCCATCGACGACATCATGGCGGGCGCCGGGATGACACGCGGCGGCTTCTACAGCTACTTCCAGAGCAAGAGCGAGCTTTACGCGGAGGCGATCAGCTGTTTCGTCACCGAGAAGCAGGAAGTCATCGCGAACTCGGACAAGGCGTCGGATCGTGCGGTGACGTTGTTGCGCGACTATCTCTCGCGTCAGCACCTCGAAGATCTCGAGGGCAGCTGCCCGCTGATCGGCCTTCCCAACGACGTCTCGCGAACCGACCAGTCCGTGCGGGAAGCACAGGAGGCGGCGCTGCGGATGATGGTCGAGACCTTCGAGCAAGGCATGACCCCCAACGCGCAGCCTGCGCGGCAGGTGGCGCTCTCGCTCACCGCGCTCTGTCTCGGCGGCATGGTGCTCGCGCGCGCGATCGAGGATCGCAAGCTCGCCGACGAGTTGCGTGAGGCGACCATGGCGGTGGCGCTGCGGCTCGGGCATTGGGTCTGAGCGTCACGCCGGACTTGGCTCACTAGTGGAGTGGATTTGACATTCGCTCCCCCTAGCCTCGAACTCGAGAAGCGAATGTCAAATCCAAAACTCCACTAGAAACCTATATTTGCTAGTGGTCCTTTTGATTCCAACATTTGCAGAAGTGCCTGCCGCGCCGGGATGCAAATGTTGGAATCGGACCGCTAGATCGGCTGATAGGTTTCGGAAGCGCAGGTGTCTTCAGGCAAAACGCGTTGCCGGTCGATGATGACGCCGCCGTTGATCGAGATGCGATAGGTTTCCTCGCCGAGCGGCTTGCCGGTGGCCGACGTCAGCTCGGCCCTGACGCAGGCCGTCCAGCCGAGCCCCCGAAGCTCATGGCGCGGCTCGGAGACCTGCACCTTTTGCGGATTGGATTGGGCGACAAAGACCTGGTCCAGCCTTTCGCGAACCATGCGCCGGACGTCGGGTGGTTGCTCGAGCGGAGGTGGATCGGAAGGCTTGGCGCGCATGAATTCCGGCAGCGGCAACGGCGTCCGGCTGTCGGCGAAGCCGCAGGCCGAAAGCGTCAGCGCCATGCCTGCCGTCGTGATAAAAGAAATTGCCGTCCGCCGCATCAGCCGATCTTACCCCGGCGCCCCTCGCGATTGCGAGAGGGGCCTGCTTGAAAATTCTGTGTGCCACACCTAATGATGCACAGGCTGATGTCCCGGTTCTGACATTCGTATCGTATCGCGGCGGGCACTTTTACGAATGTCAGAACCATGGGGACACCAGCAACTACATAATTCCAGTGTGGCTTTGACTCTGACGTTCCTTTGAAGAGGCGGCTCGCAAAACTAAAAGGAACGTCAGTGTCGCCACACTAGGGGACAGGTCGGGAAATGTTGAAACGTTCGGCAATGATTTTGGGTGTGCTTGCTTTGGCTTTGATGATGAACGGCTGCACCAAATGCGGCCCGATCTGGGATGACTGGCTGCCCTCGCAGAAATCCTGCAAATCCGACCATTTTTGAATGATGCTGGCTTGCGGCATTCTTGCTGCCTTGGGCGCTTGGCTCAGCGGGCCGGCCGGTGATAGGTTATCGCCAAAAGACGGGGAGTTTTCCATGCGGCGCAGGGATTTCGGATCGGCGGTACTGGTGGCTGCGATCATGTTGCTGGCTTCACCGGCGTTTGCGCAGATTCCCAAATTGAATCTGTTGCAGGACAAGCCTGGCAAGACCGAGGACGAAAAGGCCGCTGAGGCCGCGCAAGAAAAGGCCTACAAGGATTCCTTGAAGAAAATTCCGGATCAGAAGGCGCCGGCCGATCCCTGGGGCGGCGTACGCTCGGATGCGCCATCCTCTCCGCCGGCCAAGTCGGCATCGTCGGCCAGGTCGAAGAAGAGCGGAGCCGCGGGCAGCAGCGCTTCCCCTAACTAACTACGCGCCGGCGTCGGGCGAGAACCGGCTTTCGCCTGTTCGGATCGTTCAGCGGAAGGCTGCCGTTTTTTGACGGCGGGCTTCGAATGATTGTCCAGCGAATCCGCCACCAGCGAAATCCGGAAAACCGGCTGTTTGCGCTCGTCCAGCAGCTCCATTTCCCACTGCGCATTCTGGCCGAGCTTGCGGCAGATCCCGCCGACCATGTCGGCGCAGGAGCGCGTCAATTCCTGCCAGGCGGCGTTGTGATCGGCCAGCTCGACACCACGTTCGGAGGCCCCGGAATAGCGGCCGTTTCGGATGCGAAAGAAATAGCGCGGCATGACACAATCCACAAAGAAACCGGCCACCCTTCCGGGCCCTTTCGAAGCGGTTCCATTTGACGCCCATTCCGGCTGTGGATCAATTCCGGGAGGTTACGGGCTTCGGCCCTATTCGCTCTCGGTAATTCGGACCAGGCCATCGCCGGTCACGCGGGGGCCATCGGCGGTCTCCAGGACATAGCCGAGGCTGATCAGTTTCGACATATGATGCGGCGGCACCGTGGGATTATCGGAGGCGATCGCGATTTCGATCAACGAGGCAAATTCTTCAGGCGTCAGAAGCTTGGGGGCATGCACAGTCATCATCAACTCGCGATCAACGTAAGGCCGCGTGGCCGTCCCGAAAAAACCGTGACGGGACGGAGTCACGTACCATCATAGCATTTATTTCCCAAGGTTGCTGGCCTTTCCGGGGCAAACGCGAGGGGGAATGTTTGAGCCGTCCATGGCAAAGTGAATCCGTTGGCCGGAAAACAGCCTCAATTGATCCGTGTGATGGGCTGACGGCGGCGTGCGATTGGCACTTTGTATTATGATATTTCGGCACTTGGTGTTGCGGCACCTGGTGTGATGACCGTTCGCAGCCGGTTCGGGTGGGGCCGTCGACCGAGTTGACAACAAGCCGACGACCCCTGCCGCGCAATTAAAATTGTGGCCCAGTCGGGTCAGCTCTGCGCGACGTCCAAGCAGACGCCTGAACGCGACCGCACGCGCTACTCAAAAAGTGCCTGTCCGGGGGCAGTGCAAATACGGATGCGCGTCTACTGGCGCGTTGCTGCGCCGCTTTAAATCAGCCGGTCTAGTGTGGCGACACTGACGTTCCTTTCAGGATCGCCGCGAGTTCTCCGAAGGAACGTCAGAGTCAAAGCCACACTAAAATCATATGGTTGCTAGTGTCCCTTTGGTTCTGACATTCGTAAAAGTGCCCGCTGCAATAGCGTACGAATGTCAGAACCGGGACACTGGTTTCGGACCCACCACGCGGAAACGGCGATGCTCAAGGCGACGATGGCGAAGGCGAGCGGCGGCGGGAGATTCCTTTTTAAAAAAGCACAACGCCGCCCAAGCGGAATATGATCGCTTGGCGGCGCTGGTTTAGTCACCGGGGCCCCTGAAATCCCCCCGATCTCTCATGGGTCTGCACAGCTCGGCGTAAGGTTCATATTCGGAAGCGGGCACTCGTTCACGGTTTGATGAAGTGGGCGGGCGGCCGCAAAGAAGAAGTCCCCTAACGGGGGAGCGCCCACGATGCCGGCCGAAATGCGCTGACTGCCGATTCAAAACTGACCACTTGTGAAACGGCTCACACTCCCGTTCACGGGCGTTGGTTATGTTGCGCTGCCCTAGGTTCTGGTCCCCCAGAACACCCGCAGGGGCAGGCGGCCTCGGCACGTACCCCTCAGCGTGACGGGGCCGTTTTGTTTTCTCATTGGAAATCGGAAAGAGTCGTCGCCACAGCGGGGATCTGGGACACCCGCATGTAAGCTCGGTCCGCTAGGGTTACAGCCGGTCCGCCAAGGAACGAGCCCCCCAAGTCGGATCAGCTTGGCCTCAGCGCGGTGGGGCCTTTATTCTGGCGGGCGGCACTCTGGGGCAGGTCGCGCTTCGCACGCGTCATCGCGACGGTGTCGAGAGGGTGGCAAGGCCGCCAACCGGAGCGGACGCCTTCTGTTGGGAAGGTTCAGCTTGGGGCGCGCAAACCCGGCGATGAAAGCCAGTCGTTGATGTGGGTCGCGGTCTGGAGTTCGCGAAGCTTCTCCAGAAGCTTGTCTCTTATCGAACCGGGTCCAGCCAGATCCAGCTCAATTTCAAGACGCTTCTTTTCGGCAGTGAGGCGTTCATAAAGGGTGGGGGATTCGTTTAAAAGCCAGGCCATGCGTGCTCCTTCCAGGACGGGCGGGAGCGTTACCGAACTCTCAGTCACCGATATGAGCCAGAAGGCAGCGCGGCGATGGATCGACTAGGCGCTTGTTGGCCTTGGAAGTCTATCTAATTCGTATGTCGAAGGAAAACCGGCCGTGTCGCGCCGGGGCGGCCTCAACTGTTCCGCGGGTCTTGCCCTCGCGGAATGCCGTGCCGAGGTGGGCTCAATTGCCGCCTCAGGCCAGGGAGCGCCGATATGATCTTCGCCGTCGGCGGGAGACAAACTCTCGGACGCCGTATCCGGCTCCAAAACCCATGCCGAATATGCACGCAACCACGACTTCAAGCATGATCAAACCCAAGCATTTTTTGTGCCGTGCAGCATCTCGTCATAATGCCGCGCCCGTCAGCTTCGTTCCAAGGCGGGGCTAAAGGTAACGGCCAACCGTCGGATAAGGTGAAGAGATGACCATGCCTCTACCAAAATACCGGGCGAGGGCGCTCGCTCCGGCCAAATGAGGGACACCGAAACCGGGCAGCCAGCCGGGTCGTATCTGGTCGGATGGCCCCGAAGTCCCCTCATACCCTTCGGTTTCATCAGGCCCCGCCGTGGTGCCAGCGCGGCACGGTGGGGCTTTTTGGGGTGGCGTGCTGTAAGGCCCATGTTAAGGCCCATGTAAGCTCAATCGGCTAGTGGTCCGATTCTAACATTCGCATCCCTTCTCGGTAGCAACACGGATCAGATTTTCCCCGCTGTGTCCTCAGCGCCGCAGGGGCTTTTCATTTATCGCCCGCAAAAATAAAAACCGTCCGCATGTTTGGGACCTACCCTGCCAGGGAAATACTGATGTGGATTGGCGGCATGTTGATTGCTGCCGCGATCGCCATTTTCGGCGTGATCTACGCGGTCGACGCCTATCTTGCGTTCCACGAGCCGGCGGACACGCTCGAGATCAAGGGCGACCTCAAATCAGGACAGGATGGCCGTGAAGAATGACTGACGGCTCCTTGGGATGTCGTCAGTTTTGCACGCGCTGATCGCCTCCCGCGATCATGAAAGGAAAGCGGCCGCCAACCAGGGCGGTCTTACCCTTTCGTTTGCGCTTCAGCGCTCTGCGCAAGCTTGAACCATTCGTCGGCAACGCGAAGCCATACTTCCCTGTCGAGCGGGTTTATCGACTTCTCGGCGAACTGCAGCGCTTGCTCGGCCTGCTGCCGGTATCGCGCGGCATCTTCGGACATGATGGCGGAGTTACCGTCCACCGCTCAGTTCGCCTTTCAGCCACCCTTGTATGTCGGCGCTCTGCATGGGGTCCGGCTGGCCACAGTCGGCGCACCGCAAAACGCGTTGAGGCCTGCCCCTGGTCAGCATGAGCTTCATTGGCTTGTGACACTGCGGGCAGATCGGCGGCGGAGGCTGAACGTGAGACATGGCCCAGCTAAGCGGGTTCCGCTCGCAAAAAATACTAAATTGAATTTTCGAAAAGCAGCTACCTTTCGTCCCAGATGCGCTCACCGCATGGGCATTCGTAAAGACGAACCGTCTTCCCGTCGCGGGGATTCATGAACTGCTGCGAAAGGCGGGGGAAGGCGGCGCAGGCCGGACAGCGCGTCGGCGCTTTTGGTTGGGCGTGATCCTGGATCCGTTCTTTTTCCTCGGCCACTGATCGTACCCCGCCTGTGCTCGTTTAATGAGCGGAATAACAGGCTTCGTATACACAGGTTCCAAGGTGCAATTTGGGATACTTCCAAACTGGACCTGGACCGGGGGCAGAGTTGATCCAAAAGAAAGAGGCCGCCGACCTGAGGCGGCGCTATGGCTTCGTCAGCGGGTTTCCTTTGGAAGCTCCCAGGGCCGCTTTCCATTGGCGTCGCGATCCCAGAAACGAGCCCCTGAATCGTTTTCTTCGTCTGCTTTGGCCCTGGCGCGATCCGCTTTGATCTGCTCGTGGATCGATGTGTCCCCGTTCGGGGCGGGCTCAGCCGCCGGCGGTCCCTCGGCAGCAGGGGTGAGAGCGAACATCGTCAACAAAAGCGCTATTTTCATCGTGGCCTCATACTGGCACGCGCAAACCCGGCGATGACAACGTCGGAGATTTGTGGAGAAGCGAGGTCACGAATGCTCCTTCCAGGATAGGGCGGGAGCGTTACCGAACTCTCAGTAACCGGTGTGAGCCAGAAGGCAGGGCGGTGATGAATTGACTAGGCGCTTGTTGCGTTGCGAAGTCCATCTAATTCGGGAACTTGCGAGCGGCTTGGATGCCCAAAGGTCTGCTGGCGCGGCAAGACCTTCGCGATTAACCACTCAAGGCAGCCTTACTTGTCCCCGCCGGAGTCGGAGCGCGTTTTTGCGGGCGTCTCGCGGGTACGAAAATGCACCGCGGGCGGCAAGATAACCCGGCGGGTTCGCCTTCGATGGGAGATGCGTGCTCTAAGGCCATATCCGGCCGCGAAGCCGGCAGCCAGGAGCAAGATGACCACGATGCTAGACATAATCCGACGGCAGCGTTTTTTGTGCCATGCAGCATAACGCTGAATCCGCCGGCAGGGTTCCTGGGCTCTGATCGGATTTGGGACGCCGTAGCTTTAGGCGGGGATTTCGGGGTCAGATACGGGCAATACCGATCCCCTGGTGCTGTCTTGACCAGGACACCCGCGAAGGCAGATCAGGACACTGAATCTCAAACAGGTTTTAGAATGGAACGAGGGCCGCAACTGCTATTCTGAGTTGCTTGCGATAGGTCCCCCAAGACTGGTTCGCCGGCAATACGGTCCCGGTCTAGTCCACCGGGGCCGTTCTTTTTGAGGTGGCAAGCCGCTGAGTGTGGGGGTGACTGGTTAGTCATTTAGCTGCCGACGACCAATCACCTAAGGCATCTTGGCGTCGGTTCTGCGGATCGCTTGCCTCGAACCCATGACGGGTGAAAGAGGCCGCCCACTGAGGCGGTCTTACCCTTTTTCCCAATTTCGCCAATGGGTAGGATGAATCTCTACGTGCCCGCCCGTGGCGGCCTCGGTCCAACCGCTGAGAACGCGATGGCAGGGGAAAATGACGGCGTACGTATCCCCATTGGCTTCGATAACGGCCACTTCCAGGTCCCGGTCAAAAGGGGCGGTTTCAATCTTCATCCATGTCATCATGCAAAAATAATCAGCGCTTCGACAGGGTCTTTGATCGTTATCAAAACTAGTAATGATACGGGGCCGCAGCCGTCATTCTTTCCCCGGCGGGTGGCCATTTTTGGCCAGCCATGCAGCTAGCTTGGCTTCTTCCTCAGCCAGGAGTTTGCGTAAGGTCGCGATCTTCCTGGGATCGGTTTCGTTAGCCAACAATTCCTTGTAATGCGCAATATTGGCTTGGAATACGAAGTCCGGCACGGCTCGTTTCCCCTGCTTGAGCGCGGTTCCAACCTGCCTATCCGATAAGACGATCGCCAGTCAATTTTGCGAAATCAGGCCACTGCAATTTCGAGGTCCCCCCTGGAAAAATGAAAAGGCCGCCAATTGAGGCGGCCTTTAATGCAGATCGGCAGGATCCCTGCACTGACGGGTGGCCTGATCGCGGTAGCGGCCCCTCCCGCAGCCTGAGAAAGCTTCGCCGTGTGGGGGCGATGAGGGAGTTGGATCGGCCTGTGCTTCGACCCGCTTCTGGCTGAACGGACCATGAAGAGAAAACGGACTGGCGCTCGCCGCGTTCGACAGCGACAACGGCCATAACAGCACGACGAGAAGGATGACGGCGCTACGCATTGGCGTTTCCCCAAAGGGAAGACCGATCACTTAGGCTTCCGAAGTTTTCGGCCAAAATATTCCATCGCCATCAGCGCCACGACGGTGGAGGCGACAATCGCGGCGGTATGGGAAAGGCCCATGGCTGCCTACCGGTCCAGCTTCCATGTCATGAAAATGCCGAGGGCGATGATGCCGACCGCAACAAACCACCAGTGCTGGCCGGACGAAGAGCCGAACACGGTAACGTCCCGGACAAGCCAATCGGTCATCGGCATACCCTCAAATCGAGAGGGTACAACCGGGCGCTTACACACGCCTTACTTGGGTGGGATTTTAATTAGGCCACTGTGCGCAGAAACAGCGTAACCGGCATGAGCTTCCACGTCGGCGGTGATCAGCGCGCGCGAGCGTAGCGGGTCGGCATCGAATACTGGCGCATGGCCTCGACGACGGCTGGGATGTCGGCGTGGGCGTTGCGCAGGAACTCCTCGGTCTCGCGGCCTTTCCTTGGCGGTCCAAGCAGTGGGCGCCCTTGATCGTCGACGCAATGCAGCAGGATGGGCAGGAGCAAGCCGTGGTGTATGTTGCTGATGTCGAGCAGCGGGGCCCAAGCCGATAGTCTCAGCCGCATGGCAGCATGGAATCCCTGGCACCACGGCCGCGCATCAACGTCGCCATTCGGCTTGCGGGCATGGGTCAGCGCGAACCGATGGGGTGCGGTGGAAAGAACGTTGCTGATGTCATTGTGGCGCAGCGCGACAGCCGAAATCGCGGCGAACTCAGGCGTGCCGCCATGGTTGAATGCGTCGGCGTCGATGGCGAGCAGCGGACAGATCCAGTCGGGCGGACTTATCGACACCGGACCGGCCACGATCGCGGCGACATAACCGTCAAGCATGGGAAGGCTCATAGCGACGGGATGACGCTCGGCGCGAGCCTGCAGCCAAGGCTCAAGTTCGTCGAGCGGCATCGCAGCTGCCACCATCGATGGTGATGAGGGCGATGACGAACGGCGCCGCCGGCTCATGCAGCCGCCCGTGCGTTGAGCTCGCGGGCCGCCTTCCAGTTCCAGGCGAGAAGTTCGTGCAGCTGGTGGCTCTTGGTCTGACCGGAGACGATACGCTCCAGCACATCGGCCAGATAGGTCTGCGGATCGAGTTCGTGGAGCTTTGCCGTATTGATGTAGCGCGTCAATCTGGATGGGAACACAGCGACAATCAGGATGGCCATTTCGGCGGTCGCGGCGGGAGGATGATTGTCGCGGGTGTGCGATAACGCAAGCGATATTTTCGTGACGCGTGATTTGATTGTCGTGGAGCGACAATCAGGATGAGCCTTTGATTGTCGCGCGCGTCGGCGGACGACCTAGTCCGCGGGCTTTGTCGACAGCTTCTTTCCGGCGATAGCTGTCGACATTCATTTCGAGGATCGTAGCGTGGTGAACGAGACGGTCGATCGCGGCGAGGGTCATGGCTTGATCCGGGAAGATTTTGCCCCATTCGCCGAACGGCTGATTGGCGGTGATGAGCATTGATCGCCGTTCGTAGCGGGCGCTGATCAACTCGAACAAAACGCTGGTCTCTGCTTGATCCTTGGTCACATAGGCGAGATCGTCAAGAATCAGCAGGTGATATTTGTCGAGTTTGGCGATCGCCGCTTCGAGCACGAGATCACGGCGTGCGATCTGGAGTTTTTGCACGAGATCGGTGGTCCTGGTGAACAACACGCGCCAGCCCTTTTCGATCAGGGCCATGCCGAGCGCCGCCGCCAAGTGCGATTTGCCGCCGCCGGGCGGCCCAAAACACAGGAGATTGGCGCCCTTTTCGAGCCAGGCGTCACCGGCGGCGAGCGCCTGCACCTGCGCCTTCGAGACCATCGGCACGGCATCGAAGTCGAACGCATCGAGGGTCTTTCCCGGCGGCAGTCGCGCTTCTTCCAGATGACGTTCGAAGCGGCGTCGGCTTCGCTCCACCATCTCTTGTTCGGCCAGCGCGGCCAGGAAGCGAGCTGCAGGCCAGCCTTCCTTGTCGGCGGTCTCCGCCAGGGCGGCCCAGATCAGCTTGATACCGGGCAGGCGCAGCTCGCTGAGCAGTAGCTCGACACGGGCGGCATCGATCTTGACGGTCGCGTTCATGCGGCTTCTCCCACGGTCGCGGCAATCTGGTCGTAGATGGCGAGCGAGGGCAGCGTGACGATGACGACCGGCGGTGCCATGCCCTTCGGGCGGAAGCGTTCGATCAGCGCATTGAGATCCGGCAGAACGCCGTCGTCGAGAGCTGATTGCAGCACGACGCCGAGTTCCGCCTCGCAGGCACGTTCGTGTGCGAGCGCCAGAAGCCCAACCATGGCCCGGCACGCTGGTCTCTCGCCGATTCCAGCGAGCAAGGCGTCGAACGCAAGGGCGTAGACGCGGCGAGGAAAGAGCTGGTCGCGATAGACCAGATTGAGCAGCGCCATCGGCTTGCGGCGCAGGGAATGAATGACATGGCGATAGTCGATGACATGGCCATGTTTGCCGTTCGGCAGCGCTCGCCCGCGCCGCAAGGTGATGATGTGCGTCGCGCCCTGGAAGCATTCGAGCCGGTCGTCATAAAGACGCACGCGCAACCGGTGGCCGATCAGGCGGGATGGGACCGAGTAAAACACCTTGCGCAACGTGAAGGCGCAGGATGTTGTGACGTCGACGTTGACCTCCTCATAGTCGGCGGTCTTGCGGACCGGCAGTTTCTTCAGCGCCATCCGCTCCTGATCGATGCGCTTGGCATTGCGCGCGTTGCCGCGGCCAACAATCTCGTCGACGAAGCCCCGCCATGCCGGAAGATCGTCGAAGTCGCGCGAGGCACGCAGCAGCAGGGCATCTGCCAGCGCTCTTTTGAGATGGCCATGCGCACTTTCGATCGAACCATTCTCGTGCGATACGCCCGGATTATTGCGGGTCGGCGTCATGCCGTAATGGCCGCAGAACGCCTCGTAGCGCGTCGTCACATCCTCCTTGGCGTCGGCGCCGAGATTGCGGAACGCCGCCGAGAGGCTGTCGCTTCGGTGCTGCTCGGGAACCCCGCCCAGCGACCACAGGGCATTCTGCAACCCTTCCGCAAGGGCGACAAAACTTTCGCCGCCGAGCACGACATGGGCGTGTTCGAAGCCGGAGAACGGCAAACGGAAGTGATAGAGCCGGCAGTCCAGCAACTGGCCGGCAATGGTGACGCCAAGATCGGCAACCTCGGTGAAGTCCGACAAGCCCATACGGCCCGGCGGATGCTCCTGGCGGAAGATCACCTCCCGGTCCGGGCCGTTCACCGCCCGCCAAGCGCGAATGCGCCGCTCAAGCGTCCGCCGCGTCCCGGAACCCAGCTCCGGATGCCGGCGGCATAGCTCCTCGAACACGGAGATCGGCCGTAAGCCAGGGGCGGCCTTCAGCATAGGGAGGACGTCGTTCTCCCAGACATCGGCGAATGGATCAGCCCGGCGACGTTCGCGGGGCGACTTCTTCTGGGTGGGAAGTCGGGGATCCTTTTCGAACCGGTAGGCGGCGGAGGTGCTGAAACCGGCCTTTGCACCGGCTACGGCCGGCGAATGGGTACGACGCAAGCTCATGAAAAGCCTCATTTGTTGATCGGTGACATGCCGGCCGGCCAAAGAATTGGTCCTCTCGAAGGAGAAGCCGATCCCTTACCAGCCGCCGTTACCGCCAAATGAGGCCCCTTTGGGCGTCGACGCCGCTGCCGGGGTAACTCCGGTCGGGCTACGCCCTCCCTTCGTCACCCCGGCAGCGGCGCATTCTCATCCTGATTGTCGCGGGATTCCCATCCTGATTGTCGCGCCGCATATTGACCAGGGATGCAAGGATTGCCCAGCTTTCGGCGCCGCCCTCGCTGCCGCTGAACAGCGAGTTCCGCCTCCCCATTGCAATCGGGCGCATCGAACGCTCGACGGTGTTGCTGTCGACCTCGACGCGACCGTCGCGGAGAAACAGCGTCAGTCCGACCCAATGATTGAGCGTATAGTTGATGGCCTCCGTCAACTTCGACTGGGAGAACAGCTGGTCGAGCATCGAGGTCAGCCGCGCCTTCAGCTCCTCCATCAGCGGTGCAGTCTGGGTGCGGCGGACGGCAAGCCGCTGTTCGGCACTCGAGCCGCGGATCTCGGCCTCGATGGCGTAGACCACCTGCAGGCGCTCGATCACCTCGCGGGCGAACGGCGACTGCATTGTCTTGTACACCTCGACGAACTTGCGTCGGGCATGGGCGAGACAAAAAGCCAGCTCGATCGCGCCGCCATGACCGCGGGCAAGCGCCTTGTAGGCGGCATAGCCATCCACCTGCAGAATGCCCGAGAAGCCGGTCAGCTGCCCGGCGATCTCCTTGGTGCCGCGGCCATCGGCAAATACATAGGCGACCGCCGGCGGCGATGGGCCGCCCCATGGGCGATCATCCATCGCATGCGCCCAGAACTGGCAGATACGGGTGCGATGTCGTCCGGGATCGAGCACCGGCATCGGCGTCTCATCGCAGAACAGCCGCGGCGAAGCCTGGATCGTCCGCAGCTGGAGCTCATAAAGGCTCTTGAGCCACCATGCTGCACGCTTCACCCAGCCAGCAAGCGTCGCGCGGTCGAGATGAATGCCCTGACCGGCCAGGATCTGCACCTGGCGGTACAGCGGCAGATACCAGGCGAACTTCGACACTACGACGTGGGTCACCAGCGCGGTCGAGGCCATGCCGCCCTCGATCAGGCGCGGCAGCACCTTGGCCTGGACCACTCCGTCAGTGCAGCCGCGGCAGGCGTATTTGGGACGGATCGTGCGCAGTACCCGCAGGATCGCCGGGATGACGTCCAGCACTTCGCTGACGTCTTCGCCGATCCGGTGCAGAACGCCCTGGCAGCACGGGCACGCCGTCGCGTCCGGCTCGAGCACCTGCTCGCAGCGCGGCAAATGCTTAGGCAGCGCGCCGATGTTGCGCCTTGCCTTCTTGCGCGGCTTCCCAGCTGGCTTCGTTGCAGGCACATCATCGTTGGCCGGCGCAGGCGGCGTGACGCCGGTCGCGAGATCATCAAGTTCGAGCGCGAGCTGCTCGGCCACGATCGCAGCCAGCCGCTCCGAGCGCTTGCCGAAAATCATCTCCTTCAGCGTCTGCATCGCCACACGCAGCTTCTCGTTCTCGGCGTCCAGCGCGAGCACCATCTCGGTCAGAGCCGCTGTGTCGGTCGGAAGAGCTTCGGAGCGAATCGCCATGATCTAACGATATATCCGCGCATCGCGGGCTCCAGTAAAATCTTCGCCTCTCAGCCGACGACGGTCGGCTGCTTCACAGGCTTGGGTGAAACACGCGTCCACTCGAGGCCGTCGAGCAGCATCGCGAGTTGTGTCGCACTCAGATGCACGACGCCGTCGCGGATCGGCGGCCACGTGAAGTGTCCCTGGTGCAGCCACTTCGTTACCAGCACCATGCCGCTGCCATCCCATGCCAAAAGCTTCACTCGGTCTGCGCGCTTGCTGCGGAACACGAAGACGTCGCCGCAGTACGGGTTCGCGCGCAGTGCTTCGCTCACCAGCGCCGACAGCGTGTGCACCGACTTGCGAAAATCGACTGGCTGTGCCGCCAGCACCACTTTGAGGTCAGACCGTAGTGCAATCAACGCATGCCCCGAAGCGCCGATAGCACTGTCGAAAGCGTCGCCAGCTCCACTCCGGGCTCGACCCGGATGCGTGCTTCACCTACCTCGATCTCGATCATCCCGCCAGGCTTGCCAGGGGGCGATGCCATCTGCGGCATCACCTTGTGCGCGGACGCCAGCCGGTCCGGCTCGTCTACCCTCGTCGGACCGCTCTCGGAAGCGATCCGGACCGGCACGAAGCCCTGCGCCTGAAGGCCCGCTGCCGTCGCAAACTTGTGCCGCCAAACCGTAAGCAGCCCACGAACAACACCATGGCGGCGGGCGACCTCGGAAATATTGGCTCCTTCTTCGAAGCTCTCCGCCACGATCCGAGCCTTCTCCTCCGCCGTCCACTGCCGTCGTCGACGCTGCCCCGTGATCACCTCGATCCGACGATAGGAGCCCCCTTCCTGCCTGGCATCAAGCATGGCTTCATGCATGGCTTCTGCCATAGCCAACCTCCAAAATACAGTTCATGCCAGGATGTATCGCAGCTCAGTCGCGCGATGCCCAGGTGGAGGGCTCATGCCGGTTACGCAGTACGGGTTCGCGCGCAGTGCTTCGCTCACCAGCGCCGACAGCGTGTGCACCGACTTGCGAAAATCGACTGGCTGTGCCGCCAGCACCACTTTGAGGTCAGACCGTAGTGCAATCAACGCATGCCCCGAAGCGCCGATAGCACTGTCGAAAGCGTCGCCAGCTCCACTCCGGGCTCGACCCGGATGCGTGCTTCACCTACCTCGATCTCGATCATCCCGCCAGGCTTGCCAGGGGGCGATGCCATCTGCGGCATCACCTTGTGCGCGGACGCCAGCCGGTCCGGCTCGTCTACCCTCGTCGGACCGCTCTCGGAAGCGATCCGGACCGGCACGAAGCCCTGCGCCTGAAGGCCCGCTGCCGTCGCAAACTTGTGCCGCCAAACCGTAAGCAGCCCACGAACAACACCATGGCGGCGGGCGACCTCGGAAATATTGGCTCCTTCTTCGAAGCTCTCCGCCACGATCCGAGCCTTCTCCTCCGCCGTCCACTGCCGTCGTCGACGCTGCCCCGTGATCACCTCGATCCGACGATAGGAGCCCCCTTCCTGCCTGGCATCAAGCATGGCTTCATGCATGGCTTCTGCCATAGCCAACCTCCAAAATACAGTTC
This sequence comes from uncultured Alphaproteobacteria bacterium, assembly GCA_963770515.1. Taxonomy (GTDB): domain Bacteria; phylum Pseudomonadota; class Alphaproteobacteria; order Rhizobiales; family Xanthobacteraceae; genus Bradyrhizobium. The sequence continues at coordinate 1,239,804 of CAVYPW010000006.1, forward strand.
ATGCCAGGATGTATCGCAGCTCAGTCGCGCGATGCCCAGGTGGAGGGCTCATGCCGGTTACGAAACAGCGCCTACGCGAGATGGGTTACAAGGATGATGCAATCAGCAACATGACGCCGGAGCAGGCTCATGAGGCCCTTGCCGGGCGTCCTTGGGGGGCAAAATTAAAGAGGCCGCCTTCGTTGGCGGCCTTATTCCTAATACTCCGGACTTTGTTTCCGCTCCCATTGGAGCGCCTTCTGGGGAATATCTAATTCTCTCAGGATTTGATGGACCATAATAGTAATCTTATCGACGTCATTTTGTCTGCGATCGACGTAGATGGTTGTGGTGCCCTTAGGGTGTCCACGATAATGCCTAACTGCAATTAGATATTTCTTGTCGAGTATGAAATCAGCGCCATCGTACTCATCGAGATCGTCATGTCCGTGGGTAACGAACCTTTGGAACCTCGCCAACGTGGCGGAAACTGGAAGCCCTATAATTGCCTGCGGTGCAAATTCCACGTCGGTAGATTTAACTGGCTCAATCATTTGATTGTTCCGCCAATGAGTTATGGCTGCCCGTTAACGAATCTCGATAACGGAATAACCGCGAAGTCCGTTCCATTCGCATCTGTGCGTAATTGAACACCGGGGCTTCCGTGATACCAGCGAGCTACCAGTGTTTGGGGTGGGAGCCACGGGGGAGTCAAACTCGATACCGCGCTGCCCACCTGGAAGACTACTCCGATGCGCTTTGACGCTAGGTAAATTGCTTTGGGCATTATTTCGTCCGGCTGCACCCCAAAGCTCATTGGATTGCTGTTGAGCGATGGCATCGTTCTTCGTCTGACTGGGTGACTCCAGTCTATGAAACGGCCCGGGCACGACTCAATTCCTGATTGATCCAACAGCGGTACACCCTCTGTTTGCATTGGAACTAAGTCAATCGGCCTTAACTGTCGTGCACGATTGAGGCCACCTAGTGTTGTAAGCACGCAACTATGAACCCAAAAGGGGACGCTCCGAAAGTTGAACGTCTAGGCGATGTCTCAGTTTTCCTGAAAGGGGCCACTCCTAAAATCTAAAGGGACCACTAAGGATAAAGGGGGATGGAAAGGGGCCAGTACCCCCCCAAAAGAGAACATATTGCGAACAAGGAACAAATGGTGTACATTTGCTTCCAACGCTGATTCCGCCCCGCAACGTTTGTCCCGCTCGCAAATCCTCGCCATAAGGAGCACCACTATGTCCGTCACTGCCCTGCGTATCGTCGAAGGATCCTCCATGGATAAGAGTAAGGCCCTGTCCGCTGCGCTGTCCCAGATCGAGCGCCAGTTCGGCAAGGGTTCGGTGATGAAGCTGGGCAAGAACGACCGCTCGATGGATGTCGAGACGATATCCTCCGGTTCGCTCGGGCTCGACATTGCGCTCGGCGTCGGCGGCCTGCCGAGGGGGCGGGTGGTTGAAATCTACGGGCCGGAATCCTCAGGCAAGACCACGCTGGCGCTGCACACGGTGGCCGAAGGCCAGAAGAAGGGCGGCATCTGCGCCTTCATCGATGCCGAACACGCGCTCGATCCGGTCTATGCGCGCAAGCTCGGCGTCAATATCGATGAACTCCTGATCTCGCAGCCCGACACCGGCGAGCAGGCGCTGGAAATCTGCGACACGCTGGTGCGCTCCGGCGCGGTCGACGTGCTGGTGATCGACTCGGTGGCGGCGCTGGTGCCGAAGGCCGAACTCGAGGGCGAGATGGGCGATGCGCTGCCCGGCTTGCAGGCCCGGTTGATGAGCCAGGCGCTGCGCAAGCTCACCGCCTCGATCAACAAGTCCAACACCATGGTGATCTTCATCAACCAGATCCGGATGAAGATCGGCGTGATGTATGGCTCGCCGGAAACCACCACCGGCGGCAATGCGCTGAAATTCTACGCCTCCGTCCGTCTCGACATCCGCCGCATCGGCGCGATCAAGGAGCGCGACGAGGTGGTCGGCAACACCACCCGCGTCAAGGTGGTGAAGAACAAGCTGGCGCCGCCCTTCAAGCAGGTCGAGTTCGACATCATGTATGGCGAGGGCGTCTCCAAGATGGGCGAAATCCTCGATCTCGGCGTCAAGGCCGGCATCGTCGAAAAGTCCGGTGCCTGGTTTTCCTATGACAGCCAGCGGCTCGGCCAGGGCCGCGAGAACTCGAAAGCGTTTCTCAAGGCCAATCCCGATATGACCGCCAAGATCGAAGTCGCGATCCGCCAGAACTCCGGCCTGATCGCCGAGCAGATTTTGGCCGGCGCGCCTGAGCGCGACGCCGACGGCGAGGAGCCGGCGGAGGAGTAAAAAAATCGTTCGTCATTCCGGACGTCGCGAAGCGACGATCCGGAATCTCGAAGTAATTCCCTTAACTAATGTCTAGATTCCGGGTTCGCGCTTTGCGCGCCCCGGAATGACGTTATCGCCTCACTCCGCCGCTTCGGCGTATTCGCTGACCGGCGGGCAGGAGCAGACGAGGTTGCGGTCGCCATAGACGTTGTCGATCCGCCCCACCGGGCACCAGTATTTGTCAGTCCGCGAGGTGCCGGCCGGGAAGCAGCCTTCAGATCGGCTATAGGCGCGCTCCCATGCATCGTCCGCAATGTCGTGCACGGTGTGCGGCGCGTGGCGGAGGGCCGAAGCCTCGACTGTGAGGCGGCCAGCCTCAACCTCGGCGATCTCGCGCCGGATCGCGATCATCGCCTCGCAAAACCGATCGAGCTCGGCTTTGGATTCGGATTCCGTCGGCTCGATCATCAGCGTGCCCGGCACCGGAAAACTCATGGTCGGCGCATGGAAGCCGTAGTCGATCAGGCGCTTGGCAATGTCATCAACGGTGACGCCGGCTGAAGTCTTCAGAGGTCTCGGATCGATGATGCACTCATGCGCGACGCGGCCCTTGGCGTTGCGATAGAGCACCGGGAAATGGCTCTCCAGCCGAGCCGCGATGTAATTGGCGTTGAGGATGGCCACTTCGGTCGCGCGCGTCAGCCCTTCGCCGCCCATCATCAGGATGTAGATGTAGGAAATGGTGAGGATCGAAGCCGAACCGTAAGGCGCCGCCGACACCGGCCCGACCGCGCGTTCCCCCTCTTGCGGATGGCCCGGCAGGAAGGGCGCGAGATGCGCTCTGACCCCGATCGGACCCATGCCGGGGCCGCCGCCGCCATGCGGAATGCAGAAGGTCTTGTGCAGGTTGAGATGGCTGACATCGGCCCCGTATTCGCCGGGCTGGGCGAGGCCCACTTGCGCGTTCAGGTTGGCGCCGTCGAGATAGACCTGACCACTATAGCCATGCACGATGTCGCAGATCTCGCGAATATGCTCCTCGAACACGCCGTGGGTGGAGGGATAGGTGATCATGACCGCGGCGAGATTGTTCGAATGCTGCGCGGCCTTGGCGCGCAGGTCCGCCACATCGACGTCGCCGCGCGCATCGCACGCCACCACCACGACCTCCATGCCGGCCATATGGGCGGAAGCCGGATTGGTGCCGTGGGCGGAGGAGGGGATCAGGCAGACGTTGCGGTGACTTTCTCCACGTGAGGCATGATAGCCGCGGATCGCGAGCAGTCCGGCATATTCGCCCTGCGCGCCCGAATTCGGTTGCAGCGAGATCGCGTCATAGCCGGTGATGTCGGCAAGCCATTTCTCCAACCGCGCAAACAGCGCATGATAGCCTGCCGCCTGTTCGCGCGGCGCGAACGGATGATGGTTGCCGAATTCCGCCCAGGTCAGCGGCATCATTTCGGTCGTCGCGTTCAGCTTCATGGTGCAGGAGCCGAGCGGAATCATCGCGCGGTCGAGCGCGAGATCGCGATCCGAGAGCTTGCGCATGTAGCGCAACAATTCGGTCTCGGAGCGATGGGCGTGAAACACCGGATGGGTGAGGAAGGCGCTCGATCGTGCGAGCCCTACTGGAATAGTGTCGCCGGCCTCGCGCGCGATCTCGGCATAGACGAGCTTGCCGCCGAAGGCGCGCCACACCGCTTCAACCGTCTTCGCTGTCGTGGTCTCGTCGAGCGCGATGCCGAGCACGCCATCAAGAGTACCTTGGCCGATCCGCAAATTGATTTTTTCGGCCAACGCGCGCGCCACGATCTCGTTTTGTTTTTCGCCGACGTTGACCGACACCGTGTCGAAAAACGCCTCGGACTGAAGCTTGAAGCCGAGTTGGCGCAATCCCGCCGCGAGCACGGCAGCGCGGCGATGCACGGAGCGCGCGATGTGGGTCAGTCCCTCCGGGCCGTGATAGACCGCATACATCGAGGCGATGATCGCCAGCAGCACCTGCGCGGTGCAGATGTTGGAGGTCGCCTTTTCGCGGCGGATGTGCTGCTCGCGGGTTTGCAGCGCCAGCCGATACGCCGGCTGTCCGCGCGAATCCACCGACAGCCCCACAAGCCGTCCGGGCAGCGAGCGTTTCAACCCGTCGCGCACCGCCATATAGGCCGCATGCGGCCCGCCATAGCCCATCGGCACGCCAAAACGCTGCGCCGAGCCGATCGCGATGTCGGCGCCGAGTTCGCCCGGCGAAGCGAGCAGCGTCAGTGCCAAAAGATCGGCAGCGACAACGGCGAGCGCGCCCTTGGCGTGAAGCGCCGCAATCGCCGGACGCAGATCGCGAACCGAGCCGGAAGAGCCCGGGTATTGCAAGAGGCCGCCGAACACGTCCACGCCGTCAAGCGCGGTTGCGGGATCGCCAACGATGAGCTTCCAGCCCAAGGGTTCGGCGCGGGTGCGAAGCACAGCGAGCGTTTGCGGATGAACATCCGCATCGACAAAGAACGATTTGGTCCGGCTTTGCGCGGCGCGTTCGGCCAGCGCCATCGCTTCCGCCGCCGCGGTCGCCTCATCGAGCAGCGAGGCGTTGGCGACATCGAGCCCGGTGAGATCGGCGATCATGGTCTGGAAGTTGAACAAGGCTTCCAGCCGGCCCTGGCTGATTTCAGGCTGATAGGGCGTATAGGCCGTGTACCAGGCCGGGTTTTCCAAAATGTTGCGCTGGATCACCGCCGGCAAGATCGTGCCGGAATAGCCTTGGCCGATCAGCGAGGTGAAGACCTGATTTTTCGAGGCGAGCTCGCGCATATGGGCAAGCGCCTCGGTCTCGCTCAAAGCGTTGCCGAGATCGAGCGGCGCTTTCTGCCGGATCGAGGCGGGCAACGTCTCCGCCATCAACGCCGAAAGGCTTGTGCTGCCCAAGGCCTGAAGCATCAAAGCGACGTCGCGCGGGGCAGGGCCGATATGGCGGCGCGCGAAGGTCGTGGCGGGCTCGTTCAACGGTTTGACATGCGCGGTCATCGGCTTTCCTTCTTTCTGTCATGCTCCGCGAAAGCGGGGCCTCCAGTAACCACAGGCGTCCGTGCTGAACTGGAACGGCGCGGCGTGCTGGATCGCCCGGTCAAGCCGGGCGATGACCATGAAACTCCGGTCGTGGTTTGCTGCGTCATTTCAGGCGATGTGTTTCTGGTAGGCGGCTTCATCCATCAGGCCGCCGAGTTCGCCGCGGTCCGCAATCTTCAGCTTGAAGAACCAGGCTCGGCCTGCGGCGTCGGAATTGACCAGCGCGGGCTCGCTGGCGAGCTCGGCGTTGACCTCCAGCACTTCGCCCGAAATCGGCGCATAGACGTCGGAAGCGGCCTTGACCGATTCGACGACGGCGGCGGCTTCGGCCTTCTTCAAGCTGCGGCCGACCTTTGGCAGTTCGACGAACACGACGTCGCCGAGCTGGGATTGCGCGTAATCCGTCACCCCGATGGTGGCGACGTCGCCTTCGATGCGGAGCCATTCGTGGTCGGTGGTGTAAAGCGTCGTCGTCGTCATGAAAAATCCCTCAGCGTTTATAGGTGTTGGGAACGAAGGGCATCGGCGCGGTGCGCATCGCCAGCCGCTGGCCACGCACGTCCGCGAAGACAACGGTGTCAGTGGCGGCGTGCGACGACGGCAGATATCCCATCGCGACCGGCGCATTCAGGCTCACCCCGAAGCCGCCGGAGGTCACGGTGCCGATCGGCTGGGTTGATGTTTCATCCGGGAACAGCGAAGCGCCTTCGCGCACCGGCGCGCGGCCTTCGGGCTTGAGGCCGACGCGGCGGCGCGGCGCGCCGTGTTCGAACTGGCCGAGGATCACGTCGGCGCCCGGAAATCCGCCGGGGCGCGCGCCGCCCTTGCGGCGGCTCTTCTGGATCGACCATTCCAGCGCGCCTTCGACCGGAGTCGTTGCAGGATCGAGATCGTGGCCGTAGAGGCAAAGCCCGGCCTCCAGCCGCAGGCTGTCCCGCGCCCCAAGCCCGATCGGCAGCACATCTGCATTGGCCAGCAATTCTGCGGCAAACCCTTCCGCCGCGTCCGCCGGTACGGAAATCTCAAAACCGTCCTCGCCGGTATAGCCGGAGCGGGAAACGAAGCAGTCGAGACCGCCGAGGCGTCGCGGACCGGCATCCATGAATTTCATCGCCGAAATTTCGCTGTCGAATTTCGCGAGCACGGATTCCGCGCATCGTCCTTGCAGGGCGATCAGCGCGCGATGGCGCAAGGGCTCGACGACACAGACGTCCGAGAGATGTTCCCTGAGAAGCGCCTCGTCCTCGGCCTTGCAGGCGGCGTTGACCACCAGAAACAGATGATCGCCGAAATTCGCCACCATCAGGTCGTCGAGAATGCCGCCGGCTTCGTTGGTGAACAGGGCGTAGCGCTGCCGCCCGGGGCTAAGCGCCAGAATGTCCTGCGGCACCAGCCATTCGAGCGCGCGCGCGGCGTCCTCGATACGGCCTGACTTTGGCCGCAGCGCGATCTGGCCCATATGCGAGACGTCGAACAGGCCGGCGTGCTTGCGGGTATGCAGATGTTCCTTCAAAACCCCGGTTCCGTATTGCACCGGCATGTCGTAGCCGGCAAACGGCACCATTTTGCCGCCGCGTGCGACGTGCAGCGCGTGCAATGGCGTTTGCTTCAACGGAGGCGGGGAGATCGCAGCATCGGTCGCAAGCATCACGGAGCCCTCGCGGATTTATCGAGGGGTGATTCCCTCTCAAAATCCGAAAAAGCCCCATCTGTCGCTGTGCCTGAGAGTATTATCCCGTCGGCGGGCACCTCTCGGGTCAAACAACCCGCGAAGCGTCTCTTTCCAGATGCATCAATGTCACGAGGGTCCTTTTGCCTGAGAGTTTCCGGGGCGGTTGCTCCTTCGGCGCCGGCCTTTCGACCGATCTCTCCCGACGTGACTAGTGGGATAGATAAGCGAAAATACCGCTCAGGCCAAGCCTGTCGAGGCGACGCGCCGGCCGCTATCAACGTCAAATAAGAGGCAATTGCTCCAAGTTGCTGATCTGTTTGCACTGTTTCTGGACACGGCTTTCCCCCTTGTCTAAAAGCGTTCTCGCCTAGTACCGCCGATCTGAAGTCCCTGCACGGCAAGCGGCGAGTTCGATCAGGGACTTCAGATCGATAAAGCGGTACTAGATTCAATAAGTTTGTGAGTAGCCCCTAGCTTTCCGAAGTTCGTGAAGGTGGGTGCTGCTACGGAGCACGAACTTCGGAAAGTGGGCACTAGTTCCCGAACATGATGCGCGATCGGACCCTATGAGCGGCGTTAACGAGATCAGGTCGACTTTCCTCAAGTTTTTTGCCGATAACGGCCACGAAATCGTGCCGTCGTCGCCGCTCGTGCCGCGCAACGACCCGACCTTGATGTTCACCAATGCCGGCATGGTGCAGTTCAAGAACGTCTTTACCGGCGTCGAGAAGCGGCCCTATCAGCGCGCCACCACCTCGCAGAAATGCGTGCGCGCCGGCGGCAAGCACAACGACCTCGACAATGTCGGCTACACCGCGCGCCATCTCACCTTTTTCGAGATGCTCGGCAACTTCTCGTTCGGCGATTATTTCAAGGAACGCGCGATCGAGCTGGCCTGGAACCTGATCACCAAGGAATTCGGGCTGAAGAAGGACAAGCTGCTTGTCACCGTCTATCACAATGACGACGATGCGGCCGGTCTTCTGGAAGAAGATCGCGGGCTTCTCCGACGATCGCATTATCCGTATCGCGACCTCGGACAATTTCTGGCAGATGGGCGATACCGGCCCGTGCGGGCCGTGCTCGGAGATTTTCATCGACCGCGGCGAGCATATCTGGGGCGGGCCTCCCGGCAGCCCGGAGGAGGACGGCGACCGTTTTCTCGAATTCTGGAACCTGGTTTTCATGCAATTCGAGCAGGTGACGCCAGAGGAGCGCGTTCCGCTGCCGCGCCCTTCGATCGATACCGGCATGGGACTCGAACGCATGGCGTCGGTCCTGCAAGGCGTCGAAAGCGTGTTCGAGACGGATATGTTCCGTCATCTGATTGAGGCTGCGGCCTCGGCTCTCGGGCACGGTCCCGGACAGGACAACATCGCCTCATACCGCGTCATTGCCGACCACCTGCGCGCCTCGTCGTTCCTGATTGCCGACGGCGTGCTGCCGTCGAATGAAGGCCGTGGCTATGTGCTGCGGCGGATCATGCGCCGCGCGATGCGCCATGGGCAGTTGCTGGGTGCCCGCGAGCCGCTGATGCACCGCCTGGTCTGGGCGCTGGTGCGCGAGATGGGCCAGGCCTATCCGGATCTGGTGCGCGCCGAGAATCTGATCGAGGAAACGCTTGCGGCTGGAAGAGACGCGCTTCCGCAAGACGCTCGAACGGGGACTTGCGATCCTCGACGAGAAGAGCGCCGTCCTTGAAGAAGGGCGACATGTTCGACGGCGACACCGCCTTCACGCTTTACGACACCTATGGCTTCCCGCTCGACCTGACGCAGGATGCGTTGAAATCGCGCGGCATCAGCGTCGATCAGGCGTCGTTTACCGATGCGATGGAGCGACAGCGCACCAAGGCGCGCGCCGCGTGGGCCGGAAGCGGCGATTCCGCGAGCGAAGCGATCTGGTTTCCGTTGCACGAAAAACTCGGCGCCACCGAATTCCTCGGCTACGAGACCGAAACCGCCGAGGGCGTCGTCGGTGCGCTGGTAAAGGACGGCGCGGCCGTCGACCAGCTCAAGACGGGCGAAAGCGGCGCGATCGTCTTGAACCAGACGCCGTTCTACGCGGAATCCGGCGGTCAGGTCGGCGACACCGGCATGATGATCGGCGAGGGCGTACGCTTCCGCGTCACCGACACGCAGAAGAAGGCCGGCGATCTCTTTGTCCATCTCGGCACCGTCGAGCAGGGCACGCTGAAAGCCGGCACAGCATTGCAGCTCGACGTCGATCATGGCAGGCGCGCCTCGATCCGCGCCCATCACTCGGCGACGCATGTGCTGCATGAGGCGCTGCGCCAGGTGTTAGGCGATCACATCGCCCAGCGCGGCTCGCTGGTCGCGCCGGATCGGCTGCGCTTTGACTTCGTTCACCAGAAGCCGATCACGGCCGAAGAACTGTCTCGGGTGGAGGATATCGCCAACAACGTGGTGCTGGAGAACGACGAAGTCACCACGCGCCTGATGGGGGTCGACGAGGCCCGTGAGGCCGGCGCCCGCGCGCTGTTCGGCGAAAAATACGGCGACGAGGTCCGCGTGGTCTCGATGGGCAAGACCGCGCGCGAGCACGGCCAAAACGCGCTCGGCTGGTCGGTCGAGTTGTGCGGCGGCACGCATGTCAGGCGCACCGGCGATATCGGCTTGATTTCGATCACGGGCGAAAGCGCGGTGTCCTCGGGCGTGCGCCGCATCGAAGCCTTGACCGGAAACTACGCGCGCAAGCACGCCAACGACATGGTGCAGCTGGCCAAGACCGCGGCCTCCGAGTTGCGCACGCCTCTGGAAGAGATGCCGGCGCGGATCCAGCTCGCTGATGGACGAGCGCAAGAAGCTGGAACGCGAATTGTCGGATGCGCGCAAGAAGCTCGCGATGGGCGGCGGCTGCGTCCGCCTCGAACGGATCGGGTGCGGTGGGCGTGCGCGACGTCGGCAACGTCAAGCTGATGGCGCGCGCGGTCGAAGGCATCGAGATGAAGGATCTCAAGAGCCTTGCTGACGACGGCAAGAAGCAACTGGGCTCCGGCGTGGTTGCGATCGTCGGGTTGACCTCCGACGGCAAGGCCGGCGTCGTGGTCGGCGTCACCGCCGATCTCACCTCTCGCTACAATGCGGTCGAGCTCGTGCGTGTCGCTTCCGAGGCGCTCGGCGGCAAGGGCGGCGGCGGCCGGCCCGACATGGCGCAGGCCGGCGGACCCGATGGCGCCAAGGCCGATGCGGCTTTGGCGGCGATCGAAAAGGCGATGGCGGGGGCGTGAGCTTCCTGGGAGAACTCGTCATGCCCGGCCTTGTGCCGGGCATCCGCGTCTTGAATTATAGGTCGGCAAAGGAAGACGTGGATGGCCGGGTCAAGCCCGGCCATGACGGGCAAACCCGTCTCAACCCTTCTTCAGGAAAACGTATTCCGCCGAATAGTTGGCCTAACCTGATTTGTACTTCCAATTTTCCCTGTCCGGCCGATCTCCAATGATTAGGCGGATACGGATTTCTTCGGCGATGATGGCGGTCGCGCGATCCTGGTCTGACTCAGCCAAGATTTTGGCATGTATCAAAGTTACCGCTGCGATGGACGCAACCGAGCGACTCCATGCTTCATCGATCTCAGCGTCGGTCATTCTTACCTCGAGCGAAGATCGTTACCCCTTCTTCAGGAACACATACTCCGCCGAGTAGGGCGCGGACTTGAAGGTGCCTGCCTTGTCGCAAGCGCCGTCCAACTTGCCGCCCCTGGTGTTGATCCGCTGCACGGTGGTGACGCCGGTCAGGACGCCGCTGCCGCGCGAGGCGACGACTTGCAGCTTCAGCCAGGCGATATCGTCGGCCGTCGCGCCCGGCGCGTTGCCGGTGACTTTGCCGACCACGGCGCTGCCGTCGATGTGCTCCCAGTTCGGCCCGGCATAGTGCCGGCCGATCGTCTTGCCGTCGACAAGCAGCGTGGCGATCGGTTCGCGGAACGCCCAGGCAAGCTTGCCGTCGGCGCCCGCCTTGCATTCGTAGACCTGCGCGCCCTCGGCATGCACGCTGAGCACAACCGTTTCTCCTGGCGCCGCGATGGCGTCGGGAAGCGGGGTTTGTGCCTTCGCGCTCACCGAGAGCCCTGAGAGCAGGAGGAGGGCGAGCGCGGCATGTTTGGCTACTTTCATGTCACGCCATCGCTTTCGTGAGGTTTTCCGCGACCTTGTCGAGGAAGCCGGTGGTCGAGAGCCAGCGCTGGTCGGCGCCGACCAGAAGCGCGAGGTCCTTGGTCATGAAGCCGGCCTCGACGGTGTCGACGCAAACCTTCTCCAGGGTGGACGCAAATTTCGCGAGCTTCTCGTTGTTGTCGAGCTTGGCGCGATGCGACAGGCCGCGCGTCCAGGCGAAGATCGAGGCGATCGAATTGGTCGAGGTTTCCTTGCCCTTCTGATGTTCGCGGTAATGCCTGGTCACCGTGCCGTGGGCGGCTTCGGATTCCACCGTCTTGCCGTCGGGGGTGATCAGCACCGAGGTCATCAGGCCGAGCGAGCCATAGCCCTGCGCCACGGTGTCGGACTGCACGTCGCCGTCGTAGTTCTTGCACGCCCAGACATAGCCGCCGGACCACTTCAGGGCGGAAGCCACCATGTCGTCGATCAGGCGGTGCTCGTAGGTGAGGTGCTTGGCGTCGAATTCCTTCTTGAATTCGCGGTCGAACACGTCCTGGAAGATGTCCTTGAAGCGGCCGTCATAGACCTTGAGGATGGTGTTCTTGGTCGACAGATAGACCGAATAGTTGCGCATCAGGCCGAAGTTGAACGAGGCGCGGGCGAAATCGGCGATGGAATCGTCGAGATTGTACATCTCCATGGCGACGCCGGCGCCCGGCGCCTTGAACACTTCCTTCTCGATCACCGTGCCGTCCTCGCCGACGAATTTCATCGACAGCGTGCCCTTGCCGGGGAACTTGATGTCGGTGGCGCGGTACTGGTCGCCATAGGCATGGCGGCCGATGATGATCGGCTTGGTCCAGCCCGGCACCAGCCGCGGCACGTTCTTGCAGATGATCGGCTCGCGGAAGATACGCCGCCGAGGATGTTGCGGATGGTGCCGTTCGGCGACTTCCACATTTCCTTCAGGCCGAATTCCTTCACCCGCGCCTCGTCCGGGGTGATGGTGGCGCATTTGACGCCGACGCCGACCTTCTTGATGGCATTGGCGGCATCGACGGTGACCTGGTCGTCGGTCTTGTCGCGGTATTCCATCCCGAGGTCGAAATACATCAGGTCGATATCAAGGAACGGGTGAATCAGCTTGTCCTTGATGTACTGCCAGATGATCCGGGTCATCTCGTCGCCATCGAGTTCGACGACGGGGTTGGTCACCTTGATTTTTGCCATGGGAGATCGGGCCTTTTTGGAAAGCGCGCTTGAGGGCGCGGAAACGGGATGGGATGATCCCGGCGCTATAGCACTGCCGCCGCCCGGGCGAAAGCCAAGGCGCTATGCAGTTTCAGCCCATCTTTTGGCTTCGGTGACGCACTCCTTGATACGCCCGGACTTCTCTCCCGCCAAGCGAGTGGTGGGGAGGGTGCGATGCGAGTCAGAAACGAGCATGTGGCGTATGGGATGCGGAGCAGAATCCCCGACCCGACCGTCGCTGCGCGACGGGTCACCGCTCCGCGCGCGGTACTGCGGACGCGCATCGCATCCAGGAAACGTCAGCTCAGAACGCCGCCTGCGTGGCGGTGCCGGCGACCACGTACCAGGTCACAAAGAGGCCGCAGATCAGGGCGCCGGGCAGGCTCGAGCCGGTCCGCCGCCAGGTGAAGGTGGCGATCACGGCGCAGATCGCCAGCAGCGGCACGAACTGGATGGCGACGATGGTGGAGAGCGGCACGAAGCCGGGGTCGGGGAGCGGATTGAACAGTTTCCCCGACAGCCACAGCGTGCCGTATTGGGCGGCGACCAGCACGATGAAGCCGAGCGTCAGCGCCAGGATGTTGGTCAGGTAAAGCGCGCCGCGCCCGGCGCCGAGGGTCGAGAAATTGCGATGCAGGACGTGCAGCGCGATCACGAAAAACGCCGTGAACGGCAGCAGATAGATCAGGAAGATCAGGAACTGCTTGGCGCTCATCAGCTTCAGCGCGACGATCCAGAACCGGAAATCGATCTTGAAGGCGAGGTCGGCCAGCCACAGCGCCGCATAGCCGACAATGACGGTCACCAGCGCGATCAGGATCGACGGCCCGATGATCCCGGTCCGTCTCGCGCGTTTGGGCGCGAACGGCATCAGGGCGAGCGCGATCAGCGCGTTGATGACGGCCCAGACCATGATCTGGTTGGTGATGCCCTGGGGCAGAAAGCGGGACGGCGTGACGAAGGTGCCGCCGAGCGCGAAGGCCGGATAATAGGTCAGCGCCGGGATGAAGGCGGATAGCATCAAGGCGGCGGTCCAGCGGCCGCCGCCTGGGCGGCCGTTTGGGTGGCCGTTTGCGCCGGCACCGTGCCGTCGGCGATCGCGGGCAGCCGCAGATGGGAAAACACCGGCGCTTCAAGCAGGCCGTCGAACACCCCGAGCAGCAGCACGACAAAGCCTGCCAGCGCGATCAGCGTGCCGATTTCCTTGCGGAACCAGATCTGGTCGTCGGCGGGGCGCGGCGTGCCGCCCTGCAGGGTTTGGCGAACCAGTCGAGGCTGTAGCCGATGGCCTGATGCGAAATGTGCTCGGCCGGATGGGTGATCGCGGGCGTATACAGCACCCGCGCGGTGCCTTGCGCGATGTCGCCATAGACCTTGCCGGGCTCGACGGGGCCTTGGGTGCCGAACAACGCCCAGAGTTTCGGGCTTTGGGTGACGTCGCGTGCGCGCTCGACGCCCCACATCAGGTCCGAGAATTCCTCGTATTGCGCGAACACCAGCGCGACATTGCGCGGCCAGGGCGGCGTGCCTTCGGCGGCGAACGGTTTGCCGGTGGAGGAGCCCTCCAGCACCATCGATTTGTAGTCGTTCGGCATGGCGGCCGCGGCGGCAAGCACGGTCCAGCCGCCCATCGAATGGCCCTCGAGCCCGATATTGTTCTTGTCGACGATAGTCGAGGCTGCGCAGATGGGCGAGCCCGTCGGGGCCGCCAAAACCGTTGGCGAAGGCGGGCGGGTCGCTGTAGCCGTGGCCGGTCTGGTCGAGCGCCAGCACCACGTAACCGCGGCGGGCGAACTCGATGGCAAAGCCGTCCTGGGTTTCGCGCGAATTGATGTAGCCGTGGACGGCCAGAATGCCGGGGGCGGGGATCTGCGCGGTCGCGTTCGCCGGGATATAGAGCAGGGCGCTCATGGTGTTGCCCTTGGCGCCCTTAAAACGCACATCCCCGATCTGGATGCCGCCGGAGGTCTGCGTCAGCCAGGCCAGCACGCCGCCGGCCAAAATCAAAATCACCCCGGCAATCGCCAGAGACCATCTGCGATGCATGGTTGCCCTCCCTGTGCCGTCCCGTATCGCCCCGGTCGTTTAATGCCGGATGCGTTTTAATTTCGGGAGAGAGCCTATCCGAAAGCAAAGGGCGCGCAAGCGGAGGTTGTATGCACTGCACATTTCAGGTCGGACAAGCCAACTCAAGAAATTTCGCCGAGCGGAATGTGTCCCTGGGACCGAATAGTCATCGAGACGTTGCTATGGAGCTGCGTCATTGCGAGCGAAGCGACGCAATCCAGTTCGTTCAATAGAAAGACTCTGGATTGCCTCCGCCTACGCGCAGAACGCTTCGGCGGACTGAAGCGCGCCGTAGTGGCGATCAGGAATGCAGAAGTCACGAGCCACGTGCTGGCGGCGCATAGAGCTACCGAGTATTTTGCCGCCAATCCAGGAGGACGACCCATGGCACGCGTGATGCCAAGCCAACTACTGCAAACCATCGACGAGCTGTTTCCGCATGCGGCAAAGGGCAACGTACGCGCGATGCTGACGATAGGTGCCAGCGCACAGCTGATCGGCATATTGAATTTGCTCAAAGATGTCCCCGACGAGTTAATGACGGTGCCCCCGGCCGAATACGCGGACCTTGTCCTCGCCCGAAGCACGATCGAGGAGACCTTAGGGTATTGGAAGGCCCGAGGAGACGTTGGCGAGATGGCTCCCGTGAAAGGTTGCGATGTGGTAACCATAATCAGGCGAGTATTGGCGAAATGCCCCGACGAATACCCGCCTCCGGTCACGACCGAACTCTTATTCATCGCTGATGCACCGCTGCGAGATAGTATTCGCCAGGATTTAGGTGCAGCAAACAGGGCACTGAACAATGCCGAATGGAAAGCCGCAACCGTTTTGGCAGGAGCCGCGATAGAGGCTCTTTTGCATTGGCGCTTGCAAGAGCCTTTGCCCGGCACTGCTGCAGTTCAGGCTGCCGTAACTGCCCTCGTGTCGAGCAGGGCGATGACAACGCCCGACAGCAACATAGATCGTTGGGAGTTGCACCATTTCATTGAAGTGGCTGCGCACTTGAATCTCTTGAAGCCGGATACGCGCAGCGCGGCTCAGCTAGCACGAAACTTCCGCAACCTGATTCATCCGGGACGCGCCGCTCGCTTAGCCCAGACGTGTGATCGAGCAACTGCGCTGTCGGCACTCGGCGCGTTGGAGCACGTCATACGCGATTTGACCTAATTGAAGTTGCTTAGCTTGAGATCCGGCGCGGAGGCGTCGCCAACACGGGAACGCCGGATAGTTTCGCTCAAACTCAAAAAGAATCGCCTCTGGTTCCCGCAACGACCTCTTTTCGCGGCTGTTGACCCTCCGATGAAAGGAGCGATCTCATGCGAAAAATTATCTTGACCCTTGCGGCCATCGCGGCTGTTGGAACAGCGGCAGTTGCACCGGCGGACGCCCGCGGCTTCGGCAGAGGCGCTGCGATTGGTGCTGGCATAGCGGCCGGTGCAATAGGCGCCGCAGCGGTGGGCGCGGCCTATAATAACGGCTACGGCTATGGCTACGCCCCAGACTATGGATATGCCCCGGGCGACGGATATTACGCTGACCCCGGCTACACCTACGATGATGGACCGGCCGTCTATCAGCGGCGGGTCTATCGCAACTACGGTAACTGGTAAGACAGAAGAGCCCGGCTTCGGCCGGGCTCTTTCTTTGTTTGGGGCGCGAGTGAAACGCGCGAAGGCAATCCAATTTTCTCATTCCCGCTTCGCTGCGCCATAACGTCGTCGAAGGTCAATGTGGGTGAAATAACCCTTCTTGAAAATACCCAATTCCCGCTCATCGACATGACAGCGGAAGATGGGGACTCTCATAAGTGCGTGGGACCGCAGCGCCTTAGCCGGTGCGTCTGGGGGCACATCCAAAAACTCGGTATCAGGGCGGGATTCTCCATGCCATGCGCCGAAGGCTAAACCGTCGGCAGCCTGCAATCCTGGCACCTTTTTCTTCTCGCCCAAAGCTACAGAGCCCAGAAACTCGGATACCTCGGCGATTTTCTTGCGCTTTAGCTGAGACACAATCGCGGCAGGGGGCTCCCTCGTTTTGATGACCCGCCTCCACCACAAAATCTAATACAAAATCCTTTTTCGGAAACTTAATGAGCGCCTGTTGCAGAATAAGGGACAGGCAATATCGAAAACAAAGCCCATACATGCTGTCGGGCTGTGCCTTGCCGCCCCAATCTCCTTCACGGTAGAATTTTTTGTAGTCAAATTCGCTCATTCGAGCGACAAAGCCAAATAGCAAATTACTATCGGATAGTTTTACGACCTTCGCTGTAAATGGATGTTTCCAATGCTCCTTGGCATGAAAGTAATCTAGATCGGCCTTCCTCAATCCCTTGCGCCAGCGGATATCGAAGCGGTTCCACTGATCAAGGCGAGCTGTATAGCCCGCCATGATCATGTAAGGAGACGCACCATGCGTGCCGCTTTCATCAATTTTGGTGATGAGATGCACGCGATGCGCTTCCATCTGTTAGGGCCGAGACTTGCGCCATAATACCGTGAGTTCGCGGTCGGTTCCACGGATGCAACACACCACAAGAGTGCTGCGCCGCGTCCGGGAGACGAGATCAAGCTAATGCTCTTCAATTGACAGGATTTTGCGCTCCTCACGTGATTTGCCCGTCGTGCCAACGTGTCGCACGTATTTGTGTTGTGCCGTCGGGCAAATCAAATCGACTAATCTGGCCGCCCCGCGCCCGATAAGAGGGGCGCTTCGCGGTCGTCACGAACGTTGGGTGCGGGGTGCGATGGACGCGACACGCGCGGTTGACGAGAGCGTGTGTCGCGGACGGCCAAGCCGTGTGGTCCTGACATCTCGACGCTGATGTCAACTCGCGACAATGCTTCGCATTGCGCGGGGATGGTGGCAAGAAAGCCCGATCGCCAGGGAGATCACGAAGTAAGCCGTTAAAACCATCGCGCAGGGAATGCCGGATGTTTCGGCGTGCCTGTGGTGACTAACTCGTGTGCTTTCCACTTTTGCACGCGAGGCTGCGGTGCGCTGAGCGCCCGGCATTCCCTGCGCCCTCTTTTCGGAGGGACTTGTTCTTGAAAACTCGGGCCGCATGTGGGCCGCGAGAACGCAAAGGCTTGGCCGTGTGAAAAATTGACTTGGATTATCGTGGTCCCGGACAAGCGAGGCCAATGTGGTCGCGCGAATGCGCGCCCGATGACAGGCTCCGCCGAGCGCGATCCGGGAACCATAGCGACCGGCGTGAACATTGTGCAAGGCTGGAGCCACAATTTCGCAACGTAATGCGATCTGGTGGTTATGGGTCCTCCGCGCCAGGCGCCGTCTGCGCACAAGAGCGGGGAGACCGGAGGATTTGAAGACGAAACGACTGATGTCAGGCACCGACAAGACCAAAGCAAGCCCTCGACCTGCCCGGCCCCGTCGTCATTCTGGTCGAGCCGCAGCTTGGCGAGAACATCGGCATGGCCGCGCGCGCCATGGGGAATTTCGCGCTTGATCGCGGCTTCGCATCGTCAACCCGCGCGACGGCTGGCCGAACATCGCCGCCCAGCGGGCGGCCGCCGGCGCCGACCATATTCTGGAAGGTGCCGAATTGTTCGACACGGTCGAAGCGGCGGTGGCCGATTGCTCGCTGTTGTTCGCCACGACGGCCCGCGCCCACGATCAGGCCAAGCCGGTGGTCGGCCCGGACGCGGCCGCGACCGAGATGGTCGGCCAGATCAAGAGCGGCGGCACCGTCGGCATCCTCTTTGGCCGCGAGCGCGCTGGGCTCCTGAACGAGGAAGTAGGGCTCGCCAACCGCATCATCACGTTTCCGGTCAATCCCGGCTTTGCTTCGCTCAATCTGGCGCAGGCCGTGCTTCTGGTCGGCTATGAATGGTTCAAGCTGTCGACGGCCAATACGCTGCCGTTTGCGATGCCCGAACGCTCCGAGCCCGCCTCGCAATTTCAGATCCAGGCGTTCTTCGACAATCTCGTGCGCGAACTCGACAAGGTCGAATTCCTCCGGCCCGCGGAGAAGCGCGACACCATGCTGGTGAACCTGCGCAACATCTTCACGCGGATGGAGCCGACCAAGCAGGACATGCACACGCTGCACGGCGTGGTGATGGCGATCGCGGAGGGGCGTAAGGGGCCGGCCAAGGGCGGCGTGCTCGACGGCGAACAGGCCACGCGGTTGCGCGCGCTGCTCGCCGAGCACGGGCAGGGCGCAGCTCCTACCGAAGGCGCAAGCACCGTGCGCGGGCTGGCGCGGCTGTTGCGGCGCAACCCGACCGACGCCGAGCGCATGCTCTGGCAGTCGCTGACGAGGGATCGCCGTTTTGCAGGTTTGTTCAAGCGGCAGACGCCGGTCGGCCGCCATATCCCGGATTTCGTCTCCTTCGTGCACCGGATCGCGATCGAGCTGACCAACGCAGGCGAGTCCGAGGCGATCGTGAAGGATCGTGCCGAGCGGCAGACCTGGCTCGAGGCGCGTGATTACCGCGTGATCAACATCGCAGTCACCGACGTCGAGCGCGATCTGGAAGCCGAACTCGGTCGGCTTCAGCAGCTCTTGCCGGCGGGCGTCTGAATACTGCCTTTCCGCTTTTAGACGGCAGCGAGCTGTTCGCCCGCGCTCTCCGCGCGCTTCGGCTTTTTCGGCTTCGAAGGCGCGAACAGGGAAACGGCCACCAGACCCGCAGTGTCGGCGACGGCCGGATCGCGCGACACCATCGCGGCGACGATCGCGCCGTCCATCAGCAGTCCGAGCTGATGCGCCAGCATGTGCGGCTCGGCGGCGCCCATCTCGCCGGCCAGCTTCTCGATATAGCCGAGAACGACCTTCTTGTGCCGCATCGCAATCGCGCGGAGTTGTTTCTGGTCCTTGTCGTGCTCGCCGACCGCGTTGATGAAGGGACAGCCGTAGAAACGCTCCTGACGGAACCAGTCCTTCAGCGCCGGGAAAATCCGCGTCAATTTTGTTTGCGCGCTGCCGCCGCCGGCCTCAATCGCGCCGATGAACCATTCGCGCCATTGCTTGCCTTCGGTCTCGAGCACGACGTGCACCAGGTTGTTCTTGGAGCCGAACAATTTGTAGAGCGTCGTCTTTGCGGTGCCGGCCTCGTTGATGATGGCGTCGATGCCGGTGGCGTTGATGCCGTTCTTGCAGAACAGATAAGTCGCCGCGCTCAACAAACGTCCGCGCGCGGACTCATCATCGCCGGCGTCGTGAGGAGCGGCGGCTGGACGTCGCTTCGAAGATGGCTTTCCCATGGCCTCAGTTAATCCGACTGGCTCGTCCGGTTCAAGTTGCATCTTGCTGCGCGCAAAATGATCGCACCGGATGCGCAAATGCATTGCGATTGAGCAGGCGGGCCCTGATCGATTTGCAGGCAGCTTTGGCTAAGCGGCTTTAGGGCTTCGCGTTTTCTCCCAGGCGGTTTCTGGCACGCTTCGTGCAGGAAACAGACCGTTCGGTATCCTCGCTCCTAGGGAGAAAACTCAATGACCGCGGTCGCTCAGAAAACGGCGCTCACCGGCTGCCTTGCGCCCATCGACAAGAACGGGCTGGAACAACTCATCATCAACGGCAAAGCCAATCCGAAGGTCATCAAGACCTTGAAATGCAAGACGGTGGCCGAAGGCAAGTTCCGCCACGCCAACTACATCCGCAACCTTGCGCCTTATATCGTCGACGAACCGCCGGGCCTTCTCGGTGACGACACCGCGCCCAATCCCTCCGAGGCCTCGCTGGCAGCGCTGGGTTCCTGCCTTGCCGTCGGCCTGCACGCCAATGCCGTGCATCGCGGCTGGACCGTCAACAAGCTCGAACTGGAACTCGAGGGCGATCTCAACATCACCGCGGTCTGGGGCACCGGCGACGTCAGCGAGAAGCCGGTCGGCTTCACCGACGTTCGCGTCAAGGTCGACATGGAATGCGAAGGCGTTCCGAAGAGCGAGATCGATGCGCTGGTCGCCCACGTCAAGAAGTGGTCGCCGGTCGCCAATACCTTCACCCGCCCGGTCAATCTCGAGGTCAACGCGTCCTGAGATTTCGCGAAAACCGGCAGAGGCGGAGGCTCTCATGGGTTCAGTGGCTTTAAACCGGCACGTCATTGCAGACGACTTGCCCTCGGCATCGATCGCCGAACAAGTCGCGACCATTGCGCGCAAGAACCTTGCGCCCATGGCGGCCGCCATCGACGCCGGAACGGTCTATCCGGACGAACTGCTTCATCGCCTCGGCGATGTCGGCGCCTGGGCAAGTCACCTGCCGAAGAATGGCGCAGCCGACCTGCGCTGCGCCATTCACTCCATCTCCGCGCTTGGCGAAGTATGCGGCGCGACCGCGTTCATGGCCTGGTGCCAGAACACACTGGTCTGGTACGTGGCCAATTCCACCAATCCGGCATTGATCGCGAAATTCGGCGACAGGTTTGCGACCGGGCAGATGCTCGGCGGCACGGGTCTCTCCAATCCGATGAAGAGCTTCTTCGGGATCGAGAAGCTGAAGTTAAAGGGACGTAAGGTCGAAGGTGGCTACATCGTCAAGGGCGCGCTGCCCTGGGTGTCGAACCTCGGACCAGGTCATTTCTTCGGCACGATTTTCGAGCGCGAGGACGACGGCGGTCAGGTGATGTTCCTCGCCGATTGTTCAGATCCCGCGATTACCTTACAGCCGTGCAAGCCGTTCCTCGCCATGGACGGCACCGGCACCTACGGCGTGCAGTTCCGCGACGTCTTCGTGCCCGACGATCTCATTCTCGCCGATCCGGCCGGACCGTTCGTCAAGAAAATTCGCGCCGGATTCATTTTGCTTCAGGCCGGCATGGCCACGGGTCTCATTCGCGACTGCATCGCCATCATGAACGAGGTCGATCCGCCGCTTGGCCACGTCAATCGGTACCTGCCGCAGCAGCCGGTCAATTTCCAGGAACTGCTTGCTGAGCTCGAAAAAGAGACGATGGCGCTGGCCGCCGATCCCTACAACGAAGAGGAGAGCTACTGGCGCAAGGTCGTGGCGCTTCGGCTGCGGGCGGGTGAGGCGAGCGTCGCGGCCGCGCATGCCGCCATGCTCCATTGCGGCGCGCGCGGCTATCTCATGAGCCACCGCGCCCAGCGCCGGCTTCGCGAAGCCTATTTCGTCGCCATCGTTACGCCCGCCACCAAGCAGTTACGGAAAATGTTGGCGGACATGTGAGGTTCTCGACCCCCAACCAAAACTTGCACTTGTAAAAAGGAGAGGCTGCCATGACGGACGTTCTGATTACTGCCAGCGAACTCGCCGAATTCACGGGAAAAGAGCCGTGTGTCGTCATCGACACCCGCAACCCCGACGCCTATGCCGCGGGGCATCTGCCCAATGCGGTGAACGTGCATGAGATCTTCACCTTTCTCGCGACGTCGACGCCGGAGGGCATTCACGAGCTGAAGACGAAGTTCGCCGACGCGTTCGGCAAGGCCGGGCTTTCCGGCAAGGAAACCGCCGTCATCTACGAACAGTCGATGGATTCGGGCTTCGGACAGTCCTGCCGCGGCTACTACCTCCTCACCATGCTGGGCTATCCCAAGATCAAGGTGCTGCATGGCGGATACAACGCCTGGGTCGCCAAGGGACTGCCGACCACGACCGCGGTGCCTGCGCCCAAGCCGGCCTCGTTTGCGATCCTCCCGGAAGCCGGCGATATCCTGATCGACGCCAAGACCATGCTGGCCGCCGTCGGCAAGCCCGGTATCGCGCTGCTCGACGTGCGCGACATCGATGAATGGATCGGCGAAAGCTCTTCGCCCTATGGCAAGGATTTCTGCCCACGCAAGGGCCGCATCCCCGGCGCGGTCTGGCTCGAATGGTATCGCATGATGAAGCCGACCGCCGAAGGGCCGCGCTTCAAGTCGAAGAACGAAATCCTCGCCGAATGCGCCACCGTCGGCATCACCCAGAACACCCCGGTCTACCTGTACTGCTTCAAGGGCGCGCGGGCTTCGAACACCTTCCTGGCGCTGAAGAACGCCGGCGTGAAGGACGTTCGGATGTACTTCGGCTCCTGGAACGAATGGTCGCGCGATCCTTCGCTGCCGATCGAGGAAGGCCTGCCGGTCGAGCCCAAGCTGACCGAAAAGGCGGCATAGAACCTGCATGTTTTTTCATCGCCCGGCCGTATTCGCGGCCGGGCGATGGACTTGATGGTGTGGCGGGATGCCGCAGCATCTGACGCGCCAGGAAATGCAAGGAAAATTACGAGGCATGTCTACCTTCGACGATCCCTTCGATTCCGACCGTCCGCTGGCGCTGGCGTCCTGCGTGTGCGGCCAGCACCGGTCTGAAGCCGAGCACGATCAGGCGACGCTCGCGTTGCGATGCGAGCCGGTTGCGAACGAAGAGAAACGTTACGAGGGCGTCGTTGCCTCGGCGGTGATGCGGGCGATGTTTCCGCAAGACGCCGCGCGCCGGGCATTCCTGAAATCGGTCGGGGCTTCCACGGCGCTCGCTGCCATCTCGCAATTTTTCCCACTCAAGACCGCGACCGAGGCGTTTGCCGATGCCGGCGCGCCCGAGAAAAAAGACCTCAAGGTCGGTTTCATTCCGATCACCTGCGCGACGCCGATCATCATGGCAGCGCCGCTCGGCTTCTATGCCAAGCACGGCCTGAACGTCGAGGTGGTCAAGACGGCAGGCTGGGCGGTGGTGCGCGACAAGACCATCAACAAGGAATACGACGCAGCCCACATGCTGGCGCCGATGCCGCTCGCGATTTCGCTCGGGCTCGGCGCGCAGGCGATCCCTTTCGCGGTGCCCGCGATCGAGAACATCAACGGGCAGGGCATTACGCTTGCGATCAGGCACAAGGACAAGCGCGATCCGAAGGAATGGAAGGGCATGAAGTTCGCCATTCCCTTCGACTACTCCATGCACAATTATCTGTTGCGCTATTATCTCGCCGAACACGGTCTCGATCTCGATACCGACGTACAGCTCCGCTCGGTGCCACCGCCGGAGATGGTCGCGAACCTGCGCGCCGACAACATCGACGGCTTCCTCGCGCCCGACAACATCTGCCAGCGCGCGATCTATGACGGCGTCGGCTTCATGCACATCCTGTCCAAGGAGATCTGGGACGGTCATCCCTGTTGCAGCTTCGCGGCGAGCCGGGAATTCATCACGACGTCGCCCAACAGCTTCGCGGCCTTGACGCGGGCTATTCTGGACGCCACCACCTACGCCTCGAAGGCGGAGAACCGCAAGCAGATCGCGGAGGCGATTGCGCCGGCCAACTATATCAACGCGCCGGTCACGGTGCTGGAGCAATCTCTCACCGGGACCTATGCCGACGGGCTGGGGAGCATCAAGACCGATCCCAAGCGTGTCGATTTCGACCCGTTCCCGTGGCAGTCCTTTGCGGTCTGGATGCTGACGCAGATGAAGCGCTGGGGTCAGATCAAGGGCGATGTCGATTACAAAGCGATCGCCGAGCAGGTCTATCTCGCGACCGACACCCGCAAGGCGATGACGGAGATGGGGCTGGCGCCGCCGGCCGCCGCCTACAAGTCCTTTACGGTGATGGGCAAGACCTTCGATCCGGCCGCGCCTGAAGATTATCTCAACAGCTTCAAGATCAGGAAGTCGTCGTGACAGCGAGGATGATTGCCGGGCGCATCCTTCGAGACGCCTGCCTGTGGCGGGCTCCTCAAGATGAGGAGCTTATTCGTTGCGAAGCCTTGGATCCTCATGGTGAGGGCGCGGCGGAGCCGCGCGTCTCGAACCATGAGGCCCGAAGAAGGAAGGCCAGATGACTTCCTCCCTTCGCCTTCGCGCCGCGATCATTTCGGTCGCGCTGTTTTTGGCCTTCATCGGCGTCTGGCACCTCGCCACCCGCAGCAATTCCGCGGTCGGCAGCATGAGTCCGGAATATGCCAAGCTGATGGGGCTAACCGCGACGCAGGGCAAGTCGGCAATGCCGGGCCCGTTCGAGGTCGGCGCCAAGCTGTGGGAGCACCTGAAGCGGCCGTTCTACGACAACGGTCCGAACGACAAGGGGCTCGGCATCCAACTCGGTTACTCGATCGCGCGCGTCGGCCTCGGCTATTTCCTGGCGGTCTTGGTCGCTATTCCGCTCGGCTTTCTGATCGGGATGTCGCCCTTGATGAGCCGGGCGCTCGATCCGTTCATCCAGGTCTTGAAGCCGATCTCGCCGCTCGCCTGGATGCCGCTTGCGCTCTACACCATCAAGGACTCCGGCCTGTCGGCGATCTT
This sequence comes from uncultured Alphaproteobacteria bacterium, assembly GCA_963770515.1. GTDB lineage: Bacteria > Pseudomonadota > Alphaproteobacteria > Rhizobiales > Xanthobacteraceae > Bradyrhizobium. The sequence goes on from CAVYPW010000006.1 coordinate 1,264,478, forward strand.
CGTGATCTTCATCTGCTCGGTGTGGCCGATGTTGCTCAATACCGCCTTCGGTGTCGCCGCCGTGCGCAAGGAATGGATCAACGTCGCGCGCACGCTCGAAGTCGGCACCTTGCGGCGGGCGTTCACCGTGATCCTGCCGGCCGCCGCGCCGACCATTCTGACGGGCATGCGGATTTCGATTGGGATTGCGTGGCTCGTGATCGTCGCGGCCGAAATGCTGGTCGGTGGCACCGGCATCGGTTACTTCGTCTGGAACGAGTGGAACAACCTCTCGATCACCAACGTGATCATCGCCATTCTCCTGATCGGCCTTGTCGGCATGCTGCTCGATCAGATTCTCGCGCGCTTCACCCGCATGGTGACGTTCCCGGAGTGATGCGATGACCGACAGATTCATTTCGATCGAGGCCATTGCGAAGCGGTATCCGGGCGCAGCAGGCGGCGACGTCGCGGTGTTCGAAAATCTTTGGCTGTCGATCCAGCGCGGTGAATTCGCTTGCGTGATCGGCCATTCCGGCTGCGGCAAGACCACCGTGCTCAATATCCTCGCCGGGCTCGATACGCCGAGCGAAGGCGCGGTCATCGTCGACGGCGAGGCCATTCAGGGCACGAGCCTTGACCGCGCGGTGATTTTCCAGAGTCACGCGCTGTTGCCGTGGCGCACCGTGCTCGGCAACGTCGCCTACGCCGTGACGTCCAAGTGGCGGGACTGGGACCGCGCCAAGGTGAAGGCGCATGCGCAGAAATTCATCGATCTCGTCGGCCTCACCGGTTCCGAGCACAAGCGTCCTTCCGAGCTTTCCGGCGGCATGAAGCAGCGCGTCGGCATTGCGCGCGCGCTCTCCATCACCCCCAAGATCATGCTGATGGACGAGCCGTTCTCGGCGCTCGACGCGTTGACGCGCGGCACCTTGCAGGACGAAGTCCGCCGCATCTGCCTGGAGACCGGGCAGACCGTGTTCATGATCACGCACGACGTCGACGAGGCGATCTATCTCGCCGACAAGATCTTCCTGATGACCAATGGTCCAGGCGCGGTGCTGGCGGAGATCGTCGAGAACCCGCTGCCGAAAGATCGCGGCCGCATCGATCTGCATCGCCATCCTTATTACTATGCGGTGCGAAACCACATCGTCGATTTTCTGGTCAGCCGCAGCAAAAGTTTTGCAACCGAGGTGCCCGATCACGACCCGCGCCATGTGCCGGTGGTCGAGATCGCGAGATCCGGATTGGCGATTGCCGCGAGTTCGGAAGGGCTGCCTGAAGCGCCAAAGACCGCGGCGCGGCCAAGCCTGTCGCGACCGCTCTAGTGGAGTGGATTTGACATTCGCTACCCATCTAGCCGCGGGTTCGTCAGGCGAATGTCAAATCCTAAACTCCACTAGAATATTGAATTTGCTAGTGGTCCTTTAATTCTAACATTCGCAAAAGGGCCAGCTGAGAAGGGATGCGAATGTTAGAATTGGACCACTAGACTGCGGCATGGACGCAACGTCCGGCCGACCGCCGGTGATGACAACTTGCAAAGGGAGTGACACATGAAGCGATCTGACCTCACTGAAAAGCTGCTCGACATCAAGCGCGAGAAGGGCTGGACCTGGAAATACATCTGCGAAAAAATCGGAGGCTTTTCGGAGGTGCTGATCGTCGGCGCCTGTCTCGGCCAGCAGAAACTGACGAAGCCGCAAGCGGCAAACGCGGCCGAACTGTTCGGAATCTCAAAGTCCGAGACCGCCCTGCTCAACGAGACGCCGATGCGCGGCATGCCGATGCCGCCGACGGATCCTCTGATCTATCGCTTCTACGAACTCGTGATGGTGAACGGCCCGGCCTGGAAGGCGCTGATCGAGGAAGAATACGGCGACGGCATCATGTCGGCGATCGATTTCGACATGGTGATGGAGCGGCAGCCCAACCCGAAGGGCGACCGCGTCAAGCTCACGATGTCGGGCAAGTTCCTGCCGTATAAATATTACGGCGCCAGCGGCAACGTGCCGGAATATGGATTTAAGGAAGGGTGAGATTAGCGTCGCAGAGCGGCGATAACGTCATTCCGGACGACGCGTAGCGGCGATCCGGAATCTCGAGATTCCCCGATGCGCAATTGTGCATCTGAGGTCTGGTGCTCGCGCACCATCCGGAATGACGCTCAGATGACACATTGCGTCTCCGCCCCGCGGTCTGTTTTGCTGGTTAACTCGTCGTGAAGCGGAACAATCGATTACGGAGCCGACGCTTCGTTAATTTGCAATCCGGGGTTGATAGGACGGTGCCAGCATCCACCGTCTTCAATCCCGGAGAGTTCTATGCCGTCCTTCAAGAACGCAATCCTCGCAACGACGATCCTGCTGATCGTTTCCCCCGTGGCCGCGCAAACCGGCCAGCGAATTTCGGTGGAGCAGTTCAATGCAGGCCCCCGCCAGGAAAACATGGTGCGTGTTCAGAACAACATCAGCTTTTTCATCGCCGGGCCAACGGGTGACGGCGAGGAAGCACAGAAGTTGCGCGAAAAGGCTCAACGCTTGGTCTATGAAATGGCCGGGCACGAGTGCGATCTATTGCGGGACGTTCTCGCAAAGGACTGCCGAATGGAATCGGTCAACGTCAATCTCAACGCCAATGTTGGCCGGCAGTTCAACCAGCAGCAGCAAGAGGGCTTCAACGTCAATGGGTCGATGAGCCTGCAAATTACCCTGAAATAAGGGGGAGAGTTACACGCCCGCCTTCACCTGGGCGACGGCTTGCGTCAGCAGTTCGCTCATGCGCGAGCGGATTTCGTCTTCCGCCACGCCCTTGGCCGAAAGGTCGTGGGTAAGGCGGGCGACGACCGCTTTGTCGCCGCCTTGGGCAAACGTGCCCGCAACCGCCTCCCTGGCGTAGGTGGCTGCCGCTTCCCCCGTGGTTCCCAGCTTCTCCGCCGCCCACAGGCCGAGCAGGCGGTTGCGCCTCGCCTCTGCCTTGAATTTCAGCTCCTCGTCGAGGGCGAATTTCTTCTCGAAGGCTTCCTCGCGCTTGTCGAAGGTCGTCATAGAGAAGTTCCTCCCGGGCGGCCGTTTTGGCCCTGTCGCCGCCGCGTTGCGGCGAGGCGCTCTGATACCTAAATAATACCGTGAATTCAGCGGTTCGCGAACGTCAAACGGTCGAGGTTAATGCGGTAAAACTTGGCCCTTCGGGGCCGGATCGATTGTACTGGATAGGCCAATCGGATAGGTTCGATTCCAGGCTCGGTTCTCGTTCTGTTTCTTGGTCCCTGGCCTTCACGGCAGCTCCGTCGTGGGTCGTCCCTCTTGGCATCCGGAGCACACCAAATTCATGGATTTCAACAACACACGGTACATCCCAATGAGCCGTCGACGCCGCATTTATGAAGGCAAGGCCAAGGTTCTTTACGAGGGTCCGGAGCCGGGAACCCTGATCCAGCACTTCAAGGACGATGCGACCGCGTTCAACAAGCAAAAGCACCAGGTGATCGAGGGCAAGGGCGTCCTCAACAACCGGATTTCGGAATACCTGTTTCAGCACCTTAACGACATCGGGGTGCCAACCCATTTCATCCGCCGTCTCAACATGCGCGAACAACTAATTCGCGAGGTGGAGATTGTGCCGCTGGAAGTCGTGGTGCGAAACGTGGCGGCGGGATCGCTGTCGCAGCGCCTCGGCATCGAGGAAGGCACCCAGCTGCCGCGCTCGATCATCGAGTTCTATTACAAGAACGATCAGCTCAACGATCCCATGGTCTCCGAGGAGCACATCACGGCGTTCGGTTGGGCCACGCCGCAGGAGATCGACGACATCATGGCGCTCGCCATCCGTGTCAATGATTTCCTCACGGGGCTGTTTCTCGGCATCGGCATCCGTCTGGTCGACTTCAAGATGGAATGCGGGCGCCTGTTCGAGAACGAAATGATGCGGATCATCGTCGCCGACGAGATCTCGCCGGATTCTTGCCGGCTGTGGGACATCAAGTCGAACGAGAAGCTCGACAAGGATCGCTTCCGCCGCGACCTGGGCGGCCTGCTCGAGGCTTACACCGAAGTGGCAAAACGCCTCGGCATCCTGATGGAAAACGAGCGGCCGGCGGGCTCAGGCCCGGTGCTGGTCAAGGGGTGAGGGCGTGAAAGCGCGCGTTACCGTCACCCTCAAATCCGGCATTCTCGATCCGCAAGGCAAGGCGATCGAAGGCGCGCTGAAATCGCTCGGCGTCGATGGCGTCGCCAGTGTCCGTCAGGGCAAGGTGTTCGATATCGAGTTGGCTGGCGCCGACAAGGCGAAAGCAGAGGCGGCGTTGAAGGATGCCGCCGACAAGCTCTTGGCCAACACTGTGATCGAGAATTACCGGGTTGAGGTTCTTTCGTAAGCAAATTGGCGAAGGTCGGAAATTGCTTAGCCAACAGCAAATAAGATCGGCCGCGATTGCCGCGAGCCTGCTGGTTGGGATTTCCGCGGCCGACGCAGCGGCGCCCATCACGATAGAGGGGTGGCGCTATATCGAGGGGCCGAACGATTTGCATGTTTACGTATGCGATCGCTCCGATTGCATAAGGGGATCACGGGTAATCTGCCACTTTGACCCGCCAAACTCGGCAGCCTTTCCCGGGATATGGCGCAAGTACGAAGGGACGGTGTCGGCATTGTTGGGTAAACATGGCAAGACGTTTTCTCCCTTTGAAATAGATCTATCCACAGGGCGAGCAAGCAGCGTTGCTACGTCATCGGACGGATCAAAAAACTACTATGTGCTTGGAGATGTCAGCACTCTTAAATGGCGCGCTTCGCTAAGCAGCGCATCGGGCTATGAGAAGGCGAGCCAAACAAATCTGGAGCAATTTGAGATTGCTCTGAAGCGTGCCAGGAATTAGGTCACAGGAATGAAATCCGCCGTTCTCGTCTTTCCCGGAATCAATCGCGAGCGCGACATGGCGCGGGCGCTGAAACTCGCCTCTGGTATCGAGACCGCGATGGTTTGGCATGCCGAGACGGCTTTGCCTGCGGGCACCGATCTCGTGGTGGTGCCGGGCGGATTTTCCTATGGCGATTATCTGCGCTGTGGCGCGATCGCAGCGCGCGCGCCGGTCATGGACGCCGTGCGGGCGTTTGCCGCCAAAGGCGGCCTCGTACTTGGTGTTTGCAACGGCTTTCAGATTCTCTGCGAGGCAGGCCTGTTGCCGGGCGTGCTGATGCGTAACGCGCGGCTGAAGTTCATCTGCAAGGACGTGCACCTGCGGGTCGAGCGTTCGGATACGCCGTTCACGCGCGGTTACAATGCCGGTCAGGTCATTCGCGTGCCAGTCGCCCATGGCGAAGGCAACTACGAGGCCGACGAAGAGACGTTAAAGCGGTTAGAGGCCGAGGGGCGGGTGCTCTACCGCTACTGCACGGCCGATGGTGAAGTCGGCGAGCACGGCAATATCAACGGTGCGGCGCATTCGATCGCCGGCCTTGTCAGCGAACGCGGCAACGTGCTCGGCATGATGCCGCATCCGGAAAATCACGTCGAAGACATCATGGGCTGCACCGACGGGCGCGGCCTGTTCGCAGGCCTTGTCGCTCATTTGGAGAAAGCGGCGTAGGCCCGTTTCATCACAATGCAAACTAACCAGCCGCAGATCACCCTGGAACTCGTCGCCGCCCACGGTCTCAAGCCCGACGAATATGAGCGCATTCTCAAGCTGATCGGGCGGGTGCCGACGTTCACGGAGCTCGGGATTTTCTCGGCGATGTGGAACGAGCATTGCTCTTACAAATCCTCCCGCATCCATCTGCGCGGTCTGCCGACAAAAGCGCCTTGGGTGATCCAGGGACCGGGCGAGAATGCGGGCGTCATCGACATCGGCGATGGCCAGGCCGTGGTGTTCAAGATGGAGAGCCACAACCATCCGAGCTACATCGAGCCTTATCAGGGCGCGACCACCGGCGTCGGCGGCATCCTGCGCGACGTCTTCACCATGGGCGCGCGCCCGATCGCGTGTCTCAACGCGCTCTCCTTCGGTGCGCCGGAACATCCCAAGACCCGTCATCTGGTGTCGGGTGTGGTTGCCGGCGTCGGCGGCTACGGCAATTCGTTCGGCGTGCCGACTGTCGGCGGGCAAATGCGTTTCCACACCCGCTACGATGGCAACATCCTCGTCAACGCGATGGCGGTGGGCTTGGCCTCCGCCGACAAGATTTTTTACGCGGCGGCTTCTGGCGTGAACATGCCGATTGTCTATCTCGGCTCCAAGACCGGGCGTGACGGCATTCACGGCGCCTCGATGGCGTCGGCCGAATTCGACGACGACTCCGCCGAGAAGCGGCCGACCGTACAGGTCGGCGATCCCTTCGCCGAAAAGCTACTGCTGGAAGCGTGCCTTGAGATCATGGCGGCCGATTGTGTGATCGCGATCCAGGATATGGGCGCGGCGGGGTTGACATGCTCTGCCGTTGAAATGGGCGCCAAGGGCGATCTCGGCGTCGATCTCAACCTCGATGCGGTGCCGACCCGCGAAACCGGCATGAGCGCCTATGAGATGATGCTCTCGGAAAGCCAGGAGCGCATGCTCATGGTGCTCAAGCCCGAGAAAGAAAAAGAAGCTGAGGCGATCTTCCGCAAATGGGGGCTCGATTTCGCCGTGGTCGGTCACACGACGCCGAGCAGGCGCTTTGTCGTCAAGCATGGCGGCGACGTAATGGCGGACCTGCCGATCAAGGAATTGGGCGATGAAGCCCCGCTCTACGACCGGCCGCATGTGGCGCAACCGGCCAAGCCGGTGATTGCCGCGCGCGAGGTGAAGCCGCCGATGGGCGTTTCGGAAGCGTTGCAAAAGCTGATCGCCACGCCTGAACTGTGTTCGAAGCGTTGGGTATGGGAGCAATACGACCACGTCATCCTCGGCAACACCGTGCAGCGGCCCGGCGGCGATGCCGCCGTGGTGCGTGTGGAAGATGGACCGAAGGGGCTGGCGCTCACCGTCGATGTCACGCCGCGTTATTGCGAGGCCGATCCGTTTGAAGGCGGCAAGCAGGCCGTCGCCGAAGCCTGGCGCAACATCACGGCCGTCGGCGGACGGCCGCTTGCGATCACCGACAACCTCAATTTCGGCAATCCGGAGCGGCCCGAAATCATGGGCCAGTTCGTCGGCTGCCTGAAAGGCATCTCGGAAGCCTGTCGCGCGCTCGATTTCCCGGTCGTGTCCGGCAACGTCTCGCTCTACAACGAAACCAACGGACGCGGCATCCTGCCGACGCCCTCGATCGGCGGCGTCGGTCTTCTGGATGATTTCACCAAGTCCGCCACGCTCGCGTTCAAGGCCGAGGGCGAGGCGATCCTGTTGATCGGAGATACCCAAGGCTGGCTCGGGCAGTCGGTTTATTTGCGCGACGTCTGCGGGCGCGAAGAGGGGGCGCCGCCGCCGGTCGATCTCGCGGCCGAAAAGCGCAATGGCGACGTGGTGCGCGGCATGATCCACGCAGGCACAGCGACCGCGGCCCACGATATTTCCGATGGCGGGCTGTTGGTGGCGCTCACTGAAATGGCGATCGCAAGCGGCATCGGCGCGCGGCTCCTGGCAGCTCCCGGCTCGATCGTGCCGCATGCGTTCTGGTTCGGCGAGGATCAGGCGCGCTATGTCGTGACCGTCCCTGCCGAGCAGGCGGGTCTCGTGCTCGCCAAGATGAAGGGCGCCGGCGTGCCTTGCGTGCGGATCGGAACCACGGGAGGCGATGCGATCGCCGTTGCCGGCGAGGATCCGGTTTTGGTGGCCTCGCTGAAGGACGGTTTCGAGGGCTGGTTGCCCGCTTACATGGCCGGCAAAGCCTGATCCGATGATGGCCAGGGCCTATTCGGTTTTGGAATCAAGACAGGGCTTGCTCGAAAACGCTTTATAGCACGTGCGACACGCCCGGAATTTTGCGTAAAGCGCCGGTCGCGGCCCAGCTGATGGCGAACGTCAGGACAAAAACGATCAGCGCTTTCAGGATCGCGGTCTCCTGCACGGCCGGAGCGAGCGTGATGCCGTACAGCGCATATTGCAGCCAGAGCAGCGGGACATAGTGAATCAGGAAGATTCCGAACGAGCTTTCGCGCAAGGAATCGAGAATACTCTTGCCGCGGCTATCGAACCTCAGGAACAGCGCGAGCAGGTTGAGCGTTTGCGATGCGCTGAAGCAGGCAAAGAACAAGGCATGCGCGGTGTCCCACCATGGCGGCGGATTGTTGGGATCGCTCATGAACTCGCGCTTGTAATAGATAAGTCCGATCAGGCCGGCGAAGGTCAGGAGCGTGGCCGCAAGCCAAGCCGGCCATCGCCGCGCCAGTTCGCCTTGGTCGGATAGCAGGCTTCGATCTCCTTTGACTGCGCCGATGCCGGCGCCGACGAAAAAGTAGAGCAGGTAGAGAAGAATCCGGTCGGCCTGGATTGCGAGCGGCCCCAGCGTGAACCAGCGCCCGATGCCGAAATAAAAGTCGAGCGGCACGTAGACGGCCACCGATGCCGCAAGAAACATCCAGAAAGCGTAAGCGGGATGCTTCGGCCTGGCAGTCGACAGGCGTCCAATGGCTTCAACGGAGCCGGGCGCGGCGCGATAGAGCACAGCCGCCAGCATGTCGAACGCGAACAGTACGGCCAGGAACCAGATCGGCCCGCTCTCCCAGGGGCCAACCGTCACGGTCCTCCACCAATACGCGAGGAAGCTTGAGCCCGGTCCGGAATTGCGAAGTTCGACCGAGTAATAGGCGATCGGCATCAGAATCACGGCGCCGACAACGTACGGCAAGCCGAGGCGCAGCAAGCGCCCGCGCAGGAAGTCGCTCACGCCCTTGCGCTGGAGGCTCGGCCAGACGAACAGCCCGGACAAGAGAAACATCGCCGCCATGAAGTAGCTGTCGTTGAAGGTCACCAGCCCATCGAAACCAAGGAACGACTGACGGTCGGTGTGGCCGTAATAGGTGTAGGGAATGACCGAATGGTGGATCAGCACCGTGACAATGATGCAGCTGCGGGCGCGGTCGAAGGCCAGATTGCGGGTGCCCGAAGCCGGCTTTGCTTCGATTGCCTCAGTGGCGGAAGGTAGGACGACGGTCATGCATGGTCCGGCATGTTGACTGTCGCCAATGTTGCCGAATGCGCGAGGATTCAACAAGCGTCGTCAGCCGCAACTCCGGTGGATTACATCGCATGGAATGATGCCGGCAGGCGGGGGGGCCGAAAAAGCCAGCTCTTCTCGTCGCGACCGTCCTGGGGTGCGGAACTTTCGTGAATGGCTTGAAGTTAGATCAGCCAATGGAGGTCCGCCGGCCCGGCGGACGGCGTGGAGGGATATATGACGCTTCTGAAGTGGGCGCTGATTTTCTTTGTGGTGTCGGTGATCGCCGGCATCCTCGGCTTTACCGGCATATCGGCGGCCTCGGCGGATATCGCCCGGTTTCTGTTCTATGTCTTTGTGGTGATCTTCCTGGTCCTGCTGGTTCTGGGCCTGACGATCTTCCGGGTGTAGTTTTTCCGGGATGGTGCGATAGCGCCGTCCCGGAATCATGCTTTTTTCGAAAAACTCAGGCGACTTCCTCGATCTTGACCTTGTCGGGATAGAAGGCGAGATGGCCTGAGATTTCCGTCATGGCCGGAAACGGACTTTCATAAGTCCAGATCGCATCTGCGATGGTTTTTCCGTCGGCATTAATGCTGAAATAATTCGCATCTCCCTTGTAGGGACAATGTGTCACCCGCTCGCTGCGCGAAAAGAGTGCCATGTTCGCATCCTTGCGCGGCAGATAGTTGACCGCGGGATAGCTCGCTTCCTTTAGCGTCAGGGCATCGGTCGATTCGGCAATCACGACCCCGCCTGCGGAGACGCGCACGCGCCGCGGATTTGCCGTGATCGTGATCGGATGGTCGGGGCCTGGTAATTTCATTTTTGTCCGCCTTTCGGCCCTCATCGCGACGGGCCTTGCTGTGATCTGCTCGCAAATATAGTGCGAGAAGGCGTGACCCAGAAGGCCATTCGCGCTAAGTTGAAGTGCTTCAGCCAACTGAGCGGGCCGGAGAGGGGCGACGGGAAAAGGAGAAATCTGGGATGCCGATGGACGCCCACGATATCGAAACGATGATCAAGGCCGCGATTCCCGACGCCGAGGTGACGATCCGGGATCTCGCCGGCGACGGCGACCACTACGCGGCCACCGTGATTTCGGAATCGTTTCGCGGCAAGTCGCGCGTCCAGCAGCACCAGCTCGTCTATCAATCGCTTCGGGGGCAGATGGGTGGGGTGCTCCATGCGCTTGCCCTGCAGACGGGGGTGCCGGAATAATCCAAGGCGGGGCATAACCGGTACGGCGCGAGGGGGTAAAGCAACGGCATGGCATGGGACACCGAGCGCGGGCCGTTGTTTCGTCCCATGGTGCCGCATCAGCACAGCCGGGTTACCTACGCCGAATTGCTGTTCGATCTGGTGTTCGTGTTTGCGGTAACGCAGGTGTCTCACACGCTGCTGTCGCATTTCACCCCGCTCGGTGCCGTCGAAACCACTCTGCTGCTGCTCAGCGTATGGTGGGTGTGGGTCTATACCTCCTGGGTCACCAACTGGCTCAACCCCGAGCTGACGCCGGTGCGCGTGCTTCTGTTTCTTCTGATGCTGGGCGGACTCGTTCTTTCAACCTCGATCCCGCTGGCGTTCGATTCGCGCGGGCTGTGGTTTGCGATTGCTTATGCCGTGATGCAGGTCGGCCGCACCGCATTTTGGCTGGCATCGACACCGCCGGCGCGCGCCGCCGCCCGGATGAACGCTATCCGCATCCTGGTCTGGTTGTCGGTCTCGGCCGTGTTCTGGATCGCCGGCGGACTGGCGCAGAGCCGGATGAGGCTCGTACTGTGGGTCGTGGCCTTGAGCATTGAATACGTCTCGCCCGCGGTGCGGTTCTGGATTCCGAAATATGGCGCGTCGTCGGTGGCCGACTGGTATGTCGAGGGCGGCCATCTGGCCGAGCGCTGCGCCGGCTTCATCATCATCGCGCTCGGGGAATCCATCGTCGTGACCGGCGCGACCTTTGCCGATCTGCGATGGACAAGCGAGGTGGTCGCGGCGTTTTTGTCGGCCTTCGTGGCGGCGCTGGCGATGTGGTGGATTTATTTCCACAAGGGGGCGGAGGCCGGCTCCGAACTGATCTCGAGTTCAAACGAGCCGGGGCGGCTGGCACGGCTCGCCTATACTTATCTGCATCTGCCGATTGTTGCCGGTATCATTCTATCGGCCGTGGCCGACGACCTCGTGCTCCAGCATCCCGCGGGGCATTCCGACGTCAGGGTGGTCGTGAGCACCGTTGGCGGGCCGATGCTGTTCTTGATTGGCGCCATCCTGTTCAAGCACGCCATTCGCGGCTGGCTTCAACTGTCCCACGGGGTCGGCATCATCGCGCTCGGCGTGCTCGGCTGGTTTGGCGCCGGGCTGTCGCCGCTGACGCTCTCGGTCGCGACCACGCTTCTGATGGTGATCGTCGCGGCCTGGGAATCGCTCTCGTTGCGCTCGGGCGCGGGCCGGTCCGAGGATCAGTCCAAAGATCAATCGGAAGCGGCTCAGTCCGAAGCAACCAGCGCGTGAACCGAGAACAAGCCGGCTTCATCGGTCCAGGATTCAATCGGCGACCAGCCCGAGACCCGCGCCAGCAAGGCGAAACGATCGATCGAGTATTTATAGCTGCTCTCGGTATGAATGCTTTCGCCGGGACGGAACGAGAACTTCTTGCCGAGCACTTCGGCGGTGAACGCCTTCTTGCTGATCAGATGCATCTCGATCCGATGGCGGTCGCGGTTATAGATCGCGCGATGGATGAATGCGCCGACGTCGAAATCACCGCCTAGCTCGCGATTGATCCGGTGCAGCACATTGAGGTTGAAGCGCGCAGTGACGCCGGCGGTGTCGTTATAGGCATCGTAAAGGGTGCGCTCGTCTTTCTCGAGATCGACCCCGATCACCATTCGCCCGCCTTTGCCCAGAATTGCGCGGGCGCTCTTCAGGAACGAGCAGGCTTCACCCGGCTCGAAATTGCCGAGCGTCGAACCCGGGAAAAACCCGACCTTCGGCATGTCGCGCACCGCTTCCGGCAGCTCGAACGGCGCGGTGAAATCCGCCGTGACGGGATGAATGGCAAGGGTGGGATAATCGGCGCGCAAGCCTGCCGCCTGCGCATTGAGGAATTCGCCCGAGATGTCGACGGGAACATAGGCGGCGAGCCGGCATTCGCCGAGCAATAGCCGCACCTTGGTGGTCGCACCCGCGCCGAATTCGACCAGCGCCGCACCCGCAGGAATCATTGCGGAGATCGCCTGGCCCTGGTTGCGCAGGATCGAAAGCTCGGTACGGGTCGGGTAATATTCCGGCAAAACCGTGATCTGTTCGAACAGTTCGGAGCCGGTCGCATCGTAGAAATATTTCGGCGACAGCCGCTTCGGGGCGCGCGATAGATCGCCGATCACGTCGCGGGCAAATGCGGATGTCGGCTCATCGAGACGGGTCGCTTCGGCCAGAGCTGAGGCGTGCACATTCATGACAATCTCCCGGGCGCGCTTTCCGGCGCGGTTGCAGGTCGATGGGTTCTAACTGGCGTAGTCGGCCAGCCGCAGGCCTGTGAACTGCCAGCGGTGGTGGGGATAGAAGAAGTTGCGGTAGGTGACGCGGCTGTGACCATCCGGCGTTGCCAGCGATGAGCCGCGCAACACCAGCTGGTTGACCATGAACTTGCCGTTGTATTCGCCGAGCGCACCCTCGATCGCGCGATAGCCGGGGTAGGGCGAATAGGCGCTGCGCGTCCATTGCCAAACGATGCCGAAGGCGTCGTTGAGCTGACCGGCGCGGGCGGCGACTTCCCATTCCATCTCGGTCGGCAAATGTTGGCCGCGCCAGCGCGCGAAAGCGTCGGCCTCGTAATAGCTGACGTGGCAGACCGCTTCCTTCGGATCGACGGGCTTTAGCCCGGCGAGCGTCATGATGTGCCACTTGCCGTCGATCTCGCGCCAATGACCGGGCGCCTGCCATGCTTCCGCGCTGGCGGCCGCAAAGCCGTCCATCAGCCAGAGCGTGGGCGTGGTGTAGCCGCCATCCGCCATGAAGGCGATCCATTCGGCATTGGTGACGAGGTTGCGCGAAAGGCGCACCGGGCCGACCAATGCGCGGTGGACCGGCTTTTCATTGTCGAAATGGAAGCTGTCGCCGACATGGCCGATGCTGTGGATGCCTTCGTTGAGACTGATCCAGTCCTCGCCCGAACCGCTTGCGGCCGGGGAGCGCCGTGATGGATCATAGGCGGGCGGGATCGGGTTCTGCGCAAAGGCGTGAAGGATGTCAGTCCACATCAATTCCTGATGCTGTTGCTCGTGGTTGAGGCCGACCTCGACCAGCGGCGCGATGGCGCTCAGTTGGTCGTCACCGGCTTCACGGAAGAATTTCACCACCGCCGCATCGACGTGACGGCGATAGGCCGTGATCTCGTCGGCGGAGGGCCGGGTCAGATCGCCGCGCCGGTGCCGGGCGTGACGGGGTCCGGCGCTGACGTAATAGGAATTGAACAGGAAGGCGTAGTCGGGGTGGTAGGGCACATATCCCCTGCTGTGCTCGCCTAGCAGGAACTGCTCGAAAAACCAGGTGGTATGGGCGCGGTGCCATTTGGCCGGGCTCGCGTCCGGCATGGACTGGATCAACTGGTCTTCGGGGCTTAAGGGAGCCGCGCGGCGCTCGGTCTCGTTTCGCACCGCAAGAAAAGCCTCGATCAGCTCGTCGGCGAGGCCGATTTTTTCCGAAAATAACGACGCAGGAGAGGCAGCCATGGCGGATACTGTTTTCGTCACTGGGGGCTCCGGGTCGCGAAATTAGAACGTTCGCCTCGAAGGGTGGTTCCTTGAGAACGGCCTGTCCTAGATAGGGGTTCCCTTCGGGGAAAAAAGCCTCCCGATACCCACCTCACCCAAATGTTGTTGCGTCCCCCTGCGGTCGATTGCCCCGTCAAAACGGCTTTCCGGCATGCCAGCCTCGCGCCAATTTGCTTTGGATGCACAAGCGTTTGGGGTACATATATAGGAGTCGTGGGGCTGGCCGGCGTCAAGGCTGGACAGCCTGACCTGAGTGGGTGCGTCACCCGCCCAAAAGGAAAACACTATGAGCATCGAACAATTCATCGACAGTGAAGTGAAGTCGAACGACGTCGTGCTGTTCATGAAGGGCACGCCGCAGTTTCCGCAATGCGGGTTCTCCGGGCAGGTCGTTCAAATCCTCGATCACATCGGGGTCGGGTACAAAGGCCTCAACGTTCTTGAATCGGCCGACCTTCGCAACGGCATCAAGGCCTATTCGAACTGGCCGACGATTCCCCAGCTCTACGTGAAGGGCGAGTTCGTCGGCGGCTGCGACATCATCCGCGAGATGTTCCAGGCCGGTGAATTGCAGCAGCTGTTCGCCGACAAGGGTGTGCCGGCTACGACTGCCGCCTGAACCTAATGGCGCGTCGCATCGGCGATGTGCGGCTCGAAGTCGCCGCCGCCGACATCACGACCTTGCGGGTCGATGCCATCGTCAACGCCGCGAATGCATCTTTGCTGGGCGGCGGTGGCGTGGATGGGGCGATCCATCGCTCCGCAGGGCGGGCGCTGCTTGAAGAATGCCGCACGCTCGGCGGTTGCGCGACCGGCGATGCCAAGATCACCAAAGGTTACCGCTTGCCCGCCACCCATGTGATCCACGCGGTTGGCCCGGTTTGGTACGGCGGCGATCGTGGCGAGGATGAACTGCTCGCCTCCTGTTATGCCTGCGCCATCGGGCTTTGCCATGAAAACGGCCTGACCTCGATTGCCTTCCCGGCGATTTCCACCGGGGTCTACCGTTTTCCCGCCGACCGCGCTGCCGGTATTGCGGTTTCGACGACGGTCGATGCGCTGAAAACCGCGCCTACCCTCCGCCGCGTGATCTTCTGCTGCTTCTCCCATGAAAGCGCTGCCTTGCACGAACAGGCTTTGAGCGAGTTCGGCCAACCTTGCGCCGACTGAGCTGGCCGCTACACTTTCGTCGATCCCGGCAGGTGGCGGACTAATCATGAAGTTTCGTCAGTTCAGTGACCGCGCTTTGCGTCTCCGTCTCGCGGCGGCGCTCGCGCTGTTCTGGGCAGCGATCGCCAGCCAATATGGCTGTCGCGGAATCGCCGCGCCCGGTGTCGCGTCCCGTATCCTCCGGCTTTTCGGCGGAAGGGCTTGCGCATGTCCGTGACTACCTGCGCAACGAGGTCGCAGCCGGCAAGATTCCCGGCGCGGTACTTCTGATCCAGCAGCACGGTCAGCCGGTGCTGCTCGAAAATTTCGGGGTATTGGATGTCGACAGCCGGCGTCCGATGACGCCGGACGCGATTTTCCGGCTCTATTCGATGTCAAAGCCGATCACCTCCGTCGCCGCCATGATGCTGGTGGACGACGGCAAGATATCGCTGGACGATCCGCTGTCGAAATTCATTCCGGCCTTTGCCGACGTGCGCGTCGCCGTCGAGAAACACGACGAAAATGGTAGCGCAACGCTTGCCACCGAACCGCTCGTCCGTTCGATCAGAATTCTCGACCTGCTCCGTCAGACCTCGGGCATCACGTACGGGTTTTACGGCGACAGCCCGGTTCGCAAGCTCTATGCGAGTAGCGGCCTGTTTGAGGGCGATTTTGACAACGCGCAGTTCGCCGAACGGCTCGCGAAATTGCCGCTCGCCGAACAGCCGGGCACCTTGTGGGATTACGGCCATTCGACCGATATTCTCGGCCGCGTCATCGAGGTCGTTTCCGGAAAGTCGCTGTTTGAATTCGAAGAGGAGCGTCTGCTTGGGCCGCTCGGCATGCGCGATACCGCTTTTCACGTTGATGACTCCCAGCGCGCACGTGTCGTCGAGCCATTGCCCGGCGATCGCTTTAAGGGCTCGATCGCCGGTCTTGGTGATCCGGTCCTGCGGCGGCGCTGGGAATCCGGCGGAGCGGGCATGGTCGGCACCATGACCGACTATGCGCGCTTCGCGCAAATGTTGCTCAATGGCGGATCGCTCGACGGCCGGCAGTACCTCAAGCCCGAGACGGTCAGGCTGATGGCGTCGGACCATATGCCGCCGGAGGCCAGGATCGCCCGCGACCAGTATTACTTTCCGGGCGGCGACAGCGGCTTTGGCCTCGGCTTTGCGGTGCGGACGGCGGCAACCCCGCTGCTGCCGACCGGCGAATATCGCTGGGACGGCGTCGGCGGCACCTTCTTCTTCGTCGACCCCAACGACGACCTGTTTGCGATCTGCATGATGCAGTCGCCGTCACAGCGTCAACGTATTCAGACCGAATTGAAGACGCTGATCTATCAGGCGTTGCAGAAATAGGGTTGGATACGGCGATGTCGATCCAGGAAACGGCCAAGGTCGCGGCTGGTTCTTCCTTCCGGCCGCTTGAACAAGCATGCTGGATCGTCCTCGCCGTCTATCTGGCGCTGGTGATTGGTTTTGCCTGGAATCCGAACCCGCTGGCGCAGGCGCTGGCCGCGATCGGCATCCTCGCCGCCTTTATTCACGCGGCTTTATTTTACGGCTGGAAGGATGCGCTGGCGCTGTTTGCGATCTGCGTCGTCATCACCTTTGCCATGGAAAATATCGGCGCCACGACCGGGTTTCCGTTCGGCCATTATCATTTCGACGTCGGCGCAAACCTGCCTCATGTCGGCGTCATCCCGATCATTGTTGGGCCGCTGTGGTTCGGCATGGGATATTTCTCCTGGCATGTCGCCGCGGCTATGCTGGGGGCGGGAGCGCGCCCGAGCCGAAAATTCGAACGCTTTGCATTGCCGCTCGTAGCCGCCTTCGTGATGACGCAGTGGGACGTGGTGATGGAGCCGGCGGAGGCCACGATCGCCAAGGCCTGGATCTGGCATGACGGCGGCGCCCATTTCGGCGTGCCGCTGTCGAACTATGCCGGCTGGCTGTTGACCTCGTGGCTGTTCTATCAAGCCTTTGCGATCTATCTCGGCCGCCGGCCGAACCTGGCTGTGCCTTCAGTCGCGCGGGGGCGGGCGCTGCGGCTGATCGCAATCGCGCTCTACTTGAGCTCGGGCCTGACCCATCTGACGCCGTGGCTGATGGGCCAAAGCGGCGAGGTCGTGGATGCGGCGGGCCAGCTCTGGCGCGTCGGCGATCTCAGGGCGACCACCATGGTCACCATGCTGTTCACGATGTTCTTCACATCATTGCTCGCGGCCTTGCGGCTTGCGACGGACAGAGCCGATCGCTGAGAAGGGCCCGCTCACGCCTTTCGCGCGATCTCGCGGACGTGGCCCAGCATTTCCTCGATCATGGCTGATGTAACGTCGAGATGGGTGCAGGCGCGGATGCGGCCGTCCATCACGGCGATCTGCACGCCGCGCTTGTTCAACGCGGCAACCATGTCGGTGGCGCTGATGCCGGCACCGTCCGGGCGGAAGAACACGAGGTTGGTCTCGGGCTCCTGCATCTCGATGCCTTGAATCTGCGATAACCCCCGCGCCAGCGCGCGGGCATTGGCGTGATCCTCTGCCAAGCGGTCGACATGGTGATCGAGCGCGTAAGTGCAGGCGGCAGCGCAGATGCCCGCTTGCCGCATCGAGCCGCCGAGGCGTTGTTTCCAGCGCCAGACCTCATCGATGAAATCACGCGTGCCGGCTAGCACCGCGCCAATGGGCGCGCCCAGGCCTTTGGAAAAATCGATCCAGGCCGAATCCCACCCCGTCGTCATGTCGCGGGCGCTGATGCCGGTGGCGACGGTCGCATTCAATAGCCGCGCGCCGTCCATATGGGTGGCGAGCGGGCCGGCCTTGGCCTCCGACTTGGCGATTTTGACGACCTCGTCGAGATCGGCCTTCTTCCAGATGGTGCCGCCGCCGATATTGGCGGTTTGTTCGGCGCTCACCAGCGTCTGCGGCGGCTGGTAGCGCGTGCGCGGGTGAAGCGCGGCGCGGAAGGTGTCGGGCGTGAATTTCCCATCGGGGCCGGTGAGTGGCGTGATCTGGAATCCGCCAAGTGCTGCATGGGTGCCGCCTTCGCGCGCGATGATGTGGGCGGAGCCGTGGGCCAGGATTTCATCGCCCGGCCGGCAATACACAAGGGTTGCCGTGACGTTGCACATGGTGCCCGACGGCAGGAATACCGCGGCTTCTTTTCCCATGAGATCGGCGACGCGGTCGCATAGCAGATTGACGGACGGATCGTCGCCGACCTGCTCGTCGCCGACTTCGGCGCGCGCCATCGCCTCGCGCATCTCCGGCGTCGGGCGGGTTTGCGTGTCCGACAACAGGTTGATGCGGACCGGAGGCGCCTTGGGATCGCGGCGGGCAGGGGTGTAGTAGGTCATTGGACGATGTCTCTCGGAGTGGTCTTCCGGGCTAGTGTCCCGATTCCGAAGTTCGTATCATAGTGCGGCCCCACGTTTACGAACTTCGGAATCGAAAGGACACTAGCAAACTCATTGTTCTAGTGTGGCCTTGGTTCAGAAGTCCGCATGACGAACTCGCGGCGGAAATGATGCGGACTTCGGAACCGCCACACTAGCCCTTCGGACGATGCTGTCATTTCGAAATTGAAACGTCTGGCGATCTTACCGAAACAAAAAGGCCCCGGCAAAACCGGGGCCTTTGATTGCGATCGACGCTAAATCACATCAGCGCGAATAGAATTCGACGATCAGATGCGGCTCCATCTGCACCGCGAACGGCACATCCGACAGCGCAGGGACGCGAATGAACTTCGCCGTCATCTTGCCGTGGTCGACTTCGAGGAAATCGGGCGTGTCGCGCTCGGGAAGCTGGCTCGCTTCAAGGACATGCGTCAGTTGCTTGGAAGATTCCTTGACCTCGACGAGGTCGCCGACCTTCAGCTTGTAGCTTGAGATGTTGACCTTGCGGCCGTTCACCTTGACGTGGCCGTGATTGATGAACTGGCGGGCGGCAAACATCGTGGCAACGAACTTGGCGCGGAACACCACGGTATCCAGACGGCGCTCCAACAGGCCGATCAGGTTCTCGCCGGTATCGCCCTTCATCCGGCCGGCCTCGACATAGATGCCGTGGAACTGGCGCTCGCTGATATTGGCGTAATAACCCTTCAGCTTCTGCTTGGCGCGGAGCTGCACGCCGAAGTCGGAAAGCTTGCCTTTGCGGCGCTGGCCATGCTGGCCGGGGCCATATTCACGGCGGTTCACAGGGCTCTTCGGGCGGCCCCAGATATTCTGGCCCATACGGCGATCGATCTTGTATTTCGCCTCACTGCGCTTTGTCATCGCGTCCTCTTCAAGTAACGGTTGGGTTTGAGGAAACGCGCCCTCCTGTGCGCCGGGATTTCCCGGTGCCGACAGGTCCAAGCCCCAAGCTTGAGGATGGACCACGGGTCGCGAAACGCATCGCGGGCCGAAAACGGCCCGCGAGCAGGGCGGTTTCTAGGCAGAAACGGCTCACCTGTCAATGCGAATGGGGTGGCCGGGGCCAGGACGCTTTCAGGGGGCCAGCGACAGTATTTCGGCGGAAATCTCGGTATTTAGCACCTGTTCCAGCCGGGCCATCGTCCGGGCGATGACCACGGCGTCCGTAATCCGGTGATCCCAGCGCAGGATGACGTCAATCCGGTTGTCCGGCCCGGCCACGCCATAGCTGACCAGGAACGGGCTCGGGCTGATCGCAAGAAGCGCGCCGGGCCCGTAGGCTGCGACCGAGGTCACCCCAAAGCTTCCGAAATTGTTGGCGGACATCCGCCCGACATTGAGGCCCAGCCACCAGCTGAAGCGGCGCAGCGGCAGCGGCAGGCGGCTCGCCATCAGGATTTTGCGGAACGCCGGGATATCTTCGATCGGCGCGGTCTTGGCGCGTCGGATTTGCGCGTCGATCTCGGCTAGCGACTGCTCCTCGGGGGCGGGGACCTTCTCTGGCAGGATGCAGTCCTCGCCGTCTTCGACCCGCGCCACCGCAACCATCGCAATGCTGCGCGGCAGTTCGAAGAAATGCGGCCACGGCAGCTTGACGTAGAGCGTTCGCAGCACCGGTTCATCTTTGGCCACGATCGCAAACGCCTTGACGAATGCCGCCGCCCAGCCGGGCGGGGATTTGGCTTTTGCGCGCGCCGCCATGAAGGGGCCGATATCGAGCGAGCGCGAGAACGAAATGACCGGCACGCGCATCGACGCATGCATCAGGTCGACAATGAAACGGCGCGGCAGTGAGATTTTTCGCTTCGTTCCGCGCATCGCTCTGCTCAGTGTCCTTCGATGAGATCGCCCTGGCTTTTCTCGCACGCGACTTTATGGAGCGCCAGATGAAGCCGACATAAACATATGAAAAATATATGGAAATGTAACCTTAAGCCGGCACGCGGCCGCCGAAAAACGGCACCAGCGCCTCGCTCAGCCGGTGTGGCCGTCCCGAGGTGAAAATCATGTGGGCTCCGGCCTCGTCCGCCTTGCCACGCGGCTCGGGCAGCAGACTTGTCACCCGCCGGGCGATCGCGGGCGCCGGGTCGATCCAGTCGACCGGCCAGGGCGCAAGGCGATTCAGCCGGTCCAGCAACAGCGGATAATGCGTGCAGGCCAGCACAATCGTGTCGGTACGCCGCAAGGCATCCTCGTCACCGCCGACAAAGCAGGGTTTTAGTTCGGCCAGGATCGCGTCATCGCTGACCACGCCGCCGCTGAGCGCCGTCTCGGCGAGTGCTGCCAATTCCGCCGAGCCGACCAGCGTCACCTCGCAGCCTCCAGCGAAATCGCGGATCAGGCCGAACGTGTATTCGCGCTGAACCGTGCCCTTGGTGCCGAGCACCGAGATGCGCTTGGTTTTTGAAGCGGCACAGGCCGGCTTGATCGCCGGCACGGTGCCGACGAAGGGCACCAAATAGCGCTCGCGCAGATGCGGCATCACCAGCGTAGAGGCGGTGTTGCAGGCGATCACCACGAGATCGGGATGATGCGCCGTCATCAATTCGCCGATCAGCGGCACCACGCGATCGACGATCTCTTGCTCGCTGTGGTGGCCGTAGGGAAAGAAAGCGTCATCAGCGACGTATAGATAATGTGCATCGTGCCGCGCTCGCACGATCTCGCGCAACACCGTGAGGCCGCCAAGGCCGGAATCGAAGACAAGGATCGTTGGGGTTCGGTTCACAAAAGCCATCGTAGCCGATCCGGCGTTACCTTTCAGTTGCTTTTGCAAGCTACTCGCGATTGACGAGCCGGGGGGCCAGTTGGGAATAACTTTTGCTTTGAAACGGTTCTAAGAATGCGCCTTTCATTGAGGCGTCACCAACCGGGCATTTTGATGTAAGCAACACGAATTCAAAACCGCGGGATAGCGAATGATACGGAATACGACTTCGAGCTGGGGCAGCGCCGCACGGGCGTTTCATTGGATTATCGGCCTCACCATCATCGGGATGCTGGCGTTTGGATGGTGGATAAATCACATTCCGGCACGGCCGGATCGTTTCTTCTACCGGTCTATCCACGCCGATATTGGCTACACGCTCCTGGTGCTGATGGCGCTGAGGATCGTCTGGCGCTGGATCAATCCAGTGCCGGCGTTGCCAGCGGGTACGCCGCCGTTGCAGCGGGTCGCAGCCGGTATCAGCCACGGCGCGCTTTACCTCGCCACGTTCGTCGTGATCATGCTCGGTTGGGCTCATTCGGGAGCGCGACCGCAGGGTGACTATGGCAGCTTTTTCGGTCTGTTCCACGTGCCGCAGTTCACCTCGCCCGACAAGGCGACGGCCGATGCCTTCGAGGACCGGCACATTTACGCAGCCTATGTGCTGCTGGCGTTGATCGTCTTTCATCTGGCTGCGGCTGGCTGGCATCACTTCATCAGGCGCGACCGCGTGGCCGCACGGATGGTGGACGGCCAGCCGGGCTGAGGCTTCTCGACAACCCCTCACACCCGGTCCGCTCGCCGCCCGCGATCTCGCTCTGATTGTGGCATGCTTCACATGCAATGGCGGATAAGCATGTATGCTTTGCGGGCGTTCGGATGCGGGGGCCCCATGTCGAAAAATATTGTTTTGCTGTCGGACGGCACCGGCAACAGTTCGGCTTCTCCCTTCAAGACCAATGTCTGGCGGCTGTTCCAGATCCTCGACCTGCGAAATCCGCAAGAGCAGATCGCGTTCTACGATGACGGCGTCGGCACGTCCTCGTTCAAGCTGTTTGCGATCCTCGGCGGCGTTTTCGGCTTTGGCCTGAAGCGCAACGTCATTGCGATTTACAGCTTCTGCTGCCGCAACTACGAGCCCGGTGACCGCATCTATGGCTTCGGGTTCAGCCGTGGCGCCTTCACCATCCGCATTGTCGCCGGCCTGATCGCGTCCCAGGGCCTTGTCCAGTACCGGGATAGCGAAGCCGATCTCGCCCGTTTCGCGGCCGATGCCTATCGCGCCTACCGGCGCCGTTTCGATGGCGGCATCCTCCGCTATCTCCGCTACGTCGGCATCGACCTGCGCGGCATTCGCGATGCGGTGATCCGCGTCTGGCGGCGGCTTCGCCGCCAGACGGTGAACGCGACCATGATCGAGGCCGAGGGCATCCATTTCCTCGGCGTATGGGACACGGTCGCCGCCTATGGCGGTCCGATTCAGGAAATGACCCGCGCGATCGACTATTGGGTCTGGCCGCTGTCGATGCCGGATCGCTTCATGAGCGCCAAGGTTTTGCGCGCCTGTCACGCGCTGTCGCTGGAGGATGAGCGCGACGCGTTCAGCCCGGTGATCTGGGACGAGCGCTATGTGCGCGCGAAGGCATCGGTTCAGGGGCGGACCAAGCCGGACTGGCTGTTCGATATTGATTACGACCCGCGCAGCACGGCCGCCCAGGCCGCCGAACCCCTCCCGCAGGCGCGGACCCAATTGTCTCCGATCGACCGCGAGCGCATCAGCCAGGTCTGGTTCACCGGCGTGCATGCCGACGTCGGTGGCGGCTATCCGGAGAACGGTCTGTCGTTCGTCGCGCTCGACTGGATGATGGACCGTGCGGCGGCGTACGGCCTGAAATATTTCAATGTGCAGCGCCGCCTGCTGATAAACCCCCAGATCGATTTCACCGACAAGCTCAACGATTCCCGAAAAGGGCTTGCGAGCTTCTATCGCTACAAGCCGCGCAACTTGCGCGACATTTACCGCGAGCCGCCTTACAAGCTCTCGATCCGCGATGATGCCGGCTGCATGTGGCGGCTGTTATGGCGGCTGCCCGATCCCCAAACGGAAATTCGCGCCGACTTGCATCCTGATGTGTCGCAGAACGTGCCTTTGCCGCCATCGCCGGTCATTCACACTGCGGTCTTTGAACGCATGACGGAAGGAACGGACCGCTACGCGCCGGTGGTTTTACCGGCCCGCACCGCCTATCAATTCACCGACCCAGCCGGTGCGATCAACAACGGGCCGCATCCCGCCGATCCGCAAGCGCGCTCGACCGTCCAGAACGACGTCTGGAACTGGATCTGGCTGCGCCGGATCGTCTATTTCCTCACGGCCTATGCGGCCGCATTCGTGGCCTTCATTCCTTTCTTCGTCATTTACTGGCCCGGCTTCGGCCGCGACGCCGTCGGCGGCTTCGTCAATCCGCTGGTCAATGCCGCCGCGTCGTTCCTGCCGTCATTCCTGACGCCGTGGTTCGTGGCGTTTCGCAACGCGCCGGGCTTCGTGCTGATCGGCGCGACCGCCGTCGGCGTGCTGATGGTGTTCGGCAAGAATCTTCAGGAGACGATCAGCGATGTCTCACGGGTGGCGTGGCACGCGCCAAACACCCACCTGGCGCTCTCGGGCTGGCGGGCCAGCGTTTACAAGCTGCGCCGGTTCGGCATCTACCAGGCCTTCTTCTATCTGCTGACGCATTGGATTCTGCCGACGGCCATCATGTGGTGGCTGTTCTGGTGGCTGGCTTTCGGCACCGCCAATACGCTCGGCCTGTTCTGCAAGCCGACCGGCCATGCGGTTGATGTCACCGATACTGTCGTCACCGGCCGGCCATCGGTCGGGTACGACGCGGTGTTCAAGACCAGCGAACTCTGTCATCCGACCGGCTTGAAGGTCGCACAGGACGAGACCTACGAGATCACGCTCACCGTCAATAGCGAGTGGATGGACGGCGACAATATCCATGCTGGTCCTGGAGGCTTTGGGTACGGCAGCGTGCTGCAACTGCCCGGCATCCCGTTCAGGCGTCTGATCTGGTCGAACTGGTTCAAGCCGATCATCCGTGTCGGTGGCACCGGCTTTGAGGAACACGTTCCGGCCTTTACGGACGCCGGCCATCCCGGACAGTGGACGGCACAATTTGCCGCGCGCAGCGACGGCGAGGTGTTCATCTACGTCAACGACGCCTCGGTCTTCGCACCGTGGCTGTTCCACGTCTTCTACGACAACAACCACGGCGCGGCCGCGATCGCGATGCGGCGGATCAGCCTGAATACGCCTTAGGCCCCGCCGAACACGCGCTTGAAGATCGTGTCGACGTGCTTGAGGTGATAGCCGAGGTCGAACTGCTCCTCGATCTCGGCATCCGTCAGGTATTTCCTGACGTCGGCGTCCTTCTTCAGGAGCGACTGGAAGTCACCTTCGCCGCGCCATACCGGCATCGCGTTGCGCTGCACGAGCTTGTAGGCGTCCTCTCTGCTCGCACCCTTTTGTGTCAGCGCGATCAGAAGCCGCTGTGAATGAACGAGGCCGCCGAGGCGGTCGAGATTCTTCTGCATGTTTTCGGGATAGATCAGAAGCTTCTCGACGAGGCCGGCGAGGCGATTGAGCGCGAAGTCCAGCGTGACCGTCGCATCCGGCCCGATCATCCGTTCGGCGGAAGAGTGCGAGATGTCGCGCTCATGCCAGAGCACGACATTCTCCAGCGCCGGCGTCACATAGGCGCGCACCATCCGCGACAGGCCGGAGAGATTTTCCGACAGCACCGGGTTGCGCTTGTGCGGCATCGACGAAGAACCCTTCTGGCCTTCGGAGAAGAACTCCTCGGCCTCCAGCACTTCGGTGCGTTGCAGATGGCGGATTTCGGTGGCGAGACGTTCGACGGAGGAAGCGACCACGCCAAGCGTCGCAAAATACATCGCGTGGCGGTCGCGTGGGATGACTTGCGTCGAGATCGGCTCGGGCCGCAAACCCATCGCCTTCGCAACGTGCTCCTCCACACGCGGATCGATCTGGGCGAAGGTGCCGACCGCGCCCGAGATGGCGCAGGTCGCGACCTCATGGCGGGCCGCGATCAGCCGTTCGCGGGCGCGGGAAAATTCGGCATAGGCGTAGGCGAGTTTCAGCCCGAAGGTCACCGGCTCGGCGTGGATGCCGTGTGAGCGGCCGATGGTCGGCGTCATCTTGTGTTCGAAAGCGCGCTTCTTCAGCGCGGCCAGAACCTTGTCGACGTCGGCGACCAACAGGTCAGCCGCGCGCACAAGCTGCACGTTGAGGCAGGTATCGAGCACGTCCGAGGACGTCATGCCCTGATGGACGAAGCGCGCCTCGGGGCCGACGATCTCGGCCAGATGGGTGAGGAAGGCGATGACGTCGTGCTTGGTTTCCCGCTCGATCTCGTCGATCCGGGCCAGATCGAAGATGACGTCTCGCGCCTTGGTCCAAACCGCCTTGGCGGCCTGTTTCGGGACGACGCCCAATTCCGCCAGCGCGTCAGCCGCATGCGCCTCGATCTCGAACCAGATCTTGAAGCGGGTCTGGGCCTCCCAGATCGCAGCCATTTCCGGGCGGGTATAGCGGGATATCATTGGCGACTCGGGGCTTTTTAAGAGGTTAGGGGCGCTTTAGCAGAGCGGGCGAGGGGTTACAAACCGCCGTCCGTAGACGGCTTGAAGACCTTGTGGACACCCAAAATCACAAAATATTGACTGACAGATATTGAAATCTGTCATCGAGATGCCCTATATTGGCTTTGACGCTACAGCTTGAGGCGTCCCTGTGAAGGCCGCACCGGCGGCAGCAGGGTTCGAAAGAGGACTTCACTATGACCTACGAAATTTTGCATTTGACCACCCAAATCCAGCGCTGGCTCAATCGGCGGATTGCCCAGCATCTGGCCGAACAAGCCGAGAGGCTCGCCCGCTAACCGCAAAGGATGGCCAGCCCTATATAGGCGAGGCTGACGCAAGCAGGAGTGCGCAGATGAACGAGAATGTGGTTTTGACCCCCGAACGCATTCTGGAAGTCACTGAGGACGTTCTGCGCCGCTATGGCCTGGCCAAGGCCACCGTCGTCGACGTCGCGCGAGCGCTCGATGTCAGCCACGGCAGCGTCTACCGCCATTTCCCGAGCAAGGCGTCCTTGCGCGAGGCGGTAGCGAAACGCTGGCTGGAACGCGTGAGTACGCCGCTTGCCAATATCGCCGGAGGTTCAGAGCCGGCGCCTGCCAAGCTCGATCGCTGGCTGCGCGGCTTGTTTGCGGCGAAGCAAAAACGGTTTCTGGAAGACCCGGAAATGTTTGCGACCTACCTCACGCTGGCGCGGGAAGCCTGCAAATCGGTCAATGGGCACAAGGCCTGCCTGACCGATCAGCTGGAGTTGATCCTGGCCGATGGCGTCAAGCAGGGCACCTTCGAGATTGCCGATACCAAAGCCACCGCAAAAGCGATTTTTGACGCCGCCACCCGCTTCCACCATCCCGCCCATTCCGATGAGTGGAAGGATCCGCAATTGCCGGCGCGGATCGATGTGCTGATTGCGCTGCTCTTGCGGGGCGTTGAGTCCTGCCGTCGCTAGGGACTTGTTCCGAGCTTTTCTTCTGATATGGCCCGATTTGCGAGGCCGCCCATCCCCTGTAGTTTGATATCGATCAAGGCGGATTTGGCGCCGGTCGGCAGGATCGGCTGGTGTCCCGGTTCTGACATTCGTATCATTTCGCGGCGGCTTCATTTACGAATGTCAGAACCAAAGGGACACCAGCAAATATATGGTTCCAGTGTGGCTTTGACTCTGACGTTCCTTCGATGAACTCGCGGCAACACTGAAAGGAACGTCAGTGTCGCCACACTGTGAGGCGGTGCGTGCGGCTGGCACTCTTTGCGGACATTCATGCCAACCGGCAGGCCTTCGCGGCATGTCTTGATGCCGCGCGCGCCGACGGCGCCGAGCGCTTCATTTGCCTCGGCGACTATGTCGGCTATGGCGCCGATCCCGAATGGACCGTCGAGACAGTCATGGGGCTCGTGGAGCAGGGAGCGCTCGCGGTGCGCGGCAACCACGACACGGCGGTTAGCTCGTCGGCGGAAAGCATGAATGCCGAAGCCCAGGCCGCGATCGAATGGACGCGCGGCCGTTTGAGCGCGCCAGAGCGAAAGTTCCTCTCGGAATTGCCGTTGACGCGGCAGGAAGACGACCGCCTCTACGTGCATTCCGATGCCAGCCAGCCCGCCAAGTGGCGCTATGTCCGATCACCCGCGGATGCCGGGCGAAGCCTGATCGCAACCGATGCGCAGATCACCTTTTGTGGCCATATCCATCGGCCGGCGCTTTATTCGATGTCGGTCACCGGGAAGATGACAAGCTTCATTCCGATTTCCGGCGTTAAAGTGCAGTTGCTGTCGGGCCGGCGCTGGCTCGCCGTCCTCGGCTCGGTCGGCCAGCCGCGCGACGGTGAGGCGGCGGCATGTTTTGCGATGTTCGACACAGTCTCCCGCGAAATCACCTACTGCCGCGTTCCCTACGACGTCGATGCGGCGGCCGCGCGCATTCGCGACAACGGCTTGCCGCCATCGCTGGCCGATCGCCTCTTTGTCGGGAGATAGAGCGATGGCGAAATTCGTGGTTCAGCCCGGCGCCAAACTCGACGGTTTTACGCTTGGTGAATGCGTTCACCGTGGCGGCATGGCGACGCTGTGGAGCGTCAGCCGGGCGGATATTGCTGCGCCCGCTTTGATGAAGATTCCGAGGGTTTCGGAAGGCGAAGATCCCGCCGCCATCGTCAGTTTCGAAATGGAGCAGATGATCCTGCCGAAACTGAAGGGAATTCACGTGCCGCATTGTTACGCGACCGGCGACTTCGCGCACCAGGCCTATGTCGTGATCGAACGTATTCCGGGCACGACATTATACAGCCGTCTCGGCGATCTGCCGCTGCCCTATCAGGAGGCGCGCGACATCGCCTTCAAAATCGCGACCGCGCTCTCCGACCTGCACCGGCAGAACGTCATCCATCACGATATCAAGCCCTCCAGCATCCTGTTTCGTCCCTCGGGCGATGCGGTACTGATCGACTTCGGCCTGTCGCATCACAACCAGTTGCCGGATTTGTTGCAGGAAGAATTTCGCGTGCCCTACGGCACCGCGCCCTATATGGCGCCGGAGCGGCTGCTCGGCGTCCGCGACGACCCGCGCAGCGATCTGTTTTCGCTTGGCGTGCTGTTGTATTTTTTCACGACCGGCGTGCGGCCCTTTGGCGAAAGCGAAACGATGGCCGGGATGCGGCGGCGGCTGTGGCGCGATCCCTATCCGCCGCGTCAATTGAAACAGGACTATCCGCCCTGGTTGCAGGAAATCGTGCTGCGCTGCCTCGAGATCGATCCGGTGTGGCGCTATCCGACCGCGTCGCAACTGGCGTTCGAACTGGCGCATCCCGACCAGATCAAGCTGACGGCACGCGCCGAGCGGCTCAAGCGCGATCCGCTCTCGACCGTCTGGCGTCGCCGCTTCAACGGCAATCCTACTCAGCCGCGGGGCAACTCCGCAGTTGCCGCCCAGCTTGCGTCAAGTCCGATCGTCGCGGTCGCCATCGACGTGGCGGAGGGCTCAAGCGAGCTGAACGACGCGCTGCGCGTCACCGTCGGGCGTATCCTCAAGACCTTGCCGTCGGCACGGCTCGCCTGCCTGAACGTCCTCAAGCTCGGCCGCGTCACCATCGATCGCACGCTGGACGAGGAAGGCAACAACAAGCATGTCGGCCGGCTGGTTACGCTGAAGCATTGGGCCTCGCCGCTCAAACTCGACGAGAGCCGGCTGACCGCGCATGTGCTGGAAGCGGTAGACCCCGCCGGCGCGATCCTGGAATTCGCGGAAGCCAATCACGTCGATCACATCGTGATCGGCGCGGGGCAGAATTCGTTTCCGCGCTCGCTGCTCGGCAGGACTTCCGCCAAGGTCGCAACTGAGGCTTCCTGTACCGTCACCGTGGTGCGCCCGCCGCGGCAGGCCGCGTCGTCGGATGGACGCGAGCCGCCGCCAGACGACCGATCGATGCCGGCGATTTAAATCGCTTCGCCCCGCGCGATCGCCGCGGCGTTTCGGATCGCCGAAATGTTGGCCTTATAGGCCTCCATCGTGCCGCCCTTGAATACCGCCGAGCCCGCCACAAAGGCGTTGGCGCCGGCAGCGGCGAGCTCGCCTGAATTGTCAGCAGCGACGCCGCCATCGACTTCGATGTCGATCGGCCGGCCCGCCGTCATTGCGCGCAGGTCGCGGACCTTGGCTAGCGTCGAGGGAATGAAAGCCTGCCCGCCAAAGCCGGGATTGACTGACATCACCAGCACGAGGTCGATGTTATCAAGTACATATTCGATCGCGGAAAGCGGCGTCGCCGGATTGAGCGAGACGCCCGCCTTCTTGCCGAGCGCGCGGATCGCCTGCAACGAGCGATGCAGATGCGGACCTGCCTCGGCATGAACGGTGATGTGGTCGCATCCCGCCCTGGCAAAGGCTTCGAGATACGGATCGCACGGCGAAATCATCAAGTGGGCGTCGAAAACTTTCTTGCTGTGCGGACGCATCGCCTTGATGACGTCGGGCCCGTAGGAAATGTTGGGCACGAAATGCCCGTCCATCACGTCGAGATGAATCCAGTCGGCGCCGGCGGCGTCGACAGCGCGCACCTCTTCGCCGAGCCTGGAGAAGTCCGACGCCAGGATCGACGGCGCAATCACGAGGGGACGGGGGACGAAGGAAGCGGACATCTGCGCTGTCTTTCGAAAGCTGTTTCGCATGCGCCAAAACGCGCTTTTTCGGCCTAACATGCACTAGTGTTCCGATTCTGACGTTCGCACCGTTTTGCCGCGAGTGCCTTTACGAATGTCAAAATCGAAAGAACACTAGCAAATGTCGTCTTGCAGTACAGTTTTGGATTTGACATTCGCTATACGGATTCGCATCAACTCTGAGCGAATGTCAAATCCACTGTACTGGCGACCTGCGGGCAATGTAGACGCTCGGAAGTGAGAAAAATCTGCCGGACGCGGCACCAATTGCCGATCGGCGGAGATGTTCCGGAATCGCGAAGGCCATCATATCACTGGCTTTTTTGCCATGGCACGGCGCTTGCTCACCAGTATCAAGGTTACTTTCAAAGCTTGCCTATTCGGAGCTCTGCCATGCTGCCTGCCATTGGCGCCGCCTCGGCCGCACTCGACGCCATCCAGTCGCTGACTTCGCCCCAGCCAGGGTCGTCGTCACAGTCGACCGACTTTTTTGGATCCTTTTCCGATGCCGGAGACAGTTCCGCCGCGTCATCGGCCCAGTCGACCGTTTCCGGATTCAGCAGTGCCCAGATTTCGTCCGATAACCTCAACGCGCTTTTCGACGCGCAGAGCCTGTCGTCGGGCAATGTCGCCGGTGCCGATTCCAGCAGTTCGACCTCGGATTCATCGAGCTCGGATTCGTCGTCAGCTTCGGCATCCGGCACGGCCTCATCGGCCTACAGTGCGATCAATCAACTGACACAGTCGGCGGCGATCCCGCTCGCATTCAGTCCGTTCTCCGTCAGCGCCTGACGCGGCATTCGTTTTCGGCTGGCTATCCGAAGCGATCCTGCCAGGCCGGCAGCGCGCCGGGCAGCGGCAAAGCGGTTGCCGCATGAACACCGCGGGCAATCGCGCGCGCCACGACATTGGCCGCGACCATGCCGAGCTCGGTGATGCCGACCAGCAGATCGATCGGCCGTTCGCCGGTCGATGCCGCGAACACCACGTCGCCATCCATCGGGGCGTGCACCGGGTAGATCGCGCGCGCAAACCCGGTCTGCGCCATCACGGCAAGCCGCTTGGCCTGGGTCTTGGTGAGCGCGGCATCGGTGACGACGACGGCCAAGGTCGTGTTCTCGACCGCGGTCGCCGCAGGCCCGCCCTTGATGCGCATCTTCAGCATGTCCGGCGTAAACGACGCCGGCAAACCGCGCCCGCCATATTCGCCTGACATCTCGAAGGGCGCGGCCCAGAACCACGGTCCGTCGCCGACCGTGACGGTGCCGAGCGCATTGACGACGGCAAGCGCCGCGACTTTTGTGCCATCCCTGGTCTGGGCAGAGGCCGAACCGAGGCCGCCCTTCAAGTTAGCCGTCAACGCGCCCAGACCCGCACCGACGCTTCCCAGTGCAAAGTCGGTCGCGGCCGCCGCCGCCGCCTCGAAGCCGAGATCGCGGTAGGGTGCAAAGCGGCCCCAGTTCTTGTCGCCGCCATTGAGCAGGTCGAAGCAGATCGCACCGGGCACGATCGGGATCACGGCGCCGCGAACGTTGAGGCCACGGCCCTGTTCGGCGAGCCAGGCCTGCACGCCGCCGCCGGCCTCGAGCCCAAATGCCGAACCGCCTGACAGCGCGATCGCGTCGATCTTCTCGACGGTGTTGGCGACATCGAGCAGCGCGCCTTCGCGCGTGCCGGGACCCCCGCCGCGCACATCCATCGCCGCGACCACCGGCTGGTCGAAGATGACAGCGGTGACGCCGGAAGCCAGCGCCGCGTCGCCGGCGTGGCCGACGCGAACGCCCGTAATGTCGGTGAGGAGGTTATTCATCGCATCCTGTCAATTATCGAGCGCCAGCCTGATCATGCGCGCCAGTTCAGATTTCCGGTACGGCTTGGTGAGCAGCAGCACGCCGGTATCCAGCCGTCCGTGATGAACGATGGCGTTCTCGGTATAGCCCGACGTGAACAGCGTCTTCAATCCGGGACGCCGCACCAGTGCCTCGTCGACGAGTTGGCGGCCGTTCATCGATCCGGGCATGATGACGTCGGTAAACAAAAGGTCGACCGGATTGGCGCCGTCGATGATGTCCAGGGCTTCCGACGCCCGGCTCGCCTCAAGCGTCTTGTAGCCGAGGCTGTTGATCTGGGTGATGACATAGCGGCGCACGAGCGCGTCGTCCTCGACCACCAGGATGGTCTCATGGCCGCCCTTGACGCTGGTGGAGGCTACCGATTCCACTGACGTGTCCGACAGCCCGGTCGCGCGGGGCAGATAGATCTTCACCGTGGTTCCGTGGCCGACCTCGCTGTAAATCTTGATATGGCCGTTCGACTGCTTGACGAAGCCGAATACCATGCTCAAGCCGAGGCCCGTACCCTTGCCGACTTCCTTGGTGGTGAAGAAGGGATCGAACACCCGCTCCAGATTCTCCGGCAAAATTCCCGTGCCGGTATCGCTCACGGCGACCATGACATAGTTGCCGATGGTCACGTCCCCGTTCATCGCGGCGTAGCCCTCGTCGAGATAGGCATTGGCGGTCTCGACGACGAGCTTGCCGCCGAACGGCATGGCGTCGCGGGCATTCAGCGACAAATTCAGGATCGCTGTCGTGAGCTGGTTGGGATCGACCAAAGCAGGCCAGGCATCCTCCGCCAGCTGCGGATTGATCTGGATTTGCTCGCCAAGGGTCGGCCGCAACAACTTGATGGTTTCCAGCACCAGCGTTTTGACGTCGATCTCGCGCGGCTGCAGCGGTTGTCTGCGGGCGAAAGCAAGCAAATGTTTGGTCAGGCTTGCGCCCCGCTCGGCGGCATCGTCGATCATTTTGGTGATCGCGGAAAGCTGGGGGTCCTCGGCCACGGCGTCGGCCAGAATGCCGATCGTGCCCGTAATGACAGTCAGAATATTGTTGAAGTCGTGGGCGACACCCCCGGTCAGTTGGCCGACGGCGTCCATTTTTTGCACGTGGCGGAGCTGGGATTCGGCGGCTTGTTTTTCGGTGAGGTCGCGGCCGACGAAGAAATGACGGCGAACCGGCTCGGACCAGGCGCCCATCCAGCTCAGGTTCACCGCATGCCCATCCCTGTGGACGTAGCGGGTTTCGAAATTGCGCATCAGATGTCCGCGCCTGGCTGCGCGCATTTCCTGACGCGTACTTTCGAGATCGTCGGCATGAATGAAATCGACCGCGCTGAGGCCGGTCATCTCCTCCGGCCGATATCCCAGGATGGCCACCGAACTCGGACTGACCTGGACGAACGTTCCCTTGGTGTCCGTGACCAGGATCAGATCCTGCGACGTCTCGAAGATGCGCTGGCGCTCTTCGATTTCCTGGTTGAGCTCCGCCTGGATTTTCTTGTTTTCAGTAATGTCGCGCGCGATCTTGGAGGCGCCGATGATCTCGCCGGAAATGGAGCGCAGCGGAGAGACCGAGATTGAAACATTCACGAGCCTTCCGTCTCTCGTCTTCCGCCAGGTTTCGTGGTGGGCGATGGTCTCGCCGCGGCCGGTGCGGGCGAGAATGTCGCGCAACTCCGTGAGCCCTTCGGGCGGGACGATGAGGTCGATATGTTCGCCGACGGCTTCAATCGCCCTATATCCGAACAGGCGCTCGGCGGCCGGGTTCCAGCCGGTGATGATGCCGTCGAGCGATTTGGTGATGATGGCGTCGTTGGAGGATTCGACCACCGCGCTGAACAGACGCTCGCGCTCGGAATGCCGCTGCCGCTCGGAGGCGCTCTCGCGGCGCAAGGTGTGGAGCAGCCGAGACAGTCGCGCCTGCAAACTGATATTTTGCAACAGCAACGCCGCCAGCACGAAGCAGGCGGCAAAAAGCCCGTAAAGGCGGCCGACATAAAAGCCGAAATCGTACCGATTTGCATTCAGAAGCGCCGAGGAGGCGACGTCAAACAGCCAGGCGCACAGCACCACCATGACCCAGACGTCGAGCACCGAATGAGGGCGCCGCAGCCACAGCACGATCAGGGCTGTGAGATTGATGAG
Organism: uncultured Alphaproteobacteria bacterium; assembly: GCA_963770515.1. GTDB lineage: Bacteria > Pseudomonadota > Alphaproteobacteria > Rhizobiales > Xanthobacteraceae > Bradyrhizobium. The sequence continues at coordinate 1,298,394 of CAVYPW010000006.1, forward strand.
CCATACCGTCAGCGCGGCGCCAAATAAAGCCGGCGTGTAGCCTTGGCCGGTGATGAGCGTAGGCAGGAACTGATGCAGCTCCGTCACCAGGTAAAGCACGGCCGCCATCCCGGCAAAGACCGCGATCACGGCCCAGACGATCGCTTGCCCAACCGATCCCTTGATTTCGCTGCCGCCGTCCTTGTCCTTGAGCAGGGCGTAGCCGAGCACGAAGAGCGGGAAGCCGCCGTGCCAGACCATATAAAGCCACGCCGTGGTCTGCTGGCCGGCATTCAACAGCCCGCCGGCGGCAAACAGATTCGGGAAGGTAAGGCCGTGAACGACGGCTGCGACTGCGGTGAACAAGTATCCGCTCGCGAGCGCTAAAAGCGCCCGCGACCGCAGCAGTGAAAATTGCGAGAGCAAAAAAATCGCCGTGATCAGGTCGTTGATCCCGAGCGCGGATTGATAGCTGGCGACAAAGGCGGGAACCGCCGGCAGCGGCACCTGGGAAAAGGGAAGGGTGGCGGCAAAGAAAATTGCCGATGCGATGACGACGCCGGCGGCGATCGTGCGGTCGCGGCTGGTGGCAGGCAGCGTCGAGAGAAAAATGCTGCGGTCGTCGCCTGCTTCCACCTTCGTCTCCTAGTGGGCCAATTCTAACATTTGCATCCCGATCTGGCAGGCACTTTTGCAAATGTCAGAATCAAAGGACCACCAGCAAATATAGGTTTCTAGTGGAGTTTTGGATTTGACATTCGCTATTCACGCATTTCCGGCTGCCGGGGAGCGAATGTCAAATCCACTCCAATAGCGCCCGCTTTTTCGAAGTTCAGGCGCTCCCTCAGCCCGCGCTCGCCTGCCGCGTCAGCGGCCCGTCCACGCGAAGCAGTCGACGACCATATTGACCTTATTGCCGTTCCGAGGGAATGCCCGCCGGCATTTTTCGGCTCACGCCGGGTGGGCGCTGTGAACCCGACAGGCTGCCACCGACAGCGGCCAACAGCTGGGCGGGTTTGAACGGCTTTTGCAAAGTTGAGACGGCGCCCAACTTGGTCGCCATGTGCAGGAAGTTCGGCGGCCGGTCGGAAGCAATAGTGAACGGCTGTCCTGAAATCACGATGACGGCATGTCCGGCCGCGACTGATGAACCAGCCTCATCGTTTCAAAGCCGTCCATTCCGGGCATGAAAATATCGACGATCAGCAGGTCGAAGCTTCGCGTTTCGACGAGTTGCAGGCCGTTGCGACTGTTGTCGACGGCCTCGACCGTATGCGCCGCTCGCTCGAGCAGCACCTTGATCGTGGCAAGGACCGCGCGGTCGTCATCGATGACGAGGATGCTCGCCATGAATTTTCCCTTAGATGGATTTTCCTTCCAGAATTTTCGTTCAACCCGAGGTTACACAATTTCCGGTATTGGCCAAGGCCGAAGCATGGATGGGGTGGCGATAACCTAAAGTCGGGCACAGACGATTTCCAACGCAATTTAGTAAAGTCATATGAACTCGTGACTCGCAGGCTTCGACGATTGCGCCCGGTTGCCGGCAGCGCGAGGGTCCGCCCGGCGATCGCCAACAAAGGCGAGAGGGCGCGCCATTCGGCGTAATCGCATTTTTAAGATTTCGTCCCCAGTCTGGGGCTTCATTGCAGGCCGTGCGGAGCAGTTCCGTGAGTAGCGCGTTGCGTCGCGTGCTTGTCATCGATGATCAGGTGGATGTGCGGACGATGATATCCATCGTGCTGCGGATCCACCATTTCGAGATCGTGGGAGCCGCAACCGCGGCGGCCGGGCTGAACGAGTTCGACGGGGCCGCATTCGACGCCGCGATCGTCGATATTTTTCTGCAAGGAACCAGCGGCCTCGACGCCATCGTCGAGATACGCGAGCGCGTTCCCGGTTTCTCGATCGTGGCGATATCCGGCATGACGGCGCTCGAGTTCGTGGCCGAGTCGCCCGAGCTCGCCAATGTCGTTTGTTTGCGAAAGCCGTTCCGCCCGGCCGAACTGTCCGCGCGACCGAAGTGGCGATCGCGTCCCGGTCCGTGGCGGCGACATCGTAGTCCGGATAAAGAAAAACGCCCCGGTTGGAACCGGGGCGTTGATTGCTGGCTGTCGTAGAGCAGGATCAGGAACCCGGATCAGGAGCCTTTGGGGTTGATCTCGGTGTAGCCGCCCTTGGAATCCCACTTGTAGACGACGTAGTCGATCTGCTTGATGTCGCCCTTGGCGTCGAACTCGAGCTTGCCGATCACGGTATCCCAGGCGCCGGCCTTGATCGTATCCATGACTTTCTTCGGATCCATCGTGCCGGCCTTCGCCACGGCCTGCGACCACACCTGCATCGCAGCGTAAGTGTAGAGCGTGTAGCCTTCGGGGTCGATGTTGTTCGCCTTGAACTTCTCGACGATCGACTTCGCGGTCGGCTTGTTGCGCGGGTCGGGGCCAAAGGTGAACAGCGTGCCTTCGCCGGCCGGTCCGGTGATGGAAGCGAACTCCTTGTCGGCGAGCGCATCGCCGGCCATCAGCACGGTCTTCATGCCCTGGTCGCGCATCTGGCGCACGATCAGGCCGGATTCCTGATGGTAGCCGCCGACAAAAACCAGATCGATGTTCTCGAGCTTCATGCGCGAAACGATCGCAGTGAAGTCCTTGTCGCCCTTGTTGTAGGACTCGAACATTTTTTCCTGGAATCCGGCCTTGTTGAGCGCCTTCTTGGTCTCGTCAGCGAGGCCCTTGCCGTAGGTGGTCTTGTCGTTGAGGATAGCGACGTTCTTGCCCTTGTAGAATTTCGCAATGTAGTCAGCCGCAACCAGGCCCTGCTGATCGTCGCGGCCGCAGACGCGTGCGACGTTCCAGAGCTTGCGTTCGGTGAACAGCGGATTGGTCGAGGCGGGCGTGATCTGAAGCACGTTGCCGTCGGCATAGGCTTCCGATGCCGGGATCGACGATGATGAGCAGTAGTGACCGGCGACGAAGGGAATCTTGGCGCTCGCGATCTTTTCCGCCACCGAGCGAGCTTGCTTGGGATCGCAGGCGTCGTCCTCGACATCCAGCGCGAGCTTCTTGCCGAGCACGCCACCGGCAGCATTGAAATCCTTGATCGCCTGCTCGGCGCCGTTCTTCATCTGGCGGCCGAAGGCGGATTCGCCGCCAGTCATTGGGCCCGCCACTGCGATGGTGACGTCTTGCGCAAACGCGGCCGTCGACAGCGCCAGCGACGCGCCGATTGCCAGGCCAAAGAGCTTTACTGATTTCATAGGGATCCTCGCAGGTGGTTCGCCATGGGACTTCGCCGGCAGGCCGCCGGATTAAGAGAGTGTGGAGGCATTCTCGGCTGATTTTGCGGCGAAGTCATCGGGAAATTTAGGGCAAACCGCTTTCAACGGGCGGCATTTTCGGGCCTGACGCCGGAATGACGTCGGGATCAGCCCCGCCGTCCGCCTTCGAGATAGGCAGCGCGGATTTCCGGCCGCTGTAGCAGCTCAGTGCCCGTTCCCTGAAGCGTAATAAGGCCGTTGACCATGACATAACCACGATGGGCGAGCTTCAGCGCATGGTTGGCGTTCTGTTCGACGATCAGGACGGTAAGGCCGTCTTGGCGGTTGAGCGTCCGAATGGCGTCGAAAATCTGGCGGGCGATCAGGGGGGCAAGCCCCAGCGATGGCTCATCGAGCAAAAGCAGGCGAGGGCGGCTCATCAGCGCGCGCCCGATCGCCAGCATCTGCTGTTCGCCGCCTGACAGCGTGCCCCCGCGCTGGGTCAGCCGCTCCTTCAGCCGCGGAAACAGGGCCAGCACGCGTTCAAGCCCGCTCTTCAGTTCCGCTTCGCTGGAATCGGTGGCGTCAGCGCCCATTTGCAGGTTTTCCGCCACGCTCATCCGCGGAAAAATCCGGCGGCCCTCGGGCGACTGCGCAATGCGCAAGCGGGCGATCTCGTGGGTCGGCACGCCAGTGATGTCGCGGCCGTCGAACAGGACCTGGCCGGCGCGGGCTTTCGGTTTGCCGAAGATCGTCATCATCAGCGTCGATTTGCCGGCGCCGTTGGCGCCGATCAGGGCGACGATTTCGCCGGGATTGATGTCGAGATCGACGCCCCTGAGCGCCTCGATCTTGCCATAGGCGGCACGAAGGCCGCGGATCGCGAGCAGGGGAGAGGCAGCCGGCGCGGTCACGTTCCGCTCTCCATGACGGCGGCGGCTTCTTCTTCGTCGGCGCCGAGATAGGCGGCAACGACCTTGGGATCGTCGCGCACGGCTTGCGGCGCACCTTCGGCGATTTTCACGCCGTAATCCATCACCACGATGTGGTCGGAAATTTCCATCACCACAGACATGTCGTGCTCGATCAGGAGGATCGAGGTGCCTTCGCCGCGGATCGACAGCAGCAATTCGCTCAACGCCGAACTTTCGCGCGCATTCAGTCCGGCGGCGGGTTCATCGAGGCACAGCAGTGCCGGCTCGGTGCACATCGCACGCGCGATCTCCAGACGGCGCTGATCGCCGTAAGGCAGATTGCCCGCGGCATCGTCTGCGCGCTCCAGAAGGCCGATCCGCGTCAGCCATCGCTTTGCCTGATCGATGGCGTGTTTTTCGGCGGACCGGTACGACGGCGCGCCGATCAGCCCCAGAAAGGTGAAACCGGAAGCCAGCATCAGCGCGTTGTGCTGGGCGACCATCAGGTTTTCCAGCGCGGTCATGCCGGGAAAAAGGCGGATATTCTGGAACGTCCGCGCGACTTTCGCCTGTTTGGAAATCCGAAAATCGTTCAGCTGTTCGAGCTGGAAGGTGCGGCCGTCGTCATGCGTCAGGCGAATGGTGCCCGAGGTCGGTTTGTAAAAGCCGGTGATGCAGTTGAAGACGGTGGTCTTGCCGGCGCCGTTCGGCCCGATCAAGGCGGTGATCTTGCGGCGCTCGGCGGTAAAGGAAAGCCCGTTGACCGCGACCACGCCGCCGAAGCGCATGGCGAGGCCTTCGACGCTGAGGATGATATTGCCGCTCATCCCCGTCCTTCCCTGGCGAGTTCGGAGGAGATGGCGGTGCTTTGCCTCAAGAAAACCGTCGGCGCCCGATGGCCGACCAGGCCGCGCGGCCGCCAGATCATCAGCAGCACCATCGCCATGCCGAACACCAGCATGCGGTATTGATCGAAGCCGCGGAACAACTCAAAGCCGCCGATCAAGGTCAGCGCCGCCAGCGCGACGCCAAGCTGCGAACCCATGCCGCCGAGCACGACGATGGCGAGTACCAGCGCCAATTCCTGGAAGGTGAAGGATTCAGGACTGATGAAACCCTGCCTTGTGGCGAAGAACGCGCCGGCAAAGCCGCCGAACATCGCACCCGTCGCGAATGCCGTGAGCTTGGTCGTGGTGATGTTGATCCCAAGCGCGCGGCAGGCGACTTCATCCTCGCGCAAGGCTTCCCAGGCCCGACCGATCGGCAGGCGCCGAAGCCGGATCGTGACCCAGTTGGTCAGCAACGCGAGCGCCAGGATCACGTAGAACAGAAACACGACGCGCTGGGTCGGCGAAAATTCAATGCCGAGTTTGGCGGCCAGACCGTCCTCACCTGCCGTGAGCGGAATGCCGAACAACGTCGGCCGCGGAATGGGGAAGACGCCGTTAGGGCCGCCGGTCAGACTTTGCCAGTTGGTGATGACGAGGCGAATGATCTCGCCGAACGCCAGCGTGACGATGGCGAGATAGTCGCCACGCAGCCGCAGCACCGGAAAGCCGAGCAGCACCCCCCAGCATGCCGCGAGAATGCCGGCGAGCGGCAAACAAACCCAGAATGACAGATCGAAATTGGTTGCCAGCAGCGCATAGGAATAGGCGCCGACCGCGTAGAAGGCGACATAGCCGAGGTCGAGCAGGCCGGCGAGGCCGACCACGATGTTCAATCCCCAGCCGAGCATGACGTAGGTGAGCACCTGGATGCCGGTATCGATGACGTAGCGCTGGTCATAGAAAACCACCGGCACCAGAAGCGCGAAGATCAAAAGCAATGGCGGCAGCGCACGTCCGGCGATTCCCAGCGCGCTCTGCACAGATGGCGGAACGACCCTCGTGGCCGAAACCGGTCCCCACCACTGCCGCAGCAATTCGACGACGATGCTGCCGACGAATACGACCGCGACGATGGTGGCGAGATCGTCGAACCTTGTCCAGTAGATCAGTTGCCCCTTGGGACCAGCCTCGGTGCGGATGCCGATCATCAGCGAGAACAGAACCAGCGCGACGAGGGCGCTGATCAGGGCTTTCTTGAAGATGAAGGCGATGCCCGCGCGGCGCGAGGCTTGCGTGAGGTCGATTGAGGCTACCGTCACGCGGGGATCCCTTAGACTTTTTCGACTTCAGGGCGGCCAAGCAGGCCGGTCGGCAGGAAGATCAACACCACGATCAGGATCGAGAACGCCGCGACGTCTTTATATTCGATCGAGAAATAGGCCGACCACATGGTTTCGATCAGGCCGATCAGGAGTCCGCCGAGCATCGCGCCGGGCAGCGAGCCGATTCCGCCAAGCACTGCCGCGGTGAACGCCTTGATGCCCGCGACAAAGCCCATGAAGAAGTCGACGAGCCCGTAATAGAGCAGGTACATCATGCCGGCGACGGCGGCCAGCGCCGCGCCAATCACGAAGGTCATGGAGATGGTGCGGTCGACGTCGACGCCGAGCAATGCCGCCATCGTCTGGTCCTGTTCGCAGGCGCGCATGTCGCGGCCGAGACGCGTCCGCGAGACCAGCCAGGTGAAGATCGCGAGCAGCACGATCGTGGTGATGACGACGATGATCTGTGCATTGGAGAGGCGGACCACAAAGCCGCCGTCGTCGAGCAGGGTGTAGCCGCCGGTAATGACGGGCGGGATCGGTTTGACGCGGGCGCCTTGGCTGATCTGCGAGTAGTTGATCAGGACGAACGACATGCCGATCGCCGACAGCATGGGCGCGAGGCGGAACGAATGCCGCAGCGGCCGGTAGGCGATGCGCTCTATCGTCCAGCCATACAGCGCGGTGATCGCCATCGAGACCAGAAGCACGATCAGAAGGATCACGGGCACCGTGGTCAATCCGATCGAGACCAGGATCAGGAAGGTGATCAGCGCGATGAAGCCGCCGATCATGAAGATGTCGCCATGGGCGAAATTGATCATGCCGACGATGCCGTAGACCATGGTGTAGCCGATGGCGATCAGGCCATAGATGGAGCCTAGAACGATGCCGTTGATCAGTTGCTGGGCGAAATAATCCATGCGCTGCCGACCGTTGGTGCATTTTCCGACAAAAAGGGAATCCGTTTTGCCGTTGTCGAAAATGCCGTTTCTACTTTTGACACAGCGAAGGCCCCGGCAGCCGGACGTCGCGTCACTTCATTTTTTAACAGCGGGAACCCGTGGCGGCAACTGCGCTGGACGGCGCCTCAAGAGCTTGTACAGAGCTAGTTTTTCGCCCCCTTCGGGAGGCGAGCGCCGGAACCATGGTTGGCTAAACCAGGGGAAACAGGCGGGAACCAAGTTTCCGCGCAACCAAAGGCTGGTTCCACCGTTGTCCCCCTGCGACTTTGAAAAAGGGAGATCGCAATGTCCAATCCGAACCAGAATCCCGGCCAGCAGAACCAGAACCCCGGGCAGAAGCCGGGTCAACAGCAGGGCGGCGGCCAGAAACCCGGACAGCAGCAGCAGGACCCGAGCCGCCAGGACCAAAAACCCGGCCAGGGTCGGTAGCCCGATCAAGAGCTAAAGCTCGATCTATTTCTGGATAAAGTCCGCGAAGTAGATGTCAGGATTGAAGGAAAGGTCTCGCCAATAAAGCGGGGCCTTTTCCTTTTTCGGATCGTTGCGTAGCAATCCCTGATCTGGACCTGCCGTGGAACCTCAACTAGGTTCCCCCTCCCAAGCGGCGACGCGGCAGGGGTTGGCTTTAGCTCCCTGAAGCGGAACGACCGCAAGAACTCAGGAGGAAAGCCGAATGACTCTCACTCGCCGGGATGTATTTGCGACCGCTGGCGCTGCTGCCGCCACGCTGGCCGTCCAGAACAGCGCCAACGCCCAATCTTTCGATTTCAAGCCGAACCAGCGTTACCCCGACGCCTCGGTCGAGGTTCTCGATCCGAGCTTCGCCAAATACCGGCTGTTCTCCTCGACCGTCGAGCAAGTGGCAACGGGCATGCGCTGGGCGGAAGGGCCGGTCTGGTTCGGCGACGGCCGCTACGTGCTGGTCAGCGACATCCCGAACAACCGCATCATGCGTTACGACGAAGCCAACGGAAACTGGGGCGTGTTCCGGCAGCCGTCGAATTTCGCCAACGGCAATGCGCGCGACCGCCAGGGCCGGCTGATCACCTGCGAACATCTCACCCGCCGTGTCACGCGCACGGAATATGACGGCAAGATCACGGTGCTCGCGGATAACTTCAACGGCAAGCGCCTCAACTCGCCGAACGACATCGTGTGCAAATCGGATGGATCGATCTGGTTCACCGATCCGCCATTCGGCATTGGCGGCGATTGGGAAGGCGACAAACAGACATCCGAATTGCCGCATTCGGTCTACCGAATTGCGCCCGACGGCAAGTTGGGTCTCGTCACGGCAGAGCTCGCAGGTCCGAACGGACTCGCGTTCTCGCCGGACGAAAAGAAGCTCTACATCATCGAGTTGCGGGCGCAGCCGAACCGGCTGGTCTGGTCCTTCGACGTCGGCGCTGACGGTGTGACGCTGTCGAACAAGACCAAGCTGATCGATGGCGGGGCGAGCGCTCTTGATGGAATGAGGGTCGATACCGACGGCAACATCTGGTGCGGTTGGGGCTCTACCGGCGCGCCCAACAGCAAGGGCGAAGAACTCGACGGCGTGAAGGTGTTCAACTCCGAAGGCAAGGCGATCGGCTTTATCCGCTTGCCGGAACGCTGTCCCAATCTGGTGTTCGGCGGTCCCAAAAAGAACCGCCTGTTCATGGCGAGCTCGCACTCGCTTTACGCCCTCTACGTCGAAGCGCATGGCGCGGTTTAACGTTTTGGGGCGTTCCGCTGTGCAGCGCGCCGCTTTTCAGGCGCGGTGCGCTGCTGATCCGGGGTCCAAGGACGTGGGTCCCGGCTCTGCGGAGCAGCGTTGCACGCTGCTGCCGCGTCCGGGACACGAGCCACGCAGAACCGCCCGATTAAGGTAAACAAAGGGTTTAAATTGCCGATCGCAATTTAACGGCGTTACTTCCCGAACAACCGCGCAAGGGCCTCGTGCGTTGCGGATAAACAGGGAAGCCACATGTCGTCAAACTGGCGGATCACTTCGTTCAACGGCGTGCTGCTCGCCGCCTATTTCATTCCGACCTGGGCGATCATCGCCTGGCAGATCGTGACGTCGCCGGTGCGGGGTCTATTCGAGCGGCCGAGCGTCGCAATCGCGCTCTATGCCACCGATCGTCTGCAATTGCCGACCATGACCGCGGTGCGCTTTGCGTGGCTGTTGGCGCTCGGCCGGCTGACGGTCGTCGCTTTCTTTGCGCTGTTTCTGGTTCTCACCGTGCGCGCCGCCATTCGCAAGCAGGGCAGCGGTAATGAAGCGCTCGCGATCGCGCTCACCATTGGCAGCGTGATCAGCTTTGCGAGCATGATCATGGCCTCGCAAGTCGGCGAGGCGGAAGCGCTTCGGCTGCACGCCACCGAATTGCTCTTGATGCTTGGCACGGCCATCGTGATGGTGTTCGATCAGCCCGTACAAACGAAAGTGGCTGTCGCTGTGCCCGAAGACTTATCCCTTGAGCAGGCCGAGCTCAGCTATAATGCCTGAGGCCTCTTTGACGGCGTGATTGGCGGCCGGCACGCCGCAATAGATCGCCTGCTGCAACAGAATTTCCTTGATGTCATCCGGTGTGAAGCCGCCCTCGGTGAGGGCGGCGCGCACGTGCAGGCGAAATTCGTCCCATTGACCGAGCGCAACCATGGTGCCGATCACCAGCACCCGCCGCGTGCGGTGATCGAAATGCGGCCGGGTCCAGATCTCACCCCAGGCATGGCGGGTGATGAGATCGATGAAGTCGGCGTTGAACGAATTCTTAGCCGCGATCGATTTATCGACCCAGGCGTCGCCCAGCACCTTGCGGCGCTGCGCCATGCCGTCGTCGCGGCGTTTCTGATCGTCCATTGATTAGCCTCCTGGGACGTCGTTCCGGGGCGCCTCGTAGAGGCGAACCCGGAACCTCGAGATTCTCTGATGTGCCATAGCACATCATAGTTCGGATGCTTTCGCATCGCCCCGGAATGACAAGTGTCACTTCTGCGTCAAAAAGCCGACCACCGCATCGGTGAAAGCGTGCGGCTGTTCGACGTTGGAAATATGCGCCGCATCCAGGATCGTCATCGAGGCGCCTGGAATGTGGCTGCGGATATACTCGCCGGCCGCAACCGGCGTCGACATATCGTGACGGCCGGCAATCACCAGCGTCGGGCTTTTGATCCTTGGCAGAAGATCGCGCTGGTCGAGCGTGGAGAGCGCCTCGCAGCAGGCGATATAGCCGGCCGGCGGCGTCGCAAGCATCATGGCTTTGAGATTTTGCGTCACCTGCGGCTCGCGCTCGCGGAAATCGGCGGTTAGCCAGGCCGCAATCACGGTATCGGCGACGGCAGCGAGGCCGCCTTCCTTGACCGCCTTGATCCGGTTGAGCCAGTTGGTCGGATCGGGATAGTAACAGGACGTGTTGGAAAGGATGAGCTTGCCGAAACGCTCCGGTGCGTTCGCGCCCAGCCATTGCCCCACCATGCCGCCCATCGAGAGCCCGCACCAATGCGTCTTCTCGATATTGAGATCGTCGAGGATCGCGAGCACGTCGCGGCCAAAGCGCTCGAGGGAGTAGGGGCCCGGCGGCACGCCCGATTTGCCGTGGCCACGCCGGTCATAGCGGATCACGCGAAAGAGCTGCGCGAGCGCCTTCATTTGCGGCTCCCACATCGCCATCGTCGTTCCGAGCGAGTTCGACAGCATCAGGGTCGGACCACCGTCGCGGCCTTCCACCGAAACATTGAGCAGGCATCCGTCGGCGTCGATCATCGGCATTTTCTTTTTCCTTTTTCATGCGCGGCTAAAGCGCGAAGCGCGTCTTCAATAAGGTTACCCGCGCATCGTTCAAAACGAAACCCATTCGAGAAGATGGATTGCCGGGTCAGCGGCAACGAGGCCGCCGGTTATTTATCTTCGATGGAAGCGAGCAGGCGATCGATCAGCGTTTGCGAGACGCCTTGATAGGCCATCGGCTCCAGCAATTGCGTGATCCCCGTTGCATCAAGATGTGCCGCGATTTTCGGATCGCTCTCCAGCGCCGCGCGCAGGCCCGTCTTTTCGGCGACGGCTTTTTTGCTGGCGGCTTCCACCAGGTGATGCGCCTCCTGCTTGCCGACCTTTTCGGCCAGTGCAAACGCAACCGCCTCCGCCATGATCAGGCCGCCGGTGGTATCGAGATTGGCTCGCATGCGCGCGGCATCGACTTCAAGGCCTTCCGCAATATCGACCGTCGCGGCGAGCCCTCCTGACGTGACGAGCAAAAGGCTCGGCAAGGTCGGCCATTCCGCGTGCCAGGGGCCGGCGCTGCGCTCGTGATCGCCGACTTGCGCGGCGAAAATCGTCGCCGCGAGATTCGGCGCCATGGTGGCGGCGGCAAGCGCGCTGGCGGCGGCCACCGGGTTACGCTTGTGCGGCATGGTCGAAGAGCCGCCGCGGCCTTCGCCGGACGGCTCAAAAGCCTCCGCCACATCGGTTTGCATCATCAACTGGACGTCGCGTGCGATCTTGCCACAAGTGCCGGCGATGATGGCGAGCACCGAGGCTGCTTCCGCGATCCGGTCGCGGTGGGAATGCCATGGCGCTTCCGGCAACGGCAGTTGCAGGATATCGGATAGCTTTTCGGCCACTTTCCACCCCTTGTCGCCGAGCGCCGCAAGCGTGCCGGCGGCGCCGCCGAACTGAAGCGCGAGCGTGTGGCTTTTGAGGTGCAGCAAGCGGCCGCGCGAGCGATGCAGCGCCGCGGCATATTCGGCAAGCTTCAGCCCGAACGGCATCGGCAGCGCATGTTGCAGCCAGGTCCGCGCTACGATCGCGGTGTTGCGGTGTTTTTGCGCCAGCCGCGCAAAGCCGGCTACGGCGCGATCGATATCCGACAGCAAGGCGTCGATGCCACCGCGCAAGGTCAGCATGGCAGCGGTATCGATCACGTCCTGGCTGGTGGCGCCCCAATGCACGTAGCGGGCAGCTTCCTTGTCAGCCTTGGCCACCTCGGCGGTGAGTGCCTTCACGAGCGGGATCGCTAGATTACCGGACCGTGTGGCGGCCTCAGCCAGAGCAGCAAGATCGAAGCTGCCGGCCTTGCAGGCCTTCGCGATCGCCTCGGCGCTCACAGGCGGGACAATGCCGATCGAAGCCTCCGCGCGCGCCAGCGCCGCCTCGAAATCGAGCATATGTTGCAGGTAGGTCAGGTCGTCGCAAACCGCGCGCATGGCGGCGCTTGAGAGCATGGGCGCGAGCAGGGGCGAGAGCGAGGTCGTCATGGCAGTCTCATGATAGGCGGGACCTAACCATCCTTGTAGTCCGCTGCCAATCTCTAAACGAGGACGCAACCCTGCTGTGCCCGCGAATCCGTATTGCCAGTTGCCTGCGCTCTTCCTTTTGGGGCGTTCGTGCATTAGTTCATAGGCTGTCAATTGGAAGCAAACGGAGGCGCACATGGCCATGACGATGCAGGGGGAAGTCCAGCTCGGGGCTTCGCGCGAGGCGGTCTGGGCCAAGTTGAACGACCCCGAGGTGCTCAAGGCCTGCATTCCCGGATGCGAGGAACTGGAGCGGACCGAGGACAACAACGGTTTTCGCGCGACGGCGAAAATGAAGGTCGGTCCGGTGTCGGCCCGCTTCAAGGGCAAGGTCGCGCTGAGCGATCTCGATCCACCGAACGGCTACAAAATCTCGGGCGAAGGCGAGGGCGGGGTCGCCGGCTTTGCCAAGGGCGGCGCCACCGTGGCGCTGTCGGAAAAGGATGGGGGCACGCTTTTGAAGTACGATGTCGAGGCGCAGATTGGCGGCAAGCTTGCCCAGCTCGGGCAGCGTCTGGTCAATGGCGCGGCCAAGAAACTGGCGGATGAGTTTTTCGCGAACTTCGCCAAGGCGGTCCAAGGCTGATTGAAGGCTGATTGCAAGGCTGATTTTCGGGCCATCCTCAAAGGCGGCCTTCCGCGCAGTACCCGTTTCCCGTTCTGTCCCAGCCAAGCCATGCGGCGATGAGGTTGCTCATTGCCGGTATGGCCCATATTATAGCCCTGAAACACCTGAAATGACTGCGCCGCCGGGTAGCGTCGGCGTGGATGAAGAGAGCCCGTAAATGGCGAAAATCTCCCTGATCGTGAACGGAAATCCCGTTAACGCCAATGTCGATCCCCGCACGCTTCTCGTGCAATTCCTGCGCGAGAATTTGCGGCTCACCGGCACCCATGTCGGCTGCGATACCTCGCAATGCGGCGCCTGCGTCGTGCATCTCGACGGCAGGGCGGTCAAATCCTGCACCACCTTGGCGGTGATGGCGGACGGCCACGAGGTCCGGACGATCGAGGGGCTGGCGGTCGATGGCGGACCCCTGCATCCGATGCAGGAAGCCTTTCGCGAGCATCACGGCCTGCAATGCGGCTTCTGCACCCCCGGCATGATCATGACTGCGGTCGATATCGTCCACCGCAGGGGCCACGATCTCTCCGACCACACGATCCGCGAGGAGCTTGAAGGCAACCTTTGCCGCTGCACCGGCTATCAGAACATCGTGCAATCGATCGCCGCCGGCGCCAAGGCGATGGCCAAATCCGACCTCGCTTAAACGCCTCACGCAACCGTCGGGCGACATCCAGGGAATACCGATGTACGAATTCAAATACCATCGTCCGGAGACCGTGCGGCAGGCGGCCAATCTCCTGATCAAGAACGAAGACGCCAAGGTGATCGCAGGCGGCCACACGTTGCTGCCGGTCATGAAGCAGCGGCTCGCAAGCCCGCCGCATCTGGTGGACCTTTCCCATATCGAAGGGCTCGACGGCATCGAGATGAAGGGACGCTCGCTCGTCATCGGCGCCACCGCGACCCATCACACGGTCGCGAACTCGGCCATCGTCGGCGAGGCGATCCCGGCGCTCGCTTATCTCGCCGGCCTGATCGGCGACCCGGCCGTACGTCATCGCGGCACCATTGGCGGCTCGCTCGCCAACAATGACCCGACCGCCGACTATCCGGCCGCGGTTCTTGCGATGGGTGCGACCATCGTCACCAACAAGCGCCGCCTCAAGGCGGAGGAGTTCTTTCAAGGGTTGTTCTCGACTGCGCTCGAGAGCGACGAGATCGTCACCAAAGTGATGTTCCCGGTTCCGAAGAAGGCGGCCTACGTCAAATTCCGCAACCAGGCCTCGCGCTATGCGCTGGTTGGCGTGTTCGTCGCCAAACGTCCGTCGGATGTGCGCGTCACCGTCACCGGCGCTGGGTCTGACGGCGTGTTCCGCGTGACAGCGTTCGAGGAGGCGCTGAAGAAGCGTTTTTCGCCGAAGGCGCTCGACGGCCTGACGGTGCCGGCCGAAGGACTGAACAGCGACCTGCACGGCAGCGCCGAGTATCGCGCCCATCTGATCGCGGTGATGGCACGGCGTGCCGTCGAGGCCGCGACCGCGAAATCCTAAAGACTTGGCTGTTTTCGCCGCAGTAAGGCTTCCTCATTCATGACCGCATCGGCGCTGCCAAATTCCGTCGATGCTATGATCGAGCTGTTGTCCTCGCGCGGCTATCTCGCCGAGCGTTCGCTCGCAACCGTAACCTATCTGTCGCTGCGGATGGGCCGGCCGCTGTTTCTCGAAGGCGAGGCCGGCGTCGGCAAGACCGAGATCGCCAAGGTGTTGTCCGCAGGGCTTAAGCGCAAGCTGATCCGTCTGCAATGCTACGAAGGCCTGGATGTTGCTTCCGCCGTCTATGAGTGGAACAGCGCTGCGCAGATGATCGCGATACGGCTGGCGGAGGCCGCCGGCGATACCGACCGCGACCAGCTTTCGGGCGATATCTTTGCCGAGCGCTTTCTGATCAAGCGGCCGCTGTTGCAGGCGCTCGAGCCTGATGTTGCGGGCGCGCCGGTGCTTCTGATCGACGAACTCGACCGCGCGGATGAGGCGTTCGAGGCCTATTTGCTGGAAATCCTGTCCGATTTCCAGATCACTATTCCCGAATTCGGCACCGTGAAGGCGCCGCAGCCGCCGATCGTGATCATTACCTCAAACCGTACCCGCGAAATCCACGACGCGCTCAAGCGGCGGTGTCTCTATCACTGGGTCGATTACCCAAGCGCCGAGCGGGAGCTTGCGATCGTGAAATCGCGCGTGCCTGGGATCTCCGCGAAGCTGTCGCAACAGGTGGTGCGCTTCGTGCAGGCGTTGCGGCATCAGGATTTCTACAAATCGCCGGGGGTTGCCGAAACGCTCGACTGGGCCAACGCGCTCACCGAACTCGATGCGCGCTCGCTGACGCCCGAGGTGATCGGCGACAGCTTGGGCGCGCTGCTAAAATATCAGGACGATATCGCCCGCTTGCAGGGCGAGACGTTGCAAAAGGTTTTGAAGGAAGCGACGAGCGAGGATTGATCGCGCGCCGCGAACCGAGGTCTCGAACCGATGACCATCGATCACCTTTCATCGCCGGCCGGTCGAACGGCCGACAACATCATCGGCTTTGCCCGGGCGCTGCGCACCGCAGGCGTTCCGGTCGGGCCGGGCGCCGTCATCGACGCGGTGAACGCGATCCAGCTCGTCGATATCGGCAACCGCGCCGATGTATTTGCGACGCTTCAGGCGATCTTCGTCAAGCGCCATGAACATGCGCTGATCTTCGCTCAGGCCTTCGACCTGTTCTTCCGCGCCGCCGACGAATGGAAGCAGATGCTGGATTCGGTGCCGCTGCCCGATCAGGCGAGGAAAAAGCCGCCACCGGCTTCGCGCCGCGTCCAGGAGGCGTTCTCGCAAAGCCAGGTCACGGAGACGCCGCAGGCGAAAGCAGAAGAGATCCGGCTTTCGGTTTCCGACAAGGAGATCCTGCAGAAGAAGGATTTCGCGCAGATGACCGCGAGCGAGATCGCGGAAGTCACCCGCGCCATCGCCGACATGAAGCTGCCGCAGGCGGAATTGCGTACCCGCCGCTACCGGCCGGATGCGCGGGGCCGGCGGCTCGACATGCGGCGGACCCTGCGCGGATCGCTGCGCACCGGTGGCGATATCGTCGATATCTACAGGCTTGGGCGGATCGAGAAGCCGGCGCCGATCGTGGCGCTGCTCGATATCTCCGGTTCGATGAGCGAATACACCCGCCTGTTCCTGCATTTCCTGCATGCCATTACCGATGCGCGCAAGCGCGTCTCGGTGTTTCTGTTCGGCACGCGCCTGACCAATGTGACGCGCGCCTTGCGCGCGCGCGATCCCGACGAGGCGCTGGCGAGCTGTTCATCGGCGGTCGAGGACTGGGCCGGGGGGACGCGGATCGCGACCTCGCTCCATACCTTCAACAAGCTCTGGGGACGCCGGGTGCTCGGCCAGGGCGCGATCGTGCTGTTGATTTCCGACGGGCTCGAGCGCGAGGCCGATACCCGCCTTGCCTTTGAAATGGACAGGCTGCATCGTTCCTGCCGCCGCCTGATCTGGCTTAACCCGCTACTTCGGTATGGCGGCTTTGAGCCGAAGGCGCAGGGCATCAAAATGATGCTGCCGCACGTTGACGAATTCCGCCCGGTGCATAATTTGAAGTCCATCGAAGGGTTGATCGAGGCGCTTTCGTCGATGCCGCAAACGCATCACCGTAGCCTGATCCGGCCCGCCGCTTGAACAAGAAAACCGAACGAGGCTTACATGCTCGATCGCGACGAAGACATTCTGAAAGCCGCCGAAGACTGGCAGAAGGCCGGCCACGGTGTGGCGCTGGCCACCGTCGTTGAAACCTGGGGGTCGGCGCCGCGGCCGGCCGGCTCCAACCTTGTCATCAACGATGACGGGACGTTCCTGGGGTCGGTCTCCGGCGGCTGTGTCGAGGGCGCCGTGGTCACCGAGGCGCTGGACGTGATCGCCAGCGGCGAGCCCAAGATGCTCGAATTCGGCGTTGCCGACGAGACCGCCTGGAATGTCGGCCTGTCCTGCGGCGGGACGATCAGGGTATTTGTCGAGAAAGTCGGGTAACCGTGAAGCTGGCGACACTGAAGGAATTGAATACTGAGCGCGCCGCGCGGCGGCCGGTGATTGTGGTCACCGATACGGCCAGTGGCGAGCAGCGCCTGGTCAAAGCCAAGGATTTCGCGGCCGATCCCTTGCATGCCGAGCTTTCCAGGCAATTGCGCATGGGCAAGAGCGCCAATGTCGAGGTCGGCGGCAAAAAGCTGTTTCTCAACGTCTATGCGCCGACCGCGCGCATGGTGATCATCGGCGCGGTTCATATCAGCCAGGCGCTGGCGCCGCTGGCGCGCTCGCTCGGCTATGACGTGACGGTGGTCGATCCGCGCACGGCCTTTGCGAGCCCCGAGCGCTTCCCGGATGTCCCTTTGATCGCCGAATGGCCCGACGTCGCGCTGCCGCCGCTCAATATCGATCATTACACGGCTTTCGTGGCGTTGACGCATGACCCGAAGATCGACGACCCGGCGCTGTTGCACGCTTTCGCGCGCGATTGCTTCTATATCGGCGCGCTCGGCTCGCGTAAGACGCATGCCAAGCGCGGCGAGCGGTTAAAGGGGCAGGGCGCGACCGACGCCGACATCGCGCGTATTCATGCGCCGGTTGGGCTTGCGATCGGCGCCGTCTCGCCCTCCGAGATCGCGGTGTCGATCATGGCCGAGATCACCGCGAATTTGCGGATGCCGAAAGACAAAGAAGCGCTAGTGCCGCCTATTTGACGTTCTTGCATCACAAGCGGCGAACTCGATCCAAGAACGTCAAATAGAAAGGCGGCACTAGAATCAATAAATTTGATAGTACCCATGACTTTCCGAAGTTCGCGGAAGTGGGTGCTGCGATAGGGCACGAACTTCGGAAAGTGGGTACTATTATGAAATTCGGCCCTGCCAGTCCGGCGGATGCGATCGGCGGCGTCACCGTCCACACCCTGCGTCAGGGCTCGCTGGTGCTTAAAAAAGGCACCACGATCGGGCCGGCGGAGGTCGCGGCGCTGAACAAGGCCGGCGTTGCGGAAATCGTCGTGGTGCGGTTGGAGGAGGGTGACGTTTCGGAAGATGTCGCCGCCGCCAGCATCGCCCGCGCGGTTGCCGGCACCGGTATCCATGTCGAACGCGCCTTCACCGGCCGCGCCAATCTGTTTGCCGCCAAAGCCGGCGTGCTGGTGGTGGACCGCGCCGCGGTCGACCGCATCAATGGCGTCGATGAAGCGATTACCTTTGCCACGTTGTCGGCGTTCAAGCCGGTGGTCGAGGGCGAGATGATTGCGACCGTCAAGCTGATCCCGTTCGGGGTCGAGGCGAAGCTGCGCGATGCGGCGGTCGAGGCGGCCACTGGCAGTGCGCTGTGGATCGCGCCCTATGTCATCAAGCGCGTCGGTGTGATCTCGACCCTGCTGCCGGGGCTCGCGCCCAAGGTCGTGGACAAGACGCTCAGGGTCACCGCAGAACGGCTGGCGCCTGCGGGCGCTTCCATCATCGCCGAGCGCCGTGTGCCGCATGACGAGACTGCGCTGAAGGCGGCGATGAAGGAGTTGCTCGGGCTTGGCGCGCAACTCGTGATCGTGTTCGGCGCTTCCGCGATCGCCGACCGGCGCGATGTGATCCCGGCGGCGCTCACCGGTATTGGCGGTGTGATCGATCATTTCGGCATGCCGGTCGATCCGGGCAATCTGCTTTTGATCGGCAAGGCCGGCAACATTCCGGTGCTGGGCGCGCCCGGCTGCGCGCGCTCGCCGGTGGAAAACGGCTTCGATTGGGTGCTGATGCGCCTGCTCGCCGGGCTCAAGGTGACCCGCACTGAGCTGACCGGGATGGGCGTCGGCGGGCTGTTGATGGAAATCGTGACACGGCCGCAGCCGCGCGAAGGCCTTGAAGCCGACGGCAACCGTCATGTCTGCGCGGTCGTGCTTGCCGCCGGGCGCTCGACCCGGATGGGCGGTCCGAACAAGCTGTTGGCCGAACTTGACGGCCAAAAGCTGGTCCGGATCGTCACCAAGCAGGCGCTCGCCTCGAAAGCCAAGGACGTCATCGTCGTCACCGGCCACCAGGCCGAACTGGTCGAAAAGGCGCTCGCCGGGCTTGAGGTGAAATTCGTCCGCAATCCGGATTTCGCGCATGGCCTTGCGAGTTCGGTGAAGGCCGGCATATCGGCAGTGCCCAAGCAGGCGGACGCCGCCGTGGTCTGTCTCGGCGACATGCCGATGATCTCGGCCGATCTGATCGACCGCCTGATCGACGCCTTCGCACCCGATCGCGGCAATTTGATTGCGATTCCCGTCAGCGACGGCCGGCGTGGCAATCCCGTGTTGTGGTCGCGCCGCTTCTTCAACGAATTGATGACGCTCGACGGCGATGTCGGCGCCCGTCACCTCATTGCCAAACATAATGAAGCGGTGGCGGAGGTCCCCGTCGAGGGGGACGGCGCCTTTCTCGATATCGACACACCCCAGGCGCTGGAAGCCGCGCGCGGCGGATAGATATTAAGCGACGAACATCGCCCGCCTCACGTCCGCCAATTTTTCCGATCGCTACTTTTCGTTCACCAACTGGAAACGTCCTCTCCTTAGATTTCCGTTCGCTTGGAATGGGGAGGGGGCCTCTTGATCGTTTCGACTGCTGTCGCGCGGCGCCGCGCGCTGTTTGTGCTTGCCTTCACGCTCGTGGTCGGCGCCTCGCGTTTTGTCACGGAAAGCCGGGCCGCGGGCGCATTCGCGATCGGCAAATGCGGCGCCTACGGACAGGCCTATGACTATCCGGCCGAAAGCGCGGCACGCGCCGCCGCCCTCAAGCAATGCAGCGGCGATTGCAAAGCGGTGACGATGAAGCGCGCCTGTGCCGCGTTTTCCGTCGACATGGCCAATCCCTGTGGCGCCCACGGCTATGCGGTGAAGCCGCACATTTCGAGTTCGCTCAACGAAGCCACCCGCGAATGCTACAAATATGGCGGCAAGGAATGCGTGATCCGCGCCTGGGCCTGCGACGCCAAGGGATAATGCGACAACGGGTGATGCGACAAGGGATGATGCGATAGCATCAGTGCCGAAATCTTGCTGTAATATTTCGGGCTTTCGGATCCTTCGCGGATGCCGAAATGACGCCGTTTGGAGCCATCCATGCAATTCGATACCAAGATCGCGGTCGTGATTCGGACTGACCTCGAGGCCTGGCAGAAGCTGAACGTTGCTTCCTTTCTCGCTGGCGGCATCGCGTCTGCATTTCCGGAATGCATCGGCGAGCCATATCTGGACGGTTCAGACACGCGTTATCTATCGCTGATCGGTCAGCCGATCCTGATCTTTGGCGCCGACCGCGCGGCGCTTTCCCGTGCGCTCGAACGGGCGTTGGCGCGCAACGTGATGCCGGCCGTCTATACCGAGGACATGTTCAGGACCACGCATGATGCCGCCAACCGCGAGGTGGTGAGGGCGGTCGTTCGCGCGGAGCTCAACCTGGTTGGCCTTGCGATGCGGGCTGAACGCAAGGTGATCGACAAGATCGTCGACGGGCTGAAATTCCACAGCTAGGCGCAGAGCGTTTTCAAGCGAAGTGGGTACCGGTTCGCGTGAAGAAAACGCGTCAAAAAACTAGAACCTCGGTTTTGATCATCGAAACCAGATACGCACTATGCTTGCCTGGCTACGAGGTTGTCGACCTTGACGTCATCGCGTTCTTCGATGATTTCGGCAATCCATCTCCGGTGACAATGCAGGTGGTCGCGCTCGTAGCAGAGGATGCAGACCGGACCTGATTTTTTTACCAGTGCCGACAGTTCATCGAGTTCTTCTTTGGCCTGCTGCGTCTTCAGATGCTTTGTATAGATTTTCTCCAAAGACTTGTATTGGCCCGCGCGGGCGGCGAGGCGTCCCTCTTTCGGCGTGCCGAGCCCGCGCAAATGCAAATACGAAATGCCGCGCTCGTCGAGACCCGCGGCCAACTGGCTTTTCGAAAAGCCGGGGCGGCGCGAGGATGCGACAGCCCGCACATCGACCAATAGTTTCACGCCGGCCTGTTCGAGCTCGTCGAGCACGGATTTAGCTGGCGTCTGCTCGTAGCCGATGGTGAAAAGTTTTTTGGCTCTGGCCATTTCGAACCGTTTGGCTAGCTGACGCGTGCGATCAGTTCCATTGCGCCGGCGGGAGCGCGAATCTTGCCCTCGTGGATCACATAGGCAAAGACATCGCGCGGCGCCTTCTTGGCTTTCGCATCATCGACGCGCGGAAGATCGTCGGGTTCGCCGCCCTCGGCCCAGAGTTGCAACCGCTTTGCCCAGGCATCGAGCTGTTTCGGCGGGTAGCAGGTCGTGATCTCGTCATTGCCTTTTTGCAGCCGAGCATAAACGAAATCGCTGGCGACGTCCGCAATCGCCGGATATTTGCCGTGTTCGGCAAACACCACTGGCGTTTCAAACTTCCGGATCAGCGCCACGAAGTCAGGCACGCAAAAGCTGTCGTGGCGCACCTCGACCACATGACGCAAATGCCGGCCTTCAAGTTCGCGGGGCAGAAGCTCGAGGAATTTGCCGAAATCCGTTTCGTCGAATTTCTTGGTCGGCGCGAATTGCCAGAGCACGGGGCCGAGGCGGTCGCCGAGTTCGAGCACGCCGGAATCGTAAAACCGCTTCACGGAATCGCCGGCCTCCGCCAATACACGGCGGTTGGTGGCAAAGCGCGGGCCTTTCAGCGAGAACACAAAGCCGTCGGGAACCTCGCGCGCCCATTTGCGAAAACTCTCCGGCTTCTGCGAGCCGTAATAAGTGCCGTTGATCTCGATTGAGGTGAGTTTCGAGGCCGCATATTGCAGCTCTTTGGCCTGGACAAGTTTTTCGGGATAAAACACGCCGCGCCAGGGCTCGAACGTCCAGCCGCCGATGCCGATGAAAATCTTTCCGGATTTGGCGGAGGCCGCTTTAGGGACAGGGGCTTTGGTCACGGGACGATCTCGCTCTCGAACAAACAAAAGAGATGCTATGGGTAGCGGCGAGACAGCTGTAAAATCGTCGCTTCGTTCAACTTGCAATTGACGGAGCTCCCAATGCGGAAACCCCACGACAACAGTAAAGCCAGTCCCGCCGCCTTCATTCAGGATAACACGCTGATCGCGGTCATTGAACTCAGTTTATCGAGCTGGCTGGTCGCCGGGCTGATACCGGGAGTTAGTCGGGAACCGCTGAAGAAATTGGAGCCGAGCCCGGAAGACCTACTGAAACTGCTTCATCGCTGGCGGGATGAGGCAATTGAGGCCGGCAGGCTGATCACCCGGATTGCCGTGGCATACGAGACTGGGCGCGATAGCTTCTGGCTGGCTCGCTGGCTCCGGGAGCGCGACATAGATGCGCATGTCATCCACGCCAACAGCGTGACCGTATCCCGCGAACATCGGCGAGCTAAAACGGATCGGCTCGATACGGCGATGTTGAAGCGCGGCTTCCTTGGTTGGCTACGTGGTGAGCGAGGCCATTGCACCGTTGCAATTGTCCCGACCATGGAGGAAGAGGATGCTAAACGCCCGCATCGCGAGCGCGAGGGATTGGTCCATGAACAAACCCGTGTGATCAATCGCATGAAATCAGCCTTGATTCAGTTTGGCGTCCGTAACTTCAATCCCAAGCTACGCAAGGCGAGCGTGAAGCTGGAGACTGTCCGCACACCAGAGGGCAAGTCCTTGCCGCCCAACACGATCGCCGCCCTTCGACGGGAAATGGAGCGGTTGAAGATCATCAAGGAACAAATCAAGGCAATCGAGCAGGCCCGGCTGCAGCGGTTTGAACAAAAGCCGGAGGCTCTTACGAACAGGATGGTTTATCTGCTGGTACGGATTTACGGGCTTGGTTTGGAGACGGCCGATCTTTTGGTGCAGGAGCTTTTGTCCCGAACGTTACGCGATCGCAAAGCTGTAGCCCGTTATGCCGGATTGACCGGCTCACCGGATGAAAGCGGCTCAAAGCGACGAGAAAAGGGCCTTTCCCGCTCGGGCAACGCTCGGGTACGTAAAATCATGATCCAACTGGCCTGGCGCATGGTGAAGTTCCAGCCCGACAGCGCTCTGGTACAATGGTTCAAACAACGCACCGAGAATGCAAAGGGATCACGCAAGCCGATGATTGTAGCGCTTGCCCGCAAGCTCATCATTGCCCTGTGGCGCTATGCGAATGACGGCCTCATACCGGAAGGCTTCAGGCTGCATTCAGCGGCGTAATCGGCAATAGGAAGAAATAAGAAATACCAGGTTTTGGCACCTCGGCGCACATAGCGACGAAACGGCCAAAAACGATCCGAGGTAGCAGTGGCCCGCTAAACTCCCATGGTCTCTCTGCACCGGGAAAGAGAATGGGCTACTGCTGCTTCGGAGCCTCGCCTTCGATGCGCATAGTTGCATCATGGTTCGGATCCAACGGATCCACCGTATATAAGGATGTGGCGGCTGGTTTTGACAACCATCGTCAACTTGAAAGCGGGCTCCACCTCGTGTCGCTGTGTTGTTCTAAGCCAAGTGATCGGCCGCCGCCGCCTGACTGGTGGAGGTCGATCGGCGTCGGCCGATCACCACCCAATCGCCAGTACGAGTGGCACGAAAAGGAAGCACCATGAATTAGCACTTGACTTCAAACGTCCCATATAAGGGGAGTTTGGAAGTCGAAGCGTAGTCAAACCGTTTCGAGTTGGCCAGTTCGCGTGCTCAGCAAATCGAGCCCCCTTGTAAAGCGGGGTGATCGTCCCCATGTCTCATCTAACGGCGACGTTGATGCTTCATAGCTCCGGCGCTGGGACGACCACGGAATAGCTCGGCAGCGCCGGATGCACGCGCGCCATCTGTTCGTGGTCGTTGGCATTTTTGGGGATGTTTTGACCCCGGAAGCGTCGTTTCCGGCCGTTCCCTTGGCTCCCATCCAACGATCGGATATACGCTGGCGTCATGAATGACGCTTCGCAAATGGGGGGCGGGATTCCAACCCAAGCCGTTGGTTTACCTAAGCTTTCTGTCGTTATCCCGACCTTCAACGAACGGGACAATGTCACCACGCTGTTTCGGCGGCTGGAACAGACGTTGGCTGGCATTCCGTTCGAAGCCGTCTTTGTCGACGACAATTCGCCTGATGGCACCTGGCAGGTCCTGCGCGCGCTCTCGCGCGAGGACGGTCGCGTGCGCTGCATCCGAAGGATCGGGCGGCGCGGCCTGTCGGGCGCCTGCATCGAGGGCATCCTGGCCTCGAGTGCGCCATACGCGGCGGTGATCGACGCCGATTTGCAGCACGACGAAACGCAACTGCCGAAAATGCTCGCGCTGCTGCAAGGTGGCGAATTCGATCTCGTGATCGGCAGCCGCTACATCGAGGGCGGCAGCGCGGACAGTTTCAACCGTCAGCGGGCTGGCGCCAGCGCGCTCGCGACCGAGGTGGCCAAGCGTGTGCTGCGGGTCGAGGTTGCCGATCCCATGAGCGGCTTCTTCATGATCCGCCGCGAGCGCTTCGAAGAACTCGCGCCGCAATTGTCGACGCAAGGATTCAAGATCCTGCTCGATGTGGTGGCGACCGCCCACGGCGCGCTTCGTATCAAGGAAATCCCCTACACGTTTGGCTCGCGGCTGCACGGCGAGAGCAAACTCAATTCCATGGTAGCGCTGGATTTCCTCGGGCTCGTGCTCGCAAAACTCACCCACGACGTGGTGTCGCTACGGTTTCTGCTGTTTGCGATGGTCGGTTCGCTCGGGCTTGTCGTGCATTTGGCCGCGCTCTACGTGGCGCTCAATGTGTTTAACATCCGGTTCGCGGGCGCGCAGGCCTGCGGTGCGCTGTGCGCCATGACCAGCAACTTCGTCCTGAACAATTTCCTCACCTACCGCGACCAGCGGCTGAAAGGCTTTGCGATCCTGCGCGGCCTGTTGCTGTTTTATCTCGTTTGCAGCGTCGGCCTCTTTGCCAATGTCGGCGTGGCCTTCTCGGTCTACGATCAGCAGCCGATCTGGTGGCTCGCGGGTGCAGCCGGTGCATTGATGGGCGTGGTCTGGAACTACGCGATGTCCGGACTGTTCGTCTGGCGCAAGCGATGAACTTTCCATGACTTCGAACGAGAGCGATACCAGGCTCGTTCGCAACACGGCGCTGACAGTGGTGGCGCTGGTGGCTTTACGGCTGGTCGCCGCGGCCTGGACGCCGCTCACCTTCGACGAAGCCTATTACTGGATCTGGTCGAAGAATCTCGCCTTTGGCTATTACGATCATCCGCCGGGCGTTGCGCTGGTGATCCGCTTCGGCACCATGATCGCCGGCGATACCGAACTCGGCGTGCGGCTGGTGTCGATCCTGCTCGCGCTGCCGATGAGCTATGCCGTCTATCGCACGGCCGAAATTCTGTTCGGCGGCCAGCGCGTGGCGGCCAACGCCACCATTCTTTTGAACGTCACCCTGATGGCAGCGGTCGGCACGCTGATCGTGACGCCGGATTCGCCGCTTCTGGTCGCGTCCAGCTTTGTGCTGTTTTTTCTCGCCAAGGTGCTGGAGAGCGGCCGCGGCGCTTGGTGGCTTGCGGTCGGCGCCGCCGCAGGCGCGGCACTGGTGTCGAAATACACCGCGATGTTTTTCGGGCCGGCGATCCTGATCTGGCTGATCAGCGTTCCCAAGCTGAGGCGCTGGCTGCTCTCGCCCTGGCTTTACCTCGGCGGGCTAACGGCGTTGATCGTGTTTTCTCCCGTCATCCTCTGGAATGCCGATCACGGTTGGGTTTCCTTCATCAAGCAACTCGGCCGCGGCGAGGTTACAGGTTTCAGGCTCTCGTTCATTGGCGAGCTGATCCCGACCCAGATTGCGTTTGCAACGCCATTCGTTTTCATCCTCGGTGCGATGGGTCTTTACGCGCTGATGCGGCGCGAAGGCGGCGCGCTCGCCTCGCGCGTGCTGATCAGCGCGATGTTCTGGGTCATCACGCTCTACTTCCTCTGGCATTCGCTGCATGCCCGCGTCGAGGCGAACTGGTTCGCACCCGTCTATCCGGCGCTTGCGATCGCAGCCGCGGTTGCCGCCAGTCTGGTGCGATGGGAGCGGATTTCGCAACGCGTGGCGGATTTCTGCCTGTGTTGGGCTTCGCCGGTCGGCATTGTGATGTTTGCGGCCCTGATCGTGCAGGCCAACACCGGCGTGCTATCCGGGTTTCGCCGCGATGCGACCGTGCGCAGCGTCGGCGTCGGCTGGCCCGCACTCGCCGCCGAGATCGAGGCCACGCGGGAGCGTGTCGGCGCAACTTGCGTGCTGGTTCCCGATTACGGCACGGCAAGCTGGCTTGTGTTTTATCTGCCCAAAGACACCTGCGTGGTGCAGCCGACCCAGCGCATCCGCTGGGTCAACATGGCCAAGCCCGATCCGGCAAAACTATCGGGCAAGCTTCTATGGGTCGACGAAGTGCGCGCCAACCTCCAGCCCTACGTGACGGAGACTTTCGACAAGATCGAGCGGGTCGCAGAGTTCAAGCGTCTGCGTGGACCGCTCGTGATCGAAACCTACGGACTCGATCTCGTTGAGGGAGCGAAGCGCGCGGTGCTCGACAATTCGCCGCCGCCGGAGCTGCAATAGAGAGGCGCGATTGCTCGCGTGAATATGGCGGATTCAAGGACGAGAAATTGCGAAGAACCACGGCCATTTACGGACTTTTCTGCCGCAAATCCGTACCATTTCGGGACTGCCTCACAACTGCCGCGCACTTAATCCCCATTTAACTAAAACTTGCCTTAATGCCGTCCCGCGCCTCTGCGAGATGCTGCCGATGAGTTCGGCGGACGATCGTACTGGCCGCCGTTCGGAGGTGCCCGCGCCGTGCACCTTTTCGAACGGCGGTTATTGGGGGAGACGAGGTGGAACCAGTCCGGATGCAAGGCGAATGAGTATCAGTACAGTTGCGTGTTACGAGTTCGCGGCACCCACTCTCAAGAGACCAGCCCGCAAAGTGACCTCGCAGAGTCTGTTCACTGCGTCCGCAGTGATCGGTCTTGTGATAGGTTGCGGCTGGACGGTGTATGCCAATATTTTTGCGGCCAGCCCTTATCCCGAACTTGGCAGCGCCAGCTTCGATGCGCCGGTTGCGCGCCGTTTCGTCAACCTTTCCGTCCACAGCGTTGCGCGGGTCGAGCCCTCGGTAATCGATGTGCCGGAAGACGTGCCGGCTGAGTCCGCGCTCTCTTTCGTCGATCGTTTCGCTGCCGCTTCGCCGCAAGGCGTCGCACCAGCGCCTCTACCGGAAGAACCCGTAAAGCTTGCGGTCGCGCCGAAGCCTGAACCTTTGCAGCTCGCTGCAGCGCCCAGAGCGAAAGAGATGCCGAAGGCGCCGTCGAAGGAGGCCGCGAAGTTTCAGCTCGCCTCTGTTTCGCCGTCGGCGCAGCCGGACGATGCTCCGAAGGGCGGAGTCTCCAAGATTCGGGACATGGCGCAGCGCGCGAAGAATGCGATCCTGTCGCTTGGCTCGGGCGATCGTCAATCGATCACCGACAAACTATGGGGCAAGGAGCCTTCGTCGCGTAATCCGGTTTTGGCTTATGCTTCGGCCGACGCCAGCGCCACTGTGAATGTCACCGGCAGCATCGGCCGCGAACAAAATCCGATGCTCGGTGGCTCGCCGCCTTACGATCACGACACCGCCGTCTACGACATCACCGCGCATACGGTGTATCTGCCCGACGGCACCAAGCTCGATGCGCATTCCGGCCTCGGCTCCTATCTCGACGATCCGCATTCCTCGCGCATCCGCATGCGCGGCGTGACGCCGCCGCATATCTACACGCTGAAGCCACGCGAGTCGCTGTTCCACGGCGTGGCGGCGTTGCGGCTGACGCCGGTCGGCGGCGAGGATGCGATCTACGGCCGCGAAGGCCTGCTCGCGCACAGCTTCATGCTCGGCCCCAACGGCGATTCCAACGGCTGCGTTTCGTTCCGCGACTACAGCGCCTTCCTCAACGCCTACCGCAACCAGGGCATCCGCAAGCTCGCCGTCGTCGCGCGGGTGGATTGATCGGGCAGCGCTCATCCGCTTTCGGTTCATTTCCGCTTTCGGTTTATCCGGCGTGCCGGTAATCTTGCTCGCATGTCCGAGCCAGATTTTCAGCCGACGCTCGTCGGCCCCACTATCACCATCAGACCGATCGGGCCGGATGATTGGGCGGAGCTCTATGCCGCCGGCTCCGATCCAAAGATCTGGGAAGTGCATCCGGTTTCCACCCGCTACACCGAGTCCGAGTTCCGAAAATACTTCGACGGTGCGGTCGCTTCAAAAATGGGCTTTGCGTTCGTCGACCGTGCCACCGGCAGTCTGATCGGATCGAGCCGCTATTACGGCTACGAGCCCGAGCTCGGCGAAATCGAGATCGGCTGGACCTTCCTTGCCCGCAGCCGTTGGGGCGGCGGCGCCAATCGCGAGGTCAAGCGCATGATGCTCGACCACGCCTTCACTTTCCTCGACACCGTGGTGTTCTGGGTCGGCAACGAGAACTGGCGCTCGCAGGGCGCGATGACCAAGATCGGCGGCGTCAAACGCGAGGGCCTGTTCACCCGCGCGCTCTCCGGCGACCAGCCGCATTTTGTTTTCGAGGTCACAAAAGCCCGCTATGAAGCTGGAGGCCGCGCGCTGTTGGCGTGAGTCGTAGGGGGCATTTCATGACGCCGACGCCGGACGAAGCCGCCCGATCGCCGTGGATCACGGTGTGGTTCAGTCCGCGCCTCACCATCGAACGCCTCGTTGAGGCCCGGCCGACCTATTTTGTCTGGCTATTGGCGATCCTGGGCACGGTCGCGAGTCTCTACAACCAGATTTCGGTGATCGATGGCGCAACATATCTGCTGAACTGGCAGCTTGCGCTGGGCCTCGTGCTGCTTGGCATACTTGTCGGCATCGCCTGGTTATATCTGGCAGGGTTGTTACTGAGTTGGATCGGTCGCCTGTTAGGCGGACTTGCGCCTGCTCTTCACCTGCGCGCCTCCTTTGCCTGGAGTAGCGTGCCGACAATCCTCGGATTCGTCGTGATCGTTGCGATCGGTGCCGCGAACGGTCGCGGAATTGCCCTGGACATCGTTCCGCTGGTGGTGGCCGCTTCTTCGTTGTGGTCACTGATCGTCTTCCTGCTGATGCTGGGGCGCATCGAGCATTTCGGGTTCTGGCGGACGATACTGACTTATGTGTTCAATCTTGTTCTGGGGCTTGCGGTTGCGCTCTTCATACGCGGTCTTCTCTACCAGCCCTTCAATATTCCGTCGGCCTCCATGAGTCCGACGCTGCTTGTCGGCGACTATGTTCTCGTTTCGAAGTTCGCCTATGGCTATAGCCGCTTTTCGCCGCCATTTTCGACGCCGCTACCTTCGGGCCGAATATTTTCCGCCGAACCGAAGCCCGGTGACGTCGTCGTGTTTCGCGTTTCGAAAGACCAGGCGATCGACTATGTGAAACGTGTTGTTGGACTGCCCGGCGATCGCATTCAGATGAAACAAGGCCGGCTTTATATCAATGACGCGCCGGTCAAGCGCGAGCCTTTGGCCCGCATTTTTGATGACGGTGCGTGCGGGTCGGCATCCGGCACGTCCGCGAGACGTTGGCAGGAAACATTGCCGAACAACGTGACTTACCAGACGCTCGATTGCATGGACAACGGCTTTCTCGATAATACCGATGTTTATATTGTCCCAGAAGGTCATTTTTTCATGCTGGGCGATAATCGCGATAACTCAACCGACAGCCGCGTGCTCTCGCAAGTCGGCTATGTTCCCTTTGATAATCTGATTGGTCGCGTGAGTTTGATTTTCTTCTCGCGCGAGGATGGAGGCGACGCGCCGGCGCGTGTTCGCACCGATCGGATCGGAACGGTGGTGCGGTGAAAGTGATGAGAAGGACGTAAATTTACACATCCTAGGGCGGCGTCGAGGGAATGTCGCGATATCTCCCGGGAAGTCTTCAGCCGGCCTGTGGGTCATTATTCTCCCTCGCGCGAAAATGTGCGGGAACCGCGACACCCACCATCAGGTTCTCTTTCGGGTCTCATTGCTCGAGGTGCTCGAATGAAACGCGCTTGGGTGCCGCTCGTTGTATTGCTGCCGCTATTTACCCCACCTGCGTTCGGCCGGATGCCGGAGCTGAACGTCGAGGCACTATGCAAGGCCAGATCGGCCGATGCCAGGATGTCGCGGTCAACCACAGGGCAGAGCGTCGCCGACTGTGAGCGCGACGAGGAAGCTGCAAAACAGCAGCTAACAACGCTCTGGAAATCAACGTCTGCCCCGATACGAAATCGATGCGAAAGCGAAGCTCGCTCGTTAGGCACGACGAGCTATCTCGATCTCGTCACCTGCATCCAGATGGACGAGGAGATCAAGTCGGACTCGAAAAAGAAGACTCCGAACGAGTGAGGCAGGCTCCACGTCGAAGGATCGGGCCCGCCCCAAGTGGTTCGCCCCCGGAATCCACCGCCGCCATCAAAAGCACGAGGCCTGTCAGCAAAATCAATCTGCGATATTAACGCTTTAATAACCGATATTGCTAACGCGAACTCCACGCTCGGATTTTATTCTTGTCCGCCGGGGAGTAAAAAATGCTGATAACCAGCAAAAACTTGGTCGGTGGACAAGGTGCGGTCGACGCCGGCATTTTGGCCGACGGCGAGCAGCCTGGCCGACGCAATCCAATTCGCTGGCTCGTCATTTGCGGCATTCTGCTGATCGTGGCCATTGCGATCGGTACCGCGGTCATGATCGCCAATTTCCGCGACCACGCGATCGAGAGCAGCACGCGCGAACTGGAAAATACCGTCCTGCTGCTTGCCCGTCACTTCGACCAGCAACTCGAAGATGCCGAGGTGCCGTTAATCGACCTCATCGAACAAATCCATCAGGCCGGCATCGTGTCTCCGGACGATTTCAAGCGCCGGATGTCTACTACCGACATGCACCTTCAGTTGAAGGAAAGGGTTAGCCGGACATCCAAGATCGCCGGTGTGAATGTCTACGACGCGGACGGGGTCCTGATCAATTCATCGGAAGTCTCGCCGGTTCCGAATGTGAGGATCGACGATCGCGCATATTTCAAAACCCTCAAGTTTGACCCGGAGACGGCGCCGTTCCAGATCGAACTGGTATTTAGCCGCTTCACCGCACAGTGGAAATTGCTCCTCGCCCGCAAGGTGACCGGTCCAAACGGCCAGTTTCTTGGCATCGTTTCGCGGGCCATCGCGCCGGCAAAAATCGAGGAATTCTTTTCCGCGGTCGCACTCGGGAAGGGTGCCGCGATTAGCATGCACCATCATGATGGGATGCTGCTGGCGCGCTATCCCCATGTCGAAGGGATCATCGGCAAGAATTTCAAGGTCGGCTCGACGCCGCAGGCGGTCTTGTTGAGCAAGGATCGCGCTACTGACCGGGTGATCAGCCCTGTTGATGGCTCGGAGCGGCTGGTTGCGGTGCGGAGCCTGGCTCGATTTCCGCTGACTGTCGTGGCGACGAACACGGTCGATTCAGCTCTCGCCGACTGGCGGGCACAAACCAAATTCCTGATCATCGCCGCCAGTCTGTCGGCCATCATCGCCGCTGTTATTCTCATGCTGATCGTCCGGCGCCTGTCGTGGCAGCACCAGTCGTCCCAGAACCGCGTGAAGCTGGAGAAGCAGCGCCTCGATACCGCCGTCGAAAATATGACGCAGGGTCTGACGTTGTTCGACCAAACCAAGCGTCTCGTCGTCTGCAATCAGCGGTATATCGAGATGTACGGGTTGTCGCCCGAAGTGGTCAAACCGGGCTGCCACCTTCGCGATCTGATAAGCCACCGAAACGAACTGGGATTTATCCAGGTCGATATCGATGAATACTGCACCCGGATTCTCGAACACGTTGCGCGCGCGGAGTCGGTTACCCTGCAATCCACGGAAGGGCGTTCGATTCAAATCAACCACCGGCCGCTGTCCGATGGAGGGTGGGTCGCCACCCATGAAGACATTACCGAGCGGACGCGCCAGGAGCAGGACACGTTTCAGCAGGCGACCGAGCTTGCCCGCATCAACATGCAATTTGACGCAGCCTTGAGCAACATGGCGCAGGGGCTTTGCATGTTCGATGGTCAGAGGCGGCTCGTGGTCTGGAATGAACGTTATGCCGAATTGTATAGGTTGTCGCCGGAGCTGCTGAAAATCGGAACGCCTCACCAGGCCATCATTGCCGATCGAATCTCTCGCGGCATTCTCAAGGGAGAGACGAGCAACTCGGCGGCCAGGGAGAAAATTGCTTCATTGAACCAGCTCCCGAAGGATACCGCATCGAGCAGGGTCGACGAATTTTCCGACGGGCGCTTCATCCTGGTCACCCGCCAGCCGATGGCTGACGGCGGGTGGCTGGCGACGCACGAAGACATCACCGAGCGGCGACGGGCGGAGGCGGAGATCGTCCACCTCGCGCGCCACGACGCGCTGACGGGACTTTCGAACCGGGCCGAATTCAATGCGAAGCTCGAGGAAGCGAGCAAGCGCCTGAAGCGGAACGGCGGCGCGGTCACGGTCATGATGATCGACCTCGATCGGTTCAAGGCGGTCAATGACACGCTCGGGCATCCGGCCGGAGACCAATTGCTGATTGAAGTCGGAAGACGTTTGCAGTCCACGATCCGGGAAACCGACGTGCTGGCGCGATTGGGCGGTGACGAATTTGCAATCATCCAGGAGGGCGGGCCCAATCAGCACGAGGCTGCCATTGCGCTCGCGCTTCGGATCATCGCTGCCATTTCGCAGCCGTTCGATCTCAACGGCAACAGGGCCAATCTCGGCGCTAGCATCGGTATTGTGTTGGCCCCGGAGCATGAGATTGAACCCGAGGGACTCCTGAAGCGGGCGGATCTTGCGCTCTACGACGCCAAGGCCAATGGCAGGAACGATTACCGGTTCTTCCGAAGCGAACTTCTCGAGGTTGCCGATACCCAGCGGACGGCGGAGATCGAGCTGCGCGACGCCATCGAGCGGCAGGAATTCGAACTGCACTACCAGCCCGTTGTGGATGCAAAGACGCGGACGCTGTGCGGCGTCGAGGCTCTGGTCCGATGGCGGCATCCGGCCAAGGGGCTGATTGGACCGGACAAGTTCATTCCGCTCGCGGAATCCACCGGCCTTATCGTGCCGCTTGGCGAATGGATCCTGCGGCGGGCTTGCGCGGACGCCGCTTCTTGGCCCGCGCACGTCAAGCTGGCCATCAATATCTCGGCCATTCAGTTCAAGAAGGACGATCTGTTTGAGGTGATATTGTCGACGCTGGTGGAAACCGGTCTTACGCCGGCGCGGCTTGAGCTTGAGATCACCGAGACCTCGCTGCTCGAGAACCAGGAAGCCCACCTCACCACGATACGCCAGCTCAAGAATCTCGGAATATCGATGGCGCTCGACGATTTCGGCACCGGATATTCTTCGGTCAATTATCTGGCGAACTTTCCGTTCGACAAGATCAAGATCGACAAGTCGTTCACGCAAGGCGTCCTCAGCCGCCGTGACTGCAAGGCGGTCGTCGCCTCGACGCTTGCGCTTGCGCAGGGGCTCGGCACCGTCACCACCGCCGAGGGCGTCGAGACGGAAGAGCAGCTCGAATATATGCGCGCTGCGGGGGTAGATCTGGTGCAGGGCTATCTGTTCGGCCGGCCGGTGCCGATCGCCCAGCTCGACCTGAACGTCACACTCTCGCGCAAGGAACGGGTGGCTTAGTCGTTTCCGTCATTCCGGGGCGCACCGTTAGGTGCGAGCTATGGTGCGCAATTGCGCACCTGAGAATCCATCGATCCGCGGGCTAGATAGGGTTTGCGCCGCGCGAGGCGGATAGGCGGCGCGCTTCACCTTACAATGTCAAACAGCCCGGCGAACGCGCCTTCGCGATCTCACGGCGCGAATGCGCCTGAGTTATTGGAAAAAGCCCTCAAAAGAAGAGGGCGCAGGGAATGCCGGATGCTCGCCGCACCCGCAGCCTCGCACGCAAAGTAAAAAAGCGTACGAGTAATTCACCACAGGTACGCCGAAACATTCCGGCATTCCCCGCACGATGGTTTTAACGGCTTGCTTCGGGCTCTCCCTGGTGATCGGCTCTTTTGTCACCATCCCCGCGCAATGCGAAACGCATTGTCGCGAGTTGAACGTCAGCGTCGAGACGTCAGGACCACACGACTTCACCGTCCGCCACATGTCGTTCGTCTCACGACACACGGCGTCCATCGCATCCCGCGCCAACGAATCGTGACGACCGCGAAGCGCCCCTCTCACGGGCACGGGACGGGGCGAGCTTGTAGAGATGATTTGCCCGACGGGCAGAGCGGAATATTTTTAGCAAGAGGACTGGACAGTAGAATCGGCGTTGATTGCGTCGACGAAATTGAATTTTACGCGCGGGCACGATTGTTGGGCCAAACGCCTGTTATCCTTCCTGGCGGTGGAACGCTTGGGTCGGGTTGTCGATTAGACTAACGCCCACTTTCCGAAGTTCGTGCACCACCTCAGCGCCCACCTTTCACGAACGTCGGAAAGTCATGATTCCACCAGGGAACAGTATCGACAGGAAGAATCCCATGTCCAAGGCAGCGCTGCGAAAGGTCATCTTGCTTGGCTTCGTTCTTTCCCCGATAGCAGCCCATGGTGCGAGCTCGGCGGATAAGCCCAAGGTCGGACCTTCGCTCGAAACGGTGAAGGCGTTTCAGGATGATTTCCGGCTGGTCGGCATCGGCGTGTCGGAACGAGGCCGCGTGTTCGCAACCGCGCCGGCTGGACGGGTTCGATCGAAGTACAGCATGGTCGAAGTCAACCCGAAGACGGGCGAGCTCAAGCCATATCCCGATGCGGATTGGAATAAATTCGATGAGCAGGGAAAGGGCGCCTCGGAATGGATCTCCGTCCAGGCGCTGTGGGTGGATGGTCAGGATCATCTTTGGGCGCTCGACACGTCGTCGCCGAAGGTCGATCAGGAGCGGCTGCCGCCGAAACTGGTCGAATTCGATCTGTCGACGAACAAGATCATCCGCCAGTACGACTTCAACGGCGTTGTTTTGCCGAAGGACTCGCTCAACGATGTGCGCGTCGATGTCCTCCACCATTTTGCCTATCTGACCAACGCCGGAAACAAGGGCAGCCTGGTTGTGCTCGATTTGAAGACGGGCAAGGCGCGGCAGGTCCTCGTTGGAGACCGTTCGACGCTTGCCGATGCCAAGCAGCACCTGATGATCGGCAACGAGGCCGCCTTGCGCGCGGACGGCTCCGTGGTTGCGATCCAGGCCGACGGCATCGCGTTGTCGCCGGATTCCCAGTGGCTTTATTATCGGCCGCTCACCGACCACAACTATTGGCGGGTGCCTACCGCGGCCTTGCGTGACGAAAAGCTCTCCAATGAAGAGCTCGCCGGAAAGGTGGAATATCTCGGCAGCTCGGTGCTGAGCGGCGGCCTGATCATGGACAAGCACGGCACGCTCTATGCGGGGGACCTCGAGCACAGCAGCGTCGTCGCCATCACGAGAACGCCGAACCATACTTTGAAGACCGACGTCTTCGTTCGCGATCCCTCAAAGCTTTCCTGGGCGGACGGTTTTGCGATCAGCCAGGGCTATCTCTACATCGCCGATTCCCACTTGTGGGAAGTTGCATTCAAGAACGATCTGCCGCGCTCCGGACCGTTTACGATACTCCGGGTGAAGCTTCCGGGAACGCCGCCGTTAGGCCGTCGCAGGCGAGGCCGTTAGCGTCCGTCGCATCCCGCACCCAACGAATCGTGACGATCGCGAAGCGCCCCTCTTAGTCGGGTGCGGGACGGCGCGGAGTTATGGAGATGATTTGCCCGACGGGCAGAGCGGAAAATTTCTGCGCGAAGGGCTGGACAGTAGAATCGGCGTTGATCGGGCGGGTAAAATTCGATTATTGCCTGCAAATCTTTATTCGTCATTCCGGTGCGTCCCAACGGGTCGCGCGAATGCGCGCCCGATGACAGGCTCCGGCCGACCCTAGAGTCCATTGATCCGCGGACTTCGGCTTTGGGCCGCGCGTGCGGCCCAAAGAATCACTTATAATAGCCCGCACAGCGAATTGGGTTACGTAGGGAACCACAGGGGCGAGATGTGGCTGATTTTATCGTATTAAAACGACCGGGACCGCCTTCAAGGGAAGTCTTGGTAAACCTCTCCGAGATCTTGATGGTCCAACCCGGACAGAACACCGGATCGGCGATCCTGTTCGGCAAGGATCATCTCGTAAATTTCGAAGAAGACTTACCAACCGTGATCCGTCGAATCCAGAAGGGTCCCTACGTACGAACCGATCAGGACTAGGCTTTAGTCAGGGCCCGCATCGCAGCGGCTGCAATGATCGGCGGCGGAGTTCGCGAGGAAATCAACGAAGCGCCCAAACAAAAACCCCGGCATCGCTGCCGGGGTTTTGCATAATGTGCACCTGAGAATCGATCGTTCTAGGAGGAATGTATGTTTTTCCGACATTCGGTTATCGCTCTGACGCTTGCTTTGCTGTCGAGCACGCCTGCTGCTGCGGGTAGCGATCTCGATCGGGCCTATCGCATCATTTTCGGCAAGCAGTTCATCGACCTCACTCACAGCTTCGGCCCGACGACACCGGTGTGGTCAGGATTCGGACAAGCCGATTTCACGCCGGCCTTCGACCCGAAAACCAAGAAGCCGTACACCATCAAAGACGACGGTTTCCGGACGACCTACTACAACATGGTTGGACAGTACGGCACCCATGTCGATCCTCCGGCGCATTTCGCCGAAGATGGGATGACCATGGACAAGATCCCGCTCAAGCAGATGATCCTGCCGCTGATCGTGCTCGACAACACCCCGTATCAGACCGGGGACGACAACCATGCTTTCTCGGTCGCTGACCTGAAGGCGTGGGAAAAGAAACACGGAAAGGTGCCGCGGGGATCGTTCGTCGCGCTGCGCACCGACATGTACAAGGATTGGGACAGGAATCCCGAGCGCTTCAAACGTTCGCCATTCCCGGCCTGGTCCGTCGAGACCATCAAGTTTCTCTATGAGCAGCGCGGCGTGACAGCTACCGGCCACGAGTTGATGGATACCGACACCTCCGACAAGATGGATTCAGAGACATACATCCTCCAGCACGGCCACTATCAAATCGAGGTTATGGCCAATCTGGACAAAGTACCGCCCAGGGGCGCGCTCATCGTCGTCACGTGGCCGAAGGTGCGTGACGGCCTCGGTTTCCCCGCACGAGCATTAGCGATTTTGCCGTAACGAGCCTTCGCGACTGGCCGCGTTTTGGTGCGACAAGCAATTGTCCTAGCTACGCGGGAGTGAAGTAGTCCTGGCCTTTGCTTGCAACTGGCTCTTTACAATTCCTCGAATTGTAGTATGAGCACGCCCACAAGTTTGCGGAATTCCGCTTGCGAGAGACCGATGCTGTATTCGTATTCACGCCCGATTGAGAAAGCTGCCCTGCCGCTGAACCGGCATGGTCGCGTTTCCGCGCGCGTGCCGCAAGTCTCCGCAGCGAACGCACAGCCTGAGGGGCTCAGGCTACCAGCTTAATAGGCAGCGGGTTTTCCCTCTGCCTGGGCAGAGAGAAAAACCCCGCAAATCAGCCCTCTGGGCTACTTGCATCTCGACAAATCTCTCTGTCTCCACAGCGATCCCGTCCGCGCTATCGGTTGCGCGTACCCGATATCTGGAATGTCCCATGGTGGGCTTCCAGCAATGTGTGAAGCACGATGAGGAGGGTCCGATGCGATCCGATCCCTACCTGGAGCGAGCCAGGGCCTTGGCGATCGAGGCTGGTCTCGATCCCGACGCGAAAATCGACCGACCCGGTCAGCGCCCGATGCCGCTGTGGTGCACTTTCCGCGATGCTGCCCGCAAGGAGCATCTGGCGCGGCAGGCGCAGGCCGTTGCGGCTGACATTGCAAGTAGGCCGCAGGCGCTGGCGTATCAGAACAGCCCGCTGAAGGTCTTTGGTGAGCACGATGATGCGACGATCGCGCAGATGCGCAACTGTATGTTGGTTGGCAATGCGGTTGCCGGTGTGATCTGTGCCGACGGTCATCTTGGCTACGCACAGCCTGTCGGTGGTGTCATCGCCTACGAGAAGCAGATCAGCATCTCGGGCGTCGGCTTCGACATCGGTTGCGGCAACATGGCCGCACGCCTCGACACGCGCTTTGCCGACGTGGAGGGTCGCGTCGGAGCGATCCTCAAGGACATCCACAGGGTGATCTCCTTCGGTGTGGGGCGTTCTAACGACGAGCGCGTCGAGCATGAGCTGTTCGACGACGCCGATGTCTGGCGTGAATCCGACATGAGCGGCTATCGGCAGAAGGCCGTTGCGCAGCTCGGCACCGTCGGGTCCGGCAACCACTATGTCGACCTGATGCGTGACGAGGATGGTTTCGTTTGGATCGGCGTGCATTTCGGCAGCCGCGGCCTCGGGCACACCAGCGCGACCCGCTACCTTAAGGCGGCGGGCGGCCAGGACGGGATGAACGTCCCGCCCGCTGTCATCGACGAGGGCAGCGAGATCGGGCGGCGCTACGTCGCAGCCATGCAACTGGCCGGGCGATATGCCTATGCCGGGCGTGAGTGGGTGGTCGAGCGTGTCCGCAAGATCATCGGCGGCGCGGTGACCGACAGTGTGCATAACCACCACAACTATGCCTGGCGCGAAAATCATGGCGGCAGGGATTTGTGGGTCGTTCGCAAGGGCGCAACGCCGGCCTTTCCGGGCCAGCGCGGCTTCGTTGGCGGATCGATGGGCGATGACGCCGTGATCATCGAGGGTGTCGAATCGGAAGAGGCAAAAGCCTCGCTCTATTCGACCGTCCACGGCGCCGGGCGGCTGTTCGGGCGCAAGGAGGCCAAGCGCCGGTTCGGCCGCGCGGAGATGGATGCGTGGCTCCAGTCGCGCGGCGTCACGTTGATCGGCGCCGATCTCGACGAGAGTCCGATGGCTTATCGCCGCCTGCCGGAGGTGCTGGCAGCGCATGCCGCCTCGGTGAAGGTGGTGCACACATTGCGCCCTTTTGCCGTGGCGATGGCCGGCGCGAATGAGTTCGATCCGTTCAAGGATTGATGCCATCCCAAGCCGACGCTTGGCTTACTTAGAAGGGCCGCCCACGGGCGGCCCTTGGTTGACAGCACGATCGTGCGGTCGTGGCTCGCTGCTCGCGTTTGGAAACAGAATCAAAATGGCGACTTGGCATTTTCCGGAAGCGCACAGGCTTGAATGGTGG
The DNA here is from genome assembly GCA_963770515.1 of uncultured Alphaproteobacteria bacterium. Lineage (GTDB taxonomy): Bacteria > Pseudomonadota > Alphaproteobacteria > Rhizobiales > Xanthobacteraceae > Bradyrhizobium. The sequence continues at coordinate 1,337,793 of CAVYPW010000006.1, forward strand.
CCCGGTCACGTTCGGCTGGCGTTTGCCAATCTTGGGCGGGTGCTCGGGCCGGAGCAGCTCAATCCTACGATCCTGCCGCTCGTCAGCCGTGATGGCCTGTCGGAACATCAAATTCTTTTTGGTCATGTCGCCGGGAAGGAGCGCGGTAAGCGGAAAGGTTTGTACCTCCTCGACATCGTCGGACCGCTATATGCCGGACGTTGGAGCTTTCCTTCAGGGCAATTAGAAAAGCTTGCGCGCGCCGCAGCCAAAGCTGGCTAGCGTAATGCTCTTGCCCAACGCTATCGTTCAAAGCAAAACCCCGGCATCGCTGCCGGGGTTTCGCATTTTTGATAATCGCCTGAGGACTTCCTTAGAAATCCATGCCGCCCATGCCGCCGCCCGGAGGCATGCCGCCGGCGCCACCGCCGGCGTTCTTCTTCGGCAGTTCGGCGATCATGGCTTCGGTCGTGATCAAGAGCGCGGCCACGGAGGCGGCGTTCTGGATCGCGGCGCGAACCACCTTGGTCGGGTCAATGATGCCCTTGGTGACCAGGTTGCCGTATTCGCCGGTCTGGCTGTCGAAGCCGAAGGCATACTGATCCTTTTCGAGGATCTTGCCGACGATCACCGAGCCGTCTTCGCCCGCGTTGATGGCGATCTGGCGAGCCGGCCAGGACAGCGCCTTGCGCACGATCTCGACGCCGGTCTTCTGGTCGTCGTTCTTGGTGCGGATGCCCTTGAGCGCCTCGGAAGCACGGAGCAGGGCGACGCCGCCGCCCGGTACAATGCCTTCTTCCACAGCCGCGCGGGTCGCATGCATCGCGTCATCCACGCGATCCTTGCGCTCCTTCACCTCGACCTCGGTCGCGCCGCCGACGCGGATCACCGCGACGCCGCCCGCGAGCTTGGCCAGACGCTCCTGGAGTTTTTCCCGATCATAGTCAGACGTGGTTTCCTCGATCTGCGCCTTGATCTGGTTCACGCGTGCCTCGATGTCGGCCTTCTTGCCGGCGCCGTTGACGATCGTGGTGTTCTCCTTGTCGATCATCACCTTCTTGGCGCGGCCAAGCATGTTGAGGGTGACGTTCTCCAGCTTGATGCCGAGATCTTCCGAGATCGCCTGGCCGCCGGTCAGGATTGCGATGTCCTGCAGCATGGCCTTGCGGCGATCACCGAAGCCCGGCGCCTTGACGGCGGCGACCTTCAACCCACCGCGGAGACGGTTCACCACAAGCGTGGCCAAAGCCTCGCCTTCGACGTCTTCGGCGACGATGACAAGCGGCTTGCCGGTCTGCACCACGGCTTCGAGCAGCGGCAGCAGCTCGTTGAGCGAGGACAGCTTCTTCTCGTTGATCAGGATGTAGGCATCGTCCATTTCAACGCGCATCTTGTCGGCGTTGGTGACGAAGTAGGGCGAGATGTAGCCGCGGTCGAACTGCATGCCTTCGACGACATCGAGTTCGGTTTCGAGCGACTTGGCTTCCTCGACCGTGATCACGCCCTCGTTGCCGACCTTCTTCATCGCATCGGCGAGGAACTTGCCGATCTCGGCGTCGCCGTTGGACGAAATGGTGCCGACCTGGGCGATTTCCTCGTTCGAGGTGACCTTCTTGGAGTTCTTGACGAGGTCGGCGACCACGGCTTCCACCGCCAGATCGATACCACGCTTCAGATCCATCGGGTTCATGCCGGCGGCAACGGACTTCGCGCCCTCGCGCACGATCGCAGCGGCGAGAACGGTCGCAGTGGTGGTGCCGTCGCCGGCCGCATCGGCCGACTTGGAGGCAACTTCGCGCACCATCTGGGCGCCCATGTTCTCGAACTTGTCTTCAAGCTCGATTTCCTTGGCGACGGTGACACCGTCCTTGGTGATGCGGGGGGCGCCGAACGACTTGTCGAGCACGACGTTGCGGCCCTTGGGGCCGAGCGTCACCTTGACCGCGTTGGCGAGGATCTCGACGCCGCGCAGCATGCGGTCGCGGGCGTCGACGCCGAATTTAACTTCTTTGGCTGACATATGTGTTTTTCCCTACGTTGTTCAGTCTCCTCGTCCCGAGGAGCGGACATGTTCGCGTCTCGAAGGACGAGATGGTTTCGCTGGTCTCATCCTTCGAGAGGCCGGCGTCGCCGGCTCCCCAGGATGAGAAACGGCTTGCTTAAGCGGCCTTCTTCTTGCTGGCGGGAACGTCGGTGAGGACGCCCATGATGTCGCTCTCCTTCATGATGAGGAGATCTTCGCCATCGATCTTGACTTCGGTGCCCGACCACTTGCCGAACAGGACGCGGTCGCCGACCTTGATGTCGATCGGGATCAGCTTGCCAGCCTCGTCACGGCCACCCGGGCCGACGGCGGTGACTTCGCCCTGCGAAGGCTTTTCCTTGGCTGAATCGGGAATGATGATGCCGCCTGCGGTCTTCTCTTCGGCGTCGATGCGCTTGACCACGACGCGGTCGTGAAGCGGACGGAATTTCATGCAGTCCTCCTAAGATGTTGATGGTATTTGCGATTTTTGCAAAATTGGCAGTCGCCGCCGACGAGTGCCAGCGGGCAAGCTTGAGATAGTCCAGAGTTGGCGGGGAGACAAGATGCCCTAGCAGAAAAATTGGCACTCGAATATGGCGCCTGCCAGTTTCAGAAATCATCGTTAATCCGGCTAGTGCGGTGGTTCAGAAGTCCGCATCATTTCTGCCGCGGTTTGGTCATGCGGACTTCTGAGCCAAAGCCGCACTAGATCAATAGGTTCGCTAGTGTCCTTTCGATTCCGAAGTTCGAAACGGGGCTCCCCAAAATGCGACGAACTTCGGAATCGGGACACTAGGTCCGAGCTCGCGCGACGCATTAGCAGTCGCGGCAAGCTGCTGCCAGTGCTGACTTTTTCAACAATTCATTAAACATTTAGTCTTGTGATGGGTTGTTCGCGTGCGTCACACTTCTCTCATGTGAGTGCATCTCGACTCAGGTGGCTCTGTTGCGTGTTCCGGCCACCCCAGCCGCAAATGCACTCCCGCAATTTGGAGGGTTGGCATGGTCTCGCGGGTTGGCGTTTCCGAAGACTTCCGGAAACAGGTGCTGGGTTATGGGCTGACGACGGCGGAAATTCTTTACCGGATGCCGGATCATCCCTCGCTGCTGCAAACTTACGTCTGGCAGAATTACGATCTGTTTCCGAAATTCCCGGCGCTGCAGGATTTCCTCGACTTCTGGCAGCAGAAACTCGAGGGACCGCTTTATTCGGTCCGCGTCGCGCACTCCAAACTGATCAAGCCGGCCGAACTGCGCGCCGTCGACGGCGTGTTCAGATTGCATTGAGTTCTCCCGTGGTCCCCGCCTCGTGCGCAATCGCGCACGAAGCGGGGACCACGGCGTGAGCGTAGCTCATCGCGACGCCGGGTCAGTTCTATTGAGACGCCGTTCGACGGCTCTCGCGCAACAACGCAGGTCCGTGGTTATGGGTCCCGGATCGCGCTCGCTGTCGCTTCGCTTGTCCGGGACGACGAGCGTCGTTTGTGCTAGCCTGGTTCGAACAAACGAACAGGGAGAGCAGGGATGGCCAAGAGAAGAGCGAAGAAGCCGGCCTCACGCGCCGCCGCGACCAAGAAAGCTGCGCAGAAGAAATCAACCGCGCGTAAAACATCAGCGCGCAAAGTTGCCGCCAAACCCACCGCGCGGCGCAAACTCAAGAGCAAGGGCAGGGCGGCCGGGCCCGTCAAGCGCGCGCGACCGAAGCAGCGCGTTGCCATCAGCCATTACCGCGACGAGGACTTCAAAGCCGACGGCCTGCGCGCCTACGCGCACTACCGCGACCTTGGCGTCGCCGAAGCAAGCTCAGGCGTGGCGCGGGCGCATGTGATCCGCCTGATCGGACCTTGCGAGCCGGAGGTAGTGTCGAAACTGCATTTCCACGATGTGGATTTCCAGATGGTCTACGTCCTCAAGGGATGGGTGAAGACCTACATGGAAGGCATTGGCGAGACGATGTTCAACGAGGGCAGTTCCTGGACCCAGCCGTCGCGCATCAAGCACCTGATCATGGATTATTCCGACAACGTCGAGTTGCTCGAGGTGATCCTGCCGGCCGACTTCAAGACGGTGGAACTGGCGGTTTGAGCGGGTTCGCTCGACCGAGCGGCCTCATGGTTCGAGACGCCGTGTCAAGTGACGCAGCTCCTCACCATGAGGGTCCAAGTCGGGCTGCAAATAACGACCTCATCCCGAGGAGGCGCCAACGGGTCCGCGCGAAGCGCGGCCCGATGACAGGCTCCGCGCCGTCTCGAGGGATGGCTGGCTATCTGGTGGTTCAGATGCGATTGCCTCCCCGCAAGGGGAAGCGATAATCAGCAATGGCCTTTCAATATCGCGAAGACATCGATTGGCTGCGCGCGATTGCCGTTCTCTCTGTGGTGGCCTTCCACTTCGAGGCGCCGGTCTACGGCGGATTCGTCGGCGTTGATATCTTCTTTGTGATCTCAGGCTATCTGATCACCGGGATCATCCAGTCCGAATTGAAAAGCGGCGCATTTTCCTTTGCGCAGTTTTACGAGCGGCGCGTGCGGCGCTTGCTGCCCGCGCTTTATGCCATGGTGGCACTGACGGCATTGCCGTCTTTCTATTATCTGCTGACGTCCGAACGCGCGGAATTGTTCCGTTCGGTCGCGGCCGTCGTCACCTTCACGTCGAATTTTTTCTTCTGGTTCCAGACCGGCTATTTCGACCATGCCGCGGTGGAAAAGCCGCTGTTGCATACCTGGTCGCTCGCGGTCGAAGAGCAGTTTTACCTCGCGCTGCCGCTTGCGCTATGGGCACTGAACTGTGCGTTCCGCGGCCGCCGCTTCGCATTGCCGGCTCTCCTTGCCGTGCTGTCGCTTGCTTCCTTCGCGCTGTCGATCTGGCTGATGAAATCGGGCCGTTCCGCAACCGCGTTTTTCCTGAGCCCGCCGCGGGCATGGGAATTCCTGATCGGCGGTCTCGTGGCGGTCGATGGCTTTCCGGTGGTGCGTCAAGCGTTGGCGCGAGCGATCGCGCGCGGCGCCGCAATCGTGCTGCTCGCGGTGTCAATATTCGGCTTGCGTCAGGGCCCCGGCTTCCCCGGCTTCTACGCGCTCACGCCCTGCATCGGTGCCGCGATGTTCATCTGGAGCGGTATCGGCGTGCCGACGGTTTCACGGTCAATCTTTGCGCCGCTGGAGGCAGCAAGATTCTTCGGCCGGATTTCCTATTCGCTCTATCTCTGGCACTGGCCGCTCTTCACCTTCGCGCGCTTTTCGAAAAACGGCCTCGTGCTCGATGCAACCGACAAGCTCGCGCTGTTCGCGATCACGGTTGCCATTTCCTATCTGTCGTGGCGCTACGTCGAGCAACCGCTCCGCGACCGGACGTTCGCGCCGACCCGGCGCGCGGTGTTTGCGATCTCGGGCCTTTCAAGTTTAGTTTTGCTCGCCGCGGGCTTTCTTGGCTTGGCGTTGAGCCAGACGGCATCAGACGCCGATCGGGCGGCGCTGGGACTCGAAGTCTACAACAGCTACGATCCGGGTCCAGTTTATCGCTCCGGCATCTGCTTTGGGCCGCCTAACGGCGTCTTCGGCGATGCCTGCGTTTCGCTTGTGCCCGGCAAGGCCAATTGGCTGCTATGGGGCGACAGCTTTGCTGCGCATTATTTTCATGGCCTGCGTTCCTTCACCGATTCAATCGGAGCGAATCTCCTGCAAGCGACCCAGCCGGCCTGCATGCCGTCGTTGAACGCACCGGTACAAGGCGGCCTCCTGCCGCGTCTTTGCTGCGGAGATGGACGGGTTCTTTCGCAAGGAAAAGCCCGATCTCGTCATCATGTCGGCAGACTGGCTGGAATACGGCCGAGGTCGGCGATTTGACGGCATGATCATCGAGCTAAAGCAGACGATCGCGACGCTGAATGACCGGGGTATCGCGGTCGCGCTGCTGGGGCCTGCCGTGCAATTCAAGTCGAGATTGCCGTCGATGCTGCTGCGCGCCCATCTGCGCGGGATCGAGCCGCGCGCCGATGAATTTGTGCTGCCGGATATCTTCTCGTTCGAAGCGAGAATGAAGACCGCGCTCCCTCCAGGCCCAAAATTCGCTCTCGTCTCGGTGGTCGATGCGGTCTGTCCCGCGCGGCAATGTCCGATCACGCTTGCCGGGGACGTTCCGCTCTCGTTTGATCACGCGCACCTGACGGCGGAGGGGTCTGAATATGTGATGGGTAAGGTCGCGCCGCTGTTGGATTTTGCCTCGTCATTCCGGGGCGATGCGCAGCATCGAATCCGGAATCTCGAGATTCCGGGTCCAACCCTTCGGGTTGTCCCGGAATGACGACTTTCTCTCACGTCAACACCCCGACGATCGCGCCCATCAGGCACGTCGTCAGCGTGCCCGAGACGATCGACTTCAATCCGAGCGAGTTGATCTCCGCGCGGCGCTCCGGCGCCATGGTGCCGAGGCCGCCGACCATGATGCCGAGGCTGCCGAAATTGGCGAAGCCGCACATCGCATACAGCATGATCAGTCGCGAGCGGGGATCGAGCGTATCGCTGCCGAGCCTGGAAAAATCGACATAGGCGATGAGTTCGTTGAGCACGGTTTTCGTCCCCATCAGACTGCCGGCCGGGACCGCTTGCGACCACGGCAGTCCCATCAGCCAGCACACCGGCGCCATCACGTAGCCGAGCAGCCGCTGCAAGGTGATCGGGCCATTCATATCCGGCAGCAGGCTGAGGATGGCGTTGGCGAGATGGACCAGCGCCACCAGCACGATCAGCATGGCGACGATGTTGAGCAACAGCTCAAGCCCTGATGTGGTGCCCTTGACGATCGCATCCATGGTCGAGGCCGCATGCAGGTCGGGATCATCGGCCAACCTTGGGTCGGCCGAGGTGCCGCCGGTCGCGAGGTCTTTGGTCTCGGGCACCATGATCAGGCTGACGAGGATCGCGGCCGGCGCACCCAGCACCGAGGCAATCACAAAATGCCCGGCCGCATCCGAGATCAACGGCGCCAGCAGCGTGGCGTAAAGCACAAGCACGGTGCCGGCGATGCCCGCCATGCCGCCGGTCATCACCAGGAACAATTCGCTGCGGGTGAGTTGCGCCAGATAAGGGCGGATGAACAGCGGCGCTTCCACCATGCCGAGGAAAATATTGGCGGCGGTGGAGAGCCCGACCGCGCCGCCGATTCCGAGCGTGCGTTCGAGCGCCCAGGCCATGCCGCGCACCACCGGCGGCAGGATCCGCCAGTAGAACAATAACGTCGTCAGCACGCTCATCACGAGCACGATGGGGAGTGCCTGAAACGCCAGGATGAATTCATTGCCCGGCGATTTCAGGTCGAACGGCAACGCGCCGCCGCCGAGATAACCGAACACAAACGAAGTGCCGGCGCGCGAGGCCGATGCGACCGCGCCGACCGCGTCGTTGATGGCGCCGAACACATGCGCCACGCCGGGCAATTTGATCAGCACGACGGCGGTGAGCAGGGTGACCAGAAGTCCGATCGCCGTCTGCCGCAGCGAAACCGCGCGGCGGTTTTCGCCAAGAATCCAGGCGAGCGTAAGCAGCGCGACAATGCCGAACGCCGATTGCAGTTGAAGCATGAAGGCCCCTCGAAACCCCGGCGGATTATGGCAGCGTTGCGATTTTAGTGGTCCGATTCCAACATTCGCATCCCCTCGCAGCGGCCACCTTTGCGAATGTTGGAATCAAAGGACCACTAGCAAACATATGTTTCTAGTGGAGTTTAGGATTTGACATCCGCCTTGCGAATTTGTGGTTGGCAGGGCGGCGAATGTCAAATCCACTCCACTAGCCGCAATGCCATGCAAAGCCTATTCCGGAGCGAGCGGCCGTTGACAACAAAGCCGTCATCGGTCACCGATCACCATTATGTCGTTACCCTCGCCGGTCACTGCCGGCACGTTGCTCCGGCAACCCTCATTCCTGTTCTTCCTGCTGTCGCGAAGCCTGACGCGGTTTGCCAGCCAGATCGGCGCGGTGGCGATCGGCTGGCAGATCTATGATCTCACCGGCAGCGCTTTTGAGCTTGGCATGATCGGGCTGGTGCAGTTCCTGCCCACCGCATTGCTGGTTTTTGTCGCAGGCCAAACCGCCGACAAGTTCGAACGCAAGCGCGTGGTGCAGCTCTGTCAGTTGGCGGAGGCCTTGACCGCCTTGTTTCTCTGCTGGGGCTCCTATGGCGGCTGGCTCACCGAGGTCCACATCTTTATCGCGACGTTCGTGCTGGGCATGGCGGGCGCGTTCGAAAGCCCGACCATTGCGGCGCTGCTGCCGCTGATTGCGCCGCAGGGGTCGCTGCAACGCGCGACCGCTCTGTCGAGCGCGGCCGCGCAAGTCGCGACCATCACCGGCCCCGCGCTCGGCGGCATCGCTTATGCGTTCGCGCCCGGTTTGCCCTACGGCATCATGCTGGTGTTCTGGCTGCTCAGTGCGGTACTGACCGGCGGCATCAAGATCACCGAACATGAATTGCCCAAGGATGCCGCCACGGCGGACGACATCTATGCCGGCGTCCGCTTCATCCGCAACAACTCGGCGATCCTCGGCACGATCTCGCTCGACCTGTTCGCGGTGCTGTTCGGCGGGGTGACCGCGCTATTGCCGATCTATGCGCGCGACATCCTGATGGCCGGCCCGCTTGGCCTCGGCATCCTTCGCGCCGCGCCGGCCGTCGGCGCGCTGCTCATGACCGCGGTCCTGGCGCGTCATGCGATCGGCCGCCGCGTGGGATTGCGGATGTTCCAGGCGGTGATCGTATTTGGTGTGGCGACGGTCGTGTTTGCGCTGTCGCACTGGATGTGGCTGTCGGTGCTGGCGCTGGCGGTTCTCGGTGCGGCCGATACGGTCAGCGTGGTGATACGTTTTTCGCTGGTGCAGTTGTCGACGCCGAACGACATGCGCGGCCGGGTCGGCGCGGTGAACTTCCTGTTCATCAACGCCTCGAACTATCTCGGCCAGTTCGAGAGTGGAGTGGCGGCCGCACTGCTCGGCACAGTTGCTTCCGCCGTGCTCGGCGGCGTCGCCACGGTTGCGATCGCGCTATTGTGGATGAAGCTGTTCCCGTCGCTGCGCGATGTGGAGAGACTGGAGTAGGTTCTTTCTTACCTCGCCCCGCTTGCGGGGAGAGGTCGATCGCATAGCGATCGGGTGAGGGGGACTCCTCGCGAATTCGTCTCCCACCAAACTTATGGAGACTCCCCTCATCCCGGCCTTCTCCCCGCACGCGGGGAGAAGGAGAAGTTCAACCACGCCCGACGAACGGCATCTTGCTTGCCATCACCGTCATGAACAGCACGTTGGCGTCGAGCGGCAGGCCGGCCATGTAGGCGACGGCGTCGCCGACCGCCTTGGAGTCCATCCGCGGCTCCGGCATCTTGCGGCCGTCCGGCTGCAACACGCCGTCGACCATGCGGTCGGTCATCGGCGTTGCGGCATTGCCGATGTCGATCTGGCCGACCGCGATGTCATAGGCGCGGCCGTCGAGATTGGTGGCCTTGGTTAAGCCCGTGATGGCGTGCTTGGTCGAGGTATAGGGCGCGGAGAACGGCCGTGGCGCATGCGCGGAAATCGAGCCGTTGTTGATGATGCGGCCGCCGCGCGGGGTCTGGTCCTTCATGATGCGGAAGGCGTGCTGGGTGCACAGGAACGCCGCGGTGAGGTTGGTGGAAACCACCGCTTGCCACTGCGCGAGGCTCAAATCCTCAAACGGCATGGCGGGGGTTCCCATGCCGGCATTGTTGAACAAGAGATCGAGCCGGCCATAGGTCTCCATCACCTTGGCGAAAAGTGCTGCGATCGAGCCTGCGTCGGTCATGTCGGAGGAAACGGCGAGGCTCTTGCCGGGAACGCCGAGCTTGGCGGTTTCTTCCAGCTTCTCCAGGCGTCGTCCGGCGAGCACGACCGTGAAGCCGGCGTTCATCAGCGCCAAGGAGGCCGCGCGCCCGACGCCGGTTCCGGCCCCGGTGACGATGGCGATCTTGTTTTTGGGCTCGGTCATTGTTTCCTGCCTTTGTCTTTGGTTTTGTCGTTACGTGTTTCAGGTTTTCGGTGTTTCGGTCTTGTAGGGCGGCCGAGGGATGTTCTGATGCGCCGCCCGCAACGCCGCCGACCAGCGCGAACGCAGATCGTGGAAATACGGCTCGCCGGCTTCGATGCGGTGGTTGAGGTCGGCGTCGCAGACGTCCGAACGCGCCACCAGCACGTCGATCGGCAGGCCAACGCCGAGATTGGAGCGCATGGTGGAGTCCATCGAGATCAGGCTTGTCTTGAGCGCCTCGTAAAGCTCGACGTCGTAATGCATGGCGCGGTCCAGCACCGGCTTGCCGTATTTGTGCTCGCCGATCTGCAAATAGGGCGTATCGGTGGTGCATTCGATGAAATTGCCGGCCGGGTAGATCATGAACAGGCGCATCCGCGCACCCTTGATCTGGCCGCCGAACAGGAATGACACGTCAAAATTGATGTCTTCCGATTTCAGCGCGGTGCCTTCGGTGGAATGAACGGCGCGGATCGCCCGTCCGATGCGCTGCGCGGCCTGGAACATGGTCGGCGCGTTCATCAGCGTTTCGACGTCGCCCGTGTCGGGGTCTTCCATGCCTTCGGTCAGGGTCGACAGCACGGACTGGCTGATCGCCAGATTGCCGGCGCTGGCGATCGCCATGATGCGCTCGCCGGGCTTGGAGAAGATGTGCAGTTTGCGGAACGTCGAGACGTTGTCGAGCCCGGCATTGGTGCGGGTGTCGGCGATCATGACAAGCCCTTCGCGTACCAGCACTCCGCAGCAATAGGTCATTTCCCGTCCCTAAGCATTATTGCGGCGCGAAACTATCCAATTTCGCGTGCCGGTCCAACCCCAATTGGATGGGCTGGGCGTCGTCTTACCGTGCGGCGTAGGCTCGCCGCATCGGCTTGAGCGCGGCGAGCGCCAAAATGCCGGTCAGCGCGTCCATCGCGATGACGATCACAAAAACCGGCAGCCAGCTGCCGGTCTGTTCCCGCAACAGCGCAGCGAGCGGGCCGCCGAGGATCGAACCGATGCCTTGGGCAATATAAAGCAACCCATAATTCGTCGTGGCATGTTTTGTCCCGAACGTGTCGGTCAGGGTCGAGGGGAACAGCGAGAAGATTTCACCCCAGCCGAAGAAAACGACGCCGGACAGGATCACGAAGACCAGCGCGTTGTTGCGGAACAGGATCATCAGTGTCACGGAGGCCGCTTCCATCAGGAAGGCGATGGCCATGGTGTTTTCGCGTCCGATCCTGTCCGACACCCAGCCAAAGAACGGACGGGTCAGCCCGTTGGTCAGGCGGTCAACGGTAAGCGCCAGCGGCAACGCGGCAAGGCCAAATACGCTGATATTGGCGACGCCGAAGTCGCGCGAGAAGGTGGCGAATTGCGAGATGATCATCAAACCGCCGGTCGACATCATCGTCATCATGACGAACATCAGCCAGAACACATTGCTGCGCAACATCTCACCGGGCGGTGCGCCTGCCGTCGATGCCATCGCCGGCGGCGGCGGAAGCTTATCCTCCGGCGTGGGCAGGCGCAGCGCAAGCGCGGAGACCGCTCCGATCAGGCCGAGGATAATGCCGAACACCACGAGCGTATGCTGATAGCCGCTTTCCTTCATCATGGTGTCGATCGGGAAGGTCGTCAGAATGGCGCCGAAACCGTAACCCGCGGCGACCACGCCTGTCGCAAGCCCTCGACGGTCCGGAAACCAGCGGACCATGAGACCGACAATGCCGACATAGACGATGCCGGTTCCGATGCCGCAGAACAGGCCGTAGGTCAGATAGAGGCCGGTCAGGCTAGACGCATAGGCGGCTGTGATCCAGCCGAGGCCGGACAAGAGGCAGCCGCAAGCAATGAGAAGGCGCGGGCCGAACTTGTCCACCAGATAGCCCTGCACCGGCGAGAAGAACGTCTGCAATACGATGACGAGCGTGAAGGTGACCTGGATTGCCGACAAAGGAGCGCCGGTGGCTTCCTGCAACGGTTTGGTGAACAGCGTCCAGACATATTGGGGACTGGAGATGGACATCATCGCAATCAGTCCCAGCACCAGCTGGATCCAGCGTCCGGATGTCGAAGATTGAGCCGATACCCCGCTTGACGTCGTCATTCTTCCCCCGTGCGCCCCGTCGTTGGCATACGTTGTACCACGCGGTATTTCGGGCGCAATGCAGGCTGCATGGTCCAATCGTATGAGGACGCACCGGTGCACAACCATGTGGGATGCACGCGGCTTCAGGGACTCAAGGCTTCAGGGAATAAAGACGTCGTCGGGAGGTTATGACTGGCTTTGCCACTGGCCTTGCCGGCCGGCCTGGTCGACCTTCACCGTGACCGTCAGCACTTCCGTGCCGCCGCCATAGCGGGTGCCGCGGACGGGAGCGGCGCCGAGATAATCGAGGCCGAGCGCCACGCGGGCATGGGCGTCGGTGGCGCAGATCGCATTGGCCGGATCGAATGCGACCCAGCCCAAATTCGGCACATAGGCTTCGGCCCAGGCATGGCCGGCTTGTTGATTTACCATGGCGTCGGAGCGCAGAAAATGCCCGGAGATGAAGCGGGCGGGCACGCCGACCGATCGGGCGCAGGCGATGAAGATATGCGCGTAGTCCTGGCACACGCCGCGCTTCAAGGCGAAGGCTTCGGCCGCCGATGTTCCGCTATTGGTCGGGTCCTCGTCGAACGTCATGTGGTCGTTGATCTGGAGCATCAATGCATGCAGGAAACCCAGAACGTCCTTTTCCGACTCCGAACGCAGCTCGCGCGAGAACGCCTCCATCGCCGTGTTGACCTGGGTCAACTCGGTCGCGCGCAGGAAAAAGCCCGGCGGAAAGCGTTCGTCGGTGCCGCGCAGCACGCCGCCGGTGTCGTGGGTTTCGATCAGGCCCTGGACCGTGATGGTGAGATCGGAGAGCGCAGCCTCGGTCAGCACATGGATGGTGTTGCCGAAGGCGTCCTGACGCATATGAAGGCGGGAGTCGGTGGAAACGTCGATCTGCCACTCGGCGACATATTGTCCGTCATGACTGCCCGGCGTCATCCGCAGAATCTGGGTGATGCCGGTTGCCGCCGGTTCGTAGCGATAGTTCGTGGAATGGGCAATGCGCAGGCGCATGTGATGTCCAGATTTTTCGGAGAGTCATTCCGGGGCGATGCGCAGCACCGAACCCGGAATCTCGAGATTCCGGGTCTGGCGCTTTCGCGCCATCCCGAAATGACTAGCGTCAGATCAGATACTGTTTGGTGATGATTTCACCAAGCCTTGAATTGTCGACGATGAATTCCTGAATGAATTCATGCACGCCGTGCTGGAAAATATCGTCCATATTGCTGTGTTCCAGCCGGTTGCGGACGCCGCGGGCGTGGCGCTGGGAGGCGCCCTGGCGGCCATAGGCGACCCCGATCTGATCCAGATTGCGCACGAGATTACCGTAACAGCTCGCCAGCGAACGCGGCAGGGTATCGTTGAGGATCAGGAGGTCGGCGATCAGCCAGGGCTTCATGGTCTCGCGATAGACCCAGTGATAGGCGGTCAGCGCCGACACCGAGCGCAGGATCGAGGTCCACTGATAGTAGTCGAGCGGGCCGCCGACATGTTCTTCCTCGGGCAGCAGCACATGATATTTCACGTCAAGGATGCGGGCGGTGTTGTCGGCGCGCTCGACGTGAACGCCGAGGCGCGAGAACCAGTAGGCGTCGTTGCGCAGCATGGTGCGGTAGGCCGAGCCGTCGAAACGCAGCGAGGTCTCCTGCACGAAGCGCAGGAAGCGCGCCAGCTCCTCGCGGGTCTTGGCGCCTTTGCCCCAGAGTTCCCCGAGTTCGATCCAGGCCGAGTTGATGGTGTCCCACATTTCGCTGGTGAGCGCGGTGCGCACCGAGCGCGAATTGAGCCGCGCCGCCTCGATGCAGTTCTTGATCGAGGAGGGATTATTGGCGTTGAACGACAGATAGTCGACGACGTTCTGCTCGTTGGCTTCGTTGTAGACGTTGTAGAAACTCTGACTGACGCCCGCGGTGAGCAGCGCCGATTCCCATTCATTGGTCTTGCCGATATAGGCGGCCGGCAGCGCGGTCACGCGCAGCGTGGCATCGATCGTGCGCGCGATATATTCGGCCCGTTCGACATAGCGGGCGAGCCAGTAAAGGTTTTCAGCGGTACGCGACAGCATGAATCATTCGTCCAATATCCAGGTATCCTTGGTGCCGCCGCCCTGGCTCGAATTGACCACGAGCGAACCTTCCTTCAGCGCCACGCGTGTCAGCCCGCCCGGCACGATCGTCGTGCGTTGGCTCCCCGTCAGCACAAAGGGGCGCAAATCGACGTGGCGCGGCGCAAGGCCTGCGGCGGTGCAGGTCGGGCAGGTCGATAGCGCCAGCGTCGGCTGGGCGATGAAGCCTTCCGGCTCGCGCTTCAACTTGTCGCGAAATGCCTCGATCGTGGCCTTGGTCGCGGCCGGCCCGATCAGCATGCCGTAGCCGCCGGAGCCATGAACTTCCTTCACGACGAGATCAGCGAGATTGTCGAGCACGTAAGCGAGATCCTTCGGCTCGCGACAGCGCCAGGTCTGCACGTTCTTCAGGATCGGCTCTTCGCTCAGATAGAATTTCACGATGTCCGGCATGTAGGAGTAGATCGCCTTGTCGTCGGCGATGCCGGTGCCGACCGCATTCGCCAGCGTGATATTGCCGGCGGCATAGGCCGACATCAGTCCGGGCACGCCGAGCGCGGAATCCGGGCGGAAGGTGAGGGGGTCGAGGAAATCGTCGTCGAGGCGGCGGTAGATCACGTCGACGCGTTTGAGGCCTTCGGTGGTGCGCATGAACACCTCATCGTCCTTGACGATGAGGTCGCGGCCCTCGACCAGTTCGATGCCGAGCTTGTCGGCGAGGAACGAGTGTTCGTAATAGGCGGAGTTGTAGACGCCGGGTGTCATCAGCGCCACCGTCGGCTCGGCCGCGGCACTCAATGGCGCCACCGATCGCAGCGCCGACAACAGTTCGTCCGGATATCGTTCCACCGGCGCGATGCGATGCCGCGCAAACAGGTCCGGAAACAGCCGCATCATGATTTCGCGGTTTTCCAGCATGTAGGACACGCCGGACGGTGTGCGCGCGTTGTCTTCCAGGACGATGAAGTTGTCCGCATCGGTCCGGATGATGTCGATGCCGGCGACATGCACGTAGATATCGTGCGGCACGTCCTGGCCGTTCATCTCGGGGCGGAACACCGGGTTCTGAAAGATCAGGTCCTCGGGCACGATGTTGGCGCGCAGGATGTCACGGCCGTGATAGATGTCGCGCAGGAACATATTGAGCGCGTGCACGCGCTGCTTGAGACCTTTCTCAAGGAGCGTCCATTCCTTGGCCGACATGATTCTGGGAATGACGTCGAAGGGGATCAGCCGTTCCTGGGCTTCCGCATCGCCATAGACCGCGAAGGTAATACCGATCCGGCGGAACAGGAGTTCGGCCTCCTGGCGGCGATATTCCAGCGTGTCCGGCGGCGTCTCCTTGAGCCAGCGGGAGAGTTCCTGATAGGCCGGGCGGAGGTCGCCGCCCATGCCGTTCATTTCATCGAAGGCAACTGCCATGAATGTCGACCGTCCCCCATAAGCCTCACATCACAGTGCATGACTTCACTGGATGGTAGCAAGGCTTGGGCCACCGCGATATGCATTGGTACGGGTCATTTGTCTGAGACGGCCGGGATATGCACGAAAAAACGGCTGGCGGCTGCTTATTTCGGTGGCAAAATCCCGCTGGAGATCAAGGTGTTGGCCGGATAAACGAGATTGGCCAAAGGTGGGCGCCGGCCGCTCGAAGGAGAGACCATGAGTGAGATCGTCACGGCGGGAATTCTGGTGATCGGTGACGAAATCCTGTCCGGGCGGACCAAGGACAAGAACATCGGCTTCATCGCCGAATACCTCACCAACATCGGCATCGACCTCAAGGAAGTGCGCGTCGTCGCCGACGAGGAGCCTGAGATCATCGCGGCATTGGATGCGCTGCGTCATCGCTATACCTACGTCTTTACCACCGGCGGCATCGGACCGACCCATGACGACATCACCGCCGACAGCGTCGCCAAGGCGTTCGGCGTCGGCATCGACCACCATCCGGAAGTGGTGGCGCGGTTTCGCGAGCGCTGGGGCGAGGCCGATCTGAACGAGGCGCGGTTGCGCATGGCGCGGATTCCCGACGGCGCCGAGCTGATCCAGAGCGCGACCATCCTCGCGCCCGGCTTCAAGATCGGCAATGTCATCGTGATGGCCGGCGTGCCGACGATCATGCAGGCGATGATGGACATCGTGGCGCCAAAACTCAAATCCGGGGTGAGGATGCTGTCGGAAAGCGTTCGCGCCAATGCCCGCGAAGGCGACATCGGCGGGCCCTTGCGCGGCATCGCCAACGCCCATCCCGACACCATTATCGGCAGCTACCCTTTCACCGACGAGGACAAAAAGCCGAACACCAATCTGGTGGTTCGCTCGCGCGATCCGGAGAAGCTCGCGGCGGCGATGAATGCGGTGAAGGAAATGCTGGCCGGATTGAATGTGAGCCGCTAGTGGAGTGGATTTGACATTCGCCACCCGCCTAGCCGCGAGTTCGTCAAGCGAATGTCAAATCCAAAACTCCACTAGAATCTGATATTTGCTAGTGGTCCTTAGATTCTAACATTTGCAAAAGTGCCTGCCAGATCGGGATGCAAATGTTAGAATCGGACCACTAGGCAGAAATCAGAACAGAGATAACAGCAGGGGGATTGAATGGCAGATCCAAGTGCGGGAAAGGCCTTTCCGGTGTCGTGGGACCAGTTTCACCGGGATTGCCGGGCACTGACGTGGCGGCTCAATGAAGTCGGGCCGTTTCATGCCGTCGTTGCGATCACCCGCGGCGGTCTGGTGCCGGCGGCGATCGTGGCGCGCGAACTCGGCGTTCGCATCATCGATACCGTCTGTATCGCAAGCTACGATCACACCAAACAGGGCGATTTGAACGTGCTCAAGGGCGTTTCGGCCGACACCGCCAAGCTGGGCGGCGGCACAGGCAAGGGACTTCTGATCGTCGACGACCTCGTCGATACCGGCAAGACCGGTCGCATGGTGCGTGATCTGTTGCCGGATGCGCATTTTGCCACCGTCTACGCCAAGCCGAAGGGACGGCCATTGGTCGACACCTTCATCACCGAAGTGTCGCAGGACACCTGGATCTTCTTTCCCTGGGATACCGCGCTGTCGTTCCAGCCGCCGATCCGCGACGGCGCGGCGTGATGTTCTTCACCTCGCCCCGCGTGCGGGGAGAGGTCGACTTGCGGAGCAAGTCGGGTGAGGGGGGCTTTCCGCGATCTTGGTGTGTGGGCATTGTCCCTCACCCCAACCCTCTCCCCGTAAGAACGGGGAGAGGGAGAAGAGAAGCAAGATGCCCCTGCAAAACCGCGTGCTGCCGACAGGCGAAATCGCAGCCATTCCCGATCGCGGAATGTTCGTCGGCAATCGCGGCATCATCCACGACCCCGCCACTAAAACGCTGCTCAGGAAACGCTGGTCGACCGACGCCTGGCTCACTTGCGTTTTGGAATTCCGTGGCCGCCGCCGCAAGGTGATGGAAAGGAGAAGCTGGACCGAGTTGTTTTTTCTCGATGAGGCCACCGCTTTTGCGGCGGGGCATCGGCCGTGTTTCTATTGCCTGCGCGAGGATGCCAACCGTTTCCGCGCCGCCTGGGAGAAGGGCAATCGCGTGAGCGACGTGCTCGCGCCCGAGATGGACGCGGTGTTGCACCGGGAACGCTTCGCCTCAGTCAAGAAATTACACCCTCTGCCAAGGCCACTCGAAAAACTGCCCGATGGCACGATGGTGCAGGCCGGCGGCGAGAGCTATCTGATCGTACAGGGAAGGGCGCTATCATGGTCGCCATCCGGCTATCGCGCGGTGAGGGGCGAGATCACCGATGCGAAACTCCTGACCCCGCCTTCGACCGTGCGCGCGTTCGCGGCTGGTTATAGGCCGGTGATGCATGAGAGCGCAGCTGAAGCGTCGGGTTAGCGTCGCTGTTTTTGAACGGACCTCATCCTGAGGAGCGGCCGACAGGCCGCGTCTCGAAGGATGAATTTTCGGCCTCATGGTTCGAGACGGCGCAAGCGCCTCCTCACCATGAGGGGCGATAGGCTAACCCAGCCTCTCGCGTGCCAGTTTGGCACCGGCACCGAGCGCCATCAGCTTGGCTTCGGCGATGTCGCGGCGCATCGGCGCCATGCCGCAATTGGTGGTCGGGATGATGTCGCTCTTGGCCACGAATTTCGAGACCGCGTCGATCACGGCAACGACGTCATCGGCGGTCTCGACCGCGTCGCTCGCCACGTCAATCACGCCGGCCTGGACCTTCTTGCCCTTGAGCAAAGCGAGCAGTTCGAGCGGCACCCGCGAGTTGCGGCATTCGATCGCGACCTGCTGGATCGGGCTCCTGGCAATCGTCGGGAAAATATCCTCATACTGCCGCCACTCGTTGCCAAGCGTTTCCTTCCAGTCGGTGTTGGCCTTGATCCCGTAGCCGTAGCAAATATGGACCGCGGTAGCGCAGGTCAGCCCTTCGGCGGCGCGCTCCAGCGCTCTTATGCCCCAGTCGTTGACCTCGTCCATGTAGACGTTGAAGGCGGGCTCATCGAACTGTACGAGGTCGACGCCGTCGGTCTGCAACGCCTTGGCTTCCTCGTTGAGCAGTTCGGCAAAGGCAAACGCCATCTTGACGCGGTCGCCGTAATACTGATCGGCGATGGTGTCGATGATGGTCATCGGGCCGGGCAGAGTGAACTTCAGCTGGCGCGTGGTGTGGGTGCGGGCGACGCGGGCTTCATCCGCATGGACACGGCCCTTGAGCCGCAACGGCGCCACGACCTGCGGCACCATCGCCTTGTAGCGGTCTTTGCGGATTCCCATTTCGACCTTGTGGGCGAAATCGATGCCGTCGACTTTTTCGAGGAAGCCGTGGACGAAATGCTGGCGGGCCTGCTCGCCCTCGGTGACGATGTCGATGCCGGCGTCTTCCTGAATCTTCACCGCGAGCATGGTCGCATCGCGCTTGGCGCGGGCGAGCTCATCGCCTTGCGATTTCCAGGGCGCCCACAGTCTGTTCGGTTCGGCCAGCCATTCGGGCTTGGGCAGGGAGCCGGCGATCGTGGTCGGAAACAGCATGTTGGGCGCATCCTCTGGCGTTTCGTGACTTGTTGGGCCTCTCAATGCCATGTCCCGGGGATGAGGTACATGGGATTTCCTTGGATGGCGCGAGTGGAATGCGACCAAAGCAGGGGGTAGGATGCTCACTGAGCCTCACCAGGACGCCCCCATGATCGACCTCTATTACGCGCCGACGCCGAACGGCTGGAAAATCTCGATCATGCTGGAGGAGCTGGGGAATCCTTACAACGTCATTCCCGTCAACATTCGCGCGGGCGATCAGTTCAAGCCGGAATTTCTGGCCGTGAGCCCGAACAACCGGATTCCTGCGATCGTCGATCATGCGCCTGCCGACGGCGGCGGGCCGTTCTCGGTGTTCGAGACCGGCGCGATCCTGATTTATCTTGCCGACAAAGTCGGGCGTTTTCTGCCGAGCGAATTGCGCGCGCGCTCGGTCGTGATCCAGTGGGTGATGTGGCAGATGAGCGGGCTTGGGCCCATGCTCGGCCAGCACGGGCATTTCGCGCTCTACGCGCCGGAAAAAATTCCCTATGCGATCCAGCGCTACCGCGACGAGGCAGCCAGGCTCTATCACGTGCTCGATGCGCAACTCGGCAAGACCGGGGCCTATGTCGCAGGCGAGGACTATTCCATCGCCGACATCGCCTGCTTTCCCTGGACCATGACGCACAAGGCGCAGGGCTTTACCCTCGACGACTATCCGAACGTCAAGCGCTGGTATGCGGACATTCGCGCCCGGCCGCAGGTACAGGCCGGGCTCGGAATCGGCAAATTCGTCAAGGAGCCTTTTGACGAAGAGGCGCGCAAGAATATGTTCGGGCAAAGGGCGAAGGAGATGGTCGAGAAGAAGTAGCCGTGTCCCGGGCGCACTGCGGCGCCTTAACCGCGTTTACGCCCGTCTTAGACGCGCTATGGCGATGCGGTGCGGAACCGGGACCCAGGAATTAAGCAATTCTGGGCGTGGGTCCCGCATCTGCGGTGCAACACAAGCGTTGCGCCGCGTGCGGGACACGAGCGCCAAAGCAAAACTGAACACAAGGAAACGCCATGATCGAGTTCTTTTTCGACTGTTCCAGCCCCTGGACCTATCTCGCCTTCCACAACATCCAGCCCCTGGCGAAGGAGTTCGACCAGGAAATCTCGTGGCGGCCGATTTTGGTCGGCGGCATCTTCAACACCATCAATCCGAGCGTCTACGCCAGGCGCGAACATCCTGTGCCGGCCAAGGTCGCCTACGACAAAAAGGACATCGCGGACTGGGCGCGGATCTCCGGCCTGACCATCAAGATGCGGCCGACGGTGTTTCCGGTGAACAGCGTCAAGGCGATGCGCGGCTGCATCTGGCTCGGCAACGACATGCTCCCGTTCGCGCGCACGGTGTTCCAGATCTATTGGGGCGAAGACCGGGACATTTCGCAGGACGCGGTGCTGACGGAAGTCTGCCAGCGCGCCGGCATCGACGCGAAAGCCTTCTTTGCCGGCATCGGCCAGCAGTCGATCAAGGATGCGCTCAAGGCCAATACCGATGAAGTCATGGCGCGGGGCGGGTTCGGCTCGCCGACGATCTTCCTCGACAAGACCGACATGTATTTCGGCAACGACCGCCTGCCGCTGATCCGGGATGCTTTGACGCGGCGAAAATAATTGCTGTCATTCCGGGATGGCGCGTAAGCGCCAGACCCGGAATGACGCCAGAGGTTACGTCCTCGGCGGACTTTACTTGGGAGGACTCGGCCACGGCCGTTGCGCGCCGCGCAGGCTTTCGAACGCTTTCGCCATGGCGAGCACCCCGAGATCGTCGAAGCGGCGGCCGATGATCTGCACGCCGATCGGAAAACCCTCGGCATCATAGCCGCCGTTGATCGAGACGGCCGGATTTTCCGCCATGTTCCACGGCACCGTGTAGGTGATGTGCTCGAACGGCCGATCCGGATCGTTCAAGGGGGCGGCGAGTTCGGCGGCGAATTTCACCACCGGCGAGACCGGCGAGATCACATAGTCGATATCGGCAAAAAGTTTGGCGGCGGCCGCGCGGATCGCCATGGTGGCGTTGAAGCCTCTGATCACATCCACGCCGGATAGTTTCGCGCCGGCTTCCGCCCAGTTGAGAATATAGGGCAGCGTCTTGCGGCGCTCAGTGGCGGGGAGTTTTGAAAGATCGTCCCAGAGCCGCGCGCGCCAGAAATTGTCGAGGCCCTCGAGCATCTCGCGAGTCAGGATGCCCTTGACGTCGTGGACGATGGCGCCCGCGCCTTCAAAGGCTTTCGCCGCCTTGATCACGACATCGCGGACGTCTTTCTCCAGCGACTGGCCAACGCCGGGGTCGAGAAGGAGCCCGATACGCAGCTTGCGTGAGGGCTTGTCGAGCGTCTTCCAGTGGATGTCGTTGGGCGGCAGGCTCATGCCGTCGCGGCGATCGGGTTTCGCCAGCACGCTCATCATCAGCGCGGCGTCATCGACCGTGCGCGTCATCGGTCCCGCAACGCGGCCGACATAGGGCGGATCGATCGGCACCCGCCCCAAGCTCGGTTTCAGTGCGACGAGACCGCACCAGCAAGCCGGCAGCCGCACCGAACCGCCGATATCGGTGCCAAGATGCAAGGGGCCATAGCCGGCAGCGGCGGCCGCACCGGCGCCGGCGCTCGAGCCGCCCGGATTCTGGCGCAGGTCCCAGGGATTGCGGGTGAGGGGATGAAAGCTCGACAGGCCGGACGACAACATGCCGAAGTCCGGCATCGTGGTTTTGGAGAAGATGATGCTGCCTGCTTCGCGCAAGCGCGCGGCCGGCGGCGCGTCCGCTTCGGCCGGGACGAGCCTGGTGGTGGCGGTGCCGAGCGGTATGGCGACGCCTTTGGTCGCGATGTTCTCCTTGATGGTAACGGGAACGCCGTCGAGCGGTCCGACGGCCTCGCCGTTTTGCCAGCGCTCGGTCGAGGCCTTGGCGGCGGCGTGCGCGCCGTCGGGATCGAACGCGTAGAGCGCCTTGATGTGAGGCTCCCACAGCGCGACATGCGCCAGCAGTTCGTCTAGCACCTCGCTCGGCGAGAATTGTCGCGCGCGAAAACCCGCGATCATGTCGACGGCGCTGAGATCGTGCAGCGCCGTGACGGCGTCGGAAGCCTCTTCCTCGCTCATGGCCGCTCCTTCTTAACCGCGAGTGGAGTGGATTTGGCATTCGCTATTACCCGGCCGCGAGTTCGTAAAGCGAATGCCAAATCCAAAACTCCACTCCAAAAATATATTTGCTAGTGGTCCTTTGATTCTAACATTTGCAAAATTGCCCGCCTCACCCGGACGCAAATGTTAGAATCGGACCACTAGCCGGCAGGCGGGTCTCGACGATGCGGGCGAACATGCTGGCGCCGATCGGCAGAATCTTGTCGTCGAGCGTGAAGCCGGGATTGTGCACCGGCACCGAGCCATCGTGACCGAGCCAGAAGTAGGCGCCGGGAACGGCATGCAGCATGTCGGCAAAATCCTCGCTGCCCATCTTCGGCTTCGAGCGGGTCAAGACCTTCGCAGGGTCGACCACCGTGCGCGCGACCTCGGCCACCACCTTGCAGTGCTCTTCCTGGTTCACCAGAACGCTGAAGATATCCCGAATATCGACTTTGATCTCGACCTCGAAGGCGGTCGCCGTGCCGGCACAGAGGCTGCGCATCCGCTCGCGGATCAGCGCGCGGACGTCATCGGAAAAGGCGCGCACCGTGCCTGCGAGTTTGGCTTCGCCCGGGATCACGTTATAGGCGGAGCCGGCGTGAATCTGCGTGATCGAGAGCACGGCCGGTTCGTTCGGTGAAACGTTGCGGCTGACGATGGTTTGCAGCGCCTGGCCGAGCGTCATCGCGATCACGACCGGGTCCTTGGAGCGTTCGGGCATCGCGCCATGCGCGCCATAGCCTGATATCGTGATATCGAAGAAATCGGCACCGGCCATCGCCGGTCCCGGCAGCACCGCAAGCTCGCCGTGACTGAGGTCCGGCGCGTTGTGCAGGCCGTAGATTTCGTCGCAGGGGAATTTCTCGAACAATCCGTCCTTGATCATGGCGCGCGCACCGCCGAGGCCTTCCTCGGCCGGCTGGAAGATGAAGTGAACCGTGCCGTCGAAATTGCGGGTTTCGGCGAGATAGCGCGCGGTACCGAGCAGGATGGTGGTGTGGCCGTCATGGCCGCAGCCATGAAAGCGGCCGGGAATGGTCGAGCGCCATTTCAGGTTGGTGTTCTCTTCCATCGGCAGCGCGTCCATATCGGCGCGCAACCCGATGCGTTTGTTGCCGTGGCCCTTGCCCTTGAGCACGCCGACGACGCCGGTGCCGCCGAGGCCGCGATGCACCTCCACGCCCCACTGGGCGAGCTTTTCGGCGACGATGCCGGAGGTGCGGACCTCCTCAAAGCCGATTTCAGGATGGGCGTGCAGGTCGCGGCGGATGGCGGTAAGTTCGTCGGCAAAACTCTCGATGCGGTCGATCGTGGGCATATGGTTATCCGATGGCGGGGGAGTGAGGTTTTGAGCGATGGAGTGGGGCGAAACAAGGACCATTCGGTTTGAGGCGAACGCCTGGCCGTAGTTTGGTCCAGGGAAGCGAAGCGGGATCGGCAGGCATCGCGCCTGGAGCTGCGCAAATCAGAAGCCTTTCGGCGATCGGTTCAAAATCAGCGCGGAAATGCACCGAGCTCTTGTTTACAAGGATCGCCTGTTCGGTCGGTTCGATCCCGACATAGCGGAACATCGCCTGATCCGCCAGTTGCGCCTTGTGCGAGCTGACGACCACGCGGATATCGCCGATCCGCAAGGCGGCCGACGGCCCCATGTCCATGTCCCGGCCGCCAAAATAGGGGCCGGGCGCCACGAACTTGCCGTCGGAGAGTTTTTCGACCGTGAACGTTGCCTCGAATGGCGCGTCGCCCGGAATGCCCGACTTGCCGCCGAGTGCGAGCTTGATCGTGGCGCCAGCGCCTGCGTCATGCGCGGCCTTCGCCGATGCCGGATCGTAGATCGCGCCGATCGCCGCGCGCGTGGCATTGTTGCGGACCAGCGCCCGCAACATGCCGGTGGTGTCGGAATCGCCACCGGCGCCCGGATTGTCCTGGGTGTCGGCAATGATGATGGGTTTTTGTGCGCTTTTCGATAATTCCATCGCCAGCCGCACGCCTTCGTCGGGCGTGTAGATACGGCCGTCGAAGTCGCGCTCGTGGCCTTCGATCAGATCAGCAAGCCGGTCGACGGCGGCTTGCGCATCCTTTTGCGTTCGTCCGTAGGCAAAGACGCTCGGTCCGCAATGGGCGAAATCGGCGGCCGGAAATCCCGGGCAGAACGAGAGCGTTGGTACGTCCTCGCTCGCCATCGCCGCCAGCTTTTCATAAATGCCCTTGGTGGGAAAATCGTTGGTGCATTGCCAGCTGATGGGAATCAGGAACGGCAATTGCCGGAAGGCCTTCTCAAAACGCCGGCCTTCGCGCAGCAGCAACGCCAGATGGCGCGCGGCGGCGCGGCCGGTATCGGCCATGTCGACATGGGGATAGGTGCGATAGGCAATCAGCGCGTCGGCGTGGCGCACCATGTCAGGCGTGACATTGGCGTGCAGATCGAGGCTGACGACAAGCGGGAGCTGGTCGCCGATCACCTCGCGAACCCGGCGCAATATCTCGCCTTCGCCATCGTCGAAATGCTCAGCTACCATGGCGCCATGCAGGTCGAGATAGACCGCGTCGAGCGCCCCGGCGCTTTTGATGCCGTCGACGATCATCCTGGCAATACGCTCATAGGCGTCTATTGTTACATGGGCGCAGGGGCTGGCGGCGGCGAAAATCGTCGGCACCAATTCCCAGGCATGCAGCTCGGCTTCAGCGATGAAGCCGGCAAGGCCGACATTGATGTTGCGAATCGCTTTGAGGACATCAGCGCCTTGCGTCATCGCGGGCCAGCCGCCGCCATGGACGAAGTCGGCATAGGTCGCCTTCGTCGGCGCGAAGGTGTTGGTTTCGTGCAGAAAGCCGCCGACGGCGATACGGGGCATCGTCTCTCTCAAAGTGTTGGGCGCCTCAACGTTAGACCCCCAGGACCAAAGGGCGCAAGCGAACGAGCAATTCCGTTTTGCATGCTCGCAATGAACGCCGTCATTCCGGGATGGTGCGTTAGCACCAGACCCGGAATCTCGAGATTCTCAGGTGCGCAATTGCGCACCATAGCTCGCTCGTTTTCACTCGCGCCCCGGAATGACGTCGACCATTTATCCCGCACCCACCGGTCTAAAATTGGCGAAATCCCATCCGCGTCCGGGCGCGGCGTCGAGCAAGGCGCGGGTATAGGCCTCCCGTGGTTTGGTCAGGACTTGCGCGGCCGGGCCCTGTTCGACGATCCGGCCCTGCTGCATGACGGCGACGTCGTCGCAGATTTGCGCCGCGACACGTAAATCATGGGTGATGAACAGGATCGCTATCCCAAACCGCGCCTGAATCTGGTCGAGCAGTTCCAGCACTTGCGCCTGAACCGAGACGTCGAGGGCGGAAACGGCCTCATCCGCCACCATCACGTCGGGATCGAGCGCGAGCGCCCGCGCAATCGCGATGCGTTGGCGCTGCCCGCCGGAGAATTGGTGCGGGAACCGCGCGACGGAGTCGGACGGCAGACCAACCAGTTCGAGTAGCTCACGTGCTTTCTTGAGCGCCTGGGCGCGCGGCATGCCGTAATTGATCGGTCCCTCGGCGATGGTCTCGCCGATCGTGATGCGGGGATTGAGCGAGCGATAAGGATCCTGGAACACGATCTGGATTTTCTTGCGATAAGGCTGCAACAGGTTTCGTGACAGGTCGGAAATGTCGCGATTGCCGAGGTGAACGGTGCCGGAGGTCGGATCGATCAGGCGGACGATGCAGCGCGCCACCGTCGATTTGCCTGACCCGCTTTCGCCGACGATGCCGAGCGTGCGGCCCTTGCGCAGCTTCAATGTCACGTTCTGTGCGGCTGCGACTTCACGGGCTCGGCCGAATACCGAGCGCTCGCGATAGACTTTCGACAGTCCGTTGGTTTCCAGCACGATCGGCTCCCGCGATTCCGGGCGTGGCGCTCGCGGCACGAGGGAAGGCACCGATGAGAGAAGGTTGCGGGTATATTCCGCCCCGGGCGCGCGCAGGATGGTCTGAAGCGGCCCGGTCTCGACCAGTTTTCCCTGCCGCATCACGGCAACGCGGTCGGCGATTTCGGCGACCACGCCCATGTCATGGGTGATGAAAAGAACGGCCGTGCCATGGTCGCGCTGAAGGTCGCGGATCAGGGCCAGGATCTGCTTTTGCGTGGTGACGTCGAGTGCGGTGGTCGGCTCGTCCGCGATCAGCAGTTTCGGCTCCAACACCAGCGCCATCGCGATCATGATGCGCTGCCGCTGGCCGCCGGACAGGCGATGCGGATAGGAAGCAAAGATCCGCTCGATCTCGGGCAGCCGCACCTGTTCCATCATGTCGAGGATGCGCCGCCTCCGCGCGCCGGCGTCGAGTTGGGTGTGGGTACGCAAGACCTCGTCGATCTGGTGTCCGACCGGCACCACCGGGTTAAGCGCGGTCATCGGCTCCTGGAAGATCATCGCCATGGTAGTGGCGCGCAATTGCCGCAAGCGGCGGTCGGTGGCGCCGATCAGTTCTTCGCCGACGAGTTTGATGTGGCCTCCGGTCGCTGCCAGCGAACCCTTTGGCAACAATCCCATCACGGCAAGCGAGGTAACAGATTTCCCCGATCCGCTTTCGCCGACCAGGCATAAGGTTTCGCGTTCGCGCAACTCAAGCGAGACGTCGTCGATGATGCGTGCGCCACGCTCGCCGAGGCCGACGACGAGATTTTCGATTGCGAGGATAGGGGAAGTCATCGGCTGCCCTCGCGCTGTTTCAAGCGCGGGTCGAGCGCGTCGCGTGCGGCATCGCCGATCAGATTGATGGAGAGGATGGCGATCGAAAGCACCAGCCCCGGCCAGAAGATCAGGGACGGCTTGATCTGGAAAAAGCTACGCCCCTCCGCCATGATATTGCCCCAGGTCGGCGTCTCCGGGCTGATGCCGGCGCCGAGAAACGACAGGATCGCTTCGGTCAAAATCGCCGAGGCGCAGACATAGGTGCCTTGCACGATCAGCGGCGCGATCGTGTTCGGCATCAAATGCCGCCACATGATTTTCGGCAGCGAGGAGCCCAGCGAAATCGCCGCCTCGACATAGGGCTCTTCCCGCGCCGACAGAACAACGGAGCGCACCAGCCGCGCCACACGCGGAATTTCCGGAATGGTGATGGCGACCATCACCGTCATCAGGCTGGCGCCGGAGAGCGAAACCACGGCTATCGCCAGCAGGATGCTCGGGATCGCCATCAGTCCATCCATGATCCGCATCAAGATGGCGTCGATCCATTTGAAGAAGCCGGACACGAGGCCAATCACGAGCCCGATGCCGACACTGAAGATGGCGGTGCCGAGCCCGATCAGGAGCGAGATTCGCCCGCCATAAAGAATACGAGACAGCACGTCGCGACCGTAACCGTCGGTGCCGAGCCAGAATTGCGCGCTCGCCGGCTTCAATCGCTGGGCGGGCGCAAGCAGAAGCGGATCGTGCGACGAGAGCCAGGGCGCAGCGACAGCGGACGCGACGACAAGCGCGAGGCAGATCGTGGCGATGGTGATGATCGGTGTCGAGGTGAGAAATGCGCCCCGCCATCGCGTGGTAATCGGGATCGTCGGTTCGGGAAGTGTCTCAACTGCCATTCGAACCTCAGTAGCGGATGCGCGGATCGAGCAGGGTATAAGCGACGTCGATCAGAAGATTGACGCCGAGGTATACGCCCGACGTCAGCAGGATCAGGCCCTGGATCACGGGATAATCGCGCGACAGCACGGCATCGACGGTGAGGCGGCCGATGCCCGGCAGGTTGAACACGCTTTCGGTGACGACGACGCCGGAAATCAGAAGCGCAAAGCCTGAGCCGATGACGGTAATGACGGGGACGGCGGCGTTGCGCAGGCCGTGACGCAGCAACACGCCGGCTTCCCCGATGCCTTTGGCGCGCGCGGTGCGCACGTAGTCCTCGCCCAGCACATCCAGCATCGAGGCGCGGGTCATGCGCGCGATCAGCGCGACATAGATGAAAGACAGGCTGACCGTCGGCAGGACCAGCCGTTCGAAGAACGGTCCGAAGCCGCCTGCGATGCTGCGATATCCCTGCACCGGAAACCAACGCAGCTCGATGGCGAAAACCTGGATCAGCACATAGCCGATCACGAACACCGGAACGGAAAATCCGACCACCGACAGTCCCATCACGAAACGGTCGATGAAGGTGCCGCGCTTCCAGGCGGCGATGACCCCGAGCGGCACCGCGACCAGGACCGAAAGCACGATGGTTGCGATCGCAACCGCGATCGAGGGCTCGATACGCTGGCCGATCAATTTCAAGACCGGCTGGTTGGAGGAGAGCGAGGTGCCGAGATCACCATGCAGGAGACTGCCGACCCAGGTGAAGAACTGCGTATAGAGCGGTTGGTTGAGGCCGAGCGAGATGCGGATGCGCTCGAGCTGTTCGGGTGTGGCGTTGTCGCCGGCAAGGATCGCCGCGGGATCGCCGGGCGTCAGCCGCAACAGCAGGAACACGAACAGCGCTACCACGGCCATCACGGGAATGGCGGAAAGCACGCGGCGCAGAAGATATCCAAGCATCAGTCCCATCTCCTGCGTCGTCCCTGCGAAAGCAGGGACCCATACGCTGGGACCCATCGGATGAGAGACGCTATTCGACGGCTTTGGGGCAACAATTGACGGCTGCGGTTATGGGTCCCTGCTTTCGCAGGGACGACGGATAAAGTCCGCGAAAAGTGCCGGAACTCCGTCATAAGGCCATCACTCCTTCATTCTGCCAGCCCAAGCTTAGCAAGCCCTGTGCCATCGACCTGACGTCACATTGGACGGTTTTCACCGACCGACATCGCGCAAATCCGCGACAGGTGCACGTAGGGCAGGCCGGTCTCGGCCGCCCAGGCATTGAACAGCGCCTGCACCTTGGCGAGATCCCCTTTCGACTTCACCTCGGCTGCCACGTCGAGCCCGGCGTCGCGCAGGCAGGCGACCACGTCTTGCGAGGTCACGAAACCGTCCCAGCCGATGAAGCGCAACAACATCTGGCCGGTATTGCCGCCGAGGCGGCTGCCGCGTTTGGCGAGCAGATCGAGCAGGCCGATTTGGTCGGAGGAGGGCCACTTGGCCAGGAAGTTTCCGAAGCTGCCATGTTGTTTCGCGATCTCCTGCACGAAGGCGGCATTCTCGCGAACCGATGCGATCTTGGCGCCGTTGCGCACAATCCGCGTGTTGGACAATAGCGCGTCCCAGAAATCGTCGGGTTGGAAAATCAGCTTGGCCGGCTTGAAGCCCAGGAAGGCCTTCTCGAAGTCCGGCCATTTGTTTTCGATGACGCTCCAGGCAAAGCCTGCGGAAAACACCCGCTGGGTCATCTCCGCCAGAATGCGGTCGTCGGCGAGTTTGGCCAGCGCCTTCATATTCGGCTTGGGCGGCAGCAGCTTTTCCAGCGCCTTGACGCCGCCCTTGCGTTGTTCGGCCCGTGCGCGAATGGGTTTAAAGGGAATTGCGCGGGACGGGTTTGATGCTTTTGCCATCGCAAAGCCGGCCTTCAAGTCAGCGTGGCCAACAGACCCGCCATCAGGCGGCCGCGTTCGGCCAGGCTGTCGACTTCGATATGTTCATTGAGCGTGTGCGCATCCGCGCCACGGACGCCCAATCCGTCCAGCGTCGGGATTCCCAAGGCGCCGGTGAAGTTGCCGTCGGAGCCGCCGCCGGCGCTTCCATGGGGCAGGTCGAGCCCCATCGACGCCGCGATGCCGCGCGCCTTGTCATAGAGTGCGAGCGTGCCGGCATCCGGCTCCCATACCGGGCGCGTCACGCCGCGCGTGACCTTGAACGTCACGTCGTTGGAGGTGCCGGACAGCGCCAGCATGCGCTCGACGCCGCGGTCGAGGTCGGCCTGGCGCTTGGCCATGCTGAGCGCCTCGCCGGTGCAGGTGGTGGCGACGCAATTGACCCATTGGCCGCCATGCACGATGCCGACGGAGAAGGTGCAATCCTCCGAGGTCATGCCATCGATGACCAGGATCTGCCGCGCCATCTCGCGTATCGCCGAGCGTCCCGAGGACAACGTGGCGCCGGCATGGCTCGGCCGCCCCGTGGCTTCCAGGTTGAACCGTGCGATCGCGTAACGTCCGGTGACGACGCCGTTGTTCGGCCGGCCGGGTTCGGGCACCAGCACATATTTGTTGCGCCTGGCTTCGGCCTCGATCTGATCGCGCGCCGAGGGCGTGCCGACTTCCTCGTCCGGGGTGAACAGCACGGTGACCGGAAGCGGTGTGGTGACGGCGGCGCGCGCCAATAGCCGGATCGCTTCCAGCGCGAGGTAGTTGCCGCCCTTCATATCGAAAATGCCGGGCCCGTAGCATTTATTGCCGTCCCGGCGCCATTTCAGCTTCTCAATCGTGCCCAAGGGGTGAACCGTATCGAGGTGTCCGGCAATCAGGATGCCGGGCTCGTCTTGCCTGGGATGCGGAAATTTCGCCCGCACGCAGCCGCCAAATCCCTGCCGTCCGGCGACTAGATCGATCGAGGCCCCCATGACCGCCATTTCACGCGCGGCGAGATCGAGCATGCGGTTGACGGCCGCGGCGTCCCAGGTCGGACTTTCGCATTCGACCCAGGCGCGCAAGCCGGCAAGCATGGCCTCGGAATCAAAGGGGAGGTGGGTCGGATTCATCGAAGGCTCTCGATTTCAAAGGGATATTTCGACGGCCGAAAGCGCGAGGCGGATGGCTAAGAAGACGGATCGGTGACGGATTTGTAAAGTCAAAACTTCTGCAAAACCAAAGCCGTCATGCCGCTCGGCTGAAGCGATGGCTCGACTGGCTCGCCGTCAAACGACGCGGCGTCGGAAAGCGAATCGGCCCGTCAACGGTTGAAGCTCTGAAAATAAATGCCCGGTGGATTTGAGTGTCATGTCTTTTTCGTAGTCCCATGCTTATGTCCGCCAACATTGTTGGTGACATTGTTATCGACATTGTTGGCAACATAGTATGATGAGCGACATTGTTGGCGACATCGAAAGCGCCGCGGTGATGCGAGTAAAAATTTTTTGGAGTTGAATGCGGATGAGCTGATCGCTGTTGGAAAGCAAACGCGAAACGCTTTCACAGCTTGGAAAATAACTTTTCCTCTCGTGGTTTAGCAGACGATGCGGCGAAGAGGGCAATCCGGCAGCGCTTGATGCGTTGCGTTCGTAGATGTTGGTTGAGACGCGAGCCTGATCGGTTCGACGTCAAACCGACACATGCCCGTCATTGACGCTGCTTATCCGTCCCCGCGCTCTACCACTCCTTCTTTGCTCTGGGGAAAAGATGAAAAATCTGAAGCTCAAATCTGCTTTATTGTCTTCGGCTGCGCTGATCGCTGTAGCCACCATGACGACAAGCGGTTCGGTCGCGGGCAACAACCTCGTCTCCGAACTCGCTCCGGTTGTTAACCTGATCGACAGCGTCGTCGATAACGCCAAGAACAAGACGCCGACCGTCACGGCGAATACGCTGCCGACCAAGACCCCGATCAAGCACCTTGTGGTCGTCTTCAACGAAAACCGTTCGTTCGATCATTACTTCGGCACCTATCCGAACGCCTTGAACCCGGAAGGCGAACCGGTTTTCGAACCGGCCAAGAACACGCAGCGTGACATCAACAATCTGCTGTCGAGCCCGGCGCTGCTGGACAACAACCCGAACGCAAACCCGAACGTCGTGCCCTCCAACGGCGCAACCGTCACTCAGCCTTCCAACGGCGTGAATGCGGCCAATCCGTTCCGCATCGACCGCACGCAGGCCGACACGGCGGGCCAGAACCATTCCTATGGTCCGGAGCAAAAGGCCTACGACGCCGGCAAGAACGATCTGTTCCCGCTGGACGTCGGCAACGGCACCACGGGTGGCGCCGGCGCCTTCGGTACCAAGGGCCAGGTGATGGGCTTCTTCGACGGCAACACCGTCACCGCGTACTGGAACTACGCCCAGAACTACGCGATGAGCGACAATGCCTGGGGTGACGCCTTTGGTCCGTCAACTCCTGGTCTGCTTGAAATGTTTGCTGGTCAGACCAACGGCATCGTGCCGGGCGTCGGAACGAGCGGCAACGAGCTTGCAGACGGACAGGGCGGCGTCACGTTGGTCGGCGACGTCGATCCGACCTTCGACGTGTGTTCGCCCGGGACGTCGGTCTCCTCGACCGCCAAGAACATCGGCGACCTGCTCAACGCGGCCAACATTCCCTGGGGTTCGTTCGTCGGTGGTTTCAACCTGCAGACCATCAACGACAACGGCTCCTCCGGTTGCGCGGGCGTGAACAGCCAGGGTGTGTTGACCCCCACCAACGCAGGGCGCAGCCACGTCAGCCCGGTGACGGGTCGAACC
The DNA here is from genome assembly GCA_963770515.1 of uncultured Alphaproteobacteria bacterium. Lineage (GTDB taxonomy): Bacteria > Pseudomonadota > Alphaproteobacteria > Rhizobiales > Xanthobacteraceae > Bradyrhizobium. Next base: position 1,370,489 of record CAVYPW010000006.1, read on the forward strand.
GTCAACGACTACGTCCAGCACCACATCTGGTTCCAGTACTTCACCTCGACGGCCAACCCGACCCACCTCCGTCCGACTTCGACGGCGGCGATCGGCTACACCACGGTGCCGGGCAAGAAGACCGTCGACCCGGCCAACCACGCCTATGACCTGAACGACTTCTTCGCCGCGGTCGGCTCCGGCAACTATCCGGCGGTTTCCTTCATCAAGATGGAAGCGTTCCAGGATGAGCATCCGGGCAACTCGAACTCGCTCGATGCACAGACGGGATTTGTCAACTTGGTCAATTTCCTTCAGCAGCAGCCTGACTGGGACTCGACCGCTGTGATCCTGGCCTTTGACGACTCCGACGGCTGGTACGACCACGCCTTCGCCAAGACGACGCAGGGTTCGTTCTCGGCGCAGGATGCGTTGAATGCTCCCGGCCAGTGCGGCGTCCCCGGCGTCACCCCCGTGCCCAACGGCGTCAAGGGTCTGCCGGTCGCAGGTCGCTGCGGTCCGGGTACGCGGTTGCCGTTCCTGGTGATCTCGCCCTACGCCAAGAAGAACTACGTCAGCCACGTCTTCATCACGCAGGCCTCGATCCCGCAATTCATCGAGGACAACTGGCTGGGCAGTGAGCGTCTCGGTGGCGGCTCGTTCGATGCCACGACCGGTTCGATCATGGACATGTTCGACTTCACGCAGAAGAAGTCGGTGACGCTGTTCCTCGATCCGACCTCAGGCACCGTGGATAGCTCGACCAAGATCAAGAACTAAACCGACCTGGATGTAGATCCCTCGGCGCCGGCCTTCTGGCCGGCGCTGTCAGGCTCCCTGGCCAAGCCTATAAGAAGGATCGATGACAAATTTGCGAAGTCAAACTTTTGCAAAGGAAGTGTCATCTTGCTTCTCGGCCGAAGCAAAGACGCGGGAGTGCGAACTCCGATCTTTCATTTTGTCCAATTGCAGTCGCTGGACAAAATGAAAGATCGCAGCAGAAGGCTTGCGATTGATGTGGAAAATTTTTGGAGTCTGCGTGCTGATGTTTGGAAAGCAAACGCGAAACGCTTTCACGGCATAGAAAATAAACTTTTCCCTCTCGTGGCTTAGCAAGCGAACCGGCAAGGAGGGCAGTGCGGCAGCGCTGGATGTGTTGCGGTTGTTGGTGTCGGAGAAGGCGCGAACCTGTTTGGTTTGACGTCAAACCGACACATGCCCGTCATTGACGCTGCTTATCGGTCCCCGCGCTCTACCACTCCTTCTTTGCTCTGGGGAAAAGATGAAAAATCCGAAGCTCAAATCCATTTTGTTATCTACGGCCGCGCTGATCACTGTCGCCGCCACTTTCACATCAACCGGTTCGGTTGCTGGCAACAGCCTCCTGACCGAACTTGCCCCGGTCATCAGCCTCGTTGACGATGTCGCGTCGAACGCCAAGAAGACGTCGGCCGTCAATCCGGACACGCTGAAGACCAAGACGCCGATCAAGCATCTCGTCGTCGTCTTCAACGAGAACCGCTCTTTCGATCATTACTTCGGCACCTACCCGAATGCGCTGAATCCGGAAGGCGAGCCGGTTTTCGAGCCCGCCAAGAACACGCAGCGGGACATCAACAATCTGTTGTCGAGCCCGACCCTGCTGGACAACAACCCGAACGCAAACCCGAACGTGGTGCCCTCCAACGGCGCTACCGTCACTGAGCCCACCAACGGCGCGAATGCAACCAATCCGTTCCGCATCGACCGCACGCAGGCCGACACGGCCGGTCAGAATCACGCCTATATGCCGGAACAATTGGCCTACGATAACGGCAAGAACGACCTGTTCCCGTTCGATACGGGCAACGGCACCTCGGGCGGCGCCGGCGCTTTCGGCACCAAGGGCCAGGTGATGGGCTATTTCGACGGCAACACCGTCACCGCGTACTGGAATTACGCCCAGAATTTCGCGATGAGCGACAACGCCTTCACGGATGACTTTGGTCCGTCGACCCCCGGCGCACTCAATATGTTCTCTGGTACCACCAACGGCGCGGTGAGTGTAGTTACAGTGAGCCCCACCGCCACTATTGCCGACGGGCAGGGTGGCCTCACGCAGATCAACGATACCGATCCCGCTGGCGACGTCTGCTCCAGCACCACGTCAACGGTCCAGATGACGAGCAAGAACATCGGCGACCTGCTCAACGCGGCCGATATCCCGTGGGGTTCGTTCGTCGGTGGTCTCAACCTGCAAACCATCAACGACAACGGCTCTACCGGTTGCAAGCGCAGCCACATCAGCCCGGTTACCGGCAGATTAGAAACCGACTACGTGCCCGCATCACATCTGGTTCCAGTATTACACGTCGACGGCTAATCCGACCCACGCCCGTCCGACTTCGACCGCTGCGATCGGTTACACCACTGTGCCGGGCAAGAAGACCGTCGATCCGGCCAACCATGCCTATGACCTCCAGGACTTCACGGCAGCGGTGGGTTCGGGCAATTTCCCGGCGGTTTCCTTCATCAAGATGGAATCGTACCAGGATGAGCATCCGGGTAACTCCAACTCGCTCGACGCACAGACGGGGTTCGTTACGCTGGTCAACTTCCTGATGCAGCAGCCAGACTGGGATTCGACCGCTGTGATCCTGGCCTATGACAACTCCGACGGCTGGGCCGACCACGTCACTGGGATGACGCACGGGTCGTTCTCGGCGCAGGATGGGTTGACCGCTCCCGGTCAGTGCGGCGTCCCAGGCGTCACTCCGGTAGCCAACGGCGTCAAGGGTCTGCCGGTCGCGGGTCGTTGTGGTCCGGGTACGCGCATCCCGTTCCTGGTGATCTCGCCCTACGCCAAGAAGAACTACGTCAGCCACGTGCAGATCACGCAGGCCTCGATCCCGCAATTCATCGAGGACAACTGGCTGAATGGCACGCGTATCGGCCAAGGCTCCTTCGATGCCACGACCGGTTCGATCACCGACATGTTCGACTTCACGCAGAAGAAATCGGTCACGCTGTTCCTCGATCCGACCTCCGGCCTCATCGATGAAACAACCAAGATCAAGAACTGAGCAGTAGATGCTACATCGCACGATCGTGTGATTTTTCGGCGCCGGCCTTTTGGCCGGCGCCGTTTTGCGTCGCCAGGCCGCTAACGTTGCAAGGCGACTGCGGACTGGGCGGTTTTGCGGATCAAACCTACACATATCTGTCACCGAGGTTCCCTATCTGTCTCCGCGCACGGCTCAAAATGGTTTTGAGAGGCAATGGGAAAAAAGATGAAAAATCTGAAGCTAAATTCAGCTTTGCTATCGACGGCTGCACTGGTCGTCGTCGCTGCCACTTTTACGTCAACGGGTTCGGTTGCCGGCAACAGCCTCGCGGGTGAACTCGCTCCGGTTCTCGGCCTGATCGAAGATGTCGCCTCCACCTCCAGCAAGACGTCAGCCGTCACGGCGGACACAGTGCCGACCAAGACCCCGATCAAGCACCTCATCGTCATCTTCAACGAGAACCGCTCGTTTGACCATTATTTCGGCACCTATCCGAACGCGACGAACGTTGAAGGCGAGCCGGTTTTCGAGCCCGCCAAGGCTACGCCGACGCAGATCAACAATCTTTTGACCAGCCCGGCGCTGCTCGACAACAACCCCAACCTGAATCCGGCCAACGGTACCGGCGCTTCCAACCCGTTCCGTCTGGACCGCACCCAGGCCAACACCGCCGACCAGAACCACGGCTATAACCCCGAGCAATTGGCCTTTGATGGCGGCAAGCTCGACCTCTTTCCGAAGGACGTCGGCGCGGGCACCAGTGGCGGCGCCGGCGGCTTCGGCACCAAGGCCCAGGTAATGGGCTTCTTCGACGGCAACACGGTCACCGGTCTGTGGAATTACGCCCAGAATTTTGCGATGAGCGACAATTCCTGGAGCGACACGTTCGGTCCGTCGACCCCCGGCGCGCTCGAAATGTTCTCCGGCCAGACCAACGGTGCGACGTTCCCCGTTATCGCGCCGGCTCTTCTTCCCCCGGTACTCCTGATACGATCGCAGCCATCGGCCCGCTCCTGGCGGCGGCCGGTGTTGCGGTCCCGGATGGGCAGGGTGGCCTGACGCTGGTCGGCGATATTGATCCGGCAGGCGACACGTGTTCGAGCCCGTCGATCCAGGTCCGGATGACGAGCAAGAACATCGGCGACCTGCTCAATGCCGCCAATATCCCGTGGGGTTCGTTCGTTGGTGGTTTCAACCTGCAAACCATCAATGACAATGGCTCGACCGGTTGCGGCCGCAGCAGCATTTCGGCGGTCACCGGCGGCTCGCACGGCGACTACGTTCCGCACCACATCTGGTTCCAGTACTTCGCATCGACGGCCAATCCTACCCATGCCCGTCCGACCTCGACCAAGGCGATCGGCTTCACCAAGGTCCCGGGCAAGAACACGGTCGATCCAGCCAACCACGCCTATGACCTGAACGACTTCACGGCGGCGGTCGGATCCGGCAACTTCCCGGCGGTGTCCTTCATCAAGATGGCATCGTTCCAGGACGATCACCCCGGTAACTCCAATCCGCTGGATGCGCAGACCGGCCTGGTCAACCTGATCAACTTCCTTCAGCAGCAGCCAGACTGGAACTCGACCGCTGTGATCCTCGCCTATGACAACTCGGACGGCTGGTACGACCACGCCTTCCTCGCGCCGACAACTCAAGGGTCGTTCTCGCTCGACGATGCGCTGAATGGCGCCGGCGACTGCGGCACCCCTGGCGTCACTCCCGAACCCAACGGTCTGCTCGGTCTGCCGGTGGCGGGACGTTGCGGTCCCGGCATGCGCCAACCCTTCATGGTGATCTCGCCCTACGCCAAGAAGAACTATGTCAGCCACGTTTTCACTACGCAGGCCTCGATCCCGCAATTCATCGAGGACAACTGGCTGAACGGTGAGCGTCTCGGCGGGGGCTCCTTCGATGCCACGACCGGTTCGATCATGGACATGTTCGACTTCACCCAGAAGCCCACCCGGAAGCTGGTTCTCGATCCGACCTTCGGCACCGTGGACAGCAAGACCAACTGAAACCGAGAGTGAGTGAGATGTTCAATCGCACGATCGTGTGGTTCCTCGGCGCCGGCCTTCTGGCCGGCGCCGTCTTCGCTGCCGAGCCGCAAACGCAGCCCGGCGAAAACCCGAAACCGATTCTGTCTGGTTCGCCGTCCGGCTGCGCCGCTTTCCGCGATGGCCAGATTAGGCAAGGACATATTCTTCGACACCACCCTGTCGTCGTCGGGCAAGATGGCTTGCGCGTCGTGTCACAGTCCGGATCATGCCTATGGTCCGCCGAACGATGCGTCCGTGATGCTTGGCGGTCCGGACCTGACGTCGCCAGGGATGCGCGCTGTTCCGTCGCTGACCTACCTGGAACGGCAGTCTGAATTCAGTATCGGCCCCGATGATCCCTTGAACGAGAACGTCGATCTGGCGAAGCAGGCCGAGGCCGGCAAGACCGCAGTGCGCGCCGACAAGATCGCGACCCAGACCGCGCAAACAGCAAATATCGTTCCGCAGGGAGGCCTGTTCTGGGACGGCCGGGCCCACACCCTTCAAATCCAGGCGGAAGGCCCGTTGCTCGACCCGCGCGAGATGGACGGCGGAAGCCTCGAGATCATTGCCGAGAAAATGCGTCATGCGCCATACGCCAGTAAATTTGCGGCCTTGTTCGGCGAGAGAATTTTCAAGGACACAAAGCTCTTGACGGCCGAGGCGTTGTTCGCGGTCGGGCGCTATCAGATCGAGGAGCCGAGCTTCCACCCCTACACCAGCAAGTACGATTACTGGCTGGAGGGTAAAGCCCGCCTGAGCGAGGCCGAAATGCGCGGTCTTCGCCTGTTCAACGATCCTCAGAAAGCCAACTGCGCCGGCTGCCATCCCGCCGAGCCAAGCCGGGACGGATGGCCACCGCTCTTCACCGACACACAGTATGAAGCGCTGGGTGCGCCGCGTAATGTCGCGCTTGTCGACACCAAGGATCCAAACTATTTCGATCTCGGCGTTTGCGGTCCCGTTCGCAAGGACATTGCCGACCAGACGCAATTCTGCGGCATGTTCAAGACGCCGACCCTGCGCAACACCGCCGTGCGCCGCACCTTCCTGCACAACGGTGTGTTCCACACCTTGCAGGAGGTGATGGACTTCTACAATTTCCGCGACACAAGTCCGGAGAAGGTCTATCCGGTCGGCGCCGACGGGAAAGTGCAGAAGTACAACGACATCCCGGCGCAGTATCACGCCAATGTCGACGTCACCGATCCGCCGTTCAACCGCCATCCCGGCGAAACGCCGGCGATGACGACGCAGGACGAGGCCGACATCATCGCGTTCCTGAAAACCCTGAACGACGGCTACAAGCCGGAAAATTGAAGCTGACGGCGTAAAGGTAACGGCAACGGACGTCCGACACGTCCGTTGCCGTTTGCATTTCGCCGAAGGCCATTGGCGCGAAATCCGATTGACGCGCCGCGCAACGGGTGCAAGTCTCAAAATAATAGAGCAGTTACAGCACGTTACTGCTGCCAAATCACGCAATACGTGCACAACTAGTGGTCAGTTTCTAACATTCGCATCCCGTCGCAGCGCCACTTTTGCGAATGTTAGAATCAAAGGACCCCTAGCAAACGCCAGTTTCTAGTGGAGTTTCGGATTTGACATTCGCCCGAGCAGCTCTCGGTTAAATCCGCTCCGCTAGGTGGCCGACCGTGCCCGATTTCACGTCAGGAGACATACCATGTTCCGGAATTTGCAGCTGTTTCCACGGCCACGCGTGAATCGTCCGGTGATGACGGCGTTGGCGCTTGCGCTGGCCGTGATGCCTGCATCCGCCAAGACCATCACCGCGGTGATGCATTCCGACCTGCGCGTGATCGATCCCGGTTTCACCACCGCCTATATTACCCGCGACCACGGTTACATGGTCTATGACACGCTTCTGGCCGAAGACTCCAACTTCAAGATCCAGCCGCAGATGGCGGACTGGAAAGTCTCCGAAGACAAATTGACCTACACCTTCACGCTGCGCGATGGCTTGAAGTGGCATGACGGCACGCCGGTGACGGCAGAGGATTGTGTCGCTTCGCTCAAGCGCTGGGGCCGCAACGACGGCATGGGCCAGAAGTTGATGGATTTCACCGCCAGCCTTGAGGCATCAGACGAAAAGACCATTACGCTGAAGCTTAAAGAACCTTACGGCCTCGTGCTGGAATCGATCGGCAAGCCATCCTCGCTGGTGCCCTTCATGATGCCCAAGCGCATGGCCGAAACCCCGCCGGGACAGCAGATCAAGGAGCAGATCGGCTCCGGCCCGTTCAAGTTCGTGGCGTCCGAATTCCAGCCTGGCGTGAAGGCGGTCTATGTCAAGAACACCGACTACGTGCCGCGCAAGGAGCCGCCGAGCTGGACCTCGGGGGCTAAGGTGGTGAAGGTCGACCGCGTCGAATGGATCACGATGCCGGATGCGCAGACCGCGGTGAACGCCCTGCAATCGGGCGACATCGATTTCATGGAAAATCCGCCGTTCGACCTATTGCCGGTGCTCAAGGCCAATCCCGAACTGAAGATCGAGACGCTGAACAAGCTCGGCTTTCAGACGCTCGGCCGCATGAATTTCCTGTATCCGCCCTTTGACAACGTCAAGGTTCGCCGCGCGGCGTTTCTGGCGATGAACCAGAAGGACGTGCTCGACGCGCTGGTCGGCAATCCCGAATATTACCGGATCTGCGGCGCGGTGTTCGTCTGCGGCACGCCGCTTGCCTCCGATGTTGGCGCCGAGACGCTGGTGAAGGGCAACGGCATGGTGGAAGCAAAAAAGCTGCTGGCCGAATCCGGCTATGACGGCACGCCGGTGGTAGTGATGGCGCCGGGCGATGTGGTGACGCTGAAGGCCCAGCCGATCGTGGCGGCGCAGTTGCTGCGCGAGGCCGGCTTCAAGGTCGAAGTACAGGCGACCGACTGGCAGACCGTCGTCACCCGCCGCGCCAGCCAGAAGCCGCCGAAGGAGGGCGGCTGGAATATGTTCTTCACCAACTGGGTGGGCGCCGACGTCGTCAACCCCATCGTCAATGTCTCGATCAATGGCAAGGGCAAGAAAGGCGGCTGGTTCGGCTGGCCCGACGATCCCAAGATGGAAGCGTTGCGCGATGCCTTCGCGCGCGCCTCTTCGCCGGCGGAGCAAAAGAACCTCGCCGAGCAAATCCAGAAAGAGAACTACGACGAGGTGATTTACATCCCGCTCGGCCAATATCTGTCGCCGAACGCCTGGCGGACCTCGCTCAAGGGTGTGCTCGACGGGCCAGCGACGCCGATCTTCTGGAATATCGACAAGTCGGAGTGAGAACTAGTGAAATGGATTTGACATTCGCAACCCCTTAGCCGCGAATGCGCAAAGCGAATGTCAAATCCAAAACTCCACTAGAAAGCCTATATTTGCTGGTGGTCCTTTGATTCTAACATTTGCAAAAGTGCCTGCCACATCGAGATGCAAATGTTAGAATCGGACCACTAGACGCCGCCCCGCGGTGGTAGGGGGCGGTCGGCGAGCGTTCCCTTGACCCTGGCGCCGCGCGCCTTCGCGGATCGAACGAGGGGTGCGCAAGCGGGCTTTTGCAACCCGCTCGACCGTCTTCTAAAAAATTCTTAAGTATTAGTCACGGAAGCAAAACTCCATCCTTTCCAAGCGCCTTGTCCTGAGGGAGGAAGTCACTTGAGCAAGGGACCTTCGGTCCCCGCCTGGACCGTATTGCTTGTCGAGGACGAGATTGATCTGGCGAACGAGATCAAGGCGGAACTCGAGCGGAACGGCTATCTCGTGCGCCCGGTTTCCATAGCCGATGTGGCGGATATCGCCCGGACGAATGGCGCCGCGATGCTGATCCTTGACCGGCTGTTTTACGGTTTGGACAGCCTGCGCACGCTGGAAGATCTGCGCAGGCAGGGCATCAAAATTCCCGTCCTGATGATCTCGTCGCTGTCGTCCGTCGATGAAATAGCCCAGGGCCTGAAGGCAGGAGCAGACGACTATCTCGCAAAGCCGTTCTATATGGTGGAACTTGTAGCCAGGACCGAGGCGCTGCTGCGCCGCCTTGGCGACCTTCGCACAACCAAACTCAGCGTCGACGATCTCGAAATGGACCTGATCGAGGAGACGGCCTTTCGCGGAGGCGAGAAAATCGACCTGCTTCCACGTGAACTCAAGATTCTGGAATATTTCCTTCGTCACGCCGGCCATGTCGTCACACGGGAGATGCTGCTGAAGGACGTGTGGCACCACGATCCTGGAACAGAGACCAATGTTGTTGATGCCCACATCAGCAATTTGCGCAGGAAGATCGACGACCACGGCTTGCCCTCGCGGATCGCCAATGTGCGCGGAATCGGCTATATGCTGCGCGCCCGCGCGCCTTGATTTCCGATATCAGCTCGATCGCCCTCTTGCTCGCAACGGCAGCGGCTGGTCGGCGAGCATTCCCTTGATGACGACCTCGCGCGCTTTGACGGCGTCGAGCGAATGGTGCGCGAGCAGGTCGGCGCAGTCGGCGACGATCTGGTCGGCGTCCTGCAGCATCTTCAGTTCCTTGTAGCGATCGTGGCGCTTCAATCCCATGCTCTTGCCGACCAGCTCTAACAGGTTGACGATGCGAAACGGCCAGTCCTGCTCATGCGCGCAGAGTTCGCGATGTTCGGAATGATAGACGGTGACGAGCGCATCGATGCCGGCGCCGCGGGCGGCCTCAAATTCGTTCAGCGTCAACTCGCGCTTGAATTCGGGCAAGACGCTGAGGTTGACGCCTTGCAGGCCGAGCGCGGGCTGTTTCAGGTCGACGAGGGTGACGCCGGGAATGGCGCCCAGGATTTTCTCTGCCGCCTCCATCACTCCAGTCACGCCGGGGTGTCGATGCATGGCGACGCGCATCGGAACCACCTCTCGCAAATGCGGCGCCAGCTGGTCGATCCGTTGCCCGAGGAAGCGCATGAACGGCGTCATCTCGAACGGACGCGCGCCGCGCTGGCGTTCGAGCGCGGGCAGGGTGGTTTCAGTGAACTGGACGTAGCAGCTCGGACACCAGGAAATCACTTCGCCTGATTTCGAATGCGAGAGTTTCTCGATGCTGTTGGTTCCCATCCGTCCGGACATTTCGAGATCGCCCGGCCGCAGTTGCACGACGCCGCAGCAATGGCTGGGGCCACCCATTACCTGATAGCGAATGCCGAGCCTATCCATGATGTCGAGAGCGAGTAGCGCGATATGCGGCGTCTTCAGCAGATTGCAGCCGGTGTAGAATACGAAATCCGGCGGTTCGTCCGCTGTGGCGACGACCGCAGCCGATTTCTGGCCGAGCCGCTCCAGCACCTCATCGTTGACTTGAAGCTGCGAAAGCACGGCGACATCGCGGCCGAGGTCGCGGTATTTCTCCAGTCCCTGACGCCGCCGCGCCGGCAGATCGTGAGTGGCTTTGGCGATCCCGACACGCGCCATGGCCAGGAGAAAGCGCGGATTGACGCCTTCGTCGCAGGCCGTGATGCATTCGCCGCTGAGCGTGCAGGCCTGAGCCCATTTTCGCGAGGCGTCCGGGCCATGGCCGTCGCGAAGGATATCGATGATGCCGCCGATGACGTCTTTTGGCGGGGCGTCGGCAATGCCGGCGGGTTTCACGCTCGGGCAGGCCTCGACGCATTTGCCGCAGCGGGTGCAGGCATCGACCATTTCGTCGACGCGTGACTCGATCGCTGCTTCAAAGGAGAGATCGGTGGACATGCGCGTACTCCGGCCCTTTTCAATCACCGGCCAACGCAGTGGCGCACGGGTGGTGCGGCCGTTAGTCGGGCCGGCTTGGGCGACGAGCGTAGCCCATGCCGGCAGACGCGCAACTCAAATTCAGGGCAACCGGCCCATGGCAAGCGCCGCCCGACAGTTCAAACGAGCTGTTACCGAACCGTTCGTGCGGTGAGATCGATGGTGAACCCGTCCGTGATCCTGGGCTTCGGTGTCTCGCCTTCCACATAGGGCGCGGAATAATAGGTGCCGACGATATCGTCCTTTGTGACCTCCAGCCGCAAGAAACCGAAATACTGATCGTCGTAGCTCTCCAGCCGCAGCGTGTCGGAAAGCTGCAACGGCGCCATCGGTGGCTTACCCTTGATCTTGTGCAGAGTGCCGAGTTTGGAATAGCCGCCGGCGCCGGCGACGACGCAGGGGATTTCGACCGTCTTGCTCTTGACGCTCTCCTGCACGGTGAAGCGCTGATAGTTGTGGACGTGACCCGAGAGGATCAAATGCGGGTATTTGGCCGTCGCGGTAAAACTTTCGAACAGAGCCTTTTCGGCAACCGTACTGCCGGAGTGCTCGGTATCGCCGGAAAACGGAGGATGATGAATGGTGACGATGAGCGCCTTGTCGGCATCGGCGGCCTTCAGTTCGCTCTTGAACCAGTCGATCTGGTCTTGATGTATTTCGGCTTCGGTCTCGCCGACATTGGAAAACAGGCCGATGATCGTGGCTAGCGGCGTGGTGAAGGTCCAGTAGACGTTCGGCAGATCCATCTGGGTGCGCGAGGACGTCGTTTTCAGGGAGCCGAGCCGGGTCGGATCGCTTGACATGAAGTTTTGTACCCAGCCATCCAGCGGCTTCTTGTTGGGATCGACTGGGCCGTCCTGCGGATCGTCGGGCTGGCAGTCGTGATTGCCCGGGATCGAGACGATCAGGCCCGGATATTCGGCGTAGGTTTCATAGAAGGTCTCGCCGTAGGTCTGGATGTCGCCGGCGAAATACACGACGTCGCCCAGATGATAGAAGAATGCCGGCGCTTCGCCGTCGGCGCTGTTGTCGTAGTCCTGTGTCAACATGCCGGCGACGAAGTCCATTTCCTTGCCGCGTTCGTCGCCGGTATCGCCGACGGTGTGGAAGACCAGTTTGGTTTTCGCGATTTTGTCGACCTCGTCCTGATGCAGGAGTTGAGTGAGATCGAAGCGGAACGGCGACTTGCCAAGAGGCGCCGGCAGCGGCTGAAAGGGATAATGCGGATCGACAAAGTGTTTCGACTGTACCGGCATCTTGCTGTTTTCAGCGTGCGATTTGTAAGTGGATGCGGAATGCGTGGCCGAGGAATGTGCCGTCGACGACGAAGTCGATACAGCGGACGGAAACTGTCGGCGATTGCCGGCGCCGCGTCCCTTGGCGAGTTTGTGCTTGCTCATGGCTGACCTCTGTTGGCTGATCTCGGTTGGCGCGTTGGCTCAAGCCGGCGGCGATGTTCGCGCCGCGTGAATGACGAAAAATTGTAAAAGCAAATAAGGCAATTAAAACGAGTGAATATTAATCCGTTATCGTGTAGGTTTATTGGCGCTTCCGTGAAAATTCGCGCGTAAAGCGCAATGGAGCGGGCAGGAAGTGCTGGTTGATTTTGCGGACGCGGGGTCGGCTACCTCCGACATGCATGCTTGCGGTGATCTGTGGGTGTTGCGCGCCAAGCTGTGCGGGGCCGATCCGGACGCTGACGACAGCCTGGTCTTCAGCTCAAAGGGTCGAGCATCTTGCGAAGATTGAGAGGAGGGTGGCCGCGGCGTTCTTTCAGGCCCAACCTTGGTGCGGGCGGTGGGACTCGAACCCACACGACGTTGCCATCGAGGGATTTTAAGTCCCTTGCGTCTACCAATTCCGCCACGTCCGCATCGTTGATTTCTATAGGCTTTTTGCCCCGTACCTGCAAATGTTAGACAGCCAACATCCCTTGCGGCTGCTGGAATTCCCCACGACGTGCCGCCTCTTGGACCGCCTTTGTCTGGCGATCACGGCCGCCCCATCGTTGCGGCACAAAGCTCGTCCGCGCCCAACTCGCTCGCCATTGACCCCGAACAGCAGCGCGTCAATCAGAAGACTACTAGGGCAGCGCGCACCAGCAAGGTGTTCGCTGATGTCCGCCCAACATCGAGGGACCTTCAAACGTGACAATGTCTCCCGATGAGGCATTCACGCAAAATCGCCAGGACCGAAAGCGCGCCTTCCTGAATGCATCGGCCGATCGGCGGGCAACACCAGCATCGCCCTTTGTTGTTCGGGCGGAACCGTTATCCGGCGGCTCTCATCACGGAATCCGGTCTGACTTGCCGGGGCAGATCACCGCCCAGGCGACGGAGGCGGTCTATGACAGCCCGATCGGCCAATACCTGCCGATCCCGCCGGGCGCGAGGCTGATCGGCCAATACGACAGCTCCGTCGCCTTCGGCCAATCGCGCCTAAGCTCGTCTGGACGAGGCTGATCATGCCGGATGGGACTTCCATTGTCCTTGGACGCCAACCGGCGCCGACACGGGCGGCTCTGCCGGACTCGAAGACGAGGTCGACAATCATTTGCCGCATGAGAAACTGAGAAACCGGCATGATCGGCTCTTCGCGTGGCCGTTCGTCAACCCGACAATGCCACGACAGGGAGGGGGTGTGTTGGGTTCGACAAATTCGAGCCGTCGGCCAACTAATCCGCGCTGCACCACAAGGCGCAAGACCGGGGCGGTTGGCGCGCCACGGCCGATGAAGATGGGATCTATTGCTTCGCCGTGGCGCGCTATGACGTCACGCGCGGCAGCACACAATTGCTGGCAGGGCCGCGACGGCGCCAAACAGGGCACTGCGCTTGTTGTTTGGCAGGCTCGTACCAAGCGAAGCTATGATGTAAGCTAGTTGTTGACAACTGTCAACTAATAGCTTACATACTCAACTATGATCAGAAGCTTCAAGAGCAAGGCTCTCGCGGAGCTTTGGGAGAAGGAGCGAACAGCGAAAATCGACGCGAAAATGCACGCCCGGATCTTTCGTCGTCTGGATCGCTTGGATGCCGCTGCAGTGCCCGAGGAAATGAATATCCCCGGCTTTGATTTCCATGCCTTGCGAGGCTTTAAGCCAACGCGCTATTCGGTCCACGTGAATGGGCCGTGGTGCATCACCTTCGAATTCGAGGACGGCGACGCCTGCCGGGTCGACTTCGAACAATATCACTGAGGAGAGACGGTCATGGCTCATGTCACGAAGCGCAATCCTGATCGCTGCCCGACCCACCCCGGCGCGTTGCTGAGGGAAGACGTGATTCCAGCGACCGGCAAGACCAAGGCCGAGATCGCGCAGCTTCTCCGCATTTCCCGCCAGCATCTCTATGACATTTTGCGCGAGCGCAAGCCGGTCTCACCGGGCGTTGCGGTGCGGCTCGGCAAGTTGTTCGGAGATGGCGCCGGAGTTTGGGTGCGCATGCAGGCAGCCTACGACACATGGCACGCGGAACGCGAAGAGGATGTGAGCGGAATCCCCACGCTCCGCCCGAGAGCCGCATGAGCATCGCCTCGCGGTGCCGGCGATGGAACGCGTATTTGGCTGGAACTGGCGTCTGCGTCGTGTCAGTCGCCACAATATCGTACAAAACCGAACTCTTATGTTATTGAAATTACTATGTAATCTGAGAGTAGCTGGTTAGCTCAACGCCAATTCTGGATCGTCGCCCACGTGTTCGCAGCATTTCCGCTCAAACCCCCATAGCCGAAATTCGTCACCGGGGTCGATACGTCCGTTCCGTGCCATGGGGTCCCGATGGCGTCGTTGGAATACTATGGTCGTCGCCGCGTGCGCCGTTTCCTGGCACTTGCTCGGGTTGTCTTTTTCGTTCCCGAACTGGCCCGAGTCGTACGACGTAAGGCGACATCGGTCTTCGCTGCTGGCTCGGTCTTTCTGGCAGATATCTTGCCTTTTTGCGCCTTGGACTGTTGGGGTCGCTTTGGGACTGTGAAGGCAGGATTTGGGGTATGGGGAGTTTCGGCCATCTCCAGCCCGAATAAAGCCGCGACATCGCTGTCGTCGAGCACCTTCGCCGCGCCTGGCGCCGTTGTTAGCGGAGAATCCTGTCCGGCACTGGCGAGCAATTCATTTTCATCGACATCACGCAGCACGAACAGCAGTTGAGGCTTTTCATCTAGCCTTGCGCCGACGCCATAGAGTGCTGCCGCGACGTGCTTGCACATGTCCGCCCAGTCTGGGCAGCTGCAGGACAGCTTGATTTCCCTCGGCGCCGGAAACAGGCCGTCGCCCTCTCGGCAGACCCGGTCCATGACGCCTTTGGCCAAGCGGCCCTGCAGCAGCTCCACCAGCGAATCGATCGGTCCCGGCACAATCCCGGCAGATAGCTCTCCAGCGTTCCGCCGCAACCGGCGCAATGGCGATCTTGATTTGGTAAAGCTCGGAACCGGTGACCATCGCCGTGACCTCGCCCTTGGCGATCTGCAGGTCGACGACAGAGCCGTTGCGGACATAGGACCGGCCACGCGGCAGGCGGTTCTCATAGTCGCTGTATCGTTCAAGGTTGCCGCACCACGACTGGCCCCAGAAGCTCCTGGCGATCGTGCGTCCCTCGATCGTCACGGGCGCAATGGACCGTCCCTGCTTCTTGAGCTCGGCCACCTTCTTCTGCCCGCCGCCGCTTCTCGGCGACCGACACATAATCGTCCCCACCCGAAATAGCTCATTGATCAGCTTTCCTTCATCGCCGCCGCCAGATCGAGCGTCACGAGCTTCAGCAGTTCGTCATCCTTCATCTCGGTCAACATATTTCCGCCCCGCCGCTCGAGAAAATCCCCGGCGAGTTGCTGCTTCGCCTCGATCATGCGGTCGATCTTGTCCTCGACGGTGCCGCGGCAAACGAACTTGTGCACCAGCACATTCTTGGTCTGTCCGATGCGAAATGCACGGTCGGTGGCTTGGTTTTCAACAGCCGGATTCCACCATCGGTCGAAATGGATGACATGCGAGGCCGCGGTCAAATTGAGCCCGGCGCCGCCGGCTTTCACCGAGAGCACGAAAAACGGCACGTCTTCGTCTTCCTGAAACTTGCGCACCAGATCCTTGCGTTTCCTCACCTCTGTCTCGCCATGCAGGACGAGACCGGGCTGGCCGAACACGGATCCCAGGAACGCCGCTAGCGGCGCCGTCGTCTCCTTGAACTGGGTGAAGATCAGCGCCTTCTCCTGCCGGGCCGCGATCTCCTCGGCGATATCCCGCAGGCGCGCCAACTTGCCGCTGTCCTCCTCGCCCCAGCGTTGTCGCCCAGCCATTGCGAGGGATGATTGCAGATCTGCTTCAGCCGCATGAGAAGCGCGAGAACGATGCCGCGGCGTCTGTATCCCATCGGCCTCTTCGAGTTGGTCGGCCAGATCGTCCACCGCTTGCTGGTACAGCGCCGCCTGCTTTCGGCTCAAGAGACAGAAGGCCTTCACTTCGGTCTTGTCGGGCAGGTCGGCGATGATGCTCCTGTCGGTCTTCAGCCGGCGCAGGATATAGGGACGCACAAGCTCGCGAAGCGGTCCGTAAGGATTGTGCGGCCGGTCGGCGAGTTGCTTGACGAAGGTGGAGAATTGCTTCGACGATCCCAACAGGCCGGGATTGATAAAATCGAAGATCGACCAGAGATCGCCGAGCCGGTTTTCGATCGGCGTGCCGGTCAGGGCGATGCGCGCTCGGCTTTGAGCTGTTTAACCGTTTTGGTCTGCTTGGCGGCCGGATTCTTGATGGCCTGCGCTTCGTCGATCACCACAAGATGCCACGATGTAGTTTCATAGCCACGGCGTGCGCGCCAGAAAGCCGTAGCTCGTGATTACGAGATCGACATCTGCGAGTTCGGCCGCACTGTCAGTGTTCGGTTTTTCGGACGGCGCATGCCGATGGATGGAGCACGACCGCTCTCAGGCTCGGCGCAAATCGGGAAATTTCCGCCGCCCAATTGGCGAGCAACGAGGCCGGCGCCACCAGAAGCCAAGGTTTGCCGATTTCCCGCTGTCCTCTTTCTTCAACACCAGCAGCAGCGACAAGCACCTGGATCGTCTTGCCGAGTCCCATGTCGTCGGCAAGACACGCGCCAAGTCCGAGCCGCGCGAGCAGATAAAGCCATTGCACACCCGACCTGCTGATAGGCCCGCAAAGTGCCGTGGAGCGATTGCCCGGGATCGACCCGCAGAGCCCATCCGGCTGGCGCAAGGTCGGCCAGCGTCTCTGCGAGCCAGGGTCCGGCGACGGTCTGGCTCCAATCGATGTCGGCTGGTGCGGCAGTTTCATCTCCGGCAATGCCGGCCCCGGCCAGCAAACGCATGGCCTCGCCGAACGACAGACCTCGGCGGCGGCCCGGCGCTCGATCGCCTCGAATTGCTCGAGCGTCCGGCTCAGACGTTCATGGTCGATTTCGACCCACTTGCCGCGAATCAAGGCCAGTCCTCCGATTGCGCCAGCAAGTCGCTTGATCTCGGCCCCCGACAGGGTTTCGCCGTCGAGCGTCACCTCCATCCGGAAGTCGAGCAGCGCGTCCATCCCGAGCTGCGATGGCGCCTTGCCGCCGACCGTCGCCTTCACTTGCGGACGCGCGGGGCGGTTCATGCGCCAGCTCGCCGGCATCCGCACGACCACGCCGGCGCTTTCCAAGCCGGAACGTCTTTCAGGAATTGCAGCGCCTGTTGCGGGCTCCAGCGCAGCGGATGAAAAATCTCGCCGGCATCGACCATCGTCTTCAGCCAGGGGCATTGCTCGGCGGCGCGCTGGACAGGCATCAGCAGCGACAACAGGCGCTCGCGGTTCCTGGCGCCGGAATATTCCTGCAAGCGCCTTGCCGAGCGGCAGATGCTGCGCCTTGGCCTCAGCGAAAGCCGCGTCGTATAGGTCGCCAGGAAGGCGAACGGGGCGTCTTCGTCTTTCCGGTTCTCGGCGAGATTGAAATGCACGCGCCCAACCAAATTCCAGGCCGGATGACGGCTCTTGAGGAACTCCTGCACGGAGAGCTTGGCATCCGCCAATTCGGCATCGAAGGCCGCATCCATGCCTCGCCAAAGATCGGCCAGGACAGACGCCGTCAGGTATTCCGCGCCGGTCATCGGCGGAACGGCCGCGGCCATCTGTCCAACTCGCCGCCGCTGGGATCGGCACAGGCGGCTTGGCGCCCCCTCGCCAATACCGGGAAGAGCGCACAGTGCCGTCACGTAGCGCCTCCCAAACTCCCGCCAATACGACAGCACCGGTGGCAGAACCGTCCCGACTTCGTCGGCGCCGAGCAACAACAGTCCGTGTCCGGACCCCTGTACGAATGCCTTCTCCAGCCGCGAGCCCTGGTCGGGCTCCAACGCGGAGCTTCCGTCGTTTGTCGCAGCGTCAGCAAACCATGCGGAGTAAGAACAGGTTCCAGCGTCATCATGACGGTGAGACCTTACGATCCCCACCGGAAATGTCCGCAATTTTGGGGGTGAGCCGCGCGCCACATCGAGAAGTAATTCGCCATTCTGTCACGAAGTACCGAGCATGGGCGCGGTCAGCAATTCCTTGACCAGCATGAATCTGCTCAACGCACTCCGCGACTGCGGCCGCACCCTCACGGAGAAGATCATCCTCCTCCAAAACATCAACGTCTCTTTCGTTTTGCGAACACTCGATTTGCGCCAACTGCACGCCAATCTCATCCGCCGTGAACATGCGTCTCACCTCGGAAACAAACCGCGGCAATTCCCGCGCGAAGTCGGGATGTCTGGAGGCAGCACTGGCAAAGCTCATCAATTTCTCACCGACAAGATAATCGAAGGCGGCCGTGAGCCCGAATCGAGCCTTGATCGTTTGAGCCGCTTCGCACTGTTCGATCCAAATATTATGCGCTTTACGTACATTCATAGTCGGCCCTCATCTTATCGGTGTCGACACTGTTCTTGATGCCAGCCACTCGTTCAATTTCGACCACCGCCTTCTCCCCGAAACGTTCCGAACCGCGATGGCGACGGCCTTCTTCTGACCGACCAGCACGACCAGCTTCTTGCCCCGGGTGACGCCGGTATAGAGCAGGTTTCGCTGCAGCATGGTGTAATGCTGCGTCATCACCGGGATCACAACGGCGAGGTATTCCGAACCCTGGCTCTTATGGATGGTTGCTGCGTAGGCCGGCACCAGTGTGTCGAGCTCGCCAAAACCATAAATGACCGTGCGGCCGTCGAAGCTTGCGGTGAGTTCGCTGTCTTCGAAACTAACATCGTCGATATATCCGATGTCGCCGTTATAGACCTCCTTGTCGTAATCGTTTTCGATCTGCATCACTTTGTCGCCGGGCGCGAACGTCCAACCAAAGCGCTCGACCTTGCGCTCGCCGGCGGGGTTCAGAGCCGTCTGTAGTTCGATGTTTAGCGAGCGCGCACCGACGCCGCCCCGGTTCATTGGACACAGAACCTGAATGTCCCGAATTGGGTCGAGGCCGAAGCGATTGGGGATCCGTGTCTTCACCAACTCGATGATGCGCTGTACGACGGTTTCTGGATCGTCCGCTTGCACGAAGTAGAAATCGCTATCCGTGCCGGGCAGGCTGAGATCGGGGATGACCCCGTGATTGATGCGATGTGCGCTGATGATGATGCGGCTTTGCGCGGCCTGCCGGAACACCTCGGTGAGACGCACCACCGGCACAGCACCGGATGCGATGACGTCGGCCAGCACTTGGCCTGGCCCACCGAAGGAAGCTGGTCGATGTCGCCGACGATCAAAAGGGCAGACTTGTCTGGCACTGCCTTCATGAGTGACTGCATCAGCATGACGTCTACCATTGAGGCTTCGTCGACAACAAGCAGGTCGCAGTCGAGCGGATTGTCTTCGCCGCGCTTGAAGCCGCCGCCCTTGGGGTCAACCTCCAGCAGCCGGTGGATCGTCCTGGCCTCAAAACCGGTCGCCTCGGTCATGCGCTTGGCGGCGCGGCCGGTCGGCGCGCATAGCAGGAGCCTTACCCCCTTTGCTGCGAGAATGCGGAGAATACCTTTGACGATGGTGGTCTTGCCGACACCAGGACCGCCGGTCATGACCAGCGCTTTGGACATCAATGCGAGCCGGATCGCGGCCACCTGGCTTTTGGCGAGGGTAAGCCCGATCCGTTCCTCGACCCAAGGCAGTGCCTTGTCTGGATTGATCCAGGGCCAGGGCAGTGTGCCATTCGCAAGCCGGATCAGCTGCTCGGCAATCGAGCGCTCCGCCCGATGCAGGCCCGCCAGAAATACGCAGGACGTTTCGCCTACACTGTCCGCGATGACCGTGCCTTCTGTCCGTTCGAGATCAAGCGCGATGCGCACTAGTTCCACCGGGACCTCAAGCAGCTTCTCGGCAAGCGGCACCAGTTCATCCGTCGGCAAACCGCAGTGCCCTTCGTCCATCGCCTCGGTCAGCGCATAGGAGATTCCGGCCCGAACCCGGATCATTGCGGTCTTCTCGATGCCGAGTTTCATCGCGATCGCGTCGGCAGTCTTGAAGCCGATGCCGCGAATGTCGCGCGCGAGGCGGTAGGGGTTCTCGGTCATGACCTGTACGGCGTCCGCGCCATAGGTCTTATAGATGCGCACCGCCCGCGCTGTGCCGACGCCGTTGCTGTGCAGGAAGACCATGATTTCGCGAACGATCTTCTGTTCGGCCCAGGCGGCTGTGATCCGGTTGGCCCGAACCGGGCCGATGCCCGTTACCTCGCGCAGGCGTTCGGGCTCCGCCTCAATGGTATCGAACACCTTCGCACCGAAGGCGCGCACCAGCTTCTTGGCATAGACTGGCCCGATGCCGCGGATCATCCCGGAGCCGAGGTATTTCTCGATGCCGTCGAGTGATGTCGGTTCCGAGGTCTTTAAGAACTTCGCCCTGTACTGTTGGCCATGGGTGCGGTCATTGACCCATTCGCCCGATGCGGTAATCCACTCGCCAGCGGAGATCACCGCGGCGTGCCCGACTACAGTGACCAGTTCGCGGTGGCCGCGCGCCTTGATCCGCAAAACGCAGTAGCCATTCCCGTCGTTGTGGTATGTGACGCGCTCAACAAGGCCCGCGAGAACTTCCCGGCTTGATGGTTCCGGCTGCGGTTTCATGCGGATCGTCGCATCATCTGTTCCGTCGCCGAGAGCACCATTTGCGGACAGATCTCTTCCCCGAACCCAATTTGGAAGGATGGCTCGTCGTTGGCAAGCCACCACGGTGGAGAAGCGCGGTGGTGGGGATGGGTTCGACCCGTTCGGAGCCCACCGAGTTGGCATTCAGCATTCATAGGGCGATCGCATAGCCGGTCAACGAGCGTCCGTCGATGATGTTGTCGGCGTGCCGGTAGCCGCTGTGCGGCGTAAGGATCGAACTGTAAGGAAGATCAGCCAGCCGTGATTTTCGCTTGGCAGTTACTGCCGGAAACTCGCGAAGGTTTATGGCGCCGGCGCAGTCGCGGGGTTCGCAGGTTCGGTAATAAAAACTCAGCCCACATTTTCGAGCGCCTGCCAGCCAGCGCGAAAAGGCGACGGCGTGTTAGACAATACGGCCGGGTCTCCACCCGCTTCGTGCGGGATTGCCTGGCCACGTTAGATCGTAAAGATGAGTAATTTCAGTGGCGCCGGGAGATTTTAAGTCCCTTGCGTCTACCAATTCCGCCACGTCCGCTTTGATCATGGGATCAAATAGTTAGCGCAGTTTTTGGACCCGTGAAATGAGCCGGGTCGGCCCGCGCCGCCTAAACCTTTAAGCGACCAAGCCCGCCAAGGCAAAGCCTCATTCCGGACATTAGTGCCTGCTTTACGCAACCTCAACGTTGAGGGATTAACAGGGTTACATGCTTGCTTCCCCCGCTCGTTTCCATGCGCCGCTCCAGGCCCTTGCCGGAGCGGTACTGCTCGCCTGCGGCACGCTTCTGTCCGGCTGTGCCGACATGAGCGATGGCATGACGTCGGCGTTTGCCGATCCCGCCAAGTACAACCTCTATGACTGCAAACAACTCGAGACCGAGCGCAAGACACTTACGGCCAAAATGGCCGAGTTGCAGGGCCTGATGAGCAAGGCGCAGGACGGTTTCGCTGGTCCTGTGGTCGCGGAGGCCGTCTATCGCAACGATTACATCGCGATACGCGGCCAGAAGAAGAACGCCGATGAAGCATGGGCGCTCAACAAATGCCATGAGAGCCCGCCAGCCAAAACGGCGGAGACGCCGCCTTCCACGCCTGCGCCCGCCACGAAATCCGGTCACGCCCCATCAAGGTCGGGTAGCGCGGTCTATTGAGGCTAAAGCGCGATGAGATTTGGTTGAATCGTCATCGTGCTTTAGTTCTTTGATGAAGCATGATCTCCGCGCAAACGCTTACGCGTTTGTCGCGAGGGAAAACCGCTTCACACTTTTCCGGATCATGCTTCGCAAGCGCCGCCTCAGGCCTGCCAGCTGTAGATCCAGTCCTGTCGCGACAGCATCCGCCTTGGCCCCATCGCCTTGATGACGAGGTCGCGCGCCAACGCAAGCGGGCCTGCCAGATGATAGATCCGGCCCGCCTGCCGCGCACTGCGTTGCAGTCGCAACACGCGCGGCCGGCGCAGCCGCGCATAGCGTTGCAGCGCCGCTGCCAGCGCCGCCGGGCTCTCGTTTTGCCGTTCACCGATGCATTTGGCGAGCACGGCCGCATCCTCGATCGCCATGGCCGCGCCTTGCGCGGCAAACGGCAGCATCGCATGCGCCGCATCTCCCAACAAAGCAACCGCGCCGTCGGTCCATCGGCCGCCGCCGGGCACCGTGAAAAGCGCCCATTTCCGCCAGCCGTCGACAGCGCCGATCAGCATCCGCGGAATCGCATGCCATCTTGCCGCGACGAACGCGGTCTTGATCTCGTTGCCGTCGCCCGGTTCGCTCCAGCCGGGCCTGTTCCATTGTCCGGGGACGACCGCAACCACGTTGATCCGGCGGCCTGCGGAAATCGGATAGGTCACGAGATGGGCCTTAGGCCCCATCCAGAGCTGGACGCGGCGCGAGGTATATTCGCGCGGCAACTGCGTGGTATCGAGGGTGCCGCGCCAGGCGATCAGCCCGGAGAAACGCGGTTGCAGGTCGGGCACGAGATGATGGCGGACCGACGACCAGATTCCGTCGGCGCCGATCAGCGCGAGTGCAAGTTCCTCCCGGCGCATCGCGCCACTGCGCTGGATGACGGTCAATCCTTTGGCGTGGGAGCTGACATCCTCGAACTGGCAACCGAGCCGCAATTCGATGTCGGAACAGTTTTGAACCTGCTCCCGCAACGCAGTTTGCAGATCGGCGCGGTGAATCACCCAATAGGGCGCGTTGGATTGCGCCATCCGGTCGAGCGGCAGGCGGATGATCTCGCCGCCATTCATCGCGCTCATCAGACAGATGGCCTCGGGCGTCACGGCGCCGGCGAGGCGCGGTTGCAGGCCGACATCGATCAGCACGCGGCTTGCATTGGGCGAAAGTTGAAGGCCGGCGCCGGCTTCCTCGAGCCGCTCGGCTTTTTCCAGAAGGATGACGCGAAAGCCCTGTTTCGCCAGCGCCAGCGAAGCCGTCAGTCCCCCGATTCCGGCGCCCGCGACGATAATCGTGCGTGAAGCCGCCATTAATGCCCGATCAGGCGACCTTGTCGATCAGCACGCATTCCGGCGGGCGGGCCTCGCCGGCCTTCAGGTCGGCGGCATAACGATAGAGCGTCGAGCAGTAGGGGCAGATGATCTCGTTGTCGTTGCCGAGATCGAGAAAGACGTGCGGGTGATCGAAGGGCGGATTGGCGCCGACGCACATGAACTCCTGCGAGCCGATCTCAATCACGGCAACGCCGGCATCGTTATGAAAGTGCGGGACGACATGGTCAGACATCGGATTTACCTCGGGTAACAACAGCAGCAGACGACACCGCATGAAGCTCTGCCACTTCAAGTGGCGTCACCATAGAGACGGAACCTGCCAATTCCTAGTCCACTTTCCGCAGTGCTGGTGGAACGGATATGGTGCCCTCGGCCGCTGTTCTGTCCTAACAAATTCGACACAATCTTGTTGTCCCGAGAAGCCCTTCTTTCGTCGGGGCGGTTGTGTCGTAAAAGCGGCATACTATTTCTTGCGGGTAGAGGCGCAGGTATTTTTGATGAAACGGCGACAGATCGGTTTGGCTTTGGCGGCGATGACGGTGAGCGGCGCCGCGCTTGCCGGGATATGGCCGCATGCGCGTCAGGCCGGTGCGATATTGGCGGCGCAGGACGATCCGGTGGAACTGTCCGATCTTCAGGTCAATTCTGCTTTGCGGAATAATCCGGATATAGCCGTGGGTCAGATCGAAGCCGCGTTGGCCGCGCATGATACCGGGCTGGCTTCAAGCTTCGTCGACCTCGCCAAGGCCAAGAACATCTCGATTCCCGGCGATCTCGTGCAGCGGGTGAACGAGGCCGTCGCCGAAGAGAACACCACGTCGCATTTTGCCCGCCGCTTTGCCACCGGACTCGTGACGGGAAATGCCGACGATGCCGGCAGCCTGTCCGGGACCGTCGCCGGCGATCTCTTTGTCTTCGGCGATATCCGCGACGTGGTGCGCGAGGGCAAGCATCTGGTCATGGGCGAGGACACCGATCGCCTGGTGTTGGGTCTTGCGACCGCGGGCCTGGCGGTGACGGCGGCGACCTATGTTTCCGTCGGCGGCGTGGCGCCGGTGCGGGCCGGGCTTACACTGGTCAAGGATGCCCGCAAGGTCGGGCGGCTGGGTGAGGGGCTTACCGAATGGGCCGGCCGATCCGCGCGCGAGGTGGTCGACACCTCGGCGCTCGGGGATGCGGTTTCGTCCGCCGCCGTGACGCGTCCCTCGCAGACCGTCAGCGCCATTACCGCTGCCTTCCGCGCCGAGAAGGCCGGTGGGCTGGTTCGGCTCGCCAAGGATGTCGGGCGGATCGGCGAGAAGGCCGGTGCGCGCGGCGCGCTCGACACGCTGAAGATCGCCGAAGGCCCGGAAGACGTTGCGCGGGCTGCGCGGCTCGCTGAATCAAGCGGCGGCAAGACGCGCGCGATCCTTAAACTTCTCGGCCGCGGTGCGCTGCTGTTGGCGGCCGGCGCGTTCAATCTGTCCTGGTGGGTGTTCGGTGCGCTGTTCGCGCTGTTTTCATTCCTGGCCTCGATCAAGGCCACGACTGAACGGGTGACGCAATCGGTCATCGATCACGGCAAACGCCGCAGGCTGCGGCGACAGCTTGCAGCACTTGCAAGTCCAGCGGCAGTGGCCAGCGTCGCCGTAAACGGCTAATTTCCTGCTCATCCTCATAAACACGGAACAAGCGATGCCGAGTTTTCATCACGGCGGTGTTGAAATTTCTTATCTTGACGAAGGCGAGGGCGATCCGATCGTTTTAGTGCACGGCTTTGCTTCCAGCAAGAATGTGAACTGGGTCTATCCGACCTGGGTGTCGGACCTGAAGAAAAGCGGCCGGCGGGTGATCGCGTTCGACAATCGCGGCCACGGCGATTCCGGCAAGCTCTTCGATTCCGCCGACTATGAGATCGCCATCATGGCGAGTGACATCGCGGCCTTGATGGATCATCTCAAGCTCGATCGCGCCGACGTGATGGGTTATTCGCTGGGATCGCGGATGACCGCGAACCTGGCGCGAAGCGAACCGCATCGGCTGCGCTCGGTCATTCTGGGCGGCATCGGGCTCGGTCTGATCGAGGGCGGCGGTCCCGGCGAGAACGTCGCCAGGGCGTTAGAGGCCGATTCGCTCGATGAAGTCACCGATCCGGTCGGGCGAACGTTCCGCGCCTTTGCCGACCAGACCCGGTCCGACCGCAAGGCGCTGGCGGCCTGCTTGCGCGGGTCGCGCCGCCTGATGACGCGGGAGCAGGCGGCCGAAATCGCCGTCCCCGTGCTGATCGCGGTCGGCACATCAGACGAGATCGCGGGCTCGGCGCATGCGCTCGGCGATATCATTCCCGGCGCGGAAGTTCTCGACATTCCCAATCGCGATCACATGCGCGCGGTCGGCGACAAGGTTTACAAGGCGGGCGTGCTGGATTTTCTGTCACGCCGCCGGTGACGGATTTGGCGGTTTTGATCGCTTCATGGCCGCGATCATGAGGGCGAATGTTGTGATCCAGACCAGACGCGAACCATAGCGGTCGTGCGGTCCCGATATCACGCCGCATATGACGGCATTGCCGAGCAGCGCCAGAACGACAGTGCCCATCATCAGCGTCACGTCGTCGGTTCGCCCGCGCAAGACCGAGGCAATCAGTATGAGAAAGACGAGTGTCGTGGAGATCAACGCCACCGGCACGTGAACCAGATTGATCGGGCCGAAGGTGAGGTGGCTCTTCTGCTCGCGCGCCGCGTCCACCAGTTTCAATTGCTGCGGCAAATATTCCCGGAAGATGCCGTAGGTATGCATCAGGGTTGGATGGTCGGTGTTTTCGCCAGTTGCGACCTTGAGCATCTGCTCGCCCGTGGCCAGCAGCGCTTCCTCGGCCTGCCATAGCGGATAATCGGCGAGCGCGTGGACGGCGATATATCCCATCTCATCGCTCATGCCGGGAAAACGGCCGAGCTTGTTGAACACGGTCTCGCGACTCCAGAGAAAATCATCCGCCGTTTCCGGCAAGTTGTTGCGATATGGGCAGAGCTTGAAATGCTGTGTGGCGCAGTGGTCGTTCAGGTAGCGGGTCACGATGCCGTCCTGAAGCATGCGGGCGAAGGCAATCGCATAGCCGCCGGGCGTCCATGCCACTTGTCCGGATAACGCAAAATTAGCCGACACCAGCATAACGGCGCCGGCCGCAATCGTCAGTGTGCCCTGAATAAGGTGCGAGGCGGGAATTCGCCCGCGCAGGAACGGGCGCGCGATCCATCCGACGCAGCACAGTCCCAAAAGCACGGCCATCGTCGCGCTATGGGTGGCCGCCGCAAACGCGGTAAAGACGAACAGCGCGGCTTTTTCGCTTCGGGAAATCTTGTCGCCGTGAAGCACGAGGATAAACAGCGACAACACCGACAGACCGGCAAAGATGTCGGTGAGCAGCATGCTGGCGAGCCAGGGCAGCGCCGTCGTCAGTGTCAGCGCCAGGCTTACGCCGAACAGCCGCCACGGTTTGGCGAGGCCAAAGACGCGCAGCGTGAGTTGCAGGATCCACATCGTCGCCAGCGCCTGGATCGCCAGGTTGATCCAAAAATAGGTTGGTTCGCCGTAATGCAGGTAGAGGCCGAAGACGGTCGATCGGCTGGGGACCAGATAGCCTTCATACCAGCGCGCCAGATAGCCGCCGGTATCCGACTGGAGCAGCGGGTAGCCGTTCCAAAATGCCGGGGCGAGCAGCATCACGGGGATCGCGGCAGCCACAATCCAAACCCATGGCGGGTTCGCGGCGCGGGCAGGGAGGGATGGGGTCATGATATCCGCCATGTTGCCGACCATGCCCAAAGACACACTGTGCCGGAAATCAGCCAATAGTCGGCTTGATTTATGGCAGCGACCAACCAAGTAGGCCGAACCGGGTCGCCAACTTGGCATTCACCTTGGTGTGAGGGCAAGAGGACAGCGCGGGGGAAGCCATGCTAGAATGGTCGGGTCAATTAGCCGATTATCGTGGTCACAGAACAATTTGCGGGCGGCGCCTATGATGAAGCATCAAACCAATCCGCAAGGCGGCACAAAGCTTGCCGCGCTCGATCCGATCTGGGATCGCGTGCGAACCGAGGCCGAGGACATCGTCCGCCGCGAGCCGGAACTCGCCTCGTTCATCTATTCGACCGTGCTGCACCACGATCGGCTGGAGCAGGCGGTGGTGCACCGGATCGCCGAGCGCCTCGACCATTCCGCCTTGTCAGGCGACCTGATTCGCCAGACCTATGACGAGGCGCTGCGCGACGATCCCGATCTCGGCAACGCCTTCCGCGCCGACCTGGTCGCGGTTTACGATCGCGATCCCGCGACCTCGCGCTTCATCGACCCCTTGCTCTATTTCAAGGGTTTCCATGCCTTGCAGACCCATCGCCTCGCGCATTGGCTGTTCAAGCGCGGCCGCAAGGATTTTGCCTATTACCTGCAGAGCCGTTCGTCGGCTGTGTTTCAGACCGACATCAATCCGGCCGCCATCATCGGCCGCGGCATCTTTCTCGACCACGCCACCGGCTTCGTGTGCGGCGAGACCGCTGTGATCGAGGATGATGTCTCGATCCTGCACGGTGTCACGTTAGGGGGCACCGGCAAGGAGAACGAGGATCGCCATCCCAAGATCCGCCACGGCGTCCTGATCGGCGCGGGGGCCAAAATCCTCGGCAATATCGAGATTGGCCATTGCGCCAGGATCGCAGCCGGCTCGGTGGTCGTGAAGCCGGTTCCGCACAATGTGACGGTGGCAGGCGTTCCCGCCAAGATCGTGGGTGAGGCTGGCTGCGCCGAGCCCTCGCGCACCATGGATCAGATGCTCAACGCGATCGGAATTTGAGCCTCGTTGTGGGATGTGACGGGGGATTTCGTATGGGGAGGGCTCCGATGGTTTTGCAGTTGGCCCGATGCGCGGCTATAAGCGCCCCGGGAACGGGCCTGTCATAGTGCTGGCGGTTCTCGCTATATCATCCTAAAATTTCCAAAGACCTTTGCATTCGGAGACCGCCGTGGACGTTCAGGAAGTCAGGAAACTCGACACCTACCTCAAGCGCCTGTTCGGCAACCCCAAGATCCGTGTGGTGCCGCGGCCCAAGAAGGACGACTCGGCCGAGGTCTATATCGGCGAGGAGTTCATCGGCGTTCTCTTTGTCGATGACGAGGACGAGGATCGCTCGTTCCAATTCCAGATGGCGATCCTGGAAGACGATCTGGTCGAGCAGGGCTGACAAGGCCGATCTCGAACGTCTTTAGGCCTGTTCGGTTCTGATTGAATCAGAACCGGGCGCTATTTCTGGCCGTGCAATTGCTGGGTCAGGCGATCCATCGCAGCTGCCACCTCGTGCCAGTGCGCGAGCCAGCTGCGTGGAAAGCGAAACGTCAGGTCGGCTCCTTCGACGCGGCGTTCGCTTAAGCACATGCCGGGAGTGGACGTCTCGCGGCTGCAGCGCGCGATGAAGTCCGGCGAGCCTGCCGAGAACAAATCTTCCCCACTGTAGGGCGATCCCTCGCGAAAGGCGCGCATCGTCAAACCGTCTTCCCCGACCGTGTTGGCCCGGTCGAGATAGCGCGGAAAAATGGTGCGGGCGCGGATATCCGGCGCCAGCGCGTCATGATGCGCCGCGATCGACACGAAAATCCGGTCGATCGGCTGCATGGCCTCATCCACATTGGCCGCGCTGACGTGCTTTGGGGCTTCCGGAGGCTCGAGCGACGGGTAGGCGAAGTTGAGATCGATGCGCTCCTGCGGTCCGGTGTGGTGCTGGATCTTCATCCGGATCGATCCGGAGGGCACGTTGAACAGCGTCGAGCCGACGCTGACCGGCAGCCGCGCCGGGCCGCTCGCGGGGTCCACCTCCCAGGTCGGCCACAGCAGGTAGGCGACGAACGATAGCGCCGCCACGGCAAGGGCGCCGCCCAGGAGGATCGGAAGCAAATGGTTGCGCCAGTCCTTGCCGGTCGTGCGCGCGATGGTCTGGGCTGAGGTGATGAATGTCATGAACGCAAGCGGGGGTCAGAGAACGAATCAACGTCAAATATGCCACGCGGCCTCGTGCTTCCGTATGGCTTTACGGTGCCTCAAACCGCGCGAGCCATGCCTGCGCCGCGGTTCCCGGCGGCGTAGTTAACCTTTCCTTAAGGATGTTGTGGCGGCGGCGCGCCAATTTTGCGAAGGGAGGGGGCTTTCAGTTGTTGCGTGGATGAGCCCCAAATGTCGCCGGATGCGTTGAACTCCCTGTTTTCCCTTTGCATCGGTTTTGCGCTCGCGGGCGCGCTGACGTCAGGATATCAGGCGATTGTGCATCGGCCCGCCGGCTTCGGACTGCTCCAGGAGGGTGTCGCGCCAAGCACCTTTGCCGCCGTGCCGTTTCTGGTATTTGCAGCCCCCTTCATCATCATGCGCAACACGCTGCGCGGTGTGCAGATCGAGCGCCGCCGTTTCGAATTCGTGATGATGGCGACCGTGCTGGCAGGCTTCTGGAGCCTGATGTCGGGTACCTTTTTTCTCATGACGCTCCGCGCCGCCGGACTGCTGGCTTGAGGCTTTCTACTCGCTTTGCTTGAAAACGCTTTGACGGCTGTGCCAGAGTCTCCTTGAAGAAGGAGACTTTTTTCTTATGGCAATCTACGAACTCGACGGGCAGGCGCCCGACCTTCCCAAAAGCGGCAGTTATTTCATTGCGGACACCGCCACCGTGATCGGCAAGGTCCGCTTGCTGGAAGGCGCGAGCGTCTGGTTCGGCGCGGTGTTGCGCGGCGACAATGAGTGGATCGAGATCGGCGAGGGTTCCAACGTGCAGGACAACTCGACCTGCCACACCGATCCCGGATTTCCGCTCGTCATCGGCAAGGATTGCACGGTCGGGCACAACGTCATCCTGCACGGCTGCATCCTGGAGGACGGCGCGCTGGTCGGCATGGGTTCGATCGTCATGAATGGCGCGAGAATCGGCCGTGGTAGCGTGGTTGGCGCCGGCTCCGTTATTACCGAGGGTAAGCAGTTTCCCGAAAATTCCCTCATCATCGGCTCGCCGGCGCGCGTGATCCGCACGCTGACGCCTGAGCAAGCAACCGCAATGGGACGCGCGGCGAAGTCATATCAGCGCAACGGGCCGCGCTTCAAAGCTGGGTGCAAGAAAATCGGTTGAAGCGCGCACGGATTTCCCGGCATCACGGTCTGGCTTTTCGTGATGCCTTCGGTGATTTGCTTTTCTTGCCCGGCTCCGCCGCAAGCCTCGCGCTTTTGCGCAAGGCGTCCTTCAGGTCGATGGGAATGCCGTGCTTTTTGAGCAGATCGGCAAACGCCTCGTCCGCCAGCTCCTGAAAAGTCCCCATCCGGTCCCGCGCCAGCTGTTTGAGCTTGCCGAACGTGTCGTCGTCGAAGGTGATCAATTTGCGCATGCGCTAGTGGTCCGATTCTAACATTTGCACTCGGGCTCGGAGGCACTTTTGCAAATGTTAGAATCAAAGGACCACTAGCAAATATAGGTTTCTAGTGGAGTTTTGGATTTGACATTCGCATCACGAATTCGCGGCAACGGCTAGCGAATGTCAAATCCACTCCACTAGGGCCCCATTGGTGTCCCGCTTCTGACATCGAGTCGTTTCGCTAAAACATATTTTATTTTTCGGCTTGCAACGTCCGAAGCTTCCATTGTGCACCACAGCGCTCGCGCGCCGGTCGCGTAGAAGTGAGGGTTTCGCTCGGGCATTTCGTCGCGGTCATCCCACATCAAGGAACGGGATCGTCGCAAACGCGTATTCGTTTGCGGGGCTGGGTTTATCATCTAGGAGGGATGACATGTTGCGTAAGACAATGATCGCACTATGCACGGTGGCCTCAGTTGCCGCGCTGACGCCAAACCTGGCTCTAGCCCGCGGTGGTGGAGGCGGAGGTGGAGGTGGAGGTGGTGGTGGCCACGGCGGTGGTGGTGGCGGCTTCGGCGGCGGCCACGCCGGTGGCTTCGGTGGTGGTGGCTTCGGTGGTGGCCGTGCCGGCGGCTTTGGCGGTGGCGGTTTCGCCGCGCGAGGCTTTAGCGGCGGCGGCTTCAGCAACAGTTTCGCACGCGCGGCACCGGCTGCCGCTGTTGGTGGCGTAGCCGCGGTTCAAGGTGGTCGTTTTGCAAACGGCGCCTTCAACCATGGCGCTTTCAACCACGGTGGCTTCAACCATGGCGGCTTCCATCACGGCCGCCGGTTCTTCGCCGGCGGCTTCTGGGGTCCGGGCTACGATGACTACTGGGATTATCCGGACTATGCCTACGATGATTCCTACTATGACGATTC
The DNA here is from genome assembly GCA_963770515.1 of uncultured Alphaproteobacteria bacterium. Taxonomy (GTDB): domain Bacteria; phylum Pseudomonadota; class Alphaproteobacteria; order Rhizobiales; family Xanthobacteraceae; genus Bradyrhizobium. The sequence continues at coordinate 1,402,195 of CAVYPW010000006.1, forward strand.
TTATTATGACAACGGCAGCTGCTACGTGGTGCAGCGGCGCGTACATACGTCACATGGGTGGCGCGTGCGGCCGGTTCAGGTCTGCGGATAAGCTTTCGGCCGATCGATCGTAGCGAAATATCAAACGAAAAAGGCGCGCGGCAAAAGCACCGCGCGCCTTTTGATGTCGTGAGGGTTCAGCCGAGTACTTTGTACTTCTTGAACCAGGCCTGCATCTTGTTCCAGCCGTCTTCTGCTGCTTCCTTGCGGTAGCTGGCGCGATAGTCGGCGTGGAAGCCGTGGGGCGCGTCCGGGTAAATCTTGAACTCGGCGGGCTTGTTGGCTTTCGCAAGCGCTTCCTTCAGACCCTCGACAGTGGCCACGGGAATGCCGGTGTCGGCCGCGCCATAAAGTCCGAGCACCGGTGCCTTCATCTCAGGCGCAAGCTGGGTCGGGCTCTTCGGCCACAGCGGGTTCACCGGGTTCGCTGGGTCGGCCGGGGGCCCGTAGAAGGAAACGCCAGCCTTCAATGCCGTGCTGTGGGCGGCATATTCCCACACCGTGCGGCCGCCTCGGCAAAAGCCGATGATGCCGAGCCGGTCGGTGTTGCCGCCTTGCGCCTTGGCCCAGGCCACCGTGCTGTCGAGGTCGGACAAAAGCTCGGCGTCAGGCTTTGAGTTAACAATCGGCAGAAGCTGCGGAATGTCGGTGATCTTGGTGAGGTCGACGCCCTTGCGGTAATAATAGTCGGGCGCAACGGCGAGCGCGCCGAGCTTGGCCAGACGCCGCGTGACGTCCTTGATGTATTCGTGCAGGCCGAAGATCTCCATCGCGACCACAATGACCGGCGGATTGGCGACGCCTTTCGGACGGGCGAAATAGCCGGGCATCTCGCCGTCGGCGACCTTGATCTTGATGTCGCCGGCATCGAGGCCGTCGGTAGAGGTCTTGATGACGTCGGCCCGGACGGGACCGGCGGCTAGCGTATAGCCCGCCGCGACAGCGGCGGATGCGGTCATAAAGCCACGGCGAGAGAACGGAGCGACCTTGGTCAGTCCGATGACATCGGGCGTCTGCTGGGTGTGGACGTTCATGCGGGATTCCTCGGGGATGGTGGCAAATTAGACACCACCATCCAGCCGATATTCCATTCCCGACGCAAGTCACACGCAATTCACCAGGACGGGAGATGCGGCTTATCCGGCACCGCAAAAAACAAGGCCGTCGGCGGAGTATTGACGCCCACGGCCTTGCTAGCCCCGGATATTAAATTGGCTTACGCCATCCGGCACCAACACCATGCCCCAGGTGGCTGCCGGCGGATGTGAGCTAGCTCACAAAGCAGAAAAAAAAGGTGCGGCCAGCCCTTGGGGGAAGGCTGGCCGCGCGCGGTCCGGTCTGGGACGGGGAGGGGTGGGGATGTGACCGGCTCGCGTAGCTCCTAAACCTGTTGTCAGCGATCGCGGGCGCTGGCGGTCGAAACCGCAGGCCTGGGGTCGCCGAGGGAGACCCATACGTTCGGGTCGCTCTGCGATTGGCGTTTGACGAAGCGGTAACCGGTCTCGGTCCAGGCCACGACGTTTTCGTTCTGGTTGTCCAGAATGAACTCGCCCTTGTCGGACTTGACGGTCAAAACCGCATGACCCTCGCCCATCTTGTCGCGCACCACCGTGATCAGAAGCGCTTCACGCGGCCATCCCGCGTCGATCAGCATCTTGCGCTTCATCAGCACGTAGTCTTCACAGTCGCCGTAGCCGTCGGTCGGCAGCGACCATTTTTCAATCACGCCCCAATGATCCATGTCGGTCATCGGCTTGACGGTCTCGTTGACCCAGCGGTTGACCTTCAAGAGATCGCGCCAGGCCGCTTGCGTCATCACGATGTCGCGCGCCTGCGACGGGCCGCCTTTGCACTCGACCGGATTCTCGGTGCAGAACTCGACCCAGCCGATTGGCGCACGCGTGGTATCGCCGAGGCTTGCATAAACTGTCCGCTCATCGGCCGCTTGCGCCGATGCGCTCAATCCCAACAGGATGGCGGCAACCGCCAACCCCTTTCGCTCCCTGAACCCGAACATCGTGGCCCCCGTCTTTTTTGTTGGGACCACGTTTCTCACAAAGGTTTTGCGCTGCGGCTAAGTACACCAAGTACAATTGAAGCGAATACTGATAAATACTGCCGCGAATTCGATCTGTATTTGAATAGAATTCGAATAGAATTTTAGACAACTGTAATTGATTCAAATTTTATCGATTAACCGCTGGACCCAGCGGAAATGCAGGGTTTGCGCCGCAAAGCCCGCCCGCATTAACCGAGATCGCGAGGGGATCGTCCGCTGTCCAAAGCGCCATCCGGCCGGTTCAGGGAGCAAAAAGCGAGGAATTTGCCCGTTCGATGCTTTACCGGGCGGTAACGCTGTTGGAGACGGGCTGGAAAACCTTGGCAGGGCGCGATTGCCCATGCATGCATGCCGCACAAGAAAAGGAAGAAAGGGAGCCAGTGGAGTGGATTTGACATTCGCTACCCGTTGGCCGGGAATACGTAAAGCAAATGTCAAATCCAAAACCCCACTAGAAATCTATATTTGCTAGTGGTCCTTTGATTCTAACATTTGCAAAAGTGCCTGCCAGATCGGGATGCAAATGTTAGAATCGGACCACTAGTCATGAAGACCGTGCTTTTGGGCCTTGCGGCCGCACTATGCGTTGCGATCGGCCCAATGGCGATCGCCGAGGAGGCGGTCCGCATCAATCCGACCGACCCGCAGCCGACCTGCACCCAATGTCCGGGGACCTATGTTCCCGCAGCCGAGCTTGAGCGCTACACGCAGAAGGCCATCGCCGAGAAGCTGATCGATCAGCAGGTGCGCGACATCGACATCGGCAAGGCGCGGATCGGCATCGGCATGGTCCATCGCGGCCGGCTGGAGAAGCCGGCGCCTGATTCAGTCGCCGAGCACGACCAGATCAGCGAGGTCTATCACGTGATTTCAGGCGCAGCGACGCTGGTGCTGGGCCCCGATATCGTCAACCGGAAGCGGCGGCCTTCGACCATGCGCACCGTGAGGGAGTTCAATGGTCCCGGCAATAACGGCTCGGACGTGAAAGACGGTGTCGCCTATGAGATCAAGGCCGGCGACGTCGTGGTGATTCCGGCCGGCACCGGCCACTGGTTCACGAAGATCGAGGACCACATCGATTACCTCATGATCCGGATCGATCCGGACAAGGTGACGCCGCTCAAGGGCGAAGCGCAGTCGATGGATTATCTGTCGAAACCCGCTGCGCGCGGAGAATAGCGCTCAGCGCGCGGTGACGGCGTCCTCGAGCGTCTCGGCCACCTGTTCGTGGACGAATTCGAGCGCGAAGCCTTCCTCGAGATTGCGCACCACGCGCGACTGGACCTTGCCGAGCAGTACGAGCGATCTCAGCGGCGGGCGGTTCTCGGCCGCGATCGCCGCACCCGAGCGTGACATGTCGATGATGCGGCAGGTCATCTTGGTGCCGTCTTCGAGCGTGAGCAGCGCGATCGGGTTGCGTGGAATGATACGGTCGTGGCGGCGATCTTCCGGCAGATTGAGGATGTCGCGGTTGGCGAGCCAGGTCAATTGCGCGGCGAGCTTGTCGCGCTTGCGCGCGGTCGCGCCCACCGTCATCGCAAAGCCGTTGTCGATGATGCGGGTGATCTTGCCTTCGACCCGTCCGATGTGATCGAGATAGGCGATCACGCGATCGCCGACATTGCCGATGCCGGGCGCGAGCAGCGCCAATCCGCCCGGCGACATATTGATGATCTGGCAGGGAAATTCGCGCCGGTCCGGAAGCATGTAGCGTCCCAGCAGATGGACTTTCACCCGCTGAAAGCGCCGCCGCTCTTCAGCGGACGGCAAAATAGATTTTTTATTTGCTAACGCCATCTTTGCCGCCAGAGCATCTGCTCACGGACCCTACGGCCAGCAGGGTTAATGAGCCGTTAGCAGGATGGAGGGAACCCGCTCATGCCACCTTTGGTCGCGCTTGGGGCAGCCGATGGAAGGCCCACAGCAGAATCGGACACGCCAAAATCACCGCAGCTCCGAAATCGAGGGCCGAGGCCGCACTCCCGGTCGATTTGTTGGCCAAGGCGCCGGCTACAACCGGGCCCAGCATCATCGTGGCGTAATAGAGGGTGTAGAAAATGCCCATGCCGATCGCGCGCGTCTCCGGCTTCAGGACGCGCGCGGGCAGGCTCATGATCGGTCCGACCGGCAGGCCACTGAGCAACCCGATCGCCGTGACGACCGAGATCACCGCGCCGCTGCGTGGCAGGATGGTCATCAGCACGGCGAAGACGATACAGCCTGCGACCAGAACCAGATTCGGCCGTTGGGTACGATCGGCGAGATAGCCGCCGAGCGGAACGGATATCACCGCGAGCCAAAGCACGATGCTGATGGCGGAGCCGGCTGCCGATATCGACCAGCCGCGCTCGTCCAGCATCGAGGGTCCAAAGCTGAAGATCATGGCAAAGCCGACATTGAAAAGGCCCCAGATCAGGCCGGCGGCAACCAAGGCAATGAACGTCGTGCGATCGGGCCACGACGATCCGGTTCTCACCGTCGTCGTGGTTTTCGGCGGTGACGGATAGGCGGCTGCGAAAAACACGAGTCCCAACGCGATTGTAGCTGCGACCGTGAGATAGACCGCCTCGACGCCGAGCGCGGTTGCGACCAGGGGAAGAAAGACCAGCGAAAGGGCAATGCCCGCCGGCCACGAATTGACGAAGATCGCCATCGCGGTCGCGATCTCCTGACCGGCAAACCAGTCGGCGACCATTTTCGTCATCTGGACATTGAACATGACGCCGCCGGCGCCGCTGACGAGCCTGCCTGCGATTTGCATGGCCCACGAAGGCGACAGCGCCATCGCCAGCTCGCCGACGAGCATCAAGAGGAGCGATGCCATCACCGTAGGCCGGTCGCCGAACCGTCTTCCGATCGCGCCGCCCGGCAGCGCGAGGACCAGGCCGGGTGCGAAATAGAGCCCGATCAGCCATCCGATATCGGCAAGAGAGACGCCGAACGTATCGCCCAAAAGCGGCGCCACGGCCGCAACGCTCTGGAATTGAAACGCCATCGTCAGGCGAATCACAAACAGCACGGCGAGGGCAAACCATCGGTTGCGCAATGCGTCACACCTTCAAGAAGAAGCAGGAAGAGCATCTAGGCTGGAGCGCCGGGATGCGCCTGTCAATTGCCGTGGCCGGATCGGTTTTGAAGCGCGGCGATTGGCATCGCCGGATGCTTCACATAGGCTTGCCGCTCGCCCACCAGCGCATCAGCAAAACGCCGCTAAAGATCAAGGGCCGGAGGGACTCGCCATGCAACAAATTCGCGTATGCACCTATGACGGTCCGGGCGCCCAGCCCGTCATCCGCAGCGTGCCGTGGCCGAAAGTCGGCAAGAAGGGCGCGCTCATCAAGGTCGGCGCCTGCGGCGTCTGCGGCACCGATTTGCATATCCTCAAAGGTCATTGGCCAAAGCCCTTGCCCTGGCCGTTCACGCTGGGTCACGAGATCGGCGGGGTGCTGATCGAGGTCGGCCCGGACTTCACGGAAGACTTCATGAGCAAGCCGCTGAAAGTGGGGTCGAAGGTCATGATCCCGCCCTTGATGCCCTGCGGCCATTGCTACTACTGCGTTCACTACCCCCTGAGTGCCAACAAATGCCTGACGCCGGTCTATTACGGCCGCTATCTCGGTTTTGACAAAGCGCCGCATCTGTGGGGCGGCTGGGCCGAATATGTCTATGTCGATCTCGAGATGCTGCCCGGCACCAAGATCTACAAACTGCCCGACGATATGCCGCTGCGGCTGGGCGCGCTGTCGGAGCCGCTCACCTCCTGTATCCGCGCCTTCAACCGCGCCACCCGCGCCGGCGGATTCACCTGGGGGGACACCGTTGTCATTCAGGGTTCTGGTCCGATCGGTATTCTGGCCGTTGCTGCGGCGCGCGAAATGGGGGCAGGGCGGGTGATCTGCGTCGGTGCGCCGGAAGAGCCGCGGCTTGCACTGGCGCGAAAGTTCGGCGCGGAAGCGACCGTGGACATCGAAATGGTCAGGACACCGGCCGAGCGCATCAAACGCGTGCGCGAGATCGTCGGCGGTTTTGGCGCCGATCTGGTGATGGATTGTTCGGGCCATCCGAGCGCCGGCCCCGAAGGCATCGAAATGCTGCGCGACGGCGGCACCTATGTCGAGATGGGGCAGTTTACCGATGCAGGCTCCATCGAAACCTCCTGGCACCGCATCTGCACCAAGGACCTCAACGTCCTGGGATCGTGGGGTTTCACCGGCAATGATTTGCCGCTCGGCGTCGACATGCTCTCACGCACCCGCGGCAAATACCCCTGGCTCGACATGCAGACGATTTATCCGTTTTCCGAAGCCGGCATCGGGCAGGCGGTCGCGGACGCGATGGCGATGAAGACGGTGAAATCCACCATCGTGCCGTGGCCGGACCTGGTCGAGTAGCCGGGACCGGCGGTTCCTACATTGACGCATACAGGCTTGTTGGTATCAATGCGCGAGAGGGATTTGTTGGACCAAAGCCTTATTTTGCGCCTTTAACTTGCGTCATTGGGATGGAGCATCATGGCCGAGCAGGATAAGGTAATCGTCGAGCGCGATCTCAGGCTCGACCTGTTCCGCGGCATCGGGCTTTGGATGATCTTCCTCGATCATATTCCGCACGACGTCGTTTCCTGGCTGACTTTGCGCAACTACGGCTTCAGCGATGCGGCCGAGTTCTTCGTGTTCATTTCCGGCTATCTGGCGGGCTTTATCTACGGGCCGATCATCAAGGCCGGCCATTTTCTGTCGGCGCTGAAGCGGCTGTGGAAGCGGGCGATGGAGATGTACGTCGCCCACATCATGCTGTTTCTGATCTTCACCGCGCAGATCGCCCGCACGGTGCGGAAATTCGACAATCCGCTGTATGAGGATGAGTTCAACGTTCACAATTTCCTGGATCACCCGGATATCCTGATCGGGCAGGCGCTGACGCTGCGCTACAAGCCCGTCAATCTCGACGTGCTGCCGCTTTACATCGCGCTGATCGCGACCGCGCCGTTCGTCCTGTGGGCGATGGTGCGCCGGCCCAACCTGACGCTTCTCGCCTCGATCGTCCTTTATATTTTCGCGCGTATCTTCGACTGGAACTTCGCTTCTTACCCGGCCGGCTCGACCTGGTATTTCAACCCCTTTGCTTGGCAAATGCTGTTCATTTTCGCCGCCTGGTGCGGCACCGGCGGCGCCAGCCGGATCTGGCCGATCGTGCAATCCCGCCTGGCGCTGATCGCGGCGATCATCTGGATCGCCTTTGCCTTCCTGATCGTGATGACCTGGCACGTCGCCGCGCTCGACGCGCTGGTGCCGAAATGGATGATCAAGATCATCTATCCGATCGACAAGACCGATCTGGACATGTTCCGCTTCACCCACTTCCTGGCGCTGGCGCTGATCGTGTCGCGCTACGTGCCGCACGACTGGGCGCCGCTCAAATTCAAATGGCTGCGCCCGGCCATCATGTGCGGCCGGCATTCGCTGCCGATCTTCTGCTTCGGGGTGTTCCTGTCCTTTGCGGCGCACTGGGTGCTGATGCAGTACACCAGAGGCGTGTGGGAGCAGCTTGTCGTCAGCGGCGTCGGAATCCTCATCATGATCGCCATCGCGTGGGTGCTCGATCGCGCCGACAACGTGCCCGATCTGTTCGTCGATGTCGCCGAGATCGAGCGTCGCAAGACGGCGCTCGAGCCCGGCAAGGCGTGAGGCTTGGCAGGCCGATCGTTGGCGAAATCCAATTCGGCTAAATTCGAACGACCAGTGCGCGATTGTTGACCGGAGGAAATCATGGCCCGACGTCTCTTGATTGTCGCTTGTCTGTTGTTGCTGTCGGCGCCGGCCAGCTGGGCGCAAACGCCCACACCTGACGCCATGGCGGCGGCGCGCAGCCTCGTCACCACCATGAAGCTCGCCGACCAGTACAAGGCGCTGCTGCCGGCGATTTTGCTCGGTCTCAGGCCCGCGCTCACGCAGGACCGGCCAGAGATCGAACAGGATTACGACGCGATGATGCCGATGATCGCCGACGCCTTCACGCCGTATTACACCTCGATGGTCGACGGCATTGCCACCGTCTACGCCACCAATTTCACCGCCGCCGAACTGCGCGACATTGAGGCGTTCTATCGCCAACCGACCGGACAGAAGATGCTGGAGAAGATGCCGGTCATCAGCCAGCAGGCACTCGCGGTCGGCCAGGAGATCGGCCGCAAGGCCGCCGAGGACCTGCGCCAGCGTCTCACCGAGGCGCTGCGTCAGAAGGGACACAAGTTGTAGGGCGGGCGGCGGAAGTTCTCTCGCCGTTGTTTAGCGCAGGCCCTCATAGACCATCAGCCCGCGCGCCAGTTTCAGCTTGCGTAGAGCGCGCGGAACGAGGCGCTCGGTCGGCGGGTGCAGATAGCGCCATGACGTCAATTTGAAATCCCGCAACGAGCTATGCCCGCTGTCAAACGGGGCCAGCAGTCCGGTCAGGCTCAGCGGCGCATGGGCGTGGTAGTTGAACGGCAGCAGCAGCAATTCCAGCGGCACCGCCCCTTCGGTCGAGGCCGCGGTCAGGCCGACGATGGCGGGCAGCATGTCCTCGGTCACCGCGGCGACGATGTCTTCGATTTCGCGCCGGGCATCGGTTGCGAACAGATCGGAAAAGCTCCGATCCTTCAGATCGCGGCCGGCGAGGGCGCAAAGCCGTGTGCCGGCAACACGAAACGGATAGCGGCGGGGCTCGTCGCAGGCCAGTACGAAGATGTCGCCGAGCAATTGGCGCACCGCATCGGGGTCGATGTCGCTGCGGTCCGGCGCGCGTGCTTCGCCTCGTTTCTTGTTCCAATAGGCGAAGAACTGCTGGTTTGACGGATGTTTCATACTGACTATCGCCCCTCTGCCCGAGCGCAGGGTGAGACATCTCTGTCCCGTTTCTGCGCAAAAGCATTCCCGGCTTCGTTGTGCAGAAACAGCATTGCAGCGTCCATGCCGAAGCCGCCTCGGGCCATGGGTTTGCGCCATTAACGTTAAATTAACGATGGGCTTGGCGCGCGTGGTCAGCCTGCTAGTGTTGGCTCACCAGATTACTTCGCAGGGTTTTCTCCAGGGCCGGGCAAAGACACCAGGCGTCGAACAGATTGGCCGCTTGCGCGGGGAGGGGTGGGGGGATCAAACCCCCGGGCGTGCCCCGCGTGACATAAAGGCCAGCGTCCATCGAGGGAGGGCTTTCTCAGAGCCCTCCCTCAATTGTTTCCATCGACCAATTTCCGATTTTTGTCGTTTGCGCCTGGCTTCACCCTTGAGATGGCCGAAGGCTATAAGCCGTTTCGCGACAGGCGCGGGCCGTCTCACGGTGCGACGGCTATCATGCGCTAATCTTCGTCCGGCTCGCGCACGACCGGCGGTTCGTCGTCGTGTTCCTCTTCGTCGTCGTCCTCGTCGTCATCTTCATCAGGATCTCGGGGCGGCATAGCGTTGCCGATGATCAAGACGGGATTGCATTCGATCAAACCGGCGCAAAATTCCCCGGGGACGCGTAGAATCATGTTGCTTCTCCGATAGCTCAGGCAGCGTCACTCAGCTTCTCGAATACCGAGATTTTCAGCCGGTCGAGGTCGCGTTCGCCGGACGCGGCTTGTTCAAGGATATGCTCCGCTACCTCCAGCGGCGTGACGGACCGAACCAGGAAGCGTCGATCCGCCACAACTTCGCTCATCGCCTGCCGCATCATGGCGACGGTCGAGGCATCAAATTTCTGCTTCAAATTATCCATCGAATCGCAACCCACATTGTTTGGGTGCGTCTTAGGATGCTCTTGTAAACGGGTGATGAAATTGAGCTGCCGCTCAGTGGCCGTTACGAGGAACCTGAAAGCCGGCGCTGATTGTTGACGACGTGCTCGCGAACTCTGGCAACGACCGCCGTCGGGCTGTGGCCGAAGATCAAGCTTGCTCCAGCTTCGGCCGAGGCGTTGATTTTTTCGGTGATCATTAACTGTATCTCGGCCATCGCGTCAGGACCGCCTGAAATGATTTTCATCATTCTCAAACCGATGACCTCGTTGGCTTCGATGGCGAGCCGAATAAAGGGTATGAGCACAGCGCCTCCTCCGCGAGGCGAATGCCTCCGCGGCTACAATACCGCCGCAGGCAACAAAGTTCCCTTAAAGCGGTATCAAGCGCTGGTGCTCTCGGCCCGGTCTTTTTTGGCCTTCGGCGGACGCTTGGATTCGGGCTGCGTATTGCGTACGGCCTCGGCCAGCATCTCGTATAGCTCGGCCTTGGTTCTCTTCGGTTCGCGCTTGGGGGGCTGCCACTGTGTCATGACCGCTATGTGGGGATGCGGGAGAGAGAATTAAAGCCCCATTTCTCGCTAAATGCAGGCGCCGGGCCGCCCGTTCCTCTCGTGCGGACGCCATGTATCCGCAGGCCGTTGCCAAAAGCGGGCCCCCTGGCTGCTGCAAAATTGCCTTGAGCCAGTCATCGTTTCGGTCGGAGCCCGGGCAATCATTGCGAGCTCAGTGTAGCGTATCGGGTGGAGTGGTGCCGGTGTCGAGTGATCTTCAAGCCAAACTGGAGAAGTACGAGCGCAAGGCCGCGCAGTACAAGAAGTCAGCCGAAGAAGCGACCGGTGAAGCGAGCCGTGAGTTTTATCAGGGGCTGGCGCGGTACACCGACGACCTTGCGGCGAAATTCCGGCAAGTCATCGCCAAGCGGAACGACACGTCTCTGCCGGCCGAGTGAGATTGCCGTTGAGGTCGCGTCTTGTGGGGTGACGTGTTGTCCCGGCCCGCTGCTCGTTGAGAATGACATGGCGATATTTCCGCAGGTTGCGGGTCAGTCCGTCCAGTTCTTCTTTTGCAGAACGTCGAACCAGACGGCGAGGCTGATGATCAGCCCCTTGATGATCAGCTGGTAGAACGAGGATATGCCGAGCAGGCTCATGCCGTTGTTCAAAACGCCGATGATCAGCGCGCCGATGATCGTGCCGCCGATCGTGCCCGAGCCGCCCGCGAGACTGGTGCCACCGATCACGACGGCGGCGATGGCGTCGAGCTCAAACATGGTGCCGAGATTGGGGGAGGCGCCGTTCAAGCGGGACGCCAACAGAATGCCCGACAGCGCCGAGAGCACGGACACGACCACATAGACGATCATTTTCGTTTGATAGACGTTGATGCCCGAGAGGCGAGCCGCCTCTTCGTTGCCGCCGAGCGCGTACAACCTTCGGCCGAACCTTGTATGGCCGAGAACGAAGATCGCAAGCGCAGCAATCGTAACGAAGATCGCGACCGGCACCGGCAGGCCATCGCTTGAGCCGAACACGTAGGCCGCGAGCAGCAATCCGGCCGCGGTGGCGACCACGCCGGGAAGGCCTCGTTCAAGCTGCGAGGGTGCATTTGCTTTGCTCTTTTCGCGGGCTGCCCTGGCGAGCGCGGTGGCGCCGGCCAGCGCCGCGATCGCCAGCAGAACCAGCGTCGGCACCGGCGGAATATAGGCGCTGCCGAGTGCCGCAAAGGAGGGATCGGCCACCGGAACGGAGCTGCCGCCGGACAGCGATAGAGCGACGCCGCGCCCGATCGTCAACATGCCGAGCGTGATGATGAACGGCGGGATGCGATAATGCGCGATCCAGAAGCCGTTCCAGAGCCCGACGAGACCGCCGACGATCAACAATGTGACGGGAACGGCGAACCAAGCCGAGAGTCCATATTGCATCAACAGCGTCACGACCACGGCCGCGACGCCCACGACAGAACCGACCGACAGATCAATCCCGGCGATCAGGATCACCATCGTCATCCCGACGCCGATGATACCGACGATCGTCACTTGCCGCGCCACGTTGCTGAGATTGCGTGCCGTAGGGAAGGTCGGATCGATCAGCGCCAATGCCACCGTCAGTACAACGAGCGCGATCAGCGTCGCATTGGTCTTGATGAATTGAATAGCCCCATTGCGGTGCATGGTCGTTTACGTCTCCACCCGCCGTGCGCCGGTGGCCCATTCCATGATCGCCTCGCGCTTCGCATTCTCGCGCGTGAATTCCGAAACGATGCGGCCCTGGTTCATCACCAGAATCCGATCGCTTAGGCCGAGAACCTCTTCGAGTTCGGAAGAAATGATGATGATCGCGACGCCTTGCTCGGCGAGGGCGTTCAGGAGCTTGTGGATTTCGACCTTGGCGCCGATATCGATGCCGCGGGTCGGCTCGTCCAGGATCAGGATCCTGGGGTTGGCATTGAGCCATCGCGCCAGCAGCACCTTTTGCTGGTTGCCGCCGCTGAGCGTTCCGACAAGGGCGTTGATGCTCGCTGTCCTGACATCGAGCTGCGCGACGTATTGTTCGGTCAGCGCACGCTCTCTGCCGCTGTCGATGATCCCGACCGGCGGCGAACTCACCGTCTGCAATGACGCGATGGTGGTGTTGAAGGTGATCGGCTGGCCGAGGAACAGGCCAAGCGCCTTGCGGTCTTCGGTCAGAAGCGCGATGCCGTGACGAATAGCGTCAGCCGGCGAGCGGATGCCGACTGTCCTGCCTTCGACCAGCACCTCGCCATCGGTGGCCTCGGGGTAGGCTCCGAAGATCGCGGATACCAATGTGGTCCGGCCCGAGCCCATCAAGCCGCACAACCCGAGGATTTCGCCGCGATAGGCGGAAAGCGATATGTCCTTGACCTTGTATTCGCCGGGCAGCGACGGGTGATGAACCGAGAAATTCCGGATATCGAGAACCTTTTCGCCGCGCTGGCCCGCGCGTTGCGGATACATCTCCTTGAGTTCGCGGCCGACCATCCTGGCGATGATCTGATCGAGCGTGATGTCGGAAATCGCCGCGGCCTCGCCGATCGTCCGGCCGTCACGCAGCACCACGACCCGATCGGCGATCTCTGCGATCTCTTCCATCTTGTGCGAGATGTAGCACATGCAGACGCCGGCCTGCCGCAAGCCTCGGATCACCCGGAAAAGCTCCGCAACCTCCCTGTCCGACAGGGCCGATGTCGGCTCATCGAGGATGAGGATGCCCGCCCGCTTCGACAGAGCTTTCGCGATTTCGACCATTTGCTGCTTGCCGACGGCGATGCGTTTCACCTGGTCGGTGGGCTCGATGTCGACAATGCCGAGTTCGCCGAGCAAGGCTTCGGCGTCGGCATTCAGTTTGCGCCAATCGATGGCGCCGAGGGCGTTGGTCGGCTGGCGGTCGAGAAAAATGTTCTCGGCGACGCTGAGTTCGGCAATGAGGTTGAGTTCCTGATGGATGACGGCGATGCCCGCATCGATGGCCTCGCGGGTGCCGCGAAACTGCCGCCTCTCTCCCTTGATGAAAATTTCGCCCTGGTAGGAGGGATAGGGCCAGACGCCGCCGAGCACCTTCATCAGCGTCGATTTGCCGGCGCCGTTCTCGCCCATCAGCGCCAGAACCTCGCCGGCGCGGGCCTCGAAGGTGACGTCGTCGAGCGCCCTGATGCCCGAGAATTCCTTGACGATGTGCTCCATCTTCAAAACGACCTCGGACGTATGCCGCGCCGGCTGTCGATGGGCCTCCTGGTCGATGGTCATTTTTTGCCAGTCATTCTCGGCACTTACCGCAACCGAAGGTAGTTTTTCGGCAACTTGCGACTTTCATGCTCATAAACATTTAGTGAAAGACGGTCGAAATTCCTGAGCTTTTATCGAATGTTAGGAGGTCTCCTGCAAATCAGGAGGGCTGCGGAGTTCTCCGCCAGCCTGCGGGTTGGCGACGATCCGCCGTTTGCGACAGCGTTGTGCCTGAGGGGCGAAAATGAAAGAGCTTCCGCGGTTTTGGCGCTTCATGGGGTCGCGATCCGGTCGTGGCTTTCTGTTGCACTTAAGCGTCTGTGCGGCGTTGTCTGTCGCGGTCGGGTGCGGCTTCTATTATTTTAGCCTGAACTGGTTCAAGGAGCACAAGAGCAGCGAAAAAATCACTGCGCTCCAGCTCGTGGATGCCTTTGTCACCAACTATTCGGCCCTGCGGTCGCAGCTTGGAAGCGGCGCGCCGGTCCCGGCCACGTTCCGGGCCCACGCCATCGAGGCCTTCAACAAGCAAAACGGCCAGAATTCCGAGTTTCGTCTGGCGTCGGTCGGTCGTCCTGGCCGGGAGATCCTGACGGGGCCGTCAGATGAAAAAATGGCCGAAGCCGTCGAGGCCTTTGCCGGGATGCCAGCGCCGAAGCCGGTGTCTGAATTCCTTGACGTCAACGGCCAATTCGTATTCCGCACCGTCTACCCGACCATCGCGCACGAGCAGAGTTGCGTGAGCTGCCACAACGCGTTGCGGCCGGATAAGCCGCAGTGGCATCTGGACGACGTGATCGGCGCCTTCGTGATCGACGTGCCGATGTCCGCTTTCCTGCGCAGCGTGACCTGGCAAAGCGCCGGCATCGGCGTGGGGCTGTTTCTCGCGTTGGCGCTGGCGGGCTTGACGATCTCTCTAGTTCATTTCCGGCAACTCGAGGCGTTGGACGCCTCGGCCGCCAAGCTCGGCCGCACCCAGAAATTTCTCGATACCATCATCGAGAACATGCCCTTGTCCGTCGCCGTCAGGGATGTGCGGGATCGGTGCTTTGTCCTCTTCAACCGCACCGCCGAAGCCATCTTTGGCATCGAGCGCGGCAATTTGATCGGCGAAGGCGCGCAGAGCCGTTGCGCGGAAACAGAGCAAAACCTGTTTCCTCTGGCCGACGAAGCGCTGACGACGCTCGATCTGCAAACGATCGGCGAGCACACGGTCTCTACCCCGCATAACGGCGCGCGCATCCTGACCACCCGGAATCTTTCGATTCCGGACGAGACCGGCGAACAGCGCTATCTGCTCAGCCTTTCGGAAGACATCACCGAGCGCAAAGAGGTGGAAGCCCGCATTGAGCATATGGCCCATCATGATGCCTTGACGGACCTGCCCAATCGCCTCGCCTTTGTCGAGCATCTTGGCCGCTCGATCGACGCCGCCGCGGCAAGCAATGGCTCGTTCGCCGTCCTGAGTATCGACCTCGACCGCTTCAAGGAAGTCAACGACACGTTTGGGCACGCGGTCGGCGACGATCTGCTTCGTGCGCTGGCGAAACAACTGCGCTCGCTCGCCGAAGAATCCTACCTGGCCCGGCTCGGCGGCGACGAATTTATCCTCGTCACGCCGATGGGAGATCAGCCCGCGCTCGCCGAAATGCTTGCCGGGCAGCTTCACGCCGCCGTCGCCGGGGATTTGAATCTGAACGGACAAAATCTGCGCGTCGGTCTCAGCATCGGCGTTGCGATTTTCCCGGCGGACGGGACCGATGCCACGACGCTGCTCAACAATGCCGACGCCGCGCTTTACCGCGCCAAGGCCGCCGGCCGTGGCAAGGCGCGTTTCTTCGAAATCGAAATGGACAACCGGTTGCGCGAGCGGCGCGTCATCCAGCGCGACCTGCGCTCCGCCGTGGATCGAAACGAGTTCCGTCTGCACTATCAGCCTCTGGCCAGGATCGATGGCGAGGTGATCGGGTTCGAGGCGTTGCTCCGTTGGCATCATCCGCAGCGCGGCATGGTTTCACCCGCAACCTTCATTCCGGTTGCGGAGGAGAGCGGACTCATCATCCAGATCGGCGAATGGGTTCTCCGCGAGGCCTGCCGCGAGGCGGCCGGCTGGAAGCGCCCGCTGCAAATCGCGGTCAATCTTTCGCCGATCCAGTTCCGCCACGGCGATCTCCCCGGTCTGGTCCATTCGGTGCTTCTGGAAACCGGCCTTTCGCCGACGCGGCTGGAGCTTGAAATCACCGAGGGCGTGCTGGTCGAGGATTTCGACCGCGGGCTTTCGATCCTGCGCCGCCTTAAAGGGCTAGGCGTTCGCATTGCCATGGACGACTTCGGAACCGGGTATTCCTCGCTGTCCTATCTGCAATCGTTTCCGTTCGACAAGATCAAGATCGACCAGTCCTTCATATCGAATGTCAGGAGCAATCCGCAGTCGGCGGCCATCGTGCGGGCCGTGATTGGTCTGGCGCACGGGCTCGATCTGCCGGTGCTCGCGGAAGGGGTGGAGACCATAGCCCAGCTTGATTTTCTCGCCGCCGAATCGTGCAACGAAGTGCAGGGCTACCTGATGGGGCGGCCGTATCCGATTCTTGAATATTCCGAGCTCGTCGGCCGCGCAGAGGTTGCCGAAGAAAAGCAGCTGAGCGCCTAGTGGTCTGATTTTAACATTTGCATCCCGATCTGGCGGGCACCTTTGCAAATGTCAGAATCGCAAGACCACTGGCGTGACCTATTTCCCATAGACCTGCTTGTGGGTGTAGAACCCTCCCGCGATGATCGTCTGGTCGAGATTGTTCTTGTCGACCAGCACGACTTCCGTCACGAGCGTCGGCACATCGACGGCGCCGTTGTTGATCATCCGGTCGACCTTGAAGAGCGACTTCGCCTCCTTGTCGGGGTTGGCTGCCAGCTTTACCGCGATTTCCGCCGCGCTCTCGGCCAGCGGATCGATCTTCTTCCAGATGTCCACGGCCTGCTTGCCTTGCGCGACATACTGAATGTTGACGAGATCGGCGTCGGAGCCGGCAACGAAAATCTTCTCCGCGCTGGCAAGCCCCTGTCCGTCGAGGGCCGCGATGACGCCTCGCGCCATGCCGGAGTTGTTGCAGATCACGGCATCGATCTTGTTGCCGGACTTGGTCAAGAGATTTTCCGTGGTCGCCATCGCCTTGTCGGGTGACCATCCCTCGTGCGACTGGTCGGCGATCAGCTTCAGCCCGGGGTTCGCCTTCAGCACCTCGAGGACGCCGCTGCTCATCGTGTTGGCGTTGGAATCGCCGGGTTGTCCGCGGATCAGCACGACATTGCCTTTCACCGCGCCATATTTCGCCTTCAGCCACGCCGCCATGGCTTCCGCCTGAAGCTTGCCGACCGCCCAGCTGTCCTGCATCACCATGGCGTCGAGCGGGCCGTTGACCAGCATGGCATCGTAACCGACCACCTTGACGCCGGCTTTGTGGGCCGAGGTGACCATGCTGCCGGCGGTGCCGGTATTGACCGGCTGCAACACGATTGCTTGCGCCCCGCGCGACAGCATGTTTTCGAATGCCGCCAGTTGCGTCTGTTCGTCGTTGTTGGCCGAGTCGAAGATCACCTCGGCGCCAAGCGCCTTCGCCTTGGCGAGGAAGGCGGCCTTGTCGCGCTGGTAGCGCTCTTCCTGCATGGTCTTCAGGAGAAAACCGATCTTGACCTTGTCGGCGGCGGCAGCCTGCGTGACGAGAGCGGGAAGCGGAACGGCGAGCGAGGCAAGACCGCGCAAGATGGTTCTACGGTGAAAATCCATGGTGCCTCTCTCCCGTGCGGCCCTATTTCCTGGGCGCATGCTTTTTGGTCGACGGGTCTATCGTAACGGCTAGTGCCGTTCATTTGAAGTTCCTACGCTACGATCGGAAATCAGGCACGCCTTGCCGCCAACCGGCTTCCACTTGGCCGGAAAACCCTCTAATGGGGCGCATCGCTTACAAGAGCCGAGGTAGAAGACCCCTTGGAATCCCCACCCGAAGAATTCACGCCGGAAACCTTGCCGGAACAGCCGTCGGCGCCCGCGCGCGAGCCGCTGCTGACGCTGCCGTGGGCTCTTACCGCCTATATCGTGCTGCTGGCGGTCATCCATTTGCACGTGCTGTTGCCCGACGATCTCGAGAACTGGATCATCGACGTCTTCGGATTTATCCCCAAGCGTTACGACTCGACACTGCTGGTTGACAGCTTTCCGGGCGGGGAAGGCGCCAAGGTCTGGACCTTCGTCACCTATTCGCTGCTGCACGCCAATCTCAGCCATATCGGTTTCAATCTGCTGTGGCTGTTGCCGTTCGGCAGCGCGTTGGCGCGCCGCTTCGGTGCCTTGCGGTTTTTCGTCTTCATGGCGGTGACGGCGGCCGCCGGCGCGCTGGCGCATCTGGTGACCCATGAGCATGCGCTGGCCCCGATGATCGGCGCCTCTGCCTCGGTCTCCGGCGCCATGGCGGCCGCGATTCGCTTTGCGTTCGTGCGGGGCAGTTTTCTCTCCTTTGACCGCAGCGACGCCTTGGCTGCCGCCAAGGTGCCTGCGCAGCCGTTGTGGCGCGCTTTGCGCGATCGCCGCGTGCTTTCCTTTCTCGCGATCTGGTTTGGCGTTAATATTGTATTCGGCTTGGGGTCGATTGCGATCGGCACCGAGGGCGTCAGCGTCGCCTGGCAAGCCCATATCGGCGGTTTTCTCGCCGGGCTGCTGTTGTTTTCCCTGTTCGATCCGGTTCCGCGCACCGCTGGCGATGCTGCAAGTGCGTCATCGCAAGATCAAATCTGATTCCCATTATCGCCGCTTGCGGGGGAAGGTGATTTCATCCATCATTTGCGGAATGCGGCACGGCAAAGACCGTGATGTGCCTGAAGGCCTTAACCGCGGCGCCCGCAACTAAATCGGCGCCACACTGTTGTTTGAAGACTCAAAAGTGAACCAAGAAGCGCTCGTTCAAGGGCGCGATCGGCTTCAAGGAGACGACAATGACGGTACGTGCCATTCTCGATACCAAGGGTCACCAAATCCAGAGCGTTCCGCCGGAGGCCAAGCTTTCGGACGCGATCAAAATCCTGAGCGAGCGCAAGATCGGCGCGGTGCTCGTGATGAGCGCGGGCCGCATCGAGGGCATCCTGTCGGAGCGTGACATCGTCCGCGTGCTCGGCGAGCGAGGCGCGGCCGTACTTGAAGAGCCCGTCAGCGCGGTGATGACGCGCAAGGTCGTGAGCTGCAAGCAGTCCGATACCGTTGGCGCGATCATGGAGATGATGACGCTCGGAAAATTCCGCCATTTGCCGGTCATCGAGGGCGAGCGGGTGGTTGGGCTGATTTCGATCGGCGACGTCGTCAAATGGCGCGTGCGGGAATACGAACACGAGCAGGAAGCGCTGCGCGAATATATCAAGACCGCCTGAGCAGATCACGCGGTGCTCGCGCGATTCCCGCCTTAGGTCCTGTGGACACTTATCGCATCCATAGGATGATGGCGGCAAGGGTGAGGACGGCTTGATAGTTGCGAGCGGTTTTCTCGAAGCGCGTGGCGACGCGCCTGAAGTGCTTGAGCTTTGAGAAGCAGCACTCCACGAGATGGCGCTGGGCATAGAGATGTTTGTCGAGCGGATGTTTGAGCGCCCGTGACGGGTTGTTGGGAATGACGGCGACCGCGCCTTTGGCCGCGATGGCCTGGCGCAAGTGATCGGCGTCATAGGCCGTATCGGCCATGACGACCTCGGCTGGTAGTCCCTCGATCAATGCGGCGGCTTGCGGTGCATCGCCCTTCTGACCTGCGGTAAGCGTGAACCGCACAGGACATCCCAAGCCGCGAACAGCCATATGAATCTTGGTGCTCAGGTGAATCTTGGTGCTCAGGCCGCCGCGCGAGCGGCCGATCGCCTGATCTTCAGACCCCCTTTTTTCGCCCCGGCAGCGTGCTGGTGGGCTCGGATGATGGTGGAGTCAACGATCAGATATTCGAAGTCCGGATCATCGGACATCGCCTCGAAAATCCGCCACCAAATCCCCTTGAGGCTCCAACGACTGAAGCGCCGGAACACGCTGTTCCAATCGCCAAACGCTTCCGGAAGATCACGCCAAGGAGAGCCCGTACGCACGATCCAAAGCACACCCTCCACGAACATCCGGTTGTCGCGCCCGGTGGAGCCTTTCTGGTCAGGCCTACCTATAATCAGGGGCGCCATCCGCCCCCAAGCCACGTCGCTCAAAACCAAACGATCCATCACGCCCAAGGCCGCCTCCCCAAAAGAAGCCTTGAATCTGATTTGTTGATAAAAGGGAATCCTTAGAGTCCACAGGACCTAGGGCTCTTCGTCGATCGTTGCCGGCGGGATGACCGGCGTCGGCGCCAGGACTTCGATCACTTCCTGGATCGAGGCGATCGCGCGCTCGGTGGCGCGTGTGCCGTAGGCGATCAATTCGTCGGCACGGTGAAAATCGAACCAGCCGATCTGACCGACCCGGGGGGTGATCAGGAGATCCGGCGGGTCTCCGGCGAGCCGCGCGCGGGTAATTCGATCCTGCATGATGTTGAAGGCATCGACCATCACGGAAGAAATGCCGGGCCGGCCGGCGCTGCCGAAAAATTCGCGTTTCACGGCGCGTTCCGCCGAGAAGAACTTGCCGATGCCGCGTTTCGGCGGGGCAGCTTCGACAGTTTCTTCGCGCACCACGGCGGATGCGCCATGCGAATAGATCGTGGTGGAATGCGCAAAGATGTCGCTGGAGAGGTTGGCGGCGATCACGATTTCGGCGCCCAGCGCCCGCGCGGCCGATACCGGCACCGGATTGACCAGGGCGCCGTCGACCAGCCAGCGGTCGCCGATCAGAACCGGCGCAAAGATGCCCGGCAGCGCATACGATGCTCGCATCGCATCCACCATCCGGCCGTGGGTGACCCAGGTTTCGTGGCCGGTGCGCACCTCGGTCGCCACCGTGGCAAATTTCAGCGGCAGGTCCTCGATCAGGGTCTGGCCGATCGAGGCCTCCAGCTCCGCCGCAAGCTTGTCGCCGCCGATCAGGCCCGAACCGTTGAGCTTGAGATCGAGATAGGAAAGGACACTGCGCGGTTGCAGGCCGCGCGCCCATTCTTCCAGCGTATCGAGGTGCCCGGCCGCAAACGCCCCGCCGACCACGGCGCCAATCGAGGTGCCGACGACGACATTGGGGACGATGCCGTGGGCGATCAGCGTCTTGACGATGCCGATATGGGCAAAGCCGCGCGCCGCTCCGCCACCGAGCGCAAGTCCGATGACCGGCCGCCGGCCGACGGTCTTGTCGCGGACTTCTCCGTTGTTCTGGCCTCGTCCGATCCAGTTGTTCAGCACGCTAAAAGCAATCTCCTTAAGGGGCGCAGGAAAGCTATCGCGAGAACGCCGCTCCCGCCAGAATGGCTGACAAGCATGGTTTATGCCGGGGGTCGGGGTGAGATTGTGACGGGAGCGCGGCGAATCAGTATGAGTAACGGAAGTGGCCGGCGCCGGTTCCACCCCTCCTGTTTAACCAATGCAGGCTTGAATTTGCCGCGTTTTCAGTGAAAAGCATCCATCATGATCAGAGGAAAGCAGGGTAACCGCGGATGGCGGAGCGGGCATTGGCGCGTGGCGCCGGTGTTTGCCCTGCTGTTGGGCTTTGCGGTTCTCCCCCCCGTTTCGGCTCAAATGTTCAGTGATCGGCCCCCACCGGTGCCGCCGGCAGCCGTTCCCGAGCCTCCTGCCGGCCCGGCGATGAACCTGGCGCCATCTTCCGGTCCGGCATCTGTCCCGAATCTGCCGCCGTCATTGACCGCGCCGCCGGCCGTTGCCGCCGTGCCGCCGGTCGTTTCAGCGCCGCCGCCCGGCGCGGCCACGCCGAACCAGGCCGTGCTGGCGCTGACGGCGCGTTTCGGCAAGGACCTGCCCGCGGTCACCAGCGGGCTGGTATGGCGCGTCTTTTCCGACCGGTCAGATGAGACCGGTAATATGAAATTGATCCGCGAGGATCGTAGCGCAACGCCGAACATCGTGCTGCCGCCCGGCAATTACGTCATCCACGTCGCGCTCGGTCTCGTCAGCGCGGTACGGCCGGTGACGCTGAAGGCGGAAACCTACCGCGAATCCTTCATCCTTCCCGCCGGCGGCCTGCGCATCGAAGGTCGCGTCGGCGCTTCGAAGATTCCGCAGAACCAGATTTCATTTGCGATCTACAAGGGCAGCCAGTTCGAGGCGGGCGAGCGCGCTTCTCTGGTGCCGAGCGTCGCGCCCGGCGATCTCGCGCTGCTGCCGGAGGGCACTTACTACATCATTTCCAACTATGGCGATGCCAACTCCGTGGTGCGTTCGGATATTCGCGTGCAGGCCGGCAAGCTGACGGACGTCATCGTCACTCATCGCGCCGCCGTGATCACGCTCAAGCTCGTCAGCGACCGCGGCGGCGAGGCGCTGGCCAACACCGCATGGTCGGTGATCACGCCGGGCGGTGACGTCATCAAGGAATCGATCGGCGCATTTCCCAAGGTGATATTGTCGGAAGGCGAATACCGGGCGATTGCCAAGAACGAAGGCAAGGTTTACGAACGTCCTTTCAACGTTGTTAACGGTGTCGACGGCGAAGTCGAAGTCGTCGCGCGCTGATTTTTTCCGACATGCCTTGTCATAGTTTCTAACGCGGACTAACCATCGCGCGATTTAAAACTGTCATAATAGCGGTATCGCCTTCCTCCCCGCGGAATTTTTACATCCCCTTAAGTGCGGCTCGCATTGATGACGCGCGCGAAAAAGTTGCGCGTTCGAGGAATGCCATGCTTGCTGCCAGGAAGTCGTCGGGAAAATCCGCACCTGAGATGTTCGATGATGTCCCGGTCCTGCAACGCAAGTGGCAGGCCGCGGTGCGTCCGGGTGAAAAACTGCCGGCTTACGAAGACGTGATGCTGGGAAGCCTGGGCCGGCTCGCCGATCACATCGTGCTGCTCAAGGATGGCCCGCAAGGCCTGGAAGTATCGCGCACCGGCCGCTACGCCCAGCTATGGCTGGAACATGATCGCTGGGACGTCGCGCTAGATACATTGTCGCCGGATTGCGCAACCGCGCTCGCGGAAGCCGCCGCCAATGCTCTCGCCAAGTGCCGCCCGTGTCATGCGACCGCCCATTGCGTACGAGACGGCCTGGTCCGGACCTACGATCTGTTGGCGCTTCCGACTGCTTCGCGCTGGGGTCACACGCTGATCGGCGTCTATGTCAACGAGCGCGACGCTCAATACAATCTGCTCGATGCGATCTTCTCCACGACCGACGAGGGCGTGCTGTCGCTTGCTGCGATCCGCAACGCGGAAGGCCGACCGTTCGATTTTCAGATCGTTCACCACAATGACGGCGCCGCGCGGCTGCTCAAGCTGCCGACGGTCGAATTGCTGTGGCAGCGGCTTGGTGGCGGGCGCAGCCTCCTCAGCACCGGTCATGTCGTCGAGCGCTTGCTCGCGGTGGTCCGAAGCGGCGAGGCGGATCAGTTTGAAATCGACAGCGACGATCGAAACCTGAAACTGGGCGTGACGGCCTTTGGCGACATTCTCGCGCTGACGATTTCCGACGTCACCGCCTTGAAGCGGCGTGAAGCCTCGTTCCGTTTGCTGTTCGACAACAATCCGATGCCGATGTGGGTGTTCGACGCCGAGACGGCCCGGTTTCTGGGCGTCAACGATGCGGCGATACAGCATTACGGCTACGCCCGCGAGAAATTTCTCGCCATGAAGCTCGATGAAATCTGGCCCGACGATGAGCGGATCAGCCACAAGGAATCGCTGCTGCATATCGGGGAGGCTTACCAGTCCAGCCATAATTGGCGTCACATCAAGGCCGATGGCAGCGAAATCCATGTCCTGACCTTCGGGCGGCGGGTGACGTTCGACGGGCGTGACGGCTACCTCGTCGCCATCGTCGATATCACCGAACGGCGCCAGGCCGAGGCCCGCATTGCCTACATGGCCCATCACGACGGGCTAACCGACCTTCCCAACCGCGAGTTCTACCAGGAACGGCTGCGTGAGGCGCTGGTGGAGGCGCAAGCCAGCAACAAACGCGTTGCGATATTGTACGTCGATCTCGACCTGTTCAAGAACGTCAATGATTCCTTCGGTCATCCGATGGGAGATCGCCTGCTCAGGCTGGTCGCCGACCGGCTGCGATCGCAGGTTCGCGGCAATCATCTCGCCGCGCGGCTTGGTGGCGACGAATTTGCGCTGATCCTGACGTCCGACATTTCGCCGAACGAGGCCAGCGATTTCTCCACCCGCCTGATCGAGATGCTGAGCGCCAGCTACGATATCGACGGTGTTGAGGTCGTGATCGGCGCCAGCGTCGGTATCGCGTTGTCGCCGAGCGACGGTACGACCAGTGAGGAGCTGATGCGCAACGCCGACATGGCGCTCTACCGGGCGAAGTCCGACGGCGGCGGCGTGCATCGTTTCTTCGAGCGCGAGATGGATCGCATTGCCCAGAAGCGCCGCGATATGGAAGTCGACCTGCGCCGCGCGTTTGCCAACGGCGAGTTCGAACTTCACTATCAGCCGCTGGTCGATATCGGCACCGATCGCATCAGCGGTTTCGAATCGCTGTTGCGCTGGCCGCATGCCGAGAAGGGCATGATCTCGCCGGCGGAGTTCATTCCGATCGCCGAGGATATCGGATTGATCGTGTCGCTCGGGGAGTGGGTGTTGCGCGAGGCCTGCAACGAGGCGGCCAAATGGCCCGACGAGGTCAAGGTTGCGGTCAACCTGTCGTCGGTGCAGTTCCGCAGCCGCAATCTGGTCCAGGCCGTGATCTCCGCGCTGGCGCATTCCGGCCTGTCGCCGCAGCGGCTCGAGCTCGAAATTACCGAATCGGTTTTCCTGGCGGAGACGGAAGCCAATCTCGCTATCCTGCATCAGTTGCGCGAACTAGGTGTGCGCATCTCGATGGACGATTTTGGAACCGGCTATTCGAGCCTCAGCTACCTGCGAAGCTTTCCGTTCGACAAGATCAAGATCGACCGTTCCTTCGTCAAGGATCTCGCCGAGCGGCCGGATTGCGTCGCGATCGTGCGGGCGATCTCCGGCCTCGGCCGCAGCCTCAACATCACCACGACGGCCGAAGGGGTGGAGACGGTCGATCAGCTCGACTGGTTGCGCAACGAAGGCTGCAACGAGGTGCAGGGATTTTTGTTCAGCGCGGCAAAGCCGGCCGGGGAGGTCGCAGCGCTGTTGTCGAGATTCGGACGGCGCGCCTCGCAGGCGGCGTGACCTTGGCTGATCGAGGAGGCAGACCCTCACCCTGAGGAGCTTGCGCAGCAAGCGTCTCGAAGGGTGACGCAAACTGCCGGGCCTCACGGTTCTCCTGGCGATGCGAAGCATCGTCCAGCGACGGCGTGCTATTTTTTTATGCCGTTCGCTAACGACGTTGCTTACGCTCGGCCTGCTCAGGCACGTACGCCTCCTCACCGTGAGGAATCAGCAGACAGCTAAAACCGCGTGACGATTTCCGACAGCGTCGGCCGCGGCCGGTCTTCACTCGGTTTGGACACCGTGCCGATATGGATCAGGCCGGCGAGCTTTTCGTCCGCCTTCAGTCCAAGCCCGGTGAGCACATCGCGGTCGAAGGAAAACCACCCCGAAAGCCAGCACGCGCCATAGCCGAGTGCGGTCGCCGCGGTGACGATATTCATGGCGCTGGCGCCTGCGGACATCTCTTGCTCCCACGACGGCACCTTGGGATGCGGCCTGGTCAGGCTGACGACGCCGATCACCAGTGGCGCATCCGTCAGACGGCGCTTTTCGATCTCGATATCGGCCGGCGATGCATGCGGATTTTTCCGTGCAAAAACGCCGGCAATGACTTCGCCTGCACGCGTGCGCGCATCGCCTTCGAAAACGATGAAGCGCCATGGCGCGAGCTTGCCGTGATCGGGCACCCGCGCGCCAATGGTCAGGATGGTTTCAAGTTCGGCGGGCGAGGGGCCGGGGCCGTTCATCTCGCGCGGCTTGACGGAGCGGCGGGTTTTCAGAAGTTCCAGGGCGTCAGGCACGAAGGTCCTCAATTGATGGCGGTCGCTCCGAGAGATAGGCGCCCCGCCACCGCGGCGGAAGCGCCCTTAGAGCAATTATGAAGATCAGGCGACCGACCGCGCCCGCTTCACGTCCGGCGGCGTGGCTTCTTCCACAAGTGCTGCGATCGCCTCATCGGTGGTTATCACCTTTTGCCCGTCGCTGCCGAGCCGGCGCACCGAGACCGAATGCGTTTCGGCCTCCTTCTTGCCGACGACCAGCAGTGCCGGAATTTTCGCCAGCGAATGTTCGCGAACCTTGTAGTTGATCTTCTCGTTGCGCAGATCAATCTCGACACGCAGGCCCGCGCGCCGCGCTGCCGCCGCAACCACCTTGGCATATTCGTCGCCTTCGGAGGTGATGGTGGTAACGACCGCCTGGATCGGCGCCAGCCAGAGCGGGAAGTTGCCGGCATAGTGCTCGATCAGGATGCCGATGAAACGCTCCATCGAGCCGCAGATCGCGCGATGCACCATCACTGGCGCCTTCTTTGAACCGTCCGCGTCGATGTAAAAGGCGCCAAAGCGCTCCGGCAGGTTGAAGTCCACCTGCGTCGTGCCGCATTGCCAGTCGCGGCCGATCGCATCGCGCAGCACATATTCGAACTTCGGCCCATAGAACGCGCCTTCGCCCGGATTGATCTCGGTCCTGATGTGATTGCTCTGGGCCTTGATCTCCTGCAGCACCGTCGCCATCACGCGCTCGGCGTGGTCCCACATCGCGTCGGTGCCGACGCGCTTTTCGGGGCGGGTCGAGAGCTTGACCGTCAGTTCACCCTCAAAACCGAAATCGGCGTAGGTCGACAAGATCAGTTCGTTGATCTTGAGGCATTCTTCCGCAAGCTGGGCTTCGGTACAGAACACATGGGCGTCGTCTTGCGTGAAGCCGCGCACCCGCATCAGGCCGTGCATGGCGCCTGACGCTTCGTAGCGATGCACGACGCCGAATTCGGCCAACCGTAGCGGCAGGTCGCGGTAGCTTTTCAGGCCGTGCTTGAAGATCTGCACATGGCCGGGACAGTTCATCGGCTTGAGCGCAAACCAGCGCTTGTCCTCGGCCTCATCGCCCGCGGACTGCGCGGCGAACATGTTTTCGCGATACCAGTCCCAGTGGCCCGAAGTCTCCCATAGTGACTTGTCGAGGATTTGCGGCGCGTTGACCTCGCTGTAGTCGCCGGTGAGGCGGCGGCGCATATAGGCGATCAGCGCCTGGAAGATGGTCCATCCCTTCGCGTGCCAGAACACCACGCCCGGGCCTTCCTCCTGGAAGTGGAACAGGTCGAGTTCGCGCCCCAGTTTGCGGTGGTCGCGCTTCTCGGCTTCCTCGATCTGCTTCAGGTAAGCGTCGAGGTCTTCCTGCTTGGCGAATGCCGTACCGTAGATGCGCGTCAGCATCGGATTGTTGGAATCGCCGCGCCAGTACGCCCCCGCCACCTTCATCAGTTTGAAGGCGTTACCGATCTTTCCCGTCGAGGTCATGTGCGGGCCGCGGCACAGGTCGAACCAGTCGCCCTGGAAATAGATCTTGATCGGCTCGTTGCCGGGAATGGCGTCGACCAGCTCGACCTTGAAGTTCTCGCCCTTGTCGCGGAAGACCTGCTTGGTTTTTTCGCGATCCCAAACCTCTTTCGTGAACGGTTTGTCGCGCGCGATGATCTCGCGCATCCTCTTTTCGATTGCGGCGAAATCTTCCGGCGTAAACGGCTCGTTGCGGAAGAAATCGTAATAGAAGCCGTTCTCGATCACCGGACCGATCGTGACCTGCGTGCCCGGCCACAGCGACTGCACCGCCTCGGCGAGCACGTGGGCGGCGTCGTGGCGGATCAGTTCGAGCGCGCGCGGATCGTCGCGGTTGACCAGCTCGATCTTCGCGTCGTTCTCGATTGGATCGTTGAGGTCGGCCAAGTCGCCGTCCAGCGCCATCGCCACCGTGCGTTTGGCGAGCGAAGGCGAGATGCCCTTGGCGATCTCCAGTCCGGTGATGTTCTTGGGAAATTCGCGTCTGGCGCCGTCCGGGAAGGTGAGGGTGACCTTATGCACGGGTTCGGCCGGTTTCAAATTCGTGAGGCTGTACTGGAATCCCGATGCGGGCGGATTCTTGTCGGACATGATCGTCTCCTCAAAGCTCACTCCTGCGAACGAGCGCAGGTAAGCGGGATGAGAAGCGGTATAGCAGGCGAATCGGGCGATGCAATCGGTGTGGGCGCAGAAAATCGGCCGGAATCGAGGCGAGGTTTGAGCGCAGCCTTCGGTTGTTGAACATGGACTCATAGAGGCGGACTTGTTAAGCTTCAAATGCTCTTCCGTTTTCTCGACCGGCTTCCTTCCGCCCCCATGATCGTGCGCGCTGTCGCCGCCCTCGTCCTGACCTGTGCGCTGACTTGTGGCGTGGCATCGGCGGCCTCGCCAAAGCAACGGCCGCAGGCTCCCAAGTCGCCGGAAGAGCCCATGACATTTTATGTCGTCAAGGGCGCGTCCGACGCCTGCGGGCGCGATTGTGATACCTGGATCGAAGCCGAAGGAAAGGTCGAGGCCGACACGGCGGCGCGTCTCAAGAAATTCTTGGATCGCTTTCGCAATCGAAACCTGCCGATCTACTTCGCCTCGCCGGGCGGCAATCTCGACCAGGCCATCGCGATGGGGAACATGCTTCACGGCAGGTCCGCCATTGCCAGGGTGGGGCGAACCACGGTGCGGGAATGTGGCTTTGAGGCACAGGACAGCGACGTCTGCGTCAAGCTCAAGCAATCCGGCCGTGAACTCCACGGTGATCTCTTCACCAGCGGTGCGATCTGCGCCTCGGCCTGCCCTTATGCTTTGATGGGCGCCGCGGTCCATGAAGTCGCACCGGATGCGATCCTGGCCATCCATTCGCCAAAGGTCATCCTTAATTTCCACGGCGGCCAGCCGGAGGCCTTCGTGATTGCCGCAGCGAACCAGCGCGGTCGCGAGCGTGCCGATCGCGTCGCTTCGGCCTATCTCGCCAAAATGGGAATCGATGCCGGATTGCTCGCCCTCACCAGGACCGTCAAGTTCGAAGACATTCACGTCCTGACACGCGACGAGATCGCCCGCTTCGGAATCGATCGCCGTGAGTTGGTCGAGACCGCCTGGAGGTTTGAGCGCGGTACGTTCAACATGCTGCGCAAGATCGCCACGGTGAGGTCGCCGGGTGAAACGTCTTTCAGGCTGATGCAATGGCGCGTTACCTGCTTCAATGCGGATCGCTTCACTCTGGACTTTCAGCGGCCGGTGCGCGCGGGCGCCTTGGTGGCGATCACGCATGGCGGTGCGAGCCCGATCTATTTCAATGGTCCATCGCTTGTGGGAAGCGCGTCCAACTTCGAGCAGTGGGGCATGCGATTGATACGATCGCGATTGGTTTCGCTTGTGGGGCAGCCCCAAATTGAAATCACAGAGACGGCTGTTGCTTCAGACGGGCGTATGGTCCCGCAAACCACCAAATTGTCCAACGAGGGTTGGGCTGGCGCCCTGGAGAGCTTGCTCGCGACCTGTCCATCGGGGAAAGAGGCTGCGGCCGTCCGGTCAAGTGAGGCGGCTACGAAGTAGCACTTTTTGTCTTAAGCCGGCAACCGCGCGACGTTCCGTCATGCGGCGTACGACTTTCTTTCATGGATGCGGCTCTGCGCAATTAATTCCTCCGTTGCACTTCCCATCGACGTGCATGAGGTCTAGATGCGCATGCATGCAAAAGCCGTCGTCTGACAGTCCGGTCCATCGCCGCTTTGCGCCGACCGCGCTGATGTTTGGAAATCTCGTCACCGGCTCGTCGATCCTGGCGCCGGCAGGTATGCTGATCGAGCTGTCGTCCGACCTCGGTATCACCGTTCATGCCGCCGGTCTTTTGGTGACGTTCGGCGCGATGGTGCTTTGCATCGGTTCACCGCTGACGGCGTGGCTGACCAGCCGGATCGAGCGCCGTACCTTGCTCACGGTCACGCTCGCCGTGCTCGCGCTCGGCAATGCGCTTTCCGCGTTCGCGCCCGGCTATATGACGCTTCTGCTCATCCGTCTCGTGATGCTGGCGATCGGCGCCCTCTATACGCCCCAGGCCGCGGGCACCGCGGCGCTGATCGTGCCGGCGGAAAAACGCGGCGGCACCATTGCCTACGTGTTTCTCGGCTGGTCGCTGGCGGCCGCCGTCGGCTTGCCGTTGATCACCTTCATGGCCAGCCGCTACGGCTGGCGCACGGCTTTTGGCGGCGTCAGCGTCATCGGGGCCTTGAGCTTCCTGCTTTTGATGTGGCGGTTGCCCGCTGGCCTCGTCGGCGCACCGGTCGATCTCAAGACATGGGTCGATCTGGCGCGTAACCGCGTGATCATCGCGCTGCTCGCGATCACCACATTGTTGATGTCGGGCCAGTTCGCGGTGTTCACCTATATGGGGCCGCTATTGTCGCGGCTGACGCAGGTCGGTCCCGACGCGGTCGGACTGGTCTTTGCGATCTACGGCGTGTGCGGCTTTATCGGGATTGTCATCGTCAGCAATGTCGTCGATTCCTGGGGGCCCTTGAAGACGTCGATGCTGTGCATCGCGTTCGTGCTGACCGGGATCAGCGGATGGGCGATTTCCGCAGGTTTCTATCCGTTGATGGCGTGCTCGGCGGCGATCTGGGGGCTCGGTTTTGCCTCCAGCAATTCGATGCAACAGGTCCGCCTTGTGGCCGCGGCACCTACGCTCGCCTCCGCATCGGTGTCGCTCAATACGTCGTTTCTATATGTGGGGCAGGCGATCGGTTCGGGACTCGGTGGACTATTGTACGCGCACGATCTTCTGCGCGGTATCGGCTATGCCGGTGCCGCCTTTGTCGTGCTGGCGCTGACCACGGTGATTTTGACGCGGCGCTTTTTCGGTCGCCAAAAGCTAGCCGCGAAGGTTTCTCTATCGGCTGATCGCGCTATCGGTGCTTGAGGCCGCAAACCGCGTCAGTGCCGGCGTCGAGGCCATCTTGGCGAGCACCTCGCGCACTGGCTTGTCGGTCCAGGCATGGGTGACGTAATCGCGATGCGTCACGCCGTCCGGCGTTTTGACAAAGACGACGCTGCCGGGGCGCAACGGGCCGTCCATGTCATCAGATATGGCGATGCCCTTGTCGCGGATCATCTGCATCAGCTCCTGATCGTGCCGCTGGGTATAGCGGGTATAGGCGCTGACGAAGAATCCGGAGCGGTTATTGGCGATCCAGGAGGCGAACTTGTCGAGTTCGCCATACACCGCATCGAGCAGCACCACGCCGCGGACGCGATTGCCGACCCCGCCGACATCGAGGCTCCAGGCGGTCGGAAGGAAGCCGCCACTATAGCCGACGATCACGATCGGCATGTTGGCGAAGGTCTTGGCCGCGCTCGGATCGCCGTAAAGCTTGGCAAGATGATCGGCCAATTCATTGATGAAACGCTTGAGCCCGCCGGGCTGCCAGAATTTGCCGGCGCTGGAATCGGCGGCATCGACGGCAAGCTGCGGCGCAAGCAGCACGGCATTGGCGCCTGAATCCGAAATCTGCTGCGGCAGGAGCTGACGATCGCGTACGTCGCGTTCCAGCGTCGCGCCGTTGCCGTGGAAGAACACGACGATGACGCCGGGCTTGCTGGCGTCGAAATGTTCGGGGACGTGCATCAGCACGCGGTTGTCGTTGAAGGTCTCGTCCTGCCAGTAGACGCGGCCGGAATAGCTGCGGTGGCCGTGGCGGTCGCCGTTGGAAACGTTCAGGAACGGCGTTTCGGTGCGTGGATTGTTGCCGTAATAGGGGAAGGCGGACGATTTCAATCCGACCAGGGCGGTTTGATCTTCATGCTGCGGACGCTGATAGGGCACGATCGGCGCCAGCGAGGCGACGCGATAAGGCTGGGTCTGGACGGTCCGCCGGGTTTGTGCGTCCGCTACGTTTGCCGGCCGCTGCTGCAAGCTTTCGGCGGCGGTGGGAAAGCGATCCTTGAATTGCGGTTTGGGGAAACGGTCGTCGAACGTATCGCCAGAGCCTTGCACGTTGGCAGCGAGCGAGCCGGCGCTCGGCGCCCTGCCGCACTGGGCGAGTGTGAATGAGAGCGGGACCAGGACCGACAGGAGAGGGAGCCAGCGACGCGGCGGGATGGCGCGCAAACGCGCATGACGCGACGATCCGGCCTTTTTAGCCGGCGTCACGCGAACAGACGTCCCAGATTTCGGATTGGCCCCGACCATCCACCCCTTTGCCCCAACCGCCGTAAACCGGCCGATGTCAGCGCGTTTGTGTTGCGGTGACGTTAATCCTCCGGAAATTCTCCCCATTCCCGGAACGATCCAAGCAACACGAAATCGTGTCGTGATTGTGGGGCTGCTCCAGGAAATGCACCGATAATGCCCAGAAAAGGTATTTAAACACCAAAATCGGGGTGGATTTAAATTGTTAGCCGCTCTCCTTGAATTGGCCGAAGCCGCCACGCACGATGGTTTCGGCAGGGCATGGGGCCCGACATACGGGCGAACATGGCGGCTTCAGATACCTCGGCGTTGGGAGGCCGGCTCGCTGTCGGATCGACGGTTTCGGTCGCGGTTGCGACCGCCATTGTCGTCGCCGACATGGTCGGCGTCGGCGTCTTCACGAGCCTCGGCTTTCAGGTCAAGGACATCCCCTCCGGCTTTGCGATCCTTTTGCTCTGGACGGTTGGCGGCATCGTCGCGCTGTGCGGCGTGTTTTCCTACAGCGAACTGGGCGCGATGTTTCCGCGCTCGAGCGGGGAGTACAATTTCCTCAGCCGCGCCTACCATCCTGCCTTCGGTTTCGTCGCCGGCTTCGTGTCGGCCACCGTCGGCTTCGCCGCTCCGGTGGCGCTCGCGGCGATGGCGCTTGAGCAATATGGCCGGGCGATTTTCGCCGGCGCGCCGCCGCTGCTGTTGGCGGTCGGGACGGTCTGGGCGGTGTCGCTGGTCCAGCTCACCGGCGTCAAACACTCCTCGACCTTCCAGTTGATCTCGACCATCCTGAAGGTGGTTCTGATCACGGCCTTCCTGATCGCGGGCTTTGTCATCGGCACGCCGCAGGCCGTGTCGTTCGCGCCGCAGGCGAGCGATATCGGTTATGTCGCCAGCGCGCCGTTCGCGATTGGACTTGTTTTCGTGATGTATTCGTTTTCCGGCTGGAATGCCGCGACCTACATCATCGGTGAGTTGCGCGACGCCAGCCAGACTCTTCCGCGTGCCTTGTTTTCAGGCACGTTGATCGTTCTCGTGCTCTATGTGGCGCTCAACGCCGTATTCCTCCACACCGCGCCGATCGACAAACTGGCTGGCCAGCTCGACGTTGCCCGCATTGCCGGCACTTACATGTTCGGCGAGATCGGCGGGCGCATCGTCGGCGCGATGATCTGCATCGGACTTGTATCGTCGATCAGCGCGATGATGTGGATCGGCCCGCGCGTGATGATGACGATGGGTGAGGATATTCCGGCGCTGCGGGTTTTTGCCCGCAAATCGACCCAGGGCGCGCCGGCCTATGCCATCCTGTTTCAGCTCGCGGTCGCGACCTTGATGCTGTTTACGCGCAGCTTCGAGGCGGTGCTCGATTTCATACAGTTCTCGCTTCTGTTCTGTTCGTTCTTCACCGTGCTCGGCGTGATCAAGCTGCGCATCACGCAGTCCGACCTGCCGCGGCCCTATCGCGCCTGGGGATACCCGATCACGCCGGTTATTTTCCTGCTCGTGACCCTTTTCATGATGTACTATCT
Organism: uncultured Alphaproteobacteria bacterium; assembly: GCA_963770515.1. GTDB lineage: Bacteria > Pseudomonadota > Alphaproteobacteria > Rhizobiales > Xanthobacteraceae > Bradyrhizobium. The sequence continues at coordinate 1,435,576 of CAVYPW010000006.1, forward strand.
CGTCGTCGAACGGCCGTTGCAGTCCTTTTTTGGTGCTCTGATTATGGTGTCAGGCCTTCTGATCTACGTCGTCTTCCGCAAAAAGGACAATTCCGACTCCGCGACCTCATCGCTCGTTCCCCCCGCAGGTCGCACATAGACATGTTTCGCACTTTCAAAATTCTGGCTGCCGCTGCGGCTATGTTAATCGCGAGCGCACTTGGCGCTGCTGACGCCGCTGACGTTACGCCCGACGATACCGCGCATTTTCTCGCCGGCATGATGCCTTCGGCCAACTCGCCGCTGATGGCCTTGACCAGGGATCCTGCCTGGCAGCGCCATGCGAAGTTTTTCGATTCCGCGTTCGGACAACTCGATCAGCGGCAGATGTCGAAGGTACGCGCCTGGTCGGATGCCAATCTCACCGCGCCGAAGCCGACCATGTTCTACATGTTCTCCGGCCCCGACTTTCTTTACGCCAACGCGTTTTATCCGAAGGCCACCACCTATGTGCTGAGCGCGCTCGAGCCGCCGGGCTCGGTGCCGGACCTGACAAAGGTGCCGCGCGGAGGCGTCGATGCGGCGCTTGCCAATGTCGAACATTCGCTCGGCTCGATCTTGAGCTTCTCCTTCTTCATCACCAAGAAGATGAAGGTCGATCTGCATGAAGGGCAGATCAACGGTGCGATGCCGCTGCTCTATGTGTTCCTGGCGCGCTCCGGCAAGACCATCAAGAACGTCTCGCCGGTAGCGCTCGACAACAAGGGAACGGCCTTTTTTGCCAACGACAATCCCGGCGCCAACGCCGTGCGGGGTTTGAGGATCGTGTTTGCGGGAAGCGATGGCGTGGACAAGACGCTTTATTATTTCTCGACCGATCTGTCCGACTCCGGTGCCAGGTCGACTGGCTTCCTGAAATTTTGCGCCACGCTCGCGCCCGGCAATAGCCTGCTCAAGAGCGCCTCGTATCTTCTGCACTCCGGCAGCTTCTCGACCGTCCGCGACTTCATTCTCGCCAACAGCGCGACTATCATTCAGGACAATTCCGGGATTCCGCTCGGCTATTACAGCCCGAAGAAGTGGCGCTTCTTCCCGTTCGGCCGCTATGCCGGCCCGATCTCCGAATTTCCGAACAAATATCAGCAATCCTATGCCGAGTTGTTCCGCCGTGCCCAGCCGATGGATTTCGGCATCGGCTACCGGTGGCGTTCATATGAATCGAACTTGCTGTTATCTGTGCGCTTGCCGGACGATGGCTCCACGGCCGTGGAGACGACCTCGTCGGCCGCGCCGGTCGCGGAGCTCGCGCCCAAGCCTCGGCCGCGCAAGCCTCGACCGCCGCCGGCGCCGCCGCCCGAACCGGCCCACAAATTTCTTTGGTTCCAGTAAGATTCAGGCCGTCGCGCTACCAGCGCACGGTCTGGCTCGGCACAATGAAACTGCTGGTGAGATGGGCTTTGGGATGTTCGGTCAGATAATGACCGATGGCGACAATGACGATCAGTATTGCGACAACCGCCAACAAATCGATCTGCCGGGGATCGTGACCACTGGGTTGAAATTTCCAGCGCATCGTTGACGTCCTCTCTTGGAGGAGACATCGAACCAATGCAGCAATAGAGCGCCGGTTCCCGTGCCTTGGCAACCTCTTTTGGATGATGCGACGCAGCGTAGTCGTCACGCCGCGTTGACGCCGCGCCAGCGTCCGAACCGCCACGGCAAATACCAGCGCGCGCCGTCGGGTTTTGTCGCGGGCACGTTGTCGATTCCCGACGTGCCGAACGGCTGACAGCGCAACAGCCGCGCCAGCGTCATCCATCCGCCGGCCCACAATCCGAAACGCCCGATCGCTTCATCGGCATAAACCGAGCACGTCGGCAGATGCCGGCAATTGTAGCCGACCAGCGGCGAGAGCGTGTGCCGATAGAGCCAGATCATCGCGCGGCCTGCCTGTCGCGGCAGTCGTTCGACGCCGCGGGAACAATCCTCGCAACAGGCGGACAGCGAAGACAGTTTGAACGGCGTATGCTTCATGGGCGGCTTGCTGAGTGTTTGTGCGGCAATTGCTTGGTTCCGACGCACGGAACCCGTCCGCACCAATAATTGTGCCACAGTTTTAGAAATATCAACGCCTCGCGCGGCGCTGCAACAAAGGTTCTCTGGACAATTCGGTCAACTGCGTTTACGTTTCATAACGAAGGGATGACAGGCCAGTGCCGCCCATTTGAAGTTGCTGCCCCGCGAGCGGCAAATACGTTTAGGAACTTCAAATGGCAAGCGGCTCTGGAATCGTGATTTTGCCAGTGCCCATGACTTTCCGAAGTTCGTGAAAGGTGGCGCTGAGGTGGAGCACGAACTTCGGAAAGCGGGCGCTAGTTTTTCAAGTTGAACCGGTGCTGGCGGTTGCGGGGAAGGAACCAAATTGAAACTCGTCAGACTTCGCTTCCGCGGCTGGGCCGTAATGATCGTGACGGCTGCCTGTGTTGCTGTGCCGGGAGCCTTTGCCGTCCTTGGCGGTTTGGCCCATGCGGGCGGAACACTCGAAGAGCGCAAGCTGCCGATGCAGTTCAGCTGGGTGGCCTGTCAGCCGCATTGCGGGGGCTGGATCAGCGCGGTCGGTATCGTGACGGCGGAGAGCCCGAAGGATTTTGAGGATTTCGCGCAAGGACGCGATCTTCGCGGCGCCACCATCGTTCTGGATTCCAGCGGCGGCTCGGTCAACAACTCCATCACGCTCGGACGGCGTTTTCGCAATCTCGGTCTGATGACGACGGTCGGCACCAGCGTCCGAACTCATACCACGCAGGGCGACCGTGGCGCCGTCGATCCGCAAGCCTATTGCGAGTCGATGTGCGTGTTTCTGCTATTGTCCGGCAAGGCGCGCTATGTGCCGGAGACTGCGCATGTGCGGGTGCATCAGATCTGGATGGGCGACCGCGCCGAGGATGCGCGCGCGGCAAGCTATTCCGCCGACGATCTGATGATCGTGGAACGCGATATCGGGCGGCTTGCGAAATACACCTTTGAGATGGGCGGCGGTGGCGATCTGCTGTCGCTCTCGCTCAACGTTCCGCCCTGGGAAGAACTGCATGAACTTTCGCGCGACGAATTGCGGCTGACTAATCTCGTGACGACCGACGCCGTTGCCCAAGTACTGCCGCCGATGGGTGGCCCGGTCACGCAAGGCGTGGCGCTGGCCACCAAGCCGGTCCAGGACCGTTTCACGAGTTCGGCGGTGAACGAGGCAGCCGAGCCGGCTGCGAAATCCACCCGGACCGCCGAGGCTGTTGCGCCGAAAGCCAGTATCGCGGCCGTGCCGGCGCAGTAGCGTTAATCCACCAGGTGACGGGGGCGCTTCAGGCCGAAGCCGGCTGCGCGGTTTTTTCGGCCGCGCTTTCGGAGGAATTCTTGGCCTCGATCTGGCCGATCGCATCCACCACCGCATCGAAGGTCAGCATGGTCGAGGCGTGCCGCGCCTTGTAGTCGCGGACCGGCTCGAGCAGGGCGATATCGCCCCATTTTCCGCCCGCAGGCGGTTTGCCGTTTTCCTTCAGCATCTTGCGAACGGTTTCGCGCAACTCACGCAATTCGCCCGCAGTAGAGCCGATGACATGGGAAGCCATGATCGAGGACGAGGCCTGGCCCAACGCGCAGGCTTTCACGTCGTGGGCGAAGTCGGTGACGACGCTGCCGTCCATCTTGAGGTCGATCTTTACCGTCGATCCGCAAAGCTTTGAATGCGCGGTCGCGGTCGCATCAGGGGAGGGCAGGCGGCCGAGCCGGGGTATATTCCCGGCCAGTTCGATGATCCGCTTGTTGTAGATATCGTTTAGCATAGGTCGGCACTCTCACCCCCGCCGGTCGGCTTGCCCTTGGCGGCCACGGCGCATGACCCTATATATGGCTGGGAATAGTGGAAATACACCCCGCTATTCCCATAAGGTGGTCGGAAACCGGTTACCCATCGGCCACCGTCAACGATATTTGTGGGGGACTCAGGCGCCAGGCAATATATTGCCCCGTCTGCCGGTGACACTCCGGTCTTGCTGACCGGTCGAACGGAGCTGACATGGACGCATTGATTAAATCCCTCCGCCCAGCAAATACTTCCGAGCTGAAGCCCTCCGAGACCAAGCCGTTGGATGTCAGGCCCGCCGAACTCGACCCTTCCGAATTCTTGGCCGCCGCCGTCCGCCCTGATCAGCCGCGGCCGTCGCGCTCCGAGGCCGAAGCGGCGGTGCAGACCTTGCTCAGCTACATCGGCGAGAACCCGGATCGCGAGGGGTTGCTCGACACGCCGCGCCGCGTCGTCGAGGCCTTCGACGAATTGTACCAGGGCTACCACCAGTGCCCGGCCGAAGTGCTCGATCGCACTTTTGGCGAAACCGCGGGCTACGACGACTTCGTGCTGGTGCGCGATATCGAATTCACCTCGCAATGCGAGCATCACATGATGCCGTTCTATGGCCGGGCGCACATCGCCTATACGCCGGTTGAGCGCGTAGTCGGTCTGTCGAAGCTGGCGCGGCTTACCGATATCTTCGCGCGCCGCCTGCAAACCCAGGAGCATCTGACAGCACAGATTGCCGCGGCCATCGATGAAGTTCTCAAGCCCCGCGGCGTCGCCGTCCTGATCGAGGCCGAGCATACCTGCATGTCGGTCCGCGGCGTCGCCAAACATGGCGCGATGACCTTCACCAGCCGCTACACCGGTATGTTCCGCGACAATCCGGCGGAGCAGGCACGTTTTATGTCCCTGGTGCGATCGCCGCAGCGTTAAATCCAGCGTTCGCACCAGAGGCCCCCCCGGCAGCTTGCGAACTTCGGAATCGGAGCGTTAGTGTCCACCTCATCCGGTAGCAACGACATCGAAGAAGGGCTGTCGTTCCGGCCCAAATTCGATGCCAGTGGCCTCGTTACCTGTGTTGCCACCGACGCCTCCACATCGGAGGTGCTGATGGTCGCGCATATGAACGAGGAGGCGCTCCGCAAGACCATCGCGACCGGCGAAGCCTGGTACTACAGCCGCTCGCGCCAGGCGCTGTGGCGGAAGGGCGAAACCTCCGGCCACGTCCAGCGCGTGGTCGAGATGCGCACTGACTGCGACCAGGACGCGATCTGGATCCGCGTCGAACAGACCGGGGCTGCCTGTCACACCGGCCGGCATTCCTGCTTCTACCGCAAGATCGAGGCGGCCGACGGCGGCGCGCGGTTGTCGTTCGTCGATGCTATCAGGCAGTTCGATCCGAAGACGGCCTATCGCAAGTGAGGGGTTGCCCGGACGCACCGGGAACCCTCTTAACCCGCTCTTAACCATGTCGGCCGCACTGTTAAGTTCGGTTTGAGCGCTGGTGGGAGCCTTCGCCCAAGCCAAAAGTTTAGTGGGTCGTTTCGCGGGGAGCGGAGACCAGCCAATGTCGGTCGACACATCGAATGCCTCTGCCACGGCAGGTGTCAATTCCGCGCGCGTGCGCGTGGCCGGCGCGATCAAGCAGGCCGCGGCTTCGAGCGGCACCAGCTTTCAATATCTCCTGGCGACCGCCAAAATGGAATCGGATTTCAATCCGACGGCGGGGGCTTCGACGTCTTCGGCCCATGGGCTGTTTCAGTTCATCGACCAGACCTGGCTTGCCACCGTGAAGGACGCGGGCGCCCAATTCGGCTATGGCACCTATGCCGACATGATCAGCCAATCTTCCGACGGCAGCTATTCGGTGTCCGACCCTGACGCGCGGAAGGCGATCATGAAGCTGCGGGACGACCCGACGGTTGCTTCCGCCATGGCTGCCGCGTTCACCCAGTCGAACAGTTTCAAGCTCACCGGCATGATCGGCCGGCGCCCGAGCGACAGCGAATTGTACATGGCCCATTTCATGGGCGTCGGCGGCGCCGCCAAGCTGATCGGCAATGCCGAGGATAATGGACAGGCTTCCGCCGCGCGGCTGTTTCCGAATGCGGCCGCCGCCAACCGCTCGATCTTCTATGACCGCACGACCGGGCGGGCGCGCACCGTCTCCGAGGTCTATTCGGTGCTGCAACAGCGCTACGACAGCGCAGCGACCTCATCGGCGACCCAAAGTGCGATGGCGTCCGTCGGCGGCGATATCGTCAGGCCAGGCGTGGCTGTCGCGAGCGCGGCCCCAAGTACATCATCGAGTACATCATCAAGCGTATCCGTGGCAGATGCGGCGAGCTTTCTCTCAAGCTTTCCGGACACGCGATCGGTTGCGGCTGCCGCTCCGACCGCGGCCGCGACATCGACTTCTGCCGACGCCGCGCCGGCAAGTCCGGTCTTCCGCTCGCTGTTCCAGGATGGCGGCGGGCCGGCACAGCCGGTGTCGCGAGCGGTTCGCGAGTTATGGGGCAACTCCGGCTCGCTGACGTCGGATACGCCGGCACCGTCAGCCGCATCATCAACATCATCGGCCTCGGTCGCGGTGCTGCCGGCGGCGAGTACTAGTGGCGGGCTCGATCTCTTCAGCGATCGCAGCGGCACCTTCAGCGGCTAGTGTCCCGGTTCTGACATTCGTATCGTGTTGCCGCGGGTCCGTTTACGAATGTCAGAACCAAAGGGCACTAGCAAATATTGGTTTTCTAGTGTGGCTTTGACTCTGACGTTCCTTTGAAGCGGTTGCTGCAAAACTGTAAAGAACGTCAGTGTCGCCACACTAGCCGAAAGGAAGAGAGCAGGAGGTCCGCGCCGCAGGCCTTAACAAAACGTCAATGAAACCAGCCGCTTATAATGAACGCTTTGTTAAGCGTCGTGGTTTATTTTGTCTTGCATTGGCGCAACGACAAGGCGCCAGGGCTTTTTGCGTAAGCCGGCAGGGCAATGATCGTTCGGCAGTTCATCAGTTGGATAAAGACGGCCCCCGCCGGCGAACGCGCCGAAGCGACGCGGGCCATGGCGCGGGCCTGGCTCATCTCCGATCTTTCCGAAGACGACAGGGCGGCGGCCGAAGGCGCGCTGTTGATGTTGCTCGATGATCCCTCGCCGCTGGTGCGCCGGGCGATGGCGGAAGTGTTCGCGCGCAGTCAGGAGGCGCCTGCGGCCATCGTGCAGGCCTTGGCGCTCGATCAGCCTTCGGTCGCCTTGCCGATCCTCGAACATTCACCGCTTTTGATCGATGCGGATCTCGTCGACATCGCCGCCACCGGCAACAGCGAGACGCAATGCGCGATCGCCCGCCGCGTCAATCTGCCGGCCTCCGTCTGTGCCGCGATCGCTGAAGTCGGTAGCGCCGCTGCGGCGCTGGAATTGATCGAAAACGCCTACGCGGAACTCGCGCCGTTTTCCTGGGACCGCATCGTCGAGCGTCACGGCCACCTCGCGGCGATCCGGGAATCGATGCTGGTGCTTGAGGATCTGCCCGCCGCCACGCGGGCTGCGCTAGTCGCCAAATTGTCGGATACGCTGGCGCAATTCGTCGTCGCCAAGAACTGGCTGAGCGCCGACCGCGCCGAGCGGGTGGCGGGCGAGGCGCGCGATCGTTCGACCGTCAACATCGCTGCGTCTTCGCGCGGCGACGACATGCGCGGACTGATCGCGCATCTGCGCGCGACCTCGCAGCTGACCGCGGGTTTGATCCTGCGGGCGCTGCTGTCAGGCAATCTCGAATTGTTCGAAACCGCACTCGCCGAATTGTCCGGCCTGCCGCGCGCGCGCGTCTCGTCTTTGCTGCTCGATCGCGGCGAGGCAAGCCTGGTGGCGCTCTTGCGACGTGCAGGCCTGCCGGAATCGACGTTCGCGGCGTTCCGCGCGGCGCTCGATGTCGTTCATGAAACCGGCTTTATCGACACCCTCGCGGGCGCCGCGCGCCTGCGCCGTCGCATGGTCGAACGCGTATTGACCCAATGCGAAGTCGATCAGAACGCCGCAAGCCCGCTTCTGATCCTGCTGCGGCGTTTTGCGACGGAATCAGCGCGGGAAGAGGCGCGTCTGTTCTGCGAGGAACTTGCGGCCGAGGAGGCCGTCGCGCCGATCCAGTACGGCCTGGTCGCGGCTTAATTTTCCTCACCGTTCACTCTTGACGTCGTCCCCGCGAATGCGGGGACCCATACGCCGTGTCGGCAGTGATTTGAAGTGATCTTAACCTTTGAGCCGCCGTGTCTCAACAACGGCCGCCTGGGGTTATGGGTCCCTGCGTTCGCAGGGACGACATCATAAAACGCCTTAATCCGCCGGCACGATGCTCGGGGCCATGATGGCCTCGAGATGCTCGGGCCGGTCGCGGTTGACGCGCGCGAGATATTCGTCCGCGACGCGGCGCAGGCGCCAGCTCAGTTCGTTCGACATACTGATGCTGTCGAGCTTGGTGTGTTGATGTACGATCGCCTGAACGGCGTTGATATGGTGCGCGATCAGATCGGACGGCACCCGTGAAAGATCGGGGGCGTGTTCGATGATCCGGCAGAGGCTCTCGGCCACGACGCCGGCCGGAGGAAAACCGAAGGTGACGGCGTCGCCCTTGATGTCATGGGCGGCACGGAAGAGTTCGTCGCGCGCGGCTTTCGCAAAGCCGTCCTTGAGAATCGCGGCATGGGCAGCCGCGAGCCGCTCGACTTCGACTTCCATCCAGTGCCGGAATTCACCGGACAGGTCGGCGAGCGCCTTTTCCGCGCGCGCGACGGGATCGTCGATCTCATCGTCGGCCATCCGCCGCATCACCTTGCGCAGCGGATTGGGCTGGGTGATCACATGGTGATCGGCGAATTTCTGGACCTCGATGTCGGATTTGCTGTTCGGCATGCGGTTTCTTCCTGCTAGATGCCGGATCTGGCCTTGTCGAGCAGCGACGGCTGCTGAAGGATTTCCATCTCGCCGCCGACGCGCCGTTCGAGCCCGATATAGGCCCCGTTGGGGTTGCGCCTGCGGTCCGGGCCGAAATAGGTCTTGGTCTTGATGAACGGGCGCGGATTGGCGACGACGTTCAGGATGCGCTGATACAGGCCCTTGGCGGAAATCGGTTTCGCGAGAAATTCGGTCACGCCCGCATCGCGCGCCACCGTGACGCGCCGTTTCTCGGAATGACCAGTCAGCATGATGATCGGGGCGTAGGGGTTACCCTTGGATTCCGGCTGCCGGATCATCTGCGCCAGTTCCAGTCCGTCGAAGATCGGCATCGCCCAGTCGGTGATGACGATGTCGGGGACGTAGTGGGTGTACATTTCGAGCGCGGTGGCGCCGTCTTCGGCCTCATAGGCCTCGCGCGCGCCGAACGAATGCAACAGCGTGCGCAAGATGCGGCGCATATGCGGGTTGTCGTCGCAAATCAGGAATCGAAGCTTGTTGAAATCGATACGGAACATGGTCGCGTCCTTCGGGACAGCCGACAAGCGGTATACCCGTCGTTAACCATATCGCCCCTGCGTTAATGAATGGTTGCGATCGCGCCTTTCGAAGGGCGCTCGCGCAATTTTTAAAGCACGCCAAGCGAGCGGGCGCCGGGATGGGACATCCCGGATGCAAGCAAGGCGTCAGTAGCCGAACTGTTCGCGCAGGATGCGTTCCTCCAGGCTGTGGCCGGGATCGAACAGCATCCGCATCGAAATGGTTTTGTCGGACAGAACTTCGACGCGGCGGACGTCGCGCGCCTCGTCGTGGTCGGCGACCGCGGCCACCGGGCGCTTGTCGCCCTCCAGCACTTCGATAACGACGAAGGCGGTATTGGGAAGCAGCGCGCCGCGCCAGCGCCTGGGCCGGAACGGACTGATCGGCGTCAGCGCGAGCAGGGCGGCATTGATCGGCAGGATCGGTCCCTGCGCCGACAGGTTATAGGCGGTCGAGCCCGCGGGTGTCGCCACCAGAATGCCGTCGGCAATCAGCTCGGGCATGCGTTCGTGCTCGTCGATCAGGATTCGCAGGCGCGCGGCCTGATAGCTCTGGCGAAACAGCGCCACTTCGTTGATGGCGTGATGCAGATGGATGGTCCCGTGCACGTCGGTGGCGCGCATCAAGAGGGGATGGATCAGTGTTTCGCGCGCCGCCGCCAGACGCTCGTGCAGATGATGAGCCGAAAACTCGTTCATCAGAAAGCCGACCGTGCCGCGATGCATGCCGTAGATGGGTTTGCCGGAATGCATGTGCCGGTGCAGGGTTTGCAGCATCAAGCCGTCGCCGCCGAGCGCGACGATAACGTCCGCATCGGACGGATCGTGATTGCCGTAGGCTGCAACCAGCCGCGCCAGGGCTTCCTGCGCCTCCACGCCGGCGCTCGCGACAAAGGCAATCCGGTCATGTGACTTGGCGGTGATCATGAAATCACTAGCGGTTCCTGTAAGCGCCGCCGGTGCGAACGCTTTTGGCAGAGTGGAGGCTCGTCTAACGACCTTGGCGGTGGTTGTCGAGACGATCGCCGAAAGCAGGGCTAAAATTCGCCGCCGATACTGAATATAACCTGCGACGCGTCGAAATCATCGCAATCGCCGCGGCAAGCGGGAGAAAAACTTGACAAGATTAACGACGATCCGGCCCGCGATGGTTGGTTTCGCGGCTTTTGCAACGCTGGCGCTCGCAGGCCAGGCGGGCGGTCAGGATGCCAGGCCGCAACCGTCATCCCCGCCGTCGACGGCTGCGCAGCCCTACGTGCCACCTTCCGGTCAGAAAGGGGGCCCATCGTCTTCGCGCGGCAACGCTGCCGCTGCGGCGTCAGCCGAGACGCGCCGGCTGCCGGAAGATTCCACCACCAAACAAACCATCACCGTGAACGGGAGAACGCTGGCTTTCACCGCAACGGCGGGCTCGCTTCGGCTGTTCAATGCAAACAGCGGCGAACCGCAAGCGGATATCGCCTACACGGCCTATCACCTGGACGGCGCCGACCCGCGCCGCCGTCCTGTGACATTTTTCTTCAATGGCGGGCCGGGAGCATCTTCCGCCTATTTGCAACTCGGCTGCGCCGGACCCTGGCGGTTGCCGATCGAGGGCGAGAGCGCAGTTCCGTCGGCGTCTCCTGATCTCAAACCCAACGCCGAAACCTGGCTTGATTTTACCGATCTCGTCTTTGTCGATCCTGTCGATACCGGTTATAGCCGCTTTGTCTCGAAAGACGAGGATGTCCGCAAGCGCTTTTTCTCGGTCGACGGCGATGTCGACGCGCTCGCGGTCACCATTCGCCGTTATCTGGAAAAAACCGATCGCCTGCTGTCGCCCAAATTCATCGTCGGCGAAAGCTATGGCGGCATCCGCGGGCCGAAGATCGTGAGCGAATTACAGAACCGGCAAGGCGTCGGCGTCAATGGCTTGATCCTGATTTCTCCGGCGCTCGAATTGCGCGATTTCGGCGGCTCGAGCCTGATGCAATATGTCATCAGCCTGCCTTCGATGGCGGCGATTGCGCGCGAAACCAAACATCCGGTCACGCGCGCCGACATGGCCGACGTCGAAACGTATGCGCGCGGCGATTTTCTCGTCGATCTGGTCAAGGGTGAAGCGGACAGCGAAGCCACTGCACGATTGGCCGACAGCGTCTCGGCGCTGACGGGTATCGATCGGGCCGTCGTCCGCAGGCTCGCGGGGCGGCTCGATATTTCGGTGTTTCGCCGCGAGTTCGATCGCCGCGATGGCAAGGTAGCGGGGCGCTATGACGGTTCGGTGCTGGGCTTCGATCCCAATCCGAACTCGAATTCAACGCCGGGTGACGACCCCTCCGGCGATACGCTGGTTGCGCCTTTGACCACGGCCGCCGTCGAACTCACCACGCATACGCTCAACTGGCATCCCGACGGGCCTTACCGTCTGCTGAACCGCTCGATTTCCTGGGATTACGGACGCGGCATGAATCAGGTCCAATCGATCTCCGAACTTCGGCAGATACTGGCGCTCGATCCGAAACTGAAGCTTCTGGTCGGACACGGATTGTTCGATCTTGCCACGCCCTATTTCGGCTCGAAAATCCGGCTCGATCAATTGCCCAGCTTTGGTTCGCCCGATCGTGTGAAGCTGGTGGTCTATCCCGGTGGGCACATGTTCTATTCGCGCGAGGCTTCGCGCCAGGCGTTCCGCAGCGAGGCGGAAGTGCTGATGAAGTAGGACCAGTTGTTTGCGCATGATCGCCGCGCAAACGTCTTGGCGTCTGTTGCGAGGGGAAAACCGCTGCACACTTTTCCGGATCATGCGCTAAAGAAAAACCGGCGCAGTTGTCTACGCCGGTCAATTCCAGTCGTTTGCCGCGATCAGTAAACGAGGCCGGTGCCTGCCGGCTGGTCGAGGGCCATCGCCAGCGACTTGTATTCGGAGCAGTCGGTGCCGCAGATCTGCTTGATGCGGCCGAGGTGATACTGGGCGGATTCGCGGTTGCCCTGTTCGAGCTGCCACAGGCCGTAATACTGCCAGGTGCGGACATGGTTCGGATCGGCCTGGAGCGCGCGCTCGTACCAGACCTGCGAAACCTTGTAGTCGCCGAGCTTGCGGTAGGAATAGCCGATCAGATTGGCGACGTCGGCGACGTCGTCCTGACCCAGCGCCTTCAGCTGCGCGATCGCGGAAGTGTAGTCATGGCGATCGTAGATCGTGGTGTAGGCCGCACGATAACCTTCGAGGAACTTCGGATCGTCGATGCTCGAACTCTTGTCGTTCTTCTTTTTCTTGTCCTTGCTCGAGTCGACCGGCGGTGAGGGGGTATCGCCTCCCGCAGCCTTGGCTGAATTGACCATGGGCATCGCCACCATCGCGGTGGCGTACATCGCAAGGGTCAAAAGCCGGATCGCAGTTTTGGTCATGCGTCTCTCCTGATTGAGGTCGTGGGCAACCCTACACTGGAGCCCATCGATTTGAACACCGGCAGTGTGCGATCATTCCAGCGACATTTTTTTGTGGTTTTCGGGAATTTTTCACGAGGAGACGGAGACGGTACAGCGGCGGGCTCGCCCGGCGGCAAAATGCCGATCAAATCGTGTTGCAAACCGTTTTGCACGTAACTCGCCGAACATGACCGGGAATTCATCGAGATGAACGGAAGCCATGATCCTGCTTCACGGCGGGTTCAGCGGCCACCTCGTAAGGTCACCCCAAGATCGACGAGGCCGGCCATCCGACCGGCGCCCTGTGATCTCTTTCGAGAGGAGCTATCCATGTTGAAGACCATTTCCGCTGCGGTGCTTGCCGTTTCCGTTCTCGCTGCACCGGCCTTTGCCGCGAACACGGACAAGACCGCGCAAGCCCCCGCAACCAAGTCCGCCACCGTGATCCCTTCGGCGCAGGTGAAGAAGAATCCCCTGAACGCCAATGCCAAGATGGGCCGCCACCACCATGTGCGGCATAACCGGCATCATCGCTCCCACAAGAAGATGGCGGCGAAGGTTCACAAGTCTCTGAAGGTCTCAGCCAAGCCTGTAACGCACCCCGCCAAGCGCGGCTGACGACGAGCCGCGAGCGCGGTTCGCTTCCCCGAAACGCCATCGCGGCGATCAGGCCCGGCCCGCGCCACCCCAATGGTGTTGGGCCGGCGCCTGTTTGATATTCGCTATGCGGGTTCGCGGTTAGGACGGTAGCTGGTTTTAAAATGCGAATTCCCTTTCATTTTCGGAACAGCTAGAACCCCTTAAGCGATTAGCCTTCAAAAACACGGAGCGTGGGGCGGTTGGGAATTTCGGCAAAGCACGTGGCCTCTTTGATGCTACCGATCGTGCTTGCGGCGTGCGCGAGCGGCGACGAGGGCCGAAGCTTCAGCCTGTTCAGCGACAGCAAGGATACCCCGCAGTCCTTCCCGGCCAATTATCGCACCGAACTGCTGGCCTTCATGAAGACCTATCTCAACAATCCGGTTGGCGTGCATGAGGCCGCGATGGCCGAGCCCGTCATGCGCGATGTCAACGGCAAGATGCGCTACATCAGTTGCCTGCGTTACTCAGCGCGCGAATCCGACGGCAGCTATCGCGAACCGCGCGAGCGCGCGGTGCTTTTCCTCAATGGCCGGCTGGACCGCCTGATCGAGAAGAGCGGTGAACTCTGCGCGGGCGTGGCGCTGGCGCCGTTTCCGGAAATGGAAAAGATGACGCGCTGAGCTGCGGCCGTCCGGTATTTCGAAGAAGGCGGGTTCCTCGGCGGCCAATGCGGAACCGGTCCTCATCACATTTTGGGGAACCCGCTCCCAAACGTGAACCTTACGGCCGCTGTCACGACCAAATCGAAAGATTGCTGTCGAAAAAAACGTCGAGCGTGGAACAAAACGCCGCTGTGGCGTTGCGGCTACACATCGCAAACAAACGTGTTTGGCGGTGCCACGAAGCAACCAAATTGACGCCACGTTGTTTGGATGATGTCGATCACGACGATAACGGGGAACTTCCATGAAAAAAATTCTGCTAGGCGCAGCGGCCTGCTTAGCGTTCGCGGCTCCCGCTTTCGCAGCCGATCTTCCGGCGCGGACCTACACCAAGGCCCCGGTCTATAAGGCGCCTCAGGCCATCTACAACTGGACTGGCTTCTATATCGGCGGCCATATCGGCGGCGCTTTTCCCGGAAGCAGCAGCCTTGAAAACAGCGACGCCCGCTTCATGGGCGGCGTGCAGGGCGGCTTCGACTACCAGTTCTCCAACAACTGGGTGATCGGTGCCGAGGCCCAATATAGCTGGCTCACGGGCAACAGCGGCAGCGGCGTCGCGTTCCCGGGCGGCACGGTCGCGACCGCCAATACTGACCAGCTCGGTTCGGTGACCGGCCGGCTCGGTTACGCCTTCGGGCCCACGCTGCTTTATGCCAAGGGCGGTTATGCCTGGCGCGACAACAACAACATCGGCGTGACCACCGGCGGCGTCCCGGTTGCCTTCACGGTCGACCAGAACCACCGCGACGGCTACACGGTCGGCGCCGGCGTCGAATACATGTTCACGCCGAACTGGTCGATCAAAGGCGAATACCAGTATTACAACTTCGGCAACACGAGCTTCACCAGCGGCCCGGCGCCGATCGTCGGAAGCCGCTTCCACGATGACGAGCATACCGTCAAGCTGGGCATCAACTACCGGTTTGGATGGGGTGGGCCGGTCGTCGCGAAGTACTAGCTCCGCCAGCCTCGCGATCACCCCAAGTGAACGAAAAGGCCGGCGCACCGCCGGCCTTTTCATTTGACCTGATGAAAACCGGCCCAAGAATTTCGGCGAAATCGGCCAGCGAAAATTTTTTTCCGGTGTCGCGAAACTTTTGCGCGAGATCGGCTATTATAGTGCTACCGGCTTCCTGGACAGCACCGATGCGCGTTTTCACCTTAGCGTTGGCCTTCTGCGCGATCGCTTTGCCGTGCCTGGCGCAAACCGTGCTCAAGTCCGAGCCGCTGATGCTCGCCCCCTATGAAGTTGCCTTCGTCCAGAACGCCGTTTGTCCGGTCGGGCAGGTGCTTAAAGTGACCGGGGCCATCCGGGGGCTCCATCGCCGCAAGGCTTGTGTGACCTTGGCATCAGAGCAGGCCTCCCTGGCGGTTGCGACGCCTTAACCGGGTGGATAAAGGTGTTCGATGATTACCGTGTTCGATGATCGGGGGCCTCTTCAGGCGTCCGGGCTGATCGTATCCCATTGCAAGCCACGGGAAGCTTCCCGCTCGGCATCAGCCTGATTCCGCAAGGGATCTTCTTGCGGATCCGCCCGGCAGGGCCTGATCTCGTAGTCGTTTTCCAACACGGGCCGCGGCGCCGGCCTGTCATCCCCGGATACTGCATCCACCACCAGCCCGCTTTTACGGGCTAGTTTCCAGACGTCCGCTTCCGTCGGGTAGGCCTTGCTCAGCCGGGCCTCGTTGCAAAATAGCGCGTAGGGCATCCTTTGCTCCGCAAACAACCATCTAAACGCAGAAAGTGCGGTTCGGGTTGCACGCCAGATGGGGCCGTGGAGGCCTGAGGGTAAGTCGTAAACGGGATATGAATGCCGCAAAAAATATCCTGCGGGACTCATCGCCTAAAATCGCCGGATGTTCGCGTTTGCCATGAGCATCATCAGCCAGATCTCCTGCGGGCGAATCCATACGACGCTGTCGCTCGCCTTGTTTGCGGCCTGCGCCGCCAATCTGGCGCTGCTATGTGTCTTTTTCTGAACCATTCAGCCGGTGGCGTGCCCGGCGTCGGGCAACTTGGCCTTGAAAGTCGCCTTTTTTCCTCGATATTTTAGCCTGATCGTGATCGCGCCCTAAAAACCGGGTCGAACGTCCCTGACATCGCCGGTCGAAACCGAAAGGACGGTCTCAATGCCGAGAAAAGGAATCACGGGCCACGACGAGTGGGTGATTACGGAAGCATTGGCGACGGCGCTGATCGCGCTTGAGCAATTGCCGTCCAAGCATCAGCCGGCCACCCACATGGACGAGATCAAAAAGTTGCTCGCCGCCGGCTGCCAGACGGGGACCGTGAACCTGCATCTGGCCCAGGCCAAATGCCGGTTGTTTCCAACGGCCGATCGGGAGGCGATCTACCGCGAATATGGCCTGGAGGATGGCCAGGCGTGACGGCCAGGGCGCCCGACAAACGATGGCCCTTTGCCGGCATCTCTGCTATTTGAGCCGCGGCCCGTAACCGGTCACCGGTTAGGCGGCCGCATGCCGACGATAAAGCCGACTTTGTCGTCGCCAATTGCCGGTTTAGCTCAGCGGTAGAGCAGCGGTTTTGTAAACCGAAGGTCGGGAGTTCAATCCTCTCAACCGGCACCAGCGCCTGACGGCGCATCTGGTCGAGGCGCGATCAGCATCGATAAAAACCACGTTCCGACGGCGTCTTGCTTAGCTGGTTTGGAGCGTTGCGTGATCCGTCTCGATCGATTGATTGCCGGTCGTCGAATTGGTGATGACGGTGCTGATCGTCAGCTTGCCGGCGGCGGTCAGCTGCATCTGGGAATCGCCGATGCGGAAGATACCGTTGGTGTTGATCAAGACGCGCCCGGTCTGAAGGCCGCCATCGGCGGTCGTAAAGCGTACGTTGGCGCGATAGCCGCTGACATTCGAAATCGCGAGCGTAACCGGCTTGCCGTTGGAGTCCGTCGCGGTCCAGGTACCCTGCCATTGCGTCGGATCGACCTTGGCAAACTTTGAGCCGGGGGGAAACTGCGACGGGGTCGAATAGGAATTTTGCAGAATCGTGAGGATGTTGCTGCTCACTGATGTTGTTGACATCGATCTTCTCCGCGGCCGGGATCAGGGGCTAACCCACCAGTCGCAGAACAAAATTAATCAGGGATTAACCGTGGCACCGAAGCGCATGACGACCAAGCGGCCATTTGCCGCTGTCCTGACGACATCGCTGGCAATGGCGCAGCTCGCCACGGCCCACGCGGCCGATCCTGACTTTTGCCGGCAATACGCCCGATCCGCCCTCAATCAGGTGCGGGCCGGACTTTCCAATTCGGCCTGTGGTGGAGCTTTGCAGGGAAGCCGCTGGTCTTCGGAATTTGCCGTTCATTACGAATGGTGTCTCGGCGTCTCCCTTCATGCCGTTGGTGACGAAAGGGAGTTCCGGACGCGTTACTTGAAAGCCTGTGCCCGCCGCTAACGTCATTGCAGCCCCGCTGAGCCCCGATTTTCGTTCCAATTTGCCGCTCGTCAGGTTCAAATGGCTTTCAGGTCCCGCTGTTGCGTTTTGGGGGATCGCCGGCGAAGGGCGGGGTATGTTTGCAATATTGGGATTGGGTTTTCTGCTGGGCATGCAGCACGCGCTGGAGGCCGATCATGTGGCGGCGGTTTCCTCGATCGCCGCGCGCCGTGACAATGTCGCCGACATCGTCAAGCATGGCCTGACCTGGGGGTTCGGCCATACACTGACGCTGTTCGTATTTGCCGGCGCTGCGCTGGCGCTCGGCCATGCCATCTCCGACAACCTTTCGCGCCCGATCGAGACCGCGGTCGGGGTCATGCTGGTCGGTCTCGGCGCGCATGTGCTGTGGCGGCTGTGGGGCGACCGGGTTCATTTTCACCGACATCGCCACCAGGACGGAACCGTCCATCTGCACGCCCATAGCCATGCCGGCGAGACCGTCGCGCATGATCGAACGTCCCATAGCCATGCGCACGGCTTTCGCTGGCGTACGCTCCTGGTCGGTCTGATGCACGGCATGGCCGGTTCTGCCGCGCTGCTGGTGCTGACGGTAACGCAGGCGCCGAGCGTTGCGATTGGGCTCGGCTACGTCGCGCTGTTCGGGGTCGGCTCGATGATCGGGATGGGAGTCTTGTCGACGGTGATCGCGATCCCGCTGGCGCTTTCGGCGCGCTGGCTGACCTGGGCCAACCAGGGCCTGCAAGGGGCAGTCGGCTTGGTCACGATCGCGATCGGTTTGCGGACCATCGCCGAAACCGCCTTTTCCTGACGGCGCTTGCCGCGCGCTTTGCGTTAATTTTTTCGCAACCCGATCCCCCGCAAATTGACGAAGCATGAAGGCCTGCGCGTTAGGCTTACCGTGAGTTCGGCAGTCCGCCTTAACCCTCGCGACCTCTCGTTCGACTAGGGTTACAGGCCTATTGGGATTTGGATGCGATGCGTGCGGTATTCACACTGGCGGTCTTGGTTGGAACGGTGGGCGCAGCCTGCGCTGGAAGCAACGGTCCGGTGATCGCGATTCCGGGGCGGCCCGGCGTGCCCGTCATCATCAACGGAGTCGATGCATCTTACGCGGTTGTCGAAGGCGACTGGGGCCTGGACAAGGGTGTCCACGTTCAGCCGACCGTGTATGGCGGCCGCCCAGTCGAGCCGATGCCGCCCGTCGGCCACTATTTTCCGAGTTCGGGACATTTGCCGGGCTATGGCCGCCTCGAGATCGAGAGCGCCGACAAGCCGAAACCTGCGCAGAGTTTCCACCGGTCCTGGTCCGCCAATTCCAAGCAGGCCGACCCGCCAGCGCCGCTCAACCAGGTGCCACCCAATCCGCCGCCGGTGATTGTCGCGCCGCCTTACCCGCAAAACAGCATTCAACAGAACTTTGGCAACTCGCCGCCGGAACCAAGGGATCCGAGAGGCCCGCAGCGCCATCCGTAACAATCAGTTTCAACGACAAGATCAAATAACAAAGACGACCCAACAGGAGAGCGTAATGCGTAAGACTATTTCAGGATTGGTAGCGGCTTTGGCCGTCATCGTTGCGGGCGCAGCGCCCGCCAAGGCGTGCGACGGCGGCTGCTCGCCGTGTGGCTATGTCGCCCCTTGCGCGCCGACCTACGTTCAACCCTATGCTCGCTATGAGCGGCTACCGGACCCTTATGTTCAATATCACTCGGCACCGACTGCCGCGTTGCCGCAATACTACTACGTCGATCAGGGCCCGACCTATAGCGGTCCCGGCGACTTCGCGCCGCGCCGGTACTATAGCGAAGAGGGGGTCTATGGCTGGCGGCCCCATCATCATTGGCGGCATCACTATAGCTATGAGAGTCGCTGGTATGCCCATCGGCATTTTCGCCACTGGCATCACTACGCGCCGTATCGCTACGGCTACCACTATCGCCCGCACGTGCTGCACAGCTACTACTGATCGCTGATCCCGGACCCGTCGGGGGCGGATCGCGGGTGAACGATATTGGCGCCGGCTTCGCGACCTTGCGAGCCGGCGTTTTTTCGTTTCAGAGGGTCACATCAGGCCGAGCCGGTTGGCGCCGATATAGAGCGCGAGCACGGCCGCGTTCGACACGTTCAGGCTCTTGATCTCGCCGGGCATATCGAGCCGCGCCACCACGGCGCAGGTATCGCGGGTCAATTGCCGCAAACCCTTGCCTTCGGCGCCGAGCACCAGCGCAAGCGGTTGGCGTAACGCGACCGCGCCGAGATTTTCCTGACCCTGGCTGTCGAGCCCGACGGTCATGAAGCCGCGTTCGTTCATCTCGGTGAGCGCACGCGCGAGGTTCTGCACCGTCACCAGCGGCACCAGTTCGAGAGCGCCGGAGGCGGATTTCGCCAGCACGCCGGTCGCCTCCGGGCTGTGGCGGGCGGTGGTGACGATCGCCTTGACGGCAAATGCCGCCGCCGAACGCATGATCGCGCCGACATTGTGCGGGTCGGTGATCTGGTCGAGCACGAGCACGATGCCTTCCTCGGCCAGCGTATCGATGTCGGGCGAGTCGAGGGGATCGGCTTCCGCCAAAAGTCCCTGATGCACGGCGTCGGGCCCGAGCCGCTGGTCGATCAGGCTCGGCCGTACGATCTCGGGCTCCACGCGGGTCTCGATTTTGTCATCGGCGAGGCGGCGGGCAGCGTTTTCGGTCAGGAGCAGCTTGCGAATGTGCCGCCTCGGATTGGCAAGCGCCGCCGTGACCGTGTGCCAGCCATAGAGGATCACGGTGTCGTCGGCCGCTCCCTCGCGTCCGCGCCAGGGCGGCCTGCCGCCCGCGTCACGGCGCGGCCCAGGACGCTTGTCGGCTCGTTTGCCGGCTGCCTCGGAACGGTGGAATTTCGGCTTTCGGTCGCGGTCGCGCATGGAAACCTTGTCTCACGGGTTCCGGCCTAACGCAATTTGGGCGGCAATTTTACTGAGGCTCTGAAAATGTTGGCATTTTCGCTATCCACATTGGTTGACTTTGCCATGGCCCTTCGCCCATAAACGCGCCCGGCCGGTGCCTTTTTAGGCCTTCCGGTTTTCAGCGTCATCGACAGGCTGATTTCCGCTATCTTCGGCGGGCAAGCTTGCGACGAGGTTTGAAGCGGGGAAGTGTCCCGAGTGGCAAAGGGAGCTGACTGTAAATCAGCCGCCTCATGGCTTCGAAGGTTCGAGTCCTTCCTTCCCCACCATCAGTCAGATCCAACTGCGCGGCGCAGTGATTTTTTCCTGTCGCCTCGAATTTCATCCTGCTGGTAAAGCAAAAGGAACTGCCGCAATTGCACCGCCGTCTCGATCGCATGATGCTCGACGAGCGCGGCCAGAGAGGCCGCGTTCCGCACCCTGGCGCTCGCAAGGATCGCGCGATGCTCCTGTTGCGCCTGTAGGCGGTAGCCCGACCTGCTGACGAGCAGACGGATGTAGCGTTCGACATTGGCATTGAGGCTGGCGATGAGATTCAAAAGCCGTGGCCTGGCGCAAGCCTGATAGAGTTTTTCGTGGAAATGGCGGTTGATGTCGCTCCAGCGGTCGATCGAGTCGCAAGCCTCGGCCTCGAGGAGCAGTTTTTCAAGATCGTCGAAGGTCGCCTCGGTCCAGTGCGGCATCGCCAGCGATACCGCCTTGATTTCCAGCGTCAGGCGAATTTCGAGGATTTCTTGCGCCTCATCGGGACGCAGGGGCGCAACCGTTGCGCCGCGTCTATCGTGCAGTTGAACCAGGCCTTCGGCGGTCAGTTGCCGAAGGGATTCCCGGACCGGGATGTGACTGACGCCAAACCATCGCGCAATTGTATCCTGCCGCAACGGTTGGCCGCCTTCGACATGCCCGCGCAGGATCAATGTTCGGATCACATCCGCGATCACTTCGGGACTTGAGGGCCGGTTGCCGCGGAGCGCGGTGGCAATGGAAGCGAGGCTCATCGCAAAATCATATATGAAACGTCGCAGTTGTCGTCGGAAGCCCGATTGCTAGCATGAATTCTCTCCTGCGCGCAGAATTTCGAACAAGCTCAACTCTTGGTCATTTCTGCCGATTTTGCCTATTCTTTTTGCCGATCGGGTGAGCCCGGCGGCACATCCGAGCCAGATGGCTGCCTGCCGTGCCCCGAATGGGGTGATGGTATCATATATGATTTGGCATAGGCCTTGCCTCTCTGGATGGACATCGGCGGATCAAACAGGAGCGGGTCATGGGTCTTGGCAATGTGCCTTGGAGTGTCATCGTGAGCCGATGCCGTCTCGCAGGTTTGACGGTGGCGATGCTGGCGGCATGGGGGATTCCGGCTGTCTCTTTTGCCGGCGAGGCTCCGATCCGTATCGGCGCACCGCTGCCGCTGACGGGGGCGCTTTCGCCCGAAGGGGTGAAGCTTCAACAGGGCTATGAGCTCTGGAAAGACACCGTGAACGCCGCGGGTGGGATTGCTGTCGGCGCGATCAAGCGGCCGGTCGAAATCGTCTATTACGATTATCAGTCGGCGACCCCCAAGGCGGTCCAGCTCGCCGAGAAACTCGCGACGGACGACAAGGTCGATTTCATGTTCGCACCGTTCGGATCGGGCGCGTCCAAAGCGGCGAGCACGGTGTCGGAACGCTACGGCATTCCCATGCTGGCGCCGACGGCCTCGTCAGCCGAGGTCTACGACCAGGGCTACAAGAACCTGTTCGGGACCTTTACCGCCAACGACACGCTGAGCGAGCCGATGGCGGAGATCGTCAAGGCGAAGGCGCCGAACGTGAAGCGCGTGGCGATCCTGGCCCGGAACGATCTGTTTCCGCTGGCGCTCGGTCAGGAGTTCGAGAAATCTTCGAAGAAGCGCGGTCTCGACGTCGTGTATTTCGAGAAATATGCCATCAACACGCTGGATCACGCCTCCGCGCTGACGGAGATCAAGGCCGCGAAGCCGGACTGGATCATTGCCACCGGCTACATCAACGACATGATCCTGATCCGCAAGCAGATGGCCGATCTCGGCATCAAGGCGCAGATCGTCACCATGATCAATGCGCCCGCGTATCAGGAGTTTATCGACTCCACCGGTCCGTTGGCCGAAAATGTCACCAGCGCGACCTGGTGGCATCCGGCCGTGCGCTACGTGAGCAAGGACGTGTTCGGAAGCGCCGTCAAATACACCGAAATGTTCCAGAAGAAATTCAACACGCTGCCCGATTTCACGAATGCGACAGGAAGTTCGGTTGGCGTCGTGCTGCAAATGGCGATCGAAAGGGCGGGTTCCGTCGATCGCGGCAAGGTTCGCGAGACCCTCGCCAATGGCGGGTTCGACACCTTCTTCGGCCCGCTGTCGTTCAACAGCGTGGGCCAGGCCGTTTCCTACGTGCCGCCGGTGTTCCAAATCCAGAAAGGAAAGCCGGTCGTGATCTATCCCGACGTGATCAAAGGTGGTGAACTACAGCTCGGTGTCCGCTGACCGGAATAGCCCAACTTGCTGTACGTCCAGATCCTCATCAACGGCATCCTGCTCGGCGGGCTTTACGCGTGCATCGCCGTCGGTTTTTCGCTGGTGTGGGGCGTCCTGAACGTCATCAACATCCTGCACGGATCGTTTATCGTGCTTGGCGCTTATCTCGCCTTCTTCGCCTATACCGGGCTTGGCGTACATCCTTATCTGTTTGCGCCGATCGCCGCGCTGCTCTTGTTCATGCTCGGCTACGCGGTGCAACTCATCGTCATCAACAAGGTGATTGAAGCTCCGGTGCTGGTCACCATGACGGCGACGTTCGGACTGACGCTGCTGCTCGACAACCTCATGCTGGTCGCCTTCCAGGCCAATTACCGCAAAGTAAGCCTGAAGCCGCCGCTCGGCATCATCGATCTTTCGGATACTTTCCCTTCGCTTGACCTGATCGTGCCGGTCGATCGTCTGGCGAGCATGCTGTTTGCGCTGCTCTTCGTTGGACTGCTCTATCTGCTGTTGCGGCGGACAGCGGTCGGCCGTGCGATCGTTGCGGTGAGGATGGACCGCTATGCCGCCACCTTGATGGGCGTCAATACGGAGAAGGTGTTTGCCGTGACGTTTGCGCTCGGCGCGGCGCTGGCGGGCGCAGCCGGCGCCTTGCTCAGTCCGATCTTTCCGATCTCGCCGCTTGCAGGGACCGCCTATCTCGGCAAGGCCTTCGTCATCTGCGTGCTTGGCGGCCTTGGCAGTGTGTCGGGCGCACTGGTCGGCGGGCTCGTGCTCGGAATACTCGAAAGTTTTGGCGCATTGTTCTTCGGTCCCGAGCATTCGCTGACGCTGTCGTTCACCGTGCTGATCCTGTTTTTGATCGTTCGACCCAATGGCATCATGGGCAAACGGGGGTTCGTATGAAGCGATCCCCGGTCGTGATTATCAGTCTCGGCTTGCTTGCGCTTGTGATCGTCGCGCTGCCGTTTGCCGCCACGAACTATCTGCTGCGTCTGACGACTATCGGCTTCATGTACGTCACGCTGGCGTCGTCCTGGAACATCGTCGGCGGCTTCACCGGCTATCCGTCGTTTGCCACGGCGGCCTTTTTCGGGATCGGCGCGTATGCGTCGGGCATTCTGCGATCAAGCGGCGCTTTTTCCCTGCCGTTGTCCTGGCTTTTGGGAGCGGCCGCCGCCACGGTGTTCTCGCTGATGGTAGGCCCTGCGATCCTTCGCCTGCGCGGGCATTATTTTGCGGTCGCAAGCCTGGTTTTAGCGGCGGTGCTGCGGGAGGTCACCAATGCGGCGACGGGCCTGACCGGGGGCGGCATGGGCCTCAATCTGCCAACCACCGGCAATGTCAATGTCGACGCGCAGGCCCGGCTTTATTATGCGAGCATGCTGGCGGCCGCGGGGATTGCGGTCGGTGTTGCCGGCTTGATATGGCGCAGCCGATGGGGCTGGGCCATGCGTTGCGTCGAACAAAACGAAGACGCCGCCATCGTGCTCGGTGTCAATACGCTTGCGACCAAGATCGTGGCCTTTGCGGCGTCCGCCGGTACGGCTGGCCTGGTCGGCGCGATCTACGCTACCTGGATCGGCTATATCGATCCGACGGATGCTTTCGACGATCTGCTTTCGGTCAAGCCAATCGTGATGGCCTTCATCGGCGGGGTGGGGACCATCTTTGGCCCCGTTGCCGGCGCCATCGTCTTTCTGGTGCTGGAAGAGTTTGTATGGCGCAACGTTCTCAACTTTCACGCCGGAATTCTCGGCATCATCATCGTGGCGTTGCTGATCTTCATGCCGGGAGGCCTGCGCAGCGTCACACGAGGAATTGAAAAGTTTCGTATCGCTGGCCGTCTGGGCCGCATCAACAAGGTCGTGCCGCCGGTGGCCCCATCATGAGCGCGGTCGCGGTAGAAGCGGATTCTCGAACGCCGTTGATGCAGCTTAATGGTGTAACCAAGCGTTTCGGCGGCCTGGTGGCCTTGAACAACGTCTCGTTCGCCCTGATGCCTGGCGAGATCATCGGATTGATCGGGCCCAATGGCGCCGGCAAGACGACGCTCGTCAATGTCATCACCGGTATGCAGCAGGCCGATTCCGGCGAGATATTTTTTCAGGGTGCGCCGATTCAGCGGCTTCCGGCCTATCAGATCGCAAGGCGCGGAATCGGGCGCACGTTCCAGATCGTTCAGCCATTTCCGCGCATGACGGTGCTTGAGAACGTCGCGGCGGGTGCGATGTTTGCCGGAAAGGCCAATAGCGTGTCCGCAGCAAAGGACCGGGCCGCCGAGTGTCTGGAATTCGTCGGTCTTTCCGCGGTTTCATCGCTACCGGCCGCGCAATTGACGCTGCCTGGGCGGAAACGGCTGGAATTGGCAAAGGGGCTCGCCACCAACCCTCGTCTGCTGATGCTTGACGAAGTCAACGCTGGACTGAACGCCACGGAAATCGACGGTGCGCTGGATTTGATCAAGGCGATTGCCGCACGCGGCATTACCATTCTCCTCATCGAGCACCTGATGAAGGTGGTGATGCGCGCTTCGTCCCGGATTATCGTGCTGCATCAGGGCGCGCTGATCGCAAACGGGCTGCCGGCCGATGTGATACGAGATCCCCAGGTGGTCGAGGCCTATCTCGGGGCTGACTATGTCGGCCACACAGGAGCGGTTGCATGACGACCGATCTTTTGAAAACGTCCGGCGTCTCGGCAGGCTATGGCGATGTCCAGGTGCTGCACGATGTGGATATCACGGTGAAGGCCGGCGAGATCGTCTGCCTGATCGGCTCGAACGGCGCCGGCAAGACCACGCTGCTACGAACGCTGTCGGGCATGGCGAAGGCAGTCGCGGGCGATATTACGTTCGCCGGCCAGAGCCTGCTCGGATTATCGGCCCAGGAGATCGTGCGTCGCGGCATTGCCCATGTCCCCGAGGGCAGGCGTCTGTTTGCGGGCATGACGGTGCGTGAAAACCTCCTGATGGGTGCTTACATGCGCAACGACGGGCGCGCCGTCGTCAACAAAGATCTCGATTTCGTGCTGAAGACCTTTCCGCGGTTGGCTGAACGTCTGAACCAGGATGCCTCGACCCTGTCGGGCGGCGAACAACAAATGTGCGCCGTCGGCCGCGGCATCATGGCCAATCCGCTATTGTTGATGATCGATGAATTGTCGCTGGGTCTGTCGCCCAAACTGGTCGGCGAATTAGGCAAGGCACTGGTCGAAATCAACCAGGCCGGCCTTTCCATCCTGCTGGTGGAGCAGGATGTGGCGACCGCGCTGCGGCTTGCGACGACTGGCTTCGTGCTCGATACCGGCCGTATCGTCTTGTCGGGGCCGACCATCGATCTCGCCGTCAATCCAGATGTACGTCAGGCCTATCTCGGTATTGCCGCCGCCTGACGTCTTGAAACGAAGGAAAAAGGAGGATCTCCAATGATTACCGCCGTTGTTCTCTACGATTTGCCGAAGACGATCGGACTTGAGGAATGCCGTGAGCATTTCACGAAGATCGCGCCCGACTTTTTGAAGGCCAAGGGTTTCGTCCGCAAGCAGTTCATCTGTCACAAGGATGGCGGCGTCGCCGGCGGCGTTTATATGTGGGAAACCCAGGCCGATGCCGAGGCTTTCTACACGGGTCCCTGGCGGGACGGCATCCGCGCGCGCTACGGCAACGATCCCAAAATCCAGTATTTCGAAACGGTGGCGCTCGCCGACAAGGCATCGGGCAAGGCTGGCGCGATCTGAAAGCTGGCGCGATCTGATCGTCAACGCCAGCCGAGCGCCGGCGCGATGTGGGTCAGGATCGCCTCGATCACATGCGCGTTGTAGTCGACGCCGAGCTGGTTGGGGACGGTGAGTAACAGCGTATCGGCTTCCGCGATCGCTTCGTCCTGCTTGAGCTGTTCGATCAGCGCGGGCGGTTCGGCGGCATAGCTGCGGCCGAAGATCGCTCGCGTTTTCGCATCGATGAACCCGACGTGGTCGTCGTCCTGTCCACCGCCGAAGTAGGCGCGGTCGCGATCGTCCACCAGCGCGAAAATGCTGCGGCTGACCGAGACTCGCGGCTCGCGCGGATGGCCGGCTTCTTTCCAGGCGGCGCGGTAGGCGCGGATTTGCTTCGCCTGCTGCACGTGAAACGGCTCGCCGGTCTCGTCGTTCTTGAGCGTCGAGCTCTGCAAGTTCATGCCGATTTTCGCGGCCCACACCGCCGTCGCATTGGAACCGGCGCCCCACCAGATGCGCTCGCGCAAGCCTTCTGAAATCGGTTCGAGGCGCAAGAGGCCGGGCGGATTGGGAAACATCGGACGCGGATTGGGCTGCGCAAAACCTTGCCCGCGCAAGAGATCGAGAAACACCTCCGCATGCCGCCGCCCCATGGCGGCATCGTCCTGGTCCTCGGCCGGCTGATAACCGAAATACCGCCAGCCATCGATCACCTGCTCGGGCGAGCCCCGGCTGATGCCAAGTTGCAGACGCCCGCGGGAGATCAGATCGGCGGAGCCTGCGTCCTCGATCATGTAGAGCGGGTTTTCGTAGCGCATGTCGATGACGGCGGTGCCTATCTCGATCCGGCTGGTCTTGGCGCCGACCGCGGCCAGCAACGGGAAGGGGGAAGCGAGCTGGCGCGCGAAGTGATGGACGCGGAAATAGGCGCCGTCCGCGCCCAATTCTTCGGCAGCAACGGCAAGGTCGATGGATTGCAAAAGCGTATCTGCGGCCGAGCGCGTCTGCGATTGCGGCGAGGGAGTCCAGTGTCCGAACGAAAGGAAGCCGATCTTTTTCATACGGGGCAATTTAATGATGCCTGCGCCGATTTGCCACCATCAAGAGGCATCGCAGACCCGAGGGGCGCTACTCGTGATCGCCTCAGGAGATCCTGTCCCACAGGGCGCGGACCATGTCCTTCATGGCGAGCGCGTCCAGCCAGCGGTCGGACAATTCCCGTCCATCGGCCCCGGTGATCGCATAGGGCGGCGGTCCGAGTTCGCAGAGAAACGTCAGCGTCGCGTCAGGACCGGCGCGGTTTTTCCACGAGCGCATGCCGTATTCCCACCAATCCATAAAAAGGCCGACCCATCCCTGATGTTGCGGAAACCCGAGCGATACCTGCACCTGTTCGCGGCTGGCAATGCGGCCGTGCAGGGCCCAGCTATGATCCAAAATTCGATGGATCATGGCGTGATTGGTATCGTCGACCGGCCACGCGAACTCCCGGCCGACCAGATAATGCGAGAGATCGCCGGTCAAACGCAGTTCGGGAAAACAGTCGAGCAGCCGCAAGGTGAACAGCATGTCGGTGGTCATGCGGTCGCGGTGGGTTTCGATATTCACCGCGACTTTCGCCTGTTCGCCAAGGCGCCGCCATCCCTCAAGCAGGGGAATGCAGTCGGCGAGGTGGTAGGGGCGGACATCCGGTTGCAGGTTGACGTGGTCGGCGCCGAGCTTGGCCACCAGTTCGAGCACGGGCTTCAAGTCATCGACCGATTTGGGATAGCACTGCGCCTGCCAGATCATGCCGTGAGCCCGCAGGAAACGGGTCGCTTCGCCCGCGAAATCAGGGTCGATGAAACGCACGCCAGCGCCGTCAAACCCGGCGTCGCGGATCATCGCGAGCTGGGTTTGAAGCGGCCACTCCGGTTCATCCTTTAGCCGCCGCTCCATCGCCCACAGCGATTGCAGGACGCGAAGCTGTTGCGCCATGCCTTCAGGCCCGTTGGGGTATCGCCGAGGAAAGTTCTTCGCGAGGATCGGGCACGACCGCGGCGATGTCCTCCTTGTAAGTCTCCGGGCCAAACCAGATCGCGATGACCGTGCAGAGCGACAGGAAGATCGCATAGCAGGCCACCGGCCACCAACTGCCATAGGCGGCGACCAGGGCGGTGGCCACGAAAGGCGCAGGCCCGCCCGAGAGCAACGAGCCCAATTCGCGGGCGAATGCGAAACCCGCAAAGCGCCGTTGTGGCGGGAACAGTTCGGCGAAGTAGGCGGCCTGCGGGCCGAACATCGCCGCCGTCACCACGGCTCTCGCCAGAATGAAAGCGAGCGCGATCCAAATCCATTGCTTGGTGCCGACCATCCAGAAGAAGGGGAAGGCGAGCGCAACGCCGGCCAGCGCGCCGAACAGGTATACCGGCCGCCGGCCGACCCGATCGGACAAGGCCGCAAAGCCAAGGATAGCGAAAAGCTCGATGACGAAGGCAAGCATCAAGGCGCTGAGCGCTTCTGAATTCGGAACGCCCAGCGTCTTGATGACATAGCTGAGCCCGAACACGGGAAAGAAGTAACCCAACCCGTTCTCCGCCATTCGGGCGCCGAGAACGACCAGGAAGTTGCGCGGATGGTGGCGCATCGCTTCCATCGCCGGGTTCTTCTCGACCATGCCGCGGGCCAGGACCGCTGCCGCGAAAACCGGTGTTTCGGTGATCCGCAAGCGGACATAGAGCCCGACAAGGATCAGGACGAAGCTCGCAAGGAACGGCAGGCGCCATCCCCAGCTCATCATCGCGTCGTGCGGCAGCATCGACACCAAAGCAAACGCTCCGGCCGCCAGCAGATTGCCGACGGAAACGCCGAGCGGCGCAAAGCCGCCCCAGAAGCCGCGATGGTTCGCGGGCGCGTTCTCGACCAGATAGATCACCGCGCCGCCATATTCGGCGCCGGCGCCAAGCCCCTGTACGATCCGCATCGCGACCAGGAGGATGGGGGCCCAAACGCCGATTTGAGAATAGGTCGGCAAGAATCCGATCGCAGTGGTGCCGAGACCGATCATTAGCAGCGTTGCGACCAATACGGGCTTGCGGCCATAGCGATCGCCAAGGATACCGAAGATGATGCCGCCCAACGGTCGGAAGACGAAACCGACGCCAAAGGTCAGGAAGGAGAGGAGGGTGCCTACGACCGGGTCGCTCTTCGGGAAGAACAGTTCGCCGAACACCAGCGCCGCGGCGGTGCCGTAGAGGAAGAAGTCGTACCATTCCAGCGCTGAGCCGATACTTGCGGCCAGTACGACACGTAAGCGCGAGCTGCCGGCGCCATCGGCTCCCATCTTGGTCATGCGTTTCCCCGTATCTTTTGTTTGATTTTGGTTCTTGAAGCGCATCGCCCGCGGCTTTAGGGCCACGGGCGATGTCGATGTCACTACGCTGCGCGCGTGAAGTAGCTTTTCTTGGACGCCGATTGCGTCTCGTAGATCGAACCCTGACGTTTCGGCGGCGGCAGGGGCATGCGCACCGGCACGTCCGTCAGCCGCGGCGCAATCACCGACGGCCCCGTCAGCAGCCGGCTGTCGAACTCCTCGAAATCCCTGACGCCCGCCAAAGGCCAGGCGTCGCTGGCGGCGACTTCGTACAGCAGGAGATTGCGCGGGCGGTTGGAAGTGTTCATGGCCGAGCCGTGCAGGGCGCGCACGTGATGAAAGGACATGCTGCCGGCCTTGCCCATGCAGGGCACGGCACGCTTGATCTCGTCCTGAATCTGATCGGGATCGATCAAGCCGGCGAAGCAACCGTCTTCACCGTGGTGATTCCACATCTCGTTTCCGATATGCGTGCCGGGCGTGACCAGCATTGGGCCGTTCTCGAGGTCGCAGTCGTCCAGCAGGACGCCAATCGCGAGGATGTCGTCATTGGTGTGCGGGTAGAACGCCCAGTCCTGGTGCCATTCGACCGGCGAGCCATATTGTGCAGACTTCATGTTCAGCTTGGAGCCGTGAAGACGCAAGCCGGGACCCAGGAGCTGCGTGAGGATCTCGACCACCGCCTCGCTGCGCACGATCTCGTCGAAGATCGGATGAACCCTGTGCGGGGTCTTGATGCGGCGGACACGAGGAGTTTCCGGGGTATGCCCGGGCTCGAGGTCATACACATCGGTGTGCTCGGTCACATCAGCGGCGCCAGCCACCAGTTCGGCGATCACATTGCGCACCCTTTGAAGCGTGTCGGTATCGAGCACTTCCGGCACCATAATCACGCCGTCCCGCTCATAGGCCTGCACCATGCTCTCAGGAATCATCTGTCCTCCTCCGTCATTTCTAGCTATGTTAGCGCTAACATAGTGAAATGGTAGCGCTGTCATTATAGCTGGGCAAGCCAAATTCGTGCATTTACGGCCATGAACCGAGAATCCCCACCTGATATCCAGGAAAGCCCCGAAGTTCCTCCGACGCTTTCGGCTGTCGCCAGGCTCGCGGGCGTCTCCTCGATCACCGTGAGCCGGGTGGTGCGACTCCCCGGGCAAGTTGCGCCACAGACACGTGCACGGGTCGAACGCGCGATGCGGGAACTGGGTTACGTCCCAAATCTCGTTGCCGGCTCGCTCGCGAGCGCCCGGACCAATTCGGTCGGCGTGCTGGTGCCGACCATCGCCAATTCGATCTTTGCCGACACGGTTCAGGGGTTGTCGGACACGCTCGAGCCTGCGGGCTTTTCGGTCATCCTCGCGCAGTCGCGTTACGATGACGAACGCGAGGACCGCATGCTGGCGGCGCTGCTGTCGCGGCGGCCGGAAGCAATCATCATGGTGGGATCGCCCGCGACGGAAGAAGGCGCGCGGCTGCTCAGCAACGCACGAATTCCTGTTGTCGAGACCTGGGACTTGCCGGCATTGCCGATCGATGCGGTCGCAGGCTTCGACAATTTCAAGGTGGGCGTCGCGGTCGCAAAGCACCTGATCGCGCAAGGGCGACAACATCTCGCTTTCATCGGCGGCGACGATCCGCGTGGCGCCCGTCGCTGGCTCGGTTTCCGGGAAGAAGCGCTGACACAGGGACTGGCCGAACCTCGCCGGCTGATCCTCGATCGCAACGCCCCTGGAAGCGTGGCGGCGAACGCGCATCTGCCGGGAGTCGATGCCATCTTTGCCGCCAATGACGCGTATGCCATCGGCTTCATGGCGGGGCTGCGCAAGGCCGGTCTCTTGCGTCCCGGACCCGCATCGGAACAGCCGGTCGCGGTCATCGGCCTGGGCAATCTCGAAATGGGCCAGCTGATCTCGCCTAGTCTCAGCACCATCAGTGTGCACGGACACAGCATTGGCCGCAGGGCAGCCACGCTGACGCTGGAGCGCGGCGGCGAGCGGCGCATCGACCTTGGCTTCGAACTGGTGCTGCGCGACAGTGGCTAGAGAGTTCGCCGCTAGAACGAGTTTTGCAACTTGCAGAGCGGGGAGAAGGTCATGTCCGGTTCCAATCGCACCAAGCGCCAGGAGTTCAAGGTCTAAGGACTTGCCGCGCCTCTCAGCCATTATACGGACGCGGTGCGCTTCGGAGACGTCCTGTTCGTCTCCGGGCTGACAGCCCATGATGGCGAAGGCAGGCTCGTCGGCGGAGCGGATGCGGCAGCCCAAACCCGCCAGATCCTTTCCAATCTCAAACTCGTGCTCGATGCATGAATGCCCGCTCGTCAAATGAACGGATTCGGCCGCGGCGTCGTCCACCGCGATCGCGATGTCAGGCCGGAACGATGCCGTGCCGGAGCATGATTTCCTTGATCTTCGCCGGGTCCGGCTTGCCGGGTCCGTTGATCTCAACCGCCATCTCTTCGAAATAGCGCCGCCCGATCGTTCCGGGCGACAGCACGATCAGCGACCGCGCCGTTTTATCAGACAGGTTTTCGTGGATGTGAACAACGCCGCGGGGCACCAGCAGCGTTTGTCCGGCAGATAGTTCATGTTTTTGTTCGCCCAGCGTGGTCGTGGTCACGCCCTCGAGCGCGTAGATCGCTTCGTCGACATCTTTATGAAAATGCCGTGCCGGCACCCGGGCGTTCGGAGGCACGATGAACTCGAACATCACCAGATTGTCCGAGTTCGTCTCATCGACGAAAAAGCGCAGTTCAAGACTGCCCATGCGGACGATTTTTCCAGTACCGGCTTCCATCGAACGTCCTTCGTTGCGTGAAGTTTCCATTCAGATTCAGAAAAGGGCGCGGCGGAAGTGATCCGTCGCGCCCCGTTCTTGAAACTCGCTGGTCCAGGCCGCACTAGGAGCGCCCTGATGCCAAGCAGGTGCTTAGCGGGCGACCCCAGCGAGGTGACAGCGCTTGGTATAAGACACTGGATCACCTCCTTTCATTAGTTGATGGAAACCGCATTATAGGCTTGCAATTGGCACCTGTTAAGGGAGGCGGGATTTGTCCCCTGCGGAGGGGAGTTGAGGCCCGGCGCGGCGCGTGTTAGGGGATCGTCCTATCGCGGGTGTAGCTCAATGGTAGAGCAGCAGCCTTCCAAGCTGAATACGAGGGTTCGATTCCCTTCACCCGCTCCATCCCCCAATTTCTTTCCCAAGAGATCTCCGCTACTTATTGAAATTTCGGACAGAATCCGTATTCTTGACAGAAATAACGTCCAACATTTCGTCCAACAAAACGTTCAACACGTTCGCGCTCATGCCCGATTTTTTGACGAGACGAAACGGCACTTGGCACTTCGCACGTCGAGTCCCAACCGAGTTTGCGCATCTCGATCGCCGCGGTGTTGTGAAGCACTCAACCAAGATTCGGATCGCTTCAGACCGCGCAGCAGTTCGTGCGTCACGCGTCGCTGAAAAGTTCAACAGCAGCCTCGAGCAAAACTGGCGAGTGCTCGCGGACAGTGACTCAAAAGAGGGTGTGGACAGTTACAATGAAGCGAGAAGGCGAGCGCGCCAACTCGGCTTCGACTACATCGAGAATACGCAGCTCGTCGCCGGACCGGCTGCCGAGCGGCTGCAGCGTCTTGAAGCTCTAGTGGCCAAGGACCTCGTCAATGACGCGGGCGCCAGAGAGGCAGTTCTCGGCTTGAAAAAGAAGCCGGTCTTTAAAATATCGAAGATCTTCGAAGAGTACGAGGCGGAGACTAAGGATCAGGTTTTAGATCTCTCGCCGGATCAACTCAGGATATGGCGCAATGCCCGAAAGCGAGTGGTCAAGAGTTTCGTAGGTGTTGTCAGCGACAAGTTCATCACAGAGCTCACAATCGATGATGCAATCGATTTCCGCAATTTTTGGCGGGATCGCGTTGTGCAAGAAGGGATAGCTGCAAAGAGTGCCAATCGGGAGATTGGCCAGCTGAGCGGCATGATCAAGGAATTGAATATTCTGCGCCGCTTGGGCCTGCCCGATCTGTTCAGAGGCCTGCGCCTTAAGGGTGAAGTCGATAAGGAGCCGACCCCTTACGAGAACAAATTCATCCAGAATCGCCTTTTGGCTGACGGCGCCCTGGATGGGTTGAATGAGGACGCGCGCTTTATCATCTATGTTATTGCGGACACGGGACTTCGGCCCTCCGAGATAGTGAACCTCAACAGGACGACGATCCACCTCAGCGCTAAGATTCCATACGTCAGCGTGCTTCCTGATGGTCGGCGGCTAAAGACGGACGACAGTTTACGGGAAATTCCTCTCGTCGGCGCGGCGCTGGCGGCCCTAAAAGCGAAGCCGGAAGGGTTCCCCCGATATCGTGACAATTCATCCACATTCTCCGCGACGGCCAACAAGTTTCTGCTGGAAAACGGATTGCGTCCGACAGAAGAGCACACCGTCTATTCGCTCAGGCACAGCTTCAAGGATCGACTCATCGCAGCCGAAGCCCAAGATAGCTTGATCGATAGTCTGATGGGTCATGACACCTACAAACCGAAATATGGCAAGGGGCCCTCGCTTGAGTTGAAGCTAAAATATCTTCAGCGAATTGCTTTCAAGCCACCGCCCTCGTTGAGGTAGGATTCCAAGCGCTTCCGCGCCCGATTTTTGATGGCTTCTTTCGTTTTCAATTCGCCGAGTTCGGCCTCGAACTTTTCGTACATCGGCAGGTGTACGTCGCCATCAAGCTCAACAAAGTAGGCGAGCAGCACAAGCGTTCTTTCGAGCCGCTCAACGGTGAGCGGGAGCTGTTCCACTCGTTTCGTCATCCCCGCTGCGCTTCTCAGCGGTCTTTAAAACCGCACCGAACGACCCGCACCAGTCGATGAAAGCCGTTCTTTCCGCGAAGTGAAGAGCCGAATAAACGGCGTCGAAGAAATGGATAGAATATCGCGCGCTAGGCATGTCCGTCGCCCGGTCCAAGATTTGACCCAGCTCTAACCGGAGCGGTGGCCGTCCGGCCGGCTACTTGCGGCGCGAGGAGCGGTGCTCCTTAGCGATACGCGCTACGTCAGACCTCATCGCACTGATGTTTCGGACGCCATCCGATTGGATCGGCGATCCATCGGTCGATATCGGATTCATGCCAGCCAGTCCCGTTGGCGCTGATTTTGAGCTGAGCCGGGAACGTGCCCTCGGCGATCTTGCGGTAGATCGTGGATCGGGACAGCCCGGTCCGGGAAAGGACGGTTTTCAGGCGGATGATACGATCTGGTTCGCGCATGGCTGCGCTGCCTCCTGCTGGCTGTTTCTGACGACTTCTGAGACCAGACAGGACGGGCGTTGCAGGCGCGCAAGAGAGTTTTTCGCGTCGCCGCACTGTGGGGTAGAGACGGCGGAAAACAGGATGGATCAAATTTCGAGGCCCCGGCGTCTACCGAGGTTGATGCCGAGGGAGAAGGCGAGTTCAAGGCCAAGCCGGCGGCCTGATTCGAATGCGATGCCAAGCTCTCGCTTGCGGTTCTCGAGGATGGATTCCAGTTGCGGATCGCGTTCGAGGCTTCTCGCCATGTCACCCATCGCCGAGCGTGCGGACCTGTAGCCGGAGATGTCGCCCGCCTGATACCGGCGCAGACTGGCCTGGTCGAGCTTCTGCCAGTCGTCCACGAAGCGGTCGGCGCGACGGCCCGGATTGATGCGCAGTTCGGTCTCAAGCTGGAGCGCGCGGATGGCGCGGTTGAGCCGTCCGTCAGCCGCCTCGCGGACAAGATCCGGGTTCTTCTTGTAGGCGGCTTCGGCATCGTGCGAGCCAAAGGGGCGTACCTTCTCGAAGACCTTACGGGCCTGCTGCAATTCCTTCACCTGCTCGGGAGTTGCATCGAAGCCCAGCTCCTGCATATCGAAGATCACATCCACGGCGCGGGCATGGCGCACGAGCGCCCGGGTTCGCAACCGGCGCAGTTCCTTTTCCGCCTCTTCCGCCGCCAGCTTCCTTTCGGGCGCTTCAGTTTTGCGCCGCTCGGCAGCCGTACCGCTGAGTTCCCTTTCCGGCGTTTCCCACTCCGGCTTCCGTCCGCTATTTGGTCTGGGCGCATCTAGAGGAGAGCGAAGGCCGTCGAACATGTCGCGTACCTTTTCCGGCACAATCTTGCGCACGATCTCGGCCACGCGCTCGCGGAAGTTGATGCCACGCCGCTCGGCGTAGCCTTGTGCCGGATCGTGCTGCTCGTAATCCGAGGCCATGTCCTTGGCGCGATCGCGCGACAGGGTTCGCCTGAGCCGGTCCGGATTGGCAAAATCGTCGCGGCCATAATGCAGCTCCACGCCGCCGCGATGCCGTGACAGCGCCACATAGCTCGCATGGGCATCCATGCCAGGGGTCGCCAGCACATGGGCGCGGTCCACGGTCATGCCCTGCGCCTTGTGGATGGTTGCGGCATAGCCATGGTCGATCTTGTTGTAGTCCTTGAGGTCAAAGCGCACGGATCGGCCATCGTCGGTCTGCACGGTCATGGATTGTGCGCTGACCTGCTCAACAATCCCAAGCGTGCCGTTCTTGACGCCGAGGCCTCGCTCGTTTTGCAGGAACATGACGCGATCCCCGCTTGCGAAGTTTCGCTCGCCGCGCTCGACCGTCACACCCACCTCAAGCCCCAGATCACCGGCGGCCCGCATCCGCATCCGTGCTGCCTCGTTGAGGGCGCGGACTTCGTCATTGGTATGGGTGAGGATGATCCGGCTGCGCTCGGGCGACGACTGCCGGTCGTGGTCCCAGCGCTCGATCAGATCGTCGCGTGCCTGCTCGCGTGTTTGCGCCTCATGCACCATGCCATTGGAGCGGTAGGCTTCCAGCGCATGACCGGTTCTGCCCGTCGCCAGATCGCGCGTGGCGTCCCGCTGCCAGTCCTGGCGCTGGCGCCGCACCTCGCCGATTTCCGCGCCGCCGTGACGCTCATGGATCGAGCGGAACGCTGCGCCGGCCTCTATTGCTTGCAACTGCTTGATATCGCCGACCAGGACCACCTTGGCTTCGGCCTCTGCAGCATGGGACAGCACGCGTTCCAACTGCCGGGTGCCGACCATGCCGGCCTCGTCGATGACAAGCACATCGCGGGCCGTGAGCCCGTCGCGGCCCTGTCCCCAGCCATGCTCCAGGCTGGCAATAGTGCGGGAAGATATACCCGATCCGCTTTCGAGGTTTTCCGCGGCAATGCCGGACAGCGCCACGCCCCGAACCTCATAGCCCGCCGCCTCCCAGGCCTCCCGCGCCACGCCCAGCATCGCGCTCTTTCCCGTTCCGGCATGGCCGACCACGACGGCCAAATCGCGCCCGTCCGTGACATGCGCCAGCGCGTCGGCCTGCTCGCCGGAAAGGACAAGGCCGCGCGCTTCGGCACGCGCCACTATCGCCCGCCTGTCGGCCTCATTGACTTCATGGCGTTTCCGCTCGGCTATCAGTTTGGCGGCGCGATGCAGGCGTTGTTCCGCCTCGATCATGACGCGGGTGGTGAAGCGGTCTTCGCCGCTGATATCCTTGCCGAGTTCGACCAGAGCGGGCGCCTTGCGCATCGCGGCCATGACCTTGTTGAACTGCTCGATGCCATCGCTGTGCCGATGCGCGAACTTCGCCATGTCGCGCCGCGTGAAGGTCGATTGCTGATGCGTGATCGCGTCCAGCCCCAGATCGGGATTCGCGATGATCCGCGCGCCGTTGCCGCGTGCGATCTCGCGGTGCATCTCGGCGCGGTCGGCTTCAGCCCCTTGGCCCTCGATGCCCCGGACCTCGATACGTTTGGCGGGCGCACCGATCTGGCTTTGCGGCTCCAGCGCAATGCCCTGGGCTTCCAAGCAGCGATGATCGATCCGCGCGTCGATGTCGAGTTCGGCCAGGCGCTCATTGGCAAGCTCGGCCCAGCGTTCGCGCCAGCGCTCCACCATCTCGGTCCGGTTCCACTCCCGCACCTTCGGGCCAAAGCCGTTCTCGTCCCCATTCACGCTGACTTGGCGCATGGTCAGCATGACATGGGCATGGGGTTTGGGCATGCCGTCCTCGGCTATGTCCCAATGCACATTGAGATCGGCGATCATGCCCCGATCGACAAACTCGGCCTGTACAAAGTCGCGGGCGAGCCCAACGCCCTGTGCCTGCGTCATCTCGCGGGGGATGGCGAATTCGACCTCGCGGGCCAGCTGTGCATCTTTCCGGACTTCGAACGCCTCGACATCGTTCCAGAGCCGCTCACGGTCTCTCCATGCCTCCGGCGCATTTTCCGGCAGCATCACCTCGGAATGGACGACGTTGCGTTTGGCGGAAAAATCGTGGCTTCGATCAAGCCGCTCGTCGCGCAGCCGTGAGGCCGAGCGGTAGGCGGCTGACGCCACCGCGCTTGAGCCAGACTTGCGGCCAATGACCTTGACGTGAAGATGATAGATCGCCATCGCGATCAGATCAGTGGCACAGCGAAGCGCACGTCGGAACGACGTATAAGCGCGCCCTCCCTCAAAAAAATCTCGGGAGGGATTACCGCATCCCAGGCCGTCCCTACGACCTTACAGCGTTGTGCCAAGTGCCCGGCTATCATTTCTCCATAAACACTGACGGAGATGACGATGCGCAAGCCACGGGACTTTGATGCGGAACTGAAGGCACTTGGGGAGAAGGCGCGTGATCTCAAGAGCCGCAAAATACAGCAGCTCGGCGAACTCGTCATCGCCACGGGGGCTGACACACTCAACGCCCACGAATTGGCGGGCGCATTGATCGTGCTGGCTGAGACAAAAGAGGCCGGAAGGGAAGTCATGGGCCAAGCGAGGGGCTGCGTTTTTTCAAAGCAGGGCTCGGCGAACTGCGAAGGCAACTGAGCGCCACACTGGCGGCGCTCGGGCGCAACCGGGCGGCGCACAACCGTCTACTGGCAGCAAGGGCGCGGCATGATATGGGCACCTGGCAGGTCGAGCGCCGCAAGCGCACGCGGCATCTCATTGAACTCGGCGGCCTCGTCGTCAAAGCTCGCGTGGTGGACCTGACCGGCGATGACCGCGCCATCATCCTCGGCGCGCTGCTCTGGATGGCAGACAAGCTCCAAAGCGATCAGGGCGAACTGGCGCGAGCGCTGTGGGCCGTAAAGGGGAAGGAGGCATTCGCTTTGGAACGGGCGACCGATGCGCCCACCATCTCGCCGGAAACGCCGTAGGATCGGGAATAACCGAGGGCGGGCGGCGCGGAGATTCCAAATATCGCGGCGCTGCCCGCCATCATGCGGCTTGGTGCTGACCGGCGGCCGGCCGATTGTAGCCAGCGATTTCGGCGGTCTGGCGCTATGGCTAGACGTCGATTACATAGTTGAAGAATGGCCAACTCTGAGATCCAAGCCTTCGTCCAAAGTCACCAGCGGCTGTTCGTTCTGACAGGTGCCGGATGTAGCACGAATTCGGGAATTCCGGATTACCGAGACACCGATGGTAATTGGAAGCGAACCCAGCCGGTTCGCTTTCAGGCATTCATGGCCGACGAGCTGACGCGCCGCCGCTATTGGGCCCGCAGTATGGTCGGCTGGCGGCGGTTCGGTCAGGCCGAGCCGAACGACGCGCATCGTGCGCTAGCACAGCTCGAAGCAAACGGTGGATGCCAAATTCTCTTGACGCAGAACGTGGACAGGCTGCACCAGGCTGCCGGGAGCAGGGACGTGATCGACCTCCATGGCCGGCTCGATTTGGTTCGTTGTA
The DNA here is from genome assembly GCA_963770515.1 of uncultured Alphaproteobacteria bacterium. Lineage (GTDB taxonomy): Bacteria > Pseudomonadota > Alphaproteobacteria > Rhizobiales > Xanthobacteraceae > Bradyrhizobium. The sequence goes on from CAVYPW010000006.1 coordinate 1,475,246, forward strand.
TGGCCTGCTCAACTGAACGCCGGCGGGCCGATTTTCAGGACGAGCTTATCCGGTTGAACGCGGCCTGGGCCGAACTCGAGGCCGCGGTACTGCCTGACGGCGACGCCGACCTGGACCGGTCCGACTTTTCGGGCTTTGCGGTGCCGCCGTGCGCTTCTTGTGGTGGCGTCCTCAAGCCCGATGTCGTGTTTTTTGGCGAAAGTGTTCCGCGCGCTCATGTCGATGCAGCCCAAGCGCACCTGGAGCGCGTGGACGCCATGCTTGTCGTCGGTTCGTCATTGATGGTCTATTCGGGCTTCCGTTTTGCCCAAGCAGCAGCACAGCGGCGCATCCCGATCGCCGCCGTAAACCTCGGGCGGACACGCGCCGACGATCTGTTGACGTTAAAAGTGGAAGAGCGTTGCGAGACGGCGCTGTCGTTCTTGCTATGAAGCACCAGATGGGTCAGTTCGCCACCATTGCGAGCCTTACGATTTGGAACGTTTGGGTCTTGCTCGTGTTGGACTTAGTCTGGTGTCCAGATAACCGACGAGATCACTAAACCGGTTGAAGGCATAGATGGCGGCCGAAGATCAGGGTCATTAAACAGACTATCAATGGAGAACTCCAATGCATTTGCTATTGATTATTCTCGTGCTCGTCCTGTTATTCGGCGGCGGCGGATATTGGGGTCGTGGTCGCGGTTATTGGTGAACCGGAGCATCTTCAGGCAGGCGCAGACATGCCTGCAACTGCGTTGATACTCTTCAGTCGCTCGCGCGCTACCGCCAGCCTCCGTTACAAATGACCGCCGTTCAATTCAATCGCCTCGCTTGAGGATAAAGCCATCCGGTCAAGCTTTCACAAATCCACTTTTACGAATTGTCCAAGGGAAGCGGCAATAAGAAACAGTCTCGTATTTTCGCGGAGTTCTTATTTTCGACTTCAACTTCCTTATGTTCCAGCTCATCTACCAGCGCTATAGGAGATTAGCTTTGCGGACGAGATGTTCGAACATCGCAAGCTTGAGGCTTTAGTGGTTTTCAGTTTCAGGACACCAGTCGAGCTGGACAGGGATTTTCCACGTGAATGGGTCCGAAGCATCGCTAATTAGCTTCCATTCCTGCGCTTCAGCCAGCCAGTATTCCATTTCGCGCTTGGCAACGGCAGCCCGCTCACGGCACATGATTTCAAGAGCTGCAAACTGGCTTCTAGAATTCATGAAATCCCCCGATGCAGCTCATTCACTCTAGCCTTTCTAATTCGACTGCTAACTTACAGTACTGTAACCGAACTTGATACGCTCCGTGGCGGCCAATCCTGGTGAACGTTTCGGAGAACCCGGCGTTAGAGATTGCGAATTTGGCAAGATCATTCAAATAATTCATATACTGCGCACGCCGCAGCCTGACCCGAAAAATGTCGCCTGATTGTGATGGAACCGTTGGCGCGCCGTCGGCCGATGCTTGAATAGTGAGCATCATTGATTTCAGGAAGTCCGTGCGCAACCGCGCGCCGCCCAGTCTGTTTACTTACGTCATGATTTCAGCAGGCCATCAGTCGGTGCTTCGCAATTCTACGACCTCGCCGCCCGCTTGCAATTCACCAGGAGCGAAGACGGATCGAACTCTACAGGGTACGGCCAATCCGGCGACGAGCTCCTGAGCGGCCGTGTCGCGGCTTCACGCAATTCGCATTCTATCGTCCCGTGAAATGCGGCCTGCGTTTTTCCATAAACGCCTGCCTTCCCTCCCGGAAATCATCCGAGTCCATGCAGACCGCGGCGATTTCCCGGATGGCGTCCATATCACGCATCCCAGGATCTTTCAGCACCTGTGTGATGGTAATTTTCGCGGCCTGGATTGCCAGCGGTGCATTGCCTGAGACGGTGCGGGCGATCTCGATTGTGGCATTCCACAAATCGGCGTCACGCACGACACGATCGATGAGGCCGATCCTTAACGCCTCGATGGAATCGATCCGCATACCCGTGTACATCAGCAACTTTGCCCTCGACGGACCGACGAGCGAGACCAGACGATTAAGGTCGCTATAGCCGTAGGCGAGGCCGAGTTTGGCGGCGGGAAAGCCGAACTCACTGCTGTCGCCGGCAATTCGGATATCTGCCAGCATTGCAACCTGTAACCCGCCGCCAAGGCAGAAACCCCGGATACAGGCGACAGTCGGTTTCGGGTACTCCGCCAATATCGCGCCCTGTCCGGCGCTTCGTCTCGAATATTCTTCCGACGCCTCGGCGTTGTGGCGGGTTTTCTCGAACTGGCTGACATCAGCGCCCGAGACAAACGCCCTGTCGCCAGCCCCCGCCATAATCACAACTCGCACATCGGGATTGTCACGCAATTCAACAAGAGCACTGACCAATCCTTGCCACATCTCGAGCGACATAGCATTCCGTTTTTCTGGGTTGTTGAACGTTATGAGGCCTATCCCGTCGACAACGCTCAGCAATATCTTGCCGTCGGCGTAAGTTTCATCAGTCTTTTGGGTGAAATCTAGCATCGGTATCCCTTTCCGAGGCAACATAGGCTAACGCCTATGAACTGCTCTTACGCTGCCTATGAAACAGCAGTTTGAGACCCAGCAAGACTCGCAGGAACGCACCACCTCAAATGTTCGCATCTGCTGAAGATCGTATTCTCCGAAAATTCAATCGGGTCACCGGCTTCGACTTTTAGAACTGCGTTAAATTGTGTTCGGCCCTTCTACGGTGCTTGGTTGGAACTGTTATTGAAGTCAAAGGTTCCAATCGCTGGTAGTCGCTCAGGGCGTTCATATGAGCGATATCCCGAGCTTCCCGTTTGAGCTGCTGTGGACAAGCGACAACTGGTATGGGTCGCCAATCCTACACGTCAGGACGGTTTGATTTCTTGCGGTAAGTGCCCGAGGTGGGCATTGTGTACGAGCTACCCTCTCGAGCGGGGCAACGAGGCCCTTGCCGATCTCCGTACCGGCCGGTTCGAAGGGACCGCGGTCCTCGTTCCCTGGGGGCTGCCTGTATCAGCGCGAGGACGCAACGTGTTAGTTCGGAAGCGCTGCATTAATTTTCAATGTGGCGTTGGATCATTAGAACGCCGCTAGCCTGGCTTTGAAACTACTCAATCTTGAATTTCAACCGAATCGGGATCGGTTTGTGGTGACCAAAGATCGCCTAGTAGTGGGGAATTGCGGACCCGGTCGAGGAACCCTAGCATGCGCCCAACGGCAGGGCCGCAGACGCTACAAACTAGGTAGATATGTCGACGCTCATGGAAGCGATCGCGAGGTAATTGGTTCGCTGATAGTCTGGCGCCATAGAACGCACTAAGACGTCGGGCAACACTGCCTTGATGGTTCATAGCCGGGGGCACGATTCCAGCCGACGCCCATCCCAACCACCGCGTAAATCCGCCGCCGCACTCAGGTTTCGTCGTGCTCATGCAGGAAGAACTGATGATGCACGATGGCGGCTACCCTCGCCGGCATAGTGCCTGAGTAGTTTCCGAACCTGTCTCAACGCATTCAAACGATCTACTTTCATCCGGCCAAGCCGGGATGGCGGACCGCGCTGGTCGGCGCAGCCCAACTCCAGCGTACCGCCATGGCACTTTCCATCCACAATCTCACAAGCCGCGCAGGCAAGCGCACGGAAACTAGACAGTCATAAGCGCGACAACGATCAGGCAAAGATATCTGAATGACAGCGCAACACAGTGCGCACCCCACGTTTGTTTGATCAAGCCGTCGGACGTCGTAGCGGCGGCTGATACCGTCGGCCGTTGTCATGCATCGGCTTTGAGCATCGGTAAGGGTCTTAACCGAGAGGATTTTTTTCAGAGCCTCCCCGCGCATTCGGCAAAGCAGAGCAAAGGCAACTACATGACAACCCGCGAGCTATTGGCACCACGATATGTGCAAGGCGAGACTTTAAAAGCGGCAATTTTTGACGTGGATGGCGTTCTGCTTGCCTCTCCGCATGAACGTGCTTGGCGTGAAGCACTGCGCGGCTTCGGAGATTCTGAGCGTTTCACAACTGCCATGTACCAGGCCGCGGTCGCCGGCAAGCCGCGCCTCAGCGGCGCCCGCGCGGCCCTTGAGGCGCTTGGCGTGCCCGACGCCGCAGAGCAGGCAGCCGCTTATGCCGCGCGCAAGCAGAAGCGGTTGGAACAGTTGATCGCGGAAGGAACCGTCAAGGCCTTCCCCGACGCGCTTCGTTTCGTTCAAGCGGTGGCCGACTTGGGTTGGCCGATGGCGGCGGCATCGTCTTCAAAGAATGCAAATGGAATGATGCGGTCAATCCGCCTCAGCTCCGGGCAAAGCCTGTTCGACATTTTCGGCGCCAACGTCTGCGGACGCAATCTGCCGAGGGGCAAGCCGGATCCGGCGATTTTCCTGTTGGCGGCTTCGGAACTGCATGTCGATCCTTTCCACTGTTTCGTCGCCGAGGATGCCCCTGCCGGTATCGAGGCAGCGTGCGCCGGCAACATGACGGGACTCGGCGTGGCCCGCAAGGACGACGCCGCCGGACTCCGAACGGCGGGAGCGAAAATCATCGTGACAAGTCTGGATGAGATCGCGGTCGACGAACTGTCCGAAGGTCGCCTGCGCAGGCGGCCGGCATGACCACCCTCAACACGATGGCGGCCATTCTGGCGGGGACCGAAGATCCTGCGTGGACCTTCGCCGTGGATGGCTTTGAGCAGATAATGGAAAGCAGCGTCGAGTCGCGCTTCGCGATCAGCAATGGCTTCCTGGGCGTTAGGGGCGCGCGATCGACAACGAGAGGCGAGCGGTGGGTAGTTCCAGCACGAACTTATGTGGCGGGGCTATTTGATAGTCCCGGCGTCAAACAGGCTACACAGGCACTTGTCCCGGCCGCCGATTGGTTGGGTATTCGCATCGCGCTACCGGACGGCCCACTGGTGTGTCACCCCGGAGATGTTCCGTTGCATCGGATGACACTCGACATGAAGCGGGGCGCACTGCTCAGCGAAAGCCACCATTTGTCCACCCCCGACATAGGCCTCTGCGTCCGCACGCTGCGTCTCGTTTCAATGAGCGAGCGCGCCGTCGGCCTGCAATTGATCCAATTGGAAGTCGAACACGGAGAGGTCGATGTTACCTTCGAGGCCTCGACCGAGCGAACGGGTCTCGGGCTCGCAACCGACCGGCTCAATCAAGCTCTCGGCCTGTGGCACACCCGCTACTCGGGGAAACGCCTCGCACTGGCCACCACGTCGTCGCTCCAGATCGACGAACAGATTGTTCAACCCATCGCGCTCGGTCCACTGAAATGGTCCTGGAGTTGGAAGACCCGCCCAGGGCAACTCGCGAGTTTCGAACGTTTCGTTGCCATCGTGCGGACGGATTCGCTGGAACTGGATCCCGGGCCGTCCGCTCGGGACAAACTCGGTCTTGCGAAAAGCGCCGGGTGGCGCGGCGTGGTCACTGCGCACGAGGCGGCATGGACAAGTCGCTGGCTATGCAGTGATGTAACAATCGCTGGCGACATTGATGCACAGCATGCCCTGCGGTTCGCCGTTTACCACCTTTGCGGCGCAGCCAATCCAGCCGATGAGCGGGTCTCGATCGGCGCGAGGGCCCTGACTGGCGACGATTATCACGGTCACGTATTCTGGGACACCGAGATTTTCCTGCTGCCCTTCTACATTCTGACCTGGCCCGAAGCGGCCCGAACACTGTTGATGTATCGCTTTCACACCCTTGTTGGGGCGCGGGCGAAAGCGGCGGCAATGGGATGGCGAGGCGCGCTTTATGCCTGGGAAAGCGCCGCGACGGGCGCGGAGATGTCACCGGAGCAGGTTATCGGCCCCGACCGCATGGTCGTCGCCGTGTTGTGCGGCAGGCAGGAGCAACACATCAGCGCCGACGTCGCCTACGCCGTCTGGCAATACTGGCAGGCAACAGGCGACGACGACTTCCTGCTACAGGCCGGCGCCGAAATACTGCTGGAAACCGGCCGCTTCTGGGCCAGCCGCGCTGGGCTGGAGGAAGATGGACACCGTCACATCCGCGGCGTGATCGGTCCCGACGAGTATCATGAAGACATCGACGACAACGCCTATACAAACGTCATGGCGCGATGGAACATCCGCCGCGCATTGGATACCGCCTCGCTGTTGCGCGAGCGTTGGCCCGCACGCTGGAAGGTTCTCGCCAGCCATCTCGATCTGGGGGATACCGAATTGGGGCAATGGCAGAACGTCGCGGAAACCATGAAGACCGGGTTCGATCCTAAAACCGGGCTGTTCGAGCAGTTCAGCGGCTATTTCGACCTGGAAGACATCGACCTGAAGAATTACGCAGGCCGGTCCGTACCCATGGACGTGGTGCTCGGGCGAGAGCGGACGCAAAGCTCCCAGGTCGTGAAACAGGCCGACGTCGTTGCGCTCCTGGGATTGCTGCCGGAAGAATTCGAGGGCAATTCAGCGGCGAAGAACTTCCGATATTATTCGTCTCGCTGCGGCCATGGAAGCTCGTTGAGTCCTGCCATGCATGGGCTGGTTGCCGCCCGGTTAGGCGATACCGCAGCAGCGTTGCGCTTCTTCCGCCAGACGGCAGCCATTGATCTTTCTGCTAAACGGATAGGGTCCGCTGGCGGCATTCACATCGCGGCCTTAGGCGGAATCTGGATGCTGTCAGTGCTTGGTTTCGCTGGACTGTCATTGCGCAGCGACGGCATATCCATCGATCCGCACCTACCGGCCGAGTGGAACAGTGTCGCCTTCAGCATTCAATGGCGTGCTCGGCGCATCAAGATCAGCATCGATCAGACTGAACGACGTCTCGTTGCAACGATCGAGGCCGGAGAGCCAATGATCTTGTTCGTTGGCGGAAAGCCGAATCGTCTCGCCTCTTCCGCTGCATCATCGCCGATATCGTGGTGAGGACCCTAGCGCAGGTTCCGCTTTCGACAGAGGACCCCTCCGCATGGTCGTTGGTGTTCGATGGGTTCGACCCGACCAAAGAGGGAATCCGCGAAGCCCTGTGCACCCTGGGAAATGGATATTTCGCGACCCGCGCGGCCGCGGTCTGGGCGGAGGCGGATGACGTTCATTACCCTGGGACCTATCTCGCCGGTGGCTACAACCGGCTACAAACAAACATTGCCGGCCGCACGATTGAGAACGAGGACCTCGTCAACTTCCCCAACTGGCTCGCGCTCCGGTTTCGGATCGCCGAAGAGGGTTGGTTTGATGTGGGTCTCGTTTCGATTTTGTTCTATCGGCAGAAACTTGACCTTCGGCGCGGCTTGCTGCTTACCGCCGTGCGCTTCGAGGATCGAAAAGGGCGGCGAATCCTGTTGCAAGAACAACGCCTCGTTTCGATGGCCGACATGCATCTGGGCGCGGTGGAAATGACGCTGAAGGCAGAGAATTGGTCCGGACCCGTCACGGTTCGTTCGGCGATCGATGGACGGATCGTCAACGCTGGCGCGAAGCTTTATCGCAAATTCAACAACAAGCATCTGGAGCATCTCTCGGGCCAGATCATCGGCGAAGATAGTGTCTGCCTGCTGGTGCGAACCTCTCAATCGCAAGTCCAAACAGCGCAAGTTGCACGAACGCAAATGTTCTTCGACGGACGCGTTCTCGAATCCAGCCGTCGCGGTGTCGAAGAAACAGGTTATATAGGCCAGGATCTAACGGTCGATATCAAGCAGGGCGAAACCTTGACGGTAGAGAAGCTCGCCGTTTTATACACCTCCCGCGATCAAGCCATTTCAGAGCCTGGCCTGGCGGCGCGCAAGGCCGCGACGCGAGCCGGGCGGTATGATGCCGCAAAGGCGGACCATGTGTTGGTCTGGGAGGATTTGTGGCGGCGCTTCGATGTGCGCATTCATCCGGCCGGTCCCGGCTTCAGACTGAATGTCTCGATGCTGCTTCGACTGAACATGTTTCACCTCCTGCAAACCGTCTCGATGCATTCCATCGCCCTTGATGTCGGCATTCCTGCGCGGGGTTGGACTGGGGAGGCCTACCAAGGTCATATTTTCTGGGATGAGCTGTTTATCTTTCCGTTCTTCAATTACCGCCTGCCCGAAATTACCCGAGCCATCCTGACTTACCGCTACCGGCGACTTGGCGAAGCGCGGGCCGCCGCCCGAGCCGCCGGACACAAGGGAGCGATGTTTCCCTGGCAGAGCGGAAGCGATGGACAGGAAGAGACCGACAAGCTAAATCTGAATCCGCAGTCGCAGCGCTGGGTGCCGGATAATTCGTATCTTCAGCGTCACGTCGGAAGTGCGATCGCGTACAATGTCTGGCAGTATTTTCAGGTCACCCATGATATCGAGTTTCTGAAGTTCTACGGCGCCGAGCTGATTCTCGAAATCGCACTGTTCTGGTCCAGCATGGCAACCTTCAATACGGAACGGGGACGCTACGAGATTCGTGGCGTCATGGGTCCCGATGAATTTCACGACGGCTATCCGGGTGCAGCAACACCTGGTCTCAACAACAACGCCTATACGAACGTGATGGCTGTGTGGGTGATATGCCGTGCGTTGGAGGTGCTCGACCGGATATCCAAGGCGCGTCGCACCGAGCTTACGACACGGCTTGGCATCTCGTTGGTCGAGATTGCACGGTGGGAGGAAATCAGCCGCAGGATGTATGTACCCTTCCACGACGATGGCATCATCAGCCAGTTTGAGGGCTACGACGCGCTAAATGAACTCGATTGGGCGGCGTATCGCAGCCGATACACCGATATCCAGCGCCTCGACCTCATTCTGGAGGCGGAAGGGGATAGCCCCAACCGCTACAAGCTGTCGAAACAGGCCGATGTCGTCATGTTGTTCTATCTGTTTTCGGCGGACGAACTTGGGGACCTGTTCGCGCGACTGGGTTATCCGATCAACCACGATACGATCCCAAACAACATCAACTACTATGTCGCACGCACGTCGTACGGCTCCACGCTGTGCCGTGTGGTCTATTCTTGGGTGTTGGCGCGTTCCGACCGGCCACGCTCGATGGCTTTCTTCGCTGACGCGCTGCAAAGCGACGTGACTGACAGCCAACATGGAACCACTGCCGAAGGGGTGCACCTCGGAGCAATGGCAGGCACTGTCGACCAAGTGGTGCGGGTGTCGACGGGAATCGAGGTAAAGGATGATGTTTTGCTGTTCAATCCCGAACTGCCGCCGGAAATGGAGTGCCTGGAGTCGCGCATCCGTTATCGAGGGCATTCGCTCGATTTGCGACTGACGCACGATTCCCTCACGGTCTGCGGGGAGGGTCTGCACGTCGCACCCATCGCGTTGAGCGTGGCGGGAAAGATCTACGACTACGTCAGCGGCACCACGCGGGTGTTCGAATTGAACGACGGCGGCTTGAAACCGCCACCGTCCAAATAGCGCGCTTGCCGCCTGTCGCACCGGACTCTGAGCTTCCTGTTCAGCCCGCGGATCACGCCCCTCGTTGATTGCTGTTCTGCGGCAGGTTTGCGCGTGAACCTCCGGCGGTTAAGCTTGAGATGCTTGGCCTCGGGCACTCATCGGAGCCCGTTCCTGTGCGACGGATTGGTTTCAGGCATCAGCAAACACAGGAGCAGCACGGCAGCCAGGGCCACTGCGGCGAGGCCTAAAAATCCCGCCGCGCGGCCAAGGATCGCGGCCACAAGTCCTGAAATTGTAGTGCTGAGCGAAGCGCCGACTCCGGACACCGTGCCGACGAATCCCTGCGCCAGGTTGAACCGGCCAGTACCCATTGTAAGGTCGGCGACGATCAACGCTGTCAGCACACCCAGCACCGTTCCGCTGACGCCGTCGAGTACCTGAGCAGCGATGAGAACCATTGGATTGGCGGTCCAGGCGAACAGCAGTGCGCGTATCGGCAAAGCCGCAAATCCAACGAGCAGAAGTGGCCGCCGGCCCCAGGTGTTCGCCTGGCGCCCCGCCCATGGCGCCATGATCGCTACGATCACTTGGGGGACCATGATCAATGCCGAAAAGATGAGCGAAGAAAGTACTTCCTTGCTGTACACAAGCGCCTCGCCGGCGAGTGGCAGCATCGACGCGTTCGCCATCTGAAACAAGAACACGCAGCCAGCGAATGTGAGGAGGCCGCGGTTCTTCAAAAGGCTCCAGAGCCGTATCCTCTGCGGCGCGTTCGGTTCTGGGTGCTCCGGGAGGCAGGAGGAGCGGCCGAAATGGATATCTGAAGGCTGAATAAGGCGGAGAGCGGCGAGCAGCGGAAGCACCAGCGCGGCGGCGGCGAAGAATATTGCACGATACGACAGAAAATAGGCGACAAGGCCGAAGAGACCGGCCGCGACTATCCCGCCCGTCGAAGCGAAGCGTTGATTGCGTCCGAGTCGTTCGGAGAGCGCTGCGTGGCCGACCAACCCAAGGCTCACAGCAGCAATCGCCAGCCCCAAAAAACCTCCGGCAACCCCTTGAAGCACCAGAGCGACCAACACCATTGGAAAAGTCGGCCGAAGCGCAATAATCAGCGCGCCCGCCGCAACCATAGCGGAGCCTAGTGCGACCGCGATTTGCTTCGATCGGATAGCGTCAAGCAATGCACCGCCGGGTAATTGACTGAGCAATCCGACGAATCCGGCAGCGCTCAGCGCAAAACCGATATCTTGTTGGGTCCAATTTTGCTCGGCTAGAAACGCGGCGACGTATGGGCCGAAGCCCGACAATACTCCAGCGAGGAACAGGTTGACGCCGTCGAGGCCGCGCAAACTGTTGCCAGACGGCGAGGGTGCAATTGGATCTGTCGCCTCTGCGTAATCCGTAGTGACAACCATTGCGCTTGGCTCGCCTATAGGCTGCGCAATATCACGCGCGGTATTTTTCGATTCAAGGCTGAAACCGAAAGCCTGAGCCATAGGTTGCCAAGGCCGACGCTGGAATGCTGACGGCTGGTCGGCAGGTTACGGTCATAGCATAGTAAAGACTGAGAAAAACCGCTCGCAAGAGGCGTCTTGAGAAAGTTTCTGTTATCTTGAGCTCTGACGTTCCTGTCCCAACACGTAGCTTCGCAGTGCGACGGCGTCGTGGCATGCGTTATGAGGCACGCTACTTAACACCGTTGAATCGAAGAGCGGCAGGTCGACCAGTTCGAACATGAGCCGTGGCGAAGGCAATCGACATCCAGGGCCTGTTATCATCAACAGCGCCATGTGTGCGATGTCTTCAGGCCAATCGGCGGTCACGAGCGGTTCCGGATCTGCGCGAAGATACGAAGCCAGCTTCGCAATCATCTCAGAGCGCGCAACAGGCAGCTTTTGCAAGACCGGTAGCACATGGTCGGCGACCCAAGAGGTCGGCTCGACACAGACCAATGCTTCATAAAACGGCAATCCATCTTGATCCTCAGGCACAAGCGCCAGCGAGATCAGTTGTCCGCCGAACCCGTTGAACTCAGCATCGACAAAATACCGCATCTGTTGCCATTTCCTTTGGAATCGATCGGAGGTCGGCCAGGATCGGCGGGTCACGGTCTGAGTAGTTTCCGGCGCTACTCTACCGACATGATCCGAACTAGCTATCGCTGACAGATGAGGCCGGAATCTTGCTAGATCAATTTAATAGCGCCGCCGACCAAGCATGCTCCAATTCCCATTGAAGGCCAAGTCATCGGCTTGGGCGAGTACGAGTGAGGATCGTATTAGATGCAACTTCTCAAGATCGTCGATCAGGCTTCTGTCGCGCTGCCTGTCGCGTCCGAGCCGGCCGAGACAGGCGAGCCGGGGCCGGAACAGATATGGCGGGAACCCTCGAGCCGCCTGCTGGCCCGATTGGAGACGAAAGTCGATGGCCTGACGACGGCCGAGGTTCAGTCCCGGCTCGCGATCTATGGCGCGAACGACGCGGCCAACGTCAAAAGCGTTCCGCTCTGGAGGCAGTTCCTTGTCCGCTTCGAAAACCCGCTGATCATCATCCTTCTGATCGCCAGCGCGGTGTCCGCGCTCACCGGGGGTATCGCCAGCTTCGTCGTGATCGTGGTCATCGTGATGATCAGCGTCGTTTTCGACTTTGTCCAGGATGTTCGGGCGCAAAAGGCCGTGGAAGCGCTGCGTGCTTCAGTGTCCGTGCAAGCGACCGTGCGACGCGACGGCGCGGCCGTCTCGGTGCCGATCAGCCGATTGGTGCCAGGCGATATCGTCGAGTTGGTTGCCGGCGATCTCGTCCCCGCCGACTCGAGACTGCTCGAAAGCCGGGACCTTTACGTCAACCAGGCTCTGCTGACGGGCGAGCCCTATCCCGCCGAGAAGTGTGTCAGCGACGCCGCTTCCGGCGCGGAAGATCCGTCGGGCGCATCCAATGTGGTATTTTCCGGCACCTCCGTCATCAGCGGCACCGCGACCGTCCTGATCTGCCGGACCGGCGGCCGGTCGGCGCTCGGCCACCTCGCGACCAGCCTAGCCGAGAAGGCGCCGGCCACCGACTTCGCCGTCGGAATTCGGCGCTTCAGCATGCTGATCATGCGCTTCACTGTCGTGCTCATCGTGTTCGTGCTTGCGGTTAATATTGCCTTTGCGCGACCAATCCTAGAATCCGTGATGTTCGCCGTCGCTCTCGCCGTCGGTCTGACGCCGGAGTTGCTTCCGATGATCGTCACGGTAACGCTTGCGCGTTCGGCCATGCAAATGGCGAAACGAAAGGTGATCGTGAAGCGCTTGTCCGCGATCCACGACGTGGGCGCCATGAATGTGCTGTGCACCGACAAGACGGGAACGCTGACGGAAGCGAAAATCAAGCTTCTGCGCGTGATCGATGGTCACGGCGCGGAAAGCGCGATCGCCTTCTCCTACGCCTATGTCAACAGCAAGTTCGAGACGGGCATAAAGAGCCCGTTGGACGAAGCTATACTGGCCGCCCATCCCTTCGACATGTCGGGCTTCAAGAAGATCGACGAAGCACCATTCGACTTCGAACGGCGGCGGGTTTCGGTTCTTGTGGAGCACGATGGCAAGCGCGGCTTGTTCGTCAAGGGCGCTCCAGAGGATATGCTGCGGCTATCGAACCAATTTCAAGACGCCGATGGAGTTGTAAAGCCGCTTCTCGCCGAAACGCGGGCGGCCTTTCAAGCGACGCTCGATGGCCTCGGCGCGCAAGGTCTCCGCGCACTAGGTATCGCCAGTCGACTGGCCGAATTCGACGGCCGGAACCGCAAATCAGGAAACCGCGGTGATCACGGATGAAACAGATATGGTTTTTTCCGGCTTCGCGGTTTTCCTCGATCCACCGAAGGCGAGCGCCGGCGTTACGATCCGGGACCTGGAAAAGGCGGGCGTCACCGTGAAAGTGGTGACCGGCGACAACGAACTCGTGACTCGTCATGTGTTCGCGCAGATCGGCGTGCCGGTCATCGGCGTGCTGACGGGCGAGGCGCTGGATCGAATATCGGATGAGGCGCTGATTGGGCAACTGCCCCGGACCAACCTGTTTTGCCGAATAAATCCACAGCAGAAACATCGCATTCTGCTGGCGCTCAAGCGGCGTGGCGATGTCGTCGGCTTCATGGGCGATGGTATCAATGATGCGCCCGCGCTGCATGCCGCGGATGTCGGGATTTCCGTGGACAGTGCGGCTGACGTCGCTCGCGCCGCGGCCGATTTGATTCTTCTGGAGCCTAATCTTTCGGTGGTCGGCGACGCCGTCGCGGCCGGGCGCGCCGCGGTCCAAAACGTGACCAAATACGTCCTGATGGGCGCAAGCTCGAACTTCGGCAATATGTTCAGTATGGCCGGCGCGACTCTGATCCTACCGTTTCTGCCGATGTTGCCGATCCAAATCTTGCTGAACAACTTGATCTATAACGTTTCCGAGATCGCGATCCCGTTCGACAACGTCGATCCGGAGACGGTCGTCAAACCGGTGAAATGGGATATTAAGCTGATTGAACGCTTCATGCTTGTTTTCGGTCCGGTCAGTTCCATCTTCGATTTCATAACATTTTACGCCATGTTGACCGTCTTTCACGCCGGTGAGGTGTTGTTTCAGACCGGCTGGTTCATTGAGTCGATGGTAACCCAAACGCTGGTCGTATTTTGTATCCGAACACGGCGTCGTTTTTTTCGCAGCAAACCAGGCGTTTTCCTGACTGTTATGAATATAGGGGCAATAGCCGTTGCGATAGTTCTTCCATTTCTGCCTTGGGGCGCCTGGTTCGGTTTCGTCGCTCCTCCGCCTTTGTTCTTCGTGTTCCTGCTGATTGCGACGTTGGCGTATCTTGGACTCGTGGAGATATCGAAGGTCGTATTCTATCGTTTCGTATTGAGACGAAAACGGGTGCAGTCAGATAGCCGGCATTAGCTCCCGCCGAACCCCGCCGTATTCTGCAACGCTTGGGTTTCCGCTACCCCCCAAAGCAAGCCAGTTGCCTCAACGTGGTCGAGATCGAGATCGACGTGCCGTGCGGTAAGGTGCCGCGCTGACCAAAGAATGAAATCGCTAATCGGGAGTGCTTACCAAATTGAATTGAAGGGATATGGCTAAGCAGCGATGCAATTTATTCACTCGCCATTCGAAACGGATAGAAAAGATGAATAACCGCGTTCAAAAGGTGTTCGAACTCATGGGCTATTCCGAGACGAGTATCGAGAACGCAATTAGTACAGCTGTGGCACAAGCTCAAGTGAGACGACAGAAACATGGATTGGTTCGAAGTCGTCAACCGCACGAGCCCCGTAGTTCTGGGGTTGCTTGCGTATCGACCAGGGCTAAAAAATGCATCCAGATATTTTGCGCCGCCTGAGCAATATTATACAGTCGCCTCCTCGCGATCGAGGTTTAATACTTTGCGTGGCCATCGTGAACTAAGGCCCAAGCACAACGTGGATGACCAGCGACAAGATTATGGGAGATCGCGATGCAGGGATCGGCTAACCCATTCGGACCTGAGGAAATTTCGCTTTTAAAAGCCGTATTCGATGAAGCCGTCGCAGCACTCCCGATAAGGTTCCGAACATCCGCAGTTAAAGCTCTGATAGCAGAGCGTGTATTAAAGCATGCCGCCAATGGCGAACGCGATCGCGTTATATTGCTAACCTCAGGCTTGCTTGATCTAGAAACAACCGTGGCATCTTTGATTGGAACTGAGGAGATCCGGGCCGGTTAAAGACCATCGGCGCAGCTTGTTTGTTCAATGCTTAGACAGAGATGGCTGGTCGACGAACAGCGCGGTCTTTGGGGCCCTCTCATCACCTTCGAGTTCCAGATAGGAGCCTGAAACTTCACCGGAAAGCCGGTCGCGCGGCAAAGGGAACGAGTTCAGTGTGGCCCGCCGATCGATGATACATCCAATATCCCGCGCCCGCGCGGGAAGTTTCCTTAAGCCCAGGAGCGTAGCGATGGCAATCCAAATCGTCATGGACCGAAACGGCGATACCCGGCACGACTTCGATGCGAAGGACTCGAATGCCCTGTCGAAGGCCGAGCGCCGTTTTAAAGAACTAACGGGCGCTGGCTTCACGGCGGCAACTCGCACCGCCGATGGAGAGCCGGTTGTGACGCGCACGTTTGATCCGATCGCAGAAGAGACAGTGTTTTTTCCTCGGCTTGTCGGCGGCTAGACCTCGGCTTGTGTTAGTAAGGCTGCTGCGCATCGCTGACGATCGGCTACGACGGATCCTAACGCCCTGCTCACGCTGGGCGCGGGCATTTCGCGAGTGGTGTAACCGCCCAAGTGCAAGCGAGCTGCGCGGCCGTGAGCTCTTAACGGCATGGCTGTCGCCCGGGCAACTGGAGCAGTTCGGTTCACACGACTATTTCGAGGTCACAGGCTGCCACACCGGAAAGCGATACCGAATATGCCACGGCATCGGAACGAACGTCTACGAGCTAGACGACGTCGGTCGGCCGCGAACGGGTTGGTGCTTCGTGCCTACCGATAATCTCGTCGCGGGCGACGTCATGCTGGCCCAGAAGATTGCGCTGGAAACCGACGAGCGGGGCGCGTTGGCGGTGGCGAATAAATTTGCGCCCAGATAACTCGGTCGGCCCGCTTCATCTTCAGGTGTTACGGCTGGTGCAAGGAGTTGCGCGAGGCTCGCAAGCGGCGGCTGGCGGCGGACACGGCCCGCACCGGAACATCCGACGAGGAAATGGACTACGTCGTGAGACCGCTGGCTTGAAGGAGGTCGTGGCCGATCACACCCTGGAGAACCGCCTGCTTAAAAAGGATGAGCGGTGAGAACGACGCACGAGCTTTGAGCAGCTCGTGACCTCGGATGGTACGAGCAAATTGGCCCCTTCTCGCCTGCGAGCTCACTTAGGTGAGATAGCAAGGCCAGTTCGTTGCGTTTGGAGTATCCGCCACGCCAAGCCAGCCGTAAAATAGAGCCAACCGGCTCTCGCCGATCCCGACGGGCAAAGCCCGCCATTCTCTATCAGATCGCCGACGAAGCCGATCAGGAAGTGCTGTGCGCCGTGAACAGGATGACTTCGGCTGCATGCGATGCAATGCTGGTCATCGTCAGCTTCGTCAGTTCTCACCGGACCGCTGAAAAAACTCAATGATCCGCGACGAAGCTATATCGCCTGCGGAAATCGCTTTCCGTGATTTCTTTGTCGACGTTAGTACCGTTCGGTCGGATGACAATTCGAACTCCGAAGGCGTTGATCACCTGAACTTCGTCGAGGCCATCGTGCCAACGTTGATCTGGTTTGATTTCTTGCATGGTGGAAAATCCTTGGGCGTGTTTTCCTCTGAGCTCTAACGGAAACTCAAGTGTCGAACGTTATCGTTGTTCCATCTTGCGTCGTGCGCGATTGTCCCGCAGCAGAGACGCGGTCAATAGGGATCAGCTCAAAAAATTGACGCGTTAGGATGCTTTCCAGTGTCACCCTGCGAGTGTGCGCACCTCAAATCCAGCCATGCGGATGGTCGACGCCTTCAGCCGCAAACAGCCGAGCGACCTTGTCCAATTCTGCACACATCGTTCGTCGTCGATGGAGTCGAATCCAGCTTCAGCGCCTCTTTGCGGTGAAGTCATCCCACAGGCTCTGAGTAGATTCCGATTCTGTTTTTCCGCGCCTCCCGTCCGTTAGGTTCTCGCTTGCAGCAGGATTATCCCGAGGAGACGGGAAGATGGCGAATAACAAGAAGGCTGACGACCATCACGTTTTTGACTGTCGCCGTGGGTTGTTGACTGTCGGCGTGGAGGGGGCGGCGAGCCAGCAGACTTCAGCGGGCAAGGGACTTTGGCAAACGTTCCGGCACGCCGGAGCGATGCTCTGTATCGCGTGAAATGATGTAGGGCATAGTGGCATGGCGTCAACGTCCATGGGCGACATGAAACAAAAGGTGTCAATCGGCTGGGAGGCTGATCGGTACGCTAAGTGAGGACCTGCCTAGTGGAGCGTCCGATCTTGGACGCTTTTTCACAGTCAAGCACGGGAGTGCGAAATGAAAGGCTTTGCGTTCGTCTTGGCGGTCGGTGGACTGATAGGCGCGGCGGACGCGCGCGATCTCGGACAGTGGGGCGAAACGGATCATGCGGTCCGTGAATGGTATCAAGCCCTAATGCAGCCTGACATGCCCACAGCGAGTTGTTGTGGTGAAGCAGATGCCTATTGGGCCGATGAAATTCACGTCAAGGAAGGGAAAACCTACGTTACCATAACCGACGATCGACCGGACGAGCCACGCCGTCGTCCACATATTGACATTGGAACGCAAATCGAAATACCGAATAAAAAACTGAAATGGGACAAAGCGAATCCGACGGGCCACGGAATTGTCTTTTTAAATCGAAACGGCGCAGTGTTTTGCTTCGTCCAGCCGGGCGGAGTGTGAATACTCAATTAGAGCGGGCGTGACCGCTCGTTCGAGCAGTGACGGCGGTTTTTCAGTCGGAAAACCGACCGATGTTCAAACAGGTCAAACTAAATATCCTTTTCGCACAGAGTGCAGTCGTAGGAGAAGTCACGGAAGGCAACGGTCAGCTCGACGATGGGAAACCCGTCTGAGCGAAGACGATATGGCGCGAGCTCTGCTTGGTCTTAGGGGCGTTCCGGGTAAGACGGGCCGACAAAATGACGCCACAGCAAAAAAGAACATCGACGTGAGTGTTCGCTGACGACGTGCCAACAAGGCGTCCGCTGTTTGGAGAGAAGATCAGCGTTCGCTGACGGTCCTCGCCCTTGCCGGAATCCGCTGCGACCGTCTCGACTGAAGCGGACTGCATCGACGGATACCACCAGACGCCGAATTCGTCGAGGTTGCATCATGGCGCTGCGTGTTTGGATACGCTGGTTATCTTTCTGGGCGTCGCTAGCAAAATCTGTGCTGTTTTGACCATAGATAAAACACGTATCGACAAGCGGAACTCAGGTGGTCGTCGCAAGTTGAGCTTTAGTAAACTTCCCATTGAGCTCTAGCAAACCTACCGGAGGATCAAATGATTACAAAATCTCTCTTAGCAGCAGTGCTTGGGACGACTTTTTTGGTCAGTTCGGCCATGGCTCAATCTTCAACCGCTCCCACCAGCAGCGACAAGACAGTGGCCATCAACGGTCAGGGGCAATGGCGCTCCTCCAAGCTCATTGGCGTAGAAGTTTACAACCAATCAAATGAGAAGCTGGGTAGCATTGAGGACCTGATTATCAATACCAACGGTAGCATTGGATCTGTCATTGTCGGTGTGGGCGGATTCCTTGGAATGGGAGAGCATAGCGTCTCCATAAGCTTCGACAAATTGACGTGGGTAAACGAAGCGGTTCGCACGACGACCTCATCAAACACGTCATCAGCGACGGTGCCAACAACGGCTGCCGACGGCGCCTCCAAAACGACGACCGGGACGTCCTCGACGACAACGACGACAACGGCTCGAACGGTGCGTGCGGCGGATGAGAAGTGGTATCCGGACCATGCCGTGTTCGCGGCTACCAAGGATCAACTTAAGGCAATGCCGACGTTCAAATGGTAACTCAGGCTCATCAAGCGAAATTGCTGGCGTCTAAGTGAGAGCTCTTTCTTAGCGAATCGGGTTTTATCGCATTATCGTGCGGGCTCAATGAAATGCTGCGCAGCATAAAACCGCTGCAAGAAAGATAGCGATGTTTGTTCGCCATCTACCAACCATGAAGGTAGGTTTTTGAGTCTGGCAACGTGATCGACTTCAAATGCTGAAGCTTACGCGTGTCGGCAGTGCTTGCCCTAAGCGAAATGCATCTGAAATGGGCCAGAACGTCAGTGCAGCAATCGAATCGGGTGCCAATCTGATGACGGGCCGTTCGGCCGACCGCGTGGTTGATCGGTAAAGGGAGCATGTCGCTGCGAATGCCGAGCGAATTTCGATCCGTTAGGTTCCGGTCGACCTCCGCCATTCATCGATTGATGAAGGCAATTCGCAGCGGCCACGAGCATTCAACGGAATGTACATGTCCATTTCTGGTTTAGTTTCACGTATCGCACCAGTACTTTATTCCAATCTACCAAGGAGTGAGCCGTTCGAAATGGCTCAAAGACAATCATGAAACCGCGCCAGCCCCAGCCACCAACCCGCGCACATCCGAGGGGGTCGGCGTCAAGGATCGTCCGTCCCAACCCGAGCAGCTCTCAAAACGCTCAAAGAAGCTATGACCGGTATCTAGCGCTGGCCCGCGCTGAACTCCAAATCGGCAATACCGTTGGGGCAGAGAACTACTACCAGTATGCCGAACATTATTTCAGATCGATGTCCTCGGATCCAGGAGGGACTTAAGAACCGTGCCAACGCGGAGGCACACAAGACATTCCTTCGCTTCGGTAAATCCCGTGCAGCGATTTGCGGCCTTGGACGAATTGTGTTGCGGAGCTCTTTTTTTGCACTAACAAGAGTGTTTGAAGCGCTAGCGTCAGCTCCCTTTGGATCGCTAAATCGCTTGTTGGACCGACGGAACGAGGGTCTTCTGTCGCCCTCATTTTGAGTTTTGCAGAAAACTTCCGGCGCGACGCGTAGCGCGATGGTAAGCACGAGGCGCTTGGTGGATTTCTTACCATCACGGCGATGAAGTCTTGCAGACGCTGGTAAGTGCTTCACATCGGCCGCGGGTGCGGTTTTAGCGTCGTCCTCGACCCACGGACCTATTCAATTACTAAATTGGCTGATGCGTCATTCTTTATCTGAGTAGATTCCGAATCTAGCGGCATCCGGCGACAACGTCTATCCAAACTTGTCGGCCGTGCCGCGACCATCTCGTCGACCGTGCCGCGACCATCTCGGGCTACCGCTCGGTCAAACCGCAGCAAAGAGGCGGCGCATATGAGGCGTTCGATTTCAATCATCTCAGCTTTGGGATGTTTTTGCTTCAGTCTTTCCGTTCCGCTGCTCGCGGCAGGGCCTCCCGAGATCGGCACTGCGACCCAGCCAACTTCTGGTGTGAAGAACGTCTCCATGCCTAAGCCCGCGGAGAAGTGTCTCAGCGATCTGCGAGTTTTCGATAGTCAAATGGAGAAGGATGGCTATTGGCTGAGCGGATCCGGAGAGGGATTGGGCTATCCGATAGGAGGGGGATATGGCGTCTACGGTCCGCCGCTGATAGATGGCCGCGCGGAAGCAACTGGAATTGGTTACCAGAATGCGCGGCCCGGCTACGAGCTTCGGACCCTTACAGCCTCCGCCAATATTCTCGCTCAGCAAGGCCAACAGCAGACCTGTGAAAACGTGCTTGCCACGACCCGCGATATCTATAAAGCTTACGTGGCCGATATACGTAGCGCCAAAACGCGAATGGCGGACGTTCAGGGCTGGCAGCAAACACAGATAGCCGCCGCGCAATCGGTCACAAGCAAAAAGACCTCGTTCCGGCCCGACGAATTAGTCGGCATCGAGGTGCGTAGCCCGCAGAACAACGCTCTCGGCAGCGTCGATGATCTCGTGATGAGTCCGCAGACAGGCAAAATCGCCTATCTGGTAATCGCCGAAGGTGGATTTTTCGGGATTGACGAAAAATACGTTCCAGTACCCTGGGAAGCCTTCAAAGTATCTCCGAAGGTGACGCTACTCGTGCTTGGCACCACCAAGGGTGTGTTGGGCGCAGCTCCACGAGTGAGCAAAGACCAATTCTCGACCCCAGGCCAGTTCGACCAAGAGAGTCAGAAAGTGGATACCTACTGGAAAACGCATCTGTCTGACAAAAGCGCCGACTGAGCCGATGGCGCGGCTTCGTCTCGAACGTTCACGTCAGTCGGCTTTTGGTTTTCTAACCTGTAAAAAACCGAATGAGGAGGGCGTCTTGCCAAGAGTCAAAATCCTCCCAACTGTGGTTCTCCTCACGTGTGGGGGCTTGAGCGGATTAATGATAAGCGGTCTCTGTCTACTCTACGTGATGAAGAACGAGTCGGCCAAAGCCCAAGACGCGGCTTACTCAAAGCTCGAACAAAGTGCTCCGACCTATACGGGCCAAGAACTTGCATTGGCTCGCAAGGCGCTGGCCGATGGATTGAGGAAACTTTACGAATCCAACCATGATGGTGGTTTTACTTGTTACGAATCCAACAAGGACAGCGGCTTCTCCTGCATGAAGCCTGCATAAATGAGAAATGCTCCCTCACCACATCGAGCAGTTGAGTAGTGTGTGATCCTCATACTGCTTGGCGCCCGAGCACCGGCCATTTTTGCCTCGCCGCCAAATTGGACCACAAGCGCAGTGCATTGAACCGAGGCAACCCGAACCGGAGAGTGCGCCGCGCGCGGGCGCCATAAATGGACGAAGAGGTGCGTCCCGGCTGCTACCAAAAGGCACGCCAAATGCGCGATTAGATCTGCATTCGCCGCGTCTCCGGTCCACAAAGTCGAAGAGAAGCCTCGTGAAAAAGGGAAAATAATGAAAATCAAATGGGATGATAAGCCGCAAAAACATGACTATCCGGCCGCAGCATCGTATCTAAGTTTGTCGATGGACCAACAGGCAGCCAGGAATGCTGCCGAGCAATTGAAAAATGCTGAGATGACGGAATTTGCGGCAAAAGACATTTTCAGAGCGTCCGGATTATCGTTGCTTGGGGTCAGCAATAGCCATGTTGAAAAAGATCGCGCTCAGATCGCCCGCGATGAAAAGCTGTCTCCATTGTTGCTCTACAGGGACAAAGCGCACGGCAAGTTGATTATCGCCGACGGTTATCACCAACTCTGCGCGGTTTATAAGTTTGATGAGGACGCCATGATTCCCTGCAAAATCGTCTGAGGTGAGGGAATCGAATGACTTCCACGCGGCAAACTGAATCGACACTGGAGCAGCGCATGCTGCGTGCCTCTGCGGCGCCGGATTTTTTGGAATTCGCCCATGAATGGCGACGGCTTTTCTCAGAAGCCTGGGGCACATTCCTGTTGGTTGTCGTAGCCGCGGGTGCCGGGGTTGTAGGGGCACTGAGCGGCGGGGAAGTGACGCTAAGCATGAAGGTTGTAGCTCCGGGCATGATGGTCATGGCCATCATATACTTCATGGGTGCTGTCGGCGGGGCGCATCTAAATCCCGCGGTCACATTAGCTTTTGCAGCCCGACGCAATTTTCCATGGAATCGAGTGCCGGGGTATATCGCTGCCCAGTTCGTCGGCGGCATTGCCGCAGCATGTTTTCTGCGCGCAATGTTCGGCAACGTTGGACTACTCGGTGCCACAATACCCGGCCTGGGCATCAACGACTTCAAGGCACTCATCATGGAAGTGCTATTAACGGCCGGCTTGGTCAGCACTATTCTTGGCACCGCCTCCGGCGCACGAAACATTGGTTCCAACGGCGCATTGGCAATCGGCGGTTATATTGCCCTTGCCGGGCTTTGGGCGGCACCGATCAGCGGTGCCTCAATGAATCCCGTCAGGTCATTCGCCCCCGATCTAATCCGCGGCGATATGAGCACCACCTGGATGTACATGGCAGGCCCAATCATCGGGACGATGATCGCCGTTGGGTTTGAATGGATACTCAAGGGTAAACCAACCGCCGCCGGAACGTCCGCAGCGCAGGGCAGTCTCGAGAAGATATGAATGGCAGCTTTAAAGCGTGCCGTCTGTTCAATTAGAGTGATAGTCGAAATGGGATCGCGCGGCTTCTCTGAAAGCTGATCTTCAAGACGCGACCCATCGCACTTGGCCCGTGGCTGGTTTCGGCGGCCATTGCTCCACTCGGATAGTTGCCGCACCGAGGCAGGTACGGAACACTTTTTGCGGACTCATTGGATCACTGCGTCTGCCGGGCTTCATGGCCTTATACAAGATCTAGACATACTCGAATAGGTCAGGAGCCCGCTTGCTGGGACCGACACTCAGCGCCACTTAAGTCAGCCGCGCCGTGCGCCGTTCCTTCTTTCCGTGGAGATTCCCGGTGCCCTAACCGGACCTTTGGCTGGCCTGGCCCACCATGCGAGCCCAGAAGCGATCC
Organism: uncultured Alphaproteobacteria bacterium; assembly: GCA_963770515.1. GTDB lineage: Bacteria > Pseudomonadota > Alphaproteobacteria > Rhizobiales > Xanthobacteraceae > Bradyrhizobium. Next base: position 1,498,572 of record CAVYPW010000006.1, read on the forward strand.
GGGTATCGACCGAGGCGGATCTGGCCGTATTGTGGTTTCATCGACGGGATACGCAGGGCGAGGCCGCCTCGTTAAGTTCGGAACCGACGTCGCCGGGACGGCGATTTGATGTTGCGATAACAGCGCATCAGGCATTCCCGCCGTACCACCTACTCATCGATTAGGTATTTTCCGAACCTGTAGTCAGCGAGCGTAGTGAACTATTCCTGTTTCGCTGATTTGTCTACACGGTTGCCGCGATCATCACCCCGTTGATTGCGTAGCATCAACCGACAAAAATAGGAGAATTAGCATGTTTAGAATGAAGTCACTCGCTGTTGCCCTCGCGACTACGGCTATGTTGGGATCGTGTGCTGCTCTGGCCGCCGAACAACCAAAAATGGCTCCGGCAGCAGGTACGGCTCAACCAACGGCCGCTACACAGGATGCCAACAAGGAGTTTGGCAAACTTTCCAATGATGGACGGAAAGCTTTCCAGGATGTGCGTCTAGCGCGTCTTGCGATTTTTGACGGTCAAGCGGATCAAGCCAAGAAATATGTCGATGAAGCGAAAGCAGCGATAACCAAGGCCAAGACCGACAACTCCACGTTCGTGAAAGCCGAGGCGTCCCTAAAGCCGCCGGCGGGCGTGGCTCAGCGGACTGGGGCGCAAGAAGACAAGTCAATGCAAAGCACGACGCCGACCGCGTGGTTACCCGTTGATGGTGGCCTGACGCTGGGCGAAGATTTCGTCGCGACGCCAGCCAAAGCAGCAGGGGTCGCGAAAGCAAACGCGCAACTCAAGAAAGGGGACCACAAGCAGGCAATGGAAACTCTAAAGCTTTCCGAAATCAACGTGGCATTCGTATTGGAGGTGGCCCCGCTCGACAAGACGATCAGCGGGATCGACACCGCAGCGGAGCTGATCGATTCCGGCAAGTATTATGAGGGTAACCAGGCCTTGAAGGGTGTCGAGGACGGAATCCGCTTCGATGTCGCCGACATCAACTCAGGTCCAGAAAAGGCGAGCAGCACCTCGGATAAGGCAACTCCAACCGTAGGCAGTGCGAAGTCGGGAAATATGGCGGCTCCCGCCGCGATGCCGGCGAATAAGTAGTTTCGTCGGTTACGACTGCATCGTCTGTCCAGTAAAGGACGGCGGTACGGGATGGTGTCTGAAAGATATTGGAGTAAGGCCTGCCGAAAAACGGGTCTTACTCCATTCTTTGATTTGGGGACCTTGCGGCAATGCGTTTGTCAACTGATGCGGGGAACCAGTTGGCGCGGGATCCGGGTACAGCTCACATCGAGCAAAATGGCGGCTAGATTTTTTCTGTTGGATCATCCCGCTTTATCTCGGGCTTTTCATGCAAAACGGCGTTCAGCATCGAATAATGAACTTCTATCTTTCCATTATAGCTGATAAGTCCAAGCTTACGGAATTTGTTCATGAAGTAGCTCACGCGAGATCTGGTAGTTCCAATCATCTCTGCCAATGTTTCCTGGCTTATATCCAGTAAAATGGTCTGAGGTGTGCCTTCCTTTCCGAAATGCGCGAGCAGAAGAAGGAGGCGCGCGAGTCGCTTCTCGCTTGAATTGAAAAGCTGGTCGACCAAGTCCTCTTCAACTCGGCTGTTCCGTGTCAAGAGATAGGTTATGAACAGCTCGGAAAATTTCGGCTCGGCGTGAAGGGCGGCAATCATCGCTTCTTTGGTTATTGCGGTGATCACACACTCTTCCATCGCCGTCGTGGTCGCGATGCGTAATGGATGGCCGTTGAGGCAGCCTTCGCCGAAGAACTGGCCCGGTTCTAAAATCCCGACTACCGCTTCCTTGCCTTGTTCAGATAGGACAGTGAGTTTGACCGTGCCTTTCTGAAGGTAAAAAACCGTGTCCGCCACGTCTCCTTGCTTGAAGACGTGTTGATTTTTCTTGAATTTCAAGATCTCTTTGCCGAGCCCGACCTTGGCGAGAAAGGCTTTGGGATCGAACCCGTCATCGTCGGCCTTCGCCACAGGACCCCCCTACGGCGATTAACGTGCACACCTTGGATTATAGCGGTTGTGGCACCAGCACCCATTCACGTCTTAGGGAGCTCTTAAGCCAGACGAGGGACTGGCGGCAATTTGGCTCGTCTGGTGGCACTGTAAACCGTCTCAGTGCTCTCGCAGATGGCTCATTGGCAGGTCCGTCTCCTCCTCGTTGCGCCTACCAGCCGCCAAACATATCTTCGATCATCAGGTCCAAAAACGTCTGTTCGATTTTGATTATGCGATTAAATGTTCCTTTAGAAACTGAGCAATATTGATCTGCGGCTCAGGAACTGACGAGACCATGCAATCCCGCTGCTCGCAATTCAACGCCTTCTGCCCGCAACGCCGAGCGCGGATGATGCTTTCGCGCATCTCGCCGGGGCCTGTATTGCGTCAGGGGAGCGGGGTCAGCCCAATTTCCGATACGGACCCGTTGAACCTGGTCATCGAGCTTCACCGTTTTGCCGGTTCACGCAGCTTTTGTCTTTGCGCGATCTCTTCGTCCGTAAGCCTCGCGTCATAGATCGAGCGAGGTTCGATAAACCGCGAAACCAGCGTCGCAAACACCACTGCAAGCAGTAGAGGCGCAATGAATGATCGGTCCTGACCGGTCAATTCCATGACCAACACGACAGCCGAGATCGGTCCTTGTGTGGTAGCCGCCAGAACGGCGCCGGCGCCCACGACCGCCGCTAGTGAAGGCTGTAAATCAGGCCACAGCAACGCGCATGCATGACCGAGAAAAGCGCCAAGCAGCGCTCCCAAGGCCAGCGATGGCGTAAACAAACCTCCGGGTACACCACTCCCCAGACACAACATGGTTGCAGCAGGCTTCAGAAGCAGGAGCATCAGCAAAAGCGCGAATGGAATTTGATCGTCGAAAGCGAGTTGGGCGATGTCTTTGCCATTTCCAAGCAATTGCGGAAACAGAATGGATAAAAGTCCGAGGGCTCCGAGCGCCAACAAGGGAGCTACCAGTCGCCGCCAGCCCTTCGGCCTGTTTCGATCAGCCCACGCGATCGAACGAACGAACGCAACTGAGACGAGGCCGGCGACGGGTCCGACGACAAACGCGAGAGCCAGATTGGCAACCGAACTGTCGAAGTGAGGAACGAAGTAAGTTGGCGCATTTGGCAACACCAGCCAAGAGGTTGCCGCTGCAATGACCGACGTTAGGACAGCGGGCAACACAAGCCGCAGGGCCAACATTCCGCGCAGCACCTCCAGCGCAAACAGTGCGCCGCCCAACGGTACGCCGTAAGCAGCAGCCATACCCGCACCCGCACCGCATGCGACCAGCAGCCGTCGCTGTTCGTCCGAAAAACAGGCCATGTCCGACAAGGTATTGGCGATGACCGCGCCCGCCTGCTTGGGCGCTCCTTCCCGGCCGAGCGAAGCGCCCATTCCGACGACCACGACGGACAACACCGCGCTGCCCAGTGTTCGCAAAGCCGGCAACCGTCCCGCGGAGAACCAAATCGCTTCTGTAATGTCGATGCTGTTACCGCTGCTCAGGCGCACCAGAACAATCTGGCCTGCGCCGGTTAGCAATCCAGCTCCAAGCAGTACGAGAATATGCCGCCAGGGCGTCGCCTGGGCAGCCGCGTCCAGCAAGGTTGCGGCCGTGTCTGGCCACACGAAATGCTGAACCGTTTGCAGGATCAGCGTCAACGCAGCGGCGCATGCACCCGTTCCAAGACCGGTGAGCACAATCGCCAACCAAAAAAGGCCCCCGGCGTGCGGGCCAAGTTCCGGTGTTACTGGCCTGGGGAGGTGATCACCCACTGCGTTTCAAGACCTCTTTGGCAAATTCTTGCTCCCTGCATAACCGTGATGCTGTTCGGCTGTCGCCATAAAACAGCCTAGTGGTGACACTGGAGGCACCGGTTTAATGGCAAACTTTCGAAACGCTGCCGCTCCTTCGGCGAGATTGATTTGGATGCAAACGGCAAAAAAGACCGCTCTTTTGGAGCAGTCCCGCTTGCCAGTTCCTAAGCCAACTGGAGCGCGGCTTTCCTGGCGCGCTCGAACCTAGCAAAATCGATCAGGTGTTGCTCGGATGTTTAAACTCCGGGGCAGCTTTTAGCCGATCAGCGTTGGCACCCATATTGGCATGCCATTTTCAAGTCCAACCACTTTTGAACTCAGCTCGTCCTTGGCCGGAACGCTGGTGAACATGCCTCTGGAACGCATGTCAGAGTTGCCCGCGTTCGAACCCGACGTCTGATCGTTCGATCCGACGGTGGCAAATTCGGTCGCCGCGTTGGGGCCGATGAATATCGTCACCGCGTTGCCTGATTTGTCGTTGGCTTGTACCAGAAACAAATCCGGAACCAACTTGATATTGGTGAAACCCGACTGCTTCAAACTGTGGTCAATTGCTGTCGAAGACTGGATCCGCCCGGCTGTGATTTGGTGGTTGTCGTGGCTCGTTCCGGAATTTTGTAGAGTCGACGAAATTTAATTTCGTTTTTAGAAACATCCGAGATCCCGTACAAGGCCGGAAGCGCATGCGGCGCTGCCGGCCTTGCTGATAGTTCTACTAGCCGTTCCCGAGCGGTACGGCGACATAGTGAGAGCCAGCGCCGGAGCGAACTCTCATGAGAACACTGTTCTTGTTGTCCGCGTGTGCGGTTTTGATTGCCTCGCGAACATCCCCCGGGTTCGATACGCTCTTTCCTGCGACTTCGAGGATCACGTCGCCTTCCTTGACGCCGCGATCGGCTGCGGCGCTTTTCGGATCGACGTCGGTGACGACGACCCCGGTTTTGCCGGCACCCGCGACTGAACTCGCAGGTGCGACCGTCAGGCCGAGCCGTGGTACATCCGAACCATGAGCCGAATCCGCATTCGCTTCCTGCGTGGCAGGCAACTGACCCAGAGTAAGGTTGATGGCCTCGTCTTTGCCCTTGTGCAAGACGTTCAGCTTGACGTTGGCGCCAGGCGCAAGACTGCCGATGGTACGGGCGAGTTCACGGGGATCCTTGACGACTTCGCCGTTCACTGACGTAATGACGTCGCCGGATTCAATGCCGGCTTTGGCGCCAGGGCCATCGGCCTGGGGATCCACCACCATCGCGCCTTCCGCTTTCTTCAGACCAAGATTATCTGCGATATCCTGTGTCACCGGCTGTATCTGAACGCCGATCCAGCCACGGCTGACGGATCCGTTGTCCTTGAGTTGAGCAATCACGCTCTTCACCGTCGGAGCCGGGATCGCGAAGGCGATACCGACGCTTCCGCCCGAAGGAGAATAGATGGCGGTGTTCACGCCAACGACCTCGCCCTGCATATTGAAGGTGGGCCCACCCGAATTGCCCTTGTTAACCGGCGCGTCAATCTGGATGAATTCGTCATAAGGGCCATTGCCGATATCGCGGCCGCTGGCTGAAACGATGCCGGCGGTTACGGTTCCACCGAGACCGAAGGGATTGCCCACCGCAAGGACCCAATCACCGATCCGCGGCTTACCCGCGGCCAGCTTGGCATACGGAAAGTCCGCGCCGCCCTCGACCTTGATCAGCGCCACATCTGTGCGCGCATCCGTACCGATAACTTTGGCGGTGTAGGTCTTGCCATCGTCAGTCGTGACCTCGACCTTATCGGCGCCATCAACGACATGGTTGTTGGTTACCGCGTAGCCATCCGACGAGATGAAGAACCCAGAGCCCTGACCCATCATGGTGCCACGGCCACCGCGGTGACCGCGCGTTCCCTCAGGGCTGCCAAATTGACGGAAAAAGCGCTCCATCGGTGGGCCCGATTGATCCGATCCCTCGCCACCGTGACCGCTCGCATCGGCAACTTTGTCTTTCATCGTGACTTTGACGGAGATGACCGAAGGTTTCACACGCTGTACAATGTCGGCAAACCCAGTCGGCTGCTCGACTCTGCTGACATCGTTATTCACCTGCGCATGCGCTGGGCTGCTCAAGATTCCAAAACCGCCGGGTAAAGAATCAAGCCCGTAGACGGCGACGCCCAGACCAGCAAAGACGGAAGCCATCAGAGCGATCTTGCGTGCGGACAACAGCGAACGCCGGGCCCGGAGATAGAGGGGAACTGAAGAAGGATCGGATCGACGATCTGTCATCGCAAAGTCTCCATGAATTGGGGCAATGGCGCGGCTCGCGCCGGATGCTGACACTCAACATGGGACTTCCCGCCTTACGGCGTGCTGGCCATGACGTTAATGTTTCGCAACAAACATCGCGTTCGTCGCTACAAATCTTAAAACGGGAAACGGCGGTTCGACCAGACGTTACGCTTCTTGCGGGAGAACTTAAGCGATCGATCCGTGCTATGCAGGTACGCTAGCGCCGTGATGGAATGCGTTCGCCCGTGCAACGTCAGAAGAGGAAATGAAAAAGTCGGCTGCCATGGTGCTTCCGCTAGCGGCGCCTGCGTTCGCGCAAAGGCCGCATGCGGTGAAAGAACGGGAGTGCGAACTCGCTTCAAAGGGCGATCTGGCTTTTTCGATGGCTGTCGCAACATTCCGGGACGCCCGATTGAAGATAGGTCGTTCGGATGACATCGGTAACCGAAGACGTGCCGACACCAATCGCACCACCATCGGATCCGCCCTCGGCAGCTTCTGGTGACGCAAGCGAGATGCAGCAATTTCTCGCGATAGAGCGCCGCTCCGAGAACGAATCCGTTCAGACCGCTCGGTGTTCTGGCGATTTATCGTGATAATAATGCGTTCAATTCACGACGGCTAACATCGCGGCCACTTTTAAGGTTTCCGGGTCTCTCTCGCCATTCGCGGCACACGCTAGAATTGCTGAAGCAATTTCAGCTTTCATCGACGACGTGCGCCTTGCTTCCGGAAGAGTTGCTGTAGCATCGTCAAGCACCGACCTCACCAGCTCGACTAGTTCTGGTTGAAAGACTATTCCTCTGTGATTCAAGGTTGTCTCCCCCGAAATCTATCTACAGGTATCCTTCGTCGGTTCTGAAGTCTAAAGCACGATATTTCGGCGCGGGCGAAATGAGCCATTTCGACCTCCGAACGGCTTGCTCGTTTACATTGTGAGCGGGAGAGTATCTTCTGTCTGTGCAAAAGCGCTCACCTACTACTTTTTTCGATATGTTAGACGGGACAGAGTCACTATCGGATCATCGGCAACGTTGTCGTAAATTACTAGCTATGCTCTGCGATGCCCGGCAATATAATGGCTTATGCAAGCTGCGAGGTGAGCCGATGGTCCGGACCGGCGTAGCTGGCGACGAAATCTTTTATCGTTTCTGGAACGTCCTCACCTTCGATATCGCAGCGGGTTTGGATTTCGAAGGCGACGTATCCTGAGACGTCGTCCCACCAATGCTCAAGCGTATTGAATGCAACAACTCGCACCGCGTTGTTGAATTGGCCCGACATGAGGTCGATAATGACGGTTTCGAGGTCGGCCCGCTGAACTTCGATCTCGCGGCAAACGGTGCCCCGCCCGCCGCCGAAGCAGTCCACTGCGAGGTAAACCGTCTGACCCGCGCCGTAAGGTACTATCCCTGGGGCCCAACCAGGTCTCTGCATATTGAGCTCCTAACTTGAGATTTTACTTCGAACCCGGAAAAGCGCGCCAGTGGCGGAGTCAGTCTGCACCGCGGAGCGGCTGATATGCTGAGCAATACTACTCACTCTCAGAAAGCTGAGATGGACGTCGTTGTCACTATACCGCCGCGAATATTGGAGTCATGAGACATACAAAGCGCGTGAATGCGCATGGCAACTGAACTGAAGAGAAATGGCCAGCGCGAAAACAAGCTCACCATGTGGACCGAAAATCTGCCGGTGGATCGAAGTGGTCCAGCATCGACACCCTCACTCTTGCTGAGTTACCGGCTCATCGTCGGTCACTTCGCAATAATTGGTCTACTCCGCTGCCGCCGGAAACCGGTTAATCCGGGTCGGACTGGCTTCGAGTTGCCGTGGTCGCCCCATCAGAACCGGCTGGAACAGCACCGCGGCGGCCAATGTGCAGAACAATGCCAAAGCCATAAGCTTGCCCATGCTTGACATACCAGGATAGCTTGACGCCGCCATGCTTCCAAATGCGACGGCGTTAGTCATGGCGCTGAAGATCACGGCTCGAGTCAAGGTCGACTGAAGAAGTCCGGTCTTTCCGGCACGCCAAGCCATCGTGTAATAGATCTTGAAGGCGACCCCAACTCCGAGCAGTAGCGGTAACGCGATGATATTTGCGAAGTTTAGAGCCATCCCTGTCAGCACACAGGCCTCGAGCGTGACGGCTCCGGCGAGCAACAATGGAACGAGTGTCAAGAGTACATCTGTGACGCGTCGCAGTGCGATGAAGAGCAGTATTGCGATGGATACGAGCGCGAGAATACCCGCTTCGATGAAGGCGCGAGTAACTGTCTTGCCCGACTCGTAGTAGCTGATCGCAGGGCCTGTCGCCGAAGGCTCCGCAGCCAATATTGCAGTCGCGAACTTTTGCAGCACGTTGGTGTCGGTGAGATCGCCTCTTGGCAGGGCTTGGATGCGAGCTTGACCATCAGGAGATAACCAAGCGCGAATCAGACCAGGTGGTAGGGTCTTTAAGGTCACCGGCTGTGGAGCGAGGTCCATCCGAAGCTGATCAAGGTCAAGGGTCAGTGGAGGAACTACTGCAGCTTCAGCCTTCTTCCGGATTGCGGCATCGGTTTGGGATAGACGCGAAAGCAATTCCGAGACATGCCGCGCCAAATCAGCGCTGGGGCCAGACGCGCTTCCGGCGGCCTTTAAAAGATCTGATGCCGTAGTTCTTATCGCGGCCACAACGTCCTGGTCCGATGGCGCAGGCAGTTGCTGTGGAGGATTGAGCGCCGATGCGAGACCTCGCGAAGCAGATGTGATTGCCGCAATTTTCCGATCCTGATCTGTCGGAATGAAACTGCTTAATGTTAGCGTGCGCGAAACCTCCGGGAGGGCTCCCAATCGCTTAGCGGTGGCATTCGCTTGATCAAGGTTTGGAACCAGTATCTCCGCATCGTTGCCGCTGGTCTCCGGATTCCGCTGCAGCTCGCGGTACGTTACGACCGATGGAGCGTTTGGGTTTTGCAAGTTGACCGGATTGAAGTCGAACGGAAGATTTAGCAACAGGGGTGCAGCGGACAACACCGCGATGAGGGTACTTGCGATGACGACAATACGATGTCGTTGCAGAAAGTTATCCAGCGGCGCCAGCGCCTTGAATCCGACCGATGCCGGTTCACCCGGTGGATTAAGTACCGCTAGCATTGCCGGGACCAACGTTATGCTGCACAGGAACGCGATCAACATGCCGCACCCGGCAATCAACCCCAATTCCGACAGCCCCTTGTAATCGGTCGGGATAAAAGAAAAGAATCCCACAGCAGTGGCCGCCGCAGCCAACGTTAAGGGAGCCCCGACTTTTTGGGCGGCGCTCCTCAGGGCGCCTCGCAAGTCATTTTGTTCGTGACGTTCGGAGCGATAACGGACGCTGAACTGAATTCCGAAATCGACGCCCAATCCGACGAACAGCACAAAGAAAGCGATCGAGATCAGGTTAAACGCTCCGACCATCGCAAGGCCAAGCGCGGCGGTTACCGCGAGCCCAACGATCAAGCTGAAGAAAACCGCAGCTATAATTTTCCAGGAGCGGAGAGCAAACCATAAGATTACCAAAACACCGAGCAGCGCAGTCAAGGTGTCGCGTACCGCACTTTGCCGGATTACCGAAAATTGATCGTCATTCATCGGCACCTGACCAGTTAGGTCCACCTTTGCGTCATATTTGCCGGCAAGATCCAAATCAGCCACGGTTTGCCGAATTCCCGCAGTAGCTTTGGCACCCGGCTGCAGCGCGCCAAAATCCACCAGAGGATCTATCGATATAAAGTGGCGTAGTTGCCTAGATTGCGCCCGCTGTCCATGAACTAATTCCTGCCAAGAAAAGGCTGCGGCGTTGCCGGACAGTACATCGCTCAGGGTTTTTTCCGCGAGCTCAAGCGGCCACGCGAGCTCATCAATCTTGACTTGGCCTCCCGCCACGCCTTGGGCCGCCAGGGATAGCGACTTCAGGGCGCCGCGCAGCGTAGGATCGCTGGTCAGGTCGGAGATGAGGAATTGTGCCTTGGATAGACCGCCTATCGATTGCTCGACGTCGGCAACAGTATCGAACAGAAGACCATTGCGCTCGAAAAACGCACCGCTGTCCGGCTGCACAACCGTACGGAATAAATCTGAACGTTTCGATAGTTGTCGCGCCAGTGCATTGGTCGCTTGCTCGGCATTTTCTGCGGTTGGCGCGCTGACGACGGCGGCGATTCCGTTTTGCGGAAACGCATCGGAAAAGGCAAGTTGCCGTTGATGCCAAGGCAGGCTTTCCGATATCAGTGCTTCAACGTCGGTCGTAATTGAAAAGCGCTCGTAGTCGAAGCCAGCTGTCGTAACCATTAACAGGATTCCGACAACAATTACCGGCCAACGATGATAAGCACAAAAATCCACAACCCGAACGACGAAAGAACTCAGCATATCTGCCCACAAGCCTCCCTTTTCCGTGTAACCAATATAGCCGCTCTTCGCATCTAGCGTTCATGACAACGCCATCTTTGCTGCTTTCGGGTGGCGGCTTTTCTGTTTTTAGCGCCTCTTCCGCTCCCCTTAGAAGAGAGCTGAATCAAACCCGGTAACGCTGAAAAGCGCCGCGCTTGGTTTGGACGGGGGCGACAGGATCACTGCTTGAGCAGGGGGCACGTCGAGTTCGGAGAGCTTTCCAAAAGCCTGATCGCCTGGCATCGTCTCCACAAGGTGGTAGTAGTCCCACGGGTGCTTCGATTCTGCGGGCGTCTTGACCTGCATGACGTACATTTCATGCTCCATCAGCCCGTCGGCTCGGATTTTGCCGTTGGAGGTGAACATGTCGTCGATCTTCGCTTTGCGCAATTCCGCCATGACTGTGTTTGAATCGGTGGTCTTGGCGGCCTTGACCGCATTGAGATAGGTCAGCGTGGCCGAGTAGTAGGCGGCCTGGGTCATCGTCGGCTCGCGCTTTGTTTTCTCGAAGAAGCGTTTCGCAAAGGAGCGGGTCTTGTCGTTGAGATCCCAATACCAGCCTGTCGTAAGGTAGAGACCTTGGGCGGTCTCCAAGCCGAGGCCGTGAATGTCAGTTATGAAGGCAAGCAGCGCGGCGGGTTTCATCTTCTTCGTAACCCCGAACTGGTTGGCCGTCTTGAGCGAATTGCTGAAGTCGTTGCCGGCGTTGGCCAAGCCCAGAACCTCCGCACCGGAACTTTGCGCCTGCAGGACAAACGAGGAGAAGTCGGAATTGGAAAGGGGGACGCGAACAGCGCCAAGAACCTTGCCGCCTCCGGCTTTCACCACATCGGCGGCCGCATCCTGCAGCTGGGTGCCGAAGGCATAGTCGGCCGTCACGAAGAACCACGTTTTCCCACCTTGCTTGAGAATGGTCGTGGCAGTTCCGTTGCCGAGCGCGGTGGTATCGTAGGCATAGTGCACGGTGTAGGGAGTGCAGTCCTTGCCGGTGAGCGATGCTCCTGCCGCGCCGATGGCGAAAAACGGCGTCTTCTTTTCCCGCGCTATCGTCGACATCGCAATGCTGACCCCGGTATTGGAGCCGCCCAGTACCATGGTGAGGCCATCGCGGTCCGCCCATTCCCGAAACTTTTCCGCGCCAAGGTCTGGCTTGTTCTGGTGGTCGCTCACGAGAAATTCGATCTTGTTCCCGAGGACGGAGCCGCCAAAATCGGCGATGGCCATTTTCGCAGCCTCTTCGCCGCCCGGCCCGATGATGTCGGCATAAACGCCGGACATGTCGTCGATATCGCCGATCACGACCTTGTTGGCTTGCGCAAGTGCTCCGGGTGCGCTCACGGACACAAAGAGCGCCGATGCAATTCCAAAAAACCTGCTTGCTCTGGTCATCTATCGTTTCCTCTCTCTGGGTTGTTGCTGGGATTAGCCTTGTCGGAATCCAACGGCTTAACTTGTGCAGTTATTGGTGCCAGCTTTGCTGGAAACGATCAGTGGAGCCGGCTGCGGTCGTCGGCCTCGCGGCTCTCCAACCACATCGCGTTTAGCACTGCGAAGGTGCAGGCGAAGCCCAGGCCGAGGATCCAGGAAAAATACCACATCGTCCAATTCTCCTAATAAGCGGACTTTGAATTGCGCGTAATGTCAGCGGCCCGGACCGGCCCACGCATGACGTGATATGCCCACGCCGTGTAGCCAACTACTATCGGTAGGAAGATCACCACCGATGCCAGCATGATCGCCAGCGTTAGCTGACTGGAAGACGCATCCCATACTGTCAGGCTTGCGCTTGGGGTGCTGGACGACGGCATCAGGAAGGGGAATAGGGCGAAGCCCGCCGTGCTGATGGTACCAAGTGGAACCAGGGCCGACGAAATGAATGAAAAGGCCGGCGATGAGCGCAGCACTACTGCTGCAACCGCACCCAGATAGGCCACCGCAACGGTCAGCCACAGGACGGGATAGGAGGCGAAATTTGCAAACCATCCGCCAGGGATGAGTGCGACGGTCTTGTTCAGGGGGTTGGACGGGCCGTCATGGGCAATCTGACCTACGATCTGGAAACCTGGGAGCCGTGACAGCCAAAAGCCCGCAAGCGCGAACAGGATGGCAAAAGTCAGCGCCGCATAAGGAATGATAGCATAAGCCCGTGCTTTTACCGCGCCGTCTGTCTTGAGGTTCAGCCAGACAGCGCCGTGCAGCACGATCATGCTGAGGCTGACAAGGCCGACAAGCAGTGCAAACGGATTTAACAGCATGAACAAGCCGATCGTGGACTCCATACGCAGGTCGCTGTCGAAACCGTACGGCACGCCCTCAAAAAGATTACCGAAGGCAACGCCAAAGACCACCGCGGGCACTATGCCGCCGGCAAACAGCGCGTAGTCCCAGAATGAACGCCAGCGTGAATCGTCGAGCTTGCTGCGATACTTGAACCCGACGGGCCGCAAGATGAACGTCAGCAGCACCAGGAACATGGCCAGATAGAAACCGGAAAAACTCGCGGCATAGAGCGCCGGCCACGCGGCAAAGATCGCGCCACCGCCCAAGATGAACCATACCTGGTTGCCTTCCCATACCGGCCCGACCGTGTTGATGGTTACGCGCCGCTCGATGTCGCTACGCGCGACGAACGGCAGCAGCGCAGCCGTTCCGAGATCGAAGCCGTCCATGATGGCGAAGCCGATAAGCAGGATGCCAAGCAGCGCCCACCAGATCAGCCGAAGGACTTCATATTCGGTCATGGGCATCACTCCGCGGCTACGGCGGTCAGGTGAGGGGTGGAGTCCAGCCCTTCATCCGGACCGAGCCGGATATATTTCAAGAGTAGATACAGATCGGCGACGAGCAGAGCCGAATAGAAAAGCGCGAATCCGATCAGGCTGAACAGCACGTTGCCGGCGGTCGTCGAGGAGACACCGAGCGCGGTCGGCAGCACACCTTCGATTACCCAGGGCTGACGGCCGTATTCAGCGACGATCCAGCCGAGCTCGGCGGCCAGCCACGGAAGCGGCAGACTCTGTAGCGAGACGTATAGGAACCAAGAATGACGGTCGAGCCGCCGCTTCGCGGAAAGCCAGAATGCCGTTGCAAACAGCAATATGAACCAGAAGCCGATCGCAACCATGACTCGGAAGGACCAGAACAAGACCGGCACATTCGGAATTGTACTGCTCGCGGCGGCATCGATCTGCCCCGGCGTCGCGTGTTCGATGTCCGGCCGACTGCGTTTGAGCAGTAACGCATATCCGAGATCGTCGACATGAGCGTCAAGCTTATCGCGCAGGCTCGCGTCGCGCGGGTTCTGCTTGATTGCCAGCAGTGTCTCATAGGCGACGAGGCCATTTACGATGCGCTGGCGTGCGAGGGCGACCAGATCTTTAATTCCCGGCACGGGCGTACTGATAGAGCGCGTGGCGATCAGGCCGAGAACCCAGGGGATCTTGACTTCGTAACGTGTGGAATGCGTTTCGAGATCGGGCAAGCCGAACAGCGTGAAGGACGCCGGTGCCGGCTCGGTGTTCCACATCGCCTCGATGGCGGCGATCTTCATTTTCTGGTTCTGGCCGGCGGTGTAGCCGGACTCGTCGCCCAGCAGGACCACGCAAAGGGCGGATGCAAGTCCGAAACTCGCCGCCACCGTCATCGAACGCTTTGCAAGTTCAATATGGCGCCCGCGCAAGAGATAATAGGCGCTGACAGACAAGACAAATATTGAGCCGGTAACGTAGCCTGCGCTAATCGTGTGAACGAACTTGGCCTGGGCCACGGGATTGAACAGAACCACCACGAAATCCGTCGTTTCCATGCGCATCGTATCAGCATTGAACCGTGCGCCAACCGGATACTGCATCCAGCCATTCGCGATCAGGATCCATAATGCGGAAAAATTTGTGCCCAGCGCCAATGCCCAGGTTGCGATCAGATGCTGCACGCGGGAAAGCCTGTCCCAGGCAAAGAAGAATAACCCGACGAAAGTCGCTTCAAGAAAGAAGGCCATCAGGCCTTCGATGGCCAGCGGTGCACCGAAGATATCGCCGACATAGTGCGAATAGTAGGCCCAATTGGTGCCGAACTGGAATTCCATCGTTATACCGGTGGCGACGCCCATGGCGAAATTGATGCCGAACAGCAGGCCCCAGAATTTCACGAGGTCGCGCCAGATCGTTCGTCCGGTCATAACGAATACCGTTTCCATGATACCGAGAAGCACTGAGATACCAAGCGTCAGCGGCACGAACAGAAAATGGTACAGCGCCGTGGTCGCAAATTGTAGGCGGGACAGATCGACAAGACTCATGATCGCTCGCCTCAATTGCCGTTGTCATGAAGAATGTGCGCGGCCACCGCGCGACTGTCAAACTCCGGCTGCAGCGTTGGAGAAAAAAACGCATAGTAAATGACGGTCAGGGCGGCGGTTTTTGCCAATAACAACCGAATGATGTCGCCACGTATCGAAATTGGAAACATCAAGCGCCTCCACGGTTCGTCGTGCAATCCGAATTCGCCGTCATTTCGCTTCCGGCACTTGAGGCACCGTCGTGTTTTGTTTGATTTCCTTCATGATGTCGTGCGCATGCGCGACGGCCCTCTGTTGATCGCTAACGTCAAGATCGTGAAGGGACGAATCCCGCTCGCGTGCAGCAAACTCACTTCCCTCAAGCGAAGCGACTTCCGACCAGGCGTAGGCCTGCTTCTGGTCAACGGCTGTGCCGATACCGATACGGTACATCTGACCCAGCAGCATCGCTGAGCGAGGGTCGGCGTGATAGGCAGCTCGCTGCAGGTAGGACTTTGCCTGACTGAAGTCAGGTGTTACCAAATCGCCGTTGAGGTATAGGTCTCCGAGCCGCGCTTCGGACGCCACGACATTTTGCTCGGCCGCTTTCTTGTAGAGTCCGATGGCCTTGGTGACGTCGCGCGGTATCCCAAGCCCGATCTCGTTCATATGGCCCAGCCAATATTCGGCGTTTGGGTTATTTTTATTGGCGAGTTCACCGAATAGCTTCAGTGCTGTTTTATTGTCGCCGGTCTGGAAAGCGTGTTCGGCGAATTCAAAATTCGTCTGTGAAGGAGTGTTCGTCCTTAGCCGATATTCCTGAACGGTGCCGATGACGAGGGCTGTAATGACGACAAGAAAAATCGTTGCGGCAGGCGGCCACGGTGGCCTGTGCGCAGGAAGTGGCGGCTTTGAGGCGGAGTCTGTCACTGGGAGCTCATTTCGCTTACTAGGGAAGAACGTCGCCCGAGCGGTTGCCAGCGTGTCGCGTCGGGCGCGGCAAGGGTTGTGCTATGTGCGCTTCTCCCTCAGATGCTCTGCCGCATCGCCGTCAAACGGAACCAGAGTGGCACCATTGGTAGTGGCGGCTTTGCCGGGTTTCTCAATGAGCTCAAGGAACGGCTTGATGATGTCGATAGGCATGGGAAAGACAACAGTCGAATTCTGCTCGGCGCCGATCTCGGTCAGAGTTTGAAGGTATCGCAGCTGCATGGCGGCAGGCACGCTCGAAAGGATCTTGGCGGCGTTGACGAGGGTCTGCGAAGCTTGGAACTCGGCTTCGGCATGAATGATCTTCGCGCGGCGATCGCGTTCCGCTTCCGCCTGCTTGGCGATGGCGCGTATCATGTTCTCCGTCAGCTCGACTGTTCTGATCTCGACATTGCTGACCTTGATGCCCCAGGTCTCGGTCTGGCTATCGATAATACTTTGCACGTCGGCGCTGAGTTTTTTTCGCTCGGACAGCATCTCGTCGAGCTCGTGCTGTCCCAGTACGGCGCGCAGCGTGGTCTGGGCGAGCATGTTAGTGGCGGGAAGGTAATGCTGAACCTGAATAATGGCGCGTTCGGGATTCACCACGTTGAAGTAGAGGACCGCGTCGACTTTCATTGAAACGTTATCGCGAGAGATCACGTCCTGGGTGGGTATTTCGATGACCTGAATGCGCAGGTCGACCCTCACCATTTCCTGAAAAAACGGAATCAAAAGCACGAGGCCGGGTCCCTTGACCCTCTGGAACCGGCCAAGCGTAAACACAACGGCGCGTTCGTATTCGCGCAGGATCCGCACGCTGGCCCCTATGACGACGACAGCGAAGAGCAGGAGAACTGGGCTGAGATACAGAAGATATGAATCCGGCAACATGGCTCTATGCCTTTCAGTGCGGCAGAAAATGAGACCAATTGCATCGATGCTGCTGTAGCCGTCGCCTCAATATGGGTAAGCGACCGGTACGATGGCCTGCGCCTAGCTACGCATGGGCCACGCTGTCCCGGTAGGTTCGGAAAATACCTACTTACTGCCGGCTGCTCGTGGATGCCTTTGGCTACTGCGCGCCGTCCCTAATCAACCGTGGGGTCGCGCGGTGTCGAGACCATCGCGAAAAAGGTGCAAATGCCTGGCGAGCCGTCCAGAATGGGTGGCTATTTGTCCCTCGCCGCCACGTATCGAATATTGCCGAAGAAGGTCTCGCGGCTTTTGGAATGATGCGCTGATTTCAGGAAGGGCTCTCGCGGCCACTGCCTTGCGTAGAAACTGAGCGTTTCAGCCATCATCACGAATAACCTATACCCTGGTTCTGCGGCAGCGTTGCCGGTACGTCCAAACGCGCAACTCCGATGCGGTCGTCAGCCATCAGCCATATCGTAGTAGACGTCGAAATCGATCGGGCGTCCCCAGATCGTCGCGGCGGTCGATCCCCGTGGGGAACACGACGTTGTCGACAGTGACGTGAATTTCCGGCGAGCCTTCCGGCACAAGCACCGGTTTGGGGGAACGATAAATAATCCGGTTCGGACGCTCCCTCGAGAGCACCATCGCGCCGGCTGAATAGCACATCTTGCGCCCGGAGGATCGGATGTATCGCGCCCTTACGCGGTACGTAAGCCGACTGCCTGAAAGTGCCTGATGCGCCGATTTGTCTCGATCGATCAGACTGCAGTGGTTATATCGGGGCGTATATGGGATCTGGACGCCGGCCAGTTGTTGCCAATCATCGATAGTCAAAATAGGGCCCTGAACGCCGCGCGCAGCAAGCGCCCAGGTTACGAGATATCGCAGACGGGCCTGTCGGTGATCGCCGCTCAGAACAGCGCTGCGATGATCGAGAAACTGAACCACGGACTGATGATTGAGGTAGTGTTCGTGGCTGCCTTTATCGGACTTGCGTTTCGCTCCGTCATTGTCTCGTTTGCGGTAATCCTACCCGGGATATTCCCCATCTTGGCAGCCGGCGACATCATTTGGACACTGGGCAACGGGCCGCAATTTGCAAGCGTTCTCGTATCATCGGTTTGGGGTTGAGCGCCACCATTCATTTTCTCAACAGGTTGAGTTTGAAGAACAGGTGTTGTATCGGTCCGGCCGTCGGCATCAAGCGAGCGACGGTTCTTATTGGTCCCGCTCTGATCCTTACATTTGTTGTCTTGGCTTGTGGGCTCGCGGCGACAGTTTTATCGAATTTACCGTCTTACGTATGTTCGGCGGTCTAAGCGCGTTTGCGATTGGCCGATCTCTTGATTCTGCGGCCCGTCATTATGTCGGTTTTCGGCCTGGAATGGGAACCCGATCCGCGGACAGCAATTAAAGCATATAGACGCTTCTCTGAGCCGCGGCGTCTAGGGCATTCCATATCATCGAAAGGGCCTGCCGTGACTGCTGAATCATTGAAGGAGACGAATGCCACCTCGGTCGAACCGTCACGCCGCGACTTTCTCTATGTTACAACGGCGGCAGCGGCTGCTGTTGGCGCGTTGGCAGCTTTGGTTCCGCTGATCGCTCAGATGAATCCGGATGCCGCGACGCTCGCCGCGGGCGGTCCAATCGATCTTGATGTAAGCAAAATACAGCCGGGCCAGCAGGTCGCGATAACCTGGCGTGGTAAGCCAATTCTGGTCACCAATCGGACGCCTCAGCTGCTTCAAACTCTTCAAGATCCAAGGCTACTGTCTCAGTTAGCCGATCCCAAATCCAGCGAACTACAGCAACCGGCATATGCGGTTAATTGGCATCGTTCGCTTAGACCAGAATATGGAGTACTTGTCGGGATATGCACCCATCTCGGCTGCATTCCGCTGTTCGAGCCGCTTCCAAGCGCATCGCAGCCCGCTGCAAACTGGTTGGGCGGATATTTTTGTCCTTGCCATGGCTCGAAATATGATCTGGCGGGACGCGTATTCAATGGTGTCCCCGCGCCTTACAACCTGCCTGTCCCGCCATACAACTTCGTCAACAAAACGACGATCCGGGTCGGAGAAAATCCGACGGGTAGCAATTTCGAGTTTTCGTCGATAAAGCAGATCTGATGACCTAATATCTAGCCGAGATGCGCGGTCGTATGGTGTAGAGCGAATGTGGCTCCGCTACTAATTGGGAATGACACTGGCACCGAGCCCGCTCGGTCTACGCTTCCGCGATTTATCGCAGCCAGCAGCCAATCACTTTGCCGTTTGGATGGGCCGTCTTGCTTGGCCTTTGCGTTCCCAATATCGAGCGGCTCGTTCACTTCGACTTTCGCAACACAGGGTATGAAAGCGGACCAATTACGGCATCCATCCCTGCTGCTTTTGGAATTCGCAGAGACGATCAGTAATGTAGCCGCGGCGACGAAACAACAGCCGACAATGGCGTATCGTATATTCATGATCGCACTCCAGCTAAGTCTAGCCAGTTACCAAAGTAACCCGGGTCTTTGGCTACCAGCGCTTGTTCCAGCCCCTTCCTCTCGCTCGCCATCTGTTTCCGCCTCTAACTAATCTCATGATTAGCGCACCGATGGTGGCGTCGATGATTGCGGAGATGTACCCGAGCCAAGGTGAATGCCGAGTTGTGGCAGCAGCCTGCTGCCAACGAAAGCGCCGGCAACACCTATGATCAGATCACCGATCAACCCAAAGCCGGTGCCTTGTATGATTTGTCCTGCAAGCCATCCGGCAACGAGGCCAACAACGAGTATGATCAGCAGACTTTCGCTCGACATATCGACGTAATCCATGGATTCATCAGGGCCGGA
Organism: uncultured Alphaproteobacteria bacterium; assembly: GCA_963770515.1. Lineage (GTDB taxonomy): Bacteria > Pseudomonadota > Alphaproteobacteria > Rhizobiales > Xanthobacteraceae > Bradyrhizobium. The sequence continues at coordinate 1,518,107 of CAVYPW010000006.1, forward strand.
AGGCAGCTCTTTTCAGCAGCATTTCCGGTGTTGACCGGACAGCTTCGGATGCCGCGTTGCAATTCTATTAAGCTGGATAGGCGAGGCGAGGCCGTCTTGGTAGATTCGGAAATTACCTACGGACCGACGTAGTAATTTCTGTTCAATTCGACTGTGGCGTATTGAATCAACTATCGAAATCACGAAATTTCGGCAGCCGCATATCGGCGAATAGGCGGCTCCTCTACCTCGACGAGTTCGACCGGACTCTCAATCAAACACGCGCAAATCGAAATCCCAACGATAGAACCCCATCTACGGCCCTTGTACCGGAAAGCACGGGCACGTCGTCCTGCATGGCAAGCTCTATCGAATGAGTAGTTTCCGAACCTTCCAAGGCAACTCGATATTATTATGGTCGGTTTCGTCGGCAAGCGGCGGCATCTGAGGGCGCACTGCACTAACTGCCTTTAAGGCAACACCATGAAGCGCTCAACCGCTCCTATAAACTGCGAACATTCGACCCGAGAGGATTGACACGATGTCGATTACTGAAAAGACCCCTGGCCCATTCTCGGGATTGGTCGTCATTGACCTAACGCATGTGCTTAACGGTCCTTTCGGAACGACGGTTCTAAGCGACCTCGGTGCACGGGTCATCAAAATCGAGCCTCCAGGACATGGAGACGACACGCGAACCTATGGGCCATTCTACAAGGATCAATCACTTTATTTCAGCTTCGTCAACCGAGGCAAAGAAAGCGTCGTCCTCAATTTGAAAGATGATGTCGACAAGGCAATCTTTCTCAACATGGTCTCTACCGCCGACGTGCTCGCGGAAAATTTTCGCCCTGGAACGATGAAGCATCTCGGATTTTCCTATGACGATCTTGTCAAGATCAATCCTCGGCTGGTTTACGCATCATCCTCGGGATTCGGCCAAACCGGACCACTAACGAGTTCACCCGCCTACGACACGATTATCCAGGCGATGAGCGGAATCATGAGCATGACAGGATTTCCGGATGGTCCGCCAACTCGCGTGGGCACATCCATTTCTGATCTTTGCGCTGGAGTATTCATGTTCTGCGGCATAGCGAGCGCGCTTTACGCCCGAGAGAAAACCGGTAGAGGCGCACATGTTGACGTAGCGATGTTCAATTCAACGCTCGCATTCCTCGAACATGGTTTCATGGAGTTTGTTGCGACGGGTAAGCCTCTTCACCGGATCGGAAATCGTCATCCGTTCATGACGCCATTCGACGTGTTTCAATCGGCCGACAAGGATTTTGTTATTTGCTGCGGAAATGACCACCTCTTCGCCGAGCTCTGCAAAGCCATCGGGCGGCCGGATCTCATTTTGGACAACCGCTTTCTATCGAACCAGCACCGGACAGAAAATAACGTTGCTCTGAAATATGAGCTCGAAGTTGCATTCAAGAAGCAGTCCGCGGCGCATTGGCTGAAAGTTATTCACGACGCTGGTGTCCCGGTTGGACCGGTTTTGAATGTCGCCGAGGCGGCGGTACATCCGCAGACCGTTGCGCGCAATATGTTGATCGAGGCCGGCGGAGTTCGCATGCCCGGCAATCCCGTCAAGATCTCGGGATATGTCGACCCCAAGGTGCGCGTAGGTGCCCCGACACTAAACCAACATGGCGACGCGCTGCGGCGTGAATTCGCGGCGCTTTCAAAATCGAGCCAGGTGAAGAAAACAGCCGCTCATCACGCATAGAGAGAAGTCGCGTCAATTATCCTTTGGAGCACGACAATGAGCACCATGGCAATCGCGATGCCGGCCAGCATAGCCCGGCCCAGCAATGAGCGGTGGCGGCACCTGATCCTGGGCGTCGTCTGCATGATCATGATTGCCAATCTCCAATATGGATGGTCGGTATTTGTCCTCCCATTGCAGAAGGCGCATGCTTGGGCGGTCGCCGATATCCAGATTGCCTTCACTCTTTTCGTGGCGCTTGAGACTTGGGCGACACCCGTAAACGGCTGGATTGCGGACAGATTGGGCCCACACATCGGGCCACGTATCGTAATGGGTGTCGGAGGTGTCTTAGTTGGCCTGGGTTGGGTCATTGATTCCTACGCAGCTTCGTTGACTGCGTTGTATGTCGGAGGTGCATTGTCGGGTCTTGGATCTGGCGCAGTGTATTGCACGGCCGTCGGTACGGCGGTGAAATGGTTCAAGGATCATCGCGGTCTAGCGGTCGGTTTGGTTGCAGGCGGTTTCGGCGCAGGCGCCGCGCTCACCATTATTCCGATCCGAATGGTCATCGAAGGCCATGGTTACGAGTCAGCATTCTTCTGGTTCGGCTTGATTCAGGGCGGTGTCGTCCTCATCGTCTCGCAATTCATTCGGAATCCAGATCCAGGCGAAGCGCCAGTGGTCGCCGAGGTTAATGTTCAGCAAACAAGCCGGAGCTATACAGCTCGCGAGGTCCTTGGCAGCCGCGTATTTTGGGTCCTCTATGTGTTGGATGTGCTCATGTGCGCCGGTGGCTTGGTCGTAACGGCGTATCTCGCGCCAATTGCTGCGGCATACCACATTTCAAACGTGGTGGTGTTTCTGAGCGCCACGACACTATCCGTCGCGCTCGTTTTCGCGAACGTCATGAACGGCGTCGCCCGGCCGCTTTTCGGCTGGGTGTCCGACCACATCGGTCTTTGGCAGACGATGGCTATCGCGTTCACTCTCGGCGCGGCCAGTTATTTCCTGCTGTATGTGCTCGGAGGCCATCCTTGGGGATTTATCTTCTTCGTCGGCATGGTGTTCTTTTGTTGGGGAAACATCTTCAGCCTGTTTCCGTCCATGTGCACTGATTTGTTCGGTGCAAAATATGCCACCACGAATACGGGCATGCTTTACACCGCCAAGGGAGCCGCCGCATTCCTCGTGCCGCTCGGAGCGATCGCGGCGAAGGCAACCGGAAACTGGAACGATCTGCTTTTCCTGGCGACCGCAATAAATGTCGTTGCCGTGTTCCTGGTGCTCGCGGTGCTGCGTCCGGCCGCAAATCGGCATCACGCTGAAGACATACTGACCGACCCGCAAGCTGCGACCGGTTCGAAGATCACCCAATGAACAATCTTGCTTTTCGCGTTTTAAAAAGGAGACCTAATAATGAGCCTGCCCCTTGAAGGAATCAAAGTCGTCGACTTCACCGGCGTCCAAGCAGGACCGTCCTGCACGCAGATGCTGGCATGGTTCGGCGCAGATGTGCTGAAGGTGGAACTCCCCGGCAAAGGCGATGTTACGCGCGGCCAGTTGCGCGACTATCCCGATTTGGATGGACTTTACTTCACGATGCTCAACAGCAACAAGAAATCGCTGGAGCTGAACACAAAGACCCCGGAAGGCAAGAAAATCCTCGAACAGCTCATCAAGGAATCCGACATCTTCGTCGAGAATTTCGCACCCGGCGCAGTTGAGCGGATGGGGTTTGGCTGGGACCATATCCACGAATTAAATCCTCGCATGATCTACGGCACGATAAAGGGCTTTCCCGAAAACTCACGCTTCGCTCACCTTAAGGTCTATGAGGATATCGCGCAATGCGCGGGCGGCTCCGCGTCAACCACCGGCTTTCCGGAAGGTCCCCCCACGATCAGTGGCGCAGCCCTGGGCGACAGCAACACCGGGATGCATCTGCTGATCGGCATTCTAGCCGCGCTAATCCACCGGGAAAAGACGGGCGAGGGGCAGAAGGTCTATATGTCGATGCAGGATGCCGTGCTGAACCTCTGCCGCGTCAAGCTGCGCGATCAGGAGCGTCTGGAAAATACTGGAGTTCTGAAAGAATACCCGCAATATCCGAATGGCAAGTTCGGCGATACGGTTCCGCGCAGCGGCAATTCCAGCGGCGGTGGCAGTGCGGGGTGGGTGCTCAAGTGCAAGAACTGGAAGACGAATTCGAACGACTACATCTACATCATCCTGCAGGCGTGGGGCTGGACAAAACTGTGCGATGCCATTGGCAAGCCGGAATGGAAGACGGACCCCGCATATGCCACCCCGGAAGCTCGGGGCAAGCACATCTTCGACGTATTCGGTGAGATCGAAAAATGGCTGGCCGATAAGGATAAATACCAGGCGGTCGAAGCACTGGGTAAAGCAGATGTGCCGGTCGGTCCGGTCCTGTCGATGAAAGAGATCGCCCACGATCCATCATTGCGAGCGAACGGTTCGGTCGTTGAAGTCGAGGAAGAGCCCCGGGGCAAATACTTGACGGTTGGGTGCCCGATGAAATTCTCGGCTTTCACACCCAACATCACCGGCGCTCCCTTGCTTGGCGCAAATAACAACGAAGTGCTGAATCACCTTGGCTATTCTACCAATCAGATATCCGAATTGCGCAAAAAGGGGGTCGTCTGATCGCAAACCGCGGCGTCCATGCCGATATCGGTTCGTGGATGGACGCCGAGAGTTTGCGACACTGATGATGAAGATGATCAAGCTACATAATGAAAGAAAATTTCGGAGGCGATGACATGGACAAGCAAGTGAGCATGACTGACGGGTTTCACCTTGTGGTGGACGCCCTCAAGCTCAACGAAATCGACACCATTTATGGCGTCGCCGGAATTCCTATCACGGATCTGGCCCGTTTGGCGCAAGCGGAAGGGCTCCGGTACCTGGGGTTTCGTCACGAGCAAAGTGCTGGCAACGCAGCCGCAATCACCGGTTATCTGACGCAGAAGCCGGGCATCTGCCTTACGGTTTCAGCGCCAGGTTTTCTGAACGGATTACTGGCTCTCGCCAACGCCACTACCAACTGTTTTCCGATGATCTTGATCAGCGGATCGAGTAATCGAGCGACTGTGGATCTTGAGCAAGGCGCCTACGAAGAACTCGACCAGTTGAATGCCGCAAAGCCCTTTGCCAAGGCGGCCTTCCGGGTCAACAATCCAGAAGATATCGGGATCGGAATTGCGCGCGCGATCCACGCTGCCGTATCGGGCCGGCCCGGCGGTGTCTATCTCGACCTTACCGGAGAGACACTCAGCGCAACACTCAACCAAGAGACTGCGCAGAGATCGCTTGTGAAGGTTGTTGATCCAGCGCCAAGCCAGACCCCGTCGCCAGAATCGATCACGCGCGCGCTTGATCTGCTGGCAACGTCAAAGCGACCACTCATCATTCTGGGCAAAGGCGCGGCATATGCGCAGGCCGATAAGGATATCCGGTCTTTCATCGAAACCACGGGAATCCCGTTCCTGCCAATGTCTATGGCAAAGGGACTTCTGCCGGACGATCATCCGCAATCGGCGGCAGCAGCCCGCTCCCTGGTGATCGGCGAGGCCGACGTCGTGGTCCTCATCGGAGCGCGGCTGAACTGGCTATTGTCGCACGGTAAACAACCACTATGGCCAGCGAACACGCGTTATGTTCAGTTGGATATCGCGCCGACGGAAATCGACAGTAATTGCCCAATTGCGGCGCCCGTTGTCGGTGATATCAAGTCCTCCGTCGCGGCCCTTCTCGCCGCCCTCAAACCTGGCCGGATCCAGTCTAGCGCGGCATGGCTAGCCGCGATTTCTGAACACAAACAGCACAATGTCGAGCGCATGGCCGCCCGTCTCAAAGCACAGCCGCATCCGATGAACTTCTCAAGCGCGCTTCACGCTGTGCGCAGTGGCATTGCCGGTCGGCCGGACATTTATATCGTTAATGAAGGCGCGAACACCCTCGACTTCGGTCGGAACATCATCGACATGTTCGAACCCCGCAAGCGCCTTGATAGCGGAACATGGGGAGAAATGGGCATCGGCATGGGGTACGCAATCGGCGCAGCTGTGGTCAGCGGCAAGCCTGTTGTCGCCATCGAAGGCGATAGCGCATTCGGGTTTAGCGGCATGGAGATCGAGACGATCTGCCGGTACAAGCTGCCGATCGTCATCCTCGTTTTCAACAACGGCGGTATCTATCATGGTGACGCGATTGGCACCGAACCCTCACCGACCGGCTTCATCCCGAATGCTCGCTACGACAAGCTTATCGAGGCCTTTGGTGGCGCCGCGTATCACGTGGAAGATACGCCGAGTCTTACGAAGGCCCTGACCGACGCGCTCGCGGCAGGAAAACCGGCGCTCATCAACGTCGTTATAGATCCTGCGGCAGGAACTGAGAGCGGGCATATTCAGAAGCTCAACCCGAAAATTGCGCTCGCGTGAGAGCGTGCGAAGGAGTTCGCTCTCAGAGAAAGCAGTCAGGAAAAGCTGCCGCGCTTTGTGGAGAAAATATCGGTATCCACGGCTATAGCAGGCGCAATCAAGGCTACCAGGGTTTGAGTCGAGCAAAGCCGTGATCGATAATATTCAACGAGGGAGATTGACTATGTCGGATGATGACCTCAATCGGGTGCAAGGCGAAATTGATGGGCAACTTGAAAAGATACGTATAGACTGGGTAAGGCTTGCGACGGCGGATTTCGATCCGGGTGAACGGAAGAAGATACGAGCCGGAATCATGTCGAATGAGGATCAGCTTATGGTCTCGCTCGAGCGTAAGTGGGCTCTTCGACGAAATTAAAGCTGTCTCAGGCCGGCGGGTGGAGCAGATAAATATCAGTCCCATTTGGTAAGCTGGCGCTGGGCACTTGAAAATTAGCTGAGCGGCTTTTCGGCCTGATTCCACTGGGCTGCCAGCGCCAAACGAGCTAGCGCTGGAAGCGATTTCGAACCCGTTTTATCCATAATCGACGCGCGGTGGTTCTCCACGGTACGCTGGCTAATACCGAGATCAGCGGCGATATTCTTGCTGGGGTGACCGGCAAGAACCATATCCATGATCTGGTGTTGTCGCGGAGTGAGGCACGCGATCGTCGCAGCCGCCGTCGCTCGCGACGCAGAGAGCTTGGCCGAATCCCCCGACTGTTCAAGCGCGCCATTCAGGCTGGCAAGTAGTTCGCTGCGGGTAATCGGCTTCTCGATGAAATCTGTAGCGCCGGCCTTCATGGCTTCCACGGCCATCGGCACGTCGCTGCTGCCGGTGATGACGATTGCCGGGAGGCTGTCGCCTCCGTCGTGAAGCCGGCGGAGCAGCTCAACTCCGTTCATTCCAGGGAGATAAGCATCGAGTAGGAGGCACCCCCTTCGTCCGGGACGATAGGCCTTGAGAAAATCTTCCGAGCTCGAAAAGGCTTCAACGGCATGGCCATCATCCTCGAGCACGGCGCGCAGCGCGTCACGTACCTCATTATCGTCATCGACAACGAAGACGACAGGTGACTCTGGACCGCGATTCGCTTCGATGGAGTGTCGCGGTTGCGGCTCAATTGCAGGATGAGCTTTCGTGAGCAATCGTTCGATGGCTCGATTTAGCTCGGTCAATTTCACGGGCTTGCTCAGCTGGACGCAGTTATAGCGAGCGATATCGCCGAGCGTGCTCGTGGAAATGTCGCCAGTCAGTATGATAACTGGGACCTCACGATGAAGAGTGTCGCGGAGTTTCGCTGCTACTTGAAGTCCGTCCATACCTCTCGGCAGATTATAATCCGCAAGGATGACGTCGGGCTGGAGCGATCCTCGCGTCGCCAGTGCCAACGCCGCCATACCGTCTGGCGCGGTCACCGTACGATGACCCTCTCCATTGAGGTATTGCTCGAGCAATTCGAGCACGTCCGGATCGTCATCCACGATCAGGATGTTGCACTTCGGCGCGGGCGCGCAAATTGTCGTGTCCCTGAAAGGAAGCTGGATATGTTTCGGTGCGGTCGCTGGTTCACTCGAAGTTAGTGGCACGTCCACGCCAAAAATGGATCCCTTTCCGGTTTGCGACCGGATGTGGATGCGATGGCCGAGCAGTTTTCCCAGGCCGCTGACAATAGACAACCCCAGGCCCAGCCCACGGCTACGTTCGCGGGCGGCGTTGTCGAGCTGGTGATACTCTTCGAAGATGGCTTGGAATTCACCCTCCGGGATTCCGGGCCCGGTATCGCAGACTTCGATAGTCAGCATTCCCTCGTGCCGACGGCAACCGAGCAAGACTTTGCCTTGTTTAGTGTATTTCAACGCGTTGGAAATCAGGTTGCGGAGCATCTGTTCCAGCAGGCGAACGTCGCTGCTAACCCAAAGGCCGCATCGAACGACCCGAAATGAGATCTTATGCGCCTGGGCATGATAGGAGAATTCATCTCCAAGCCGATTTAAGAGCTCATTGATGGGAAAGCTTGTCAGGTTGACGTGGACGGTACCGGAATCGATCTGGTTTATGTCGAGCAGGGTATTCAACATGCCCGCCATGGTATCTGCGGTGTCGTCGAGCCGCTGAAATCAGCTTGAGGGCTTCTTCAGTTTTGTTTTCCCGGACCCTTCTTTGTAGCAGGCCGCGAATTAAACTCAGGGTTTGCAGCGGTTGTCGAAGATCATGGCTCGCTGCGGCGAGGAAGCGCGACTTGGCGACGTTCGCCAGGTCGGCTTGCCGCTTGGCCCTCGCAAGTGCATCCGAGATGTGCTTGCGCTCGGTGATGTCCGCGAAGGTAACGACGATGCCCTCGATCCTGTTGTCCTGGGTCCGATACGGAAGGATGCGGCGGAGATACCAGGTGCCCGCCTCGGTCTCGATCTCTTGCTCGACCGGCGTGAGGGTGCTCAGCACCGTTCTGGCATCGTTCGCAAGGACATCATCCGAGACTAGCGAATGAAGGTCGGATATCGATCGGCCGACGTCGCTCGGGATCACGTTAAATAGGAATTTGGTAGCCGGCGTAAAGAACCTGATTTTGAGTTGGATGTCGAGAAAGAGCGTCGCAACGTCGGTGCTGTAGAGGACGTTCTGAAGGTCATTGGACGTCGTGCGCTGTCGATCCAGGGTTTCCTGGAGCTGGCTGTTTAGAGCCGTCAGTTCTTCGTTCAACGATTGCAATTCTTCCTTTGAGGTTCGAAGCTCCTCGTTGGTCGACTGGAACTCCTCGTTGTCCGACAACGCATCCTCGTTGATAGCCTTCTGTTCTTCGCTCGATATCTCCAGGTTCCGGATCGCCGCCTGAAGTTCGGTGCGGGTGGCGTCTAGTTCCTGTTGAAGCTCTCCGACCCGAGAGACTTCTTCCGATGCAGTCGGACTTCTGCTCGTTTTCTGTTGTCTCGGAGCGTCAATGAAGCAAATCAGGAACAGATCGTTGCCGTCGAATAAAGCAGGCTGCACAATAATATTGAACGGCTGCGCGTCGCCGTCGCGGAGAATCGCACCGCCAGCGACGATAACGTGGGTTCTGTCCTGGCCTGCCTGCTGGATCGCCGATCTGAGCTTGGTCCGGATATTCGGCCGCGCCATCGCAAGCAGATCCTGCGTAGGATGCCCTGGCGCAACCCGCAAATAACGATCTGTCGGCCCAAGAGAATACAGGCATTCGAACTTACGGTTGATAAGGACCGCGGCAGGCGCGTAGTTTTCGATCACCAGCCGCCTGCAGAGGTCAGCGAGAGCGACTTGGCGCGAAGGTCGTTGTCCTTGGCCCGCCATTGAAGGCGAGCGCACGCCTCCGCCGATCGAAAAGCTGAAGTCACCCGGACGGGCACGGCCGACGTGGCGAAAAAGCCGTTCAGGCTTCGAAATGACCTCGAATTGGCTGTCGAAATTGCCGACTGTTTCCGAGTTTCCGAGAAGAAGAACGCCGCCATCATTGAGCGCAAAATGGAAAGCCGTAATTGTCTTCGCCTGGGCCTCCGGGCCTAGATAGATCAGGAGATTCCGGCATGAAACGAAGTCTAGACGCGAAAACGGCGGATCGGCAAGCACGTCCTGTACCGTGAAGACGACAGCCGCGCGCAGCTCGGGCAATATCCTGTAGCCCTGATCTTCCTTGGTGAAAAAGCGAGCCAGACGCGCCGCCGAAACGTCGGCCTCGATCGCCTTCGGATACAGACCTTCGCGGGCAACCGCGACGGCATCCGGATCGACATCGGAAGCGAAGACCTGAAGCTTGACATGGCGTTTCGCCGACGTGATCGCCTCGCGAAAGAGCATGACGAGTGAATAGGTTTCTTCGCCGGTGCTGCATCCGGCGACCCAGATCCGAATAATATGATCGGGTGACTTGCTACGGATCAGGTCGGGAATGATCTTTTCCGTCAGAAAATCGAACACCTTCGGATCGCGAAAAAAACTCGTGACGTTGATCAGCAGATCCTTGGCAAGCAAGTCGAGTTCCCGCGGGTCGCTGTGGAGAAATTTGAGATACCGGTCCATGTCGTGGAGTTCGATCGCAGCGAGCCCCATGCGCCGTTCGATCCTGCGCCTCAGCGTGCCTTGCTTGTAAAGCGTGAAATTGTGAGCAGTCTTCGCGAGCAGAAGATTGATAATCTCAGGCAATCGATCCCTTGCGTCATCTTGAGGACCCAAACCGTTCCGCGGGCGTTTGACGGTCGGCTGAGGGCGATATTTGCCAAGTGCATTGGGCATCTTTTCTACCCGAAGCACCTGATCCACCGAACCGGTCAGGATTGCGTTCCTCGGCATACCGTCATATCTCGCCTCGTCGGGGTCCTGCGCGATGACGAGTCCGCCGCTTTCCCTGATGGCTTTCAAGCCAACGCTACCGTCCGCACCGGTGCCCGAAAGAATGATGCAGATGGCGCGCGATCCGCAGTCGGCCGCCAACGAGTTCAGTAAGAAATCAAACGGTAGACGCGCGCCATGGCGCGCATGGGGCTCTGACAGGTGCAGAGCACTGCGCTCGACGGAGAGATACGTTCCGGGCGGGATGATATAGAGATGGTCGCGCTTGATTGGCATTCCGTCCGTTGCCTGGAGCACGGTCATGGACGTGTGACCCGTGAGCAGGTCCACCATCATGCTTTCGTGAGTGGGATCGAGATGCTGGACGAGGATGAAGGCCATGCCGCAGTCGGTGGGCAGGGCGTCAAGAAAACTCCTGCAGGCGTCAAGGCCGCCCGCCGAAGCGCCAATTCCCACGATCGGAAAGTTATTGGTATCCTTGGGGGAAGCACGGGCACGCACAACCCTTCGGCTCGATGACGGCCGGGCGGTCTTTACCTTCCGCGCAGGACTATTTGGCATTGTGTACTCTAGAAATACGCCGAGCTGACAGGCCCATCGTCAAACGTGATCAGCACTTGCGTTGAGGAATTGCAGATGTGGCCTGTGGCCTATTCGTCAAGACAACTTTTAGCAGCGATATTTGTTCAGCATCGTCGGCGTCACGTGTGTGGTCAAAATTGCTCACTTCTCAAAAATCAACAGCCATAAAATGGCCTCAGCGCAGGGGTGGACGCCACCTCGGGGACGACGCGGGCTTAGGTGTTTTCCGACCCTGACGGGGCCCCCTGACTTCCAGTATGTTTCAATTTCAGATGTCCTGCTCGATCGGGCGACCACAATCGATGATCAAATGACAACCGCACCAATGTCCGTCCTAGGGGCTGAATTCAATGACTTCCTGTTTGCGCCGATTGGCGAGGACAAGAACGGCATGCTGGTGAGCGTTCTCTCCGGATTGGCGCGATCTGACGTGGATCCCTGGCAGGAGGCCGCCAAACTGGCTCAATTGCCGGGCGAGGCCGCGACCAAGGAACTGGCCGCCCTGATCGGCGCTTTGCCTGACAGGGCTGCATCGTATCCGGATCCCCGCACGATTGCCGCTCGCCTGATCGCGCTGCTGCCGCGCTCGCCTCGGTTCAACGGTAGGCGGCAATGGACAAATGATCCTGGGGCGGCATTGAAGTCTGCTCCTTGGTGGATATACGTCGTGTTCATGTGTTTCGTGCTGGGCTCGCAATTACTAATCGCGAACCACCAACTGCCGGCCAAGTCGGACAACGTCGAAGCGAAGGCTGCCAGCTCCGCTTTTCCACCGGCGCCGTCGGTGAATTCCGGCCAGTAATGGCTGAATGGCCGCCCAATTCAGTCGCACGCAGCAGGCTACTGAGTAGTTTCCGATTCTGACGATGCGATCGACCGATCAGTAATATCGCCTCATCGACCATGCGACAGTTTCCGGCTCGGCATCGGGTGAAATGAATGCCGCTTCAAAGGTCGCCGATAAGCGATGCTTTAAATCTAGAAGGAGAGCAGCCATGCTGCGTAACACATCCGCGATCGACGGCTACTTCATTGCTGCAAGTGACGGTCACCTCGGCACCGTGAGCGACTTCCTGTTTGACGACGTGAGCTGGCTGGTTCGGTGGCTGGTTGTCGATACCGGCAGTTGGCTCTCCGGCCGCAAGGTTCTCCTCCCCGCCTTCGCGTTGGGGCACCTCGATGCCGAGCGTCGCGAATTTGCCGTTCGGTTGACCATGCAGCAGGTCAAGGACAGTCCGGACATCGATACCAGGCGACCCGTGTCGCGGCAGGTTGAGGCAAACATCTATGATTACTATGGCTGGAGTCCTTATTGGAACACCGGCCTCTACATGGGCGGCTACGGTTTTGGCTATGGGGGAGGCGCCATAGCGCCATTGCCGTTGCAAGGGTCCAGTCGTCGCGAGGAAGACATTGCCGCTGCCAGGCGAAGTGACGACGATCCGCACCTACGCAGCGTCGAAGCGATTACCGGGTACCACATACATGCGAGCGACGGCGAGATCGGCCACATCTATGACTTCCTTATCGAGGACGCCGACTGGAGCATTCATTACCTGGTCGTCGATACGAAGAACTGGTGGCCGGGCAAGAAAGTTCTCGTTTTTCCGCGATCGATACAAGAAATCGATTGGACGGATAACCTCGTAAATATCAACGTCGATCGGCAGAAGGTGAAAGAAAGTCCGGCCTACGATGCATCAGCAACCGTCGATCGGGATTATGAGAAACATTTCCATAGTTACTATGATGGGCTTCGATCGGGAATTCTGCCGTAGATGAAGGCTGCCTACTGTCAATCGGTGCGCAGCTCTGAATTGATGCGCAGCCCGAAGAGTAGCCGCGCGTAATATACTCGCGAATATACTTTAATTTGGGAACCGAGGGCTCTCCTTCTCAATTCGAGCTGCGCATTTTCCGGATGAAGTCTGCTTGTCCGTGAATCCAGCTTCCCCCCGCGAGAGCTGAGTAGTTTCCGACCCTACCGCGGTGCCTTCACCAACGGGTAGAGTCCAAACCATCAGACAGCAGACATGATTGGTGATTGATGATGGCTCTCGCGACGATACCAAAACAAGAAACCCGCGCTAAAGCCGAAACAACTGGAACAATGAAGGCTCTCGTTTATCGAGGCCCGGCCAAAAAGGCCTTGGAAGATCACGCGAAGCCGGAAATCGCGGCTGCCACGGACGCGATCGTCAAAATAGTGAAGACTACGATTTGCGGAACCGACTTGCATATCCTCAAGGGTGACGTGCCAACTTGCGAGCCAGGGCGCATTCTCGGCCATGAAGGCGTTGGCGTCATCGATAAAGTCGGCGCGGCTGTCACGATCTTCAAACCGGGCGACCGGGTCCTGATCTCCTGCATCAGCGCCTGCGGTAAATGTGAATATTGCCGAAAGCAAATGTTCTCCCATTGCACCACCGGCGGCTGGATCCTGGGCAACAAGATCGACGGCACGCAGGCCGAATTTGTTCGTATCCCTTATGCAGAGACAAGCCTCTATCCGATTCCCGAAGGCGCCGACGAAGAAGCGTTGGTGATGCTCAGTGACATCCTGCCGACCGGCTTCGAATGCGGCGTGCTCAACGGCAAGGTCGAACCGGGAAGCACGGTCGCGATCGTCGGAGTGGGACCGATTGGGCTCGCCGCATTGCTCACCGCCCAGTTTTATTCTCCTGCTGAGATCATTGCGATCGATCTCGACGACAACCGCCTGGCAATGGCCAAGCGGTTCGGCGCCACGACAACCGTCAATAGCAGTGACGGCAAAGCTGTCGAAGCGGTGATGAAGATGACTGGCAAGCGTGGTGTCGATACCGCGATCGAGGCCGTGGGCATCCCAGCGACCTTTGAGTTGTGCGAAAAGCTGGTGGCGGCGGGAGGGACCATCGCCAACATCGGCGTGCATGGGCAGAAAGTGGGCCTCCACCTGGAGTGCCTTTGGGACCGCAACATCACCATCACTACGCGATTGGTGGATACGGCCAGCACTCCGATGTTGCTGAGCATTCTGCGGTCGAAAAAAATCGACCCCAAGCTGCTGATTACGCACCGCTTCAAGCTGGATCATATTCTCGATGCCTACGAGACGTTCGGAAGCGCCGCCAAGACCAAGGCGCTGAAGGTTATCATCGAGGCGTAGCAATCCAGCAACAGGAACATCCGTCCAAGCCGCACGACAACATTTGAAAGAAGACCACATCATGGCCTATCAAAGCCTCAACCCCGCTACCGGCAAGCTTCTCAAGAAATTCGACGAACTCACAGACAAGCAGCTCGAGGAGAAGCTGGCTATAGCGTCTAAATGCTTCGAGACCTGGAAACGCAAGAGCTATGCCGAGCGGGCGGTCATTGTCGCAAAAGCCGCTACTCTGATGCACGACAGGGCCGAAGAACTGGCGCACACCATGACACTGGAGATGGGCAAGCGGATCAGCGAAGCCCGAGGGGAAGTGGAGTTCAGCTCGACGATCCTCGGCTACTACGCCAAGAACGCCGAGCGCTTCCTTGCGAACGTGGAATTACATCCGACCCTTGGCATCGGCCATATGGAGAGCAGCCCGATCGGCGTGATCTTCGGTGTCGAGCCGTGGAACTTTCCCTATTATCAGCTCGCGCGGGTTGCGGGCCCGCATCTGATGGCCGGCAACGTTTTGTTGGTCAAACATGCAGGGTGCGTACCGCAATGCGCGATTGCCTTCGAGAAGCTATGGATCGAAGCCGGAGCGCCAGTCGGCCTGTACACCAATCTTCTGATTTCGCACGATCAGTCTGATGACCTTATCGACGATCCGCGCATCAAAGGCGTAGCATTGACCGGCAGCGTCGCAGCCGGCAGGAGCATCGCGGCGCGGGCCGGCCAGAATCTGAAGCCATCCTCGATGGAGCTTGGCGGCAGCGACGCCTTTATCGTCCTCGAAGACGCGGATCTCGAACACACCATTAAATGGGCCGTTTGGGGGCGGATGTATAACACCGGCCAGACCTGCTGCGCAGCGAAGCGATTCATTGTTGTCGAAAAGCTCGCGGACAAGTTCCTGGAAAAGTTTCAGGCCGCGCTCGGGGCCCTCAAGGCAGGAGATCCCCTCGACGAAAAGACGACACTGGGTCCTTTGTCGACAGAATCCGCACTGGTAGATCTTCTGAAACAGATCGATGCCGCGGTCTCGCACGGGGCCAAGGTTCTGATGGGCGGCAAGCGGGTCGATCGCCCTGGATCGTTCATGCAGCCCACCATTTTGACCGACGTTAAGCCGGACAATCCCGCCTTCCGAGATGAGTTCTTTGGCCCGGTCGCGATGTTCTTTCGGGTCAAGGACGAAGATGCGGCCATTGCGCTCGCAAACAACTCCGACTTTGGTCTTGGCGGTTCTGTGTTCACCAAGGATCTGGCGCGCGGCAAGCGGGTAGCAAGCCGCGTCGATACCGGCATGATGTTTATCAACAATATCAGTTGGTCTGACGCGGAGCTACCGTTCGGCGGTATCAAGAACTCGGGTTATGGGCGCGAGCTCGGTGACATGGGCATCCAGGAGTTCGTAAACAAGAAGCTGGTTCGCTACGTGTCGGCTGAAGCGCCCCAGTAAGGCGATTTGATAGCACGTTGCGCCCTAAGCTCATCACTGCGACTGCGATGAGGTGTTCGGTTCGACCGAAATATCCTCAGCGATAGTCGCGGTGCAGACGGCGCTAACGCAATAAGCTGGAGCTCACATGTATGTCAATGTCGCGGTTTTGAAAGAAACACACCCGCATGAACGTCGCGTGGCCTTGGTGCCATCGGTTGTACCGAAGCTGATCAAGCTCGGCGCGAAGCTGCACATGCAGGAGGGCGCTGGAAATGCCATTAAGCTGCCCGATGCCGCATTCAAGGATGTTGTATTCATGGACGATCGAATTGAATTGGTCAGCGATGCCGACGTGGTTCTCGCGGTGCAGCCCCCCGCGCTGGACGTGATCGACTGCATGCAGGAAGGCGCCATTCTGATCTCGTTCATTTACGCCGGTCATCAACCGCATTTGGTGCAGCGGTTGCTCGAGAAGAAAATAACCTGTTTTGCCATGGAGACGTTACCGCGCATCACTCGGGCACAGTCGATGGATGCTCTCTCAAGCCAGTCGGCGCTTGCGGGATACTATGCTGTGCAGCTCGGTGCTACCGTCTTAGAGCGCGTGCTACCGAAAATCACGACGGCTGCCGGCGCAATCGGGCCGGCCAAGGTTCTCGTGATGGGTCTTGGCGTCGCCGGCCTTGAGGCCCTCGCGACGGCGCATCGTTTGGGAGCGGTCACGGAGGGATACGATGTTCGCCCGGAAACCCAGGAGCAGGCGCTGTCGCTTGGCGCAAAGTTTGTTGAGACCGGCGTCGATGCGCGCGGCAAGGGCGGCTACGCTCGCGAGCTGACGGCGGAAGAAAAGGCCAAGGTCGCTACCGTCCTCACTAAGCACATTCAGGCTGCCGACCTGATCATCACCACGGCTGCGATTCCGGGACACGCATCGCCCAAGCTCATCAGCAAGGAACAAGTGGCCGGCATGAAAGCCGGCGCCGTGATCGTCGATCTCTCTGCCGAAGGTGGCGGTAATTGTGAAGACACGCAGCCCGGAGAGACCGTGCATATCGGTCAAATAACGATCGTTGCGCCACTGAACGTCCCGTCGCTGCTCGGCGAGGATGCAAGCGAGCTCTATTCGAAGAACCAATACAATCTGCTTGCCCTAATGATGAAGGATAACATCGTCAAGATCGACTGGGACGATGAAATTCTCGCCAAGACGGTTCTTACGCATGCCGGCGAGATGAAGAACGAATCGGTCAAGCCGCACGCTAATCCCAGTGGCAGTGACAGTATCCCAGCGACCAAACCGGCCGCAAAGCTCGTAAGCACTCGTAGGATATAGAAATGCAATTCTCAATAGCCATCAGTGGGTTTGTCGCGCTCTACATCTTCATGCTGGCCGCCTTCGCCGGCTGGGTCATCATTGGGCACGTGCCCGCGATCCTGCATACCCCGCTGATGTCGGGCTCCAACTTCGTGCACGGCATCGTCGTGGTCGGCGGGATCTTTGCACTGCTCAATGCCAGCACGGTGCAGGAGCAGGCGATCGGGTTCTTTGCGGTCCTGCTCGGCGCAGGCAATGCCGCCGGTGGATTTGCCGTTACCGACCGCATGCTAGCGATGTTCCAGCCGAGCGACCACAAGCCGGCCCCTGCCAATGGCGGCGATCACCAAGCCAGTCACGCCGGGAAAGCATTATGACCGACTTCTTGAAAATCATTCCACAGCTCATCATCAGCGCGGTCGATCTCGCCGCCGCTCTTCTGTTCATGTACGGCCTCAAGCGCATGTCGTCGCCGGTCACCGCTCCTTCGGGGATCAAGGTCGCCGGGTTGGGTATGGCGGTCGCCATACTCGCAAGCTTCCTGTACGCCTTCGATATCGGTGCAACGGCGAAGCCGTTCCTGATGGTCAACATCGGGCTGGCCGTTGTTGCACTTGCCATCGGTGGCGGGATCGCCTGGTGGGCCGGCAGGAAGGTCGCGATGACGGCGATGCCGCAGATGATCGCCATCTATAACGGCATGGGTGGTGGTGCGGCCGCCGCGATCGCCGCGGTCGAGTTGTTCGGCAACAAGGCCGACGGTGTCACCCAACTCGTTGTCACCTTGCTCGGCGCGCTGATTGGCGCCGTGTCGCTTTCGGGGTCACTGATCGCCTGGGCCAAGCTTGATGAGATCCTCAAGAAGCCTTTGCGTATCAAGGGGCAGCAGGCCTTGAATGCCTTAGTGGCGCTGGCAACATTGGTCGTCGGCGGATACATCGTGGCCGTGACACACGGGCTCATCACATCGCCGGTCGCTACTTATGACCTGATTTACATCTTCTTTGGCGCCGCACTGCTGTTTGGCATCCTGATGACGCTGCCGATTGGCGGCGCCGACATGCCGGTCGTGATCTCGATCTACAATGCGTTCACGGGTCTCGCGGTCGGCCTCGAGGGGTTTGTGCTGCAAAATCCGGCGTTGATGATCGCCGGTATGGTGGTCGGCGCAGCCGGCACGTTGCTGACGCTGCTGATGGCGAAGGCGATAAATCGATCGGTCAGCAACATCCTGTTCACGAACTTCGGCACCGCCGTCCAGCAGAAGCAGGGCGACATCAAGGGCAGCCTGAAGCCGGTCGAGGCCGGCGACGCCGGCATCTTCATGCGGTATGCCAGCTCTGTCATCATCGTTCCGGGTTATGGCCTTGCCGTCGCGCAGGCGCAGCAGAAGCTCTACGAGTTCGTCAAGCTGCTGCAGGCCGCGGGTGTCTCGGTCAAGTTCGCGGTCCATCCGGTAGCAGGGCGCATGCCCGGTCAGATGGACGTCCTGCTGGCCGAGGCGGGTGTTCCTTATGACCTGATCTTCCAGCTTGAAGACATCAACGACGAATTCGCGAACACCGATGTCGCACTCGTCATCGGCGCCAACGACGTAGTCAACCCGGCGGCACGGACCGACAAATCCTCGCCGATCTACGGCATGCCGATACTCAACGCCGACAAAGCCAAGAAAGTCTACGTCGTCAAACGCGGCCAGGGCAAAGGCTATGCCGGCATCGTCAATGCGCTGTTCTACGGCGACAATTGCGACATGGTCTATGGTGATGCCGCAGCCGTACTGACGAAGATGATCGAGGCGGTTCGCGCCTTGGGAACCAAAGCCGCCGCGTAAGCGGAAGCTGAACGACGTCAATCGAGTCCACTTTGAAAGCAGGAGCTACACATGGCCGGTAAGATGCACGTCGCCGTCGTCGAGCACTTTGGTAAACCTCTGGTGCAGCAGGAATGGGACATTCCGTCTCCCGGCCCCGGCCAGATCTTGGTCAAGACCGAGGCTTGCGGCGTCTGCCACACCGATCTTCACGCTGCGACCGGCGACTGGCCATTGAAGCCGAAGCTGCCGTTTATCCCGGGACACGAAGCGATCGGCCGCGTGGTCGCGGTCGGCGGTGGTGTCAAGAGCGTCAAGGAAGGCGACAGGGTCGGGGTGCCGTGGCTTTACTCGGCCTGCGGCCATTGCGAGCATTGCCTATCGGCCTGGGAAACCGTCTGTGCCGACGCGCAGTTCGGCGGCTATACCAAAAATGGCGGCTTCGCCGAATACGTCATCGCCGATCCGGAATACGTCGCACACATTCCAGATGGACTCGACCCGAAGCTCGCCGCGCCGCTGATCTGCGCCGGCATAACGACCTACAAGGGCATCAAGGAGACCAAGGCGAAGCCGGGCGAGTGGATTGTGATCTCTGGCGCCGGAGGGCTCGGTCATCTCGGGATTCAATACGCCAAGGTGATGGGCCTTCGTGTCTGCGCCGTGGATATCGACGACGGCAAGTTGGCGCTAGCCACCAAAATGGGCGCCGACTTCGTGGTCAACGCCAAGCATGGCGAGCCGGAAGAAGCCGTCAGGAAGGGCACCAGCGGTGGCGCCCACGGAGTCTTGATCACCGCACCCTCGCTCGGGGCGTTCAAGCAGGGCGTCGGCATGACGCGCAAGCGCGGCACCTGTGTGCTGGTCGGACTGCCACCGGGCGATTTCCCCCTGCCGTTATTTGACGTTGTCGCCAATTGTATCACCGTTCGCGGCTCCTTCGTCGGTACCCGCGAAGATATGGCCGAGACTTTGGCCTTTGCCACCGAAGGAAAGATTCAAGCTGATATCGAGCTGCAGCCTTTGTCGGCGATCAATGAAATCTTCGACAGGCTCAAGCATGGAAAGGTCGCAGGTCGCATTGTCATCGATTTCGTCGGCGACAAGCCGGGCGACAAGCAATCGAAGACCCCCATGTTGAAGAAGGTTGAGCCGGCGGTCGTGGCCTAGTAGGCGGTGAACGAGGTCACCACAGGTCAGACGTTGCAGGAGGGCAAGCTTGCCCTCCTGACACCGCGCCAGATGGGTGATGCCGACCGTGCGACCAAGGCGAGCGGCATCGACGGGTTTGGCCTGATGGAGGCGGGAGGCAGCGCGATCGCGGTCGCGGTCGGAGCGCGATGGCTTATGCGGCCTGTTACCGTGCTATGCGGGCCAGGAAACAACGGCGGTGATGGTTTTGTTGCCGCTCGCCACCTCGCAGACGCAGGTTGGCCGGTGAAGTTGGCTTTGCTCGGTTCGCGCGACAAACTGAGCGGCGAAGCTGCCCAAGCCGCCAGCCTTTGTAGAGGTCCTTTGGCGCCGTTCACATCCGAGAGTCTCGAAGGCGCCGGAATCGTGATCGACGCGATTTTTGGCGCGGGTCTGTCGCGTCCGTTGGACGGAAAGGCGCTTGCGATGGTCGAGGCGCTCAAGATTAGCCGGATTCCGGTCTGCGCCGTCGATGTCCCCAGCGGACTTGACGGCGCGTCCGGGAAGATTCTTGGCGCCGCGGCGCGGGCCGAGTTGACCGTGACTTTCTTTCGCAAGAAACCCGGCCACCTGCTGTATCCCGGCCGCGGGCTTTGCGGCGATGTCAAGTTGGCCGATATCGGCATACCGGCCACGGTCCTTGATGAGATCGCCCCGAACACCTGGGAGAACGGTCCCGAACTATGGCTGAACGTCTTCCCCTGGCCGCCGCCGGAAAGCTACAAATACAAGCGTGGAGAGGTCTTGATCCTTGGTGGCGAAGCTATAACGGGCGCCAGTCGGATGACTGCCGAGGCGGCGTCTCGGGCAGGCGCGGGCATGGTGACACTCGCCGCACCCGCCAAAGTGTGGAGCGTCTATGCGACATCGCTGGTCAACGCAATTGTTCGCAGCTTCGATGGCCTGAGGGAATTCGAAGCGCTACTGGCCGACAAACGCCGCAATGTCATCGCGATCGGGCCTGGTGCAGGCGTTGGTGCATCGACCAGGCAGTTCGTTCTTGCCGCGCTCGCGACCCGGCGCGCAGCGGTGCTCGATGCCGACGCGCTGACGTCATTCGCCGAGGCGCCGCAGGACCTCTTTCAGGCGATTGTCGGACCGTGCGTGCTGACACCACACGCCGGCGAGTTCATGCGGCTGTTTCATTTTGATGGCGACAAGCTGCAACGCGCCCGCAGCGCGGCGAAGCAAGCCAACGCCGTGGTCGTGTTCAAAGGGCCCGACACGGTCATCGCCGCCCCGGATGGACGCGCGATTGTCAACTCCAACGCTCCCGCGCAACTCGCGACCGGCGGCAGCGGTGATGTCTTGACGGGCTTTGTCGCGGCGCTGCTTGCTCAGGGCATGCCGTCTTTCGAGGCCGCGGCAGCCGCTGTTTGGCTGCACGGCGCCGCCGCGACCGAATTCGGATTGGGCCTTGTCGCGGAAGATCTGTCGAGCGTTCTCCCGCGCGTACTGCAGAAGCTGAAACAGATATCGGATAGCTAGAAACCCTTCACCTTTTGCCCATCGGCGTCTTCAAGCCCCTCTCATCGTGAAGGACACGATCATGAAGGCGATGGTATTGAACAAGCTAGGGAATCCCCTCATATGGACCGATCTGCCTGACCGGCAGCCGGGGCCGGGCGAGATCCGCGTCAAGGTGCTGGCTTGCGGTGTCTGTCGCACCGACTTGCATGTCGTGGATGGCGAACTGCCTGACCCGAAATATCCAATCATTCCTGGTCACGAGATCGTTGGCCGGATCGACGCCATCGGCGCCGGCGTCGAGGGTCTGCGTCTCGGTGAGCGGGTTGGGGTCCCTTGGCTAGGCCACACCTGCGGGGTCTGTCCCTACTGCCTGGGACATCAGGAAAATCTCTGCGATCATCCAATATTCACGGGCTATACTCGCGACGGCGGCTTCGCGACCGCAACGATTGCAGATGCTCGGTTCGCGTTTCCGCTCGGCGAGCATGGCAACGACGTCTCGCTGGCACCCTTGCTCTGTGCTGGTCTGATTGGCTGGCGTTCACTGGTGATCGCTGGCGCCGGGAAAAAGGTTGGGCTCTACGGGTTCGGCGCAGCAGCTCACATCATTGCGCAGGTCGCGAAATGGCAGGGCCGCACGGTTTATGGTTTTACGCGGCCGGGCGACGTTGCTGCACAGGCCTTCGCGCGGAGCCTCGGCGCGAAATGGGCGGGCGGCTCGGATGAAATGCCGCCAGAGCTACTTGACGCCGCAATCATCTTTGCGACCGTGGGAGATCTCGTGCCACTGGCGCTTAGAGCGGTTCGCAAGGGCGGTCGCGTGGTTTGCGCGGGCATTCATATGAGCGATATCCCAAGCTTTCCCTATGGACTGCTGTGGGAGGAACGGCAACTGGTTTCGGTCGCCAATCTCACACGTCGCGATGGCATCGACTTCCTGCGTCTGGCGCCCGAGATGGGTATCGTAACCAGGACCACGAGCTACCCGCTCGAGCAAGCCAACCGGGCCCTTGCCGATCTGCGTGCCGGCCGCTTCGAAGGGGCTGCCGTCCTCGTTCCCTGATGAGGCGGCTCGAACCGGACAAGATTCACAAAATGCACACAGAAAAAGAAAGGTTAAACAATGGCTCGCAAGACACAAGCTGCTGTCGCCAGCACAGACGTCTCGATAGAGGCCGCCGGCCCCCAAGCCCGAAAGCAAAGCGCCGACGCGCCGTCCACCGCTAAAGGCGGGAAAAGAGAAATTACTCCGGAGACGCCGAACTCCGGTCCGCTTGCTGCCGATCTGCTAAAAAAAATGAACGCCTATTGGCGCGCTGCAAATTATCTTTCGGTCGGGCAGATCTACCTGAAGGATAATCCGCTGCTGGAAGAGCCGCTCAAGCTCGAACACATCAAGCCTCGCCTGCTCGGTCATTGGGGCACGACGCCCGGGTTGAATTTCCTCTATGTCCATCTGAACCGGCTGATCAAGGAAAACGATCTCAACATGATTTACGTCATCGGTCCGGGCCACGGCGGTCCGGGCATTGTGGCGCAGACTTACCTGGAGGGGTCGTACACCGAGCGCTATCCGGCGGTTGAGCGCGATCGCAGCGGACTGCACCGGCTGTTCCGTCAGTTCTCCTGGCCTTATGGAATTCCCAGCCATGTGGCGCCGGAAACACCGGGCTCGATTCATGAAGGGGGGGAATTGGGCTATTCTCTGGTCCACGCCTATGGCGCTGCCTTCGACAACCCGGATCTGATCGTCGCCTGTGTCATTGGCGACGGCGAAGCCGAAACCGGCGCTCTTGCCACCAGTTGGCATTCCAATAAGTTTCTAAACCCCGCACGCGATGGTGCGGTGCTTCCGATCCTTCATTTGAACGGATTTAAGATTGCTAATCCGACGGTGCTGGCTCGCATCAGTCGTCGGGAATTGACAGAGCTGCTGCGCGGTTACGGCTACGATCCACATTTCGTCGAAGGCGACGATCCGGAGTTGGTGCATCAAAGCCTTGCCGATACGCTCGACAAGATTCTGCTTCAGATCCGTCAGATACAGAGTTGCGCGCGATCCGGCGACGATACGCAAACCATTGAACGGCCGCGCTGGCCAATGATCGTGTTTTGTACGCCGAAGGGCTGGACCGGACCGAAGTTTGTCGACGGCCTCCCAGTCGAAGGCACCTGGCGCGCGCACCAGGTTCCGATTGCGGACATGACGAAACCCGCGCATCTCAAGCAGCTCGAAGAATGGATGAAGAGTTACCGGGCGGATGAACTGTTCGACGAGAAAGGCAAGTTCCGCGACGAGTTCGCCGCGCTGGCGCCGACTGGCCATCGCCGGATGGGCTCAAATCCGCACGCGAATGGCGGTGAATTACTGGTTCCTCTGACGATGCCTCACTTCAGGGATCATGCTATTGAAATCCGCTCGCCCGGAGCCATCAAGGCTGAAGCGACGCGCAATCTCGGAAAGTTTCTCCGCGACGTGATGAAGCTCAATCTCGACAAGCAGAATTTTCGGCTGTTCGGTCCGGACGAAACCGCGTCAAACCGACTGGAGGCCGTCTACGAAGTCTCGGGCAAGGAGTGGATGGCTCAGGTCGAAGCGGTCGACGTCGATCTTAGCATCGATGGCAGGGTCATGGAGGTGCTCAGCGAGCATCTGTGCGAGGGCTGGCTCGAAGGGTATCTCCTCACGGGACGTCATGGCCTGTTCTCGTGCTACGAAGCCTTCGTTCACGTCATCAATTCGATGTTCAATCAGCACGCTAAGTGGCTGAAGGTAACCCGGAAGATTCCCTGGCGCAAGCCGATCGCTTCGCTGAACTATCTGCTTACTTCGCATGTCTGGCGACAGGACCACAATGGCTTTTCTCACCAGGACCCCGGGTTCATCGATCATGTCGCGAACAAGAAGTCCGAGATCGTGCGTATCTATCTGCCGCCGGACGCCAACTGCCTGCTGTCGGTCGCGGATCATTGTTTGCGCAGCCGCAATTACGTAAACCTGATCGTCGCCGGAAAACAGCCGGAGTGGCAATGGCTCGATATCGATTCAGCCGTTCGTCATTGCACGGCCGGTGCCGGCATCTGGCAGTGGGCCAGCAATGACGCCGACGATCCGGACGTCGTGATGGCCTGCGCCGGGGACGTGCCGACCCTTGAGACGCTTGCCGCAGTATCGCACCTGCGAGTGGATTTCCCCGACATCCGCATTCGTGTCGTGAACGTCGTGGATTTGATGGTGCTGGAGCGCCAGGTTGAGCACCCCCATGGAATGGAGCACCAGGATTTCGATGAGCTGTTCACGACCGACAGGCCGGTGATCTTCGCCTTTCACGGCTATCCCGCGATGATTCACAAGCTGACCTACGGCCGACACAATCACGACAATTTTCATGTGCGCGGCTATAGAGAAGAAGGAACCACCACGACCCCGTTCGACATGGTTGTGTTGAACAATCTCGACCGCTATCAGCTCGCGCTTGACGCGATCAAGCGAATTCCGCGGTTCAGCGGTCAGGTGGAGGCGGCAACCGCGCGCTACTGGAACGCCATGGAGCGTCACAAGCTCTATATCAGCGAGCACGGACAGGACATGCCGGAGGTTAGTGACTGGCGCTGGAACCCGGGGGCATGATCTCGGTACGCGACAACAAAGCTAATGCTCGGGCGGAACTTAAAGTGCTCGCACCGCAGCAAGACGAGCAGATTGCCGGCCATACCTGGGCTTTGGCCCGCTGGCCTCTTCCTGATAATCCTGCTATCCCGTCGCAGCTGCGATCGACGGATCGAGCACAAGAGTGGCGTCGCACAGGCCACGATCGTCGGCGTCGGTTTTGACCTTGAAACCCAGTTCCCGGCACATGCTCAGCATGACCGCATTTTCCTGAAGGATCTGGCCGACTATCCACTTTAGGCCTTTGGCTTTGGAGTATTCGATGATCATTTTCATCAAGCTCCAACCCAACCCATGGCCCTTGAGATCCGATCGGAGTAGTATCGCGTATTCGCCGCTGTCTCCGATCGAGTCAGAGTACACGCGGACGACTCCGAGGGCCTCGCCGTTTGCCTCGTCGAACGCGATAAAGGCCATCGCTCGTGCGTAATCGATCTGGGTTAGTTGCGCGAGGAACGGATGCGTGAATTCCTTTACCGAATCGAAGAAGCGAAGCCGTAAATCCTCAGCGCTGACGTGCTGAAGCAATCGGAGAAACAGTGGTTCGTCATCAGGTCGAATAGGTCGCGCAAAGACCCGCCAGCCGTTGCCGAGAACGAGATGCCGCTCCCATTGCAATGGGTAAGGTTGGATGAGTGCCATCATCCGGCTGTTCTTTCTCCGTCCCTGATCCAGTCTTTTGCGGCCGGCAATTGGGAGAGACCGAACATGCGGGCTTCTCCGTGAAAGAATGGTTTGAGCATGTTAACCGCAGCTCTCAGCCACGCCTGATCGGCGACTACTGCGACGTGGCTGAAGTCGCGCCAGTGCTTTAGCCCGAGGTTGCCGTCATCCCACAATGCCTCATGTTCAAAACCTGCGAATTCCTTCCCGATAACATAAAGCATCCGGATCGACCCCTTGGCCGACATCGCTTCAACCTTGGGGATGAGCGTCTTTTTGTGATCGTCGTGCGTTACCTTCCCCGTGGCTTCAATCGCCAACACGTTCGCTGGCATACCGTCGATAAATTGGAACATCACACTCTCCGGCGGGTCATGGCGTGGCTTGGCGCGCAAACGCTCACTTCGCCAACCCTTTGCGTATCTTAAGTAATTCCTTACGGCGCGCGGCTGTCGTTTTCGGATAGCTCATTTTGAGTTCTTCGAACGTATCGAGGACGATTTGGGAGACAATTAACCGCGCATTTTCCTTGTCGTCGGCGGGAACGACATACCAGGGAACGTCGCTGGTGCTGGTGGCGCTGAGGCATTGTTCGAATGCCGTCATGTAGTGGTTCCAATATTTTCGCTCCTTGATGTCATCGGCGCTGAACTTCCAGTTTTTCTCGGGATCATCGATGCGTTCGAGGAAACGTTTCCGCTGTTCGTCTTTGGAGAGGTGGAGGAAGAGTTTGACGACGCGCGTACCGTTGCCGTGGAGATGTCTTTCCAGATCGACGATCGAGCGATACCGGTTGTGCCAGACCGCCTTTTCGGCGAGCAGCGCGTCCGGCAGCCCTTCGCTCCGCAGGATCTCGGGATGGACGCGGGCGATCAGAACCTCTTCGTAATAGGAGCGATTGAAAATGCCGATCCGGCCGCGCTCCGGAAGATCACGTGTGGTGCGCCAGAGGAAATCGTGCAGCAATTCGGTGGCGCTGGGATGCTTGAAACTGAAGACCTGGCAACCTTGCGGGTTGATCCCGGACATCACATGCCTGATGGCTCCATCTTTTCCTGCCGCATCCATCGCCTGGAAAATCAGCAGGATTGCGTATCGGTTCGATGCGTAGTGAAGCTGCTGTTGTGCGCTCAACTGCGCAATATGTTCCTCCAGCATTTTCTTGTATTGGTGCTTCGACTTGTAAACGGGATCAATCTTCGTCGGCCATTTCGTGAGATCGACCTTGTCGCCTTCGGACAGGCGAAAACCTTTCGGGTCTATTTTCATGCTACTTTCACTTGATGGCCAGTGCTGGCTTTTGATGTGCTTATGGCCTGCGCTTCGGATCGGTTCACGGCTTTTGCGCTCTCAAGGAACCCATAGGCGAGCAGTTTCACCGGATCCGTCACGAGAAACCAAGCCAAAGCGTAGCCCCAAACCAGCGCCGCCCAGCCCCACCATAGAGGGGTAACGAGAAACCCGAAGATGCAGATCAAAGTTGCCACGGTCTGGGTACCGACTACCGCGATAAGGAGGATCCGTGCCGGGCGTATGGACCACCATGGGCCACGCGTGCGCGTCTGGAAGATCGTCAGGTGTCCGGCCACGGAGAGCATAAGGTACATCATGGTCTGGATCTGCGGACGATCGATGTGAAAGATATGTTCGCCGAGGTAAAACAGGCCGAATGCAGCACACGGACCGATGAGACCCAGCACCGTGGCGATTCCCAGCACCGAGCGCATGTTCCATGCTTCCGGCTGGTTCCTGTAGAGGACATTGTCATAGGCAATCGACAGGATCGCGCCGTCGTTGAGCAACGCCAGCATCACGATCATGATCGCCGTCAGGGGATAGAAGTTGAAGACGACGATGGCCAGCGTCATGAACAGCAGTACGCGTAACGTCTCAGCGATGCGATACATCGCATAGCTGTTCATACGCTGAAAAATCTTCCGGCTCTCCTTGATCGCATCGATAATTACCGATAGCCCCGGCGCCACCAGCACGATCGAGGCCGCCGCACGCGCCGCGTCCGTCGCGCCGGAGACGGCAAAGCCGCAGTCAGCCTTCTTGAGTGCGGGTGCGTCGTTCACCCCGTCGCCGGTCATACCCACAATGTGGCCATGCTTTTGCAGCACGTCGACAATATGGAATTTGTGCTCCGGGAATACCTGGGCGAAACCGTCGGCTTCTTCGATGGATTTGGCCGCCGCCGCGGTCTCCTCGGTCTTGGAGTCACCGAGGGCGCCGCCGTCGAGAATGTTCGTGCCCATTCCCAGGGCTTCGGCGGTTTCCCGAGCGATCGCCAATGCATCACCTGTCACCATCTTGATCTTCACACCCATCTGGGCGGCGGTCGCCACAGTGGATTTTGCATCTTCGCGCGGGGGATCGAACAGTGGCAACACGCCAAGTAGCTGCCATTTCCCATCGCCATCCGCCCGGGCCACGCCTAGCGCACGAAAGCCGCGGGCTGCAAAATCGTCGACCGCCTTCTCGACGGCGGACTTCACTGCTGCGGAATTGGTGGACAGTTCCAGGATGACCTGAGGCGCTCCTTTGGTCACCTTGAATGTACTTCCATCCGAGGCCTTGATGGTGGCTTCGGTGCGCTTGTGCACGGGATCAAACGGCACGAACTGCGTCACGTGATAAGGCTTCAGTGCTTGCTTGTCTCTCAGGCCGCCAAGAACGGCGAGATCGATGGTGTCGTCGTTGTCCGATCGCGAGGCCAGTGCAGCGGCAAGGATGAGCTGCTCGCTGGTGACTTTATCCAGGCAGAACGGATCACCCAAGGTCAGCTTGTTTTGCGTCAGGGTGCCGGTCTTGTCGGCGCACAGCACGTCAACGCCAGCTAGCTCCTCGATCGCAACCAGCTTGCTCACGATCGCCTGCTTCTTTGCAAGCAGGCGGGCGCCAACTGCCATTGTCACCGACAGAACCGTGGGCATCGCGACCGGGATCGCCGCGATGGTCAGCACCAGCGCGAACTGCAGCGTCGTGAGGATCGCGTCGCCGCGGTAGATCCCCACCGCGATGATCAGCGTCACCATGGCCACCGCCAGCATGATCAGGTAGTTGCCGATCTTTAGCACGGCCCGCTGGAAGTGGCTGACGGTAACCGCCGTCTCCACCAGCTCCGCAGTCTTGCCAAAATAGGTGTTTCCCCCGGTCGCATAGACCAGCGCGCCGATCTCGCCGCGACGGACGATCGAACCTGAAAATACCGCGTCGCCTGATTTACGTGTGGCGGGTAACAATTCACCGGTCAGCGCCGACTGATCAACCGACAATTCGTCGCCATCCAGCAGGCGCGCATCGGCTGGGACGATGTCACCCAGGCGCAAGCGGATGGCATCGCCCGGCACCAGTTCTCGCGCCGGCGGCGTAAGCCACTTTCCGTCGCGTTTCACACGCGCCGTGATGGCTAGCTTGGCCTTCAGGGCGGCGATGGCGTTGCCCGCCTGATGTTCCTCCCAAAATCCAACCACCGCGTTGGCGAGAAGCAGAACGAGAATGATGCCGAAGTCCGGCCAATGCCGCGCGACCGCAGACAGAATCACAGCCGCTTCGATCATCCAGGGGATTGGCCCCCAAAAATAGGTCAGGAATTTCAGGATAGGATTGGCTTTCTTTTCCTCGATCTCGTTCGGCCCATATTGGGCTAGCCGTTTTTCCGCCTCGGTTTGGGTGAGACCGTCGGGCGATGATTGCAGCCTTTTTTCCACCTCTAAAAGCGGCAAGGACTTCAAATCGTCTTTCGGACCGGGCTTTGCGGTGTGTCCTGATACCGAAGCCTTGGGCGGCGCAGTTGTGGTTTCCATTTGATGGATGCTTCCCATGGTGCCAAGCGTCAGTTCCGGCGATTGCTGATGCTGTTGATGAGTTCATGCTGCCAAGAATCTGCCGCGACGGCCAAATCGCGGCGGATTGTCGGTAACTGTCTGAAAATTAGCTGCTTGCTGGAACGAGGGTCTCTGGCGCCTTAACGCCTGTGACCACATCAAGCTGCGAAGGTTTCAATTGACCGAGGATTGTCCTTGCGCGTGCCACGTCTTCCGCCGAACCGTGCGCCATCACCAGAAACCCGTCAGCTTTTATGGCGGTCTCGTATTTGATCACACTGTCCTTCGGCACGCCGAGACTATAAAGAGCCGCACCAAGTGCGCTTAGCCCGCCGACAATGACCGCGTTCTCGAGGCCGGCGATCGCAATAGTGGCAAGATATCCAAGCACGACGACATGCCCGACGAAGGGAATGGCCATGAACAGGCCGCCGAAGAACAATCCCCAAAAGCCGCCCCAGAACGCACCTCGCGCGCCCCAGAATTTGACCCGATCGCCAGTATTGTAAAAGCCGACGACCTTTTCGTCGGTGTGGTATCCTTTGCCGACGACGCTGAGGTTCTTCATCTCGAAGCCGGCTGCGGTCAGCTTTTTGACTGCTGCTTCTGCCGCGGGATGATCTTCGAAGACGGCGATGACTGAGTTTATTGCTTTCATTTTATCCTCTTTCTGGCCAAGTCGATCTTTGGCGAACACGGGCGCGGGGGACCCAAGCGAGTGTCAGCCGCAAGGTCGCCTGTTCCGGAATCTTAGTCTTTGCGATGGAAGGTTAGCCGGGACCGAACTTGGGCGGGTAAACTCGGAAACTACTCAGCCCCGGTGAAGATCACCCAGGGCGATTGGCAGCATGTCGGTCGCCTTGACTCGTATCCTTCAGAACGAGATCAGCCAACAAGCCCTTCAGAACGAGATCAGCCGACAAGCGACTGCGATCCCTTCATTGCCGACCGGTTCCTTTGGTGGACAATCCGCTGTGAGTAGTTTCCGAGCCTGCTCAGGACGGCTTTTCCGTCGCTAAGGTTGCAGTCGTGGCTGCTTGTTCGACCACAGGCCGCGCGATCACATGCCGGGTGCGTCGCCCGGAGCGGCGCGCTCGCAGAGTCTCTTTTGGGGGACCAACGATGCAATCAATCCGAAAAGCCGCACCTTCTTCGACCCTATCTCATCACCAGGCGAACAGCCGCCGACCGATGCGACCGTTTGTGTTCGATGCCAGCAGTGTTGCCTCACCCGTGAACACCCCCGCTGCCTTGGAGGTCCACAATCGGATCGAAGTCTGGGTTAACGAGGGTGGCGCGGGAGGCGAGGCAAACCAATGAAAGGTCTGCAGGTACTCGTAGTGGAAGATGATTCCCTGATAGCCATGCTTCTCGTCGAGACGCTCGTGGAAATGGGCCACAGCGTTTGTGGGGTGGAGACGACAGAAAGCGGTGCTGTAATGGCCGCCCTGCAATGTCGGCCGGACCTCATCATTGCCGATGCGCAATTGAGGGACGGCAATGGCATTTCGGCTGTCGAAGAAATACTTCGGAACGGATTTGTCCCGCACCTCTTCATCAGCGGCGATACTAAAGGGGTTCTGCTGCGGAGGCCGGACACTGTAGCGCTCAAGAAGCCCTTTCTCGAACGGGAACTCGTCCCAGCCATCCAACGCGCGCTCGATGCCTCTGATCGCGATTCGGGCCGTGAGGCTTTCGAATAACTGACGCCATCACCGGCCGGCATGACGCGGGCACGTTACCGGACCCGCTCTGAGTAGTTTCCGAGTTTACAGCCGCAGGCTCGTCGCGGTTTAACATTCCGCCAATCGAAGCGCTGAGCGCGATGGCGCCCGAGCGCTCTCGGCAAGCATGAAGTGTTTGGCGCGCAAGCCGCGTCGACATGGGTCACCGGAGCCGGCTTGAGTGATCGATGCCGCAGTCGTGCGACATAATGGGACGTCTAACAGGAGTGAAGCAGATGCAGATCGGTATGATCGGACTCGGTAAAATGGGCGGCAACATGTCTCGCCGCCTGATGAAGTCGGGGCATCAGTGCGTAGTTTACGCACGAACCGCCAAGACACGCGAAGCGCTGGCAAAGGATGGTGCCACAGCGGCAGCGTCGATAGCGGATTTGGTGAAAAAGCTTGAGCAAAAGCCGCGCGCGATCTGGTTGATGTTGCCTGCAGGCAAGGTCACCGAAGAGATGGTCGAGCAACTCGGCGGGCTACTCGATCGGGACGATATCATCATCGACGGCGGCAACTCCTTCTACAAGGACGACATCCGCAACGCCAAAAAACTGGCGTCGAAGGGCATTCGCTACGTCGATTGCGGCACGTCCGGCGGCGTCTGGGGCATCGAGCGTGGATATTGCATGATGATCGGCGGCCCGAAGCAGGCCGTGGATTACCTTGATCCGATCTTTTCAGCACTGGCTCCCGGCATGGGTGAGATTCCTCGCACCCCCGACCGCGAGGAAGGCGACGCTCGCCCCGAGCGTGGCTACATTCATGCCGGTCCGTCCGGCGCCGGGCACTTCGTCAAGATGGTGCACAACGGCATCGAGTACGGAATGATGCAGGCCTATGCCGAGGGCTTCGACATTCTGCGTAACAAGGATTCGAAGGATCTGCCCGGGGATGAACGCTTCGTGCTGAAACTGCCGGATATCGCCGAGGTGTGGCGGCGCGGCAGCGTCATCTCATCCTGGTTGCTAGACCTCGGCGCCGCCGCGTTGGCCAAGGATCCGCAGCTGAAGACTTATTCCGGCTTTGTACAGGATTCCGGCGAGGGTCGTTGGACGGTGCAGGCGGCAATCGAGGAGGCGGTCCCGGCGGACGTACTCACGAGTGCGCTCTATGCTCGCTTCCGCTCGCGGCAGGAGCACACTTTTGGAGAGAAAATGCTCTCGGCGATGCGCTTCGGCTTCGGCGGTCACATCGAAGGCAAGGAACCCATCGACCCCGAACCAAACGCGAAGGAAACGCAAGGGCGAGCATCCGCGCAGGACGCCGCAGAGTAGCACATGCCCAGCAACCGTTCAGTTCCGGCGCCGCAGATGACCGAGTCTTCATCGCAGCGCCAGCCCAGCCCAGCCGATCCCTGCGCCATGGTGATTTTCGGCGCCACCGGTGACCTCACCAAACGCCTAGTCATACCGGCGCTCTACAACCTCGCGCGCACCAAGGTGCTGCCGGAAAAATTTGCGCTGATCGGCGTGTCCAGGTCGGTGGGAACTGTCGAAAACTGGCGGAATCATCTCTACGACACGCTGAAAAGCTTTGTCGGCAATACTGCGACCGAATTCGATGTCGATCACATCGACGAGGCTGCGTGGAAGCAGCTTGCTGACAAAATGTCATGTGTTCAGGGCGACCTAACCAAGCCCGAGTTGTACGAGAAGCTTCGCGGCGCTCTTGACGAGGCCGAAAAGCTTCATGGCACGGCGGGCAACGCCATCTTCTATCTTGCGATCGCCGATCGGCTCTTCGGCACCGTGGTGGAGCAGCTTGGTAACGGGAAGCTCACGGATCAGGATGAGGACCAGAACAGCAAGCGTCGCTTCTGGCGTCGCGTAGTGATCGAGAAGCCGTTCGGTCACAGCCTGGACTCGGCGCGTGAACTGAATGCAAGCGTCAGGCGCACGCTACAAGAGGACCAGATTTTCCGGATAGATCACTTTCTGGGAAAGGACACGGTCCAGAGCATCATGGCCTTCCGTTTCGCCAATGGGCTGTTTGAACCGATCTGGAATCGCGACCGAATTGATCATGTGCAGATCACCGTGGCGGAAACGGTCGGCGTGGAGGAGCGCGGCAAGTTCTACGAGTCGACCGGGGCGCTGCGCGACATGGTCCCTAACCACGTTTTTTCCTTAATTTCGATGGTCGCCATGGAGCCGCCGACCGGGTTCGACGCTGCGGCGATCCGCGACAAGAAGGCCGAAATGCTCGCCGCAATGCCTGCCGTTCGGCCGGAACGGGCGGCGCGCGGCCAGTATGGCGCCGGTACGGTGCTGGGCAAGAAAGTGAGAGCCTATAGGCAGGAGTCTGATGTGGCGCCGGATTCCGGAGTCGAAACCTACATTGCCATAGCGCTCGAGATCGACAACTGGCGGTGGGCCGGAGTGCCCTTCTATATTCGAACCGGCAAGCACTTGTCGGTGCGGAATACGGAGATCGCGATCCGCTTCAAGCAAGCGCCATATGCTTCGTTCAAAAATACGCCTGTCGACTCTTTGCGGCCTAACTGGCTGGTCCTAAGCATTGCACCGGATCAACGGATTTCCCTGCAGTTCGAGGTCAAACGTCCCGGGCCGGTGGTAGATCTCGCTGCCGTAAAAATGGACTTCGGCTACAATGATTGGTTCCAGAGACAGCCGAACGTTGGCTATGAGACCCTGATCTATGACGTGATGATCGGCGACCCTACGTTATTTATGCGCGCCGACATGGTGGAGCACGGTTGGCGCATTGTGCAGCCCCTGCTTGACGCCTGGGCGAATGAACACGCAAAAGAGTTGCCGGCTTATCCAGCAGGAAGCTCAGGACCGAGCGAAGCGGACGCACTTTTGAAATGCGATAAACGACACTGGCGGTACATCGGCAACACTGACGCCGAAACATCGTCATGACGTCATTTGCCCGAGTTCCCTCGACCAAAATTTCGGCCGTCGTCTCGGACGTCGATGGCACCTTGGTGACCGATGATAAGGTCTTGACGGAGTGTGCCCGGTCGGCCGTCGCAGACCTGCACGCAAGCGGAATTATATTTGGCATCATCAGCGCTCGGCCACCGCGGGGCCTGCTTATGCTGCTTGGCCCGCTGGAAATCGCGACGCCGATCGTCGGATTTAACGGCGGCGTGTTGACGAATCCGGATTTGACAATCATCACCGAGCATCTCCTTTCACCCGAAATTGCGCGTCGCGCGGTTGATATGCTCACGGCACAAGGCGCGCAGGTCTGGGTTTTTAGCGGGCAGGACTGGCTGCTGCGCGATGCTGACGGGCCCTATATCGCGCTCGAGCAGCGTACCGTGGGATTCCAGCCGACGATCGTCGAGGATTTTGGACCTGTCCTCGATGTCGCCGCGAAGGTCGTCGGCGTCAGCCGCGATTTCGCGCTTCTCGCTCGATGTGAGCACGATGCCGCCGCCGCGTTCGCCGGCCAAGCTTCCGTCGTGCGTTCACAGGCTTATTACCTCGACATCACCCATCCGCTCGCGAACAAGGGCGTCGCGCTCTCGGAGTTTGCAAAGCTGTCGGCCATTCCGCTGGCGGAAATCGCCGTCATTGGCGATGGTGGCAATGACGTCGCGATGTTCGAGCGGAGCGGCCTCAGTATTGCCATGGGAAACGCCAAACCAAAAGTACGGCAGGCTGCGGATTTTGTGACGAATAGCAATGGCGAAGATGGATTTGCGAACGCGATCGAGAGATTCGTCCTCGGGGGCCATCGATCGAACGTTCCCGCAAACGCCGATAGAGGAAGCGTGCGGGCATGACGAACTCTGCTCACTTCACATCGAAAATTGCGCTTGTCCTCGCCGATGCCGACGGCACCCTTCTGACCTCGGAGAAGGTGCTGACCTCCGAGGCGACAACGGCCGTGGAAGAGCTTCGAGCCGAGGGCATTGAATTTCGCAGGCGGGAAAGGTCCCGTGCATCAACGGTCCGCCGGCAGCAGTAAAACCAGTGTGATACCAGTCCGGACAATTTGCTGATAGATTCGGTCTAAGGTTCCGTTTTTCAACGTTCGATGATGTTTGGCAAACGATAACAAGCAGCATGGGCAAAGTGACCGGAATATGAGTCGCCGGCTGCGTCCCATATTTGTTATATTAGCCGAACAAACGTTGACGTGGCCCCGTTGCGACTTTTGACAAAGAGTTCATTTGGCTTGAGCGTTTCGATCGTAGCTGTGGCAATGCTATTTGAGACACGTTCATCCTCGGTGCTGCCAATTTTCAACGTTATCGACTTGCCTTTGATTGTCCACGTTCCGTGAACCGTAACTGTAGCACCCTGGCTAAGGGTCAGGCTGATGAACCCGCCGGGTCGCACCAGGGATACAAATTCTCCGTTGGCACCAAATGAGATGGTCTCACTTGTGCCGCCCACCTTGCCCTGCCAATTTCCGACAATTTTTGATGAGTATTCCGCCTCCGCGACGGTGGTCGTGTTTGGCGAACATGCCGCAAGTCCGCACACTGACAGAAGGCCAAGTATGAGCAAACCATTGAGCTTCATCGGCTTAGGGCGATTCATGCGAAGCCGACCCGCGTGCTTCCAGCGCTATTGCGATCAGCGATGCGCCGCCAAAAATCATACGATGCCCACGAGAAGACCAAACGCCCGAGCGTCCCCGGAAAGCCATCGATGATTGTACCTGCGAGGATCAAATCGATGAAGCTGTTCACCATCATCCACTCCCATTTTCCCGATAGGCTGCGGTGATGGGCGAGGGCAAGTAGGATAACCAGAATGCCGTCGACAATAAAAAACGCAGTTAGAACATAAGTCAGGGTAACCAGACCTTGAAGCGGATTCCACAGCAATACCCCACCGGCAATCAACGCAACAAATGCCGAGAGCAGCGACCATCCAAAGCCAGGGTCTCCTCCATGGTGGACGATAGAAGAAATTGCGCCTTGATGAACAGGATCGCTCCAGAGATGACGCCGGTATCATAGCCGGACAGCAGGCAACCGATGGCGGCAACGCCGACGGCGACATAGGCAAACGAATTTACTTCCGATTTAGGCTCACTGCTCATCCGTCGCGGTACCTTCGGCAGACCTGTCCAGAGCGTCCGCGCTTCTTACCGGAAGGTCTCGGCGGAAAACGACCGGGTTCGTTCGTTCCTTCAGCGGCCGTGTTCCGATCAATTGCCGCGGTAGGCCAGCGACGTCGCCTACGTTGGCGGGTTTGCTAAGAGCTGCTTTAGGGCCTCCATGGCTTTGCCAAATTTGTCCCAATCTCCCTGCTGCATCGCCTTTTGAACTTCATCAAATTTTGCCCTCGCCGGGCCGCTATCCATCTGACGAAGAGCGGCGCCGGTCGCCGAACCAATTGTCTCTGCGGGCCGTCCTTGCACGGTGGCCGGCTGAGTACCGAAAAGAGCATTAAGCGCCTCGTCGAGCGTGGGCTCCATGACGACCTTATCGCCGGCGACTGCGATAACGCGCTTCAGCTGCGGAAAGTTCGTGCCCTCAGCTCTCAGGTACAAGGGCACCACGTAGAGGAACGCGTTCTCAATCGGTGTGACGATTTGTTTGCCGCGAATGACTCGCGACCCCTGTTGGTTCCAGAGGGTGAGCTGTTGAGAGATCGTGGTGTTTTGATCGATCATTGCCTCGATCTGGTTCGGTCCGTAGGTGAGTTTTTCCTTTGGAAGCTGATAAAAGAGCATTTCCCCGTATCCAGGAAAGTCGGACCTGGCAGCCATCCAGGAGATCATGTTATCCCGGCTTTGCGGCGTGAAAGGTGTCATGAGGAGGTACTCAAGCTGCTCGCTGCCGGGAAGTTTCGCGAGGATATAATACGGCTCCATAGGCTGCGCCTGGCCTGAGTACTTTTCCATCGGAGCCGTCCACAAATCTTCACGGTTATAGAAGACTTGTGGATCCGTCATGTGGAAGGTCCTGTATTGATTGGCCTGGACGCTGAAGAGGTCCTCCGGATAACGAAGGTGCTTCTTGAGATCCGGGGATATCGCGCTAAGGTCGCTGAATACGCCGGGAAACGCTAGCCGATAGGCGGCAAGGATAGGGTCTTTGGGATCCATGACGTAGAAGCGAACACTTCCGTCGTACATATCGACAACGGCCTTCACGGAGTTTCGGATGTAATTCAGGCCGTCGAAGGCAGCCCTAGAGCGGGCCTCACTCCCTCCGGAGTCGGGGTCTTGGTTTTTGCCTCCTGGCTCGGCACCAAGGCTCGGCTCCAATTCGGTTTGATATCGCGCAGCGCGTTGCGGATTTGCATAGGGAAAATAATTCGAAACTGTATAGGCATCCTGGATCCAGTACAGCTTGCCATCGCTCAATACAGCGTAGGGATCATTGTCCAGACGCAGGAAGGGAGCAATTTCGGCCACGCGCTCGCGAACGTCTCGATGAATCTGAATTCAACTCTCAGGTTTGAGATAGGAGGTCAACAAAATGTTGACGTCAGTCTTGTTCCAGGCGAACAACAGCTTCTTCCAGAAGCTGTCTAAAAGGATTCCTCCTTTACCAGCGTAGCTGGTGTAGACATTATCGTTGCCCTTGGGATAATCGAACTCCTTGATATCAGTTGCGACGATCCTGTAGCCCAACATCGATTGCCCGAAATAGATAGCCGGCTGGCTTATGGTCAAACCGAAGTTGGATTCGGCCGGGACATTCTCAAGAGTGTATTGCGGAAATCCCCCACCGACTTTCTTCGAGACAAAGTTCATGACCACGCCGTAGCCGTGCGTGAATTGTAGATACTGGTTGACCCAGGTTTGTGCCTTCTCAGGGAGCTCAGGTGAGAGCTCGCGGGCTGAAAGCATGACCTGATGATAGCCATCCGCCAGATGATAACGGTCTGTATCGACGTTATAGAATTGGTAGTAGAGGCGTATTGCCTGGGTCTGTTGATAGGTCTGCAGCAG
Source organism: uncultured Alphaproteobacteria bacterium (assembly GCA_963770515.1). Lineage (GTDB taxonomy): Bacteria > Pseudomonadota > Alphaproteobacteria > Rhizobiales > Xanthobacteraceae > Bradyrhizobium. The sequence continues at coordinate 1,556,286 of CAVYPW010000006.1, forward strand.
CGGCCGCGAGTCCCACAGGCGAATGTTCTGGATCGTGTCTTGGTTTCGCGCGATCACGGCCGGTGTTAGATCCGCCAAAGCCGGATAGGAAGTTTCCTTGATCCCATCCAGTTGAAAGGCTTTTCGGGTGAAGTCGATGTAGTTTTTTAGATAAGGGGTCTCGAGTGCCAGCTCACTTGGCTGGACAAAAAACTTCTGGAAGAAGTATGGGGCCAATGACACCCCGAATATCCATAGGACCACATACACGCCGGCTCCCACAGCCAGCGTCATGAACCGCGGACGAAAAGTATTGAGCACGAGCAGCGCACACGCAATTGCCGAAACGCCGACCATGCCCCAGAGGGCGATACGCGTCACATGATCTGCTGTATAGCCCGCGCCATAGACGACACCCAAAGTTGAATAAACGAGTTCGTAGTGATCAAGGTAAAAACCCCATCCCAAATTCGCGATTAAAATAAAGAGAATCACCGACAAGTGTGCGACAGAGCGCTCGCTGGCTGCATTCCCTCCGCTGCCGCGCATCCGCCAGGATCCGAATAATACGTAGGCTGGAAGAACCAGCGCGAGCGTCAATACGGTCAGCATCGTCAGGCTGCTTTGCAGCAACTCATAAAAGGGAAGGCGAAATAGGTAAAAGCCGACGTCGACCCCGAAAAGCGGGTCGGAAATCCCGAACGAGCCGCCGTAACGAAAACGTAGGTAGGTATCCCATTCACTGTAGAAGCCGAGAGCAAAAAACAGAGCCACACCGGCGCTGACAAGGACGACGGCGGCCTTCACCAACGTCAGAGGTAGCTCGCCATCGGTTCGCGTGCCCGTATTGGTTCTGAACAATAAAGCGGAGCTCCATGGCCGAACACTTCCTCTGATGGAGTCGCTATCTTTGGTAGCCTGGCGCAGATCGATCCACAGATACAAAAACGCAAATATGAAAGCCGCGCAAAACATCGCACATCGCACCGACAGGAGCGTCCAGAAGATGCCGCTATAGTCGAGCTGCCTCATCCATAGCCATTTCTCGATATAGCCCGTGATCCCCCCGAGAATGAAGACGAGAAAAACAACTCCGAATATTATGGAGCTCCACCGAAGCCGGGAGGGACGCGGCATGTCTGCCGCAGAACTCCGTCTGTCAGCAGACCCATCTTGCTTCGCGGTGCTCACGGAATTTTCGTTCATGACCGCACTCCAGTTTAGCTCGAAGGGAAATCTCTCTTCATCCGGGCTATTTGGGCATCCGCGAAGAACGATTGGCGCGCAAGCAGCATGCGTCAAAGGGACGGAGCACCAGCGTATGCGCAAACCGAGTCGCGCGTGAAGGCTCGGAAACTACTCAGACGCGTTTGCCTCGAATGTCCGGATTCCGGGGAACGAACGCCTCATCGGGCGATTGTCGCAGTCCAAGGCTGCTGGGCAGCCGGCAATTTTTATGAAGGAACTCTGCAATGATTACTAGCAAGTTGTTGATGGCAGTCGCCGCCATCGCTCTGATGGCCGGGTCTGGTGGCGCTTTCGCCCAACAGGAACCGGCGCATGGGGCAACTGGCGAGCGGGTAGCTACGAAGATGGCTCCCACAAATAGCGGCGATGCGAGCCTGGTTTTTGATACCACGCCCGGCGATCATGCCCGACTTCGCGAAATCTTCGGCAAGGATCGATCAGCACTCAGGGTCGATCATGTCAAATTCAGCCTTTCGGTCGGGACGGTTGTGCCACGCTCGATTCGCCTTGTGGCGCTTCCTCAAACCATAGTCGACATCCAGCCGACATGGCATGGAAATGAATACTTCAGGGTCGGACATCAGATTTCTGATCGTGGATCCGCAGTCAAAGAAAATTGTGGGAGTCCTTTCGGTATAACATCCACATGATCTCCAACAAGCCAAGCAGGGCGACGATGTCGCGGCCCTGTTGGCGTTTGGCTTGCCATAACAAACCCTGGCTGGAATTTGCGAATGCGCCGCCCAAGGGGAAGCACATGATAGATGAAACCCGGTATCTATCGGCGACTAAGGGGTTTCGCAAAACTGGTGCCAGATCCAAGGACAAAGTGCCTTAACCATCTGCGAATCGTGGTCTTTCGAGGTCCATAGCTCGCTGCTGGACCGGTATTGCGGGATAAGCCTTAAATTAAAGGGGATGAGTAGGGGGCATGCAAAACCGATCGCCGATCTGGGTGTTAAAAAAATCCGCAAAGGTGTTTCATATTGAACATTAAGCAGTTCTTCGGCGCGATATAATCATTTCATCACACCGTCCCTCCATCGGTGACTGAGAGCAGTAGAGTTCCCGCCTAACGTCCTGGTGAGCGCCATGCCAGAACTATCCAATTCGCACCGCTTAGCAATTCATCCCCATGTTTGTCCCAAGTGTCTAGGCCCGATGGTGTTGACCTTTATCAAGCCATTGCTGATTGGATTCGAGGTGCGCACATTCGCAGGGACCAACTGCGATCACTTTGATCAGGTTGTCACCGAGAACGATTCACGGAAGTGGATTTCTTTGGGACCTAGAGGTCCGGTTTAGTAGTGGGGCACGACCATGCTCGACTTACAAAAAAAGGCCCCCAATGCATCGGCTGCGATTCTCCGATGACGCTGACGGCGATTGAGCCAAGCGATACTGGTCAAGACCTGCGAACATTTACTTGCCCGCAATGCAAAAAAGTCCAGCAGCACGTGATTGAAACTGCCGTAACCGAGGCTTGGCTAAACCCACAACGCGGGAACGCTGTTACCTATGAGATCTAATGCGGACGCATGATTGCAAAGCCCGCCAAGTAAGGCCGCCTCAGAACTGCGAACTGCTTGCCCTCGATGGTCAGATGGAAAAAGAAGGCTACTGGCTTGGGCATCTGGCCACGCATACGGCTATCCGACGGGAGAAATCGGCTACGGCGGTTTCCATCACTCGCAGGGTGACTCGGTGGCAAATGTAACCGCTTATCCCAGTGCGCGGCTGGCGGAAGATTATCGAGAATAGGCTCGGAGACTACTCAGGGCCACCGCCTTTGCGGTGACCACAACACCAGCAAAACCTTTACAGCTGCGTCCTTCTTTCGAATTACCTAGCACTGCTGATCCGACGTGAGGAAGGCGATATCTGCGGCGTCGCGTCCGCTTCCGATACCATCGGTCCCCCCCCCCCGGACGCGGTCGACGAATGTCCGCTTCTCTAATCGGCCGTTTGAGGTCAAGCGCTTTCAGACTATCCACCACCGCAGTGTCGATGTCGCTCGCGGGCTCGCGCTTCTCTCCGGAATCGGCACCAGGGCCCTTCCATCATGGGATTCGAGGACGAGGTGGAACAATCTCTGCGGCGGCCTTATCGTGAGACTAACGATAGGTCCAAGCGGACATGCGAACTCACCTCATCCATCGTCCCGCAAGGGACATCTTTCCACCGCTCGGTGGAGCTCTAGTTTTCTCCTATCGGGTATGATCCTGAACGGTTTTCATGCTGCTGCCGTGGCTTGTTCTCTGGTCCAGCGGAACTCGGTGCCGTCAACCCAGATGCGGTGCATAATCACGGCCAGCCGGCGCGCTAGCGCCACGATCGCCTTCTTCATCCCGCGGCGCCTGGCGATCTGCATGGCCCACGCCTTGAGCCAAGACCATTTTTTTGTATGCATCATGCTCTGAGCTGCTTCGTAGAGCATCGTCCGCATCATCTCATCGCCACAGCGCGATATTCTGCCGCTCCAATCGATCTCGCCCGATTGATACCTGGAGCAGGTCAGCCCAAACACCGCCCCGACTGATTTGGATTTTCGAAATCGGGCTGGAATGTCGACGGTGGCGCGATAGGTCAGCGCCACCACAGGGCCGACACCGGGGGTCGTCATCAGGCGCCGGCATACCTCATCCTCCTGGACAATAGCCAGCAAGCGGCGGTGCAGGAGGACGATCTGCTCACGGAGCACCCGCCGGACGATGAGCAGCGGCTCCACCAGTACCGCCAAGTCGGGGATACTCTCGACAAGCTCCTGGATGCGGGCCTCGAACCTCACCTTGCCAACCATTCCGACCTTGAGGCCGAAGTTGCGCAAAGTACCTCGCAGATCGTTCTCGATGGCGATGGCCTTCGACTGCAGAAGCTTGCGATGGGTCAGCAGCATTCGCAGTTTCTGACTGCGGAACGTCTTCACATGCACCGGACGATACAGTCCCACTCGGATCATCTGGGCGATGCCGCGCGCGTCATTGCGGTCAGTCTTGTTGATCTGCGCCTTCAGCACCGCCTGCATGTGCCGAGTTTCGACACAGATCACCGGTAACTCGGCTTCGGCGAGAGCGCTGAATAGCCATTGCGATAATGGCCCGGCTTCCAGTCCGATCCGCTTGAAGCGGTAGGTGGGGTTCCCCAGAACCTTCAGCAGGGCTGCAGGCTCGCTCGCTACCTTCACTTCCTTCACGATCCTGCCTGTGTCATCCACAATGCAGATGCTGGTCTCCTTGACCGATACGTCCAATCCGCCAAAATGGTCCATGCTGCGCTTCGCCTTCTGATGCTTGAGGCCGTCACCACGGACCTCGTTTTCACCATCAGCCTGAAGCGCAGCACCCAAAATCTTCAGCTATCCACAAGCTGGGCCGGCCGATTACACCATCTCCGCGGTGGTCTCGGCATTGCTGACACCAGCTACATAGTCGACGTTCCGGTGGATTCATTCCAGCATCGACATCACTCGGGCCACGCCGTCGCCGGCGTCCGCGAACTGGCGCTGCGCGAAGCGCATGACCTTGTCCGATGGACAAAATCGACTGGGCAACAGAAGGGCAGCACTTTACTCGGAAGATCCGACCACAGATGCTACCGCCCGGATTTTGGAAGCAAACGGCGAACGTTGCTTTTTGACGAGCGCTAGATATCGAATAGTCACATCGCCCGAGAGCGAGGCGCAAATTCGTCGGTCGCCGTACGACGGATTTGTCGGAAAGAATCTTTGCCGGCGGCTGGATGTCGAGCGCTTCCGATTGCCCGGAACGTCCGGCGCAGTCTCTTCTTTTCCTTCCGATCAATCGCCTCCACTGCGAAAGCATATATTGGCTACCCAAGGTCTCTGTTGGGAACAATTCGGCCCGAAGCGGCCTTTACCAGGAAGCATACTTCCCGAGCCATCGAAGGGCCCAATTGATGTCATCCGCGAATTTCCATTCTTTGCCTGCAGTCTCGTTAGCGCTTTCGCTCGTCTGCGCCCCTGTTATGGCGACAGTCGGAGAAAACCCGCCCGGTTCACGACAGTCCAACTCAAATGAGCGTCAGAGTGAACTTGCCGGGGATGTCGTCGCGCGAGAACTTGCAGTGTTTCGAGCGGCAACCACCACGCTAAAGGAAGCGACACAAACGGTTCAGAACCTTCATGAAGGGGCGACGGTCTCAGATGTCAGCTTCGACGACGTGGGTGGCAAACCCGTCTATCGCGTAAAGACGTTCAAAGACCTCACGGTGTGGGAAGATACCGTTAACGGTCTCAACGGCTCGATCGAAGACGCTGAAATAACATCATCGATCACGGACCTTTCTCTGCAAGATCGCCGGACGTTGGCCAACGTGAAGGAGGCCAAGGCTTCACTTCCTGACGCGATAAGCGTCGCAGAGCGCGCGGCAGGCGGTGCTGCAATAAGCGGCGGCGCGATGACTAACGGAGGACGGCTCAGTTACGTAATCGTTGTATCCAATGGAGATGTTCTAAAGCAATTTATGCTCGATCCGCCGCAAAGGTCAACTCCCGTGACTTGCCGAATATCGGGACTTCCTGGCAGAAGTCACAGAGCCTGTTGAGATGAGAGGCTAGCTTAGCTCAGAAACTTTACTGCTATGGTCGTGATTAGCACGGCAGACGATCTGCAACAGTCGCTCGGTCGAAATGTTCGAATACCCACAGATGAACGTCGACGGCAACGAGATGCTTTGGAAGCGCGTCCTATCCCTGCTCGTAGTGGGTGCCAGCGTGTTGGGCGGAAGCGCCGTGTTGCTGATACAGGCGCTACCACCAATACTTCACGTGGGGAAGCGGGTTTTGGGTAGCCCACGCGCCGAGTTGTGAGGTGGACGAGTGTCCAATGAAACGTCCAACAAAGCGTTCAACACGAAATTTAGCCAAGAGCCGTAAATTGCTGGTTTTACAAAGAAAAATCGACTAAAAATCTTGAGCCGGAGCGCTTCACCCGCTCCGATTTTGTACGCTACTCTACGATTTTGTACGATATGGCACGCCTTTGAACGCTGTGCTCACGGGCCGACGTCTTAACAAGCCTTGGACGATCGGGGGGCGTGGAAAGCGGAGTTTCTGCGGGAGTTGCAAGCGGCGGGCTATAAGAACCTCGATTGGGGTCTCGCTCGCTTAGCTTTTTGCCTTTGCACGAATTCAATCCGAAACTAGCCGATCGCGCAGAAGCCAGCCGTGCACATCCTGCCAAGGATCGCCGGATGTTTTGAACCGAAGCAAATGAGGCTTCTCGTGGCTGATGCCACTGAAGAACGTGAGGCCATCCATCCCGTTTGGGCTGGTCTTCCCGCTGGCGATCACCCATGCGCGCCACTCGGCCAGGACGGCGCGTCTGGCTTCTTCCTTCTTCACACCTATTTGCTCTTCTTCTTCGGCTTGTGCTTAGCCTGTGCCAGAGCTGATGCGATCGGACCGCGGTCCTTCTTTGGGGTTTTCGGGTCCCGCAGATCTTTGCCGGCGATACTGGCTTCTTTTTTCGACGTAACCATTTCTCACCCTCCAAGGTTGAAACCAAGATTGAGGACGCGTTCGGTGGACTCGACAAGTATGTTCCGCGGTTATCCACCAATGGATTCCTGCGCCAGCTTTCCGCACCCGTGATCGGCAGTAGCACGGTCCGTTCCAGGCGCAATCGTAGCGGCTGGCGGCCTAGTTTGAAATCGTGAGTGGCCTCTAATTGCCCAAGAGGCGCATGATCGCATCATGGGTACTCAGGACGAATACCACCGTAACGCAGCTGAGGCGCAGCGCAGGCGGACCGGTCAATAAGCGAAATAGACCGCGCGGCGTGGCTGCGCGTGGCTCAGGGTTGGTTGAGCCTCCAGAAAAAGCCCCCTCAGACCCTTCAAGAAACGTTCGACGAGGTGCTTGCCGACAAAGGCACCGGGCAGGACGAAAACAAGTCCTCGAACTAAGGCCACCTCAGTTGCCTCAATTCGTAAATTTTTTTGTGAAGTGTTGATGAACTGAGCAAAATTGAACAGTGGCGCGGTTTCATTGAGGCGCAAGATGGTGCTATCACCGACCCTGTAACGGCGTCTATCGGTGACCGAGAGTGTTGTGCTCCCGCCCGACCCAAGGCGAGCATCATGATCATCTTCCGACCACTTTGCCCGGCGTGCAAAACAAAAACCATGCTGGCCTGCATCACACCGGGATCGTCCGGCTTTGACATCCGGACATTCGGCTGTCCTGCTTGCGATCACGTCCATCAACGCGTGGTCGAACTAGTTGACCCGATGAAATCCCGTGAAACACTTGGTTGGCTGCGGGGCGACTTGCACGTGCCAAACTGAGAGTAACGACGTGCTGGACAAACAAAACCAAGGGCCGCAATGCGCTGCCTGCCGTGCTCAGATGAAGTTAACTGCGATAGAGCCGAGTATGTGCGGCCAAGACCTGCGAACGTTTACTTACCCACATTGTAAGCCCTGATCGGAATGGATCACCGTTCTGCGTGCGCGCCGTCGTCGCACTGCCATCATCACGGCAAAAAGGACCGCCCTTTTGGAGCAGTCCCGCCAACTGGAGCGCGGCTTTCCAGATCGCCGCGACGTATCCCCAATCCGGTGGAACGAACGCCCGAACCCATTGGTTTCGAAGAATACTGAGCCTGGTCGAATACCTCCGCCGGGTAATCCATAAATCGCAGTTCCCCTGTCGGCGCCGCCGCGATGGTGAAAAAATCTGCCAAATCGCCCAGCGGGCGGGGTTGGTTCGACCGCAATGGGGGCAACTCTTCTTCGCCGCTATTCGAGCCGTCGCCGGAACAGCCAGGCAGCGGCGCTGAGCGTGCATACGGCGATGAGTGCGAGCGGGACAGTGTTTTTGACGACTTCTCCGACCGGCAGGTCTCTCAAGAACACGCCATTCACGATGACCAGAAAATAGCGTAGCGGGTTGACTAACGTGACGGGTTGCAGCCATGCCGGCATGTTCTCGATCGGCGTGGCGAAGCCGGAAAGCAGCATCGCCGGCACGATGAAGAGAAACGCCCCGAGGATCGCCTGTTGCTGGGTCATCGCCATCGCGGAGATGAACAAACCGACTCCGACGACCGCGGCGAGATAGAAAATAGCGCCGCCGTAGAGAAAAAGCAGCGAACCTCTCAGAGGCACGTCGAAGAAGAAGAACGGCAACCAGAATGCAGATCGTGATGTTGAACAAGCCGATAAACATCGGCGGCGTCAATTTGCCGAGCATGATCTCGCTCGTGCGGAGCGGAGATACCAACAACTGGTCCAACGTGCCAAGCTCGCGCTCGCGGGCGATCGAGAGGGCGGTGACGATAAGTCCGGTGAGCAGCGCGATGCTGGCGATGAGGTTCGGGACCATGAACCACCGGTAGATCAGGTTCGGATTGAACCAATTGCGCGGAACGACATCGATCGCGGCCGACGCCGAGCGTCGGCCAGCGGGCGTATCGGCGATCAAACCCGCGACGATCTCGTCGACATAGCCGGCGACGATCTGAGACGCGTTGGAATTGCGGCCGTCCAGGATGACTCCGATATCGGTTGGCAGGCCGGCTTCGATATCTCGGGAGAACGAAGGCCCGATCTCGACGGCCGCGATTGCCTTTTGCGTGTCGATCGCTTCGCGGACGGCGTCGGGGCGCCATGTGTGGGAGACGGTCCGGAACGTCGGCGCGCCGTTGATCCGATGCAACAGCTCCTGCCCCCAGGATCCCGCATCCCGGTTCAGCACCATGATGTCCACGTTCGTCACCTCCAGCGTCGCCGCATAGGAGAAAAGGAACAACTGGACGATGGGCGGTCCGATCAGGATGGAACGGCCCCTCGGGTCGCGCAGGAGGGCCAGAAACTCCTTAATGATCAGGGCTTTGATGCGAATCCACTGCATCTCAGCCGATCCTTTTGCGGGTGCTGCGCGCCGCCATCGCGAAAAGCGCGGCGCCCATGAGCAGCATGATCGCGATCGCGGGCAGGAACATCGGCCAGATATCGCCCGCGAGGAACACCGTCTGTAGGCTCGGAATCAGGTAGCGCGCGGGCACGATCAAAGTGACCCACTAAATCACGCGCGGCATTGAGTTTATCTCGAACAGGAACCCCGAAAGCAGGAAGGCTGGCATGAAGGCTGTGGTTATCGCGATTTGCGAGGCGAGAAACTGGTTCTTCGTGACGGCCGAGATGAGCAGCCCCTGTCCCAGCGCGGGTATTAGGAATGTCGCCGAGAGCGCGTAGAGCGCGAGGAGCGAACCCCTGAACGGCACTCCGAAGAGAAAGACGGCGAGCAGCACGCACAGCGTCATCGACGCCAGCCCCAGGACGAAATAGGGCAGGATCTTTCCCGCGAGCAATTCGGCCGCGGTCACCGGCGTCGCCATCATCGCCTCCATCGTTCCGCGCTCCCATTCGCGCGCGATCACCAGAGACGTCAAAAGCGTGCCGACGAGGGTCATTACGATCGCGATCGCGCCCGGAACGAGGAAATTGCGGCTGACCAGCTCGGCGTTGAACCAGAACCGCTGGTCTACAGTGATGATCGGGGCGCCGCCGCTCGATTCCGCTCCCTGCATGCCCGTCCAGGTCGCTACGACGCCTTGGGCGTAGCTTTGTACGAAACTTGCGGTATTGGTATCGGAACCGTCGACGATCACCTGGATCTTCGGCGCATCGCGTGCGGCATAGTCGAGGGCAAAGGTCGAAGGAATCACGATGATGCCATGGACCCGGCGAACGACAAGATCCTGTTCGAACTCCCGCCTGTCGTGACCATTGAACACCTCGAAATAGGGGGACGCCTGGAAGCTCGCGGCCAGCGACTGAGTGATCGGCGTCGAGCTCTCGACCACGAGCCCGACGCGGGTGCGGGCCGCGTCCAGCGAGACGCCATAACCGAAGATGAACAGCAGGATGATCGGTAGCACGAAGGCGATCAGGATGCTGCTGGGGTCCCTGACAATCTGATAGGACTCCTTGCGCACCAGAGCGACGAAACGGCGCGCCCTACCAATATGGGGCGCTTCCGCGGCTTGAAGGGCGACCTCGGGTTCGCTCATGCCGCGGCCTTCGCTTCGGACCCTTGCACCAGCGCGATGAAGGCATCCTCCATCGTCGGATCGGGATTTCCAGCGTTGGCGACTCGCGCCTTCAACTCGTCGGGCGATCCGAGCGCGATCGAGCGGCCGCGATAGATCAGCGAGATGCGGTCGCAATATTCGGCTTCGTCCATGAAGTGCGTCGTGACGAGCACGGCCACGCCCTTCTCCACCAGGGCGTTGATATGCGTCCAAAACTCCCTTCGCGTGATGGGATCGACGCCCGAGGTCGGCTCGTCGAGAAACAGAACCTCGGGCTCGTGCATCACGGCGCATGCGAGCGCCAGGCGCTGCTTCAAACCCAAGGGCAGATCTTTGGAGGACATCGCAGAATGTCGGCCAAAATCGAATATTTCTTTCATGAGGCCGATGCGCTCGTGTTTGCGAGCGCCGCTCAAACCGTAGACGCCCGCGAAGAATTCGAGATTCTGCGTGACGTTGAGATCGCCGTAGAGCGAGAATATTTGCGCCATGTACCCGAGGCGATTGCGAGCCTCCGCGCCATCGCGGCGAAGATCGAAACCCGCCACGCGTCCTTCCCCGCTGGTGGGCTTGAGGAGCCCGCACAGCATCTTGAAAGTTGTGGACTTGCCGGCGCCGTTCGGTCCGAGCAACCCGAAAATCTGTCCGCGCGGAATCTCGAAACTGATGTTTTCGGCAGCGGTGAAGTCGCCAAAGCGCTTGGTGAGGCCGCTCGCCACGATGACGGGCTTTGCCTCGTCCGTCGGGCGTCGCGAGGCCGCCTCGGCAAGCTTCGATCGACCGCCCGGACCGCCGCCGAGCATGTCGATGAACGCGTCCTCGAACCGGGGCGACGTCGGAGCCACCGTCACTTCGGCGCCGGCGACTGCGGCCGCCACGGTCTTGACCTTGGCGTCCGGCGCGAGGACGAGGCGGATCGAGTCGCCTTGGATGGCCCCGTCGATCACGCCGTGCTGGTCGAGCGCCTTGGCGAGGATCGGCCGCCGCCGACCTTTCGTCCCCGTGAGCTTGAAGACCCTTCCGTCAACGCGGCTGGTCAGTTCAGAAGGAGCGCCGGTGAACAGCAGCTTGCCATGATTGAAAAGTAACACTCGATCGCAGGCCTCGGCCTCGTCGAGATACGCCGTCGACCATACGACCCCTATACCCTCCTTGGTCAAGTCCTTGACCATCTTCCAGAGTTCGCGGCGTGAAATCGGATCGACGCCGACGCTCGGCTCGTCGAGGAGAAGCAGACGCGGTTTCTTGAGGAGTGCGCAGGCAAGGCCAAGCTTCTGCTTCATGCCGCCCGACAGCTTGCCGGCGAGCCGGCTCGTGAATCTCTTGAGATCCGTCAGGGTGAGAAGCTGGTCGAATGCGGCCGGGCGCTCGGGCTTGGGCAACCCGCGCAGATCGGCATACAGGTCGAGATTTTCCTGAACTGACAGATCCTCGTAAAGGCCGAAGCGCTGCGGCATATAGCCGATAGCGGCTTGAATTCGCCCGGGATCTCGACGAGCGTCGAAGCCGAGCACCTCCATGGTCCCTTTGTCCGGCAACATGAGCCCGGTCATAATGCGGATCAGCGTCGACTTCCCGGCGCCGTCTGGCCCGACCAGGCCAGTGATTTCGCCGCCGCTGATGGATCCGGACACCGCATCGAGTGCTGGAGGCGCATTCCCGAAGCGCTTGGTGATCTCCGACAGTCTGACAAACTCGGCGGACCGGCGAGCGTCGATTGGCGTAGATGCGATCAAGATGAACTTCCGCCACGTGCGTTGAAGGGAACACGGACGGTAACCGGCATGCCCTGGCGCAACCCCAAGTCGGCATTTTCGACGATGATCCGCAGGCGATACACGAGGTCGGTCCGGAGGTCCGGAGTTTCTACGGACTTCGGCGTGAACTCCGCCACTGGCGAGATGAATCCGACCGTTCCGCGATAGGCGCGGTTGGGAAGGGTGTCGGACGCCACCTCCAATGTCATTCCGGGATGAATCCTGCCGAGGTCTGGTTCTGAAATATAGGCGCGCACCACGACAGGCTTGTTCAGCGACAGCACGAAGACGTCATCGCTCGGCGATACGATCGCGCCTGGCTCGCGAACGCGCGACAGTATTACGCCGTCATCCGGGGCGCGAAGCTCCGTATCTTCAAGGGAGGTCCTGGCTGCCAAGAGGCTTGCTTCCGCGACCTTGAGGTTCGCGCGGCCCGCAGCGAGGTCTTCGGCGCGTGTCCCTTCGTTCAGCAGATCCAATGCGGCGCGTGACGATGCCTTGCGTGCCAGCGCTGCATCTCTCGTCATGGTCGCCTGATCAAGGACGGCTTGAGTATCCGCGCCGGTCGCGCGAAGCTGAGCGGCCCTTTCGTAAGTCTGTTGTGCATTCAACTGATTGGCGGTTTGCTCGGCGTTTGCGGCTCTGCCTTCGGCCATTTCGCCGGGACGCGGGCCGGCCACGAGTTTGTCCAGCGTCGCCCGCAAGCTGGCCTCCTGCGCTTCGCCGCCGCGAACTGAGTCCTGATATGGCCTCGCGTCGAGGTGCGCCAGCAGCACGCCCTTATTGACCGTATCGCCTTCATCGACGAGCAATTCGGCAATCCGCCCGCTGACGCGAAAGCCAAGCCGTACCTGCCGAATGTCCACGTTTCCATAGAGCGTCAGATGGTCGTCCTGTTTATGGGTCCAGCCAAAGCGCGCGGGAAGGTTGAACCACCACGCAACCGCTCCACCCGCAACCAAAATGAGAACGAGGACAACGGCGAGCTTCGTTTTCATGTTCCGGCGCCCTTGATTGACAGCAGCCCGTTAGCACATTCGGAGCGGAAAGGATGGCGGTCGCAGGCAGGAGGCGAGCGGCCATCCAAATGCGCGCCTCATCCTTGGGGCTGGATTTCGGCTCGTGCTGTTCTGGTTGTAGAACCTAGGGCCCGCGAATCCTGCGTGGTAGGCTCGGAATCTACTCACTTCACAAGTATTGCGGCTTGAAAGCACACCAGCACCTCAGGGATGAAGTCTCGGCGATGTGAAGCAATATGTTGTCTAAGAGAAAAAAGGCGCGGAGGTAGGATGAGTTCGAGGCGGAGCACCAGATTGTCGGTTGGGCGATGGTTCAAACGAGTGGGCGATCCGGTCATGGTGTACCAGCTGCCTGACCAGATCGCTACCCTGACACATCTACGCTCACTGACCGCGCGCTTGTTAACATGCGCGGAGCAGGCCCAGAACCATTGTCAAATATGCAATATGGGCCTGGCGCTTCGCGTCATAATCGATGGAATAGAGAGTCTCGAGGACGATCGAAAGGCCTGCCCCTGACGGCCGCTAGTGACAGGCCAAGACGATGAGATGGGCAGCATGCTCGCAAGCCGGACATCTGCTCAAGGCGGCCGGCTTGTTATTGGTCAAGTGTATTGATGCAATTGAAGCGCGACATCCGCTATCGACGTTCACCGTCGATCGCGGCGCATCTGGTCGTGCTTTCTAGGGCCGGGATCGGCTCGTGGCTGCTCCTGAGGGAACTGCTCAAAGCCGTGCCCGGCTATTCTCCTGATCCCGGCGGTTGCCGCAATCGTGCAGGTCTGTTCGGTGTGTTCGATCGCAATCCGTGATACGGCAAACTCGCTTTAACCCGTAATTAGAGGAGTTTGACATGTCTCTCACTGTCGCTCATATCACGCCGCTCATCTCACTTTTGGCGGGTATCTTGATCCTCATCGCCCCAGCTCTATTGAACTATATCGTCGCAATTTACCTGATTGTCGCTGACGCGGTTGGCCTCACCGAAATTTATCATTTTGTGAGCTGAATTATACAAAGCTGGCGAACGCGATCGAGGCCATCCCGGACGGCCGAGCGATATAGCAGATGTATTGCATCCGTTGCGGTCGGCTCGCCGCGCGCTAACTGACGCGGCCTTCGGAACGAAGAGGGTATGCTGTCGTTGCTCTTTCTCCAGGATAAGGAGAGAAATTTGTCTCTCCGGGAAAAAGGAGAGAAACCTATGAGAAATATCAAATTGATTGGAGCGACGGCACTTGCGCTCGCGCTCGCGTTTGCTTCGCCAGCAATGGCTCGCGGTGGCGGTCACGGTGGCGGTGGCGGTCACGGTGGTGGGATGCGCGGCGGCAGCATGGGCGCCGGCGGCTTTCGCGGTGCGCAGGCTAGCGTCGGCGGATTTCGCGGCGTGCAGTCTAACGTCGGCGGCCTTAGCGGCGGTAACAACTTTGCCGGCCGCGGCGGTGGACGATATGCCGGTGGCGGTTATCGGCACGGATATGGTCAAGGCTTAGGGTTTGTCGGAGGGTTGGCAGTTGGCAGTGCCCTCGGATACGGCTACGGAGGATACGGAGACGATTACTACGCCGACAACGGTTACTACGATGGCAACTATGACAGCGGCCCATCCTATGTTGTCTCGGGTGGCCAGAACGGCGATTCCGGTTACTGTGCTCAGCGTTACAAGTCCTACGATCCGGCTTCCGGGACATACCTAGGGTATGACGGTCTGAGGCACCCCTGCTAATAATAGTACTTGAGAAACAGCGGCTCAGACGGGGCCGCTGCTTTTTGATTCCTCGTGACGCAACTCTTCAAAGCAGGCTATCGGCGTCATGGCCACCAAAATCTTAGGCAGCTGCTGTTGTAGAATTTTCCATCTTGGAGGCTGCTTGACGTTGGCCCCCCACTCCCGTCGCCTGCATACACAGTCTGACCGCCTCGCCGAGGCTAGAGGCAAAGAGATCGGCCTTCGCTCCTTCGCAACCAGCCCCCAGGGCAAGCTGAGCGTGGCAAGCATCAAAGGGTGCGTTACTGACCACGATGTTGCCATGCTGCGGAATCGTGAGTGAGTTACGACAACGTGTGATTTGGCATTCAGCGCGGAACGTTCGCCCTACAATATCATTGGTTGTTTGGCGGAAAAGGTAACGATGAAAATCGCTCAAATTGCTCCTTTAATGGAAAGCGTTCCGCCCAGGTTTTATGGAGGCACCGAGCGCGTCGTTTCTCATTTGACAGAAGAGCTAGCCGGACTTGGGCACGATGTCACGCTGTTCGCTAGCGGGGATTTAATAACGTCGGCAGCGCTGGTGAGCTGTGCGACGGTCGCGTTGCGTCTCGATCCGAATGTGATTGATCCAATTCCGTACTACATGCTCATGCTCGATCGCGTCCGCCGCCAAGCTGCGGAGTTCGATATTCTTCACTTTCACATCGACTTCCTGCATTTTCCGCTATTCCGTTACCTGGCCGGACGTACGGTAACCACGCTTCATGGGCGGCAGGACCTTCCCGACATCAAGCCGAGTTTTCTTGGGTTTGATGATATGCCGCTCGTGTCAATTTCGGGCGCCCAGCGAAGCCCGGTGGCAAATGCGAACTTCGCCGCAACGATCCATCATGGTCTGCCAATAAACTTGATGCGGCCAAATTTTGAGCCTCGCGGAGGCTACCTGGCTTTTATCGGGCGAATAGCGCCAGAGAAGCGGCCGGATCGTGCAATCGCGATTGCCCGGAGTTTTGGCATCCCGCTAAAGATTGCTGCCAAGGTTGATCGCGTCGACGAAGCTTACTTCGAGGAGAAAATCGCTCCCTTGATCGGGGACGGAGTGCAATTCATCGGCGAGATCAATGAGCAAAACAAAATTGGCTTTTTGGGCGAGGCGATGGGGCTGCTGTTTCCGATCGACTGGCCAGAGCCTTTTGGGCTGGTCATGATCGAGGCTATGGCATGCGGTACGCCCGTGCTGGCATTTCGTTGTGGTTCAGTCCCTGAAATCGTTGATGAAGGCGTGAGCGGCATGATTGTCGAAACCGTCGAAGAAGCCATCGCGGCTGTCCCGAAGTTATTGGCGATGGATCGTCGGGCGGTCCGCAAGCAGTTCGAAGTTCGATTTTCATCGGCGCGGATGGCGAAAGACTATGTTCACCTCTATCGCAGAATGTTGCGCGGTATCGGGGCCGACACAATTGAAACAAAGATCACAGACTCGCCGCCGTTCAATACCGTTGAAGTCGAAGCAATGAATTGACGTTTCTATTGCAGGCCCCTGCGCTGTACTATCTTTTGAACGTGACAAGGCGGTGGGAGAGCACCGACCTCGTGGTCTCTGTTTGCGAAATACGGCTTCGGTCTGATCCCTCTGCTTCTCCCAAGAGCACTTGCAATCGAAGTGGTCCCCCGGTTGGCGCGAATAAAATGCTCCACTCTCAGTTTGAAGCGTTGTCCGATTCAAACGGTGCGGCCGGTTCAGGTCAGGGCAGCGAGAATGGCCGTGTTCAATATATTCGTCGCCCTTGCTGCCCGCGTTCTGTTGGTACAATTATTGTTACGGTTCAGCGCTCTCGATAAGTTTTCAACTTCAGGCAGGCCGTCGGACAGGCGGCCGAAGCAATTCCGCATCGCTCCTTTGCGACGCACATGATTGCCGGCGGGTCAGGCGTCGAAATTGTAATGGCGCGCGCCATTCTGATTGAAATGGCCGACCGGATGGGGCGCTCATCCTCACGGTCTATTGCAACCGACGGCGATCGTTTGGAACCCGTTCTGGAAGCAATCCGATTTTCGCCTTCGGGGGCTGCATGCGGCGCACTGCGGCAACTGTGAGCTTTTCGAGATCCAGGATCACGGGACCAGGCGTACGACCGTCGTGCGGGTTGCCGTGCAAGGCCTTGGCATGCAGCACGAACTGCCCACCTTTAGATGCGGTGGCCGACGTGGCTTGCAGGGGCACAGGCCTTTCCTGATGCACTCTAACTCACATGCAACGAGTAGCCCGTCGCTCCGTGCTGACACCGCTCTTGATGGTGAACTCGCAGCGCCAGATCGAGTCACGGGCAAAAGCGATCTTCGCTCGTGCGATCTCACCCGATCTTGGGGCGAAGATCCCGGATGATGCGGCCAAGCCGTGAGTGAGAATTTGAGTTCCCGCCGGGCGCTTGTTCCAGCTCCATGGGAAAGCTAAAAGATGGAGTCTATGACGTGACAAGAACCTCCACTGACATCTCGGCGAAGGCGCTCGTGCTACCAACGAAGCTGCCAGATACCGGAATCGTCTGAGGGATTTCACGCGAGACCGCGACCGGAATCAGATTGAGGCCGCCGACGCTGCGATTCGTCGGGTCGAAAGTGATCCAGCCTGCACCCGGTACGAAGACCTCAGCCCATGCATGGGTTGATCCCGCATCGCTCGATCCCACGCTCTTTTGGTTCGGATTGTACAGATAGCCGGACACGATTCTGGCCCCGAACCCGAGCAAACGTGCTGCTTCGGTGAATAGCACCGCGAAATCCCGGCATGAACCCCAGCCACGATTTAGCGTCTCTACGGGCGTTTGGGCGCCTTCATCCTCACGGGTCTGATATCGGACAGCTTCCGAAACGCCGAAGCTCAGGTCTTTAAGTAACGATAGCGTATCAGTCCTGGTTCCTCGAACAAACATTTGCGCCCAGTTTCGCAGGACCCCCGCTGCGTCCGCAAACTTCGCGGTGGCCAAGGCACCGAGGTCGATCCAATCATCATCAGAATAACGGAATGGGTAAGACATCGCAGAGTAAGCGATATCGAACACCGGCCATGCAACCGCGTCGAGCTGAAGCTTTGCAGCGCTGGCGATCACCAGATTGGTGGCCGCCATCTGAAACGTTGCCGTCGCGACCGCATTGCCGAACACATCGTGCGCCCATGTCAAGATCGGGTCCGGTGTCACGTGATTTGGCTAGAAATCAACCGAAGCTCGCGGCTTTCGCGAGGACGAAGCATCAAGCGATGCGGCAATAGGCTCACTCGTTCGTTAAATCGATAGGTCGTCGTATGGAGAATTTCTAGCGTAATCAACAAAAGCTCCGATGGGCGGTAGCGTAAAACCGACCCCACTATGACCGGCGATTAATAGGCGTATGTCTGGTCTTGCCACTAAGCGCCACTTGGCTCAGTGCAGCGACATTTCTGGAATGGAAATAAACCGGAGGTGGTTGGCCCACGATCATAACAAGCCAATGGACGAGATCGCTTCGCAATTTTTGGTACGGTCTTCGGCGGGACGATGCGCCGCAGTCCGCGCACATCGGTGACTTGATCATGTCGAATGGACAAAGAGCGTCGTTGAAGAAGTGCGCGAAACGCTGCCAAGAGCACAGAAGAAACCGTTCGTCACCAATGACCTCGACGACGGCCCCAATATCCGCCGCCACCGAACAAGAGCACCACCACAACTATAATCAGGATTAATTCCATGGACGTGTCTCCGTTGAGGACGTCGGCAATGTTTGCTGCGTACCCAAGCATTCAACGGCGTCATCGAAGTGTTGTTCCGCAGCAGCGCTTCCGACCTAATTGTGGATGGTGAGCAATTTCGCTCAGTTTTCACACCATGCGATACGTCGCCTTTGTTTGAACTGGGCGCGGTCAGTCGGAACCAATGGCGTTTCTCGAACGTAGAGTTCCTAGTTTCACAACATTAGGAGAACGTGATGAAATACGCTTTGATGATTGCCGCCGTCGCGAGCATTTGTGGTGCAGTGCCTGCGAGTGCGGAAGAGGTTGGTGTCGGTGTCGGACCGGTCGGCGTAACCGTTGGCACCGGACATGACCGTGATCGTGATAGAGACCGCGATGGTTCAGTTCTCCGTGATCGTGACGAGCATCGGGATCGGGACACTGTCGTCATCAAGAAAGATCACGATCGTGATGGCGACAGGGATCATGACAAGACGATAATTGATCGTCACTGACAATTCTAAATGGCCTCCCTTCGGGGAGGCTTTTTTGCGACAGCAGCCCGTCACGCGGGCGTTCAGTTAGGGCGGTCACTTTGAGGGAACGATGGAACGGTATGCGCGCGAGCGCCTTGGTCTGATCAAGGAGACTTCGATGCCACATATCAATCGCGAACCAATTACTGTCGAAGCGGCGGCTTGTCGCCTTCCGGCGGCTCGAGGGCTTCAACGGCCGTCCATTGCGCATCGCGACCATAGCGGCGATGGAAGATTGCGTGATCACCTCAATTACCAAGGAAGCGATGATCGCCGCTGTTCGTTCCGAGCCGAAAGTTTCCGAGCTGTTCATGGCGTATCTGTTGACACGGAACAGCCGAGTTGAAGAGGGCTTGATCGGCCAGCTCTTTAGATCAAGTGAGAAGCGGCTCGCGCGCCTTATTCTTCTCCTCCGGAAAAGAAGGCGCAACTGAGGCTATTTTACTGGATATCATTCCGGGAAACATTGGCAGAGATGATTGAAACGACCCGATCCAGGGTGAGCCTCTTCATGAACAAATTCCGCAGGCTGGGAACTCATCAGCTACAATGAAAATATAGAAGTTCACAATTCGCTGTTGAACGCCGTTTTGCATGATGAGCCCGAGATAGAGCGGATCATTCAACCAACAAAAACGAGGCGAAGTCAAAAAGAGCCCAGCGATGAGCAGGGCAATTGTGCTCGACACCGCGTGGTAAGACTTATCGATTTGTCGGGATCATCTTTGCAACGAAGCCTGGTCGCATCGCTGCTGGTCTTCCAATCCGTTTTCAGACATGCAGACCAAAGAAGCCTGCAACAAAGATGATAACCACCACTACGCCGATGATGTAGAAAATGTTCATTGTGTGCTCCGATCGAGGTATGTGCAATTCAATATGAAGAGCGCGGCGCTTGAATAGGGAACGTCTGGGAAGGACAGTACGTTCCATCGTTCACTGAAACGTCTACTTCGGTGGTCAGACCGACATCGATCAACCGTTGCACAAAGTTCGTTGTTTGCCGGCGCCCCGGCAGCGAAAGGTGATCAATTTTATACAAACTCGCATTTCGTATTTTGACTGTTCTTGCTTCCCGACGCGGTGCACGTCGGATTATTCGTGCGATGATCCGCAACTATCTCTGCGACATTATCATTGAACTGGTCTGCACTCTGGGTGGTTTCTTTGGATCGGTAACGGCGATCTGGAGCGGGACGTCAGTGCGGCTACGTTAGCGCAGGCCGCCATGGTGCCGGTGAAACGGAGACGATGATACTTTCCGTCGCGGTGCACATGGGGCAAGCGAAAGTGCGCAGATCGAAGCTGGGCTTATCCGACTCAAGAAGTGATTGTATCATCAGAGCTTCGCAGTTCGCGCAAAACGGGCGCTCGCTCGTAGCGTTGCCACGGAAAAACGAGGGCACGGAACGATTGAGCATTGCGCTTCCCTTAGGTCTCTGCAGGAGCGCAACGTTATCTCAGTCACCGATGGCTGGCGGGGATTGAGCGGTGATAACCCAGCCGTTTCGGGTCAAGAATCGCTGTTCCATATGGCTCAGCCGTCTGCACGGAGGTGTAAATCATGCCCGACCTTGAGGTCCACGATCCGGTAGCGAAGGCCGACAACACGGTCAATCCGGCGTTGCTCGCCGCAAGCATGGCCGAAGAACGCGCGCCCGACATCGTCGAAGCCCTTAACGACATGCCTCCGGAACTCGCGGTCGCGGTTCTGCTTCACCTACCGCCCGAGCGCTCCATTGAGGTCCTGGATCAGCCGGGGCTGGAGCGCGAGCCAGAACTCGTCACGCTAATGCCGCGGGAAGCGGCCGCAAAGCTGCTTACTGGCGTGTCGGCCGACCGCATCGCCGATATCTTCCACCTAGTCAAAGAGCCGCACTGCTCTGAGTTACTCGATTTGCTGGACTCCGACACTAAGGTGAACATCCGACGCCTGCTGGAATATCCGAAGGACACCGCGGGATCAATCATGACGACGGAATTCGCCAGCGTTCCCTCGACCTACACCGTCCGGCAGACACTCGACTATATACGTCACGTGGAAAGCAGCCGAGAAACCGTCTACGCGATCTACGTGCTGGATCCACTCAGCAAGAAGCTGGTCAAGACGATTACCCTGCGTCGCCTCATCACGGGAGATCCACAAGCACCGGTACTCTCGGTAGCCCGTCCCGGCCGTCTCATCACCGCCACTCCCTTCATGGACCGGGAAGATGTCGCGCGGCTGATCTCGAAGTATGACCTTCTCGCGGTGCCGGTCGTCGATGACGGTCGCGTCATTGGGATCGTCACGGTCGACGACGTCATCGACGCCATTGTGCAGGAATCCACCGAGGACGTACAGAAGTTCGGCGGCATGGCGGCCATCAACGAGCCGTACATGGAAATCGGCTTCTGGAAGATGATGAAGAAGCGCGGCGGTTGGTTGTGCGCGCTGTTCCTGTCCGAAATGCTGACGGCATCGGCGATGCAAGGCTACGAAGGCGAGCTCGAGAAGGCGATCGTGCTGACGCTGTTCATCCCGCTGATCATGAGCTCGGGAGGCAATTCCGGATCGCAGGCCACATCCCTTCTGATACGCGCATTGGCCTTGCGCGAACTTGTGATGAAGGACTGGTGGCGCGTGGCGCTCCGGGAAATCCCGAATGGGCTGGCTCTCGGGGCGATGCTGGGCTTCGTCGGCATCGTCCGCATTTCGCTCTGGCAGTACCTGGGCTTCTACGACTACGGCGAGCACTGGATGCTAATCGCGCTGACGGTCGGCGCCGCCTTGGTCGGCATCGTCATGTTCGGCTCGCTGACCGGATCAATGCTCCCGTTCATCCTGCAACGGATCGGGTTCGATCCGGCCAGCGCTTCGGCACCATTCGTCGCGACCCTAGTCGACGTTACGGGATTGGTGATCTACTTCACCGTCGCTTCCGTGATCCTGAGGGGAACGCTGCTGTAGACCCACTTAGCCGCCCGACAGCAACTTGAAATCGCCACTTTGCCCCCTATATGGGCTTAGTCGACCTGGATCCGTTCGGCCAGCTCTCTGTGTTCTTGATCGAGTGGCGAACCCAACTTCCTGCTCCAATCAAAGCTTGATCGCTGCCCTCACCGTGGCGCCCAACTCGACAATTCCTCAAATGAACGTCGCGGGCTTCAGCCTGAGCGGCATATGGACTAACAATGAAATACATTTCCGAGCTTAAGCCTGCGACGGCGCAGACGGGCCCTAATGCGAAGGCGTCGACCAACACTCTGCCGCGAAGACCCCAGCCCGGCCGGGGAAATGAACCTTCCGGGCTCCCCGGCCCCCAGGCGAGGAACGCTCAAAACGCCCAAAGAAACTATGAACGCTATCTGGCCTTGGCTCGCACCGAAGCTCTGGCCGGGGACCGGATCCAGGCGGAGAATTACTTCCAGCACGCCGAACACTATTTCCGGTCAATGGGCGAGAATCCAAATTAAGGAGACCGGCAAGCCAGCGATCGGCGCGGCAAAGAGCGGAACACGTTGATCGCGTTGCGCGGCAGTGTTTCATTCCGTTGCCAAGGGGACGTTCTCTGTTGACTAGCTTCTTGCGTTGCACGCCCCAGCGGTAGCCCGCGATATCGAACCGTCGGCCTCGTCGTCCGTCGGCCCTTCAGGTTACTCCTGACAGATGACGTCAGGGCGGTTTTTCATGTTCAATCGTGATGCCACATCGGGCACAATCATCAGTCTTGGTGTCGATGCCAAGCAGCCGCAACGACGCGTCTTCGGGCACGCCGGTTAGACGGTATAGGCCGCGCTCATATCCCGTTTCCTTTGGGCCAGTTGGACGCACCGAGACTTCCAAACGGCCATTGGGTCTGCTGAACTCATAAAGGCGGCCGTTCCCGTCTGCCCATTGTGATAGATAAAGCACCGGGATGTAGTGGTGCTTCGGAAGCTTTGTTGGACCTTTGGCCATGTTCGGAATTAATAGCTCAGTAGCATTCTACGGGAAGATGCTGGAAGACTACGACGATTTTGTCGAGCACTCTGGCTCCCCGCGACACGCCATCAACTGCATGCTGTCAGCGTACCACATGGCAGAATGGATTTGGGGCGATTGGCTTCAGACCGACTACGCTACATGGAAAGCGCTGGGATACAGATAGAACCGTTCCTTGCGTGGGTCGACAACTCCCAAATTTGGATCAAGATCACGCAAGCGGTCGCCAACGCCAGCAAGCACTTCGCCAGTAAACTGGCCAAAACCAAGTCTTCTCCTAGCTATGTCGAGGATGGGTACATCGAAGATGGATACCAAAAGCGCCTGCTTGAGGTCGAAGTGGCAGAAGGCCGTTGGATTGAAGCCGTCATCGTAATTGAAGACGTTGTTATGTTCTGGAGGGATTTCTTTAGGCAGTCCCGGCCGCAGGAAAAGCTTCCTCAGCTGAGAAATCCCTTCAATGTGATGCCGGATTAGTTTGCAGCATCTCGACCTTGGCTTCAGCCTGGCGAAGGTCCGCTGCTTTCTTAAGCGGCAGATCCTCGGGGCTATGCGGACCGATCGATGACGTTCAGAATCGGGATCATTTCGGACACGCACGGGCTGTTGAGGCCCGAGGCCGAGCGCCGTTTGACCGGCGTCGATCAAATCATTCACGGCGGAGATATTGGGCATTCCGACATCATCGGCGCGCTTCGCAAGATTGCGCCGGTCGCCGCGATCAGAGGAAATGTGGACACCGGTGATTGGGCGGGCGAATACGCCGACACCAAACTCGTGCGGCTCGCGGGACGAGCCATCTTCGTGCTTCACGACCTCAAGACGCTGCAGATCGATCCAGTGGCCCTCGGCATAGACGTCGTTGTATCCGGCCATTCGCACGTGCCGAAGATCGATACGGTCGGCGGGGTGCTCTACTTGAATCCGGGAAGCGCAGGCAGGCGGCGTTTCAAGCTGCCGATCACGCTTGCGACGCTCGAGATCACGCCCGACACCCTGCGACCGGTGATCCACGACCTCGAACGCGACTGAATCCCTCCTGAGGTCCTGGAGGGACCTCTACAAAGGTGGCGACTCGAGAAGGACGAACGCGGATCGGAGAGCGAAACCGACACCAACGCCCATCGGGCAGGGCGCCCGAGTCGGTGAATCATGAGTTAATTTTCCGGTAAATTTCGCCGCTTGGCGACCCCTCGAACTCAGTCTATGACGTCTTCGTCGCACGAAAAACGCGGGTGCATACAGATGCCGAATTCGAATGACGTCGCCAGCGAGATGCTTTGGGAGCGCGTCCTATCCCTGCTCGTCGTGGGTGCCAGCGTGTTGGGGGGAAGCGCCGTGTTGCTGATGATGGCGTTACCACCAGTCCTTCACGGATTTCCATAGTGGTAGAACGAGTTTTGAGTGGCAGGTGAGCCAAGTCGAGCGTCGAACGAAACGTCCAACAATACGTCCAACACGAAAATAGGCCGAAGGCGTAACCAATTGGATTCGTTGGCAGAAATCGAAAGAAAAATTTAAGTCGGAGCGCTTCACCCGCTCCATCAATAATTTCAATGGTTTATCCTAGAATTTTAAGTTTTCGGTCTGACGCCATTCCGACAATTTTCATACTCTACTTAAGATTGTTCTTATTTGTGATGATCGTGTCGAATACGCTTGGCTTGTGGCAAGCGCGGCGACGAATGTTGATGTCCTCAAATAGGAATGATCGCGACTCTCAGATGAGGTGCGAGAACCTCGAGCGAGGCGCGGTGGACGACTAGACGTCTATCGCATGGCCGCGAGGAGCGCGATGTGGACGCAACTGGGTCAGCACGCTTGCTCCCTCGGTGCGAGGGCATAGAAGATCTCAAGATAGCCAAAGTGAGTGGCCGCGGCGTATGTCCGAAATTGTCGAAGGCGTTTTTGTGCCGAGGCTCAATTCGCCGAATAGACGGTTATGGAATGGCTGGTCATGGCGCGCAAAGCGGCCGTTCACGGGCATATCTGTTTCTGGAGGCGGAGCGGACATGCCGCGACGGCGGGCAAACGTCGCAGTTTGTGCAGGGTTTCGGAAGCCGGCGGCATGAGGGACGGCGCTGCGTGTTCGGCGGCCGGCGTCCGAAAGCCTCCAAGGAAGGAAACCGCGCTTGAGGGAACGACAGGCGGTGCGGCAGACGCTATGGGGATTTGAGTGCCGCGGGCGATCTGGCTGATTTGAATCGAGCCGATGCGACGCTGTGTTCGACGGTTGAGCGGCCGCCGAATGAGCAGCGGGTGGCGTCGGACTTGATAACTGGTTGGACGATTTGCCAAGGGTGACGGATATCTGGTCGTGCTCGGTCGTGGCCAGTCGAGAGGCATCGGGCACGATGAACAGATTTGCGGCGGGACTGCGACGCGGTCATGAGGTGTCGATCCTGATGCGGTTCGTTGCTGTCGGCCGATGCGGCGGCGTTGCACCGCGCTCGAAGACCTCGATGATGATCATGCGACCGCCACAGCATGGACAATTTGGCTTGTTGGCATCGACAGCGGCCGCGGCGGGCTGGCCCTCAGGTTTTGAGGCGGCGAGCAGCTCCCGAGCGCGTGCGATATTGGCGGCGCAGGCGCCTTTGGCGAACAGGCCGTAGTGGCGGATGCGGTGCAAGCCTTTTGGCAGCACGTGGATGAGGAAACGGCGGATGAACTCGAAGGTGGCGAGCGTCATCTGCCTGTATCGATCGCGGCCCTCGATGCGGTAATCCTTCCACTTGAAGGTGACACCTCGCTGGTCGCAGGCGATCAGGCGGCTGTTGGCGATGGCAACGCGATGGGTGTAACGCGACAGATAGGCCAGCACGGCCTCGGGGCCGCCGAACGGATGCTTTGCGTAGACGACCCACTCGGCCTTGCGCAGTGGGGCGAGATAAGCCGCGAAGGACTGCGCGTCGGCGAGATGGGCGTGATCGCCGAAGAATCTGAAGCGGCCGGCTTGATGTGCGGCGATCAGCTTCTGAAGGAACAGCCGGCGAAACAGCTGTGAGAGCACCCGCACGGGGAGGAAGAAGCCGGGCTGGCAAGACACCCAGCGCTGGCCGTCGGGCGAGATGCCGCCACCCGGCACGATCATGTGGACGTGGGGGTGATGGGTGAGCGCCGAGCCCCAGGTGTGCAGCACGGAGATGATGCCGATCCGCCCGCCCAGATGCTTCGGATCGGCGGCGATCGTCAGCATGGTCTCGGCCGAGACTTTAAACAGTAGGTCGTAGAGCACGGCCTTGTTCTGGTAGGCGATGTCGGCGATCCGCGCCGGCAGCGTGAACACGACGTGATAGTACGGCACCGGCAACAGCTCGGCTTGGCGGTCGGCGAGCCATTCCTTCGCAGCGGCGCCCTGGCACTTCGGGCAGTGACGGTTGCGGCAGGAGTTGTAAGCGATCGTGGTATAGGCGCAGTCCTCGCAGCGCGCGACATGGCCGCCGAGGGCTGCCGTGCGGCAACGCTCGATCGCCGACATCACCTTCAGTTGCTCGAGGCTGACATGGCCGGCATGGGCTTGACGCCATGCTACGCCATGGCTGCGGAAGATATCCGCAACCTCCAAGGCCGGGCGTGACACCAGGGCCTCAGCGTCAGCCGGGTGACCGGATCTCCTTGAGCTTGAGCGCAATGTGCTCCAGCGGGCTCATGACCTCGCTGATCGTCTTGGTGGCGACGCGGGTATAGAGCGCGGTAGTGTCGAGCTTGGCGTGGCCGAGCAGCACCTGGATGACGCGGACGTCAGTGTTCTGCTCGAGCAGGTGCGTGGCGAAGCTATGCCGCAAGGTATGCAGCGACACGCGCTTGTTGATCTCCGCCATCTGGGCGGCAGCATGGCAGGCGCGGTTGAGCTGGCGCGTGGTCATCGGCTGGGCCGGATCGCGGCCCGGGAACAGCCAACCCTGCGGCCGCGCCGCCTTCCACCAGGTCCGGAGCAGGTCGAGCAGGTGTGGCGAGAGCATGACGTTACGGTCCTTGCCGCCTTTGCCCCGCTCGACGCGGATGATCATGCGCTTGCTGTCAATGTCGGAAACCTTGAGCGAGACCACTTCGGTGGCGCGCAGGCCGGCGCCATAGGCCACGCTCAGTGCCGCCTTGTACTTCAGCCCCGGTGCAGCATCGAGCAGCCGCGCTACTTGTTCGGGGCTGAGAACCATCGGTAGCTTGCGCGGCTCGTGAATGACATGCGTATGTTCGAGGATCTCCTGCCGCTTCAGTGTGACCCGGAAGAAAAACCGCAGCGTCGAAACAGTTTGATTGATGGTCGGCACGCCAACGCCGCTCGCCGTCAGATGCAACTGGTAGCGGCGCACGTCCTCGAAGGTCGCCGTATCCGGCGATCGTCCGAGAAACGCCGCGAAGTTCTTGATTCTTTGCACGTAGTCATGTTGGGTCTTGGGCGCCAATTTGCGGATCGTCATGTCTTCGATCATGCGCCGGCGCAACGGGCTCATTGCCTCGTCGGTCATGGGGATGCTCCTGTTTTGAGTGAAGGTTGCCAACCCCTCATCTCAAAACAGGACGCCCCGTTGTGCTATCCTGTTGGCCGTGCCGCCAGCCCCAATGGCCTACCGCGCGAGCGGTTTAGTTCT
>CAVYPW010000007.1:0-8424 GCA_963770515.1 uncultured Alphaproteobacteria bacterium
AGGGCACGGCTTCCTAAGAGCCGCTCAGTTTGGCCGGATGGCTGTGAACCAGCTGGCCTGGACTTGCGACTAACGGGCTAAATGCGTGTCCTGCCCGGCAGGGCATTTCGACGATTTTCGTTCGAATGGCCCGAAAATTCCCCCTAGGCAGGAATGAGCTACCGGGAGCGGTCGATGTCACGGCCCCTGCTTTTTTTGCTGCTTGGCTTTTTGTTCGTTATCTCTGCGGACCCCGCGCGAGCGGAAAAGCGCGTCGCGCTGGTCATCGGCATCTCAAGATACCAACAGGTTCCTCCACTCGACAATCCGGCCCACGACGCCGCAGCGATGGGCGCGCTTTTCAGGAAGGCCGGGTTTGATGTCGTGGACGACAAGCGGGACCTCGGGATTGTCGATCTGCGCCGCGCGGTCCGCGAGTTTTCGGAAAAAGCGCAGGATGCCGATATCGCGGTGGTCTACTACGCGGGCCACGGCATTGAAGTCGACGGGTTGAACTATCTCGTTCCCGCCGACGCCAAGCTGGCGCGCGATTTCGACGTCGACGATGAAGCGGTATCGCTCGATCGCGTGTTGAGGGCGCTCGATCCCGTCAAGCGCCTCAGGCTGGTTATTCTGGATGCCTGCCGCGACAATCCCCTCGCCGGCACCATCAAGAAAAGCGTCGCCACGCGTTCGATCGGCCGGGGATTGGCCAAGGTCGAACCGACGACGCCCAACACGCTGGTCGCATTCGCCACCAAAGCCGGCGCCGTCGCGGATGATGGCAATGGAGAAAACAGTCAATACACGTCAGCGCTGGTCAAATACATTGCCGAGCCCGGGGTGGATGTGCGGGTGGCCTTTGGCCGGGTTCGCGACGAGGTGTTGAAAAAGACCAGCAATCGTCAGGAGCCGTTTGTCTACGGATCGCTCGGCGGCGACAACCTCGCTTTGGTTCCGCAGCCGGCGAAGCCGATGGATACCGAAGCCGACGCACGGATCGACTACGAATACGCCGCGCAAATCGGAACGAGGGAAGTGTGGGATTCCTTCATCGAGAAACACCCGACCGGCTTTTATTCGAATCTCGCGCGCGCGCAGGTGAAGAGGCTCATTGTCGCGGAACAATCCCAGGCCATGGCGGACAATGCGCGGCGTAATGCCGAGGAGCAGGCGGCGCAGAAGGCCGAGAAACTGCAGAAGCGCCTCGAGGAGTTCGGCGAAGGCCCAGTCGAAGGAGCTGGAAGAGGCGAAGAAGCAGGCCGAGCTTGCACAACAGCGCGCGGAAGCCGCCCAGGAGGTCGAGCAAGCCAAACGTCAAGCGGTCGAAGAGGCGAGGCGTCAGGTCGAGCAAGCCAAAGGCGCCGCCAACGAAAATGCCGAGAAGATCGCTGCGTTGACACCCGATCAGCCGGGGCAGCCGGCGCTACCCGCGTCCTCTCCGAAAATCGGCGAGGCTGACATCGCGCGACTGTTGCAGGCCCATTTGAAACGGGTTGGCTGCAATTCGGGGAAGATCGACGGCGATTGGGATGAAGGCTCGCAGCGGTCTCTTGAGCTCTTCAACAAGAACGCCAAAACCAAATTCGATACCAAAGTTGCCAGTCTTGAGGCGCTGGATGCTGTCCGCAACGAGGCCGATCGCGTGTGCCCGTTGATCTGTTCGAGAGGCGAACGTGCGGCGGGCGATCACTGTGTCCAGATCGGTTGTGCCAGCGGCTATTATCTCGACTCCAGCGGTTCATGCGAGAGGCGCCACGAACCGGTTCGAAGGCAGCGGACGATGGCGATGCGACCGCGCGTTGGTGTTCCTGCATTTCCGTCCGCCGCGCCGTTGGGCGGGAGCTGCGCACTCGATTCTTCCGGCCATCGGCAGGGGAGCAGGTTTTGCAGAGATTGACAGCCAACGGCGGTCATTTCTGGGAACCTCCCGTCCTGGTCATCGCCCGCGAAAGCGCGTGATCCAGTATTCCAGCGACCGGAGATGTTTAACTGATAGCACCCGGCGTACTGGATACTCCGCTTTCGCGGAGTATGGACGGCGCTGCCGTCAGTTCAACACCCGCTTCGCCTCGGGGCTGTCGAGCGAAAAGGTCGGCACGTCGATCTCGAATTTCTCGCCGCTCTCGCTCACCATCTGATAGCGGCCGGTCATGAAGCCCGACGCGGTCGGCAGCGGAACGCCGCTGGTATATTCGAAGCGCTCGCCGGGGGCGAGCACCGGCTGCTCGCCGATCACCCCCTCGCCGCGGACTTCCTTCTGGTGGCCGGTCGCATCGGTAATGATCCAGTGCCGCGTGCGCAGCTGCACGGTTTCGGGGCCGGAATTGGTGATGACAATGGTGTAGGACCAGAAATACTCCCGCTTTTCCACCGACGAGCGGTCGGGGAGGAAGTTCGGCTCCACGGTCACTTCGATATCGCGGGTCACGGCGCGGTACATGCGGGCTCGATCGTCTCTCTGAAAACGAACGATATTCTATCCGATCGTTCGGACAGAACCAATTGTGCCGGGATGCCTGATGTGATCTTTTCCATCGCCGTTTCACCACAGTTCGGGGCTAACCGCGCCGTTACCTGTTTGGCCAGCCTGTGCTATCTTGCCGCAATGCTGGCCGAACGCATCCGTATCCCCGGGATGAGGTGAATGACCTCGGTTGCCGATCAAATTGCCGGACTGCCGCTCGCGGCTGAAGCCGGTGTGGTGGCGCGCGATACCTTGCTTGCGCAAGCAGGCGCGCCGGCAATCGCGCGCCCCGTGGCCGCCGAGCGCGAACTGCGGCTCGATCTGTTCCGCGGGCTCGCGCTCTGGCTGATCTTCATCGACCATCTGCCGCAGAATCTTCTGACCTGGCTCACCATCCGCAATTACGGATTTTCCGACGCCACCGAAATCTTCATCTTCATTTCCGGCTACACGGCTTCCTTCGTCTATGGCCGGGCGATGCGCGATTCCGGATTTGTGGTGGCGACCGCGCGCATCTTGCGGCGGGTCTGGCAGATCTATGTCGCGCACGTTTTTCTGTTCACGATCTTCCTCGCCGAGATCTCCTACGTCGCCACCTCTTTCGAGAACCCGCTCTACACCGAAGAGATGGGGATCATGGATTTCCTCAAGGAGCCTGACGTCACCATCGTCCAGGCGCTGTTGTTGAGATTCCGTCCCGTCAACATGGACGTGCTGCCGCTCTACATCGTGCTGATGCTGTTTCTGCCGTTGATCCTGTGGCTGATGCGGCGCAGCGCCGACCTGACATTGGGATTGTCCGTCCTGCTCTATGCCGCGACCTGGGAATTCGATCTCTATCTGTCGGCTTATCCGAACGGCTTCTGGGCCTTCAACCCGTTCGCCTGGCAATTGCTGTTCGTGTTCGGCGCATGGTGCGCGCAAGGCGGCGCGCAGCGGATGTCGCGCATCCTGGCTTCGCGGATCACGCTGTGGATCTGCTTTGCCTATCTGCTGTTCTCGTTCCTGGTCACGTTGACCTGGTATGTGCCGCAGCTCAGCCACTTCATGCCGCGCAGACTCGAGCAGTGGATGTATCCCATCAGCAAGACCGATCTTGACGTGTTGCGCTTCGCGCACTTCCTGGCGCTCGCTGCCGTCACGGTGCGTTTCCTGCCTAAAGATTGGCCGTACCTGAAATCACCGTGGCTGCGACCGTTAATCCTGTGCGGCCAGCACTCGCTTGAGATATTCTGCCTCGGCGTGTTTTTGGCCTTCGCTGGCCATTTCCTGCTGGCGGAGCTTTCGGGCGGGACCGCGTTGCACTTTATTATCAGTATTTCCGGAATCCTGATCATGTCGGCCGCGGCATGGCTGTTTTCATGGTACAAGCATTCTGCCGACAAGAGTGGGTCCAAAGCCAAGGCCACCGGCGGCAACGCCGATTTGGCGGGAGGGGGGGCATGAAGTTCGTCTCAGGGGCAATCCTGAGTGTGAGCCTGCTGGCCGGTTTTCTGGCCGCTGTTCCCGTGCGCGCCGAAGATGCTCCTGTGGCTACGCCGGCGCCTGCGGCGTGCGAGGTTCCCAACTATCTCCTCTCCGGCGACAACGTGCTGCCAAAGGTCGCGGAGGCCATCAAGGCCGGTGGTCCGCTGAATATTCTGGTCGTGGGCAGCCGGTCATCGACCATTAACGTTGGCGCGAATGCTTCAGAGGCAGCTGCCTATCCCGGCCAGATGCAGGCCGCCTTGAAGGCGAAGCTGCCGTCGAACGAGGTTAACGTATCCGTGGAAATACAGGCAAAAAAGACCGCCGAAGAGGTCGCTTCGGGCCTGTCGAAGTTAGTGGAAGTTAAAAAGCCTACTTTAGTGATCTGGCAGACCGGAACCGTGGATGCTATGCGCTCGGTCGATCCGGATGATTTCCGCACCGCCGTCGACGAAGGTGTTGTTGCGTTACGGGATGCCGGAACGGACGTGATTTTGCTCAACCCGCAATATAGTCCGCGTACGGAATTGATGATTTCTGCGGCGCCCTACCTAGATAACATGCGCGTGGTGGCGCAGGACCACGAGGTTCCATTGTTTGATCGTTTCGCGCTGATGAAAACCTGGTCTGAGTCCGGCGAGTTTGACCTGTTCACGGCCGTTCATGGCGCAGAGCTTGCAAAGCGGGTTCACAATTGCCTTGGGCGCGCGCTGTCGGAATTCATTATGGCCGCCGCTCATCCGAAGGCCGCCCAAGAGAATTGAGTGAATTGAGAGAATTGAGGAAGTCTGTCCTTGAAGATGGTTTGGAGTAACCACCGCCCTTTTTGCCAATCGACGTCGCTGGCGACCGCCGCAGCGCTCATGCTGTTGGTCTCGGCCATAACGGCGCCCGTTCGCGCCGAAACCACTCAACAGGCGACGCTATCAGATAGCGCAAAATCCGATCACGCCAATCCTGATAGCGCCAGATCCGATGGCATCAAGCCGGTCATGCCGGTGGCTGAAAAATCCGGGCAGGGCGCAGCGCCGGCCGATAGCGCCAACCAGCCGCCGCCAGCAAATCAGGCGCCGCCAGCAAATCAGGCCCCAGCCAATCAAGCCGAGCCGGCCAATCAGGCGCAACCGAAGAGCCTGACCGACAAGGCGATCGAGAAGGTCAAACAGGTCGCGAAGTCAGCCAGCGACATCTTCAGCCGTGTGCCGTGCCTGTCGCCCAAGGGCGCGCCGCGATCGGTGGGTTCGCTGCGGCATGTCGCGCACAAACTCGCCGAAGGCTTGCCCGTGGTGATCGTGGCTTTTGGATCGTCCTCAACCCAGGGTTACGGCACGTCCTCGCCGGAGTTTACCTATCCCAATCGCCTCGCCGCGCAGCTACACCGGAAATATCCCACCGCCGATATCACCGTCGTCAACCGCGGCCGCGGTGGCGAAGATGCACCCCAGATGATGAATTGGTTGCAGGCCGAAGTGATCGACGCGAAGCCCGATCTCGTCATCTGGCAGGTCGGCACCAACGCCATCTTGCACAACCTCGATCCCGACGCGACCGCGCAGATGGTGCAGGACGGCGTGGCCCGCATTCAGGCTGTGGACGCCGATGTGGTGCTGGTCGATCCGCAATATTCGCCGGCGGTGACCGAGCATCAGCAGAACGCCAGCAAGATGGTGCGGCTGCTCGGCAGGGTGGCGCAACTTCGCCATATCGGCGTGTTCCCGCGCTTCGAGGTGATGCGCCAGTGGCACGAGAATCAGGCGCTGCCGATCGACAGTTTCGTGATCGCCGACGGCCTGCACATGAATGACTGGGGTTATGCCTGCTTCGCCCAGTTGCTCGGCGACGACATCATCCGTTCCGTCGGCCAGATCAAGCTCGGCATCAACGTGCCGAGCGCGCCGACCAACCGGCCGATGTGAAGACCGCCTCAGTACATAGCAGTCGTCCCGGACAAGCGA
Source organism: uncultured Alphaproteobacteria bacterium (assembly GCA_963770515.1). Taxonomy (GTDB): domain Bacteria; phylum Pseudomonadota; class Alphaproteobacteria; order Rhizobiales; family Xanthobacteraceae; genus Bradyrhizobium. The sequence continues at coordinate 5,869 of CAVYPW010000007.1, forward strand.
GCGCAGCGAGCGCGATCCGGGACCCATAACCACAGATGTCTACGATCAAGCGAGCCGCGGTCACGGCATGCTCTAACAACAGCCGGCTGTGGTTATGGGTCCCCGCGTTCGCGGGGACGACAGTAAGCAACTTAGCTAGTTCACGCCTTCTCCAGCGCCGAGTGCAAATCCTCGATCAGGTCGTCGGCATGTTCGAGGCCGGCGGAGAAGCGGATAAAGCCGTCGCTGATCCCAAGCTCGGCGCGCGCCTCCGGCGAAAGCCGTTGATGCGTGGTGGTTGCCGGATGCGTGACCAGGCTCTTGGCGTCGCCGAGATTGTTGGAGATACGCGCAAGCTTCAATCCGTTGAGCGTGCGGAACGCGCCCGCCTTGCCGCCCTTGACCTCGAAGCCGACCAGCGTCGATCCGGCGCGCATCTGCTTCTTCACTAAAGCGGCTTGCGGATGGTCGTCGCGGCCGGGATAGACCAGCCGCGCGATTTTCGGATGCCGCGCCAGCGCATCCGCGACCTTGGACGCCGTGTCGGTCTGGGCGCGAACCCGCACCGCCAGCGTCTCCAGTCCCTTGAGCAATACCCACGCATTGAACGGCGATAGCGACGGGCCGGTCTGTCGCATGAAGTTGTGCAGATGCTCGGCAACGAAAGCCTCAGTGGAGAGGATCATGCCGCCCAGACAGCGGCCCTGGCCGTCGATATGCTTGGTGGCAGAATAGACCACGACGTCGGCGCCGAGCGACAGCGGGCTTTGCCAGATCGGGGTTGCAAACACGTTGTCGACGATCAGGCGCGCGCCGCCGGCGTGAGCGATTTCGGCGATCGCAGAGATGTCGAGCACGTCGAGCGTCGGGTTGGTCGGGCTCTCGAGGAAGCAGGTCCTGGTGTTCGGCCGCATCGCGCGCTTCCACTGGTCGAGGTCAAGGCCGTCGACCAGCGTGGAGGCAATGCCGTAGCGCGGCAGCAAATCTTCCACCACATAGCGGCAGGAGCCGAACATCGCCTTCGCCGCCACGACGTGATCGCCGGCTTTCAGCGGCGCGAGAATGGCGGTCGTCACCGCCGCCATTCCGGTTGCAGTCGAGCGGCCGGCTTCAGCACCCTCGAGTTCGATCATGCGCCGTTCGAACATTGCAATCGTCGGGTTGGAATAGCGCGAATAGATGTAGCCGGGGTCTTCGCCCTTGAAGCGCGCCTCGCACAACTCGGCGGTGTCGTAGACATAACCCTGGGTGAGAAACAGCGCCTCGGACGTTTCGCCGAATTCCGAGCGCAGGGTCCCGGCGTGAACCAGGCGGGTCTCGGGGCGGTAGTGAGCCGTGGAAGCGGGTGTAGCAGACGCGGATTTGGATGTAGACTCGGACATGTGACCTCCTGACCGTCCCTCAAAAACGGTCATAAAAAAACCGGCCTGGAAAAAAACTCCAAAAGGCCGGGATCACACTGTCCCCGGCCTGTTTAGCGACTTATTTAACGTGGCTGCAAGCCGGCCGGCTCAAATCACCACGGGATAAGTCATGCTGATATTCCCTCGCACCCTTTCCGTCAAGGCGGCCATCGGATAACCGGTAAAAGCCCTTAATTTTCGGCATTAAGGATCGTATTCCCGTGAGTTTTACGCTTCCGCCCGGCGCCAACGGCATCCTGCCCGACCGCATGATCGCGGCGATGGCGGATGCGGGCCTGATCCTTCCGGCCTACCCGTTTGTCGAAAGCCAGATCCAGCCCGCGAGCCTCGATCTGCGCCTCGGCGACATCGCCTACCGGGTGCGGGCGAGCTTTCTGCCGGGTCCCGGCGCCACGGTGGCCGAGCGTATCGACGAGCTGAAACTGCATGAGATCAACCTTGCCGATGGCGCGGTGCTGGAAACCAACTGCGTCTACATCGTGCCGCTGCTGGAATCCTTGGCCCTGCCGCCGGAGATCGTTGCCGCCGCCAACCCGAAGAGCTCGACCGGGCGGCTCGATGTTTTCACCCGCGTGATCGCCGACGGCACCCGCCGCTTCGACATGATCGGTGCCGGTTATCACGGCCCGCTCTATGCCGAGATCAGTCCAAAAACCTTTCCGGTGTTGTTGCGCGAGGGATCGCGGCTCTCACAGGTTCGCTTTCGCACCGGCGAAGCAATCCTCAAGGCTGATGAACTCGACGCATTGCATACGCTGGAAAAGCTGGTCGACGTCGAGGACGCCGATCTCGCCAACGGCGTGGCGCTCAGTGTCGATCTCTCGGGCGACAAGGCCGGCGGCTTTGTCGGCTATCGCGCCAAACGCCACACCGGCGTGGTCGATATCGATCGCCGCAGTGGTTATGCGGTCAACGAATTCTGGGAAGCGATTGCGGCGCGGCCCGACGGCAGCCTCATTCTCGATCCCGGCGAGTTCTACATCCTGGCCTCCAAGGAAGCCGTTCAGGTGCCACCGGATTACGCCGCCGAGATGGTGCCGTTCGATCCCCTGGTCGGTGAATTCCGCGTGCACTACGCAGGCTTCTTCGATCCCGGCTTCGGCTATGCCGGCGCCGGCGGCAAAGGCTCGCGTGCGGTGCTGGAAGTGCGCTC
>CAVYPW010000008.1:0-388086 GCA_963770515.1 uncultured Alphaproteobacteria bacterium
TTGGCTACTGGGTTGCAACCGGGCACCCCATTGCATGGCAGCACCTTACCGACCCTGCGGTATCGCAAGAAGGACATGCACTTTACTGGCCGGCAATTCATGATATGGGTCGGTAGCATTCCTGGCAGGAATCATACTGCTCTTTGCCGGAGTGGAGGTGCAGGCGGTGTTCGTCACAGAGATGAAGAATCCGAGCAGAGGATATCCGGCAGCTATAGGGCTCGGCGCACTTGTCTCATTGCTTATCTTTGCTCTTGGAGCCATTCCTGTTGCGGCAATTTGCCTTACGACAAAATCTCTCTGCAATCTGGTGTCTTCGACACATTTGCGGCAGTAATGACTGACATTTGGCATATGGGATGGCTCACTCGGTACTTTCCCTGTTCGTAGGGATAGGCGCCATTAGTGGCGTGTTTGCTTGGCTTGGTAGCCCAAGCAAGGGATTGCTCGCGACCGCGCATGATGGAGAGTTGCCTCAAGTACTTCATGCGTCGAACGAGCATGGCATGCCGACCCACATCCTTTTTGTCCAGGGTCTCGTGGTCACTGTCATGTCCTCGCTGTACTTCGTGATCAAAGACGTCTCCGTTGTCTTTCTGGTTTCTGCGATGACGATTGCGCTTTACCTTATCGCTTACATGTTCATGTACGCAGCTGCCGTCAAACTTCGCTACACTAAGCCCAATCTGGTGAGGCCGTTTAAAGTGCCTGGTGGTTTAGTTGGTATATGGCTGACCGCCGGTTTAGGTTTTTTCGGAGTGCTCTTTAGCTTCTTGGTAGCGTTCTTCCCCGCCCGATCAGTTACCGGTGGGTTCACCAGTCCTTTATGTGACGCTCGTAATAGTTGGCACTGTGGTGTTCTGCGGCATACCGCTCATCCTTCATGAAATACGGCGCCCAAATTGGTCTATGGCTTTGAAGAGTTTGCAACCCGGAGAATAGTTCTGTTGCGGGCCTGCCCAACCAGCCAGGCCCGCGAAAGTCGACGAGATGAAGAGGGACAGACCCGATTTCTAAGCGGCTCTTTGCGACTTATTTCAATACGGCAGAATCAGCAGCTGGTGGGCCGGTGTTGATTACAGATCTCAGCAGCTCGCTCCCGCCGGACCAGAGAATTTGGACGCCGAGGCAAAAGAGGATGAACGCGATAGCCGCACGGCAATATCGGTGCCGCCTCGGCCGAGCAGCCTCTGGATGCGCTCCGCATATTTGAAACAGTAGAATATCGTTAGTGCGACCACCGTAACGGCGAGAAGGCACGCGATCACGAATACGATTTCGTCCACCAGGCTCGTGGACGATCCCTTGGAAAGCCCAAGGCTAATCACCACGGCAATCGTTCCAGGTCCGGTGGTCAGCGGCAGGGTCAGAGGATAGAAGGCCAGATTGAGGATCTCTGTTTGGGAAACCTCACCTGCTTGGGCTTCTACGTACTTGTGACTGCCTTCGTTTAAAAGCTTCCATCCGGCTATGGCAACGATGAACCCACCGGCAACGCGAAGGATCGGAATCGAGATCCCGTAGAACTGCAAAATTAGTGCGCCGAGCAGGAGTGAGCACACAAGGACGATGAACGAGTTCGTTGCGACACGCCGCGCCAGGATGCTACGGATTTCGGGGGTTGCACCTTGCGTCAATCCCAGGAAGATAAGCGCAGAGCCGGGGGGATTGACCACCGGAAGGATCGCGGCGAGCACTAGAAGGAATGTGTTGAGACCCGACATTGACGCACTTTCATTTGCCATCCCAGATCAGTGGGCTAGTAGCGGTCAAATCAGCCGAGGCGGCTCTACGGCGCGATCGTGTGCGTAGCAGCGAACGCGGCCACAAAGATAGGTCCCAGTAGTGGAAGCAGGATGTTCGCAATAGCGTAGGTAACAGTATAGCCAATCACCGGAACGGGGTTGCCGGCGACGGCTTCAATCGCATTGATCGCCGGCGTGCTGGCATGCTGACCCGCGATTGCACCGCAGAGTATCGCAGGCTCGATATGCAGCAAATAGCGGCCGATATAGAGCGAAGCCAATGGCGGCAGAAGCGAAAGAAATATCGCCGCGATCGGCAGTTCCCAACCACGCTGCTCCAGCAATGCTAGAATGCTCGGTGCGGAAGTCAGTCCGATGCAGGCAATGAATACAGATAGCCCCAGATCCTTCAAGATCTGCATTGCAGCCGACGGGAACTTGCCGAAGGTCGGACGTAAGGAGCGCAACCACCCGAAGGCAAGACCAGACAGAAGTGCGCCCGCGCTCCCAAGTGAAAGCGACGCTCCAGCGAAGGGCACCGTCACCATGCCGATCATAATGCCAATGACCAGTCCCCCGCCCAGATAGACGAAGTCCGTCACATTGTCGGGCGCACTGGCCTCGCCGAGAAAACCTGCCGCCCTTGCTACATCCTCCGGTTTGCCGAACAGCCGCAACACGTCGCCCAGGCGGACTTTGGAGCCCGGCAACAGCGGCAGGACGCGTTCCATGCGGGTGATCCCGGCAAGGTACACGCCGTGGCAATCTGAGGTCCGCAGAAACTTGATAATGTCCGCCATGGCCGATCCATGCATGGGCCGATGTGTGAGTACGACATCTCGCGTTTCGACAATGAACTTAACAGCGGTCGGGTCGCTGAGTTCGGGCCCGACGACGTGCGACGCGTCGGCAAGCGCCGTGCGCAGGCCGGAAACCGCGACTTCATCCCCCTTATTGAGCAAAAAAGCTCTTGTTACTGGTATATGCTCATCAGCTCGGCGGACGCTCTCGATTGTCGCGTTCCCGTCGAGCTCGGCTTCCACCGCCGCGACAGTCTTTCCCGCGGCGGCCACCACGCTAAAACCGCGACTGACCAACAAGGGAAACGAACTGCTCTGATCCGAATCTAGGTTCAGATCGGCTCCGCCAAGCTCGGCCAGAACGCGGCGGGCGTCCTTGCGCAAGTCAATGCCCAGCAGTCTGGGTGCAGCCTGATTCGCAAACAACACGATGGTTATGAGGCCAAAAATGTAGCATAGCGCGTATGAGGTCGCGACGTTCGCTTCGAAGGCCTGCGCAGCCGTGGGCGATAGCCCAAGCCTACCAATCGCCTCGCTCGCGGTACCGACCAAGGCAAACTCGGTCGCGGCTCCGGCCAGCAGGCCACTCGCCGTCCCGACATCCAGCTTGAATAGATACGCGGCGACAAACACTACGGTGATTATTAAAACGACCTCGACGATTACCAGGAGGGTCCAGGTCCAGGTCGTCCTGTCGACGCTGGCAAAGAACTGCGGCGCTACCGAAAAGCCCAGCGCATAGATGAACAGCGTGAACATGAACCGCTGGAGACTGGGGTCGATGTGAACGCCAATCTGGCCGATCACCAGCGCGGCTAGAAGCGTCCCTGCCACGCCGCCGAGTTGAAACTGCCCAACTTTAACTGCGCCAATAGCGTAGCCGATGACTAACGCCGCAAAAATAGCGAGCTCCGGGCGGGCGGTTAAGAGCGTATGTAGCATTGTAAAATACTGCCTCGGCAAATGGTTTTCGCCGCTCCATCGGAAGCGATGAGTCTTTGTTCTTGGATGCGTTAGTCAAGGTCTTGATTGAGCCCCGTCCGATGCGTCGAGTATTGAGGCCGCGGCATAATTTCTACTTTTCAGTCTTGGTCTTCTTGAAATCCTGATAGCACTCATCGAGAATCTTCCGCGTAAACGTTCCGATCGACGCGTATTCGATATCGGTAAGGTTGGCGAGCGAAATTCGCGCGGAGGTATCGACAACCTCAAACCCTTTGCCAGGCAATAATACGACGCCAGTCTCCTTTGCGAGGCGGAATAAAAAGCTGATGCCTAGATTGCTTTTAATAAACCATGCCTTGAATTCCGGCCCGTACAGCGCCCCGCCGATCTCTTGCAAGTCGATCAAGGAATAGTAGTTGACGTCGTCCGGTTGCCGCACCGCCTTGACACCCATGTGGCTGTAGAGCGTCTGATATCTTTGCCGGATCAGCTGTTTGGCGGCATCCTTGTAACGATGTTCACGATCCATCAATCCGTTTAGCGCAAATAGCGCCATCTGTAATTGTTGCGGCACCGACAAGCCGGCGGTGTGGTTCAACGCCACGGCACGACTGTCGGCGACCAGGCGATCAATAAAGCGCACATCACGTGGTTTGGTGGTCAACGAGGAATAGCGTTGATCAAGGAGGAGTTTCTGTTTTTCAGGCAGAGCGGCGAGGGCTGCATCGAATGCATTGTCGTTATGCAATGCGATGACGCCGAGGCGCCACCCGGTCGCACCGAAGTATTTCGAGAACGAGTAGACGCACAGCGTGTTACGCGGGCATTTTGCGAAGATCGAAATGAAGTCATCGGCGAAGGTCCCGTACACATCGTCGGTCACGATAAACAGGTCCGGACGGTGCTTCGTGACCAGTGCGGTCAGGCGCTCCAGAGCGGCGTCTGACATTTTTGATGATGGTGGGTTGCTCGGATTGACGATGCAAAATATCTTGACAGCAGGGTCAAGTAATTTATCGAGTTCAGATTGCGGCAGTTGCCAATCGTCAAGTCGATCCATGCGGATGTCGACGATTTCCAGCTTGTAATCGTCGAGAACTGGAATTTCGAGATATGGCGAGAAGATTGGCGTAGCAATCCCGATCTTATCGCCGGGGTTGATCAGGCCGTTTTCGCGCAAGCTTTGGAAGACGTAGGTCATTCCCGCCGTGCCACCCTCTGTCGCAAATAGTGAAAACTCGCCACGCCGCGGCAGCGGCCCGAACATTTCCTGCGTCAGATAGGCTTTCACGATTTCTTCAGTATGCGGGAGCATCCTGGGCGGCGTGGGGTAGGTGCTGCCCAAAAACGCACTGACCACTTCGAAGAGAAATGCGTCTTGATCTAGCCCAAGCTGATCTTTGACGTAGGAAATCGCCGAGCGCAAAAACCGAATCCCATCCGTTAGCCGATGACTGGTGGCATAGGCGTCGAACCGCGACACGATGCCATCGTGCTCCGGCAGGCCGCCGAAGCCGCTGTCCAGATATGAGTAAGACCGTTCCGCCTCACGCAATGCAAAGTCGCCGAGACTTAAGAACGCCCAGCGCGGCAATGTCGCCAAGAAATTGGGGTTTCCCCGCCCAGCATTCAGCATCAGTCTCTGCGCATCTGACGAGGCAATAGCGATCAATTGGTCTTTAAGCTCGAAGGGGCTCAGCTTCGCAAATTTACTGAAATCTTGTTCGGTCATGATAGCCGCCTCGCATTTGAATGAGTGCTAACCTGAGTTTTTCGTGATGATCCCAACGATGATGGGGCCCCATAGAGTCAAGAATACGTTGGCGACCGCGTAGGTGACGGTGAAGGAGACCACGGGGGTCGCGTTACCAGCCTTCACGAGCAACGCAGCGAAAGCGGGGTTGGCACTGCGGCCACCAGCGACGCAGGCTAGTGCCTCGATAGGATTTTTAATGCGCAGGACGAAATAAGAGAAAAAGAAGGTGACAATCATCGGGATCAGCGTCACGCCGACCCCGAGAAAGAATAGCGTGAGGCCGTATTTCTCGATGGCGACCAGCGCCTGAGGACCAGCATCGATACCAACGATACCGACGAACACGGCCAATCCAAAATCGCGAAGGAAGTTGGAAGCGCCAAACGGCAAAGCGGCAAACCTAGGATGTACGCTGCGTAACCAGCCAAAGCATAGGCCCGACAACAGACACCCGCCGCCGCTGCCAATCGAAATAGGCACACCCCATATTTTGAACTCAATCACGCCGATCAGGATGCCAATCAGCATGCCGATGCCGAAAAATATGAAGTCGGTGACTTCGGCAGCGTTGATCTTATAGCCGATCTTTGGCTGCACGCGGTTGAGGTCGGCTGGGCTGCCGGTGAAGTGCAATTCGTCGCCGGTTTTCAGCTCAAGCTTGCTCAATAGTGGCAGATCCAGCCCCATGCGCCTGACTGCCGTCAAGAAAACGCCGTGGCGGGTGTCGGTGTTGACCTGATCGTGGATCTTGCTAATTTCGCGCCCGCTGAGAGCGCGGTTGGTCAAAATGATTTCGCGGTGTTCTTGAACGAGCATCAGACCGTTGGCGGCAGGTACCTCTCGACCGAAGAATCCGGAAGCGGTCTCCAAGACGTTTGTCGTGCCGGTGATCGCGACGCTATCGCCGGCCTGAATGAGCGCGGTGTCCGTCAGCTCGATCGGCTTTCCCTCCCGATAGATGGCTTCGACCGAGGCATCGGAAAGTACTTTGTCGACCGCCAGTGCTGCCGTACCTGCTGCCTTGCTGCCTTTGGCGACTTCATAAATGCGTGTTGCTATGTCTTGCGCCGCGTTGAATTGACCCGGTTCGAGCTCTGCGTGCCCGCCGGACATCTGCTTTGCAAGTTTTAATGCTTCCTGACGAATATTCCATTTCATGATGAGTGGCAAAAACCAACTGACCATGATGATCGGCCCGAGCGAGCCGAAGATATAGCAAACAGCATAGCCAACGGCGACATTCGTTTGCATGGTTTTGATGAGTGCTGGGGATAGGCCCAATTTTCCGATGGCATCTCCCGCGGTGCCGATAATCGCCGATTGAGTGAGGCCGCCGGCGGCAAGGCCAGCCGCCATTCCCCGATCCAGGCCGAACATCCAGGCAGCGGTCAAAACGCACAGCAGACCGACGAGGCACATGACGAACGAAGACGCGAGCTGGTTCAACGAGCGCATGTTCAGCGCGTGAAAAAATTGCGGTCCGCCCTGAAACCCCACCGCATAAATAAACAGCGCAAAGAATATGTTCTTAATGCCGGCATCGATATCGATTCCAAGCTGTCCGATCACGACACCGACCAAAAGCGTTCCGGCGATGCCGCCTAAGACAAAGCTACCGATCTTGATCTTCCCGACCAAGTAACCGAGCGCGATCGTTATGAAGAGCGCGAGTAATGGTTGGCTCTTAAATATTTCATGCACTACGTTCATGGCACTTTCTCAAAGCATTAGAAGCGCTCCGACGTCAATCGGCAGCAGAATATGCGCGCGTGATTGACATCAAACGTCGAAGGATCTGTATAAGATGCCATGCCTGTCGGATGAATGAGTGATCAATTTTATACAGACGTCGAACCGAGGTGGTTCGTAGTTTATTGCACGGGGCGGTCTTTCGAGGGCGTGACGTGGTTGCAGCTGACTTCAAGCGGCTACGTCGTTCAAAAACAGTCTCCCTCTCTAATCGTCAAATTAGAGTCGGCCGAAACAACGTCCGTTGAGTTAGATCAAAGCAATAATATTGATGACCGCATTATGTTATAAAATACAGGGGGGTGCGTTCCGGGGCGAACTCTGGCGGGTGTTCCTGAGACGGTCCCGCACATGTCGGCGTGCTCGGATGTTTGGCTACGGTCGCGATGACCGCCATCGAGGGCTATCGTGGTTGGTAGGTTGTGCGCGCTTATCGTCTTTCTGATCGCCATTGGTTTATCTCGCGATCATCGACAAGCGCATTCTCTATCGCACTACGGTCGAGCGTTCATCATGATCCAACGGCTAGGCAAATCCAAACACGCACTGAGTACAGTGTCCGTTGCAATGTTGGCGTCGGTTGCGTTCTATTCGGGTGCTTTGGCTGCGCCCATGAGCTGTGAGAGGCTCACCAGCATCTCACTCCCAAACACAACGATCACGTTCGCTCAATCCTATGCTCCGGGCCAAACGGTCTCGGGTACCATCACAGCGCCTGTCGGTCTTTGCAGGGTGGCGGCCACCGTCAAGCCTAGCAGCAACTCGGATATCAAGCTTGAGGTGTGGATTCCGACGGACGGCAGCTGGAATGGAAAGTACGAGCAGCTTGGCAATGGCGGATTCGCCGGCTCAATCTGGGTAGCATTCATAACCAACGCGGTCTCGCGGGGTTATGCCGCAGCGGCGACAGATGACGGCACCTCCGGGCCTCCTTCCGGTGCTCCAACATTTCTTGGGCATCCCGACCTTCAGAAGGATTACGGGTTTCGAGCAATCAAAGTGACGACCGATAGCTCAAAGGCCATCATTGAAGAACTGATGGGCAAAAAGCCGCTGCACTCCTATTTCAATGGATGTTCCTGCGGCGGCCGCGAAGCGTTGATGGAGGCGCAGCGCTATCCCGATGACTTCGATGGCATCATTGTTGGGTCGCCAGCCAACGATTTGGTCGGATTGTTGGGCGCCTCATTTCTTTGGGACATGCAGGCCTTGCTCACTGGGCCGCGAACGGATGGGGTTCCCGACGCCTATATTCCTGCAAGCAAGATCGGCTTTCTCAGCAGCGCGGCGTTGCTCCAATGTGCCGGGAGAGATGGCGGCATCTCGACCGATGCATTCCTCAACGATCCGAGGAAATGCCGCTTCGATCCCGCCGTCGCCGCGTGCAAGTCGGGCCAGGATTCCAATACGTGTCTGACGAAGGCGCAGGTCAAAGCAGCAAAAAAGATTTATTGGGGACCTCACAATTCGCGGGGACAGTTGATCTTCCCCGGCTACGAGCCAGGCAGCAATTCGTACCCGGCGAATTGGTCCAACTGGCTGGTTGGAGTTTCGTCAAGCTTCCCCGGGGCTCAAAATGCCTTGACCATGGGGTTCTGGTGCGACCAAGTTTTCGGAAAAGCAAATTGTCCTTACCTCAGCATCAATATCGACAAAGAGTTCGAGAAGGCGCGCAAAACGATAGCGCCTATTGTCAATTCCACCAATCCCGACCTTAGATCTTTCAAGCATCATGGCGGCAAGATGATCCAATATGCCGGATGGGCGGACACTGCGATCGCTCCGGAGAATGGTCTTAACTACTACAGAAAGGTCACGAAGGTTATGGGAGACGTTCATGACTTTTACCGCGTCTTCATGGCACCTGGAATGGCCCATTGCTATGGGGGCGCCGGTCCAAATTCTTTCGGAAACGGGGCCAGCAATGGACCAGTTATCGATGGCGAACACGATCTGCTGAAAGCCTTGGAGCTTTGGGTAGAGCAGGGGATCGCTCCTGATAAGATTATCGCCACAAAATACGTGAACGACGATCCATCGCAGGGCGTTGCCTTGCAGCGACCGCTATGTCCATATCCACAAGCTGCCAATTATGCAGGTCAAGGCAATACAGCGGATCCGTCCAGCTTCAAATGCGTCGTGGACAAAGGCCGTCGCGTGCCTGGAAACCATGAATCCCAAGCCGCATATAGGTGAGTGGGAATAATTCGGATCTACTCGCAGCTATCGGGATTTGAAGGCCAGCCATGGCAATCAGGGCAACGGCTCTCGTTGGAGTCATCCGAGTCCATTGGTAGTCGAGATTGGGTGGCTGCGTTCTTAAGCGACAGATCCTCAGGGCTAGCCGTCGTGCTTCAGTTCATGCAGCCAATTGTCGCCGGTTGGGACTGAGTGGGCGCGCGACTCGAAACGCAATGATCTCAACGAAATTGCCTGATCTCTTTGCTCGGTGAAGCGCCTTGATTTTCCCTGTGCCCCGGCTGTGCCCCGATCTCTCTGGGGCACAGCCGAAGGGAGAAGATCACGTAAGTTATTGATTTAACTGGACTAATGGTGGGCGCACAAGGGATCGAACCTTGGACCTCTCCCGTGTGAAGGGGGTGTGTCGGCGCCCAGGCGCCGGCCTTCCGCCCGAGCTGCCAAGTTTTGGGCTGCGCGTTCCGGCAAGCGCAGCTATGTCCACTATCGATCGGCTGGCCGCTCGTGCCGCTGTGCTTCCGGCCACAAAAAATACGCCGCCGGGCTCGAAATATCGTGTCCCGCCGGCGCCTGTTTACTGAGCCCCTGAAATCCTCAGCATCAACAAGCTAGCAGGCATCCCCGCCGATCAGATGTGAGCTAGTTCACAATCGGCTCATTCTTCCCGAACGGGCGCAGAGTTTGGGTCGTTTGGCGCTTACGCCTACGCGCGTTTTCCCATCGGCACCACGTTCCCATCACTCCGCGGAACCAGGGATACGACTGCCGCCCTCGCGAGGTCTTCCAAGGCGGTCGCAATGTATTTCGCGTAGTGCCGCTCGATCATTTTGACTGAGGTGTTGTGCAGTTTGGCGACCTGTTGAATGGGCAAGCCCTTTCGGAGGCCGCGCACAATGCTGGAGTGCCGCAAAGCATAGGGAATCACCTCCGGCATACAGGCGCGCTCGCGAATGGCCTTCCAGGGACGTGCAAGTTCGCCTCTTTTCCACGGAGCGCGTTCAGACTTCTTCCACGCGATGCCCCCCGGCTCCTGTTCATGGATCCACCGCTCGAAAAGAAGTGCATCGCTTGGCCGCCCGACGATTGCCGGTAAAAGCACCTCAATCACATCGTCGCCCACTGGGACCGGGTCCGAGCCGCTATTGCCGCCACGCCCCTTGTAGGAGCCCGGCATCATCAGACGCCGTGCAGAAACCTGTATGTCGCCCACACGCATTCGCCTGACTTGGGCGTACCGCGCGCCGGTCGCGGCCAGACACACGACGATCCGATATAGATCGCCGTCAAATCCTTGCTCCTGATCGATTTCCCACGCAGCTTGAATGACCGCCCCAACCTCCTCATCCGTGAGAATCTGGTTATCCCGAGCAACCGACGCGTCATCATCATCATCGATCCGCTCGGCTTTGAAGCCGGCCTTCACAATGGCGAGGAACGTCGGGTTCAGTTTCTTCCGATCTACGGAAAGCCGGGGCCATGCGGCATTTAGCGCGGCCTTAAGGTCATTCATGAACCGCTGCTTGGTCGTGACCTTTAAGCCCTCCGGCAAACCCTCACGCCACGTTAGCAAATCGTCTTCTTTCAGGGCATGCAGATGTACCGATGCGAGAGGAGCAGCGTCGACGGCTTCCTGATTGCCGCGCTTTTCTTGACCAAGAACGTAGCGCCGCAGCTTGGTACCGGCGTCGGATCGGACGTCGCGACCTGTTCGGCGTCTTTCTCGAGCGTCGCGTTCCTTGACGTAGGATTCGACGGCCGATCGCACGGTAGGAGCCGGGCCCGCTGCGTGCGCGGCGGCTTCTGTTCTGGCTCGAGCTACGGCCTCCCGTGCCGTTCTCACGGCCTGTTCGAAGGTCAGAATCCCGTCGGCCGGCTTGTCATTGATGTCGTTGGCGACGCCAACCGGCGCCTGCTTGTAGTTGCCGCCTTCGTGGTTATTACGCCAGCGGACGAACCAAACGGCGCCCTGTTTTCCTCTGCGATAGCCCAGATGCGCTTCCGCATCGAGGCGGCGCCAATGCACGCCAAGCTCGAGCCTGGAACGCGCTTTCGCCGTCGTGACCTGAGCCTCCGTGAGTGTCTTCGACATCGCGTTTGTCGCACTGTTACACGTTGAATATCCGTCGGATATACGACCCTGTATGCCGGCGAACAATACTGGATTATGGATATTTAACATATTGATATTATTGAATGTCGGCGAACGCTGGCGGACTGGGTCAGTCTCATTATTTGGCCCTCTCAAGGCCGAAACAGGGGTTCGATTCCCCTTGGGAGCGCCAATGCCGTACTTTGACTCTGACGTTCCTTTGAAGAGGCGGCTCGCAAAACCGAAAGGAACGTCAGTGTCGCCACACTGGCATTCCCGATATCCCCGCCGTATAATTTAGCCACATCAGGTGGTTCGCGACCCATGATCTCAGGCAAATCCGGTTTCGCTGTCGTCTTCGTACTTACGCTGGCCGCGCTTTGTCTCGGCGCGCCCCAAGCACACGCGCAATCCGTGCCCTATTGGACCTCGACGACCGGCTTTGCCAGCGGCCTGAGGTCGGACCCGAACCCAAACCCCTTCGGCAATTTTTCCTCGCGCTACAATTTCGAGAACGGCTGGTTTGTCGGCAGCGAACGCGGCAATCTGGGCTGGGGCCTGAGCAATTTCGGCCAGCCCGGCGCCTTCGGCAGCGGCAGCTCGTTCACCTACGAAGGTTCCCAGGCCGGCTACAACTTCAAGAGCATGCCGGTCTCGGTCTTTGCCGGCTTCGACACCGTGAAGTATAATGGGGCGCCTGTCATCGGCAGCCCGTTCGCGGCTTTGGACTCGATGTCCTCGGGCACCGCGCCCGGCTATGGCGTGCATGCCGGTATCGAAATCCGTCCCACTTCCAACCTCAGCCTGTCATTCGGGGCGAGCTTCGCGCAACAGCCCTCCGATCCTAACTCCGCGCTGTTGCCCGGCGCGTCGCCGCTGGCGTTCGGCCGGCGCTAAAGGCGGCTGGTTAGCCGTCAGCCGCCGGAAACATATCGTCGCGTCTTGGAACGATTGTTCGCCTCCGCCTCTTAGTTCGGGCAACCCGCCACGGGTCTCAAACCGGATTGGAACGAACATGGCCAGGAAGTCGATGCTGCTTAGCGACCTCTTTCACGAGACGCTCAAGGATATCTATTTTGCCGAGAACAAGATCCTGAAAACCCTTCCCAAGATGGCGAAGGCCGCGCGATCGAAGGAATTGCAGAAGGCCTTCACCAAACATCTGAAGGAGACCGAAGGCCAGGTGAAACGTCTCAACCAGGTCTTCAAGATTATCGGCAAGCCGGCGCGGGGAAAAACCTGTGCCGCCATCAACGGCATCACCGAAGAGGGTGCCGAGATCATGAAGGACTTCAAGGGAATGCCGGCGCTCGATGCGGGACTTCTGGCGGCGGCCCAGGCCGTCGAGCACTACGAGATGTCGCGCTATGGCACGCTTCGTACCTGGGCCGAAGAACTTGGAATGGCCGACGCCGCCAGGCTTTTACAGGCGACCCTCGACGAAGAGGAGGCGACGGATTCAGCGCTGACCAAGCTTGCGGAATCTCTCGTCAATATCGAAGCCGAACATGAATTAGCCGCTTGAAGCGGATATTGCGACGTATTGGCGGTTCAAGGGAGTATTAGACAATGGCCGACATCAAAGAGCACATGGAAATCATCGGCGCCGACGGCGTTCACGTCGGCACCGTCGACAAGGTCGAGGGCAACCGGATCAAGCTGACCAAGAAGGACAGCGGCGAAGGATCGCACAAGGGCCACCATCACTTTATCGACCGCGGCCTGGTTGCCGGCGTTGAAGGCAACAAGGTGCGGCTTTCCGCGATCGGCGCGGTTGCCGTTACCCTGGAAGACGAGAAATAATAGCTACTTGAAAATCACCATTTGAAAAGCCGCCCGACCTTGTCGGGCGGCTTTTGGTTTGCGGCGCTGAATTTTAACATCCTCCTCGCCGGTGCTGGTAACGGTCGTCGTCGCGCCGCTGTCGTTCGCCGCCCTCGTTGATCCATCGCAAAGCCGAATTGGCGAACGCCGCCAATTATCGATGCAATGGAGAGAGAACTATGACGATCCCGGACCAGGCGTTGGCGGCCGAACCATTCATCAAGCAGCAGGCGCGGCATAGCTGGATCAGAGACAATTGGGGATTGGCGCTCGGCGCTGCGGTCTTGCTTGTGATCCTGCTGCTGCCGACGCCGGTGGGCTTGTCGGTCGCAGGACAGCGCATGCTCGCCGTTTTCGGCTTTGCGGTCGTCATATGGATGACGGACGCGCTCGATTATGCCGTCAGTGCGGTGGTGATTGCGGCATTGATGGCCCTGTGCCTCGGCCTCTCGCCGACGGCTACAAACCCGAATGTGTTGATCGGGACAGTTCAGGGCCTCACGACCGCGATGAGCGGATTTGGCAACACGGCTCTCACGCTGGTTGCCGCCGCCTTGTTCCTCGCCGCCGCCATGACGGTGACGCATCTGGATCGCCGCATTGCGCTACTGGTCCTGTCGCGGGTCGGTACACGAACGAACCGGATCGTCATGGGCGCCATCGTCGTGTCCACGGTGCTGGCCCTGCTGGTGCCGAGCGCAACCGCGCGGGCGGCAGCGGTAGTACCGATCATCATGGGCATCATTGTTGCGTTCGGCGTCGACAGGAAAAGCCGATTTGCGGGGCTCTTGATGATCACGACGGTTCAGGCGGTCAGCATCTGGAATATCGGTATCAAGACAGCGGCCGCGCAAAACATGGTCGCCGTCGGCTTTATCCAGAAGATGCTGGGTCACGACATCACGTGGCTGAGCTGGCTGGTGGCGGCTGGTCCGTTCTCGGTCCTGCTTTCCGTCGGGCTGTATTTCATCATGATGACGATGATGCCGCCGGAAACCAAGGAGATCCCGGGCGGTAAGGCCGCCGTCGAGAAGTCCCTGAACGAGCTTGGTCCGATGACCGGCAAGGAGGGCCGTCTGCTGGCGCTCTCTCTCATCCTGCTCTGCTTCTGGGCGACCGAAGGCGTGTTGCACCCGTTTGACAGTTCGACGACGACCACAATCGCGGTTGCGCTGTTATTCCTGCCCGGCATCGGCGTCATGGACTGGAAAACGGCGAACCCGCTGATCCCTTGGGGCACCATCGTGCTGTTCGGGGTCGGCATCAGCCTTGGCACGGCGTTGCTGCAAACGCAGGCCGCTCAGTGGCTCGCCAACCTCATTGTTGACGGGTTCGGTCTCAATCAACTTCCGTCTCTCGCCATTCTCGCCGTAATGGCCGCGTTTCTTGTCGTGGTTCACCTCGGCTTCGCCAGCGCAACCGCGCTGGCATCGTCCCTGATTCCGATCGTGATCGCAGTTCTGCAGAAGGTGCAGACGCCGGGCATCAATGTGCTTGGCATGACGCTGGTGCTGCAGTTCGTCGTCAGCTTCGGCTTCATTCTGCCGGTCAACTCGCCCCAGGGCATGGTCGGCTACGGTACCGGGACCTTCCTCGCCAGGGATTTCATCCGCACCGGCATTGCGCTCACCGCTCTCGCCTATCTGCTCACACTCCTGTTCGGCGCGACCTACTGGCACTGGCTCGGCTATGTCTGAGGGTTCTCGGGCGGTCACGAGGCGCAGCGCTCAAGGCCGAAAACAGGCGTTCGCCGTGTGAAACCAACTCGCCGTCGCCCACGAATTCACATGGATGCGGACGGATTACGAGCAGATGACCGCAGAGCATGTGTTGGTCAAACCGCCCCGATTGTTGGATATACGTACTCGCTCCCAGTCGCTCGAAAATGCCATATCGAAAAAGAGCCTGCTCGAAATCAGGGAAAATTTCTCGAAGCTGACAGAGGTTGCGGCGCGGCTTTATTCTCTGTTCGATCACCCAGAGCTGCACGAAGAATTGCGCGCGACAATCGCCGCAATTCCCAAGCGCCCATACACTCAAGATCGCCCGAATACCCCTCCAATACAGCCACCCACACCTTAACCATCTGATCCGTAATCGCGGGGGCGGTACTCACGCCAGCGGTGGCCTCCAAAAAATCCCCCTTGCGCCGACGGGCAAATCACCTTTAGGACCTCGCGCCATCTCGCGCCCGAGAAGAGGGGCGTATCGCGATCGTCACGGACGTTGGGCGCGGGATGCGATGGCCGAGGTTTTGCGTGGCAGACGAGCGCGCGATCTTCGGACGGCGAAGTCGTGTGGTCCTGATATCTCGACGCTGATATCAACCGGCCGATGATGCTGACGCATCACGGCGGGGATGGTGACAAGAAAGCCCGATCACCAGGGAGATCACGAAGTAAGCCGTTAAAACCATTGCGCGGGGAATGCCGGGCGTTTCCGGTGTGACCGTGGTGACTAACTCGTATGCTTTTTACTTTTGCATACGAGGCTTCTGTAACGGGCCTCGATGAGTCAATCCCTTTTTTGCGTGATCCACTTGCCGGGGACTTGCTTCTGTCCGGGATCGGCACAAAGGCCGTCGCCTGATGGGGTTCGTGGAGGATAGGTCGGCCAATCTGCGGTGGGCGTGATCGCATCTTGAGATGGCGTCGACAACTCGCGTGGCGGCCTGACCTGATCCATCGTCCCGGCAGGGACCTCGCTTCGGGAAGGCCTGGTGTGGAGAGGCCGCCCGAAAACTGTGTTGCGCCTCCCGATCAGGCTGCCGCGGCAGCGTCGTTGAATGGTGTTGCGGTGACGAGCATGCGATGCAGGATGACCGCGAGCTTGCGCGCCAGTGCAACCTTCGCCTTGTTCATGCCGGCGCGCCTGGCGATCCGCATCGCCCAGCTCTTGAGCCGCGAGCATCCCTTGATTGGTTTGGTTAGTATGATGTGGGCAGCCTCATAGAGCGCGGCCCGAACCGTGGTATCGCCGATCTTGCTGATCCGCCCGGAGCGGTCGATCTCGCCGGATTGGTATTTCTTTGGTGTCAGCCCGAACAGCGGTCCTGCCCGCTTTGACGATCGAAACCGCGCCGGGTCGTCGATCGCAGACACATAGGTCAGCGCCACGATCTGTCCTACCCCCGGTGTCGACATCAACAGCCTGGCGTTTGCATTCGAATGCGACATCGCACGTACCCTTTTCTCAAACGCGTTGAACTCACCCAGTAACACGGCGCGCACCGAGAGCAGGGCCTCGCCGACCGTCTTCAGGTTCGGGTGACCCTTGACCAACTCCCTGATCCGCCCGGCAAAGTTCGTCCGCGTTGTCTTGCCGACCTTCAACCCAAAGCCACGCAAGATCCCGCGCAGGCTGTTCTCGATATCAATAAGTTTGCTCTGCACCAGCTTGCGCGCCGTCAGTATGGCCCGCACCTCCTGTGCAGCCATCGACTTGCAGTGCACCGGCCGGAACCAGCCAAGCCGCATCAATTGCGCGATCCCTCGGGCGTCATTGCGGTCCGACTTCACCGGCATCGCCTTGAACGCATCACGCACGTGCCGCGTCTCCAAAAGCTCGACCGCAAGCCCGGCCTGCTTCATTGCCATATAAAGCCATTGCGACAGCGGCCCCGCCTCCAGCCCGATCCGCCCAAGCCCAAAGCCCAGAGAGCCGAGCCAGCCAATCAATGCCGCCGGCTCGCTCGCGATCTTCGTCTCGCGAATGATCTTGCCACTCCCGTCCACCACACACACGCTTGAGCATTCCAATGACACGTCGATTCCGGCATAATGCTCCATGGTCGTCTCTCCTCGATGCTTGGAGCGAGGCCAATCCTCGACTCCGTCACACCATCATGTGAGGGACGACCACCCAAAGGGCCAAGAGGCCCGTTACCCCATCTGCGGGCGCATCGAGCGCCCGGCATTCCCTGCGCCCTCTGAATGACGAGGGACACGGATTTCATATTACTCGGGTGCATTTGCATCGCGAGAAGGCATTGCTTTGCGACCAAGGGAGGTGCGCTCCCTCTCCCCTTGTGGGAGAGGGTTGGGGTGAGGGGTATCTATTGACGGACCTTAACCCCTCACCCGGATCGCCCTGGCGATCCGACCTCTCCCGCAAGTGGAGAGGTGGGACCGAGTACGTTGATAGGGCAACGCCGAAAGTCTGATCCGAAAATGGCGAGAAACCCGCCCGATTACGGTTGCCAAGGACGGCAACAAACGCGATCCTCAAGTCCAAGAGACCGGAAAACGGGTCGGAAAAAAGCAGTCGGGAGGAAACGATGACAGGATTGAACAGGCGCGCTTTTGTCACGGCCGCCACGGGCGTAATGCTCGCCCCTTATGTGTCGCGACAGGCCTTCGCGGATGACGCGATCAAGCTGCGTTGCTCGCTCGATACCGCACCGTCGCATCCGCGCAACCAGGCAATTGTCGATTATCTCGGCAAGATCGAGGAAGCGAGCCAGGGCAGGATCAAGGGCGAAGTGTTTCACTCCGGGCAGTTGTTCGCCGATCTCAATGTCACCAAGGCGCTGCTCCAGGGCCAGGTCGACATGGCCTCGCCCGGCACCTGGACCATGACCGGGCTCGTGCCCGACGTCGATTTCTGCCAGTTGCCAGCGCTCTACAGTCCGCCGATCGAGATGTTCCGCCGCTGCGCCGACGGTGCGCCGGGCGAACTCGTCAACAAGCAGCTCGAGACAAAGCTGCGCTCACATGTTCTCGGGTCCTGGCTCGAACTCGGCAACGAGAACTGGTACACGACGAAGAAAGAGATTCATTCGCTCGAGGATTTTAACGGTTTGAAGCTTCGCAGTCCCGGCGGCGCCGGCATCTCGTGGCGCATCGGCTTCGTCCACGGCATTCCCAATGTCACGCCGTGGCCGAACGTACCGCTGGCGCTGTCGCAAGGCACCTTCGACGGCTTTGTCTCTAGCGACGAAAGCGTCAACTCGGCAAAACTCTGGGAGGCCGGCGTCAGATTTTCCTACGCCGACCACCAGTTCTTCGCCAACTATATCCCGATGCTCAGCGAGTCCTTCTGGTCCAGGCTTTCCGAGGCTGATCGCAAGCTGATGCGTGACGTCTGGGCGGCAAACATCCAGCATTACCGCGCGATGTCCGCGAAATCGCAAGCTGACGCCCGCGCGGCGATGCAAGCGAATGGCGTGACCTTCACCGATCCGCCGGCGGATCAGTTGGCCGCCGACCGCAAGCGCATGATCGCGGCGCAAGCCGATCTGATCCGCGATACGAAACTCTCGGCCGACATCGTCAAGCTCGTGAGTGACGCCGTCGGCGGCCATAGCTGAAGTCGAGACGGGCAGGGGGAGTTCGCCGGTGCGCGATACGTGGTGGGACAAGGCCGAGCGGGTTCTGATCGGCCTGCTCGGCCTTGCCGCGATGATCGTTGGCCTCGTGCAGGTCATCGGGCGATACATCGCCCCGCGCTATGCCATCTCCTGGGCCGAGGAAGTGATCGTTTATCTCGTCGTCTGGGGCATCATGTTAGCTGCCTCGCAATTGGTGCGCACCGACGGCCATGTGCGGCCCGACCTGGTGCTGCGGGCGGTGTCCCCACGCGTGCAGCGCTGGATGGAGGTCGCCAATTGCCTGGTCGCTCTCGGATTCTGCGCAGGTCTTGCCTGGTACGGTTTCAGCATCGTCGAAACTTCATGGATGCTGGATGAGCGCAGCTCGTCGGACGTGCAGTTTCCGATGTGGCTTTATTCGGCGGCGGTGCCGACCGGCGCGGCGCTGATGTCCGGCCGTTATCTGATCCGGCTCTATCGCTATGTCTTTGCCTTCGATCCCGAGACCATGACGGTCGGTCACATCCCCGCGCATGAGCAAGTCGCCGGCGCGGGCAATGCTTCGCACACCGACGCATAATGAAATCAGACACGAATAAAGTCGGGATGAACCCGGGCTCGCTCTCCTGCTCTTATCCCTCCCCCCGCGTAGCGGTGGGGAGGGAAGGCCAAAGCGAAGCTGAGGCCAGGGTGGGGGGCCTGGAACGTTCGATGTCAAAGAGGATGCCTGAAGAACCCCCACCCCGGCTCACTTTCGTTCGCCGACCCTCCCCGCTACTCGCTGCGCTCGCGGGGGAGGGATAAGACGCCATGCTGATCATCCTGTTTATCGTGCTGTTCTTCGGCCTGCTCGCCGTCGGCATGCCGATCTTCCTGGTGCTCGGGCTGTGCGCATCTATTCTCTATTTTGCCTCCGGCGAACCGCTGATCGGCGTGGCGCAGGTCATCATCGATCACCTGAATTCGCCGACGCTGATGTCGCTGCCGTTGTTCGTGATGGCGGCGACCTTCATGCGTCACGGCGGCGTGGCGAAGGCGCTGGTCGATTTGTCCGCCGCCTGGCTCGGCGGCATCAGGGGCGCGCTCGGGCTGGTCACGGTGGTGGCGTGCACCCTGTTTGCCGCGATCTCGGGCTCGTCGGTAGCCACGGCTTTGGCGATGGGAACGATCCTGCTGCCGGCCATGATCGAGAAAGGCTATCCGCGCAGTTTCGCGCTCGGCGTCGTCGGCGCGTCCGGCACCATCGGCATCGTCATCCCGCCGTCGCTGGCGCTGATCTTGTACGGCATCGTCGCCGAGCAATCGGTGCCGCGCCTGTTTCTGGCCGGCGTGTTGCCAGGCCTGTTGCAGGCCACGGTGTTCTTTGCCTGGGTCTGGTACGACGCCCGGCGGCGGAAGTTTCCGGTCGAACCGGCATTACCCTTCGCTGAGCGGCTTCGCGTGACGGGGCGGGCGATCCCTGCCTTGATCGTGCCCGTCATTGTGCTGGTCGGCATTTACGGCGGCATCGTCACGGTGACCGAGGCGGCGGCGATTGCCGCGGTCGTGTCGCTGACGGTGAGCCTTACCTATTACCGCGGCTTTCACTGGTCCGAGACGTTATGGGTGGTGGCCGATGCGCTGAAGAGCGCCGGCGCGATCATGCTGATCGTCGCCACCGCGTTGGCGTTCGGTCACTGGATGACGGCCTCCGGCGTTCCGGCCGAGCTCGTCAAATGGGTGCTGGCGCAGAACATGGCGCCGTGGCAGTTCCTGCTCGCGATCAATGTTCTTCTTTTGGTGCTCGGCTGTTTCCTTGAGGTGATCGCGACGCTGCTATTGGTCTTGCCGATCCTTGCGCCGGTGCTGCCGGCGCTCGGCGTCGATCCCGTGCATTTTTCGATCATCTTCACCCACAACATGGAGATCGCGCTGGTTCACCCGCCGGTCGGGTTGAACCTGTTCGTGCTGTCGACGATTTCGCGGGCGCCGATCGGCGAAGTCGTGCGCGGCGTATTGCCGTTCCTCATTTTGCTCCTGATGGTGCTGATGATCATCACCTACGTGCCCGCGCTCACGCTGTGGCTGCCGCATGCGGTCTACGGCAATTGAATGCGCGGTGTGCGGATGGGCCTTAGCCGAGCGTATCGTCCGGCCTCGCGGCAGTTCCTTGTGGGAACTGCCGCCCTCTTTGCTTGCTCAGCCGTGCAGCTTCTTGGCAGCCTCCGCAACGGCGCGGCCCTGATAGCGGGCGCCGGCGAGTTCGTTCTCGGAAGGCTGGCGGCTGCCGTCGCCGCCGGTGATGGTGGTGGCGCCGTAGGGCGCGCCGCCCGTCACTTCGTCGAGCTTCATCTGGCCGGCAAAACCATAGTTCATGCCGACGACGATCATGCCGAAATGCAGGAGGTTGGTGATGATCGAAAACAGCGTCGTCTCTTGCCCGCCGTGCTGGGTCGCGGTCGAGGTGAAGGCGCCGCCGACCTTGCCGTGCAGCGCGCCCTTGGCCCAGAGACCGCCGGCCTGATCGAGGAAATTCGCCATCTGCGATGCCATGCGGCCGAAGCGCGTGCCGGTGCCGACGATGATCGCATCGTAATTGGCGAGGTCGTCGATCTTGGCAACCGGCGCGGCCTGGTCGACCTTGTAGTAGGAGGCCTTCGCGACGTCCGGCGGCACCAGCTCGGGGACGCGCTTGATGTCGACGGTGGCGCCGGCCTCGCGAGCGCCTTCGGCCACCGCGTTCGCCATCGCCTCGATATGCCCATAGGCTGAATAATAAAGCACGAGAACTTTCGTCATGATCTTGTCTCCAGAGGTTATTGGGAGTGGGTTGTTGGGGAGGACGGATTGAACTGCCGGCCTGAGCCGGCAATTCAGAGTTCGGGCATTGGAGGGCTGCGTCCGTTACGCCGCGTCGACCAGCACCAGTTCGGAATCTTCCAGCGCCGTGATCTTGATTTGCGGCTCATCGCTGATAGCGAGGCCGTCACGGGCATTGACGTTGATGCCGTTGACTTCGATTTTCCCGGCCGCAGGCACGAGGTAAAGATGGCGTGCTTTATGCGGCGTGTAATGCGCGCTCTCGCCTGCCTTCAGCGTGGCGGCCAGCACGCGTGCATCCGCACGGATCGGCAGCGCGTCCTTGTCATCAGCTTCTCCGCTGGCGATGGTAACGAACTTGCCGGAGCGGTCCGATTTGGGAAACGGCTTGGCTCCCCAGGTCGGCGCGCCGCCATCCGTCACAGGCTCGATCCAGATCTGGAAAATCTTGGTCGGCAGAGGCTCCAGGTTGTATTCGGAGTGACGAATGCCGGATCCGGCGCTCATCACCTGCACGTCGCCGGCTTCGGTGCGGCCCTTGTTGCCGAGACTGTCCTGATGCGTGATCGCGCCTTCCCGCACATAGGTGATGATTTCCATATTGGCGTGGGGATGGGCAGGAAAACCGGTGTTGGGCGCAATCTCGTCGTCGTTCCAGACGCGAAGCGCGCCGTGGCCCATATTGCCGGGATCGTAGTGACTGCCGAACGAGAAATGGTGTTTGGCCTTGAGCCAGCCGTGGTCGGCAGCTCCCAGCCGGTTGAAGGGTCGAAGCTCAATCATGGGATTTCTCCATTAGCGTTGGGCTATGGATATGCTGCCGTCTTCGGTATAGAAATAGAAACTATCGAAACTTATTGTTTCCATTTATGGGCTTGTCCGCCATGGCCAAACTTCCGGACTTCGAGGGGCTCGCGATCTTTGCGAAAGTCGTCGAACTGCGCTCGTTCGCGGCGGCCGCGAGCGAGCTCGCGCTGTCGAAGGCAACCGTCTCCAAGGCCGTCAGCCGGCTGGAACAGCGGCTCGGCGCGCGGCTGTTCAACCGCACCTCGCGGCGGCTGGCGCTCACCGACGCCGGACAGAAACTGTCCGGACGGGCGCAGCGCCTGTTGGCCGATGGCGAGGCCGCGGAGAACGAGGCGCTGGCCCAGTCGGTTTCACCGCGCGGGCTGGTTCGTCTGGCGGTGCCGATGACCTTTGGCGTGAAGGCGGTGGCGCCGATCCTTCCCGAGTTTCTGAAGACCTATCCTGACGTCTCGATCGACCTTCATCTCAGCGATGCGACGGTGGATCTGATTGGCGAAGGTTTTGATGCCGCGTTGCGGATCGCGCGGCTGCCGGATTCCTCCCTGATTGCGCGGCGGCTATGCGCGGTGCCGCGCCACACGGTTGCCGCGCCCTCCTATCTGAAGCGCCATGGCCGGCCGACCCATCCGATGCATCTCGCCCAACATCGATGCTTTGGCTACGCCTATCTGTCGACCGCCGACGTCTGGCATTACAGCAATGCCGCAGGCGAGCAGGTGAGCGTGCGGCCAGCCGGGTCGCTTCGCGTCAACAATGGCGAAGCGGCGTTACCGGCGGTGATCGCAGGCCTTGGCGTTGCCGATCTGCCCGACTTTATCGTCGGTGACGCCATTCGATCTGGCGAAGTTGAAGTGATTCTGAAGGGCTGGTCGCAGCCCGAAGGCGCCGTGCATCTGGTGATGCCGCCCGGCGGTCCGCGTCCGGCGCGCGTCGAGGCGCTGGGAAATTTCCTTGCCGAGCATTTTGGCGCCTCGAAGCGGCTAAAGCCTTCCCGGCGCGGCTGAAGGCCGCCGCTCATTTCCGTGTCGATTTCGGTATTGCCTAAGGGGTCGCGAACAGTTCACCTAACGGTGCTGTTGGTGTTATCAATCAAACAGAAAAAAGAACATCGAGGAAACTACCGATGAATAGACGTGAATTGCTCAAGGCTACCGCCGCGCTGCCGCTGTTGCAGGCCGCTCTGCCAAATCCAGCCTTGGCGGATACGGCCTGGCCGGCGCATACGATCTCCATGATCGTGCCGTTTCCCGCCGGCGGGCAAGCCGATCTTGCGGCCCGGCCGGTGGCGTTGGCGCTGGAGAATATCCTGGGCAAGTCGGTGATCGTCGATAATCGCGCGGGCGGGGCAGGCGGCGCCATCGGCAATGCGGCGGCGGCGCGAGCCGAGCCTGACGGCTACACGTTGCTGATGACGTTATCGTCTTTGGCTGTGCTTCCCGAAGCCGACCGTCTTTTCGATCGTCCGCCGGTCTATGAAGTCTCGCAATTTGCTCCCATAGCGCGGGTGTTGGCCGATCCGACGCTCCTGGCAGTGCCGGCCTCGGCGCCGTGGAAGACGCTGGAGGATTTTGTCGCGGATGCAAAAAAGCGCCCCGGTGAAATTCGCTACGGCTCATCCGGCCCCTACGGCACGCTGCATGTCGCGATGGAAATGTTTGCAGCCTCCGCCGGCATCAAGTTGCTGCATATTCCGTTCCGTGGCGCAGGGCCCGCGCTGAATGCGATTCTGACCGGAACTGTGGAGGCGCTCGCATCGGCGCCGGGAACGCTGAAGCAGCAGGTCGATGACGGCAGGATGCGCGTGCTCGCCAATTGGGGCGCCGAACGCATCGCGAGCTTTCCCGATCTGCCGACCTTCAAGGAACGCGGCTACAAGGATGTCGAATTCTACATCTGGGCAGGCCTGTTCGTTCAGAAGGCGCTGCCGGAGCCGATCATGACCAAGCTGCGCGAAGCGATGGCGCAAGCTGTAAAAAGTCCTGAAGTGATCAAGACGTTCGACACGGCGGGCAGCCCGGTCGCTTACATGGA
Organism: uncultured Alphaproteobacteria bacterium; assembly: GCA_963770515.1. Taxonomy (GTDB): domain Bacteria; phylum Pseudomonadota; class Alphaproteobacteria; order Rhizobiales; family Xanthobacteraceae; genus Bradyrhizobium. Next base: position 24,053 of record CAVYPW010000008.1, read on the forward strand.
CGCGCCGGAATTTTCGAAATTCATCGAAACCGACAGCGCGCGCCTCGTCGCAGCGGTCAAACGCATCGGCAGAGTGGAATAGACTTCTACTCTTTAAACACGCTCACATTTTTTTGTTCGGTGCGAACCAGTCGCGGCCTCATTGATTTGGTTTGGTTCGTAAACCGGTTTGCCCGGTCGAAGACTTATGTGCTGAGGAGGAAGGGGCGGCCATGCGAAAGCACCGAATTTTCCGAGTTTTTGCCATTATTGGTCTGGCAGCGACGCTTGCACACGGAAGTTCCGCGACTGCTCAAGAGCATCGCGGAACCATGGAGCAGCAGATGGCGTGTACGCCTGACGTGTTCCGGTTATGCGGGGCTGCGATACCTGACGAGAATCGGATCGTAGCCTGTTTGCAGGCAAACACCCCGCAGCTCAGCGCGCCGTGCCGCGCGGTGTTTGAATCAAGCGACAGCGCCGCCAATGCGCCGCCGCCAAATTCACCGCAACCGATGCCGCCGCCCGTCCGGCGTTACCAGTATCAATAAGGCTTCGATCGATAGAGCCTTGATCAACAATGTTTGGTGTTGTGGCTGATTGAATCTTCCGCGACGCTTTGGGCTATCCGTCTTCAGCACACGTCAACCCATTCGGCCGCAACCAGCTCGGCCATGCGTGCAGGCGCAATCCGAACCGCGCTGTGGATCGAGCCTGCCGCCGGCACCACTTCGTCGAATGCTTTCAGCGAAACGTCGCAGTAGATGGGCAGCGGCGTCTTCAGTCCGAACGGACAGACGCCGCCGACCTCGTGACCGGTAATGTCGGCGACTTCGTCGAGGCCGAGCATCTTGGGTTTGCCGCCGAAGCGGGCCTTTACTTTTTTATTGTCCATTCGCGAAGTGCCGCTGGCGACGATCAGGATCACCTGCTCGCCGACCCTCAAGCTCAGCGTCTTGGCGATCCGCGCCGGCTCGACGCCGTAGGCTTCGGCGGCAAGCGCCACTGTCGCCGAGCTCTGCGGTGACTCAATCAAGGTGATATCGGGGGCCTTCTCGGCGAAGAAAGCGCGGACGGATTCAAGGCTCATGGGTGGGAAACAAGATCCGGTAATTCCGACAGACCGTGAATGTGGTGATCGGGTCTGACGCCAAGTTCGTCCATTTGCGTACGTAGTGCCTTGAACATCGTCAATGGCGGAACGGCATCGCTTTTGATGCAGGCGTCCGCCATCGCCTGCGGCGTCACCCGCTCGATCCAGGCGACGTTTAATCCAAAGGCCTTGGCGCCACAAGCGTCCCACGGGTTGGAGGATACGAAGAGAACCTCGGTAGGTCGCACGCCCAGATTGGATTCGATCAGCGTGTAGGCGTCCGGTGCGGGCTTGAAGATTCGCTTTTGATCGACGCTGATGGTCGCATCCAGTACGCGACCCAATCCGCTGTTCTTCACCAGCGCATTGAGCATGTCGCTGGAGCCGTTGGAGAGGATTGCAAGTTTGCGGCCTTTCAGAGCCGTCAACGTCGACAGCGCATCCGGATAAAGATCGAGGTGAAGATATTTGTCCATAATGCGATCGAAGGCGGCTGCGTCGGGAGCGAGCCCGAGCACCCGCAGCGTATAGGCAAGGGAATCCCGCGTGACGACGGAAAAATCTTCGTAGCGCTGCATCAGGGAACGGAACCAGGTATATTCGAGCTGCTTGATACGCCAGATTTGCGTGATGATATCGCCATATCCGGGAAAGGCTTGTTCGGTGACGGTGGCCACCGATTGGATGTCGTAGAGCGTGCCATAGGCATCGAAGACAACGGCTTTGATCGTCACGGGATGTTCTCTCTTGTCGGGGAGGGACGGGGGTTTTTATTTCGAGGCGACGCCGGTATGAACCTGTAACAGGAACGCGTCAAAGCGTTGTTCGTTTTCCCTGTCGCGCCCCCAGATCAGTGTTCCGAGCACGGCCCCCAAAAAGCCCAGCGGGAGCGACACGATGGTTGGATTGACGAGCGGCCACAATGCGTCGGCGCCGCGCATCGCTGGACCGATCATCGCCAGGACCACCGACGACACCAGCCCGACCGCCATGCCGCCGATCACGCCACCAGTGTTGAAGCGTCGCCAGAACAGCGACAGGATCAGGACCGGAAAGTTGGCGCTGGCGGCAACGCAAATGGCTAGGATCACCAGGACGGCGACGTTGACGCCCTGGGCGAGAACGCCAAGCGCAATCGCCAGGAGGCCGATCGCAACAGAGGTAGCGCGAGCGACCCAGACCTCCCGCTTGCCATCCACCTGGCCGCGTTTGACCCAATTGACGTAAAAGTCATGGGCAATCGCACCGGATGTTGAGAGTGTCAGGGCCGATACGACCGCAAGAATGGTCGCGACCGCAACCGCCGCGACAAAGCCAAGCATGAGATCGCCGCCGAAGGTCCCTTTGCCGCCGCCGAGATATTGCGCCAGCAACGGTAGTGTCAAATTGCCGCCTTTGTCGGCCGCGCGGATCGCATCCTGTCCGACGAAGTCCGCTGCGGCGATCCCGAACAGCGTCGTGCCTGCGAAGAAGGCGCCGGCCAGAAACATCACCCATACCACAGAGCGCCTCGCTGCCTTGGCGTCGGGGACGGTATAGAACCGCGTCATGACATGCGGTAATCCAGAAAGCCCGAGTGTGTAACCGAGTGCGAGCGAAATCTGATCGAACGGATTCTTCAGGTAGTTGCCGGGCAATAAATATTTGGCCGTATATTTTTGCTCGGCCTCCGCGAACAGGGTCAGCGGATTAAAATGCACCTGCGCCAGGATCAGCACCAGAATGATCGCACCGGCCGAAAGCATCAGCACCGCTTTGACGATCTGCACCCAAGTCGTCGCCAGCATGCCGCCGAATGCGACATAGACGATCATGCTGATCCCGACAAAGATCACCGCCCAGTCATAAGAGATGCCGGTCAAAAGCCGAACCAGTACGCCGGCGCCTGCCATCTGCGGCATCAGATAGGCAAAGTTGACGACTACGGTGCCCGCAATCGAGGCCAATAGAGAGGTGCGCGTCTGCATGCGGCTGTGGATGACATCGCCGAGCGTATATTTTCCGGTGTTGCGCATCGGTTCGGCGATCAGGAATAGCACCGTGCAGAATGCTACCAGCGGCCCCAGCGCGTAAAACGCACCGTCCATGCCGTAAAGCGCGGTCAGTCCGGTAAAGCCGAGAAAAGCGGCGGCGCTGCACCAATCTCCGGCCAGTGCAAAGCCATTTTGTGCAGCGGTGAGTCGACTATCGGCGGCGTAGAAATCGGCTGTCGTCGAAGTCCGCTTCGCCGCCCAATAGGTGATGGCGAGTGTAATGAGGAGAATGACGATGAAAATACCAAGCGTGATGCTCATCGCGTTGTTCCCGACTGCGAGATTTCCATCGCAGCTTTCGCGGCCAGCGGATCGAACTTGTCGGCGGCGATGCGGCCGTAGGCAATCGCGAGCACCCATGACAAAAGATAATTCAGTGCAATCAATACAAAGCCGAGATTGAGCGGGCCCACCACCTTGGTCCCGAGAAAATCCTTGGCAAAACCGGCCAGGATAGTCAGGCCGACATAGCCGACCATGAACAGGATGGTCATCGGCACCAAATATCTGAGCTTTTCAGCGATCAGTTGTCTGACCGACACGTATGCGGCCGCAAGGGTCGCCGCCTCGTCGCGAGCCATATGTCTCCCCCGGGTGATTTTGACTTCATTTCCGCTCTGCGGCGGTTTTGCCGGCCGCAAACACCGTTGGTGTTGCGGAACCCTCTCTCTTTACCGGCGGTAGCTAAAGAGGCAAAATGAATATTAGCGATGCTCAATATCGTCATTGCCGATGATAGGTGGAAAATGAATTTCGACATCGATTGCCTGCGCTCATTTTTGTTTGTCGCAGATACCATGAGCATCTCGCGCGCCGCCGAGAGCGTCGGCCGCTCGCAGTCGACCGTCAGTCAGCAGATCGCGAAACTCGAGGCCCAGCTCGGCAAAGGCCTTTTGACGCGGCGCAAGGGCCGCGTCATCAGCCTGACCTCGGAGGGCGGCAAGCTCGTGCAATATGCGCGGCGCATCATGCAACTCAACGACGAGGCCTATGCCTCGATGTCCGATGAGGCGCTGACCGGCTTCGTGCGTCTCGGCGTTCCACTCGATTTTTTTGGCCGTGATTTCACGACCTGGCTGGCGCGGTTCAAGAGCCGTCATCCGATGGTTGGCCTGGAGGTAGAGGCTAATCAGTCTGAAAATCTCATGAAGCGCAGTGCGCGCGGCGAGTTCGATCTCGCTTTCTTCAAGCAGCCGGCTGGCGCCAGCAATGGCACCGTCGCTTTGCGCGAGCAACTGGTGTGGGTCAGTGGCCCGAGCTACGCGCCGGATGGCCAGGATTCCGTGCCGCTAATTCTTTTTCCGGAAGGCTGCGCCTACCGGCATTGCGCGGTGAGCGCCCTGAAGGATCATAAGCAGTCTTGGCACGTCAGCTTTGTCAGTCCGAGCTTCGAATGCCTGAAGTCGGCTGCGGTCGAAGGCATGGGGATTACCGTCTTGGCGCGTGCGCTCGTCGCCCCGCCGTTGCGCGTGGTGCGTCATGGGGTGCGGTTGCCGCAACTACCGACGATTGAACTCGCTTATTCGTTCGGGCGGCGCAGCAATTCCCGCGTCGTTAACGAATTGGCCAACTATCTGGCAGATAGCCTGACCAACGCAGGCGTGCCGCGAGTGTCAGCTATTTTGTAGTGAGGAGTGGCGCCTCACGGCTCGCCGGGCCGTGTTGCATCGCCAATCGCATCGCGGATCAAAGCACAAATCCCGGTCATCCGGGCGATCGGATGCTCGACGAACAGTCGGCAAGAGGCAAGGGCGTCCTGCAAGGACGGCGGTGGAGGGCAAGACTTCAACTCTCTCGATAATATGCCGCCGTGGACGCGGCCCAGGGCGCGCGCGCGATGCGTCAGCGCGATCAGGCTCTGATCGGCCTGAAGCGGTGCGAGCGCGGTTCGGATGATGGCAAGAAACGGCGGCCAATACGCCAGATGCCGATACATGCTCGCAATCAGAAACGGCGCATCATCTTCGCCGAAACTATTTAATTCCACGATCAGGCGTTGAGCGGCGGGCTGTAGCGTTGCCATGGCAGGTAGCGGCGGCAATTCGGTTCGAACCAATGGCGGCGGTGTGTCAGTCAGTTGGATGGGTTTGGCGGTACTCGGCTCGTCACGTTCGAGCAATGCGGACAAGACCACGAGTGCGAGGGCATTGGTGTGGTGATAGCTGTCCAATATCTGGCGGATCTGCTCGACGTCGTCCGCGCTCAGGCCAGCCGCGGTCAGGGCATCGGCCGAAATCGTCGGTAATTTCGGCAATGGAAGGGTGCGGCGCACGGCTTCCGCATGCCGGCAAGCGAGTCCGCTATAAAGCGGACGCACCGTCGACCAGGTCCAGGGGAGTGCGCCGGGCAATGTCGCAAGGTTACGCCAAACCAGATTGACGACGCTGGTGCCAAGGGTCGCGCGAATATCCGCATAGATTTCGGCGATCTCGCCGGTCGCTGCTGATTCCTGAATCGACGGGACGCTCTCGACCTGATTCACTGCCATCACCGCAAGAGGCGCGCGCCATTCGCCGTCGTTAGATATTCAGAAGCTTTCGCGCATTGGCTTTTAGCACCTTTGGCCTGATGTCGTCGCGGATCTCGAGCTTGGCGAAATCCGCAAGCCAGCGATCCGGCGAAATCACCGGCCAGTCGGAGCCGAACAGCATCTTGTCCTGCAAGATCGAGTTGACGTAGCGCACCAGGATCGGCGGGAAATATTTCGGCGACCAGCCCGAGAGGTCGATATAGACGTTCGGCTTGTGGGTCGCGACCGACAGCGCCTCCTCCTGCCAGGGAAAGGACGGGTGCGCGAGGATGATCTTGAGATCGGGAAAATCCACGGCCACGTCGTCCATGTACATCGGGTTGGAATATTTCAGCCGCATGCCCATGCCGCCCGGCATGCCGCTTCCGACCCCGGTCTGGCCGGTATGAAACAACGCGATCGCGCCGCCGTCGCTGATGGCTTCGTATAGCGGATACGCCAAGCGGTCGTTGGGGTAGAAGCCCTGCATGGTCGGGTGGAATTTGAAGCCCTTGATGCCGAATTCCTCGATCAATCGTTTCGCCTCGCGGACGCCGAGCTTGCCCTTGTGCGGATCGATGCTGGCAAACGGGATCAGCACGTCCAGATGATCTGACGCGGCCTCGATCATCTCGTCGTTGTTGTAGCGTCGGAAGCCGGTCTCGCGCTCGGCATCGACGGGGAATATCACGGCCGCGATTTTCTTCGCCCGATAATAGGCGGCGGTTTCCGCAACCGTCGGCGGATGCTTGTTCGGCGATTTGAAATAGGCCGCCATCTGCGCCTGGAAGTCGTCGTAGCCGTCGTCGCCATGCAGGCCGCAGGGCTCCTCGGCGTGGGTGTGAATATCGATCGCCACGACATCGTCGAGATTGGGTAGCTTCAATTTGGGCATTTCAGGTTTCCGAGGCTGCTTGACTATACCGTTCCAGAATTGATTATATCATATAACAAAATAGTGGGACGAGACAGCGGGAGGTGGGTGCGATGGCGCAGCCGGAGGCCTTCGAGACCGACTTCTGGAAGCACGCCAATCTGCGCAAGGTCTGGGACGACATCGTTCCCGGCGAGCCGCGCAAGACCATTCCCTACACGCTGACGCGCGAGGCCATTGAGCTCTATTGTGCGGCGGTCGGTGAAACCCATCCTCTTTACTTCGACGAGGACTACGCAAGGACCACACGTTACGGCGGATTAATCGCGCCGCCCTCGATCCACATCCTCCTGATGTTTTCCTGTACGCCTGCCGACGACTGGATGCGCTCACCCGGCACCGTCAATGCGGGCCAATCGTGGAGTTACAATATTCCGGCTCGTCCGGGTGACGTCATCCGGCTTGAGGCCCGCGCGCTCGACAAGTTCATCAAGCGCGAGCGGCTGTTCGTCGTGCACGACAATGTCTTTTTCAACCAGCGTGGCGAGGTGATCTGTTCGGGCCGCGGCTGGACCATCCGGCCGGTGTAGGGGGGCGCATCGTGACGACGTTTGAAAACCTGAAGGCGGGCGATGCGATCGATGGACCGAAATTTGCGGTCAGCCGCGAGTCCATTCGGCTGTTTTGCGATGCCTCGCTTGACTACAACCCGCTGCATCTCGACGACGAATATATGAAGGGGGATTTTGGTAAAACCAATTTCGGTGGCATCATCATGCATGGCATGAACAATTTCGGCCTGATCTCGCGGATGATCACCGATTGGGCCTATCCTTTGGGCGCCATTCATCGCCGTCTGGAAACCCGCTGGGTCAAGCCGGTCCGGCCCGGCGACACCATCCAGCCCTCGGGAATCGTCAAGTCCAAGCAGGTAACCTCAAGATCCGGCTGGGTCCTGATCGACGTCATCGTCTCTAACCAGGCGGGCGAGAAGGTCGCGACCGGGGAAGCCATGGTCGAGTTCCCAACCGACTGAAAGGCCGGGCGCCTGGGTCGGCCCCAGGGCATGGCGGATTATCGCCGAAACCGGCTCTCGCCGGCCAAAAAGGCCCGAAACGACCTGTCCGGATTGACATTTGAGGGCCCGATGGCTTAGAAACCCGCGTCCCGGGCGGTTCGGCCGTCGGCGGGATAAAACCTTTTATCAAAAGCTGGGGTCTTCCGGGATTGTTCTCGGGTTACCCGGATGATCGCGCCGAATACGGCCTTTCAAAGCATCAGGAATGTCCCATGAAGGTCCGTAACTCGCTGAAATCGTTGCGCGGTCGTCATCGCAACAACCGTCTGGTCCGCCGCAAGGGCCGGGTTTATGTGATCAACAAGGTTCAGCGCCGCTTCAAGGCGCGCCAAGGCTGATATCAAGGCTGATCCTGCCAAGGCCGAGCACTTCAGCTCGCTGAGACCGGCTTCGGGATTCCCGCTCATCACAGGTCTTTGACGCTTCTCCGCTTTGCAAGCGCGATTTACTGCGTCTAGACTTTTCCCATGGCCATGAGATTCCCTGCCGCGCGAAGCTGCCGGTTTGCAATTCTTCTCGCTGCGACCATCAGCGCAGTACCGGCTGCCTCGTTTGCGCAAGGCCCGGGCCCCAAGCCGCAGAAGAAATTGCCGGATGCGCCGGCGAAACTGCCGAAGGTTCCGGCCGACAAGACGCGCGGACTGGATTTCCTGTTTGGCGCGTTGAAGGCGGCCCCGGACGAAATCAGCGCCAAACATGTCGAGGCGCGGATCTGGGCGATTTGGCTACAGACGCCCAGTGATACCGTTGCGCTTCTGATGGCCCGCGCCAAGGTGGCGATGGATGCTCAAAATTCCGACGTCGCACTCAAGCTGCTCGATTCCGTCATCAAGCTGCGTCCCGATTATGTCGAGGGCTGGAACCGCCGCGCGACGCTCTACTACCTGAGAAACGACTACGCTCGCTCGCTTGAGGATATCGAGCAGGTATTGGCGCGAGAGCCGCGCCATTTCGGGGCGCTCGCCGGCCTTGGCATGATCATGCAGGATCTAGGTGACGAAAAACGCGCCCTTGACGCGTTCCGCAGGGCGCTCGCGGTCAATCCGCACCTCGAAAAGGTGCCGGAACTGGTCAAGACCCTGACCGAAAAAGTCGAGGGGCGCGATATTTAGAGATCGCACGGCTCGCGGAACAAAGACAGCTATAACTAAAGACGGCTAGTGCAGAACGCTGGGCTTCGGTCCCCTCAATCCACCATGGGCGACCACGGCATGGAGCTGTGCAAGTTCCGCCTCAAGCTGTTCATTGACCAGCAAAAGCGCCTTCAGGGCGCCTCTGATATCGCCGTTGCATCGGGCCACGATTTCATCGATGGCGGTCTCATGTAATCCGGAACTCATCGAAAAGCCTCCAAATATCCCTGCGTGATAACTGCTTTGGCATCCACGGGTTGCTGTGGATTATGTGGAAAGACCGGACGCGCGAAAGCCGTCCGTCGGAAGCAAAAAGTGCCGCTCATGCTTATAGGAAGCTGCCGATGACGGCTGTATGAAGAGTATTGCTCGTCCGCTTGGCCGCGGTGGAAAACTTGTCCCCGCGGCAAGCGCTCGAAACCCCACCGCCGCCTCACGCGTAGCTCCTGTGTGCCAGCATCGAACCGGATTTCCTGCATGCTATCCGCGCTTTTTGTCGCCGCGCTCGTGATGCTGGCGCTGGCAACCCAGGCTGGCGTTGCCGTCCTTCAGCATCGTTTCCCCCCGCAAGGAAAATCGATTGAGGTAACGGGCGCGACGCTCAACGTGCTCGATATCGGGCCCAGAGACGCTGCCGGGCCGCCGATCGTTCTCGTTCACGGCGCCAGCTCAAATCTGGAAGCGATGCGCCGGCCGCTGGGCGACAGGCTCGCTCTCCACCACCGCGTGATCCTGATCGATCGGCCCGGCCATGGCTGGAGTTCGCCTGCCGGCGAGGAGACCTCGACGCCGGTTGCGCAGGGCCAGATGATAGAGGAGGCCCTGAAGAAGCTGGACACGGGTCCGGTCGTCCTGGTGGTGCATTCCTGGGCCGGCGCGCTGGGCGCGCGGATGGCCCTCGACTATCCGGCGCGGGTTGCGGGCCTCGTGATGCTGGCGCCGGTCGCCTATCCCTGGCCCGGTGGTGTCGGCTGGTACAACGAGCTCGTCGCAAAGCCGGTCATTGGTTCGCTGTTCGCTTACACCATCACCCTTCCGCTCGGCTATTTCCTGACCGAGCGTGGCGCGCGCGAGGTTTTCCTGCCGCAGGTCATGCCGGACGATTTCGTCGACAGTACCGCAACGCCGCTGTTGCTGCGCCCGCGCGAGTTTCTCGCCAATGCCCGCGATCTGGTGCGGTTGAAGCAAGCGGTCACCGAGCAGGCGTCGCGCTATGGCGAAATTTCAGCGCCGACGGTCGTGATTTCAGGCGACGTCGACAAGACCGTGTCGACGAATATTCATTCCCGTCCCTTTGCCGCGGCGGTGCCGAACGCCAGACTGATCGTGCTGCCCGGCGTCGGCCACATGGTGCAAAACGCCGAGCCCGATCTCGTGATCCGCGAGATCGAGAACATCATTGGTCGGACGGCGCATCGAACGGCCGCCACCGCAAATTAGAAAAGAAAATGGCCGGGCGGAACCCGGCCATTGCAAAGGAGAATTCAAACCTGACGGCTGCGCTTACTTCGTCTTGCCGTCCTTGTCGAACTGCGAGACGTAAGCCCAGAGGTCGTTGACTTCTTTCTCGTTCTTGATGCCGGCAAAGAACATCTTGGTGCCGGGCACCTTGGCCTTCGGGTCCTTGATGTATTCCTTGAAGTTGGCCTCGTTCCAGGTAATGCCGGAATTCTTGTTGGCCTCGGAATAGTTGTAGTCCGGTGCGGTGCCCGACTTGCGCCCGTCGAGCCCGTTGAGCTCCGGTCCGACCTTGTTCTTGGCGTCCTCGCCGATCGAATGGCAGGCCATGCACTTGTTGAAAGCGGCCTTGCCGGCGGCGGCATCTTGCGCCAGCGCGGTCGCCGACGATGTAACGATAATCAGCGCGCTCAGTATCAGCTTTTTCATTCTCGGCTCTTTTTGCTCGGGACGGGGAAGGACATAGCCGTTGTGGCATAGGGCGCGGGCCATGGACAAGGGGCCGCGAGAGGCGGTTTGGGAGTTCGGGCGCAACTTCCACCCTATGAAAAGGCCTGTTGGGGCCACCGGTGCCCCCGTTCGCGGGTGCATCCGGACCTGCTTGATTCCTCACGGGAAATCGGCAATGTCGCAGCACTCGTAGGACCTGCGGCGGAGAGATCGAAATGACCATCATGATGCCCGCTCCGGATCAGGCAGTTCTGGCGCGCCGCAGCGCCATTGTCGCGGCGCTGCGCGCCATCGTGTCGGGCGAGGGCGTGATCGATTCACCGGCCGAAATGCTCCCCTACGAGTCCGACGGGTTGATGGCCTATCGCCAGCCGCCGATGGTGGTGGTGCTGCCGGACACCACGGAACAGGTTTCGCAGGTGCTGAAATACTGCTTCGAGCAGGGCATCAAGGTGGTGCCGCGTGGCTCGGGCACCTCGCTGTCGGGCGGTGCACTGCCGCTTGCCGACGCCGTGCTGTTGGGGCTCGGCAAATTCAAGCGAATCCGCGAGATCGATTTCGATAACCGGGCGGTGGTGACGGAGCCCGGGGTCACCAATCTCGCCATCAGTCAGGCGGTGGCTCATGCCGGATTCTATTACGCGCCCGATCCATCCTCGCAGATTGCGTGCTCGATCGGCGGTAACGTCGCGGAGAATTCCGGCGGCGTGCACTGTCTCAAATACGGCATGACCACCAACAATGTGCTCGGATGTGAGATCGTGCTGATATCCGGCGAAGTGCTGCGCATCGGCGGCAAGACCGCTGAAAGTGCAGGCTACGACCTGATGGGAATCATCACGGGCTCCGAAGGCCTGCTCGGCGTCATCACCGAGATCACCGTGCGAATCCTGCAAAAGCCCGAGACCGCGCGCGCCTTGATGATCGGCTTTGCCGAAGTCGAGGCGGCCGGCGAATGCGTGGCGCAGATCATCGGCGCCGGCATCATTCCCGGCGGCATGGAGATGATGGACAAGCCCGCGATCCACGCCGCCGAAGCCTTTGTCCATGCCGGCTATCCGCTCGATGTCGAAGCGCTTCTGATCATCGAACTCGATGGCCCTGGCGTCGAGGTCGACGAGTTGATCAAGCGGGTCGAGACGATCGCGCAAGCATGCGGGTCCACGGTCTGCCTGATCTCGAATTCGGAGGCCGAGCGCAACCTGTTCTGGGCCGGTCGCAAGGCGGCTTTTCCCGCCGTGGGGCGGATTTCGCCCGACTACCTCTGCATGGACGGCACCATCCCGCGCGGCGCCTTGCCCAAGGCGCTCGCCCGGATCCGCGATCTCTCCGAGAAATACGGGCTGCGCTGCGCCAACGTGTTTCATGCCGGCGACGGCAATCTGCATCCCTTGATCCTGTACGACGCCAATCAGCCCGGTGAGATGGAACGGGCGGAGGCCTTTGGCGCCGATATCCTGCGGGCCTGCGTCGAGTTCGGCGGTGTTTTGACCGGCGAGCACGGCGTCGGTATTGAAAAGCGCGACCTGATGCCGGAAATGTTCAGCGAGATCGATCTCAATCAGCAGCAGCGGATCAAATGCGCCTTCGACGCGCAGGGTCTGCTCAACCCCGGCAAGGTGTTTCCGACCCTGCATCGCTGCGCCGAACTCGGCCGCATGCATGTGCACGGCGGCAAGCTTGCTTTCCCCGACCTTCCACGATTTTGAGCGTGAGCCGCGTGGATATTCTGAAAGTACGTGACGCCAAGGATGTCGAGCAGGTGGTGCGCGCGGCGATCGCGAGCGAGCAACCGCTCGAGATCATCGGCCATGGCACCAAGCGCATGGTCGGCCAAGTGATGGCGACCAATGCGCTGCTCGACATCTCGGCGCTCAATGCGGTCAAATCCTACGAACCGAACGAATTGATCATCACCGTCGAGGCGGGCGCGCCGCTGTCGGATGTCAAGTCGCTGATCGATTCGAAAAACCAGCGCTTTGCGTTCGAACCGATGGATACCACGCGGCTCCTGGGCACGGCGGAGGCGGGGACGGTCGGGGGCATGATCGGTGCAGGGTTCGCCGGTCCGCGCCGGATCCAGGCTGGAGCCGCACGCGATCATCTGCTCGGCGCGCACGCCGTCTCGGGCTTCGGCGACAGCTTCAAGGCCGGGGGGAAGGTTGTGAAGAACGTCACCGGCTATGACCTGTGCAAGCTGCTTGCGGGCTCCTGGGGCACCCTGGCTGTCATGACCGAAGTGACGCTCAAGGTGATGCCGCGGCCGGAGAGCGAGCGCACGCTGGTGCTGCGCGACCTCGACCACGTGGTCGCCAACCAGGCGATGACGGCAGCGCTCGGTTCCCCCTTCGACGTCTCAGGCGCCGCGCATGTGCCGAAATCGGCGTTGCGCGACGCGGTTGGCGCGCTTGGCAGCCTGGGGGCGCCCCGAAGTGCTCTGACGCTGGTGCGGCTGGAGGGAATTACCGCGTCCGCCGTGCATCGTGCGGCCTCGCTTGCCAGGCTGCTATCCGCGTTTGGAACGGCAGAGACGATCGACGATGAGCGTTCAGTGGCGGTTTGGGAATGCGTTCGCGATGTCGAACCGTTTGCAGCCAAGGGCCCGCTCGGCGCGTGGCCGGTGTGGCGTATCGTCTGCCCGCCGGCTTCAGGCGGGGCCTTGGGCGAACGTCTTGCCCGCGAAAGCGGGGGCGACGTGCTCTACGACTGGGGCGGCGGTCTGATCTGGGCGGCGATGCCGCCGCGACCGGACGCCCAGGCGGCGCTGGTGCGAGAGCGCGCTGCCGCCGTCGGCGGTCATGCCATGCTGCTGCGCGCACCCGACGAGGTGAGGCGGCAGGTCGATGTGTTCCATCCCGCAAGTGCCGGCGTGGCGGCCTTGAGCGAACGTGTCAGGCAAAGCTTCGATCCGAAAATCATTCTCAATCGCGGCCGGATGACACGTCTCGGCGCCTCTTCGGGGCCCCAGGCATGAAGACTGAATTCAGCGTCGCCCAGTTGGCCGATCCCGATATCGCGGAAGCCGACAAGATTTTGCGCAAATGTGTGCATTGCGGTTTCTGCACCGCGACCTGCCCGACCTATGTCCTGCTCGGCGACGAACTCGATAGTCCGCGCGGCAGAATCTATCTCATCAAGGAGATGCTGGAAAAAGATCGCCCGCCGACGGCGGAAGTCGTCAAGCACATCGATCGTTGCCTTTCCTGCCTTTCCTGCATGACCACGTGCCCGTCGGGTGTGAACTACATGCATCTGGTCGATCAGGCGCGGGTGAAGATCGAGCGGAACTTTGCAAGACCATGGACGGAACGGCTGTTGCGGGCGGTGCTCGCGCTTGTTCTGCCGCGGCCGAAGCTGTTCCGCGTCAGCATGATACTGGCGCGGCTGGCGCGTCCGCTGGCGGGTCTGTTGCCTTCGGGCAGGCTCTCCGAGACGCCGACTTTACTGAGGCGAATCAAGGCGATGCTGGCGTTGTCGCCGCGCGGCCTGCCGCCGGCGGGACCATTGGCGGGAAGCGTTTTTCCGGCTCGAGGCAAGCGGCGCGGGCGGGTCGCGCTTTTGCAAGGGTGCGCGCAGCAGGTGTTGGCGCCGCGGATCAACCAGGCTGCCATCAGCCTGTTGACCCGTCACGGCATCGAGGTTGTGCTGGTCAAAGATGAGCAATGCTGCGGCGCATTGACCCACCATATGGGCCGCGAGGATGCGGCGCTGGCCTTCGCCCGCGCCAACATCACGGCGTGGCTTGCAGAGGCCGATCGCGATGGGCTCGATGCCATCCTGGTGACGACGTCAGGCTGCGGCACCGTCATCAAGGACTATGGTTTCATGCTGCGCGAGGACCGCGATTTCGCCACCAGCGCCGCCAAGGTTTCAGCGCTGGCCAAGGACATTACCGAGTATGTCAGCGGGCTCGATCTCGCGCCGGAACAGCGCCACGACGACATCGTCGTCGCTTATCACTCGGCTTGTTCGCTCCAACACGGGCAGAAAATCACGCAACTGCCGAAAGAATTGCTTTCCAAGAACGGATTCGTGGTGAAAGATGTACCCGAGAGCCATTTGTGTTGCGGTTCGGCGGGGACCTACAACATTCTCCAGCCTGACATTGCGAACAAATTGCGCGATCGCAAGGTCGCCAATATTGCGATGATCAAGCCGGACATGATTGCTGCGGGCAATATCGGGTGCATGGTGCAGATTGCCAGCGGTACGTCAGTTCCTGTGATGCACACGATTGAGCTTCTCGATTGGGCGACGGGCGGCCCGCAGCCGGTATCGAGCGGACTCGGCAGGCTAGTGCGCAACGACAGCCTGAATGCCCGATAGACACGGCTCAGCGCAACAGGAGGACTACATGGCTAAAGCGAAGAAGAAGAAAGGCAAGAAGGCGAAGAAGAGTAAAAAGCTTCTCGCCGCGAAGAAGAAATCCGCCAAGAAAGCGGTCAAAAAATCCGCAAAGAAGTCTGCGAAAAAATCCGCGAAGAAGGCCGTGAAGAAGTCGGCCAAGAAGGCCGTCAAGAAAACCGCAAAGAAGGCGGCTCCGAAAAAGGCGGCCAAGAAGGCTGCGAAAAAGAGGGCGGCTCCTGTCAAGGCCGCGATGCCGGCGGAAGCCGCTCCATCGCATGAGACGGAAGCCCCGGCCCCTAGCTGGGCGACGCCAAGTCACGACGAGCCGGCTCCCGCGCCGTCGTGGGAACACTCCTCCGGTCACCACACCTCTGGTGGCGAGGACGGAAACTAGAACAGTCCGGCCAATTGGCCTTGAAGATCGAAGGGCCGCAGCGTCAATTCGCTGCGGCCCTTCGTTTTGGTTTGCTCAGTTTTGCGCTGCTCGACGTTGTTCGTCGGGCTTCGAAGCGGGTCGGATTAAAATTTGTGGTCAGATTACAACATCTTGAAGCAATACTCGCGCTATTCCCTGAAATGGATAAAAAATATGCAGATGATTATGTTTTGATCTTCGTGTTATAGCCGCCCTATACCAGATTGCCTCTTGCGTAACGGACGCCGCGCCCATTCCAGGCGTCAGTTCCGGACACGGATGGATGGGCCGCTAATGAAGACGCTCGTTATGGTTGCCGCATTCCTTGCCGTGTCGGGGCCGGTTTTTGCTGCGGACTTGCCGGTGAAAGCCGCAAAGGCGCCGGCGTTCGATCCTTGGGATATCGCTTTCGGCGGCGCCGTCATGAGCGACTATGTCTTTCGCGGCATCACCCAGTCCAATCACCAGCCATCGGTCGCCGCTTATTTCGAGCCGCGTTACAACGTCAACAAGGACGTGCAGCTCTATATCGGCACTTCAGCAGAGAGCATTTCATTCGCGAACCATGCGGCGGCCGAGGTCGATATTTACGGCGGCGTTCGGCCGACCTTCGGCGCCGTTGCGCTGGATTTCGGTCTCTGGGGCTACCTCTATCCGGGTGGACAATGCCAGGAAGGCTTTCCCGGCGGCGTCGCGGTTTGCCCGCCGGGCTCGCCTTTGGCGCTCGGTCCTGATTTTACGCAGTTGAAGAAAGACCTCAGCTTTTACGAGGCCTACGGCAAGATCAACTGGACCTTCAATGACAGCTTCGCGCTCGGCGGCAACGAGTATTACACGCCGAGCTTTTTGAATTCGGGAGCCTGGGGCGATTACGCCTCGATCACCGCGAAAGCGACGGCGCCGACAAAATGGTTCGGCTCGAGCGGCGTCGGTTCTTATCTGTCGGCCGAGGTCGGCAGACAGTGGTTCGGAACCACGGATGCCTTCTATCGCATTTCGGCGGCGCCGGTCGGCATTGCCTATCCGAGCTACAACACCTGGAATATCGGCATTGCCTTCACCTACAAGGTGTTCACGCTGGACCTGCGCTATTCCGACACCAATCTGAGCAAGGGCGATTGCGCGGCGCTGACGAGCGCTTTCAACGCCAACATCCCGGGCAATACGACCGCCATCAATCCCAATGGCTTCGGTTCCAACTGGTGCGGCGCGACCGGCATCGTCAAGCTCTCGGCCGACCTGACAGCGATGACCAATCTGAAGTAATGCTCCCCGTTAAGAGGGGCTTTTCCGCGGTTGCTGCACGTGCGCGGCAAAATGATCGCCCTCGCGGTCCAGCACGATATGACCGTCGTGAAACGCCGCCAGCGTGCTGCGGTGTCCGATCGAGACTGTGGCCGTCGCCTTGAGCTTGTCGGCAAGCAGGTGATAGAGCGCGGCCTCCGAGGCCTCGTCCAGCGAAGCGGTCGCCTCGTCGAGGAAAAGGTATTGCGGCTGGTGCAGCAGCGCGCGGGCAATGCCGAGCCGCTGTTGCTCGCCGAGCGAGAGCATCCGGTTCCAGTGGGCTTCCTCCTCCAGCCTCGGGGCAAGTTGCGGCAGGCCTACGGCGGTGAGCGCCTGTTCAACGAGAGCCGAACTGAATGCGTCCGGGCTCGCGGGGTAAACGATCGCTGCCTTCAGCGCGCCGATTGGAAAATACGGCCGCTGCGGCAACATCATCAACGTGGCGTTGGCGGGGATGGTGATCACGCCGTCGCCGAACGGCCATATGCCGGCAATCGCGCGAAACAGCGTCGACTTGCCGGCTCCCGATGGTCCGGTGACGAGGACGTGCTCGTTGCTCTGAATACGCAGGCCATCGGCTGCAACCAGCGGCGTGCCGTTGGGTAATTTGACCAGGAACTGACGCAGCTCGATCGCTTTGCTTTCGTCCGTACGAACGACGTTGATCGCGGGAGTGTCGCCCGTCGGCCGGGCGGCGGTCGCGATCGTTTCCTCGAAACCTTCGAGACGGGCAACGACCGAACTCCATTCGGCCAGCGAGCGGTAGACGGACACAAAGAACGACAGCGATTGCTGCACGCTGGAAAATGCGGAAGCGGTCTGCATCATGCCGCCAAGCTGGATCTTGCCGGCGAAGTAGGCCGGTGCCACCAGAATATAGGGAAAGACCACTGCGGCTTGCGCATAGCTTGAGGTGAACGCGGTCAACCGCTTGGTGCGGGTCATGATGTCATACCAGTTCTGCACGACGCGGCCGAAGCGCCCCAGCAGCCGCTCCTGTTCGGCGCTTTCGCCGCGGAGCAGGGCGATCTGCTCCGAATTCTCGCGCACCCGCACCAGGTTGAAACGGAAGTCGGCTTCAAAACGCTGCTGCTGGAAATTGAGCATGACCAGCGGCGAGCCGATCCGATGCGTCAGCACCGTACCGAAGATGGCGTAAATCAGGGCGCCCCATACCAGATAGCCGGGGATGTTGAATTCCTTGCCGAATACCGTCAGCGGCGAATCGACCGAAAGGCCCCATAGAATGATGACAAAGGAGGCGAGCGTCACCACGGCGCTCAGGAAATTGACGCAGATGTTCAGCGTCTGCTCGACGAACATCTTCACATCGTCGGAGACGCGCTGGTCCGGATTGTCGGCCGCATCCCCGAGAAGCTGCATACGGTAGTGGTTGGCGTTATGCAGCCATTCGCCGAGATAGTGCTGGGTCAGCCAGTTCCGCCAGCGAATCTGGAGCCACTGATTGAGATAAAGCTGATAGACGGCGAGCGCGATATAGATGGCCGCAAGCCCGCAAAAGATGCCCATCTCGCGGACGAAAGCGTCCCAGTCTTTCTCCTGCAGCGCATTATAAAAGCGGTTATTCCACTGATTGAAGAGAACATTGAGCCCGACCACCATGAGTTCGATCGCGATGACCGCCGCTAGCAGCAAGCGGCCTGCGAATTTGTCTTCGGAACGGAAGTATGGAGCCGCGATGCGCCACACGGTCGCAGGCCTCAAGCGGATATTGTTCACAGATCGGGATCTCCGGGGAATAGCTGCGCGAGTGAGGTGTTGGTTTGGCCAGTGCAGGAGGTTGTTTTTCGTTACCGGTTCGTGGCGGTCTCTTTCTAGGATTTGCAAAACCCTATGCGAACATCGGTCTCCGGAACTAGACTAAAGTCGTAACAACGTCGGTATGGGGTTCGCTTGTCGCGACGTGCAAGTCAACCCTAGCATGCGGTCAACGGCGAGTGGCGGGGGGGCCTCTCATTTCGCGTGTTTGTGAGCGGATTTGGCAGAAGCCGAATACGCCCTTGACGTCGCGCTTTGCTAAAGGCCCCTCGGGACTAGCGCCAGCGTACCAGCCGTTCACGCGGGCTGGCACGCCACAAAAGCGCGTGGGGAGGGCACGTAATGTGGAACAACACCGCGCTTTCGACAATCGCTGCCGCGATTCCCGCCGTCACGCTGCTGGTTTTGATCGCAAACGGCTAACAGGTTTTCATCTGCCGCGCGCAGCAATCCCTCCAAAGAGCGACCAGTGCAATCGTCGCCAGGAGAGAACGACCGCCGGTCTGATTTGTTTTCGAGATGTCGAATAGCGATACAAAGAAAAAAGCCTACGGGCTCATGCGAGGGGAGGAATATCTATGTTCACGCAAATTCTCGATCCTACCGGAAACCTGTTCCTGACCTGGTTGGTCGCGCTCATTCCGGTGGTCCTGTTGTTGTTCCTGCTGGCAGGCCTGCGCATGTCGGCCTGGATCGCTGTGTTGATCGGCTCGATCGTCACCTTCCTGCTCGGGCTATGGGTTTGGAAGATGCCGCTCGAAGATGGCATGCGCGCCTACCTCTACGGCGCCGCCACCGGCGTATGGAATGTTGACTGGATCACGTTTTGGGGCGTGATGTTGTTCAACACGCTGGTGACGACTGGCGGGTTCGACAGATTACGCCGCTGGCTCATCCAGCAGGGCACTCGTGACGTGCGGGTGCAGACCATTCTGTTCGCGTGGGCCTTTGGCGCCCTGCTCGAAGGACTGGTCGGTTTTGGCTACCCGTGGGCGTTCGTCGCACCCATCCTGATTGCGATCGGCATCCCCGATCTCGATGCGATCCGCGTCGCAGCGATTGCCAACAATGCGCCGGTTTCCTATGGCGCTCTGGGAGCACCAATCATAGCGCTTGCTACGGTGACCGCCGGCACGCTCGGCGTGAGCTTCGTCGACCTCCTGCCCATCTACTCGGCTTCGGTCGGCAAGATCGTGGCGATCTTGGCATTGCTGCCGCCGTGGATCTTGCTTTATCTCGTGTCGGGTCGCAAAGGCATGTGGTCGGCGTGGCCGCTCGCGATCGTCGGCTCGCTCGGTTATATCGCTGGCCAGTTGCCGACGGCCATTTATCTCGGCCCCTATCTGCCGGATGTGATCGGCGCGATCGTATGCTTCGCGGCGTTGCTGCTCCTGCTCAAGATGTGGCGGCCTGCGCAGATCCTGGCGTATGGCGGTGCACCAGCGACCGGAGATACGCAGGCGGAGGCGCACGGACTCTCAGCCGGCGAAGTAGGCATGGCCTGGTTGCCGATCGGGATACTGATTGCGGTGGTGGTCGCCTGGACCGGGCCCTGGTCGCACCTGCCCTCGATCGTGCTGCTGCACTATGTCGCCGCGGCCAAGTCAGCGATCACGCCGGGAGCGACCATCAGCGCCGTGTTTAACTGGACGCCATTCGTTGGCGGCACGGCCATCCTGGTGTCTTGGATCATCAATGTGATCGTGCTCCGCGTCAGCCTGAGCCAGATCGGCGCAATCTTTGCCAAGACCTGGTCGCAGATGTGGGGCGCATGCCTGGTTGGTGTGTTCATTTTCGGCCTCGCCTATGTCTTCAACTACTCAGGCATGGCCGGCTCGCTTGCCAGCGCCTTCTCCAAGCTCGGAGCCGCCTTCATCATCGTGGCGCCCATCCTGGGCTTCATCGGCGTAGCCTTGTCGGGTAGCAATACCTCGACCAACGCCATGTTCGGCACGTTCCAGGCATTGGTCGGCAAAGTGCTCGGCTTTCCCCTGCTGCTGTTGCCGGCGTTGAACTCGGTCGGTGCCGAGATCGGCAAGCCGATCGCGCCGCAAACCGCAAGCGTCGGCGTTTCGACCAGCAGGTTCGTGCGCAACGAGGGCGAGGTGATCCGCCATAATTTCGGCTGGACCCTTGTACTGCTGGTCTATCTGGTGCTCATCGGGGTCGCCTGCTATCTGTTCTTCCCGAGCATCGCGGTATTGCCGGGACATTAGCAGTGCTGGCGCATGATCGGTCCTGATTGATCGAGAACCGAAGCTAGCCTGAACCGGCAGCAATTGACACGTCGAATGGGCCGCCGATGGCGGCCCATTTTTTGGTACCGTCTGGTCGGACTTCTTGTGATGCTGCAGGCCTGTGTTCATCCGTTCACGGCGACGATCGTCAAACAATAACCGGCGTCGAAGGCCCGCGGGAGGAATCGTAATGTGGAATCAGGTCTACAACCCTCTTAACAACAGCGTGCTTTCGACGATCGCCGCAGCGGCGCCCGTCGTCACGCTGTTGGTGTTGATCGCCAGCGGAAAGGTCAAGGCGCATATCGCAGCCGTCATTGCGCTGATCGTCGCCAACCTCATCGCTATCTTCGTTTTCACGATGCCCGCCAACATGTCGGTCCGTGCCTCACTGCTCGGTGTGGTGCGAGGGTTCTTCCCGATCGGCTGGATCGTTCTGAACGTTATCTATCTCTACCGCATCACCGTCGTGACCGGTCGTTTCGATCTGTTGCAGCGGGCGATTGGTAACGTCACGGAAGACCGGCGCCTGCAACTGCTTCTGATCGCGTTTTCCTTTGGCGCTTTCTTTGAGGGTGCGTCGGGATTCGGCACCCCGGTTGCCGTCACTGGCGCCGTCCTGATTGGTCTTGGCTTCTCGCCGCTTGCGGCTTCCGGTCTCTCCTTGATCTCCAATACCGCGCCCGTCGCCTTTGGCGCGCTGGGCACGCCAATTCAGGGCCTTGCAGAGGTGACCGGGCTCGACCCCTATATCCTTGGCGCCATGGTCGGCCGCCAATTGCCGGTGTTCTCGCTGATCGTTCCATTCTGGGTGGTGTGCGCTTTCGCGGGCTGGAAGGGCATGAAGGATATCTGGCCCGCCATCCTCGTCACCGGCATCTCATTCGCCGTCCCGCAATTCGTGATTTCCAACTATCTCAATCCCTGGATTGTCGATATCGGAGCGTCGCTGATTTCGATGGGAGCACTGATCCTGTTTCTCAAGGTCTGGCAGCCCAGACAGCTCTGGCTGTCGCCGGCACTGCGCGGCAACGACGAATCCCTGGCGACGATGACGCCGGCCAAGCCGCTGGACAATACGCCCTTGTCCCAGGCGCAGCTCTGGAGCGCGCTGTTGCCGTGGATCATCGTCTGCATCGTGATGCTGATCTGGGGCAGCGGCTGGTTCAAGACTTGGGCGAACGCCAACTTCTTCTACAACTATCCTGTTCCCGACCTGCATAACTTGATCAACAAGGTGCCGCCAGTGGCTGCGAAGCCGACGCCGGAGGGGGCGGTATTCGGGTTCACCTACCTGTCGTTTACCGGAACGGGCATGTTGATCGCGGCCATCATCTCCGGCCTGCTGATGGGCTTCTCGCCGGTGAAGATGATCACTGAATACGGCCGCACCATCAAGCTGTGCGCGATCTCGCTGATCACGATTTCAGCGATGCTGGCGATCGGTACGTTGACAGGCCTCTCCGGCGTGGATGCGACGCTGGGCCTCGCCTTCGCCGCGACCGGCGTGCTCTATCCCTTCTTCGGAACGCTGCTCGGCTGGCTGGGTGTCGCGTTGACGGGATCGGATACCGCGTCGAATATTCTATTCGGCAACCTGCAGAGGATCACCTCGGAGCAACTGGGCCTGTCGTCGGTTCTGATGGCTGCGGCGAACTCGTCGGGCGGCGTCATGGGCAAGATGATCGACGCGCAGTCGATCGTCGTCGCCTCCACCGCGACCAACTGGTATGGCCACGAAGGCACGATTCTTCGCTTCGTGTTCAAGCACTCGATCGCGCTGGCCTGCCTGGTCGGCCTGTTCGTGATGTTGCAGGCCTATGTCTATCCGTTCACGGCGATGGTTTTGAAGTAGACATCAGCCGGATATCGTTGAACAAGTTCCCCGGTGTCTGCCAAGGACCCGGGTTTTTGCCGCCGTTAATCTGGTCAATGTCGCGTTGGCCGACTACAAGCCCGTTCTGGATTTTGTTGGGGAACTAGATGTTGTTGATGCGAGCTTTTTTGAGGCAGGCGGCGGTCGCCGTCACCTTTGCGATCGCCGGCTTAGCGGCCAGTCCCGCCGGTGCGGACGAGGGCTTTCCATTCGGATTCGAGATGACGCTGGATACGCTTCCTCAGGCAGGATCGAAGCGGATTCCGACGCTTGAGATCGGCGACAATGGCGAGGCGAAACTCGATTTGTGGTGCAAGATCGGCACCGGGCAGTTCTCGGTCGCGGGCAACACCGTGATCTTCGTTCCCGGCCAGTTGCAGGACCGCGACTGCCCGCCAGCGCGCGCGCAAGCCGACGACGATTTTGTCGCGGCCCTCAGCGAAGCCACCACCTGGCGGCGGCGGGGCGATCAGGTGCTATTTGCTGGAACCAGGTCCTTGCGGTTCCACATCAACACGAACTGACGGCCGGCTACTTCCAGACCGATTTGTCAGCGTCCCAGCGCTGCCCCTTGAATTCCCTGGCCAATGCGTCAACAACTCCGTCGTCATCCTTCTGAGCGCCTTCTTCATCACCGCTGGAATCGTTGGCGAGGTTGAGGGTGGACCCGGAGGTCTCATCGGCGGTCGTGATGGCAGGACTAGAGACCCACAGGACCAGCCGGTCCGATCCGCCGGGCTTTTCGGATGCGACGAGCGCGGTCACCTCAAGCGTGTCGGTGAGATCGAGGGTGGGATAGAGCTGGTTTAGGCGCTTGAACGTGAGTTTCAGTTTGCCGTTACTGGCATTCCAGGCCGAGGCTGCGGGCTTTGCCGAAAAGGCTCCGGCCAGGACATTGGCGATCGTTGCGGCAAGCTTGTCCTTGTTGAGCCGCTCGCCGTCGCGCCATCCTGTAGCCGAAAAGCGGATGGTGCGGTCCATTTCCAGGATCCCTGTGGTCCAGCCGGCTGCGACCACGCCGGGTGCCGATTTGAATTTTGTGATCATCGCCGTGGCGCGCTCCGGATCGGTGCTGAGCGTGATGGTCTGCTCGCCCGCGCGCAGCACGTCGCAGGTGATGGCGAGGCTGCTCAAGGAAACCTCGACGTCCTGCCCCTTGAGGCTCTTGAGAAAATCGGCGGTTGCCTCGAGCTTGATGCGAACGCCGATCGCTTCCGGCGATACTTCGGTAAAATCCTTTGGTGCTGCCGTGATGCCGTCGTCGCTGGTCTGGCTTTCCTGGAATTCCCGTTCACTGAGATCGGAATTGTCGGTCGAGTTCACCTCGGTGACGGTTGGCCCGATGCTGATCTGGCCCTTGAATTCAAAATTGTCGCCGGACGGCTTCCGGGTCAGCTTGACCGTGACCGGCAACTTGCCGCCGATGCTTTGGGTGGCGCCGGTCAGCGTCTGGCCGTTGATCGCCAGATTGACGACGAAGCGATCCTTGCGGTCCGAGCCCTTGGCGACGGGATAGCAGACATCGAGGCTGGCCGCGGTGAGCGTCTTGCCTTGCCGTGTCTCTTTCAGGATCACGTCGGCATTGCCATCCATCAGGCCATCGATGGCGGTGAAATATCTGACGTCGTTGGCGCCAGGTGCAGCCCTCGGCGAAAGCTTCATTTGGCCGTGGGCCGTGCCGGTCAGGGCCGCGGCAAAAACGGTCAGGAGAAGCAAAGGTGCGCGCATCAGCACTTCCTTGGGACAGATTGACTTGAAGCCGTCGGCCCGCGGTTGAATCGGAGCCGTCAATCCTTCCTAGCAAAGCTCAGGACAAATCGCCAAAAAAGAAGGCCGCTCATCGCGGCCTTCTTCGGGAACAGATATTCGAATCGGCTTAGAAGCCCATGCCGCCGCCATGGCCGTGGCCGCCGCCAGCCGCCGGCGCGGGTTCCTTCGGTAACTCCGCAACCATGGCTTCCGTCGTCACCAGCAGGGCGGCTACGGAAGAGGCATCCTGCAATGCGGTGCGGACCACCTTGGCCGGGTCGATGATGCCCTTGGCGACCATGTCGACATACTCTTCGGTCTGGGCATCGAAGCCGAACGTCTCCGACTTGTCCTCGAGGATCTTGCCCACGACGATCGAACCCTCGACGCCGGCATTCTCCGAGATCTGACGGATCGGAGCTTCCAGCGCCTTGAGCACGATGTTGATGCCGGCCTGCACGTCGGAATTGTCGTTGTGGATGCGCCCCACTGCCTTCTTGGCGCGCAACAACGCAACACCGCCGCCCGGCACGATGCCTTCCTGCACGGCGGCACGCGTCGCGTTCAGCGCGTCTTCGACGCGATCCTTCTTTTCCTTGACCTCGACCTCGGTCGCGCCGCCGACGCGGATCACCGCGACGCCGCCCGCGAGCTTGGCCAGACGTTCCTGAAGTTTCTCGCGGTCATAATCGGAAGTGGTCTCCTCGATCTGGGCCTTGATCTGGTTGACGCGACCCTCGATGTCCTTCTTCTTGCCGGCGCCTTTGACGATCGTGGTGTTTTCCTTGTCGATCACCACCTTGCCGGCGCGGCCGAGCATGTTGACCGTCACGCTTTCGAGCTTCATGCCGAGTTCGTCTGAAATGAGCTGACCGCCGGTTAGGATCGCAATGTCCTCCAGCATCGCCTTGCGGCGATCGCCGAAGCCCGGCGCCTTGACGGCGGCAACCTTCAAGCCGCCGCGCAGGCGGTTGACGACCAGCGTCGCCAGGGCCTCGCCTTCGACGTCCTCGGCAATGATCAGAAGCGGCTTGCCCGACTGCACCACGGCTTCCAGCACCGGCAGCATCGCCTGCAGGCCGGACAGCTTCTTCTCGTGCAGCAGCACATAGACGTCTTCAAGCTCGGCGGTCATCTTTTCGGCGTTGGTGACGAAATAAGGCGACAGATAGCCGCGGTCGAATTTCATGCCCTCGACGATGTCGACCTCGGTATCGAGCGACTTGTTTTCCTCGACCGTGATGACGCCTTCGTTGCCGACCTTCTGCATCGCCTGTGCGATCATCTTGCCGATCGCGGCATCGCCATTGGCGGAGATGGTGCCGACCTGGGCGATTTCAGCGGAGGAGGCGACCGGCTTGGCGCGCTTTTCGATGTCCTTCACCACGGCGGTGACCGCGAACTCGATGCCGCGCTTCAGGTCCATCGGATTCATGCCGGCGGCAACGGCCTTGGCGCCTTCGCGCACGATGGCCTGGGCCAGCACGGTCGCGGTGGTGGTGCCGTCACCCGCGGTGTCGTTGGTCTTGGAGGCAACCTCGCGCAGCATCTGCGCGCCCATGTTCTCGAACTTGTCGTCGAGTTCGATCTCCTTGGCGACGGTCACGCCGTCCTTGGTGATGCGGGGGGCGCCGAAGCTCTTCTCGATCACGACATTGCGCCCCTTGGGGCCGAGCGTCACCTTGACGGCGTTGGCGAGAACATCGACGCCGCGCAGCATGCGGTCGCGTGCGTCTCCGGAAAATTTGACGTCCTTGGCAGCCATTTGAATTCACTCCATCGGTATCTGGATGTTTGCCTGACGCAGCTTTGCCGCTGCGCCAACGGGGCAAGGGGAGCGATGTGGCGTTTAAGCCAGCACGCCCATGATGTCGCTTTCCTTCATGATCAGCAGTTCTTCGCCGTCGAGCTTGACCTCGGTGCCGGACCATTTGCCGAACAGGACACGGTCGCCGACCTTGAGATCGTTCGGGATCAACTTGCCGGATTCATCCCGGCCGCCCGGACCCACCGCCGTGATTTCGCCCTGCGAGGGCTTTTCCTTGGCGCTGTCGGGAATGATGATGCCGCCCTTGGTCTTTTGTTCAGCATCGATGCGTTTGACCACGACGCGGTCATGCAGTGGGCGAAATGTGGTTTTAGCCATGACGGTTCCTTTGGAGGCCTGTTCTGCTGGTCGATCTGCCGTCGACGGCGACCTTGAATACGGGCGTATTCGATACCACCTGGGGCAGCCTGTTCTGTCATCTTGGCAATCATGTGTTTAGAGTGCCAATCGCGCGACTGGGGGATATGGCCTTGCGGCGGTCCTGTCAAGCAAACGGGAGGTTAAGGCGTTGGTGAGGCTCATATAGGATGCTTTGGGAAACCATATCGGCGCCTCGGCGTATTTCACAGGACGTCGTTGCTACGGTAGGGCTTTTGCGCTTCGCTGCAGGTCGGGTGCGACCTCAGATTTCTTTGGGGGAGAATATGATCGGTTCATGTGGCGCGCGGACAGCTGCCAATCTGGGGATCGCTTCGGTGCTGGCGGTCTTCCTCGGGGCGTGCAGCAGCATGAGCCTGCCCTCGTTCTCATCGTCGTCGCCATCGGCTGCGCCGGAAGCGGCGCCGATCCCGGAGATGCCGGCAACAATCCGCGCCGACGAGATCGTCGGCAAATGGGGGCTGGCGTCCTTCCAGAACCCGAATGACCGTGCACGAACCGAAGCGGCCGCGAAGGCCCAATGCAAGCAGCCTTACGTGATCGGCGCCGGCACCAGTGGCGGCGTCATCATGCATCTGGCCGATCAGGCAACGCCGCAGGAATTGCGCCTCAAGGGCAGCCCGGGCGGCAAGAACTACATTGGTCCGCCGGGTCCGGCCGGCGGCGAACAGGATCGCGAGATCGTCTCCTTCGACGGCAGGGTCCTGATCACCCGCTTCATCGACAAGGATGCGGCGACCCGCTACGGCAACATGGTCTATGTCCGCTGCGCCCCGCGGGCGTAAACTTGCAGTTGCGAAGAGTGAAGCAGCGCGGCAATCCAACGCCGCGGACGGGACTTTGGATTGTTTCGCGGTGCCTATTATTATCGCGCGCGCATTCGCACGACCCGTTGGCTCGCAATGACCGGAGGGCCGTGCGTGAAAACAAAAACGCCGGCCATTTATTTGGCCGGCGATTTGTTTGAAAGCGGGAACTTTCCTTAGTCGAATAGCGCGTCGATATCATCCTGTGATGCGTGACCGACGTCGCCTTCCAGTTTCGGACCATTCAGGAGCTTGGCGTCGCCCTCGCGGGTATCGACGATCGGCGGCGCATGGGCCTTGATGGCGTCGACGCCGCCCCAGATATCCATCATAACGGTAATGTGATGCTCGATGAACTTCATCGTGGTCATCACTTTCTTGATCCGCTGGCCGGTGAGGTCCTGGAAATTGCAGGCCTCGAAAATCGAGACGACGCGCTCCTGGATTTCCTCGCTGAGCAGCTTCTGCTGATCCGGCGAAGTGACGCTGCTCAGCGCCGTGGCAGCATTATCGATCGCCTCGGTGGCTTCGAGGATCTGCTGAGTGGCTTCTTCGGTGCCGCCGACCACGGCCCCGAGTTCGCCGTTGACCTTCGCCATTTCCTCGCCGTTGAAACTATTGCCGTGAAGCACGGCGATTTCACGCTTGGTCCGGGTAATGGCGTCATAAATCAGGTCGAGTTCCACCTTCAGCTTCTCGCACTGTTCGATCTGGGCTCGATAGGTTTCTAGCAAGGCATAGGCCTCCGCGGCTTCGCGTTCTGTCGCTTCTCCGACCGTCTCCGTCGCGACGCTCGAACGCGGCGCCGTTCCCATCTGGGCACGAATGGCGCGCAGCTCGTTCATTATTTCATGGTGCATGGGGCCTACCTCGGTATCGACCTCCGGCGGCAAAGGAATGTCTCCGGAGAAAGCCTCCTCGATACGAAAACGTCTGCGATGAACCGGCATAAGAATTTCCCTGACCCCTTCACTCCGCAGTGCTTTAAAGCAGACCAGATTTAACATGAGGTTCACGCCGGAACCGGCATGAAGAAGATGAGCGGCGCCACACACCAACCATTAACCATGGGTGCCCCCGTTCATCGAAAATAAACGCTAGCGGACAAAACCGCGTCCGTTTGGCGACGTGGTGAATCGAAACCGCGATTCCGTTTACCAAACCGATGCGGTTTCGCTCTTAGCTGTTCGCGTGCAAGAGGCGCCGCTCCGGCGCACCTGCGACGAAACTAGCGCCGCCCATTTGAAGTTCCCGCGCCACAGGCGGCGAATTCGATCCGGGAACTTCAAATAGAAAGCGGCACTAGAATCGAAATGTTTGCTAGTGCCCGTGACTTTCCAAAGTTCGTGAAGGTGGGTGCTGAGGTGTAACACGAACTTCGGAAAGCGGGCACTAGTATGAGTACGTCGATGAAGAAAATGTATTTCGCGCTGCTCGCCAGCGCTTGTTGGCTCAGTCCGGGATTTCCGCAAGCCGCCGCGAACGAGGCCGACTTCGTCACCGATCCCGTTGTTCTGCATCCCAATCTGTCCGCAGTGCCGCCGGCTCCCGCGCCGGTGCGCGTTGCGTCCGCCGATCGGCCCAATATGGGTGGTGGCTTCATCGAGTTCCTGTTCGGTGATGGCCAGGGACAGGGGTATCAGCCGCAGGGTCAAGTCGATCCGCGGCCTCTCTATCCGCAGCAGCCTTCATATCAGCCGCAACCGGCCTACCAGTCGCAGCCGCAAATGATGCCGCAGCAATCCATGCAACAACCGGGATTAAGCGAACCGGCGCGTCCGGCCTTCGATCCGAAATTCGAGAAGCAGATGGTCGACTACGACGGCAAGGAAAGCGCCGGCACGCTCGTCATCGATACCCCGAACAAATTCCTCTATCTGGTGCAGGGCAACGGCAAGGCGCTGCGTTACGGCATCGGGGTCGGCCGTCCCGGCTTCACCTGGTCCGGCGTCAAGACGATCTCCGCCAAAAAAGAGTGGCCGGACTGGACGCCGCCCTCGGAAATGCTGGCGCGCCGGCCGGACCTGCCGCGGCACATGGAAGGCGGACCGCAAAATCCGCTCGGTGCGCGTGCGATGTATCTCGGCTCAACACTCTATCGCATCCACGGTTCCAACGAGCCGTGGACGATCGGCACCAACGTGTCGTCGGGCTGCATCCGGATGCGCAATGAAGACGTGATCGACCTTTATGGTCGCGTCAATGTCGGCACCAGGGTCGTCGTCATCTGATCGATCGGTTTTGCCAAAATAGAACGGCCGCTCCACTCCACTAGCGCAGCGGCCGTTTTTATCCAGTTGCGTCGTTCGTTTCAGACCGAGTCGCTATCGCCGCCGCCAAAGTCGTCCGAATCCATATCCATGTCGTCCTGGTCGTCGTCGTTCGACGCCGTATCGAACAACCCGGCACGCGAGTTGTCGTCCTCGCGATCCTGAGCCAGGTCCTGGGCGCGATCCTGTGCCGCGAGATCTCTCGAACTGCCGATGTCGTTGACGCCGGCGTCGCGTGCGAGGCTGCTGTTCGACTGGTCGCTCCACGGGCTTCGATCCACGACGTTCGCAGTCTCGCCGAATGCCTGGCGGTTGCCGCCCATCATGCCGCGAAAGCTGTTGAGGAGCAGCGAGCCACCAACCATCCCGGCGGCCGTGGCCGCCGCCGTGCCGAGAAACGAACCGCCGCCTCCGCCTCCGCCCATCATTCCGCCGAACCCACCGCCGACCGGCGCCTGCGGTCCACCATATGGCTGACCGTACCCGCCCTGATCATAACGACCGGGCGATGGCTGCTGCAGGACCTGACCGCTGTTCCAGACCGGGCGGCTGCCGGCCTCCGGAGGCCGTACATTCGGGACAGAACCTTGCGACTGACTTTGCCCGAAGATCGCGCCGCGCATGCTGTCGAGAAAGCCGCCGCTTTGAGCTTGCGCAGGTTCGCTTTGGCTCTCCAATTCCTCGATGCGATGATGGGCCTGCTTCAGCGCCTCGTCCTGCACCAGCACGGTTTGAACCAGCGCATAAACCGCGTTTGGCGCGATCCGCAAGCCCTGCGCGATCGCGGCCGTCGCATTCGGATCGCGCGGCGCACTCTCCAGCTTGGACAGCCGGTCGAAAAGGTCGTCAACCAATTGGCGTTCTTGCGGTGTCATCACGGTTCTCCCTCGCTTTGGAAAGCGTGGCTGAGATGTAAGAGGGGATCATGTCGCATATAGTGCGGGTGGAAATTAAATTTATGTAGGCGGCAAACAGAATGGCTGCCGCGTCGGCAGGCTTGTGTGCAAGCCGTTGATCGAAAGCCGAAAAACTTCTCGCCGCGGGTCAGCCCAAGGTGACCTCGTTGGCCGCCAGAAGCGGTAAAAACTGTTCGCCGCGGAGGAATTCATATTCGCGTTCGCGCTGGACCGTCAACGGATCGAGGCTGATCAGTACATCGTCTACGAAACCGGGGTGGCACATCACGACGCCAGCCTCGGGCATTCCTTGAAGGAATTGCCGCATCAAGGCGCCGAACTCGGGCCGTTGCGAAAAATCATAGGCGCCGGCGAAGGCCGGGTTGAAGGCAAGCCTGATGCGAGCGGCGCGCTTGCGAAATTGCGCACTCAAGGCATCGAGAATCAACGCCTTCGGTGAGTCCAGACGCTGAACCCACGGCCGATCGCGGCCGCATTGGCGTATCCACGCGTCGGGCGCTCCGGTCTTTACAGCCGCCAGGAAAGCCGTGCGCACACCGGGATAGAGCTGCACATGTTGATGGCCATCGACGAAATCAGGCGGACGGCCGAACAGGTCGGCAAAGGCTGCCAGTTGCACCGTCACTTCGGTGTGGACGAGTTCGGAATCAAGTCTTCCGGTCAGGCCGCGGCGCAACAGCTTGGTGTGCGGCAGAAACAGGCCGCCCTCGGTCGGCCTGAAGTGCATGGTCAGCGGGCGGAACGGCGCCGTCAGCGTCACGTGCAGGCCGATCGCACAACGCGGATTGGCTTTCGCCGCCACGTTAAGCGCATCGACTTCATCCCGGCCGATCGCCGGACCCACCACCATGGCTGACGTGGCGTTGAGACGGCCGTTCTCGATCAGATCGCGTATCGCGCGGTTGACGCCGGGGCTGATGCCGTAGTCGTCGGCGCACAACCAGATGCGCCGGCTCATTCGGCCGCGGTCCTTTCGCTCGCCTCGCCATCCACGCGTGCATCGGCGCGCTTTTCGGAATGTTCGGCGACAAAATAGATCGGGCGCGCCTTCAGCTCGGAGAGGATCTTGCCGATATATTCTCCGACAATGCCGATCATGATGAGCTGCACGCCGCCGATCGTCATCAGGCCGACCACGAGCGATGGATAGCCGGGGACCGACTTCCCATCCATGATCGTTTCCCACAGGATCGAAAGGCCGAACAGGAAGGCGGCCGACGCCAGAAACACGCCGAGCAGGCTCGCAAAGCGAAGCGGGGCGACCGAGAACGAGGTCAGCCCCTCGATCGAAAGCCCGACCAGTCGTCCCGGACTGAAGGTCGTCATGCCGTGGGCGCGTGCCGCCGGCTCATAATCGACGCGGATCTGGCGAAAGCCGATCCAGCTCGCCAGTCCCTTGAAAAAGCGGTTGCGCTCCGGAAGCTGCCGTAAGGCGGCGGCTGCGCGCGGCGACAGCAGGCGGAAGTCGCCGGCGTCTTCGGGGATTTTCTGCCGGGCGCCCCAGTTGATCAGCGCGTAGAAGCCGCGCACCGACAGCCGCCGCAGAAATGATTCGTTGTCGCGATTGGCTTTGGCCGTGTAGACGACGTCGTAGCCATCGTCGATCCAGTGGCCGACCAGCTTTTCGACCAGGTCCGGCGGATGCTGGCCGTCGCCATCCATGAACAGAACAGCGCCGCGCCGCGCATGATCGAGGCCGGCCATCAGGGCTGCTTCCTTGCCGAAGTTGCGCGACAGCGAAACGACCTGAACGTCGATACCATCGGGCTTTAGCCCGCGCGCGATCGACAGCGTGGTGTCGGAACTGCCATCATCGACATAGACGACTTCGCAGGCCAGCCGATGCCGGTCGTTGAGCGCTTTTGCAAGATCGCACAGCCGCTGGTGCAGCGACGACAGGCCGGCCGCTTCGTTATACAGCGGCACCACGATCGATAGCCCCTGCGCCGCAGCGGTCACTGCGGTCGTTGACAAGCTCGATACGTCCGTACCCAGCATCATCGGTTAGGTTCCAGTCTCAAAACGAACCACTTCAACTTCGCTCAAAAAGGCGTTCCGGTGCAACATATGGCAATCGCGGTGAATTGTCGCCACGGGCGGCGGGTGGTTGCCATTTTGCCTATTGGCCGAGGAATGCCTGAAGCCGGGCAAACAGCGGATTTTCGCGGTCCAGCACATAGTCCAGCGAAGCCACCGAAACCGTCTCAGCGCCGTGGTCGCGCAAAAAGCTTCCAAGCGCATAGAGCTGGGCCGGCGGGCAGTGCAGCGTCACCATTCCGGAAGATGTTGGGCCGCCGAATGGCGATACCACGCCGAAGCGCTGCGCCGCCTCGGCGAGCAGGGTGGCGTTGCAGCCGGTGAAGCGGGTGCGGACCTCCCGATATTTGCTGGCGCGCGCACGGGCCGCGATATGGTCGAGGATCACGCGCGCGGCTTCCCGCGCCTCGCTCGACCAGTCGGCCTCGCGCGAGGCGACAAGGTTGGCCTGGCTGCGCAGGATCACGCCGTCATCGAGCACCTTCAGGCCATTGGCGGCAAGGGTTGCGCCGGTCGTGGTGATATCGACGATCATCTCGGCGGTGCCGACGGCGGGAGCGCCTTCGGTCGCGCCGGCGCTTTCGACGATGCGATAGTCGACGATGCCGTGGGCGGCGAAGAAGCTGCGCGTGAGGTTGATGTATTTGGTCGCCACGCGCATCCGCCGGTTATGCTGCTCGCGAAAGCCCGATGTGACGTCGTCGAGATCGGCCATGGTCCGCACATCGATCCAGGCCTGCGGCACCGCGACCACGACATTGGCGCTGCCAAAGCCGAGACTGTCGATCAGGAGCACGCGCTTGTCGGCATCGACGATGCTTTCGCGCACGAGGTCCTCGCCGGTGACGCCCATGTGTACCGCGCCGCGCGCCAGCTGCGAGGCAATTTCGCCCGCCGAGAGATAGGCTATCTCCACATTATCGAGCCCGGTAATGGTGCCGCGATATTCGCGGGCGCCGCGCGGCTTCGCCAATGCAAGTCCGGCATGCGTGAAGAAAGCTTCAGCATTCTCCTGCAAGCGTCCCTTTGAAGGAACGGCGAGAACGAAGGGCGTGGTCACGAGGGCCTCCCGGATGGTGCAGGCTGGCCAATTCGTGCGAGCGCCTCGACCCACACGGAAAATCCGACCGCGGGAATCGCAGTCACCGAGCCCAGTTGCGTCAAGAGGCCGTCATAGCGGCCGCCGGCGACCAAAGGCTCGACGCCGTTGCCCCTGGCGTGCAGTTCGAACTCGAAGCCGGTGTAGTAATCAAGACCGCGCCCGAAGGCGGTCGAGAAACGCGTGAGCGCGGTATTGATGCCGCGCGCCGCCATAAAGCCGACCCGGCTTTCAAGCGCATCGATGGCGGCCGTGATGTCGAGCTTGGCGTCTGACGCCAGCAAGCGCAATTGCGCGATGGCATCGCGCGGATCGCCCGCGATGGCCAAAAAACGCCTGATGACGGCAAGCGCGTCGCGCGGCAGCGCGCCTGCCTTCAAGGTCGACTGTTCGAGAAAGCGGTCGGCGATCTCCGCGACCGTGCGGCCGCCGACATTGCTGGCGCCGGCGATCGACATCAGGTCGGTGACGAGCGCGAGCGCCGCCTTGCGGTCGGAGCCGGCAAGGGCGGCCAGCACCCCTTCATATTCATTGCGGGTCGCAGCGCTCGTGACCGTGAGCTGTTCGATATCCTGTTCGAGGCTGATCTTGCGGTTGAAGTCCTTCATCAGCCGCCGGCGCCACACCGGATAAAGACCGAGGGCATCGATCAGGGCGGTGAAAAGGGCGACGTCGCCGGTGCGGATTTCGACGTCGTTGACGCCGAAGGCGCGCGTGGCCTCGAGCGCCAGGGCCAGCATTTCCGCATCCGCCGCCGGCCGATCGAGCCGGCCGAACAACTCGACGCCGGCTTGCAGGAACTCGCTCGGCGCAACGCCGCGATAACGAAATACCGGGCCGAGATAGCTAAAGCCGGCGGGCCGTCCGGCCTGGCCGGACGCCAGATATTCGCGCGCCACCGGAATGGTCAGATCGGGGCGAAGGCAAAGTTCTTCGCCGGCTGCATCCGTCGTCAGGTACAGGCTCTTTCGGATGTCCTCGCCGGAGAGGTCAAGAAAAGGCTCGGCCGGTTGCAAGACGGGGGGCTCGGCCAGGGCGTAGCCGGCTTGGGCAAATGACAATAGCAGCGTATCCGCCCATGCGGCGGACCCGGTCGCACGACGGGGCGCGGTTGCGGTCATCTTGCAGTCCAAATCCCCCGAAAACGGGTCCAGTGCACGTAATATTCTTAAGCCTTTGACCTGATTTGATTTTTTATCGGTCTGTTCGCGGCCTCGATTGGACCGCGGGTACGGGCCGCAGCCCTTTAGCATGGCCGAGATGCGGTTTCGACCGGGATCGGCCAAGTCGCTTAATCGGCCAAGTCGCTTAATATGCCAAATCGCTTAATATCAAGTCGCTTAACAAGCGGTTCGTCTTAACGGGCTGCCGGGTGCACGGTCCAATCGCCGAGGACCGCCTGGACCAACGCCAGCGCCGCGACGCCTGCGGTATCGGCCCGCAGGATACGCGGTCCGAGAGAAATCCGTAAGGTATTCGGCTGACGCAGCAGAACAGCGCGCTCCTCCTCAGCAAACCCGCCTTCGGGCCCGATCAGGACGTCGATTCCCCCAGTGGGTTTGTCGCCCTGGAGCACGCTCAATGGATTGGCGACATCGGCGGCCTCATCGCAAAAAACGAGCAGGCGTTCCGGCTTGCGATGACCCAGGAAGCGATCGAAGGTGACGGGTTCTGCGACCTCGGCGATGCCGAGAATGCCGCATTGTTCGGCTGCCTCGATGACATTGGCGCGCATCCGTTCGCTGTTCACGCGCGTGACCTGGGTAAAACGCGTCAGGACCGGTTGCAGCGAGGAAGCCCCCATCTCGACGGCTTTTTGCACCATGTAATCGAGCCGGGCGTGCTTGAGCGGGGCGAAGACATAAGCAAGTTCCGGCAGGCGGTCTTGCGGCCGGGTCCTGCTCTCGATTTCCAGACCATCCGGCCGCTTGCGCCCTGTGATCGAGGCCAGCCACTCGCCGTCGCGCCCGTTGAATACGAGGATGCTGTCGCTGGCCTTAAGTCTCAGCACATTGCCAAGATAGTTGCTCTGGTCGCGCTCAAGCGCCACCGTCACGCCGCTTTCGAGGGCGGTATCCACGAACAGCCGGGGTTTACGGAAGTCATGCGAGGGCATTATGGCTCAGGGTCCAATCCGCGGGCGTTTTAGCCCAAAAGGATAAGAAATTGCGCGATTATTGCCACCCAGGGGCGACGTCGCGCCGCGCTCTTGCCCTATTCCACGGGTTGTTAACCGTTTGCAGCAATCGTAAAATACCGAACCGGAGTCGCTCTCCTATCGGGAAGAAGCTTGCAGGCCTGAAGGAACAGCTTTGATGATCCGCCAGTTGATCGCGCCATTTGTGGTCGCCGTTGTGACATTCAATGCGGGGCAGGTTTTGGCGCAAGGTGCGTTTCCCGCGCCGCTGCCCGGCAAGGCCGGGACCGTGAACGATCCGGCTTTTCCGCCCGTTAACGGGGCTGCGCCTTCGAGCGCTTTTGGTGCCCCCCCTGCGGCGTCGTCCGCCTTCGGCAATGCGCCGGCACCTGCATCCTTTCCGGGCGCCGGCGCTTCGCCCTTCGCGGCGCCTCCGACGCAAGGCGGCCCGCCTGACGAGTGCATGAAGGACTTCTTGCCCCTGCGCCAGGAGGCGGAAAAGCGTGGTCAGGTTCTGAAGGTGGCCGGCGAGCATCATGCAGGCCCTGACGAAGCCTGCAAGCTGATCGGCAATTTCCTCCAGGCCGAGACCAAGATGGTCAAATATGTCGAGACCAATGCGGCACGGTGCGGAATCCCGCCGCAAATCAGCGAGCAGCTCAAGAAAGGCCATGCGAGCACCGAGGCGATGCGGACCAGGGTTTGTGGCGCGGCGGCACAGATGCAAAGGCAGCAGTCTGCCCCGGCCGGTCCGAGCCTGAGCGAAGTGCTGGGTTCCGCGGCGGCACTGCCGGAAGCCACGGTCGCGAAGAAGAGCGGCAACACCTTCGATACGCTGAGCGGCAACGCGCTGACGCGATGACGCGTGTTGCAGGCCTGATCGAAGCTTCGAAAGCAAGCGCCGGGGTCGTATGACCGAGGCCCTCGCGTTCCTTTGGCTCTGACATTCGCGATGGGAACGAGCGGCAACACGGAAGCGAATATCAAATCCGGCGCATTGGCACGGGTCGCCGATGCGACCGGCAACTGGGTCGATACGCACGCGCCATTGTGGTCGCGACCCTATCTGCAGCTTGCCCGCCTCGATCGTCCAATCGGTTCCTGGCTGTTGTTGCTGCCGTGCTGGTGGTCGGTCGCGCTCGCCGCAGCCTTGGCCCGCGACGTCAGCCGGTTGCCGCTCATCCTTGCCTTGTTCCTGGTCGGCGCCTTTGTCATGCGCGGCGCCGGCTGCACCTGGAACGACATCACCGATCGCGATCTCGACGCCAAGGTCGAACGGACACGTTCGCGCCCGATTCCGGCAGGACAGGTCGGCGTGCGGCAGGCGCTAGCGTTTCTGGTGGTGCAGGCCCTGATCGGGCTGGCTGTGTTGCTGCAGTTCAACCGCTTTGCGATCGCAACCGGCATCGCCTCATTGGCGATCGTCGCGGTGTATCCGTTCATGAAACGCATCACCTGGTGGCCGCAGGTCGTGCTGGGGCTCGCCTTCTCGTGGGGCGCTTTGATGGGGTTTGCCGTCATCCTTGGACGGCTCGGGCTACCGGCGCTTCTTCTCTATGCCGGTTCGATCGCCTGGGTGATCGGGTATGACACCATCTATGCCCATCAGGACACCGAGGATGATGCGCTGATCGGCGTCAAATCAACCGCGCGTCTGTTCGGGGCGCAGACGCATCGGGCGCTGATCGTGTTCTACAGCCTGGCGGTGATCCTGATCGGAGCGGCGCTGGCGGTGTCAGGTACGGGTGTTTCCGCGTGGATCGGGTTGGCCGCGTTTGCCGTCCATCTCGGCTGGCAGGTGGCGCGTCTGAGAATCGATGATCCGGCGCTGTGCCTGCGCGTCTTCAGATCCAACCGCGACGCCGGGCTGTTGCTGTTTGCTGGGCTGCTTGTGGATGCGCTGGTTCGTGCCGCCTAATTCCTGGCGATGATCTCGCGCTCGTCGCGATGCACGTTGGCGACATCGAGCGGACCGCCGCTGCGGCGCCGTACCAAGAATTTCGGACGCCGCGCCCGGATCGCGTTGCGCCGCCGCCGCCGTGGCGCCGGCTCACAGGTCGCTTCCTCGGGCAGTTGCGGGAGCGCGAAGATATCGCTCCAGGTTTGCCAGGCCGCCGCGATCTCGTTGCGGTCGGAACTCACGCAAAGCGGAATACTTAAAGACGGATCGCGATGCAGCAGCACCAGCATCTGGGCGTCGTCGATTCCGCAAAGCGCGATGCCGCGAAAATCGCTGACGCGAAGATTGATGGCCATCCGCATGCCCTGGACGGCACGCCGGAGCACGACACGCTCGCGATGCAGCTCGACACGACGCACGCCGTTGTCGGCGCGGACATCGTGCGCATCGAAACTCACTGGAAGAGAGAGAGGGTCGAGCCGCAATGCGCGGCTCGACCCGGCGGGATTGATCCCGCTTGTTGCTGTTTGACGCCTCACGGCTTTTTCTCCCCGCCGGGTATTCCCGGTCGTTGGGTGAGAGCATGCCAGAGGGCGTTGCGGATTGGCTTAAAAAGGCTGGTTAATCCGTCGTCACCGGCCTTCCTTCAATCGGCATGATTGACAACACCTTGGCCGACATGATTGACGAGACCTTGCAGGATTGCCGAAATTCTTCTGCTTTGGCGGCGTAAAAGTGCTTGAATTCCAAGTGAATCAGGCACATTTCATCAAGTTCGTGATTTGCTTTCGTCTCCCTGTCGAAAGCCCGCCGCCCCTTCCATGAATCTGCGGGATTTGTTCGTGATCTCTTCACCATCAACTGCACCCTCGCTTTCGGCTGACGCCGCCACCGCCAAGCTGTTCGATCAATCGGCGCTCACGACGCTGGCGCAGCGCCTGGTCGAGGCCGCCAGGCGCGCCGGCGCGGATGCAGCTGATGCGGTCGCCGTGCGCGGCATTTCGCAAGGGGTCGAAGTGCGCGACGGCCGCGTCGAGGAATCCGAGCGCTCGGAAGGCGATGACGTCGGCCTGCGCGTGCTCGTGGGCAAGCGCCAGGCGGTGGTCTCGACCAACGATGTCGGCGGCGACGGTGTGGCGCGGCTCGCCGAGCGCGCGGTCGCGATGGCCCGCGTGGCGCCGGATGATGACTATGTCGGCCTTGCCGATCCCTCGTTGCTGACGCGCGAGTTCGTTGATCTCGATCTGCTCGACCCCCATGTTCCGACGACCGTCGAACTCGAACGCCGCGCTTGTGAAGCCGAGGCCGCCGCGTTGGCGGTGAGGGGCGTCGCCAAATCGGGAGGCGCGTCGGCATCGACCGGAATTGGCGGCATGGTGCTCGTGACCAGCACCGGCTTTCACGGCGCCTACTTGCGTTCGAGCCAGAGCATCTCGGCAACCGCGATTTCCGGCGAGGGCACCTCGATGGAGCGCGACTATGACTTCACGGCCGCGCCGCATGCCGCTGATCTCGTCTCACCCGAAAACGTCGGCCGCAGCGCCGGCGAGCGCACGGTCGCCCGCGCCAATCCGCGCAAGGTCGAAACCTGCAAGGTGCCGATCATATTCGATCCGCGCGTTTCCGGCTCGCTGGTCGGTCACCTGGTCGGCGCGATCAACGGCGCGTCGATCGCGCGCAAGACCAGTTTTCTCAAGGATCGCTTAGGCCAACAACTGTTCGCCAGCAATATCCGCATCATCGATGATCCCTTGCGCCGCCGCGGCTTGCGCTCGCAGCCGTTCGATGCCGAGGGCGTTCGCGTCAGGAAAATCGCGCTGATCGATCAGGGCGTTCTGACCACCTGGCTTCTGGATTGTGCGACTGCGCGCGAACTCAAGCTCACGACCACGGGCCACGCCCATCGCGGCGTATCGTCCTCGCCGTCGCCGGGATCGTATAACCTGCATCTGGAGGCGGGCGAGCCGACGCCCACCGAACTCGTTTCCGATATTCGTCAGGGTTTTTATGTCACCGATTTGATCGGATCGGGCGTCAACGGCGTGACCGGTGACTACAGCCGCGGAGCATCGGGCTTCTGGATCGAAAACGGCGAGATCACCTATCCCGTGAGCGAGGTGACGATCGCAGGTCATCTGCTCGACATTTTCAAATCGCTGGTGCCGGCCAACGATCTTTCATTTCGCTATGGCGTCAACGCACCGACGCTGCGGATCGAGGGATTGACGCTTGGCGGACGGTGATGCCGGGAAAACCAAGCATCCGGGGAATTTTGCGCGCGACGCCGCGCTTCTGACCGATACGGTGCGGGAGGCAGGTCGGCTGGCGCTCTCGCTGTTCCGGACCGAACTGAAGAACTGGATCAAGGGCGCGTCATCGCCGGTGTCGGAAGCCGACATCGCGGTCAACGATCTGATTGCCGACAGGCTGCGGTCCGCTACACCGGAATATGGCTGGCTGTCGGAGGAAAGTGCCGACGACGAAACCCGCCTTGGCAAAAACCTGGTGTGGATTGTCGATCCGATCGATGGCACCCGTGCTTACCTCGCCGGCCGCGAAGACTGGTGCGTCAGTGTCGCGCTGGTGGCCGATGCGCTGCCGGTGATGGGGGCGGTATTTGCGCCCGTGAGCGGTGAATTCTTTTTTGCAGAGCTTGGACGGGGATCGCGGCTCAACGACACCGCAATCCAGGCGACATCCGGCACCGCGCTCGATTTTCCGCGCATCGCGGGCCCGAAACCATTGGTCGAGCGGCTTAGTCGCTCGGGTGGTGAGATTTCGCTTCATCCGCGCATCGGCTCGCTGGCGCTTCGCTTGTGCCGGGTCGCCGAGGGCAGGCTGGATGCCGCTTTTGCGGGCGGTCAAAGCCGCGACTGGGACCTTGCCGCGGCCAATTTGATCGTGCAGGAAGCGAATGGTAGCATGACTGCGTTGTCGGGGGACACCATCCTGTATAATCGCCGCGAGGTGACGCACGGGGTTTTGGTGGCTGCGGGGCGCGATCGTCATGCAAGTATTGTCGAGCAATTTCGAAGCTGTCCCTTGCCGTAAACATGTCCCGATGTTTCTCGAAAGACTTGCGCAACGGGCACAGCTTTAGGAAGAAAGACCATGCCAGATAGTGCCCCGCAGCAGTTGCTGCACCTTGTCCTTGGTGGCGAACTGAAGGATCTCGAGCACAACACGTTCAAGGACCTTTCGCAGGTCGAAATCGTCGGCCTGTACCCCAATTACGCGAGCGCCCACACGGCCTGGAGAGCAAAGGCGCAGCAGACGGTGGACAATGCCCAGATGAGGTATTTCATCGTTCACCTTCACCGGCTGCTCGACCCTGATCAAGACGCGAAGCCTGACCATTGAAAAAACTGATTCGCGATGTGCTGCGCAGCAGTTGGTTTCAGCGCGCTGTGGGTTTTCTGACGGCCGAATTCCTGCGGCTGGTTTGGCGGACCAATCAATTCAGTTTTGATCCGCCCGATGTGTATGAAATCGTCGAGCCGTTGACGCCGGCGATCTTTGTGTTCTGGCACGGTCAGCATTTCCTCACGCCGTTCATCAAAACCAAGGAAATGCATCGCGCCAAGGTGCTGATTTCGCGGCATCGCGACGGAGAATTCAACGCCATCGCCGCCGAACGGCTCGGCATCGGCACCATCAGAGGCTCCGGCGACCACGGCTCGGCGTTTCACCGCAAGGGCGGTGTCGGGGCGTTCAAGGAGATGGTACGAGCGCTCGAACAGGGGTATAATGTTGCGCTGACCGCCGATGTGCCGAAACGCTCGCGGATAGCGGGGCTCGGCGTCATCATGCTGGCGCGTGAGTCCGGACGGACGATCATGCCGTTTGCCATGGCGACCAGCCGCTACTGGCGTCTGAAAAACTGGGATCGAACCACGATCAATCTACCGTTCGGGCGAGGGGCACTGGTGGGGGGCGAAATGATCACGGTTCCACCCGACGCCAGCCCCGAGGTCATGGAAGAACTGCGCGCGCGCCTGGAAGGGACCCTGAACGAGGCGACCAGTCGTGTTTACGCAAGGCTCGGCCGTCCGCAGGTGACAGATCATGGCTAGCGCCTTGCCGATGACGCTGCGCGTCTACCGGCGGCTGTCCTCGGTGGCTGTGCCGCTTGCGCCGGCGCTGATCAAGCGGCGGTTGAAGCAGGGCAAGGAAGATCCCGCGCGCGTCGGCGAACGGCGCGGCATGAGCGAGGATGTCCGGCCGCACGGGCCGCTGGTCTGGATTCACGGTGCGAGCGTCGGCGAGGTGCTGGCGGCCGCAGCGCTGATCGAGAAGCTGCGCGCGCTCAATATCCGGATCCTGCTCACCTCCGGCACGGTCACGTCGGCGGCGATCGTCGCCAAGCGTTTTCCGCCTGACATCATTCATCAATACGTCCCTTACGATTCGCCGCGCTATGTCGCGCGTTTTCTCGATCACTGGCGGCCCAGCCTGGCGCTGTTCATCGAATCCGACTTGTGGCCGAATCTCATTCTTTCGAGCGCGGCCAGGCGCTTGCCGATGGTGCTGATCAACGGGCGGATGTCGCATCGTTCGTTTCCGCGCTGGCGGCGGGTGAGCGGCACGATTTCGGCATTGCTTGGCCAGTTCGAGGTTTGCCTGGCGCAGTCCCGCGTCGATGCGGAACGCTTTACCATGCTCGGCAGCCGCAAC
This sequence comes from uncultured Alphaproteobacteria bacterium, assembly GCA_963770515.1. GTDB lineage: Bacteria > Pseudomonadota > Alphaproteobacteria > Rhizobiales > Xanthobacteraceae > Bradyrhizobium. The sequence continues at coordinate 66,393 of CAVYPW010000008.1, forward strand.
GTCGTCGTTACCGGCAATCTGAAGCTCGATGTTCCGGCGCCTCCCGCCGACTTCACCAAACTGGAGCGGTTGATGTCGGTGACGCGCGGCCGCCCCATCATCGTGGCGGCATCGACGCATCCGGGGGAAGATGAGATTTTGCTCGATGCGCACCGCACGCTGGCCGGGCTTTTCCCGTCGCTGCTGACGGTGATCGTGCCGCGACATCCCGGCCGCGGCGAAGCGATCGCGCGGATGATCGACGCCGCCGGCCTGCACGCCAGCCTGCGCTCGCGTGAGGAACTGCCGACCGCCACCACCGACATCTACGTCGCCGACACCATGGGCGAAATGGGACTGTTCTACCGGCTCTCGCCGGTCGTCTTCATGGGTGGATCGCTGGTCCAGCACGGCGGACAGAACCCGATCGAGGCCATCAAGCTCGGCGCATCGATCGTTCACGGGCCTCACGTCTTCAATTTTGCCGATGTCTACGAGGCGCTCGACGGTGCCGGCGGCGCCAGGCTCGTGGAAACGCGCGAAGCGCTGGTGAAGCAACTCGGTCAATGGCTTGCGGACCCCGCCGCGCGCAACACTGTGCTCGCCGCCGCCGAGCGCGTGGTCTCGCAGTTGGGCGGCGCTCTCGACCGGACGCTTGCGGCGCTCGAGCCTTATCTTTTGCAGCTTCGCCTCGAAATGGGAGCGGCGGATGCATGAGCCGGCCTTTTGGTACCGGCCATCATCGTGGATGTCGCTGTTGTTGTCGCCGCTCGCCGCGATTTACGGCGCGGTCGCTGCCCACCGATTGCAGCGCAAAGGTTTTGACGCCGGCATTCCCGTATTCTGCGTCGGCAACTATCACGTCGGCGGCGCCGGCAAGACGCCGACCGTGCTGGCGCTGGTGAAGCTGCTGCGCGATCTTGGCGAGACACCGGTCGTGCTGAGCCGCGGCTATGGCGGACGGCTGCATGGGCCCGTCATGGTCGAACCCGACCGTCACGTTGCGGCCGACGTCGGTGACGAACCGCTGATGCTGGCGCGGACAGTTCCGGTCGCGGTCGCCCGCGAGCGCCTCGATGGGCTGGCATTGGCCAAGTCGCAAGGCGCCACCGTGATCGTGATGGACGATGGTTTTCAGAATCCGGCGATCGCCAAGGATGCGTCGCTGATCGTGATCGACGCGCATCGCGGACTTGGCAATGCCAGGATTTTTCCCGCAGGGCCGTTGCGCGCACCGTTGCCGCCGCAGATTGATCGCACCGATGCGTTGATCGTGGTCGGCGAGGGCAGCGCGGCTGAGGCCGTCGCCGTCAGCATAGTGGCGCAGGATAAGCCGGTCCTGACAGCGCAGTTGAAGGCCGACGACACCGCGCTGTCGTCACTGCGCGGCCAGCGCGTCCTGGCATTTGCCGGCATCGGCGATCCCGAGCGCTTTTTTCGGACGCTGCGAAGCAACGGTGTCGAGGTCGCAAGCCAACGCGCCTTTGCCGATCATCATCCGTTTACGCAAGCCGAAGTCGAAGCGCTGGTCGAGGAAGCCAGGCGCGATGCACTGAAGCTGGTGACGACGGAAAAGGATCTGGCGCGGCTTGGCATCGGCGGAGAACTGCCGCCATGGGCGCAAGGTATCGCAGCATTTCCAGTGAAACTTGAATTCGACAGCGCGATCAAGCTGCGCCGGTTTGTATCCGACCGGCTATTTCGGGCGCGGGACCCAAAATTCCGGAAAGGCTGATCGCTTGGCGTTTCAGCCTTAGCGTTTCAGTCTTGGCGTTTCAGTCTTGGCGTTTCAGCGCCGCGGGAAAATGCCGCTGCAGCACGGCGACAGGCTGTGCGTAGGCTTCCTGCAAATCGACGCTCCAGTATTTCAATTCGTCCAGCGGTATCCGCGCGTCGGTCACCGCGCACCGTACATAGGTTCCCGGCGAGACCACACGAAAGTCGCCGTCGAGATATTGTAACTGCGCTTCGCCGTGGCCGGGTGGACCGGATTTATTCAACACTTGCAAGCTCTCCGAAAGTTTCCATCTGTTTCCTTTATTACCATAAATAGGGTGGAGTGTCCGCCGTCAAACCCACCGATTTGTGATGAATTTGCCGCTTGGCGCATGTTAGCCTTTTGCTGTGTCCGCATGGCGAACTCGCGGCAGCAATGATGCGGACTTCCGAACCGCCACACCAGCACCGTCCCGATCCGGCAAAGCCATGCGTTTTCCATTTGCTATCGTCGCACTCGCTTTCCTCGCCGTGGCATTGCCAGCGGAGGCTGCGCCGTTGCCCGTGCCGCAAGCTGTCGAGATTCCTTCCGGGACCGCCGTACTTCACGCGCAGCTTTTCAAGCCGGAAGGCAATGGCCCGTTTCCGGTCGTGATCGCGCTGCATGGATGCGGCGGGCTGTCCGGCCATTCCGAACCGGTTCAGGTTCGCTATCGGGACTGGGCTGAAGAACTGCTCAAGGACGGCAAGGCGGTTTTGTTTCCGGATAGCTACGGTTCGCGCGAACTCGGCCCGCAATGCCGTGTCAAGGAGCGCAGGATCACCGCCCGCCGCGAGCGTGTCACCGATATCCTGGTGGCACGGCAATGGCTGATGCAGCAGCCCTGGGTGGCTCAGAATCGCATCAGCCTGTTGGGTTGGGCCAACGGCGCCAGCGCGGTATTGTGGGCGGTCCGCCCGCAACTATCGCTGCATCATGCGGAGCATGATTTCCGCTCGGCCGTCGCGTTCTACCCCGACTGCCGTCTGTCACTGGGGCTAGGCTGGAGCGCCCGCGTTCCAATCCTGGTTCTGATCGGCGCCAAGGATGACGTCAGTTCACCGCCGGCCTGCCGTCAGATGGTGGAGGGCGCTCATGGCCGCAGCGCGCTGACGCGGATCGTGGTCTATCCCAGCGCCTACCACGATTTTGATCGCGCCAATTTGCCCGTTCAGGCGATCGGGCCCAATCCCGACGCGGCCGACCCCGAAAAAGGCCATGTCGGCACCGATGCGGAAGCGCGCGCCGATTCGCAAAAGCGCGTCGCGGAGTGGCTGGCGCGATAATCAACCGGCCTTACAAGCTAGTGGAGTAGATTTGACAATCGCGACCCCGTAGCCGCGGATTCGCAAGGCGAATGTCAAATCTAAAACTCCACTAGAAACCTATATTTGCTGGTGGTCCTTTGATTCTAACATTTGCAGAAGTGCCTGCCACACCGGAGTGCAAGTGTTAGAATCGGACCACTAGAACAGGCTTCCCTGATCGACGAGCTTCGTCGCGCGCTTGGGCGGCGCGGCTGGCTTGAGCTCGCTTGCGGCAGGCTTCGGCGATGCCGTCAGTTCGTCGCTATCGGCGGTAACGCCGACGTGCCCATCGGAAAATTCGATGCTCATGCGCGCCCCTGGTCCGATGTCGGCCCTGGCATGCAAGGGATGGCCGGCCTCATCGCGCACCAGAGCAAAGCCGCGCGCCAGCACGCCGCGATAGGACAAGGCGTTCAGCAATTGCCCGCTATGGGCAACGCGCGCCGAAAGCCGTTGCGTCGAGGTCGCAAAGGCGCGGCGGGCGCGTTCGGCCAATCGCAGCGTGCGTTCGCGGTCGCGCGCGATCGCCTGGCGCTGTGCTTGCGCGTTGGAAAGCCTTGAAGCCTTCAACCGGGTCGCCAGGCCCGTGAAGCGATCGCTGCGGTTACGCAGCAGGCTTTTTGCCGAATGCGACATCCGTTCGCCGGATACGGTGAGGCGCTGCCGGGCTTGCGCGAGCTGGCCGCGCAGCACCCGCATCGTCAGCCGCGCGCTGACGCCGGCAAAGTGCCGGAAATGCGCATGCGTGTTGGCCTTCAGGCTGCGGGGTAGCGCAAAGGCGGCGCCGTCCAGCCGTTGCCGCGGAATCGCCAGAAGCTCGCTCAAGCCCGGCAGTGCGCGAGCGGCGGCGCGCAACTCGTTGCGGCGCATCTCCTGGCTACGTTGCCAGCACAGCATCGTGCGCCGCGCCAGCGAGGCGACCTCGACCATCAGTTCGCTGCGCACCGGCACCGCCATTTCGGCCGCCGCCGTCGGCGTCGGCGCGCGCTTGTCGGCGGCAAAGTCGATCAGCGTGATGTCGGTCTCGTGGCCGACCGCCGAAATCAGCGGAATCATGCTTTCAGCAGCGGCGCGGACCACAATCTCCTCATTGAACGACCAGAGATCTTCCAGCGAACCGCCACCGCGCGCCACGATCAGAAGATCGGGCCGCGGAATCCGGCCGCCTTCCGGCAGAGCGTTGAAGCCGCGGATGGCGTTTGCGACCTGTTCGGCCGAACCTTCGCCCTGCACGCGCACCGGCCACACCAGCACCCGTCGGGGAAAGCGGTCTTCGAGCCGGTGCAGGATATCGCGAATCACGGCGCCGGTCGGTGAAGTGACCACGCCGATCACTTCCGGCAGCCACGGCAATAACTGCTTGCGCGCCTCGTCGAACAATCCTTCGGCGGCAAGCTTCTTCTTGCGCTCTTCCATCAGCGCCATCAACGCGCCGATGCCGGCAGGCTCGAGCAATTCGATGACGATCTGGTATTTCGACGAGCCGGGGTAGGTCGTGAGCTTGCCGGTGGCGATGACCTCAAGCCCTTCCTGCGGCTTGAAGCGCATCCGTGCATGCGCGAATTTCCAGATCACCGCCTCGATCTTGGCGCTGTCGTCCTTCAGCGCGAAATAGCAATGGCCGGAGGAATGCGGCCCGCGAAAGCCGGTGATCTCCCCACGGACCCGGACATGGCCATAGGCGTCTTCCACCGTCCGCCGCAGCGCGGACGACAGCTCGGTTACCGTGAATTCGGGTGCATTGATCAGCGCTTCGGTCGCGGCCATTTCAATCAATCGATTCGGGGGCGGGGGACCATCCCAAATTAGGGAATTTCTCCCCCGATCGCCAATTTCAAGCTTGCACGATAGATAACTCTGTAATATAGAGTTCTCTATAGATGAAGACCTCAGGAGCAGGATCATGTCGAAATGGATCGTCCGATTTCCGCTGAAAGTCTTGGGCTGGAGTTTCGCCCTCGTCGGGTTTGCCGCGCTGGCGCTGGTGGCGATGATCGCGACGCCGCTACAGGGCCTGCCCGAACTAACCTCGATCTCGCAGTCCGCGCGTGCGGTCGATCGCAGCTCGATGCCGCCGCTGTCGCGCTTTTCGGCCCGCGACGGTACTGAACTCGCCTACCGGCATTATCCGGCGCGCGGGCCTTCGACCGGCAAGATCGCCATTCTCGTGCACGGCTCTTCAGGATCGAGCGTCGCGGTGCACGCGCTGGCGGACGCGCTCGCCGCGCGCGGGGTCGAGACCTACGCCCCCGATATTCGCGGCCATGGCGGCTCCGGCAGCCGCGGCGATATCGGATTCATCGGTCAACTCGAAAACGACATGGCCGATCTCGTTGCGCTGGTGCGCAAGACGTCCCCGACCGATCCTCTGACACTTCTGGGGCACTCCTCGGGCGGCGGCTTTGCGCTGCGGATTGCGAGCTCGCCGATTCAGGACCTGTTTGCGCGCACCGTGCTGCTCGCGCCCTATCTCGGTTATGACGCCCCGACCAACCGTCCGGCTTCCGGCGGCTGGGCCAACGCCGACATTCCACGCTTCTTCGGGCTGATGGCCCTGCGCAGGCTCGGTATCGATTGTTGTGAATCGCTGCCGACGCTCGCCTTTGCTGTGCCGGCAAATTCGGCCAAAATCCTGAACCCGACCTACTCGTTCCGATTGATGCGTAATTTCGCGACCCGCGGTTATCAGGCCGATCTCGCCGCGGCGCACCATCCGATGACGCTGATTGCCGGCGCCAGCGATGAGTTGATGCTGGCCGACAAATATGCAGATGCCGTGCATGCGGTCGCACCGTCGGTCCAGGTCAAGCTGATTGACGGCGTCGATCACATGGGCATTGTCGGTAACGCCCAAGGGGTCGCGGCGGTCGCCGACGACGTTGCCAACGCACGGATCGGATCATGACCTCCATCGGTCCGAAAGAAGCCGCGCAGGCGCTGAACGATATCGAGCAGATCGTTCAGCGCGTCCGTCAGTCGCGGATTTACGACATCGCAAGCCAGATCATGATTGCAGCGGGGGTCCTGGTGCTGGCGGGTAATGTCGCGAACTATGTCTCGCCGCGCCACAGCGCCTATATTTGGATTACCGTCAATGTGCTGACCGTCGCGAGTGTTGCGGCGCTCGCGACCATGGGCGGCCGGCCGGCCGGCGTTCGGGCGTTCGACTTCAGGATGCTTGCCGCCTTCGTGCTGATCTACGCTTTCGGCATCCTGTGTTGCGGCGTACTCGGCCATTACGGCCCGCGTGAACTCGGCGCGTTCTGGCCGATCTATTTCATGCTGTTTTACTGCATCGCCGGGCTTTGGTTTGGCCGCGCGTTCATGGCCATTGGTCTTGGTATCATCGTGCTGACGCTGATCGGCTATTTCTTCGTCGAAGGCGGCGCCTTTCTTCTGTGGATGGCCGCCGTCAATGGCGGCGGATTGATCCTCTCTGGCCTCTGGATGCGCAGGATCTGATCCATGGCCGAGCTCGATGACATCATTCACCAGCCGCTGCGTTTACGGATCATGGCAGCGTTGAACGCGCTGCCGGCGGGCGAAGGGCTTGAGTTTTCCCGCCTGAAAAAAATGACCGGTGCGACCGACGGCAATCTCGGGGCCCATATCGAAACGCTGGCCAAATCCGGCTATGTCGGGGTCGAAAAGGCCTTCGTCGGCAAGAAGCCGCAGACGACCGTCACGGCGACCGCGACCGGTCGCGGCGCGTTCGCCCGCCACGTTGCGTCCCTCCAGCAGATCATCGCGGCATCCGGGGGAGGCAGCTAGGACCCCCTTGCGGCGGGAGGGAGTTTTATGCGACCGACAATGGAATTGCGCGGGTTCTGATTGGCGTTCTCATGAAGATACTTTTGCTGGGCTCTGGCGGCCGCGAACATGCTCTCGCGTGGAAGATTGCGGCCTCACCGCTGGTGACAAAACTCTGGTGCGCGCCCGGCAATGCCGGCATCGCCCGCGAAGCCGAATGCGTCGCGCTTGATATCGCCGACCACGCGGCGGTGATCGCGTTTTGCCGGCGCGAGGAGGTCGATCTGGTCGTGGTCGGACCCGAAACGCCGCTTGCGGCCGGCATTGTCGATGATCTCTCTCTTGCCGGCATCAAGGCGTTCGGGCCGAGCAAGCAGGCGGCGCGGCTGGAGGGATCGAAGGGCTTTACCAAGGCGCTCTGTACGGAGTTCAATATTCCGACCGGCGCTTACGGCCGTTTCGCCAAGGCGGCCGATGCGCTTACCTATGTGCGCCGCCATGGCGCGCCAATCGTGGTCAAGGCCGACGGGCTCGCCGCGGGCAAGGGCGTCGTGGTCGCCATGACGCTTCCCGAAGCTGAAGCGGCGATCGCGATGATGTTCGATGGCGCCTTCGGTGCGGCGGGCACTGAAGTCGTGATCGAGGAATATCTCGAAGGACGTGAGATCAGCTTCTTTGCGCTGTGCGACGGCGAGACCGCGATTCCGCTCGCTTCCGCGCAGGACCACAAGCGGGTGTTCGACCACGATCAGGGACCGAATACCGGCGGCATGGGCGCCTATTCGCCGACGCCCTTTGTCACACCCGCCATTCACGACCAGATCATGGCCGACATCATCCTGCCGACGGTGGCCGGCATGAAGGCGCGCGGCACGCCGTTTTGCGGCGTGCTCTATGCGGGCGTAATGCTGACGGCGCAGGGACCGAAACTGTTCGAATATAACGTTCGCTTCGGCGATCCCGAATGTCAGGTGCTGATGCTGCGGATGATGTCCGACATCGTGCCGGCGCTATTGGCCTCCTGCGATGGCGAGTTGAAGCACTTCGATCTGCGCTGGTTCGATGAGCCGGCGTTGACGGTTGTGATGGCCGCGAAGGGCTATCCCGGCGATTACGCCAAGGGAACCCGCATCGAGGGGCTGGAAGAGGCGGCGCAGATCGAGGGCGTCGAAATCTTCCAGGCTGGTACGATCGCCAGAGACGGCGCGCTTCTCGCCAATGGCGGCCGCGTGCTCAATGTCTGCGCCTCTGGCAAGTCCGTGGTGGAGGCGCGGCAGCGGGCCTATGCCGCGATCGACCGGATCAAATGGCCGGAAGGCTTCTGCCGCCGCGATATCGGCTGGCAGGCGGTCGAGCAGGAGCAGGCGCTGAAATAGCCTTGCGATGGATCAAGCGTGGAGTGATCGACGATGCCCGATCTGGCCGACCTGTTCCCGGGTTTTGGTTCTGAATGGATCAACACAACATCCGGCCGCATCTTTGCCCGTGTCGGCGGCAAGGGCCCGCCGCTGCTGTTGCTGCACGGCTTTTCCGAGACGCATGTGATGTGGCATCGCGTGGCGCCGCAGCTTGCCGATCGCTTCACGCTGATCATCGCCGATCTGCCGGGGTATGGCTGGTCGGATATGCCGGAAAGCGACAAGGATCACATGCCCTATACCAAGCGCGCGATGGCGCAGACCATCATCGAGGCGATGGAACAACTTGGCCACGTGCATTTCGCACTCGCCGGCCATGATCGCGGCGGCCGCGTCGCCTACCGTCTGGCGCTCGATCACCCCGGGCGGCTGTCGCGGCTCGCGGTGCTCGATATCCTGCCGACCTACGATTATTGGGCGCGGATGGACCGGCTTTATGCGTTGAAGATCTATCACTGGACGTTTCTGGCGCAGCCTTATCCGCTGCCGGAAACATTGATCGGCGTCAATCCGGATTTTTTTCTCAAGCAGAAAATGGCGAGCCAGACGAAATCAAAAAACCACGACGCGATCGATCCGCGTGCGCTCCAACATTATCTCGCGGCGTTCCGCGATCCTTCGCGCGTGCATGCGATGTGCGAAGATTATCGCGCCGGCGCCTATGCCGATTTTGATATCGACAAGGCCGATCGCGACGCTGGAAAAAAGATCACGATCCCGATGCTGGCGCTGTGGGGTGACGCCGGCATCGCGCGCGCCGCGGCCACGCCGCTCGACACCTGGAAGAACTGGGCGACCAATGTTTCGGGCTTGCCGGTCGATTCCGGTCATTTCCTCACGGAAGAAAATCCTGACATGACGGCGAGGCTGTTGCGGGAATTTTTCCTGGCGGTTTGAACGAGGTGCCGCCCCAGCTACTTCGTCATACCCCGCGAAAGCGGGGTATCCAGTACGCCGAGGCCTTTCGATTCGAGCGTCGTCGTCTCTGGAATACTGGATCATCCGCTTGCGCGGATGATGACAGCCAGGGCGCGGCTACCGCCGCGCCTTGAAAAAATCCCGCAACAGCGTTGCGGCTTCTTTTTCTCCCACCGCCGAATAGACTTCGGGGATGTGGTGGCAGGTTGGCGATGCGAAGAACCTGACGCCGGAATCCACCGCGCCGCCTTTGGGATCGGCGGCGCCGTAATAAAGCCGCCTGATCCGCGCGAGCGAAATGGCGCCGGCGCACATCGTGCAGGGTTCAAGGGTGACATAGAGGTCGCAATCGACCAGCCGCTCGCTGCCGACCGCGGAAGTGGCCTGCCGGATTGCGAGAATTTCGGCATGCGCCGTCGGATCGCGATCGGTCAGGGTCCGGTTTCCAGCCGTCGCGATGACCTCGTTATTAAGCACGATGACGCATCCGATCGGCACTTCGGCCGATTTTCCGGCCGTTTCGGCCGCTTTCAACGCCAAATCCATGAAAGAGGGGGCTGTCATGCCTCGTATCCCCGGGAGAACTCTGCTATGGGATGTGCCTTCAGCAAAAGTGGATACCGTTTTTTGCGTGAGAATGCGCCTCGTCGAGAGACGCGCGCATGATCGTCATTTGTACCTGCACCCGAAACGAGACCTTTCATGCCCCGCGACAACGATAAAGACAACAATTCCAGGGGCCGGCGCGACCGTCCATCGGGCGGCAAGGGCCGCTCGGGCGTCGCTCGGGGGCCCGACAAGAAATTCGCCAAGCGCGGTTTTGCGGGCAAGACGGAAGGCGAGCGCCGTCCGTATGCCGGAAAGCGCGACGATCGTCCGCCGCGCCGCGAAGACCGCGATGCGCCGCGGCCTCGGAGTGATCGGCCGTATGGCGACCGGCCTTCGCGAGGCGGGGAGGGCGAGAAGCGTTCGTTCCGGCCGCGCGAAGACCGCGGCGGCGACAAGCGTCCCTACACACCGCGCGGCGACCGGCCCGACCGTGACGCGCGTCCGGCTGCGCGGTTCCAGGACAGGAAATTCGGCGACAAGAAACCTTACACGCCCCGAGAGGATCGCGAGAAGCGGCCCTACACGCCGCGCGGCGAGGGCTTCCGCAAAGACAATGATCGTCCGCGTGGCGATCGTCCGTTCAATGCGCGGCCGCGTGACGGCGACCGTCCCCGTGGCGATCGGCCGTTCGCCGGTCGTCCCGAGCGAAAATTCGATGGCGACAAGAAGTTTTCCCGCGGTCCGGCTAAGGATTTCGGCGATCGTCAGGGTCGCGCCAGGGAGTTCGGCCGAGACCGTGGCGATGCCAAACCGTGGCAGACGCGAGAGGATGGCGCCGAGCGCAACGCGCGCCCGGCTCGCGAGGGCGCGCGGAACTTCGATCGTCCAAAATTCGACAAGCCGCGTTACGACAAGCCGCGCGAGGGGGATCGCCAGCGCGACCCAAGGGATCGCGCTGGTGATCAACGCCCGCGGTTTTCACGTCCGCGCGCAGATCGCCCTGAAGGCGATCGTCCGTTTCGTGAGCGTCCGAAGTTCGATCGTCCCCGCGAGGACCGTCCGAAATTCGACCGCCCGCGCCGGGATCGCACCGGCGACCCTGGGCGTCCCGAAGGCCGCACCGATTGGCAGGAGCATCCTCGCAGCGAGCCGCGCGGCCGGGGTTTCGATCGTCCTCGCCGGGAAAATGAAGACGACAGCAAGATCTTTGCAAAGCGCCCGGCCTTCGGCGGCCGCGGCGCCTATCGCGAGCGCAGCGAAGACGAACGCCGGCCCGCACGGCCGCCAAAGGTCAAGAAATCCGGCGAACGTATCGCCAAGGTGCTGGCGCGTGCCGGGCTCGCTTCGCGCCGCGATGCCGAGGAGATGGTGACGCAGGGCCGCGTCGCCGTGAACGGCCGCGTGATCAATTCGCCGGCGCTGGACGTTACAGAAAATGACGCGGTTACCGTGGACGGCAAGCCGTTGCCGCCGCGTGAGCGCACGCGGCTCTTTCTTTATCACAAGCCGCGCGGCTTGATGACGACCCATGCCGACCCGGAAGGGAGGCCGACGGTGTTCGACAATCTGCCGGAAGGTCTGCCGCGGCTGATCAGTGTCGGGCGGCTCGACTTCAACACCGAAGGGCTGCTGCTGCTCACCAATGACGGCGGGCTGGCACGCGCGCTTGAATTGCCCGAGACCGGCTGGCTGCGGCGTTATCGGGTTCGCGCCCATGGCGAAGTGACGCAAGGCCAGCTCGATGCGCTGAAAGAAGGCGTCGAGGTCGACGGCGTCAAATACGGATCGATCGATGCCACGCTGGAGCGCGACCAGGGCGCCAATGTCTGGCTGGTGTTTGCGATCCGCGAAGGCAAGAACCGCGAGGTGCGTAACGTGATGGCGCATCTCGGACTCGAAGTAAACCGCTTGATCCGGGTGTCCTATGGTCCGTTCCAGCTTGCGGAACTGGCCGAAGGCACGGTCGAGGAAGTCAAGACGCGGGTGCTGCGCGAGCAGCTCGGCGAAAAGATCGCAACCCTTGCCGGCGCCGATTTCAACCGGCCGATGCCGGGCGAGGCGACCGCGAAACCTGGGGATGAAACGGTTGACGCGCCGCGCGGCAAGAAGCCGTTCAAGCCGGCCGGCAAGAGCGCGCTGATCGCCGACAGCAAGGGCCGTCGCGTGCTGGTGCGGCGCACCGGCAGCGAGGAAGCGCGTGCGCGCAACGAGGAAGAGGCCAATGGTTATGGTCCACCACGCCGGCCGAAACGCGGCTATCACGGCAAGCGTGATCTGAAGCCGCTGGATGAGTAAGCGATGCGCGTCGTTGGAGGCAGACTGAAGGGCCGCAATCTTGCGTCTCCATCCTCGCGCGACATTCGTCCGACAGCGGATCGCCTGCGCGAGTCGCTCTTCAACATCCTGATGCATGCCTACGACGATCCGATCCAGGACGCGCGGGTGCTGGACCTGTTCGCCGGCACCGGCGCACTCGGCATCGAAGCCGTCTCGCGCGGCGCCAGGTTCGCGCTCTTCGTCGACAATGGCGCCGAAGCCCGCGCGCTGATGCGCGACAATGTCGAGGCGCTAGGTCTCGGTGGCGTCACGAAAGTCTATCGCCGCGATGCGACCAACCTTGGTCCTGCGCATCCGATGGAGCCGTTCTCGCTGGTGTTCCTCGACCCGCCCTATGCCAAGGGCTTGGCCGACAAAGCGGTTGCTTCCTTGCGCGACGGCGGCTGGCTGACGCCGGGCGCGCTGCTCGTGGTGGAAGAAGCAAAGGCCACTGAATTCAAAGGGCCGGAAGGTTTTTCCGAGCTGGAACGGCGCGCCTATGACGATACGGAATTTGTGTTTCTGCGCATTCAATGAGTTCTTCGTCGCCTACGCGCTGTCATCGCCCGGCTTGACCGGGCGATCCAGTACGCCGTGGCTTCTCGGCACAAGTACTGAGGTCTCTGGAATACTGGATCACCCGCTTTCGCGGGTGATGACGGATGAATTTCCGGATCTACCTTCGCCCGAACAGCTTCTCGATGTCGGCGAGCTTCAGCTCCACATAGGTTGGACGACCGTGATTGCACTGGCCTGAATTGGGCGTGTCTTCCATCTCGCGCAACAGCGCATTCATTTCCTCCGGCTTGAGGCGGCGGCCGGCGCGTACCGAGCCATGGCACGCCATGGTCGCCGCGACATGCATCAGCCGTCGTTCCAGCGGCAAGGCCTCGTCCCATTCCGCCATATGCTCGGCGAGATCGCGCAACAGACCGCCGGCATTGGTCTTGCCGAGCAGCGACGGCGTCTCGCGCACCGCGACGGCGCCGGGACCGAAGGATTCGATGGCGAGCCCGAACGATGCCAGTTCCTCGTCACGCGCCAGGAGTTGCTCGACCGTGGCCTCGTCCATTTCGACGATTTCCGGGATCAGCAGGATCTGCCGCTGCACGCCGTTTTTTGCCAGCGAAGCTTTCAATCTTTCATAAACGATGCGCTCATGGGCGGCGTGCTGGTCGACGACAATAAGCCCGTCGCGGGTTTGCGAGACGATATAGGTCTCGTGAATCTGCGTTCGCGCCGCGCCGAGGGGACGATCAAGCAGGTCAGCTGGAGGCTGCGCCTCGAATCGGACGTCGGCCGTCGGCGCGCCGACGTCGAAGGCGGCCTGGCCCGGTTCGGCCAGCGCGGTAGCTGCGGCGGCTTGAAAAGCCGGCGACGACCCAACGGGAAAGGCCGGCGAGCGCCGCCAATCCCAGTTCGCCTGTCCCCCATTCGCCTGCTGCGGCGCAAATGCAGGGCGAAGCGCGTCGATCGCGGCACTGCCGCTGTTCGCCGCGGTGCGCCTGCCCTCGCGCGCGAGGCCTTCTTTCAGCGCGTGCACGATCAAAGCGCGCACGAGTCCGGCGTTACGGAAGCGCACTTCGGTCTTGGCCGGATGAACGTTGGCGTCGACTTCCCTGGAATCCAGGGTCACGAACAGCGCCACCACCGGATGGCGGTCGCGCGGCAAATAATCCGCGTAGGCCGCGCGCACCGCGCCCAGGATCAGTTTGTCGCGCACAGGACGGCCGTTGACGAAGAGATATTGTCCGAGCGCGTTGGCTCGAGTGAGCGAGGGGCTGGCGGCAAATCCTTCAACCGTGACGCCTTCGCGCTCGGCGCGGACGTCGATCGCACTGATGCGAAAATCCGCGCCCAGAATGTCGCCAAGCCGCGTCAACTGGCCGGGCGCGCCGGGTAACGCCGCGGCCCAGGTGACGGGGCTGCGTTCTTCGCCGGCCAGCGTAAAGGCGATGTCCGGCCGCGCCATCGCGAGACGCCGCACCACCTCGCGGATCGCCTCGGCCTCGGTGCGATCGGTCTTGAGAAATTTGAGCCGCGCCGGCGTCGCATAAAAAAGATCGCTGACCTCCACGCGCGTTCCTTGCGACAAGGCGGCCGGTGCGATAGCCGATTTCGCGCCGCCCTCGACCGAAAGCGTCCAGGCGTGCGGCTCGCTTGTATGGCGGGTGGCGATGTTGAGCTTGGCCACAGCGCCGATCGAGGGCAGCGCCTCGCCGCGGAATCCGAGCGTACGGATGCGCAACAGGTCCTCATCGTCAAGTTTGGAGGTGGCGTGACGCTCGACCGCCAGAGCGAGGTCGGCGCGGGTCATGCCGCCGCCATCGTCGGTGATGGCGATCTTTCGCCGGCCGCCGCCGTCGGTGAAGATATCGATCCGGCTCGCGCCGGCATCGATGGCATTCTCGACCAGTTCCTTGACCACGCTCGCCGGACGCTCCACCACCTCGCCCGCGGCGATGCGGTTGACGACCTGTTCGGGTAGTTGTCGGACGGGCATTTTAAGCCTACTCGCTGGATATCGCTCAATCTAAGGGCTTTTGCGCGGCCGTGGGAGGGAGCAATCCGAAAAGTCCCCCGCTTGCTTTAGTCGTCGAAGCCGCTGGAGCCGCGCCTTGACTTGATGTCGCTGCGGCGTTTTTTGCCGTCAAGACGGCGCTTCTTTGAGGCAAGCGTCGGCCGGGTCGCGCGCCGTGGAATGGGTCGGATCATGGCCTCGCGCAACAGCTCTAGCAGACGTTCGATCGCATCGCTCCGGTTACGCTCCTGGGTACGGAAGCGCTGGGCGTGAATGACGATCACGCCGTCCTTGGTCATGCGCTGGCCGGCTAGCCGTTCCAGCCGTGCCGCGGCATCGTCCGGCAGCGTGAGCCGGCGGGCATCGTACCGCAATTGTACGGCGGTCGAGAGTTTGTTGACGTTCTGCCCGCCGGGTCCGGAGGCGCGAACAAAGGAAATATCGAGATCGTTTTCGTCGATCGAAAGATCGCGGGCAATCCGCAGCATGGCGTCACCGAATTAGTGGTCCGATTCTAACATTTGCATCCCGGTCTGGCTGGCACTTTTGCAAATGTTAGAATCCAAGGACCACAAGCAAATATAGGTTTCTAGTGGAGTTTTGGATTTGACATTCGCATTGCGTATTCCGGGCGACAGGGTAGCGAATGTCAAATCCACTCCACTAGAAAGCGATTCCGTCTTGGAATCGGGCTTTTCGGGAGAATAACGGTTTTGAGCGCGATTTGCTTGGCTAGTGTGGCGGTTCAGAAGTCCGCATCCTTATCGCCGCGAGTTCGTCATGCGGACTTCTGAGCCAAAGCCACACTAGTCAATAGGCTTGCTAGTGTCCTTCGATTCCGAAGTTCGTAAAAGTGGGGCCGCGCAAGCATACGAACTTCAGAATCGGGACACTGGAAGGAGAGGCTCAATTCGCCTTCAACGCTTTGGCGGCCACCGGCTGGGCGGTGGCCTGCTGCGCACGGCCGACAATGACGGTCAACAGACCATCGCCCCACAGCCTGCGCGCCGCCTGTTTGGCCTCGTCGATCGTCACCGCATCGACGAGCGCGTTGCGCCGCTCCAGATAGTCAATCGACTGATGATCGAGCTGATATTGCAGCATGGCGGAGGCGAGCTTCGACGACGTATCGAGCGAGAGCATCCGTGAGCCCTTGAGGTAGGACTTGGCCTCGGCGAGTTCCTGTTCGGTCGGACCGTCCAGCGCCATCCGGCGAATCTCGCGGGTGAGGGCTTCCACCGTTTCGCCGGCGCGATCCGCCCGCGTTCCGGTCGAACCGACGAACAAGGCGGAGTGATCCATCCAGACCAGCGAGTCCGAGATCGAATAGGCAAGGCCGCGCTTCTCGCGAACCTCGCGGTAGAGCCGCGATCCGGAGCCGCCGCCGAGAATATGATTGACGACAAAAGCCGCCATGAAATTCGGATCGTTGCGGCGGATGCCGGGACCGCCGAACGTCACCACGGTTTGCGGCACGTCGAGCGCGATGAACTCACGCTGCGGCGGCTTGCTCGCCGTGATGTCGGGCACCGGCACAAGCTTCGACTTGGCCGGCAGGGGACCGAATGTGCGGTCCAGCAACGCGCCGAGCGAAGTCGCGTCGACGTCGCCGACCACGGCAATCTTCAGATGTTCCCTGGTCAATATGCGGCTGACATAATCCTTCATGTCGGCGGTCGTGATATTTGGAACGCTCTCCAGTGAGCCGCCGGCCGGCCGGCCATAGGGATGATCGCCATAAGCGATCTCCAGGAATTTACGGCTGGCAAGCGAGCCCGGGTTGGAGGTCTCGCGTTTCAGGCCGGAGATGAGCTGTGCGCGAATGCGTTCGACGTCGTCGCTGTCGAAATGCGGCGAGGTCAGCGACATCCGCAGCAGGTCGAAGGCCTCATCCTTGCTGTCCTTGAGCATGCGTAAGGAGCCGCGGAAATAATCCCGCGTCACGCTGAAGCTCAGCTCGATCGCCCGACGGTCCAGGTGTTCGTGAAACGCCCGGGAGTCCAAATCGCCCGAACCTTCGTCGATGAGGTCGGCCACCATATTGCCGACTCCGGCCTTGCCATCCGGGTCCTGAGCCGACCCGCCGTCCATGGCAAACTCCATGGCCAGGAGCGGAACGGTGGCGTCCTGCACGAACCAGGCTTCGATGCCTCCCGGCGAAACCAGGTGCTGGATTTTCGCGGCGGCGTGCGAGGGCGTCGGCGTCATCGCCGCGATCGCGATACATCCGCCGATCAAAAGCCCAATGCGTGCCGCGCCGATCTTGAGGAAGGTCACGACCGCTTCTCCGCGTGCTTGGGGGTTGCGTCCTTGATGAGATAGCCGGTGACCGAGCGCTTCTTGTCGAACCATTTTTGCACGACGTTGCGCACCTGCTCGGCGGTGACGGCGCGAATGCGCTCCGGCCAGTTTCTGATATCCTCGATGCTGAGCCCGGTCGTCATGGCTCCGCCATACCAGCGGGCCAGCGTAGCCTGATTGTCCTGGGCGTAGACCGTCTCGGCGATCAGCTGGGTTTTGACGCGTTCGAGATCTTCGGAACGGACCCCGTTCTGCGCGATATCCGCGATCACATCATCGATCACCTGCTCGACCTGGGCGAACGTCACACCCGACCGCGGCGAGGCCGATATCACGAACTGCGTCGCGTCGAGCGAGGTTCCCTGGTAGGCGGCGCCGGCGTTCACCGCGAGCGGCCGGTCGATCACCAGCCGCCGGTAAAGATAGGAGTTGCTGCCGCCGCCCATCAATTGAGCGAGCACGTCGAGCGCGGCGCTCTCTCCGACCGCGGCCGTCGCTGCCGAGGGAACCAGATAGTAACGCCGCAAGCCCGGTTGCTCGACGCGAGGATCGGACAGGGTCACCGTGCGCGGCGCTGCCGGCTCCGGCTCTTGCGGGCGGATGCGCTTGGCCGGTATTGCGGGTTGTGCGGCAACGGCGCCAAACGTCCGCTCGGCCATCGGACGCACCTCGTCGGCATCGACGTCGCCGGCAATCACCAGAATTGCGTTATTGGGCGCGTAAAAGCGCTTGTAGAAGGCGAGCGCATCTTCGCGATTGAGCTTCTCGATTTCCTGATGCCAGCCGATCACGGGCCGCCCATAGGGGTGATTGAGATAGAGCGCGGCCATGATCTGCTCGGTCAGCCGTGCTTCGGGGTTATTGGCCACCCGCATATTGAATTCCTCGAGCACGACATCGCGCTCGGGCAATACGTTTTCATCTTTCAGCACGAGGCCGGTCATGCGGTCGGCCTCGAATTCCATCATGCTGCCGAGTTGCTCGCGCGGCACGCGCTGGAAATAGCCGGTGTAGTCGGCGGAGGTGAAGGCGTTCTCGTTGCCGCCGATCCGCAGCACCGTCTGGGAAAATTCTCCGGCTGGATGTTTGCTGGTCCCCTTGAACATCAGGTGCTCAAGGAAATGCGCCAGGCCGGATTTGCCAGGCGTCTCGTCGGCGGAGCCGACCTTGTACCAGATCATCTGCGTGACGACCGGCGTGCGGTGATCCGGAATCACCACGACCTGAAGTCCGTTGGCGAGGGTAAAGGTGGCCGGCGGCGAGGGGGGCGCATTGGCGTCGGCCAGCGCGATGGTGGAGGAGACAGTCAGCCCGGCAAGCAGGCCGGCGAACAACGAAGCCCTGAATCTCCCTGATGATATCATGGATGATCTGGAAGCCCGGCGGGGAGGACGAGGCGCCGGCTACCGATCCGGCTGCAAGCTTTAAAGGCGAATGTCCAAAGCTCCACCGGGAATCCTTATTGTTGGGACAATGGCGCCGCACATATGCGGAAACCGATCAAGAACGGATAATCAGGACGGCGCGACGTCTTTAATGCACCACGCTGGATGCGCTGGACTTCTGGGCCGCCGCGTTGCGATCCGGGTTGGACGTACCGTCCAGCCAGCCCTTCTTTTGCTCGTCATAGGCGTAGTCTGGAGACGGCGTCTGGTAGCCGACCGGCGGCTGAGTCAAGGCTTGGCGAGCAGGTTCAGTGCCGGGCTCCACCGGAACGGCTTTGGTGGTGCCAAACAGGTTGCCCAAGCCAACGTCGTTAGCCAGATCCGCGGCGCCGCCAGTGAACAAATCGCCCGGCTTGTCATAGACCGGATCGGTGAGAGCCGTGCCGTTGCGATCGCTCGCATAGGCCGGACGTGTCGTGCCCGGGGCGGCTGCCTGCTGCGGCTCGACCGGAGGCGCGATATTGATGGGCTGGACCTGGCCTCCCGCGGCGGTGACCTGAACGCGCGCCGGAGGCGGCGCATTCTTCTTCTTGGCCGCGATCACCGCCTTGCGCTGGCGTTCGTCGGGATCCTTCGGCCAGTTCGCGATTGGGACGTCGGCGCTGGCGGATGCCGGCGGAGGCAGATCGAGCGTCGGAGGCACCACCAGTGGCGAACGCTCGCGGTAGTCGATGCCGCGGTTGTCCATGTTGGTGCCACGGATCATGCCATAGAAGCCATCCGTGACTTTTTCCGTAAAGGTCCTGTCGTCGTCGCCGGCGCGGGCGGGAGCGGCCGACATGGCGAGGCCGAGACTCAAGGAGATAACGACAAGGCTACAAGTCCGCTTCATGGTGATCATGAAATTTTGCCCGGTCCGACCGTTTGCATCAGTTCGGCGCATCGCAGTTTCCCGTCCAGAAATGGTGTTGCTTCCAGCCTCTTGGGCCTCATTCGGCCGATAGGCCCGCAAAGCCTTACGCGACGGACTACTATTAGCCGGATCAGGGCGCTTTTGCGGCGGGTATGCCCCAGAACGAGTCATACAGCAGCGCCATAACCCCGGCAACAATGGCGACATCGGCCAAGTTAAACACATACCAGTTAAAGGTATTTTCGCCGATATGGACGTGGAAAAGGGCAAAATCGACCACCGCGCCATAGGCCAGGCGGTCGATGCCGTTGCCGATCGCCCCGCCAATGATCAGCCCGAGCGCCACCGTGGCAATCAGCGTGCGTGACCGGGCCATCCAGACCGCCAGGACCACCACCGCCACCGCCTTGATCCCCATCAGCACGAACTGGGCTGCCGCGCCATCGTTCTGAAACCAGCCGAAGCTGATGCCTTGATTCCAGGCCAGGACCAGATCGAAGAACGGCGTGAGCTTGACCGTGCCGCGGTGCGCGATGTCGAATATTCGGACCAGCCAGAACTTCGAAGCCTGGTCGAGCGCGAGCGTGGCGATGGCCGCGATCACCCCATAGCGCAGGTGGAGACTCAAACGGTAACTCCCATCGCCTTCCATTCGCGCAGCGCCATCGCATCGCGTGGCGACACATCAGGATATTCGGCGTCATCGCCGACGGTGGGGAGGATCTTCCACGACCGGGCGCATTTCCTGCCCGCAGCTTTTTCAACGACGACGGCGACGCCCGGCACCCCGTCGAGACGAAACGCGGCTGCGGGGGCTTCGTCTTCCCGCACCTCGTAATTCGAGGTGATGCAGACCTCGGCGAGATCGATGTCGAAAAGCGTGGCCAGGGTCTGCCGGTCGGAGACATAGATCACAGGGGAAGCCTCAAGCGAGGAGCCGATGCGCTTGGCCGCGCGTTCGAGTTCCAGCGCTCCGGTCACCACGCGGCGCACGTCGCGGATGGTCTCCCACTTGGCGGCGAGCGCGTCATCGCGGAAACCCGAGAGATGATCCGGGAAAGTGAGCAGATGCACCGAGGGCGATCCGTTCCGCCGATACATGAACCAGGACTCGTCGGCGGTGAAGCTTGTGATCGGCGCCAGCCATTTCAGGATCGCGTCGCAGAGAGTGTCGACCGTCGTCAGCGCGGCCTTGCGCGTCATCGACGATGGCGGGTCGCAATACAGGACATCTTTCCGGATATCGAAATAGAACGCCGATAGATCGGTGTTCATGAAATGCGTGAGCGAAGCAACGACGGTCTTGTAATCAAACGCCGCATAGGCCTCGCGCACCACGGCGTCGATTTCGCTCAAGCGATGCAGCATCAGCCGTTCGAGTTCGGGCATGTCGGCCGGCGCGACCGCATCGGCCGGATCGAAATGATGCAGCGTGCCGAGCATCCAGCGGATGGTGTTGCGCAGCTTGCGGTAGGTCTCGATGGTGTTTTTCAGGATTTCAGGGCCGATGCGCTGGTCGTCGGCATAATCGGTGGCGCAGACCCACAGGCGCAGAATGTCGGCGCCGGATTGCGCGATGACCTTTTGCGGCTCGACAGTGTTGCCGAGCGACTTCGACATCTTGCGGCCGTTCTCATCCAGCGTGAAGCCGTGGGTCAGCACCACATCATAGGGCGCGCGGCCACGGGTGCCGGCGCTTTCCAACAGCGAAGAGTGAAACCAGCCGCGGTGCTGGTCCGAGCCCTCGAGATACATCACGGTATCCGCACCGCCATCGATCTTGCGCTTGATGCCGGCCAACCCCGGAAAGTGCACGGGATCTTCTAGCACAAACGCATGGGTCGATCCGGAATCGAACCAGACGTCGCAGATGTCGTCGACCTTCTTCCAGTCTTCGTTGGCGCGGGAACCAAGGAAACGCTCGCGGGCGCCTTCCATGTACCAGGCGTCCGCGCCTTCCTTTTCGAAGGCATCTGCGATCCGCTGATTGACCGCTTCGTCTTTCAGGATTTCGGCAGAGCCATCGCCTTTCTCGCGCACGAACACCGCGATCGGCACGCCCCAGGCGCGCTGACGCGAGATCACCCAGTCCGGCCGATTGACGATCATGCCGTTGATGCGGTTTTGCCCCGCAGGCGGAACCCATTTGGTGACGGAAATGGCGTGCAGCGCGCGGGCGCGCAAGGTATCGCCAGCCTTCGCCTTGCCGTTCTCGACGATGTCCTTGTCCATCGCAATGAACCATTGCGGCGTGTTGCGGAAGATCACCGGCTTCTTCGAGCGCCAGGAGTGCGGGTATTGGTGCTTCAAGCGTCCGCGCGCCAGCAGCATGCCTTTCTCGATCAAGGCCTTGATCACGGCCTCGTTGGCATCGCCCTTTTCACCCTTGTCGTTGAGAACGCGTTTTCCGGTGAAGCCGGGCGCCTGCGCCGTCAGCGCGCCGTTCTCGTCGACGGTGTAGGGAATGGTCGTGCTGATGCCGCGCGCTTCCAGTTCGCGCGCATTCGCGGTCCAGACGTCGAAGTCTTCGCGGCCATGGCCGGGTGCGGTGTGAACGAAGCCGGTGCCGGTGTCATCGGTGACGTGATCGCCAGCCAAAAGCGGAACGATGAATTGATATCCGCCGTCAAGGCCGCGCAACGGATGCGCGCATTCCACCGCATCCAGCGTCTCGGCCGGCAACGCGCGGACCTTCTCATACGCCGTGACGCGCGCCTGCTTGAATACGCTTTCCGCGAGCGCATCCGCCAAAATCAGCAGATCGCCGTTCTTGGCCCAGTTATCGGCGGGGGCGTCGGTGACTTTATAAAGGCCATAGGCGATCTTCGGCGAGAAGCTGATCGCGCGATTGCCCGGCAGCGTCCAGGGTGTCGTGGTCCAGATCACGATACTGGCGCCGGCCAGCGCGCCATGCGCGGGCGAAGTCACCGGAAACTTCACCCATACGGTATCCGAGGTGTAATCCTCGTACTCGACCTCGGCCTCGGCGAGAGCGGTCTTCTCCACCACGCTCCACATCACGGGCTTGGAGCCGCGATAGAGTGTGCCATTGGCGGCGAATTTCATCAGTTCGCGCGCGATCTGGGCTTCGGCCGGATAACTCATGGTGGCGTAGGGGTGATCCCAATCGCCGACGATACCGAGCCGCTTGAATTCCTCGCGCTGCACGTTGAGCCAGTGGGTGGCATAGGCGCGGCATTCCTTGCGAAAGGCAACCATCGCCGCCGAGTCGCGAAAGTCCGGCTTGGTCTTGCCCTTGGAGCGGTAATTTTCTTCCTCGATCTTCCATTCGATCGGCAGGCCGTGACAGTCCCAGCCCGGCACGTAGTTGGAATCGAAGCCCAGCATCTGCTGGCTCTTGGTCACCACGTCTTTCAGGATCTTGTTGAGCGCATGCCCGATATGGATGTTGCCGTTGGCATAGGGCGGGCCGTCATGGAGGACGAATTTCGGCCGTCCCGCGGAGGTCTCGCGCAAGCGCTCGTAGAGGCCGATCTTGTTCCACTCTTTCAGGATTTCCGGCTCGCGTTGGGGCAGGCCGGCGCGCATCGGGAATTCTGTCTGCGGCAAGAACAGGGTTTTGGAATAGTCTGTGGCGTCGGATTTTTGCGGCTTTTCGGACATGAATGCTCTGGTTTGCGCGAAATTCGCGATCGATTGCGGGGAACGAGAAAATCCCGGTCTTCTCGCCGAGCTCAAGGCTCAGGCGGAAGCCGGGCCGCTAATGCCGATGGTGCGCCGCGCAAACATGGGCTTTCCATAGCAGGGGCTTCGGGAAATCGCAAAGGCTGCGGCCCGCATAAAGCCCTCAAATGTCGGCTGGCGATCCCAATCTGGGGAAGGCATCCGGCGAGGCCGCCAGGCGTTCGCGCGCCGTGCGGCTGTCGTCATCCATCTGACGGATCAGCGCGTCTATCCCGTCAAATTTCAGTTCCTCGCGAAGGAAGGCGATGAAGGCGACGTCCAGCCGGCTGCCATAAAGATCGCCCTTGAAGTCGAACAGAAAGACTTCCAGCAGTGGCGCGCCATTGTCGAAGGTCGGACGCCGGCCAAAACTCGCGACCCCGTCGAAGCGTTGGTCGCCCCGGCCGACACGCACCGCATAGATGCCGTGTTTGAGGCCGCAATTCTTGTCGAGCCGTATATTGGCGGTCGGGTAACCGAGGTCGCGGCCGCGTTTCTCGCCGTGGATGACTTCGCCGTTAATGAACCAGGGGCCGCCCAGCATCGCGGTCGCCTCGCCGATCTGTCCCTCGGCCAGCGCCATCCGGATCGCGCTTGAGGAGACCGGCCGTTCGGCGATGTCGACATGCGCCTGGACATCGACCTCGATGCCGAGCCGCGGCGCCTCAGCCACCAGCAGGCCCGGTGAGCCGACGCGTCCTTTGCCGAAATGAAAGTCGTAGCCGACGGCAATGCCGCTGATTCCGAGCCGTGCGATGAGATCGTGGTGAATAAAGTCTTGCGCCGTGGTCTCGGCGCGGCGCTTGTCGAAAGTCATCACCACGGCGCCCGCTAGTCCCGTTGCGGCCAAAAGGCGGAGCTTGGCGGTCTCGTCGGTAAGGCGAAATTGCGGGGTGTTCGGGCTGAAATAGCTCCGCGGGTGGGGCTCGAAGGTCACCGCGAAAGCCGGCCGGCCATGCGCAAGTCCCATGCGTTGCGCGGCATCAATGACCGCACGATGGCCAAGATGAACGCCGTCGAAATTGCCCATGGCGACCACCATTCCCTTAGGCGTGGCGGCAATCGGGCTGGTGTCGCGGATCACGGTAAATTCGGAGGCCATTTACAAAATCTTAGCGGATATGGACGGCGGACCGTGGCTTGGGGCGGTGGACGAAGTCAAGCGGGGGTCTGATAGGCTTTGCTTAACGACAGATAAGCCGTCGACGCGGGCCTCGGTTAACGGGCTGTTTAACGGCTGGTGGTAGTTCTTGGGCGGATTGCTGGGCGCGTTTTGGCCCAGCAGCGTTGGTATGTTGCCCGGGGGATTGAATATGGCGGTGGATTTAACGATGTCGGTTCTGGTGGTGGACGACTACAACACCATGATTCGCATCATCAGAAATCTCCTCAAGCAGCTCGGCTTCGAGAATATCGACGATGCCGCCGACGGATCGGCCGCGCTCAACAAGATGCGCGCCAAGAAATACGGCCTCGTCATCTCCGACTGGAACATGGAGCCGATGACCGGCTACGACCTGCTGCGCGAAGTTCGCGCCGACCCCAATCTCGCCACCACGCCGTTCATCATGATCACGGCTGAATCCAAGACCGAGAACGTGATCGCCGCCAAGAAGGCCGGTGTGAACAACTACATCGTCAAGCCGTTCAACGCCGCCACGCTGAAGACCAAGATCGAAGCGGTGTTCCCGGATATGGCGAGCGCGTGAGCCTATATTGCTCCCCTTGGCGTCGTCCCTGCGAAAGCAGGGACCCATAACCACATGATGTTTTGGCTAGGCTGGATAGGGCTCCAGCCTGCTCATTTCGATCCGCCGGTGGCTATGGCTCCCGGCTCGCGCGGAGCCTGTCATCGGGCGCGCGTTCGCGCGACCCGTTGGCTTGGCCGGGACGACGCATGGGGAGCAGAGGGCTTCACCACTTTAGCTCCCGAATCAGTGCGCGGGGCGGGTGGCCGAACAACTCCTTGACGGAGGCGGGGTCGAGCTGGTCGATGCCTTCGAACTCCTCGGAGTGGATGCCCCGCGTCACGAACAGGCAATCGATCCCAAAGCCATGGGCGCCGGTGAGGTCCGTCCGTACGGAATCACCAATGGCCAGCACCCGCCCGAGCGGGACCGCCTGACCCCGACGCTCCGCTGCAAGCGCCATGGCGCGCTGATAGATCGGCCGGTGCGGTTTGCCGTAGAAAATCACCTCGCCGCCGAGTTCGAGATAAAGTTCGGCGATCGCGCCGGCGCAATAGATCAACCGGTCGCCGCGTTCGACGACGATGTCGGGATTGGCGCAGACCAGCGTCAGTTTGCGTTCGCGCGCCTTGAGCATCATCTCGCGGTAGTTTTCCGCCAATTCGGTTTCATCGTCGAACAGGCCGGTGCAGACGATGTAGTCGGCCTGTTCCAGCGGGACGAGCCCGGCATCGAGGCCGCGATAGATCGAGCTGTCGCGCTCGGGTCCAATCCAGAACATCCTCTCGCCGGGATGGCCGGCGACAAAATTCCGGGTGAGGTCGCCGGAACTGACGATGTCATCATAGGTCTCGTCGGCGACGTGAAGCTTGCGCAATTGCCGCTGCACCGAATCCGCCGGCCGCGGTGCGTTGGTAATCAGGATGACGGTGCCGCCGTGGCTACGGAAGTTCCGAAGAGCCTCGCAGGCTTCGGGAAAAGCGACGAGACCGTTATGCACGACGCCCCAGATGTCGCTGAGCAGCACATCCACGCCGTCGACGAGATCGCGCAGCCTCTCGGCAAATTTCAGCGTCGTCATGTCAGGCTTGGGGCACTAGTTCGGACCAACCGCACGCCGCGCCAGCGCGGCATTGCCTGTGGTCCGCGCCTGCGATTCGATGATCGGGGTATCCGGCGCTTTGATCGCACCATTGGATTCCTGGCCGTTGCCCGCAGGCGCTCCGTCAGCGGCTGGCGCGCCCTCGGGCCGCAGCGGCCGCGGTGGTGCAAACAGAAAGCCCTGTCCGAACCGGACATCGAAATCGAGCAGATCGACGACGGCGCGCTCACCCTCGATCCGCTCGGCGATCAGGTCGATGCCGAAGCGGCCAAGCAGATCGGACAGGTCCGAAGGGTGGATATCGGATGTCGACGACGATTTCGGATCGAGCAAGAGCGCGGCCGGCACCTTGATGAAACGGACGCCGCGGTCGGCCAGCTCGCGCGGTTCGATCCGCAAGTCGGTGACATGGTCGATCGAGAAACGGTAGCCGCGCTGTGCCAGGGCCGCCAGATGCTCACTCTCGGCGGCGCCGAGGTTGCGGAACATCGCCTGCTTGAATTCGATCACGAACGAGGGTGCCAGCGCGCGGTTGGCTTCAAGGAAATCCAGGCATGGCGCGAACGTTGCGGGGTCGCGCAGCGTGGCGGCCGCCATGTTGCAGAACACCCCGACTTCCTTGTTGCGGACCATCAGGCGGCGCAGCACCTGCACGCAACGCAGCATCACGGCGTGGTCAACGCGACCGATCAGCCCGGTGGCTTCCACGAAAGGCAGGAAGTCATCGGCCGCAAGCACCCGGTCATTCTCATCGCGAATCCGCGTCACCGCTTCGTAAAAGCGGACCTTGCGCTGCGGCAAGGTCACCATCGGTTGCAGGTAGATATCGAGCCGGTTTTCCTCGATCGCCGATTTCACGGCGGCGAAGGCCTGCATTTCGCCGCGCGGGGCAACCGCCGGCTCGGGATGAGCGACGACAATCGGCGGCGGGGCCACGGCCAGCTTCGGCGGCTCGGCGGCAGGGGGCGGATCCTTGGGAGGCGGGATTTCGCGCTTGTCCGCGACCGCTGCTGCCGCAGCACTTGCGGCAAGCATATCGTCGTGGCTTGCAACCGAGACCGCGAGGTGTTTCACCAGCCCGCCAAGTTCGTTGATCTCGCCGACCACCGCCTGGATGCGGTCGGCGCCGGCATGATTAAGGGAATTGAGCTTTCCTTCGACCGCCGTGAGCCGTCGGCCGAATTCGGCGACCTGACGGGCGAGGTCTGCGGTCCCGCGCGACAAATCCGCGATCTGGCCGCCGACGTCAGTACGGTCACGCAGCCGCATCGATACGGCGTTGTAGAGGATCAGGAAGGTCAGCGCGGTCAGGGCGACAATTGCCGATTCCAGGCCGCTGATTCCCGCCACCGAATACAGGACAAGGCCGAGCGATGCAGCGACCAGCACCATGCAAATAGCGATGAAGATCGTGGAAATGCGGATCATGTTGCGCGTTAGGCCTTCAACCCCCCAGTTGATATCGCGGCTCGGGGAAAGGGTTTTGCGCCATTCCGCTGCGCCCCCAAGCCCTGCAACATTAGCACTAATGTTGATTCGAGAGGCTATTGTTCTTTTGACACAAAAGGAACTGCGGCTCCCGACAGGAGCCGCAGGCTGTGGTTACCCGGGGAGAGGTGGTGTGCCTCTTAGGCCACTGCGCGAATGACCTTGGCGACCTTCTCGACGATCTCGCCGACCTGTTCCTCGCTGACGATCAAGGGAGGGGTCAGCGCCAGGGTGTCGCCGGCGATGCGCATCATCAGGTCGTTGTCGAAGAAAGCGCTGTTGAGCGCGTCAAAGCCGCGCTTGCCCGGCTGGTCCGGCCGCGAGGTGAGGTCGATGCCGGCTGTCAAACCGACGGTACGGATGTCCACGACGTTGGGCTCGTTCTTCAGCGAGAAAATGGCCTCGGTCCATTTCGGCTCGAGGGCGCGGGCGTGCTCGAACAGCTTTTCGTCGCGGTAGATGTCGAGCGTCGCGAGTCCCGCGGCGCAGGCGAGAGGATGGGCCGAGTAGGTGTAGCCATGGGCCAGCTCGATGACGTGCTCGGGCCCGCTCATGAAGGCGTCGTGGATGGTATCGCGCACGATGACGCCGCCCATCGGCGCGGCGCCGTTGGTGACGCCCTTGGCGAAGGTGATCATGTCCGGCAGCACGCCGTAGCGTTCGGCCGCAAACGCATAGCCGAGGCGCCCGAAGCCGGTGATGACTTCGTCGAAGATCAACAGGATGCCGTGCTTCTGGGTGATCTCGCGCAGCCGCTTGAGATAGCCCTTCGGCGCCGGCAACACGCCGGTCGATCCCGCCATCGGTTCGACGACGACGGCGGCGATGGTGTTGGCGCCGTGCAGGTTGACCAGGTTTTCCAGCGCATCCGCGAAATGAGCGCCATATTCCGGCTCGCCTTTCGAGAAAGCCTGCTTTTCGCGGTCATAGGTCGACGGCAGATGATCGACGCCGGTCAACAGCGTGCCGAACATCTTGCGGTTGTTGCCCATGCCGCCGACCGACGTGCCGCCGAAGCCGACGCCGTGATAGCCGCGTTCGCGGCCGATCAGGCGGCTACGGCCACCCTGGCCTGCGATCTGGTGATAGGCGAGCGCGATCTTGAGCGCGGTATCGGCGGCTTCCGATCCGGAATTACAGAAGAACACGTGATCGAGGCCTTTGGGCGCAAGATCGGCGATGCGGCTGGCAAGCTCGAAGGCCTGCGGAATACCGAACTGGAACGGCGGCGCATAATCGAGCGTCGCCGCCTGCCGGCCGATGGCCTCGGCGATCTGGGTGCGGCCGTGGCCTGCATTGCTGCACCACATGCCGGCGGCGCCGTCTAGGATTTTACGGCCATCGACGGTGAAGTAATGCATGTCCTTGGCGCCGGCGAGCAGCCGCGGCGCCTTCTTGAAGGCGCGGTTGGCGGTAAACGGCATCCAGTGCGCGGCCAGGTCGTTGGGAACGTTGACGGCGGCGGAGTGCGGGCTCTTGTCCAGCATGGCGGGCCTCTTCGAGTTTTCGGTGATCGTTGCCCGATACGTTAGCAGTTTCGGTCAGGTACTGGAATGCCGGAGCCGGACTTTTTCCTTGCGGCAGGAGGCGATCAATCGCCCCGTGCATGCAAATTTGCAAGGTCGGAAGCGGCGATCCAAAATACCTCGCCCTCGGAGTCTTCCGTATCCAGCCACAGAAATTCGGTGCCTGGATAGGCCGCCTCCAATGCGCTGCGGCAGCGGCCGATCTCGCACAATAACCCGCCTTCCGCCGTCAGATGCCGATTGGCCTGCTCCAGGATGCGCCTGACGACATCGAGGCCGTCGGCGCCGCCGTCGAAAGCGAGTTTCGGCTCGGCGCGGCATTCAGGCGGCAGACCTGCCATGCCTTCCGCATCGACATAAGGCGGGTTGGCGATGATCAAATCATAGCGTTTGCCGGCAACCGGCGCGTACAGGTCGCCGCGATGCAGCGTCAGGCGATCCTCAAGACCAAAATCCGCAACATTGCGCGCGGCGACGGCGAGCGCGTCCTTGGAGATATCGACCGCATCGATATGCGCGTTCGGAAAGGCGCGGCTGGCGAGAATGGCCAGGCAGCCGGAACCCGTACAAAGCTCCAGCACGTTTTCCACCGCGCTGGCATCGTCGATCAACGACGGTCCTTCGCCGTCTCCTCCTTCGAAATGCTGTTCGAGCAGTTCGCCGATAAAGGAGCGTGGCACGATCACGCGATCATCGACATAGAAAGGCAGGCCGCGCATGTAGATCTTGTTGACGAGGTAGGCGGCAGGTTGGCGCGAGCTGACGCGGCGGGAAATGACGTCAAGGATCGCGCGCGCTTCGCTCGCGGTCACGCGCGCGGTCGCGAAGCTTTCGAACTGATCGGGATGAAGATGCAGCGTTTCGCACACCAGAAAGGCGGCTTCCGCCACCGGATCGGTGGTGCCGTGCGCGAAAGTCAGTTTCGCCTCGTTGAAGCGGCTTGTCGCATAGCGAACAAAGTCAAGCAGCGTCAGCAGTTCGCCGGCCGAGACCTTGGGAAGTTTCGGCGCGGCTTGCAAACGTTTGCGTTTGACAGGAGCTTTAGCGCGTTTGGCCATCAGGATTTGGTCCAACGCGCCGCGGCCGCATCATCCTGGTCGCGCGCCTCGACCCAGTCTTTGCCGTCGGCACCATCCACCAGCTTCCAGAACGGCGCATTCGCCTTCAGGTAATCCATCAGGAATTCGGCGGCTTCGAACGCGGCCTGGCGGTGTTTCGACGCCGTCACGACCAGCACGATATTCTCACCCGGCGTGATCCGGCCGACGCGGTGGATGACCCTGATGCCGGATAGCTCCCAGCGCGACATCGCGGTTTCGGCGTGGCGCGTGATCTCGGCTTCCGCCATGCCGGGATAGTGCTCGAGCGTCAATGCGGCGATCGCCGCGCCATCCTCGCTGCCGCGGCAAATCCCGGTGAAGGAGACGACCGCGCCGACATCGCTGCGCCCGTCGGTCAGCGCCGCGATTTCCCGCGCGACGTCGAAGTCGGATTGCTGGATGCGGATGGTCACGTTGGCGGTCATGACGGCATCGAGTTAGCCGCCGGTCATCGGCGGGAAGAAGGCGATTTCGCGGGCGCCGGCAATTGCCGTGTCCTGTTTGACATGGGCATGGTCGATCGCGGCACGGATCACGCGCGGTGTCTCAAAGGCGTGGGCGTAGGTCTCGCCGCGCGCGGCAAGCCAGGCAATCAGTTCTTCGACGGTTTGCACGGAAGGAGGCGGCTCGACCGTCTCTTCCGCTTTGCCAATCCGCTCACGCACCCAGGCGAAATATTTCAGTTTCATCCCTCATCCTCCTCGATGAGGTGACGGATACCGGCGCGGAAATAATCCCAGCCGGTGTAGATCGTGACGATCGCGGAGATCCAGAGCAGCAACAGCCCGATCTGGGTAGTGAAGGGGATGACCTGATCGCCCGCTTCCCCGGCGAGCAAAAATCCGATCGCGACCAGCTGTGCCGTCGTCTTCCATTTGGCGAGCTTGGTGACGGGTACGCTGACGCGCAAGCCGGCCAGATATTCGCGCAAGCCCGACACCAGGATTTCGCGGCACAGGATCACGATGGCGGCCCACAGCGTCCAGCCGAAGATGATTTTGTCAGCGGCAAGCATCAAGAGGCAGGAGGCGACCAGCAGCTTGTCGGCGATCGGATCGAGCATCCGCCCCAAGGCCGATTGCTGATCCCAGATTCGGGCATAGTAGCCGTCGAGGAAGTCGGTCACAGCGGCGGCGATGAAAACTGCCAGCGCGACCCATCGCAGCCACAACGGCCCGTCCAGAATAGACTGCCAATAGATGCAACCGACCACCAGCGGGATCGCGGCGATCCGGGCAATGGTCAGAATATTGGGCAGGGACAGCGAGCTTTTCGCCCATCCTCTGGTCGTTGCGATGTTCATACGTCTTTCCAATACCGCCGAGGCTTCTAGTACGCGAATTCGCGGCTGCGGGGCAGCGAATGTCAAATCCACTCCACTAGCGCCCCGACTCCGGCAGTCGTATCGCGAAGCTGCGGCTACGGCGTAGCGAATGTCAAATCCACCTCACCAGGTCAACCCTGCGACAGATATGACTTTCAGGTGACATTGTTACCCCGGCCTTACCCCGGCCGGGTGTGGAAAAACTCGAAAATCTTGCGCGCGCTCTCGGCGCTGACGCCGGGGACCTTGCCGAGGTCGGCGATCGAGGCCCGTTCGATCTCCTTCAAGGTTCCAAAATGGTGCAGCAGCGCCCGTTTACGCGAAGGGCCGATCCCGGGGATTTCCTGCAAGCCGGCCTCACGGATATCCTTTTTACGCAGTTTGCGGTGCGACCCGATCACGAAGCGGTGCGCCTCGTCGCGCAGCCGCTGGATGAAATAGAGCACGGGGTCGCGTGGCTCGAGCTTGATGGCGTCGCGCCCCGGCAGGAACAGGGTTTCCCGCCCGGCGTCACGGTCCGGCCCCTTGGCGACCGACATCAGCGAGACCTGCGAAAGACCGAGCGTGTCGAAGATCTCTTTCGCTGCGTTGAGCTGGCCGCGGCCGCCGTCGATGATGACAAGATCGGGCCATTGCGGAACGCCATCGTCCTCGGTTTTGGATCCGGCCGTATCGCCCTCGGCCGGTGCCGCCAGCAGCCGCTTGAAACGCCGCTGCAGCACCTCGCGCATCATCGCGTAATCGTCGCCGGGCGTCAGCCCCTCGGACTTGATGTTGAACTTGCGGTACTGGTTTTTGATAAAACCGTCCGGACCCGCCACGATCATGGCGCCGACCGCATTGGTGCCCTGGATGTGGCTGTTGTCGTACACCTCGATGCGGCGTGGCGGATGCGGCAGTCCGAGCGTCGTGACGAGCCCCGAAAGCAACCGGCTTTGGGTTGCGGTATCGGCCAGTTTGCGGCCGAGCGCTTCGCGCGCGTTGGTCAGCGCATGCGTGATCAATTCCTTTTTCTCACCGCGCTGCGGCGTGGTGACTTCGACCTTGAAGCCGGCCTTGATCGACAAGGCGCTCGCCATCAACTCGCTCTCCTCGATGGCGTGCGACAGCAGAATGAGTTTTGGCGGCGGCTTGTCGTCGTAGAACTGCGCCAGGAACGAGGCCAGCACCTCCTCGGGCGTGAAGGATTTCTCCGCCTTCGGAAAATAGGCGCGGTTGCCCCAGTTCTGCCCGGTGCGAAAGAAGAACACCTCGACGCAGGAATATCCGCCCTCCTGATGGATCGCGAACAAATCTGCTTCTTCCACCGTGCGCGGATTAATCCCCTGCTGCGACTGGATCGCCGACAGCGCGGCGAGCCGATCGCGGTAAAGTGCAGCGGTCTCGAATTCGAGCTCGGCGGACGCCTTTTCCATTTCGCCCGCGAGTTCCTGCTTCACCGCCCGGCTTCGGCCGGACAGGAAATCCCTGGCTTCGCGCACGAGCTCGGTATAGCCGGGAAAATCGATCTCGCGGGTGCAGGGGCCGGCGCAACGCTTGATCTGGTAGAGCAGGCAGGGGCGGCTGCGGCTTTCGAAAAACGCATCCGTACAGGAGCGGATCAGGAAGGCGCGCTGGAGCGCGGTGATGGTGCGGTTGACCGCGCCGGCCGAGGCGAACGGTCCAAAATATTGTCCGGGCCTTGTTTGCGCGCCGCGGTGCTTGAGGATTTGCGGCGCCCAGTGATCGCCCGTGATCAGGATGTATGGAAACGACTTGTCGTCGCGCAGTTGCACGTTGAAGCGCGGGCGCAGCTGTTTGATCAGATTTGCTTCAAGCAGAAGCGCCTCGGTTTCGGTCCCGGTCGACACGATCTCGACGGCGACGGTCGCCGCAATCATGCGCAGGATGCGCGCCGGCTGCGGCGCGTTGGCGCGGGCGTAGGAGGAGAGCCGCTTGCGGACGTTCTTGGCCTTGCCGACGTAGAGCACGTCATTGGCGGCATTGAGCATGCGGTAGACGCCAGGCGAAGTCGGCGCCAGCCGCACCGCGTTTTCGATCGCGGCATGCCCGATCGCCAGCGGGCCCTCGGCGATGGTCTCGTTGCTGTCTTCGTTGACTTCCGGCAGCCGCCCGTCGTCTTCCTCATCGATGTTGACGGTGGCTGGATCGATGTCGCCGGCGGCGAGGTCCGGGGGCCGGTCTTGCGGCGTCGGCTCCGCTTGTATCGGTTCCGGTTGCGTCTGATCGGGCAGGGAAGGGGGGCTTTCCTTCCTGCGGGCGGTCTTTGCCTGTTCGGTCAATTCGCGAGCCATAAAACTTCTAAATGATGGATCTTGTAAATCTAGGTGTCGTCCTCGTCGCTTGCCAGCGTCTGTCGGCCTGGGTGAAACCAGCCGCGAATCGTCGGAGATGAAGCAGCGATCGCGTCGGAGGCCCGCGCGGCAGTAACGCTCTCTTAAGACTAAGAATTGGCCGCTGGCAGGGCTTAACAACCCTTTAACTTAAAAGTCTCGATAAATCCCGTGGGTAAAAAGTGCAAATCCATAACCATGCCGATGGTGAAGGTGTTCTGCACTTCCCGCGTGGAGTTTGCGTCATGAGCAGGATTGCCTTGGTTGCGGCGGCGCTGATCGCTGCAGTTTCTTCGGTTCAGGCGGCCGATTTGTCTTACGGATCGCGTGCGCCCTACACCGTCAATCAACCGCTCAACATGTACAGCTGGGCCGGCCCATATATCGGCGGCAATATCGGCTGGGATTGGGGCTCGGTCGACAATAATCCGACCAAGCCGTCCGGCTTCGTTGGCGGCGCGCAGGCCGGCTACAATTTTCAGACCGGCCCCTGGGTGTTTGGCATTGAAGGCGACCTTCAGGGCAACGGCGCTTCCGATACGTTTGCGCCGTGGAAATTCTCCAACCCCTGGTTTGGCACCGTTCGCGGCCGCGCCGGTTATGCCCTCAACAACGTCCTGTTCTACGGCACCGCGGGTCTCGCCTTCGGCGAGTTGACCGGCCAGACGTTCGGCGGCCTCAGCGAAAGCCACACCAATGCGGGCTGGACGGTGGGGTTAGGCGCCGAAGTCGGTCTGGCGCAGAACTGGAGCGCCAAGGTCGAATATCTCTATGTCGATCTGAACGACAGCAATTTCACGATCACCGGAGCCCAGAACGGCTACCATTTCGGTCTGCTGCGCGCCGGCGTGAATTATCACTTCTAAGACCACAAGAAAATCGGACAACGCCAACTCCCGGCCGCCATGCGGCCGGGATTTTTTTGGTCATGGAATAAAGCTCACTAAGAAATCACGAGGTTGACCGCCTTCGGCCCCTTGCCCTTCTTGTCCGGTTCGACCTCGAATGTGATGCGCTGTCCTTCCGTCAAATCCTTCAGTCCGGCCCGCTCCACGGCGGTGATGTGGACAAACACATCGCGACCGCCGTCGTCGGGCTTGATGAAGCCGTAGCCGCGTTCTCCGTTGAAGAACTTGACCGTCCCAGTCATGGCCATCGGGAAACCTCCCCCCGCATTGCTGCGCCGTTACGCTCCTCTTGCGTATTGGCCGACCGGACTATTTCGCTGCGGACATCTTCCGCCAGACGCCTTGGCCATCCAGGCCGGCCCGCGTGATGGCGGACCTGCCTTTAATCAGAAGAGGCCTTGTCACTCCGCCGCTACCATTCGCGGAAGCGGAACGTAAAGCCGATGCCAATCATGACAAGCATAATACGGTTCCCCGCCCATTGCCTATCGGACTTTTGGGATGCGAAACGCCCGCTCGATGTTTGGGCGTCTCCGGTGCGCACTCAGATAGATGGCACGAGCCTGAAACGGCCGGCGCCGCCCTGGCCGAGCGGCTTTTCGAATTCGGGCAGGATCGTCTTGAGTTCGGCCGCCAAGGTCCAGGGCGGATTGACAACCAGAAGGCCGGCGGAGGTGAGGGCCGCGCTGGCGGTCTGCGGCGCGACGCTGAATTCGACGCGCAGGCATTTTCCCGGTGGTCTTGCATCGCCGATGGTCTGCGCGACCTGACGCGCCAGTTCGTCGGTGGCCCGCCGGCTCTTGGCCGGATACCACAACAGGTAACTGCCGGTCGGCCATTTCACGAAGGCTTCCGCAAAGCCTGCGGCCAACCGCTCGAATTCATCTTTCTGTTCGTAAGGAGGATCAATCAGCACCAGGCCGCGCCGCTCCTTCGGCGGTACGAAGGCAGGCAGCGCGGTCCAGCCGTCGAGATCGACCACGCGAGCCTGGGTGTCGCGGCGTAGCGCGTCGATCAGGTCACGTCGCGCGGAAGATTCGACCTCGCAAGCGGTCAGGCGGTCTTCGGGCCGCAACAGCGCGCGGGCAATCAGCGGCGATCCGGGATAGGCCTTGAGCGGGCCTCCTTGCGGATTGAACGAGCGGACAATGTCGAGATAGGGCCTGATCAGCGGTTGCGCGTCTTCCGAGAACCGCGCCTGCATGATCCGCGCAATCCCGGTCAGCCATTCTCCGCTGCGTTGCGCCTCTTCGCCGGTGAGATCGTAGACGCCGGCGCCGGCGTGGGTATCGATCACGCGAAATGCCGCGTCCTTTTCCTGCAGGTGAAGCAGGATGCGCACCAGCACGACGTGCTTGATGACGTCAGCAAAGTTGCCGGCGTGAAAGGCGTGACGATAGTTCATGGATGAGGGGTTACGACATCGAGCGACGAAAGTAACCCGCCTCGTGCACCCTTATCCGCCGCGCACCGGCGGCATCGTCACCTGGTCGCGCCGGCAGGCCCGGCGGTCGATCTCGTCGCAGGCGCGGAATTGCAAATCCTTGCCCATGCAGATGCGCACTTCGCTCAGCCGCGAGCGGTTGCAGGTCACCGCGATGGCGGCGGCGGGCAGGCCCGGATTGACCTTGATGAAGGCATCTTCGATGTCGGCCGGCGAGATGGTCTTCGGATCGGCAAGATCGATGAATTCGGGCGGAATCTTCACGGCCGCGCGCGCCTTTCGAATCGTCTCGAAATAGCCGCGCGGGCCGAGGCCTGAGCAGGTGCCGTGCTTTTTCCACTCATTGAAAATCAAGCCGGGCGCCGGCATCAGATCCAGCATCGAGGTCATGATATTGCGGTCCAGCCAGGAATCCCGGTCGCAATATTCGGGAAAGCCGCGCTCATATTGCGGCCACAGGCCATGGACCACGAACGAGAAGGGCCGTCCGCCGCATTGGGCCTGCTGGGAGCGCTCACTATTGCCGCGTTCAGCCACTTCCTCACAGAAGGATGGCGACCACGACAACGACAGTACGTAAAAATCGAACTCGCCGGGAGTGTTCTGCCGGCGGTCCTGGGCGGACGCGCTTACTGTGGCGCCGACGCCGATGGCGGCGACCCAAAAGAGGTAGCTGAGGCGGCTGAAAATTCGCGCCGTCCAAACCAAGCAACGCCCGAACATGATGAAATCCTCACTCCACAACCCCGGCTGAACCGTAGCACGGAACGGGAACATTTCAAGAACAAAAATCGGGATTGGAAAAACAGCCGCGAAACCGCGCTTGAGATCAGGGCTGATTAAGGCCTGGCGCCTGTACAAGCCGGGTTATTGGCCCAGTTGCGGTCAAGCCCGGTCACGCACCATTCGACACCCTGACCGTAGCCGGCAAAGCCGCCATCCTCGATGATCGAGTAGTGCACGGTGTGGGTCTTGCCATCGCTCAGCTGCACATCACCGCTGCAATAGCGGCGCGGAATATTGTCCGACTGCCAGGGCCGGTAGGCGACCTCATGAATCCGGCCGTATGCCGTGATCGTGAGTTTGGAATTCCAATAGGTGCTTTCTTTTTCCTGGAATTGCGACGTGACGGTCCCAAGCGCAGCCTCACAGGACTTCAATCGCCCGTCATATTTCGGTCCCGACAGCCAGAAATTCAGCTCAAGCGGATTAGCTGCTTCGGCGGCCTGGCTGAGCGCCATCAGGCCAAATGCGGCCCCAAGCGTCGCGCTCAGGCCTGTTTTTCGAGCAAAAGAGAAGATGTCGCGCATATCAGGTCCGCCGGATGATCGAGCGGGCGAACCGTGCCGCGAAGCCTCCCCAAGGTCAAGTGCAGCGCGGCAACACCTGCCAATAAGTCAGTTTGCTGCGGGCTCGCGTGCTTTTCACGGCTCCTGATGCGCTCTAAGGTGCGCCCAAATAAACGGAGTTAGCGATGCGAATCATCAAGGCCGCTGTTCTGATTGCCTCCGCCGCCATGCTTTCGTGGGCGCCGGCGCGGGCTGACATCGTGCCGGCTTTCAGGGGTAACGATACCGGCGGCATCATTGCGTACGAACTGGCTCAACAGGCCGACGCCCGTCAGCTTGCGGCTGACCACTGCGCCAGCTACGGCAAGGTGGCGAAGTTTCTCGCCGTCGACCCGCATTATGGCGGCTATGTCTCCTTCGCTTGCCGCTGGGTGCCCTATGGTGCCAACAACCGGCCGTTACGCACGCTCTATTGAGCGCTTAACCCCGGGCGTTGCTTTCTTGATCTTCGTCGATGTCGGAACGAGACCGATGACGCGTGAACTTGCTGCATGGGGTTTAGGTCT
Organism: uncultured Alphaproteobacteria bacterium; assembly: GCA_963770515.1. Lineage (GTDB taxonomy): Bacteria > Pseudomonadota > Alphaproteobacteria > Rhizobiales > Xanthobacteraceae > Bradyrhizobium. The sequence goes on from CAVYPW010000008.1 coordinate 103,958, forward strand.
TTGTCTGCTGGCGGCTGCGCCGGCTGATCACGCCCGAGCCGACGATCTGCCGATCCGCAAGGCAGGTCTGTGGGAAATCAAGATGGTCAGGACCGGCTCGCAGTTGCCGGAGATGACGATGCAGCATTGTACCGACGAGACCATCGACAAGGACATGAACAACATGGTCTCGCCAATGGCCAAGCAAATCTGCTCCAGGCAGGATATCCAGAAGACGGCCACCGGCTATCTGAGCGATTCGCTTTGCAGCGTCGGAGGCGTTTCGATTGCCTCGCATTCGGAAATCAACGGCGACTTCAATTCCGCCTACACGGTCACGACCTCCTCGCACAGCGACCTCGGCAGTAAAGGAGCGCGCGATACTGTGACCAAGATCGAGGCAAAATGGTTAGGGGCCTGCAAACCGGATCAGAAGCCGGGCGACATCGTGATGCCCGGCGGCGGCTTCAAGCTCAACGTCAAGGATATGGACAAGCTCAAGGCCCTGCTGCCCGGCAACAAGCAGTAGCGGTATGATCCACCCCTCATGGTTCGAGACGCGCCGCTTCGGCTCGCGTGCTGACCTCCTTGCGTTGATGCGGCGCTCCTCACCAAGAAGGTGCTCGTACTTCGCCGCAAACAGAACCTCATCCTGAGGAGCATCGCCACCGGGTCCGCGCGAAGCGCGGCCCGATGACAGGCTCCGCGATGCGTCTCGAAGGATGGTCGCGTCTACACTGGTATTCGCACCGCCGCGCGCAAACCGCCCATCGGGCTGTCGCCAAGCGTAATATCCCCGCCATGCGAGCGGGCGATGTCGCGGGCAATCGCCAGACCCAGTCCGGTCCCGCCCTCGTCCTGATTGCGGGCGTCATCGAGCCTCAGGAACGGCTTGAACACTTCCTCGCGCATGTTGAGCGGAATGCCCGGGCCGTCGTCGTCGACGGTCACCGTCAGGTAGCGATGGTCGCGCAAGCCGGTGATCGAAATCGCCTCGGCGTGCCGTGCGGCGTTGGAGACGAGATTGGCGAGGCAGCGCTTGAAGGCGGCGGGTTTCACCGTCACCACCGGAAGCCCGTGGAACGCGACTGTTGCGGCATGGCCGTTGCGCTCGGCATCGCTGCGTAATTCCTCCAGCGCCAGCGTCATGTCGGTCGGCTGCGACTGCTCGCCGCTGTCGCCGCGCGCAAAGGCGAGATAATCCTCCAGCATCCCCGACATCTCGTCGACGTCCTTGCGCATCGCGTCGACTTCCGGGCTGTCGCCGATCAGCGCGAGTTCGAGCTTGAAGCGGGTCAGGATCGTGCGCAGGTCGTGCGACACGCCGGCGAGCATCGCGGTACGCTGTTCGATCGAGCGCTCGATGCGCGATTTCATTTCCAGAAAGGCATTCGCGGCGCGGCGCACTTCGCGCGCGCCTCGCGGGCGGAAGTTCGGCGCCTCGCGGCCCTTGCCGAAACTTTCGGCGGCGTCTGCCAGCCGTAGAATCGGGCGGATCTGGTTGCGCAGGAACAGAACCGCGACGATCAACAGGATCGAGGACGTCCCGACCATCCAGAACAGGAAGATTTCCGAGTTGGAGGCGTAGGCGGCGCTGCGCAGCGCGAAAACCCGCATCACCGAGTTGTCGAGCTGAATGCGGATTTCGACCAGGTTGGAGCGGCCGACGGTATCGATCCAGAACGGCTTGGCGATCTGCCGGCCAAGCTGCACCGAGAGCGTCTGGTCGAGCAGCGAGAAAAACGGCTTTGGTCCCGGCGGCGGCATATCGCCGGCGGGGAGGAAATCCACCACCAGTCCGAGCCGCTGCTGGGCGATGCGCCGGATCTGGGAGCGGTCTTTATCTTGCGGATAGCTCTTGTAGACATCGATCAGCGCGGCGATATCGGACACGACCGCGGCGGAAAGATGCCGCGTTACCGTGTTCCAGTGCCGCTCCATGAACACGAACGCCACGACCGATTGCAGGATCACCATCGGCACGATCATGATCAAGAGCGCGCGGGCGTAGAGGCCGGTCGGCATCCAGCTCTTGAACGCGTTGCCCATCCAGCCATTGACCGCCGACACCCGCCCTGCGGCGGTGCGGATCAGAGTCAATCCCGTGTCGAGTGGAGCGGATTTGACGTTCGCTACCCATTTGCCGATATTTCCGGATGCGAACGTCAAATCCAAAGCTCCACTCGTAAGTTATGTCTGCTGGCGCCCATAGCTTTCCGAAGTTCGCAAAAGTGGATGCCGCGCCGGTGTGCGAACTTCGGAAAGTGGGCGCTAGGCGTGCTCATGGCGATCGGTTCAAGGTGAAGCGACCAGGCGATAGCCGATGCCGCGCACCGCCTGCAGGAACAAGGGATTGGCGGGATCGCGTTCGATCTTGCGCCGCAGGCGGTTGATCTGCACGTCGACCGCGCGTTCGTTCACGCTGCCGTCGCCCGTCAGCGCGTTGCGCGGCACCGTTTCGCCGCGCGCCAGCGCCAGTATCCGCAACATGTCGCGCTCGCGGTCGGTGAGGCGAATGGCTTCCTCGCCTTGCCGCAATTCGCCGCGCTCCAGGTGATAGACGTAAGGCCCGAACGCGATCTGCTCCAGCGTCTCCACCGGCGGCGGCGCGCTGCGCTTGAGGATGTTGCCGATCCGCAACGACAATTCGCGCGGTTCGAACGGTTTGGCGACATAATCGTCGGCGCCGATCTGCAAGCCCTCAATCCGGCTTTCCGCCTCGTGGCGCGCCGTCAGCATGACAATCGGCACCGAAGAGGAAGTCCGGATGAATCGGGCGAGATCGAAACCGGTCTCGCCTGGCATCATCACGTCGAGGATCAGCAGGTCGAAATGCAGACCGTTGAGCTTGGCGCGGGCGTCCTTCGCGCTCATCGCGGTGGTGACGCGGTAGCCTTCGCCGCACAGAAAACGCGACAACAGGTCGCGGATGCGGCGGTCGTCGTCGACCAGCAGCAGATGCGGCGCGTCGTCGGCCGGCTTCGGTGGTGTTCGTGCGATGGCGGCAGCCTCGGCCACATCTATTCCTTTGTCTTTGCGCCCGAAGGCGTGGCACCGAAAATAGCTTCCAGCACCTTGTCGGGATCGTCGCGATCGATCATGGCGCGCAGGAATTGCCGGATCGCCTCGAGGCCGGCGGGCTCGATGCCGCGCAGCGCGCGATTGAGCCGCTCGGTTTGCAGTCCTGCGAGCTTTGCCACCAGCGCCTCGCCCTTGGGGGTGGCGAAAAGAAGGCGTTGCCGGCGATCGTTGTTGCCGGCCTTCTGCACGATATAGCCCTCGTCGAGCAATTGCTTCAGCACGCGTCCGAGCGATTGCTTGGTGATTCGCAACACGTCGAGCAGGTCGGCGACCTTCAGCCCGGGATAGCGGTGGACGAAATGCAGCACGCGGTGATGCGCACGGCCGAAGCCGAAGGCTTCGAGCTCGTGATCGGCGTCGCCGACGAAATCCCGGTAGGCGAAAAACAGAAGTTCGATGATGTCCCAGCGCAATGCCGCGGACGCCATGGTCGAACGTGCCTCGTTGGGCTTGGAGCCGGCAGGCACCGACGGGCCTGATAAAATTATGTCAGCCATATTGACATATCTTGGGTTCAATGTTACAAAACGGCCGATCACGACGAAATAATAAATCGTTTCGTTGCGGTCGCGATGCTGTAAATGGCCCAACTGGGCCGGAAGGTGCAGCAAAGCCTTCGGATATGTTGACCGTACGACTGTCGGGCGGCATTCCGGCAAACATACTGGACTTCCGCGCCCCACAAAAGCATGTCCTTGTGACGCGCCCGGTGGGGACTTGGTGCGAAGGCCCAGACCACTTGAGCCAGCAGGCCCGAGAACAGCGGGAAACGAGGAAATGAGTTTGAAATTCGAAATTCAGCCGGCGGCGAACCCGACACCCGAGAAGGAACGCGCGGCAAAGCTCGAAAATCCGGGCTTCGGCCGGATTTTCAGCGATCACATGGCACTGGTCCGTTACGACCAGGCCAAGGGCTGGCATAGCGCGCGCATCGAGTCCCGCGCGAATTTTCAGCTCGATCCGGCCGGCGCCGTGCTGCATTACGCGCAGGAGATTTTCGAAGGCCTCAAGGCCTACAAGCGCGACGACGGCGGGGTGAACCTGTTCCGTCCCGACGCCAATGCGCGGCGGTTCCAGAATTCGGCCGACCGGATGGCGATGGCGCAGTTGCCCGAGGCTGTGTTCATCGAAGCGGTCGAGCAGTTGGTGCGCATCGACCGCGCCTGGATCCCGGGCGGCGAGGGCAGTCTCTATCTGCGGCCCTTCATGATCGCGAGCGAGGTCTTCCTCGGCGTGAAACCGTCAGCGGAATATATCTTCGCCGTCATCGCCTCGCCGGTCGGCTCCTATTTCAAGGGTGGACCCGCGCCGGTTTCGATCTGGGTGTCGGAGAATTACACCCGCGCCGCGATCGGCGGCACTGGCGCGGTCAAGTGCGGCGGCAATTACGCTGCAAGCCTGCGCGCGCAGGCCGAAGCCATCGATCACGGCTGCGATCAGGTGGTTTTCCTCGATGCGATCGAGCGCCGCTACATCGAGGAGTTAGGTGGCATGAACATCTTCTTCGTGTTCGAGGACGGTTCGCTGCTGACGCCGCCGCTCGGCACCATCCTGCCGGGCATCACGCGGGATTCGATCATTGCGCTGGTCAAGGATTCCGGAAAGCCCGTGCGCGAGGAGGCCTACTCGATCGGCCAGTGGCGTGCGGACGCTGCCAGCGGCAAACTAAAAGAGGCTTTTGCCTGCGGCACGGCCGCCGTGATCTCGCCGATCGGCAAGGTGCGCTCGGTGAGTGGGGATTTTCTCGTCAGCGGCGGCGAGGCCGGTCCGGTCGCCATGGGGCTGCGCAAGAAGCTGGTCGACATCCAGTACGGCCGCACCAACGACCCGCATAACTGGATCAGAAAGGTTTTGTGAGCACGGCGTCATTCCGGGATGGTCCCAACGGGTCGCGCGAATGCGCGCCCGATGACAGGCTCCGTACCAGGCCCGGAATCTCGAGATTTTCCAATGTGCAAGTGCACATTGTAGCTCGGTGCTGTGCACCGCCCCGGAATGACGGAGTGAATGACACCCGGTTGCCGCTTGGCGCCCCGGCTGATACCAACGCGCGACCATGGCTGACAAACCGAAAAAGCCGCAAAAACTGAAAGCGCGCCTGCCGCGCGGGCTGGAGGATCGTGGTCCGGCCGCGATCAACGCGACACGGCAGATGGTCGAGAAAATCCGCGAAGTCTATGAGCTTTACGGTTTTGAGCCGGTGGAAACGCCGGCGATGGAATACACCGACGCGCTCGGCAAGTTCCTGCCCGATCAGGACCGGCCCAACGAAGGCGTGTTCTCGTTCCAGGACGACGACGAGCAGTGGATTTCGCTGCGCTACGATCTCACCGCACCGCTGGCGCGTTATGTCGCCGAGCGTTATGGCACCGAAAACCTGGTGCTGCCCTATCGCAGCTACCGCTTCGGCTACGTCTATCGCAACGAAAAGCCGGGGCCGGGCCGCTTCCGTCAGTTCATGCAGTTCGATGCCGACACCATCGGCACGGCGTCCGGCGGTGAGTCGAGCGCCGCGGCCGATGCCGAAATGTGCATGATGGCGGCCGACACGATGGAAGCGCTCGGCATCCCCCGCGGCTCCTATGTGGTGAAGGTGAATAACCGCAAGGTGCTTGACGGGGTGATGGAGAGCATCGGGCTCGGCGGCGAGGAGAATGCGGGGCGCAGGCTCACGGTGTTGCGAGCGATCGACAAGCTGGACCGGCTGGGTCAGCAGGGCGTGCGCGAGCTTCTCGGCAAGGGCCGCAAGGATGAAAGCGGTGATTTCACCAAGGGTGCGGAATTGGAGGAATCTGAAATCTCCAAAATCGATACCTTTGTGAATGCTCGCAACGCCGTGCTGCGGCCCGCCTTCGCTTATTCAGCCGGCGACCACCGCACGCAGGGAATCCTCGACGACCCCGATCGAAAAGAAAACGAATACAATGTTGCCCTCAAGATCCAGGGATGGCTCAGTATCAACTTCCAGAACTCCAAACTCGCGATCGAGGGTTTGAACGAACTTTCGCAGATCGCGCGTCTTGTCGATGCCGGAGGTTATGAGAACCGGATCATCATCGATCCCTCGGTCGTCCGCGGCCTCGAATATTACACCGGCCCCGTCTACGAGGTCGAACTGCTGCTCGACACCAAGGATGAAAAAGGCCGGCCCGTGCGGTTCGGCTCGGTCGGCGGCGGCGGGCGTTACGATGGCCTGGTCTCGCGCTTCCGCGGCGAGGTGGTGCCCGCGACCGGATTTTCCATCGGCGTGTCGCGCCTGCAGGCCGCGCTCACGATGCTCGGCAAGCTCGATACGCGTCCCGAAGTCGGTCCCGTCGTCGTCACCGTGTTCGACCGTGACCGCGTCGCCGATTACCAGAAAATGGCGGCGGCGCTTCGGGCCGACAAAATCCGCGCCGAGCTCTATCTCGGCAACCCCAAGAACATGGGCAACCAGCTCAAATATGCCGATCGCCGCCGCGCGCCTTGCGTGATCATCCAGGGCTCGGACGAGAAGGCGAAGGGCAAGGTTCTGGTCAAGGACCTCATTCTCGGCGCCGGGCTCACCGATACAAGCGATCGTGATGAATATTTGAAAAAGCAGGCCGAGGCGCAAATCGAGGTCGATGAAAGCGAACTCGTTGCGGCGGTGCGCAAAATATTGGCACGGCACGCGGTCACGTGGGGAAGCTGAATACGGGGTGCGCGGGCTTGACCCGCGTGTCCATCTCTTCAACAAATGGGCCGCCCGCTTTTGGGCTTGCGAGTATTCGACAGCGAACGAAAACAAAAGGAGAAGTGGGATGCCCGAAATCACCATCAGCATGGCCGCCGGACGCACCGACGAACAGAAGGTCGGCATGATGCGCGATATTACGCAAGCGCTGGTGAAGAATCTTGGCGTCGATGCCGAAGCCGTCGTGATCCAGATCAACGAAGCGCCGTTGATCCACAAGATGAAGGGCGGCCAGTCCTTCGTCGAACGCTTCGCGAAGAAGTAATTTCGCTCTTATCGTCGTCCCCGCGAAAGCGGGGACCCATAACCACAGGCGCCTGTCGTCGGGAATTTGTCGACCGGCGTTGGCAATAACTACAAACGGTGGCTATGGGTCCGGCGCGCGCTTCGCTTGGCCGGGACGACGGTGGAGAATTCCATGGACGCACGCGACATCATCAAGGTCGGCATGAGCGCCGAGCGCAGCCTGGTCGTGCCGGCCGATCGCACGGTCGGGCATTTCGTTCCGGGCATGCCGATGGTCTATGCGACGCCGATGATGATCCTGGAGATGGAGCTCGCCTCCGCCGACGCTATCAAGGCCTGTCTTGAGCCCGGCTGGGTCACGGTCGGCACCGAGGTCGATATCCGCCATCTTGCCGCGACGCCGGTCGGTGCGACGGTGCGAACCACCGCCAAGGTCATCGCGGTGGAGCGGCGAATCATCCGGTTTGAGGTCGAGGCTTTCGACGAGAAGCGCCGCATCGGCGAGGGCCGCCACGCCCGCGGCCTCGTCAATGTCGAGGCGTTCAGCAAGCGTCTTTAGATTACTTCGCCAATTCCTTCGAGCGTTTGGTCGCGGCGGCGACCGCACCCGTCAGCAGCGATTGCAGGCCGTCTTTTCCCATCAGCACGTCCAGCGCGGCTGCCGTGGTGCCGGCAGGCGAGGTGACGTTCTGGCGCAGCGTTGTCGCAGAAAGCTCCGAGCGCCGCAGTAGCTCGCCAGCGCCTGAGACGGTTTCGCGTGCGAGTTTGGTCGCGAGCGCCTCGGGCAGTCCAGCCGCAACGCCGGCCCGCGCCAGTTCCTCGGCAAGCAGGAACACATAGGCCGGGCCTGAGCCGGAGACGGCGGTCACGGCGTCCATCAGGCCTTCATCGGTAACCCATTCGACTAGACCGGTGGCACGCAACAGGCTGTCGGCAGTTTCGCGCTGTGCGGTACTGACGTCCTTGGCGGCCACCGCGACCGTGATGCCGCGACCGATCGCGGCCGGGGTATTGGGCATGGCGCGCACGACGTGGCCGCCCAAGACCTCGCCAAGCGAGGCCATCGTTGTTCCCGCCATGATCGAGACCACCAGCGTGGCCGCGCCGACATAGGGTTTCAAAACCGGCGCGGCCTCGCGGAAGGCCTGCGGTTTCAGAGCCACCACGAAGGCCGCGAGGGTTCCGGAATCTTGCGGCGAGGGGTTGAGGCGCACGCCCTTGGCGAGGTGCGCACGGATATCTTCGGAAGGATGCGGTTCGATCACGGCCGCGCGGGTTGGGTCGAGGCCCTGGGCGAGCCAGCCCGACAGCATTGCGCCACCCATCTTGCCCGCACCGGCGAGGACGATGGTGCCGTTGATGTTTTGCAAGGCGTTGTTGGAGTTCACAGCCGTTACCAAAAATGACGCGTCGTCCCCGCGTAAGCGGGGACCCATAACCACAGATTTTAGTGAAACGATAGATGGCTCACAAGCACCTAAGCCGTCATTGCCGGGCTTGACCCGGCAATCCAGCGAATTTCGAAGAAGCTTTTCTGGATGGATGCGCGGGTCAAGCCCGCGCATGACGATCGGAAGCGCCTTACGCCTCGCCCTCGGTGTCGAACATCGCAGCGCTCATGGCCTCCGCTGCGGTCTTGCCGGCCCAGACCACGAACTGAAACGCCGGATAATAGCGCTCGCAGGCGTGGATCGCGCTTACCAGCATGGTCTCGCATTGCGCGGTCGACGCCCGTATGCCGCCCGGCAGCACCAGCGCCTGGCGGTACATGATCATGCCGGTGTGGGTCCAGATATCGAAATGCCCGACCCATAGTTGCTCGTTGATCGCGGCGATCAGCCGCTGCACCTCGCCCCTGCGGACTTGCGGAATCTTCATGTCGAACGCGCAGGCCAGATGCAGCGCCTCGATCTCGTTCATCCAGGTGAAAGAGAGCTGGTAGTCGGTCCAGTTGCCCTTGGAGACGATCGTTACTTCGTCTTCGCCGGAGCGTTCGAACGCCAGATTATTGTCGCTGGCGACGTCCTCGACGACCGCAAGAGGATTGTTCGGGGAATCGATAATGCCTTCGAGGAGGGACATGCCGTCTCGACCTTGCCTTTTGTCAATTCTGATACGAGTGATACGCACGCGGCACGCCGACATGCGCCCTCATTGCGCGCCGTGGCGGTTGCTCACCCGATGATCCAGCGTCGGGATCAGAGCTTGCCGGGACGAAGTGATGTGATTTGCGGAATCCGCGCAACGGCATGGTGAGTCCATCCACAACCAAAGCCCAAATCGTCCACAACTCTTCGTGCGCGTTAACTTTTGAACGAGAACAAACCGGAATCGGATTCGTGCCTCGCCCAAATCGTTAATTTTTACGTCCCTGGCCGTTCCATGGAACAGCCGTGCGGAGTCCGACACGGCATTCCGCGGTCCGGCGATGATGGCCCGGCTTGCTGCCAGCCGGTGTCTTGGTCATAGTCGCGGCCGGGTCATCGAGGACAGGGCGATGGCCTTCGGCACAATTCGAAACCAGCGGTTTTTCAGATGTCGCAAGACGCAGTCGAGTCCAAAGGCGCCGAATATCCACGCTTCGCAAAACCGCAGCGGGTCGCCTTCGTGCAGTCGGCCTGGCATCGCGACGTCGTCGCCGAGTGCCGCGAGGCCTTCCTGGCCGAGATCGATGCGCGTCACATCGCGCGCGCGTCGATCGATGTGTTCGAAGTTCCCGGCGCCTTCGAGATTCCACTACATGTGCAGCTATTGGCCAAGACCCGGCGTTACACCGCGATCGTGGCGGCCGGGCTTGTGATCGATGATGAATACATCGCCGAAACCGTGATCAGGGCGCTGATGGACGTGCAACTGCGCACGGAGATCCCGGTATTCTCGGCCGTGGTGACGCCGCTGCAGTTCCGCGAGACGGCGGATGCGGATTTCCTGCGTCAACATTTCGCGGCCAAGGGGACCGGGGTTGCGGAAGCCTGCGCCAATACGCTGCTCAGCCTCGAGCGGTTACGCGGGCAGGTCGCGGCCGGGATCGTGTAGGACCGCAGCCACTTCAGGCGCAGGTTCCCGGTTAATGTTACGTCTTAACTAATAATTAAGGTTGGGTTTGCGGGGCGAAAACGCGCAGCCTAGCGTCCTCGGGAATACGGCTCCTGACAAAATAGGTGCGTGCCATGAGGTCCAAAATAAGCAGTGCGCTGATCGTGTCCTTCAGCGCCATTTCACTTCTACTGGCGACCAGCGAGACGTTTGCCGCTTCAAGATCTGCGCGCGGAGCATTTGCCTCGGCACATCGGCCAGGCTCCCATTTTTCCCGGCATCACCACAGAGCGCAGGGTGCGTTTGTCTGGCCGGATGACGATTCATTCTACGGACCAGATGGCGGGGCTGTATTGGATGGCGCGCAGCCGCTAACCGGCGATGTCCGCAATTCGAACGCAGACGATATTCCCTGGGATTGGGCCCATCGCTATCCGCCGGCCGTCGTGCCGTCTGCCCGGCCTTACGTGTCGAGCTGCGGCGCCGAGACCGTCACGGTTCCTGATGGCCGCGGTGGCAACGGGCAGGTCAACATCATGCGATGCTACTGAGTGCTGTGGTCCAGTTCCCTGGCCGTGTGGGCGAGGGAAGTGCGACCGGCCAGTGATCACCGGCCCTTAGTCGAACAGGCTCGACACCGACTCTTCGGAAGCCGTTCGGCCGATCGCTTCCGCGATCAGGGAGCCGATCCCCAGCGTGCGGATGTTGGGCGACTTGTTCACCGCTTCGGTTGGCTGGATCGAGTTGGTGATGACGAGTTCCTTCAGCCGCGAAGAGGTGATGCGCGTCACCGCGCCGCCCGACAGCACGCCGTGGGTAATATAGGCGTAGACTTCCTTGGCGCCGTTGGCGAGCAGCGCGTCGGCGGCATTCACCAGCGTGCCGCCGGAATCGACGATGTCGTCGACCAGGATGCAGGTATAGCCGGCGACGTCGCCGATCACGTTCATGACTTCGGACTCGCCGGCGCGCTCGCGACGCTTGTCGATGATGGCGAGCGGGGCGTTGATGCGTTTGGCGAGCCCGCGGGCCCGCACCACGCCGCCGACGTCAGGCGACACCACCATCACATTGGTGAGGTCGAAGCGTTCGCGAATGTCGCGCACCATCACCGGCGAGGCGTAGAGATTGTCGGTCGGGATGTCGAAGAAGCCCTGGATTTGTCCGGCGTGCAGATCGAGCGTCATGACGCGGTCGGCGCCGGCATGGGTGATCAGGTTCGCCACCAGCTTGGCGGAGATCGGCGTGCGCGGTCCGGCCTTGCGGTCCTGACGAGCGTAGCCGAAGTAGGGCACCACAGCGGTGATGCGGCGCGCCGACGCCCGGCGCAGCGCATCGGTGATGATCAGAAGTTCCATCAGATGGTCGTTGGCCGGAAACGACGTCGACTGGATGATGAAGACGTCGGAGCCGCGGACGTTTTCCTGGATTTCGACGAAAATCTCCATGTCCGCGAAGCGTCGGACAATCGCCTTGGTCAGCGGCAGACCGAGCCAGCTGGCGATTTCCTTCGCCAGCGCCGGGTTGGAGTTGCCGGCGACGAGCTTGATCGAGCCGTTTTTGGCCGACATCGAGGCTTCTCCCCGCGCCTTGCTGGAGACAACATTCAGCATATCGCAATCCCCACGAAAGAGCGCGTTCCGATAAGCGGGGTGATATCAAGCGGGTAGCCTAGCTGGCAACCCGTCCGCGCGGTTTTCCCGGGCTAAAATGCCCCTTTTCCCTAATGGCTCGTATAGCCGAGGGCGCCGACGGTGAATTCGCCCTGTTGCGGTGCCGGGTTCTCTTCGGCGCTGGCAACCGCCGGTCCACGCCTGGAAGGCGTCGCGGGCGGCGCCGGTTGCGGCGCATCTGCGGGAGGCGTTCCGTTGATCATGCCGGCGAGGCCGCTCAGGCCGGACTGGGCGATCTTCCGCAACACCAGATCGTCAGCGGAAGACCAGGCGTCACGACCGGCCTTGCCGGCCTGTTCTTCGCCGGAAAGCCGCAAGGCGCGCTGCTGGTTCTGGTCGTAGACGTCCCAGACCCAGGCGATGGTGGTGCGTCCATGGCTTACTTCCGCGGCGAGATAGCTTCGTACCCGGTAGGCCGCGGTGCCTTCGCGGGACACAATCGACAGGCTCCGCAACTTGGATTCGCTATCCAGTATGCCGACCATCCGATCGAATACCTGGGGTGGCGGGCCATCGATTGATTCAAACGCGATCGTCGGACCGCTTGTGTTGTTCGCCGTCGCGAAGGAAGTGCTGGCAGCGCCGCCGGCGCAGCCGCCAAGGCCAACAGCCATCGTCAGCACAATGGTGGCCATTGTGGCGCGCAGCGCGATCCGGGAAACGCGAAACAAGATGACGGACTGGTCGCTCATCGGTTCAAAGCGATATCGTTAAAATCCGTTAACGTCTAGGGCAGACGCGATCGCGAACCGGACGATTGTTGTTCGGTGTCCGTTCGATTCAGTGCTGCGCTTTTTCGCAGCATGCCTCAGCGTTCAAGAACTATGGCGTGAACGTGGCGGCCGTAGTCCGCTTCGTTGCGGTGCACGGAACGGCGGTAGCTGAAAAAACGCTCGTCGGAATAGGTGTCGATGCCGGTGTCGTCGATCATGAGCACGCCGGCGTTTTCGAGCCGCCGGCGGATGAAACCGGCGAGATCGAACATCGCGTGCCCCTCGCGTGCCGCAGGCAGGAAGTAGAGCGAATTCTCCGCATCCGCCTCGACAAACCTTTCGACGAATTCGTTGCCGACTTCGTAGGATGGCTGGCGGATCAAGGGGCCGATCGCCGCCACGATGTTGGCCCGCTCGGCGCCAAGCTTCTCCATTGCCTCCACCGTCGCTTCGACAACGCCGGTCAACGCGCCCTTCCAGCCGGCATGCGCCGCGCCGATCACGCGCGCGCCGGGATCGGCGAACAGAACGGGCCCGCAATCGGCCGCCGTGACACCGATCGCAAGACCCTCGGTGCGGGTGACGATGGCATCGGCCTTCGGACGCGTCGCGGTGTCCCATGGGCGTGATGCTACCGCAACGTCAGGGGAATGAATCTGGAACACGGTGAGCAAGTGTTCGGGCGGGACGCGCAACGTGGCGGCCATCCGGCGGCGATTTTCCATCACATGCGCCGGATCATCCCGAGAGCCGATACCGCCATTCAGGCCGGCGTAAATTCCTTCGGAAACGCCGCCTTCGCGGCTGAAGAAAGCATGGTGCAAACCGGGAATGGCCGACAGTAACGGAGATTTAAACGTCATGGCGTCCCGGCCCTTTCTTTTCCCTCCCCCTTGCGGGGAGGGAAGGCCGAAGCAAAGCGAAGGCCAGGGCGGGGGACCTTTTATCACCCCCCACCCCGGCTCGCTTTCGCTCGCCGACCCTCCCCACCACTCGCTTACGCTCATGGGGGGAGGGATAAGAAGATGCGCCGCCTAATGCGACGGCATTGCCAGAAGGGCGACGGAGAAGACAGCGGGGAGTCGCCATATGCGATGGCTCGGCGGTCATGGAGTTTCCGCGTTGGCGTCAGGTGTTTCGTCGGCGAAGCCTGCCAGCGTCGTGAGATTGGGCTCCGAGACGCCAAGCACCTTGAACAATTGTCCCATGCCACTGCTGCCGCCCCCAATCAGCCGTTTCAGGGCGCTGGCGACGTCTTCCGAGACTTCATGGCTGGCTTTGGCCATCAAGCTGATCGCGCGGGTTTCGATACCGAGACGCTTGAGAAAATCGCCCTGCGGCACGGGGCCGTGAACGCCGGCGCCGAGATCTTCCGCGGCACGCACCAGTGCCTGAAAATCGACATGCGCGGTCACGTCGGCCTGTCCCGGATCTTTCAACGGGTCGGTAAAGCTATGGCCGGCGATGGCCTGGAACGTATCGCCGGCGTCGCTGCGCAGATGGCCGTAGTCGATAATGAGCGCCGCGCCTTCCTGATCACGGACGCGGCTTGCGATCTTCATGATTTCCGCATCCGGCCGCCACTCGAACACGGCGCCGACGGGAGCGGCGCGCACCCATGCGGGCAACAGCACCTCGAAACGTGGGATCGGGTCGCTCGCCGCACCAAATGCCAGCTTGTCGTTGTTGTCGAGTTCGACGGTGCGCTCATGCCAGCCGTTCTCGCCTTTGACCGCCTGATGGATCGGCAGCACGTCGAAATACTCGTTGGCGAAGATCACGGAGGGGCCGTCGGGCACGTCGTCGATGGTGTCGTGCCAGGTGATGTTGCGCGAGCCGGACAACGCCGCTTTCTGCTTGTCGCGGAGCACCGGATTGACCTCGACCAGATGAATGCTCAATGCCTGGTAAAGCGGAGGCAACACACGGAGCGCGCGCAGCGCGTCGGACATCATGGTGCCGCGTCCGGGGCCGATCTCGATCAACCGAAGCAACGGCGGCGAACCGATTGCTTTCCACACCGAGGCCGTCCACAGCCCGAGCAACTCGCCGAACATCTGGCTCACCTCGGGGGCGGTGATGAAGTCGCCCTCGCGCCCGAGCGGATCGCGGGAAAGGTAATAGCCGTAGCTCGGATGCATCAGGCACAGCTCCATGTAACGCCATACCGGTATCGGGCCTGACGACTTGATGAGCTTCTTGATCTCCGCCAGCAGCGGTGAGGTTTCGATCACAAACTTTCCTAAGCGAGATGATTTCTGTTTGAATCGTCGGCGAACTCTGTGTCACCTCTCCCCGCTTGCGGGGAGAGGTCGATCGCTAAAGCGATCGGGTGAGGGGGACTTTCCGCAAACTGCGATGTTGGAAACTCCCCCTCACCCCAACGCTCTCAGAGCGAGCTTCGCTCGTCTCGGCCCCGCAGGCGGGGAGAGGGAGCGCGCTTTACCCGCGGTTGAAGCTCGACTTACTCTCATGCTTTAGCGGTCCGATTCTAACATTTGCATCCCGGTCGACGCGGCTGCCTTTCGGCGCCACGCCGCCACAATAATAAGGGCTCCGGCAATGATCATGGGCACCGAAAGCAGCATGCCCATGGTGAGCCCGCCCCACAAAAATCCAAGCTGCGGGTCGGGCTCCCTGAAAAACTCACCGATGATGCGCGCAATACCATAGATCGAAATGAAACTACCGAGGATCAAACCGGGACGCTTCAACGCGCCCATTCGAATCATCACTGCAAGAATAGTGAAGAGAACAATCCCCTCAAGCGTGGCCTCGTAGAGCTGGCTGGGATGGCGCGGTATCGGGCCGCCGTTGGGGAATATCATCGCCCAGGGCAAAGCGGGGTCGGCCGGGCGGCCCCACAATTCGCTGTTGATGAAATTGGCGATCCGCCCGAGAAACAGCCCGATCGGCCCGACGGCGGTGGTGATGTCGCCAAGCGACAGGATCGAGGTGTTGTTCAGGCGCGCGAACGCCATGACCGCGACGACGCAGCCGAGGAAGCCGCCGTGAAAGGACATGCCGCCTTTCCACAATTCGAGAATCTCGGCCGGGTGCTGCATGAAGAAAGCGGGATTGTAAAACAGCACGTAGCCGGTGCGGCCGCCGACGATGATCCCGATGGTCACCCACAGCACGAAATCGTCCATCTGGGCGAGCGTGATCGGCGAGGACCCGCGCCACAGCTTTTCGTTCTTGATCAGCGCGCGCGCGTAGATCCAGCCCAATACGATGCCGCCGATATAGGCGAGCGCGTACCAGCGGACCACGAACGGGCCGATCGAGAAGGCGACGGGGTCGAAGACAGGAAAGGCGATGGTGAGAAGGGGCATTCGCAATCGGGAGCTGGTTGACCAATTGCCTGCTTCTAACATCGATATCCCGGTTTGGTAGGCACTTTTGCGGCTAGTGGAGTGGATTTGACATTCGCTAACGGCCCAGCCGCAGTTTCGGAAAGCGAATGTCAAATCCTAAACTCCACTAGAAGCCCACATTTGCTAGTGGTCCTTTGATTCCAACATTCGCAAAAGTGGCCGCTGAGGAGGGATGCGAATGTTGGAATTGGACCACTAGACCAAGGCGATATGGCCTTGAATGGAGCGCAATGGATCGCCATTCTACCTGTGCGTTGTGCAATCGGCCGGAGATGTGAGGGATGACCCAGACCAATAATCGGTTTTTCGACGAGATCGGGCGGTTGATGAACGAGGCGGCCGGAGCGGCGCAGGGCGTCAAGCGCGAAGTGGACACCGTCGTGCGCAACCAGGCCGAAAAAATCCTGCGCGACCTCGATGTGGTCAAGCGCGAGGAGTTCGAGGCGGTCAAGGACATGGCGCGCATGGCGCGTGAGGAAAACGAGGCGCTCAAGACGCGCATTGCCGCGCTGGAAGCCAAGCTGGGCGGTAGCTCGTCCTGACAGGGGCGGGCACCAGCGCTCATCCTTCCTTGAAATGGCAAATACCAAGCGCGACATCCCGATTATCGCGTTCAAATCGCAACAGGCCTGGAATGACTGGCTTGCGTCGCATGCCGCGGATTCCGAAGGCCTCTGGCTGAAGTTGGCGAAGAAGTCCTCCCGCGTTCCCTGCGTTTCGAAGCCGGAGGCGATCGACACAGCGCTGTGTCACGGCTGGATCGACGGTCAACTCGATAGTTTTGACGAAAACCACTCGCTGGTCCGTTTCACTCCGCGTCGTCCCGGCAGTCGATGGTCCGAAAGAAACCGTGCCCGCGCGCTTCAATTGATCGAAATGGGCCGCATGCTCCCTGCTGGCACGAGGGAGATTGAACGCGCGCGCAAAGACGGTCGTTGGGAGACCGCCTATGCGCCGCAAAGCACGGCAGAGGTTCCCGACGACCTCAAGGCGGCCTTGGCCAGGAACAAGAAGGCGAGCAAGTTTTTCGAAGCGCTGGATCGTGCTAACCGCTACGCGATCCTTTACCGGGTACACAACGCCAAGAAGCCCGAGACCCGGGCGGCCAAAATCGAGACATTTGTCACGATGCTGGCGGCCGGCGAAACCATCCATCCGAAGAAGCCGAAAAAGCCCTCATAGCCCGGAAGGAGCGCAGCGAAATCGGGAAGCCGGACTTGAAGCCGGACTTGGGCGAGAAATCCCGCATTCCGCTCTGCTTCATGCGGGCCATTTTTCGACGAAATTGGACGTCTGATGAACGATGCGGCCGGGGCCGCTCAGGGCGTCAAGCGCGAGGAGTTCCAGGCGGTCAAGGACATGGCGCGTCTGGCGCGCGAGGAAAATGAGGCGCTGAAGGCCCGCATTGCCGTGCTGGAGGCGAAGCTGGGCGGCACGCCTTAGGCCGCCCACTGGACGAGGGCTGTGCGGTGGCTCCCGCTTCCGCGCCCGAAGTAACGATTCGGGGCTGGGCGGCATCGCCGGATCCCGCCGCTGGCAAAGGTGAAGACTACGCAGCTATTTCCCAGCGTGACAGCGTGTCGGTCGGCGACCAAACACAAGCGGAATTCGCCGGCATCAACCTGTGCTCGTTAAATTTGTGTAGCAGCGCACGAATTTTCGGCCCCAGCTCATCAAGATTAGATTCGATCGTCCATCGAGCCAGTATCTCGATTGGGCGCGACTTGAGATCGGCGACATCATAGCCGTCCATCCAGCCGTTCCCGCTCCTTACCGCAACTGCCAGAAAAATCGCCATAAAAAGTTCTCCGATCTTGCCACGGGATGCTTCCTAGCGAAATTCACTGCTCAGCATGAACCGGGCTAGTGATCTATCTGCGTCCGCCCCTAGTGAAGCGGGCACGCCCGTACTTGGCGCACGCGTAGTTTTTTGCTGGCTGCCAACGCGTACAGTCAGGCTACCGTTGCTAACTTCATATTCGCCCCGCAACCTGCCGTCCGACGAAATGATTTCAATCCAGTCTCTTGGCGTCGAAGGTCTTCGTCTGGACATTAAACGCCTCCGTTCTTGACTACGAATTTCGCTTAAATCTCAACTTACAAATATGGCACCGTACTGATCCAAGAAGATGCTGGCAAATTTTCCACAGGCTTTTTCGGTTGCCTCCGAAGCCTGACGCTCGGAGAGTGCGGGGGAGGAGGGAGAGGAGAGCAAATTGGTTTCGATTCATTAGATGGACCCTCAGATCGCATACCTCCTCAGATGGGCGATGTACCCGGACTTGACAGAAGCTATCCGGCATGGCAATATCCTTCTACAAACGAGGAATTGCCATGACAGCCGTAAAGCGCCCCAAAGCGGTCCACCAACTGACCTCGGCTCAGTTCGACGCTCTTTTCCCAGTCGGCGACGAAGATGCCTGCATCCGCTATCTGGTCGTCCGTCGCTGGCCCAATGGGGTGATCTGCCCGCGTTGTGGGAATGATAAGTGCTACGCGCTCGCTTCCGGTCACCACTGGCAATGCGAAGCATGCGCCAAGGACGGCTATCGGTTCTCGCATTTGGCCGGAACAATCTTCGAAAACACCAACAAGCCGTTGCGCGACTGGTTCAAGGTCACACATCTGATCCTCACCAGCAAAAAGGGAATGAGTGCACGCCAGCTTGGCCGTTATATGGGCTTTGGCTCGGTCAAAACCGCTTGGTTGATGGCTCACAAAATCCGGACCGCTCTGATCGAACCGGAAACTAAGCTGGGCGGCATTGTCGAGGTCGACGAGACGTTCATTGGCGGCAAGGCTCACAATCGCCATGCCGATAAGCGCGATGGCAGGTCGGGCGGTACAGCGTCTGGAAAGGCCATCGTGGTCGGCGCCGTGAAGCGCAAGGGCAACGTCGTCGCTCGCGTCATTCAGAATGTTAGCGCCGTGACTTTGGAGGCATTCGTCAACGAAGCGGTTTCTAACAAGGTTAGCTTGCTCTGCACCGATCAATGGACGGGCTATCGCAATCTCAAGAAAACCCTCCCGCACGTCGCTATTGATCTCGCATCGCCAGTACGTTGTTGGCGCGGTTCATACGAACACGATTGAGGGCTTTTGGAGCATCTTCAAGCGTGGGATCGTCGGCACATTCCACAATGTCAGCAAGAAATACTTGCATCTTTACGTTGCAGAGTTCCAGTTCCGGTACAATAATCGCTTTAACGATGACATTTTCGGAACGGCCATCGGGGGCGTATGAAACTTCGCTGCCTAGTGATTGCACTGGTATTTTTGACGGCAATCGCATCGGATTCGTGGGGTGAGTCAAAGCAGCAATCCCCCAAAGCAAGCCAACAAACCACAAGCCAAGAGGAGAGAGGAACAGAGAAATCGCCGGTCGTCGTAAAGGTACTTAAAGCCGAGAAAACCCCCGATGAACTCAATTCCGAAAAAGAAAAACAGGAATCCGATAGACTGCTCGTGAGCCTCACGGGCGATCTTGCCAAATATACCAAGGCCCTCTTTTGGGCTACCGGCTTCTTGGGACTGATTACTGCCGGACTCGTCTTTGTAGGCTTCCGTCAAGTCCGCGATGCCAAACGGGAGTTGGAGCATGCCCGCCAGATCGAGCGCGCTTATCTTTCCGGCGGCGGCGCACCCTTCCTGGAAACGATCGAGAGAATTGAGAACATCCCCGGCGTAATGGGTGGCGGCACGACTCAGACACGTATCGAAAGACGACCAACGGGTCGTTTCAATCTCTGCGTCAACAATTATGGGAAAACTGCGGCCGAGCTGCGCGGCTTTGCGGTCAATTTCTGTGATTCCTCGGATATTCCAACGAATCCGATTTACGAAAGACGATATTGGTATGATTGGATTTTGCCAGGAGATCGCGCGCGTCACGTAACTTTCATTGATATCCCCACGAACGGCGCTTCTACTGCGGCTTATGGTCGATTTTACTACCGAGATATCTTCGGCCAAACATACTCGACGGGATTCATAAATAGAATTAATCGCGACAACGGGGAAAGTGTTCCCATCGACGCTCCACGTGCTTACACAGAGGAGCGTGAGGAATAAGAGAATGCCGCCCTGTCGCAGCCCCGTGGCGCGCTACTGTCCCCCGGGGCCTATCATTCCGGCATTGATCTTGTTTCCTTGGGACCCGGCTCTGCGGAGGGGCACTGCGTCCGGGACACGAGAATTGATCTTGACACCATTTCGCGCGCGGCAACTGATTTGCCCGTCGCGTTAATCCGCCGCAGGCAATTCGCTTGCGACGTCGGGCAAATCAGAAGCATTTCTCCGCGCATCCCGTGCCCACCAGGAGGGGCGTATCGCGATCGTCACGGACGTTGGGCGCGGGATGCGATGGCCGTGGGATGGCGCACAAGACGAATGCGCTTTCTCGCGGACGACAAAGCCGCGTGGTCTTAACGCCTCGACGCTGGCGTGAACTCCTTAAGAAGCTAACGCTTCTCAGGGGGGACGGTGACAAAAAGCCCGATCGCCGGAGAGAGCGCGGAATAAGTCGTAAAGCCCTCGCGCAGGGAATGCCGGATCGTTTCGGCGGACCTGTGGCGACTAACTCGTGTGCTTTCTATCTTTGCGCACGAGGCTGCGGGCGAGCCAAATGCCCGGCATTCCCTGCTCCCTCTGCTTTTGAGGGACAACAATAGGCTTAAAGCTCGGGCGAAATTCGTCGCGAGAACGCGGAGTCATACGCTGATGGATGGTGATTTCTTCACCTTTTGGAGGCCCGGCAGGCGAGAAAAATCGCTTCATTTCCTTGTCATTTCGGCCCTTTGGGGCTAGAACGCCGCCACGTCCGCAGCCCCCGCACCCCTGGAGGCTTGCTGTGGACGCTAAACGGGCCGCGATGCGGCCTTTAACTTTTTAGAAAACAAGGACTTAAGCTGATGGCGACCGTCAAGGAATTGAAGGCGACCGCGCGTCCGAAGAGCGGCAAGGGGGCCGCCCGGGCCGAGCGTCGCGCCGGGAGAATACCCGGAGTGATCTATGGCAACAACCAGCCCCCCGTGACCATTTCGGTCGACGACAGCGAACTGCGCCAGCGCATTCTCGCAGGCCGGTTCCTGACCACGATTTACGACATCGATCTGGAGGGCAAGAAGCACCGCGTGATTCCGCGCGACTTCCATCTCGATCCGGTGCGTGATTTTCCGATTCACGTCGATTTCATGCGGCTTGGCGAAGGCGCGACGATCCGCGTCAGCATTCCCCTGCACATCCTCAAGGCCGAAGCTTCGCCCGGCGTGAAGCGCGGCGGCACCGTCAACATCGTGACCCACGCCATCGATCTGGAGTGCAAGGTCGACAACATTCCGCAGTACATCGAGGCCGACGTCTCCAGCCTCGAGATCAGCCACTCGCTCCATCTGTCGGACGTCAAGTTGCCCGCCGGCGTGAAGTCGCTGACGCGCGAGGACGCAACGCTGGTCACCATCGTGCCGCCGTCCGGTTACGCCGAAGAACTCAAAGCTGCGGCTGCTGCCGCGGCTGGTGCGACCGCTGCTCCGGCGGCTGGCGCTGCGGCTGCCCCGGCGGCTGGTGCTGCGGCTGCCGCTCCCGCGGCCGGTGCTGCCGCGCCCGCGGCCGGTGCCAAGGCTCCCGCTGGCGGTGGCGACAAGAAGAAGTAAGGCGCGCATGATCCGCCAAAGTGTGAGCGGTTTGGCGAAAGATCATGCGCTAAATATTAAATTGGCGCGCGATCGGACACAAAACCGGTTCCCACTTTTGCTGATCGCGCGCTAGTACGGGATGCCGCGCCATGCGCCTCTTTGTTGGTCTCGGCAATCCCGGCGCGAAATACGCGCATAACCGCCACAACATCGGCTTCATGGCCATCGATGAGATCGCGCGGCGTCATGGTTTCGCACCATGGCGCCGCCGCTTTCAGGGCCAGACGGCGGAAGGCGCTATCGATGGCGAGAAGGTCGTCCTGCTTCGCCCGGAAACCTTCATGAACGAGTCCGGTCGTGCGGTTCAGGAAGCTGCGAATTTCTTCAAGCTCGGCGTGGACGACATCATCGTGTTTCAGGACGAACTCGAACTGCCGCCCGCCAAGCTGCGTGTGAAGGTGGGCGGTGGCATCGCCGGCCACAACGGTTTGCGGTCGATTTCCGCGCATATCGGCAACGAGTATCGCCGCGTGCGGCTCGGGATCGGTCACCCCGGCGTCAAGGAGCTGGTGCACGGTCACGTGCTGTCGGATTTCGCCAAGGACGATCGCCCGTGGGTCGAAGCGATGTGTGCGGCGATTGCCGATAACGCCGGCCTGCTTGCCACGGCTAAGGATTCGACGTTCCAGAACAAGGTGCATCTGGCGATGCAGGCCAAGGGCTTCTTCGACAAGGATGACGGTGACGCGGTCTGACGGGCTGCGGTTCGCTTAATCGGCTTTCAGGACAGATCATGGGATTTAAATGCGGGATTGTCGGGTTGCCCAATGTCGGCAAATCGACGCTGTTCAATGCACTGACCGAAACGGCGGCGGCGCAGGCGGCGAACTATCCGTTCTGCACCATCGAGCCGAATGTCGGCGAAGTCGCGGTCCCTGACGCAAGGCTCGATAAATTGTCGGAAATCGCCAAATCCGCGCAGATCATCCCGACGCGGCTGACGTTTGTCGACATCGCCGGCCTCGTGCGGGGCGCCTCGCAAGGCGAGGGCCTCGGCAACCAGTTTCTCGCCACCATCCGCGAGGTCGATGCGGTTGCGCATGTCGTGCGCTGCTTTGAAGACTCCGACATCACGCACGTCGAAGGCAAGATCGCGCCGCTCGCGGACATCGAAACCATCGAGACCGAGTTGATGCTGGCGGATCTCGATAGTCTTGAAAAGCGCGTCGACAACCTCGCCAAGAAAGCGAAAGGCAACGACAAGGACGCCAAGGAACAGCTCGATCTGGTCAATCGCGCCCTGGTGCTGCTGCGCGAGGGCAAGCCGGCGCGCGGGCTCGAACGCAAACCGGAAGAAGAGCGCGCCTTCGGCATGCTCGGGCTGTTGACGTCGAAGCCCGTGCTTTACGTCTGCAATGTCGAGGAAGGCGCGGCAAAGGACGGCAACAATTTCTCGAGGCAGGTGTTCGAGCGCGCCAAACAGGAAGGCGCGGTCGCCGTGGTGATCTCGGCCAAGATCGAATCGGAGATCGCGACGCTGTCACGCGAGGAGCGCAAGGATTTCCTCGACACCCTAGGTCTCGAAGAGGCGGGCCTCGACCGGCTGATCCGGGCCGGCTATCAACTGCTCGATCTCATCACGTATTTTACGGTCGGGCCGAAGGAAGCGCGTGCCTGGACAATCCACCGCGGCACGAAAGCGCCTGCGGCCGCCGGCGTCATTCATACGGATTTCGAGAAAGGGTTCATTCGGGCCGAGACGATTGCTTACGCCGATTACGTGTCGCTCGGCGGCGAAGCCGGCGCCCGCGATGGCGGAAAGCTGCGTCTGGAAGGCAAGGAATACGTTGTCGCCGATGGCGACGTGATGCATTTCAGGTTCAACAATTGACGTCGCCGGAAATTGGGGCGCGCAGCCAGGCTAGTGTCCGGTGCCCTGATCGCGGATCGCGCCGAGATGCTCATTGATTCGGAACACGATCAGGACAAATTCTGCCGCGATGCGCGAGAAGATGATGCCGACGACGACGCTGGCGATCGAAGACAACAACTGGATGAAGCCTCCGAAGGGGCTGATCGCCATCGCCGCTAGACCGGAGAAAATGCCGGCGATTCCAAAAAGCCCGATAAGCGCGATCACAAGCCAGTAAAACGTCTTGATAATGGTGGGCGTAATGAAGCGATCCCACTGAAACAGATCCTGAAAATCGAACATCGGTTCTCCCCCGGACAAGTCGGATGTGATTCGCGCGATCAGTCTCGTTCATAAAAGGGCTAGCGCCGAATGCGAGTTCGGGCAAGTCGAAGGCGATCCATGCGCGTGGATGGGTTGAGATTGCCACAAAGTGCGGCCACAATCGGGCTTCCTGCCGGATGTCCCCTGTGATGAACAGCCTTGTTTTCGAAGACTTCAAGCCGGGGCCTTTGGGCCGCTTCGGACCGCGCCACGTCACGGCCGACGAGATTCGCGCCTTTGCCGCCGAGTTCGATCCGCAGCCGATGCATCTGGACGAAGCGGCTGCCTCGCGTTCGATGCTGAAAGGGCTTGCCGGCTCCGGCTGGCATCTTTGCTCGATCATCATGCGCATGATGTTCGACGGCTTTATCGGCCGCACCGCGTCATTGGGTTCGCCGGGGGTCAATGAATTGCGCTGGCTTGCGCCGTTCCGGCCCGGTGACGACATCACGCTCGATGTCGAAGTGACGGAAGCGCGCATTTCGCGCAGCCGCCCGACGACCGGGATCGTCATGTTCAAGATGGTGGCGAGCAATTCGTCAGGACAGGCGTTGTGCGAGATGCTCTCGCCGATCATCGTTCGCCGCCGCGAAGCAACAAGCTGACGGGCTCCCCGATGAATTTCTTCGAGGACATCAAGATAGGGGAGCGACGCGAACTCGGTTCGTTCACCTTCACCACCGACGCCATCAAGACCTTCGCTGAAAAATTTGATCCGCAGCGCTTTCACCTCGACGAGGAGGAGGGGCGTAAATCGCTGTTCGGCGGCCTGGCGGCCTCGGGGTGGCATGTCGGATCGGTCTGCATGAAATTGTTGGTGGCCCATGCTCAGCGCGAAGCCAGTGAAATGACCGTCCGAGGTGAAAAAGTCGCGGTCTGGGGGCCTTCGCCCGGCTTTCGCGACTTGCGCTGGATCAAGCCGGTGCTGGCCGGCGACACGATCCACTTTGCGAGCGAGGTCGAAACGCTGCGAACCTCCGCAAGCCGGCCCGAATGGGGAATCCTGGAAGCCCGCCACAGTGGAACCAACCAGCGGGGCGAGGCTGTGTTCTCGATGCTGGCGACGGCGTTTGTGCCGCGGCGAAACAGCAACACCTGAACGGGCGAACTGAAACCAAATCCTCGCTAACGCATTTTGAACCAGTGCCTGTCAAATAGTGGCGGGGCGCACGGGGGGATCACCATGGCCGACAGCCGCGGATTGAAATTGCTGGGTTTTGTCTTTGCCACCGTGACGATCGCGGTGATGTTCGCCACCTGTATGGTGGTGAAGGGCTACGCCGAGGGCGCGTATTCGCTCGAGAGCGAGCAGGTCGCCGCCCAATAAGTCAGAGTCCGCTAACCATACCTGCAAAAGACCTGCAAACATAAAAGACTTGCAAACATAAAAGACTTGGCCGGGAAACGAACCCGCAGAAGCGCTGCTTGTCACCGGCTCCAGATCAACGCCAGAACCACAATCGCCGCCACCAGCAATCCGACAAAGCGGATCATGATGGTCCCGACATGTTGGGGCTGTGTTCGCAACGGAATCGGATCGCTATTGTCGGGCCGAACGGTCTTCATGCAGGAAATCCATAAAGTTACCTGCACTTGGTCGCGTACCGGGCCGGCAAGGTTCAAGTCACGCCGTTGTAAATGACGCCGCATTCCAAGCTTCGGGCCGGGAAATCGATTGTCCCGGCCCGAAACAGCAAAGTCATTTCGGAAAAATCAGCTGTGGCGCAAGCCGTCCGCCGCGCGCTTCCACTGCGCCACATTGTCGGCGATCATGCGGGTTGATTTCATCGCCGCCTGGCTCAACTGGGCATAGCCGGAAATCTCGCGCTGAACGCGCTGCCCCTCAGCATGCAGGATATCGCGCAGGCTCTCAAGCTCTGAAATCAGATTCTCGATTTCCGCAAGCGAGGTCCCGGCGACGCGCTGGATCAGCGAGTTGACGTTGTTCACCGTCGCCTCCGTGTTCGGATCGGCCGCCACATCGGTACTGGCCACCATGCTCGGGGCCGGGGCCGGGGCCGGACGGCGCAGATAGGCGATGTCGTTGCGGACGAAATCACGGATGCCGGCCTCGACTTCGGAGGCTGCGGCGAGGTCGTTGTCCTCGTCGGTCGATTCAATCTTTTCGGGACGAATGGCGTTCATCGGCTGTTTTCCCTGTTTCGCGTCGGTAGCGAGCGCGGGTGTCCCCCCGCACGACGATGTTTGACGTCGCCATCTGGGCTTCCGATTTTGGCTGCATCGCGGCCAATATGCGGCAATGCCGGTGCTTTCGCGTGGCACCGCGCGCTACCAGCTCTGCTTGAAACCGGCGGAAATGCTCTTGTTGGCGATCCCGAGCGGGGTTTCCGCGATCGAGCCGGAGATATTGAAGCCGCCGACGATTTTCTGTTCGGCGCCGATCTTGCGCAGCCATTTCTCGTCGGTAGTCGACAGTGTCTGGCCGGCGGAAAAGCTGGTGCCGGTATCGGTAATCCCGAGCCTGGCGGATTGCTCGGTCTCATAATTGGTGTGGCCGGCCGCTGCCGGCATCGGCGCAAACCCCTGGGTCATGTTGTAGCCGTTCTCGAAGGTGAGCGAATATTGATCGGTCAGTTTCAGCGACTTGCTCATGGAGGCGCCGAGCTTGCCCTGGTCCTGCGCGGGGTCGATCCGCGCCTCGACCGCCGTCTTGTCCCAGATCGAGCCGACGCCCGGTGCGGTGACCGCGGCCCATGCCGTGCCGGAGGATTGCGGCTCGTTGCCGCCATTGGTGGCCTTTTCGGCCAGCAATTCCGCAAGCGTCTGCGGTTGCCGGACCACGGTCATATCGGCACCCACCCGCGCATCCAGGAACGGTGAAATCGGCTGTTTGACCGAGACCGCGGACCCGTAGGCTTTTTCCTGCGAGGTCCACGTCATCTCGCTCGGCGGTGCCGTGCGTGGTCCGCCGTGCAGTTGCTTCGGGTTGGCCGTCATCAAGGTGGAAGCATCGACGTCGAGCAGGCTCCAGTCGATGTCGAGACTGGCGATATCTTCATCTTCGGTCGGGGCGGCGGCGGTGTTTTCCGTCGCCGGCGGATCGGTGGCTTCTGGCTGGGGATCGGCGGGTTCAGGCCATGGCGAAATTTTGGGAGGGGCCTGCAAAGGCACATCCTCCAGCGATGCCGGCTGCGCATGAGCCGTCCAGCCATCCAGGCCACAGACGGCCGCCAGCAAAAGAAACCCGGCCGAGCCGGGCAAAGCCTTCGAAATCATATGCCCCGACCGCCAGCCAACCGCGAGAGAGGATGAAGGTTCATCGTCGCGGAAATGTGGCGTGCCGGCCCCCCTCGCGCAAGGGAAGGTAGGCGCAACATGCCGCAGATTGCCGGACTGTAGTTTATGCGATTCGCGGCAGATGGATCGGATGGCCCAGCGCCTGCTCTACCAGGTCGAAGGTGTCGACCAGGATGCGGATGCTGACCAGCTTGCCGGCCTTGAATTGCGCGAATTGCGCCAGCCGCAGGCTGATCGGCTTGTTGGCATCGAGCATGGTGAGTGAGTAGCGCATCATCGCGGCCGCCGATTCCGCGCCGAGCATCATCGATTCCCGGTCGAACCGGTGCACCCTGATATTGTCCGCGATCTGGCGGATCACCTCGAGCACGGCGGCCTTGCCGCGGCGGGCGCCGAAGAACGGGAACATGTCGATCGGACCGTAGACGGCCCAGTCGACATCGTCGTCGATCAACGCTTCGAGATCTTCATGCTGGCGCTCGTTGATTGCGCGATGCAACGCACGGGAGAAACGCCAGAGACTATGCTCTGTCATCACTTCTGCTTCCTGACTGGATTTTGTAAGTCAGCAACCGGCCCTGATGGGCGTCATCGGCGACGCCGTGCCTCGATCGCTGTACCGATATTTGAAGGTTCAAGTAGTGGAAGTTGGCCGAAATGCAAATGCAATTTTGCATTGCACAAATGCGGCCTATTTCGGGGACCTGCCCTGATGATGCATCGGTGATTCGGATTCGACGGCGATTTCGTCGTCGCGGGCCGCCAGGATGCCAAACAGCGCCGCGCCGCCGAGCCCGCCGATCATGGCGCCGGCCGGCATGAAGGTGAAGAATACCAGCATGCCGCTATAGCCCTCGAAATCGGTGGTTTTGAAGATTTCGACCCATGCGAGCCCGGCGCCGATGCCGAGCGCCGCACCTCCGACCGCTCCCAACAACAGGCCGAGCAAGGCGAACAACGCGATTTTCATAACCCTCGATCCGAAACAGGGGCAGCCCGGTATTGGGTCGCTGCTGGACGCGGCGAGGTTCAACGCCCGCGACGCCAAATCCGGATGCTTCCTGGTGTGGACGCTAGATGTTCTCGCCGGCCTTGTCGGCGATCAGCTCGGCGACATCGCGCTCCATCACCTGCTGGATCAGATCGAAGGTGTCGATGATTTCGCGAATCCTGGTGACCTTGCCGTCGCGAAGCGTGAAGAAGATGGCGACGTCGAACTGCACGATCCGTTCGTTGCGCCGCTTGCCGAAGAACGCACGAAGCTGGACCGCGACCTTGTCGCCTTCGACGGCGATGAAAGGCAATTCATAGCGCATGCTGGAATAGCGCGAATGAACCGTCGTCCACATCTGCCGGACGTCGTCCTTGCCATGGTGGTGGCCGAGATGCGGCAGGATATCGACCGGTGCGTTGGAGAAAAAATCAATGTCGTCGCTGCACAGCGTCAAGGCGCGCTCGATATCGCCGGCATAGAAAGCATCGATCAGCTCAATGACGCGCCGGCGATGAAGTTCTCTGAGCATCTCGTTATCTCCGCCGGTGCTGGACCCGACTCGCTTGGCAAATTGTACCTCCATTTGCATGCGAGTCGCCCCGCAATTAATCGGCTAAATAATTTTCAAATACCCGCGTCGCGGGTGACGCGCCGCATCGCAGACGTCGGGATGATGGCGATCAGGGAGCATTCGTCTCTCTTTAAATTAATGAAACACCTTGGCGTTTCGTTCGTTGACGTCAGGGGCGAGAGTTTATCAAGGAGACAATCAATGAAGAAGCCTGCAACGCTCGCGGTCGCCGCCCTGTTGGCGGTTTCAGCCGTCCCCGCCGCTTCGACGGCGAGCCAGATGTCCAGCCGGAACAAGACGACCGGCGCCAGCGATACGTTGACCTTGTCCGACAGCCAGCAAAAATCGATCTGGAACGACGTCAGCCGCCGAGCGTCCAACGAATCCGCGCCATCCGGCTTCAACGCTGCGGTAGGAACCGTACTGCCAACCGATGTCAGCATCCACGCGCTGCCACGCCGGGCAACGCGCGACGTGCCGGAGGTAAAGCCCTATCGCTACGCCATGATGCAGGACAAGTTGCTGATCGTGAACCCGTCCGATCACAAGATCGCCGATATCGTTTCAAAGTAGCCGGACTGACGGATAACAGGTGCGGCGGTCTTGAATGGCCGCCGCACGGCCATAGTTGACTTGAGACAAGCACGATCATGCACAAGCCGGATCGTCTCGCCTTGCGATGGTTCGCGGGCCCAACTTCGCAAAGGATCGCCGCCATGAAGATGATCGTCTCCGTGTTCGCCGTTGTGCTTTCGCTGGCCGCTTCATGTTCTGCTGAGGCCAAGGGCTGCCTGAAGGGCGCCGTGGTCGGCGGCGTCGCCGGGCATTATGCCGGCCATCACGGTCTGCTTGGTGCGGCTGCCGGCTGCCTCTATGGGCGTCACCGCGCCAAGGAGCAGGAGCGCCAGCAGCAGGCGCCGGAGCAGCATCAGAGCGAACTCTTGCCCCGGGATAACGCCCAGGGCGGAGGGATGTGAGGCGTCGTTCTCTGTCGTTCCGCATCTCTCGTCGTCCCGGCCTGGTGCGCAATTGCGCACGGGAGCGGGGACCCGTTGTCTCCGTCGTCCCGGCCAAGCCAACGGGTCGCGCGAACGCGTGCGCGGGGACGACGCCAAACACTGTCTCGATTCCACATTTAAAACCGCGCGACACAAGCCACACGTCCACCCTCCCGCGGCGTCACCACGTCCGGGCTTTGAATATCGCTCGCCCCGAAAAATCCGAGGGCGCAGGGAATGCCGGGCGCGCGACGCACCCGCAGCCTTGCGTGCAAAATAAAAAAGCACGCAAGCAAGTCACCACAGGTTCGCCGAAACACTCCGGCATTCCCCCGCGAATGGTTTTAACGGCTTGCTTCGTGCTCTTCCCGGTGATCGGGCTTTCTTGCCACCGTCACCCCCGAGAAGCGTCAGCTTCCTGAGAGCTTGATTTCAGCGTCGAGAAATCAGAACCACACGACTTCGCCGTCCGCTTCACAGCGCATTCGTCTTTTGCGCCACAAGCGTCCATCGCTTCCCGCGCCCAACGTCCGTGACGATCGCGAAACGCCCCTCGTGAGAGCGCGGGATGTGCGGAAGATGCCGTTGATTTGGGATCCGGCGCAATCTGACAT
Organism: uncultured Alphaproteobacteria bacterium; assembly: GCA_963770515.1. Classification (GTDB taxonomy): domain Bacteria; phylum Pseudomonadota; class Alphaproteobacteria; order Rhizobiales; family Xanthobacteraceae; genus Bradyrhizobium. Next base: position 134,082 of record CAVYPW010000008.1, read on the forward strand.
GCCTGCGGCGCATTGGCACGACGGGCAAATCACTTGCAAAATACCTGATCGCCTCCAGACGTCTGTCAAGGACAAACGGCGTCACGATATCCGGAATCTTGATATCGAGCGCATGATCGAGCTGCACATTGACGGTGCCGATTTGGCAATTCTCGATGTCGAGAAGAAAGCCGCGCAGCAAAGGTCTTTGCAGATGGAGCAGATTGGCAGCAGCGCCAGTTCCGGAAACAATGTGTCCGCTCATTGCTATCGGCAAAGTGAAAAATCCCCGCTGATTCTCAACTGGAATCGTTAGGAGACACGCACCGCGTTGTCAGCTTATCGTTTGGTTTCGAAAGATTTCGCCGCACGTATTAGCGCAGGCCGGTTTCGCCGCAGCAGCCGCTGCGTGCCGTTGGCCTGAGGCAATCCGGCGTGGCCGCGCCGCGATACCGTGCGAACTTCGGAATCGGAGCTCTAGAAATAAGGCGGCGGCAAGTCCAGCGCCCGGAAGATGATGGCAACCACCATCAGCGCCAAGCCAATGCCGGAAAAGATCAGGACGCCTTCGAGCGATCGATCCGGTTTCGCTTCACTGGTCCGTCGTGCCGGTATTGCGGACGCCTTGGACGCGGGCGGAATATTTTCTCTCAAAACAAGTGTTGGCATGAATTGAACCTCTTGCCTGCAATGCCTGATGTCAAAAGCCCCACCCGGATTTTCGATAGTGCCCGGCGCGGCCCGCTAAAGCGTCATCCAATTGGATGAGGGCTTGTTCGGATGACGATCTATGACTCAGTTCGTACCGACAGGGAGTGATCTGGTTCACACCGATCCGGAACTATTTGAGACAAAATGGCAACCGGATCGGGTTGCCGACGGAATAAGCGACTGAGCGCAAGTCCGTGCCGGACGCCTCGGCTCCAAAGCGATTACAGTCGCGCTTCAAGTCGAGCAGATACTGGCTGATGACTTTGAGGATCCGGGCCGCGCGTGCAGCCATCAATTGTGGATGTAGAGATATGCAGGAAAGCGAGCAGCTGTCTCAAGTGATTGCCGAAATCTACGACACGGTGCTCGACCGGTCGCTCTGGCCCGCCGCCCTGAAGAAGACGACGAATTTCGTGCAGGGGCAGGCGTCGGCGATCTACTGGAACGATGCGGCCAACAACAGCGGCGACGCGTTTTTCGACGACGGCGGAATCGCGCCGGAATATCGGCTGCTCTATTTCGAGAAATACGTCTCGCTCAATCCGACGCTGACGCCGCGCTGTTTTACCGCCATCGAAGAGCCGGCAGCGACGGCCGATCTCGTTCCCTACGACGAATTCCTCAAGACCCGTTTCTATCGGGAATGGGCAAAGCCGCAGGGGCTGGTCGATTTCGTCAGCATCTTTCTGGAGAAGGCGGCCGCCAAGTCCGCGATGTTCGGGGTGTTCCGGCATGAGCGGCACGGCGTTGTCGATCAGGAGACACGCCGGCGCATGCGCCTGATCGCGCCGCACGTCCGGCGTGCGGCGATGATTTCCAAGGTCGTCAGCCTCAAGCAGAACGAGGCGGCATCGCTGACGGAGGCGATGGACGGCCTGCGCGCCGGCGTCATTCTGGTCGATGGCGACGGCAAGATCCTGCATGCCAACGTCGCGGCGCACGCCATTCTGGACGAAGGCTGCATCCTGCGCGCCGCCGCCGGCCGGCTGGTATCCGGCGACGCCAGGACCAGCGCCGAGTTGCGCGCGATTTTCGCTGCGGCATCGCAGGGCGATTCGGCGGCAGGCGCCAGGGGCGTTCCGCTGCCGAGCGCTGCCGATCCTGCCGAGACCTACGTGGCCCACGTGCTGCCGCTCGCCTCCAGCCGGTGCCGGCGCGCCGCCTTGGACAATGTCGCGGTCGCCGCCGTCTTCATCCACAAGGCCGCGATGGCCACTTCGTCGCCGCCCGAAATCGTCGCGCAAACCTTCAAGCTGACGATGGCCGAACTGCGCGTGCTGTTTGCCATCGTCGAGGTCGGCGGCGTGCCCGAGGTTGCAGACGTGCTCGGAATCGCACCGACCACGGTGCGCACCCATCTCAGCCGCGTCTATGAAAAGACCCGCGTCTCGCGGCAGGCCGATCTCGTCAAGCTTGTCGCCGGATTTGTCAGCCCGTTGTCGGTTTGAGGGGAGGTCGTACCTGACTCGAATCTGTCGTGACCGGCCATGACGATCAGAAACTTGGTCCCCGCTTCCGTTCGTGGCAATAAAGTTCCTGTCGTCGTCAGACGAACGAAACCGGAGCAGACCATGGATTCCTTGCCGATCGCGAACGCCGAGACGACACGCTTCTTCCACCAGTGGCTGGAAACCTTTTCCAGTTATGTCCGCGAGGTCGATTACGCCGCGGCGCGGCCGCTGTTTCATCCGGACGTGCTGGCCTTCGGCACCCACAACGACGTCATTCCCGGCGTCGAGCAATGGATCAAGACGCAGTGGGACAACGTCTGGCCGAAGACGAGCGATTTCCGTTTCACGCTGGAGCAGACACAGGTGCTGGCGTCGCCCGACGGGATGATGGCGATCGTGATCGCGCCGTGGACGAGCACGGGCTATCACGAAGACGGCAAGCCGTTTCCGCGGCCGGGCCGAGCCACCATGGTGTTTTCGAAGTACGCTGATAGCTGGCTATGCACGCATTCCCACATGTCGCTCAACCGCGGTGTGCCGCAGACCAGCCACGCCAATCGGCCGGTGAAGGCGCGGTGAGGGGGGCTCACCCGTCAGCGCCCAGGAATTCCAGCGCCTTTTCTCGCGACGGAAATCGCCCAAGTTCGCGGTAGTCGGGATCGTGTCCGGCCGTCGCCGGGGACCAGAGGACAATGAATTCCTTGCCCTCTTCTTCAATGATCGTCGTCAATTCTTCGCTCTGATAGGGCGTCATATGGCGGGCTCCGCAATTCGGGCAATCGTCGTCGCACATACACGACCACTCGTCGGTCCATCTACGCCGACAACGCGCGCATTTGTAGAAGTTGAGAAACCAGGCCATGCGAGTCTCCTAGGATCGCAGGCGATAATTACCACGCGACACGAATTCCAGAAATCCCTGGTCACGCAAGTATTGGAGCTGCTGGCGAATCTTTGGCCGCACATTCTGGTTGCCCGGGTAAAGTTCGCCGAGGTGCCGCTCGAATCCATAAACTTGATCGAGCGTGAATTCACGCCTGCCCAAAGACTCCACGCATTTCATGACGTCGAGCAGCCAGCCGCGTGCTTCAAGAGATTCGTTTCTCAAGAACAGCGTTTTCTGCCATTCCTGAAGAACGGTTTCCTTCGGCCGAATGACGCCGTTCTGAACGATGTGAATCTTGCCGGCCTCAGGGACATTGCCGATCAGGATATTCGATCCGATCCAGCCAGCGCGGCGCGCGGTTGCCGCGAGAGGTTTGCGTTCTTCGATGATGTCGCGAACGAAAAAGTGCTTTGGAACGATGAAAAGATTGACGACTGCAAGCGATTTCAAGTCGTAGTTCATCAACAGGAGATTGGGATTGTTGCTCGCGATGAGGCGCTCGCATTTTGTTTTATAGGCGCCATCAGCAACCTTTGTGCCGAACTTCCCTTTCTGGCTCTTGAGCTCGAATTCCTCGCTGCACGATCCGCAGAGAAAGTCGGCAACGGGACTATTGTTCGGGAATTGCGCCATCTTGGCGTTGCCGCAGTGCGGGCAGTACGCCCACGCCTTGACCCAAGCTTCCGTCCACGTCCGGGCATTCTCGGAGCCGCTGGAATAGGCTGCTTGGGATTCTTCGAAGCCGAGTTTCATAAGGCTAGCGTAGCCAAACTTGCTCGGATTGCCAGTGCGGTTCGTCGACCTCCTCTTCCAAGCATCCTGGTTGCAGGGCGCGCCGCTGGCCGAACTCAGGCCTGGACTAGTGGGAGTCCGTCGCCTGGAAGATTCGGTTGCGATCGCAAACGGTTTCTCAGGCCATGCGTAGCCGCCAATGGCTGCCGGGTTAGAGATGCAAGATCGAAGCGAATGACCGGGCTTCAAATATCAGCGAGTTCGCGACGTGGATTTCGGCCATCATCATGGTTAGAAATCTCCCATGCGCATTTTGCTCACGGAAGGGTCCGGGCTCACTTCGCGGCAGGTCGCAGGACGACTCGGTTCGCTGGGGCACACCGTCGAGCTCCTCTCGTCGTCAAAAATCTGCCTGACGCGGTTCACCCGGCGCGTCAGTGCAGTGCACGACGTCCCGCGTTTCGGACTTGATCCTCTCGGCTGGCTTGCGGCCGCCAAGCGCATCGCTGCCCAACGCAAGATCGACCTGCTGTTTCCAACGCAAGAGCAGGTGACGGTGCTGTCGGCGCGCCGGAAATACCTGAGCGTCGCGACGATCGTGCCGGCTTTCGCGAGCCTCGTGCGGGTGCAAGACAAGGTTTCCGCGTTTCGCACGCTCAAAGCGATCGGTGTGCCGCAGCCGCCGACTTTCGTGATTTCAAGCGCAGACGATCTAAGGCAAATTACGGCCTATCCGGTCTTCGTCAAACGACCCGTGAGCACGGCGAGTTCGGGCGTCCGGCGGGCGATGGACTCGCATCAGCTTGAAGCCGCCGCGCGCGAATTCGGTCTCGGTCAATCCGACTTGATCGTCCAGAACCAGGTGTCCGGGCCGCTTGCCATGGTGCAAGCGGTCGCTGACAGAGGCCGCCTTGTCGCACATCATGCCTGCCTGCGCCTGCGCGAGGGCGTCGGCGGGGGCGCGTCGCTGAAGGAGAGCGTTATCCTGCCCGGCCTCGCCGAAATGCTCGCACGCCTGGTTGGCGCACTTGATTGGCATGGGGCATTGTCGATGGACATGATCATCGTTGACGGTGGACCAGTCGTCATCGACGTCAATCCGCGCCTCGTCGAGCCCGCGAACGCTTCGGCGGCGGGCGTCGATCTCGTCGCCGCCATGCTGGACGTCGCCGGCGGCACACCGTCGCGGCAGCAGCCGGCGGGGAAAGCAGGCGTGCGCACGCGCCAGACGCTGCTCGCGATCCTCGGGGCCGCCGAACAACAGGGCAGGCGAGGCGCGGTGCTTGGCGAAGCGTTCCAGGCCACGTTCGCGCGGGGCGAATATGCGGGCTCAGTCGAGGAACTGACGCCGGTCGCGGGCGATCCCATCGCGATGGTGCCTGTGGTCGCCGCGCTCCTTGCATCGCTGGTTCACCCGCCGCTGTGGCGGAAATTTCACGCCGGCGCGGTCGGCCCCTACGCCGTCACTCCGGAGGCGTGGGACAAGATCCTGGCCGCGGCAGAGTGACTTCCGCGCTTTGGCCAATTACCTCTTGTTCCAACGGCCCGTTTGCGCGGCGTCCCGGGGGTCGAGCGAGATGCTTCGCGATCTAGCGAGATGCCTCGCTATCTAACGTCATCGCAGTAATGGAACCCGCTGTGTCATATTGGTCGCAGCTCGACGCAATTTCGTGATCCTGCCACAGCTGCCGCACTCTGGGCACAATCCGGCGTTGATGGTCACCGCGTGTCCGGGATAGACAGGAATCGCTGCTGTGTTATCCCTCGCAAAGGAGAGATTGAAATGATGAAGTTCGTGATTGCGGCGGGTTTGACTGTTGCCATGGTGGCTGCCGCCAGCGCCGCCGACCTTCCCCGCCCGCAGCCGGTCTATCAGACGGCGCCGGTCGGCAAGATGCCCATCGGCAAGTCCCCGATCGGCAAGAGCCCCGTCGGCAAGGCTCCCGTCACCGCACGGTACTGAGTACTTTCGCTGGATTTCGTGGAAGGGCGAAGCGTGTCGCATCGATCGACAAGACATCTATCGACAAGACTTGGACCGACAAGACTTGGCTTGATTGGGGGATTGGCGCTGGCGGCTTTGCTGGCGTGCCATCTTCCGTCAGCTTCCGCACAAGCGGCCGACGCGCGCGGTGGATCGGAAGGCTTCAGTCTCGACAGGGTCCTTGAGCGGATCGCTGATGCGAGCGCGCTTGGGGACGCGGCCTCCGAGGCGAAGCCGGCGCCGCCATCGACAACACGGCACGCCTCGGCAAAAGGCCCTTACTACGTCGACTTCCGCGCCAGGACGGCGGCGAGCTGGGGACATGCCTTCGTCTGGTATGGCAAGACCAGCGAGCGGCAGGTCGAGGTCGCGGGCCTTACCCCCAAGGGGGACGAGGTCGAGTACGTCATCGGTTACATGACGCTGGTGCCGTCCGAGACCGGAGCGAGCTACGGCGATCTCGATCCGCAATACCTGACGGCGAACTACCGCGTCTATCTGAACGAGGCGGACGCCAAGCGGGTGTTTGCCTATATCAAGAAGTTGCAGGCGAGCTCGCCGGTCTGGAATGCCGAAACCTTCAATTGCACATCGTTCATCGGCGACATCGCCAGCTATATGGGATTGAAAACTCCCAGCCGCTGGCTGCGGCCGGAGAACTACGTCAATCGCCTGAAAGAGATGAACGGCGGACGCCAGGTCGCCCGCCTGTCGTCGGAATAATAGTCCCGAGGGATATCCTCGTAATGCGATTTGCCGTCCTCAAATCACGTCCTTCATCACTAACCAGCCCGCCAGCCACGCAATAAACCCGACGACCGCGCCGAGACACGCGCCGGCGATGCGATGCTTTCGCCACAGCAGCGCGCCGGGGATGCCGAGCAGGAGACCAGGGCTGCCGAGCAAAAGGACGATAGCAGTAAGACTGACGGGATCGTTGAGGATGCCGACGTCCGACACCGGCCCTCTACCGCTTCTTCCAGCCGCCCCGATGCCCCGGCGCGCCGCCGGTCGAGCGCGGGGAGGGGCCGAACTCAGGACCGGATTGGCGCGAATCGTTGGGTTGGATGATCCGGCTGTCGCCGCCGAAAGGTTTTTCCGGCAATGCGCGGTTCCCGCGATAAGGCAACAACTCCGGGCCGTGCATTTCGTCGAGATCGGGTTTGTGGACTTTGGAGGCGCCTGAAGTGGTGCCGGAGCGTGAGGAAGAACCCCCGCGCTTCTTCATCGCGCTCGCGGGCAAGTTCGCGGCCTCGCCGTATTTCTTGGTGCCGGCATAGGCGCCGGCTTTCGACGCGACGCCACGCTGCTTGATGGTGGGATCGTCGACCACGGCCATCTCGGTGGCGCGCAGCCGCTTGACCTCGTCGCGCAGGCGCGCGGCCTCCTCGAAATTCAGATCGGCGGCGGCCTCGCGCATCCGCGTTTCCAGATCGCCGAGCACCGCCTCGAAATTGTGCCCGATCGCGATCACATCGTCCGCCATGCCGCCGCCGCCGATCTCGACCAGCACATGGTCGCGTTCGTAGACGCTGTTCATGATGTCGCCGATGGATTTCTTGATGCTCTCCGGCGTGATGCCGTGCGCGGTGTTGTATTCGACCTGCTTCTCGCGGCGGCGGTCGGTCTCCGCGATCGCGCGTTCCATCGAGCCGGTCATCTGGTCGGCATAGAGAATGACGCGGCCGTCGACGTTGCGCGCGGCGCGGCCGATGGTCTGGATCAGTGAGGTCTCGCTGCGCAAGAAACCTTCCTTGTCGGCATCGAGGATCGCGACCAGCGCGCATTCGGGAATGTCGAGGCCCTCGCGCAGCAGATTGATGCCGACCAGCGCGTCGAACGCGCCGAGGCGCAAATCCCGGATGATCTCGATGCGCTCGATGGTGTCGATGTCGCTGTGCATGTAGCGCACGCGGATGCCCTGCTCGTGCAGATATTCGGTGAGGTCTTCCGCCATGCGCTTGGTGAGCACCGTGATCAGCGAGCGATAGCCTTTCTGCGCCACCGCGCGGACCTCGCCGACGAGGTCGTCGACCTGCGTGCGGGCGGGGCGGATATCGACCGGCGGATCGATCAATCCGGTGGGACGGATCACCTGCTCGACGAACACGCCGCCGCTTTCGTTCAACTCCCACCCCGAAGGCGTTGCCGACACCGCGACCGATTGCGGGCGCATCATGTCCCATTCCTCGAAGCGTAAGGGTCGGTTGTCCATGCAGGAGGGCAGGCGGAAACCATATTCGGCGAGCGTCGCCTTGCGGCGGAAGTCGCCGCGGAACATGCCGCCGATCTGCGGAATGGTGACGTGACTTTCGTCGGCGAACACCAGCGCGTTGTCGGGCACATATTCGAACAGCGTCGGCGGCGGCTCGCCGGGGCGACGTCCGGTGAGATAGCGCGAATAGTTTTCGATGCCGGCGCAGCTGCCGGTGGCTTCCATCATTTCGAGATCGAAGGTAGTGCGCTGCTCCAATCGCTGCGCTTCCAGCAGCCGCCCCTGGTTGTTGAGCTGATCGAGGCGCAGTTTCAATTCGCCCTTGATCGACTTGATCGCCTGCACCAGCGTCGGCCGCGGCGTCACATAGTGCGAATTGGCGTAGATCTTGATGAACTCGAGCTCGTCCTGCTTGTGGCCGGTGAGCGGATCGAATTCCTCGATATTCTCCACGGTGTCGCCAAACAAATTCACGCGCCATGCGCGGTCCTCGTAGTGCGCCGGGAAGATATCGATGACGTCGCCGCGGACGCGAAAGGTGCCGCGGGCGAAATCGGCCTGGGTGCGCTTGTACTGAAGCGCGACCAGGTCGGCGATCAGTTGCCGCTGATCGATCCGCTCGCCCTTCTTCAGCGCAAAGGTCATCGCGGTATAGGTCTCGACCGAGCCGATACCGTAGATGCAGGAGACGGAGGCGACGATGATGACATCGTCGCGTTCGAGCAGCGCGCGCGTCGCCGAATGGCGCATGCGGTCGATCTGCTCGTTGATCGAGGAATCCTTTTCGATATAGGTGTCGGTGCGCGGGACGTAGGCTTCCGGCTGGTAGTAGTCGTAATACGAGACGAAGTACTCGACCGCGTTGTCGGGGAAGAAGCTCTTGAACTCGCCGTAGAGCTGGGCGGCGAGCGTCTTGTTCGGCGCGAGAATCAGCGCGGGACGTTGTGTGGCCTCGATCACCTTGGCCATGGTGTAGGTCTTGCCCGAGCCGGTGACGCCGAGCAGCACCTGCATGCGGTCGTTGCGGTTGATGCCCTCGACCAGTTCGGCGATCGCGGTCGGCTGGTCACCCTTCGGCTCATATTCGGATTTGATTTCGAAGCGAACGCCGCCTTCGCTCTTTTCGGGGCGGGGCGGGCGGTGCGGCGTCCACACTTTCAGGCCGCCGTCGTCGCCGCGAAACTCCGGCCGGCCGTCTCGGATCAGCGCTTCCAGCGCTTCGGCCGTGGCCTGCACGCCGAGCGCTTCCATCTTGCTGCGCGGCGGGCGGGCCAGCGCCGCCTCGTCATCCTCGGCGGTCGGCAGGCCCAGCTGCCGCGCCAGTTCGGGTTCGAGGGTCGGAATGGTGGCGGCGGTGCCGTAATTGGCTTGCGGCGCATCCTCGAAACCCCTGGTCGAGGCGCGGGCGCGATGCGCGGCCGCCTCGCCGCCGGCGCGGCGTTCCCAGGAATTGTCCGGCGGTGGCTGCAAGCCGGTGCCGGATCCCATGCCGGCGTCGCCGCGATTGATCGCGGGATTGAGCAATTCGGCCAGCGCCGGCCCGATCGGCTGCACATCCGGCCTCGAAGCCTTGGAGCTCGGTGCCTTGGAACTCGGTGCTTTGGAATTCGGCGCCTTGGATTTCGGGGCCTTGTCGCCGGATTTTTTCGGGGAGGTGGGGGTCTTCGCCATGTCCGGAATATGGGGCGAGTCCGCTGCCGAGAAAAGGGTTATGGACGCTTTCGGAACCCCGCGCTCGACGGCCTGTCGCGTTGTCAGCAGTTGTCAGCGGCTCGCGGTCATTCCGGGGCTCGATGCTTCGCACCGCCCCGGAATGACGAAGTCTGTTCGGCCCAGCAAAATCTATCTACACTTTAGTTCGATTATCGTTTCAAGGACCCCCATGCCCGATATCAATCCCAAGGCCGGCCAGCCCGTCGAGCCGTCGATGCTCGCCAATATTCCGCGGCTGGTGACGGCCTATTTCGCGGGCAAGCCCGATCCCAAAATTGCCACGCAGCGGGTCGCCTTCGGCACCTCGGGCCATCGCGGCTCGGCGCTCAACGACGCCTTCAACGAGGCGCATATTCTGGCGATCAGCCAGGCGCTGTGCGATCACCGGGCGAAAGCCGGCTTGTCCGGCCCGCTGTTCATCGGCATCGATACCCATGCGCTGGCCGAGCCGGCGCTCGCCAGTGCGCTGGAAGTGTTCGCCGCCAATGGCGTCGAGGTGATGATCGACGCGCAGGACGGTTACACGCCGACGCCGGTAATCTCGCACGCGATCCTGACCTATAACAAAGGCCGCGACAGTGGCCTTGCCGACGGCGTCGTGGTCACGCCCTCGCACAATCCACCGGAAGATGGCGGCTTCAAATATAACCCGCCGAATGGCGGCCCGGCCGATACCGACATCACCGGCGCGATCGAGCGCGCCGCCAACCGCTATCTCGAGACTGGTCTCGATGGCGTCAAACGCTTTCCTTATGAGCGGGCGCGCAAAGCTTCCTGCGTGCATCGCTACGATTACATCACGCCCTATGTCGCCGATCTCGCCAATGTGCTCGACATGGAGGCGATCCGCGGCGCAAGCGTCAAGATCGGCATCGACCCCTTGGGCGGCGCGGCGGTGCGCTACTGGGAGCCGATCATCGAGCGCTACGGCTTGAACGCAACGTTGATCCGCGACGAGGTCGATCCGACCTTCCGCTTCATGACGCTCGACTGGGACGGCAAGATCCGGATGGATTGCTCCTCGCCTTACGCGATGGCGCAGTTGATCGGCATGCGCGAGAAGTTCGATGTCGCCTTTGCCAACGATACCGACGCCGACCGTCACGGCATCGTCACCCGTTCCAACGGCTTGATGAATCCGAACCATTTTCTGGCAGCCGCGATCGCATTCCTGTTCGAGCACCGCCCGCAATGGCGCAAGGACAGCGCCGTTGGCAAGACCATCGTGTCGAGCGCGATCATCGACCGCGTGGCGAAAAAGATTGGGCGGACGGTGGTCGAGACGCCGGTCGGGTTCAAATGGTTCGTCGATGGTCTGGTCGGCGGCGGCTTCGGCTTTGCCGGCGAGGAAAGCGCGGGCGCCTCGTTCCTCCGCAAGGACGGATCGGTGTGGACCACCGACAAGGACGGGTTGATCATGGGGCTGCTCGCCGCCGAGATCACCGCGCGGACCAAACGCGACCCGAGCCAGTTGTTCGATTCGCTGACGGCTGAACTCGGCGTGCCTTTTTATGCGCGGATCGATGCGCCGGCGACGCCGCAACAGAAGAGCATGTTCAAGACGCTGTCGGGGGAAAAGCTCGCGATCAAGCAATTGGGCGGCGAGAAGGTAGCGGCGACGCTGACGACGGCGCCGGGCAACGGTCAATCGTTCGGCGGTATCAAGGTCGTGGCCGACAACGGCTGGTTTGCGGCGCGGCCCTCCGGCACCGAGGACGTCTACAAGATCTATGCGGAGAGTTTTCGCAGCGAGGAACACCTGCGCCAGATCCAGGACGAGGCGCGAGGCGCCATTGCGCGCGTGTTCGCGGGCTAAGGCCTTGCTCTCACGCCGCCGATGACGGCGCGGGCGTCGGACTGACGATGTCGAGGTGAATCCCGCCGCAGCGGGTACACCGCATGGTCCAGTATTCGGCGCCGGCGCGTCCGCCGATCACGCGCAGCACCTTAAGCTGGCCGTCGCAATCGGGGCAGTTGGACCGGATCGAGGCGGAGCAATTGGTCCTTGAGTCATACATGAGCAGTCTTCCGCTTTTGCCCCGAAGTCTCTGATGTCACCGATCGCCGGTTGAGGTAGTCGATGCGGGTCTTGGCGTCGGCGATCGCCGCTTCCGCATCGGACCAGGCGAATCCGACCTCAAGTTCGGGAAATGACACGCCGTCGATGACGACGGGCTCGAAGTCCTCGCGCCTGATCCTGGCATGCCAAAGCCCTTTGCCGGCTTCGAAAGCCTCTATGTGAAAGCCGTTATGGGTCATGTCTGTCATGTCTCCGCCGATCCGAGACGGATCAGGAAACCACGTCTTGGTCCGAACACGTGTGAAGTGGTTCACAGTTTCGGGAGAAGTTCGCCGGAGCCCTCTCCGCAGCCTATATAGGCGCTGCACAAACAGGAGCAATTCGATGGTGGAGGCGGCTGATTCGCTGGTCCTTGACCTGGTTGAGTGGATTGCCCGGGAACCGCGGCCCTATTCGGAGGTCATCGCCACGTGGCGGACCTCGTGCCCGCGGCTGACGATCTGGGAGGATGCGGTTGATTTGGGTTATGTCGCCCGCGCTACCGGCGCGATGGTCGTCGTCACCGAGGGCGGCAAGCAATGGCTGTGCGCGCACGGCCGTTTGAGCTGAGTGATTGAGGTCAGAATAATGAATAAATGGGGGTTCGTGCGGGCAGGCGCGCTCGCGGCCTTTGTTGCGGCAGTCACGATGTTCGACATCGCACCGGCGTTCGCCGCCGAGCCGGTCTACGACCCGCAGGTCGGCAGCCGCTGGATGGTCGAGACCGAGGCCCGCAGCGAGGAAATAAGACCCGAAGGTACGGCGACGTCCACGATCAGGATGCGCGGCGAACTGACCATCGAGCAGAAGACAGCGGACGGATTTCGAATTTCCTACGTTCAGCGTGACGCCACCGTCGAAGGCAATGCGCGGAGCGTGCCGCTCCGCCGCGCCTACATGAAGGTGCTGGAGAATGTGGTGATCCGCGCCAGCACCGACCCGTCCGGCAAACCGTTGCACATCGACAATCTCGAGGAGGCAAAGGCTACGATGCGCGCTGCGGCGAGCGGGCTCGTAGAACAGTTCGACCGCCGGCCTGCGGCGCGCGCGCTGTTCGATCAATTGATGTCGGAACTGGTCGATGTCGATGCCGGCAGCGCCGCCTCGGTTTACGTCGGTGCGCTCGCGGTATTGGCTGTGGCGCAGAATACCGGAATGAATTCAGGCGAATTCAGGCAAGTCACAAAGCCTGCGGAAAATCCGCTCGGCGGCGATGCGCTGAAATCGACCGAACAATTCGAACTGGTCGATGCCGACGCGGCGCGGCTCAAATTCGTCAATGTCACCTCTGTCGATGCCGCTGACATGGACGAGTTCATGCAATCCTTTGCGCGGAGTTTGCTGGCCGCTTCCGGCGACAGCGTCACGCCGGAACGGGTGCGTCAGCTCGTCGGTTCGATGGTGTTCTCTTTCGACAAGCGCGCCGAATTCGAAGTTGAGGGCGGCATGACGCGGAAGGTCGCCGAGAGTTCGAGGACGGTGTTTCGCGGCATGGAACAAAACTTGATCCAGACCGACGTGCGGACGATTACGGTGACGCCGGCGCCGTGAGCTTGCGGGTCATGGCCCGGCCGCACTTCACTTCGCCGCGATGGCCAAAGGGTATGATTGACTTAGACCAGCCTTTGCGGTGAACTCCATGCATCGGCATCTTTTTTCAATTCGAAATGTTTCGGGAAGGAACGCCGCGATGATCGACCTGTATTACTGGACCACGCCGAACGGTCACAAGATCACGATGTTTCTTGAGGAGACCGGGCTGAAGTACAAGATCTTCCCGATCAACATCGGCAAAGGCGATCAGTTCAAGCCGGAGTTTCTGGCAATCGCGCCGAACAACCGGATTCCGGCGATGATCGATCACGAGCCCAAGGGCGAGAAGAGCGGGGCCAGGCCGATCTCGATCTTTAAATCCGGCGCGATGCTGCTTTATCTTGCCGAGAAGACCGGCCAGTTCCTGCCCGCCGACCTCTATGGCCGCTACGACGTCATTCAATGGACGTTCTGGCAGATGGGCGGCCTCGGGCCGATGGCCGGACAGAACCATCACTTCCGCAACTATGCGCAGGACAAGATTCCATATGCGATCGACCGCTACGTGAACGAAACCAATCGCCTCTACGGCGTGCTCAACAAGCGGCTCGCGGACCGTGAATTTATCGGCGGTGAATATTCGATCGCCGACATGGCCTGTTATCCCTGGGTCGTGCCCTACAAGAATCAGGGGCAGGACATCGAGCAGTTTCCGCATCTCAAGCGATGGCTCGAGGCGATCGGCGAGCGGCCGGCAACGGTGCGCGCTTACGCGCTCGCCAAGGACGTCAATCCGAATTTCGGACAGCCTTCAATCCGCACCGAGGAAGAGCGCAAGCTTCTGTTCGGGCAGACCGCAGCGGTGGTGAAATAACTTTTTAATAGCCAAACACCACACGCATCTTTGCGTCGGCTATCGATGACAAGCCCTTCGCGTTGATCCAATATGGATCATCGCGGCGGGACGAATGTGTCTGTCCGGAAACTTCGATCCCGCACGCCGCATTTGTGACGACAGGAGACTAAGAACTTGCGTGACGGAATTTTGGCGCTTCGCTTCGGTGTGACTTTGGCGGTGCTCGTGACCGGCAATACTCTCGGTCTGTCTCTGGCGCTGGCCCAATCCTCGGCACGCACCGACCCTCTGCTCAACAACGGACCTCCGATATGGGACACCAACCACGACGGCATCTTCACTTGCGACGAGTGGAAGCGGTTCATGGAGCAGCTGTTCGCCTCAGCCGATAAGGGCCGCAAGGGTTTTCTCACTCCGCAGGAATTCGAGGCGATCAAGAAAGCCGATCCCAGTCTCGCTGACGCCGATTTCGGCTATTTCGACGAGAACCAGGACGGCAAGATCTCGCGCAAGGAATTCGTCGAAAAGCCGAGCGTGTTCATCCTGCGCTTCGACAGGAACGGCGACTGCCGCGTTACGCCGGATGAATTGAAGGCGGCAACCACCCCGCAACCGACCGGCGGGCCGCAGGAACGGCCGCGCGACCGGTTTCACTGAGGCCGCATACCAGCGGGGGCCGGCCAGCTAAGTTGCGACTTCCAGAGCGTTGTTCTGGAAATCTTCGTACGCGGCGATCGCGTCGGCGGCATACATCAACGACGGGCCGCCGCCCATGTAGACAGCCATGCCAAGCGCTTCCTCGACTTCCTGACGCGTCGCGCCGAGCTTGACGAGCGCTTCGGTATGAAAGCCGATGCAGCCATCGCAATGCGCGGCCACGCCCAGTGCAAGTGCAATCAGTTCCTTGGTCTTTCTGTCCAGCGCGCCGTCCCGGCCTGCAGCTTGTGCGAGTGCAGAGAACCCCTTCATGACATCAGGAATGTCGGTGCGAAGCTTCCGCAAGTTTGCGGAGATATTTCTGGTGATTTCCGGATAGTTTTTATCCATCGTGTCCTCAATTCGGTTTGATGCTAGCGGCGGACGTCTCGCGCGGCGCGCGCAAGGCGATGTAGATTGCCGGGATGACCAGCACCGTGAGCAATGTCGAAGAGGCGAGGCCAAACAGAAGCGAGATCGCGAGCCCCTGGAAGATCGGATCAGGCAGGATTGTCGCCGCGCCGATCATGGCGGCAAGCGCCGTGAGCAGGATCGGCTTGAAGCGGACGGCACCGGCTTCCAGCACCACCTCGCGCAGGGGCTTGCCTTCTGCGCCGCTGTGGCGGATGAAATCAACCAGCAGGATCGAGTTGCGTACGATGATGCCGGCGAGCGCGATGAACCCGATCATCGACGTGGCGGTGAATGGCGCTCCCAGCAGCCAGTGCCCGATCAGGATGCCGATCAAGGTCAGCGGGATGGGCGTCAGGATGACCAGCGGCAGGCGAAAACTCCTGAACTGGGCGACGACGAGGACATAGATGCCAAGAATCGCGGCGCCAAAAGCCGCGCCCATGTCGCGGAACGTCACCCAGGTGATCTCCCATTCGCCATCCCACAACAGCGTCGGATGCAACTCGTCCGCCGGCTGTCCGTGCAGGCTGATCCCAGGCTTCGGCAGTGCGCCCCAATCATGCGCATTGATCCGGTCGTCGACTTCGAGCATGCCGTAAAGCGGGGCCTCGAACCGCCCGGCGAGTTCCGCCATCACCATGTCGGCGAAGCGGCCGTCGCGGCGGAAGATGACAGGCGTACCGTCCTCCATGGTTGCCTTTACGACCTGGCCCAACTCGACGACGGTCTTGCTTCCGGGCAACGTATTGGCAGGTACCGGCGTCGAGGCCAGCGCCTCGTCCCAGACCAGGTCGCGCTTGGGCAGCCGCACCGCGATCTCGATCGGGTTGCGGTCCTCGCCGCGATGCGAGTAACCGATCGAGATGCCGCCGAACAGCGCCTGAATGGTGTCGTAGACGTCGCGTTGCTCGACGCCGAAGAATTCGAGTTTGTCCTGATCGATCGACAGCCGCAGCCGTGGCCGTTTCTCGCCGATCGAATCGTCAATGTCGACGATGAATGGAACTTCGGCAAATATCTTTTTCAACTCGGCAGTGACCGCCCGACGTGTTGCGGCATCGGGGCCGTAAATCTCGGCCAGAAGCGTCGCCAGCACCGGCGGGCCAGGCGGCACCTCGACCACCTTGATACTGGTGCCGGCGGGAACGTCGAGCGCCTTCAGTTGCTGCCGCAATTCAAGTGCGATCTCGTGGCTCGCCCGTTTGCGTTCGGCACGGGAGGTCAGGTTGACCTGCAGTTCCCCGAGTTCCGGTCGCTCGCGCAGGTAATAATGACGCACCAGACCGTTGAAATTGAACGGCGCTGCCGTGCCGGCATAGGATTGCAGCGAAGTCGCCTCGGGCAGTCGCCGTGCAATCTCCGCCGTGCGGAACAGCGCGCGCTCGGTGGCTTCGAGACTTGCGCCTTCCGGCAGGTCGACCATGACCGCGATTTCGGACTTGTTGTCGAAGGGCAGCAGCTTGACGGTAACGGACTTGGTCGCAAACAACGTCATCGACAGCAGCGTGGCGAAGCCTACGCCGAGCAGAAACGTCCACGCCGAGCGCTTGCTGCTCACGATCGGCGTGGCAAAGCGGCGGTAGAGTGAGCCAAGCCTGCCTTCGCTGTGCACCGTGTGAGCCGCAACCGCGCCGGTTTTGGGGGCCAGCCGCAGCATCAGCCAGGGCGCGACCACCATGGCCACAAAGAACGAGAACAGCATCGCCGCGGAAGCATTGGCCGGTATTGGCGCCATGTACGGGCCCATCAACCCCGACACGAACAGCATCGGCAACAGCGCGGCGACCACGGTCAGGGTTGCGACGACGGTCGGGTTACCGACCTCGGCGACCGCTTCGATGGTGGCCTGAAGGCGAGGGCGGCCGTCGCGCATCGCCCAGTGACGCGCGATGTTCTCGACCACGACAATCGCATCGTCGACGAGAATGCCGATCGAGAAGATCAGCGCAAACAGGCTGACGCGGTTGATGGTGTAACCCATCAGGTTGGCGGCAAACATCGTGAGCAGGATGGTTGTCGGAATGACGACGAAGGTGACGATCGCCTCGCGCCAGCCGATCGCAACGGCAATGAGCACGACAATCGAAACCGTCGCCAGCGCGAGATGGTACAAAAGTTCATTGGCCTTTTCATTGGCCGTCTCGCCATAGTCGCGGGTCACCGTCACCTGGATGTCGCCGGGAATGAGGTTCGATTTCAGTCCTTCCAGACGGCGAGCGACGTCGGCGGAGACCACCACCGCGTTGGCGCCGGCGCGCTTGGCGAGCGCGACGCTGACCGCGGGTACGCGCGCCCATTGTCCTTTGATATCCCGCGCATCGTTCCAGACCCGATGATCGATCGTGCTCGGCCCGATCACCACGGCGGCCACGTCCCTGACGTAAACCGGGCGTCCGTCGCGGGTTGAAATCAACAGCAATCCGATATCGGGAATCCCGGATAGCGTCTGACCGGCCGCGACGCTGCGCACGATGCCGGCATCTCGCACCTGGCCGGCGACAAACGACCGGTTCGCATCTTTCACCTTGGCGACAAGCTGCTGAAGCGTGATGCCGTAAAGCGACAGCTTTTCCGGGTCGGGCTCGACCCTGATCTCCTGCGGCGCACCGCCTGAAATGTAGGTCAATCCGATGTTGTCGACCTTGATGAGTTCGGCCCGCAGCTTGTCGGCGAGCTCGAACAGGTCCTTTTCGGTCCAGCGTTCGGCAGCCTCCGGCTTCGGCGACAGCGTCAGCACGGTGACGGCAACATCGTTGATGCCGCGGCCGACAATCAGGGGCTCCGGAATACCGACAGGGATGCGATCGAGGTTGGCCCGGATCTTCTCGTGAACGCGCAGGATCGCATCTTCGAATTTGGTGCCGACCAGAAAACGCGCCGTGACCATTACGCGGTCGTCTTCGGTCTGGCTGTACACATGCTCGACGCCGTCGATGCCCTTGACGATGGCTTCGAGCGGCTTGGTGACGAGTTCGACGGCATCGGGAGCGCGCAAGCCGTCCGCGTTCACGCGAATATCCACCATCGGCACGCTGATCTGCGGCTCTTCCTCGCGCGGAATTACGGCGAGGGCAATCAGGCCGACGACAAGGGCTGCCAGCAGGAATAACGGCGTCAGCGGTGAGTTGACGGTTGCCTTGGTCAGCTGGCTTGAGAGCCCGAGATTCACGGCCGCTCCAGCTGATCGCCGGCACGAATGCCGGACAGGATTTCGAGCCCGTCGGGAAGTGCAGGCGTCGGCATTTCACGTCCACGCTGCACAGGCACCTCCATGGAGGCCTGGCCGCTGCGAAGACGGACGTAATCGATGCCAACGCGCGTCTCTATGAAACTCGCCGGAATGATGAAGACCGCGCGCGCGCCGCCGGAAATCCAGACCCGCAGGCGATCGCCGACAAAATACTCGCCGAGCCCTTCGACGGTTGCATCCGCAATGACGCGGCCTTCCTCGATCTGGGGATAGATGAGATCGACGACGCCCCATTTGGCCGTCTCCTCACCGAATTCGTTGCTATCAAGGCGAATACGATCACCAGCCTTGAGGAAGCGGGCGTGCTCTTCCGGCAATCTCAAACGCAGCTTGAAATGCTGCTGCGCGACCGTCACGACCGGATCGCCGGGCAGTACCACCGAACCCACCGCCACCAAGCGCTTCAGGACGCGGCCGTCCTGCGGGGCCAGAACCTGTCCTTCCGTCTGCTGCTGCTGGATCACTCCTCGTTCCGCGGTCCTGGCGCGGAGATTGTTCAGGGCAATGTTGAGTGCCGTTCGTGCTTCATCAAGCCTGGTGCGCGGCAACGTGCCGCGCTCGACCAGTCCCTCGATGCGATCAAAGTCGATCTGCGTCTGGTCGGCCTGTGCCTGCAGGGCCTCGATCTGCGCATCCAGCGATTTCATCTGAAGCACGAGTTTCTCGTCGCCTATGACCGCTATGGCCTGGCCACGCGTGACCGCATCGCCCTCTCTGACATGAAGCTGCGCCACCGTGCCGCCGATGCGGCTGCGCGCCGGAACCACGCTGATGCTTTCTACAGTGGCAAACACGGACTTTTCGTCCGCGATCGAACGCTGCTCCACGATCAGCGTTTCTGCGCCTGCCGCACTCGCGGTCAAAGCGAGCGCTGCAAATTTCGCCAAAAAAAACAAACCCCGCCTGATCATCGCAATATCCATCGGCACATCGTAACGTACCATTTAATTTCGCCAAAAATTTCGGGATGCGCGTTGATCTCAATCAACGTGCCGATCCTCGCCCAGCCCTAGATTTCGAAACACAGAACGCCTGATAGAGCGTTTTCAGGATGTCGCGCGCCGGTTCGCTCGCGATCGAATAATAGATCGTTTGCGCGTCGCGGCGCGCCGATACCAGGCCGTCCTTGCGAAGGAGCGCGAGATGCTGAGAAACCGTGGAATCCCGCAAACCAAGAAGTTCGGCCAGTTCGCCGACCGAGCGCTCGCCGTCGATCAACTGGCAGATGATGAGAAGCCGGTGCCGGTTGGACAGCGCCTTCAAAAGGTCGCTCGCCTGATCGGCGGCCCGCTCCATCATTTCGCTATTTATTTTCATAGTTGCGTATATACGAAAATATGAATATATAGTCAAGTGCACAGGACAGCCGGGCCAACCGGCGGATCAACCCAAACGGAGGTAGCCATGGCGGAAGTCGTCGTAATCGGAGCGGGTCTCAGCGGGACGCTGATGGCCTATGAAATGTTGCCGCAGTTGAGAAAGGGCGATCGCCTGAGCGTGATCTCGCAAGGAGCGGTCTATCACTTTGTGCCGTCGAATCCCTGGGTGGCGGTCGGTTGGCGCAAGCGCAGCGATATCGAGATCGATCTCGTTGAAATCATGAAGCGCAAGGGGGTTCGCCTGCTAACTCAGGGCGCCAGGCGCGCCCATCCGGACAACAATCGTGTCGAGCTCGGCGATGGCTCATTCGTCGACTATGACTACCTCGTGGTCGCAACCGGTCCGGAGCTTGCCTTTGACGAGATTCCGGGACTGGGCCCGCAGGGTTATACGCAATCGATCTGTCACGTCGACCACGCTTCAAACGCGAAGGAAGCGTTCGAAAAGCTGGCCGCCAAGCCCGGCCCGGTTGTGATCGGCGCGGTGCAGGGCGCGTCCTGTTTCGGGCCGGCCTACGAGTTCCTGTTCATCCTGGAGACCGAGCTGCGCCGCCGCAAGCTGCGTGACCAGGTGCCGATGACTTTCGTGACGTCGGAGCCCTATATCGGTCATCTCGGCCTTGACGGCGTCGGCGATACCAAGGGCCTGCTCGAAAGCGAGATGCGCGAGAAGCATATCAAGTGGATCACCAATGCCCGCGTCGACCACGTCGAGCCCGGCGTGATGAGCGTGGAGGAATTTGCCGAAAACGGCACGGTTCATAAAGCGCACGAGCTGCCTTTCTCCTATTCCATGATGCTGCCGGCCTTCCGTGGCGTCGAGGCGGTTCGCGGCATCGAGAAGCTGACCAACCCGCGCGGCTTTGTCATCGTCGACAAGCATCAGCGCAACCCTGTCTTTCCGAACGTATTTGCGGTCGGCGTGTGCGTCGCGATCGCGCCGGTCGGGGCGACCCCGGTTCCGGTCGGCGTGCCGAAGACCGGCTTCATGATCGAGTCGATGGTCACGGCGACCGCACTGAATATTGGCGCGCTTCTTCGCGGCGAGACGCCCAAGGCGCAGCCGACCTGGAACGCGATCTGTCTTGCCGATTTCGGCAATTCCGGCGTTGCCTTCCTGGCGCAGCCGCAGATTCCGCCACGCAACGTCAACTGGTCGTCGAAAGGCGAGTGGGTCCACTACGCCAAGGTGGCCTTCGAAAAATACTTCCTCCGCAAGATGCGGCGCGGTGAGAGCGAGCCGTTCTACGAGCGCTTCGTGCTTGACAAGCTGAACATCCCCAAGATCAAGGAGGTCAGAACGGGTACGTGAGTGACGCGTCCCATCGTCGTTGAGCCAGGGCCGACCTTGCCCGTTCGTAATGTTACCGACTTTTCCGAAGGAGCATGCCATGAATATCGATAAAGCCGTTCTCGCCTTCGCCGGATGCGTTGTACTGCTCGGACTTGCGCTCGGCGCCTACGTCAATGCGTATTGGTACCTGCTGACGGCCTTTGCCGGGCTGAACATGATCCAGGCGTCGGTCACCGGCTTCTGTCCGGCGGCGATGATATTCAGGAAAATCGGATTGCGCGGCGGGTCCGCGTTCAACTGATTCCAACGGGCCTGAGCACAAAACCTCAGGTATGCGCCGGCCAGTGCCGCTCGCGAAACCAGCCGCGATATCCCGACATCTTCGTGCGCTGCGCCTGTGGCGCATGACGCTTGCACGTCGATGCCTCGTCGCTGTTGTCAGGCGCGGCCCATCGAAGCTCGGCGCAGTCATTCGGATTGTAAGCCATCTCGAAGTCGGTTGCCCGATCGACCACGTCCTTGACCGACAGCGTCCATTGCGAGCCGTCGCTGCGCGTATACGTCACCTTGCGCGAGGCAAGTTCGGAATTGAGCTCGCCCTGCAACTCGTTCTTCATGTCGGCCACGCTCTTGCCGGGCGGGATCGCGTAACGATCCGAGCGCCGCGCGAAGCGATCGGGAAAGGTTCGCACCACATCGATGGCGATCAACAGGCGAAGATCGCGCGCCGGCGTCGAGTAGTCCTCCCAGGCCCCTGTCGTCTCGAAGATCGAAGCGCCATCCGGCATCGAGGTGTCGCCGGCTGTCTTGGCCTGATATTTTCGTCCGTTCTCCACCGCGGTGACGCGGGTCTTGATCTGTTCGCTGAGGCTCGTGATCGCGTCCGACATCGCGCGGCCGGGATCAAGCGGCTCGGGCGACATCACGTCGTCCATGCGGTCGTAGAAATCCTCGGCCGTCATCTGCGATTGCTCCGGCGAGAAATCGGCGTATTGCGGATTCCTGGCGATTTCGGCATTGCTCAGCCGCCGCAGCGGGCCGCCATTCTCGCGCACGATCGGGCGGAAATGCTTGAAGCCGGGCGTGCCGAGCGCAGGTTCGTGTACGAAGAGGAAGTTGCCGCGCCAGAAGCGCTTGCGCGTGATCGATCCGTCGGGCTCGGCGTCGACGGCGAGGAACACGCCGGGCGTGCCGTTCACCTCCGGCACGCGACGCACCAGCATCAGCACGTGGCCGTAGGGGTCGGCGTACACCGTGCCGGGGCGCAGCGTCTCTTTGGTCAGCGGCACGATGTAGAAATCGGCGTTGTCGTCGCCGGCGCGCACCGCGCCGGTATGCACGACGTCGCCGACGTCACGCAGATATTCGGCGAAATTGGTCGGGCGTTTCGGCTTGGGCGGCGGCGCCTTCGCAGGCGGCGTTGCGGCGGGCGTCTCGGCCGGCGGCTCGGAGGATTGGCCGAACAACCGCAGCAAGCTCGGCTTCTGCGGCGGCGGAGGGGCGGGTGGGACATCCGTTGCCGGCACTGCTGCATCCTGCTCAGGCGGCGGAGGTGGACGCGTGACTTCGGGATGTTCGACGTCGAACCATTGATAGCATTTCGGCGGCCTGCCGCCGAAGCCGCGCGAGCAATTCGAATAGCCGAACGGCAGCCCCATCTTGAAGGCGAAATAGGCGCGCAGGAAATAGACGAAGTCGGCGCAGTCCGGCCGAAGCCCGGTTTGCGTCGTGTCTTCGTTGCGGCCGAGATAGTTGTGCAGGAAATTACGCGAGGGGTCGCGCAGCACTTCGTACCAGACCTTCCAGTTCAGGTCCTGGTCGGGCGGCGCGTCGAACAGCTTCTCGATCCATGCCGAAAACAAGGCCTCGTTCGTGCTGTTCCAGTTATTGCGCGTCTGCCAGATGCTGCCTGCCGGAATTCTGACCGGCTCCGGCTTGCGCGCGCCGACCGTGATGTCGCGCGTCACCGCGCTGCAATCCGCTGACATACGTTCGAGCGTCGCATGCCAGGTGCCGGCGGCCGGGGCCGCGACCTCGGCGAACCATGAATAAGGCGGACCTTCGTGCCGGTCGGATGATTTGACCGCGACCTTTCCGTCGGGCGCGATCAGCGACAGGGCGCCCTCGACCGGTTTCTCCGCGATCACCATCACGCGCAGTGGCGCGCCAGTCCAGGGCGCGAACGGCGCTGGCAAGACGGTCACCGCGCCGCACGCGTCGGACGCGGCAGCGGCCGGGGTCATCTGGCAAAACCCGACTGCGATCAGCGAGAACGCCGTCGCAGCGGCAGCAAAGCAGCGCCCAGGAAGCATTCGGATGTAAACCTTGCTAGAGTACGTTGGAACTTTCATTCGACCCGGCCAGTGGTCCAATTCTAACGTTCGCATCCCGTTGCAGCGACCACTTTTGCGAATGTTAAAATCAAAGGACTACTGGCGGATAGTGGATTCTAGTGGAGTTTTGGATTTGACATTCGCTTTCGGCGCTCGTGGTTATTCGATTAGCGAATGTCAAATCCACTCCACTAGTGGTTGGGTTGCAAGATACCCAATTGGAAGGGACGAGTCATTGCGAGCTTTGAGGACTGGGTTGAAAACTCGCTTTGGTCGGTTCGACGCCTTGGGAGGGTTGGTGCGGTTTTACGGCCTGATCGTTTGCCTGTTCGCTTGCCTCGGGTCGGTGGTCGTGGTTCCAGCCGCCAACGCCGCCTCGATGCGGCCCGTGGCCGCCGAGAAGGCCATGGTGGTCACGGCGCAGCATCTTGCGACAGAGGTTGGCGTCAACATTCTCAAGCGTGGCGGTAGCGCGGTCGATGCGGCGGTCGCGGTAGGATATGCGCTCGCGGTGGTCTATCCGGCCGCCGGCAATCTCGGCGGCGGCGGCTTCATGACGATCCGCTTTGCCGACGGACGAAAGACGTTTCTCGATTTTCGCGAGACGGCGCCGCGCGCCGCGAGGCCGGACATGTACCTCGACAAGGACGGCAACGTCGTCAGCGGCCTGAGCACGATCGGCTGGCTCGCGGTTGGCGTCCCCGGCACTGTGTCGGGTCTGGAGTATGCGCGCAAGAAATACGGCACGATGACGCGCGCCGCGCTGATCGGGCCCGCGATTGAACTGGCCGAAGGCGGATTCGTCCTGGATCAGGGCGACGTCGACATGCTGGCCACGGCGACCGACGACTTCAGGAAATTTCGATCGACCGGCGAGATCTTCCTCCACAATGGACAGCCCTTTGTTGCAGGCGAGAGGCTGGTGCAGCGCGACCTCGCCAACACACTGCGCTTGATCAGAAGGCAGGGCGCGGCCGGTTTCTATCGTGGCAAGACCGCCGCCGCCATCCTCAGGGCGAGCCGGGCCGGCGGCGGAATCATCGAGCTGGAAGATCTGAAGAGCTACAGGACGCGCGAACGCACCCCGATCGAGTGCGATTACCGCGGCTATCACGTGATCTCGGCGCCGCCGCCGAGCTCCGGCGGTGTCGCGATCTGTGAGATGCTGAACATCCTTGAAGGATATCCGCTTCGTCAGTTCGGCTGGGGATCGGCGCAGGCGCTGCATTACGAGATCGAGGCGATGCGCCACGCCTATGCCGATCGCAACACGCTGCTTGGCGATCCGGCCTTTGTTCGCAATCCCGTCGAGAGGCTGATCGACAAGAGTTACGCGGCCAAAATCCGGGATTCGATCAAGCCCGACAAGGCCGGGATCTCCAGCGAGTTGGGCAAGGACGACGTTGCGTCTCACGAAGGCAGCAACACCACGCACTTCTCGATCATCGACATCGACGGCAACGCCGTCTCGTTGACCTATACGCTGAACGACTGGTTCGGTGCGCGGGTCGTCGCGTCAGGCAGCGGCGTGTTGATGAACGACGAGATGGACGACTTCACGGCAAATCCGGGCCGGGTCAATGTCTACGGCGTCGTGCCAAGCGAGGCGAATGCGATCGCGCCGGGCAAGATACCCCTGAGCTCGATGAGCCCCACGATCATCACCAGGGATGACAAGCCTGTGCTTGTTCTTGGCACGCCAGGCGGCAAGCGCATTATCACGACAGTGCTGCAAACCATCCTGAATACGATCGATTTTCAAATGAACATTCAGGAGGCCGTCGATGCGCCGCGCATCCACCATCAGTGGCTGCCCGATGTGACGAACGTCGAGCCGTACGGTCTTTCGCCGGATACCCGCCACTTGCTGGAAGGAATGGGATACCGGTTCGATGATTCGCTGCCCGCCAACCACGTCGCCGCGATCATGGTCGGTGCGCCCAGCCTTGAAGGAAAGGCGGTTGGCCGCAACAGGTTCTACGGGGCGAATGATCCCCGTCGCGGCACCGGATTGGCGCTGGGCTACTAGTGTCCCGATTCCGAAGTTCGTCGCGTTTTTCAGGAGCCACATTTCGAACTTCGGAATCGAAGGGACATCAGCAAACCTATTGATATCATGTGGTTTTGCTTCAGAAGCCCGCACGACGACCCCGCGGCGGCAAGGATGCGGACCTCTGAACCGGCACGCGAGAGAATTTGACCATCAACGGCCTTATCGGCCGGATTTGCCCGGCGCGCTGGCGACCGCGCCGTCCACAGGCCCGGTGGGGATACCCCAAGCGCACGTCACCAATCGTCTCGATTATGCCTTACTTTTGGGCTCCAAATCCGTTAGTTTATAGTGCGTTAACGACTGCTCGACTAATCCTTGGGGGATTTGGTGCGATCTCGTCGAGTTGAAATTGGGGGCTCGATGGCTGTGAAGGCCGCGAAAGCCAGCAGGTCATCCCGGCGTTCGAGATGGCCAAAGACGGCGTTGTTTGCCTTGGCGGCGATCGGCTGCGCGCTGGTTGTTGCCGCGTGGATTACCAATTCCACTCTCCCAACGCTTGCCTCCGCAGCCCTGCCGGGAAATGCCACCTCGTTCGAAGATCGCTTCCTTGCGCCGATGCCCGCCAGCAGCGCGTCGTTGGCGACGCTGAAACGCTCCGCGCTCGCCGCCGTGCGGTCGGAGTTTACAACCGCCAAGGAGGCGCTTGATCTCCGTTGGCTGCCTCAGGATTTTCGTCCCGCGATTGCGCCCGAGGATGAGCCTCGCGTCGCTGCTATCAAACCGGCAGCGACAGACCTAGTTCCGCTCCCGAGATCCCGTCCGGCTGCGGCGGATCAGCTGGCGCAAACGAGCCAGGTCGTCGCCTTGGCATCAGCAGTACCAACAACCATACCAACGATGACATCAACCGACAGCTCGCCGCCCCGGCCGGCCGAGCGCTCGATGATGCAGAAGTTCTCGGACATGGTGAAGACCCGCGTGACGCTGGCCTCGCTCGGGCTTGGCAAGGGGCCGGACCTGACTGCGCTCGGCTATGACAACGAGACCGCTGTGTACGACCTCTCGGCGCACGCCATTTACCTGCCGAACGGGACGGTGCTTGAGGCGCATTCGGGCATGGGCAGCCTGCGCGATGATCTGGAACATGTTTCCGTTCCCAATCTCGGGGCGACGCCCCCGGCCGTCTATTCGTTGAAACCGCGCGAGAAGGATTTTCACGGGGTTGCCGCTATTCGCATGACCCCTGCCGATGGCAGCGATATCTTCGGGCGTTCGGGGCTGCTCGTGCACAGCTACATGCTCGGTCCCAATGGCGATTCCAACGGCTGCATCTCGGTCAGGGACTACGACCGGTTTCTCAGGGCCTTCAACGACGGCCAGTTCAGCCACATTGCGGTCGTTACCAGCGTGAAGGCCATGATACTGGCCCAGCAGAACGCCGAGTGATCCGCGAAATCTAATCTCAATTCGATTGAGTCGATGGCACAGGAGCCGGCGGGCGCCTGCTGCTCCTGGTCTGCTTGGTCTTTTTCGATCGTCCGCTTTGCGATGTATCCACCGATGCCAGATACGATGAGAGCTCCCAGGCCTCACTCTTGCTCGTCGTGTAATGATCCTGCAGGAACAGGAAAAGGGTGGGCCTGAAGCGGCCCTTGGCCAGTCCATTGGGGCTGCGATGGCAGTTCACGCAGGTATCCGCAAACAACCGCTGCGCCGATTTGCCCTCGTCGATGTTCTGGGCCCGCGCGGCGGGGCCGAGCAATGCACAAACAGCTCCGAGGACCAGCAGACAGCGGCCGAGTTTCGGCTTTCGCAAACGCGTCGATGACAGTTTCATGTAACAGTCGCCCCTCGCCACTAACGGAAGTGCTCGGCATCTGACGCAATACCGGCTTCTCCCTATCCCTCGTTTTAAGGCCTTATGGTCGAACAACGTCAAAAAGGCGGCGGCAATCTTGCGCAACGAAAACAGCGCTATTGCTCCAGTTGAATGCGCGCGCTTTTAGCCCCGTTCAACAGCCGCCGGAGATGAAAGCCGGCTAGTGCGTCGTTCGCATGCAACCCCACCAGTGCTGCAAAGGCCGGCATCGCCGTGGCGTCTCCGGCTTCCAGTTTGGCGAAGGCCTCGCAATATTGCGCGGTCGCCGGCCCCTCGAACACGGCCGTCGCCTGCGGCTCGTAAGCCCGCAGCGGCTCGCTGCGCCCGCGCAACATCAGATCGCCGACCGGCCTGCCGCGAAAGGCCTTGGCGCTGTCGGCAACCGCGGCGCTGACGCAGATACGCGTGCCGAGAAACTTGTTGGCCGCCTCAAGCCGCGCGGCGGTGTTGATAGTGTCGCCATAAGCGGTGTAGTCGAAAAAGCGGCCGCCGCCGAAATTGCCGACCAGCGCAGGGCCCGCGTGAACACCAATGCGGGTGGCGCCGAAATTCACGCCTTTGGATTTCCAGCGCTCGCGAAACGCCTCGGCCCAGTCATCCAACGCATGTGCGCAGCCAATTGCGCGGGTCGCATAATCCGGCTGGTCGCCAGGCGCGTTGAAGAGAATCTGAATGGCATCGCCGATGATCTTGGCGACGGTGCCTTCGTGTGCAAAGACGACATCGGTCATCCCGCCCACATATTCGTTGAGCAGCGTGCCGAGCACCTCGGGTGCAGCGTTTTCCACCAGCGACGTGAAAGAGGCGATGTCGGTGAAAATCACCGCGACCTCGCGCCAGTGCACCTCCATGCCGTCCGTTTCGCCGGCTCCGGCCAGCCTTGAAGCGATCTGCGGCGAGAAATACCGCGAGAGCGACGCGTGCGCGCGCTCGGCCTCGAACTGGCGCCGGCGCGCCTCGCGCATCGCCTCGACGTGGCGAATGGTCTTGTCGATGGTCGTTTCGAGATCGCCGAAATCGATTGGTTTGGTCAGGAAGTCGAACGCTCCACAATTCATCGCGGTGCGGATGTTGCTCATGTCGCCATAGGCCGAGACGATGATGGTCGATTTCTTGTCTTCGGCCTCCTGCAATTTCTGTAGCAGCGACAGGCCATCCATCCGCGGCATGTTGATGTCGGACACCACCATATCGACATGCGGATGATTTTCGATCGACTGCAATGCTTCCACCCCGTCATGGGCAAACATGAAGGCGACCGCGCCATCGCGAATTTGCTTGCGGAATTTCTGCAAGACGAGAGCCTCGAGATCCGGCTCATCATCGACAACGAGGATGGTTGCGGTCATGCGGCCTGCCCAAGCCGTGCATCGATCTCGTGGCGCAGCAGCGCGAAGTCGATCGGTTTGGTCAACAACCCCGCCGCACCGCGTTCGATAGCCTTCCGGCGCGTTTCAGCATCGCCGTAAGCTGTGATCATGATGACGGGAACGTCGGGCCGTTCGTCGCGCACTTTTGGCAGCATTTCGAGTCCGCTCATCCCGGGCATGTTGATGTCCGACAGGATCAGGATCAGCGACGGATCCTTGATCCCGGCGGCGCGTATCAGCGCGTCGGGAGCCGATGGAGCAAACTCCATCTTGAAACGCCCGGATTTCAGGTCGCGCCGGAATTGCTGGCGGAACAGCTCCTCGACATCGGGCTCGTCATCGACGACGAGTATGTAAACGCTCAATTTCGGCCTCCAGGCAAGTGGTCCAATTCTAACATTTGTATCCCTTCTCAGCAGGCAGTTTTACAAATGTTAGAATCAAAGGACCACTAGCAAATATAAGATTCTAGTGTGGCTTTAACTCTGACGTTCCCTTGAAGAACTCGCGGCAAAACTGAAAGGAACGTCAGAGTTGCCACACTAGGTTCTTGCTGCCGCGCGAGGCAGCGTAATAATGAATTCCGTAAAGGCGCCGGGTTCGGTTTCGACGTCAATCCTGCCGCCGTGCTGTTTCACGATGATGTCGTGGCTCATCGACAGGCCAAGCCCGGTGCCTTCGCCGGCGGGCTTGGTGGTGAAGAAGGGATTGAACATCTTTTCCTTGACGTCCGCCGGGATGCCGGTTCCGTTGTCGCGAATCCGGATTTCAACCCTGTTGCCGAGGTTCTTTGTGGTCGCCGTCAGCAACGGCTCGAAGCCGTTGTCGCCAGCTTCCCTGCGCTTGTTGGCGGCATAAAAGCCGTTGGAAATGAGATTGAGGAACACCCGCGTGATCTCCTGCGGGTAGAGGTCGACCACCCCGGCAGATGGATCGAGGTCACGCTGCAGCGTGATATTGAAGCCGGATTTCTCGGCCCTCGCTCCGTGATAGGCGAGATTGAGGCTTTCCTCGACAATTGTATTGATGTCGGCAGGCCGGCGTTCGCCCGAACCTTCGCGCGAATGCAAGAGCATGTTCTTGACGATTAAATCGGCGCGCTTGCCGTGTTGCACGACCTTTTCAAGGTTGCCCTTGAGCATAAGCGCAAGCTCGTCGATCTCCTCACGCACCTTGCCGTCGAGCGCGGTTGATCCGAGCAGCTCGTTCAGCTCATCGATCAGTTCGCCCGACAGCGCCGAGAAATTATTGACGAAGTTGAGCGGGTTCTTGATCTCGTGCGCGATGCCGGCGGTGAGTTGGCCGAGGGAGGCAAGCTTTTCGGTCTGCACCAGACGGTCCTGCGCGGTGCGCAGTTCGTCGAGCGAAAGCGAAAGCTCCCCGGTGCGGGCCTGTACCTCATCGAACAGCCTGACGTTTTCGATGGCGATCACGGCCTGGTCGGCGAACGTCTGCAACAGCTGGACATGATGTTCGATGAACGGGCCGGGCTCATCCCGGGTCACGGCGATCACGCCGATGGGCTTGCGGTCGCGCAATAATGGAACGAACAGCATGCTTCGGAAACCGCGCAGCCGCGCCAGCTCGCGCATGCCCTCGATCTCGAGTTCGGTATCAACCACCCGGTGAATCTCGCCACTGCTGATCGCCTCGCCCCAGCTGAAGTTTGACAGCGGTGCCGGGAACATCGCCTTCAGCGTTGCATCGGCTTCAGGGTCGGTGGACGTAAAAGCCCTCAGATGCATCACACCGTCCTCAAGACGAAACACCGTGGTCGACAGCGCATCGACCAGCCGCTTCGATCGCTCGGCAATGGCCTCGAACACCGGCTGCACGTTCGATGGTGAGCTTGCTATCACTTTCAGGATGTCGGCAGTGGCGGTCTGCCGCTCCAGCGCCTCCTTGGTTTCGTTCAGCAGGCGCGCATTCTCGATGGCGATCACGGCCTGACTGGCGAAGCTCCTCACCAAATCGATCTGCTTGTCGGAAAACGGCAGAACGGTTTGCCGGAAAATCGCGATCACCCCGACAAGGTCGTCTTCCTTCAACATCGGCACGAGCAGAACCGTCCTGGCGCCGCCGAGTTCGACAAGTTCCACGATCGGCGGGAAACCAGTCACATAAGCCGGCTCCTGCCTGACATCGACGACATGAACGAGTTGCCGGGTCGCGATAACCCGCCCCAGCGGGTCGATCGGCGGCGGGTAGATGACCGGATTGCGTGAAAATGCGTCCGCGAAGGCGGGCGGCAAATTAAACAACGAGGCGCAACGGAAGCCGCCGTCTTCGTGGACAACGAACAAGTTGCCAAATTGCGCATCGCAGATGGCGGTCGCGCTGGTCAGGATTGTCTGGAATACGGGATCGAGTTCGCCGGGCGAGCGGCTGATGACCTTGAGCACTTCCGAAGTTGCGGTCTGGTGTTGCAGGGATTCGCTGAGATCGTCGGTGCGTTCCCGCAATTCGCTCAACAAGCGCGCATTCTCGATGGCGATCACGGCCTGGCTGCCGAAGCTGGTCACCAGATCGATCTGCTTGTCGGAGAAGGCGTGAACGGTCTGCCGGAAGATGGCGATCACGCCGACAAGGCTTTTTTCCCTCAACATCGGCACCAGCAGAAGCGAGCGGGCGCCGCCCAGCTCGACCAACTCCACAATCGGCGGGAAGTTGATGAGGTAGGCCGGCTCCTCTTTAACGTCCACGACGTGAACGAGCTGCCGGGTCGCGATCAGCCGCCCCAACGGATCGATCGGCGGCGGGTTGATGACCGGATTGCGCGAAAAGGTTTCCGCAAACGCCGGCGGCAGATTGAACATCGAGGCACAACGGAAGCCGCCGTTTTCGTAGAGAAGCAACAGGCCGAATTGGGCGTCACAGATGTTGGTCGCGCTGGCCAGAATCGTCTGGAACACCGGATTGAGTTCGCCAGGTGAGCGGCTGATGACCGCGAGCACCTCGGAGGTCGCGGTCTGGTGTTGCAGCGATTCCTGCAGGCCGGCCGTCTTGGTCTGGACCTCGTCGAACAGGCGGGCATTTTCGATGGCTATCATCGCCTGGTCGGCAAAGGTTTGCACCAGATCGATCTGGCTTTTGGTGAAGGGGCCGGGCTCGGGCCGCGTCAGCACCAGCACGCCCTCGACCTTGTCGTCCCTGAGCATCGGCACACCCAGGGCCGCACGAATTCTGCTTAGGGAACCCGAGGGCATCTTTATGTCCGGTTCATCGAGAACATCGGGAATGATCTCGACCTTTCCCGAGGCGATGACGCGCGAGGTGGCCGAGCCGCGGCCCGCCTTTGCTGGATTCGCCGCCCAATATTGCAGGAATTCGGGGGTGGTGCTGGACGCCGCCTTCAGTGGAAAGACATCGCCCTCACGCAGGAAGATTGAGCCCCGATTGGCGCCGCTCAGCTCGACTGCGGACTTGATCAGCGTTTCAAGAACGGTTTGGAGATCGAAGTTCGAGCGGCTGATGACCTTGAGCACATCGGCGGTAGCGGTCTGCTGCGCAAGCAACTCGTCAAGCCTGCGCTCAAGATCAGCAATGACCTGCTGGGGATCGCCGGCAACCTTATCCGTCACAGTGAATATTCCAAATCATCACGCAAGACGCTAGTGGTCCGATTCTGACATTCGCATCGCTTCGCGGCGGCCACTTTTGCGAATGTTAGAATCAAAAGGACCACTAGCAATGTATGTTTCTGGTGGAGTTTCGGATTTGACATTCGCTTTACGGACTTGCCCCAGACGGGGTAGCGAATGTCAAGTCCACTCCACCAGACGCCACCTCGATTTCACTCCCGACACATCAAAGCATGACGGCCCAGCCTGAGCTAGGGGTAGTCAGGCTACAATAGACCGAAATGTCCCCCGTAACGGATGTCGGTTAGCCCGCGGCCCCGTGCCTGGCCGCAGCCACGGCCTTGCGCAGGCATTCGCGGCACAGGCAATCCTCGCCGTCGAGCGGCATCGGCAGCCGCACGTCTTCTTCGGCGCACCAGCAGGGTCCCGACAGCGCGCAGGTGAATTCCGTTCCGCATCGGGAACAGGCGACGTTGCGAGACGGATGCACTTCTAAACGATTTGTCATGAATGGTATCGAAACTTCGCCGCGTTTTTCATGTCCGGTTCATCGCGTCCGGTCCCAAATACACATGTAATATACGCGCTGCTTCATCCGTTGACAGTGGGAAGAATTCGATGGCCCGCGATCCGCAAGCTGCCCTGATGGCACTCAACCGTTTTGGATTTGGTGCCCGTGGCGGCGCATCGGGCGATCTGGCTGGCGCGGCATCTGATCCGCGCGGCTTCGTCAAGGCGGACCTCGCTCGTCCGAACAATACTCGGCTCGAAATGCCTGCCTTGCAGCCGACGCCCGCTCTGGCGCAGGCCGTGTTCGCCTATCAGGCCGAGGTCAAGGCCGCGCGCGAGGCCGCCAAGGCCAATCCCCCCGCCAAGATGTCGGCATCTGAAAAGCCGGCCGCGATGGAAGCGCCGGACGCACGATCGGAAACCAAGTCCATGGACAATCAGCCCATGGAAAAACTGGCGGAAAAATTGGTGGAAAAGCCGCAAGAAAAAGTGGCCGCCAACGCACCGATGCAGGCGGGCGAGGCCGCAGCCCCCGCCAAGCCGCTCAACGTGATTCAAAAGACCTTCCGCGCCGAGGCTCTGGCGCGGTTGCAGCGGGCGTTGATGGCCGATTGCGGCTTTACCGAGCGGCTCGTCGCCTTCTGGTCCAATCACTTCTGCATCTCGGCGGCCAAAGGCGAACTGGCGCGGATCTGGGCCGGCGCGTTCGAGCGCGAGGCGATCCGTCCGCATGTGCTTGGCAATTTCAGCGAAATGTTGATGGCCGTCGAGCAGCATCCGGCGATGCTGTTCTTCCTCGACAACCAGCAGTCGCTGGGGCCGGACTCGCGCGCCGGGCAAAACCGCAAGCGTGGCCTCAACGAAAATCTCGCGCGTGAGATCATGGAACTGCATACGCTCGGTGTCGGCAGCGGCTACACGCAGGAAGACGTGACGTCGCTGGCGCGCATCATCACCGGCTGGACCTTCGCCGGAAGGCAGGCGAAGTTGGGAGCGCCCGGGACTTTTGTTTTCAACGCCAATGCGCATCAGCCGGGGCCGCAAGTGCTGCTCGGCAAGACCTATCAGGACAGCGGCCTGTCGCAGGGCGAGGCGGCGCTGGCCGATATCGCGCGCCATCCCTCGACCGCCAAATTCATCGCCACCAAATTCGCCCGTCACTTCGTCAGTGACGAGCCGCCGCCGGCGCTGGTGGCGCGGTTGCAGGAAACCTTCCGCAAGACCGACGGCGATCTGTTGGCGCTCGCCACCACACTCGTTGACTCCGATGAGGCCTGGCATGCGCCGCTCACCAAGGTCCGAAGTCCTTACGAATACCTCGTCGCCGCCGGGCGCCTGCTGGGTCAAATTCCCGACGACCCCAGCCGCTATCTCGGCGGCCTCAATCTTTTGGGCCAGCCGTTGTGGACGCCGTCCGGACCGAATGGATTCCCCGACACCAATGCGGCCTGGGCCGCGCCGGAAGGCATGAAATTGCGGCTTGATATTGCGGCGCAAGTTGCCTCGCGGCTCGGCGACAATGTCGATCCGCGCGACTTGCTCGACCTCGCTGCCGCGGACGCGTCTTCGCAGGAGACGCGGCGCACCATCGAGCGCGCGGAATCGCGGCAGCAGGCGCTGGCGCTGCTGTTGATGTCGCCGGAATTCCAGAGGAGATGACGTCAATGGAAACGATGATGGATTGCTGCGAATGCCGGATCGTCCCATCGCGCCGTGCGCTTCTGCTCGGCGGCGCCTCGTTTGCCGCCTGGGCCTACTTGCCGAAATTCGCCCGCGCATCCGATAGCCGTGACCCGCGCCTGATCGTCATCATCCTGCGCGGCGCGCTCGATGGCCTTGCCACCGTCGCACCTGTCGGCGATCCCGACTACGCGGGGCTGCACGGTTCGATCGCGTTGGCCTCGGACGGCCCACACGCCGCGACCATGCTGGATTCGTTCTTTGGGCTGCATCCGTCGATGCCGGAATTCGCGCGGATGTACCGGGACAAGCAGGCCGCGGTGATCCACGCGGTATCGACGCCCTATCGCGACCGCTCGCATTTCGACGGCCAGGATGTGCTCGAGAGCGGCTTTGCCGGCCCCGGCCGCGTGCAATCGGGCTGGCTCAATCGCGCGCTCGAAGGTTTGCCAAAGGGTGCCCGCGTGATGAACGGCCTTGCGGTCGGCGCGACCACGCCGCTGGTGCTGCGGGGCGCGGCGCCGACCGTCGGCTGGGCGCCGGTGACCTTGCCGCCGGCGGCCGACGATACCGCGGCGCGCCTGCTCGATCTCTATCAGCATCGCGATCCGGCGCTGGCTTCTGCCTTGTCGCAAGGCTTGCAACTGGAAAAGACCGCGACCGGCGCTGAGATGAAAGCAAAGCTAGGGGGCAACAATGCCGGCGCGATGCGGTTGGTGGCGCGCGGCGCGGCCAAGGTGATGGCGGCCGACGATGGCCCACGTATCGCCGCGCTCGCTTTCGACGGCTGGGACACCCATGCCAATGAAGGCGGCCCAGTCGGGCGTCTGGCGCAATTACTGTCGGGCCTCGACGGCGCGCTCGGCGAATTCGAAAGCGGCCTTGGCGAACGCTGGCGCGATACCGTGGTGGTGGTTGCGACCGAATTCGGCCGCACTGCGCGCGTCAACGGCACCGAAGGCACCGATCACGGTACCGGCACCGTCGCGTTGCTCGCGGGCGGCGCGGTGAAAGGCGGGCGGGTGATTTCGGATTGGCCGGGCCTGAAGCCGGCTAATCTCTATGAAGGCCGCGATCTCGCACCGACCACCGACCTGCGTGCCGCGCTCAAGGGCATTCTGCACGATCATCTCGGTATTGGCGAAAGCGCGCTGGCGAAGAACGTCTTCCCCGACAGCGCGCAGGTGAAGCCGATGCAGGGGTTGGTGGGGTAAGCCTTGCATGTCGATTAAACGACGTCATTCCGGAGCGATGCGAAGCATCGAATCCGGAATCTCTAGATTCCGGGTTTGGTCCTTCGGACCATCCCGGAATGACCATTTTATTTCGTAATCCGGTCGATCTCTGCCATCTCGTCGGCGCTCAAGCTCCAGTCGATCGCCTTGACGTTCTGTTCGACCTGCTCGACGCGGGTGGCGCCGGCGATCACGCTTGCGACCTGCGGCCGTGCCGCCAGCCAGGAGAACGCCAGTTCGAGCATCGTGTGACCGCGCGTTTGCGCAAACGCTTGCAGCTTTTCCACGATCTCTTCGTTGCGCGGTGTGACATAGCGGTCGCGCAGCCGCGGTATCTTGTTGAAGCGCGTATCGTCGGGCGCGGCTTCGCCGCGCTTGTATTTGCCGGTGAGGAGACCGCTGGCGAGCGGGAAGAACGGCAGTAACCCCAGTTTGTATTCCTGCGCGCAGGGCAACAGGTCCTTTTCGATGTCGCGCACGACGAGGCTGTATTCGTCCTGGCAGGAAACGAAGTGGCTGACGTTCATCGCGCGCGAGACATGCTCAGCTTCCGCGATCCGCCACGCCGGGAAATTCGAATTGCCGATGTAGCGCACCTTGCCCTGCCGGATCAGGTCGTCGAGCGCCCGCAGCGTTTCGTCGATCGGCGTCAGCGGGTCGTAGTCATGCTGCTGGTAGAGATCGATGTAATCGGTCTTCAGCCGCCTCAGGCTGGCCTCGACGGCGGACATGATGTAGTGCCGTGACGCGCCCTGCTTGGTGCCGTCCTCGCTCATCGGCTTTGAGAATTTCGTCGCCAGCACGATGTCCTTGCGCCGGTCGCCCAGGACCTCGCCGAGCACCGTCTCGGAGCCGCCCATGCCGGAGTAAATGTCCGCGGTATCGAACAGCGTGATGCCAAGATCGATCGCCTTGTAGATCACCTTGCGCGAGGCCTCGAGGTCGATGCGCTGGCCGAAATTATTACAGCCGAGGCCGACGGTGGAGACCCGGAGGCCTGAGCCGCCAAGATTGCGAATTTCCATGGATGATCCTGTGCTCGCTTACGAAAGTCCGCTCTATTGTGACGTTATGGGGCTTTCGCGCAAGACAGGCCAAGTGTGGCCAGCGCCTCGATCGGTGCGGTAACCGCAAAAGTGCCAGAAATGTCGGGACAAAAAAGTGCGGCCCCGGTCAGACGCGGCGACTGACGGGGACCGCTGGGGGCGCGGATGATCGTCGACGGGGGGCCTGATCAAACGCATGTGAAGGCTAGTCCCGCATTGTAACGCAGCCATGACACTGGGATTTATCCACAGGTGTTATTCAACCTGTAATTGCCTCGCGGGAGTTTCCAATTTCTTGCGGCAAGGGCCTCAAAACAGCTTGCGGTAGACGATGAAGCCGGAACGCTCGGCGACCTTGTCGTAAAGCCCTTGCGCGGTGTGGTTGGTCTCATGCGTTTGCCAGTAAACGCGCGACGTTCCGGCCTGACGCGCGTGCTCATAGACTTCGCTGATGAGGGCGCCGCCGATCCCCTTTCCCCGCGCTGAGGCGTCAGTGAAGAGATCCTGCAGATAACAGACCGGCGCAATCGCGGTCGTCGAGCGATGGAATAGAAAATGCGCGAGGCCGACGAGCTGATCGCCGCTTTCGGCGACCAGCGCATGCATCGGCTCATAGGCATCGAAGAAGCGCGTCCATGTCATCCGGGTGATCTCGGGCGCCAATGCGGTCGCCCCCGAGCGGCCGTAAAACGCGTTATATCCGTCCCACAGCGGCAGCCACCGTCCGTAGTCGGACGGTACGGCAGTGCGGACGACGAGCGGGTCGGACATGGTGCTGGTTCGGCGAAAAGAGAAAGAATCGATGGGCTGGTTTAAGCCGCAATGTGGGGGGCAATCAATCGGGTTGACGCCGCCTTCTATTCCGCCGCGCGAAGATTCTTGAAGGGGCCAGGCAGCCGCTTGCCGCGCATCGCACGGAAGTGGTCGGCGCGGGCGGGATCGTCGGTATGACGAACAAGTTCGGTGACGGGCGTGTAGCTCAGCATCCGCCCGCCGTCCGGCAACGCCGTGCAACTGAAGCGGAGCACCTGGCCGTCGCTGAGATTGATGTTGATCGGCGTGGAGTCGCCGGTGCGCATCATTTCCGTGCGCTCGGCGATGAAGGCGCTCAACTCCTCTTCCGGCATCTCATAGGCGCCGGTGTCGCGGCCGTGATACATCAGCGCGATGAAAGGCGGCTTGCTGTCGGCCTTTTCGTCGGACAGCGCGAAATACTGGCGAAAGGCGCGGTTGATGAATTCGGCGCGGGTGTCGGAATCAAGCAGCACGATGCCGATATCGACCTGATCGAGCGCGGCCGAAAGCCGTTCGGCTGTGGCGTGGTGACGGCGCTCCCAGGCGAGCGTGTCGACCAGTCGTTTTCGCAACAGGCCGGTCAGAACCGCCGTGCCGATCGCTGCGACCGCAAGCATCGAAACGCGTGTAAGGTCGGAAGCGGACGCGCCGATCGGGACGCCGCGGGCGGAAAAAAACACCGCGGACGAAACCAGCGCGAGGCCCGCGCTCGTCAGGCTAGAGCGAAGGCCGGAGAGCGAGCCCGCAAGGGCGACGATGCAAACAAACAGCGGTGCGGGGTTCGGGACCGTCGGCAGCAGGCGATCGGCCGCGAGCGCGATCAATGCCGTTGCTGCGGTGAGGGCCGGTCCGAAGATGGCGCGCCAGTCGAATGTCAAATTCGCTCCGCTTGTCTCGTGTGCACACGAGAATAAGGCGGGTAGTCTGATCGATTGTGGCGCGTTGTCAGCGGGTTTTCTCGCCCTAACCTTAAAAAGCCGTTGACCGCTTACGTCAACTGTCCGGTCTTTTTGCATCGAATGATACGGATGGGCCGGGAACCCGCATAGCGCCGGATGGTTAGGGTCTGTCCGATTTCATCCGGCTGCGATCCAAGCACTGAAACCTCGAAAGGATGTCCATGCCAACCGTGCCGCCGTCAATCCTGCCCGTCTTGATGCTGTTCGGGTCCAATATCTTCATGACGTTCGCCTGGTATGGCCATCTCAAATACAAGGAAAGCTGGCTTCCGGCGGCGATCCTGACCAGCTGGGGAATTGCCTTCTTCGAGTACTGGCTGGCGGTACCCGCCAATCGGTGGGGCAGCGCGGTCTACAGTCCCGCACAGCTCAAGACGATGCAGGAAGTCATCACCCTGATCGTGTTCGCTGGTTTCTCGGTGCTGTACCTGAAGCAGCCGCTGGGCTGGAATCACGGGCTGGGATTTGCGCTGATCGCGTGCGGGGCGTTCTTTATCTTTCACGAATGGTCGTAGGGCGCCTCGAGGTGCAAGAGGGGCGCGTCGCCACGCGTTCCCGCGGCAATCAGGAACGACGCCGCCACCAGGATGGCCGCCACGAGTGCCGCCGTGACCAGTGCGGTAGGAGTCTTCATCGTCATCCAATCGCGATGCGGATCATCGCGTGAGTCCACAAAGCTTGTGCAGAACCAAATTGGCTTTATGAAAACGAATTGCAGGTTATGCCGGGATGGGCATTCCGGTGGCGAGCTTGCTCGACAGCACCGTGATGGTAACGATCAGGCAAAGCGACAGCGAGGCGATCGCGAGCGAAGCCGCAACCGCGTCCATCAGCCGGGGCGATGCCACCGCAATCGCCGGGCTGGTAAAGCCTGCCGCGCCTGAAGACCGGGTCATGGTCCAAATCCCTGAAACTCAAACGGGCCAATCGCCCGCAACTACGGACGGGCGAATCACCCGAGCATTAAGTTTTGTGACAATTTTCGTCGGCAAGATTGGGGCGGGACTTACCCGAAAACGGCAAAATCAGGGCAACAACGCCGTTATGCCCGTTATCCCGGCAATTCGTCCCCGCTTTTTTTCGCCCTAGGCCTCCGCGGTAGCCTCAGTGGGCTGCCAATCCATCGGGACGAAGCCGGGGATTTGTTCGACGCGTCTCAGCCAGGCGCGAACGGCCGGGAACGGCGAGAGGTCGTAGTCGCACCGGTCGGCGACATGGGTGTAGCCGTAGAGCGCGATATCGGCGACCGTGAACTGGCCGGCGGCGAAATAGTCGTGGGTCTTGAGGTGATTTTCCATCACCTGAAGCGCGGCATAGCCACGCTCCATCCAGTCTTCCAGCGCGTGGGTTTGCAGATCTCGGCCGCCTCTGACCAGCGCGAGCCAGAAATAGGCGGCACCGATGTTCGGCTCCAGCGCGTGCTGTTCGAAGAACATCCATTGCAGCGCTTCCGCACGTTCGACACGCGAGTCCGGCGCAAGCGACGTGCCGCCGGCGACGTACCAGAGAATGGCATTGGATTCGGCGAGGTAGCGGCCCTCAGCCACTTCAAGCAGCGGAACCTGACCGGATGGGTTCTTCGCCAGAAATTCCGGCGTGCGACTCTCGCCGCGCAGAATGTCGATCTCGATCGCGCGATAGGGCGCGTTGAGCAGCGCAAGCGCCAGGCGAACCTTGTAGCTGTTGCCGGAGCGCTGCATGGAATAGAGATGATACATTGTGAAACAGTTCGATCCGTGAGAGCGGGCGGGCTAGTGTAGCGACACTGGCGTTCCTTCCAGTTTTGCAGCGACCTCTCAGAAGGAACGTCAGAGTCAAAGCTACACTAGGATTATATTGTTGCTGGTGTCCCTATGGTTCGGACATTCGTAAAAGTGCTCGCTGCGATACGGTACGAACGTCCGAACCGAGACACCAGTCCGCTCGCAACTTGGCCAAACAATGATGCCGATATGAACGGGTCGCAAGGGTTCAGGCTGGAATAGGTCAAAAACCTCTACTGCACTGCAACGACGCGGAAGATCATGCCAGCGCCAGGGCGCGGCTTGCAATCGTTCACGCTTGCGCGATGGAAAGGTTGGCTGCTGCCACGCCGGCGCTACGCCTTGAACCGGCCACGAGATCATCGGTGGCCGCTTGATCGGATTCGAACAATCGCACCGCTGCGATCCAGCACAGAGCTGCGAGCGCTACGCCGGCGATAACGTCGACGAAGTAGTGGCGGCCGTGGCGGCGAACAGAATGCCGAGTGCAGCATGCAGGCTCGGAAAGGTGATGATGTCCTCCGAGTTCATGCCGCCGATGGTGTGAAACGTGCCGTCGCGAAGTCCGGGAAAAGCCAGTCAGCTGGTCGATGATGTCGGCAGGAATCGTTCGCCGTCGCGGCGTGAAGATCGAGAAAAACCCAGCCGCGAGCCGCGGCTCGTTGCGGACGGAGCGATAAAACCATCCGGCCGCGGCAATGAGCGCCCCACAGGCCGCGGGTGTGAGGAGCGAGCGCCATTCGATCCGAAACGGGGTGACGCAGGTCGCGGCGATCACGGCGAGGCTGATCAGGCGATCGTGCCCCAGATCACGAGATTGGCGCGCCGCAAACGATCATTGTCCGTCATCGTCCCGGGCCCCTCTGTTGGCACACGATCTTTCGAAAAGGCTGCCTTTCACGTTCCGGATATTGCTCTACCAACCCAACCTTTGCGGATCGTTGATCGAAAGCGCCGTTGAACGACAAAGTGCCGGTAAAATCGCTGCTTTTTGCTTGCCGCTGCAGCACAACGGTCTTAGAAACGATGCGCGCCGAATGTCCGATTTCGGCCGCATCCTTCAACCGAAAATCTGGAGCCGATAATGCCCTTCCTGTCTGCTGCGCTCGACCGTGTGAAGCCGTCCGCAACGATTGCGGTCACGGATAAAGCGCGCGAGCTGAAAGCTGCGGGACGCAACGTCATCGGCCTCGGCGCCGGCGAACCCGACTTCGACACGCCCGCCAATGTCAAGCTGGCGGCAATCCACGCGATCGAGGCCGGCAAGACCAAGTACACCGCGGTGGACGGCATTCCCGAATTGAAGCAGGCGATCATCGCCAAGTTCGAGCGCGAGAACGGCCTGTCCTACAAGCCGAACCAGATCATCGTCGGCACCGGCGGCAAGCAGGTGCTCTACAATGCGCTGATGGCCACCATCAA
The DNA here is from genome assembly GCA_963770515.1 of uncultured Alphaproteobacteria bacterium. Lineage (GTDB taxonomy): Bacteria > Pseudomonadota > Alphaproteobacteria > Rhizobiales > Xanthobacteraceae > Bradyrhizobium. The sequence continues at coordinate 175,800 of CAVYPW010000008.1, forward strand.
TCCCGGCGACGAGGTGATCATCCCCGCGCCTTATTGGGTGAGCTATCCAGAAATGGTGGCGCTTGCCGGCGGCGAATCCGTTCCGGTCGTGTGCACGGCGGAGCATGGTTTCAAGCTGCAGCCCGACGCGCTGGAAAAGGCGATCACGCCAAAGACCAAGTGGATCATCCTCAACTCGCCGTCGAACCCGACCGGAGCTGCCTATACGCGTGCCGAGCTGAAGGCGATCACCGATGTGCTGGTGAAGCATCCGCAAGTCTGGGTGATGACCGACGATATGTACGAGCACCTGGTCTACGACGACTTCGTGTTCGCAACGCCGGCCCAGGTCGAGCCGAAGCTGTATGAGCGCACGCTGACCGTGAACGGCGTTTCGAAAGCCTATTGCATGACGGGCTGGCGCATCGGCTACGCCGGCGGCCCGGCGCCGCTGATCAAGGCGATGTCGACGATCCAGTCGCAGTCGACCTCGAACCCGTCGTCGATCGCGCAGTGGGCCGCCGTCGAGGCGCTCAACGGTCCGCAGGATTTCATTCCGGCGAACAACAAGGTGTTCAAGGAGCGGCGCGACCTCGTGGTGTCGATGCTCAATCAGGCCAAGGGAATCAACTGCCCGCGGCCGGAAGGCGCGTTCTACGTCTATCCGTCCTGCGCCGGCACCATCGGCAAGACCTCGCCGTCGGGCAAGGTGATCGCCAACGACCAGGACTTCGTCACCGAGTTGCTGGAAACCGAAGGCGTCGCGGTGGTGCAGGGTTCGGCGTTCGGCTTGGGCCCGGCATTCCGCATCTCCTACGCCACCAAGACCTCCGACCTCGAAGATGCCTGCAAACGCATTCAGCGTTTCTGCGGCAATCTGCGGTAGATAAAGGCCGTCATTCCGGGCTCGCAGCTCGCGCTGCGCCCCGGAAAGACGTTCAAGGCATAACCGCAAAATCTGGTACGCCTCCGGAAGATGTGCCATAGAAAGCGCGCGCCCGGTCTACTCCTTGAGGCGGCGTGTTCATCTTTCTTGGCTCGCATCACATCTTTTTCCAGTCGGAGATTTCTTCATGCCTCGTTTAATCATTCTTGCCGGCATTGCCGCCACCACGCTGGTTGCGTCCCTCGCTGGCGCCAACGCCCAGCAGCCGGAACGCGTCCAGGTCGGCGTGCTCGAATGCCGCGGCGGGGCCAGCATCGGCTTCATCGTCGGTTCGGTCACCAATCTCGGCTGCGTGCTGCGCATCGACGGCATGCCGGAAGACCGTTATGTCGCGACCATCCGCAAAGTCGGTGTCGATCTCGGCATCACGCAGGAAACCGCGCTCGCCTGGGGCGTGTTTGCGCCGGTGAGGCGCTTGGGACCGGGTGATCTCTCCGGCAACTATGCCGGCGCCCACGGCAGTGCCTCGGTCGGCGTCGGTGCCGGCGGTAACGTGCTGGTCGGCGGCTCCAACAATTCGATCGCGCTGCAGCCGCTGAGCCTGCAAGGCCAGGTCGGCTTGAACGTCGCTGCCGGACTTGAAAGCCTGGAACTGCGTCCGGGAAGGTAGCGTCACGTTCCCTGGACTCTGCGCAGGCTTGCGGTGTGATGCTGATCCGGGATCCATCCCAAGAACGCCGCACCTTTTGATGGGTCCCGACTCTGTGGCGCATCGTACCGGTCGACGCTTCGCGTCGCCGGGAGGACGCTGCACACCGCGTCCGGGACCCGGTGCTCCGCACCGCAGCGATTTTTCCATCTTGCCAAAACGCTGGCGGAGGAAGAGCATACACCGTTGCCGACCCAATCACGGGCCGAGCTCCATATGAGGAGGCGGCAATGGGACAAGACGTCAGAAGTCCCCGCGGTCCACGGTGCATTGCACTGGTGGGCCCTTTCCAAAGCGGTAAAACCACACTTCTAGAAGCAATACTGGCGCGTCTCGGCGCGACCTCACGCGCCGGCAGCGTCGACGCCGGAACTTCGGTCGGCGATTCAAGCGCTGAGGCGCGCCGTCACAAGATGGGCGTTGGACTGACGGCTGCCACCGCGAACTTCATGGGCGACAGTTACACGTTTATCGATTGTCCCGGGTCGGTCGAGTTCGCCCATGACATGCGTTCGGCACTTCCTGCGGTGGACGCGGCGGTCGTGGTCTGCGAGGCCGACGAGAAAAAGCTTCCTCAGCTTCAGATCATCCTGCGCGAGCTGGAAGACCTGGGCATTCCGCGTTTTCTGTTCCTCAACAAGATCGACCGCGCCAACAAGCGCATTCGCGAGACGCTCGCGACCTTGCAACCGGCCTCGAGGATTCCGCTGGTGCTGCGCCAGATCCCGATCTGGAACGGCGATCTGATCGCGGGCTTCGTCGATCTGGCGCTGGAACGCGCCTTCGTCTATCGCGAGCACAAGGCGTCCGAAGTGGTCGGGCTCGAAGGCGGCGATCTCGACCGCGAGAAGGAAGCGCGCTTTTCGATGCTGGAGAAGCTCGCCGATCACGACGACGCGCTGATGGAACAGTTGCTCGAAGACATCCAGCCGCCGCGCGACGCCGTGTTTGACGATCTTGCCCGCGAATTGCGCGAGGGGCTGATCTGTCCGGTGCTGCTCGGCTCTGCCGCGCGAGAACATGGCGTGCTGCGTTTGATGAAGGCACTACGGCATGAGGCGCCCGGCGTCGCCGAGACGGCCCAGCGGCTCGGCGTGGCTTCTTCGAAGGATGCGCTCGCCTATGTGTTCAAAACGGTGCATCTGCAACACGGCGGCAAGTTGTCGTTCGCGCGTGTGCTGGCCGGACGCCTCGATGACGGTGCCACACTCCAGGCCTCGTCGGGTGAAGCCGGCCGGGTATCGGGCGTCTCCGCTCTCTACGTCGGCCAGGACAACAAGCGGTTGTCTGCGGAAACCGGCGAAACGGTCGCGCTCGGCAAGCTCGACGCAGTGAAGACCAGCGACACGCTGTCGAGTGGCAAGACCGCGCCGCAGCCGCTGGTGCATGTTGAACCGTTGCCGCCGGTGCTGGCGATGGCGGTTGCGGCCGCCGACCGCAAGGACGACGTCAAGCTCGGCCAGGCCTTGCTGCGGCTGAACGAGGAAGACCCGTCCTTGACCATGGTGCAGAACCCGCGGACCCACGACAGCGTGCTGTGGGGGCAGGGCGAGATGCATCTACGCGTCGCGCTGGAACGCCTGCGAGAACGCTTCGGCGTCAACGTCAAATCGCATCCGCCGGCGATCGGCTATCAGGAGACCATCCGCAAGCCGATCACCCAGCGCGGCCGGCACAAGAAGCAGTCCGGCGGCCACGGCCAGTTCGGCGATGTCGTGCTCGAGGTCAAGCCGATGCCTCGCGGCGGCGGTTTTGAATTCCACGAAAAGGTCGTCGGCGGCGCGGTGCCGCGGAATTATATCGGGGCTGTCGAGGAAGGTGTCGTCGACGGACTGTTGCGCGGGCCTCTCGGGTTTCCCGTGATCGACGTGCAGGTGACGCTGACCGACGGCTCCTATCACAGCGTGGATTCGTCGGACCTGGCGTTTCGCACCGCCGCGCGGGTCGGGGTCAGCGAAGCATTGCCGCAGTGTCAGCCGGTATTGCTCGAGCCGATCCACATCGTCGATATCGTTTGCCCGACCGAAGCGACGGCGAAGATCAACGCCATCCTGTCGGGACGGCGCGGACAAATCCTCGGCTTCGACACCCGCGAGGGCTGGCCGGGATGGGATCGTGTCCGCGCGATGATGCCGGAGGCCGAGATCGGCGAACTGATCGTGGAATTGCGCTCCGCCACTGCCGGCGCCGGCAGTTTCACGCGGCAGTTCGACCGCATGGCGGAGGTCACGGGCAGGGCGGCCGACCAGATCATCGCCGCGCATCGGGTCGCGGCGTAGTATTCAGCTGTCATGTTTGGCGCGCCGCTCTTGCTTCGGCAAAGGCGGCGCGCTTGATTGTTTGTCGTAGAGATTTCCTTCGTCTTTCAAATCACATTTTCCGATGCTTGATTCGCGCCGCAACATTGTGCTGGCCTGTACGTTGAGCGCGCTCGCCGGCTATATCGACGGCATCGGTTTCATTCATCTCGGCGGCCCGTTCGTTTCATTCATGAGCGGCAACTCGACGCGATTGGGCGTGAAGTCTCGCGGAAGCCGGCTGGCAAAGTGCGGGCATTGCGTTTGGCTTGATCGCGTTGTTCGTGGCCGGTGCGGCGGCCGGCAGCCTTATCGTCCTGGGACGTGGCGCGTATCGCCAGGCATCGGTGCTGTCGGCCGAAGCCGCGTTGCTGGCTCTGGCCGCGCTTTGTTATCAGCTCGGTCGCTCGAACTCTGCGATCGTGCTCATCGTGCTAGCGATGGGGTTGGAGAATGCCGTCTTCCAGATCGAGGGCGGTGCTGGTCTCGGTCTTACCTACGTGACCGGCGCGCTGGTGAAGGTCGGCCAGCTCGTGGCGGCGGCATTGACCGGCGGCCGTCGCTGGGACTGGGTGCCCCAACTTTTGTTGTGGGCGGCGCTGGTTGCGGGGTCGGCCTGCGGCGCCTTGGCCTATCACTGGATCAATCTTGCCGCGGTCTGGTTTGCCGCCGTGCTGGCGCTGATCCTGAGCGGGATCGTGGCAGCGGCGCCTCGCTCATAGGCATCGGCATTGACTTGGAAACCGGCTTGCCCGATGTGAATAAATGATGATGGCGAGGCGGCGACAGGACCTGCGATGGCATCCATAACCAAACCCCGCGCGGCATGCCTGATCGGATGGCCGGCGGCGCATTCGCGTTCGCCGCTGATTCATCATTACTGGCTGCGGTCGCTAGGCATCGAAGGCGGCTACACGATCGAGGCGATACCGCCGGAAGGTTTTGCGGAATTCGTCCAGCATTTGTCCGGCCACGGCTTTGTCGGCGCCAACGTCACCCTCCCGCACAAGGAACGCGCGCTGTCGCTGAGTGTGCCGGATGCGCGGGCGAAGGCCGTCGGCGCCGCCAATACGCTTTGGTATGACGGCGGAGAGCTGCGCTCGACCAACACCGACATCGAAGGTTTTGTCGGCAATCTCGATGCGAGTGCGAGAGGGTGGGACGCGACCGGCGACGCGCTCGTGCTCGGCGCCGGCGGTTCGTCGCGCGCGGTCGTGTTTGGCCTGATGGAACGCGGCATCAAGCGCGTGCATCTGGCGAACCGCACCATGGAACGTGGGCGCGCCCTGGCCGATCAATTCGGAAACGCTGTGCAGGCGATCGCATGGGACGCGATCAACGAGGTGCTGCCGCGCGCCGGCCTTCTGGTGAATACTACTTCGCTCGGCATGCGCGGCCAGCCCACGCTCGAACTCGACGTCGACCTGCTTTCGTCGCAGGCGATCGTGGCCGATCTCGTTTATGTCCCGCTGGAAACCGCGCTGCTGAAGGCCGCGCGGGAGCGGGGATTAAAGACCGCCGACGGGCTCGGCATGCTTCTGCATCAAGCGGTGCGCGGTTTTGAGTTGTGGTTCGGCCAAAGGCCGCAAGTGACGCCTGAGCTGCGCGCTCTGGTCGAGGCCGACCTCAAGGGCGTTTGATCGCGCGAGCGCATGATCCGCCAAGGTGTGAGCGGTTTGGCGAAAAGATCATGCGCTCTTCAATACATTGGCGCGCGATCGGACGCAAAACCGGCGACCACTTTTGCTGATCGCGCGGTTGTGAGCGGAAATATCATGGAACCGTCGGTGTCCATGGGTAAGGTGACGGCACCGGAGGTCCTTATCATGTCAGTTCATCGCACTACGTTCACCCGTCCGCTGATCGCTGCGGCGATGGTGATGACTTCCGTTCTTGGCGCGATCGCCCAACAGCCGCCGACCCCGACCCGGGTGCGCGGCACCATCAAGGGCGTCGATGGCGACCTGCTCGTGGTCAAATCGCGCAGCGGCGAGGACGTCAAGCTGCACCTGACCTCCGATGTGAAGGTCGTTGGAATCATCAAGATATCGCTCGCCGACATCAAGCTCGGCTCGTTCATCGGCACCACCACGGTGCCGGGTGCGGACGGCCGGCAGAATGCGGTCGAGGTTCATGTCTTCCCTGAGGACATGCGCGGCACTGGCGAGGGATCGCGGCCCTACGATCTCAAGCCGAACTCGACCATGACCAATGCGACAGTGGCCGAGACCGTCGCCGGCAATGATGGCCAGACCCTGATGATCAAATACAAGGACGGCGAGAAGAAAGTCACGGTCGGCCCGGATACGCCCGTCGTGACCTATGTTCCCGGCAATAAAGCCGACCTCAAGGCCGGCGCCAAGGTCATCGCCTTCATCAAGCAACTGCCGGACGGGTCGTATGAAACCAACCGCGTCAGCGTCGGCCGCGACGGGCTGACCCCGCCGATGTAACGATCTCCCCGCACCGTGCGTAACTTATGATGGGGAACATAGCCTCCGCTTAAGCCGGAATAACCCCGCGCCTGCGGGGTATCGTCTTAAGATTCCAGGATCAGTTCGACCTAAACCCCTGAGGGATAAATCATGCCGAAAATTACTTCGTGGCTGCCGCGTTCGCTCGCCGCTTCGCTGGCCGTCGTGTCTGTGCTCGCATCCAGCGCCTGGGCGCAGCAGTCGCCGACACCGACGCGCATCCGCGGCACTATCGAACGCGTCGATGGCAAGACCATGAGCATCAAGACCCGGGAGGGCACCGACGTGAAGGTGAATATGACCGACGATATTACGGTCATCGGCATCGCCAAGGCGTCGCTCTCGGACATCAAGGCAAGCAGCTACATCGGCGTCTCCGGTATGCCGCAACCCGACGGCAGCCAGAAAGCGCTGGCGGTCCACATCTTCCCGGAGGCCATGCGCGGCGCGGCTGAAGGCTTCAGGGGGTGGGATCTGCGTCCGAACTCCACGATGACCAATGCCACCGTCGCCCAGACCGTCGCCAGCGTCGATGGCCAGGTCATCGAGGTCAAGTACAAGGACGGCGAGAAGAAGGTCGTGGTGCCGCCGGAAGCGCCGATCGTCGCTTTCGTCACCGGTGAAAAGTCCGAGATCAAGCCGGGCGCCAAGATCATCATCTTCGGTGCGATGAAGAAGGACGACGGCTCGCTTGAGACCAACCGCATCGGCGTCGGCCGCGACGGCATCGCGCCTCCGATGTGACCGCGAAGCGGTCATCCCGGGGCGTACGAAGTACGAACCCGGGATCTCGAGATTCCGGGTCTGGTGCTACGCACCATCCCGGAATGACGAGGCAATTGCTATTTCCGATCTATCATCCGCCATTGCGAGCGAAGCGAAGCAATCCAGACTGGATTGCTTCGTCGCGTTCGCTCCTCGCAATGACGACGGGAGGTCTGTCTTTCTAAACCGCCAGCACGTGGTCGTCGATTTCGGCTATCGTGTTGACGCCGCACAGCCCCATGGTCGTCAGCATCTCGTTGCGGATGATGTCGATCGCCTTGGCGACGCCGGCTTCGCCATAGGCGCCGAGGCCGTGCACGTAAGCGCGGCCGATCATGCAGGACTTGGCGCCGTGCGCGAGCGCCCGCACCACGTCCTGCCCGGAGCGGATGCCGCCGTCGAACATCACTTCCATTTTGCCGCCGATCGTATCGACGATTTCCGGCAGTGCCGCGATTGACGACGGCGCGCCGTCGAGTTGGCGGCCGCCGTGGTTGGATACGACGAGCGCCTGCGCGCCGGTCTTGACGGCCTCATTGGCATCTTCGACGTCGAGAATGCCTTTCAAAACCAGCTTGCCGGGCCAGATCGAGCGGATCCACTCGACATCCTTCCAGTTCAGCGTGGTGTCGAACTGCGTCGCGATCCATTGGCCGAGCGCAACGACATCGTCGGCACCTTTAAGGTGACCGGCGAGATTGCCGAAGGTGCGACGCTTGCCGCGTAACACCCCGGCGACCCATGCGGGCTTGGTGGCGAAATCGAACACTTTCGACAGCGACCATTCCGGCGGCACCGTCATGCCGTTCTTGATATCGGCGTGACGCTGTCCGATCACCTGCAGATCGACGGTGAGCACCAGCGCGCTGCACTTGGCGGCGATGGCGCGCTCGACCAGCGCCTTGATGAAGCCGCGGTCCTTCATGACGTAGAGCTGAAACCAGAACGGCTTGTCGACATTGGCGGCGACGTCCTCGATCGAGCAGATCGACATCGTGCTCAGCGTGTAGGGAATGCCGGCGGCTTGCGCGGCGCGGCAGGCGTGAATTTCGCCGTCGCTGTATTGCATGCCGGTCAGGCCGACCGGCGCCAGGATCAGCGGCAGCGCCGCCGGTTCGCCCAGAATTTTCGTCGAGGTATCGCGCTTCGATACGTCGACCAGGATGCGCTGGCGCAACTTGATCGCCTGCAAATCTTCCCGGTTGGCGCGCAGGGTTTCCTCGGCATAAGAGCCGCGGTCGCAATAATCGAAAAATGCCTTCGGCACCTTCCGCATATGGCGCTGCCGCAGATCCTCGATGCAGGTAATGTGTTTCATGGACGTTTTCCGGCCCCACCTTGTACTTGTATTTGGCTCGTTGACTGTCATCTAGCATGGTAGGCGCCAGCGCCTCCAGACAAAGAGGACATTCCCATGACCCGACCGCATACGACGTCCTCCGAGGTCAAAAAGCTCGCAAAGAAGCAGCGCGAGGAGCGGCTCGAAGATGCGCTGGAGGAGGGGTTGGAGGAGACCTTTCCGGGCTCCGATCCCGTCAGCATCACCCAGCCGGCCCCGTCAAAAGAAGACGGTCGCGCCGGGCGTAAGGGCTAAAGCGCCACCGCCGGCTTGTGCCTGGAAACTTATTCTTGTAATATCAATGGGTTAAATTCCGCGCCAGGGAACTGATCCGGAAATGATTCATCATATTTTTTGAAGTCATTTTAGCGGCGAAGGCATTATAACCGCCGCAACGTTAGCGTGGGGCTGACGCCCGGCATCTCGGCAATGGCCTTGGAGGTGCGGGCGGTGCTGGGGGTACGATGAGCCGCAAATATTTCGGAACGGACGGGATTCGGGGCCTCGCCAACGGCCTGATCACGCCTGAACTGGCGCTGAAAGTGGGGCAGGCGGCTGGTCTGGTATTTCAGCGCGGCGAGCATCGTCATCGCGTCGTGATCGGCAAGGACACCCGTCTTTCCGGCTACATGATCGAATACGCCATGGTGGCGGGGTTCACCTCGGTCGGCATGGATGTGTTGCTGCTCGGCCCGATGCCGACGCCGGCGGTCGCGATGCTGACCAAGTCAATGCGCGCCGATCTCGGCGTGATGATTTCGGCTTCCCACAATCTGTTCGAAGACAACGGCATCAAGCTGTTCGGCCCGCAAGGCTTCAAACTTTCCGACGACGTCGAAAAGCAGATCGAGCAGTTGCTCGATAAATCGCTCGACCGGCGGCTGGCGCAAAGCGCAAGCCTCGGACGCGCCCGCCGTATCGACGGTGTGCATGACCGTTACATCGAATTCGCCAAGCGCACGTTGCCGCGCGAACTGAGCCTCGATGGCCTGCGCGTCGTGGTCGATTGCGCCAACGGCGCCGCCTACAAGGTGGTGCCGGAAGCGCTGTGGGAACTCGGCGCCGATGTCATTTCCATCGGAGTTGATCCCGACGGCTTCAACATCAACAAGGAGTGCGGCTCGACGGCGCCGGAAGCCTTGAGCCGCAAGGTGCGCGAGCTGCGCGCCGACATCGGCATCGCACTCGATGGCGACGCCGACCGCGTGATCCTGGTCGACGAGCGCGGACATCTGGTTGACGGCGATCAGCTGCTGGCCGTGATCGCGCAAAGCTGGAAGGAAGACGGACGCTTGGCCAGGCCGAGCATCGTCGCCACCGTGATGTCGAATCTCGGTCTCGAACGTTTCCTGAAAGATATCGGCATCGAACTCATCCGCACCCCCGTCGGCGACCGCTATGTGCTCGAGCGGATGCTCGCCGGCGGCTACAATCTCGGCGGCGAACCCTCAGGCCACATCATCCTGTCGGACTACGCCACCACGGGCGATGGCTTTGTCGCCGCACTTCAGGTGCTGGCGGTGGTGCAAAAACTTCGCCGCCCCGTCTCTGAGGTCTGCCGCCGCTTCGATCCGCTGCCGCAGATCCTCAAGAACGTGCGCTATCGTAGCGGCAAGCCGCTCGACAATGCTGACGTCAAATCGGCGATTGTTGCCGGCGAGAAACGGCTCAACGGCCACGGCCGTCTTTTGGTACGCTCGTCCGGAACCGAACCCGTGATCCGCGTGATGGGCGAGGGCGACGATCGCCTGCTGGTCGAGGAAGTCGTCGACTACATCGTTTCAGCGCTCGGCCAGGCCGCCGCCTGAGGCGGCGCCGCGCACGCATCGCAGCCATTATCGATTGACGGTAGTCGCAAGGACATCCTCGGCGTAGGAAATGCGCGTTGTTTGCCGCCGAGAATGATTCCTTGAACAAGCCTGTTATCGTCTCCGATGAAACCTTGACCGAGCCGGTCGTCGTCGAGCCCGCGTCGCTGAAGGCAGCCGCGGCCGGGCCGGCCTATGTCGTGCTCATCGGCATCAGCTTCTCGCATTTCCTCAACGACACGATGCAGTCCCTGATCGCATCGGTATATCCGATCCTGAAAGACAATTATGCGCTCGACTTCGCGCAGATCGGATTGATCACGCTGGCGTTCCAGTTCACGGCTTCCTTGTTGCAGCCGCTGGTCGGACATTTCACCGACAAGAAGGCGCAGCCGTTCTCGCTGGCGATCGGCATGTCATCGACCTTCTTCGGTCTCCTGCTGCTCAGTATCGCCCATCAATATTCGGTCATCCTGATTGCGGCCGCGCTGATCGGCCTCGGCTCCGCGGTGTTTCACCCGGAGTCGGCGCGCATCGCCCGGCTCGCCTCCGGCGGCCGCTACGGCTTTGCGCAATCGGTGTTCCAGCTCGGCGGCAGCTTCGGCACCTCGATGGGTCCTGTGCTCGCGGCCTTGATCGTCGTTCCCTTCGGCCAGCCCAGCATCGCCTGGTTCTCCTCGATTGCCTTTCTCGCGATCGTCGTGCTGTGGCGGATCGGCCAATGGTACAAGCCGCAGATCAAAGCCAGGAAGATGACCGCCGTTGCAGCCCATCCGGACGCGCCGTCTCAGCGCGGGGTTTTGATCGCGCTCGCGGTACTGGTGATGCTGTTGTTCTCGAAGCAGCTCTACGTCTCGAGTCTGTCGAGCTATTATATTTTCTATCTGATCGACCGCTTCGGCGTCTCGACCCAGGCGGCCCAGCTCTATCTTTTCATCTTCCTCGCGGCGAACGCGGTCGGCGCATTCTTTGGCGGGCCGTTGGGAGATCGCTTCGGCCGCAAGATCGTCATCTGGTTCTCGATTGTCGGCGCGCTGCCGTTCACACTGGCGTTGCCTTATGTGGGCCTGGCTGCGAGCGCGGTTCTGACCGTGATCATCGGTCTCATCATCTCCTCGACGACGTCGTCGATCATCGTGTTCGCGCAGGAATTGGTGCCGCACCGGTTCGGCATGATCTCCGGCGTGTTCTTCGGCGTTGCCTTCGGCATCGGCGGCCTGGGTGCTGCCGTTCTCGGCAAGGTCGCCGATCACACCGGCATTGCCTTCGTGTATCAGATCTGTTCGTTCCTGCCGGCGATCGGATTGCTCGCAGTGTTCTTGCCGAAGATGCCGCAACAAGCGGTGAGATAGCGAATATCAAGCGACCGTCTATTCGCTGCCGGCTATTCATCACTCGGCCTTTCTCATTCACACCTCGTTAGCACTTGTGACGGCGCTCGCCTTTTTTGCACGAGTGAAATTTACAGCGACGGCTTTGTTCGCGAAATATCAACCTTAAAAATTAGGGTTAAGTGGCGCTTAAGCATTTGGTGCCATCGTCCTGCACGTGAGTTTTAGACGTGGGGCCGTTCGCCTCAGCGGCCAAAAGGACGAGACCGATGCGTAGTGTGAAGTTTATCGTTGCCGCCGGAGCGGCATCTTTGTTGTCGTCGATGGCTTCCGCCGCGGACATGGCGATTGCGCCCCCGCCGATGGGGTACGCTCCGCCGGTCGCCGACTTCGGCGGATGGTATCTGCGCGGCGACATTGGATTTAGCAACCAGCGCGTCGACAGCATTCGCAACACCAATGCGGCGCTCTACGCGGGCAATACGTCCTTCCAGGAGACGACCAATTTCGATACTGGCGGGATCTATGACGTCGGTGTTGGATACCGTTTCAACAGCTGGTTCCGCGCTGATGTCACCGCCCAATATCGTGGGAGCGCGAATTTCAAGGGGACGGACACTTTCAGCGGCCCGCTCAATGGCCAGACGTTCAGTGGCCAGGACAACTACAGCGCCAGCAAGTCAGAATTTCTGTTCTTGGCGAACGCCTATGCCGATCTTGGCACCTGGTGGTGTGTGACGCCGTACATTGGTGCAGGTATTGGTACCGCTCGAGTCAGTATCAACGGTTTCACGGATACCGGCGTGTCGAATATACAGACCCCCGGCGGAGGCGCTCCCCAATTCGTCGGCGGTCCTCCAGTTGCGAGTTTCGCGAGTGCGGCTAACGGATCGCAATGGAATTTTGCGTGGGCGTTGCATGCGGGCCTCGCCTATCAGGTCAACCAGAACATGGCGATCGAACTCGGCTACAGCTATGTCAATCTCGGTGACGGCACGACAGGAGCGGATACCACCTTCGATCACTCCGCGGGTGGTCACGTCTTCCAGTTCCACAACATCACCTCGCAGGACGTGAAACTCGGCGTGCGCTGGAATCTCTGGAGCCCGCCGGTCTATGTGCCGCCGCTTGTCACCAAGGGCTGATGAGCGAGCCTTAAGTTAACTTCACTTAACGGCGCGGGATGTTTCTCGCGCCGTTTTGTTTTGCGCGGCGTGATCTCCGAAAAAGCCTGTCCCGGCGAAGGCGGCGATGGATGCCGGTTTTCGGACAAGATCTTGCCAATGAAGCGCGCCTGAAAACGATTGATTAAGGTTAACGAGCGATGATCACGCCAGGTTCGAAAGTGTGGATGGGAGTGATCGATGCGTAGAGTCCTGTTGGCGGTAGCGATGTTGGCGATGGCGGCTCGCGCGCAAGCTGCGGACATGCCCGATTTCCTTCGCGGCTCGCTGGGCGGCTCCGCCGCGACCACCAACTGGCAGGGATTCTACGTGGGCGGTCAGGGTGCTTACGGAACTTCCAGCGAGAATTTCAACGGCTCGACCACCAGCATGCTGAATGCGCTGATCTCGAATTTGACCGTATCGGAGACTGGGATCGGACAGTCCAACCTTCAACTCGGCAAAGTGTCGTCGCATATGTGGGGGTACGGCGCGTTCGGTGGTTACAACTCGCAGTGGGATGATGTCGTTCTGGGACTTGATGCATCCTATATACACGGCAAGATGGGCGGATCGGCCACGGCGCAGGAAGCCTTTACGACCTCAACGCCTCTTTCGGATGGTCTCTATCATTCGGTTTCCGCCAGTTCCTCGTCTCAAATCGCCATCAGTGATATGGCCACCTTCAGAGGCCGTGCCGGTTATGCATTCGGCTGCTTCCTGCCTTATGTGTTCGGCGGCCTGGCGCTTGGTAACGCCAGCATCGGGCAAACTGTAACCGTGAAGGACGCTGTCAGCACGACCCTTCTTGGAAACTACACGGCGTTGCAGCCATTGTCCGCTACCAACGTCACCGCCGATCACATGATCTATGGCTACACGATGGGCCTCGGCGTCGATATCAAGCTGGTCGGTGGCCTGTTCATGCGCGCCGAGTGGGAGTATGTGCGCTTCGTTGATCAGGTCGAAACCAACGTCAACACCGTGCGCGCGGGGCTCGGCTACAAATTCTGACGAGCCGCCAAGCTTATCGGCCATGATTGACATGATGGATTTCGCTTGCTGCTCTGTTGCTCCCTCGGGATGGGCAGCGGATCATGAAAATTTACGGCGACACTAATTCGGGCAATTGCCTGAAGGTGAAATGGGTCTGCGACCGCCTGGGTCTGCCCTACACCTGGATTCCGGTCGACATCCTCAAGCAAGAGAGTCGAACTCCGCAATTCCTCAAACTCAACAGCGCAGGCCAAGTGCCTGTGGTTGATTTCGAGGATGGGCGCACACTGGTGATCCGATTCTGACATTCGCATCCCGCTCCAGCAGGCACTTTTGCGAATGTTAGAATCAAAGGATCACCAGCAAACGTATTTTTCCAGTGGAGCTTTAAATTCGACATTCGCTTTACATTTTTACGGCGAAGACTGTAGCGAATGTCAAATCTGCTCCACTGGCACAATCCAACGCCATCATCCGTTATCTCGCCCGCGGCAGCGATCTCATTCCATCCGATGCTTTTGCTGCAGCCAAGATGGATGAATGGCTGTTCTGAGAACAGTGCAGCCATGAACCTTTTGTCGCGGGTTGCCGTTTCCAGATGGTCTATCTGGACCGGCCAGCTACCGAGCTTGATCCCGAAAAGGTCAAACGAGGCTATGCGGCGCTGGCACTAATGGACCACGAACTTGCAGCGAGCAGGTTTTTCGTCGGTGATACGCTGACGCTCGCGGATATCGCACTATTGGCCTATACGCGTGTCGCGCATGAAGGCGGCTTTCGTCTCGACGACTATGCCTTGGTGCGGCGCTGGATCGGCGAGGCCGAAAAATCCCTGGGCCTGCCTGCCTTGCGCCGATAAGTGTGCCGGAATCGCGCTTTGGTTTTGCCGCAGTTTTGACCGCTCGATGAAGCGGCCCTTGCGAATATTGCGAAAATGAATGCCGCAGTTCGTTCTCCTTAACGCGCGGTAAACTAACCAGACCATCGCAAATTCTTTGGCGGAACGATCCGTGACACCTTGGCGTCTGTCCGGCGCGACAACTTTGGGGATGCCACATGAAGAGCTATTCGATCGTCCGGATCGGCGATGACTATGTCGTGCGCGCCGATGACAAGAGTGTGCTGAAGGTCGGAAGCCGCCGTCGCGCGGTGCAACTCGTGACCGACGCGGCGGAACTGCTGAATGCACAGCCGCAGCCGGAATCCGATGCTGAGCCGTCGGAGGTCGAGGCGGAGGTGGAGCAAAACGAAGTTTCTTGACGATTTAGGATGATTCCCTTATTCACGACGGCGGGACACCTCCCCCCAACGGGAGGCTCGCTATCTGGAAGGGTAGATCATGACTGCAGCGAAGCCCGCTTCGCGGCCCCACGTGCCGCATTTTTCTTCCGGCCCTTGCGCCAAGCGCCCTGGCTGGACCCCGCAAAATCTCAAGGACGCAGCCCTCGGCCGTTCGCATCGCGCGAAAATCGGCAAGGAGAAGCTGAAACGCGCCATTGACCTGACGCGCGAAGTGCTTGAAGTGCCCGCCGATTACCGGATCGGCATCGTTCCGGCCTCCGACACCGGCGCCGTCGAAATGGCGCTGTGGTCGCTGCTCGGCGCGCGGCCCGTCACCACGCTGTCGTGGGAATCCTTCGGCGAAGGATGGGCCGGCGACGTCGTCAATCAGTTGAAGCTCAAGGACACAACCAAGCTCGCTGCGCCTTATGGCGAGATTCCCGATCTTTCCAAGGTCGATCCGGCGTCCGATGTCGTCTTCACCTGGAACGGCACGACATCCGGCGTGCGCGTCCCCAATGCCGACTGGATCAGCGCCAAGCGCGAGGGCCTCGCGATTTGCGACGCTACGTCGGCGGCGTTTGCGCAAGCCCTGGATTGGCCCAAGCTCGATGTCGTGACCTTCTCCTGGCAGAAGGCGCTGGGCGGCGAGGCCGGCCACGGCATGCTGGTGCTGAGCCCGCGCGCGGTCGAGCGGCTCGAGACCTACAAGCCCGCCTGGCCGCTGCCGAAGATCTTCCGCATGACCAAAGGCGGCAAGCTCAACGAGGGCATCTTTGTCGGCGAGACCATCAACACGCCATCGATGCTCTGCGTCGAGGACTATCTTGATGCGTTGAACTGGGCCAAGTCGGTCGGCGGCCTCAAGGCACTGATGGCGCGCGCGGACAAGAACCTCAAGGTGCTCGCCGATTGGCAGGCCAAAACGCCCTGGATCGATTTTCTCGCCAGGACGCCGGCGATCCGCTCCAACACCTCGGTATGCATGAAGGTGACCGATCCCGCGATCGCCTCGCTGACTTCGGACGCGCAGATCGACTTCATCAAAAAAATGGTCGGTCTCGTCGAGAAGGAAGGCGCCGGCTACGACTTCGCCGGTCACCGCGATGCGCCGGCGGGTTTGCGCATCTGGTGCGGCGCCACGATCGAGGCGATTGACGTTGCGCTGTTGACCCAGTGGATCGACTGGGCCTTTGCCGAAACCAAGGCGCAGCTTCCGAAGGCGGCGTAACCGCGTTTAACACGACATCGTCATGGCCGGGCTTGACCCGGCCATCCATCCAAAGAGATGGACCCGCGGGTCAAGCCCGCGGGTGACAGCATCGAAATTTGTCGAGACATGGATAACCATCATGACAAAACCCAAAGTGCTCATTTCCGACGCGCTGTCGCCGGCCGCGGTACAGATTTTCAAGGACCGTGGCATCGAGGTCGACTTCCAGCCCAATCTCGGCAAGGACAAGGAAAAACTTGCCGCGATCATCGGCGACTATGATGGTCTGGCCATCCGTTCCGCGACCAAGGCAACGGCGAAGATCATCGAGAAGGCCTCAAGGCTGAAGGTGATCGGGCGCGCCGGCATCGGCGTCGACAATGTCGAGATACCCGCGGCCACCGCCAAGGGCATCATCGTGATGAACACGCCGTTCGGCAATTCGATCACGACTGCCGAACATGCGATCACCCTGATGCTGGCGTTGGCGCGTGAAATTCCCCAGGCCGACGCATCGACGCAAGCCGGCAAGTGGGAAAAGAACCGCTTTATGGGCGTCGAAATCACCGGCAAGACCTTGGGTGTGATCGGCTGCGGCAATATCGGTTCGATCGTTGCTGATCGTGCGCTCGGCTTGCGCATGAAGGTGGTCGCGTTCGATCCGTTCCTGTCGCCCGAACGGGCCAAGGACATCGGCGTGGAGAAGCTCGAACTCGACGAATTGCTCAAGCGCGCCGATTTTATCACGCTGCATACGCCTTTGACCGAGAAGACCCGCAACATCATCGATGCGGCAGCGCTTGCGAAAACCAAGAAAGGCGTGCGGATCGTCAATTGCGCGCGCGGCGGGCTGGTTGACGAGCAGGCGCTGGTCGATGCGCTGAATTCCAAACAGGTGGCGGGGGCTGCTTTCGACGTGTTCGTCGAGGAGCCGGCGACCTCGAACGTCCTGTTCGGTCATCCGAACGTGATCTGCACCCCGCATCTCGGCGCTGCCACCACCGAGGCGCAGGAGAACGTTGCGCTCCAGGTCGCCGAGCAGATGTCCGATTACCTGCTGCACGGCGCCATCTCGAATGCGGTCAACTTTCCCTCGATCACGGCGGAAGAAGCACCGAAGCTCAGGCCGTTTATCGAACTCGCCGAGAAGCTGGGTTCGTTTGCCGGCCAGTTGACCGAGACCGGCATCGCCAAGGTGCAGATCACCTATGAGGGGCACGTCGCCGAGATGAAGATCAAGGCGCTGACATCCGCGGTGCTCTCCGGCCTGCTGCGGCCGATGCTGGGTGACGTCAACGTGGTCTCGGCGCCGGCCGTCGCCAAGGAACGCGGTATGGTGGTCGACGAAGTCGCGCGTGCGGCGCAGAGCGATTACGAAAGCCTGATTACGGTGACGGTTTCGACCGAGCGGCAGGAGCGTTCGGTGTCGGGCACTGTCTATCACGACGGCAAGCCGCGGCTGGTCGACATCAAGGGTATCCGGGTCGATGCCGAATTCGGCAAGTCGATGATCTACGTCACCAATGAGGACAAGCCGGGTTTCATCGGCCATTTTGCGAGCCTGCTTGGCGATGCCAAAATCAATATCGCGACCTTCCATCTCGGCCGCAACAAGCAGGGCGGGGACGCGATTGCGCTGGTTGAGATTGACGGTGCAGTGCCGGCCGATGTGCTGACGAAAGTGCAGGCGCTGCCGCAGGTGAAGCAGGCGAAGGTGCTGGCGTTCTAACTCGCCGCGGTTTTTCGCGAGGCGATCACGATGCCGGCGAGCACCATGATGTATCCGGCGAGATGAAACAGCTGCGGTTCTTCGCCGAGCAGAACGATCGCCATGACTGAGCCGAACACCGGCACCAGATGGAAAAACGGCGCGGAACGGTTCGGACCGATCGCCGCAATGCCGCGGTTGAAAAACAGATAGGCGAGCGTCGAGGGAAAGATCACGACGTAAACCAGCGTCATCATCGTGGTCGCGTCGAATTGCAGCCGGATGCCATTGGCATATTCCCAGATCGAGGGCGGCAGCAATAATAGCGCGCCGCAAGCCATGGTGAAGCAGATGAGAGATAATTGATGCGTCACCGGCCGGCGCAGCATCAACGCGGAATAGAGACCGAAAGCGACCAGCGCGCCGGTCATCATGAGGTCGCCGAGATTGAAGCGGATGGCGGCGAGCGCGGAAAGGTCGCCGCGCAAGATGATGGTGAGAACGCCGAAAAGCGACAGCGCAATCCCGGCAAGCTGCGCCCAGGTCAGCTTGATACCGAACAGGACGAGCGCCCACAGCGCGATAAACAACGGCCCGGACGACTGGATGAGCAGCGCGTTGAGTGCCTGGGTAAATTGCAGCCCCCAATAGGACAGCGCATTATTGAGGGCAAAACCCGTTGTCGATAGCGCCAGCATCAGCGGAAGATGCCGGCGCAGCACCGGCCAGTCCCTGACCAAATGCGGCCAGGCGAATGGCAGCAGCATCAGGCAGGACCCGATCCATCGGATACACGACAGCGTCATTGGCGGCACGTGGCCGGCGACGTAGCGGCCAAGCACGATATTGCCGGCCCAGAACAGCGCCGCCAGACTCAGGAGCAGATAGGGCTGGTGGTTGAGCCAACGGACGGGATCAAACGATGGCGGCTCGCTTGCGCTCATCCCAATGCCGCAGACGGCTTTCGCGACGCCACGAAGACGCCTGTCAGCACCATCGCAAAGCCGATGAAATGAAAAGCCTGCGGACGCTCGCCGAGAAAAACGATCGCCATCACCGACCCGAAGACGGGCACGACATGAAAGAAAGGCGCGGTGCGATTGGCGCCGATCAGATGGATGCTGCGATTGTAACAGAGATAGGCGATAGTAGATGGAAAGACCGCGACATAAAGCACCGACAGGAGATTGGTGACGTTGAGGTGCATGACGGGGCGAAAGATCAACTCAAGGATCAGCGGCGGAACAAGCCAAGCCGAGCCGCAGGCGAACGTGAAGGCCAGGAATGACAGGTCGTGAATGGCCGGTCGCTTGAGCGACATCACCGAATAAAGCCCGAAGATCAGGAGCGCGGCGGTAAAGATGAGGTCACCCCGGTTGAAGTCGATCGCCGCGATGGCGGTGAGGTCGCCGTGCAACAGGATCACCAGCACGCCGGTCAGCGACACCGCGATACCGACCGCCTGCGCCAGCGTCAGCCGGATCCCGAGCAGGATCAGCGACCAGCCCGCGACGAACAGCGGTCCGGCGGATTGCAGCAGCAGCGTGTTCAGCGCCTGGGTATGCTCCAGCGCCCAGTATTGCAGGGCGTTGAAGCCGGCGATGCCGGTCAGCGACAAAAAGATCATCAGGCCGAGCTTGGCGCGGATCGCGCCCCAGTCGCGCCTGAGATGTTTCCACGCCATGGGGAGAACGATCAGAAATCCGATCGACCAGCGCAGGAAGGCGAGCGTCACCGGCGGAATGTGACCGGCGGCTAGCCGGCCGACGATGGCATTGCCGGCCCAGCACAAAGCGGCGATCCCAAGCAGTGCATAGGGTTGATTGGTGAGCCAGTTGCGTGGCGCGGTAGCTGATATCTGGTCGGAAGCGGACATGCGGCGTTTGGTCTCTGACCGAATCGTGCGCCGCGCCCAAACCCGCTGTCGATATCGGGTCCGGAAATTCCTCGCCCGGCCACTTCAAAAACACGGATTTTCTTAAACCATCAATGGCGCTGGATGCATCGCGACCATGTGCCGATCAGGCACGCGAGCAGGCCGCCCATGACGGTCGATCGGAATTTTCTGCGCATGAAAGAATGGGTCCCCAAGATTCTAAGTTTCGGGGCAGAACCTGGCATGTACCGGCGGCCCTGATAGGGGCGACCCTTATGGCCAAAGGCCAACGAACGGCCGTCCCATCTGCCTTGGCTCTGCCTCAATCGGCGAACGGATTTGAGATATGCCTGAGGTGACGCCCGAAGGGCGCATATTTTTGGGGGATATCAATGGGTTGATGGACCTTCTTGGGGTGAAATAAAGTGCCTTCTTGCTTGC
Source organism: uncultured Alphaproteobacteria bacterium (assembly GCA_963770515.1). Lineage (GTDB taxonomy): Bacteria > Pseudomonadota > Alphaproteobacteria > Rhizobiales > Xanthobacteraceae > Bradyrhizobium. Next base: position 196,066 of record CAVYPW010000008.1, read on the forward strand.
GTCGGTAGCCCGCATCCTTTATCCGATGGTGTGCCTCGCATGCGACGGGCCCCCGGCAGGCCCTGGATGGTGGACCCAGCGGGCTGAGACCGGTTTTTCGAACAGATCATGCCTGAACAAACAGGGTTGCGAGAGGGAATAGCTGCGGATGGGGAATGTCGTCGTCGTCGGCGCCCAATGGGGCGACGAGGGAAAGGGCAAGATTGTCGACTGGTTGTCGGAGCAGGCCGATATCGTCGTGCGTTTTCAGGGCGGTCACAATGCCGGTCATACGCTCGTCATCAATGGCGAGACCTACAAGCTGGCGCTGCTGCCGTCCGGTGTTTTGCGGCCTTCGAAATTGGCGGTGATCGGCAACGGTGTGGTGTTCGACCCGCAGGCCTTCCTCGATGAGGTGACGAAGCTGAAGGGGCAGGGCGTTGCGATCAGCCCGGAGAACCTCCGGGTTGCCGAAAACGTCACCCTGATCCTGCCGCTACACCGCGAACTCGATGCGCTTCGGGAGTCTTCGAACGCCGGCACCGCGATCGGCACCACGCGGCGCGGCATCGGCCCGGCCTATGAGGACAAGGTTGGCCGGCGCGCGATCCGTCTGATGGATCTCGCCGATCTCGATACGCTGCCGCACAAGATCGACCGGTTGCTGGCGCATCACAATGCGCTGCGCCGCGGGCTCAATCTGGCAGAGATCGACGGCAAAGAGATCCTGCGGGATTTGACGGCGCTGGCGCCGCAGCTTTTACCCTACGCCGAAACCGTATGGCGGCTGCTCGACATCAAGCGTCGCGAGGGCAAGCGCATCTTGTTCGAGGGTGCGCAGGGCGCGCTGCTCGACGTCGATCACGGCACCTATCCTTACGTCACCTCTTCCAACACCGTTGCGGCGCAAGCCGCGACCGGCACCGGTATGGGCCCGGGCGCGGTCGGTTACGTGCTCGGAATCTGCAAGGCCTACACGACCCGGGTCGGCCAAGGTCCGTTTCCGACTGAATTGCATGATGAGATCGGCGAAGAGATCGGCCGCCGCGGCAAGGAATTCGGCGTCAACACCGGACGCAAGCGCCGCTGCGGCTGGTTCGACGCGGCGCTGGTCCGTCAGACCGTACGTACCTGTGGCATCAACGGCCTGGCGCTGACCAAGCTCGACATCCTCGATGGTTTTGACACCATCGAGGTCTGCACCGGCTATCTGCTGGACGGCAAGGAAATCGACCATTTGCCGGCCGGCGAGGGCGCCCAGGCCCGGGTCAAACCGGTCTATGAGACGATCGAAGGCTGGAAGGAGCCCACCGCCAACGCCCGCTCCTGGGCGGACCTGCCGGCGCAGGCGATCAAATATGTCCGCCGTGTGGAGGAATTGGTGGGTTGTCCAATTGCCTTGCTTTCCACAAGTCCCGAACGCGAGGATACTATCCTGGTGCAGAATCCGTTCGAGGCTTAACGAGATTAACGAGATGTTACCGTGAAGCCTGCATTGTTGAGTTGAGATGGCTGACTACTACCCGCTAATCGCCCGCGCCATCGCCGGACTGGACCCCAGTGCTCCCGGCGAGAGCCGCCGTGCGCTCTATGAGCGGGCGCGAGCGGCATTGATCGCGCAGCTCCGCAGCGTCGAACCGCCACTCAGCGAGTCCGAAATCACCCGCGAGCGGCTTTCGCTGGAAGAAGCCGTCCGCAAGGTGGAATTGGAAGCCGCCCAGCGAGCGCGCGAGGCGTCGCGCGGGGCGGGCGACCCGACCCGCTCCCCTTCACGGGCCAGCACGGCGTTGCGCGCCAATTCCCGTCCCGGCGCGCGGCCGGCTGAATCTGCGCCGAACGCGGCACCGCTGCCACCACGCCCGCGGCAACCCGGCCCGCCTCCGTTGCCGCGAAATGATCGTCCGCCGCTTGGCCAGGAAACGCGGCAGGAAGACCGGCCGGATCAGTGGCCGGCACGTAACGCCCGTCCGGAGCCGCCGCGCCAGCCGCAGATTTCGATGCAGGATCCGCAACTGCCGCCGACGCGTGAGCAGCGGTCGGCGTCGCGCCGCGGATCGGACGCCACCCCTCCCGAACCGCCGGGTGTGCGCGGATTTCGCGACATCACCGCCGATGCCGACGATCTTGGCCGCGCCGCCGCGCAAGCGAGCCGCGCGGCGCGGAAAACCTATGCCAACGTGCCGTCGCCATCGCCCGAGTTCGACCGGCTCGAACCGGTCATGGAAGACCGCGACTTCGATTCCGAGGCGCCCTATTCGTATGACGAATCTGCCGCAGAGGCGGAGCGTTACGTCCCCCCGCAGCCGTCCTCGCCGCGCCCCCGTATTGCGGCCGACCGCGGCCGCGAGCCGAAACGGGGGGCAATATTTCCGTTTAAAAGCGCGATTGCGGTAGGCATCGTTCTGATCCTGGTCGGCGCGGCGATCCTGTGGGGCAAGTCGGTCGTCAGCACGGTGACCGGTTTGTTCAAATCCTCGCCAACCGTCGTTGAGGCCCCCAAGGATACCAGTGCCCCCGGCACCAAACCGAAGATTACCGATCGCGTGGGCCAACCGTCGTCGAGCGATCAACTGGCGCCGGTGGCGCAGAAGGTCGTGCTGTATGACGAGGATCCCTCCGATCCCAAGGGCAAGCAATATGTCGGCTCGGTGATCTGGCGGACCGAACCGCTCAAGGCCACGGGCAACCAGAAAGCCGACATCGCGGTGCGGGCCGACATCGAGATTCCCGATCGCAAATTCAAGATGACGATGTCGTTCCGCCGCAACACCGATTCATCGCTGCCGGCGAGCCACACGGCGGAACTGACCTTCATCCTGCCGCCGGATTTCTCGGGCGGCGGCGTCAGCAACGTGCCGGGCATCCTGATGAAGTCCAATGAGCAGGCGCGCGGCACGCCGCTCGCGGGCCTTGCCGTCAAGGTCACCGACGGCTTCTTCCTGGTCGGACTGTCGAATGTCGAGGCCGACCGATCGCGCAATATGCAACTGTTGAAAGAGCGCTCCTGGTTCGACGTGCCGCTGGTCTATGTCAACCAGCGCCGCGCCATCATCGCCATCGAGAAGGGCGCTCCGGGCGAGCGTGCCTTCAACGACGCCTTCGCGGCCTGGGGCGAGTAGTCGAGGGCGCAAGATGAAGCGTTACGCAATCTTTGCCGCACTCGGGCCGTTGTTCGGCGGCTTCCTGCTTCTGCTGGCGACCACGGCGATGTCCGGCTACTGGAGCCATCCGCCGAGTTTGTCCGAGGCCGGCACGCTGCTCAAGGTGTTCGCAAGCACGTTGCAGTATTCCTATCTGTTCGGCCTGTTGCCCGCGCTGATGCTGGGTGCGGTCGACGATATCGTCTTTCACATCAAGCGAATTGGACCGCATCTGCGTCTGTTGATCGTCGGCGTGATCGGCTTTGCGGCGGCCGGATTGCTCTACGGATCGCGCGGGCCGGACAGCGGCATCCTGCAATTCGTTCTTTATGGTCTGGTCGGCTTTGTTCCCGGTGCGGTGTCGTCGGGCCTGGCCCATTACCTCATTGACCGGCCGGCCAAGGCCAAAGGTGAGGCGGCGCTGCCGGCCTGAGGCGGCACTTGCGCTGATCCCGTGCGCACCCATCTGATGGACATGGCGAACGAAGAAATCATTTCTCCCGGCAATGCGGGTTTCAACGCCTCGCGCGGCGCGTTCCGCGCCGGCCGGGCGCGAGGTCCCGTGCAAGGCCCTGTGATTGATCAGGAAGGCCGCGAGATTCCGGCCAGCTCGCTGCGCGATGGCCTCCGCCAGTTCCAGTTCGACTTCACCCATTCCAGCGCCAATCCCTTTGGCAATCTCACCCGCGAGCAGCGTCTGGCGCGGCTTGAGATGCTGGCCAAGCTGCTCGACGTCGCCTTCATTCTGCCGGGCACAAAAATCCGTTACGGGGTCGATGGAATCATCAGATTGATTCCGGTCGTCGGCGATGTTCTGGCGACCGCATTCTCGCTTTGGCTGGTGCGGGAGGCGCGTGCGCTGGGCGCGCCCTGGTACGTCACCGCGCGGATGCTCGGCAACGTCGCGATCGATGGCGTGGTGGGATTGGTGCCCCTGGCGGGCGATGCATTTGACGTGCTGTTTCGCGCCAACATGCGCAACGTGCGGCTAATGCGGCGCTGGCTGGACAAGCAGCCGCGTTAGAGCGTTTTCGAGCGAAGTGGATACCGGTTCGCGTGAAGAAAACGCGTCAGAAACAAAAAACTAGAGCCCCGTTCTGATTTCATCAGAACCGGATAGGCTCTAGTTCGCGGCTGCGGTTGTCACTTCGGTACGCTTGCGCGCCTTAGGCCGCCTTTTCGTCCGTCTTGGCTTCGGTAGCCACCGGCTCGGGCGCGCGGGGACGGCGCTCCAGCGGAAACTCCTGGCTCTCATACAGCGTGCGAATGCCGACCTGATCGAAGCGTGCCTCGTCGACTTGCAGATAGGCGCCGTTCAACGAATCCGCCGGCAATTCCTCGATCGCGAAACGAACCGCTTCGGCCGCGGTGCCAAATCGCCGATAGGCGAAGCCCGCCCGCTTTTTCTTGCGGATGGCGGCAGGAAACAATTCGGCAGCAGTATTGAAGCTGAAGGAAGCCATGGTCGGGGACCTCTGTTCTTTTTAGTGAGAACGCGAACGACATCGCGAACAGGTCGCACGGGCGCAAAAATCAGCAGGCGCCGGTACACGTCATTTCATTTCGGACAGACCTTAATATAGGCGTCTCTGCGAGAATTGCGACTCCTGCCGAACGGGATGATGAATTTGTCTTCCCGGTCGGTGTTTCGACAAAAAGTCGTTTATTTACAGCAGTTTATATGATTTTAGAGCTTGCCGAGGAGCAGTAAAACCAGCAGCACTACCAAAACCACACCGCCGAGCCCCATTCCGGAATGACCGAGGCCATAGCCATAGCCGCCGATCCGGCCGCTCCAGCCGCCAAGCAGGTAAAGGATGACGAGAATAATGAGGATCGTTCCAAGCGACATGGCGCGCCTCCTCTGAAAGTTCGGCTTGGCGAAGTAATTCCGCCAAGCCGAGAGAAGAACAGCATATCCGGCCCGCCGGTTCCAGTCGCGGAACCCGATTTTCGAGGGCTCTGCGGGGAAAGGCTATTTCGGCTCGAGCTTCAGCGACGCGGAATTGATGCAGTAACGCAATCCGGTCGGCCCCGGGCCGTCCTCGAACACATGGCCGAGATGGCCATTGCAGCGCGAGCACAGCACTTCGGTGCGGATCATGCCGTGGCTCACATCGCGTTCCTCGTCGACATGACTTTCGGCTGCCGGCTGGGTGAAGCTCGGCCAGCCGCAGCCGGAATTGAACTTGGCATCGGACTCAAACAGCGTCTGGCCGCAGCCGGCACAGATATAGGTGCCGGCGCGCTGCTCATGCTCGTATTCGCCGGAGAACGGCCTTTCGGTCGCTTTCTCGCGCAGTACGGCGTACTGCATCGGCGTCAGTTCCTTGCGCCACTCAGCCTCGCTCTTTTCCACTTTCGGCATCGTCTTGGCGTCAGACATGAAACCTCCTGCGCAATAACAGAACCACTAGTGTCCCGGCTCCGAAGTTCGTCGCATTTTGCGGAGCCACGTTTCGAACTTCGGAATCGAAAGGACACTGGCTAATTTATTGATCTAGTGTGGCTTTGGTTCAGAAGTCCGCGTCACGAACCCGCGGCAACAATGATGCGGGCTTCTGATCCGCCACACTAGTTGGTGACTTTGATATCGCTCACCAAAGTAGGCTTCTCGATGTAATTCTGGGCGAAAATCTTCTTCAGGTTTTCGACCTTTGGAATGTCGTTGTAGGCAATATAGGGTTGGTTCGGGTGAAGCGTCAGGTAGTCCTGATGATAGGCTTCGGCGGCGAAAAACCCTTCCAGCGGTCCGACCTTGGTCACGATCGGCTTGTTGTAGACCTTGGCGGCGTTGAGCTGAGCGATATAGGCCTCCGCGACCTTTTTCTGCTCGTCATTGGTGGTGAAGATCGCCGAGCGGTATTGCGTACCGCTGTCCGGTCCCTGGCGGTTCAATTGCGTCGGGTCGTGTGCGACGGAAAAGAAGATCTGCAAAATCTTGCCGTAGCTGATCTTCTTCGGATCGAACTTGATCTCGACGGACTCGGCATGCCCGGTCGTGCCGGTCGAGACCATATGATAGTCGGCGGTCATCTTGCTGCCGCCCGAATAGCCGGAGACGGCGTTGACGACGCCGGCGGTGTGCTGGAACACACCCTGCACGCCCCAGAAACAGCCGCCGGCCACAACCACGGTCTGGACGCCGCTCGTGTTCTGAACGTCGACCGCCGGCGGCGGAATGATCACGGCATCTTCCGCAGCCAGTGAAGGCGCGATCTTGAGGGCGGAAATCGCCAGCAAGCCGATGGCGGCGGCGCACGTGGAAAAGCGGCTGAGGGAACGGCGGGTCATGGGAGCTTGCTCCTGATTTTTGGCGGAACGAGGCCTGGCGGACGGGGTGAATTTAGTGCGGCAGTGTCGTTCGCAAAACGGCTTTCTGCCTGATCTCGCCAAGATACGGGACAAAACCTGAAGCGTTACGGCCAAAAGCACACGAGTCCGTGAAAAAAGCCGCTTTCCCGCGTACAGAGGTCCCCGAAAAACCGGGAGAGGGGGGCTACTACCAGCCCCGGGGAACTAAACCACGATGGAGAGCCGCTTTGCCGCCCGTGTCACGCCGGTATAGAGCCAGCGGGCGCGGCTGTCCTGGAACGCAAAGCTCTCGTCGAACAGCACCACGTCATCCCACTGCGAGCCCTGCGACTTGTGCACGGTGAGCACATAGCCATAGTCGAACTCGTCATAGGGTTTGCGCTGTTCCCATGGGATCGCCTCGATCCCGCCTTCGAAACAATCGCAGCGGACGGAGACTTTCGTCACCTTGTGGCTGAACTCTTCATCAGGCGCGAGTCGCAGGCTGACGATGCGCGATTTCGATCGCGACGCGTTGCGTGACTTCACGCGCCACAGTCCGCCGTTGAACAGGCCCTTCTTGCGGTTGTTGCGCAGACAAACCAGCTTGTCGCCGGCAACCGGCAAGGGATCCTCGATGTGCTGTTTCTGCCGCATCCGCATGTTGTAGGCGCGGCGGGTGTTGTTGCGTCCGACCAGCACCTGATCGGCCTGCATCACCCGCTCCGGATCGAGGTCGGCGCGCGATACGATTTCGCTCTCGCCGTAGCGGCCGATTTCGAGATCCCGGCCCTCGCGGATATCCATCGACATCCGGACGATCGGATCGTCCTGCGCCTGACGGTGCACCTCGGTCAGCATGGCGTCGGGTTCGCTGCCGGTAAAAAATCCGCCGCCCTGGATCGGCGGCAACTGCGCGGGATCGCCGAGCACGAGCAATGGACAATCGAACGACATCAGGTCGCGGCCCATCTCGGCATCCACCATCGAACATTCGTCGATGATGATCAGCTTCGCCTTCGAGGCCGGCGCATCGTCCCACAATTCAAAGCTCGGCTGTTCGACGCCGGATTCGCGGGCGCGGTAGATCAGCGAATGGATGGTGGAGGCGTTGTCGCACCCCTTGTTGCGCATGACGAGCGCGGCCTTGCCGGTGAAGGCGGCGAATTTCACCTCGCCGTCGACGTCTTCGGCGATGTGACGCGCGAGTGTGGTCTTGCCGGTGCCGGCATAGCCGAACAGGCGAAACACCGGCGGCGTGCCGTTGCGGCCGGGCTTGGCTTTCAGCCAGTCGGCAACGGCCTTTAGCGCGGAATCCTGATGTGGCGTGAAGCTTGTCATGGGGTTCGTACAGGAAGGCCGGAGGCGACTCAGGCGAAGACCAAAAGCTAACCATTCATGCCCATAGCGCAAGGAGCTTTCCGCGATATGGAATGTGCGCCGGTTGGACTCGCCGTGGGCCGGGAATAGACTGCCGTCAACAATAAGCCGGTCCGCGGGAGAGACGTCATGAAGTTCGGCATCTTCTATGAGCTGCAATTGCCGCGGCCGTGGCAGGCGGGTGACGAGCTCAAGCTTTATCAGGACGCGCTGACGCAACTGGAGACCGCCGACCGGCTCGGCTACGACCATGCCTGGGTCGTGGAACATCATTTCCTGGAAGAATATTCGCACTCGCCGTCACCGGAATCCTTCCTGGCGGCTGCAAGTCAGCGCACCAGGAACATCCGGCTCGGCCACGGCATTTTTCAGCTCACCACCAATCATCCCGCGCGTGTCGCTGAACGCATCGCGGTGCTCGATCTGTTGAGCCGCGGCCGCTGCGAATTCGGCATGGGCGAGAGCGCATCCATCACCGAGCTGACACCGTTTTCCCGCGACATGGAGACCAAGAAGGAAGTGTTCGAGGAAGCGGTCGCAGCGATTTTCCCGATGTTTCGGGACGGCGGCAGCGAGCATCACGGCAAATATTTCGACATTCCCCTGCGCAATGTGGTTCCGAAGCCGGTGCAGAAACCGCATCCGCCGCTGTGGATGGCGTGCTCGCAACTGCCGACCATCGAACGCGCCGGCCAAAGCGGCTTTGGCGCGCTCGGTTTTCAGTTCGTCAGCGCCGACGCTGCGCATGCCTGGGTGCACGCTTATTACAACGCCATCACAAAGCGGTTGAAGAAGCTCGCCGACTACGAGATCAATCCGAACATGGCGCTGGTATCGTTCTTCATGTGCGCGAAAACCGATGAAGAAGCGCGCACACGAGCCGATGGCGCCACGTTTTTCCAGTTCGCGCTGCGCTTTTACGGCGGCTCGCAGGATCGCCAGCGTCCACCGCCAGGCGCTGTCAACATGTGGGACGAATACAACAGATGGAAGCGCGAGAATCCGGAAGCGCAGGAGGCGGCACTACGTAGCGGGCTGATCGGCTCGCCGGAAACCATCCGCAAAAAGCTGCGGCGGTTCCGCACCTCGCACATCGATCAGGTCATCCTGCTCAATCAGGCCGGCAAGAACAGCCATGAGCATATCTGCGAATCCCTGGATCTGTTCGGCCGCGAAGTGATGCCGGAGTTTCAGCACGACCCCGAGCACCACACCTGGAAGGCCGGCGTGATGAACGGCGATATCCAGCTCGAAGAGATCGACACCGCGGCCTTTACCGACCGCTATGGCAAGCTGGCGCTCAATGTCGCGGCTCCAAAGCAGCCCTCCAGGGCCGCGGGATAGCCGAAATATCTCCGCCGGACGGTCTGAGTCCCCCGGAGAAAAACCCTCCATGATCCCAGAGATCGTCGGAAGAAAAGCATCGTTTGCCGTCAATCTGACAGGCCGGACGTCGCTTTTTTTCCAAGGTCCTCGACAGCGAGGGCCGGCGCCATCATCCTGAAAGTGAAAAACCGGGGGCTTTGGGCCTTCCCTGCTAGTCATTTTGGGGAATTGGAATGTCGGACGTTGCGATCAAGGCCTCGGCGATCAAGGCCTCGGAGCCGTTGACGCTGCGGGCGCAGCTCACCGAGGACTGGCTGGCCGTCGTCATCGGCCTTCTGGTGTTTGGAGCAGCGCTGGTCAGCGTCAGCGGGACCGACCTTCTCGGATGGGCCGTCACCACGTCGGTCTACACTGACCTTACGCAGGTACTCAGTCCCTTTGCCAAGGCCTATGCTTCACTCGGGGGTGGTGGCGCCCTGATCGCCACCTATCTCGCGCTGCTCGTGGTGCTGAGCGCTGGCGTTGCAACGCTCGGCGCGGACGTTCGGAAATTTGCCCTCGCATTCACCGCCGTTTTTGCCATCGCTTATGCGAGCTGGATCGTCGGCAGCTACGCCTATGTGGCGGCGGTAACGCCCGCTGAGCAGCAGAAATTCGGCATCGCCTGGTCGCTCAAGCTGACCAATGAAGGCGGCTTCATCGTCGCGCTTCTCTCCGGCATCGTGATCGCCAATTTCTTTCCGCGTTTTGCGGAATGGCTGAAGGAAGCGATCCGGCCAGAGCTCTACATCAAGATCGCGATCGTGATTCTCGGCGCCACCGTTGCGATCACGGCGGCGGGCAAGCTCAATCTGGCGTCGTCGCTGTTGTTGCGGGGCGCTGCCGCGATCGTCGAGGCCTATCTGATCTATTGGGCCGTGATCTATTACGTCGCACGCAAATGGTTCGGCTTCAGCCGCGAATGGTCGGTGCCGCTCGCCTCCGGCATTTCGATTTGCGGCGTCGCCGCAGCAATTGCCACTGGCGGCGCGATCCGGGCGCGGCCGGCAGTGCCGATCCTGGTGTCGTCGCTCGTTGTGGTCTTTGCGGTCGTCGAGGTATTGATCCTGCCGTTTCTCGCCCAGACGTTCCTGTGGCAGGAGCCGCTGGTGGCGGGCGCCTGGGTGGGTCTTGCGATCAAGACCGATGGCGCGGCGGTCGCCGGCGGCGGCATCACGGAATCGCTGATCATGGCGAAGGCGGCCGCCGAAGGCATCAAGTATCAACCGGGCTGGATTCTCGCGACCACGACGACGGTGAAGCTCTTCATCGACATCTTCATCGGCATTTGGGCGTTTATTCTCGGCTACATCTGGACCAATCGCATCGACAAGGGACCGGACCGGGCCAAACCGATCGAAATCTGGCAGCGGTTCCCGAAGTTCATCCTCGGCTTTATCGTCGTGTTCGCGGTGTCGCTATGGCTTGCGCTCGGCTCGACGCCGCAAATCGCCAAGGCACTTCCTGCGGCTGCGGGCGAAGCCAATGTGTTCCGCGTGATCTTCTTCGTGCTCACCTTCTTCTCGATCGGCGTGCTGTCAGATTTCCGCAAACTCTGGCAGCAGGGTTTTGGCAAGCTTGCCGCGGTCTATTTCGTCAGCCTGTTCGGATTTGTGATCTGGGTGGGCCTGTTGATCTCCTGGCTGTTCTTCAGCGGTTTCAAGCCGCCGCTCGCCAGCTAACCCATCGAGGACAGCCACATGTCGCAAGTTGACCTCAAGAACGAGATTTCGGCTAACGAAGTCGAACCGCTGCTGCCGGTCGAAAAGAAGCTGATCGGCTTCAGCCTCGGCCTCGGCATTGTCCTGCTCGTGATCCTGATCGCCTTTAATCATTTCGTGCCGATCAAGCTCTAGCCCTGGCCCTGGCCTTGGCAGGCGTATCCAGCCGGCCTGCAGGGCTGGCCGGACGGGTTGCACTTTGATATGGGCTTAAGCCGCAAGACCGGTTTTATCAGCACAGAACCTTATTCCCATGAACGCTCCATTCCCGATTCCCGGAGCGCCGCCGAGCGACGTGCACATCCGCCCACTCATCGCCTTCGACGACGTCAGCAAGATCTATCCGTCGCGTGACCGTGCGGCGGAGGTCATCGCGCTGCACGACGTCAAGCTCGAGGTTCCTGAAGGCGCCATTGTCGGCGTGATCGGCAAGAGCGGCGCCGGCAAATCGACGCTGATTCGTCTGGTCAACGGGCTCGAACGTCCGACCAGCGGCCGCGTCATTGTCGATGGCACCGACATCACCGCGCTCGACGAGCGCGGCCTGCGCCAGGCCCGCCGTTCGATCGGCATGATTTTTCAACACTTCAACCTGCTGTCGTCCCGCACCGCGTTCGAGAATGTCGCGCTGCCGCTCGAAATCGCGGGCCTCGACAAGGCTGCGATTGCCAAATGCGTCGAGCCTTTGCTCGGGATGGTCGGGCTATCCGACAAGCGCGACCGCTATCCGGCCGAACTATCCGGCGGGCAGAAACAGCGCATCGGCATTGCCCGCGCGTTGGCGACCCGGCCCAAGGTGCTGTTGTCCGATGAAGCGACCTCCGCGCTCGATCCGGAGACGACCGACCAGATTCTCGCATTGCTCAAGACCATCAACGCCGAACTCAAGCTGACGATCCTGTTCATTACCCACGAAATGATGGTCGTGAAAAAGCTTGCCGACCGCGTCGCTGTGCTGGAGGGCGGCCGCATCGTGGAGCAGGGCACGACCTACGAGATCTTTGCGCATCCTCGCCACGAAACCACGCAACGGTTCGTCGGCGTCATCACCGGCAGTCAGGTGCCGGAATGGCTGGCCGCGAAATTGCGGCCGCAGCGCCAGCTGGGCGACGGCGCGGTGTTGCGTATCGGCTTTGCCGGCGGCGAAGCCGATCAACCGGTCTTGTCACGCTTGTCGCGAAATCTTGGTCTCGACGTCAACATCCTGCACGGGCAGGTGGAGGCGATCGCCGGCCATCCGTTCGGATCGCTGTTCATCTCGGTTTCGGCCGATGCGGATGACTTGCGGCGGATCATGGACCAACTGACGTCGGGACAGAACACGGTGGAGCATCTCGGCTATGTCGCCTGAAATTTTCCAGCTGATCGTCAGTTCGACGTTCGACACCCTGATCATGGTCGGTCTCTCCGGCCTGTTAGGGACCCTGTTTGGACTTCCGCTCGGCGTCTTTCTGGCGACAAGCCGGGCCGGTGAGTTGTTTTCGGCGCCCGTGATCAACCGCGTCCTCGGTCTCATCGTCAATGCGACGCGCTCGACGCCCTTCATCATTCTCGTCGTCGCTAGCGTGCCGTTGACGCGTCTGATTGTCGGAACCTCGATCGGCACCCGTGCGGCGGTGGTGCCCTTGACCATTGCCGCCATTCCCTTCATCGGCCGCGTGGTCGAAGCCGCCATCCGCGAAGTCGATCAGGGGCTGGTGGAGGCGGCGCGCGCCTTCGGCGCCAGCCCCATGCAAATCGTGCGCAAGGTATTGCTGCCGGAGGCCTTGCCGGCGTTGACGCTGGCACTGACATTGACGCTGGTCAGCCTGCTAGGTTATTCGGCGATGGTGGGGGCGGTCGGCGGCGGTGGCCTCGGCGATCTCGGGATTCGCTACGGATACCAGCGCTTCATGCCGGAGGTGATGGCGGCTGTCGTGCTCGTGCTGATCGTGCTGGTGCAGGGCGTGCAGTCGCTCGGCGAGACGATCGCACGCCGCCTCGACAAGCGCAGCCGGAATTCGTGAGTGAATATTTTCGAAAAGGATCGAACAATGATTTCCCCCCGCTTTCTCCTGGCCTCGGTTGTCGTGGCGGCATCTCTGGTCCATCCGGCCCGCGCCGAAACCATCAAGATCGGCGTCACGCCCGGCCCGCACGCTCAGATCCTCGAAGCAGTCAAGCCGATCGCCGCCAAGAACGGCCTCGATATCCAGATCATCGAGTTCACCGATTATGTGGTTCCGAACGCGGCGCTCGATGCCGGTGACTTGCAGGCGAACTCGTTTCAGAACCAGCCATATCTGGACAATCAGAAAGCCGATCGCGGTTACAAGATCGAAACGGCGGCGCTTACCGTGAATTTTCCGATGGGCGTCTACTCGAAGAAATACAAGAGCTGGGATGCGGTGCCGCAGGGCGCGACGGTGTCGATCCCCAACGATCCGACCAATGGCGGTCGCGTGCTGCTGTTGTTGCAGGACAAGGGCGTGCTGAAACTGAAGCCGAATGTCGGATTCAAGCCGACGGTGGCCGACATCATCGACAATCCGAAGAAATTCAAGATCGTGGAAGTCGATGCCGCGCAAACCGCCCGGACGCTGGATGACGTCGATGCCGCCGGCATCAACACCAACTATGCGACGCAGGCAGGCCTTGATCCGACCAAGGACGCGATCCTGCGCGAAGACCCCAAGGGCCCCTACACCAACCTGATCGCGGTGCGCAGCGCTGACAAGGACAAGCCATGGGTCAAGACGCTGGTGCAGAGCTACCAGACGCCGGAAGTTCGCGAATTCGTTCTGACGAAATTCAAGGGCGCCGTGCTGCCGTCGTGGTAAGCTAGCTTGAACCGGTGAAACGCGCCGCCACCTGGGTGTTCTACGCCGTCGGCGCGCTGGCGATCGCCTATCTTGCGCTTTACGCCTATGTGACGTTCACCGGGCACGAGTTTGAGCCCGGCGATCCCATCCATATCTTTCGTAAGCCCGGCTCGGAACTGGGTTGAAAAAATCCGGCGCGAGGTTGCCCCGCGCCGGATAGATGGGCCGTTTTCGTGGCTAACGCTTACGCGGTCGCGGCCGCGCGCTGCATGTCGCCGGCGCCCGCCGGCGTGATCGGCAGGCCGCCGTCGGCATATTCGTTCAGCTTGTTGCGCAGCGTCCGGATCGAAATGCCGAGAATATTGGCCGCGTGGGTGCGGTTGCCGAGGCAATGCTTCAGCGTTTCCAGGATAAGGTCGCGCTCGACATCGGCCACCGTGCGCCCAACCAGCGCGCGGGTCACCTGTTCGGCGGCGAAAGTGGCGTGTGCCACGGCCGGAACGGCCTTGGGGCCATCGAGGCGGTCGCCGTCGGGAGTGAGGATCGCGTCGACGCCGATCTCATCGCCCTGTGCCATCAGCACCGAACGATGAATGGTGTTCTCGAGTTCGCGGACGTTGCCCTGCCAGCGATTGGTGGTCAGCACGCGGCGTGCGTCCGCGGAGAGAGGACGCAGCGGAACGCCGTTGGCGTCGGAGTATTTCTTGGCGAAGTGCTGCGCAAGCTCCAGGATATCGGCCGGGCGCTCGCGAAGCGGCGGAATCTTCAGGTTGACGACGTTGAGGCGGAACAGGAGGTCTTCGCGGAAGCTGCCTTCGCGCACCGCATCGGACAGATTGCGGTTCGAGGTCGCGATGATGCGGATATCGACCGGAACCGGCCGCGTGCCGCCGACGCGATCGATCACGCGTTCCTGGATTGCGCGCAACAGCTTGGATTGCAGCCGCACGTCCATCTCGGAAATTTCATCGAGCAGCAACGTGCCGCCGGTTGCTTCTTCGAACTTTCCGATCCGCCGCGCGATGGCGCCAGTGAACGCGCCCTTTTCGTGGCCGAACAATTCGGATTCCAGCAGGTGCTCGGGGATGGCCGCGCAGTTGATCGAAATGAACGGCCGCTTGGCGCGGTTGGACCGGGTGTGGACATAACGCGCCAGCACTTCCTTGCCGGTGCCGGACTCGCCGGTGATCATGACGGAGGCGTCCGAACCCGCAATCTGCTGGGCGAGTTTGATGACCCTCGCCATGGCGTCGTCGCGATAGACGAGGTCGCGCGAGTCATTGGCGACCGCGGCGAGTACGGCGGCGATCAATTCCGGATCCGGCGGCAGCGGAATATATTCCTTGGCGCCGGCATGGATAGCGGCGACCGCGGCGCGGGCGTCGTTGGAGATGCCGCAGGCGACGATCGGCACATGGATGTGCTCGGCCTCGAGCCGTGTTACCAGATCGCGGATATCGAGGGATACGTCGACCAGCAGCAGATCGGCGCCCTTGCCGCCGCGCAAGACTCGCATCGCCTGTTCGTTATCTTCCGCGTGGGTGACGGAGGCGCCGTTATCCATCGCGATCTTGGTCGCTGTTGTGAGCTGCCCTTTCAGGGTGCCAACGATAAGAAGCCGCATGGTATTCTCCTGTTCGTCTGTTCGCGCCCGTCAGGCGCGCTTTATTGGAAACTGTCCTTAGTTGCGTTCGGCCTTGATGATTTCCGTCATCGTGACGCCAAGCTTGTCTTCCACCAGAACTACCTCACCGCGGGCGACCAGGCGGTTGTTGACGAAAATGTCGATGGCTTCACCGACCCGGCGGTCGAGTTCGAGAACGGTGCCGGGCCCGAGCTTGAGCAATTCGCCGACCTCCATCTTGGAGCGGCCGAGAACTGCCGAAACCTGCACCGGCACATCGAACACGGCCTCGAGATCGGCCGCGACGCGGGCGGCGTTCTCGTCCTCACGATAGGCGACGTCGCCCACCGTCGTCGTGTCGGCAGCGTTCAGATCCGGCAGCGGAACCTGTGTGTCCGTGTCACTCATGGTTCATTCCTCTCAGCCCGCGTCAGGCCTGGTTGCGGGACGCGATATAGCGCCCGACGAGTTCATTGATCTTGGCTTCGATGGCCGCGCGTTCCAGAACGACGCCGCCGTCTGCCCATTCGATCCGGCAGTCGCCGGTCTGGATATCCGGCTCGGCCAGGATGACCAGGCGGCCGGCAAAGCCGCTCTGTTTGGCCAACGTTTCGATCCGCTCGTGAGCTGCCTCGTAGAGGGAATCGTTGATTCTGACCACAAGATGCGGCGTCGAAACTAACTGGGCGAAACAGTCCGCAACGAGCGAAGTGACCTCGCCGAGCGGCTCGCGCGCGATCAGCTCGCCGGCCAGCTTGCGGGCGACGGCGAGCGCCACGTCGACGGCTTCGGTTTCCATGCGGCTCTCGATTGTCGAAAAGCGCGCGGCAATGCCCTTGATCGCAACGCCGATCGTCTCCAGCGCCAGTGCGGCGCGGCGATCGCTTTCCACCTTGGCTTCGCGTAGCGCCGCGTCATAGCCGTCGCGATAGGCGCGCGCCTCGGCGGCCGCGATCTTCTGGGCGACCTCTGCCGCCGTCGCGGGACGTTCGCGCATCCGGTCGGGCGCCGAGAAGTCCGTGTCGAACAGGAATTTTGCGGGCGCAGCCATCAGTACACCAGCTCGTCGTCGGCGCGGTTCTTGGTCAGCGTGATTTCGCCCTTGGCCGCGAGATCCTTCGCGAGATTGACCAGCAGCGCCTGGGCCTCGTCGACGTCGCGCAACCGCACCGGTCCCATCGCCGCCATGTCGTCGAGCAGCATCTTGCCGGCGCGCGAGGACATGTTGCCGAGGAAGAAGGCGCGGACTTCCTCGTTGGCGCTCTTCAGCGCGATGCCGAGCTTGTCCTTGTCGACGTTGCGCATCAGCGTTTGTGCCGAGCCCGAGTCGAGCTTGATGAGGTCGTCGAAGGTGAACATCAAGGCCTTGATGCGCTCGGCGGATTCGCGGTTATCTTCTTCCAGCGAGGTAATGAAGCGGGTTTCGGTCTGGCGATCGAAGTTGTTGAAGATTTCCGCCATCACCTCATGCGCGTCGCGCCGTCTGGTTTGCGAAAGGTTCGACATGAACTCGACCCGCAGCGTCTGTTCGACGCGCTCGATCACTTCCTTCTGCACCGCTTCCATCTTCAGCATGCGGTTGACGACGTCGAGCGCCATGTCCTCGGGCAGGATCGCGAGCACCCGCGCCGAATGCTCGGGCTTGAGCTTCGAAAGCACCACGGCGATGGTCTGCGGGTATTCGTTCTTGAGGTAGTTGGCGAGCACCTCTTCCTGGACGTTGGAGAGCTTCTCCCACATGTTGCGGCCTGCAGGCCCGCGGATCTCGTCCATGATTCCGACGACCCGCTCCGCTGGCAGGTATTGCTGTAACAGCCGCTCGGTCGCGTCGAAATTGCCCATCAAGGCGCCCGACGCTGACATCCGCGACACGAATTCAAGCAGCATGTCCTCGACGGTGTCGGCTTCCACCGTGCCGAGCGTCGACATGTGAATCGAGAGTTCGCGGACCTCGTCGTCGTCGAGCAGCGACCAGACCTTGCCGCCATATTGCTCGCCGAGCGCCAGCATCAGGATGGCGGCGCGCTTGGGGCCAGGAAGTGGCTCGGACTTGGGCCGACTCCCCTGACGCGCCGCCAGCGAGGAAATCACGCTGGTGATGTCGTTGGCGTTAACGGATTGAGGCACGGCCATGTCAGATCACGCGGCTGGTTCAGAGAGCCATTGACGAATAATGGCTGCGGTTTCGTTGGGGTTGCGCTCGGCGAGTTCGCCAACCCGATGAACGGATTGGGCATGGACCTGTCCCTGGACCTGGGCCACGTCGATGAGCTGCGCGGTGTTGTTGATGCCGGGAATGAGGCTGGAGCCGCCGCCGGACGCCGCCTGCGCGCCGTCGGTGATCGCCGCTATCGCGCCTTCGCTGGCGGGTGTCGTGGCCACTTCGTCGGCAATAATGCGCTTCACCAGCGGGCGGATCACCATGAACAGCACGACCAGGCCGAGCAGCATCATGACGCCGAGCTCGATGACGTACATCACGTCGTCCTTGGTGAATTGCAGCATGCCGAGCAGGCCCGTGGGTTCCGCCAGCGGGACAACGGCCGGCGCTTCGGCAAATCGCAGGTTGACGACCTCGACCTGGTCGCCGCGCTTCTGGTCGAAGCCGATCGCCGAGCGCACCAGCGTGGCGATCTGGTCCAGCTGCTCCTTGCTGCGGTCCTGATAGACCATCTCGCCTTTGTCGTTCTTGACGTAGTTGCCGTCGACCAGAACCGCGACCGAGATTCGGTTGACCCGTCCCGCTTCGGTGACTTCGGTTTTGGTGGTGCGGGAAATCTCGTAATTGTTGGTTTCTTCGGTCTTCTTGCTCTGGTCGCGCGCGACCGGCGCCGTCGAGTTCTGCTGATTTCCCGGCAGCTCGTTGCCGACCGTGACCTGGCCGTTGGTTTCGGCGGTGGCGCTGGATTCCTCGCGGGTCTGGCTCGAACGCAGCACCCGGCCTTCGGGGTCGAATTTGTCGGAGGTCTGGGTAATCTTGTTGTAGTCGAAATCGGCCGAGAGCTGGACGCGCGCCCGTCCCGAGCCGACCACGGAGGACACGATTCCTTCCACCTCGTTGCGCAGCCGCTTCTCGAAAGCGCCGCGGCGCTCGTCGGCGACCGTATTGTCTTGCTCGCCGCCCGCGCCGTCGGCGAGCAACTGGCCGGCTTCGTCGACGATCGACACCCGCTGCGGCTTCAAGCCGTTGACGGCGGAGGCGACCAGATGGCGGATCGCCCTGATCTGTTGCGGCTCCAGGCTGCCGCGCACCCGCACGACGATGGAGGCCGACGGCTCGGGCGTCTCTCGCGCAAACAGCGGCCGCTCCGGCAGCACCAGGTGGACCCGCGCCGCCTGGACGCGATCGATGGCGCGGATGGTGCGCGCGAGTTCACCTTCCAGCGCGCGCAAATGGTTGATGTTTTGCACAAAACTGGTTGTGCCGAGCGCGTCGGACTTGTCGAAAATCTCGTAGCCGACGCCGCCGCCCTTGGGCAGGCCGCCTTCGGCGAGCTTCATGCGCAGCCGCGTGACCTTGTCCTTCGGCACCATGATGATGGCGCCGTCGTTGCGGAGCTCGTAAGGAATGGCCTGCCGTTCCAGGTCCTTGATGACGGCGCTGGAGTCCTCGAGGCTGAGATCGGTAAAGAGGGTGGTCATCTGCGGCGTGGTGACGCGCATGATGACGAACGCGAAGAAGCCGATCAGCGCGGCCGTCACCGCCACCATCGCCATCAGCCGCGAAGCGCCCAGGCCCCTCAGAAAGCTCACGAGACTCTGCAAACCAACCGCCCCTCAGACCAGGTCCCAATCGGGATCGGACCACTGGGCAATTATTGCCTACGGTATGGTTTCGATATGGTTAACAGAGGTAAACGGCGGTGGCGAAAGTTCAAAACAGCAAAGATCGACCTCGCAAGGCGAGGTCGATTTTCCTCAAATGCCAATCAGGCGATGATTATTGGCGATATTGCTGGATACGGGTGGTTCGCAAGCCGGCAAGGCCGTGCTGGTCGATGGAAAACTGCCAGGACAGGAATTCGTCGACGGTCAGCGTGTAGCGGCTGCACGCTTCCTCAAGGGAAAGCAGGCCGCCGCGAACCGCGGCAACGACTTCGGCCTTACGACGGATAACCCATCGCTTGGTTCCGGGTGCGGGCAGATCCGCGATCGTCAGCGGACTGCCGTCGGGCCCGATGACGTATTTTACCCTCGGGCGATGGGGCTCTGTCATGGCGTACTCACAAACTCTCAACCACTGAACTCACGCCATCAAGCTACGCCCAGCGGCTTAAAATTTGCCTAAGCCCAAGGCTTCAATACAAATCTCCTTTGAAAAGGCCCACGCAAGCCCGCGCCGGCGCCTCAATCCGGCGCATTTTAACCAGGTCTTAAGTCTTGAGAGCGGGCTGGAACGCCGCTGGCGCCCTAATCCACGATGCTCTCGACCTGATTGACCGTGAAGGTCTGGCCGCCGATCGATAGCAGCGGCGGCGACTGGGTGAGATCGACCGAACTGACCACGCCCGCCACCGAGGTGGTGACCGCAACCGTGTTGCCCGCCGAATCCTTGGCGGTCGCCGTGAGCGTATAATTGCCGTCGGGCTCCTGGGTGCCGTCGGTGCCGAGGCCATTCCACCCGAACGCTTGGTTGTTGCCGGCGGCGACGGCGAAGCTGTTGGTGTAGACGGTCGCGCCCGTGCTGTTGGCGATCGATATGTTGACGGTGGAGGCGCTGGGGATATTGAACTCCCACTCGGCCTGGCTGTTGGTCAGTGCCGCGGTGTTGCCCTTGACGACGGCGGTCTTGCCGACGAATTGCAGAGCCTGACTCGATTGCGCGGTTTGTTGCAGCGAGACCAGCGTGGCCAGCGAATCGTTGGTGTTGATTTGCTGCTGGACGCCGGCGAATTCGACCAGCTGCTGGGTGAACTGGTTGGTGTCGAGCGGGCTGAGCGGATTCTGGTTCTGCAACTGGGTCGTCAACAGTTGCAGAAAGCTCTGAAAGTTGCCGGCGATCTGCGTGTTCGCCAGCGCGTTGGCGGACGCGGCCGAACTGGAGGAGGAGGAAGATGAGCTCGTCTGTGGTGTCGTTCCTGAAACAACGGTCATGTCGTTCTCCTCAAACTCTGATGTCAACGCCGGTGCTCGATCCGAGCGACCGGCCATAGCTGCGGCCTGCGACCGCGGCGGGGACGGCGTCCTCGTCGCTGATAATCAACCGCTGGGCGTTGGGGTTGCTGTTGTTGCCGCTGTTCTGGCCTGAAGACTGGTCGCGCAGGCTGAATTGCAGGCCACCGCTATCGGTTTTCAGCCCGGCATCGCTCAGCGCCTGCTGCAATTGCGGCGCGTCCTGGCGCAGCATCGACAGCGTTTCCGGCTTTTCCACCGTCAGATGCGATGTGACTTGGCCGTTCTGATCGATCTGGACACGGACGTCGATCCGGCCGAGGTCGGCGGGATCGAGCCGGATTTCAAAGCTGCTCTTGCCGCTCTTCACGTTGGCGGCGATTTCCAGCGCTACTCCGCCTAACGGCACGGTCCCATTGGCAGCCGACGTCACGGTCAGATTGCTCGTCGAATTCAGCGCCGAAGTGGAGTTGATCTGCGGCTGAAGCGCGCCGATCGTCTGGGTGTTGGTATCGGTCACGTCGGCTGCGGCTGCGTGGGTGGCGTTAGCCGCCGCCGTGTGGTCACGGGCGGCAGCCGCGGGTGCTTGAGCTGCGGCATCCGCAGGCGTTCCCTGGACGGCGGCATTTGCCGTCTCCGGCTTTCCGGCGGTCGGGGTCTGCGGCGCGGTAGCGTTCTGAGTGGTGTCCGCGGTCGCGTCGGTCGACGCCGAGTTGGTCGCGGAGCCGTCGGTGGCCGGACCTTGAGTCTTTCCCTGGCCGGTCTTCGGCGTGACGGGCGCGATCGCCTTGGTCAGGGTCGTCGTATCCACGGGCGTCAAATCGGCTGTGGTCGCTTGCGCACCCGTGCTTGTAACGAGTTCGGAAGCTGAAACGGGGGTCTTTGCAGTCGTGTTGCCGTCCGCCGTCTTCGAGGTCGTGCCTGTGTCGGTTTTGTCTGTATCGGCTTTGCCTGTGGCGGATGGTCCGGGTGGCGGCGCGAGCGGTTGCGAACTGGCGGCAATCGCGGCCGCAGCAATGGCCAGCGGCGCCGTCGGGCCGCCGGAGGTCGGTGCTGACGTGGGCACATTGGTCGCAGGCGCTGATGTCGGCACCGCGACGGCAACCGGCGTCGGCGTGGCAGTGCCGATCTGTTGCGCCAGGATGGTTGTATCCACCGCGGTCGAATCCGCGTCGGTGTCCGAGTTCTTGGATTTCTGATCGGTCGTTGGCGTCGCGTCTGATGTGGTCTTGGATGACGATTGGCTGGAGGCGCTGCCCGCCGCACCGCTGGCGTTCGCGTTCGTGCCGGAATCAGCGTTGTTGGGATCGGTCGGCGGGCTGGCATTGGCTGCGTTGCTGGAATCATCGTTCGATGGCGGCGGATTAGGTGCGTTGTTGTTGTTGTTGGCCGGCGCCGTAGTGTTGTTGGCTGCCGCATTGTTATTGGCCGCCGCATTGTTGTCGGGCGGAGGGGGCGGCGCGGCGTCCGCATTGTTCTGCTGCGGGGGGGCAGGTGGCTGCGTGGGCGCGGAATCGTTCGGCGTGTTCTGGTTGACCAGGTTCCCAAAAAGGTCGTTGGCCGACGGCGTATTGGCGCGCGTCAGCCACGAGGGCGCTGCTTGGAACGCGGCATTAGCTGCGGCTGCGGCATCTGCGGTAGCACTAACCACTGGGTGGCCTCCAACGAGGGAACTCATCAAGGGGTCAGCAAGGACCGGGCCAGCCAAAGGCTCAATAAATATGGCGTTATTTCAATAGCTTAGATTGATGACCACGTTTCTGGAAGCTGGCCTCGGCCCCATCCTTTCTGCCCGGCGGCAAGTTTTGCCGTCCCAAATCCGCAACGGGCCATGATTGCTTCGCGCACACGCGGCCTATATTAAAGAGCAGCTTTCCGGCCGCCCTGAAGAGGGAGGCGCCAGGGAAAACGCTCCGACGCCTCTAACCACCGCAAGATGACCTTGTGGCCGCGAAGCGCTTGGCGCTATCGCGGTGACATCGGTGATTTGAACCATGCGCAATAGTCTGGATCTTGACGGCCGTCCCCAGGACACCCGCGTGGTCGTCGCCATGTCGGGCGGCGTCGATTCGTCGGTGACGGCGGCGCTGTTGAAGTCGCAGGGTTACGATGTCGTCGGCATTACCTTGCAGCTCTACGACCACGGCGCGGCAACCCACCGCAAGGGCGCCTGCTGCGCCGGTCAGGACATTCACGACGCCCGCAATGTCGCCGAGCGCATCGGCATCCCGCATTATGTGCTGGATTACGAGAGCCGCTTTCGCCAGTCGGTGATCGACAACTTCGCGGACAGTTATGCTTCCGGCGAAACGCCCGTTCCGTGCATCGAATGCAATCGCTCGATCAAGTTTCGCGATTTGCTGGCGACCGCGCGCGAACTCGGCGCTTCCGTGCTGGCAACGGGACATTACGTCGCTTCGCGTGCTCTTGCCGACGGTTCGCGTGCGCTGGTTTGTGCGGCGGATTCGGATCGCGACCAGAGCTACTTTCTGTTTGCGACCACGCGCGAGCAACTTCAGTACTTGCGCTTTCCGCTGGGTGACATGACCAAGCCCGAGACGCGCGACCTCGCACGCCGCTTTGGACTTGAAGTCGCCGACAAGCATGACAGTCAGGACATCTGCTTCGTGCCGACCGGCCGCTACACCGACGTGATCGGCCGGCTGCGCCCGAACGCCATCGAGCCCGGCGACATCGTCGATCTCGACGGTCGCGTCATCGGCACCCATCAGGGAATCATTCATTTCACCGTCGGCCAGCGCCGCGGATTGGGCATTGCCTCCAGCGCGCCGCTGTACGTGGTGCGGCTGGACGCAGCACACCGCCGCGTCGTGGTCGGGCCGCGCGAGGCGCTGCGGATGGATCACGTCGGCTTGCGCGAGGTCAACTGGATCGGCGACGGCCCGCTCGATCGCGCGGTCGGCAGCGGACTTGAGATTTTCGTGCGGGTTCGTTCGACGCGCGCGCCGCAGCCGGCATGGTTGCGCGCAACGGATGATGGCTATGCGGTCGACCTCGTCGCCGGCGAAGAGGGCGTTTCCCCCGGCCAGGCCTGCGTGTTCTACGACGCGCCGTCGGGCCGCGCGCGGGTGCTTGGCGGCGGCTTTATTCAAAGCGCCAGCGCAAAGGGGCTGACCGGCAGGGCGACGGGAATTGTCGCACCTTCGCTGGTCGAAGCGGTGCGCGGATAGCGGAGTGGGTTTGACATTCGCTATCCACCCGGCCGCGAGTTCGTCAAGCGAATGTTAAATCCAAAACTCCGCTATAAACTTATATTTGCTACTGGTCCTTTGATTCTAACATTCGCAAAGGTGACCGCCGAAAAGAGATGCGAATGTTAGAATCGGACCACTAGAATTTAAGGCGGGGCATGGCGTCAGATATCGACCGCGCGGGGGTCGCGAAGGCTTATGGGCGCTGGGCGCCGGTTTATGACCTCGTGTTCGGCAAAGTCTTCGACCACGGCCGTCAATCGACCATCGCGGAAGCCGACCGGATCGGCGGGCGGATTCTCGACGTCGGGGTCGGCACCGGATTGTCGCTGTCGGACTATGCCACGACGACGAAGGTGTGCGGCGTCGATATTTCCGAACCGATGTTGCGCAAGGCGCAACAACGGGTGCGTTCGCAGGGCCTGGAGAACGTCGAGACGCTCGCGGTCATGGACGCCAAGAATCTCGCTTTCGCGGATTCGTTTTTCGACGCAGTGGTCGCGCAATATGTCATCACCGCGGTTCCGGATCCGGAAGCAACGCTCGATGACTTCATCCGTGTGTTGAAGCCCGGCGGCGAACTCATCCTGGTCAATCACATCGGCGCCGAAAGCGGTCCGCGGCGCGCCTTTGAGCTTGCTTTCGCGCCGCTTGCCCGGCGGCTCGGCTGGCGGCCCGAATTTCCATGGGCGCGGCTTGAGAAATGGGCGGCCAGGCACGGCGGCGTTGTTCTCGCCGAGCGTCGTCCGATGCCACCGATGGGGCATTTCTCGCTGATCCGTTATCGAAAAGCCCCAAATCGTTAATGTGCAAAAATCACTGACGCAAACCGCGGAACCAGCGCTCGCGTCGTCCGTTTTCCCGGCATGACGAAATATGCGCTTCTTCTGGCTTTCGGCTTGATGGTCTCGGCAGCGGATGCGGCAGCCCAGGCGCCGCCATCGGCAACCAATCCATCGCAACCCATTGCGTCGGCTCCGCCAACCGAATTGGCCGCCAATTGCGCGCCAACGATGGCAGCGCCATCGCGCGGCGCCGTCACTGTTCCCCCGGACGGTACCACGACCGGGCAGGCCAACGAGCCCCTGGCCGACAAGCTCACCAAGTCTGACGGTGTACTGTGCCCGCCCGCGGGGGTTGATCCGGAAATTCATGCGCCGACGCCGGATGCCGGCAACACGCCGGTGATCCCGCCGCCCGGCAGCCCCGGCGGCAATCCGGACATCCGGCCGAAATAGCTGATCATTTCAGGCGTTTCCGCCGGAAAGCGGGCTTTGCTTGACAGCACCAAGACCTGCTTCTTATATGCCGCGCGTTCGCGACCGCGGCATATATAAAGTCCGCGTTTGCCTGCGCCGTGGCGGGGTAGCTCAGCTGGCTAGAGCACGGGAATCATAATCCTGGGGTCGGGGGTTCGAGTCCCTCCCCCGCTACCATCTGTCACCCCCCCAGCCGAACGTTTCAGCAACGGTCCAGGCAACGTCAATTCCGACAAGGACGCCTTGATCTCGATTGCGAGTTCGTCGGTCCCCGGCGCCGCATGAACGACGACGGCTTGGACCAGCTGGCGCAGCGTTGCGACCAGCTCGGGCTCGTCGAGTTCCGCGGCCTCTGCGGCGACCTCAGCCAGGCACTCGATGTCGGCGAGGTAGCGCTCGATCGCCGCCGGGTGCACGGTGACGACCTCGGAAGTGGCCGCGATCTGTGCGAGCTCGGCCTTGACGCCCTTCCGTTCGGCCGCGAGCTCATTGACCTTCGGGTTGTAGGTGTCGAAATCCGCGCCCTTCGCGATGTTCGTGATCAGGCGATCGATCTCGCGGTCGAGTTCGCCGTTGCGGCGCTGCAGATGCTTCTCGCGGTCGCCACTCTCCTTGGCCAAGCGTCGGCGCTCGGCGTTGTAGGTGCGGACATATTCGGCAATTGCCTCAGGATTGGCGAGCTCCTCACGCAGGCCTTCAAACACCAGCGTCTCGATAGCCGGGCGCGACACCTTACGGCCGTTGCTGCAGACGCCGCTCTCGCGAAATGCTGAGCACTGCATGCGGTGAGGCTTCCCTTTCCTCTGCGCGCCGATCGCTGACATACCGGCGCCGCAGGATCCGCAGCGCAGCAGACCTGACAAGGGCCGGACAGCCTTGCGCGATTGTGAGGCGCCCTGGTGACTGCGGCCAGCCTTGATCATCTGTGCGGCTTTGAACGTCGCGTCTTTGACGATCGCCAAGTGCGGAGCGTCGACGCTGCGATATTGGTCTTTGCGGTTCGGGCGTGACACGCGCTTTCCGGTCGCAGGATCCTTGATCATGCGGACCTTGTTCCAGACGATGCGGCCCGCATAGAGCTCGTTGATCAGCATACCATGGCCGCGTGTGGCATTACCGTTGATCGTCGATGCGTTCCAATTGTTGCCGCGGGGCGGCTTGATACCGTCGGCGTTGAGGCCCGCGGCGATCTCGCGCGGCGTCTCGCCCTCGACAAACTCGCAGAAGATCCTCCGCACGACCTCGGCTTCGGCCTGGTCGATCTCGAGCTCGCCAGGTTTGCCCGCGATCGCCCGATAGCCGTACGCGCGGCCCCCGGCGTGGCGGCCGTCGCGGATCACGCTCTCGAGGCCTCGGCGGGTGTGGACGACCAGGTTCTCGAGAAACATCTCGCCCATGAGCGCGCGCAGGGCGCCATCGAGCTTGCCCACCTTGCCGCTCGCCGTGTGGATCGCGATGCCGAGGAAGTCGAGCCGCTTGCGTGCGGTATGCCAATCGCCCTGGTCGCGCGAAATGCGATCGACGTCCTCGGCGACGATGACATCGAAGCGGAGCGCTTCTGCTGCTCGCATCAAGTCCTGGAAGCCGGGACGATTGACGGTCGAGGCACCGGAGATCTCGCGATCGCGGTAGGTCAGCACGACCGTAAAGCCTTCGCGTGCACAGAGCTCGCGGCAGGAAGCGATCTGATCGTCGACGGATCTATCGTTCTGACGATCGGACGAGAAGCGGGCGTAAATGGCTGCGCGGATCATTTGCCGTTGCCTCCAACTCGGCTCGGCGGACGAGCTCCGCCGCATGATCCTGCCTTGCGTGCAGTAATGCAAGGGCGCGCGCAACGGCCAAAGCGGCTGCGCCGGACCTTTCAGCCGATAACTTGCGCAGCGAGTTGGTCATCGGGAGCCGGGCTCCTGCTCGATCATTTCGACATTGAGCGGAGCCATGAGGCTTTCGTTGATGAGCGCCGCGGCGTCGCCGACGACGCGGCGGATGATGGCTTCGCAGTCGGCGCCGCCGATCGAGAAGACAGCACGTTCCTGCAGCTCGCGATCAGGGATGGCAGCCAGGCTGGAGACCGCCGTCACCTCATCGTCTCCATGTTTGCGGCGACCAGCATGCGTTGCGCCTCGATCAATGCTTCGCCGGCGAGCTCTCTGCAACGACGTCATAACCGCGGCACATGCTCTTGTGCTGCTACCTATCGAGCAAATGCCGGGAGCGTTGATCATCCCGAGCATCATGCTCAGGCGAGGCCAAAATGGAATGAACGCTATGAGCTCATCGTACGATTGGATGCGACAGCGAAGGAAAAGGAGAGCAGGGGGCCGGTCGAGTTTTCAACCCGCGCATTTGGGGCGAAAGTCCATCGTGGCCCAAACGAGTCCAGTCTCGCCATTGATTTCGTTATCATTGGCCGGCACGCGAAGCTGCGCCCAGACCGTTATGAGCGGGAGGATAATAGTAGCGTCCGTTGCTTTCCTTGAACTTTCGGTCGAGTTCGATCGTGTTCATTGCGCTTCGTTGCCGTCGTTTCTGGTGCGAATCTGGTGCGGTTCGTTTTCCAGCGAAGCTAGGTAGCGGTCAGCCGTTGGACCTTCCAACTCTCAATCAGCGGGTCCCAGGTTCGAGCCCTGGTGCGCCCACCAAGTTTTTCAAGCACTTAGTAATAGAATTGGGAAGTCAGTCTGCTGCAGTGGGTCAGTTGGGGTAAACGGTGGGGTAACGCCATCCCTGGTGACTTCGTGCTCGGTTATCGCGTAGCAGATGTCAGCGTTTCACGCCGGCTCTGTGCATCGTAGATGGCGACGCGCACGGGCGATCGGTCTAATCGTCGGCTCCCTCCGTTGAGTGAGCGATGAACGGACCTAGCTCAGACTATCGCTACGAAAGTGAAGTGAGTTAAGGCGGTGCATCGGGGATGCCTGTTTCACTTCCAGCGGTCCAAATTTTTGGCGAAAACCTGAAGCGCAAAGAGGTCGATGATTCGCATAGTCTCAGTCGCGCTACCAAAGTCGCCCACGAATTTGGCGCAAGGCGATGAGGTCTCTCAGATCATTACACCAATAACGCGCCAGCGGAAATTTTGCATCTCCTGCAAAACGACTTTTGCAACACTATCCATTCCATAGCGGAAGTACAACGGACGTCGCGGAACTTCGCATTTGTGCCCAGCGCAGACCTCGATCGCAAATCTATCACCCCTTCACTACCGTAAGCGGCGGGGAGCGGCCTCAGGCCGCTCAAGAAACAGGCGTCAAATCGACTGTTGTTCGAGGTGCCCCGGTGGTATTATCGAAGTTAGGCAAGGTAGCGATAGAGAATGGATATCCATGTAACAAGGTAAGATTCATGCCACGAATCGTGTCGCGCGATGGGAAGGGGATTTCTTCACTAGATCGCCGTGATGTCCTCAAGAGGGGCGCTAGCGTGGCCGGTGTAGTCGCGCTACCTGGCGGAGTGATTTCTAATGCAATCGCTGCGACCAGCACCACATTGGTGATTGCAGCACCCGCAACGCCGCAGAGCCTCGACTGTAACTTCGACGTCAGCCTCGGCACTTTCGAAGCGATCGCGGCCCTTTACGACAACCTGCTCGAATTTAAGAAGATTCCAGATCCCAAGCAGCCCGGCGCGTCTCGCGAGGACATCGCCGACCATCCTGACATGCCCGCAGGTATCGCCGTCCAGGGCAAGTTAGCCGAGTCGTTCGAGCTCGATCCAGCTGGCAAATTTATCCGATTTCAGCTGCGTCAGGGCATCAGGAGCAACTGGGGCAACGAACTTACTGCAGAAGACGTGAAATGGACGTGGGACCGCAAGTTCGGCCTTGGCGCTATCGGCGCCTTCCATCTGTCTACGCTCGGTCTTCGGAATAAAGAAGGCGTCAAGGTCGAGGGGAAGTACACCGTTTCCATCAATCTTGACCACCCAAATCCGCTGCTCGCCAAGCTGCAACCCAACCTCTACACCCCGATCTACAATTCGACGAAGTGCAAACAAGAGTCGACCACTGACGACCCCTGGGCGCGCAAGCTCCTCGAGAACCACTCGGCCGGGTTCGGCCCATATCGGCTGGAACAGCTGCAGCGAGGGCAACAAGCGGTCTTCAAGGCGAGAGAGGATTACTATCGCGGCAAACCCGCGATGGATACGGTGATCTTTCGGGAAGTGCCGACTTCGGCCACAAGGGCCTCGTTGCTGCAAGGGGGCGCGGTTGATATAGCCCAATACCTGCAGCCGCTCGAGATCATCAAATTGCGCAGCGAGAAGGGAGTGGCGGTCGACAGCGTCAACGCCTCCTTCATGATCTGGCTAGAACTCAACGCACAGATCGAGCCGTTCGGCAACCCGAAGGTCCGGAAGGCCATGAACTTCGCCTTCCCGCAAGAGCAGGTTTTGAAAACGGTATTTCAGGGACTTGCATCACCACTCAACGGCTGCATGCCTAACATCTACCCGGGTTTCACCGACCAGTTCTGGACATACAAATACGATCCCGAGATGGCCAAAGCGCTACTCGAGGAGGCCGGCCTGTCGTCGGGTTTTAAGACCAGCATCGCTTACAACGCGGGTGACCCGGTACAGGAGCCGATTGCGATCCTCTACCAGACTGCACTGCGCTCTATCGGTGTAGAGTTAGAGCTTAGAAAAATTCCGCCCGCCACGTTCTATAACGCGGTGTCGGAACGCAAGCAGCCTATAATATTCTACGTAGATAGCCCATGGTGCCCGGATGTTGGCTATTCGATGACGCTCTACTTCAACTCGAAATCATTCGTCGACTACAGCAACTACAAGAACGATGATGTCGACGCCCTGATCCGCGACACTGCGCGGACCAATGATCAGGCAAAGCGCCTCACGATGATGACCAATGCACAGCAGACGGTCATGTCGGAGGCGCCCTGGGTATTCATCGCCTATCCGGGCTATCACATGGCCCGGCGTGCAAATCTCAAGGGCTTTACCTACTATACCTCGAACAACATTCGATTCCAGGATTTCAGCCGGGAAGCATGAGCAGCATTGCGAGATCCGGGCCTGTCCCGCCGACGGTGCCGCGAGCTCCTAAGGGTAGCGAAGCACGGTACCAGCGATTGCGATTCTTTTTCGCCATCTTGCGCGCGCGTCCGAGTTTTGCTGTGGGATACGGTATTGTTGCGACGGTGGTCGTCATCGCGCTCCTCGCACCCTGGCTGGCGCCCTACGGACCGATGACCGCCGATCCGAGCGTGTATCTCCTGCCGCCGGGCGGCAACCATCTGTTGGGTACGGATGGAACCGGAATGGATATCTTCAGCCGGGTGCTGTTCGCGCCGCGGATAGATCTTGCCATCGCAATCGTCGGCACCTTTGTTTCAGCTACGATCGGTGGAGGGGTCGGCGCACTAGTCGGCTACTATGAGGACCAGCAAACGTGGCGCCGTGCCGTGAGCACGATGGTCATGCGCTCTGCCGATGTGCTCCAGGCGTTCCCGGTCTTCGTGTTCGCGATCGCCCTGGTCGCGGTGTTCGGGCAAAGTGTGAAGGCCATCATTCTAGCGATCGCATTCGTGAATACGCCGATTTACCTGAGGCTGATGCGAATTCAGGTTCGATCGATCAGACAACTGCGCTACGTCGAAGCTGCTTACGTGGCGGGTGCTTCCGATCTGGCGATTCTGCGGCGGCACGTCATCCCCAATAGCATCGCACCCTTGGTGGCACAGCTGTCTGTTAATATCGGCTGGTCGGTGTTGCTAACCGCGGGGCTGAGCTTCGTCGGCGCGGGCGTGGTGGCGCCAACTCCGGAATGGGGCAGCATGGTCGCCATGGGCTTTCAGAACGTCGTTACCGGCCAGTGGTGGCCATCGGTGTTCCCCGGAATCGCCCTCTGCATCACGGTCGTTGGCTTCGGGCTCGTCGGCGAGAGCCTCGAAGTGTTGTTGGATCCTGAGCGCCGCCATGTGCTCTCTGGCTCGTTGCGCTGACCATGCTGTTGCGCTACATCGCCCGCCGCATCCTTTACGTGATCCCGCAATTGTTCGGGATCATCCTGGTGAGCTTTCTTTTGGTGAAACTGATCCCAGGAGATCCTGCCGTGATGATGCTCGGCCCCACCGCGAGCGAACAGAGCTTGGCGGCATTGCGCGACAAGATGGGCTATAGCAAACCGCTGTGGCAGCAATTCACGTACTATATCGGCGCCGCGGTCCACGGAGACTTCGGCTCGTCCTGGCAGACGACCAGGCCCGTCACGGAAGACCTGCTTCAGCGCTTTCCTGCGACCTTAGAACTGGTCACATTCGGCCTACTGGCAGCGATCGCGATCGGCTTTCCGCTCGGCGTCGCGGCGGCACGCCTTCAGTCCGGGCCGGTGCACAAGTTTGCCGGCTATTACCGCTTAGTTGCGGGAGCGATACCGGACTTCTGGCTGGCGCTGGTGCTTATATTCGTTTTCTACACGCGCTTGGGATGGAGCGCGCCTCCGCTGGGACGCATCGACATGGCCGTTGCGCCGCCAAAGACGATCACGGGCAGTCTAGTCATCGACAGTCTAATCGTAGGTGACGTTGGCGCACTCTCTTCGTCATTTGGACATTTGATGTTGCCGGTGCTCACGCTCGGGATCGTCAACGCAGGACCGATACTGAAGATGACGCAAACCACGGTGACCCGCGCTTTATCTTCCGAATTCGTCCGCTATGCCGAAATGTGCGGCTTGCCGCGGCGGGTGGTGCTGCGCCAAGCTGTGCGCGCCGCTCTCCCCGCGGTCGTTACCATCATCAGCGTGCTGTACGGCTTCTTGATCGGCGGCGCGGTGCTGGTCGAGATCATCTTCTCGTGGGGCGGCGCCGGCCAGTATGCAGTACAGGGTGTGCTCAACGCCGATGTCAATCCCGTCCTGGGCTTCGTCGTCTTCTCTGCGGTACTCTCGTTGATCATCTATCTAGTCGTCGACCTGATCTACTTCGCGCTTGATCCGCGGACGCGTGGCTAAGTGCATGGCCGAGTCAACGAAGCCAATTCTTGAGATTTCGGAACTTTGGGTCACCTTTCCGGCCTATCGCGCGGAGGCAATTCACGCCCTCAAAGGCATCGACTTGCGTATCGATCAAGGCGAATTCGTCGGTCTAGTCGGTAAATCCGGGTCCGGAAAAACCACGCTTGCCCGCGCCGTAATGGGTTTCGTGCCGCCGCCCGGCCGGGTCGAACGAGGCCGAGTGCTCTTCAATGGGCGCGACCTGAGCCATCTCGACGATGACGCGCGCCGTGCGGTGCTGGGGCGCGAGCTTGCCATGGTGATCGCCAATCCGCGTGCCGAGCTCAACCCCGTCATCCCAGTCGGTCGCCAGATCTCGAACGTCGCGTACTACCATTTGGGTATGAGGCGCGCAGAGACCGACCGCCTCGCGTTGAATATGCTGCGCGCGGTGCGTATTCCCGACCCGGAGCGGCGCTTTAGTGCTTATCCGCACGAGCTCAGCAGCGGCATGGCGCAGCGCGTGGCGATCGCCATGGCGCTGATATGTTCGCCCAAGCTGGTGATTTCAGACGATGCCACGAGCGGTCTCGACGTCACCGTTCAGGCGCAGGTGCTCGATCTGCTGCAGAGGATGGTCGGCGAGAAAGGAGCGGCCGCACTGTTCATCACCCGCGACATTGCGATCACCGCGCATTTTTGTTCACGCATTGCGATTATCTATGCTGGAGAAATCGTGGAGCTTGCCGAAACGACCGATTTTTTCGTACGCCCGGCGCATCCGTACAGCATCATGCTGCTCGCCGCCTTTTCGCACAGCCCCGCATTGCGCGCCCGCTGGACCCGATCCCCAGTGACGGAGAGACGGCCACCACTGGCGGGTGCACCTTCGCGCCGCGCTGCGTGAGGCGGCAGAACCGTTGTGTTGTCGAGGCGCCGACCCTTCGCCACCTTACCGGCGGCCGCAGGGTGCGTTGCCATTTTCCAGTCGAGTCGGATACCGCATGAGCGCGCTGCTCGAAGTGCGGAATCTGGTGAAGCTGTTTCCGGTAAGCGGTTCGCGTAATGTCGTGCAGGCGGTCAACGGAGTTGACTTTACCATCAACCGCGGCGAAACGCTTGCGCTCGTCGGCAAATCCGGCTCTGGCAAGACCACGGTAGGCCGCGCCGTCGTCGGTTTGATCGAAGCGACCGCGGGCGAAATCTGGTTTGACGGCAAGCGGATGGGACGCGGCCGCAATATCCGTTCCAGCGATCTACGGGGACGCATCCAACTGGTGTTCCAGGAGCCGGCAAAATCGCTCGATCCACGTATCCGCGTTGGAGAGACGCTGGGCGAACCCCTGCGCTATCTCGGCCTGTCGCGGGCGGACCGGAATGCTCGCGTGCGCGACGTCGTCGCGCGGCTCGGCTTAGCCGAGCGGGTCGTCGACCAGTTTCCGCTGGAGTTGAGCGCCGGCCAACAGCAACGCGTTGGCATCGGCCGCGCTATCGTCACCAAACCGGAGTTCATCGTGCTCGACGAGCCGACCTCTGCGCTCGATCCCACCGCGCGCGCCGAAATTGTCGACCTTTTAGTACGGCTGCAGCGTGACCTTGGCACCGCGTACCTCTTCATTTCCCACGATCTGAGCACCGTTCGGTTTTTGAGCCATCGGATCGCGGTGTTTTATCTCGGCATAATTGTCGAGGAGGCGGAATCCGAGGAACTGTTTGCGAGGCCGTTGCATCCGTATTCGGCGGCCTTGCTCGCCTCCGTTCTGCTGCCAGACCCGAAACTGAAACAGGCGAAAACGATCACGCTTGAAGGCGAGATCCCGAGCCCGATCGACCTGCCGTCCGGCTGCCCGCTTGCGGGTCGCTGTCCATTCGCGGACGCGCAGTGCCGCCTCGCGCTACCGCCTGCGACCGCTGTCGGACTGACGCATTATGTCCGCTGCTATCATCACGACAGAGTTGCAGCCCTCGACCAGACGGTCGACCATTTCGCACGCCTCCAGGCGGATATGAACAAGTTGCTCAGTGCCGGAGCAAGCTGACGAACTTCACGACACGCAACACGAAAGGTTCAGGATTATGGGTAAACTCAGCGGCAAAGTGGCACTCGTTACCGGGCGGAATTGGGCGCGCAATCGTTCCAGCCGATCGCGCCTGAAATCACCCTGATCGAAACACCGCTGTTCGCGGCGAAGAATGGCAGCGTGAATGGATTGGTGCTGAAATCGATGGAGCCGCCGGCCAGCGCCGCGTTGTTGTCTCCCGGGTTGGCGAAGAAAATCGTCTCGACGTCCAATACCGCCTTCTCGAAGCAACCACTTTCCTTTCCGACGAACAAAGGGGCCATGTCGAGTGCGACCAGATGTCCGGCCTTGACCTTCGTCAAGGCCACGGCCGTCGTGAACGGTCCCAAGCTATCGCGACCAAACACAAGCCCGCTGTATCTGAATGCTCTTGCTGCGCGGCGATTTCAACTTTTGAAGTCATTCGCGACCTCCGAGTAACGTTGACCTGCGCGTTTTTGCGCGACCAAGACCCAGAGCTGAACTCGCGGGCCGGCCCGCCTGTTCTTTGGACGGGCTTACGGGCGTAACCTCACAACGCATTGTCTGCGTTCACCGGCAGGGTGAATTGAAACGTGGCACCGTGGGGTACGTTTGCCGTAGCCCACAGCCGGCCGTCGTGGGCTTCCACGATCGAACGGCAGATCGAGAGTCCCATACCCATGCCACTGGCTTTGGTGGTGAAGAAAGCGTTGAACAGCCGGTCCGCATTCTCGGCGGAGATCCCGACGCCGCAATCCGCCACACTGATGAGCACTTGGCCTGGCTGGTCCCGGCCTGATCGGACCACCAGCTCGCGCGGCCGATCCGTGACCGATTGCATTGCCTCAATGCCATTCATCACCAGGTTGATCATCACCTGCTGCAATTGGACCCGATCACCCAGATCATTGGGAGAGCCGGTGCCAACTCCATTCGCAACGACACAAGGTGGCGCATTAATTCACGCTGTACTAGGGCGATCACCTCCCTGATGACGTCATTGACGTCAAGCGGCACCTTCTCAAGGCTGGTCTTGTTCGCGAGCGCACGGACGCGCCTGACTACATCGCTCGCCCGATTGCCGTCGTCGATAATCCATTCCACGGAGCGACGCGCTGCGTCTAGGTCGGGTGTTGCACGGTCGAGCCAAAGCAGACAGGCCTCGGCGTTGGCGACGACGCCGGCGAGCGGCTGGTTCACTTCATGGGCGATCGAGGCTGCCAGCTCCCCCAGCGTCGTCACGCGCGTGACATGTGCGAGTTCCAACTGCGCTTTGCGCAGTTCCTCTTCTGCGTGATCTGCGCGGATATTGGCGGTGATGTCGGTGCCGGTGCCCCGATAGCCGAGAAAATTTCCTTTTGCACCGAAAACCGGCTTGCCGCTTACTCGGACATATACCGGAGATCCACTCTCGTTAGAGGTGCTATAGACGAAATCGCGAAATGGCTGATGTGTGTCGAGCATCTCCCGATGCAGTCGCCATTTTTCGAGTTCGGATTCTACATCGGCTGCTATTTCCCAGCAAGTCACGCCAGTTGACACTGAGGGCGCGATACCAACCGCATCAACGCGCTCCGATATGCGGGCGACCCGGTGATCCGGTCCGGTCTCCCAGAGCCAGTCTGAGGCTGTTTCTCATAGTCGCGAAAGCGCTCCTCGCTCTCGCGCAGTTCTCCTCTGCCCTCTTGCGCTCCGTGATGTCGAGCACAAAGGCGACG
The DNA here is from genome assembly GCA_963770515.1 of uncultured Alphaproteobacteria bacterium. Lineage (GTDB taxonomy): Bacteria > Pseudomonadota > Alphaproteobacteria > Rhizobiales > Xanthobacteraceae > Bradyrhizobium. The sequence continues at coordinate 231,674 of CAVYPW010000008.1, forward strand.
CCTTCGTCCGGCTTCCGCTCGAACCGCGCGGGCGACCAGAACCGGCACCGACTGCCGTCCTTCCGAAAGTACTCCTTCTCGCAAGGTTGCAGCTTCCCGTCGCCCTCAGCTCTGCGAAGGCCCGTTCGTCAGCGTCGTGCCATTCGGCGGCGTCAGCTCGGTCCAGCGCAGCCCGAGACGAGATCGTCGCGGCTATACCCACAATATCGAGAAAGGCCTGGTTGGCTCGATGATCCGACCCTCAAAATCCCAGATTGCGATCCCGATGATGTTCGAGTCGACCAGACGGCGGATCTTGGCCTCCCGCTCCTGAAGATCGCTGTAGAGACGGGCGTTCTCCAGCGAGATCGCGGCTTGCGAGGCCAGCAATTCCAGTACCGAGATCCGGGCGGGCGTGAACACGTGCGATGCCAGGTTGTTCTCGAGATAGAGGACCCCGATCAGCTTGGACTGCTTCACCAGCGGCACGCAGAGGACCGACCGGGCGTGCTTCCGGCAGATGTACTCATCCGCCGAGAACGGATTCTGCGCCGAGGCGTCATCAAGGATCACGCTTTCCCGCGTCCGGATCACGTAATGGAGCACAGATTCGGGAACTCGGCCGGTGACGGGGCCGTCTCGCGCAGCGTGACCTCGACCTGGCCGCGGCCGGTCGTCGCTTCCGCCGCGATCTGTGGCTCGTCGCCCGGGAACAGGATGAGCAGGCCACGCTCGGCGCCGGCATGTTCGACCGCGATCCGCAGCAGCGTCTCGATGAGCGCGCCGAGGACGATCTCGCCGGACACCGCCTGCGAGGCCTTGAGCACCGTCCCGACATCCAGCCGCTCGACGGGCGCGCCAATGGTCGTGGTGGGAGATGCAGGACTCGTGCGTCCGGAGGTGCGGATGAAGCTGATCGAGCTGCCGCACCTTGCCGTCGGCTCCCCAGCGCAGATAGCCAGTCCCGGGCGTCCTGCAAATACACATGGGCGATCTTCTCGAAGCCGCGCGCCGCGTAGAAGCGGGCGGCGAGCTCATTGGCGAGCGCCTCATTGTGGACAAAGCCGTTGACGCGCGCCGAGCGGATGGCCTGCTCGTAAAGGCGCTCGGCATCGAACTCCCGGCCTTCAGGCGCGCGATCTCGGCGCCGACCAGCGCGGCGCGGTTCTCGAAATTGTCCGGGCAATTCGCCGCCCAGAGCTCGAGCTGCTTATGATGACGCGGCGAGAGCGCAGATGCGCCGCCGCTCGTCCGCCGGCGCGGCGTCGCAGGATGCGGCCCGCGACAGCGCGCCGTAAAATGGTATTCCGCGATCTCGAAATATGACGGCGACGTCCAAAGCAGCCGTTGGCCCTCGATGCGGCCTCGATGGCCGAGGCATAGTCGCCGGCAAAAAAGCGCGCCTGCAGCTTGCGGATCCAGTACCAGCACTCGACAAGCGCCGGGTCCGGGTTTTCTGAAAGATGGCGTTCGAACCGGGGCTCGTCGAACTGCTCATCGTCGAAGGAGCCAAATGTCCGCGTCAAGCCGCGAAGCGTCCGGATCAGCCCGAGCTGCGCATGATGGTCAATGACGAGCCGAACTGCGCCTTCTGCGCGAACGCGAGCCCATGCTCGGCCTCGCGCTCCACCTCGACAAGGGGATCGCCCGCCGCGAGAAGGTTCGCGATCAGTTGGTCGCCGCTGTAGGCCGCGTAAGTGAGGTCGCCGGCCTTGTTTGCTGCCTCGAACGCGCGGCGCACAAATCACGGCCAGCCCGGACGTGTCTCATCCAGGGCAGAACGCGATACCAAAGTCCATGATAGATCCTGGCCTGGAAGCGCGTCAGTCCGCGTCGTTCGACCAGGTCATAGCCGAGCTGACCGAAGCGATATCCGACTGGTAGTCGCCGAAGCGCGCTCCCGCGATCATGCCAAGAACACATAGGCGTTGCACGAAGCGTCGCAGTTGCCGCGCTCGAGGCTGAGTTGACCGCCCGGCAGATGATGAGGGCAAGCAGGTTCGCATCCGTATGGAATGCAGGCAGGCACGACTTCGTCAGAACGTCCATCGTCGCGAGCGATGCCGGGTCGGTCATCAACGGCAGCTCGATCAGAGCCTCGATCGTGCGGCTCCCGAGCTGCGCCAGATCCGCTCGTATTCGCGTCGCGCTCCTCTTCCGTCGGATGCGGCGACCAGTCGATGCCAGATGCCGGAGGTAGTCGAGACCGACGGCAACGGCGCGGCTGCCCTGATCGAGGGTCGTGTACAGATCGACGCGCAGGCAGGCGACCGAGGCGCGTTCCACCGTATTTGCGGCGCGGGTCGACAGCGCCGCCAGGCGCTGCTCCGCGTCCGCCAGCGCGCCGGTGAGAAACTCGCATTCGGCCCGGAGCAGCTCCAGCGCGAAGGTCAGCTCGTGCCGGCGCTCCCACGAGTCTTCCGGCAGCAGCGCCGCTCCGGCGGTGAGATAGGTCAGCGCCGACGCGTAGGCGGCAGAGGCCTTGGCGCGCTTGGCCCGCGAGCAGGTTGAGCTCGGCCAGCTGCTCGCGCTCGTCTCGCGAGGTGATCAACGCGGCGCCGCGGTCGAGCTGATTGACGATCTCGAAGATGGCCTCCTCGCGTTTCCCGGCAGGGATATGCGCCGCGAGCAGCCTTCCGATCCGCAGGTGCGCCTCGGCGCGCATCCTTTCCGGTATCAGCGAATAGGCGGCCTCCTGGACGCGATCGTGGATGAACTTGTACGAGCCCTCCGGGTGCTCGACCAGCTCCAGACGCACGGCGTCCCAGAGATCCGAACGGACGTCCTCGTTCGATTTCCCGAGGACGATCGAAAGCGTCGTGATCTCGGCGCCGTTGCCGAGGCAGGCGAGCTGCTGCAACGCGGCCTGGGTTCGGCGGGCAGGCGGGCCAGCTTCCCGACCATAAGGTCCACGACGTTGTCGGTGTACCCCTTGGCGTGAATGCGGTCGAGATCCCAGCGCCAGCGCGCCGCGTCATGGTCGAAGCGAGCAGCCCCTCTTCGGCGAGCGAAGAGACGAACTGAATGGCGAAAAAAGGATTGCCGCCCGTCTTCTCGTGCACCAGTCGCGCGAGCGGGACGGCACGGTCCGGCTGCAGCGAAGCGTGTCCGCGATGAGCCGCCCCAGGTCCTCGTGGGCGAGCGGCGCAAGCGTGATCTCCTGCACGTGCGCGCCCGCCTTGCGCATGCATCGAGCGTCTGCCGCAGCGGGTGGGCCGGGTCGACCTCGTTATCGCGGTAGGCGCCGACCAGCAGGAGGTGCCGCATTTCCGAGTGGGTCAAGAGATCCTCGAGGAGGTCGAGCGTTGCCGGGTCGAGCCATTGAAGATCGTCGAGGAACAGCGCGAGCGGATGCTCCTGCGGGCGAACACCCCGAGGAAGCGCCGGAACACCATCTGGAAACGGTGCTGCGCGTCCTGCGGCGGCAGCTCAGGGACCGGCGGCTGGTTACCGATGACGAGCTCCAGCTCAGGGACGAGGTCGACCATGAGCTGGCCATTGGGGCCTAGGGCCCCCAGAAGTGTTTCTCGCCACTGGCCAACTCGGCCTCGCTCTTGCTGAGGAGCGCGCGGACCAGACTCTGGAAAGCCTGGACCAGGGTCGCGTATGGGATGTCGCGCTTGTACTGGTCGAACTTGCCGGCCGCGAACAGGCCACGCGGCGGGACAAGCACCTTGTGCAGCTCGTTCACCACCGAGGACTTGCCGATGCCGGAATAGCCGGACACCAGCACCAGTTCCAGGGTGCCTTTGGCCACGACTCGGTCGAAGGCGGCGATCAGCGTCTCGATCTCGCGCTCCCGGCCGTAGGAGCTTCTCCGGGATCAGCAGCCGGTCCGACCCGTCGCGCCCGCCAAGCGGGAAGGGGTCGATGCGGCCATACAGCTCCTATTCTGCGAGGCATCGCCGAAGATCGGCCTCGACACCCGCGGCAGTCTGGTAGCGCTCCTCGGCGGTCTTGGCGAGAAGCTTCATCACGATGGCCGAGAGCGGCCCGGGACGCCCGCGACCCGCTCGTTAGGCGGCACCGGTTGCCGCGCGATGTGGCAGTGCACCCACTCCATCGGATCGGCAGCGGTGAAGGGCAGTGTCCCCGTCAACATCTCGTAGAAGGTGACACCCAGCGCATAGAGATCGCTGCGGGAGTCCACCGAGCGATTCATTCTGCCGGTTTGTTCCGGCGCCATGTAGGAGAGCGTCCCCGCGATCACCTCCGGCGGCGCGGGGGCCTGGCGCTCGCGCGGCAGACGCGAGGCAATGCCGAACCCCGTCAGCCAAACGCCGCCACTTGCCGCGTCCACCAGGATATTTGCCGGCTTGATGTCTTTATGGATCAGGCCTCGCTCATGCACTCGGCGGAGCGCCCCCGCGAGCGGGATCGCGATGCGCAGGAAATGCGAGAACTCCAGAGGTCGGCCAAGCAGTCGATCGAGCGGCGCACCGCCGGGATCCTCCAGCACCAACGTCATGCGGCCGTTGTAGCGCGTCAGCGCGACCGGCCGCGCCGCCCAGTCGGCGTCAAGTTCGGCCTTGAGCCCATATTCATGTTCAAGCCGCTCGACGCAACCGACGAGCCTTCTTCCGCGGCAGCAAGCAGGATCGGCGTCAAGCCGTTGCCGGAGCCCCGGTAGAGAGCGATGTCTCCCTCCCGCAGCGGCGAGAATACGTAGCTCGAGAGCTCGTTCACGAGGGCCTCCTGCCAGGAGGATACCTTAGTGCATTCATTAGGTTACGTTTGCTCTGGCCCGTCAATCCAAACCAGACGCTAAAAGCGACGACCTATCCATATTATGGCTCGAGATGACACGAAAACCCCGCCGGCCTTTTGCTCGACAAAGCCGAGATGCTTTGTCGAGCAAGTGATATTCGGCATGCAATGTTTGACCCTTGGAACGACGGGTTTGGCGGAGTGCTCGGAGCGCTGCCAACGAACCCGAGAAACTCCCGCCGCCTCAAGCCCGCCCCTTATGTTACAGTTGTAGCGGCTCAGTTGAGACGGAGGTCGAGAGGGGTTGCCCACGTAGTTTCTCGCGCAAGTGGCCAGATTGCGTGGAAAGCACAAACTAGATTGTGCGGACGCTTCCGCTCACTCGAGCGGAAGGGCAAGCGGCGAACTGTAATCGTCACGGCGATTGCCCGAGAACTACACGCCTTCATTTGGGCGATCAATCGCGAGCTCATGCCACTTCGACAGGCGTAACGTCATTGGGGCCGTGGACCGCTCGAGTTGTGAGACGCGCTCGACCGGCCCACAGCCCCCTTTGTTGCAATCAGGATCGGGGGGTAGTCGCGGACATCAATCGTGCAGAGGTGAAGGTGGGACCACGGCAGGGGAAATCCTGAAACCCATTATGTGGCCGATCATCCGATCGACGCCCGACGTTAGACCAGGGACAGCCCCAGACGAACAAACGGAAATGCGGTATCCAACCCGCGCATCAGAGCCTGTTCACCGACGTCTTTGGGTCCTGCCTTCTCCTCTGCACGATCCATCGGTGCAAGAACTTCACGATGAGTCCTCGTGGAGATGAGAAACCGTGCGCGGTGCGCTTGAACTCGGGACATCGGAATGGGATGGTCCGGCCGTGCTCCTGCCCCACCACAATAGGATGCTGGGAAGGGGCGCCAGCCTCGCACACGATCTCGCCAACCTTGAGCGTTTCTTGAAGGCCGTGAATAGCCATCATTCCGACAGCAGCGCGTTGGGCGGCTGTTGGCGTTTCGCCGCTCGCCACTGTATGCCATATCGAGCTTAAACTTGAGTTTTGATAGGCGCGAGCCGCACCCAATCGCGTGGTGGCTTCGGCCAAAGCAACTTGCGCTCTGTATTCGTTCTTCAGCGGCGTTAAAGCCGGCGGCGCGATCTCTCGTTCCGCGAATTCGCGAAAATCGTCTATCACGCGCCGTGCGCAGCCGAGCGCGACCGACGGTAGAGCAACGAAGAAGCCTTGGTAGCGGTAGAGCGGCTCCAATCGAGCGCCGGCGCGAAATGGATGAAAGCTATGTGTCCGTGGAACCACGACGTCTTGCACCGAATAGTCGTTGCTGCCGCTGCGGGCCAGCCCGGTCGTATGCCAGGTGTCGTGGATCTGCACCTTATCTTTCGGCAGCCAAACGGCCCGAAATTCCGGCCTGCCGCCTGGTCCCATCTGCGGCTTGCCGTTCTCAAACAGCACGCAGCCTGCAACCAGCCTATCGGCATGCAAGCAACCGCTACCAAAAGTCATCGCCCGCTGACCTTCAATCCGCCGTCGACGATACCCGCGTTGCTGAAACAGCGTCAGAGCGCGGCGGAGGGGAAGGAGGCCACCCTAGGGCCGCGCTGACGAAGTTGGGCGCGTGCGTCCGATATGGCTATAGATCTACGAAGATGCGGCGCTCGGATTCTACCTCAGAGAAGCAAGCTATCGCGCAGGCAGCTTCATGACCGCTTTGCTGCCCTTAAGCCGAATCTACCATCCGCGAAAAAAAGCGAGCCTTGGGATGATGCGGTCAACAGAATCGAGGCGGCGGTGCTCCTCGAAGAATTGGATAGTTGAAGTATGGAGCGGCAGCAAGATGCCGTAATGGGCCCTGCTCCGAGAAAAGGTGATGGTGGTGGCTGTCCCCCGATAGATGCCGCGAAGCGGGGGCGATAGCGCCAGCCTTTACCCTCTGCCGCCGGCAGAAGGACAAGCCCACAGGGCTCACCGGACCTCATCGAACTCGCGTTTCGGACGCCATGAGACGGGATCGGCGATCCAGCGGTTGATGTCGGATTCATGCCAGCCGCTCCCGTTGGTGCTGATTTTGAGCTGAGCCGGGAACGTGCCCTCGGCGATCTTGCGGTAGATGGTGGACCGGGACAGCCCGGTCCGGGCAAGGACGGTTTTCAGACGGATGATACGATCTGGTTCGCGCATGGCCGCGCTGCCTCCTGCTGGCTGTTTCTGACGGCTGCTGAGACCAGACAGGACAGGCGTTCAGGCGCGCAAGAGGGTTTTACGCGTCGCCGTACTCTGGCGAAGAGCCGGCGGTAAATCGGATGGGTCAAATTTCGATTCCCCTGCTTCGGCCTCGGCCAAGGTCGATGCCGTGGGTGAAGGCGAGTTCGAGGCCGAGCCGGCGGCCTGATTCGAAGGCGATGCCGAGCTCCCGCTTGCGGTTGGCGAGGAGCGATTCCAGTTGCGGATCGCGTTCGAGGCTTCTCGCCATGTCGCCCATCGCCGAGCGCGTGGCCCTGTAGCCGGAGATGTCGCCCGCCTGATACTGGCGCAGGCTGGCCTGGTCGAGCTTCTGCCAGTCGTCCACGAAGCGGTCGGCGCGGCGGCCCGGATTGATGCGCAGTTCGGTTTCGAGCTGGAGCGCGCGGATGGCGCGGTTGACCCGGCCGCCAGCCGCCTCGCGGGCAAGGTCCGGGTTCTTCTTGTAGGCGGCTTCGGCGTCGATGCGAGCCATAGGGCCGCACCTCCTCGAAGACCTGGCGGGCCTTTTGTAGTTCTTTCACCTGCTCGGGACTTGCCTCGCCGCCCATCTCCTGCGCCTCGAAGATCGCATCCACGGCGCGGGCATGGCGCACGAGCGCCCGGGTACGCACGCGACGCAATTCCTTTTCCGCGTCTTCCGCCACCTTCCTTTCCGGCGCTTCGGTTTCGCGCCGCTCGGCTCCCGTACCGCTCCTTTCCCTTTCCGGCGTTTCCCGCTCCGGCCTCCGTCCGCCATCCGGGCCGGGCACATCTGAAGGAGAGCGAAGGCCGTCGAACATGTTGCGTACCTTCTCGGGCACGACCTTGCGCACGATCTCGGCCACGCGCTCGCGGAAGGTGATCCCACGCCGCTCGGCATAGCTCTGCGCCGGATCGGCTGCTCGTAGTCCGAGGCCATATCCTTGGCGCGGTCGCGCGACAGGGTGCGGACGAGCCGGTCCTGATTGGCAAAATCGTCGCGGCCATAATGCAGCTCCACGCCGTCGCGGTGCCGCGACAGGGCGACATAGCTGCATGGGCATCCATGCCCGGCGTCGCCAGCACATGGGCGCGGTCTACCGTCATGCCCTGCGCCTTGTGGATGGTCGCGGCATAGCCATGGTCGATCTGTTGTAGTCCTTGAGGTCGAAGTGAACGGATCGGCCATCGTCGGTCTGCACGGTCATGGATTGCGCGCTGACCTGTTCGATGGTCCCGAGCGTGCCGTTCTTCACGCCAAGGCCGCGCTCGTTCTGCAGGAACATGACGCGATCCCCGCTGGCGAAGTCTCTCGCGCCGCGCTCGACCGTCACACGCACCTCATCGCCCAGATCGCCGGCGGCCCGCATCCGCTCGCGCGCTGCCTCGTTAAGCGCGCGGACCTCGTCATTGGTGTGGGTGAGGATGATCCGGCTCCGATCCGGTGACGCCTGCCGGTCGCGGTCCCAGCGGTCGATCAGATCGCCGCGCGCCTGCTCGCGGGTTTGGGCCTCATGCACCATGCCGTGGGAGCGATAGGCTTCAAGCGCATAGCCGGTTTTGCCATTCGCCAGATCGCGCGTGGCGTCCCGCTGCCAGTCCTCCCGCTGACGGCGCACCTCGCCGATTTCCGCGCCGCCGTGACGCTCATGGATCGAGCGGAATGCCGCGCCGGCTTCGATGGCTTGCAGTTGTTGGGGATCGCCGACCAGCACGACCTTGGCGCCGGCGTCGGCGGCATGGGACAGCACGCGCTCCAACTGGCGCGTGCCGACCATGCCCGCCTCGTCGATCACCAGCACATCGCGCGACGTGAGCAGGTCGCGGCCCTGTCCCCAGCCATGCTCCATGCTGGCGATGGTGCGCGACGCAATGCCCGATCCGCTTTCGAGATTTTCCGCCGCGATGCCGGACAGCGCCACGCCCCGGACCTCATAGCCTGCCGCTTCCCAGGCCTCCCGCGCCACGCCCAGCATCGCGCTCTTGCCGGTCCCGGCATGGCCGACCACGACGCCCAAATCGCGCCCATCCGTGACATGCGCCAGCGCGTCGGCCTGCTCGCCCGAAAGGACAAGGCCGCGCGCTTCCGCAAGCGCCAGCGCCGCTTCGCGGTCGGCGTCATGCACCTCATGGCGCTCCCGTTCGGCCATCAGTTCGGCGGCGCGATGCAGGCGCTGTTCGGCCTCGATCATCTCGCGGGTGGTGAAGCGATCTTCGCCGCGAGCGTCCTTGCCGAGTTCGACCAGATCGGGCGCATTGCGCATCGCGCCCATGACCTCGTTGAACTGGTCGATCCCGTCGCTGTGCCGATGCGCAAACTTCGCCATGTCGCGCTGCGTGAAGGTCGATTGCTGATGCGTGATCGCGTCCAGCCCAAGGGAGGGATCGGCAATGATCCGCTCGCCATTGTTCCGCGCGATCTCGCGGTGCATCTCGGCGCGGTCGGCCGGCGCCTCGATTCCTTCGCCTTCGATGCCCCAACCTCGATACGTTTGGCGGGCGCGCCGATCTGGCTCTGCGGCTCCAGCGCGATGCCCTGCGCTTCCAGGCTGCGATGGTCGATGCGCGCGTCGATGTCGAGTTCGGCCAGGCGCTCATTGGCGAGCTCGGCCCAGCGTTCGCGCCAGCGCTCGACCATCTCCGTGCGGTTCCAGTCCCGCACCTTCGGGCCAAAGCCGTTCTCGTCCACCGCGCGCATGGTCAGCATGACATGGGCATGGGGTTTGGGCATGCCGTCCTCGGCCATGTCCCAATGCACGTTGAGATCGGCGATCATGCCCCGATCGACGAATTCGGCCCGAACAAAGTCGCGGGCGAGCTCAATGCCCTGTGCCTGCGTCATCTCGCGTGGGATGGCGAACTCGACCTCGCGGGCAAGCTGGGCGTCCTTGCGGACTTCGAACGCCTCGACATCGTTCCAGAGCCGTTCGCGGTCGCTCCATGCTTCCGGCGCATTTTCCGGCAGCATCACCTCGGAATGGACGACGCCGCGTTTGGCGGAAAAATCGTGGCTGCGGTCAAGCCGCTCGTCGCGCAGCCGCGAGCCCGAGCGGTAGGCGGCTGACGCCACCGCGCTGGAGCCAGACTTGCGGCCAATGACCTTGACGTGAAGATGATAGATCGCCATCGCGATCAGATCAGTGCACAGCGAAGCGCACGTCGGAACGACGTATAAGCGCGCCCTCCCTCGAAAAAATCTCGGGAGGGACTACACCGTCTCAGGCCGTCCTGACGACCTTACAGCATTGTGCCGGGCGCTCGACTATCATTTCTCCATCAACACTAATGGAGACGACGATGCGCAAGCCAAGGGACTTTGATGCCGAACTGAAGGCACTTGGGGACAAGGCGCGCGACCTCAAGAGCCGCAAGGTGCAGCAGCTCGGCGAACTGGTCATCGCCACGGGGCGGATGCCTCAACGCCGACGAACTGGCCGGCGCGCTGATCGTGCTAGCTGAGACAAAAGAGGCCGGAAAGAAGGAGGCATGGGCCAGGCGCGGGGCCGCGTTTTTCAGAGCCGGGCGCGGCGAACTGCGACCGGCAGCTGAGCGCCACACTGGCGGCGCTCGGCGCAACCGGGCGGCGCGCAACCGGCAACAGGCAGCAAGGGCGCGGCATGATATGCGCGCATGGCAAGTCGAGCGCCGCAAGCGCACGCGGCACCTGATCGAACTCGGCGGCCTCGTCGTCAAGGCTCGTGTGGTGGACCTGACCGGCGAGGATCGCGCCATGATCTTCGGCGCGCTGCTCTGGATGCGCCGACAAGCTCCAAAGCGGTCAAGGCAAACGGGCGCGAGCGCTCTGGGCAACAAAGGGAAAGGAGGCATTCGCTGTTGAACGGGCGACCCATGCGCCCACTAGCTCGCAGGAAACGCCGCAGGACCGGGCATGACCGATGGCGGGCGGCGCGGAGACTCCAAATATCGCCGCGCCGCTTACCATTAACGAATTAGGCCCCATGGCGGGTTATGCCAAACAGTTCACTGACCTGAATGTCATTGGGGATGGCAGCGAGCTATTTGAATTAGAAGGTGATCTATTTGAAATAGAAAACGACCTAAATCAGCTTGCGCAGCTGCGCTCAGCTTAAGGGGCGCGCCAGCGTGATTTTGGAAGACCCTCGATAAGGATTTGTTCTAAAGATCGATAACTCTAGGCCGTCATACGTTTCCTGACGGCCTAGAAGATCTATTAGGGCCGTTCGCTTGAAAGATCAGGCGAATTGGTGACTGGGAGGTTTTCACAAAAAGCTTATCAGTGTCCCATTGGCTTTCGGAGACTTTCCCCGAAGACTTGTTGTTATGTCGAATACCGTCGCCGCGGATTTAGAGAAGCTTGAGGCCACGCGAGCGTTTCAGACGATCACGCAGAAATTTATTCCGCCCGCGTGATGGATGCGCATTTTCACCATGCGAAATTAACGACAGTAACATCTGCTTCGGAAGCTGACGGCATTCACTCCGCATGCTAACGAACGGCATGCGCCGGATCCTTTTTGCACTCCTCATTGGCATCACAACATTTGTGTGGCTCGCGCCTGCTTCGGCTGCGGACTATCCCACGCGGCCGGTCAACTTGGTTGTCGCGTTCACGCCGGGCGGCCCGAGCGATGTACTCGCGCGCATCATCGGCAAGAAGCTCAGCGAACTCCTCGGCCAGCCGTTCGTAATCGAGAACAAGCCGGGCGCTGGCGGCAATATCGCGGCGGAAACCGTCGCCCGCGCCACGCCCGACGGCTACACGCTACTGATGGGCAACAACTCCATTCTTGCCACCAATGCGAGTCTCTACAAAAACATTGGATACGATGCCGAGAAGGATTTCGCGCCAATCAGCTTGATCGGCTCGCAAGCCAATATCCTGGTGGTCAATCCCACGCTGCCCGTCAACACAATGGCTGAATTGATCGCGCTCGCGAAAGCAAAGCCCGGCCAGCTCGACTTTGCGTCCTCGGGTTACGGCGCCGCCGCACATCTCTCCGGCGAATTGTTCAAGGCGCAAGCGCATGTCGACATCGTGCATGTCGCCTACAAAGGCGCGGCGCCTGCGCTGCAGGATGTAATTGCCGGTCATGTGCAGATGATGTTTGCGACCGCGGCGTCCGTAGTCGGAGATATCAAAGGCGGGCTGGTGCGTCCGCTCGCCGTGACGACGCCAAAGCGCACCGCGATATTGCCCGATATCCCGACTGTTGCCGAACTCGGCATTCCGGGTTTCGACGCAACCACGTGGCACGGCCTGGTCGCGCCGGCTGGTACCCCGAAAGACATCATCGAGGCACTCAATCGCGCGACCGTCGCGGCGCTGAACGATGCTGCAACGCGCAAGGCTCTAAGCGATCTCGGGGTCGACGTGCAGAGTTCGTCGCCCGCCGAATTTTCCGACTATATCAAGGCCGAGATTCCGAAATGGCGTGCGGTCGTGCAGGCGGCCGGAGGGCAGCTCAACTAATGTCGAAAACAGACACCGGCGCGCTCGCGCATAAGGTTCGCCGCCTCGCGCATCTCGACATTCCGGGCGCCGGACAGGTCACGGTCGCGGGCCGTCACGCTTACATCGGGCACATCCCCAACAAGGAACACCTCGGCACGACCATTGTCGACATCGCGGACCCCTACAATCCGCGCGTGGTTGCGACCGTCACGCTCGACGATCCGTCCTCGCACAGTCACAAGGTTCGCGTTGTCGGCGACGTGATGATCGTTAATCACGAGCGCAACATGACCAAGATCGGCCGTCGCGCCGAGCAGGTGCCGGCCGCCCGGGCCGCGCTGGTCGCAGCGCTCGGACGTGAGCCGAGCGCGAGCGAAATGGCGGCAAAGCTCGCCATCAGCGAAGCGGACTATCGCGAGGTCGAGGCCACGCGCGCGAAGCCCTACGAGAACGGCGGCTTCAAGGTCTACGACGTGTCGGACCCGACGAAGCCGAAGCTGATCGCCTACCATAAGACCGGCGGCATCGGTGTGCATCGCTTCGCGATGGATGCGCGCTATGCCTACATCTCGACCGAGATGGATGGCTACATCGGCAACATTCTGGTGACCTACGACATCGCCGATCCGCTGCGTCCGCAAGAAGTCTCGCGCTGGTGGATGCCGGGGCAGCACATCGCGGGCGGTGAAACGCCGACCTGGTCGGGCAAGCGGCACCGGCTGCACCACGCGCTACGCTTTGGCGACGAGTTCTGGGCGAGCTGCTGGCACGGCGGCTTCCGTGTGGTCGACTGCGCCGACATCGCAAAGCCGCGCACGCTTGGCGGCTACAATTATCATCCGCCGTTTCCCGAGCCGACACATACCGTGATGCCGGTGCCGGAGCGCATCGGTGGTAAACGCATCGCGATCACGATCGACGAAGAAGATCAGGCGCAAAGCGCGAGCGAAGAAAATGCACGGCGCGGGCGGTTGCATGCGGGGATCGCGACCTTTGACGTGAGTGACTTGTCGGCAATCAAGCCGATTGGCCTGTTCGAGGTGAGCGAATTGGACTCGCCGTTCAGCCGTGTCGAGGGCGCCCGCTTCGGCGCGCATCAGTATCACGAGGCCATGACCGGCACGCTGGTCTACGCCGTATGGTTCTCGGCGGGCCTGCGCATCATTGATGTTGCCGATCCGGCCGCGCCGCGCGAGGTCGGATTTTTCATTCCGGATCCCGCGGCCGGACGCAGCGCGCCGCAAAGTAACGACGTGATGCTGGATGAGCGCGGTTTGCTCTATATGGTCGACCGGCTCGTTGGCTTCGACATTCTGGAATCGAGCGTCTAATCGGCGCGCGTTGTCGGGGTGGCTGACCCGAAATGCGGCCGTGCGAACTGGATAGGTTTTGGCAGAAACCTTGTCAGTTACCGAGAGAGAAGGGGACGACTCCCAAACAGGCTAACAACGGCTAGTCATCTTCAAAACAAAGGCGTCCGTACCTCGGCTCGAACCTGGGATTGGCGATCTCCAAAGGCGAAAGCACGGTGACGCCCGGAGCGTCCGGCACAGGTTTTGTAAACCGAAGGTCGGGAGTTCAATCCTCTCAACCGGCACCAGCGATTACAATTGGTTAGGATAAATCTCGCGCTCTTCGCCCGAAATTAAAACGAGACAGGCGAAGTGATCGCGCATTGGCGTGGGCGTGATGCGGCCGGTTACGCGATCATCGATCGTTGCGCCTGATTAATCGTCCCACACGGCGATATATGAGAAAGAGTCGCTCGGGCATTCACCGGGCGGCTCATTTCCGCAACTGCCGACTCTCTTGGCCGGTTCGCGGCCGCACGGCTGGCATATGGGCGGCCCGTAAGATTTTGGGCCAACTTACGGAAAAATTAACCAAAACGAGGAACAACTACGCCATTGGCGCATTTCTTGTTGACAGTAGTGCTCCATTGGAGTACTTCGCGACCAGCGTGGTGGCAGCGGGACTTGGGGGGTCTAGTGCTCATGGTGGGAGCGAGGAATGTTCAACGCGGGTTCGTACTATATTTCTATTTCGGAACTTCAGGCGTTTACCAATGATGCCGAAGCGATTTTCACCAAAGATGAATATGAAGATTTGGTGATGTTCCTAGCCAACCATCCTGATGCGGGAGAGATTATCCCGGGGACGGGCGGTATACGAAAGGTCCGTTGGCCCGCTCGTGGCCAAGGCAAACGCGGCGGAGCCCGCGTCATCTATTACTTCCGCGATCTAAACGTGCCGGTGTACTTGCTGGCTGTTTACGCGAAGGGAGAGAAAATCAACCTCACCGCCAGCGAGAAAAAGGCGATGAGAAAAACGGTCGATCAGATCGTCGAGGCTTCAATGGCTCGACGATTGAAAGTCGTTAGGAGAGCGTAGGGAAGTTGAGAGATCGTCGGTTTTGGAGGTGGCTATGTCGGGTCGCAAAATAATTAAGGGTCTTGAACAGGCTCTAGCTCACGCAAAGGGAGACGCGGCCAATGTTCGAGAACGAACGGTTCGTATTGAAGATAGCGTTGATGTGAAAAGTATTCGACGAAAGTTGCTTCTCACACAGCACGAATTCGCGTTGCAGTTCGGTTTTAGCGTTGCTGCTGTTCGGCATTGGGAACAAGGCAGTAGAATTCCGGAGATGTCAGCGCGGGTATTGCTTACATTGATTGATAAAGACCCGGACTACGTACGTCGTGCGCTCGGCATCCCCGAGGAAGACGAAGCCAGCGCACCGGCTAAGGCAGCCAGGGCCTAGCAGGCATGGTCGCGCGAACAGCGCGGCCATTCGCGTTCGAGGTTGCGTCTTTAATGGAGCAAGTTGCGGGATGGCATCCTGACCGATGCTTTCAAGATTATGTAAGGCTCGTTGTCAGCCTGCCATCGTAATATAGCGGCACACAATGGCGTTCGAACAAAATCGTCTTCCGAAAATGCTAGCCTAAAATGAACTTCGACTTCAGAGCCCCAAGTTTGTGGTGGCAATCTGGCAGCTAACTTGGTTTGCAAAGCTAAGCCAAGCATCGATAGAAAATCGTGGCCGTTAGTTATCTCGTGAGCGTCGTATTGTTGCTGGCAATGGTTTTGAATTAGCCTCTTGATATGGCTCTTCCTCGCCGTCTCGGAAAACCGACCCGTCGACACGTGCTCCACCAACAGATCGACGTCCACCAAGCAGTCCCTGCAGATTTCCCGGTGCTGAATTCGGTTAAGCCGGTAGCCGAGATCTTGTGAATGGCTTACGTATCGAAGAACCGATAGCGGCTTACAAGCCTCGAGAAGCCAGGCTCGAATTGCCACCGGACCGCCAAGTTCGGCGCATTTGTCGGCATGCCCTACTTCAGCGAGATACCTATCGAATACACCTGACCTGGCTACATCAAGATCGAAGTCGTGAGATTCCGAAAAGATAATCAATTCACTGACAGGAATGCCGCCATTGATACGGTCAAAGTCGGCATCCGCCAGACCTAACACACCAGGGAACCCCTCATCGAGTAGTATCTCAATCGCGCCTAACAAGTTCTCTCGACCAAAACAGTTCTGGATCGAACAAGCATATTCATCGACAAATTTTGTAAAGCGCTTGATATCGCGGTCACCTTCCAACAGCAGAAAAGAGCCCTTGTGAATTTGGCGCTCCTGTCGAATTTCTTGTGCAATGTCGTGCGCATCAAGCTCTCTGGCAATTGAGATCATTCGTCGTCAACCTTGCCTAGCTCCACGACCAAATCCGTCCACCTACTGACGAGCGGGGGAGAATGCGTGGCGAGAATTACGTCGAACTGATTGAGGGCGATGATACAATTCAGGTCGGCGATAAATTTCT
The DNA here is from genome assembly GCA_963770515.1 of uncultured Alphaproteobacteria bacterium. Classification (GTDB taxonomy): domain Bacteria; phylum Pseudomonadota; class Alphaproteobacteria; order Rhizobiales; family Xanthobacteraceae; genus Bradyrhizobium. The sequence goes on from CAVYPW010000008.1 coordinate 247,841, forward strand.
TCTGCCAAGCCACGTGAAGTGAAAGTTCTGGCTCATCGATTAGAATCAGTGCGTTTTCGCGTAGTTCGAATAAAAGTTCGAAGAAAAGAACCAATTGATGCTGTTCGCCTGAAGAAAGTTTATCGAGTGGCACCTTCGCCCCATGCGAGGTAATGCTGAAGCCGCTTTCCTTAGAAACTATAATCGTCTTCGTGGAGAAGCGCTGCGAGATAAGTTCGATAAATAATTCAATTCGAGCCTGCAGTTTCGACAGAAAATTGAGTTTGTTGAGTGTGTCGTTTGCATAAACGCTGAGGACCCGAGATATGGCATCTTCGATCGGCCCTTCGGGTAGCGTCACAGGCGTATCGGCCTCGGAATCAAGGATACCCGCTTCCATCAGGCTGGCGCGCTTGGCCTCTAGGTCCGCGAGCCTTGATTTAAGATCCTCTGGAGCCAGTACCGCCCGTTGCCATAGCTGGATGACACGCCGTGGGAAAGTTCTATCTAATGATTGCGATAAAGTAGCGTAGCCGGCGAGTTCGCGGGCCACGATTGATCTCAAGGTTTGCGCTTTTTTTGAAATTGCGAGGCTCGATCGCTGCTCGCGCGGCCTGTATGGTTCAGGATTTTCTTCCCGCAAAATTAACAGCCGCTGAGTTTCGATAAGATGGCAATCAATATTTGAAATCAGAGATTTCAGCGCAGGCGGCTCTTCCCCGTAGGCGACTGCTCTGAAAGAAGGCGGCAAATAGTTACCAAACAACTCGATTGCTTCATAAAGTGAATAGCTTTCGCCAGTCTGGTCGTGGACTAATTGGTTCGGCCCCCGTCGCGTGAGAAAATGCAGATATCTTTCCGGCGAAAGTGCGAGGTACGCTTTTTTATCCGGAGAGCCGGGCAGCCATTGGATTGGTTCTCGGCTAGGATCGAAAAGCGTAACGTGAATGCCTAGGTGGCCGGAGAAATCATCTTCGTCGCTTTTGTCCCGGTCAATGACAACCGTTTTCCCGGAGAGAAAAACATATTTAGCGTGGCTAAACTCGAGATCGGAGAAGAACGACCACTGTTTGGCAAAGAGCGTAGAAATAAGCCTAACATTACAGTTGCCGTTTTGCTTTGAGGTGTGCGCGTTGAGCGGCAGCCTGGTGCGCTCTACGCCAGAATGACCATGCGATGATGTGTGCTGGCATGATCCGTTTTCGCGCGAGCTTGATGGCGATGCGGCGAATTTCCTGGATAGACCAACGGATCAGTGACGCCGTGGCTTTGCTTTGACTTTTGCCGGTGGTCGACGTTTCGTTTTTTTGGGCGGCGGCGGATTGGCGCGATGTCGGATCGCCGCCATCATGGCGAAGGCGAGCATAGCCATGGAAACGTGACGATGCCAGCCATGCCAGGATCGGCTCTCGTTGTGATCGAGGCCGAATTCGTTTTTCGCGGTCTCGAAACTGTCCTCGATCGCCCACCGATGGCCTTCGACGGCGACCAGCGTTTCGATGGATGTTGCAGCTGGACACCAGGTGGTGAAGAAGGCGAGATCACCATCGGCGATGCGACGACGGATCAGCAGACCACGCGTCCACAGTCCTTGATTAGCGCTGTTGGTTTCTTCGGCCTCGAGATCGGCCAATTCGAGATAACACCAATCATGCAGCCGCGGTCCTTTGGTTCCGGCGCCCGCCGACAGGCGCTTCCAGTCGGATGAGCGCCGCGTCCGGGCGATGTCCGCGGCCGTACCGGTGACCGGCGGTCGCTTGCCCCAGGATCGAAACACATGAGCGCTGTTGACCCCGAGCACGTAGCCTCTGCCTGCGCGGCGCAGTTGCTGTTCGATATCGCCAACACCGTAGACAGTATCGCCAGCAACCCACTTGAATGGGACAGACGCGGCTATGGCGCGTGCGATCATTCTCGTCGCGAGCTTTGGTTTGGTCGAAAAACCGACGTCGGGGGGCACATAGGCGGCTTCCAGACGGTCTGGATCGTCGGTCCATTCCTTCGGAAGATATAACGCGCGATCGATGAACGCATGACCATGACGCGAAACATAGGTAGCGAAAACGCCGATCTGGCAGTTCGTAATCTTGCCTGCCGAACCAGTGTATTGCCGCGCCACTCCGCACGACGCTTTGCCCTGCTTGAGAAAGCCGGTCTCGTCGATCACCAGCACCGCATCGTCATCGGCCAAATGCTCGATAACATAGTCGCCTACGATATCGCGCAGAGCATCAGCGTCCCAATCCCTGCGACCCAGGATCGCCTGCTGCCGCCACGGGCCGGGATCGCCGGCCGCCTCCGCGCGCATCCAACCTGTCTTGCGCTGCTCATCTCCGAGCAGACCTTCCAGGAACAAGCCCGCACTCTCCGCAACACGCTCTTGCTTAAACAACGGACGCATCCGTTGCTTGATCTCCCGAAGCGACGCAGCCCATAACGCAAGCGTCTCTTCAACCGACGCCATCCGCGTCCACGATGTCCAAATCATGGTTGCCCATGGATTCAGAAGGCTCCATAAATGGCAACTGTAATGCTAAGGCAAATGGTCTTACCGCTTCCATTCGGAGCGATAATTGCCGTCACACGTTTCTCGACGTTAATGGGGATTTGGTAGGTGTATTGCCCAAAGAGGTCGGCTACCTCGAAATGGACAAGGCGATCCAGCTTTGCGCTGTCCGCAGAAACCGACCTCGCGGCGATTGCCATCGTCCCCCCTTTGCTACCGCAAATTGAGTGAAAAACGGCCCGGCTGTCAACCTCCGATGCGTTGCGAACGGTTAGATCAACGATTTTCTTGCGGATGCAGGCGCTCCGAGGTCGATTGAGATGGAGCGCTGGCATGTGGTTATGGTTCTTCTAGCATTGTGCGCTTGCGACATCCTCCTTGTCCGCGCCACGTCTGACGATCTGTAGCGCATCATCTGACAACGGCCGCTGCAGCGCCTTCGCCTCGTCCCACGGCGCGCGCATCCACACCTCGCGCTCCTCGTCCGTCGTCAGGATCACCGGCATGGCCTTGGGGTGGATCGGCTCGACCACGGCGTTGGGCGATGTGGTCAGGAAGCCGTAGACCTGATGCGGCCCTGCCAACGGCTTCGACTTAGTGCCGCGATCACCGTTGAACGTCGTCCAGATGCCCGCGAAGGCTGTGAGGGGGCGATCATCGTCGAGCGCGAACCAAACGACGTCCTTCTTCTTCGTCTCTGGGTTCGGCTCCGGCGCGTACTCGGCGAAGCTGTTGAATGGGACGAGGCAACGGTTCTCCGGCTTGAGCCAGCCGCGCCAGTGGGGCGATGAGGTGTTGCGGATATTGGTCACGGGCGGACTAGGAATGCGCGGCGGAGGCGGCATTCCCCAGCGCATCATTGCAAGCTCGGTGCCGCTGTCGGTGTTGCGGATCACGGGCGCGGGGTAGTCCGGAAAGACGCCCGGCATCGGCGCGAGGTTGCCCACGTACCGATTGACGATGCGGAACAGCGCAACGATCGCGGCTTGGTTGGTGGTGATCGAATAGAGGTTATGCCGACATCGGCATAATCTCTATTATGCCGACCTCTGGATTATGCCGACCATTGACTCAAAACGGGCTCTGGCGGTGGCGATCGCTGCGATGGAGTCGGCATAATCACAGTGCCTCCAGAAATGCGAGAGGCTTGTCGTTCGGTCGAAAACGACCGGGAGTGGCTAACGCTGGAGCTGTCGCGGCCAGTGCGCGTTCGGACCCGAAACCTTAACTCGTGACAGATCAATCGACGTAAAAGCCTCCCTTCAACTAGCAAGAGGGAGACTACACGCCTGCCGGGACCAATCGGATTATGCCAACTCAGACGCAGCGATCACCGCAAGCTGGAGACAGTTCTGGGCCGAGGTCGGCATAATCCGGAGGTCGGCATAATAGAGATTACACATAGGACCTCAAAGCAAATGCTTCTTTAACTCGAGCTGTTTGATAGCCTCGGAGAGCAGCACGTCTTCGGAATCTAAATATTCGACGTATGAATCGAGGTCGCGGTTGGCGAGGTCGGATTCCAACTTGAGAATGATTGACGAGATTTCACTAGGAAGAAAAATCGACGCGGCGCATTCCTCAAATTTTTTCTTCGCGACCGCAGAGCGCTCATTGGCTTCTTCAAGATACTTTTCAGTGTAGGGCTTAGCATCAACTTCTTGGCCTCATAGAATATCCACTACTCGTTTCATTTCCCGCAGCGCCGCAACGGTTGCCGCATAGGTTGATGCGTCGCGCTCCCATCTTTTTTGAGATTTAAAATTATCGACAGCCCAGACCACCGTGAGGCGCGCAATCGCGATTGCGCCGAACCCCTGAATAGCAAGCTTCAAAATATCCCAAAGCTGACTGTTGTCCCCGCGGTAGAAAATCGCAACGACGGACGCTGCAGCTACCGTGAGGAGCACACCGAGCAGGAATTGCACCGAGCCACCCATATCTGCGGTTATATCACACGGCAGATATCGTTGCGCGGATCGTACTCGATCACAGAGATCCGGTTGCTTTCGACGATCCGAGCAAAATCTGAGGGGGTCCCTACGTGGTCCAGAAACGGGTAGCGACGCGACGCTCGGCTCGGCGTCACGTCGACACGTTCGCCGCCTTGATTCTCCACGATGGAATGCGGATTGAAGCGCACGACTGTCAGCAGGCCCTGCGTGTCGGCCTCGAAATCGAAGATCAGCCAGCCATACACAACCTTCCAGCCGGAATTTTTGGAGGCATAATCGGCGGCATTCTCGTGGCAGAAATTTTCGAGGTAACCGTCGGCGACGTGCCGATAGGCGACCACTTGTGCCGTCGATTTTCTCTGGTAAAGGCTTTGGGAGAGTAGCAGCAGTTCGCTCAATCGGTTTCCCTTTTTATCGACGCGCCCTTCTCACGGGATGAATTTATCTCTCTCCCGGCCACCAGACCGATGGCGGCTCGCTCGTGGAAATCCTCGTCTGTCTCAACGCCACCAGATGACTACGTTTGTACGGATAGCGCCGAACCTGCGAGCAATCCTTGCAGCGCAGGTAGCGCTCCAGCTCGTGGACCGGCGTGTGCTTCGGACGGCGGACGATGTCGAGCGCGACGGTTTGATGAGTATCGCAGCCCAGGCATCGCACCTCAAGGTATCCATAGCCCGCGTTGAGCGCGTCGCCGATCGTCGGGGAAGGTTGTGCCGGGCCCTTGTAGCCGAGCATGCGGTTATTCCACGCGATGCAGGCGAGCTGATCAGCTTCCTTGCGAACATGCTTGGCACGTTCCGCCGACATTCGGATCGTGGTGCCGAACAGGTAGTCCCGCGTCTTGCTCATCCCCCATGATCCCGCCGATTTGCGGTTCCGAGAAGCCGCTAGGTGTCGTGGGTGGGGATAGATGATCTACCGCGAGTCGTCCTAGGACCCAGTGATGCCCGGTTCTCTGCGCATAACAGACATGGATCAACTGCCGCACTTCCGAAAAGTGCAAACCGCGACATGCGCGGCAATTCGCACTAATATCTGCTCGGGCTAACTCTTTGGGATCGTTGGGCCCAATTTCAGGTGCAGAATCCTGTCGAACCGTTGGGGCGGCCCGCTCTTGCCGGCCGCAAGCGAAAGGCTAGGGTCATGTGCGATCAAGAACATTGTCACATATTAAAAAAGAAACGGTCTGATAAATTGAAGGGATGCCAACATGGCGAAGCACGAGTTCAAAGTCGAAGAGGTGAATCGGGAGGGCTACATCGCGTGGGACGCCGTCGAGAAGGGATCCGGGCACCGTGTTCCGCTCGGCAGTCCAATGATCGCCGGCTCTTACCCCGAGATCGAGGACCACCTCAACCAAGCCCACAGCGTGAACCTTGCCCCGGGCCTGAAATACGACGACACGCAGGGCGACCGCCTCGTCGGGCAGACCTGGGCCTACAAACGCGGCACGGAGGAGGTCGTCGTCGAGGACATACCGCGCACGGTCTTCCGCATCACTGGGTTCACAGCCTGATCGGAACGATAGATGGCTGTTTGCGAACGTGGCGAGTTTACCAAGATGAAAGAGGCCGCCAATTGAGGCGGCCCCTAAGTATCGTCGCTTATTTAATGTTGCTGACTTTGGTTTACGTCGTAATGGCCGGTGCCACCTTGTTTGGAGCTGTTGTACAATTGTTGCGTGGTTGGTCGTTGTGCAGGCTGGGGCGGAACGTACTTCGGCATTGTAGGCGGCGGTGCTTGTGGCGGCGGATTGTATGTCCCATTGCCGCCCTGTACGTCGAAATTGCCTGCGGTGGCGGAGCCCAATGTGAGCACTATAATTGAAAGAGCCGTGACTGCTGTTCGCATGAGCGTGACTCCCTATTATGTATTTATCGCAATTATAGGTTGTTACGTCCGGCCTGACCACCCGAATTACGACGCTGCTAACTTTAAATCAGGACACCGGGGTCAAATGCGGACAGCACCCGAAATTTTGGATTCTTGAAGTTCGCCTCTTGAAGTTACTGGATTTTCCGGTTTTCAAGGGATCACACTGATCCCTTGAACGCCTTAAGCGGCTGTCCGCGCCCGTGTAATGACGTAAATAAGCGGGAGTGGGGGGAACGGATGAAACACCCCCCCGCTACCAATCCTAACCTCCGACATAGAACCGGAAGGGAGCATCGGCGCGGCGACCTTCGTTGCAGGCTGATCTTGAGCATTTTGCCCGACAATCCGATAGACGCTTGGCTTGCGCCTTGGGGTGCAGGGCAACGACATTGGTCTGCGGAATTTGCGAGGGCCAACATGAGCAACTCCGATCAGTCGGTGTCTGCTCTCCGCGATGAATTAAATCGGGCTAGAGCCGAAATCGGTCTCGGGCGCGAGGTTTCGAATCCTCGTCTTGACGCCAAAGCCGAATGGCGAAAGCATCTGATAGTCTTGAAAAAGTAGTCTTGGAAACAGCAGGGGCATTGGCGTTATGAGAATTTTGTTGGCTCTGGCGATGATCGTCGCATTGGCGTGGCCCGCCTACGCGCAACAAAAGACGCCACAGCCGGCGCCGGGACCGCCACCCAAGACGCAAAAGCAAATTGAAGAGGAGAAGGCGGCCGATCGCGCCTACCAGAAATCGCTGGGAAATATTCCGGACCAGCCGCCAGCAGATCCGTGGGGCGGCGCCCGCAGCACAGACGCCCCCAAGACGGCAGCCAAAACAGCTGCCAAGTCGAAGCCAGGAGCTAAAACTCCGGCAAATTAGCGCCGCAGGTGCGGTTGTTCGCCCCGTGCTCAGTGGCTCGGCATTTGCATGGCCTTTTGTGGGGCTAGGACACGGCCCGGCGCTGCGATCCCGGCAATGCGGGGTCGGGCCGACTGTCCCTCCTCGTTTCCTCCCAATAAACTGGCCCGGCGCCTTCAGTCCTGAAGGCGTCGGGCTCCTCTTTTGAGCATGCGCGGCTCGTGACGTCGGGCGCTGCCGACGGCTTCGTCGTTTCTCCCGCATTCCTGCCGGATACGTTTGAGGATTTCGTCGCGGAGGTCGTGCTGATCCTGCAGGCCAAGAAATTATTCCGGACCGAATACGAGGCAGGGACGCTCCGGGATCGCCTCGGCCTGTCCGCCGAACAGGCATGAAGCGAGGATCGCCCGACGGATTGATCGTCCGGCGAACGGCTTAGCGAGGCTTCCTGCAATTACGCACAACGCTGTGCGGGATTTTGTTGCAGACAACAGGGTATCACCGTGCATAACTTTGATGTGCCGGTGGTATTTCAGGAAGGAGGGTCAAGGATGTTGGCTCCCGATGTTGCTGACCATTGGCGCCCGCGGACTCCTGTCGCCCGGGTTTTGCAGGAGGCTCCGGCGGAAGCTTTCAGTCCGGCGGAACGCGTGACGCCGCTTCGCAGGCCGCCGAATTTCCAGCCGGCGGTGCAACGGTGGTCCTTTCAAGTGCCCCCGGGCCAGCCGCAGTTCCGGATGGCTGTGTTTGGCGCCGAAGCCCCCAACAAATCCGCTTTGAACGACCATCCGCTATTGAAGTGGAGCGAGCAATTCCTCGCCAGCCATCCCGATGGTCCGCACTGCCACCAGCATGCGCGATCCCGCACGCTTTATGGCACCTCCACGCACATCATATCCGCCTACTGGGTCGACGAGGACCGGTTTGACCGATGGACGCGCGACCAGGCCGCTGAAGCGTGGTGGCAGGATCCGGACCGGCTGGCAGGCACTTTCGGGAGTTGGCGAGAAATTCTGCGTGTTCCTCGCGAGCGGCAGGAGAGCCTGTTCTGGCTCGACTTTCCGATCGGCGTTTCAGTCAGCGGCGATGTCGCCCTCTACCCGACGCCTTATTGCGGATATTATGGCGCGATGCGCGACCGGCTGATCGCCGCAGCGAGTGACAAACTTGAATCGCCGCATGTGTTGGCGCTGCATCCGCAACCGGGCCGAAAGGGCTTCGGCGAGCACTGGGCCGTTCAGCCGCCGAAAAATCTCGCCATCATCCGCGGTGGATCGAGCTGGGGATTCATGGACGAAGAACAGCACGCCAACTACGACGACCAGTTGCGTGGTCCGGTCAGCGCCGGCATGGACTACCTGGAGCGGAACCCGCTGCCGAGCGGGTGCGCATCGATGCGCTGGCAGCGCAGCAGCGACATCAAGGGCAATCTCGAGCCTGACGAATATGCCCATGCCTATTTTCTCTCGCTGGCGCATCTGGAGAACTGGTCGGAAAATCACGCCAGCCACGCCGCGATCTTTTCGGCGGCGATCCGGCGTTACCGGCATTACGGCGCCGCCAATCAGCTGCGGACCTGGCACGAGGTCTATGTGCTGCCGGAAGGCGGGCACAGGTTTGAATACCTGAACTGCCATCCGGAGACGGGCCTGCTCTCGTGGTTCGATGCCGAGCGATTGCGCTGAGTGTCCAGCGCCTGGCATGGATTTCGCTCAGAAAAGCAGAGTTCGCTCAGACAAACAGAGATTGTCGACATTGGGGGTAACGATGAAAGTTAGTTTTCGTCGAGCGGTTGCGCTTGCAGCCTTACTGGCTGGTACCGGCGCGTTGCTTCAGCCGGCGGCCGCGCAGAAAAAACTGAAAATCGGTTTCGTCTTCTTTCTGTCGGGACCTGGCGCGGCCTACGGGTCGCATGCCCGCGACGGAGCCAAGTTGGTCGTCGAGGCGCTCAACGCCGGCAAGGTTCCGGCTCCTTACGACAAGCCGGGCATCAACGGTTTGCAGATCGAGCCGGTATTCGTCGACGAGGCGGGCGGGGCGCAAAAGCAGCTCGCGGAATATCGCCGTCTCGTCGAACGCGAGCAGGTCGACCTGGTGATCGGCTACAATTCGAGCGGCGATTGCAATGCGATCGCACCGGTTGCCGAGGAACTGCGGATGCTGACCGACTTCTTTCATTGCGGCAATCCGCAATTGTTCGAAGACATCGTGACCGCACCCGAATATTCGGTACGCACCGCGCCGACCGGCACGATGGATCAGGTGGCCGCGGCCAAATATCTTCTCGAGAAAATGCCGAACGTGAAATCGGTGTCGGGCATCAACCAGGACTATTCGTGGGGCCAGGACAGCTGGACCGAATTCAAGGCGGCGATGTCGGCGCTGAAGCCCGACATTCAGTTTTCCACGGCCTCGTTCACCAGGCTCGGCACCAGCGACTATGGCGCCGAGATCAGCACGTTATTGAGCAATCCAGCGGATGCGCTTTTCTCCAGTTTCTGGGGTGGCGATGCCGATGCCTTCGCATTGCAATCCTCGACCCGTGGACTTCCCGAGAAGTCCAAATTCGTCCTGACGATGGGCACCGGAATCATCGACGATCTCGGCGAGAAGACGATTGTCGGATCGATCTTCGGTGCGCGCGGTCCTCACGGCTACTTCGCGCGAAAGACAGCGTTGTCCGACTGGTTCAAGGCTGAATACGTCAAGACCTACGGCCGGGTGCCTCCGTTCGGAGCGTATGCAGCGGCGCAGGGCATCTTCGGCATCAAGGCGGCTTACGAAAAGGCTGCGGGTGGTGCTGCGGGCAAGCAGAAGACGGAAGCCGTGATCGCGGCGCTGAAAGGCCTGACGTTTGAAACCGCGAGCGGCTTTCCGGTCATCATGGCGAACAACAACGGCCACCAGGCGATCCAGGCCACGGCCTACGGCGTCTATTCCGGCTGGGACAAAGCCAAGAACGAAGCGATCGTCTCCGACATCAAGATATACCCGGCCGCATGCGTGAATCCGCCGGACGGAGTGCGCGCGGTCGACTGGATCAAATCGGGCTTCAAGGGAGCCAAGTGCTCGGATTGAACCCAGTGTTTGGATTGAAAGGCGATGGACCGCACGGCGAACCGGCGATGATGTTGCCATCCAGAGAAGTCTGGTGACGACGCTGAGCGCCATCATCGTGGACGCAGCCTCGTTCGCCGCTTGGCTGTTCCTGGTCGCCGTCGGCCTGACGCTGGTTTTCGGCGTCCTGCGTTTGCTTAACATAGCGCACGGCGCCTTCTATTCGGTGGGAGCCTATGCGGGGGTCTTTGCGATCGGCGCGTCGGCCGCGCTCGGTTGGGGCATCGCTTTGCAACTGGTTGCGGCGATCGTTGCCGCGAGCCTGATGGGAGCGTTGATCGGGCTATTGATCGAGCGCTCCGTCCTCAAACGGCTTTACGGATATCCTGAGGCGCTGGTGCTGATCGCCACTTACGCCTTGTTCCTGATACTGGACGATTTGACCAGGATGGTCTCGGCCGGCCAGTCGCTCTATGCCTCGCAGCCGCGCGACGGCCTTGGCCGGATCACGATCGGAGGTCTGCAATATCCGCTCTATGACGTCGGGCTGATCGGCATTTCGCTGCTGCTGGCGCTGGCCGTCTGGTACACGCTCGAGCGAACGCGCATCGGCCGGTGCGTGACCGCGGTGGTGTTCGATAGCGAAATCAGCGCGGCCATGGGCATTCATGTCGGACGTATCAAGACCGGCACGTTTATCGTCGGCGCGGTTCTCGGTTGCCTGGCGGGCGCCCTGACGGCGCCGAAAATTGCAGTCAGTCCCGGCATGGGCGTCGAGGTGATCGTCATCGCCTTTGCGGTCGTCGTGGTCGGAGGGCTCGGCAGCATCGCAGGCGCGTTGCTTGGCGCGATCATTATCGGCCTGGCGCACTCGGTGACCGCTCATCTGGCGCCTGAGCTCGAGATTTTTGCGGTCTATTTCGTGATGGCCGGTGTGCTGGCCTTCCGACCTTACGGACTGCTGGCTCCAGCGGAGGCGCGCCGGATATGAGCGGCCGGCGGATCGATTGGACGATCCTAGCGATGCTCGCCATCGCTCTCGTCGTAACCCTGTCGGCCTCGACCATTCCGAACTGGATTCGCTTTCTGGGGCAACTTTCCGCTTCGACGGCGCTGGCATCCGTGGGGGTGATGATCCTGCTGCGGGCCGGGCTGCTCTCGTTCGGCCAGAGCCTTTTTTACTTTATCGGCGGTTATATCGTCGCTTTGCTCGGCAAGGTTGGCGGCGTGACCGACGCATTCGCGGTCGTTGTCGCGGCCGCGGTAGCGGCTGGGCTGGCCGCGGTCGTTCTCGGTTTCCTTCTTGCAACGTATCGCGGCATCTTTTTCTCGATGCTGACGCTGGCGGTCTCGATGGTGATGTTCGGCATCGCCACCAAAGTACGCCTGTTCGGCGGCAGCGACGGCTTGAACATCGGGCTGATGTCCTATTTCGGCTATCGGCCGCGCGGCGTCGATGCGCAATGGACCGGCTTCGTGTTCTGTATCTGGGTCTGGACGGCATTCGGCATCGCTACCCACGTCTTCCTTCGCTCCCGATTTGGCAGGCTCATTGGTGCGGTTGCGGACAATGAGATCCGCGTCGAGTATCTCGGATTTTCCGTGCATCGGATTGTCTGGGTTGCCTACGGGATCGCCGGCGTACTTGCCGGCGCAGGCGGTGCACTGGCCGGCTTGTCGGCCCGTCACGTCGATCCGCAGTTTGCCTATTGGACCACCGCCGGGGATTTCATCTTTGTCGTTCTCCTCAGCGGTCAGGCGAGCGTTCTCAGTCCGGTGTTCGGCGCCTTCTTGCTCGAAATGCTGCGCAGCTACGCCTCGGCGTGGTTTCCGGACCAATGGCAATCGGTGTTCGGCGGGATGATGCTGGCGATCGTTCTGTTTCTGCCGGCAGGTCTCGATCATCTGATCGTGCTGTCAGGGCTCGCGATCCGCAAGCGAATGACGTCGCGGTCGATCTCCATGGTGCAGGGGGTGTCGTCATGAACGACCTGCTGCAATGTATCGGAGTTCAGTGCAGGTTCGGCGACTTTGTCGCCACCAGGGGCGTTGATCTTTCCGTTCGCGAGAGCGAGGTGATCGGTATCATCGGCGCGAATGGCGCCGGCAAGACCACCCTCTTCAATATCATGTCGGGCTATCTCACACCGACCGAAGGCCGTGTCTGGTTTCGTGGGGTTGACGTGACTGGGGTGCCTCCGCGCGTCCTGGCGCGCCGCGGCATCGCGCGCTCGTTCCAGGTCCCGCAACTGTTCGGCAGCAATACCGTGTGCGAGAACATGATGATCGCGCTGTCGCTGCTGGCAGAACCGCACCGGTCGCTGTTGCAGCGGTTTTCCGATCGCGGCCTGACCGATCGGGCCCGGTACATTCTAAACGAATACGGTATCGCCGAACACGCCGATGCGGTCGTCCTGAAGGTTCCGCAGGGCGTCCGAAAGCTTCTCGATATCGCGATGGCGACGTGCGCCAGCCCGGATCTGGTGTTGCTGGACGAGCCCACCAGCGGCGTCAGCGCCGAAGAGAAAGACGCTCTCGTTTCCCGTTTGATCGGCCGCTTTCGCGAACGCTTGACCACCGTCATCTTCATTGAACACGATATGCAGGTCGTGCGCGAATATGCATCGCGGGTGATCGCTCTTTACGAGGGGCGGATCATCGCCGACGGCGACGCGGCCGATGTGTTCGCCGATACCGACGTCGTGCGCTTCATCACAGGCGTTGTCGCTGAGCCATCGCCGAGTGCGGGAGGGCGTTATGCTTCGGCTTGAGGGGATCGGTGTCCGGATCGCGGGCGCGGATATTCTTCGTAATGTATCGCTGAACGTGCAGCCAAATTCATTCGTTGCATTGATTGGTCGTAACGGGGCAGGAAAAACCACGCTGCTGCGGTCGGTCATGAACCTGATCCCGCGATGGTCAGGAGAAATCAGGATCGACGAGCGGGTGACGACGAAGGCGAGCCCTTCCGACCATGCTCATCGAGGCGTGGGTTACATGCCCGAGGACAGGCGGCTGATCGGGGGATGGACGGTCGAGCAGAACATTCTGCTGCCGGTCTGGGCCAATTCGGTTTCCGACCCGCAAGCCAGGCTCGCATGGTGCTATTCGCTCATCCCGGAGATCGTTCCATTTGCCGGGCGTCGGGCCGCGGAACTGAGCGGCGGCCAGCAAAAACTGGTTGCGCTCGCGCGCGCCCTGATGGTCGCGCACAAATTGCTGCTGCTTGACGAACCGTTCGAAGGCGTGGCTCCGGCGCTGGCCCAGCGCATCGCGGAAATCCTTTCCAAGCTTCGCAAGTCAGGATCGTTCAGCGTGCTGATCAGTGAATCCGACGCCGTGCATACCCGCCATCTGGTCGATGATGCCTACATCATCGAACGCGGCGAAGTCCGGCCGGCGGAAACCGCCCGGGAGTATCACGGATGAAGCATGCCAGCGACAAACGCCGTGTTGCGCTTAACGAGGGAGAGCGGCTGTGATCGATCCAACCGACATGCCGCACGCGTACCAGGAAAGATTCCAATCATGACGTCACTCGTCAAGCTTGCCGCGGTCCATGCGGCGCCCATCTTTCTCGACCGCGCCGCGACGACGGCCAAGGCCGTGTCCATCATTCGCGAGGCAGCTCGCGCCGGTGCGCAATTGATCGCGTTTCCGGAAACCTACATTCCGGCGTTTCCGGTCTGGGCCGCGCTCTGGGCGCCGATCGACAACCATGATCTGTTCGAGCGGATGGCGGAGCAATCGGTCTCACCGGCCGGATCGGAAATCGCAGCCCTTCGGCGCGAGGCAAGGTCGCTCGGCGTCACAATCTCCATGGGCATCAGCGAGAGTTCTCCGCACAGCGTGGGATTGATCTGGAACAGCAATATCCTGATCGGAGCAGATGGCGAAATCCTCAACCACCACCGAAAGCTGGTTCCGACGTTTTATGAGAAGCTGATCTGGGCGGCCGGTGACGGCGCTGGACTGCGCGTGGCCGAAACGCCGGTCGGCCGTGTCGGCAATCTGATATGCGGAGAAAACACCAATCCGCTGGCGCGTTATGCCCTGATGGCGCAAGGCGAGCAGATTCACATCTCGAGCTGGCCGCCGATCTGGCCGACGCGCCGGCCGAGCGGCGGCGGCAATTTCAACAACGTGGCGGCCAACCGTATCCGGGCGAGCGCGCATTCCTTCGAAGCGAAGGCCTTTGGAATTGTGACGGCCGGATTTCTCGACGCCGCCATGCGGGAATTGCTGATCGCGCGCGACAAGTCTGTCGCCGACGTGATCGACGGCACGCAACGTGCTGCGAGCTTCTTTGTCGATCCGACCGGTGAGGTTTTCGGCGACACGCTTCAGGACCAGGAAGGCATCGCCTATGCGGAGTGTGACCTTCGCCGCTGCATCGAGCCGAAGCAATTCCACGATGTCGTCGGCTATTACAATCGCTTCGATGTTTTCGACCTCAAGGTCAACCGCAAGCGCCTGACGCCGGCAACGTTCGTGGATACGCTGGCCGCCCCTGAGGTGGCATCGCCGGAGTGGACGGAGCCGGGCGAAGCAGCCTCTCTACGCAACGGAGGCAGTCTCGCGTCGTAATCCAACCGCTTAGCCGATGGGGACACCGATCGCTTAATTGGCTGCGCCTCCGTGCTCAAGCCAGACGTCGGAGGGCTGGCATTCGTAACGTCCTTCCCCCAGAATGGCACGAGGCGCGCACTTGCAGCGCCGAAACCGATTGCTCGGATATTTGGCGCCTCGTGTTCGACTGGAACGATCTTGTCTATTTCCTGGAACTGGCCCGGCAGAGCCGGCTGGCCCCGGCTGCACGCCGGTTGAAGGTCGACCACACGACCGTCAGCCGGCGAATTTCCGAATTGGAGAAAAGCCTTTCCGTAAAATTGTTCGACCGTAAGCCTGACGGTTTTGTCCTGACCGAGCATGGCCATCGGTTGTTTGCGATCGCCGAACGGATCGAGCAAGAGGCATTCTCGGTGCCGCAGACGCTCGGGTCGGACACCACGACGGCCACGGGTCGCGTCCGGGTCGCGACTATGGAGGGCATCGGGGCATTCTTCCTGGCCGAGCGGTTTGCCGAACTTGCCGAGCGAAATAGCGGCATCCTGGTCGAACTCGTGACGGAGCGGCACCTCATCAGCCTGACAAAGCGGGAAGCGGATATTTTCCTCAGCTTCGTCCATCCTTCGGGTCAACAACTCGTCGTCAAAAAAGTGGGTTCATTCCGCCTCGCTCTCTACGCGAGCTCGCTCTATCTGTCGCGCCGCGGTATGCCCGCCAGCAAGGCGGATCTGGCGGCACACACCTTTATCGATTACGTCGAGGATCTCGTTGCCATCCAGCCCGTTCACTGGCTCCTGGATGTGCTGGAGCCGACCAACGTCGCGTTCCGTTCCTCCAGCATGCACGCGCAACAGAATGCGGTCGCCGCCGGGGCCGGCATCGGTCTCTTGCCGTTATTTTCCGCCAAGGCTAATCCCGCGCTGATTCCGGTTCTCGGAGACGACGTGAAGGTTTATCGCGACGTGTTCATGTCCGTGCATCAGGACATCGAATTTATGGCGCGCGTGCGCCTCGTAAGCCGCTATATCGCCAGCCTGTTTGAACGCGACCATGCTTTTCTAAACGAACTCTAGGACGAGCAGGAAGATGAAGCACACGCTCGAGAGCGAAGGGATTTCGGCGACCATCAAGGCCGACGGTGCAGAACTGTGTTCGTTGAAGAACAGCGCAGGACTTGAGTTGTTGTGGCAGGCGGGACCGACGTGGCCGCGGCACGCGCCGATCCTGTTTCCAATCGTCGGTCGGCTCAAGAGCGACGAACTGCGCGATCGGGGCAAGACTTTCCCGATGACGCAGCACGGTTTTGCGCGGGACCGCGAGTTCAAATGGAGCGAGCGTGGGGAGAAATCCTGCACGCTGGTTCTCACCGACAATTCGGCAACGCGCTTGCACTTCCCATACGCGTTCCGATTGGCGGTCACATATGCGGTGGAAGGCGCTCACCTGGATATTGGTTTCAAAATCACCAATACGGGCGACGTGCCGTTGCCGGCATCGCTCGGGGCCCATCCCGCATTTAACTGGCCGTTGCTGCCGGGCCTGCCGAAAGAAGCCTACAGCATCCGTTTCGCTCACGAGGAGCTTGAGCCTATTCGCCGTTTAAAGGACGGCTTGCTGCGCGAGAAGCCCGAGCCCACGCCTGTTCAAGGCAAATTCCTTGCTCTTTCAGAACAGCTTTTCGCGGATGACGCGGTCATTCTGGACCGACCCGCCAGCCACAGCGTCCGCTACGCCGCCGATCGCGGTCCAGCGATCAACATCGACTGGGAAGGTTTTCAGGAGCTTGGAATTTGGTCGAAGCCCGAGGGCGCGCCGTTCATCTGCATTGAACCCTGGCGCGGGTTTGCCTCGCCATCGGACTTCGACGGTGAGTTTTCAGACAAGCCGGGCATCATGAAACTGGCGCCGGCCGAAACCAAAATCCTGAATTGCCGTATCGGCATCGGCTAGCACGCTCGTCTCAGGAACTCCCGGTGCGCAGTCATGAAGCCGGCATTTAAGCTGCAGTCTCTTTCAAATGGCTAACGGCGCGCCGGTCGTCGTGCTCAAGAAATATTTCGGAACGTGGACGCCGGCCGGCACGACGATCTGCATCAATCAACTCTCGACGCCCGGCGTTCGCATCGAACTCGACATGATTGCGGCATTTCCGCCGGGGAAATGAGCATCTGCCCGATCCGGGTTCCATCGGAACGATCTCGACCGGTTTGAGTTGCCGGGAGGGCGCGGGGTTATGCCCTTCAAAAGGAGAAGATGGGATGACATTTATCGGTAGGAGGTGGCTCGGAACGGCTGTGGGCGCGGGACTGCTCGCGCTGTCCAGCATCGGCTGCGATCGTCTGTCAAGGCAATGTGTGCCGGCACGCCCATGAACGGTTCGATTATCCGGCCGGTGCCTGGGTCGTGGTCCATGAAGACGACTGGCGCCCCGGTCCGCGAGTAACCTTCCGCGAACACGAAGGCCGCGGTTACTGGAAGGGCGATAGCTGGACAGCGTGGTAAGGGTTCACGGCTAAAACCGAATTGGAGTTCGGAGAGGCTGCCCATTGGGCAGTCTCTTTTGTATTCGCCAAGCGGCCGCGATCTATGCTTTTATTTTGAAGCATTTTATCACATGAGCTGGCTCTCGCTGTGCTTTGAAAATGCTGTGTAAAAAAGGGATTGATGTGCCGCCGGAAATGATGACGCCTCTCAAGACCGATGTTCTCGTGATTGGTGCCGGCGGGGCGGGGATGTATGCCGCGCTGGAAGCCGCACGTAGCGGCGTGAGTGTGATCCTGGCCGACCGCAGCCTGATCGGCCGTGGCGGCGCTACGGTCATGGCGCAGATGACGGTCGCAGCCGCCCTCGGCGAACAAACGCCGGATCATTGGGAGCATCATCTCGCCGACACGCTGGCGGCAGGGCGCGGCCTCTGCGACGAGAAGCTCGCAGCCATTCTTTGCGAAGATGGCCCCCGGCGCATCCGCGAGATGGACGGCTGGAAGGTCGGTTGGGCCCGCGAGGACGGTCACATCAAGCAGGTTCAGGCTCCCGGTCATGACCGGCCGCGCTGCGTCTATGTGGATTTTTTGTCGACAGGGCCGGCGGTATCGAAAACCCTTCGCACGCGGCTGAATGATGCTGACGGTATTCGCCGGATCGGCGACCTGTTGATTACGGATATCACCGTGCGGGACGGCGAAGCCCATGGGGCCACAGCGCTGCATATCGCAAGCGGCCGCATTGTGGCGATAGCGGCGAAGGCGGTTGTGATTGCAACCGGCGGGCTCACGCGGCTCTATCGGCGTAACAGCGCTTCGCTCAATATGGGCGGTGACGGCTATGCGCTCGCGCTTCGCGCCGGGGCCGAACTGATCGATATGGAGTTCGTGCAGTTCTTTCCGATCGGTCATCTGGCGCCGCGGCTGGTCGGCATGGACCCCATCATGTGGGATCCCTTCCGTTACAAGCTCGGCGGCAAACTCTTGAACGCCGAGATGCGCGAGTTCGAAGCTGACTATGCCACGCGCGACGCGCGCAGCGACGGCCGCTACGTGCTGACGCGCGATCTTGCGACGTACGCGATCTCGAAGGAAGTCGAGGCCGGGCGCGGCAGTCCGGCGGGCGGCGCCTATCTTAGTTTCCAGCATGTGCCGCCGGAGGAGATACGGCGCGCATTCGGGCCCGTGGTCGACCGGCTTGCCGCCAACGGCATCGATCTCGCGCGCCAGCCGATCGAGGTGGCGCCGATCGCGCATTATCACATGGGCGGAATCCGCGTGAACGACACCCTCGAGAGTGGAATCGCGGGGCTGTTCGCCTGCGGCGAGGCGATCGGAGGAGCCAACGGCGCCAATCGTCTTTCAGGCAACGCCATCACCGAGAGCTTCGTCTTCGGCGCCCGCGCCGGCCACCATGCCGCATTGTGCGCGATGCGACGGTCAATGCCATCGCCCGACGTGGCGGGTCCTGCCATCGATTTTCTGCGCGGCACTGAGCGACGCGATGCGCCGAACATCGCCGCCGGCATTGCCTCGCTGCAAGCGCTGATGTCGGACAATGTCGGGCCGTTCCGCACCGCTGACAAACTTCGTATCGCCATCGATCGGCTTGCAGACCTCAGACGAGATGTCGGCGGACGGCCACTCGCGTCGTTCTCGGGCGGCTTCGATCCGGTGCTGATCGACTGGCTCGATCTCCGAAACATGCTGCTGGTGGCGCAGGCGGTGGCGCTGCCGGCGCTCGCGCGTACTGAAAGCCGTGGCGCGCATCAGCGCGAGGATCATCCCGGTCTTGATGACGGTTGGGAGGTCAGTCAGATCGTAACGATGACAGACGATACGCTGAACATCAGGCCGGCGAAAGCGATGGTCACCGCATGAAAGCCTTGCTTGCCATTCACCGCGGCCTGCCGGAAGCCGCACCGCACGTCGATACTTTCGTGATCGAGTTCGAGCATGGGCAGTCCGTGCTCGACGGTTTGCGCATGGTCCGCCGCGACCAGGACCCTTCGCTCGCTTTTCGCTTCTCCTGCATCAACGCCAATGCCTGCAAGGAATGCATGATGCTAATTGACGGCGAGGTCGACTATGCCTGCACGGCACGCCTGAAAGAAGGAACGACGGCGCTCGCGCCGTTGCCGAAAAAGGCTCTCATCCGCGATCTGGTGACGGAAATCGCGCCGCCGGACGAAAGGCTTGAAAGGCCGCCCCGGCAGAAATGATTTTTGAGACACGACTACGATTCGTGTCGTTTTACAGCGCCAAGTCCACTCAGTTATAGGGTTAAACATTAAGTATTTATAATGCTTTACGTTTGGTTTGTATAATTTCTGAGATTAATATTGTAAATGATACGAGATTGTGACATCTTCCTTTTACTGGGGATTTCAAACGAGGAGGGGTGTCAAAATGAGCATTACGGCAGACAGCATCGAGAGCGTGTCGACCACCGTCGACCGCAACGCGTGGAAGGCGTTGGCGGGTTCCGCGCTCGGCTATGCGATGGACGGATTCGATCTTCTTATTCTCGGTTTCATGCTGCGGACGATCGCAAGCGATCTCCATTTTTCGCAGGCGCAATCGGCCTCGTTGGTGACGGCAACCCTGATCGGCGCGGTGCTCGGCGGCATCGGCTTCGGCATGCTGTCGGATCGCCTCGGGCGTGTGCGTATTCTGACCTGGACGATTGTCGTGTTTGCGGTATTCACCGGTCTTTGCGCGTTTGCGCAAGGTTATTGGGATCTCCTAATCTACCGGACGCTGGCCGGCGTCGGCCTTGGCGGCGAATTTGGCATCGGAATGGCGCTGGTCGCCGAAGCATGGCCGGCCTCGAAACGCGCCCGTGCCTCTTCTTATGTCGGTCTCGGCTGGCAAACCGGCGTGCTGGTCGCCGCCATTGCTACCCCGTTACTGCTGCCCGTGATCGGATGGCGCGGCATGTTTGCGCTCGGCGTGTTTCCGGCGGTCGCGGCCTATTTCATCCGGGCCTCGCTGCATGAGCCCGAAGTGTTCGTCGCAAAATCCAAGGACCATCCGAAGGAGTCGGCGCTGCTTCTGCTGGTGAAGGACGGTGAAACGGCCAAGCTCAGCCTCGGCATGGTCATCCTCTGTTCAGTGCAGAACTTCGGCTATTACGGCGTGATGATCTGGCTGCCGAATTATCTGTCGACCCGTTTCGGCTTTGCCCTGACGCAGTCGGCGTTGTGGACCTGCGTGACGCTGGCAGGCATGGCACTTGGCATTTTCATGTTCGGCAATATCGCCGATCGCATCGGCCGGCGGCCGGCCTTCTTCAGCTACATGCTGGGTGCGGCCGTCATGGTGCTGATCTATTCGCGCCTGACCGATCCCTATCAACTGCTCGTGGTCGGCGCTATCATGGGCTTCTTCGTCAACGGCATGCTTGGCGGCTACGGTGCGTTGATCAGCGAACTGTTTCCGACCGCGGCGCGCGCCACGGCCCAGAATGTTCTGTTCAATATCGGCCGCGGCGTCGGCGGATTTGGTCCGGTCGTCGTGGGTGCGATCGCGGCCGCCTATTCGTTCGAAACCGCGATCGCGCTGCTCGCGACACTTTATATTCTCGACATTCTGGCCATGTGGCTGCTGATACCGGAGCGCCGCGGCGCCCAGCTCACGTGATCTGTGAAGAGAGAGTCATGTCACTCGATCATCCATCACATCAGATGCAGCCGGCGGTGACGCCGCCTGCATCTCCCCACGCACCCTGGAAGCCCAGCATCGTCGCTGAGCTCGCCAAGGTTGTCGCCAACACCGCGGTCAACGCCGAATATCGCCATCTCGTCGTTGATTGCAGCGAAGTCGCCGCGTCGGCCCAGCCAGGGCAATTTTTTCAATTGCTCTGTCCGCATCCGGCCGGCGAGCAGCCGTTTCTTCGGCGTCCGATGAGCCTCTATGGCGCTGACCCGGCCACGCGCCAGGTCGAGTTCCTGTACAAGGTCACCGGCGCTGGAACGCGCGGGCTGGACTTGATCAAGCCCGGCGATCACCTCGACATCATGGGGCCGCTCGGCACGGGCTTCACGCTCGATTCCAGATGGCGGCACATCGTGGCGGTGGGGCGCGGTGCGGGGCTTGCGACGCTCGCGCCGCTCGCCAAGGCGGCGAAAGCCGACGGCACCAAGGTCACCGCGATCTTCAGCGCACGGCGGCCCGGGTTGTTGGTCTCGGTCGATCTGTTCAAGAAACACGGCGCGGAAGTCGTGCCGGTGACCGACTCCGAACAGACCAGCGGGCCAGGCAATGTCGAACGCATTCTTCGCGGCCTGATCGCGCAAGGCAAATGCGATGCTTTCTTCACCTGCGGATCAAGCCGCCTGATGCGCGTGCAGCAGCGGCTCGCCATCGAATTCGGTCTTCCCGGCCAAGTGGCAATGGAGCAGCAAATGGCCTGTGGCATCGGTCTTTGTTATTGCTGCGTGCGCGACTTCAATGTCGGCGGCGAGATTGTCAATCGCAGGGTCTGTTGGGACGGACCGGTATTCGATCTGTTGGAGGCGCTGCCATGATCAAGCCGTTTTCCATCGATCTGTCCGTCGATGTCGGCGGACTCAAGCTGCGCAATCCGGTGATGCCGGCGTCGGGCACCTTTGCCGAAGGGCTTGACAGGGTAATCGACTTCAATCGCCTCGGCGCCTTCGTGACCAAGACGGTGACCCGCGAATTGCGCGCCGGCAATCCATTGCCGCGCGTGGTCGAGCGGCCGGGCAGTCTGATCAATGCGATCGGGATTCCCTCCAAGGGCGTGCCGCACTTCATCGAGAAGATCATTCCGCAATATGCCGCCTATGACCCGCCACTGGTGGTCAGCATTTCCGCGCCGACTGCGGAAGGGTTTGCTAGCCTTGCAGCTGAACTGACGCTATCTGGAGTGTCCGCGATCGAAGCCAATATTTCCTGTCCGAATATCGAGGAGGACGGAAAAGCCTTTGCGATGCGCCCGGAGTCCGCCGAGAAGGTCACGCGTCAGTTGCGCGCTGCGACCAAACTGCCGCTCTGGGTCAAGCTTACGCCCAACACCGGCGACATCGCCGAAGTCGCGCGCGCGGCGGAAGCGGCCGGCGCCGATGCGGTCGTCGTCGCCAACACGTTCCTGTCGATGGCGATTGACCTCAAGACATTCAAACCGTGTCTCGGCAACGTCATGGGCGGGCTGTCGGGTCCCGCGATCAAGCCGATCGTGTTGCGGCAGGTGTTTCAATGCGCCAAGGCGGTCAAGATTCCGATCATCGGCTGTGGCGGAATCTCCTCAGCCGAGGACGCGATCGAATACATGCTGGCCGGGGCGAGCGCCGTGCAGGTCGGAACGGCGACGTTTTTGCAACCGGCGGCGATGATCAGCGTGATCGACGGGATCGAGATGTTCTGCCTGCAACGCGAGATCAGCCGCGTGACGGATCTCGTTCATGGCGTCGTGATCGAGGAGGCTGACGACCAGGATCTAGCCTGGCTCAGTCCGCCGACATGACGACGGAAATCGCAGAGAACCGCAACGTGTTCATTGACGATGCGGAGGATCGCGCGCTTTCCAGCGCGCTGTTCGATGCCATTCGAGCCGCGTCATTCGACGGCGTCGGTGTCACGCGCGAGAGCTACAGCGGGCGCGAATCGGCTGCGCTCGACATCATGGAAGCCAAGGCGCGCGAGCTTGGTCTTGAGACAGCCCGCGATGGCGGCGCCAACCTGGTCGTCACGCTCGCGGGAAGCGAACCTGACCTGCCATTTCTCGCTTGCGGATCGCATCTGGATTCGGTGCCGCAGGGCGGCAATTTCGACGGCGCGGCGGGCGTGGTCGCGGGGCTTGCCGTGCTTGCGCGCTTCAAACGCGACAGGATCGTGCCCCGCCGTTCGATCAAGCTCTTTGGCCTGCGCGGCGAGGAGAGCTCCCGGTTTGGCAAGGCCTATATGGGTTCGCTCGCTTTGTTCGGGAAACTAACGGCCGAAGACCTTCGGGTCGCCGATCGCGATGGCCGTACGCTCGGCGATTGCATGCGTGACGTCGGCGCTGACGTCGCGCGGATCGGGAAAGGCGAGCCGCTATTGGATGCCAAGCGCGTCGCCGCCTGGATCGAACTGCACATCGAGCAGGGTCCGGTGCTGGTGGCGCGCGACCTTCCGGTCGGCATCGTCACCGGTATCCGGGGCAATGTGCGTCATCGCGTCGTCGAATGCATCGGCGAAGCCGGTCATTCCGGCGCGGTGCCGCGCTGGTTGCGCCACGACGCGGTATTTGCCGTGGCCGAATTAATGACCCATCTCGACCGGCATTGGCGAACCTTGCTGGAACGCGGGCGTGATGTGGTGATCACATCGGGCGTTTTCGGAACCGATCCGGCGGAGCACGCGATCGCCCGCATTCCGGGAAAGGTGTCTTTCAGCTTCGAGGTCAGAAGCCAGAGCAAGGAAACTCTCGAAGGCTTCTACGATCTGTTCCGCTCGGAGTGCAATCTCATCGCCGAAGAGCGCGGCGTGGAATTCTCCTTCGACCGCCGGCTGGAATCGGCGCCGGCGACCATGGATGCGGAGTGGGTGCGGCGTCTGCGGCATGCCGCGCAATCGCTCGGCTTGCCGGACGAGGAAATTCCGAGCGGGGCCGGGCATGACGCGGCGGTATTCGCCAATGCCGGCATCCCCAGCGCCATGGTGTTCGTGCGCAACGAAAACGGCTCGCATAATCCCAAGGAAGCGATGAATCTGGATGATTTTGTCGCCGGAATTGCTGTAATGCGGGCTGCGATGGAAGAGGCCGTCCAATGAGCGTGACTGAACTGTTCGACCGGGCATCGCCAAAGCGCGTGGATCGCATCACGATCCGCCGGCCCGATGATTTTCACGTGCACTTGCGCGACGGCGCGATGTTGCAAGCCGTGCTGCCCTTCACGTCAACGCAGTTTGCCCGTGGCGTGATCATGCCCAATCTGGTGCCGCCGGTTACGTCAGTTGCGGACGCCAAAGCTTATCGCGAGCGCATCCTGGCGGCGCGCGCAGCTGCCTCCGACTTTCAGCCGCTGATGACCTGCTATCTGACCGATGCGACCTCGCCGGACGAGATCGAACGCGGATTCAAGGACCGCATCTGGGTCGCCGCCAAGCTTTATCCGGCCGGCGCCACCACCAACGCTCATCACGGCGTGACTGACATTCCCGCGCTCGCCCCCGTGCTGGAGCGCATGGAAAAAATCGGCATGCCGGTGCTGATCCATGGCGAGGCGACCGATCCCGCGGTCGATATTTTCGACCGGGAAGCCGTGTTCATGGAGCAGAGTTTGCTGCCGATGTTAAAACGGCATAAGGGCCTGAAGGTTGTGGTCGAACACGTCACGACGGCGGAGACGGTCGATATCGTGCGCGCCCACGCCTCGCGCGCAGCTGGAACAATCACGCCACATCACCTCGTCATCAACCGCACCTCGCTGTTTCAGGGCGGCTTGCGTCCGCATCTCTATTGCCTGCCGGTCGCCAAACGCGAGCGGCATCGCCTCGCCTTGCGCAAGGCGGTCACGTCGGGCGACGCTTGTTTTTTCATCGGCACCGACACCGCGCCGCATCGGCGCAATGCCAAGGAAGCCGAATGCTGCTCGGCCGGCGTGTTCGGCGGCGCCACCGCGCTGCAAACCTATGTGCAGGTGTTCGACGAAGAGGGCGCGCTCGACCGCTTCGCGGCCTTTGCTTCCGTCAATGGCGCAAAATTCTACGGCCTTGAACTCAATCGCGGCACGATCACGCTGGAGCGGTGTGAGGCGTCCGTGATGGCCGCTGTCGCGGTGGAAGACACCGAAGTCGTGGTGTTCCGCGGCGGTGAGAAGCTGCCATGGTCGGTCGGGGAGGTGAAGACATGACGGACGGCGCGATCAGGGATGAGATCGGCGGAGCGGTTGCGCAATTGCTGTTCGAGAGCGGCGCCATCCATGTGAGCCGGCAGCAGCCTTTCATTCTGGCGGCGGGCTGGGCGAGCCCGGTCTATGTCGATGTCCGTATCATCCTCGGCGATCCCGCTTTGCGCCAAGCCGTGACGCAACTCGCTGTTCGCTATGTCACGACGATGTTGCCGCAGGCTTCGATCGATGCCGTGGCGGGAGCAGAGACCGCCGGCATTCCCTTTGCGGCATGGCTTGCCGACAAACTCAATGTGAAGATGCGCTATGTACGCAAGCGTCCGCTCGGTATCGGCCGCAACGCGCAGGTCGAAGGCGGCGATGTCGATGGGCTGAAGGTGCTGCTGATCGACGATCTCACCACCGATGGCGGCAGCAAACTTAATTTTGCGCGGGGACTGCGCGCCGCGGGCGCAGATGTCGAGCACGTCCTGACGATCTTCTACCACGACGTGTTTCCCGGCGCGTCCGAACGACTGGCGGAGGCCGGATTGATGCTGCATCCGCTCGCGACCTGGGCTGACATCCTGCGTTCGCCGGCTGCCGACCAAATGTCGCCGCAGGACCGCGCCGAGATCGAACGCTTTCTCGCTGACCCCGTGGCCTGGTCGACGCGGCATGGCGGCCGCGCCAAGCTGTCGGCACGCAGCTGAATTGAACAGATAAAGCTACGACGCCTTGCGCGCGCCGCCCGATTTCATCGCCGACCGTTCCAGGATCATGCGCAACTGTTGTGCCGCCTCGCGCCCCTTGTGCGCGCGCCGCCATAATCTCTCGACCAGTTGTTCGTAGAGCCGCACCGGTTCTTCGTCTGCCGTGAGCATGGCAACGCCGGTGCGAATGTTCGGCAATTCGCCGCCGAGCCGGAACGGGCTCAAGCCCAGCAGCGTACGCTCGGAAGTGCGGAATAATTGGAAGGTGATGTTGGGCAGCGGCTCCTCAATCAAGCCGATCTGGATGCCCATCGGCTCGTGCTCGATCAGCTTGATCAGATGCTCGATCTCGGCCCGCGCGGCGAGCCTGCGCTCGACGATCTCGTTGGCCGGCAGGTCGAAACGGCCGACCAGGCCGAGCTTCAGCCAGCGCTCGATCTCCGGCATGTTGACGAAATTGACGACGGAAAGATGCCGGCGGTGGCGCGCATGCTTGCGCTCGTCGAGCACCGCGACGATCGTGTCGATCTCGGCCTCATAGTCCTTGGAGTCCTCGGCATAGGACGGCGCGGCTTCCATCAGCGTTTGCTTGAGCTGCCGCGAATAGTTTTCCGAAGTCAGGAGATAGGACAAAGGCGGGAAGTGCGCGATGACTTGTTCGGATTTCTCCTCGATCTGCCGCATCCGCTCGAAATAACTGATCGCATTGGCGTAGTATTCGACGCCGAGGCCGAGCAGGGAGCCGACCGAAGTTTCCAGCACATTCGCAAGCCGATCGAGCGTCTCGATCTTGACGACTTCGCCGGCCTCGATCCGGTAGACCGCGGCCCTTGAAACACCGAGGCGTTCAGCCACCTGTTCTGCGGCGAGCCCGCGGCCCATCCGGTAGGCGCGCAGCCTTTCCCCGATCTCGGCAAAGCGATTGCTCATGGCGTTCATGCCTGCCTGTTTCATGTGGCGTCTCATATTTGAGACAAGCGGTACATGATTTTCGATCCGCAGGGAAGCCTTAAATTGGACGTCCCTTGGCAGCGTCAACGGGAAACGGTCAGGGCAGCACTGCCGGTCAGATCAGGTCGACCGCCGCAATCCTGTTCAGCGCGTCGATCTGTTGGTCCGGGGCGAGAGCGATCGCATTGTCGGCGTCACGCACAACGGCAAGCAACCGCTGGAAGGTGGTTTCTGCGACACCCGCGGGCAGCGGCTCCTCGTCAAATGAGGCAATGAAGGGATCGAGGATCGACGACAACAGCCTGTAGACCGCACGATGCTCCGCATCGGTCTCCGCCAGTTCATCCGTCATTTTCTGAAGGGCTACGTAGGTCCGAAGACCTGAGTGCTGATGCGAAAGCCAGTTATGCAACTCGACCATGTTGTTTCCTCATCGATACGCGAGAAGAAACAACTATCGATAGCGTAAAAACCCTTTCAAAGCAAGCTTTTCCAGGAATTTCTTGAGAAGGGAACGTGTCGGCGGCACGGCCAAGACCAGGGCGAAAACCCCGCGTTCTCAGAGAACGGTTAAAGCGTCACACGAGCTTGGCGGCCGCCAGTTCATTCAAAATCTGAATCTGCTGCTGCTGCGATGCCGTCAGTGAGCCTTCCGCCGTGGCGACGATTTCAAGCAGATGCCGGTAGGTCTGCTCGGCAACGTCGACCGGAACGGCCTCGCCGTCGTAGCGGGCGATATACTCGTCGGTCAGCCCGGCGAGCAGACGGTACAGCGCGCGATGGGGTGTGTCGGTCGCGACGCGATCGAGCATGGTGTGCCGAAAGGCCTTGAATGTTTTCAGGCCCGGATGCTGGTGCGACAGCCAGTCGTAGAGTTCGCCCATGGTGCTTTCTCCTTTTCGATGCGCGAAGAAAGCGATTGTTTATAGCAGCGCGAAGACACCGCTGCAACAAAATTTGAGACTGGTTTATAAATTTATACAGACCTTCTGCGGCGTAGCCGGACGACCTACTCGCCCTTCAAGCGCTGGTCCTCGGTGACGCGGACACGTTCGGCGCCCCTCGCACCGACTTCCGACAATCTGAGTGTGCTAAGGACAGCCCCGGTGACTGCGAAACCGACCCCGACGAGCAGCGCGATCCGGCTGCCGTCCAGCGCGAAGCGGCCGATCAGCAGCGACACCAGCGCAGCACCAATGGTCTGTCCCAACAGCCGCGCGGTCCCGAGCATGCCGCTGGCCCCGCCGCTGCGTTCGCGCGGAGCCGCGGCGATCATGGTGCGGTTGTTCGGCGTCTGGAACAGACCAAATCCCGCCCCGGCCAGCGCCATCCGCCACGCCACGTCGACGAGCGAGGGATGCGGCGGCAACCATGCGAGCGCGCCGAGACCGAGCGCGAACAGCACAAGCCCAATTCCGCCGAGCAGCCCGGATGGGTAGCGCTCTACCAGCCTTCCGGCGACGGGCGCCGCGAAGCCAACCGCGATCGGCCACGGCGTGATCAAAAGACCGATCTCGACATCCGAATATCCAAACCGGCTTTCGAGATAAAAGGGCAGCGCGACAAAGGCCAGCATCTGCCCACAGAAGGATGCGATCGAGGTTGCGATCGACAGAGCAAAAATCGGAATGCGCAGCAAATCGAGCGGCAGCAGCGGCGAGGTCACCTGCGTTTGCGCGCGCACAAGAAGGAAGCCGGCGACGGCAGCGGCGCCAAATTCCGCAAGTGCAATCGCCGCGCCTTCATCGTGGCCGATGCTGTCGATGCCGGCGAGACCGAGGCCAAATGCGACCGCGCTGAGTGCCGCGCTCTTCCAGTCGAAATCGTGGCCTGCTGGTTTGGTGTACGGCAGGTATTTGATGCCGAGTGCCAGCGCGCCAATGCCAAGCGGAATATTGATCGCAAACAGATAGGGCCATGGGCCTACCGCGAGAATACCGGCGGCAATCGTCGGCCCAACCGCGGCGGAGACGGCGACCACCATGGCGTTGATGCCGATCCCGCGCCCCAATTGCGCGCGCGGGTAGATGTGCCGGACCAGCGCCATGTTGACGCTCATGATCCCGGCAGCACCAAACCCCTGAAGGATGCGGGCGATCGTTAACAGCGTCAGCGTGTGCGCGAGCACGCAAAACAGCGACGCGATGGTGAACAGCAATAGCCCGCCAATGTAGACGCGGCGATACCCGGCGATCTCGCCGAGCGAAGCCAGCGGCAGCAGCGAAATCGTAATCGCCAGTTGATAGCCGTTGACGATCCAGATCGAAAAAGCGGGGCTGGCGTGAAGGTCGCGCGCGATGGTGGGCAGCGCGACATTGGCGATCGCGCCGTCCATCACCGACATGATGAGACCGATCGCAATCGTCAGGATGGCCCAGCCGCGCTCCGGCTGCGGCAACCCGTCGGGATGATGATTGATTTCGCCTGACTTCACGTGCCGACCGATCTCATGTTATCGAATGCGTGGCGTGCCACGGTTTTGGACCTCTGGCGCTCGCAAATGTCGGGCGTACCGGGCAGCCACGCAACATAAACAATCAAGATAAACAATCATGGCCATGACACCGATGAGCGCAGCGACCGCCCGCTTTCCGGATTGGAGTTCGCTGTCTGAGCTTGGCCGGATAGCTGCGTTTGAGCAATGCCGCCGGCGGCTTACCCACTTGGGGCGGAAGCTCCACGCGGTCGAACATATCTATCACGCCGAGCCGCCGCGTCAGGGGCCGCTCTCGGGCTTGCCTTACGTTGCCAAGGACCTGTTCGCAACCGGGCGCAGCGAACCGTCATGGGGGTGTTCGACGCCGCAGGCGCTGGCGCTGCCACGCGCCTCGGCGATCGATCGCCTCGATCAGGCAGGCGCCAGTCTGATCGGCGCTGCAACCATGACCGAACTCGCTTACGAAGCCTCCGGCATCGGACGGCGTTCTGCGCTCAATCCGTGGCGGTTCGACGCAATCCCCGGCGGGTCCTCGAGCGGCTCCGCGATTCTTGTGGCGTCCGGCTGCTGTTTTGTCGCGCTCGGCTCCGATACCGCAGGCTCCGTGCGCATACCGGCGCATTGCTGCGGCATCACCGCGCTCAAACCGGGTTACGGCAAGATTCCGCTGGATGGCGCGATGGCGCTCGCACCAAGTCTCGACACCATCGGCGTTTTCGCGCGAAGTGCGGCCGATCTTGCGTTGCTGTGGCCCTCGATTTGCGGCGAGCCGCTCGCCGCATCGGAAGAACATCCGCGAGCGGTTGTGTTGCAGGACGCGTTTGATGACAGCGACGTTGAGATCGCGACGATCGTTCGTGGCGCGGTGAATGTACTCGCCGAGAGCGGCATGAGGATTGAAGAGCGGTCCGGCTTTCCCGAAGAGGCCGACCGGCAAACGCTGGCCGTCCTGCAAGCGGAGGTCGCCCGTGAGCACCGCATGCGGATCGACGATCCGAAAATCGATGCAACGCTGCGCAAGCGTATCGCCAAGGGGCTTTCGATTACCGACGAAGAGCTTGCGATGGCAATGGCCGCGCGCGATCGGCTTCGCGATCAATTTATCTTGTCCTGTCTTGGTGATGGCGGCGTCGCCGTTTTGCCGGTGATGCCGATCAGGACGCCGCGAGTGAGTGAAGTTGATCCGGCTTCTCCGCAGTTCAATCCACGGGTGCTGTACGCCCTCAGCCGCTTCACCCGTTTCGTCAATTATTTCGGCCTGCCTGCGCTCGCCGTTCCGGCCGGCTTCGATAACAGCGGAATGCCGGTCGGCCTGCAACTGATTGGGCAACCGGGCAGGGAAGCCACTTTGCTTCAGATCGCGGTCCGGTTGCAGGAACGCACCGATTGGCACGGCCGCGTGCCCTCGGCGATCGCCGCGGAGATTGCCGACGAGCCATGATTAGCGGGATGGTTCTGTCGGTGCCAAGTTGCAGAACAGGGCGCGATATGGTGCAGTCTTTGCTTATGAGGTCGCTGATGACGACGCGGCCATTGGTTGATCGAAACAGCGGCTAATCGAAACGGAGGCAGATCGTGCGGATATTGAGGCAGGTTGCCAGGCTTTTGTTCGTCGTGGCGGCGATCGGATGGTTGCCGCTGCCGGCCCACGCGGTCGGCCCGGAACCGGCGCCGCTGACACAGCCGGTCGAACTGACGGTTGGCTATGTGAAGGTCGGCCATTTGGCTCCGATCATCTTGGTCACCGACGAACTGAAGAAACTCGGCGTCAATCTCAAGCTCGTTGAATTTGTCCGCTATGCCGATGCGCGTACCGCGCTGCTTGCAGGTTCGCTCGATGCGGCTTCCGTCGGGCCGGCGGATCTTGCGATCTCGCTGGCGCAGGGCTCGACCAATGTCGTC
This sequence comes from uncultured Alphaproteobacteria bacterium, assembly GCA_963770515.1. Lineage (GTDB taxonomy): Bacteria > Pseudomonadota > Alphaproteobacteria > Rhizobiales > Xanthobacteraceae > Bradyrhizobium. The sequence continues at coordinate 278,956 of CAVYPW010000008.1, forward strand.
GGGCTGATGGGAGTCGGCTCGTCGCCCAAATATGTCATCGGCCGTAACGGCGTGAAGTTCGAGAGCTGGGGCGACCTGAAAGGCAAGAAGATCGCGATCGCGCCGGGCTCGGCGGTCTGGTTTCAGTTTGCCGCAACGCTGGTCGAAAACGGCGTTCCCTATAACAGCTTTGAAGCCGTCAACATTCAGGGCGGCGGCGCCAACTTCGACCAGGCCTTGAAGAAAGGCGAGGTCGACGGCCTCGTCACCTGGGAGCCGTTTGAATCCATTCCCGTGATGGGCGGTTACGGGTTCTTCGCCAAGGGCCTCGAATACGGCTCGTCGAAAGCAGTCGGCGCCGAGCTTGGAATGTTCATGACGACGAAGCAGGCGATCGACGGCAAACGCGCTGCGCTGGAACGTTTTGTCTGGGTCTATCTCAAGACGGAGGAGGAACTGGCCAAATCGCCCGCCGCCTTCGCCGATGCCTATGCGAAACTCACCGGCTTGGCGCCGGATGTCGCGGGGCAGGCCGCGAAGATCATCAAGCTTGGCGAGGTGATCTCGCCCGACCAGATCAAGCGCCAAGCCAAGGGATTTGCCGATCTAGGCGTGATCCAGAAGGACGTCTCTGGAGAGATCGATGCGCACTGGGATGGTTCGTTCGTGAACAAGGCTTTGGGTAAGTAGCGGACAGCGAACCACGCTGCTCCGCGAGGATTTTCTTAAGATGTCGATCTCGACGGGACCTATCGCTTCAAGACCGGCATCGTCCGCTTTGGCGTGGCTGGTGCTGTCACCCGCCGCGCGTCGAAACTTACGGCAAATCCTGCTCGCGATCGTTCTTCCCGTGGTGGTGATTGCGCTCTGGCAGTGGGCGGGTCACGGCGGCTCGCTGTTCGGCGGCGTGCTGCCGACGCCGGATAAGGTGTGGCAGGCGTGGAAAGTGTGGGCATTCGGAGCGAGCGGCCTCGGCCTCAATCCCTACAGCGGCACCTGGCTTGCCAACTTGCTGTTTTCCGCCGAACGCGTCGGCCAAGGATTTCTTGTCGCGATTGTCGTTGCCGTGCCGGTGGGGTTGGCGATCGGATGGAATCGAATGGCTTCGGGCGCGCTCGATCCCACGGTGCAACTGCTGCGGCCGATCCCGATTACGGCGTGGCTGCCGTTCTCGATCGCCGTGTTCGGTATCCGCGATATGGGGGCTGTGTTCCTGATTGCGCTCGGCGCCTTTTACCCGATCGTCGTCAATACCGCGCAAGGCGCGCGCGACATCGAGCGCAATCTGGTTCGCGCCGCGATGATGATGGGCGCGGGGCGATGGACCATCCTGCGGCGGGTGGTATTGCCGGCGTCACTGCCCTCGATTTTCACTGGATTGCGGATCGGGCTCGGCATCGCCTGGACCGCCGTGATTGTCGCCGAAATGGTCGCAGTGAAATCCGGTCTCGGTTACGTCTTGTGGGACGCCTATTACGTCGGGCGAATGGATGTGGTGATTGCGGACATGGCGACCATTGGTCTGCTCGGCCTGATCAGCGACCGCGTTATTCTCTGGATTGAACGATGGGTGCTGGCGTGGCGGCGGCTGCAATCGTTCCAGTCGTGATGCTGAGATGACGATGGGTACCATCGCTTTCGAAAACGTATCAAAGACATTCTCGGGCCAAGCCGAAGTCCGGGCGTTGGACGGGATCAATCTCGCCATCGGCGAGGGCGAGTTCGTCGCGCTTCTGGGCCCGTCCGGCTGCGGAAAATCGACGCTGCTCAATCTGTTGGCGGGCTTCGAGAAGACGACCGAAGGTACTTTATTATTCGACGGCAAGACGGTCACGCGACCGGGTCCCGACCGCGGCGTCGTGTTTCAGGAAGCAGCCCTGTTTCCCTGGCTCACCGTCTGGCAAAACGTGATTTTCGGGCCGCAGGTTCAGGGCGTCTCCCGCGCCGAATATGAAAAGAAAGCGCAAAATCTGTTGAAGCTGGTCGGCCTGGAATCGTTTGCCGATGCGTTGCCGGTGCAACTGTCCGGCGGCATGCGCCAGCGGGTCGGCATTGCGCGGGTGCTGGCGATGTCGCCGAAAGCGCTGCTGATGGATGAGCCGTTCGGCGCGCTCGATGCGCAGACACGTCTGTCGATGCAGCAGTTGCTGCTCGATGTCTGGCAATCGCTCGGCACGACGGTGTTGTTCGTCACTCATGACATCGACGAAGCGATCCTGTTGTCGGACCGGATTTGCGTGATGTCGGCCCGGCCCGGACGGATCATCCGCACCATTCCGATCACGCTGCCGCGTCCGCGCTCGATCGCCAGTCTCACCAGCGCGGAATTCATGGCCTACAAGTCGCGCATCATGTCCGACATGAAGGTCAGCGCCGCTCCCGTTTAAGGTCGCCAATGGCAAATCCGCGTATTCCCTATCTGCTGTCGTCGGCCCGTGCGGCCTTGCCGCCGCTCGAGGGCAAACGGATCCTGGTGCATCTCGTCGTCAACGTCGAGAACTGGCAATTCGACCAGCCGATGCCAAGAACCATTGTGACTCCGCCGCACGGCCGCGAAACCGTGCCGGACGTGCCGAATTTCTCCTGGGCCGACTACGGGATGCGCGCCGGGCTTCCCCGCATACTTCAGGCGTTTGGTTCGCGGTCCTTGCCGGCTTCCACAAGCTTCAATGCCGGCGTCATTGATGCCTATCCGCAAGCAGCTCAGGCGATGCGCGATGCGGGCTGGGAATTCATCGGTCACGGCATGCACCAGAAAGCCATCAACCATGTCGAGGGCGGTGAAGCAGCGGTGATCGGCGCGAGCCTCGACAAGATCGAAAATTTTACCGGGCGGCGTCCGCGCGGCTGGCTGTCGCCGGGATTGCGCGAGACCGTCGACACGCCTGATATCCTCAAGCGCAAGGGGATCGATTACGTCTGCGATTGGGTGGTCGATGACCGGCCGGCATGGATGCACACAACCGAAGGTCCGTTAATCGCCATGCCGTACAACCTTGAGGTCAATGACTCCTTCATCTATGCCATCGAGCGGCATGCGACCGGCGAGATGGCGAGGCGTCTGGAATTCACGCTGCGCCGGTTCGAAATCGAATGCCGCGACAGTGCCGTCGTTTTAGCCATCGGCTTGCACCCGCATCTGATATCGGTGCCGCACCGTATCCATGAGCTTGAGCGCATGCTCGATCTGCTAACGGCCTCGTCCGACGTCGGCTTTTTTACCGGCAGCGAGTTGGCGGACTGGTACGCGGCAGCCGTGCCCGCGACAAATGTGGCGCGCACATCAGGATGGCGAAAAATCGTCCCAGCTTTCACACGGTCGAGTGTTTGATCGCCGACCTTTTGCCAGCGGGCCGTGCCGTTGTTGTGGTCCATGCTTGACGGGCCGAATGGCCTGAGGCTTAGCTTGCCGGCAATGAAATCAAGAGACTGGACCTGTAATCGGGCGATGGGGGATTTACGACATGATAGCGCGCACCAAGCTACTCGTTCTTTTGCCGGCGATGGTTGTCCTTGGGACGTCGGCTGCGAATGCACAATACACCGCAAAAGAATGGCCGGAGGGGCCAAGCAAACAAAGGTTTGTCGACACCTGCAACGGTTGCCATGACATCAACCGGGTTCGCGGCGGCTATACGCCCGAAGGCTGGCTGACCGTCGTTCGGATGATGCAGAATATGAACGCGCCCGTACCCGCCGAGGAATGGGGCGCGATGACCGACTATCTCATGAAGAATTTTCCGGAGCGCAAACGCCCGGCGGCCGTCATCATCGATGGTCCGGTGAAGGTCGATTTCAAGATGTGGGATGTGCCGACCCAGGGAGCGCGTCCGCACGATCCCCTCGGCGCCCGAGATGGCTCGATTTGGTGGGCTGCGCAACTGGCCAACAAACTAGGCCGGGTAGATCCTCAGACGGGTGCGATCAGGGAGTATACGCTCAAGTCGGCCTTCACTGGTCCGCACGGGCTGGTTGACGATAAGGACGGCAACATCTGGTTCACGGGAAATCTTGCCGGGCTGATCGGCAAACTCGATCCCAAGACGGGCATCGTCACCGAATATCGGCTGCCGGACCCAAACGCGAAGGATCCGCATACCCTCAATTTCGACCAGAAGGGCATTCTGTGGTTCACCGTGCAGCAAGCTAACATGGTGGGCCGGCTTGATCCGGCGACCGGAGCGATCAAACTCGTGACGTCGCCAACGCCGAAGTCGCGTCCTTACGGAATCCAGATCAATGCCAAGGGGGTGCCGGTCTTTGTCGAATTCGGCACCAACAAGATCGCGACGATTGATCCGGATACGATGGCAATCAAGGAATACACACTGCCGGATGCCGGGGCCCGGCCGCGGCGCCTCGCGATTGGACCGGACGGCGCGGTTTGGTACGCCGATTTCGCGCGCGGATATGTCGGCAAATTCGACCTTGCCACGGGAGCAGCTAAGGAGTGGCCGTCGCCAAGCGGTCCGAAGTCCGAGCCGTACGGCATGGTCTTCACCAAGGGGGCGGTTTGGTACAATGAATCAAACGCTAAGCCCAACACGATCGTCCGCTTCGATCCGGCAACCGAAAAATTCCAGAGCTGGGCCATTCCCGGCGGCGGTGATATCGTGCGCAATATGGTGGTTGCACCCAACGGCAATCCGGTCATGGCCAATAGTCTCGTCAATCAGGTCGGAATGGTCGACATCAAGTAGTGCAATCGGTCTTACTGCGATCTAGACGTGTTACTCGAGACGGGCCGCCCGATTGTAGAGATCGATCGGGCGGCTCATTCGTTGGCTGGCGATTCCGTGAAGTTATTCTCGTCGCCCCCATCTCGCGACAGTGTGACGAAGTCTCGCACCAGTCACGCACACCAATCGCAGTCCATTGATTGACTGACGACCGCGTAAAGTTATTCTTCGCTTCCATCATTTGCCCTCCTGTATCGGTCCTGCGAAGAAGCAACATGAACCAAAAGGTCGCGTCAGGCTCCGATCCTATCGAATTCGACTACGTCATCGTTGGCGCTGGCTCGGCAGGATGCGTGCTTGCCAATCGGCTGACAGCCAGCGGCAAACATTCGGTGCTGTTGCTCGAGGCGGGACCTGAGGATAGCCATCTCTGGATTCATATCCCGCTTGGTTATGGCCGGCTGTTCAAGGAAAAAGCCGTCAACTGGATGTACCAGACTGAGCCGGAGCCGGGCCTTAACGGCCGAAACGTGTTTCAACCGCGCGGCAAGGTGTTGGGCGGATCGAGCTCGATCAACGGCCTGCTTTATGTCCGCGGTCAGCATGAAGACTACGATCGCTGGCGCCAGCACGGCAATCTGGGCTGGGGCTTCGATGACGTGCTGCCTTATTTCAAGAAGGCCGAGGACCAGACGCGCGGCGGCGATGATTTTCACGGAGCTGGCGGTCCCTTACCGGTCTCGGACTGGCGGCATGCTGATCCGCTATCGGAGGCGTTCGTCGATGCGGCGGCGGAAGTCGGCGTCCCCAGAAATCCTGATTTCAACGGCGCCACGCAGGAAGGCGCCGGCTTTTTCCAGACCACGACCAAAGGCGGGCGACGGGCGAGCACAGCGGTCGCTTATCTTCGTCCGGCCAAGGCCCGGCCCAACCTGCATGTCGAGACGTCGGCGCTCGCCGAGCGGATCCTGTTCGCGGGACGTCGCGCTGTTGGCGTGGCGTATCGCGTCGCCGGTATTCCGCGCACGGCGCGGGCGCGCAAGGAAGTTTTGATTGCGGGCGGGGCGTTCAATTCCCCGCAGCTGTTGCAGCTTTCGGGCGTGGGGCCAGCTGATCTGTTGCGCCAACACGGCATCGAGGCCGTGCTGGATGCGCCGGGCGTTGGCAACGATTTGCAGGACCATATGCAAGTCCGTGTCGTGATGCGCTGCTCGCAAGCCATCACGCTCAACGACATCGTCAACAATCCCGTCCGCAAGGTTTTGACCGGCTTGCGCTATGCTGCGTTCCGAACCGGGCCGCTGACGATCGCCGCCGGCACCTCAGGGGCTTTCTTCAAGACCAATCCGCGGCTGGCGACACCGGACATCCAGATCCACTTCCTGCCGTTCTCGACCGACAAGATGGGCGAGAAGCTGCATCCATTCTCCGGATTCACGGCATCGGTGTGTCAATTGCGGCCCGAGAGCCGCGGCTCGCTCCGGATCAAAAGCGCGGATCCGGCCGCGCCGCCGGAAATAAGGATCAATTATCTCGCAAGCGAAGTGGATCGCGCGACCAATGTCGAAGGCTTGAAGATCTTGCGCAAGATTTTGCGTGCGTCGGCTCTCGCGCCCTACGTCGTCGAGGAGATCGATCCCGGCGAAAAGATCATGAGCGACGAGGCGTTATTGGCCTATTGCCGCGCCCGCGGCACCACCATTTACCATCCGACCTCGACCTGCCGGATGGGGAACGACTCGCTCGCCGTGGTCGACCAGCGGCTGCGCGTTCGTGGGGTGGATGGTTTGCGGGTGATCGATGCTTCCGTGATGCCCGACCTCGTCTCGGGCAATACCAACGCGCCGGTGATCATGATCGCGGAAAAGGCCTCCGACCTGATCTTGCAAGACGCGCGCTAGGAGTCCGATCCTAACATTCGCATCCGTCCTCATTTGCGTACTTTTGCGAATGTCAAATCCGCTCTACTAGTCATGCTTGCGGCCCGGTGCTATTCCATCGGTAGCATCAAGACAGAGCGAGCATGAGTTTAATGCGACTGCGGATCGGCACACGCAAGAGCGCCATGGCCTTGGCCCAGACCGAGGCCATTGCGCGGCAGCTCGCGACCGTGGCTCCCGACATCGATTTCGAGATCGTCAAGTTCGAGACGACAGGCGATATCGACCAAACCGGCAAGCTGCTGCCCCATGGCGGCAAGGGCGGAGCTTTTGTTGCCGAAATCCGCGAGGCCGTTCGCGCGGGCCAATTGCAGGCGGCGATGCATTCGCTCAAGGACATGCCGGGCAACGAGGACACGCCAGGGCTGGTGATCGGCGCGACGTTGTCGCGCGATTCCGCGAGCGACGTGCTGGTGCTGCGGCCGGGGCTTTCCGTCGATCAATTGAGAGGCTCGGGCGGCAAGGGCTTCAAGATCGGCACCAATGCGGTGCGCCGTGCTGCCTATGCGCGCCGGCTCTTTCCCGACATCGAGGTGATCCATTATCGCGGCGCCGCCGATACCCGCGTGCGCAAGCTCGACCGTCTGGAAAAACAGCGGCTCGCCGATGGTGGCGCGGTCGGCCCGGCGGACGCGCTGATCATGGCGCGTTCCGGCCTTGAACGCGTGGGCCTTGCAAACCGTATCGCCTACGAATTCTCAGTCGCGGAGATGCTGCCGGCGGTGGGGCAGGGGATCGTTGCGGTGGAATGCGCCGCCGACGATTGGCCAACGCGAGGTCTTCTGGCGAAGATCGATGACCTCGCCGCGCGCCGCTGCGCCGACGCCGAACGCGAGGTGCTGTGGGTGCTCAACGGCCATTGCAATTCCCCGATCGCGGGATTTGCGACGATCGGTGGCACGCAAATGTCGCTGACGGCGTCGGTGCTCGACGAAGACGGACAACGTTTCATCGAGGTTACGCATTCCGGGCCAGCCGAGCGGCCGCGCGAACTCGGCCGCGCCGCCGGGCTCGAACTGCTGGCCAAGGGCGCGGCCGGAATCATCGAGCGCAGCCGGCCCAAATGAAGTCTACGCTTTGTAGCTCCGCACCCGCTTGATCATCTGCTCGACATGCGCGATCGGGGTTTCCGGCCAGATTCCGTGGCCGAGGTTGAAGATCAACCGGCCACCGGCGTAATTTTCCAGGACATCGTCGACCGCGTGATCGAGCGCCGCGCCGCCCGCGATCAGGACAAGCGGATCGAGATTGCCTTGAACGGCTGCGCGGTTCTGCACGCGGGCGCGGATCAGCGATGGTTCAGCCGCCCAATCGATGCTGACGCCATCGACACCGGTTGCTTCCACATAGGCCGGCAGCGAGGCGCCGGCACCCCTGGGAAAGCCGATGATCTTCGCGTCGGGGACTTGTTGGCGAACGCCTGCGACAATGCGGCGTGTCGGCTCGATCGACCAGCGCGCGAACTCGCGCGGCGGCAGCACGCCGGCCCAGGTGTCGAAAATCTGTAGCGCGTCGGCGCCGGCCTTGAGCTGGCCGATGAGATACCGGATCGAATTCTCGACCAGCACGTCGATGATTTTTTCGAACGCGTCGGGATGGGAATAGGCCAGCATCCGCGCCGGCGCCTGGTCCGGCGTGCCCTGGCCTGCCACCATATAGGTGGCGACCGTCCACGGCGCGCCGCAGAAACCGATCAAGGCCGTCCTGGCGTCGAGTTCGCGTCGGACGCGGCGCAGCGCCTCGAACACCGGCTCCAGTTTGGCGAAATCGGCATGCGAGGCGAGTGTTGCGATCCGCTCCGGCGTATCCAGCGGATCAAGCCTTGGGCCTTCGCCGACCTCAAACCGCACCGAGCGGCCGAGCGCGTAGGGAATGACGAGGATATCGGAGAAGATGATGGCAGCGTCGAAGCCAAAGCGGCGGATCGGCTGAAGGGTCACTTCAGCGGCGTATTCCGGCGTGAAGCACAGATCGAGAAAGCCGCCCGCTTTCGCCCGCAGTTCCCGGTATTCCGGCAGATAGCGACCGGCCTGCCGCATCATCCAGATCGGCGGCACGGCTTGCTTGCGGCCAGAGAGTACGTCGAGGAATGGCTTGGTCATGCTTACTCAGAGATACGATGTGATCGACAAGACCTGATACACTAAGATAGGCCCGGAAAAACAAGTTTGTTGGTCGCTCAAACGGTTAGCCGTGGCATTTGGTCCGGAACGTCGCCTCTTCAAATGCGTTAATTTGGTCTGGAGGTAAATCATGAGCGACAAATTCAACCCGGCGCCGCACGACAAACATGCGGCCAAAACCAGCGATGCCGTTGCGGCCGATCACGACATGCACAGGATGCTTGACGAAGGTCTGATCGACAGTTTTCCGGCTTCCGATCCCGCGAGCCTGGTGCAGCCATCGCCCTCGAAGCCGCATCGCCCGGTGAGGAGTACTGATCGCAGGAATTAGATGGAGCGCGCTCTTTGGAGTCCGCTTCGCGTCTAATAGTGCGGCGGCGGCTCATTGGTGGGGCCTGGCATCTGGCTTTCGGTCTCCCGCAACTGCTCGCCGAGCGCAACAAGCTGCCGCGTCAGCGCGTCGATCCTCGCCCATTGCTCGGTGACGGTGTTGTTCAGTGCCTCGATGGTGTGATCCTGAAACGTCAGCCGCGACTCCAGCGTATCGATGCGATCGGCGAGAATCTTGAGGTCACTCATCGCCGTCATGCTCCACATCCCGCTCGCGCAAACCGTGGCCCAACGCGACACGCTGGTCGAAGACAAAGCACTCGCCGCGCCAGCGGCTTTCAATCTCCGAGACTTGTTCCAGATAGTTCAGGATGCCGCCCTTCAAGTGATAGACCTCGGTAAAGCCTCGCGCGAGCAGGTAGCTTGAGGCCTTTTCGCAGCGGATGCCGCCGGTGCAGAACATCGCGATTTTGCGATCCCTCGACGGATCGAGGTGACGTGCGGCGAATTCCTTGAATTGCCCAAAACTCGCGATGGCCGGATCGATCGCGCCTTCAAAGGTGCCGATCGCGACCTCGAAGGCATTTCGTGTGTCGATGACAACCGTGTCGGGCGCGGCGATCAGATCGTTCCAGTCTTCAGGCTCGACATAGGTGCCGACCTGGAGCGTCGGATCGGCAGCCTTGTCGCCGAATGTGACGATCTCTTTCTTCAGCCTGATCTTGAGCCGGCCAAACGGCATCGTCGCAGCTGATGAGAATTTAAGTTCCAGATGGTCGAGGCGGCCGTCAAAGAGTTCGCCATGGCGAAGCGCTTCGACCAATTGGTCGATGGCCTCGGGATTCCCGGCTAATGTGCCGTTGATCCCCTCATGGGCCAGCAGCACGCTGCCTTTCAATTTGAGATCATCGCACAGCATCCGCAGCGGCTCTCGTAGTTCGCGAAAGTCCGGTAGCGACGCAAATTGATAAAAAGCAGCAACCTTGTAAGGCATCGTGGTGATCTGGTGGTCCGATTCCAACATTCGCATCGCTTCTCAGCGGGCACCTTTGCGAATGTTAGAATCAAAAGGACCACTAGCAAATATAGGTTTCTAGTGGAGTTTCAGATTTGACATTCGCTATTCAGAGTTCGCCGCGAGATGGTAGCGAATGTCAAATCCACTCCACTAGCCAGGAGGGCCTTGGTAAGGGCAGGGGTCTCCTTCGACTTATGCATCATCCAAGCATTGCACAGGTGGTATTGAATATGCCAAGTAACCCCCAAAGAGCCCCTGCAAATCAGGAAAAACAGCGACAAATGAGCCATTTCGCATGAGAAATTTCCATCTCGCCGGCCGCTCGACGGTCCATTCCCAGAACGCCATGGTGGCGACGTCCCACCCGCTGGCGGCGCTCACGGCCATCGAGGTGCTGCGCGCCGGGGGAACCGCTGCGGACGCGGCGATTGCGGCTTCCGCGCTGCTCGCGGTGATCGAGCCGCAATCCACCGGCATCGGCGGCGACTGCTTTGCGCTGGTCCAGCCGAAAGGCGAGGGCAAGATCGTCGCCTATAACGGTTCGGGCCGCGCGCCGAAAGCGGCGACGCCGGAATGGTATCTCGAGCGTAACATCCACGCGATCCCGCTCACCTCGGCGCACTCCGTCACCATTCCCGGTTCGATCGATGCGTGGGCGACGATCCTGCGTGACCACGGCAAGTTTGGCCTCGATACCTTGTTGCAGCCGGCGATCAAGGCGGCCGAGGAAGGTTATGTCGTCGCACCTCGTATTGCCTTCGACTGGAAGAACGGTTTCGAGAAGTTGAAGAAGGGCGTCAACACCGAGCGCTATCTGTTGCCGCACGGCAAGGCGGCGGTAGCCGGCGACGTGATCAAGCAGCCGGAGCTCGGTCAGACGTTGCGGGCGATCGCCAAAAGTGGACCGGATGCGTTCTACAAGGGCGCGATCGCCGAGGATATGGTGGAGACGCTGCGGGGCGCCGGCGGTCTGCACACGCTGGAAGACTTCGCCAATCACACCACCGAGACGACGGTGCCGATCGGCACCATGTATAAAGGTCTCGACGTCTGGCAGTGTCCACCGAACGGACCCGGCATCACCATGCTGGTGATGCTGAACATCCTGTCGCATTTCGATCTGACAAAATTTGCGCCCTTAAGCGTCGAACGTTTTCATCTCGAGGCCGAGGCTGCGCGCGTCGCTTACATGATGCGCGAGCAGAACATCGGCGATCCCGCGCATGTCAAAGTGGACGTCGCCAGGATCCTCGCGAAGGAATTCGCCGACGAATGGGCCGGCAAGATCCGCATGGACCGGATGCTGGACTTGCCGAAGGTCTCGCCGCCGATGAATCCGTCGACGATCTACGTGAGCGTGGTGGACAAGGACCGCAACGTCTGCTCGTTCATCAACTCGGTCGCCCATGCCTGGGCTTCCGCCATCGTCTCCAACAAGACCGGTGTTCTCTTTCAAAATCGCGGCGCCGGTTTCCGCGTCGAGCCCGGTCATCCGAACTGCGTTGCGCCGGGCAAGCGTCCGCTGCACACCATCATTCCGGCGCTCGCGACCAGGAGCGGCCGCGCGGTGATGCCGTTCGGCGTCATGGGCGGCCAGTACCAGCCGGTAGGTCAGACCCACGTGCTGACCAACATTCTGGACTATGGATGCGACGTGCAGGAAGCGATCGATATGCCGCGCGGCCTGCACTATGAAAACGTCTATCAGCTGGAAGACGGCGTGCCCGCTGACATCGTCGCAGGTCTGCAAAAGCTCGGACATCAGACCACCAGGGTTGTCCCGCCGCTCGGCGGTGGTCAGGCGGTCTGGATCGACTGGGAGAAGGGGACGCTGACCGGCGGCTCCGATCCCCGCAAGGACGGCTGCGCGCTCGGTTATTAAAGATCAGCGCCGCGCTGGTCTTGCCGAGAGCGTTGAGGTAGACAGGCGCCCGTTCGTTCAACCTGATCGTTAAAAAAGGCACGCCAGCATGCGACGTTTTTCGCGCACGACATTTTCCACTTTGGCCGCCATGGCGTTGGTTGTCTTGACCGTGGCGACGGTCTCGATGCCGACCACGGCAATGGCGCAAACCGCAGGAAAAGCCATGACCACCGCTTCAGGACTGCAGATCATCGATAGCAAGGTCGGTACGGGCGCCACGCCGAAGCCCGGTCAGATTTGCGTCGTGCACTATACCGGCTGGCTCTATGAGGACGGCAAGAAGGGCAAGAAATTCGACTCGTCCGTCGACCGCAACGAGCCGCTGGAATTTCCGGTCGGACAACGCAAGGTGATCGCGGGCTGGGATGAGGGCGTGGCTTCGATGAAGGTCGGCGGCAAGCGCACGCTGATCATTCCACCCGAGCTTGGCTATGGCGCGCGTGGCGCCGGCGGCGTCATCCCGCCGAATGCGACGCTGATCTTCGACGTCGAACTGCTCAATGTGAAGAGCTGATTTGATAGCGCAATAAACAAAACGAAATAAACAAAAGGCCGCTCCTCGCAGAGCGGCCTTTTGCATCGGGGTGATACCCCGATCAAAGCTTGCGGTTGGCCGCATCAGCCGCCTTGTTTACGGCGTCCTTTGTGGCTTCCTTGGCGTCGCCAACGGCCTTCTGACCCTTACCCTTGATTTCCTGAATGGCGCCTTCGCCCTGCAAGCGGTCGGAGCCGACGGCTTCGCCGATGCCTTGCTTGGCCTTGCCCATCGCCTCGTTCGCCTTGCCTTTAACCTTGTCTGCGACGCTACCCATGAAACGGTCTCCTTGTTCGATCGGTTTGATGAAGAACCAAGTTTTGGGGTGCTGAAACGTTCCTTGCGGGCTGGCTTGTCATCGCTATTTTCGGTAGCGTTCTCATCAAGATTCACTGGAACCTATCGACATGAGCCATCCGCACGATCACAGCCATTCCGATCATTCCCATGACCACAGCGAGGGACGCTGGAAGCATGATGGCGTCCGGGTCATTCCCGGCCATCAGCTCGATCCCAACGTGCCTTCGACCGCCGGCATGGACCGCAAGGCCGCGATTAATTTTGCCCGCGTCGGCGCGCAGAAATTGTGGGCCGGCACGGTTACGATCAAGCCGGATGCCAAGACCGGCGCGCATCATCACGGCCATCTCGAAAGCATCATCTATGTCGTCAGAGGCAAGGCGCGGATGCGGTGGGGAGACCATCTGGAATTCACGGCGGAGGCCAATCCCGGCGATTTCATTTTCGTCCCGCCTTACGTCCCGCATCAGGAAATCAACGCCAGTCCGGACGAGTCTTTGGAGTGCGTTCTGGTGCGCAGCGACGGTGAGGCGGTCGCCATCAACCTCGACATCGAACCGGTCGAGAAGCCGGAAAACGTGCTTTGGGTCGATCCCGTGCACCGCGACCCGAACAATCCCTGAGATACTTGCAATCCCTGAAATACTTAAAGGGCGCTTAAGCCGCGCGCTCTAACAGGGCGTCCGGACACGACGTCGTTACCGTATCGCGATGCTGCGGGCAGGCTCTGTCGCGCGGAATATCTTCCGGCACTGTGAGCGGTCTGCTAGATTGCGCGACGATTTGAGAAGTATGCGATTTCATTAGATGAAAATCGCAAATCGAGCTTCGCAAGATAAAAACTTAGAAAACTAAAACCGTGATCGGAGAGGGAATCGTGACGCAATCCATCGTGACGCAATCCAATGAATCGCTCATCAATCAATCGCTCGGACGACGCTCCCTGATGAAGGGCGCCGGCCTCGGTCTCGTCGCCGGAGGTCTTGCCGCCACGCTGCCCTCTCAAAGCGCCAGTGCTGCCAGCGAGGGCGGCGAAATCTGGAGCAGCGAATATTGGGCGAAGAAGGGCGACGTCCCCTTGTGGATGTTCCGCAAGCGCGTCGGCGCGCCGAAAGCCGGCGAGCCTTCCAAGCCGGTGTTGTTCTTCGTGCACGGCTCGTCGGTGACTTCGCGCTGCTACGACCTCAATGTGCCCGGCAAGGGCGAATACTCCGTGATGAACGAGTTCGCCCGTTACGGCTTCGACTGCTGGACCATGGATCACGAGAATTACGGCAAGTCCGGGCGCACCTCGGGCAATTCCGACGTCAAGAGCGGAGCTGAAGATCTCAAGGCTGCGGCCGAAGTTCTCGCCCGCGAAACGGGACGGCAGAAGTATCATTTCCTTGGCGAGTTTTCCGGCGCGCTGCGCGCGGGTGCCTATGCCATGATGGCGCCGGAGCGGATCGATCGGCTGGTGCTGGCCGCTTTCACCTATAAGGGCGAAGGTTCGCCGACGCTCACCAAGCGTGCCGAGCAGCTCGACTATTACCGCACGCACAACATGCGCAAGCGCGACCGCGAAATGATCCGCTCGATTGCCACCCGCGACAAGCCGGGCACCAGCGATCAGGCGGCCGTCGAAGCGCTGGCGGATGCGGAGATGCCGTTCGGTGACCAGATTCCGACCGGCACCTATCTCGACATGACCGCCAATCTGCCGGTGGTCGATCCCAAAAAGGTCATGGCGCCTACGCTTCTGATCCGTGGTGAATATGACGGCATCGCCACGGTCGCGGACCTCGAGAATTTCTTCACGCAACTGCCGAACGGCGACCGGCAGTTCATCATCCTTCCGGGTACGGCGCATTCGGTCGTGCTGGCCACCAACCGGCGACTGTTTTGGCACGCCACCCGGGCGTTTCTCGATATGCCGACACCGATAGCGACATAATAACAAGACGATCCGATCAAGGTTGACTGATGGCCGGGCTCGTCCCGGCCATTTTTCTTTTCGGGCCGCGCGTCAGGAGAGCGAATGGGTGGAACCCTCGCTATTTTTGAATATCCGATGTCGGATATAGGCTCTGCCGTTCGTCCTCCGCTCGATGCCACCACGAAGGAGAGTCCACCCATGTCCAAAATCTCGCCCTGCATCTGGTTCAACGACGAAGCCGAAGAAGCTGCAAAGTTCTATGTCTCGTTGCTGCCGGATTCCCGGATCGACCACATTCAGCGAAATCCCATCGACAGCCCGGGCGGGAAAGCCGGTACGGTACTGGTGGTCGATTTTACCTCGCGGGTCAAAAATATATGGCCCTCAACGGCGGGAAGCATTTGGAACACACGTGGGCGATTTCGTTCAAGATCGACTGCGCGGATCAGGCGGAAGTCGACCATCTCTGGGATGTATTGGCCTCCGATGGTGGCGCGACCCAACAATGCGGATGGGTCCGGGATCGCTACGGCGTGTCCTGGCAGATCGTGCCGTCGGCGCTACCGGAATTTTTGGGCGGATCGGACGCTGCCGGCGCCAAGCGCGCGATGCAAGCGATGCTGGGCATGACCAAGCTCGACATCGCTGAATTGCGCCGGGCCTACGAAGGCAAATCGGCGGCGTAGCTTTGTAACGCGGTTGCCTGCCGGGGGCGCAGGCAACCTGGTACTTACTTGGAAGCGATTTTGCTGTTGAGATTGACGACCTGAACGCGGCGGTTGATGGCGGCCGTCGGCGCGTTCGGGTCTTTCAACTTGCTCTTGCCGTAGCCGACGGTGACGAGGTCAGCGCCGGCAACGCCATATTTCTCGGTGAGATATCGCTTGATCGTATCGGCGCGGCGTTCGGAAAGATCCTGGTTAAAGGCGTCGCCGCCGATCGCATCGGTGTGGCCGGCGACCACGAAGGTCGAGCCTTTCAGTTCGGGGGTAGACAGCGCCTTGCCGAGTTCCTGCACGGCGGACAGCGAGGCCTGGCTGATCCTGGCGGAATTATATTCGAACTGGATGTCGAGATCGATCTTGGGCTTGGCGGTGGCGAGTTCCGCGATCTCCTCGCGCTCGCCGAGCGAGAGCGAGCGGGTTTTCCTGTTGCGTACGCTGTCGACGAAGCCGTCTTCCCTGACCTGAACTGAGGGATCGGCGGGCCGGTCGGCTGAGAGACTGCGGGTCAGCGGTTTCGGTTGCAGGGCGTTGACGATCTGGTCCGCGGAGACTTTATTGTCGGCGGCCAACGCCAGGCCAGCCGTCATCGAGAGGGCGGCACCGAGCGTTATCGCGGTGATTCGGGAAATTCCGGGAAGGCCGGTCATGGTTTTGATCCTCGCCATTTACGTCTGATTGGATGTTCCGACGGCAGGAAAGGTTCGATCGAGATGATATGAATCAGGTCAGACAGACGACCAAGGCGCGATATAATGGCCTCAGCCGCCGGCCTGGATCGGAAAGCGGTCGCTCCGCCGCGGAGGCGCGGACAAAAAATTGGCTAGATGGGCGTTTAATGGTGGCGTCCCTGCGACGATTTCGAGTGAGTGACCTCAACTGTCTCTGTTTCCGACCCAGAAGAAACCAAACGAATACCAGGGGTATCGTCCAATCATGCCAGGGCAGGTGGGAACCCCGGTCTCCGTGCTGATCGGCGCGGTCATCATTGCCGCGGCCATTTTGCTGTCCACGCTGATTACGGCGGTCGGCACCCGCTTCATCGGCATGGAAAGCGGGCTCGAAGACAATGTTTGGCTGATCGACCGCCTCACCGGCAGCGTCTACCGCTGCAAGGCGCCGGAGCGCGGCAAAGCGGCGTGCGACGCTGAAACGGCCACCGGGAGTATCGGCGACCACGCCAAGCCTTAAGGCCGCTCTGACCTCCTTGGGCGATACGCCTGTCGAAACGCGCGAATCCCGTTAAGTTATCGGGCCATGCCACGCAACGACCCCATTTCTTTGACGAAGGCCGCAGCGAGATCGATCTGGCTGCGCGCCCAGCGGCTTGATTCGGAGGCTCCGTTCGGCGAGGGCCCGCAGGCGACGCGAGATGCGATCGAGCATCTCGGTTACGTGCAGATCGATACCATCCATGTGATCGAGCGCTGTCACCATCACATTCTCTGGAATCGCATTCCCGCCTATCGCCGCGCCGATCTGCGTCACGCCCAGAGCGTCGACAAAAGCGTGTTCGAATACTGGACGCATGCCCTGTCCTATGTGCCGGCGAAGGATTTCCGGTTTTTTATTCCCGCGATGAAGCTTCATCGGCGCGAGGGCCACAGATGGTTTGGCGAGGTCAAGCCCGCCGATTTGCGCAAGGTGATGCGGCTTCTGAGGAAAGACGGCGCGCTGACCATCCGCGACATCGAGGACGACGTCCTGGTCGAAAAAGTACATGCCTGGGCAAGCCGCAAGCCGTCGAAGCGCGCGCTGCAACTGGCGTTCTATGAAGGCCGGGTCACGATCTCCGAACGCAATGGCATGCTCAAGACGTATGAGCTGATGGATCGGCATTTCGGCTGGGAGATTTTGCCAAAGGCTGCCTCGGCGCGCGAAATTACCGGATATTTGCTCGACCGCGGTCTTCGCGCCCAGGGCGTGGTCAGTCTTGATTCGATCTGTCATCTCGATGCGCCGAGCAAGAAGGAGGTCCGGCGATTGATCGAGGCGCGCGTTCGCCGCAAGGAACTGGTTCCCATTGCGCTCGAAAGCGCCGGCAAACAGGAGCATTGGGCGCAGCCCGAGACGCTGGAGACCGCCGGGAACGACGCTGCCGGGCGCGTGCATATCCTTTCCCCGTTCGACCCCTTGATCATCCAGCGCAAGCGGACGCGCCTGATCTTCGGCTATGAACATCTGTTCGAGGCCTATGTGCCGAAGGAAAAGCGGCGGCTTGGTTATTTTGCGCTACCGGTTTTGGTCGGCGACGAGATCGTCGCCGCGCTCGATCTCAAGACCGATCGCCAGAACGGGAAACTGCTGTTGCAGAAATGGAATTGGGTCGGTGCGGCGGTGAAAGGCCCGCGCAAGGAATTAAAGCGGGGCATAGAAGAGGAACTGCACCGCTTCGAGCGTTTTCAGCTCGGGGGGTAAGGCGCTTCCCTCGCCGGCCTCGATCCGGCCAAGCGATCGAGCCCCAAGGCCAGCAAAACTCCCACACCGTAAGCGAGGATATTCCACACCGAAAAAATCCTGCCGAGTAACAGCGCGCCGGCAAAGGGTCAGGCGAAAGTTGTCCAGCCAGGGTGCGTGCACGAGCCGGAACAGCTCGACGCTGACCGCGATCACGGCGGAAATCCCCGCG
The DNA here is from genome assembly GCA_963770515.1 of uncultured Alphaproteobacteria bacterium. Classification (GTDB taxonomy): domain Bacteria; phylum Pseudomonadota; class Alphaproteobacteria; order Rhizobiales; family Xanthobacteraceae; genus Bradyrhizobium. The sequence continues at coordinate 297,050 of CAVYPW010000008.1, forward strand.
ATAGGCAATCTTGAGAACCGGGGCAGCGCGATCGCCACCAGGAAGAAGACCATCGCACCCCAAAGTATGGAGCCGCCGTATTTCACGATTGAGGCGGGTATTCCGAGGCCGGCCCCGAAATGACGCAGCGCAAGTCCGAGGACAACGATTGTCGCCATGAGGCTGGCGCGCATGGCTATCGTCACGATAGTGCGCTGTCCGCGATCGGCATCGTGACTTCGAAAGCAGCTCCCGCCTGGGAATCCGCCAGGCGGATGGTTCCGCCATGGGCCTCCAGCACGGCGCGCACGATGGCAAGGCCCATGCCCGTACCGCCGCTGTCGCGCCGCGTGGTGAAGAAGCTGTCGAATATTCTGGTGCGATTGTTGGGTGAAACGCCTTCGCCGTTATCGCTGACGTTCAAAACCAGCAACGTCCCTTGCCGCGTCGCCGACAGATCAAACACCGTACCGCCGTGGCGCGTCGCGTTGTCGGCCAGATTGGACAGAATGATCATCGCATTCTCTTCGGACATGCGAACCGGCATGTCGAGATCGCCGCTCGCCCGGATATCGAGGGCGGCAAAAGACGAGCGCAAGCTTGCGACCGCATCGGTCAGCTTGGTCGCGCCCTGGATTGACGTCAGCGGCGATTTCAACTCATGCGAAACGTGGGTGGCGAATGTCGAAATAAAGTGTGCGTCGAAGCGGTGCGCTTCGGCAACGCGATGATGGAAGGACAGGAGGGCGGCGATTCCAGCCACCAGCTGTCACGGAGCAGGGCTCGGGGCAGGCGCGACCGGCGGAATGAAACGGGGATGATTTTTGCCATGGGCGAGAGGATGCAGGTCCTCTTGGCAGACGGTTTGTCTGGTCCGTTGAGGATTTGCGGATTTCTTTGCAGATTTTGCGCAAGGCCCCTTTGCCGCCCCCATTCGCTACGGGCAGGGGATGTACGCGAGCAAGCCATTCCTTGCCGGATACGCGGATGCTATGAGGCGCTTATCGGCCCCAGCCGTACAAAGAATAAATTCGGGGGAGAAAACGCATGGCTGCCACCACAACCATTTCCGCAGCGGGGGCCGCAAAAAGCGAACTGGAGACGTCCACGATCCGCGCGATCTCGTGGCGGCTGATTCCGTTTCTGGTGCTTGCCTATTTCTTTTCCTACCTCGACCGCGTCAATCTCGGCTTCGCCGCGCTGACCATGAATGCCGAGCTGAAGTTCTCGCCCACGATCTTTGCCTGGGGCGCTGGCATCTTCTTCATCGGCTATTTCATCTTCGAGGTGCCGAGCAATCTGGCGCTGGAGAAATTCGGCGCCAGCCGCTGGATCGCCCGCATCATGGTGACCTGGGGTATCATCTCGGCGCTGATGTCGCTGGTCAGCGGCGAGTGGAGTTTTTACATCCTTCGCTTCCTGCTCGGCGTCGCCGAAGCCGGGTTCTTTCCCGGCATCATCCTCTATCTGACTTACTGGTATCCGGCCGAATACCGCGCGCGTTTTCTCGCCGCTTTCGCCATCGCCGTTCCCGTCTCTACCGTGATCGGCGCCCCGGTGTCGGGGTTACTGCTTGGGCTCGACGGCGCGCTGGGGTTTAAAGGGTGGCAATGGCTGTTCATTATCGAAGGCGTGCCGTCCGTTCTGCTCGGCATCGTTACCTGGTTCTATCTCACCGACAGGCCGGAGCGCGCCGACTGGCTGACGGCTGAGCAAAAGGCGTGGCTTGCCGCCCGGCTCAACGCGGAGATTGCGGCCAAGCAGGCCGCAAAGCATCTGACGCTGGGTGAAGCCTTGTCTTCGCCGAAAGTCATCATGCTCAGTCTGGTCTATTTCGGCTTTGTCGCTGCGCTCTATGGCATGCAGTTCTGGTTGCCGCAGATCGTGAAGGCGTTTGGCCTGACGAATGCGCAAACCGGTTTCGTCACTGCGATCCCGTACGTGTTCGGCACGATCGCAATGATCCTGTGGGCGCGGCATTCCGATGCCTCGCGGGAGCGCGTCCTGCATGTCGGCGCGCCGTTGTTGCTCACGGCGCTCGCGCTGGCCGCGTCCAGCTATATCAACGATCCCGCCATGACCATGGTGGTGCTGACAGTGGCCGCGATCGGGGTGTTTTGTACCTTCGGCGTGTTCTGGACGCTGCCGACCGCCTGGCTCTCCGGCACGGCGGCCGCAGGTGCGATTGCGCTGATCAATTCGATCGGCAACCTTGCCGGCTTCGGCGGCCCATACCTGATCGGCTGGGTGAAGGAGACGACCGGCAACACCTCAACGGGATTGCTCGTGCTCGCCGTGTTGCCGCTGATCGGCGGGCTTCTGGTGCTCTTGGGCGGCAACGAGTCCGGGGGCGAGTTCGTCAGCCCGGGAAAGGCGATGTAGTCCGCCCTACCACGAAGGGACGATTTTAGGCCTCGGGGCGCCGGCCAGACGGCTCGTGTTCACGGTTTCATGATTACTGACGAATATTGACATTTATCATTCAATAATCGACACTCCTCAGGAGGCTAAGAGCCTAAAGGAGAGTCCCGATGTTGGTCCGCTTGTTTTTTTCAGGCTATTCCAGGCTCTTAGCTGGAATTTCATTGGCAGCCATGGCGGTCGTCTTGACCGGCTGCAACGACAAGGTGGCCGAGAAACCCGCGGAATCGCGGCCGGTCCTGGTCGCCACCGTCCATTATGAAGCCCAATCCCCCGAGCGCAGCTTTGTCGGCACGATCAGGCCCCGGATCGAGACCGACATGGGCTTTCGCGTTCCCGGGAAGGTGGCGAAGCGGCTGGTTGAAGTCGGCCAGACGGTCGATGTCGGCCAGCCGCTCGCCACGCTCGATGAGGTCGACCTGAGATTGCAGGCCGAGCAGGCCGAGGCCGAACAGCGCGCTTCGACCGGCGTGTTGGCGCAGGCCGCCGCCGCCGAGCAACGCGCCAAGGACCTTCGCACCAAGGGCTGGGCCACCGACGCGCAGCTCGATTCCGCCAAGGCTGCCGCCGACGAGGCACGGGCGCGGCTCAATCGAGCCGAGCGCTCGGTCGAACTGACGAATAACTCATTGTCCTATGCTACGCTGGTCGCCGATAGCCGCGGCGTGGTCACCGCAACCCTGATCGATCCCGGACAGGTCGTTGCCTCCGGGCAGACCGCCATTCGCATCGCGCGCTTCGCCGAGAAGGAAGCCGTCGTCGCCATTCCCGAGACGCTGGTCGGCCGCGCCAAGGACGGTGTGGCGACCGTGACGCTGTGGTCGGAGCCGAACAAGAAATATGCCGCGAAGCTGCGCGAGGTCGCGCCTTCGGCCGATCCCGCGACACGAACCTATCTCGCCAAATTTTCGCTGCCGGATGCCGGCGAGGAGGTCTCGCTCGGCATGACCGCGACGCTGACCCTTGCCGACCGCGAGACCGAACGCGTGGCGCGGTTGCCGTTGTCGTCGCTGTATAGCCAGGGCGGCGACCCCTCGCTTTATGTCGTCGACGACAAGGGTGCGATTTCGCTGAAGCCGGTCGCCGTCAAATCCTACGACAGCAATTGCGTCGTCATCTCGAGCGGAGTCGACGAAGGCGCCAAGATCGTCGTGCTCGGCGTGCAGAAACTCGATCCGAGCCAGAAGGTCCGGGTCGTGTCGTCATTGTCGTTCTGATTTTTGACTGTCATTCCGGGGCGCGAAGCGTAGCGAGCGAACCCGGAATCTCGAAATTCCTGTTTGGTCCTTGGGACCATCCCGGAATGACTTCTGAGCCGTTCGTACTGGAGGGTTACGATGAAGCGCTTCAATCTCTCGGCCTGGGCGGTCAGCCATCCCGCGCTGGTGCTGTTTCTGATTTTTGCATTGGGTGTGGCCGGCTTCTTCTCCTATCAGAAGCTCGGCCGGGCCGAGGATCCCTTCTTCACGGTGAAGGTGGTGAACGTCTCGGCGATCTGGCCGGGCGCGACCGCTGCTGAAATGCAATCGCAGGTCGCCGACCCCATCGAGAAGAAGCTGCAGGAATTGCCGTATTTTGAAAAGGTGCAGACCTATTCGAAACCGGCCTTCACGGCGATGCAGGTGACGTTCCGCGATTCGACGCCGCCAAAGGATGTTCCTTACCTGTTTTACCTGCTGCGCAAGAAGCTCGTCGACGTGCAAGGCGAGTTGCCCTCGGGCTTGCTCGGCCCGGTCGTCAATGACGAATTTTCCGATGTCGATTCGATCCTCTACATGATGACCAGCGACGGCGCTGACTATGCGCAGCTCAAGAAGGCCGCCGAAGGCTTGCGCCAACGCCTGCTCAAGGTGTCGGGCGTGACCAAGGTCGATATCTACGGCACCCAGGACGAGAAGATCTTCGTCGAGTTCTCGCATGCCAAGCTCGCCACGCTCGGCATCACGCCGCAGGCGCTGTTCGATTCGCTCGCCAAGCAGAACAACGTCGTGCCGGCCGGTACGGTGGAGACTTCAGCTCAACGCGTGCCGCTCCGCGTCACCGGCGCGCTCGACGGCGTCAAGGCGGTGGCGGAAACGCCGGTTGAAAGCAACGGCCGCGTGTTTCGTCTCGGCGATATCGCAACGGTCAGCCACGGCTTTGTCGACCCGCCGAGCTTTATCGTGCGCCAGGAAGGCAAGCCCGCCATCGGTATCGGCGTGGTAACCGCCAAGGGCGCCAATATTCTCGAACTCGGTAAGGAAGTGACGGCGGCCACGGATGAATTCATGAAGGCGGTGCCGCAAGGCATCAACGTCGACCGCATCGCCGATCAGCCGGAGGTTGTCGAGCACGCGGTCAGCGAATTCGTGCATTCCTTCATCGAGGCGCTTGCGATCGTGCTGTTCGTCAGCTTCGTCGCGCTCGGATGGCGCACCGGCATCGTGGTCGCGCTCTCCGTGCCTTTGGTGCTGGCGATCGTCTTCATCGTGATGGACGCGATGTCGCTCGATCTGCACCGGATCACGCTCGGCGCGCTGATCATCGCGCTCGGCCTTCTGGTCGACGACGCCATCATCGCGGTCGAGATGATGGTCGTGAAGATGGAGCAGGGCTGGGATCGTATCCGCGCGGCCTCCTTTGCCTGGGAATCGACCGCCTTTCCGATGTTGACGGGAACGCTGGTCACCGCGGCCGGCTTCCTGCCGATCGGTTTTGCCAATTCGGCGGTCGGTGAATATGCCGGCGGCATTTTCTGGATCGTGGCGATTGCGCTGGTGGCTTCCTGGTTCGTCGCGGTGATCTTCACGCCCTATATCGGCGTCAAGCTGTTGCCGAACATTACGGTGAGCCACAACCACGATCCGCACGCGGTCTACGAGACCCGCATGTATCGCGGCTTGCGCGCCGTCATCCAGTGGTGCGTCAATCATCGGGTCAAAACCGTGGTCGCAACCGTCGGCGTCTTCGCGCTCTCGATCGTCGCTTTCGGTCACGTCCAGCAGCAATTCTTTCCGTTGTCGGAGCGCCCCGAACTGTTCCTTCAGTTGCGGCTGCCGGAAGGAACGGCCTTCAACGTCACGGAAAAATCCGTGAAGAGGGCGGAAGGCCTGCTCAAGGGCGACCAGGATATCGCGACCTATACGTCCTATGTCGGCCAGGGCTCGCCGCGCTTCTGGCTCGGACTCAATCCGCAACTGCCGAACGAGGCTTTTGCCGAGATCGTGATCGTCGCCAAGAACGTCGAGGCGCGTGAGCGGATCAAGGCGAGAATCGAAAAGGCGGTCGATGGCGGCGATTTGTCCGAAGCGCGGGTGCGCGTCGATCGCTTCAATTTCGGGCCGCCGGTCGGCTTCCCGGTTCAGTTTCGCGTGATCGGGCCGGACCCAAAGGTTGTCCGCGACATTGCCTATCAGGTGCGCGACGTCATGAAGCAGAACGAAAACATCAAGGACCCGCAGCTCGACTGGAATGAGCAGTCGCCTTACCTGAAGCTCGTCGTCGATCAGGACCGCGCCCGTGCGCTGGGCCTGACCCCGCAGGACGTCTCGCAGGCGCTGGCGATGCTGATTTCGGGGGCTCCGGTGACGACGGTGCGTGACGGCATCGAGAAGGTTGAAGTGGTGGCGCGTGCCGTGCCCTCCGAGCGGCTCGATCTCGGCCACGTCGGGGACTTGACCGTGACCTCGCGCAACGGGGTGGCGGTGCCGCTCGCGCAGATCGCCAAGATCGAATACGCCCATGAGGAGCCGATCATCTGGCGGCGCAACCGCGACATGGCGATCACGGTACGGGGCGACGTCGTCGATGGCGTTCAGGCGCCCGACGTCACCAACCAGATCTGGCCGAAACTCCAGAATATCCGCGATCATCTCGAGCCGGCCTACCGGATCGAGCCGGGCGGGGCGTTCGAGGAATCGGCCAAGGGCAATGCCTCGATCTTCGTGCTGTTTCCGCTGATGGTCATCGTGATGCTGACGCTTCTGATGATCCAGTTGCAGAGCTTTTCGCGGCTGTTGCTGGTATTCCTGACCGCGCCACTCGGCATCGTCGGCGCCTCGCTGGGCTTAAACGTCGCCAACCAGCCCTTCGGCTTTGTGGCGCTGCTTGGCCTGATCGCGCTGGCCGGCATGATCATGCGCAACACCGTGATCCTGGTCGATCAGATCGAGACCGACGTGGCCCACGGCCTGACCCGCCGCGAAGCCATCGTGGAAGCCACCGTCCGGCGGGCCCGGCCGGTAGTGCTGACGGCGCTTGCGGCCATTCTGGCGATGATCCCGCTGTCGCGCTCGGCCTTCTGGGGGCCGATGGCGATCACCATCATGGGTGGTCTGTTTGTTGCAACATTCCTGACCTTGCTGTACCTGCCGGGTCTCTACGCGCTTTGGTTCCGCAAGAGCCTCGAGGAAAGCGGCCCGCAACGGGCCGGCCTTGCGCCGCAGCATCAAGATGGAGCACAAGCTGCAATTCCGCTTGCCGAAGCGGCTGAATAATTGAACATTTAAAGCCAGGACTTGAGCACGACATGACGCTGATTGCCGAACATACCGAAAACGACACGCGGGAACGCATCCTTGTGGTTGCAGAACGGCTGTTCCGCGAGCTCGGCTATCAGAAGACGACCGTCGGCGACATCGCCAAGGCGCTGCACATGAGCCCGGCCAACGTGTACCGCTTCTTCGACTCGAAGAAGGCGATCCACGAAGGCGTCGCCCGAGTGCTGATGGGTGAGGTGGAGGTCGCGGCCAAGGCGATCCTGATCAAGCAGGGCCCGGCCACGTCCCGTTTGCGCGAGTTGCTGACCACAATCCATCGCATGAATTCGGAACGCTTCGTCGGCGATTCCAAGCTGCATGAAATGGTCGAGATCGCGATGGAAGAAAGCTGGGAAGTCTGCGTCGCGCATATGCAGACCATCGTCGAGGCCATCGGCGGCGTCATCGCGCAAGGCGCGGCCTCTGGCGAATTCGATGTGACGGATGTGCCGCTGGCGGCCATGTGCACCTGCCAGGCCATGCTCGGCTACTTCCATCCGCAGATGATTGCCCAGGCGATGAACAAGCCCGGAAAGCCTCACGCGGAGATTGATCAGATGATTGATTTCATGCTTGCCGGACTTGCGTCGCGTAAGCCGAATAGCCATCCGCAGATTTAGCCGATATATGTCATTCCGGGTCTGGCCCCCGGCGCAAAATTGAATATCAATTTTGTCGCTCCGGACCATCCCGGAATAACGGTGTCTCAAATGATGGTGTCTCACAGGAATATTGCAGCGTGACCGAAAAAGACTTGCACTATTACGAGCCGAAGAGCGGCCATGGTCTCAAGCACGATCCGTTCAACGCCATCGTCGCGCCGCGCCCGATCGGCTGGATTTCGTCACGCGACGCCAAGGGCAACGTCAATCTGGCGCCCTATAGTTTCTTCAACGGCTTCTGCTACGTGCCGCCGATCATCGGTTTTTCCTCGACTTCCTGGAAAGACAGTGTGACCAACATCAAGGAAACCGGCGAGTTCGTCTGGAATCTCGCGACCATGGATCTGGCGAAGCAGATGAACGCCACCGCCGCGCATGTCGCCCACGAGGTCGACGAGTTTTCGATCGCGGGCCTGACGCCTGCACCGTGCAAACTCGTCAACGTGCCGCGCGTGGCCGAAAGCCCGGTTTCGTTCGAATGCAAACTGACCCAGGTCGTTCAGTTGCAGAGGGCCGACGGCAAAAAAGTAGACGCCTGGCTCACGCTTGGGGAGGTCGTTGCCGTCCATATCGACAAGGCGATGATCCGGGACGGCGTTTATCAGACCGCGCTCGCCCATCCCATCGTGCGTGCGGGCCGAAGGGGCGATTATTTCGAAATCCGCCAGGACGCCATGTTCGAGATGCCGCGGCCGGATTAGCACCCCTTTAAGCTACTGATGGTATTACGGAACTGCTGAGGCTGCCCGCCGTTATCCGTCCGGGCGGCGAGGCATCAATTTCGTTTTATTTTGAATGCAGTGTATCAACCAAATTTCGACGCATTCCGTTAGGTGAGTCGTGTTTTGATGTAGCCATTCCCCATCGCGCCGCGCCGCCGCATATAAGGACATCGCCATGAGCTCCTTCCGCCGCGATTTCATCACCAAGCCGATCTTCTCCTGGGCACGTGGCGTTTTGCCGTCGATGTCCGACACCGAGCGCGAGGCGCTGGAGGCCGGCGATGTCTGGTGGGATGCCGATCTTTTTACCGGCAATCCGGAATGGTCAAAACTGCTCAAGCAGGCGCCGGCCGAACTGACGGCGGAGGAGAAGGCTTTCCTCCACGGTCCGGTCGACGAACTCTGCGCGATGCTCGACGATTGGAAGATCAACTGGGAATGGCGCGACCTGCCGCCCGAAGTATGGGATTTCGTCAAGCGCAACAAATTCTTCGGCATGATCATTCCGAAGGAGCATGGCGGGCTCGGCTTTTCGCCCTACGCGCATTCGGAAGTGGTGCGCAAGCTGTCGTCGCGCTCGCTGACGGCGGCCGTCACCGTGATGGTGCCGAACTCGCTCGGGCCCGGCGAACTCCTGATGCGCTTCGGCACCAGGGAGCAGCAGGAGCGCTGGCTGCCACGACTGGCCGACGGCCGCGACATTCCCTGTTTCGGTCTGACCAGCCCGGAGGCGGGCTCCGACGCCGCCTCGATGATCGACTCCGGCGTGATCTGCAAAGGCACGTTCGAAGGCAAGGAAGTGCTCGGCCTTCGTCTCAACTGGCACAAGCGCTACATCACGCTCGGTCCGGTCGCGACCTTGCTGGGGTTGGCCTTCAAAGCCTACGACCCCGACCATCTCGTCGGTACGGAAGACGAGCTCGGTATCACCGTCGCGTTGATTCCGACCGATTTGCCGGGGGTCTCCATCGGTCATCGCCATTTGCCGGCGATGCAGGTGTTCCAGAACGGCCCGAACTGGGGCAAGGACGTTTTCATCCCGATGGATTACATCATCGGCGGACAGGAGCGTCTCGGCCAGGGTTGGAAGATGCTGATGACGGCGCTTGCCGCCGGACGCGGCATCTCATTGCCCTCGCTATCGGCGGCGGGCGCGGCCTATGCGGCGCGCACCACCGGGGCCTATGCGCGCATCCGTGAGCAGTTCGGGATTTCGATCAGCAAGTTCGAAGGCATCGAAGAGCCGCTCGCCCGCATCGCCGGCACCGCCTATCTGCTCGATGCGGCGCGGCGGCTGACCTGCGCGGCGCTGAACGAAGGCCGTCATCCGGCGGTGATCTCAGGCATCATGAAGCTGCAAGCCACCGAGCGCATGCGGATCGCGATCGACGATGCCATGGATATCCATGGCGGCAAGGCGGTGATCGACGGGCCTCAGAACTATCTCGGCAGCCTCTATCGCTCGGTGCCGGTCGGCATCACGGTCGAGGGCGCCAATATCCTCACCCGCAACCTGATCGTGTTCGGGCAGGGCGCGATCCGCGCGCATCCTTATCTGCTTCTGGAAATGAACGCGCTCGGTGAAACAGACCGTGCCAAGGGCCTGGATGCCTTCGATGATGCGTTCTGGAAGCATGTCGGGCACAGCGTCGTCACGCTGTTCCGCGCCTTCGGCCGAAGCTGGACCGGCGGGATGTTTGCGCCGGCACCCGATGCCGGCGAAGCGACCGGATTCTATCGCCAGCTGTCGCGCTATTCGACGGCCTTTGCGCTCTGTGCCGACATGGCGCTGTTGACGCTGGGCGGCGCGCTCAAGCGCAAGGAAATGCTCTCCGCTCGTTTCGGCGATATCCTGTCCGAGCTTTATCTGCTCTCGGCGGCGCTCAAGCGCTGGGAGGACGAGGGACGTCAGACGGCCGACTTCGCCGCGCTAGAATGGTGTATGGCGAGCGGCTTCCGCACTATCGAGAGTCGTTTTGCGGAAATCCTGGCGAACCTGCCCAATCGGTTTGTCGCTGGTCTCCTGAAGTTCGTCGTGCAGCCGTTCGGGGCGCGCGTGCTCGGGCCTTCCGACCGCGTGGTGCACGAATGCGCCCAACTGGTGCTGGAGCCTTCCGCCGCACGCGACCGGCTGACGCCGGATCTTTCTCATGTTGAGGATGATCGTGGCGTGGCGCGGCTGGAGAAGGCATTCCTTCTCGTCACGGCGGCGGAAGAGATTTCCAAGCGCATGCGTGCCGCGCACCTGCATGATTGGCAGGAAGCCGTGAAGCGCGGCGTCATCACCCAGGCCGAAGGCGAACAGCTCAAGGCCGCGCATGAGGCCGTCGCAAAAGTGATCGAGGTCGATGATTTCGCGCCGGAGGTCTTGTCGCCGATCTACAAGAAAGCGGCCGATGTGCACTCCTTCTTCCAGGAATTGGGTGAGCAGAGGGCGGCAAGCTGATGACGCGTCCGGTCTTTATTGTCGACGGCAGCCGCACGCCGTTCCTGAAAGCGCGCACTGGGCCTGGACCTTTCACCCCGGTCGACCTCGCGGTTCAATGCGGCCGGCCGCTGCTGGCGCGCCAGCCCTTTGCGCCCGATGCTTTCGATCAGGTGATCCTCGGCTGCGTCAACGTCATTGCCGATGAGATGAACCCCGCGCGGGTCGCGGCGCTGCGGCTCGGCATGGGTGAGAAAATGGTGGCGTTCACCGTGCAGATCAACTGCGGCAGCGGCATGCAGTCGATCGATACCGCCTACCGCTATATCCAGGAGGGCAACGGTGACCTGATTTTGGCCGGTGGCGCCGAGGCCCTGAGTTACGCGCCGCTGGTGTGGCCGCAGCAAGGGGTGCGCTGGTTTGCGGGGCTAGCGACCGCCAAGGGCATCTTGGCGAAGGTTGCGGCGATTGCGAAAGCGCGCCCGGCCTACTTCAAGCCGATCATCGGCCTTGAGCGCGGCCTGACCGACCCGATCACCGAACTCAATATGGGCCAGACCGCCGAAGTCGTCGGGCATCTCTTTAGCATCACGCGCGAACAGTCGGATGCCTATGCCGTCGAAAGCCACAAGCGCTTGGCCAACGCGCAAGTGAACGGTTTCCTGAAAGGCGAGGTCGAGACCGCATTTGCGCGCGATGGAAAGTTCTACGATCACGATGACGGCGTACGGCCGGATTCTTCACAGGAGAAGCTTGCCGGCCTCAAGCCGGTGTTCGAGCGGCCATGGGGTCAGGTCACCGCGGGCAATTCCTCGCAGATCACCGACGGCGCGTCCTGGGTCATTCTGGCTTCGGAAGATGCCGTCACGAAACACGGTCTGACGCCGAAAGCCGTGATCGTCGACAGCCAGTGGGCGGCGCTTGATCCTTCGATCATGGGGCTGGGCCCGGTGATGTCGGCGACCGAGTTGTTGAAGCGCAACAAACTATCGCTTCAGGACGTCGAGACCTGGGAATTGAATGAGGCGTTCGCAACGCAGGTGTTGGGATGTCTTGCGGCGTGGAATGACGAGAAATTCTGCCGCGAGATATTGGGTCTCGACGGAGCGGCTGGGCAGATCGATCGCGCCCGTCTGAATGTTGACGGCGGCGCGATCAGCCTCGGCCATCCCGTAGGCTGCAGCGGCAACCGCATCGTTTTGCACCTCGTCAATGCGATGAAGCGGCTCGGCACCAAACGCGGCATCGCCACCGAATGTATCGGCGGCGGGCTCGGCGGCGCCATGTTGATCGAAACGGTATAGGGAACGCGCCATGGAAAGCCATATCCTGGACGTGCTCGCCGACCGCGTGCTGGAGCTCGGGCCGAAGCCCGCGGCAAGCGGGCCCTATCGCCATTTCAAGCTAACGCGTGACGCCGATGGTGTCGCCTGGCTGTTGTTCGACCGTGAGGGCGCCAGTGCCAACACGCTGTCGGCCGACGTGCTAACCGAGTTCGATACCGTGCTCGCTGCGCTCGAAAGCGAGCGGCCGACCGGGCTTGTCATTCGCTCGGCCAAAGCTAGCGGCTTCATTGCCGGCGCTGATGTCAACGAGTTCCGCGGGGCGACCGATCCTGCGGCGGTCGAGGCGCAGATTGCGCGCGCGCATGCGGTGATCGACCGGCTCGAGGCGGTAAAATTTCCAACCGTTGCCGTGATCCACGGCTTCTGCCTCGGCGGCGGGCTGGAAGTCGCATTGGCCTGTCAGATGCGCATTGCGATCGACGGCGCGCGGTTCGGTTTCCCAGAGGTGATGCTTGGCTTGCATCCTGGCCTCGGCGGTACCGCGCGATTCACAGAGCTCGTCAATCCGACGCAGGCGATGACGCTGATGCTCACCGGCAGGACCATCGACGCGCGCCGGGCAAAATCTCTCGGTCTCATCGATGCTGTGACGGAAGAGCGGCATGTCCGCAATGCCGTAAAAGACGCGGCGTCCGGCCGGCTCAAGCGTGCCAGGCCCGGCTTTCTCAATACGATCCTGAACGCCAGCCCGGTGCGTGGATTTCTCGCCTCGCGGATGCGGACTGAAGCCGCGAAGGCGGCTCCGGCTGAGCATTATCCGGCACCTTACGGCCTGATCGATCTCTGGGAGAAGCACGGCGGCGACAAGGCCGCGATGCTTGCCGCCGAAAAGAGTTCGTTCGCGCGGCTGATGGTGACGCCGACGGCGCAAAACCTGATCCGGGTTTTCTTCCTGCGCGATCAGATGAAGAAGGTCGCCGGTTCCGGCAACAAGATTACACACGTCCATGTCATCGGTGCCGGCGCAATGGGCGGTGACATCGCGGCCTGGTGCGCCAATCAGGGTCTTAAAGCCACATTGGCGGACATGAAGCCCGAGCCGATCGCGGGCGCCGTGAAGCGCGCCGCCGATCTGTTCGGCAAGATCATCCGCAAGCATACTGATATGCGCGATGCACTCGACCGGCTGGTGCCAGATCTCGATGGCGAAGGGGTCCGCACCGCCGATCTGGTCATCGAAGCGGTGCCGGAGAAGCTGGAACTGAAACAGAAGGTCTATGCCGGCCTTGAACCACGGATGAAGGCTGGCGCGATCCTTGCGACCAACACATCCAGCATTCCGCTGCAGGATTTGCGCTCGACGCTGGCAAAACCCGAGCGACTGCTTGGCCTGCATTTCTTCAATCCGGTTTCGCGTCTGCAACTGGTCGAGGTCGTCAGTCACGATGGCACCGATCCGCAGCTTTTGAAGGAGGCGTTGGCCTTTGTCGGCGCGATCGATCGGTTACCGCTGCCGGTCAAGAGCTCGCCGGGCTTTGTCGTCAACCGCGCGCTGACGCCTTACATGTTAGAGGCCATGGTGCTGCTCGACGAGAACATCGACAAGGTCACCATCGATGCGGCCGCGGAAAAATTCGGCATGCCGATGGGACCGATTGAGCTCGCCGACCAGGTCGGGCTCGATATTTGCCTCGCGGTCGGCGACATGCTGCGCTCGAAATTCGGCGACCTGTTGCCGCCGACGCCGGCATGGCTGCGCGACAAGGTCACCAAAGGCGAACTCGGCCGCAAGACCGGGAAGGGGTTTTATGTTTGGAAGGACGGCAAGGCCGACAAGGCGCGGGCGTCGTCCAACGCAGCCGATCCCGATGCGGAAATGATCGATCGGTTGATCCTGCCGATGTCGAATGTTTGCGTCGCCTGTTTGCGCGAAGCCATTGTGGACGATCCCGACATGGTCGATGGCGCGATGATATTCGGGACCGGCTATGCGCCGTTCCGCGGCGGTCCGTTGAATTATGCGCGCACGCGGGGCGCAGAGAATGTGGCGTCGACCTTGCGTCAGTTGGCCACAAAATTCGGCGGCCGCTTCACCCCCGACGCCGGTTGGGATAGTTTCAAGTAATCCGTATTCCAATCTGGTGAGCCGTTTCTGACATGACCGACACCCAAGCCGTCCACGCCGCGCCCGCCACCGAAACCGAGCCGTGCGGAGACCTCTGCATCCGCACGCTTGCGATGCCGGCCGACACCAATCAGAACGGCGATATTTTCGGCGGCTGGCTGCTCAGCCAGATGGACGTCGGTGGCGGCGTGTTCGCGTCCAAGATCGCGAAATCACGCACGGTGACGGTTGCGATAGAAGCGATGAATTTCCGCAAACCCGTTTTTGTCGGCGATCTGGTTTCGGTGCATGCCAATCTGGTGAAGATCGGCCATACATCGATTACGGTGCACCTCGAGGCCTGGGTGCTGCGCCGCAAGGAGATGCAGTCAATCCTGGTGACCGACGGCAACTTCACCTACGTCTCGATCGACGATGACGGCCACCCGCAAACCGTTCAGCATGATCCGCCGCCCGTGTCGGCGTAATCATCGTTGCAGGCTCCGCTTTCTGCGCTTCTCCGCCGCATTCCAGGCGCCGCTTTCCCTTACCCCATCCGCATGACAACGTGGCACAATGGGCTAAGCGCTCTCCTGTATCGTGAAGTTGGAGTAAGTCATGAAAGAGCTGTTTAAGACGGGATTTGTTCTGCTCGCATGTACGTTAAGCGCCGTTGAAATCGCTGCCGCGCAGCCCGCCAGCCAGGGCTGCGCTTCCGAAAACTCGCCGGGTATGACGCAAACGTTGCATTGCGAGGCGGGGATTACGATCGTTGCTGAAGATGGCGCCAAGTATACGCTGCAAAGCGGCCGCAAGGGCCGCGTCGATGCGGTCGAACTTGACGGCAAGGCCTTGTTGATCGAGGCCACGCCGAAACCCGGTGGAAACAAATTTCAGGTCGTGACCCCGCAGGCGATCGCCGCGGTCCGCGGCACGAAGTGGGCCGTTGATGTCGCCGGAGACAAGACCTCCGTCTTCGTCGTCAACGGACAGGTTGGCGTTGGCCGGCGGACGGGCGGTCGCGGCGTAACCTTGGGGCCTGGCGAGGGAGTGGACGTAGAGGCGGGCGCTCCTCTGACGGTGAAGCGTTGGGCTCCCGCGCGCGTGTCCGCGTTGCTGGCCCGTCTCGGCCAATAAGCGCTGATGATCCGCCGCCATATCCTGACTTCGATTGCCGTCGCTCAGGCAGCGATCTGGGGGTTCGGCGTCTATTTCGAGCACAACCGGGGCGGCCTGCGATTTCTTGATCGCATCGAATCCGCAACGATCGATATCAGAACGCTTGCCCGCGGCAAAAGGGTGCCACCGGATCTCGTGACCATTGTAGCAATTGACGATGATGTGGTGAAGCAGCGGGGTGCCTACCCGCTCCCCCGGATCGACCTTGCAAAGATCGTCGATACGATCGCGAAGCTGGAGCCGAAGGTCATCGCGGTCGATCTGCTCTTGATCGACAACGGCGCTCCCGACGCCGATGAGGCCCTCGCAAAGTCGCTTCAAACGCGCCCGGCCGTCATTGCCGCCGCCGCGATTTTCCCGGACGCCAGCCAGTCGGTTTCTTCAGAGACGGATCAGGGGCCGTTCGCCCGGCTCCCAACGGCCGAGAAATTCCTGTTGCCTCTGAAGCGGTTTTCCGACCATGCCAGCATTGGTATCGTCAACGTGGCGACGGATCAAAGCGGTACGCCTCGTTCCATTCCGATGTTGTTTCGTACGCCTGATAGGGTCGAGCTGTCATTTCCGCTCCGCGTTGCGACGCTGGCCGCCGGAAAGGATCTCGCGATCGAGCCAGACCGTCTGAAGCTGGGTCAGCGTTCGGTTACAACCGACATCGATCATGCCCTGCCGATTGCATTCTATGGCCCGCGGGGGACGATCCGGACGAGAAGCGCGGCCTCGCTGCTCGCCGGCGACATATCGCCCGACGATATCCGAAACCGAATCGTTGTTATCGGCGCCACGGTCAGTGGCGGCGGCGACTTTTTCTCCACGCCCTTTGATCGGTTGTTGCCAGGCGTGGAAGTCATTTCGACGGCCGTCGACCACCTCGTGGCGGGGGATGGTCCGTTGCGGGACGAATTTGTTCGCATTGCCGACGGTGTCGTTGCTGTCCTGCTGCCTGCTGTTCTTGTTGGCCTTATCGCTTGGCGGCGAAGTGCTGTGGGGCTCATCGTCGCCGCGGCCGTTGTTCTGATCTGGATAGCGGCGAATTTCCTGGCTTTTTCCTCCGGAGTAGTCATGAGTGCGGCGGTGCCGGTCGCTGCTGCGGCCGTACCAGTGATTTTTTTCGGATCACTGCAGCTGTGGTCGGGCCGGCGGCAGGCACAATATCTTACCGCCAGGAACGTGTTGCTCGAACAGTTTCAGGCGCCCGCGATACAGAACTGGTTGGCTCGCGATCCGAACTTTCTTGCCGAACCGGTCCGTCAGAATGCAGCGGTCGTCTTTATCGACCTGTCCGGTTTCACATCCCTGAGCGAACAGCTTGGGCCGGATGAGACCCGCGATCTGTTGAAGGTATTTCACGCTCTGGTCGACGGGGAAGCGGTTGCTTGCGGCGGGATGATCACGAGCTTTCTGGGTGATGGCGCCATGATTCTGTTTGGCTTGCCGGCAGCCGCCACGGACGATGCCGCGAGAGCCGCAGAATGCGCGCTCAGGCTTTGCGGCAGTGTCGGGCAATGGCTGGCTTCGCTGCGGCTGACGACGGCGTCGAAACTTGGATTCAAGGTTGGTGCTCATTTCGGCGTCATCGTCGCCTCACGGCTTGGCGGCGGGAGCTATCATCACATCACGGCGACGGGTGACACCGTCAACGTGGCGAGCCGGCTGATGGAGGTGGCGGCAAGCCATGGCGTGGAGCTTGCGCTAAGCGACGAATTGCTTCACGCCGCAGGGCAGGACCTGTTCAAATCGGGGAGTCTGACCGGACCGGAAAAATCCCGGATCCGGGGACGTTCGGGTTCGCTGATGATCTGGTTATGGCGCAGCATCAACGATAGCCGGCGGAACCGGACATGAAAGCGGCTCGGCTCACAATTACGATCGGCCGAGCATTGAACGCGATTGGAACCTCAATAGCTCACTTTGCGTGAGGGATCATCGGCCAGGTTGGGAGGAGCCTGGGAAGAAGACACGGGAGCGTGCATCTGCCCGGCGGTCGAATTCATCTTCTTGTGCTTCTTCTTCGTGCTGCCGTCGGTCGCGGCCTTTGCCGGTCCGACCACGGGAACGGCAGCTGATGCGATGGCAAACATGGCGATCATCAAGAGCCGAATGGCAGATTTATTCATGCGCTTCTCCCGTTTGGCGGACAGCCGTTCGAGGCCTGATAGTGTTACCCCGCATAGGGGCGAACATTCCCTTACCCTCCCGTCAATGTGAGGGGGGCGGGTTCTACCCGGACCGCAGCTATCGGTGCGTGGGGAAGAGCAGCATGATTCTTGTTTGAATCGAGGCCCCCGCGGCTTCACCTCGCCCCGCAAGGGCGGGGCGAGGGACTAGATCACTCCGCTGCGGCAGCGGATTCGAGCGCCGGATAATCCGTATATCCCTTGGCGCCGCCGCCGTAGAAGGTGGCCTTGTCGAATTCGTTGAGCGGCGCGCCGCGCTTGAAGCGCTCGACGAGATCGGGATTGGAAATGAACAGTTTCCCGAACGCGATAAGGTCCGCTTCGCTGGCCGACAACACCTTGTTGGCGAGATCGAAGTCGTAGCCGTTGTTGGCGATGTAGGCGCCTTTGAAGCGCTTGCGCAGCGAATGATAATCGAAGGGCGCGATATCGCGAGGACCGCCGGTCGCACCTTCGATGACATGGATATAAACCAGCTTCGACGCATTGAGATGGTCGACGATATAGTCGAACAAAGGCTGCGGATTGGAATCGGAAATGTCGTTGGCCGGCGTGACCGGCGAGATCCGGATGCCGGCGCGCTCGGCGCCGACTTCGGCGACGACAGCCCTGGTTACTTCGAGCATCAGTTTGGCGCGGTTCTCGATCGAGCCGCCGTAGGCATCGGTGCGCTTGTTGGTGCCGTCCTTGGCGAACTGGTCCAGCAGATAACCGTTGGCGCCATGAACCTCGACACCGTCGAACCCGGCCGCGATCGCATTGGCCGCGCCCTTCTTGAAGCTGTCGATGATCCCCGGAATCTCCGAAAGCTCGAGCGCGCGGGGTTCGGAAACGTCCGCGAAGGTGCCGCCGACGAAGGTCTTGGTATTGGCGCGGATCGCAGATGGCGCCACCGGTGCGCCGCCATTCGGTTGCAGCGAGGTATGCGAGATGCGGCCGACATGCCAGAGCTGAAGGAAGATGTGGCCCCCTAAAGCATGCACGTGGTCGGTGACCTTGCGCCATCCGGCGATCTGTTCTTTCGAATAAATGCCGGGGGTATCTTGATATCCCTGACCCTGCTGCGAAACTTGGGTGGCTTCGGAGATCAGCAATCCGGCGGAAGCGCGCTGTCCGTAATATTCAACCGCGAGCGGATTGGGCACGAGGCCCTCCAGGGCGCGGTTACGGGTCAATGGCGCCATCGCAAAGCGATTGGGAAGCGTGATCGGACCAAGCTTGAACGGTTCGAGGAGTTTGGACTTGCTCATTTTTGCTGATCTCGGCGGGTTGAAGAGAGCGGGCGGGAACTTCCAAATCGAATTGTGCATTGCCGCGGACATGGACAAGCCGGCCGCGATCACGAAATCGCAAGTCGGCATAATTTGCTTAAAATAGGCGCAGGAAGAAAGATCTGTCCCTTTCCCGGCGCCCGTTTTGGCAGGCTTCGCTCCACAGCCGGCTTGGCCGCGCTTAGCCTCTGCTCGCTCAGGCCACGCCCAGAAAATCGCGCTTGCCGATCTCGACGCCATTGTGACGAAGAATGCCGTGGGCGGTCGCAGCGTGGAAATAGAAATTCGTGAATGCAAAGCGATTGAGGAATTCCTGACCCTTCAGCGTCAGGGTTTTATCGGGGCCGATCGGGAAGGTGACTTCGCGCCGGTCTGCGCCTTCGAATTGTGCGGGCGTAAACTTCTTGAGGTAGTCGCTGGTCTTGGCGAGCCGCTGCCGCAATTCTTCGAACGTCTTCTCGGTGTCGGGCGTTGACGGCACATCGACATGGGCGAGCCGGGCGCAGCCCTTGCTGGCGAAATCGCACGCCAGTTGAATTTGCTTCGACAGCGGCAGCATGTCCGGGTAGAGCCGTGCGCCAAGCAGCACCTCGGGCTGGATATTTTTGGCGGCGCAGTGCGCCTCCGCCTTGGCGAGAATGCCGGAGAGGCTGCCGAGGATTTGCAGGAAGGCGGGAACGGAGGCGTCGTAAAAGGACATGTGATGCTCTTTCGTGGCGTGGATCGTTGCAGCCGAATGGCGCATGCCACAAATGGGATCGGCAATAGAACAATACAACTCTGTTGGGATCAAAACCCGGTCGGATATTATCTTATGGGCTGAGCCGCCGCTGCGGTGGCCGGCTGCATGCGGGGGCCACGCATCCGCGCCAGCAATTCGGCCGTCGGCCAGGAGTCGGCCGGCAAGCCGAATTTGATCTGCATCGCCTTCACAGCCGTGCGGCTCTGCTGACCCATCACGCCATCGACCTTGCCGACATCGAAGCCCGCGCGCATCAGCAACTGTTGCAGCTCGCGCAGTTGATTGAATGGCAACTGCGCCACGGGCGCGGTCGGCCGCTGCATCGGCGGCGCGCCCGCAATTCTTGTCGCGAGATAGCCGGCGGTGGTCGAATAGATCAGCGAGTTATTCCATTCGGTGTAGGCGGCGAAGTTGGCGTAGGCGAGGAAGGCCGGCCCGGTGCGCCCCATCGGCAGCAGCAGCGAGGCGGGCATGTCGTCGTCCGGCAACGGCTTGCCATCCGGATATTTGATGCCAAGCTGGCCCCATTTCGAACGCGGCAAACGAATCGTCAGGTCGGCCTGATCCCAGGGGAAATTGGCTGGCGCCGTCACGCGGACCTCCTGCAACCAGGGCTCGCCGCGCCGCCATTTTAGACCGTTGGCGATGTAGTTCGCGGTCGAGCCGATCACGTCCTCCGGACTGCTCAGGAGATTGCGCCGGCCGCCATAGTCCACCGCATAGTTGAAATAATGCGTCGGCAGAAATTGCGTCTGGCCGAGTTCGCCGGCCCAGGAGCCGATCATTTCATCCGGCGTGAGATCGCCGCGATCGATGATCTTCAGCGCGGCGATGGTCTCGCCGGCGAAACGCTCCGAACGCCGGCAATCATAGGCCAGCGATACCAGCGAGCGCAGCGTCGGCAGGGTGCCCATATTGGCGCCGAAGTCGCTTTCCAGTCCCCAGAACGCCGCGATCACCGCCGGCGGCACGCCATATTCCTTTTCGGCGCGCGCAAACGCAGCCGCGTAGGTTCTGATCCGAGCCTGACCCTGCTGCATCCGGTAGGGTGCGGCCATGCGGCCGGAGAATTCGGTGAACACCTGGCCGAACACGCGCTGACCGCGGTCGCGGTTGACGATGCCCTGGTCGTAGACGAGGTAGGGGGCAGCCTCGCTGATCGCGCGCTGCGAAACCCCAGCCGCCAATGCCTGCTGCTTCAGGTCGGTCAAAAAGCGATCGAAGTTCGCGCCGTTATGGCAACTGGCTGCGCGCGGAACTGGCGCGGCGCGCGCCGGGGCCGGAAATCCCGGCGCGATACCTTGAGCCCACGCTGTGCTTGCAAATATCATAAGCCCGATCGAGCCGATCAGGCATAAAGGCTTTAAAAAAAATTGCATATGTATTTTGCCATTTGAGTCACGCGTATCGGCTTCTCCACTACCATCCTTTTGGCGCTCCCTAATGAAAATTTTAGGATCGTTCGCCTGAACATTCGCCTCGGCATGCCATTAGAATAAAGAGACCGGCGCGAACGTGGCGGGCGGGCGTTCGTGATCGGGCGAGGAGATCCGTTCGTGATCGGACAAGGCATGCCAAAGGTAACGGTAGGTCTGATTTCTCTTTCTCTCATCTGCGGGCCGTGTGCGTTTGCACAGCAAACGACTTCCATGGCCACGGCGAATTTCCCGCCCGCCGGATATTTGCAGGTGCCACCGCATTTTCAGCCGCGTCCGATGGACGCCGCTCACATCGTCACGACGGCACCACCGCCGATCCCGTCCTATGCCCAGCCTGCGATCCCGGAGGAAGGCTATCTCTGGATGCCGGGGTTCTGGACCCGGCGCGAGGATGTTCGGGACTATTACTGGGTGCCTGGAACATGGGTGAAGCCGCCGCGGCCGGGTCTTTTGTGGACTCCGCCCTATTGGAGCCGGATCGACGGTGGCTATGTTTTCCATGCCGGCTATTGGGATGAGACAGTCGGCTTCTATGGCGGCATCAACTACGGCTACGGCTACACGGGTGATGGATATCAGGGTGGCCACTGGGATAACGGCACGTTCTTCTACAACCGAGCCGCCAATAATCTCGGGTCTTTGAATATTGCCCATCTTTACGATCAGATGATCGCGGACGCCGATCCATCGATGCACACCAGCTTCAACGGCGGAAGCCGCGGAACCAAAGCTCGGCCGACGCAGGAGCAGGAGAGCCTGGCTCGCGATCAGCATGTTGCGCCTACAACGGAGCAGCGGCAGCACTTTGAGTTAGCGGCAAAGGACCGGTCACTCTATTCGAAGCTGAACCATGACGAGCCCGGCATAGCGGCGACCTCTCGCGCAGGAGTGTTCGGTGGCCTTATCAGCCGCAGCAATTCGTCGGCGGATTAAGAGCGATCGGCCCACCGGCTCCAGGATAAAATGATTGAAAAGACCCGCTCGGGATTTTGCCGAGCGGGTCTCTTCGCCTCAGGGAATTTCGAAATCCGGTCGCTCACCAGGACCAGGCGTCGACCGCGTAGCCGGGGCCGCAGTAGCCGTAGTTGTAGCCATACGGTCCGCAATAACCCGTTGCTGCTCCCGCCAGTCCGAGGCCAAGTCCCACGAGGCCGAGGTCCGCATAATCGTCGTAATAATAGGGACCACCATAACCCCACCCGCCATAGCCACCGTAGCCGCCGACAAATCGTCGGCCACCCCATCCGCCGTGACGCCAGCTATCGTAGCCGCGGACTCCCGCGAACCGGCCGCCGCCGAAGCCACCGTGAAAGCCGGCCATGCCGCCATGAAAGCCACCGCCATGGAAGCCGCCGCCGCCGTGAAAGCCACCGCCATGGCCGAAGGCCATCGCGCTGGTCGTCATTCCCGTGGCAAGTGCAAGCGCCGTCGCGCCTGCCAGAATCTGCTTCCTCATCAAAACCTCCTTTGCATCGGTTGATCGCTGCCAACTCAACGATTGCTGCGCCAGCCGGTTGCCCGAGGATTTGAGATGGTTTGCTAAAATAAATGTTATGTAACGCGCGAGAAGGCGGCTGTTCCGCGCGCGAGGGAGATCCTTCGCGAGCCCTTCGTGTTCCCGCGAAGCGGAAGCGGCCGGCCCTGGATTTCCCGAGCGGGCCATAGCCGATATCCTGACAACTCGAAGACGGTGCTTACCAGGACCAGGCGGAGACGGAGAAGCCCGAGCCGCAGTCGCCGTGTTGATGGCGATATGAGCCGCAAGCCGCCGTTATCCCGAGGGGGCCGAGGTCGATAAAGCCACCGGGGTCATTGGAGCCGCGGACCCCGGCAAATCGGTTGCTGCGCCTGGCCCCAAAGCTGTGCGTTCCACCGGCGTGGAAGTGTCTGACGTGACTGCCGTGGCTTGCCTTGTGGTCGAAAGCCATCGCGTCGGTCGTCGTCCCGGTGACGAACGCAAGGATCGTCAGGTTCGCAAGAATTTGCCTCCGCATTAAAGTCTCCTCCGTATCTGTTGGGTGGACTTAACGGTCAGAAAAACCTTCGTTCACAACGATTGCGGTTCCGCTTCGGCTTCGATCGGTGGCAACGGGTCGCCGTGCATCGTGGCCTCGAAGCCGCGTAACCGCTGGTAGATCGAAATCAACTCCACGATCGTGCTCCAGGAATTGACGAGATACTGGAATGATTGTCGCACCTGCGTGAACGCGTTCAGAATCTGGTTCATCGCACCCAGCGTGATCTTGCCGGCAACGATCGTTGGCCCAAGCAGAATGTAGGGAAAGATCACGTCGGTCTGCAAATAGACGATGCGTCCGACATTGAAATAGAGGAAGTTGAGATAAAGCCGAAAATAATTGTGGCGGATGTTGGCGAACAGCGCTGCCAGCGTCGGAGGATCGGCGTGGGTAGAATCGTCTTCGCCGAGCACCAATTCCTTGCGATAGGCGGCCTCGACTCGTTGATTGAAAAATTCGATTCCGGGAAGCCTTATACCGATCAAGGCGAGCGCGCCGGTGCCCAGCAAAGACCACGCCACCGCGGCAAACACCAACGGATAGGGAATCGAACCGATCAGAGGCAGTTCGGTAATGTTGCTCGACAGCCGCAACAGCACCGGGAGAAAAGCGAGCAGCGTCAGCACGGCACTGATCAAGTTGACGCCGAGGCCTTCCACCGTGGTGGCAAACCGCATGGTGTCTTCCTGGACACGCTGTGAGGCGCCTTCGATCGTGCGCAGCCGCGGCCAGTTCTCGACATAAAAATCGTTCATCGCCGTGCGCCAGCGGAAGATGTAATGGCTGACGAAAAATCGCGTCAGCACGCCGACCACGACCGCGACCAGTGCGATGCCGGAAAACGTCGACAACTCACCGTAGAACTGTTCGATCGTGACCGGTTTGGATTTCGACAGCGCCGCCTGAACGAGATCGTAGAATGGCCCGTACCAGCTATTGATGGCGACGCTGACCTGAACCTGGAAGTAAGAGGTGAACAGGATCAGTGCCGATCCGAGGATGGACCACTTCGCCCACCGGTGCGGCGCGAGCGTCATCCAGAAACCGGCAAAGATCGCGACCGCGATCACAAAATAAAGGTCAAACAATAATGAGGGCGCCGACCAGAACAGCGCAACGCCGACAACTCCGGGCTTCGTTGATTCAGTGAGACCATTCACATAGCCGTACCAGAGCGCCATCGACAGCGCGGTCCAGACAACAGCCGACCAGAAGAACAGCTTGGGGCGAGGAAAGAACGAAACGAACATTTCGGGGGATCCACTTTCGAGGGCCGGACGGGCGAGGATTCAGGACACCATAGCGGCTTGGACGGATAAGCCAACCGCTGCTGTTTGGCGTCGCGACGACGGTGAGGGACCGCTCACAATTCCCGCGCATTGGAAAATACGAACGACGACATCCGCCGCGTGTTTTCATCCAGAATGAGCGTGCGGGTGATCGGCGGTTCGGCGCGCTGGCCGCAATTTTCGCGCTCGCACAACCGGCAATTGACGCCGATCGGCGCGCCCTCGGTTGCATCGAGATTGAGCCCGCTCGCATAGACGAGTTTCGGCGCGTGCCGGATTTCGCACCCCAACCCGATCGCAAAGCGCGGCTGGGGCTGCGCATGCGGTGCCGCCGGACGGCGTATCACCTGCGCGATCGAGAAGTAGCGCGTGCCGTCGGGCAATTCGATCACCTGGCTCAGCAGGCGATCCGGGGTGTCGAAGGTGGAATGCACGTTCCACAGCGGACAGGTGCCGCCGAATTTCGAAAACGGGAAGGTGCCGGAGGAAAACCGTTTGGAGACGTTGCCGGCGTTGTCGACGCGCAGCATGAAGAAGGGCACGCCGCGCGCATTCGGCCGCTGCAAGGTGGTGAGGCGATGACACACCTGCTCGAAGCCGGCATTGAAGCGCTGCGACAGCACGCTGAGATCGTAGCCGAGTGCCTCGGCGGCGCTCTGAAATGGCTGGTATGGCATCATCGCGGCTGCGGCGAAGTAGTTGGCGAGCGTGATCCGGTAGAGCCTGCGCGGGGCATCGTCCAGCGGTCCGGCGCGGCCGACGATGGTGTCGATCGTGCTTGTGCATTCGGCGAGCCCAATCTGAAAGGCGAGCTGAAACGCGCGGCCGGGGCTGTCGATCAGTTCCGAGATCAGGAGTTGCCGCCGATGGCGATCGAAGCGGCGCAGCGTCTCGCGCATGACGTCGACCGGCATGATGCGGGTAAGGATCGAATGTTTTTCGCGCAAGCGTGCCGAGAGCGCGGCAAATAGTTCTTCCGAGGGCACGTTGAGTTCGTCGCGCAGGCTTTCCGCCGCGGTCTCGAGTTCGGGAAAATAGTTGCGGTTGGCTTCGATCAGATCACGCACGCGCTCGATCGGGTTGGCCTCGAAGCGGGTGCCTTCGTCGCGATCGGCCATTTGGGCCGCGACCATCGTCTCGCCGCGCCGCGCCTCGGCATAGGCCGCGTACAGCCGTTGCAGCGCATGGGTGACGCCGGGGCAGAGCTCGGCAAGATCGCGCAGCTCCTGTTTTGGCAGGTCGATCTGCCGAAACAGCGGATCGGAAAAGATCTCGTTCAGCTCGGCGAAGAACCGATCTTCGTCGGCGGTCGCAAGATCGCGCAGATCGAGATCATAGGTCTCCGCCAGGCGAAGCAGGATTTGCGCGGTCACTGGGCGCTGGTTGCGCTCGATCAGGTTGATGTAGCTCGGCGAGATGCCGAGGCCTTCAGCGATCTGGGTCTGCGACAGCCCAAGCTGCTGGCGGATGCGCCGGAAGCGGGGCCCGACGAACAGTTTCTTTCCGGAATCCGCAGGCATCTTGTCGTCCTGGTACGTCGTCCCGATGCGCGCCCGGCTCCAACGAAACCGGGCCGATTGTCCTTAAGTCGTTACACGCGAGTGGTGCCGTTATTCCATTTTGTGACAAAAATTACAAAATAACTAATATCACAAGTATTAGTGTTACATGACATCACCATTCAAAATCAAGCGGTATTTACCAATTGGCGAGCATCGCGTTTATCTCCTGACACGAATTTCGCAACGCATTGTCACGAATGTTGGGCGCAGCTTTTTCGCTACCGAAAGGATTACGAATATGAACTACCAGCCACGTGGGATCGGCGATCAGGCTCTCCAGGGTCCGGCTTCGTATCGGAGCGAGATCGAGGCGGCCCAAGCGCTCCTCGAGACCAAGCCGACCTGGAACGGGGTGACGGCCGAGGCCGTCGCGCGCATGCGCCTGCAGAACCGCTTCAAGACCGGCCTCGACGTCGCCCGCTACACCGCGGCGCTGATGCGGGCCGACATGGCCGCCTATGACGGCGACCCCACCAAGTACACCCAGTCGCTGGGGTGCTGGCATGGTTTCATCGCCCAGCAGAAACTGATCTCGGTCAAGAAGCACTTCGGCACGACGGATCGCCGCTATTTGTACCTGTCCGGCTGGATGATTGCGGCGCTCCGCTCCGAGTTCGGACCGCTGCCCGACCAGTCGATGCACGAGAAGACCTCGGTGCCGGCCCTGATCGAGGAGCTCTATACCTTCCTGCGTCAGGCCGACTCGCGCGAGCTGAACGATATCTTCCGGGCGCTCGATGCCGCCCGCAAGGAAGGCGACAAGACGAAGGAGAAGGCGCTGATCGAAAAGATCGACAACTTCCAGACCCATGTCGTCCCCGTTATCGCCGACATCGATGCCGGCTTCGGCAACGCGGAAGCGACCTATCTGCTCGCCAAGAAGATGATCGAAGCGGGCGCCTGCGCTCTCCAGATCGAAAACCAGGTCTCGGACGAAAAGCAGTGTGGACACCAGGACGGCAAGGTGACCGTGCCGCACGACGTCTTCCTCGCAAAGATTCGCGCCTGCCGCCACGCGTTCCTCGAATTGGGCGTCGAAGACGGCGTCGTGGTGACCCGCACCGACTCGCTGGGCGCCGGCCTCACGCAGCAGATCGCCGTGAGCCACAAGCCCGGCGACATCGGCGACCAGTACAACAGCTTCCTCGATTGCGAGGAAGTGACGGCCGACAACGCCCGGAACGGTGATGTCATCATCAACCGGCACGGCAAGATGATGCGTCCGAAGCGGTTGCCCAGCAATCTGTATCAGTTCCGCCCGGGCACCGGTGAAGATCGCTGCGTGCTGGACTGCGTTACCTCTCTGCAGAATGGCGCCGACCTCTTGTGGATCGAAACCGAGAAGCCGCACATCGAGCAAATCGCCAAGATGGTCGATCGAATCCGCAAAGTGGTTCCGAACGCGAAGCTGGCCTACAACAACTCGCCGTCCTTCAACTGGACGCTGAACTTCCGTTGGCAGGTTTACGATGCGATGAAGGAAGCCGGCCAGGACGTCAGCAAGTACGATCGTGCCGAACTGATGAAGGCGGAATACGACGACACGCCGCTGGCTAAGGAAGCCGACGAGCGTATCCGCACTTTCCAGGCCGACTCGGCGAAGCGCGCCGGCATCTTCCACCATCTGATCACCTTGCCGACCTATCACACGGCGGCGCTCTCGACCGACAATCTGGCGAGGGAATATTTCGGCGAGCAGGGCATGCTAGGCTATGTGAAGAACGTCCAGCGCGCCGAGATCCGTCAGGGCATTGCCTGCGTGAAGCATCAGAACATGGCTGGCTCCAACATCGGCGACGATCACAAGGAGTACTTCGCCGGCGAAGCTGCCCTGAAAGCGGGTGGCGCCCATAACACGATGAACCAGTTCGGCTAGAGCATGATCCGGAAAAGTGGAAACCGGTTTTCCGAAAAGACCATGCTCAGATCCAACACAAGTTGATCGGTCTGGAGTTCTAGTCGAATCCCAGACTGATTGCTCGACAGCAACAGGAGACTGACAATGACCAAAGGCAGCAATTTCTGGGTAATCGGCGGCGAGTTCGGCTCGATGAATTTCCACAAACTCGTGGAAGGCTCAGCCCAGGTCAGAGGTCCGTTCAAGACCCGAGCAGAGGCTGAAGATTGCTGGCGCGAGGTTTCGGAAGAACACCGCCACAAGGCCGGTGTGCGCTTCTCGATCGTGGAAGAGCCCGCGCGCGTGATGGCCTGATCAAGTTCAAGAAGACGTCCAAGGACGGGCGCGGCCTCGTTATCCCTTTAAGGGGTGGCGGGGCCGCGATCGTTTTTGGGCTAGTGTGGCGACACTGACGTTCCTTTCAGCATCGCCGCGAGTTCTCCGAAGGAACGTCAGGGTCAAAGCCACACTAGAATCATATGGTTGCTAGTGTCCCTTTGGTTCTGACATTCGTAAACGTGCCCGCTGCGAAATGATACGAATGTCAGAACACTAGTATAAGCCTTTGGGAATAAACGGCTCTTTGCGGACGGCAGGGTTACTGATAGGTTAATGTGACTTTTCTGGGATCGATCAGGACGGGACGCAAAGCCGATGGCAGAGGCACATAATATTGAAAGCGGTGGGGCCGCCGGCGAGGCGCGCCCGACACGGCTGCGCGATGCGCTCCGTAAAGCGCGAATCGAGGCTGCCGATCGCACCGGCGTCGTCGTCGATTTGCGTGACGCGGAAGTGGCGCGACTTGAAATTTTGAGCGAAGCGCTGGACCCGTTGTTTGCGCAAATTCCCGATCATGTCGATCTGTTCGATCGCGGCATCAGCCAGGGCGAGACGCCGCGGCTTTGGATCGATGTGGTTGCCCATGTCGTGATGGGCAGGGACAAGCGCGCTTATCGCTTCGTGCAGGACACCCGTTTCGGCCGCATCGTGATCGCGGAATCGCATGATGTGCCGGTCATCGTCGATGCGGTTACCGACTATGTCGCCCGTCGCATGATTGAGCGCGAACACGCGCTCGCTGCGCCGCCGATCACCGCCGAGCGGAATCCGGTCCCGGCCGAAAGGCCCCGCCGTGGCCGGTTCTGGCCGTTCGCGCTTGGCTTCCTCCTCGGTGCGCTGGCGCTGTTTGGCCTCGCATTGTTTGCGAGCTTCAATAGCTTCTAGATCGCGGACGCTAGATCAGCTGCACGCGTCGTATTTCGCGAACCTGAAGTGCTTCGTTGATGCCCCGCACTGTTTGCCGGCAGCGCCATCCATCGTCGTGGCGTGCGATTGAAAACAGGTTGTAGGCCGCATCGGGATAGTGACCATGGGCCCGCGCGGAAGCCGAAGGGACGCCGATCACCGGAATTGACGATCCTCTCGGCCCCTCGACCCACATCGTCGAATGAACGTGATCGTGACCGTGCAGAACCAGCTCGACGCCGTGTTGTTTCAAAAGTGAAAGCAGTTCCGGCGCATCGGTCAGACGCTTGGCGCGCGCCTTGGAGCGCAGCGGATGGTGAATCAGGAGGATGCGAAAGGCGGGCTCGGAAGCCAGCGTAGCCAGCAGGCGTTCAAGCGCATCCATCTGGTCTCTTCCAAGCCATCCCGTCGCCATCAGCGGTGGCGTCGGGACCGCCGAGGATACACCAATCAGCGCCAGCGGGCCGCGGCGGCGCAACGCCGGAAAGGCCACGCCGTGCGCCGGTGTATCGCCGGCAAGATAGCTTCCCCATTGATCGGTAAATCGATCGGCGGTCGCGCGAACATAGGCATCATGATTGCCGGGAACGACGGTCACGCGTTCCGGCGGACCGACGCTCTGCAGCCAGGCCTTGGCCGGGGCAAACTCGGCCTCCAGTGCCAGATTGACGAGATCGCCGGTGACCGCGATGTGATCCGGCACCTGCGCCTGCAAATCCGACATCAGGACATCGAGCACGTCGCGCCGGTGATATCGATGACGGTTGCGCGTCCAGTTCAGATAGCCGAGCGCGCGCTTGCCCATGAGTTCGGAAAGCCGCGGGCTTGGCAGCGGCGGCAAATGCGGATCGGACAAATGGGCGAGGGTGAAGGCCGCCATGAGAATGTATTGGCAAGCCGGCAGGCGGGATGCAAGGATCAACGTAATCCCGAGTGTAAGGTTTTCCGTGACAACGATGATGCAGGGCCTGCGGAAAAGTCTCGAGCCGGCGCTGCGGCGGCTCTTTCATCTTTACTGGCGGTTTGCGCGCGGCATGACGCTCGGCGTCCGCGCCGTCGTGCTCGACGGCGAAAATCGCGTGTTTCTGGTCAAGCACAGCTACGTCAGCGGCTGGCATCTGCCGGGCGGCGGGGTGGAAACCGGCGAGACGCTACGCGAGGCTCTTACGCGCGAATTGATGGAAGAGGGGAAAATCGAACTTGTCGGCGAGCCAACGCTTTTCGGCGTCTACCTCAACAGTCACGTTTCCCGGCGCGATCACGTTGCGCTCTATCTGGTCCGGCATTTCAGGCAGGAGCAGCTCCCGGAGCCGAACCGCGAGATCGTCGAATGCGGGTTTTTCGAAATGCAGGCCTTGCCGGGGGAGACGACCAGGGGGACGCGGCTGCGGCTTTCGGAAGTGATCGAAAACAGGCCGCCAAGTCAGACTTGGCGTTAGAGAACGTTAGCGATACGTCCTTATGATCGGGCCTCAAAACCCTAACGATCGTTAAGGATTTAGCCGATGAGCGCCGTACTGGAACCCAAACGCCCGCCAAGGCCTCGCGGCGATCTGGCCGGTATGGCGGCGGCGCTGGCAGAGTTTGCGAAATCCGAATTCCCGCAAGCCGAACCGGCACGGCCGCGGATTGCTGTTCTGGTGCCGTGTTTCAATGAGGAAGCCGCCGTCGCGACCGTGATTGCCGATTTTCGCAAGGCGCTGCCGTCGGCTGAGATTTTCGTCTACGACAACAACTCGTCGGACCGTACCGCAGCGGTGGCGCGCGAAGCCGGCGCCTCGGTGCGTAGCGAGCGCCGCCAGGGCAAAGGCCACGTGGTCCGCCGCATGTTCGCCGATGTCGATGCCGACATTTACGTCCTGGTCGATGGCGATGCCACCTACGATCCGGCAAGCGCTCCGAAAATGATCGAGGCGCTGATGTCGGATCATCTCGACATGGTGGTTGGCTTGCGGGTCGATCAGGCCCAGGCCGCCTGGCGGCCCGGCCATCGCACCGGCAACTGGCTGTTGACCAGCTTTCTGGCGTCGGTGTTCGGCAAGGCTTTCAAGGATATTCTCTCCGGCTATCGCGTATTCTCGCGGCGGTTCGTCAAATCCTTTCCGGTGCTGTCGGACGGTTTCGAGATCGAAACCGAATTGAGCGTTCATGCGTTGGAACTGTCGCTGCCGACGGCTGAGGTCGAAACGCCTTATTATGCGCGCCCGGAAGGATCCGTCAGCAAGCTCAACACCTGGCGCGACGGTTTCCGGATTCTCGGTACCATCCTCAAGCTCTATCGCTCGGAGAAGCCGCTGCGCTTCTTTACCGGGATCGGCATTTTTCTGACGCTGGCTTCGATCGGCCTCGCGATTCCCGTATTCATCACCTATCTTGAGCAGGGTATCGTTCCCCGCCTGCCGACGGCGGTCTTGTCGATGGGCTTGATGGTTCTGGCGATGCTTTCGCTGTCGTCCGGCCTTGTGCTTGACACCGTGACGCGCGGACGCCGGGAAATGAAGCTGCTGGCCTATCTGGCTCAGGCTCCTGTCGATAGGACTTGACGGGCGCTGGGCATTCGAAGATAGACGCGCGTTGATGAGTGATCTCTCTCTGACCATCCTGGCCGAAACCGCCAACGACGCGCAGGCGGTCGAGCGCTTGCATGAGCGCACCTTCGGTCCCGGCCGTTTCGTCCTGAGCGCCTACCGGATCCGCGAGCATGTTGATCATTTGCTCGATCTGTCGTTCACCGCGTGGATCGGGACTATGCTGGTCGGCTCGGTGCGGCAATTGCCGGTCGTCGTCGGCGACACCAAGGCGTTGCTGCTCGGCCCGTTGACCGTCGAGCCGTCGTTTCGCAGCCGCGGGGTAGGACGTCTCCTGCTCGAACGCGCTCTGCGTGACGCGAAGGCCAAGGGACACCGCTTGGTGTTCCTGGTCGGCGACGAAGCCTATTATCGCCGGATCGGCTTCAAGGCCGTTCCCGAGGGAAGGGCGACCATGCCTGGCCCGGTCGACTACAGCCGGCTTCTGTTCGCCGAACTCGTCGATGGCGCATTCGACGGTGTGTCCGGCGCCATTCGCCCGGATTGGGATGTCGTGAGATAGAAGTTTGGTCGGAAAAGACGGCAGGATCGAAATCCCGCTATCATCCGACCGTCTCCTCTCGAGGAAACAAGCCCTTTCGGCCCGGCTGTGTCCCTTGGCTGACGCGACCATCTGGCCGCTCGCACCGAAACGAGGTTCGCGCCTGGGTGAACACGTTCGGTTCATCGCGCCGAGGGTCAAAATCGGGCCAGACATGATCACGAGAACAATCGAGCAAATCAGGATCTTCAGCAACTGATTGCCCCTCAGCTCTATCCCGTGAACATCCAGAGTTGTTCGCTCGCCATGTAACCTGCCAACAACAGTGCGCCGAACGCGACGATGAGCGCCGCGGCGCCGACCTCGATAGCTCTCATCGTGAGCATGCCGAATCCGGCTCGGGTCATGGCCAGGCGGCTTGCGATCTGTCGGGCGCTCATTGCGAGCGTTGCGATCGCCGCAACCGTCACCGCTGTACCAAGCCCCATGATCAAGGTTGCACCGACGCCGGTCCAGAACAGGTCCTGGGCCAGTGCGAAGATGAGGACGATGATCGCGCCGGAACATGGCCGCAATCCAACCGCGACCACCGCCGCGAGGCCTCGGCGCCAGCCGCCCGCGCCGGCGAGTTCAGCGGGCTCCGGCCCGTGGGCGTGGCCCCAGGCCGACTCGTGATGGTCGTCGTGGCAGTGAAAGCCGTGCTCATGATCGGCGCATCCATCGACCGTGCATTGCCCGCCACGCATGGTCATTCCGCCGAGGCGCGGAGTGGGAAGCCGAAGGGTCTTACTGCTGTACCCCGACGTGAGGGCGAGGACGGGCGCCGGGGTCCACGTCAGTTCGCGGCAGGCGAGGAGAAAGCCGCGGCCTTTGACGTAGAAAAGCCGAAGGCCGATCAGGATGACCAGACCATAGCTGACGATCTCGACCAGATGAACGGTCAACCCGATCGTCCTCGCCGTCGCGCCGAGAAGAACCGCGGCGATGGCTACGACGACAATGGCAACGACGGATTGGATGCCCGCGGACGCGAATGACAGGACAATACCGCGACGCCAGGTCTCTTCGTTGGCGACGAGGTAGGAAGAGATCACGGCTTTGCCGTGCCCCGGGCCCACGGCATGAAAGACGCCGTAGAGAAACGAGATGCCGAAGAGGCCCCACATCGCGGTACCGTCCTCCTTGCTCGCCCGGATGTAGCCCGACAGCGAACGATAGAAGGCCGCTTGCTGCGCAAAGATCCAGCCAATGAGGCCGGATGACGAAATGGCACCGGCAGGATGAGGGGCTCCGAATGGCGCGGCCTGCGCCGATACGACATCAATTGCACAGGTGACGAGAGCCGCCACCAGCACGGTCATGATAATACCGCGTGATCTGGTCATGGGCACTTCACCAGGATCTTGTTGGCGAAGATTTCTCCATAAGTGCTGGATATGCCGAGCGGGTCACTATCGAGCTGACTGAGCCGCAACTGTTCCGCCGGTGTCGGCTGGTGTGGCAAATCATAGGTCAACAGGCATTGCGGCGCGCCGCTCAAGGTGACGGGCTTGTCCTTGGCAAACTCGAAATCAACGAAGATCGTGGGATCGTAGACCTCGATCTGCATGGCCTTTGCCGTGGCAGCCGCCTTCAACGGCAGGGTGAAATGGAGAGTGAGGGTAGCGTTCTTGTATTCGAGCCAATAGTCGACGGGATCCGAAAACTTCAGCTTCTTGCCGTCCGCGCGCGCAAAGGTGAAATAGCCATACTCCTTCAGCGAATCCATGTTGACTTGGGCGAGCGAGGCCAGCTCTTCCCGCGTGTACTGGCCCTTCTTTCCATGGGAGATGCCTTGGAGCGCGTAGGCGGAAAACATGTCGTCGAAAGTCCAGGAGTGGCGGACACCTGTCATGCTGCCATCGGCTGCGTAAAGAATCTCGCTGTGGAAGGTGACCCAGACGTGCGGATGGGCCTGAGCGGAACCTGCTCCGAGGGCAAGCGCGACCAAAACCGATAGCAGATGAAGAAGGCGCGGTTTCAAGGCAACTACACCAACTTACAGCGCTGCGAATGCAGCGCTGTAAGGCTTACATGAATTGCCAAAAGGCCGGGCCTTGGGAGACTGCCCGCCGGTCCGGCCACTTCGAGCCCGGCGCACTTCATATCTTTTTCGAAACGCCGAGAAAGAAACCGCGGCGTGGCCCGAATTGCGGGGCGAACACGCCGATGCCGGATCCGTCCCTGATCTCGTAGATCGTATCGAACAGGTTGACGACGTCGAAGCGAATCGTCATCGGCTTCGGATCATTCGGCAGCAGGAATTCGCGCTTGATGCCGATATTGACCTGCGTATAGCTCGGCACCGTGCTGATATTGGCTTCGCCGTCACGCAGACCGCTGCCATAGATCATATCGGCGCTCAGTTTGACTCCGCACCACGATAGCCCGTCGTCGCCAAATGCTTCTGCCGCGGTGGCAGGCCGGCCGCAGAACGAGTAGATGGCGCCGGCCGAGGCAGTGACGAACTGGTTGTGATCGGTATAGATGAAGTGCGACTGGACGTACTGAAGCTCGGTCAAGCCGCCGAGGGTAGGTTGCGGCGTGGTATTGTCGAACAAATACTGGTTCGATACCGGGTCGTTCGCTCGCTGCTGGGCCACGGAAAGGTTACCGTAGGCCTGAAAGTTGCCGTTGGTGTACTTTGCCTTGAATTCAATGCCTTCATTGTAACCGCGGGCATAGTTGAAGGCGCTGAGCACCAGAGCTTGTCCAAACTGGCCGTTGTCGATCAGGTCCTGCGCGATCTTGTAATAGGCGTCGACGCCAAGTTCGAGAGTGGAACAGCTCTTCGGGTCTGAGCCGCATCCGAATTTGAATTTCTGGTCAACGCCGGCATCGAAGTAATGCGAGCGCTCCGGCAACACCGGATCATTCTGGCCGGACACCGCGCCTGTGGTGTTATTGAACGCAGCCAGGTTGACAGGTGCAGCTTCCACCAGGACCGGAGGGGTGAAGTAACGTGCGTAGCCGGCATGGAACGTGGTGTTCTCGAACGGCTTGTAGGTGAAGCTCAACCGCGGACTGAACTGGTTGGCGCTGACGAATTGGTCCATCTGATCGAAGCGCAAGCCATAATTCATGGTAAGCTGGTTGGTCAGTTTCCACTCGTCCTGAGCATAGACGCCCGCCAGCCAACCAAGCTTGGAGACATTGTCGGTGATGCCAACGGGTGCGCCGTTATCGGTGCCGTCGCACACCATGCAAGGCTCAACCAGCGACGTATTCTCGACGGTTGCCTGCTCGCCGCTGACAGAGAAGCCGGCACGCAGCGTGTGGGAATCGTTGAGCTTGTAGGAGCCGTCACCCTGGATGCCGTTGGTGTAGGAGATGCGGCCGACATTCGAAGCAATGCCATTGATCAGGAGGTCACCGATCGGATCTGGCGTGAAACGTAGTTCGTTGTAACGGGTGAAATAGGACAATTGCCCGTCGAAGCCGTCGACCGACTTCTGCACCGAAACCACGGCAAATTGGGTCTTCTCGAACTGTTTTTCATTGAGCTGCGCCGAATTGAAACTGGTTGCGCCGAAAGCGTTGGTGACCGGTACGCCGCTCATTCCGATCGGCGCACCGGGAACATTGGGAATCTGAAAATTGTTGTACGAGGTTCCGGCGATCAGGCTGACCCGCGTGGTCGGATCGACGATGGCGGACATGTAGGCAAAGCCTTTGTCCTGCTGCGTGAAATCGTGAATCGCGTTGTAAGAGGATGTCGGATTTTCGATGCCCACCGTGTTCTGCGTATAGCGGCCGGTGAAGTAATATTGAACTCCGGCAAAGCAATCCGCGGCAGCGGCTGGCGCCTTGTATGTCAGCGTGCTTGTGGTCGTTGTCGCCGGGCAGTTGCTGCCGAACGTGCCGCCATATTCGATGCTCGGGGTGATCGTTCCATGGCTGCCGCCATACACACCGACGCTGCCGCTATTGTTGAAAAGATCGGTGCGCGTCGTGATGTCGACGAGGCCGGTGGTGCGCAGTCCGTATTCGGCCGGCAGGGCGCCGGTGACCAGCGACATGCTGCCGATAAAGCTGGTGTCGAAGATGCTGCCGAAGCCGGTGACGCCATCGGGTAACAGAACTCCGTTGATCCGGAACTGAAGATTGGCGTGATCGTTGCGGATATGCAGCAGGCCGCTGGCGGCAGAATCCTGCGAGACCCCTGGGGCTTGCAGCAGCACCTGCTCCACCGACTGGTTGGTGCCTCCCGGCAGATCCTGAATCGTGTCGTGGCTGATCGTGTTGGAGGTCGTGCCGGTAGTCGTAAAGATATTTCCGCGCGTCTGATCGAAGACGCCGTTTTTAGCGGCGAGCACCGCGGCCTGCGAGGCAGGCTGCGTGACGGACGAATCCGATGTTGATGATTGCGCTGTCGTTGAAGAGACCGGATGCCGGGCGGCGACGTGTGGTTTCGGCTTTTTTGCCGCCGCGGTGGTTTGCTTCGGCGCGGTGACCTCGACGCTCGGCAGTTCCGTCGGGGCGCTAGCGGCGGAATTTGTTCCAGCATTATTTGTCTGTGCGAGCGCGGCGTTGTTGAACGCGAGGAGAAGCAGCGCCGATCCGCAAAGAAAGGCGATTTTGGATGAGCGTATCATGATCTGGTCCTGAAAGCGCAAGCCGGGCGGTTCCCTGAAAAGCGAACGCTTGCCGTCGATGGGACGGACTATTTCGATTCAACCCCCGCACACGGCTGCGACGCAGCCATCGACGCAGATTACGGAACAATCGAGATCAGGAAAGCGGAGGCGCGCGGGATTGAAACGCGGCGCGGGCCGCGTGCAGATCAAGGAATGCCGTCTCCGTGGTTCGGAGCGGCAGTTCGACGGACTGCGGCAACGGCAGCGACGGTGGTGCAGCCGCCACGGCCGTGCTCGCCAAAGCCATAACGGCGCAGATGGCGCAAAGATCGTCCTGGTGCCGATCCGGATCGGGGCTGTGCGCCGGCAGTTGCTGCTGGACGGATTGGATCGACGGCGCGGCTTGCGCCGCAATCGCGTGGAAATGGCCGAACGACAGCACGAATTGGACGGAGAGCGCAAACAGCGCCACCCGTGCGCCAAGTTTGATGTTCGACCGCACCCACTTCATCGTGACAACGCGCCCCTTGTCGGAAGCCGCAACACCCCGGTGGCTTCCGACGTTACAACATAACATCGCAAGCGCAGCGCTTGTGTGTCAACCGTCTATGCCGGGAAACAATTCGTGAATTGGAAAAACGCGTCAAGTCAGCGCTCGGTCTTTCCGGGCGAGATCAACGTCCTTCGCGCAGCCAGGTCGCGGCGAAGGCGCCGAGCAGCAGCAATAAACCGATCAGGCCGGCAAAGACCGGCAAGACGCCGACGCCTCGGACCACGCTGGCGTCGCGCATTTTCACGCCCATCCAGCCGTCGCCGCGGAAAATGCTGGAGGCATGAACCGGCACGATGCGCGGAAGATCGATGCCGGAGCCATCAGACACGCGCCGCACGTCGCCGCCGGTTGCTTGTGCCAGCGGCATCAGCGTTTCGGTGGTGGAGGTGACTTCGGAAAATTCCTTCGGATTGGTCGGGCCGACATTGATCAGCGCTTTCAGCGTGCCGTCGGTCGCCTGCCACAGGCCGAGTTCGTTGGCCGGCATGGTTGCTGTCCACATACCCGGCTCGCCGGCGCTTAAGCTCAACTCGCGCGTGGTTCCGGACGGCGAAGTCACCGTCACCGGTGTAACGCTGTCGGCCATGGTCTGACGCTGCACGACGAGGTCGTGGCCGCGCACCTGCAAGTGCAGCGCTTCTTCGTCCAGATCCGGCTGCTTCATCAGCCAATGCGACATCCGCCGCAACAGATCGAGATACGGGCCGCCGCCTTCATAACCCCGCGCCCACAGCCAGATATGATCGGACAACAGCAACGCGACCCGGCCCTCGCCGTACCGCGACAGCAACAGCAGCGGCTTGCCGTCGGCGCCGGTCATCACCGGCGGGCTCGTCGCATTGCGGGTGTCCACGGTGCGGAAGAAATGGCTCCAGCGCGGCGGCTCGCTGTTGGAGCCTTCGAGACCCCGGGTGACGGGGTGACGCTTGCCTACGTCGCTGAGAGCGGCATAGAACGGCTTCTCGGTCACGCCGACTGGTTCTGCCGGCAGTACCGAGTCCAGCGGTGTGCGCCAGATGCTCGTCGATGAAGCATAGTCGGGGCCGGCCGACACCAGTACCGCTCCGCCGGAGCGGACATAGCGCGCGATATTGTCGAAATAGGCGATCGGCAGCACGCCTTGGCGCGCGTAGCGATCGAAGATGATCAGCTGAAATTCGTTGATCTTCTGTTGAAACAGTTCGCGGGTCGGAAACGCAATCAGCGACAATTCGTTGATCGGTGTGCCGTCCTGCTTCTCCGGCGGACGCAGGATCGTGAAATGCACGAGATCGACGCTGGCGTCGGATTTCAAAAGGTTGCGCCAGGTGCGTTCGCCGGAATGCGGCTCGCCGGAAACCAGCAGCACGCGGAGCTTGTCGCGGACGCCGTCGATCGCCACCACAGCTCGGTTGTTGACGAGCGTCAGTTCATTTTCGAGCGGCGAAGCCTCGATCTCGACAATATTGGGGCCTGCATGTTTGATGTCGATGTCGACATTGACGGTCTGGCCGCTGACAACCGTACGCTCGTTGATGGTTTCGCCATCGACGCGGACCGCGACCTTGGCGCGCTGGCCGCTGACGCCCTGATCGTCCAGTCGATAGGTGATGGTCTGCACCTGCCCGACAATGCCGAAGCGGGGCGCGGCGGCAATTGCAATCCGGCGGTCGCGTTCGTCCTTACGGCCGGTGATCAGCGCATGGAGCGGCGCCTGGAAGCCGAGCGCGGCCGCGTTCGCCGGAATGTCGTGCACCCGTCCGTCGGTGATCAGGAATGCGCCGGCGACGCGATCGACCGGCACATCCGACAACGCCGACGACACGGCGCCGAACAATTTGGTGCCGTCGGTCTCGCCGTCGGCCTGACCGGCCTCGACCACGCGGACCTCGAGGCCGGGGATTTTCTTCAAGCTGTCGACAAGCGCCCGCTGAGCACGGGCGGTTTCGTTGCTGCGATCGCCGAAATTCTGGCTCGGGCTCTTGTCGATCACGACGGCGGCCACCGACGACAGCGGTTCGCGCTCCTCGCGCGTGAATGATGGATTGGCAAGCGCGAGCAGCAGCAGGCCGAGCGCCGACAGGCGCCACCACGCACCACGCGGCCGCGCCAGCAGCAGCAATCCGGCAATGACGAGGATTGCGGCCAGCGCCGTCCAGAGCACGGGCGAGGGGATCAGCGGCGTAAACGCGATACCGTAGTTCATGGCGTGGACCTGCGGGCGAGTACGATGATCATTGCCCCAATCGTTCGATCAGTGCCGGCGCGTGCACCTGGTCGGCTTTGTAGTTTCCGGTCAACGTGTACATCACGATATTGACACCGGCGCGAAACGCGAATTCGCGCTGACGAGGTTCACCCGGCGACAACGGCAGCATCGGTTGCCCGTCGGGGCGTATCGCCCAGGCGCCGGCCAGATCGTTGGAGGTGATGATAATCGGCGAGACACCGTCACCACCACGGGCCGGATGCGAGGCGGCGTCCTCGTCGTCGTTGCGCGGCAGCGTTTCGACCCAGGTCTGGCCGGAATCGAAACGGCCGGGAAAGTCGCGCAACAGATAAAATGTCTTGGTCAGCACGTGCTCGCGCGGCACCGGTTCAAGCTCGGGCACGTCGAGCGAGGAAAGAATCTCGCGCAGCGTCTGCATGCCCGGCGTCTGCGAGGCGCCGTTGTCGCCGGGCGGCGCCTCGATGGCGTCGCGGGTGTCGAACAGCACCGTACCGCCCTGCTTCATATAGGCGTCGATCTTGTCGATCGCTTCCTGCGGCGGTTTCGGTGCGCCGGGAACCACCGGCCAGTAGATCAGCGGAAAAAATGCGAGTTCGTCGTGGGCAGGATCGATCCCGACCGGATCGCCGGCCTCGAGTGCCGTGCGCTGTGCGAGAAACAGCGTGAGACCGGACATTCCTGCCTTCACGATGGAATCGACGTCGGCATTGCCGGTCAGCACATAGGCAAGACGGGTCTGCGTGGTGGCCTTGATCGCGAATTCGTCGGTGGTGCTGTCGGCCCTGGTCGGCGACGGCAGGCCCAACGGCAACAGTAATGCCAGCAGCAAAGCGGCCGGCGCCGCGCGCCGCCGCAACAGCGCCGCGATCCCGCCGCTGAGCAGGGCGACGATCACGGCATCGATCAGGAACAGGGCCAGCGACGACGACAACAGGATTCCGCGCAGGTCGCGCGGTTCGGAATTGGTGTAGTTGGCCTGCCTCGCATGCAGGGAAGATGTGTCGAGAGGCACGATGCGGTCCGCCGCCGCGAGCGTGTTCACCGCGAGCGGTCCATCGGCGGGGCCGTAAAATCCGGGCGGGTGATCGAGGCTCGCCCGGTCACGGAAATCGGCGGTGAGCGGCTTGGCGGTCGAAGGCGGCGGCCCGAACGCGCCAAACCCGTCGAGCGTCCGCAGCGGCGCCACTGTTTCGATCTTCGCCTCGCTCGTCGCGCCCGGAGCCGGGCCCGACGCGTAGCCCGACGTATCGACGATCCGTCGCAGCATCTCGACAAAGGAGCCGGACATCGGCAGATCGGACCAGCGCATGTCGGCGCTGACGTGAAACAACGACACCAGTCCCTTGCCGCGGCGTTCGCCGGTGACAAGCGGCGTGCCGTCTTCCAGCGACGCCCAGCTCTTTGTCGGCAATATCGCGTCCGGCTCGGCCAGCACCTGCCGGTTGATGGTAACGTCCTTGGGCACCGTGAGCCCGGCGAACGGGCCGTCGGGGGCGAAGGCTGCGAGATGCTGCGGCTTTTCCCAGGTCAGGCTGCCGCCGAGGCTGCGTCCGCCGCGGCGCAGTTTCACTGGGACCAGATCGTCGTCGGCTTGCGCCAGCCGCGGTCCGGCAAAGCGCACCAGCACCCCGCCGCGTTCGATCCAGGCACTGATACGTTCGCGAATTTCCGGCGACAAGGTTCCGACATCGGCGAGCACGATCATCGGCAGTTTCTGGTCGAGAAATTGCGAGATCACCTGTTGCGGCGCGCCGCGATCGCCTAACCTGACATCGGCAAACGGCGCCAAAGCCCGGGTGAGATAGAAGGTCGATGCCAGCAACGGCTGCGCGGTATCGCTGCTCGAGCCGGAGACCACGCCGATGGCGCGGCGGCGCCATCGTTTGTCGAGCAGTTGAACCGCGCCCGCCGAACGTTCGCCGGCTATTTCGAGCCGTGCGATGTCGTTGCGCAGCTCGACCGGCAGGTCGAACGACGCTTCGGTTTCGCGATTGCCCGGCGTAAAGGCAAAGCGTGCTTCCCCGATCGGCGAACCCTTCTGGTCGAGCCCGCGCACGACGCCGGCACTGATGTCGCCACCGGCGCGGAGTACCTTCACCGTCATCTTTGCCGCCGCGTTTTCGGCAGCGGCGAGCGCCAGCGCCGGCGGCGTCCCGCCCTCAAAGACTGTCAGCGCGCGATCGCCCACGACCTTGCCCAGGCCCTCGAGGAATTCCGCGCCGCGCCCGCTGTCGACGCCGTCCGACAGCCAGGCGATCTCGCAGTCGCCGGTCGTCTTCAGAAAGCGATCGATGATCCCCAGGGTTTCGACCCGCTCGATCGAATAGGGTTTTGGCGAAAGCTGGCGCAACGCGACGCGCGCCGTGCCGCCAGGCATGATCGTAATATCGCGCGTCGGCTCCGACAGCGGGACAAGGGCGATGCCGCGGCGGTCGTTATCGGCGTTGGCGATCAGTTCATCCGCGGCTTTTACCCGCACGTCCCAGCTCGAAGCCGCACTCCAGCCGTCGTCGATCAGGATGACGAGCGGCGCGCGCGACGTGGACGCTCCCGCAGGCGGATTCCAGATCGGCCCTGCCGCGGCCAGAATGATCAGCGCCGCGGCGGCGAGACGCAAGGCCGTCAGCCACCACGGGGTGCGCGAAGGCGTCTCCTCCTTTGGCGCAATGTCGAACAACAATTGCGTCGGCGGAAACTCGATTCGCCGTGGCCGCGGCGGGATCACCCGCAACAGCCACCACAGCACGGGCAGGCTCAAAAGACCCAACAGCAGCATCGGCTCGGCAAAGGAAAGCGGCAGGCCTGCGATCATGCGCTGCGCCCCGCTTTGACCGTGGCGCCGCGGGCACTTGCCTTGCTGACCATCATGCCCGAATGCAGAAACAGCAACAGCTCGGCTGCCGAACGGCTGGTGGTATGGGT
Source organism: uncultured Alphaproteobacteria bacterium (assembly GCA_963770515.1). Classification (GTDB taxonomy): domain Bacteria; phylum Pseudomonadota; class Alphaproteobacteria; order Rhizobiales; family Xanthobacteraceae; genus Bradyrhizobium. The sequence continues at coordinate 339,351 of CAVYPW010000008.1, forward strand.
CGAAAACATCCAGTCGAGCTTGCCGGTCTCGGCGCGAATTTGCTCGCGATGAAGCGCGACGCGCGCGACATAGTCGCTGGCCCAGCTTTCGGCGCGTCCAGCGACGATGACATTGCCGCCTTCCGGTTCGACAAATTCGACGCGTCCTGAATAGGGAAAGGTTTCCTCCGCCGGGTCGACGATCTGGATCAGCGCGCCATGCGCGCCGGAGGCCGACAATCCCGCAAGTTTGCTGCGGATCTCGCCGATCGGCGACCAGAAGTCCGACAGCAACACGATTTCGGAAAGTGGCGACGGTACGAACGACGGCGGCAGGCTGAGACGTGCCGCATCGTCATGCAGCATCGCCTGGGCCATCTTGTCGATGATATTGCGGCTCGACGTCGGACTGACGAGACCGGGAATGCCGACCCGCTCGCCGCCCTCGACCAAAAGTTCGGCCAGCGCAAAGGCGACGATCAGCGCACGCTCCAGCTTGCTGTCGCGCGCGTCTTTCGACGCAAAGGCCATCGACGGCGAACGGTCCGGCCAAAGCCACACCGTGTGCGCGGCCTCCCATTCCTGCTCGCGAACATAGAGATGATCGTCGCGCGCCGAGCGGCGCCAGTCGACGCGCTGGGCAGGTTCGCCGGAAACGAAGCGGCGGTACTGCCAGAAACTTTCGCCGGCGCCGGCACGCCGCCGTCCATGCAATCCGTGAATGACGTTGGCGGCGATCCGCCGGGCTTCAAGCACAAGGCGCGGCAGCGATGCGGCGAGCGTTCGGCTTTCGCCATCGGCACGTCGGATTGCTACGATCTCCTTTTCGGTGTGCTCGGCGGCTGCGGCCATCAACCGATCCGCGTCTTCAATTGTTTGATGACATCGGCAACGCTGCGGCCTTCGGCGCGGGCGGAGAAGGTCAGCGCCATGCGGTGCTTGAGGACCGGCTCGGCCAGATCGAGCACGTCATCGACCGACGGCGCCAGACGTCCATCGAGAAGGGCGCGGGCGCGAACGGCAAGCATCAGCGATTGGCTGGCGCGCGGGCCTGGGCCCCAGGCGATCAGTTTGCCGGCTTCGCCGCCTTCGGGGCCGGGGCGTGCCGAGCGCACCAGCGACAGGATCGCTTCGACGACGGAATCGCCAACCGGCAGCCGCCGCACCAGCCGCTGCGCCGTAAGCAATGTTTCGGCATCCATCGCCGCTTTCGCCAGGGTCTCCTCGGCGCCGGTGGTTTCAAACAGGATGCGACGTTCGGCATCGCGATCCGGATAATCGACGTCGATTTCCATCAGGAAGCGGTCCAACTGCGCTTCCGGCAACGGATAGGTGCCTTCCTGCTCGAGCGGATTTTGTGTCGCGAGCACGTGAAATGGTTTCGGCAGATCGTGGCGGGCGCCGGCAACCGTAATGTGCTGTTCCTGCATGGCTTGCAGCAGCGCCGACTGGGTGCGAGGGCTGGCGCGGTTGATTTCATCCGCCATCAAAAGCTGCGCGAAAACCGGTCCTGAGATGAAGCGGAACGAGCGCTTGCCGGAATTGCTTTCATCCAGCACTTCGGCACCGAGGATGTCCGATGGCATCAGGTCCGGCGTGAACTGGATGCGCTTGGCATCAAGCCCGAGCGTGATGCCCAAGGTTTCGACCAGTTTGGTTTTGGCCAGACCCGGCACGCCGATCAGAAGCGCGTGACCGCCCGAAAGGATCGTCACCAGTGTGTTTTCGATGACACGATCCTGACCGAAAATGACGGTCGAAATGGCTTCCTTCGCGCCGCGGATTTGACCAGCGACTTGCTCGGCCGAGCGGACGATCACGTCCTCGAGTTTCTCGACACTGCTTGAACCGACCATGTCTGCGCCAGCCATTTAGTTCTCCTTAAACCGGTGCCCGATCCCCGATCTCATCGAGCCTATGCTAAACTCACGCGAAGGTCGTGTATTTGTTGAATTAAACTATCCCCACATTATCGGCATTCGGGGCTATGAACGACATCACGATGTGGCGACTTGGTCCGTGGAAATACGGCCGAATTCGTTCAAAATGCGCGCCGTGATGCCCGTATCAGATATTTGTCAGATATTTGTTTGCTTGCACCAATCGTGCCAAACCAAGCATCCGTTCAAGCGTTCCAATATCGGCGTTCAAACTCACGGCAAACCATGGCGAAGCAAGGGCGGGAACCGGTTCAAAATCTTGAAAGCCTCACAGCCGCGGCGAAAGACGCTGCAAACACTAGCGCGGCCGGAAAAGGCTTGCCCCCGGTGCATCTGTGGAATCCGCCGTTTTGCGGTGATCTCGATATGCGAATCGCGACCGACGGCGTTTGGTATTATATGGGGACACCGATCGGTCGGCCAGCTTTGGTCCGGCTGTTTTCCACGATCCTGAAGCGCGAGGACGGCAAGCACTTTCTGGTGACGCCGGTGGAGAAGGTCGGCATCCGCGTCGACGACGCACCGTTTCTGGCCGTCGAAATGATCAAGGAGCAAGGCAAGGAAGGCCGGAGCTTGCGCTTTCGCACCAATGTGGACGACTGGGTGGATTGCGATGACGCGCATCCGCTGCGATTCGAAGCCTCCGCCGAGGGCGGCCTGACGCCTTATCTGCACGTTCGCGCCGATCTTTGGGCGAAGGTCACGCGCGCGCTTTATTATGATTTGGTTGACATCGGCGAGGAGCGGATGGTCGATGGTCGCCAGATGTTCGGGGTTGCGTCGGCCGGTGCGTTCTTCGCGATGGCGGATGCGGAACAGGTGAGGGGCTAGTACCGCCGATCTGAAGTCCCTGCAGCACGAGCTGCGAGCTTTTTTCAGGGACTTCAGATCGATAAAGCGGTACTAGATTCAGTAAATTTGCTAGTGCCCATGACTTTCCGAAGTTCGTAAAGGTGGGCGCTGCGATGGGAGACGAACTTCGGAAAGTGGGCACTAGTTTGAGCGAGGCGATGGCGAAGAACGATCCCGCCGCGATCGGTTCGGCGGAGTTTTTCGATCGGGCGCGCGCTCGGTTACGTTTCGAGATTCCCGCGGGCCTGACCGATCCGAGTTTGATCCCTGCCAGTGGCGATCAGGGCACCGACCGCATGCTCGCGATTCTGGCGCGCGAACAGCCGATCCGTCCCGCGGCAGTGTTGATTGCGGTGATCGATCGTCCGCAACCGACCGTGTTGTTGACCCAGCGCTCCGCCCATCTCAACGAACACGCCGGACAGATTTCCTTTCCGGGCGGCAAGATCGATGCGACGGACGCATCCCCGCTCGATGCGGCGTTGCGCGAGGCGGAAGAGGAAGTCGGCCTGACACGCGAATTCGTCGATCCGATCGGCTACCTCGATCTTTACGGAACGAGCTTCGGCTTTCGCATCCTGCCGACGGTGGCGCGGGTCAGGCCCGGCTTCACGCTGCGCATCAGTCCGTCGGAAGTCGACGATGCCTTCGAAGTCCCGCTGGCGTTCCTGATGAATCCGGCGAACCACCAGCTTCAAAGCAAGGAATTCCGCGGCGTGGAACGCTTTTACTACGCCATGCCCTACGGAGAGCGCTATATCTGGGGCGCCACGGCCGGAATCCTGCGCGTGCTGTACGAGCGGATCTTTACGCCATGATTCGTCCGGCCCTTACCGAGATCGGAATTTTTCTGATCCCGTTTGCGGTCTATGCCTTATTTTTGGTCGCTAGCCGCTCCGGCCTGCTGATACGTTCTTCCTGGCCGGTGATCGTGGTCGGACGGTTGCTGCTCGGTTCGCTGCTGCTCGTCGTGCTCAGTCTGATATTGCTGGCTCAGTTCACAGGCGCGGCACCGCATTCGACTTACGTTCCCGCGCATCTGGAGAACGGCAAACTGATTCCCGGGGTAGAGAAATGAGCAGCGTGCGGCGACTGGACGATGCGCCGTGGTTGAAGAACGGCCCCGCCGCTCGTGTGCTCACATTGCTCAATGCGGACGGCGAGGAAGCGCGCGTGGTGGGCGGAGCGGTACGAAACGCGCTGCTTGATCTTCCGATCGGCGATGTCGATATCGCAACCACAGCCTTGCCAGAGGAAGTGACCCGCCGCGCCAAGGCGGCCGGCATCAAGAGTGTACCGACCGGCATCGATCACGGCACGGTAACGCTCGTGGTCGATGGCCATGCCTTCGAGGTCACGACGCTGCGCGAGGATACCGAGACGTTCGGCCGGAAGGCGAAGGTCGCATTCGGCCGCGACTGGGTGCGCGACGCGGAGCGGCGCGACTTCACCATCAACGGTCTGTCGGTCGATGCGGACGGGCAGGTTCACGACTATGTGGGCGGGCTTGAAGACATCGCGGCCAGACGAGTCCGCTTCATTGGTGAGCCCGAGCAGAGAATTGCCGAGGATTATTTGCGCATCCTTCGCTTCTTCCGAATTCACGCCGCTTACGGTGCCGGCGACGTCGATCGCGCAGGTTATCTTGCCTGTATCGGCGGTCGTGATGGCCTTGCGAACCTGTCGGCAGAGCGGATACGCGTCGAAATACTGAAGCTGATGGTTGCCGGTGGCGCGGCGGTTGCCGTGAATGCGATGGTGGATGGCGGGTTATCGCTGCCGATCTTCGGCGGCCTGGCCTATACCGGGCCGTTTGCGGCCCTGATTTCGATCGAGCGCGCGCTGGGTCTGCCGCCCGATCCAATCCGTCGTCTGGGCGCGCTTGCAGTTGCCGTCACCGAGGATGCCAGACGCCTCGCCTCCCGCTTGCGCCTGAGCAATGCCGAGACCAAGGCGCTGGATTCGATGGGCCATCGCTGGTGGCGGCTCGCCGGAATGAGCGAAACGCGGGCGCGGCGCCGGCTTTATCGCCTTGGCGAGGACCGCTACCGCGATCGGCTGATATTGGCGTGGGCGCGTTCGGGGGATGGAAGCGACGCCGCTTCATGGCATGAACTTGCGACCTTGCCGGCACGCTGGAGTGCGCCGAAATTTCCGCTGAAAGCGGCCGATTTCATTGCGCGTGGCATTGCCCAGGGCCCCGACCTCGGTCAGGTGTTGGCGCTCGCGGAAGATGCCTGGCTTGCGGCGGAATTCCCACTCGATCAGCCCGCGCTCGACGCCATTGCCGATCAAACCGCGGGGCGTTTTGCCCGCGAACCCAAATCGTGAAACTCACCTGCGAACCCAGTTGTTATTGGCTTGTTGGCGCATGATCTCCGCGCAAACGCATTCGCGTTTGGCGCGAGGGAAAACCGCTGCACACTTTTCCGGATCATGCAGCTCAAGGCCATTTCACTTCCGGCGGCATCGACGACAGGATCGAATTGACGTTACCGCCGGTCTTCAGGCCGAAGAGAGTGCCTCGGTCATAGAGCAGGTTGAATTCGACATAGCGCCCGCGCCGGATCAGTTGCTCCTCGCGGTCGGCTTCCGTCCACGGTAGCGCGAAATTACGCCGGACCAGCTCAGGATAAACCTTCAGCAAGGCGCGGCCGACGTCCTGAGTGAAGGCGAAATCGGCATCCCAGTCGCCGGAATCATGATGGTCGTAGAAGATGCCGCCGATGCCGCGGGGTTCCTTGCGATGGGGCAGATAGAAATAGTCGTCGCACCACTGCTTGTATTTGTCGTAAGGCGCGATCGCTCCATGGGCATCACAGGCGGCTTTCATGGCGGCATGAAAGGCGAGGGTGTCGGCATCTTCCTGGGTGCGCCGCCGGTCCAGGACCGGCGTCAGATCCGAGCCGCCGCCGAACCACGCCTTTGTCGTGACGATGAAGCGCGTGTTCATATGAACCGCGGGAATATGCGGATTGCGCAGATGGGCGATCAGCGAAATGCCCGATGCCCAGAAGGCGGGATTCTCGGCCGCACCGGGAATTTGTTCTCGAAACTCAGGCGCAAACTCGCCGTGAACGGTCGAACAATGCACGCCCACCTTCTCGAACAGCCGCCCGTGCATAAGGCCCATGACGCCGCCGCCGCCGGGTTGGCCGGTTGCATCGGTGCGTTGCCAGGGTGTGCGGACGAAGCGGCCGGGGGCGCTTGTATAGAGCGCGGCCGGTGCCTCGTCTTCCAGCCGTTCGAACGCGGCGCAGATGTCGTCGCGCAAGGATTCGAACCAGGCCTTGGCGCGCGCCTTGCGTTCATCGAGCTTGGAAATATCCATGAATGAGCTGCCCTAATCCGGTGCCGCTTGACCGGAGCCAGTGTCCCGATTCCGAAGTTCGTAGGGTTTTGCGGAGCCCGGTTTCGAACTTCGGAATTGAAAGGACACTAGCAAACCTATTGATCTAGTGGTCCGATTCTAACATTTGCATCCCGGTGTGGCAGGCACTTTTGCAAATGTTAGAATCAAAGGACCACGAGCAAATATAGGTTTCTAGTGGAGCGAATTTGAAGTTCCTATCAGTGTTGCCGCAAGTTCGTCATAGGAACTTCAAATTCAAGGCTGCACTAGAATCAATGAGTTGCTAGAGCTCCTTTGATTCCGAAGTTCGCATCAGAGCTCACCGCGATACCGTGCGAACTTCGGAATCGGAGCTCTAGTCTGCCGAAGTGCTTCACCCAATGCCATGGCCGCCGCCATCGCAACATTGAGCGAGCGCAAACCGGGCCGGATCGGGATGACCAGCCGCGCATCGGCAACGTCCGCGACTTCAGAGGGAACGCCTGCGGTTTCCCGCCCGAACAACAAGATGTCCGACGCCTGATAGCGAAAATCAAGATATGGCGTGGCGCCTCCGGTCGTGAACAGGAGAAGCCGATAGCTTTCTTGCCGGCGCCAATCCTCGAATTTGGTCCAGGAATCGTGGCGCATCCAGTTGATCTGGTCGAGATAATCCATTCCGGCGCGGCGAAAATTCCGGTCCGATACGGGAAAACCCGCGGGCTCGATGATATGGGCGGCGACGCCCATGCAGGCACAAAGCCTGAGGATGGTGCCGGTATTTTGGGGGATGTCGGGCTGGTAAAGCGCGATCTGCATGATTCCAACATTGGCGTCCGGGCAGGGCGATGTCACATCCATTTCACTAGGACCGACCGCCGCCGGGATATGCGAAAAAACGCTGTACTGCGCGGAATTAGTGCATTGCACGCGGGGCAGCCGATAGCGGGCTTGCGCTATTCCGGCAAGGGTGCCAATAGAACGATTCTGGACTGTTCTTCATCTCCGGTGGGGCCGGAAGAAGGCGGTCTTTCTGCCGCCGCGGGGGTCGCGGGCGCCGGCAGCCTCCCGGTTCACCGGGGCGGTTCCACCGGCTGCAGCTGATGAAAGGGTTTGGAATCGTGACGACAGCGTCTTCGGCGGAGCATCCGACACGCCGTGATTTCCTCTTCGTAGCAACGGGGGCCTTTGCCGCCGTAGGTGGGGTGGCCTCGCTTTGGCCGTTCGTTTCCCAGATGAACCCGGACGCATCGACGATTGCGGCGGGTGCGCCGATCGAGGTCGATCTGACGCCGATCGCCGAGGGACAGGACATCAAGGTGTTCTGGCGCGGCAAGCCGATCTACATCAGCCACCGGACCAAGAAACAGATTGACGAGGCCCGCAGCGTTCCGGTCTCGAGCCTGCCCGATCCGGCGACGGACCAATCCCGGGTCAAGGACGGTCACGATCAGTGGCTGGTCGTGATCGGTATCTGCACCCATCTCGGCTGCATCCCGATTGCGCATGAGGGCAATTACGACGGCTTCTTCTGCCCCTGCCACGGCTCGCAATACGATTCTTCCGGCCGCATTCGCCAGGGGCCCGCGCCAGCGAACCTCCCTGTCCCGCCGTACCAATTCGTTTCCGACAATAAAATCCAGATCGGCTAAGGCCCGGCCTCAGGCCGGAGACCCTTACGCCCGTCGCGTCGTCTTACTTCCCTAGGGATCGCAACATGAGCGGACCATCCGACTTCCAACCGACCAATCCCGTGATCAAATGGATTGAACGGCGTCTTCCGATTTTCGGTCTCGTCCATTCCTCCTTCGTCGCCTATCCGACGCCACGCAACCTCAACTACTGGTGGACGTTCGGCGCCATCCTGTCGATGATGCTGGGCGTGCAGATCATCACCGGCATCATTCTGGCGATGCATTACACGCCGAATGCCGATCTCGCCTTCCGCTCGGTTGAGCTGCTCGTACGCGACGTCAATTACGGCTGGCTGTTGCGCAACATGCACGCCGCCGGTGCGTCGATGTTCTTCCTCGCCGTCTACATCCACATGTTCCGCGGCCTGTATTACGGGTCATACAAGGAGCCGCGCGAGGTGCTGTGGATCCTCGGCGTCATCATCTACCTCTTGATGATGGCAACGGGCTTCATGGGCTACGTGCTGCCGTGGGGCCAGATGAGCTTCTGGGGCGCCACCGTTATCACCAATTTGTTCTCGGCCATTCCCTGGGTAGGCAACGACATCGTGACGCTGCTGTGGGGCGGTTACTCCGTCGGCAATCCGACGCTGAACCGGTTCTTCTCGCTGCACTATCTGCTGCCGTTCGTGATCGCTGGCGTCGTCGTGCTGCACGTCTGGGCGCTGCATGTCGCCGGCCAGAACAACCCGGCAGGTGTCGAGGCGAAGACCGAAAAGGACACCGTGCCGTTCACGCCTTACGCCACCATCAAGGACATGTTCGGCGTTTCCTGCTTCCTGATCTTCTACGCCTGGTTCATTTTCTACATGCCGAACTATCTCGGCGATGCCGACAACTACATTCCCGCGAACCCGGGCGTGACGCCGCAGCACATCGTGCCGGAATGGTATTACCTGCCGTTCTACGCGATCCTGCGCTCGATCCCGAACAAGCTCGCCGGCGTCATCGCGATGTTCTCGGCGATCATCGTGCTGGTATTCCTGCCCTGGCTCGATAGCGCCAAAACGCGCTCGTCCAAGTATCGCCCGCTCGCCAAGCAGTTCTTCTGGATCTTTGTCGTGGTCTGCGTGCTGCTTGGCTATCTCGGGGCACAGCCGCCGGAAGGCATCTACGTCATTGCCGGACGTATCCTCACGGCCTGCTACTTCGCTTATTTCCTGATCCTGCTGCCGCTACTGTCCCGGATCGAAACGCCACGACCGGTCCCGAATTCGATCGCCGACGACGTGCTCGCCAAGTACGGCAAGCGGGCTGCCTCGATCGTGGTCGCATTTGTGATCGCGGGTGGCCTCATTGCCGGCAGCGTGCAGAGCGCGCGGGCCGAGGACGACACGCCGCCGTCGCAGAGCTGGTCGTTTGCCGGCCCCTTCGGCAAGTTCGACCGCGGCTCGCTGCAGCGCGGGTTGAAGATCTACAAAGAGGTCTGCTCCAACTGTCACTCGCTGAACTATATCGCCTTTCGCAACCTCGCCGATCCCGGCGGCCCCGGCTATTCGGTGGCGCAGGCGGCAGCATTCGCGTCCGACTACAAGATCAAGGACGGCCCGAACGATTCCGGCGACATGTTCGACCGGCCCGGACGGCCTGCCGACTATTTCCCGCCGCCGTTCCCGAACGAGCAGGCGGCGCGCGCCGCCAATGGCGGCGGCCTGCCTCCGGACCTTTCGCTGATCACGAAGGCGCGTTCCTACGAACGTGGTTTTCCCAAGTTCATCTTCGATTTCTTCACCCAGTTCCAGGAACAGGGACCGAACTATGTGTCCGCGATCCTGCAAGGGTATGAGAAGAAGCCGGCGGATGTGACGCTGCCCGAGGGCACCTATTACAACAAGTATTTCCCCGGCCACGCCATCAAGATGCCGCAGCCACTGACCAATGGGCAGGTGACGTTCGACGACGGCTCGCCGGCGACGCTGCCACAATATGCGCACGACATCGCGACCTTCCTGATGTGGGCGGCGGAACCGCAGATGGAGGCCCGCAAGCATCTTGGCCTGCAGGTGTTCGTGTTCCTGATCCTGTTTGCCGGCCTGATGTACTTCACCAAGAAGAAGGTCTGGGCCGACGCGCACTGATCTTTGAAGGTCGTGGATCGAAAAAGCTCCCTTTTGGGGGCTTTTTTATTGCCTTCACGGTCTTTTTAACGCCGGCGCGTTGCGGCCCCCACTTCGGTGAGAGGGGATGATTGCATCCCGCATTCACTGCGGACAAGATGCGCCAACAGACCCTTTCCAAAAAAGACCGGAGGAAACATGGGCACCAGCATCTCCTTCAAACGCCCCGACGGCAAGGAAGCGAACGGCTATCTCGCCAATGCGGCCACAGGCAATGCGCCGGGAATTGTCGTGATCCAGGAATGGTGGGGGCTTCAGGACCAGATCAAGGGCCTGTGCAATCGCTTCGCGGCCGCCGGTTTCGATGCGCTGGCGCCCGACCTCTACAAGGGCAAGGTGGTGCCGTATCACGACACGGATGCCGCCGGCAAAGAGATGAACTCGCTCGATTTCATGGATGCGACGACGCAGACGGTGCGCGGCGCTGCGCAATATCTCGCACGCAATGGCGCCAAGGTCGGCCTGACCGGCTTCTGCCTCGGCGGCGCGGTCACGATCATCGGCGCCGCCAAAATTCCGGAGCTGACGGCGGGCGTGGTGTTTTACGGCATTCCGCCCGAGGCTGCCGCCAAACCGGCGGACGTGAAGATTCCCTTGCAGGCGCATTTCGCCAGCAAGGACGACTGGTGCACGCCGCAACTGGTCGATGGCTTCGAGAAGGCAATGAAGGAGGCCGGCAAGTCGCTCGAACTGTTCCGCTACGACGCCGACCACGCCTTCGTCAACGAACAGCGCATGTCGGTACACGACCGCAAGGCGGCGGAACTGGCCTGGGATCGCGCCACCAGCTTTTTCAGGAAGCATCTGGGGTAGGCTGCCTGCAATGACCGGCGGGCCGTGAAAATCATTATACCACCGCCATCAATTGCGCGCCGTCCGGCGATGGTCGCTTGAAGGGCTTGTATGAAGGTCTTTTGCACGGGCGCGTCCGGTTATATCGGCGGATCGGTTGCAGCTCATCTCGTTGCCGCTGGACATCAGGTGACCGGTCTGGTTCGCACGACCGAAAAGGCCGATGTGGTTCGCGCCCGGGGTATCCGGCCGCTGCTGGGAACGCTTGACGATGCGGAATGTCTGGCGCAAGCGGCGCAGGCCGCCGACATCGTCATCAATGCGGCGAACGCTGATCACCATGACGCGGTTGCTGCGTTGCTCGGCGCTCTCGCCGGAAGCGACAAGTTGTTCATCCACACCTCGGGATCGAGCATCGTTGGCACGCGCGCCCGAGGGCATCGATCCGATGCAATCTTTGACGAAAGCTCGACGATCGTCCCCTCAGCCGCGCGTGCCGCCCGGGTCGCGCTGAACGATCTCATTCGTTCCTATCGCGACAGGGGGTGCCGGCCTGTCATCATCTGCCCGAGCCTGATCTACGGCCTCGGCCATGGCGCCGAGCCGCATAGCATGCAGGTGCCCCTCCTGATCCGCCTGGCCAGAAAAAAAGGCTGCGCCGCCTATGCCGGGCCCGGCGAGAACGTCTGGTCGAACGTGCATATCGACGATCTGGTGATGCTTTATGCGCTCGCTATCGAGAAGGCGCCTGCCGGGGCCTTCTACTTCGCCGAGAACGGCGAAAACTCGATGCGCGAGGTTTGTGAGGCCATCAACCGCATGCTGGGCTATGAGGCGGCGCCGTCAGCGATGTCCATGGCGGAGGCGGCCTCCGAATGGGGTGAGGGCGTTGCCGAGGATACGATGGCTTCGAACAGCAGGGTGCGAGCGGTCAAGGCCAGGCAGCTTGGCTGGAAGCCGAAGGCGCGAAGCTTGATCGAAGAAATCGAACAGGGTTGTTATCGCTAATGGCGTTGTGCGAGCGGTCCTGCAGGCGACGAAGGCCGCCTCCAAAGCCAGGTTTGGGCCGTATCTACTGATTGCTCTCCCTTGACGTCCCCGCCGCGCCGTGGTGAGTACGCTCCCATGAGCATCGCCGTTTACGCCTGTCGTCTCTGGTGGCGCACCTCCTGAAGAGGTGGCCGGTGCGATTGTATTAACTTTCATCGTTCAAGGGCCGCCATTACAGGCGGCCTTCGTTTGTCCTGTGTGGCGTTCCCTCGGCGAGTTTCGTAAGAGGATCACATGAACAGGACCGTATTTTCTTTGCCAGACCACAGCGAGTACCGCACCCGCGGCGGGCTCTTGGTCACGCGTTCGGTTGAGCATTTTTCCGGCGGCGCCAGCAGGCTCGACGACCTGATCGAACTGCTCGACCGCCGCCGCGGCGTGGTGCTGTCGTCCGGCACGACGGTGCCGGGCCGTTACGAGAGCTTCGACCTCGGTTTTGCCGATCCGCCGCTCCAGCTGCAAACGACGGGCGTGAATTTCTCGCTTTCCGCGCTCAATGCGCGCGGCGAAGTTCTGATCGCGTTCCTGGGCGACGTGCTCCGTGAACCCTGCGTGGTCATTACCGAGCGCAGCGCCGGCCGCCTTTCCGGTCATGTCGTGCGCGGCGATGCGCCTGTCGACGAGGATCAGCGCACCCGTCGCGCCAGCGTGATGTCGCTGGTGCGCGATCTCGTTGCAGCCTTCGGCTCAAACGACGATTCGCTGCTCGGCCTGTTCGGCGCCTTTGCCTACGACCTGGTATTCCAGATCGAGGATCTGGTGCAGAAGCGTCCGCGCGAGAGCGACCAGCGCGACATCGTATTATTTGTGCCCGACCGGCTGCTTGCCTATGACCGGGCCACCGCGCAAGGCGTGGTCCTGAGCTACGATTTTTCGTGGAACGGCCAATCGTCAAAGGGGCTGTCGCGCGACACCTCCGAGAGCGTCTATGCGCGGACGCCGCGGCAGGGGTTCGCCGATCACGCGGTCGGCGAGTATCAGGCCACCGTGGAAACCGCACGCGCCGCCTTTGCGCGCGGCGACCTGTTCGAAGCGGTGCCGGGGCAACTGTTCGGCGAGCCTTGCGAGCGCTCGCCGGCGGAAGTATTTCAGCGGCTGTGCCGGATCAACCCGTCGCCCTACGGCGCGCTGATGAATCTCGGCGAAGGCGAATTTCTGGTCTCGGCTTCGCCCGAGATGTTCGTTCGCTCCGACGGCCGGCGGATCGAGACCTGTCCGATTTCCGGCACCATCGCGCGCGGGATAGATGCGATCGGCGATGCCGAACAGATACGGCAATTGTTGAATTCGCAGAAAGACGAATTCGAACTCAATATGTGCACGGACGTCGATCGCAACGACAAGGCGCGGGTCTGCGTGCCCGGCACGATCAAGGTGCTGGCGCGGCGTCAGATCGAGACCTATTCCAAGCTGTTTCATACCGTCGATCACGTCGAGGGCATGCTGCGGCCGGGCTTCGATTCGCTCGACGCATTCCTGACCCATGCCTGGGCGGTCACGGTGACGGGTGCGCCGAAGTTGTGGGCCATGCAGTTCGTCGAAGACCATGAGCGTTCGCCGCGGCGCTGGTATGCGGGTGCGATCGGCGTGGTGAATTTCGACGGCAGTATCAATACCGGCCTCACCATCCGCACCATCCGCATGAAAGATGGCGTCGCGGAAGTACGGGTCGGCGCGACCTGCCTGTTTGATTCAGATCCGGCGGCTGAGGATCGCGAATGCCAGGTCAAGGCGGCCGCTCTGTTCCAGGCCCTGCGTGGGGATCCGCCAAAGCGGCTCTCGACGTTTGCGCCTGACGCCACCGGCTCGGGTAAACGCGTCCTGCTGATCGACCACGACGACAGTTTCGTGCATATGCTGGCCGATTATTTCCGTCAGGTCGGCGCCAGCGTAACGGTCGTCAGACACGTCCATGCCCGGCAGGTGCTTGAAAGCGCCAGCTACGACCTGCTGGTGCTCTCGCCGGGTCCAGGGCGGCCGGAGGATTTTGCCATTAAAACCACGATCGATGCGGCGCTGGCCAGGAAGTTGCCGATCTTTGGCGTTTGCCTCGGCGTGCAGGCGATCGGCGAATATTTCGGCGGCCGGCTGGGGCAATTGCAGCAGCCGGCGCACGGACGGCCGTCGCGGGTGCAGGTGAGGGGCGGGCGGCTGATGCAGAACCTGCCCAATGAAATCGTGATCGGGCGGTATCATTCGCTTTATGTCGAGCGCGACAGCATGCCGGACGTGCTACAGGTAACCGCCAGCACCGAAGACGGGGTGGCGATGGCGATCGAGCATAGGACCTTGCCGGTTGCCGGCGTGCAGTTTCACCCGGAATCGCTGATGTCGCTCGGCGGCGAGGTAGGCTTGCGTATTGTCGAAAATGCATTCCGGCTGGATTTGCCGCAGCATTGAGGATAACGAACGGAATTTGAAAGAGGCAATCATGACCGTCGAATACGATTTAAAGGCCACGGTGCGCACCATTCCGGACTACCCGAAGCCCGGGATCATGTTCCGTGACATCACCACCCTGCTGGGCGATGCGCGCGCCTTCCGCCGGGCGGTGGATGAGCTGGTTCAGCCCTGGGCCGGATCGAAGATCGACAAGATCGCCGGCATCGAAGCGCGAGGCTTTATCCTCGGCGGCGCGCTGGCGCATCAGGTCTCGGCCGGTTTCGTGCCGATCCGCAAGCGGGGCAAGCTGCCGCATACCACCGTCCGCATCGCCTATTCGCTCGAATATGGCGTCGATGAGATGGAGATGCATGTCGATGCCATTCATCCCGGCGAGCGCGTGATCCTGATCGACGACCTGATCGCCACCGGCGGCACCGCCGAAGGCGCGGTCAAGCTGCTGCGCCAGATCGGCGCCAATGTGGTCGCGGCCTGCTTCATTATCGATTTGCCTGAACTCGGGGGCGCTGCAAAATTGCGCGCGATGGATGTGGCGGTCCGTACGCTAATGACGTTTGACGGGCACTGAGTCAGCGCCCGCAACGATACGCCTCAACTTCCGAGCGGCGTTTTGCTGAAAACGAAATTATTGCGATAATCCTTTGCCTTCCAGAACCACTCGCTGTCCTGTTTCTGGTGCAGGGCCGGATCGAACTGTGAGACCGGAAGCAGGCGGCTGCCGTCGACGAAGCTGCCGGAATAGCCGAACGCATTGAGATAGGCGAAGACGTCGGCCATGCTCGCGCCCTGCAAATGGCGGCTTTCGCATTCAAAGATGAGAAGCGGCGACTGCTCGCGCAGAATTCTCTCGGCCCCCTTGAAGACCTCGAGTTCGGCGCCTTCGACGTCCACTTTCATCAGCGCAATGCGTTGGGCTTGATCGAAATAGTCGTCGAGCCGCACCATCGGCACCGAGATCGTCTCAAAGCGGCCGGAGCCGGCGACCCTGGCGACCAGCGAGGCGCTAGGCAATTGGCCCTCCGGCACGAACAGATCGGCGTGGCCATCTCGCGAAAACACCGCCTTCTGTTCAACTTTCACATTGTCCAATCCGAGACCGCGCGTCAGGCGGAGAAGCAAATTCGCAAATACCGGCTGCGGTTCGAAGGCGATGACCTGGCCCTCGGGGCACCAGCGCGACAGCCAGAAAACGAAGCTGCCTTTGTTGGCGCCGATGTCGCACACCGTATCGGTCGGCCTGACGTGCCGCCGGATCAGCGCGAGTTCGATCTTCTCGTCGAGGAGACGAGCTCTCAGGGCGCGGAAGACGAGGTGTTGGCTATCGCGCGACAGCCATGCGAGGGGGTTGGGCAAAATCGACAAGTCTATGACTGTTGCAGGATGAGGCTCAGTTCGAGTTCGCGGAAGCTGAAGTAGTTCCGTCGAATCCATTGATGCAGTTCGGTGGAGGAATCCTTCTCGCTTCGCAAATAGTCGGTGAACGAGAAGGAGAGCCGGTCGATATAGGTCTTGAGGAATGTCGGCAGGGCGGCGATGCGCAGGATTTTTCCCGCGGAGAAAGCCTGGGGCAGTTCGCCGCGCACGATATATTCGTTGTCGACGGTGACGAGCGAGCTCGGCGGAATCTGGCGTTGCAGTGTTGGATAGCTTCGTGCCGAGACGCGGTCGGTATCTCCAACGAACAGCACGACCGGCACCACGCCGCGGCGGATGGCTTCCTTCACAAACCCGATTTCTTCCGTCATCCGGAAGAATTCGTCGAAAGCATGGAAACCGAGGTCGATCACCTTGGCGACGCCGTCATTGACGATCACGCGGTCCATCAGCGCCATCTTGCCGAAGGTGTCGTCGACCTCGGCCGTCTCGGTAATGTCGGGCAGGTATTCCAGGAGCGAAGGCTCTTTCAGATTGACGTCGAAGGCGATCACCTCGCCGCTCTTCAACAGCAGAAATTCGCTCAACAGACGCGCAACCAACGTCTTGCCGACCAGTGGACGGGGCGAGCAAACGATGTAGACGGGTGTGTGGCGCATCACGCGCTATATATAGTGGAGTGGATTTGACATTCGCTACCCCCATTACCGCGAGTCCGCGAGGTGAATGTCAAATCCAAAACTCCACTGGAATCCAATATTTTCTAACCAGCCCAATCGGGCCGGTTGAGCAATTATTTTTCGCCGCCGCGCGTGGGTTTGGTCGATCCGACGATATCGGTCAGCTTGATGCGGTCGTACTCGCTCCAGACATTGGCGAGCCAGTGCCGGACGTATCCGCGCAGCACGAAGGAATAGTTCGCCGCTTCGTCGCTGATGCCCTTGTTCGCCACGAATTTCAGGAACGGAACCGAGGCGACTTCCACCTGCTCGTAGGCCATTTCGTTCAGCTTGGGGATGACGAGGTCGGTCGCGTCCTTGATGCGATGAAAATACGAATTGTAGGTGGCCTGATCCCACTGGAAGAACTGGGTGTCGTTGATGAAGTTCTTGACCAGGAAATATCTGGCCCCTGCCATGAAACTCGAGGTTTCCGCGATTTCGTCGAGGGAAGCGATCGAGGGCCCGAGAATGTGGAACACGGCAAAGGTGATCTGCCCGGACTTGGCGGCGTCGAGGAAGCCGATGTCGCGCAAGGAGGCGAGCGCCGGCGACAGCAGGCCGGCGCGGACGTCGATCACGGTAACCGAAGGTGAGACCGAGTTCAGCGTATCGAAGATCTTCATCTGGTCCGAGGTCGTCGTCATGTCGACGATCTCGGTGATGTCGGGATGGAAGCGCTTGAGCGTGCCGCGCGGGGACTCGGTGTCGAAAGCGCGGGTCAAGACATTATTGGCGCTGAAATAATCCAAAAGTGTTCGCGAAACGGTGGTCTTGCCGACCCCGCCTTTGTCAGCGCCTACCACGATAACTGCCGGCTTCGCCATGAACCTACCTATGCCATCCCTGTTGGGAACATCGCTCCGCACCGAACCAGACGTCTGGTTCAGGAGAGACCGGGAAGGACCCGGATTATGTTCCTAAAACCCCCAAGCGACCGGGTGTTCCCGATCAAATCGAAGCTCCCTGCCTGCTTTGGGTGGGAAGATGGCAGAAACAAGGGAGAATTCAATTCATTAGAAGCCGATTGGCCCCAATCGTACCGGTTCGTTAACGGTAGAAGGCGGCTTCAAGGTGGCCGTTGAACATTTTTCTCAAAGGCCGCCGGGCTTTAGTGGCGGCCCCAAGGTCCAATTGGAGGTCCGGCCGCGCTGCTCCATGGTCCGGACGGCGCATCGGGCGAGGCGCCGGCAGGGTCGGTGGCATCGCTCCAGGGGCCCTTCGGCAGCGGTGGCGGCGTTTGATCATCCGGCCGTTCCGTCGGCGCCGAAGGCAACGCAAGCGGCCCGGGATCACGGCCACCGGCGAACTTCACCAGCGCCTGGACGCGGGCATCGACCGAAGGGTGGGTGGCAAACAGGTCGGAAAAACCCTGGCGCGGGTTGTCGAGGCACAGTTCCATCACGGCCGATGTCGCGCCGGGCAGTTCGCCGCGGTTTTCGATCTTGCGCAGCGCCGAGATCATGGCGTCCGGATTCTTGGTCAGTTCGACCGAACCCGCGTCGGCAAGAAATTCGCGCGAACGCGACAGCGCCAGCCGCACCATTTGCGACAACAGCCACGCCAATGCGATCAACGCCACGGCGACGATAATGACGATGATGGCGCCCCCGGAGCCTCTCTTGTTGTCCGACGAGGAAGATTCGTCCGAGGACGAAGACGACCACGAACGTCGTCCGTAACCGCCATAGCCGCCGTAATAGCCGAAATTGGTGAAGCTGCGGAAAAACAGCTCGGCGAAGAAGCCGACCACGCCCGCAATGATCACCGCAATCACCATCATCTGCACGTCGCCGTTACGGATGTGGGTGAGTTCGTGGCCGAGCACGGCCTCGACCTCCTGATCGTTCAGCGCATTCAGAAGACCCGTCGTGACGGTGATGGCGTATTGCCGCTGGTTCAGCCCCGTCGCGTAGGCATTCAGCGCATCGCTTTCGATGATTTTCAGTTTCGGCATCGGAATGCCGCGCGAGATGCAGAGGTTTTCGAGAAGATTATAAAGCCGCGGCTGCTGCTGCCGCGTCACGTCCTCGCCGCCGGTCACGGCATCGACGATCTTCTGATGGAAGAAATAGGCGATCGCGATCCACAACAGCGCGCCGCCGGTGGCAAAGGGAAAGGCCTTGAGCAGGTCGTGGGCGGCAGCCGCAAGGTAATAGTCAGCCGGCGCGCCGGCGCCATAGGTCAAGACCTCGGCGATCAGCGCGCCGGCATAAACCATCACATAGACCAGCACGAACAGGCCGCCGAGCAGCAGGATCGAGCGGGTCTTGTTGGCCGCAATATGCGTGTAAAGACCGTAGGCCGCCATGGCGCGGAATCCTGTCAGTGCGGTGAATTTGAAGTTCCCATCAGTATTGCGGCCCGTTCATCATGGGAACTTCAAATTCAAGCCGCACTAGAAACCTGTGCTTGCTAGTGCTCCTTTGATTCCGAAGTTCGCATCAGAGGTCGCCGCGATAGCTCGCGAACTTCGGAATCGGAGCACTAGTCACTTCGCAAGTGCCGCGATCAGAATTTCACCTGCGGCGCGGCCTCGACTTCGGTCCGGCTGGCGCCGAGATCAAAGAAATCCTTGCGGGTGAAACCGAACATCCCGGCGAATAACGCAGCCGGCATCTGCTGAATGCCGGTGTTGTATTCCTGAACCGCGTTGTTGAAGAAGCGCCGGCTGGCCGCGATCTTGTTTTCAAGGTCCGACAATTCGCTCGCGAGCTGCTGGAAGTTGGCATTGGCCTTGAGGTCCGGATAGGCCTCCGACAACGCGATCAGCCGGCCGAGCGCGCCGCTTAACTGATTTTCCGCCGCCGACACCTGTGCGGGACCTTGCGCCGACATGGCGGAGTTGCGCGCCTTGATGACGTCGTCGAGCGTGCCGCGCTCGTGCGACGCGTACCCCTTCACCGTTTCGACCAGATTCGGAATCAGGTCATGACGCTGCTTGAGCTGCACATCGATGTCGGCAAAGGCCTGGTTGACGCGCTGGCCGAGCGCGACCAGCCGGTTATAGGCACCGAAGGCAAACAGGACGAGAACGACAATGACGCCGAGGACGATCCAGCCGGACATGGAAATAAGCTCCTGATGCAATAACGAAAGCCGGGCAAACTGACCCGCAGCCGCGGCCTGAGGTGGGTATCGGTTTAGTCGGCCGCAAGGCCGGGATTGTTCAACCTCAGGGCTGCCGGACCGGATTAACTTTAGTCCATCAAGGCCTTAATCGAAAAGGGCCTCGCCCCATCGCCAGCGGCGCGCTTTCGCATAGGCGGCCTTGTCGCGGTGCGGCACCTTCGCGAGTTTGAGGCCGTCGGCGGTGCATAGTTTGGCCGACACCTCGACTTTGTTCAGCACCGGCGGTGCCAGCACGCAGGAGAAAGTCTTCGCTGCGGGGTTACGCGTCAGCACCACATAGCTGAACTTTTCATCCTCGAAAGGAAGCTCGGTTCCCTTGACTTGAATATGTGCGCGCAGCCGCGGCAGACGTTGGCTGAAATGGCACCAGTCGGGTGCCGAGAGCGGGCACTTTTCGTCGTGCGGGCAGGGGGCGGCGACGTGGGCGCCGGCTGCAATCAGTTGCGCGCGAAGCTCGATGATCCGCTCATAGCCGGCCGGCGTGCCCGGCTCGACGACCAGCAACGTATCGCGGGCCTTGGCCCATAAGCGCTCGGCGAGCGTTCGCCTTTCGGCCTCACCGACTTCGCCGATCAGGTAACTGGCGATCACGAGATCAGCAGGCTCCGCCTCGTCGAGCGCGTTTGGGTCGCGACGGCAGGTCATCGCGGCGAGCCGCGCATGCTCGCGGCCGAGCTCGAGCGCCAGCGTCTGCAACGCGGCGTTGATATCGAGCAGCATGAAGTTTTCGAGCGAGGAGAATATCTCGGCCGCCGCCCAGCTTGCCGTGCCCGGACCCGCGCCGACATCGAGCAGGTTGACAGGCGCGAAGTCCGCTCTCACTTCCAGAAGCGCGTTCAGGCAGGCGGTGATCGCCGCATAGGTTGCGGGCATCCGCACCAGCGCGTAGGCGAGTGCATCGGCTTCCGAGGTGATGATGCGGGAGTTGCCACTGTTGCGATAGGTTTTTGAAATTTGCGCGGCGCGCGCGACGATTTTGTCGCGCGCCAAGCCGTGCAGCTTTGCCTCAAGTGCAGTTCTTAATTCGGCAGGGAGTTCGGGCGAGGTCATAAAAACTCTCGCATGCGTCATTCCGGGATGGTCCGAACGACCAGACCCGGAATCTCGAGATTCTCAGATGTGCAATTGTACATCCCAGCTCGATGCTTCGCATCGCCCCGGAATGACAGCATCGAGCTCACGCCACGTGCTGATCGAGAATTTTCACGGCATCATCCAGCGCGACCGAGACGAGTTGCGATACGCCGCGTTCCGCCATGGTGACGCCGAACAGGCGGTTCATCCGCGCCATGGTGATCGGATTGTGCGTGATGATGATGAACCGCGTATCCGTGGTCGAGGTCATTTCATGCAGCAGGTTGCAGAAGCGCTCGACATTGTGGTCGTCGAGCGGCGCGTCGACTTCGTCCAGCACGCAGATCGGCGACGGATTGGTGAGGAACACCGCGAAGATCAGCGCCAGCGCCGTCAGTGCCTGCTCGCCGCCCGAAAGCAGCGAGAGGGTTTGCGGCTTCTTGCCGGGCGGTTTCGCGATGATCTCAAGGCCCGCTTCCAGCGGATCGTCGCTTTCGATGAGGTGTAGCGCGGCTTCGCCGCCACCGAACAATTCGACGAACAGGCGCTTGAAATGGCTGTTGACCGTCTCGAACGAGGCGAGCAGCCGCTCGCGCGCTTCGCGGTTGAGGCTCTGGATGCCCTGGCGTAGCCGCTTGATCGCTTCCACCAGATCGTCGCGCTCGGTGCTCAGAGTCGTATGTTGCACTTCGACCTCGCGCAGCTCTTCCTCGGCGCGCAGGTTGACCGCACCCAGCCGGTCGCGGTCGCGCCGCAGCTTTTCGAGATTTTCCTCGATCTCGGTCAACGGCGGCAATTCCGCGCCCGGCTCGATTTCGGCGAGGTGAGCGACTGCCTGCGGCTCGGTCTCCAGCATGTCGTGGATTTCGCGCTCGATATCGACCAGACGGCGCTTGGCGCTGTCCATACGTTCTTCCGCGCGGGCGCAGGCTTCGCGGGCACTCGAAAGCGCCTCAAGCGAGGCCTTGGCGGCGCGGTCGGTCGCGGCCATGACGTTCTCGGCGGCCGCCAGCGCGTCCGCAGCGACACGGCGGGCGGTCTCGGCTGCCTCGATTTCGCTGATCAGCGCGCGGCGCTTCTCCGCAAAGATCGCCGGCGCATTCTCAAGCCCGGCGCGCTCGACCTTGACCTCGTTGACACGGGTCTCGATCGTTTCCATCTGCGAGGTGGCGCTGGCCTTGCGGCTTTGCCAATCGTTGCGCTCAGCGGTGATCGCCTGAAGCCTTCGGTCGGCGAGTTCGGCTTCACGCGCCAGGGCCTGCGCCTCGGCGCGCACCTGCGCTGCGATGCGGCGGCAGCCGTCGATGCCGGTCTTGACTTCCGCCAACCGCGCTTCGGTGGGTTCGCTCGGCGGCAATTCGGCGAGCGCCGCGTCCGCGCTTTCATGGGCGCCGTGCGCCTCGCTGCGGTCGGCGGCAAGGCGGGTGCGGGCTTCGGTCAGCGCGGACTTGCGCGCGGCGTGACGGTTGATTTCGCGTTCGGTTGTCGCATGACGTTCACGGGCGCTATCTGCTTCGCGTTGCGCGGCACGCCCGGCCTCGCGCGCGGAGGTCTCGGCCGCGGCCGCGGTCTTCAACTCGGCTTCGGCCGTCTCAAGCGCCTGCCGCTTGGCGACGGCGTCAGTGCGCGCCTGCTCCAGCTCATTTTCAATATCGACCAGGCGTGCGCGCTCGGCGAGGCGCCGCGCCGCGCCGGTTGGCGCATGGGCTGCTGCAACAAAACCGTCCCAGCGCCAGACATCGCCTTCCAGCGACACCAGCCGTTGGCCGGTCTTGAGTTGCGAGACCAGCTCGGCGCCACGATCGCGCGCCACCACGCCGATCTGGGCCAGGCGGCGCTTGAGTTCGACCGGCGCCTGAACGTGGGCGGCGAGCGCCTCGACGCCCTCGGGCAAAGCGGGATCGCCTTCGGGAGCCTCGACATGGGTCCAGCGCATCGGCGCGGACGGATCGACCGGGGCATCGAGATCGTCGCTGAGCGCGGCACCGATCGCTTTTTCATAGCCTTTGGCTACCGTGAT
The DNA here is from genome assembly GCA_963770515.1 of uncultured Alphaproteobacteria bacterium. Classification (GTDB taxonomy): domain Bacteria; phylum Pseudomonadota; class Alphaproteobacteria; order Rhizobiales; family Xanthobacteraceae; genus Bradyrhizobium. The sequence goes on from CAVYPW010000008.1 coordinate 361,828, forward strand.
GCCGTCGATGATCGGCGGCCACAGGTTTTTGGTCTCGCCATTGACGATCTTGGAAATGGTGCGCGCCTCGGTCTCGAGCCGTTGTACGCGCTTGTCGGCCTCGTTGAGCGGCGTACGCGCCGCTTCCAGCTTCGCGCGCGCGGCAGCATGCCCGCTTTCGGCCGTTTGCACGGCGCTCTCGGAGCTTGCGCGATTTTGCTGGCTGGCCTCGACGGCTAGGGCCAGCGCGGCAAGGTCGCCCAATCCGCTCGTTTCCTGCGCGAGCTTCTGCTCGTCGCGCTTCGACATTGGCGATGTCCTGATCGAGCCGCGCCAGCCGATCGCGATGGGTGCGTACATTGCCTTCGAACTGACTGCGCTTGGCGGTGAGGTCAGCGAGCGCCGTGGTGAGTTCGCCAAACAGGCGCTCGGCGGACGAAAGCGTGGCTTCGGCCTCCGACACACGCTCGTCGACGCCGCTGCGCTTCTCGACGCGCGATTTGATCTCTTCCTTCAGCTCGGCATCTTCGGTGTCGAGCCGCCGGAGTGCCGCGTCGGCGTCGGCGGTCTGCTGTTGTTCACGCGCGATGTCGGCGGAAAACTGCGTCAGCCGGCGATCGAGTTCGGCGACGCGTTCCTGGGCGCGGGTCTCCTCGCGATCAAGCGTCTCGCGGGCGTTGGTCAGGCGTTGCAGGCCTGCGGCGGCGCGGGCCTCGGCCTCGCGGAGCGCCGGCAGTTCGGAAGCGCGGATTGCCTGGATGCGGGCAGCTTCCGCCTGTTCGCGGGTGCGTTCCGCCATCTCGCGGACCGCGAGATCGTGGATATGCGTGGTCTCCGATACGCCGGCCTGGGCTTCGATCCAGCGCAGATGATACAGCAGGGCTTCGGCCTTGCGCACCTTGGCGGCGACCTCGCGGTAACGGATGGCCTGGCGGGCCTGTTTCTTGAGGCCGTCGATCTGTCCCGCCAGTTGCCCGATCACGTCCTCGACACGGGTGAGGTTGGTCTCGGCCGCCTTCAGCCGCAGCTCAGCCTCGTGGCGGCGGGCATGAAGCCCGGCGACACCGGCGGCATCTTCGAGCACGCGGCGGCGCTGTTCGGGTTTGGCCTGAATGATCTCACCAATCTTGCCCTGGTGGACCAGCGCCGGCGAGCGCGCGCCGGTTGCGGCATCGGCGAACAACAGTTGTACGTCGCGGGCGCGCACGTCGCGGCCATTGATGCGATAGACCGATCCGGCCTCGCGTTCGATGCGACGGGAAATTTCCAGGTACTGGCTGTCGTTGATGGCCGCGGGCGCCGTGCGCTCCGAATTATCGATCGTCATCACCACTTCGGCGTGGTTGCGCGCCGGCCGGTTGCCGGAGCCCGCGAAAATCACCGCATCCATGTCGGCGGCGCGCAGCGATTTGTGCGAGGTCTCGCCCATCGCCCAGCGCAACGCTTCCACCAGATTGGATTTGCCGCAGCCGTTCGGGCCGACGACGCCGGTCAGGCCGGGCTCGATCACGAAGTCGGTGGGTTCGACGAACGACTTGAAACCGTGAAGGCGAAGACGGGTCAGCTTCATAGGCACAGATTCTCTGTTGGCAGGGCGCGAATCTCCCTGCCTGGACAATACCATAGAAGGCAATGTCGGTGTGTGGGATGAGTCGCTTGTAGCGGCTCTTGAAGCCCGACAATGGCGAGGCCGGTGCTGCAGGGCAACCGGCGTGCCCGGTTTTTCCCAAGGGAATTACAAGAGAATTACGAGGGATTTATCCCAAATCGGGAGCCGTTAAAGTTGCCGATCAATCTCTTAGCTCTTGAGCAGGGCCTTGATCCGCTTGTCGAATTCCTCAAACGAGGTCTCGCCTTTGATCTTCTCGCCATTGAGGAAGAAGGTCGGCGTCGAATCGACCTTCAACACCTCGGAGGCATACTTCTGGTCGGCAACGATCTTGTCGAGGAGCGCCTGGTCCTTGAGGCAGGTTTCGACCTGCTGCTGGCTCAGACCGGCCTGCTTGCCGATCCGCGTCAGCGTCTCGGTGGTGTTTTTCATCACCCAGTCGCTCTGCTGTTTGAACAGCAGGTCGGTGACCGCGAAGTATTTGGCGGCATCGTCCTTGGCGATGCAGCGCGACAGCATCGAGCCGGCCGCCGCCTTGATGTCGAGCGGGAATTCGCGGAACACGTAACGGATCTTGTTGGTGTCGATATAGGCCGCCTTGATCTTCGGGAACACGTTGTCGTTGAACGCCGCGCAATGCGGGCAAGTCATCGAGGCGTATTCCGTGATGGTCACGGAGGCGTCCTTCGGCCCGAGCGCCATGTCGGGCAGGGACTGCGGCTTGGCGACATCGGCGACGCTGTCGGCCAGTGCGTCGGTTATCAGGCGAAATGGGGAAAGCCCAACGAGAGCGGCAAGTCCGGTCAGCGACAGGGCGGCGGTAAAGGCGCGGCGCGTGATGATCAAGATCGGCTCCCGAATTGGCGGCTTGGGTGTCAAACCAGATTAAGCAACGCCTCGCTAGCTTGAAACCACAAATGTGGCAATGGCGCGCCGCGGCCACAGTCGGGAATGGGCTCAATTTCGCTTGATTGCGGCTCCCAACCGCGCCAGCGCCGCCCGTAACGGTTCATCTTCGATCGAAGACAGGGTTTGCGCGATTTGCTCGACCTGCTTGGCGTCGGGTGCGGGTGAGGGGCGCGGTCGCTTCCGGCGCGATAATGGACCTTGCCGCAGCGCCAGTCGACCGACCGCGCTCCAGCCGAAGAAGCGATTGATGCGCTGGAGGATCACGTCGGAAGCATGCTGGATTTCGAGCGCCATCGGGCCTTCCACCCGCAGCACCAGCGTCGCCGGTTCCGTTGCCTGGCCTTCCACGGGCCTCGGCCACTGTATCTTCAGGGGTTCGCAATGGGCCGATAGCTCGGGACCGATGATTTCGGCCCAGCGTGTGACGAGTTCGCGCCCGGCAAAGCCCTGCTTGGCATAGGCGTCGGAAAAGACGTCGCTGAGCAGGACGGATAACGGCTTTGCGAACATCGGGCCGGGCTTGTTCATCAGGGGACGCTTTGCGTACATATTAAGATGAGTCCTAGTGTCCCGGTTCTGACATTCGTGTCCTGTCGCGGCGGGTTCCGAATGTCAGAACCAAAGGGACACTAGCAAATATAGAGTTTTCGTGGAGCTTTAGATTTGACATTCGCTATGAAAACTCGCGGCCAGGGCGCAGCGAATGTCAAATCTGCTCCACGACCAGGTGCCGCCGCCCGGCGAAAGAAAGCACTTTCTCTCGACCATGAGGAAGCGGCCGCCGCGCGCCCGGCGTTATTGCTCGATTGGTACGACCGGCATCGCCGGGTGCTGCCGTGGCGGCCGCCGGCTGGCCGACGGCCCGACCCCTATGCCGTGTGGCTGTCGGAAATCATGCTGCAGCAGACCGGGGTTAAAACGGTCGGGCCTTATTTTGAGAAATTTCTGGCGCGCTGGCCCGATGTCGCAGCGCTTGGCCGCGCCTCGCTCGACGACGTCTTGCGGATGTGGGCGGGGCTTGGATACTATTCGCGGGCGCGCAACCTGCATGCCTGCGCGGTCGCGGTGCTGGGCGACCATGACGGCGTGTTTCCCGATACCGAAGAAGGTTTGCGGGCCTTGCCCGGCATCGGGCCTTACACCGCCGCCGCCATTGCCGCGATTGCCTTCGATCGCCGGACCATGCCGGTCGACGGCAATATCGAACGCGTGGTGTCGCGGCTCTTCGCCGTCGAAGAAACGCTGCCGCAGGCCAAGCCCACTATCCAAAAACTGGCGACGACGTTGCTCGGCGCCTCTCGTGCGGGCGACGAAAAGCCTCGCGCAGGCGACGAGAAGTCTCGCGCCGGCGATAGTGCGCAGGCGCTGATGGATCTCGGCGCCTCGATCTGCACGCCGAAGCGGCCGGCGTGCAGCCTCTGTCCGTTTGTTGAGGCGTGCGCGGCGCGTCGGCGCGGCGATCAGGAGAGCTTTCCGCGCAAAGCTCCAAAGAAGTCAGGCGAACTGCGCCGAGGTGCTGCCTTTGTCGTGACGCGCGGCGACGAGCTTCTGGTTCGCAGCCGCCCCGAAAAAGGATTGCTCGGCGGCATGACCGAAGTGCCGGGCTCCGATTGGCGCGCCTCGCAAGGCGACGAGGCCGCGCTGGAGCAGGCGCCCCGGCTCGGCAGCGTGACGCGATGGCATCGCAAAGTGGGCGTGGTCACCCATGTTTTCACGCATTTTCCGCTCGAGCTTGTGGTCTATACCGCGCAGGTGCCGGCGCGGGCCCGCGCGCCGAAAGAGATGCGCTGGGTGCCGATCGCAACGCTCGATGGTGAAGCGCTGCCGAATCTGATGCGCAAGGTGATCGCGCACGGGCTTGGTAAGTAGAGGCTTGGCGCGTGAGGCTTGCTGACACTACGTTGGCAGCAGGCATCAGTTAAATAGCCTCCGATGGAGGTTTACGATGCTCAAAACGGCGCTCGACAATATTCCCGCTTCGCCATCGGCCAAATTGCTTGGCTGGCGGCTGCTCGATGTCCGGCCGTGGGACGGCTGGCTCAAGGTCGGTTTCGATGGAAGGGCCGAGTTTTGCAACCCGGCTGGCTTCATCCAGGGCGGCATCTTGTCGGCCATGCTGGACGACAGTATGGGACCGGCGGTCCTGGTGACGAGCGAAGGCAGATTCTACACGACCACCATCAGCCTGACCGTAAACTTCATCGCGCCCGCCAAGCCGGGGCCGTTGATCGTGGAGGCCCAGGTCATCCAGATCGGCAAAAGCATCGCCTTCATGGAAGGCAAGCTGATGGCCGATGACGGCACCGTGCTCGCAACCGCCAGTACCACCGCGCGTCTTATCGAAGCGGAGAAGGCACTTCGCCATGTATCCGCGGCACGATCGGCGGCTTGGCGTTGAGTCCCTCGACCTGGAAGCCTGCTACGCGTTTGTAGTTGGCTGCGATCTCTTCCAGTTCCTGCCGCGACAGCACGTCGGTGACCTCGTCGAAGCCATCCGGGGCGCGCTCCTCGACCAGTTGCATCACCTGCTCGGGTCCGTTGCGGCGATTGAGCAGGACAAGCTCGGTCGTCGCAGGGCGGCGCTCGGCTTCATAGGCTTTTAACGCCGCGCCGGTAGGGCCATGTGTTTGAATCTCCCGGGTGAGAACCCGCGCGTCGAGGATCGCCTGCGAGGCGCCGTTGGAGCCGACCGGATACATCGGATGCGCGGCATCGCCCATCAGGGTGATGCGGCCGAAGCTCCATTGCGGAATCGGATCGCGATCGACCAGCGGATATTCGAACGCTTGCGAACAGTCGCGGATCAGGCCGGGGACGTCGAGCCAGTCGAATTTCCAGTCGGCAAACCACGGCAGAAATTCTTCGAGCCTGGCGGTCCGGTTGTAGTCTTCGCGACGCCATTGATAGGTCGGCGGCATGTGCCGCTCGGCGATCCAGTTGATGCTGGATTTGCCGTCGCGGTCAGGTTGTTTTGAAATCGGGTAACAGACGAATTTCAGGCTCTCGTGACCGGCCATGATCATCGTGCGGCCGGAAAGAAAAGCTTTCGCGGCGGTGACGCCGCGCCAGAGAATGCGCCCGTTCCAGATCGGTGGTCCTTCGTTCGGATAAAGTTTCTCCCGCACAGCGGAGTGAATGCCGTCGGCTGCGATCAGCACCGCGCCATCGTGATCGCCTGCCGATTTGCCGGTCGTCCTGTCGACGAAGCTCGCTCGAATGCCGTCAGCGGTTTCGCTCCAGCCGCTCAAATGGTGGCTGGTGAGAATGTTCTCAGGCCCCAGCCGTTCGATGGCGGCCTCCAGCAGGATCTGTTGCAGGGTGCCGCGGTGGATCGAAAATTGCGGCCACCGATAGCCCGCTTCCAATCCACGCGGCTCGCTCCAGATTGGCCGGCCATGTTTGGAGAAATAAGCCAATTCGCGCGTGGCGACGCCCGCGGCATCGAGCCGGTCGTGCAAGCCAAGCTCGATCAATTCGCGAACGGCGTGCGGCAGCACATTGATGCCGACCCCGAGCGGCTTCAACTCGGCCACGCTCTCGAAGACTTTGGCGGGAACGCCGATCTGATGCAGACTGAGCGCCAGCGTCAGGCCGCCGATGCCGCCGCCGGCAATAAGAACCGTCATGTCGATGTCATCCTCCCGGAGGCGTCATGACATGAGGGGCGAGCACGGGCAACAGCGAAAAATGGGTCGGTCCGAGGCTCTTAGTATTGCGGTATTGCGCCGCCAATCAAGCCGTTCGCGGCTTCGGTCCGCCCAGCTCCCGGCCGGTTTCCAGCATCAGCTTCCGCAGCCAGATCGATCCGGGATCGAATTGGGCGCGTGTCGGATAAAACAGGTGCTGCTCGTCGATGCCGGGGTCGAGCGGCGGTATCACCGTTATCAACGCCAACTGTTTCGTCAGCGCCGCGATCAGGCGGCGCGGCACGAACGCCACAAGGTCGGTTCGGGCGGTGATGTGCAGCGCCTCGATATAACCGGGTACGACGAGCGCGATCCGCCGTTCGATGCCTTTGGAGCGCAACCAGGTGTCGATCAGATCTTCGTTCTGGCCGCGGATCACGACCGCGACATGCCGCGCGGTCAGGAAAGCTTCGCGCTTCTTCAATCTGGCGCCGACCGGATGGTCGCGCCGTACCGCAAGCGCGTCGCTGTCGATATAGATGCGCTGGCGGTGAAAGCCCTTGAAAGCGTCGCCGATCGAGATGATGAGATCGATGGTGCGGGCAAATTCGGCCGTGAAGATCGCCGACCCTCGCCACGGCACCACGTCGATCGTCACCCCCGGCGCTTGCCTCGTTACCTTTTCCATCAGCGGCGGCATCAGGAGTTCGACCGCGAGGTCCGGCATCATCAGGCGGAAGTGCCGCTCGGATCGCGCTGCGTCGAATTCGTCCGGCGTGAACAGCCCGCGCACCTGATCGAGCGTCTGCGCCAGCGGGCCGCGCAGGGCTTGCGCCCGCGGCGTCAACTCCATCCGCGCTCCGGTGCGCACCAGAAGCGGATCGCCGATCACCTCGCGCAGCCGTTGCAGCGCATGGCTCGCCGCGGGCTGCGATAGCCCGATCCGCATCGCCGCGCGGCTGACGCTGGCTTCCCTGAGCAGCGCGTCGAGCGCGACCAGCAGGTTGAGGTCAAGCGAATTCAAATTCATCAGATGAATAGGTATCATATTTGATATCGATTGGAAGAATGGGAGATCTTGGCGCAATGCTTGGCGGAGCATTCTCACCGACGAAAGAGGCCGCCATGAGCGACACCGCCAGCAACAAGAAACTGATCGAGCAGATTTTCGCAGCCGCCGGCAATCCGGATCCCGCGGTGCGCGACCGCGCGTTGTTTGCCGCCAGTCTCGCCGACGACGCCATCTGGACCGTGACCGGCCAATATTCGTGGTCGCGCACCTTCACCGGCAAGCAATCGATCATGAACGACCTGCACGGTCACGTTCGCACGCGCCTGGCGGAGCGGACGCGCACGATTGCGCATCGCTTCATTGCAGACGGCGACCACGTCGCGGTGGAAGCCAAGGGGGACAACGTCACGCGGGAAGGCGTTCGCTACGACAACGACTATTGCCTGGTGTTTCGCCTCGAGGGCGGCAAGATCAAGGAGATCAGGGAATATTGCGACTCGGTGCTGACCGAAAAGGCGCTGGGCAAGTTTCCGGAAGAGACGAAGGCGGCCGATTAAGAAATCTTCGTCATTCCGGGTCTGCGCCTTTCGGCGCATCCCGGAATGACAAGCAGAACTACGCTACCTTGGTCTTGAGGTGCCCGAACATGATCTGCCGGGCTTCGTCGTCCATCTCGGTCTTGAAGGTGAACTTGTCCTTTAGCGTGCTCGCGCGTGCCGCTGCCGGCCGTGCCGAGATTTCGTCGTAGAGGCGCTTCACGTTGGGATACCTCGTGAAGGCATCGTCGCCCAGAATATACGGCGCCATGCGCACCCAGCCCCAGAACGCCATGTCGACGATCGAATAACTATCGCCCGCCATGTATTTGCTCTTGGCGAGATGATCGTCGAGGATCTTGTAGTGACGGTTCGCCTCGAACTGGTAGCGGTTATGCGCATATTCCAGATCCTTCGGCGCAAAGTGCTTGAAATGCACCGCCTGTCCCGAATAGGGGCCGAGGCCGGTCGCAATGAACATCAGCCATGAATAAAACTGCGCGTGGCTCTGCGGCGTGTTGGCGGGCATGAACTTGCCGGTCTTTTCGCCGAGATAGAGCAGGATCGCGTTGGAGTCGAAAACGAAAACGCCGTCATCGTCGATCGCCGGCACCTTGCCGTTCGGATTCACTTTGAGGAATTCCGGCTTGAACTGATCGCCCTTGCGGGTATCGACCGGGATGAGTTCGCAAGGCAAGCCGGTTTCTTCCAGAAACAGCGCGACTTTGGCGGGGTTCGGCGCGCCGTTGAAGTAGAATTTGAGCATTCAAATCTCCCTTTTTGTTGTTGCCGCAAAATTGGGGACGCGGGCCAATGGCCGCGAACAGCCATTTCTTGCACGAATTTTGCGGCAAAGAGCAAGCGACGAGTTTGTGAAGATCATCCGCTAGTACACGCCCGGCACCAAACGGGCCGTCCGCGCCATGTAGTCTCCGTATTCCGGAAAGCTTTGGGATAGTACGCGCTCCTCGTATTTCATGCGCTGAATTTGGAATGCCCATCCCAGTCCCAGCAACAGCAGCGCCCATACCGAGAAGTGCTGCAGCGCAATTCCAGCGACCGCGACCATCTCGCCGAGATAAAGTGGATGGCGGACGAGAGCATACGGCCCCCTGGTTACCAGTCGTCGGGCCTCCGGCAGGAGGCTGATTGAACGCCCGAGAACAAGCAGCGCGTAAATTGAGAAAACGATGCCGCCGATCAACAAGAGAAGCGAGATCAGGTAAAGCGCATATGACAGCTCTTGCGGCGGCAGCAGCAGGAATCCGAAGCTCGAAAAAGTGCCGACCACAGCAGCAAAGCGTGGATAGAACCCTGCCGCGCGCCGCTGCGGAATGTAACGCACCGTATACATCACAACCGACAGCACGAAGAAAGCCAGCGTGGCGACCTCCGAGAGGGTACGAAATACGAGAGTCGCGGGGAGCGAAGACGGATCGGTCCGGACAAACAGCATCACCAGCGCGACCCGTTGAGCCAGCGATGGCAGCATTTGCGCCGCGCTGAACGCAAACCACGCTATAAGAGGAGCGGCAGCGAATAGATCGTAGAGCTTGGTCCGCCGAAGCGCCTTGAGACGCCGCTTCACTATGGCGATTACCATTTTGCGCAATCTCTAATGCCAACGTCGCGGGGAACCGGCAAAAAGAGACTTTCTGTGTTGTGCAATGGCACTCTCCATCGTGCGCATGAAACGAGAAGGGTCAATACTTCCGTATCAACAGTACCCGTTAGCAGACTGCCCTCACGATTGGAGCGTCAACATTCATAATGAGCGATTTTTACCCCCGCGTCTCTGCTGAATGCCGGCTTGGAGTCGATCGCTGCCGGGTGGAGATCGAACGGCCGACGCTTCGCAGCATGGCGCTCGCCTGGTTGGCACTATGGTCAAGCAGCCAGCGCCCGAAGGCAGACGGCGACAGCGCGGGCGCGTAGAGGAATCCCTGGATGACATCGCAGCCGAGCTCGGACAGCAGATTTCGCTGCCCTTCGGTCTCGACGCCCTCGGCGACGACGGCGAGCTGCAGGCTTTGCCCGACGCGCACCACGGTCGTCACAATGGCCCGCGCCGCGGGATCGCTCTCGACATCGCGCATGAAGCTGCGGTCGATCTTCAATTCGCGAATGGGTAGATGCGCCAGGCGATTCAGGCTCGAATAACCCGTTCCGAAATCGTCCAGCGACAGCCCGGTTCCGAGTTTGCGGATGGCGCTCATCGTCTCGATCGCCACCGAGTGTTCGTTCAGGAACACGCTTTCGGTGATCTCGAGCATCAGAATTTCCGGCGGCAGGCCACACGCCGCCAGAATTTCGGCGACGGCGGAAGCAAGATCCGCATTCTGGAAATTGATCGGAGAAAGATTGACCGACACGCAGGGAATGTCGAGGCCCGCGTCACGCCATTGCGCCATTTGCCGGCAGGCCTCGCGGATCGACCACAATCCGATCTGCTCGATCAACCCGCATTCCTCGGCGAGCGGAATGAACCTGGCCGGCGAAACCTCGCCAAGCACCGGATCATGCCAGCGCGCCAGCGCCTCGACGCCATGCAAGGAGCCGTCGCTTGTCCTGATCTGCGGCTGATAATGCAGCGAGAGGCCGCCACCGGCGAGCGCGGCACGCAGCGCCGCGCTATAGGCCAGCCGCTGCTCGGCGAGGCGGTTCATGTCCGCGCTGAAGAAACGATAGGTGGCGCGGCCCGCCTGCTTTGCCTTGTACATGGCCGCATCGGCCTGCTGTATCAACGTGTCGAGGTTGGTCGCGTTATCCGGATAGATGCTGATACCCATGCTGGCCGAAAGCGGCACTTGCCTCGCCCCTAGCTTGAGCGGTTGGCTAAGCGCTTCCATGATCCGGGAAGCCGCCAGCGAGGCTCCCGCGGCGTCGCGCTCGGGAAGCAGAATCACGAATTCGTCGCCGCCGAGACGCCCCAGCACGTCAGCCGGCTGGATCTGCGTGTGCAGCCGCTGCGCAAACTCGACCAGCATCTCGTCGCCGGCGGAATGTCCAAGTGAATCGTTGACGTCCTTGAAATTGTCGATGTCGAGGAAGGCCAGCGCGACGCTCTTGCCATCGGACACTGACGCGATCGCTTCGGAGATCAGATGCCGCAAGCGCGCACGGTTGGGCAGGCCGGTCAACGTGTCGTAATAGGCGAGCTGCGCGATCCGGGCGCGCGCTTCCTTGCGCTCGATGGCAATCGCGCCCAGGTGAACGCAGGCCTCGACGATCCTTTCATGCCAGCGTGAGGGTGCGCGGCATTCCCTGAAATAGAAGGCGAAGGTTCCGATCACACGGCCATCCTTGGCCTTGATCGGCGAGGACCAGCATCCGCGCAAGCCCACTTCCAGCGGCCTCGTCTTGTAGGGCTGCCAGCGCGGATCGCTGTCGATGTCCATGGCAAGCACCGCCTTGCCATGATAGGCGGCCGATCCGCAGGAGCCGACATCGGGTCCGATCGCAACCCCGTCCAGCGCCCGGGAATAGTCATCGGGAAGGCTCGGGCCACCCAACGGATGAACCAATCCCTCGGCGTCGATGTGGAGCAGCGAGGAAACGACGTCAGGCGCGATTTCCTCGACGCGCCGGCAAAGCTGATCGGCGATTTCCGTAATCGGAATTTCGTCGGCGAGCGCCGTCATGATCAATTGCTGCAACGACCATAATTGCCGGCTTTCGGTGATATCGGCCAGCAGCGCGACGATGTACTTGACCTTGCCACGGGCATTGCGGAACGCTTTGGCGTGGGCGGCGAGCCAAATCTCTTCGCCGCCAGAGTCATAGGCAAGGATTTCCTCGTCCATGCCGCTTTCGCTCGCGACGCAGCGCCGCAACCGCTTCAGCACCCCGCGATCGGTGTGGGGCCCGGCGAGCAGCTCGCCAATTCGACGGCCCTCGGCTTGCTCAATTCCATGGCCGAACATGCCAGCGAAGGTGGCATTGACGTAGACGACCTTCATGTTGCGGTCGACGATGATTACCGCGCGATTGGTTCCGTCGGCGATCATCACGTGCAGCGCCAGCCGCTCGCGCAGCTCCAGCTCAGGCGTGATGTCCCGCACCAGCGCAATCGTGCGCGGCACCCCGCCGGATATGACATGCGAAAGTGACAGCGTAACGCGCAAACGATTGCCGTCGGGACGTGTGATCGTGAGTTCGGTTCTGCGGTCTTCGTCGAGGTCGTTGAGGCCGAGCGCGCCGGCGGGCCGGCCTAGAATCCCGGCCCGGGCGAGCCCCCAAATCCGTTCAGCCGACGCATTGAAATGCGTGATGCGATGATCCTGATCCAGGATCACGACGGCATCATTGGCCCGCTCGAGCGCGGCCAGCAAGACCTCGGAACTTTCCACTGCAGATCGGTCGTGCACGGACATCAAGGGCTTGAACCCGCCTAAGCATGATCCGGAAACGTGTTTAGCGGTTTTCCGAAAGATCATGCGCCAGACAAAGGGGACACCATGTTCGTGGAAAAGCGTATCGCCCCAAGGGTGTTTAAAGGGTTGTGCGGCCCGACACGCCGCGGTGGAAAGTAGTTATCGTTAAAAATTCGCTACCATCGTCAGGCTGGCAAAATGCGGGGAACCAGCGACGGTTCCGTCTACGCACCACCCGTGTATCCGGAAGCTCGTTGCTAACGGCTTGCCAGAGTCCGTTATGCGCCGATAGCGACCAAATCCCGCGGCAAAGCTAAATGACGCGATGTGCCATTGGACTAAACCGCTCGCGCGGTAGGGCACTGCGGCGGGCGGCACAGCCAAAACGATAGCGCAACGGGGCGTCCTGTCTTGAGATCGAGGGGTTTCGACAACCTCACTCAAGACAGGAGCATCCCCATGACCGACGAGGCCATGAGCCCATTGCGGCGGCGCATGATCGAAGACATGACGATCCGCAAGTTAGCGCCAAAGACCCAACAAGGCTATATCCGCACGATCAAGGATTTTGCCACGTTCCTCGGCCGGTCGCCTGATACGGCAAGCTTCGAGGACGTTCGACGCTTTCAATTGCATCTGGCGGCGAATGGCGCGCACGTCCCCATCCTCAATCACACCGTGGCTGCGCTGCGGTTTTTCTTCAGGGTCACGCTCAGGCGCTCCGACATCATCGAGCACACGACGTTTCTCCACGAGCCCCGCAAGCTTCCGGTCGTGCTCAGTCCGGAAGAGGTAGCGCGGCTGCTCGATGCCGCGCCGGGGCTCAAGTACAAAGCGGCGCTGAGCGTGGCCTATGGTGCGGGTCTGCGCGCCGCCGAGGTGATCTCGCTCAAGATCGGCGACATCGACAGCAAGCGTATGGTGATCCGCGTCGAGCAAGGCAAAGGCCGCAAGGACCGCTACGTGATGCTGTCGCCGCATCTGCTTGAGCTGCTGCGTGCCTGGTGGAAGGCCGCGCGGCCGCAGGGCTGGCTGTTTCCAGGGCGCGATCGTGTGCAACCAATGACGACGCGCCAGCTCAATCGCGCCTGCCATGCTGCGGCCCAGACGGCCGAGATCGACAAGCGCGTATCGCTCCACACGTTGCGGCACAGTTTCGCCACGCATCTGTTGGAACAGAACATCGATATCAGGGTGATCCAGGTCTTGCTCGGTCATGCCAAGCTCGACACCACGGCGCTCTACACGCGCGTCGCCACCAAGACGATCCAACAGGTCATGAGCCCGCTGGAGCATATTGTCCGTAACGTCGAGAAGGTCGAGCCGCCCGCTTAAGCGCAGCTCGCGTGCCGCGTCCATCGCTGGAGGTCGCGGACATTTTCCGCGACCACGGACCGGCATGGCGCCGGGCCAATGCCGGCCATGTCAGCCTCGGCCAACTCAAGGTGATGTCGGCAATCGAGAGCTGCCGCACGGCAGCCCTCGGCGGCCATGTCGCGCGCTGCGAGGACTGCGCCCATACCACCATCGCCTACAATTCCTGCCGCAACCGGCATTGCCCGAAGTGCCAAGGAGCTGCCGCGAAGCAATGGCTCGCGGCGCGCGAAGCCGAGCTGTTGCCGGTGCCGTACTATCATGTCGTGTTCACCCTGCCGGCGCCGATCGCCGACATCGCCTACCAGAACAAGGCCGCCATCTACGACCTGCTGTTCAAGGCCTCGGCCGAGACCATGGTCACCATCGCGGCCGACCCCAAGCACCTCAGCGCCCGCGTCGGCATCACCTCGGTTCTCCATACCTGGGGCTCGGCCATGACCCATCACCCGCACATCCACATGATCGTGCCGGGCGGCGGCATCTCGCTCGACGGCAAAAGCTGGATAGCTTGCCGGCCCGGCTTCTTCCTCCCGGTGCGCGTGCTCTCGCGCCTGTTCCGCCGGCTGTTGCTGGAGAAGCTGATCGCGGCCCACAAAGCCCGCCATCTGAAGTTCTTCGGCGATCAGACCGCTCTCGCCGATGCGCAGGCGTTCGCGGCGTATCTGGCACCGCTGCGCCGAACCGAATGGGTGGTCTATGCCAAGCGCCCGTTCGGCGGGCCACAGGCCGTGCTGGCCTATCTGTCGCGCTATACCCACCGCGTCGCCATCGCCAACAACCGGCTGATCGCCTGCGACCGCACCGGCGTCACCTTCCGATGGAAGGACTATCGCGCAGAAGGTCGTGATCGCCAGAAGCTCATGACACTCTCAACCGGCGAGTTCATCCGCCGCTTCTTGATCCACATCCTGCCGCACGGCTTCCACCGCATCCGCCACTACGGACTGCTCGCCAGCGGCACCCGCGCCGACAACATCGCCCGAGCGCGTGAGTTGCTCGCCGTTTCAACACCTGAAAACCAGCCCACCGGTACCGCCGTCGATCAAGGAAAGTCGACGTGTCCATGCTGCGGCGGTCGCATGATCGTCATCGAGGTCTTCGAGCGTGGTGCAACGCCACGGTATCGGCCGACAGCTCCAACCAGCGTCATCAGGATCGACACCTCATGACCGCGTCACAATCCCGCAAATGTGCCCCTCGCGCTCGCTGGCTCTCGACCGGCCACGGTAGAGTGCGCTCAGATATCCAGCCATCGCCTCAAATCGTCCGACAATTCACAGCGATCGACGCCACCCCCCGCTCATCCAGCAGCCGTTTCACCGGCCGCCGGCTTGCTGGAGCGCCTCGAATCCATTCACGCACCTCATCCGCGGCACTCAAATCCCCATAGTCCACGCCGCGCCACCCACGTGCCCCTCCCGCGGTTTCCTCCCTTGGAGGTTTGCGGACGCCGGCCCCCGTGTGCGCCGCGTCACCTTCATGCGGCCGGCATCCGAAAACCTTCACAATACCTGACGCTTGTAGATTCAACGCCAGCGCACGCACACCCATCACGGTCACACGCCTCCGCGTTGTTGCTTTAGCCACTGGGGCCAAACATTCGGCAGCGGCGTTATTGGATCACTCGTCAACTGAAGGATCACACGTTTGAGTTCGACGCCCGGCCCGAAACTTGCGGCGAGCTCGTGGGGCGAGACGCGCGTCCGCGTGTGCCAATCTTCGATGTCGCGAAAGCGAACAAGCTCGGGCAAATTAGCAAATGAAACCTCGCGCGGCCCGCCTTGACGAAGCAGCATCTGCAAGGGGACCTCTCTATCGTAATTATGAGCGGGGATACTCGTACCGGGTTTGCCGTAGGCCTCGAAAGGCAGGCAATACATGTCGTCCGCAGCGCAAAACACGTGCTGGTTTCTTTCGACAATCTCCGCTGGCGTCCGCGTCGCATTCGAGAACGATAGGAAGAGCATACCTTTTTCGCCGAGATCGACGGTCGGCTCAAATCCGACCGTACGAACATGCGGATTCGGACCACTCCAAGACCAAGTGGGTTCTATGTTGTAACTTGCCTCGACGACGCTCGATCCGGTCTTGATTTGATCGCCATCCTGAACTTCGACCGTCAGGCGGTAGCGAACGTGCACATCATAAAAATTAAGCCGGAAAACCCCTGTCGCCGTCACCATTAGGCCCGCGACTATTCCGAGCGCGACAAGGCAGCCCTTCATTCGATGTTCCGCACGCGGGAAAGCACTATGGCAATCTAATCTCGGAACTTGGGTAGGTTGTAAGAGCCACGTCAGTCAACCTCTAACGCGCCGAATGCTCAATTTTGAATGAAAGGCTGCGACTTCCGGTATGGGTCATTTGCGACCGGATCGAGCCGTAAGCGGGTCCCATCGTGTCCGCTGCGCTGCCGAAAGCAGAAGTAGATTTAGAGCATCAGGCGGCTGATCCGCTGCGGCCGTCATCTCTATGGCTGCGCCAAAAACGCGAATTCGAAAATCCACTCGAGCTGATTTGGTCGTTCAGCCCTGATGCGAAAATATGCGCTTGCGCCGACGGGCAAATCAGTGGTTCCTCTTCGCGCGTCCTGCGCCTGATCAAGAGGGGCGCTTCGCGGTCGTCACGAACGTTGGGTGCGGGATGCGATGGACGCGGGCGATGCCATGACGAATGCATCGAACGCGGACGGCGAAGTCGTGTGGTCCTGATATCTCGACGCTGATATCAACCGGCCGATGATGCTGACGCATCACGGCGGGGATGGTGACAAGAAAGCCCGATCACCAAGGAGAGCGCGAAGGAAACCGTTAAAACCATTGCGCGGGGAATGCCGGGCGTTTCCGGTGTGACCGTGGTGACTAACTCGTATGCTTTTTACTTTTGCATACGAGGCTGCGGGCGCATCGAGCGCCCGGCATTCCCTGCGCCCTCTGAATGACGAGGGACACTATTTTGGAATCACCCGGACGGATTTCCGTCGCGGGAAGGCGAGGGCGTGCGTTTGCCCAACACTGTCGTCCCTGCGAACGCAGGGACCCATACGCCGTGTCGCGCGTGTTGAAAGATGATGCCGGTCGGCTTTCGCGCAACAATGAAGGCCCGTGGTTATGGGTCCCTGCGTTCGCAGGGACGACAGCGAAGTGGCTGTTTGACAACTGAAGATGAAAGACTCAGCCCAACGGCATCTGGCTGCGGATTTCGGCGCGCAATTCGTCGATCAGCTTGAGGCCCTGCTTGGTCTCGACGTGCCAGAAGGTCCAGCCGTTGCAGGCCTCCGCGCCTTGCGCCACCGCGCCGATGCGGTGGATCGAGCCGACCTTGTCGCCGAGCATGATGGCGCCGTCGGCGCGCACCAGCGCCCCATGGCGCTTCTTGGCATCGACGAGTTTCGTGCCCGGCGAGATCATGCCGCGCTCGATCAGTTCGGAGAACGCCACCCGAGGCGCATCGCGCGCGGTCATGAACGGCGCCAGCGTCGCCTCCGGCAGCGGCTCGATCTCGGCAATACGGGCTTCGGCCGCGGCCGCATAGGTTTTATCGCGCTCGAAGCCGATGTAACGGCGGCCGAGGCGTTTTGCCACCGCGCCTGTGGTGCCGGTGCCGTTGAACGGGTCGATCACGAGGTCGCCGGGTTTTGAGGACGACAGCAGCACGCGCGCCAGCAGACCTTCGGGCTTCTGGGTCGGATGCACCTTCTTGCCGTCCTTGCCTTTGAGCCGTTCTTCGCCGGTGCACAGCGGGATCAGCCAGTCCGAGCGCGCCTGCACGTCTTCGTTGGCGGCCTTTAGCACTTCGTAATTGAAGGTATAGCCCTTGGCCTTCTCGTCGCGTGCCGCCCAGATCATGGTCTCGTGGGCATTGGTGAAGCGGCGGCCGCGGAAATTCGGCATCGGATTGGTCTTGCGCCACACAATGTCGTTGAGCACCCAGAAACCGAGGTCCTGCATGATCGCGCCGACGCGAAAGATATTGTGATAGGAGCCGATCACCCAGATCGTCGCCGACGGCTTCATGATGCGGCGGCAGGCGAGCAGCCAGGCGCGGGTGAAGTCGTCATAGGCGGCAAAGGACGAGAACTTGTCCCAGTCGTCGTTGACGGCATCGACATGGGATTCGTCGGGACGTTTGAGATCGCCCTTGAGCTGCAAATTGTAGGGCGGATCGGCAAATACCAGATCGACGGAACCGGCCTGCAACTTTGACATCTCGGCGACGCAATCGCCAAGAATGATGCGGCTATCGGACTGGGACTCAAATTTAGTGCGGGGCGCCCTTGCAGACGCCCCGCGACGCGACACAACCATGACTCAAATACTCTGACTCAGGCGACGCTGTCGGCGACGCGGGACTAAACAACCGACTGCGGTCACTTTGACGGGCCAAAGTAAAAATCGACTTAACCGGGCAATTCTTTCACCTTGATGATTGTAATAATTCGCTTCGATGAACTTCGGATATTTTGCGAATGCCAAGAGCGAGGAAGGCCGACAACCACGGGATTTCAAGGGAATTTGGCATTTCGCGTTCGTCCGCTCGGTTCGCGACAAATTGTTTCGCTGATGTAAAGTCACCTCCACTAGGCAATTTTTGCCTGCCGGGTTATTAGACGTAACAAGAAAATTCTGCCGTCCTGGCTACGTGCTGCGGGATGGCCGCCGCAAACTACAATGAGGAAATTGGGCCATGCGTTACGATGATTTTCGCCGCAGCGACGACATCGACGACCGTCGCGATGACAGTGGTGGCGGGATGGGCGGCGGCGGTATCGGACTTCCGATGGGGGGCGGCGGGCTCGGCATCGGCATCATTATCGTGCTCGGCCTGGTCGGATATGCCTTTGGCATCGACCCGCGCATCCTGATCGGCGGCGCGGAAATTCTCACCGGCGGGGGCAGCGGACAGAGTCAGGTGCAGGCCGATCGGCGACCGGGGACCGTCAAGAAGGGGGCGCCCACCGACGAGATGGGCAACATGATCGCCGGCATTCTCGGCGAGATCGACGATCGCTGGACCGAAATTTTCCAGGCCGCCGGCCAGACCTATACCGGGCCGCGCATCGTATTGTTTCGCAATGCAACCAATGGCGGCCGCTGCGGCATGGCGCAGTCGGCGATGGGGCCGTTCTACTGCCCGCCGGACCGGCAGATCTTTCTCGATACCGGCTTCTTCCGCGAAGTCGAGACCAAATTCCACGGCTGTCAGGGCTCGGCCTGCAAGTTCACCGCGGCCTATATCATCGCGCATGAGGCCGGACATCATGTGCAGAACCTGCTCGGCATTTTGCCAAGGGTGACGGCGCAGCAGCAGGCGGCCGGCAGCAAGACCGCCGCCAACGCGCTTCAGGTCAGGGTGGAACTACAGGCGGATTGCCTCTCGGGCATCTGGGCCAATCGCGAGGAGAAGAAGCGTCCGGGCTTCATCGAGCCGGGCGATATCGAGGGCGCGCTCGCGACCGCCTCCGCGATCGGCGACGACACCCTGCAACGCCAGGCCACCGGACGCGTGGTGCCGGATTCCTTTACCCATGGTTCGGCGGAACAACGCAAGCGATGGTTCATGACCGGCTATCAGCAGGGAACCTTGAAGGCGTGCGATACGTTTAGCGCTGCATCGCTGTAACCCACGGCTTTACATGAGCTCACTCGACGAAGCCAAACAGTTCGTACCGCTTAATATCGCGGTGCTGACGATTTCGGACACGCGCTCGCTCGCCGACGACAAATCCGGCGCGACGCTGGCCGAGCGGATCGTCGCGGCCGGGCACAAACTCGCCGCGCGGGAGATCATCGTCGATGACGTCGATGCGATCCGCGTCATCGTCAAGCGCTGGATTGCGGACGAAGGCGTCGATGTCATCATCACCACCGGCGGAACCGGCTTTACCGGCCGCGATGTGACGCCGGAAGCGATCGAGCCGTTGTTCGAGAAGCGGATGGATGGTTTTTCGATCGCGTTTCACATGCTGAGCCATGCCAAGATCGGCACGTCGACGATCCAGAGCCGGGCAACCGCGGGCGTGGCGGGCGCCACCTTCATCTTCTGCCTGCCGGGGTCGCCGGGCGCCTGCCGCGATGGATGGGACGGGATTCTCGCCGCCCAACTCGATTATCGCACACAGCCCTGCAACTTCGTCGAGATCATGCCGCGGCTGGACGAACATTTGCGCCGGCCCAAGGCTAAAGGCGCCTCGGCCTGATCTGTGACCGTCAAGGCTAATCGATAAATTTCAACATAATGGACTAACGGAACCTTACGAGATCACCGCGAAGCTGGGCCAGCCTCGATATTGCCGGGGCGATCAACCGGTGATTTTTCATGACTGTTGTTGAGCCGAGGGTAAAAGTAAAACGTGAGACGCGACGGCAACTGCACAAGCGGTTGGCCTGGATCACCGTCGATAACGGCGTGAGCGAACGGGAGTGCCATGTTCTGGACGTCTCCTCCGGCGGGGTGCGGATCGCGAGCGATGATGCGATGGATGTGAGAGATCGTTTCGAGTTGACGCTCGTCAAGGGGCATCACAAGCGCGAGCTGTGCGAAGTCATTTGGCGTCGCGGCAAGACCTACGGTGTGAAATTCGTGACGCCGGAGGTCATGCCACCGGCTACCGATCCGACAGCGGCATCAGTCCAGCCTTCGTGATCACGGGGGCCGACTCCTTTGAGGTCAGAAACACAAGCAGGGCGCAGGCGGCCTCGGGCTCACGCGCGGTCCTGGTCAGAACGCCGGCGAAGGAGAACATCGGCTGCACCTCGGCCGGGAGCGCGCCGACGAATGCAATGCCGGGGACGTGAATGAGCTCGGCCACCTGCTGAAAACCGATTTCCGCTTCACCGCGCGCGACCACGGCCGCCACCGGCTCGCCGGACGGCGGTCCGCGTACTTTCCGGCTCTTGGATGCGATCTGATCTGCAACGCCGAGCTTCCGGAACAGGACGGTCGAGAGATAAGTGCCGCTGCCGCTGTCCGAATAGGCGATGGATTTGGCCGACAGCAATGTATTGCGGAAGGCGGCAACGCTGCTGATGTCGGGCTTCTCAGTGCCTTCGCGCACCACCATGCCGATCAGCGACCGCGCCAGTTCGACCTTGCTGTCGGTTTGCACCAGGCCGCGTTTGCCGAGTTCGTCGGCCGCGCCGCCGTCGAGGATCACGACATCGGCGCTCTCGCCGCGCGAAAGCCGCGTCGGGATCGCCTCGGGCGAATCTCCCATCGAAGGGCCGCGCGTCGTGATCAGGTGGTTTCCGGTGGCGCGCTCGAAGGCCGGACCGAGCTCGGAATAAGCGCCGTGAAAGCCGGAGGAGATCATCACATGGATATCGGCGGCAGACGCTGCCTTCGTCAGCAACAAGGCGGCCATTGCAATCATGGATATCGATCGAACGAGCCGCGGCGATTTCATGCGCTTCCTCCTGCCTGATTTCGACGGACATCGTATCGTGTCAGATCAGCCTATTGAAAGAGGGCAGGCGGCCGCAAAAACAAAGACGCCCCGGCTTGCCGGCGGTCAACGTCGCCGAATGATGCTTTTTAGCGCTCGCCAAAAAGCGCACCCCATGTTCCGGTAAGCCTCAGTGCGTAACCGGTGCGCCTTTCTCTTATAGTACTCCATCAAGCCAGGTGTGATGCGACGCGATGGCGTCACAGCTCGCGTTCCCACGTCTCGCCGATCAGGTTCTGCCCGAAACTGCGATGCGGCTCGGTCTTCACGAGCGCAAAGCCCGCGTCCTGATAGATTTTGCGGGCGGCAATCAGAATGCTCTGCGTCCAAAGCGTGATCCTGCGATAGCCGCAGGCCCGCGCGAAGCTGATGCATTCGGCGACCAGGCGCTGCCCGAGTCGCTGGCCGCGCGCGCTCGGCTCGACCAGCAGCAACCGTAGTTTGGCGACCTCGTCGTCGCTTCTGACCAGGAACACCGAGCCGACCGGCCGCCCGTCGATATCGGCAATCCAGCAGCGTTCGCGCGAAGCGTCAAAGGAGGAGATGAATTTCGCAGCGATCTCGGCGACCAGCGCTTCGAAAGACGCATCGAAGCCATATTCACTGGCGTAACGCGCACCATGGCTCTGCACCACAAAGCCCATGTCGCCTGGTCGCGGGTCGCGCAGGATCGCCGGTGGCAAAGGCGTGTGCGCTGCGCAAAGCAGCCGCTCGATCATTTCCATGGCGTCGAGCAGCCGTTTGCGCTCCTCGCCCGCTAGCCGGCCCAGCATCAGCCCGACGTGATCCTGCGATATCTGCTCGAGCCTGGCGAAGGCAGCGCGGCCCTTGGCCGTCAAGCCGAGCTGGTATTGCCGCCGGTCCGAAGGCTGCGGCTTGCGGCTGACAAGGCCGTCCTCGTCGAATTTCTGGACGATGCGGCTGAGATAGCCGGGGTCGAGCCCTAGCTCCAGGCCGATGTCCTTGGCCGAGAGATCGCCGCGATGGGCGAGCTCGAACATCACTCGCGCCTCGCTCAGCGAGAACGGCGTCTTGAGCAGATGCTGGTCGAGCACCTCGAGCTTGCGGGTATAGAAACGGTTGAAGGCGCAAACGGCTGCGATCTCCTGCTCGGGCTGGGCAAGCGAAGTCTGGGCTGGCATGGCGCACCTCCAATACTTGCCATTGTCAAATAGTTGTTTGACTTTGGCAACTATATCGGAGTTACTTCACGACATGATGATCCGGCTGTGCAGCATGATCAGCGAGGAGCGGCCGAGCCGGCGAAGCAGCCGCTCTTCCGCGCGAGCGATATCAGGCGCATGGCCGCCGAGCCGCTCATAGTGATCCCGCGCAATCAGTAAGCCCTGGTCGGCGAAGGGACCTGCCATCATCCGCGCGATGGACCGCAAGCGTTCGCGCAAGGTGTGATCGGAATAGGGCGAGCGCGCATAACGAAACACGCCGGCGCGGGGACGGTCGCTGTCGGAAACCCGCTGAATGAACTGCATGGTCTCGTCGATCCAGCCGTGGTCGAGCACGGCGCCCGCGTGCAGGAACATCAGCCAGGGCGAGCGCGCCTGGCGCGCGCCGGCCGCCAGCGCCGCCGCGCGCGTTCCATCGAAGGGCACGAAGCGGCATCCCGCGACATCGGCAACCCGCTCAATCACGCCGTTACTGCCGCGATCAACCAGCAATACCTCGCGCACCACGCCGGTGGCGGCGCCCGGCACCAGCGCGGCAAGCGTGGCGACGGCGGGATGTTCTGCACCTTCTGTGGGGACGATGACGCTCAGCATGATCTCAACGGCGGAAAACTGCGGGAACCGTTATCATCTTGTCACAGTCAAATCAGCCCGCGGCTTTGCAGGTTTTTGCGGCAGGCCGGCCCGGAGGTCTCTACGAACGTTTTTAGATCGTCCGCGTTGTGGATTAGTTATATTGTTCTTGATTTGTTCTTGTTTGGTGCTATGTTCGGACCATGAGCAAAGCATCCTCACATGCGCTCAAGCACCCGCCGGTCACGGCGCCCTCCGAACCGGCGGGTGTACCTTCGGCCTTCCCGGAGCTTGCAGTCGCCATCGAACGCGGGCGGCGGCGTGGCCGTGGCGCGCAATCCAACGCCAGCGGCCGCTATGAGGCCGAGGCGCGGGTTGCGTTTGACGACGGCTGGCATAGTCTTGAAGAGCTTCCGCCGTTCAAGACCACGGTAACGCTCGATACATCCCGCAAGGTGATCGCGCGCAACAAATCTCCCGATATCGGCTTCGACCGCTCCATCAATCCGTATCGGGGTTGCGAGCATGGCTGCGTGTACTGCTTCGCGCGGCCGACCCATGCCTATCTCGGCCTGTCGCCGGGGCTCGATTTCGAATCGAAGCTGTTGGCCAAGCCCGATGCACCGCAGCTTCTCGAAAAGGAGCTTGCCGCGGAGAATTACGAGCCGCGCATGATCGCGATCGGTACCAACACCGATCCATATCAGCCGATCGAGCGCGACCACAAGATCATGCGCGGTATTCTGGAAGTATTGGACCGTGCCTCCCACCCGGTCGGCATCGTGACGAAGTCGGCGCTGGTTGTGCGCGACATCGATATCCTGGCGCGGATGGCCAAGCGAAATCTCGCCAAGGTGGCGATTTCGGTAACGACGCTGGATGCGCAACTGGCCCGCACCATGGAGCCGCGGGCATCGACGCCGCCGCGGCGGCTGGAAGCGTTGCGGCGATTGT
Source organism: uncultured Alphaproteobacteria bacterium (assembly GCA_963770515.1). Taxonomy (GTDB): domain Bacteria; phylum Pseudomonadota; class Alphaproteobacteria; order Rhizobiales; family Xanthobacteraceae; genus Bradyrhizobium. Next base: position 385,404 of record CAVYPW010000008.1, read on the forward strand.
CGGAGGCGGGAATTCCGACCACGGTGATGGTCGCTCCGGTGATCCCCGCGCTGAACGACAGCGAGATCGAGCGCATTCTCGATGCGGCGGCCCATGCCGGCGTCAGGGAAGCTAGTTACGTCTTGCTGCGCCTGCCGCTCGAGGTGCGCGATCTCTTTCGCGAATGGCTGATGGCGAATTACCCGGATCGCTATCGTCACGTCTTCACGCTGATCCGCGACATGCGAGACGGTCGCGATTACAACTCGCAATGGGGAACGCGGATGAAGGGCACCGGCCCGATGGCCTGGATGATCGGGCGGAGATTCGAGATCGCCTGTGAAAAGCTGGGACTCAACAAGCGTCGATCCAAGCTGACCACGGATCATTTCGCGCGGCCCAAGCGTAACGGAGAGCAGCTCAGCCTGTTTTGACGTTGTGTGGCGTGTGGCCGGTCGTCAGACGTCGCTTTTTGCGGTCGATGAAATGTAGTATCGCGGCCCGATGCATGACGGCCCCACATCGGCCTTTGAAAAACAACCGCGCGTCATTTTGACGACGACACGGCTGGTTCTGCGCACCGCGACCGAGCCGGACATCGCGATCATGTGGGAGCGGGTCCTGGGCGATAGCGACGTGATGCGCCATGTCTTTCAGGGCGTACCGATGACGCTCGGAAGAGCCGGGGAAGTGATGCGGAAGTTTTTTACTTTCGGCGACACTCTCACGGGCATCGCCGTTTTGACTGAGAAGCCCACAACCGAAATCATCGGCTTCGCCGGGCTGTTTCCCTGCGCGGCGCTTGGCGCGTACGATTTCGAAATCGGCTTTGTGCTCGCGCGTCAGGCCTGGGGCAGGGGCATCGCCACCGAGATCGGCGAGGCCCAACTTGCGTTTGGATTCGAACAGCTCAACTGCACGCGCTTGCTTGGCCTGGCCGATCCGCAGAATGGGCCGTCTATCCATGCCCTCGAGAAGCTCGGAATGAAGTATCTGCACGACGCAATGGAACCCGGACGCCCAAACCGCAGTGTCTTTTGCCTGGAAGCCGGCGAATGGCGCCAGCGTCGCCGTGAACAGCGGGCATAGATCGGATTTTTTCGTTGTGCCGGGATCGCCCCTTGCGCACGATCTGCGCATGATTCGAGACAAGTCTGGAAAAAAGCAGGCCGAGCTGCCGAAAGGCGTCATCGCGGTGGCGCCGCCAAGCTTTCGCCGCGAGCGCGCGCTGATCAAACGAGGCGTTTGGCCGGTCGCGGGTTGCGATGAAGCTGGCCGCGGACCGCTGGCAGGTCCAGTCGTCGCGGCCGCTGTCGTGCTCGACCCGAAACGGATTCCAAAAGGGATCGACGATTCCAAACGGCTGACGGCGGAACGCCGCGAGGCGCTGTTCGAGGAGATATGCGCGACGGCTTCGTTTTCGGTCGCCTTTGCCTCGCCGGCGCGGATCGACCGCGACAATATTCTGCGGGCTTCGCTATGGGCGCTCAAGCGCGCGGTCGATGGTTTGCCCAAATCGCCAAATCACGTTTTTGTCGATGGCCGCGACCGGCTCAGCACGGCTTGCAATTGCGAGGCCGTGATCGGCGGCGATGGCATTGTCATGTCGATTGCGGCGGCCTCGATCATCGCCAAGGTGACCAGGGACCGCCTGATGTGTGCCCTGGCGCAGGAGTGCCCCGGTTACGGCTTTGAGTCCCACAAGGGCTATGGCGTGCCGGAACATCTTCAAGCGCTCGACCGGTTAGGCCCTTCGGTTCATCACCGGAGTTTCTTCGCCCCCGTCGTCGCCGCACGCGAAAAACACCAGCCGTGGACGATCAAGGGCGGCTCCGACCTGTTCACCCCGGAAGCCGAGTTGCCCGCGATCTCCGCTGCGGAGTGATGGCGTGACTGGAGTTGCCTCCGCGCCTGACCGCCTTTAAGACCATGCTTCGATCAGGGTGAAACGTCGTCGCGCAGGCCCACACCTCCGGCGGCCAGTCCTGTTGAAAGCAATCCGGTCGCCACATGCGCTTCACCTCTCTGGTTATCGAACTGATCCGCGCCCGGCCGAAGCTGGTCGTATGGCTGGTGGTGGTGCTGCAGGCGATGCTGTGGTTGCTGGTGTCGCTGTTGGTATACCGCGGCCCTCCGGGCGATCTGGCTACGGTGCTAGCACTTGGGCGGGAATATCGGGTCGGAACCGATTTCGGGCCACCGCTCGCCTTTTGGCTGGCCGATATCGCGTTTCAGAGTCGCGGGCAACCACGTGTTCGGCGTCTATCTGCTGGCGCAGCTGTGTTCGATCGCGACGTTCTGGACATTGTACCTCCTGGCGCGCGCCACCGTCGGCGTGCAGCAGGCGGTGCTGGCGGTTCTGTTGACGATGACGGTGCTGGCATTCAGCGCGCCCGGTCTCGAGTTCGGACCGCTGGTGCTGGCACGGCCGCTTTGGGCATTGATCCTGCTACATTCCTGGCAACTGATTGGCCAGAACCGGCGCAATGCGTGGTTCGCATTGTCGATCGAAGCCGGTCTTTTGCTGCTGACGACCTCGGCTGCGATCTTCCTGTTGGCGTTCGTGGTCGGATTTGCGCTGGCAACTTCCCGTGGCCGGCGCGTCCTGATCTCGTTCGATGCGCTGTTTGCGCTCCTGGTGATCGTCGTGCTGGCGCTGCCTTATCTGATCTGGCTGATCCGCGCCGATGCGCTGGCCTTGCCG
>CAVYPW010000009.1:0-89537 GCA_963770515.1 uncultured Alphaproteobacteria bacterium
GTAGCTCCTTACGTCACTCAGCCGCGACCAGCGGCTGTTCAGCCGGAACGAACGCATCCTCGGCCGGCGCCTTAAAATCGCCAATGGCCGTTTCGTATCCGGTCACCGCCGATTTCTCTCCGACCGAGCCAGCGGATAAGCCCTCGCAGACTTCAGAGGCCGGAGACTGCGCTCCAGTCGCCTGGCCAGGCGTGCGCAACGGCTCCGGCAGCCAGCCAGAGCCGGCGAGCAGCGCTTCCGCCCGCTCCGCATCTCGCCTTCTTCAGGTGTCCGATGAGTTGGGCGGCGGTTTCGCCCTTGGCTTCGCGGACAGCTTCGACGATGCGAGCTTTTGTTACACGGCCAAAATAGTTATCGACGGTTGGCGACCAGCCCGCGGCCACAATGTCGAGGCTGATGGCTTCGGCGATGCGGTCGGCGTGAGCCAGCGCACGCGGCCGCCGATTCCAGGTCTCAGACACCGCGTTGACGCTGAGCGCGATGCAATGGGCGAACAGCGCATCACGGCTGTCCGGATCGAAGGCGGTGAGCGCATCCCAGAGTTCGGCCGACTCGCTCGGCAACTGCTCCGACCACCGCCGATGCCTTTCGTCCACCGCTTTAGCGATCGCAGTGTCATTGAGACCGGGCGCCTGGCTGCCGAAGACAACGGTTTTCACGTCGATCTCAAGACAGGACTCGGACGCGTAACGGTAGAACAGCTTCAGGCAGAGCGCATGCAGCGCCGCCAGGAACGCCACATCAGGATCTTGGGCCAGCGCATCGCGCAAGGCGAGCGAGCGATACGCCGTGAGTTCGGTCATTAACCGATCAGGGATCGGCTTGATGCCCTCCTCTTCCTCAGGCTGCTCCTGAGCGACTGACATGCTCGCCCGCACCTCATCGCTATCTGGCAACGCTGGAGCCGCGGCGGCGCTGCTCGTCTCCGAGCCAGTTATTGACTGAGCTTGCGGAAGTGCCGGTTCGTCTTCGGGACGAACGTAACCGCGCTCGACCCGCAGCTCTCCCGATCCGTCGATGCTGATGAAGACACCGGCACGCGCGATCTCCTCAGGGTCGTACCTGACCGGCCGCTCGTCGAGTGCGGCAAGAGCAGTCTCAATTTCGCCGAGCCGCAAGTCGACCTCCTCGGGGAATTCTTCGGCGTCCGCATGAGCCTGCTCAAGACGCTCGTATTCGGCCCGCAAGGCTTCGGCCGTGGCGATCTCCTCCTCGCTCATCGCGACCGGCTCGCCGGCGATCTGGCGCAGCCCGTATGCGTGGCCGTAAGGGAGGTCGATCGCGACTTCGATCCATTTCCAGTTTTCCGCGCGAACGCTATCCGCCTCGCGTTCCAGCTTTTCGGCAACGAGACGGTCGAGCAGCACGGGATTTTGCAGCCAGCCGCCGTCATCCTGCTGGAAAAGATCCCGCATGACGTCGCCGCCGGCGGCCTCATAGGCCTCGAGCCCCACAAACTGGGCACGCTTGTCGGAGGCTCGCACGGCGCCCTCGGTCAGAAGCCGTCGGATGTAGTATGGCTCTTTATTGTGGGAGCGTTGAAGCGCTTCCCATACCTGCTCCTGGCGCTCGTGATCCGGATTGACCGTGAACGCCATCAGCTGATCGAGCGTCATGCCGTCCTCGGCATAGATGTCGAGCAGTTTGGATGAGACCGCGGCGAGCTTAAGCCGCTGCTTGACGACCTGGACACTGACGAAGAAGACCGCCGCGATCTCCTCCTCGCCCATGCCTTTCTCGCGCAAATCGCGGAAGGCACGGAACTGATCGAGCGGGTGCAACGGCGCGCGCTGGACGTTCTCGGCGAGAGAATCCTCTTCAGCCAAACCTTCCGTCCGCACGATGCAAGGGATCGGCGCGGTACGCGCAAGTCGCTTCTGCTTGACCAGGAGCTCAAGCGCCCGATAACGCCGTCCGCCAGCGGGAACTTCGAACATGCCGGTTTCCGCGCCCTCGTCATCAACAACCGGACGCACGGTGAGACTCTGAAGGAGCGTGCGCCGGGCGATATCTTGCGCGAGTTCTTCGATCGAGACACCCGCCTTGATGCGGCGGACATTGGACTGGCTCAGCACCAGTCTGTTGAATGGAATGTCACGCGACTGACTCAGCGTAATCTTCTGAATAGATTTGGACATCAGCATTTCTCCGCGACGGGCGATCCAGAGCCTCTCTCTGGACCTCCTGACCCGTCACGAAGCCGAGCGCCGCCCTCTTCCTCTGGAGGGCGACGCCGAATGCAGAAACGAAGACTGGAGTCCGGGCGAAAACTCGCCGCGACGACCGACCCGCGTCAGGCCACTCGGTCGAGCAGCTTCTTCGCCCGCGCCTCGAGATCGAGCCGGGCATCCTGATGGGGCTTGTCCCGGGCAACTGCTGTGACGCCCTGCACAAAGTCGAAGACGCTCTCGGGCTTGCGGCCCTCCTCGGCGAGCACCGTCTCGATGATCTTGGCCGTCTCCGACTTCCCGAAGCCACGCTTGCGCAGGAAGTCGCTTCGCTCGTCGTCAGTACGTGCCACGATGCGCTCGCGCGCGGTCTTGATGCCGTTGACGAACGGCATGGGCGAAGAATTTGCGAAACGCGTCAGCGCCGGGGACGCCTCGTGGGCAAATCGGGACGCGGCGTATTTCGAGTGGCGGATGGTGATTTCCTCGAAATCCTCGACGCCCCAGAGATTACGATTTTGGCAGACGGCCCGAAGATAGAAACTCGCAATACCAAGCGTCTTGGCGCCGACCTCGGAATTCCAGCAATAGAAGCCGCGAAAGTAGAGGTCAGGCGAGCCGTCCGGTAATTTCCCCGCCTCAATCGGGTTCAAATCGTCGACCAGGAACAGAAAAAACATCGCGGTCCGAGGCGTAGAGCGTGGTCGTGCTTTTCGTGATGTCGACGTGCGCGTTGTAGACACCCGTCGACCAGTCGAGCACACCGGGCACCTTCCAGCGTGTATCACCGGTGCCGTTGCCGGCGATCCGCTGCACGGCGGTAACCAGTTCATGGTCATAAATGCGGCCATAGTCGGGGCCGGTGACTGCGCGCAATTCAACGCGTCCGTCTTCGACCTCGAGGGTTTTGATCAATTCGGCGCGGTTCGAAGTCAGCCCGTACTGAAGATTGATGGCGGCGAGCGACGCTGGCAGCTCGCGCAGGTACGCGGCCGGCGCGCCGACCATCGTTGTGAGCTGACCAAAGCTCCAGTGCGTGGGTGCAAGAGGTATCTCCTCACCAGGCAACAGCAGCGTCAACCGCTCCGCGTCACCACGGCTGGCGTCCACCCGGATCGACGCAGTTTCGGCCGTACGGGTCCTGCTTCGCTCGGCGCGGCCGCGCGCCACGGCGTGCAACTCCGAGAGCGACAGGTACCGCTCGTCCGCCGGCCGCGAAAACCATTCCGAGGACACGCGGCCAATCCGCTTTCCACGGTTCACATCCACCCTGTAGCCATCACGCTCTTCGCGCGGGGCATCCACTACATTCAGCTGGGTCACGGGTACTCTCCATGACGGGCGCCGCAAGCCTCTCTCACGACCTTTAACCCGTCACGGAAAATTCGACCAACCTCTCACTCTGCGATGCTCGATCCACGCGCGAACGGAAGCTACGGAACATCCAAGGCTTCCCAAAATGAAGCGAAGCTAGGCCTTAGCGGGCGCAAGCCCGCAAGAAAAAAGAGGCAGCCGCAGGAGGGTCAGCATAGCGCCGCCTCTTGGCGGGACGCGGGACCGACTGCAGTCGCGAGACCGGTTAACAAGGCACCCGAACGCGGGACAGTGATAGCGACGCCGGAATGCGATGACGGCGGGGCCCGCGGACGAGTGCCTCCGGCGAGCGACACATTTAGCGACTTCACGACTTGTTGGTATCAATTTTGCTTTTGTGGTATCGTCTCGGTGGTGTGCATGTCGATGCACGACATGCGCGCGACTACTGAGCCAATTTTTCAGAGGACCACATGGCAAAGAAAGCGAAGAAGGCAAAGAAGAGCGCGAAAGCTACCAAGAAGGTGGCAAAGAAGACGTCGCGGAAGAAGTAACGACGAGAAAGTGCTGCTCCGGATCAGAAGTCCGGACCTAAGTAGTTCTCTTCAGGGATCTGAAAGGGGCCTCTACAGGGCTTCGGATATCGAGGAGACAAAAGAGATCGGACCTTTGCGCAGACGGCGGCGGCTGCATAAAGGTCTGGTTTTTTTATTGGCCCGCCGACGAGGGCCTGAACTGTTCTTGCGCGAAGGATCGACGCCGCAAGGCCGCGACGCACTTGCGGTGCGGTTTCACGAGAGCCTGGTCCGCGAAGGGGGACGCGCCCCCGGTTACCGCACGCGCATCAAGCGCCGTTAGATTCCCTGAAGCGAGATTTCTTCTCGCGTCTTTGTCTGTGCGTCGTAGATTTTAACCAGGAGCTTGGGAAAGCGCCTCTTCAGCTCTTCCCCACCCGCCTTGGCGCCGTCCCTGGTGGCGAATTCTGCTTTCATCCGGCCATCAACTTCGAGCGCATAACCTCGATCGGGCAGTTCACGGGTCATTCCAACCATCTTATTCCTTCGCGCATTCGAGCCGATAGAGACAATTGCTTAGCGTGAGTTGCAGAAATCGCGCCAGCGTGGGCCCAGCTTCCATTGGCCGCATTGTGGACGACTTAGCGCCTCCATCCGGATATTTTCGGAGCGAACCGAGGCGCCCACTCGCTGCTTCACAGCTAGAAGGAATCCGCCAGCGCTGTTTCTGCTTTGAGCGCATCGATCCGGCGCGCGGCTTCGTCAAAGCTCAAGTTCGCCGCGTACTGCTCAGGCTGATAAGCTTCCTCGGCCAGGCCCTTCAGCCACAACGCCTGGGCTCGCGTCATAGGACCGGCAAGCCGGTTAACGAACGCACCGTATTTCGTAACCATGGCTTTCATTTTCCGCCGCTCTTTATATATGTGCCACTTGACTCTATGTTCTCTTTTTGTTCTTATAAGCCATGGACAATCGAATTAATGAAATCCGGCGAAAGATCAGATCCTTGCGGGCTGCGATGGTAGGCGTCGAGGACGCCATGCACGACCAGATCCGCAATGATCTGGACAGTACGGAATCCGCATTCCGGCTGATGGCCATGAGGAAGGAACTCGCTGCGCTGCTGGCCGAATGGAAGGCCGCCGGCGGCAGCGAGTTGCTGCCGACCATCGAGGAGCGGCTCAAGACAAACAACCGGCCGGCCCAGAAGCCGAAGCCCGCCGCTCGCAGCTGATGATGACCTTCGCCCGGAGCGATCGATGGACCGCAATCTGGTTCTGCTCAATCGCAACATCGCCCGGCTCCGGCGCGACGTCCGGCTTCAGTCTTGCGAGATCGAGCAGCTGATCGCTGCTGATCTCGACTGCACGCCCGCGGCCCAACGGCTGATGCGGGCGCAGGCTGATCTTGTTCTCTTCATCGAGAGGCGGGAGCGGCTGATCGCGCCGGCGGCGCATGAGCGATGATCCACCGCCGCTCAGGATTTTGGAGTTGCGTGCTCAGATCGCCGAACTCTCCAGCACCATCCACCAGCTTCGGCGCTCCGGCCTCGACGACGCCGCACCACGCCTGCTGATCACAAGACGACGAGCGGAGCTCGAGGATCTGACGCGCCGCGCCAATCAACGATCGCACGGAGGCTGATGCTTTGGCCCACGAACCTCTAAAATGGTATGACGACAAGGCTGACCATCCACCGTGGATCAAGGCGCTGGCCGACGTACGACGCCAGGCGACACTGGAAGGCTACTGCTACCAAACACGTACAAGCGATCATCGTCTCGATCGATCAGTACGCGGAAGCAGCGCTCGGCAACCGGGGATATTTCCTGAACAAGCCCCATCGCATCGGTTGAGGCAATCCAGACGATGATCACCCAACGAACCGTAGCCTTGTTGATGCTCTTCTCACCATTAGGTCCAGCCCTCGCCGGAGACTTGATCGGACAGGCAAGCGTCATTGACGGCGACACGATCGAGATTCACGGAACGCGGATCCGTCTCTGGGGAATTGACGCGCCCGAGAGCACCCAACTCTGCCGCGGCGAATACAGTTTGCAATATCGGTGCGGCGCAAAAGCTGCGAATGATCTGGACGCTTTCATTGCGGGGCGGCCGGTCAACTGCATCCCCATGAACCGGGACCGGTACGGCCGAACGGTCGCGACCTGTTCGACCGGCGCCAACGATCTCGGCGAGTGGCTTGTGCACAACGGCCTTGCGCTCGACTGGCCGCGCTTTTCAAAAGGAAGGTATGAAGCCGATCAACGCGACGCCGAACGAGCCGGGCGCGGCATCTGGAGTGGCAGTTACGTCGAACCCTGGCTGTATCGAGCCTGCATTCGATCCCAGGGAAATCCCGCCAGCTGTTCGGACGACGCAAACGCGCATCCTTAGAAGGACCCTCAATGTGCAATCTTTACTATGCCGACCTCGGGATTATGCCGACCATTGGCTCTGAACGGGCTCTGGCGGCGGCGATCGCTGCGTTAGAGTCGGCATAATCCGATTGGTCTCACAGCGTACAGTCTCCCTCTTGCCAATTGAAGGGAGGCTTTCATGTTGATTGATTTGTCACGAGTTAGGGTTTCGGGTCCGCTTTCGGCATTTGCGACTGGGTTTGCCGACCACATGACACGAGAAGGCTATAGCCCGCACCAGGCCCGCATTCAGTTATTGCTGCTAAACCACCTGAGCAATTGGCTTGTGAGCGAGGGGCTCGATGCAGGGGAGCTACGCGCAAAGGAAGTAGAGCAGTTTCAGCTCAGCCGTCGTGAAGCAGGTTACAGCTTTCTTCGCTCTATCAGAGCGATGCAGCCGATCCTCGGTTACCTGCGCGGTCTTGGGATCGCACCGGCGGCTTTGTCGCCGCCGGCCAGCGGAGTGCTTGAAGCGACCCTGGTGCGATACCGGGGCTACTTGATACTTGAACGTGGCATCAGGAATGCGTCGGCGTCCCGGTATATTGAACTGATGCGTCCCTTCCTTCAAACCAAGGTCTTGCCGGACGGCCTTACTCTGGACCTTCGAAGCCTGACGGCAGCTGACGTCATTTCCTTTGTGGTGACAAACTGCCCACGCCTCAGCCCTGGGACGGCCGGGCTGACGGTGTCGGCCCTTCGATCACTACTCGGTTTTCTTCACGTCGACGGCGCTATCGATCGGTCACTGGTGTCTGCGGTACCGACCGTTCCCGGTCGGCGATTAACCGGATTGCCGAAGGGATTGGCCGCTGACCAAGTGCGGCGCCTTCTGGCGTCCTGCGACACCAGCACCCGAAGTGGCTGCCGTGACTTCGCGGTCCTGACCATGCTTGTTCGCCTGGGCTTGCGGGCAGGCGAAGTCGCCAAACTGCAACTTGAGCATATCGATTGGCGAGGCGGCGAGATCGTGATTGCCCACAGCAAAGGCAATCGCTCCGAACGACTGCCATTACCTGCAGATGTCGGCGAAGCAATCGCGGCTTACTTGCATCACGGCCGTCCCGCAAGCGCGCAAGGCCGAATGGTGTTTGCACGGATCACAGCTCCGCATCACGCTCTCACCACTGGCGCGGTAACGCAGATTGTTCGCCACGCTGGCGAACGGTGCGGCTTTGAACGGATCCATGCTCACCGGCTGCGTCACACCGCAGCGACTCTGATGCTACGCGGCGGTGCATCGCTGCCCGAGATCGGACAACTCCTGCGCCACCGCAACGCCATTACGACATCGATCTATGCCAAGGTCGATCGCGATGCTCTGCGGTCGATCGCTCGCCCCTGGCCGGGTGTCGTCGCATGAACGCTCTCCGCAAGGCTCTCGCAGACTACCTTGTGGTTCGCCGCGCCCTCGGCTTTAAGCTCTATCGAGCCGAGAAGCTCCTCGGTCAGTTTCTCACCTTCGTCGAGGATCGCGGCGAAGATCATCTGACAACCGAGGCGGCGCTCGCTTGGGCGACACTCCCTAAGCGCGGTCGAACCTGGGCGTTTGCCCGGCTTTCCGTTGTTCGCCGCTTCGCTAAACACCTGCGCGGGATCATCCCCGCGACCGAGGTGCCCCCGACACACTTGCTGGTGCAGCAAAAAGGCCGAGCCACCCCCTTACCTATATTCGGAGGCGGATATCGCGGCCCTCCTCGCCGCAGCCGGGACGCTGCGGACGCCGCACCGAGTGGCGACATTTCGGACATTGATCGCTTTGCTTGCGGTGACCGGAATGCGGGTTGGGGAAGCAATCGGTCTCGACCGCGACGATTTCGACTTTGTCATTGGACTGCTCACCATTCGGAACGCAAAGTTCGGCAAGTCTCGCCAATTGCCGCTGCATCCGAGCACCGTGGCTGCACTGGTTGATTATCTGCGTCGAGACGACCGTCCGAAAAACTCATCGAATACGCCGGCACTGCTGGTCACTACGGTTGGCACCAGGTTCCGCTACATGGGCGTCCAGCCCGTCTTTCGTCAAATTGTGGATGTCGCCGGCCTCAAGCCGCGCTCTGCCTCATGCCGTCCGAGGCTGCATGACCTGCGGCATGGATTTGCCGTCAATACCATCCTTGACGGATATCGAGATGGCCGGGAGCCGGGGAACCGGATCGCGTTGTTGTCGACCTACCTCGGCCACGTCGATCCTGTCAGCACATATTGGTATCTCTCAGCTGCGCCGGAGTTGCTGACGCTGGTTGGTGATCGTTTGGAGCGGCACCTCGGAGGTGCCGCATGACCGCACTTGCCCCAACCCTGCAAGCGTTCTTCACGGAACGCCTCATCCGCCAGCGCCAAGCTAGTCCCCATACACTTGCGGCCTACCGGGACACGCTGCGGCTGCTGCTGGTCTTCGCGTCCGCGAGGAAAGACGTCGAACCATCGAAGCTAGACATCGACGATCTTGATGCGCCGCTCATCGGCGCCTTCCTCGACCATCTTGAGAAGCAGCGGGAGAATAGCGCGCGCACTCGCAACGCTCGACTTGCCGCCGTCCGTTCGCTGTTCCGGTACGCAGCGCTTCGACATCCCGAGCATGCCGCCATAATCGAACGCGTGCTTGCCATTCCACGCAAGCGTTTCGACCGGAGGATCGTCACTTTCCTGATCGAACCGGAACTCGATGCGCTGTTCCGCGCACCCGACCGCTCGACCTGGACCGGGCGGCGCGACCATACCTTGCTTACGCTCGCGGCCCAAACGGGCCTGCGTGCGTCAGAATTGATCGGCCTTCGCATCAGCGATGTTCATCTCGGCACTGGCGCCCATGTCAGTTGCATGGGGAAAGGACGGAAGTTGCGGATCACACCAATTACCTCGGGTATGGCCGCCCTCCTGCGTGTTTGGCTCGCCGAGCGCGCTGGTCAGCCGACGGAACCACTTTTCGTCACCCAGTCGGGGACGTCACTCAGCCGTGACGCCGTCGAACATCGGCTCGCCAAATACGTTCAGATCGCCACCCGCACCTGTCCGTCGTTGGGACAGAAAACCATCAGCATGCATGTGTTGCGTCATAGCGCCGCGATGCGACTGCTGCGGGCAGGAATTGAAACCTCAGTGATTGCACTTTGGCTCGGCCATGAGCAGGTCGAAACCACCCACATCTACCTACACGCTGATATGGGAATCAAGGAACGCGCACTGGCCGCGACAGCTCCAACGGTGGCCACCCCCGGTCGTTTTCGACCGAACGACAAGCTTCTCGCATTTCTGGAGGCGCTGTGATTATGCCGACTCCAAAGCAGCGATCGCCGCCGCCAGAGCCCGTTCAGAGCCAATGGTCGGCATAATCCCGAGGTCGGCATAGTAAAGGTTACACATCGAAATCCTGCAACTTTCACCGCGCGTCGCGCGGATTGAACTTCGGCCAGTTTTCGAGCGGTTTCAAGGACGGCAGATTGGCCGGCCGCTCGGGATAATGAAACTCGGTGCCGCGTAGCCAGCGGCCTTCAAACCGATCCCAGAAAAGGATCGCGTCCATTTGCCATGCGAACTCGTAAACTCGCCAGACGCCTTCATGCTGGATGACTTCGCCGGTCGCATTCAATGGCAAGCTGTTAAGGCGACATAGCGCGTCGATCTCGCTCCAGTGCTCGCGGATATATTGGTCTTGAAGAGCTACATGATAAGGCCGATCTGCACGCCAGCGCTTGCCCTCGCCGCGCGGATGAAAGCCCTGCCGCTGCGTCATGAATTCCGGAATGCGGCTGATGGCCTTACCGATCCTGCGCGCTTCCTCGGACGTGAGCTTGCTGGCGCCGAAACTGTAACGCTGTGAATCGTCACGGCAATAGACCCACGCCAGCGTGACGCCATTGGCATCGCGGACGATATAGCACTCGGAATTCTCCCGGATCAGGCTCCAGGGCGGCTTAAAACGGCGGCTTGACTCCATGAGAACAAAATAGGAACATAGGGCCCGGCCGGTCAACCAGGAACAGCGTCCATGTCGTCTGCTTCCCAAGCGAACGCACAGGACACGGAGGATATGGAAGCCGCCGTCGATCAAGCCATCGCGGCATGCGGTGGCGATACGCGGGCGGCTATGCGCGCGCTCATAATGGCAAACGGCTATCTGCGATCGGAAAACGAACAACTGACCAAGGCCGTGTCGTTTGGTTTCATGCGCACACCGCTGCCGCCGGACCGCAAGGATTGGTACGACTAGTTTGGAGTCAGGCCATGAGCGAAGTCACGTATTACGTCGCGCTTCCCTTCATCGCCGCCGATGACGGTGTAGCGGCAGGTGAAGCGGTGGAATGTTTCAATCCCACGGCCGTCGTGATGAAGGCGGAAGCATTGTCGCGCAAACCGGGGCATGTCGGCGCGGTGGCCTTCAGCCGAACGGGCGATCCGGCGACCGGAGATTTCGGAGATGCCAAGGTGATCCGAAAATTCGGCGAGGTGCCGGAGGATCTCAGCGCCCTATAGAGGAGCATGGGATAAGCGACGCCACGCCACGCTACGTCGCCGGGAATGTCTCCACTTGGGCTTACGGATGTTGTTGGCTGTTGAACCGTCTTTGCGATCTGAACGCAAAAGCAAGGAATGGATCGTAAAGATTGGTAATCTGCCACAAAATATGTGTCTCTACCAAGGACTGTGCTAGAGTACACGCTCGCTCAAGGGTTTCGCATGGCGAATACGACAACGATCGAATGGACAGACGCGACTTGGAATCCTGTGACGGGATGCACCAAGATCAGCAAGGGGTGTGACCATTGCTATGCCGAACGTTTTTCGGAACGCTTTCGAGGCACGCCCGGGCATCCTTTCGAATTCGGATTTGATCTAACGCTGCGTCCGGAACGTGTCGATCAGCCGTTACGCTGGCGTGAACCACGCATGATCTTCGTTAATTCGATGAGCGATCTATTCCATAAAGAGATTCCATCTGCGTTCATTTCGCGGGTTTGCGATACGATGGAGCGCGCACACTGGCACACGTTTCAAGTGCTCACGAAACGGTCGTCCCTTCTGCGGACTTTCCTGCGGCGCAGGTATGGAGACGGTCGCGGTCCCAATCACATTTGGTTTGGAGTTTCAGTAGAAGACGGCACAAAAAAAAGCCGCATCAAACATTTGCAAGAGGCACCTGCGGGCGTTCGCTTTTTGTCAATTGAACCGCTCATCGGCCCCATCGGAAAACTCGATCTGACCGATATCGATTGGGTGATTGTCGGAGGCGAAAGCGGACCAGGTGCGCGGCCGATGGATCCCGCCTGGGTGCGCGAGGTGCGCGATCAATGCATCGACGCCGGTGTGGCATTCTTCTTCAAGCAGTGGGGAGGTTTCCGGCCGAAATCCGGCGGGCGCGACCTAGACGGCAGAGAATGGAGCCAGTTTCCAAACCCGGCTGTCAGGTTTGAAGCTGCGGCGGAATGACAAAGAAGAACGACAACATGGTTGGCCCTTGGGCCAAGGAAAAGCTTGAGGCGCTGAGCCAATACCTCAATTTTTATACTACCGTTCTGAAGAAGCAGGGCCATTGGCTCAAAGGCACATTTTTCGTCGACGCATTTGCTGGACCCGGACTATCAAAGGTCAGGAAGAAACCAAAAACTGCTCCGGCGGGCTTTTTTCCAGCGCCGGAGCCCGAACAGGAAGAATACCTTAAGGGCTCCCCGCGCGTCGCACTCGATATTGCCAACCCTTTTTCCTCTTATCTTTTTATCGACACCGACAAAGATCGCATTGCAGAACTTGAATCGCTAAAGGCTGATTACATCAAAACCCGTGAAATCGCGGTTAGAAAAGGCGACGCAAATTCCGAGCTCCAAAAATGGCTGGCAGCCGGGGTTGACTGGAAGCATCACCGAGGCGTCGTCTTTCTCGACCCGTTCGGCACTCAACTGTCCTGGGCGACCATCGAAGCAGTTGCGAAGACGGGCGCTATTGAAGTCATCATCAACTTTCCCCTTGGGATGGCGATAAACCGCATGCTGACAAAAACCGGAGACATTCCGGAAGGCTGGCAAATTTCTTTGGATACATTTTTTGGATCACCGGACTGGCGGAAAATTGTCTACGAAGACGGACAGGATTTATTCGGCGCGAAAACCCGGAAAGCAAAGAATACATCCGAGCGTCTGTTGCAATGGTATCGCGGGCGCTTGAAAGCGTTATTTGGGTATGTTTCGACGCCTCGCCTGATAAGCAATTCCCGAGGCAACCCGCTTTATTATTTGATCTGGGCCGGCCCTCACGCGAAGGGGCTTGAAGGAGCCAACCACATATTGGGAAAAAGAAATAAGCCGAAATAGGCGAGAGCAGAGCCGGCCGCGCAAGACGTCTTGGCAACGGCTAAAACTTTTACAATCAACCGTTGGGAGGCGGATTATGAATACAGAAATGTCGATTGTCCTTATTCATTGGAAGATCAAGACAACCCAGGTGCCGGACTTTGAGCAAAAATGGAAAACAGTCTACACCGTTGATAACCGGGACGGTCTCATCGGCGAGTTTCTCAGCAAGGTAGAACGAAGGAGCCAAGCCTATCCGTTCATCACTTGGCCGATCGCTTGCGCGAATATTGCAAACGAAGAAAAGTGTACGCACTACATCAATGTAGCACTCTGGAGTTCGCATAAACGATTTTACGAAGAGGTAGGACACAACATGAACGATGATGGAGAAATTCAACCGTTCGAAATCGAACGCCGCCGTCGTGTGGTTGTCACACCAACGGAATGGCGCGTCGGCACGGCAGCGTTGCCGACAGGGGACAGTCCTGGGACCAAATGAAACCCAGAAGTCTCTCGAGAACTGTCTCCTCAGTTGCGCTTAGGTGAAGTTCTCACCGAATGCCGTACTAAATGGATGGGTTTTGGCTCATTTGTCACCGGATCCTAGGGTTGTCGCTTCGACGAAAGTCAAGCCGGCTGTATCCTGGGCCGTATAGCTTCCATTGCGGCGAGTAGAACGCTTGGCGGGGTGGCCGAGACTAATCTTGATGTCGTGATATGCCGGACCGTCGTGCAAAAGCTTAACTGCTTCGGCAACTACGAGGCTGGCGGCGGTCGTTCCGACGAAAGGAACGGCAACTGACTTGCCGGCCAGGTCGCGCCGACCACAAGCGTCATGCCCCAGTTTTTGATAGCCTGGATTGTCACGGGCGATGCGTTCTTGTTCTACCGCAATTTTGTCGGCCTCCTCCTTGCTCAGATCAGGCCACAACTCTTCCACCTTTCGCGGATTCGGCAGGGTGTGGAAACTGATGGTATCAAAGTTATTCGCCGTACCACCGAGACCGCTCTCAATCGTGCGCAGGAATCCAGCGCTAAGCAGGTCGCGACGCGCAGGATTGCTATCGAAGCCACATAGCGCAAGAGCCGGTTCATCGTCCTGGCGCCGGAACGTCGCGTCGAAGCGCCGTTCGACCAGCCGCGTTTGCTGGAATTTATGACGACCGAGCCAATCGTCGCAAGCGTGGGCCTTAAATCGATTGATAAATTCGGTCGCGAAGATGACACCCGTTTCAATATTATCTTTCACAACCCTATCGAAGTCGAACAAAACGAATTCGACATCCGTTGGCGCACGGTAAGGCAGCGTCGCAAGTGACCATAAGTAGGCGTTACCGAGATGCCCCAATCCGAGGACGCAAAAGCCTTGCGGAAGATGTGTAACTGGGATGCCGAGCGCATCTGGATGGTCAATTTCCAAGTCCGGTCGCCAAAGTGACAAGCCAATTGGGCGCCGGGTCGCCTCAAGACTAATCTCTGCGAAGGACGCGAACAATTCAGAGAGCGCTAAAGAGGCCGCCAGTACTCCAGCGACAGGAAACAATTCGCGTTCCCGCAGCCGGGAAACGCTGTGGGCTGGGCCGACTTTCGCGATCCATCCGTCGAAGGTGACGCGAAGCGCGCCCTTGGTCATCGGCGCGTTACCGAAGATCAGCACGCGTGCTGCTGGCGCCTTGTCGGTGGCCACTACACATGGCCCGGGGATTTCGGCAACCGCCTGGCCAACGGTAAGTCCGAGCCACGGCCAAATCAGTAGCGGTGCGGCAGCGAGCGCGGGTGAAATAGCGGCGCGCACTGCTCCCGGAAAGCATCGGTTTGCGATGGCCGCCGCCGTTAGAACCGCGAGCTGTAACGTATAGGACGAAGCTACATCGTCACCGCAGCTCAAGGTGACAGCGTACGCCTGTCGCCGCGCGAAAACGGTGTCGGCATCCGCTCGATCGCCATCGATGAGCAGTTTTGAGATGCGTGAGATTTCGCTGTCGAAGGCGCTCATGTGGTCTTCACCAGATTGACAGCTTTACGCGCCGGCTTTTTGCCGACGCTGGATGGGTGCGCCATTTAAAGCCACCTAAGTACTCGTAGACCCCAACCGCTCTTAGCGACCACCGGGTCGTGTTGGCATAATTCGGAACAATCATCGCGGTGTGTCCCATGATTGGTAACGTAGGATGACGCACATCGATGTGGCTTTGCCTTACATCGCCGCCAGGATGGGTGTGGACATCGATAAGCAACTGGACTCCCCGTTCACGGCAATGCTGCCAGAGTGCGGCGCAACCTGAAGCGTGAAAGGCAATGGCACCATGCTGATAGGCGTCTGGATCGACGTCGTCGTAACAGAGGTAGGACGTCACACGAGGCAAATCATTGTCGAGACGGCCCAGCAAAAAGGCACCGCTTTCGCGAACGCCTTGACCGCGCTGCCGTAAATCGCGGACGACATTTGCCCACAGTAAGACGGGTACTTTGATAGTTTTAATGTCGGCATCAGATGCCAAGATAATCTCCGCTCGTGAGCAACGACTGAAATTCTTCAAGGTAATCGACGATGCTGTGCGAACTCCTCCAAACGAGATGCGGTTGCTCGGTCTTCCATTGGGGATGGTCAGACGCCGGCGCGCGATCGTATGGATGATAAAATGCCTTGCCCTGCGCCGAGAATCCTTGCGTCCGAAAGACCATGGCGAACCGGCTCTCAGATTTACCCTTGGGCCATTTCGACAAATCCAGTCTCTGCTTCGTCGTCGGATCCCAAAATGGCCCTGTGGGTGGCACCGACCGATACCCGGCCAAATTCAACGAAACATAATAGCGATCTGGGGCGCTTGCGCGCGGCGCGGCAGCCATCCAGAAGTAAACGTTCGGCCACGCAGCGCCTTCGGGCAACGCGTTACCGACAACGCGGTCCCACAAACCTTTTGCCACACCGTTGCGGTATTCCGCAGACGTGAGGTCGGCCTCAAGCAGACGCTGGTCGGGACTCGACATGTGATCAACCTTTCGGGGTCATTTCTTTGACCAGGTTGAAGCAGAGGGAACAGGATTCACCCTGAACGACATCGCCGAGATGCTCGGTCGAGCGCGGCTGAAGCGTGCTGTTGCAAAGCTGCAGGACATACTCGCTGGCTAAAGCCGGATCTACGTGAAACTTCCTCCGTGCCCAGTCGGTTGCAACAGCGACGGTCGCATTGGGTGCGAACTTGTGCTTTTTGTCTTTTCCGTTGAAATTTACTTCAACCGCGATGTGTCGGCACTTGTGGATATGGACGTGCCGATGTCGGGGAAGATCGAGGATCGCAAGTTTCAAATCGATGTCGACGGTCGCGTGCTTATCAATGCCGTCTTCAACTTCGATCGCCTCCGTCAGGGCTTCAACACATTCGCCCACAAAGACGTGATGGCCGTCGGCTGGTTCCGATAGGGCTTCGGCTCGAACCAGCGCTTCGCGCAACGTCTCTTCGGCGACGGCCAAAACCACCTTCGGTTTGGTACCCGTCACATGAACGAAAATCTCAATTTCGGTATCGTCCAACGCGACGAGGTCATTTGGTGGCTGATCGCTAAATGCTTCCATCATTTGTTGTTCCTTTTCCATCGGCATCTGTTAAAGTACGCAACGAATGAAATATCACGCACCGGTCTGCATGATATAGTACGCATTGCTTGCCGATGTCAAATTATAGTTGGCAGTGCGTGATTTTTCAGGCAAACTGAGCGGAATCAACGATCTAGCAATGAGGGAACACGTGAGCTTATCCGATGAACTTCGGGATATAAGAAAACTTCGCGGCTACAGCCTGCGAGATGTGGAGGAAGCTACTGGAATTTCGAATGCTTACCTTTCACAGCTTGAGCGGGGTGATGCGCAAAAGCCGTCCCCCGATAAGCTAGAGGCGCTCGGCAAATTTTATAAGGTCCCGTATACTGATCTAATGCGCGCGGCTGGTTATCTTCAGAAGACAGAGAAGGCCGACAGTAAGGAGCATACCAGCGCGGTTCAGGCGGCGCTGATGAGTGCAAAATTGACATCCGAGGAAGAGGATGCGGTCGTGAAATATATTCAGTTCTTGAGATTCCAGAACAAGAAATAAGGATTGGGTAATGGCCTTACTAAGACAGAGAATCATAGTAAGGCCCGAATCCGAACCTCGGATTTCCGACCTGGTTGAAAAGCTTATTCGAAAGGCCGATGCGGAAGGCGTGTTGCCTACCCCAATCGACCGGTTGTTTGAAATCGCCAAGATTACCAATATTGAAGAATTGCCTGATCAGGCGTTCTTGGAAACGCTTTCGGAGCAGACGAAGGGGTTTTTCCGGAGCGCCATGCAAAAGCTCCGCGGCATTGCGGACCTTCGGGAAAAGACGACCTATATCCCGCGAGATCAAAATCCAGGTCGAGAGCTCTTTGTAAAAGCCCATGAGCTTGGGCACCAGGTAATGCCATGGCACGCGATCGATACAGCCTATCTCGACGACAACGAGTTATTGTCGCCGGGCGGCAAAATACTCTTTGAGCAAGAAGCTAATTTATTTGGCGCAGAGACCATATTCCAAGGGAACCGGTTTCGGGCTCTTGCGCGGGATTTTCAACCGAACTTCTCGGCGATATTTCATCTCGCTGAACAGCACGGGGCATCTAGACAATCGACCGCTTGGCGCTTTGTCGAGGAGCAGGATGAAGCCGTGGCGTTGCTCCCATATTATCCGACAAGTGCCATCGATGAACACGGAAACCGCGTTTTAAGTTTGTGGCGGTCCGTGGGCTCCCTATCGTTCAATCAACGCTTCGCCAATATCGACCTTCCAGCCGTAGTCCGAACCGGTCATCCGTGGGTCGCGGCAAGGGATGTCGAAGATCCCTGTTCCGGCAACGAAACCCTCCTAGTCGACGGCCAAAGCGTCGCCTTCGAATGGCATTCATGGTGGAATACTTACACACTATTCGTGCTTCTGCGCCGCAAGCCAAGGCTAAGCGCCGTTGGTAGCTGGCTCAAATCCTGATTGGCTGCGAGCCAATTAGTCGGAGCGCGGAGTAAGGAACGTCGTGACGGCGGAATTTTTCGCACTTTTTGGCAATGAGCAAAGGGTGAACACTGGACGTTTTTGACCGGCCAAGAGCTACTGGCGAATCGAATGCCCTATTGGGCTAATTCCGTTGCGATCCGATCCTTGCAATACTTTCAGGCATCTTTACAGTAACGATCAAGCTTACAGGCAGATTTGTTATCGCGTTTCGCGATATATGAACCAATGTCAGAGGGTGTTTGCTCTCCGATCACGGATCGATGGCGATGCGACTATGGACCATGGACTACGCGTAGGAGTGCCTGTAAGCCTTTCAATCTCGTAGAAGCAATGCTTTCCCAACTAAAAGTTGCAGATACTCTCGATAAGTTCGCTGCCGCGATTGGATATAGTTCATCTGGGCTGTCCTTCATTCTCTACAAGATGTTGGACGCGGCGAAGTACCAGACATTCGATATTCCTAAGGCCAGTGGCGGCACGCGCACCATTCATGCGCCGACCGAAAAACTGAAGCGGCTGCAAACTCGATTGGCGAGCGTCATTCTCGAATGCAACACCGAGATTAACAACAAAAATCCGTTACCTCCGCTCTCACATGGGTTCGAGAAGGGACGGTCGATTTTCACGAACGCGTGGGAACATAAGAACAGGCGATTTGTGCTCAACATCGACGTTGAGAACTTTTTCCCAACGATCAATTTCGGGCGGGTACGCGGGTTCTTCATCAGCAACCGCAACTATGGGCTTCCGGCGAAGGCCGCGACACTTATCGCGCAAATTGCTTGTTATCAGGGAAAGCTCCCCCAAGGTAGCCCGTGTTCACCAATCATCGCAAACCTCATTGCGCACCTGCTGGACGTTCGCATGGTTCGTCTTGCCAAGGCGTATACCTGCACCTATTCGCGATATGCGGACGACCTGACTTTCTCCACCAATCGGAAAGAGTTTCCAGACGCTATTGCCGAGGAGCTGGCAGGCTATCCAGGAAGCTGGATTTTAAGCGACACGCTGTTGAACGAAATTGCGCGGACAGGTTTCAGCGTGAACCATCAAAAGACACGCATGCAATGCCGTCCCAGCCAGCAGTTGGTCACGGGTCTCACAGTCAACGAGAAGGTGAATATCCGTGCGGACTACTATCGAAAAGCGAGAAAGATGTGCAGTTCGCTTTTCAACTACGGCCATTACTATACCGAGCTTGTGGTACCGCCGCCGGCTGTTGTCGTGCCGGGTGTTACCGCAACTCCAGCAGTACCGGTGCCCAAGCTCCTCAAAGCAACGGCTCCGCTCGAAGGGATTCTAAGCCACATCTACTACATTAAGCATCTGCAGATGGTGACGTCGGAGCCGGACGACGAGGTCAGGAAGGCAAAAGCAAACAATAAAATCAAATATCCGGCCTACCGAAATCTATACAAGAAGTTTCTCTACTTCCGGCACTTCATAAATCTCGGAGCGCCTCTGATCGTGTGTGAGGGAAAGACTGATAATATCTATCTTCGAAGTGCGTTGAAGAAGCTCCATCCGGCTTACCCGCAGCTCGCTGAGGTAAAGGATGGAAAACTATTTGCAAAGGTCGGGTTCCTGAAACATTCCCGCGTCGAGCATGACATTCTGGAATTGAGTGGCGGCAGCGGGAAAATTGCCAGCTTTATCGCTCATTACAATCCCGCGGTTTTCAAAAATTACAAATATCGCCCCATGAAATTCCCGGTCATTATTCTGGTCGACAATGATCAGGGTCAGTCAGGTAAAGGTGGCGTTTTTGCGCAAGCAAATAAATTCCTCAAGACACCGGTCAGTTTCACGTCCACGAATGACTTCTATTACCTCTGCCATAACCTCTATCTGATTAAGACCCCGGAGCTTGGTGCGACCGGAGAGTCGTGCATGGAGGATTTGTTTGAAGCCTCTGTGCGTGCGGAAACGGTGGATGGGAAAACATTCAATCCCAAAGACGACAAGGACACAGCGACGCAGTACGGCAAACTTGTGTTTGCTGACAAAGTAGTCCGGGCGAAATACGCGACGATCAACTTCTCGCAGTTCACTCCGATACTGGACCGAATTCTAGCGGTCCTGGCGCATTACAGCGCCCATAAACCCCCGAGCGCAACGCCATCTGTGTAAAGATGCCGATAGACGCCATCGTTGCGAGATATCCTCATCTCGATCAGGACAAGTTCCATATAGGCTTACCGGGGCCACTTGATCCCGGAAATTGATAGCCCAACTGCGTTACGGTATTCACGACTGCACAGGCTAACTCGGCGACATGCCGCTGCAATTGCTTTAAAGCGGCAATGCCGATTGGAGTTTCAAAGACGCCACGCTTTTTGTCGACGTAAAGCGGAATAGAACGTCCTTGCTCGTCAGGCACTCTCCATGAACCGTGGCAAATCGCGTTTCGCCAAACGGAAGCTTCACGGAGTTGCTTCAGCAAATCATCCAGATACGGAGGCGCGTCTTGATGTTTCCGTGCTGAGCAACCGTAGGAATCAATAAGGCCGCCGAGCGGATCTTCAAGCGCCCTTTCTAGAGTAGGACGCCATTTTGCGTATTCGGATTCTATTTGATCGGGAGGAATTTGACGTGTTGCAGTGAAAGCAAATATCGCTTTTCCTAGGACCTCTTCAAGGAATCCGAAAGTACCGACGGTGCGTCCCAGCGCCTCCCAAAATGGGGCGTCATGCCGATGGGTTGGAAACTTCTCAGGTATCCGATCGATATCGACAGCAAACCTTTTGATCTCAGCTTCGTTCGTCATATTGACCAATTTCTTTCGGCTGTGTCTCTAAACCGACTCCATCCTCGGGGGGCGTCAACTGATGCATATCACGACCAAAAAGGGAAAGGATCATTTGCCACTTTCCGGCACAAATCGAAACCGCAACGCTGCCTAAGCGAACTGCCGAACAGTCGGGTGAGCAAGGGCTTTCAGCACATCAAAAAGCTGACCGCTACAACTGCTTAGTAGCGAGCAGTTCCTGATTTCTCCTGATCTGTTCAAAAATTTCCCGAACTTCGGGGGTTGGTACGACGCATAATGTTCGATAGGTATCCAAAAAGGCCCGCGCGGCTAGACACTGGGAGCCGACTGCTATGCCGCGCTTGTGAGGTTCGAAGGGCCTGTTTGGCTCGTTTCGGAAATGATATGAATTGTCGGAAATAACGTTGCTATATACGACGTTTTGTACCATATTCAAACCATGACCGCCAAACCCCATCGCCAAGAGGACCGCGCCCTATCCCTCATGAAAGAGCGAGGGATCGTTCGCCTTTCCGAACTCACTAATGCCGGAATCACCGCTACGACCGTGTCGCGTATGAAGCAGAAGGGTCTAATCCTCCAGCTGAGCAGAGGACTATATCAACTTCCCGATGCTTCGATCGATACCCATCACGCGCTAGCCGAAGCCGCCAAACTAATCCCAAAGGGCGTCGTCTGCCTTACCTCCGCGCTGGCATTTCACGAACTGACCGACACTATTCCGTCCCGCGTCTGGATAGCTATCGGCGCAAAGGATCGGCTCCCTCGCGCCCAAAACCCTCCGCTGCAATTTGTGCGCTTCGGGCAGAAGGTGCTGACGTCAGGCATCAAAAACTATGTGATCGATGGCGTGAACGTGCGTCTTTACAATCCTGCGAAAACGATAGTCGATCTGTTTCGTTATCGCCGCAGTGCCGGAACGCGTTTCAGGAAGAGCCCTGGTCTGAATCTAGCGCTTGAAGGGCTGAGAGAGGCGCTGCGCCGGCGCAAGGCAACTCCGGCCGAGATCGCCCAATATGCAAACGAAGCTGGTATCTGGAAGGTCATTCAGCCTTACCTGGAGGCCATGACCGCCAATGCCTAAGAAGCCAAAACCGGCAATAAAGAACATGGGAGCGTCGGTTCGATCGCGCCTCCTCAATCTTTCAAAGCAACGACGCCAGCCTTTCGATCTGCTGCTCAACAACTTCGTTCTCGAACGATTGCTCTATCGCTTGAGTCAGACGGCGTATCGCGACCGCTTCATTCTGAAGGGGGCGATGCTTCTGACAAAGTGGTTCGAGGATCCCTTGCGTCCAACGCGCGATCTGGATTTTTTGGCCATCGGTGACGACGATCAAGACGAAATGGTGCGCATCTTCAAAGAAGTGTGCGCGGTT
Organism: uncultured Alphaproteobacteria bacterium; assembly: GCA_963770515.1. Classification (GTDB taxonomy): domain Bacteria; phylum Pseudomonadota; class Alphaproteobacteria; order Rhizobiales; family Xanthobacteraceae; genus Bradyrhizobium. The sequence goes on from CAVYPW010000009.1 coordinate 21,885, forward strand.
TCGTTTAACGACGGTATTGTCTTCGATCCCGATAGCGTGGCAATCGATCGTATCCGCGAAGAAACAGAGTATGGCGGTCTCCGGATAACGGCTAACGCCACAGTAGATAAGGCGAAGGTTCGCCTGGTGATCGATATTGCCTTTGGGGATTCTGTAGAGCCCGGCCTACAAGAAATGGACCTGCCGGTTCTACTTGATTTTCCTGCCCCCCATCTTCGGGCTTATGTGCCTGAGACAGTCATTGCCGAGAAGTTTCAGGCGATGGTCACGTTGGGTCGCGCCAATAGCCGGATGAAGGATTTATACGACATTTGGGTCTTGTCGCGTAATTTCAAATTCGATGGTGACAAGCTTCCGCGCGCAATCGCCGCAACCTTCGCCAGGCGTAAAACAGAAATTCCATCCGAACCACCGGACGCCCTGACGGCCGCCTTTGCTAATGACCCTGCGAAGGTTCAGCAATGGAATTCTTTTGTAGAGGACGTGAACTTTCAGCCTGGCCCGCTTGGGGACGTCATCAAAGATTTGGCGGCGTTTCTGATGCCTCACGCCAAAACAGCAAAAGCACTTGAAAAAGGCAAATCACCTTAAGACGGTGACGAATTGCGCCAATCATTATTCGCATACCCGTCGCTACGCGCGAATGGTTTCTCGAGCCGCTCTTCGCTGCAGACGAAGCAGTAAGTAAGATGAGAGACGGCTCGATTGTGGATTATACGTTTGATCCGGCCTTAGCCAAATTACGGCCGATTTCCCGATCTTTTTTAATGAATCGGATTAGGCAGTCATACCGTGATTTCAGCTCTCCTACCGACCCGTTAGGTCGTCAAGGATGTTCGGATCGAACTGCGTCAGACAGCTTCGAGCCTGGCTCATCGCATAATATCCTAGACCGCCAGTCCGAAGAGCATAGACGCCCCATGGATCGGCAACCGTGCTGACCATGTAAATCTCGTCCGGCCGATTTGAGAATGCCGGTTCAACTCGCGCAAGTGTCTCATAGACGATCTGCGCATTCGTCAGAAAGATATCGTTTTCCTCCAGCACCAAAACGGTACGCGCACCGTTTTTGCTCCATGTATCAAGTTTCGGAAATTTCCGGGCGCATGCTTCGTGTATCCGAAGGTCGCGGGCGTTCGTGATATCGGCGACCAGGTGTTTGACCATAAACCTGGATGGGGAAATAATAGTCTCAAACCTGAACAACGACACTTCAAAGGGAACACCGGCTGGCTTTACGTTCAGAGCAGTTGGCAGCAACTCGGCGTAACGCGCGATCGGCAAGGTGGGGGCTGTCTCGACTATCCACGCGACGAGAGCATCATGGATGCGTCGCACGTCTTTAAGCAGCATTCCCTGCGTGGCGCCGGCCGGCATGTGAAGCTCGAAGGTATCTGCTGGCGGCAGTTTCCCGGCCACCATTTCCTCGATTGGCCGAACGTGCTTTTCCGCCTCGGCATCCAGCTTGAGGTGGCCGGCGAATGGTTCGATGCCAGTATGTTCAATGGCAAAAAGCACGTTGTCGATTTTGCAGGTCATCTCGATCGGCACTGGATGCCGGGCCTTCTCCGGGTATTGGACATCCGTGCGGGACTGACCGGCGCGCGCTTCCAGCACCCGGACAACCGCATCACATGCCTTGCCTTCATTGAATTTCAGACGCGGAGCCATAGGTTCACAGACCCCGCAATTCCGCCGGCCGATGAGTCCCTTTTAGCAGACGCTCAATCAGGTCATTATCCAGCACGGGATAGATCGGCTCAGCCTTAGTTAGACCCTGCACGACGGCGTTCGTGGCTGGATGCATTACACCAGCCTGCAAGACACCAAAGACATGACCGGTCTCAAGCGAAAACACCGGGCCTCCGCTGTTGCCGTTCGTGGCAGTCATGTCGAGCTGGAAACCCTTTAAATGCTCAATGGGAACGCCAGCCACTGGAATGATCGAGCTGATGCGCCCCTGAGTGTAAGAGCTGCTGACTGTGCCGATCTGGTCGTGCAGGCTATCACCGAGCGGAAAGCCACAGGTGGCGATCTCCATCATCTCATGGAGCTCGCCGTATTCCGCGATCGGGACGGTCGGAAAACCATTGGGAAATGCGGCGTGCTTTTGAAGCTTGAACACGGCCAAATCAAAGTCGGTTTTGGTGACCGCATCGCTGATACCGACCTGGTTCATATAGACCATCGTGCCTTGCGTGCCGCCGTAAAACATAACCTGCGGCGGCTTGATATCTTTCATATTGATCGCGCGAGGCGGCTCGCCATCAGATATCGTCTGCATCAGTTTTTTATATGCCTGGGGATCGAAAAAAGCCCGGAAAACATGCTCGCAGGTGACGACAATGCCGTCGCGATGAATGCAAAATCCCGACCCTATCGTGGTAAAAGGCCGCTGCGGCAGGCGATTGGGAATTTCCATCACAACGGCGACGGTTGCTTTTTTTATGGCGGCATAAATTTCACGTTTGCTCATTTCAGACCTTCTCTTAAGAGAGCGTCAATCGGTTCGACAGGGTGGCCGCATCAAAGGACGTTTATTTCCGCGAGGTCTGAAGCCGTTTTTGAGAGCATCAACTTGAAGCAGGCGTCGCACATGCGTCTTGGACTGGAATAGGCGCCACCAAGCTTTGGAACCTCGATGCACATCGTGCCTTTGGGCAAGTCTTCCTGACACCGGTAGCAGTTCGACAACTTTTTCACTTCAACCCGCTTCGGGCGGCCGTTGGCACCGCCAATAAGTGACGGGGTAGGTCCTCTAGGCGTTGTTTTTGTCATAGTCCGCTTTCGCTTTCCTGACGCGCCGCACCAGGGTCTGTAGAAGGTCATCGAGATTATCGAGGACAGCGCGAAATTCCTCGCTCGATGCCTGCTGGCGCTCCTTGCCCAGCCGTTTTTCCATTTCCTTGTTGACCATCATCAGCGCGCAAACGAAGTTGCTTTTGCCACTGAGCTTCAATGAACGATATTTGAAAGCCATTTCCGTTCCGGCCATATCGAGGCCGACGTGGTTTAAAAGAACTTTCGCGAGACTCTTCGCTTGCTCGTTGAGGCGCTTACGCGCTTCCTCTAGTTCGCGCTGCGGCAAAATACTGAACGGTTGGGCGGCGGCGCCTTTACGCATCGCAGGGGGCCGCGCCTGCTTTATCATTTCCTCGGCGCGGCTTGGATCGAGTCCCAGCAGCTTGAAACGTTCGCGAAGGTCTTCGACGATTTGCTGGTCCTCGATCGAGGTGAAGTCCTCTTCCCAAAGAGACTCAACGATCTCGCCGTGCACCACTACCTGGTCAGAGGCGCGAAGTCGGGCATTACCACTGAGAACCTCCGAGGGAACTTCTGGCTCGTCGCCGCCGATAACTTTATCCCAGAACGCCTGATCGTCGTTTTCGAACTGTTTGAATTCCTTCAAGCGTTCGTCCAGATTCATACCCAAGTGCGTGACGATGTGACCGACGTTGTCCGGATGACCCGGCTCGTTCTGTACTACGACACGCATGATGCGGCCAACGAACTGGATGTACGGCGCGAGGGAGCGGAATGGTCGAAAGATCGCCGCGACGCTTAACTTCGGGTGATCGAACCCTTCGCCCAGCATTTGAACCTGAATGATGCAGTCCAGTGTGCCATTGCGAAGTTGGGCAAGGATCGCTTCCTGTTCGTCGCCGCTTTGCTGGCTGTGGATGACTTCGGCGCTAAAGCCGCGTTCCTTGTAGAGTGAACGTATTTCTTTGGCATGATTGATCGAGCAGGCGACAGCGATCAACTGGTGCTGTGTGCCGGTGCGCCGGAGTTCTTCGAGCTTCTCCAGGCTGCTGTCGACGATATGCTGGTTACAAGGGCGCGCGAGTGCTACCCCGCGGCTGAACCAATCCTCATTCTTCAGGTTGCACACTTCTTCCAACGAATACGTGCGGCCCCGCGCATCGCAGAAACTTAGCTCGATCGTCGATGGCGCGACATAACTCGCCTTCAGGCGCTTGATGTAGCCCTTGAGGGTGGCGTTTCTGAATGGATAGCGGAAAACAAGCGTGCCATCCAATTCCTGGCGGTCGCTGCGGAAGGGGGTGGCGGTAAGCAGAATAACCTTGGCACGAGGGAATTTGTCGATCACTTTCTGCCAGCTTGCGGCCGCACTGTGGTGCGCTTCGTCCACGATAATCATATCGAAGAAATCGTCAGGAAACTGCTTCAGCCATTTCTCGTCGGTCGTGGCTAGCTGCTGAACGTTCGTAATGACAACATGGGATTTGGTGGCGACGGTGATGTTACCGCTATCGAGCGTGCAGGCGAGAGGCCCCGCCAGCATCTGATCCGACGTAAGCACGCCAGCTTTGCGCCAAAAGCACTTCTGGCGGTTGGTGATATCCATCGCCTCAAAGAGGCCGGTCTTAATGGTCAGGTTCGGCGCGATGACGATCACGCGCCCCTGTGAAAGTCCGAATGGAAGCAACGAGGCCAGCCCCGTTTTGCCGCAGCCGACGGGAATTTGAAGAATTGCTTTATTCTTACCGCCGCGGAAGAATTCGTAAGTGCGCAGATAGCCATCGCGCTGCGGATCGCGGAGGTAATCATTTCCATCAATCTTGAAGTCAATGTCCAAGAAAAACGATTGAAGCGGCCGCGCCGTTTGCAGCCACTTGTCGAGGCCGGCCTTCTCAAAAATCCATTTCTTGCCGTTCTTGCGCGCCGGAATACGCCCTTCGCGGGCAGCCGCGTACAATGCGGTTTTACCCATCCCCAGATACGCACCGGTTTCTTCCAGCGATAACCAGCCTTCGAGCTCTGCCATTTGCATCCTCGTTTCGACAATAAACGATAGCAAACGATAGATAACGGCGTCAATGATTCTTAGTTTGAGTGGTGCCTGGCGATTTTTGCGAAGGCTCGTAGTTCCAATGAGGCGCCGGTAACTTGAGTTAGCTCAGGCTCGACGAGCGCCGAAGCAGCGTCTTGCGAGATTGGAAAACGTCCCGTCGGAAGAGCGGCAAATGAGGCGTTCTGGAGCAGAATTTTTGTGCCGCTTTGTGCCAGTTTTGTGCCGTGGAGATTTTTGAAACGCTTCGTACTTTTCGTCGGAATTCTTGTAACTCCTTGGTACAAAACGTAAATTCTCGTAGCGGCTGAAAATGATTTGTCAGAAATCGGCATAGGGGCGCGGAGGTTATCTCCGCGTCCCCTGCCACACCACCCGGCGTGCGGGTCCGCACCGGGCGGTTCGACGGGTTGAGGTCAACTGGCCAGTTTGGGGACTCCCAGCCGTTTGAAGAGGTCGTTCGGCAGCGCCATGTTGAGCGCCATCGCCGAGTTGTGCCACCAGCGCCGGCTGTTGGCGGCAACCCGTCTGGCTGCTTCGGGAGGTATCCCGCGAGCGATCAGTTCGCGGTAAATGACCTCGCCGCGCTTCCAGTGCTTGAGTTGCACCGCCCGGAGGCGGTGACGAACCCAACCATCGATGTCGGCGAACGCCCGCGGCGTGTCCGCAAGCCGGAAGTATGCCCTCCAGCCCTTGAGATACGTCCCGAGCGGTTTGCACATCTGTGCGAGGCTTCGTCCGGCACTGCGCCGGGTTAGCTCTCGCACGCGCGCCTTCATGCGCTCGATGGCCTGCGGTGCCACACGCCGCCGGATCGTCCGTCCCGCAGCTACCCAGAACGAGAAGCCGAGGAACTTCGATGCCGTGGCACGCCTCACCTTGCTCTTGGCCTCGTTGACGCGGAGCTTCAGCTTTCCAAACTGCTTGCGCAGCGAGGCCATCGCCCGCTCGCCCGAGCGCTGCGTCCGAACATAGACGTTCAGATCGTCAGCGTAGCGGACGAAGGCATGGCCCCGTCGCTCCAGCTCCTTGTCGACTTCGTCCAACAGCACGTTGGCCAACAGCGGCGAGAGTGGGCCGCCTTGCGGCGTTCCCTCCTCCCGCTCGATCACCACCCCATTGGCGAGCACGCCCGCATTGAGGTAGCGGCGGATCAGCCGCAGCACACGACGGTCCGCAATCCGCTTGGCCAGCCTTCCCATCAGGATGTCGTGGTTGACCCGGTCGAACGAAGACACGACAGACTACCCATCACCAAGACGATCCAGATTCGATCGTCATCATTCGTAAACGGCATGTATTCGAAGGGCGCCGGCTCTTTGTCATCCGGAGCCTCACAAGGCGGGGCGTCCCTGAGTTTCTTGTGATTTTGCCCGACGGGAGCCGCACGTTAATTCCCGCGGCTTGGACGGACCGGAATGGCGGGTTAGACGCCAAGTCTTCGTCCACGCTGGCCGCAAGTGCAATCGGCCTCGAAGGTCTTTGCTTGATCGATGATTTGCTCAAGGTGCGCGACGTCGTCGATGCTCTTCTGAGCCGGCTCGCCAAGTCGGCCCCCGAACAGGAGGGCGACCATGCAGATGGAGTTGGCGTTTCTCGAACTCCCGGCGGAGCCGGAAGAAGAACCATCGAAGGGGCCTTGGGAACAGATTGATCCGTTAGCACAGGTGGCCGCCCTGGCGCTTCTCTCACGACTGATTGCGCAAATGCTTGCGGCAAGCGCAGAACCGCATCCGGAGAGCGGCGATGAGTGACGCCCTCAAGATAACGTCGAGCCATTTGGCTCGTGTGGCCATCGTCTACTTGCGCCAGTCCAGCGCCGCTCAGGTTGAGAACAACCGCGAGTCGACCGACCGACAGTATGCCTTGGTGAACAAGGCCACAGATCTCGGATGGACTGCTGACAATGTCCTTGTCATCGACGAAGATCTTGGTCTCTCAGGGTCCGGAGCCGTTGCGCGATCCGGTTTCGCCCGTTTGACCGCCGAGGTCGCGCTCGGACACGTGGGCCTCGTTCTGGGTCTTGAAGTCTCGCGATTGGCCCGCAACAATGCCGACTGGTACCAACTCATCGATCTATGTGGTCTGTCCAACACGCTGATCGGCGACGCCGACGGAGTTTATCACCCTGCGTTGTTCAATGATCGCCTCCTGCTCGGACTGAAGGGCACAATGAGCGAAGCGGAACTCTATGTCCTTCGAGCTCGCCTCAACGGCGGGATCCGCAATAAGGCGGCCCGAGGCGAATTGCGGCGCGGCCTGCCAGTTGGGCTGGTCTGGGGCGAGGCCGACGGCGAAGTCAGATTTCATCCTGATGAAGCCGTCAGGACGACGATCGCCAGGATCTTTTCCCGTTTCGCCGAGACGGGCTCGGCGCGGCGCGTTTGGTTATGGTTCCGATCCGAAGGGCTGCGCATACCACTTCGGATGCACCAAGGGTGGAAGATCCTTTGGGTGGACGCCAGTTACCACGCGATCCATCAGATTTTGAGCAACCCCGCCTACGCGGGCGCTTACGCTTACGGACGGACGCGCCGGGAGACCAAGCTCGACGGATCTGGCGTACCCCAAAAACGCATGCGACACTTGCCGCAGTCTGAGTGGCAAGTGCTGATCAAGGAGCACCATGAAGGCTACATCGACTGGCGAACCTTTGAAGCCAACCAGGCCAGGCTGGCCAGCAACACGCGCCCAGGGCCGCACAAAGCGGGCGGCGCCGTGAGAGAGGGGGCCGCACTTTTGCAGAGCCTGGGCACATGCGGACATTGTGGCCGGCGCTTGAAGAACTCATTATAGCGGACGCAACGCCGCCCCCGGCTATCACTGCGCCGGAAAGATCATCGTCGAGGGCCGGGGAAGCTACTGCCTCACCGTAGGCGGCGTGCAGATTGACCAGGCGTTCGCCAAGACGTTTCTCGCTGCGCTCGAGCCCGCCAAGCTCGCGGCCACGCTCGCCGCCGCCGAGCGGCTCGAGGCTGACAACGAGGCGACGCTCAAGCAATGGCGACAAGCTGCAGAGCGGGCCGCGTATGAGGCCAAGCGCGCGGAGCGGCGCTATCGCGCCGTCGACCCAGACAACCGACTTGTCGCCCGAGGGCTTGAACGCGAATGGGAGCAACGCTTAGCCGATCAGGAGATGGCGAATGAAGACCTCGCCCGCCGTCTTGAGCAGCGGCCTCGCGTCCTCAGCCAGGAAGAACGGAACCGCCTCCTCGCCATTGGAGCCGACCTTGCTTCGGTCTGGGACGCGCCGACAACGACGGCGCGCGATCGAAAGGAGCTCCTGCGAGCGCTCATCGAGGAGGTGATTGTCTCGGTCGATCGCAACGAACAGGCCGCTCATCTCACCGTGCGCTGGAAGGGCGGCGCAATCACCGATGTGGACGTGCCCTTGCCGCGGTCAAGACCTGCCACGATCAAAACCGATGAGGAGACAGTCGACCTCGTCCGGCGCTTGGCCTTACTTTATCCGGACACAGTCATCGCAGGCATCCTCAATCGACAGGGTAGAAAAACGGCGCGCGGCCTTCGGTTCGAAGCCAACAGGGTCGGCAGTCTCAGGACCAACTGGCGTATCCCGTGCTTTGAACCCAAGCCGGATTCCGGCGCCGGCGAGGTCATGACGATCGCATTGGCGGCAGCCGAATTGAACGTTGCGCCCTCGACCCTGCATCGTTGGCTGAATGAAGGTCTGATCGCCGGCGAACAGGTGACCCCGGGGGCGCCCTGGCGGATCCGATTGACCGACGAGCTGAAGGCACGCTTCACCGCCTCGGCGGGCGAGGGATTCATCACCATGCAAGAGGCCACCCGTGCTCTCGGCGTCACCCGTCAGACGGTGTTGCAGCGTGTAAAGCGCGGCGAGATTCAAGCCGCCCACGTCACCAAGGGCGGGAAAGTCGGATTGAGACTAAAGCTTCCAGATCGGCAACCCACCCTCTTTGAACCCGCCTGAAGGAGCAACCATCTTCCCGAACCTATCCGAGCTGGAGAACGTGGTCCCGCCACGAGGATTTGGACGCGACTGATCTCTTGCACGATGTAACGCGGAATGAGATTCTCGCCGATCCGAACACCAACCTCGTCATATTCTTTATAGTAAACAGTTCGATAAACCGCTTACTCAGCCTTGGCCGCACCATTTAAAAACCCTGGGGGCATTATGAAACGGCATCCAAGAACTTCTCCAGGTCGATGTCCACCACAAAGCTGCGGCCTTCCTGCACATAGGCTTGCGCGCGACGAACCGCGTCGTGCGCACTCCGTCCGGGCCGGAAGCCGTAGCTCGCATCCGAGAAGGTCGGGTCGAACAGCGGTTGCAAGACCTGCAGCAGGGCCTGCTGGATAAAGCGGTCAAGCACCGTCGGGATGCCAAGCTCGCGCTCGCCCCCGCCGGGCTTTGGGATCGTCACCCTTCTCACCGGCTGCGGCTGGTAGCGTCCAGCGAGCAATTCCTCGCGCAGACGCGGCCAGTGCCCGCGCAGGTGATCGGGCAACTCCTCGACCGTCATCCCGTCAATGCCGGGACTCCCCGCGTTCTGTCGAACGCGCTTCAATGCAGCCTGAAGGTTTGGGCGTTCACACACCCCCTCCATCAGGTCGCGGCTTCCCAGGCGCTCGTTTCCATTACCAGTCGAGGGCGCTTCCACACGCCCGACCGGTCCCTGCGGCTTCACCGCTTCGGCCGTTCGAGTGCTCGGACCTTCATCCGACTTCTGTGGCATAATTCCCTCGAGATGCATGGGCGTTTCGCCCTTCCCATCGTTCGGCCCTTCGCGGTTTGCGCCGCTACTATGGCCTCTGCTGACTTCTCGCTCCGCTGGCCTCACGGCCATCGTCGCCCCTTCAGGCGCAAGGCGAGATCTCCCCGGGTAAGAACATTGGCCTTCGCTGCACGACCGCCGGATCTACGTCGCCTTGCCTTGGTCACCAGAGCTTCGCGGTTACATGCCCGCTCGCCCTGCTCGGCTCCGCCTTCTATCCGGTTCCTGTTCGTCGGCCCGCAGCTTCGTTCCCCGCTTCCTTCACGCCGGCCTCGCGGCCCGACGCTCTGCGGTTCACTTCGTTCGCTGTGACCAGCTCACGAGAGGACTTCCACCTCCAAGTCAATGCCCATGCCGGGCGCACATGAAAAAGCCCGCCAATGGCGGGCTAATTCATTGATATAGCATTGTAAATTTGGTTGCGGGGACAGGATTTGAACCTGTGACCTTCAGGTTATGAGCCTGACGAACCGCGCCTATACCCATGCCGCCGAATTCTGGCAGGAGCGCCGTGCGGATGATGCGGTGGTGGGCGGACGAGCTCAACCGGCAAAGGGAGCAGGTCGTGTCATCAAAATGAGTGCCTGAGGAAAAGCGCGTTCAAAGTGGGGTTGCTCCCTTAAGTCGCACGTCCACTAGTTCGACATGTTGGCGTCAAGGAGCGCCAGAAGTGAGCGCACCACTACTAGTCGCCGACGTCCGATCGTTGTCGTGACGATACGCCCAGCTCCTATCAACTCGTAAAGCTTCGTGCGTCCCAAGCCGGTCACTTCGCATGCATCGTCAATCGTGCAGGTGAGCCGCTGGACGAATGGCATCGTGCTCGGTTCTGCGGCTTTCGGAGCGGATAGACTGACTTGTGACTGTTGTCCGCCAGTTTTCTCTCGTCGATTATATCTCACGTGGCCCTCCTATTCGCACAAAGCTCGACAGGACAAGAGTTGATTGTGCGACCAGCAACGTCAATGCGAACATCCGAGGGCGCTCGCGTACGACAGCGCACGTCAGCGGCGGTTTGAATATTTCCGGACACCAAGGGCGACGAGAAAATTTTTCGCGAATGCGCCAGCGACAGTGAGGCATCACGCCGAGGCTAATCTGCTAATGTCGGCAGCAAATTCCCCAAGCGTTCGCCGCTGTTCACCAGCGTCTTATTCAACCATTATTCAACGAACGCGGCTGATGGCAACCTAAGTGCCTGAGCTTGCTGGCGCTCCCAAGGGGAATCGAACCCCTGTTTCGGCCTTGAGAGGGCCACGTCCTAACCGCTAGACGATGGGAGCGCAGGGTCCAAGGGAATAGCGTTGAAATGGGTATTCGGCAAGGCGGGACCGCGAGGAAGGTGAACTCCTTCTCCCCGCCTGCGGGGGCGCGACGAGTATAGCTCGCGCTGAGAAGGTTGGGATGAAGGCGACCAGGCGCACATGCGGGCTATCCGGAGAGCCCCCACACCCTGGCCTCCGCTGCGCTTCGGCCTTCCCTCCCCGCTGCTCGCTTCGCTCGCGGGGGAGGGAAAAGAAGTCTAGGGCTCGCTGACAAATCTCAAGCGCCCGGCGGCTTTGAGCGTATGCGCGTCGAAGGTGCGGATTTCGGTGGTCCCGCCGACGTCCAGCGTCACCACCACCCGGTCGCCGGCGACGCCGGTGGAAACGATCTTCGCGCCCTTGGGCAGCACGGCGGTGATCTCGGCGGTAGCCACGCTTCCCTCGGCGCGAAAAAGACGGTAGCCGATGGCAATCAAAACGGCCGCGACCGCCAGCGTCGTGGTAAGGCCCGCAATCAGCATCAGGCGCCGCACCCGCGCAAACAGCGCGGCCTGTTCGGGGGTCGGATCGGGCGCAACGGTCTCGGTCATTAAGCTCATCTTTGGAACACAACTTGGACAACGGTCACTTTGAGTAACAATCAGCGGCTGGAAGTTATCGTCGAAGGCAGCGAAGGATCGCCCCGGCTCGACCGCGTGCTCGCGGCGCGCCTTGCCTACCTGTCGCGCTCGCGCCTGAAAGCCCTGATCCTCGACGGCCAGGTGGCCGTGAAGAACACCCCCGTCCGCGACCCCGCTTATCATGTCAGTCGCGGCGATACGATCACAATCGACGTGCCGGCGCCGGTAGCCGCGGAGCCGCAAGGCGAGGATATCGCGCTTGCTATCGTCTATGAGGATGACGACCTGATCGTGATCGACAAACCGGATGGCCTCGTGGTGCATCCCGGCGCGGGCCACGAGACGGGTACGCTGGTCAATGCGCTGATCGCCCATTGCGGCGAAAGCCTTTCCGGGATCGGCGGGGTGAAGCGGCCGGGCATCGTGCACCGGCTCGACAAGGATACGTCCGGCCTGCTGGTGGTGGCCAAGAACGACGCAGCGCATGCGTCGCTGTCGGCGCAATTCGCCGATCACGGCAAGACCGGCGAGATGCGGCGCGGCTACCTGGCCTTCGTCTGGGGGGTGCCGAACCGGCAGCGCGGCTCGGTCGATGCGCCGATCGACCGGCATCCGCATGCGCGGGAAAAAATGGCGGTTCGTGAAAGTGGAAGGCACGCCGTCACCCATTGGGAAATCGTCGAGAGTTTCAACGGCCCGGACGGCAAGCCGGTGGCCTCGCTGCTTTCCTGCGAGCTCGAGACCGGCCGCACCCATCAGATCCGGGTGCATCTCGCCCATATCGGCCACCCCCTTATGGGGGATGCGGTCTATGGCCCCCACTTCAAGACCAAGGCCGTCCGCCTCGGCCCGCAAAGCCAGGCGGCCCTGGCCGCCCTCGATCGCCAAGCGCTACACGCATACCTCTTGGCCCTGGAGCACCCCAAAACCGGGGCGATTCTCGAGTGGAACTCGGATTTGCCGGCCGATCTCAGGGCTTTGCGCCAGACCTTAACGGCGGCGCTATGACGCAGGTTGGTTAGAAAATCGTTGATATGCCAATTAGTTATAGCAGCCACACCGGAACGTGACGGGGGTTTAACTTTCAAAACAAGCCCCGATTGGTGTATGTTGCGTCTGCGTTGAATACCCAACGCGGAACATCGCAGGGCGACTGGCTTTAACGAAGAAGTCACCTGCCTGGCCCGCCGCTATCGGGGGCCTGAACCAAGTGGAGGGCGCACGAATGGCCCGCACAGCTACCCTGCCGATTCTCAATGGAGAATCCGGCCTTTCCCGGTACCTCGCCGAGATTCGCAAGTTTCCGATGCTGGAACCCCAGCAGGAATACATGCTCGCCAAGCGTTTGCGCGAACATGACGATCGCGACGCGGCAGGTCAACTTGTCACCAGCCATCTCAGGCTCGTGGCCAAGATAGCCATGGGCTATCGCGGCTACGGATTGCCGATCTCCGAGGTCGTCTCGGAAGGCAATGTCGGCCTGATGCAGGCGGTGAAGCGGTTCGAACCCGAAAAGGGGTTCCGGCTCGCTACCTACGCTATGTGGTGGATCAAAGCCTCCATACAAGAGTACATCCTGCGTTCCTGGTCGCTCGTGAAAATGGGCACCACCGCGAACCAGAAGAAGCTGTTCTTCAACCTGCGCAAGGCCAAGAGCAAGATCTCCGCGCTCGACGAGGGTGATCTGCGTCCTGACCAGGTGAAGGTGATCGCCAAGCGCCTCGGCGTGACCGATCAGGACGTGATCGACATGAACCGCCGGCTCGGCGGCGATGCCTCGCTCAACGCCCCGATCCGCGACGACGGCGAAGCCGGCGAATGGCAGGACTGGCTGGTCGATAACTCGCCCAACCAGGAAGCCATCATGGCCGAACACGAAGAGTTCGATCATCGCCACCAGGCGCTGACCGGAGCGATCGGCGTGCTCAACGCTAGGGAACGCCGCATCTTCGAGGCGCGGCGTCTGGCGGAAGAGCCGATGACGCTGGAAGACTTGGCGGCCGAATTCGGCGTGTCACGTGAACGCGTGCGGCAGATCGAGGTTCGCGCTTTCGAGAAGGTGCAGTCGGCCGTGAAAGGCACGATCGCCCGGCAGGAAGCTGCGGCCCTCGAGGCCGCGCACGCCTAACCGATCAAGGCGGATCGCGCGAGACCATCTCGCGAGAACAGAGACAAGGAAGCCGGCGGAAACGCCGGCTTTTTTGTTGGGTCTGCAGGCAAGCGCCCGGCTTGAACCGCCCGGCACCGGAGGCCGACCAATCGGGACGGGTTGGCGTCAGCTTTCGGGTTAGCCTCTTGGGCGACGCCGGCTCGCAGGCAACCGGGTCTTGACGATGTCCATCATCCTGCAATCCAGCGTCGGCTTCTCCGCCGAATTCATGCGCGAAGTTCCGATGCTCGAAAAGGCGATGATCGCGCACGGGTTAGAGCCCTCGAAATTCGTGATCTCGAAGGATTCCGCCTCGCCGTCGACGCGTCATGTCGTCGGCACGTTCTTTTACGACTACACCGTGTTCATCGACGGGGAGCATTTCACCCTCACCGAGCCGAACGACATGGTGTTCCTGGACTATTTCCTCAAGCTCTGCACCGCCGAGGAAAACGTTCGTCCGCTGTTGAAACTGCGCCGGGGTCGCGTTGGTCGAGGCAGCCTTCATCGAGGCGACCTTGGTCGAGGTAGCCTTGGTCGAGGTAACCTTGGCCTGATCCGCCGCTTCCTGCGCTGGATGGCGCAGCCGGTCTGACGCAGAAAGAGAAGGCCGGCGGCAGCGCCGGCCTTTTATTTGCGTGGGCCCTCTCGATGAATCGAGGATTATCTCAACGAAGGGTGCTGAGATAATCCGACAGCGTGGTGGGATCGCCGCGCGTGCTCTGCCGCAGGGGCTGGTTACTCAACAATATGCCGGACTGGGTCCTGTAATCGGCAGGCACATTGTCGGCCGGCTTCAGCGGCCGGCTGAGAAGATCGCGGTAGCGGTCATAGGCCTGTTGGGTGCCAACGAAGATGCAGACGCAATGCTGCGGCTCCGCATAAAGGTAACGCACGGCGTCGCCGACTCCATTTGTGACGAAGCGGTGCGCGGGCAGCGCGCGCAGCGCTTTTTGCCCAGCGGGATCGTTGGCGAACTGGATCCGAAAACCGGCGGACGACAAATAAAAGCTGTTCTTTTCCAGGAACGGCTTGCTTGGCTCCTCCGCGGCCGACGAAACCACAGCAGAGAGCAACAGCGCCATGGCCGGCAACAGCCGCAAGACCCCGATGCCGCGGAGCCGAAATGAATGACGATGGTCCGAGGCGACCAGCCAGATATTCGATGCCGCCATTGCAAGTCCTCCGCCTTAAGCCTTGCCGTTGCTTCGTCCATTACGCCACGAACAGTGGGCCGACATTGTGTTGAACCTGGGCCCGGCGAAGCCTTGGCGGAGACGGGTCCCCGGGACGACCCGGGATGGGATTAGCTACTCCCCCCACTCGCGCGCCAGCGTCGCCAGCGCACAGCCTTCGCAGTAGCGCGCATCCTTGAAGTCGATCCAGTTGTGCGCATAGACGTGGTCGAGCGGAATCCGATAACGCGCGCGCAATACCTTCACCAGAACCCGCCAGGCCGCGATTTGCGCTTCGGTCGCGCCTCGCGTGACGTCGGGATAATTGCCGGCGAACTCCACCCCGATGGAAGTGTCCTTGTTGACCTGGTGATAGGTCTTCGCATTGTCGATGTATTTGTTGTCGTTGCGGTCGGCGCCGTCGGTGTGGGTGGGGACGAGATTGTCCGCCACCGCCCAGTAGACCGTGCCATCGGTCTCGACCCACACCATGACGCCGCGGCGCGTCGGATTTTTCGCCTGCTCTTGCGCGCCGCCGCGCGCCGAGCCTGCCGGCCCCTCGGTCTGATGCACGATGATGTTGCGCCAGGGATGGGCGTGAGCCACTTCGCCCCACGGCGCGAGCCAGACCATCTTCAGGCCGGGAATTTCCGGCGTGCCGGACGAGCGCGCGATCGCCTCGATCGAGGGCCCCTCGGCCAGAGCCTGTGCCGAGAGCATCAGCGCGCAGATTGCGATCAGGAGAAAACGAAAAGCCATGCCTCGCACTATGCGCGTGACCTTGCGCAGATCAAGCCCGCGAACTTCGCCTGTAAAGCCGTATCAGGCGTGGCGGCGCAACGGCTGTGGCTGAGTGGTGTCCAGTTCGGGCGCCAGCGGCGGCGACAGGTCGTAGACCGAAAAGCGGTTCCGGCCCTCTTTCTTGGCGACATAGAGCGCGTGGTCGGCGGCCGCGATCAGCCGGTCCGGCAAGACCCCGATATCCCCCGTCCATTGCGCCACCCCGATCGAGACCGAGAGCGGGACCTCGTTGCCGACGCAACCGGCGGCATCCTCGCGGCACACATCCACGATGCGACGCGCGATCGCGGCGCCCTCACGCAGCGTCGAGGCCGGCAACATGATGCAGAATTCGTCGCCGCCGGTGCGCGCCAACAGATCGCCCGGCCGCAGCCGCGTCTGCGCCATCAGCGTGAAATGTTGCAGGCAGGCGTCGCCCGCGGCATGGCCGTGGGTGTCGTTGATGGTCTTGAAGTTGTCGAGATCGACCACCAGCAGCGCAAAAGGCTGACCGCTGCGGTCCGACCTCGCGCATTCCTCGGTCAGGCGTTGCAGCAATTGCCGGCGGTTGCCGACGCCGGTGAGATCATCCATCAGCGCCAGATCCGCGACCTCGTTGCGCAGCCGGTCCATCGCCATCAGCAGGAAGCCGAAGTTGCAGACCATGGTCAGGAAGATCAGCGCCAGGACCAGGACCGATTGCGGCGCATTGAAATGAAGGAAGTTGAAGTCGCCGCCGGCGTGGAGCAGCTTGCTCACCCCACGCAGCGCACAGACGGCAATGATCACGATCATGACGGAGCTCGCGAGCCGCGCGCCCGCATTGACGCGCCCGTCCCGCTTCGGCAGCAGCGATTTGAGCGAGAGTGCCAATGGCAGCATCAGCGCCACGGAATAGATCAGGATACGGACTGTCGCGCTGTCGTAGCCGAACCTGAAGGCCAAAAGCCCGCAAAATGTCAGCGCCGTGATCGCCACCGTTTGCCGCCAGAGTACCGACTCGCCGTAAAAGCGCCGGACACCCATCACCAAAAGGCAGGTGGCGAGGACCGCTGAGGTGGCGCCGAATATCAACGGAACCATCAACTCCATGACCGTCGCCGCCATCGCCAACAGGCCGCCGGCGACCGCGGCGAATGCCGAGCCGGTCCAGAAGCGCGCCGCCTCGAGGCTCGGATAGCTGTGCAGGATGTATGCCCAGATCAGACCCAGCGCGACAAAATTGAAGATGAACGCCGTCCAGAGCGTCGGAACGTTCAACATTTAAGGTTCAGAGCGCCCATCGCCCTGTCTCCCCGTTTTCAAACCGCCCAGCCAACAACTATCCCCGTAGTCTTGCGGCATAACATGCAACCGCGGCGCTTAACGGAGTCTCACCCTGGGAACCAAATCCGCGGTGTGGTTGTGAAATGCTGAAGACGATTCACGACACCGCGGTGGTTGCCGGATAGCGCGGCGTTAACCCCGGAGTCACCACGGTGAGACGCGTTGCCGCGACCGCCTGTTCGATCGTGTGAGGCGATCCGAACGCGCGAAGCGAAAGCTTCGCGCGGAAAACACGCCAAAAAGCGTAACTTCTGTGGATAACGTGATGACACAAGCGTGACAACACGGGGCAGACGCTCGCGAATCTGCTCGATTACATTTCGAGGATATTGCGAGGCTGGCCCTCCGCCGAGCATGCCTCGTGTCGCGTTTCAATCCATTAACTCAAATGAGGATGCTATGGCTAAGAAAGCGAAGAAGGCAAAGAAGGCGAAAAAGGCCAAGAAGTCGAAGAAGAAGTAGCTTCGAAAGCCCGGGTGGAGCCTCGCTCTGCCCGGGCACCAGTTCGAATGATGATGATGCGGCGGGCCCGAAGCTCGCCTTTTTTATTCCAGCCCTTTTGATTCTTTCCCTTTTGATTCCGGCTTTCGATTTCCCTTGATCCCGCTAGTGTGGCGAATCTGACGTTCCTTTCAATTTCGCCGCGGGTTCTTCGAAGGAACGTCAGAAGTCAAAGCCACACTAGAATCATATATTTGCTAGTGTCCCTTTGGTTCTGACATTCGTAAAAGTGCCCGCTGCGACGTGATACGAATGTCAGAACCGGGACACTAGGGCGATCCGCTTTCAGTGGCGGAGTTCATTTGCCGGAGGACTCCCTGATGACCGCGATCCCCGGAGCGACCGTGGCCGTCACGGGTGCTGCAAGCGGCATCGGCCGGGCGCTGGCGATCGAGCTTGCCGCGCGCGGGGCCGATCTGGCGCTTGCCGATCGCGACGAGGCCGGGCTGCAAACGGTCGCCGCCGAAATCGTCAAAACTTCCCCGCGAAAAGTCAGCCTTCATCGGGTCGATATCGGCGATAGCGAGGCGGTAACAGCCTTTGCGCGCGAGGCGATCGCGGCCCACCCGGCACTGAACATTGTCATCAACAATGCCGGCGTCGCGTTGCTCGGCCAGTTTCACGAGATCGACCAGGCGCAGATGGAGTGGCTGTTCAACATCAATTTCTGGGGCGCGGTCCATGCGACGCGCGCCTTCCTGCCGCATCTCGCCGGCCAGCCGGCCTCCCACATCGTCAACCTCTCCTCGATTTTCGGCATCGTCGCCCCGCCCGGGCAGACCGCTTATGCGGCGGCGAAATTCGCCGTCCGCGGTTTTTCGGAAGCGCTCCGCCACGAATTGCAGATGGCGAAAAGCCCGGTTCGGCTTTCCGTTGTGCACCCCGGCGGCATCAAGACCAACATCGTGCGCAATTCGCGCGCCGGCACCGGCGTCACCGACAACGAGCGGCGGGCGCAGTCGATCGAGCGGTTCGACGCCATCGCCCGGACTTCGGCGAAGGATGCGGCGCTTAGGATCATCAGGGGTATCGAGAAGAACGAGCCGCGCATCCTGATCGGCGGCGACGCCCGCTTCATGGACCTCCTGCAACGCTTCCGCCCCGCCACTTACTGGAACGTGATGGCGAAGCGGATCGAGAAGGCCGCGAAGCGGGGGAAGTAACTGAGATCTATTCACTGTCATTCCGGGGCTCGCGAAGCGAGAACCCAGAATCCATCGCGCCACCGGAATGCTGGGAGAAATAGATTCCGGGCTCAGCCCTAACGGGCCGCCCCGGAATGACGGTCCACTCCTTAAGCAGTCGCTGTGCTTCACCTTCCCACCAGCTGATCGGCAAAATAGGCGATGGTCTTGCGGTAGATCACGGCGTTCCACTCGCGCATCGCCTCGAAATTCGCCGAGCCTTCGCCGTAAGGCGCGCCCATCTTGAAGCCGTTGGTGTGCAGGAGATTGGCGGTAGAGGCAAGCACGTCGGCGACGCTGTGGCGCAGATCGACGCGGCCGTCGCCGTCGAAATCGACGCCGTATTTGATGTAGGACGACGGCAGGAATTGGGTCTGCCCGATCTCGCCGGCATAGGCGCCGATCATCTCGCGTAACGGCAGATCGCCGCGTTGCAGGATTTGCAGCGCAGCTAACAGTTCGCCCTGGAACAGTTCGGTGCGGCGGCAATCATGAGACATGGTCGCGAGCACGCGAAACACCGGCAGTTTGCCCATGTCGCCCTTGCCGAAATCGCTTTCCAGTCCCCAGATCGCAACGAGAATCTGCCGCGGCACGCCGTATTTGGCCTCGATGCTCGACAGAATATCCGCGTAGCGTCGCAGCATCGCCCGGCCGCCATTGATGCGGCCGCTTCCGACGCGGGTCGATACATATTGCTCGAAGGTCTTGGTGAAGGTGCCGCGCTGGCGGCGATCGAAGGCGAGGACGCCAAAATCCTGCTGCACGCCACCGAGCGCCTGCGCGATCGTCGACTGCGAGATGCCGGCGCTGGCGGCTTCCGCCGATATATTCTGCACGAAGGTGTTGAAATCGCCGCCGCAGTGGGCAGCAAACGCGGGGGAGGAGGCGATGAATGCACTGAGGCAAATGAACAGGCGAAGTCGGTGCATGGGAATCCTTAAAATCATTTAGCCGATCATGGCATGAGAGACCGACAAAACGAACCGGCCTCATCCTGAGGAGCCGCCATAGCGGCGTCTCGAAGGATGGCCACGACGGCCTGACGGTTCGACACGGCGCGGAGCCTGTCATCGGGCCGCGCTTGACGCGGCCCCGTTGGCGCCTCCTCACCATGAGGTTTGCGGTATCAGCCCCTCACTCCCCGCCGTCGATCTGCCGGCCCATCAAGGCGATCGCTTTCTGATAGACTTGGGCCGCATTCCATTCCTCGATCGCCGCGAAGTTCGGTTCGCCCGGCTGGTAGCCGGCGCCCGCGCGCCAGCCATGGGCTTTGAGGAAATTGGCGGTCGAGGACAGCGCGCCGGAGGCGCTTTCGAGATTGCCGACGCCATATTCCAGCATCGTCTTGGGCAAAAACTGCGTCTGGCCGATCTCACCATGCATGGAGCCGCGCTGGCTTCCCGACAGCGTGCCGCGATCGATCAGCTTCAGCGCCGCGTAAAGCTGGTCGGTGAAATATTCCGGCCGCCGGCAGTCATAGGCAAGCGTTGCAATCGAGGACAGCATATTCTGGTTGCCGTGCTGGCTGCCGAACCCGGTCTCCATGCCCCAGATCGCGATCAGCGGCCCGGCCGGCACGCCGTAGCGCTGCTCGATCGAGGCGAACAGCGCCGCATTCCTCTGCTTCATGGCGCGGCCGCGCGACACGATGGCCGGCGCGCCGCGCTTGGCGAGAAACTGGTCGAGCGAAAGCTTGAAACTGTGCAGGCTGCGATCGGCCGCGATCGTCGCGCTCGCATACGTCGTCTGCTGCAAGGCCGCGATGCCGGCGCCGCCAACACCCTTGGCACGGGCCTCGCCTGCGAATTGCTGTTTCCAGGCCTCGAAGGCGCCGGGTCCGTTGCCGCATTGGGCGGCAAGCGCTTGCGAGTTCAAACAGGCGAGCATCGCCAGCGTGGAGAAAGCGGCGGTCAATCCTTTGCAGTTCGTCATCAGTAAAATTCCCGGCCTTGTGTGATCTCTGCCCCGATCAGCTTAGCGGAACATGCGCTGCGGTCTAGGCGGTTCCAGATGTATTTGCGATGACGCAACAACGACAACGGCGGGTCTTCGCCCGCCGCTTGCCCCGATACCGCTCGGCCCTGTGTCTTAGCGTTTCAGAAACTCTTGTATCGCCTTCCCGATCTCGCTGGCATGGGTTTCCAGCGCGAAATGGCCGGTATCGAAGAAGCGCACGACGGCATTCGGAATGTCGCGCTTGAACGCTTCGGCGCCCGGCGGCAGGAAGAACGGATCGTTCTTGCCCCACACCGCGAGAAACGGCGGCTTGTGTTTGCGGAAATAGTCCTGAAAGGCCGGATAGAGCGCGATGTTGCTCTTGTAGTCGCCAAACAGATCGAGCTGTATTTCGTCCGCACCCGGACGGGCGAGATAGAAGTTGTCGAGGCTATAGCCGTCCGGCGATACCGCTGTCTCGTCGGTGACGCCGTGGGTATATTGCCAGCGCGTCGTTTCCGGCGCGAGGAAGGCGCGT
Organism: uncultured Alphaproteobacteria bacterium; assembly: GCA_963770515.1. Taxonomy (GTDB): domain Bacteria; phylum Pseudomonadota; class Alphaproteobacteria; order Rhizobiales; family Xanthobacteraceae; genus Bradyrhizobium. The sequence goes on from CAVYPW010000009.1 coordinate 42,937, forward strand.
AACGCCTTTCGATTTTCGGCAGACGGATCCTGCCAATAGGCGCGGATCGGATTCCAGCCTTCGCTCAAACCTTCTTCATAGGCATTCCCGTTCTGCGAAATGATCGCGGTGATCCGCTCCGGATGCCGCATCGCCAGCCGGAAGCCGGTCGGCGCGCCGTAATCGAACACATAGACCGCAAAGCGATCGAAGCCGATCACTTCGGTAAAACGCTCGATGACATCGGCGATGTGATCGAACGTATATTTGAACGCGTCCCGCGACGGCATGTCGGACTGGCCGAAGCCCGGCAGATCCGGCGCGACGATATGGAAATCATCGCTCAAAAGCGGAATCAGATCGCGGAACATATGACCTGAGGTCGGGAAGCCGTGAAGCAGCAGAAGCTTTGGCGCTGCTTTGCGGCCTGCCTCCCGATAGAACACCTTGAAGCCGTCGACATCGGCGGTCTTGTATGCGGCTACTGACATGGATTTTCTCCTTGCTCGTGAGAGGTTCAATCGGCCACGCTGCGGATCGCTTCGCGGATGATCTCGACGACGACATGTGGCGCGGTGACGATCGGGGCGTGATCGACCGTGTGCGCCCTCACCTTCGCCTTCATCCGCCCGGCCATGAAACGCTGCGTCTCTGGCAAAATCATGCGGTCTTCTTCCGCGACCAGGAACCAGCTCGGCACGTCCTTCCAGAGCGGACGCCCCACCGGCACCGTGATGGCGGCCGGCGAAATCGGCCGCTGGACGGCCGAGAGCACCGCGAGATCGTCCGCACCCGCATCCTGCGCGAACGCGCTCTTGAAAGCTTCGTCAGGCAGCCAGATCAGACCGTCAGCATCGGGCGCAAGCTTCGGCGCCAACGGGTGCGGCGCGACGCGATAAAACACGTCAGCAACTTTTTCGCCCTCGTCGGGCGCGAGCGCCGTCACATAAACCAGCGCCTTCACCTGTTTCGATTTGGTTTCGCCAATCACCGCGCCGGCATAGGCGTGCCCGACCAGAACCACCGGTCCATCAACGCGCGCGAGCGAGCGATCAAGGGCGGCGACGTCGTCCGCGAGCGAGGTCAGGGGTAAAGGCGCCGCCACCACATTCACGCCTTCCGATTTGAGCGCTGCGATCACCCGTGCCCAGCTCGATCCATCCGCCCAGGCGCCGTGCGCCAGCACCACGTTCACATTCCCGGTTGCCATTTTCGTGCTCCCTTGTTGTTAGTAACCTATTAAATAGTATTTGACAGGTTACTACCATCGAGCTAGTAACTGGTCAACTGATTTTTTCAGGTTACGTTCTGAGAGATTTTCCGCACCCCGTCAGACATCAAGGGAAACGTTTTTGCCGATGAGCCATCACCCTCCCGCCATCTTCATCGCCGACTCCCGCGGCCTCGATTTCCTCAACTCGGTCGCAACGCCGGTGGATACGCCTGTCGACTGGATCGCGGATGGCGAAGGGCTGTTGGACTGGCTGGGCCAGGCCGACTACGTCCCGCCTGCGGTGCTGAAGGACATCAAGGCGCGTGCGGCGCGGAGCGAACTCGATCAGGTCGCCAATCAAGCCAGGGAATTGCGCGAGTGGTGCCGCAGCTTCGTCCGCAAGCACATGGGCAAGCGGCTGTCGCCCAACGCGTTGCGCGAGCTCGATCCCCTGAACAAGTTGCTCGCGCGCGACGAAGCGTTCAGCCAGATCCATCGGCATCATGACGAGACCGGCGATCACCTGGAATTGCATCAAACGCGCCGCTGGCGCTCGCCGGAATCGCTGCTGCTGCTGATTGGCGAAAGGCTCGCGCAATTTGTCTGCGAGGAGAATTTTTCGGACGTGAAGGCGTGCGAAGGAAGTAGCTGCACGCTGCTGTTTGCCGACCACACGGCAAGGCGCGCGCGGCGCTGGTGCAGCATGGCGATCTGCGGCAATCGCGCCAAGCAGGCGGCTCATCGCGAGAGGCTGAGAAACAAGGGCTGAGGGCCAACCCGAACCATCCCCAAAGGAAGCAACCAGGCAACTAGAAGGAGACCTGTCCCCATGGCCAAACTGCCCCTGATCGTTTTCGACGTGAACGAAACGCTGCTCGATCTGGAAACGATGGATCCGATCTTTCAGCGCATCTTCGGCGACAGAGGCGCGATGCGGCTCTGGTTCGCCAACCTGATCATGTATTCCGCTGCACTCACGGTCGCCGGCTGCTACGTGCCGTTCACCGATATCGGCGGCGCGGTGATGAAGATGATGGCCGATGTCAGCGGCATCAAGATCACCGATGCCGACAAAAAGGAATTGACCGACAAATTCTCGACCATGCCGCCGCATGCCGAAGTGCCCGCGGCGCTGCGTAAATTGCGGAGCGCAGGCTTCCGCCTGTTCACGCTGACCGACAATCTGCTGGAAGTGCAGACGCGCCAGCTGACGCATGGCGGCATCGTCGATCTGTTCGAGCGCCGCTTCAGCGCCGATGGCGTCAAACACCACAAGCCGTCGCGCGAGGCCTATGGCCATGTCGAGAAAGAACTCGGCACCAAACCCTCCGACATGTGCCTGATCGCCTGCCACACCTGGGATACGCTGGGTGCGGTCGCAGCGGGATGGGAAGCCGCGCTGATCAAGCGTCCTGGCAACGACGTGCTTGGCGTCGGCCCGCAGCCGCACATTGTCGGCAACAGCCTCGATGATGTCGCCAATCAGCTGATCGCGCGGCATGGGGTGTAACGCGTATCCTTGTAGTGTGCCTCCACGCTCGAAATGCCATAAATCGACCCTTCCCGCGGCAGGGGTTTTGCCCGGGTTTTTGTGCAGAAATCTGCAACTCGAAGAGAGGGCGCAGGGAATGCCGGGCGCATCAGCGCACCCGCAGCGCACCCGCAGATGGGGTAACGGGCCTCTTGGCCCTTTGGGTGGTCGTCCCTCACATGATGGTGTGACGAAGTCGAGGATTGGCCTCGCTCCAAGCATCGAGGAGAGACGACCATGGAGCATTATGCCGGAATCGACGTGTCATTGGAATGCTCAAGCGTGTGTGTGGTGGACGGGAGTGGCAAGATCATTCGCGAGACGAAGGTCGCGAGCGAGCCGGCGGCATTGATTGGCTGGCTCGGCTCTCTGGGCTTTGGGCTTGGGCGGATCGGGCTGGAGGCGGGGCCGCTGTCGCAATGGCTTTATATGGCAATGAAGCAGGCCGGGCTTGCGGTCGAGCTTTTGGAGACGCGGCACGTGCGTGATGCGTTCAAGGCGATGCCGGTGAAGTCGGACCGCAATGACGCCCGAGGGATCGCGCAATTGATGCGGCTTGGCTGGTTCCGGCCGGTGCACTGCAAGTCGATGGCTGCACAGGAGGTGCGGGCCATACTGACGGCGCGCAAGCTGGTGCAGAGCAAACTTATTGATATCGAGAACAGCCTGCGCGGGATCTTGCGTGGCTTTGGGTTGAAGGTCGGCAAGACAACGCGGACGAATTGCCGGCGGATCAGGGAGTTGTCGGGTCCCCGAACCTAAGACGGTCGGCGAGGCCCTGCTCTCGGTGCGCGCCGTGTTACTGGGTGAGTTCAACGCGTTTGAGAAGGGTGCGTGCGATGTCGCATTCGAATGCAAACGCCAGGCTGTTGATGTCGACACCGGGGGTAGGACAATGGCGTGACCTATGGTCTGCGATCGACGACCCGGCGCGGTTTCGATCGTCAAAGCGGGCAGGACCGCTGTTCGGGCTGACACCAAACAGAAATACCAATCCGGCGAGATCGACCGGCTCCGGGCGGATCAAGCAAGATCGGCGATACCACGGTTCGGGCCGCGCTCTATGAGGCTGCCCACATCATACTAACCAAACCAATCAAGGGATGCTCGCGGCTTGCCGAACTCGCCGAGATCATCGTGCGTCGCATGCACATCGCCGCAACACCTCCGCCGCGCTGATCGCGGCAATGCCGGAACTGGGCCAGGCACAACAAGATCGCTGGCGGCTTTCTCTCGACTCTGGCCTTCCCGAAGCGAGGTCCCTGCCGGGACGATGGATCAGGTCAGGCCGCCACGCAAGTCGTCGACGCCATCTCAAGATGCGATCACGCCCACCGCAGATTGGCCGACCTATCCTCCACGAACCCCATCAGGCGACGGCCTTTGTGCCGATCCCGGACGGCAATCCCGGCAAGTGGATCACGCAAAAAAGGATTACGCTCGAGGCGTGCATGCGAAAGCTCACGAGTTAGTCACCATGGTCACGCCGGAGAAGTGGAACCCGGCATTCCCCGCGAAATGGTTTTAACGGTTTCCTTCGTGCTCTCCTTGGTGACCGGGCTTTGTTGTCACCATCCCCGGTGCGATGCGCAAGCATCGTCACCAGGTTGAACGCCAGCATCGGGGCGTCAGGACCACACGGCTTTGCCGTCCGCCCAGGCCGCGCTCGTCTCATGCGGTCAAGGCGTCCATCGCATCCCGCGCCCAACGTTCGTGACGATCGCGAAGCGCCCCTCTTGAGGAGCGCGGGACGGGCGAGCTTGTGGATTTGATTTGCCCGACGGGACAAGCCGAATATTTTTCACGTGGGGGCTGGACAGGGTTTTCGGAAAATTGCCCGACGGGCAAATCACCTGACGCCGCGCCCGCGAATTGGCGCTATTTCATTTGACAGCGGCGTCCGTATCGATAAAAGCCGCGCATGCCCAAAAAACCCGGCACCAATCCCAAAGGCGAATTTGCCTTTTTCAATGTCGTCTATGAGGACAACTCCGTCCGCTCCAACCGCCGCGTGCCTTCCGAACTTCTCGGCGGGCTGGATGGTGACGAGCCCGCGCGGGCGTTCATTCACGAGCAGGACCGCGAAATCGCCGAGAAATCCGGCCGGCCTGCGCTCGAGATCAAGAGCCTCAGCCGGGTCGGCGCGAAGAAGAAGTAATCTCGCAAATCCTTCGATAAATTTCAGTCGTCATCGCGAGCCAACGGGTCGCGCGAATGCGCGCCCGATGACAGGCTCCACGAAACGATCCAGCACCGCATCATTCAAGCGAGAGAGCGGCGGCCTAAAACGACGGCTTGACTCCGATAGAACAAAATAAGAACATCGAAGCCGATCGATCAAACGGAACCAGCGTCATGTCTTCGGAATCTCTGCTGAGCGAAGAAGACGCTAGCGAACTGGACGCCGCGATCGATCAGGCGATTGCCGCCTGCGACGGCGACCTGCGCGCGACCATCGGCGCACTGATCGTCGCGAACAGCTTTCTTGAAACCGAAGTCGAAGAATTGATGAAGGCGGTGTCGCACGCCTATGTGCGCGGGAGGTTTGGGACGTATACGGGATGAGGAGGCGTGCACTGCACCGAGACTCTTTTTCCTCTTGATATCCTTTTACAACTCTTGTGCAACTCGAGGCGAACCGTATCTAGGAGTGGTTGGCAATCGCTTCTTTTCCTAAAGCGACCTCACGACGGTGATCTGTCAGGAGCCGAGCGTGTCGCGCGAAAGCGTGGCAGCTGCAAAGCTCCAAGACCCAGCAGATGCGTCTTTGAACATCTGGTGGCACAGCAGAACAACGGAGGTGTCGATGTCCATGGTGCGTAATACCAAGAGGCGGACTTGGCCGTCATAGCCTAGTGCCTGTCATTTCGAAATTCATTGATTGTGAAATAAAGCCCGCGATTTCGAACCGGTCGAAAATTCAGAAAGCTGGAATCGAGATTGGGACCGGAATACGACAGGGAATGCCGCTATCACCGATACTTGCCAATCTTGTGTTGTCCGAATTCGATAACCGTATTGAGCGCCATGAACTGAAAATGGTTCGCTATGCAGACGATATCGCGGTCTTTTTTAGAACAAAGCACGAAGCACAAGAAGGCCACCGATTTATCAGCGACGCATTAGCTCAAATCAAACTAACGGTTCCGGGATTAGGTGACGATTCCAAAACTCAGCTACTCGGACCGAGCGATCCTATCGGTTTTCTTGGTCTGGAGATCGTTCGGGTTGGTTCGGATAATCGAGCCGTTCGACGTGTCCCGAAAAAGCAAATTCAAAAAATCGTCAAAAGGTTAGAAGACGAATATACGCTGAAAGCAAGATTGAATACGGACAGCAATTTTCAAGAAACGGTTGTTGAACTTTGGAATTCTATTGCCGCATATCTTTCAAGCTATAAAGGTACGTACAACTACCTGTCATTGGATTCTTCTCTTCGCGCTGCATCGAGTCGGATTATCCGCGATATCTTCCTAGAACTTTTTGGTGACCGGGCTCTTGTAAACATTACACCCGATCAAAAAAGATTCTTGGGAATGAGCCATGTCGATTTCGACGAAACTGCGAGTGATCTGTTCGCGTAGTTGCGTCTACGATCCGCAAAATTCAGCGTGCTTCCATCAATCATATTCACAAAAACGGCGGGCTTTTTCGCCCGCCGTTCTCAAAAACATAGATGGCCGGGACACGCCCGGCCATGACGCCTGAGTTAGTTATCGAGGAACGACCGCAGCTTCCGGCTTCGGCTCGGATGCTTCACCCTCGGGTCATCCCCGATCAGGTCGGGGACAGGTGCCCGAGGGCATGGCTTGGTCAATTGTCGAGGAACGAACGAAGCTTGCGGCTACGCGAGGGGTGTTTGAGTTTCCTCAAAGCCTTTGCCTCGATCTGGCGGATGCGCTCTCTCGTCACCGAGAACTGCTGGCCGACTTCTTCCAGCGTGTGGTCGGTGTTCATGCCGATGCCAAAGCGCATGCGCAGCACGCGTTCCTCGCGCGGCGTGAGCGAGGCCAGCACCCGCGTCGTGGTCTCGCGCAGGTTGGACTGGATCGCCGCGTCAATGGGGAGGATCGCGTTCTTGTCCTCGATGAAATCGCCGAGGTGCGAATCCTCTTCGTCACCGACCGGCGTTTCGAGCGAGAGCGGTTCCTTGGCAATCTTGAGAACCTTGCGCACTTTTTCAAGCGGCATGCCGAGCTTTTCGGCAAGCTCTTCCGGGGTCGGCTCGCGGCCGATTTCGTTGAGCATCTGGCGCGAGGTGCGCACGATCTTGTTGATGGTCTCGATCATGTGCACGGGAATGCGGATGGTGCGCGCCTGGTCGGCGATGCTTCGCGTGATCGCCTGCCGGATCCACCACGTCGCATAGGTCGAGAACTTGTAACCCCTGCGGTATTCAAATTTATCAACCGCCTTCATCAACCCGATGTTGCCTTCCTGGATCAGGTCGAGGAATTGCAGACCGCGGTTGGTGTATTTTTTCGCAATCGAAATCACGAGGCGCAAATTCGCCTCCACCATTTCCTTTTTCGCCTGGCGCGCCTCGCGCTCGCCCTTCTGCACGCCGTGCACGATCTTGCGGAATTCGCCGATCTCAAGTCCGGTCAGGGCCGCGAGCTGCTGAATCTCGCCGCGCAGTTCCTTGATGCGGTCCTTTTCGTGATGGACGAAATTCTTCCAGCCCTTGGCGGAGAGTTTCGAAACACGATTGAGCCAGCGCGGATCGAGCTCCGAGCCTTGATAATTGCGCAGGAAATCCTCGCGTGCCACGCCGTGGCTGTCGCCAAGGCGAAGCAAACGCCCCTCGAACGAGACCAGCTTCTTGTTGATGTCGTAAAGCTGCTCGACGAGGGAATCGATGCGGGCCTGGTTGAGGCGCAGCGACTTCACCTCGACGATGATCTCGTCCTTCAGCTTCTTGTATTTGCGCTCCTGCGCCGGCGATAGCGTCTCGTTCTGGAGCTGGTTGGAGATGTCCTGCTCCTGCAACCGCCGCAGCTTCTTGTAGTTGTCGGCGATCTTGTCGAAGGTTTCGACCACCTTCGGCTTCAGCTCGGCCTCGATTGCGGCGAGCGACATCTGGTTTTCGAACTCGTCGTCGTCGAGATCGGATTCGGCTGCGGCCTCTGCGGGGTCCTTCTCGCCATCTTCCGCATCGCCGGCGGCCGGCTGCGGACGGAACGGGGTGGGCGACGGCGGCGCCGCCGGAGGGGCGACCGCTGCGGGCATTGCCGCCGAGCCGTTGCCATTACTACCGTGACCATGGCCGTTACCGTTGACGGCCGCGCCTTCGGCGGCGGGCGCGCCCTCGGCACCGACAGCAGCGCCGATCATCGCCGGATTCATGTTGTTCTTGGCGTCGGGGCCGGCATAGGTGGCCTCGAGGTCGATGATGTCGCGAAGGAAGATCTTGCCTTCGTTGAGTTCGTCGCGCCAGATGATGATGGCCTGGAAGGTGAGCGGGCTTTCGCAGAGACCAGCGATCATCGCCTCGCGGCCGGCCTCGATGCGCTTGGCGATCGCGATTTCGCCCTCGCGCGACAGCAATTCCACCGTACCCATCTCGCGCAGGTACATGCGCACGGGATCGTCGGTGCGTTCGCCCGGTTCGGATTTCTTGACCTCGGTGACGGCCTTCTGCGTGACCTCGACGAGTTCGTTGTCGGTATCGTCCTCGGCTTCTTCCTGCTTGTCTTCCTCGGCGTCGTCTTCGGCTTCGGTGACGTTGATACCCATGTCGGAGAGCATCGACATGATGTCCTCGATCTGCTCGGGCGAGGTGGTGTCGGAGGGCAGCACTTCGTTGAGCTGATCGAAGGTCACGAAGCCGCGCTTCTTGGCCTGCTTGATCATCTTCTTGACCGCGGCATCCGACAGGTCGAGCAACGGCGAAGGCGCGTCGGGCAAATCCTTTTCAGGTGCGTCGGCTGCCTTGTCGTCCTTTTCCTTGTCCTTCAGCTGGACCGTCTTTGCCTTGCTGGCCATTCATTGCTCCCAACCGCGCTTCGATCGCGGGGCGTTTGCCCATCTCGAAGCGTAAAAAACTTCAACTCACTCTCATGACACGAAAGGGCGGCGTAAAAATCTCGCCACCCCCCGTCACTTTCGCCGGATTCCTCACAATGGCTTATATGCAAATTGCGGAAATCGCGGATAGCCGGATTCTCGTACAGAGCGCGTTGCCGTTAATTTTCAAACGCCTCTCTTCGATAAAGAACCGGCGGCCCGCTGCACCCTTAAATGCCTCAAAGCCATTAAGCGTTGCTTAACCCTGTTTTTGCCGCCAAATCACGGGTTTGGCGAGTTTTTTTGCGGTTCCGGCGAAAGCCGTCCGCACAAATTTGTTCCTCAAACGCTACGCTGGAACCGGCCGGATAGTTCGCCAAATCCCTCGATGATGGCTTCCGTGCCATCGACCTCGGACAGCCGGGCCTTGATATCGCGCAGCCAGGCCATACTGGCCTCGGTGGCGTCCTCGCCCAAAGCGAGCTCGGCGTCCTTCAATTCCCTAAGTAAGGAGTGGTATTGGCGATGCAAGGCGACGAGCTGATGCCAGGTGGAAAGAACGTCCTCTTGGGCTACGCCGACCCGGGCGCCCCACACCGCCCCGGTCGTGATCCCGCTTTCAACCCTTTGAAGAACTTGCGAAAATCCGGCTGCCGCCAGATCGGCCCGCATCTTTTCGGTTTGCTCGGCGGTGTCGGGCGAATGGTGATGATCGTTGGCAAAGGCCGCGATGATGCCGGCGCGGAGTTTGTGGGCCTCGGGGTGGGCAAGTTCGAGCGCTGCGACCTCCTCCAGATGACCGTGCAAAATCCAGGGATGGTTGATCAGGCATTGCAGGATCAGCGTCTCCCGGCGGGACATGGCGCTGCGCTGGCCGCGCATGATCGGGCTTGCCGCGAGCTGGGAACTGGCGGCCTGATAGGGGCCGCGAAGCAAGCCGCCAGAACCCTGTGGACGGCCGCTCCGGTTATCGAACCGGCCGGGTTTTTGACCCCCGCGCGGGGCAAAACGCCCAGCTGATTCGCTGTAGCTTCCCCCGCCATAATTCCCGCCGCGATAGTTCCCGCTGCCTTGGCGTCCGCCACCATACGAGCCGCGCGCCGCCTCGGGGGCGAACATCCGGGCGAGGCGCTCGGCCAGATCCTGGCGATAATAGCGCCGCACCACCTCATCGCCGATGCCATTTGAAATTTCGCCGATGCGTTTTTCCAGCGCGGCGCGGCGCTCGGGCGTGGCGAAATTGCCGCCTTCGATTTCGCGCGACCAGATCATGTCGGCCAATCCGCGCGAGGCTGCGATCACGTCGTCGATCGCCGCGCGTCCGCCGGCACGCGCCAGATCGTCGGGGTCCTGGCCTTCCGGCAACAGTGCAAAGCGCAGGCTTTTTCCGGGGAGAAGATGCGGCAGCGCGAGGTCAGCGGCGCGCCACGCCGCTTTCTGTCCGGCGCGGTCGCCGTCAAAACAAAGGATCGGCTCATCCGCCATCTTCCAGAGCAGTGCGAGCTGGTTTTGGGTCAGCGCCGTGCCAAGGGGCGCGACGCTTGCCGGATAACCCACGCCGACCATGGCGATCACGTCGACATAGCCTTCGACCACCACGATCGGACTGCCGTTATGCGCCGCCTGCCGCGCCGAACTGAGATTGTAGAGCTGGTCACCCTTGTGAAACAAAGGGGTTTCGGGCGAATTCAAGTATTTCGCGGGCACGTCCTTCTCGAGCGCGCGGCCGCCAAACGCAATCACGCGGCCCCGGACGTCGGTGATCGGAAACATCACGCGATCCCGGAAGCGATCATAGGGTACCGGAATATCGTCGCCGCCGATCAGAAGACCCGTCTCGATCATGTCCTCGACCGAGATGCCCTGGGCGCCGAGATGCTCCTTCAGCGCGAAGCGGTCGCCCAGCGCATAGCCGAGGCGGAACTGCACTTGCGTCGCGGGCGAAATCGCACGATCGGCGAGATAGCCGCGCGCCCTGGCGCCGTTGCGCGAGGCAAGCGTACCCTCGAAAAATTTCGCGGCGAGGTCCATCACGTCGTGCAGCGTCTTGCGCCGGGCCTCGTGACGCGCCGCATCCGGCGTCACCGCCGGCAGCGGCAGGCCGGCCATGTTTGCGAGGCGCTCCACCGCTTCGGGGAACGAGACGCCTTCGGTCTGCATCAGGAAGTCAAAAATGTTGCCGTTCTTGCCGGAGGAGAAATCAAACCACGCCTGCTTCTGGTCATTGACGAAGAACGACGGCGTCTTCTCCTGCTGAAACGGCGACAGCCCCCGCCACTCGCGTCCCGACTTCTTCAGCTTCACGCGCCTTCCCACGACTTCCGAAACCGGAAGCCGGGCGCGCAGCTCTTCAAGAAATTGGGGCGTAAAGCGCATCGGCTGATTCTAGCGCGGTTGTCTTGAGTCGGGGCTAACCGATGATCGATATAGGGTGTAGGGGCGAAATTACGAAGAATATCGGCCTTCTAGCCGTTATTCACAGGGGCTTTCTGGGGCCGTTCCCCGGATGACGCGCAGCACGCCGCACTTGCGGCGTGCTGCGCTGCTGATCCGGGGCCCATGACAAGGCGAGCGAAAGAGTGGGTCCCGGTTCTGCATGGCGGCACCATAGCGCGTCGAAGACGCGCGTGAACGCGCTTATGGCGCCGCGATGCGCCCGGGACACGAGTCACGCCTACAAAAACCGCCCGGACTCAATGCGGGCGAGATTCGCAACCGGCCAGTTGTAAATGTAAGTCCACGCCTCGCTCTCCGTCCCGTCGGCACACGTGACGGAAAGCGTTCGCCGTACATATTGGGTCGGCTCGGGAAAGCCCTCGCCGCAGGCCTCGTACATGTCGAACTCGCGCAGCAAGTCCTCCACGGCGCGCAGGCGATAGAGTTCGCCGAACACACGGTCAGCCGCATCATCCGACAGCACCAGGCCAGGATAATGCTTCACCTGGTAGAGCCGGCCACGGCAGCTTGCTTGCCCGAGGAAATCGGCATTCGCCGACAGGAGACGCGCCATCGGATGCGCATAGCCGCGCATCAAGGTGCCGTAGACGAAGAGGAGATCGGACATCACGCCTTCACTTCGTCGCTGACGACGAAGAATTTGGCGAGGTTCATCCGCCCGAAGCTCGTGGACAGCGCGACGTCGGCGGCATCGCGCCCGGTCGCCATCACGATGCGGCCGATGCGCGGCACGACATGGCGGGCGTCGAAGGTGTACCATTGGCCGGACAGATAGGCCTCGAACCAGCCGGAGAAATCCATCGGAGCCGGATCGGGCGGAATGCCGATATCGCCCATATAGCCGGTGCAATAGCGCGCCGGAATGCCCATGCAGCGGCACAGCGTCAAAGCCAGATGCGCGAAATCGCGGCACACACCGGCGCGCTGCTCGTGGGCGTCGAACGCCGACTTCATGTGGTGGGCGTGCTCATAGCCGAAGGTGATGCGGTCGTGCACGTAGTTGCAGATCGCCATCACCCGTTCCCAGCCGGGCTGGATGTTGCCGAACAGCGACCAGGCGAGATCGACGAGCTTGTCGGTCTCGCAGTAGCGGCTCGCCATCAGATAGACCAGCACGTCATCGGGCAATTGCTCGACCGGCATCTGCTTGGCATCGGGTGCGACCGTATCCGGCAATCCGGAATCGCGCACCAGCGCATCGCCGCGCAGCGTGACGCCGCCGGGCGGCGCGACCAGCCGGCCGCAGATATTGCCGAAGGAGTCGTAATAGTAGCGCACCGAGACATCCGGGTCGGTGGTGATGGTCTCGGCGCCAATGATGTCATGGCGGCGCGAGGGATGGATCGACAGCATGATCACCATCGGCGTCGGCAGCGGCGCGGTGTAGGTGATTTCGAATCCGACCTTGATCTGCATGATCAGCTCTCCACCACTTGTTCGGCGGAGACGACGCGGATGCCGACCTCCATGCCCATGAAGGCGTCGGCGGGTCCGAGATAGGTGCCATGCAACGGGACCGCCTGGCGCGGGTCGCGCGCGACCGCGACGCGAATGAGATCGCGCGTCCCGACGATGCCGTTCGTCGGATCGAACTCGATCCAGCCCGCGCTCGGCAGGTAGACCTGAACCCAGGCATGCGTCGAGCCGTCGCCGAGATAGCCCCCGTCCGCCGGCACGGACAGATAACCCGACACGAAACGCGCGGCGATGCCGAGCCGCCGCAACGCCTCGATCATCAGCAGCGCGTAATCGCGGCAGGTGCCCGAGCCGGTTTGCAGCGTATCGAGCGGATGCTGGGTGCCGTGCTCATGCCGCTTGCGATAGGCAAAGGCATCGCGGATGCCGTGGGTCATCTGGCTCAGAATCTTGAAGGTCGGGGTCGGCGCTTCCGGATCGAGGAATTTGCGCGCCCAGGCCGACAACTCGCCGTTCGGATCGCCGTAGTGCGGCGTGATGAACTCGCGGAGGTCCGGAAATTCCTCCTCGTCGTAGAAGAACGGATAGAAATAAGCGGGGTCGTCCGGCGTCAGCGCGAATTCTTCCGCCGGATTGTGCTCGACGGTCGCGGTCCAGGTGAAGCTCAGAAGATCGGATCGTTCGTCGAAGGTCGCGATCGCCACGCTGTTGCCGAACACGTCGTGAATCCAGCGCAGCGACATCGGCTGCGGCTCGATCCTGAGATCGCCGGACAGGACACGCAAATCGTGCCCGTCGCGCGGCCGCAGCATGATGCGGTGCTCGCCGAATGCGACGGGGCGCGCATAGCGGTATACGGTCTTGTGGTGAATGGTCAGGCGCGGCATCGTTGATTGCAATTATCATGAGTTCGTAGGATGTAATCTATACCGATCACTGGGTTTTTCGAGATCGGCTGTGCCGCTTGAGTAGGCAATTTGGGCAAGAAATGGTGGTCTTGGTGAACGCCGGCGATACATCGTTACTCCTTGGCAGCGAGGATGCCGCGCCGGTCGTGGAGTTCAACCCTCGAGGGCCCTCGCCGTTCCTTTTGACCTCGGATCATTTCGGCCGCGCGATCCCACAAAAGCTCGGCGACCTCGGCCTGCCTTCGAGCGAGCTGACGCGGCATATCGCCTGGGACATCGGCATCGCCGGCGTGGCGCGTGCGCTGTCGGCGCATCTCGACGCGCATCTGATCGCGCAAGCCTATTCGCGGCTTGTCATCGACTGCAACCGCCCCTTTACCTCGCCGAGTTCGATCCCGCTGATGAGCGAGGCCACCACCATCCCCGGCAATGAGGGCCTCGCCCGCAAGGCCGTGGAGGCGCGACGGCGCGAGGTGTTCGAGCCCTACCATGGCCGCATCACCGAGGTGATCGATCGCCGTTTGCGTGAGGGCATGCCGACCGTGCTGGTGTCGCTGCACAGCTTCACGCCGGTCTATGCCGGCATCAAGCGGCCCTGGCATGTCGGCACGCTCTATCAGAGCGACACCCGCCTGCCGCCGCTGCTGCTCAAAGGCTTGCGCGCACAAGGCGACCTCGTGGTCGGCGATAACGAGCCTTATGCGGTGAGCAATGAGACCGACTACACCATTCCGGTGCATGGCGAGGCGCGCGGACTGATGAATACCGGCATCGAGATCCGTCAGGATCTGATCTCGGATCAATCAGGCGAGGCCGAATGGGCGGAGCGGCTGGCGAATATTTTCGGCGAGATCGAAGCCGAGTTGCGCATGCAGGCGTTGCTGCCAGTTTAATCTTTATCTGCGCATGATCTTATTCGGAAAACCGGTTCCCACTTTTCCGGATCATGCTATCGCGCCCGCGTCAGCGCGAGCCAGACGCCGCCGCCGATCATGACGCCACCGGAGACGCGCGACAGCAGCCGCGTCCGCCGCGCCGAGAAGAACGACCGCACGCGGCCTGCCAGCAGCGCGTAAGCGCCATCGGTCAATGCCGCCACGATCATGAAGGTGACGCCGAGCAGCGCGACCTGCGGCAGGTGATCCCTGTTCATGTCCACGAACTGCGGAATAAAGGCGCCGAAGAACACCAACAGCTTGGGGTTAGACAGCGCGACCAGAAAGCCTTGCAGAAAGAACCCGCCGCGCGGCGGCGGCGGCGCTATCGCCTTCACGCCTTCGACGGGCTGGCGGATCAGCTTGATACCGAGCCAGACCAGATAAGCGGCGCCGGCAAAGCGAACCCAGTCGAACCAGTAGCCCATGGTCGCCATCAGCGTGGCCAGTCCGACCGCGACAATGCCGATCACGATCGTCATCGCCGCCTGCACGCCTGCGATATTGGTCAGCGCCGCGCGGGTGCCGTGGCGCAGGCCGTTGGCGATCACGAGCGTCACGATCGGCCCGGGCAGCAGCGCAAGCGCGACGCAGGCGGCGATATAGGCGAGGTAGACCTGAAGGGACATGGGTAAGTCTCGCGTGGTGACCGAACTTGTATCCTTCTCCCTCTCCCCGCAAGCGGGGCGAGGTGAGAACGCTACGGCAAACCGGCGATCTTCCGCGCGTCTCCGGTCAATTCCAGAATGTGCATGCCGGTGTTGGCGCGGTCGACGATGTAGATATAGCCGCGCTCGTCGGTCTCGACATTGTTGGTCTGGATCGCGACCTTGCAGCGGTCCTTGCCGTCGATCTTGACACAACGTTTGTCGGTCGCCGCCGTAATCGAGGGGATGAAGTATCCGACCTCGGTCGGGTGATAGGGATCGCGGATATCGAGCGCGCGAACGCCCGCGTTAAAGAAGGAGATGAAGGCCATCTTCTTGAAGTAAACCGGCGCCATGCTCTCGTTGGAGGAGTGCGAACCGAAGCGTCCTCCCCGTTCGCAGAAATTGCCGCTCGCTTCCTTGGCCGTGTAGCTCGAAATCACCATCGGGGTGGCTTCGATCGTGACGTCGACGAACCACACCATCTGCCGCGGCTCGGCGCATTCGTTGACAATTTCCTCATCCACGATCATGACGATGTCGCGCGTCGGATCCCTGTCGTGGGCGAATTCGGCAATCGGCATTTTCAGCATCGGAAAGGTGGTGTGCGCGCCGTTGAAGGCCGACATCGACATCCGCGAGATCTCGGGATAGCGCAGGTTTTCCGGCGTCGGCTCCTTTGGACCGTTCAAGAGCTTGTCGCGATCGACGATTTGCAGGAAGCCGCCCTTGTCGGTGCCGTAACCGAAATAGACCCGGTTGCCTTCGGGCCCGGCGGAGATCGGACCGTGCAGCTCGGTCGGCACGGCGCCGGTTGAACCCGGCTCCTGACCGGGGAGCCCGAAATCCCTGATCTTCACGGGATGGGCGGGATCAGAGAGATCGTAGATCATCGTCATGCGGCGCGTGCGCCAGTCGGGCTTGCCCGAGACGAGATAAGCAACGCCGGTGTTGCATTCCCACCAGTTCTTGTGCGTGTCCTTCAGGCCCTCGCCGATATGGGAGACGAGCACGGGATTGGCGGGATCGGCGACGTTCCAGATCTCATGCCCGGTGCTACCGACGGCGCGCAGCAGGTAGACCGCGTTCGGATCGCCCTTGGGCAACTGCTTGCCGTCGCACACGCGCACCATCTGCGCGCCACCGCTTTCGTATTTTCCCTCCTGGCCGGGAATGTGATGCAGATATTTCGGGTGCGCCGGATCGGTGACGTCGACGATCGAGGTTCCGTTCGGCTCGGCCTTGCCGGTCAAGGGATTGACGGGATCGGGGATTTCGTCGGAGCCGCCGTGATGGCCGATATAGGCGATCCAGCGGTCGCCCTGATGATGGATCGTCGGCTGATAGGCGCTGCGCGCCTGCAAATCACTGTACCCGACGAGCTTCATATTGGAGGCTTCGGGCGGCGCCCCGATCTTTTGTTCGGTGATCTTCTGTTCGGGCTGAACAGCGGGGCTCTGCGCAGATGCGCTGCCGCAGAGAATGATCAAGGTTGCGAAGCAGATTGCCGGTTTGACGTAACGGTTCATGTTTTTCCACCCAAGCTTCAAAACCAATCTGTGTTGGCTGGGGGATCACTAGCACAGCCCAACGCGCCCACCAAAACACCCTCTTGACATGCAACCATTTGGTTGCCTATGAATTCCACCCATGGATGAAGTCTTCAAGGCCCTGGCCGATGCATCGCGACGATCGCTGCTCGACAGGCTTCATGCGAGAGGCGGACAGACACTGAACGAATTGTGCGAGGGCCTCGCCATGACGCGGCAGGCCGTGACCAAGCACCTTGTTATTCTCGAGGAGGCCAATCTTGTCACGACCTACAGGCAGGGCCGCGAGAAGCTGCACTACCTCAACCCGGTGCCGATCCATCAGATCGGCGAGCGGTGGATCAAGAAATTCGAGCGCGGCAAGCTCACCGCGCTCAGCGAGTTGAAACGGCAACTGGAGAAGCGCGATGAGTAAGCCCGACTATATCTACGTCGTCTACATCCAGGCGCCTTGCGAGAAAGTTTGGGACGCGTTGATCGATCCCGAAATGAACAAGGAATACTGGGGCCGGCACTGCAACCTCTCGGACTGGAAGGTCGGCTCGCGCTGGCAGCACACAGATTATGACGACCGGACGGAGGTCAGGGTTGCCGGCACGGTAATCGAAAGCGACCGCCCGCACCGCCTCGTGCTGTCATGGGCGCGGCCGGAACACCTCGGCGACCCCGACAAGGTGTCGAAGGTGACGTTCACAATCGAGGAGCAGTTCGGATCGAGCAAGCTCACGGTAGTCCATAGCGAACTCGACACCGAGATGCTGAAGGCCATCAGCGGCGGCTGGCCGCCGATCCTCTCCAGCCTGAAGACCCTGCTGGAGACCGGCGCGTCGATGCCGATGACGCGCCAGCGCTGGAAGCGCGCTAACTAACGACGACGAGGAGTAGCGATGTGCAAGCCCGAATTCATTTACGTGACCTACATCGAAACCACGCCGGAAAAACTCTGGCATGCGCTCACCGACGGCGATTTCACCGAGCGTTATTGGTTCGGCGCGCGATTGAGATCAGACTGGAAGGTGGGCTCGTCCTTCGAGATGGTGCGCAGCAACGGCACCGTCTCCGATGCCGGCAAGGTCGTGGAATATGATCCGCCGCGCCGGCTCGCCTATACGTTTGTGAACCTATCGGACAAATACAAAAACGACTTCCCGGCGCTGGCGACCTTCACGCTCGAGCCCTATGGCAAGCTCGTGAAGCTGACGCTGACCCATGAAGGCTTTGCCGAAGGCAGCAAATTCTACTCCGGCATCTCGAAGGGATGGCCTGCGATCCTCTCCAGCCTCAAGAGCATTCTCGAAACCGGCAAGCCGCTCGAGATCCCCTATGAGGCCCTCAAGATGGAAGGCTAGTGCCATGAACATCGACCACTTCAAGCCGCTGACCGTCTACACGATCTACATTGCATCCACGCCGGAAAAAGTGTGGGAGGCGCTGACATCGGCCGAATTCAGCCGCAAATATTTTTTCGGCAATACGGTCGAGATCGATCCGAGGGTCGGCGGCGCGTACATCGTGCGAACGCCCGATGGCGCGCTGCATATCAGCGGCGAAGTGGTCGAATGCGTGCCGCATCGCAAGCTGTCTTTCACCTTCAACGTCAACTGGCCCGAGCTGATCGAAAGACTGGGCGCCACGCTCGTGTGTTACGAGATCGAGCCGGCCGGCGACGCGGTGCGCCTCACCATGACCGAGTTGCATGACCGGCCGCTCGACGACGACATCCTTTCCGGCGGCCGCGAGGGTTGGCCGGCAATCCTCTCGAGCCTCAAGAGCCTGCTGGAAACCGGCGCCCCCCTCGTGATCAAGATGACGCCGCCGGAGCGAATGCTGGCGGCGCTGAAGAAACTCGGCATCAAGACGCCTGAGCTTTAAGACGCCCTGAGCTTTCCATACCGCGTGGCGGGGACAACCTCGATTACCGGGATTTGAGAAACTGCGCGAATGCCTTCAACGTCAGGTCCGAAACGTGATGTTCCATGCCCTCGGCGTCGGCCTCGGCAGCTTCGGCGGGAACGCCGATCGCACGAAGTAGATCGACCACCAGCCGGTGGCGCGCATGCGTGCGTTCAGCCAACACACGCCCCTTCTCGGTGAGGAATACGCCCCGATACCGGCGCGAGGTCGCCAATCCCGCCCGCTTCAAACGTGAGACGGCCTTGATTGCCGTAGCGTGAGATACGCCCAGCCGTCGCGCAATATCTGTCGGGCGCGCCTCGCCCGAGCTCGTCAACAGATCAGCGATCAACTCGACATAGTCCTCGAACAAGGCCGTCGATTGTGCGGATCGCGTCTTTCCAAAACGGCGCGCCTGAACCAGCTCCGTCGGGAGCTCTTTGGTTTCAGCGCCATTCCGTCGTGCCTTACCCGGTGCAATCGGCGCCATGCCGGTGACCTGACTTGTTGCAATCTTTTTGCAGGAAAGAACACAATTTAATTCTTCGTGTCAAAATGTATCTGTGGCTACATTAGCTAGCCGTTGACAAAGATTGGTCTTTACTCTGTAGCTCGGACTACATTTTTATGTGTTTGTTGGATCGGCGGGATGAAGGGAGCCATGCTCGGCGCGAGCCGCTTACAAATTCATCAGCTTGTCACTTTGCTGCCGGCGTTTGTGACGGTCGCACTTGTTGCCAATGCAGCGCGTTCGTTCGCCATCAACCAGGTCTTCTCCTCTAGAGTTATTCGTGTGTTCAAAATTTGCGATTGATTTGGGTGCTTTTTCGTATCAGAGCAGGCCAGGTTGGGGACGAATTCGGTGTGGGGCATCAGGTTATTTCTGTCAGGATTGGTATCGGCCATGCTGGTGCCGCCAGCCGGGGCCGCCGATCTTCCCGTCAAAGCCCCGCCCGCGCCCGCCGATTATGACTGGACCGGCTTCTACATTGGCGGCCATGTCGGGCTCGTGACCGGACAATCTGGCTGGACGCTCGCTCCGCTCGGCGGCGGCGTGCCGGTGTCGGGTTCCTTTGGGCTTTACCAATCGCCCAATGCCTTCAAGGAAAGCGGCAGCTGGTTCGAGGGCGTGCAAGGCGGCTACATCTATATGCTGCGGAACCGGGTCGTGCTGGGCATCGAGGCTGACGGCTCGTTTCCGACGTTTCCAGATCCCGTCAGCGGTATGACCATCGGCGGCATGTCCAATTTCACGTCGCCGACATTCGGCACCGGGACCTTCAGCGAAAACGTGCTGGCGTCGGGCACCGTGCGCAGCCGCATCGGCTATGCACCTGGCCACTGGCTGTTCTATGCCACCGGCGGCCTCGCCTGGACCTACGATCATGAGACGCTGACCCAAAATGCGAGTGGCAATACGGAAGACCGTTTCCTCTACCGTTTCGGCTGGGCTGCCGGCGTCGGCGTCGAGACGGCGATCGCACCAAACTGGACCGTCCGCGGCGAATACCTCTGGACCGACTTTCCGTCGGTCGCCGTGAACTTCCCGCTCTCAGGGCACCGCGTCTCTTCCGGTCTATCGGAACATCAATTCCGCGTCGGCCTCAACTACCGCTTCGACGATCCGTCGCGACCGGAGGCCTTCGCGCCATCGCACTTTGTCGGCGCGGGCGATATTTTCGCGGTGCATGGACAGGCGACGTTCGTCGAGCAGGCCTATCCCGCGTTCCACTCGCCTTTTGAAGGACCCAATAGCCTCACCGGCGGGGCGCAAGCCAAGGAAACCTTCGATGTCACGCTGTCCGCCGGCGTCAAGCTGTGGCAAGGCGCGGAATTCTGGGCCAATCCGGAAATCGACCAGGGTTTCGGCCTTGACGGCTCGCATGGCGTGGCAGGCTTTCCCAGCGCCGAAGCCTACAAATTCGGCTCGGCCACGCCCTATGCGCGGGTGCAACGCGCTTTCCTTCGGCAGACCATCAATCTCGGCGGCGACACCGAAAAGGTCGACGACGACTTCACCCAATTCGCCGGCACACGCTTGACCGATCGCCTGGTGCTGACGGTCGGCCGGTTCGGCATCAACGATATCTTTGACACCAACCGCTACGCCAACAGTCCGAAGTCCGATTTCCTGAACTGGTCGCTGGTCAATGCCGGCTCCTTTGACTATGCGGCCGATGCCCTGGGATACAATTATGGCGCGGCTGCCGAATGGTTCACCGGGCGCTGGGCGTTCCGCGCCGGCGTGTTCGACCTCTCGGCTTCGCCCACTGGTGGCAATAGTCCCATCGGGGTAGCGCTTGATCCAACCTTCCAGCAATTCTCGTTGCTCGGCGAGATCGAACGCCGCTACGACCTGTGGGGCCAGCCCGGCAAGATCAAGATCACCGGCTTTCTGAACCGCGGCAACGCCGGCAATTTCAACGACGCGGTCGCGCTCGCGCAAACCACGGGCCTACCCGCCGACATCACTGCGGTGCGCGCCTATACCAGCCGCCCCGGCGTCAGCCTCAACGTCGAGCAGCAGGTAACCGAGACGCTTGGCCTGTTTCTCCGGGCCGGCTGGGCCGATGGCGAGATCGAGCCCTGGGACTTTACCGACATCGACCGCACGGTGTCCGGCGGCGTCTCGATATCAGGCAAATCATGGGGTAGGCCGGACGACACCATCGGCATTGCCGGGGTCGTCAACGGCATCTCGAGCGCTCACATCGCCTTCCTCAACGCCGGCGGGCTCGGCATCCTGATCGGCGATGGCCGATTGACGAACTATGGTCTGGAGAAGATTTTCGAGGCCTATTACAGCATCGCGCTGAAAGCCTCGACCAGGCTCGCCTTCGATTATCAATTCATCGCCAATCCCGGCTACAATGCCGACCGCGGTCCGGCGAATGTCTTCGCCGCCCGCGCGCACTGGCAGTTCTGATACTGCCTTGATTTCCTGGTCCGGCTGCGATCTCTCTGATGGCGGAAAAATGCTGAAACGCGTGATGGCCGTTGTGGCCGCCAATCTTGCAATATCACTTGCGGCATCACCGGGTAATGCGATGGAAAAGCTGACTGTGATGATCTCCGGCGGCTTCTCGTTGGCCTACCGTCAGGTCCTGCCGGAGTTCGAACGCAGCACCGGCATCGCCGTTACCACGCTATCCGGTGCATCCCAGGGAACGGGCCCAAAGACCATCAAGTCTCAGCTTGAACAGGGCGCTGAGGTTGACGTCGTCATCCTGTCGGGAGAAGGACTTGACGAGTTGAAAGCCGCGGGGCGGATCGTCGCCGGATCGGACGTGAAGTTGGCCGGCGTGCCGCTGGGCGCCGCCATACGTCAGGGAAGCCCCAAGCCGGATATCAGCACCGTCGACGCTTTGAAGCGGGCGCTGCTCGGCGCACGTCTGGTAGCGCTGCCCGGAAGCACCAGCGGCATCTTCATGAAGAACGAGGTGTTCCCGCGGCTTGGGATCGCCGACAAGGTGTCATCGAAACTTTTCGCGCGCGGTATCGAATCGACCAACGCGTTGGCGGCCGGCGAAGCCGATCTCGCCATCGGGCCGGTCAGCGAACAGGTCAATCAACCCGGTATCGAAGTGGTTGGCGCGCTTCCCGACGAGGTGCAACTCGTCCAGATATTCACGGCGGCGATCGTCAAGACGGCGCACAATCAGGAACAGGCCAAGCGGCTGATCGAGTTCCTGGCATCCGATCAAACCACGGCGGCGATCAGGAACTCCGGCATGCAGCCGGCCGGCGACCGCCGCAAACCGTAAGATGTTTGGCGCCGGCTTGGCGGGATCAGCCTAGCGCCCTCAACTCACGCCGCAGCACCTTGCCGGTCGCGGTCATCGGCAGGGCGTCGGCAAATTGCACGAAGCGTGGGTATTCGTGCGCGGCGAGTTTGACCTTGACGAAATCCTGGATCTCGCACGCGAGTTCTTCGCTTGCCGCAAAGCCCGGCCGCAGCACGATCCACGCCTTGATCGATTCGGTGCGGACGGGATCGGGAATGCCGACCACGGCCGACATTGCGACCGCCGGATGCTTGAGCAGGCAATCCTCGATCTCGGACGGGCCGACGCGATAACCGGCGGTGGTGATGACGTCGTCCTCGCGACTCAGATACCAGAAGTAGCCGTCTTCATCCTGCCGTCCGAGATCGCCGGTCAGCAAAAATTCGCCGGCGAATTTTTTCGCCGTCGCGTCCGGATTTTTCCAGTATTCGATCATGGTGACCGGATTGGGCTGGCGAACGGCGATGATGCCGCGCTCGCCTCGCGGCAACTCTTTTCCCTTGTCGTCGATGATGCGCACGTCGAATCCCGGCGTCGCTTTGCCCATCGAACCCGGGCGGATCGGAAACAGTTTGGCGTTGTTGCCGACCGACAGATTGCATTCGGTCTGGCCGTAGCCTTCATGCACCTCGATACCAAAGGTCGCACGCACCCAATCCAATAGTTCCGCACCCAGCGCTTCGCCGCCCGAGAAGATGCTGCGCAGTTTGACGCCTGGATGTTTCACCTCGGCCTGGCGCATCAGCTTCAGCGCGGTCGGCGGCAGGAACACGTTGCGTATCTTGTGATCGGCCATCAACTGCATCGCCGCCTGGGAATCGAACTTCCTCGCACGATGCCCGACCACCGGCACGCCGTGATAGAGCGCCGGAAACAGCACATCGAACAGGGCTCCGATCCAGGCCCAATCGGCCGGCGTCCACATCACGTCGCCCGCTTTGGGAAAGAAATCGTGGATCATCTCGACATTGGGCAGATGGCCGAGAAGGACGCGGTGGGCGTGCAGCGCGCCCTTTGGATTGCCTGTCGTGCCCGAGGTGTAGATGATCATCGCAGGATCGTCGGCCGCGGTGTCGACGGTGGCGAAATCGGAAGACGCCGCTTGCAGCGCCGGCCAGAATGATTTTGTCCCGGCCGGAACGTCGTCGCCAACGAGATAGATATTCTTGAGCTCGGGAAGTTTATCGCGAATTCGCTTCAGCTTCTCCCAGCCGATCGCGTCGGTGACGATGGTCCTGGCGCCGGAATTGGCGAGGCGAAACTCCAGCGCGTCTTCACCGAACAGCGCAAACAGCGGGATCGAGATCATGCCGGCGCGAAAGGCCGAAAGATGCGCCAGCGGCAATTCCAGTGACTGCGACAGGAACAGCGCGACGCGGTCGCCGCGCGTCAACCCGTCGGCAACAAGCACATTGGCGAAGCGGCGCGACATCGCAGCCAATTCGTCGAAGGACGTGTGGCGCGAGGAGCCGTCCTCATCGACATAGATCAGCGCCAACCGGCCGCTGCCGTCGGCATGGCGGTCGCAGCACGCGGTCGCCATGTTGAAGCGTTCTGGAATTTCCCAGCGAAACTCGCGGCAAAGCTTTTCATAATCGGCGGTTTCGGTGAGCATGGTCGGGCTGCATCCTCCGTCATGGCCGGCAACATGAAGAACGGCGTCGCTTACGCTCGCCTATGCCGGGCCATCCACGTCTTTTTTCTTGCAGCTAGTTTTAAAGACGTGGATGCCCGGCACAAGGCCGGGCATGACGATGCCGAGGCGTTTTCGTTACTCTGGAACTCCGCGCGTCCCTAGCCCGTCAGCGTCGCTTTCACAAGCCCGCTGGCTTTTCCGAAATCCATCTGGCCGGCATATTTGCCTTTGAGGTGGCCTACGACCTTGCCCATGTCCTTCATGCCGGCAGCGCCGGTCTCCTTGATCGCGGCTGATATCGCGGCCTTCATGTCGTCATCCGACATTTGTTTGGGGAGATACGCCGAGATCACCGCGATCTCCTCGCGCTCCTGCGCGGCGAGCTCGGCGCGGCCGCCCTTTTCATAGAGCTCGACCGATTCCTGGCGCTGCTTGATCATCTTCTGCAACACGCCGAGCAGGTCGGCGTCGGACAATGGCGGCTTGCCCTCGCCGCGCGCCGCGATGTCGGCGTTCTTGATGGTCGAATTGACCATCCGCAGCGTCGAGAGCTTGCGCTCCTCCTTGGCCTTCATCGCCTCCTTGACCGCATTGTTGATGTCGTCGCGCAGCATGGGAATCATCCTCATTTCGACTTTAACCCTTGATCTAGGCCGTTCGCCGGTCCGAGACAACCGGCGTTCCGGCCTGTCCCGGTTCAAAAACTTCAGACTCAATACGCGGAAAACGCATGTGAATCCGGCCTTTCCCGCTTTGACGGCGGCCCTCGGCGCGACTATGTAAAGGCCTCATGACGACATCAGAAAATACCGCCGCATGGCCGGACCACAAGCCGACCGCACTTCTCGTGCTGGCCGACGGAACGGTATTGGAAGGCTTTGGTCTCGGCGCCGAGGGTCATGCCGTCGGCGAGGTCTGCTTCAACACGGCGATGACCGGCTACGAGGAAATTCTCACCGATCCGTCCTATGCCGGACAGCTCATCACCTTCACCTTCCCGCACATCGGCAATGTCGGCACCAACGACGAGGACATCGAAACGGTGAACATGGCGGCGACGCCGGGCGCGCGCGGGGTGATCCTGCGTACCGCGATCTCCGACCCCTCGAATTATCGCGCCACCCGCCATCTCGACCAGTGGCTGAAGGCGCGCGGCATCATCGGCTTGTCCGGCATCGACACCCGCGCGCTGACCGCGCTGATCCGCAGCAAAGGCATGCCCAACGGTGTCATTGCCCATGCCAAAAACGGCGAGTTCGACCTTCACGGCTTGAAGGAAGAAGCGCGGGAATGGCCTGGCCTCGAGGGCATGGACCTGGTGCCGATGGTGACGTCCGCCCAGCGTTTCACCTGGGATGAAACACCGTGGGTATGGGACAAGGGATTTGACCGGCTGACCGAGCCTGAATTCAACGTGGTCGCCGTCGATTACGGCATCAAGCGCAACATCCTGCGCCTGCTCGCGGGTGTCGGGGCCAAGGTCACGGTGGTGCCGGCGACGACCTCGGCCGAAGACATTCTGGCGCTGAAGCCGGACGGCGTATTTTTGTCGAACGGCCCGGGCGATCCGGCCGAGACCGGCAAGTATGCCGTGCCGGTGATTCAGAAGGTGATCAATTCCGGCACGCCCACGTTCGGCATCTGCCTCGGCCACCAGATGCTGGGACTGGCCGTCGGCGCCAAGACCAGGAAGATGCATCAGGGCCATCACGGCGCCAACCATCCGGTTCGCGACGAGACCACCGGCAAGGTGGAAATCACCTCGATGAACCACGGCTTCGCGGTCGATCAGGCGACGCTGCCGAAGGGCGCGACGCAGACCCATGTCTCGCTGTTCGACGGCTCCAATTGCGGGATCGCGCTCGACGGCAAGCCGGTATTTTCCGTGCAGTATCACCCGGAAGCTTCGCCGGGTCCGCGCGACTCGCACTACCTGTTCCAGCGTTTTGCCGATCTGATGCGCGAGAAGAAGCGGGCGTAAGGGCTGGTTTTTCCCGCGTCATTGCCGGGCTTGACCCCGCAATCCATCTTTCCAGAAGAATGATGGATGCCCGGGTCAAGTCCGGGCATGACGATTTATGACTGGTGAGATAGCGAGCTCTTTAATATTATCATTATCATTGCATCACCTGGCCCGGAGTCTTCCCGATGACCGACAGCCTTACCCCCAAGGTCGAATATGGCGTGACGCCGGCCGAGGTGATGGCCTCGATGACAGGGATCGATTTCCTCCGTGCCATGTTTGCAGGTCAACTGCCGGCGCCGCCGATCATGCAGAACATCGAGCCGTTCGATTATTCCGTCGAACCGGGCGTCGTCTCGTTTTCCAGCGTCCCCGGATTCCGTCACTACAACCCGATCGGCTCGGTGCATGGCGGTTACGCCGCAACGCTGCTGGATTCGGCGATGGGCCTTTGCGTGCACTCGATGCTGCCGGCAGGCTCGGGCTACACCACCCTCGAATTCAAGATCAGCTTCATCCGCGGCATGACCAAGGATACAGGCCCGGTGCGTTCGGAAGGCCGCGTGCTCAATGTCGGCCGCCGCGCCGCCACGGCCGAAGCCCGCATCACCGATTCCAAAGGCCGCCTGCTGGCGCATGCCACGACGACGTGTCTGGTGTTCGAGATTCCAGGCCCCGGCGCCAAGGGGATGTGACCGACGACAAACCCGGCTACTCCGCGTTGCGGCCTTCCTGGCGAGAGGCTTCGAACAGGAACCAGGTGCGCCGCTCGGTCTCGTCGATGAAGGTCTCGAGCAGGCCGGCGGTGCCGGAATCCTCGTGATCGTCGCACAGCTTGTGCGCTTTGCGCATCGCGGCCGCCACGTGCTTGTTGTCTTCCATCAATTCGCGCAGCATCTCGCGCGGCGGCACATAGCTCTCGTTGTTGTCCTTGATGGTCTGCAATTTGGAAACCTGCCCAATCGAGCGCAGCGTGGTGCCGCCGATCTTGCGCACCCGCTCCGCGAGCTGGTCGGTGGTGGCGAAAATCGCGTCCGACTGCTCGTCGAGCATCAGATGATAGTCGCGGAAATGCCGTCCGCTGACATGCCAATGGAAGTTCTTGGTCTTCAGGTAAAGCGCAAAGGCGTCGGCGAGCAGCACGTTGAGGGCGGCCGAGATTTTGTCGGCGGCGGCCTGCGGCAGGTCGGTGGGGGTGTCGAGATCGGGGGATGTTTTGCTGGCTTTGCTCACGATGGACCTTCCTGTTACGAACCGGGAATTCTAACAACCGGACTTAGGCGGCGATGGACATCAGTCGCCGGACCATTTAACGCCTCTCGGGCGAGGCGGTTCCCCACCCGGAACCTTAGCTTTTTCGGACACCGGAAATCATGGACGACTGGATCGATTATTACGATTCCACGCATACGATTTATGTCAGCAAGTTGCACCGCGACCTGCATTTTCAGCTGATTGCGCGGGACATTATCGGCTATATCGGCGCGCCCGACGCGGTGGTGCTGGACTATGCCTGCGGCGAAGCGCTGTCGGCGGCCAGGGTCGTCGAAGCCTGCGGCCAGCTTTATCTGGCCGAACCGGCGCCCGGGGTGCGGGGCCGGCTGATCGCCCGTTTTGCGCCAAACACGAAGATCCGGGTGCGCTCGCTGGAAGATGTGCGCAAGATGGCCGAGCACTCCATCGATCTCGTGGTGATGAATTCGGTCACCCAATACATGACGCCGGAAGAACTGGACGGCGCCTTCGCGACGATCCGGCGGCTGTTGAAACCAGGCGGGCGGCTGGTGATCGGCGATGTGCTTCGGCCCGAGGTCGGCATGATCAGCGACGTGCTGGCATTGATGCGCTTTGCAGGCCGCCACGGTTTTCTGCGCGACGCGCTGATCGGGCTGATCTCGACCGCGTTGTCGGACTACCGGCAATTGCGCAGCCGCGTCGGCCTGCAGCGCTATAGCGAGGCCGATATGGCCGCCAAACTCGCAGCAAGCGGATTTACCGCTTCGCGCGTCGCCGTCAATATCGGCCATAATCCGTGGCGGATGACCTTCGTCGCGCGGCAGTCACTTTCGTCCTGACGGGGTCGCAACCACCTGATTAGGGTTAATCCCGGCAAGCAGTAGCTCTCGGCGCGCCCACAGGGGATGATGGCCGCGGCCCGGTGGCGGAAAGCGTCGACGCGAGAGCATTGCACTGCTCTTTATCCTGGTTCAAATCCAGGCCGGGCCTCCACGCTTCGCCCTGACGGGCTACGCGTGGCGCAGCCACGCCAGACAAGCAGGGCAAAGCGCGTCCGGCGTAGCTTGAGCAAAGCGAAAGCGTAGACGGACCGGCACCACGAGCCAGCTACCCCATCCCCTTGCGATCGATAAATGCCGGTTGACGGCCCGTTTTTGGGGGTTTCGCGCTTTCGGAATCTGGTCTAAAGACGCCTCGCGCGCGAGGGCCTGCCTCACGCAAGTAGTTTGAGGGACGCGCGGAATGCGCGCCCTTTTTTTGTGCCTATTTTCCTGCCAGCCCGCGAGACTTGATGCCCAAAAGAACCGACATCTCCACCATCCTGATCATCGGCGCCGGGCCGATCGTCATCGGCCAGGCCTGCGAGTTCGATTACTCCGGCACGCAGGCGGTGAAGACGCTGAAGGAAGAGGGCTATCGCATCGTCCTGGTCAATTCCAATCCGGCGACGATCATGACCGATCCGGAGCTGGCGGACGCCACCTATATCGAGCCGATCACGCCCGAAATCGTCGCCAAGATCATCGAGAAAGAACGCCACGTTATTCCCGGCGGCTTTGCGCTGTTGCCGACCATGGGCGGGCAGACCGCGCTGAACTGCGCGCTGTCGCTGCGCCGGCTGGGCACGCTCGCCAAATTCGACGTCGAGATGATTGGCGCCACGGCGGACGCGATCGACAAGGCCGAAGATCGCCAGCTGTTCCGCAACGCCATGGAGAAGATCGGGCTGCAGACGCCGAAGTCGCGGCTTGCCAACGCCTCCGGCCTTAAAAAATCCGACCGCGACAAATATCTCGCCGATCACGAAAAGCTTTCCGGCGAGGCGCTGGAGCAATTCGAGCGGCAGTGGACGCTCGGCGAGAACGAGCGACGCAAGCGTTATCAGCAGCAGGCGCTTGCCGAAGCGCTGATGGCGCTGTCGGAGATCGGCCTGCCGGCGATCATCCGGCCCTCCTTCACCATGGGCGGCACTGGCGGCGGCATCGCCTACAACAAGGAAGAGTTCATCGACATCATCGAGCGGGGGCTGGACGCCTCGCCGACCAACGAGGTCCTGATCGAGGAATCCGTACTCGGCTGGAAAGAGTTCGAGATGGAGGTGGTGCGCGACAAGAAAGACAACTGCATCATCGTCTGCTCGATCGAGAATCTCGACCCGATGGGTGTTCACACCGGCGACTCGATCACGGTCGCGCCGGCACTGACGCTCACCGACAAGGAATACCAGATCATGCGCGACGCCTCGCTCGCGGTGTTGCGCGAGATCGGGGTGGAAACCGGCGGCTCCAACGTGCAGTTCGGCGTCAATCCGGCGGACGGGCGCATGGTCGTGATCGAGATGAACCCGCGGGTATCGCGCTCCTCCGCGCTCGCCTCGAAAGCGACGGGATTCCCGATCGCCAAGGTCGCGGCCAAACTTGCGGTCGGCTACACGCTCGATGAAATTGCCAACGACATCACCGGCGGCGCCACGCCGGCCTCGTTCGAACCGACCATCGATTACGTCGTCACCAAGATTCCGCGCTTTGCGTTCGAAAAATTTCCCGGCGCCTCCACCACGCTGACCACCTCGATGAAATCGGTCGGCGAAGTGATGGCGATCGGCCGCACCTTCCAGGAGAGCCTGCAAAAGGCGCTGCGCGGGCTCGAGACCGGCCTCACCGGGCTCGACGAAATCGAGATCGAGGGCCTCGGCCGCGACGACGACAAGAACGCGATCCGCGCCGCGCTCGGCACGCCGACGCCGGACCGCCTGTTGCAGGTGGCGCAGGCGATGCGGCTCGGCTGGAGCAATGAAGATATCTTCAACTCCTGCAAGATCGATCCTTGGTTCCTGGCCGAGATGCGCGCCATCGTCGATATGGAAGCCAAGGTCAGGCAGGACGGCCTGCCGCCGAACGCCTTTGGCTTGCGCACGCTGAAAGCCATGGGCTTTTCCGATGCGCGGCTTGCCGTGCTCGCCAATTTGACCGAAGCCGAAGTGAAAGCGCGCCGGCATGCGCTCGGCGTCCGCCCGGTGTTCAAGCGCATCGATACCTGCGCGGCCGAGTTCGCTTCACCAACGGCGTACATGTATTCGACTTACGAGACCCCATTCGCCGGGAGCGTGGCCGACGAAAGCGCGCCGTCGGCAAAGGACAAGGTCATCATTCTCGGCGGTGGACCCAATCGAATTGGCCAGGGCATCGAGTTCGACTATTGCTGTTGCCACGCCTGCTTCGCGCTGCATGACGCTGGCTACGAATCCATCATGATCAACTGCAATCCGGAGACGGTCTCGACCGACTACGACACCGCCGACCGGCTGTATTTCGAGCCCCTGACCGCCGAAGACGTGCTCGAGATCATCGAAACCGAAAAGCAGAACGGCCGCCTGCATGGCGTCATCGTGCAGTTCGGCGGCCAGACGCCGCTGAAGCTTGCGCATGCGCTGGAGGAAGCCGATGTGCCGATCCTCGGCACCTCGCCCGACGCCATCGATCTTGCCGAAGACCGCGACCGCTTCAAGCGCGTGCTCGACAAACTCAGACTGAAGCAGCCGAAAAACGGCATCGCCTATTCGGTCGAGCAGGCGCGGCTGGTGGCGGCCGATCTCGGCCTGCCGCTGGTGGTGCGGCCGTCTTACGTGCTCGGCGGCCGCGCGATGCAGATCATTCGCGAGGAGCGTCAACTCAGCGATTATCTGCTCGGCACCCTGCCCGAGCTCGTGCCGGGCGACGTCAAGGCGCGCTATCCCAACGACAAGACCGGGCAGATCAACACCGTGCTCGGCACCAATCCGTTGTTGTTCGACCGCTATTTGTCCGACGCCACCGAGATCGACGTCGATTGCCTCTGCGACGGCAAGGACACGTTCATCGTCGGCATCATGGAGCATATCGAGGAGGCCGGCATTCACTCCGGCGATAGCGCCTGCTCGCTGCCGCCGCACTCGCTCAATGCCGAAATGATCGCCGAGCTCGAGCGGCAAACGCGTGAACTTGCATTGGGCCTCGACGTCGTCGGGTTGATGAACGTGCAATACGCCATCAAGGACGGCGAGATCTACGTGCTCGAAGTCAACCCGCGCGCCTCGCGCACGGTGCCCTTCGTCGCCAAGGTGATCGGCATGCCGGTGGCCAAGATCGCGGCGCGGCTGATGGCCGGCGAGAAGCTGGCCGACTTCAAGCTGGAGAAGCCCAAGCTGGGCCATGTCGGCGTCAAGGAATCGGTATTTCCGTTTGCCCGTTTCCCCGGCGTCGACACCGTGCTCGGTCCGGAAATGCGCTCGACCGGCGAGGTCATGGGCATCGACCGCACCTTTGAAATCGCCTTCGCCAAGAGCCAGCTCGGCGGCGGCACCCGCGTTCCGCGCAAGGGCACCGTGTTCGTCTCGGTGCGCGAGAGCGACAAGACCCGCATCGTGGATGCGGTCCGGCTGTTAGCATCGGTCGGGTTCAGGGTGATGGCGACTTCGGGAACGCAGCGCTTCCTCAGCGATCACGGGGTGCCGGCGGAGAAAGTTAACAAGGTGCTGGAAGGCCGGCCGCATATCGTTGACGCCATTACCAATGGCGACATCCAGCTTGTCTTTAACACGACCGAGGGGCCGCAGGCATTAGCCGATAGTCGCTCGTTGCGCCGCGCTGCCCTCTTGCATAAAGTGCCGTATTACACCACTCTTTCAGGCGCCGTGGCGGCTGCCCAGGGTATCCGCGCTTATCTGGGCGGAGACCTTGAGGTCCGCACCTTGCAAAGCTATTTTCCGAAAGCTGATCATTAGCGGGTCACAAAGCGCCCGCAAGGTGCTTGGAACTCTCCGCCTGTATCGAAGTTTGAATCGGCCCTCTCGGGGCCGAAGCTTAATGAGCTTTTCGGATTGTTTCAGCCGGGAAGCCTGATCTGGAAGACGTTTCGCGCGGACCACAGCTTGGCTGTGACCCGCACGGACAAGGGATAGAGAAGATGATGGAAAAGGTTCCGATGACCGCCGGCGGCTATGCAGCGCTGGAGGTCGAGTTGAAGAAACGCCAGTCGGAGGATCGTCCGCGCATTATCGAGCATATCGCGGAGGCGCGCTCGCATGGCGACCTTTCGGAGAACGCGGAATATCACGCCGCGAAAGAAGAGCAGTCGCATAACGAAGGCCGCATCGCCGAGCTGGAAGACAAGCTTGCGCGCGCCGACATCATCGACATCTCGAAGCTTTCAGGCGACACGATCAAATTCGGCGCCACCGTCACGCTGGTCGATGAAGACACCGAAAAGAAAGCGGTGTGGCAGATCGTCGGTGAAGTGGAAGCCGACGCCAAGAAGGGCAGGATTTCCATCACCTCGCCGTTGGCGCGTGCGCTGATCGGCAAGAAGAAAGGCGCCTCGGTGGAAGTCATGGCCCCCGGCGGCGCCAAGGCCTATGAGATCACCAAGGTCGAGTGGCGCTGATTTTCGCAAAGCCGAAACGACCTGTATCGTTTCCAGTCAATAAAGCCGCG
Source organism: uncultured Alphaproteobacteria bacterium (assembly GCA_963770515.1). GTDB lineage: Bacteria > Pseudomonadota > Alphaproteobacteria > Rhizobiales > Xanthobacteraceae > Bradyrhizobium. Next base: position 75,563 of record CAVYPW010000009.1, read on the forward strand.
CCTCAAGCGCGGCTTTTCTTCTGCGCGCCGGCGGAATAGCTTTCGCGGGTGGGGGTTGGGTGCAGGGGCCGCAAAGGCTTGCGGGCACTGCAACATTTCCGAACATTCCGAGATGTCAAAACAGGGGGCTATGACATGGACCAGACGTTTTCGAAATTTCAGCCGATCGCGCTCAGCTTGCTTCGCTTCATTACCGGGCTTTTGCTGTTTCAGTACGGCGTCGCCAAGATCTTCAAATTCCCGGCAATCTCCCAATTCGCCGATCCGCCTCCGCTGATCCTGGCTGCTGGCGGACTCGAACTCGTGCTCGGGGCGCTTCTGATGATCGGCCTGTTCACGCGCATCGTTGCTTTCGTTCTCGCAGGCGAAATGGCTTTTGCCTATTTCATCGCACATTTCCCGCGCGGTTTTCTTCCGTTGATCAACAACGGCACGGCGGCGATCCTGTTCTGCTTCGCGTGTCTTTATCTTGCGACGTCGGGCGGCGGACCCTACAGCGTCGATGCCGCGATGGGAAAGAAGAGCTGACGCGAAACGTCATTCCGGAGCGCGAATGAAATGAGCGCATCCGGAATCTCGAGATTCCGGGTCTGGTGCTAACGCACCATCCCGGAATGACAGCCTCACCCCCGCGCCTTCACTTCCAGCGGCACGGCCGCCTCATATTTCGAATTGTGCAGTACCAGCGACGTCCGCACGTTTCTTACATGCGGCGCGGCGGTCAGGTGGGTGACGAAATCCTGGAACGTCGCCATGTCGGGCGCCACGCATTTCAGAACGAAGTCGACTTCGCCTGACAGCATCCAGCATTCCCGTACCAATGGCTCGGCGCGAACGAAATTCTCAAACGCGCGCAAGTCGGCATCGGCCTGGCTCGACAGGTGCACCGAGGCAAACACGGTGACGTCGAAACCGAGCTTTCGCGGATCGAGCAGTCCACGATAGCCCTGGATGTAGCCGGCCTCCTCCAGCGTGCGGACCCGCCGCAGGCACGGCGGCGGAGAAATGCCGACCCGCTTGGCTAACTCCACATTGGTGATTCGGCCGTCAGCCTGGATTTCGCTGAGGATTTTGAGATCGATTTCGTCAAGATTCTTCGACACGAGGTCCGGGTTCCACGGGGTAAGGGTGCTTTAGCGGTTGGCTTCCGATTTTTTGAGGCCGCCTGCGGCAACACTCTTAGCCCAGCTTGGCCACAACGCGCAATTTTATTACGCGTGCGCTGCGCCAATTTCGTCGCTCACGGGAAATTTTGCTCATTTGAATTGCAATTCTTGCATAGCTCGCCAGATGCCTTAGACTTGCATTTGACACTTTCGGCGTCATCGCGACGCCTTCCCGGGCGAAATCCGCTTAAGCCCTCATCAAACTCCCCCTCGGAACGGGATCTGTCCATGCCTGCACCTATTCACGCCAAGGTCGTCATCATCGGTTCCGGCCCGGCCGGATACACGGCGGCGATCTACGCGGCCCGCGCCATGCTCGAACCGGTGCTGATCCAGGGCATCCAGCCCGGCGGCCAGCTCACCATTACGACGGACGTCGAGAACTATCCGGGCTTTGCCGACGTGATCCAGGGCCCGTGGCTGATGGAGCAGATGGAAAAGCAGGCGGCCCATGTCGGCACCAAGATCGTCACCGATCTCGTCAACAAGCTTGAACTCGCCCAGCGCCCGTTCCGCCTGACCTGCGACTCCGGCGATGTCTATCTCGCCGAAACCGTCATCCTCGCCACCGGCGCGCAGGCGCGCTGGCTGGGGCTTGCGTCAGAAGAGCAATTCAAGGGCTTTGGCGTCTCGGCCTGCGCGACCTGCGACGGATTCTTCTATCGCGGCAAGGAAGTCATCGTGGTTGGCGGCGGCAACACCGCGGTCGAGGAAGCGCTTTTCCTCACCAATTTTGCCTCGCAGGTGACCGTCGTGCATCGCCGCGACCACTTCCGCGCCGAGCGCATCCTGCAAGACCGCCTGTTCAAGCATCCCAAGATCAAGGTGGTGTGGGACAGCGCGATCGACGAAATTCGCGGGAACGAAGGCCCCGCCAAGGTCACCCATGTCCGGCTGAAGAACGTCAAGAGCGGCGCACTCACCGAACTTTCGGCCGATGGTGTCTTCATCGCGATCGGTCACGCACCGGCGACCGACCTCGTGGCTGGGCAGATCAAACTGAAGCCGTCCGGCTATGTCGAGGTCGCACCGAATTCGACCGCGACTTCCGTGCCGGGCCTGTTTGCCGCTGGCGACGTGGCCGACGAAACCTACCGGCAGGCGGTCACGGCCGCCGGCCTTGGCTGCATGGCCGCCCTAGAAGCCGAACGTTTTCTGGCGCTCCGCGCGAATGACCGCGCGGCAGCGGAATGAATTTTCATCGAACCCGGGACGGATTTACGAATATGGATTGGGACAAACTGAAGGTGTTTCACGCGGCGGCCGAAGCAGGAAGCTTCACGCATGCCGGCGAGCAACTCGGTCTGTCGCAATCGGCCGTTTCGCGCCAGGTCTCGGCGCTCGAACAGGAATTGTCGGTCTCGCTATTCCATCGCCATGCGCGCGGCCTGATCCTGACCGAGCAAGGCGACCTGCTGTTTCGAACCGCGCATGACGTGTTCATGCAGTTGCAGGCCGCCCGCGCCAAACTCACCGACAGCCGCGAACGCCCGAGCGGCGATCTCAAGATCACCACCACGCCCGGTGTCGGCATCAACTGGCTGATTCCTCGGCTCGGCGAATTCACCGCGCTCTATCCGGAAATCCGGATTTCGCTGATCGTCACCGACGAGGAACTCGACCTCTCGATGCGCGAGGCCGACGTCGCGATCCGGACCCGCAAGCCGACCCAGCCCGACCTGATCCAGCGCAAGCTGTTTGCGATGGGCTTTCATGCCTATTGCTCGCCGGAATACGTCAAGCAATTCGGTACGCCGCGCACGCTCGACGAGCTCGACGCCCACCGCATCATCACGCTGGCCGACGGACAGGTCGCGCCGCATCTGCAAAACCGCAACTGGCTGGTCGAGGCCGGCCGCAACGGCACCGGGCCGCGCGAGGCCTATTTCAGGGTCAACAACATCCTCGGCCTGGTCCGCGCCTGCCAGCAGGGCCTCGGGATCGCGGCACTGCCGGACTATCTCGTGGAAGACAACAGCCGTCTGGTGCAGCTGTTTGGCGAATCGGATTCGATCCAGCTCGATACCTATTTCGTCTATCCCGAGGAATTGAAAACGGTCGCGCGCGTCCAGGTGTTTCGCGACTTCGTGGTGAGCAAGGCGCAGCGCTGGCCGTCCTAATTATCGGTCGATAACCGGTCCCCGCATGTCTGACATGCGGTCCGCCCCGTTGCTGCAAGGCACTTGGGAAGCCCATAGTGTGTGAACACTGAGCTTTCGCGTTGCGCACATGTCCCCCTCCTCCAGTGGCGCGGGTGTTCGGTTATCCCTCTTGGAAGGTGATTGTGTCGGCCCAACGAGGCCAATACTTAAAGTCGGGCTCTCCTGAGCCCGGCTTTTTTTCTGTCGCGTTTTCAATCCCGAAGCATTTTTCATCATGAGAAAGATTGTCGTCCGTTGACAGCGGAACCGACCCACCGCATCATTGCGCCCATGATCACGAATGCGTGCGCAACCGCTGTGAAAAAAGCCTCCCTTTCGGGGGCTTCGGATCGACGCGCGCGATAGACTTCTAATTCACGCCCGATCTTTGAAACCCCCGCCGCGAGGTGGGGTTTTTTGTGTCCCCTCTCCCGGCCAATCAGGAGATGGACCATGACGTCAGACCCGGAATCTTTCAGACTTCACTCGTACCTCGGCGGCCTCTGGCTGCCGCTCATCACGCCGTTCTGCAACGGCGTCGTGGATGAGGTTTCGCTGCGGCGGCTGGTGCGCCACTACGCTGGCCTGCCGATCGACGGATTGATCCTGGCCGCAACCTCCGGCGAAGGGTTGACGCTGGGAATGTCTGAACTCGAGTGGATCGTCGCGGTGACGCGGGAGGCGCTCGCCGAAAGCCGGCGCTATCTCCCGATCTGCCTTGGGCTTTCCGGCAGCTACACCAGGAAGCTCTGTCACACGCTGGATGAGACGGCCGAATGGCCGATCGACGGCTATCTGATCTCGAGCCCTTATTATTCGCGCCCCTCGCAACGCGGCCTCTCGCAACATTTCACGGCGCTTGCCGACCATGCGTCATGGCCGATCGTGCTTTACAACATCCCCTACCGCTCGTCGGTCGCGCTTGAGACCGAGACGCTGCTTGAACTCGCGAACCATCCCAACATCATCGGCATGAAGGACTGCGGCGCCAACCGCGCGCAATCGATCGACCTGTTGCGGCGCCGGCCAGCCGGATTTCGCATCCTGACCGGCGAGGACGCACTGTATTTCGAGGCGCTGACCGATGGCGTCGACGGTGCCATCCTGTTGTCGGCCCACATCGAGACGTCGACGTTTGCCGCGATACGCAAGCTTTTTCGGGAAGGCCGAACCGACGACGCGCGCGAGCGCTGGGAAAGCGTGTCCGCCCTCGCGCGGTTGCTGTTTGCCGAGCCGAGCCCGGCGCCGGCCAAGTATTGGCTGGCGCGCACCGGCCTGATCGACAGCGCCGAGGTTCGCTTGCCGATGGTCGAGGTGAGCCGCGACCTCGCCGCACGGCTCGATGCCGAGATCGCGCGGCGGCAGGTTCCGGCCTCCCGCCTGCAACCATCGGCTTGACGGAAGATGGAACGCTGGCTGCCGAAATGCTTTGATATGGCCGCCGACGTGAAAGCGACATTGGAGGTTTCGTGACCGGCGAGCGCGTGGAACGACGACTGGCGGCGGTGTTGGCGGGGGCAGTCGAAGATTACGGCCGCCTGATGCGCGCCGACGAGGAAGCCGTCGTGACCCGGCTCAAGGCCGTCCGAAACACGCTCCTCGCGCCCGTCATCGCATCCCATCGCGGTCGGATCGTGAAAACGTCCGGCGACAGCATGCTGGCGGAGTTCGCAAGCACGGTGGATGCGGCGCGCAGCGCCGTCGAGATCCAGCGCGTCATGGCGACGCAAAACAGTAGCCAGGCACGAGAGGCCAAAATCGAGTTTCGGATCGGCATGCATGTCGGCGACATCATGATCGACGAGAACGATATTTTCGGCGACTGCGTCAACATCGCCGTGCGACTGTATGGATTGGCGGAGCCCGGCGGCATCTGCCTCTCTGACGACGCCTACCGGCAGATCCGTGGCAAATTCGAATTGCCCTGCCGCGACCTTGGCCCGCAGCGGCTCAAGAACATCGTGGAGCCGATACGGGTCTGGCGGGTCGCGTTTGGCGACGGAAAACGCTTCACGAGAGAAGGCGCAGCCGGCGTCCCGTCCCCTTTGCCCCTGGGCGAAGGTCCCACGCTCGAACTCCCCGTCAAACCCTCAATCGCGGTGCTGCCATTTGAAAGCATGAGCGACGATCCCGAGCAGGATTATTTCGCCGATGGTCTGGTGGAAGACATCATCACCGCGCTATCGCGCTTCAAGTCGCTGTTCGTGATCGCGCGGAATTCTTCCTTCGCCTACAAAGGCAAGCCGGTCGACATCAAGCAGGTTGGGCGCGAGCTTGGCGTGCGTTATGTGCTCGAAGGCAGCGTACGAAAGGCAGATTCGCGGCTGCGGATTACCGGGCAACTGATCGATGCGACGACGGGGGCGCATTTGTGGGCCGAGACATTCGACGGTCCGATGGCGGATGTGTTCGCGCTTCAGGACAAGGTCGCCTCCCACGTCGCCGGTGTGATCGATCCTCTGCTGCTGGACAGCGAGATCAGGCGGGCGTCGGAGCACCCCACGACCGATCTGACCGCCTATCACTTTTATCTGCGGGCATTACCGCACCTTCGCGCCTGGTCGCGCGAAGACAATCTGCGGGCGATTGCGCTGCTCGAACAGGCGGTCGAATCCGACCCGCGATATGGAATGGCGCTGGCCTCGCTGGCACTCTGTCATTCGCAAAACGTCTCGAGCGGATGGACGGACAATATCACGCTTGAAAGTGAGCAAAGCATCCGTTGGGCGCGCCGGGCGCTCGATGCTGCGCCCGACGACCCCTCCACCGTCACGTCAGCCGCGGGCGCCCTGTTGAACACTGGCGAAGATGTCGAAGTCCTGAAGCGGCTGCTCGACGGCGCGCTGGCGCGCAACCCGAGCCATGCCTTCGCATGGCTCTGGAGCGGCTGGATGCGCACGGTTTCCGGCGAATCCGAGCTGGCGATCGCGCATTTCAAGACATCCTTGCGGCTTGATCCCCGCGCGACGCGTAAGGCATTTCACCTGACCGGCATCGGCATGTGCCATTTCTTCGAACGACGGTTCGACGGCGCGGCCCACATTCTGGAAGCTTCGTTTCAAGAACTGCCGACCTACCCCCTCACCGGCTGGTTCCTTGCTGCCTGCTACGCCAGGATGGGACGCATGAGCGAGGCGCGCGAATTCGCAAGCCGCCACGGCATCGTACCGGGTGGCGCCTGGCTCGCGATCAATCGGTTGCTTGGCCATGCCGCACACCGCGACATGGCGCTGTCCGGACTCAAGCTTGCGACGGGTCAGGAATTTGACGCCTGAGTCTCGCAAAAATTATGAGACGATTTGGCATGGCACAAAGTCAGGCTGCGCGACTTAATAGGTCGAATTCATCGGTCGAAATCGCGCGAGTGCGGCGACATGAACAAAATCACCGTCTCTGCTGAAGACCACCTTCCCCGGCAACGGGTCCCTATTCTCGATACCGAGATGAGTTACGTGACGGTCGGTCAGGGTGATCCGATCGTATTCCTGCACGGAAATCCGACGTCATCCTATCTTTGGCGCAACGTCATTCCCCATGTCAGCGATCTCGGCCGCTGTCTGGCGCCGGATCTCGTCGGCATGGGACAGTCGGCGGCTTCTCCTCACGGCGCCTATCGATTTCGCGATCACGCGCGCTACCTCGATGCGTGGTTTGACGCTCTCGATTTGCGTGAGAACGTGACACTGGTGCTGCACGACTGGGGATCGGCACTAGGTTTTCACTGGGCGTCGCGGCATTCCGAACGTATCAGCGCCATCGCCTATATGGAATTGATCGTGCGGCCACGCGAATGGGAAGAGCTGCCGCCAAGCCGGGCGCCGCTGTTTCGGGACCTGCGCTCCGCGAAGGGCGAAGAGATGATCCTCGAGCAAAACTTCTTCATCGAGGTGCTGCTGCCGAAACTCGTCATCCGTCCGCTCGGCGAGATGGAAATGAACGCGTATCGGCGCCCGTTCCTTAACCCGTCATCGCGGTTGCCGACGCTGGTGTGGCCGCGGGAGCTGCCGATCAGCGGCGAGCCTGCCGATGTCGTGGCGATCGTCGAGCGTTACGGCCAATGGCTGCTCGAAAGCCCGTTGCCGAAGTTGCTCATCAACGCCGAGCCGGGTTCGATGTTAATTGGCCGTTCGCTCGATTTCTGCCGGCGCTTTCCGAACCAGCAGGAAATCACGGTTTCGGGCCTGCATTTCATTCAGGAGGATTGCCCGGACGAAATCGGCGCTGCGCTGGCGCGTTTCATCGGCGCCAATACCTCGAACGAGCCGACTAAAGCCTGACGCGCGCCAGCCGCAGCGCGTTGCCGATCACGCTGACCGACGACAGCGCCATCGCCGCCGCACCCAGCATCGGCGACAGCAGGATGCCGAACACGGGATAGAGCACGCCGGCGGCGATCGGCACGCCGGCGGCATTGTAGACAAAGGCGAAGGCAAGGTTTTGCCGGATATTGCGCATGGTCGCGGCCGACAGCCGCCGCGCCCGCACCAGCCCGGCCAGATCGCCGGTCAGAAGCGTAAGCCCTGCGCTTTCGATCGCGACATCCGTGCCGCCGCCCATGGCGATGCCGACGTTGGCCGAAGCCAGCGCCGGCGCATCGTTGACGCCGTCGCCGACCATGGCGACACGGCGCCCCTCTCGGCGCAGGCGCTGCACCACATCGCCCTTGCGTTCGGGCAAAACCCCCGCCTCGATTTCCGTGATGTCGAGCTGTGAGGCCACCGCGCGTGCGGTGGTCGCGTTGTCGCCGGTCAGCATGACAATCCGAAGACCATCGGCCCGCAACGCGGCGATGGCAGCTTTCGCGGAAGCCTTGATCGGATCGGCGACGGCGATGACGCCCGCAGGCCGGCCGTCGATCGCGACATAGACCGTGGTCGCGCCGGACGCGCGCGCGGCTTCGGCCGCCGTATCGAACTCGGACACGGCGATATTCAGATCACCCATCAACGCGGTATTGCCGAGCCCAACCGCTTTGCCCTCGACGTTGCCGGTGGCTCCCTTGCCCGGATGGGCGACAAAGTTGGACATCTCACTAAGCGACAAGCCGCGGGCCTTCGCGGCCTCGATGATCGCGCGCGCCAGCGGATGCTCGCTGGCCTGCTCGACGCTCGCGGCAAACCGCAGCAGCGTGTTTTCGTCGATGTCGGGGGCGGTCATGACCGAGGTGAGCTTCGGCTTGCCTTCGGTGAGCGTGCCGGTTTTGTCGATGACGATGGTGTCGATCCGTTCGAACGCTTCCAGCGCTTCGGCGTCGCGGATCAAGATGCCGGCCCGCGCGCCGCGTCCCACCCCCACCATGATCGACATCGGCGTGGCGAGGCCGAGCGCGCAGGGGCAGGCGATGATCAACACGGTTACTGCCGCCACCAGGCCAAAGGCGAAGCGCGGTTCGGGTCCGAAAATGACCCAGGCGGCAAAAGCGAGAAGAGCGGAAGCGAGCACCGCGGGCACGAACCAGCCGGAAACGCGATCGGCGAGACGCTGAACCGGCGCCCGCGACCGCTGCGCCCGCGCCACCAGTTCGACGATCCGCGACAGCACGGTGTCGCGGCCGACCTGTTCGGCGCGCAGCACCAGCGCACCGCTTTGGTTGACCGTGCCCCCAACGACGCGCGCGCCGTCAGCCTTGGCAACCGGCATCGGCTCACCCGTCACCATGGATTCATCGACGAACGAATGTCCTTCGGTGACAAGGCCGTCGACCGGAATTTTCTCACCGGGCCGCACCCGCAGGCGATCGCCGACCGCGATCGCATCGATGACGACATCCTCGTCACCGTGATCGATGATGCGCCGCGCGGTTTTTGGCGCCAGACCCAGCAATGCGCGGATCGCGCCCGAGGTTCGTTCGCGGGCCCGCAGTTCCAGCACCTGACCGAGCAGCACCAGCACCGTGATCACGGCGGCCGCCTCGAAATAGACCGCGACCGCGCCGTGAGCGTCGCGGAAACCGGCCGGGAAGATTTGCGGGAACAGCGTGCCAATCACGCTATAGAGATACGCAACGCCGGTGCCCATCGCGATCAGCGTGAACATGTTGAGGTGACGTGAGACGACCGAGCGCCAGCCGCGGGCGAAAAACGGCGCTCCCGCCCACAGCACCACCGGCGTCGACAGCGCCAACGAAATCCAGTTCGACCATGGCGGCGGAACAAGGTGCATCAGGCCGAAATGGCGGCCCATCTCGATTACAAACACCGGCGCGGTCAGCACCAATGCGGTCCAGAAGCGCTTTGTCATATCTATCAATTCGTGATCAGGCCCCTGGTCGAGCGAAACCTGCTCCGGCTCGAGCGCCATGCCGCAGATCGGGCAAGTCCCCGGCCCGACCAGTCGGATTTCCGGATGCATGGGGCAGGTGTAGATCGTGCCGGCAGGCTCCTGCCGCTTCGGCGTGGCCGGCCCCTGCTCGGCTTTGGGCTTGAGAAATTTTTCCGGGTCGGCCTGGAAGCGTTCGCGGCAACGCGCGCCGCAAAACAGATATTGCTGGCCCTGGTATTCAAACCGATGCTTGGCGGTCTCGCGCTTGACCTTCATGCCGCAGACCGGATCGATCGCAACCTCGACATCCTGATTGGCTGCGCCCTCGTGCTTGCCGCCGCAGCACGAGCCGGCCGCCGGCTTCGCATGATCGCGGCTGGCGTGATCATGGTCGTGGTGATGGCAGGCCTGATGATGGCCGGTAGGCGTAGCTTCCGCGCCGTGTGTTGGTGCGCCCTGCGCCATCCTTCGATTCCGTCTCTCTTGAAAACTATACCCTAGGGGGGTATATGACGCCTATGCGCCAGGAGATCAAGACGTCCTGCCTGAAAAGGCTGAAACGAATCGAGGGCCAGATCCGCGGGCTTGCGGGCATGGTCGAGGACGACCGCTATTGCATCGACGTCGTCACGCAAATCGCAGCGGCGAAGGCGGCTTTGCGCCGCGTCGAGGAGGAGATCCTGCGCGACCATGTCGCCCATTGCGTCGAGCACGCCATCGTGTCCGGCGACAAGGCCGATCAGCGCCGCAAGATCGCCGAATTGATGGATGTGGTCAGCCGCGCCGACCGCTAGCGCATTTTCCCCCACGACAAATCGCTTGGTTAACGGGCGCTGAAATGCCCCGTTAAACTCTGCGTCGTGGGCGGGTCCGTATTTTTAGGACTTTGCCGGTATGAATTGCCCCAATCACCAAGAAGCCGGGGGGCAAGCCATGACCACTGCGATCCCAAACAAGCGTTTTGCGAATTCCAAATGGGCCGAGAGGAAGCAGGATTTCCTGATCGTTTCCTCGTTCGGGCTGTGGGCGATGCTGCTCGGCTTCTCGCCGGTGCTGGCCGTTCGCTTTCTGGTTGGAAGCTGACGGCGCGTCATATCGTTGTAGAACTAAAACAAAAACGCGGGGGCGTTATGGACACTCAAGACAGCTCAAGCCCCGAATTGGGCGGCTTTTGCATCCAGGACATTCTCTGGGCGGTCGGCATCTGGTCGGTGATCCTGACCTTGTCGCCGGTCGTGATGTTCTACGTGCTGATGGTGAATTAACCGACAGACGTTCACGCAACATCATCCCGCGTGAGCGGCCGCTAGTGCCCACTTTCCGAAGTTCGTATTTCGCCTCAGCACGCACCGTTTACGAACTTCGGAAAGTCATGGGCACTAGCAAAGTCGTGATACTAGTGCCGCTTGTCCATTTGAAGTTCCTGAGCGGAATTTGCCGCTTGCGACGCAGGAACTTCAAATGGGCGGCACTGGCCCACGCGGGATGATGTTGCCTTGCAAGCGCGCTCCCGACCACAAGTGCGACGGAATCGACGCCGCACCGCTTCAGCGCCGGCCCGATAACTAGGCCGCCTGCTTGTGCATCGTGCCGCTCGCCGACGCGGTGCCGCGGATCGCTTTTACCGAACGTTCGATCGCCGCCCACAACCGGCCGATTTCCGCCGCCGCACGGCCTTCGGCAAAATATTCGCGGGCGCCTTCGCCCTTGCCGAGCGCCATCAGGAGATCGGCACGGTTGGTGATCTGCCCGCCCCATACCGGCGCGCGGAACTTGGTCAACGCTTCGCGTGCGATGGTGACGATGCGGCTTTCCACTTCGTCGCGCCGGGCAGGCGCACCATTGAGCACCACCGCATAGGGCTTGCGCGCCGAACGGCACATCTGAATCGTTTCCTGCACGGCATTGACGTCAAAGACGCCCGGCCGCGCCGGAATCACGACCATGGTGGCATTCTTGATCGCATCATCGACCACGGCCGACAGATTTGGCGGCGTATCGATGAACACCCATTCATAGCCGTCACGCTTGGCAGCGGCGACAATCCCGCTGACCGAATTGACGGCAGTCTTGATCGCCGGTTCGTTGGTACCACGCAGTTTGTGCCACAACGTCAGCGATCCCTGCGGGTCGGCATCGACCAACAGGCACGGCTTGGTTGTCTTATGGACATGCGCAGCGAGATGGGCAGCCAGGGTACTCTTTCCCGAACCACCTTTACGCGACGCAAAAACAATGACGTTCATACTCTTCGCCTCCAGATTGACCCCAGGATGAGAAAAATAAATCAGCGCGCTGATTCGTGGAAGAAGAATTTAGCGTCAATTGTGGCGATACCCACGAATAGTCGGCGGGGTTGTTTTTGAGACATACCCCGTTTCGCCGACCACGATGAGCCTTTCAAAGGTATCCGCGGGTGAACTGGCCGACTGCCGATCAGTCCTCGGGCGCGTCTGAAGCGACGCGCTTGCGTATCCTGTGAAGCCTTGCCGGCTTCACTGACGTATGCTCGACCCTGAAGTAAACCCGGCAGCCAGGGCTGAGCTCAGCCTGCTTTCTGACCATGCAGGCGGTCACCCGCTGCACGTCCGGAATCTCAGAACCGCACAGGCTGAACGCATCGCCCATGCAGGCCTGCTGTTGGTCGGCGGTGTAGGCCCACCCGGCCGCGGGCCAGACCGACAACGCGGCAGCCAGTACGAATCCACCCCCAAGTCGACTCCCGAGTCCACTCCCAAATCCATTCCCAAATCTATTCCCAAGTCGTTCTCTTCCAAGCGCAAAAGCACCCATGTCATCCCCCAAATCACCCCAGACTCAAATTCTGGGTGAGCGACATGGTGTTGGCAAGCCGATGCGCGGGCGCTTTGCAGTCCGGGGAGCAATTGCCCACATGGAACCGCAAGCGCCACTGAGCACCGCATTCAAGTGCGCCCCGCGCGCAACAGGCATTGTCATCCCTTCAACAGATCCGACAGGCCCAGGGCGGTCATCACCATCGCGGCCATCACCGCGGGGCGTCCCCCTTCCGGCTACGACAAGGCGACGCAAGGCCGGGATATCGCGGCGGTCATGGACGCGCTCAAGGTAGAAAAGGCTGATCTTGTTACGCACGATATCGGCAATATGGTCGGCTATGCGCTCGCGGCACAATTTCCCGATCGCATCACGAAGTGGGTCGTTATCGACGCGCCGCTTCCGGGTATCGGGCCGTGGGAAGAAATCCTGAAAAGTCCGCTGTTATGGCATTTCAACTTCCGCGGCCCCGACGTCGACCGGCTGGTCACGGGACGCGAGCGCATCTATCTCGATCGCTTCTATAATGAATTGTCGGCCAACCCGAAGGCGATCGATGAAGCGACGCGCGAGCATTATGCGAAGCTCTACGCCCGTCCCGGCAATATGCACTTTGCCTTCGAGCAATTCGCGACGTTCAACACCAAGGACGCACCCGACAACAAGGCGTTTGTGGCCAAGGCAAAAACTCACGGTGCCCATCCTGGCTCTGGGAGCCGAAAAATCCTTCGACGAATAGCAAGCTGCTATCATGCGAGAGGTCGGCAGCCGTGTTGAAGGCGGCATCATCACGGGTTCCGGCCACTGGATCATGGAGGAGCAACCCGCTCAGACCGTGAAGGTGTTGAAAGCGTTCCTCGACAAACCGTAGGCGCAAGCGACGCCGCCAGACTTTTCAATCGCCGTGACATCGACGCCGATCTCGCGCTCACCGCCCGAAGCGCTTTCACGCCACCCTACTGGCGTGAAATCTCCCGCACGGCATTGTTGATTTCTCTCGTGTCGTTCAACGATTTGCAACTCTTGATAAGCGGGCCCACTTCCTTGTTGTCGTTCTGCGACTTAAGGGCACGCAACATCGTTGCCACTGATCTTCGGGCGGATTCTTCAATCTCCAGTCTCTTTTCCGATTGCAATGGCTTGGCAACCGTCGATTCAATTTCCATGGTGGCGAGTTGGGCTTGAACGTAATCCTTTTTAGCTTCAGCATTGGACGTCAGCGTCGAAAGCCCCCCATACATCAGCGAGCATTCGGAGAAGCGGCGCACGAGCTTTTCACGCAGGTCGGCGCCCGCATTGCTTTCGTCTATGGCGCGATTGATCGCATTGGTGACGTCAATCTCGGCCCATTTGTTGGCGCCCTCGGGGAATTGGGCGTGCGCAGAGCGTGGCAAGATCAATAAACAGCCGGCCAACAGCAGCCCAAATACTGGCAACAGGCGTAGCCCGAGACTATCGAACATCACTGGTTCCTCACGTGCAGCGCGCGGCTGAAAGGCGGTCCGGAGCGGTGCGTTAGCACAAGATGCGAGGTCGCGCCTACGGCACTCTCGATCATGCACGACAGCTTCCGCCCAGAACCTTGTCATCCGGCTAAGTCATTGGAAAGTG
>CAVYPW010000010.1:0-49154 GCA_963770515.1 uncultured Alphaproteobacteria bacterium
GGTCGGAGTGGCAGGATTCGAACCTGCGACCCCTGCGTCCCGAACGCAGTGCTCTACCGGGCTGAGCCACACTCCGACAAGAAGGCGGCTTATAGCCTCGGCTTTCGCGCACCGCAAGGCGGCGATTTTGAAGGATTTGACCCCTGTGAGGGTGGGCCTGAAAACGCAGATTTTGCCGGCCGATGAGGCCGCCGCAGCGGCGGCCGCACGCTGCCTTTCCGAAGGCGGTCTGGTGGCGTTCCCGACCGAGACCGTTTATGGGCTCGGCGCCGATGCGGCTCAGGCTGCGGCCATTGCCCGGCTCTACGAGGCCAAGGGACGCCCCTCCTTCAATCCCCTGATCGCCCATGTCGCGGACATCGATGCCGCCCGGCAAATCGCCCGTTTTGACACGACCGCGACCCGGCTTGCGGAAGCCTTCTGGCCGGGCCGCTGACACTCGTGCTGCCCAAAACGGCCCACTGCCAGGTCGCAGAACTCGCGACCGCGGGCCTCGATACGGTCGCCATCCGCGTTCCCGCCCACCCCGTCGCGCAAGCCATTCTGCGTGCCTTTGGCGGGGCGGTGGTGGCGCCTTCCGCCAATATCTCGGGCCATGTCTCGCCGACCACAGCCGCCCATGTCGCGAGCGACTTTCCGGACGGGTCGATCTGATCCTCGATGGCGGCGCGGTCAGCGTCGGCGTCAAATCCACGATTATCGCCTGCTTTGAGGAAGCGATGCTGCTGCGGCCAGGTGGGCTGCCGCGCGAGGCGATCGAGCGCGTGCTCGGCCGCGCCTTGCAACGGCTGCCCGAAGACGCCGTCAACGACGACGCCCAGCCGCTCGCGCCGGGCATGCTGGCCTCGCACTACGCGCCCCGCACGCCGGTCCGGCTCAACGCCACCCATATCGAGCCGGACGAGGTCCTTCTGGCCTTCGGCGCCACTGAGCTCGACGGCGCCCATGCGGCGAAAGCCGTGATGAATTTGTCCGCGGCAGGCGATCTCAGTGAGGCTGCCGCCAATCTTTTCGGCTATCTTCGCATCCTCGACGCCAAGGCTGCACACGCCATCGCGGTCATGGGCGTGCCGCATTACGGTCTGGGTGAAGCCATCAACGATCGGCTGCGCCGCGCCGCCGTGGGCAGATAAAGATCTTGGGCAGATAAAAATCTTGGACAGATAAAACGGTCAGATAACAAGAAGCAAAATCAAAGAGACGCCAATGAACATCGTCCAGACGCCGGTTGCTCCGCTTTCGCCCGAATTGATCACGCGCTTTCGCACCATCGTTGGCGACAAATATGCGGTGACGGAGCCGGCCGACGTCGCGCCCTATGTGACCGAAGAACGCGGGCTGTTTCACGGCCACTCGCCGTTGATCCTGCGGCCCGGTTCGACCGCGGAAGTCTCCGCGATCTGCAAGCTTGCCACCGAACAAAAAATCGCGCTGGTGCCGCAAGGCGGCAATACCGGTTTAGTCGGCGGGCAGACCCCGCATCACGGCGAGGTCGTGGTCTCGATGCGACGGCTCGACAAGATTTGCGAGATCGATCCCGCCTCCAACACCATGACCTGCGAGTCCGGCGTAGTGTTGCAGGTCGCGCAACAAAAGGCGGCCGAGGTCGATCGCCTGTTTCCGCTGTCGCTGGGCGCGGAAGGAAGCTGCACCATCGGCGGCAATCTCTCCACCAATGCCGGCGGCACTGCAGCCCTTGCCTTCGGCGTGGCGCGCGAGATGGCGCTCGGACTTGAAGTGGTGCTGGCGGACGGGCGGATTCTCAACGGCCTGTCCAAACTAAAGAAAGACAATACCGGCTACGACCTGCGCAACCTCTTCATCGGTGCCGAGGGCACGCTCGGCATCATCACTGCGGCGACGCTAAAACTGTTTCCGAAGCCACGCGCGATCGAGACCGCCTTTGTCGGCCTGAAATCGCCGGATGATGCGTTGAAGCTGTTGTCGATCTCGCAAAGCGAAGCGGCGGGAAGTCTTACCAGTTTTGAATTGCTGGCGGACATCGCGGTCGATTTCAGCGTGCGCCACGGCATCGACATCCGTGAGCCCCTCACCAGCAAGCACCCCTGGTTCGTGCTGATGGAACTGTCGTCCTCGCGCGATGACGCGCGCACCACGCTGGAATTGATCTTAGGCCGCGGCATGGAGCAGGAAATCGTTGACGATGCCGTGATCGCGGCGAATTTGAGCCAGCGCGCAGGCTTCTGGAAGTTGCGCGACGAAATGTCGGCGGCGCAGAAGCCCGAAGGCGGCTCGATCAAGCACGACATCTCGGTGCCCGTAGCCGCCGTCCCCGCTTTTATCGCGGAAGCCAACGCCGCTGTGGTGAAGCTCATTCCGGGCGCGCGGCCGGTGCCATTCGGCCATCTCGGCGACGGCAATATTCATTACAATGTCAGCCAGCCGATCGGCGCCAAGGCGAGCGATTTTCTCGCGCGCTGGCACGACGTTAACGCCGTCGTGTTCGACATCGTGCTGCGAATGGGTGGATCAATCTCCGCCGAACACGGCATCGGCGTGCTCAAGCGCGACGAACTGCCTGAGGTGAAGGACAAGGTCGCGATCGAGTTGATGCGCTCCATCAAGGCGCTGCTTGACCCGCTCGGGATCATGAACCCCGGCAAGGTGCTGTGACGACGGCCGTCCAAACGCTTGCGATTGCACCGATCGACGACGCCGATGTCGCCGACGTCGTTGCGCTTTGGCAAACCTGCGGCCTGACCCGACCCTGGAACGATCCGGCCGCCGACATCGCGCTCGCCCGCAAGGGATCAAACGCGGCGGTGCTGATCGGGCGCGATGATCACGGGATAGTCGCGACGGTTCTGGCCGGACACGACGGTCACCGCGGCTGGGTCTACTACCTCGCGGTTGATCCCGATCATCGGCAAGCGGGATATGGACGCGTCATGATGGATGCGGCGGAACGCTGGCTGCGCGAACGCGGCATCGAAAAACTCCAGCTCTTGGTCCGGGCCGACAACACAAGCGTGAAGAACTTCTATCAATCCCTCGGTTACACCGAGCAGGAACGCATCATCTATGCGAAATGGCTCGACGGACGCGAGCCGACCCCGTAATCCAAATTCCCAAAATGGCAGAAACGCCCGCGAGAACAAACATGCGCATCGCCCTCATCCACGCTCTCAAACATTCGCTGGTTCCGATCGAAGCCTCGTTCGCGCGGCTATGGCCGGAAGCAACACTGATGAATTTGCTCGACGACAGCCTGTCGGCGGATGTGGCGCGCGACGGCCGGTTGACGCCGGCAATGACCGACCGCTTCCTCACGCTCGGACACTATGCGGCCTCGACCGGCGCTGACGCGATCCTCTTCACGTGTTCAGCCTTCGGTCCTTGCATCGAGGCCGTGGCGCGCGATCTCGCACCGAAGCCCGTGCTGAAGCCCAATCAGGCGATGATCGAGCAGGCCGTCGCGCGCGGTCATCGCATCGGCCTGCTCTCGACCTTTCCGCCGACGTTGCAGTCGATGCCGGCCGAGTTTCCGGGTACGGTGACGCTGGTGCCGAAACTGGCGGAAGGCGCCATGGCGGCGCTCGATCGCGGCGATCGCGCCGAGCATGACCGCCTGGTCGTGCAGGCCTCGCGCGACTTGCGCGACTGCGACCTGATTGCGCTTGCGCAATACAGCATGGCGCCTGCAGCCGAACTCGTCGCCGAGGCCTCGAAACTGCCGGTCCTGACGACGCCCGACAGCGCGGTGAGCAAGCTGAAACAGTTGCTCAACGATTGATCTTCAAAACAGACTACCCTGCCCGTCGTCGAAATCCGCGGCAGACGTTTTGCGCGGGCTCGTCTTCTTGACTGGCTTCGTTTGCTCGGCCTCGCGCTGCTCTTCGGTAATCGGCAGGACCAGCTGCGCATCGTCATTGGCGACGTGATTGACCCGCACCGAGACCTCGTGCCAGGCGAATTCGCCCTCTTTTGGTCCGCGCATCAGCGGCGTCACGCTGTCTGCTTCATCGGAACGGCAATCGAGCCAACGTTCGAAGTCATCGGCGTTGATCGTGACCGGCACGCGATGGTGAAGTATCGCGAGGTCGGCGCTCGCGGGCGCCGTGACAATGGCGACGGTATCGACCTCTTCGCCATTCGGCCCGACCCAGGTCTCCGCAATCCCCGCAAATCCGATTGGGCGGCCGTCGCGGCGATAGATAAAATATGGCTGCTTGCCGCCACTGAGCGATTGCCACTCATAATAACCGTCGGCCGGAATCAGGCAGCGCCGCCGCCGGATCGCATTCTTGAACGCCGGTTTCTCTTTCACGCTCTCCGCACGGGCATTGATCAGGAGCGTAAATTTACGGGGGTCTTTCACCCAGGCCGGCCACAACCCCCACCGCATCAAGCGAAAATGCCGGCCATTTTCGCTCATCACCACAGGTATCGGTTGCGTCGGCGCAATATTATACCGTGGCGGGAAATTTGGTTGTTCCAAATAACCAAAAAGTTGCCGAAGTGCTTCTGGCGCCGAGGTTATAACGAAGCGACCACACATTATTGGTATCCGAATAAGTATTCTTCAGTAACTTTTTACCCCGAACCCTAACACTGCGACAGATGACGTCATCAGCCACCCAACCCGTGCAGCCCGTCTCCGAAGCCGCCGCCAACAATGCGGCGCGAGCGGCCGAACTGCGCGCGGCCAACATCAATCCACGCACCGGACTTGCCACCGACTATCTCAATCACTTCAACGAAGCGGTGATGCTGCTGGAAATGATTCCGGATATGCCGGAATGCGCCGAGGATTTTCTCGGCTGGGAACCGTTATCCTACGCCGAACATTTCACGGCCTCCAACTTCAAGGCAAGGGATCTGGCGATCGATGCCTACAACACCACCGACGTTCGCATCCGCGCTGAGTTCGACAACATCACGAGCGCGATCATCTCGATCCTGAGCGCGGTAAGCGCTGCGATGCGCGAAGCCACGAACGATGACACCCGCACCAGACTGGCCGAACAGGCCACCGGCTGGGTCAAGCCGCTGGTGATGCAGGCGGGCGGCATCATCAACGGCCACGGCGCGGCCGACGTCGAGTATATCATGACGCATTGATTGCCGGTGATCGCGGTGGAGTGGGTCGCGATTCTGGTCTAATACAAGTCACGCGAACACTCGTCCCGGATTCCATTTTGACGCCCCTCCCTCCATCCCGTCCCCAGCTCGCCGTCAGTGCGGCGATTTTCCGCGAGAGCAAGGTGCTCGTCGTGCGGCGCGCGCGCTCACCTGCGAAAGGATTTTATTCATTGCCCGGCGGCCGCGTCGAATTCGGTGAAACCCTTCATGCCGCGCTCCATCGTGAAGTGGCTGAGGAAACCGCGCTAAAAATCGAGATCGCTGGCCTTGCCGCCTGGCGTGAGGTGCTGCCGACGGCTGAGGGTGGCGGGCATTTTGTGATCCTGTCGTTCGCCGCACATTGGAGCGCAGGCGAGCCAGCGCTGAACGAGGAAGTCGACGACTGCCAATGGCTCGCGCCGGATGCGCTGGGCGAACTCAAGACGACGGCAGGCCTGGTGGACGTCCTCCAGTCGGCCCGGCGCGTTTTGGGCCTCTAACAACAGAAATCGGCGGCTTGCGCGGCGCACCCCAAGCGGGCATATGACACGGACTTTCCCCGGACCGTTCATGTCAAGACATCTTGCCCTCGTCCTCATCATCCTGTGCGGCCTTTCGATGCCTGCACGGGCGCAGGACGTCGCCGCGCCGTTCGATAACGAATTGCAGCGGTTCGCGGAAATTCTCGGAACCCTGCATTATCTCAGGGGTATTTGCGGCAACAATGAAGGCGGCAAGTGGCGCAACGAGATGCAGGCGCTGCTCGATGCCGAAACCCCGGGCGGCGAGCGGCGGGCACGCATGATCGCGGGCTTCAACCGCGGTTATAACGGCTTCCAGCAAACCTACCGCACCTGCACGCCGGCGGCGACGTTGGCGATCCGCCGCTACATCGACGAAGGCCTGAAGATTTCGCGTGACCTGACCGCGCGATACGCGAACTAGTGCGGCGAATTTGAAGTTCCAATCAGCGTTGCGGCCAGTTCGTCTTTCGATTCCGAAGTTCGCAAAAAGGCTGCCACGATAGCGCGCGAACTTCGGAATCGGAATTCTAGTGCGGTCCGTTTGCTTTTTTCGAGGTTCTGTGGCCGCGTTAACCTTTCTTAAAGAAGTGCTCTAGGCAGCCCCGTTAGGCATGCTACACCACGCTTCATTCCTCGCCTCGAAAGCTGCTTCACCTTCATGAGCCATCCTGCGCCCTTCGTCGCCCGCGACCTGCTGCCCGATCAAGAACAGAAACAGGCCGCGCTCAATTATCTCAGCGAAGCCTGGGCGGAGGCACGGCATGACGGGGTCGATGGCGATTGCCTGGCGCAGGCGAGCCTGTTTGCGGCCTTCGCCGAACTGGTCCGGACCTATGGCGAAGACGCGGTCGCGAAATTCGTCGAGGGCCTTGTCGTGCGCGTCCGCAACGGCGAGTTCTCCACTGCGCTTGCGAGGCAGTAAGCGCAAGTGCCTACCGGGCCTTGTTGTTTAGCCATCCACGGCTTACCTTCCCATGTGTGATGTCACATGAGATTCCTGCTAGTGCCGCCCATTTGAAGTTCCTGCCCCACGTGCAACAAATTCTGTTCAGGAACTTCAAATGGAAAAGCGGCACTAGAAATTAATAGGTCTGCTAGTGCCCATGACTTTCCGAAGTTCGTGAACGGTGGGCGCTGAGGTGGAGCACGAACTTCGGAAAGTGGGCACTAGATGAAAGCGGCGTTTCTGCCCGACCGCGGCGTGGTCAAAATCACCGGCGAAACCGCCCGTGATTTTCTCAACGGCCTCATCACCACGGATACGACACGGCTCCAACCGGGCCTGGGCCGCTTCGGCGCGTTGCTGACGCCGCAGGGCAAGATCATGATCGATTTCCTGATCACCGAGGCGCCAGCCGGCCATGGCGGCGGCTTCCTGATCGATTGTCCCAAGCCGCTCGCGCAAGCGCTTGCCGACAAACTCGGTTTTTATCGGCTGCGCGCCAAGGTCGGAATCGAAAACCTTTCCGACAGTCTCGGCGTGCTCGCCGCCTGGGATGGCGAGGCGGCTTTGAAGCCGGATCTCACCTTCACCGATCCGCGCAACGCCAAGCTCGGCCTTCGGATTTTGGTGCCAGCAGAACTGGCAAAGAAAGCCGCCGACCTGATCGGCGCGGAGATCCTCGACAGTTCCGCCTATGAGGCCCACCGCATTGCCACAGGTGTTCCCCGCGGCGGTCTTGATTTCATCTATGGCGACGCGTTCCCGCACGAGACCAATATGGACCGGCTCGCCGGCGTCGATTTCGACAAGGGCTGTTATATCGGCCAGGAGGTGGTGTCGCGGATGCAGCATCGCGGCACCGCGCGCACGCGCACGGTACGCGTTCTGCTCGACGGGCCGGCGCCGGAAGCAGGATCGACGGTCCTTGCCGGCGACAAGTCCGTGGGCACCATGGGCTCGGCATCCGAACATCATGGGCTTGCACTCATACGGATCGATCGCGCCGGTGATGCATTGGAAGCAGGCACGCCGCTCACGGCCGGAGGCCTCTCGATCCGCATTACCGATCCGGAGGAGTTGCGCACCACACCCAAACAGACGGTCGCATGACGAGGTCAGCGCGCCTGCATGCCGACGGCAAGACCCGCTGTCCCTGGCCGGGTGAAGATCCGTTCTATGTCGCCTATCACGACACCGAATGGGGTGTGCCGGAATTCGACGACCGCGCGCTTTACGAGAAACTGATCCTCGACGGGTTTCAGGCCGGGCTATCGTGGATCACGATCCTGCGCAAGCGTGACAATTTCCGGAAGGCCTTCGACGATTTCAAGCCTGAGAAAATCGCGCGCTACAACGCTACAAAAGTTCACGCGCTGATGAACGATGCCGGCATCGTCCGCAACCGCGCCAAGATCGAAGGCACCATCGCGAGCGCCAAGTCCTACCTGAAGATCATGGAAGAAGGCTCTGGTTTCTCGAAGTTTTTGTGGGATTTCGTCGACGGCAAGCCGAAGGTCAATCAGTTCAAGACCACAGCGAGCGTTCCCGCCTCCACGCCCATCTCGATCAAGATGTCGAAAGAGTTGTCCTCGCGCGGGTTCAAATTCGTCGGCCCCACCATCGTCTATGCTTTCATGCAAGCGACCGGCATGGTCAACGACCATCTCGTCACCTGCTTCTGCCACGAAAGCTGCGCCGGCAAACGCCGCAGCCCTCGCCTCAAAGTCAAATGACGGCCAGAAAACCGGCTGGAGATTCCGCGCGCGTCTGGCAGCGCATGCTGTCGGGCCGGCGGCTCAATCTGATCGACCCTTCGCCGCTCGATATTGAAATCGCCGACATCGCCCATGGGCTCGCGCGCGTCGCGCGCTGGAACGGACAGACGTCGGGTGCGCATATCTTTTCGGTGGCGCAGCACACGTTGCTGGTCGAGGCGGTCATGCGCGAGCAAAGCCCGCGCATCGACGTCACTTGGCGCCTCGCCGCGCTCTTGCATGATGCGCCGGAATACGTCATCGGCGACATGATCTCGCCGTTCAAGGCGGTACTCGGCGAAGACTACAAGGCGGTTGAAAAGCGTCTGTTGTCGGCGATCCATATCCGCTTCGGTCTGCCGGGTGTGCTGACGGACAAGATCACCCAGACCATCAAGGTCGCCGACAAGGGCGCGGCCTACCTGGAAGCGACGGAGCTTGCGGGCTTCGCTGCCGACGAGGCGGAACGCCTGTTCGGTCGCGATCCCGAACTGTCCCCCGCCACAATGCAGGATTATCTCACGCCCTGGAGCGCGGCCAAGGCCGAGAAGCGGTATCTGGCACGGTTCAAGGCGCTGATATCTGGGAGCAACAGCGAATGAAGCGAATCGTCATCAGCGCAGTTATCGTGGCCGGCTCGGTGGTGCTGGCAGCCGCCCAGCCCGCAAGAGCGCCTTACGAACCTGGTCTCGGCGAATTCATGATGGCGACCCAGCTTCGCCACGCGAAACTCTGGTTTGCCGGCAAGAGCCACAACTGGGACCTCGCGGCCTATGAGATTGACGAGATCAAGGAAGGCCTGGAGGACGCTTCCAGGCTTCATTCGACCGTTGACGGGGTTCCTGTCGCCGAGATGATCAAGACCATCATCGATCCACGGATAGAGCGGCTTGAAAAGGCGGTTGGAGCGAAAAACAACGCCCAATTTGTCACAGCCTTCGATGAGCTGACCGACGGTTGCAACGCCTGCCATGCCGGAGCCGGCAAGCCGTTTATCCGCATTCAGCGCCCGAGCGTGCCCCCGCTAAGCAATCAGAGTTTTGCTCCAGCAAGGTAAAATCAGGCCGAAAACAAGGGAAAAACATGATCCACGTCTGTTCGCTCGCGGCCCTCCCCGCAACCGTCAAGAACACCGGCGCGAGCCATGTGCTCACGGTGATGGCCAATGTCGATCAGGTGCAACGGCCCTTATCGGTGCTTCCCGCCAATCATCTGAAGGTGCAGGTGGACGATATCACCGAAGCGATCGAAGGCTTCGTCGCGCCGTCCGAGATGCACGTCGAGCAAGTGCTGAATTTCGTGCGAGGCTGGGATCGCAGCGCGCCGCTGGTCGTGCATTGTTATGCAGGCATCAGCCGCTCGACCGCGAGCGCCTTTGCCGCCGTGTGCGCGCTCAACCCGCATCGCGACGAAATCGCGATCGCGCGCCAGATACGCGCGGCCTCGCCGATTGCGGCGCCAAACCGCCTGATCGTCAGCCTGGCGGACAAGGCGCTGGGCCGCGAGGGACGGATGCTGCGCGCGCTAGATGAAATGGGTCCGGGTTCGCTCATGACCGAAGGCCGGCCTTTCCGCATCGATCTGGAATGAATTCGCCTCAGCTTGCCTGCTTGAACTTTAACCGCCTGAGACGACACTCAAGTGAGATGTGGCCAGAGCCAAAATTAGCAGTGAAGCGCCGGGGGGCTAGTGCCGCCTATTTGAAGTTCCTGCACTGCCAGCCGTGAATTCGATCCGGGAACTTCAAATAGAAAAAGCGGCACTAGGAATCAATAGGTTTGCTAGTGCCCATGGCTTTCCGAAGTTCGTGGAAAGTGGGTGATGCAACGGAGCACGAACTTCGGAAAGTGGGCGCTAGATGTTTGAATTCTTTGCGGTCGCAATCGCGGTGGTCGCGCTGCTCGTAGCGCGCAAGGCCATCGATCAGGCCACGACCTTGCAGGCGCGGCTCGATGCCCTTGAGGCAAGCGGATGGCG
Source organism: uncultured Alphaproteobacteria bacterium (assembly GCA_963770515.1). GTDB lineage: Bacteria > Pseudomonadota > Alphaproteobacteria > Rhizobiales > Xanthobacteraceae > Bradyrhizobium. Next base: position 10,281 of record CAVYPW010000010.1, read on the forward strand.
GGCGCAGCCAACCCCGCCTCCACCTGCGCCCGCTCATGAGGCTGAGCCGGCCACGGCACCTGAAACCGCGACATTCGCCGCCCCCATCGAAGCCACGGCGTCACTCCACGAAGCCCCGCCCTCCGTTCCCGAAGACGCTGCCGACCAGGCACCGACGGCGCCCCCGCCGCTTCCGCCCACCTCGCCCGGCTTCGAGGAGCGGGTCGGCACGCGCTGGGTGGTGTGGCTGGGCGGGCTGACATTGGCGCTCGGCGGCTTCTTCATGGTCCGCTACTCAATCGATGCCGGCCTGCTCGGGCCGGGCGTGCGGACCCTGCTGGGCGGCGCCTTCGCGCTCGCTCTGCTCGCCACCGGCGAGTGGACCCGGCGCAAGGAAAGCACCTCGGCCATCGAGGTGCTTTCGATCGCCAACATCCCCGCCGTCCTGACGGCGGCCGGCACCGCCGTTGCCTTCGGGACGGTCTATGCCGCCTATGCGCTCTACGGCTTCCTCGCGCCGGCTTCCGCCTTCATCCTGCTCGGACTGGTGGCGCTCGGTACACTTGCCGCAGCGCTGCTGCACGGCCCGATGCTGGCCGGACTCGGCATCGTTGCCGCCTTCGGCACGCCGCTTCTGGTGTCGTCGGAGAAACCGGATTTCTGGGCGCTCTATATTTATCTCGCGGTCGTCACTGCGGCGGCCTTCGGCCTTGCGCGGATAAGGCTGTGGAGCTGGCTCGCCGTGAGCACGGTTGCGCTTGCGCTGCTCTGGACCTTGCCGGTTCTCAGATTCGACCCGCCAGAGGTCGGCCCCTACGCGTTCCACGTGATGTCCGGATTTGTGTTTACCACGCTTCTTGTGGTGTGCGGCTTCCTGTTTGGGCCGCCCGCGGAAGACGACCGCCTCGAGCCGGTCTCATCGGGATCGCTGGCGGCCTATCTGTTCGGCGCCGTGCTGATCGTGCTGGCGAGCTTCCATGCGGAGGCAGCGATCGTCGTGTTCGCCATCCTGACCGCGGCTACGCTGCTCGTGGCTTGGCGCGCACCGGCCGCGACCGGCGCGATCGCGCTCGCGGCGGCCTTCGTCGGCCTCGTGTTTTTCGAATGGGCCGTGCGCGCCAATCCGGACATGCTGGTATTGCCGGGCGGACCGTTGCCGGGGATCGGGCCCTCACCAACCGACAGCTCCATTTCATTGCATCTGGTCGTGGCGGCATTGTTCGCAATCGGCTTTGGCGGCGCCGGATTTTTCGCGCAGGGCCGCAGCTCGAATGCGCTGGTTCCGGTGATCTGGTCAGCGGCGGGTGTATTCACCCCGCTCGCATTGTTGATCGCGCTTTACGCCCGGATCGCCCATCTCGATCAATCGATCCCGTTTGCGATTCTCGCGGTGCTGCTGGCAGCAAGCTTTGCAGCGGCGACCGAAATCCTGACCCGGCGCGAGGCGCGTCCGGGGCTCGCGGCCTCGACCGCGCTGTTTGCCACCGGCACGCTCGCAGCATTGGCGCTGGCGCTGACCTTTGCCCTCGACAAGGGCTGGCTCACGATTGCGCTCGCACTGACGTCGACGGGAGCCGCATGGGTTTCGACACAACGGCCAATTCCGTTCCTGCGGGTGCTATCATCGATTCTGGCAGGCATCGTGGTCTTGAGGATCGGCTATGAGCCGCGCATCGTCGGCAATGCGGTCGGCACGACGCCGATCTTCAACTGGCTATTGTGGGGATATGGCATTCCGGCGCTGTCATTCTGGGCCGGAAGTCTGTTTCTGCGGCGAAGAGGCGACGACGCATCCCTGCGATCGGTGGAAGCCGCCGCCATCCTCTTCACGGTCCTCTTGGTGTTCCTGGAAATTCGTCACGCCGTAAATGGCGGCGACGTCTATCGCGGCATCGCCGGGCTGACCGAGACCGCTTTGCAGGTTTGCGCCGCGCTAGCGATGGCGATCGGGCTCGAGCGATTGCGCCTTCGAAGCGGCAGTATCGTTCACAACATCAGCGCCGTGCTGCTGACGTTGTTTGCGGGGGCAGCGGCGTTGTTCGGCTTACTGTTCTGGGACAACCCCATGGTCTGGCGCATCGTTATCGGCGGCGAGTTCATCAATGAACTCCTGCTCGGTTACGCGATCCCTGCTATCCTCGCGCTCCTGTTGTCCTACGCCGTAGCGGGGCGGCGACCCGCCGCCTACGGCAACACCATCGCCGCTGGCGCGCTGGTTTTCGCGCTAACTTATGTCAGCTTCGAAATCCGGCGGCTCTATCACGGCCCGGTGCTGACCGGCGGTATGACCTCCGACGTCGAACAGTATACTTACTCGATCGCCTGGCTGGCATTCGGCGTGCTGCTGCTCGGCATCGGCATCCTGGTCAATTCGCAGCGCGCCCGCCTCGCCTCGGCCGTCGTGATTGCGCTGACGATCGGCAAGGTGTTTCTGATCGATCTCTCGACGCTGACCGGCGTCTATCGCGCGCTGTCGTTCATGGGCCTGGGGCTGGTGCTGGTCGCGATCGGCTGGTTCTATCAGAAGGTCCTGTTTCGCAAGGTCACAGCGCCATTGCCGACGTGAGCGAAGTCGATCTTCCCGTCAGGCCGCCCTGACCGAGCTGAGGAATTTACCGACCTCGAGCTTGAGGCGGTTGGAATCACCGGACAGCGATTTGGCAGCCGACAGAACCTGTGATGAAGCCGATCCGGTCTCGCTGGCTCCGCGTTGCACGTCGCCAATGTTGGAGGAGACCTGTATGGTGCCCTCCGCCGCGCGCTGCACGTTGCGGGATATTTCCTGGGTCGCGGCGCCCTGCTGTTCCACCGCTGCCGCAATAGCGGATGCGATCTCCGAGAGCTTTTCGATGGTGCCGCTGATTTCCCTGATGTCACCCACGGATTCATTCGTCGCCGCCTGGATACCGTTGATCTGCTGGCCGATCTCGCCAGTGGCCTTCGCGGTTTGCTCGGCCAGCGCCTTTACTTCCGACGCCACGACCGCAAAGCCGCGGCCGGCTTCGCCCGCGCGCGCCGCCTCGATGGTGGCGTTCAGCGCGAGCAGATTGGTCTGCCCGGCGATGGTGTTGATCAGCTCAACCACGTCGCCGATGCGGCTGGCTGCCTTGGAGAGTTCACCGACACGGTTGTTGGTCTGACGCGCCTGCGCCACGGCTTCGTTGGCGATACGCGCCAACTCCTGGACCTGACGGCTGATCTCGTGGACCGACGACGACAATTCTTCCGTTGCGGAGGCGACCGATTGAACGTTGCTGGAGGCTTCTTCCGAAGCGCTCGCGACTTTTGTCGCGAGATTCTCCGACCGCGTCGCGGTCGAGGTCAGCACGCCGGCGGAGGTTTCGAGTTGCGCCGAGGCCGACGATACGGTCGCGATGATCTGCCCCACCGCGCCTTCGAAACTGTCGGCCATCCGGTGCATGTCGTCCTTGCGCTGCTGCATCTGCCGCTGCTCGGCCTCGACCTGTTCGGCGCGCAGCCGATTGGTCTCGATCATGGCTTCCTTGAACACGCCAACGGTTCGCGCCATCTCGCCGATCTCATCGGAGCGGTCGGTATCCATGACAGGAAGGTTCAATTCGCCCTTGCTGAGCGCGTCCATGCGTGACCTCAGACGCGACAACGGCTTGACCACGCTGCGCGCCACCAGCCAGGCGATGCCGATCGAGAGCAGCAACAAAGCGCCGATCAAGGCGGCGACCGTCTGGGCCATATTCCAGAACGTGACGTCAAGATCAGTCATATATTCGGCGGAGGCGATCATCAGATGCCACGGTCCAAAGCCGCGAACATAGGCGACCTTTTCGAGCGGGGTCTTCGCGCCGCCCCTGGGAAAGGTATATCGGATCGTTCCCTCGCCGCGTTTGGCCATGTCGAGCATCATCGATGCAAAAGGAAGCCCGGCCGAATCTTTCAGACCGCGGACGTCCTTTCCGATCAAAGCCGGGTTGCCGGCGTTCATCACGCAGAGCCCCGTCTCGGTGTCGTAGATGAAGACGTAGTTGGTGTGGCCCTCGAACCAGACCGCGCCGGAGGCGGCATAGAAACGCGCTTTCGCCTCTTCCTCACTCATCGCGCCGGATTCGGCGGCGTGCTTGAAACTTTCCGCAATGCTCCAGACGCCATCAACGATGGCGCGGGCTCGCTCGGTCCGCTCGGCGGCGAGTTCGCTGCGGGCAATAAACAGAACCGTCAGCGCGACCAACACCATGAACAGCGCGCCGGCAACCGCCATGGCGGCGAGCTTGGCAGCGATCGAGTGTTGGGCAACGAGTTTCAGCAGTCTTTTCACGGCGATCCACCCCCGAGGATGTGCCGTCGGTCGTTTCACGGCACACAATGATTTATTCCAGCCGCTTTCTCAGCTTTCCGAACATAGCTACCCATTCGTAAATTAAAGGTTCAGCCGTGCGAACTTACCCATCACGACAAGGCGCGAACAATCAGCCCCGCATGATTGCGGGTTGCGTTCACGCAAGCGCATCGCGACCGATGCCCCCCGGCGAATCTTCATCGAGGATTTAAGTTGAGGGAACGCGCTGTCCGATCGTCACTCGGTCGAGTGACGCAATTCCAGAGCGGGCTCCGATTTGGCCGGTGCGGGCTTCGGCTCGGACGCGATCGGCTCGAGTTTGGCGCTCTCGACCGCCGGCGTTTCGACGCGCGAGGACACCTCGACCGAGCCGGTTTGCTCCACCGGGCGCCGCGAACGCGGATGGGCCACCGCGCGTGCCATCAGCATCTGCGTCCCGCCCTGATGATGGAAATCGCAGTAAGCGAAGCCCATGCCGGACACCGATCCGCGGAAGCTGACCTCATCCTGTCTGTCGAGGTTGAAGCAGGGCTCGAACGGAATGCCCCGGAGCGAGGCGCAGACGGCCTGCCCGCGGATTTGCAGCGTATTGCCGGGCAAGCGCACATTACGGATCGGACCGGAGCCGCCGAACTGTATCGAACCGGCAGCCCCCATGTCCTCGAGGATCCGGCCCGCGCCGCGGGTGCCGTCGAAGCATGTGAACGAGAAGATCTTGCCGGATACGAAACGCTTGGCCTCTTCGGCATTCATCTGCCCGGCCATGGCGGGTATGATCGACGCACCGGCCACGACCGCCCCCAACACAAAACGCGCAAGCATGCTCCAACTCCGACTTTACCCAGCTGCGGGTGATGGCCTGATGCCTCTTTACCCGCTGCTTACCATACTAACCGTGGCAACATTGGCGCAGCTTCGTTGGTAAAGTCTGAATATCGTCAGGAAATTTTTACCACGATTCGGCCACGAACCTGCCCGGCGAGGATCTTGCTGCCAGCCTCGATGACGCCGTCCAGACCAATTTCATGAGTTATTTCAGATAGTTTTCCCAATTCCAGATCGGAACCGAGGCGTTTCCAGGCGATTTCGCGCAAGCCGATGGGGCACATCACGGAGTCGATACCCAGCAGACACACCCCGCGCAAAATAAATGGCGCGACCGAGGTCGGCAGGTCCATGCCTGCGGCAAGGCCGCAGGCCGCAATGGCGCCCCGGTATTTGGTCATCGACAAAAGATTGGCAAGCGTGGTCGAACCGACGCTGTCCACCCCTCCGGCCCAGCGCTCCTTGGCGAGCGGCTTGGCCGGTCCCGAGAGCTCGTTGCGGTCGATCACTTCGGCGGCGCCGAGATCTTTTAGATAGCCTGCTTCCGACACCCGTCCGGTGGACGCGATGACGTGATAGCCGAGCTTCGAGAGGATCGCGGTTGCGACCGACCCGACACCGCCGGCAGCGCCAGTGACCACGACCGGACCTTGCGAAGGCGTCAGGCCGTGATGTTCCAGCGCCAGCACGGCCAGCATCGCCGTGTAACCAGCCGTCCCGATCGCCATCGCGTCGCGCGCCGAGATATCATCGGGCAGACGCACCAGCCAGTCGCCTTTGACACGGGCTTTTTCGGCATAAGCGCCAAGATGGGTCTCGCCGAGGCCCCAGCCGTTGCAGATCACGCGATCGCCCGCCTTCCAGCGCGGATGGGAGGATTGCTCGACAGTGCCGGCGAAATCGATGCCCGCGATCATCGGAAAGCGGCGAACCACCGGCGCCTTGCCGGTGACGGCGAGACCATCCTTGTAGTTCAGCGTCGACCATTCGACGCGAATGGTGACGTCGCCTTCCATCAAATCGGCTTCGTCGAACTGGACGAGAGCCGCGGTCGTTCCCTTATCCGCCTTGTCGATCCTAATCGCTTTGAACATGGCCAACGCAGCGTCTCCCGGCATTTGTTTTGTTAAACAGCCCAATTTCGTTAGCAGCTTAAGCCGGCAGAATTCTTCCGCCGGCAATCGGGCGCGACCGATCCTAGCACTCACGAAATGAGGCTGCGAGAGAGATATCGCTGGCCCGTCAGGCCGGTTGTGCGGTCGCGCGCCGAACCGGCGCCTCGACGATCGGCAAATTAATCAGGGCCGACAGCACGCCGAACAAAATCGAGAGCCACCAGATCGGCGTGTAGGATCCGAATTTCTCGAACACGATTCCGCCGAGCCATACGCCGAGGAAGCCGCCCACTTGGTGGCTGACGAATGAAAACCCGTAGAGAGTTGCAAACCATCGGGTGCCGAACATCAGCGCAATGAGCGCCGAGGTCGGCGGCACCGTCGACAGCCAGGTCAGGCCGCTGATCGCGCCGAATGCGATCGCAGAGAACGGAGTAATCGGAAATGAGATGAACGCAACAGTCGCAAGCGCCCGCGTGAAATAGATCACTGATAAAATGTAGCGCTTGGGAAACACGTTCTGCAGCCAGCCGACGCTGAGCGAACCGATGATGTTGAAGAGCCCGATCGCCGCGATGACCCAACCGCCCGTTGATGTGGATATGCCCCGATCGGAAAGATAGGCCGGCAAATGCACGGTGACGAAGGCAAGCTGAAAGCCGCAGGTAAAGAAACCGAGCACCAGAAGCACATAGGAACGATGACCGAACGCTTCCGAGAGCGCCGTCTTGAAGGATTGCTGGTCTGCGACAGGTGCTTCAGTCGGGGCAACGGGTGGCGTTGCCAGCGCCGCCGACAGCGGCAGGATAAGCAGCATCAAGGCGGCAAATACCAAAAGCGCGGACTGCCAACCAAAATTGTCGATCATCGCCACGCCGAACGGCGCAAACAGGAATTGCCCGAACGAGCCGGCAGCCGTTCCGGCGCCGAGCGCGACGCCGCGCCGCTCCAGCGGCAGCAGTTTGCTGAAGGCGGACAGGACCAGGTTGAACGAACAACCGGAAAGTCCAAAGCCGATGAGGACGCCTGCGCCAATATCGAGCGAGAGCGGCGTCGTGGCATGGCTCATCAAGAGCAGACCGGCCGCATAAAGCACGGCGCCGATACACATGACGCGCAGCACACCGAACCGGTCAGCGATTGCACCGGCAATCGGCTGGCCCAATCCCCACAGCAGATTCTGCACGGCCAACGCGAGGCCGAAGATATCGCGGCCCCATGCGAACTCGCGGCTCATCGGCTGAACAAAGAAGCCAAGGGCCGAGCGCGGACCAAAACTCAATAGCGCGATAGCACAGCCGCAGACGATGATGAGGAGCGGCGTACGCCAACCTGCCGTACCGGAAGGCCGACGCTGCTCGATCTCGATCGAAGCCATGCAAATCTCCTGAAGGTGCCCGCTGGACCGCTTCCAGCATGCGGAACGCGCGCGCCATGCCGAGGGACGTCTCGGCAGCGCACGAAGTTAACGCAAATGCATGAAATTCAAAACGCACTACGCGGTATACCACGCGGGCCTGCCATGCAGCCCCCCCGCGCGTTTTCGCGAGCTGCTCAAGCGGGTCTACCGATATGTCGCCAACATAATGCGGAAGCGTTTACCGCCTCGCGGAGCTTTCCGACATTTCGGCCGAGCTCTTGGCCGCCTCGGCAAGTTGCGCCGAAATCTGCGCAGTTTGCGCCGGCGTGCCCCAGCTCGGCGCTTCGCTGCCATCGCCCCAGGCTCGCGGGCGGTAGAACGTGTGCACGCCGAATTTATACATCTTCTTCATTTCGCTCACCCAGGATGGATGAACCCAGTAGGCATGATAATGGGTCGACTTGCCGACTTCCGGCAGCCAGAGCTGTCCGTCGAGCATTGCTTTTGCGATTCTCTTGGCGCGGTCCCACATGTCGGGCTCGCGCACGACATCGGCGACGTTGTCGCAGGCGAAGGTGAACTGGCAGGCGTAATGCCGATGCTTGTTCTGGTACACCACCCCACACACTGTGGTGGGATAAAAGCCGGAAAAGGCGCGGTTGAGCACCACCTGCGCCACCGCGATCTGGCCGCGCACGGCCTCGCCACGCGCTTCGAAGTAAACCGCTTCGGCGAGACATTTTTCCGATTTGGCGCGCGACTTCTCGTCCAACAGGCCGAGGCGTTCGGCCGGCGTTTTTTCGCGCTGGTCGTCCGAATTGACCTCGCCTTTGGGAGCAATGCTCTCGCTGTTCACGGCCTTCGCTTCGTCGGCAGTCGATGGCAGCGACGCCATTACTTTCATATCGGGATCGACCCGCGCCTCCGGCATCACGACCACCGGCTCTGCGCCGGGCTGCCAGCGCTCGATGGTCTCCAATGGCGCGCCGAGCGATTGGCTGCCGAAAAAAAGGCTGGCGGTCTTCACCGAAAAGCCTTCGTGCGAAGGGCTGCCGTCAAAGGTCGTCGCTTCGCCGTCTGGAGAATTTTTCGAATCCGATAGCGGCTGGGCCTCAAGCGATAGCGAGACGTCGTATTGCGGAAGCGGCGGCGCACTCAATGCCTCCGCAAGTTCCGGATCCAGCGGCACACGTGCAGCCGGCGGTCTCGCTTCCGCGCTCTTGGCGCCGGCGACGGGAGAACTCGGCGGCGAGATAGGTGCCGCGTCGGCGGGCGCGGTAGCCTCCGGGGGCGCCACGATGAGACGGTCGCCTTTCAGCGTGCGATCGACCTTGGGAAAGTCGGACGCCTGGTAGCGCGGCGGTGTCTGGATCACCTGATTGCGCGGGATCGAACCGGTGATGTCGCCGCCCCGATTGAAGCTGGCGCGCTGGTAGCGTGCGGCCTGCGGCGCGGCGATTCCCATCGGCACGTTGAAGCTGTAAGCCGCGACATGAAGGGTGTTGACGGCGGAGAATACACGACTGTGCCAACGCTCGGCGACGCCCGGTTGCTGCGCCAGCCGCGAGGCAATGTCCTGATATCCGATTTCTGTCGGGGTCAATGCGAAACCGCAAAGACCAAGACCGAAGAACGCAAATTGTGCGCTCTTCGGCCGGCTACGCAACTGTGACATCCTTACGCTCACGCAACGCAACAAAACGCATACGCGATCGAACTCAGTACATCCGTGCAATTCGATCTTTTTTGTTGGTAACTAATTTAGGTTGCGAGGGAGTTAATCGGCGTGTCGTTCACGACACAGGCAATCGCTTGTTGATTTGACATCGCTCAAATCGAAATCGTTGGTAAACAGCCGCTCCGCCGAAGTGGTAAATATCGCGTCAACAAAAATGATAAAGAAAGTTTTCGCACGGGTTCCCGTAGTGATACCGAAGCAGGTCGTTGCCAAAAAAACGGGCCGCGTTTGCACGGCCCGTTCAGTCATCAAAAGCGATAGCGTAAAACTTACGCTTAAAACTTACGCTTGGCTTGCAACCGCCTTGCCGAGCGCGGCCTGCGCCGCGGCGAGGCGAGCGATCGGCACGCGATAGGGCGAGCAGGAAACGTAATCCAGCCCGATCTGATGGCAGAAGGCGACGGATGCGGGATCGCCGCCATGCTCGCCGCAAATGCCGACCTTGAGCGAGGGCCGCGTCTTGCGGCCGCGCGCGACGCCGATCTTCACCAACTCGCCGACGCCGTCGCGATCCACGGAGATAAAGGGATCGATCTCCAGAATGCCCTTGGCGACATAAGTGCCGAGGAAGCTCGCTGCGTCGTCGCGGCTGATGCCGTAAGTCGTCTGCGTCAGGTCGTTGGTGCCGAACGAGAAGAACTCCGCGGTCCTGGCGATATCGCCGGCCATCAGGCAGGCGCGCGGCAACTCGATCATGGTGCCAACCTGATAATTCAGCTTGGCGCCGGTTTCCTTCATTACGGCCTGCGCCGTGCCGTCGATCCGCGCCTTGACCAGGTCGAATTCGGCCTTGGTGGCGATCAACGGCACCATCACTTCCAGGCCGACGGCCTTGCCGGTGCGTTTACCGGCTTCAACGGCCGCCTCGAAGATGGCGCGCGCCTGCATCTCCGCGATCTCGGGATAGGCAATGGCCAACCGGCAGCCGCGGAAGCCGAGCATCGGATTGAATTCCGCAAGTTCACGTACACGATCGGCGAGCCGGCGCGGATCGGTGTTCATGGCGCGCGCGACTTCCTCGATCTCGGCCTGCGTATGCGGCAGGAATTCGTGCAACGGCGGATCGAGCAACCGGATCGTCACCGGCAGCCCCTTCATGATCTCGAACAATTCGACGAAATCCGCCCGCTGCATCGGCAGCAGCTTCGAAAGCGCGGCGCGACGGGCGCGCTCGTCCTCGGCGAGGATCATTTCGCGCACGGTGCGAATGCGGGTTTCCTCGAAGAACATGTGCTCGGTGCGGCAGAGACCAATTCCTTCCGCGCCGAACTTTATCGCCGTACGCGCATCATCCGGCGTGTCGCCGTTGACACGAACGCCAAGCTTGCGAACCGCGTCGGCCCAGCCCATCAGCGTGCCGAATTCGCCTGACAATTGCGGTTCAATCATCGGCATCCGCCCGGCCAGAACCTGACCCAGCGCGCCGTCGATGGTGATGACGTCGCCGGTCTTGAAGGTGCGCGAGCCGATGCTCATGGTGCCGCGGCCATAATCGACGCGGATGGAGCCGCAGCCGGATACGCAGGGTTTGCCCATGCCACGGGCGACCACGGCGGCGTGCGAGGTCATGCCGCCGCGGGTAGTGAGAATGCCTTCGGCGGCGTGCATGCCGTGAATGTCTTCCGGCGAGGTCTCGATCCGCACCAGGATGACCTTGCGTCCGTCGGCCTGCAGCTTTGCGGCTTCATCGGAAGAGAACACGATTTCGCCGGAGGCCGCGCCGGGCGAGGCCGGCAGACCGGTGGCGATCACGTCGCGCTTGGCGACGGGATCGATCGTCGGATGCAGCAACTGGTCGAGCGATGCGGGATCGATCCGCAACACCGCATCCTTTTTCGAGATCAGTCCTTCATTGGCGAGTTCGACGGCGATGCGAAGCGCGGCCTTGGCCGTGCGCTTGCCGCCGCGGGTCTGCAACATCCACAGCTTGCCTTGTTCGACAGTGAACTCCATGTCCTGCATGTCGCGGTAGTGCTTTTCGAGCAGCGTGTAGATCCGCGTCAGTTCGTTGAACGCCTCCGGCATCGCCAATTCCATCGACGCCTTGTCCGAACCGGACTCCTTGCGCGCGTCTTCGGTGATGTCCTGCGGCGTGCGAATGCCGGCGACCACGTCTTCGCCTTGCGCGTTGATCAGGAATTCGCCGTAGAGCTTGCTCTCGCCTGTCGAAGGATTGCGCGTGAACGCCACTCCCGTCGCCGAGGTCTCGCCCATATTGCCGAACACCATCGCCTGCACGTTGACGGCGGTGCCCCACAATTCCGGAATATCGTGCAGGCGGCGATAGGTCACCGCGCGCGCGTTCATCCAGGATGAAAACACAGCGCCAATCGCGCCCCACAGCTGGTCATGGGGATCCTGCGGGAATTCCGATCCGGTTTCGCGTGCCAGCGCTTCCTTGTAGCGGCCGACCACCTCGACCCAGTCGTCGCCGGTGAGATCGGTGTCGAGCGTATAGCCCTGCCCGTCCTTGTAGGTATCGAGGATGTCCTCGAAATGGGCGTGCTCAAAACCGAGCACTACGTCCGAATACATGGTGATGAAACGGCGATAGCTGTCGTAGGCAAAGCGGCGATCACCGGACAATTCCGACAACGCTTCGACCGTAACGTCGTTGAGCCCGAGATTGAGCACAGTATCCATCATGCCGGGCATCGAGGCGCGGCCGCCCGAGCGTACGGACACCAGCAGCGGATTTCTGGAATCGCCGAACGATTTGCCGGTCAGTTTGCCGACATGATCGAGCGCCTTTTCGACCTGTGCCTTCAGTTCTTTCGGATAGGTCTTTTCATGCGCGTAGAAATAGGTGCAGACCGAGGTCGGAATGGTGAAGCCGGGAGGCACCGGCAATCCGAGATTGGCCATCTCGGCGAGATTGGCGCCCTTGCCGCCGAGCAGATCGCGCAGGTCCGCTTTGCCTTCAGCCTTGCCGTCACCGAAAGTGAAAACCCATTTGCCTGCTTTCACGGACTCGGATTTCACGGACTCAGACTTGGCTTTGCCGGGCACCAGCTTCCTTGCCGGTTTGGCCGGGCTCTTCTTCAGCGCCTTGCGGGCAGCGGCCGACGGTGCGGGCTTGGCACGGACCGCAACGGATGGCTTTGATTTCGCAGCAATTTTCTTCGATTTAGCGACGGCTTTGGCCATGACAGAAAATGATCCGCTGAAGTGACAAAGATGGGCGCCTTACACCACTTTGGGCGGCCAGGCGCAAGCCGCGGGAACCAGATCCGCCTACATATGGAGCCACTTGAAAAGCCCGAGACCGATCAGGCCGTTGAGGATCAGAAAGATCGCGACGATCAGATTGAGAAGCCGCGGCATGATCAGGATCAAAAGGCCGGCGATGACGGATATGATCGGCGAGATATGGGCGACGGTGAGGGTCATTTAAGGGCATCTCCGCTTACGTTTTTGCATCGAATCGAGGAGTGCCACCTTACCACCCCCTGACTTGTCTTGTTCCACGACAGCAGACGCTTTGCACTGCAACAGGTTCCCCGCCGCGTTCAAAAAATGACTGAAATGTGCAGCAACAGCCTGTGCTTTTTTACGGGAACGATGCCGCGCGCGATGAATTGGATCGATTTGCAAGCCGGTACGCCGGCATGCAACCACGCGAAGGAGCAGAACATGCGAAACCATCTCTTGGCCATCGCAGCCATCATGACCACCATGAGCGCACCCATCGCGGCGCAGGCCCAGAACACCGTCGGCGTCGCCGGTCCCGTCATGGTTGACGACGGCACCGTCGGCATCGCCCTCGATCAACGTCCGGCATTCCGCGAATACATCGCGCGTGAACGGGTGCCCAGCTACACCATTCCGGATCGCGTCGTTGTCGGCGGTATCCTGCCGGAAAGCGGCGTGACCATCTATGACGTGCCGCAATCGTTCGGCGCCACGCCCTATCGCTATACGGTCGTGAACGGCGAAACTATCCTGGTCGAACCGCGCACACGCCGCATCGTTCAGGTGATCGACTAAAGTACTTGAGCTTTCCCGTCCGGCCTGCTGCAGCGGCGGCCGGACACAAGGCCCCGCCCGGTCTCCCCCCGCCCGGGCGGGGCTCTTTTTAGGGTGAACGTGGCTCAAGTTGCTTTCCGAACCACGACACGATGAATTCGTCTTGCCTGAAGACGCGCTGACAACCTCTTCGTCGAGCAGCGTTGTCGCTGCGGCCAACTCCGACAACACCAGTGAAGGTTCGAAGGCGGCATAAAGACGATCCTGCTTGTCACGTAGATTTTCGCCCTCGGTGACGCGCCAGCTCAAATAAAGAACGCCACCGGGCCTGAGGATGTCGAGCAAGCGACGAACCGACGGCGCGATGTCCGCGCGGTCGAGATGCATGATCACGGTTTCGCACAACACATTGTGGTAAGTGTTTGCTGCGATACCGCTCAGATCGGGCAACTCGGCACGGACAAAGTCGAGAAGACGATATCGCACGCGTGCCTCGGCTAGCAGGCCTTCCGAGGCATCAAATCCTTTGGCGGGAAACCCATTTGCGTTCAGCCACGCGATCTCGCGCCCACTGCCGCAGCCGATATCGGCGGTGATGCCGCCCGGAATAAAGAAGCGCTTGACGATGTCGTGCAGGTCGGTCGGTGGCGGCTGTTCATGCCAATCTTTCGCAAACGCCGCCGCATCCTTGTCGTAGGCGGCGAGCGTCTGACGGTCCATGGCGCCGCTAATCCTGTATCTTGGAAAAATCGGCGACGGCGCGGGTGGCGGCGCGGACTTCGTTGAGCAGCTTCAGGCGGTTTTCGCGCACTTTTGGATCGTCGTCATTGACCTTGACCTTGTCAAAGAACGCATCGACCGCGGGACGAAGTTTCGCCATCGCGCTCATGGCGCTTTCGAAGTCTTCATTCATCACGGCAACGCTGGCCCCGAGCTTTGCGAGGTCGATCGCGTCGGCGAGCGCCTTTTCTTCCGCAAGACTATAGAGCGAAGGCTCCGGCGCGCCGTCGAAGGTTCGTTTGTCCTTCTTTTCCTCGATCGAGAGAATATTGCTCGCGCGTTTAGTGCCCGCGAGCAGGTTCTTGCCGTCGTCGGTGTCGAGGAATTTGCCGAGCGCTTCGACCCGGCGAACTACCATCAACAGATCGTCCTGGCCTTCCAGCGCAAACACGGCGTCGACGAGATCGTGCCGCGCGCCCTGTTCGCGGAGCTGAACTTTCAGGCGGTCGGCGAAGAAGGCTTGAAGACCTGATGCACCGAGTCCCTTGGAGACTCGATTGAGCGTTTCACGAACGCTCTCGCCACCTTTGCTTCCTTCAGCGAACCAGCTATCCGTACCTGCTACAACGTAAGCATTATTACTGTTGCGAAATATCGTCGTCGCTGCGTAAAAAACGTTCCAGAGATGCAAGCGAATGCTGTTTGTTATTAGGAGTTCCTGATCACCCCCAACGCCGCACGCCGCAGCGCATAGGGGTCCTTGCTTCCGGTCGGCTTCTCGTCGATCGCCCAGAAGCCAACCAACGTGTCGATCTTATCCGCGAGTGCGACTGCAATCGATACCTTGTCGGTCGGCACGCGATCATTCGGGCCTTGCGGCTTGTAATGCTCCTCGCTTGCAGCGGCGACGGACGCATCCTCGCCCTGTGCCAGCGCATAGTATTTGCCCATCAAGCCCTGAAGCTCCGGGAATTCACCGACGACTTCCGTGAGCAAATCCGCCTTTGCCAGATGCGCGGCGCGTTTGGTCTTTTCGACGTCGGCGCCGACCAGCGGCGCGATCTCGGCCGCAAGGTGCTCGATACGCTTGATGCGTGCCGCCTGCGTGCCGAGCTTCTCGTGAAACACGATATTTTCGAATTTCGGCAGCCGATCTTCGAGTTTTGTCTTGAGGTCCGTTTCGTAAAAGAATTTAGCATCGCTCAGCCGCGCACGGATCACGCGCTCGTTGCCGGCAACGATCGCCTTGCCGCCGTCGGAGGCTTCAATGTTGGCGGTGAGGATGAATTTGTTGGCGAGGATATCCCCCCTCCCCCCGCTTGCGGCGGGGAGGGGTCGGGGGTGGGGGGAGTTAGGGACAGGCTGCGAAGAGCCCCCCACCCTTGATCCCTCCCCGCCACTATCGTGGGGGGAAGGAAAAGAAGGCTGCCTGAGCACAAAGCACTTCTGGTTGTTGCGGATGGTGGCGCGGATCACCTCGCCCGGGATCGACAGGAATTCCTGGTCGAAGGACCCCATCAGCACCACCGGCCATTCGACGAGGCCGGAGACCTCGTCGAGCAGCACCTGGTCCTCGACCAACTCAAAGCCTTGCGCGAAAGCGAGCTGTTTTGCGTCCGTCAGGATCGTATCCTTGCGGCGCTCGGGATCGAGCACGACCTTGGCTTCCAGCAACTTCGCTTCATAATCCTCAAAGCGGCGCACGGAGATTGCCTGTGGCGCCATGAAGCGGTGGCCGAAGGTCGTCTGCCCGGTCTCGATACCGTCGATGGCGAACTTCACGACGTCAGGCTCTTCGGTCTCGAGGCCGAAGGTCGCGGTGATCGCATGCAGTGGCCGCACCCAGGACAACGCGCCGGGTCTGGCCGACCGCGCGCCCCAGCGCATCGATTTCGGCCACGGAAAGGTGCGGATGATGACGGGAAGGATTTCGGCGAGCACGTCGAGCGTGGCGCGGCCGGGTTTTTCGATCAGCGCGACGTAGAAGTCGCCCTTCTTCGGATCGCGCTGGATCTGCGCTTCGTCTAGCGAGGAAAGTCCTGCGGCTTTCAGGAAGCCCGCAATCGCAGCGTCCGGCCCGCCGACACGCGGACCTTTTCGCTCTTCCTTCAGGTCGGCCTGCCGCGCCGGAATGCCGTGCACGGTCAGCGCCAGACGCCGCGGCGTCGCGAAGGCTTTCGCGCCCTCATAAACGAGGCTCTCAGCGACCAGTTTGTCCGTGACCATGCGGCGCAAATCGTCGGCCGCCTTCGCCTGCATGCGTGCGGGGATTTCCTCGGAAAACAATTCGAGCAGGAGATCGGGCATCTTACTTCTCCCCTCCCCCCGCTCGCGGCGGGGAGGGGTCGGGGGTGGGGGGGGCATTGGCATCGATCGCTGCATCGATTGCCGAAAGAACACCAGATATATTCACGCAGACTTCGTTATTCCAAAATCTCAACACGCGATAGCCAAGCGCATTGAGATATCGCGTACGTGTCGCATCCGACGCGCTAAGTGAATGCTGCCCTCCATCGACCTCAATGATTATCCTCAACTGATGGCTAGCGAAGTCTACGAAGTACGGACCGATCGTTGCCTGACGACGAAAATGATGCTCCTTGAACGGAGGTTGCCGCAGGTGCTGCCAGAGCTTTTTTTCGGCTTCAGTTGCGTCGCGACGGAGCGTGCGAGCACGCGGCACGCGACGATCAACGGATCGCTGCTCCTTATGCGGCATCCACCCCCCACCCCCGACCCCTCCCCGCCACGCGCTTCGCACGCGGGAGGAGGGGCGCAGAGAAGCACCTGAACAACTCCAATTCAAAATCGCGCTCACCAGGGACCA
The DNA here is from genome assembly GCA_963770515.1 of uncultured Alphaproteobacteria bacterium. Taxonomy (GTDB): domain Bacteria; phylum Pseudomonadota; class Alphaproteobacteria; order Rhizobiales; family Xanthobacteraceae; genus Bradyrhizobium. The sequence goes on from CAVYPW010000010.1 coordinate 27,123, forward strand.
TCTCCGGTCGCTCTCCCCGCTTCAGTGTGCACCCAGGCTTCGCCGCAGGCCTTGGCGAGTTCGCGCACCCGCAGGATGTAACTCTGCCGTTCCGTCACCGAGATCACGCCGCGCGCGTCGAGCAGATTGAAAGCGTGGCTTGCCTTGATGCACTGGTCGTAGGCCGGCAGCGCCATCAAATGCTCTTTGCCGTTGCCGCCATCTTTCCAGCCGGCCGCGAGATATTTCCGGCACGCAGCTTCCGCCATCTTGAACTGCTCGAACAGCATTTCGACGTCGGAATGCTCGAAGTTGTGCCGCGAATATTCCTGCTCGGCTTGCAGGAAAACCTCGCCATACGTCACCTTGTCGGCGCCATCGCGGCCGTTGAAATTGAGGTCATAGACGCGATCGACGCCCTGCACGTACATCGCAAGACGCTCGAGCCCATAGGTGAGCTCGCCGGCGACCGGTGCACATTCGACGCCCGCGACTTGCTGAAAGTAGGTGAACTGGCTCACTTCCATGCCGTCGCACCAGCATTCCCAGCCCAGCCCCCACGCGCCCAATGTCGGGCTTTCCCAATCGTCCTCGACGAAGCGGATATCGTGCAGACGTAAATCGACGCCGATCGCGGCGAGCGATTTCAGATAGAGGTCCTGGATGTCTGGCGGCGACGGTTTGAGGATCACCTGGAACTGGTAGTAGTGCTGCAAGCGGTTTGGATTTTCGCCATAGCGGCCGTCCTTCGGCCGCCGCGACGGCTGCACATAGGCGGCATTCCATGGCTTGGGTCCAAGCGCGCGCAGCGTGGTCGCGGGGTGGAAGGTGCCGGCGCCGACTTCCATGTCGTAGGGTTGCAGGATCACGCAGCCGTAATCGGCCCAATAACGCTGGAGCGTCAGAATCAATCCCTGGAACGAGCGTTCCGGGCGCATATGCGCGGGCAAGGCATCCATCGTCGGGTCAGGTCTTCGCGTCGGGTTCAGGAGCGCGGGACCGTATCGGCGGGGACCTCAGGAATCAAGGCGATGGGCCGTTATCCCGGCCGGTAAGCGCCGGTGTTCGGGTCGCGCCGCAGCGTCGGAATTTCGTGCGATCGGGCGGCTTCGACGGCCCGCGCCAGGCGGGCTTCTTCCAATTCCCGGCTGACCCGGATGGCAGTCCGGTAAGCCCAGCGAACCACGGCCAGCCCTCCAAGGGCGCCAGCGAATGCGACAAGCGGCGGCATCGGTCGATCCTCGTCCATTGGTCACGCCCCTACGTCCATTCTTGCCCAAGCGCGGGCGTCCCGCAATGGGACTTCAGATCGCAGCCGCTAGCGGCCAAATGGCGCGGCTATCCCTCTTCAAAACCCGAATTTCGCCCAAATTGCCCGGCTTTCGAGCGCCGAAATCACTTCTTCCGGCAGATTGGCCGTATTTTCCCACGCGCCAATGGCTCCCGGCGACCTCCGCCCCAACAAACCGGACAACATGCCGCTCGCCGGCGCGATCAGGGGGGTCTGCACTTTCTCGCCGTAACGAGCACGCAGCGTCGAGCGCAAATCGCCGATGGCGTCGGCGAGGCCCAGCGAGACGGAGGTGTCGCCAGCCCAGTATTCGCCGGTGAACAGCATGTCGTCCGCGCCCTTCAACCGCGCGCCCCGGCTTCCTTTCACCAGGGCGATGAAGATGTCGTGGATTTCGCGCTGGAGGGCTTTCAGCCGCGACACGTCGTCGGGATTCTCGGGGAGAAACGGATCGAGCATCGCCTTGTGGGCGCCCGCCGTATAAAGCCGCCGCTCGACGCCGATTTTCTTGATCAGTTCCTGAAAGCCGAACGAACCGCCGACGACGCCGATCGACCCCAGGATCGACGAGGGGTCGCAAAAAATTTCATCGCCCGCGCAAGCGATCATGTAGCCGCCGGAGGCCGCAACGTCCTCGACGAAGACCAGCACCGGAAGCTTCTTCTCTTCAGCAAGCTGGCGGATGCGTAAATAAATCTGCCGCGACTGCACCGGAGAGCCGCCCGGTGAATTGATCACCAGCGCCACGGCCTTTGCGTTCTTGACGGAAAACGCGCGTTCGAGCATTCGCGCCACGCCAGCCAGCGACATCCCCGGCCGCAGCGGCGTCACTGCGCCGATCACGCCGGACAAACGGACCACGGGGACGACGGCCCGGCCCCGCCGCAGCCGCGCCGGAATCCAGTCCATCCATTTTTCGATTCCAGCCGGCCATTGTCGAGCTTCGCCGGAGTGTTCCGCCATACCGTTACCTCAAAATTAACCGCTTCTTATCACAGGACTGTCATTGAACCGAAGGAACGCTTGTGTAGTTGGATCGTATCGCTGAAGAGGCTCACCAAGCCATCAGGGTACAGCGGAGCAGGCCATGAAGATCTATTTGCTGATGACGCTGTTCGGTATCCTCTTCACCGCGATTTATTTCACTTCGACGCCGAAACAAGGCTCGAAGCAGGTTTCTCAATAAGCCTAAGAGCCAGCCTCGCCAGCCAACTCAAGGCGTCGCCATCGGTAACAGCGCGTTACCGGCAAGGATAGACTGGACATCGGGCGTGGTACGGCCGGTATGATCGTTCAGCACTAGTCCGGCCAAAAGGCGCGTGGGTGCCCGACCGCCTTTGGTGGCTCTTACCAGCACACGAATGGCGGGCGAAGCCACATCGCCATGAACCGGCAAGATCATGAGACTGCCGAAGCCGCGACCGAGCGCCGCCAGAACGTCGGCGATCCCGTCCGCGCGCCAGATCATCGTGAGGCTGCCGCCTGATTTGAGAATTCGCCGGCTGGCATGAACCCACTGCTCCAGCGTTTCTGCCGCCGCGACATGGGCGATCGCACGCGCACCGTCCGGCGAGGCGCGGTGTCGCGCGGCATCGTTGAACGGCGGGTTCATCAGCACGACGTCCACGCTCTCAAGAGCAACGCCGGCAGATGCGAAATTTTCCACGCCGGAGGTGACATCAAGCACGAGGGTTTCGGCCGCAATCGCATTGGCTGACGCGTTGGCCCGAGCGAGCTCTGCCAGGCCCTTATCGATCTCAACCAGTACCAGCGCGATCCCGGCAACACGTTTGGCAACCGCAAGGCCCGCCGCACCTACGCCGGCGCCGAAGTCGACGACGCGATCGCCCGGGCAAGCAGGCGTTGCGGCCGCCAGCAGCATCGCATCGTGACCGGCGCGGTGGCCGGATTTCGGCTGGCGCAGGCGCAGTTTGCCACCGAGAAAGGCGTCCTCGGTGACGTCGCCCGCTAGTGGAGTGGATTTGACATTCGCTCCCCTGTGGCCGCGCGCTCGTGATGCGAATGTCAAATCCAAAACTCCACTAGGAACCTATATTTGCCAATGGTCCTTTGATTCTAACATTTGCAAAAGTGCCTCCCACACCCGGGATGCAAATGTTAGAATCGGACCACTGGCTCACTCATCGGCCCGCAACTCATGCGCGAGGCCTGCATCGCGGAGAACCTGGCGGGCCTGGCGATTGTCGTCTTCATGGACCAGAATCCGGCGCGGCAAAACGCCAAGTGACCCCTCGATAATGCTCATATTCTGGTCAAGCACCAGGTGATGGATATTGGCGCCGTCGAGCAGCGCTCCGATCGCCGAAACCAGCACGATGTCGTTGGTCCGAACCAATTCCCGCACCTTGCTTTCTCCTTTATTCCCGCTCGTCTGACGACATGTTGTTGCCTGGCGGTCTTGCCGCGGCAGTGGTCCGATTCTAACATTCGCCTCCCTTCGCGGCAGGCACTTTTTCGAATGTTAGAATCATAGGACCACTGGCAACTGTAAGATTCTAGTGGAGTTTAGGATTTGACATTCGCTTTCGCGCGTCGGACTAGGTGGGTAGCGAATGTCAAATCCACTCCACTGGCCGGCTCTTTCTATGGTTATATCCGAGGATATGGCCGATTAGGCAAATCTGGAGACTAGTGCGGCGGTTCAGAAGTCCGTATCGTTATCGCCGCGCATACGTCATACGGACTTCTGAACCGAAGCCGCACTAGATCAATAAGTTACTAGTGTTCTTTCGATTCCGAAGTTCGTAAACTCGGGGCCGCAAAATGATACGAACTTCGGAATCAGGACACTAGCGTGGCGGTTATTGTTCCTTTCGAGAGCCCATCTGATGCCTCGATCGACGGGCTCATCGGGCTGGTGGCCGCCGACATGGAGCGGGTTAACGCGACCATCCTGTCGCGAACCGGCTCGGAAGTCACCATGATCCCCGAGGTCGCCAACCATCTGATCTCATCGGGCGGCAAGCGGCTTCGCCCGATGCTGACGCTGGCGATGGCCAACCTGACGGGCTATTCGGGCGACGGCCATATCAAGCTCGCGGCTTCCGTCGAGTTCATGCATACCGCAACGCTGCTGCACGACGACGTGGTCGACGAAAGCGAGCTTCGCCGCGGCAAGCTCTCGGCGCGCATGCTGTGGGGCAACGAGGCCAGCGTGCTCGTCGGCGATTTCCTGCTCGGCCAGGCTTTCCGGATGATGGTCGAAGTCGGCTCGCTGCGCGCGCTCGACATCCTGTCATCGGCCGCCGCCACCATCGCCGAGGGTGAGGTGATGCAGCTTGCCGCCGCAAAGAACACCGCCACCACCGAGGACGAATATCTCGCCGTCATCCGCGGCAAGACCGCCGAGTTGTTCGCAGCCGCCTGCGAAGTCGGCCCGGTGATCGCCAATCGCCCGAAGGACGAACAGACCGCCTGCCGCTCGGTCGGCATGAATCTCGGGATCGCGTTCCAGCTCGTCGACGACGTCCTCGACTATGGCGGCAAGTCCGCCAAGCTCGGCAAGAATGTCGGCGACGACTTCCGCGAGGGCAAGATCACGCTGCCGGTGGTGCTGGCGTTCCGCCGCGGCAACGACGTCGAGCGCGAATTCTGGCGCCGGGCGCTGGAACGCGGCGAGATCGGCGACAGCGATCTGGACCATGCGATCGGGCTAATGACCAAGCACCGCGCGCTCGAAGACACCATCAACCGTGCGCAGCATTACGGCGCCATGGCAGTCGATGCGCTGGCGCTGTTTCCGGCTTCGCCGATGAAGACCGCGCTTGAGCAGGTGGTGGCGTTCTGCCTGGCGCGAACGCATTGAGATAGCTGACTGGCAGCGAAACGGACGACTAGCTCAGCGTGCCCGCGTGCACCCACCACTCCGGGCGATCGCGGCGAATCTTTTCCGCTGCCCGGCCGGCCTCGGCGGTGTTCTCGTAGATTGCAAAACAGGTGGCGCCGGAGCCGGACATCCGCGCCAGCCAGGCGCCGTTGGTCGCATTCAACGCCGAGATCACCTCACCAATGACAGGTTGTATCCGCATTGCCGGGGCTTCCAGATCATTCGAGCTGGCGGCAAACGCTTCGACCCATTCTTCGAGCGAAGCGCCCGCTTCCGGCCAGACCATCGCCTGGAGGACGTCGGCAAAGCCCACGAGCAATTCACCGCTGCGCAGGCCCAACGCTGCGAACACGTCCTTGGTCGCCACCGCCACACGCGGATTGACCAGCACGCAAGGAAGCTTCGGCAAAGCCAATGGCAAGAGGCTTTCGCCGACCCCGGTCATGACGCAGGCACGCGAGGCGACACAGACCGGAACGTCGGCGCCGGTCAATTGCGCCACTTCGGAGAGGCGCGCATCGTCGGTTGCGAGACCATTGGCCCTTGCAAGCAGCCGCAGCGCGGCTGCGGCATCCGCCGAACCGCCGCCGATTCCGGCCGCGACGGGAAGCGTCTTGTAGAGCGCGAACGCACCGGTTTTCAGGTCCGGCACGCGCCCGGCCAATAGCCGCGCAGCCTTCAACACGAGGTTATCGTCCACCTCGCCACAGGCTTCCGCCAGAGGGCCGGTAGCATTGAGCTTCAGCTCGCTACCTGGAAGCAGGCTCAGTTGATCGGCGCAATCGGCAAACGCGACCACACTTTCGAGATCATGGTAGCCGTCGACCCGACGTCCCACGACCCGCAGGGTCAGATTGACCTTGGCACGCCCGTCTTCGACAAGCTCGCTTGCGGTGGATTTGACAGCCGCATCGGTCGTTTCACCCGAGGTCATAACGAATGCAAATCCAATAAAACCGAAGCAACCGATCTGGAGAAAACGGTTTCGCGAAATTTCAGGTACCCGAATGCATCGCGCGGGCGATGCGCCCAGGCCCCGTTTTACCTAGCCGCCCTTGTCATCCTCTTTCTTCTTGTCAGCAGAAGCCGCAGAAGACGTGTCGTCGGGCAGGCCGTGCTCGATCTTGGCCTCGATCTTCGGCAGATCTTCCAGCTCCGGCTTCAGGTCTCGGGCATGCGCCCACTGGAATTTGGCTTCCAGCGTACGGCCGACGCGCCAATAAGCATCGCCGAGGTGATCGTTGATCGTTGGATCCTCAGGCTTGAGATCGATCGCGCGTTCCAGATTCTTCACCGCGTCTTCGTAGTTACCGATGCGGTAATAGGCCCAACCCAGGGAGTCCACGATGTAGCCGTCATCCGGACGCTGATCGACGGCACGCTTGATCATCTTCATGCCTTCGTCGAGATTGATGCCCTGATCGATCCAGGAATAGCCGAGATAGTTGAGCACATGCGGCTGTTCGGGCTGTAGCTCGAGCGCCTTGCGCATGTCGGCTTCCGCCTTGTTCCACTGCTTGTCGCGCTCCTCGCAGATGCCGCGGTAATAGTAGTAAACCCAGGTGTTCTTGTCGGTGGCCTTCGGCAGGATATCGATGCCTTGCGAATAGGTAACGACGCAATCGGCAAATTTCTTGCGGCCACGCTCGATGTTGCCGAGCGCCATGACGGCCTCGACATCCTTGGGATCGTCCGCCGTAACGCCCTTCAATATCTTGATCGCCTCATCGGTGCGATCGGCCGTATCGAGGTCGATGGCGAGCTGGATTTGCGCATTGCGCTTCAGGGGCGAACTCGCCGGCACGCGCTCATAGGCCTTGATCGCCATCGCCGGCTTCTTCACCGACTCGTAGAGATCGGCCAGCGACAGCAGCGCCAAAGGATGGTTCGGCACCAGATAGAGCGCAAGCTGCAGGTACACGAGCGCGAGATCCTCGCCGCCACGGCGGGTTAGCGTCGCGCCGATGCCGTAGAGCGCCTCGGCGGCGCCGGCCTGCGGTGACTCGACGATCGGCGGCAGCTTTTTGCCTGCGCTTGTTTCGCGCATCGCGTCCACAATCAACGGGTGCCGCGGCAGCTTCTTGTCGAAGGCCTCATAGACCGCCGTCGCGGACGCCGCATCCTTGTTGCGCGACAGCCAGCGGGCATAATCGTCCGAAACACGCAGCATGGAATCTTCGAGCTTGTAGGCCCGCTCGAGCCGAACGCCGGCGTCTTTCTCCTTGCCCGCCAGTTCGAGGATCATTCCGGAATGAAGGTCCTTGAAGATCGGATACCATTCCGGGCCGGCCAGCTTGTCGATGGTGGCGACCGCTCCCTTGGCATCGCCAGCGCCGTACGCGGCCCAGCCGGACAGAAGCGTAGCAACGAGGTCGGTGATCGGACCACGGATCGACTGATTGATGTTGGTCTGGGCGCTTGCGTATTTCTTCTGCTTGAGATCGCGCACACCGATCACAAGCCGCGCTACGCGATTGGTCTTGTCGACGGCAAGAATGCGGTCGGCGAGTTTGACCGCCTCATCGATATCGCCGTCCGCGAGCGAGGAAATGAACGCCCGATCCAGAAGCTCGTTGTTTTTCGGATCGGTGCGAAGCGCCGACCGATAGAAGGTCGCGGCCGAAGCGGCGTCCCGCTCGACGCTGGCGTGACGGGCGGCAAGATAACTGCCGGACGTCGTCAGCATCTTCAGATCGTGAGCGGAGGGGAATTGCGCGGAGTTGTCGGTGGGATGCTCCGGCGTCTGCGCGACAGCGGCAACCGGCAGTGCCAGCAAAGCGATAGCGGCAATCGCCGAGCGATTGAATTTAAAAATAAGCATCACGGTTCGCCTTGGCTCCAGAATTTACGGGAGGATCGTTTGATCAATCTCGAATGCAAGCCCAGTGCCCCAGTTCTGATATTCGTATCATATCGCGGCGGGTTCGTTTACGAATGTCAGAACTAAAGGGGCACTAGCAAATACAAGTTCTAGTGTGGTTTCGGATTTGACACTCGCTTGAAACCCTCGCAGCGACACCGAAGCGAATGTCAAATCCACCACACCAGTCGGCGCATCAAGGATTGCGACAATGCCGGTTTTGGCGGCCAATCGCAAGGATACGGGCAGGCAAATCGATTGGGAGGCCGCCATCACTGGCCTTCCCGCCCCAAAACGCCGCCAGTATGGCGGTATCGTGGCCGCGGGCCACCGTGCCTCACGCAATCGTGGTCACATTGCCTCGTAGTTGGGCCCGCCACCGCCTTCCGGTGGAACCCAGGTAATGTTGCCGTTCGGATCCTTGACGTCGCAGGTTTTGCAGTGGACGCAATTTTGGGCATTGATCACGAAGCGCGGGCCTGAGTTTTCTTCCACCCACTCGTAGACACCGGCCGGGCAATAGCGATTCGATGGGCCGGCATAGACGTCGTGCTCGGAGGTCTTTTGCAGGTTCATGTCGGCGACCTTCAGGTGAACCGGCTGGTCCTCCTCGTGATTGGTATTCGACAGGAAGACCGAGGAAAGCCGGTCGAAGGTCAATTTGCCGTCCGGCTTTGGCGCAGCAATCGGCGCATGGACCTTTGCCGGATCGAGCGTCTTGCGGTCGGGCTTGGCATGCGACTGGGTTCCAAACAGCGAGAAGCCGAGCGTATTGCACCACATGTCGAAGCCGCCGAGCGCCACGCCCAGGATGGTGCCGAATTTCGACCAGAGCGGCTTGACGTTGCGAACCAGAAACAAATCCTTGCCGACGGCCGACGAACGCCAGGCATTTTCGTATTCGACAAGCTCGTCATTCGCACGCCCCGCGCCAAGCGCCGCATGGACCTGTTCGGCGGCCAGCATGCCGCTGCCGATCGCATTGTGAACGCCCTTGATGCGCGGCACGTTCACAAAGCCTGCCGCGCAACCGATCAATGCGCCGCCGGCAAAAGACAGCCGCGGCACCGATTGATAGCCGCCCTCGGTGATGGCGCGGGCGCCATAGGCGAGCCGCTTGCCGCCCTCGAAGATGGGGCTGATGGCGGGATGGGTCTTGTAGCGCTGGAACTCTTCGAACGGCGATAGATAAGGGTCGTCGTAGTTGAGATGCACGACGAAGCCGACCGCGACGAGATTATCGTCGTAATGATAGAGGAACGACCCGCCGCCGGTCTTGTTGCCCAGAGGCCAGCCGAAGGAATGCTGGGTTAATCCCTTTTGATGCTTTGAGGGATCGATCTGCCAGACTTCCTTCAGGCCGATGCCGAACTTGCCCGGCTGGCTGTTGGCATCGAGCGTAAACTTCGCAATGAGCTGCTTGGCCAGGCTGCCGCGGGCGCCTTCGGCAAACAGCGTGTACTTGCCGCACAGTTCCATGCCGCGGGTGAACGAGGCCTTGTGCGAGCCGTCCTTGGCGACGCCCATGTCGCCGGTCGCAATGCCGCGCACTGCGCCCTTGTCGTCGTAAAGCACCTCGACCGCGGCAAAACCCGGATAGATTTCGACGCCAAGCGCCTCGGCCTTGCCCGCCAGCCAGCGGCAAAGTTGCCCAAGCGAGCCGATGTAGCAGTGATGATTGTTCATCAGCGGCGGCATCATGAAATTCGGCAAGCGGATCGCGCTGGATTTCGTCATCCAGAAGAAGCGATCATCCTTGACCTGTGTCTTCAGGGGACAATCGGCATCCTCGCGCCAATCCGGAACGAGCTTGTCGAGCGCGACGGGATCCATCACGGCGCCCGACAAAATATGCGCGCCGACTTCCGAACCCTTCTCGACCACAACAATAGAAAGTTCGGGGTTAAGTTGCTTCAGCCGGATCGCCGCACCGAGTCCCGACGGCCCGGCGCCGACGATCACGACGTCGAACTCCATGGATTCGCGCGGCGGCAATTCTTCGGTGCTCATGGTCTGATCTCAGGCTTTGAAAGGACGTGTCACGTTGTTTCCGATTTTCGCAGGAAGAACAACCATGGAAATGCCGCAACGGACGTTTCGTTGCAGCCCGATCCGGTTTAGTGTGGCACTGCAAAATCGCCATCGAGGCGGCGGCATTTTCGCCGTGCGGAATTCGACAACCAAAGCCATACGAGATCAACAAGTTGACGCCTGAGCCGGCACCTACCCTGTCGCAATTGCTGGCCTTCTATCTGGAGGCCGGTGTCGATTGTGCGCTTTCCGAAGAGCCCATCGACCGGCTGTCCGATTCCGGGCAAGGCGAAGCCCTCAAGACCCCCTCTTCCGCCACCGAGACCCTCGCGGCGGCCCGCGCGCCCAGACCCTTGCCAGCCTCCGTGGCGCCGAGAGCCGAGGCAATGCCTGCGCCCGATGCCGCAATCGCGACGGCGCGGGAGGCGGCCCGCACCGCGGCCTCGCTCGACATCCTGCGCGACATGCTAGAGAAGTTCGACGGCTGCGCGCTGAAATCCACTGCCACGCGTCTGGTGTTTGCCGACGGTAACCCGAAGGCCCGCATCATGTTCGTCGGCGAGGCGCCGGGGCGCGATGAAGATATCGAGGGCCTGCCCTTCGTCGGACGCTCGGGCAAGCTGCTCGACCGGATGATCGCCTCAATCGGTCTCGATCGCAGCAAGGTTTACATCGCCAACGTCATTCCATGGCGCCCGCCGGGCAACCGGACGCCGACGCCGCAGGAAACCCAGATTTGTCTGCCGTTCATCCAGCGCCAGATCGAACTGGTCGATCCGGACATTCTGGTGACGCTCGGCAATCCTTCGACGCAGACGCTGCTGTCGACGCGCGAAGGTATCATGAAGACGCGTGGCCGCTGGTTCGACTACGACACCGGTACACGCGTGATCCGCGCGATCGCAACGTTCCATCCGGCCTACCTGCTGCGATCGCCTTCCTACAAGCGCCTGTCATGGCAGGACTTGCGCGCCATCGCCAAGGCGCTGCCACAGGTCGTATCGTAACGTTCATGGCCCCTTCGGCCGCACGATCGCCCAACCGATCCGCAGCAAAGGCTGCCGCCCGTTCACCAAGCGGTCGAAAGCCTGGGGCACTTCGGGCGCGAGGTTGGGAAACAGCCGGGCGATATCGGGTGGCGGCGTGCCGTCGGTATCGGAGGCACGCCACACCACGACGCCGCCGGTCTGATTGAATTTGTCCAGATTGAGCCACGGTGTTCTCTCGGGCGTCGCGGCGAGAAACAGATGCGGACGCGTGGAACTCAGGCTGATCAGCGTCGCAAGCTGAGCATCACCGCTCACCGCCGACAGATGCCGGTTGGTTCGCCGCTCGAAACTGGCATCGAAGAAATGTCCGATCGCAGTCGCCGGCAGCGACGTCGTGACCTCGCCGCCCGCGGTCCAGGGAACGAAAAGCGTCATTGCGACGACCGCCAGCGCCGGTGCAAGAACGACGGCGGCCCACGCCGTACGTAATATCCGCTGCCGTCGCAGGTGAATGAGATCGCCACACGCCACGATGGCCGCAAGGCCGGACATCAGAAGTACAATTCCAGCCCCGCCAACGACACGGTCGAGATCGTAAAGGCCGGAGATCAGGCAGCCACCGAGCGCGGGCGCAAACGCAAAGAAATAGACGAAGTCGCGCGCCGCCGGATCGACGGGAGGACGGAAAATGACAGGCGCATCATCCTGGGTTCGATCGAACCAGCCGGAATTGAATGCCGACACGATCGCGATACCCAATGACGCCAATAGCAGGCCGCCGAGCAGTTCGACGCCGTGTATCGCGCGGCCGCCGAGATCGGCAATCGTTGGCCCATGCGGCAAGGCCAGCGCATCGGCGCGGATCAGCCAGATCAGATAAGGCAGCGCCAGCACGACGATCACCAGGAGCGCAAACAGCGCATCGAACGAGATCAGGACGCGCCGGCCACGGGAAGTTGCCAGCGCAAATCCGACCACGAACGCCAACAGGAAGATCGCAGCCGAGGTCGTCAGCAGCAAAAGACCGGCTTCGATCGACAATGCGAACCACGCATTGCGCCGGTTCTGGCCAATCAGTTGCCAGGAATGTAGCAGGATCAATGCCCAAAGCGGCCGTGCCAGCACCAGCGGTCCGAACTCGAGACCGGGCGCGCTGAATGCCAGCACCGTCATCGTCAACAGAACCGCCAGCACCGCCTGCTGCACGCCGACGGTGGCGCGCGCCAGGAGGTACAATGTCCAGAACGTCGCGATCGAACACAGCTGCGCCAGCAGATAGACGCCGAACACGTGGTTGCCCGCCGACTCGAAACGCGATATCGGCCAGCCAAAAGGCGAGCGGTGGCCCGAAATCGGTTCCGACCCGATATTCCCGCCCAAGTGCTAGCACCGTAGCCAGATCGCCCGGAGGGCCGCGGTATACCAACAGCGACACCAGCAACCACAGCATCGCCTGCAGCACCACCACCAGCCATACGACCAGCTTCGGCCGGGCGCGGATCAGTTCGATAACCAGAGAGGTGAAGCGCATGTGGCGACCGGATTGCTTTCAACAGGACTGGCCGCCGGAGGTGTGGGCCTGCGCGACGACGTTTCACCCTGATCGAAGCATGGTCTTAAAGGCGGTCAGGCGCGGAGGCAACTCCAGTCGGCGCCATCACTCCGCAGCGGAGATCGCGGGCAACTCGCTCTCCGGGGTGAACAGGTCGGCGTCGCGCTTGATCGTCCACGGCTGGTGTTTTTCGCGTGCGGCGACGACGGGGGCAAAGAAACGTCCGATGATGAACCGAAGGGCCTAACCGGTCGAGCGCTTCAAGATGTTCCGGCACGCTATAGCCCTTGTGGGACTCAAAGCCGTAACCGGGGCACTCCTGCGCCAGTGCGCACATCAGGCGGTCCCTGGTCACCTTGGCGATGATCGAGGCCGCCGCAATCGACATGACAATGCCATCGCCGCCGATCACGGCCTCGCAATTGCAAGCCGTGCTGAGCCGGTCGCGGCCATCGACAAAGACGTGATTCGGCGATTCGGGCAAACCATCGACCGCGCGCTTGAGCGCCCATAGCGAAGCCCGCAGAATATTGTCGCGGTCGATCCGCGCCGGCGAGGCAAAGGCGACCGAAAACGATGCCGTCGCGCAAATCTCCTCGAACAGCGCCTCGCGGCGTTCCGCCGTCAGCCGCTTGGAATCGTCGATACCCTTTGGAATCCGTTTCGGGTCGAGCACGACCGCGGCGGCGACGACTGGACCTGCCAGCGGTCCGCGGCCGGCTTCATCGCAGCCTGCGACCGGCCAAACGCCTTGTTTGATCAGCGCGCGCTCGCGGCGAAAGCTTGGCGGCGTCACCGCGATGACGCCTTTCGGCAGCTTGACCTGCTTCTTTCCAGACTTGTCTCGAATCATGCGCAGATCGTGCGCAAGGGGCGATCCCGGCACAACGAAAAAATCCGATCTATGCCCGCTGTTCACGGCGACGCTGGCGCCATTCGCCGACTTCCAGGCAAAAGACACTGCGGTTTGGGCGTCCGGGTTCCATTGCGTCGTGCAGATACTTCATTCCGAGCTTCTCGAGGGCATGGATAGACGGCCCATTTTGCGGATCGGCCAGGCCGAGCAATCGGCCGCAATGAAGCTGCTCGAATCCGAACGCAAGTTGGGCCTCGCCGATCTCGGTGGCAATGCCCCTGCCCCAGGCCTGACGCGCAAGCACAAAGCCGATTTCGAAATCGTCCGCGCCAAGCGCCGCGCAGGGAAATAGCCCGGCGAAGCCGATGATTTCGGTTGTGGGCTTCTCAGTCAAAATGGCGATGCCCGTGAGAGTGTCACCGAAAGTAAAAAACTTCCGCATCACTTCCCCGGCTCTTTCGAGCGTCATCGGTACGCCTTGAAAGACATAGCGCATCACGTCGTTATCGCCCAGGACCCGCTCCCACATGATCGCGATGTCCGGCTCGGTCGCGGTGCGCAGAATCAGCCGTGGCGTCGTCAAAATGACGCGCGGTTGTTTTTCAAAGACCGATGTGGGCCCGTCTTGCATCGGGCCGCGATACTACAATTCATCGACCGCAAAAAGCGACGTCTGACGACCGGCCACACGCCACACAACGTCAAAACAGGCTGAGCTGCTGCCCGCTACGCTTCGGCCGCGCGAAATGATCCGTGGTCAGTTTGGATCGGCGCTTGTTGAGCCCCAGTTTTTCACAGGCGATCTCAAACCTCCGCCCGATCATCCAGGCCATCGGGCCGGTGCCCTTCATCCGCGTTCCCCATTGCGAGTCGTAATCGCGACCGTCTCGCATGTCGCGGATCAGCGTGAAGACGTGACGATAGCGATCCGGATAATTCGCCATCAGCCATTCGCGAAAGAGATCGCGCACCTCGAGCGGCAGGCGCAGCAAGACGTAACTTGCTTCCCTGACGCCGGCATGGGCCGCCGCATCGAGAATGCGCTCGATCTCGCTGTCGTTCAGCGCGGGGATCACCGGAGCGACCATCACCGTGGTCGGAATTCCCGCCTCCGACAATCGCCGCAACGCCTCCAGCCGCCGCGGCGGCGTCGATGCCCGCGGCTCCATGGTGCGGGCCAGTTGCGCATCCAGCGTCGTTACCGAAATCGCCACCTTGGCGAGATTTCGCTTGGCCATCCGCGCCAGGATATCGATGTCGCGCACAACCAGCGCCGACTTCGTCACGATGCCGACCGGGTGGGAGGCACGATCCAATACTTCCAGAATACCGCGCATGATCTTGTGGTCGCGCTCGATCGGCTGATATGGATCGGTGTTGGTACCGATCGCGATCATGCGCGGCTCGTAATTCTCCGCGGCAAGCTCCTTTTCGAGAAGCTGCGGCGCATCGGGCTTGGCCAACAGCTTCGATTCGAAATCGAGCCCCGGCGACAGGCCGAGATAGGCATGGGTCGGCCGCGCGAAGCAGTACACGCAGCCATGCTCGCAACCCCGATACGGATTGATGGAGCGGTCGAAGCCGATATCGGGAGATTCGTTGCGCGCGATCACCTTGCGGGATGTATCGAGCGTTACCGTGGTCTTGAACGGCGGAAGCTCTTCAAGACTATGCCAGCCGTCGTCAAACGCAACCCGCGCCTCGGCCTCATAGCGGCCGCTGGCGTTGGATTGCGCGCCACGGCCACGCCGCCGCCCGCGTTCGATGGCGACTGCAAGCTCCGGGAAGGCCGAAGGTACACCCGCCGGTTCGGAGGGCGCCGTGACCGGCGGGTGCTTGAGCGCATGTGAGGATGCTTTGCTCATGGTCCGAACATAGCACCAAACAAGAACAAATCAAGAACAAGATAACTAATCCACAACGCGGACGATCTAAAAACGTTCGCAGAGACCTCCGGGCCGGCCTGCCGCAAAAACCTGCAAAGCCGCGGGCTGATTTGACTGTGACAAGATGATAACGGTTCCCGCAGTTTTCCGCCGTTGAGATCATGCTGAGCGTCATCGTCCCCACAGAAGGTGCAGAACATCCCGCCGTCGCCACGCTTGCCGCGCTGGTGCCGGGCGCCGCCACCGGCGTGGTGCGCGAGGTATTGCTGGTTGATCGCGGCAGTAACGGCGTGATTGAGCGGGTTGCCGATGTCGCGGGATGCCGCTTCGTGCCCTTCGATGGAACGCGCGCGGCGGCGCTGGCGGCCGGCGCGCGCCAGGCGCGCTCGCCCTGGCTGATGTTCCTGCACGCGGGCGCCGTGCTCGACCACGGCTGGATCGACGAGACCATGCAGTTCATTCAGCGGGTTTCCGACAGCGACCGTCCCCGCGCCGGCGTGTTTCGTTATGCGCGCTCGCCCTATTCCGATCACACCTTGCGCGAACGCTTGCGGTCCATCGCGCGGATGATGGCAGGTCCCTTCGCCGACCAGGGCTTACTGATTGCGCGGGATCACTATGAGCGGCTCGGCGGCCATGCGCCTGATATCGCTCGCGCGGAAGAGCGGCTGCTTCGCCGGCTCGGCCGCTCCTCGCTGATCATGCTGCACAGCCGGATCATCATGTCGTGAAGTAACTCCGATATAGTTGCCAAAGTCAAACAACTATTTGACAATGGCAAGTATTGGAGGTGCGCCATGCCAGCCCAGACTTCGCTTGCCCAGCCCGAGCAGGAGATCGCAGCCGTTCGCGCCTTCAACCGTTTCTATACCCGCAAGCTCGAGGTGCTCGACCAGCATCTGCTCAAGACGCCGTTCTCGCTGAGCGAGGCGCGGGTGATGTTCGAGCTCGCCCATCGCGGCGATCTCTCGGCCAAGGACATCGGCCTGGAGCTAGGGCTCGACCCCGGCTATCTCAGCCGCATCGTCCAGAAATTCGACGAGGACGGGCTGGTCAGCCGCAAGCCGCAGCCTTCGGACCGGCGGCAATACCAGCTCGGCTTGACGGCCAAGGGCCGCGCTGCCTTCGCCAGGCTCGAGCAGATATCGCAGGATCACGTCGGGCTGATGCTGGGCCGGCTAGCGGGCGAGGAGCGCAAACGGCTGCTCGACGCCATGGAAATGATCGAGCGGCTGCTTTGCGCAGCGCACACGCCTTTGCCACCGGCGATCCTGCGCGACCCGCGACCAGGCGACATGGGCTTTGTGGTGCAGAGCCATGGTGCGCGTTACGCCAGTGAATATGGCTTCGATGCGTCTTTCGAAGCGCTGGTCGCCGAGATCGCTGCGAAATTCATCTCCTCCTTTGACGCTTCGCGCGAACGCTGCTGGATTGCCGATATCGACGGGCGGCCGGTCGGCTCGGTGTTCCTGGTCAGAAGCGACGACGAGGTCGCCAAACTACGGTTGCTGCTGGTCGAGCCGAGCGCGCGCGGCCAGCGACTCGGGCAGCGCCTGGTCGCCGAATGCATCAGCTTCGCGCGGGCCTGCGGCTATCGCAGGATCACGCTTTGGACGCAGAGCATTCTGATTGCCGCCCGCAAAATCTATCAGGACGCGGGCTTTACGCTCGTGAAGACCGAGCCGCATCGCAGTTTCGGGCAGAACCTGATCGGCGAGACCTGGGAACGCGAGCTGTGACGCCATCGCGTCGCATCACACCTGGCTTGATGGAGTACTATAAGAGAAAGGCGCATCGGTTACGCACTGAGGCTTACCGGAACATGGGGTGCGCTTTTTGGCGGGCGCTGAAAAAGCATCATTCGGCGACGTTGACCGCCGGCAAGCCGGGGCGTCTTTGTTTTTGCGGCCGCCTGCCCTCTTTCAATAGGCTGATCTGACACGATACGATGTCCGTCAAAATCAGGCAGGAGGAAGCGCATGAAATCGCCGCGGCTCGTTCGATCGATATCCATGATTGCAATGGCCGCCTTGTTGCTGACGAAGGCAGCGTCTGCCGCCGATATCCATGTGATGATCTCCTCCGGCTTTCACGGCGCTTATTCCGAGCTCGGTCCGGCCTTCGAGCGCGCCACCGGAAACCATCTGATCACGACGCGCGGCCCTTCGATGGGAGATTCGCCCGAGGCGATCCCGACGCGGCTTTCGCGCGGCGAGAGCGCCGATGTCGTGATCCTCGACGGCGGCGCGGCCGACGAACTCGGCAAACGCGGCCTGGTGCAAGCCGACAGCAAGGTCGAACTGGCGCGGTCGCTGATCGGCATGGTGGTGCGCGAAGGCACTGAGAAGCCCGACATCAGCAGCGTTGCCGCCTTCCGCAATACATTGCTGTCGGCCAAATCCATCGCCTATTCGGACAGCGGCAGCGGCACATATCTCTCGACCGTCCTGTTCCGGAAGCTCGGCGTTGCAGATCAGATCGCAGCCAAGAGCCGGAAAGTACGCGGACCGCCGTCCGGCGAGCCGGTGGCGGCCGTGGTCGCGCGCGGCGAAGCGGAAATCGGTTTCCAGCAGGTGGCCGAGCTCATTCATGTTCCCGGCATTACATTCGTCGGCGCGCTCCCGGCCGAGGTGCAGCCGATGTTTTCCTTTGCCGGCGTTCTGACCAGGACCGCGCGTGAGCCCGAGGCGGCCTGCGCCCTGCTTGTGTTTCTGACCTCAAAGGAGTCGGCGCCCGTGATCACGAAGGCTGGACTGATGCCTCTGTCGGATCGGTAGCCGGTGGCATGACCTCCGGCGTCACGAATTTCACGCCGTAGGTCTTGCCGCGACGCCAAATGACTTCGCACAGCTCGCGCTTGTGATGCCCCTTGACGAGCGTCAACTCGAAGCGGTCTCTCACATCCATCGCATCATCGCTCGCGATCCGCACCCCGCCGGAGGAGACATCCAGAACATGGCACTCCCGTTCGCTCACGCCGTTATCGACGGTGATCCAGGCCAACCGCTTGTGCAGTTGCCGTCGCGTCTCACGTTTTACTTTTACCCTCGGCTCAACAACAGTCATGAAAAATCACCGGTTGATCGCCCCGGCAATATCGAGGCTGGCCCAGCTTCGCGGTGACCTCGTAAGGTTCCGTTAGTCCATTATGTTGAAATTTATCGATTGGCCTTGACGGTCACAGATCAGGCCGAGGCGCCTTTAGCCTTGGGCCGGCGCAAATGTTCGTCCAGCCGCGGCATGATCTCGACGAAGTTGCAGGGCCGCGTGCGATAATCGAGTTGGGCGGCGAGAATCCCGTCCCAGCCATCGCGGCAGGCGCCCGGCGAACCCGGCAGGCAGAAGATAAAGGTGGCGCCCGCAACGCCCGCGGTTGCCCGGCTCTGGATCGTCGACGTGCCGATCTTGGCATGGCTCAGCATGTGAAACGCGATCGAAAAACCATCCATCCGCTTCTCGAACAACGGCTCGATCGCTTCCGGCGTCACATCGCGGCCGGTAAAGCCGGTGCCGCCGGTGGTGATGATGACATCGACGCCCTCGTCCGCAATCCAGCGCTTGACGATGACGCGGATCGCATCGACGTCATCGACGATGATCTCCCGCGCGGCAAGCTTGTGCCCGGCGGCGACGATCCGCTCGGCCAGCGTCGCGCCGGATTTGTCGTCGGCGAGCGAACGCGTGTCCGAGATCGTCAGCACCGCGATATTGAGCGGCACGAACTGTTTGGCTTCGTCGAGTGAGCTCATTTAAAGCCTTGGGTTACAGCGATGCAGCACCAAACGTGTCGCACGCCTTCAAGGTTCCCTGCTGATAGCCGGTCATGAACCATCGCTTGCGTTGTTCCGCCGAACCATGGGTAAAGGAATCCGGCACCACGCGTCCGGTGGCCTGGCGTTGCAGCGTGTCGTCGCCGATCGCCGACGCGGTCGCGAGCGCGCCGTCGATATCGCCCGGCTCGATGAAGCCCGGACGCTTCTTCTCCTCGCGGTTGACCCAGATGCCGGAGAGACAATCCGCCTGCAGCTCGACCCTCACCTGAAGCGCATTGGCGGCGGCCTTGCTGCCGGCCGCCTGCTGCTGCGCCGTCACCCTTGGCAAGATGCCGAGCAGGTTCTGCACGTGATGGCCGGCCTCATGCGCGATGATATAGGCCGCGGTGAACTTGCAGGCCGAGCCCTGACAGCCGTGGAACCGGGTTTCGACTTCGCGGAAGAAGCCGGTATCGAGAAAGATCTGCTGGTCCGGCGGGCAGTAGAACGGCCCCATCGCCGACTGCGCCATGCCGCAGCGGCCGCCATTGGTGGCGTTGCGAAACAGCACGATGCGCGGCCCGGTATAGGTCTGGCCGGCGGCCTGGAAAATTTCGGTCCAGCGATCGTCGATCTCGCCGAGAATACCGGAGATCATGCTGCCCATCTCGTCGGTCGGCGCCCCTTTCTTGACGGTCCCGGCGGCGGTCGGTCTGTAGGTCGGCGCCTGGCTGCCGCCGCCGGTAAGAATTTCCGCACCGCCGATCAGGATGCGCGGGTCGATGCCGAAGGCATAGCCGACCAGGCCGAGCACGATGATGGTGCCGATGCCGAGTCCGCCGCCGCCGATCGGAAGCCCGATACCGCCGCCGCCCATCCCGCCGCCGCTGTCGTCGCGACGGTCGTCGATGTCGTCGCTGCGGCGAAAGTCATCGTAACGCATGGCCCAATTTCCTCATTGCGGTTTGCGGCGGCCATCCCGCCACACGGGCCAGCACGGCAGAATTTTCTTGTCAGTCAATAACCCGGCCGGCAAAAATTGCCTAGTGGAGACGACTTTACATCGTCGACAGAGTTTGTCGCGAAGAGCGGACGAACGCAAAGACCAGACCCCCTTGAAATACCGTGGTTGCCTGCCACCTCGTTTTCCGCATCCGCAAAATAGCCGCCCATCATCGAAGTGAATTAATCCAATCATCAACGTGAAAGAATTGCCCGGTTAAGTCGATTTTTACTTTGGCCCGTCAAAGTGACTGCAGTCGGTTGTTTAGTCCCGCGTCGCCGACAGCGTCGCCTGAGTTAGAGTATTTGAGTCATGGTTGTGTCGCGTCGCGGGGCGTCTGCAAGGGCGCCCCGCACTAAATTCGAGTCCCAATCCGATAGCCGCATCATCCTCGGCGATTGCGTCGCCGAGATGTCGAAGTTGCCGGCCGGCTCCGTCGACCTGGTGTTCGCCGATCCGCCCTACAATCTGCAGCTCAAGGGCGATCTCAAGCGCCCCGACGAATCCCATGTCGATGCCGTCAACAACGACTGGGACAAGTTCTCGTCCTTTGCCGCCTATGACGATTTCACCCGCGCCTGGCTTTTGGCCTGCCGCCGCATCATGAAGCCGTCGGCGACGATGTGGGTGATCGGCTCCTATCACAACATCTTTCGCGTCGGCGCGATCATGCAGGACCTCGGCTTCTGGGTGCTCAACGACATCGTCTGGCGCAAGACCAATCCGATGCCGAATTTCCGCGGCCGCCGCTTCACCAATGCCCACGAGACCATGATCTGGGCCGCGCGCGACGAGAAGGCCAAGGGCTACACCTTCAACTACGAAGCGCTGAAGGCCGCCAACGAGGACGTGCAGGCGCGCTCCGACTGGCTGATCCCGCTGTGCACCGGCGAGGAACGGCTCAAGGGCGAGGACGGCAAGAAGGTGCATCCGACCCAGAAGCCCGAAGGGCTGCTGGCGCGCGTGCTGCTGTCGTCGTCGAAACCCGGCGACCTCGTGATCGATCCGTTCAACGGCACCGGCACCACCGGCGCCGTGGCAAAACGCCTCGGCCGCCGCTACATCGGCTTCGAACGCGACAAGACCTATGCGGCCGCGGCCGAAGCCCGCATCGCCGCGATCGAGCCGCTGCCGGAAGCGACGCTGGCGCCGTTCATGACCGCGCGCGACGCGCCGCGCGTGGCGTTCTCCGAACTGATCGAGCGCGGCATGATTTCGCCGGGCACCAAACTGGTCGATGCCAAGAAGCGCCACGGCGCGCTGGTGCGCGCCGACGGCGCCATCATGCTCGGCGACAAGGTCGGCTCGATCCACCGCATCGGCGCGGTGGCGCAGGGCGCCGGAAGCCTGCAACGGCTGGACCTTCTGGCACGTCGAGACCAAGAAGGGCCTCAGGCTGATCGACGAACTGCGCGCCGAAATCCGCAGCGAGATGGCGGCGGGCTGAGATTTCGTCTTCATTTTCAAACAGCTACTTTTGTCGTTCCTGCGCACGCAGGGACCCATAACCACCGGCCTCCATTTTGCGCGAAGCGACCGGTTGCGCGTTCAACACGCGCGCCAGGCGTATGGGTCCCTGCGTTCGCAGGGACGACTATGTTGGCACACAGCACACCCTCGCCTTCCCGCGGCGCGCAATTCGCCCGAGCTATTGCCAACACATTCCGCCCTCATCAATCGGAGGGCGCAGGGAATGCCGGGCCCCGATGCGCCCGCAGCCTCGTATGCAAAGGTAGAAAGCATACGGTTAGTCACCAGGTCACACCGGAAAACGCCCGGCATTCCCCGCGCAATGGTTTTACGGTTTCTTTCGCGCTCGCCCCGGAGACCGGCTTTGTTGTCTCCGTCCCCCGCGCAATGCAGAGCATGTCGCGACGTTGATATCAGCGTCGGGATATCAGGCCCACACGACTTACCGTCCGCGTACGGCAGCCTCGTCTTCGGCACGCATCCGCGTCCATCGCTTCCCGCACCCAACGTCCGTGA
>CAVYPW010000011.1:0-80490 GCA_963770515.1 uncultured Alphaproteobacteria bacterium
CGCTGGAGCGCGGTCGTTTGGGGATGACCCCGGAAGAAGGTCTGAAACGGGTGGATGAGAATACGATCGGTGTGATGCCAACCTTCGGCGTGACATTTACCTGCCAATACGAGCCGGTGGCCGAGGTCGCCAAAGCCCTAGATCGTCTAGCGCATGACAAAGGCTTAGACATTCCGATGCACGTTGATGCCGCATCGGGTGGGTTCGTCGCGCCGTTTGTCGAGCCTGATCTACTTTGGGATTTTCGTATCCCACGGGTGCGCTCCATCAATGCGTCTGGGCACAAATATGGTTTGGCCCCGCTTGGCGTAGGCTGGGTTGTCTGGCGTGAGAAAAGCGACTTGCCGGAGGATTTGATCTTTTACGTGAATTACCTCGGCGGAAACATGCCGACGTTCGCTTTGAATTTCTCGCGACCAGGCGGTCAGATCATCTCGCAGTATTACCTGTTCTTGCGGCTCGGACGTGAGGGATATCGTCGCATTCAACAAAACGGCTACGACACGGCGCAATGCATCGCGGCTGAAATGCCGAAGCTTGGCCCGTTCGAGATTTTATTCAACGGCGACAGTCGCAAGGGCATTCCAGCGGTTTCCTGGACGATCAAAGCCGGTAGCGATCCTGGCTACTCCCTGTTCGAGCTGTCCGAGCGGCTGCGCATGCGAGGCTGGCAAGTGGCAGCCTATACGATGCTGCCAAACATAGTCGACCTTGTTGTGATGCGTTTGCTAATGCGAAACGGCTTTAGCCGCGATCTGGCGGACATGCTGCTGGAGGCTATCCGTCACTCCATTCTCACCTGGAAAAACATCCATTAGAAAAACCGCTGACAGCGGCTGAAGGCACGACCTTCTCGCATCACGCCTTGCCGAAGGAAAGGCTGCCGCGGTAACGGGTGTTCAAGCAACTTACCACTTAACGCTACCTATTCAGGAGAGGGTTTATGGAACCGGTTAAGGGTCGCAAGGCATATCTGAGCGTGACATCGATTGGATTAATGACAGCAGCAGCTGTTGTGACGAGTCTGCGCGGCTTGCCGATGCTCGCGAAGGAAGAGATGACGATGTTCGCCTATTTGGCGTTCACCGCTGTTTTCTACCTTGTTCCGGCATCGCTAGTCTCCGCCGAGCTCGGCGGCGCCCTTGCTGATAAAAAAGGTGGCATTTATGCCTGGGTGGGCGAGGCATTTGGTGTTCGTTGGGGGTTCCTGGCAATTTGGCTCCAATGGATTCAAAATGTCGTATGGTATCCCGTCGCGCTCACCTTTGGAGCGGCCGCGCTACGCCTATACGATTGGCATTCCTGACCTGGCGAAGAACGGAATTTATGTCGGTATCTTTTGCATCGTCGTTTATTGGCTGGCTACTTTCGTTGTTCTTCAAGGCGTAGAAGTTTTTGCCAAGGCTGCCAACTGGACGTTTATCGTCGGAACGATCCTTCCGGGAATTGCTCTCGTTTTACTCTTTGGCTACTGGGTTGCAACCGGGCACCCCATTGCATGGCAGCACCTTACCGACCCTGCGGTATCGCAAGAAGGACATGCACTTTACTGGCCGGCAATTCATGATTTGGGGTCGGTAGCATTCCTGGCAGGAATCATACTGCTCTTTGCCGGAGTGGAGGTGCAGGCGGTGTTCGTCACAGAGATGAAGATCCGAGCAGAGGATATCCGGCAGCTATAGGGCTCGGCGCACTTGTCTCATTGCTTATCTTTGCTCTTGGAGCCATTCCTGTTGCGGCAATTCTGCCTTACGACAAAATCTCTCTGCAATCTGGTGTCTTCGACACATTTGCGGCAGTAATGACTGACATTTGGCATATGGGATGGCTTACATCGGTACTTTCCCTGTTCGTAGGGATAGGCGCCATTAGTGGCGTGTTTGCTTGGCTTGGTAGCCCAAGCAAGGGATTGCTCGCGACCGCGCATGATGGAGAGTTGCCTCAAGTACTTCATGCGTCGAACGAGCATGGCATGCCGACCCACATCCTTTTTGTCCAGGGTCTCGTGGTCACTGTCATGTCCTCGCTGTACTTCGTGATCAAAGACGTCTCCATTGTATTCTTTCTGGTTTCTGCGATGACGATTGCGCTTTACCTTATCGCTTACATGTTCATGTACGCAGCTGCCGTCAAACTTCGCTACACTAAGCCCAATCTGGTGAGGCCGTTTAAAGTGCCTGGTGGTTTAGTTGGTATATGGCTGACCGCCGGTTTAGGTTTTTTCGGAGTGCTCTTTAGCTTCTTGGTAGCGTTCTTCCCGCCCGATCAGTTACCGGTGGGTTCACCAGTCCTTTATGTGACGCTCGTAATAGTTGGCACTGTGGTGTTCTGCGGCATACCGCTCATCCTTCATGAAATACGGCGCCCAAATTGGTCTATGGCTTTGAAGAGTTTGCAACCCGGAGAATAGTTCTGTTGCGGGCCTGCCCAACCAGCCAGGCCCGCGAAAGTCGACGAGATGAAGAGGGACAGACCCGATTTCTAAGCGGCTCTTTGCGACTTATTTCAATACGGCAGAATCAGCAGCTGGTGGGCCGGTGTTGATTACAGATCTCAGCAGCTCGCTCCCGCCGGACCAGAGAATTTGGACGCCGAGGCAAAAGAGGATGAACGCGAATAGCCGCACGGCAATATCGGTGCCGCCTCGGCCGAGCAGCCTCTGGATGCGCTCCGCATATTTGAAACAGTAGAATATCGTTAGTGCGACCACCGTAACGGCGAGAAGGCACGCGATCACGAATACGATTTCGTCCACCAGGCTCGTGGACGATCCCTTGGAAAGCCCAAGGCTAATCACCACGGCAATCGTTCCAGGTCCGGTGGTCAGCGGCAGGGTCAGAGGATAGAAGGCCAGATTGAGGATCTCTGTTTGGGAAACCTCACCTGCTTGGGCTTCTACGTACTTGTGACTGCCTTCGTTTAAAAGCTTCCATCCGGCTATGGCAACGATGAACCCACCGGCAACGCGAAGGATCGGAATTGAGATCCCGTAGAACTGCAAAATTAGTGCGCCGAGCAGGAGTGAGCACACAAGGACGATGAACGAGTTCGTTGCGACACGCCGCGCCAGGATGCTACGGATTTCGGGGGTTGCACCTTGCGTCAATCCCAGGAAGATAAGCGCAGAGCCGGGGGGATTGACCACCGGAAGGATCGCGGCGAGCACTAGAAGGAATGTGTTGAGACCCGACATTGACGCACTTTCATTTGCCATCCCAGATCAGTGGGCTAGTAGCGGTCAAATCAGCCGAGGCGGCTCTACGGCGCGATCGTGTGCGTAGCAGCGAACGCGGCCACAAAGATAGGTCCCAGTAGTGGAAGCAGGATGTTCGCAATAGCGTAGGTAACAGTATAGCCAATCACCGGAACGGGGTTGCCGGCGACGGCTTCAATCGCATTGATCGCCGGCGTGCTGGCATGCTGACCCGCGATTGCACCGCAGAGTATCGCAGGCTCGATATGCAGCAAATAGCGGCCGATATAGAGCGAAGCCAATGGCGGCAGAAGCGAAAGAAATATCGCCGCGATCGGCAGTTCCCAACCACGCTGCTCCAGCAATGCTAGAATGCTCGGTGCGGAAGTCAGTCCGATGCAGGCAATGAAGACAGATAGCCCCAGATCCTTCAAGATCTGCATTGCAGCCGACGGGAACTTGCCGAAGGTCGGACGTAAGGAGCGCAACCACCCGAAGGCAAGACCAGACAGAAGTGCGCCCGCGCTCCCAAGTGAAAGCGACGCTCCAGCGAAGGGCACCGTCACCATGCCGATCATAATGCCAATGACCAGTCCCCCGCCCAGATAGACGAAGTCCGTCACATTGTCGGGCGCACTGGCCTCGCCGAGAAACCTGCCGCCCTTGCTACATCCTCCGGTTTGCCGAACAGCCGCAACACGTCGCCCAGGCGGACTTTGGAGCCCGGCAACAGCGGCAGGACGCGTTCCATGCGGGTGATCCCGGCAAGGTACACGCCGTGGCAATCTGAGGTCCGCAGAAACTTGATAATGTCCGCCATGGCCGATCCATGCATGGGCCGATGTGTGAGTACGACATCTCGCGTTTCGACAATGAACTTAACAGCGGTCGGGTCGCTGAGTTCGGGCCCGACGACGTGCGACGCGTCGGCAAGCGCCGTGCGCAGGCCGGAAACCGCGACTTCATCCCCCTTATTGAGCAAAAAAGCTCTTGTTACTGGTATATGCTCATCAGCTCGGCGGACGCTCTCGATTGTCGCGTTCCCGTCGAGCTCGGCTTCCACCGCCGCGACAGTCTTTCCCGCGGCGGCCACCACGCTAAAACCGCGACTGACCAACAAGGGAAACGAACTGCTCTGATCCGAATCTAGGTTCAGATCGGCTCCGCCAAGCTCGGCCAGAACGCGGCGGGCGTCCTTGCGCAAGTCAATGCCCAGCAGTCTGGGTGCAGCCTAACTCGCAAACAACACGATGGTTATGAGGCCAAAAATGTAGCATAGCGCGTATGAGGTCGCGACGTTCGCTTCGAAGGCCTGCGCAGCCGTGGGCGATAGCCCAAGCCTACCAATCGCCTCGCTCGCGGTACCGACCAAGGCAGACTCGGTCGCGGCTCCGGCCAGCAGGCCACTCGCCGTCCCGACATCCAGCTTGAATAGATACGCGGCGACAAACACTACGGTGATTATTAAAACGACCTCGACGATTACCAGGAGGGTCCAGGTCCAGGTCGTCCTGTCGACGCTGGCAAAGAACTGCGGCGCTACCGAAAAGCCCAGCGCATAGATGAACAGCGTGAACATGAACCGCTGGAGACTGGGGTCGATGTGAACGCCAATCTGGCCGATCACCAGCGCGGCTAGAAGCGTCCCTGCCACGCCGCCGAGTTGAAACTGCCCAACTTTAACTGCGCCAATAGCGTAGCCGATGACTAACGCCGCAAAAATAGCGAGCTCCGGGCGGGCGGTTAAGAGCGTATGTAGCATTGTAAAATACTGCCTCGGCAAATGGTTTTCGCCGCTCCATCGGAAGCGATGAGTCTTTGTTCTTGGATGCGTTAGTCAAGGTCTTGATTGAGCCCCGTCCGATGCGTCGAGTATTGAGGCCGCGGCATAATTTCTACTTTTCAGTCTTGGTCTTCTTGAAATCCTGATAGCACTCATCGAGAATCTTCCGCGTAAACGTTCCGATCGACGCGTATTCGATATCGGTAAGGTTGGCGAGCGAAATTCGCGCGGAGGTATCGACAACCTCAAACCCTTTGCCAGGCAATAATACGACGCCAGTCTCCTTTGCGAGGCGGAATAAAAAGCTGATGCCTAGATTGCTTTTAATAAACCATGCCTTGAATTCCGGCCCGTACAGCGCCCCGCCGATCTCTTGCAAGTCGATCAAGGAATAGTAGTTGACGTCGTCCGGTTGCCGCACCGCCTTGACACCCATGTGGCTGTAGAGCGTCTGATATCTTTGCCGGATCAGCTGTTTGGCGGCATCCTTGTAACGATGTTCACGATCCATCAATCCGTTTAGCGCAAATAGCGCCATCTGTAATTGTTGCGGCACCGACAAGCCGGCGGTGTGGTTCAACGCCACGGCACGACTGTCGGCGACCAGGCGATCAATAAAGCGCACATCACGTGGTTTGGTGGTCAACGAGGAATAGCGTTGATCAAGGAGGAGTTTCTGTTTTTCAGGCAGAGCGGCGAGGGCTGCATCGAATGCATTGTCGTTATGCAATGCGATGACGCCGAGGCGCCACCCGGTCGCACCGAAGTATTTCGAGAACGAGTAGACGCACAGCGTGTTACGCGGGCATTTTGCGAAGATCGAAATGAAGTCATCGGCGAAGGTCCCGTACACATCGTCGGTCACGATAAACAGGTCCGGACGGTGCTTCGTGACCAGTGCGGTCAGGCGCTCCAGAGCGGCGTCTGACATTTTTGATGATGGTGGGTTGCTCGGATTGACGATGCAAAATATCTTGACAGCAGGGTCAAGTAATTTATCGAGTTCAGATTGCGGCAGTTGCCAATCGTCAAGTCGATCCATGCGGATGTCGACGATTTCCAGCTTGTAATCGTCGAGAACTGGAATTTCGAGATATGGCGAGAAGATTGGCGTAGCAATCCCGATCTTATCGCCGGGGTTGATCAGGCCGTTTTCGCGCAAGCTTTGGAAGACGTAGGTCATTCCCGCCGTGCCACCCTCTGTCGCAAATAGTGAAAACTCGCCACGCCGCGGCAGCGGCCCGAACATTTCCTGCGTCAGATAGGCTTTCACGATTTCTTCAGTATGCGGGAGCATCCTGGGCGGCGTGGGGTAGGTGCTGCCCAAAAACGCACTGACCACTTCGAAGAGAAATGCGTCTTGATCTAGCCCAAGCTGATCTTTGACGTAGGAAATCGCCGAGCGCAAAAACCGAATCCCATCCGTTAGCCGATGACTGGTGGCATAGGCGTCGAACCGCGACACGATGCCATCGTGCTCCGGCAGGCCGCCGAAGCCGCTGTCCAGATATGAGTAAGACCGTTCCGCCTCACGCAATGCAAAGTCGCCGAGACTTAAGAACGCCCAGCGCGGCAATGTCGCCAAGAAATTGGGGTTTCCCCGCCCAGCATTCAGCATCAGTCTCTGCGCATCTGACGAGGCAATAGCGATCAATTGGTCTTTAAGCTCGAAGGGGCTCAGCTTCGCAAATTTACTGAAATCTTGTTCGGTCATGATAGCCGCCTCGCATTTGAATGAGTGCTAACCTGAGTTTTTCGTGATGATCCCAACGATGATGGGGCCCCATAAGTCAAGAATACGTTGGCGACCGCGTAGGTGACGGTGAAGGAGACCACGGGGGTCGCGTTACCAGCCTTCACGAGCAACGCAGCGAAAGCGGGGTTGGCACTGCGGCCACCAGCGACGCAGGCTAGTGCCTCGATAGGATTTTTAATGCGCAGGACGAAATAAGAGAAAAAGAAGGTGACAATCATCGGGATCAGCGTCACGCCGACCCCGAGAAAGAATAGCGTGAGGCCGTATTTCTCGATGGCGACCAGCGCCTGAGGACCAGCATCGATACCAACGATACCGACGAACACGGCCAATCCAAAATCGCGAAGGAAGTTGGAAGCGCCAAACGGCAAAGCGGCAAACCTAGGATGTACGCTGCGTAACCAGCCAAAGCATAGGCCCGACAACAGACACCCGCCGCCGCTGCCAATCGAAATAGGCACACCCCATATTTTGAACTCAATCACGCCGATCAGGATGCCAATCAGCATGCCGATGCCGAAAAATATGAAGTCGGTGACTTCGGCAGCGTTGATCTTATAGCCGATCTTTGGCTGCACGCGGTTGAGGTCGGCTGGGCTGCCGGTGAAGTGCAATTCGTCGCCGGTTTTCAGCTCAAGCTTGCTCAATAGTGGCAGATCCAGCCCCATGCGCCTGACTGCCGTCAAGAAAACGCCGTGGCGGGTGTCGGTGTTGACCTGATCGTGGATCTTGCTAATTTCGCGCCCGCTGAGAGCGCGGTTGGTCAAAATGATTTCGCGGTGTTCTTGAACGAGCATCAGACCGTTGGCGGCAGGTACCTCTCGACCGAAGAATCCGGAAGCGGTCTCCAAGACGTTTGTCGTGCCGGTGATCGCGACGCTATCGCCGGCCTGAATGAGCGCGGTGTCCGTCAGCTCGATCGGCTTTCCCTCCCGATAGATGGCTTCGACCGAGGCATCGGAAAGTACTTTGTCGACCGCCAGTGCTGCCGTACCTGCTGCCTTGCTGCCTTTGGCGACTTCATAAATGCGTGTTGCTATGTCTTGCGCCGCGTTGAATTGACCCGGTTCGAGCTCTGCGTGCCCGCCGGACATCTGCTTTGCAAGTTTTAATGCTTCCTGACGAATATTCCATTTCATGATGAGTGGCAAAAACCAACTGACCATGATGATCGGCCCGAGCGAGCCGAAGATATAGCAAACAGCATAGCCAACGGCGACATTCGTTTGCATGGTTTTGATGAGTGCTGGGGATAGGCCCAATTTTCCGATGGCATCTCCCGCGGTGCCGATAATCGCCGATTGAGTGAGGCCGCCGGCGGCAAGGCCAGCCGCCATTCCCCGATCCAGGCCGAACATCCAGGCAGCGGTCAAAACGCACAGCAGACCGACGAGGCACATGACGAACGAAGACGCGAGCTGGTTCAACGAGCGCATGTTCAGCGCGTGAAAAAATTGCGGTCCGCCCTGAAACCCCACCGCATAAATAAACAGCGCAAAGAATATGTTCTTAATGCCGGCATCGATATCGATTCCAAGCTGTCCGATCACGACACCGACCAAAAGCGTTCCGGCGATGCCGCCTAAGACAAAGCTACCGATCTTGATCTTCCCGACCAAGTAACCGAGCGCGATCGTTATGAAGAGCGCGAGTAATGGTTGGCTCTTAAATATTTCATGCACTACGTTCATGGCACTTTCTCAAAGCATTAGAAGCGCTCCGACGTCAATCGGCAGCAGAATATGCGCGCGTGATTGACATCAAACGTCGAAGGATCTGTATAAGATGCCATGCCTGTCGGATGAATGAGTGATCAATTTTATACAGACGTCGAACCGAGGTGGTTCGTAGTTTATTGCACGGGGCGGTCTTTCGAGGGCGTGACGTGGTTGCAGCTGACTTCAAGCGGCTACGTCGTTCAAAAACAGTCTCCCTCTCTAATCGTCAAATTAGAGTCGGCCGAAACAACGTCCGTTGAGTTAGATCAAAGCAATAATATTGATGACCGCATTATGTTATAAAATACAGGGGGGTGCGTTCCGGGGCGAACTCTGGCGGGTGTTCCTGAGACGGTCCCGCACATGTCGGCGTGCTCGGATGTTTGGCTACGGTCGCGATGACCGCCATCGAGGGCTATCGTGGTTGGTAGGTTGTGCGCGCTTATCGTCTTTCTGATCGCCATTGGTTTATCTCGCGATCATCGACAAGCGCATTCTCTATCGCACTACGGTCGAGCGTTCATCATGATCCAACGGCTAGGCAAATCCAAACACGCACTGAGTACAGTGTCCGTTGCAATGTTGGCGTCGGTTGCGTTCTATTCGGGTGCTTTGGCTGCGCCCATGAGCTGTGAGAGGCTCACCAGCATCTCACTCCCAAACACAACGATCACGTTCGCTCAATCCTATGCTCCGGGCCAAACGGTCTCGGGTACCATCACAGCGCCTGTCGGTCTTTGCAGGGTGGCGGCCACCGTCAAGCCTAGCAGCGACTCGGATATCAAGCTTGAGGTGTGGATTCCGACGGACGGCAGCTGGAATGGAAAGTACGAGCAGCTTGGCAATGGCGGATTCGCCGGCTCAATCTGGGTAGCATTCATAACCAACGCGGTCTCGCGGGGTTATGCCGCAGCGGCGACAGATGACGGCACCTCCGGGCCTCCTTCCGGTGCTCCAACATTTCTTGGGCATCCCGACCTTCAGAAGGATTACGGGTTTCGAGCAATCAAAGTGACGACCGATAGCTCAAAGGCCATCATTGAAGAACTGATGGGCAAAAAGCCGCTGCACTCCTATTTCAATGGATGTTCCTGCGGCGGCCGCGAAGCGTTGATGGAGGCGCAGCGCTATCCCGATGACTTCGATGGCATCATTGTTGGGTCGCCAGCCAACGATTTGGTCGGATTGTTGGGCGCCTCATTTCTTTGGGACATGCAGGCCTTGCTCACTGGGCCGCGAACGGATGGGGTTCCCGACGCCTATATTCCTGCAAGCAAGATCGGCTTTCTCAGCAGCGCGGCGTTGCTCCAATGTGCCGGGAGAGATGGCGGCATCTCGACCGATGCATTCCTCAACGATCCGAGGAAATGCCGCTTCGATCCCGCCGTCGCCGCGTGCAAGTCGGGCCAGGATTCCAATACGTGTCTGACGAAGGCGCAGGTCAAAGCAGCAAAAAAGATTTATTGGGGACCTCACAATTCGCGGGGACAGTTGATCTTCCCCGGCTACGAGCCAGGCAGCAATTCGTACCCGGCGAATTGGTCCAACTGGCTGGTTGGAGTTTCGTCAAGCTTCCCCGGGGCTCAAAATGCCTTGACCATGGGGTTCTGGTGCGACCAAGTTTTCGGAAAAGCAAATTGTCCTTACCTCAGCATCAATATCGACAAAGAGTTCGAGAAGGCGCGCAAAACGATAGCGCCTATTGTCAATTCCACCAATCCCGACCTTAGATCTTTCAAGCATCATGGCGGCAAGATGATCCAATATGCCGGATGGGCGGACACTGCGATCGCTCCGGAGAATGGTCTTAACTACTACAGAAAGGTCACGAAGGTTATGGGAGACGTTCATGACTTTTACCGCGTCTTCATGGCACCTGGAATGGCCCATTGCTATGGGGGCGCCGGTCCAAATTCTTTCGGAAACGGGGCCAGCAATGGACCAGTTATCGATGGCGAACACGATCTGCTGAAAGCCTTGGAGCTTTGGGTAGAGCAGGGGATCGCTCCTGATAAGATTATCGCCACAAAATACGTGAACGACGATCCATCGCAGGGCGTTGCCTTGCAGCGACCGCTATGTCCATATCCACAAGCTGCCAATTATGCAGGTCAAGGCAATACAGCGGATCCGTCCAGCTTCAAATGCGTCGTGGACAAAGGCCGTCGCGTGCCTGGAAACCATGAATCCCAAGCCGCATATAGGTGAGTGGGAATAATTCGGATCTACTCGCAGCTATCGGGATTTGAAGGCCAGCCATGGCAATCAGGGCAACGGCTCTCGTTGGAGTCATCCGAGTCCATTGGTAGTCGAGATTGGGTGGCTGCGTTCTTAAGCGACAGATCCTCAGGGCTAGCCGTCGTGCTTCAGTTCATGCAGCCAATTGTCGCCGGTTGGGACTGAGTGGGCGCGCGACTCGAAACGCAATGATCTCAACGAAATTGCCTGATCTCTTTGCTCGGTGAAGCGCCTTGATTTTCCCTGTGCCCCGGCTGTGCCCCGATCTCTCTGGGGCACAGCCGAAGGGAGAAGATCCCGTAAGTTATTGATTTAACTGGACTAATGGTGGGCGCACAAGGGATCGAACCTTGGACCTCTCCCGTGTGAAGGGAACGCTCTCCCGCTGAGCTATGCGCCCGGCCGTCAGGTAGAGGGCCAGAAGGGTGCGATTTACGAAGCGGGGGGTAGGGGTGTCAAGCGCAATACTGGTGATGGCGGCTTGATTTGCCGTCGTCCCTGCGGAAGCAGGGACCCATAACCACCGACTGTTGTAATGGGCAGAAAGCCGTCCGGCAGCCTGCCTTAAGCGAGGCTGCGGCGTATGGGTCCCCGCGCCAGTGCGCAATTGCGCACAAGGCGGGGACGACACCGGAGTTAGGTGACGTCGCAAGCAATTGCCGATCACTTGACACGATTTTCGTCGTCGCACCTGATTTGCCCGTCGTGTTAATCGGCCGCAGCTGGTTGCGGTTGATCGCTTCCCCAAATCACCGGCAGAATCCGGTCCATCCCGCGCCCGATCAAGAGGGGCGTTTCGCGATCGTCACGAACGTTGGACGCGGGGAGCGATGGACGCGTCAGGCGTGAAAAGACGAACGCGCGTGAGGCGGACGGCAAAGTCGTGGGGGAGTGCCGGGAAAGTCCGGCGAACCTGTGGTGACCTTCGTGTGTTTTCTTTCACACGAAACTGCGGGTGCGCATCTGGCGCCCGGCATTCCCTGCGCCCTCTGATTTTAGGGGGACGTTGTTTTTAAATCACTCGGAAGCGATTGCTTCGCGGGAATGCCTCATCACGCCAACAACATCCTTCGAGACGCATCGCCTCAAGGCGATGCTCCTCAGGATGAGGTCTGGCTATCTGGCAAAAGATGTAAGTCGATGAATGGTGTCAGACCCTCATGGTGAGGAGGCGCGGGCACCCGAACAGGCCGAGCTTTGCGAGGCCGTCGTGAATGGTGCAAAACTAAGAAGCGCCGTCTCGAACCAAGAGGCCCTCACGCCCCTTGCTGGCGGGCGCGGGAAGCGTGGGATTGCAGCGCGCGGATCCGCTCCGCAAGCGTGCCGCCGCCCTCAGTCGGGCTGCCATGGGGAGCGGTGCCATTCACCGCGCCGTTGGCGGGTTTGGCGGGCTCCGCCGCAAGCAGCGCTTCGATCGGCGAGTTCGGGCCTTCGAGCTGGATCGCGAGCTTGGCGACTTCGGCCGCAATGTCGTTGATGCGTTCGCGGAGCAGCGCATTTTCCATGCGCTCGGTGGCCCAGGAGCTTTCCGCCTGCTGCTGGATCGCGTTGATGTCGCGTTGCAGCTTGGAGCGCTCGTCGCGCGCGACGCGAAGCTGTTCCTCGACCGCAGCCTTCTCCGACTTCAATTTGTCGATTGCCGGCCACGAGCCGGCATTGGTCAGCGCAAGCTCTTCGCGCAATTCCTTGATGGTGCGTTCGCTGGCGTCCTTGGCCTGGCGCAACTGATTGGCTTCATAGTCGCGCTCGGCGAGCAGCTTGCCCTGGGTCGACAACCGCGCTTCGAGATCGTTGACTCGATTACCGAGCAACTCTGCTTCCTTGACCTGAACGATCAGCTGGCGATCCAGATCCGTGACCCGCTGGCTCAG
The DNA here is from genome assembly GCA_963770515.1 of uncultured Alphaproteobacteria bacterium. GTDB lineage: Bacteria > Pseudomonadota > Alphaproteobacteria > Rhizobiales > Xanthobacteraceae > Bradyrhizobium. The sequence continues at coordinate 12,560 of CAVYPW010000011.1, forward strand.
GTTCTCGACCCGGCTGCGCGCGTCGGTGAGCTCGCGGCTTGCGGTCTCCGAGGCGTTGCGTTCCTGTTCGAGCCGCGTTTGCGTGGCGGAGAATTCCTTCTCCGCATCGCCGACGCGGTTCTTGAGCGCATCGATCTGGGCGTGCACGGCTACCAGCTCGACCTGACGGCTCTCCGCCATCACCGAACGGTCGTTCAGTTCGGTGTTGATCCTGCCGAGTTCGCCTTGCTTGTCGGTCAGCGCCTTCTCCGCCTGACGCAGCGCTTCGGTCTTGGCGGCGAATTCCTCTTCGGTGGCGCGAAGCTGTTCCTTCACCGCCTTCTCGCGCGCTTCCAGCGAAAAGATCGTCGCGTTCTTCTCGCCGAGCTCAAGCTTCATGCGGTTGATCGCGTCGGTTTTCTTGCCGAGTTCGGCGAGCTGGCTGGTGGTCTTGTGCTTGAGCTGGTCGACGCTCATCTCGAGCCGCCGCGCCGACATGGCAAATTCCGCGCGCAACTGGTCCTTGTCGGCCTGGATTTCGGCCATCGACAGCGGCGTTGCCGCTTCCATGCGCCGCGTGGTCAGCCGCACCGCGCGGTTATGCACCAGCGGCACGATCGTCAGACCGAGCAGCATCGCGACCAGAAAACCGATCGCCAGATACATGATCGGCTCGACCATGGGACCTCCGCACCAACGACGCTTACATTATTTGTTAACAATGCCATGTGGCACAGGGGGAGGCCAGTCCCAAGCGATATTCAAGCGGCGTTAACGTTGATTGCCCGCCTCACGTGTTCCGATTTGCAAAACCGCCCGCTATTTGGGCGGCAAGGATTTCGGTGGCAGGCTCAGAACGGATTCCAGGTCGCGCGCGGGGTGTATTTCAGATAACCGATATTGGCTCCCAGCCGTAAGCCGAGGCCGGAGCGGATCGGAACCAGCACGATGTTGTTGGCAGTGAGCGCCGTCATGCCGAAGCCGCCGATGATGTAGGCGGAACCGTCGATGCCGGCGAAGCGCTGATAGATCGCAGCTGTCGCCGGCAGGTTGTAGACGAGCGTCATGGTGCGCGCGCCGTCACCGCCCCAGTCGAAGCCGACCGACGGACCCTGCCAGTAGACCCGCAAGTCGCCGGCGTTCTTGGTGTAGAGGGTTCCCTCGCCGTAACGCAGGCCAGCGACAAACGCGCCCGAGCCTTCTTCGCCCAGGATGTAGCCGTTCGGCAGGCCCCATTGGCTGACCGCGCGCTCGATCACCGAAGCGAGACCCCGTGAGACGTTGCCGAAGAACTTGTGCCCGGCGCCGACCAGTTCGTCCGGCCCGTAATGATTAGGGTCCGGCTGACGCTGCGGCGGCGGCAGGTCTGGTGGCGGTGCCCCCTGCTGCGGCCCTGGCGGCGGCAGCGGCGGCTCCGCCTGCTGCGCGGAAACCGGCACGGCAAGACACGTCAGCGCGGTGAGAGTCATCGCGGCAAGGCGGGCGAAAGTCATTAAAGTCCCCTGGGTACCGAAATCCGGGCTACGGGCCTTAACCCAATACTGACCAGCATGAATTTAAGCTGAACCTCCCCCGACTCGGATGTTATCGGGTTCAACTATGACGCTACAACGGCAGGAAGCAAACCGGATGGCGACCCAACCTCATTTTCGTCGGGGTTTGGCCCTGATTGCGCTCCGCCTTCTGGCGGGGTTGGGGGCAACTATGGCGTTGGGATCCATGGCGGGATCCTTGACGGGATCCTTGACGGGATCCTTGGCGCTGGCCCAAACGACGGAGCGCGTCATCACCAACCGCTATAGCGGTCTGGCCATCGGGGGCTATGACGTGCTGGCCTATTTCATCGATGCCCGCCCGGAGCTCGGCCTGCCGGACTTCGAGGCCACACAAGGCGGCGCCGTCTGGCGTTTTCGCAACGAGGGCAATCGCGACTCCTTTATCGCGCATCCCGAAATTTATGGTCCCCAATTCGGCGGTTATGACCCCGTGGATCTGGCGCGTGGGATTACGGTCGCCGGAAGCCCGCTGTTCTGGCTCGTCTCCGGCGAGCGGCTTTATCTGTTCGGGCACGAGGATGCCCGCGACGCCTTTGCCGCCAATCCGGCGCCCTATCTGAAGGAGGCGAAGGCGCGTTGGCCGGCGCTTGAAGAACAACTGGCGCAGTAGAAGGCGGTAAGTCGTCATTGCGAGCGCTAGCGAAGCAATCCAGAGGCTCAAAAGACTGGATGCTTCGTCGCCGAGCCTGTCATCGGGCGCGCATTAGCGCGACCCGTTGGCTCCTCGCAATGACGTCGGAAGCGCTCTTCACCCCGCCGTCGGATCGCCCCAGGCGATGAAGGCCGGCACGATAAAATCCTTCGTGCCTTTTTGGGGACCTTGGCCGAAACGCAAATTGCCTCCGGCCGCATCCGTGACCTTGCCGCCGGCGGCCGTGACGATGGCGTGACCGGCCGCGATGTCCCATTCGCTGGTCGGCGCCAGCCGCGGATAGATATCGACCGCGCCCTCCGCGACTTTCGCCAGTTTGACGGCCGAGCCGAGCTTCTCGCGGATCGCACCGGGCCGGGCGTCAATAAAGGCTTCCGTCGCGGCGTCGCCATGCGATCGGCTCACCGCCGCGATCCAGGGTTTTCCGGGGGACGGGAAGGGTCGGGTGCGGATCGGTTGCGCAAGTCCAGTCCCATGCCCAATTCCGTTTTTTGCGCCAACCCCGTCTTGTCCGGTCACGAGCCGCTCGGCACCCTGGCCGACCAGGCCGCGCCAGATCAGCCCGAGCGCCGGCGCGCCGATAATGCCGAGCAGCGGCGTTCCGTCGATCACCAAAGCGAGGTTGACGGTGAATTCGTTGCGGCCGGCGACGAATTCCTTGGTGCCGTCCAGGGGATCAATCAGGAAGAACTCCCTTGGACAGCCGGCTGGGCCGCCGGCGCTTCCAGGCGTCACGCGCTCTTCCGACAGCGCGGGAATATCAGGTGCCAGCCGATTGAGGCCGTCGGCGATGATGCGGTCGGCGGCGAGGTCCGCTTCGGTCACCGGCGAGCCGTCGGCTTTGCCGTCAATGCGCATCCGCGTGCGATCCACTTTCAGGATCGCGGCTCCGGCCAGCGCAACGAGCTCGGTCAGGGGCTCCATCAGGCGGGCCGCGGCCCCACGGTCGATCGTCGCGGGCAAAACGGGTCGGTTGGTTGGCGGGCCCATCAAAAGCCTTATCTCCTATGTAACCAATTGTCGCACCCGGCGGGTCCGCACCGCAACGGCTGCAGGCGGAAGATCGAAAGGAGCCGTATACCTGTCGTGCTGGCACCCTAGGGCTCTGCAGTGTATCAAGCCTGCCAGCTTGATAGTGGCTCAATTCGCGCCGTCATCGATTTTCAGGAACGTTTTATGTCCGACGCCCCGTCCTCCGGTCCCGCCCCCGATGCCCTTGAACTGGCGGCGCTGCTCTGTTCGCGGGTTTGCCACGACCTGATCAGCCCGGTGGGCGCCATCGTCAACGGGCTGGAAGTGCTGGACGACAATCCCAAGCCTGAAGACCGCGACTTTGCGCTGGATTTGATCCGCAAGAGCGCCAAGACCGCGTCTGCCCGTTTGCAGTTCTGCCGCCTGGCGTTTGGCGCTGCCGGATCCGCGGGCGCCCAGATCGATCTCGGCGACGCGCAGAACATGGCCCGCGGCCATATCGAGGACGGCAAGATCACCATTGCCTGGAATCTGCCGCGCCTGTTGCTGCCGAAGAACCGGGTCAAGCTCTTGCTCAACATGATGGTGATCGCGCAGCAGACCATTCCGCGCGGCGGCACGCTCACGGTCGATCCGGTCGGCGAAGGCGAGGCGCTCAGTTTCCGCGTCACGGCCAACGGATTGAATGCCCGCCTGCCGCAAAATATTGCCGATATCTTAAGTTCCGAGCGGCCCCCGGCGAGCGATGCGCATTCGGTGCAGCCTTATTATACGCGCCTGCTCGCCCAGTCCTGCGGCTTGAAGGTGAGCCTCGTGCCCGAAGGCGAGGCCGTGGTGGTCACCGCCTCCTGAAGCGCGCCGAGGCTTGAAATGACGGTGCTTTTGGGCCGCCGTGCCCGTCGCACCGCTTCGCGATTCGCTGCGGGCGGCGGGAAAACCTTAATCAAAGGTTTATCGATCAATGACCCCGGTATTTTACGGGATTGGCTTATCTCTTTGTTGAGCCCGTTCTTTTCCATTTGCTCAACCAATATTAAACGCTTTGCATAGAAGCTGGTCACACTCGGAAAGCGCGTCGAACGCGCGCGCGTGGGTGAAGGCCAAATTTCATGGACGATCTTTTGAGAGAGTTTTTGACGGAGACCAGTGAAAGCCTGGACACCGTCGACAATCAGCTGGTGCGGTTCGAACAGGAACCGAACAACGCCAAGATTTTGGACAACATCTTTCGTCTAGTGCACACCATCAAGGGAACCTGCGGTTTCCTCGGCCTGCCGCGCCTGGAAGCGCTGGCGCATGCCGGCGAAACCCTGATGGGCAAATTCCGCGACGGCATGCCGGTTACGGCCGAGGCGGTGACGCTGATTCTCGGCAGCATCGACCGCATCAAGGAAATCCTTGGCGGGCTGGAGGCGACCGAGGCCGAGCCCGAGGGCAACGATCAGGATCTGATCGTGCAGCTTCATCAGATGGTCGAGCGCGGCATGGCCGCGATGGCAACTTCTCCGGAGGTGGCGGCGCCTCCGCTTGCGCCGGTCGCACCGGCGCCGGAAAAGCCTGCCCCCACCGAAGGCACGTTGACTTACCAGATATTGGAGCGCGAGTTGCGACCAGGCGAAGTATCACTCGACGAACTTGAGCGCGCCTTCCGTGAAACCGCCGCTGAGCCTGCTCCGCCGGCGCCCACGCCCGCCCCGGCACCTGCGCCGGTCGCAAAGGCGGCCGCGCCGAAGGCCGAAGTCAGCGCCGCACCGGCTCCCAAGGCTCCGGCTCCCAAAGCTGAAGCCGATCCACCTGCACCGCCCGAGAAGGCATCGAAGTCGGCAGCCAAGAAGGCCAAGACGGCGATCGAGGTTGACCCGGCCGCAACCGATGCTGATCGCGTTGCCAACCAGTCGATCCGCGTCAATGTCGACACGCTGGAACACCTGATGACGATGGTGTCCGAGCTCGTGCTGACGCGCAACCAGCTCCTGGAGATATCGCGGCGCAACGAGGACACCGAATTCAAGGTGCCGTTGCAGCGGCTGTCGAACGTGACGGCCGAGCTGCAGGAAGGCGTCATGAAGACGCGGATGCAGCCGATCGGCAATGCGTGGCAGAAGTTGCCGCGTATCGTCCGCGATCTCTCGAGCGAATTGCACAAGCAGATCGAACTCGAGATGCACGGCGCCGATACCGAACTCGATCGCCAGGTGCTGGACCTGATCAAGGACCCCCTGACCCACATGGTGCGCAATTCGGCCGACCACGGGCTTGAGACCCCGGCCGAGCGCGCCGCCGCCGGCAAGCCGGAGACGGGTACGATCCGCCTGTCCGCCTATCACGAAGGCGGCCACATCATCATCTGCATCGCCGACAACGGCCGCGGTCTGAACACCGAGCGGATCAAGGCCAAGGCGCTCCAGAACGGTCTCGTCACCGAAGCCGAACTCGATAAGTTGACGGAAGCGCAAATCCACAAGTTCATCTTCGCGCCGGGCTTCTCGACCGCTGCCGCCGTCACCAGCGTGTCGGGCCGCGGCGTCGGCATGGATGTGGTGCGTACCAATATCGACCAGATCGGCGGCACCATCGACATCAAGTCGGTGGCCGGCGAGGGGTCCTCCGTCACCATCAAGATTCCGCTGACGCTTGCGATCGTCTCGGCCCTGATCGTGGAAGCCGGCGGTGACCGCTTTGCCATTCCGCAGCTTTCGGTGGTCGAACTGGTGCGGGCCCGCGCCAACTCCGAACATCGCATCGAGCGCATCAAGGACACCGCGGTGCTGCGTCTGCGCAACAAGCTGTTGCCGCTGATGCACCTGAAGAAGCTGCTCAAGATCGACGACGGTTCGTCCTCCGATCCGGAAAACGGCTTCATCGTCGTCACGCAAGTCGGCAGCCAGACCTTCGGCATCGTGGTCGACGGTGTGTTCCACACCGAGGAAATCGTCGTCAAGCCGATGTCGACCAAGCTGCGTCACATCGCCATGTTCTCCGGCAACACCATTCTGGGCGATGGCGCCGTCATCATGATCATCGACCCGAACGGCATTGCCAAGGCGCTCGGCGCTTCCGCCAGTGCCACCCACGAGATCAACGACGAGAACGCGGCGCATCGCGCCGCCGGTGCCGAGCAGCTCACCTCGCTTCTGGTGTTCCGCGCCGGCTCGAACCAGCCCAAGGCCGTGCCGCTCGGTCTCGTCACGCGTCTGGAAGAAATCGCCGCCGAGAAGATCGAGCTCTCCAACGGCCGTTCGATGGTGCAGTACCGCGAGCAGCTGATGCCGCTTGTGCAGATGAACGGCGTGACTATCCGTACCTCCGGTTCGCAGCCGATCCTGGTGTTTGCCGACGACGGCCGTTCGATGGGGCTCGTGGTCGACGAAATCATCGACATCGTCGAGGAGCGCCTCCACATCGAGGTGGCGGGATCGAGCGAAGGCATTCTCGGCTCCGCCGTCATCAAGGGACAGGCAACGGAAGTGATCGACGTCGGCCACTTCCTGCCGATGGCGTTCTCCGACTGGTTCAGCCGCAAGGAAATGCGGCCCTCGCTGTCGGCGCAGTCGGTACTTCTGGTCGATGACTCCGCGTTTTTCCGCAACATGCTGGCGCCGGTGCTGAAGGCGGCGGGCTACAAGGTTCGCGTCGCGCCAAACGCCCAGGAAGGCCTTGCGGCGTTGCGTTCCGGCCAGACCTTCGATGCGGTGCTGACCGATATCGAAATGCCCGACATGAACGGTTTCGAATTTGCGGAGACGATCCGGGCCGATGCGCATCTTGCTTCGATGCCTATCATCGCGCTGTCCTCGCTGGTATCGCCAGCGGCGATCGAGCGCGGACGTCAGGCCGGATTCCACGATTACGTCGCGAAGTTCGACCGCCCCGGACTGATCGCGGCGCTCAAGGAGCAGACCGCCGAGATGAACCGCGAGGCGGCATGAGTTCGGGCATAGGGATTACAGCATGACCAGCAAAACCGAAAACGTCGAAGGCTCTGTGGCCGAATACGTCACCGCCATGATCGGTGGCCAACTGTTCGGCCTGCCGATCTCGCGGGTGCAGGACGTGTTCATGCCGGAACGCGTGACCCGCGTTCCGCTGTCCTCGCGCGAAATTGCCGGCGTTCTCAATCTGCGCGGCCGTATCGTCACCGTGATCGACATGCGCGCCCGTCTCGGCTTGCCGAAGAACGACGACGGCAAGCCGCCGATGGCGGTTGGCGTCGATCTGCGCGGCGAATCCTATGGTCTGTTGATCGATCAGATCGGCGAAGTGCTCAGGCTCGCCGACGAAAGCCGCGAGGAAAATCCGGTCAACCTCGACCCTCGCATGACCAAGCTCGCAGGCGGCGTGCACCGCCTCGACGGTCAATTGATGGTCGTGCTGGATGTCGATCGCGTGCTCGAAATTCTGCCCGACATGATGGCAGCTTGAGATCTGAGGAACGTGCAATCGAAGTACCTGGTTCAGGAACAAAGGCAACAACAATGAAAACATGTCTGGTCGTGGATGACTCGAGCGTCATCCGAAAGGTCGCAAGGCGCATTCTGGAAGGCCTGGATTTCCAGATCGTGGAAGCCGAAGACGGCGAGAAGGCGCTCGAGGTCTGCAAGCGCGGATTGCCCGAAGCCATCCTTCTGGACTGGAATATGCCCGTCATGGACGGCTACGAATTTCTCGGCAATCTCCGCCGCATGCCCGGCGGCGACCAGCCCAAGGTGGTGTTCTGCACGACGGAAAACGACGTAGCCCACATCGCACGCGCGCTTCACGCCGGCGCCAATGAGTACATCATGAAGCCGTTCGACAAGGACATCGTCACGGCCAAGTTCCAGGAAGTCGGGCTGATCTGATTTTTCGTGCCTGCCCGGGTGGCTCGCTTGCCCCGGCGATATTGCTGAAGAGTGCGTTTTAGTACGGCCACTGTGTTGCGTTCGGCTGCTGATTTGAGTTTGGGTGAGTATGAGTGTTGCGTTGACAAATCCCGTGGCTCATAGCCCGGTGCACCAGGAACCGCTGCGGGTCATGCTGGTTGACAACTCGGTCGTCATCAGGGGCATGATTTCCCGCTGGCTCAACGCCGAGCCCGATATCGTCGTCGCGGCATCGCTGCGTACCGGCCTTGAGGCGGTCAACCAGGTTGAGCGCATCAATCCCGACATCGCGGTGCTTGATATCGAAATGCCGGAGCTTGACGGCATTTCCGCGCTGCCGCAGCTGCTCGCCAAGAAGCGCAACCTGATCGTCATCATGGCGTCGACGCTGACCCGCCGCAATGCGGAGATCAGCTTCAAGGCGCTGTCACTCGGCGCATCGGACTATATCCCGAAGCCGGAAAGCACCCGCGAACCCTCCGCCGCCGAGATCTTCCGCCACGATCTCGTGCAAAAGATCCGCCATCTGGGCGCCAAGGTTCGCCGCTCGTCTTCCGTTACCCATGCACACCCGCATGCCGCCGTACCCGCGCTTCGCGCACCGGCAATCCCGGTTGCGGCCGCACCGATCGTACGCCGCAACTTCTCGACGCAAAATCCCCGCGTGCTGCTGATCGGTTCGTCGACGGGCGGCCCGCAGGCGCTGATGAGCGTCGTTGCCGAAATCGGCCCGGTGATCGACCGCTTCCCCGTGCTCATTACCCAGCACATGCCGCCGACGTTTACGACAATTCTGGGCGAGCATCTGGCACGCGCCAGCCATCGGCCCGCCCGGGAGGCCATCGACGGCGAAGCCGTCAAGGCGGGCCATATCTATCTCGCGCCGGGCGGCCGCCATATGCGCGTGGCGCGTCACGGCACTGAGACGGTGATCGTCCTTGATGACGGCGCGCCGATCAACTTCTGCAAGCCCGCGGTCGATCCCCTGTTCACGTCCGCGATCGACGCCTGGCAGGGCGGCATCATGGCGCTGGTTCTGACGGGAATGGGGTCGGACGGAATGCGTGGCGGCAAGGACATCGTTGCGGCCGGCGGCAGCGTGATCGCGCAGGACGAAGCGACAAGCGTGGTGTGGGGTATGCCGGGCGCGGCCGCCCATGCCGGCATTTGTTCGGCTGTGCTGCCGCTTAATCAGATCGCACCAAAATTGATCAGGTTGTTTTCAGGAGATCGCTCGTGACGCCGTTGGATTATGAGTTCTTGCGGAAGCTCCTGAAGGAGCGTTCCGGACTCGATCTGTCTCCCGACAAGCAATATCTGGTCGAAAGCCGACTGGTGCCGCTCGCGCGCAAGGCGGGCCTTCCGGGCATTACCGAACTCGTGGTGAAAATGAAGGCGGGATTTGCCGAGGCGCTGACGGCGGAAGTCGTCGAGGCCATGACGACCAACGAAACCTTCTTTTTCCGCGACAAGCTCCCCTTCGATCATTTGAAGGACACCATGCTGCCGGCGCTGTTGCAGGCGCGCAGCGCGCGGCGGACCCTGCGCATCTGGTGCGCGGCTTCGTCCACCGGACAGGAGCCGTATTCGATCGCGATGTGTCTGAAGGGCCTGGGCCCCGCCATTGCCGGCTGGAAGATCGACATCGTGGCGACCGACCTGTCGCAGGGCGTTCTGGAAAAATCAAAGGCCGGCATCTTCAGCCAGTTCGAGGTTCAGCGCGGGTTGCCGATTCAACTACTGGTCAAGCATTTCACGCAAATCGGCGATATGTGGCAGCTCAATGCCGATATCCGCTCGATGGTGCAGCATCGCCAGCTCAACCTGTTGCAGGATTTCGGTCATCTCGGAACGTTCGACGTGATCTTCTGCCGCAACGTCCTGATCTATTTCGACCAGGACACCAAGGCCGGCATCTTCGAGCGTCTTTCCAGGATGGTCGAATCCGACGGCTTCATGGTGCTGGGCGCGGCTGAATCCGTGGTGGGAATCTCCGACGCCTTCAAGCCCTATCCCGAGCGGCGCGGGCTCTATCGCCCGAATGGCACCCGCAACGCAAAGCCCAGCTTTGCCGGCATGATGCCGCAAAAGGCCGCCGCCCTGGCCGCGCGATAACCCGGATCAAGTCCGAGGCATACTTCGCTCGAAAACGCTTTAGCTCAAAGGATCGCGTGTGGCAAAAACCGCGATGTGTTGCCCGTGATCGGATTTTCATCCTCACGGATCGACAACCCGCAAGGCGCCTGAGCGACGAGCCAGCTTCCAAGCACCGGATATTGGCCGGAAAAATTCGGCAGCGGCGCGAGCGCCTGGCGAATGAAGCCCTCAGCCCCGTATGGACCCTGTTGCTCGGCGACGACATCGCCGTGACGCACCATCGCGATATTGGCGCCCTCGCGCGATAACAGCGGCTTGCGGACGAAAGAGGAGGGGAGGCTTTTTGCGTTCGGCTCGTCCTCGAAGAACGTCGGCAGCAAATTCGGGTGTCCCGGAAACATCTCCCACAGCAGGGCCAGCAGGCCCTTGTTGGACAGGATGGCTTTCCACGGCGGCTCGATCCAGCGCGTAGGGGCACCCGCGATTTTTTCGCCGAACGCGTCGTGAAACATCCACTCCCAGGGGTAGAGCTTGAAGGCGAGCGCGATCTTCTCGTCGTCGAGGTCGACAAAGCCGCTGGCTTCGCGCCAGCCGATGTTCTCGATGGCAAGCAAAGTGGTGGTGAGGCCGGCTTGTTTCGCGGTGTCTTCGAGATAAGCGAGCGTGGTAGCGTCTTCCGGGTTGTCGAGCATTCCCGCCAGATGCAGGTGGTTTGTGGCGCCGAGCTTTTTCCAGGCCTCGATCAGGCGCTCATGCAGCGAGTTGAACTGGTCGGCGCCTGGGTCCAGCAGACGCCGCTCGATTCCCTGCTCGAGCCAGGTCCATTGAAACACCGCTGCCTCGAAGATCGAGGTCGGCGTGTCGGCATTGTATTCGAGAAGTTTTGCGTCCCCACTGCCGCCATAGCTCAGATCGAGGCGGCCATAGAGGCTGCCGTCGTGGCGGCGCCAGGAGTCGCGGATCAACGGCCAGAACGCCTCGGGGATCCGCAGTCGCCTCAGATGCCGCTCGTCGTCGATCACGGAACCGCAGAGTTCGCGGCACATCGCATCGATTTCGCCGGTCGGCGCTTCGATCCGGTCCTCGATTTCGGCGAGCGTGAAGGCGTAAAAGGCGCGCTCGTCCCAGTAGCGCACGCTGTCGACGGTATGAAAATCGAAGCCGCAGGCTTCTGCCGTCGCCTGCCAGTCATCGCGTTCGCGGCACGAGATACGCTGCATGAAGATAACTCAGCCGCCGCCGGAAAAATGCGCCGAAATGGCCCGTGCGAAGCCGCCGAATCCGCCGCGCGTCGTTTCGCTTGTGCCAGAAGCGGTCGATGTGCCTGATGATGAGCCGTAGAAATTACTGTGCGACCACCATCCGCTCGAACCGCCATGGCTGCCGCTGGAGGATGAACGCGATGCGCAGGCGGCGGCCGCTTCCGGCGAGGCCGGCGCGGCCATTCCCGGACTATTCGGCTGGCAGTTTTCGCGCGGCATCAACGCAAAGGCGCCGCTGCCGACCGCCATCGTGCCCATCACCAGAAGCGCCACATGGCGGGAGCGCTTCACGGGCGGCGATGCCACCACCGGCGCGGCGGGCTTGCGCTTTCCAAATTCCTTGAGCGCTTCCTTGGGCGCTTCCTGGGGCGGCGGGCTTGCCATGTTGGCCGGCCGCCGTCAGTAGATCATCGAGGCGGCATTGAGCGCGCCTGCGGCGAGCGACGACAGACCGAGCCAGATCGCCGGCGCCAGTTCACCCGCTGCAATCTTGGCCGACAGGTTAGGAACCGGAATCTTGATCACGAAATAGACTACGATCTGGACGATCAGTGCGATCAGGCTCCAGATCAGGCAGTCCACGATGTTGGCGGAATGGGCGATGGCGCTGACCAGCGGCAGCGTAAAACCGAGCAGGCTCAGGCCCAGCGCAACCGCGGCTGCCGGATCGTTGTCGCGGATCAGCTTGAACTCGTCGTGCGGCGTGATGCGCGTATAGACGAAGAGATAGACCACGACCGCAAAGATCGCCGTGCAGAAGTAGACCAGAAAGGCCGGCAAACCGGCGAGCGATTGCAGGATCATCTTCAGCCTCCGTGGGCGCAAGGCATGAAGACTTGCATAACCCATCCGTCACGACACGCTAGTGGAGTGGATTTGACATTCGCTACTCACCTGGCCGCGCGTTCGTCAAGCGAATGTCAAATCCCAAACTCCACTAGAAAATTTGAATTTGCTAGTGGTCCCTTGATTCTAACATTCGCAGAGGTGCCTGCTGAGAAGGGATGCGAATGTTAGTATCGGACCACTAGCAGCCGGTTCAATCCCCAAATAAAAACCCCGCCATTTGCGGCGGGGTCGAGTCTTGGGAGGCGTGGGCCGACAGGCCCACTTACGAAACGATCAGGCGGGAATGCGCTCTTCATGCTCGTGCGGCTCGCGCAGCACGTAGCCGCGGCCCCACACGGTCTCGATGAAGTTGCGGCCTTCGGAAGCGTTCGCAAGCTTCTTGCGCAGCTTGCAGATGAAGACGTCGATGATCTTCAGTTCGGGCTCGTCCATCCCGCCATAGAGGTGGTTGAGGAACATTTCCTTGGTGAGCGTGGTACCCTTGCGGAGCGAAAGCAGCTCCAGCATCTGGTATTCCTTGCCCGTCAGGTGCACGCGCTGACCGCCGACCTCGACCGTCTTGGTGTCGAGATTGACCACGAGATCGCCGGTCTGGATCACCGACTGGGCGTGGCCCTTGGACCGGCGCACGATCGCATGGATGCGGGCAACCAGTTCGTCCTTGTGGAAGGGCTTGGTCATGTAGTCGTCGGCGCCAACGCCGAGACCCTTGACCTTGTCCTCGATGCCGGCGAGGCCGGAGAGGATCAAAATGGGTGTCTTGATCTTGGAAACCCGAAGCTGCTTGAGCACGTCGTAGCCGGACATGTCGGGCAGGTTGAGGTCGAGAAGAATAATGTCGTAGTCATAAAGCTTACCGAGATCGACGCCTTCTTCACCGAGATCCGTCGTATAGACGTTAAAGCTCTCGGATTTCAGCATCAATTCGATCGACTGCGCGACGGCGCTGTCATCTTCTATCAGCAATACGCGCATGCCAGTCCCCTATCGTCGCCGCTCCGGGCGTCAGGTCGGCCGCACTTGCGGCACTCAAAACGCCTTTGAACAACTGATTCGGATCCTGACGGGATATGGTTAACAAAATCTGATTCCGGTTCGCAAGATACTTAAGTGCAATTTTTTTCGAATCGCCCTAAGATATTGCGTCGAAGCAGCTTTTCGTACCCGATCTCGTTCAAGCTCTACATTAAGAGGCGGATTTAACCGACTCTCAAGACTCGCCCTTCCTTCACAGGTCGAGCGGCCTCAGTCACCAAAGACAGTGACGTAATGATTAACGATGCGAGTAAACACCAAGTTAAGGGCACGGCTCTAAGTCGCGAAAACTTAAGGTTTTCGCAATGAAGGCGCTTGCCGAACAAATCGGCGATATCGACGGCATCAACATCTATGGCCGTGTCGTTGGCGTTCGCGGCCTGATGGTGGAGATCGCCGGTCCCATCCACGCCATGAGCGTGGGGGCGCGGATCGTGATCGATACCGGGGGCAACCGCTTCATCCCCTGCGAGGTCATCGGCTTTACCGGCAACAATGCCGTGGTGATGCCGTTTGCCGGTCTCGACGGGGTGAGGCGCGGCTGCCGCGCCGTGATCGGCAATTCCGGCAACCAGGTGCGGCCGTCGCCGCTGTGGCTGGGACGGGTTCTCAACGCCATGGGCGAGCCGATCGACGGCAAGGGGCCGTTGGCGCAGGGCGCCTCGCCCGTACCATTCCGAAACACGCCGCCGCCGGCGCATTCCCGCAAGCGGGTAGGTCTCCCGCTCGACCTCGGGGTGCGGGCGCTCAATACATTCCTGACCTGTTGCCGCGGCCAGCGGCTCGGCATTTTCGCCGGCTCCGGCGTCGGCAAATCGGTGCTGCTGTCGATGCTGGCGCGCAACGTCGACGCCGATATCACGGTGATTGGTCTCGTCGGCGAACGCGGCCGCGAGGTGCAGGAGTTCCTGCAGGACGATCTCGGCGACGAGGGATTGGCGCGTTCGGTGGTGGTGGTGGCCACTTCCGATGAGCCGGCCTTGATGCGGCGGCAGGCCGCCTATCTGACGCTCGCGATCGCGGAGCACTTTCGCGACGAGGACAAGGATGTCCTGTGCCTGATGGATTCGGTGACGCGTTTTGCGATGGCCCAGCGCGAGATTGGCCTTTCCGCCGGCGAGCCGCCGACCGCCAAGGGTTACACGCCGACCGTGTTCACCGAACTGCCGAAGCTGCTTGAGCGTGCGGGCCCCGGCGCCGGCGGGGGCACCATCACCGGTATTTTCACGGTGCTGGTCGACGGCGACGATCATAATGAGCCGATTGCGGATGCGGTTCGCGGCATCCTCGATGGCCATATCGTGATGGAGCGGCGGATTGCCGAGCGCGGAAGGTTTCCGGCGGTTAACATCCTCAAGTCGGTATCGCGGACGATGCCGAAATCGGCCGATCCGGCCTTTCTCCCCGTTATCACCAAGGCCCGCCAGGTAATGTCGACCTATTCCGATATGGAGGAGTTGATCCGGCTTGGCGCCTATAAAGCAGGCTCAAGCCCGGAGGTCGACGAGGCGATCCGCCTGCACGAGCCGCTGGAGGGCTTTTTGCGCCAGGCCAAGGACGAATCGACTGGCCTTAAAGACGGTTATGGGCGGTTACAGCGAATCCTTCAGGGTTTGGAAACGGAACGCTAACTTTGTCAGGCCATCATCCGCGCCACAGTTGTAATGCCGGCGGGGCCCCGATGGGGAGCCGGCACTGTCCCGCGAGCAAATCGGGACTTCTGGGGAGTATGAGTTCGATGAAGTCACGTGAAACGCTGATCCGTCTGAAGAAGTTTCAGGTCGATGAAAAGCGCCGTCGGGTCTCGCAGATCGAAGGCATGATCGCTGATTTTCAGCGCATGTCGGTCGACCTCGAGCGCGAAATCCAGAGCGAACAGGAACGCGCCGGAATCAATGATCCTTCGCACTTTGCCTATCCGACCTATGCCAAGGCCGCGATCCAGCGCCGGGAAAATCTCACGCGTTCGGCTGAGGAGCTGCGCGTCCAGCTCGAAGACGCCCGCGGTCTTCTGGCCGAAGCCTTCGATGAACTGAAGAAGGTCGAACTGCTCGACGAGCGCGATCAGGCGCGTGAGCGCGCCGAAGAGAGCGCCCGCGAACAGGCCGATCTCGACAGCATCGGTTTGATGCGCGCGCGCATCGGGGCAATCGCTTAGACGCTCTTCCACTTATAAAGCGCTTTGAATTGTCGAAACCCGGACCTTCCAAGGTCCGGGTTTTTTGGCGTGGCGTTTGTTCTTTGGGCGATAGCGAGCCCTGTCCACAGGGCTCGTGATTGCTTTCCTGATGGACGGTTTTGGCCCAAGATGTGATACGACACGCTGATGCAGCGGAGAACCACGGGCATCGCGATTTGGGGGACGCTAAATGCTGACGCCAGCTGAGCTGGTCTGGCTGATTGCCGCGGTGGCGAAGGGCGATGAGGCTGCTTTCGAGCGGCTCTATGCCGCCACGCGGGCGAAACTCTTCGGCGTCGTGCTCCGTATCTTGCGGCGACAGGATCTTGCCGAGGAGGTCATACAGGAAGCTTACGTCAAGATCTGGAACAGCGCCGGATCGTTCAATCCTGGGCAGTCTTCGCCGATCACATGGATGGCGTCGATTGCGCGCAATCGGGCGATCGATGTCGTGCGCAAGCGCAGTGAGGCGTCGATCGAAGACGAGCCGTCCGCCATGGAAGTGGCTGCCGACACGCCCGATCCGCTGGCGCGGCGGGAGATGACGGAAGACCTGAAGCGGCTTCTGGAGTGTGTCGGCCGGCTGGAGCCGGATCGTCAAAAGCTCGTGCTGCTCGCCTATTACAACGGCTGGAGCCGCGATCAACTGGCGGAGAAATTCGCGGCGCCGGTGAACACGGTGAAGACATGGCTGCGTCGTAGCATGATGGACATCAGGGAGTGTCTCGGACTTTAGAGCGTTTTCGAGCGAAGTGGGCACCGGTTCGCGTGAAGAAAACGCGTCAAAACAGAAGAGTAGAGCCAGTTCTGATTTCGTCAGACCGAACAGGCTCGAGGACGGAGACAGTTTGGATTTTGGATGATGGCCTATAGCGAGGACCATATCGCGCTCGCCGCGGAATACGCACTCGGCACCCTCGATGCCGACGAGCGGGCGCAGGTCGAATCCATGATGTCGGCGGATCCGGACTTCACGGCGGTCGTTGTCGCATGGGAACACAAGCTTGGTGCCCTCAACCAGATGGTCGGTTCGGTCGAGCCGCGGCCGGAATTGTGGGAGAAGATCAGAGCCGCCATCGGTCACGCCGGAACGCAATCGCCGGTCGTGCTTCCGGAATCTGCGTCATTGTCCGCCATAGCCGAGGCCTTGGCGTCACACGGTGTTGTCGGCCCCATCGGTAGCCCCGCGGTGGTCGATACCCCTCGCGTCGGTACTCCAAGCGTCGAAACTTCTGCTGTCGATCCTTCCAACGTGATCCGTCTGGCCAGAAGTGCTCAGCGTTGGCGCATGATTGCAACGGCGACCTCGGCCATTGCGGCGGCGCTGGTTGTGATGATCGGTGTCGGGGTCTCAAAGCCGGACCTGCTTCCCGATAGCCTGCGGCCGAAGCCAAAGACACAAGTGGCGGAGACCAAGGCGCCGCCGGCGCCGAGAGCGTCGGGACAATATGTGGCCGTGCTTCAGAAGGATGGCGGCGGACCGGCCTTCATCCTCACGGTTGATGCCGCGACAAGGAATTTTACGGTGCGCAAGGTCGGCGCGGCCGCAGAGCCCGGCTCGAGTTTCGAGCTGTGGCTGATTTCCGACAAGCTGCCGAAGCCGCGCTCGCTCGGCGTGATCGGCGCCAGCGACTTCACCTCGCGTCCGGTGCTTGAACTCGTATGATCCCGACCTGGTCAAGGGGGCGACCTACGCGGTGACAGTCGAGCAGGCCGGCGGATCGCCCGACGGCAATCCGCATTCGGCGCCGGTCTTTGCCGGCAAGCTGATCGAAACCGTGCCGCCGCCGCGCTGAGCCACTCCTTCGATTCGCAAAGCAAGTCGGGTGAGGGGGTAAACTCCATTGATAGATCTTAACCCCTCACCCCAACCCTCGCTCCAAGGGAGAGGGGGCGACCTCCGTCGGGGTGACAGCCTTCCCACAAAAAGAAAACGCCCGTGGGGGGCGGGCGTTTTCGTGGGGCCAACTTGGGGGACAGTTGGGTCTTCCATTATCCACGCTGCGCTTTGGGGGGCTGGTAAAGCGCCGCGTGAATTCGCAAAAACTGTTATCTCACCATCAACGCGTCTGAACTCGTTACTACAACCGGCTTGCCTGCTTTGATGACGCGCGCGGTCTGCGTCGAGCCATCATCTGAGAACGTGCGAGCCGAAATTCCAAAACCTGCCACTGCGATACCGGCGACGAGCGCGATCACGACGATTTTGAGGTGCGTCGAGCGATCAGCGCTGTAAATCGAGTAGTTCATCACAAGCCTCCTGCCGCCTGCCCTTTTGTCGGATTCGTCGCAATCATCCGCCGTCGGGTTCATCGCCTCGTGTGAATAAACGTAAGAATGGGCCCGTTGTTTCTTTAGTGGCGATCACAAAGCAGTGATAATACGTGATCTTTCGAGAGCTATTTTGCGTTGAAAGGCCGTAAAAGAATAAATATCGTATCAATTACAGATATTTAGAAAATTTTACATGGTGAAATGAAAAAGCGCGCAGATTACGGAAAATCAAGAAATCAGTTGCCTGTGGCTAAAAAACAAGCGCTGCGTCGCGCTGATTTGCGGACCCAGGCGCTTTTCCGGAGCCTTTAAAGCTCGCCCAAGGGCTGCAGAGCCTAGCTAGACGCTGCCGACCGTTTTCAGCCGGGCGCGAGGGTGAATTTCCGCCTGCGACAGCACGGTGGTCTGGGCGCGGAAACGCTCGACCAGCGAACGCACGAAGGGCCGGATCGAGGCGGACGTGACCAGCACCGGCGCTTCGCCCTCGCGCGCGGCCTGTTCGAACCGCTCGCGCACGATCGTCATGAATTCCGACAGGCGCGACGGCTGCATGGCGAGGCTGCGCTCCTCGCCCTGGCCGACCAGCAATTCCGCAAACGCCTGCTCCCATTTCGCCGACAGCGCGATCAGCGGCAGATAGCCGTTGATCGTGGTGTTCTGCGCGCAGATCTGGCGCGCCAGACGGGCGCGGACATGTTCGACCACGGTCGCCGGGTTGCGCGAGAAGGCGAGCGCGTCGGCGACGCCTTCCAGGATGGTGGAGAGATCGCGGATCGAGATCCGTTCGGCCAACAGAAGCTGAAGAACGCGCTGGAGGCCGGAGATCGTGATCTGGGCCGGCACGATGTCCTTGACCAGTTCGCCCTGCTCCTTCGGCAGTTCCTTCAGAAGCTTCTGCACCTCGCCATAGGACAGCAGGTCCGACATGTTGTTCTTGAGCAGTTCGGTGAGATGAGTTGACAGCACGGTCGCGGCATCGACCACGGTGTAGCCCTTGAGCGAGGCTTCTTCCTTCAGGCTGGCATCGACCCAGGTCGCCGGCAGCCCAAAGGTCGGCTCGGTGGTGTGGATGCCCGGTACGTCGACCTGGCTTCCACCCGGGTCCATCGCCATGAACTGATTGGGCCAGATCCGCCCCGAGCCGGCATCCACTTCCTTGATCTTGATGATGTAGGTGTTGGCCTCGAGCTGCACATTGTCGAGGATGCGCACCGAGGGCATCACAAAGCCCATCTCGATTGCGAGCGACCGGCGCAGCGCCTTGATCTGTTCGGTCAACCGGTCGGTGCCGTCGGGACCGTTCACCAGCGGCAGCAGCGCGTAACCAAGTTCGATCTTGAGATCGTCGATCTTCAGCGCCGCCGAGATCGGCTCTTCGGCCGCGGCCGCCGCGGCGGCCGCCGCAGCCGGAGTCGCTGCCGCCGCGCTGGCGGCCTCGGCAGTCGCCGCGCGCTTGAACTTGCGTGCCGACAACGCCAGCGCCGCCGCGCCGCCGCCGAGCGCCAGGAACGGCAGCATCGGAATGCCCGGCAGAAGCGAAAGCACGATCATGACGCCAGCCGACATGCCGAGCGCCTGCGGATAGCCGGAGAGCTGCTTCATCAGCGCCTTGTCGGCCGCGCCGGAGACACCGGCCTTGGAGACCAGAAGGCCCGCCGCGGTCGAGACGATCAGCGCCGGAATTTGTGTGACCAGGCCGTCGCCGACGGTCAGCAGCGTATAGGTGTGGCCCGCTTCGGAAAAGCTCAGGCCCTGTTGCGCGACACCGATGATGATGCCGCCGACCACGTTGATGAACACGACGAGCAAGCCCGCCACCGCGTCGCCGCGCACGAATTTCGAGGCACCGTCCATGGCGCCGAAAAATCCGCTTTCGTCTTCCAGTTCCTTGCGCCGCGCCTTGGCGACCTTCTCGTCGATCAGGCCGGCCGAGAGGTCGGCGTCGATCGCCATCTGCTTGCCGGGCATGGAGTCGAGGTGGAAGCGGGCGGCGACTTCCGCGATACGGCCCGAGCCTTTGGTGATGACGACGAAATTCACGATCACCAGGATCGCAAAAACGATGATGCCGATGACGAAATTGCCGCCCATCACGAAGCTGCCGAAGGCCTCGATGACATGGCCGGCCGCGTCCGTGCCCTCATGGCCGCGCGAGAGGATCAACCGCGTCGAGGCGAGGTTGAGCGACAGCCGCAGCATCGTCGAGATCAGAAGGATGGTGGGAAACGACGAGAATTCCAGCGGCGCCTGGATGAACAGCGACGTCATCAGGATCAGGATCGACAGCGTGATGGAGATCGCCAGAAACAGGTCGAGCACGATCGAGGGCAGAGGCAGGATCAGCACCACCAGAATGGTGAGAATGCCGAAGGCGAGCGCCAGATCGCCGCGTTTGAGGATCGCGCCGATTTCACCGAGGCTCGGGAAGTTGGTCGAGGGAGCGGCTCCGCCCTGACCTGCCGTGACGTCAACCATGGAGCCTACATCCTCTCGCGAGTGCCGTTCACGGCGGCCAAACGTCTGCGCGGCGGCCGCAGGACCACCGTTTCGAAAGTGAGGCACCGCACTGGCGTCCACGGAGTACTCCCCCGTTTTACGCGGCTGACGACACTCGACTTCGCAACTGGGCAATTTTTGCCCGGTGTATGGTTAGCAAAGGGTTAATTTCGTTTATTTCTTCGTCTGGCTCTTGCTGTCGCCCGGTTGCAGTGCATCTGCATGCCCAATATCGCGCCATTGTGGGTTGACCGTCACGCCATCGCCGACCAAGTTGCCCGCGCCGTGGACACTTCCGTTGATTTGAGCCGACATTCGCCGCTGTTCATTCCCGATTCGCGCCGAGCGTGGATCCGGCTTGCCGTGGCCGTGCTGATCGGCGCGCTCGGCAGCGTTGGCATGTGGTCGATCGTGGTGGCGCTGCCGGCGGTTCAGACCGAATTCGGCGTGACGCGCGGCACCGCCTCGCTCGCCTTCACCCTGGTGATGCTCGGCTTCGGCTCGGGTGGGGTGCTGACCGGAAAAATCACCGACCGCTACGGCATCGTCGCCGCCATCGGCGTCGGTGTCGGCATTCTCGGTCTCGGTTACGTCGGCGCCGGCTTCTCATCGTCGATCTGGCAATTCATCCTGGTGCATTTCCTGATCGGCTTGAGTTCGTCGGCAACCTTCGGGCCGCTGATGGCGGAAGCCTCGCACTGGTTCAACCGCTATCGCGGCCTGGCGGTCGCGATTGCCGCCAGCGGCAACTACATCGGCGGCACGATCTGGCCGCCGCTGGTCAATTGGGGCATGGAGCAGGCCGGCTGGCGCACCACCCATATCGCCATCGGTATCTTCACGGCGGTCGCGATGACGCTGGCGCTGATCCTGTTGCGCTTCTTGATAGGCGCGGAAACGCAGCGCAGCCACGTCAACGCGCCGCCGCCGCGCCTCGACTTGCGGCTTTCCACCAACGCCCTGACCGCATGCCTGTCGCTGGCCAGCATCGCCTGCTGCGTGGCGATGGCGATGCCGCAGGTTCACATCGTCGCCTATTGCGGCGATCTCGGTTATGGCGTGGCGCGCGGCGCGCAGATGCTGTCGCTGATGCTGGGCTTCGGCATCGTCAGCCGCATCGGCTCGGGTTTTCTCGCCGACAGGATCGGCGGCATCCGCACGCTTCTGATCGGCTCGATCGCGCAAGGCTCGGCGTTGTTGATGTATCTGTTCTTCGACGGCCTGACCTCGCTCTACATCATTTCCGCGATGTTCGGCCTGTTCCAGGGCGGCATCGTGCCGAGCTATGCCATCATCGTGCGCGAGGCGATGCCGGCGCAGGAGGCAGCCACTCGCGTCGGCATCGTGATCTTTGCTTCCGTGTTCGGGATGTCGTTCGGCGGCTGGGTGTCAGGGGTGATCTTCGATGCGTCAGGCTCTTATGGCGCCGCGTTTCTCAACGGGCTTGGCTGGAATGCGCTCAACATCACCATCATGGTGGGACTGTTGATCAGGTCTCGGCAGCGGCTGGCGATGGCGTAACGCGCCCGAGCAGGCCGAGCGAGAGCGAGGCCGTTAGCGAACGGCGCAAACCAATCGCTGCCCGAGCAGGCCGAGCGAGAGCGAGGCCGTTAGCGAACGGCGCAAACTAAACGCCTGAGCAGGCCAAGGATGAGGTGGCGCGCCTACACGTCATGGCCCGTCTTGATCGGCGCGCAGCCTGAGCAAGCGGGTATTCGACGCGAGAGAGCTGCCTGTTGCTTGTGCAGGGAGCCGTTATCGCGTGGCGGCCTTTCGTGAGGGTTCTTCAAAGACAAGTTCGTCGGCTTCGAACGACACGCGCTCCACGACGAGCCGGAAGATGTCCTTGCAGTCGGGACATTCGTAGCTGCGCACGTCGTGCCGGTTTCTGCCGGGCTGGATGCTGATCAGCGTTCTTTCGAGGTTGCAGGTCATGCAGTGAGGTGCCGCCACCATGTTCATCGCCACTTCCCGTGATGGTTGTTTGATCGGCGCGCACACTATCGCGGCCACAGGCTGTGCCGGTTAATTTGACGAGCCGTATGATTACGGGCCGGACGAATACGGGGTCGGCCGCGATTTACCGCACGGCCTGATGCCGAAATGGGCGGGATAAATATCTGGATCGGGCAGTGACCTGCGCCCGGCGCCTCGCACCTCGATCGCGTCATGGCGGATTCAAGCGCAGCTGAAGACGCGGAAGATCGCTCCCAGCACGCGGCGTAACAAATCGTCCGCACGAAAAAGTACAACGCGTCTTGTTTTCACTTGATTCATCGGCTTGTCGCGGAGACAAGTCGCCCATGGACAATGCCAGCCGCTCCGAACGATCCCGTAACGTCGCGCTCGACGCGGCGCTCGTTATCATTGCACGCGACGGACCGGGCAGGCTGACGCTCGACGCCATTGCGCGCGAGAGCGGCTTGAGCAAAGGCGGCGTGATGCACCAGTTCCGCACCAAGGAGGGCGTGCTCAAGGCGCTCCTGGAGCGGCAGATGGCGCACTTTCGGGAGTTCTCGACCCGTTACCGGGCGAAAGTCAGCGCAGAGTCCGCAAATCCCGAGCTGGTCACGGAAATCGCCACGGTGCGCGAAGCCGTCAACACGCCGAATTCAGCGGCGCTCGCGCTGCTGGCCGCGATGGTCGATAGCCCGGATCTGATGGCTCTTCCGCGTGAGAGTGACCTCAAAAACATTGCCGCCATCAAGGCGGAAGCCGCCGATCCGGATCTGGCGATGCTGCGCTGGGCCGCGGCGAGGGGGCTGCTATTGGGTGCACTCTTTGGCATGTCTCCGATCGGCAAGCCGGAGCGCGATCGGCTGTTCGCGCGCCTTATGGATGACAGCCAGTGGCGCGCACTCGAAAAGCCTGCCAAGCCGCGTGTGACGAAGGCGCCGGCGGCGAAGAGCGTCACGGCGCGCAAACGCTCCTGATCCGCCTTAATGACTCCAGAAAGCGGCCGCGTTAACCGCAGCCCTGCCACCAAATGCGGCGCCGACGTTTTTCTACTTTACAAACCGTCTGGTCGGTTTTATAACTCATGACACTGAGGCTTGGCTCGAGGCGCCCGGAGGGGAATTATATACTTGACAAAAGTTAACAAATCCTAGAATGAACGCTGTCGGATAATATCCGACTGGCGCGCCCGTGTGATCCCGCTTGATGAAGACCGAGAGTTGTAGGCAAGCTACGATCTCGGGGCGGGGAAATGGCCAAGAAAGCTGTAAAGGTTAGGATCGTTGGAGTTGTGCCCGTCGCTTGGGGCAAAGCCCTAGAGCGTAAAAAGACACTCACCGGCTGGCCAGATTGGCCAACGCCGAAGCCGTTACCAGATGGTAAACGGATAAAGCCCCGTCGCGATGACGTTCGGACGGTCTCCGCTGAGGAAACCGAGGTTCTCCTCCAATTCGTGGACGAGCACGGCGTCGGCATTGAAGGCGTCAGGCTGCGGCTGAAAGCGTGGGCTTTCCATCGGAACCGGGACGTCACTGCAACATTGGAAGTGGCTCTAGGTAAGTCGTTTGTGACCATCGGCCGCGTAGATGGCTGGCCTTCCAGTCCCCATATGAATGCGAGGGCTGTTCTCAAGACCAACGGTCTCAAGAAGCTTCCTCAGTTCTTGGATCACTGCCACGTTCATCGTTTCGCGGATAATTCCAAGATGGGACTTCAAGCCTTTGGTAAGGGCCCGGAGGGGAATTTACCCGCTGCCGTAGAAATTCCGAATGGGTTAGGAAGTTTCAGGCAATTTTTACGTATTGTAGAGACCGAATTTTCGATAGAAGGGTTGGGCGAGTTCCCGGCCCCGCCCGGCTGGCAAGGGATGCTTTGATGAACACGCTGGTCACATCCTCAGTTGAACAGATTGCTATGGAAGTAGCGCGTGCCCTGGTGAGGATTTCCTCCCGGGACGGTGCGGCGCGCCTATCGTTGCCCCTTCTGTATCCCGGCGGGTCGATGGTGGGAGTTGAGATTTCGCGCCTGCGCGACGAGTTTTTGGTTACCGACGCCGGTGGCGCTCGTCGTGAAGCGGGCCTACTAGGCGGAGAGAGGGCTTTCCAGAGGATCGCCGCCGATGTCGCGAGGCGATTTGCTATTCGGTTTGACCACAACATGATGTTCGATCTAGATGTCGCCGAAGATCAGTTGATATCCGCGGTGGTCGCCGTAGCAAATGCCGCAAAAACGGCCGTCGAAAACACGGCCATTCATTTGGCAACCGCTGAGCACGCGGATTATCGCGCTTATCTCTGGGACCGCTTACAGAGCGCTTACGGTGCGACTGCATTGAGGCGCGAGCCTGTGAAGTTCAAAGGATCAACGGAGAGTTGGGATTTTGACGCGAGCATTCAGCATCAGGGCAAGCTTGCATTATTTGAAGTCGTCACTCCCAATGCTAACTCTGTTAACAGCGCGGTCACAAAGTTTTTGGACGTTCGGGATTTGGGAGAACTTGCCCCCCGTCGTGTCGCGGTTCTTACGAATAAAGAGCGCACGCCTCGCTTACTTTTGCTTGGACGAACGGCGCGCATCTTAACTGCCGATGCCCCCGACGAAGCTTATCGAAAGGCTGCTTGATATGCCTCCGGGTAAAGAACTTGAATCCACAAAGCTCCTTATGGGAGCGCTGTTGCGCATGAAGCCAAAGCCCCATGAGGAAATGAAGGTTAAGAAAACAACGAAAAATAAAAAACCGTCAAAGAAACGCAAATCAGCTTCGTCATGACATTGTATGCGATCATAGCGCCGCAGGCCGATAGTCGCCTGCAAACCGCCGTAAATCGAGTTTTCCCGAATAAAAACTTCGAAATTTCCGGTGGTCAGTTTGTTGCGTCAGCACCCGGCCTTACGGCTCAACAGGTCTCCGCAATGCTTGGCGATGACAATGCTGTAGGCAGGTACGTTGTGTTTCCGTTTGTGAATTTTTGGGGCTTCCATAGAAAGGATCTATGGGAGTGGTTAGCGGCGAACGCTGGTTAAACCCCTTGGCAAAAGAGACTAAAGAAAAGAGTACATCGCAGCCACCTAGCCCGGGCGTAGGACAACCGTCCGCTGAATCCTATCGCGCTTCCGATATCGTTCTGACCGAAATCGCAAAGCTCCAAAGTGATGGTGAATATACAAGGCGAGACTTGGGCGAAACGCGAACCGATATGCGCGACTTGCGCGACCGTATGGCTAAACTTGAGGTTCGTGTAGATCACCTGCCAAGCAAAGAGTTTATCATCAAGGTCGTTTTAGTCTCTCTAACTTTGATGGGTGGACTTCTAACTATCGCGCCAAAATTGCAAAGCTGGGCCGGAACAAGTCCAGCATCAACTAGCGTTCCGGCGCTTTCGCCAGCGCAAAAAACGCCGTGAGGCCTGTTTGGGATGAACGATCTCAGTTAGTCGGCCGGTACGTCAGGCGCTTGCCCTCGATACCCTTGAGAGCATTTGCCGTCCGTTCCCCGTCGTTGACGCCGAGGGACATGCGGTTGTTGTAGCGGAAATCAAACTCCGCCAGATACCGCTTCAAATGGGCTTCGCTGATGTGGTGATAAACGCCAGTGATGCCGCGTTTTAGAACCGAGAAGTAACCTTCGACCGTATTTGAGTGAGCATCGCCGCGAACGTATTCGCCAATGCCGTGGTCAACCATTGCATGGCGTTCAAACTCTTTGCCGATGCCCATATAGCCGCCAGCCGTATCGGTCATTAGCGTTGATTTACGGCTGACGTGAGCGGTCAGGATGGGCCGCAAGGTCTTGCCGCTGATATTGGCGATATGGTGCGAGCGGGCTTTGCCGTCGCGTTCGACAAGGGTGTGAACGATCTGCTTGCCCATGCCGCCAATCTTCTTACCGTCGCGTTTGCTGGCGTGCTTGTTCTTCTCCTTGCCGCCGATATAGGTGGTGTCGGCTTCGACAATCTTGCCAGAGCCGCCCAAAGGGCCGGTGGGCTTCAAGTCGGCCATCGCTTCGCGCAAGCGATGCATCATGAACCACGCGGTTTTATAGGTGACGCCAATCGTGCGGTGAATCTGGTGGGCGCTCATGCCTTTCTTGCTCGAATTGAGCAGATGGGCGGCAAGCCACCACTTGGTCAGAGGGACCTTTGACCGTTCGAATACCGTGCCAACCGTGACCGTGAACTGGCCTTTGCATTCGTTGCAGTAGTAGAGGCCGGGGCGGTGGGAATGCTTTTTCCCCTCTACCTTGGCGATCTTCTCTTGATCGGAGTTACCGCAATGAGGGCAAACGGGGCCATCGGGCCAGCGCAAAGCCTCAAGGGCTTCGCGGGCCTTGTCCTCGTCCTGAAACATCTCGGCTTTGAATGCGGTCATAGGTTTGCTCCAATGACCACGTTTTATGGGCTTGGATCACTTTTGTCAAGTATATAATCCCCGCCCGGAGGGGGCCTCGAGCCTGGCAATGGTGCTGACCGCAGCCGCGCTTAGTCCCGGACGCGGCTGCGGTCGTGCGCCGCCATTGCAGTTAGACCGCCGTTGAAGGAGTTCTGGAATGGATAGCTCGATCGCCATGCGCGGTCTGGGAACGCTCTTGCTTTGCGCGGCCGCGGCCGGATGCGCGAGCATTGCCCCCGTGCCCTATTCGGAGATGGCGTCCTCGGCCTACCTGGCGCCGGACGCGTCGGACCGCGTGCCCTACCGTTATTCGACCGCCGTCAACTGGCGCGCCTACAACAAGGTCATTCTCGAACCGGTGGTGATCTATCGCGGGAAGGATCACCAGTTTGGCGACATGTCCGACAAGGACAGGGCGACGCTCGCCGCTTACATGCAGAACAGTTTCGTCGACCGGCTGCGCAGCCGATTCACCCTCGTCTACGTCCGCGGCCCAAACACGCTTCGTGTGCGGCTGACCCTGACCGGCGCCGTCGCCAACACGCCGGTGCTCGGCACGCTGTCGCGCTTCGATCTCGCCGGTGCCGTCTACAACGGCGTGCAAGCCGCGCGCGACGGCGAAGGCATGATGACAGGCTCGGTCATCTACGGCGTCGAGATCTTCGATGCACCGAGCTCGCGGCTGATCGGCGCCTACGTCACCAAGCAATACCCCAACGCCTACGACATCAAGGCCAGCGTCGGCGCGCTCACTGCGGCCACCGCGGGCATCGACAAGGGCGCCGACGCCTTCCTGGCGCAACTGAACTGATGCAGGCATGCCGCAACCATTGAACCGAAAGTTGCCGTTGATGAAGATTATCGTTCGCGTGATCCTGCGTACCCTGATCACAATCATCTTGATGAGTTCGGCCGGCGGGCGCGCCGAAGTCGCCGCTCCCGCTGATCCCAGCGGCACCTGGCTCGTCGAAGACGGGCGTGCCCGCATCCGCCTCGAGCGTTGCGGGCCCGCGCGGGACCGCATCTGCGGCTATATCGTCTGGATGAGGGATCCCGTCGATGCCCGCGGCCAGCCCTATCGCGACAGCCTGAATCCGGATCCGGACAAGCGGTCGCGCGCATTGCTCGGCCACCAACTGCTGATGGGCCTGCAGGTAACGCCCGAAGAGCGCTTTGCCGGCGACATCTACAATGCCGAAGACGGAAAATTCTATTCGGTCTGGCTGTGGCGCGAGTCGTCCGACCGGCTGAAGCTCAAGGGCTGTCTGATCAAGCTGTTCTGCCAGACCCAGAGCTGGCAGCGGACCTTCGACGTTCGGCCCGGACAACTCGTTGGCCTCACCGGCGATCTGAACGGCCCGCGTGCCGACAAGGAATGGGCGGCCGTGCCCGGTCCGAAGGCGATGCAAGTGAAGACGAAGTAGCTGCGCGCAAGTAACACCGGACTTCCTGGTCCAAACACAACCTCATTTGGATGTTCTAGGAGAAACTTCATGAATGCCTTGCAGATCGTTCCGCGGAAGCCTGTGGTCAGGGTTGGTAGATCGGTGCTTCTTTTCCATATTTCAGGCGCGATTCTCTTCCTCGCTTTTGCCGGAGGCATGAGCATCTCGCGAGGAGAAGACGAGTTTGTTTTAGAGCCGGACGCGGCCGTTGAGATAGAAGAACAGCCCGCACAAAGCTGATAGCAACGACAAATCTCAATCGGTCACCGAGCCTGCCGCTGCCCCGGCCGCCGCAGCAACGGAAGGCTCTCACGGCAGCCAGGACGAAACAGGGTCCTTGTCTGCGAAACCAATTGCGCCGTCGTCTGCATCCACGCCTGCCGGCGTCAAGGATGATCCGAAGGTCGGTAGCGAAGCGGGAAAACCAGCGGCGGCGGAAGCAAAATCCAACGCGGCATGGGGCACCACAGTCGACGATCGCAACACAGGCGATCGCAACGGTGGCCGCGCTCTCGCGAAGTCGCCGGTCCGGCGGGTCGTCCAAGGCAGAGGCAAGGTTGACTACCGAAGCAGGAAGTCGGCCGATCGAGCGCCCGCCTGGGTCAGTCCGCCCCCGGTCATCTATGGACCCTCTCCGGAATCGATGGCCCCATATGCCATCAACGCTGCCGACGCAGCGAAGAGACAGGACCGGATGTTTTCGTCACCGGCGAGGGCCGTGTGGCGGCGGGTGGTGGAAGCCCCCGGTGCCGTACTGGATGGTGGAAAGCAGGCGCTGGTCGGCGTCCTCGATTCGATCTGGTGATCTGGATCCCAAGCCGCTGCCGATCGATGTATCTGGGCGCGCTGTTCGCGTCGGCACTATCATTGGCCGGTTGCGCAACGGAGGCCGGCACAGGGAACCTGTTCGATGCGCAAGCATCGATGACGGCGAAGGATAGTGGCCACTACCTGCCAGTCCACGACATGCCGCCGGAGCGCACCGAGCCGCTGATGTCCCACGCGGAGGAGGCCAAGATCAGAGGCGAGTTGAGTGCCGCGCGCGGCCTTACAGAACGGCGCGTGAAAGAACGGCCGTGACCGAACGCTTTATGCGAATTTGGCGCCCTTGGCGCGTTGCGGCCGCGGCTTGCCGGCGACGAAAGGCTCGAAAGCCCTCATCCGCTTGATCAAGTGTTGAAGCAGGCCGAGCGTGGCCGGAGGCAGCCTGCGGCCGTGGCGCGTGATGATATGGGCTTCGGCGGTGCGCAGAACCGGGTGATCGATCGGAAGCGCGATCACTTCTCCATCCTGCATCTCCCTGGCGGCTGCAAATGCCGGCATGAAGGCGATGCCGAGATTGGCGCAAACGAAGCTTTTCAGGACCAGGAAGGAGTTGGTCCGAACGACGGGATTGAAGCTGCTGCGGTCGGATGCAGCCGCCACCTCCATGAGCTTCTGGGTGCCGAACGATCCTCGCAACTCGGCGATCGGATAGCGCGCGAGATCGGACAGTTTCGGCGCGCGCCCCAGCTTCACCAGCGGATGTTTCGGGTGGACGATGGCGCAGATCGGCTGGCGAATCCTGAAATGCGATTGCAGGCGCCGGTCGGCGGGCGGGAAGTAAACGATGCCGATCTGCGCTTCACCCTCGATGACCGCCTGCACGATGCCGTCGGTTCCGGTGATCTCCAGCGAAAATGTCAAATCGGGAAACCGCCGGCAAAATTCCTGAAGCGGCCCGCCTAGCAGATCGTCGATGTAGCCTTCGCCGGTGACGAGCTCGATATGGCCGCGTTTGAGTGTCTTCAGATCGGCGAGTTTGGCCAGCGTGTCCTTGCGGGCGGAATCTTGAACATGGGCGTACTCCACCAGCAACTGTCCGGCCTCCGTTGCCCGGACGCCGCGGCCGTAGCGCTCTAGCAGCGTCGTCGATACCTGTTTCTCCAGGAACGCAATCTGCCGGCTGACCGTCGAGGGATTGACGTTCAACCGCTCCGCCGCGCCGCGGATGCTTCCGAGCTTGACGGCCTGGCGCAGGTAGTGAAGTCGCTCGTGATCAAAATCCGGGGGCATCGATCGAAATACAGCCGGTTCAAAGTGTTGCGATAACTGCAACGATAAAATCCAGATAAAGCCATATCAGGCAACGGCGGAATTCGCAATCATGCGGGCCACCGAACAGGGAAGGCCGCTTCGATGAGTACTTCAGCCGTGCTGCTCGAAACCGAAAGTCTCGACGTCGGCAGCCGCTCGCGCGTGCTGGCGCTGGCCTTGCTCGTTGTGGTCGCGGCCGAATCGATCGGGAGCTTTACCATTCGGGCGGGCCCCGGCCAGATCGTCCTGCTGCCGCTGCTATGGGCGCTGTTGCTCGGATGCGCCGTCGGCCTCGCAAAGGACTATCTTCCGCGTGCCTTGAAGATGGACGCAGGCTCCCAATGGTATGCGTCCGCCGTTCTGCAATCGGCGTTGCTGCTGTTCATCGCCAAGCTGGGTCTTCTTGTCGGCGCGTCGCTGCCGAAGATATTTGCTTCGGGTTACGCGCTGTTGTTTCAGGAACTGGGCCATTTCTTCGGCACCATGGTCTTTGGATTGCCCGTCGCGCTCCTGCTCGGCATCAGACGGGAGGTCGTCGGCGCCACCTTCTCCGTCGGCCGTGAGCCAAGCCTTGCGATCATCGGTGAAAAATACGGCATGGATTCCGCCGAAGGCCGCGGGGTGCTTGCCGAATACATCACGGGCACGGTGGTCGGCGCGGTCTTTATCGGGCTGCTGGCCGGTTTTGTCGCGGCACTTGGTATCTTCCGGCCGGCGGCTTTGGCGATGGGTGCGGGTGTCGGTTCGGGCAGCATGATGGCCGCAGCCTCGGCGGCGATTGCCGCGCAGCAGACCCCCGAGATCGCGAAGGAAGTCGCCGCCTTTGCCGCAGCCAGCAATCTGATCACGACGACGATCGGCACCTACTTCACGCTGTTCGTGTCGCTGCCGTTCGCGAATTGGTCTTACAGCGTGCTCGAGCCGGTGCTCGGCCGCATCGGGCTGAAGCCGCGGGTCCAATCGAGGGACGCGGGCGCAGACGCTGTTATCGACACCCAGAAAGAACTTTCCGGGCCAGAGCGCGCGATCGCCTGGATCGTGACAGGCACTCTGGCGCTGATCGGCAATTGGCTGGCCTATGGGAATGCGCCGCTGGACGCGTTGCCGGGACTAGCCATCATGCTGGCGACGGTGGCCGTCGGATACGTGCTTTATCGATTGACCGGCTCGCGGATTCCGGCGGTCTGCTGGGTCTCGCTGGTCGGTATGGTCGCGACTTACCCCGGCGTTCCCTATGCCGGAGCGATCGCCGGCTGGACCGGAAAGATCAACTTTCTGGCGTTGACCACGCCGATGCTGGCATTCGCCGGGTTGTCGATCGCCAAGGACATACCTGCGTTCCGCAGGCTGGGTTGGCCGATCGTGGTAACGTCGCTGATGGCCAATGCCGGCACTTTCCTTGGCGCGACCCTGATCGCCCAATATTTTGGCCATTGAGATGATAGGATGGATCGCGTCGCCCAGGTTGCCGGCGCCGCCCCGAGACCTGATTGCCATGATTGAGAATACGAAAGCATCCCTGCCAAAATTACCCGTTACCCTCCGCGACATCGAGGCCGCGGCAGCGACGCTCGCCGGTTTCGTCAAGCGGACGAATTTCGATCATAGCCGGACGCTGTCCGAGATCACCGGCGCCGATATCTGGCTCAAATTCGAGAATTTGCAGTTCACGGCGACGTTCAAGGAGCGCGGCGCGCTCAATCGGCTTTCGGCTTTGTCCGCCGATCAGCGCAGGCAAGGCGTGATCGCGGCGTCGGCCGGCAACCACGCGCAGGGCGTGGCCTATCACGCCGCCCGCCTTGCAATCCCGGCGACTATTTTCGTTCCCGTCGGCACGCCGACGGTAAAGATCGAGAACACCCGCCGCCACGGTGCAACTGTCATCGAAGGCGGCGCGACGCTGGAAGAGGCCGCCAACTTGGCAAAAGAACACGGCGCGAGCCGCGGCCTCACCTATATCCATCCCTACGACGATCCCCTGATCATCGCCGGCCAGGGGACGATCGCGCTCGAGATGCTGGCGGCAGTGGCCGATCTCGACGTACTGATCGTGCCGATTGGCGGAGGCGGTCTCATCTCCGGCATCGCGGTAGCGGCCAAATCGCTCAAGCCGGACATCGAGATCGTTGGCGTGCAGGCGACGCTTTACCCATCGATGTACAATGTGATCAAGGCGCAATCGCTGCCGATGCGCGGCGACACGCTGGCGGAAGGCATTGCGGTCAAGGCGCCGGGTTCGATCACCTCCGAGATTGTCCGCGCGCTGGTCGACGACATCGTTCTCGTCACCGAGCAGCATATCGAGCATGCGCTCAGTCTGTTGCTGACGATCGAGAAGTCGGTCACCGAAGGCGCCGGCGCGGCGGGACTGGCCGCCGTGCTCGCCGATACCGCGCGCTTCAGGGGTCGCAAGCTCGGCCTGGTGCTGAGCGGCGGCAACATCGACACGCGGCTATTGTCAGGCGTGCTGACCCGACAACTCGCGCGCGAAGGCCGCCTGTCGCGGCTTCGCTTCGACATCGTCGACCGGCCCGGTCAACTCGCCGCGGTCGTCTCGGTGTTGAGCAATGCCGGGGCGAATATCGTCGAAGTCTCGCACCAGCGGATCTTCACCGATCTGCCGGCCAAGGCGGTCGTGCTCGAAGTCGTCATCGAGACGCGAGACCGCTCTCATCTGGCATCGACGATCGACGCATTGAAAACCGCTGACATCCGTGTGGAGTTTGATTAACCCCCGCCCGTAAACGTCTCGCTGCGCGCCGCCCAGCCGGTGACCTTGCCCTCGATTAGCGAGAAGCCGGCATAGAGCGCGACGCCGAGCGCTGCGAGGATGAACAGACCGGCGAAGACCAGCGGCACGTCGAAGCTTGAGCTTGCGATCATCATTAGATTGCCGATGCCGCGGTTGGAGGCCACCGTCTCGGAAATCACCGCGCCGACGAACGCCAATGTGGCTGCGACTTTGAGCGAGGCGAAGAAATAAGGCATCGTGCGCGGCAGGCCGATATTCCAGAGGATTTCCCACTTGGTCGCCCGCAACGTGCGCATCACGTCCTGCAACTCCGGCTCGGTCGCCGCCAGTCCCGTGGCGACGTTCACGACGATCGGAAAAATGCACATGATCATCGCGGTCAGCACGGCAGGCACCGTGCCGGCGCCGAACCACAACACGAAGATCGGCACCACGGCGACTTTCGGGATCGAGGAAAATCCGACCAGCAGCGGATAGGCGACGTCATAGGCGAGGCGCGACGAGCCGATCAGGATTCCGAGCAGCACGCCGATCATGATTCCAAACGCGAACCCGACCAGCGTCGTGTAGAGCGTCTGCACGGCATGCGGCCAGATCGCGGGAAAGCGGGTCCAGAGCGTGATCAGGATCTCGCTCGGCCGCGGCAGCACGATGTCGGAGACGTTGAAGATCAGGCACAGCACCTCCCAGGCCACGAAGAAGCCGAGGATGCAGACGATCGACAGGATGCGGCGACGGGTGATCTCGTTCATGGGGTAGCCTCCTATAGCGTTTTCGAGCGAAGTGGAAACCGGTTCGCGTAGCAATCAAGTTTACGCAGATTGCGTAGACTTATCTGCGGTAGAAAACGCGTCAAAACAAAAGACCAGAGCCTATTCGGTTCTGATTCAATCAGAACCGAATTGGCTCTGGACGGCGCGTGCGGCCATGATGCGTTCGCGAAGCCGCTGGGTGAGCGAGACGAAGTCGGGCTGGAAGGAAATATCGATGATGCGCGGCCGCGCAAAGGGCACCACCGAGTTGTCGACGATGCGGCCGGGCCTTGCCTGCATGACGCAGATGCGGCTGGCGAGATAGGCGGCTTCCTTGAGATCATGCGTCACAAGCAGAACCGTGGGGCGTTTGTCGATCCACAATTGCTGCATGATTTCCCACAATTCCTCGCGGGTGAACTGGTCGAGCGCGCCGAAGGGTTCGTCGAGCAACAATAGCGTTGGATCGTGGATCAAGGCCCGGCAGAGTGAAGCGCGCTGCTGCATGCCGCCGGACAACTGCCAGGGAAACTTGTCGCCGAAGCCGGCGAGGCCTACCCTTGCCAGCGATTGCTCGACGCGGTCGCGATATTCGGTACGCTTCTTGCGGGAAAAATCCTGCTTGAACGGCGGCACGATCTTGAGCGGCATCATCACGTTGTCGCGGATGTTCAGCCACGGCAGCAGCGTCGGGTTCTGGAACGCCATGCCGACCCGCGCGCTCTCGGCCCCCACCTCGCGCCCCGCCACGAATACATGGCCTTCGGTGGCGACAAGCGTGCCGGCGACGAGTTTAAGAATGGTCGACTTGCCGCAGCCGGAAGGTCCGACCAGGGCTACGAATTCGCCATGGCTGATGCGCAAGGAGGTTTCCGCCAGCGCCGTGACCTGGTTCTTGGCACCGCCGAACGTCACCCGGACTTTTTCGAGATCAATGACATTCCCCACCGGCAGCGCGAGCGCATCGGACATCGGGCTAGAGCTCCAATTTCGAAGTTCGCAAATTGTTGCGGCAACCTCTGATGCGAACTTCGAAATCAAAGGAGCTCTAGTAAACTTATTAATTCTAGTGCGGCTTCAAATTTGAAGTTCCTATGAAGAGTTCCGCCGCAACACTGATAGGAACTTCAAATTTGCCGCACTAGCCTTTTTTGCCGGCGGTGATCGCGGCCATGGTGGCGTCGGTGTTTTTCGGTGATGGCGTTGGCATCCGCTGAATGGTATGGACCGAGCGGCCGGTGCCGCGGGCTTGCTCATTCAGTACGCGGTTCTTCATGGCAAAGCGCCCGCGTACGATGGTGTGGATCGGCAATGCGGTGCACTCCCAGCCCTGCCAGGGCGAGATTTTCGAGCGCGACTGGATCCTGGCGTCGTCGATAGTCCAGCTTCGGTTCATGTCGACGATGGCGATGTCGGCGTCGGACCCGACCGTCAGCGTGCCCTTGCGCGGGTAGAGACCAAACTGTTTCGCCGGATTTTCGGCGCTCCAGCGCACGTAATCGCGGATGGTGGCGCGGCCGCGATTGGTCTCTGTCAGCATCAGCGGCATCTGGGTCTCGACGCCGGGAAAGCCGCAATCGACGGTCCAGATGTCGTTACGCGTTTTCTCTTCCGGCGTATGCGGGGCGTGATCGGTCGCGATCATATCGACGGTGCCGTCGACAAGCGCGTTCCACAACGGTTGTTGATTCGGCGTCTCGCGCACTGGTGGATTGACCCGCACCACGCCGCCGGATTTTTCGTAATCCTTTTCCGACAGCAACAGATAATGCGGGCAGGTCTCGCCGGTGATCTCGACGCCGCGCGCCTTGGCTTCCGCGAGCGGGCGCAACTCGGCCGCCGAGGAGATGTGCAGCACATGGATGCGCGCGCCGGTCCATTCCGCCAGGATCGCCGCGCGGGCGACGGCCTCGACGGCTACGACCGCCGGACGCGACGCCAGATGCGCGATCGGCTCGGTGCGGCCGGCGGCACGCAGTCGTTGCTCCCGCCGCTCCATGATCGAGTTGGTCTCGGCATGCAGCGAAATGCGCTTTCCGGTCGGTGCAACAAGTTCAAACAGCTCAAGCATCGCGCCGGTCGAAGGAGAGGGGATGCGGCCGAACGTGTTCCCCATATAGCACTTGAAGCCGATGATGCCGCCTTCGACCAGCGAAGGGATATGATCGAGGCTCTCTTCGCCAAGCACCGCGTAGAGGCCGTAGTCGACGTAGGCCTTTTCCGAGGCGATCTTGTGCTTGGCCGCCAGCGCCTCGGCGTTGGCGATGGTCGGCAGCGTGTTCGGCATGTCGAACACCGTGGTGACGCCGCCGAACGCGGCGGCGGCGGTGCCGCTGCCGAAGTCTTCCTTGTGCGGGTATCCGGGATCACGGAAGTGCACGTGG
This sequence comes from uncultured Alphaproteobacteria bacterium, assembly GCA_963770515.1. Classification (GTDB taxonomy): domain Bacteria; phylum Pseudomonadota; class Alphaproteobacteria; order Rhizobiales; family Xanthobacteraceae; genus Bradyrhizobium. Next base: position 48,527 of record CAVYPW010000011.1, read on the forward strand.
ACGTCGATGGCGCCGGGCAGGACATGCATGCCGGTTGCATCCAGCGTTTCGGTTGCGGCCGGCATCGCTTCGGCAGCGCCGATCGCGTGAATTGTCCCGTCCTTGATCGCGATGCTGGCGCGAACTTCCGCATCCGGCGAGACAAGGATGCCGCCGTTGATGACGAGATCGACTTTGTCAGGACTTGTCATGTTTGCCTCTGGTCACAGCATCGCCCAGCCGCCGTCGACCGGCAAGTCAACACCCGTGATCTGGCGCGACACGTCGCTGGCAAAGAAAAGACATGCGTTGGCGACGTCGTCGTCGACCGTGATGCGCTTCAACGCATAATCGGCGGCGTGCCGCTCTGCCGCCTCTTCTTCGGAGATGCCGAGCTTTTGCGCCATGTCGCGGCAGACTTTTTCGCGAAAACGAGGGCCGTCGACCATGCCGGGGGCGACGCAGTTGACGTTGATGTTGTGCTGGCCGACTTCGAGCGCAAAACTCTTGGTGATGCCGCGCAGCCCCCATTTCGAGGCCGAATACGCCACGCGCCCGGCCCGGCCGCGCATGCCGAAAGTGCCCCCGACATTGACGATCTTGCCGTAGCGCTGATCGATCATGGCGGGCAGCACCGCGCGCATGGTGTGGAAGCAGCCGTTCATGTTGAGCGTCACGATCTCGTCGAACTCCTCCGGCGTCGTCTGCACGCCGGTCTTGCCGATCGGGCCCGAGCCGCCGGCAATATTGACGAGCACGTCGATACGTCCGCCGAACGCCTCTTTTGTGGCCGCAGCCGCCGCGTCGCATTGCTTGGCATCGGTGAGGTCGCAGGCGATCACGATGGCGTTGCCGTTGTGGGATCTGACCTCTTTGGCGACGGGTTTTATCGCGTCGGTGTCGCGGCCGATCAGCGCAAGTTTGCAGCCTTCGCGCGCGAAGGCGTGGGTGACGGCGGCGCCCATGCCTTTGGCGGGACCCGTGATCATGACGACGCGATCTTCAAGGGAGAGTTTCATGGCTCTGGTCCGTTTATAAGATGTGCTTGCGTCAGGTGGCCGGCCGGACCGAGGTCGGGCGTTCGGCGGCCGGCGGCAGGAAGCGGCGGTCGAAGATTTCGGTGACGGTCGGCGTACGCGGCAGTTCCTTGGCCTTGACCAGGATGTCGATCGCCTTCGCCATGCGTTCGTCGCTGATGTCGCCGATGCCGATCTTGGCGATTTCCGGATGGCTCATCTCGTCGGCCATCGTCGCATCGAGCCGGGCGCGTTCGATCGCCGGCTTGATCAGCGGCTCACGCTTGGTGACGGCGTCAATCGCGGCTTGCGGATCGGCGATCGCGTCCTTGATGCCGTGGTTCAGCGCCTTCAGGAAGCCTTTCACGGCTTCGGGGTGTTCCTTGGCAAGCTTGCGCGAGACGATGATGGCGTTGGAATAAAGATCCATGCCGTAGTCTTCGAACTTGATGAAGCGGAGTTGCTTGTCGGGATCGATGCCGATGAGCTTGGCGCTGAAGCGGATGGTGGTGACGTAGCCGAACACGCCGTCGACCTGGCCCTGCATCAGCATCTGCTCCCGCAGGTTCGGCTGAAAGTTGACGATCTCGACCTTGCTGCAGTCGATCTTGGTCGCCGCACACAGCGCCGGGAACAGTTTCAGCGCGCCGTCATTGGCGGCGCCGCCGAGCTTGCGTCCGACAAAATCCGCTGGCGTCTTGATCGGACTGTCGGCTTTCACGGCAACGGTGAACGGCGGCCGGTTGTAGAGCATGAACACGCCGACCGGCGCGTCCTCGGGCTTTTTCGCGGCAAGCTCCACCAGCGCGTTGATGTCGCCGAAGCCCATGTCATAGGCGCCATTGGCGACCTGCGGGACCGCGGCGCCGGAGCCGTTGCCCTGGTCGAAGGAGACCTCGAGGCCCTCTTGTTTGAAATAGCCGCGGTCATCCGCCAGGAAGAACATTCCCTGCGGCCCCTCATATTTCCAGTTCAGCACCATCCTGATTTTGGTCTGCGCCTGGGCGGGCGCCGCAAAACCTGCGCTGAGCGCGAGGCCAAGAACGAGGGTGAGAGCGAGGTTGAGCGCGCGCGCCTGCATTCCACGAAATGCGTGGGTCCTGATCATCGGATTTTCCCCTGTGGCTGAAGCAAATATTTTCAGGCTTCGCTTTTCTGCGGTTCGAAGCCGCCTTGATGCAAAGACTACGGTGCAAAAACTACGCCTTTCCAGTGAGCAAATCTGTTGCTATCTTTTGACTTGAGCGGTGCAAAAAAGGCATCACTGGAGCCTCACCAAACCATGCGCCATTTGAGACTGCTGAGCCATGTCGTGGAGGTTGCCCGCACCGGCTCGATCCGGAAGGCCGCCGAGCAGCTGAATCTGACGCCGTCAGCCATGAACCGGCGCATTCAGGATCTCGAGGCCGAAGTCGGCACGCCGTTGTTCGAGCGGCGTCCGCGCGGGGTGAAGTTGACGACCGCCGGCGAAATGTTCGTTCGCTACGCGCGAAGCCAGATTGCCGATGCGGATCGGATGAAGTCGCAGGTCGAGGATTTGCGCGGGCTCCGGCGGGGCCCGGTGCTGATGGCATGCAGCCAGGCCCTCGCGCTCGACTTCCTCGCCTCGCGAATCGCGAGCTTTCAAAAGCAGCACCCGCGCGTGACGTTTGATCTCAAGACCATCGACCACGAACGGGCCCTGGCGGCGCTCGCGGCTTACGAGGTCGATCTGGCGCTGATCTTCCGTCCCTCGATGCGGCCGACGCTGCGGGTCATCGCCAGTATTCCGCAGCGTCTGGTCGCGGTCGTTCGCGCCGATCATCCGCTCGCATCGAAAAAATCCGTGAGGTTATCCGAATGCGCCGAATACCCGGCGGCGCTGCCGGACCGCTCGCTCGGGGGGCGGCAAATTCTCGACGAGGTCTCGGCGCGGCGCGATCTGCGTTTCAACGTGATCGCCGAATCCAATTCATTCGAGATGCTGAGGGGACTGGTGCATCGCTGTAACGCGATTTCGTTTCAAATCGAGATCGGCGCGCCGTCCGGAGATCTCGGCATGAGCCTGGTCGGATGTCCGATCGACACACGGGACGTGCCGACCGCCGAACTGGTGCTGTGCCAATTGCGCGGCCGCGTGCTTCCGATCGCCGCCGCGGCTTTCTCGGAAACCCTGTCCAAAAGCCTGCACGACATCTAGTGGTCCGATTCTAACATTTGCATCCCTTCTCAGCCGGCACCTTTGCAAATGCTAGAATTGCGGGACCACTAGCAAATATATATTTCTAGTGGAGTTTTGGATTTGACATTCGCTTTCCATGCTCGCGGCTAGACGGTGGCGAATGTCAAATCCACTCCACTAGGCTTCCTAAATTTGGTTTAAGAGACGAATATATCCGGTCGGCGCGGGTTTATCCTTCGATTGGGAGGAAAACGCATGAGCCAATTTGCGATCCGGCTTTCGGCGCTGACCGTTTGCGCGGCCGCGCTGGTGGTGGTTCCGGCTGTCACGCCGGCCGAGGCGGCCGGAAAGCATATGCATGTCAAGAAGCACAGGTGGCACAGCCAGCACTTCGGCGCCGCCTGGTCGGTTGGTTCGGCGCAGCCGACTGCCAGATACTATGCTCCGTCCGAGCCGGTTTGCCCGGCCATCGGCAAGAGCTTCGACTGCAAGATATGGCCGCCGCCGTTTGCGGACGATCCCGATCGGAAAACGTCCCGGTACTGAAGGCTACTGAAAGCGGACTTGATTGGCACGGCGAACGATGGCGCGGGACTCAATCGCGCGCCATCGTTATCGTGCTGGTTTGCTTCTACGAGAGTTTCGCAAGCGCCATCTCTGCATAGCGCGTCAGCCTTCGCGCTCTGGACAGTCACCTCCGGCGACGTCAAAACTCGTGGCAAACTAGGGAGGAACGTCCGGATGCCGATTATCGATTCCCAGGTCCACGCCTACGAGGCCAATACGCCGAAGCGGCCCTGGCACAACGTCCCGAACTGGCCCGATCACGTCACGGGCGACGAGATGGTGGCGGCGATGGACAAGGTCGGCGTCGACGGCGCGATCTTCATCTCGGCTTTTTCGATGTACCGCTACGACGCGAGCTATGCCGTCGAAGTCGCGCGTGCCCATCCCAACCGGATGGCCATCGTCAAGCCGGTCGATCCGGACGATCCGGCGGTCGATGACGTCATCGCGGAGTGGAAGAAGACGCCGCGTACGGTCGGAATCCGCATCATGCTGACGAAAGAGGCCAAGCGCGATCCCAGGCATCCCGGCCTCGACCGGATCGCGCGATCCGCCGTTCGCCATGACTTTCCCGTCAACGTATTGTGCTGGGACAATCTGGAAGCGGGCACGGCGCTGTTCGATCGCAATCCCGACACCCGCTTCATCCTCGACCATCTCGGCATTCTTCAGCCGCGCGTGCCGCCGGCGCCGGCCGAGCCTTCTTGGGCTAACCCTTGGGCCGATCTGCCCAAGGTGCTTGATCTTGCCAAGCGCAAGAACGTGGTGATCAAGGTCTCGGGCGCCTGCACGCTGTCCAAACAGCCCTATCCTTATCCGGACATCTGGGATCCTCTCGCCCGCGTGTTCGATGCCTGGGGTTTCGAGCGCTGCCTGTGGGGCACCGACTGGACGCGTGCGTTTGCGGTCGTCAATTACGAACAGGGCGTCAAACCCTTCCTGGAGACGGACCGCCTGAGCGCCACCGAGCGGGCCATGCTGATGGGCGGCGCCTGCGCCAAGGCCTATGGCTGGTCGCCGAAGAAGGGGTAGCGCGCGCTGCTAACGGCCAACCCCCCCGATCTCCACGCCGGTTACGGCGGACACTCCGCACCGCTGTCGATCCAGGCTTGCACCAGCTCGCCGGCGGCCTCTTGGCTGCCAGGCGCGGGCTCGCGTCCTTCACCGGGATCCCAGCCGTGTGCGACCAGATCGTCCTTGGCGACAAGCTCTTGCAACAACGCCAGATCACGGCCGCCATTGCGATTGACGTCTTTCAAATGCGATTTCGAGATTCGTGCCCATGGAAGCAGTAACCGCTTGATCCGCTGATAGTTCCGCGGGGCGGAGTTTCGCAACCAAGCGGCTCGGCCATTGAAAATGCTTCGCGATTGATGGCTATCTCGCGTTGGAGGTTAAGAGACGGAGGCGCTCGACCGACGAATCCGTCCACGTGTTGCAGCCATACGAATCTTACTTGAAGAAATTATTTTGTCGCAAAGGAGCGTACGCCGGACTTGCTCTAGGTGAAGACGTTTATTCCCGCGTTGAAATTATTTTATTCAGGCATATTCAGGAATAAATTGTGATGTGAAACGGTCGCGTCACAAAATGGCATAACAAGTCGACAATATTGCGCGACGTTTCTCGTCGTTGCGGTTCGTTGCGTCGCGCCTCGCCATGTCACGCCTTGTCGTGTCACGGCGATGCTTGCGGGCAACCCGCGCTCCTGGGGTAGTTGATGATTGGCAAGCGAGTGGCTCTGAGCCTCTTATTGGCTCTCGCCGTCGGCACGCGCGTGGCCGACGCCGCGGCGCTCGACGACGCGGCCGAGCGCTATCGCCCCTTTGCGATTGAGGGAATCGGATCGGCGCTGGCCGGCGCGCGCGATCTGCGCGAACGTGCTGCCGCGAAAGATCTGCAAGGCGCGAGGAAAGCCTGGCTCTCGGCCCGCGCCGGTTGGGAGCGTTCGGAAGTCTTCACCGCGGGCTTTGTCCCGGAGCTCGATTCGCTGATCGATGCCTGGCCCAACGCCGACAGCGGCTTCCACGCCATCGAGGCCAGATTGTTCGGCGCCGGTCAGACCGATGTCGGAAGCGACGCTGAGGCGCTGGTCCAGCATCTCGATGAGCTTCACGCCAAGCTCAGCGATATGCCGCTTTCGCCGCAAGGCCTGCTCGAAGGCACGGTGCGGCTCGCTTACGAGGTCGGGGAGAGCAAGGCGGACGGCGGCGAATCCCGGATCAGCGGCACCTCGCTCGACGATATGCGCAATAACGTCGCCGGCGTCGAATTCGCCTATCGCACGATTTTCGCCGACCGCCTCAAAGAGGCGGACGCGGTGTTAGCGGATTCGGTGACGGCGCGGATCGGAGAGCTCAAGACCATCGTGGCCGCGCCCGCTCTGCCGCATGTCAATGTTCGCTCGCTCCGGCGCGTCAGCGAGGAACTCGTGATCTCGCTGCAAGCCGCCTCCGCCAAGCTCGGATTGCGCCGGCCCACGCTGGAGGCTCAATCGCGATGAGCCTTCGTCGGTGGAGCGGCATCGCTGTCGCAATCGGTTTCTTGATAGCGGGCTTGCACGAACGTGTGCTGGCATTCCCGGTGGACGGCGACCAGGCGGCGTTGCCGGCGAAGACCGAATTGAACGAGGACGCGCTGCGCCGGCCGCGCGAGGTCTTCCACTCCGAAATCACCGGCCGCAGGTCGGAGCTGATCAAGCTTGGCAATCTGGCTTTCTCATCGCCCTCGATCCTCGGCAACGTCGCGCAGCAGGCTGGCCTCAGTTGCGAGACCTGCCATGTCAACGGCGCCGGCAACGCCAGGCTCTTCGTGCCCAAGATGTCGACGCGCCCGGGAAATTTCGACACCACAGGCCCGTTGTTCAATCCCAAGGCCGACAACGGCGTGCTCGATCCGGTCCGCATTCCGAGCCTGCGCGGCGCGCGCTATCTCGCACCCTATGGCGCCGACGGCCGCATGGCGTCGCTGCGCGACTTCGTTCGCAACGTCATCGTCAACGAGTTCGCCGGAGCTGAGCCATCGCCGGCCATTCTCGACGCCATCGTCGCCTACATCCAGGACATCGATTTCCTCCCGAACCAGAGCCTTGGTCCCGCCGGCCGGCTGGTCGGCAGGATCAGCAACTCGGAACGCCGCGGCGAGGCGCTGTTCGCAAAACCGTTCCCGCATGATCCAGGCTTGAGTTGCGCCGCCTGCCATATTCCTTCCGCGGCCTTCGTCGATCACAAACAGCATGATGTAGGCTCGGGCGGCCTGTTCAAGACCCCGACGCTTCGCAACGCCGACTTCAACGCGCCCTATTTTCACGACGGCCGCTTCGACAGCTACGATCAGGTGGTGGCGCATTTCGACCGCGTGTTCGAGCTTGGCCTGAGCGCACAGGATCAAAAGGATCTGGTGGCGTATCTCACCGCCGTTGGCGACGCGGCGATGCCCTATGAGCAGGGCGCCGGCGCCGCGCTGAAGGAGATCGACGACTTCGCGAGCCTGCTGGCGACGGCGATCCCCGCAGGCGACAAGGAAACCGTCGCGCTCGCCGTCGACACCATCGGCGGGGAATTGCGCGAATTGACCGAGCACTATCCCGATCGCAAGGACACCAGCGTACCGGGCGGCGAAGACGAGCGCGCCATGGCGCGCGCGGCGCTGAAGGAAGTCGTGCTGCTGCTCCGGCGAATCGACATGGCGGTCGGCGAAGGCCGCACCGCGGACGCGGCCGACGACTACCGGAATTATCGCTCGCTGATGGTCGCCGCCGTTCCGTCGATATTGGCCCATGCCGATCGATGGTCGCTCTTCAACGCGGATGTCCACGACCGGCACTACGAGGCTCTTCGTCAAGTCATGCAGTCGAAGCACATGCAGCAGTAAGGCGTACTACGCAACGCTGAAACGTGACCGGCGCGTTTTTTCCCAAGTACCGCCGCCGAAAAATCCCGTGCCAACACTGGCGCGGAACGAGTTGGCTCTCGTGCCGTCTTTCAGACGGCGCGAGTAATCAGCGTTGTTGACGCGGCGTCGCTAATTCGACGAATAAAATTTTGATCGTCATGCAAAATCGGCGTCAGAAAAGTTTTTGGAATTATTCTGATCTTTTCATGTCCATTCACAACGCTGATACGCGTGCGTCACGTTGATGCACTACCTAGCGCGTCGTTACCAAACCACTCTTTGGAGTCGATGATGACTTTCAATTTCAAAACTAACTGGCGAACCACGACCGCGTTGTGCATCGTTTCGACGATCGCACTTGCGAGCACGGCCTACGCTGCCAACCACGGCGGCCTCAGCGATTGGGACAAGCGTTTCCATCTCAATCGCTTCCTCAAGCTCTTCGCCGAAGTCGAAGCCGGCAAGAACAACAACAAGGACAAGGATCCCGCCAATGGCGTCAAGACCGCGTCTCCGATCAAGCACGTCATCGTCCTGATCGGCGAAAACCGCGGCCTCGATCACACCTTTGGTGTCTACAAGCCGAAGGGCAAGGGCGAGACCATCTCCAACCTGTTGTCCAAGGGCATCGTCAACGAAGACGGCACGCCGGGCCCGAACTTCGGCCTGTCGCAGCAGTTCTCGGTCGCGGCGCAGTCGTCATACTACATCAGCGCTCCGACCGTGTCGAAGTCGCCCTATAACGGCGGCGTCAACCTGATGCCGCAGCCGAACACCAACAGTGCGCCGCAGGGCCAGAGCGCCACCGGTGCTCCGTTCCAGAACACCACCGAAGCCAGCGTCGAGAAGGACATCAATCCGGCCGATCTCGACATCCTGACCACCGGTGCCACCGGTCTTCCGGGCGGCAGCCTCGATACCCGCATTCCCGGCGCCGGCAGCCTGAACGGTCCGTTCCCGTTGCAGGGCGCCTCGATCAATGACGACGACTACACCGGCGACATGACTCACCGCTTCTACCAGGATTGGCAGCAGGACGATTGCAGCGTCGCGAACGCGACGAAGAGCAACAGCTCGGGCTGTCTGGCCGACCTGTTCCCGTTCGTGATGGCGACGTATGCCAAGGGCAATAGCCAGGGCAACGAAATGGGCTTCTACAATGCGGAGCAGGGCGAGGCTCCGATCCTGAAGCAGTTGGCTGACCGCTTCACCTTGGGCGACAACTTCCACCAGTCGTTCCATGGCGGCACCGGCGCCAACCACTTCATGTTCGGCACCGGCGATGCGGCGTTCTGGAGCGACGGCAACGGCAATCCCGCGACCCCGCCCTCGAACATGATTGCCAACCCGAACCCGGTATCGGGCACGGTCAACCAGTATACCGCCGATCAAAACTTCACCGTCTGCGCCGACTTCACGCAGCCGGGCGTTGGTCCGATCGTCAGCTATCTGGAGAATCTGCCCTATGCGGCGGAGCCGAACTGCCAGGCCAACCACTACTACATGCTCGACAACACCAACCCCGGTTACTTGCCGAACGGTGCGCTGTCGGGTGGCACCAACCTGCCGCCCTCGCCGGTGCGGACCATTGGCGATGCTCTGATCGAAAAGAACATCACCTGGGCCTACTACGGCGGTTCGTTTAACGCCGCCGTCAATCTCTCGAATGATGCCGTCAAGGCGGGATCGACCAACTTTACTGCGTTTGCGGTGAGCGATCCGGCCAATGCGGTCGGCGTCGCCTACTGCCAGATCTGCAACCCGTTCCAGTATGCCACTTCGATCATGGCCAATCCGGCTGTGCGGACGGCGCATATGAAGGACACGAGCGATCTGATCACGGCGATCCAGAACAACACCCTGCCTTCGGTGTCGTTCGGCAAGCCGGACGGCCTGCTCGATGGTCATCCCTCGAGCTCGAAGGTCGACCTGTTCGAAGCCTACGTCCTCAACATCCTCCAGGCGCTGGATGCCAATCCTCAGCTGAAGGCTGAGACCGCGGTGTTCGTCACCTGGGACGAGGCCGGTGGATACTGGGATTCGGGCTTCATTCAGTCGATCGACTATTTCGGCGATGGACCGCGTATCCCGATGCTGATCCTCTCGCCGTACTCGACCGGCGGCAAGGTCTACCACAACTACGGCGACCACGTTTCGATCCTGAAGTTCATCGAGCGCAACTGGAGCCTCCAGCCGCTCACGAGCCGCAGCCGCGACAACCTGCCGAACCCGACGTTCAAGAAGACCAACGCGTATGTGCCGACCAACAGCCCGGCGCTCGCGGACCTCTTCGACGCGTTCGATTTCAGCAACGCGGTCAATATCGCCTACACCGAGTGATCCGGAATTGGATCACGACGTGACGTGATATCCGAAAATGGTGCCGATCGAACCCGCGCGGTTCGGTCGGCGCTATCTTTTCCAGCTGCCTGATACGGATGTTGAAGATGATCAGAGAGGCGATGTTGGCAAGTATGCGCAAAGTGCGATGGCGCCTGCTTGTGATGGCCGCGCTTTTTGGATTGTCCGGTCTTGCGGTCTCTGGCGCCGTTGCCGCGCCGGCCCGGCCATTTTCCGCGGATATTGTCGCGCGACACGACGACGTGTCGACGCCTGTGGGACGGCTGAGCGTGCTCGATGGCAAAGTCAGGATCGAAACCGCGGAACACCCGGACGGCTTTTTCCTGGTCGACACAACAAAACCGTCGGCTTATTTCGTGCGGCCCGGCGCGCGACTTTACATGGAGGCTCGACAGTCAAGCCGGTTGACCCGGTTGTTCGTTCCTGTCGATCCGGATGCGCCGTGCCGGCAATGGCAGGCGATGGCGCGCCTCGCGGGCGTGACTGGGCCGGGCGAATGGCGCTGCGAGCGAGCGAGCGAAGAGACGATCGATGGCCACAGCACCGCCGCCTTTCGCGCTTCGTCTGGAAACGGCGAGGTGTTTTTCGGCTGGATCGATCGCGAGCGTCTGTTTCCGCTGCAGATCAGAACCGGAGACGGCGTCCTCTTCAAACTCGAACAGATCAAGGACGAGCCTCAGCCGGCATCCTCCTTCGAGCTTCCCGCCAGCTACAAAAAATTCAGTCCGGAAGCGCTGATCGAGCGGATCAAGCAAAGCGATGTATGGGTTGCAAAGCCCGGCGATACCGAGGCTTCACGGCCGCTAAAATGATCGCCCGCTGCGTCGGTCGAAACAACCGGGCGTCCAAATCGGGCTACGCGGTCTTGCGTATTGGTGCAGCCGGGACGAGGACGTAGCCTCCGCGAATCGCGTTAGCCGTTGAGTGTGCAGTCCGCCGAGAACAGCCAAATGTCAGCCAGGTGTCGGTGGCAGGTGTCGGTGTGTTGATATTGATCGACGGCTGGACATCGTCTAGTATTTTTCTGTCCAAGGGGATGGGGTTCCCCAAAACCGCCTGATGAGGGCTGATGACTCCTGCCGCGTCGAGAATGCGGGGGTTAAGCCATGGCGATGTGCCGCTCAGGCATCCTTCTCTATCTCAACGCAAAGCCAGGTAACTGCGTCGCGCGCCAACCAGAGATAGGGCGCGTAATCGGGGATGTCTGTTCGCGAGGGGAAAATTGCCGGCCCCCCCTCAAAGAGGCGCATCCGATGCGCGTGGTGCGGGAAATGAACAGCGTTGGGCGTTACGGTGTAGGATCGAGCGGCAAGTAACTTGATAACAAGCAACTTGATAACAGGTAACTTGATACAACGTCGAGGCATGCGGTGGATACGATCAACGGAGCGATCTGGGTTTCTCTTGGCGGCGTTCTCGGGGGGATGACCCGATTCTGGCTGTCGGGCTTTGTTGCGCGGCGCGTCGGCGAGACGTTCCCCTGGGGAACGATGGTCATCAACGTCAGCGGGGCGTTTTTGATCGGCGTGGTTGCCGCATCGGCCGCAGGCCACGGGACCTTCGCAGCCGTCAGACCCTGGCAGTTTGCCGTCACCGGATTCCTGGGATGCTACACCACCGTATCTTCCTTCAGCCTCCAGACGTTGTCGCTCGCGCGCGACAGCGAGATGTCGCTCGCGGTCTGGAATCTGGTGCTTTCAGTGTCTCTTTGTCTTCTTGCGGTTGCTGCCGGCTTCTCCGCCGGCCACTACGCTTTCTTCGGGTAGAGGGAAGCCCGGCATGCAGGACAACGTTTCATCGAACCCGCCGGCAGCCAAACAGGTCGAGGACCGTCCATCTTCCCGCGCGCGCCGTCCCACCTGGTGGCAAAAATTCTGGGATACGGCCGGTTCCTATATTGCCGTCGCACTCGGCAGCATTGTGGGAGGCGTCGCGCGCTATCTGGTGTCCGTTCTGTTTGCGAGTCAAATCGGCGATGGCTTTCCCTGGGCGACCATGTTCGTCAACGTGACGGGCTCGTTCATGATCGGGTTTTATGCCGCGCTGACCGGTCCCGACGGCAGGCTGTTCGTCAGTCCGCGGCAGAGGCAGTTCGTCATGGTCGGGATTTGCGGAGGCTACACCACGTTCTCCGCGTTCAGTCTCGAGACGTTCCGGTTAGCGCAGTCCGGCAACATCCAGGCGGCATCGCTGAATTTATTCATCTCGGTCGTGGGCTGGCTGACAGCCGTCTGGCTTGGCTATGCGCTGGCGGCACGTCTCAATCGTCTGTAAGGAGGCCAAAAAATGCAAATACCGAAACAAGCCGTGCTGCTGCGGATCTTCATCGGGGAAAACGACAAATTTGATGATCGGCCGCTTTATGAAGCGGTCGTGATGAAGGCGCGCGAAATGCAGCTTGCCGGCGCCACCGTGCTGCGCGGTCCGATGGGCTTCGGCAAATCGAGCCTCATCCACACCGACAAGATTCTGCGGCTCTCGATGGACCTGCCGCTGGTCATTGAAATGGTGGACTCCGAGGCGAAGATCAACGCGTTTCTGCCGGTTCTCGACGGCATGATGGATAGCGGTCTCGTCACGCTTGAGAAAGTGCAGGTGTTGCAATACGGCAGCGAAAAGACGGTTTGATGCCGGGAGAAGCGTAAGGCTCCGCGCTCCCGCTGCCGATCGGCGCCTTGCTGGAAATCACCTGCGCCGGTAAAGTGCGCCGCAGCATAGTTAATTTTCCATGAATGGATCAGCTGAAATGACCGCAGTTCCGGGTTCGGTGCCTGAGGAAAGTGTCGGAAGACTGCCGCCAGGCGTGATCGTCGGAGGTCCGGTGGTGGCCGCCAAGCTTCGCGAATCCTATGCCGTGTTCGCCATTCTTTACGCCGGTTCGATCGCCGCGGTGGTCTGGACGATCATGCAAGGCATCGGCTGGGTGGAGATTGCGGTCTTCGCCGGCATGTTCTGGCTGACCATGTTCGGGATGGGCGCAGGCATGCACCGCCTGTTCGTGCACCGGAGCTTTCGCTGCGGTCCGGTCATGAGGGCGTTCTTCGCTGCGATCGGCACGATGGCGGTGCAGGGCTCGGTGCTCAAATGGGTCGCCAATCACCGCCGGCATCATCTTTACGCCGACAAGCCCGGCGATGTGCACAGCCCTCACTATGACGGCGTCGGCAACCGCTATGTCAGCTTCGTCAAGGGCATGCTGCATGCGCAGGGCAGCTGGGTGTTCGACCATGTCGCGACCGACGGCGAATACTACGCCAGGGATATTCTGGCCGACCCGATCGCGATGTTCTTCGTGAGAACGCGCTGGTTCTGGTACGCGATGTCGGCGGTTTTCATTCCGGGCGCCATTGGCTACGCGGTCGGCGGAATCCACACCATGATCGGCTGCGTGCTGTTCTCCGGCCTGTTGCGCGCCTACCTCATGGTGCTCGCCACCTCGCTGGTCAACTCGGTCTGCCATAGCGACGGTCGCTACGGTTACCGTCGCTATGAGCTCAATGACGGCACGACCAACGAGCTGGTGACCACGATCCTCACCCTCGGCGAAGGGCTGCACAACAACCATCACCGGTTTCCGCGGGACGCCTATATTTCGCACGCCTGGTACGAAATCGACATCAATGGCCTGATCATTCGGGGGCTTGGGAAACTCGGGCTCGTGCACGGCGTTTTCGACGGCGGACGCGCGTCGACGGTCCCGACCGGGCAGACTTCGCGAGCCGTGTGATCTTGAAGACGGCGATCTCCCGGACGTCACGCTCGGGTCCTTTCGCCGGCATCGAGCCGTCGCTGTCCGGCCTCTTTCCAGAGTGACGCAGGGACCGTAGCGCCGAACCGCATCGAGCTTTGCGCGCTTGGGCCTACGTAGCACCTAGAACGGCCACTCTTGGCGGATGAAGCTCGAATTTTCCGCCATGCCCAAAACTGGTGCCATATCTGGCTGCGCCATCGGCGGGACGATAATCGCTGTGAAGGATTGACTGGCGCCGGGTTGGCCCAGCAGCGACGAAGAAACCTTAAATCGATGGCTGACGAAACGGGGGGCCAACAGCGCAGTACTGGCGGCCACTTTGATGCAAGCCTCGTCTTCGTCAAAGCACAATGCTGCCCATCCCTTTCCGAGAACGGCCGAGTCGAGCATTGACCCGGCGTTTGGGTCGACCAGAGGCCTCTCGTAAAGCGGATGATCAGGGCTGTAGAAAGCGACCGCAAAGGCCAAATCATCGTCGCCGCCAACCGCCGGAAGTATTTTGTCGGAATGCAGGTGCCATCGGAGAGTCAATTCTGCCGCCGCCTTCCGATAGAAGTTGCGTCCCTCATGCAGTGGATAGCTATTTCGATATAGAGCATGACCGGGAGCCACCACGACGACCGAGAGGACCGCTATGGCGAACGTGGCGGCGGCTAGTTTGACCGTGTGGAGGCGCTCAACAGGATAGCTGGCACCGCAAACGACCAGAATTGCGAACAAGAAAAGACCCTGCAATGCCCAAATCGGCTGCAAGTCGCTTTTCAGGGCTAACGCGGCGATCGGCGGGAAAATGATTGTCCCGATGCTGACGAGGAACAGCAGCCATAAGCCCTCCTCCAGCGCCAAAAAATCCTGTCGAAACCTCCTAAGCCGATCTCCAGCAATCAAGACCCATGCGACCGCGGGTAGCGCAAGCACCATCGCAGCACCAGGAGCGAAGAGAAGCGCGTCGATGAGCGATCGATCAAATGGTTTTCCCGCGTGCGTCGCAAGCGCATAGCTAAAGGGTTTTGCTCCTGTCGTTGCCAGCCAATGCAAATGCGGTCCGAGCGCCGCAAGGCCTGTGATCATCGATATCCAGGGAGCTGCCGAACCGAAATAAGCGCGTCGTCCTTGATGAAGGGTTGCGGCGAACACGAAGCTGACGATCAAGAACACGGAGTAGTATTTGCCCAGCATTGCCAACGCCGCGGCTGCGCCGGCAGCGACGGCCCATCCAGGCCGGCGTGTTTCGAACGATCGGAGAAAGCAATATGTAGCAAGTGGCCAGGTCGCCAGTAGAATTGAATTCGCGTTGAAGCGTTGAGCGTGAAACTGGTAGATCGGCGTCAACATGAGAAGGAGCAGGACGATCAGCCTCTTGTCGCCCTGCACGAAACGGCGAGAGATCAGATCGACGATCCATAGCGCAGTCGCCGAGTTGGTCAGGGCCATCAACTGAAACGACCAGTTCGCGAGCGGAAAAACCGATGTCCAGGCCCTTGCGACCCACGCCATCAGCGGCGGGTGTTTGGCAGAACCCCATTCGATGCTGCGTCCGAGCGTCCACGTTTCCAGAACATCGGGATGCAGATCGCCGCCGATATAAGCTATCGACAGGAATGCCTGCCAGCAGATCACGAATCCGCAGAGCAGAAGCGGAACAGCCCACCCCGCATCGGCCTCGGCAATTCCGCTCAGAAAAGACCGCCGCTGATCCGGGAATGGGAAAAGGGTCTCGGCGACCTCGGCGTGGACACAAGAGTGAAACAATTTCCTGTTCTCCGTTTCAGTCATGAAGCCGAGGCAAGACTTGTTTTCAGCGCTGATTACCGTTCGCTTAAAGGACGCTGGTGTCTGAAATCGAAAGTATCGATGGAGAAATGGAGATTCTTTGCGTTCAAAAACGCATCGCGCGCTGGCTGCCATCGTCCAGCTGGCGGGACTTGAATTTGCAGTTGGTTATGATTGCGCCACGGCGACGACGATCCGTCGCGGCCGACGGCGAACACTACGCCAGGGATATTCTGGCCGACCCGATCGCCATGTTCTTCGTTAGAACATAGCGACGGCGAAACTCGGGCTGGTGCGCGGTATCTTTGACGGCGGGCGCGCGTCGACGGTCCCGGCCGGGCAGACTTCGCGAGCCGTATGATCTGAATACGGCGAGTTCCCGGACGTTACGCTTGGGTCCTTCCGCCGGCATCGAGCCGTCGCTGTCCGACGTCTTTCCAGAGTAGCTCCGGACCGTCGAGCCGGACCGCATCGGCGCCACAGCACTCGCTGAAGGTGGTCCGTCTTCGCTTTCGCTTCACGGAATGGAGGTGATCGTTCGTCGGTACGATCCACCATTTTTTGATTGGGATCCTGGAATTTGAAGTTGACCCATATCAAGAAGAAAAATCGGAGGCATGTTAACTTAATCAAAGGGGCGGAGTGTTTTACGGAGATCAGCAATGCAGACGCAGAGCAATATCCACTTCTATGTAAATTGGGCCAAGGAACGCCTCGATGAAATGGAAGCCGTACTGACGTCGCTTGAAAGCAAGGTTGGCGAGGTGCAGGCCGAAGCCCGCGACAAGGCCAAGAAGGCCCTCGCTGATCTCGGCAAGACCCGCGATATCTTCAGGGATACCGTCAAGAAGCAGGCGCAGGCCAATGAGGCCGCATGGACCAGCGCCAAGGCAAAACTGGAGCCAGAGTGGAATGCGTTCGAGGCCGAGGTCAGGAAATACGTCGATACCTTCAGCAAACAAATCGAGCAGCAGCGGGCGACATTCAAACTGCAGTCGGCGGCGCAACTGAAGGCGTGGCGAGAAGCCGCCGACAAGCTTGCCGGCGATACCAAGCAATTCACCACCGAGCGTCAGGCCGAGTTTGATGCTGCCGTAAAGCGCATGCAGGCCGACGCCACTGCCGCGGAAGTAAAACTCCAGAAGCAGATGGAGCAGATGGGTACCCAATCATGGTCCGCATGGATGGGGGTCTTGACGGAAACCCGCACAGCGTTCGATCGCGCCAATCAGGCAGTGCGCGAGGCGTTCAAGCGAGCAGCCTGATCAAACACTCGATCAATCCAGAGAAACCGCCTCCGGGCGGTTTCTCCTCCTCATATGGCAAGAAAGATTCGGCTCTGAGAACCGCCGAAGCGGAGCAGCCGGCATGAGCACCATGGATGCGGACCCCCGGGATGCGCGATCAGGCCGGCAATCCGTCGTCAGCAACGGGCCACACGTCAGCTTCTGGATCAGGGAATTGCCTTTCAGCCTTGTGTTGATCCTGACCTTGCTCGGCGTTGCCTATAGCAGTTTGTTGAAACAACCGATCATGGGCTATTGGGAGCTTTTGGCGCCGGTGATCGGATTAGTCTGTGTCGGCTCCGGATGGTCCAGCGCCAGCGACAGAAACGCGCGAATGCGATTGATAGCCACGCAGGCGCTGCACTGGGCGGCGTTCCTGCTTGTGATGAATATGATGCTGTTGCCTGGCGTCCAGGCGATTCTCAATTCCAATGCGACCGGGCTCGCCGTTCTCATGTTATTGGCGCTCGGCACCTTTACAGCAGGTGTTCATATCCTTTCCTGGCAGATCTGTCTTCTCGGGATCATCATGGCGCTCTGCGTTCCGGCGGCGGCGTGGATCGAAGCTTCAGCTCTGATTGTCGCGTTGATTTCGATGGCGGCAATGGCACTCGGCGTTGTGCTTTGGTGGCACTGGCACGAGAGCCGTCTCCGGAAAGCCTGAGCGAACGGGCCGATCAGGCGTCGACCTTCGATTCGATGTGCTGATGAGAGTAATTGCACCGCTTCAGTTGCTGTCGTCTTTTGAGCAACGTCACTCTAGCCTTTGTCTTGCGACGATCCTGCCGAATCTACGATCGAAGGTCAGATGATCTCGTCGGGCAGGGGGGGCGCTCCGATCGCGTTCACTAGGTTTCGTTGACGCTATTTCTGGTGCGAAACTGGGGCGGTAAGCTTGGAGGCTGATTTGCCCTCGGCTTCTTGGTGCAGTTGCAACCCCGATCAGGATGCAATGACCTCCGCCGGACCGCGGCTATATTTCAGCTCGCCGGCAACGTACGTCGCCTGCACGGCCCGGTCGTCGCCAAGCGTGATCTGGACGAACAGAGCCTCTTCGAAATCCTCGACGAACTGCATCCGGTGCTTGATCAGCGGCGTCGATTTCATGTCGAGCACGACAATGTCTGCCTCCATGCCTGGCGCAATGCTGCCGATTTTGTCTTCGAGATACATGGCGTGCGCTGTTCCGCGCGTGGCCAGATAATGCGCATGACGGGCGGAAAGCGAATAGCCGTTGATCTGGGCCGCCTTGTAGGCCGAACTCAGGGTGGCCAGCATCGAAAATGAAGTGCCGGCGCCAAGATCGGTGCCGATCGCTGTGCGCACCGGGCGAGCCGGATGCATGACGCGCCTGATATCGAAGGTACCGCTACCGAGAAAGAAATTGGACGTCGGGCAATGGGCTATCGCCGAGCCCGTCTGGTGCATGACCTGCAGTTCGTCGTCCGTCAGGTGGATACCGTGGCCGAAAATGGCGCGCGGTCGGCATAATGCGTTGTGATTGTAGACGTCGAGATAGCCGTTGCGCTCGGGAAACAGCTCTTTGACCCAGGCGATCTCGTTCTTGTTCTCGGAAACATGGGTCTGCAAATAGCACCCGGGATGCTCCCGGCAGAGCGCTCGCGCGGCTTCCAATTGCTCGCGCGAGCTGGTCGGGGCAAACCGCGGCGTGACAGCGTACAACAAACGTCCGCGATTATGCCACTTCGCGATCAGCGCCTTGGAGTCGTCATAGCCGGTCTTCGGCGTATCGAGCAGCGCGGCCGGCGCATTGCGATCCATCAGCACCTTGCCGGCGGCAATGCGCATGCCAAGTTTTTCGGCTTCCTCAAAAAGCGCATCGACCGACTGCGGATACACCGTGCAATAAACGCACGCGCTGGTGATCCCGTTGCGCAGGTTTTCCTGCAGGAAAACCTGCGCAACGGAGCGCGCAAAATCCTTGTCCGAGTATTTCAGCTCGGTCGGAAACGTATAGTTCGTCAGCCAATCCAGCAACTGCTCGCCATAGGCAGCGATCATCGGCGTCTGTGGAAAATGTACGTGGCTATCGATGAAGCCGGCGGATATCAGTGAGTCCTTGCCGTAGTTCCTGATTTCGATACTAGCGGGCAGTCGTGGCAGAACATGCTGGGTCGGACCGAAATCGGTAATCAGGCCGTCGGCCATCGCAACGATGGCGTCCGGTTCATATACCGCTGTGTGTTCGAGCCCGTGTGTGAAGGGATTGCCTGTGAAAGTCAGGACGGGCCCGCGAATGACGGTTAGGCGTTCGTTTGTCTCGCGGTTTCTCAATTCGGCCCTTGCCTCGCTGGCTGGCGGACTTCAATGACCTGAAGGGCCGGGCGAAACTGGGTCGTCGGGCCCGCCGGCTCGCAGGCGGATATCATCGATGGCCGAAAGAATACGCTCCGGAGTTGCCGGAGCATCGAGACAGGGCGCGAATTTGTAATCGGCGAGACTCGCGATCGCGTCACGGACCGCAAGCCATACGGAAATTGCCAGCATCAGCGGCGGCTCGCCCACCGCCTTGGAACGGAAGACCGTGGCCTCCTTGTTCGGCGCGTCGCTCAACAGACGGACGTTGAAGCGAGGCGGCACGTCCCTGCTGCCGGGAATCTTGTAGGTCGACGGGCCATGCGACTTGAGGCGGCCGGCAGCGTCCCAACATAACTCCTCGGTGGTGAGCCAGCCCATGCCTTGCACAAAGGCGCCCTCGATCTGGCCGAGATCGAGCGCAGGATTGAGCGACTTGCCGCAATCCTGCAGGATATCGGCGCGCAAGACCCGCATCTCGCCCGTCAGCGTGTCTATCGCCACTTCCGCCGCTGCCGCTCCGTAGACGAAGTAATAGAAGGGGCGTCCGGTGTTGGTCTTGGCGTCCCAATTGATCTTTGGCGTCCGGTAGTAGCCGGTCGCCGACAAGGACACCCGCTGATCCCAGGACAGAAGCGCAAGTTCGCTGAACGACAGGCTGCGGTTGCCGGCATAGATCCGGTTGGCAGCGAACAGGATCTCGCTTGCGGGCACGTCGAAATGATTGGCCGCCACGTCCGTCATGCGTCCCTTGATTTCCTGGGCCGCATTCAGGGCCGCCATGCCGTTTAGATCAGACCCGCATGATGCGGCCGTCGGCGAGGTATTCGGGACCTTGGCCGTCGTGGTCGCTGAAACACGAATATTCTCGAGATCGATCTGAAATGCTTCAGCGACGACTTGCGCTACCTTGACGAACAAACCCTGTCCCATCTCGGTGCCGCCGTGGTTCAGCGTTACGCTGCCGTCGGTATAGACGCTGACCAGCGCGCCAGCCTGATTGAGCGCCGGACGGTTGAAGGAGATGCCGAACTTGATCGGCATGGTCGCGAGCCCCTTCTTGATCACGGGGCTTGCGCGGTTGAATGCCAAAATTTCCTTGCGCCAGCCGGCAAGGTCGACGCTTTGCTCAAGTTCGTCGGTAATGTGCCCGAGGATGTTGTCCTCGACCTTCATGCCGTAAGGCGTCACGTCATTTCGGCCGGCGCCGTAGAAATTGCGTCGCCGCAGCTCCTCGAGCGGCAGTCCGAGATGACGGGCCACGATATCGAGGATGGTCTCGATCGCGAACATTCCCTGCGGTCCGCCATAGCCGCGAAACGCCGTGTTCGAGACGGTGTTGGTCTTGCACGGAAGGCCGACGAACCGCAGGCTCGGCAGCCAGTAACAGTTGTCGGCGTGGCAAAGCGCGCGGGTGACCACTGCGGGTGTGTGATCGGCGACATTGCCGCCATTGGCGGCGAGCATCAGATCGAGCCCCAGGATGCGGCCATCGCTGTCGAATCCGATGTCGTAGCGGAACAGGAACGGATGCCGCTTGCCAGTGGCGCGCATGTCGTCGTCGCGCGGGAGCCTGAGCTTGACCGGCCGACTGGCCTTGCGGGCAAGTACCGCGGCGATGCCGGCAATCATCGTTGCCTGGCTCTCCTTGCCGCCGAAGCCGCCGCCCATGCGCCTACATTCCACAGTCACCATATTGAAGGGCAGACCAAGCAGGTGTGCCACGCCATGCTGCACCTCGGTCGGGTGCTGGGTCGACGAATAGACGACCATATCGGGCCCTTCACCGGGCACTGCCAACGCAACCTGACCCTCGAGGTAGAAGTGATCCTGGCCCCCGCATGCGAATTCGCCCGAGAGCCTGTGCGGAGCACCGGCCAACTCCGCATCCACATCACCGCGCTTCATTGTCTGCGGCGGCGAAACATAGAGTTCGCGCTCGATGGCTTCGGTCAACGACAGAATGGCCGGCAGGATCTCATACTCGATCGCAACGAGGTTCGCCGCCGCGCGTGCATTGTCCAGGGTGTCGGCCGCAACAGCCACCACGGGTTGACCTTCGTATTCGACGACGTCCCTCGGCAGCAATGGCTCGTCGCCGCGGATGGGGCCGATATCGTTCTTGCCGGGAATGTCAGCCGCGACGACGACGGCCGCGACCCCGGGCGATGCGAGTGCGCGCGAGGTGTCGATCCGGCTGATGCGCGCACAGGCGTGCGAACTCAGCACCAGCGCGCCGTGCAGTGTGCCCGGCGCGATCGGCAGGTCGTCGACGTAAAGCGCGCGGCCGGTCAAATGGCCGACGGCGCTATCGTGGCGAACCGGCGCATGTGCGCCGCCCCGGATGGACCGCAGGATCGGTTCGTTCATAGCAACTCCAGACGCACTGGGCTCGTAACCGTTGTTTCCAGCTGCAGCCGGCGGAACAAATTCGCGGCGGCGCGCAGCCGGTAAGCCGCGCTGCCGCGATGATCGTCGATGGGCGAGAAGTCACGCGCGACCTCCGCATCGATGCCGGCAAGCGTCTCAGGCGTCCATGGACGACCGATCACGGCCTTCTCGGCGCAGGTTGCACGTGCCGGCTGCGCGGCCATCCCTCCAAACACAGCCCGTAAATCGCGGACGACAGAGTTTTGTAGCTCGATCCGGAACGCGCCGATCGTCGTCGAGATATCCTGATCGAAGCGCTTCGAAATCTTGTAGGCGAAGAACTGCTGATTGGGCCGCAGGCGCGGCACGCGGATGCTTTCGATGAATTCGCCGGGCTGCAGTACGGTCTTGCGGTAACCCGTGATAAAGCTTTCGGTCGGAACCCTGCGCGAGCCAGATGCCGATCGCAACGTCAGAATCGCCTCCAGCGCAATCAGGCAGGGTGGTGTATCGCCGATCGGCGAGGCATTCGCCAGATTGCCAGCGATCGTGCCGAGATTACGGATCTGCCGTGACCCGATACGCCGCACCAGGTCGGCGAATTGCGGCAAGTGCTCGTCGAGATACGGCAGCGCCTCTGAATAGGTCACGGCCCCGCCGATCTCGATCGCGTCCGCTACAACGCTGATCCGCTTCAGTTCAGCCACGCGCGAGGTGGAAATCAGAGCCGTCGGCTGCTTCCGGTGCTTGCTGAACAGCAGGCCGAGATCTGTGCCGCCAGCGAGGAACTGGGCCTGCGGATATTGCGCTGCAACCTCGGCGAACTCTGCGAGCGAATGCGGCGTCAGGAAAATCAGGTTGTCGTCCCTGTAGTCCGTGCAGGACGGTACGGTCTCAAGAACGGAGGGCGATTCCAATAACGGCGCACGAGAGCCATCAGCTGTGTCGGCTGCGAGGCGGTGGCAGGCCGCGACGATGGAGCGATAGCCGGTGCAGCGACACAGATTGCCGGACAGCATCTCATGGATATGATCGTCGGTTGCCGGCTCGCCGCTCTGCTGGAAAGCTGCCATCGACATCACGATTCCCGGCGTGCAGAATCCGCACTGGGTGCCGTCGCTTTCCAGAAGCGCCCGCTGCACCGGATGCAGCTCGCCGCGTTGATCGGCCAGTCCCTCGACCGTAAACACGGCAGCTCCATCAAGCTGCGGAAGCAGCAAGAGGCAGGAGTTGACCGCGCGATAAGCTGGCTGCCCGTCTTCCAGGCGGCAGACAACGACCGTGCAGGCGCCGCAATCGCCTTCCGCGCAGCCTTCCTTGGTGCCGATCATGCCTTCGCACTCGCGAAGATACTGCAGGACAGTCATGGCGGGCGTCACATCGGTAACGCAACGCATGGCGCCGTTCAGCAGGAAATGAATAACACCGGTCACCCGTAAATCATGGCATATTGGGTGGCCGCATAACAGCAAATTCAACTCGATGCGTTCAGTCGACGCAGCGATACGACCGCCTGTGACTTAGATCAGCCGCACCAGGCTCGGTGGTCGCGAAGTTCACGGGTTTCGCCCGCAAGTCCGCTCAGGATCAAGATGCGACTTCGCGATAGGGGCCGCTATCGGCGCGGAGCGAGCATTGCGAAGCTGGTCGACTGTTGACGGGCCGTTCGCCGACAAAGCGCACGGCGCTGTTTGGCCTTTTCTTGCGGTGAAGTAGCCAATTCCACGATATGGGCAGAGAGACCATAGCCAGAGCAACTGCGGAGCGATAGCTTGAGGGCCGCTGAAGTCGAACAATGAGCAACGAAGTGAGCGTTTCTGGTGCGCTAGCCCAACAGTGACGAAATGAGAACCTGATAAGCCAGCCATTGATGGTGGGCCTTCTTGGATACGTATCGAACCTTATGCGTCGTACCGAATGCGGAAATTCGGGAAATTTTCGAACAAGTGTCCTCCGCGCTGGATTTTGGCATTGGCGAGTAATGACTTTGGCACTGACAAAACGCCCTATTTTCCTGCGTTCAGAAGGCTCCCTGAACGCGGGTGGATTTTGGCGCGGTGGGCCGTGAGCGGTCGGCACAAATCCTGTAGTCGGGTCGGACCATCCCCGAAGGGCCATACCGGACCTGCCGAAGAAATGTTTGAGGCCGTGAATGCAGGATGGATGGACCTCCAAGTCGAGGGTACGGAGCACGTAGCGGGTACGACGTCCGCTCGCGACGTCTTCGCGGCGGCCCAGAAGGCCGTGTCGGCATGAACCGCGACGTTCACGCCAATGAAAGGCGGACATCGCTCACCCGAGGAGCCATGCCCGCTTTCAGGCAGCCGATTGCTCGCGCGTGCGCCGGCGCTTTCAAGATCGCGTGCGCACATGACCGGAATCGCGGCGTTTCCGGCGGGAACTAAATTCATCAATGATTGCAGGGGCTCCTCGGCTTCGATCAGGCCAGGACGCATCCGGGAACGATGCGATCAGAAACTGAATGAAGGCCTTTACCTTACTGCTGACCAACTTTTGCGAGGTGTGGAGAATCCAGACCTCCACTGGATGATCGACCACCGTTCCCCAAATGGTGAGGCTGCCATTGGCCAAGCCTTCAGCCGCCAGGAAACGCGGCATCACCGCCGCTCCCGCCCCTGCGAATACCGCATCGCGCACCATCGCCATGGAAGAGAAGCGCAGCACCGGATCCGGCAGAAAGGTCATCTGACGATCCCCATTGAAAATCTTCCAGGGCCCCGCCTCTCCGGACGCAATTCGCACCACCGCGGGCACGCGTAGTTCGCCGCCCCAATCATTGTCCGTCGGACGCGCCAGCGACGCCGGCACTACCAGCAGCCCATGGTCCTTGAGAAAACAGCGGCCGACCAGGTGATCCGTTGGGCGAGGATTGACCCGAATGACGACATCGTAACCCTCCTCCACGGGATCGATGAAGCGATCTTCGGCCGTCACCTCAAGTCGAACCTGGGGATGGGCCGCCGCAAACGCGGCCGCAAGTCGGCCCATGGCGATATTGCCGAAGAGCACCGGCACATTGATGCGCAGCCGCCCCCGCGGTCCGGACAGTCCACCTCTGATAGTTTCGCTGGCCTCGGCGATATCGCTCAGTGGCCCTTGCGTTTGGGATTGAAGGGCGCGGCCCTCCTCGGTCAGGCGAAGCGAGCGCGAGCCGCGTTCGAACAGACGCACGCCCAAATCCGCTTCCAGTTCCGCCACGCGGCGAGACAGCGTGGCCTTCGGCCGTCCGCTCACAAGGCTGGCCCGCCGAAACCCGCCGTGGGCGGCAACAAGGTGGAAATCAGCGAGTTCAGAAAGGTCCATTGTGGCCCAAACATGGGACACACTGTCCCCATTTTCAACCCTCCTACTCAAAAATGCATCCCATAATTCAGCTCGATCAGTTCGGGAGTCACCGCTGGTCAGGGGGCAGCCAAGGCGGCCCTGCGCTTTCTTTGAAGATCGCCAAAACCTTTTGACAGGAGTTAGACATGACAGCCTCCGATCCCCATCCAAGAAAGCGTGTCGCTGTCCTCGACACCGAGATGAGCTATGTAGACGTGGGCGACGGCGATCCCATCGTTTTCCTGCACGGCAATCCGACGTCCTCGTACCTTTGGCGGAACATCATTCCGCACGTCAGCGACATTGGACGGTGTCTTGCTCCAGACTTGGTCGGCATGGGGCAATCGGGCAAGTCGCCAACCTACTCCTACCGCTTCGTCGATCATGCCCGCTACCTTGGCGCCTGGTTCGACGCCATGAACTTGAGCAAGGCCATCCTGGTCGTCCATGATTGGGGCTCGGCGCTCGGCTTTCACCGCGCTTACCGCCATCCGGATCAAATCGCGGCGATCGCTTACATGGAAGCGGTCGTCCAGCCGTTCACCTGGGACAACTTCGGCGAAGCAGCAGACATTTTTCGCGCGCTTCGATCGAGCGAGGGCGAACACCTCGTTCTGGACCAGAACTTCTTCGTCGAAAGTGTACTGCCAGGGGCGATCATTCGGACCCTTAGCGATGAGGAGATGGCCGCCTATCGCGCTCCTTTCGTCGAGCGCGAAGCACGGCTGCCGACGTCGATTTGGCCGCGACAGGCCTCCGTCGACGGCGAACCCGAGGACGTAACTGCGATCGTCCGGGCATATGCAGCATGGCTCAGCCAAAGTGAGATGCCGAAACTGTTCGTCGCCGGCGAACCCGGAGCGGTTATCTCGGCGGGCAGCGCGAACCAGCGGTTCTGCCGGACCTGGAAAAACCAGCGCGAGGCCACCGTGAAAGGTCGGCACTTCCTGCAGGAGGACTCGCCCGGCGAGATCGGCGCCGCACTGAGGCAGTTCGTAATCGAAACGCGCCGCTAGGCGCACGGGCCGGCCACCGTCTTCAGTTTTTTGATCGAACATCTGTTGCGATGGTCCGACACGGCTTCCTCAGCACATTCAAAAAAGGTATGAAATCTATGTCTAATGAAAACGTGGTGCTTGTTACTGGTGGGACCGGAAGTCAGGGCGGTGCGACGGTCACTCATTTGTTGGCGGCGAAAAAAGTTCGCGTGAGGGTTCTGACGCGCAACTTGGAATCGCCGAAGGCCAAGAGCCTGGCCGCGCGCGGCGTGGAGCTCGTCAAGGGTGACTTCGACGACGCGGTTTCGCTTAGGACGGCGTTGGCAGGCGTCTCCGCTGCGTATTCGGTGCAGCAATGGACGGAAAAGGGTGGAACCGCGGCGGAGGAGCTTCACGGGAAGCGGTTTGCCGATGCGGTAAAGGCATCGGGCAGCCCTCATCTCGTCTACTCATCGGCGGAGGGGGTTGAGCGGAAAAGCGGCCTCGCCCACTACGAGAGCAAATGGGCGATTGAGCAACATATTCGTGATCTAGGCCTCCCGGCGACGATCCTGCGTCCGGTCGGTTTCATGGATGCGTTTGGTGTCCCGGCCATGCAGCGCGGAATGTTCCTCGGAATATTCAGAGCGAACTTTGGAGTTTCGCTCCCTGTGCAATTCGTGGCGACCTACGACATCGGTTGGTTTGCTGCGCGCGCTCTCGAAGATCCGGAGCGCTACGCCGGACGCGTTATCCCGCTCGCCGGGGACGAATTGAGCATCGGCGATATAGTCAGGACCTTCAAGACCGTCACCGGGCGCAAGCCTTGGGTGGCGCCGATTCCCGCCTTTTTGGCCAAGAGGGCTATGCCGAAGGAGTTCTTGGACATGTTTCGCTGGATTCGCGAAAAGGGCTTCAAAGCGAACATTGCCGAGGTGCGGCAGGAATATCCGCAGCTACTGACGTTTGCCGGCTGGGTAAAGGAATACACTGACGCACACTGACTTCAGCCCGGCAAACCTGTTCCCCGCAACGCTGCCGCACCGATAAATGCGCCCCAAACACTGATCATCCTGGTGCGCGTGGCCGGGTCCGGAAAGGACTACGTTAGCAGCGTCAGCGAGCTCGGCAGAAAGAACGCAGCGCCGACGCCCTACAGCAGCCGGGCGACGATGAGAAGGCTTGTCGACGTGGCGAGCCCTCACAGCGCTGAGGCAAGCACGAATATCGCAAGACCGCTGATGTAGGTGCGTTTCGCGCCGAGCCAGTCTGCAAGCGATCCGCCGAGCAGCAGTAACGAAGCGAAGGTCAGCGTGTAGACGTCGACGATCCAAACCAGCGTCGAGAGCGGCGAGGTGAATTCCCGCTGGATGTCTCCCAGGGGGACGTTCACCACGGTGACATCGAGCATCGCCATGACGAAGCCCAGGGCGACCGCGAACACCACGTCGACCTTCCAAAGCCGGGAAGGCTCCGATTCCCTCCTTCCGGCCGCGATGCTTGGGGAGCGTCGATGTCAGGTGCTTCGCTTCTCTCGACGACTGTTCGGTCTAGACAGCCGTCAGGCCGCCATCGACCGGCAGGTCGATACCGGCGACGTAGCTGCTTTGGTCCGAGGCGAGGAACAAAGCTGCGGAAGCGATCTCCTCGGGACGCGCCAGGCGCGCCAGAGGCGTCATCGCCGTGATCTGCTTTCTGGCTTCGGCGGCGCCCTCTTTGGACGGGAACTGCTCGTCGAACATCGGCGTGTCGACCGGGCCAGGGCTCAGCACGTTGGTCCTGATCTTCCGATCCTTGAGTTCGCTGGTCCACGTCCGGGCGAACGACCGGAGCGCTGCCTTGGTGGCGCTGTAGGTGCTGCGGCCCGGAAAGCCTTTGTTCTTCCCGGCGGACGCCACGAGGATGATGGAAGCCCCATCATTCAAGTAGGGCAGCGCCTTTTGAACGGTGAAATAAGTGCCGCGGGCGTTGGTGTTGAAGGTCTTGTCGAAATGCTCAGGCGTCGCTGCGGCGGTCATCATCTTTTCGACGAAGGCCGCGCCCGCAAAAATCACATCGATCTTGCCCTTCTTCGCAACGGTCTCGTAGAGACGGTCGAGGTCATCGAGCTTTGAGATGTCGGTCTTTACGCCGGTGACGTTCTTGCCGATCTCCGCGACGGCCTTGTCGAGCTCGGCCTGCCGGCGACCGGCGATGAACACATAGGCGCCCTCTTCAACGAACCTCTTGGCGGTCGCGAGGCCGATGCCGCTGCTGCCGCCCGTGACGACGGCGATCTTGTTTTTCAATAAAGACATATTGGTCCTCCCGTCTGGTGAAGCGTGCGGCCTGCACCGCGTTCAGAGTTGCGACCAACCCCCATCGACCGGAAGTTCGGCGCCGGTCGTGAAGGTCGCGTCGAACGCGAGGAAGAGGACGGCCTTGGCGATTTCCTCCGACGTCCCGAAGCGCTTCATCGGAACCATGCCGCGTCATCTGCTCCCTGATCTGGGCGGCCTCGTCTTTATCGGGAAACACTTTGCCGATGATCGGCGTGTCGATGGGACCGGGCGTCACCGCGTTGACGCGAATCTCCCGAGGAAGCAGCTCGGCGGCGAGCATCCGAGCGAATGATCGCAGCGCAGCCTTGGCGGCTCCGTATGCGGCTTGGCCGGGCATTCCCTTGACGTTGGCGATCGAGGTCGTGAGGACGACAGAGCCTCCCCGGTTGATCAGCGGCGCGAGCTTCTGCACCGCGAAAAACGGTCCCTTGGCGTTCAGGTTGAACATCTCGTCGTAGATGGCCTCGGTCATGCTCTCGAGAGGCGCTGGAGATGCTGAACCCGGCGTTGACGAAGAGCAGGTCGAAGGTGTCGAACTCGGCCTTCACCCGAGAGGCGAGGGCGTCGATGTCCGTCAACGACCGCGCGTCGCTCGAAACCACGATGGCGTCCTTCCCAAGCTCTTTCTGCGCCGAATCCAGGCCGGCCTGCGAGCGACCCGTCACCAGAACGCGCGCGCCCCCATCGAGGAGCATCTTCGCCGTCGCGAGCCCCATGCCGCTCGTGCCGCCGATGATCACCGCCTTTTTACCTTCGTACCGTTCCATGCGTATTCTCCTTGCGACGCTAGGGTCGCTTTGCTGATTTTGAACTGTTTGGTATGATAATCAGGCGCGGAGGCTGCGGTCAAGGAATTTTTGAACTATTTATTTCAAAATACCGTAGGCCCCGTGGACGACCACGTAGCTCCGCAATCGCCTGCTGATTCTGGTCACCACGACCATTTCGCCGCGACCGGCGCTCCTTCAGGACACCGCGCTCAAGGATGCTGGGCGAGACAAGTCGACGCCGGAGACCTTGACGACGGCCTGCCACGCGGCTTCCTGGCTGGCGCGATCGTGGAGGTGTGGGTGGCGCTGCGCCTCAATTGGGCCTGAGAACTTCCCTTGAGCCGAGGCGAAGAATTGCCCTGAGACGTCGGTTCCGAACTCCGACGCCTGGAGGTACCGACGGGCCGCGGTCTCCGGCGTCTGATTCATGCCGGGAATGAGGTTCACGATTGGGATAAACAGATACTTCAACACCGGGCCAGCGTTTCGCACCACCTTGGTGTCGGTCGCCGCCACCGGGCGAGACAGCGTACACGGCCATGCCGGAGGGTAGCCGGCGCGCCAGCGCCGCGACCCACCAAGCGATGATGAGCTTCGCGTCGGCATACGCATTGTTGGGCACGTACTTCACGTTCGGCCCGTTGCGAATCAGGGCTTCCACAGCGGCGGTTCGGTCACCCTGGTGGTATTTGGCCGCGAAGGCTGGCACGTCGGTGTACTTGAACATGGGGACGCCCCCTCGGGCAGGCTCCGCGCCGGCGATAACAATCCGCGCGTTGGGGCTCAGCAGGTTGGCGCGGAGCAACCCGACAGTCAGTTGATGATGGCCGATCAGCGGGGCCTGAGACGCCTCGACGCCCGCCGCAGTGAGCACGCGCTTCTTGCTTGGGACCAACCCTGCATTGAGCAGCAGGAAATCGATCGGCCGACCTCGCTTGACCAGCTCGGCGAGGGCGGACTGAACGCTGGACGGCGTGTCCAGATCCAGCTCCAGCGGCGTGAAGACCTGTGTTTTGGTCTCAGCCGCGAGCTGAGCGGCCGTTTCCTGGACCCGGGCCAGGCTGCGCCCGGTGACGATGACCTCGCGGCAGCCCTCGGCGGCGAGCAGAGCGGGCTGCCGCATAACCGAGCCCGGAGGTGGTGCCGGTGACGAGAGCGATCGAATGTTCCATGGGCGGCTCCGTGGTGAAGGGTGAAGGTCGAGTCGTGAGCCCCGCGAGGCCAGGGCCGCCTTGCTAATTTCGAACTGTTCGGTTATATATTGGCGTAAAGGTCGCGGTCAAGGAGTTTTGAACTAAATGATTCAAAATGCCGCCAGGCCGCGTGGACGACCGCGCAGCTTCGACGAGAGGGACGCGCTGGAAAAGGCGACCCAGGTGTTCTGGTCGAAGGGCTACGACGGAGTGACGATCGACGATCTCGTCGCCGGGATGGGCGTGGGACGGCCGAGCCTGTATGCCGTCTTCGGGGACAAGCGGACGTTATTCTTGCGCGTCCTTAGGGCGTACGCAGAGACGAAAGGGCGCTCGCGCTGCGAAGGCACTCCTCTCGCCGCAGACTCTTCGCGACTCGCTCGCCGGCTTCCTGAGGCACGCCGTAGAAAGCTGCGACCGAGGAAGGATCCGCCCCGGGATGTCTTATCGTGTGCGTCGCGCCGCTCGTGGACGACGCTGAGGTCCGGCAGTTCCTGCAAGAACGCCGCGGCTGGCGCCGTGGCGCTGGTGGAACGCCGTTTCCGCGACGGGATCAGCGCGGGAGAAATCCCGTCTGACTTTCCCGTAGCCGCGCGCGCGAGCCAGGTCACTCGACCTTGCCCGCGGTCTGACCATGCGTGCGCAGATGGGCACGCCGCGCAAGACGCTCCTCAAAGACGCCGAGGAAGCGGCCGACTTGGTGCTCCTGCCGCGGCGTGGAAATGCGGCGCCAGAACGTTGATGCTGGATGGCGTGAAGGTCGGAGCGAGCCACCGGAGGCAGCCCCGGCGATGAGGGCGGCGGAGGCCCAAATTTATTGAGTTACCGATTGGAGATACGCGCACACTTGCGTATGTCTTATTGCGTTGCTTGATGGTCCAGAAACCCCGCTCACCGCAATCTCTTGGCAGCGCGTCTCCACCCGAAGAGTATTTCGATCAGACGATCGAGGTCTGTCAGCCGTATTCCGAGCACACAATCGCTCGTGACGACGCACGCGCGATAGCAACGAATGTGTTGGGCTTTAGAGTTTCTCCCGATATCAATTCTCCGGATGAGAAGACGCCTTCCCAAGATAACACACACGAAAATGCGATGTTTAGGACGGCGGCGAATTCGAGGCTCGGGTCAACCGGGTCGGACCGCGCAAGGTAGACCGACGCGCCAGTGCTGTAGCCGGACGGCTCACTGATAGCTTGAGGCAATGGTCCACCCCATCAGGCTGTGTCGACGTGTGTGTGTTCGTTGCCTATCGAGCGCAAGTTGTAGCTTCGTATAGCTTGCATAACGCGGGAAAAAGTCAATCTAACCGAAACCACTCGGGCTAAAATTTGGAGCGAAAAGCTGTTTCGTTCGTCCCAAGAATTGTTCATCCCGCGCGTAGGGATCGGCGTCCGTGCAATATTTGCTTGCATGCCGCTTCTGCTTGGTCGCAGTCGGTTTCGGCGCCCCAGTCACGCTATACGATGCAAGGCGGTTAATTGGGTGTGTAAGGACGATATGACATATGCTGCCCGTCCGATTTGTATTGGTACCAAATATAGTCCGGCCTTTCGAGATCTCCCTTTCCGTCGAACCGCAATGGCCCAAGTACCGTGTCGAACGACCGCGGAGAGTGAAGGGCCTGGGCCACCGCGCGCGGGTCGATAGACTGCGCGGTTTCCGCCGCTTGCTGGATCACTTGGACCGCGGCGTAGGCGCAGAGTGTATAGCCCCTGGGCACAAAGTTTTTCGCGGCGAATTCCTGAGCGACAGCCTCGGCCTCGTGGTTGCGACGCGGATCGCCAGCTGAAGACATGAGCACGCCCTCGATTGCGGCGCCGCCAGTAGCTTCGAAGTCGGGCGAGGCGAGGGAATCCGGGCCGATCATTATTGCTTGGTAGC